>NZ_JAAEHL010000010.1 GCF_010614725.1 Flavobacterium ajazii
ACCAACACCTGGACTGTTAAAGACGACTGTGGTAACACTTCTGATACTTTCACGCAAGTAATTACCATCGAAGACACCACCGCGCCTACATGGGCTACTGAAATGGGTTCTTTAAATGTAACTCTACAATGCAGCGATCTTTCAGGATTAGAAAATGCTCAGGAAATGTTCCCAACAGCTTCTGACTTATGTGATACTGATGTTTCAAACATTGTAAAAGTAAGTGGTCAGTTTATCGCTTCTGAAAGTTGCTCAAACGCCGGAACTTACACCAACACCTGGACTGTTAAAGACGACTGTGGTAACACTTCTGATACTTTCACTCAAATAATTACTATCGAAGACACCACTGCTCCAACATGGGCTACTGAAATGGGTTCTTTGAATGTAACTCTACAATGCAGTGATCTTTCAGGTTTGGAAAACGCTCAGGCAATGTTCCCTGTGGCTTCAGATCTTTGTGATACTGATGTTTCAAACATTGTAAAAGTAAGTGGTCAATTTATGGCTTCGGAAGGTTGCTCAAACGCCGGAACTTATACCAATACATGGACAATAAAAGACGATTGCGGAAACACTTCTGATACTTTCACTCAGGTGATTACTCTGGAAGATACAACACCACCAATGTTTACAGGAAATCTTCCTTTAGATATTACCGTTTCATGTGATGCTGTCCCTGAACCAGCAACTATAGAAGTTTCAGATAATTGCAATAGCAATTTACCAATTGTTTTTTCTGAAACAAAAAGCAATATCCAAAATGAATGTCTTACAAATTACACTTTAACTCGTACCTGGACAACAAGTGACTGCAGCGGAAATACTGCTTCTCACACTCAGGTTATAACAGTAAGAGACATAACTGCACCTACAGGAACTGCCCCTGTGAGTGTGGCTAATTTACAAAGTATTGCCAACATACCCGCCGGAAGCCCACAAGACATAATAGATGCAGCAGATAATTGCAGCGAGAGCGTAAACATCTCGATAAGTGATTCGAACAATGGAGGAAGCGGCTGTGATGGAAATGCATATGTCTTAACCAGAACTTATACCTTAACAGATTGTGCAGGTAACAAAACTGAACTAGTACAAACCTTTACTGTTGAAAATAAAATTTCAGTAACGGGAATAGCTTCAAATGTTACCTGCTTTGAAGGCAGTAACGGCTCTATTTTAGTAACTAACAGCCCTGGTTCAACTGTTGTAATTACAAATCAGAACAATGAAGTTGTAGGAAATACTAATTTACGTGCAGGAGTATACACACTTACAGCAACATCATCGGTTAATACTAATAATCAGATTTGTTCTGCAACAGCTACTGTAACCATCACACAGCCTTCAAATGTTATTATCAACCTTAACAGTGAAGCTTGTAATGCTGATTCCTCAACTCTCGACTTATCAGGTTTATTGCCTGAAGAAATTTCAAAAACAGGAATCTGGACAGACACAAACAGTACTAATGCATTACAAGGAAACATCCTTACTGTTTTTGGTCTTCCATTGGGCAGTTACACATTTGAATATAAAACAACAAATGAAGATTGTCCAAGAAGCGTATCATTGAATTTACTGGTAAATGATGACTGTAGAGTATTAGCTTGTGAAAAAGTATTAGTGCACAATGCTTTCTCTCCTAATGGTGACGGTATAAATGATTTATTCAAAATTGATAATATTGACCAGACTACCTGTTATCCTGAAAATACTGTAGAAATCTATAATCGTTGGGGAATATTGGTTTTCGAAACCACTAATTATAACAATCTCACCAACGCTTTTGACGGAACTTCCAGAGGCCGAACTACCATCAAACAATCTGAAGGACTGCCTACCGGAACATACTTTTACATCATAACCTACAAATCGTTTGATAATAACAACGTAGCACACACTAACAAACAAGACGGTTATCTCTATTTATCAAAATAAACACTATTTGTAATTCGGTGCACCCCTGCGCCGAATTACAAAATAATCAATACAAAATCCTTGTTTGAGTAAGTGAATAGAGGGCTTATTGTTAAGGATTTTCAGTGATAAAAATCATTAGTAATAATTGCAAAAAAAATATCTACTATGAGAACAAAATTATTTTCCTTCGTTATTATGTTTGTATCCATGGTAAGTTTTGCACAGCAGGATGCTCAATTTACGCAATACATGTACAATACCATAAATGTCAACCCTGCTTATGCAGGTTCTCGTGGAGCTTTAAGCATTTTCGGTTTATACCGTACACAATGGGTAGGACTTGACGGCGCTCCTGAGACAGGCTGTATTTCTGTAAATTCTCCAATAAACAACAGTAATTTGGGAGTCGGTCTTTCTTTAGTAAACGATAAAATAGGACCTACAAATGAGAATAATATCTCCGTTGACCTTTCGTACACTATTCAGACATCTGCAGATTTTAAACTGTCTTTTGGTATCAAAGGAACAGCCAATTTGTTTAATCTTGATGTTAATAAACTAAATCCGGATGTAGCTGGAGATCCTCAATTTCAGGATTTTGACAATAAATTCTCTCCAAATGTAGGAGCCGGGATTTATTATCATTCAGACAAAGCTTATTTGGGATTATCTGTACCAAACTTTATAGAAACAAATCGTTACAATGACAACGACATTGCTATTTATAAAGATAAAATCAATTATTATTTTATTGCAGGTTATGTTTTTGATCTGGATAAATATCAATATATAAAATTCAAACCTGCTTTACTGACCAAAATGGTAGAAGGAGCCCCACTACAAGTCGATGTATCCGCCAATTTTATGTTTATAGACAAATTTGTAGTGGGTGTTGCTTACCGTTGGAGTGCTTCACTGAGTGCTATGGTTGGATTTCAAATTTCAGACGGTCTTTATCTCGGATACGGTTATGATCGTGAAACCACCAACCTGAGTAACTATAATTCAGGATCGCACGAGATATTTCTGCGTTATGAATTCGTCACCAAAAATGGTAAAATGACAACTCCTCGTTTCTTTTAAAAATAGTTATTATGAAAAATTTTATACTCCTTTGCTTCACAATGGTAAGTGTTTTTTCATTCAAATGTTATTCCCAACAATCGAAAGTGAACGCTGCTGATAAAAAATACGATGGCTATGCTTATATCGATGCCATAAAGACCTATGAGAGAGTAGCCCGGAAAGGATACAAATCTGAAGACATGTTTAAAAAACTGGGGAATGCTTATTATTTTAATTCTGACTTTGAAGGGGCTTCCAAATGGTATGGAGAATTATTTGCCATGAACCCAAGTCCGGAATCTGAGTTTTATTACCGATATGCCCAATCTCTAAAAGCAACAGGGCAAACCGCACAGGCTAATAAAATCCTTGACGAATTTAATTCTAAATACAAAGATGACAACCGTGGCAGACTTTATAAAGAAAACGTAAATTACCTTGATAAAATCAAAGCCAACTCAGGTCGTTATAATATTGAAGACGCCGGCATCAACTCCCAATATTCTGACTACAGCACTTTTGTGACTAATAATAAAATCTATTTTGCTTCAGCAAGGGATACCGGTAATTTTTCGAATCGCAAACACAAATGGACAGGCGAATATTTTACCAATTTATATGTTACAGATGTTGATTCTGCCAAAGTAAAAAAATTCAAAACTGCATTGAATACTAAATTCCATGAATCTTCTCCCGTACTTACAAAAGACGGAAAAACAATTTATTTCACACGTAATAATTATTTAGATGGAAAAAAAGGAAAAAATGAAGACAAAATTACTTTTATCAAGATTTACAAAGCAACTCTCGAAAATGGCAAATGGACTAATATTAGAGAACTTCCCTTCAGCAGCAACAATTACAGTACTGCTCATCCTGCACTTAGTCCTGATGAAAAAACTTTATATTTTACTTCAGATATGCCCGGAAGTATTGGGCAGTCTGATATTTTTAAAGTTAGTATCAATGAAAAAGGTGAGTATGGAACTCCTAAAAATCTAGGAAAATCGATTAATACAGAAGGCAAAGAAACATTTCCGTATGTTAGCGATGAAAACGAAATTTACTTTTCTTCAGACGGACATCCCGGGCTTGGCGGTCTTGATGTTTTTGTAGGTCAGATAGAACCAGACGGAAGCATTAGTGATATCGAGAATCTGGGTGCCGATATCAATTCACCTAAAGATGATTTTGCCTATACGATTGATACTGCTACAAGAAAAGGGTATTTTAGTTCCAACAAAGACGGTGGAAAAGGTTCTGACGACATCTATAAGTTTTTAGAAACAAGACGATTAAAATGCGCCCAGGAATTATATGGTCTTATTACCGATGAAGCTACCGGAATGATTTTGCCCGGGGCAAAAGTTAGCTTGTATGACCGGAATCTTGATCTTAAAAAAACGTTCATCGCAGATGAAACCGGAAATTACAATTTTCAGGTCGAATGTGACGAAACGTATTATGTAAGAGCTGAAAAACCTGAATACAATACCAAAGAAGTAAGCATCAAAATACCTGATAAAACCGGTAAAACAAATCTTCCGATTGCTTTGGAACCTGCTAAATGTAAAGTTGCAATTGGCGATGATTTAGGAAAATGTTTTGGTATAAAAATGATTTATTTTGACCTTGACAAATCTAACATCAGAGAAGAAGCTGCTTTGGATTTAGAAAAAATATTAGATGTTTTAAACGATAATCCAAAAATGAAACTGGACATACGTTCTCATACAGACAGCAGAGCAAGTCATAAATACAATGAATCTTTGTCTGACCGAAGAGCGAAATCTACCATAGAATGGCTTATTACCAATGGTGTGGCAAAAAACCGTTTAACCGGCAGAGGCTACGGTGAGACACAACTTGTAAACCAATGCGCTGATGGTGTAAAATGTACAGAAGAAGAACATCAGGCAAACAGAAGAAGCGAATTTATTATTACAGCTTTATAAATAACCAAAAACCAATAACCTCAGCTACCTTTCGGGGTAGCTTTTTTTCAAAAAAAGTCGTTGTAAACATGACCTTACAACGACTTTTAATAACTAAACCTGAATACTAACTTTCTTCTAAATTTTTGCAAAAATATTGGTATAATATTTTTTACCTGTTTCTGCATCAATTTTAATGGCAATACCAAAATGGGTATAATCGCCCTCTATATTTTGTTTATGGCTCGGACTCTCCAACCAGGCCTTTACTGCTGCTTCTGAAGTTTGATAATTATAAGCCACATTCTCACCCACCTTTTTTGCACCTAAAACACTGGTGATATTCTCTGACCTTGCAACAAAATCATTATGATTTACCACTTTGTTGGCAATCATGTAAAAATCATGTTCTTCGGATTTGTATGAAATATGATTTATTCTTTCTAAAGCATTTAGTCCAATACTTAGACGATGTTTGTTTATCAAATCAAGTGCTTCCAGTTCTGATTCATTATAAGTATAATCAGTAACAAGTTTAGATTGAGAATCATCAATACCTTCAGCTGAATCTGAAGAACATGAATTAAAAACAAAAACAAGTGCAAAAAGCAACATTGCCTGAAGCCATTTTTTCATAAAATTGGTTGCATGTGTGTAAATAAATTGTGGGGCAACTTATTTAAATCTGTAAATAAAATAATTTAATTATCGTTTTAAAATAACAAAATTACCGTTCAACAACCAAAATTAATCGATAAAAAGCACAATTTAAGCATTTTAACAACCAAAAATCTTACACTATGGTGCAAGCCTGTCAATTTTCCAGGTAAAATCAGACTGACTGAAATAACGAATTCTGTCATGCAGGCGGTTAGGTCTTCCCTGCCAGAATTCAACTTCTAAAGGAGTCACTAAAAATCCGCCCCAATGTTCCGGCCTTGAAATAGTTTTTCCTTCAAATTCTTTTTCCAGCTGTTTTAATTTTTCTTCCAAAAATGATCTGGACGGAATCACTTCGCTCTGATTTGAAACAACAGCTCCTAATTTGCTTCCGTCCGGACGTGAATCAAAATAATTGTCCGAAATAATTTCAGACGTTTTTTGGGCAATTCCTTTAATGATTACCTGACGTTCCATATTAGGCCAGAAAAAAGATAGACAAACATGCGGATTAGCTGTAATTGCTTTTCCTTTTTCAGAATTGTAATTGGTGTAAAATATAAAGCCTTCTTCAGAATATTTCTTCAGTAAAACCACACGGGACTTCGGAAAACCATCTAGTCCAATTGTCGAAACCGTCATGGCGTTTACTTCTCCTACTCCTCCAAAATCTTCCACTTCATGAAACCATCTGTTAAAAAGGTTAATCGGATCTTCAGGAATTGTCGTTTCAAGCAATTCGCTTTTTTCGTATGATTTTCTATAATTGCTTAAATCGCTCATAGTTTTAGTTTTTTTGTTTCAAGTTTCAAGTTTCAGGTTTCTCAGAAGAAAACTTAGAACCTTAGTATCTTAGAATCTCAGGACCTTTAAAATTAAAATTCAAACGAAACCCCGTCATCACCCAAAAGTACATTCGGAAAAATGGTTTCAGCTTCTTTTTTAAAAGGTTCAATTCCTTCGTATCGTGTCGAATAATGACCTAAAATCAATTGCTTTACATTTGCTTTCACTGCTATCGTTGCCGCTTCTTTTGCTGTAGAATGTAATGTCTTTTCTGCCAAAGGAGCTTCTGATTCCAAAAAGGTAGATTCATGATACAAAACATCTACATTTTCGATGATCGGAATAATAGCTTCATTATAAACTGTATCTGAACAAAAAGCGTAACTCATTGCCGGAACCGGATCAAAAGACAGTTTCTCATTTTCAATTACCCTTCCGTCATCAAGCGTAATATCACCACCGTTTTTTATCTTTTGATAATATGCTACGTGAATATCATATTGCTGTACCGCTTCTATATTCAGCTTTCTTTCTGCGGGCTTTTCCTGAAACAAATATCCGTTGGTATAAATGCGGTGTTTCAGCGGAATCGTTTTTACAATCACTTTCTGATCTTCAAAAATCACTTCACTTTCTTTAGATTCTAATTCATGAAAAAACAAGGAATAAGTTGTCCAGGATTCTGTTAATTTTAATTGAAGCAGAATAAGTTCTTTAATTCCTTTCGGTCCGTAAATATGTAAATCGGTTGTTCTTCCCAAAAGGGAAAAAGTCGAAATAGTTCCAATCAATCCATACAAATGATCTCCGTGAAGATGCGAAATAAAGATGTGATTGATTTTAGAAAATTTGATTTTGTTTTTTCGAAGCTGTACCTGAGTTCCTTCGCCACAGTCAATCAAAAACAATCGGTTTTTAATTTCTAAAACCTGCGAAGTTGGGTTGGTAATCGTTCTGGGAGTAGCCGCATAGCAGCCAAGTATCGTTAATTTCAATTTTATGTTTATTCGTTAATTTGGTAAATCGTTTAATTGTCTAAAATTAAATCAAATCGATTAAACAATTAAACGAATAAACAATTAAAATCAATTTTAGAATCCAAGATCTCTTTCAATTTCTTCCATTTCGATAATATCGTGTGCTTCTAAAAGTGAAGGCACAACAGTCAATTTAACTGAAATTGCATTGAAATCAAGATCTGAAACCACAATTACAAACGATTTTTTTGACTTTTTCTGCTGTTTTGAAAGCGGTAAAAAAAGTTTCAAATCATTTTCTGTCAAAGTCGTATCGGCAGATAAATCGATTATAATATTGTGTTTTTCAAAGGTTTTAAACTGCTGCGTTACTTTTTCAAGGAAAGAATTAACATCTCCCTGAGTATCCTTAATAGTAACGGTATGTCCTTTTTGATCTACTTTCATTTTATAATTTGTGGGGCTTATATAAAAATTGATATTTCTGAAGGCAAATGTACAAAGTTTTTTTCTTTGTTGTTTCTGGTTTGGACTTGATGTTTCAGGTTTCAGGTTTCAGGTTTCAAGTTACGTTGTTAGGCTGAGCGGAGTCAAAGCCCTTTATTAGAAAGACTCTCTGCATAAAACCCTTCACCAAAGTTTATCCTGAGCGAAGCCGAATGGACTCAAGATGGCATCACATTTCAACAACTTGAAACATTAAACTTGAAACAAAAAGAAAACTACTGAATCTTAGAAGCCAAAAGATAAATAACTGCCATTCTAATCGCAACACCATTTTCCACCTGATTCAAAATTACTGAATGATCAGAATCCGCAACTTCAGATGTAATCTCTACTCCCCTGTTGATTGGTCCAGGGTGCATGATTACGATTTCTTTTCCTAGCGAATCCAAAAGCGGTTTATCGACTCCGTATTGTTGCGCATACTCACGTGTTGATGGGAAGAAATTCACATCCATACGTTCGTTTTGAACACGAAGCATATTGGCAACGTCACACCATTCTAAAGCTTTACGTAAATTCGGTTCAACCGTAACACCAAGCGATTCGATATATCTCGGAATCAGTGTTTTTGGACCGCAGACTTTTACTTCTGCGCCCTGCATCTGCAAAGCATATATGTTGGATAAGGCAACTCTCGAATGCAGAATATCGCCTACAATAACTACTTTTTTTCCGGCAACATCACCCAGTTTTTCTCTGATAGAATAACTATCCAATAAAGCCTGAGTTGGATGTTCATGCGCTCCGTCTCCGGCATTTACGATACTGGCTTTGACATTTTTAGATAAAAAATAAGCCGCTCCGGGATTGGAGTGGCGCATTACAACCATATCTACTTTCATCGAAAGGATATTATTTACAGTATCAATCAGAGTTTCTCCTTTTTTAACGGATGACTGAGCTGCAGAAAAACTGATGACATCAGCAGATAAACGTTTCTGAGCTAATTCGAAAGAGAGTTTGGTTCTTGTACTGTTTTCGAAGAAAATATTGGCAATGGTAATATCTCGTAATGAAGGAACTTTTTTAATTGGTCGGTTAATGACTTCTTTAAAATGATCTGCCGTTTCAAAAATCAGGTTTATATCATTTTCGTTGATATATTTGATTCCTAATAAATGATTTACGCTTAATTCTTTCATGTTTAATGTTTAACTGTTTTTTTTACTGTTTAATCGTTAATTTGTTTAATCGTTTAATCGTTTTTCTTCCGATTAAACAATTAACCGGTTAACCGATTAAACTAATTTGTAACCAAATGCACTACATCTTCACCATCATTTTCTTTCCAGCTCACTTTTACTTTTTCGCCATTAATTGCATCTACCTGACGGCCTCGATAATCGGGCTGAATTGGTAAATTACGGCTGAAACGTCTGTCGATTAACACTAATAATTCAATTTCTGAAGGTCTTCCAAAAGACTGAATTGCGGTTAAGGCAGAACGAATGCTTCTTCCGGTAAACAATACATCATCAATAAAAATGACTTTTTTGTTTTCGACTATAAAATTTATTTGCGTTTTATTAGCTTCAAGAGGTTTCTCAGTTCTGCGAAAATCATCTCTAAAGAAAGTGATATCCAGATAACCCAGTGAAATTTGAGGCGTATTGTATTCGTTCTCTAAAATCTGTTTTAAACGCTCCGCAAGAAAGACACCTCTCGGCTGAATACCGATTAAAATAGTGTCTGAAAAATCAAGATGTTTTTCGATTAACTGACAAGCCAAACGATGGAGTATGATAGTAACTTCTTTTGAATTAAGTAATACTTTTTGGCTCATAAGTAATTGTAATGATTGGTCGGGCAAATATACAAAACCATTTTAGGATTTTTAAAGTACTCCTTATATAATTACTGATTTTTCTTTAGACTTGAATGACAGCCAAGTCAGTTTACTCCAAATATACTCAAACGGACCTTGTTTATGATTTTTTAGCCAACATTTACAAAAAATGAGCTGAATACTAAACAAAACAATAGCAATTAAAAAGCAATAAGTAGCTCCAGTATATTCATACAACCCAAGTCCCCACCGATAATAAACAAACGCCCCCATTACAGATTGTGTGATATAACAAGTCAAGCTCATCTTTCCAAAAGGCATCAATTTAGAAAGTAGGGATTTCATGAATTCAGAATGATAAAACGACAAAATTAAAACACCTACCACGACAAACATAAAAGTTACGTTTGACCAAGAAGTCATAACAATATTAAAAATTTTGAAAATAGCCTTGCTTTCAAAAAAATATTTGGCATTGTATTTCAAAACAAACAATAATACCGTTAATGGAATGCAATAAAAAATTATTTTCTTCCAAAAATTAAAACTGTTTTCTGATGCTATAAAATATCCTTTCCGACCCAAAAGCATCCCTAACAAAAACAAAGCTGAAGCTTGAAAAAATCGGGTATTCTCCCAACACCAATACAAACAAGCTTTACGCCCTATTGTTAAATTTATTCTGGCATGTTCCAAAAAGGAATAGGAAGGCGATTTTAGTGCTGCCATCATTTCTTTAAAATATATAGACGACATTTTTTTGGGTGCAACATAATTAGGTGTCAACAAAGCATCAAAAAAAACATACCAGTCAAATGGCAGTAAGAGCAACAATAAAGCAAGCATTAAAACAAGTCTATTGTTAAATTTAACTGTTACAATTAGAATACCTCCTAAAATAGCATATAAAACCAGAATATCTCCTTCAAAAAAAATAGTATTTATATAACCGAAACCAGCCAACAATACTAAACGCCAAGCAAAACGAAGCCTAAAATCTTTACCTTTTTTTTCTTGATTTTGATTTTGAATAAAAAAAGTAAAGCAAAAAAGTAAAGCAAAAATTGCATACGATTTACCTCCAAAAAGAAAAAACAAAGTTTCCCAAATTCCTTTATCTAAAACCTTCATCCAATTTGGCAAATGCTCAGGAAAATGATAGAAATCAAAATGTTCAATATTATGTAACAACATGATTGACATAACGGCATAACCACGCAGAGCATCAACTACTTCTATTCTTGAAGCTTTTAAATTAAAGATATCGTTTTGCATAATTTATTTTATAGATATTTTTTTTACCAAAAATATCTTAAATTTTTAAAATCACTAACAGTATTTTAACCATTTTTTAAAGAAATTAGTTCAAAAAACATCTATTAGTTGAAATCATATTTAGTATAGTATAAAGTCCGATAATACAGATATACCGAGCGAACACGTAAAATATATTTGAAACTGCTAATTAAATTCGTATCAAAATCAATCCATTTTTGCTTAAATTAACAAAATACACCAAATTTCATGAGAAAAATAATTATCCCGATCGCTCGTATATGTGCAACGATAGCGCGGAAATTCTTTCCGTGCACGCAAAGTATATCAACTTAGTGAACATTAAAATTCCGTAGGAATGAACTAAATTGTAGCAACGGATTTCAATCCGTTATAAAAGAGAACGACCATACGTAAAGTTCCATCGGAACGGTTCATATTCATAAACATATAATATGTATCGAACCAATGGTTCTTTTTACCTCATCCCGAATTTCAGATCGGATTAAAATCCGGGGCCCTACAATATTAATCCGAGCCGATGGCTCTTCAAAACCTAATGAACTCAGTCTGGCATCTGTTTTTACCCGACAGGTTTAGCATCCGTAAAAAACTAATAATTATATTTGGTAGAACGTAAATAAAAAATCAGTCTAAAAAACAAATGGATAAATACAAAGAAACTTTTGAAACCTGGAATAAAATTGCGAATCTTTATGAGGACAAATTTATGAATCTGAGTATCTATGATGAAACTTATGATTTCTTTTGCAGTCTTTTAAAAGATCAACAAAACGTATTTGAAATTGGATGCGGACCGGGAAACATTACCAAATATTTATTATCCAAAAGACCTGATTTAAAAATCACCGGCATCGACATTGCACCAAAAATGATCGAATTAGCGCAAAAAAACAATCCCACAGCTGATTTTAAAATAATCGATACCCGAAAGCTGAATGAGTTAAATGAAAAATTTGATGCCATTATGTGCGGGTTTTGTTTACCCTATTTGTCCGAATCAGATTGTTCGAAACTAATAAAAGACTCTGCTCAAATACTTCATAATAATGGAGTTTTATACTTAAGTTTTGTACAAGGTGATCCTGCTAAATCAAGCTTTATTTCGGGAAGCTCCGGAGACCGAACTTATTTTTATTATCATTCTTTAGAAAACTTAAAAACCAGCCTTCTTGAAAATAATTTTGAGATTGTAAAATTGTTTGAAGTAAATTATCCCAAAGCAGAAGGTCCTGAAATTCACACCATCGTAATTGCGAAAAGCGAAACTTTCTAAATAATCCAAATCATAAAACTTTTCGCAAAAATTGTATAACACATTTTCCTTGTTCCTTAAGTAATTTTATTTCTGAACTTAAAAACTCAGAATCATGCAAAATAAAATTACAAGACTGTTAATGGTATTGTTTATACTATTTTCATTTACAAGCTGCGAATTAGTTGGAGACATTTTTAAAGCCGGAATGGGATTCGGGATCTTTATCGTGATTTTTATAATCGTAATCATTATCTGGATCTTTGCCCGCGTTTTCAAAAAGTAAAAACATAAAAAATCCCAAATTCTGTTTTAATTGGAATTTGGGATTTTTAATATTGTAATTTACAGATTAAAGATTGTACATCTTTTTTCTCTGTTCCTGAATCTTTTCATCATCAAGATATTCGTCAAATGTCATGTAACGGTCGATAACTCCGTTTGGTGTCAATTCTACGATTCTATTACCTACAGTTTGCGCGAACTCGTGGTCATGTGTTGTGAAGATTACAGAACCTTTGAAGTTTTTCAATGAGTTGTTGAAAGCCGTAATAGACTCCAAATCTAAGTGGTTTGTAGGCTCATCCAGCATTAAAACGTTTGCACGTTCCATCATCATTCTGGACAACATACAACGCACTTTTTCTCCTCCGGATAAAACTCTTGACGTTTTTAGAGCTTCTTCACCAGAGAAAATCATTTTCCCTAAGAAACCTCTAATGAATACCTCATCACGCTCTTCTTCTGTTTTAGCATACTGACGTAACCAGTCAACTAAACTTAAATCATTTTCGAAATATTTATGATTTTCAGCTGGCAAGTATGCTTGATTTGTTGTAATTCCCCAGTCAAAAGTTCCGGAATCTGCTTTTTGCTCGTTGTTTAATATTTCGTAGAAAGCAGTTGTAGCACGTGAATCTTTAGAGAAAAGAACGATTTTATCGCCTTTTGCCATATTCAGGTTAATATCTTTGAATAAAACTTCTCCATCTACAGAAGCAGAAAGGTTTTCTACATTCAAAATCTGATCTCCGGCTTCACGATCCTGATCAAAGATAATTGCAGGGTAACGACGGCTTGAAGGTTTAATTTCAGAAATATTCAATTTCGAAATCATTTTTTTACGAGAAGTTGCTTGTTTCGATTTCGCCACGTTTGCACTAAAACGACGAATAAATTCTTCCAGCTCTTGTTTCTTCTCTTCTGCTTTTTTGTTTTGCTGTGCACGCTGTTTTGCTGCTAATTGGCTAGACTCGTACCAGAACGTATAGTTTCCTGAATAGTGATTGATTTTTCCGAAATCAATATCAGAAATATGTGTACAAACCGCATCCAAAAAGTGACGGTCGTGAGATACAACGATTACAGTGTTTTCGTAGTTTGCTAAGAAGTTTTCTAACCAGGCGATTGTCTCGAAATCCAAATCGTTGGTAGGCTCATCCATAATCAGCAAATCAGGATTTCCGAAAAGTGCCTGCGCCAAAAGCACACGTACTTTCATTTTTCCTTCCATATCGCTCATTAAAGTATAATGATCTGCTTCAGTGATTCCTAAGTTAGACAACATCGCTGCAGCATCAGAATCGGCGTTCCATCCGTTCATTTCTTCAAACTGAACCTGTAGCTCCCCTATTCTGTCTGCATTGGCATCATTATAATCTAAATAAAGTTCATCCATTTCCTTTTTAACAGCATACAGTACTTTATTTCCCATTAAAACGGTTTCCAAAACGGTATGTTCGTCGAACATGTTGTGGTTCTGGTTCAAAACCGACATACGTTTTCCCGGCTCTAAATGAATGTGACCAGAAGTTGGATCAATATCGCCCGAAATAACTTTTAAGAAAGTAGATTTTCCTGCTCCATTTGCTCCAATTACGCCGTAAATATTTCCGTGAGTAAACGTAGTATTTACTTCGTCAAATAAAATTCTTTTACCAAACTGAACTGATAAATTATTGACTGTTAACATGAATGTCTTTTTAATTAATTTGGTGCAAAAGTAAGGAAAAAGGTTCAGAGTTGCAAAGATGCAAATTCACCATTAAGATATTAAGAAAATTAAGCTCTGCTTCATGAAACTTAATATCTTAATGGTGCAAAATTTAATTTTTACTTTCTTTCTCCAAAGCGACTTCGAGGCTTTCGTAATTCGAAACTACTTTTTTGATTACTCCTGCTTTATCCAAAATAAAATGCGTTGGGAAAGCATTTAAATCCAGTTTTTCATTCATATACGTTTTCATGTTTGGAATAACGGAATATGAAAGTGTTTTTCTAGCCAAAAATGTTTTTAACTGTTCCGGTGTATCTTCGGCCAGACTTATGAAAATAATATCTTTTCGGTCTTTGTATTTTGAAACTAATGCGTTGACCTTTGGAAACTCTTTGATACAGGCTGCACAATGAATGTACCAGCACTTTATAACAACGATTTTACCGTTCATGGACTCATTGGTTATCAGATTTCCGTCTAAATCTTTAAAGGAGAATTCCGAAAAAGGCTTTCCTTCCATCTCATAATTTTTTAAAGCATCAAAAGCTTCCTGATTAATCGTTGCTTTGATACTTGTATCTGATTTTGGAAGGATTTTAAACAGTTTGTAACAATAAACCGAATCAGCTGATTTTAATCGGATTGGGATAAAACTTTCGTTTGCCAGGGCATTCAAAAATACTTTTTTTGAGATTTCTTTTGAGGATTCATCCAGTGCAATATAATCCCGTGAAAGCATAATATTTCTGCTTTGATATGCCCACCAATCCATAAATTTACTTTGAATCTTTGCCGGATCAACTTCAGGATCACCATATTTAGTCTGACTTGTGCAAGAAGTAAAGATTAAAAACAGGATGATAAAGCGGATTAATTTATGCATGATATTTAATAGAATAATTTAAGAATCAAAAGTACTTAAAAATTAATGTTTCAAAAATGATTTATTCAAATTAGCTATATTCGCTAAAATCTTGGCTGATTAAATAATTCAGCTTCTCAGATTCAAATTACCTGAACACATTTCGACAAAAAAAGATAAATATGCAGGCACCAATTTTACTATATCAGACATCGGAATCTAATATAAATGTTGAAGTTACTTTTTTAGATGAAAATTTTTGGCTTTCACAAAAAGCTATGGGGCAATTATTTGATGTTAACATTAGAACTATAAATGAACATCTTCAAAATATCTTTAACACATCTGAACTAGATAAAAATTCAACTAACCGGAAAATCCGGATAGTTCAAACTGAAGGAAAAAGAGAGGTTAGCAGAGAAATTGATTTTTACAATCTTGATGCAATAATAGCAGTAGGATACAGAGTAAACTCTAAACAAGCATCTCAATTCAGGATTTGGGCAACTAAAACACTGAAAGAATTTATCATCAAAGGATTCATTGTAAATGATGAAATGCTGAAAAACGGTAAATCCTTTGGAAAAGATTATTTTGAAGAATTACTGGAACGCATTAGAGAAATTCGTGCCTCTGAAAGGAGATTTTATCAAAAAATAACCGACATCTATGCACTTTCGGCCAATTATGACAAAGACGATGTTACTACAAAGACATTTTTTGCAACAGTTCAGAACAAATTACACTGGGCAATAACGGGTAAAACAGCTGCCGAAATTATTTATAATGAAGCCGATGCTACTAAAATCTATATGGGATTATCTACATGGAAAGATGCTCCCAATGGAAAAATTCAGAAAAGCGATGTAAGTGTTGCCAAGAATTATTTAAATGATGCACATCTTCAGGAATTAAACAGAATTGTTTCTGCTTACTTAGACTTAGCCGAGAATTATGCCAAAAGACAAATTGTAATGCAAATGGAAGACTGGACCGTTTTTTTGAATAATTTTCTACAACTTTCTAACTACCCAATTCTAAATGAAAAAGGAAAAGTAACACATTTAGAAGCTAAAATTAAAGCCGAAATGGAATTTGATAAATTTAGAGTTATCCAGGACAGAGAATATCTTTCTGATTTTGACCGGGAAATTTTAAATCTGGAAAAAAAAAATAAAAATTAAAAAACCTGACAACGAATTGCCATGTTTACAATGTTCTTTTTCGGGTAAAAACCAAATAACAAATTACCCAAAACTGACACATTACTTGAAATAAAATTTAGATTAAAAAATAAATAACCAAACTCAATTTTAACCGTCCCAATATTTTATTTCTATTTCTCTTTAAAACTTTTAATAAACTAATTTGGTTAAAATTATCTCTGCCAGATTGTTTTTCCGGCAGAGACAAAACCAATTAAATAATCATTAAACTTAACTTAAACTACACATTACTAACTCAAACTTTATATCAACTTTTTAAAACTTGTATAAACTGCAAGCTCAACGTCGGCGTGGTCTTTTGTATTGCATTGTTCTATCAGGCTTTTCAAATCGGCCGGTTTTAAACCTGATTTATTGTCTAACAGAAGCAGCAATTGCTGTGATGCATCACTTAATTTTTTCGCTAATGGCAAAATCGGCTGTACCAAAGGCGCATTGGCACTCAAATCAATTAATTCTTTGTTGACTGTAATCCATTTGTTTAAAAATGCTGTGACTTTTTCTTTATTCTCTGGGGTTTTATTTACCAGATATTGCGTTACCGCTTCATCAAAAGCTAAAGCATCTTTTGCGTCGGGTGTGCATGCATCTGCGAAAAGTGTTAACGGAGAATACGTCTGGTATTCTGTGCCGTCTTTATTTCGCGTATAACCTTTTAATGGTTCGCAAACATTTGAAAATTCAGTTAGCGATTTTATGTTTTGATTGTTGGCAATATTTCTCAGAATCACATCTTTGTTGCGAATGTGTGTCAGTCCTAATTCCTCTAATCTGAACGAAACGGTTTCAAGGCGTTTACGCATATCAGCAACATCGGTAATATTTTCAGGAGACCAGAATCTTTCTGCAATTGCTGCCGTCCTTGGCCACACTCTTGAATCAATTGTTGCCGGTGATGCAAGTTCTGTCCACATTGTGGCTTCTCCGCCCAGAATTCTTGCTTTTTCTTCGGCAGATAAATTAGCATCTTTTGGCATTGGGTCAGTTAAATAATGACTTTCAATCGGATACATCAAATCAATATAATAGCCATTTGACAACACTGTTTTATACCCTTTTTTTACTGCTTCAACTAAAGACTGACCCGGTAAAACACCTTCATTTGGCCCTCTCCACGAATGAACAATAGCTTCTTTTGACAAATCTTTGGTTAGAATTTCTTCCCAGCCCATCAGTTGTTTTCCGTGTTTTTTTAGCATCGGAACCAATTGCATCGTAAAATAAGTCTGTAATTCGTGATTGGTTTTTAAGTTGTGTTTCTTTTTAAATGCCTGAATCTTCGGATTGGCATCCCAGTCTTTCCCTTCGTTTTCATCACCTCCAATGTGAAAATAGGCTCCCGGAAACAACGGACAAACCTCATCAAAAATTTCGCTCAACAATTGGTAAGTTTTGGGATTTGAAGGATCTAATGTAGGCGTAAAAATACCCGCATTTCTCTCAATTCCGTAGGTTGCAATTGCTGTTCCCTGAATATTTTTTTCTGAAGTTCCACCGGTAAGCGTAATCACTTTGCTCCCAATTTCAGGATAAGCCGTCAAAATCGCAGAACCATGCCCAGGAACATCTATTTCGGGAACAATTAAAATACCGCGTTCATCAGCATATTTTACTATATTTCTGATTTCTTCTTGCGTGTAATAGAGTCCATCTGAAGCTAATTCGATTAGTTTTGGATGTTTTTTTGTTTCGATTCTCCAGCCCTGATCATCAACTAAATGCCAATGAAAAACATTCATTTTCATAGCAGCCAGTCCGTCAAGATTTCTTTTGATAACATCTACCGGCTGAAAATGTCTTGAAGCATCAATCATTAAACCTCTCCAGATAAATCTTGGAAAATCTGAAATCTGCGAATTCGGAAAATAAAACGATGAACCATTGTTTTGCAACAACTGTAATAATGTTTCAAGACCGTGTAAGGCTCCTAAATCACTGGTTGCATTCAACGTAATTTTGTTTTGTTTGATGTCTAAATGATAACTTTCATCTTCATATAAACCTATTTTTCCGCTTTTGGTACAATTGATCTGAAGTTCTGCTGTTGGAACCTCATTTAATTTTGTAATAAAACCCTGTTCGAAAAAAATACCGGTTCTGCCATCTAAACGTCGTAAAAAACGGGTTGCACCGCCAAAAATTCTTGAATTCGGATTTCCGGTAATGTTTACTTTAAATTTTTTGGTTAAAGTAAAATTCCCGTCGTTTAAAACTATACTTTGAGGCCAGGGCATAAGACTGAGCTGCTCTTTTTTCGTCTGAGCACCAACAGTCAAACCCGCAAATAACAGGATTATTAAATATCTCATATTTTTTTTAGTTTGAACATGCTACCAACTGAGTAACATGGTATTAAAAAAAATCCAGAATGATCTCTATTGACCCTCACTATCCGTTGAAATCAATCTGAATTATACGATTTGATTCTAAAACCAAATCTTAAATAAACTAGTAATCAAAACGTTTGAAAGCTTCAATAGCTTCATATTCTGCCAGACCTAATTCATCGTACAGCACGGCTGTATTTTTGTTACGGTCTTCTGCCCTAACCCAAAATTCCCTTGAATCATTGCCCTGAAACATCACCCTGTCTTTTTGAGACTGATGATACAGAATCGCATGGCGTTTCAAAAGTACTTCTGACGGAGAAAGCGGAACGGCCATATCAATTTCGTGAATGTCCCATTCGTGCCACGCCCCTCTATATAACCACAACCAGCAATCGTTCATGTATGGTTCCGGTTTAAGCTCTTTTAATGCAGCAAATATGGCATTCAGACAAACTTCGTGTGTTCCGTGTGGATCAGCCAAATCTCCTGCTGCAAATACCTGATGTGGTTTTATTTTAGCGATAATATCCTTTACAATAGCAATATCTTCGAGACCCAGTGGATTCTTTTTAACCTGCCCTGTTTCATAAAAAGGAAGATCTAAGAAATGTGTGTTTTCATCTTTCAGTCCAATGTATCTTGTCGCTGCATAAGATTCTCTTCTTCTAATCAGCCCTTTTAATTTTCGGACTTCTAAAGAATCTACCTGATCTTCTGATTTGTTATTCAGAAATTCAATTACCGATTTGAAATTTATTTTAGGATCGGCATCACCTACAAAATCATTGCATACCTCAGCAAATTTTAGCGCTTCATCATCTGTAACCGCGATATTTCCGGAGGTTTGATACACAACATGTACATCATGCCCCTGTTTTATGAGTTTTGAAAAAGTTCCTCCCATCGAAATCACATCGTCATCAGGATGCGGACTAAAAAGTATTACTCGTTTTTTGGCAGGATTTGCCCTTTCCGGACGATGCGAATCGTCTGTATTTGGCTTTCCGCCCGGCCATCCGGTAATGGTGTGCTGCAATACATTGAACATATTGATATTCAAATCATAAGCAGAACCTTCCAAAGCCAAAAGATCTGACATTCCGTTATTGTTGTAATCACGGTCTGTTAATTTTAAAATCGACTGTTTTGTTTTTTGACACAACCAGACAATCGCTTTGCTTTTTAATTCCTGTGTCCAGATGCATTCTCCTACCAACCAAGGTGTCTTGAAACGTGTTAATTCAGAGGCTGCGGACTGGTCTAAAACAAAAGTCGCATTAGGATGATTTTGTAAAAATGTAGCAGGAACTTCAGAACTGATATCTCCCTGAATGGTTCTTTTGATAACATCTGCCTTGTTTTGTCCCCAGGCCATCAATACAATTCGTTTAGATCTCATAATAGTCGAAACCCCCATCGTAATCGCACGTTTAGGAACGTTATCAATACCATTAAAATCTGACGAAGCATCTACTCGTGTAATATGATCCAGTGTAATGATTCGGGTTCCTGAATTAATATGTGATCCCGGTTCGTTGAAACCTACATGTCCCGTACGACCAATACCTAACAACTGAAAATCGAGGCCTCCGGCTCTTTTGATATTCATTTCATAATCGATACAGTATTGATTTAATTCATCAATTGCAACTGTACCATCTGGAATATTAACATTCTCAGGATCAATATCGATATGATTAAAAAGATGCTGATGCATAAAATAGTGATAGCTCTGATTACTCTCTTTTGACATCGGATAATATTCATCCAGATTGAAAGTGATTACATTGCTAAAACTTAGTCCTTCTTCTCTGTGCATTCTCACTAATTCCTCGTACACTTTTATAGGAGAAGAACCCGTTGCCAAACCTAATACGCAAGTTTTGTTTTTTTCTTGTTTAGCCCTGATTAACTGTGCGATTTCCTGCGCTACAATTACCGAAGCCTCTGCTGAACTTTTGAAGATTTCATTATGAATTTTTTCAAATCTTGTTTCTTCAAATTTTCCTGCACTTTTATAGCTGATATCAGGTTTTATTTCTAAAGCACTTTTCATTTTTTTTCTTTTTTTGATACTATTATTTATAAAAGTAAGACTTTTCGTAATACGCTAAGTAACCCATCCTTAACACTCACCAACCCTACTTTTATTCTTTTCTGCAAATTTATTTTTAAAGGATTCCTCAAAAAAATTATTTATACAAACTGCTCAATGTTTTAAACGAACAACACTATTCGGTCAATAACACGTTTTGTACAATAAAAAAAGAACTTCTATACAGTAAAGATTTGCATATTTTACAGGCGGCTTTTAGTTACCGCATAAATCTGTGGTAATAAAACCTAGTTTTGTGTATTTTTTGTGAATTACATCTAATAAAGAATATTCATCAAACGAATCCTGGGAAATTTCCCAAATCATAATTCCGCCTGTGGTTTCTGATGCCAGCTGTACTTTTTGCTCAATCGTTGGTCTTCCGTTATAATAAATTTTGCCCCATTCATCCTGATCTGCAAACTGTTTCCCAGAAGCTACAATTTGTCCGTAAGAGGGACTGGTAACTATTGCCTCTGTGAAATTATGCCCGTAAAAAGGAACCCCGAGTGTTAGTTTATCTTTTGGGACATTTTGCAGTTTATTCCAGAAATCAATCCCCAGTTTAGCGTCATCAAAAGAACTGTGCTGTCCCGGTTTTTCAGGCGCCCAAGGACCTGTCATATCATAAGCCATAATATTAATGAAGTCAAAAGCATTTAAGGCCTCATTGCTTATGTTCGCAAAACGTGTGTTATTTGGTAATGCTGCTGTTATAAGCTTGTTTTTGCTTTTTATGGCATTTTTTAATTCAATAACAAAACCACTGTAACCCGTCGTGACTGCATCCCATTCCAGATCCACATCAACACCATCCAATTTATGAACTTCAACAAAACTGACTATCTTTTTTATAAAATCAGGCCTGTTTTCCGGTTTATCAATAAGCTTTGACCAGTTGGCCGCCTGCTCTGCCGATATAACTCCGCCAGCGATTGAAATACTTATTTTGATTTTAGGATTGATAGTTCTTACATATTTAATAACAGCATCAATATCAACGTCAAAAATTAAATTTCCTTCTTTATCCGGGTTTGCAAATGACAAATTCAAATGTGTAAGTTTGCAAAACTGTATAGAATTTATTTTATTATAATTATCCGAAAACAGATAACCTACAACTCTGGCAGTTTTACTTTTTGGATTCTCAATTTCTGTATCGTTCTCCTTAGAACAGCTATAAGATGAAAAAAGTGAACCAATAAAGAAAAGGATACCTAATAAGGCTTTATTTTTTATCATTATTTTTAATTTAAAACGTTTTTAATTTATCAGAATAAAAATAACACCTCATTAGGCATAACTTTATATTTTGGGGTTATTTTTTAGTTGGCATCCCACCAAACTTTATTCAGCCAGTCATTTGTTCCTCCCATTCTTGACAATGCATCCAGATAATTCGTTTCATTTTTCTGCATTTCATCGTTAGGATAATACAAGCGGGTTGGTACAACACCTCCTGTTTCTGAATCAGGATTTGTTATTGGCAATAAATGCGGGAATCCGGTTCTTCTCTGATTAGAATACGCTTCGATACTGTTGAATATGTATGTAATCCAAAGCTGTGTTCCTATTTGCTCTTTTTCTGTTCCTGCCACTAATGGCTTAGCATTTAGATAAGCATCAATATCTGTCTGAAATGGCAGAGTTGCTCCGTAGATCAACAATTGTTTGATACCGGCTTCAACTCCTTTTTTGTAATATTCAGCAGCAGAAGTACCTGTTACCCATCCTCTGTGAGCAGCCTCGGCTAATAATAATTGTGTTTCTGAATAACTTACATGCAGATAAGGTGTTGTTTTTTGCTTAAAATAAGACTGGATTCCTGAACTTGCAGTTGCCCCTCCCGGAACTTCCCATTGAAAAGATCCCGGACGAACCCCCTCATACAGTTTTTCTCCCGGCTGAACTGGCTGACCACCTTTTCCCGGCAAAGCAGAAGTTGTTTTAGGAGTTGCCAGCATAGTTAATCTAGGATCTCCGTTGTCTCTCAAATAATCTATTACCAATGAACTGAAATGATCTCCGTGCTCATTACCTACAAAAGCATAAGCCAAACCGTTTCCTCTAAAATCGATAGCTGCAGGATTATCACTGAAAGTAGCATCTAAGTGTTTCATGATACAGTTGTCAAGATTACTCTCAAAAACACCATTTTGTAAAGCTGCTTTTACTTGTTTTTCTGCTTCTTGTGGTTTTACTTCAGAAAGTCTCATTCCTAAACGTAGTCTTAGTGTATTAGCCAGTTTTTTCCATTTTGAAATATCACCATTATAAAACAAATCTCCTTTAACAGAACCACCTCCTGCATTTAACTGATTGTATGCTTCATCTAATTCACTAAAAAAGGCTGTATAAACTTCTTCCTGAGTATCATATTTTGGTGTTACAATTCCTTCTGAGAATCCTTTTCCTGCCTGAGAATAAGGAATATCCCCATAAAGATCAGTTAAACGCTGTGCCACCATCACTTTCATAATTTTTGCTACAGCATTCATGTTTACCATAGCAGGATTACCACTGGTTTTATCCAAAATATCTACAACATTTTTCAGCTCATTTGCATAACCGTTTCTCCAGATTGCTGTTGCGTAGTCATCACTTTTCTTGAATTTGTTGCCATATTCTGTTTGATTCCAGGCACCGGAATAATGCTGTACAAATCCTCCTGAATAAATCAGGTTTGCTCTCCATTGGTAGTATCCGTCTCCTGACATACACAATTGGGTAAATGTTAGCTGTCCTGCAGGATTTGCTGACAATGCAACCGGATCTTTTTCCAGTTCATCAAAATTTTCGGTACAGCCAACTGCAGTAAACAATATGGCTATGGCTAGTATTATATTTTTAAATTTCATAATTTCTTTTTTTAGAATCCTACTTTAATATTAAAACCATACGATTGTCTGAATGGCAGTGAGCCATATTCAAATCCTTGCCCATTTCCGGAAGTATACATAGACTCCGGATCAACGTTTGGTAAATCCTTATTAAAAGTCAATAAATTTCTTGCGAATGCAGATACATAAATGGAATTAATTTTTGCTCCTCCAAAAACACTTTTTGGAATACTGTAACCTAAGCTTATCTCTCTTAGTTTTACATAAGAAGCATCGTAAATAAAAGGTGCCGGTGTATTGTTGAAAACAGTATTCCAATAATCCTGAGGGTTTACAGGTTTTGTATTTTCTACGTATACAGGATTAGCAGCAGTTCCGGTATTCACTACACCTTGTGCAACATAACCCGCAGTTGGGATCCATGTTGACTGACTAAAATTAGGGTCGTTTGCAATTGCTTCTGCTCTTGCATGGTTGTAAGCATCTCTTCCTTCTGTAGTCACATCCAAAAGTCCTTTTTGTGCAGCTAATGAATTTGTCATAGAATATACATCCATTCCAAATTTCATATCAATTAAAAACTGAAGTGTTATTCCTTTATAAGAAAATCTGTTTGTTAAACCGGCAGCCCAATCAGGAAGTCCTTTTCCTAAAGCCACTTTAGAATCTGTAAACATAGGCAAACCATTTGCATCTACAATCTTCTCTCCAGAAGGTGTTCTTAGAAAATCTTTTCCAATGATAGTTCCGTATTGACCTCCAACCTGAGCTACGATAGCCGCTCCGGCCCAACGAGCTTCAGAAATAGCGTACGTATTGATATCCGGGTGTAAAGAGATAATTGAGTTTTTGTTTTTTGAGAAGTTCAAATCAATTCCCCATTCGAAGTTATTCGTTTTAATTGGAGTCCCTGATAAGAAAATCTCAATACCTTCATTTCGTAGTTGTCCTGCGTTTACCGAAAGGAATTCATATCCTGATGTAGCAGATGATGCTAAATCAAGAGTCTGATCAGCAGTATCTTCGCGATAAACTGTAATATCTGCTTTTAATCTGTTTTTAAAAAATGCTGTTTCAACCCCAAACTCAACTCCTGTTTTAGACTGATAAGTCAAATTAGCATTTGGTGCTGCAGAATTTTTAATATTAACAACACTTTGTCCGTCATAAGATGAAAAGGTAGTATAATTTAAAGCATTTTTATACGCTCCGGGTGCATTTGAAACCTGTGCCCATGAAGCTCTGAATTTTCCGTAACTGAATGTATCATTCTGGATATTTAAAGCATCAGAGAAAATAAAACCTAACGAAGCTGCAGGATAAAAAGCATCTTTGTTGATCACACTGAACCAGTCGTTTCTTCCTGTAAACTCAGCATATAAGTATCCTTTGTAATCAAATTTTGCAGATCCGTAAACCGAATTAGTTCTGGTTCTCGTTACTACAGGAGCATTCTCAGTCTGATTTACAAAATTACTGATGTATTCTGTACCCGGCTCAATAATTTTAGTACCGAATCTTGAATTTTGTTCTCTTTTAAAATCTCTTCTTCCTGTTCCTAAAATTCCTGAAAAAGTAAAGTCTGTAGCTAATTTTATATCGCTGAAAGTAGCAATAATATCCGTGTTCATCTCTGAAACATTTATATTATCTAACCCTAAATATCCTTCATCTCTTCCTGGCCATGTACTTCCTGCTTCCATAAAATCTTTTGAACTGAAAGCATAGCTGTCTAAACCGGTTCTAAAAGTCAATGCTACCCAGTTTTTCAACTGATAAGTTCCTGTAACATTACCTATAAAACGATTTTTTACAGATGAGTTATGATTTTCCTGTGTAGTGAAATACGGGTTCAATTGGTACACATTATTATTCCATGGATAAATCTGGCCTGTTTCTTCATTTTTATAATGTTTCAGCCATGCCTGATCAAAACTTGGAGCTAATGAACTTAATGAATAACCAACGTTATTTGGAGAATCCCCTAATCCTGGTCTGTTCTGAGTATTTTCGACCATGTAATTTACGTTTGCATCCAAAGTAAATTTCTCCGATTTTATTCTTCCGTTTAAACTTGCATCGTTTCTTTCTAAACCAGATTCCGGAATAACGTCATCATTTGTCAGATTGTTAAATCCGAAGCGAACAAATGCATTGTCACTTCCTGCCGATAATGAGATTCCGTTTGAAAGCGTAACTCCTGTCTGGAAAAAATCCTGAATATTATTCTCTACTTTCGCATACGGCTTCATAGAACCATCAAATATTTTTATCTGCTGCCCAACACTCTCAGAAAATTTAGGTCCCCAGGCACTTGTAGTATAGTTATATATTTCAGAAGGTGCTTTTGTTGGATCTGGTAAAGCTCCGTTTGATCCTGAACCATATTCAGACTGATAATCAGCATATTTTGCATTTACCCTGTCAAAACTTACACCGCTTGTCAGTTCAACCTGTAATTTGCCTTTGCTACCTTTTTTAGTTGTAATAAGGATAACACCGTTTAGGGCTCTTGATCCGTATAATGCAGCTGCCGCAGCTCCTTTTAGTACTGTTAAGCTTTCAATATTATTTGGATTAATACTCGAAATTCCGTCTCCGTTATCTCTTCCGTCAAACCATTTACTTGTTGCAGCAGTATCATTGTTCAAACCTGAATTATCAATAGGCACTCCATCTACAATATAAAGTGGCTGATTGCTTTCACCAATACTTGAAATTCCTCTAATAATAACCCTTGTTGATCCACCTACTCCCGTGGCCGGAATAGAAACATCAACACCGGCAACCTTTCCGGAAAGAGCGGTAGCCACATTCGTAGTAATAACTTTGTTTAATTGTTCTCCTTTAAGATCCTGAACCGCATAACCTAGTTCTTTTTTCTGTCTTTTAATACCTAATGCCGTTACCACAACTTCATTTAATGTATTTGAAGCCGCCTGCAGCATTTTCACATTAATTGTTGCTGCCTCCCCAACAACGATCTTTTGTGTTTCAAGGCCTACATAGGTAAAAACCAGTGTTTGTCCTTTTTGCGCTTCAATTGTATACAAACCGTCAAAATCGGTAGTCGCACCTTTTTGCCCCCCTTGTACAGCAACAGATGCCCCTGGTAACGGCACCCCATTTGAATCTGTAATCAAACCTTTGACATTTTTTACCTGAGCAAGCGAAACCTGCGCTGTAAAAACAATCATAAAGATTAATAGAATTTTTTTCATGTTTATTTATTTTGTTAGTTATGAGGTAAAATTATTCTTAAGGTATTGTTAAAAAAAATAATTTATACAAACTACATCAAACTTTAAACGAACGACATAAAACAATCAATAATCCGTTTTACGAAAACGTTTTATAAACAAAAAAACATACAAAAAATCACTTTGCATAATTTTTTATTCAAAAAAATTGCGTTTTATCAACTAATTGTTTAAAGTTGCATAACCAAAACAAACTGCTTCTAAACCCAAACCATTCCTAAAGTTGAGCGAAATTCAAAAATTAAACTTTGACATTAAACTTCGAAATCATATCTGGTTCTGGGGCAGTTATTTCACTCTCAATTTTTTAAGATGGGGCGCTTATTTTAACGACTACGAATATTCATTTAAATCGAATCTGATTGAATTTTCTCTTCACATTCCTTTGGTTTATTTTAACCTTTTTATTTTAGTCCGTCGTTATGTCCTGAAACAGAAATACATTAAGTATACGATTGCATTATTAGCAAGTCTTTTTGCAGTCTATTTACTAAAAACAGCCCTGACGTATTATATCGTTTCCGAAAACATCTGGCCCGAAGCAAATCGCGAATATCATCCTTTCGAAATAAACCATATCGTAGCTGTATGTATTGGCGAGTTGTATGTTCTCGCCATGGCATCATCTGTATACCTGACATTAACCTGGCTTCGTGAAAGAGAAAGAAACAGGTCGCTAAGAGAAAATCAGTTTAAAATAAAACTCAAATACCTTGAGAATCAGATTCAGCCTCATTTTTTCTTCAATACATTAAATAATTTATATGCTTTATCCTTAGAATCTTCAGACAAGGTTCCGGATGTAATCATGAAATTATCAAACCTGATGGAATATGTATTGTATGATGTAAAAGGAACCAAATTTGTCCCTCTGATAAAGGAAATAGATTATATCCAGAATTATATCGAAATTGAAAAGCTCCGTTTTGAAAATGTGGAGGTCACCATTAATTTGGAGTGTGATATTGAAGATATCAAAGTTCCCCCCTTAATTTATATTTCATTAGTTGAAAACGCCTTTAAGCATGGTGGGCTGCATAACAAAAACCTGAAAATTAAAATAAACTGTAAAGCTGTTGGCTCTAAACTGCATTTTGAAATCCTCAATAATTTTGTAATTTCACAAAAAAATGATTCAAAAAGCGGTATTGGATTAGTCAACACAAAAAAAAGACTGAAATTGATTTATAAAAATAATTTTAGCCTGCATTACAAAACAAAGCTGAATTACTATATAATAAGTTTGCAAATACCTATTCATAATGAAGATTAAATGCCTGTTAATCGATGATGAACCTTTAGCTATCAAAGTTTTACAAAATTACTTTACAAATTTTCCTGACTTTGAGATTATAGGCACATTCAATAATTCTTTAGAAGCACTCGATTTTATAAACAGTACTCCTGTTGATGCCGTTTTTCTGGACATCAACATGCCTATGATGACCGGTTTTGAATTAATCAGCTTAATCGAAAACAAAACAAAAGTCATAATCACAACCGCTTTTAGGGAATTTGCGGCTGAAAGCTATGATCTTGACGTTCTGGATTATCTGGTAAAACCTATTCCGCTGCCAAGATTCATTAAATGCATCAATAAAATTGCCACCGAATACAATTTAAAAAACAATATTAAAACAGAAATAGCCAAAGGTGATTCACATATTTTTATCAAAGTCGATAAAAAAATGATCAAAATTGGTGTTGAAGAGATTCTTTTTGTCGAAGGAATGAAGGAATATATCAAAATTGTTACTCCCGATAAAACTTATATTACCCATAAATCAATTACTTCACTTTCTGAAGAATTACCTAATGACAAATTTTTGCGTATTCACAAATCCTATGTGATTGCTCTTAATAAAGTAAAATCAATTGAAGGAAACAAAATACAAATAAACTCTTACACTATTCCAATTGGAAGAAATTACAGCAAGGATGTTAAGAGTAAAATCCTGGAATAACTTTTACTTAATCGATATCGTAATTCTTAAAAAAATAACACATTGTTGAATAAATTGTGCTGTTTGTATAATTTCTGCATTTTTTATGCTTTTATATTTTTTTTTGATAATTGTAACAAATATATTTACGTCTTTCAAAACCACTAAAAACATAAAAAAAACTAAATTAAATTATGAATTCAGAAAATGTACAGACCAAGTGGGGACAATTCATTTCGTTGATAATTGTCTTCTTCTTTTGGGGTTTCGTTGGTTCTGCCAATGATATTTTAATCCCCGTATTCAAAAAAGTTTTTACTTTATCGCAGGTTCAGTCACAATTAGTAGCCTGGGCCTTTTATGCTGCCTATTTTGTAGGCTCGATAATTTTCTTTTTAGTATCCCTAAAAGTTGATGTTTTACAAAAATTTGGATATAAAAAAACACTTTCAGCCGGTTTAATCCTTTCTGCCGTAGGTTCCTTTTTATTTGTTCCTGCTGCTTCAATGGAAAGCTTCCCATTCTTTTTAACGGCTTTATTTACTGTGGGTTTAGGATTTTCGATTCAACAGATTGTAGCAAATCCTTTAGCCATCAAAATGGGAAGCCCAACAACAGGCGCACATCGCCTAACTTTAGCCGGAGGTGTAAACTCTTTTGGAACAACAATTGGTGCTATTTTACTGGGAATCGCTTTATTCGGAATGGGAGATAACAAAAAAACAGCACTTTCATTAGAAGACATCAAATTACCCTTCATTATACTCGGACTGGCTTTTATTGCTGTGGCAGTTTTTATGAACTTCTCTAAAATTGAAGATCCCGAAAAAGAGGAAGAAGCAATAATCAAACACGCTCATGAAAAATTCAATATTTTAGACTACCCACAACTTTATTTGGGAATGCTGGCTATTTTTATTTATGTTGGAACGGAGGTAACCATCATTAGTAATTTACCGGCTTTACTTCATACTTCAGAGTTTGGAAACATTCTTGAAGATGCTATTGCACCTTTTATAGCTCTTTATTGGGGAAGTTTAATGATTGGTCGCTGGAACGGTGGGGTCAATGTATTTGATTTACCAAAAGTGGCTGTTACAGCTCTTAAATTCATTGTTCCGGCTTTAGGATTTGCTGTTATTATTGGAGCCAACATATTTGCAGGTCATGATGTTTCCGGATTTTACATCTACCCTGTCTGGATTTTAATTTTCATAGCTGTAAGTTTCGTTGGAGGAAAAAACGCAGGCAAAACATTAATGCTTTTCGGTCTTTCAGGCGTAACCATGATGCTTATTGGATTGGTTTGCACAAATACCGAAATTGCTAAATTCTTTCTTATATCAGGAGGCTTATTCCTGTCAATCATGTGGCCTTCAATTTTCGATCTGGCTATTGCAGGATTAGGAAAAAATACTGGTAAAGCATCTTCATTCCTGATTATGATGATTCTTGGAGGAGGAGTTATCCCATTAATACAGGGAAGAATCTGTGATATCGACATAACAAGTCCAAATGGTATTTTCGGAATCACATGGACACATTTCTCTTATATTGTTCCGCTTATTGGTTTCGCTTATTTAGGATTCTACGGCTATTACTGCCCTAAAATATTAAAAAAACAAGGCATTAACCATGTTGAAGGTGGTGGCGGAGGTCATTAAATCATAAAAGTAAGTAAATAAATAGAAAATTCCAAATTCCAATGATCGATAAAATTGGAATTTGGAATTTTTTTATTGTTTTTTTGAAATTCTATTTTGCCGTTATAATCGCATTTAAGTTTTTCTTAAAAATAGCTTTATTTTTTTCGGTCAGCATATACACCACATCTTTATCAGCATGAACAATAACTTTGTCAATATTTGCTGTCAAAAGTGCCTGAGGATCTTTAATTTTTAAAGTGCAGGCGCCATCAAAAAAACCATCCTCTTCAATTATTTTTCGGGCTTCAATCTCTGTTCCGTCATTTAGTACAGCAGAAATAGTCAATTCCTTATTCGGTGTCTGTGAATAAAATCCGTCCATAACTAAAAGCAGTCTGTAAATATTCTTGAGTTCAGGTCCTTTAAACTCATGACGGGTAATATTGTAACGCAGTCCTTTTGCCAGTGTCTGAAACTTAACTGTACAATCCAATTCAAAAGTGGCTACATCACCGGCTTCATTTACTCCTTTGAGCACACTAGCCTGTGCGTTGGATGCCATACTAACAAACAAAAATGCTAAAATAAGAATACCTTTTTCCATATGTAGTTCTTTTTGAGACACATAAAAATAAAAAAAAATCGCCATGTTTCTGCTGAAAATGACGATTTTAATTGTTTATTTAAAAAGTAAACTATTTGTTACCTTTCTCAAAATCAGCTACAAACTGAGCTAATCCGATATCTGTTAAAGGATGTTTCAACAATCCAGCGATAGCAGACAATGGTCCTGTCATAACATCTGCACCAATTTTAGCACAGTTTACAATATGCATTGTGTGACGTACAGAAGCAGCTAAGATTTGAGTCTCATATCCGTAGTTATCATAGATTTCTCTAATTTCCTGAATCAAATTCAGACCATCTGTAGAAACATCATCCAAACGACCAATGAAAGGCGAAACGTAAGTCGCTCCCGCTTTTGCTGCCAATAAAGCCTGACCTGCAGAAAACACAAGTGTTACATTAGTTTTAATTCCTTTATCAGAAAAATATTTTGCAGCCATTACCCCTTCTTTTGTCATAGGCAATTTTACTACGATCTGCTCATGCAATTCAGCCAATTCTTCACCTTCTTTCACCATTCCTTCAAAATCCAGCGCATTTACTTCAGCACTTACATCACCATCAACAAGATTACAGATATCAACATAATGTTTCAAAATGTTGTTTTTTCCTGTAATTCCTTCTTTTGCCATCAATGACGGATTAGTCGTTACACCATCCAAAACACCCAATGCCTGTGCTTCTTTAATCTGAGCTAAATTAGCTGTATCAATAAAAAATTTCATAATTATATTTATTTAATTGTGTTCATAATTTGGGCGTGCCCCAAGGGTCGGGTGTTCCGCTGTATCTTTTTGTTTTTAAAGAAAAAACAAAAAGGATGCCGCTTCACCCCCTCACGCAAAGCCGGGGCAAAATTACAATTTAAAATTACTTCGAAGAATTGTTTTTGTTCAATTCTTTCAATTCATCTCTAATTTCTTCTAAAACCCTTAAAGTATCTTCTTTATAAACTTCAGAATTATTGATTTTATCACTTATTGAGCTCAGTATTCTTCGAACAATAAACCAGACAAAAACTAAAAACAGAATCCCTAAAATACTTGGTAAAAATTCAGTAACCTTATCCATAACTCTACAATTTATAATGATTCATCAGCATTTTTTCATATACCTTGTCCGGAAGCGCACGTTTTAAAACAATTGAAAACTTCTGCATAAAAACCCCTACTTTATAATGCACTTTTGGACTCTTTTCCTGCATGATTTTATAAACAGCCTCTGCCATTTCATTCGGATTGCTTCCTGCGTCTACATGCTCATTCATTGTTGCAAGTGTCTCACCGTATACTTTTTCATAAGCCGAACCTTTTACAACAGGTGCATGATATCGTCCCGATGCAATATTCGTAGCAAAATCACCCGGAGCAACATTGGTAATCTCAATTCCAAATTGTTTTACTTCCATTCGCAAAGCTTCTGTAATCAGTTCCAAAGCTCCTTTTGATGCCGAATAAACACTTCGGTATGGCAATCCCATATAAGCAGCAATCGAGGTAATATTGATAATCAGACCTGATTTTTGTTCACGCATTTGTGGCAAAACAGCCTTCATCACTTCGATCGGACCAAAAAAATTGGTTTCAAAATTATTCTTGATTTCCTCCATCGGGATCTCTTCCAAAGGACCGGTAATTCCTACACCTGCATTATTAATCACAACATCTAACCTTCCTGAAGTTTTTATAATTTCAGAAACAGCAGTTTTTATTGATTCCGTATTTCGGACATCCAAAGCCACAAGCGGAAAAACAGAATTCAACACTTTCTCCGGATTCCTGCTCGTTCCATAAACAACGAAACCTTTTTGATGTAAAAATTCTCCAATTGATTTTCCAATCCCTGAGGATCCTCCGGTAATTAAAACTACTTTGCTCATTTTGAAGTTAGATGTTAAATGTTATAAATTAAACTTGATTATCTATGAGCAGAATTTGATTGAGGATTTAAAAACTTCTAACCTCTCACATATAACTTCTAACTCATGAAAGGTCCAAAAATAAAAAAATCCTCCCGAAGGAAGACTGCTTTTATATAAATTCTAAAAATAAAAAATGGCAAGCGACCTACATCGCACCGCTCAACCACGTACCCTTGCTATGTTCCCATCCTGGGGGAGTCTGCAGGAGCTGGTCGTGTAGGACTTGCCGATGCAAATATACAATCTTTTTATATTTTTGCAAGACCTTTGTTGCTATAAAAATATCGTTGTATATTGTACTATTCAAATTTTAAACCATGAAAAAACATAACTTCCTAACTGCCATTTTATTAGGAATTACATTAATTGGCTGCGGAGATAAAAATAAAGGTGAAAATTCTTTATTTACTATAGACGATTCTGCTTTTCCTGCACATTTTCTGCCACAGGAAGCTATTTCTATTGCTGTTTTAAATCCAAAATCGAAAGAAATCGACAGCATTGCCTACTTTGTAAACGACAAAAGAGTCGGAAGTACAAAAGGTACAGAAAAATTCAAATTCGAATTAAAAGATCAAAAATTAGGGTATCAGTACCTAAAAGCAACTGTTTATTTTGGCAGTGATTCATCTGATGCTACAAAAAGAGTTGAACTCGTTTCAAACGTTAATCCTAAATTATTAAAGTATAAAATCGTCAATACCTTTCCTCATGATAAAAAGGATTTTACTGAAGGATTGGAATTTTACAATGATACTTTATACGAAAGTACTGGTCAGGAAGGAGCTTCATTTATAAAAAAATACGATTATAAAACAGGTAAAGTTTTCAAAAAAATTGATTTGGATTCAAAATATTTTGGAGAAGGAATTACTTTTATAAACGGTAAATTATTTCAATTGACCTATAAAAACAAAAAAGGTTTTATTTATGATGCTAAAACATTAAAACTCGACAAAACTTTTGATTACGAAAAACAAATTGAAGGCTGGGGAATGACAAATGACGGAAAACATATCTATCAAACCGATGGAACTGAGAAAATCTGGAAAGTAGACCCTTCAACTCAAAAAATGATAGATTATATAAATGTATATTCCGGAACTTCTAAAATTAAAGCCGTTAATGAGCTGGAATGGATTAACGGAAAAATCTACACGAATGTTTGGTTTAAAGATGCTGTTGCTGTTGTAAATCCAGAATCTGGTGCGGTAGAAGGAATTCTTGATCTTTCCGGTCTGCGAAAATTAACAACCGGTACAACAACAGATGATGTTCTAAATGGAATTGCTTATAATCCTAAAACTAAAACTATTTTTGTTACAGGCAAAAACTGGGATAAAATGTTCGAAATAACCGTTTCAGAATAAATCAAACCCAAATAATCTAAAACACGAATTTCACAGATTTCACGAATTATTTCGTGATAATTTGTGAAATTTGTTTTTATACAACACTCATAAAAAATGATTACTCTTATCACTAACATAAAAGAACTGTTGCAAGTTCGCGAAATCCCGGTTTCAAAAGTTTCAGGAGCAGAAATGACTGTTCTGCCCACCATCAAAAATGCTTTTTTGATAATAAAAAACAATGTTATTGCTGATTTTGGTTCAATGGAAAACCTTCCGGAAATCAAAGCCGACAAAACTATTGATGCAACAGGACGAGTTGTTTCACCTACCTGGTGTGACAGTCATACACATATCGTATATGCGGGCAATCGCGAACAGGAATTTGTAGACCGAATTAATGGATTTACTTATGAAGAAATCGCAAATCGCGGTGGCGGAATCCTGAACTCTGCAAAAAAATTAAACGAAACTTCCGAAGAAGATATTTACGAGCAGTCAAAAGCCCGTCTCGAAGAAATAATGCATTTAGGAACGGGAGCCGTCGAAATAAAATCAGGCTATGGATTAACGATTGAAGGAGAACTAAAGATGCTTCGTGTTATAAAAAAACTTGCCGAAAATTACCCGATTTCGATAAAGGCGACCTTCTTGGGAGCACATGCTTTTCCATTGCATTACAAAGAAAACAAAGCTGGTTACATTGACGAAATCATAACCCAGATGCTTCCTGAAATAGCAAAAAACAAACTGGCAGATTATATTGATGTCTTTTGCGAAAGCGGTTATTTCTCTGTTGAAGAAACCGAAAAAATAATGGAAGCCGGAATACAGTTCGGATTAAAACCAAAAATCCATGTAAACCAGTTCAATTCTATAGGCGGTATTCAGGCTGGAGTAAAATTTAAAGCCCTTTCTGTTGACCATCTTGAAATCATGAAACCTGAAGACATGGAAGCTCTAAAAAACACCGAAACGATGCCCGTTGCATTACCTTCATGCTCCTATTTTTTAAGTATTCCCTATACTCCTGCACGTGAAATGATAAATGCAGGCCTGCCTATTGCTTTGGCAACTGATTTCAATCCCGGCTCCACTCCATCCGGAAACATGAATTTTGTTGTGGCAACAGCCTGTATCAAAATGAAAATGACTCCCGAAGAAGCCATAAATGCCGCTACCATAAACGGCGCCTATGCAATGGGAATTTCAGAAACCCACGGAAGCATTACAAAAGGCAAAAAAGCCAATTTAATTATTACTAAACCGATTTCATCCTATTATCAGATCCCATACGCTTTTGGAAGTAACTTAATTGAAAGTGTGCTCATTGAAGGCCAAATTTTAGCATAAAAAAAGAGGAGCATAACTCCTCTTTTTGTCTCTATTTTTTTCAATTCTTATCTTAAAGAAAAGCTTGTTTTAGAAACCAACTCATCATTATCAAAGATGTTGATAAAATAAGTTCCTTTTGCAAAATCTTTACCTGGCAAATCTTCAGAAACATTTACAGTTTTATTTTCGTACTGAACAGTTGTTTTAAAGCTGTAAGTTAAAGATTTATCACCAAAGCTTTCTGTCTTTTTATCACCTAAAACATTGTTTTTACTATCGATAACCTGAACATAGTACGTTTTATCCCCAGACTTTGCAATTTGATTTTCTGCAATAGTAAAACTAACTTTTAAAACATCAGCACGGCTTGCTTTGTCTGTTTCAATTTGCTTACCTGAGCTTTTCAATTTGTAAGCAGCTGTTTTTGTATTCAAAACAGACAGTTTAGAACCTTTTTCTACTGTTTTAGCTAAAGCTTCATTTTGACCAACCAAAACTTCATTATATTTTTTAGACTCTCCCAAGACTACAATTGTACTGTCTCTCTGAACTGTTAAAACACCATTTTGTTTTTTCAATTCATCATTTTCAGCTACTAAAGTTTTCATTTTAGCCTGTAGCCCCTGAACCTGAGATCTGTATTTAGAAACATCCCCTTTTGATTTATTCAGGTCATCCATCAAAGCTACAACTTTGTCTCTTTCCTGAATTAATTCATCTGACATTGAAGTATTCTCAGCAATGGCAGCATCATAAGTTGCTTTCAGTTCCTGAAGATCTTTCATTACAGATTCTTTTTCTGTCAATGTAGTAGTAAGTTCTGTTTTTACAACATCTGAATCAGAAGAAAGTTTAAAAATGTATACTAAACTACCAATAAGTAGGACTGCTAAAACTGCGATTACCGCCTTTAGACTTGAGTTGTTTTTGTTTGGGTTTTCCATATTTAATAATTTTCTTTAATAACAAATTTAAATAATTAATGTAAGGTAATAACGTAAGTTAACACTTTTATATTATTTTTGGATAATATTTTTTTTTATGGATAAGTTAATCCCTTTTACGATTAATGATTTAGCAAAAGTTACCAATCACAGAAGTGGTGAAATAAAATTTGGGGAAAAAATGATCCTTATTCCTAAGGGCATAAATTATATAGATTTCCTAAAAGAAAGTGACGCTAAATATGTGCTTTTGGGCATCCCTGAAGATATTGGTGTACGTGCCAATTACGGAAGACCCGGCGCAGCTTCCGCCTGGGACTGTGCAATAAAAAGCATAGCAAACATCCAGCATAACCGTTTTTGCAAAGGCAGCCAGATTATTGTTCTGGGACATATTGATGTAGCTCAGGAAATGAAGGATGTTGAAAACCTTGATTTTAACGATATTGATGACCGTTCAAAACTGAGCCAGCTAGTTGAAAAAATCGACAAAGAAGTTTCACATATCATCTTCACTTTAATCAAAGCAGGAAAAACACCTATCATTATTGGAGGTGGACATAACAATGCTTATGGAAATATAAAAGGTACGGCTTTAGCTAAAGGAAAACCAATAAACGCAATCAATTTTGATGCACATTCTGATTTTAGAATACTGGAAGGACGACATAGCGGAAATGGTTTTTCGTATGCTTACGAAGAAGGATTCCTTAAAAAGTATTTCATTTTTGGACTTCACGAAAATTATACTTCAAAAAGCGTTCTTGATATTATAAAAAAACTGGAAGACCGTGTACGCTATAATACTTATGACAGTATTAATATTCGGGAAGAAAAAGATTTCAACCACGAAATGATTTCTGCACTGGAATTCATAAAATCAGATTCTTTTGGTATTGAAATTGATCTGGATGCCATTCCAAATATCGCCAGCAGTGCCATGACCATCAGCGGTTTTTCAATTGAACAGCTGCGTCAGTTTATTTCGTACTTCGGACAGCACAGAAATGCTGCATACTTACATATCTGTGAAGGAGCTCCGGATTTAGACAATTCTTCAAACAACCATTTAATCGGCAAACTAATTGGCTATATGATAACTGATTTTATCAAAGCAAATCATGAAAAAATTTAACGATTAAACATTTATCAACGCCTTATCATCCATCCTTTTTCCAAATAAAATCTTAATCAATTAAACGATTGGCCGAATAAAACTATCTTTGCACAGAATTTAGTACTTAAAACTAAATTCCTAATACCTAAGATATGTTATTCGAAGATTTATCACTTTCAAAAAGTATACAAAGAGCCGTATTTGAAGAAGGCTATTTAAATCCTACCCCAATTCAGGAACAGGCTATTCCGGTTGTACTGGCCGGAAGGGATTTAATTGGCTGTGCACAAACCGGTACCGGAAAAACGGCTGCATTTGCAATTCCGATTATTCATCAATTACACAGAATCGTAGGTTCTTCAAAAAAAGCCAAACAAATTCGTGCCCTTATTGTCACTCCTACACGTGAACTAGCTGTACAAATCGGACAGAGTTTTGATACTTATGCCAAATATACGAATCTAACACAACTGACTATTTTTGGAGGAGTTTCTCAAAACCCACAGGTAGAAACTCTAAAAAAAGGAGTTGATATTCTTGTAGCTACACCGGGAAGACTCTTAGACTTACACAAACAAGGTTTCCTTGATTTAAATCATCTGCATGTTTTGGTTTTGGATGAAGCAGACCAGATGCTGGATATGGGATTTGTAAACGATGTCAAAAAAATCGTAAAGCTAACACCTAAAAACAGACAAACTTTATTCTTTTCTGCAACTATGCCAATCGCAATACGGGAACTAGCCGAAATGTTTTTGACAGAACCGGAAACAGTAACTGTATCACCCGTTTCTTCTACAGCCGAAAATGTGGAACAGCGTGTCTATTTTGTAGACAAAACTGAGAAGCGAAATTTACTTTATCATTTAATAAAAACAGAAGGCTTATCAAACGTATTGGTTTTTGCAAGGACAAAACACGGAGCAGATAATGTTGTAAAAGCCCTTCGTAAAAAAGATATTCCTGCAGAAGCAATTCACGGGGATAAATCCCAAAATGCAAGACAGCGCGTTTTGGATGCATTCAAGAACAAAGAAGTTGGTGTATTGGTTGCTACTGATATTGCTGCAAGAGGAATTGATATTGACCAGTTACCGTTTGTAATCAATTTTGATTTACCAAATATTCCTGAAACCTATGTACACCGAATTGGAAGAACAGGACGTGCCGGAAATGGCGGCATTGCAATATCTTTTTGTGGAAAAGACGAGCATCCATATTGGAAAGACATCCAAAAATTAATAAAGGTTGATGTAAAAACAATTAACGATCATCCGTACAAATGGCATGCTGGAAGCCCTGACCCAACTTCAGAAAAACCTAAAAATTCAAACAGAAGCGGAGGCGCACATAAATCCAGAAAATCAAACACTTCTAAGAAAAATAAAAAACGTTGGTATTAACAGCCAACGTTTTTCTCTTCTAAAATAAGATTATTTATAATTTTAAATAATTTTCCTGACTCAAAAGGCTTCACTATAATATCATTCATCCCTGAAGACAAAGCTTCTTCTGCTATTTCATCCTTATCAAAAGCGGTTAAAGCAATAACAGGTGTTACAATTCCGTTTGCCCGAAGTTTTCTTGTAGTTTCAAATCCGTTCATTACAGGCATATTGATATCCATTAATACAATATCGAACTCTTCTTGTTGCAGCAGTTCAATAGCCGCAAAGCCATCATTTGCAACACTGCATAGATAATTATTTTTTTCTATAATTTTCTTAGTAACCAACTGGTTAATAACATTATCATCTACTATTAAAACTTTGCATTGATAGGTGGATTCTAAATCAAAATCAATTTCATCAATTGCAGTTTTATTCTTTTCAGGATTATATTCAAAAGAAATTGTAAAAGTAAATATTGTCCCTTTCCCTATTTCACTTTGCAGGAAAATTGTGCTTCCAAACAACTCAAGAAGTTTTTTCACAATACTTAGTCCCAATCCCGTTCCCTGATAATCTTGTTCTTTTCGACCTACCTGTACAAACTTTTCAAAAACCTTGTCCTGGTCGGCTGATGCAATTCCGATACCGTTATCTTTTACCTGAAACTCTACAAAATGATGATTATCTTCTGTTTTTACCAAACTAGCTATGATTTCAACCTGTCCATTTTTGGTAAATTTAAGAGCATTACTCGCCAAATTCATCAAAATCTGACCAAGCCTGAGTTTATCTCCAATCAAATATTGCGGAATATTCGAATCAATATGCACAAAAAACTGATTATTATTTTTCTGAGCTAAAAAGGATAATGAATTTTTAATCATATTGATTTCCTCAAAGACATCAAAAACCGAATTTTCAAGAACCACTCTTTTTTCTTCAATTTTATTGATTTGAAGAATATCATTTACCAAAGACAATAAATAACGAGCCGAAAATTTTAATGAACTCAAATACTGACTTCCTGATAATTCCTTGTGTTCATCTGCTATAATATTTGTAATTCCGACCACACCATACAGTGGGGTACGCAATTCATGGCTAATGGTAGAAATAAAATGAGTTTTCATCTGCGACGCTTCTTCGGCGATTTCTTTTGCCTTTAAAAGTTCTTCATTTACTTTCTTTCTGATAATATTATTTTTATATAAAGTAAAAATCAGGAATAAAAAAATAAATGATATTAAAACAAATAAGACAACAATGATTTTGGATTTCTTGAGGTTTTCAGATTGCACAACTTTTTCATTTTCAATCTTATCAATCTCTCTTTTATATTCATCCAGCTCCAAATTAAATCCTGCTACAGATGCTTTTTTCAACTTCTCCTGACTGTACAGATCATCCGTAATCTTATTATAAAGAGACAGGTTTGCATAAGCTTCTTTATATCTTTTTACTTTGTTCAAAAAATTAGAATATTCTAAATATGCAAAAGACAAATCGTTTTTTTCTTTGCTATGCTGACCTAATTCAATTGCTTTTTTAAAGTACAAATCAGCATTTTTGTAATCATTTTTATAACCTGAATACATCCCGTTTAGCATCGCAACAATTACTTCTGTTGATTTGCTCTTGTTTTTCTGATCCGTATTAATAAATTTCAAAAATGAAGTTCCTTCTTTAAACTTTCCAATATCAAAATAGGCCCATGCAATATTTACATTTGTAAAATATACTTGCTTAAAATCATGAATTTTCAAACCATATGCGATGGCTTTTTTATAATAATAAATCCCTTTATCAAACTGTTTTTTTTCAAAACAGTAAGCATTCCCTAAATTATTATAAAGGCTATATTTTATAGAATCGTTGTTAATCTTATTGGCATATGCCAAACTTTTATTGTAGAAAAAAATAGACTTATCAAGTTCCGATAATTCACTATAATTATCAGCTATTACTTTATAAGAATAGGCAATTAAGTAATTATTCTTTTTTAAAGAAGCATAATTTAAAGCTGCTCTGGATTTAATTAGAGATTTTTCAAAATTTGAATTTTTGAAATCTGACCAGGCCAGTTTGATTAGTTTATGGATTTTAGCTTCTGAAATTTTATCGTGATGAGCCTCCGCCGAATTCCAAAAGCAATTCAGAAACAACAAACATAAAAACATCCGTATTCGGGGCATAATTCGGCTAATTTCATCAAATATACACTTTAAAATAAAAAGAGTTGCATTTGATAAACAAATTACAACTCTTTTCTAAAAAATTATCTGTAAAAATAAAACCTAAGCCTGAATCATTTTAAGCAACATTCTGCTCATTATTGCTTTCCCATTGGCCAACTACTGAAGTAGCGAGTGCATTTCCTAAAACATTTGTTGCACTTCTAAACATATCACAAAAATGATCAATCGGTAAAATCAATGCAATTCCTTCAACCGGAATATCAAACATTCCACAAGTTGCTGCAACCACAACCAAACTCGCTCTCGGTACACCTGCAATTCCTTTACTGGTAAGCATTAGAACCAAAAGCATTACCATTTGGGTTCCTAAATCTAAGTGTACATTATAAAACTGGGCAATAAAAATACTGGCAAAAGTCATATACATCATACTCCCGTCAAGATTGAAAGAATATCCAAGCGGAAGCATAAAAGATACGATTCTGTCTTTTACACCAAAATTTTCAAGTTCTTCGGTCAACTTAGGAAAAACAGCTTCACTGCTTGTTGTTCCAAAAGCAATTGCCAAAGGCCCTACAATACGTTTTAATAATTCGATCATTCTTCCTTTTAAGAAAATAAACCCAACAGCTATTAAAACCACCCACAATGTACCTATTCCTAACAAAAAGGAACCGAAAAATTTAAAATAAGTGATCAGCAACTCTTCTGCATCACGAACGGCAAACACACCTGCAATAGCCCCAAAAACTCCAATTGGAGCAAAGTTCATTACATAATTTACCATTTTTAATACAATGTGCGACATCTTATCTAATGCACCAATAACGGGTTTTACCTTTTCTCCTAAAGAAGCTGCTGCTAATCCAAAAAAGATTGAAAAAATTACAATCTGCAGAATTTCATTTGTTGCCATGGCCTCAATGATACTCTTTGGCACAATATGTTCAACAAAATTCTCAAAAGATAAATTTTGTGTTTTAGCCGTAACTTCAGATGCGGCACCCATATCAATATCATCTAATTTTATACCAACTCCCGGCTCTAAAATATTCACATAAAATAACCCGATTAATAATGATATAAAAGAAGCAGTAAAAAACCATCCCAGTGCTTTTCCACCAATTCTTCCAACGGTTTTTATGTCTCCTAATTTTGCAATTCCGACTACGAGAGTCGTAAAAACCAACGGAGAAATAATCATCTGAACCAATCGAATAAAAACAGTTGCCAGCATTTTTATTTTATTGCTGAACGATTGTGCCGCCTCAGTCGAAATCGAATTGTGCAATATGATTCCTAAAATAGCGCCAAGAACCATCGCTATTAAAATCTGACCTGTCAGTCCTGAAAAAAAAGATTTTTTTGAATTTTGGATTGTATCCATCTATTTGATTTTATAATTAAAAAAAGACCCTCACTGCCTGCTTTTAAATTAATATGTTTTGTTGATTAAATAAAAATCAGCCAAAACAATAGCCGCCATAGCCTCAACAATAGGCACAGCTCTTGGTACTACACACGGATCATGACGGCCTTTTCCTGTCATTGGCGTAATATTTCCTTTATTATCTAATGAATCCTGAGTCTGCATGATAGTCGCAACAGGTTTAAAAGCTACTCTGAAATAAATATCCATTCCGTTGCTGATTCCTCCCTGAATTCCTCCTGAAAGATTTGTTTTTGTAGTTCCGTCAGGATTGTATAAATCGTTATGTTCGCTTCCTTTCATTTCTGAACCAGAAAAACCGCTTCCATACTCAAAACCTTTTACAGCATTAATAGACAGCATTGCTTTTCCTAATTCAGCATGCAGTTTATCAAAAACCGGTTCTCCCAAACCAACAGGAACGTTCTGAATCACACATGAAACCACTCCTCCAACTGTATCTCCCTGCTTACGGATATCACGAATATATTCTTCCATAATTGCTGCTGATTTTTCATCAGGACAACGTACAGGATTACTTTCTATCTTCGAAAAATCAAGTTCCTGATAAGGTGTATCTAAATGAATTGGCCCAACAGATGAAACGTAGGCATTTATTTTAATTTCCGGTAACATTTGCTTTGCAATTGCCCCGGCTACTACTCTGCTCGCTGTTTCACGTGCCGAACTTCTTCCGCCTCCGCGATAATCCCTAAAACCATATTTCTGATCATATACATAATCAGCATGACTTGGCCTGTAATTATCTTTTATATGTGAATAATCATCTGATTTTTGATTGGTATTAGGAATAATAAATCCAATTGGTGTACCTGTAGTTTTTCCTTCAAAAATTCCGGATAAAAACTGAACTGCATCCGGTTCTTTTCGTTGTGTTACAATTGCGGACTGCCCTGGTTTTCTTCTGGACATTTCAACTTCAATCGCTTCAAAATCAAGTTGAATTCCTGATGGACAACCGTCTATTATTCCGCCTAAAGCTTCCCCATGAGATTCACCAAATGTGGTAACTTTATATAGTGTGCCGTAGCTATTTCCTGCCATTATAATTAGTTTTGAGCAAATGTAAGTTTTATGAATTAAATTAAAAAATTTAAAATCAGGATTTAAAGCAAGTACATTTGGCTAAAAAATCATAATTTATTAAAATTAAAACCAAATTGATAACCTTTTGATAAAACGAAAATGATTCTGGTTTGCTTTATTTGTTAAACTTCAAATTAAGAAAAATTGAAAAAAAGAAACGTCGAACTGGTCATCATTTCCGATGTGCATTTGGGGACTTATGGCAGCCATGCCAAGGAACTAAACAACTATCTTTCAAGCATTAAACCAAAAACATTAATTTTAAATGGTGACATTATTGATGCCTGGCAGTTTAGAAAATCATACTTTCCAAAATCACATTTAAAAGTCATTCAGCGTATTATCGGAATGGCTTCAAAAGGCACAAAAGTCTATTACATTACAGGAAATCATGATGAAATCCTAAGAAAATTCAGTGATATGAATATGGGCAACTTTTCTTTGGTTGACAAACTGATTTTAGAACTGGATGATAAAAAAGCATGGATTTTTCACGGAGATGTTTTTGATGCATCTGTTCAACACTCAAAATGGATTGCGAAACTTGGTGGCTTAGGTTATGACTATTTGATTCTCTGCAACCGTTTTGCAAACTGGTGCCTGGCGAAACTAGGCAAAGAACCTTATTCTTTTTCAAAAAAGATAAAAGCCAGTGTAAAAAAGGCCGTTAAATTTATTTCTGATTTTGAAACTACTGCTACGGATTTAGCAATCGAAAAAAAATACGATTATGTAATCTGCGGACACATTCATGAACCTAAGATTCTCACCAAAGAAAACAAACACGGATCTACAGTTTATCTAAACTCAGGAGACTGGATAGAAAATCTGACCGCTCTGGAATACCACAAAAAAAGATGGAAACTATTCTCTTATGCTCAGTCAAACTTTACTGACACCGAAGAAAATCTTTTTGAAATGGAAGATACTTTAACAGCAGAATTACTTTCTTCAATTGTAAAATCAAAATAACTCTTTCAACAACAAAAACTTACATACTTTTTATATTATTACGCATATTTTTTTCATACAAACATGGGAATTACATAACAATTTTACAGAATTTTATACGTTACAACATAACAGTAATTGTAATTTTGAAAAAAATTAATAACCATTTTTATTTTATGAAAAAAATCATTTTATCTGCCATTGCGCTATTAGGATTCGCTTTTACCGCTCAATCACAGGAAATTTCTAAACATGCTTTAGGTCTACGTTTAGGAGATAATAATGGATTCGGAGGAGAAATATCATATCAATTAGGATTAAGTCAAAAAAACAGACTTGAATTTGATTTGGGCTGGAGAGACAATCATGACGTTGATGCTATAAAAGGTGTAGCACTTTACCAATGGGTTTGGAATATTGAAGGAGGTTTTAACTGGTATGCCGGTGTTGGTGGTGGTATTGCAACCTGGGATTATGATTATCATTATGGAAATGATCATTATAGTGACAGTGGAACTTATGTTTTTGCTGCCGGAGATATTGGTATAGAATACAGATTTAAAGAAATCCCTCTTACTTTATCATTTGATGCCAGACCAGAAATTGGATCAGGTTATTATGATGACGACAATTTTGGTTTTGATGTTGGATTTGGAGCAAGGTTCAGATTCTAATATTTATAAAAAAACTAAATCAACTTCCTATAAAAAATCCAGCCACTATAAATGGCTGGATTTTTTTATTTGACAATTATTTCCTTTTTCGATCTTATTTTTACTACTGTGTAAGGATATGTAATAACCTGCATCAGCATTGCATCAGAGGCTGGATTATTTTCTTTTACTGTAATGATAATATTTTTATCTGTTTCTTCTACCTTTTCAACTCCTATTGAATAACCTCCGGTGTTTTTTTGCCCCATATTCAGGATTACATAATTCGAATTAGCAATATCTTCCTGATTAATTTTACCTTTTATATGCGGATCATTCTGAAGCATTATAATTTCGTTGGGTTCACTCAGGATTTCAAAAAACCTGATATTTCCACCTCCATCAGATTGTTCCGTTAAGATTTCATACAAAGCTGTTGAATCTGATGTTTTTTTTGCTCCACAGGAAATTAAAACAAAAACTGTCAAAACTGAAATCACTTTTTTCATACCACTTTATTTTACTGATTAAAACCTCTATTCCTTATAATCATCTATCGCTTTCTGATATAACGCTTCATACTTAGGTAATATGTTTTGGATATCAAATTTTTTAGCAACTTCCAATGCATTGTTTTTAAACTCTTTCAAAACCTTATCATCTTTAAGAATCTTAATCGCATTTTCAGCCATTTCATCAACATTTCCTACATCACTCAAATATCCGGAAACACCATCATGATTCACTTCAGGCAAACCACCCGAATTACTTGAAATCACAGGAACTCCACAAGCCATAGCTTCTAATGCGGCCAAACCAAAGCTTTCTGTTTCAGATGGTAATAAAAACAAATCAGTCAAAAGTAAAATTTTGTCAATTTCATTACTGTTCCCAAAGAAAATAACCTTATCCAGAATTCCTAACTCCTGACATAACAGTTCTGCTTTTTCTTTTTCAGGACCATCTCCAACCATCATCAGTTTAGCTGGCATTTCTTTTTGAATGCGATAGAAAATCTTAATAATATCCGGAATTCTTTTTACTTTTCTAAAATTACTGATATGTGTAACAATACGCTCCTCTGCATTAGCCATAACACTACGGTGACAAGGCGCTGTTGGATCTTTAACCACTTTATCCAGTTCTATAAAGTTTGGAATTACCTTAATCTTATTCTTGATTTTGAATAATTTTAATGTATCGTCTTTCAAACTTTGTGAAACTGAAGTCACATAATCTGATTTATTGATACTAAAAGTAACTGCCGGTTTATAAAAAGGATGATTTCCTACCAGTGTAATATCTGTTCCATGAAGCGTTGTAACCATAGGAAGATTAATTCCTTCATTTTTCAGCATTTGCTTTGCCATATAACCCGCATAAGCGTGTGGAATTGCATAATGCACGTGTAACAACTCAATTTTGTACAATTTCACCATATCAACCAGTTTACTTGACAAAGCCAATTCGTAAGGCTGATAATGAAAAAGTGGATATTCGGGAACGTTTACTTCGTGATAATGAACATTAGGATTCAAAAGTGCCAATCGAACCGGCTGGCTGTAGGTAATAAAATGTATTTCGTGTCCTCTTCTGGCTAATTCGAGGCCTAACTCAGTGGCTACTACACCACTACCTCCAAAAGTAGGATAACAAACTATTGCTATTTTCATGTATTAAATTTAATACTACGAAAATACTCAAAAAACAGCTGTGGTCAAGCATTTAAAATGTTAGATTTTCCTAAAATTATACCTTATCCAAAATCTAAAAAACAAAGACATAAAAAACCAAAACATCCATTGGTTAAATCATTTTTTTTTAGCAGAAAATATTCTTTTTCATAAGAACTAAAGTCCTGCTCTCCACTATATCTGTTGTTGCGAACCCCGCAACAACAGGATGCCGTTACGATCAGGGCTAAATTAGAAAACTTTAATTTCTCATGTAAACTACTAATTTCCCAAAAAAAAACTTTAAATGTTTTCAACCAAAATTAATTTCAACAAAAAAAGACATAAAACCTAAATTATATGTCTTTCAAAATATTATAAATGTCTCTTAGAAAAATCTGCTATGCCAGCTATCCGCGGCAGGAACTTCCCAAGCCTCATTAAATTCTTCAATATTAGTAACCAGATTATTAAAAACAATTGTATTCTCTGAAACCGACTTATCTTTAACCATTTTCTTAAAATCAATTAAAGGTTTATGAGCTATATGCTCCCCCAGTTTGAAAGTAACATTCATTTTATCCAGCAAATCAACATTATATTTTTTCTCTAAGCTCTGAATAAATTCTACCGAGCTATCAATAGAACAGCCTGTTGCTGTTTGTACTTCCTGATTAACAGCCAATATAATAAAACGATTGTATTTAAGTAAAAAAGAAGCTTCAAGACTTGTCCCATGTGCTGCCCACTGCTCTACAAAAGCTTTTAAATCAGTTTCGATTTCAGAAAACTCTTCCTCAGAAAATTTTCTGTTCGATTGATAAATCCAAACTCTGGATTCACCAGGTAAATTTTCAAAAGGTATATACATTTTTAAATTTCTTTTTTGTTTGTTTTTTTGTTTCAAGTTTAAAGTTTCAAGTTAAAAAACTTCGAACCTTTGTCACTTTGTTACTTCGAACCTTAGATTACAAATCTTGTGCATTAGCGATTAATTCTGCAATGTCCATTACTTTTACCTGTCCTTCCTTTTCTTTGTTTTTAATGCCATCCGTCAGCATGGTATTACAGAACGGACAACCGGCAGCTATAATATCCGGGTGGGTTTCAAGAGCGTCTTCAGTTCTTTCAATATTCACTTCTTTATTTCCTCTCTCAGCATCTTTAAACATTTGCGCTCCTCCGGCACCACAACACAAACCATTTGCCTTTGAACGCTTCATTTCAACCAGTTCAACATCCAGTCTCTGAATCAGATCTCTTGGTGCTTCATATACTTTATTTGCTCTTCCTAAATAACAAGGATCGTGAAAAGTGATCTTTTTGCCTTTAAACTGCCCGCCTTCAACAGTGAGTCTTCCATCATCAATTAATGTTTTTAAAAACTCTGTATGATGAATAACTTCGTAATTACCTCCTAATTCAGGATATTCATTTTTTAAAGTGTTAAAACAATGAGGACATGCCGTAACTATTTTTTTAGCCTCATAAGCATTCAAAACCTCAATATTCATCATAGCCTGCATCTGGAACAAAAACTCATTTCCAGCTCTTTTTGCAGGGTCTCCGGTACAGCTTTCTTCAGTACCAAGAACAGCAAAAGAAACATTTGTACGATTTAGAATTCGCACAAAAGCTTTTGTGATTTTTTTTGCCCTATCATCAAAACTTCCTGCACAACCAACCCAAAACAACACTTCAGGCTGTTTTCCTTCGGCCAGCATTTCTGCCATTGTTGGTACTACTAAACTTTCTGACATCTTCTTCTTTGTTAAATCGGTTAATCGTTACTTTTTTAATAGCCTTCTAACAGCTAAGAACAAAACTAAAACCGAAATTATTTTTATTTAATCGATTAAACGGTTAAGCGAATAACCAATTAAACTTTTTTAATTCTCGTTTTTCCAATTCAATCGGTCCTGTTGGCTGTACTGCCATGGCGCACCATTGTTTTCAATATTCGTCATCATTGCATTTAGAGACATTGGTGCAGCACTTTGCTCCATTACTAAATAACGACGCATATCCATAATAATAGATAACGGACTAATATTTACCGGGCATTCTTCCACACAAGCATTACAAGACGTACACGCCCATAACTCCTCTGGTGTTATGTAATCGTTCAATAATGTTTTATTATCTGGAACAAAAACTCCTTTATTGGCATCGATATTTTTTCCTACTTCCTGCAAACGATCTCTTGTATCCATCATAATTTTACGTGGAGACAATTTTTTACCCGTTTGATTTGCAGGACATGATGATGTACAACGCCCGCATTCTGTACAGGTGTAAGCATTTAATAATTGTACCCAGTTTAAATCCTGAACATCACTTGCACCAAATTTTGCAGGAATAGCATTTTCATCTACCGGAGCAGCAGCAAAAGGATCGGCATTTGGATCCATCATCAACTTCACTTCTTTGGTAACTGATGCCAGATTATCAAATTGCCCTTCAGGTTTTAAATTAGCAAAATATGTATTTGGAAATGCCAAAATAATATGCAGGTGTTTTGAAAAATATAAGTAATTCATAAAACACAAAATACCTATAATATGCAGCCACCAGAATGCTTCAAATAAAACCACAACCAATTCATTTGATATTCCATTAAAAACTGGAGCTACAAACTGACTAATTGGAAAACTACCTGCTTTATGAAAAACTCCTCCCGGGACATTTTGCAAGTGCAAATCGGCAGCATTCATCAATAAAAACAGAATCATTAATACTGTTTCAAAATACAGAATATAATTAGCATCTTTTTTAGGAAATCCATTCAAGTCTGGATTAATAAAACGTTTCAGTCTGACAACGTTTCTCCTGATCCAAAAAACGGTTACAGCAAAAATTACAAGTATTGCTAATATTTCAAATGAAGCTATCAAAACATCATAAACTCCCCCTAAAAAAGGTGCAAAAACTCTATGAGTTCCTAATAATCCATCGATAATAATTTCGAGTAACTCTATATTGATAATTACAAATCCTACATATACAAAAATATGAAGTATTCCGGCTATAGGACGTTTGACCATTTTGGACTGACCAAGTGCAATCATAGCCATATTTGTCCAGCGTGCTTTAGGGTTATCTTTCCTGTCTACGTCAACACCTAAATTAATATTTCGGATGATTTTTTTGACGTTTGAAGCAAAAAAACCAAAACCGGCTATTAGAATTATAGCAAACAAAATATTATCAAGATAGCTCATTGCTGTTATTTTTTAGTCGTCGGATTCTCCTCTTCTGTTGGCGCCACATAAGGTTTATTTTTCTTTCCGAAAACAGAAACATTTACGTAACGTGTTGGATGCAGACGTACATCCTGCAATAATAATTCTAACTCTTTTGAAGTTTTTGCCAGATTATTATACAATGCATCATCATTTAATAATTTCCCTGCTGTACCTTTTCCTGAATTTAAATTCGTCATAAGCCCATCAACTTTAGCTAATGTCTGGTTCAGGTTTCTGACTGTTTTCCCTAAATCAGCCTTGTTTAAAGTATCAGATATTTTATTGAAGTTCCCTGACATCTTGTTTAAATTTGTCACGATCCCGTTTATCTGACCTTTATTAGTATCTAAAATAGAATTCAGACTTCCTGAAGCTTTATGAAACTGCTCCATTGTCTGACTTAACTCAGCTATTGTTTTCTTCAGGTTTTCTTGTGTTTTTTGATCTAAAGTATTGTTCAATCCTGTAACCAGAACATCAATATTTACGAGCATCTTTTCCAGTTTTTGCTGAATCGGCTCTATCTTACCTCCTAAAGATTCTGTCAAACCTAATTCAACATTGCTTACCAGAGTCTGTCCATCTTCTGCAGGATCTTTGTCAGCTAAATTCGGAACAATCTTTATTTGCTTCCCACCAATTAAACTTGGCGAATATAAAGATGCCTGACTTGTTTTGGAAATAGGAAAATCTGTTTTTAATTGTAACTCAACTAATAATTTACCTGTAACTTCATTAATTGTAATCTTATTTACTTTACCAATTACAAGACCGTTTAATGTAACCGGAGCTGTTGACGCTAAATCCTCAACATTATCATATTCAACATATAATATTTTGTAATTCGTAAAAAGGTCTCTGCCTTTTAAAAAACTATACCCCCAAATAAATAATAAAATGGATGCGATGACTAAAATAGCCGTTTTAATTTCTCTTGTTAGTTTCAAAATTGTAAGTATTTGTACAAAATTAATATAAATATTCGAACTTACCAGTATTATTTGATGGCGTCCTGAATACTGATTTTTTCACCATTTTTAGTTGCTACCAAAAAAGAAGCCCCATATCCTTTACTTTTAGCTTCTTGCAAATATTTTTTAGCGGTTTCGTAATCTGAAGTTTCCTGATAAAAATATTTATAAATATTATTTTCATAAATCATTGTTACATTTTTCAGGCCTTTGAAATTTTTAGGTTCCAAAGGCGTTTTTTTGATACTTGCAATAAGCTGTACCTTAAAAAAAGTCCCTTTAGGAGCTTCCTTCACCGCTTTTGGAGCTGTTTCAACAGTTTTAGGTTTAGCAGTATCTTTTGCAGGCTTTACTTCATTAATTTCCGGAGCACCAGTTCCAAAATATTCTCTTTTATAACTTAAAATTGCCTGCGCAATTGCTTCAGCAATATCATTTTGACCTTCTTCTGAATTTAAAATATCCCCTTCTGTTGGATTAGACACAAACCCTGTTTCTACCAAAACTCTTGGCATATAGGCCTTATGAAGCACCATAAAAGGAGCCTGCTTTACACCTCCGTGACGAAGTTTTTTTCCCAGTTTTTCAAAATTATCCTCAATTTTACTAGCTAATGATATACTATTATCTAAATATTCTTCCTGCATTAGCATCATTGCCGTCATTGACTCAGGAGAATTTGGGTCGTATCCTTCATATTTACGTTTATAATCTTTTTCTAAAGTAATAACCGAGTTCTCTTTTTTTGCAGCTTCAAGATTTGATGCTACTTTACTCAAACCCATCACATACGTCTCTGTTCCGTCTGCTGCGGTATTCTTATTGGCATTACAGTGTATTGAAACAAAAATATTAGAATTGGCTCTGTTTGCAATATTCGCTCTTTCAACCAAATCTATAAAAACATCCGTTTTACGGGTATAAATAACATGAACATTAGGACTAGTCTCTAAAATTTTTCCAACTTTAAGCACAATAGCCAAAGCAATATTTTTTTCAATACGACCACTGTAAACAGCTCCAAAATCATGATCACCATGCCCTGCGTCAAGCGTAACCTTAAACACATTAGCCTGACTATAAATACAAAATGAAATCGTCAATAGAAAAAAACTAAAAATTAGTCTAGTTTTGTTAAAAAAGTTCATAAATCTAAAAGTTAATTTTAATAAAATGTAAAAGTTATAATTTTTACAATTGATTATTTTTGCCAAAAATTATATGTAAGTTTGACATGTCAAAAAACAAGCCATAATTTTACAAAAATAGCATTTAAACCTTTGCGCACAAACTTATTTAATATCGTTTTAGTATCATTTTTCCTTGTATTAGGATGTGGTAATTTATATTCACAAGATATAAAACCAAAAAAGAAACCTTTACCAGCTGCAAAACAAAGCAGTAAACCTAAAATTGCTGCAACAGACAGTACCAAAACAATAACTGATACTATTAAACTGGATACTGTAAGACCTAAAAAGACTTTCCTGGATGGAAAAGTAAAATATATTGCCAAAGATTACGCTAAAATAGACCAAAAGAAAAAAAGAATCACACTCTATAATGAAGCTGAGTTGTATTATAAAGATGTAGAACTAAAATCCGGAGTTATAGTCCTTGATTACGAAAAAGACGAAGTATATGCAGGAAGGATAAAAGATTCTACAGGAACTTTGATACAATACCCAAATTTCAAACAGGGATCTAACGAAGTTAAACCGGATTCAATCCGTTTTAATTTTAAGACCAAAAAAGCTTTAATTTACAACTCAAGAACTGAACAGGGAGAATTTAAAATAAAAGCAGAAATTACCAAAAAAGAGAACGACTCAGTTTATTATTTAAAAGGAGCCCGTTTTACAACTTCTACAGATGTAGATCATCCTGAATATTATTTTAGAACCAGTAGAGTAAAATTCGTTCCAAATAAAAAAGTAGTTGTTGGCTTAACAAATATGGTTATTGCAGATGTTCCGACTCCTATTGCATTGCCTTACGCCTATTTCCCTATGAGTCAGGAAAAAAGTGTTTCAGGTATCATCCTTCCTAGTTACAACGATTCTAACACCAGGGGATTTTCTTTACAAAACGGCGGATATTATTTTGCCTTAAGCGATAATTATGATCTAACTGCTTTAGGAGATTATTATACCAACGGAAGTTATGCGCTGCGATTTGAATCATCCTATGCAAAAAGATATAAGTTTAGAGGAAACGTGAATGTTCGTTTTGAAAATTTAATAACTAGTGAAAGAGGTTATCCTGATTATTCAAAACAAAACATTTATAATATCCAATGGTCACATTCAAAAGATTCAAAATCGAATCCGAATTCGAGTTTTTCTGCTTCAGTTAATATGGGTAGCAGTAAATATTTCAAGCAGTCTATTAATCAGGCCAACGTTGGTTCAAGTTTAAACAATACACTTAGCTCTTCCATTTCCTGGAATAAAACTTTCAATACAATTCCGCAAGCCAGAATAGCATTAACTGCTACACATTCTCAAAATACACAGACTGAACAAATCAACATGACTCTTCCGTCTTTACAGGGAAGTATTGATCGTATTTATCCCTTTGTTGGAAAAGACGGAGTAAAAAAAGGATTAATTAAAAACATCAATTTGCAATACAATCTGAGTGGTAAAAATAGTTTTACGACTACCGATTCTTTATTTTTCAAACCTCAAATGTTTGAAAACGCTCAAATCGGAATGCAACATAGTATTCCGATCAGTACTAATTTTAAAATATTCAAATACTTTAGTGCAAGTGCCTCGACGAACTATCAAGAAACCTGGGTTACAAAAACGATTAACAGATCTTATGACGAGAACTCAAATGCAGTTGTAGATAAAACAGTTAATGGTTTTGATGCCTTTAGAACATATAACTTTAGTTCAAGTTTAGGAACCACTATCTATGGTACTTTTAAGTTTGGAGACACAAAGAAAATACAAGCCATACGGCATGTTATGCGTCCGTCTTTCTCTTACTCTTACACACCGAGTTTTGAAAAATATTATGACACCTACGCTATAGATGCTACCGGTACGACTTATAAAGATTACACCAGATTTGAAAATGGTGTCTACGGAGCGCCAGGGAAATCAAATTCCAATATCGTAGGTTTTGACTTAAGTAATACTTTTGAGGCTAAAGTAACAGATAAGGACAGCACTAAAACAGAACCTAAAAAAATGATGCTGTTAAACAATTTAAATTTCAGCACCAGTTATAATTTTAATGCAGACGGAAAAACAACATTTGCCTTAGAACCTGTTCGTGTTAGCGGAGGAACCCAATTGTTCGACAACAAAATGAATGTCAATTTTGCTGCAACTTTAAACCCTTATGCAATTGACAACTCAGGTCAGCAAATCAATGAATTCAACATTAATAACGGAGGAAGTCTTTTCAGAATGACAAGCGCAAATATGACTTTGAATTATTCTTTTTCAAATAAAAATGACAAAAAGGATGAAAACAAACAAAGTCAGCGGAATGGAGGTCGTAGTGATGACTTATTTGGGACAAATACCGATCTGAACGATACAAGAAAAAGCCAGTTTTCCGAAGAAGATTCTGAGAACGTAATCACCGAATTTTTTAATTCAAAACTCCCATGGGACATGACAATGGCTTATTCATTGACTTATTCAAATACAAGCCGGGAAAACAAAATTTCAGGAAATTCGATAATGGTTTCTGCAAATATGGATATTACCCCTAAATGGAAAGGGGGAATTTCAACTGGTTATGATTTTGTACAAAAAGGAGTTACATTTACTCAACTGCGTTTTGAAAGAGATTTGTTGAGCTGGAGAATGTCATTTAACTGGACACCACTTGGTACATATGCCAACTGGAATTTCTTTATAGGAATAAAATCAGGAATGCTTAGCGACATTAAATACAACAAACGAAGCACTTCTAACCGATAATCAATATTACAGAATTTAATATTTTTGATATGAAAAAAATAATCTTTACCGAAAAAGCTCCTGCTCCTATAGGCCCTTACAATCAGGCTGTTTTATCAGGAAACACGCTTTATGCTTCAGGACAAATAGCCATAAACCCTGCTACAGGAGAACTGGTGACCGAAAACATCAATGATGAAACGCATCAGGTAATGCAAAACATTGCTGCTATTCTGGAAGCTGCAGATATGTCTTTTGAAAATATTGTAAAAGCTTCTATTTTCATCATGGACATGAATAATTTTGCAGCAATAAATACCGTTTACGGCTCTTATTTTAACGAAAAAACCGCTCCAGCACGTGAAACGGTTCAGGTGGCATGTCTGCCAAAAAATGTAAATGTTGAGATTTCTATAATCGCTGTGCAATAGCATCTAATAATAATTGTGCCGTTGCTTCATTGGTTGCCAGCGGCACATTATGCACATCACAAACTCTTATTAGCATATTAATATCTGCTTCGTGCGGATGACTCGATAGAGGATCTTTGAAAAAGAAAACCATTTGAGTTAACCCTTCTGCTACCCTACCGGCTATCTGAGCATCCCCCCCTAGTGGTCCTGAAAGCATTCGTTTTGTTTTAAAACCAGCTGCTTCAGCTTTTCCTCCGGTAGTACCTGTTCCTATTAAACTTATAATTTCATTTTGCAGAACAGTTGTGTTTTTAATCAAAAAATTAATTAAATCTGCTTTTTTTCCATCATGCGCAATAATTGCAATTTCCATTCTATTTTTTTATTTATTTGCAACGTGATAAGCTATCAGACCATCAATCGGACGTCTTAAAACATTACCAAGCTTAAGTTCATATTTATCAAATATCTCCTGTAATTCATCTTTTAAATAAAAGGCTATAGAACCTACAAAATGAACAGGAACTTCCTGACAGTTGTCATATTGTTTAATATAGTTTTTAACGAAAGATTTCATCCCTTTAAAGATAATTTTTCTACAAAAGTCAGAGTCTTTGTGCTGAATCAAAAACTTAGCAAAAGTTGCCAGATAAGCATTTGGATTTGGCTCTTTGTACAGCTTATTTTTGATAAAATCAGCATCCAGATTATATTCTTTTTCAAATTCAACTGCCAGCTCTTTAGGCATTTTATTAAAATAATACTTTCTGATCAATTCTTTTCCAAAAACATTTCCGCTGCAATCATCCATTGCAATATAACCTAATGACTGTACTTTTTGATGCAATATTTTCCCATCAAAATAACTACAATTAGAACCGGTACCCAAAATACTAACAATTGCCTCTTCTCCTTTTGGTGTAGTCGCATAAACGGCTGCATAGGTATCCTCATGAACCTCTACAATCGCATTTTCAAAATACTCTCTAAACACCTCTTTTAATGCTGTTTGCATTCTTTCAGTTCCACAACCAGCTCCGTAAAAGAACAAATGTGTAGCTTCTTTTCGATTTTGCGAAATATCAAAACGATCATTTACTCTTTCAATAATTTCAGGACCATCAAGAATTTCAGGATTTAACCCTAAAGTCTGTGTAGTAAACAATACCTTTCCATTATCATCAATTGCTATCCAGTCTGCTTTAGTAGAACCGCTATCAACTATTAATTTCATTTTAGTTTAGTTTTTTTTAGTTAGTTTTCCTTCAATTAAAAGTGTATTTTTTACATTAATTAAAGATATGCCAAAATAAGAAAATCCCGTTACTTTGAAATAACGGGATTTTATCATTTTATAAAATATTATTTTAAACCTGCGATATGTACTGACAAATCGATTAGTTTACTTGAATATCCGTACTCATTATCGTACCATGATACCAATTTAAAGAAAGTTGAATTTAAACCAATTCCGGCAGTTGCATCAACAATTGAAGTTCTTTTGTCAGAAATGAAATCCTGAGAAACAACAGCATCTTCAGTGTATCCTAAAATACCTTTTAACTCATTTTCAGAAGCTTTCTTCAAAACAGCCATAATTTCTTCGTATGAAGTTTCTTTAGCTAATTTTACTGTTAAATCTACTGTAGAAACGTCAGCAGTAGGAACACGGAAAGCCATACCTGTTAATTTTCCATTTAAAGAAGGGATAACTTTTCCAACAGCTTTTGCAGCACCAGTTGAAGAAGGAATGATGTTTATTGCAGCTGCACGTCCACCTCTCCAGTCTTTTCTAGAAGGTCCGTCAGCAGTCATTTGAGTTGAAGTTGTAGCGTGAACAGTAGTCATTAAACCTTCAACGATTCCAAAATTATCATTAATAACTTTAGCCAAAGGAGCTAAACAGTTTGTAGTACAAGAAGCGTTAGAAACAACTAAATCAGAAGCTTTTGCAGTTTCGTGGTTAACCCCCATTACAAACATCGGAGCATCTGCAGAAGGAGCAGAAATGATTACTTTTTTAGCGCCACCTTTTAAGTGCTCACTTGCAGTTTCGATAGTTGTGAAGATACCTGTACATTCTGCAACAACATCAACATCAACTTCATTCCATTTTAAGTCAGCAGGATTTCTTTCTGCAGTGATACGGATGTTTCTTCCGTTTACATACAATTTTCCTTCTTTTACTTCTACAGTTCCGTCGAAACGACCGTGAACTGAATCATATTTCAATAAATAAGCTAAGTGGTCTACATCTAATAAGTCATTGATTGCAACAACTTCTACGTTATCTCTATTGAAAGATTCTCTGAAAACGATTCTTCCAATACGTCCAAATCCGTTTATTCCTAATTTTACTTTTGACATTTTACTCGATTTTGTTTTTGTTTTTATTTAACTGATTTAAAGTTTAATTTTCTCACTATAAACTTCGTTTCTTTTTTATGTTGACATGATATCGGATACTCTTAGTAACTCCATATCAATTTCAGATTTACCTTTAATTGCCTGTTCCAACGGGGTCAAAGTTACTTTGTCCTGTTGTAATCCAACCATATAATTCGACTTTCCATCTATTAATGATTCAACAGCTTTTACTCCTAAACGACTCGCCAAAACACGGTCGAAACATGACGGAGATCCACCACGCTGCATGTGTCCCAAAACAGAAACCCTTACATCGTATTCAGGCAGATTAGCTTCAACATAATCTTTTAATTCGAATACGTTTTTACCAATTTTATCGCCTTCTGCAATAACCACTATACTTGATGATTTTCCTGAAGCTTTACTTTTTTGAAGAGAATCTAAAAGTCTTTCCAGACCTAAATCTTCTTCAGGAATAAGAATTTCTTCGGCTCCTGCACCGATACCTGCATTAAGAGCAATATGACCTGCGTCTCTACCCATAACCTCTACAAAAAACAATCGGTTATGTGAACTGGCAGTGTCTCTAATTTTATCAATACAATCTACAACTGTATTTAAGGCGGTATCATAACCTAAAGTATGACTTGTTCCAAAAATATCATTATCAATTGTACCTGGAATTCCCATTACAGGAAAACCATATTCTGAATTAAAAATCAATCCTCCGGTAAAACTTCCATCCCCTCCAATAACGACAAGAGCATCTACTCCTGCTTTTACCAGATTATCGTGAGCTTTTTTTCTACCTTCCGGTGTTTTAAATTCAAGTGAACGGGCAGATTTTAAAATCGTCCCTCCTTTATTTACAATGTTATTTACACTTCGGGGTCCCATTTCCTTGAAGTCACCTTCAATCATTCCTTGATACCCTCTATAAATTCCCAAACATTCTATGTTATGATAAGCACACGTTCGAACAACTGAACGTATTGCTGCATTCATTCCCGGTGAATCTCCTCCTGAAGTAAGAACACCTACTTTTTTTATCGTTTTTGGCATTATTTAAGTATTAAAGTGTAAATTTAGCAAACATTCAGCAGTTTTCTGTTAATGATTATAACAAATTAGTAAAAAAACTTAATTCAAACGTTTTCGGTTAATAAGTTTTTTAAACCTAAAAAATTCATTTAAAATAATAAAAGAGACTTTTTTTAATTAATAATGTAAAATTAACATTCTATAAATGAAGTGTTATAAATCTTTAAACTTTTTAATATTTAAATAAAACTATGAAATAAAATCAAAACCTATCTGAAATGATTCAAAAATTATAAATTTTAAAAATCATTATCATCAGGAATCACACCTTCATTATTACCTTTTTGTTGTTGCTTTTTTTCCTCTTCTTTTTTCTTTTCTTCAGATTTCTTTCTATCCTCAGCTTCTTTTTTCTTATTCGTAAAATTTAAGTAATCAGGGTTCAGGCTGGAATCCGGGATATCATTAGAACTCTTGGTAACTTTCCCTATTTTATGCTTCTTAAATATCTTGTTAACCAATTCACTAAAAGTATCAAAATCCACTTCATATGAAATACCAACACCCTGCGTATATCCAATTCCCTGTCCTATATAATTAATATCATTTTCTTTATTAAATAAACGTAAGTTGGCAGTACCATCTTCATTGATTCTATATTGTACTTCTATATTTCCAACAATTGCTGATTCATTAATACCTCCAACAGGAACTCCAACTTTTCCGTTAATAGTGATTTTTTCATTAATTTGAGATGAAACGGTTGCCTCAACCCTACCATCTGCCTCTTGCCCTATCCTTCTGTCAGCTGATACATAATTAAAATTGAGATTGAATTTTTCACTATCCGATTGAATTATACCTCCTAATAAACTCATTGCTGTTTCTGACAAAGTACCTGAAAAATCTCCCTGACTAAAACCATCTGTACTCATAAAAGAACCTGTAGACAATAAATACAAAGCCTGAGTCTGACGAATATCTTTATCATCCAGTTTATATTGTATCTCAGATTTTAAAACACTGCTTACAGAAGGAAACTGAATATCAAAATTAGGTTCAGGATTTGTTAAATCTCCCCTCAAACCAATAACAACTTCCACAGGCACTTTTTTATTAAAAGAAGAATTTTCCAATAAAACAGCAGGATTTGCTATTGTTGTATATACTGCTTCCAGGTTCAATTGCGCTTTCATTGGGTTACCTTCCCAAATAATTGATCCGCCTTTTCTAACAGCAAACTTTTTATCTATTAAGCCACCATATTTAAAATTATAGGTTCCTTCATAAGCCTGAAAATCTCCCCACATATTAAATTTGCCAAGCGTATTTATCTGAAACAGCAATGATCCATGACCTCTGCCTTTCATACCATGTCCTGAATCCCTGTCCAGAATAACCTCTATTTGTGCATCTGGAGTAATATCAAAATCAAACTCTAATTCCAGACCTTTATAGTCTCTTGTTCTTTCGGCAATTCCTTTCGATAAATTAAATTTTTCTTTTGGAGTCACAAAATGGATGAAATTTTTATCCCCATCACTTTGTACATTACTAATTGGGATTTTTATCTCTGTTCCTTTCTCAGATTTTGCATCTACTTTAATAAACAAAGCTTCAGTCGGACCTTTTACACTTGCAGTCCCATTGATAAACGCTGTCCCAAAATAAGCTGCATCTTCGCTATCTTTTGTATCTAAAGCGAGTAATCGTTTTGAAGTTATCGTTAAGTCTAATTTCCAGTCTCCAAAATTCTTATGTTCAATACTTCCGTTTAACAGACCTTTAGTTTTAAATTTAGTATCTGTCAACTGGTTATTTCTAAATAAAAACTTTTCATTTGTCAAATCAACAACAGTACGATTATTCAACTCATAATCCGTATTCAGATAAGTAACGGTCATTCCTGCCTTTTCAACATAAAGCCTTCCATTTACATCCGGTTTTTTAAGATTCCCCACTATTGCTGCATTTCCGGATACACTTCCTCGTATATTAGACAAAACATCTCCTCCAATTGTACTCAGTGCTGCCAGATTGAAATTATCAAGCTTTAAGTTTAAATCCAGAAAAGTTTCTTTGTTTTGAATAGCAAAACTTCCTTCTGCTTTAAATGATTCTGCAAAATTATTTTTAACTGAAGAATTTATAGTAAATTTTTTAAATGTTTCATCCCCTGAAATATCAAATTTTAAAGTTCCCAAATCAATTTTATTCAGATTCAAATTGTCAATTTCAATAGTAGCGGTAGGCTGATAGATATTTTTATTCTGTTTAAAACTTATATTACCATTCAGATTACCATTAACTACAAATTTATCATTCAAAGGGGTTATCTTATTAATATCCACATCTTCAAAATTCATAACCAAATCCTTATAATTTGTCCCTTTTATGACTCCATTCAGATCTATTTTTTGGTTTTCATGGGATAATACAATGTTATCAATCGTGAAATTTTTAAATCTCTGATCAAAAACTACCTGATTATCATCTTCTTCATCTTCATTCAAATACCATAAATAGTCCTTAAATTTCATCTCAGACTTATGAATACCTACTATATTGTTTTTATTTTTATCAATAGTATGATATAAGTTCAGGTTAAAATAATCCTCTCCTTTGTTTCCTCCTTTAAACTCAGAACGAACAAATAATGTATCTTTTGATGTTACATTAATCAGGTTAAAATCGCGAATTTTATAGTATGGCGTTTTAATACTGTCCAGCTCTATAAATGCATTATATAACGGATTTTTATTATCAATATTAATCCTGATATTATCGAATGTATTTTTTTCAGCTGTTATTTTTTTAGAATTAAACCTAAACTTGAATTCATGTTTATCAGCATCAATTCTTCCACGCAAAACAGTACTCGAATCAATTTCAATATTTGGATACAGCATTTCGACCACCTTATTATAAACATGAAAATTAAAACGCAAAAATTGTCCTTTTGCAACTTTGTAAGGCTTGTAATTTGTATAAAGACTCCCGACTGAATTCATAACAAGTTTACCTAGTTGATCAAACTGAAATTTACCCACAATTTTTCCGTCTACGACATCAGTCGAATTAACTGTTATGGTACGCAATCTATCTGAATCAAAGCTTGAATTTATCGTTACTTCATCAAAAACATATGTTGATTTCGGATTTTGATATACAGCATCTTTTATATAAATATTTCCATGCAGGTTTTGAAGGGAATTACCACTTAATTCAACAACTGCGTCCCCGGTAAAGTTAGAGATTGAATCATTTACAAGTTTCAGCTTTCGCAAATCAGAATTCTCTACATTAATGTGAAAATCATATTTATTTTCACGCTTGCTTAAATCAACCAATCCGTCAAAATCCAGATTCAGATTTGGATCGTTAATAGCTACTTTTCCTTTATAATAAGGCAGTTTAAAATTACCGTTTACAACAATATTATTATAAGTGTATTTATTATAATCCAGTTTCGAAATATCTCCCTTTATGACTGTATTCAAATACTTCTTAGAAAAACCAACTCCGTCAACATCTAAATTTAAGGTCGTTTTGCCAATATCTTTTCGCTGTAAAAATGTTCCGATATCAAAATTATTAAGAACAATATTCCCTGAATAGGAAGCTTTGTCAATAAAATCAATATTATTCATATGCAGATCGACCTCTCCGTTTCCTAAGTCGGTAGCCATTTTGAACTTCGATTCCAAATCTGTTGTTGATACTTTTATAGCACCTACAATATTGAATTTACCTATTTTTTTGAGATCCTTTGGAAGGCTTTTCCCTAAAACACCTGGCAGTAGAACTACTAAATTATCATAGCTCGCAACCAGTTTATCAAATTTCCCATCCATGGAAAACTTTTGAGTCTTGCTTCCCAAAAGGTTTTTGAAATTGATATTCCCAACAATCCTTGTTCCGTTTGTATCACTTAATCTTAAACGCTTCAGATTAAGATTATTCAACGGACCTTCAATTTTGGTTTTAACCTTAAAATGCTGATTTTTACCTAAGCCATCATAGAAATAGCGAATATCGTTTGAAGCTAATGAAGCCGAATCTAATGCGACATCGAACCTAACTTTATCCGTGAATTCTAAAAAATCTTTGACTTTATAATTTAAAATCGCCTTTCCATAAATGGTAGACCTTTTGGTTGTTATAGCTAAATTTTCGAGTTTTATCTGTTTTTTGGTATAACTAAACTTAGAACTCAGATTTGAAACATACAAACCTCTATGATCTAAGAAAGAGAATCTATGAATATTGGTATTAATTTCAGAACCATATATTTTAAATTCACTGATATAAGTATTCAGTTTTTTAAAATCTATAATTTTCGGAGTCCTTTTATTTTCGTCAATTGCAGAAAATGAACCTTGAGAAATATATGCATTTTTAGCTGTTAAGAGAAAGTGTTTATTCGATTTGATAGGTTTTCCCGATTCAAATAATCGTATAAAAACGTTGATATTATTTTCATCTTCATTTTTATACGTTTTCAGATTAAAAATCAAACCCGTCAGGCGGACATCTCCAAAAATAAGGTCTCCATCTAACAACCGGGTTATACTTAAAATATCAGTGGTAATAATATCCGAATAAATCAGCGTTTTTTTATGATGGTCTAAAATCAATACTTTTTTGAGTTTAACTCCACCAAAAATATTTATGGCTACTTTGTCAATACTGATATTGGTTTTAAAATCAGTATTCAGTGTTTCGGTAATATATTTTGCAATTTTGGTCTGTACAACAGGCAGGGATAAAACAATCACCAGTACAAACAATAGTAAGATTAACCCAATTAGGGTTTTAGATATTGCTTTTTGTACTTTTTTGATAACTGTTTTAATTTTAATTCTTTTTAAATTTATTTTGAACGGACAAAGAACGACTGTTTTGATAAAAATTCTTTAATTTTGACTCCTTCTTTACAATCAAAAAAAGTTAAAAATTTGATTTGTCAAATATAATTCAAAATTTGTGCCTTTATATGCAAAATTCAGAGGTTTTTATTCTTGCCATTGAAAGTTCCTGCGATGATACTGCCGCTGCAGTTTTACATAACGACAAAGTATTATCAAATGTTGTAGCAAATCAGTTAATCCACAATCAATATGGAGGTGTCGTTCCGGAACTAGCTTCGAGAGCCCATCAGCAAAATATTGTACCTGTAATTGACGCTGCACTTCGAAAAGCAAATGTACAAAAAGAGCAGTTAAGCGCCATTGCGTTTACTCAGGGACCAGGTCTCATGGGATCGTTACTGGTAGGGAGTTCTTTTGGAAAATCATTGTCATTAGCTTTAAATATTCCTCTGATTGCTGTAAACCATATGCACGCTCATATTTTAGCGCATTTTATTGATGAAGAAGGATTTGACAAACCAGAATTTCCGTTTTTAGCCTTAACAATAAGCGGAGGACATACACAAATTGTAAAAGTCAACGGCTTTTTTGACATGGAAATTATAGGCGAAACAACCGATGATGCTGTTGGAGAAGCTTTTGACAAAAGCGCTAAAATTCTTGGACTTCCCTATCCTGGAGGACCTTTGATTGACAAATATGCTAAAGAAGGAAACCCAAAAGCTTTTCCATTTACAAAACCAAAAGTTCCCGGGCTGGATTTTAGTTTCTCCGGATTAAAAACGGCTATTTTATATTTCATTCAAAAAAACAAACAGGAAAACCCAAATTTCATCGAAGAAAACCTGAATGACATTTGTGCTTCTATTCAGTATACTATTATTGAAATTTTGATGGATAAAATCAAACTGGCTGTAAAAGAAACCGGAATCAAACAAATTGCCATTGGCGGAGGAGTTTCTGCAAATTCCGGAATTCGAAATACATTGAAAGCAACCGAAAGCAAATACGGGTGGAAAACTTTTATTCCGAAATTTGAATACACAACAGACAATGCCGCAATGATTGGAATTGTCGGATATCAAAAATATTTATCAAAACGTTTTGAAGATGCTTCGGTGGTATCTAAAGCACGAATTCAATTTTAACCATGCAGTTATTTTTCAATCCTAATATAGACGAAACAACCGAAAGCTTTTCTTTTGACAAGGAAGAAAGCCGGCATATCATTAAGGTTTTACGTAAAAAAGATTCAGACATTCTGCATGTAACCAATGGTTTCGGATTATTGTTTGAAACCCGTATTACTTTGGCCTCAGATAACAAATGTACTGTTGAAGTTATTGCTATAAAAATTGCCGAAAAGTCTAAATTTCATTTGCATTTAGCCGTTGCTCCTACTAAAATGAATGATCGTTTTGAATGGTTTCTTGAAAAAGCAACAGAAATCGGCATTCAGGAAATCACACCTGTTTTCTGCGATCGTTCTGAGCGAAAAGTAATCAACAAAGACCGATTCGAAAAAATCATTTTATCGGCAATGAAACAATGTAACGAAACGTTTCTGCCAAAATTAAATGAAGCGATTTCGTTCAAAGAATTCATACAACAACAGCAAAACGGTTTACAGTTAATTGCACATTGCGAAGAAACTGAAAAAAAATCACTGAAACAGATTTTAAAACCAAATGAAGATGTTACTATTTTGATTGGACCTGAAGGTGATTTTTCTGAAAAAGAAATTGCGCTGGCATTAGAAAATAATTACAAACCTGTAACTTTAGGAAATACACGTTTAAGAACCGAAACTGCGGCAGTTGTAGCCTGTCACAGCGTTGTTTTCTTTAATGAAATATCAAATTAATAATACGTTAAGACGTACTTCTGTACATCTCTACAAGATGATTTATTATGAAAAATTATTTTTACCTGTTGCTTCTTTTTTCACTCACTTCCTTTTCGCAAGAAATCGCTTTACTTAAATATAATGGCGGCGGTGATTGGTATGCAAACCCAACTTCATTGCCTAATTTAATACGTTTTTGTAATTCAAACATCAATACACAGATAAAAACGAAACCCTCTACAGTAGAACCGGGCAATCCTGATTTGCTTTCTTATCCTTTTGTACACATGACCGGTCATGGGAATGTTGTTTTCAGTGATTCTGATATAACAAATCTTAGAAATTATCTAAATGGAGGCGGTTTTCTACACATTGATGACAATTACGGAATGGATCAATACATTCGAAAAGAGATCAAAAAAATATTCCCTAATAACAATTTAGTCGAAATCCCGGCTAACCATCCTATTTTTCAGAAACCTTTTCCTTTTCCGAACGGGCTGCCAAAAATTCACGAACATGATGCTAAAAGACCTCAGGCATTTGGCATTTTTGTGGAAAATAAACTGGTTTTGCTTTATACTTACGAATGTGACTTGGGCGATGGCTGGGAAGATGCAGAAGTAAATAACGACCCTTTAGAAGTTCATCAAAAAGCACTAAAAATGGGAGCCAACATTATTAATTATATCTTCACCAATTAATTTCTAAAAAGTGCAGCTTACCCACGAAGAAAATCAATTTGAAAGAAAAACGTTTCCGATAACCCTTGTTTGTGATCATATTTACTTTCAGCAAAATATTGGCTCTCTTTTCAGGATTAGTGAAGCTTTTGGTGTTGAAAAAATTATCTTTTTAGGAAAAGATATTCCGCTAACTCCCCGAAAAATAAACAAAACATCAAGAAGCACCCACCTTCATGTTCCGCATTCTGTTATTGAAGAAACAACAGAATTAATTGATTATTTAACCCTAAATAATTTTGAAATTATTGCTTTAGAAATTACAAATAACAGCAAACCTCTAAAAGAAGTTATTATTCCTGAAAATAAAAAAATTGCACTTTTGATTGGTAGTGAAATTTCGGGAATCTCAAATGAACTTTTAAAAATTTCGAATCAAATTGTTCATATTAACATGTTTGGAAACAACAGCAGTATGAATGTTGCGCAGGCTGCAAGTATCTGTTTGTACGAATTAACTTCTTAATTTAAATTTTAACATTTTTATAAGAAGTAGACTACATAAGGGATTGTAAAATTCTGACAAATAAATTATTATAAAAATTTGGCTACATTTATTTTTTGTTATAAAATTGCGTTATTATTTGATTATTAACAAATTTTATAACAAAACCCCTTTTATCATGAAAAAAATTCTTTTATCTACAGTTACAGCACTTATGCTGTTTTCTTGTCAAAATGAGCAGGCAGAATCATCTGATTCAAATCTAAACGTGTCTGCGAGACGCGGATGTGCAACGCAGGAAGTCTTTGAAGCACAATTAAAAGCTAATCCTGCATTGGCTATTAAAATGAACGAAATTGAAGCTTTCACAGCAAAACATTCTCTTAGCAACTTTACAGGCCGCTTAGTTAACGGTAAAATCGAAATCCCGGTTGTAGTAAATGTTTTGTACAGAACTGCTGCACAAAACATTTCTAACGCTCAGATTCAATCACAAATTGATGTTTTAAACAAAGATTTTAATGCCTTAAATTCAGATTATAACAGCGTTCCGGCACTCTTTTCTGGTGTTAAAGCTAATATTGGAATTACATTTGTTTTGGATCAGGTAATCCGAAAATCTACTACCAAAACTTCATGGGGTACAAATGATGCCATGAAAAAAACAGCTCAGGGAGGTCTTGCTCCTACTTCTCCAACAACTAAACTGAATATTTGGACTTGTAATATTGGTAATAATATTTTAGGTTATGCACAATTTCCCGGCGGATCTTCTTCTACAGACGGAGTTGTCATTGACCCTCGCTATTTTGGTTTGTCCGGTACTGCAAATGCTCCGTTCAATTTAGGAAGAACAGCTACACACGAAGTAGGTCATTGGATGAATCTGCGTCACATTTGGGGAGATGCAACATGCGGAAGTGATTTAGTAGCCGATACACCTACTCACAACGAAGAAAATTACGGAGTTCCTGCATATCCTCACTACAGTACTTGTTCAGGAACACCTGTAGAAATGACAATGAATTACATGGATTATGTTGATGACATAGCAATGTATATGTTTACAAACGGACAAAAAAACAGAATATCAGCTATATTCACAACTGGAGGTGCAAGGGCTTCATTTGCCCAATAATTGTTAACCAAACCAACATTTAAAGCGAGATGCCATTCATCTCGCTTTTTTTGTTTAAAACCAAATTTCAAAATGCTTTTCCTATATTTATAGTCTAAATTTCAAACATGATAACGTCAAAAACTATTTCGAACGGAATTCTAAGAGCATTAGCCACAATCTTAATAATCGGCATCGTTTTATATTTTTTATATGAAATACAAACTGTGATTGTATACCTCTGTATTTCATTGATATTATGCCTGATAGCAAACCCATTAGTTCTGTTTTTAAAAAACAAATTAAAATTTAGCAATTCACTGGCAGCCACCACAACAATTGTAATTTTCATTTTCTTAATCGTTGGTTTTATTTTATTGTTTGTGCCTTTAATTATTTCCCAGGCCAATAATTTAGCACTTTTAGACACAGATCATCTGCAATCCCAATTTATAGAGACAGAAAGAAATATTGAAACTTATTTCAACATCCAGCATATTGATTTAAATAAAGTTCTTAAAGAGTCAAAAATCACTAGCGCATTTAGTTTTGGCTATTTTACAAGCTTTATCAACTCTATTATGGGGTTCATGGCTAATATGGGAATGGGATTGGTTTCTGTTTTCTTTATTACATTTTTCTTTATTAAAGATCAGGAGTCATTTAAAGCAAGTGCCAGAAGAATCCTTCCTGACACAAATGAAGACAAAATTTTAAATTCAATTACAAAAATCAATCATCTGTTAACCCGGTATTTTATTGGCTTATTACTGCAATTAACTGTAGTTTTTATTCTATATCTGATTGTCTTGATTATTTTCGGAAATAAAAATGCTTTTGTAATTGCTTTTTTATGTGCCATTTTGAATGTCATTCCATACATCGGTCCGATTATCGGAACTATTTTGGCAGCAATATTAACTATGATTAGTCTGATCGGAAGTGATTTTCAGTCAGAAATTTTACCGACAACAATATACGTTGTGATTGGTTTTCTACTCGTCCAGGCCATTGACAATAATATTAGTCAGCCTATAATTTCATCAAAAAGTGTAAATTCGCACCCACTGGAAATATTCCTGATTACTTTAATTAGCGGAATTACCTTTGGAATTGTCGGGATGATTATCGCTATTCCGGTTTATACAATGTTGAAAGTAATCCTGAAAGAATTTTTTCCAGACAATAAAATTGTTTCCGTCATAACAGAAAAAATCTAGCATTGAATACTTCAATCTTAAACAAAAGCATACAAGATTTTATATCTCAAAATACAGGTGCCTCAATTACAAAATTAGCACTTCAGAAAAATCCTTTTCCTGAGACTGACTGGATTTTGATTCTAAATCAAATTGAAGCCAGAACGAAAGCCAAAGAAAAATTGCCTACCTGGTTTGCTACAGAAAAAATCATTTACCCGAGCAAAATTTCGGTTGAACAAACTTCTTCAGAAAAAACAGCTGCTTACAAAGCTTCTCTAATTGAAGGGAAATCGTTAATTGATCTTACAGGAGGTTTTGGCGTTGATGATTATTATTTTTCTAAAAAAATTAAAATCGTTGCGCATTGTGAAATAAACGAAGAGTTATCTGCAATTGTAAAACATAATTTTGAACAATTAGGAGTAAAAAATTGTTTCTTTTATGCTGATGATTCTACAAATATATTAAACGAATCAGAACCCGACTTTAAATGGGACTGGATTTACATTGATCCTTCCCGTAGAAATGATGCCAAGGGAAAGGTTTTTATGCTAAAAGACTGCTTGCCAAATGTTCCTGAATCACTGGATTTTTATTTTGAAAAATCAGATTCTATTTTAATTAAAACAGCTCCATTACTCGATATTTCGGCAGGTTTATCTGAATTGAAATTCGTAAAAAACATTCATATTATTGCTTTGGAAAACGAAGTCAAAGAACTGCTTTTTGAAATTCATAATAATTACAAAGGCGGAATAACTATAAAAACGGCCAATATTTTAAAAGACAAAACTGAGACATTTGAATTTATCCTCGGAGAGCAGGATGAATATGTGTCTTATCATTTACCACAAAAATTTCTGTACGAACCCAACTCAGCCATCATGAAATCGGGCGGTTTTGATGAAATCAGTACTTCTTTCGGAATAAACAAACTTCATAAACACTCCCATTTATATACTTCGGAAGAATTGATTGATTTTCCCGGAAGATCGTTTGAAATTGAAAAAGTGATTTCATACGGCAAAAATGATATGAAAGCAGCACTTTTAAATCAGCAGGCCAATATTACAACCCGAAATTTTCCTGAGACTGTAGAAAACATTCGTAAAAAATGGAAAATAAAAAATGGTGGAAATTTGTACTGTTTTTTTACAACAGATAAAAATGATAACAAAATAGTTTTAATTTGCAGAAAAATAACTTAAAAATGAAACACTTAATCGCATTCGCTTTTTTTCTATTAACCTTTACCTCATTTGCCCAAAAAGATTGTGAGTACAGCACTAATGTAAAAGATTCAATCGGTACTTACAAAGTTACTCCTGAATATCTGATTACCGAGAAAAACTTTGGAAATACCTCTAATTATATCTTTTTTTCTTTGGCACAAACCGATGGCCTGCCTACTTTAAATTTACTATCTATTCAAAAAAGCAAAGATTTTATAAAAGCGAACTGTTTTGATAAAAATTCAAAAGTTTTTTTACAATTACAGAACGGTAAAGTGGTGACCTTAATCCACATCAATCAGGAAAACTGCGGAACACTCCTTCATGAGAAAGAATATAACAACAGAATCAATACCGGAATTTTTATGTTTATGAAAGATAATTTTGAAGAACTAAAAAAATCTCCTGTTACCATAATGCGAATTAAATACCTGACTGATGTTGAAGACTACATTGTAAGAGGTGAAATTGTTTCTGAAATGAATGGAAAAACCTATAAGCCAGCTACTTATTTTATGGAAAATATCAGGTGCGTAGAATAAATCATTCGCAATTCCATTTTTGATTAGAAACATTGTCTTTTAAACCAGTCTTCAGATTATAATGCCACCATTCTGAATCAAACGAATTAAAACCATTTTTAATCATTACACTTTTAAGAAACTTTCTGTTTGATAATATCGATTTAGAAAGTTTGGTATAGTTATGACCAGCCTGAATTCCGAAAAAATCAAAAGGAGTTCCCATATCAGCCTCTTTTCCTTTGGCATCGACTATAGAAATATCAACGGCTCCTCCTCTATTGTGGATGGAGCCTTTTTTTGGATCTGCCACATACTCCGGATTTGATACTATTTCCCACATTTTTTTCTGAATCGATAACGGCCTGTAGCAATCGTAAAGTTTAATTTTAAAACCTTTTTTCTTAAAATCATTATTTGCGGCTATTAAAGCCTTGACGGTCTTTAAACGTAAAAAACATTCGGCACAATCGTACACTTTGGCCTTTAAAAAATTATCTTCGGTAGCATATTTCATATCGTAAATAAAATCTGAGCTATAGTCTTTTAAATTTACAAAAGTCGTATCTGCAATAACAGCTTCAGATTTATAAACCTCATTCTGAGCATTAGAAGAAATTATTCCAAAAAGAGAAATTAGAAAAAACAAAGACTTGTTGAATTGCAGCATGAAATAAGATTTTAAATTGACCAGACTTTCTTAAAAGGTAAATATAAGAATAAAAAAATGTCCAATTTCAACGATTTAAAAACAAAAAGCCGGAAGAAAAATTTCCGGCTATGAGTATTGAGTATTAAAAGTATTTTTTGAATTAGATTTCACCAGTCATCAGAATGTTTTCGCGAATACCTTTATCTTTCAGCATTCTGAAATGCGAACGTACAGCATGATGAAACGGATATGAGGTATAAGGGAGATTATATTCGGCTGCATAACGCATTATAATGGGTGTGATATAAGGATAATAAGTATGACCGACAGCCGGAAAAAGGTGATGGGCTACATGATGCGTAAAACCTCCATATAAAAAATTTGCCAGTTTACTATTGGTACTAAAATCTTTGGTAACAATCATTTGATGCATCGCCCATGTCGCAGAGAGATTTCCTTCATCGTCTGTTGTCGGAAAATGCGCATCTTCATCAACATGTGTAGATACTAAAGCTACGACCCCCAAAACACTCCCGCATAAATGCATAGCAAACCATGCTCCTAAAACTGTATACCAGAGCTGATTTAACAACAGCATCGGAATAAAAAGCATGTAGGTAAGATTTATAATTTTTGCTGCGAACAGCTTATAGATTTCACGTATCGGAATCTTTTCAACCACTTTTTTTACATAGTTATCTTTTGTTCCAAAAAAATCCTTGAAATCCCTGATATAAATCCAGTTGAGGCTATAAAGAGGATAAATGAGCCACATATAAATATGCTGGTATTTATGATAATTAAATAGCGGACTATTTGGAAAAATCCTGATAATATCGCTTTGTTTGATATCTACATCCCAATCCGGAACATTTGGATAAGCATGATGAAGATTAATGTGACGGCGTGTCCAAAGCCAGTGGTTGCTACCAAAAAGTTCCAGTACATACATAAATCGCTGATTATGTACCGGTTTTTTAAACAGCGCTCCATGGGCTGCATCATGAAAAGCATTTATAAAAAGTACTATCATGGTAACACCGCACAAAATATAAAAGAGAAATAAAAATGGAGTACTGTTTCCAAACAGTAAAATACAGGTATAAAATAAAAAAAAGAGAACTACAAGTCCAATGGACTTCACAATGTTTAAGCGATACAATGAGGAGTTTTGCAAAACAGTTTCGTTTACTTCTGCACGTAACTTTTTAAAAAAATCATCAGTACCGGCTTTTACATAAACCGGGCGTTTTAATTTTTCCATATTGTTTTATTTTGCTGAAATTTGTACTATCAAATTTAATAAAAAAAAGTTAAAACACACATTAACAAAAGATTACATCATAAAGAATATTTTAGTATTTTAATGCACACGCTTCTTACTTCCAAACCGGAATTTCTATAAAACTATCATTATACCATTTTATTTTTAGAGACTCTTTTGCGTCTTTAATGGTTTCTTCACTCACTTCTTTACCGGTTCCGTAATTCAATTCTGAAAAGGCATTTTTGTTTACATTCAAAGTAATCAGTAATCTGCTTCCTTTGCTTAATTGTTTACTTATTAGATGTGTATTCGAAAAATAAAATGACTCTGTTTTCTCAGGTTTCAACAAGATTCTCTTCGTAATATCTTTAGCATAACTTGCCCTGCCTATGAAGTATGCTAAATGAAAATAAGAGCCATCAGGCATTACTTCATACAAAGTCACTCCCATATCGAGGTCTTTTTTATTACAGCTGAATTTTATTTCTCCTAAAAAAGGACCGTTTACCAACAACGGTTCTTTTAATGGATCACTAATAAAAACAGAACCATTAGTCGTATCAATTTCTTTTCTAATGATTGGATCAGGATAATAATCATTATTACTAATTTCCCGATTTCCAAAATCAACTTCCTGAGGTAAATAATTCTTTTTAGCCGGCTTTTTTGAATTCAAAGAATAGAATTTCCCGGATTTTATATTTGTCAGATAAAATTTTAGATAGTCATTGCTCATTTTTTCAATAGAAGGTGCACACCTCCATTCATTGGCTCCCATCACCTGATAATTAATTTTATCTTTCAAAATTTCCGGTTTTGATCCGTTTTTTAAAATATAATTAAACCACTGATACGTTATTTCAGAAGTGTTAATTAGTGCGTTTGCATCAACTTTATACCCATTCAATACAGCTGAGCCTCCTCTTTGAGTTCCAAAATGACCATATGGTCCAATGATTAGATATGAATTGGTATTAGGATTATACTTTTGAAGTTCTCTTAAATAATATAAACTCGAATTTTGAGAATCGTTGTAATAACCATCAATTACTAAAACCGGAATATTGATCTGAGCAAAATCTTTTTCATAAGGAGCCATTTTTTGCCAATATTCATCAAAAGACGGATGCTTAATCCATCTTTGAAAATGTCTGTTTGGGCAATTATCTATACTGTCCATTTTACTGTAAGCAACGCCAGAATACCACCATTTAAATTGCATTCGTCTAAAACGCTGCCTGTCATTTCCAGCAACTGTATCCAGATATTTATTGTTCCCAACATAAAAAGACCATTCGTAATTAGGATTTATAAACACATTATTTTCCATTGGCAATCCCATTCCGGGTCTGTTTGCAACATAAGGAACTATGGTTTTTAATGCCGGATGCATCTTTTTACAGGCCGCCCATTGTGTAAAACCATTATAACTCCCACCATACATTCCAACGCTTCCGTTGCACCAGCTTTGTTTACTAATCCAGTCGATCACATCGTAGACATCATTGCTGTCATTTTCGTACGGAAATATTTCATTAGGACTAAATCGCTTTCCTCTGGAATAAGCAATTACTCCAACATAATCATTGTCAACAGCTTTTTTTAAGGATTTAAGATCATTATCAGAAACATAAATAGTGTATTGAAGTATCACAGGTTTTGGAATAGAAACTTCTTTTTTTCGAACTACAATTGCAGAAATCAAAGCACCATCACGAGTTTTAATCATCACACTGTCCTGAATATCGTAAGCATTTTTTAAATTTTCTGATGCTGTCAATTTTCTTTGCTGAGAAAAAATATTGGGAATGATTAAAATAAGAAATACAAAGTTTAAAACTGATTTCATAAAATTGATTTGTTTAGTTATTTATAAAAAATAGAAGCCCTGAAACAATATGAAAACCAATAATTAATTATGTTTTCAATTGTCTTAAAAAAGATATTTTATGCAAAAAAAGTGTGTTTAAATTCCGTTACTGTTTTTAAACTTTACGGTCTGGCGTTTAGAAACCTTTAGCAATTGACCCGTTTTTAGTTTTATTTCCAGTCCGTCTTCGGTTGTATTTATTTCATCGATATATTTGATATTTACAATTTCTGTTCTGTTTATTCTAAAAAAAACTGCTTCGTCGAGAATCTCTTCCCATTGTCGGAGCGAACGTCTTTGTAATGCTTTTTTATCCTGAAAAAAAAGTCGTGTGTAATTTTCAACTGATTCAATTAAATAAATTTCATCCGCTTGTATAAAGAATCGTTTCTCACCATCTTTAATAAAAATTTTTCGGTCAGGCGCAATTGAATTAGACTTTACTTTAGCATTTCTTATTTTTTCAATTGCTTTTAAAAATCGTTCTTCCCGGATTGGCTTCATCAGATAATCCAGAGCATTGACCTCAAATGCCTGAACCGCATATTGATCGTATGCCGTAACAAAAAGTACTTCGGGTATATAATTCAATGATTCAAATAAATCAAAACCAGATTGTTCAGGCATCTGAATATCTAAAAAAATCAAATCGGGCAATTTTGTTTCAATCAATACTTTTGCATCGTCGGCATTTTCTGCTTCGCCAATTACGATAAAATCTTCATATTCCTGCAATGCCATTTTTAATTCTTCTCTTGCTGAACGCTCATCATCTACGATAATAACTTTTATTTTTTTCATCTTAATGGCAGTAAAATAGTTGCTAAAACCGTTTCATTTTCTAATTCTTTTATTTCAAAAAAAGCCGCTGAATTGTATTGCAACGCTAATCGTTCTTTGAGATTTACCAGTCCAATTCCGGAATTTTTAATTTCCTGACCTAATTTGCCTGAATTATGAACTGCAATTTTTAGAAAGCCTTCTTTTTCTTCTACGTTTACAGTAATAAATCCGCCATTTTTTCTTTTCTCGATTCCGTGTTTTATAGCATTTTCTACCAATAATTGAATGCTAAAAGGCAAAATCAAGTGACTTGATAAATCAACTTCAGCTTCGATTTTTACTTCGAGACGATCTTCAAATCTTATTTTTTCCAGTTCGAGATAATCCCTGACAAGATTGATTTCTTCGTCTAAAACTATCAGTTGTCCTTTTGAATTATCTAACGAATTTCGAAGCAATTCAGACAAAAGATCAATTGCACGCCGAGCTGATTTCGGATTTTCTAAAACCAGATATTTGATGTTATTTAGTGAATTAAAAAAGAAATGCGGATTAAGTTGTGTGCTAAGATTACGCAATTGAGCCTCTTTTACTATAAGCGACAATTGAGCGTTCTCTTTTACTGTTTGTATTTCCAGTCTTGAATAATGATAAAGATGATACGCCAGAATCCAAATTGACATAAGTCTCGTTCCTGTAATAAAAAGCTGCAATTGTACCGATTTGAAAAATACCAAAAAAGAAACTGCATTTTCTCCAAAAACAAACAAACGAATTATATAAAGCTTACTTGCTATCAAAAACATATATAAAACTGAAAGCACCAAAACACTCAAAATCAGTTTTGAAATCAGTTTTTTCAGATTCAATTTATGCCATCCTCTTTTTAAAGCAAAATTTCTGTAAAAATGAGTTAATCCAATTCCGATAGAGACATCAAGGATTAAATCTGCTATGCCCATTTTCCATAAAAAATGCCCCGTTAGAAAAGCAGCAATCCTCCAGTATAAAGAAGCTGTAATCCATCCAATTAGCTGAATTTTCCAATAGGTTGCTATTTTCTTTTTAAGTATCTTCAAAACAAAATCATTAATGTTTTAGTAAAGATATTTCTCTAATACAGATTGGACAAATAAAAGTACATGAAAGAAAAATTTTAGGGGATGAATGAAAAAATTAATCTCATAAAAAGTAAAATACAATATTTTTAATTGAAATTTTCTGTTCAAAGCTTCAACTATTATCTTTATTCCAAATTCATAAAAACTGAACGTATGGATATTTCCATTATTCTTTATCTCATATATAAACTTCCTGAACAGTCAAAATTGGCTTTGCAAAATAACGTCTCCGAAATTGCTTTCCAAAAAGGGCATATTTTACTAAAAGCCAACAAAATAGAATCGAATATTTATTTTATAAAAAAAGGATTGGTCAGAGCTTTTATTGAACGTGATAACGAAGTTACGTTTTGGTTTGGAAAAGAAGGCGAAACTGTTATTTCGATGAAAAGTTATGTCGAAGAACAGCCTGGATATGAGAGTATCGAACTTTTGGAAGACTGCGAATTGTACGAACTCAAAACCGAAAATCTCAAAAAACTCTTTAGCGAAGACGTTCATATCGCCAATTGGGGACGAAAATTTGCCGAAAAAGAATTAATAAAAACCGAAGAACGTCTCATTTCTAAACAATTCAAAAATGCTTCTGAACGTTATCTGGAATTAATGAAAGACCATCCTGAATTACTGCAAAGAATACAATTGGGACATATTGCTTCTTATTTAGGAATTACGCAAGTCAGTTTGAGCAGAATTAGAGGAGAATTAAAATAAATTCATTTTTTATCATTTGTTAAATTTTTTCTGCTTTTCATAAAGGAACTTTGCACCACAAAATTTAACTTTATGAACTGGATTATTTTAATCATTGCAGGCTTATTTGAAGTAGCCTTTGCATCGTGTCTTGGAAAAGCAAAAACAACCACAGGAACTGAAATGTATTATTGGTATATTGGATTTTTTATTTCTTTAACCGTTAGTATGCTATTATTAATGAAAGCAACTGAAACGCTTCCTCTTGGAACAGCCTATGCGGTATGGACAGGAATTGGCGCTGTCGGAACTGTATTGGTCGGAATCTTTGTTTTTAAAGAACCTGCGGCGTTTTGGAGATTGTTTTTCTTAGCGACTTTAGTTGGCTCTATAGTTGGTTTAAAGGCGGTTTCGCATTAAAATATATTTTTTTGTTTCAGGTTTCAAGTTTCACGTTACTCAACTTAACCTGAAAACTGATACTATTAAAATTGTTACACTCAACTTTGTCAAAGTTTCGAACTTTAACAAAGTTTTTTTGTTTTTAAACACATAGAAATTCTCCTCAATCTTGTCAGGAATGACAGATTCTTGGTGAATTTTGAGTTTCGATTTGGATTTTGGAATTTCAAATTTGGAATTTCAAAAACAAACTAATGCATTTTCAGCATCACATGATAAAAAAATAGCATTTTAAAACATTATTCCCTATCCTATCTTTGTCAAAAAATTAAAGCATAAAAATCAAAAATGACATTCACCCATTCCATTAAATCTTTTGACGAATTAACCAATCACGAATTGTATAATTTACTTCGATTAAGAAGTGACATTTTTGTGGTCGAACAAAACTGTGCGTATCTGGATTTAGACAATAAAGACCAAAAGAGTTTTCATCTTTTATATTATGTTGATAACGAACTGGCAGGTGTTACCCGTTTGCTTCCGGCTGGTTTATCCTATGATGAAATTTCTATTGGAAGAGTTGTAATTGCACGTTCTCACAGAGGATTAGGTTTAGGAAGAAAACTAATGGAAGCTTCATTAGAAGGCTGTGAAGAAAAATTTGGGAAAGCTCCGATTCGAATCAGTGCGCAATATCATTTATTAAAATTTTATCAGTCACTCGGATTTATAGAACAAGGCGAAGTTTACGATGAAGACGGAATTCCGCATATTGAAATGCTTCGGGCTTAACTTTTAGGAATAATAAATTTTAAAACATTGGCCAGCACCGGATTATGGTCTTCTGTTCTCCAATTGATATATAAATCAGTTTCTAAAGGCAATTTGATAAATCGGATTCCGGGAATTTCATGAAAAAGATACGAATCAGGCAAAATCGCAATTCCGAGTCCTTTTCGAACCAAAGCAATAATTGCAGATCCAAATTCAGAATGAAGATATACCTCCGGAGCATTTTCTAAAGAATTGAATAATCTCTGAATAAGATCGCTGTAACTGCTTCCTTCATCATTGGTTGGTAAAATAAACTTTTGAGAAGCAAGTGTTTCTTTGGTCAGGTCTTCAGGAGTCTGGTACGGATGATCCTCAGGAACTACAATTGCCAAATGGTCTGTATGGATTTTTTGAGATTGAATGTCTTTAGCGTTATTGATATCTCTGGTAATTGCCAGGTCGATTTTATAATTACGGAGAAAATCCTGTTGATTCTCATAAAGAACCTGAACCAATTTGATTTTAAGTTTCGGAAAAGAATCAGAAATACGGGATAAAATATCAGGCATGATAGAAGCCGAAATAGAATCGGGATGAGAAATGGTAATCGTACCGCTCTCTCCTAATTGAATCTGGCGGGCAGATTGATGAATAAATTCGAGTTTATTCAGTTCGACTTCCCATTTTTCTTTTAGGAATTGACCGGCAGCAGTAAGTTTGACATTTCGTTTGTTACGTTCAAACAACTGAACACCTAGATGATTCTCAAGTGACTGAATCTGACGACTAAGTGCTGATTGCGTAATATTCATTTTTCCGGCAGTATTCCAGAAATGAAGTTCACGGGCCAGAGCCAAAAAATATTTAATCTGCTGTAAATCCATTGATGCAATTTACGCATTTATTAAAGACAAAAAATAGCTTTTAACGCATTAAAGAAATAAAAAATGAATCCTTTAAAAATAACCAAAGCAACAATTGACGATGTTTTAAAAATTCAATTAATTGGTAAACAAACTTTTGAAGAAACTTTTTCAGATGTAAACAGCGAAGAAAACATGAAAAAATATCTCGAAGAAAGTTTTGCAACATCAAAACTAATTGCTGAATTGAACAATTCTTCTTCCTATTTTTATTTAGCTGTTTTAGACGAAAAAGTCGTTGGTTACCTAAAATTGAATACAGCGAATGCTCAAACTGAAAAGGAAGATTTAAATGCATTAGAGATTGAACGCATTTATGTAGCTAAAGAATTTCACGGCAAAAAAGTCGCACAGGCATTATACACACAGGCAGAAATAATTGCTGAAGAAATTAAAGCAACTTATATGTGGCTGGGCGTTTGGGAAAAGAATTTCAGAGCTGTAAGTTTCTATACCAAAAACGGTTTTGTACAATTTGACACGCATATCTTCAGATTAGGTAACGACGAACAAACTGATTTAATGATGAAAAAAGTATTGCTTTAAAAATGGAAAGAAAACAGCTTTTATTAATTCTGCTTATCATTGGTACAGCTTTTTGGGGAATTTCTTATTCGGTTACCAAAATGGCTATTGGAAATTATTCTCCTAATACCTTTTTATTTTATCGTTTTCTGCTGGCTGTAATTGTATTGAGCATGATTTTTTGGAAATATGTCAAAAACACCAATCGGGAAGATGTTAAAACAGGTGCAATATTAGCTGTGCCGATGTTTTTAGGGATCCAGCTGCAAACCGTTGGGCTTAAATATACAGATGCTTCACAATGTTCTTTTATTGCCGGTTTGACCGTTATCATTATTCCGTTACTAAAATTAGCAATTTACAGAACCAATACCTCTTTAAAAATCTGGATTGCTGCTTTGACTGCTTTAACAGGTTTATTTATTATTGCTATACAAGATAAATTCACTATCAATCTTGGCGATTTATTTACTATTGCCGGGGCTTTTGGTTTTGCCGTTTACTTAATTTCAGTTGAAAAACATTCCGCTTCAAAAAACCTTTTGTATTCAATTGTTCCAATGTTTGCGTTTTGTGCCTTGTTTACTTTTGGTCTGGCACTTACAGACAATACATCAGAATGGTTTCCTAAAAATCATACTTTTTGGTTAGGCGTAATTTACTGTGCTTTGTTCTCGACGGCTTATATGTACACCGTTTCCAACATTTCCCAGCGTTATTTATCTGCAGAACGTGTGGCTGTTATTTATTTGTTTGAACCTGTTTTTGGTGCTATTGGTGCTTTTTTTATTCTGGGTGAAAATCTTTCATGGAGATTACTTCTGGGCGGAAGCCTCATTTTTGCAGCAACTATTATTTCTGAAGTAAATTTTAGAAGTAAAAAAATAAGCATGTTCAGAAAGAGTGTTTAATCCTTGTCCTTTGCTGCATCTCATTTTTTGAATTATACCATTAATTATAGCGTACCAAATTTATTTTTGTAGAGTTTTAATTCTGAATCTGTTTTATTTAGTAATAATTCCAGAAGTATTACTTTGTCTTCATATAATTTTATTAAGACGTTATTATTATCAAAATTAATCTCCGCTTTACCCTTTAAATCTTTAACTTTTTTTAAATAAATTTTGGTATCGAAACTAATTATATCCTGAATATTACAATCAAATATATGTGCTATTTTTTCTAATTTTCCTAAACTTAAATCTGTTTTTCCTTTTTCGATCTTACTATAGCCGGCCTGAGTTATTCCCATTTCTTCGGCCATATAATCCTGAGTATAATTTCTTAACTCTCTGATAATTTTGATGTTATTTTTTATAGTGTATGCTGTCATGAGAGTTAAAATATAATTAGTTAAAATACAATATGATCATTTTTGTCTTATAATCCGATCTATGGAAATCGTTTAAAGACATTGAAATGGTTGAATTTTATCTTCGTTAATGGAGTTTCTTTTAATACTAAAGCAAAGAAAAAGTTTAAAAATATTTTAATTGATAACATTTGTTATCGGTTTTTTTGCAGCTATTTTAATCTGCTTAAATGAACAGAAGTAATATTAAGATAAGATGCTATATAATGCTGCGGTATACGCTGAAGTATTTTAGGAAATTTTTTATTCATAGTATTATATCTTTCTAAAGGAGTCTGACCGTAGAGTGCTTTTATTTTATCATTAATCATAAAAAAATAATCCTCAGCTATTAATCTTCCCAGTCTTTCTCCATATCTAAGTTTTGTATATATACTCTCATGCATTTCCAGAGAGATTGTAATAACAATTGTATCTTCTAATGCCTGAATAGCGTAATGAGAAGGAGTGCGTTTTAAAAAGCTTTCGTAATCAGTTGCAAAGGTATTTTCTGTTGAAAAATGAAATGTTTTTTCATTTCCACGTTGATCTATAAAATAAGTCCTGAGCAGTCCTTTTACCACAAAATAAATGTTTTTGCAGACCGTATTTTGAAAAAGAACAATTTCTTTCTTGTTAATAGTATCAATTTTAAGCATTTGAGAACAATGCTCCCATTCAGCTTCATCAAGCTCTATATAGTTCAAAATTAATTCACGTATACTTTCCATATTATAATCCATATATACTGTATTCTCAGATTTCTTTTCAAAAATAATACGGTAGAATAATATAATTTATTATGGTGATTTAATAAAAATTTGAAATCTGTAATTGAATATCCTACAGCTCCTCTCCTGTCAAATTGCTTAATAAAATTGGGACCGGATTTAGAAATAATCCACTTATAAAACTTGTCAGTCAATAAGAAACTTAAAATAACTCTTCATTCCCAAAACAAGAAAGTTTTCAAAATCTATCATTTTGAAAACTTAACTCTAATAGTAGCAAACTGTATGTAAAAAAATCAAGCCATTTAGTTAAAGCCTTTACTCATCATACCTGTCTTTCTTTACTTTTGTCAATCCTGGTTAATGAAATATAAAGTCATTGGATCATTTGCAATTGCCAATAAAACATTATAAATATATTTTGCCACCAATGCTCCTCCTTCACTATTAATTAAATCGATATCATCCTCCGGAGTATGGTATTGCGGATGACCTCCTGTGTGAAATCCAACAGCAGCTATTGAAGACTTGTAAAACGACACATGATCTGATCCTCCCACTTCACCTGCGTGTACAACCGGGTTAAGACCACTGTTAATTCCTAATTTTTTCATTAATTCAACACCTCCAGGAAAAGTCCCGGCACCTCCCATGTAAAGTTGTTTCTCCTGGTTTAATCTCCCTACCATATCCATATTCAGCATTACCTTTATGGCATTTTTATCAACCGGTAAATGATTAACAAAATATTTTGATCCTAATAGTCCTTCTTCTTCTCCACTGAAAGAAATAAAAATGATGCTTCTTTTAGGTCTGATCTTCGTTACTGTTAATTTTTCCAATATGCACAGCAAAGCCGAAACCCCGGATGCATTATCATCTGCCCCGTTATGAATTGCTGTAACCTCTTTCTTTTTACTGCCTGAGTTTTGTCCGCCCCATCCCCAATGATCATAATGAGCTCCTATTACTATATACTCATTTTTAAGTTTTTCATCGGAGCCTTCAAGATATCCTAAAACATTCTGAGTCGAAACACTATCGGATTTCATCTTGTTTATTCCGTCTTTCACAAAAAGCGTAAAAGGCTGATAATAACTGTTATCAAATTTTTTCAAACCGTACTTCTTAAAATACTTTTTGATATAAGCCGCAGCTTCATTATTTCCTTTGGTTCCCGGAAAACGCCCTTCTAATTTATCTGAAGAAAGGTATTTATCATGTTTATAGAATGTTTCCGCCACACTATTTTTTTGGGCATTTGCAGCAATACCTAAAAATAATATACTATTGAGGATGATCTTAATTTGTATACACTTAAAAAATTTCATAATTAAATTATTTGATAAAGGAAAGACTATTTGAGTTCGAAAATCTTATCCATTAAAATCCACTTTTCTCCGGGTTTGGCTTGAGGAAGTGCTTTTTGAAATTTCCACATTAAAGTTTCCCATTCCTGAACTTTTGGATTTTCTGCATCCTTTTTTTCTTTTATTTCGAATGAAAAATCAGAATTGGCCTCAATAATCATAAACAAGCGGTCAGCAACATTATAAATCTCAAGATTGATAATTCCTGAATCTAAAATGCTTTTCTGTATTTCGGGCCAGACGTTTTTATGAAATTCGATATATTCGGCAATTAAATCCGGGTCATTTTTTAGATCTAAGGCAAGGCAGAATTTTTGCATCTTTTTTATTTTAAATCAAAAGTTGTGTGTTTAATAAATTTACGATTATAAGTATATAAAATATGTACTTTTTTATCTGAGGTCTGAATAATGGCAGGATAACTGAATTCTCCTTCCTTTTGGTTTTCTAAATCAAACAATTTCTTCCAGTTTACACCATCTTTTGAATATTCTACATCGAGTACATTTCTTCCGTTAAACCAGTCTTTCCCCATTTTCAAAGGATTATTTACCAATAAGAATGATTTATTCGATAAAGTTACTGCATCTACTCCCGAATTCGAATTGACAACGTTTATACTATCCGTTTTCTGCCAGGTTTTGCCATTATCCTCAGACCAGCTTGAAATTAATTTATTGTGCCTGCTTCTTGATAAAATCTGAATCTCTTTATCTGAATGAATTAAAAACGTTGGTTGAATGATATCGAAATTTTTCTTATCATTAATATCAGTTATTGTCCAGCTATCTGTTGCTTCAGTATAAGTTTCTATGAATACTCTCCACTTATTATCATCAATACTTTCGGTACTGCTTCCGCATAAAATAACACCCGGAGCAGTTTCAACTGGTTTATTTCGAATTGGTCCTAATATGCCTTTTGGAAGGTATTTTGCCTGACTCCAGGTGTTTCCGTTATCTTTAGAAACTATCATGGCTCCAAACCATTCTCTCGGATTTTTTCCAACTTTATAAAACAAATATAAATTTTGAGCTTTACTTTTAAATAAAACCGGATTCCAGCAAGGCAGCGTATCCCCATCCTTAATTAATGGCTCAATAATTTTTTTAGGCGCTGACCATTTTTTTTCTTTATAGGAAGAAATATAAATACTAACATCTTTTGCGCCTTCATATTTTCCGCCAAACCATGCAGCCAAAAGAGTGTTAGGATCTGTTTCGACCAATGTTGAAGCATGGCTTGCTGCTGTAACAGGATTTTCTGCAATGTAATTTTGAGTGATATTAACTGCTTTTGTTTGTGCTTTCAATCCGTTAGCGGCAAAAAAAATCGCCAATAGAAATGTTATAGTATATTTTGTTTTTGATATCATTTAATTCTTTTTTTAATTTTTAGATGAAAGAAGCAAGATGATAGACCTAATTAAAATCTTATTTCTTGCTTCCTTCGTCTAATACATCTTAAGTCTAACTATTCTTCAAACCGACTTTGTGACCAGAAATAGCATAGTAAAGGATAATAATGTAACAAGGAAGTAAAATCCAATAACCTGCTGTAGAAGCTTCTGCTGTTGCCAGAGTTTCATTTAATCCCTGTCCTACTAAATCGGCTTTATTTAAATCTACAAATTTTCCATATAATGGAGGAATTACAGCTCCTCCGGAAATTGCCATAATCAGCAATGCTGAAGCGGTCTTTGTAAACCTGCCTAAGCCTTTTAAGGTTAAAGGCCAAATTGCCGGCCAAACCAAAGCATTTGCAATTCCTAATCCTGCAACAAAAAGAATAGAAATAAATCCTGAAGAAAATACAATACATAATGAAAGTATAATCCCTAAAACTGCACTCGCTTTCAGCGCAAGAGCCTGGCTAATATATTTCGGAATTAAAACTACTCCGAGTCCATACGTTATTACCATTGCTAATAGTGTGAAAGTTGTAAAAAACTTAGCATCTGTAGCAGGAAAACCTAAGGCTATACCGTATGCAATAATTGTATCACCCGCAATTACCTCAACTCCTACATACATAAAGAGCGTTAAAACGCCAAGCCATAAATGCGGAAACTGAAAAATACTGGTTTTGGTAGTCTGTCCTTCTTTGGTTTCTTTTATTGGTTCTGCCTCTACATTTGGCAAAGGTGCTTTACGAATTAAAACCCCCAACACAAACAGAATTACTGCCATTGTGATATAAGGCGCTACAACACTATCGGCCATTGTATTTAATAATGCTGTTTTTTCTGTTTCATTTACTACGCTTAATTTTGCCTGTATTTCATCTATCCCTGATAATAAAATGGAGCCAAAAATTAGTGAGCCTAAAGCACCGGCAATTTTATTACAGATTCCCATAATTGAAATTCTTTTTGCAGCACTTTCGATTGGTCCTAAAATAGTAATATAAGGATTAGAAGCTGTTTGCAATAAAGTCATTCCTGCTCCCTGAATAAAAATTCCTGTCAGAAACATCCAGTATGTTCTGGCTTCTGCCGCTGGAATAAAGATTAAAGCTCCAAATCCCATGATAAACAATCCTAGAGACATTCCTTTTTTATATCCAATCTTTGCTAAAACATAAGATGAAGGAAGTGCCATTACGACAAAAGAAATATAAGACGCTGATGCTACTAATAGTGACTGTGCTGATGTAAGCTCGTTTATGGTTTTCATAAACGGAATCAAGGCTCCGTTAATCCATGTTACAAATCCAAAAATAAAGAACAGACTTGCTATAATTATTATCGGAATTAAGGTTGGTTTACTTTGTGAGATTTTTGTGGTATTTGAATTAAGCATTTTTTATTTATTTAATATTTTGAATGATTTATTAAAATGGAAAATCATCATAATTGCTAATGTACCTATAAAACAAAAGGAGAGTTTCCTCTCCTTTTGAATTTTAAGTAAAGATTATATGACTCTTTACTCTACTAAATAATTATTTTGTATCCCACCAAACTCTCGTGGCTCCGGTATCAGGACCTCCAAGAAGTGTTATTGCATTAGCAACAGCTGCTGCATTGGTACTATATTCATCAGGTAAATATGTTAAACGTCTCATTACCCCTTTACCAATTGTAGGATCTAAAGTCGTGATCAATGGATACAATATAGCCGCATCTGTTCTGCGTAAATCAGACCATGCTTCCCATGATTCCGGGAAAAGTCCCAAATATTTTTGAACCGCAATTTGCTTCTTTTGATCACTTGCACTGGCTGCCCAGGCTACAGGCACATTAACCGGAGGTGTAGGATCTGAGTACATACTACCGAATGTTGGTACAGCACCAGTTGTAGTACCTGCTATATAAGCATTGATAGCAGTATTATCTGTAACACCCCACTGCTGCATTGATAAACGAATACCATCTTCATAAAGAGTTTTTGCTGCTCCCGACATATTCCAACCCAACAAAACTCCTTCTGAACGGCTAAAATTAGATTCTGAAGCCATCATTACTTCTATATTTTTTGTAACGTTATCAGAAAATGTAGTTACTTGATTTGTTCCGCTCAAATCTTTGCTCCAGGATATCGATGTTCCAATTCCGTTTGGAAGGCCAACATACTGACCTACATAAGCAGAAGTATTATCAGTAACAGGAGAAAACCAGATTTGCATTCTTGGATCATTATATCCTTTAAGCATACTTTCCATATCAGCTGTCATACAAAACCCCCAATATTTCATAATATCAACAAAATTATTATAAGTATCTTTAGTTACTTTATAATAAGCACTATCATCATTTGACTGCATAACACCTGCCGCTACAGCAGCTTCTGCCTGAATTTTTGCTCTTGAAGCATCTTTATCTGAAATTCTTAAAGCTAAACGCAGTCTTAATGAATTAGCAAATTTTCTCCATTTTTCAACATTTCCACTGTATATAGCATCATAATCTTTAAATACACCAACGGTAGTCTGCGATGTAGTACTCAAAGTTGTGTTAGCAGCTTCTAAAAGTTTGAAAAAATCAGCATACATGTCTTCCTGTGAATCATAAGCTACCGTTGAACCTCCAATTCCAGCCTGAGAATAAGGAACCGGTCCCCATTCATCTGTAAATCTATGAAACATATATACTTTCCAGATATCTAAAATAGCTGTAGCTTCTGCATTGCCATTAGCAGCTTTATAACTATTTAGCAAAGATGGAACCGCCAGAGTATAAAATCTCAACCAGCCTCTGCTTCTCCATCCATCATTGATTCCGTTAACATCAGTAGCAGCCCCGCCTGTATAACCCATATAATGTGTAAAAATCATTGAATGTAATGCTGTTGCCAGTCCATATGTTCCATAATCATCACCAGGAAGACTCCATGAAGCATTTCCTATTCCTTTATATAAGGCATTTGCGAAGGCAGGCCCTGCCATAGTAGCATCTAACTGATCAGATGTAAGCGTATTTGGATTTGTATTAGTTTCATCAAAATCCGAAGTACATCCTGTTATCTGAAACAGAAAAACGATTGCAAAAAATTTGATTATATTATTTTTCATGTTTTATTTTTTTAAAAGTTGAATTTCGCATTAAATCCAAAATCTCTGGTAGTTGGAATATTGTAAGATTCTATTCCCTGAAGGTTTCCAACACTTACACCTTGTTCCGGATCAAAGTATTTAGCTTTATTAACAAAGAAAAACAGGTTTCTTCCAACGATAGATAAATCAATACCTGTAAATGGAGAATTTCTTAGTAATTTACTTGGTAATGAATACCCTAAAACTACTTCTCTCAATCTGATATTTGTTGCATCGTAAACAAAGTCTTCTGCAGATCTAGGGTCTCTGCTTGCAACTTGTGTCCAATAATTTTCAGCTGTAATTGATGTTGTATTTGGCGAATAAGTACCATTTCCGTTATCAACAACTCCATCAACTACAAAACCATCTCTTCCGTTCAGGGTAATATCACTTACTCCTGCTCCGGTCATTCTTGCCTGAGAATAAGAAATTACATTACCGCCAATACGAAAATCAACCAGGAAACTAAGACTAAAATCTTTGTATTTGAATTTATTTTGCAAACCGGCAGTCCAGTCAGGGTTAAAATTCCCGGCAAGAACACTAAATCCTGAAGTAAACAATGGTAAACCGGTCGTTCCATCAACAATAATTTGTCCGTCAGCATTACGCTGGTAACCACGAATATACAAATCCCCATAATCACCTCCTTTTTTTACAATAGTTTGTGCCAATCTTTCGTAACCTGTAGCAAGATTTAGTTCCGTTCGATCTTCAAAAATACTCAAAACTTTAGTTCTGTAAGTAGCGAAGTTAGCAGTTGCATCCCATGAAAACTTATTACCTTCTACAATATTAGCATTTAAAACTACCTCAATACCTTTGTTTTGAATTTCTCCACCATTTACTACCTGTTTATCAAAACCTGATGATGGAGGTAAATTGATTGTAAAAATCTGATCTTTTGTATTGGTTTGGAACCAAGTGAAATCTAAACCAATTTTATTATTGAAAAGACGTGTATTCACACCAAACTCCATAGAAGAAGAAATTTCCGGTTTAAGATTAGGGTTACTAAGTAAAGTAGAAGATTGTACTACTCCTCCGTTAAAACCATAATAACTAAGCTGATCAGCTAAAAGATATGGGTTTGTATCATTTCCTACCTGTGCATAAGACCCTCTTACTTTTAAGAATGAAAGAACATCAGATTTAATATCAACCATATCCGTAATTATCCCCGTTAGACCAACAGAAGGATAGAAGAAAGATCTGTTGTCTGCAGGTAAAGCAGATGACCAGTCATTACGAGCTGTAAGATCTAAATATAAATAATCTTTATAAGAAAGCTGTGACGATCCGTACAATGAATTAATTTTCTTTTTACTATAATCAGGAGTAACCGTAGTTGACTGAAGGTTAGTAAGTGTAAAAAAGTTTCTTTTGGTTAAAGTCCCTCCACTGCTTAATCCCTCACGTTTTTGAACTAAAGCATTTCCTCCGGCATTAACATTTAATTTAAAATCTCCGAATTGTTTTTTATAAGCCAAAAGGAAATCAGTATTTAATTCTGTATTATCTGAAATTGACTCAGAATAGCTGCCGTAATCCTGATTAAGTATTGCAACTGATGCATAACGGGCAACTTTAGCTTTGTTTGTAGCCTGATCGATACCAGTTCTTACCATTAAACTTAAGTCTTTTGTAATGTCATAAGTTAATGACGTAAAAGCAATAATTCTGTTTCTTTCGTCTGCTCTTAAATTTCTTTTAGCAAGCCAGAAAGGATTTGCTCCAAGAGTACTTAAACTATTATCACCATTAATATAATTATATCTTATTTGTCCTGCATCATCAATATATTCGAAATCTTTATACTGATCATAACGTAAATTTCTTGGCATAGTATAAAGTGCTTCACCAATCCCTCCTTCACCTGCACCTACTGCATTTTCAATTTTTTGAGTGATGTAATTTACTTTAGTATCTAATTTAAACTTATCAGTCAGATTACTTGTTAATCGCAAATTAAAATTATGTCTTTTCAAATCATTCCCCATTACAATACCTTTAGCATCTGTACTTGTATAAGAGAAATACCCCTGGGTTTTATCATTTCCCATTGATGCTGTCAGGTTATTTGATAAACTGTAACCTGTCTTAAAAAAATCTGTTGCATTATTTGGCTGTGGAGTAAATGCATAAGTAGCAGGTCCTGCGTAATTAGGATTATCCACAAGCTGCCATGCTGCAACTTGCTGTCCTTCCATTTTAGGTCCCCAACTGTTTACAGAAGCAGCATTATAAACTCCTCCATTCCCCTGACCGTATACATCTTGCTGATTTAATAAATTATATGCAGAAGAAGCCATAAAGTTTGAAGATACAGAAATATTAGCTTTACCATTCTTAGATCCTTTTTTAGTAGTAATAACAATAACTCCATTACTTGCACGTGAACCGTATAATGCTGCGGCAGAAGGACCTTTCAATACGTTCATAGATTCAATATCCTCCGGATTAATGTTTGAGATACCATCAAAGCTGGTTGTTCCTCCAATATCTGTAGCAGGCGAAGTAACAGTATTATCCATAGGGATACCATCAATTACAAATAGTGGCTGGTTATTTCCTGTAAGTGATCGGTTACCTCTAAGCGTAATTCTGGAAGAACCACCTACTCCGGTACCAGTAGTAGAGAAATTAAGACCAGCAACTTTACCAGAAAGGGAGTTTGCTACATTCAGTGATCTCGCCTGAGAAAGCTCCTGGGTAGAAACTGTCTGAGCTGAATAACTTAAAGACTTTTTCTCTCTTTTAATCCCCAAAGCAGTTACTACTACTTCAGATAATTGTTGATTGCTGGCACCTAAGGTAACATTAATAGTCGTTAATCCTCCAACAGGCACTTCTTTAGTAGCACTACCTACATAAGTAAATACCAAAATTGCTGATTGATTTGGAACCGTGATACTGTATTTTCCATCAAAGTCTGATGATGTACTACTTTTTGTTCCTTTAACAACAACATTTGCTCCCGGGATTGGCATTCCGCTCGCGTCTGTGATTGTTCCCGTTACTGCTGACGTTTGAGCCTGAAGGTTCTGAAACCCAAACAGGAAAAACAAGAACAGTAATTTTAGTACGTTTTGATTCATAGTTTAATTGTTTTTTGAGTTAATAACATGTTAAATTTAGGAATCCGTTTCGTTAACAAAATATAATTTCGACAAATGACCATTTTGAAAAGGTGTTGGGGAATTTTTTATTCATTCCCCCTTGTTTTACTATTAAATTCCTTACTTTTTCATACTGACACATTATATATACCTACGTTTTACCAGTTTATTAAACAAATCCAAAAAAAAACACTTAAAAAGCTACACATCTTATACTCCAATAGTTTCTTTAGTTCGAAACTTTGAATGTAGTCTTTAGCAAATCAGTAGAGTTTCCTCCTACCATCACTTCAAAATCTCCTGGCTCAACAACTCTTTTCATCTGACGGTTCCAAAGTGACAGTTCATCAGCAGTAAGAGTGAATGCTACAGTTTTAGTCTCACCTTTTTTAATATTCAATCTTTTGAAACCTTTTAACGTTTTTTCTGGTGTCGTTGTGCTGCTGTAAACATCATTAATGTACAATTGCACCACTTCGTCTCCGTCTCTGTCTCCGACGTTTTTAACATCTACAGAAACTTTAACTTCTCCGTTTGGTTTAATTTCAGTTGTATTCAGTTTTAAATTAGAATACTCAAACTTCGTATAACTCAATCCGTAACCGAATGAATATAACGGGTGTTCGCTTTCTGCTACATATTTATGGATTGCAGATGGTTTTTGATTATAATATATAGGTAACTGCCCAACCGATTTTGGAACTGTAATTGGTAATCTTCCTCCTGGGTTGTAATCACCAAATAAAACATCAGCAACTGCTCTGCCTCCTAATTCTCCTGGGAACCATCCTTCAAGTACGGCTGGAATGTTTTCAGCAATCCAATTGGTAGATAGCGGACGACCGTTTAATAACACACAAACTACTGGAGTTCCTGTTTTTTGAATTTCTTCAATTAATTGCTGTTGTATTCCGAATAAGTCTAAAGAAGCCACATCTCTGTTTTCTTCTACTAATTCGTTCGATTCTCCTAAAACTACAATCGCAACATCTGCTTTTTTAGCGGCTTCGATTGCTGGCTGTAAGTTTACTTTTTCTAAATTCCAACGGAAATGAGCTCTGGCACCCCAGCCTCCTTCCCACATTTCAATGCGGACTTTGTATTTTTTACCTTTTTCGATATTTTTAGGAGTCGTCACCATACTTGTCGCTCCTTTTGTCCAGTTGTCGATAACCAATTGGTCATCGATGTACATTCTGATTCCGTCATCTGAACTTAAACCTAACCAACCGTCTAATGCTTGTTCTGATTTTAAGAATCCTGTCCATCTGATAGAAAAATCATCAACATTCACTCCATCACCAGGTGCCCAAGGCCAGTCAAACTCTAACTGACTGTCGATACGAGTCAATGCCGGAGTTCCCTCTAGATTTCTGTTGTTGAAATATTCTCCTTTTAATCCGTTTTGAGATTCGTCTGGTGTGAATAAATATTTAGATGGAATAATCTGTCCTTTTACGATCAATGGAACTCCTTCTTCATAAACTACATTAGCAGTTTTACCAACCAATTCTTTAACTCCTTCATAAACCGTCATTCCGACACTGTTTTTTGGAGCATATCCTCCTAATCTTGAAGCATTTGCATTTGGTCCGATAACCGCAATATTTTTCAAGTTTTTACTTAATGGTAACGTATTATTGTCGTTTTTCAATAAAACCATCGATTTTTGAGCCGCTTCTAGAGCAACCTGCTGATTTTCTGGAGTATGAAAACGCTCTTTAATCAGATTTTTTTCTGTGTATGGATTTTCAAATAATCCTAATAAGAATTTTAAACGTAAAACTGCTCCCGCTGCACGGTCGATATTTTCCGTTGTTAATTTCTTTTCATTTACTAATTCAATGACAGTACTTTGCCAAAATTCGTTTGAAAAATCATAGAATTGCATATCAACACCCGCTGAAACCGCTTCTCTAATAGCATCTTTTGGAGAATCAGCCACTTTGTGAGTGGTCTGAATGTATTTAATAGCTCCCAAATCTGAAACTACAAGTCCTTTAAATCCCCATTCTTTTCTCAAAACATCTGTCAATAACCAATGATTGGCTGCACAAGGAATTCCGTCTAACTCAGAATACGCACACATCGTTCCTAAAGCACCGCCTTTTCTAAATGCTTTTTCAAATGATGGCAGGTGATCTTCTCTTGCAGAACGTTCTCCAACTAAAATAGGTGAAGAATTTCCTCCTGCCTGCGGAATACCATGAACAGCAAAGTGTTTTGGTTCTGCAATAATCGAACGATCTGATTTTAAATCGTCTCCCTGCAATCCTTTAATAAAAGCCAAACCAATTTCGCTGTTTAAGAAAGCATCTTCACCAAAAGTTTCCGCAACACGTCCCCATCTTGGCTCGCGTCCTAAATCTAAATTGGGTCCAAAACCAAAATGAACTCCATGTGCTCTGGCTTCCATACCAATAACTTTACCTACTTTGTCCATTGTAGCAACATCCCAAGTTGCGCCAAGACCAATATTCATTGGAAAAGCCGTACTTCCTTCGTCTAAATAACCGTGAAGCATTTCACACATAATCAAAGCGGGAATTCCCCAGCGGTTTCCTTTGATTACATTGGTTTGCAAATCATTAATCATTTTCGCCGAACGCGGATAAAGGTCATGAATCGCTCCAATTCCTAATTTCCCGATTTTTTCAGCCGATTTAGCTTTAGCAAAATCTTCTTTATCTTTAAAAAAATCTCCTCTGTACATATCCATCTGACGCACTTTTTCTTCAAGCGTCATACGGCTTAACAAGTCTTGAACTCTTTCTTCTACTGGTAATTTGGCATCCTGATACGGATACTTTTTCTGGGCGTGGGTCTGGTTTAAAAAACCAACAGCCATTACAAAAATAATGGCCGTTTTTCTCATTCTTAATTGTAACATAGTTGTGTGTGTTTAGTTTTGAATCACTTTAAGTTTTGTTCCATTCACAAAATCTTCATGTGAAATAAAAAAGCTGTTAAGTGTTTTTCCGTTTAGCTCAATCGAATTGATTTTTCCACCATTATTTTCCTGTCTTTCAATTACGATGCTTTCATTTTTATAATATCTTGGATCTAATTTGATCGTTATTCTATGAAACATTGGTGTCGTAATCGTATAAATCGGATCTCCCGGAGATATTGGATAAACTCCCATCATCGAATACACTAACCAAGCCGACATTGTTCCCGTATCATCATTTCCTGGTAATCCTTTTGGTTCATTTTTGAAATATTCGTGAACCAATTTCTTTACCATTTCCTGAGCTTTGTATTCTTCACCTTTCACATAATTGAATAAATACGGGTTGGCAATGTCTGGTTCGTTTGCCATATCAAATTGTTTGATATCAAAAATTTTCTGCAATTGTGCCGAAAATGCTTGATCACCGCCCATTAATTTCTTCAATCCGTTAATGTCGTGAGGAACCATGAAATTATACTGCCACGCATTTCCTTCGATAAAACCAACATTTTCTTCAAAATTAGCTCCAGACGCAGGATCAAATGGCTCGTACCATTTTCCGTCAGCCGTTCTTGGACGAAGCAGATTGAAGTTTTTGTCAAATAATTTTCGGTAGGATAAAGAGCGTTCTTTAAAACGTTTCACATTGGCTTTATCCCCGAATTCGTTGGCCATAAGCGAAATTGCATAGTCTGAAATATTGTATTCCTGCGTCGTCGAAACCGGTCCTTTATTGTCTGTTGTCAAATAGCCTTTTTTGATATAATCTTTCAATCCCGGACGAAGCGGATTATTTTCAACATTATCTGCTCCTTTCAACATCGCATAATACGCTTTCGGAACATCAAAATCGCGAATCCCTCTCATGTACGTATCTGTAATTACAATACTTGCAGGATCTCCCACCATGGTAAAAGTCTCTGTCGAATTCAATTCCCATTTGGGTAACCAGCCGTTTTCATCGAACATGTCAAGCATACTTTTTACCATATCAGATTGCTGCTTTGGATACACCAATGACATCAACTGATGTAAATTTCTATACGTATCCCATAATGAAAATACGGTATAACGGGTACCTTTGGTTTTACCAATCTTAGTTCTTTTGATTACTGGATACTCTCCGTTTACATCATTTAAAATATTTGGATGAATCAAAGTGTGATATAAAGCCGTGTAGAAAATCGTGTTCTCGTCTTTTGTACCGCCTTCAACTGTAATTTTAGAAAGTTCTTCGTTCCATTCGTTGTATGTTTCTTTGTAAACTGCATCAAAGGATTTTGTTCCAACTTCTTTGTCTAAGTTTTCTCTAGCATTTGCGATACTTACGTATGAAATACCAATTTTAACTTCAACGGTTTCTTCTTTATCAAATTTATAGGTAAAATAACTTCCAATACTATCGCCAACAACGGTTTTGATGGTATTATCCATCATTCTGGCTTTTCCGTTGTACCCCATCCACTGTGCTTCTACACCATTGTATTTGGCAGGCTTTTTCCAAACTCCGAATTTATTGGCTGGTTTAGAAAATTTAGCTACGAAATATACCGGATAAGCATCTTCTGGACTATTATAACAAAAAGAGCCAACAGAACGCATTCCTTCAATTTCTGTAGAAGAAACTACTTTTACCATTGCTCCTTCCTCATTAGTTAATCCTAAACCAAGATTTAGCAAAATATTAGACTGCCCTTTCGGGAAAGTGAATTTGCTCACTCCAACTCGTTTTGAAGCAGTGAATTCTCCTTTTACTTTGTACTTGTCAATATTTACGCTGTAATACGCTGCTTTTGCTACTTCGTTAGAATAAGTAGAACCGTATTTCAAATGATCGATTTCTACATTTCCAGTTGTTGGCATTAGTAAAATAACACCTAATTCTGGACAGCCTACACCGCTTAAATTCACCTGACTAAATCCTGTCAAAAAGGTATTCTCATTCACATACGGATTCGAAAGCCATTGGCTGTCTTTTTCCATTGGCGTATTTTTTACTCCCGCCACGTTAAACGGACTAATACTTGCCATACCGCGCGGTGCAATTGGTCCAGGATAAGCCGCTCCATAATTGGAAGTCCCAATAAACGGATTGACAAAATCGGCAGGTTCCTGCGCAAAAATAGTAATGCTAAAAAACAGCATGTAAAAAATACATGCTGTTTGAATTTTATTTGTATTTAAAACCATAGGTTTCATTCTTATCTGTTGATCGCTTCGATTTTTAAAGTCCACGCTTCTTTTGCAGGAAGATTGTTTCTTAAGCTTTCTGGAATTACTACTTTAAATCCGTTTCCTTCTTTTGTCCATTTTAAAGAAGTTTTAGAACCTAACATTGTAATTTTTGTTCCTTTTTTAGGGCTGATCGATTTTACTGTAACTTCTGCAGGAATTTTATCTTCTCCTTTTTGGGCTAAATAAAATGCGAATACATTTCCTTCTTTATTTTGTGTAAAACAAATGTTTTCTTCTTTGTAAGGTTCGATTGGTTTTGTGTTGTAAATCGCTGTGCTGTTTACTTTCATCCAGTCACCATAAGCCTGTAATAAATCGTAAGCCCCTTTATCCCATTCTCCTTCTGGACTTGGCGCAACGTTTAATAATAAGTTACCGCCTTTAGCAACAATATCAATCAACATGTGAATACCTTCTCTTCCAGTCATGTAAGTCGCTCCCGGAGAATAAGACCATCCACCGCCAGCTGGAATACATGATTCCCAAGGATAAGGCAATGTTTTAGCAGGAACACGCCCTTCTGGAGTTAAGTAGTTTTGATTTTTACCGTGAACGGCTCTATCAACCACAATTAAACCTGGTTGCTTTTGACGCGCTTTGATTACCAATTCATCCATTTTTGGATCTTGATCTACCACTCTGTGTTTAATGAAACCGTTTTTAGATTCGTTTTCAGTAAATTTCTCGTCGTAGTTTTCTTTGATGTTCACTTGGTCTCTTTTTCTAACCCATCCACCATCTAACCATAAAATATCAACTTTACCGTAGTTGGTTAAGATTTCTAAGATTTGGTTGTGTGTGAAATCAACATATTTCTGCCATTTTTCTGGGTATAAAGCTGGATCGTAGTTTACGTTTCTGTCGAATGGAGGAAAATAAGGATCCCAGTAGTTTTCGTTATGCCAGTCTGGTTTAGAGAAATAAGCTCCAGTTGAAATGCCTTCTCCTCTAAAAGAGTTGAAAATTTCTTTTAAAACATCTGCTTTAGGATTCGTATGAAAAGGAACATCTTTACTCGTGATTTTGTAATCAGAATATTTAGTATCATACATATTGAAACCGTCATGGTGTTTTGTAGTGAAAACCATGTATTTCATTCCCGCATATTTAGCCGCTTTAGCCCATTTTGCAGGATCAAATTTTACAGGATTAAAAGTTTTTCTTAATCCTTCGTAATCTTTAATATAATCATTATAATTAGATGGATTGCTTCCTTTTTTACGTTCACACCATCCATAATCTTCAGGGCAGATAGACCAAGACTCTACAATTCCCCATTGGCTGTAAGTTCCCCAGTGCATCAGCAGACCAAATTTTTTGCCTTGCCATTCGTCTAAGTTTTTTAATACTGCCGGATCTGTTTCTGGTACGTATCTTTCATCTTCGTAAATGGCCTGAGAGAACATTTGTACCGAAAATAAAAGGGCGATCATGAATATTCCTTTTTTCATCTTTACTCTAATTTATAATTTATTGTTTTTTGTTTTTTAGTTTAATTTATCAAGTATCGGCTGATCTGTAAAAGTTAATTCTGTTTGAGTATTTTCATTAAGCTGCTCCAATACAACAAAATTGTTTACACCTTTGTTCAACCAACAACCTGGTACATAAAGCGTTTTCTGTGGTCCAACTTTCCAGTAGCGGCCAAGATTGTGTCCGTTAACAAATACAATTCCTTTTCCCCAATTGGTCATATCAAGAAAAGTATCGGCTGGTTTATCGATATTTACTGCAGCTTCATATAAACCTGGACGCCCAGGTTTTATCGTTTCATTTTTAATAGCAGGAACTTCACTCATCGGCATTTTATACATTTCCCATCCACCACTAATTTCATATTCATTAATGAACACTGGAGAAATAATTCCTTTCGTATTATGTACTATTTCGGCTCCGTAATTAATACGTCCCATATTTTCAACCAAAATTTCTAAAATACCGTTAAACGGAATAGAAACGGTCAATTCGTAATTTTTGAAAACTCTATTCAACTCACCCACCTTAACTCCATTTACATAAACGGTAGCAAAGTCTCTCAATCCCTCAATCTTCAACTTGCCAGAAGAAATTGGCTGCGTAAATCGTTTACGATATAAAACATATCCATGTCCCTGACCTAATTTCTCAAAAGTTAAAGGCTGGTCATTTACAACTGCTTTTTCTTTTTTGATCCAGCTTAAAACATCCATACTCGATTTAATAGGCTGATTAGGGTATTTTGTAACTGGTATTTTCTCTGGAATCGGTGCTAATTTGGTTTTAGAATACTTTTGCATTACATCACGAATAGCCATGAATTTTGGTGTTGCCCAACCTGCTTCGCTAATAGGAGCATCATAATCATAGCTTGTAATATCCGGCTGAATATCACTTTCTTCATTATAATTTGCACCCGAAGTAAATCCAAAATTAGTACCGCCGTGTACCATATAATAATTAAAAGAAACACCTGCATCCAAGTACTTTTTAGTTTGACTTGCAATCTCCTCAGATCCAATTTTAATAAATGGTTCTGCCCAATGATCCAGCCAGCCAGAATAAAACTCTGCCACCATGTAAGGTCCTTGTCCTTTATGGAATTTATCCACCTGCTTTTTTAAGTTTTCTATATTTGATTCTCCATTTGCAGTTGGAAACACGCCATCAACAGCACCACCTTCAAACAACCAAGTACCATCAGACGTAAAAAAAGGCTCTGGGAATCCTGTTTCTTTAAGCATGTTGTAAATCGCAGTTTTGTATGCTTTATGATCCTCAGCATTAATATCGGTTCTTTGAGAAACATACGAACCAAATTCATTTTCAGCCTGAACCATAATAATTGGACCTCCCTGGTTAGCAAAATTTCCTTTTACCACTGCGTACAAATGTTCCAGATACGTTTTGCAAGCTTCTAAAAAGGCTTTGTTATTGGTACGAATTACCAAATCTTTATTATTTTGTAACCACCAAGGGTAGCCTCCAAATTCCCATTCACCACATGCATACGGACCTGGTCTAAGAATTACATATAGTCCTTCACTTTTAGCAACACGTAAAAACTCAGCTAAATCTCTATTTCCCGTTTTAAAATCCCATACCCCTGGCTCAACTTCATGATAGTTCCAAAACACATAGGTAGCCACAGTATTCATTCCCATTGCTTTAAGCATTTGCAGTCTATGTCTCCAATATTCTTTTGGAATACGTTCATAGTGCATTTCACCCGAATGTATTTTTATAATTTTCCCATCTTGCTTAAATTCTCCATTAGATATAGAAAATCCTTTTGTTTGAGCCTTTGTGAAAAATGGCATCAAACAAATCAATAATACTCCGAGCTTAAATAATGTCTTATTCATTTTTTTTCAGATTATGCATTTATAAACTTAAAATGACAAACTTGACTTTAAAGCTTTGTCAAAGTTTAAAACTTTGACAAAGCTGTCACAAGCATTTCACGTTAAGCTATGTGTTAGAAACTAGTTTCTTTCTAAACTCTTTTACCAAGTTTCAAAAGAAAAAAATCTATGTTTCTATGTGTTAAAAAAAATTAATTCACCAAAATCTCATCCACAAACAACCAAGAACTTTCTCCTTTTGGACTTTTCTTTAAGTTGCCTCCAATTACTTTTACAAAACGTGCATTTTGTTTTTGGAAATTAATTTTGAAATCTTTCAACTCTGGAACTGGATTTGCGGCATACGGACGCATTATTTTTCCAACTTGCGTATATTTAGCTCCATCATTAGAAATTAAAACTTTTACCTGAATTGGAAAATTAACTCCTGCTCCCTGGCTTTCTAAAGTTCCAACAATTACTTGTTCTATACTTTCTACTTTTCCAAGATCTACAACAAGTTCCATATCGTTTACCAGCCAAGCCTGCCATTGTCCATCGTGGAAATTTTTACTTCCTCTGATGCTGTTGACCATCGTATTAGCATCTCCTTTATAATTTTCGTTATAAGGTGTTAGATATTTTACTTTCTGAGCAAATGCTTTATGGAAAACAATAGTATCTGTGAATGTTTTTCCAACTGGTTTATCATCCTGAAATAAAGAAGCTTTTAAAACCGTTGTTTCTTTGATTTCAATTGGAGTTGTATATTTTATTGCATGATGATCAATGTTTTTATCTCCTAAAACATAACGGATATCTGGATTAGGGAACTCATTTTTCAACTCCACTTTGACTTGTTTATTTCCTAAATCAGCTGTTGAAGAAGCGGTTACCAAATAAGCGCTTTTCGCATAATTTAATCCCTGATAATCGTAACGTTTAAACATTGAGAATAATCTTGAAGTAAAATCGTTCCAATTACGCTTTTCTTTCGGACTCCATAATGTTTCTGATAGTGCTGCTAATCTTGGGAAAATCATATATTCAGAATCTTTTGGTCCTTTAATATGTTCTGCCCATAAATTGGCTTGTCCGCCTAAAATATGTGCAGCTTCCTGTGGTGTCATTGTTGCAACTACAGGATCAAATTTGTACACCTCGCTTAACGGATTATAAGCATCAAAAGCCAAAGGCTCTTCGTTTTGAGGTCCCTGGTAAAAGTTGAAATAACAAGGAGACTCTGGAGTCATAATTACATCATGACCTTGTTTAGCCGCTTCTGCACCAATCTTCTCTCCTCTCCAACACATAATTGTAGCACTTGGATTTAATCCGCCTTCTAAAACTTCATCCCAGCCGATTAGTTTTTTACCTTTAGAATTAACGTATTTCTCGATGCGTTTTACGAAATAACTTTGTAATTCTGCTACACTTTTTAAGTGCTCGTCTTTAATTCTTTTTTGACAGTGCGGACATTTTGCCCAATTGGTTTTAGTCGCTTCATCTCCTCCAATATGAACATATTTTGAAGGGAAAATTTCCATTACTTCGTCTAAAACATTCTGTAAAAACTCAAACGTCGTTTCTTTTCCGGCACAGTAGATATCTGTCAAAGGCCATACACCTCCCGAAGGAACTCCAATTCTCTGATCGAAACAAGCTAATTCTGGATAAGAAGCAATGGCACTGCTTACGTGCGCCGGCATTTCGATTTCAGGAATTACTTCAATTCCTTTTGTAGCTGCGTATTTTACAATTTCTTTTAATTCTTCTTGTGTAAAAAATCCGCCATAAGTTCCTTTTTCGTCAGGATTTGTAGTCAATCGGGCATTCCAGCTTCTGTTTTCCTGATCTACTCTCCAGGCACCAACTTCTGTTAGTTTTGGATATTTTTTGATTTCGATTCTCCAGCCTTGATCGTCCACTAAATGCATGTGCAGAACATTCATTTTATGTGCTGCCAAACGGTCGATTGTAGCTAAAACATAATTTTTATCGAAGAAATGACGTGATAAATCCAGCATTAAACCTCTCCATTTAAAACGAGGTTCATCATTAATAGTCAAACTTGGAATTTCCCATTTTGCAGAAGTAATCGCAAACTGACTTTCAATTGCTTCTGGAAGTAATTGTCTGATGCTTTCTAAAGCATATAGAAAACCGTTGTTTCCTTTTGCAGCAATCGTAATATTAGTTGGATTTACATCTAAAACGTAAGCTTCATTCTTTAAGTTTGGATCTGTTTTCAACAAAATATAATTACTCGCGGGAGCTTTTGTAGTCACTTCTGGTCTCCATCCTGCAGCAGTCCCAAATTTAGAAGCCAAAGCATCGGCTGCACTTTTCTGAAAATCACCATTAACAACAAACTTAGTATCTTTTGTAAATTCAAAAACACCTGTTTTAATTAGCGTCTGCGTAGGTTTCGGAATAATACGAATATCATTTTCCGTGTAAATTTTCTGCGCGTCAGCCGAGAAAATTGAAGTGATTAGCGTTAATAGGAATAATAATTTTTTCATTCTTTGTTTTTTGGTTTCTTTATGTGCTTATTTCTTAAACACATAGAGACATAGTTTTTTAAAGCTTAAAAAGGCGTTTCACTTTGCATGAATGCACATAGAAACTGGTTTCCTTTTTTCATGTTTGTTTTTCTAACTTCAGTTTTGTCATTTCTAATCTTTGTCGATCAACTAGTGCGATTTCTCCTTTCAGTCGAAATGACAAAACTGTGTCGAAAAAACTTTGTCAAAGTTTGAAACTTTGACAAAGTTCTAAACGTAATAATTATTTATCCCAGGACATTTTAAATTTCGCATCTTCCATTCTGTGACCTTTCACGTCATCAGAAACAGCGTAATTAAATCCTGATCTTAGACTGTAACCTGCATATTCGCCGTTTTTATTTAAAGCAATAAAGCCAACTTGCAGATATTCCATGTCTTTGTGGTTTTTATGTTTGTTGTAAATACGTTCTGTGATTTCTTTGCAGGCATCATAAGGCGATTTTCCCTGACGCATTAATTCGACCACCATGGCACTTCCTGCAGTTCTAATAACCGCTTCGCCCAAGCCTGTTGCAGCAGCTGCACCTACTTCGTTATCTAGGAAAAGACCCGCGCCGATTATTGGGGAGTCACCGACGCGGCCGTGCATTTTCCAGGCTGCACCGCTCGTGGTACAACCACCAGAAAGATTACCTTCCTGGTCTAACATTAGCATGCTTATGGTATCGTGATTTTCTATATTAATGACTGGTTTGTATTTAGAATCTTCCAGCCATTTTTTCCAGTCTTTTTCAGATTCCGGAGTCAATAAATTTTCTTCTTTAAAACCTTCAGACAAAGCAAACTGCAATGCTCCCTGTCCTGCCAGCATAACGTGAGGTGTATTTTGTAACACTCTTTTTGCAACAGAAATTGGGTGTTTGATTCCCTGAAGGAAACAAACAGACCCGCAATTACTGTTGTGATCCATGATACAGGCATCAAGAGTCACTTTCCCTTCGCGATCCGGATATCCTCCATAACCAACACTGCGGACATTCGGATCGGCTTCAGGTATTTTCATTCCGGCTTCGATTGCATCCAAAGCCGATTTTCCGGATTTCAATGCTTTCCATGTTTCCTGATTGGCAGGCAAACCATGATTCCATGTCGAAATTACAACTGGTTTTTTTACTTTTTTCGAAGAAAATTCTAATACTCCTTCTTTTTCATCTTCTTTCTCTGCAAATCCGCTAAGGCCAACAACAGAAGTTACCGCTGCTGCGCCTAAAGCTGCTTTTTTTATAAAATCTCTTCTGTTTGACATGCTTTTTACTTTTAAATGAAATTTTACAAAATATTATTTTAAACTTGCTTTTGTTTCTTTGATTGTCTTCAAATTACTTTCAGACAATGCATTTCCATCAAAAAATGAAACTCCTGCTGCTCCATTTTCTTTTGCTTCTAAGATTGCTTGTTTTAATTCTTTATCGTTTTTCAATCCCGGAATATAAATTCCTGTATTGATTTTCGTTTTCTTATCTTCTAAGTCCTGAACACCTTGTTTTGTGGCATATCCAACCCAGTCAATTTCTTCATTGTAAAAACTGTGGTAAATCATTGGATATACTTCGTCAATATTCCATTTATCCCAACGCTGACGTACCATATGATCAGCCATTTCCGGATAAGGGAAAACTGCTGCCGTTAATTTTTTATTGTGTTTGTGAGCAATTTTATAAGCATCGTCAACAACAGCTTTTATGGCATTTAAACGGAAGTTTTTCCACTCCATATCGATAGAAGTATTATGGCTTTCTTTTGGATTTTTATGATGCATTTTTTCGAATGCTTTTACACATTCGTCACAATAACAAAAATCAAACTGAGGCAATTCTACATCCTGAACCAGGTTGTATTTTGGCAATAAACTGATTGGTAAAAAGATATCCGGGAAACGAATGTAATCTAAATGTACACTTTCGATTCCTTCAACTTTTGCGAGTTCTTCAACTAAATGTAAAACGTGTTCTCTTGATTCTTTTCTGGTTGGGCATAACCATTGGTAATAGTCTACGTAAGGACGGTTATCAAAACAGGATTTTCCTTCTTTACTTACCTGGTACCATTCCGGATGCTGTAAAGCAACTGAATCTCCGGGTCTGTTCATTGCCATAATCCAGGCGTGAACTTTTAGACCTTCTTTAGTCGCAAGCGGTACTAATCTTCTTAAAAGATTTGGATCAGTTGTCGTATTGATTAATACTTCGTCGATGCCGCCATCTTTATATTTTTTGAATTCTTTCGTATAATCTGCATCTGATTTTTTGGAATCAGCCGTTGTCCAGACTCCAAATTTAAAAGTGGTGATTTCTTCTTTTTTGGTACAAGAAAAAATACTGAATACTAATAAAAAGAGTACTAATTTTGGTAGTTTCATAGCGGTTTATTTTGTTTTGTTAGCCTTACTCATACTTTCATACAATGTATTTAGTAACTCCTGATTATTATCTAAACTATATTCCCAAAACATGGCACCTCCTAGTTTTTTTTGTTGAATAAAGGCTGCCTTTAAAGCTATATCTTTTGGTGTTTCATAAGAGATAAAAATATTGTCCTGCACATTCCACAAATAAGATGCTTTTGCCGAATCATCGTAAAATTCCTGAAATTTTCCAGATTGTACCTCTTTTGCAATTTCCCACGAAGCAACAATTGCACTTCCTGTTTGAGCAGATTGGTATAAACCATTATTTTCAGTTGATACTTTTTCCCACTTTCTTCCATAAAAAGGAATTCCGATAATAAGTTTATTAGCAGGAACACCTTCTTTTAGCAATTTATCTACAGATTCGCTTATACTGTTTCCTCCAAATTTTTCTCCTTTTGAAGGATATAAATTGGCGTGATGTCCCGTTTGATAAAACCAGCCGTTATAAAAATCATAACACATCACATTAATATAATCCAGATATTGATGCGCTTTTCCTAAATTAGTGTGATTGATATATTCCTGATCTGATGCTGCTGCGATTGTTAACAAATAATGTTTGTTATCTATTTTAGTTTCAATTTCTAATTGCTTACGTAATTCGCCCAATAAAAGTGTGAAATTTTCTTTGTCTGAAGGTCTGAAAACATTATCCTCTGCACGTTGTCCGGGAAATTCCCAATCGATATCAATACCGTCAAAACCATAAGTTTTCATTAGTTTAACAGCACTTTTAGCAAACTTTTCTCTTGATTCGGCATAAGCAGCTATATTTGAAAATTGATCTGACCAAACCCAGCCGCCAATAGAATACAATACTTTTAAATGCGGATTTTGTTTCTTCAGCCCAATTGTGCTTTCGATTTTAGTTTTATCGGTAGCCAGTTCAAACTGAACATTACCATCAACAATATTGGCAAAGGCGTAATTAAGATGGGTTAACTTACCTGCATCAATTTTTGCCGGATCAAAATTCTCGTAACCGGCTACATACCCAATAATTTTAAAATCCTCATTAGATGCACTTTGCTTTTTGTTTAATGATGAACAAGCCAAAAATATGCTGCTTATTAAGATTAACCAGACTGATTTTATTGTGATATTGTAATGTTTAAAATAAATCATTGATAATGTGGTATTATTTTTCTAATTATTTTTTATTCTAAAAACCGGCCATCTTCTTTTATAATCAGGATTTTATTAGAAAAAGGGCTTTTTACTGAGATATTGTATCCGGCAGAATGATTTTCTAAGATAGGCTTTAAAATTTTATTATCAACGCTTATGACTTCTTTTGTGAGACTGGTTAATGATTTTGCCCAGACTTTATTTTTTTGATAATACTCTTTTTGAGCTCTGTACAAATTGTAAAGTTCCCATTTTACCTTTTCATCCTGTGGAATCGTAAAACTGTCTTTTCCTTCTTTTGAAGAAAAATAAACATAGCCCCATTTTTCAGGTTCATGCATGTTAATTACCCCTTGTGGAGACCAAACCCAATTGTACTCAGGAAGAAATTTTCCGTCAGCGTCTTTTTTACGTTCATATTTACCATCAACAAGTGAATGCTGCCAGTTTACTCTTGAGAAATTAACTCTCCAGAATTTATCTGCGGGCACATTATTTTCGTTGTAGGATTTTTTATAAGATGCCCAGGGAATTGCCATTTCTAAAACCCATCCTTCATCAGTATCATTTGGGTTATTAAGCGTTCCTTTGATTTTTACCGCTGATTTCAGACCCGGAATATTCCAGTCATTTAAAACAACATTATCATTTTCTCTGTAAGGTTTTGATAAAAACAAATCCCAGGCTGTATTTAATGCATTTATCTCTAATTCATAATAATTAAAAGTGTCGCCGTCGGGATCAATAAAAACTTCAAAATCGTTATTGTAAAAAATAATGGTATCACGTTGTTTTAAATCTGCCCAAATATGCGGTTCATCAATTTTTGCTAATATGTAAAAATTGGTTTCATCCCAGAGCATTTTAACTTTTGTTGCATATTTTGGCTTCACATCATTTTCTATATCCTCGAAAAGAGCTGTCCAGTCTGCTTTTGACCAGGAAACATCAGATTCATCACCATCAATCACAATTGGATTCGTAGTTTTAGATGCTACATAAGTTTTAGGTGTTACAGAGTTTTTCTTCGATTGTGCCAAACCCACAACCGAAAGAAACCCCATAACAACTGTTAACCATTGAATTTTTAAATACATGTTCTATAAACTATTATTTTTTGTAAACTGAATCACTTCGCTCAATTTTCCGAAAGCTATTGCTACTGCTGTATCTGCAGCGCCATAATAAACGGTTAATTTATCTTCATCAGTATCATGCAAAGCAGCACAAGGAAAAACTACGTTTGGCACATCTCCTACCATTTCATAAATTTCTGCAGGTCCTAATAAATAAGGCTGTGTTCTGTATTTTACGATGTCCGGCGAATCGACATCAAGCAGCGCAGACCCCATTGCATAACGGAAACCGTTGCAGGTATTGATAACTCCGTGGTAAATCATCAACCAGCCCTCGGCTGTTAAAATTGGAATGGGACCTGCTCCTACTTTTGTACACTGCCAGGCACTTTGCTCAAAGGGACTTGGTTTCATTACTAATCTGTGTTCTCCCCAGTATTTCATATCCGGACTGTAGCTGATCCAGATGTCTCCAAATGGTGTATGCCCGTTATCACTTGGACGGCTTAACATGGCATATTTTCCGTTTATTTTTTGTGGAAATAAAACGCCGTTTCGGTTGAATGGTAAAAAGGCATTTTCGCATTGAAAAAACTCTTTAAAATCGAAAGTATATCCAATTCCGATAGTTGGTCCATTGTAGCCATTACACCAGGTAATCCAGTAACGATCTTCAATGAAAACCACACGTGGGTCATATTTATAAGCAGATTCGATCATATCCGTATTTCCAGACTGCATTACGATTGGTTCGTGGTTGATTTTCCAATCGATTCCATTTTTACTGAATCCGGCAAAAATATTCATCTGAACCGCTTTATTATCACATCTGAAAACTCCTGCATAACCATCTCCAAAAGGAACCACAGCACTATTAAAAATACTGTTTGATGACGGAATTGCATATCTGTCGATAATCGGGTTTTCAGAATATCTCCACATTACATCATTACTGTTTTCAGGTCTGTCTTGCCAAGGAATACTGCTCATTTTTTTATTTTTTTATTTATTGTTTTTTGTTTTATTTTCTTTTTAAACACATAGAAACATAGTATTGAAACTGCATAAAAGGCGTTTCACTTGCATTAATACACATAGCTATGTGTTAGAAACTAGTTTCTTTTTGTATTCTTTTTTATACACACTTAAAACTATGTTTCTATGTGTTTAATTTTTTCCTCAATCTTGTCATTTCGACGAAAGGAGAAAACTCAATAGAAATTCTGCAATCTAAATCGTCAATCTTTGTCTAATTTCGTGTGTGGTCTTCGACTTCGCTCAGACTGACAAACTTTGGAGAAATTCTCTACTCTAAAATCTTACTTCTTTATTCTTTTCTCTATATTCTATTCTTCAATCTTCCTAACTCTATCCAACCAGGTAAATTTCAGGATCGTAGTCGTTACTAAAAACACAATCAAGGCCGTAATTGCTTTTGGATAATCTCTAATAATGAAGAATATCGGAAGCAAGATCATACTCGACTGCCAGATAATTCCAATTGCACAGTTCATCATATCCAGCCAGAAATCATTATTTTTTTCGAAAGACTGATCTTCCGCTTTTAGTGCTGCATAAACCGGATTCCAAAATCCCCAAGGTCTTACGTTTGAATAGAATGATTTTAAAACTCCCATTTCTGTCGGCTGACTTAGGTAAGTTCCTAAAAGACATCCTAAAATTGAGAATCCAAATATTAATGGGAAAAGGTAAATAGCCTGTACCTGTGCTAAATCATATAAGAAAGAACCTTCAGTTAAATTAGCTTTGTTCATTCCTAAAATAAACTGTAAAGAAGCAATGATTAATCCGGCGAACATTCCCCAGAAATAGCCCCAGCCGTTAAAACGCCACCAAATCCATTTTAGAAAATTGGCTGCTACATAACCACCATATAAAGCACTTGTAATCCAAAGTGTTAAAGAGTTGATTGAGTCTGCAAAAAATCCCATAAAAACGCCTAACCCCACTACAAGGAAAGAAGAAATCTGACTTACTTTAATATAATGTTGATTTGTAGCAACTGGTTTAAAGTATTTTTTATAAATATCGTTTACAATATAAGCCGGTCCTGCATTTACGAAAGCTGAAAATCCCGACATAAAAGCCGCTAATAAACCTGCTAAAAGGATTCCTTTAATTCCAACCGGGATATATAAATTAACCACTTTTGGCATTAATAATTCTAAATCGGCTCCGGTTAAACCTGTGTTTGCATTTAATTCCGGTGCTAAGTTTACCAACGCAATTACCACGATTCCGGTAATTAACAAGTATCTTGGAATGAATAAAATCAAGTTGGTGAAACCACTCATATAAGCCGCTTCTTTTACTGATTTTGTTGAAAGAACACGCTGTAAATCATAACTTGGAGTTGGCCCGGCCACACTCGCAAAAAACCCTTTGAATAATGTCATCCCGATGAAAGCCCCAAACATTTTATAACCTTCAGAATCAATTAAATTATTGAAGGTTTGAAATTTATCACTCCATTGGGTTTCAAACTGCCATCCGAAGAAAACATTTTTCCATTCCGGTGTAATAATCGAATTAATCTGAATATCGGTATAATTAATGAATGCATATCCTGCAATTAAAACTCCGGCAACGATCATAATTAAATACTGTACTACTTCTGTCGCAACAACCGAAAACATTCCGCCTTTTACAGTATAAATTGTAGTTAAAAAAATGATTAACAAGGCATAAGAACGCTCTGATGTCAATAGAATCATATCGCCATAATGAAGCGTTAAATCCCACGGAAGAATAATAGTTACAAATTTTCCGATTCCTTCGAAGAAATAGGCAATGAAACCAATCGTAGAAATAATAGCAAAAATCGCTACAATAATATGCGATGCTTTTCCGGCTTTGTCACTTCCAAAACGTGTTAAAATCCATTCTGAACCCGTCATTACTTTTGATCTTCTTATCCAGACCGCGAGAAACATCATGACGAAAATCTGATTCCATATCGGCCACAGCCACATGAACATAAAGCTTTTTACTCCATACAGAAATAAAACACCAATCATCCATGAGGTTCCCGAAACATCAAACATGCCAGATCCATTGCTAAGGCCCAGGAAATACCATTTGATTGTTTTACCTCCAAGGAAATAATCGTCTAATCCTTTTGATGCTTTTCTTGAAATCCAAATTCCGATACTCACCGAAAGCAGAATGTATGCTACAATGATTGATACGTCTATAATATCCATTTACTATTTATCTATTTATTGATTAGTTACGTTATTTTTATTTTTTGACACCCCAGTTTTTATTAGGCTGAGCTCCCATTACAAAATGAAGCTTTCCTCCTTTTAAAATCTGCTCGTGTGTGATTACTGTTTGATTGAATTCAACTCCGTTTAAAGTTGCTGACTGGATGTAAAAATTTTTATCTGAAACATTCTCTGCTTCTATCACGAACGTTTTACCTCCTTCAAGATTAATGGTTGCTTTTTCGAAAATCGGGCTTCCAATTTCATATTCGCCAGAGGCCGGATTCATCGGGTATAATCCCATTGAACTGAAAACATACCACGCCGACATTTGTCCGCAGTCTTCGTTTCCGCTCAATCCATTTGGTGTGGTATTGTATTGTGTATCTAAAATATGACGTACCCAATATTGTGTTCTCCACGGCTGACCTGCAGCATTAAACATATAAGCAATGTGGTGGCTTGGTTCGTTTCCGTGCGCATATTGCCCAATTAATCCTGAAATATCTGCCGAAACATTGTTTCCTGTAATCTCCGAACTTTCTGTAAACAATTGTTCTAAACGTTTGGTGAAAATTTCATTACTTCCGTGAAGCTTAATAAAATCTTCTACGTTATGAGGTACAAACCAGCTGTGCTGCCAGGCATTTCCTTCGGTATAATCGGTATGTTCCCTGTGGTTAGAATGTTTCGGATCGAAAGGTTCGTTCCATGATTTTCCGTCTTCAGATTTTCCTCTCATGAATCCTGTTTTCGGATCAAATAAATATTGATAAGCCTGAGATCGTTTTAAGAAAAACTGATAATCTTCATTTTTCCCTAACGCTTTTGCCATCTGCGCTACGCACCAATCGTCATAAGCATATTCGAGCGTAATCGTAACCGATTCATCTAATAAATTATAAGGTATATAACCGTATTTTTTGTAGAAGTTTAAACCACGCTCGTCCTGCATCATGGTGGTTTTCATTGCTTCAAAAGCTTTTTCGGCATCGAAGCCTTTTATACCTTTTAAATAAGCATCAACAATTACCGGAATGGAATGGTAACCTGTCATAGTATTCGTTTCGTTGGCGTATAAAGTCCAAACCGGTAATATTTTTTTTGTATCGTAATACGCTAACATTGAATTGACAATATCCGAAGCTTTATCCGGCGCAAGTAAAGTCAACAAAGGATTTTCTGCTCTAAAAGTATCCCATAGTGATAAAGTTGAATAGGCAGTATGATCTTTTGCCGTAACAATCTGATCGTCCTCTCTTCTATACTGCCCATTTTTATCACTATAGGTTACAGGGGCAACTTGTGCATGATACATCGCAGTATAAAAAATCGTTTTTAACGAATCTACTGGTGTTTCAACTTTAATTTTGCTTAGTGCTTTATTCCAAACAGAAGAAGCTTCTGATTTTGTATTATCGAAATTTGCTTTTTCTCCGTCTAAATTATCTTTGGCATTGGCCACACTTACAGATGACAAAGCTACTTTTACCAATAATTCATCTGAGTTTTTCGGATCAAAAAATAATTGTGCTGAAGTATTTTCAGCTTCTGCTTTTTTCAAATTAACAATTTGTTTATCAGCCGTTAAAACTGATTCTGTAATTGGTTTTGAAAACTTCGCTACAAAAAATACTTTCTGGTTTAATGCCCAGCCTTTACTGTATCTGTAACCACTAATAGTATATTCGTCTTCAATTGTAATTCCGGTCTTTAAAGCTTTGTCCCAATTTATGGCAAATCCTAAATCGACAACCACAGATTGTTTGTCGCCTTTTGTAAACGTATATTTATGATACGCCGTTCTTTGTGAAGATGTAAGTTCTACATTGATCTTAGGATCTTCAAGAAAAACCTGGTAAGAACCCGGTGTTGCTTTTTCGTTAGCATGACTGTAAAATGATTTATAAGGTAATTGATCTCTTGAAGTTGTTTTTAATGTTAAATCGACTTTTTTATTGACTGGCATAAATAAAATGTCAGCCAAATCTCCAATTCCGGTTCCGCTTAAGTGTAAATGACTAAAACCAGCCACAACAGAATCTGAATAATGATATCCGGAACACCAGTCCCAGCTTGAAATTCCGTTATCCGGACTTACTTGTAACATTCCGAAGGGAACAGTCGCTCCCGGATACGTATGTCCATGTCCGCCAGTACCTATAAAAGGATCAACATGGCTCACAAAAATATTTTTTTGATTGCTATTTTTGTTTACATTTATTTTACAACTTGCAACCAGAATTACAAATAAAAGACACAGTAAAAAATTCTTCATATAAAACAACCTTAATTTAACTTTAAATTTAAATAAATCTGACTTTTATTAAAACTAATTTAGACGGACAACGTATAAACTTAGATAAACATCAAAAAAAGTCACAAAATGCACTTTTATTATGAATTTCAATTCTAACAAACTATATCGGATACCATTGCGTTATCATGTGTTTTTCTGGCTAACGTATTTCTTATTTAATACTTTTAGATGGGGAAGCTATTTTAATGATTATGTCTATTCATTAAAAACAAATTTGCTGGGTTTTCCAATTCATATGACTTTGTGTTATTTGAATATTTTAGTTTTCATGCCTTTTTTGGTTTACCGAAAAAAATATGTTCTGTATGTATTGTCTGTTTTAGCAACTATTTTTTTAATGGTAGTTATCAAATTCAATCTTACCTATTTATTAATTACGCACAATGTCTGGCCTGAAGGCCCTGAAACTATTCAAAAGCTCACACTCAATTATACCATCGATATGATGATGGGCGAATTGTATGTAATGACTTTTGTAACTGCAATTAAAATAACTTTAGATTTCAAGAAAGAACAAAGAAGAGTAACCGATTTAGAGAAATCACAATTAGAAACTGAATTACTTTTTCTTAAATCTCAAATTTCTCCACATTTCTTTTTTAACACCCTGAATAATATTTATTCGTTATCTGTAGAGAAATCAAACAAAACACCCAAAATTGTCCTTAAGCTTTCTGAGTTAATGCGCTATATGCTTTACGATACGAAAGGCAAAAAACAGTCTTTGGAAAATGAAATTTTATGCATTCAAAATTACCTTGATCTGGAGCGAATCAGAAACGATGAAAGGCTTGAAGTAAATATGGCCGTTTCCGGAGATATACATGATAAAGAGATTTCTCCGGTGATCTTACTTACTTTTATTGAAAACGCCTTTAAACATGGTGTGAATAAAAACACAGGAAAAGTAAAGATTGATATTAATTTTAAAGTTAAAAATGATTTTCTTCATTTTACGATTTCAAATCCAACACCGGAAATTACAGAGCATAAAGACAATTTTAACAAGTCAAGTGGTATAGGAATTGAAAATGTCAAAAAAAGACTTGAATTAGGCTATAATAAAAATGATTACAAGCTTTCTTTTAAAAATAAAAAGAATATTTTTGTCGTAAAGCTTGTGATTAAAGTTACCTAAAATAAATTACTCCCCTTATTAATTTTACCTGCTAAAGTATTTCGCTCAAATAACTAAGATTATAGAAATGAAAATAAATTGTTTGATTATAGACGATGAGCCATTGGCAATTAATATTATTAAAAATTACTTAGAGCCACTTGAAAATTTTGAGGTAACAAATACTTTCAGTAATCCGATTGAAGGCCTGAATTTTATAAAAAACAACAATGTTGATGTCATTTTTCTGGACATAAACATGCCGGTTCTGGATGGAATTAATTTTATAAAAAGCCTTGAGAATCCTCCTTTAATTGTAATCACAAGTGCCTATAGCCAGTTTGCAATAGAAACTTATGAACTGGACGTTTTAGATTATTTAGTGAAACCAATTGAGTTTCCGAGATTAATGAAAACGTTAAATAAGATAAGTAAAAGGATTGAGAAAAAAGATAATGTAACTCTGGACAGCAATCCGGATAGCCCTTTTATATTCGTTAAAATTGATAAAAAGAGAATGAAGAAGATTTTCTTCAACGAAATTCTGGTTATCGAAAGTCTTAAAGATTATCTAAAAATAAACACTTTGACAGGCAAATACATAATTCACAGCACCTTGTCTGATTTTACAGATTTGTTACCCGAAAAAAACTTCCTGAGAATACACCGTTCCTATACGATTGCAATTGATAAAATCGATGCCGTTGAAGGAAACAGTATCGAGATTGAAGGACTGAGATATGTTATTGGAAGATCATACATCGATCATGTGAAACAGCGCATTTTGAATTCTTCGATTTAAATACAGTGAAAAGTTAGATGTAAAAAGTTAGAATGTTAGAAGTCTGACTTTGTGAAACCTTTGTCAAAGTTTGAAACTTTGACAAAGGTTTTTTGCTTTTAGCCGAAGTACAGTTTCTCATTTCTTGTACCTCGAAATGACAAAAATGGTGAATAACTTTGCGCCCTTCGACTTTGCTCAGGGTGACAAAGCCAGAAAAAAACTTCTAACATCTAACTTTTTACATCTAACTTTTATAAAAACAAAAAAAATGCAGCTAAAATGCTGCATTTTTAACGTTGGTAACTAACCAAAATAAACCACATGAATAGTCTATTTTATTTTAAGATTATCTTAGAAAAAATATCTCTTGAAAGCTTCAATTGCAGAGTAATCTGCTAAACCTAAAGCGTGATATTTTTCTGCAGTTAATCTGTTTCTGTCTTCTGCTCTGATCCAGAATTCACGGCTGTCATCGCCCTGGAACATTACACCGTCTTTTTGAGACTGGTGGAAGAAAATCGCGTGACGCTTTTTAAGCACCTGGTCCGGACTCATTGGAACTGCCATTTCAATTTGGTAAGGTTCCCATTCGTGCCAAGCTCCTCTGTAAAGCCAAACCCAGCAATCATCCATGAAACTTTTGTGTTTTAATCTCTTCAAAGCTTCGAATAAACTGTCCAGACAAACTTTGTGTGTTCCGTGCGGATCTGCTAAATCTCCGGCTGCATAAATCTGGTGTGGTTTGATTCTTTCGATGATATCACACATAATCTGGATATCTGCTTCGCCAAGATTGTTTTTCTTAACCGTTCCTGTTTCATAAAATGGCAGATCCAGAAAATTTACATTAGAATCCGGTACACTTAAATATCTGGTTGCTCCTAAAGATTCGCTTCTTCTGATTAAACCTTTCAGTTTTCTTACTTCGAGCAAATCAATGTCATTACTCTTTTTATTTTTTAAGAAGTTAATAATTGTATCAGCTTCTGCAGAATCAGGATTTAACGCTTTTGTAATTTCAGCAAATTTTAAAGCTTCCTCATTTGAAACGGCAATATTTCCTGAAGTCTGGTACGCAATATGTACATCATGTCCCTGCTCTACCAATCTGTCAAAAGTTCCTCCCATCGAGATAACGTCGTCATCCGGATGCGGACTAAAGATGATAATTCTCTTTTTCTCCGGAGTTGCACGTTCCGGTCTGTACGTATCATCTGCGTTTGGTTTTCCACCCGGCCATCCTGTAATAGTTTGCTGCATTTTGTTGAACATTTTAATATTCAAATCGTATGCAGTTCCTTCTTCAGACAACACACTTGACATTCCGTTATCATTATAATCTTTATCTGTCAGTTTCAGAAAAGGCTTTTTAGTCAATTCACTTAACCAAACTACTGCTTTCAGTTTCAATTCTTCCGTCCAGATTACTGATTTTACTAACCATGGTGTTTTTACTCTCGTTAATTCTGATGAAGCTTCCGTATCCAAAACAAATGTTGTGTTGCTATGCTGCTGCAAATACGTAGCCGGAACGCGAGATGAAATTTCACCTTCGATTGTTTTCTTTATAATAGATGCTTTGCTGATTCCCCATCCAAGAAGTACAATTCTTTTGGCATTTTTTACGGTACCAATTCCCATTGTAATCGCTTTTTTAGGTACATTGTCAATTCCTAAAAACGATGATGCCGCATCTACTCTGGTTAAGTGATCAAGTGTAATACTTCTGGTTCCTGAATTAACGTGGGATCCCGGTTCGTTAAACCCAATATGTCCTGTTCTTCCAATTCCCAAAAGCTGAAAATCTAATCCACCGTATGATTTAATCTTCATCTCATAATCAATACAATATTGCTGAAGATCTTCATTACTGATGTTTCCGTCAGGAATATTAATATTTTGAGGTAAAATGTTAACATGATTAAAAAGATGCTCATGCATAAAGTACCAGTAACTTTGAATATTATTTTTATCCATCGGATAATACTCATCTAAGTTAAAAGTTACCACGTTTGCAAAACTTAACCTCTCTTCTTTATGAAGCCTTACTAACTCTTCATATACTTTTATTGGTGATGATCCGGTCGCTAATCCTAAAACGCAAGGTTCGTTTAACTCTTCTTTTCTCTGAATTATATTAGCTATCTCTTGTGCTACCAATACAGAAGCTTCCTGAGATGAATCGAAAATTACATTATGAATCTTCTCAAAACGAGTTTCTTCAAATTTTCCTGCCTCTTTGAAATTTATACTTTCTTTAATCATTTCCCTGTTGTTCTAATTAATTTAGCATAAAATTAAGAATTACTCAATCTAACAAATCAAAAATTCGACAAATAACCTGTTAGCTTCGTTAGAAAACATAGTTTGAAACTTTAAACAAATTAAAGATCAATTACTGTTCAATAATATTTATTTCTGCAATAGAAACAGTCGATCCCTTTCCTACTGTCGATGTAGCAACGAAACGAATATATCGGGCTTTTGCTTTCTTAAATGTCTTAATCTGCTCAATCGGATTGTGTTTTATATTCGAAAATTCACCCTGAGACTGCAACGTCCATTTTACATTATCAGTACTGGAATAAAACTCATAGTTCGAAATCAAATTGAGATTGTTTCCAACCTGTTGTGGCAGATAAGTAAAACCTTTTAGACTTAAAACAGTCCCCATATCGATTTTGATTTCCTGAGGCAGCTTATTTTGGTCATTGCCAAAGCTCCAGTCTGTATCTGGGTTTCCGTCGATAATCCGATCTGCCGATTTTAAATCTCCGCTTGAAGCGGTAAGTATTTTCCAATTTTCTTTTGAAGCTCCATATTTTGCCGTTTTTACAGCACTGCTTATATTTTCTGCAACATCAATAGCAACTGCTTTTATGGTAACCGCTTTGTTGTATTTAAATACTCCTTTATATAAAGTACTTTTTTTCGTTGGATTTTTTCCGTCAAGCGAATAATAAACAGGATTTCCATCTTCAGATTTTATGGTTACCTCACCATTTTTATCACGATGAATTTCCGGCATACGTACATAAGTCGGCGCGTTATAAGCCTGAATATTTGAAATAACGATATTAGCTTTTGAATCGGTTATATTAATTCTTAATGCTGATGCTTTAACCCTCTCGATTCTGAGAATTCTTTTGTAACCAATAGTTGTTTCGTTTGCAACCGTTTTCCAGTTTCCATCAACTTTAGCTTCAACATTAAAAGCTTTTACACGTTGGCCAAGCGTTATATATTCCTGAAGCAAAACCCGGTTGATAGCTGTAGGTTTTTCAAATTGAAAAGTTATAGAAGCTGTTTTTACATTATCATCTGTTGCCCAGTAGGTGTTTTTATCTCCGTCTGTTACATTTTTTGCTGCAAATTCAGTACTGTTTCCTCTTACGTTATCAGCAGAAGCTTTGGTTCCTTTTAATAGCTCGGTTTTAAAATCGGCTTTTATAGTTGCAACCAATTCTTTTAATCTTGCTTCGTCATTTTCATGAACCAAACCTCTTCTGTCGACCGGAAGATTCAATAATAAAGTCGCATTTCGTCCAATTGATTCATAATAAATATCGACCATTTCATCTAGCGAACGCACTTTATCGTCTTCAACCGAATGATAAAACCATCCCGGTCTGATGGAAACATCGGCTTCGCCCGGAACCCATTTTTCGCCGTCTTCATGTCCCGACATAAATTCGGTATAATGAACTTTGCCTGCCAATTCATCTTTCTGACGTAAAAGTGACCAGTTGGTTTTTCCGGCACGACCTTCTTCATTTCCAATCCATCTGGCTTCTGAAGGGCCAACTCCCCAAACCAGCGTTTTAGGTGCCAGCTGGTAAATCAATTTATAGGTTTCGTCCCAATTGTAATATTCAAGCGTATTGATTTTTCGGGTTTCATTGGCGCCGCCATAATAACCATCTCCTCCATTAGCACCATCAAACCACATTTCAAATACATCTCCATAATTGGTCAATAATTCTTTTAACTGATTTCTGAAATAGGTTATATATTCAGGTTTGCCATATTCAGCATGGTTTCTGTCCCATGGAGAAAGATACAATCCTAACTTTAAATTATACTCTTTGCATGCTTCCGCCAATTCTTTTACTACATCTCCTTTTCCATTTTTCCATGGAGAATTTTTCACGGAGCGTTCTGTGTAGGCAGACGGCCACAAACAAAAACCATCATGATGTTTGGCTACCAAAATGATTCCTTTCATTCCGGCTGCCTTCACAATACGTGCCCATTGTCGAACATCTAAATTGGCTGGATTGAATAATTGCGGAGACTCATCGCCATAACCCCATTCTTTATTGGTAAAAGTATTTAGCGAAAAATGCACAAAAGCATAAAATTCCATTTCCTGCCAGTCAATTTGTTTTTGTGTCGGAAGCGGACCAAAAGACTCCAGCGGATTTACCAATACCTGACTTTTGACTGAAGGAATTAGAACAATAAAACATAATACAAGAAAAAGCTTTTTCATCATCACTGAAATTAATATTTGGTTAAACCATTCATTAAAATATAAATTTAAGCAAATACAGAAACCATAATATATAATTTCGACCAACAACTATTATAAAACAGTATTGGGGAAATTTCAAAATAAAAAATAAGAGAACCTGTCTAATTAGCAGATTATTAAAGTAACTATAAATGAATGTTTTCTAAAGTAAAAATAGCCTGCAAAAAAGTATTCTGCAGGCTATTCAAAATTGAGAGTGTCCCTTTTTGATTATAATTTACGCTTTTCTATTGTTTTATAAATGATTTATTGACAATTGTATTTCCTGTTTGAATTCGTAATAGATAAACACCATTACTCAAATGGCTGCAATTAAACGGAATTTCAATTCTGCCTACTTCATAGGTCTGATTGGTAATAACATTTAATTGATGTCCATTCATATCAAACAATGAAATTGTGACCTTTTGTTTTTCGGTTTGCAGAAAGGTTATATTGATATTTCCTGATGCCGGATTAGGATAAATACTCAAATCCTCTTCAGACTCAAGAGCTGTCGTCCTGGCTGTAAGTGAAGTTACCGTACATGTTGGCGTTGTACTAAAAGCCATTTGTGAAGCCGAAAAATTTGTAAATGCTGCATTTATATCAACATTGGAAGTATCACTGGCTCCTTTGCCATCGCAATCTGTCCTCCCATTTCTCCAGTAAGGAAATTGCAGATAAACTCCCGGAGTAGAACAACTGCCTATTTCTGCATCGCCACCTACTACGACTGAACTTCCAAAATTTCCGGCAAACAGCATCGCATTTCCTTTGATATTGGCTGTATTTGAAACCGATCCTCCTTCCATCCAGGCGTTACCTTCAACAATAGCACTATTGGATAACGTTGCATTGTAAACACAAGCATTTCCCCTTACAATTACATTCCCGTTTATTGTTCCCCCATCAACCATTGCATAATCTTCTATACGGGCATTACCTGAAATAGTACCAGCTCTGACCACTGCGTAAGGACCAACATAAACTGTTGATGCAACATTCGCATTGTTAGACACCCATCCTCCTCCATTTGTGTGTAAATGTCCGTTGGTTTTAAGAAAACTTCTAAAATTAGCCGAAGGCTGAAATCCTTCTGGAGTTGCATTTGCAATTTTAAGTTCATAAGGGTACCTTCTCTGTTTAGGATATCCGACATCCATATTGTAATTGACATGAACTTTCGGTGCTGAGAAAACGACAAGAAAAATATTTGATTCAGTGGACGTATTAAGTGCAAAAGAAGCTTCGCCGTCAGTTTTGTACATTGGACTGTAACGAGATATAGTACCATCTGCCTTTGTAGTAACAAAACCATATCTCCAGCCTGCCTGGGTTGGATTAACCTCTGCATGTCCTTTAAATTTAATTGTCACTTTCTTTTGAGTTCCACTGCATGTCGGGTATAATGGAATCACATTCATTCCATAATCCTGAGGAGCCCAGTCATTATTGGTATAATACTGATCTGTTGTACCTGTAACTTTAGTCAACAGCGTATATTGCCTGCTGGTATAACGCGGCATATAGGTTTTTATGCTATTGTAAACGCTTCTGATTGTCTTTCCAAAATTACTGGTAGTATTTATTTGGGAATTCCATTGAATAGGATAGTCGAATGCAGGCTGTCGTTGGGCATACCCCCATAGATAATCATCTAGCTGATCTTGTGTAAAACCTTTTAATCTCTTAATTGTTTGAAGCGGATGTTCTTCATTGATCGATTCTGCCCACATTCTTCTTGTAAAATCAAATCCTTCCTTTTCCTGAACATAATACATCAAATGAAAGTTTGTATAATGATGCCGATTAGAAGACCACATAAAATGTTTTGTCTGTATCCATCTGGTTAAAGTACCATCGATTTCTGCCCATTGCGGATAAGCCTGAGCCCTCATAAAATTGGCATGTCCTTCAAAAAACGGACCGCCCCAATCGTATCCTGCAAATGCAGTTCCATTACCCGGATTTTCCTGAATTCGCATCATCATCTGCAGTGTATGAGCAAATTCATGAGACAATGCCCCACCATCCCTTGTAGCTTCAGGATGAACAAACATGGCTCCAATTGTATTACTAAATGAACTTGCCTGAGCAAACGCCTGTAACCGTGGATCTGTAGAATTCCAGGTATTCATCATCATAATAATGATCTTATACTTTCCGAAGTTTGTCGTTGGAGCATTATTGACAAAATGTAAATCGGTTATATAACGTTTAAAACTGGTTTCAAGCGTATCCGCTACAGATTTTGGGGTAAACCTTAATGCGGCATCAGAATAAGCAGCCGGATTAGTACCCACCTTATCTCCCCAATAGACTACAAAGTTCGTAGACTCATATTTTCTGGAGCTGGACACTTTATTGTAAAACTCATTGTTCGGATCACTCCATTCTGTGGGAGTAAAAAGCGTTTTCTGAGCAGTTGCAAAATGACTACACAGAAATACGAAAACTAATAGTAACAGTTTTTTCATAATTATTATTTTAATAGGTTAAGAAATAGTATTGTTCTGTAAATATAAAGCATCAAATTATAGTCTTTATAAGACAATATTACCACTAATTAATACTATTTTACCTATTTTAAAAACAATATAAAACTGTTACACAGGTAGTTATCAAACTACAATATATATTCAAAACCGAATATACTCTATGAACATAATATCTTAAGAAAAAACTTCCCATTAAAATTCTTGATGAATTGTAATGGGAAGTTAACGCTAAAACTGAATTCAAAGAATAAGCTTTTTTACACTTTAAGTTTAGGTTTAAATACTATTTCATAAGATTTACCTCCTTTAAGAATTTCTGCCGCTATAAGCTGAATATCTTTTTTAGTCATTTTATTTACTATATCCTCAAAATTTTTAGGATCATTTATATCCTCACCATATCTGTAATATTTAGTAATAAGCTGCATATCATAGGAGTTTTTATCTTTGGACTGTTCTTTTTCTTTTAAAAGATTCGTTCTTATTTTGTTTAAATCTTCATCATTGATATTTCCTTTTGTAATTTTTTCAAATTCATCATTGACAATAGCAACCAATTTGTCAGCCATATCAGGATTACAGTCAAAACTAAAAGAAACATAAGCTCTGGATTTAGGTTCTCTCGAAAAACCTGCAGAAGCACTTGGACTGTATGCTCCGCCTTCGGCCTCTCGTACAGTTGCAGTAATACGTAACTGAAGAATTTTCCCTAAAACACTACTGTAAATTGTATTTTTGATACTATAAGGCATCTCTTTTCTGTATACCATATTGACAACAGCTTTAGGATCTTTCATTTCTATAAAAATATCCTTATCAATTCTTCCTGAAAGCCATTCGGATTCCTTATCAAGATACTTTTCCTTTCTGTTTTCAGTTTTAATACCTGCAATATATTTTTCAAGAAGAGGCTTCAACTGGGCTTCCTCCACATCTCCTGCTATAAAAAAGTCAAAGTCTGAAATAGCCGCAAATCTTTCTTTATAAATTTGTTTTATTTTTTCAAATGATACAGCATCAGCATATTCCTGATTAAAAATAGCTTCTCTTGGATTATTTTTTCCATAAAGAGCCAATGTTAAGCTGTCTCCCATTTTTTCACTTACGTCTTTACTTCTTCTTGCAATGTAATTGTTTATATTACTCTGCATTACTTTAAATGATTCTGCATCAAAACGAGGTTTTACAAAATAAAGATGAATCAGCTGCAGCATCGTTTCAACATCTTTGGTATTGGAACGTCCAGAAACAGATTCATTGATATCACTTAGCCCTAAAGAAACTGACGCTGTTTTGCCTGCCAATACTTTTTTCAGTTCTGTAGCATTAAATTCTCCAAGACCTGACATCTGAACTAAATTAGAAACAAAACCTGCAGAAGGTAAATCAGCATCTTTTAACAGTGATATTCCCCCATCGCTGATTGCATTTAGGCTAACCTGATTTTTCTCTTTATTAACAAACCTATAATGTACTTTAACACCGTTACTCAAATAAAAAGTAGAAGCTCCTGTTTTCTTATCAGTCTTTACAGAAGTAATAGTACCTGGTTTAATTTCGATACCAGACATCAGTGTTTTTCCTGCAAGCTCTTCTTTATACGGTTCAATTGAACTGCTGTTTTCTAATGATGTTATAATTTGATTTGCCTGGTCTTCAGATAAATTTTGCTGTCCTTCTACTCCAGTAACAATTAAAAATCTGTTTTCCTTAGTGTAAAATCCTTTTATAACAGCATGAAGCTCTTCATTAGTAATTCCGGCTAATACTTCTTTTGCAATAACATATTCTTTATCAATATCAGTAATCACAGCATTTGTCAGGAAATTTTCCTGTATCTGATTTTCAATACTTGCATGACTTTTTTGATTTTTTGCCGCAATTTGGTTTTCATAAGACGTCCTGATGTTTTCTTTGGCTCTTTCAATTTCAGATGCTGTATAACCAAATTTCACTGCCCGGATTATTTCTGTTAAAACCTGACTGAAGGCTTCTTGCTGTTGATTTGGTTTAGGAGTAATAACAGTATTAAATACTTTTTTTGTTCTTGACAAAGGTGAATCTAATACGCGTGCACTAAGAAATGAAACTGTAGGTTTCTGTGCTAATTCTGATATTCTTTCTGACAATATGCTCAAAGCTATAGATTCTAAAAGCCCTCGTTTTAAATCTCCTGTTGTTTCTTCTTTCAATACATTATGACGAATCCCTAAACTTATTGAAGCTGAAGAAATTTCAGGATCGGTTCCAAGTACATATTGCATTTTTTCGTTGTAGGGAATATCCACAACAAATCGCTGTTTAGCATTTTTAACCGCCTGAATACCTGAAAATTTTTCCTGAATCTTTTTTTCAACTTCTTTGACATCAATATCCCCTATGATAGCGATAGCCTGTAAATCTGTCCTATACCAGTCATGATAAAAATCACGAAGTACCTTGTAATCAAAATTTTCAACAACAGACATTAATCCTATTGGCATCCTCTGAGCATACTTAGAATTGTTATAACTAACTGGTACTGATTTTTCAAAAAGTCTCATTTTTCCGTTTTGCCTGGTACGCCATTCTTCTTTTATCACCCCTCTTTCGGCATCAATTTCTTCGTTGGTCAGCAATAATTTATTCGACCAATCTCTTAAAACGGTTAAACAAATGTCTACCAGACCGTCCTTTGTTGGAATATTATTCATATTATAAACCGTTTCATCAAAAGAAGTGTAGGCATTGATATCTTTTCCAAAAACAGCTCCGTTTTTTTGAAGCGTATTTAAAATACCTTTCCCCGGGAAACTCTCCGTACCGTTAAAAGCCATGTGTTCTAAAAAATGGGCAAGTCCCTGTTGGTCATCATTCTCCAGAATAGAACCAACATTCTGAATAATATAATAACTCGCAGCACCTTTAACTACATCGGTTTTTTTTATATAATAAGTCATCCCGTTGCCAAGAACCCCTTTTATAATACTTTTATCAGTAGGCAGTGATTCGTTTAAACTGTTTTCCTGAGCCTTAACCGTCAAAGAAGACACGCAGACTAACAGAGATAATATAATTTGTTTCATTTTTTATTGATACAATTTGATTGATTACTTTCTTTTTCTTCTGGTTATAAGAGGCTGTTTAAAATTACTTTTAATATTTTTTTAAAGGGCTGTATAAACAACCCTTTACCATCATTTACTGTTGCTTACTAATTCAAAATAATAAATAATGAAAATTTTAAAGCTTGCTTCTTTTCAAAAAAACCAAACTCAAAAATATGATAAAAGCTCAGCCTTTCTGCTGAGATATATTCTAAAGGCGAATCATGACTTAACTGAATTTTTCCGTACAAATTAAAAACTCAGCACAGCAGGAAAATAATTTCTTATTTGGATTTTAATTTATAGGTACAGCAGCTTTATCAGCTTAATCTTTGTATTGATTAAGCCGATAACTGAAGTCTGCCAATTTCTTTAGTATTAAATATTCAGCCCGTTAAGCAAATCTCTTAGTTTTGCTTCCGAAGGTCTTGGTGCGTTTGATGAGATTATATTTCCCTGAGGATCGATCAAAATAAAGCGCGGGATGCCTTTAATAAAATAATCCTGAATAAACTTAGAATTCCAGGCATCATCAGCTATAACCTGAATACCTCCCATCTTTTTTTCGGCTATCATTTTTTTCCATTTTTCTATATCAGCTCGTTTGTCTATAGAAATACTTAAAAATTGAATATTCTTTCCTCTATATTCTTCTTCAATTTTACCAAGATGTGGAATTTCTACTTTACAAGGACCACACCAGGTTGCCCAGACGTCTATATAAATATACTTCCCTTTCAAATCATCTAAAGAAACCTTGCCTCCGCTATAACTATCGTAACCAACAAATTTTGGTGACACATTTCCTTTAGTAAGAGGGAGAAGTTTTTGATAAATCTCGCTTATAGCTTTATTGTTGGTCTGATCTGTTGATGAATTGATGAAGATTTTGTAATACTCCTGAACATCGCTGGTATATGCAATTGCATTTCTTGCATGGTCGTAAAGAAGTATATTTTTTATATCCTGATTTTTTGAACTTGAAACCGCTGTGATATAAGAAAGATAATAATTATCGTGTTTGTCTCTTTCTGCAATTTCTTTACCCAATTTTCTGTAGTGCCCCAATACAATATTCTTGTAAGCGTTTGAGTAATAAAAATCTTCTGAATTATCGTAATCAAATGTTTTTAAATCAGGCATAAAATCTGCTGATATTTTAAAATCAGGGTTTTTCTCATAATGAGCAGGATCACTTTCATATTTAATCATCTCAAGAATATACTCATAATTAATATTTCTTTTTTCTTTATTTTTAAAATTCTCCGAAATATTTACCTGACTAAGAAGCAGAGAATCTTTCGACGCTTTTGCTTTGGTCATCATACGCTTAAAATCTGTTTCACTAAGTGCATAACGAATTTTCATATCCTCTGTAACTCCCCAATTCTTACTTGCTTTTTTCTGAATATAAGAATTGACCGGTCCTCCCTGACCTGAAAATTTTAAACTTTTTTTAAAATCTTTGGCATCAAATGAAGTATTTAAATTTGATCCGGGCTCCAGAAATAATTTAGCAGAAAAATCTTCATGCTGCAAAGTGTAAAAACCTTCTTTTAGTTTTAATGTCTCTGTAAATTTACCTTCTGGTGAAAGTTTTATTTCTGAAACAAGCTGGTTCTGAAAATCATATATTTTGATTTGATCCTCAATCTTATTATTAATCACACCCGAAAAAACAATAAAGTCGTTCTTCTTTTGGGCAATACCCAAAAGAGAACTTAACATTAAAGTTAAAACAAGTAATGTTTTTATTTTATATAATATTTTCATTTATGTTAAAATTATTATCGTTAAATTAATTACGGTCGTTTTCTCCAATTTCCGGGTTTGCCAAAATGTATTTAGTAGCAACTGGCACAGCCCATTTTTTACTATTAGCCTTAAGCTCTGCAGTCTGACCATTATACTTGTGAGTTAAATTTATATCGGCATTGTGAAACTGATTTAATCTTTTAATATCGAAAAATCTTAAACTCTGCCCTACTAACTCTAATCGTCTTTGAGTTAAGACCATATTGATAACTTCGCTTTGGCTTGTACTTGTCAAGGCTATATAATCACTTGCCGGGATACGATTTTGTCGTAAATAATTAATATCGGCTAAAGCGGCATCTAAGTGATTTAATCTGGCATTACATTCCGCTCTTACCAGTAAAGTTTCCGGTACAGAAAATCCACAAAATCTAAATGTTGTAAAATAGGAAGTAGCAAACGCGTAATCACTGCCTGCAATACCAAATAAAGTGCTTAAAAGTCCAAATTGTCGTTTTCTTTGGTCTTTGCTTTCATATAGATTATATAATTCTGGCGTTACTATTAATGTTCTATAAGGCATTGCAGATTTTTTTAACCATATTACTTCCGGGTTATTTTGGGGTTGCGGCATATTAATAATACTAAAGGAAGTATTTGCAAGAGTGTTATAATTAAGTAACTTATTATTAAGAGCAAGAGTCATATCTGCATACTTTAATGCCATTTCATAGTCCCCCATGTATAAATATACCCGGGCTAAAAATGCATAAGCTGTTACTTTAGCCGGCCTGTGTTTTAGAGTTGTATTGGCCTGCGAATCTGGCAGGTATTGAACGGAAGAAGTTATATTTTCTATAACATGATCATAAATTTGCTTTACCGTTGCACGTGGTAATTTTACACCTTCTAAATCAGTAGTGTTTCTAAATGGAACCGCCAATACACTAGAGGCAGTAGCAGGATTATAATGTGTGGCATATAAATTTACTAAAGCAAAATAAGCATAGGCATTGTGAATTTTTGCTTCTGCCAGCAGCGCTAATTTCTCTTCCGTACTGCCCTGCGCATTCATTATTTCTTCAGAGACAAGATTGGTAACATATATTTGACCATATAATTTTTGCCAATCCACATCTTCCTGATCTGCGTTGAAAAAATTATCATTCCATAAGAACATATTCTGTTCATTATCATTCAGTACTGAAGTTGCATTTGGATTATTGTATTGATATTCATCAGCCATTAAATCAGTATTGGCAGGTGAAACTACAAAACCAGGTGATTTAGAAGTAGCAGTGATTGTAGACTGATCAAGCAACAATCTGTAATCTGAAACTTTTTGAGGAATAATAATCCCTTTAGGTTTTATATCCAGCCACTCCTCTCTGTTACATGCCGTTAATGATATAAGGCAAATAAATACTATATATATTTTTTTCATTTCGTTAAAAGTTTGCTTTAATATTAAATGTATAAGATGCTGGCATTCTGTAATACATGCTTTCCGGATCAACATTCCATTTATTAAAAGTAAAAACAGCCAGATTATCAGCTTGAAAACCAAGCTCAAATTGTTGAATACCTATTGCCTTTAATGCAGTACTGTTAAGATTGTATCCTAAAGCTATTTGCTTTAATCGGATATGACTTGCATCATCAATAAACTGATTTGCGTTTGCGTAATAATTATATCCGGCTTTAGCTAAATCATTTGCCAGCGCAGGTAATCTTGGTATAGTAGTATTGTTTTCATCCCCCGGATTTTGCCATCTTTTATCGTAATCCTGATGTATATGTCCACTATTAAGGCCATAACGGATATCATAATAATCTAAAACATCCCTATTCTTAAATACATAATCAAACTTATAGGTAGTAAGAATTCGAAGATTAAGATTTTTATAATTAAAATTATTAATCCAGCCTCCATAATATTTAGGTGTTAAAGAACCATTGTATACCAAAGCATTTACATCTGTAATCAGTTCACTAACCCCCTGTTCATTTCTGCCATTCACATCAATTACGTCTCCATTTTGATTTAATGTCAATGGGTATCCGTTTGAATCTAAACCGATATAGTTATAACTAAACAAATATCGTAATGGTTTCCCTTCTAATGGTTCACCGTCTAAGTAGGTATTAATGGTTTGGGTAGGTACATCAACTTTCGTTACTTCATTTTTATTATAACTAAAGTTTAAGGTTGTTTCATATTTAAAATTTTTATTCTTGACGATTCGGCCAGTTAACTGCATATCTACACCTTTATTGGTCATAACTCCGGCATTAACAAGAGCCGAATTAAAACCTAAAGTAGAGGATATAGAAACCGTCGATAATAAATCAATACTCTTTTTGTAATAGTATTCAATGTTCCCGCTTAATCTGTTATCAAAAAATCCAAAGTCTAACCCCAGGTTTTGTACAAAGGTCTTCTCTAATCTTAACGATGGATTTTTTACAGTAGAAACAAAAGCATATTGATTATTAGTTTGAGAATCTCTTGATAGTCCTGCCTGTAAAAACGGGCTTGTACTATTATCTACGTTTCCGTTACTGCCATACGTTCCTCTAAGACTTAAAAGATTAATATTCTTTATTGATTTCATAAATGGCTCTTCATGCAGGTTCCATTTAAGTCCAACTGAATACAATGGAATATTTCTATACTCCCTGCTTCCGCCAAACAGGTTTGCATCATCAAGTCTTATACTTCCGGAAAGAATGTATTTTTTTTTGAATGAATAAGCTGCATTACCAAAATAAGATATAAATCGGTTCTCAACTTCAGTTATTGTTGTCGGATCATTAAAAGTACCAGTTCCGGAAGGAGAAACATTTACTATGGTACCAAACGGAATATTAGCATAGGTTAGGGATTCCGGATCAAATCCAAATTTTGATGTCCCAAAAGTATTACTTGTCTCTTGTCTGATTTCATAACCTGCAACAGAAGTAATATTATGTGTTCTGTCGTTAAATGATTTGTCTAAATTAAGCTGGAACCTTCCGGAATGTGTTTTATTTTGTCCAAATTGGTTCGCCAAAACACTTCCTTTTGGTATTGTACTTACATATTTAGCTTGTGCTGTATTATAAGCCGTATAAGTATTAACTAAATTTCTTACATAATAAGTTTCTTCATTAAATAAGTTATTCACGTTATTCTGCCCCCATTCATACTGATATTTACCCTGAATATTTAAATAATCAGTAATGTCATATTTTAATTCCGATTGCAAACGAATTAATGTTGTTTTAGTATCATTGTTTTTATTATCATATTCCTGCTTCAGGTTGTAATCCCATGAATAAGGATAGTTACTGGCTGTTGCAGCATTATAAAAGCCATAACGCTGTGGCAAATATTCTCCATTACTTCCCAGTATATCCTGATATTGGGGTAAACCTCTGTAATCAGAAAACGTTAATCCGTTGTTTTTTTGACCGTAAGTATTAAAGTTAAAATTTAAATTCAGCTGTAATTTTTTTGAAAGATTAGTACTGTTGTTCAGGTTAACAATAATTTCATCCCGATCGTTATTTTTAAAATAATTTAAATTTTCGTTTTTATTATAGGTAAGTGAAGCACGATAGGTACTGCGTGTTCCCCCTCCTGATATACTGGCGTTATGTTGGGTCCAGATGCTATTGGACATAAATAAGTCTTCAAACTCGTTTCTATTGTCTTTAGTCAACAAACCATTAATAATACCATCTGCCTGGCTTTGTGTAATAGCTCCATTGTTTAGCTTTAAATAAGTATCCATGCCTTTACTTAACATTGGCGGTCTGTAATTGGTTGGATAGGTAACCCATCTATTGTCAGCTCTGTGTTTTTCGAATTGCAGATAACTGGATGTAGGAGCGTATTTTAAATCATCCAGATCGTATCTTGACGTAATTTTAGTTATGGATGATAAACTAACTGTTGGTGTTTCTTTACTACTCCCCTTTTTAGTCACAATTACGATTACACCATTAGCTGCTCTGATCCCCCATATAGAAGCCGCAGCAGCATCTTTAAGGATTGATATACTTTTTACATCATTGGGATTAATAGAGTTTAAATCCTGAGAAACCGGAAAACCATCAACAATAATTAAAGGCTCATCATTAGCATTAATCGTACTTAATCCTCGTATAGTTACCCCGTCTGTATTATCAAATAAAACACCGGAAACCTCTCCTTCAATTTTTGAAATAATATCCTGGGATATCTTAAAATCCAGAACATCTTCATTGATTTTCTGAAATGATCCGGTTGCTCTTTCTTTCGAAATGTTTTGATATCCGGTAGATACTATTTGCAAAACATCAAGCTCTGTAACATTTTCTGATAGCGTTTGATTTATTACTTTTTGAGAATTAACTTTTACTTCAATGGTTTTAAAACCCACATAACTAAATACGATTACATCCTGAGGTGAAGATGCTTCTAATTTATACATACCGTCAAAGTCAGTTGTAGTACCAGTCGTGTTACCTTTTATATGGACCGTTACTCCCGGAAGCGGCATTCCTGATTTATCAGTTACCTTTCCCATAATCGTTATTTTCTGGGCAGGGGTTACTCTTTTTTTGATTAAAATCGTGTTTTTACCTGACTGTAAATATTCATAATCAGTATTGTCAAGTACTTTTTCTAAAATTTCATCTACAGTTAATTTACCTTTTTGTATTAAAACTGAAGGTAACTTGTGATTTAGATCCTGTTCGTAGACAAAATGATAATTGGTTTGCTTTTTAATTAAGTCGAAAACTTCATCAATTGTGCGGCTTTTACTCGACTCTACCATTATTTTTACTTGTCCTAAAGTATTGGCAGGACTAAATGCAAAAAGCATAGAACTCATTAGAAGCAGAAATGTTCGCATAAGTAATACGGTCAGCCGTTTCCATAATAGGGAACCGGCCAAATTTAAATTAAAATTCATAAATTTGTTTTTGGTTAGTTGGACATTGGTTTAATTAATCATTTATTTATCGAAGAGAGACGAAGTTTTTCACCGCCAAATGATTCAACTTCGTTCTCTTTTTTTGTTTACTTTTTAATGTTTTTACCCTGTTAATTTATTTTTACTGTAAAATAACTGTTTTACCATTAATAGTGAATTTTGATATAGCACCTAACTTTTTAAATGTTTCTAAAATTTCTACTATACCCTGATTTTTTTCAAACAAGCCATTAAATCCTTGATTTTGTAATGCTTGATTTTTAAAAACAACATCGATATCATACCACCTTGATAGTATCAATGTTATTTCTTTTAATGATTTTCTTTGAAAACTAAATACACCGTCTTTCCATGCGATATCGTCATAGACATCCACCGATTTGGTCTGCATGGTATTAGATAATTTATTTAGAACAGTCTGCTGATTAGGCACCATTTGTACAATTTTTTCGTTATTTGACAATTCTACTTTACCTTCTACCAAAGTGGTTAGGATATTAGCCTCATCAGCATAGGCTTTGATATTAAATTGTGTACCCAGCACTTCAACATTTTGGCCTTTTACTTTCACGTTAAAATGAGAACCATTGTGGGCTGTACTTGGTGACACTTCGAAATAAGCTTCTCCATAGACCAACTCTACATTACGGGGTTTTCCGTTAAGGAAACGATTCGGAAATTTGAGCTGCGACTCGGAGTTAAGCCAAATTTTAGTACCATCAGCCAACTGCAGTGAGAATTGTCCGGCACGTGGAATAGTCAGGTAATTGTATTCAATTTTAATATCGCTGTCTTTGTAAGCTACGTTTTTATCATTGGCAGAGATTCCGTCAGCATTATACGTATTCCCTTGCCCCAGAACAATAGTCTTACCATTACCTAATACCAAAGTAGCCCTATCAGTTCCTGGCTGGATTGGTGCTGACTGCACTATTACCGGCACTGACTGAGTATCTGCTGTACTGCTGTAAAAATAAAATCCCAGACCTAAAAGGACTAACAGGATTGCTGCATATCTCAGGAAATTAAAATTGAGTTTAAATACTCCCGGTTCTGAATCAGATAAATCGGTATGCGGAAAATTACTCAGTTTCGGATGTATATTTTTCCAGGCTTTGTTCTTATCAATAATCTTCTGAAATCCTAACTGACGTGATTTTTTATAAAGTTTTACATACTCTATAAAGAAAAGTTCATTATCCGGACTCTCATTAATCCAGTTCTGAAGTGTATCAAAATCTTTCTGATCCAGCTCTTTAGAGAGATAAGACCCTATTAATGATACTATAGTAGAATTTAAATTATCCATAATTAAGCTATTGTTAATTATATGATAAAAAAAGAATAAAAATGGGTGACAAAAAATTAAGTTATTTTTTATTTTAACATTAATAATGCAATCAAAAGCGGAGAATTGCGTAGTTTCTTCAATGCTCTCCCATATTGTGTTTTTACAGTATTTACAGAAATACCGTACAATTCAGCAACTTCTTTGTATTTTTTATCATCAAGTACAATCGCCTTAAAGATTTCTTTACTTTGGTGTGGCAGTTTGTCAATTTCTTGTTTCAAACGCATTAATTCCTGATCTGGTGATATACCAAAAGGCATTTCGTCTTCTATCAATTTATTAATTACTTCATCTAATTCTTCAAAAACGAATTTTGAATGTTTTCGCATTTCTAAAACACTATTGTTTCTAACGGATCTATGTAAATAAGCACTCAGTGAATCCTCAATTTTCAGATAACGTTTTTCATTCCAAAAATCAACGAATATATCCTGAACAATGTCCTGCGCGATATCATAGGAATCACAATATCTCATAGAATGCATACAAAGTGTATCATAATACTCATCAAAAAGTATCTTGTAGGCTGAAGCATCTCCTTTTTTTAGTTTTACTAAGATTTCGGAATCGGTTTGCTTCATGGATGCGAAGGGTTAATGTGGCATTATTGGCTTTAGAGAATCAAGGTGCTAATATACCTATTTCGGATTAATAAAATCTAATTAATCTTAGGGTTCCTTTATTGCCTGAAAAAGATAAGTTAAAAAAATTAACCGATTTGGACAACTAATACAGTTAAGTGCGAATTTAAATTTAAGAAGCTGTTTAAAAGTAGGGAAACACCACCTCTTGCTGTTTTATATAAAATTTAAATAATACACGGACATGCTGAACACCGTTTTACAAAGTAAGCAGATTAAATTAAAATAAAAATGAACAATCAATTTAAATCAACTGTAATGCTTTGCTTTGCTACACTGTTGATTTCCTGCAACAATGGAACAAAAACCCAAAAATCAAATTCAATTTCTACTCCAACAGAAAATTTAAAGCCTGTAATTTCACATGTAATGACCAAGGAGGAACAAACCAGACTTACGCCTGACGCTATTTTAGAAGAGTTTATAGAAGGAAATAAGCGTTTTCAAAGCGGCACAACCACTGTTCGTGACCATAGCAAGCAAGCCCGAAAATCAGCACCAGGACAGTTTCCAAAAGCTGTTGTATTGAGCTGTGTGGACAGCCGTGTACCGGTCGAGGATGTTTTTGATCAGGGGCTTGGAGATATTTTTGTGGGAAGAGTAGCCGGAAATTTTGTAAACGAAGATTTATTGGGCAGTATGGAATTTGCCTGTAAAATTTCGGGCGCAAAATTGGTTTTGGTAATGGGACATCAGCATTGCGGAGCTATTAAAGGAGCAATAGACGATGTCAAACTCGGAAATATTACAGCCATGCTTTCCAAAATAAAACCTGCCGTCACAATGAGCCAGGACTTTAAAGGAAAAAAGACCTCTAAAAATGATGAATTTGTAAAACATGTTTCAGAAAACAATGTATTTTATACTATAGCCCAAATTCGTAAAAAGAGTCCTATCCTTAAAGAAATGGAAGATAAAGGAGAGATAAAAATTGTTGGGGTATTTTATAATTTGACAGATGGTACGCTTGAGTTTTTAAATAATAAGCATTCGAAAATTATTTATTGATTTCTGTCTAAACACAAAAAAGATTTTCAGTATACTATTTCGAACGCAAAATTTGAGACAGTCTCTTTTTTTTGTGATCCCAGAAGGATTGCAACTAGTAGGTTGCAAACCCGCATCAATTCTATGTTTTCATTATTTCAAAAACCGTTTGCCACGGTTTTGCCACGCTTTTTTCATCGATTTTAAAAACTACGAAATTATAGAAAACAAAAAGACCCACTCGGTATGAGTGGGTCTTCTGTGATCGCAGAAGGATTCGAACCTTCGACCGCCTGCTTAGAAGGCAGGTGCTCTATCCAGCTGAGCTATGCGACCATTATTACAAAGTGTCGGGGTGGCAGGATTCGAACCTGCGGCCTCCTGCTCCCAAAGCAGGCGCGATAACCGGGCTACGCTACACCCCGAGGCAAAATTAAGCGGAGAGACAGGGACTCGAACCCTGGCGACGGTCACCCGTCGACAGATTAGCAATCTGCTCCATTACCGCTCTGGCACCTCTCCTTGCTCAAGGAATTGCTTCCCGTTTTGCGGTTGCAAATGTAAGACAACATTCGATATCTCACAACTATTTTTTCTGTTTTTTTTATCTTTTTTTAATATTTTTTCAAAAACACTTCACAATCAAACGAATAGAATTAACAAAAAATTCATCTTAAATTTAAAATTCGCCCTACTTAATACAAAATTTGAATTTGTTCAAATAAACAGTAAATTTGCTTTACTAACTAATATTAAACAGAACATGAACAAAAGAGTTGTTATCGTTTCTGCCGTTAGAACACCTATCGGAAGTTTCATGGGAGGTTTATCTACCGTACCCGCACCAAAATTAGGAGCTGCTGCCATAAAAGGGGCTCTCCAAAAAATCAATCTTGACCCTAAATTGGTCGATGAAGTTTTCATGGGTAATGTAATTCAGGCTGGCGTTGGACAGGCTCCTGCTCGTCAGGCAGCTTTATTTGCAGGCTTGTCTGAAGAAGTTGCTGCTACCACAGTAAACAAAGTGTGTGCCTCAGGAATGAAAGCCGTAATGTTCGCTGCTCAGGCAATTGCCTGCGGAGATGCTGAAATCGTAGTAGCGGGCGGAATGGAAAGCATGAGCCTAATTCCACATTATGTGCAGATGCGTGCCGGAAATAAATTTGGTCCTGCTACCCTTCTTGACGGTATGCAGAAAGATGGCTTAACAGATGCTTACGACAACAACGCAATGGGAGTTTGCGCTGATGCATGTGCAACTGAATACAACATCAGCCGTGAAGAACAAGATGCTTTTGCAATCCAGTCTTACGAAAGAAGTGCTAAAGCCTGGGATGCCGGAAAATTTGACAACGAAGTTGTTCCTGTAGAAGTACCGCAAAGACGCGGTGAGGCAATTATATTTTCAAAAGACGAAGAATACACTAATGTAAAATTAGATAAAATCCCATCTTTAAGCCCAGTTTTCACAAAAGACGGAACTGTAACTGCTGCAAACGCCTCAACAATCAATGACGGGGCTGCTGCTTTGATTTTAATGTCTGAAGAAAAAGCAAATTCATTAGGTTTAAAACCTCTGGCTTACATAAAAGGCTATGCTGATGCTGCTCAAGAGCCAAAATGGTTTACCACAAGTCCTGCAAAAGCGCTACCAAAAGCTTTGAATAAAGCTGGAATTTCAATCTCGGATGTTGATTTCTTCGAATTTAACGAAGCTTTTTCTGTAGTTGGCTTAGCCAATTCAAAAATATTAAATCTCGATAATGATAAAGTAAATGTAAACGGCGGAGCGGTTTCGTTAGGACATCCTCTCGGAGCTTCAGGGGCACGTATCATTGTTACATTACTGAATGTTTTAGAACAAAACAATGCAAAAACCGGAGCTGCTGCTATTTGCAATGGCGGCGGCGGTGCATCAGCAATTGTTATCGAAAGAACATAAACAATATCTCAAAAAATCAGGAGTTTTAAATATAACTCCTGATTTTTCAACTTTATAAATTTCCTTAGATGTTTGGAATTTGCAATCTAGCCATAGTACCCGTTCGAGCTGAAGCCAGTGACAGAAGTGAAATCGTTACACAGCTTTTGTTCGGAGAACATATCGAAATCTTAGAACGTCAGAATCAGTGGGCGCGAATCAGGATTCAGTTTGATGATTACGAAGGCTGGGTAGACTCTAAACAATATCAGGAAATCACCAAAGAGCAGTTTAATCAGTTAAGCAAAGAAGCCATCATTTTAAACGCCGATTTAATTGATTACATCACAGCTCCGAATAATTTACTGCTTCCAATTCCGCTTGGAGCTTCTTTATCTTTTTTAAATAGCAACGAAATCAATATTTCAAATTTTGATTTTGAAGGAACCAAAACCAGTGGCATAAAACCTAAAAGTGCTTTAATAAAAACTGCTTTTATGTATTTAAATGCTCCGTATTTATGGGGCGGAAAAACGCCTTTTGGCATTGATTGTTCCGGTTTTACTCAGATGGTTTACAAATTAAACGGTTATAAAATTCATCGCGACGCTTCGCAGCAAGCCAATGATGGTGAACCATTGAGTTTTATTGAAGAAAGTGAACCGGGTGATTTGGCTTTTTTTGATAACGACGAAGGAAGAATCATCCATGTCGGAATCATAATGGAAAACAATTATATCATCCATGCAAGCGGAAAAGTGCGCATTGATCGTTTGGACCATTTAGGAATTTACAATCCCGAATTTAAAAAACATACGCATAATCTTAGGGTCATAAAAAAAATTATTTAAGTTTTTACCATTTCTTTGTAAAACTAAACATAATAGCTATGTAAGTATAGAAAAAGATGAAAAGATCGTAAATTTAACAAAATAAAAAATACAACTTGAAACTATATAATCTAAAAAAAAGTGAACTCGTTAATTTCTGTACAGCAATTGGCATAGATACAAAAGGTAAATCAAAAGAAATTCTACTTGAAGAAGCTGAAATATTTGGAGCTCAAGAAATTGAAGACGCAAAGAAAAATGGTACTGACTATGAAATGCTTTATTCAAAAATTGAGGAACTATCAGATTTATATACTAAAACCCTAAGTATAAAAATTGAAGAAAGAAAAAAAGAAATGCTGGAAGATGATAATTCACATTATCTAATATATCGTGTTTTAGGTATCTCAAATAAAGACGGCCAATTAATTGACGAATATCAAAATGCTGGAAGATTTTTATATAAATATGCTGGTTCATTTTTAGAAGAAGCAGCTATACTTTGTTTCCGATTTAACAACCTAAAGGGAAAAAGAACACTCATTAAAAATAATATTAGCTCAAAACCAAAAACATTTGAAATTGATTTTTTAGACAGAAATAATGCTATAGAAATTAAATGGAAAGATGCTACAACTGACGGAGATCATATTAGTAAAGAACACACAAGAGTAGAGTGTATAACCAATCATAAATATCTACCTATTAGGGTAATGTTTTATTATCCACAACGTTCTTCTGCATGTAAGATACAAAAAGTACTAGCAGGATATTACAAAAGTGTTAAAGGACAATATTATGCAGGAGATGAAGCTTGGAATTTTGTAAAAAATTATACAAGCTATGATTTACTAAAAATTTTGACAGATATCGCAGATAAAAAGGAAATTAAATGAAAGTAGATCTAATTTACAAAGGAAATTGTATAGAAAAATTAATTGAACTAAAATCAAATTCAGTAGACCTTGTTTATTTTGATCCACCTTTCTTTACTCAAAAAAAACATTCTTTAGTTAGTCGAGATGAAAGAAAAAAATACGAATTTGACGATAATTGGAACTCATTAGAAGATTATTTAAGTTTAATAAATTCATGCCTCATTGAATGTAGAAGAATTTTAAAAGATTCAGGTTCAGTATTTCTTCATTGTGATAAAATTGCATCACACTATATTCGAGTTGAATTAGACAAAGTATTTGGAATGAAAAACTTTAGAAGTGAAATTATTTGGAGCTATAAAAGATGGTCAAACTCCAAAAAAGGACTTTTGAACTCTCATCAAAATATTTACTTCTACTCTAAAAGCGATGATTTCAAATTTAATCAATATTATACTGATTATGCATTAACTACTAATATTGATCAAATACTACAAGATCGAGAAAAAACATCGAACGGAAAATCTGTATATAAAACTGACGGAAAAGGAAATATTGTATTAGGCAAAGAAAAAAAAGGCGTACCATTATCTGATACTTGGGAAATACCATACTTAAATCCAAAAGCTAAAGAAAGATCTGGCTATCCAACACAAAAACCTGTTTTGCTTTTAAAGGAAATTATTAAAATAGTAACAGATGAAGGTGATCTAGTTGTAGATCCTTTTTGTGGTAGTGGAACGACTTGCGTAGCAGCTAAATCAATGAATAGAAAATTTATTGGAATTGATATTTCTAACGATGCTGTAGAATTAGCCAACACAAGACTAGAAGAAATGGTTATAACAGATTCCGCCCTACTCAATAAAGGCTCTGAAAGTTATTTAGAGAAATCTGAATATGAATTATCGCTTCTAAAAAGTATTGAGGCTTTTCCAGTTCAAAGAAACTCAGGTATTGATGGTTTTCTAAAAAATCATTTTAACGAGAAACCAGTTCCTGTAAAAATTCAAGGAAAATATGATACAATTAATGATTCAATTACAAAACTTGAAAAAGCTTGTCAAGGGAAAGAATATGATTTAAAAATAGTGATCCAAACAAGAGAAGAAACCAATGATAATAGATTATTTGAATTAGTTTCTGACGTTAAAATTATAAAATCAGGAAAACTAAGAATTAATGAGTTGTTAATAAATAATAACATTATCAACAATCAAATATAATTTTAAAAATAAGGAAAATAAAAAGATTCTTAATTTAAAGTCCGTTTTTTATTATAAAATCAAGCACTCAATCGAATCGTCTTTCTAAATTCTGAAGGACTATACCCTTTCTGCTTTCTAAAAAACTTATTAAAGTGGCTTTCATCCGTAAAACCAAATTCATATGCAATTTCGTTGATACGCTTATCACTGAACTGTAGACGATGCTCAATCAGTTTGGTTTTGTAATTACTTATGTATTGCTGCATGGTTTCACTGGCATGTTTCTTAAAATAACGACCTAAATACGTATTCGAAATTCCAAAATAATCACTTATAGATTCTGCTTTTATTTTTTCGGGATAATAAATGTTATTCTGAATATATTGCAGAATATCCATCGCTTTTGCCTCCGTATCAATATTAACCTGCTCCGGAAGATATTTTGCAATATTTCTCGCCACGATAATAATCAGTGTATTGACCAATTGCTGAATTAGTTCCTGATTGTAAATATCCTTATCCTTCTTTTCTCTGCAAATCGCTTCAATCATCACTTTTACCAGACATTTATCCGGATCATTTTTAAGAATACAACCCGGCTGATGATTGGCATTTTGAAGAATATATTCCAATCGCTGGATATTCTCATTCTGCAGACTTGAATTTTTCAAATAAATATCATTGAATCTCAAAAAGAAAAATTTCGTTTCTGTTTCGATTGTGAAATTATGACAATCCTCGGGTGTCAATAAAAATAAATGACCCGGATCATAAGTGAAAATATTTTTGTTGATACACTGCGAACCTGTGCCTTCCAAAATATAAACTAGTTCAAAGAAATTATGACGGTCTCCCACATCCGGATATTCACTCAGCGTTTCAAAAGAAACCGTAAAAGGCTCATATAAATTTTCTTTTTTCATGATTTAATTTTATTTGAAGATGCAAATATACCTAAAAAAGACAAAAATATACCAAACAACAATCATAAAAACAGTATAATTTTGCTTCATCAATTTAAAACAAAAAAATCACAATCATGGAATATAGAAAATTAGGCAGCTCAGAGCTTGAATTATCAACGATTACTTATGGTGCTTTTGCGATTGGCGGAACCATGTGGGCAGGAACAGATAAAAAAGATTCAATCGACTCGGTTCACGCTTCAATCGATCACGGTGTTACAACAATCGACACCGCTCCTTTTTACGGATTTGGTTTAAGCGAAGAAATGATTGGAGAAGCTATCAAAAGTCACGATCGTTCAAAACTGCAGTTATTGACTAAATTCGGTTTGGTTTGGGACGGAAGCAACAACGGAAAAGGCGATTATTTTTTTGATGCTGATGACAACGGTAAAAAAGTTCCGATTTACAAATATTCATCCAAAGAAAATGTAATCAAAGAAATTGAAGAAAGCCTGAAACGTCTTCAAACAGATTATATCGATTTACTGCAAATTCACTGGCCTGACATTACAACACCGATTTCTGAAACAATGGAAGCCGTTGAAACCCTAATCCAACAAGGAAAAATCAGAGCTTTCGGAGTAAGTAATTACAATGTTGCACAAATTCAGGAAGCACAAAAAACAGTTCAGGTAGTTTCTGATCAGGTTGCTTACAGTATGCTAAACCGTAAGATTGAGGATGAATTAATTCCGTTTACCCTTGCAGAAAACATCGGAATCATTGCTTACAGTCCAATGGAAAGAGGTTTATTGACCGGAAAATACTTCACAGACAGTAAATTAAAAGAAAACGACCACAGGAACGGTTATTTCGGAAAATTCGATTTACAGCAGGTAAAAACTTTAATTGAAGAATTGAGCTCATTAGCAAATTCAAAACACATTTCAATTTCACAATTAGTACTGCGCTGGACAACTTTACAAAAGGGAATTTCAATAGTTTTAGCCGGAGCAAGAAATGCAGAACAAGCCATTTCAAATGCCAAAACAATGGATTTCGATTTATCAGCTTCAGAATTGGAATTTATCAATCAGGCTATTGCTAAAATAAAATAATTCTCTTTTTTAAACACATAGAAACATAGTTTTGCTTTGTCTATAAAGGCGTTTCACTCACATAAACACAAATAGTCTGCGCAATCTTGTCATTCCGACTGAAAGGAGGAATAACACTAGAAATTCCACAATGCATATCTCCAATCTTTGTCGATTCCTGAGTGTGATTTGCTTCGCCAGTTCGCTTCGCTCGGGTCTCGTTCCTCGAAATGACAAACATTAAGAACTATGTGTTAGAAACAAGTTTCTTTCAATTCCCTTTCTAAAAAAAATCTATGTTTCTATGTGTTAAAACAAATTCACGACAATTAAAATAATTTGGGTGTGTCCCTAAGGGCCGGGCTATCCGTTCCAATCTTTTATGCCAAACCCTGGCAAAAAAGGATTTCCACTCCTATCCCTCACACATCCATTTTCAAAAGAAGTAAACAATTAAAATGAAAAAGATATTTATAATTAACGGCGGACAAAAATTCGCGCACTCAGGAGGACAGTTCAATCAAACCGTTCAGGACTGGACAATTGAATTTCTTTCTAAAAACAACAATTACGAAATAAAAACAACTCATATAGAAGACCAGATCGATCTTCAAAAAGAAGTAGAAAAATTCGTTTGGGCAGATTTAATCATCTATCATACACCCGTTTGGTGGTTTCAATTACCAAACCTTTTCAAAAAATACATTGATGATGTTTTCACTCAGGGACACAACAACGGAATCTACAAAAGCGACGGAAGAAGCCGCGTAAATCCCGATATCAATTATGGAACCGGCGGACTTTTACACGGACGAAAATACATGCTAACCACGAGCTGGAATGCACCTGCAACTGCTTTTACACTTCCGGGAGAATTCTTCGAAGAAACTTCTGTTGATGATGGTGTAATGTTTGGTTTCCACAAAATGAATAAATTCACAGGCATGGAATGCGTAAACGGATTCCATTTCCATGACGTAGAAAAAGGTGCCACACCGGAAAATATCGTTATCTTTAAACAGAATTACACTAAACATTTAGAACAAACTTTTAAAAACTTATAATTATGATTTCGATTACAGCAATTTTAAAAAGTAAACCCGAATATTTGAGCGAAATTAAAAATTTGGTGACACATTTAGTTACCGAAACCAGAAAAGAACAAGCCTGCGTTCGTTACGATTTACACGCTTCAGACAATGTTTTTATTATTTGGGAAGAATGGAAAGATCAGGCTGGTTTAGATTTACATAACAGTCAGTCTTATCTTCAGGATTTCATCAAAAAAACCGAAAGTTTAGTTTCAAGCCCAATTCAGGTGTACAAAACAGCTCAGATTTTATAAAGGTTTTCTAGCCACGACCCGAGCGATAGCGAATAGTCGAAGCGATTCTTGACAAAAAAGCTAAATTCCCTCTTAATCAAAAACACAAACCATGAGTCATTATCATCTTGCAGAAATTAATATTGCCAAAATGAAAGGAGTCGATATCAACGACCCAATAATGAAAGAATTTGTAGATAATTTAGACACCGTAAACACCTTAGCCGAAGAAAGCGAAGGTTTTGTCTGGAGATTAAAAGACGATACCGACAGCTACAATGCTACAAGTCTGAACCCTTACAATGATGAGCAGATTATCATCAATGTATCGGTTTGGGAAAACATTGAAACATTGGAACACTATATGTATAAAACTTTTCATAGCGAATTTTTAAGACGTCGCAAAGAATGGTTTCAGAAATTCGGAAAAGCACATACCGCAATGTGGTGGATTCCAAAAGGTGAAATTCCAACTATGGAAGAAGCCGTAGAAAAATTAGATTATCTGCAGAAAAATGGCACCTCAGAATTAGTCTTCGATCTTAGAAACAAATATCCGATGCCCGTTGAGGTATAAATTTATTCGCCACGAATTGCTTCGCCTATTCGCTATCGCTCGAGTCACGAATTTTATTTTTTAAAATCTATGCTCAGAGCATCGAAATAATTCGTCAATTCGTGGCTATAAAACTTTACTTGATACCTCCAAAAGCTCCAAAACACATGTTTTTATGTAAAATTTCAACTTTTGAGAAACCAACATTCTTCATCAAATCCAATTGATAATTCATAGATCTTGGCGAATCTTCTTTTTCAATATAATCCAAAACTTTCTGACGGTACTCTGCCCCTCCTATTCCTTCCAAATATTCACCATAACGCTGCCAGGTATACTCATTCAATAAATCAGTATCTTGTGTAATTAAGTCCGAAATCATTAAACAGCCGCCTGGTTTCAATAACCTGAACAATTTAGCGAAAGTCGTTTCCCAATCATTATCATCACGCAAATGATGCAAAACAGCACCAGCCAAAATAATATCAAAACTGTTTTCTTCTAAAGCTGCTTCCCGAATATCGCCTTGCTTAATTTCAACTTTCCCATTTGTTGCTGCCGAAACCCTTTCAAAAGCACGATTCAACATTGGCAAGCTCAAATCAACTAACGTGCAATTTAAGTCTGGCACTTTAGACAACATCATTAAAGTATAATTTCCTGCACCACAGCCCACATCCAAAACTTTTTTAGCATTCGGAACAATGCGTTTTGAGGCTTCGGTTATTAATTCTAAAGAAATAGTAGCGTCAATTGTCGCAACCTGACCCGTTTCTAAATTTGAAAATCGTTCGACATCATTGTCAAATCGTTCTTTTATTTCTTCTATAGTTGATTTTTTCATGGTCTTTGTTTTTTGGTTTTTAATCTCTCGCAGATCAAGCAGATTGAGCTGATCTTTTTGCTATTATATGATCAGAGATTATTGTAATTATAGATGATTCATCTTAAATTAATAATCTGCTTCATCTGCCAAATCTGCGAGAGAACTATTTTTATTTTTTCAAAGCTACCTTATTAGCATATACTTTAAAAATACTATTTTTATCATTTAATAATACTTAAAAAGTATAATGGAATTACGTCACTTAAAATATTTCCTCGCTGTAGCCGAAGAACTGAACTTTACCAAAGCCTCAGAAAAACTCTTTATTTCGCAACCACCTTTAAGCCGACAAATAGCCGAATTAGAAAACGAACTTCAGGCAAAGCTTTTTATTCGAAACAATAAAAAAGTAGAACTCACTGAAGCTGGAAAATACTTTAAAGAAGAAACTACAGTACTTTTTCAGAATTTGGAACGCATTTCTGCGAAAACAAAAAAGATTGCAGAGAACGTCTCAGGCGAATTCAGAATTGCTTACATCAGTTCGATTTATTCTTCTATTATTTCAGATTTAATAAAGCATTTAAAAGCACAATTCCCGTATGTCAATTTTAAACTTTTTGAAATTTCAACCACAAAACAAATTGACGCTCTAGAACAGGGAAAAATCGAAATGGGAATTATCCGATCGCCCATTCAATCACCAAAAATAAAATCTGATTTATGGTTTAAAGACGGATTTTCATTGGTTTACAATAAAAAAAACATTCAAATAAAATCAGAAAAAGAAATTACAGACTTAAAAGATGAAACATTTGTTTTCTTTAATAAAGATTACGCACCGCATTATCATGAAGTTTTATTAGAACTTTGTGCTTTTTATGGCTTTACGCCTAAGATTATTCATGAAGCGAATAATATTAATTCAATAGTACAATTGGTCAAAAATGGGTTGGGAATTTCGATTGTACCTTCAAATATTGCAAAAAACAATTCTGATCCGGAGATTGGATTTATTGAATTAAAAAAAGTAAACCTATTTACAAATGTTTCTTTGATAACTTCAAAAGACGATTATTCTGAAATCACACAATCTGCTGTTGCTTTTTTATTGCTACAAAAGCGCTAAGGTGCTTATTTTTTTAATCTCGCAAAGTCACAGAGTCGCAAAGTTTTATTTACCAAATACAAAAAAGAATATGTTTCACGCAGATTCAGCAGATTTGAGCAGATTTTTTTTAAAATCATCTACAGAATCTGCTTAAATCTTATAAAATCTGCGTGAAATAAAAACTTTTCGACTCTGTAGCTTTGTGAGAAACATATTCAAAATCTATCATGACCATAAAAAAAATTCGTTACAAATTAGTACAGTAATCCTCACCTTAAAAACAGAACTTTTAAATATCTTAGCAAATTCAAATTCTACAATAAAACTTCAATATAAAATGGCCGAGCAATCTTCAATTCAGTGTCCAAACTGCGGAACTCCTATCGACGTAAATGATGTATTAAAACATCAGCTTGAAGATAGCATCCGTAAAGAATTTCAACAAAAAGCCAATATTCAAAACCGTGAATTAGAGCTTAAAAACGAACAATTCGAAAAAGCAAAAGCCGAATTTGAAGCGAAGAAGAAACAGGAAAATGAACTTTTTGCCGAGCGTTTGGAACGTGAAAAAAAAGCAGCGGAAAAAGAAATTGGCGAAAAGCTGAAAACCAAGCTCGAAGAAGAAAACAAAGACCGTTTGTTATTGATGGAAAAAGAGCTCTCTGAAAAGTCTGAAAAAATAAGGGAATTAAATAAAATGGAAGGTGAAATTGCCAAATTACAGCGTGAAAAACTGGAAATGAAAGAAGCCATCCAGGCCGAAGCCGAAAAGCAATTAAATGCCCAACTGACACTGGAACGTGAAAAAATCAGAAAACAGGAAGACGATAAAAACGAACTGAAATTCAAAGAACTTCAGAAACAGCTCGAAGAACAAAAAAAGCTAACTGAAGAAATGAAACGCAAACAGGAACAAGGCTCCATGCAATTGCAGGGCGAAGTCATGGAATTAGCCATAGAAGAATGGCTCGCCAACAACTTTCCTCTCGACAGCATAGACGAAGTTAAAAAAGGGGCTAACGGTGCCGACTGCCTTCAGATTGTCAATACTCGTGAACATCAAAACTGCGGTTCTATTTATTACGAAAGCAAACGTACCAAAGCGTTTCAGCCATCCTGGATTGAAAAATTCAAAAACGATATCAGAACCAAAAGAGCGAATATCGGCGTTTTAGTTACCGAAGTAATGCCGGCCGGAATGGAACGAATGGGCATGCGTGACGGGATCTGGATTTGTACGTATGACGAATTTAAAGGACTAAGTGCTGTTTTGCGTCAGTCAATAATTCAGGTAAGCCAGGCGGTTCAGGCACAGGAAAACAAAGGCGATAAAATGTCGATGCTATACGATTTCTTAACCAGCAATGAATTCCGTTTGCAAGTAGAAGGAATTGTAGAAGGTTTTACCCAAATGCAAAGTGATCTGGATGCTGAAAAAAGAGCGATGCAGAGAATCTGGAAACAGCGCGAAAAACAAATCGAAAAAGTAGTCCACAACACCTTAGGAATGTACGGTTCAATTCGCGGAATTGCAGGAAATGCAGTTCAGACCGTTCGGGCCCTCGAACTCGATTTTATTGAAGACGATAATGACGATCCTAAAGAATTAGAATAATTTTTTACCTATTAAATATTAGGAGCTTATTCCAGCTGTACGCTATATCTTTTATGGTCTCGTCCCAAAAACGACCATAAAAGGATGCCGCTACCATCTGGGCTAGGGCAATCGTACTATTAAGATATTTAGAAAGTCTCAACGTATTAATTATACAGTAATTTACCTCATTTTCCATGTAGAATTGTTAAGAAATTTTGATTTTTATTTATACTCAAAAATTCAAACAATTCTTTTTCAATTACTTATTACTATTTTTTAAGTAAAAACTTAACATTAGAAAACTTGTTTTATAATTATCTTTACTTAACTGTGAGATAACAATTTAGTTACATTACAGAGATAATCATCATCTAAATGCATCTATAATATGGAAAACAAGACCGAAGAAACAAATCCTGAGAAAATTGATTCTCCAGCAACTGAAACTACACAACCTGCTGCTGAACCAGCAAAAGCTGAAAATACACCTGCTAAAAAAGCACCTGCACGTAAACCAACGCCAGTCAAAACTTCAACAGCTAAACCTGCAGCAACCACAACTCCAATTAAACCTGTCGTAAAAACTACCACAGCAGCAAAACCAACTGTTAGGAGAGCACCTGCAAAAAAAGTATTAGCTCCAGCCACAAAAACAGAAGATAAAACTATAGTTACTGAAACACCAGTTACTGAATTGAAAGAAGAGAATACTAACGAAGCGGTTAAAGTTGAAAAAACTGAAAAGGATAAAGCCGCTAAAAAAGCCAAAAAAGTGAAAGACAAAGAAAAGGAAAAGGAGAAAAAGAAATTAGCTAAGAAAAAAGAAAAAGCTAAAAAAGACAAGAAGAAAGAGAAAGCTAAAAAAGCAAAACTAAAAGCGAAGGCTAAGAAAAAAGAAAAAGCAAAAAAAGCAAAGGAAAAAGCTAAAGCTAAAAAGATAGCCAAAAAGAAAGCAAAGTCTCAAAAAAAGGCAAAAGCTAAAAGGAAAAAATAATTTTGAAGAAAGGTTTGACTTGAATAAAGTTGAGCCTTTTTTTGTTCTCACACTTGTCATTGCGGGGAACGAAGCAACCTCATTAGTATTGGCAAATATATTGTGGATCTTCTGAATGTGATTGCTTCGTTCCTCGCAATGACTAATCACCCCCCGATCGCAATCATACTTCGATTATCAAAATGTTTGGCAGGATCATTCATTTCAGAAATGGTCACCATTCCGGCGCGAACTTTCTTTTTATTTTGAACAGATTGAGAAATCAATTCTGTAATTGATTCGCCATTTCTGAAAGCTGTCAGCAAATCAGTTTCGGAATTCGAAAAAAGACAGTTTTTAATTTTTCCGTTTGCCGTCAGACGGATTCGGTTGCAGCTGTCACAAAACGGATTCGTAATCGAACTTATAATTCCGAAATCGCCCTGAAAACCTTTGATTTTATAGGTTCTGGCCGTGAAGTTTTTCTCATCATCAAGCTTTTGTATTTTATCCAAAGTAAAACTGTTTTCAGCCTGCAATAAAATTTCATTTTGTGATACCATTTTGCTTCTGTCCCACTCGTTTCCGGCAAAAGGCATAAATTCAATAAAACGAACAGAAATTGGTAAAGACTCTGTTAAATTGATAAAATCTGTAATTTCGTTATCATTAAAACCTTTCATCAAAACAACATTTACTTTCACCTGAAAATCATGATTCAGCAATAAATGTAAATTATCAATCACTTTTTCAAATTGATTTCGAAGCGTTATCGAATGAAATTTTGAGGAAACCAGCGTATCTAAACTCAAATTGATTTTTTTGATTCCTGCTTGCTTTAAAACTTCAATATGACGATCGATTAAAATGCCGTTGGTGGTAATTGAAAGTGACATTTCTAAAGCCGATAATTTTGAAACAATTTCAGGAAAATCCTTTCTTAACAAAGGTTCTCCTCCGGTAAGTCTAATTTTATCAACACCATTTTCTACGAAAGTTTGAGCAATAGCAAAAATCTCTTCAGCCGTCATTAAACTGGCTTTTGGAGACAATGCAATTCCGTCAGCAGGCATGCAATACGTACAACGTAAATTGCATTTCTCCAACAACGAAATACGCAAATAATTGTGTTTTCGCCCAAAATCATCCGTTAAAATGGTTTTAGAGGGTGTCATGATTTTTTCCTTTTAAAATATGAAAAACGTGCATCACATGCGGAAAAACAGCATCCATGGATTCTCTTGCTCCGTTTGTTGATCCCGGCAAGGCCAAAACCAGGCTTTTTCCTAATGTACCTGCAACTGTTCTGGATAACATCGCATATGGCATACGCTGTTGTCCGTAATCGCGAATCGCTTCTTCGATTCCCGGAATTCTGCTTTCTAATATCGGTGAAAGCGCTTCGGGTGTTACATCTCTTGGCGACAATCCGGTTCCACCAGTAAAAATAACCAGCTGATTCTCTTTCGCGAAAGCCTTCGTTTTTTCCTGAATAATTTCTAACTCATCCGGAATAATCTCGTAATGAGATGTTTCAACTCCATAAGATTCTAACTTTTCTACAATGATTTTTCCGGATCGGTCTTCTTTATCACCGGCAAATATCGAGTCGGAACAAACAAAAACTGCTGCTTTTATAGCATACGGAAATTTATTTTTGAAAGACGATTTGCCTCCTTCTTTATTGATTAATTTTATAGTTGAGATTTCGATTTCTTTATCAATTGGCTTCAGCATATCGTACATCGTTAATGCTACAATTGAAGCACCGTGCATCGCCTCTACCTCTACTCCGGTTTTGTAAACTGTTTTTACATTAAAGATAATATGAATCGTTAAATCCTCAATTTTATATTCAACCGAAGTATATTCAATTGGTAACGGATGACAATCCGGAATCGACAAATGTGTATTTTTTACGGCAAACAATCCGGCTGTTTTGGCCATTTCAAGCACATTTCCCTTAGGCACCAGATTATTGACTACAGCATCAATTGTTTCCTGTTTACTGACTTTGACAATGGCTGTAGCAGTTGCTTTTCTTAAAGTGTTTATTTTATGCGTAATATCTACCATTTTAGGTGTTTTGTTTCCATGTGAATGTATCGTTTTCAAACATTTCCTTGCCAAAAATCGGCACATCTGTTTTAATCCAGTTTACAATGGCCTCTGTGGCTTCATAAACCTGCTTGCGTCTCGTTGCCGAAACAAAAACAAACAGACAGATTTCGCCCGCTTTTACTACACCCAGACTGTGATAAATGTGCATACACGTCAAATCAAATTTAGCAAAAGCTTTTTCACGAATGGTATGTAAGGCTTCATTTGCCATATCAGTGTAAGCCGAATAATCGATTGCTATAACCGTATTATCATGAATCACATCGGCGCGAACCTGACCCAGAAAAATATTGTGTGCCCCAATTGTATGTTTGGATTGATGTTTGGCAATTGACTCCGCAATAAATTCTGGAGAAATTGGTCCTTCTACAAATACATTTTTACTCATTTTTAATATTTTTATTTGCCACGAATTCACGAATTATTACTTAATACGTGCCCTTTTAAATTTCTCGAATTTTATTCTTTGAATTCGTCGTTAATTTATCTTTGAATTATTAATAAGAAATTTAAAAACCATTCATTAAGCTTTTTAACTCTTTGGTTCTGTTTATTGTAGTTTGCATTAAACAATCTGTATGCATTTTATTTGCAATAACGCCACCTTCCCCTTCAGGATAACTCTTAAATTTGCAATTTGAATCTCTAAATTTTATCCAGTCTTTTTGAGAAGCAATTAAATTAGCCTGATCTTTTTTACCTAATTTGGCTTTAAGTTTATTGTAGACTAAATTTAATTCTTTATCTGTTTTTTCATAGGCCAAATACAATTCTGTTTCACCCGTAGCATCAACAGCTTTTTGTGAAAATGAAATTTCTGTAAAACAGAAAAATAAAAACAATACAAAGAATATCTTTTTCATCTTAATTAGTTTATGCAAACTTAAATAGTAATTTTTTCCTGTAATAATTCTTTCATTGCCAAAACACCTCCAACAATACTTTTTATATTTTTAAATTCTTTTTTCTGAAGTAGCTCTACAGCCATTTTACTTCGAATTCCGGATTGACAGAAAACATAAATTGTTTGGTTTGTATTTAGCTTTTCAATTTCATTTTCCAGATTCATTAATGGAATTTGAATGCTGTTTTTGAATGTTATTTTTGGAAGTTCATTTTCATTACGAACATCTAAAAACAAAACTTTCTGATTATCAATTTGATTCAAAACAGCTTCAGCCAAAATCTCCTCGACAGCATTGTCTTTCTGAGAATATTTTTCTTCAAAAGTATTTCTGTCTATTAGAAAAGAATCACTTTTTTCAAAATCATATTTCTGCTGTTCATTATTCAGGATATTATAAACCAATATTTTTTCACTTAAAACTTCTCCATTTTCCAAAATGATTTTTATGACTTCATTAGCCTGCAGCATTCCAATAATTCCAACCGAAATTCCGATAACTCCCGCATCCATACAATTTACAGACGAACTATTTTCATCAGGATATAAACATCTGTAGGTTGGGCCATTTTGATAATTAAAAACTGAAACCTGTCCCTGAAACCTGAAAATTGATCCGTAGACCATTGGTTTATTCGTAATCAGACAGGCATCATTTATCAGGTATTTTATTTGAAGATTATCAGTTGCATCAACAATAATATCATATTTTTCGAATAAAGCAATCGCATTATTACCGGAAAGTTTTTCAGCAATGGCATTTACTTTAACATCTGGATTTAATGCTGCCATCATGGCTTTGGCTTCCTCAACCTTATATTTTCCAACAGAGGAACTTTTATAAATTACCTGACGCTGCAAATTTGAAAGTTCTACAACATCATCATCCACAATTCCGATTTCGCCAATGCCTGCAGCTCCCAGATAAGGCAATATTACAGCTCCCAGACCTCCGGCACCTATGATTAAAACTTTGGATTTTAATAATTTGTACTGGCCTGTTTCTCCAATTTCGGGAAGAATTATTTGTCGGTTATAACGTGAAAATGCATTCATAAATTGTAAATTATCCTCCCGCAAAAGGAGGCAATAAAGCAACAATATCGCTTGTTTTCAAAGTATAATCTGTTGTTTTTGAAACTATTTTCTGATTGACTGCAACACTGAATGGCAACGATTTGAACTTGTATTTTTCTTCTAAATCCTGCAATAAATCCTGCAGTGAAATATTCGAAGAAACCACATTTTCAAAAGCGCATTGTGTTCTTTCGGCAACAGCTCCAAAATATTTAACTTCAATCATTATTATAAATTTAAATTCTGAAATATAAATTCGTCTTCAAAATGTTCCTGAAAATAAGAGGTCAGTTTTGAAGTATTTTTTACCACTTCTCCAATCACAATAATTGCCGGTGATGAAATATTTTTTTCAGCGACTAATTTAGTAATCGAACTAATGTTACCCACTACTTTTTGTTCTGAATTTTTAGTTCCGTTTTGGATAATAGCAATCGGCAGATCATCTGTACGATTGGCTTTATAAATGTCAACTATTTCATTTAGTTTGTGCATTCCCATTAAAATAACCACTGTCGCAGCCGATTTTGAAGCCAAATGCACATCTTTTGACAATTCATGACTGGAAGTTGTACCTGTAATTACCCAAAAACTCTCTGCTACTTTGCGTTGTGTCAGACTGATTCCTACTGAAGCAGGAACGCCTAAAGCGGATGAAATTCCGGGAACCACAGCAGTTTCCAGACCAAATTTTTCTGAATATTCAATTTCTTCACTTCCTCTTCCAAAAATAAACGGATCTCCTCCTTTCAAACGAACTACATGTCCGTAACGATTTGCCATCGAAACTATCAATTCGTTAATCTGATCTTGTGTGTAGGCATGACATCCCAAACGTTTCCCAACAAAAACAATCTCTGCCTGAGCTGCGTATTGCAGTAATTCTTCATTGACAAGTGCATCATACAAAACTACGTCGGCATTTTCTAACGCTTTTATTGCTTTTAGCGTAATCAATTCTACATCTCCCGGCCCTGCGCCTACTACTGTTAACTTTGGTGTCCTTAAGTTTTGCATAATCTATTAACTTAAATTGATATTCAGGTCGTTTAATTCGTCAGCCGAATTAATATTCGTTAAATGAAAGTTTTCGCTTTCTTCTATTTTTATGATCTGATGAGGCACTTTCGATAGAAAATCCATCATTTTCAGTTCATTATTGTCAATCGCTTCTTTTATAACCGGAACTATTTTTTTCGAATAAATTCCAATTAAAGGATGAATCCTGCTTTCTGTCGCAAATACAGTAATCTGAGCTTCCTGATTGTGTTTTGAAATCAATTCAGTTAATAATTCCGAAGAAATTAACGGAATATCACAACTCAAAATCAGGTTGAATTCGGTTTCAGAATTCTTCAGTGCTGTATAAATTCCGCCCAAAGGTCCTTTGTCTTTAACTATATCAGCTTTTTTTTGATATGGCAGATAATCATATTCTTTTGTATTCGTTATAAACTGAATTGCTGACGTAACCGGCAAAACAGCCTGAATTATATGCTCAATAAATGGTTTTCCCTGAAACAGAACCAAACCTTTCTCAGACTTCATTCGGGAACTTTTCCCACCGCAAAGAATAAATGCTGTCAGTTTTTCCATGATTAATTTATTTTGTTTCAGGTTTCAGGTTTCCTGTATGTTTTTATTTATATACTGCCTTTCAATATTTTACATTAAAATCTATTCTCTATACTCTTTCTTCTATTTTCTAAAACTTTAATCAATCGGCAATAACGTCACTAATTGCTCTTTTTTAAGGTTTTCGACATCATTTGGTACAATTAACAAACAATTTGCTATAGCAAAAGTGTTAAGCATTGCCGAGCTCTGACCGTCCAAAACCGTTACATGGGTTTCATCATACAAAGCTTTTAAGAACAATGTTTTTCCTGACGTATTTGAAATCCCTGCATTTAATTTTCTAACTAATTTTGGTAAATGAATATCCGAAAATCCCATTCGGTTTCTTATAGCCGGATACACGTAAACATAAAAATTAGTCAGTGATGAAGCCGGATTTCCTGGTAAAGCAAAAACCAAAGTTTCTTTTTTAGAACCAAAAAACATTGGTTTTCCCGGTTTTTGATTGATTTTATAAAAATGTTCTTCTACTCCGTTTTTAAGCAATGCTTCTTTTACAAAATCATAATCTCCAACTGAAATTCCGCCTGAAATTAAAACCACATCATGTTTTTGCAATATCGCTTTTAATGCTTTTTTGGTTGCTTTAAGATCATCTTTTACCTTAAAGACCTTTATTTTTTTTATGCCAATTGTCTCAAGCGCAGCCTCCAGCATTACTGAATTGCTTTCGTAAATTTTTCCTTTCGGCAGTTTTTTACCAGGTTTAACCAATTCATTTCCGGTTACCAAAATGGCAACTTTCGGCTTTTTGTAAACTGTAATTTCTGTAATTCCCAAACAAGCCAAAAAACCAATTGCAGCGGGTGTGATTAACGTATTAGCTTCAAAAACCACTTCATCTTTATCGATCTGCTCCCCTTTTGCACGAACGTTTGCAAACTGCTCCGGCATTTTGGCAATCAATATCGATTTTTCGTTAGCCATTACATGTTCCTGCATTACAACCGTGTCGGCATCATGAGGTACAAAAGCTCCCGTAAAAATCCTTACTGCTTCATTTCCTTTCAGTTTTATATTAGAATGATCTCCAGCCTGAGAGCTGCTTATCACATCATATTGATGCTTTATGCTGTGAATGAAAGCATAACCATCCATAGCCGACTGTCGAAACGGAGGCATCGCAATTGGCGAGTAAACCGTTTCTGCCAACACATATCCCAGTGCTTTTTTCACTGCTATTTTTTGTAATGGCATTTTTGAACTGTTTTCAGCTACGATTGCTAAAGCTTCATTAACTTGTATCATTTTTACAAATATAAAACTAAGTATAAATACTTATGACAAATATAAGTATTTTTTACTAGTATGGTTAAAAAATTTAAATTTATTTTTCTCTCTATAAAATTACTCTAATTATTTTAAAATCATGGTTTAAATCACATCCTCTTTTTTCCTTTAATATTTCATTTTGAAATTAAAAAAGATGCTTCCTGCCATTTTTAAGCTCTTTTACAATCTCGAAACAGCTCTGAAAAAATATAAATCAAGGTATAAAGTATTACATTTCATCAGGTAACTGAAAAATATTTTTAACATTTATTTTAAAATACAAAAACAACAATCACCTGTAAATCAATAAAATAAGAATTAAAAAATATAATCAAACACTAATTCTAAAATTATTCTTAAAAAAAAATCAATAAATTTTTGGATATTATTATATTAAAATTAACTTTGTCTATAGGATTAGTAGAGTTTAAAATTGTATTTAAAACCAAAAAAACTATATTTTGAAAACAACAGAAAGCATATCTTATTTCTTTCCTTCTAAAAAAAATACTTATAACACGTCTTGTTGTTGTATGTGCTTCTGTTGCTAATTCCAAAAGCAAATCAATGTTTATGTTCAATTTTCCACTCCATATTGAAATAAACAATCCTTATAAAAACATAAAACCTTTAGTCATCAATGCGAAATCTGTCTGGTACAATTTATTTGTATCAAAAAGGGCATTGAAACTATATCCTTTAAACAAAGAAAATATCCAATTAACAACTAAAAATTACCAAAATGAAAAAGATGCACAACAGTTGCTGTAAATAAGAAAAAAAGCCATTTCTGCGGCAACAGAAATGGCAAGGCTAAAGAATATTTATCGCTAAATAAAGGAACATTGAGAGAGTTGAAAAATTAACTTTCAGGGCTCCTTGTTAATTACTTAAACCAATACAAAGAAATGAAAAAAAATATAAATCTCATTTTATGGGGGGCAATTTTATTGATTTCCCTGCAAATTCAGGCACAAAACACACAATTTATAATAAATTCCACTTTAAACGGAACTGTATTAGACAAACAAACACAACTTCCATTACCGGGAGTAAACGTTCAGATTAAAGGAACAACACACGGCGTAACAACAGATATTGACGGTAAATTCTTTTTTGAAACAGGCCAAAAATTCCCATACACTTTACTAGTCAGCTTAATAGGATACAAAAGAACACAAGTTATAGCAGACGGAAGTCCTATTACAATTGAACTGGAAGAAGATGTCCAGCAGCTTAAAGAACTGGTAGTTGTAGGATACGGAACTCAGAGCAAAAAAAACATAACAGGATCTGTTTCTTCGATACCAAAAGCCAATTTAAATCAGGTAACCTCATCGGCAGATAATTTATTAAGAGGTGCCGTTGCCGGAGTTGTGGTTACACAGAGTTCTGGTCAGCCGGGAGCTTCTTCAAGTATTAGAATTCGTGGAGGTAACTCTATTACCGGAGGTAACGAACCTTTATATGTTATTGACGGAATTTTGGTTTATAATGACAACAATAACGGTTCCGCAGGTGTAGCGCTTTCAGGAGCAGGTGTAAATGTATTATCTACTTTGAATCCTTCTGATATTGAATCAATTGAAGTTCTGAAAGATGCTTCAGCAACTGCAATCTACGGATCTCGCGGTGCAAACGGTGTTATTTTGATTACTACTAAAAAAGGTAAAAAGGGACAAGATAATGTTACCTACCAAGGCTATTTCGGATTTCAGAATGTTACCAAAAAAATAGATTTGTTAAATGCCAGCGAATGGGCTACTTTACGAAATGATATTCAGATTGGTCTTGGACAGACACCTACTTTTACATCTCAGCAGATTGAAGATTTTAAAACAACCGGAAATTATGACTGGCAGGATGCCGCTTTTAGAAAAGGAGCTCCGATTCAAAATCATCAACTGAGTTTTTCAGGTGGAAACGAGACTTCAAGATATTCGGTTTCAACCAATTATTTCAAACAGGACGGAATCGTCATTGGATCTGATTTCAGAAGGCTTTCATTACGGGTTAACTACGAAAAAGATGTGACCGATTTGTTCCGTTTTGGAGTTACTGCCACTATAACCAATTCAGATTTTAATGGAATGAGTGCCAATAGTTCCAGTGCTTCCCTGACAGCTCCGAATACACTTGCAGGAGTACTTTTGATTGCACCTGTTGTACCGATAAAAAATGCTGACGGTTCCTTTAATGTTACCAACAATCCTTATGTAGCATCAATCAACGGTTATATTTCAAATCCGATCAACGATTTGGAAAACATTACCAATGAAACAAAAATCAACAGAACATTAAGCTCTTTATGGGGAGAATACAAACTGGCAAAAAAACTGGCTATCAAATCAACTGTAAATGCTGATGTTATCAGTACAAAACAAAATTACTATGCACCATCAAACACTACAAACGGTATTGAAACTAAAGGATATGCGTCTGTAGGAAATAAACTGGTTAGTTCTGTTTTAAATGAAAACACTTTAAACTACAACACATCTTTCGGAGAAGATAAACACCAACTTTCTGCTCTGGCCGGATATACTATCCAATATTCTAAAGGAGAAGTAGCAACGGCGGGTGCAACCAACTTTGTGAATGATTTGAACGGATACAACGCGTTACAGGACGGAACTGCTATAAAACCAACAAGTGATGCCTTTGAAAGCGTTTTACAATCATGGTTGGGAAGAGTGAATTATTCTTATTTAAATCGCTATAATTTCTCTTTTTCTGCCCGTGCTGACGGATCATCAAGATTTGGTTCTGATTCTAAATGGGGATTCTTCCCTTCTGCAGGTTTTTCATGGAATGTTACCGAAGAAAATTTTGCTAAAAACATCAAAGGTGTAGATAATATCAAACTAAGACTAAGTGTCGGAACAACCGGAAACCAGGAAATTGGAGATTACCTTTCATTAGCCTCTTTAGGTTCTGTGAACTATTCTTTCGGAGGAACTATTTACACCGGATTTGCTCCTACCCGATTATCAAACCCAAATTTGAAATGGGAAAAAACAACACAATACAACACAGGTCTTGACTTTGACTTCTTTAACAAAAAAATCAGCCTTGTTTTAGATGCATACTACAAAAAAACAAGTGATTTGCTTGTGAATGTGCCAATTCCATTGAACTCAGGTTATACATCTGTTTTGCAGAACATCGGAGCAGTTGAAAATAAAGGATTCGAGATTGGAATTATCACAGAAAACATCAAAACAGACAGCTTCTTGTGGAATACTAATTTCAATTATTCCATCAATAAAAATAAAGTACTGGAAATCGGTAATGGCGTACAGCAGTTTTTTCCAACAGCACCAAGCGGTGTACTGAATTTACAACAGCCGGTTATTGTAAAAGTAGGACAGCCTTTGGGAACATTCTGGGGGTACAGAACAGATGGTATTTTCCAAAATCAGGACGAAATCAATACACAGCCAACCTTAAATGGTATTGCAAATACAAAACCGGGAGACAGAAGATACAAAGATATCAGCGGTCCAAATGGAGTGCCAGACGGAATAATTTCTGCTGCATACGATAAAGTAAACTTAGGAAGTGCACAGCCAAAATTTGTAGCGAGTTTAAACAATACTCTCGTTTATAAAGATTTCGACCTAAACTTCTTTTTTCAGGGTGCTTTTGGAGGTAAAATCTACAATGCAATCAACCAGCAGTTAGAAATTCCTACTTTAGGTAATAATGCTGCAGGTGCCCTATCAGAGCACTGGACAACAACCAACCCAAGCGATGTGATTCCAAGAGCAGCGAACTCTCCTGCAACTGTAGTATCTGACCGCTATATCGAAGATGGTTCTTATATCCGTTTGAAAACAGTAACACTTGGATATACTTTACCAAAAAGCATTGCTTCAAAAATCAAAACCAAAGCCATCAAATTTTATGTATCTGCACAAAATTTAGCTACCTGGACCAAGTACCGCGGTTTTGATCCTGAAATAAGCTCATACGGCCAAAGCAATTTATTGCCGGGAATCGATTACGGAGCTTATCCAACTTCAAGAACATTTATAAGTGGTGTTAACGTCACTTTTTAATTAAAAAATAGTATTTAAGATGAAAAAAATATTCCTACTCCTGATAAGTGTGAGCCTGTTGGCATCGTGCACCGATTTAGATGTTGCACCAACATCATTTGTTACCAAAGAGAATTTTTATAATACTGACGATGATGCCATTGCGAGTGTTACCGCTGTTTATGCTTCCTTAAGTTATGACGGTACTGAGCAAAGTCTTTTTGGAAGAAACCTTTACTTCCTAACCGATATGGGAACTGATTATGCTGCGGCAGGAGCATCAGCCATTAATCAAAATGTACGTGCCATTAGTGCTTTGACATATGATGCTAACACTGACAGGGTTCAGGTCGCATGGCGTCAAATTTACAGCGGAATCAACAGAGCCAATGTTGCCATTGACAACATTCCTAAAGTACAGGGCACAGAAACTTTGAAAACCAGATTAATAAACGAATCCAAGTTTATCAGAGCATTGCTTTATTTTCACGCTGTTCGCTTATGGGGAGGTGTTCCATTAGTTTTGCATGAGCCTACATCATTGGCTATCGAAGATTTAAAAGTAAGCAGAGCTAGTGTAGATGAAGTATATACACAAATTATTAAAGATTTGACTGATGCCGAAGCTTTACCTTCAACCTACACAGGAACCAATGTTGGCCGTGCTACATCAGGAGCCGCAAAAGCTATTTTGGCAAAAGTATACCTGACCAGAAAAGATTGGCCAAATGCCATTTTGAAAGCCAAAGAAGTCATTAACGGAGGTTACGGCTATGGCCTTTTCACCAACTTTTCGGATATTTTTAATAAAACAACCAAAAACGGAAAAGAACATATTTTCTCTGTTCAGTTTGAGCCAAATCAGGCCGGAAACGGAAGCAGTGGAAGTACTTTTATGAGAACTTCTTTTGCAGGGTTTGCTGCTGTTGAGCCAGCAGATATTATTTCGGATGTAAGTTTATTTTATGATATCTATACCACCGGAGATACACGCAGAGATGCAACTTATGCGAAACAATTGCTTAACCCTGCAACCGGTTTATTATACACTTTTCCTAAACCTATTTTCAGAAAATACCTGGATGTTACCATTTTATCCAATGGAGCAAATGTGTCTATCAACTTTCCGATTATTCGCTATGCTGATATTTTGATAACATTAGCAGAAGCTATAAACGAACAGGAAAATGCTCCGACAGCAGAAGCTTATGAAGCAATCAACAAAGTGAGAAGAAGAGCTTTTGGAAAACCAATCGATACTCCTGATGCAACAGTTGATTTAGCTTTATTAACAAAAGCGCAGTTTAAGGAAGCCATTTTTACAGAACGTACCAAAGAATTTGTTCAGGAAGGACAACGCTGGTTTGATCTGGTTCGCTGGGGAAGACTGGTTTCTGAAGTAAAAAAAGTACCCGGAAAATCAGCAGTATCAGAAAGAAATAATTTATACCCTATTCCACAAAGCGAAAGAGACCAGAATCTCGATGGTCTTCCACAAAATGACGGATATTAATAACCAACCATAAAAAAAATTATAATCATGAAAAATTTCAAAAAAAACATTACAGTCAAAAGCCCGCAAAAAGGGCTTTTGATTACTGCATTGCTTCTTGCTCAGCTGGGCTTTGCACAAAATCAGCCAAATGCAGATTTTAAAGGAACTGTCGGTAAAACATTAGCCGAATCAAAAGAATACTGGCCAGATCCGGTAAAAGCTCCCGCAGGTGCTCCAAACGTAGTCTGGATTTTACTGGATGATGTAGGATTTGGTGCCACAAGTGCTTTTGGAGGGCTAATTGAAACACCTACTTTTGATGCTTTGGCGAATAACGGATTACGTTATACCAATTTTCACACCACAGCAATATGCGCCCCTACCCGTGCGGCTTTATTAACAGGAAGAAACTCTGGAAGAGTTCACGTTAGCGGTTTCTCTCATACTATTTTATCAGCAGGCTTCCCTGGCTGGGACGGAAGAATTCCATCTGATAAAGGAACGATTGCAGAGATTTTAAGAGAGAACGGCTATAACACTTTTGCAGTGGGTAAATATGGTGTTACGCCGGATGAAGATGCTACCGATGCAGGACCATTTGACAGATGGCCAACCGGAAAAGGTTTCGATCATTTCTACGGTTTCTTAGGTTCACAAACCGATCAGTACAACCCTGATTTGGTAGAAGACCAGACTCATATAAAAGGCGATGGACGTCATTTAAACGAATTAATTACGGATAAAGCGATCAGTTATATACAAAAACAGCAAAAAGCAGCACCGGGAAAACCGTTCTTTTTATACTATGCACCGGGAGCCGCGCATGCACCGCATCAGGTAGCTAAAGAATGGAGCGATAAATACAAAGGAAAATTTGACGAAGGCTGGGATGTTTACCGCGAAAAAGTACTGGCTAACCAAAAGAAACTGGGCGTAATTCCTGCCAATGCCGTATTACCGGAACGTAATCCACTTATTGGGGAATGGAAAAAATTATCTCCGGACCAAAAGAAGGTTTATGCCAGATTTATGGAGGTTTACGCAGGATTCCTTTCGTATACAGATGCTGAAATAGGAAGAGTCGTAAATTATCTGAAAGAAACAAACCAGTTAGACAATACCGTGATTTTTGTTGCTATTGGAGATAATGGCGCCAGTAAAGAAGGTACTACGCAAGGTACTATCAACCAAAGTATTTTTGCTCAGGGAGCTTCTGACGAAAAAAATCTTCAGGATAATTTAGCCAATATCGGCGAAATCGGAACGCCTCAGGGTCTTAACACCAATTACCCTTTAGGATGGGCTCAGGCTACCAATGCCCCATTTAAAAACTGGAAACAGGACGCACAATCTGAAGGAGGAACCCGCAATCCTTTGATTGTTTTTTATCCAAAAGGAATTAAAGATAAAGGTGGAATCAGAAATCAGTACAGCCACGTGAATGATATTCTTCCTACGACCCTTGATATTGCAGGAATCAAAGCACCGGAATATATCAAAGGAATTAAACAGGATATCATTCAGGGATCTTCTTTGTACACTTCTTTAAATGATGCCAAAGCAGAATCTCTTCACAAAGTACAATACTATTACATTTTTGGAAACAGAGCCATTTACAAAGATGGCTGGAAAGCAGCAGCAGCTCATCCGGATCCGTTTACTTTGTTGAAAGCCGCAGGCAAAAACGGAGTGCCACAAGCAAGCAATTTTGATAATGATGTTTGGGAACTGTACAACTTAAACGAAGATTTTAACGAGCGTAATAATCTGGCTAAAAAGCATCCTGAAAAATTAGAGGAACTTAAAAAACTGTTTGATGAGCAGGCCAAAGAAAACAACGTGTACCCATTAATTGACTGGCAGGATGTATTGGGCAGAAAAATACACAATACCGGTGCTGATAAAGGCAAAAACCTTCAGGAGCTGATTAAAGAAGCTACCAAAGGAGGAAGCAATAATTAATAAATAACCATAAAATCAGGGCTATTGCTTTTTTAATAGTCCTGATTCTAAAAAAGTAAATTATGGCAGCAACTAAACCACTTATCAAAAAAGGCATTTTTGCCCTGATCCTTGTAGTAATTGCGGTAACTTTTTACTACTTAACCATTTGGGCAACGCCATATTATGTGCAAAACAGATTTGCCTCAAAAAGTGCAGATTATGTTAACACGCCCCGCTTTGGCGATCAGCCAAATGCAGAAAACAGCAGAGTGATTCCGTTACCGAATCCTGATTTTTTATATTCTACTATCAATTATGATTTAAAAGAAAATGTCCTGAAAATATCCGGAATTGTACCGGATTCTACTTATTGGTCCATATCGGCCTATCAGGAAAACACCACCAATTATTTTGTTGAGAATGAGGAAAAGGTAAAAGCAAAATTCGAATATTATCTGGCTCCCGAAGGAAGTACTTCTGAAGCATTAAAAAATATTCCGAAAGAAAAAATCATTTACAGTCCGACCCAAAAAGGCTTAATTCTGTTTCGTTATTTGGTTTCTAAAGCGTATCCGGTAAAAGAGCTATCCGAATTGCAGCATGGTGTTACAGTTGAGAAATTAGTGAACTAATTCATTTTTTATATCAATTAAGTTTAAACACATAGACACATAGTTTTTTACTTTTCTAAAAGGATATAAAAGAGAAACATATTTCTCAACACATAGCTTTGTGTTTTAAAATAAGTGAAACGCCTTTTTTCATTACAGCACTATGACTCTATGTGTTAAAAAATTGCATACAATATTAAACTTAAAATCAAATCAAAATGGCTTTAAATCAAAAAGTAAAAAAGATAGCATTAGGATTGGGATTAATTCTTTTGGCTGTAGTATTAGGAAGCGGAATTGGTATCTATAACATTTCATCAGGAAAAAGCGATTCACAACGCACCATAGGAAACTGGAAAACAGTTGATAAAGACAAAGATCTCAATACTGCCGATTTGTTAACCATTGCTCAGGTAGCGGTTTACGGACCTTATGCATTGACTAAAAAAGAAGTAATCTATCTGAGTACAAGCACAGACAGTGAAGGAAACGAATTAGATCCTAAAGCGGATTATGTAATTACAGGTAAAAAATTAGACGCAAAATACTGGAGCATTACAGCTTATGACGAAAATGGCTTTTTAATTAAAAATCCGATCAATAAATACAGTTACAATCTTGAGGATGTCAAATATCAGGCTGACAGCACTTCGTATAAAATCAATTTGTCAGGCACAGAAAAAGCTGAAAACTGGCTTCCGATTAATAATGTTAAAAAAACAAGTTTAATTATTCGTTTGTACCTGCCTTCAGATAAACTTAGGGAGAACCTGACTGTTCATACACTGCCTGTTATCGAAAAAGTAAAGTAAATAGCTTTAAAGATAATCGAAAAGGGTGTCAGGCTGAGCGGAGTCGAAGCCCGTTCAATTGGCTAGCCTTCGACTCCGCTCAGGATGACAATAGTTTTAATTAGAAATTTTGGATATTAAAACTCGACTATATCCATATAATTAATTAAATATAATTCAAAATAAGAACATTTAATCCTGAAAGGTACCATCAAATTCAGGTTATACTATTTAAAATATATAAAATGAAAAACGTAAAAAACACTTCCATTATAAAAGTTACTTTTTTATTGGTATTCCAATTAGGATTAAATGCTGTTTCGGCACAAAACCAGCCTGATCCGGAATATAAGGGAGTAATTGCAAAAACACTGGCCGAATCTAAGGAATACTGGCCGGAACCGGTTAAAGCACCAAAAGGCGCTCCAAATGTAATCTGGATTTTACTTGACGATGTAGGATTTGGAGCATCGAGCGCATTTGGAGGCTTGGTAAATACGCCGACATTTGATGACCTGGCCAATAACGGACTCCGTTTTACCAACTTCCACACTGCAGGAGTCTGCGCACCTACCCGTGCGGCATTGCTTACAGGACGCAATCATCACACGGCTCACATGGGACTTTTTCCACATAAGTTTATGAGAGCAGGTTTTCCGGGATATGATGCTAAAATTCCGTCATCAAAAGGAACAATTGCCGAATTTTTAAGAGAAAATGGCTACAGTACCTATGCAGTCGGAAAATGGCATTTAACGCCTGACGAAGAAACTACAGATTTAGGTCCGTTCGACCGCTGGCCTTTAGGAAAAGGGTTTGATCATTTCTATGGGTTCCTTGGCGGAGCAACCGATCAGTATAAGCCTGATTTAGTAGAAGACAACAAAGCGGTAAAACCGGACGGACGTCATTTAAACACGCAACTTGCCGACAAGGCTATCAGCTATCTGCAATACCAGCAAAAAACAGCACCCTCAAAGCCTTTCTTTTTGTATTTGACTCCGGGTGCTACGCACTCACCTCATCAGGTAGATCAGGAATGGATCGACAAATACAAAGGGAAATTTGACAAAGGATGGGACTGGTACAGAGAAGTTGTTTTTGACAACCAAAAGAAACTCGGAATCATTCCGCAGGATGCCAAACTTCCAAAACGCAATGAAAGAGTGAAAGAATGGGAGAAACTTTCGGCTGAGGAAAAAAGAATCAACGCCCGCTTTTTTGAAGGCTATGCCGGTTTCTTCGAACAGACCGATTACGAAATCGGACGTATTGTTTCTTACTTAAAAAAGAGCAACCAGTTTGACAACACCATTATTTTCCTTGTTATTGGCGATAATGGTGCCAGCAAAGAAGGTTCCTATAATGGTTCTGTAAATAATGAATTTGGAGGAAATACCGCCACCAACGAAGCAGAACAAATTGCGGAACTTTCTAAAAATTTCGATAAAATCGGAACCAAAGATGCCTACACCAATTATCCGGCAGGATGGGCTCAGGCTGCTAATACACCTTTTAAATTCTGGAAAGCAGATGCACATGCCGAAGGCGGGACCCGAAACCCTTTGATTGTTTCCTATCCAAACGGAATCAAAAACAACACAGGAATCCGTACACAATATGGTCATGTAATTGATCTTTTACCGACCACGCTCGCATTGACCGGAATCAACAAATTACCTGAATCGATCAGAGGAATCAAACAGGATTCACTTCAGGGGAAAAATTTAACTTCGGCAATTTATGATACTAATGCACCTTCAGTACATCAGACACAATATTACTTTTTATTTGGTGAAGGCGCTATATATCACGATGGCTGGAAGGCTTCATTTGCTTACCGTCCTGATTTCATAGACCTGTTTACTGATTTTAACACCAAAAACAAACCCGTAGCCAACAACGCCGGAAAAGAAGTCTGGGAACTTTACAATGTTGACAAAGACTTTAATGAAATCAATGATCTGGCTAAAAAGAATCCCGAAAAACTAAAAGAACTGGTTCAGTTATTCGATCAGCAGGCGAAAGAAAATAATGTGTACCCGCTAATCAACTGGAGTGATGTTCAGGATAAGTTTAAAACATTTTTAAAACAAAACAGACCACAACAGCCTCAGCCTAACGATACTTCAAAAAATTAATGATATGAAACGGATAACCCCAGAATTCATCTTAAAAAAGATTCTTATCGGAATGATTCTTTTTGGGCTTCCACTAGGTCTCTTGACAGGAGTTTTAGCAATAATTTATCAATTTTTAAAATAAAAATCATGGCTGAAGTAAACGAAGAAATTTTCGAAATAATAACACCGGATGGCAATGAGAACGAGCAGGTTTATTTCAATATATATGAATACGAAGTAATAGATGCACTGATAATAACCGGAAAAGAACAAACCAAAAAATATACGATATATCCGGTTCTGAACTAAATATTTAAACTAAAAAACACACATATGAAACTAATAGATTTTCAAATTATAGGAAAAAAGATTGTCGTAGGAACAATTCTCTTTTTTGTACCACTGGCAATTTTGGCAGGAGGTTTAGCATTAATCAATCAATTTTTAAAATAAGAAATCATGGCAACAGTTCAAAATTCAAACAAAAATCTGACGAGAGATTTAAGTATCAGTCTTTTTATTTACACGCTGCCTGTACTGGCAATTTACCTGTATTTTAAATTAAGCAACAACCTGGTAAGCGAATCACATATTACGTTGCCGACTTTTCTGGAGTTTGCAAAACCTGCATTCGAAAACATCCGCACCTGGGGATTAACGGTTTTTATGATTGTGTTGGGAATTATTGAATTTACAGCTGGTCTCTATGATGATGAATGGACAGGCGAAGAACGTAAAATTGATATTGTCTGCTTTTTAGCTCCAAAATTAATTTTACCTCCTGTAATTGCTTTTTTTAGTCTTACAGTACTTCCGGTTTTGATTCCGAATCTTGAAAACGCACTTTCATGGGTTCCGTTTTGGGGAGGTTTTTTCTTAATCGCTGTTGCGGATGATTTAACGCAATACTGGTACCATCGTCTGCATCATCAGGTTCCGTTTTTATGGCGTTTTCACAGAACGCACCACTCTGCTCCGTACATGGGGATGGCAATGCTTTCGAGACAAAATTTTATCTACACGATCTTTTTCTCTCAAATATATTTAACAGCCACTTTAACCTTTTTAGGTTTAGGACTGCCTGCTTTATTTGTTCTGGTAATAAAAAGCATCATCACCTTAACGGCACATTCAAGCATTGCCTGGGATAAACCGTTTTACAAATACAAAGTTTTACATCCAATTGCATGGGTTTTAGAAAGATTAATCTCTACTCCTGCCACACACCATGCACATCACGCAGACACCAGCGGTGACGGAATTGGACACTTTAAAGGCAACTTCGGAAACATGTTTTTTATATGGGATGTCATCTTCGGAACAGGTTTAATTACGCGTCAATTTCCAAAATCATACGGAATCAAATCGTACAAACAGGAAGAATGGTATGCACAGTTTCTTTGGCCGATATTCAAATCTAAAAAAGAAGGAAGCGCACTGGCAGAAGGTGTTCTTTCTGTACCATTAAAACAAACTCCGGTTGTTGAAAATCAGCCTGCACTTGAAACCGTTCAATCCTAAATTTATGAAAAATATACTATTTAAAAACAGTATCTCTGCCCTAACCCTATTTGTAACGATTATTGGGTTTGCGCAGGATAAAAGTTCAAATACAGTCTCACTGGATGTTTATTACAGTAAAATCCAGAATGAGAAGAATCCCCAAATCATCGATGCCAGAGGTCCTGAGGAATTTGCACTGAATCACATTAACGGAGCGGTAAATTTTAATCTGGAATCAAAAGATTATGCTCAGCAAATAGCAAAATTAGATAAAACCAGACCTGTTTTTACCTATTCTATCGGAGCCGGAAGAAGTGTCTGGCTCGCTGATGATTTATTAAAAAAAGGTTTTAAGGAAGCCTACAGTTTAGAAGGCGGAATCGCCAACTGGATTGGTAACGGAAAACCTTTTTATGTAAACTCCAAAAGCAAACTAACTTTGAATGAATACAATAAAATTATTGCTGATAATAATACCGTTTTGGTAGATATCGGTTCTAAATATTGTGCGCCATGCAAAAAAGTAAAACCTGTTCTGGAAACCATCAAAGCCGAATACGGTGAGAAAGTAAAAATTGTAGAAATAGAACTGGAAGAAAGCCCGCAGGTAATTGCCGAGCTCAAAACCGTAAAAGTATTCCCTACCTTGATTTTATACCAAAACGGTCAGATTATTTTCAAAAAAGAGGGATTCTCTGATTTGAAAAAAGATGTTGATGTTATTCTGGCTCAGAATAATTAAACATAAAGTGTTTTTCTTAAAAAATAATTTAAACACATAGAAACATAGTTTTTGAAACTTTAAAAGGCGTTTCACTAGCATAAATTCACATAGTTTAATCGATTAGCTATGTGTGAAAATCTAGATTTTTTCTAACCCTTTCATAATTAGTAAAAAATTCTATGTTTCTATGTGTTAAAACCTATAAACAGTAAAGGTAATGAAGTTTGTTTGTTTTGTTTTTTTGCTATCCTGCAAGGTGTCCCATCCTTGCAGGTTTTTGCCAGCTTAAACTATCAAATCCTGCTATATACCAAAAAACTCCTCTCATACTAAATATCACAACATATGGCAATATCCAAAAAAACTAAAAGAATTGTTTTTGCATTTCTGATTGTACTCCTTATTGCTGCTGTATTTTTGTTTTGGCCCATCAATACAGACGGCACACTAATCAAAGCTGACGAAAAATTAGCCGAAGGAAAGGCCGCATTTCTGTCCAAAAAAGACACTTCCAATACTTCTGAAAAAAAACCGAACATTATTATTCTCCTTGCTGATGATTTAGGTAAATACGATATTTCACTATACGGAGGAAAATCAACCCCGACCCCACAAATTGATTCTCTGGCGGCTTCGGGAGTGACTTTTACAGAGGGTTATGTTTCTTCTTCCATTTGTTCACCTTCGCGCGCGGGATTGCTTACCGGGCGTTATCAGGAACGATTTGGTCACGAGTTTCAGCCCGGAGACCGATATCCAAAAAACAATCTGGAATATTACGCATTCAAATATTTAATTAATACAGACAGCTGGAGATTAAACCCAAAAATTGAATACCCAAATGATGCTTCAATCGCGACTCAGGGTTTGCCTCAGTCTGAAATTACCTTTGCCGATCTGGCGAAAAGAAAAGGATACAGTACTGCAATTATCGGAAAATGGCATTTGGGACACAACAAAGGGTTCTTTCCTTTAGAGAGAGGCTTCGATTACCATTACGGATTTTATCAGGCATTTTCTCTTTTTACTCCAGAAGATGACAATCCGGATATCATCAATCATCATCATAAAGATTTTACCGACAAAGTGATTTGGGGCAATGGCCGTGTTGGAATTGGACAAATCCGTCGCGATACAACTATCATAAAAGACAAGACATATCTAACCGAAACATTTGCCGATGAAGCCGAAGCTTTCATTGATAAAAATAAAACAAAACCATTTTTATTATATGTTCCGTTTAATGCGCCTCATACCCCTTTTCAGGTTCGCAAGAAGTATTACGACCGTTTTCCAAATGTAAAAGACGAAAACAAACGAGTTTATTTTGCTATGATCAGTGCTTTGGATGATGCTATTGGAAGAATCATTGCCAAAGTAAAAAAAGAAGGTCTAGAAGAAAATACATTAATCGTTTTTGCGAGTGACAATGGTGGCGCCGATTATACTTTTGCCACTACCAACGCTCCATTAAAAGGTGGTAAATTCTCCCATTTTGAAGGCGGAATCAATGTGCCTTTTGCACTTTCGTGGAAAGGAAAAATCAAACCGAATACGGTTTACAAAACACCGGTAAGTTCGCTGGATATTTTCAGCACTATTGCAGCTGCTATTCATTCTGATTTACCAAAAGACCGTGTTTATGATGGGGTCGATTTAGTCACTACGGTCAATAACAATAAAATTGCACACCAAAATCTATACTGGCGTTCCGGAGACGCAAAAGCCATCAGAAGCGGTGACTGGAAACTGATCATTAGCGGAAAAACACATGAAAAATGGCTTTACGACTTATCAAAAGACAAATCTGAAAAAACAGATTTAGCGCAAAAAAATCCGGCAAAAGTAAAAGAACTTCTGGCTGCATTACAAAACTGGGAAAAAGGTCTTGTAAAACCTTTATGGCCCAATTTAATGCATTATGAATTCGATTTTGGCACTCAAAAATACTTTGTCGATTTGTAATATTTAATAGATCGACAAAACTAAAAAGCATTTATAAACCTTAAAATAAAAAGAATGAAAAGACTCTGTTACTAATAAAAAAGCCACTTCTGGTGGAACAGAAATGGCAAGGCTTAAAAAGAATATTCATATCAAATAAGGAATGCAAAAATCTGGAAAATCGCTGCATCCTTTCTTTATCAAACCAAAACAAAGTAATGAAAAAAAATTTATATCTATTTTCATTTCTCAGCATATTTATGCTTTCGCTGGGAATTAATGCGCAGGAAACTACTCCCCTTATCCAGTCTAAACTGGAAGGAACTGTAGTCGACCAAATTACAAATGAACCCATAATTGGGGCTTCAATAAACATAAAAGGAACAACACACGGTGTACAAACGGATTTAGACGGAAAATTTTATTTCCAGACAGGACAAAAATATCCGTACACTTTAATCATAAGTTTTCTGGGTTACAAAACAAAAGAATTAGTTGTTGACGGGAGTCCGGTTCGTATTCCATTATCTGCCGATGTACAGGAACTCACAGACGTTCTGATTGTGGGTTACGGTACGCAAAAGAAAAAGGATTACACCGGTTCCCTTTCCTCTATTTCTGCCGAAATAAAGACATTGCCTGTTTTATCAGTAGACAGGATTCTTCAGGGCGGAATTCCGGGTGCTCAGGTTACACAATCAAGCGGACAGCCAGGTGCCGGAACTTCAGTTCGAATCCGTGGAGGAACTTCAATAATTGCAGGTAATGAACCGCTTTATGTAATTGATGGTTTTCCTGTATATAATGGTGATGGAGCCACTGATTCCGGTGTGACCAGCGGACCAGCCATAAATCCGCTATCCAGCCTTAACCCTAGCGAAATTGAATCAATCGACGTATTAAAAGATGCATCTGCCACAGCTATTTATGGATCCCGTGGTGCAAATGGAGTTATTTTAATTACAACAAAAAGAGGTAAAAAAAGTCAATTTGCCGTTACTTATGACGGTTATTATGGGGTTCAGAAAGTAATTAGCACGATTCCGATGTTAAATGCAGAACAGTGGGGATATTTGAAAAATGATGCTTTAATGGATTCCGGTAAAGCTCCATTATACACCCAGGAACAACTTGATCAATTGGGTGAAGGTACAAACTGGCAGGAAGAAGCATACACAGATGCTCCTATACAAAGCCATACAATTTCAATTACTTCCGGTACGGAACAGACAAGACTTTTGTTTTCAGGGAATTATTTTAAACAAGACGGTGTTCTTATAAACTCAGGTTTTGACCGTTACTCCGGGAGACTGAACATTGATCATGATTTAAATTCGAAATTCAAACTTGGATTAAATCTGAGCGGAAGTAAAACTCATGCAGATGTAGCCCCTGATGGTGTTGTTCAAAATATCCTTGCTATGGTTCCTGTTGTTCCTGTCCGCGATGCGAATGGACAATTCACCGTAAACAGCAGTTATGGTGCAGCAGTGGCAAATCCGATAGCCACAATGACGCAACAAATAAATGAAACCAGCACAACACGATTTTTATTGAACGGTTTCGGAGAATATAAAATAATTGAAGGACTTACAGCCAAAGTATCACTGGGAACCGATATTATTGAAAACAAACAAAACAGATACATCCCCTCTACACTTTATGAAAGTCCTGCCGGCGGAAGTGCTTCAAAAGGATCGTTATCATCCCTCAACTGGCTGAACGAAAACACAATAAGCTATAAAAAGAAGTTTGGCGAAAAACATGCGTTTGATATCCTTGCCGGGTACACACAACAAAAAACGACTTCAGAAGTATTTCGTGCTGGCTCTTCAAATTTTGCCAGCGATGAATTTACCTATAATAATCTGGGATCGGGCACTGTAATAACTGCTCCTGCATCTTCTGCTACCGAATGGTCTCTTCAGTCCTATCTTGCCAGAATTAACTACGGATTTGATGACCGCTATCTTTTTACTTTTACAGCCAGAGCTGATGGTTCTTCCAGATTTGGTTCAGATAACAAGTGGGGTACTTTTCCTTCAGGAGCTTTCGCATGGAATGTTTCAAACGAAAAATTCCTAAAGGGAGTTGAACAAATTAGTTCATTAAAACTTCGTTTAAGTGCAGGTTTAACCGGAAATCAGGAGATAAATCCTTATCAGTCAATAGCCAGGCTTTCTTATTATCCATATGTGTTTGCCAATACACTCGTACCGGGTTTTGCTCCTAACAGTTTTGAAAACTCTGATCTGGGCTGGGAAACAACAACACAATATAACTTAGGCCTTGATATATCCTTATTCAATAATCGAGTAAACCTAACCGGGGATATTTATTATAAAAAAACCGAAGATTTATTGTTAGAAGTACCAATTCCATATAGCTCTGGACTGGAAAGTGCTTTTCAAAATTTAGGAGCGGTTGAGAATAAAGGAATTGAATTAGCCTTGAAAACACTAAATTTTACGGGCGACTTTGAATGGACTACTAACTTAATTTATTCAGCCAACAGAAACAAAGTATTAAGTCTCGGCAACGGCACTGACTTTTTTATTCCCGTTAACCCGGCAACGACCACAACACCATCTGGAATTGTAAAGGTTGGAGAACCTTTGGGATCGTTCTACATGTACAAATTTGATGGTCTGTATCAGGAAGGAGATGATTTTAGCGCTTCTCCATTAGCAAATACAAAAGCCGGAAGTCAGAAATTTAAGGATTTAAATAATGACGGTAAAATTACACAGGCAGACGACAGGACAGTTGTCGGAAATTCAGAACCAATTTTTTTGGCTAGTCTGACCAATACATTCCGTTACAAAAATTTTGATTTGGTTATTTTCATTAACTCTTCTTATGGAAATAAAATTTTCAACAGGTCAGCAGCAGATTATGAGTTGGGCACAGGTTTTACAGGAGCTTATGCCACATTACTCAACCGATGGACTCCAACCAATACGAATACCAATATCCATCGTGCAGTTGAAGATCCTTCTGCCGTATTATCTGATCGTTATGTGGAAGACGGCTCTTATATCCGATTTAAAAACATCTCTTTAGGCTACACTTTACCTAAGAAAGTAGCAACCTTTTTAAGTCTTAGCAGTGCACGCGTTTATATCGCCGGTCAAAATCTGATCACATTCACAAATTATTCAGGTTATGATCCCGAAGTAAACCGAAATGGTCAATCAGCACTTAATTCGGGAGTTGACGTGGGCGTTTATCTGGGAACTAAAACAGTTTTAGGCGGTGTTAGTGTTACTTTCTAAAATTTAATAATTAAAAATATTCAAAATGAAAAACATACATTTTTTGCTTATTGCTGTTTCACTTGGTTTAGCAGCATGTACTTCGCTCGAAGAAGATCCGCAATCCTTTATTTCACCCGGTCAGTTTTACAAAACATCCGGTGATGCTGTTGCCGCAGTCAATTCAATCTATTTTCACTTAAATCAAAATGATATTGTAGGTCAGCCTATCTATAATTCGCTGTATAATACCGGAATGGATTTTATGACTGATGATTTGAGTGCCGGTCCAGGCTCACCAAACCCAGATGTTCGGTCACTTTCAGCTTTAACACATTCTTCCACTTTAATTCGCGGAAAAGAAAGCTGGCAGCAGCATTATTCAGGCATAAATAAAGCCAATGTTGCCATTGAAAGAATACCGGGAATTACTATGGATGAAAAATTGAAAAGCAGATTATTAGGTGAAGCCAAATTCCTGCGCGCCCTGTATTATTTCGACTTAGTGAGACAATTTGGAGGCGTGCCATTATTACTAACGGACCAAACTCAGCTTTCGATTGAGCAGCTACAAGTGCCTCGCAGCACTGCAGATGAAATTTATACACAGATCATTACAGATTTAAAGGAATCTGCAAACTCGTTTAAGGCAGGATCAACCGGAGAATCTGGGCGTGCCACAGAAGGTGCGGCTAAATCCTTATTATCCAAAGTATACTTAACAAAACGTGATTGGGCAAATGCGATTACCACAGCTGAAGAAGTAATAAATGGCAGTTATGGTTATGCCTTGCTGGACGACTATTCACAAGTATTTTTGCCGGCTTACAAAAACAGCAAAGAACATATCTTTTCGGTACAATTTAATGCAGTGGCGAATATAACCAATGCCGTAACCGCAAGGGATATCGCAACCGGAATACCTGGTCTGAAAGGTTCTTATGGTGATCAATTGACTTTTTACACCAAAGGAACAGATAAATATTTCAGCATTTATAAGTTATACACTGCCAAAGATAAAAGGCGTAATGTAAGTTTTGTAACTAGATACAAAAGTCCGACCAATGGAAAATGGTACGGAAATCTGCACGACAGCAAAGTTCCGGGTGATTCTATTCCTTACCTAAATAAATATTGGGATCCAAATTATGCAAGCACCGGAAAATCAGAAGCGAATGCAAATATATTACGTTTTGCTGAAGTCTTGTTAATCCATTCAGAAGCTGAAAATGAATTAAACGGTCCGACTGAAAAAGCCTATACTTCGCTTAATAAGATAAGGAAAAGAGCAGGCTTGGACGACCTTACAACAGGTTTGACAAAAGATGAATTTCGTGAAGCCGTTTACCTTGACAGAAGGTTAGAACTTGTTGGCGAATATCAGCGCTATTTTGACCTTATTCGTCAAACAGGAAGCGAGGTCACCGGAGTTGGACCTGAAGGACGAGGCACATTACTTAAAAATCTTCAGGCAGTCGGAAAAACAAACGTAGCAGCAAAACACTATTTATTTCCGATTCCTGAATTTGAAATTGAACGGAATAAAAAACTAAAAGGTGCCCAAAATCCTGGTTGGGAATAACTAATCTTTAAAAATATATACAAATGAATATAGATAAACTTTTAATTTCTGCATTGGCTCTATTTGGAACAAGTACTGCCATTATAGCTCAGCATCAGCCCATTCAGCCTTTTCAGGGAAAGATTGGAAAAACACTTGACGAATCGACTCAGTGGTGGCCCGAAAAAGTAAAAGCTAAGAAAGATGCGCCAAATGTATTATGGATTCTGCTTGACGATGCCGGTTTTGGCTCTTCATCAGCTTTTGGTGGTTTGGTAGAAACGCCAAACTTCGAAGCACTTGCTAATAATGGTCTGCGTTATACCAATTTTCATACAACGGGTATCTGCAGCCCCACACGAGCAGCATTATTAACCGGACGAAACCATCACAAAGTGGCTATGGGTCATCATGCCGAATTAGGAATTGGTGAACCTGGCTATTTAGGTGAAATTCCGTTAGAAGCCGGAACTGTTGCCGAAATCTTTCGTGAAAACGGCTACAACACTTTTGCACTCGGTAAATGGCACGGCATACAACCGGCACAGCAAAGTCTTAATGGCCCGTTTAATCGATATCCAACCGGACGCGGATTTGAACAATTCTACGGATTTTATGGCGGTGCGACAGACCAATGGCATCCACAGCTTAGCGATGGTATCAATGAAATCAATATTGAACCCAATGCCAAACATTTGAACGAGCTGTTGGCAGATAAAGCCATTTCGTATATTGCCAATCAAAAATCAACCGATCCGGAAAAACCGTTTTTTGTGTATTATGCAACCGGGGCAACGCATGCACCTCATCATGTTGCCAAAGAATGGAGCGACAAATACAAAGGTAAATTCGACAAAGGCTGGGATTGGTACCGTCAGGAAGTATTTAAGAGACAAACAGCTCAGGGATTATTACAAAAAGGAACTGTTTTGCCTCCGCGTCAGGCAGGCGTACAAGACTGGAACAGCCTGTCTGCTGATGAAAAGAAAGTATATGCACGTTTCATGGAAAATTACGCAGGCTTCCTTGCCTACACCGATCACGAAATTGGACGTGTAGTCGACTTTCTAAAACGTTCAGATTTACTTGATAATACGCTGATTTTTTTAATTATTGGTGATAACGGAGGCAGTAAAGAAGGAACTTATACAGGTTCTTTGGGCATAGGAGAACGCAATACTGCCGGAAGCAATGTGCCATTTTTACTGGACAATTTAGACAAAATAGGAACAGAAAACTCTAATCCAAATTATCCGTTAGGATGGTCTCAGGCTTGTAATACGCCTTTCCGTTACTGGAAAAGTGATGCCAACAGTGAAGGCGCTACACACAATCCGTTGATTGTTAGCTGGCCAAACGGAATAAAGGAAAAAGGAGGCATCCGCACGCAGTACAGTCACGTTTCGGATATTTTGCCTACAACAGTTGAACTTGCAAAAGTCAGTGTTCCGGAAGTAATCAACGGATATCCGCAATGGCCAATTCAGGGAACCAGTTTTGCTTTTTCTTTCAACGACGGAAAGGCACCAACGCGTCATCATGTACAATACTATGAACTTCATGGAGGCCGTTCGATTTATAAAGATGGCTGGAAAGCAAGCGTTTATCATCCGCGAAATTACTCCGGTGATACGGCAAGCAATGACCCGAATTTTAACCCACGCCCTTTCAGTCAGGACAAATGGGAACTTTATAACCTGAACGAAGACTGGAATGAAATTAATGACTTAGCAGCAAAGAATCCGGAAAAACTGAAAGAACTTCAGGATTTGTTTGACAGCGAAGCCAAAAACAATAACGTCTATCCTTTACACAGTTATCAGGAAGGATTGGCAAAACCTGTAATTAAGCCCAAAACGGTAATTCTTGAAGGAGTATCACAAAAAATTCAGGTCAATATTGGAAAAGGAGCTGTAACCATTACCGCAAATATTGAAACTTATGCGAAAACTGACGAAGGCGTAATATTTGCAAACGGTGGATTATTGGGTGGTTCCAGCCTCTACATTAAAGACGGAAAACTGCAATACATTCTCAACAATGGATTGGAAGAAAAAATTCTGACAGCATCTAAACCACTTAATGTTGGTAAAAATACCATCAAACTAGAATATACCGATTCAAAAAGTATTGTGTTGTCTCTTAATGGCGAAAAAGTAGCTGAAGAAAATAATATTAACCGTGGAAAATACCTTAACAGTATCTCTGGTGAAGGAATTAGCGTGGGTAAAGATTTAAATTCTCCGGTAACCAAATCCTATCCGGTACCGTTTGATTTTAAAGGAAAAGTAACAAAGATTGTGATTGAACAAAGTGTACAATAATTTATTGTAAGAAAGTATGAAATCAAAATATTCAATCCTTGCAGCTTTCCTGTTAATTGGAGCCACCACATTAGGTCAGAACAAATCCGAAGCTGATTTTTTCAATGGGAATCAACTGTTTTCTACCGTTCAGAAATTTGTTTCCCTTGGCGAACACCGCACCGGGACTCCAGCCGATCTGGCTACGTCAGACTGGCTGGGCAAAGAGCTGGTTTCTTATGGATACAACGTAAAGTATCTGGAATTTCCTATTCGGCAATTCTTTCCCGAAAAAGTATCCCTGTCTAACGGAAAAGAAACGATAAAAGCCTTTCCGTTATGGTGGGTAGATGAGAAAGCCAGCCGAACTGTGACAGCCCCATTAGTTGATGCAGGTAAAGATAATGCCTATTGCAAAGATAATATTGCACTGATTCATCTTCCGCTTAAAAAGCAAAGAGCCAATCCGAAAGTTTATATTGATTCGATTATCAATTTGGGTGTTAAAGGCATCGTTGCCATTACCGATAATCAGTCGGGAGAAATCGAAGCCTACAATACCAACAAAGATCAGCAGCCATGGAAGGTTCCGATTATTTTAATTGCACCCAAAGACAGTGTAAAAGCACTTGCCTTTGTAAAAAGCAGTAAACCGGTTACGCTGGCTGTTAACGGTACTTTTAAAGATGTCAAAGGCCGTAATGTTTATGGTACAATTGGTAATGGAGATAAGTACATTGTAATCTCAACTCCTATCAGCGGCTGGTTTACCTGTGGCGGAGAACGTGGTTCGGGTATCGCTATCTGGCTATCACTAGCCAAATGGGCTGCTTCCCTAAAATCGAAATATACCTTTGTGTTTACCGGCAATTCAGGTCATGAACATGCTTTTAAAGGCGCACATGAATACCTGGAACAAAATGCACCGCCTGTAGAAAAAACACACTTGTGGATTCACTTTGGTGCGGGTGCAGCAACATTGGAATACAAAACCACTGCTTCAGGATTAGTAAAGCAAACCAATGTTGATCCAAAACGGAGATTCTTCTTTAATGACCCTGTAAAAAAATCCTTCAATACTGCATTTGCAGGAATTGATGCGGTGAAAGTTTTGGCAAATGAAAATCCGGGTGGAGAACTTATTTATGTGGCAAAAAAAGGATACAAAAGATTTGCAGGCGTTTCGTATGCGCATCCGTTTTTTCATGTAAATACTGATGATGCCAGTACCACTTCTCCGAAAATTTTGGAAGAAACAGCAAAGGCTTTTAAGGATTTCATTACAGCAGAAATAAAATAACTTTTAAAAAAATTACAATGAATAAAATAATTTTCAAAACCGGAATCAGGATGCTTTTGGTATCTTCCGTATTAATGAATGCTTATGGGCAACAATCCGGACAATTAACTTCCGATAAAGAGTTTAAAGGGAAAATCGGAAGGACAGTCGCTGAGTCACAAGAGTATCATCCCGAAAAGAAAAAAGCCCCGGCAGGAGCACCAAACGTAATTGTTTTCCTGATTGATGATGCCGGATATGGTACTTCAAGCGCTTTTGGAGGACTCATGCAAACCCCGGTATTAGACAGTTTGGCCAATAACGGTATTCGTTATACCAATTTCCACTCCACAGGGGTTTGTTCTCCTACACGTGCGGCTTTACTGACGGGTAGAAACCATCATTCGGTACACATGGGAACTTTGAACTACAGCTCCAGCGGCTTTCCGGGTTATGATGCCATTATGCCTGGTGACAAAGCAACGATTGCCGAAGTATTACATGAAAATAATTATAATTCTTTTGCTGTTGGAAAGTATCACGTGGCTCCATTAGATGAAATTACCACAAACGGCCCTTTTGACAGATGGGCTGTGGGACGTGGTTTTGATCATTTTTATGGTTTTCAGTTAGGGCATACAGATCAATATCATCCCAACTTATACGAGGATAGAAAAGTCATTGATATTGAACCCAACAACAAACATTTAACTACATTATTGGCAGACAAAGCTATTAGTTATATTGCCAACCAAAAATCAATACAACCAGAAAAACCGTTTTTCCTTTATTTTGCTACCGGAGCTATTCATTCTCCGCATCAGGTAGATAAAAAATGGAGCGATTTGTACAAAGGTAAATTCGACAAAGGCTGGGACTGGTATCGTGAAGAAGTATTTGCACGCCAAAAAAGACTGGGGGTAATCCCTGCAAATGCAGTATTGCCGGATCGTGACCCAACGGTAAAAGCATGGAACAGCTTAACGCCTGAACAGAAAAAAGTATATACCCGTTTTATGGAGGTGTACGCAGGCTTTTTAACGCATGCTGATTATGAATTTGGACGTATTGTTAATTATCTGAAAGAAATAGGACAGTCAGATAATACCGTTATTCTGGTAAGTATTGGAGATAACGGATCAAGTCACAGTCCGACGAACGGATCTTTCAATGGATATATCAGCAGTCTGGATGAAGACAAACAGGTTGCTGAACTTTATAAAAATATTGATAAGATCGGAACAGAACATTCGTTTCAGGATGCTCCTTCGGGATGGACACAGGCCACCAACACCCCTTTCCGTTTATGGAAAGCCGATCCTAACAGTGAAGGCGGAACACACCAGCCGCTTATTGTGTATTATCCAAATGGCGGATTTAAAAAAGGTGCGATACATAACCAATATGGACACGTAATTGATATCGCCCCGACTATTTATGAATTAACCGGTGCAAAAGTACCAGAGGTAATAAAAGGATTCAAACAACAGCCTATAGAAGGTACCAGTCTGGTTTATTCGTTTAAAAATGCCGATGCACCCAACCGTCACACTGTTCAGTATTATGAACTTTTTGGAAAACGTGCTATTGTTAAGGATGGCTGGAAAGCTTCGGTTTTTCACAAATCAGGAACAGACTTTTCTAAAGATGTGTGGGAACTGTATAATCTGAACGAAGATTTTAACGAACGTATTGACTTAGCAGCTAAATTTCCTGAAAAGGTAAAAGAATTACAGGCTTTATTTGATGCAGAAGCCATAAAATATAATGTTTATCCTCTGACTGATCATGCATTAGGACACAGCGCAGGCGGAAGAGAACGCAGTCCGTTTGGATTGAAAAACAAAGTAATTTTGTATCCGGGAATTGATCAGTTTCTTACGTACAGCGGACCTCAATTTCAAAACGATCCCTTCACAATTACTGCGGATGTTGAATTAAAATCTACAACAGAACAAGGAGTTCTCTTTGCTACCGGTTCTGAATTTGACGGTCTGAGTTTGTTCATCAAAGACGGAAAATTTATTGTAGCCCATAATACCGGAAGTATCATTAAACATTTGGAATCGAATGTTCCTGTTCCTGTTGGAAAGTCAAAACTAAAATTTGAGTTCAATTATACTTCCCCTCCAAAAGGCAATAAAGACCGAAATCTTCCTGCCGGAACAGAGGCCATTTATATCAATGACAAAAAAGTAGCAGAAAGACAAATTATAGCTTCTGAAGGCAGAATAGGTATTTACAAAGACGGTATTGATGTTGGTGCAGACCGAAATTCTCCTGTCTCAGACAAATACAAAGTTCCGTTCAATTTCACAGGAAAATTGAATAATATTACCATAGAATACAAATAAGATCAAATACAAAAGCGGTCAGTTCAATACGAATTGGTCGCTTTGTATTTTGAAAAAGCAAATAGACAATGTCAACCTGAATAGAATTGAAGACCTATGGATACTGAAGGGCTTCGACTCCCCTCAGCCTGACACTTTTTTATATTTCACAAAACACATTTAAAAATACTTTTATTACATTCATTACATAAATAAAAAACTAAACCATAACCATTAACTAAAATGTCACAAAAAACAAAACAACCTACCCTTCACGAAGACTGGACAGTCGTACTGTTAGGATTTTTAATCATCGGAATTTCACTTTTTGTATTTCTTCCTGAAGTCCCGGCATTCAAATGGTCCAACGGATCCGATCTGCTTACAGATGTATTTTCCTTTGGAAATCTGCAAATTCTGCTGGTTCAGTTTATTTATCTGATTATTATCGGAACTATTGCTGTTTTTTTAATTGGCAAATCGGTAAAAAACTTTTTATTGGGTTTTCCAATCGTGTATCTGCTGACAGTTTTAGCATTAATTATTGCCGGCAATACATTCATAAAAGGGCTTAATTTAGAAGCCGTTATTTTTAGTTTGATTATTGGTCTTGTAATTGGCAATTTCTTCAAACTGCCGGAATGGTTTCGTTCCGCACTTTCAACAGAAGTTTTCGTGAAAATTGGATTGGTTTTGTTGGGAACAAGCGTTATTTTTTCAGACATTCTGAAAGCAGGTTCTTTAGGATTAATTCAGGCTTTAGTTGTAGTCTTATCGGTTTGGTATTTTGCTTTCTGGCTTTGCAAAAAATTAAAAGTCGATGATGAACTGACTATGATGATTTCGAGTGCGGTTTCTATTTGCGGGGTTTCTGCGGCTATTGCAACTTCGGGAGCTATTAAAGGCGATTCAAAAAAACTGTCATATGTAATTTCGATGGTATTAGTTACTGCTATTCCAATGATGATTTTCATGCCCGTTATTGCCCAATATTTTAATTTCTCCGAAGAAGTTACAGGAGCCTGGCTGGGCGGCAGTATTGATACTTCCGGCGCAGTTGTCGCATCAGGAACACTGGTGGGAGAAACCGCTTTGAAAATCAGTACAATTGTAAAATTTTCACAAAATGTTTTATTGGGACTGGCCGCTTTTGCCATCTCAGTTTATTGGACTTATACCCATAATAAATCTGAAGAAGCTGTTGCTTCAAAACCAACCTTAGGAGTTATTTGGGAACGTTTTCCAAAATTTGTAATTGGCTTTATTGCAGCTTCAGTCGTATTTTCTTTTCTGATTACTTCTGAAACAAGAGATTTAGTAAAAGACAGTTTGAAAAACCTTCAGGGAATTTGGTTTGCCCTCGCTTTTACCAGTATCGGTTTAGAGACTAACTTTAAGGATTTATTCAGCAACAACAGTCAAAAGCCTTTATTTGCTTTTCTGATTGCTCAGTTTTTTAATGTGATTATTACGCTGATTATTGCTTTTTTGTTATTTGGATAAATAATTTAAGACTATAAAACTTTCTTTTAAGATTCATTAGGAAGTTAAAAATTAAAGAACAAAGAGTGTATAATACTTCGATGAGTATTTTACACTCTTTGTTTATTTCAAACAAAACGTTAAAAATCAGATAATTAAAAATAAAATTATATTTATCTCATCCGCATCTTTCCTAACATTTTAAAAAAAATTAAAAAAACTTTTGGATATCATTATATTAAATTTAACTTTGTCTATAGAATTAGTAGAGTTATAAATTTTATCCAAAAGCAATTATATTTTGAAAACAATAGTTAACCCCGCACATCATTTTCTTCTTAAAAACTACACGTATAACACTTCCCGTTGTATGTGCCACTGTTGTTAAATCTTCAATATGCCATCTTTAATCCAATTACTATTTTCTAAACGTAATCATTGCATCACCAAAATTTTTATTGTAAATACCTAGCTGTTTGCTGGCATTTTTAAAGCAAAAAGCATGTTAAAATATATTCAAAACAAATTTAAAACTAAAATAATAATGAAGAAAACGTACAGCATCTGCTAAAAAATCAAAATATTTCTGCGGCAACGGAAATATCAGGATTAAAGAAAATTTATCGCTAAATAAAGGACTAACAGAGAGTTTAAAAATAAACTTTCAGGACTCCTTTTTATAATTACCAAAACTACATTACGTAATGACAAAAAATATAAATATCCTTTTATGGATTAGCATTTTATTGATTTCAGCCGGCATTAATGCCCAAAATACACAAGCCACCATTAACTCTACACTAAACGGAACTGTCATCGATCAGGTTACCAATCAGCCAATTCCGGGAGTTAACATTCAGATTAAAGGTACCACACATACAGCAGTAACCGATTTAGACGGAAAGTTCTATTTCCAGACAGGCCAAAAATTCCCATACATCCTGATCGTAAGTTATATCGGTTATGTTACCGCAGAACACACTGCTACTACTGATTTTGTTCAGATTTCATTAAAAGAAGACCGCAAAGAACTCGATGAACTTGTAATCATCGGATACGGAAGCACTACAAAAAAAGATTATACAGGTGCTGCCGAAACCGTTTCATCTACAGCTTTAAAGGCAACACAACGCACACTTGAAAGCTCACTTCAGGGCTCTGTAGCCGGGGTAAACGTTACACAGACTTCAGGTCAGCCGGGTGCGGGATTAAGCATTCGTATTCGTGGAGGAAGTTCGATCCAGGGAGGAAATGAACCGTTGTATGTAATTGACGGATTCCCGCTTTATAATTCGGATGTGACTTCAGGAGTTTTGAGCGGAACGCCAACAAATCCGCTATCCTCCATAAATCCTGCCGATATTGAATCTATTACGGTTTTAAAAGATGCTTCTTCTACAGCAATCTACGGATCCAGAGGAGCTAACGGTGTTGTGATTATTACTACGAAAAAAGGATCTGCCAGTGCCATGACGGTAAATTATGATTTTACCATTGGCCAGCAGGAAGTACGCAATAAAGTGGATGTTTTGGATGCAAAAGGTTTCGCCCGACTTCGAAATGCTGCTTTATACGATACAAATCCTGCTTTGGGCACAAATCAATATTTAAGTGATGCGCAAATTGCGGCACTAGGAAAAGGAGTTGACTGGCAGGAAGAAGCCTTTCAGAAAGGACTTGTACAAAATCATCAGTTGAGTATTTCAGGCGGAAACAATCAGACTAAATATGCTGTTTCTGGGAATTATTACAATCAGGAAGGAATTATTAAAAACACCGGTTTTGAAAGGCTGAGCGGAAGAGTTAACCTGACTTCGAAAATAAGCAGCAAAGCACGAATTGGTTTGAATCTTACCATTTCAGAAACGAAATCAAAAGTGGCTCCGGCAGGTTTGATCACTTCTTTACTAAGCATGCCTCCTACTGCCACTATTTATGAGCCGGACGGAAGTTATACGCTAAGAAATCCATTTGAAAACATCTTCGCAAATCCAATTGCAACCTTAAATGAGCGTAAAAATGAAGCCATTACAGACCGAATCCTTGGAACGATTTACGGCGAATATGATATCCTGAAAAACCTGGTTTTCAAAGTTTCTTTTGGAACAGATTTAATTTTCAACAAAGAGAAAAGTTATCTTCCGTCCTCTATTTATGAAGGACTGATTACAAATGGAGAAGGGAAAATTGGAACAGCCGATTCAAGAACCTGGCTAAACGAAAACACCCTTACCTACTCTAAAGTTTTTGGAGAAAAACACAATCTGAATGTCTTGGCGGGTTATACGCAGCAAAATTCTACTAAAGAATTTGTTACAGCAGGCTCTCAGCAATTTGTAAACGATGTTACGTATTATTACAGTCTTCAAAGTGGGAATGTGGCTTTAATGCCTTCTTCAGGAGAAAGCACCTGGGCTTTGAACTCCTATTTATCAAGGGTTAACTACAACTATGATTCAAAATATTTTTTAACGGCAAGTTTAAGAGCCGACGGTTCTTCCAGATTCGGAAAAAATAATAAATGGGGTTATTTCCCTTCTTTTGCTGTCGCATGGCAAATTAGCAATGAAGACTTTTTTACTCCTGTAAAAGATGTCATCAACAGCTTAAAAATCAGAACCAGTTACGGTGCTACCGGAAATCAGGAAATTGGAGAATACCAGTCACTTGCTACATTAAGCAGTGTGAAATACCTTTTTGGAGACCAGATTTACACCGGCTTTACGCCAACCAGAATCTCAAATGATGATTTAGGCTGGGAATTGACCAACCAGTTTGATGCTGGTGTTGACGTAGGTTTTTTTGATGATAAACTGAACCTGACAGTAGACGTTTATCGCAAAACAACAAAAGATTTACTATTGGCAGTTCAAATTCCATATACGACAGGATTTACCTCATCATTACAGAACTTTGGTACCGTACAAAATCAGGGAATTGAATTAGGAATCAATACAGCTCTTGGAAACACCGCTTTTTCATGGAATTCAAATTTCAATATTTCATTCAACAGCAATAAAATCATTGCGCTTGGAAATGATGCTGAATTCTATACTTTCGGGAATTACATCCTTAGAAAAGGAGAATCTTTAGGTACCTTTTACGGTGCTGTAACCGATGGTATTCTACAAACGGCAGATATCGCTACAAAGGGAGCATTTACTGGAAATGCAACTCCTAAAGCGGGTGACCGTTTGTATAAAGATATCAATGGTGATGGTGCTTTTACAACCGCTGCCGACAGAACCAGCATTGGTGATGCACAGCCTGATTTTATATTTGGTTTCACTAATACTTTTACGTACAGAGGTTTTGAATTATCTGCACTTATCAATGGATCGGTTGGAAATAAAATCCTGAACGGAAATGCTCAGGCTCTTGAATTGTACAACGGACAGCAAAATGCTTCCACAAGTGCTTTAGATGCCTGGACTCCAACTAATCCAAGCACCTCAACGCCACGTGCCAAACTGGATCCGGCACCTATTTTCTCTGATAGGTTTGTTGAAGATGGTTCTTTTGTGAGAATCAAAAACATCACCTTCAGTTATAATTTACCAAAAAAGGTTTCAGAAAAACTGCTTCTGACTTCTGTTAAGTTCAGAGTCGTAGGCGAAAACCTTTTCACTTTCACCAAATACACAGGATTCGATCCTGAGGTAACCAACGGAACCACTATTTCTCCGGGAACAGATACCGGAATTTACCCTGCATCCAAAACAATTTCGGGTGGTTTAATTGTAACATTCTAAAACGATACATCATGAAAAATATAACACTATATAGTCTACTACTTATTTTCAGCCTTAGTGCTTGTAATCCTTTGGATGAAAATCCAAAAGCTTTTATCGGTACAGGCAATTTTTACAATACCACAGAAGATGCTGATGCGGCCGTACTATCAATTTATAACGCCATCAACAGCAGTACACATACACTTTACAATCGTCTGATTCAAATTTCAATCGAAATGGCAACAGATGACTATGAAGCAGGTCCGAGAGCCAGAAATGCGCATGTTAGAGCTTTATCAAACCTGACGCATGATGCTTCAAATGACCGTATGTTAGAAATTTGGCGTCAGAGTTATGACGGAATAAACAGGGCAAATGTCGCAATCGATAACATTGCTAAAAATCCGAATCTAAATTCGCAAAAAGATATCGACCTGATTAATGAGGCTAAATTTTTGAGAGCTGTATTGTATTTCAATATTGTGAGATGGTTTGGGGATGTTCCGTTGGTTTTGCACGAAACTACTTCACTTACTCCTGAAGCAATAAACCCTCCTAATACTCCGGAAGCTGATGTCTATGCACAGATCGAAACCGATTTACTTGATGCTGAAGCCTTGCCGATTGTACAGCCTATTAAAGGAAGAATCACTTCAGGTGCTGCCAAAAGTTTATTGTCTAAAGTCTATCTGACCCAGAAAAAATGGCAAAAAGCGGCTGATAAAAGTAAAGAAGTGATTGACAGCAAAGTTTATGACCTGTTCGAAAATTTCGCCGATGTATTTAATGTAGCTACCAAAAACGGTAAAGAACATATCTTTTCAGCACAATTTAAAGGACTTACCAACTGGAACGGAAATATGCTGGCTTCTACCGCTGCCCCTACTTCTGTACCCGGAATTGCAGGAGATCAGGCCGATGCTCTGCACACTGCCGGTGGTCTTTTTGAGGCTTTCGCCGAAAATGATAAACGTAAATACATCACGTTTGCGATTGAATTTGTGAGTCCAACCGATGGAAAAACGTATAAAGTAGCACCTCATTTCAATAAATATTTTGATCCGACAACACCGGCATCACCGGGACAGTCTTCAAAAAACACACCAATTATCCGATTTGCAGAAATATTACTAATCAATTCAGAAGCCTTAAATGAACTTAACGGCCCAACTACAGAAGCATTTGCCGGAATTGACCGTGTGAGAGAAAGAGCCGGAATTGATTTGCTATCGGTAACTTCCCCTTCAATCAGCCAGGATGATTTTAGAGAAGCCGTTTTTGAAGAACGAAGAAAAGAACTGGTTTACGAATATCAGCGCTGGTTTGATCTTGCCCGAAGAGGCCCTGATTATTTTGTTGCAAAACTAAAAGCAGCGGGTAAAACCAATGCGCAGCCAAAACATGTTCATTTCCCGATTCCACAAAGAGAACTGGATTTGAATAAAAATCTGAAACAAGTTCCGGAATGGAGAGATAAAGAATTTTAATACCTAGAAAAACATAAGCTTTTTGTTATTGAAAAGAACTTAAAAGAGAAACACATTTCTCAACACATAGCTATGTGTTTTTTGAATAAGTGAAACGCCTTTTTACGCTTACAAATCTATGTTTCTATGTGTTAAAAAACTTTCCAGAATTAAATAAGTACTAACAGTAATTACAATAAAATGAATCAAAAAAGAATTACAACTTTGCTTTCTGTCCTGCTGATCGGGGCATTGGGATCTTATGAATTGAAAGCACAAACCAATTCATCAAAACCAAACGTCATCCTGATTATGGTAGATGACATGGGTTATTCTGACTTAGGAAATTATGGCTCGGAAATTAAAACACCAAACCTGGACAGATTAGCTACCGAGGGTACACGTTTACGCGAGTTTTACAACAACTCAATTTGTGCGCCAACAAGAGCTTCTCTTTTAACAGGTCAATATCAGCATAAAGCCGGTGTTGGCTATTTTGACGTAAATTTAGGATTACCGGCTTATCAGGGATATCTCAATAAAGAATCTCTAACTCTGGGAGAAGTTTTTCGCTCAGGCGGTTACAGTACTTTAATGTCCGGAAAATGGCACGTAGGTTCTGAAGATAAAGCACAATGGCCAAACCAAAGAGGTTTCGACAAATTTTACGGAATCTTAAAAGGTGCTGCCAATTACTTTAACACAGACGGATTACCTTTTGGAAAAAGCCCTTATCCGGTAGCCTTAATCCGTAATAATGAAGAACTGCATCCAAAGGCGGATTCGTATTATTTTACAGATGAAATTGGAAACAATGCCGTGCAATTTTTGGACGAGCAAAACAAAGAAAATAAACCGTTCTTCTTATACCTTGCCTTTACAGCGCCTCACTGGCCTTTGCAGGCGAAACCTGTTGATATTGCCAAATACAGAGGGAAATTTGATGAAGGCTGGGACGTTTTAAGAGAAAAAAGAATCAAAAAACTGAAAGAAAACGGAATCTTATTAGCCGATCAGACGATTGCTCCGAGAGATCCTGAAGTACCGGAATGGAATAAATTAACGTATGACGAAAAACAATTCTGGAAAGCCAAAATGGAAGTGTATGCTGCAATGGTAGACAACATGGATCAGAATGTCGGAAAGGTTTTAGACAAATTAAAAGCCCTGAAAAAAGACAAAAACACCCTGATTGTATTTATCTCTGACAATGGTGCACAAGGCGGATTCAACACTTACAACCCGTTAAGAAGAGGATTGGTGAAAAATGACGGGCCAATTGGAACTTCAGGTTCTTTTGACTATCAGGAACAAAACTGGGCCTATTTGTCTAATACGCCATTGCAGGATTATAAAAACAATATGCATGAAGGCGGTTTCAGTTCTCCTTTCATTGCCTGGTATCCATCCAAAATCAAAGCCGGCAGAATTGATAAAGGAACAGGACACCTTATTGACCTTGCCCCTACTTTTTATGATTTAGCCGGAATTCAGTATCCAAAAGAGCTGAATGGCGTTACTTCAAATCCGCTACCTGGAAAAAGTTTACTGCCTGTATTAATTGACGGTGCTTCAGAAGTGAACAGAGGTGCTCCTATATTCTGGGAAAGAGCCGGAAACAGAGCCGTAAGAGAAGGAAAATGGAAATTAGTTTCTATCTATCCATCATACCAATGGGAACTTTACAACTTAGAAAATGATAGGGGCGAAACTAACAATGTCGCTCAGCAAAACCCGGGAATCGTAAATGAGCTTTCGGCCAAATATTTTGACTGGGCAGACAAAACCGGTGTTGTGGAATACAGCAAATTCAAACAAAAGAACGAACTGATTCCGGGAGCTGCTGCTAAAAAGTAAGTTACAAAGCTCTTAGATTTTCTTCTTCTCGAGAAGATAATTATACAAGGACAGGAATAAAGTGTGAATAATTCACATTTATTTCCTGTCTTTTTTATTTCAAAACAAAAACAAAAAATCATTAAAAATCAACACATTAAAACCAAACAAAATACCTTAATCCTTCTACTTTTATTCTTATTTGAAGAAAATTTAAAAAATATTTGGTTTTTAATTTTTTAAATTTAACTTTGTCTATAGAATTAGTAGAGTTATAAAATATCAAAAAAACTACATTTTGAAAACAACGACAAACACAGCACATTTTACTCTTCCTAAAAAATATATTCATAACACATTTTGTTATATGTGTTTCTGTTGTTAAAACTCACTCCCATCCATTTTTTAAATTGATTTTTAAGAAGAATCAAAAATTAAAAAGCATTTTTTTCAAGGTTACTTATTTAATGATTTGATGTAAGATTTTGCATTCAGACCTAAATTATTATGCCTTCACAGAAAATATTATAAAACTAAAACGGACAGCTACTACAAGTTAAAAACTGTATTAACGCAAAAAACAATTCTATATGAACTCATTTTATCAGGAAATAGCCAATCAGCATCAAAACTTATTGATTCTGCCTCCAAAGAAATTAATACATCATTTTATTGATGAATTGTTCTGTGTCCTGTTTTCAACTACCTCAAAATCTTTAGGCAATGTGACTATTATTGAAGGTAAATTCACAGAATTAGATATTCAGTTTAATGAATTGGTATTGGATTTTGCTCCTGAAGACGGAAAAAGCAATCTTCAGACCAAAACATTTTTTGAAGCGTTGCCGCGATTGCATAAAAAAGTAATAGATGATGCCAGAACTATTTTTGCGAAAGATCCCGCAGCCAAAACTTTAGAGGAAGTTTTATATTCTTATCCCGGATTTTTTGCCATAGCGATTTACCGTTTCTCTCATCAGCTTTGGGAGCAGGATTTGAAACTTTTGGCAAGAACTATTTCAGAATATGCTCACATTAAGACCAGTATCGAAATTCATCCCGGAGCGCAGATTGGAGATGATTTTGCCATAGATCACGGAACCGGAATCGTAATTGGGGAAACTGCTGTCATTGGAAATAATGTACAGATTTATCAGGGCGTTACGCTTGGTGCATTAAGTGTAAAAAAAGAAGAAGCTTTTATCAAAAGACACCCAACGATTGAAGATAATGTGATTATTTATGCCAACAGCACTATCCTTGGCGGACAGACTACTGTAGGCAGGGATTCAATTATTGGAGGAAATGTCTGGCTGACATATACCGTTCCTTCAAATTCTGTAGTGTACCATAAAAACGAAATGAAAATCAAGGATAATAATCCGTTTCCGGAACCTATTTTTTATTCGATATAAAAAAAATTTAAACCATATAAGTTATATAAGTTCATTTAAAAGCAATGCCTAAAAAAGTTTTTTGTTTCACGCAGATTCTGGCAGATTTAATTTAGATAATATTTATGAAAAAATCTGCGTACATCTGCTTAAATCTTTTTAAATCTGCGTGAAAAATTTTTTAAAGCATTGCAATAGACTAAAACTAAAATGAACTTATATCACTTATATGGTGAGAAAAGCAAACCAACTATTATGAAATATCAAAATATATTAGAAACCATAGGCAATACGCCACACGTAAGGCTAAATAAACTTTTCAAAAACCATCAGGTTTGGATTAAGCTCGAAAAAACAAATCCCGGGTCAAGTATCAAAGACCGTATTGCTTTAGCGATGATTGAAGATGCGGAAAAAAAGGGACTTTTAAATCCAGATTCGGTTATAATCGAGCCAACTTCAGGAAATACCGGAATTGGCCTCGCACTGGTCGCTGCCGTAAAAGGATATAAAGTGATTTTGGTCATGCCGGAATCAATGAGTCTGGAGCGTCGAAAAATAATGAACGCCTATGGAGCAGATTTCGTTCTGACACCTCGAGAAAAAGGAACCTCGGGTGCTGTAGAAAAGGCACATGAACTTGCAGCAGAAATTCCAAATTCATTTATTCCCTTGCAATTTGAAAATCCGGCGAATGTTGAAATTCACGAAAGAACTACTGCATTGGAAATTATAAAAGACTTTCCGGACGGTATAGATTACCTGATTACCGGAGTTGGAACCGGCGGTCATATTACGGGAGTTTCAAAAATTTTAAAACAGCAGTTTCCCAACTTAAAAACCTTTGCTGTAGAACCTGCCTTATCGCCTGTCCTAAGCGGAGGCCAGCCTTCTCCGCACCCTCTTCAGGGAATTGGTGCCGGATTTATTCCAGGCGTTTTTAACGGAAAATATATCGATGAAATTATTACTGTCGAAAAAGATGCTGCTTTTAATTATGCGAAAAAAATAACCCGGGAAGAAGGAATTTTTGCAGGTATTTCAACTGGCGCAGCACTATCAGCTGTTGCTCAAAAATTGAAGGATATTCCTGAAAATGCTGTGATTCTGACTTTCAATTATGATACTGGAGAAAGATATCTCTCTATTGATGAGCTATATTGATTAGAAATTTAACACATTCATAATCAAATAATTATCCAAAAACATTTACCCATTATTTTTTTAACATAAATTTACTCATAAAAACATAATAACAAATAGACCAATCAATTAACCTTTAAAAATTAAATTATGGCAGAATTAAAAAAACAACAGACAGCATTGGGCGACGTAGCTGCAAGACAATTAGCGATTGCTACGCGTTCGGTTCCTCAAATCGGAACTATTTCACCACGCTGGCTAACGCATCTTTTACACTGGACTCCGGTAGAATCGGGGGTTTACCGTCTAAATAAAGTAAAAGACGGCAGTCATATCGAGGTAGATTGCTCGGCAAGAGACGAAAGAATTTTACCAAACACTTTTGTGGATTACATCGATAATCCAAGAGAGTACAATCTGGCAGCTGTTCAGACAATCGTAGATGTTCATACACGTGTTTCTGATTTGTACAGTAAACCGTATAACCAGATTACTGAGCAATTACGTTTAGCAATCGAAACGATCAAAGAACGTCAGGAAAGCGAGTTAATCAATAACAAAGATTATGGTTTATTAAGCAATGTTGCTCCTTCTCAGATTATAAAAACCAGAACCGGCGCACCAACTCCTGATGATTTAGATGAATTATTGACAAAAGTATGGAAAGAACCTGGATTCTTTTTATTACATCCATTAGCTATTGCCGCTTTTGGACGCGAGTGTACACGTCGTGGGGTTCCACCTCCTACTACTTCTTTATTTGGATCTCAGTTTTTAACATGGCGAGGTATTCCGCTTATTCCATCAGATAAACTGCCTATTCAAAATGGTAAGTCAAAAATCATTTTGTTACGTACAGGTGAAAGCCGTCAGGGTGTTATCGGACTGATTCAGCCGGGATTACAAGGCGAGCAATCTCCTGGATTATCAGTTCGTTTTATGGGAATAAACGAAAAAGCAATTGCTTCTTATTTAGTATCACTTTATTGCTCATTAGCGATTTTGGTTGATGACGCTATAGCAGTTTTAGAAGATGTCGAAATAGGAAAGTATCATGAGTACAAATACTAACAACAACGGTTTGTACAACATAGACGATCTGCAGCACATAGCCAATGAGTTGTTTAAAGCCCTGCCCAATGAATTTCCAAAAGAAATTTCACTGAGCCCGGACCATAACGATCATCCAAAAGCTACGAAAGTTGTAGAGACGCTATTGAGTGCAGGAAATCTGGCAGAGTTTACGCCAAATACCAGCTTGCAGAACCCAACGACCACCTACCCTTCTCATTCACCTGTGAGTGGTTTTGGAGTATCGCCTTCTGTTGGAAATTATGCAAATACAGGTGTTGCGGGTTTATACCCGGTTACAGATCTGGATACTGTTTTTCCTAACGACAAAAATTTCAATATCAATAATCCTAATACAGGTTTTAATGATGTTAATTTAAAAGGAAAAAGCCATGACAGCAATCCTTTTTCATCTCTCCCTTTAAATGATAATTATCTGCCTTTTCAAACGCAGAGTTCGTCCTTTGAAAGTGAATTAAGAGAAGCATTGGCAAGTGTCAACACGGTATTCGGAATTCAGTCTGCTTTGACACTAAACCCTATAGAAGCACAGAATTCGTATTATTTCCTTGAGAATAATCCTTTTGCGTTTGATAAAAAGAACTCGTTTCCAACAGCAGGTACAGGAAGTTCTTTTCATGGAATTCATCAGTTAGAAAATACTCCTTTTGATGCTAATCTGATCAAAAAAGACTTTCCGATTCTAAGTGAAAAAGTAAACGGAAAACCGCTGATTTGGTTTGATAATGCTGCAACGACACAAAAGCCAAAATCGGTAATTGATCGCATTGCTTATTTTTATGAGCATGAAAATTCGAATATTCACCGTGCGGCACACGAATTGGCAGCAAGAGCTTCAGATGCATACGAAGCAGCACGTGAAAAAGTAAAAACCTTTCTAAACGCTGGTTCTGTAAATGAAATTGTATTTGTTCGTGGTGCTACCGAAGGAATCAATCTTGTGGCACAAAGCTGGGGCGATAACAATCTTTCAGCCGGAGATGAAATTGTAGTGAGCAATTTAGAACATCACGCCAATATTGTTCCGTGGAAACGACTGGCCGATAAAAAAGGCTTAAAATTACGAGTAATTCCGGTCGATGATGACGGACAGATTCTATTGGATGAATATGCCAAACTACTGAATTCAAAAACTAAAATTGTCGCTTTTACTCAGGTTTCAAACGCACTCGGAACCGTAACACCAGCCAAAAAAATGGTCGAAATGGCACAGGCTGTCGGAGCCAAGGTTTTACTGGATGGAGCGCAATCTGTTTCGCATATGAAAGTAGATGTACAGGATTTAAATGCCGACTGGCTGGTTTTTTCCGGTCACAAAATATTTGGTCCAACCGGAATTGGTGTTTTATACGGAAAAGAAGATTTACTAAACGATATGCAGCCATACCAATCAGGCGGGAACATGATTCAGGATGTCACTTTTGAGGAAATAAAATACCACAAAGCACCGAATCGTTTCGAAGCCGGAACCGGTAATATCGCCGATGCTATTGGACTTGGAGCCGCTATTGATTATGTGACAAAAATCGGCATCAACGCCATCGGTCAGTACGAACATTATTTGTTGGAATATGCCACAAAACTCCTGAAAGAAATTCCGGGTGTTCGATTGATAGGAACTGCTGCTAATAAGGCAAGTGTGCTTTCTTTTAATCTGCAAGGTTATTCAAATGATGAAGTGGGTCAGGCTTTAAACAAAGAAGGAATCGCTGTAAGAACAGGTCATCATTGTGCTCAGCCAATCTTACGCCGATTGGGAGTAGAAACTACCGTTCGCCCTTCACTGGCTTTTTACAACACTACTCAGGATGTCGATAAATTTATTGAGACTTTATGGGAACTTAAAAAAGTTAGATTTTAATGATACAGAGTGAATAACTCATCCTAATAATTGCTTTTTTTGATATTTTAAGCAATTATAAACAGAAGGCGATTGTTTATGCAATCGCCTTTTTGTGTTTTTTGTCATTTCGACCTTTTTGGGAGAAATCACACTAGAAATTCCATCCAGAATATCGCCAATCTTTGTAGAGTTTCTCGTGTGATTTCTCCTTTCGTCGAAATGACAATCAAAACATCATTAATAATTTTCAGGAGCAATTTCCAGCTGTCCACTATATCTTTTTATGGCTAAAGGAGCCATAAAAAGGATGCCGTTCCCATCTGGGCTAAGACACGAAGTCCTTAAGACCTGAAATGATTCAAAGATTTTTCAATAATAGCAAGACATTCTTTAATTTGATCTTCTGTAATGACCAAAGGTGGAGCCAGACGAATTTTGTTTCCGTGAGTTGGTTTAGCCAGCAAACCATTATCTCTGAATTTCAGGCAGATTTCCCACGCCAGATCTGATTCTTCATCAGAATTGATTACAATCGCATTTAGCAAACCTTTTCCGCGAACCAGTGTAATTAAATTGTTACGTTCGGCAATTTCGTTTAATCCTTTTCTCAGAATAATTCCCAGGCGTTCTGAATTCTCAGCCAGTTTTTCTTCTTTCACCACTTCAAGGGCCGCAATCGCAACAGCAGCTGCAACCGGATTTCCTCCAAAAGTAGATCCGTGTTGTCCCGGTTTAATCACATTCATGATTTCGTTATTTGCCAAAACCGCCGAAACTGGATAAACACCGCCGGAAATTGCCTTTCCTAAAATCAAAATATCAGGCTGTACGTTTTCGTGGTGCACTGCTAAAAGCTTTCCTGTACGCGCAATTCCCGTCTGAACTTCATCAGCAATAAACAATACATTATGTTTTTCGCAGAGTGCTTTTGCTTTCGCCAAAAATCCTTCAGACGGAACGTAAACTCCTGCTTCTCCCTGAATGGGTTCTACCAGGAAACCGGCAATATTTTTTGATGACTCCAGCGCTTTTTCCAAAGCCTCCAGATTATCATATTCAATTTTTATAAAACCTTCTGTAAAAGGACCAAAACTCTTGCGGGCACTTTCATCATTCGAAAAAGAAATGATAGTGGTGGTTCTTCCATGAAAATTATTCTCGCAAACAATAATTTGTGCCAGGTTTTCATGAATACCTTTTACTTCATAAGCCCATTTTCTGCAAAGTTTCAAAGCTGTTTCTACCGCTTCGGCACCTGTGTTCATCGGGAGAACTTTATCAAAACCAAAATAGTTGGTTACATATTCTTCGTAATTTCCTAATTTATCATTGTAAAAAGCACGTGAAGTCAAGGTCAGTTTTTGTGCCTGATCAACCATTGCTCCTACAATTTTAGGATGGCAATGTCCCTGGTTTACGGCAGAATAAGCCGAAAGGAAATCGTAATATTTCTTTCCGTCCACATCCCAGACATAGACACCTTCTCCCCTGTCTAAAACTACAGGAAGCGGATGATAATTATGAGCTCCGTATTTGTTTTCTTTCTCCACTAAAGCTTCTGACTTAGAAGAAAGAATTTGTTTAGTCTGTTCCATGATTTTCTGTTTTTTATCTTTTCCAAAATTAATTATATTATTTTATTTTACAATAAAAAGCCATACTTTTGACTTTAATTTACATTTAAAAAGTCAATTTTAAAAAATAAAACCAAATTAAAAGTCAATTTTAATTCTAAACAATGCAAAAATGGATTCATTAGACCAATTTGACATCAAAATTATCAAGGAACTGGAAAAAGACGGCAGAATGGCTTTTTCAACCATTGCAGCAAATCTGAAAATCTCAAATACTATGGTGCATCAACGGGTAAATCGCTTAACAGAACAGGGTATCATTTCAGGGATAAAACCTTTGGTTAACGAAAAAAGAATCGGTTATGACTGGGCTTCTTTTACCGGAATTACACTCAATAAAGATTCGGATTCAGAAAGGATTATTGAAGCTTTAAAACAAATTCCTGAAATTACGGAGTGTTATTATGTTACAGGTTCTTTTACACTTTATATAAAAATCATAGCCAAAAATCACGAGCACATGCGTAATATTCTTTACGAAAAAATAGACCGGATTTCAGGCATTGCCAAAACCGATTCTATTGTAGAATTGGGATGTGCTTTTAAAAGAAACATTACCCTTTAAAACTTCACATATTACATTTAAAATTTTAATTTTCAATATTTTAATTCCTTTTCAAAAACCTCAAAAGAAAACCCTTTTGAGGTTTTTTTGTACGATTATATTTTAGATATTTGTTATAAATTGTAAAAAAATCATGAAAAAATCAACATTCTTAATTTTAGTTATTTCCTTATTCTTCAGTACTATGAACGCCCAGTTAAAAGCCGTAAAATACAGCGATGGTAATCAGGTTTTAAACGGATTATCTATAAAATCTGCAAAAAAAAGCAGTCAAAATCCGGGAATTTTGCTTTTGCCAGCCTGGCTTGGAATTGACAATGCTTCAAAAGAAATTGCCGAAAATTTATCAAAACTGGGTTATACCGTTTTTATAGCTGATATTTATGGAGAAGGAAATTATCCTAAAAACACTTCCGAAGCAGGTAAGCAGGCAGGTTTTTACAAAAAGAATTATGAAGCGTATCAAAAACGTATTCAGTTAGCTTTAGATCAATTAATCAAATCTGGTGCAAATGCCGATAATATTGCGGCTATTGGCTATTGTTTTGGCGGAACCGGAGTTTTAGAAGCTGCCCGCGCACATCTGAATTTAAAAGGAGTCGTTTCTTTTCATGGCGGTTTAGGCAAAGATGCAACGAGACCATCTGAAACTATCACAACCAAAGTTTTAGCCTGTCATGGCGCTGACGATCCATTTGTTTCAAAAGAAGAAATAGCTGCTTTTCAGCAGGAAATGCGTGATACCAAAGCCGACTGGCAAATGATTTATTATGCAAATTCAGTACATTCATTCACAAATCCTGAAGCAGGAAACGACAACTCAAAAGGAGCTGCTTACAATGCCGTAGCTGCAAAACGTTCTTTTGAGCATTTACAGCTTTTTCTGAACGAGGTACTTAAAAAGTAAACTAATAAACCAACCAAAACTAAACCAAAAATCAATGTCGCATAATAAAATCAGAGAAGATAAAACCTGCCTCAACTGCCGTCATGTTGTAGAGCAAAAGTTTTGTCCCAATTGTGGACAAGAGAATTCGGACAGCAGAAAAACATTTCATCATTTGTTCATTCACTTTTTTGAAGATCTGACACATTACGAAAATGCTTTTTGGAAAACGATTCGAAATCTGCTTTTTAAGCCGGCAACTTTAACTAAAGAATATCTTTCCGGAAAAAGACTTTCTTATCTGGCTCCTGTACGGCTCTATATTTTTATCAGTTTTATTACTTTTCTTTCGCTTGCTATGTTTCCTAATAAAGTAAATGAAAAAGACATTTCTACAGAAAAAACAGAAACCAACAAAGAAGAAGCAATTTCTAATGAAAAAATAGATTTAGGATTTAAATCAATGAAGGAAATCGATTCGATTCAAAAATATGGACCGGAAAAAGAAAAGTTATCTGCATTTGAATATTGGATTTACCAAAAGATTTCAACAGTTACCGAACATAATACAAAAGACGAAATCCTTGAAAAATTCATCGAATCTTTCTTTCACAATATCCCAAAAATTCTTTTTATAATTATGCCTTTTTTCGCCTTCTTTTTATGGCTGTTTCATGACAAAAAAAGATGGTATTATTTTGATCATGGAATATTTACACTCCATTATTTCTCTTTTTTACTATTGATTTTTCTGATTCTATTCATTATTCAAAAACTAATTGGATTATTTGGAGATGAGAGTCCCATCAGTTTTATATCAAACATCACTAATTTTTTCGGAGGACTTTGGATGTGCTATTATTTCTATCCTGCACATCACCGCTTTTATGGAGAAAGCAGAATTGTTTCATTTGTTAAAAGCGTAACATTATTTGTTATAAACTTTATTTTTATTCTATTTTTACTCATTTTCTATATTTTATACATTTTCATCAATTTACATTAAACACAAATGAAAAAACTTTTAGTTCTATTTTTAATAGCTGCTGCATTTTCATGTAAAAACACCCAAAGTGTTTCCTCTAAGGACAATTCGGATCCTTCTAAATACATTGAAAAAATTTCCGAAAAAAACTTGAAAACAATGCTTTACACAATAGCTTCTGATGAAATGGAAGGCCGTGAAACCGGTTCTAAAGGACAAAAGAAAGCAGGACTTTACATGATCGGGCAATACAAAAAAAATGGAATCTCTTTTCCAAAAGGTGCTACAGATTATTACCAGCACATTCCGGCATCTTACCTAAATGCCAGACGCAATGAAAACTTACAGGATTCAGAGAATATCTGGGCATACATTGAAGGTTCTGAAAAACCGGATGAAGTTTTAGTGATCTCAGCTCATTATGATCATGTTGGTATTCAAAATGGTGAGGTTTATAATGGTGCAGATGATGATGGTTCCGGAACGGTAGCCTTATTAGAAATGGCAAAAGTTTTTGCAAAAGCTAAAAAAGAAGGCCACGGACCAAAACGCTCTATTTTATTCCTGCACGTAACAGGTGAAGAACACGGTTTGCATGGTTCACGTTACTATTCTGAACATCCCTTATTTCCTATCGCCAATACAATAGCCGACATTAATATTGATATGATTGGTCGTCGTGATGTAGAACATGCTAAAACAAACAATTATGTATATGTAATTGGAGCGGACAGATTATCATCAGATTTACATAATGCTGTAGTGTCACAAAATGACAAATACATCAAAATGGATTTAGATTTCAAATTCAACGATCCTAAAGATCCAAACCATTTTTACGAGCGTTCTGATCACTATAACTTTGCTAAACATGGTATCCCGGCGGTTTTCTTTTTTAACGGCGTTCACGAAGATTACCATGGTAAAGACGATATAGCAGAAAAAATCGAATACGATGCTTTAACAAAAAGAACAAAATTAGCGTTTGTTGTTGCCTGGGAACTAGCTAATAGAGAAAACAGACCGTTAGTGGATAAAAAATAGGCTCTAAGGTACTAAGTTGCTAAGGTTCTAAGTTTAAAAAAAGGGATAAGTTAAAACTCATCCCTTTTTTATATTATAGTAATCTCAACGTAAAAGTCTTAGAAACTTAGTCCCTCAGCAACTTAGTAACTTTATCAGTCATTCATCGAAATCAAAAACTCTTCATTATTTTTTGTTTTCTTAAAACGATCATTTACAAAATCCATTGACTCTACCGGGTTCATATCAGAAAGATATTTACGCATAATCCACATTCTTTGTAATGTTTTTTCGTCTAACAATAAATCATCACGACGTGTACTTGATGATGTAAGATCGATTGCAGGGAAAATACGTTTGTTTGCAATTTTACGATCCAACTGAAGTTCCATGTTACCGGTACCTTTAAATTCTTCAAAGATAACCTCATCCATTTTAGAACCAGTTTCTGTCAATGCTGTTGCAATAATACTTAACGAACCACCGTTTTCAACATTTCTGGCAGCTCCAAAGAAACGTTTTGGTTTTTGAAGCGCATTAGCATCAACACCTCCACTTAATACTTTTCCTGACGCTGGCTGAACAGTATTATAAGCTCTTGCCAAACGTGTAATCGAATCTAATAAAATTACTACATCATGACCACATTCTACCAGACGTTTTGATTTTTCAAGTACGATATTTGCAATTTTCACATGCTCCTGTGGCTCTCTGTCAAAAGTTGAAGCAATAACTTCTCCGCGTACACTTCTTTGCATATCTGTAACCTCCTCAGGACGTTCATCAATCAAAAGAACGATTAGATAAACTTCAGGATGATTGGCTGCAATCGCATTGGCAATGTCTTTTAGTAACATTGTTTTACCGGTTTTCGGTTGTGCGACTATCATACCACGCTGTCCTTTTCCGATTGGAGAAAATAAATCAATAATTCGGGTTGATACAGAACTGCCTTTTTCGGCTAATTTAAATTTTTCTGAAGGAAAAACTGGCGTCAGGTGTTCAAAAGAAACTCTGTCGCGAACTACCTGCGGATCGTGACCATTAATTTTAAGAACACGAACCAAAGGGAAAAACTTCTCACCTTCTTTTGGAGGACGAACAACTCCCTTAACGGTATCCCCGGTTTTTAAACCGAATAATCTGATTTGTGAAGTTGACAAATAAATATCGTCAGGAGAAGCTAAATAATTATAATCTGATGAACGTAAGAACCCGTAACCGTCAGGCATCATTTCCAGAACACCTTCACTTTCGATAATTCCGTCAAATTCAAAATCTGAATCCCTGAAGTTATTATTATTCTTTTTATTTTTATGGTTTGGATTCTGATTTCCATTATTACCATTCCCGTTCTGATTTGGATTTGGATTTTGATTCGGGTTTTGGTTTTTATTCTGATTAGGATTAATCTTTTTTACCGGAGCATTTCCTTCTGTCTTTTCAGTTACCGGAGCTGAAACATTTGTTTCCGTTTCTGTTTCTGCTTTTTCTTCAACGCTTACCTCTTTTGCTGCTTCTTTCTCTTTTTGTAAAGCAACCTTTTTTTCATAAGCAGATTTATTAAACTTAACGATTTTCGGCTCTTTTTTCTCTGTTACAACTTCATTATCAGCAACTCCTTTATTTTCAACAACTTCCTCTGTTTTTGGCTTTGGCTGATTTTTAGTATTTGCTTTTGAAACAATCGGAGTTTGTATTTCCTCACGTGGTTCTTCTACTTTATCAAACTCTAAAACAGGAGCATTTTTATTGGCTGCTGTCTTTTTAGCAGGAGTAATTCTTGCTCTTTTGGGCTTATCTTCAACTATTTCTGCATTTGCCACAGCAGGTACAGGCGGCTCTACTGTCGCTTCCTGATGCGCTAAAATCTGACTGATCAAAGTATCTTTTTTGACACCATTAATTTTTATCGTTTTAGCTAATTTAGCTATTTCTTGAAGCTCAGAAAGCTTCATTTCTTTTAATGCAGAAATATCAAACATGAATTGTTTTATGAATTTAATTGATTTTAAGGAAATACTGTAAAAAAGACAGAGTAGATAATTATTTAGGATTGACCGCAGTATGAAGTGCTTACGGTATTACGATGCAATAATACGAATAAAATTTTATCACACAATAGTATTTATAAAAAAGAAAATATATTTTTGTAAAACAATTTCAAATCATGCTACAACGAATTCAGACAGTATATTTAATTCTTACCTTTTTAATTACAGGTGTGTTACTATTTTTTACCCCACTTTGGACATTAAATAATGGTAAAGCATTTTATTTCATGGAGAGTCAGCTTTACACTATCATATTAGGGCTAAGCACTATGCTGACACTAATTAGTATTATTTCATTCAAAAAGAGACAAAATCAGTTTGTTATGGGCAGGCTGAACATCATATTAAATTTAATTTTATTAGGATTATTTGTTTACCGTTCGCTAAATTTATCTGGAGAAACAGTGAATGCTGTTTCTGAGAAAGGTATTGGGATGTTTCTTCCTATTGTCGCTATCGTGTTATTAGTTTTAGCTAATAAGGCCATCAAAAAGGACGAAGATCTTGTAAAATCTGTGGATCGTTTGAGATAAACCTATAAACTTAGTTTATTGCGCGAAGAGAACCCGAATTGTGAAATTCGGGTTTTTTTGTACACATGTTTAACTAATTCCCTGTAAAATATGCAAAAAAACAGAAAAAACAAAGCATTTATAAATAGTTTTTATATAATTTTACATCGCTATTTTCTAATCAATATATGACACAAAAAATAAAAATACATTTAGCAGACGATCATTTGGTTCTCATTGACGGCTTAACAAACTTATTAACCACTGTCCCGGATTTTGAAATTGTAGGCTCATCTTCAAATGGTTTGACCATCCATGAAGAAGTAACAGCCAACAATGCCCAAATATTAATACTTGACCTAAGCATGCCGGAAAAAGACGGTATCGAAGTATTAAAAGAATTTCAGCAAAAAGGATTCCCTTGCAAAGTTATTATTTTGTCGAGCTATGATGATTTAAAAATCATCAAGGAAGTTATGAATCTGGGTGCCAGCGGCTATCTTACCAAAAAATGCGCCGGCGAAAATATTATTGAAGCCGTTGATGCTGTAAATCAGGGACAAGAATATTTTTGCAACTCTGTAAGAGAGAAAATTTTCAACACTTTTACAGAAAACAACCCTAAATTAAACAAAAATAATTTTCCTGAAAACTCTATTCTGACTAGCCGTGAATTAGAAATTGTGACTCTAATTTCGCTCGAATACAGTGGAAAAGAAATTAGCGAACAATTATTCATCAGTACAAATACAGTAGAAACCCACCGTAAAAATATCATGAAAAAATTACAGACCAAAAACACTATTGGGCTGGTAAAATATGCTATTAAAAACAATTTGATAAAATCCTAAATCATTCAAAAAATTAAACCAACCGATTATCGAAAAAACAATACTCTTCAACTAATTATGAATTTCATTTTAAAGTTTTTAAAATACAATTTTATCCGCCTAAATCTTTAATATGCATATTCATCGTTATTTTATATCTTTTTGCATACTTGTACTTTCTGTAGCTACTACTGTCGGACAAAAAAAAAGCTATACTGAAAAAGAACTGTTAAAGCTTTATAACGAAGCAACAGTAAATCTGCACAAAGAGAATTACGAAAAATCCTTACTTCAGGCCAGGCTGCTTTTAAATCATGCACTCCTATCAGAAAACAATAATTTAATAGGAAAGGCCTACAATACAATAGCAGCCAACTTTGATGGTATCACTGAACCCGAAAAAGCTTTATTTTATTATAAAAAAAGTCTAATATATGCTGAAAAAGCCAATAATTTAGAATTGCAAAACTGGCTTTACAACAACATTGGAAACATTTATTGTTTCGACAAAAAAGAATACGGAAAAGGTGTTTCATATTATAAAAAATCTCTCTATTTCAGTCGGGCAACAAAAGATTCTGCCCAAATTTTCATGACCAACCTTAACATTGCGTGGGCATACTTTGATGTCGGAAATTTTCCTGAAGGAACACCTTATCTAAATTACATCAATGCACACAAAAAACATGGTTCTGCAACTACCTTAGCTGTTACGTATTTGCTCAATGGTATGTACCACGATTTCAAGAAAAACAATCAAAAAGCAGATTACAATTTTAATCAGGGGATCAAAAATGCCATCAAATATGATGAAGATACAGACTTATCTTTTATTTATCAGGAATACGCCCGTTTTTTATTCAAAAATGGAAATTATAAAAAGGCTTACATAAACCTCAATGCTTACGATAAAACAAACAGCAAGATTGCCCTTCAAGATAAAGCCCGTAAAACAGAAATCGCCGGAATCAATCTTAAAATTGATGAATTTAAACGCGAGATAGATAAAATGGGCATCGAGTATAAAAACAGGGAACAATTATTTCATAAAGAAAAAAAACGCAATCAAAAAATATTCATAATCACTCTCTCCCTATTTTTATTCATCACAATTCTTTTTTACTTCTTTTATCAAAATACAAAGCTTAAACAAAAAAACAAGATTAAAAATATTGAAAATAAAATACATCAAAATATAATCAATGCCAGTATTGACGGACAGGAAAGTGAAAGAAAAAAAGTCGCATTGTTTTTGCATGATACCATTAGTGCTTCGCTGTCATCTGCAGGTATGCATCTCAACGTATTTTTGGCACAAAACAATCCCATTTCTGACGAAATCATAAAAACAAAATTTATTCTGGATGAAACTCATGATAAGGTAAGAGACCTTTCACACGACCTGCTTCCTACTCTATTGGTGCGTTTTGGATTATTATATGCTTTGGATGATTTATGTGAAAAATACTCTAATTCAACTTTACATTTTGATTTCAGGAATACTATACCAATTAAAAAAAGATATCCAGAACAATTTGAAACCAGAATTTATCATATTGTTTCTGAACTTTTAAACAACATTATTAAACATAGTGAAGCCCATAATGCAGTTGTTTTATTACAAGAAAAACAGCACGAAATGACGATTGAAATTACTGATAACGGAAAAGGATTTGACACCAATGATTTTAATTTTGTTGAAGGGTTTGGGCTTAATCAGATCAAAGCCCGAATAAATAACCTGAACGGAGTTTTTAATGTTATATCTAAAATCAATCAGGGAACTTCAATTACGATTAGTGTTCCTTTAAACGGGTAAATTAAACAAAGAAACGCTTCTATATAGAAGCGTTTCTTTGTTTAATACAAATGATAAATATTATCTTGTTTACTTTCAACTCTTTTCAGAAGTTGATTTTAATAAACTATTTTATTTAAACTTCTACTTTACCACCTTTTCTATCATCATCTCCTCCAACAATACTTTTTTGTTCTTTTCCTGTCAATTCTTCTACTCCTTCTACTTCTAAAAATTTTTCTAACATAATTTTATGATTTTATTTAGTTTAAATATTACAATGCCTTTTTAGCTTTAATTTTAAAAAATACTATTAATAACTATTAGTATTATGCATCAGCTTTCCCGCCATTTCTTCCCCTCCCATCTTCAACATTTTCTCCTCCAACAATACTTTGCTGCTCCTTTCCTGCCAACACTTCTACTCCTTCTACTTCTAAAAATTTTTCTAACATAATTCTATGGTTTTAATTGGTTTATAAACTCTTATAGTTTAAAAAAAAATGATACGAGCCGTGCAAAAATTAAAGTTTTAATCCCTTAAAAAAACAGAGAATTTCAATTTCTTAACTTCGTACTAATTTTTTTAATATTAAGCCTCTGTTTTCCCGCCTTTTCTACCCCTCTCATCTTCTGCTATTTCTTCTTCCTCTTTTTGTTCTTCCTCTTTTTGTTCTTCTTTTTCATCGGTAAAAAAGAACTTTTTTTGTTCGTTTCCTGCTAAATCCTGCATTTCTGCTGTTTCTAAAAATCTTTTTGACATAATTTTTTGGGTTAAAATTCAATTTAAAATATCTCAATCATTATCAGACACTTGAGAAATATGTCTTTTTTATTAGTTTTATCACAACACCTAATATCTGACAAAACAACTAACACACAATAATACTATATTTTTAATTACAATAAACATTATTTAATAAAATATTTTTACACAAAAAGTTAAAACAATAAAAAAACATAAAAAACAATAAAAATATTAACCAGAAAAAAAACTGTTTGTACAAATTTCAGAAAGTAAATACCCTATTTTTGTACACACATAGATAAACTATTTTCGACAATGATTTAATCGTATATTAAATTGAAAAAATTTCCCCATTATAAACAGGCCGATTTTAAAGACTGCGGCCCCACTTGTTTAAAAATAATAGCCAAACATTACGGTAAAACCATCCGTATACAAGATTTAAGAAATATTAGCGAAACCACCCGTCAGGGAAGTAACCTGTTTTTCTTAAGTGATGCCGCAGAGAAAATTAATTTTAGGACACTAGGTGTTAAATTAAATCTACAAAAATTACAAGAAGCGCCGCTGCCTTGTATTGTACACTGGAATAAAAAACACTATGTAGTACTTTATAAAATAAAAAAGGGAACCTACTATATTTCTGACCCTGCTTTTGGCTTAATTGAATACGACAAGAAAGATTTTTTAAGATTCTGGATAGGGAATAATGCCGATGATCAAACTCAGGAAGGAGTTGCTTTATTGATGGAGCCAACACCTATTTTTTTTCAGTCGGATTTTGACAAAGAACAGAATCACAGATTAGGCTTAGGCATTTTATCCCGATATGTTCTTCCTTATAAATCATTTTTGACACAATTAGGTATAGGCTTACTGGCTAGCAGTATATTGCAGCTTATTTTTCCTTTCTTAACCCAGAGTATTGTTGATATTGGTATACAAAATCAAAACATCCATTTTATTTATTTAATCCTTTTTGCACAGCTATTCCTTTTTGCCGGAAAAACTGGTTTAGAACTTATCAGAAGCTGGATATTACTGCATCTTTCTACCAGAATAAATATTTCGTTAATTTCAGACTTTTTCATCAAACTAATGAATTTGCCTATTTCATTTTTTGATACCCGAATGACGGGAGATATTTTACAGCGAATAAATGATCATCACAGAATAGAAAAAATCCTGACAACATCCTCCTTAAATTTATTATTTTCTATAATTAACATGTTCATTCTTGGGGGAGTACTGGCTTATTTTAATCTAAAAGTATTTTTAGTCTTTTTTACTGGAAGTGCTTTGTACTTCGGATGGATTACGCTATTCTTAAAAAGAAGAGAAATACTTGATTACAAACGTTTTACAGAAGTATCACAGGAACAGAGCAAAGTAATAGAACTTATAAACGGAATGCAGGAGATCAAATTACATAATGCAGAAAAGCAGAAACGTTGGGGCTGGGAATATGTTCAGGCAAGACTTTTCAGAGTTTCTATAAAAGGATTAATTTTAGAACAGTGGCAAACCATCGGATCGTCTGTTATTAATGAACTCAAAAATATTTTTATCCTTTTTTTATCTGCCAAATTAGTAATTGACGGTTCAATTACCCTGGGAATGATGCTCGCAATCAGCTCTATTGTGGGGAGTTTAAACGGACCTATTACGCAGCTTATTGAATTTGTACGAGAACTTCAGGACGCAAAAATATCATTAGCAAGATTATCCGAAATTCACGAAAAAGAAGACGAGACCCAACAAGAAATTCACCAGACGAATGATGTTCCTGTTGATTCTGATATTGAAATAAAGAATCTTACTTATAGATATTTAGGATCTGATAGTCCTGTACTGGATAATTTGAACCTTGTAATACCTGCTAATAAAATAACCGCCATAGTTGGAACCAGCGGAAGCGGTAAAACAACCTTAATGAAACTACTGCTTAAGTTTTATGAGCCCGAAAAAGGAAAGATAACAATTGGTCATTCTAATCTTAAAAATATCTCTCAGAAAGCCTGGAGATCAAATATAGGAGCAGTAATGCAGGAAGGTTTTATTTTTAGCGACACGATTGCTAATAATATTGCATTTGGTGAGGATCAGATTAATAAAGAAAGACTCGTGTATGCTGCAGATGTAGCCAATATTAAAGAATACATTAGTGAACTTCCGCTGGGATATAATACCAAAACAGGTGCTGAAGGATTAGGAATGAGTACCGGGCAAAAACAGCGACTGTTAATCGCAAGAGCAGTTTATAAAAATCCTGAGATTTTGTTTTTTGATGAAGCCACTTCAGCTTTAGATGCCAATAATGAGAAAAAAATCATGCATAAACTGGATATTTTTTTCAAAAACAAAACTGTCGTAGTAATCGCACATCGCTTGAGTACAGTTATGAATGCTGACCAGATTGTGGTTTTAGATAAAGGAAAAATTATAGAAATAGGGTCTCACTCTTCATTAGTGGAACAAAAAGGAAATTATTTTGAATTGGTTAAAAATCAATTACAGTTAGGAAATTAATCATGGCAGAAAATACAACATTTGAATTAAGAAGCGAAGAAGTCCAAGATATCTTAAGCAAAGTACCTCATTGGATGATCCGATGGGGCAGTGTTTTACTATTTGTAATCATATTAATGCTGTTCTTTGTTTCCTGGCTCATTAAGTACCCCGATGTTGTGAATACAGAAATTGTAATTACTACGCACATCCCGCCTGAGAAAATTGTAGCCAAATCTACCGGACGCATTGAGGCAATTTTAGTAAAAAATAAAGCTATAATCTCTAAAAACAGTACGCTTGCTGTTATAGAAAATACCGCAAATTATAAAGATGTTTTTTTATTAAAAAATATTGTAAACCAGTATAATATTAATGATCCTAAAAAAGAATTTCCTTTTGCATTATTAAAAAACTTACAGCTCGGAGAAATAGAAAATGCTTTTGCCCTTTTCCAAAAAGACTATCAGGCAAAGGAATTAAACAAAAAACTGCATCCTTTTGAAATTGAAAACAGGGCACAACATTCTGAAAATATCCAGATAAAAGAAAGATTAGAAATCCTGTTGCAGCAAAAGAAAATCAACGAAGGAGAATTGGAACTACAAAAAAATGAAATTTCCCGCTATGAAATTTTATTCAATAAAGGAATAATTTCTGCCCAGGAAATAGAAACCCGTAAATTAAGTTTTCTTCAGTCACAAAAAAATTATAAAAGCCTTTTGTCGTCAATTTCTCAGCTAAAATCCTCTCTGATAGACAATAAAAAATCAAGTCAGAACTCAGAAATAAACAGCACCAAAGAAGAAGTTAATCTTGAACGCGGCGTATCACAATCTTTTTATCAGTTAAAAAAAGTGATCAGAGACTGGGAACTTGCTTACACCTTAAAATCTTCTGTAAACGGTGTGGTAACTTTTTTGCAGGTTTGGACAGAAAACCAAACCATAACCACAGGTGATAATGTTTTCTCTGTTATTCCCTATGCCAAAAACAGTTTTATCGGAAAAGCAAAAGCTCCTGCTTTAAATTCAGGAAAAATAAAAACGGGTCAAAGAGTTAATATTCGCCTGGCAAATTTTCCGGACAGCCAATTTGGTGTTTTACAAGGAAAAATTAAAAACATTTCTCTGGTACCCGATAAGGATGGAAATTTATTTCTTGATGTAACACTGCCCAATGGCTTAACGACTTCCTATCATAAACAAATCGTTTTTCAACAGGAAATGAAAGGAAATGCAGAAATTATTACTGAGGATTTACGATTAATTGAGCGGATATTATATGAGTTTAAAAGTATTTTTGAGCAAGTTTAAGCTTTCTTTTTATATTTCTTTACTGCATTATTATATAAAAAAATTAATACTGAATTCTAAATAGTTACATTTTTTTAATAAGAATAAATTCAATTATTATATTTGAATAAAATTTCCTAAAGGAACATCTTAAAAGCTATCCTATTTATTAAATGCGTAAAATTCGAATTATTTCATTACTCTTCATATTACTAACTTGTTTTAGCAATAACTTTTATTGTCAAAGTAAGATAATTTCAAAAGACGAAATTGATAAACTATTAAATGAAGCGACAAAATACTGGAAGTTTAATAATCATGAAAAATCTTTAACACAATCAAGAGCCGCTTTAAAATATGCTATTAAAATCAATAATAATTATTTAATCGCACGAAGTTACAATTTAATTGGAGTAAATTTTGATGATTTACTTATGCCGGATAAAGCATTCCCTTTTTACATAAAAGCTCTATACTACATCAATAAAACAGATAATAGCATCTTCAAAGGCAGGATTAATAATAATTTAGCAAATATTTATTTTTTCGAAAGAAATCAATATCAAAAAGGAATATTCCATTACGAGAAAGCTCTTCGATATTGTAATAATTCATCCGATACCTCACTAATTTTTATTAGAAAACTTAACTTAAGCTGGGCTTATTTTGAGATTAAGAATTTTAATAAAGGCTTGCAATATCTGAAATATCTAAATCAATTTAAACAATATGGAGACGAATCAACATACGTTGCATTAAATATGTTAAACGGTGTTTATTATGACCATATAAATGATACCTTAAAAGCAAATTTTCACTTCTTAAGAGCGATTCGATTAGGCAATGAAAATGACGAAAAATTAGATCTATCGATAACACATAAAAAATATGCTGCTTTTTTATTTAAAAACAAAAATTATAAAAAGGCTTATGAAAACATATTAGAATTTAATCGGCTTACTGATGAAATCCTTGCTTTGGCAAAACAAAAAAAAACAAAACTAATTGGTGTCAATCTTGAACTGGATGAATTTAAAAGAGAAGTTGATAAAATCGAAACAGAATACAAGAACAAACAAAAATTATTACAGGAAGAACAATCCCGTCATATGAAGGTTTTTGGAGTCATTATTATGCTATTTATCATCATAACAATTCTTTTTTACTTTTTTCTCCAGAACGCCAAACTGAAACAAAAAAACAAGATTAAAAATATTCAGAATAAAATACACCAAAATTTAATCAATGCCAGTATAGATGGGCAGGAAAGCGAAAGAAAAAAAGTTGCTTTATTTTTGCACGATACCATTAGTGCATCATTATCATCAGCAGGAATGCATCTTAATGTGTTTTTAGCACAAAATAATCCTGTTTCTGATGAGATCATAAAAACGAAATTTATTCTGGATGAAACCCATGATAAGGTTAGGGATCTTTCGCATGATTTGCTACCTACTCTTTTGGTTCGTTTCGGATTATTATATGCTTTGGATGATTTATGTGAAAAATACTCTAACTCGACTTTACTTTTTGAGTTTCGAAATACTATTCCAATTAAAAAAAGATACACAGAACAGTTTGAAACCAGGATTTACTATATCATTTCTGAACTTCTAAATAATATCATCAAGCATAGTAAGGCTAGTAAAGCAATTGTTTCGTTAATGGAAAATGACGACGAAATGATTATTGAAATTACAGATAACGGAAAAGGATTTGATACCAATAAATTTAATTTTGTTGAAGGCTTCGGACTTAATCAGATCAGGGCGAGAATAAATAACCTCAATGGACATTTTAATGTAACCTCAAAGATCTATCAGGGAACTTCCATTATAATTAATGTACCCCTGAATGATTAATTAAGCTCTTTTGCCAATTTCTATAATTTCTAGATCTTTGATTTTGTCACCATCAATCACAAAACGAAGCATGGTTCGCATTTGATGGAAACCGCTTTTTCCCGCAGCTCCCGGATTCATGTGTAATAAATTGTTTTTTTTGTCAAACATTACTTTCAGAATGTGCGAATGTCCGCAGATGAATAATTTAGGTGGGTTTGCAACCATCTCTTCCCTGATATTCGGATTGTATTTTCCGGGATAACCACCAATATGTGTAATCCAGACCGAAACATTTTCACTCATAAACCTGTTATGAAGCGGAAATTCCAATCTTGCCTCAGCATTATCGATATTTCCATAAACACAACGCAATGGTTTTAGTTTTTTTAAAGTATCTGTAACGTTTAAATCCCCAATATCTCCCGCATGCCAGACTTCATCTGCCTGTGCTGCATATTTTAAAATGATGTCGTCAATATGACTGTGCGTATCGGAAAGGAGGAGGATTTTTTTCATTCTGAAAAACTAAGATTCTGAGGTGCTAAGATACTCAGATTTTACTAATACTATTTATCAAAAAAAATCCAATTGCTTTCACAATCGGATCTTTGATTTTTGATTTAGACGCACGGCTGTGCGTCTCTACTAAAAAAAATTAATTTTTAGGCTTTTGGGTTTTAACGTCTTTTAAATCTTTCGTGTCTTTGGTATCCATCATTTCCATTAGTTTCAAACCTAACAAACCACTGATAGAGCCATCAGAACCGCCATTTCCTGAAATTAATACATCCGGAATCACTTTGATGTTTCCTTTACCAATTTCTTCGGTTACTTTATAACGCGTAAAGTTATCACCACCCATTGCGCTTACCTGAAGCTGATACGCTTCTGCGGTTGATTTACCAATTGCCATAATTTTCTCAGCTTCGGCTAAACCGGTTTTTGAAATTCTTTCAGCCTCTGCACTTGCGTTCAGTTTTGTTGCTTCTGCCTGTGCTCCTGCTCTTGCTTTAGTTGCTTCAGCTTCAGCATTTGCTCGCATTTTTGTTGCTTCGGCTTCTGCGTTTACATTCAGTTTTAAACTTGTAGCATCCCCTTCTGCTTTCTTAACTGTAGCATCTGCAGTACGCTGTGCGATTTCAACACTTTGAGAAGCACGTACAATTTCTTTCTGCATATCGGCAATGGCGGTTTCTTTTTCCATACCCTGACGCTGTTCCTGTGCCAGCTTTTGGGTTTGATAGGTTTTTTGTTCTTCTTCTGCCAGTTTTCTGTCTGTCAAAGTTTTCATCAATGAATCCGGCGGAACAATATCTCCAATTAGGGTATCCACTGCATTTACGTTATATTCGTCAAGAACTAACTTAATATGATTTTTAGCAGACTCCTGGCGTTCCTTTCTGGTTGTAAGAAACGAAATTACATCACTATCCTGAGCTGAGTTTCTGAAATAGTTACCAATTGTAGGCTCTAAAACCTGAGAAACCAGATTATTCATGCTTCCAAAACGTGCAATAACCTTTGGTGCTTCATTTGCCGGAACGTGAATAATTTGTGCAACATCCAGATTAAATGGAAAACCGTCTTTTGAACGAACTGTAATCGTAGAAAGATTTTTATCTAAATCGTGAGATTCGCTTCGTGCATTTGCCCAGTTTAAAACCAGATTTGTTGTTGGAACAGGTTCCAGTTTTGTTGTATATTTATTCAAAGCATATTTACCGGGTCCAAAAGGTTCCATCCAGACACCTCTTTGTCCTTTTGAAACGATGTTTCCGTGTTTGAAAGTATCTCCGGTAACATCCTGACCGTCTTCACCAATATAAGAAATCACTACACCAACATAACCAATAGGCACATCAGTCATCGGGTTCTGTTCAATTAAAATTCCCCAGGTGTTAATATAATAAGAACCTGCCAACATAACCTGAGGCTGTAAACCACGATTCCCTCCTTGTTCCAGAAACTTGTCAAAATCCTGAAAATTATTATGGTTCTCAACAAATTTACCTGCAATCTGCCCCTGTGGAATTGGCTCTCCATCCAGGGCTGTTACGATACCGATCATGTTTTCATAAATCTTGATCTGATCTGCAATCACAATCTCGAACAAGAAAGTATTGATACGATACGATCCTGTAGTAATAAAAGCCGTCTGGCGTCCTTTTTGACCTCCATTATTCAGAAAGGCAGTAGCATCCTGAAAATTGTCACTTTCTACTTTTCTGGCCAAGATTCTCCCTGTTGGAATTTCCTTTCCATCTTTACTTAAAACCAATCCGATTTTACCTTCCGGAATAAGGGTGAATCCGGTCATATCGATTGAATATTGCCAGATCCACATTCCCCAGTATAAACCCGGAGCCAACGTTTGTGCCTGATAACCCGCTTCGCCTTTTGTAGCAATTATACGACCATCCGGCAATGATTTGTCTGCCCCAAACAGAACGAATTTCTTGGTCACTAAACCAATCCTATCTTCAGGAACGATAACCATTCCGAAGAAAACACGCAAAATAAATTTGTAAAAAACAATGGCAAATAAAATTAAAATTATCCACCAGTAAGAAGTAATTTCATTCATAGTTTTTGATATTTAATAGTACAAACATAGGAGAAATAGTAAATGTTAAAATGAAAACTTTTTAAAATTAACATTTAGAATTTTCTTCTTAAAAATGTTAAAAAACGCCTGAAATTATATCGTTGGAATTGTCAATTTCTGACACGATTTTTAGCCGGACAAACTATGATTTGCATTTTCGGTTTTAAAGGATTTTAACAAAGGTTCTGAGATTCTAAGTTGCTAAGGTTCTAAGTTTTGTTTTTAGATTTTATTGAAATGGATATTTATCGATTTTAAAATATATCGGAAATATTATACTTAATTATATACAATTTACCAATCTGACGTAAGACACACTGCTGTGTGTCTCTACACATTAATTGCGATAAAAAAAACTTAGAACCTTAGCTCCTCAGAACCGTAGCGGCTTTTAAAAAAAACCTTTGTACCTTTGCAACTCAAAACCTCTGTCCCTCACAATGAGATATTTTATTCAATTTGCCTATAACGGAACTCATTACCATGGCTGGCAGTTTCAGCCGAATGCTTCATCAGTTCAGGAAACTTTAAATAAAGCACTTTCAGTTTTATTAAATTCAGACATAAATGTTATGGGAGCCGGAAGAACTGATACGGGAGTCCATGCTTCTGAAATGTACGGGCATTTTGATTTAGATAAATCAATTGATATTCCGGTTTTAGTGCATAAGATAAATTCGTATTTACCAAAAGATATAGCTGTTTATAATCTGATTCCGGTTCATGATGATGCACATTGCCGATTTGATGCCACCAAAAGAACCTATGAATATCATATCAATACAGTTAAAAATCCGTTTTTAGAAGGGTTAAGTTGGTATGTAAATCAGAAACTGGATGTTGATTTAATGAATGAAGCGGCGCAGATTTTACTGAAGCATACCGATTTTCAGTGTTTTTCGAAAGTAAATACCGATGTCAATACATTTGATTGCACGGTTTTTGAGGCGTACTGGAAGCAGGAAAAAGACAAATTGGTTTTTACCATTTCAGCGAATCGTTTTTTACGAAATATGGTTCGGGCAATTGTGGGAACTTTAATCAATATCGGATTACATAAAATTACACTATCCGATTTTGAGAATATCATTGCGAGCAAAAGCAGAGAAAAAGCCGGTTTTTCGGTTCCGGCACATGGTTTATATTTAACCGATATTTATTACGATTACATCATAAAATAGCCCTGATTGCAACGGAAATCCTTTTTTGTTTTTTCTTTAAAAACAAAAAAGATTGAAGTGAAAAGCAGGAAATAGCTCCTAAAAAATATAATGAAAGCAAAAGCATTTGACACCGGATTATTCAAACGGATTCTAAAATATACCAAACCTTATAAATGGCGCTATTACGGCGTTATAGTTTTTGCGATTTCATTATCGATTTTTGCAGCGCTTCGCCCGTACTTATTGAAACAAACTGTTGATGGTTATATTAAAACGCATGATAAATACGGTTTGTTAATGTACATTATCCTTATGGGAGTTGTTTTATTGATGGAGGTTTTCTCTCAGTTTTATTTTGTGTATTGGGCCAACTGGCTCGGACAGGATATTGTAAAAGATATTCGAAATAAACTGTTCAAACATATTTTAAGTTTCAGAATGAAATATTTTGATTTGGTTCCGGTTGGTCAGCTGGTAACCCGATCGGTTTCGGATATTGAATCTATTGCCCGTATTTTCAGTCAGGGGCTTTTTATGATTATCAGTGATTTGATGAAAATGCTGGTAGTTTTGCTTTTTATGTTTTACATGAACTGGAAACTGACCTGGATTGTGATTGTTGCTATGCCAATTTTGGTTTACGTTACCCGAATTTTTCAGCGTAAAATGCAGGTGGCGTTTGAAGAAGTAAGAACACAGATTGCTAATATGAATTCATTTGTTCAGGAACGTGTAACAGGAATGAAAATCGTTCAACTTTTTAACCGTGAAAAAATTGAAGCTGAGAATTTCAGGGCTATAAATGACAAACACCGAGTTGCATGGATAAAAACGATTCTGTACAACTCGATCTTCTTTCCGATTGCTGATATCATTTCATCAATTACTTTAGGATTAGTGGTTGTTTTTGGCGGTTTTAAAATTCTGAACGGAGATAACTTTACGACTTTTGGAGATTTATTTTCTTATACTATGTTTATCGGAATGCTTTTTAATCCCTTACGACAAATTGCAGATAAATTCAATGAGATGCAGTTGGGAATGATTGCCGCCAATCGTGTTTTTGATATTATTGATACGCAGGATCATATTCAGGATACAGGAACGATTGAAGCTCCGGTTTTTGATGGAAGCATCGAATTTAAACAGGTTCGTTTTAGTTATATTTCCGAAGAAGAAGTTATAAAAGGAATTGATTTATCTGTAGCTTCCGGACAGACGGTTGCAATTGTAGGTTCGACCGGAGCAGGAAAATCTACAATTATCAATTTGCTGAACCGCTTTTATGAAATTAACAGCGGAACAATTTGCATTGATGGCGAAAATATAGAAAACTATACTCTGGCATCTTTACGAAAACAAATTGCTGTGGTTTTACAGGATGTGTTTTTGTTTGCCGATACGATTTACAACAATATTACTTTGCACAATCCGAGAATCACCCGTGAACAAGTTCTGGATGCCGCGAAGAAAATCGGTGTTCATGATTTTATTATGAGTCTTCCCGATAATTATGATTTTGATGTTAAGGAACGTGGCGTAATGCTTTCATCCGGACAAAGACAGCTGATTGCTTTTTTACGTTCGTATGTGAGTAATCCGAGTATTTTGATTTTGGATGAAGCAACTTCATCAATTGATACTTATTCTGAAGAATTGATTCAGCGTGCTACCGAAACAATTACCAAAGGAAGAACTTCAATCATCATAGCGCACCGTCTCGCAACCATTGTGAATGCCGATAAAATCATAGTAATGGACAAAGGCCTGATTGTTGAGCAGGGCACACATCAGGAATTATTAGCCAAAACAGACGGATATTACAAAAATCTTTACGACTCGCAATTTTCGGTTGCAAATTAGAACACTTCTACTTATATATACACCCTTTGAAATTTAGATTAAAAAAAATAACATCCAGGCGTGCTTTTTTTATATACGTCGCATTCACTATTTTACTTACAGTTTCTTCTGTTTACATTTTGAGTAACTTAATTACTGATCTTACAGAGAGAGCCAATGAAGATATGGCGCAGCGTAATTTTATTAAAAAGCAGGAATTCATATCGCAGGAATTTTCAAAACTCCTGGAACAGGAAAACCGAATAAAACATGTCTTAAAAATTAGTACTCCAGAGAATTTATCTTCGAATTTAAAAGTTTTATCCTCGGTACAGACAACCAATTCTTTGATCGTAAATAACTGGTTTCAGATTAACGGTGAGAAAATTAGGTTTGGAACTGATTCTACTGCTACTCAGGCGGAAATTAATGATACTGAAAAATTTGTTCTTCAATATAAAAATTCAGACCATATAAGCACAATTGTTCCTTTTGGAAAGGAATGGATCTGGCGGATTTATTTTAAGCTGATTTCTAAAAATAATACAACAGTTCGTTTCGGTTACGATATCAGCCTAAAAAAAATCCGCGATTATTTGTCTACTGCGGATAAAACAGCTACTAACTATGCTTTTATTTTTGATAAAAATGGAACATGTATCTACCACCCTGATTCAACTTTTATAGGCAAAAACATTTATAAAGTTTCTTCTATCCGCTCTATTGATACTATTTACAGTAAAAAACAGGATTATGTAAAAAGAGTTACCATGTCTGAGTATTTGAAACTGGATGTAATTCGGTTTACAAAAAAACTAGATATCAAAGGTACGCATTGGTTTATTTGTTCTAATTTTCCTAAAATCTTCATTGATGAAAATGTAGATTTGATCAGAAAATATTCAACATGGATTTATTCTATTACGACTATCATGCTGTTAGTCATTTTCTATTTATTCTCGTATGCAAACAGACGCGCCTACAAAGAAAAAGGAATTGCGATTAAAGAAAAAAACAAACTGCTTGTTGAGAACGAAAAAATTGTAAAAGAAAAAGCCCTGATTCAGCTGCAGCAGTTAAAAGAGCAGATCAATCCGCATTTTTTGTTTAATTCACTCAATTCACTTTATATGCTGGTTGGAACCGATGTAAAAACAGCACAGAAATTTACATTGAATTTATCTCGTATTTATCGCTATTTAATTGACCCGCCTGAAAAAAATATTGTTCCATTAAAAGAAGAATTATTATTTATTGAAAAATACATCTTTTTACAGCAAACCCGTTTTAAGGAAGAACTTTTCTTTTTGATAAAAATTGAAGACGAAGAAGCTTTAACTAAATTTATTCCCTATCTGGCTTTTCAGATTGCAGTTGAAAATACGATTAAACATAACATGGCTACAGCCGAAAATCCATTGACAACAGAAATCCTGATTCAGAAAGATCAGGTCATTATCAGCAACAATCTCCAAAAAAAGACACACAGTGAACCAAGCACAAATTTTGGACTGAAATACCTGTCAAGTGTCTATAATTTTTATTCCAGAACCAATTTCAAAACCTCAGAAAAAGAGGGCAATTTTGTTTGTATTTTACCATTAATATCCATTCACTCCTAAAAAAAAGCCACTCACTCCTTTTCTCTTTTTATTTGAGCACGAAACGAATAGTTTCGCGCTCAGATTCAATTTAAATTTACTATCAAAATGAGGAAAAAGGCTATCCTGTATAACTTAAAAGTAATCGCTGTATTGCTTTTATTTTTATTAGGTTCGATTTCTGTTTATTCTCAAAAAAAGAATAAGAATAAAGAAAAAGGTACTGAAATAGCAAAAGATACAACATCTGCTAAGAAAGGAAAAAAATATAATGAGCTTGTAAAAAAAGGAACTGTAAAAAAAGGCCTCTTCAATATTATACAAGTTAAGACTGATCTTTATTTCGAAATTCAGGATAGTTTGTTTAAAAGAGAATTTTTGATTGTAAACAAAGTATCACAGGTTCCTTTTCAGATAAACGAATATGGTCTAAACAAAGGAATGAATTATGAGAACAAAGTAATCAGTTTTTATAAAGATACAATTGCAAATAAAGTTTGGGTAAAATCTTATCTCCCAAAAGTTTCTTCACCTAAAGATGATGCCATAACAGCTTCTGTAAAAGATAATTTTTCAGAATCTATTATTGAGGTTTTTGATATTGAAAGTAAAAATAACGACTCGACTTCTGTTGTTATTAAAGTAAACAAAATTTTCGACGGTAAACAAAAGAGTTTCAATGACTTAATAAGCAATACCGGATTAATCAGCTCTATAAAATCTGATTTATCCTATATAGAAAGCGCAAAATCGTTTCCTAAAAACATTATTGTAAAATCGCAGTTAACGACTTCAATTCCTGAAGACGGAATTCCAACATCAGTAACCCTTGGTGTAACAAGTAATATTATTTTATTGGACAAAACCCCAATGAAACCTCGTTTTTCTGATAACCGTATTGGGTATTTCACTGAAAAGCATTGGTATTTTGCCGATGCACAGCAGGCAATGCTTGAAAAAGAATTGATTACACGCTGGCGTTTAGAACCAAAAAAAGAAGATGAAGAACGTTATTTGAAAGGTGAATTAGTAGAGCCGAAAAAACCAATCGTTTATTACATCGATCCGTCTACTCCTAAACAATGGAGAAAGTATATTATTGATGGAGTTCACGATTGGCAGGCAGCTTTTGAAAGAGCTGGTTTTAAAAATGCCATTATTGCAAAAGAACCTACTGAAAATGATTTAGATTTTGATATTGATGATGTACGTTACTCTGTAATTACCTATGCAGCATCTCCAAAATCCAATGCTATGGGGCCATCTGTTGTTGACCCGAGAAGTGGTGAAATTATTGAAGCCGACATCATCTGGTGGCACAATGTTATGACTTCTCTTCAAAGCTGGATGCGTATCCAGACCGGCCCTATTGATCCGAAAGCCAGAGGAAATATTTTTAGCAATGAGCATATGGGAGAAGCAATACGTTTTGCCTCGTCTCACGAAGTAGGACACACATTTGGTTTAAAACACAATATGGGATCTTCGTTTGCTTATGATGTTGAGTCTTTACGTTCTAAAGAATTCACAGCAAAAATGGGCGGTACTGCTCCCTCTATCATGGATTATGCCCGGTACAATTATGTAGCACAGCCGGAAGATAGTGTTAGCGTTATTACTCCTAAAATTGGAGAATACGATAAGTATGCTATCGAATGGGGATACAGATGGTACTCTCCAGACGAAAACGAAACCGTTAAGCTAAACGCATTGATTGCCAAACACCAAAACGATCCTGTTTATTTTTATGGTGAACAGCAGGGAGAGATAATTGATCCTCGTTCACAGTCTGAAGATTTAGGAAACGATGCGGTAAAAGCAAGCGAATACGGTTTGAAAAACTTAAAACGTGTTGTCGATAATATATTAAACTGGACTCACGATAAAGATCAGCCTTACTACGAAACGGGTAAACTGTATATCGGAGCTATCGGACAATGGCAAATGTACAATCGTCATGTAATGAACAATATTGGAGGTATTTACTTAAATACAACGGTTCACGGCGACAATAAACAAAGTTATGTTCCGGTTCCTGCAGCCATGCAGAAAAGAGCGGCCGATTATTTAGTTAAAAATGCACTTACGATTCCACAGTGGTTGTTTTTTAATAGCATTTTAGATAAAACAAATCCATTGAAAGATACTCCTCTTGGACCTTATGAGTACACACCATACACACTATCAAGAGAGTTACAATACGATATTATGTATAAATTATTAAACGATGATCGTTTACTTCGAATGACAGAAAACGAATTATACCAGCGAAATAAAACCAATGAGAAGGTCTTTACCGTAAATGAGTTGTTTAAAAAAATACATCAGAATGTGTTTGCAGGAACTATTCTAAATAAATCTTTGACTATCCTGGAAAGAATGACACAGAAAAATTATGTTGATGTTTTGATTGTTTCTACAAATAAATTGTTTGAAAAAACAGATATTAAAAAACCGATTGAAATACAAGAAACATTACAAATGCCTCATTTATGTTCTTTAGACGATGCACATATGGTGAGAAACATTAATAATTCTTTTTTAAAAAGAGTTACAGAAGTAACTTCAGATAAAAAAGGAGAATTAACAAAAGTACTTCAGTTATTAAAACTAAAAAAGAACACGGGGGATGAATCTACCCAAAACCATTACCGCGATTTGATACAACGAATCGATAAAGCTTTGAATAATACAACCTTTTAATAAATACCCAATCCAAAAACATGAAAAAAATTTTACATGCCTTACTGCTGTTCCTGGCCATTGCAGGATACTCGCAGGAAAATCGTACTATTACGGGGATCATTCAGGACGAAGCTGATTTGTCACCAATACCTGGTGCATCAATTTACGTTGAGAATAATTCCATTTCAAACAAAACTGCCATGGCAGGAATTATCCAAAGTGAAGGAATCGGAACTACCACGGATTTCGATGGTAAATTCACTTTGAAAATCGGGAAAAACATTACTTCTTTGAGAGTTACATTCATGGGCTACCAATCATATACGCTTGAATTATCTGCTCAAAAAAATTATACAATCAACTTAAAATCTGAGACTGCAAAACTTCAGGAGGTTGTTGTAACGGGTTACCAAAAAATTGAGAAAAGAAAACTTACTGCTGCGGTTACAAAAATTGACATGGCTGCGATTCAGCAAACAGGAGTTTCCAGTATTGACCAGTTACTGGTAGGACAAATTGCCGGGGTTGCTGTAAGTACACCATCTGGAGCTCCAGGAGCACCTGCAAGAATCAGAATCAGAGGTACAGCTTCTCTTAGCGGTACACAAGATCCGTTATGGGTACTTGACGGATTACCATTGGAAGGAAATGAAGTTCCTAAAAACTTTGATAAAGATAACATCGATGTATTAAGCAACTACTCTATTTCTGGTTTAAACCCTGATGATATTAAGGATATTACCATTTTAAAAGATGCAGCTGCAACAGCGATTTATGGTGCACGCGCTGCAAATGGTGTAATCGTGGTTACTACCAAAAAAGGTAAAGCAGGTAAAATGGTAGTAAACTTTAATACCAACGTATTTATTACACAAAGACCTGACTTTTCCAAATTAAACTTAATGAATGCAAGCGAAAAAGTTGATTTAGAGCTTAACATGGCGAGCCGTTCTGATTTGACTTACAGAGATTCTGGAGGAGAGATTGCACGTATCTTAAACGAATCAAATGAATTAGCTGCATTCAGAGCTGGCGGATTCTCTTCTTTGAGTCCCGCAACTCAGCAATCTATCAATGATTTAAGAAATAATAATACAAACTGGGGGAACTTATTATACCAAAATGCTGTGAATACGCAGCACGGTTTGAGTTTATCAGGTGGTGGAGAAAAGTCTGATTACTATTTCTCTTTAGGATACTATGACGAAAAAGGAACAACTGTTGGAACAGGCTTCAAACGTTACAACGTAACCTTAAAAAACAACTTTGAGATAACAGACAAATTTAAAGTTGGTGTTGGTATTTTTGGTTCTGAAAACAAAAACACATCTTACCTGACAGATTCTTACGCATTTACAAGTCCTTCTAACTATTCCAGAAACGTAAATCCATATTTAGTTCCATTCAATGCCGATGGAAGTTATAAATACGATGATGATATTGTAGGCTATTCAGAACGTAAAGTACCATTTAACTTCTTAGAAGAAAGAGAAAATACTTCTCACGAATTAAAAACAAGAGCAGTAAAAGCATTATTTGATGCTGAATATAAAATTACTAAAGACTTAAAAATAACTTCTCAATTAGGTCTTCAGTTAGACAATACAGCTAGTGAGAAATTTGCCGGTAAAGACACTTATTACACCCGAAACCTAAGAGAAAAATCCAGTTATTTTAGTAGTGGAAATCAGCAGTATTTCCTTCCTGTTGGTGGTGTAATTCAAAATTCAAATACAGACTTTTTCCAGTATAACCTGAAAACAATGGCGAATTTCTCTAAAAAAATAGGAGAAAAACACGAAATTGAAGCTATGGTTGGTAATGAGTTGAGAAGAAATTACGCTACAACTGTTTCAACTAAAGGATTTGGTTTTGACGAGAAGAATTTAACAACACAGCAAATTGTTTTCCCAAATTCAGGTTTTGCAAAAGAATCAGATTGGATAGCATACGCTAAAGCTAAAAATGAGAATGCATTTGCATCATTCTTTGCAACAGCTGCTTATACATACGACAGAAAGTATAGCATATTTGGAAGTGTTAGATATGATGGTTCAGATTTATTTGGTGTAGATCCAAAATATAAATATTTGCCGCTTTGGTCTACCTCTGCTTCATGGGCAGTCTCTGAAGAAGATTTCTTAAAAGAAAACCTAACGCTTTCTAATTTAAGACTTCGTGCTTCTTATGGTTTACAAGGAAATATCGACAAAAATACCTCTCCTTTTGTAGTAGGTAAAATCAGTACAAGTACTATTCTTCCTGGTCAGACAGAACCAACAATTGTTGTTGAAAGTCCACCAAACGATAAATTACGTTGGGAAAAAACAGAAAATATCAACCTTGGTGCTGATGTTGGATTATTTAACAACCGTATCAGCATTGTTAGTGATTTATACAAAAGAAAAAGTACTGATCTAATTAGTTTAAGATCTATTCCATTAGAAAATGGATTTGAATATACTAACATGAACTGGGCACAAGTAAGTAATAAAGGTTACGAAATCACTTTATCTACAAAAAACATTGACCATCCAAACTTTAAGTGGAATACAAGTATTAACTTCTCTCACAACAAAAGCAATATTGATCGTACAGAAGTTCGCGATACAGATTATTTACCAAGCAGAGAAGGTCGTCCTGTAAATGCTGTTTTTGGATTTAAAACAAAGGGAATTGACGAAAACGGATATCCTTTATTTGTAAATAAAAAAGGAGAAACAGTAAATTCTCAAACATTCTTTGGTTTATACGATCCTTTTGCTGACTTTTTCCCAGGAGAACTTACACAATCAAATCTAACAGCAAATGAGTTTAGAGATTTGTTTACTTACTTAGGTGATAGAGATCCTAAATTTACAGGAGGTATTACTAATACATTTACAGTAAAGAATTTTGACCTTACCATTGCAGCAGCTTTTAATCTAAAACAAACTGTAGTAAAAACTCCTCCTTATAACGGAACATTAGTAGACAGAGGACAAAATTACAGTAGAGATGTTTTAAATGCATGGTCTCCAACTAATACATCTTCTAACTTACCAGCAATTAATGGTAAAGATTCCGGAACAGGAGATTCTTACATGGCCTATTTATGGTATTCTGGTGGAAATCAAATCCCTACAATGAATTATTTAGACACATGGGTTAGTGAAATGAGTTATATGAGATTAAGCAGTATGCGTTTAGGTTATACAGTCCCAAAATCATTTACAGATCATATCAACATTCAAAGCATCAGATTCAATGTTGAGGCAAGAAACTTATTCGTAATTAGTTCTGATTACAAAGGTTACTTTGACCCGGAAACTTTCGGAAACATTTATGCACAACCAGTTCCTAAGTCATTTACTTTAGGATGTAATGTAACTTTCTAATACCATTTTAAAGATGAAAAAATTCTCAAAATATATAGTACTTTTCGTTGCAGCTATTGCAGTAAGCAGCTGTGATGATTATCTGGACATTACTCCGGTTGGGCGAGTTATTCCGGAAACATTAGATCAATTTCGTGCAGTTTTAACACAAGGATATACTGTTTATCCGGAGCATAAATCATTGACAGCAGTTCGTACCGACGAATTAACAATGAATGAGTTTAGTGATGAGATTAATGTTTATAAAGATATTTATACCTGGAAAGATACTAATCCTGATCAAATAACAATTACTTTCCCATATCAGGATTTGTATACTGTCATTTTTTACACAAACGTTATCATTAACGAAGCGTCTAAAAAATTAGCTGAATCTCCGGAAAAAAATCAATTAGTTGGAGAAGCCTACGCTTTAAGAGCTATGGCTTACTTTGATTTGATTAACCTTTTCGGAAAACCTTATAATGCTGCAACAGCTGGTTCAGATAAAGGAGTTCCATTGGCTTTAGAAATAGATTTAGAGCAGGCATACGTTCCTCAAAGTGTTGAAGTAATTTACAACCAAATTATTTCTGATACTGAAAAAGCTAAAGATTTTATTAACGTAGATTCTCAGGTAACAGGTAAAAACTACCGTTTTTCTAAAGTGGCATTATACAGTTTAGAAAGCCGTATTTACTTATACCAGCAACAATGGCAAAAATCTTTAGACGCTGCAAACAAAGCTTTAGCTATCAACAGCAATTTAGTTGATTTAAAAACAACTCCTGTTTTTGCAACTAAATATGACTCAAAAGAATCTATTTTAGCTCTTGAACTTACTTATATAAATGGACTAAAAGGAGCTTCATATGCTTCACCAGAATTAATTGCAGCTTATAATAAATCAACTGATTTACGTTTTCCTCTTTACTTTTTAGCAAGCGGAAGCCGTTACAGAATCCAAAAAGCAGGAAATGATGAACAAAAATGTTCATTCAGGACTTCTGAATTGTATCTGACAAAAGCAGAAACTTTATTAAAACTCAATAATCTTTCTGATGCTAAAACGATTGTTTTAAGTTTCATCAAGAACAGATACACAGCAGCTGCTTATACTCAGCTTGAAAATGATGTTAATGCAATGAATGCAGCAGATTTAACAAACTTCATTTTAGAAGAAAGACAACGTGAATTTGCAGTTGAAGGACAACGCTGGTTTGATTTGAGAAGAACTTCTCAAAAACAAATCGTTCACACTTTCAATGGAGAAGATTTTACATTAATACAAAATGATCCGCGATATACCATTATTTACCCGGCAAACGCGAGATTAAATAATCCCAATCTATAATACCTATTAAATCCGGAAAGAGGTCCAGTTGCAAAACTGGGCCTTTTTTCTTTTAAATTTCTCCCGTTTAATCATTTAATAAAAACCGTTAAAAAAACTATTGGAAAAAATCAGGAGTCAATTATATTTGCAAAATGAATGACAGGCTTCATCCTGAATGAAATTTATACCCCTAAGCCAAATGAAAATTGCAATCGTTGAAGATGAATACCTTGCTTCCAGTTATCTGAAATCTATTTTAGAACAGCAGGATATTTTACAGATTGCAAACATTACTGTTTTAAAATCTGTAAAAGAAGCAATCCTTTTTTTTAGCGAAAACAATGTTGATCTGGCTTTTATGGACATTCATCTTGGGGATGGAAAAAGTCTTGAAATTTTCGAAAAAGCAGCTGTCTCCTGCCCTGTCATTTTTATTACAGCTTACGATGCATACGCTATTTCTGTCTTCAAACATTTTACGATTGATTATCTTTTAAAACCTTTTGAAGAACAAGAATTACTAGAAGCCTTAATCAAGTTCAAAAAAATAAAAGACAGTTTTAATGCTGATGCCACATTACAGTCTCTGGTTGCAATTGAAACCCCGGAAACAAGCAAAATACAGCGTCATTTTTTAGTAAATCACGGTTATAAACTCATTTCTGTAAATGAATCGGAGATTACTTATTTTGCAGCTTCAGGCAAACATTTGTTTATCTGTGTAAATTCAGGAAATAGTTTTTTGTACAACAACACAATTACAGAGATCATAAATTGTCTCGATCCGTTTATATTTTTTAAAATAAACCGAAAATATATTGTAAACCGTAATATTATAAAAGAAGTTGTAAAACATTCCAATCAAAAAATCGAACTGATCCTTACAGTTCCATCCCTCGAAAATGAGCCAATAATGATCAGCAAAAAAGAAATCAACAACTTTAAAAACTGGCTGGATCAATAATTAAAAACTGGTTTTTTCTTAAAATCTCACATTCCCACATCCTAAATATACCCTGATTATCTGCATTTTAACTTAAAAACGGATTCAAAAATGGCTAAAAACAGTTTAAACGTTAAAATAACGTTATAAGAATCATAAAAAACAACCTCATAATCAAATAGATAGCTTTGTTTTTCTTTGAAATTGTATCTTTGGGGATGCTAAAATTTCAAATGTAAAAGAATATGCCACAGATTAGATTTTATCCAAATGAAGAATTTAAAGAAATAGAAATCAACGAGTCCTTACAATTTAAATACGCGATTTCAAACAAAGGAAGATTAATTAGTTATACAGACGATATACAAAACGGGCGTATCTTAAAAGGAGGTTTGAGCGATGGCTACCCTACCTTTAGATTCAAAATCAGACAGGATGATAGAATTATCAATAAATACCTTTTTCTCTACAAATTAGTTGCCCAGTATTTTATCCCAAAACAATCAGAAGAGCAAACGTATGTCCTTCATTTGGATTATGTTCGAAACAACGATGATGTCAGCAATCTCCGTTGGGCCACAAGAGCCGAAATGATTGCACACAGCCGTAAAAGTCCACATGTTATTCAGGCCAAAAAGAACCTGATTGAACACAATATAAAATCAGACGGCAGAAAACTGACTACTACCAAAGTAATGCTCATCAAAAAAATATTAGCCCGTCCGGAGCAAAAAACCCGTCTAAAAATGATTGCCAAACAATTTGGCGTAAGCGAAATGCAGATTAGACGCATTGCCAGCGGTGAAAACTGGGGACACGTAAAAGTTTAATTGTGAATTGTTAATGGTTAATTATTAATGATATCACGCTGAACAAAGTCTGGGAGCTGTAAAAGTTCCTGGGCTTTGTTTTTTTTGCACATCCTTCATTTTTCAGATTTATATTCAAAATTTTAATTTACAATTCATAATTCACAATTTACAATTAACAATTCCCCCATTTTCTGTGAAAAGACTAAAATCTGCATGGGTAAAAACAAATTTACAAGTGTTTTTTTAAAATAAATCCTTAAATTCGCAGGCACAAATAATCGTGAATAATTGGAAAAGAGTTTCGGAAAAACAAGCCTCAATTTCAATAGTAAAACTAAATAACCAAAAAAATGACACGAGCGTTAGCGACTGCATTTTTACAAATAACAAATAAATAAGCAAAAAATGAAATACGACGTTATTGTTTTAGGAAGTGGTCCCGGCGGATATGTTACAGCTATCAGAGCATCACAATTAGGCTTTAAAGTAGCTGTAGTTGAAAAAGAAAACTTAGGTGGTGTATGTTTAAACTGGGGATGTATCCCAACAAAAGCATTATTAAAATCTGCTCAGGTTTTTGATTATTTAAAACACGCATCTGATTACGGATTGAAAGTTTCTGAATTCGATAAAGATTTCCCTGCTGTTATTCAGCGTAGCCGTGGAGTTGCAGAAGGAATGAGCAAAGGAGTTACTTTCCTGATGAAAAAAAACAAAATTGACGTTATTGAAGGTTTCGGAAAATTGAAACCTGGAAAAAAACTTGACGTTACTGATAAAGACAATAAAGTTACAGAATATAGCGCTGATCACATTATCATAGCAACTGGTGCACGTTCTCGTGAGCTGCCAAACTTACCTCAGGATGGTGTAAAAGTAATTGGTTACCGTCAGGCGATGACATTGCCAACACAGCCAAAATCTATGATTATCGTAGGTTCAGGCGCAATTGGAGTTGAATTCGCTCACTTTTACAACTCAATGGGAACAGATGTTACTATTGTAGAATTTATGCCAAACGTTGTACCGGTAGAAGACGAAGATATCTCAAAACAATTTGAAAAATCGTTGAAAAAAGCTGGTATCAAAGTAATGACTAATTCTTCTGTTGAGAAATTAGATACTTCCGGAGCTGGTGTAAAAGCAACTGTAAAAACAGCTAAAGGAGAAGAAATCCTTGAAGCAGACATCGTACTTTCTGCAGTTGGAATCAAAACAAACATCGAAAATATAGGTTTAGAAGAAGTGGGTATTGCTGTAGACCGTGATAAAATCTTAGTAAACGCTTACAACGCAACAAACATTCCTGGTTACTATGCAATTGGAGACGTTACTCCTGGTCAGGCTTTGGCTCACGTAGCTTCTGCTGAAGGAATCAACTGTGTGGAAAAAATTAAAGGTTTACACGTAGATCCAATCGATTACGGAAACGTTCCGGGATGTACTTACGCAACTCCTGAAATTGCTTCTGTTGGTTTAACTGAAAAACAGGCTAAGGAAAAAGGATACGAATTAAAAATTGGTAAATTCCCTTTCTCAGCTTCTGGAAAAGCAAAAGCTGCCGGAAATGCTGACGGATTCGTAAAAGTAATCTTCGATGCTAAATACGGAGAATGGTTAGGATGCCACATGATTGGTGCCGGAGTTACAGACATGATTGCTGAGGCAGTTGTAGCCCGTAAACTGGAAACTACCGGTCACGAAATCCTTAAATCAATCCACCCTCACCCAACCATGAGCGAGGCGGTTATGGAAGCGGTTGCTGATGCTTACGGCGAAGTAATTCACTTGTAATAATATACCGTTTTACGGTTACATATAATTTTCAATTTATAAAATCCGGTTTGTGCAGACAGACTGGATTTTTTTATGGACATGCCCCGCAGAAAAAGCGGGTCGGGCTATTCGCTAAATTCCCGATTAACAAAAACTACGACTAAAAAGCCTTGTTTTTCTAAACCGGGAGATACCACTGCTATCCCTCATACAAAATCGTTTTCATAACCATATTTTTTGGTATGCAGTTCCATCATAATCCAAAAGCACCTATGAAGAAAGAATCATTCTAATGCTTTGTAAGAAAAAATAAATAAATTTGAAGAATAACAAATCAATATTCAAACGCAACCAACTTTACCAAAAACATTAATCACATATATGCAAAGTTTCTGGAAATACTTCAAAGCACAATCTTCAAAAACATTAGATACCATCTTACCCTCTAAGCACATTTTAATTAAAATTAGTACAGTCGATAATTACTGTATTAATGATTGGGAAAACTGGAAAGAAATATATCCGGAAATAGATTTACTTTTAAGCCTGAATAAATATAAAAATCAAACTTTTATAAGAACCTTCCAATCTTTCGAACATGAAAATAAATGGTTGGGATTTGGCCGTATGAAATGGAATCTTGAAAATAATATTAAATGGACAGAAAAACACAAAACACAAAAACAATTAAACTTTTATAATACCGAAATTTGGTGTCCCGATTGGAATCATTACGAAAAAACAGGAACCTATCCGGATGTTTATATTAATGCTTTTCAATTCCCTGATGAAACAGGCTTACTGTTTGCAATAAAAAAAACATTTTATAATAAAAATAAGGAAGTAATTGATACCATACTATCAAATGTAGGCTCTAAAATCCCAAACTCTTCATTGAAATCTACAGAACGATTTTGGAAAAAAAGTTATAAAAATGATATATCAGACTTGAATCATCACGATCTAAAAGAACTCTTTTTCAAAGCTTGAAAAAATAAAAATTGAGTAAAATTTTTACTATAGATATAATTATTTCGTAATTAAAAATGAATGATTATGAACACAGCAATTCAGGAATATAACAATTCACAAAACAGTCCGGACAAAGAAATCTGTAATCAACTGTCCGAAATCATCCATAAAAATCTGTCAGATGCCGAAAACAAAATCTGGCATGCACATCCGGTCTGGTTTCTGGATGGAAATCCAATTGTGGGGTACAGCAAATTAAAAGGCAGTGTACGCCTGTTGTTCTGGAGCGGTCAGTCGTTTGATGAAGAGCTGCTTTCGAATGAAGGTTCTTTTAAAGCAGCTGAATTTCGCTATACAAATGCTGAACAGATCAATCCTGAAGATATAAACCGTTGGCTGCAGAAGGCAAGAGAAATTCAGTGGGATTATAAAAATATTGTGAAACGTAAAGGAGTTTTGATTCGTTTAAAATAGATTTCAATTGCAATTGCAATGTCAATTACAATGTCAATTACAATGTCAATTACAATGTCAATTACAATGTCAATTACAATGTCAATTACAATGTCAAAAAATAAATAACTAATCTTACCCAAAATGAATACACTAATTGTTTACTGCCATCCGAGTAAAAAATCCTATACGTTTCAGGTTTTTGAACGTCTGAAAGCTGTGTTGCAGAAACAAAACCTTAATTTTGAAGTTTCAGATTTGTACGAAATGAATTTTCAGAGCGACATGTCTGAAACCGAATATGAAAGAGAAGGTTTTATCAAAACAGAGCTTCCAATTCCGCAGGATGTTTTAGCTGAACATGCCAAGATTGAAAGAGCCGACTGCATTATTTTTCTGTATCCTGTCTGGTGGAGCGATTGCCCGGCAAAGCTAAAAGGATGGTTTGACAGGGTGTATTCAGTAGGATATGCGTACGGACAAAACGACTTGTTTCCTAAAATGAAAACCCTGAAATTAGGACTTATAATTTGCACAGCCGGTCATCCGAATGCTTTTTTAAATGAAACTGGAATTGCACAAAGCATGCAAAACATTATGCTGAATGATCGCCTCGGAAAACGCTTCGAACAAAAAGAAATGCTTATACTTGGCGGAACTTTAGAACTAGAAAAAGTGATCGGCCATCATATGCAGCAAATTGAAGAAATTATTACAAAAATTAAAGAGCTTTCTTAAAAATCCTAATCAACTACTACGCAACCATTTAGCAAAACATATATCTGTTAAATAAACTAACCTAAAATTTTAACCGATGAAAAACTTTATTTTACTATTGATTTTTGCTGCCCTTACTTCCTGCAGTAATGATGGTAATGATGTATCTTCTAAAAATAATCTAAAAGGAAAATGGAATTGGATTATTACCTCCGGAGGTTTTGGTGGATCATTAACTCCTGAAAAGCTGAATCAAACAATGATTATTGAATTCTCCGGCACTACTTTAAAAACTTACATAAATGGCAATCTGTCCAAAACCCAAAAGTTTTCTATTCAAATGAAACCATCAATTTTTGGCGGCAAACGAAAAATAATTGTAATCGATAAAGGGAATTCAGATACCGCTGAGGCTTTCATTGATCAGTCTTTTGAAATTATTGACAAAAAACTCTATTTAAGACAAGAGTGCGTTGATTGCTCTACATCTGAATATGAGCGCATAAAATAGTCTTTCTCAGGTCTTATAAATGATAAAAGTCTGACTTAGCCCTGATGGCAGTGGTATACTTTTGTGGCAGGGTTTGCCACAAAAGATTTAACGGACAGCAGGACAAAGGGCTCTGATGAAAATGAATGTTTCTGCTTCTTGACTTCATCATACAAATTGTCCGAATTGATGCTAAAGTTGTCCTTTTACGCCCCTAACCTATTGAATTTTAAGCTTTAAATTTGCGTAATAACTATTTAAAACACACAAAATGAATGCATCAGATTTTACTACATTAATACAGGTTGACCAGTCGCCCTCAGCCGTTTTTAAAGCTTTAACAAACGTTCGGGGCTGGTGGTCGGAAGAAATTGAAGGCAATTCGGCAAAACTGAATGATGAATTTTACTATCATTACGAAGATATCCACCGCTGCAAAGTTAGATTGGCAGAAGTAATTCCGAACCAGAAAATCGTCTGGCTGGTGGAGGAAAACTATTTTAAATTTACAGAAGACGAAACCGAATGGACAGGTACAAAACCAACTTTTGAAATTACGGAGAAAGACGGTAAAACTGAACTCAGGTTTACGCACGTTGGTCTGATTCCTGATTATGAATGCTTTGACATTTGCAGGGATGCCTGGACCAATTATATTCAGAACAGTCTAAAAAAGCTGATTACAACAGGCAAAGGCGAACCGAATGCAAGCGGGAAACCCCGGACAGAAAATGAGAGAAAACTGAGTGCCGGTGAATAATTTCTTTTCTTTAAAAGATACTAAAAAGCTATTTTCGAACAATACTTCCCTATATTTGTTTATGATAAAACAGCTCATTTTTCTGACTTTTAACTGTAATTAAATTTTAACTTAATGAAAATTTGTGCCGCACAAACAATTCCAATTAAAGGAAACATTCCACAAAACATTGAAAAACACAAAAGCCTTATTAAAATTGCAGTATCCAGTCAGGCTGACATGATTATTTTCCCTGAGCTTTCATTAACAGGCTATGAACCAGAATTAGCTAATAGCTTATCAATAGCTGACTTAAATGATGAAAGTCTAAATGACTTTCAAGTTATTAGTGATAACAATAAAATAATTATTGGTGTTGGAATTCCTTTTAAAACCGATAAAGGAATTTACATAAGTATGATCATCTTTCAGCCAAACAATAAAAGACAAATTTATTCAAAGCAATATTTGCATTCAGGAGAAGAACACTATTTCACCGCTGGAGAGAATATTCTTCCTTTGGTTAAAAATGACGATAAAATTGCAATTGCAATATGTTATGAAACTTCAATTCCGGAACATGCCGAAAAAGCTTTTAAAAATGGAGCAAACATCTATATTGCCAGTGTTTTAAACTCCGTTGAAAGTGTAGACAAAGACATCAAAAGAATATCAGAAACGGCAAAGAAATACAATATGTATGCATTGATGTCAAACTTTGCAGGTGAATCCGGCGGATATGAATGTGCAGGTAAGACTTCTGTATGGAACAAACAAGGAGCATTAATTGGACAATTGAACAACAAAAATGAAGGTCTAATTATTATAGACACCAAAAGCGAGGAGATAATTGAAAGATATCTATAACAAAACGATGATTACAATTGTCGAAATATTCAGGTTATAAAATTAACTTTGCAGTCTATAAAACTAAAAACGTTAAAATACAGCACCATGGATATTTTGGAATTAATGAAAAAAAGATACTCTGCGAAAAAGTACAACGCTGATAAGGCTATTCCGCAAGAAAAAATTGAAGCTTTGAAAGAGGTTTTATACCTGAGTCCTTCTTCTATAAATATTCAGCCATGGAAATTTACATTTGTGCAAAATCCGGAAGTTAAAGCACAATTAGCCGAAGTTTCGATGCATAATAAGGAAAAAGTAAATCAGGCACAGCTTGTAGTTGTGTTTAGCGTTGCTGATGATCTGGATGCTTTTCAGCAAATAGTCGATACCGAATTACCGGAAGCCCGCAGAAACTGGTACAATCAGATTAAGGCAAGTAAGCCTGAAGCTGATATAAAAACATGGTTGTCACAGCAAGTGTATATTGCTCTGGGGGTTGGTTTAACAGCCAGTATTGCATTAGGTCTGGATTCTACCGCTATGGAAGGTATCGAATCTGACAAATACAAGGAAATCCTTAATATGTCGGCTTTTAAACCATTATTTGCCATGGCGGTGGGTTATGGTGCCGAAGATGATTTTAACCGAATTGAAATAATGCCAAAATCGAGAAGATTACTGGACAGTGTGATTGAGAGTATTTAGTTTCTTAAGTGGCTGAAATTCCCAATGTAATCCTGAGCGGAGTCGAAGGCTATATGAATACAAAGGGGCTTCGACTCCGCTCAGCCTGACAACTCAATAATATGATTTTTTTTATATTTGATTAAAATCTAACCAACAAAACCACACTCGTTAATGACCACCGACATCATAGAATTAAACAATTTTATCGTCCTGATTGAGCATTCGAATGCAGAGAAAACCTTTATTCAGAAATGTGAGATTGACGGAGATGCGGTTGGTTTTGCTTTTTATGGCTCTGGCAATGTAGAGTTAGAAATCAAACATAATAATCAGACAAAATATTTAACGAATACAACCGGGCTGGCGATTTCTTTTTTTGGCAATCAAAAAGTAGAATTTGCCCATAAAATTGCTCCCGACAAACCGCTGCAGTCCATTAGTATTTTTACGAAACTTAAAAACCTGCATACCCTCTCACAAGTCGAAAAAGAAATCTTCGAAAAACAGCTGCCTGAGTTATTAAATCCAAAGGAGCATTTTGTAAAAGGCCCTACCTTCTTTATGACGCTCGACATGCAGCTTGCCGTTCAGAAGATTTTTAATACTACCTACTCCGGTAATACAAGGCTGTTATTTTTAAAAAGCCAGGTCAACGAATTACTGTCACATTATTTTGCCCTTTTGTCTGATGATAAAAAGTAGAACTGACCGAAAAAGACAAAGAGAAACTTTTTCAGGCAAAAGATATCGTAAGTACTCAGTATTCTAAACCTCCTACTATTTCAGAATTGTCAAAGCTCATCGGACTTAACAGTACCAAATTAAAAAAGAATTTCAAAGAGCTATTTGGGATTCCGATTTACAAATACATTCACGAAGAACGGTTAAACAAGGCTTATGAACTGCTTTCACAAAGCGAAAAAACTGTTCAGGAAGCGGCCTGGGAAGTAGGCTACGAAAGCCTGAGTTCGTTTTCTAATGCTTTTCAGAAAAAGTTTGGTTCAAGACCCAACGAAGTAAAAAAACAATTCCTTTCAAACAAATCTTAATTCTTTTCCGACAAATGATTTGATTATGATCCGTGCAACTTTGCAGTATCATTAATCAAAAATCATATAAAAATGGAAAATCAGAAAATTTTAGTCCTTGGCGGAAACGGAAAAACCGGCCGCAGGGTAACGAAACTGTTAAAAGAAACAAACAACGCCGAAGTTTATATCGGTTCCAGAAACGGCATCCCCCCTTTTTACTGGGAAAATCCGGAAACATGGTCTGAAGTAATTGAGGGCATTGATACGGTTTATATCACTTTTCAGCCCGATTTGGCCATTCCGTCAGCGCCCGAAACCATTCAGAAATTTACAACGCTGGCCACTCAGAAAGGCGTTCAGAAGATAGTACTTCTTTCTGGAAGAGGTGAAAAAGAAGCACAGGTTTGCGAAGAAATTGTAAAATCGACCGCAAAAAACTGGACGATTGTAAGAGCCAGCTGGTTCAGTCAGAATTTTAGCGAAAGTATCTTTTTAGAACCTATCCTGGCAGGTTACGTAGCCATAGCATGCGCCGAAACACCGGAACCTTTTACCGATGCCGATGATATTGCGGCTGTGGTAACCGAAGCACTTTTAAACGATAAACACAACGGAAAAACATACGATCTTACCGGTCCAAGATTGTTCAGCTTTAAAGAGGCCATTACAGAAATAGCCCGAATCACAGAAAGGGAAATTCAGTTTCAGTCGCTTTCTGTAAACGAATACATCGGTATGCTTCGTGAATATCAGGTTCCGGAAGATGAACTTTGGCTGGTAAATTATCTTTTCACTGAAGTTTTGGATGGCCGAAATTCCAGCATCACCAATGATATAGAAAAAGTTCTGGGCCGAAAAGCCAAAGATTTCACCAACTACGTAAAAGAAACAGCACAAACAGGTATCTGGGATGCTCCTAAACTGGTAGCAGCACCATGAATTATCCAAGAGCCCTATTGGCAGGCGTTATTGCATGGCTTTGTGTTGTGATGACTTTTTACGTTCTGGAACACATTCCGTTTTTTAAGGAATCAGAAACTGTGCAGGCTTTCATTGCTGCATTTACGATTATTTTCTATGCCTGGTCTGCTGCCTGGTTTTATTACAAAAAAGCAGCAAAAAAATCGGGTTTAAAAGCCGGAATCGTCATCACGGGTACCGCACTGCTTCTGGATCTTTTGGTAACCGTTCCGTTTATTGAAATCCCAAAGGGAAACGGTTATCAGACCTTTTTCAGCAATCCTTTGTTGTGGATTCTGGCAGTTATCAATGTATTCACGGTGTATGTATATTTAAAGCGAAATACCTCCGTGAGCCAAAACTAACAAGTCTCATTTTTACACCAATCCGATTTGCGACAAGCAGGTCGGATTTTTTTATGGCATGCCCCGCAGAAAAAGCGGGTCGGGCTATTCGCTAAATTCCCGATTAACAAAAACTACGGCAAAAAAGCCTTGTTTTTCTAAATCGGGAGATACCGCTGCTATCCCTCATGCGGCTTTAGGTTTCATAATAAACTTTGCTTTACAATTCAGAAACATTTCAAAATTCAATTCCTATCCTGAAACATTTCATCAAAACAAACAGAAAATTCCTATATTTAATTTTATTTTAATTTAAAAAAATGAACTGGTCATCCAAATTAATCCTTCATAAAAAAGAGCTTCGAATAGCTGTCTATTTTGAAAAAAACACAAAATTAATTGAACGTATCAAACAATTTGAAGGCGCAAAATGGAGCCAAACCTTAAAAGTCTGGCATTTACCGGACAATGAGCAGAATCGCATTCATTTTAAAATACCGGCAGCATACTTATCATTACCATCAGAAGAAGGAATTTTAGCTATTCAAAAATTTACTGAATGGCTTACTTCCCGACGATACAGTCCAAATACAGTTAAAACATATACAGAAGCCTTAAAATCCTTTCTGGTATTTCATCGGGAACTTCCGGTTTCAGAAATTACAAATAACCATATTATAAGATACAACAACGATTATATTTTAAAAAATAATCTTTCGGCTTCCTATCAAAATCAAATCATCAACGCCCTAAAATTATTTTTTAAAATTATTGAATCCAGAAAAATAATCCCCGAAGAAATTTTTCGTCCTAAAAATGCCAAAACTTTACCCAACATTTTGAGTAAAGAAGAAGTATTGCAAATTATAGATTCTACTACCAACCTAAAACATAAAACATTACTTGCATTAATCTATTCTGCCGGACTTCGAATCAGTGAAGCCATAAATATGAAACTCACTGACATTGACAGTCAGCGTATGCTAATACACATCAAAAATGCCAAAGGAAAAAAAGACCGTTATACCTTATTATCAAATAAAATCCTGCTATTGCTGCGAGAATATTACAGCGTATACAAACCTCAGTTGTATTTATTTGAAGGTCAATTTAAAGAAAAATATAGCAGCCGAAGCGCACAGGCCGTTTTACAAATAGCAGCCCGAAAAGCCGGAATTACAAAGCGGATTAGTTTGCATACACTTCGTCACAGTTTTGCCACTCACCTATTAGAATCAGGAACCGATTTGCGTTACATTCAGGATCTATTAGGACACAGCAGTCCAAAAACCACTATGATTTATACACATGTAACAAGTAATTCTTTGCAAAAAATAACCAACCCCTTTGATGTGTAAGAAATAATTTTATTTTTGTAATGCAATAAAACGCAAAAACACAAACTAAAACATGCGCATAACATACCAATTTGGAATAAAACATGTTGAATTTATTCGCATATAAATGAGTTGGCAGAAATTTTAAACAAAATTGAGGATGAAAGCAATTAAATCATTAGTAATTTTAATTATAATCTTATTTTCATATTCTTGTGAAAAAGATGACAACAGGGAAGAATTGCCTGGAATTCCTACATCAATTTCAGGAAATGTTAAAGATTATCATCGAAATATAAATGTTAGTAATTTTGAAATAAAATTATTAAAAGTTTGGGAATGTCCGGATGGTGGAATTGGTCCAAATTATTGCTCAAAAGTAATTGCAACTACTCATTCAGATTCAAATGGAAATTACCAGTTAGATTTTAAGTACAACTTACGAAATGATGAAAGTTATCGAATTACTTTAAATGAAACTGAAGATAATAATTACTTTTACGAATTCGTATCGCCGACGGGAGAATTTTATAGAGATTATGATACGTCTAATCTTATTGAAGGACAAAATAATATTCTAAATTTAAATGCTTGGATTCCGATTAAAATAAAATTTAACCTTACAGTTTTAAATAATCATACTCCACCATTAGTTACAGGAATAAAGTATAATAATAATTATGACTTCGGAACAGAATTTACTTATAATAACTTAAATACGTTTGAAATAAAAACTAGACCAAATTCTGCAATAAATATTAAATTCTGGTATATAGAAAATTATAATACAAGCAGTCCAATTTTTCATTATGCACCAACTATTCCATATCAAACAAACGAAACTGAATTGACTGAATTGAATTATCAAATAGATTGCAATACCTTTTAAAAAACTTCTGCCAACAGTGGTTTTGCGAAATTTGGGCTTTAAGGCTTAATTTAATGTTGCTTTTGTATTTGTAAACATTATCTTAAAATCATACATTTGGGCAAACCATTCCCCAAACTTCGCAAAGCCACGGGACGTTGGCGGTAATTTTGAGACCGAAAGGACTAAATCAAACATAATTAATGAAACAAATTTCTAAATATATTTTGCTATTCTTTTTTGCGATTAATTTGAATGCGCAAAACACAGAAGTCATTAAAAATGATAGTCTCAAAAATAAATCGGTTGAGTTATTCAGAAAAATATTTTGGGAAAACTTGCCAAAATCTGTAAGTTTTACAAACGATTATGAAAATCTATATTCTGATGCGGAACAAACTAAACTTGACAGCATAATAACCAAATTTGAAAAAGAAACGACTTTTGAAATTGGAATTGTAACTATTGATACAATAAAAACTTCAAAAGAAAACTTTGACAAATTATCACTTCACATTGCGCAAACATGGGGAATTGGAAAAAAAGATAAAGACAATGGAATTTTAATTACTATATCAAAGGGCTATAGAAGAATAAGAATTGAACATGGAAACGGAATTGAAAAGATAATTACAGAGAAAGAAACTTCTGAAATAATCGAAAATTATTTTATTCCCGAATTTAGAAAAGGGGAATATTATAATGGAACTCTAAATGGATTAAATGAAATTATTAAACTTCTGAAATCAAAATTGTAAATAGAAAAAACTACCGCCAACACACGCTACAAGCGATTTGGGCAAAGGGCTTAATTTAAAAATGGTCTTGTATTTGTGAGAATTTGGTTAAGCCGAAAAATAACGCTAATTTAGTCCCAAACCGCGTGTAGCGCGAGAACGTCAAACTGTCTAAAAACCTCCCTTTTCACTTTAAATTCATTGGCTTAAAACTTGGCTAAAACCTGGATATTTCG
>NZ_JAAEHL010000011.1 GCF_010614725.1 Flavobacterium ajazii
AATTATTACCCTTTTGGGATGAAGCATAAAGGATATAATACTGTTTCTACATCAACTAATCCGGCTTTAAAATATAAATACAATGGAAAAGAACTGCAAGACGAATTGGGACTTAATATGTACGACTATGGAGCACGTAATTATGACCCTTCATTAGGCAGATGGATGAACATTGACCCGCTGGCTGAATTATCAAGACGTTTTTCTCCTTACACTTACGCACTTAATAATCCTGTTTATTTTATTGACCCAGATGGAATGTTGGCTGAACCACCTGTTGGATTCGAGGCAGAAGATGCAACTATTTATAAGGATAAAGACGGAAGTTGGATATATTCCAAAGAAGATGCAACTTGGTATGGAATGTTTGGAGCTAAAAATATAAGTAATAGAGTTCAACTAGATGATGTTGTTGTTGAGTATGACTCTAATGAAGGCACTTACTTTGATAAAGATAATAAAGGTTCGGGGGAATATGGTCCATACATACCAGATGCAGTAGGAATAAGTTTAACAGTTAGTGTAAATACAGGCATTTTTGGAAGCTTTGGTGGAAATATTGGTGGTGCCATTGACGTTCATAATAATGTAGAAGGATTTGTTGGCGGATATGGAGATATTGGATATAATGGAAGTTTAGGTATTCCTAAAATAACTTTTGGAGCAAGTATTGATTTTCACGATAGTTATAATGGAAATGATGGTTCAGTTCTTGCAAATTCAATTCCTGGAGGTGTACTTGGCAATTTAGGTGGTGAAAGTCAAAGATACAATGGAGGTCTTGGACTTACTGGTGGATATTCTTATTCTTTAGACCCAAATACACAACAAAAAGCGGATTATGGAATTGAAACAAAAAGTATAGGCTTGGGATTTGGAATAAATGCACAGGCAGGAAGGGCAAGAAATTGGACATTTACAGAAATTTATAATAACCTTACCAATTAAAACTCTCTAAATTAAAATGGCAAAAAAAATATTATTAATATTAACATCAATTTTATTATCCAATTGTGGCAAAGTTGATTGTAGTAAATCTGTAGATTATTATAGACAAATGGATATGAATTTCGTTATTCTTGACAAAAAACCATTAAATCACGGCAGAGAAGTTAATTTTAAAATAAAAAATAATTTAAATAATAGAGATGAAATGTATTGTGAAGAAAACACTTGGTTTGCGTGGCATTATGTAGATTTTGAAGTGGGAGATACAATAATAAAAATTAAAGGGAAAACTACTTTTAGTATTCATAAGAAGGGTAAAATCTTGTCATTTCCTTATGAATGTGATGGTACAACTTATAAATGAGGTAATTTACCCCGCTCAAGAAACCTGAAGGCTCGGAAATGCCGTAATAAAGTCGTGAACGATGGTGCGGTTTTGTAAACCGTGCCCGCAAAGAGAATCGACAAAGATTAGAAAAAAGAAACCGAGCAATTGCTCGGTTTTTTGTTGTTAAGAAAGTTGCTGTTGCAAATTAGCTTTTAGAATGAAAGCATCCAGAAACTCTTTAACGAGCGATTTTTTTTGGTCGTTTAGTTTCCCCAGCTCCCAGCTCTCCGAAGAGTTCTTTATGAAAAGCTGCTCAAATGTCTTGTGAGACAGCCTCTTTTTATTTTTAAGTATTTGTTTTTTTTATGAATACAAAGCGTGTTGAGTTTTTGATCCATCAAGAGGTTTAGTGAAATTTAAACAAAACATAAATTTTAAAAAATGTTTAAAAAAAAGTTGTTTTTAGTAGGTGGTATAGTATTTATTGTGGAGTAAAAATGGAAAATCTATATGTTTATAAAATAAAATTAAACTTATCCTTATTCCAGTTGTTTTTTACGCAGTGCAAATATTATAATTAAATGTAGCTTATTAAGTTTACGCTCGGCTCTATAAAACTATATCAAATTAAAGAAACAACAATCTATTTCTTGTTAAAAAGTGTATTTCTATGCATTACTGTTAGGTAAAAAACTTAGGATTATTGTTTAAGCTAATTTTAAAACATCTTCCATGACAGACTTTACAAAAACTGGATGAGCTATTTGGAAGATAGCAGAATGCAAAATAACAGACTATGAACCTTGGGACTCAGTTGAAAACGGGATTCTGTTTTGGGATATTAGATTGAAAGTAAAAAAAGCAAAATATATGCGCATCATTGACCTGTAATTTAGATCTTACTTTTTATAATATACCAGCATTGAGTACTTTTTTATTAGGATAATTTACAGATGAATGTATCGAAATGTCTATTTTACAGGAGCAAAATGAGGATAATGAAGAATTATATGAAAAGCTATGGCCGGTTATTGAAGATCTTGGCTCTTGGTAAATAAAGTACTATCATTAGAATTTGTAGCAGGAAAATAGGTGGTTAAAAGATTTAAGGTTGTTTCATAAATTCCTTTTCGCCTCACTTTTGCAAGTAACCAGGACAGGAAACTCATAATTAAAATATCTTTCGGGCCATTTTGTGCATTAATTATAAAATCTTCTATTTCTTGTTGGAATTTTTGTGTTTGAATGATTTCGGGCTTCATTACATATTGCTCGATAAACAAAAGGTATTGCATAACGCGTTCTTCATTTACTGTCAAAAGGTATTTTTTATAGCGTCGTTTAAAACTTTTGATTCGTGATAAAGCCAGTTCTGTGTTTTCTTGCTGTGTATGCAGAAGGATTTCGACAAGACATTTTTTTATGGTCCAGTCCATGCCCATCTTTTTTTCGTACCAGCTGTCGGTATGGTTTAATTTTATCATTTCTTTTACAGCATTACGTCCTGCGTCTTGCTGTATGTAAAAAACAATCAGCATAAGACGGATATCATTACTGTCATTAGGATCTGCTTTTTTGTTTGAAGAAAGAGCTTTTTCGGCAATTTCTATTGCTTTTTGTGAATGACCGAGATAATTTTCATTGAAAGCCAATAACAGAAAATATCTCAGGCAGAATCGCTGATAATACTTTCCGGATTGTTTTTGAAGTTCAGTGAACATTAAATCAAGATAATTCATGGATTTCGTAAAGTGACCATTGCGAAAATAGAAGTTGGCTATAAAATACAAGATGTAAATATGATAGTATAAATGACGGTCTTTCAAATCTGTTTTTTTGCTAATGAACCGATAGCTTTTAATAACAAAAGACTGTATAAGAGAATAATTGTTGTTTATGGAGGCATATTCGTTGGCAATAAATAAGATTTGATACAGCGATTTAAAGGTCAATCCCTGTTTTAATGATATGCCATGTGTTTCAATAGTGTTTTTTATAACAGCCTGAAAATCTACAATCCGGCCTTCATGATAAATACCGGCAAGTTCACGTCGTAAAACAGCATAACCTAAATTCAGCTGTTCCTCATATTCGAGCTGTTTTTTATTGATTTTAAACTTCTCTATTGTTTTTTCGATGGGGTCTGAAAGATTGAAATGGGCAAATTGTATTTGTGTCAGATAGATTTCATTGAGGAGGCTGAAATGTTCAATGTTCAATGCAGTCTCTTCGGCTTTTGCCAGGCATTTAAAAGCTGTTTTTATCAATTTATGTTCAAAAAACAAACGGCTTACAACAATAAGACGAAGTGTTGCATTTTCTTGCGAATTATCATTTTCAAAACTTCGGTTCGCCATAAAATCGATCATGTTATCATAGAGCCTTTTTCGAAGTGCATGATAAGCGTCAATATTTTTTTTGTTTTTTAAAACACTTTTTTTATGTTTTATATCATCAGTTTTTAAAGAATCGAATAAAGCTATATTGCCTGTGTCTTTACGCTTATTCTTTTTTGAGAGATACTGTTTGAATGCCTTTTTTTCTGTTTCATTCATCATGTTGGCTATTTCCTGAAGTGCATTCATACGGATAGTTTTATTAGGATAAAAATAATAAAATTAATTTTATATCATCAGTTTTGTAAATAAATTGATTTTCACAACTTCTGTTTCATGCTGACATTTGCCTCATAATTATAAAACATAAAAAATTATGGAACCGCTAAAATCAAACGAATCAAACAACATTTCAGAATTAAAAAATGCAGGATTTAATAATGGATATATCCCTTTTAAGCCAAGTGCAGCCTTTGTGGGGGCATCCTGGATGACATTAATTATAGGGATTGCTTCCTATTGTATTGGTCTTAACAATTCGGATATGGCTTATAACGAAAAAGGATACTATTTTACAATTCTTCTTTTTGGGCTTTTTTCTGCAATATCAGTGCAAAAAAGCGTAAGAGACAGGCTGGAGGGCATCCCTGTAACCGATTTATATTACGGTCTAAGTTGGTTTAGTACCGTTGCTGCTGTAGTATTACTAATAATTGGTCTGTGGAATGCCGATTTACTGCTCAGCGAAAAAGGATTCTTCGGAATGTCTTTTGTATTAGGACTGTTTTCTGCTCTTGCAGTGCAAAAAAACACCAGAGATCTTAAACAATATGAATCGACTAACATATAGTTTTTAGCGGGCCTCATTACTGACACAGAATTGTGCAGTTTTGAGGTTTTCTAAACTTGAGAATCAAGTTTAGGTATATTTGTTGATTTGGGATTAAGTTATTAGTATGTAGTTGTTTATATTGATAAAGAGCAGCCGTAAAAAGTGTAAAAATGATAAAGTAAAAAAAAAGTAAACACAGATTAATTAAAAGAGCCGCCTCAGAAATAAAAACTGAGCCGGCTTTTATTTATGCTGACTTAATGTTTTAAAAGTTAACTTGTTTTAAAGCTAGCATAAGCTCCAATCTTTATCCAGAAATTCATCTTCTCCGGGTTCCTCTGTTTTATAAGCAATGGCTTCCGGAATAGACGTTTTTGGTATGTTTACATGTATAATGGTATTTTCCTTAATCCCTTCAAGCTGTGTCAAAACTTCCTCAAGTTCCTCAAGGCTGCTAATTTCAAAACCTTTGCCTCCAAATACATCAACGAGTTTTGAATATTTCCAACGATGCATTTCGTTGTAATTGTAAACTTCGTTTAAATCGGGAACGCTGTATTCTACCTTGTTTGCACCACGAAATGGATTAGGATTAACAAGCATTTGTTCGATTCCATAAATACCATTATCCAAAACAAAAACAATGGTATCGTGTTTAAGTTTGCTCTGTGTAGATATAGCCTGACAGGTTTCCTGAAAAGCACCGTCTCCAACAAATACTACCGGTCTTTTATCAGGTCTGGCGCATTTTATTCCCGTTGCTGCAGGAACAGAATATCCTATCGAAAGCCATGATGCCTGTGCTATGAATCCGTTAGGTTCTGCAATACGGATGCCCTGAGCACCCAATAAAGGGAAGCCCGCATCGGCAACGACTATATGTCTTTCGTCTATAAAACTATTGATTCGCTTGAAAAATGTATCATAAGTAAGCGCCGGTTTCCCTTTTTTCGTGATTCTGTTATCAGCTAAAAAAAAGGATTCGGGTAGCTTCTTAGAACCATACATTTCGTAAGCGCTAAAGGTAACTTTTATAAGTTCCTCTTTCAGGAATATAATAAAATCTCTTAGCGATACATTTGCTATATAAGAAGCACCAATCCTTACACCGCTGTGATTGGCAAGTACAGTATCTTCTTTCCAGACATCAAAACCGCCCAGGTTTTTGCCGGTAGTCCATACACCAAGACCAATTTTCAGCTGGGCTTTTTCGAATTGTTCCTTGACATCTTTTGGCGATGCCTTACCATTAAAAACACCTTTGAACTTAGGATGATTTTCGGACACGATTGATTTCCCGAGTATAGAGGTTACAAACTCAGTATTGGTAGTTTCGATCAAATTCAGAAATTCCTTTTGAATACCGTAGCGCTGGATTTCAATACCGCCCCAGAAAATAATTTCTTTTCCACTTGCCATTGCAGCGACTCTTTGAGCTGCCTTGCGTGCACTGTTTTTGCATTTAGAAGTTTCTTTTTCTGTTAATGGAACAGCAGGCGGATCGCATTCCATTCGCCATGCATCTTCAAAAACTTCAAGATAAACAGGTCTTCCGTATAAAATACAGGCATTTAGTACCGCATCAATTTTATAGGGAGCATCTGATGAACCTGTTACTTGTTCGGCTGCAACGGTAACATTTCGAAATACATTGATGTTACTGTACATATCACCTGTCATATGTGATGCCAGCATGCCCTGAACGAGGCTTCGCTGCTGATCTTTGTTGGTTGGAGCTCCATTAATGACAAGTACAGGGCAATGCTCTACATAAGAACCTGCAACCGAATTAAGCAATGTAAATGCTCCCACGCCATATGTTACCGCTACTGCAGCAAAACCATTTTGACGTGCGTAAGCGTCTGTACAATGTCCGGCATTTATTTCATTTGTGTCGTTAACGATTTTAATTTTTGCTTTTTTGTCTTCGTGGATAGTATTTAAAAACGGTGCAGTATAATTGCCTGCAATTCCAAATAAATGCGTAAGTCCTAATTGTTCCAGACGTATTTGCAGGTATTTTGCAACGGTGATTTTATTCTGTGACATCTTAAATAGGATTATTCAGGTTACCAGTATTTTCGTTAACTTCAAGTGCCGTACGGATTCCTGACTCGATCGCACCTTCAATCCATGCATGTTTCAAAGAAGTATGCTCTCCTGCAAAATGTGCTTTTCCTTCCCATTCGGTTGAAATGATATGTTGCTGTAACAAGTGTAGCTGTCCCGGATTAAATATTGCCGCTTCACCATAAGCATATGGATCGCGCATCCAGCTTTGTGTTGCACCACCAATTAATTTCCCAGCTTTGTCCTTACGATTTTTGATACTCGAACTCACTACGGCAAGGTCAATGATACGCTGTTGTTCCTTCTCGTCATCAGAGTGCATGATGGCCAGATTTTTAAGTGCATAAAAATATCGGTCGTCGTCGTCCATAGAATCCCAGCGGCTTGCTTCGTCAGACCAGCAATAAGAGGCCAGCATGACGCCATGTCCTTTACTTCCTAAATCATTGCTAGGGTAGTAGGTAAAACGGTTCGAAAAGTCAGTAATTGTACCACCGCCCACAATATTATAGGGTGCTTCTTGCCACCATTTTTCACGAAATTCAAGTAATATTTTAGTAGCAGAATCGTAGTGCAGTTCACGTATTGCTTTTCTTTTAAGCTGATCGAATTGAGGTGTTACATACACATGTCTTAATGCAGAAAAAGGGATGGTGACAATTATTTCATCAAATTCCAGATCGCTAACTGGCGTTTTTAATGCTTTGAACCCAGCGTCTTCATAATATTGAAAATCACGCTGAACTTCAATATCCACTTCTATTTTTACTTTGTTGTTAACGAGCATCATTTTGGTCATTCTGCAGTCAAAATAGGTGTTTTCTTCAAGATGATGGGCTTTAAAGAATGCATTTGGCAGCATGTCGCTTCCGCCCACAATTTCCAAAAAACGGGTAGAATCTTTGATGATATTTTGCTCAATAAAACTCTGGATAAAATCATAGGCCATTCTGGACTCCAGATTTTGCATTACACCAATCATTTCGATGGCATTTTCTGAATACATCGAATTTTCCTTTAAAAAACGACGCATCGAATATTCTCCGTAACGCTCGATTAATATTGGCCAGTTTTTTTCTGGGTCTTCAGCAATAAAAGCCTTAAGCGGATTAATGAGATTGGCCATTAACAGGTCGGCACGCATGTTTTCACTGCTGCCGAGATGAAAGTCCAGTAATTTGTTTACATCAACCTTTGTAGTTTTATCTTTTGGGATATATTGATTCTGCACAACACGTTTGCGGTTAACATAGAAAATAGAATTTCTGGTAACTTCAGGCTCTGGTTTAGAAGAATCGGCCTGATGCGCAATTGCCTGTTCCTTATCTACAGAGAGATAATAAAAAGGTTCTGTTTTAAGTCCGAGTTTATCAATGTATTTTAAAACCATTTGGTGTATGGTCGGGATACGCATCGCACCGGCTTCGCCATAAACACTGTCGTCTTCAAAATATTTTTTCTCCTTAGAATTTCTAAAAGTTTTAATCCTGCCGCCAACACGGGTATTTGACTCGACAATCGTAACTTTATGCCCAGCTTGTTTTAATAAAGCTGCGGCTACCATTCCGGCCATTCCGGCACCAATGATTAATACATCTTTTGGTTTATTCGTACGAGGAATTCCTTCGTCGATGTATTTTAAGTATTGCTGTATAATTGGGTCGTTGTCTTCGTCGAGTAAGCCGTGTAAATAGTTTTCCATGATTAGGTGGTTTAATTATTGGTTTATTCTTTTTGTGAATCAAATTCTGTAACAAATAAAATCAGTAAAATCCGAATTTTCACGAGTAATTCTACCTGTTTTTATGTTGCAGAATAAGAGATTTTCATTTCTCCCGATCAAAAACACTATTTTTTTGTATTGCACAATCTTGTTTTGTGTCTTTTTTCTTGTAATGTGTAAATTTTATAACAGCCGCCTTCTCGCTATTTACGTTTTATCTTAAACAAAAAGCTCCAGAGAAATCTGGAGCTTTTTGTCGGTTTTTGGAAGTACAAAACACGAAATTATTTTGTTTTTATAAGTTTAAGTATAAATTCCATTTGTGTATCTTTTTGTTGGAAAAAATCATTTAAAGTAGGCCATACTTCATAGTCTGGTATAATACCGTGACCTTCCGGTTGGTTATCCTTCTTGGGAGCATCCTGTACCAGATTTACAATCGAAAATTGTGTTTTGATCTTTGAATTCGGAAGCTCATAAACCAGTGGAGTATGTCCATTATGACGATAGTAACCGCCCACAGTCTCAACACCAACGATAGTAACATTTTGAACATACCCTTTTACAAGAGAAGCAAAATGAGAAGCAGCTGATGCCACATTTTCATTAATCAAAAGATAAAGTTTGCCTCTAAAGAAGGGCGATTTAGGATAATAAACCGGATTGTATTTTTGGTTTTGTATACTTATATTATTTTTGAAAACCGGATAAACATCTTTCAGATATGCTTTACCCATTTTCCTGGAAACACTATCCAGCCGCTCTGATGTTGAAACGCCCCAGAAATATTTTTCGTAAGGTAAAAAATTAGGGTCAAATATTATAGTAGCCTTTACATTTTCTTTGAATGATTTATCTGTGAGATACATTACAGGCTGTTCAAAGTTAGGGTCACTGCCTCCGGGATTATTTCTAACATCAATGATCAGATTGGAAACTTTGTTTTTGTCAAGAGTGTTAAAAATGCTGTCAAGGAATTGCACATACGGTTTAAACTTAGGATCGTCTGATCCCGATGCCATGCCAAACGATCTTAGGTTTAACAAACCTATAGCCGGATTAAGCATGCGAAAGCTATAAGCAGGTTGTTGCCTGAAATCGGTCAATTCAGTAACAGGGGCACTAAATCTGTTTTTAATGTTTGTTTCTCTTTCATGCAGCGTTACCGCAGGAAGTACCTTTTTTTTGGGAGATTCAGATTTTGGTGAGATATATTCTATAACAAATTCATCATGAAGACCATATTCCAGCAGATAGTTTATTCCAAACGATTTGTTTACACTGGCCGATAACTTTTCTGTAATAGTATAACCATCTGCTGTATAATATTTATAAAAAGATTGCATCAATTGTACATCATTTACCCCATTAATGCTTTTTATTCTCGCACCGGGCGGTATATCCGATGATTGTCCATCGAAAATTATTTGTCCGTTAATATAGAGAAGAGGATAAGGGAAAAATGATTTTTGTCTGTTTAGGAAATTTATTAAATCGAGGTTAGGAATGGTGTAGTTATGTACACTTCCTTCATAATCGGTCAGGCGGAGTATTATTTTGTAAAATTCGATAACACTCATAGGTTTTTTAATGCTTTTAATAGTACTGTTGTAGATACTGTCTATTTGTTTTTTAGAACGATATTGGTACAAGCCGGAATTTGATTTTTTACGTATGGCAAGGAGCACTTTAAGATCCTCATGTATCTGTTTTTCCGAAAGCATTTTGTTGTACAGCAGTAAGCTGTCTTTTATGTTTTTATCAGGACTTTGTGCCTGAATTTTAAACGACAGAAAAAATAATAAGATGGTAGAAATTGATATCAGACTTTTATTATTCATGAAGACAGATGATAATTTGATTATAAAGAGGATTTGTGCACAATTAATTTGCTTCTGTAAAGTCAATATTTATGGTTCTAATTTTCATAGTTTAAGATTTACTATTGACAATTCTTACAGACTACTCTTGTGATAAAAATAAGATAAAATTTACATTATGACAAAAGAAAATGAATGAAATTAAAAACCGGAAGAATGTTAATTGACTAATTAATAGATGTTTGTTTTGATTCTATGATTTTAATGAGGACTACTGATAAAACTAATATTGATGTCTAAAAACTAGCAAACAGTACAGATATGAATAGTAATACAGGTTATAACTTAAAATATTTAAAAAATTTTAGAAAGTAGCGCAAAGAAGACTTTCGCAACTATAATAATTAAGGGATATAAACTTTAGAATTTGAAGCTGAATTCGTATATTGTTGTACTAAAATCAAATATGCAGGGCATATACATTTTAAAACAGTTGCCTTCAGATGGTTTTTAGTTCATTTTAATAGAAATAGTCCAGATTATGAAAAAAACATTAATGCTCTTCATTGTATGCTTAGCTTTTACAGCGTGCTCAAAACATCAGGGGAAAAAAAATATTGCAATCACTGGAATAGATTCCACATTGCGGCCTGGGAATGATTTTTTTAGATATGTAAATGGTAAATGGTATGATTCGGTATCAATACCAGCCTCTCAAGCCGGAGTGGGTGCCTATATGTTTATGAATTTCCCGCAACGAATGCGCCTGCAGGGAATATTGGACAGTGTTTCGAAAAGCGAGAATCCGGCAGGAAGTATAGCGCAAAAGGTAGGGGATTTTTACGCATCAGGTATGGATACTGTAACGATTGACAAACGTGGTTATCAACCAATCAAACCGCTGCTTGCCAAAATTGAAGCCATTAGCGATTTACCTTCATTAATGAACTTTGTAGTTAACGAAGTAAAAGCAGGCAATCCTTCTATTATAGGTTTTGGAGTGTCACCCGATGAAAAAAATAGCAGCATGAACATTGCTCAACTTTATCAGACCGGCATCGGCTTGCCCGACAGGGATTATTATTTCAAATCAGATTCGTCAACTGTTGCCATACAGGAAGCATATAAAAAATACCTTGTTACATTGTTTCAACAAACGGGTAGCAATCCCGAAGAGGCTAAAAAGAGTGCCAATTTGGTTTACAGTATTGACAAACAACTCGCCATTTCGCATAAAACAAAAGTAGAACTTCGCGATGTGCAGGCAAATTATAATAAAACGGCTGTGGCAGATCTTGTAAAAAAACATCCTAATATAGGCTGGACTACTTTTTTAAATAATTTGGGTGCTAAAACTGATTTCATCAATGTAGGACAACCTGCCTATTATGATGCTCTAAATAAGCTTTTAAAAACTATCCCGATTAATGATTGGAAAATTTACCTGAAAGCAAATTCTATAGAAAGATATGCAGATGATTTAAGCAAGCCTTTTGTCGATGCTTCATTTGAATATACCAAAGCGCTTTCTGGTCAGGCTGTTCAAAAATCACGTGGCGAAAAAATGGCAAATGTCGTAGACAATTACTTAGGCGAAGCATTAGGTGAATTGTATGTAAAGAAATATTTTTCAGAAGATGCCAAAAAACGTATGTTAATCCTCGTAAATAATCTGCAAAAAGCGTATGGCGAAAGAATTGATAAATTAGAATGGATGAGCCCTGTTACAAAACAAAAAGCTAAAGAAAAATTGTTTGCCATTACAAAGAAAATAGGATATCCGGATAAATGGAGAGACTATAGTAGTGTACATATCGCAAGAGATACCTATTTTGAAAATATGGTTTCGGCCTCAACAGCTGCATATCAATTTCAGTTGGAAAAATTGGGTAAGCCAGTCGATAAATCAGAATGGTATACTACACCTCCAACAGTTACGGCATATAATAACCCTACAGCAAATGAAATAGTTTTTCCGGCGGGTATTTTACAACCCCCATATTTTGATAATAATGCAGATGATGCGCTTAACTATGGAGGAATTGGAATGGTTATAGGTCACGAAATAACCCATACTTTTGATGATCAGGGAGCTCAATATGACAAGGATGGCAACTTAAAAAACTGGTGGACAAAAGAGGATTATGCGCAGTTTAAATCAAGAATACAACAGGTTATCAATTTGTATAGTACCTATACTGTTTTAGGTGATCTGCACATTAATGGTGCGATGACAGTGGGTGAAAATACAGCAGATATTGCCGGAATAGCTGTTGCCTATGATGCTTTTAAAATGACTCAGCAAGGACAAGGAAATACAAAAATTGACGGTTTTACTCCTGACCAGCGCTTCTTTATTTCTATAGCCAAAATATGGAGAGTAAAAATGAAAGATGAGTTTCTGCGTTTGTGGATTAACAATAATCCACATTCTCCACCAAATTGGCGTGTGAATGGCCCTTTAATGAATACAACACCTTTTTACGATGCATTTAATGTAAAACCCGGAGATAAAATGTTTTTACCGAAGAAAGACAGGATAACAATTTGGTAAATACCCTGACACGACTAAGTATTCTAATGAAAAGCTGTGAAAAAGTCAGTAGACTGCACCCAAAAGCTTAGACTAATTTATAATTAAATTTAATAATGGTGAGCTCGATATTGTATCGGGCTCATTCCTTTTAGGTTTAGTTTTATTCTATAGTATTTATATATCCAACGATTTCTTCTTTATAATTAATTTAATAGAGAAGTATATTTCTTAAGATAAAAGTTATACAGAAGAAATTTTTTATAACAGCATTGTCAATATTAAGATGTTGTTTTAAGGGCAGAGACTTATAAATGGTTTCATTTTCTCATGAAGACTTGAATAGGTAGTTGCAAAGTAGGCTCCGAAAGTTTTTTAGGATAACATAGTGTGATTATATGTTTGATGAATACTTTGAAGAGCGGAATGAATAGATTAAATAATAACTTTACATTTTTCTAAATTAATTATATAATTATGATCAATTTCAAAAAACTACAAGTGTTAGTTTTATTTGCTTTCATTTCATGCGGTTACGCACAGCAGTTTGTCAAGCCGGATAATAAAAGAATCAATTACACGGGGAGAGTAGATGTTTCGACAGATTCTACTATGTTTTACTGGCCTGGTACTACAGCCGGGATAACCTTTAAAGGCTCGGGTGTTTCAGTAAAAATGAAGTCTTTTAAAGAGAAAGCATTTTTTTACGCCATAATCGACAAAGACGATAAAAAACCTTTTAAGTTTGAGACAGATAATACCCTTAGAACGATTGATATAGCTAAAAATCTTGGTTCGGGTACCCATACATTAGAAATATATAAACTATCAAATTCTACATCAGTTAATGTATTTTATGGATTTGAACTTTATGGTCAGACAAAATTATTGAAGAATGCTGACCATCGTATCAGGAAAATTGAATTCTATGGAAATTCAATTACAGCCGGGCATGGTGTAGATGTCCCCGAAGGGGGAAGAGACTCGGGAGCTCCGGAATATTTCAATAATTATTATACCTATGCTGCTCTAACAGCGAGACATTATAATGCGAAACCATTTATTATTGCCCGAAGCGGAATAGGAATTACGGTAAGCTGGTTTCCTGAAATTATGCCTGAGACATACAATCGTACTGCACCGCTGGATCCTTTAAGTAAATGGGATTTTACAAAGTACACGCCGGATATTGTAGTAGTTAATCTTTTTCAGAATGATTCCTGGATTGTAAACAGGCCGGAACATGAACAGTTTAAACGAAGATTTGGTACAGAGAAACCATCAGAAACCTTTATAATTCAATCTTATGCTGATTTTGTTCGTTCAGTTAGAAATAAATATCCGTCGGCGAGTATAATTTGTGCTTTAGGCAATATGGATGCTACCAGATCTGGTTCTGAATGGCCTGGCTATATCCAAAAGGCCGTTGATCAATTAAACGATAAAAAAATATATACCTTGGTTTTTCCCTATAAAGAAAGAGGAAACCATCCTGATAGAAAAGAACAGGAAGCAATGTCAAAACAGCTAATTGAATTTATTGATCGTAATATAAAATGGTAAATAGTCAGGCAATTGGAGCAAAAATAGAAGTATAAGAATCACATTTGTTTCGTCAAATTCCTGTCGCTCCCCCGAAGTGTTCCTTATGAAAATCTGCGTTAGAAAGGAACATTTCGGAGAGAGTTCGGATTGATGATTTTAATTTCTAAATTTAATTTCGTGCTACTTATTCTTTTTTCAACCTTTTAAAATTCTCAATATATAAACCTTTGGCAGTATTTGTAGGGTTGAATGCAGCAAGGTTGTCAATTCTTAGAGACAAAGAAGTATCGGTGGTTTTAGCTGTAGTTCGCAGGGTTTGGCCTGTAATTAATTCGAGAGCTTTCTTTAAATAAGGATCTTTTACGTTTCCAAATTCAACCAGATTTAAGAAAGTGCTATATGGATTAATTTCGTAATCAGGTGTAATTTTCGTTGGATTTGCGTCTTTGTCTTTGTTATAATATGAAAATGTAATGGGTTGCAGTTGCCATTTGTGTTTAGTACTTCGATTGGTATAAGAGATATAATTATAAGCAGGAGAATCGTATAGCGTGTTGGATCCTACAAATTTGCCAACCGTTTCTTCACCTATTGTGATTACGTTAATGTATTTTTTTAGACATTGAATGGTGAGTTCGCTGGCAGAAGCGGTTTGAAAACTTACCAGCACATATATTTTTGTCAAAGCAAGGCTGTTTATACTTTCTTCTCTCTGAAAAGTTGGTTCGTTATCAACCAGGTTAAAAATGTTTACTTTTTCGGAAAGATTTTCATAGCCGTCTTCACTATTGTGTTTATTATTGAAGTCTAAGTAAATATAGGGTTTGTTGGTAAAACTTCCGTTAATCATTTGTGCCAGAGCAACTGCTGTTTCTAATGATCCTCCTCCATTGTATCTTAAATCCAAAACCAATTCGTTAATTCCATCCGATTGCATTTTAGCGAAAGCCGCATTGAGTTCGTCATTATAATCGGATTTGAAACCATTATACACCAAATAACCAATATTTTTGCTGCCATATACTTTCTTTTCGTAATAAGCAACCGGGTTTTCATCAATATCAGCTTTTGTTACAGTTACAGTTCCTGTTTTATCTGTGGTTACTAAACTACTACTTGTTAATAGCACACTTGCTGCCAGAGTAATGGTAACTTGTGTATTTTCTAGCTGGTCATAATTACTTGCAGTAAGCTGGCTTCCATTTATTTTTGTAATAACGTCGCCTCTTTTTAATCCTGCTAGAGCTGCTGGTGAGCCGGGTACAATGTAGTTAATTAAAGCCACCATATTTGTACCGGATGCGTCTTTAGGATAAATTGCATAACTAAAGCCACCTTTTTTTTCGACTTCTGCAATTTTTGAAACATTCACTATTTCATTACTGTTTTCAATCCAGGAGAATCTATCGATAGTTCCTCTTTGATACAGGAGTGAATAAAAAAGCGCATCGGGAGTTTTTCCGTTAATAAATTTGTTATATGCTGTGGTAGAAGTGATTTTGCTGTCAGACAAATCAGCAACGTTGGGTTGCCAGTAGTACCAGGAATTCATAGCTTTCCAAACAAAGTTGTTAATCTCGTCAGGCTCGGTAGTTGTAGTTTCATTAGAATCAGAATCCTTGCTGCAAGCTGTAAAAATCAACCCTATAAGTAGTGTTTTAACAATATATTTTAATTTCATTATTTTTTCAATCGTTAAATTTGTGGATATAAAACGCCAAAAGTATGAGAAATAGTATTCCAAAAGCCGTCTTTTTATTATTTTCTTTCGGATTTTTTTTTCTTTTTTCCTGTTCCCGACAACTTTTAGATGTTAAAAACCAAACGTATAAAAGTTATAACAGGAATAGTGAGAGAGGATATGTAGTTAGTTTTAAATTAAATGACGCTGCTGTTGTTCCTAAATCGATCGTGATTAATGGTATTATTCAGGATATAGCAAAAGAAAATAAAATTGGAGATACTTACCAGGTAAATGTGATTACACAAACTACCATAATTCATAATTACCAGGTAAAATTAGATAAAAAAGAAAATGGAATTTATTTTGAGAAAAATTCCAATATATTTTTTCAGCCTGTAAAATTCAAATTAATCACAGACTAATTGAAAAAGTTTAAATTACTTTTTTATAAATACAAGTAAATCAACTGCTCTCCGAAGTATTCCTTATGAAAAGTTGTTCAAATGTTTAGATTATATGCATTTTAAATCCTCGATTGCCCTGAAACTCTTTTGGTAATTGAACTGTTTCAAAAGTCTTGTCTTCCAATAATGGTAATAATCTCTACCCTTTTATCTCCTTTAATTTGGTAGTAAATAGTATCAATACCACAAACACAATAACGATATCCTTTTTTAATGTGATCTGCAGATGGAAATAAAAAAGGATTTTCCTCTATTTTTTCAAAACAATCATAAAACATATTAAAATAGCTGTCAGCCTGATTAATACCAAACTTACTAACACCATAATAATAGATTCTTTTTAAATCTTCTTTGGCTTCACTACTTAAATAGTAGCTATACATTAGGCAGATCTTTTTTAAATTCGGCTAACATTTCTTCTCTCGTTTGTTTTTTTGTGAAACCGCTTTTTTCTCCCTTATCTATTTTAGCTCTCACAAATTCAAAATATTCTTCTTGTGAGCGAGCCTGCTTAATCAAATAGTTAATAGCTTCACTTTTACTGCTAAACTCTTCTGTATTAACCTGATTTTTCAACCACTCCTCATTAGGGGCAGTTAAGGATATACTTTGTCGTGTCATAATAATATAAATTATGGATTGGTGTAAATTTACACCAAAACTTTTAAATTAAAAATAGATTTGAATGAAATAGTTTTTTCGAGCTTGATTAAGAAACGATAGCGCGAAAATTCTTTCCGTGCACGTTCCTATATATTAATAAAAGTTGTTGTAAAGGATTTAGTTAAAAACTGGATTTTCTTTTTTTTTTATCTATTAAAATATACTTTTCGAATACGGATTACAAATCCGCGTGATCGGGGGAGCTTTTTAAGGAGCTAAAATATGTTATACATACTTCTCTAGTTCTATAAAATAAAATTGGCTTTTTTGATGTTTTTTCAAATAGATTTAGAATAATCATTTTAGATTTAAAAAAAACATGTATTAGCATAACCGAGTATATTTCTATGTGTCTCTTTAAGTTATAAAAATTCAAAATAGTATCTTATGGATGTTAAGAGTGAATATCAAAATTTAAAAGAAGAATATGACGATTTCTTAATTGAAATAAAAAGGATTGTTGAAAAATTACTTAAGACGAACAATATTCCAATTGCCTTTGATATTCTAGGCAGAACTAAAACTTTAGAGTCAATAGAGGAGAAGTTGTTTGCAAAAAGATTTACGATTAAAAAAAGTATTACTGAACTTAATGATTTAGTAGGTATTCGCATTGTTTTACTTTTTCCATAATTTAAAGAGAAAGTAATTGATTTGCTATGTGATAAATTTCAATTTATTGATAGAATGCAGAAGCAAGGTTAAGTTGATAAGTTTGGCTATAATTCTGTCCATTTGATTTTAGGTATTAAAGAGGAATGGGCTAAATTATTAAATTTCGAAAATCATTCTTTAAAAAGAATTGAAATTCAGATCCGAACGATTTCTGAGCATATTTGGGCTGAAACTTCACATGTTTTATTTTATAAAAGAGAAGAAAATATTCCAAATGTTATTAGCAGAGATTTTCATAGACTGTCAGCATTATTAGAAATTATTGATGAAAATTTGCAAAACATTAAAAACAGAGTGGAGAGACACTTTCAAGAAGTCAAAGAAAATGACTATGATAAAATTCTGATGATGGACTTAAATTCTGAAACTTTCAGGAGGGTAATGTTGAAGAACTCAAATGGGGTGTACGATTATGAGGATCAAAGAAATAAAGAATTAAGTTCAAGAATTGAGAAAGATTATAATATTTTAAATGTGGGTTATTTAGATACTCTAATTGCAGATAAAATAGATTTAAACAATCTCAAATCAAATGATTTTGTTAAAAAAGTTTTAGATATACTTGATGAAGAGAAAAAAAATATTGATGATTCTCAATCAACGTAAACGGGTGTTTATATTAAATTTTTCAAGATATCAGTGATACGTAAAAAATGTTGAAACAAAAAAAGAGACTCAAAAAGTCTCTTTCTACAATTAATATTTTACAAATAATTATTTACCAATCAATTTCTCCAGCCTCATCATCATTTCATCTTTCTCCTTCAGCATACGCTCATATAAAGCAATTTTTTCTTCATGAAGTTGGATAAGTTTTTCGATCGGATTAACATTAAATGTTGCACTATGACCCGTATTTAAGAAAGCTCCATTATCAAAAGTATTAGAAATAATATTTATCGCCTGTTCTTCATCAAAATTCTGAAAAGCTTCAACAGGGATTTTCAATACAGCTGAGATTTGTTTCAGTAGATTGTCTTCAATTACATCTTTTTGCTCCAGCATAGAAATCTTCTTTTGGTTCCAGTCTTCACCCAGATCATAAGCCAATGCTTCCTGCTTGATGTTAAGCATTTCTCTAAAACGTTTTACGTTTCTTCCCTGATGTATTTTCTGTTCCATAATGAATGTTAGTTTTCTAAAGGCTCAAAGATAAAGCCATCTGCATTAAAAAGTATGAATTTCAAAGATAAAAAAATATCCTGTAAATATCTTTCCTGTCAGCTATTATATCCAAATCCGGAATAGTTTATCCTTTTGAAAGAGTGGAACTTCGGTTACATCATTTTTCCTTCTTTCGCACATTCTTTTTTTAATTCTCTGAAGGAGGTGATGAAGGCTAATACTTTCGTTTTCATCTTCCTTTATCGACAAGATTTGTCATATTGGATTTATAATAAAATTAGCCGGGTCAGAAAAATCTAACCCGGTTAAAATTATTACACTTTTTATTTTCTCTCTCTTTTCAATGGAAAGTACTGTAAGCGTTGTCCGCCTCTAATCATCCATTTATCTTTAACTAAGCCCATCTGCTGTAAATCAAAATTGAAAGCAAAATCTTTGAGATTTTTTACATTTGGTTCTTTGTTTAATTTATAACGAACTTGCAAACCGTATATTTCGTTCGGCTTCATCATAAAATCTCCAATCCATGCCCTTGGTGAAGTTATTTTGAATTCGTTACCTCTAATTTCAACTCCCTCGGATTTGCCTCCCATTTCTTTCCATTTTCTGTAAAGCCTGTCAGAAAGGATAATTGTCAAATCGCCATACTGATAAAGATTTATTTTTTTATCAGATTTAGGAATGGTAAAAACTATTTTTGTCAATTCTTCTTTGCGTGAATAATTGGCTACGAGCATTCCGGATAAACCGGCATTTCCTAATACATCATCTCTCACTATCATGTTTTTCCAGACAATATTGTTATTGTTCTGCACATTACCCCACAAATTTCCAATCACCTCAGGGAAAGTCATACCATACGGAGCAGTTGCACTTGTTTCAATTCTTGCAAGCAAACAGAAGTGGAATTGATCGGAGCCAAATGATGCATATAATGACGGATCAGGTGGAGACCAGTCAAATTGAACTATTGTTTCTCCATTTGCCGTAACCATACCAGTTGGTTTAGAACCAATTAATCCTCCCATAAGTGCTGGTGCCACTACTGAACCATCCCATGGTGCCATCCAGGATAAACCAGAAGAAGCTTTTGCCCAGTATAGTTTTAATGTTGCACTGCCAGCTACAGCACCAGAATTTCTTACCCTGACATAGACTGAGTTTGGTGAACTGGTTTTATATTCTGCGTCTTCATGTATTTGAATTCCATCATTGGTTTTTCTAACCCATATATCGTCACTTACATACATTGGGTCGCTTGTGGGATTGGGTTCGGTACCCGGGTCGTTAGGTGTGTCTTTCATCCATAATTGAGCGGACAATGCATTGAAAGCATTCAGTCTTCCGAATCCCATTTCGTTGCACCTGCCGCCAGTATAAGCAAATCCGCCAACTTTATCCGCACTGTTGGTAATATTAGTGAATACCTGTGCAGGGGTGAATGTCGGATTTACAGATAATATTAATGCGGCTACGCCTGCTACTTCCGGACAGGCTGCAGATGTTCCCCCCATTCTCCCGGTATAGTCCTGGAAATTAGTACCGGCAGCAGGAAGAAAGGCACCTACAATCGGAAGTGCCCCACCATCTGTACTCTTTGTCGAATTATATCCTGCGGTTCCGATAATATCTGTTGACCAGACTTCGAAGCTTTCACCAGCAATCTGCGAACTATATGCACGATGCGAAGGTGCTACTACATCAACTGCAGTGCTGGTCGGGCTATAGTTAGCTTGTTGATCATTTCTATCGGAAGCGCCTACGGTTATAACATTGGCAACTCCTACATTTCCAGGAAAAGTAACTATACCTGCATTACCACCATTGTGATCTGCCGTATTACCTGCAGACCAAACAACAACTGAACCTGTTCCTGACCGTCCCATTGTAATGGCATTGTTTATAGCAGCTGTAATAGCAGGAATATCAGCCGCTGAGCCATAACCCCAACTGTTAGATAAGACATCAGCGCCATTACTCCATGCAAAATTGATCGCATTTGCATAGGTAGAAGCTGCCACCATTCCAAATGGTATTCTAATAGGCATTATATTGCATAACGGAGCAATACCAGAAACTCCCTGAGTATTATCCTGCTCTGCTCCAATAATACCGGCACAACAAGTTCCGTGAGAACCATCCCCGGCCGCATCAGGATCGTTGGCATTCCCGGCTGCAAAATTGCTTCCATTTATAATCGTTAATCTTGCCGCAGGGAGATCATTATTGGTACGCTCAACACCTTCATCAATAACTGCGATTGTTATGGTATTAGAACCTCTGGTAATATCCCATGCTTCAGGTGCATCAATATCAGCATCTGCTGTTCCAAAATGTCCATCATTAGTTGCCTGTCCCGTATTATGGAGATAAAATTGATTTGGAAAAAATTGGTCGTTTGGAAAAAAACTATGTTTATAAGTCATTGCATAGAAATTTGGATGGGCAAATTTCACCAAACCTGATTCTTTAATCCTGTTTGCAACTTCCAGGGCATTCTGATCTTTTCTAACCGTGATAATAGTGAAATATTTTTCCCATGCTTGGGTTCTCCGTATTTCAACAACTTTGAATTTATCAAAAAAATCCTTCTTACCATTGTCTTTTACCTCTTTATTAAACTCAAGACAGATTTCATCAGTAACACCTATTTCCTGATTATCTCTTGTTATATAAATCGGATTCGCCGAAATCACGTCATTTTCTTTTTTAAGGATTTCAAGAGTTTTATCCAATGATTTTGTGTCTTGCAGAGTAATAATAAATACTTGTTCATCTACTTTGTCTGCCTTACCGAACTGCTCAAGTTTTCGGAACGTATCTTTCATTTCTGCCTTTGGCGAAAATTTTACAATTATTTTATTTCCTGGCGCACCAAGCGTAACTTTTTCAGTTGTTCCATAATAAAACAATCCGGTTTTTCTCTCGGGTGTACAAGATAAAACGAATAAGGATAAAAATGTTGATCCGGCGATTAACATTGTTAATAATAGCTTTTTCATAATTTTAAATCTAAAATTCTGCCTACACTAATTAGGTTTTCGGCTTCCCCTTAATTTTTATGTTGGCCTTTTGCCAAATCTTTTTTTATTGGCTGGTAAATCTGTGCCTGCACGCCAATTTTCAAAAAATACATGATAACTTTTGTTTACTTTTTCTGTAATTATCTGAATAATTTCAAAAATCATTTTGTGATAATTTTAACACGTCTTGTATTATTTATCCAAGTTAGACAAAAATAAAAACAAGAAAAAAGGGGAAAAGCACCCTTTTTTCTTGTTTTTATTGCTTTATTAAATCATTGTTTATCAGTTAATTATGTTTTTTAGGTGGTTTTTTGTTTTATTTTTTACACAAAAGTGAACGTCAGAATTTATAAAAGCCGTCAAATTTTAATGAAGAAAAATATAAAACGTTCATTTTTAATGTTTTATTAAAAAATATAAATTACAGATTTGATATTTTCTGAAAATTTGATTTACCTAACGAAACTTATTCGGGTTGTCCAAAAAATGGAGATAATGTTGAATAAAGGTTTGTTTCAGAATGATATTGAAAACAAAAAAACTAATATTTCTATAAGGATTTATTGTTGTGAGCTTTCTTTCTCCAAGGTGAGGATTGTTTTTATTACACCATGACGATTTTTGAAAATTGCCCTTTTTCTAAATTTAATTTCAGTATATAATTTGCTTTTGATAGTTTTAGTAATGTATCTGATTAGACGTTTTGTAAAATAATAATGTAACAGTCTGAAAAAAGCATAAAAAAAGCTTCAGAGAAATCTGAAGCTTTGTCTTAGTAACGGGAAGCATTAAAATATCTAACCATATTATTGAAGATTATTCCATGATTGTTGAATTTGAGTTTTAAATTTTATATTAAAAATTTCCATAATTTTTTAGGAGAAAGCCTTAATAATCTTTTACAAATCATAAAGTCTGAATTAAATTATTATAGCCATTTCAAGATAAAATTGATTTCTAAGAATTTTATATCCGTAATTAATGTTTTTATATTTTTTATTAAGATAGTTTTAAAGATTTTTTTCTCTCATAGTCACACGTCGCATTTATAAAGCAATTCAATATTTTTTAACTTTATTTAGAATTAATAAGTAAAAAAATACTTTGTAAATCCATTTTGATTGTTATTTTTGTAAATGAAAATCTTACTTTTTTAGGGTTTTTATTTTTTAAATTCAGCTATTAAAGAAAACAAACTACGATTGTATGAAGTACAAGTTACCAAAATCATTTTTTATTACTGTTAAGCTTTTATTTATTAGTTTAAAAATATTTTCGCAAGCGCCTAATTATGCGGGCGAACCAAGTATTCAAAGCCCAAATGCGACCAGCTTGGGAAAATTTGGCGATATCCCAGTTTCTCTATTTACGGGTGCGCCAAATATAAACATACCATTAACCGAAATTAAAAACGGCTCTATTATTGTCCCTATTAATTTGCAATATGATGCAGGTGGTTGTAGACCTGACCAGCATCCAACATGGGTAGGGTTGAACTGGAGTTTACAGGCGGGTGGAGTAATTAGAAGGGTAACTAATGGGAGATTTGATGAACATGTTGATAGAGATTTTGGAGTAGTTAATAGTTATTATAGCTCATATAATAAATTAGCAGTAGCTGATTGGAATACTTCATTAAACTATACTAACATTGATCTTTCACCAGATGAATTTAGTTTCGTAGTTAATAATATTTCTGGGAAATTTATGTTGGATCATGAAGGAAAATGGATTGTACAATCAAAAGAAAACATGAACTTAAAGGTGGTTCATGAGATACAAACTAATTATTCTATTAATTTGGGGTCTGGTAATACTAATATTCCTAGAAGCTTTACAAAATTTATTTTAACCGCTGGTGATGGAACGAAATATATTTTTGGAGGGCAATCAACAGCTATAGAGTTTTCAGCTCCTGCGATGCCGTCCGGGGTTGAACCATATAACAATACTTCAGCAGCATATATAGATCCTGTCGAATTAGAAAGAGGCTGGCAAAATAATATTCAACCCTCAGCATGGCACTTATCAGAAATAATCTCACCTTCTGGAAACCATATTTATTTTTATTACACAACAGATTTTAGTTTTCAACAAGTTACTTATTCTGAATTATCAAAAGGTGTATTATGTGGACCAGCTGATGATTATCACTATAACTATGATATTAATCAAAACAATAAGTATTTAATAAAAAGTGCATATCTAGACAGAATTGAAACTGATAACGGTCTTATATGTTCCTTTTCAAAATCTATATCAAATGAACTGAATTGGGTTTTTAAATCTAAAATCATGGTAGGTGATTATTTTCCAATGAAGCCATCTTATTTATATCGTTATCATAAACTAGACGGTATTGAGATAAAATTAAATGATAAAACTGCAAAAAAAATATCATTGGGCTATATAGAGAAAAGCACCGAACGTCTTAAACTGAAAGAAGTAAAATTTCTCTCAGTATCTGGTGATCAAACGGCATCTATATATAGGATTGAATATAATAATAAACTTCTTCCAAACTATAACTCAGGTTTTGAGGATCATTGGGGTTATTATAATGGGACTAATTATTGGGGTAATTTAAGTGAACAAGGAAATACATTTACCCAACTACCAAACATGGTAGATTATTATCAGTCAAGAGAAGCTAATTCAGATTTTATGGATGCCGAAATTATTACTAAAATAGTTTATCCTACAGGGGGGTATTCAAGATTTACTTTTGAACCTCATGATTATTCTAAACTTGTAAAACAAAATCCTTCTATAACATTAGAGGAATTATCAGCAAATAAAATAGCAGGCGGTTTAAGAATAAAAAAAATTGAAACATTTGATGCGTTTTCTTCTGTCCCTCAACTTAAAGAATATTTTTATATTAATAATTATCTTAATGAAGGTGCACTTTCTAGTGGTATATTATCTGGTGAACCTGTCTACTATGAAGCTGGAACACATTTGAGTAATTGGAGTTATCAATTTTATAAATTTAGTAGTAATCCTTTAGTTTATTTAAACACAACAAATGGAAATCACATCACTTATTCCCAAGTAACTGAAAAATCCAGTGAAGGTTATATTGTTTATAATTATGCTAATCAGGATAATGGTTCTTTAGACAAAGAACCATTCGCTAAGGCTAATAACTATTCTGCTATTAGTAAAAATGAAAAAAAACTTTTTGGCAAATTAGATTTAGAAAGGGGACGAGTTTTAAATACAAAGTATTATGCAGAAGATAAATTTTTATTAAAAGAGGTTACAAATGAATATAATAATGAAACTTCACGATATAATAAGTACGTAAGGTCTATTCAAGATGCACACGACCCATATAGATGTGGATATACTATAGTAGCTCTTCCTATATATACATTTTATCCATATTTAAAGAAAAAAACTAACATCGAATATTTCAGGAACGGTACGCTTAAAAACATAGAGATTAATTATACTTATGATGCTAATAGTAACTTACTTAGAACAACATCTGTCTTTAATTCTGAAGGTACTGAGATTAGAACGAAATATAAATATCCTATTGATTATACTAACGTACCTTTGGCGCCAATACCAATTTTAGATGAAATACACGATATTGCATCATTAGTATCTAATAATGTTGTAAATGTACCTATAGAAATCAACAATTCTGTTGTAAAAGCGGGGGTAGAATATATAACAGGTGGAAAACTGAATTATTATGAAGACTTAAAACTGGAAAAAACTTTCGAATTAGAAACTACCAGCTTTATTAATAGTAATGATTTCAATTTTTCAACCGCTAATCCATCAGGCTTTATATTTGACAGCAGATATAAAGAAAAGATATTTTTCTCAAAATATGATAATAAGGGAAATCCATTAGAAGTAAAACAAGCAGATGGCATAACAACAAGTTATGTTTGGGGTTATAATAACCAATATCCAATAGCTAAAGTAATAAATGCAAATTATCAGGATATTACAAACATCTTAGGGGCTACTAATCTAGCCAAATTGAATAACGGATATATAATAAATCCCGGGCCACCTCCAAGTAAATTGACTTTAACTGATACAGAAACACGAAGCCTATTAAATCCATTAAGAACTAATTTAGCAAATGCGGAAGTTTCTATTTTTACTTATCAGCCCCTTGCAGGTATTACCAGTCAAACAGATAGTAAAGGTTTGACTACTTACTATGAATATGACAATTTTGACAGACTTAAATTTATTAAAGATTATGCAGGAAATGTTGTAAAAGATTACAAATATAATTATAAAGAATTCAAAAGAATAAGTTTATCAACCCATAATTTAAGTTTCGATAACGTTCCTTACGGAAGTTCTGTTTCAAAAAAGATAAAAATTACAAATTCCAGTAATCTTAATTTTACAGTCAGTGGGCTAACTGTTCCAACAGGATATTCTTATATCGTTAATGGCAGTTCTACTCTTGCGCCAGGCGATTCAGTAGATATTACAATTACTTTTTCGCCTTCAATTGTAGGGAGTTATCCAGGGACCATAACAGTTTTATCTGATGCAGAAGGTTTAAACACAATTTCGGTTAACGGAAGTGGTGTAATATCTAAAATTATTAATATTTCAGGAGATTTAGATTTTGGATGGATGTTTACCCAGCCAGGCAATCCGTATGGCTGTGCCTCTAGAACTATGACAATTACCAATCAAGGTAATACTACATTGACAATCACCGGAATACAAACAGAAAATCCGTTTACAGTTAACTGGACTAATGGCACCATATCACCAGGTCAAAGCAAAAACATCACCGTTTCGTTTTGTCCACCTGATCGGCCTTATTATTTTTATGAAGCAACACTTAATGTAATTTCAGATAAAACAGCAGGTATTAGTAGTGTTCCGGTATTCGGAGCTGCAGAAACTACAAATTAGTAAAATTTCCACTAAATATCATTACGGTAAAATAATCAAAAAGATATATGAAAAATATAGGCCTATTACTATTTATCCTGTTTCCTGTTTTGCTGTTGAGTCAGACCCAAACAGAAAATTATATAAAAACTACTACTTACAAAGTAGAATCACTAACAATTATAGCTAATCCTACGAGTACACAAGCCAATCAAAGTATAACTTATTTTGATGGTTTGGGACGTCCTATTCAGGAAGTAGCTCATCAACAATCCGGATCAGGGAAAGATATAGTTGTGCCAATAGAATATGATGTTTTTGGACGTCAGATTAAAGAATATTTACCTTATGTTCCAACGGTAGCTGCTTCACTCAATTATAAAAGTACAGCCCTAACCGATGTTGGTGCATTTTATAATACAGCTGCCTACGAAAACACCTTAAACCCTTTTGCTCAAAAAGAATTTGAAGCATCTCCGCTTAATAGAGTTTTAAAACAGGCAGCACCAGGGGAAGACTGGAAACTTGGTAATGGTCATGAAATAAGATTGGACTACCAAACCAATAACGATGCAGATCAGGTAAGACGTTTTGGGGTCTCTTTTACCGGAGGCAATAAGAATAATCCATATTTAGAGGATAATGGTATTTATGCTCCTTCACAATTATATAAAACAATTACAAAAGATGAAAACTGGAAGACAAATCAAACCTATCCGGATGATCATACTACACACGAGTTTAAGGATAATCAAGATAGAATTGTTTTAAAAAGAAATTTTGATGTAGGAAAATGGCATGATACTTATTATGTATATGATGATTATGGAAACGTGACCTATGTACTGCCTCCTAAGGCTTCTACTTACAATACAATAGCACAGGCTTATAATGATCAAGTAATATTCGTTGATGCTGACTTTTTTGTAAGCATAGGCGGAGAGAGTAACTATTGTAGTATTTATGGCAATAAAACTGATAATTATTTTGGATTAAGTTTCTATGCATCAGGTTTTACATCTGGTACGATATTAAAGTCAGGTAAAATTGCTCACTTAAATTTCAGTCCCAATTTGCCTAACATGACATTAGGTAACATTATGGTGCTAAATGCAAATGGAGAGTCTGTAGTAGGGGCTACAGCTTATATTCAGGATGGTGATTTGTATTTTTCTTCGACCGGAGCATCAGTCTATCTGAATGAAGATGGAGAATTTTGGTTTCAAACGGACAATTTTGCTAATTCTGCTCTTGTAGCTTTTGATAGAACAGCTTTAAATGATCTTATTTACCAATATAAATATGACAAACGTAACCGCCTTGTAGAAAAAAAACTACCCGGTAAAGACTGGGAATATATTGTTTATGATAAACTAGACAGACCTGTTTTAACCCAGGACGCCAACTTAAGGCTTACTCAAAAGTGGTTGTTTACAAAATATGATGTATTGGGTAGGGCAGTTTATACAGGAATACACACAAACGGAACTTATGTGAATAGAATTGATATGCAAAACTATTTTGATACCCAGAATGATGTAGCTGCTAAAATGTATGAGTCAAAAGCGAGCACAGGGACAGGTTATGATAGTTCGTACTACAGTAACACTAATTTTCCAAATACTGGTATTGAAATTCATACAATTAATTATTATGATGATTATAATTTTGACACAAAAGGAGGTACACCAGTTGCTCCATTGGCTGAGACCAAAGGTTTGGCTACAGGAAATAAAGTTAGGGTATTAGGAACAGCCAGTTGGATAACGAATGTAAATGGTTATGATACAAAAGGTAGGTCAATATATAACTATAGTAAAAATGATTATTTGGGCACCACAAGCATGGTTAACAGAGAACTCGATTTTATCGGACAAACTTTAAAAAATACATCCACTCATATTAGAAATGGTGTTACGACAACCATAGAAGATACTTTTACATACGATCAGGCCGGAAGACTTACCAAACAAACACAAGCCATTAATGGGGCAGCAACACCAGAAGTAATTACTGAGAATTTTTATGATGAACTTGGACAGCTTGTTCAGAAAAAGGTCGGTGGAAAAACTACCCAAAATGGTTTACAAACGGTGGATTATAGTTACAATATTCGAGGCTGGCTGAAAGGAATAAACGATACTGATGTAATTAATAATAGTATTACCATAGGTTCTGCTGATTTATTTGGTTTTCAGATAAATTACAACAAACCATCTACAGGAACAGCATTATATAATGGAAACATCAGCCAGACTTTTTGGAAAAGTGCCAATATAATGGATATCAATTTGAAGAACTATACTTATGTATATGATGCATTGAATAGGTTTAAGACAGCCAGATATTCCGAAAATAATGTCTCAAATTCTAAGTTTGATGAAATTATTGACAAATATGATCGTAATGGGAATATTTTGAACTTAGTTCGTAATATGCAGAACCCTTATGATACAAGATGGTCAACTACTATTGATAATTTAGTTTACACTTACGACCAAGGAAATAGATTAATGAAAGTAAATGACTCCTATAAAAGCTCAACATATGGTGCTGAAGGATTTAAAGATGGAACTAATACAGGTGATGATTACAGCTATGATGCCAATGGAAATATGACTAAAGACCTAAATAAAAAAATTGGTACATCTACAACCGAAGGCATTACTTATAATCATCTGAATCTCCCAGTCAAAATAACTTTTAGTACAGGAGAAACTATTGATTACATTTATGATGCGACAGGAATTAAACAACGTAAAATAATAAGTACGGGAACTACAACAGATTATGCGAATGGATTTCAATATGAAACGAATCAATATGAAAGTAATGTACTTAAATTTTTAGCGCAGCCAGAGGGATATGTAGCATATAATTCCGGAACTTTTAATTATATTTACCAATACAAGGATCATTTGGGGAATGTGCGTTTGAGTTATAAAGATGTTAGTCTAACAAATACACCCTCGTTACAAATTGTAGAAGAAAACAATTATTATCCATTTGGGTTAAAGCATAAGGACGGTAATAATATAGTTAATTCAACCAGTGCTGCTTATAAATATAAGTTCCAAGGTCAGGAGCTCCAAGACGAGCTGGGGCTTAACTTCTACGACTATGGTGCACGTAATTATGAACCCTCACTTGGACGTTGGGTGAATATTGATCCGTTGGCAGAACTTTACAGAAGATGGTCGCCATACAATTATTGTATAAATAATCCTGTTAGTTTTGTTGATCCTGATGGTATGGGAGTAAGTGATACTAAAAATGATGCAGGTGAATCGGTTTCTATAAAAACGGAAGACACAGGAGGAACTTCAGGGCCTACTGATCCTCCTCGAGCGCCAGGAACTGGCACCAGTACAGGAAATATGCAAGGTCGTCTTCCTAATGGCTCGCCAAATGGAGTAGATTTACCAGCTGAACAATTGAAAGAAGTTGTTGTCACTAGGGATAAAAGTTCAAGTTCTTCATCAACTACAGATATTATTTCTAATTCGATATCAAATTTTTGGAATAGCCCTGCTGCAAGAGCAGTTTTTCCTGATAGAATATATGTAAGTATTTCATACAACGCTAATCCATATGTAGGGACATCTACCGATTTTTCTTTAAATTGGATTACTCGGGGCAATGATGCAAGTTTTGCTCCATATGCTGTAACAACAGTGGCAGGGACAGTAGGTCAAGCAAATGGTGGAATTGGAGTCGGTGGAGGATCAGGGTATTTTCCTACAAAAGATATGCGATCTTTACCTGCAGGCACGGCTTCAAATGCAATGTTAGGTTGGGGCATTACAGGCACTGCTTTTGGAGCAATGCATGGAGGAAGAGTTTCATTAAATGGTTCAATAGGTATAAATGGCACTCCTACTAATCCTACTGGTATTTCATGGATAACTGTGGGTGCATCAGTTGGAGCAGGTACTCCGGGAAAAGGATTTTATGGTGGTATTTCTTATTCAACACCTTCATTTGGAACAAAAAAAGAATTTTAATTATGAAGAAAGGAATTTTAATGTTAATTTTATTTCTATTAATATTTGTTGGATATGTTTTTATAAATGTATTTATAAAATCACGCCAAGAGTATGCGGCGAAATACGATTTTATTATAAGCAATATTGAAAAAGATGCTAAAGGTGATTTAATATTTTATGACAACCTTGATCTTAAATATTCTTTTGCAAGTTATAGATTTAGTAAATGGGACAAATTAGGAATTTCAGTTGGAGATAGAGTTTTTAAAGATCATTATTCAGAAAACATGTTTATAAGTCGTAAAATAGGAGAAATATATAAGGTCTATTATGTTCAAAAACCTAATGGTATGATTCCTTTTTCTTTTTATTCAAGATAGAGCATGCAATATGAATGCATAATTTAAAAAGAATAATAGATTCAACTCAATGGAATTAAGCGAAAACAATTTTTAAAAATCTACTTTTGCTTTAATTAATTAAAATTGATTTTGCTTATACAAGCATAAGATTTAAAAAGTATGAAAAAAGTATTAAAAATTATTGCAATCATTTTAGGATTTATTATTTTAATAATTGGAACATTTATTTTTATTGGATGGCGAAAAATGCAGAAATTAGACTTAGCGCAGGAAAAGGCAAATTACATTATGGATAATCTTGACAGACCAAATATTGGAAAAAAATTCCCTATCAAATATTTTCCTAGGGAAAAGCTAGACCCAGTTCTTAAAATGATTAGACAAAATTGCGATTGGAAAAATAAGGATGGTAAATTTGTAGATTTTTTTACAACTAAAAATATTAACGGAACTGACCAAACTGCATTTATTTACGAATATTATATGAGATGTGATAGTTTGAGATTTATCCTTTCGTTTAATGTAGAAGATGATCCAGAATTGATGGGGCTAAATTTTGAACCACTTGAAAAGGAAAATTCAATGATAATCTTTCCAGAAAAACAATTAAAGTACCGAAAATGAAAGTTTGCTAAAGACGATTATGTTGATTGGTAGATCATCCAAATAATTGGATAGTGTTTCAGATTAAGTGTTTTTTGAAAAATAACAATATAACTAATTGAAAAAGAATATAATTTTTATAAGGTTTTAGATCTTTGAGAGACGACCAAGAGGTCGTCTCTTTTGTTTTTTTGACTTTTAGCAAGCTTTAAAATGCTTTTACTACACCTTAGTGTTTCAAATTAGGTCATGAAAATAAAAGTAATTCTTGCAATGGTATAAGTAAGGTAATTAAAGACTAAAAACGAAAAAATGAAATAAAGACTGGTGGTTACTAATATTACTAATCTGTACAATCATGATTAAAAGGAACTATTTCGAATTTGTATGTATTTAAGGCTTTATGTAAACTTTAAGAAATAGTAGAATTTTATAATCAAAGCTTAAAACTTCCAATAAAAATATATGTACAGTTATCTTGAAAAAAAATGCACCATGTCTAACTGGTTTAATAAGGTATATTTCGAATATAAACGGTACGAGACCCGAGACCCGGTATGATAAAAAAAAGCTCCAGATTTTTCTGAAGCTTTATACTTGTAGCGGGAACAGGACTCGAACCTGTGACCTTCGGGTTATGAGCCCGACGAGCTGCCTACTGCTCTATCCCGCGATGTTTCGGGTGCAAAGATACGTCGATTTTTTAGATTTCCAACGAAAACTTAAAAAAATGTTTTATTTCCTGTATTAACTTGATATGACTACCTTTGCATCTAAAAATAATACACAAATGTCACATAAAGCAGGATTCGTAAACATTATCGGAAATCCAAATGTTGGAAAATCAACTCTTATGAACGCCTTCGTTGGAGAAAGATTATCCATTATTACATCAAAAGCACAAACTACACGTCATAGAATCTTAGGAATCGTAAACGGAGAAGACTTTCAATTGGTTTTGTCTGATACTCCGGGAATTATCAAACCGGCTTACGAAATGCAGGAATCGATGATGAACTTCGTAAAATCTGCTTTTGAAGATGCTGACATTTTAATCTACATGGTCGAAATAGGTGAGCAGGATCTTAAAGATGAAGATTTCTTCAAGAAAATCATTCACGCTAAGATTCCGGTTTTATTACTTTTAAATAAAATCGATAATTCGAATCAGGAACAGTTAGAGCAACAAGTTACTTTTTGGAAAGAAAAAGTACCAAATGCAGAAATTTTTCCAATATCGGCTTTGCAAAACTTCAACGTTCCGGAAGTTTTTGGAAGAATCATAGAATTGTTACCAGAGTCTCCGGCTTATTATCCAAAAGACCAATTAACGGACAAACCGGAACGTTTTTTCGTAAACGAAACCATTCGTGAAAAAATCTTATTGAACTACAGCAAAGAGATTCCGTATGCAGTTGAAATCGTAACAGAAGAATTTCATGAAACCGAAAGTATTATCCGAATCCGTTCGGTAATTATGGTGGAGCGCGATACCCAAAAAGGAATCATCATTGGTCATAAAGGGGCAGCTTTAAAGAAAGTCGGAACTGATGCCCGTGTCGATTTAGAGAAATTCTTCGGAAAACAAATTCATATTGAATTGTATGTAAAAGTGAATAAAAATTGGAGAAGCAATGCCAATATGCTGAAAAGATTCGGGTATAATTCGTAGGGACAGGTCGAGACCTGTCTGAATCTAGGGAATATGTCGTAATCTGTTCGAATACAGGGGGGACAGGTCGCGACCTGTCCGTACAGAATAAAATTAATTTTCCCGAATGCCCTAGCCCAGATGGTAACGGCATCCTTTTGTGGCGGGGTTCGCCACAAAAGATATAGTGGACAGCTGGATTAGCTCCTGAAAATTATACAAATTAGAATAAAAACTTAGGTACTTATAAACTTAGCATCTCAGCAACTTTTTTTAACTACCTTTGCAAAAAATTTAAATAAGGTATTTTAGATTTATAATTTATTGTGATTTAGTCAGAAACGAAATCTAAATTGTGAATCTGAAATCTAAAATTCAAAAAAAAATGAGTAATAACATTGTTGCGATAGTAGGAAGACCTAATGTGGGGAAATCAACCCTGTTTAATAGGCTGATACAAAGAAGAGAAGCTATTGTAGATTCAGTATCTGGGGTTACCCGTGATAGAAACTATGGTAAAAGCGAGTGGAACGGAAAAGAGTTTTCTGTCATTGATACAGGTGGATACGTTCGGGGGTCTGATGACGTTTTCGAAGGTGAAATCCGTAAACAGGTAGAGCTTGCTATCGACGAAGCCGATGTTATTATTTTTGTAGTTGATGTTGAAGAAGGTATTACACCAATGGATGAAACGGTCGCTAAATTACTTCGTAAAGTAACAAAACCGGTTTTATTGGCTGTAAATAAGGTTGATAATGCCATGCGTGAGAAAGATGCTGTAGAATTTTATAATCTTGGTTTAGGAGATTATTATACTTTCGCCAGTATCTCAGGAAGCGGAACAGGAGATTTATTAGATGCTTTAATTGAAGCATTTCCGGAAAAACCAGAGCCTGTTAAAGAAGAAGTCGTTTTGCCTCGTTTTGCAGTTGTAGGTCGTCCTAATGCAGGGAAATCCAGTTTTATAAACGCACTTATTGGTCAGGATCGTTTTATGGTTACTGATATTGCAGGAACGACTCGTGATGCAATTGATACTAAATTTGACCGTTTTGGTTTCGAATTTAATCTGGTTGATACTGCGGGAATTCGCCGTAAAGCAAAAGTAAAAGAAGATTTAGAGTTTTACTCAGTAATGCGTTCTGTTCGTGCTATTGAGCATGCTGATATTTGTATTTTGGTTATTGATGCAACACGTGGTTTTGAAAGTCAGGATCAAAATATTTTTTGGCTAGCTGTTAAAAACCGAAAAGGAGTAGTGGTTTTGGTAAATAAATGGGACTTGGTAGAAAAAGATACGATGTCTTCCCGTGACTATGCCGAAAAAATTAAGAAAGAATTATTGCCATTTACAGATGTGCCAATTTTATTTGTATCTGCATTAACAAAACAGCGTTTGCTAAAAGCGTTGGAAACTTCAGTTCAGGTTTTTGAAAACAGAAAACAAAGAATTTCTACTTCGAAATTCAATGAATACATGTTGAAGGTTATTGAATCTTACCCGCCGCCAGCGACAAAAGGGAAGTATGTAAAAATTAAATATTGTATGCAGTTACCAACAGATACACCGCAATTTGTGTTTTTTGCCAACCTGCCGCAATATGTAAAAGAACCTTATAAGCGTTATTTAGAGAATAAAATTAGAGAAAATTGGGACTTTTCAGGAGCACCAATTGACATTTATATCAGAGAAAAATAAAAATTTTAAAAGTCCCGTTTGGGACTTTTTTTATGTCTTTTTTTAAGTAAAAATAGATTTGGTTTTACGAAATGGCATCATATTTGGTTAAATGTGGAATTCACAATTAAACCATTTGCTTCTTTGGAAGTCTTATAGTTCTAACCAAACATTTTTATGACCAGAATTTATTACTTTTTACTGCTTTTTATTTTTGCTTATTCGGCTAATGCTCAGAATGATATTGTTCTTAAAGGTACCGTACTTGATATTAATACGCAGCTGCCGGTCGAATTAGCTACCGTTTATTTTACCACGGTTAAAGATTCCACGGTTATTGATTACGCAACAACAGATAAGAACGGATTCTTCAGATTAAATACAAAAAAACTTGATAAACCGGTTTTCCTTAAAATAAATTATTTAGGATATCAAACTTATACGGAAGAGCAAAATGGTCTTTTGGAAAGTAAAGATTTTGGCAAATTATATCTGCTCGAAAGTGTAAATACTTTAAATGAAGTCGTAGTTAAAAGCGAGGCTCCGCCAATCCGTATGAAACAGGATACCTTAGAATACAATGCTGCTTCTTATAAAGTTCGTCCGGATGCAAACGTAGAGACTTTATTAAAACAATTACCTGGTTTTGATATCGACGATGCCGGAAAAATTATGGTTAACGGAAGAGAAGTAAATCAGCTGCTGGTGAACGGAAAACCTTTTTTTGACAGAGATGGTGCAATTGCGCTGAAAAATTTGCCTGCCGAGATTATTCAAAAAGTCCAGGTTTCTGATTTTAAAACCAAAAAAGAAGAATTATCCAAACAAGAATCTACATCAGATTATTCGAGTATCAACCTTACTATTGATGAAAAGAAAAACAAAGGCTACTTCGGAAAAATCCTGGGTGGATATGGCTCTGACGATCGTTATGAAAGCAGCCTGCTTATAAATTTCTTTAATAACAAACAGAAAATCAGTATTCTGGGGTCTTCAAATAATATCAACTCAACCGGTTTTGCTCAGGATGAGGTATTTGACAGTATGGGCGGAGGCAGAACCACCAGAGGAGGCAGAAGCTCAGGAGGATCGGGTAAGGGAATTACTCAGTCTAATTTATTGGGTGTTAATTATTCTGATGACTGGACAGAAAAACTCCTGGCTACCGGAAGTTACAACTTTTCGAATACAATTAATAAAAACGAAAGTAACTCCAATGAAATGAGTATTTTACCTACAGGAAATAACTATACAGTTGCTGGTTCTGAAACTCGAAATGAAAGCACCGGAAATACTGCAAACTTTGAGTTGGAGTGCAAAATAGACCCAACTACACGTCTTGTTATTACTCCAAATGTTGGGCAGACACGTTCAAATGGAAAATCGGATTCGTCGAGTACCACTACGTTGGATGATGAAAATGGAGAGCTTTTGAATAATAGTGAAGCAAAATCATACAAAGAAACAACTGCAACTAATTTTGCAAATACAATCAATTTTAATAAAGCTTTTGAGAAAAAAGCACGAAATATGAGTTTTGTTTTTTCAAACAATAATACCAAAAATGATTCAGATGGGTTTAATGATTCAAATACTTTTTTTACTAAGGAACCGGAAAAAAATGTTGATCGATACCAAAAAACAAATGGTAGAAATGTTTCCGACTCTTATTCATTAGATTTAGAATATACAGAGCCAATTACAGATTCTCTAAGAGTACGCTTTGGTTCTGATTTTGATTGGCAAAGTTCATCAAATGACCAGCAAACCTATGATGTAGATCGTGATACTGGTGAGATTATAGATTTGAATTCTTCGTTAACAACTTATACAATGTCTTCACAAAATTCGGTAGCGCCAAAAGTTGGAATAACATTGCGAAAAAATAATTATACACTAAATCTGGATTCTAGAACCTCTATTGTCAATTTTGATAATTATTCGTTATATATGGGCAATGAAACACAGTTGAATAAAAAGTACGCCTTACCTTTTGCATCGGCTCAATTGCGATATAAATTTAGTAAGTCTAAGAATTTGACATTAAAATACGATTACTCTAATGCAATACCTTCAGCAAATTATTTAATGCCTATCGCCAATTTGAATAATCCATTGAATAGTATCGTTGGTAATCCAAATTTAGATCCTATTGAGAAAAATTCGATGAATTTTAATTTTAGGAATTTCGATTTCCGTACTCGTTCCGGTTATGCTTTTTCGCTAAAAGGAGATTATTTTAATAATGATATTGTTTCGACTTCTGTCTTTGATGTAAATGGTAAAAGAACAACAACCTATATAAATATTTCAGGTAATTATTCTCTTTCTGCTGGAGTAAACTGGAATCAGTCGATTAAAAGAGATGCGCACGTTTTACGATATGGAATTGGCGTAAACGGGAGCTATAATTTTGATAAAGGATATACAAATGCGGTTTTATATAATGCTAAATCAACAGCAATTTCACCTAAATTATATTTCACTTATGAATATGGTGAATTGCTGACTATTTCTCCATCTTACGGATTGTCATTTAATGAAACACATTACGAAAATACTTCTGCGACTTCGACTTCAACAGTTGTGCACAGGGCAAATTTGCAAACGACAACATACTGGCCAGCAAATTTAATTTTTGGAAATGATTTTGGATATACCTATAATTCGAATCTTTCGGATGATTTTAAAAAGGATTTTTATTTGTGGAATACCAGTTTATCATATGGTTTTTTAAACAAAACATTATATGCTAAAATAAAAGTGTATGATGTGCTCAATCAGAACCAAAGTGCTACAAGAAGCATTTCTGCTACTTCGGTGCGTGATGAACAAAATACCGTTTTGAAACGTTATGTAATGTTTTCGGTAGCCTATAAAATCGGAAATTTTGCTGGTGAAAAAGCTTTAAAAAGAAGAGGTGGAGAGCGTGGAGAACGAGGTGAAGGTGGTTATAGAGAAGACCGTGGGGGAAGAGAAAGAGAAGATTAATTTTGAATTTTAAACTTAAAGATAAAGCTTCAACAAAAATATAAACTCCGGCTAAGCTGGAGTTTTTTATTGCGTGTTCATAAGTGATACAATATTGGAATTTGGAATTTCAATAATTGGAATTTAGTTCTATGATTTTATTTTTCTGTTGATTCTGTGATAAACGGTAAAACGGATAATATCCCTGTCGTAAAAATCAACACCGCTTGCCCGTCTCTGAAAGTTTTTCAGGTAACCTAATTCTAAACCAATATTAGGATTAAAATGATAACGCAGGGCAGCATAAAAACGGTTTTGGTCAAAAGTATTTTTCTTATTGTCTTTACCGTGATTGAATAAAATTTCATCAGAGATAGTTCCTTTTAGGCTTCTTTTTTCTTTTTCCCAAAGTGTAAAAGTCGATTGCAGGCGATATCTGAATCGAAAAGCAAAAGAAAATTCATTTAATAATGAAGTTTTATCTGCTTTTTGTATAAATCGTTCTTCGAGCTGAAAACGGTTATGGAAGGTGATTTTTGCAAGATCATTTATAAAAGTAATATCCTGCTGGATACGATATTCGGGTATTGAAAATTCAGGATCTGATACCGGTGTCTGGGTATTAACGCTAAAATAAGCAAATCCACCTCCTAAATCTACATGCTGACCCGCACGATATCTTCCCTGTGTTCTGAAAACAAATACATTTTCATGAACAGGATTTATAAAGCTTCTGTTATCAAGTTCAGAATGCAGTGACCATTTCTCAGATAGGGGGAAAATATTGTAATACCGAATCCATGTCAGAGTCTGGTGTTCAATGTTTTTTTTGCTTTGCGCTAAAGAAAACTGACTAAAAAACGCTAAAAAAAGTATGAATTTTAAAAATTTCATTTGTCCTCGTAAATTCAGGCTGCGAATATATACAAATGAAGGGTGATTTATAACGAGTGATGCGTTTTTTAAATTTGATTTAAATTCTATTTTGTGATTTCAGATGAATTATAAAAAAACGGGATGTGCCTTTTAAAAGCACATCCCGTTTAACCAAACTAACTTTCTTTATATTATTATAGCGAATATTTTAAAGTAATTCCATAAGTTCTTTGATCACCCAATACAGCTGCATAGTGTCCTGCGTTTCCACCGGCAGGTAATAATTGCTCGTAGTAATCTTTGTTTAAGAGATTACGTCCCCAAAAGTGAACTGATAATCCTTGTGATGCACGGAAACCTAAACGTGCATTGAAAATAGCATATCCGGGAACTACTAAATATTTTGAAGCCGAAGGGCTTGAAGAGAATTCAGAACGTGCGTAAGAATCTATTCCAAGGAAAATTTTTCCTGCGTTTCCAAAAAATCTTGCATTATCTGAAAGCTCACCTCCTAAAGATCCTGCCCATCTTGATACACCCGGCAAGTCAGTCCCGGAAACATCTTTATAAGCTACCTGAACTCCATCAACAACAAGTCCTGTATCTTCTAATGGAAGCGGTGCATTGGTAAATTTAACATATGTACCTTCTGTATAAGTGGCTGCTGCATTTATTGTTAAATGCTTGCTGAAAACAAAACTGGCATCCAATTCAGCACCTCTTACACGTACTTCATCAGCATTGGCCAGATAACCACGGTTTACACCTAATTCAGCAGCCTGAACGTTGGTTTGATAATCTTTGATATTAGTGTTAAAGAACGTTAAGTTGAAGATTGAGTTTTGAAACGGAGATGTTTTAACTCCAACCTCAAAATGATTTACTTTTTCAGGCTTAATTACTGCAAGTTCAGTCATTGGTTGTCCTGAAGAATTTGATGGAAGACCAGCTACGTTAACTCCGACAGGTTTGTAACTTTTAGCGTAAGTTCCATAAAAATTAATTTTATCTGAAGCTTTAAAGGTAAGTGTTATATTTCCGGAAAAGTCTGTGTTGTCTGTATCTGAGTCAAACGCCTGATCAGAGTAAACTGATTTTTTCAAAGCCAGTAAGGCTGGATCTGTAGTTTGAAGACCTCCATAAGTTTTACGGGCATAATGTGCATCTTTTTTATCAAAGTTATATCTTAAGCCTGGTAAAACATGGAAACGATCTGTAATTGCCCAATCGATTTGGCCAAAAACGGCAGCACTGGAAGCTCTGATTCTTGCATCAGTTTTGATTCCGTATCCTTCAAAAAGACCAGGTGTTTTCCATAATGGGCTGGTAGTGCTTTGAGAAAATCTCCATTGAGCATCACCAGATTCTTCCGTACCATCAGTTTGTGATGTCTGGTCGATAAAGAAAACTCCTGCCACACCACTAATTTTAGATGTAAGCTGACCTGCATAACGAACTTCCTGAGTTACTTGTGTTTGTCTTGTAGGGTTTTGTGACTTTGCTAAAACCTGTAACCCTGTAAAATCCCTGTCATTTGATGGATCCCAATTCCAAAAACGCCATGCTGTTGTTGAAGTTAAAGTTCCACCTCCAATTTTTGTGTCAACGTTAAGAGAGAATCCACCCATATCTTGTCCCGAACGCCAAGGTGTATCCTGGTCGATTTTTCGGTCAAAAGCATTTAAACTAGGTAATTGATAGTTCAAATCAGCGATGATAGCATTAAACTGACGATAAGCTGCTCTTTTGGTTGGTGCAACACCAGCTACTACCTGAGCATATCCGTCAGGGCGTTGTGTTGTAATATCGGCAGCAAATATAATATTTGTATTTTCTGATGGAGTATAAAGTAACTGACCTCTGATTCCCTGATTGTTTAAGGTATTTGTTGCTCTTCCTGTTGCAATGTTGTCAACTAGACCATCACGCTGAGTGCCTGAAAAGGACAAACGACCGGCTACTTTTTTACCCAAGGCTCCTGTAACAGACGCTTTCGCCTGAAGGAAAGCATAGTTTCCGTAGCTTACTTCAAAATCAGCTCCTGAAGTAAAACTTGGTTTACGTGTAGTGATGTTAAAGGCTCCTGAAGTAGTATTTTTTCCGAATAATGAACCCTGTGGGCCACGTAATACCTCAATTTGCTCAACATCAATAAAATCTAGTGTAGTTGCAGCGGGACGTGCATAATAAACTCCATCTACATAGAAACCTACTCCCGGATCGATACCATCATTAGTAAGTCCGTATGGAGAACCTAAACCACGAATATTAATTCCTGTATTTCTTGGGTTAGACGAATATAATTGTACTGATGGAACCAATTCTTTTATACGATTTACGTTAAAAGCTCCGGCTTGCTCAGCTTGTTTTCCGGTTACAACAGAAACTGCAATCGGAATATCCTGAACTTTTTCTATTCTGCGTCTTGATGAAACCACAACTTCAATAAGTTCATTTTCTTCTCTTAATGCAATTTGTAAAAGAGGTGCTGGTAAAGCAGTAATTTCTACCTCGGCAGTTTTATAACCTACGTATTGAACTAATACGGTTAAAGGAAGTTTTTTTTCTTTTGTATCCAGACTAAAGTGTCCGCTAGCATCAGTAGTTGTGTTTATTGTTGTTCCTTTTACGACCACATTGGCAGCTTCTAAAGGATTTTTTTCTGAATCTGTAATTGTTCCTTCAATGTTTTGTGCGAATGAAACAGAGAAAGTTAAAATTGAAAGTATTGTAAATATATTTTTGATAGAATTTTTCATTTTTATATTATGTATATGTGATTAGTAGAATTTAGGATTAAATTTTTTTACCAGCACATACACATCATAGAAGAATTGTTTTTCACAGCAGTGAAGTTTTTATAATTACTTTTTTGCAAAAGACTTTTAGATACATAAGACTTACTTAATTTTTCTTTCATTGGTCAAAATTTGTAAATGATTTGTTAATTATTTTTTGCAAATATATATAAAATCTATCTACTTGGTAGGGTTTTGAGTAAAATTTTTTTATTTTTTTATTAATGAAGCGATTGTGATGTTCTGCATTGCCTTTAAAGTTTCATTACGAATAATCATCAAACCGTGGCGCAGACTGCATTCCTCCTCAGTTTTACAATCAGAACAAGGCTCGTAAAAATTTAAAGAAGCACATGGCAAAAGAGCAATTGCACCGTCAAATAATCGGTGAATTTCTGCCAAAGTAATGTCATTTTTCGATTTTATAAGGTAATAGCCGCCAAATTTTCCCTGCTTGCTGCTCACAAAACGGCCTCGTTTTAGGTCCAGTAAAATCTGCTCTAAAAACTTTTTAGGAATATTAGCACCTTCAGCAATTTCTATAGTTTTAGAAATGTGATTTTCGTCCTGTTCTGCTAAATAAAGTAGGGCTTTAAGGGCGTATTTTGCTTTATGTGATAACATCTATTTTTAATTATGAATTGTGAATTATAAATTATGAATTAAATTTTGAAGCTAAAAATATTTTCAAAGATAACTTGAAATTTCAAACAAAACTTAAAACCTGAAACAAAATTTAATTTACCAGCTTCCACCTGAACCTCCACCAGAGAATCCGCCTCCGCCAAATCCTCCACCGAAACCTCCGCCTCCGCCAAAACCACCTCCCGATGATCCTCCGCCGAAGCCTCCAAATCCGCCTCCTCCGCTTCTTCCGAGGTTGCTAAGGATGATTACATCAAGCAGGCTTGGACCTCCGCCACTATTGTTGCCAGAATTTCCTCCGCCTCCTTTTTTATTTCGTGCCAGTAAAATTAATATAATTACGACAATAACAATAAAAGGCAGTATCGGAAAGTCTTTTCCTTTGGCTTTTTGTTTTCTTTCTCCTTTATATTTTCCTTTAAAAACATCAAAAAGAGCATCTGCACCTTTATCAAGTCCTCGGTAATAACTTCCTGCTTTAAATTCAGGAATGATTATATTTCGTGTGATTTCTCCGCCAATTCCGGCTGTTAGTCTGTCTTCGAGTCCGTAACCAGGCGAAATCCAGATCTTTCTTTCGGTTTTAGCAAGCAGAATCAAAACACCATTGTCTTCTTTTGCCTGTCCGATACCCCATTGATGCGCCCATTTTGGAGTAAGAATTCCAATATCTTCTCCTTTTAAACTTTCAATGGTAATAACGACAATCTGTGTAGAAGTCGAATCTGAATAACGAACTAATTTTTCTTCTAATTGTGTTTTTTCAGAAGCATTTAGGATATTAGCATAATCATAAACAGAAGTCTGAAAACTTGGTTTTTCAGGAATTGTAAATTGTGAAAATCCTGAAGTACAGATTAAAAAAGCAATTAGTAAAAAGGTAAATCGAAAAACTCCTTTGGAATTAGATATTTTGTTTTTGGAAATTTTCATCATTTATCCTTTTGAGATTTCGTTAGATAATTCGTTTGTATCGCCTTCAGACCAAGGGAAGTATTTTTTTAACTGTTCACCGGCATTTAAAATTCCGTCAACAATACCTTGTTTGAATTTACCGGCTTTAAATTGTTCTGTCATTTTGTCTTTGGTGCAATCCCAAAAATCATCTGCAACCAGATCATTTATGCCTTTGTCACCGCAAACAACAAAGTTTTTATCATCAACTGCAAAATAGAATAAAACACCATTTTGAAGCTGGGTTTCATCCATACGCAATTCATGAAAAACTTCTAAAGCCCGGTCAAAATGGGCTTTAGAAGTTGTTTTTTCTATATGAACTCTAATTTCGCCAGAAGTATTTTTTTCAGCCACGCGAATAGCTTCAACAATTTCCTGCTCTTCTTCTTTGGTTAAAAAATCTTCTACTTTTGACATTTGAATTATTTTAGAGTTATAATTTTTTATTTAGAATTTTACTTCAACTGGTTTGTCTGCACCTGTAGAAGCTTCAAAATATGGTTTTTCTTTGTATTCGCTCAAAAACCAGTTGTTTGGAATTTTTAAAACATATCCGTTATAAACTTGTACAGATTCGTTAAAACGAGTTCTTGCAGTTAAAATCTGATTTTCAGTACTTGCCAATTCGTCTTGTAATTTCAGGAAGTTTTCGTTTGTTTTTAAAGTTGGATATTGTTCAACAGAAACCAATAATTTTGATAATGATGAAGTTACACCGCTTTGAGCCTGATTGAATTGTGCTAGTTGTTCAGGAGTTACATTCGAAGGGTCAATTGTTACAGAAGTAGCTTTTGCGCGAGCTTCAATTACTGCTGTTAATGTTGATTTTTCAAAATCAGCAGCTCCTTTTACAGTGTTTACTAAATTCCCGATAAGGTCATTACGTCTTTGGTAAGCCGTTTGAACATTTCCCCATTCCTTATTTACAGCCTGACTGTGCTGCAAAGCAGTGTTTTTAATTCCAATTGACCAAAATGCAATAATTGCAATAAGAGCTACAATAATTCCTACGGGGATTAACCACTTTTTCATATTTTTTTAATTTAAGTTTATTTCAATTTTTAATTACAATTCGTTTTTTATATCTATTAATTGTGTTTTGATGGTCTCTAATTTACGTATTATTTCGAATTTATCTAATGTTTTCTTCTGACCCTCTTTTAAGTGTATTTTGGCACCTTCGAGCGTAAAACCTCTTTCTTTGACCAAATGATAAATCAACTGTAAGTTGGTAATATCTTCAGGAGTAAACATTCGGTTGCCTTTGGCATTCTTTTTAGGTTTCAGGATATCAAATTCACTGTCCCAAAATCGTATCAAAGACGCATTGACATTAAAAGCCTTGGCTACTTCGCCAATGCTGTAATATCTTTTATCTTTTGAAAGCTCAATATGCATGTTTTTTGTATCTAATTTATTTCAAAAATAATACTTTTTACAGTATTAATCTAATGACTGGTTTTCCTGGTTTGCCATTTGTGAAATTACAACATATTCTGCTGCAGAAATATTTCCGTAATAGAAATTAAGAGGATTTACCACTTTTCCATCTTTATGTACTTCATAATGACAGTGTGGTCCCTCAGATCTTCCTGTACTTCCTACATAACCAATAACATCTCCACGTTTAACATGTTGCCCGGGTCTGCAGTTGTATTTGCTTAAATGGGCATATAAACTCTCGTATCCAAAACCATGCCTGATGACTACATGGTTACCAAAGCCTGACGCCGAATTGTCAGCTCTTGCAATAACACCGTCACCCGTAGCATACACGGGAGTGCCTGTACTGGCAGTGAAATCCATACCATTATGCATTTTTCGCACTTTCGTGAAAGGATCGATTCTGTATCCAAAACCGGATGCGACATGTTTTAAGTTTTCATTACGGACTGGCTGAATGGCAGGAATAGCCAATAATAGCTTTCCTTTTGCACTGGCAAGTTTTAATATTTCATCTAACGATTTAGATTGAATAGACAGTTGTTTTGAGAGTTTGTCCACTCTTTTTGTGGTATTCAAAACCAATTGTGAATTATTATAACCTTCTAAAATCTTATATCTTTCAGGATTTCTGAAACCTGCTTTTCTTGTAGAGTCCGGAATTTCAGCTTTATTGAAATAAATTCGGTAAATATTATTGTCACGCTCTTCCAAAGCATCTGCTACAGCATCAATTTCGTCCAGTTTTTTATTCAAAATGGCATATTGCAGTTTTAAATTTTCAATTTCACGTGCCTGTAATCTATCTTTTGGGGTTTCAAAATAAGGCGTATTAATTAAGAGAACAAAAATTAAAAAACCAAATAGTGCAGAAGCCAGCAAAAACAGCATGGCATAACCAAATTTTATTCTTTTTCTGGTTTTAATTTTTGTATAAGCCAGATTTTCTGAGTCGTAATAATATTTTACTTTCGCCATATTTTAAAATACCCTATTTTTGCAGCTTGTAAAATGAGTGAGTCGAACAAAATTAGTAAATGTTTCAGTTGTTCGGGGCTTTTTTTCAAGAATTAAAACAATTAGATAATGTGTCAGTTTGATAATTAGATAATGTATTTAAACTGAAATTTATTGTTTTGAATTTTAAGTTTCTAATTAAAATTATCTAATTGTCACATTTTCAGATTAATTATCTCATTGATACATTTTCAAATTATCGCATTAAAAAAAATATGAAATCACAAGACGTACGTAAACAATTTTTAGATTTTTTTGAGAGTAAAGGACATACAATTGTTCCTTCGGCTCCTATTGTTCTTAAAGACGACCCAACCTTAATGTTCAATAACTCGGGGATGGCCCAGTTTAAAGAATTTTTCTTAGGAAACGGAACTCCAAAAAGTCCAAGAATAGCCGATACGCAAAAATGTCTTCGTGTTTCAGGAAAACATAATGACCTTGAAGAAGTAGGTATTGATACGTATCATCACACGATGTTTGAAATGTTAGGGAACTGGTCTTTTGGAGATTATTTCAAAAAAGAAGCAATCAATTGGGCTTGGGAACTATTGACAGAAGTATATAAAATTCCTAAAGAAAATCTTTATGTTTCTGTTTTTGAAGGAAGTAAAGAAGATAATGTTCCGTTTGATCAGGAAGCCTGGGATATCTGGAAAACTTTAATAGATGAAGACCGGATCATTCTTGGAAATAAAAAAGACAATTTCTGGGAAATGGGAGATCAGGGACCATGCGGACCTTGTTCTGAAATTCACGTTGATTTACGTTCCGAAGAAGAGAAAGCTCAGGTTTCTGGAAAAAGTTTAGTAAACAATGATCATCCTCAGGTAGTTGAAATCTGGAACAACGTATTCATGGAATTCAACCGTAAAGCTGATGGTTCTCTAGAAAAACTTCCGGCACAGCACGTAGATACCGGAATGGGATTTGAGCGTTTGTGCATGGCATTACAAGGAAAAACATCTAATTATGACACAGATGTTTTTATGCCTTTAATTAGAGAAATCGAAACTATCACAGCTGCAAATTATACAGTAAAAGCATCAAACGAAGCTGAAGAAAAAATAAATATTGCTATCCGTGTTGTGGCAGATCACGTTCGTGCAGTGGCTTTTGCTATTGCAGATGGTCAGTTACCTTCTAACACAGGAGCTGGTTATGTAATTCGTAGAATTTTACGTCGTGCCATTCGTTACGGATTTACTTTCTTAGGAATTAAAGAACCGTTCATTTACAAATTGGTAGAAACGTTAAGTGAGCAGATGGGAGATTCTTTCCCTGAAATTAAATCTCAAAAAGCACTTTGTTCAAATGTAATCCGTGAGGAAGAAAGTTCTTTTTTGAGAACATTAGATCAGGGATTAATTCTGTTGGATGCTGTAATTTTGAATAATAACGGAGATACAATCGATGGTAAAAAAGCTTTTGAATTGTATGATACTTACGGATTTCCAATCGATTTGACAGCTTTGATTCTTTCTGAAAAAGGATTAAAATTAGATGAAGCAGGATTTCAGGAGCAATTGCAATTACAAAAAGAAAGATCACGTGCTGCTTCTAAAGTTACAGCTGGAGACTGGAATGTAATTGTTGAAGATGATATTCAGGAATTTGTTGGTTATGACAGATTATCACATCAGGTAAAAATCACTAAATACAGAAGAGTTGAAAGCGTGAAAGATGGTGAGATTTTTCAATTGGTTTTTAATGCAACGCCTTTTTATGGAGAAAGCGGAGGACAAACGGGAGATAAAGGATATCTTGAAGCTCCAAACGGGGATATCGTTTATATTATTGATACTAAAAAAGAAAATAACCAAACGATACATTTAGCACAATCACTACCGGAAAATATTACCGGAACTTTTAATGCGGTTGTAGATGCTATTCAAAGAGCTAAAACTTCATCAAATCACTCGGCTACGCACTTATTGCACCAGGGGTTACGTAAGATTTTAGGAACTCATATTGAGCAAAAAGGTTCGATGGTAAGAAATGCTTCTTTACGTTTTGACTTTTCACATTTCTCTAAAGTTACTGATGAAGAGTTGTTAGAAGTAGAGAACTTCGTAAATGCAAGGATTCGTGAGAGTTTGCCATTAATTGAAAAAAGAGCTATACCAAAAGAGCAGGCTCTTGAAGATGGAGCAATTGCTTTGTTTGGTGAGAAATACGGTGATTTAGTTCGTACGATTAAATTTGGAGATTCTGTTGAGTTATGCGGAGGAACACACGTTGCAAATACATCTGATATCTGGCATTTTAAAATTGTTTCTGAGGGAGCAGTTGCAGCCGGAATCAGAAGGATTGAGGCAATCACAAGTGAAGCTGCAAAAGAATATTTTGAATCGCAAGCTGTTTCTTTAAGCGAAATTAAAGAAGCGCTTAAAAATGCTCAGGATCCTGTAAAAGCGATTCAGGCATTGCAAGACGAGAATATTCAGTTGAAAAAACAATTGGAAGTTTTATTGAAAGATAAAGCTAAAAATATGAAAGCTGATTTAGCTAAAGAATTACAGGAAATCAATGGAGTTCAGTTTTTAGCTAAACAAGTAGATTTGAATCCGGAAGGGGCAAAAGATCTGGCTTACGAATTGGGGAATTCATATAACAATTTATTTGTAGTTTTTGCTACAGCTCATGAAGGGAAACCAATGTTAACCTGTTACATTTCAAAAGAAATTGTAGCAGCCAAAAACTTAAACGCAGGACAGGTTGTTCGTGAGTTAGGTAAATATATTCAGGGAGGTGGAGGAGGTCAGCCTTTCTTCGCAACTGCAGGAGGTAAAAACGTTGATGGAATTGGTGATGCGCTTGCTAAAGCTGTGGATTTCTTAAAGTAAAATTTAAAATCAATAATAATAAAACCCGTATAATTGTTAGTAATTATACGGGTTTTATTGTGAAAAAAAGTTAGGTTTTTAATTTTAAATTCGGTTTATTTGAAGGATAATTAATACAATAAATATAGCCCAAATGAAAAAAATCTTATGCCTGTTTAGCAGTTTAATGCTAGTGCTTTCTTCTTGTTCAAGTGATGATACCACAGATGAAAAAATACTTTTGCCTAAAACAGAGAAATATACTTATGCTTCTCATCCGGAAGAGAACAATACAGTTACTTATTCTTATGATGGAAACAAAATTGTGAGCCTTACTTATGATGGAGGAGATCAAATCATTTTTACCTATACAGGAGATTTAATAACTAAGGCAGTTTATACTGAAAGTTATGAAGGTGAAACTTATACACAGACGACAACTTTTACCTATGAAAACAATAAATTAAAGTCTTCTTTAAAAGTTGATTCAGGAGATTCTTCAACAAAAAGAAAGACGTATACTTATAATTCAAATGGAACAATTTCAGTGGCTACTTTTATATTAAATCTTTCAACTCAGGAAGAAGAACAAGATTGGTCTAGTGTATTGACTTTAGATTCGAAAGGGAATATAGTTAAAGCTGAGTTTGGTGATTCTGTGAATATTATTGAGTATGATACTAAAAATAATCCTTTTAAAGGTATCTTAGGATATACACTACTTTTAGAGTCAGAGATTTTTGATAAAGAAGCTAATACACCTAATAATATAACAAAAATAATTGAAAAATCAGGTGAGGTTATTGAAGGAACAACTACGTATGTGAATACATACAATAGTGATAACTATTTGACTAAATCAGTAAGTGGAGACGAGACATTTGAGTATACTTATTAATTACTCAATAAGTATAAAGAGAAACCCCTTTCATTTGTGATGAAAGGGGTTTCTCTTTATCTTCCAAAAAGTAAACTTAAGAGAGTTGCTAATTTTAAAAGTTATTTTCGCTCACCAATCTGTTGGCGCCACATAGCATAATACAACCCTTTCTCTGCAATTAAATCATCATGTTTTCCCTGCTCGATTATTTTACCTTGTTCAAGAACAAAAATTCTGTCAGCATGCATTACCGTCGATAAACGATGCGCAATTAAAACCGTAATTCTGTTCTGATCCGAGATACTTCTAATCGTAGCATTGATTTCTTCTTCGGTAATGGAATCCAAAGCAGAAGTTGCTTCATCAAAAATCAATAAATTTGGATTTCTTAAAATAGCTCTCGCGATAGATAAACGCTGTTTTTCGCCACCTGAAACTTTTATTCCGCCTTCACCAATTGTGGTGCTCAATCCGTCTTCGGCACGTCTCAGTAATTTTTCACAGCTGGCTCTTTTTAGTGCATCATATAAATCCTCATCGGTTGCATTAGGTTTCACAAATAATAAATTTTCGCGAATTGTTCCGGAGAATAATTGGGCATCCTGAGTTACAAAACCTAATTGTTTTCTTAGATCTAATAAATCAATTTCGGCTGAATCGATATCATTATATAAAACCTGCCCTTCTGCGGGAATATATAATCCGACAAGTAATTTAACCAAAGTTGTTTTGCCTGAACCGGACGGACCAACAAAGGCAACAGTCTGCCCTTGTTTGATTTCGAAATTGATATTTTCAACCGCTTTAAATTTTGCTGTTTTATGTTTGAAACTAACATTCGAAAATAACAACGACTGAATGGCGCCAACATGTTTTGGGTTTTTAGGGCGAAATTCTTTTGGAGCACTCAATAAAGTTTTGAAATTTTCCATAGAAACTTTTGTCTCGTTGACTACAATAATAAAGTTTCCTAATTCCTGTAAAGGGCCAAAAATAAAGAAGGTAAAAAATACCATGGTCAATAAATCACCTACAATGATTTTTCCGCCAAATAGAAAATAATACAAAGTAAAAACCACGCAGGTTCTTAAAAAGTGAACGGTTGTTCCCTGAATAAAACTCAAACTTCGAATGTAACGAACTTTTTCTAATTCAAGATGCAGGATTTTAAAGGTATTTAAGTTCAGACGTTTTTCTTCCTGATACGTCAAACCAAGACTTTTTACCAATTCGATGTTTCTTAAACTTTCGGTTGTAGAACCTGCCAAAGCATTGGTCTGATTCACAATTTTTTTAGAAACTATTTTAATCTTTCTACCCAGATAAGAACTTACCAAAGCAATAATGGGTGCAGTAATTAAAAAGATAAGTGAAATACGAAAATCAATTCGGGCGACATATACAATTACAAAGATAAATCCGATTATAGTCTGGAAAATCAATGAAATCGAAAGTGTAATCAGTTTTTCAGAATCAGAGCGTACTTTGGTCAGTTTGCTTAAAGTTTCGCCGCTTCGCTGATCTTCAAATTCGGCATAAGGCAAATCGAGAGATTTTTTAATTCCGTCTGTGTACATTTGAGCACCGGTTCTTTGAATTACCACATTGGTAAAATAATCCTGAAAGTTTTTGGTGATTCTCGAAATCATTGCAGCACCAAGCGAAAGCCCAAGCCAAAAAGATAATGATTTGATAAAACCATTCACATTTCCGTCATATTTATGTAGGCCAACACCGCAGTCCTGCATTAATTTACCGGTAATAATAGAATCTGATAAACTGAAACAAATGTTTATAGTAGCCATAATCAAAGCAAAAAACAAAAGCATTTTATGTTTGATTATATAGGAGTATAGTAATTTCATAAGAGAGTTGTAATTAAAAAGAAGGAATACAAAAGTACAAAATAGACAGGCATCATTTAGCGGATCTTATTGTATTTAAAAGTTAATTTTTAAAGCCAATTTAAATTTATTAAATATGTTTTTGAGCTATGAATAGCTTACAGGTTTGTTTTTTAGAAAGTTATGATTTATTGTGTATGACACATCTTTTCAATTATTTATTTTCGGTTTTTTATTGTTAAAACAATTTAGGTTTTTAATCCTTATTTTATTTCATTTGTAGGAAATATTAATTATTTAAATCAATAAAAATGAAAAAAATTTTATGCTTTTTTGGTGCTCTTACTTTTGCACTAACTTCTTGTTCAAGTGATGATGATTCATCTTCAGGTTCTTCTGATTTGGTATTGTTGAAAAAGACAATTTTAACTGATTCTGAAGGAGAAAAAGTAACCACAACTTATAAATATAATGGTAATAAAATAGTAAGTATGGTAGATGGAGATTTGAATCTTTATTTCACTTATAAGGGTGATTTGATTACCAAAATAGAATATAAATATCCAGATGGAACTTTGGTGCAACTTGAAACTTACGAATATAATACTGAAAATAAGGTGGTTAGTTATGTGATGTCTGAGCCAATAGATGAATTGGGGCGTAAAGATATTTTTACTTATAATGCAGATGGTACAGTCTCTGTAAAAAATTATATAGGAGATGACAAAACACAAACTATGTATAATGGACAAGCAAAACTAACTTATGTTAATGGAGAATTAACAAAATATGATTCAGATTATGGAGGAAATTATATTTTTACTTATGATGATAAAAACAATCCGATGAAAAATGTTTTAGGATATGATAAAATTTCTTCTATTGATGGAGTTGCAGACGGAAGACTTCACAACGTAGTTTCTGAAGAAGGTGATGGGCCCAAGTATACTTATACATATGAATATAATTCAAATGGCTATCCGGTAAAAAGTATAGAAAAAGCTGATGAGGAAACAGAAGAAACAATACAGTTGTTTTATTAATTTCTGAATATTTGAGAAACATTAATATTGTTTAAAGTAATTAGTGTTTCTAGTGTAATAATAGAAATCGTTTTTTGAGAATCTCTAGGCATGATTTCTATAAAATAATTAATAAAATGAAAAAGATTATATGTTTTTTTAGTGTTTTGGTTTTAGTGCTTGCTTCATGTTCAAGTGATGATAACTCATCTTCAGAAGATAATTTGATTTTGCCTAAAACAATTTCGTCTACTAATCCGGAGTTTCCTCAGGATAATAAAGTTTCTACAATTACTTATGATGGCAATAAAATTATGAGTATAGCAAGCTTAGGATCAAAAACGGTTTTTACTTATGATGGGAATCGCATTATAAAACAAGAAGTTTTTGATGTAGACCTTAGCGGAAATCAGATAAAAAAAACAAGTATTTCTTATACTTATGAAAATGGAAAATTAAAAACCAGAATACTAAGAAAAGGGTTTGAAAATGCATATCCTGAAGGTCAATACATATATAAATCTGTTTATACGCATATTTCAGATACATTTATTTCATATATATATTACACTGTAAATGCAAATACAAATGCAGAAAGGAAAAGCAGTGAAGGGAATTTGACATATAAAGATGGTAATTTAATTAAAGAGCAAGAAATAGAAGATTCATCAATTTACACTCGTGAGTACGAATATGATACTAAAAAAAATCCTCTTAAAAATATTTTAGGATTTAATTTGTTGCTGAATGAAACGATATTCTCAATTAATAATATTTCTAAAACTATTCGAACAGAAACAGAATATCCAAATCCTGTAGTCTATTTAAAAAGTTATATCTATGATGATAATGGTTATCCTACAAAGAGAACTTCCTTCGCAAGTGATGGTGAATCAGTAGAATATACAGAAGAGTACTCTTATTAGTTTTTTTGAAACTTAAATTTAAAAACCAAATACTTTTTGTATTTGGTTTTTTTATTGGTGAAAATTGGTGAAATTCGTGTTTTAATATAACACCATGCAATTCAGAACCCAAATTCCAGTTTTAAAAAGTAATAATCCTATTGATTATAATTCGAAGGTGCTTTCTGTGGGTTCGTGTTTTGCAGAAAATATGGCGGACAAATTTGATTATTTTAAATTTCAAAATGTAACAAATCCGTTTGGGATAATTTTTAATCCAGTTTCAATTGAGAATTTATTTCGACGAGCTTGTGAGCAGAAGTTATTTGAAGAAAAAGATGTTTTTTTTCACAATGAGCGCTGGCATAGTTTTGAAGTGCATTCGGATTTGAGTAATTCTGACAGAGAAGAATTACTTGAAACATTAAATAAATCCATTGCAGAAACTTATAAAAAGCTTCAGGAAGCGACACACTTAATTATCACATACGGAACTTCCTGGGCTTACAGGAATATTAAAACTGATCAAATTGTAGCCAATTGCCATAAAGTACCTCAAAAGCAATTTTCAAAAGAATTATTATCGGTTGAAGTAACTCAAAAAAGCATTCAAAATACAATTGAATTGATCCAGACTATAAATCCAAATATAAACTTCGTTTTTACTATTTCACCAGTTCGTCATATTAAAGACGGTTTTACAGAAAATCAACTAAGCAAATCACATTTATTTACAGCTCTGCACAAAACCATCAACCATCAACCATCAATCATCAGCTATTTTCCTTCTTATGAAATAATGATGGACGAACTTCGCGACTATCGTTTTTATAGTGAAGACATGCTTCATCCCAACCAAATCGCCATTGATTATATCTGGAAACTTTTTAGCGAAAATTATATTGCTGAAAGCAGCTTATCTATAATGAAAGAAGTTGATGAAATCCAGAAGAGTCTTCGTCATCGCAGTTTCAATCCTGAATCAGAACAGCACCAAAAATTCCTGGCTAAACTTCAGCAAAAAATTAATATTTTAGAACAAAAACTGCCTCATATTATATTTTAATATCAATTCGGCAGGTAAGAAATTAACGAATTGTCAGTAAAATTTTAGAATAATTGCCTATAATTATGTAAATTGTTAAAGCGTAAAAATTTACATTTTTGTAAAATCTATAATTCTGCTTTATAGAAATGCAATTGATTTAATGTGTTTTATTGGCGTATGAATAAAAGAACAATCCATTATTTAAAAAAAACGCTGCGTATTCTGCTTTGGTGCGTGGGTTCTTTGGTTGCACTTTTATTACTTCTTATTATTTTAATTCAGATTCCGTCAGTTCAGAATTTTGTTAAGGACAAAGCGGTAAGCTATCTACATAAAAAAATCAAAACCAAAGTTTCTTTAGATCATATTTCGATAAAATTCCCAAAAGATGTAGTGCTGGAAGGTTTTTATTTTGAAGATCAAAAAAAAGATACACTGCTTGCGGGAAAACGTCTGGAAGTCGATGTCGATCTTTTTAAACTGGTTAGCAGTGAGCTCGAAATCAATTCGATTTCCCTTGAAAATGTAAAAGCGAATATTTCCAGAAATAAAGATGGTGTTTTCAATTTTGATTACATTATAAAAGCGTTTGAATCCAAAGAACCAAAAGTGGAAGATCCTGACAGTAAGCCTTTCAAAATATCGGTTGTAAAAGTCAATCTGGATAATGTCAAATTCAATTTTAAAGATGATTTTTCGAAGAATGATATTCGAGTAAACCTGACACATTTTGATACGAATTTTAAGAAATTCGATTTGGATAAAATGGATTTTAATATTCCGAATATAAAACTGAATGGGTTAAAAGTTATTTTGAATCAGGATGTTGTAGAGAAAATTGCTGAAGTTTCAGTGAAAACCGTAGATACAATTTCGAAGCGAAAAGATTTTAATTTGGATCTCGGAAAAATCAGTCTTTCGAAAATTGATATTTTATACGATAATAAAGATTCAAAACTGAATTCAGGAATTCGTTTGGGCAATCTGAATTTATCAATCAACAAAATCGATTTAAATGAACAGTTATTAGATTTCGAAACTTTCGAGCTTAAAAATTTAAGCGGGAATTTAAGATTAGGATCCAAAGACAAACAAATTCAAACGCCAAATCTAGATTCAACTGCCATTAAACAATCGGGCTGGAAAGTCAAATTAAAAGAAACCAATATAGAAAATGTTGCTTTCAAATTTGATGATATGCAGTCAAAACCACTTTCAAAAGGAATTGATTACAGCCATTTGGATTTGAATAAATTCAATTTTAAAGCGGAGAAATTGTACTATGCAAATGACACAATTTCCGGAGGCATAAAATCACTTACGGTAAACGAAAAAAGCGGTTTGCAGATTCAGGCATTAAAAACTGATTTTTTCTATGGACCAAAAACTGCTTACCTGAACAATTTATATTTAAAAACACCACAGACGCTTCTTCAGAATAAAATTAAAGCTGAATATAAATCACTTGAGGTGCTTCAAAAAGATATTGCAAACCTTTCGCTTGAAGCTAATTTGAAGGATTCAAAAATTGGCTTTAAAGATATTTTACTTTTTGTCCCTGATTTGCAAAAAACAAATCCGTTTAAGAGTAATCCAAAAGCGGTTTTAGCAATCAATACTCGTGTGAGCGGAAAAGTAAAAGATTTGGATATTTCGCAGTTTGAAATGAGCGGAATCGGGACAACAAAGGTTTCTCTTTCGGGAAAAATAAAAGGGCTTCCCGATGCTCAAAAAGCTTATTACGATTTGAATATCAAAAAGCTTTCGAGTACTTCAAAAGATATTTATGCTTTTGTGCCTGCAGGTACAATTCCAGCGACTATTCAAATTCCTTCACAGTTAAATTTACAAGGAAAATTCAAAGGTTCTGTGCAGAATTTCAAAGCAAATCTGGCTTTGAACAGCAGCTTCGGAAATGCAAAAGTTGATGCTTTATTTGATCAGCGTATTAAAAAAAGAGAAAAATACGACGCGACAGTTTATTTACTGGATTTCGATTTAGGCAGATTAATTAAAAATGATTCAATCGGAAAAATTACGCTTAAAGCGAAAGTAAAAGGAAGGGGCTTAGACCCAAAAACGGCAAATGCAGCGATTGACGGATTAGTTCAAAAAGCGGTTTTTAACCGATATGCTTATAAAGATCTGGCTTTAAAAGGAAATATTGAGAACGGATCTTTTGCTATAAAATCCGGTATGAAAGACCCAAATTTGAATTTTGATTTGACTGCGAGCGGGAATACAAAAGACAAATATCCATCAATTCAATTGAAGCTGAATCTGGATATCGCCGATTTGGAAAAACTGAATCTCCATGCTGGTCCAATGAAACTTCGGGGCAATGTAGATGCAGATATAACCAATAGTAATCCCGATTTTTTGAACGGAAAAGTATTTCTGTCCAACATTCAGATCCTGCAGGACAAAGAACCAATTGTTTTGGATTCGGTTCGGGTGATTGCTTTTTCAGATGATACGCGAAACAATATTAAAATATCTTCTCAGTTTTTAAAAGCTGAAGTTAACGGAAAATATAAATTGACAACTTTGACATCGACAATAAAAAAATCATTGTCCAAATACATTGATTTGAAAAACCCGAAAGTCAATGGAGAGTCTGATGAACAAAGACTGGCTTTCACAATTTCAGTTGATAATGATCCGATTTTGTTTAAACTGATTCCGAAGCTTACAGGATTGGAACCTCTTAAAATTACCGGAAAGTACAATAATGTAACCGATTCTTTAGAAATAAAAGGTACAATTCCGAGAATCGTTTATGCAGATAATACAATTGCTGATGGTAAAATAAATATCGAAGCCAAAGAAAATGCTTTAGAATATTTGATTTCTGTAGCCACAATCGAAAGCGGTTCTTTAAAAATTCCGTTTACAAGTTTATCCGGGAAAGTAGAGAATAATGTTCTGAATTATGCACTTGAAGTAAAAGATGCAAAAGACAAACAGCAGTATTTTGTTGGAGGAGAGTTTAAGGCCGAAGATTCTAAAAATATCTTAAAAATCGATGCAGAAAACTTTGTTTTGAATTATGATAAGTGGAATATCGATTCTGAAAATGCAGTTGAATTTGGAAAAAATCAACTGTATGTTAACAAATTTTTTCTGAAAAATGCAGGAAATGAATTAAAGATTCAATCGCAGGGAACTCAAAATGATGCTCCGATTCAGGTTGATTTTGTGAATTTCAAAATCGAAACTATCATGAATATTGTCAAAAAAGACAAATTATTGATGCAAGGTTTGATTAACGGAAACGCAGTAGTTGAAAACGTAATGGCAAATCCAGTTTTTACTTCGGATTTAAAAATTGATGATTTTACTTTTAAAGGGGAAAAAGTAGGTGATTTAGAAATAAAAGTAGACAATAAAACAGCTAATGTTTTAGCCGCAAATGTACAGCTTAGCGACGAAGGCAACGATGTGAACCTTACAGGGGATTATGGTATTCAGGAAGGAACTTTTGATTTTGATGTAGCAATAAACAAACTCAATATACAAAGTATCCAGGGGTTTAGTATGGATAATATTTCTGACGGAAAGGGGTATTTATCAGGAAATTTTAAAATTCAGGGTACTGCTGCTGCACCTCAAATTAATGGAGAACTTAATTTTAATGATGCCGCTTTCAGAGTTACTCAGCTGAATTCTTATTTTAAAACAGATCAGGAAAAAATCACTTTTGATAATGGTATAATCACTTTTGACAAGTTTACGCTTCAGGATGAGAACGATAACGAATTGTCACTTGATGGTACAATTCAGTCACCTGATTTCAGGAAATATAATTTTGGATTAACCATCACTGCTGACGATTTTAGAGCTATACATTCTAAAGCAGCTGACAATGATTTGTTTTACGGAGATTTGTTTTTGGATACCAAACTGAATGTAAAAGGGACATTAGAAAATCCTGTAATCGGGGGTAGTGTTAAAGTAAATAAAGAAACGAAGTTTACCGTTGTTTTACCGCAGTCTGATCCTTCGATTGCTGATAGAGAAGGTATTGTAGAATTTGTTGATGAAGACAATCAATATTTGAGGCAAACTGCCGAAATGGAGAAAAAATTAAATCAGTCAGAATTGATCGGAATGGATGTCAGCGTTGATATTTCGATTGATAAAGAAGCAGAACTTACCCTGGTTATCGATAAAGGAAATGGTGATTATCTGAATCTGAAAGGGGAAGCACAATTGACAGGCGGAATTGATCCTTCGGGAAAAACAACTTTGACAGGTAAATATGAATTTACAGATGGAGCCTATGAAATGAATTTCAACATGATCCGTCGAAAATTTAATATTCAAAAAGGGAGTTCGATCATATGGAATGGAGAGCCAACAATGGCAAGTTTGAATATTACAGCAATCTACAAAGTAAATACAGCACCAATTGATTTGCTTGGAAATCAGTTAGGAGGTGCCACCCAAACAGTCAAAAACACCTATAAACAGAAAATTCCGTTTCAGACCCTATTGAAAATGAAAGGCGAATTATTGAAACCGGAAATCACATTTGATATTATTCTTCCCGACGGAAATTATGATGTTTCAGCTGATATTGTTATGGCTTCTCAGGCTAAACTGGAACAATTGCGACAAGAGCCTGCTGAGTTAAATAAACAGGTTTTTGCACTTTTATTATTGAACAGATTTATTGGCGAAAATCCGTTTGCGAGTGAAAGCGGTGGTACAAATGCAGAATCTTTGGCCAGACAAAGTGTGAGTAAAATTCTTTCGCAGCAATTGAATGATTTTGCAGGAGAACTGATCAGTGGTGTTCAATTGGAATTTGATTTGGAATCCACCGAAGATTACACCACCGGAACCATGGAAAATAGAACCGATTTGAATGTTGGTGTTTCTAAAAAACTTCTGGATGACCGTTTGAAAGTTACCGTTGGAAGCAGTTTTGCAGTTGAAGGTCAGGAACGTGCCAATGAGCAAAGTACCAATATTGCCGGTGATGTTGCTTTAGATTATCAGCTGACAAAAGATGGGCGTTATATGCTTCGTGCGTATCGAAAAAATGAATATCAGGTAGCAGTTGAAGGTCAGGTAATCGAAACAGGAATTGCTTTTATCATTACGATGAGTTACAATAAATTCCGTGAACTTTTTCATCGAAGTGCCAAAGAAAAAGAAATTATAAAAGAAGAAAAACTTCGTAAGGAAAGAAAAAAACAGAAAGAAAAAGAGAACAAAGAAAACGGAATTGATGATGAGGATAATCAAATAAAGGGCAGCGAGATAAAAACATAATAATATGAAAAACAGATATATAAAATATTGTATTGTGCTGTCCATATTTTTTGTTTTTGGATGCAGCAACACCAAATATTTACCTGAAGGAGAATTGTTGTATACTGGTGGTTCTGTAAAAGTTAAAGATTCAATAATCAAAAAAAGTGATAGAAAAGCATTAGAAAAAGAGCTGGAAGGATTACTTCGTCCAAAACCTAATAAGCAATTTTTGGGTCTCCGTCCGAAATTATGGATTTACAATATTGCAGGTGAACCTAAAAAGGAAAAAGGATTTAGATATTGGCTTCGAACAAAAGTAGGAGAAGAACCTGTGCTATTCAGTAAAGTCGATTTAGATTATAATGCTTCTGTTTTAAGAAATTTTACCGAAAATAAAGGCTATTTTAAAACCCGTGTAAGTGCCGATTCGACAGTTCGGAATAAAAGAGCAACAGCAGAATATATTGTAGTTCCCAAAAAACAATATATTATTAAAAGCGTCACTTTTCCTGATGATTCATTGGCAATGTCCAGAATTATTGGAAGATCAAGCCGAAGAAGTTTGTTGAAAGTTGGAAACCCTTATGATCTGGATGTCATAAAAGCCGAAAGAGAACGAATCGACGCAAGACTGAAAGAACGCGGTTATTATTATTTTAATCCGGATTATATTTTGGCTAAAGCTGATAGCAGTAAAGGAGATCACGAAGTAAAAATAAGACTGGTGATAAAAGACGATGCACCACCAAAAGCGCTTACATCTTATAAAATTGATAAGATTTTTGTTTATCCAAATTTTTCCATTTCAAAAGACAGCGTTAAATACAAGCCCGAAGATATTGTGCAGTACAAAGATTTTACAATTATTGACACGGCAGATACTTTTAAACCCAGAGTTTTTGACAGAACGATATATTTTAAAAAAGGGGATTTGTATAATCGGAAAGACCATAATCTGACTTTAAACCGATTTGTAAATCTGGGTACATTTAGTTTTGTAAAAAATGAATTTAGAACTTCTGATAGTATAAAAAATGCTTTGGATTCCTATTATTATCTAACACTTTTGCCAAAGAAATTTATTAGGGTTGAGGTTTTGGGAAAAACAAATTCGGCAAGTTATACCGGTACAGAAGTCAATGTAAACTGGAACAACAGGAATTTGTTCCGAGGTGCAGAATTGTTGACTGTTTCTGTTTTTGGCGGGGCTGATTTCCAACTTTCAGGAACGAATAACGGTAAAAATATCTATAAACTTGGAACCGAAACTAGTTTGACCTGGCCAAGATTTATTGTACCATTTTTTCCTATTGAAGGTTCCAGTGAATATATACCAAGAACCAAAGCAACTGTAAGATATGAATATCAAAACAGAACCCAATTGTACGCTTTGAATTCGTTTAAAACTTCGTTTGGTTATTTGTGGAAAGAGAATGCCCGCAAAGAGCATCAGCTGAATGTATTTGATATTACGTACGTGAGTCCAAATCATGTAACACAAGAATACCTTGATGATATAAAAGAAGATGAGTCGTTGGGAAAAGTAATTGAGAAACAATTGATTTTTGGACCAACATACTCGTATACCTACACGAATACAATGCAGAAACGTAAAAAAAATACTTTTTACTTTAACGGAGAGTTAGATTTGGCCGGAAACATAACGGGTTTGGTTACTGGTGCAAATGTAAAAAAGAACGATACTATTAAAATTTTTGATGTTCCATTCAGCCAATATGCGAAAATCAAAGCAGATTTCAGGCATTATTTAAAATTGAGCAAAGAAAGCGAATTGGCAAGCCGGGTGATTGTTGGGCTTGGGCTTCCGTATGGAAATTCAGGTGTTTTACCAACATCAAAGCAGTTTGTGGTTGGAGGAACAAACAGTATTCGGGCTTTTAGGGCAAGATCAATTGGTCCTGGAAGTTACTTAAATACAGTGACAACAAATAATTATCTGCCGGACCAATCAGGAGATTTGAAATTAGAATTCAGTACAGAATATCGGGCAAAACTTTTTAGTATTGTACGGGGAGCCGCATTTATTGATGCCGGAAATATTTGGCTTGTAAACGCAGATCCAAATAAACCAGGTGCAGAGTTTTCTAAGGATTTTATGAAAGAAATTGCCGTAGGTGCAGGTGTCGGTCTGCGATTTGATGTTTCTTTCTTTATTTTAAGAACGGATTTGGCATTTCCACTTCGAAAACCATATTTACCCGATGGCGAAAGATGGGTGATTGATGATATTAATTTTGGAAGCGGTTCATGGAGAAAAGATAATCTGATTTTGAATATTGCGATTGGTTATCCTTTCTAAACCATTTGCAAGAAGAAAGTTTTATATCAGAACTTAAAATGTTAGGAGAAGCTTTAAATTTGCATTATCGATACAATTAAAAATTCTGAATCCTAAAACATAATCAAATTGACTTTTACTGCTATAGATTTTGAAACAGCAACATCCTATCATCCGTGTTCAGTCGGAATAGTGACTGTAGAAAACGGAATTATTACAGATGAGTTTGTTACTTTAATCAAACCACCCAATAATGAATATAATCCCTATACAATTCAGGTTCATGGAATATATCCTCGTGATACTATAAACGCAAAAACTTTTTTGCAGGTTTATCCTGAAATTGAAAGACGTTTAAAAAATAGAGTAGTAGTGGCACATAACGAAAGTTTTGACCGAAATGTTTTAATTAAATCGATGGCAATTAACGGATTGCATTACGAAGATTTAAATATTGCCAACAGATGGGAGTGTACGGTTAAAATTTATAAAGCAAAAGGAATAAAACCAACCAAACTTAGTGATTGCTGCCGTGAAATGAAGATTCAGCTAAATCACCATGAAGCGTTGTCTGATGCACGAGCATGTGCGAGACTGTATCTAATGAAATAAATCTCTTTAATTACTTTATTGAATTGTAATATTAATACTATTTTTTAGTACTTTTAAGATGTTGTAAAATCAATATAAAAGTCTAAAAAATGAAAGAGGATTTTCTTCATTATCTCTGGAAGTTTAAAAAATTTGACACTTTAAATTTAAAAACAGTAAGTGACGAAGAAGTTACGATTATAAATACTGGAAATTATTTAGAACTTGCAGGACCTGATTTTTTTAACGCACAGATAAAAATTGGAAATCAAAAATGGGCAGGAAATGTTGAAATGCATGTCAAATCTTCTGACTGGTATTTGCATCTTCATGAAAAAGATCCTACTTATGAAAATGTAATTTTACACGTTGTTTGGGAGCACGATACAGATATTTACAGACGAAATAATACAGAAATTCCAGTGTTGGTCTTAAAAAATTATGTATCCTCCGAAACAATTTCAAATTATAACAAGCTAAAATCTCCTAAATCCTGGATATATTGTGAAAAACAGATTGCTAAAATACCTGGGTTTATTTTTAAAAACTGGCAGGAACGTTTGTTTTTTGATCGTCTGGAAAGAAAGTCACAAGTTATTTATGATTTACTTAAAATAACGAATCAGGATTGGGAAGCAGTTTTGTTTTGTTTGTTAGCTAAAAATTTTGGTTTAAATACTAACGGAAATTCGTTTTTGCAATTAGCAAAGGCAATACCATTTTCAATCATTCGAAAAGAAAGCTTTGAACTGGAAAATTTGGAAGCCCTGTTTTTTGGAATGACAGGTTTGTTGGATTCAGATAAGGAAGATATTTATTTTAAGGATTTAAAATTCAGGTATTATTATCTTCTGCATAAATACCAAATTGAAAAAGTTTATACGGAACCCGTTCAGTTTTTTAAGCATCGCCCGGATAATTTTCCAACTATTCGTCTTTCGCAATTGGCAGGTTTATATCATAAGCATCAAAATTTATTTTCTAAAATAATTGAACTGAAATCTATTGATGCCGTTTATAAAGTATTTAATATTTCAGTTAGTTCGTATTGGCAAATCCATTATCAGTTTGATAAAGAAAGTCCAAAGAAAACAAAGTCATTATCTAATTCATTTATAGATTTATTGGTAATAAACACAATTGTTCCTTTGCAATTTGCTTATGCTAAAACAATGGACGAATCGATTGCAGAAGATTTAATTTCTATTTTGAATGATATAAGTCCAGAAAAAAATTCAATTATTGATAAGTTTAAGTCTTTTGGGATTTCTTCAGAAAATGCTTTTGAAACACAGTCTTTGCTTCAGCTTAAAAGCCAGCATTGTGATGTTAGTGGCTGTCTGAAATGTGCTATTGGTATGGAATTACTTAAAAACAATTAATCTCCTGAAACTTGCTAATTATATAATTTTGTATTTTTGCCAATAATTAATACCCAAAAAAATGTCATTGATTTTAAAGTTGAAATTCTTTTTCGAAAAATACGGTTTTCATGTTTCATCCAGATTAGCAGATAAACTGGGAATGCGTGTTACCAGTGTTCGACTTTTTTTTATTTATATTTCGTTTGTTACGGCCGGCTTAGGCTTCGGAGTATATTTGACTTTAGCCTTTTGGATTAGATTGAAAGATTTAATTAGGGCAAAAAGAACTTCCGTTTTTGATTTGTAACTTAAATATTGAAACATAAAAAAAGGATCAGAGAGTAAAATTTTTACTTCTGATCCTTTTTTCTTTTATTATATGAAAAAAATTATTCTCCCGTATTGTTTAATTTACTGTTTTTCTTACCGTATACAAAGTAAATAATAACGCCTAAAGCCATCCATGCAAAAAGCCTTAACCAATTTGTCCAGCCTAAACCATACATCATGGCGCAACATACAAGTACTCCTAATATAGGAACTAATGGAACAAATGGAGTCTTAAACTCTCTAAGCATATTTGGTTCTCTTTTTCGTAAAATAATAACAGAAATACATACAAGTACGAAAGCAAACAAAGTTCCAATACTAGTCATATCACCTACAATATCTCCTGGGATAAATGCAGCAAATGCACCAACAATTACTAAAATTACTAGGTTTGCTTTATAAGGTGTTTTGTATTTAGGGTGAACATCGCTGAATGCTTTTGGAAGTAAACCGTCTTTACCCATTGCATAAAATACTCTGGATTGTCCTAATAACATCACTAAAATTACAGAAGAAAAACCTGCTAAAATCGCAACGGTTACTAATTGACCTAACCATTCGTAACCAATCATGTATTTGTTAATTGCAAATGCAACCGAAGCTTCTTTACCGCCAGTTCTAAAATCTTCAACTGTAGCAACACCTGTTAATACGTGAGCAAAAAGAATATATAATAATGTACAGACAGCCAAAGAGCCTAATATACCAATTGGCATTGCTTTTTTAGGATTTTTGGTTTCCTGAGCTGCAGTACTAACAGCATCAAATCCGATAAAGGCAAAGAAAACAGTTCCTGCTGCCCCTAAAATTCCTAAAATTCCACCATAGCTATGATTAATTCCATGTTCATCTGTAAAAACTGAACTTTGTGGGATGTATACTGCATGGTTAGCCGGGTTTATAAAGTTCCAGCCAATAACTATAATAAGAACTACAATTGCCACTTTTACGATTACTATAATGCCATTTACAAAAGCGGATTCCTGAATTCCTTTTATTAATAATAAACTAATAACTCCAACAATAAATAAGGCAGGTAAATTGATTATTCCGTGTTCTCCCGTTTCAAGATTTGTCTGAAAAGGCGAATGAGAAAGAGAAAAAGGAATAGGACTTACATGCAAAACATTGACCAGTAAATTATTGAGATATTCACTCCAGGCAATTCCTACGGTAGCAGCTCCCACAGCATATTCAAGAATTAAATCCCAGCCAATTATCCATGCTAAAAACTCGCCCATAGTTGCGTATGTATAGGTATATGCACTACCTGAAATTGGAATAGATGAGGATAGTTCAGCATAACATAATCCTGCTAAGGCGCATCCTATAGCCGCAACAATAAAAGCAATTGTTACCGATGGACCGGCACTCTGAGCAGCGGCAGTGGCTGTTCTCACAAATAGACCAGCTCCAATGATGGCGCCAATTCCTAATGCAATCAGTGACCAGGCAGTTAATGTTCTTTTTAATCCTTTCTCAGAATCAGCGGCTTCGGCTAAAAGTTGAGCCAATGGTTTTCGTTTCCAAATAGACATATTTATTTATGGTTTTATTGTTATTAAGCTCCAAATGTATTGTTTTTTATAAAAAATAAAAACAATTATGTTGTTTTAAGTTATAAAATATTTAATTTTTAGATGGAATCGATAAGAAAAGTTTGGTGTTCTTTGAAATGTATTACGCTATTAGTAACAATTTTGTAAATGATGTTTTTTATAAAAACAAAATAATAAGTATTTTTCTTAATAAAATTTATATTTTTATGATTTAAAAAATCTTATTCAAAAATGAAATTTAGAAATACAGCTCCTTATTTTAGTTTTACAAATCAACAGCGCAAAGGAATTTTTTTTCTTCTCATTATAATTATCGCATTGCAATTATTTTATTTTTTCTCTGATTTTAGTCAGGCTGAAAAAAGTCAGCCAGAAAAGGAACAATGGCTGTCTTTACAATCTGAGGTTGATTCATTAAAAGCAATTAAATATAATGAAAAGCCCAAAATCTACCCTTTTAACCCAAATTTCATTTCAGATTACAAAGGATATAAATTAGGAATGTCAGTTCAGGAAATTGACAGATTGTTTGCTTATAGAAAAGAAAATAAATATGTTAATTCTGCTGAAGAATTCCAAAAAGTGACTAAGGTTTCAGATTCCTTGTTAAATGTCATTTCTCCCTATTTTAAGTTTCCAAATTGGATTCAGAACAAAAAGAATTTTAAAGCTTATGACAAAGGATATCTATCACAACCATTTAAAAAAGAGGATATCATAGTTTTAGATATTAATCAGGCGGTCAAGGAAGATTTTATGAAAATTAATGGAATTGGAGAAGGCTTATCACAGCGAATTTTAAAGCAAAAGGAAAGTTTGGAGGCTTTTGTTTCAATGGAACAAATAAATGATGTTTGGGGGCTTCCTCCGGAAGTGATACTTGAATTGAAAAAGTATTTTAAGGTTTCGTCTTTTCCAAAAATTAAAAAAATTCCAGTAAATGATGCGTCTTTAAAGGAATTATCTCAATTTCCGTATTTTAAATATACCTTGGCAAAACAAATTGTAACCTATCGAAGCATGAATGGAAAAATTAAAAATATTGAGGATTTGATAAATATTAAAGGCTTTCCTGTTGAAAAAGCAAATATAATTAGTTTATATTTGGAGTTCTAAAAACAGGTTACAAATGAATTTTGATTATAATGAAACCCAGTCCATGATTGCGGAGTCTATAAAAGATTTTGCTGCAAAAAATATAAAACCTTATATAATGGAGTGGGATGAAGCACAAATATTTCCAATTCCACTGTTTAAAAAGTTAGGTGAAATGGGGTTTATGGGAGTTTTGGTTCCCGAAGAATATGGAGGATCTGGCTTAGGTTATCATGAATATATTACTGTAGTTGAAGAAATTTCAAAAGTTGATCCCTCAATAGGTTTGTCGGTTGCAGCGCATAATTCATTATGTACCAATCATATTTTGACTTTTGGTAATGAAGAACAAAAGAAAAAATGGCTCCCAAAACTGGCTACAGCAGAATATATTGGAGCATGGGGATTGACAGAACATAATACAGGTTCTGATGCAGGAGGGATGAACACAACAGCTGTTAAAGATGGTGATTTCTGGATTGTAAACGGTGCTAAAAATTTTATTACTCATGCGATTTCAGGTGATATTGCAGTCGTAGTGGTTCGCACCGGAGAAAAAGGAGATTCAAAAGGAATGACAGCTTTTGTATTTGAAAAAGATATGCAGGGATTTACTTCAGGAAAAAAAGAAAATAAATTAGGAATGCGTGCGAGTGAAACAGCCGAGTTGGTTTTTGATAACTGTAGGGTTCCAGATGCAAATAGATTGGGGGAAGTAGGGCAGGGTTTCGTTCAGGCTATGCAAATATTAGACGGAGGTAGAATTTCTATAGGAGCATTATCGCTTGGAATTGCAAAAGGAGCATATCAGGCGGCACTTAAATATTCGAAAGAAAGATATCAGTTTGGTCAGCCAATTAGTAGTTTTCAGGGAATTTCATTCAAATTGGCTGATATGGCAACTGAAATAGAAGCTTCCGAGTTATTGTTGCATAAAGCAGCTTTTTTAAAACAAAAACACAAACCGGTTACAACTTTAGGAGCAATGGCCAAGATGTATGCATCTGAAGCCTGTGTGAAAATCGCAAATGAAGCAATTCAGATTCACGGAGGATATGGCTATACAAAAGATTTTCCGGTAGAGAAATTTTACAGGGATGCTAAATTATGTACTATCGGTGAAGGGACTACTGAAATTCAAAAATTGGTTATTTCGAGAAATTTGTTGAAAGATTAAAGATTAAAGATTAAAGATTAAAGATTAAAGATTAAAGATTAAAGATTAAAGATTAAAGATTAAAGATTAAAGATTACCATTAAAATCTATTTTCTTTACTCTTTGTTCTGTCTTCAAAAAAAAATCATAATTTATAACTCATAATTCATAATTAATATATACTTTTGCAGCCTTAACGAAAGGAGGTGTCTATATTATGTTAATTATACCAATTAAAGACGGAGAAAATATCGATAGAGCATTAAAGCGCTATAAAAGAAAATTTGATAAAACAGGAACTGTTCGTCAATTAAGAGCACGTACTGCTTTTATTAAGCCTTCTGTTATCAAAAGAGCTCAAATTCAGAAAGCGGCTTACATTCAAAACTTGAAAGATAGTTTAGAGAGTTAATATCAGCTTTTTTAAAATAATTACCGTTAGTCATCAAAATAAATTAACTTTGATGCTAACGGTTTTTTTATGCTTAATTTTTAAGTTGTGTAAGTGTGTAGAAAAAAGATATTCTGTTTCTTATGAAGTCAAATAAAGGTGCATTTCGAGATTATCTTCAGCTGGAGAAAAAATATTCGGTACATACTGTTAATGCTTATTTAAATGATATTTCGTTTTTCGAGGTGTTTAATCAAATTCATTTTAATCAGGAAGGTATTGAGGGGGTGAATTATAGTCAAATCAGGAGTTGGATTGTTTCGTTGGTTGATGAAGGTGTTTCGAATGTTTCTGTTAATAGAAAAATGGCTTCCTTAAAGTCGTTTTATAAATTTCTTTTAAAAACAAAACAAATAGAGGTAAGTCCAATGTTGAAGCATAGGGCTTTGAAAACTCCTAAAATTGTTCAGATTCCGTTTTCGGAAAAAGAATTAACAGATTTAATGTTGGAGGTTGAAGCTCCTGTTGGTTTTGAGGAAATCAGGGATAAGCTTATTGTAGAGCTTTTTTATACGACAGGAATGCGACGGGCTGAGCTGATAAACCTAATGATGTTTAATGTGGATTTGTCTTTAGGTACGGTTAAGGTTTTGGGTAAAAGGAATAAAGAGCGTATTGTTCCGGTTTTGCCAATAGTCGCTGAGCAGATTAAGTTGTATTTGAGAGAGCGATTGGTTATTGAAGGGATAGTGAATGATGATTATTTTTTTATTTCTAAAAAAGGGTTAAAATTGAGCGAATCTTTTGTGTATCGTTTAATAAATTCATACTTTAGTAGGGTCTCTGAAAAAGTAAAAAAGAGTCCGCATGTGCTTCGGCATACATTTGCGACTCATTTATTGAATAACGGAGCAGATTTGAATTCAGTTAAAGAATTATTAGGGCATTCTAGTTTGGCGTCTACGCAGGTTTATACTCATAATAGTTTAGCGGAACTTAAAAAAGTATATGCAGGGGCGCATCCAAGAAGTAAATAATGATTCTGAAATGTTTAACCCTAAAATTAGAATTATGAAGGTAGATGTTCATGCCGTTAACTTTACTGTTGACAGAAAGTTGGTAGATTTTGTTCAGGAAAGAATGAATAAATTGGAAAAATATTATGATCGGGTTGTCTCGGCAGATGTGTTTTTGAAAGTTGAAAGAACAAGTGATAAGGAGAACAAAGTTGTGGAGATTAAAATTAATGTTCCTGGAGATGAGTTTTTAGTTAAAAAACAATGTAAGACTTTTGAAGAAGCAGTTGAGCTTTCGGCAGAATCATTGGAGCGTTTACTGGTAAAAAGGAAAGAAAAAATAAGGGCACACGTATAATTGAAATTTTTTTTCAAAAAATGTTTTGATACAAAGATAAAATAGCTACATTTGCAGTCCGTTAGAAATAGCGGACTTTTTTATTGTATTCGCCGATGTAGCTCAGCTGGCTAGAGCAGCTGATTTGTAATCAGCAGGTCGTGGGTTCGAGTCCCTCTATCGGCTCGGAGAATTTCAAATGCGATTTGAAATTAGTTCTTTAAAATAATGAATTTTGAAATTAGGGGAGATACTCAAGCGGCCAACGAGGGCAGACTGTAAATCTGCTGTGTGAACTTCGCAGGTTCGAATCCTGCTCTCCCCACAAAAAAAAGAAGTTAAGGTTTTGGGTTGAAGATTTTTGTTGAAAAGTCTAAATTCAAAAATCTGAAATCAGAACTCTCTGCCGGTGTAGCTCAGGGGTAGAGTGCTTCCTTGGTAAGGAAGAGGTCTCGGGTTCAAATCCCGACATTGGCTCAAGTAAGTAGGAAATTGAAAATTAATATATAACTAAGATTAAAAATTAAGTAAAATGGCAAAGGAGAATTTTAATCGTTCCAAACCGCACTTAAACATAGGTACAATTGGACACGTAGATCACGGAAAGACTACATTAACTGCTGCAATCACTAAAGTATTGTCAGATGCTGGTTACTGTCAAGCGAAATCGTTTGATCAAATCGATAACGCTCCAGAGGAGAAAGAAAGAGGTATTACTATTAATACATCACACGTAGAGTATGAAACAGCTAACCGTCACTACGCTCACGTTGACTGTCCAGGTCACGCGGATTACGTAAAGAACATGGTTACTGGTGCTGCTCAGATGGACGGAGCTATCTTAGTAGTTGCTGCTACAGATGGTCCAATGCCACAAACTCGTGAGCACATCCTTTTAGGTCGTCAGGTTGGTATTCCAAGAATTGTTGTTTTCATGAACAAAGTGGATATGGTTGATGATGCTGAGTTATTAGAGCTTGTTGAAATGGAAATTAGAGATTTATTATCTTTCTATGAATATGATGGAGATAATGGTCCTGTTGTTCAGGGTTCTGCATTAGGAGGATTAAATAATGATCCAAACTGGGTACCTAAAATTATTGAATTAATGGAAGCTGTTGATGCTTGGATCGAAGAGCCAGTACGTGACGTTGCTAAACCATTCTTGATGCCAGTTGAGGACGTATTTACAATTACAGGTCGTGGAACTGTTGCTACAGGTCGTATCGAAACTGGAGTTGCTAACACTGGAGATCCTGTTGAAATCATTGGTATGGGAGCTGAAAAATTAACTTCTACTATTACAGGGGTTGAGATGTTCCGTAAAATCCTTGACAGAGGTGAGGCTGGAGATAACGTAGGTTTATTGTTAAGAGGTATTGATAAAGCTGATATCAAAAGAGGTATGGTTATTATTAAGCCAGGTTCAGTAAAACCACACGCTAAATTCAAAGCTGAGGTTTATATCTTGAAAAAAGAAGAAGGTGGACGTCACACTCCATTCCACAATAACTACCGTCCACAGTTCTACGTACGTACAACTGACGTAACAGGAGTTATTTCTTTACCAGCAGGTGTAGAGATGGTAATGCCAGGTGATAACTTAACTATCGAGGTTGCTTTATTAAGCCCGATCGCTATGAACGTAGGTTTACGTTTCGCTATCCGTGAAGGTGGTAGAACAGTTGGAGCTGGTCAGGTAACTGAAATCGTAGAGTAATTCTATAAAAATAAATAAAAAGCCAGTGATTATTTTTTAATCACTGGCTTTAATTACGGGCGTAGTTCAAGGGTAGAATAGCGGTCTCCAAAACCGTTGATGGGGGTTCGAATCCCTCCGCCCGTGCAATAAAAAATATATCAAATGACAAAAGTTACTAATTATTTATCAGAGGCTTTCGAAGAGTTAAAGTCAAATGTTACTTGGCCAGCTTGGGCTGAAGTGCAAAAATTGACAATTGTTGTAGCTGTATTTTCGATTTTATTCGCTTTGGCAACTTGGGGAGTAGACGAATTTTTTGCAAAAGCTTTGGCTGGATTTTTTAACTGGTTAAAAGGATAATTTTTTTGTGATGGCAGATAATAATGTGAAAAAATGGTACGTAGTTAGAGCGGTTAGTGGTCAAGAGAATAAAGTGAAAGCTTATATCGAGACTGAGATTGCGAGATTAGGTATGGAGGATTATGTTTCTCAGGTTTTGGTTCCTACTGAAAAAGTAGTTACTGTAAAAGATGGGAAAAAATCATCTAAGGATAAAGTGTATTTTCCTGGATATGTTATGATCGAAGCTAACTTAGTTGGTGAGATTCCTCATATTATTAAGTCAATTACTAGTGTTATTGGATTTTTAGGAGAAACTAAAGGCGGAGAACCTGTTCCTTTAAGACTTTCTGAAGTAAACCGTATGTTAGGAAAAGTGGATGAACTAGCTGTAAATACAGATACACGTTCTATTCCATTTAGTGTTGGGGAAACGGTTAAGGTTATTGATGGACCTTTCAATGGATTTAATGGATCTGTTGAGAAAATCAATGAAGAGAAGCGTAAGCTTGAAGTGATGGTTAAAATTTTTGGAAGAAAGACACCATTAGAATTGAGTTTTATGCAAGTTGAAAAAGTATAATTTTTTGTTACACTATAATAAACCATTGTAATCGCTTCCATTGATTACAGTGTTAAATTTTTTAAAAATGGCTAAAGAAATTAGTAAGGTAGTTAAACTACAAGTTAAGGGAGGTGCTGCGAATCCGTCGCCACCGGTTGGACCTGCTTTAGGAGCTGCTGGGGTTAATATCATGGAGTTCTGTAAGCAATTTAATGCTAGAACACAAGATAAACCTGGCAAAATTTGTCCAGTGCAAATCACTGTGTACAAAGACAAATCATTTGATTTTGTTGTTAAGACTCCTCCAGCAGCAGTTCAGTTAATGGAAGCTGCAAAGCTAAAATCTGGTTCTGGTGAGCCTAATCGTAAAAAAGTAGCTAGCGTTACTTGGGAACAAATTAGAACTATTGCTGAAGACAAAATGCCAGACTTAAATGCTTTCACAATTGAGAAAGCTATGAGTATGGTTGCTGGAACGGCTAGATCTATGGGTATAACTGTATCAGGAGACGCTCCTTTTTAATTAAGAAAAAGAAATGGCAAAATTAACAAAAAAGCAAAAAGAGGCTGCTTCAAAGATTGAAAAGAACAAATTATACTCTTTAAAAGATGCTGCTGCATTAATTAAAGTGGTTGCTTCTGCAAAATTTGATGAGTCTGTTGATATCGCAGTTCGTTTGGGTGTAGATCCAAGAAAAGCGAATCAAATGGTAAGAGGTGTGGTAACTTTACCTCACGGAACAGGAAAAGATGTTAAAGTATTAGCATTGGTTACTCCGGATAAAGAGGCTGAAGCAAGAGAGGCTGGAGCAGATCACGTAGGTCTTGATGATTACTTACAAAAAATTAAAGATGGTTGGACTGATGTTGATGTTATCATCACTATGCCGGCTGTTATGGGTAAATTAGGTCCATTAGGTCGTATTTTAGGACCTAGAGGTTTAATGCCAAACCCTAAAACAGGTACAGTAACTATGGATGTTGCTAAAGCTGTTCAAGAGGTTAAAGCTGGTAAAATTGACTTTAAAGTTGATAAAACTGGTATCGTTCACGCTGGAATCGGTAAAGTTTCTTTTGGAGCTGAGCAGATTGTTGACAACGCACACGAAATTATTCAAACATTAATAAAACTTAAACCAACTGCTGCTAAAGGTACATACATTAAAGGTATCCACCTTACAAGCACAATGAGTCCTGCTATCGCATTAGACCCAAAAGCAGTATAATTGGTAGTTAAAAATTTTTAGTATGACTAGAGAAGAAAAATCAATCGCGATTGAAAATTTAACTGCGCAGTTAGCTGGTACAAATATCGTTTATATATCTGATATTTCTGGTTTAAACGCAGAGACAACTTCAAACTTACGTAGAGCTTGTTTTAAAGCAGGTATCAAATTAGAGGTTGTAAAGAACACTTTGCTTGCAAAAGCAATGGAAGCTTCTTCTAATGATTATGGTGATTTACCTACAGTTTTATCAGGTAACAGTGCTATATTTATTTCTGATGTTGCTAATGCACCTGGAAAAATTATCAAAGATTTCCGTAAGAAATCTGATAAACCAGTTTTAAAAGGAGCTTACATCAATTCTGAAGTATATATTGGAGATAACCAATTAGATGCATTAGCTACAATTAAATCTAAAGAAGAGCTTATTGGAGAAATCATTGGACTATTACAATCTCCGGCTCAAAGAATCATTTCTGCTTTACAAAACAAATTCGCTGGAAGCGAAGAAGAAGGAGCAGAGTAATTATCAATGTAAGAAAGGATATTTTCTTACTGCTTAATTAGCGCACAATAAATAAATTATATTTTTTACAAATCATTTTAAACGATAGAAGAAATGGCAGATTTGAAACAATTCGCAGAACAATTAGTTAACTTAACAGTTAAAGAAGTTAACGAATTAGCAACAATATTAAAAGATGAGTATGGTATCGAGCCTGCTGCTGCAGCTGTAGTAGTTGCTGCTGGTGGTGGAGAAGGTGCTGCTGAAGAAGCTCAAACTGAATTTACAGTTGTATTAAAAGAGGCTGGTGCTTCTAAATTAGCAGTTGTAAAATTAGTTAAAGAACTTACTGGTTTAGGTCTTAAAGAAGCTAAAGACGTAGTTGACGGTGCTCCTGCAAACGTTAAAGAAGGTGTTTCTAAAGAAGAGGCTGAAGGTCTTAAGAAAGCTTTAGAAGAGGCTGGAGCTGTAGTTGAGCTTAAATAATTAAACTCAGTTTAGAACTAGGTTTAGACCTTGGATGATACCATCCAAGGGTCTAAACCATTTTTCGTATAATAAAATATATATCAAGTTTTATTATTCCATAGTTTAAAATACGAAAAAGTTTTTGATCAATACGAAGAAAGAAAATCGAACTTATTTTACTGTTTTATTTTTAAAGATGTATTGATTATAATTAAGAAAGTATAGATTAAACAGTGTGTTTTTACACAAAAAATTACTTTTTTTTAATCAAAATTTTGTCCATTGATGATAACAAATCAGACTGAAAGATTGAATTTTGCCTCTACAAAAAATATCCCTGACTATCCAGATTTCTTAGATGTTCAGGTTAAATCTTTTAAAGATTTCTTTCAATTAGAAACGAAATCTGACGAAAGAGGCAACGAAGGGTTATACAACACCTTCATGGAAAACTTTCCAATCACAGATACAAGAAACAACTTTGTATTGGAATTCCTAGATTATTTTGTTGATCCGCCACGTTATACAATTCAAGAATGTATAGAGAGAGGTCTTACTTATAGTGTGCCTTTAAAAGCTAGGTTAAAACTATACTGTACAGATCCAGAACACGAAGATTTTGAAACTATTGTACAAGATGTTTATCTTGGAACAATTCCTTACATGACTCCAAGTGGTACTTTTGTAATCAATGGCGCCGAGCGTGTTGTAGTGTCACAATTACACCGTTCTCCTGGGGTTTTCTTTGGACAGTCATTCCACGCAAATGGAACTAAACTTTATTCTGCAAGAGTAATTCCTTTTAAAGGTTCTTGGATAGAATTCTCTACAGATATCAACAGCGTAATGTACGCGTATATCGATAGAAAGAAAAAATTACCAGTAACAACTTTATTCCGTGCTATCGGTTTCGAAAGAGATAAGGATATCCTTGAAATTTTCGACTTAGCTGAAGAGATTAAAGTTTCTAAAACGGGTATTAAGAAATATATTGGCAGAAGACTTGCAGCACGTGTTTTGAACACTTGGCACGAGGATTTCGTAGATGAGGATACCGGAGAGGTAGTTTCTATCGAACGTAACGAAATCATCCTTGATCGTGATACGATTATCGACAAAGATAATGTTGAAGAGATCATCGATTCTAATGTAAAATCTATTTTGTTACACAAAGAGGATAACAATCAAGCTGATTATGCTATTATCCACAACACGTTACAAAAAGATCCAACAAACTCTGAAAAAGAAGCTGTAGAGCACATTTACCGTCAGTTGCGTAACGCTGAACCGCCTGATGAGGAAACTGCTCGTGGTATTATAGATAAATTGTTCTTCTCTGATCAACGTTATAACTTAGGTGAAGTTGGCCGTTACAGAATGAACAAAAAATTAGATTTAGATATTCCTATGGATAAGCAAGTGCTTACTAAAGAGGATATCATTACAATCGTGAAATATTTGATCGAGTTGATCAACTCTAAAGCAGAGATTGATGACATCGACCACTTATCAAACCGTCGTGTTAGAACAGTTGGTGAACAATTGTCTCAGCAATTCGGTGTTGGTTTAGCACGTATGGCTAGAACTATTCGTGAGAGAATGAACGTTAGAGATAACGAGGTGTTTACACCAATTGATTTGATTAATGCTAAAACATTATCATCAGTTATCAACTCTTTCTTTGGTACTAACCAGTTATCTCAATTTATGGATCAAACAAATCCATTAGCTGAGATTACACACAAAAGAAGACTTTCTGCACTTGGGCCAGGTGGACTTTCGAGAGAGAGAGCTGGTTTCGAGGTTCGTGACGTTCACTATACTCACTATGGTCGTTTATGTCCGATTGAAACTCCTGAGGGACCAAACATTGGTTTGATTTCATCTCTTGGTGTTTATGCAAAAGTAAACGGAATGGGATTCATCGAAACTCCATACCGTAAAGTAACAAATGGTGTAGTTGATTTAGAAAGTACTCCAGTTTACTTAAGTGCTGAAGAAGAAGAAGGTAAAATGATTGCTCAGGCAAACATTGAAATGGATGCTTCAGGTAAAATTACAGCTAGCAATGTTATTGCTCGTGAGGAAGGTGACTTCCCGGTTGTTGAGCCAACAGTAGTTCATTATACAGACGTTGCTCCTAACCAGATCGCTTCGATTTCTGCATCTTTGATTCCTTTCTTGGAGCATGATGATGCGAACCGTGCGTTGATGGGATCTAACATGATGCGTCAGGCAGTTCCTTTGATCCGTCCTGAAGCACCGATTGTTGGTACAGGTTTAGAGCGTCAGGTAGCTTCTGATTCAAGAGTATTGATCAATGCTGAAGGGCATGGTACTGTTGAGTACGTAGATGCTAACATCATTACTATTAAATACGATCGTACAGAAGACGAGAGAATGGTAAGTTTTGATGCTGATGAGAAAACGTACAACCTTATTAAATTTAGAAAAACCAATCAAGGTACAAGTATCAACTTGAAACCTATCGTAAGAAGAGGTGATAGAGTTGTTCCTGGACAAGTATTGTCTGAAGGATATGCTACTCAAAATGGAGAATTAGCTTTAGGTAGAAACTTAAAAGTTGCGTTCATGCCATGGAAAGGGTACAACTTCGAGGATGCGATTGTAATTTCTGAAAAAGTAGTTCGCGATGATATTTTTACTTCTATCCACGTTGATGATTATTCATTAGAGGTTAGAGATACTAAGTTAGGAAACGAAGAGTTAACAAACGATATTCCTAACGTTTCTGAAGAAGCTACTAAAGATTTAGATGAAAACGGTATGATTAGAATTGGAGCAGAGGTTAAGCCTGGCGACATTTTGATCGGAAAAATTACACCAAAAGGAGAATCAGATCCAACTCCAGAGGAGAAATTGCTTCGTGCAATCTTCGGAGATAAAGCTGGTGATGTAAAAGATGCTTCATTAAAAGCTTCTCCATCTTTACATGGTGTAGTTCTTGACAAAAAATTATTTGCAAGAGCCGTAAAAGATAAACGTAAACGTACTCAGGATAAAGATGCTTTAGGCGCTTTAGAAATGGAGTTCGAAACTAAATTTGTTGAATTAAAAGACAGATTGGTTGAGAAATTATTCTTGATCGTTAACGGAAAAACATCTCAAGGTGTAATGAATGATTTGGGTGAAGAAGTTTTACCAAAAGGTAAAAAATATACTCAAAAAATGCTTTACGCAGTAGAGGATTTTGCTCACTTAAGCAAAGGTCAATGGGTTGCTGATGACGCTACTAATAAAATGGTTAATGATTTAATTCATAACTATAAAATTAAGCTGAACGACTTACAAGGTGCTTTAAGAAGAGAGAAATTCACTATTACAGTTGGGGATGAATTACCATCTGGAATCTTGAAATTGGCTAAAATCTATATCGCTAAAAAACGTAAGTTAAAAGTAGGTGATAAAATGGCGGGTCGTCACGGTAACAAAGGTATTGTTGCAAGAATCGTTCGTCATGAAGATATGCCATTCTTAGAGGATGGAACACCAGTAGATATCGTATTGAATCCACTAGGGGTACCTTCTCGTATGAACATTGGTCAGATTTATGAGACTGTTCTTGGATGGGCTGGTATGAACTTGGGTAGAAAATTTGCTACTCCAATCTTCGACGGTGCTTCTCTAGACGAAATCAATGCTTTGACTGATGAAGCGGGAGTACCACGTTTTGGACATACTCACTTATTTGATGGTGGAACTGGAGAGCGTTTTGCACAAAAAGCGACTGTGGGTGTAATTTACATGCTTAAATTAGGACACATGGTTGATGATAAGATGCACGCACGTTCTATCGGACCATACTCGTTGATTACTCAACAGCCACTTGGAGGTAAAGCTCAATTTGGAGGTCAGCGTTTTGGAGAGATGGAGGTTTGGGCACTTGAGGCTTATGGAGCTTCTAGTACACTACGTGAAATCTTAACTGTTAAGTCTGATGACGTTATTGGTAGAGCTAAAACTTACGAGGCTATCGTTAAGGGAGAAACTATGCCAGAACCAGGTTTACCAGAATCATTCAATGTATTAATGCACGAATTGAAAGGTCTAGGTTTAGATCTTCGTTTGGAAGAATAATAAAAGTTTTCAGTTACAGTCTCAGTATTCAGTTCAACACTGAAAACTGGGACTGAGGCTGTTTACTAAATGTTACAAGTTTTTAAAGATTTATACCCGTAAACCGTTCCGATTTTTTATAACAATGCGAGGCATTTTATAACTAGCACTTCAAATTCAGTTTTGAGGTTTAGAGAAGTAACCCGAGGTAGTAGCTGAATGATTAACTCTTTGATTTTTTGAAGAGTAGATTATAAATCTAAATTCAATTTTTTAATTGCAAAATAAATCAATAGTAAAAACTATGATGAATAACAGAAACAATAAAGACAAAAATCCAGTAAAAAGATTTAACAAAATCTCTATTGGATTGGCTTCACCAGAATCTATCCTGAAAGAATCAAGAGGAGAGGTTTTAAAGCCGGAAACAATTAACTATAGAACTCACAAACCAGAGCGTGACGGACTTTTCTGCGAAAGAATCTTCGGACCAGTAAAAGATTTCGAATGTGCTTGTGGTAAGTATAAAAGAATTCGTTACAAAGGTATTATCTGTGACCGTTGTGGTGTTGAAGTTACTGAGAAAAAAGTACGTCGTGATAGAGTAGGACACATCAACCTTGTTGTGCCAATCGCTCACATTTGGTACTTCCGTTCTCTTCCAAACAAAATTGGTTATATCCTTGGTCTTCCATCTAAGAAATTAGATATGATCATTTACTACGAAAGATATGTAGTAATCCAAGCTGGTATTGCTAAAAATGCAGATGGAGAATCATTACAAAGATTAGATTTCTTAACTGAAGAAGAATACCTAAACATTTTAGATACTCTTCCACAAGAAAATCAATATTTAGATGATTTAGATCCTAATAAGTTTGTTGCCAAAATGGGAGCAGAGTGTATTATGGATTTATTAGCTCGTATTGACCTAGATGCTTTATCTTATGAATTAAGACACAGCGCTAACAACGAGACTTCTAAACAAAGAAAAACGGAGGCTTTAAAAAGATTACAAGTTGTTGAATCTTTCCGTGAGTCGAACGAAAACCGCGAAAACCGTCCGGAATGGATGATTATGAAAGTGGTTCCAGTTATCCCACCAGAATTACGTCCACTTGTACCACTTGATGGAGGTCGTTTTGCAACTTCAGATTTGAACGACTTATACCGTCGTGTAATCATCCGTAACAACCGTTTGAAAAGATTAATGGAGATTAAAGCTCCAGAAGTTATCTTAAGAAACGAGAAACGTATGTTACAAGAATCTGTAGATTCATTATTCGATAACACACGTAAAGCTTCTGCTGTTAAAACAGAATCAAACAGACCATTAAAATCATTATCTGACTCATTAAAAGGTAAACAAGGACGTTTCCGTCAAAACCTTTTAGGAAAACGTGTGGATTATTCTGCTCGTTCGGTAATTGTCGTTGGTCCAGAGTTAAAATTATATGAGTGCGGATTGCCAAAAGATATGGCTTCTGAGTTATACAAACCTTTCGTTATCCGTAAATTGATTGAAAGAGGTATTGTAAAAACAGTAAAATCTGCTAAGAAAATCATTGACAAAAAAGAGCCAGTAGTTTGGGATATCCTTGAAAACGTAATTAAAGGACATCCAGTATTACTTAACCGTGCTCCTACTTTGCACAGACTTGGTATTCAGGCATTCCAACCAAAATTAATTGAAGGAAAAGCAATCCAGTTACACCCATTAGTATGTACGGCATTCAACGCCGATTTCGATGGTGACCAGATGGCGGTTCACTTACCATTAGGACCAGAGGCTATTTTAGAGGCTCAATTATTAATGCTGGCTTCTCACAATATCTTGAACCCTGCAAATGGTGCTCCAATTACTGTACCTTCTCAGGACATGGTCTTGGGTCTATACTATATGACCAAAGAGCGTATTTCTACAGAAGATCACAAAATTATCGGTCAGGATTTGACTTTCTATTCTGCTGAAGAAGTAAATATTGCATTAAACGAAGGAAGATTAGAATTGAATGCTCGTGTGAAAATTAGAGCTAAAGATTTTAATGACGCTGGAGAATTAGTGTACCAAATTATTCAAACAACTGCAGGACGTGTATTATTTAACGAAGTAGTACCTGAAGCAGCTGGATATATCAACGACGTATTGACTAAGAAAAACCTTAGAGATATTATCGGACACATTTTAAGTGTGACTGATGTACCTACAACGGCAGCTTTCTTGGATAATATGAAAGATATGGGGTATAAATTCGCATTTAGAGGAGGTTTATCATTCTCTTTAGGTGATATTAGAATTCCAGAACAAAAAACGAAGTTAATTGCAGATGCCAGAGAGCAAGTTGAAGGTATCTCAACTAACTATAACATGGGTCTTATCACAAATAACGAGCGTTACAACCAAGTTATTGACGTATGGACTTCAGCAAATGCTCAGTTAACAGAATTAGCAATGAAAAATATTAGAGAAGACCAACAAGGTTTCAACTCTGTATATATGATGCTTGACTCTGGGGCGAGGGGTTCTAAGGAGCAGATTCGTCAGTTAACGGGTATGCGTGGTTTGATGGCTAAGCCTAAAAAATCTACTGCTGGTGGTGGTGAGATTATTGAAAACCCGATTCTTTCTAACTTTAAGGAAGGTCTTTCTATCCTTGAGTACTTTATCTCTACTCACGGTGCTCGTAAAGGTCTTGCGGATACGGCTCTTAAAACAGCCGATGCTGGTTACTTGACAAGAAGGCTTCATGACGTTTCTCAAGATGTCATTGTTAACATCGAAGACTGTGGAACTTTAAGAGGTGTTGAAGTTGCTGCATTGAAGAAAAATGAGGAAATCGTTGAATCTTTAGGAGAGAGAATTCTTGGACGTGTTGCATTACAAGACGTAATTAATCCTCTTACTAATGAAGTAATGGTTAAATCTGGGGAGCAAATTACAGAATCAATTATGAGAACTATCGAAGCTTCTCCAATTGAGAAAGTAGAGGTTAGATCTCCATTAACTTGTGAAGCTTTAAAAGGTATTTGTGCTAAATGTTACGGTAGAAACTTAGCTACTGGTAAGATGACACAAAGAGGTGAAGCTGTCGGAGTTATTGCAGCTCAGTCTATTGGAGAGCCAGGTACACAGTTAACACTTCGTACGTTCCACGTTGGAGGGGTTGCCGGAGGTATCTCTGAAGAGTCTAGTATCGTTACAAGATTCGCAGGTAGACTTGAAATTGAAGATTTAAAAACGGTTAAAGGTGAAGACAGCGAAGGAAATTCAGTTGATATCGTAGTTTCACGTTCAACAGAGTTAAAATTAGTTGATGAGAAAACCGGAATTGTTTTAAATACACATAATATTCCTTACGGATCTAGTATTTTTGTTAATGATGGTGATGTTGTTACTAAAGGAACTGTAATCTGTAAGTGGGATCCATATAACGGTGTAATTGTTTCTGAGTTTACTGGTAAGATTGCTTACGAAGATTTAGAGCAAGGACAGACATTCATGGTTGAAATTGATGAGCAGACAGGTTTCCAGGAAAAAGTAATTTCTGAGGCAAGAAACAAAAAATTAATTCCAACTTTATTGGTTTACGGTAAAGAAGGAGAATTGATTCGTTCATACAATTTACCAGTAGGTGCACACTTGATGGTTGAGAATGGTGAGAAAATTAAAGCGGGTAAAGTATTAGTTAAGATTCCTCGTCGTTCTTCTAAATCTGGGGATATTACAGGAGGTTTACCAAGAATTACAGAGTTGTTAGAGGCTCGTAATCCTTCGAACCCAGCTGTAGTTTCTGAAATTGATGGTGTTGTTTCTTTTGGAAAAATCAAAAGAGGTAACCGTGAGATTGTAATCGAGTCTAAGTTTGGTGATGTTAGAAAATATCTTGTAAAATTATCAAGTCAAATCCTTGTTCAGGAAAACGACTTTGTAAGAGCAGGTGTTCCATTGTCTGATGGAGCTATTACTCCGGATGATATTTTGAGAATTCAGGGACCAGCTGCTGTTCAACAGTATTTGGTTAATGAAATTCAGGAAGTTTACCGTTTACAAGGGGTAAAAATCAATGATAAGCACTTTGAGGTAGTTATTCGTCAAATGATGCGTAAAGTTAAGGTAGAAGATCCTGGAGATACATTATTCTTGGAAGATCAATTAATTCATACTAAAGATTTCATCGTTCAAAACGATAAATTATATGGAATGAAGGTAGTTGAAGATGCCGGAGATTCTTCAGTGTTGAAACCAGGTCAGATCATTACACCTCGTGAATTACGTGATGAAAACTCATTACTGAAACGAAACGATAGAAATCTTGTTGTAGCAAGAGACGTAATCACTGCGACTGCGACACCAGTTTTACAAGGTATTACAAGAGCTTCGTTACAAACTAAATCATTCATTTCTGCGGCTTCATTCCAGGAGACAACGAAAGTACTTAACGAAGCTGCAGTAGCTGGTAAAGTAGATGATCTTGAAGGATTGAAAGAAAATGTAATTGTTGGACACAGAATTCCTGCAGGAACTGGTATGAGAGAATACGATAATACAATCGTAGGTTCTAAAGACGATTACAATGAAATGATGGCAAATAAAGAAGAATACATTTATTAATTCTTAACAATTCCCTCTTTTTAAAAAGAGGGAATTTAAAAAATATTTAATTATGAGTAATCCGAAACAACAAGAACAAATTAATATTGAATTAGATGAAAATATTGCAGAGGGAATTTATTCAAATCTTGCAATTATAAATCATTCTTCATCTGAATTTGTTTTAGATTTTGTAAATATTATGCCGGGTACTCCAAAAGCCAAGGTGAAATCAAGAATTGTTTTGACGCCACAACATGCTAAAAGATTATTGAGAGCAATTGGAGAAAATATTCATCGCTTTGAAGCAGCCCATGGTGAAATCAAAGAAACTGAACAAGCACCAATTCCGCTTAATTTTGGTCCGGCAGGACAAGCATAAATTTAAAAAAGCTCCATTTTTGGAGCTTTTTTTATAAAGAGTTAGTTATAGATTAATTAAAGAATGTGCACTTAATCTGATTTAATTCAATTTCAACGAGTATATTTTAATTGATTATTGATTTGATATACTTTTGAATCAACATAAAATAAGAAAATTAATTTTTGAAATAAAGGTTAATTTAATTCTATTAAAAAAGCGCCAATTCTACAATTGGCGCTTTTTGATTTTTGTGCTTTGATTTTTTAATCAAATTCAGAAGTGAAGAATAATTTCACATTTGGATATTTGCTTTGTGTCATCTGAATTGTAAAATCGGAATCCGCTAAAAATACCAATTGGCCGTATTTATCATGCGCCAGGAATTTTTGTTTAATTCTCTTAAATTCCTTAAATTCTTCACTTTTTGGATCATTTGGTTTAACCCAGCAGGCTTTGTGGACAGGAAAATTTTCGTAAGTACATTTTGCACCGTATTCATGTTCAAGACGGTATTGGATTACCTCATACTGCAATGCTCCAACAGTTCCGATAATTTTACGGTTATTCATCTCTAATGTGAATAACTGTGCTACACCTTCATCCATTAATTGGTCAATTCCTTTATCCAGCTGTTTGGCTTTCATTGGATCAGCATTGTTTATGTATCTAAAATGCTCCGGTGAGAAACTTGGGATTCCTTTAAAGCTCATTAATTCTCCTTCAGTCAAAGTATCTCCAATTTTAAAGTTTCCGGTGTCATGGAGGCCAACAATGTCACCAGGATAAGAGATATCTACGATTTCTTTTTTCTCTGCAAAAAAGGCATTCGGACTAGAGAATTTTAGGTTTTTCTTCTGGCGAACGTGGTAATAAGGTTTGTTTCTTTCAAAAGTTCCGGAAACAATTTTGATAAATGCCAAACGGTCACGGTGTTTTGGATCCATATTAGCATGGATTTTAAATACAAAACCAGACATTTTTTCTTCTGCAGGATCAACTGTGCGGGTTTCAGAATCTTTTGGTCGAGGAGAAGGAGCAATTGTAATAAAGCAATCTAATAATTCGCGAACTCCAAAATTATTTAAAGCCGAACCAAAGAATACTGGTTGGATTTTTCCGTCTAAGTAATCCTGACGTTCGAATTTTGGATATACTTCGTCGATTAATTCTAATTCTTCACGAAGTTTATCAGCTGCTTTCTGCCCTACAATTTTATCTAATTCCGGATTGTTTTGAACATCCGAAAAAGCAATTGTTTCTTCTATATTTTTACGGCTGTCTCCACTGAAAAGATTAATATTTTCTTCCCATAAATTGTAAATTCCCTGAAAATCATATCCCATGCCAATCGGGAAACTCAAAGGTGTAACTTTTAAACCTAACTTTTGTTCTACTTCATCCATTAGATCAAAAGCATCTTTACCTTCACGGTCTAATTTGTTGATGAAAACAATCATCGGAATGTTACGCATTCTACAAACTGAAACCAGTTTTTCAGTTTGTTCTTCAACCCCTTTTGCAACGTCAATTACAACAATAACACTGTCAACAGCGGTTAAAGTTCTAAATGTATCTTCTGCAAAATCCTTGTGTCCTGGAGTATCAAGAATATTGATTTTTTTATCTTTATAATTAAAAGCAAGTACAGATGTTGAAACCGAAATCCCTCTTTGGCGTTCGATTTCCATAAAGTCACTGGTTGCTCCCTTTTTAATTTTGTTGTTCTTTACGGCGCCAGCCTCCTGAATAGCTCCTCCAAACAACAATAATTTTTCTGTTAAAGTTGTTTTACCTGCATCGGGGTGCGAGATGATTCCGAAGGTTCTTCTGCGTTGTATTTCTTTTAAAAAGCTCATATTTTATATAAATAGGCTGCAAAAATACTATTATTTAATACGATTTAAAAATAAATACCGTTCTGTTTTGTTTTTGACTGCCATGGTTTTGATGTTTTGCCGATAAGAAATTATTTTAAAATTTTTATAAAGCTTAAAGCATTTTTGGTAGTGTATAATTTTTTGTTAATACTATGGCTGATAGTTGTATTATCTAATTGAATTGTTATTTTTGTTCGCTATAAGTTGTTAAAACTGGATACTGTATTTTTTATTTTTAAAATATTGATTTCAGTTAAAAGAAGAAACGTAGATATTAAGATTCTTACATTCAAATTAAATTTAAAATAATGTTATTAAAAAAATTACAGCTAAAAACTATTGATTACAAATTGGTACTAACAATATGTTTTTTACTTTTTTTTCACTCAATTATTTTCGCTCAGGAAATTATTAAGGATGTTGTTGCCGAAAAACCGGCAGAATCGGCGTCGATCAATAAACAAAAAGTTGACGGTATTATCGCTACAGTTGGGGATTATATTATTTTAGATTCGGATATTGATAAAGGATTTCTTGAAATCACTGCTCAGGGAGGATCGACAAAAGACGTAACCAGATGTCAGATGCTGGGTAAGCTTTTGGAAGATAAATTATATGCACATCAGGCAATTCAGGATAGTATTATTGTGAGTGATGCTGAAGTGAAAAGTATGATGGATGAAAGGTTGACTTATATGATGAGGCAAACTGGTGGGGATATTAATAAAATTGTAGAATTTTACAAGAAAAGTTCAGTTGAAGAATTTAAAACATATTTTGCCGATATTTTAAAAGAGCAGAAATTATCTGCAGAAATGCAAAAAAAGATTGTTGATGCTGTAGAAATCACTCCGGAAGAAGTTCGTAATTTCTTTAAGAAAATACCAAAAGATGAATTGCCAACTTTTGGTGCTGAAATGGAAGTTGCACAGATTGTCGTAGAGCCTAAAGTTTCAGAAGCTGATAAACAGAAGGTTAAAGATAGGTTGAATTCTATTCGAAAAGACGTTCTAGAAGGTTCAAGTTTTGCTACAAAAGCAGTTTTATATTCTCAGGATCCTGGATCTTCTTCTGCGGGAGGCTATTACAAAATGACGAGGAAAACCCCTTTTGTTAAAGAATTTAAAGATGTTGCTTTTAGTCTTGCAGAAGGTGAGATTTCTGAGCCCTTTGAAACAACGTATGGTTATCATATCATAATGGTGGATAAGATTAAAGGTCAGGAAGTAGAATTACGTCATATTTTAATATCTCCTACTGTTTCTGAAACTGCGTTAAAAGAAGCAAAAGAAAGGATTATAAATATTAGAAATAAAATAGTAGGTAATGAAATTTCTTTTGCAGATGCAGCAAGAAATGATTCTGATCAAAAAGAAACAAGAGCAAATGGAGGTACTTTAGTTAATCCAAACACTCAGGATACACGTTTTGAGCTTACTAAAATGGATTCGGCATTGTTTAATCAGGTTTCAAATTTGAAAGACCATGAGGTTTCTCAACCAATTCTGGATCAGGATGACAAAGGAAAAAAAACATACAAACTGATTACTGTAACAAACAGAATAGACGATCACGTTGCCGATTATGCCAAAGATTATACTAAAATTAAAGAACTGGCTTTGAAAGAAAAGCAAATTAATGCTATCGGAAAATGGTTTGATGATAAAATCAAAGATACTTACATCAAAATAATTGGAGAGTATAGAGATTGTACTTTTACAAACAATTGGTTAAAAAAATAATTTTTATAAAATAAATAAAAAGAGTTAGTTTTATGAAATCATAGAATTAACTCTTTTTTAATTTAAAAACATACTTAAATGTCTGACGTAGCGGCAATTCATAAATTAGTTGAGAAACGAAATGAATTAAAAACCGAAATAGCAAAAATTATCGTAGGCCAGGATGCCGTTGTAGATCAAATTTTACTCTGCATATTTTCAGGAGGTCACGCGCTTTTAATAGGTGTACCGGGGCTTGCAAAAACTTTAATGATAAATACGTTGTCTCAGGCTTTAGGTTTGGATTTCAAAAGAATTCAGTTTACGCCGGATTTGATGCCTTCAGATATTTTAGGAAGTGAAATCCTGGATGAGAACAGAAATTTCAAATTCATTAAAGGACCAATTTTTTCTAATATTATTCTGGCAGACGAGATCAACAGAACGCCTCCAAAAACACAGGCAGCTTTATTAGAAGCAATGCAGGAAAGATCGGTAACTATAGCAGGACAACATCATAAATTAGATTTACCTTATTTTGTCTTAGCAACTCAAAACCCGATTGAGCAAGAAGGAACTTATCCTTTGCCAGAAGCACAGCTAGATCGTTTTATGTTTGCGATAAAATTAGAATATCCAACTTTTGAAGAAGAAGTGCAAGTAGTAAAAAGAACAACTTCTGATGCAAAAACAGTAATTAATCCGTTATTCAATGCGCAGGAAATTATAGACTTTCAGCATTTAATTCGTAGGATTCCTGTAGCAGACAATGTTGTAGAATATGCAGTTACCTTAGTAAGCAAAACTCGTCCCGATAATGTATTGACAAATGATTTTGTGAAAAATTATCTGGATTGGGGGGCAGGTCCGAGAGCTTCGCAAAATTTAATTTTGGCAGCCAAGGCACATGCCGCTTTTAACGGGAAATTTTCACCGGATATTGAAGATGTTAAGGCAGTTGCAACAGGAATCTTAAGACACCGAATTATTAAAAATTACAAAGCAGATGCTGAAGGAATAACGGAAGAAGTTATTATTCAGAAATTATTGTAAAAAGATAGCAATTACGATTTTTATTGCCCGGTCATTAAAAAATAGCCGGGCTTTATTTTTTTATACTCATAACTAAAATTTTTAAAAATTATTTTGGGAAAAGGATTGTTGGGAAATAATTTGTAAAAAAGAGGTGATTGTTTTAAAATTTCGAGATCGATAGATGTAAGTAGTTTTACTTATGTTTGATTTTTTTTGACAAACTATAACGTTATAAATACTTATTTGGAAAGATTCTTTGTTGAAATAGAGCTAAAATCCGACTTCCTTTTGTAACATTAAATTTTGACTTTGTTAAAGAAAGGATTTTAAAATATCAATAATTTATTTTTTTAATATAATTTTAAATTATTATCAAAAAAGGTTGGTTAAAGTTGTTTTTTGGCAATAATTTTTTTTGAAAAGGCGACTTCTATTATATTTTTTTAAATTCTCGGCTTTAATGTTTAAATTTGTCTCCAAAAAAAATAAATCCGCTTTTATTATGAATATTTATCAGGATTACATTCAAGAAATTGAAGAAAGAAAAAATCAGGGATTACACCCTAAACCAATTGATGGAGCTGAATTAGTAAGCGAAATCATTGCTCAAATTAAAGATGTTGATAACGCACATCGCGAAGATTCTCTTAAGTTTTTTATTTACAATACTTTACCAGGTACTACAAGTGCTGCTGGTGAAAAAGCAAAGTTTTTAAAAGAAATCATTTTAGGTCAGTCTGTAGTAAAAGAGATTACACCTGCTTTTGCTTTTGAATTATTATCTCACATGAAGGGAGGACCTTCTATTGAAGTATTGCTGGATTTAGCTTTAGGAAATGATGCTTCAATTGCTAAACAAGCAGCTGAAGTTTTAAAAACTCAAGTTTATTTATATGATGCTGATACAGCTCGTTTAGCAGAAGCTTACAGCGCTGGTAACACATTTGCAAAAGAAATTTTAGAAAGCTACGCAAAAGCTGAATTTTTTACAAAATTACCAGAAGTTGCTGAAGAAATTAAAGTGGTTACTTACATCGCTGCAGAAGGTGATATTTCTACTGATTTATTATCTCCGGGTAACCAGGCACACTCTCGTTCTGACCGTGAATTACATGGAAAATGTATGATCACTCCTGAAGCTCAGGCAGAAATTAAAGCATTGCAAGCACAGCATCCAGATGCTTCTGTTATGTTAATCGCTGAAAAAGGAACAATGGGAGTTGGATCTTCTCGTATGTCAGGTGTGAACAACGTAGCTTTATGGACTGGTAAGCAAGCATCTCCATATATTCCTTTCGTGAACATTGCTCCAATTGTAGCAGGTACTAACGGAATCTCTCCTATCTTCTTAACTACTGTAGACGTAACGGGTGGTATCGGTATCGACTTACAAAATTGGGTAAAGAAAACAGATGCAGAAGGAAACGTAGTTCGTAACGAAGCTGGTGATCCTGTTTTAGAAGAGGTTTATTCTGTAGCTACAGGAACTGTATTAACAATCAATACAAAAGCTAAAAAATTATACAACGGTGAGAAAGAATTAAAAGATATTTCTAAATCTTTCACTCCTCAAAAATTAGAGTTTATCAAAGCGGGTGGATCTTATGCTATCGTTTTTGGTAAAAAAATCCAAACATTTGCTGCACAAACTTTAGGAGTTATTGCTCCAACAGTATTTGCACCAGCTAAAGAAGTTTCTATAGAAGGTCAGGGATTAACTGCTGTTGAAAAAATCTTCAACAAAAATGCAGTTGGTGTAACTCCAGGTAAAACATTATATGCAGGATCAGACGTACGTGTGAAAGTTAACATCGTAGGTTCTCAGGATACTACAGGTTTGATGACTGCTCAGGAATTAGAGTCGATGGCTGCTACAGTTATTTCTCCAGTTGTTGATGGTGCTTACCAATCAGGATGTCACACAGCTTCAGTTTGGGACAAAAAAGCGCAAGCTAATATTCCTAAATTAATGAAGTTCATGAATGATTTCGGTGTTATTACAGCGAGAGACCCTAAAGGAGAATATCATTCAATGACGGACGTTATTCACAAAGTGTTAAATGATATTACAATTGATGAGTGGGCAATTATAATCGGTGGAGATTCACATACACGTATGTCTAAAGGGGTTGCTTTCGGTGCCGATTCAGGAACTGTAGCTTTAGCTTTAGCAACAGGTGAAGCTTCTATGCCAATTCCGGAATCTGTAAAAGTTACTTTTAAAGGTGAGATGAAACAACACATGGATTTCCGTGATGTAGTTCATGCGACGCAATCTCAAATGTTGAAGCAATTTGATGGTGAGAACGTTTTCCAAGGTCGTATTATTGAGGTTCATATCGGAACTTTATTAGCTGATCAGGCGTTTACATTTACTGACTGGACTGCAGAAATGAAAGCGAAAGCTTCTATCTGTATTTCTCAGGACGAAACATTAATTCAATCGTTAGAAATTGCTAAGTCTCGTATCCAAATCATGATTGATAAAGGTATGGACAACAAAAACCAAGTTTTAAAAGGTTTAATTGATAAAGCAAACAAACGTATCGAGGAAATTAAAACAGGTGCTAAACCAGCTTTAACTCCAGACGATAATGCAAAATACTATGCTGAAGTTGTTATCGATTTAGGTTTAATCGAGGAGCCAATGATTGCTGACCCAGACGTTAACAATGTTGATGTTTCTAAACGTTATACACACGATACCATTCGCGAATTATCTTTTTATGGAACAGATAAAAAAGTAGATTTAGGTTTCGTAGGTTCTTGTATGGTTCATAAAGACGATTTAAAAATTGTTTCTCAAATGTTGCGTAATGTTGAAAAACAAAATGGGGAAGTTAAATTCAACGCCCCTTTAGTAGTTGCAGCTCCTACATATAACATCATCGACGAATTAAAAGCTGAAGGTGATTGGGAAATGCTACAAAAATATTCAGGTTTCGAATTCTCAGATGCCTTACCTAAATCAACAGCACGTACAGAATACGAAAACATTATGTATTTAGAGCGTCCTGGTTGTAACTTATGTATGGGTAACCAGGAAAAAGCTGAAAAAGGAGATACTGTATTAGCTACTTCAACTCGTTTGTTCCAAGGACGTGTAGTAGAGGATAGAGAGGGTAAAAAAGGAGAATCTTTATTAGCATCAACGCCAGTAGTTGTACTTTCTGCAATTTTAGGAAGAATGCCATCTATCGAAGAATATAAAGCTTCGGTTGAAGGTATCAACTTAACAAAATTCAAACCAATCTCTACTAAATTATAATAGTAGGAATTTCATAATTTCTAAGTGAGGCAATCTAGTAATAGGTTGCCTCTTTTTTTATATTTTGGGGCTGCTAAGCATCGTGCTATTCGAGTATAGTATTCATTCGTTCCTCGCTGTGGGTTGAAGCTTATATCTTTGCTGGATTACCGTTGCATGATTTGCTAAATCAAATTTTTAAGGCGGAATGTGCAATTGCAATAGGTTATTGTAAAGGTTAAATAATTATATTAGATTGATTTTCAATTTACTGCCTTTTAAGAAAAATAGAATAGTTTTAAATAATAGTATTAACAATTATTTTAGCATAAACCATAATAAAATCCTTAAATTTAAGCTGATTTACACTAACATAATTAATATATAAGTATGGCTTTTGATATAGAAATGATTAAAAAAGTGTATGACAACATGCCCGGTCGTGTTGATAAAGCACGCGAAATTGTTGGTCGTCCACTTACTTTAACAGAGAAAATTTTGTACAATCACCTTTGGGACGGAAATCCAACCAAAGCTTTTGGAAGAGGAGTTGATTATGTTGACTTCGCACCGGATCGTGTAGCCTGTCAGGATGCAACTGCGCAAATGGCCTTATTGCAATTTATGCATGCCGGTAAATCTAAAGTAGCAGTCCCTACAACGGTGCATTGTGATCACCTGATTCAGGCAAAAGTAGATGCTGCGACCGATTTAGCGAGAGCAAAAACACAAAGTAATGAAGTTTTCGATTTCCTATCGTCAGTTTCTAATAAATATGGAATCGGTTTTTGGAAACCGGGAGCTGGAATTATTCATCAGGTCGTACTTGAAAATTATGCTTTCCCGGGCGGAATGATGATTGGTACGGATTCTCATACTGTAAATGCAGGAGGTTTAGGAATGGTAGCTATTGGTGTTGGTGGAGCAGATGCTGTAGATGTTATGTCCGGAATGGCTTGGGAACTTAAGTTTCCTAAATTAATTGGAGTTAAATTAACAGGTAAATTATCTGGCTGGACAGCTCCTAAAGATGTTATCCTAAAAGTTGCCGGAATTTTGACTGTGAAAGGTGGTACCGGAGCAATAGTTGAATATTTTGGCGAAGGTGCAACTTCTATGTCCTGTACCGGTAAAGGAACGATTTGTAACATGGGAGCTGAAATTGGAGCTACAACTTCCACTTTTGGTTACGATGATTCTATGAGCCGTTACCTGCGCTCTACAAACAGAGCCGATGTTGCAGATGCTGCTGATAAAATAGCTTCTTACTTGACAGGAGACCCGGAAGTATATGCTGATCCTGAAAAATACTTTGATCAGGTTATCGAAATCAATTTATCTGAATTGGAACCGCATTTAAATGGACCTTTTACTCCAGATTTAGCTACTCCAATTTCTAAAATGAAAGAAGAGGCAATCAAAAACAACTGGCCATTGCAAATTCAGGTGGGTTTAATTGGTTCTTGTACCAACTCATCCTATGAAGATATTTCCCGTGCTGCCTCTTTAGCAAAACAGGTTTCAGAGAAAAACTTAAAAACAAAAGCAGAATTTACAATAACTCCTGGTTCTGAAGTGGTGCGTTCTACAATCGAAAGAGACGGATTTATAGATACTTTTAATAAAATCGGAGCAACAGTTTTTGCAAATGCCTGCGGACCATGTATTGGTATGTGGGACAGGGAAGGAGCTGAGAAAGAAGAAAGAAATACAATCGTTCACTCTTTCAATCGTAACTTCTCAAAACGCGCTGACGGTAATCCAAACACTTTGGCTTTCGTAGGCTCTCCGGAATTGGTAACAGCTTTAGCGATTGCAGGTGATTTAAGCTTTAATCCGTTAACAGATAAATTAATCAACGAAGAAGGCGAAGAAGTAATGCTTGATGAACCAACAGGAGATGAACTTCCGTCCAAAGGTTTCTATGCAGAAGATCCAGGATTTCAGGCTCCTGCCGAAGATGGTTCTGGAGTTACCGTTGTAGTAAATCCAACTTCAGAGCGTTTACAATTATTAGCTCCGTTTGATGCCTGGGATGGCAAAAATATTACAGGTGCCAAATTGCTGATAAAAGCATTTGGAAAATGTACAACCGACCATATTTCTATGGCTGGACCATGGCTGCGTTTCCGTGGACATTTAGATAATATTTCAAATAATATGCTTATTGGTGCGGTAAATGCATACAATCAAAAAACAAATTCGGTTAAAAATCAATTAACAGGTCAGTACGATGCTGTACCTGCTGTTGCGCGTGCCTACAAAGCTGCCGGAGTTCCATCTATAGTTGTTGGAGATCACAATTATGGAGAAGGTTCTTCCCGCGAACACGCTGCGATGGAGCCACGTTTCTTAGGTGTAAAAGCAGTACTGGTAAAATCTTTTGCCCGTATTCACGAAACGAATCTTAAAAAACAAGGTCTTTTAGGATTGACTTTTGCTAACGAAGCAGATTACGATAAAATTCAGGAAGATGATACCATTAATTTCTTAGACTTAACTGAATTTGCTCCGGGAAAACCATTAACCTTGGAGTTTGTTCACGCAAACGGTACAAAAGATATTATTTTAGCAAACCACACATACAACGAAGGCCAGATTGGATGGTTTGTTGCAGGGTCTGCATTAAATTTAATTGCTGCCGGAAAAGCTTAATTTTAAAAAATTAATATACTCAAGACGCTCTGTGAAAACAGGGCGTTTTTATTTGTAGCTATTCCGGCTGTCCGCTATATCTTTTGTCCCGATAACTATCGGGACAAAAGGATGCCGCTTCCATCCGGGCTATGACTCTGGTTTTCAAAATAACGTTTGGATTGAAATTTTAAGATTTTGAAACAAAAACATAACTCGCACAAAAACTTTAAGTTAGCTTCTGAAACGTTATATTTTTTCTAATCCCGAATAAATTTGTTACTAAAAAGCGTGTTTTTTTTACTTTAAAAAGTTAAATTAGCCTTTTTAGTAATATTATTTTCTTTTTTGAGTTGTAAAAACATAAGAAAAGAGTGAATTTAAAATCCCCCCAAATAATGCTTTTTAGGTATGTCGTCATATTTTTGCTTTTCAGTGCAAGTGTTTTTTCTCAGGATAAATATATTAAACATGTTATTTCAAAAGGAGACAACCTTACTGCTATTGCTAAAAAATATGGAGTAAAAACAAAAGACATTGAAAACGCAAACCCTAATGCACCTAAAATTTTAAAATTAAATTCGGTTTTATTAATTCCAGCTAAAAATCAACCTGAAGAAGTCAAAACTACTGAAACTGTTGCAGAGGTAATTCCCGGTTCGCATCAGGTATTAGCCAAAGAAACACTTTGGGGTATATCACAAAAATATAAGATATCAGTTGAAGATTTAAAAAAGGCAAATCCTTTACTGGAAAATGAAGGGCTTAAAATAGGTCAGCAGATTGTCATCCCTGCAAATGGCAGTCAGGAATTGCAAAAACCGATTGAAAATATCCAGCCAGAACTGGTTGAAGTTTTAAGGGAAGTTATGCCTAAGGAAACAAAATATGCTATTGCAAAAGAGTTCGGAATCACGGTAGTAGAACTGGAAAAACAGAATCCCGAAATCAGGAAAAAACTGCCAATAGGACATACTTTAAAAATCCTTATTTCAAAAGAAAAAGCTGAGGCTTTCCAGGCTTCAAAGGCAAATCAGGAAATAAAAGATACAAATTCAGAATCAATTCAGGTAGCTGATAGCACAACGATCAAAAAAGATTCAACATCAGTAATAAGGGTAAGCAATCACTCAGATTTGATTAATCAGTTGATTGTGAATGCAACAGGAAATATAGGGACCCGTTATCGTTCGGGAGGTACTACAAAAGCTGGTTTTGATTGTTCCGGATTAATGTATTGTACTTTTGGTAATTTCGATATTAAACTCCCAAGAAGTTCGATTGAGCAATCCCGGATTGGTACGAGAGTCAACACGGATGAAGCACAAAAAGGGGATTTGATTTTCTTTAGGACCAATGGAAGGCGACAAATTAACCACGTTGGAATGGTTGTAGAAGTTGTAGACGGTGAAATTAAGTTTGTTCATTCTTCAACTCACAGTGGGGTTATTATTTCATCTACAAAAGAGCCTTACTATCAAAGATCTTTTTCGCAGGTAAATCGTATTTTAGAATAAAGAATTAGAAATCAGCTGTCTTTTTAACTCTTCGACAGGTAAGGGCTTGTTTAAAAAATCAGTAACATTTTTGTTTCGTTTGATTTGTTTGATTTCGTCAGGATTTAAAGTTGAGGAGATTACATAAATTTGAGTTTCCTTTTTGATATCTTCATTTAGTTTTTGAAATTCGTTCAAAAATTCAAAACCGTTCATTATTGGCATTTGGATGTCTAATAAAATAATTAGTTTGTGGTTTTGTTCTTTATTATGTGTAACCCAATTCAAACCTTCCAGACCATTATTAGCAACAATAACCTGTTCAATATTTAGTACTTTTTTTAACAATTTCTGGGCAACAAGCTGATCAATCAGATTGTCTTCAATTAACAAAAAATCCGCTTTAGGTTCCATAAGAAGTTGGTATTGCGATTGTAAATTTGCTTCCGATATTAATTTCTGAAGACACAGAAATATTCCCGTGAATGTTTTCTACGGCTTCTTTTACGATATAAAGCCCTAATCCAGATCCTTTGTTTCGGTTTGTTCCGAAATACATTTCAAAAATATGGTCTATATTGTCATCTTTGATTCCGATTCCATTATCAGATATTTCTATTTTATTAAAACCATCCTGAATATAGGTTTTTATAGAGATAAACATTTCAGGTTTGCTATTGTCAGAATATTTGATGGCATTTGAAAGTAAATTGCTGATGATAATTTTTATACGTAAGCCATCACTTTTGATTTGGTCAACGGATAATTCTTGTTTGAAAGTTATTTTGTCAGCATTTTCAATGTGCATTAACTGTGAAATTGTATCATAGAATATTTCTTTAAGGCTTACAGGTTCTGTAATGACTTGTTTTCTCTTATTTTTTGAATAGTCAATAATATCAATAATAAACTGATCTTGTTTGATAAGACTTTCGTGCATTAAATGTAGATACTCTTTTATTTGTTCGATATCATCTTCTAATTGTGTTATTTCGATCAGCCCTTTTAAGGAGGTAATTGGAGATCGTAAATCGTGGGAGGCGCTATAAACAAAACGATCTAATTCATGATTGACCAGTATTAGGTTTTCATTTTTGGCTTCGATTTCTTTCTTAGAGGCCAATAACCTTTTCACCATTATTGAATAATAGAAACCAACGCTGCATACTATAATCAATGTAAAAATGATGTTAGTGAGTATAAGCAGATTTTTGATTTTTCGAGTTCCATCTCCAATAATACTTAAAAAGTTACGCTCATTAATGGTTAATTTATCACTTATAAATCCAATTTCCCGAAGAAATTTTATTTGATCAGAATGATTTAAAATATTGCTATTTGTTTTGATATTAATTTCTTCACCGATTGCTGATAATTTAATAATTAGTTTATCACCTTGTTCCCATTCATTAATAGCTTTAGATAAAAAAGAAACTTGTTTAAAGTTTTCAAATAGCCAAATTATATCGTCCAAATCTTCTGGATTGTTTCTGCCACTTACTAATGCTTTTCTAGCTATTTCATTGTCTCCAAATTTCAATAGCGTTTCTCTTGCAATACGAGCACTTTGTGGAACTTTTAGTTCCTGTTGATATAATTTCCATTTGCGTTTATCTTTTGTAAAAAGATAAGTTATAAGATGGCGGGAAGCGTCTTTTTGTCCTTTTGAATAGTGTGATTCACCGTTAATATAAGCTCTGTTAGCTGATAATATTTTGATTGTAAAAAAGTTAATACAAATTAGTAATGTACAGGAGATAAATACAATGAACAAAAGAATGTAAACATTAGTAAAGCGTAGATTTTTAAAAAAAAGACCCTGAAACATAATTTTAGAATTTGTAGTTAGAATTAAAATCTTTCAGCGTATTACGTAATGGGTTTTGATATTTTTTTTGGATTAAATTGAAATCAAGCAACTATTTGTCGATATTATTAAGTAATACATAAATTTAATAAAAAAAATAACTCGACTCAATAATAAGTATTTTTTTCTTGTTAAAATTTAAGTGCTTGAATAGATGTTTTTAGAAAGTCATTTTTCTTGTAATTATCTTGATATGTTAAAAAAGGGTATTGTTCTTATGAAACCAGGGTTTACGTAAGGGATAGGAACGACATCCTTTTATGGTGGGGTTTACCATAAAAGATAAAGTAGATAGCCCGACCCGCAGGGATACGCCCAAAAAATCAACTGCCTTAAATGTGTATTATAAAAAATATGGGATTTCAGAAAAAAGTATATCTTTAACCAACCAAAAAACCAAAAATAATGCAGGAAAACAACCAGGAAAATTTTAAGAGAGAACTAGGATTACTAGACGGGACCATGCTTGTGGTAGGTTCTATGATTGGTTCCGGAATATTTATAGTGAGTGCCGATATTGCCAGGCAGGTAGGTTCAGCAGGATGGCTGACATTAATTTGGCTGGTTTCGGGATTAATTACTATTATCGCAGCTGTGAGTTATGGCGAACTGAGTGCCATGTTCCCAAAAGCCGGAGGGCAGTATGTATACCTTAAGGAAGCATACAATAAATTGATAGCTTTTTTGTATGGATGGAGCTTTTTTGCTGTGATTCAGACCGGGACAATTGCTGCTGTAGGTGTGGCTTTTTCAAAATTTGCAGCGTATCTTTATGAACCTCTTAGTGACGAAAATATCTTATTTGAATTGGGAGATTTTAAACTGAATGCTGCACAAATCGTATCGATTGTTACGATCATTTTATTAACATATATCAATAGCCGAGGAGTGAAAAACGGGAAGGTTCTTCAGACCGTTTTAACCATTATCAAAATTTTATCATTGCTGGGCTTAATCGTTTTTGGATTAACACTTGCGGCAAAAGCCTCTGTTTGGGATGCCAACTGGACTGCGGCCTGGACACCCCATTCATATAATGTGGATAATGCTTCCTGGATTCCAATTAGTGGAAAAGCTTTAATAACAGGTATTTCTGCTGCAATGGTAGGATCATTATTCTCAAGTGATGCCTGGGTTGGAGTAACTTTTATTGCCGGTGAAATTAAAAATCCAAAACGTAATGTGGGTCTAAGTTTGTTTTTAGGAACTTTTATCGTTACGATTATTTATGTGCTGACAAACCTGATGTATCTGGCGGTAGTTCCAATGGATGAAATTGCAACAGCAAAATCAGACAGGGTAGCAGTAGTGGCTTCACAATATATTTTTGGTGATATCGGAACTTTGGTTATTGCCATAATGATTATGATTTCGACTTTTGCCTGCAATAACGGATTGATTATGGCGGGTGCCAGAGTGTATTATACAATGGCAAAAGACGGTTTATTTTTTAAGAAAGCAGCTGTGCTTAATGAGTTTAGTGTTCCTTCCTGGGCTTTATGGTCACAATGTATATGGGCTTCGGTTTTGTGTCTTACAGGTAAATACGGTGCATTGTTAGATTTCGTAATTATTATCGTTTTGATATTTTACATCTTAACGATCTACGGAATTTTTGTATTACGTAAAAAAATGCCGGAGGCGGAAAGACCATATAAAGCATTTGGTTATCCGTTTTTACCATTATTGTATATTGTATTAGCTTCGGCAATTAGTGTTTCGCTGCTAATCACAAAATTCTCAACTTGTGGCTGGGGAATTTTTATAATGTTGTTGGGAATTCCGGTTTATTATTTGACCAAACCGACAGACTAATTTAGTATAAATTGATTACAAAGTGCCTTGTTTTTTAGCAGGGCATTTTTTGATTAAGCATATAATAAATAGAAGTTTTAAGAAACTTGTACTTTTCTCTTTTCTTTACTCTGACGATTATCCCAAAACGATATAATCTCTATTCTATCATTATTGATTTCATAGAAGAGTAAATAGGTTTTCATTGGAATAACACGAGTAGTTTTATTAGAAGTAAGTCTTCCAATCAATTCATTATTAGATAGAGTTTCTAATAAATCTTCAACTTCTTCAAGAATTTTTGAGCTATAATCCGAATTTCCATTTCTGAGAACATAAAATTCCAGAACATTAGAAAGTTCAAGTTTAGCAAGATTGGACCAAACTATTTCTTTTTTAGCCATTCTTTCATTTCTGAAATTACATCTTCATTTTTGTGAAATTCACCTTTTTGGATTTGATTTCGGCTTGTTTCAATAGAAGTTTGTTGTTCAGAATTTAATTCATACAAAGACTGTTCAGAAGAATCAAAAATAGTTTGAAGTGCTTTTAAAAAGTTCATGTCTTTAGAATCTCTAATTCTTGAGATTAAATTCTCTTTTATTTGCGCAGTTATGTCCATGTCAAATACTTTTTAATACTCAAAATTAAAGATTTATTTTCAAAATCATGTTAAATAATTCACACTTTCAATGAAAACCAAAACGTACTTCCCAATCCCAAATTACTTTCAACCCCAACATTTCCATTTTGTGCCTCAATAAATTCTTTACTTATTGCTAAACCTAATCCCGTACCGGATTTCTGACTTCCCGGAACTTGAAAATATTTATCAAAAACGCGGTCTTTATATCGTGTATCAATTCCTTTTCCGGTATCGATAACCTGAAACACAATTTGGTTATTTTCTTTTTTCAGTTTGATGAGAATCGTACTTTTTTCAGACGAATACCGAATCGCATTTGATAAATAATTAATCAAAACCCAGCCTGTTTTTTCGCTGTCGGCTTTTACTTCGGTTAGGTTTTCATCAGCATCAACAACTAACTTAATCTGTTTTTGATCGGCTTGTACTTTTACCGCTTCAACAGCATAATGTACAATTTGATGCGGATTATTTTTTTCGATATTCAGCTGAATATTCCCTGTTTCCAACTGTGATAAATTCAGTAATTCACCTGTAATTTTCAGCAGTCGCTGACTGTCGTCTTTTATACTTTCGACCAACTGTTTCTGGTCGTCGTTCATATCGCCAGTTTTGGCATTTTGAAGTAATTGAAGACTTAGTTTTATAGAGGCAATTGGCGTTTTTAATTCGTGTGAAACGGTGGCAATAAAGTTGGTTTTGGCAAAGTCCAGTTCTTTAAAAAGCGTAATATTTCGCAGAATAATCACATCGCCAATATTGATTTCTTTTTCTTCTCCAGTTGGAACTATGGTGATGTTTAGAATTTCTTTTTCGAAATAACTTTCTTTCCCGTGAGCAAAGATTTTCAGAGGCTGCTTTTTAGGAGTATCTGAGTTTTCTTTTAAAATCAGAGAACGAATCAAATCATTTGACAAGGCCAGTTCCGAAGCTGATTTTCCGATAACATCTTCCAGTTTCAAACCAATAATTTTGAGGGCTTCATCATTGGCAAACAAAACAATATTCTCATTGTCCAGACCAATAATCGGATCATTCATATTATTAATAAGCGTTTCAAGGCGTTTCTTCTCGAAGAATAATTTATACAAATTACTGTCATTATATTCTTGAAGTTTCTGCGCCATCGTATTGAACGATTTTGCCAAATCTCCAAATTCGCTATGACTCGTAAAATGCACGCGTTCGGAATAATTTTTATTCGCAATTTCCTTAATACTCAGCGTCAATTCTTTTATCGGATTCGCAATATTATTCGGAAGATTAACCAATAGGTTAAAAGCAATTAAGAAGCATAAAGTGCCCACAATAGCAATCCATAAATTGGCATTTTCGGCAGTAAGTTTTGCAATATCGCTTTTCTGTTTTATGGCATCGAGATTCAGTTTCATAATAGCAAAAATATCCTGTCTTATTTGTGCTTTTAATGTCTCATTTGAACCATTTTTTTCTAAAAGGGCGAAGTTTTTTTCAAGGTTCGCTGTGGCTTCTTTTTCTCCAGGTTCGGTAACATTTTGGGTTTGTTTTTCAAGATATTCTTTGAAAACAGAAATCTTACCATCAGGGCTGGCTTTAATTTCGTCCAAAGACAAAATCATATTTCGGGAATATTCAAGTGTATTATAATTCGCTTTCAGAATATTCTCCGTGTCTGCTTTTATCAAAAAAACAGAATAGCCGCTAACCAGCGAAAGTATAATGATCATTGAAAATAACAATCCAACACCCAGATTCAATTTGGTTTTAATTCTCATTTTATAAAACATTTATTTTTTTTGGAACCATATAAGTTATATAAGGAAATATTAGAGTTACTTTTTTTTACCGCAAAGAGCGCAAAGTTTTACGCAAAGTTCGCAAGAGTATTTTGCTCGCAAAGTCGCAAGGACGCAAAGTTTTTTTCTAATTTTTGTGTGCTTTGCGCTCTTTGCGGTTAAAATTCAACGTTCCTAATTTAAATGAACTTATATAACTTATATGGTTTAAAAATTTTTTTCACGACAATATCACAAGATCGACATTTGATAAAGACAACTTGTTTAGCAAACGTCTGAAAATTGTTGTAGACAAAATTACTTTAAACAAATTAAAATGTGGTTTTCCGATGCACACCGTTGTAATTTGTTTTTCTTCTACAGCTGTCAAAATAGCATTCGTAATATTTGAATTTTCCACTTTAATAACTTCCGCACCCAATTGTACAGCGAGTTTAAAGTTATTAATTAAATGTCTTTGTTTGTCAAGCGCAATTCGGTTACTGCTTTCTTTTGGCGTTTCTACATACAAAACATACCAAGAACCGTTATAATAACTCGCCAATCGTGCCGCTTTTCTAATTATAATTTTGGCTGTTTTTTCATTACTGCTAATGCAGGCCAGTAATTTTTCATGTCGTAAAGCATGCAGATTCGGAACTTCACTTTCTACTTTTCGAACCACCTGACTCGCCACTTCTTTTAAAGCCAGTTCACGCAATTGCAGAATCTGTTCCGATTTAAAAAAGTTCGCTAAAGCCGTCTGAATTTTATCCTGTGTATAAATTTTTCCTTCTTTCAGACGTGCAATCAAATCTTCGGAGGTCAAATCGATATTGACCACTTCATCTGCCAATCGTAAAACATTATCAGGAATTCGTTCCTGAACATCAATATTGGTAATTCGTTTTACATCCTCATTTAAACTCTCAATATGCTGAATATTAACTGCCGAAATTACATTAATTCCCGCATCCAGAATTTCCAAAACATCCTGCCAGCGTTTTTCATTTTTGCTCCCTTCAACATTAGTGTGCGCCAATTCATCTACAATAACCACTTCAGGTCTGAGATTGATGATTGCCTGTACGTCGAGTTCTTCGAGCTGTTTTCCTTTATAAAAAATAGTCCGTCTCGGAATAATCGGAAGACCTGCAAGTAGTTCATGCGTTTCCTTCCGCATATGCGTTTCGATGTAGCCGATTTTTACATCGATTCCGTTTTTCAATAACGAATGCGCTTCCTGAAGCATACGAAAAGTTTTGCCCACACCAGCGCTCATCCCAATGTAGATTTTAAACTTTCCTTTCCGTGATTTCTGAATCAAATCCAGAAAATGCTGTGCGTTGTTTTCGTTTTCCATGTTTTGATAGTAAGAAGTTTTCTGTAAAATGTAAAATGGTTGGAAAATACATTTCACATTTTACAGAAAACATTTCACATAATTAGAAACTAATCGCCAAAGAAGTCGTTACAAACGTATTCGTATCTGTTGGCTGATTGTTTTTTGTGAAAATTTCATCTTTGCTTGATAGGTTTCTTGCTTCAATTCTAAACATAACATTATCAGTAATTAAGTAATCAAAGTTAGCCGAAAATCCGTACGTTTTAAATCCGTTTGGTGTTTCTGTCGCGATGATTACGCCTTTTTCGTCGCTGTAATATTCACCTCTTGCAGCCAGCTGTATTTTATCAGTTGGTTTGTATTGAAGAATTACTACAGGAGAAAACCAGACATCATATTTTTCGCTTCCTTTAGCCGATTGCTGAGAGCCAATGTCAAAACCAGTCGTTAAGTTTACTTTTTCGGCTACTTTAAATTGTCCGTAGAAATTATTGAAATAGCGCCATTTTTTATCTAGATCCGGCTGTTCATTTCCAACATAAGTACTCCAGTTTAAAGTCACATTATCAGATGGTTTAAAAGTAATCTGAGTTCCAAAAGCCGGTGTCTGATTACCTTCAATTTTTTCAATTCGCTGCCAGCCGTTCAAATACATTCCGGCCAAATACCATTTACCAGATTCAGACGTGTAGCCAATTTTTACTCCCGCTTCATAGTATGGTGAATTCTCCGCCAGAATGCTTCGGGTTAAATTTTGACAGTCTTTTCCAATTGCACTTTCAAAACCAATATGTGATGGCATAATTCCAGCATCGATCCATAAATTATGATTTTTAGAGATTTTAACTCCAACATTCGCTTCATAAACATTTTGCAGTAAACCCTGTTCTGCCGACATATTGTATTGCGGATAAGTTCCAGCCATAAGCGCAAAATTTCCGCGAACATTTTCTGTCGAATAATTCACTTTCGCCATTCCTAAATTCAGGTTCACTTCATTGCTTTTATTATAACTGTAAAAAAATCCTGGTCGAGTATGATTTTCAGGTTTTCCAAAATCGTAGCTGTAATAAACGTCTACATATCCCGAAAACGTAAACGGACTTTTAGATTCCTCTTGTGCGTGTAAATTGCTAAAACCAAAAGCGATTAAAGCAGTAAATAGTATTTTTTTCATTTTTGTGGTATTCAATTATTTATTAAGTAGATTTTTTAGGAGCTAATCCCGCTATCCGTTTCAATCTTTTTCTGGTCTCGTTTTTTTAACGAGACCAGAAAAAGGATTTCCACTACTATCGGGGCTAGGGCATTTGGGGTAAAAAGGCGTTTTTGTATTATTATAGATTTATATCCTAACAGGTTTCCAAAACCTGTTAGGTATTAATTGTAGAATTTAGTTTTCGATTCCAGTTTCCGTTCTGTTTGTCATTTCGACGCAAGGAGAAATCTTCGTTGCTAAGTCGACATAGATTGACATTCTTTGCGGAGCTACTTGCGAAGATTTCTCCTCCGTCGAAATGACAAGAATACGCAAGTAAAACCTATGAACCTTTGTCGCTTTGTTCCTTTGAACCTTTATTTCAACTGATCAAGCGCCACATTCAACTCCAAAACATTCACCGTTTCAGGGCCGACAACAGCCGAATTAATTTTAGATTCCACCAAAGCTTTTACTTTAGCTTCATCCAGTTTTCGCTCTTTAACAATGCGTTTTACCTGAATCAAAGCGCCCTGCGGCGAAATATTCGGATCTAAACCACTTCCTGAAGCGGTTACCATATCAGAAGGAATATCCGATTTCTTTAAATAGGGGTGAACCAATAAAAGTGTATCAATTCTTTTTTGAACCAAAGCCAGATACTCGGCATTGCTTGGGCCTTTGTTGCTTCCGGCACTTCCCGCTGCATTGTAATCTACAGCCGAAGGTCTTCCCCAGAAATAATTAGATTTGTCGAACTTTTGTCCGATTTTTTGATAACCGACAACTTTGCCGTTAACGGTGATAGTTTCTCCTTTTCCTTGATTTGGAGACAGCTGCCCTATCCCGTAAATGGCTAAAGGGTAGATAACGACGAATAACAATAGTAATGCTACTGTAAGTTTTATAAGTGAGAATATATTTTTCATTTTTTTTACTTTAGAGGTTCTAAGGAACTAAGGTTCTGAGAGACTAAGAAAAACTTAGCACCTTAGCATCTCAGAACCTTAGCACCTTTTTTTTACATAAATAGTGCAACAATCAAATCAATAATTTTAATCCCAATAAAAGGAACAATAATTCCCCCTAAACCATAAATTAAAAGGTTTCTTTTCAGGATGGCACTTGCTCCAATTGGTCGGTAATCAACACCTTTCAGCGCCAGCGGAATTAAAATCGGAATGATAATCGCGTTAAAAATCACAGCCGATAAAATAGCACTTTCAGGACTATGCAAATGCATGATATTTAAACCTTGAAGCGCTGGAATTGCAGTAATAAACAAAGCAGGAACAATGGCAAAATATTTAGCAACGTCATTGGCAATTGAGAAAGTAGTCAAAGTTCCTCGAGTCATTAAAAGCTGTTTTCCAATTTCGACGATCTCAATTAATTTGGTTGGATCATTATCAAGATCGACCATATTTCCAGCCTCTTTAGCCGCCTGAGTTCCACTGTTCATGGCAACACCTACATTGGCTTGTGCAAGGGCAGGAGCATCGTTTGTTCCGTCACCCATCATCGCAACTAGACGGCCTTCCGCTTGTTCTTTTCGGATGTAATTCATTTTATCTTCTGGTTTAGCTTCAGCAATAAAATCATCAACACCCGCTTTTTCAGCAATAAATTTAGCTGTCAAAGGATTATCTCCTGTAACCATTACGGTTTTGATTCCCATTCGGCGTAAGCGCTCAAAACGTTCTTTCATTCCAGTTTTGATAATATCTTGAAGTTCGATAACACCTTGAATTTCGTTGTTTTTAATGACTACCAAAGGTGTTCCTCCATTAGAAGAAATGGCCACTACTTGATCAGCGGTATCTTTAGGGAAAACATTTCCAGCTTGTTCAGCAATTTTTCTGGCAGCGTCTTGAGCACCTTTTCGAATGTTTGTTCCATCTTTTAAGATTACGCCAGAAGTTCTCGTTTCAGCAGTAAATTTGATGGTTTGGGAAATTTCAGAAGTATTTTTTAAGCTGCTTGCTTTCGTTTCACTTTTCACATCGATTGCTTCGCTTAATTCGAGAATACTTTTCCCTTCCGGAGTATCATCGGCAAGCGAACTCAAAACAGCCGATTTTACAAAATCATCAAAAGAAATTCCTTTCGTTGGATAAAAATTAGTTGCTTTTCGGTTCCCGATTGTAATCGTTCCTGTTTTATCCAAAAGTAATACATCAATATCTCCAGCAGTTTCAACCGCTTTTCCTGATTTGGTAATTACGTTGGCACGAAGTGCTCTGTCCATTCCCGCGATCCCAATTGCTGAAAGAAGACCTCCAATTGTTGTTGGAATCAAACATACAAAAAGTGAAATAAAAGCAGCAATTGTAATAGGAGCGTTGGCGTAATCTGCGAAAGGTTTTAAGGTTACGCAGACAATGATAAAGATTAAAGTAAATGCTGCCAATAAAATAGTCAGAGCAATTTCGTTTGGTGTTTTCTGACGGCTCGCACCTTCAACCAAAGCAATCATTTTGTCTAAGAAACTTTCGCCTGGCTCAGAAGTTACGCGTACTTTGATTTTATCCGAAAGTACCTTTGTCCCTCCTGTAACAGAAGATTTATCACCGCCAGCTTCACGAATTACTGGTGCACTTTCTCCTGTAATAGCACTTTCGTCGATAGTAGCAAGTCCTTCGATAATTTCTCCATCAGCAGCAATTAAATCGCCAGCTTCGCAAATGAAAATATCATCTTTTTTTAAGGTTGAAGAGCTTACGTTTTTAATTTCGCCGTTAGGTAAAATTTGTCTTGCAGGAGTTTCTTCACGGGTTTTTCTTAAACTGTCGGCTTGTGCTTTTCCTCGAGCTTCGGCAATAGCCTCGGCAAAATTTCCAAACAAAAGTGTAGCAAATAAAATAAGGAAGACAACAATGTTGTAAGCCAAACTTCCCTGATCGCTGGCACCCATTAAGATCGAAATACAGACTGCAAACATAATGGCAGTTCCAATTTCTACAGTAAACATTACTGGATTTTTAATCATCAATTTTGGGTTCAGCTTTACAAAAGATTGCACAAAGGCTTCTTTTACCTGCTGACTTTCAAATAATGATGTGGATTTATTAGTTGTCATTTTCTTGTAAAAAGTTAAATGTTATTTGTTAGATGTTATGCGTCTAAATAATATCGACATAGGATGGAAACATAGCCAGCGGTTTAAACCGCTGGGACGCAACGTATATGTCATCTTTGTCCCGCAATTCGTTTCCCGTGGTTGAAACCACGGGCTATATTTAAAATAGAAATGAACAATTTGTTATTTCAACTATGTGTTAGAAACTAGTTCCTTTTGCTTTATCCTTTTTTAGGGAAAGAAAAAATCTATGTTTCTATGTGTTTAAAATAATTTAAGCATTGAAAAATGAGTTGTTATTTTAGTGTAAAGTATTCTGCCAGAGGTCCAAGCGCCAAAGCTGGAAAGAAGGATAAAGCAGCAATAATAGCGATCACGGCAAAAGTCATGATTCCGAAAATAGTCGTATCCGTTTTTAGAGTTCCAGCACTTTCAGGAATGTATTTTTTATTGGCTAATAAACCTGCAATCGCAAGAGGTCCGATAATCGGAATGAAACGACTTAACAGCAAAATAATTCCGGTTGTAATATTCCAAAACGGGTTATTATCGCCTAAACCTTCAAAACCAGAACCGTTATTGGCAGCACTCGAAGTATATTCATATAACATTTCGGAGAAGCCATGATTTCCAGGATTGTTTAACCAGCCTGTCGCGTTGCCACTGAACCAGTAACCCATTGCAGTATCATGAGCAGCAAAATAAGAAGCTAAAGCAGTTCCAGCTAAAATCAATAATGGGTGGATGATGGCAATAAAAGCAGCAATTTTTACTTCCCGAGCTTCGATTTTCTTTCCTAAAAATTCAGGAGTTCGACCAACCATTAAACCAGAGATAAATACAGCAAGAATAATAAAGATGTAAAAGTTAAGGTAACCCACACCGCATCCGCCATAAAAAGCATTGACCATCATGGCTAATAACTGCATTGCTCCAGAAACTGGCATCGAACTATCGTGCATACTGTTTACAGATCCTGTAGAAATTACCGTTGTGGCAATGCTCCAGAAACCTGAAATGGCTGGACCAAAACGAACTTCTTTTCCTTCCATCGCTCCGGTTAATTGAGAAACTCCCATTTTTTCAATAGCAGGGTTTCCATTCATTTCGGCAGTCATTGTTGGAATTACCAAGAGTAAGAATCCAACTGTCATGACTCCAAAAATGATATAAGATAATTTTCTTTTGTTTAAGAAAAATCCAAGTGCAAAGATCATTGCAAACGGAACAATCATCTGTGCCCAAAGCTCAACAGCATTGGTGAAATAAGTTGGGTTCTCTAATGGATGTGCTGAGTTAGCTCCGAAGAATCCGCCTCCGTTTGTACCTATATGTTTAATAGCTATAAAAGCTGCAGCTGGTCCTCTTGAAACTTCAACTTGATCACCTTGTAAAGTGGTAATAGCATCTTTTCCTTCAAAAGTCATAGGAGTTCCGCTAAAAACTAATGCAATTGCTACAATTGCAGAAAGAGGAAGTAAAATACGAGTACAGCTTTTAACTAAATTATTATAAAAGTTTTCAAGTTTGTCTGTTGTTCTTTCGCGCATTGCAACGAAAACCATCACAGCAGCAGCGATTCCAATTCCTGCTGATACAAATTGCAGAAACATTAGCATCATCTGTGATAAGTATGAAAGACCGCTTTCGCCAGAATAATGCTGTAAGTTACAGTTCACTAAAAATGAAATGGCAGTATTAAAAGCCAAATCGGGTGTCATTGACGGATTATTATCCGGGTTCAGTGGTAAAGATCCTTGGAAAAGTAAAACGAAAAAGCAGATAAAAAACCAAAGAAGGTTGATGTTCAAAAGTGCTTTTAGATGCTGTTTCCAGTTCATCTCTTCATTAGGGTTGATACCACTAATTTTAAAAATAAGCTTTTCAATTGGATTGAAAATCGGGTCAAGAATTGTTTTATCTCCTAAGAAAACCTTGGCAATATATTTTCCGAATGGAATTGCCAGAACAATCGTCAAGAGAAAAACTCCTATAACAGCTATTAATTCTGTATTCATATTTTATTTGTTAGAAATTATTTTATTTTTTTGCATTTATAAAAATAGAACCAGCACTATGAAGGCTAACGCCCAGGCTGCGCACGCATATAATAATGGTGTGTTTTTATTTTTATAATTTGATTTTTTCATTTTTAAAATTTTTCGGGTTTGATTAGTACATAAATCAAATAGGCGAAAACGGCGATTGAAATAATAAATAGTGCGGTCATGATTTAGATTTTTTCAAAGAATTCAACTGACAGAAAACAAATAGCAAATAATAAAACTGCCAAAGCGAGAAGAAGAATGGTGATCATAATTTTAGATTTTTATAATGTAGATTTTAGATTAAACACCAGAGGCATTAACCTGTTTGATGTATTCTGCTTTAAGTGTTTGCGGGAAAAGATGTGAAATATTACAGTGGCGCATTTCCATAAAAGAGGAAACAGAGAAAACATACACATTTGAAATGGCATTTTTAGTTTCCATACTTCCAGTATTAAATAACCGTTCAGCAAGAGCCAGACATTTTTTAGCCCGAACGATATTACCGCAGATAATTGATTTTTTAGTAATCTCGGCAAACCGTTCCGCTTGTTTATAGATTGAGGTAACTTGATTTTTCATGAGAAGGATTTTTATTGTTCTTCCTCCTTATGCCAAAAGATGTTCCGAAAAAATGAAGTTGTGTGTAAAGTGTTGTAAATAAAAGAAATGGGTTTTTATGCCAAAAATTAGCCATAAAAAAAGCCTATCATTTTGATAAGCTTTTATTGAAATGATAAGGTTGTTACCTTTCCTGCAAGGTTTTTAAAACCTTGTAGGTATTCTATATTATAGTTTAAGTATTTCAAAAATATTTAAACCTACAAGGTTTTGAAAACCTTGCAGGATTACGGCTGAATATTGTACTCCTCTAATTTTCTATACAAAGTCGCAATTCCAATTTCCAGCAATCGAGCCGTTTCTGCTTTATTACCTTTCGTATAATTTAAAACTTTTTGAATGTGTAGTTTCTCAACACTCTGCATAGAGAACGCCGACATTGGTTTTGAATTATTTTCAGCTTGATGCTGCATTTCATAAGGCAGCACATCTGCAGTTAAAATATCGCCGTTACTCAAAATAACCGATCTTTCGATCACATTTTTAAGTTCGCGGATATTTCCCGGCCAAGAATAATTTTCTAATTTCTGAAGAAAATCATCACCAATCTGTAATGCCTTTTTATTTGTTTTTGCTGCAAACTGTTTAACGTAATAATTCGCCAAAAGCGGAATATCTTTAACTCGCTCTCGTAAAGAGGGCAGTTTGATTTCAAAAATATTCAAGCGGAAATATAGATCAGAACGGAAACGATGCGCTTCGCTTTCTTCTTTTAAATCACGGTTTGTCGCCGCAATTAACCTGAAATTTGATTTTTTAGGAATGGTGTCTCCAACCGGAATATATTCGCTGGTTTCTAAAACACGTAATAATTTGGCTTGAAGATCAATCGGCATTTCGCCAATTTCATCCAGAAATAAAGTCCCGCCGTTGGCCTCTTCGATAAATCCTTTTTTATCTTTTAAAGCTCCCGTAAAAGCACCTTGTTTATGACCAAAAAGTTCGCTTTCCAGAATTTCTTTGCTGAAAGTACTGCAGTTCAAAGCCACAAAAGATTTTCCTGTACGATTACTATTCTCGTGAATCGCCTGTGCAAAAACTTCTTTTCCTGTTCCGGTTTCTCCTGTCAATAAAACAGTCGAATCGGTTTTGGCCACTTTTTGAGCAAGATCAATAACTTGTTCAATTCCTTTAGATTTACCAATAATAGTAGAAAAAGAATATTTGTCGTTGATGCGTTTTTCTAACTGCTGTACTTTTTTCTGCAATTGTACTTTTTCGACAGCTTTATACAGAAGCGGAATAATTTTATCGTTATCATCACCTTTGACAATATAATCGAAAGCGCCATTTTTCATCGCCTGAACGCCATCTGGAATATTTCCGAAAGCAGTAAGGAGAATTACTTCTGTTAAGGGAAAACTGTTTTTTATATTTTGTAGAAAATCAACTCCATTTCCATCGGGTAGTTTTACATCACACAAAACAACATCAATATCAGTTTGTTCTAATTTTTTAAAACCCGATTTTAAATCTTTGGCTTCAAAGACTTCGAATCCTTCTGATTTTATAATTCGTACCAAAAGACTTCTCAGTTTTTCTTCGTCGTCTATAATTAAAATTTTGTGTGCCATTTGATGATAAAGCTAAAAGCAGCATTGGATTTTGAAATACAAAGTTAGGTTTAAAATCATTTGAGTTACTTCTTTTTTACTTGAATTAAAATATTATAATTCAATTAACATCGCAGAATTTATGCTTTCATTTTAAATGGATTAATTTTGTAAAAAGATATTTATTTACATGAAAAATCCGATTTCACTCTCCATATTAGAACTCGCTATTATCAACAATGACAGTAATGCAGCAGAAACATTAAATAAAACAAAAGAAATTGCACAATTAACAGATACTTTAGGATACAAAAGGTTTTGGCTTGCCGAACACCACAATATGGCACATGTGGCCAGCACGGCAACTGTGGTTTTAATTGGATATGTCGCTAGTCAGACACAAAACATTCGCGTAGGTTCCGGCGGAATTATGCTTCCTAATCATTCTCCTCTAATCGTAGCTGAGCAGTTTGGAACTTTAGAAACATTGTATCCGGGCCGAATTGATTTAGGTTTGGGGAGAGCTCCCGGAACGGATCAGCCGACTGCTGAAGCTATTCGAAAAGATTTCTTCGAACAGGCACAGCGGTTTCCGCAAAATGTATCAAAATTACAGGAATATTTTTCGGAAGAAAATGCTACAGCAAAAGTGCGTGCCTTTCCTGCTGAGGGAACAAAAGTACCAATTTGGATTTTAGGTTCCAGTATGGAAAGTGCTTCTTTGGCGGCAGCTTATGGCTTTCCGTATGCTTTTGCAGGACATTTTGCGCCACGCCAGATGTATCAGGCATTCGAATTTTATCGTAATAATTTCCAGCCTTCAAAAGTTTTGGATAAACCAAAAATGATGGCTTGTGTAAATGTTATTGCAGCCGATACAGATGAAGAAGCCGAAAAACTGTCGACAAGTTTGTATCAAATGTTTTTGAATTTAATTCGAAATGACCGTAAAGGACTTCAGCCGCCTGTAGATTCCCTTGACGACATTATGAGCGAAGAAGAGCGTTTTCATGTCAATCAGATGACTGCATGTTCATTTGTGGGAAGTAAAAAGCAACTTGCAGCAGATTTGAAAAAGTTTATTGATTATTCCCGAATTGACGAGTTGATGATAACCAGTCCAATTTTTGATCATCAGGCTAAATTGAAAAGCCTGCAGTTGACCAAAGAAGTAATCGATGAATTGAATAATAAGTAAATCGATAATTTTTTATAAAAAAAGTGGCTCATTTTGGGCCACTTTTTAGTTTTATATCATGTGTAAGTTTTTAATCTAAATCAATTTTTTCTGCGGTCCAGTCAATAGCCAGTAAGTAATCTTCTTTTTTGAAACCTTTAAATTCCCCTGGCATTATTTTATTGAAAACCTTAGTGAAATTTATCATTCTCTGGCAGTCTGTTACAATCGCAGCGCGTGTCCATTTGCTAAGATTTTTTATGCTCAGTAATGCTTCGTGCAGCCAGGCTCCTAAAGTAAAATCGGTTGGAGAATTGTCAAAAAATAGTAAATAGTTGAGTTTGGGAGTGTCATCAATTAAAAGTTTCACTTCTGAAGTAACAAAATCAACATCTCCTTTAATAATACTTCCGGCTGTTTTGAAGCCAATCATATTCGGCGGCAATTCTTTAATTTTTTCAATCATGACATTTTAATTTTGCAGGTTAAATTCATTTTTCACAAATTTAAAAGAAAGGCTTTTTGTGGGGTTATGTAAAAAAAGGTTAATCTTACATAATTCCAATGTTTGCTATTTATTTTATCAAAAAGGTTTCAGAAATAGCTCGGGTATTCTTCTTAAAAAACATTAAATTAGCTATATTATTTAAATCGAAATTATGCTTAAAAGAATCTTAGCCGGAGCCGGAATCATCATCTTAGTAATACTTGCTTTTAAATACTGTGAATTTAAAAAAGATGATGACTCAACGATTGAGTATAACACCAATCTGATTCAGCAACAAATTCTGAATGTAGGTAAACTGGTTGTTACAGAAGGGCATTTTTCTGAAGTTATCACGTATAAGAACCAGGAAAAGTATTTGATGGATATGATTTCTTTTGAAAAAAAAGCGCTTGTTGTTGTAAATGCAAATGTTACGGTTGCCTACGATTTGCATAAAATGAAATATGATATTGATGAGAAGAATAAAACAATTACCATTCTCAATATTCCGAAGGAAGAAATTACAATTAATCCGGATATTCAGTTTTATGATGTGGAGCAGAGTAAGCTGAATCCTTTTACCGGAGACGATTACAATAAAATTAACAAATCGGTAAAAGCGAATCTGGCTAAAAAAATCGACAAATCGACACTCAAAACAAATGCTCAAAACCGATTAATAAGCGAATTGTCCAAGATTTTAATCATGACCAATTCAATGGGATGGAAATTACAATACAATGGAAAAACTATTGAATCCGAGAGTGAGTTTAATCAGGATTTGAAACTTTAGAAATAAATTAAAACACAAATTTCACGAATTAACACAGATTCATTTAGTGTTAATTCGTGAAATTTGTGTTTTAATTGGATATTTTTAAACCGCTTCTTTATCAAAAATTAAATCCAGTCCGCCTGAAATTAAATGTGCAATTTCAGGACGTTTTTCTTTCAGTTGATCCAGATAAACTAATACTTCTTGTAAAAGCTGTTTCTCGTCAGAATCTTTTAAAAGTTCTGTAACTTCAACAGAAAGTAACCAATCAGCAGGATGATCTTTTTTTAGTTTTTCAAAAACAGCTTTAAGTTCAGATTTAGAATCTTTATTATCCCGAATGTTTCGGACAGTCGAATATAAAATTTCCAGATCATCACGCTCCTCTGTATGTTTTGCTTTGATTGTTGTCGTTTTAGGAACATTATTAATCAGGTCAAAACTATTTACATCGGCTGGACCTGAAAATGCCGAAACTACTTTTTTGCCAATAGCCATATCGTAATTTCCCCATTCCGGCTGAAACAGAATAGTTTCGCCGTGTGTTACGGTACAATTTCTAAAACTGATCAGAATAATTTCTCCGTGTAAATTTCGGGAGCCGGTTATGATTTCGCCTTCAACCATAATATTGCCTTCAAATTCCAGTTTTACAGTTTCGCTTTCTACGATTCGGTACGCTTGCAAATCTTTTGGACTCATATCTTCAATTGCCAGATTGAAACCTTTTAGTTTTCCAATCGGACTGCCAAATCCATGCGGATGTGTTAAGGTTCCGTGACCCACCAATTCTTTTTCACGGTAGGATAAGGCTGTTTTTCCTGTTGTCTGAATATAAACAGGTTTTCCTTCTTCTTCAATGACATTAGTAAAAATACCCGAAATTTGTAACCCCGTACTCAGTTCAATTGTTCCCAAAGCATTTGACTGAATCAGTTTTTTAATTCCCGAAAGTCCTCCGGTCCTTAAGGCCATTTTATTGGCAAATTCTTCTAAAATCAAACTCAGATGTGAAAAAGTTGGCGTTACATATAATTGAGGCTGTAACTGTGTAATGTCAAAATTCTGATTTGCAGCCGAAATATCATAAGGGATTTTCTTTACGTTATCGGTCATGCACCAGGCGCTTTCACCAATTGAGGAAAGCAGTCCTGCACCGTAAATTTTAGGATTTTCGACCGTTCCGATTAACCCGTATTCAACAGTCCACCAGTGTAAATTTCGAATCTGAGCCATTTCAGATAACTCGCCCATATTGTTTTGTAAATCTGCAACTGCTTTTTCGGCTTCATCGATTTTTTCCTGAGGTGTATCTTCTGCTTCCTTCAATATTGAAAGCAGTCGGATCGCTTCATACATCTGATAATCTTTATGAGATGAAATCGCTTTGCATCCAATTTCTCCAAAACGACGCAGATATTCAGCATATTCAGGATTTGCAATAATAGGAGCGTGGCCTGCACCTTCGTGAATGATATCCGGTGCTGGCGTATATTCAATATGTTCTAATTGTCTGATATCTGAAGCGATAACCAAAACATTATAAGCCTGAAATTCCATGAAAGCATTTGGCGGAATAAACCCGTCAACGGCTACGGCTGCCCAGCCAATTTCGGTCAGGATTCGGTTCATACCATACATGCTCGGGATAGAGTTAATCTCGATTCCGGTTTTTTTCAAACCATCCAGATACGAATGATGTGCAACTTTCGACAAATAATCTACATTTTTACGCATCACATACCGCCAAACCGCCTGGTTAATAGGTGTGTAATCACCATAATCCTGAGGCTTGATGAATTGCTTTAAATGTTTTGGCAATCTTTCTAATAATGGATTTGTTTCGATGTTTGGATTCATTTGGAATAGCTGTAGGTTGAAATGTAAAATTACGAATTTAAGGAGTTTGAAATGAGTTTTTAAAGGTTTAATTTTAAAAATAACAGTACTTTGTTGGGAAATTGTTAGTTTTTGATTACAATGTCCATAATCAAGTATTTTAAATTTCAATTATTATTTTGAAGAAAAATCAGCCATGAAAAAATAACAATAAAATACTTAGTTTTACAGAAAGTATATTTAGGTCTTTAAAAGGTATGAAAGTTTTTTTGATCATTTTAACAATAGTCGTTCTGGGATTTTTAGGAATAAGATATTTTTTATTCCGAATAGGAGACCCGGTAAACAGCAAACTCTCCGACTCATATTTTTACCATTACAGAAAAAATATAATTGTGCATTCGCCAATGGGAAACTGGTTCGAGTTGGGATATTATGAATCTGATGCTGATGTTGAATCTTTTCAGCCTATAAACAGGGATTTTGGAAAAGATAAAAAGAACGTTTTCTGGAAAGGAAGGAAACAAACTGTTGATTATGCGACTTTTCAGATAGATGCTTCCGGAATTATTAAGGATAAAAATCATGTTTATACTACCAACGGAAAAGAATATAATTTTTTAGGAATTATAGCAGGAGCAGACCCTAAAAGTTATCAGCTGCTTGATCCATCACTTCCGGATCATAAACGCATGAGTTGGTTTAAGGATTCTAATGCGGTTTTCTACAGAAGTAAAAAAATAGAGGGAGATCCGGCTACTTTCAAACCTTTAAATGATGCATTAGCCGTTGATGCGAATTTTATTTATTCAATTATTAATGAAAGGGACGATGGCATGTATGCGCATGATGTGAATGAAGTCATTCGAAAACACAAAAGAATGGAAGGTGTAATCAAAATTATTAATGATACATACGTTCAAATAGGAAATGCTGTTGTTTCTGCTTTTACGAAAGAGGAGTTTACGCTTCATACTTTCGAAACCATTAGAAACACAAAAGAAATTGATTATTTTACAATAGTCGTGAATGACACCTTAATTTACAAAGGAACAGAATATCCTGAAATTGATATTGAATCTTTTGAGCGATTAGATTACGGCTACTGCAAAGACAAGAAAAATATCTATCATGATGGCGAAAAAATAATTGGTGCTGTTATTTCAGGTTTTGAAATTATCTCTCAGGATTACTCTAAAGATGACAAAAATGTGTTTTATAAAAATGTTGTTGTTGAAAAAGCAGATCCAAAAAATTTCACAAGGACTTCTGAAAATGATGTTTGGGAAGACGGAAAAAATAAATATAAAAACGGAAAAATTGTTAATTAAAATATGGAACAGAAATTACCATTGCCGCCTTTTACTTTAGAGACGGCACTTCAAAAAATACAAATGGCCGAAGATGCCTGGAACAGTAAGGATCCGGAACGGGTTTCAAAAGCATATACTGTTGAAAGTGAATGGCGAAATCGCGATCATTTTATAAATGGCAGAGAAGAAATAGTCTCTTTTTTAACTGAAAAATGGAAGAAAGAACTGCATTATAAATTGAAGAAAGAATACTGGGCGCATACTGAAAACCGTATTGCGGTACGTTTTGAGTATGAATATCAAACGGCTGAAGGAAATTGGTTCAGGGCGTACGGCAATGAAAACTGGGAATTTGATGCCAACGGACTGATGCAAAAAAGATTTGCGAGTATCAATGATATTCAGATTAGCGAATCTGAGAGGAAATTGAAATAAATTTTGAAGCTATGAAAATAACGGTCGTTTAACAATCGTTATTTTCATAATTTACTTTCTCCATTTTATCCTCGTAACTTTCAGTTTCTTTTTTGGTCATACGGACTTCTTTCAGCGTTACTTTCAATTGTTTTTTACTGTCAGGGCTTATCCATATCCCATTAAAATTAGTTCCTTCCTTCTTCAAAATCATAACTCCTGAAAATCCATGTTCGACTAATACAAATTGATTTTTATTTTTTTTATTTTGAGTAATGTCTAATTGTATCCAGCTTCCGGATTTGTCGTAACGATACATAGAAGTATACATTAAGTCAGCTGTACAAGGATTCTCTTCTTCTTTTATATAAAATGTTACTGTTATTTTTCCGTCAATAGTGCCTTTGTATAAAAATGATTTGGCAGTTTGTGCCTGAAAATTATTAAAGAGAAACAAAGAAAAGATAAAGGACAGGAAAGCTTTTGTCATATTTTGGAATAATAGCGTTTAGTTAAATTTAGTCATTTTAAAAGTAATAATTCAGAGTTGTCCAAATGTTTTTAATGATTTGCAGGATTTCTAAAATACTCAATTTTATGATTGAACATAAATGCCATATTCGTTGCACGCATTTTGGCTTCTTCAGTAATTACTCCTGAAAACTGAGCATCTATTGATGTATTAAAAAGCATTACCCAACGGTCAAAATGAGTTTTGTCGACAGGTAGTTGTTTGTGTGGCGGGAAAGGGCTTCCGGAATAAGCACGGACATCAAATAAAATAGTTTGCCAGAAACCATACATTTTTTGTAAATGCTCAGGCCAGCGACCCTGCAATTTATCATTGAAAATTGGTCCAAGTAAATCGTCTTTTCTAACACTGTCATAGAAAGTGTCCACCATTTGTTTGATGTCGTCTATGTTTGAAATATCTTTAAGCACAGCCATACTTTTAAAATTGAATTTTGAGTTGCAAAAATACGATATAACGTCTTTTTTATTTGCTGATATTTATCATAACAACAGATTGATTATCCGATTAACTGCGTAAATAAATCATGATTTTCATTCAGATATTGAAATTCAAAACCGTATTGAGTCATTTTCATTTTAATAGGCTGAATATCTTTTTTCTTTTTCAATTCTATTCCCACTACGACCGAACCTTTTTCACGACTGTTTTTTTTAGCAAACTGAAAATAAGTAATATCGTCATCAGGACCTAAAATATTATTTACAAATTCTTTTAAAGCACCCGGACGCTGTGGAAACTGAATCATAAAATAGTGCATCAGTCCTTCATAAAGCAATGAACGCTCTTTTATTTCGGCTGTTCTTTCAATATCATTGTTGCTTCCGCTGACTATGCAAACTACTTTTTTGTGCTTAATTTTATCTTTGTAAAAATCTAAAGCGGCAATTGTCAAAGCACCCGCAGGTTCAACCACCATGGCTTCTTCATTGTACAATCTTAAAATGGTGGTGCATACTTTGCCTTCCGGAACCAGAATGATATCGTGCAGATTTTGTTTACAGATTTCAAAAGTTTTATCGCCAACTTGTTTTACAGCTGCTCCGTCAACGAATTTATCAATCGTTTTTAAAACTGTATTTTTATTTTCTTCAATAGAAGTTTTCATCGAAGGAGCTCCTTTGGGTTCAACACCTATTATTTTGGTATTAGGACTTAAGTATTTAAAAACTTCTGATAAACCGGAAGCTAGTCCACCACCGCCAATAGGTACAAAAATATAATCAATAGGTTCTTTATAAGTTTCAAGGATTTCTAACCCAACAGTTCCTTGTCCGGCAATAACCTTTTCATCATCAAACGGATGAATGAATATTTTATGATTTTTGATAGCGTCTGCAGTTGCAGATCCATAAGCATCGTCAAAAGTATCTCCGGTAAGTACAATTTCAACAAACGATTTCCCGAACAATTGTACTTGTTTTACTTTCTGTTTCGGAGTCGTTTTTGGCATATAAATTTTACCCTTAATTTTTAGTAAATTACAGGAATAAGCAACGCCCTGAGCGTGATTTCCGGCGCTGGCACAAACTACTCCAATTTGTTTTTCAGCATCAGTTAACGAAGAAATTTTATTGTATGCCCCTCTGATTTTATACGAACGAACAATTTGTAAATCTTCTCTTTTCAATAAAATGGTCGATTTAAATTCGTCCGAAAGATTTAGATTTTGTGTCAAAGGAGTGGCAGCAACAACATTTTCGAGTTGTTTTTTTGCGTTAAGTACTTCGTTAAATAAATTCATGATGTATTTGATTAAATCTTTTTAAAAATAAAAAACCTCCCGTTTGTTGGGAGGTTCTTATAAACTATATTTTACATATTTATATAACACCTCGCCATCATTGCTGAATTGCAATAATGCTGATAATAGCGATAATAATGTTATTAAAATTTGTCATTTTTGTTATTTGAAAAGCAAATTTATCAATTATTTTTTTATTTGAGGAGGATATTGAGCCAAAATTTTGTTTACAAATTCAGCAATTCTTTCATCCTTTTTATCGATGTTTCTGGTCAAAACTCCAATTCCTTCGCCCTGCCAGATCATTTCTTTTTTCTTGGCATCAATTAAATCGATGTATAAAGTTCCTTCGGTAGAAGTTGAAACAGTTGTTTGGTTTCCACCGTACATCATCCACGGATTCCATCCCCATCCCCAACCGTAGCCCCATCCGGCGCTAAATTGGTTTACATCAACCTGTTCTCTTGATTTCGTAAAAATATTTACCAGTAAATCAGGATTTTCACTTTTTGTAAAGCCTTTCGCCTGCAATTCGCTCTCTATTGCATGAAGGATACGTCTTTTATCCAAATCAGAAATCTCGACTTTATCAATTCCGGGTTTGAAGAAGGCATATGTTTTATAAGGCGTAAAATCGACATTTTTGTCGTAATCAGAATAAACAGTAACACTGCTGCATGAAGTAAAAATCAATAACAGCAAAATCGGAACTAATTTGAATGTTTTCATAATTTTAGAATTAAATGTTTTGTTTTAGTTATAGCAAGCTCTCATCAACAAGATTAGGTAAAGTTACTTTTAATAATGGCTGAACTTCCATTGCTCTTTTTATAGCAAAAACAGCACCTTCGTTTCGGGCCCAGCTTCGTCTTGAAATTCCGTTATTAACATCCCAAAAAAGCATTGATGCTAAACGTTTTGAAGCTTCTGTAGAGCCATCAAGAACCATACCAAATCCGCCGTTTATAACCTCTCCCCAGCCAACTCCTCCACCGTTGTGAATTGAGACCCAGGTGGCACCTCTAAAGCTGTCTCCAATCACGTTATGAATCGCCATATCGGCAGTAAAACGAGATCCGTCATAGATATTTGAAGTCTCTCTGTAAGGCGAGTCAGTTCCTGAAACGTCATGGTGATCACGTCCTAAAACGACAGCGCCAATTTCGCCTTCGGCAATAGCCTGATTAAAAGCTTCTGCGATTTTTATTCTTCCTTCTGCATCGGCGTAAAGAATTCTTGCCTGAGAACCTACAACCAATTTATTTTCCTGAGCGCCTTTTATCCATTTAATGTTATCCTGCATTTGCTGTTGAATTTCATTTGGAGCAGTTTCAGCCATTTTTTCTAAAACTTCGCAGGCAATGGCATCCGTTTTTAATAAATCTTCTGGTTTTCCGGAAGTACAAACCCAGCGGAAAGGTCCAAATCCGTAATCGAAGCACATTGGTCCCATAATATCCTGAACGTAACTTGGATATTTGAAATCGATATTATTTTCAGCCATTACATCTGCTCCGGCACGTGAAGCTTCTAATAAAAAGGCATTTCCGTAATCAAAAAAGTAAGTGCCTTTTGCAGTGTGTTTGTTAATGGCATCAGCATGACGACGTAAACTTTCCTGTACTTTTTCTTTGAATAAATCCGGATTTTCAGCCATCATTTTATTAGCGTCTTCAAACGAAATTCCAACCGGATAATATCCTCCGGCCCAAGGATTATGAAGGGAAGTTTGATCAGATCCCAAATCAATTTTGATATTTTCCTGATCAAAACGTTCCCAGACATCAACCACGTTTCCTAAATAAGCGATCGAAACGGTTTCTTTATTTGCTTTCGCTAAAGTGACTCTGGAAACCAGTTCATCTGTAGAAGTTACAATCTCATTAATCCATCCTTGCTCGTGACGGATTTTTGTGATTTTCGGATTTACTTCGGCGCAGACCGTAATACAACCCGCAATATTTCCCGCTTTTGGCTGTGCGCCTGACATTCCGCCAAGTCCGGAAGTTACAAATAAACTTCCTTCAGGATTTTGTTTTATTTTTCTAAAACCGTTTAAAACCGTAATCGTAGTTCCGTGTACGATTCCCTGCGGACCAATATACATATAACTTCCCGCTGTCATTTGTCCGTATTGCGAAACCCCAAGAGCATTCATTTTTTCCCAGTCGTCAGGTTTAGAGTAATTTGGGATCACCATTCCGTTTGTTATGACAACTCTAGGCGCTTCTTTATGCGAAGGAAATAATCCCATTGGGTGACCAGAATACATGGTTAAAGTCTGCTCATCTGTCATTTCAGACAGATACTGCATTGTCAATAAATATTGTGCCCAGTTCTGGAAAACCGCTCCGTTTCCTCCATAGGTAATCAATTCGTGTGGATGTTGCGCCACCGCATAATCCAGATTGTTCTGAATCATGTGCATGATCGCTTTTGCCTGCAATGATTTCCCTGGATATTCGTCAATTGGACGAGCATACATTCTGTAATCCGGACGAAGACGATACATATAAATACGTCCGTATTTTTCTAATTCTTCTGAAAATTCAGGAATTAATTCAGCGTGATGTTTTGGGTCGAAATAACGTAAAGCATTTTTTAAAGCCAGCTTTTTTTCTTCTGCCGAAAGAATTTCTTTTCGTTTCGGAGCATGATTAATTGCTGTGTCGTATTCTTTTTTTGAAGGAAGTATAGAAGGTATTCCTTGTTGTATTTCTTGTTGAAAAGTCATTTTTTTAATTTTAGATTTTAGATTGAAATTATCTAATTTTCAAATTGTCACATTTTATAATTAAAAAAACTAAGGATAACGGATATCCGATCTGTGATAGGATTTGTGGATTGTAATCCTAAATTTTCGTGAGCGAATATCCATGTTATAATTTTAGATTTTAGATTGGAATTTGGAATTTAAAAATTGGAATTTAATTGAATTATCTAATTTTCAAATTGACACATTATCTAATTAGCCTTCTTTCTGATTTCTCCCGTTCGTTTGTCAAACCCATAAGGGCAATGACGACAACCGCTTTTACAGCAGTAACCGCGTTTTAAATGATGTTTTTCAGTAAAGCATTTATAACTTTCGGGCGTATAATAAAAATCTTCACCTTCGATTAATTTATTTTCATTACTTTGCTCTTTCATAAATCTGCTTCACGTTCTTTTTCTAATAATTAAAATCAAAAACATAAAAATTTGATTGTGATTTTATTGAAATCGAACAATTTTACAGCTACAAATTTATAAATTTTACAGCCAATGTTTCTGATTGTTGCTAAATATTTAATTCCGAAAGGATATCGAGGAATGGCTGTTTTTCCGTTTGTTTTGGTTAAATATGATTTTGATAAGACCAATGCAGTTTTTATCAATCATGAAAAAATACATTTGAGACAACAATTAGAGCTTTTGGTAATTCCGTTTTTTGTGTGGTATTTTTTAGAATATTTAATTCGTTTAATTCAATATAAAAATGGGGCATTGGCGTATCGAAATATTAGTTTTGAAAGAGAAGCTTACGCTAAAGAAACCGACTTAAATTATCTGAAAAAGCGATCGTTTTTTCAGTTTCTATATTACATCAAGTTAAAATGAATCCAGTTTTTAATCAGCCAATAAATATTGACTTCCCAAATGGAATTTCCTTGACTATAAAACGTGAAGATTTAATTCATCCGTTTGTGTCAGGAAACAAATTCAGGAAATTAAAATACAATTTACTTCAGGCAAAAGCCGAAAACAAAAAGACTTTACTGACTTTTGGAGGGGCTTTTTCTAACCATATTGCAGCAGTTGCTTATGCAGGAAACGAACAAGGTTTAAAAACAATTGGAATTATTCGGGGCGATGAACTTTTTGATAAAATTGAAGAAAACCCCACTTTAAAATTTGCTCAGGAAAACGGAATGCAGTTAGAATTTATTTCCAGAGAAGAGTATCGTTTAAAAAACGAAGATTCCTTTATAGAAAAGTTAAAGGAAAAATATGGAGATTTTTATTTAGTACCCGAAGGCGGAACGAATGAATTGGCCGTAAAAGGCTGTGAAGAGATTTTGACTGCTGAAGATGCAGTTTTTAATTACGTTTGCTGTGCTGCTGGAACGGGCGGAACCATTTCTGGATTAATAAACAGTGCATTGCCAAATCAGAAAATTTTAGGGTTTCCGGCGTTAAAAGGTGACTTTTTAAACGATGAAATTCGTATTTTTGCAAAAAAGGATAACTGGAATTTAATTTCTGACTATCATTTTGGAGGTTATGGCAAAATAAATTTGGAATTAATTGAATTTATCAATGCTTTTTTTGATGAAAATAAAGTGCCCTTAGATCCAATTTATACAGGAAAAATGGTTTTTGGCGTTATAGATTTAATCCATAAAAATTATTTTCCTGCGCATTCAAAAATTTTACTTATTCACACAGGCGGATTGCAGGGAATTCAAGGTATGAATTTGAAATTGAAGCAGAAAAAATTACCAATACTCAAAATTGATGATTAAAAAACTTATAATATTCTTCATTATAGCAGCTTTAACAGGTTGCTCTTCGAGTAAACCGGTTATTGCGACAACAAAAAAGGCAGCGGCAGTTCAGAAACCAAGAACGGTTTCGACAAAACGAACCGCTGATGCTAAACCAGTTGCTAAAAAATACCCTTCTACAAACAATACAGAAGTTATTCAGTCGACTTCAAAAACGGTTGTTACCAGCGATTTAATCAATAATTATGTGTTGCAGTACAAAGATATTGCCATCGGAAACATGCAAAAATATGGTATTCCTGCAAGTATTATTCTGGCTCAGGGAATATTAGAATCGGGTGCCGGAAAAGGAGATCTGGCTGTGACTGCGAATAATCATTTCGGAATCAAATGTCATAAAGACTGGCTTGGAGAAAGTGTTCGCCATGACGATGATGCTTCTCAGGAATGTTTCAGGAAATACAATGAAGCTTCAGAATCGTATAGGGATCATGCCTTATTTTTGGTAGGTAAAAACAGGTATGCTGTTTTGTTTACGTATGAAAAAGACGATTACAAAGCCTGGTCAAAGGGGTTAAGAGCATGTGGTTATGCAACTGACCCAAATTATCCGGATAAATTAATCAGCTATATTGAACGTTACAATCTGCATCAGTATGATTGTCAGGTCACCGGAAAAAATTATGTTGCAATAAATAAAACAGCTCCAACAAGAAAATCATCTTATGATGTGGCTTCTGATCCAAAAATAAATATGAATTCAAATGACCCCAATTTATATGAAGTTCAAAAAGGGGATACTTTGTATTCCATTTCAAAAAAGTTCAATTTATTGGTCGAAGACTTAAAACAAAAAAATAATCTAACTGATAATGCACTTTCGATAGGACAAAAGTTGAGAGTGAAATGATAAATTGATAATTATCAATTGTCAATTAGAAAAAATCTAAGAAGTCTAAGATCTAATAATCTAAAAAAAAATGATTTATAAAAGAAGTAGTCAGCTTTTTGCTGAAGCAGAAAAAGTAATTCCGGGAGGGGTAAATTCACCAGTAAGAGCATTTAAAGCCGTTGGCGGAACTCCGATTTTTGTAAAAAGCGCCAAAGGAGCTTATTTATTTGATGAAGACGGAAACAAATTAATAGATTATATCAACTCCTGGGGGCCAATGGTTTTAGGTCACGCTTATCAGCCGGTTGTAGACGCAGTAATCGAAAAAGCAAAACTGGGAACTTCATTTGGAATGCCAACAGAACTGGAAACTGAAATTGCCGCTTTGGCTGTTTCTATGGTTCCGAATATTGATAAAATACGCTTTGTAAATTCAGGTACAGAAGCTTGTATGAGTGCGATTCGTTTGGCTCGCGGATTTACAAAAAGAGATAAAATCATCAAATTTGCAGGCTGTTACCACGGACATTCTGATTCATTTTTGATTCAGGCAGGAAGTGGTGCTGTAACTTTTGGTTCTCCAAATAGTCCGGGAGTTACACAAGGAACTGCAAAAGATACGTTATTGGCAAAATACAATGATTTAGAAAATGTAAAAACTCTGGTTGAAGCTAATAAAGGAGAAATTGCCGCAATTATTATTGAAGCAGTTGCAGGAAATATGGGCTGTATTCCACCTGTAAAAGGTTTCCTTGAAAGTTTAAGAGAATTGTGTACAGCAAACGGAATCTTATTGATTTTTGATGAGGTAATGACCGGTTTTCGTTTGGCTCGCGGAGGTGTCCAGGAATTATATGGCATTGATGCTGATATCGTGACTTTCGGAAAAGTAATTGGCGGAGGACTTCCGGTTGGAGCTTTTGCTGCACGTGAGGAAATTATGAATCATTTAGCACCGCTTGGACCAGTTTATCAGGCTGGGACATTGTCCGGTAATCCGCTTGCAATGGCTGCCGGATTAGCGATGTTACAATCTTTAAATAATGATCCTGCTATTTTTACCCGATTAGAAGAAAAAACAGCTTATCTGGAGGCAGGAATTGACAGAGTTTTAAAAGCGAATAATGTAGTTTTTACAATTAACAGAGTTGGTTCTATGATTTCGGTTCACTTTGATGCAGATCCGGTTACCGACTTTCAAACTGCTGCAAAAGGAGATAATGAAACGTTTAAAAAATTCTTCCACGGATTATTGCAGGAAGGAGTTTATATTGCGCCATCTGCATATGAAACGTGGTTTATTACAGATGCTTTGACGTATGAAGATTTAGATTTCACCATTAATGCAATTGATAAAGTTTCTAAAACTTTTTAATAACAAAAAAGAGGCCATCGAGCCTCTTTTTTTATTTGATAGTTTAGTTATTATCTCTTCTGTATTCTCTCATTTTATCCTTTGCCTTATCTTTATTTTCCTCCTGAATTTTTTTCCATTTAGTGTATTGATCGGTAGTTAGAATTCCTTTCATTTTAGCATCATTCGCATCTGCTTCTGCTGTCATTTCTTTTTTGAAAGCTTCTCTCTGTTCAGCAGTTAGTTTACTTCCTTTCTCTCTTTGTTCTTTTCGGGCTTCTCTTAATTTTTCAGCTTTTGCACTTCTTTCAGCAATCAATTGTTTTACCTGATCCTGCTGCTTAGCGTTTAAAGTAAGATCAGCAGTTAGTTTTTTCAGTTGTTTTTCGTTTCGCTCTTCCGGTGTTAATCTTTCTCTTTTTTCACGAGGTGGTCTCTGATCAGTATCCATCTCTCCATCCTGAGCAAAACTTGTTATTCCAACGAATAATAAAGCTGCGATAAATAATTTTTTCATGATTTGTTTTTTTTAATTGGTTATAGGATTTAGACATGATCAAATTCAATAGGTTTAATCTGATAGTCAGAATTTTAATCATTTAACAAAAAATATAGAAAAAATGGTTGGTGTTAAGTATAAAGTGTAGCCAGAATTAAGATTAAACCACTATTAAATATTTGTATTGTAGGGTTTTAGCTGGATTTTTTTGTTTAACTTAGAAGAATTATTTTTTTAGCAAAAAAAAATAATTTACAAGGGTTCCTGCTATTAAGGAATAGATTTTAAGAATATAATTTAAATACTAAATTCTATGGCTGATCTTTCCCAATCTCATCGTATTCTTTTTCTCAATACTTTAGCTTTTGCAATTTGTTTTGCCTGCTGGACTCTCAATGGAGTTTTGGTTACTTTTCTCGTCGATAAAGAAATCTTCAATTGGGATGTCGTACAAATCGGTTGGCTTTTAGGGATTCCTGTTCTTACGGGTTCGGTTATGAGGCTGCCTATGGGAATCTTAACTGATAAATTTGGAGGTAAAATTGTGCATTCAGCTTTATTGATTTTGGCTTCTATTCCTTTATTTCTATTGCCTTTTGCAACTTCTTTTACGGTTTTTGCTATTCTAAGTTTTTTGTTTGGAATGGTAGGAACCAGTTTTGCAGTTGGTGTTGCTTCAACTTCTGTCTGGTATCCGAAAGAATGGCAGGGAAGGGCTTTGGGAATTTTTGGAATGGGAACTGCCGGAGCATCCATAACACCTTTTTTAGCACCTTCATTATTGAATAAATTTTCAGAAATCGATCCGGTAAACGGCTGGAAATGGCTGCCTGTTATTTATGGTTCTGCTTTATTGTGTATGGGAATTGTATTTCTGATTTTCGCTAAAAACAAAAGAATAGACGCCCAGTCTAAAAGTGCAAAAGAATTAATGCAGCCTTTAAAAAGTGTTCGTGTATGGCGTTTTGGAACCTATTATTTTTTAGTTTTTGGTTCGTTCGTAACGTTTTCACAATGGCTTTTGCCCAATTTTATGAATGTGTATCACACAACCTTGATACTAGGCGGAATTTTTACTTCCTGTTTCAGTTTGCCAGCCGGTGTTGTACGTGCTTTTGGAGGCTTTTTGTCAGATAAATTCGGGGCAAGAAAAGTAATGTATTGGGTTTTGAGTTCTTCTGTCGTTTTAAGTTTTTTATTGCTGTTTCCGAAAATGGATATCACGACTTCAGGAAGTGGTTTGTTAGCGAGTAAAGCAGGAATCGTTACAGCAGTTTCATCAAATAAAATTGTAATTGATGATAAGGAATATGTAATTAGTGAAAAAGATGAAAACCAATTGCATTCTGAATTTTTTCCATCCAAAAAAACATGGCAGGAAACTGTTGTTGCTGAAAATCAAAAAGTACAGAAGAAAGATTTATTAGCAGAAGGAATTACACAAATTCATTTTGAAGCCAATATGTGGGTGTATTTGGTTCTGGTTATTTTAATTGGAATTTGTTGGGGAATTGGCTCTGCTGCAGTTTTTAAACACATACCGGATTATTTTCCAAACGAAGTAGGGGTAATTGGCGGAATGGTAGGCTTATTGGGAGGTCTTGGCGGATTCTTTGGACCTATTATTTTTGGATATCTATTATCATTTACCGGATTCTGGACAAGTTCATGGTTCTTCATTTTGGCATTGTCACTAACTTGTTTGATCTGGATGCATCGTGTAATTGTAAAAATGACTAAAGAAAAACTGCCTGAATTTGCTAAGGATATAGACAGAAAGGAATAAACTACGTATTTCAGTTAAGTAGAAATAGGAATGATTTGTGTTGCTTTTTAAATTGAAATATTGAAAGTTAGCAACATTATAACATTTTTAAGCATTATTGTGTTTGAAAATTATACTTAGGTATTTTTACTTAGTTTTTCTTTATTTACTTTTACTCCCGAAGAAAATCTCTCTTTTAATAAAAAAAAATGGAGGATAATATAAGTGTGTATTTAATATGATCAGGATGAAAAACAGGACTTTTAATACTAAAGCATTACTCATTGCTACATTACTTTCGATATTTATGATTGTATTGGTATTTTATGGGTCAAGGGAATTGCAAAATTTTGATGCTGCACTAATTACCTATCTCTTCGGAACCATATTCGCTTTTTTTGGGATTGTGTACCGTTACACAGTATGGCTTCAAAGACCTCCAACATGGATTTATTTTAAAAGAGGAATTACCTTTTTGTTTACCGGAAAAGTGTTCTCTCATTTTTGGTTTGCATCTAAAGAAACTATAGAAAATATTGCTTTTCAGAAGTTTATTTACCCAAGAGGGAAATACCGCTGGATGGCGCATTTTATGATTGCAATAGGCTGTACATCTGCTTTTTTAATTACGATTCCATTGACTTTTGGATGGATTCATTTTACTATGGCGCCAAATAGCATCTCCGTTTACGAAGCCCATTTTTTTGGTTTTAAAGTAATGGATTTTGAGTTAGGTTCTATCATGGCATTCCTGACTTTTCATGCTTTGAACTGGTCTTCTTATTTAGTCATTTTTGGTTCTGTATATTATTTAAGAAGACGATTGACCAATCCCGGATTGATTGCTACCCAGACTTTTGAAGGTGATTTATTGCCGCTTATTTTATTAATTGCTATTTCAGTTACCGGATTAGGACTGACGTATTCGTATCAGTTTATGAAAGGTTTTGCTTTTGACTTTTTGGCGGTTCTTCATGCTGTGACAGTAATCATGTTTTTAATCTGGATTCCGTTCGGAAAGTTTTTTCATATTATTCAACGTCCGGCACAAATTGGAGCACATATCTATAATAAAGAAGGTAGAAAGAAAGGAATGGCAGTTTGTCCGCACACTGGAGAAGAGTTTGCCACAAAACTGCACATTGACGATCTTAAAATAGTGACTAAAGAATTAGGTTTTGATTTTACTTATGAAGACGGGACTTCACATCTGGATTTAAGTCCTGAAGGAAAAAGATCCCGATTGGCTCAGGCTCATTTAAGAGCAAGGCAGGACGGAGGAAATTTATTTGGATAATTTTTAAAGAAAAATATAAAAAAAACATGGCAAAATTACCTGTTTCAGAAGAACATATTGTTTCACTTTTTGGGCCTCATAAAAATTATAGTCCAAAGGAAGGTTATGAGGGAAGAGACGAACCGGATGAATTAGTGAAAACACATTGCTGTTTTTGCGGAATGCAATGTGGAATTCAGTTATCTGTAAAAGAAAATAAAGTAGTTGGTTTTGAACCATGGATGGAATTTCCGTTCAACGAAGGAAGACTTTGTCCAAAAGGAGTACAGCGTTATTTGCAGAACAATCATCCTGACCGACTTTTGAGTCCGTTAAAAAGAGTAGAAGGACAGGGATTTGTACCCACTTCCTGGGATGATGCGATGGAGAAAACGGTTTCTGAAATAAAACGCATTCAGGAAAAATATGGAAACGATGCTTTTTCGATGCTTTCTGGAGTTTCTTTAACGAATGAAAAAAGTTATTTGGTGGGAAAATTTGCCAGAGTAGCTTTAAAAACCAAAAATTTAGATTACAATGGACGCTTATGCATGGTAAGTGCAGGTGCCGGAAATAAAAAAGCATTTGGACTGGACAGAGGTTCCAATAACTATTCGGATCTTGAATATGCTGAGGTAATTATTGTGGCCGGAGCCAATATTAGCGAAACGTTTCCAACATTAACACACTGGATTTGGAAAGCAAGGGACAGAGGTGCAAAATTGATTGTAATTGATCCAAGAATAATTCCATTGGCGAGAACTGCCGATATTCATTTGGATGTACGTCCGGGAACTGATTCAGCCTTGTATGGTGCGATGCTGAAATATTTGGCCGATCACGATATGCTGGATCATGATTTCATAAATAATCATACTTCGGGATTTCAGGAAACTTTAGATGCTGTAAAAGACAATACACTGGAATGGGCGGAAGAAGTTACCGGAATCAAAAAAGAAAAAATACAACAGGTTGCAGAATTATGGGGAAAAGCCAATACGAGTTTTCTTCTTCATGCACGCGGAATAGAACACCACTCAAAAGGAGTGGATAATGTTTTGGGATGTATCAATCTGGTTTTGGCAACAGGAAGAATTGGTAAACCATATTGTGGTTATGCGACAATTACCGGACAAGGAAATGGACAAGGAGGAAGAGAACATGGTCATAAGTGTGATCAGTTACCAGGAAACAGAGATATCGAAAATCCGGAACATCGCAAATACATTTCAGAAGTTTGGGGAATTGACGAAAAAGATTTACCTGGAAAAGGTTTGTCTGCTTATGAAATTATCGAAGCCATTCACAGAGGAGAAATCAAAGGTTTATTGTCTATTTGTTTCAATCCATTGGTTTCGTTGCCAAACAGCAACTATGTTCGTGAAGCTTTAGAAAAATTGGAGTTTTACGTTTGTATTGACTTTTTCCTGAATGAAACAGCCCGTCATGCTGATATTGTTTTAGCAGGTTCTTTGCAGGAAGAAGAAGAAGGAACGACAACTTCTGCCGAAGGAAGGGTAATCCGTATTCGTCAGGCCGTTACGCCTCCGGGTGATGCCAGAACAGACAGCTCTATTATTTTGGAAATTGCCAAACGTTTGGGGGTGAAAGACAAATTTACATACGAAAACAGTGAAGCTATTTTTAATGAATTGCGTGTTGCATCAAAAGGAGGAACAGCCGATTATTTCGGAATAACCTATCAAAGAGTGGAAGATGAAATGGGTGTCTTTTGGCCTTGTCCAACAATAGGGCATCCGGGAACACCACGCTTATGGGAAGACAGAAAGTTTAAAACACCTGATGGAAAAGCGCATTTTAATCCTGCTCCCTATAAACTCCCGGGCGAAGTAACTGACGAAGATTATCCGGTAATTTTAACGACTGGACGTGTAGTTTCTCAATATCTAAGCGGAACACAAACCCGTAGAATCGGAAAGTTAGTAGATCAGTTTCCGGAACCTTTGTTAGAAATCCACCCTAATATGGCCAAACAATACGGAATTCAGCAAAGGGAATTGGTCCGCGTTTCAACCAGAAGAGGAGAAGGCGTTTTTCCGGCTAATATTGTAGAAACCATTAGACAAGATACCGTTTTTATTCCGTACCACTGGTCCGGAAAAAAATCAGCAAATCAATTGACACCGGGAACCTTGGATCCAATTTCAAAAATACCCGAATTTAAAGTTTGTGCCTGTCATTTGGAACCTCTTAAGGAAATTGCACCTCCTTCAAGTGAATCAAAAGCCTACGCCAGTATTTAATCTATAAAAAAACGAATTAATGAATTATACCAGTTTTAATACAAACGAAGAATTTTTTGTAGACATGCAGCGCTGTATTGGCTGTAAAGCTTGTGAATTGGCCTGTGCAGAATGCGAAACTAATGGACAGGAAAGCATGATACATGTTAATTACGTAGATCGTGCTGCTACCGTACAAACAACGGTTCAGGTGTGTATGCACTGCGAAGATCCTGTCTGCGCGAATGTATGTCCGGCAGATGCAATATCCCAGGACGAATTCGGAATCGTTCATACGGCCAATACCGAAAGATGTATCGGATGTTCGAATTGTGTGATGGCTTGTCCTTTTGGTGTGCCTAAAAAAGAGGAAAATTATGATTTGATGATGAAATGTACCATGTGTTACGACAGAACAAGCGTGGGTAAAAAACCAATGTGTGCGACCGTTTGTCCAAGTGGTGCTTTGTTTTTTGGTACGAAAGAAGAAATTCAGGAAATGCGCCCTAACAGTACGCCGGTAAACAGTTTCATATTTGGAAAAGAAACAGTGAATACTAAGGTTAATATTATGATGCCTAAAGGAAGTACAGAACTGATAATTTTTAGGTATTAAGTGATGAGAATTAAGTATTAAGATTTTAGAAATAGAATATAGAAAAAAGATAATAGAAGACAGATTTTAGTTTACATATAGCTTCAAAAAAACTGAAATAAAACTTTTTACACCATAAAAAAATGTCTAAAGAAGATAATCTAAATAAAAACTGGAAAAAAGACTTTCCTATTGAGAAACAGCTGGCAACCAGTGTCAGCAGACGTGACTTCGCAAAATTCCTTACCTTGGTTTCCGGAGGATTGATGGTAGGAAGTGGTTTAGTTGCAGCAAAAGCTTATATTTATCCAAAAGAAGAAGTTGAAGGCGATCATTTTGTGTGTAAAAAAGCCGAAGTTCCTGTGGGCGGAACGCGTGCTTTTGTCATCGAAGGCAGTACGATTCCGTATATATTAATTCATTTAGAAAATGGGGATTTTAAAGCGTATGAACAGAAATGTACCCATCTTTCCTGTTCAGTTTTTTACAAACCCGGAACCGGAATTATTCATTGTCCATGCCATGAAGGTTCTTTTGATGCGAAAACAGGTGATGTTCTTGCTGGTCCTCCGCCAAGAGCTTTGCCTAGTCTGGATGTTTTTTTTAAAGGAGATGACATTTATGTAAAAGCTGCCGTTCAGGAAAAAAATCCGGCATAAATTATTAAAATAAATCAGTTATGAGTAATTTTAGAAGAAGTCAGAACCAATCCAATCCAAACAAGCTGAATGCAATTCTTTCGTCATTAATTTTTATTTTAATTTTGAATGTAAGTATTCAGATTTGGCTGTTGTATGCAGCGCTGAACAATGCTTTAGATAACAATAAAGAAATTCTAATTCCTGCCTTTGTGGCTTCTTTAATATTGTTTTTAATAGGCTTTAGCTGGCTGTATTATTTGCCAAAAGGAAATTTTAAAAAATGAGATAGTTAATCAAAATTTTAAAACAATAATTATGAGCTTAAATTCTATTTACAACCCAAAAAAGATTGCTTTTTTCTCTACCCAGCCGTATGACAAAACTTTCTTCAATAAATATAATACTGAGTTTAATTATGAGTTGGATTATTTTGAAACACAGCTGAATCCGCAAACGGTAATTTTGATCGAAAACGCTGCAATTGTCTGCGTTTTTGTAAATGATATTGTCAATGAAGAAGTCATCAGGCAACTGGCGGAAAAAAACGTAAAAATCATCGCTCTACGCTGTGCAGGTTTTAATAACGTCGATTTAGAAGCTGCAAAAAAATACAATATAAAAGTCTGCCGTGTTCCTGCTTATTCGCCTCAGGCAGTTGCCGAACATGCCATGGCGATGATTTTAACCTTAAATCGAAAAACACATAAAGCTTATAATCGCGTTCGTGAACAGAATTTTTCCTTAAACGGACTATTGGGTTTTGATTTGTTCGGAAAAACAATCGGAATTATCGGAACCGGAAATATCGGGAAAGCTTTCGCTAAAATTGCCTTAGGTTTTGGCTGTAAAGTATTGGCGTATGATATTGTAGAAAATGACGAAATGATCAAAGATGGTGTTTCTTTTGTAGGCTTAGAAGAGATTTTCAAAACGAGTGATATTATTTCGCTGCATTGCCCATTAAATGATCAGACGAAGCATGTAATCAATAAAAAATCTATTGATTTAATGAAAGAACACATCATGATTATCAATACCAGCCGTGGCGGACTGATAGAAACGGCCTGCGTTATCGAAGGTCTGAAAGAAGGAAAAATTGGTTATCTGGGAATCGATGTTTACGAACAGGAAGAAAAACTGTTTTTTAGGGATTTATCAGCAGATATTATTCAGGATGATGCGATTCAGCGTTTAATGAGTTTTCCAAATGTTCTGGTAACAGCACATCAGGCCTTTTTTACCAATGAAGCTTTGACTCAGATTGCACTGGTAACTTTTAATAATATAAAATCACTTTTGGAGCAGCATGATATTGAAAATAAAGCTGCGTTATTAGTTTAAGATTTTAATACGTTTCAGCCCCGACAAGTTTTAAAAGCCTGTCGGGTTTATTTTTGTCGAATATTTTTTGTAATTTAAGTCATTATATGAATTTAAATATCAGATTATGAGACGTATAATTTTAATTGTAATCGGAATTTCAATATTATATTCCTGTCAAAACAAAGACCAGAAAAAAAATATCATTAAAACGATTATTCAGGATACTTTGTCTAAAACACTTGGAGGTACAGCCGATGTAAGTGATGCTCCTCCAAAAGAGAATAAAACAATTGAATTGATTCGGGGGAAACTTCAGGTTTTATTGAAGAAAGATCTTCCGGCAATGACAAAAGAAGACAGATTCTTTTACTACGAAGTTTTCGACTTAAATAACGATCAAAAAGACGAATATTTTGTAGCTTTCTCAAATTCCTATTTCTGCGGAAGCGGAGGCTGCTCAGGTTATATTTTGAATAATGACGGAAGTCTAATCAATTCTTTTACCGTAACCGATTTCCCGATTTATGTCACCACAACTCCAACCGAAAAGTTTTATGATTTAATTATGGAAAGTAGGGGAAAGTTTCGTCATATAAAATTTAAAAACGGAAAATATCCTTCAAATCCTTCAGTTCAGCCCGAATATAAAGGTGAGGTTTCGAAAGAAAGTTCAAAGGTTTTGGATATTCAGGGGAAGAAATTGGAGAGGTATTCGTTTTAGGTTTTTAATTTGAAAGCCATTCTAGATCTTCTTTGTCTAAATCTTCCTGAGAAATAACTCTACCATATTTTATATCTTCTTCACTTTCTTTGAGCATGTCTAATTCGTATTGCTCAAATTGATAAATATCAGAAGTGTTTGCATTTTTAAGAAGATTTCTAATTTTTTCCAACAAACTTATGTCTTCAACATTTTTGAGTTTATCAAATATTTCTAATTTTATTTCTAAAGTGCTCATAATAATATGATTTAATAAATCAAAGTTATATAAAATTAATTGAAAAACCCGACAGATTTTTAAAACCTGTCGGGTTTGAAATATTATAAATCAATTTTGGAATTTGTAATTTCTAAAATTGGAATTTTTAAAATCTATCCCACCAATTCCACAAACTTAAACTCACCCTCAATAGCAACCTTAGTCAAACCGTGTTTCGATAAATTTTTCATAGAAGCATCCCATTTTTTACCGCTTAGATTCGCCGTAATTTTTAATTGCTGAAGATCCATTTTATTGTCATTTTTCTTCAATAAATCAACGATAAATTTCTCTTCGTCTGATAATTCGATAGTCTGTTTTTTCTCCGGACGCATTTGCGGGAACAATAAAACTTCCTGAATAGAAGCATTATTCGTCAAATACATAATCAAACGGTCCATTCCAATTCCCATTCCGGATGTTGGAGGCATACCGTATTCTAGCGCTCTTAAGAAATCCTCGTCGATAATACCGTTTGCTTCATCATCACCTTTTTCAGAAAGACGCATCTGGTCTTCAAAACGCTCTCTTTGATCGATTGGGTCATTCAATTCAGAATAAGCATTTGCAATTTCTTTACCGCAAACCATTAATTCAAAACGCTCCGTCAAATCTGGATTATCGCGGTGCTCTTTACAAAGCGGAGACATTTCTTTTGGATAATCAGTAATGAAAGTTGGCTGAATATAATTTCCTTCACATTTTGCTCCGAAAATCTCATCGATCAGTTTTCCTTTACCCATTGTTTCATCAACTTCGATTCCCATTCCTCTTGCAGCTTCAAACAATTCCTGTTCCGTTTTTCCGGAAATATCAAATCCGGTAAAATGTTTAATAGAATCGGTCATTGTAACACGAGCATAAGGCGCTTTAAAGTTGATGGTATGTTCGCCAAAAGTAACTTCGCTTGTACCATTTACAGCAATTGCACAATGCTCTAATAAGCCTTCTGCAAATTCCATCATCCAGTTGTAGTCTTTGTAAGCTACATATATCTCCATTGCAGTAAATTCAGGATTATGCGTTCTGTCCATACCTTCGTTACGGAAGTTTTTAGAGAACTCATAAACACCTTCAAATCCACCAACAATTAATCTTTTTAAGTACAATTCGTTTGCAATACGCATGTAAAGCGGAATATCAAGCGAATTATGGTGCGTAATAAATGGTCTCGCCGAAGCCCCACCTGCAATAGGCTGTAAAACCGGAGTTTCAACTTCAAGGTATCCTGCATCGTTAAAATAACCACGCATCGCACTGAATAATTTTGTACGCTTAAGGAAAGTTTCTTTAACCTGCGGATTTACAGTTAAATCTACATAACGCATTCTGTAACGCAATTCAGCATCGTTAAATGCATCATGAACATTTCCTTCTTCGTCAACTTTTGGTAATGGTAACGGACGTAACGTTTTACTCAGGAAAGTAAAACCACTCACACGAATACATTTTGCACCAACCTGAGTCGTAAACAATTCCCCTTCAATTCCAATAAAATCTCCTAAATCGGTTAATTTTTTGAAAACCTGGTTGTACAAAGTTTTATCATCACCTTCACACAAAACATCGCGATTCACGTACAATTGAATACGTCCTTCGCTGTCTTGAAGCTCAGCAAAACAAGCTTTACCCTGATCACGAACACTCATCAAACGTCCCGCAACAATAACCTTCTTACCTTCCTCAAAAGTTTCCTTTATCTGCTTCGAAGTATGATTTACAGGAAAAAGATTGGCCGGATAAGGATTGATTCCTAAGGTGCGTAAGTTTTGAAGTTTTTCTCTTCTGATGATTTCTTGTTCTGATAATGCCATTTTGTGCTCTTTTTTAAGTGTGCAAAGATAGTTTTTAAGTCGCAAAGTTGCAAAGTCATAAAGTCTAAAGTTTTAGAAAAGAGCAATGTTTTTTATTAGAAGCAGAAAAATCGGTTTTTAATGAAATTTTGTCCCGCTATCCGTTATAATCTTTTATGCCGAACACCGGCATAAAAGGATTTTCACTTCTATCGGGGCTATAATAGAAATTTTTATTTTCAAAAGGCGTTTTAGTTGTAGGTGTCCGCAATAAAAGAGTTGAGCTGGTTGTAAAAACTTAGCAACTTAGAATCTTAGCATCTTAGTAGCTTAAAAAAGTTCGTATCTTTGATAAAAAATTAAACATGATGAAATTATACAAACTACTTAGTTTTTCTTTTTTATTAACGATATTAACAAGCTGCACCTTTACTGAAAATATTTACATCAACGATAACGGATCCGGAAAATTCTCTGTAGACCTTGATGGTTCTTCGATGATGGCAATGGCCGGGGATCAACTGGGAGAACAAATGGGAGGCGATGCAAAAAAAAATATCGACACCACTTTTACCTTCAAACAATTATTTGAAGACAAAAAAGACAGCATAGCAAAATTATCTCCGGAAGCGCAGAAAGAACTTAAGAAACTCGAAAATTTTGTAGTAAACAGTAAAATGAACGCTGAAAAAAAGGAATTTTTAATGACGCTTGCAACAGATTTTAAAAGTGTAAACGAACTTCAGGATATTTTACAGACTATAAGTACGCTGCAAAAATTAGAGGGAGGAGCCGGAGCCAATCCTCTTGGTAGTAATTTTGCAGATAATGGCAGTAAACTAAATTACACTTACGACGGAAAGAAATTTACCAGAAAAGCTATAATCGATCAGCAAAAACTGGCAGCAAAAGCAAAAGACACAGCTGCAGACATGTCAAAAATGATTTTTTCATCGTCCAACTATATTTTAAAATACCACTTTCCAAAAAAAATAAAAAAAGTTTCGAATCCGAATGCTTTGTTCAGTGAGGACCGAAAAACAATTACAATTCAATACCCTTTCACGGATTATATGGAGAATCCCGACAAACTTAACTTTGATGTTGAGTTTGAAAAATAATATGTAAATTTTTTTATAACCGCAAATTCGCAAATTTTGTTTCTTACTTTAAAATATAATTTGTGAATTTGCGGTAAAATTTTATATAAGTTATGTCTTGAAAGACCTTATATTGAATCACAATATTTAATTGTATTTTTGCACTTCAAAGTAATACAATGAACAGAATCATCCAACTACAAGACCTCGGAGCTAAAGATTACAAAACGACCTGGGAATATCAGGAAGAATTATTCAAAGGAATAGTCGATTTGAAAATCCAGAATAGAAGGGAAGAAACTGAAATTCCTACTCCAAATTACTTATTATTTGTAGAACATCCTCACGTTTATACTTTAGGAAAAAGTGGTGATCTGGAAAACTTATTATTAAACGAAAAACAGCTCGAAGCCAAAGGAGCGACTTTTTATAAAATCAACCGTGGCGGCGATATTACCTATCACGGTCCCGGACAGATTGTAGGTTACCCAATTCTGGATCTGGAAAATTTCTTTACTGATATCCATAAATACCTGCGTTTACTTGAAGAATCGATTATTTTAACTCTGGCAGAATACGGCTTGGAATCGGGGAGGAGCGAAGGAGAAACTGGAGTGTGGTTGGGCGTTGGTACTCCGTTCGCTCGTAAAATTTGTGCAATGGGTGTTCGTGCTTCGCGCTGGGTTACCATGCACGGATTTGCCTTAAACGTGAATGTTGATTTAGGGTATTTTGATAATATCATTCCGTGTGGAATTCGTGGAAAAGGCGTTACTTCATTAAACGTTGAACTTGGTGTTGAAAAAGTAGACGAAAAAGAAGTGAAAGCTAAAATCATTAAACATTTTACTGAGTTATTCGAAGCCGAATTTGTTTAAAAGCAGGTTTTTAAATAGACAAGTAAAAAATAAAGACACAACAATTCTGAACTGCCCCAAAAAAGTTAGACAACTATTTTGGGGCATTTTTTATGGAAATCAAATTTGGTTTTTTTAAATAAAAGTGTTTTATAAACTGTAAAATAGGCCTCTGTTTTTAAACAGAAAACAATTTTTTAATCCGAATTTATTAAAAAAATATAAAATTGATTTCTTAAAAGGCGGTATCCTGAATGGACAGTAAATTGTAGATGTATTGCAATTCTTTTCCGTATTTGTGGTAAATTTGAGTTTATACATTCTTTACAAGCTTTATTAATCTAATCATCTGACTTATGAGAAAAATTTACTTTATCTGTTTCCTTTTTATTTTTAATGGTCTTTTGGCTCAAAAGAAGGATAAATTATATCCGGTTACGGTTTATGAAAAAGTATGGCAGGAACGTAACAGCGATGCAAGATTGAAAATGATAAAAATAATCTGGCTTGAGGACAGTACTTTTGAAGATCCTTCAGCTTCAATAAAGGGTATTGCTGCATTTAATAATGTCATCAATGAGTTTTATAAAAAATTCCCGGACGCTGTGTTAACATCAGGACCAAAAATCGTAAAAGACAATTATGTAAGCTGGGACTGGAAAATTCAGGATTCTAAAAATAAACTGATAATGGGAGGCCGTGAGTTTGCCCGATTAAACGGGAAAGGACAGGTGAGTAAAATAATTAGTTTTTGGAATAAAGATGCAACTTTATCAGAGGCTGATGTTTTAAAGAATCTGGAAGAAGATAATTTAAAAGTTGTTGCAAAATATTTTGAAAGCCTTTTTAAAACAAGGGATTTGAATACCATAGCAGCTTTAATAGAAGACGGAGCTGTATATAATCAGGCAACAGGGCTTCCGTATGGTGGAACTTATAAAGGTTTTGAAGAATGGACGAAGATGTATGCAAAATCTGCAGAATTCTTTGATTTACAGATAGAAAAAGAACCGGTTTGTTTTAGTGATGCTTCAAAAAATGAAGTCATTATTTATTTTATTATAAACTGCAAGTCAAAGAAGTCAGGCAAGACACTTTCAATGCCAATCTCTGAACATTTTGATTTAAAAAACGGAAAAATTACTTCAATCAGACCATTTTATTATGATACGAAACAATTTGCTGAGTTTTTAAAAAGCAAAAAATAATAAAAATTTTAATGGTTTTTAGAATTCAGTGTGTTGTAAATCAGTATTTTGATGTTTGGTTAATAGCCTTTCAGTAGTTATATATTGATGTAAATTACATATTTTTGTTTAATAAGAATTTTTGGAACAATTTTAATTAATGGTTTCAGTTATATGTTTTTAGAAAAAAAATAAATTCTAAAACTTTTAAACGATGCAAAGCGTAATTACAGATTTATCACGATTAATTGATTGTAACGAAAACGAAAGTATAGCTTTTAAAAATATACTGAGGTTAAAAACAATTAAAAAAAATGAACACCTTTTGGTAGAAGGTGATTTTTGTAATTTTGGTCTTTTCATTGCTGAGGGATGCATTCGTTATTATTATTTGGTTGACGGAGTAGAATCGACGGGTAATTTTTTCTTTGAAAACGATTGGTATGCCGATTTTGAGAGCTTTTTATACAGCAAACCATCTCTGCAAAATATAGAAGCTCTTGAAGACTGTGTACTTTATTTGGTCTATAAAAATGATTTTGAAAAATTGGTTTCAGAATATCCAGTATTCAATTCCTTCCTTCGTATTATGATGGAAAGAACTATCAAAGGCTTAACAGGAAGAAATATGGCAATGTCACTTCTTTCTCATGAAGAGCGCTATCTGCGTTTTGTAAAATATTGTCCTAAAGTAGTCGAAAGGGTTTCACTCAAGCATATTGCCAGTTATCTGGGAGTTAAACCGGAAAGTTTAAGTCGAATCAGAACCCGTATAACTTTAAATAGTAAATCTTAACTCAAGTCAATTTTTAAGAAATTTCGACTTTTTACTTTTGCTTTTATAACTGTAATGCAAAATAAAAATGAAAAGTATATTTCTGATTTTTTTAAGCTTTTTTAGCCTGGGTTTTTATGCCCAGACTGGAGTTGTCAAAGGAAAAATAATTGACAAACAATCTGAAAAACCTCTTTCTGGTGTTGTAATCGAATTAATTGGTTCAGAAAACATTCAGGAAACCTCTGATGAGCAGGGGAATTTTAAAATTTTAAATGTCCCGACCGGACGGCAAAATCTAAGTATTACTCTTATTGGTTATGAAAGTACTTCTGTTTCAGATATCGATGTAACTTCAGGTAAAGATGTTCTTATAACAGTTTCGATGATTGAAAAGTTTAATACTCTTGATGAAATTGTTGTTTCTTCCGGTTCGAACAAATCTAAGCCGATTAATAAAATGGCGATAGTTTCAACCAAACAATTTAGCCCCGAAGAAGTAAGCCGTTTTTCAGGAGGAAGAAGTGATGTGGCGCGTTTGGTATCTAATTTTGCAGGCGTTTCAACGGGAGACGATACAAGGAATGATATTGTAGTTCGAGGAAATTCGCCTTCAGGAATGTTATGGCGTGTAGAGGGAATTCCGGTTCCAAATCCAAATCATTTTGCGACTTTAGCCACTACAGGCGGACCTGTTTCTGCATTAAATCCGAATCTTTTGGCAAATTCAGATTTTTTAACCTCAGCATTTCCTGCTGAATATGGAAACGCAATTGGTGGTGTTTTTGATCTGGGATTCCGAAAAGGAAATCCGGATGAATACGAATATATGGTGAGTGTAGGAGCTTATCCCGGAGTAGAAGTAATGGCCGAAGGACCTTTAGGCAAAACGGGTGGCTCTTTTCTTGCAGCTGCACGTTATGGTTTCGTTGGGGTTACAGGTTTGGCGGGAACAGCTGCACAGCCCAATTATCACGACATTAGTTTTAATGTTGATTTCGGAAAACATAAAATAGGCAATTTCTCTATTTTTGGGATTTACGGAGCTTCAAACATCGATTTTCTGGGAGAAGATATTGATACAGATGACCCGTTTGCAGCAAAAGATGAAGATGGCTACGTAACTTCTGAGTTTACTTCTGTTGGGGTAAAACACAATCTGGATATTGGGGATAACTCTTATCTAAAAACAATTATAGGGTTTGCAAATTCTGGTAACACTTATAAAAATGATCGTTATTATGATTACGGTACACCAGAAGAAAATAAATTACGTTTTCAGGACAATGATAATAACGAAAACAGAATTACATTTTCGACCTTATTCAATTCAAAAATAAATAAAAAGATAACCATCAGAACGGGATTGCTTTTTGAAAACTACAATCTCGATGCCAATGTAGCGTCAAGAGACAGACAACAGGATAATGATGGCGATGGATATCCTGATTTGGTACAGCTTATTTCTACCGATGCCAATTATAATATTGTTCAGCCTTATGCTCAGGCACAGTTTCGACTTACTGAAAAACTTACTTTTAATGGAGGTATTCATGGTCAGTATTTTTCAATAAACGAAGAATTTGCAGTCGAACCCAGATTGGCATTTTCTTACGCCATCAATGGAAGAAACAGTATAAATTTTGGCTACGGAATCCACCATCAAAATGTACCTGTGCCGATTTTATTTTTGAACGAAGAGATAAATGGTATTCCAACCCAAACCAATAAAGATTTAGATTTGGTGCAAAGTCAGCATTTTGTTTTAGGATATGATATAAGGATTGCAAAAAGATGGCGAGGAAAAATAGAGGTTTATTATCAGGATATTGATAAAGCAGGTGTCGAATCTTTTCCAAGCAGCTATTCTTCGTTAACAGAAGGAGCAGATTATGGTTTCTCTATTGATAAAACTTCTTTGGTGAGTAATGGAAAAGGTTTTAATCAGGGAATCGAGTTTACACTTGAAAAGTCTTTTAGCGACGGATATTATTGCTTGCTTACAACTTCACTTTTCGAAAGTAAATATAAAGGCAGTGACGGAATTGAGAGAAATTCTCCTTTTAATAATGGCTATGTATTTAATGTTTTAGGCGGAAAAGAATTCAAAGTGGGTAAAGCAAGAACAAATGTTTTTTCTATTGATACTAAATTTACCACAGCAGGCGGACGTTATTACACTCCGGTTGATTTAGATGCTTCCATGGATGCAGGTTATGAAATTAGAGATGATGCTAATGCCTTTAGTCAGCAATATGATCCGTATTTAAGATTAGACGTGAAGTTTGGATTTAAAATCAACAGCAAAACCAAAAAGAGATTCCATCAGTTTTATATCGATTTGCAAAACGTTACCAACCATACCAATATTTTCGCTTTAGAATATAACAGAGTGACAAATAGTGTAAATCAAAAAGACCAAATTGGTTTTTCACCGGATTTCGGATATAAATATCAGTTTTAGAAAATAGATTTTTTAGTAAATTAAGGCTTGTCGATTTTTGATAAGCCTTTTTTATTGATCAAAAAAATCCAACTCCAATTGTTCAGGCAGCAGTCTGAAACTCATTCGATGGTATTTTGTCGGACCGTATTTCTTAATGGCTTCTCGATGTTCTTTGGTTGGATACCCTTTGTTTTTTTTCCAGTTGTACATCGGGAATTCTTCGTGAATTTTATCCATATATTCATCACGATAGGTTTTTGCAAGAACAGAAGCCGCTGCAATACTTAAAAATTTGGAATCTCCTTTTATGATACTTTGGTTCGGAATAGATTTCAGCAGTTCAATTTCAGTAGTAGAGAATTGTTTTCCAAAAGTATTTTTCAAACCCAGTTTTGCATTCAGAGACCGGTTTCCGTCTACAATAATAAATTCAGGAGTCTGGTTTAATTTCAAAATGCATTCCTGCATACCTTTCATGGAAGCATTCAGAATATTTATTTCGTCAATTTCTTCGGGATGTAAATGAGTAACGGCAAAACAAATGGCATTTTCTTCAATGATAGGTTTCAAAGATTCTCTTATTTTTTCAGATAATTGTTTACTGTCATTTAAGAAAGAGTGTTCAAAATCAGCAGGTAAAATTACAGCTGCGGCAGTTACCGGACCGGCCAGGCAACCTCTTCCGGCTTCATCGGTTCCGGTTTCAAAAACAAATCCTGAAAAATTTTTCTGAAGCATTTCTTTGAATTTTAGATGACAAATATTGTAAAATTTTCTGTAAAAATATACGTTCTTATTCTATTTGCTAAAGCAATCGTATAAATTGATGTGTTTTTTTATTTATACATATTTATAATTTACCTTTGCTTTATCATTTTGTCAAAATCGTTACATACATACATACATACCGTTATCAAATGAGAATACTTTTTTTTCTATACCTATTAGTTATACCATCTTTATTGTTTTCTCAGGGAGGAGCTCCTAAAAAGAATTTAGATATGAATTCGGAATATTCGAGTATTGCAGACACGGTAAAAAAGAAAAAAAATCTGATAGCTAAAATTGAGCAATATCAAATCGTTACTATAGAACACGATACCACAATTGTAGACACTTCATTAACCTTAAAGAGTGATTACAGACATAACTATCTACGCAGGGATAATTTCGGACTTTTGCCTTTTGCTAATATTGGGCAGCCTTATAATACTTTGCAATACAGCCTTACGAATTTTTCGCCTTTTCCGGATATAGGTTTTCAGGGAAAGCACTTTGATTTTTTGTCTGCTGAAGAAATTAATTATTATCATGTGGCAACGCCTTTGACCGAATTGTTCTTTAATACTACTATGGGAAAAGGGCAAAATGTTGATTCGTTTATTACCCTGAATACATCCAAAAACCTTAATTTTTTTGGGGCTTACAGAGGACTGAGGTCTGAAGGGAAATATATTAACCAGCTAACGAGTGTTGGGAATTTTAGAATCGGTACCAGTTATAATACCACGGATAAGCGTTATATTTTATATCTGCATTATGCGTATCAGGATATCCTGAATGAAGAGAATGGCGGAATTACAACGCCAGAAGATTTTGAAAGCGGAGATCCGGATTTTAAGAATCGTCAGCGGCTTCAGGTTTACCTTACGGATGCTGAATCTTTCTTAAAAGGGAACAGACTTTTTTTTGATCATGCTTTCAGAGTAAATCCTAAAGAAGCGAGCAATAATTTATACGTTACACATCAGTTCAACTTTGAAAATAAATTTTTCGAATACAAACAGCCAACCGTTTTGTCAACTGTAGGTAACACATCGGTACAAAGGTTTGGGGAGTCTTATGTTACCAGCAATATTAAAGATCAGACTCATTTTGAAAAATTATACAACAAAGTAGGATTGACTTACGAAAATATGCTGTTGGGGAAATTTAATTTCTTTATTGATGATTACCGCTCAAATTATAAATATTACCGTATCATTCTTGATGACAACGGAGAAGTAGCTGTCAATGACAATTTATACAGAGAGATTAATAATATTGGAGCGCAATACGAATACCAGAAAAATAAATGGAACGGAAGATTTTTATTTACAAGATCCATTACAAAAGAAACAATTTCAGATTTAGATGCTAAACTTAAATATAATTTAAACGAAAAAATCCAATTCGATTTTCGTTACCAAAACATAAGCAAACTGCCAAATAACAATTATGAACTTTACCAGAGCAGCTATATAGAGTACAATTGGTCTAATGATTTTAAGAATGAAAAAATCAATTTGCTTAGTGCCAAGATATATACTCCATGGCTGAATGCAGAGGCAAGTTATACTGTTTTAACGGATCATTTGTATTTTGCAGATGATGCAACAGACCAACAAATTGAGGATCATGAACAAATTGTAAAACCGTTTCAATACGGAGGTACAATCAATTATCTGTCACTAAAGGCAAACAAAGAGTTTAAATTTGGTAAATTTGGTTTGGATAATACACTTTTGTATCAAAAAATTTCACAATCAGATCAGCCTGCAGAAGGACCAAAGCAGATTCTAAATGTTCCGGATTTTGTAACCAGAAATACCTTTTATTATTCCTCTCATTTCTTTAAAAAGGCACTTTATCTTCAGACGGGAGTCATTTTTAGTTATTTTACAGAATACTATGGAAATGATTATAATCCGGTAATTGCGGAGTTCTTTGTACAGGATACCAAAAAAATCGGAAACTATCCGGTCTTTGACTTTTTTCTGAACGCAAGAATCCGTCAGACCCGAATTTACTTAAAAGCAGAACATTTTAATTCGGCTTTTTCGGATAGTAATTATTACGCTGCTCCAAATAATCCGTATCGTGATTTCGTGATCCGATTTGGTTTGGTTTGGAATTTCTTTCAGTAGGAGTTATCTAAAAGTATAATTAAACTTAAATAAACAATGGACTTTTCAAATACTATTTTAGAAACCATTGGCAACACACCATTAGTAAAACTGAATAAAGTTGTTGCCGAAATTGATGCTTTGGTACTGGCAAAAGTCGAAACTTTTAATCCCGGGAATTCAGTTAAGGACAGAATGGCCGTGAAAATGGTAGAAGACGCCGAAGCTGACGGACGCTTAAAACCGGGCGGAACCATAATTGAAGGGACTTCAGGAAATACCGGAATGGGACTGGCGCTCGTGGCCATTATAAAAGGGTATAAGCTGATTTGCGTGATGTCTGACAAACAATCAAAGGAAAAAATGGATATTTTGCGTGCTGTAGGCGCAAAAGTAGTCGTTTGTCCTACCGATGTTGAGCCAACTGATCCTCGATCGTATTATTCGGTTTCAAAACGTCTGGCCGAAGAAACGCCAAATTCCTGGTATGTGAACCAATATGATAATTTATCGAATACTCTTGCACATTACGAGCAGACAGGTCCGGAAATCTGGAAACAGACAGACGGTAAAATTACTCATTTTGTAGTAGGTGTAGGAACAGGAGGAACGATTTCGGGCGTTGGAAAATATTTAAAAGAGAAAAATCCGAATATCAAAATCTGGGGAATTGATACTTATGGTTCGGTTTTTAAAAAGTATCATGAAACCGGAATTTTTGATGAAAACGAAATCTATTCGTATATCACAGAAGGTATCGGAGAAGATATTTTGCCTAAAAATGTTGATTTCTCTTTAATTGATGGTTTTACAAAAGTAACAGATAAAGATGCAGCGGTTTATACCAGAAAAATTGCACTCGAGGAAGCTATTTTTGTTGGAAATTCAGCAGGAGCGTGTATAAAAGGGCTGTTACAGCTAAAAGAGCATTTTAAACCGGACGATGTTGTTGTTGTTTTATTTCACGATTCAGGAAGCCGTTACGTAGGTAAAATGTTTAATGACGACTGGATGCGTGAACGTGGTTTTCTGGATGAAAATGTTACAAAAGCTGAGGACGTTATCAAAGATCATATTGACAAAGAACTGATTGTAGTGCGTACCGAAGAATTGGTCTCACATGCAATCGAGCGTATGCGTAAATACAAAATTTCGCAGATTCCGGTAGTGGATATCACTGGTTTTGTAGGTTCTGTTGATGAAACAGATTTGTTCAGAAGTTATGTAGCCGATAAAAATGTAGCCGAAAAACCAATCAAGGAAGTAATGGGTAAACCGTTCCCGATTGTACAATTAGGTACTCCGATTGAAGAAGTTTCGAAGTTGTTTACCAAAGAAAATGATGCTGTTCTGGTAGATTTAAAAAACGGACATCACCATATCATTACTAAATATGATATTATTGGTTCTATCAAATAATAGAACCTTCTCATAAAAACAGAAAAGGCATACGTTGTAAAAAATGTATGCCTTTTTTGATTTTTTATGATGGTTAGAAGCAGAATTGTTCAGGCTTTTTAAATGAATGATCTTTGAAATAAAACGAAGTTAAAACTTCATGCGTTGAATTCTGACAGCATTCAATATAGCTAATAATGCTACTCCGACATCCGCAAAAACGGCCTCCCACATTGTAGCCAAACCACCGGCACCCAGAATTAAAACTGCTGCTTTTACAACAAAAGCCAGCGTAATGTTTTGCCAGACTATTTTTTTGGTCTGCTTTCCAATATGAATTGCCATCGCTATTTTACTGGGCTTGTCATCCTGAATTACCACATCTGCAGTTTCAATGGTGGCATCACTTCCGAGCCCGCCCATGGCGATGCCCACATTACTTAGGGCAACAACAGGAGCATCATTTACGCCATCGCCAACAAAGGCAACGGTTTCATTTTTAGCCTTAATCTCTTTTACTTTATTCACCTTATCTTCCGGAAGTAAATCGCCATAGGCATTTGCAATTTCGAGTTTCTGAGCTACAAATTGAACTACCGAATTCTTATCGCCGCTTAGCATAGTGGTTTTTACATTCAGTGTTTTTAGTTTATCGATGGTTATCTGCGCATCTTCTTTAATACTGTCGGCAATGGTCAGATAACCTATAAACTTTTTATCATAAGCAACTGCAATCAGGGTGTAAACTATCGAATGAGGATTAATATCATAAGGAATGGAGAAAGTATCCATTAATTTAAAATTGCCTACCAAAAGGTTTTTTCCATCAATAACTGCTTTTAGTCCTTGTCCTGGAATTTCTTCAACATCTTCAAGTTTAATAGAAGTATCAATTTTACCTGCGTATTCATGTATGGCGGTCGCTACAGGATGTGTGCTTTGACTTTCCAGAACGTTTACCATTTGAAGAATTTCTTTTTCATCGAATTGTGGATTAAAAACAACTTCCTGTACTTTGAAAACGCCTTCGGTCATGGTCCCTGTTTTATCCATCACAACATTTTGGATAGTTGCAATCGCATCAAGAAAATTACTTCCTTTGAACAGAATTCCATTTTTACTTGCAGCTCCAATTCCGCCAAAATAACCTAACGGAATAGAAATTACCAATGCGCAAGGACAGGAGATAACAAGGAATATCAAGGCACGATACAGCCAGTTTGCAAAGACATATTCAGCTACGAACAAATAAGGCAGGAACGTAATCAAAACAGCCAGTAGAACCACAATAGGAGTGTAGATTTTGGCAAACTTCCTGATGAATAATTCGGTTGGTGCTTTTTGCGCAGTAGCATTTTGTACCAATTCTAAAATTTTGGAAAGTTTACTGTCGTTATATCCTGTGGTAACTTTTACCTGCGAAACTTTATTCAGGTTAATCATTCCGGCCAAAACAGTTTCGCCTTTGGATTTAGTGTCAGGTTTGCTTTCTCCGGTTAAAGCAGCAGTATTGAACGAAGCCGTATCAGAGATTAATTCACCATCCAGACCTAATTTCTCCCCTGCCTTTAATTGAATAGTATCACCAATTTTGGCATCTGGAGCTTTTATCGTTTTAGGGTCAGAACCAACTAAAATAGTAACTTCATCGGGCCGTTGATCCAGTAAGGATTTAATGTCTGATTTAGCTCTTGTTACAGCTAAGGCTTGAAACACTTCTCCAACAGAATAAAAAAGCATCACAGCTACCGCTTCGGGATATTCACCAATGGCAAAAGCCCCCAGAGTCGCAATAACCATCAACAGGAATTCAGAAAAAAGATCTTTATACCTAATGCTTTCTATCGCTTCTTTGATAACAGGAAAACCAACAGGGACATAAGCTACAACATACCAGATTATTCGTGTCCAGCCTGCAAACCAATTTGGTGTGAAATAATTGTCAAAACCTATAGCAATGATTAATAATATTAAAGAAATAACCGAAGGCAGAAACATTTGAAATGTGCTTTCATCTGCATTATGACTATGGTCATGATTATGGCCGTCATGCTCTGAGTGTTTATGTTTTTTGGAAGAACAACAGCCATCATGTGCATCCGTTTGGATATGGATTTTTTGCTCTCCGGTACAACAAGACTGTTCGTTCTCTGTATCATGTAGGTGTTTATGTTCCATATTTTCAATTTTTTAATGTTCGTGTTCACCACCGCCTTTTGATTGCGCTAACAGATAAAAAGCACCTTTAATTACAATTTTGGAATCTGAAGGAATTTCTTCGGTTGGTTTCACTTCGGTATAGCCTAAATCGGTTGTTCCAACTGCAACTTCAATAGCTTTAAAATGAATTTCTTTGTGATTTTCTCCTTCTTTATGTGTTTCTTCTTTTTTTGCAACTTCTTCGTGACCAGATTCTTCAATGTAAATAAAGTACTTTTCTCCGTTTTTTACAATAGCCTCTTTTGGCAATGCAGGAACTGTCTGGTTCAAAATATTGATATTCGCCGCAACATACATTCCAGGAATTAAATCTTTAGTATTGCCCGGATTAATTTTAGCATGAACAGCAACGGTTTTGCTTTCGTTGGAAAACGATTTATTGATACCGAATATTTTGCCTTTAATGGCTTTATTCGATTGATTCGTCAATATAAAATCAACTTCCTGACCGATGGAGATTTTGCCTAAATCCTTTTCGAATACATTCAGGTCGAGATGCATCTGACTGTTATCAACTACTTCAAACAAAGTTACACCAGTTTCTGCAAATGCCCCTTTGGTAATACTGATTTTCCCCACATAACCGCTTATTGGAGCGATAATCGGAACCAAAGAAGTACTGCCTTTTGGATTAACATTCAATGCCTGTAATTTGTTTTTGGCAGCCTGGGCTTTTGCTTTTTCAGAAGCCAGTTTTGATTTTACTTCCTGAAATGTTTTTCGTGGATTGACATTTTCTTCACTCAGCGTTTTTTGGCGTTTGAATTCCTGTTCCAGATATTCAATATTTGCTACGGCTGACTGATATTCTTCCTGCATTTCAGAAACTTCTAAATTTTGGATAGTTGCCAAAGTTTTGCCCTTAGAAACATAAGTTCCTTCCAATACAAAAATATCTTTTATAACACCGCCGATCAGTGTCGAAACATCAGCTCTGTTTTGTGGCGGTACGGCAGTGTAGCCATTGGCTTTGATGATGGTATTGAGGTTTTTCATTTCAATACTTCCGGTTTCAATTCCGATAGTTTCAGCCTGTTTTTGGGTTAAAGATACTTCAGTCTCAGATTGCTCTTCAGTGTGCTCTTCTTCTGTTTTCTTTTCTCCGCAGGAAACGGATAAGAAAAAGGTGCTTAAAAGCAGAAGCAGAGATATTTTATTAACGATTATATTTTTCATTTTATATTAAATTAATTGTTAGGAATGGATGGAAACCGCAGCTGAATAGCGCTTTGATTGTATAAATGAACCGCTTCGGCATTTTGTTTTTTGATGTCAATGGCCTGATTCAAAAAACTGATGTACGACCAATAACTCATATCACCATTAGCATAACTTTTTTGCGCCGTATTGATAATCTGATCTGCATATTCTAAACCTTCGTTTTGATAATACAGCAGTGCTTTTTGCTGTTTGTCAAATTCATTCTGTAATTCTTCTTTTTTTAGTTTTAGGGCTAATTTATTTCGGTCCAGTTCCATTTGAGACTGTGAAACACTGATTTCTGAGGCTTTGGTTCTGGCTGTATTTACCCTGCCAAAAAGAGGAATCTGTAAACCTGCCGTAAATCCCTGAAAAAGTGATTCAGTGTCAATCGTTTGGGCAAAATAGCCAACTCCTAATTTGGGCATTTTCTGTGCTTTAAAGACATCTGTTTCTTTTTGGCTGACCAAAATCTGCTGTGAATAATAATCGTTTACCAAACCTTCTGCTTTAGATGAATTCACATCAATTGTATTTTTGTATTGCAAAGGAGAAGTTACATCAGGAATGACTATGTTATCGCTTTGTACAAAATACTGCAGCTGTTTTTGATAAATTGCCAGATCGTATTCAATCTGTGCTTTGATGGTTTCGATTTCTTTCACTTTTGCTTTTGCACTGATGACTTCAATATTACCACTTTCGCCTGTCTTGAAACGCAGTTCTGCATTCTTAAGGAATTTAGTATAAATCGTATTCAGTTCGTTGTTCAGCTTTTGGAGTTCAATTCCGTATAGATATTGATAAAAGGATAAAGTCACCGCTTTTTCAATCTCATACTCAGATATTGCTTTGCGTTTTTCAGCCAGTTTTGCTAATTCTTCCTGCAATTGCCTATTGGCTTTCGTTATTTTTCCAATAGGGAAATATTGCTGAACCGAAACATTATGGTCGTAATCAGCACTATTGAACTGTCCGCCCTGATACTGAATCTGTAAAGGATCGGGCTGAAAAGCCGTTTTCTTCAAAGCGTTTTGTTTTTCGATTTCTTTATCAGCTATTTTAAGTGTCGCATTATTTTTTTTTGCTAAATCAAGAGCCTGTTCTAAGCTTACGGTTTGGGTATTTTGAGCAAAAGAAAAGGTACTTATCAGTAAAACGATTATTGTAATTATTGGAGTTTTCATTCTGTTTTTTCTTTTAATTCCGTTCTCGAATAATAAATAAAGTATCGGTAATACAATCAGTGTAAGCAATGTTGCCGAAAGTAATCCGCCAATAACTACGGTTGCCAAAGGTTTTTGAACTTCCGCACCACCGCTTGTTGAAAGTGCCATTGGCATAAATCCTAAAGATGCCACAGCGGCCGTCATTAATACGGGGCGTAATCTCGTTTTGGTTCCGATTAAAACTCTTTGAAGCGGATCAGTAATTCCTTCTGTTTTGAGCTGATTGAAATAGGAGATCAATACGATTCCGTTTAAAACAGCGATGCCGAATAAAGCAATAAAACCAATTCCTGCCGAAATACTGAAAGGCATGCCACGTAACCAAAGCGAAAAAACGCCTCCAATCGCAGAAAGAGGAATGGCAGTAAAAATCAGTAATGACTGTTTGATACTTTTGAATGTAAAATAAAGCAATACCATAATCAATCCTAAAGCGATAGGAAGTGCCACCGAAAGCCTTTTGTTAGCTTCGATCAGGTTTTCAAATTGTCCGCCATAGGTAATATAATAACCCGCAGGAAGCTTAAAGTTGGTTTTGAGTTTCTCCTGAATTTCTTCGACTACGCTTTTGATATCACGCCCACGGACATTTAAACCAACGGTAATTCTCCTTTTTCCGTCTTCACGGCTAACCTGAACCGGTCCTTGTTCATAACTGATTGTGGCTACCTGTGAAAGCGGAATCTGTTGTCCATTAGGTAACGGGATAAACAAATTGCTTACATCTGAGATATCCGCCCGATTGTCTTTATTTAACCGGACTACAATGTCAAAACGTTTGTTTTGCTCATAAATTTTTCCGGCACTTTCCCCGGCAAATGAGGAACGGATAATTTGATTGATATCGTTAATATTCAGTCCATACAAGGCAATTTTATGGTAATCGTATTTCACCGTGATTTGAGGCAATCCTGTTACTTTATCGGCTTTCAAATCACCGATACCGTCAATGGAACTGATTTTTCCGATAAGTTCTTTGGCTTTATTGTCTAAAACCTCCAAATCATCACCAAAAATCTTGATGGCGATATCGCTTCGGCTTCCTGTCATCAGTTCGTTAAAACGCATTTGGATAGGCTGGGAAATTTCGATATTGGCTCCGGGAATAGCTTCCATTTCTTCTTTCATCATATTTGCTAAATCTTCCCAATTATCGGCTGAAGTCCATTCTTTTTTATCTTTTAGAACAATAATCAAATCAGCACTTTCAATTGGCATTGGGTCGGTCGGAATTTCACCGCTTCCGATTTTTGCTACAATAGTTTTGATTTCAGGAAATTTAGCTTTCAAAATCTTCTCGTATTTAGTAGTCGTTTCTACCATCTGACTCAAAGAGCTTCCTGTCATAATTGTGGTATTGATGGCTAAATCGCCTTCTTCAATGGTAGGTATAAATTCACCTCCCATATTTTGGAAAGTAAAGAAGGCTAATGCAAATAATCCTACTGAAACCAGAAGAACCGTTTTTTTCATATCTAGTGCTTTGTTCAATAACGGTGTATATTTACTTTCAAACCATACCATCATTCTGTCACTGAAATTAGGTTTATGCTCTGTTTTTTTAGATAAGAATAAGGAAGTCATCATAGGTACATACGTCAGCGATAGTACGAAAGCCCCAATAATTGCAAATCCAACGGTCATTGCCATGGGTTTGAACATTTTTCCTTCGGTTCCTACCAATGCTAATATTGGCAGATACACAATCAGAATAATGATTTCGCCAAAGGCAGCACTGTTTCTGATTTTGGAAGCAGATAAATAGACTTCAATGTCCATTTCTTCCTGAGTCAGTGCTGCCTTTCTTTTGATGTTTGCCAGATGATGCATTGTGGCTTCTACAATGATTACGACACCGTCGACTATAATTCCGAAATCAATTGCTCCCAGACTCATTAGATTTCCGCTTATGCCAAAATAATTCATCAGTATCACCGCAAAAAGCATCGATAACGGTATCACAGAAGCAACGATCAAGCCTGCACGAAGGTTTCCGAGGAATAGTATTAAAACGAATATGACTATCAATGCTCCTTCTACAAGATTTTTTGTCACAGTTCCAATGGCATTATCGACCAGTTTTCCTCTGTCAATAAAAGGTTCTGCAACAACGCCTTCAGGAAGTGTTTTATTGATTTGTACCATTCTTTCTTTTACTCTTTCGACAACGGCGCTTGAGTTTTCACCTTTAAGCATTAAAGCCAGTCCGCTTACTATTTCGCCTTTGCCGTCTTTGGTTGAGGCTCCGTAGCGCAATGCAATGCCTTCACGAACAGATGCGACATCACGAACGAGAACAGGTGCACCGTTTCGGTTTTTGATGACTACATTTTGTAAATCAGTTATTCCCGAAGCCATACCGACTCCTCTAATGAAATAAGCATATTCGTCTTTTTCGATATAAGCCCCTCCGGTATTTTGATTGTTTTTTTCTAAAGCTTCAAAAATCTCTGTAATTGTAACTCCCAGACTATTGAGTGTGTTAGGATCAACGGCGATTTCGTATTGTTTTAGTTTTCCGCCCCAGCTGCTTACTTCGGCAATGCCTTCGACTCCCTGTAGTTGCGGAATAATGATCCAATCCTGAATAGTCCTCAGTTTTATGGCGTCGTATTTGCTTTCATAGCCCTTTTTGGCATACACATCATATTGGAAAATTTCACCAAGACCGGTCGTGATTGGTGCTAATTCAGGAGAACCTGCATATTTCGGAATGTTTTCTTCTGCCTGCTTTAATCGTTGAAAAATCTGCTCTCTTGCCCAATAAATATCGGCTTCATCTTTGAATACAACCGTTACGACAGAAAGTCCAAAGCGTGAAATACTTCGCAATTCAATTACTTTGGGAATGGTTTTTACAGCTTGTTCAAGTGGATAAGTTATTAATTGCTCGACTTCCTGACTGGCAAGAGTAGGAGCGGTGGTAATAATCTGTACCTGATTATTGGTCACATCAGGTAAAGCATCAAGCGGTAATTGCTTAATGGAATAAGTGCCCCAGGCCAAAAGCACAAGGGTAAATAGCAGTATAACGAACTTATTCTTTATACTGAATTGTATAATCTTGTCTAACATTGAAAATATATAATGAATTAGAAATAGGCAAACAGAATATTTGCCGTTGTTCGTGCCAAAGCACAATTTTCTAACCCGAATTACTCGGGCATCATTATACTAATTGAGGCGGCTGCCAGATACTTCCGCAGAAATTGGAAGAAAAAATAGATTTGTAATCAGGTAACTGTTTTTTAATGTCTTTAGAAACAACAGGGAAATTAATCATCAAAGGCTGTGAGTAACTTGCCATTTGTGAACCACAGCAGCTGCAAATACAAAACGGTGAACACAAATCATTTTCTTTATTGTGTGAATGATTATCGTGTTTTGATGCGAATTCAGCCTTATTATGCGCAATACTATTCACTTCCATGTCTGCGCATGGCATACATGAAAGTATCAGGATTATGATTGATAATATGGTGTTTGTAAGTTTCACGACTGTAAAAATAGGATTTTTATCTTTAGCAGTGTACTTAAAATGAATATTTGTAAATAGTTAATGGAGTCGAAGCCCTTCTTACACTATCAGTCTTAAATATTTGAATTTTTAACGAAACTGTCTTCGATACTCAGCCGGTGTCTGATTGAATTTTGCCCTGAAGCACTTTCCGAAATATTTAAGGTCATTAAAACCAACTTCAAAGCAAATTTCCTTGATTAGTAAGTCTTCGTTTTTGATCAGTTCGGCAGCTTCACTGAGTCTCATATCGCGAATAAAAACAACTGGAGAAACGCCGGTAATATGTTTCAGTTTATTAAAGAAACTCGCACGCGACATGCACATTAACCTTCCTAATTCATCAACAGAAAAATCTGTTTTAGACATATTTTCCTTTACGAGTTTAATCACCTGAACCATGAATTTATTATCCTTATTAGAAATTTGCAATGGTTCCTCTTCCGCAATTTCAGTGATATTACCAGTAGAATATAAACGCTGCAGGCGAAGACGCTGCTGCAGGACATTTTTTACCCTTGCCTTTAAAAAACTCACATTAAAAGGCTTGGTAATATAGTCATCAGCACCGTATTCCATTCCTTCCAGTTTGCTTTCTATCGATGATTTTGCACTCAGCAGAATAACCGGAACATGACTGACAGCAAAATTATTGCGGATTAATTTAAGCATTTCTATACCGTCTGTTTCCGGCATCATAATATCGCTGATAATAAAATCGGGAGATAATTCTGCTGCTTTCAAATAGCCTTCAGTACCATTTTCTGCTACATAAATTGTATATTCCTTTTCTAAAACCGAAACGATAAACCCTCTCAATTCCGGGTCATCTTCTACAATAAGACCAACAGGCATTTCTCGTACCTCTTCTTCAAAAAGTACCGAATCAGATTCGGTTTCAATTTTCACATCTTCCTGTACATATTCATCTGTTTCCTCCAGCAAAATATCCACATCTTCAGTAAAATGTTTATATCCTTTTAAAAAATCAATCTGAAAGCAGCTTCCTTTACCCGGTGTACTTTCAACAAATATATCTGCTCCATGCTTATCTGTGAGATCTTTCACAATAGAAAGACCAATTCCTGTACTTGGGTTATGTGGGTTTTCATTATAATTTGAAAACCGCACAAACAATCGTTTTTGAAGCAACGGGTTAATTCCGGGACCGTTATCAGCCACTTTTAGGGAAACCTGTTTTTCAGTTTCTTCTACAATAACCTCAATTGTATCTCCTTTATTACAATATTTAAAGGCGTTGGAAAGCAGGTTGATTAAAATTTTATCCAGGCTGTCCGGATCTGCCCATATATTTGAATTTGAGATACTAACATTTACCTTTAGTAATATATCGTGCTGAATACTCATTTCGGTAAAGTTTTCACACATTTTAGTAGCAAAGTCTCCCAAATTCACTTCACTCACAACCAGTTTTCTGTCCTGAATTCTTCTCAAATCTAAAATCTGACTCACGAGATTAAGCAGCTTATTACTGTTTTTTTCAATAATACGAAGCTGTCCTTTTACCGAATCTTTTATATTATCATCTGAAAGCATCAGTTCCAAAGGTGCTGTAATCATGGTAAGAGGAGTACGGATTTCATGCGAAATATCGGTAAAGAATTTCAGTTTTAATTCGCCCATTTGTTTCTGCAATTCCACATCATTACGCAATTTTAAAATGGTTAAAATAGCACGGCGAATTAATACAAACAGTCCAATAGCCAGTAACAGATAACAGAAATAAGCAAAATTTGTTCCCCAGATAGAAGGCCTAATCGTAATTTTTATCTGCCTTTCGTTATCTACCCATAAATTGTGCCCATTGGTAGAAGACACCAATAGCGTATATTCTCCCCTGCCTAAATTGGTATAATTAATCGACTGTCCTCCTTTGATATAATTCCATTGTTTATCGATTCCTTCCAGTTTATAACGATATACAATGCCTTCACTTTTAAGATAATCCAGAGCAGAAATTTGGATCCTGAAAAAATTCTGATCATGCTTCAGCGTAACTTCTTCAAGCAGATCAGGGTTCTTTGGAGTATCCGGATTTATTTCATGTAGTTCTTTATTATTAACCCAAAATCCGGATATTGCCAGATAAGGCTTAAAATAGAATGGTTTAATAGCTTCAGGTTTGAAATAAATCGCTCCATTTGAGTACCCTACAACAATTTCACCATTTGCAAGACGGCATTTTGTTGCTTCCGAAAATATTTCTGTCCCAATAAGCGATTTTAGTTCAGGAAAAGTTTCGGCAGTATTTCTTTTAGGATCAAACCGCACAACCTGATTATCACTCATTAGCCAAATTTTACCGGCTTTATCCTCCTGCATAGATACAACCCCTTCAACCGGAAACACGATAGTCTCATTCCATACGGACTTTACCTTCAACTGATCTTTTTTATCTACTGCAGTTAATATCAAACCTTTTCCGTTCGTTGCCAGCGCTATCTGATTATCATGAGTTATCAGTACATCCAAAATATCATTCCCTGAAACCTGTGGATATTCTTTAAAAAGCAATTTCCCCGCATTTACATTTCCTCCGGGAAAAGAAAACAATTTATAAGAGGAAATAAAAAACAATTTATGGTCTTTACTTTCGACTATCGAACGAACTTTATCAGCCGTTTTTATCGGATAGCTTTTTAGCTCGTTGTTGTAATTAATAAAACGAATATCATTGCCCGATTCACTGATGAGGTTGATTCCGCCACCCCATGTCGCTACATAAATCTGACCGGTTGATGCCTGAAAAATTTTAAAAATATTATCTGAATTTATACTGTAGCGATTCTTTTCATCATATTTATAATGGATCACTTTATATCTAAAAGACTGTGCAGCAGGCAGGAGACAAAACAAACCGTTCCCCCGTGTTCCTACCCATATCCTTCCTTTGGTATCCTGCATCATACTGTAAACATCTGCCCCCCAGCCCGGACCGGAAGGAGACAATGTTCCATCTGCTCCCAATACACCGACTCTCTTTTTTTGAGAGTTGAAAAGGGTAATTTTTTCAGTTCGGCTGGCGACCCAGATATTTCCCTTATTATCTGTCATCAAACTTCTGACATTGTGTTTGTGCCCATTATTTGATGAATTCAGATTTAATGTCGAAAAATTAGAATTACTAAAAGTGATGAGGTCCAATCCCTGTTTATAAGAGCAAAACCACAAGTTTCCTAACCGGTCAAACATGGCAGTATGCATCACATCTGATACAGTCTCTCTGGATTCCTTAATACAACGAATTATAGAACATAATTTATTTTGCTTTTCATCCCAGTAAGCAAACGGCTCATTATTAGACTGGATCCAGACTGTTCCGTCAGGCGAGTTAAGCAGGAAGCTTTTTCTTTCGATTCCAACAGTAGCAGGATCCCCCGAATCTACTTTCATGTATTTTGCTGTTCTGGTTGTCAAATCGAATTGGTAAACACCCGAATCATAGACCTCAAACCAAAAATAACGCGAGCGTGTCGATCCCAGATAATTGATTTTCTTACCTGGAAAACCTGCTAGTGTTTTGCTATTGTAAACATCCAGTTTTCCGGTTTTTGTATCATAAAAATAAAAGTCATTTCCACGCGAAACCAACAATATTTTGGTACCCGCGACAAGTTCTGCCTGAACAATATCTTCTTGTACATTTAGATTAAAATCAAAAAAGGTACTTGTCTTTTTAGAATAACGTGTAAGTTTTCCACGGGCGCCACCAAACCATATATCCTCTTTGGTTTCCATAAAAGAAATATACGAATACGATTTTCCAGGCTGCCCTGTCATATTCACAAAGAAATATTCAGGTTCTGCATTTCCCTTTTTTAACCTGCAGATACCATTATCTGTCAAAATCCAGGTTATCCCTAAAGTATCTTCAAAAACATCGTGAACTTTACCCGAATGTTTTGCAGGATCAAAAACAATTTTTCGAACTTTTTTATTAGTTTCAAAAACAATCAGATGCTTTTTATTCTGAGGAAAAAGCCATACTCTTCCAGAAGGCATAACTTTGAACTTTTCAAAATCATTCTCCTCTGCTGATTTTCCTTCAAGCGGATAATGAAAACTTAAATTTTCTCTGTCGAAATAATAAACATTGTTTTGCTCAGACTGAATCCAGATACGTCCATTGTTATCAAACTTAAATTTAGATACCCTATTCGAAATTAAATTTAAAGAATCCCCCTGTTCTACCCTGAATTTCTGAAAGGTACTCCCGTCATAACGAATCAGTCCATTAAAAGTACCCAGCCAGATAAATCCTTTTTTATCCTGCTGAATATCCAGAATACGGGACTGACTCAACTTTACATCGTGTGAAAAATGAGTCAGGATACCAGATGGCTGAGCCATACATAAAGCACTTAAATAAAAAAAGACTACAATTAGGTTTCGTTTCAGCATTTAAATTTTTATTAGCGTAAGCAAAACACAAAAATATCAAAATTCTCTTCTGAACCTAAAATACACCCTGTCAGTAGCTAAATACCACCCTCTAAATAGTTATTTGTACCTACTTCATCTTTTTAGTAAAAATTAAAAAAATCGATACAAGCTTTATAACATCCTTCAAATAGCAATTTATCCCAAGCTGAAAAATAGAAACATCTAATTTTGCTATAGATAAAGTAATTGGTAATTCAAATTTATTGAAAGAGATTATTAAACACATAGAAACATAGATTTTGTAAACTAAAAAAAGACGTTTCACTAAATTAAATACACATAGCTGTGTGAAGAAACAAATTTCTTTTTTTATAACCTTTTTTAAACTAAAACTCTATGTTTCTATGTGTCAAATCAATTTTAATAAATAACATTAAACAGATTTCATATTGAATCGGTTACTTTTATTAACTATCAACCAAAATATTTTTAAAAGACCTCTATGAGAAAAGTATATCGTCTCATGTTTGTGCTGAACTTTCTGGCACTAAACACTTATGCGCAGGAAAAGTTTCCATTTAACAATCCTAATTTAACAACTGAGCAGCGTGTTAACGATCTTGTATCGAGAATGACTATAGATGAAAAAATCAGCCAGTTGATGGATTCTTCTCCGGCTATCACACGCCTTGGTGTACCCGAATACAACTGGTGGAACGAATCGCTGCATGGTGTTGCCCGTGCAGGATATGCAACTGTTTTTCCACAATCTATTTCAATCGCATCTTCCTGGGACCGACAGTTAATTTTTGATGTTGCCAGTGCCATTTCTGATGAAGCCCGTGCCAAACATCACGAATACTTAAGACGCGGCCAGCATGGCATGTATCAGGGATTGACATTTTGGTCTCCGAACATCAATATTTTCCGTGATCCGCGATGGGGACGCGGACATGAAACTTATGGTGAAGACCCGTTTCTTACCGGCCAGTTAGGACTTAATTTCGTAAATGGTCTTCAGGGTACTAATGAAAAATACCTGAAAGTTATAGCTACCGCCAAGCATTTCGCAGTTCACTCAGGACCTGAACCATCACGTCACGAGTTCAATGCAGAAACCAGCGATATCGATCTTTATGAGACTTATCTTCCTGCCTTTCGTACTTTGGTAAAAGATGGTCATGTATATTCGGTAATGGGCGCTTATAACCGTTTTAGAGGCGAGTCTGCAAGTGCCAGTCCGTTTCTATTCAATATTCTTAGAAATGTATGGGGATTTAATGGCTATATCGTATCAGACTGCGGTGCTGTTACCGATATCTGGAAACACCACAAGATTACCAGTGATGCTGCTACTGCATCTGCTCTGGCTGTAAAAGAAGGTCTGGATCTGGAATGCGGAAGCAGTTATAAATCATTAAAAGAAGCTCTTGACCGTAAATTACTTACAGAGGCAGATATTGACATTACATTAAAACGTTTGTTTACCGCCCGTTTCAAATTAGGAATGTTCGATCCGGAGGAAATTGTACCTTATGCCCAGATTCCATATTCGGCAAACAACAACTCCGCTCACGACTATCTGGCACGTATCGCTTCTCAAAAAAGTATTGTGCTTTTGAAAAACCAAAACAATACACTGCCACTTTCGAAAGAGACAAAAACAATTGCCGTAATAGGTCCTAATGCAAATGATGTACAGTCGTTATGGGGAAATTACAGCGGTATTCCAAGCAATCCGGTTTCTGTATTAAAAGGAATCCAGAACAAACTGGAACCTAATTCCAAGGTTTTATACGCAAAAGGAACTGATCTTGCGAAAGGAGTTCCTGCTATGAAAGTCATTCCGTCTATTTATTTTCAGAATGAAAACGGCACACAAGGCTTAACCGCTGAATATTTTGATAATTCTAAATGGGAAGGGAAACCACTTTTTACCCGCACAGACGATAATATTGATTTCCACTGGAATATCGACACACCGGATTCCCGCATGAAAATGGGTAATTACAGTGTTAGATGGACCGGTTATCTTGTAGCTCCAAAATCCGGAACTTACAATATCACCGAATGGTCAAAACCTTTTATGACTGTTGAAATTGAAGGTGGAAAAAATACCGGAGGAAAAAACAATCACCACCCGCGCATTCGTCCACAGAAAATTCAGTTAGAAGCCGGAAAGAAATATAAAATCGAGGTTAAATACCAAAACTTCTATGGTGATGCCATCGCACAGCTTTTATGGGCTGAACCAGAAGAAAACATTTTACAGGAAGCTATTAAGACAGCAAATCAGGCAGACGCTGTAGTTTTGGTTTTGGGATTAAACGAACGTCTTGAAGGAGAAGAAATGAAGGTAGAAGCAGATGGCTTTGAAGGTGGAGACCGCACAAGCCTTAACTTACCGGCTAATCAGGAAGAATTGATGAAAGCGATGATTGCAACCGGCAAACCAGTCGTTCTGGTTTTAATAAACGGAAGCGCACTTTCAATCAATTGGGCCAACGACAATGTGCCTGCAATTTTAACAGCAGGATATCCGGGACAGCAAGGGGGTAATGCAATTGCTGATGTGCTTTTTGGAGATTACAATCCTGCCGGCCGACTTCCGGTGACTTATTATAAATCGGTTGATCAGCTTCCGTCTTTCGAAAATTATAATATGAAAGGCCGTACGTATCGCTATTTTGATAAAAAACCGTTGTACCCTTTTGGATTTGGTTTAAGTTATACCAAATTCAAATACAGCAATTTAAAATTCCCGGCGAATCCATCTTCTGAAAAAGATTTTGAAGTTTCTGTTGATGTAACGAATATCGGTGAACGTGACGGAGATGAGGTAGTTGAATTGTATTTAAAAGATGAAAAAGCATCAACTCCCCGTCCTATAATTCAGCTGGAAGGTTTCGAACGCGTCAGTCTGAAAAAAGGAGAATCAAAAACGGTTCGTTTCACCATTACTCCAAGACAATTGTCTCTAATAGATAAAAAAGGCCAGCGTGTAATTGAAACTGGATGGTTTACCATTTCAGCAGGTGGAAAACAGCCTGACGGTTCTGACGACACCCAAAACGGACGATTCAAAATTAATGGTAAAGGAGTTTTACCAGAAAGATAGTTTATAGTTTAAGTTTATTTTAGTTTAATGCGCAAACCCTTTACTCTTTCGTAAAGGGTTTGTTTTTTTATATCACTAACCCATTGGATATCACTAAAGTTTAAGTATCACCCTAGTTCATTTGGTTTTGTTCAGGATAAACTTAGTCGAAAGCTTATGAAACTGGAATGGATTCGACTCCGCCTGTCTGATAATAGAAATGTAAAGTAGCTTTTTGATGTAGGATTGATTGAATATGTTTTTATTGCTATTTATTTTTTTAAAGTATGTAAAAAATATCTTAAATAATTGATTAATCATTAGTAAAGACAGGCTAAAATAGCGATTTAACCCTCTTCGAAAAGCAATATTTACACCCAATTCAGATTCCCTCTTTATAGTTTTGCCCCATAACCTATAAGTTTTTAACTAATTCTTAACTAACCATTAAAACCAAGCTTATGAAACAAATTAGCATTTTTAATCTATTAGATACGGTCGTGCCGAAAGTCACCTGTGCCGGCCAAAAGGGAAGCAGTTTTCATTTTTAAATTATACGAATATGAAAAAAATGAAAAGCCTGATACCCGGAGCATTATTGCTTCTTTTTATGATGGGATCCTGTTCAAGTGACGAAATGAAGTATGAGCCTTCGGTTGTAAGAGATTATGCGCTTCAGCTGAATGGAAATCCCTGGAATATAAATGTAGGTATTTCAACAAGACCTATTTTTATTTATAAAGACAACGGCGATTATTTCGGTAATTACAGTTCACTTTATCGTTTTGCTCTTGAGAAAGGAAGCTACAAGTTTATTGCATCTGATATTCCTGCAGAAATGGTGCTTTTACCAGTTAACCTAAATGATTTTGTTGTTCCTCAGTCAGTCAATGCTGATCAAAAAGTAAACTTATCGGCTGCGGTTCCTTATGCAACACCATTTGAGGAAAAACTTAATCTAAACATTCTTACCAGAACAGGGACTTTGCGTCTGAAATCAAAAGACATTGTAGCCGATCCAAGTTATGCTGTTATAAAAACAACCGTTTCTGTAAAACGTAATGGATACAAAGTCTCTGACGAAACTTATGTACAAGGAGATATGTCGGTTTCCAGATCTAAGAAAACGACCACAGGAGGAATTAACTACTTAGATGATTTTATTGTATTTCAGACTGATGAGGCGGCGAATAATGTTACTATTCGTATAGAGTTTATGACTGCCGATCTGGTTGTGGTAAAAACAAAAGAAATTGAAGGCTCTTTTCCAATTCTAGGAAATGGAGTTACTAATATCGATTTTAACCTGAATGATCCGGATACGCCAATCATTAAAGATTATGTAGTAACCATTAATGGAGTTGTTCAGACCAAATAAATAAAATCCAATTGAACAGATTTGAAAACAAATCTAAATCAAAATAAAATATAGTAGTTATGATGATAAAAAAACATATCATGAGCACGTTAATCGTCTTGTTCTTTGCGATTGGCGGTTATGCTCAGGAAACTGTGACGGGAGTGGTGAGAGATAAAATGGGCTCTATTCCCGGTGCAACAATTATTGTAAAGAATGAAAAATCTAACACCACCAGTGATTTTGACGGAAAATTTTCCATAAAAGTGACAAACCCTAAAACCGCTGTTTTGGTGGTTAAGTTCATTGGTTTGGAAGATATAACGGTACCTTTAAATGGACGTACCTCCGGAATTAACATTGAAATGAAGGAATCAACTAGTGAATTGAATGAAGTAGTGGTAATTGGTTACGGTACGCAAAAACGTGCAAACCTGACCGGAGCTGTTTCGAGTATAAAAGGAACAGTATTAGAAAAAGTTCCAACCAGTTCTGTAGCGGAAGCATTGGTAGGTAAAATGCCGGGGGTTCAGATTACTTCGGCTGACGGTTCTCCGGGTTCTGAAATCATGATACGAGTTCGTGGAGGAGGTTCTATTACTCAGGACAATTCACCTTTAATTTTGGTTGATGGTTTTGAGGTTGCTACACTAAATGATATTCCGCCAACAGATATCGAATCGGTAGAAGTATTAAAAGATGCTGCATCTACGGCTATTTATGGTGCCCGTGGTGCTAACGGGGTTATTTTGGTGACTACAAAAAATCCTAAAGTAGGAAGGGTTTCTGTGAATATAAACAGTTATATGCAGGTAAAAACTTTAGCGAACCGTCTGGATGTAATGGATCCATATGAATATGTTATGATGCAGTATGAGTATGAAAGAGGAAGAACCTCAAATCCAACTGCTTTTTACAATCGTTACGGACAGGCTAATGAAATGTATATTTATAAAGGAGACAAAGGAACAGATTGGCAGGACGAAATTTTTGGTACTAACCCGATTACTAAATACATTGATTTTAGTATGAATGGAGGTAATGAAAAAACCAAATTTAAGTTTGCTGTAACGAATCAGGATCAGCCTGGGGTATTGGTAGGAACTGGTTTAAAGCAGACCAACATGAACCTGACACTTAATACAAAACTGTCTGATAAATTTACTTTTGAATTCCAGTCCCGTTTTATAAATCAGACAATTGACGGATCAGGTACAGAGGGCGTTAGCTTGCTTAGCGCAATACGTCAGGCACCAACACTTGGCTTACAGGATTATATGACATTACCTGAAGATGATACCTATTTTGACCCTGAAGATTATGAGCCTGTTACACGTTTCAATCCGATGCAGGAAGCTGAAAGAAATTATCGTGAGCGCACCAAACGTACATTCAATACAGTGGGAGCATTAACATGGAACATAATGAAAGGATTAAGTTTTCGCAGTTCATTCGGTTTTGAATATCAGTATGAAGAAGACGGTCGTTTTTGGGGTCTTGACACTGGTACTGCAAATGCTAATGGAGGACTGCCGGTAGTGGGCTGGCAAATGACTCAAAGTCCGCGTACACAATTAAATAATGTGTTGAATTATAACTTCAAAATCAATACAATTCACGATTTTCAGGTTATGGTGGGCCAGGAAATGAAGGATCAGAGAAGTTTTAGTAAAACATATACCACTCGTTATTTTCCTGAAAATATAACTGCAGAAAAAGCATTAGATAATCTTGCACTGGGAACTCCTTATGCAAATTCATCAAAAGAAGGGTCACCTAATAAAATTTCATCATTCTTTGGCCGTGTGAATTATGGTTATGATGACAGATATCTGGCAACATTTACAATTCGTGCAGACGGTTCGACCAAGTTTGGTCCGGAAAATCGCTGGGGAATTTTTCCGGCAGGAGCATTTGCATGGAGAATATCAAATGAAAAATTCTTAAAAGAGAGCACAACCGTTTCAAATTTAAAATTACGTTTAAGCTACGGAGTTTCGGGTAATGACCGTATTGATGGCGATTTGTATGCCAAATATTATGGCGTTTCCCAAGACAGATCAGTAGGCTGGGGAGAGGAAAGTCATTATTACTATAATTTCTATAATCCTAGTGGTAAGAGTGTAACGTATTTAAATAATCCTAATGTAAAATGGGAGACAACTTATACTGCCAATATAGGGGTCGATTTTGGCTTTTTTAAAGAACGTCTTACCGGTAATATTGAATTTTATCAAAACACGGTAAAAGATTTGTTAGTGCCTTCGGATATTCCGGGATCATCAGGTTTTAGTAAAATTATGACCAATGTGGGACAGACATCCAACAAAGGAGTTGAATTTGCAATTAATGCCAATCTGATTCAGAAAAAAGATTTTCACTTAGATGTAAATTTCAATATTGGATATAATAAAAATAAAATTGATGCACTTTCAACCGGAGAAAATGAGTGGATTCTTAGTTCAGGATGGGCAGGAACCCAATTATTAAATGACGATGATTACCGTGCTTATGTAGGCGGTACAAAAGGTCTGATTTACGGTTTCGTTAATGATGGTTTTTACACTATGGATGACTTTGAGTCATTTGACGCTTTAACCAAAACATGGAAACTGAAAGAAGGTGTGGCAAATTCCAAAAACCTGTCAGGAGATCCGCGTCCGGGAAATGCTAAATTTAAAAAGCTGACACCTGTTGATCCATCAGATTCAAATACGTATGTAATTGGCGCAAATGACAGAAAAGTTATTGGTGATACTAACCCAAAATATTCAGGAGGTTTTGGACTGAATGCCGTATGGAAAAACTTTGATTTCAATACTTTCTTCAACTTTGTATATGGATTTGATGTTTTTAACGCAAACAAAGTCATGATGACTTCATGGTATCAAAACAACCAAAATAACTTAGGAATGGAAGTAGGGCTGGAAAACCGTTGGAGAAACTTTGATGATATGGGGAACGACCTTCGTTATTCACCGGCACTTTTAGCAGATTTCAATAAAAATGCCACTATGTGGAATCCAACGTCAATTGGTCGTCCTATTGCTTCGTCTTATGCAGTTGAAGATGGTTCTTTTTTACGTCTGAATACACTTTCTATAGGATATACAATTCCAATAGATGTATCCAAAAAATTAATATTTAACAGAGTCCGTTTGTATGTAACTGGTACTAATTTATATGTCTGGACGAATTACTCAGGCTATGATCCGGAAGTTAATCTGGCAACTGGATTAACCCCTAACGTTGATTACAATGCGTATCCAAGAACGAGAAACTACACTTTTGGAGCTCAGTTATCATTTTAATTAAATCAAATTTTAAAATTATGAATAAAAAGATATTATTAAGTATGCTATTTAGTTTCGCACTGTGTTTTACAGCCTGCGATGATTATCTAGACGTACATCCGGCGACAGGTTTTACCGAGGATGAAGTTTTTAGTTCTGAAGCTGAAATACAATCTGCACTTGCGGGGGTATACACACTTATGTTGACTGACGATACATATTCTAATCGTCTTGCCTTTGTTTTTAATCCAAATACAGATGTAGAGATGGCGGCGGTTAGTACTACTGCTGTGAATGTTAACGGTTCTGATATTGCCTGTTTTGAACCGAAACCGTATTGGACAACTCTAAATTCTACATGGAATGCCATGTACAAGATTATCAATGGGGCGAATGATGTTATTGAAGGAATTGAAGGTTCTGATCTTTACAAAACGGCCAGCAAAACTGAGCCTTCAAAAATCACTCAGATGTACGGAGAGGCTAAAACAATCCGTGCTATGATCTATTTGGATATGATCCGAATTTGGGGAGACGTAGTGTTTCGTACTAAATCATCGACCGGTGATGAAGATTTTAGAGTAGGAGTTACTGACAGAAATAAAATCCTTGAATTTTTAATAGATGATTTAAAATCGGTAGAGCCTTTGATGCAATATGCCAGTGAACTGGATTACGGTCCGGAGCGTGCATCAAGAAGCTTCAATCAGGGATTGATTGGTTTGCTTGCCCTTACACGTGGAGGATGGGCTTTACGTCCGGATAGTGATGCAGCCAGTATTGGTCATATGGTTCGTGGAGAAAATCATGAATTGTATTACGATATTGCTATCCAGTATTTAGGAAAAGTAATTAATGAAGGGCAACATGACCTGAAATTAAGCTATCGTGATTTTTGGATTACGCAAAACAATTGGGTAACTCCGGTTAATGACGATGTAATATTTTCATTACCATTATTAAAATCTATCTCAGGCGAATATGGCTATGCTATTGGTATTCCAATTGTAGAAGGAAGTCACGCTTACGGAAGTGCTTCGGGAAGTCTTAATTTAGCAGGAACCTATTTATATTCGTTTGACAGTAAAGATTTGAGACGTGATCTTACCTGCGCACCTTATTCGTATGATACAAATTTAAAACAGGTAATTCGTCTGGACTTAGCTAAACTGGCTGTCGGAAAGTGGTCAAAACTTTATGGAGACCCACAAGGAAGTACAAGTCAAAAAGGAACCGGTGTCAACTATTCATGGATGCGATTTGCTGATGTACTGTTGATGTACGCTGAAGCGGTAAACGAACGATTTGGCCCTCGTCAGGATGCTCAGGAAGCTTTAAAACGAGTGCGCCGCAGAGCATTCAGTTCAGCAGATTGGGCTACAAAAGTAGATAGTTATGTTTCTTCAAAATCAAATCCGGATCTGTTTTTTCAGGCCATTATGGATGAACGTGCCTGGGAACTTGGAGGAGAAAGCAAACGTAAGTTTGACTTAGCCCGTTGGAATAAATACAGCGAGGTAATCTACAACCAATACAACAAATTTGTAAACTGGGGTAAAGTAGCCAATGGAGCTTATGTTCCGGGTGTAGACAATGTTCCGGGTAGTGTATTTTGGAAAGAGATTCCGGATCCGAATAATGCAGGCAGAATAATTTTAGATATCAAAGGGATTGATCCGGTTTTACAGTCTAAACCGGCAGGTTATACAGAGACAATTTTTGCAACAAAATGGTATGCCCTGAATAATGATACTCAGGCTTATGAGCCAAACAACGAGGTCAAATGGAGTTTTAGAGGTTTCATCAATTTCAATAATGCTTCAAGTGTGTCTCCTACTGCCCCTTTACGCTATTTATGTCCTTATCCTTCTAAAGTGATTTCGGATCATCGTGGAGCTATTCAGAATTATTATGGTTTTAACTATTAAATTGAATTAACATGAAAAATTCAAAAAGAGCTATTTATATCTTATCATTTCTCAGCATGATTTTGCTTGGAGGAATGTTAAACTCCTGTCAGCAGGACGAGTTTGCGTATGCAAAGGTCGGAGATTTGTTTCAGCCAAAGTTTGTACTTACTGCCCCTGTGGTTAAAAGCAATTCTATTGCGGTAGTATGGTACAAAGTTAATGATGCAGTTTCGTATACGGTAGAATTGCATTTGGATAATTATTATTCCAGTCTTTTCAAATCGTATACGATTACAGATACACAAATTTTGATGGATGATATTCCTTATAAAACGCAGTTTTATATTAGAGTTCGTGCGAATAGTGACAATCCTAAATTCAATTCACAATGGGCGTATACAAATGCTTTGACAGAAGAGCGTCCGGCATATGCCCAGATATTGAAACCTGTTGAGAAGGTAAATATTACTGAAACTGAAGTAACTGTAAGCTGGACAGTTGATGCAGCTAATCCGGTAGATAGTATTTCTGTAGCTCCGGCACAGTCTAAGGAAATTCCGGCTATAGGACGTAAATTGACTCAGGCAGAAATAAGTATGGGGCAGGCTAAGGTTGAAGGTCTGGAAAAAAGTACACCTTACTATGTAAATGTTTATGACAATAATAAACCACGTGTTTATGACAGACCTTACAATCAGGTTAATTTCCGTTCTGCAGGACCATCAGCAGGACAAATTTTGGTTATGAAAGGGGATGATTTAGATGCATTGTTGAGAAAAAACAATACCGATGCAACAATTCCGGAAGGAACAGAATATTTCCTTGAAGCAGGTTCGTTATTTAAGATTACGCCATTTACTATAACAAAAGGTTTTAAACTTACTGGTGGTACACAGGGAGCAAAACCTCAAATTGAAATGAACGGAAACTGGAATATTGCAGAAGGATCATTTTTAAGTTCGTTAGCGTTTGAAAACATTCGTTTTTATCAGACAATTGATGCCAGTTATTTCTTTAACAGCGGAACTTCCTGGACGCTTGGAGAAGTTTCAATCTACAACTGTGACTTTAATAATTTTAAACGCGGTTTCTGGAGACATCAGGGAAGCGGAAAATACAAAGAAGTAGGAAATTTTGAGATGACTTATTGTACTTTGGATGAGGTTGGAGGTCATTCCGGTACCTATGGAACTTTTGTACTGGGTTCTGCCGGAGCAGACAATTTTAAAAGAGCTGTTTTCAACAATTGTACTTTTATGAGAGACTATTATGGAACAACCAATAATACATACAATTTTAAAAACCTGTTTGATTATGGTGATTCAGCTTATCCGATTTATTTGGAATACAGCAACATAACGATTTATGATTATGCTTATAATCGTTCCCTGATTAATCTTAAAAATGCAGCCGGATCTACTTTGGTATTCAGGAATGTATTATTAGCTTCTGCTTGTGGTAAATTAATTAATGCAATTGCTGCAGGAAGTACAACTACATACAGTAACAATTACACAACTACAGATTATCTGTTAGGACCTTCAAGCATTCAGGGAACGGCATTAGGAATAAGTGCACTAAACCTGTTTGTGAATCCAAAAGGAGGAGATTTAACAATTAAGGATCCGAATTCTCCAATTGTAACCAACAAGGTTGGAGATACCAGATGGCTTCCTTAAGTCTTGTTGGTTAATTAATTAGTAAAAAAAGAAGTATCCGGTAAAGGGTACTTCTTTTTAACTGTGCTTTTTAAATGCTGATCACAGCAGTTCTATTCGAAATCATGGCAAAAAAGCAGATTGTTTGTTTTAGCCCCGATTGCTACGCAAGTTCGTTTCACTCGTGTGCAACGGAAATTCTTGTAAACCGGTGTTCGGCTTATAAGATTATAGTGAAAAGTGGGACTTTGTTTAAAAAAATGCCCAATGTTTCTGCTTCAAAAAACAATAATAGAACTCAGATTTAGTAACATCTTGATTAAATATAATAAAATGAAATTAAAACGATTATTACTGTCCATAGGTTTGACAGTCTGTGTGCTGGGAGCAAATGCTCAGGGCTGGAATGCCGATTTAGGAAACGGAAAATACAAGAATCCGATTTTACATGTAGACTATTCTGATCCCGATTTATGTGCCGGGGAGGATGGTTACTACATGACGGCTTCTAGTTTCAATAGTGCTCCGGGACTTCCTGTTCTGCATTCAAAAGATTTGGTAAACTGGCAGTTAATCGGATATGCATTGCAAAATCAGTTTCCTGTAGAACATTATCGCACCGTGCGTCACGGTGATGGTGTCTGGGCTCCTGCAATTCGCTATCATAAAGGAGAATATTATATTTATTGGGGTGATCCTGATTTTGGAATTTATATGGTTAAAACCAAAGATCCTTCGGGAACCTGGGATGAGCCTGTTTTGGTAAAAGAAGCCAAAGGAATTATTGATACCTGTCCGTTTTGGGATGAAGACGGAAAAGCCTACTTGTCTTATGCTTTTGCGGGAAGCCGTGCCAACGTAAAAACGGTTTTGATGATGTCTGAAATGGCTCCGGACGGTACTAAACTAATTGGAAATCCGGCTATGGTTTTTGACGGTCATAATGGTCATACTACAGTTGAAGGCAGCAAAATGTACAAACGTGATGGCTACTATTGGGTTATGGCTCCTGCGGGAGGTGTAAAACCGGGATGGCAGCTGGCGATGCGTTCTAAAAATGTCTGGGGACCTTATGAATCTAAAATTGTTTTACATCAGGGAGATACCAAAATGAATGGACCTCATCAGGGCGGTTATGTAGAAACTCCAAATGGTGACGGATGGTTTATCCATTTTCAGGACCGATGGGCTTACGGGCGTATCGTGAATCTACAGCCTGTTACCTGGAAAGATGGATGGCCAATTATGGGGAAAGACACTAACAAAGACGGAATCGGAGAGCCGGTGATGGAATGGACAAAACCGAATGTGGGTAAAAACTATCCTGCAACTCCTTTGATTTCTTCGGATGAATTCAATAGCCATCAATTAGGATTGCAATGGCAATGGCAGGCGAATTTAAGTCCGGGGCAACACTGGGGATGGTCATCTGCTAATCTGGGATTCCTGCGTCTGAATTGTATTCCCCGTCAGGCGGATATGAAAAGGATGTGGATGATGCCGAACCTGTTACTGCAGAAATTTCCGGGAGACAATTTTACGGCAACTGCAAAATTAACTTTCGAAAATAATCCGGATGCAAAAGAATCGGGTACAGGTCTAATTGTTTTTGGAGAAGATTATGCCTACATCGCTATCGAGCAGACTAAGGAAGGGAAACTAAGATTAGTGCAGCGCCTAATGAAAAATGCAAGAACTTCAAAAGATCTGGAAACCGAAATTGCATCTATGCCTATTGAGAAAAAAGAGGTTTTCTTCCGTTCCAAAGTGGAAATGCTGCAAAACAAAGAGCCTTTTGATGCTAAGGTTACTTTTTATTACAGTACTGATGGAAAGGATTTCAAAGTATTTGGAAAACCTTTTACACCACGTGCAGGCCGCTGGGTTGGAGCAAAAATTGGACTTTTTGCGACTGGAACAGCGTCTATCAGTGACAGCAGTTATGCAGATTATGACTGGTTTAGGGTAGAAGATAACAATAAGTAATAAAATTTGATGTAATAAAAATGTGTCAGGCTGAGCGGAGTCGAAGCCCATTCTTATAAAGCATAACATTTATTTTTAAAGTTTCAATTAATTGGGCCTAATAAGTAATTATGAAAAAAATTAAATATTGTTTTCTTTCATTTCTGGTCTGCCATCTGGCTTCATTTGGGCAATCAAAATCTAAAAGTGATTTTGAAGGAATTTCACCAATTGAATGGTCCAGAAAAATGGCAGATTCTGATCAAAAAAGGGTTCCGAATCCGGTATTTCTTGATGGGGTGAAATTTCCGAAATGGAACTACACCAACGGATTGGTAACACTAGCAAATCAGAAGCTTTATGATTATACCAAAGAACAGAAGTACTGGGATTACGGACTCACTTATGCAGATCAGCTGATTGATAAGGAAGGGAAAATTCTGGGAGGTTATGAACTGGAAAAATACAGTCTTGACCTTATAAACTCAGGAAAAATACTTTTTGAAATTTATAAAAAGACAGGTGAGGAACGCTATAAAAAAGCAATGGATACACTTCACAAACAGTTAGAAGGCCACCCAAGAAATTCTGACGGAGGGTATTGGCACAAGAAAAGCTATCCCTGGCAGATGTGGCTCGATGGTGTTTATATGGCAGATCCGTTTTCTGCAGAATATGGAGCAGTTTTTAATGTTCCGAAAGCGGTTGATGATGCTGTTTTACAGGCAGAATTGATTCAGAAGCATACTTTTGACCCAAAAACCGGACTGAATTTTCATGGTTATGATGAAAAGAAAGCACAGTTTTGGGCAAATAAAGAAACGGGACGTTCCTCTCACGTATGGGGACGAGCGCAAGGCTGGTACTGCATGGCTTTAGTCGATATTTTAGATTTTGTTCCAAAAGACCATCCGAAGCGCAAAGAGCTGATAAAGATTGTTCAAAAAGTCTTCAAAGCTGTTCTTCGTGCGCAGGAAAAGCATTCAGGAGTGTGGTGGCAGGTGATGGATCAGCCTGAACGAAAAGGCAATTATCTGGAATCAACCTGTTCGACCATGTTTGTTTATTCTTTTGCGAAAGCCTACCGAAATGGATACGTAGGTAAAGCTTATCTGAAAGCTGCAAAAGTTGGGTTTAACGGAGTCCTGAAACAGTTCATTAAAGAAAATCCAGATGGAACGATTTCAATTACAAAATGCTGTGCCGTTGCCGGACTAGGAGGTAGGAATCCTCAGGATCGTGATGGCTCATTCGAATATTATCTTTCAGAACCTATCAGGGATGATGATGCCAAAGCGGTCGGTCCGTTTATCATGGCAGGCATCGAACTGCAAAAGATTCTGGATAAAAAATAGAGAAAGAAACGGAATAGTAACACTTAGAAATATAGTCTGAAAATTTAGAAGGTTTTCAAAATCTGTTTAATCTGGCGTACTAAATTTTTACGCAGATTAAACAGATAAATGAATTAACAGTTTCAATTACAAAGAGATTTTATTTTCATCAGTTTACATAGCTTTTACTATGTGAACAGGGAGGTGTTTTTTGTAATTCTAAAGAAAAAAGAGAAGAAATAAAGGTGTTAATATGTTGTTATATAATGTGTTAATTCTGTAATCATATGATTAATTATGGTAAAAATTAAAACAATTTTACTGGTTTGTGCAGGAATGTTTGCAGCGGTTTCCTGCAGCAATAAAACGGTTCCTGTAGCGACAAATTTAGCAAAACCTAAAAGCGCAGTAGCAGCACTTCCTTTTAAAATGCCGGAAGTACAGCTTCCGAAGTTTAAAATGGATACATTGAATATCCTGGATTTTGGGGCAATTCCAAATACAGAGCAGCTTTGTACAAAAGCAATTAATGAAACCATCAAAAAATGTTCAGAGTCGGGGGGAGGTGTAGTGGTTATTCCTCCTGGCTTATGGACTACCGGCCCCATACAGCTCAAAAGCAATGTAAATCTGCATGCCAAAAATGGTGCTTACGTTTTGTTTACAAGCGATTTAAGTCAATACAAACTTATCGACTCTTATTTTGAGGGTAATAAAGTACTTCGATGCGAGTCGCCTATCATGGGTATTGATTTGGAAAACATTGCCATTACCGGAGAAGGAATTTTTGACGGAAACGGCTCTAAATGGCGACCGGTGAAAATTGGCAAAATGACCACAGAACAATGGAAAGCGTTAGTAAATTCAGGCGGTGTGCTTTCTAAAGACGGCAAAACGTGGTATCCATCAGAAGGATCACGTATGGGGAATGAAGAAAAAGATCAACTTCCTAAAATAGCCACAGTCGAAAATATGGAGCCATACAAACAGGCACTTCGTCCGGTTATGGTGAGTTTAGTGAATTGTAAAAAACTGCTGTTGGACGGGGTGACTTTTCAAAATTCTCCTGCATGGAATGTCAATCCGCTGATGTGTGAAAATGTAACATTGAGCAATCTGACTGTCCGTAATCCGTGGTATTCTCAAAACGGAGACGGATTGGATTTAGAATCCTGTCGAATCGGAACCGTAACCAACTGCCGTTTTGATGTAGGCGATGATGCTATTTGCTTAAAATCGGGTAAAGATCAGGAAGGACGCGACCGTGGAAAACCAACAGAATTATTTACAATCACGAATTGTGTGGTTTATCATGGTCATGGCGGATTTGTAATTGGAAGTGAAATGTCCGGCGGTGTGCGCAATATTTTTGTAAAAGACCTGACCTTCATCGGTACAGATTGCGGATTGCGTTTTAAATCGGTTCGTGGCCGTGGAGGGGTAGTCGAAAATATCTGGATGGAAGATATTAAAATGAGCAATATTCCGAACGATGCCATCAATTTTAACCTCTATTATTTTAGCAAAACAGCTGCCGAGGATCCACTTACCGGCGAAATGATTGTAGATAAAATTCCTGTATCTGAGGCAACTCCTGCTTTCAAAAACATGTATTTCAAAAATATCTATGTAGATGGCGCTCAGCAGGCCGTGAAGATTATGGGAATTCCGGAAATGCCTGTAGAAAACATTCAGTTTAAAAACATGGTGCTTCGCTCAGATGCCGGAATTCAGGTTAATTATGTATCAAATATTGAATTTGACAATGTCGATTTGAACCTTAAAAAATCAGGTTTTGCGGCAAGACTTACCAATGGTCAGAAAATCAGTTTCAAAGGATTTAATTCGATAGGAGAAAATCAGGTGTTTTTAGTAGGAGGAACCACAACCAAAGAGGTAAACCTGAATATGAAAAATAAAAAATTAAACGATAAAGATTTAAAAATCCTTGAATCGATTAAAGATGAGGTAAAAGTAACGGAGTAGAGAAGAATTTATAAACCGCTTAAAGGAATAAAAAAAGCTGTGAGACTGAGTCCATTCGGCTCCGCTCAGAATGACAAGAATTACAACCTGAAGAACAAAGAACTAATCACTAAGGACTAATTACTAATCACTAAAAAAAAATGAATAAAACGACGCCTTCAAAATTTGATTAAAGAAGGTAATTACTAACTATCTAACCAAACCAAAATGAAAAAACATTACTTTATGTTCTTGTTACTGATACTCTTTTCAGTAATGGGATTTTCGCAAACCACCCTGAAAATTGAAGCAGAAAGTTATAATTTAAATTCGGGCGCAAAGTCAGAAAATAATGCAGCGCTTTCGGGAGGGAAAAATGTAGGGTATATTAAAAACAATACATGGATTGCTTTCACCGGACATGTATTTAATCAGTATGACACTAATTTCAATGTCCTGGCATCCGGAGCAACGGGAGGAACCATTGAGTTTCGATTGGGTTCTTCCACCGGAACTTTAATCGGAACTGCCACTGTTAGCGGCTCTACAGGATTCAGCGATTACAAAATGTTCTCGGCTGCCATTACACCTACAACCGGTACTTATGATTTGTATCTGGTTTTTAAGCATCCGACTAATACAGGTTATCTTTTTAATATAGATTATCTGGAAAAAGTTACTAATATTCCGGGTGCAGTTACTTATAGTTTGGCAACTAATGTTAGTCCGGTTTCATCAGGGACAGTTACCTTAAATCCTGCGGGAACCAATTTCAACGATGGAACAGCTATTACATTAACAGCAAATAAAAACTTCGGATATAATTTTACAAGATGGGTAGATGGTAATGGAAATCCTGTTTCAACTGCAAATCCATATACTTTTACCATTAATTCTAATACTACTCTTGTTGCAGAATATGCAGCAGTTGATACTTATACTTTGAGCGTAAATGTTAACGGAGCTTACGGATTAGGAGATTATTCAATTTCTCCTGCGGGAAAAGACGGGGCATTTTCGGTTTACGAAAAAGGAACAAACGTTACGATAACAGCTATTGAAAATGATATTGTTAAATTCAGTAATTGGTCGAATGGTTCAACGGCAATTAGTATTCCGGTAACAATGAATGCCAATACAAGTGTTACGGGAACTTACGATAATGTATCGTTTATCGCAGGCTGGACATTCAAAACCGATCAATATGCGCACCCAAGAGTAGCTGAATTGTATTCTAATGTTGACAACAAACCACAATTATTTGCCTATAATATGGCAGACAATATAGTAACTCCCAATGTAAGACTTCAAAACAGAGGAGGCAAAAGCGGTTTTGGGGTATGGAATACAATTAGAGGTGATTTTTTCTACTTTATGACTTCTTTTTCAACCATTGGATATAAAAATATAAATGTTTCGTCCGGACTTATCGGTTACTATTATGGTTGTGACGAATGGACTTTACAATATTCGCTTGACGGTGTAAACTTTGTAAATCTGTCGAATCTGACTACGATCAATACAAGTTCAATTACACAAATTGGTGGAATCTTACCAGTTGAGGCCGAAGGAAAAGCAAAGGTATATCTGAAATGGATCCCTAACATTGCAGGACCAAAACACGGAAGCGCAACTGATGTAACGGCTACAGTTTTGTCAAATCTTATGATAAAAGCAGATGAAATCCCTGTTTTAGACAATACAGCACCAATACTTTTGTCGAGCATTCCTGAAAGTGCTGCAACCTCAGCCAGCGCCAGTGGAAATATCATTCTTAATTACGATGAAAAAGTAAAATTAGGTACCGGACAGGCAATACTCAACGGGAAAAATTTAACTGCTGAATTTGTAAACAAAACAGTGAAATTCAGTTATTACGGCTTAGAGTACAACACACAATATACGTTCACTTTACCGGCAGGTTTTGTGACCGATCTTTCAGGTAATAATGCTTCGGCAGTTAACCTGTCTTTCAAAACCATGGAAAAACCAATTCCGGCAAAACGTGCTTTCGATTTAATTGTTGATGCGAATGCAACGGCAGATCAGGTAACTTCCGGTAAATATGTAAAAACGATTGCAGAGGCATTTACTAAAGCACCTTCTAATTCATCAACAAGGTTTTTGGTACTGATTACTAACGGAACTTATAATTTGGGAGGCGATGGAACCAATCCGCAGGGAGTTGTGTTACAGCTTCCGTCAGGGAAAAATAATGTGTCATTGATTGCACAGTCAAAAGATAAAGTCATTCTTCAGGGAAATCCGGGATGGGGAATCAAGAATGCAGTTCTTTCGATTGAAGCAAATGATTTATACATGGAAAATATTACAATTGAACATAAGGACGGAATCACGACATCGGGTCAGAGACCAGCATTGAACCCAGCCGGAGACAGAAATGTTTATAACGGAATCAGACTAAGAAGTAAACAGGATACCCAGGTTACAGGCGGAAACAGAAGTTTTTACTACAAATCAACCATTGAAGGCGATGTAGATTTTATTTGCGGAGGCGGAACACACTGGTTTGAAGAATGTAAACTGGTTTCTGTGGCAAGCGGTTATATCGTTGCTCCAAATCATACTGCGGATGTTCAGTATGGCTATATTTTTAACAACAATACTATTACGGCAGCTACCAGTTATTATTTAGGACGTCCATGGCAAAATGCTCCAAGGGCTGTTTATTTAAATACAACAATGATAAATGAACCAAATACGCTGGGCTGGGCCAGTATGGGAACATTGCCGGCCCTTTTTGCAGAGTACAATAGTGTAAACGGAAATGGAGTAGCGGTTAATACTGCTAACCGAACCAATGTTTTTACAGTAAGCAGTGTGGCTCAGACTGGAAATTATAATCCGGTACTGACTAAAGCAGAGGCTGATGCATTTACGATTGAAAATGTTTTGAGCGGAACTGACAAATGGGATCCTCGTTTGGTGGTAGAACAAATTGCAGCACCTTCGAACCTTACTTTTACAGGAAATAATACTCTGAAATGGGACAGTAACCAATATGCGATTTGTTATGTGGTGAGTAAAGACGGAAAGATAATCGACATTACAACCAATGCAACTTATGTGGATAATGCTGCAACTGCAGGTACACATGAATACACAGTACAGGCAGTGAATGAGTATGGAGGGTTAAGCGTTGTAAGTACTTTCAGTGCTACGTTGGGATTAGGAGATATAAACGAATCTAATTCGGTAACAGCTTATCCAATACCGGCAAAAGATATTGTAAACCTGACACTGCCGGAAGGAATTGGAAGTCTGAATTATGAAATTTATTCTGTTCAGGGGCAAAAAGTAAAAAAAGGCATTTTAGAAAATACAGTCCGATCAATTGATTTAAGTATGCTGAACCCAGGTCTTTACATTATTAGTTTAAAAAATGCAGCAGGAGCGGTTTATAAAGTAAAAGTGATTAAAAACTAAAATGTCAAAGATGAAAAAACAATTATCTTTTAACCTATTGCTGATATTATTTTCGGCAATAGGGTTTTCTCAAACAGTTCAGCGAATTGAAGCGGAAAATTATAGTGCTTTTAATGGAGTAGCTACAGAAACGAATGCTGCACTCTCCGGTGGTAAGAATATCGGAAGTTGTAAAAATGGTTATTGGGTTAAATTCGCAGCACACGTTTTTAGTCAGTTTGATATCCGTTTTGATATCGCAGCTGCCAGTAAAACGCAGACAGGATCACCAACAGTTGGAACTTTAGCCGGAACTGTTGAAATAAGAATAGATGCCGTTAGTGGTACTCTGATTGGTACGGCCAATATTAATGCGACTTCAACAGGAAACTGGACAACCTATCAGATTGTTTCTGCTCCTATAGCCCAAACGACAGGGACACATGATTTATACTTTGTATTTAAACCTGTCTCAGGAAATAACTATGTAGGTAATTTTGATTATTTTGAAAAAGTGACCAATGATCCTGGTATTACCATGTACACTTTGACTACCAATGTTAGTCCGGTTTCATCGGGAACAATAATTAGGAATATATCTGGTACCCAATTTGCTGATGGAACCCAAATAAGTTTGACGGCAAATCCCGAATATGGCTATATTTTTTCAAAATGGGTGGATGAGAATGGTACGCTTGTTTCTACAAATAGAGCTATTACGTTTGCTATGACCGCAAATATCACACGTGTTGCAGAATTTGTAACAGAGACTTTTCCTGATGTTGCCACTACACAGATTCTGCCTAACATACCTGCCACTCAGTATGTAATTACGGAGGCAGTATATGGGGGAAGCACTTCCAGTCTTGATAATTCATCGGCAATAAATTCGGCCATTAACGCTGCTAATGCTGCAGGGGGAGGAACCGTTGTTGTTCCTGCGGCTGCTTCACCATTTTTGAGTGGTCCCATCACAATGAAAAACAATGTAAATCTTCAAATTTCAGATGGAGCTACACTACAGTTGATGCCTTATGGGAACGGAAATGGATCTCCGGCCGGTTCCTATCCAAACAGTGGAACAGCTGACAGTTATACAACTTTTATTTACGGAGAAAATCTGTCCAATATTGCCATAACCGGAAAAGGGACAATCGAAGGAGACGGTAGTGCGTGGTGGACTGCTTTTGATGCTACTGGTATCGGTCGTCCTGGTATCATACGTTTTAAGGCCTGTAATAAGGTTTTGATTTCTGATATTACGGTACACAACGCTCCAAATGTTAGTCTTACTATGGGAAAAAGCGGCAGCGGTCGTGGAGCAAACGGAACAATCAAGAACGTAACAGTTATTGCACCGGAAACTGCCCCAAACACGGACGCTCTGGATGTGTGGTACTGGGATGGATTGGATGTTTTGAATTGTAAATTCTCTGTAGGTGACGATGATGTGGCTGTGGATGCCAATTCTCAGAATATTAAAATTAAGAACTGTGCTTTTGGAGAAGGCCATGGCGTTTCTGTGGGAAGCTACACTTCTAATGTAAACAACGTTTATGTGGATAATTGCAGCTTTAATGGCACTTCAAACGGATTTCGTTTGAAATCAGCGATTGATCGTGGAGGAAATGAAACTACATTCTACTATTCAAATGTAACGATGGAAAATGTATCAACTCCGTTTGCGATTACGAGCTGGTATCCAAAAGAACCTACAGCAGCTCCATCGACATTAACTCCAGGAACGGTTACAAGTACAACGCCAACCTGGAAAAATATTACGTTCAAAAATATTACCGTAAACAATTCTACAAATGCAGGAATGTTTTATGGTTTGCCGGAATCACCTATCACTAATGTTGTTTTTGATAATGTGAAGATTAACGCAAATAAGGGAATGACTGCCAATTTTGTGACAGGACTGGATTTCCAAAACTGTTCTTCGATTACTATTCCAGGCAATGGAGGAAATGCTATTACTTCCTATAAAGCAGAAACGGTAAGTGGCAGTAATGTAATAAACGGAATCAATACAGTAACTGGAGTTTCAACCTCATGTAATAATTTGTCTGTGCCGGATGCAGAACTTACCACAAATACATTTTCTTTTTATCCAAATCCGGTAAGAGGAAATGATTTTACTGTAAACACGAATTCAGTTATTCAAAAAATCATGATTTATACTATTTCAGGAACAAAAATAAAAGAGCTTAAAGGGAATAACTCAACGGAACAAACCATTGACTTAGAAGGTTTATCTGCGGGTTGTTATCTTGTGCAGGTTCTCTCTGAGAATGGGAAAACTAGCAATGCAAAAGTAATCAGGGAATAAAACGATTTGCGATCAAACTATTCGTGTAGTTAGTTGTTGGAAAATATTTGGACAAATATTTCAAAAAAAGCCAAATGTTTTCCTTTAGCCCCGATGGAAGCGGCATCCTTTTTCTTTTTTCTTTAAAAAGGAAAAGATATAGCGGACAGCGGGATCTATTTCTGCTGAAAAGACCTGATTTTTCCGCTACAAAAAATAATAATAACTGAGATTAGGTTTAAAGAACGGAAGGTTCGAAAAAACTAAACCAGCTCTATAAATCAAATTAAAAAATGAAAAAACAATTTTTTATTTCCTTGTTGCTGATGTTATTTATGGCAATAGGGTTTTCGCAAACGACTCAGCGACTTGAAGCTGAAAATTATAGTACCTTCAATGGAGTATCAATAGAAACAAATGCTGCTCTCTCAGGAGGGAAGAATATTGGAAACTGTAAAAATGGATACTGGATTAGATTCGCAGGACATGTTTTTAATCAATATGATACCCGTTTTGATATCGCAGCAGCCAGCAGAACCCAAACCGGATCACCAACAGTTGGTACTCTGGCTGGGACTGTTGAAATAAGAATAGATGCAGTTGGCGGTACTCTAATTGGTACAGCCAATATTAATACGACTTCAACGGGAAACTGGACCACTTATCAAATTTTTTCTGTTCCAATAGCCCAAACGACAGGTACACATGATTTGTATTTTGTATTTAAACCTGTTACCGGAAATAACTATGTAGGTAATTTTGATTATTTTGAAAAAGTGACCGATAATGCTAATGTTGCCATTTATGCTTTGACAACCAGTGCAAGCCCGGCTTCGGGGGGAAGTATTTCTTCTGCTCAGCCAGGAACTCAGTTTGTTGATGGTACGCAAATTACGCTGACTGCAACTCCGAACTTTGGTTATAATTTTGTGAGATGGGTAGATGCTAATGGAAATCCGGTTTCAACAGTTAATCCGGTTACTTTTTCTATTACATCAAATATTACTTATACAGCAGAATTTAAAACGGCTAATACGTATACCATATCGTATCAAAACTCAGTTGACGGATCAGTGATAACGGGATTGACTCCAACAACCTATACTGAAGGAATTCCTGAAACCTTACCTGTTCCAACTGCAATAGGTTACACATTCTATGGTTGGTCAACATCGTTGACAGTACCCAATACTATTAAAAAAACAGAAGCAACGACTACAGGTAATCAGGTTTTTTACGCTTTTTGGGGACCAACAGGAGGAAATAGTAAAGATACTCCCGCCTTTCCCGGAGCAGAAGGTTATGGTAAATATGTTACCGGTGGCCGTGGCGGAAAACTTATTTATGTGACTAATTTAAATGACTCAGGACCAGGTTCACTTCGTGATGCCATTAATCAGTCAGGTCCAAGAATTGTTGTTTTTAAAGTATCGGGGACTATTAAACTGGAAAGCGAGTTGGGTATCACGGATAATATTACCATTGCAGGACAAACAGCTCCGGGTGGAGGAATTACTCTGAGAGATTATAATGTGAAGGTAAGAGGTAATAATGTTATCATCCGTTATTTACGTTTTAGAATGGGAGATGAAAAAAATGTAGAGAACGATGCATTGGGAGGACGTTTTCAAAAAAATATTATAGTTGACCATTGTTCGATGAGCTGGTCAACAGATGAATGTGTTTCTTTTTATCAGAATGAAAATTTCACGCTTCAGTGGTGTATTATTTCAGAAAGTCTTCGAAATTCTGTTCACGACAAAGGCGCTCATGGCTATGGAGGCGTATGGGGAGGAAAAAATGCTTCGTTCCATCACAACCTTCTGGCTCATCATGACAGCCGTAATCCCAGATTGGGAGAATATGCAAACGATCCTTTTGCTTTAACCGATTTAGTGGATATACGTAATAACGTGATCTACAACTGGGGCGGCAATAGCTGTTACGGTGGTGATGCAATGAATGTTAATCTGGTAAATAATTACTGGAAACCGGGTCCCGGAACTTCTAATTCTACTAAAGAACGTATTTTGTCAACAGGAAGAAGCCTGGATTCAACATCGCCATTGTACGGAATCTGGGGGAAATATTATGTAGACGGGAATTATGTAAACGGATCGACAAGAGCTACTCAGGACAATTGGACGTATGGTGTATTTAATCAGTTTCACGGAAGCCAGTTACCCGTAACCCAGGCGAACAAAGACGAGTTAAAAATTGAAACACCTCATGCATCCGGAGAAATCACGACGCATACTGCTGTAAAGGCGTATGAACTGGTTTTGGACCATGCCGGAGCAAATTTGTTCAGGGATGCAGTTGATGCCAGAGCAGTTGCTGATACACGATCAGGAACAGCATCTATCATGAATGGCGGTAACGGAAGTACAAACGGATATATTGATACTCAGACAGCAGCCGGTGGATGGCCGGTACTGCCAACTGCAACAGCACCTGTTGATACTGATGGAGATGGGATGCCGGATGTATGGGAAACTGAAAAAGGTCTAAATCCTTCCGTTGCCACAGATGGTAATCTAAAAACACTTGATACAGGTTATACCAACATTGAAGTGTACATCAACAGCATTGTAAAACAACTAACAGACAGTCAGAATGGTACTCTTGGTGTAAATGAATTTTCGAAAAAAAATGATTTATTTTATGCTTATCCAACCGTGAGTAAAAATAAAATAACCCTGAAATCAGTTGTAGAGTATGATACTGTAGCAGTTATTAATCTTGCCGGGCAGGTTGTAAAGAAAGTTGATACAACCAGTACAGAAACCACTATTTCAGTTAGCGATCTGACTGATGGAGTTTATATTCTTAAAAGTCAGAAGACAGGAATGACAACAAGAATAATTGTTAAATAAGTTTTGAAAGGGGACTTAAGTTTGAAGCTTTGTCTCCTTTTTTTATTGAACTTTAATTTTTAATATTTTATTAAAACACCCCAAATACTATTGTTGAATTTATACAAATGAAATTTATGAGAAACATCTCAAGAAAGTTAAAATTTATACCTGCAGTTTTACTCCTTATTTTTTCTGTTGCCACCTCATCGGCACAAAAAAGAATAATACAGGATATATCTAATAATGACTGGAAGCTTTGGCTGGATCCAATGGCACAATGGCAGAACGATGTTTTGTTTACGCCGCCAGTTACTATTAAAGCATTGCCTGTAAATCAGCCAACAGGAGGATGGGCTGCACTTGGAAAAGGAGAAAGTAAAACGGTACATCTTCCGGCAACCGTGGAACAGTTTTACTGGGGAATGAACAAAAATCCTTTCGGAGTTTCGGGGAATTATTTAGGAATTTCATGGTTTTCAACAGAAGTTCAGGTACCGGCATCAATGAAAGGTAAGCGAATTGTACTGCATTTTGAAAGTGTTCGTTTCAGGGCTGAGGTGTTTGTAAATCAGAAGTTAGCAGGTTATGATTTAATTAACGGAACTCCTTTTGACGTGGATATTACCAATTATGTAACAACCGGAAAATCGAATAGAATTGATGTGCGAATAACAGATCCAAACGGAAATTTCGACTGGAGAGACAGTTCCAATTATATGTGGGGTGATTATCGTACCAATCCGACTCACGGTTTTGGCGGAATTACCGGAAGAGTAAGTATTGTTGCGACTGATAATGTTTTTGTGAATGATATTTTCATCAAAAACAAATCAGTTGTCAATGAAATCGATGCTGAGATTGCATTAACGAATAATTCATCGGAAGTTTTCAAAGGAAATGTTGTATTAGAAGTAAGCGAAAAAAAATCAGGTAAATCAGTTTGGGAAAAAAGCTTTCCAATTGAGGCCATAAAAGGAGATAATGCATCACAATCTTTCACGATTAAAGTGGATAACGCAAAACTTTGGGATGTGGATAATCCTAATTTGTATGTACTTAGAGCTTCACTTAAAAAAGACAAAGAAGTAAAAGATGAAGCAGAGAGAAAATTTGGTTTCCGCTGGTTTGAGGTCAAAGAAGTTGACGGCGACAAACAGTTTTATCTGAACAATAAACGAATCGTAGTCAGAACGGCAATATCCTGGGGTTTCTGGCCTGTAAACGGAATTGCTCCAAGCGATGAACTGGCCAAAAAACAAATTACCGATGCAAAAGCACTTGGTTTGAATATGCTCAATTTCCACCGTACGATAGGACAAACCAATGTTTTGGATTATGCCGACGAAATGGGACTGCTTTACTATCAGGAGCCGGGCGGGAATCAGTTTCCGGAGAAGCTTTTTAATCCTAAAAAAGATTCAGAAAAGAAACAGGCTGATTTTTATTTTGCAGCAAGAGACGAAAAGTTCTTCAGAATGATCAAACGTGACAGAAGCCATCCTTCATTGGTAATTTATAATATGCACAACGAAAGAGGAGCAGAGCCACAAAAGAAAGACAGCTTACAGATGCTGGCAGGACACAAACTGGATCCAACCAGAATAATGACTTATAATTCCAGCAATGGTTCTATCAAAAAAGGGCCGGATCCACGTTTTAAACTGCATTTGCTGCCTTATAGCGATCAATTTTACAATTACGGCTGGTTTGATCAGCATCATGCCGGAGGACCCGGAGTGTATCATGATAATTTATACAACAGTCCTAAAAAATATGCAAAATACACAGACAATAAAGCAGAAATCGTTTATTACGGAGAAGAGGGGGCAATAGGGACGCCGCCAAGACTACAGTTAATCAGAGACGAAATTCTTAAAAACGGTAAAGACATTGGCTGGGAAACTGACGATTATTTGAAATGGTACGATGCTTATGATAATTTCCTGAAGAAAAATGATTTCCAGAAGTCGTTTCCTAATGTAGACAGCCTGACCAGAAAAATGGGCAATGTGTCTTACTATTATCAGGGAAGAACGATTGAAAATGTACGAATCAATAATACAATTGATGGTTATGCGGTTAACGGATGGGAAAGTATGAAGCTGGAAAACCATTCCGGAGTTGTAGATAATTACCGAAATCTTAAAGGAGATGCCGATCTGATTGCCCGCTACAACAAACCTTTATACGTAGCTGTAAAATTGACAAATAAAGTTTTGTCTGTGAAAGATTCAACGACAGTTGATTTTTTCATCGTGAACGAAAAAGACATCAAAGGATCATTCGACCTAAAAGTTAAAGCAGTAAACGAAAAGAAAGAAACCGTCTGGACGAAATCAATTCCTGTAAAAGTTACGGGCGGAATTAAATTCGGAGAATTATTGTCTTCTAAAAACACTTTTGTACCGCAGACAGAAGGCTACACCAAAATTACTGCCGAATTAGTATCGAAAGACAATGTCGTTATTGCTTCAGGAAGCGACGAATTATTTGCTGTAAAACTGAACAAAGCCAAAATCGCTTCTAATCTTGTAGTAGCTGATACTTTGGGAGTGCTTGCAAAGTATTTCGATTCAGAAAAGATAGCCTACAAAGACTATAAAAAAGGAGAACCATCAGGAAATTGTCTGATTATCGGAGCTTTTAAACCTCAGCAGACAGGAAATCCATTAGTAACTGATCTTTTGGAATGGGTCAATAACGGAAATACGATTGTCGTGGTAAATGATATTGATATCTGGGCGACTTATTTTGCCAAAAAAGAAGCTGCAGATTATAGAGGTTTCAAGACTTTAGGAACATCCTGGTATGGCGGAAATTATTTTGTTAAGGAAACCAAATGGTTCGAAGGCCTGCCACAATCCTGTGTGTTTAATTGGGAATACCAGTGTTTTGCCACCTACAACAAAAACAGAATCGGTCTTCGAATGTTCAATGGTGAAACCATCGTGGGCTGTGTTTCCGATCACAAGCAGGAAGTCTATTCTGCTTTGAGCGTAGTACCACACGGGCGAGGAAAAATTATTTTCTGTGCGCTCGATATTTTCAGCTGTATCAAAGAAAATGAAGTAGCCCAAAAAGCCGAAGGCGATGGAGAAAATGCTTCTATGAAAACCTTTAACGTTTCATCCAAAAACAAAGCCAACATCGTAGGACAGCAGCTTTTACTGAATCTGTTGAAATAAACGGAATATTATTTTTTAGGAGCAGGAATCATGAGGCATTTTTAGCAGCATGGTTCCTGCTCTTCGTTTTATCTTTTCTTTTTTAAAGGAAAAAAGAAAAGGTAATTGCGAGAGCAATTGGCGATCAGGGCTAGGAGGTAGTTACTTTTTACCCTTTTACCTTCTTGGGTAATGCGCTTAAAGATTTTAAAATTTATTTATTTTTTAGCCTAAGAAATATTCTATGTTCACGGGACTTGCGGAAGCGTGAGAAATATTTTTTTTATGTTCGTGCGAAATTAATTAGAGGATTAATATTCCCGTTATCGGCTTCTCTTATAGATTTAATGTATTCTGCCCTTGTTTCGTTTGCTTTTACCATATTTGAATGATTCCATGTGAAAATATCTTTTCTAAAAATTAACTCAATTATTATGTCAGCCATAATCCTGGAATGCCTTCCGTTTCCATTTGGAAAACAATGAATATTAACCAGTCTATGTTTAAATCTTATGGCTATTTCATCAGGAGGATATGTATTGTTTTCAATCCAGTAAACCGTATCGTCGAGTAGCTGTCTCAGTTCAATGCCTATCATAATCCATTTTACGCCTATATTTTTTTCCGATCTTCTAAATTCGCCAGCCCAGAGCCACACTTTGTTGAACATCTTCTTGTGGAGGTTTTTTATAAAATCTTCGGTTAGGATCTTCTCTTTTTTTATTTTTAACCGCATAGTCCATTCGATAGCTTTTTCAATATTTAACTGTTCATGTTCATCCAGCTCACCATGAGTAGTAATTGTCTTTATTAGTAGCCCTTCCTTTTCTTCTTCGCTAAGGGGTGTCTGACCGTCTTCATAAATAAGCTCTAATCCCATAATGATCTGCGCATTTCTCGTTTAATTTCGCTGGCTAATTCTTTTATAGCTTTATTTATCTGTTCATCACTGTTGCCTTGATTTTCTAATTTCATATTATTACTTGTCCTGAGAACAATCTTTTTTGAAAGTTCGAGCGCTTTGTGATCAACTAAGTTTTCGAGTGTCTGATCTTTTGGCACAAAACCGTATACAAATTTCATGTCTAATGCATTGCCGACTTCTTTAAGGGATTTTAATGTTATTGCTCCTGTAGATTCTCTTTCTTCAATTTTTTTGACACCTTGTTTAGTCATATTTATTCTTGTCCCTAATTGCTCAAGCGTCATATTTAGTGCTGTTCTAATGCTGTAAATCCATCCTTTTTCTGGAATAATTACTTTTTCAGACTCTTTGAATACTTTTAGTTTTCTATCGAGCTGCTCCAGAAGTAATTTTTTTTGATTTCGCATAACTTTTCTGATTTTAATTTCATACAAAAGTAAACATATTTATTTATTAAATTTTATTTTAGTAAACAAATATGTATATTAATTTTATTATTAATTAATTTATATGTTTATATTTTTAAATAATATTAAACATATATGATTACATAGTTTTATTTAAGTATACTTATATGTTTATTTTTTGTTTTGAAATAAGTAAGCGAAAGAAACGTATTATTTTAATGATAAATAAAAAGAGTTTTTTAAGAGCTATAGTGATTTAAAAGCCAGTCTTAGGAGAAATTTTATAAAGATTAGCCTAGTTGTCAGAAGTGTTACTTTCTAACGCTACTGTAAAATCTATTATTTGCGTAGTACCCTGGTTTTAAGAATATTTCGTTGAGTTAGAAACTAAAAATAACTGCCAGGCTGAGCGGAGTCGAAGTCTTTTCTTAATTCAAAAAACATACTCATAATTTATCATGTTTTTTCCTATATTCGCTAAAATGATTATCAGTGTTCTTATGGTATGAAGTGTACTCAAGTTAGATGATTAGAACTTTTTTGTACTTGGTAAAAAAGAGTTAGAGATTAAACGCAATATTCAAAAACGTAATGCAATTATGATACAAAAAATAAGCATTAATAATTTCGGTCTTTTCAAAAATTATTCTTGGGAAACAAATATTGGTTCTTCGGAGACATTTAGATTGGTTAATATTATTTATGGAAGAAATTATTCCGGTAAGACAACTTTATCTCGGATTTTCAAATCAATTGAGGATGGTAGAGTACATGAAAATTTTTCCAATTCCAATTTTTCAATTACTGTTAATGGCGGAACGGTTATTACACAAAATAACTTAGAAAGTTTTGGAACTGATAAAAAGGTAAGAGTATATAATACCGATTTTGTAAATGACAATCTGAGTTGGCTTCACAATATTGATGGTTCAATCAAGCCATTTACAATATTAGGCGCAAAAAATGTAGAACTTGATAGAAAAATTAATGAGTTAGAAGCAACTTTGGGGAACACAGAAGACAATACTGGTCTATTTGGCGAATTAATCGAAGCCACAAAAAACTTTGAAAATAGTAGGTTGGCGTTAGAAACCAAACAAATGGATTTAGACGGTAAACTTAGAACAAAAGCACAAAATATAAAAAACAATGCTTCCCTTTATAACTATCCAACATATCAAATCAATACAATCAAAGGAGATATTTCAACATTGAAAGATACTTCAATATTATCTGATGATGAAACTGATAAAAAAAAGTTACTACTTAAGGAAGATTCCAAAGGCAATATTAATAAAATCAATACAATCAAAATAGATTTTGAAAATCTTTATGATAAAACTAATTCATTACTGAGTCGGGAAATTAAAATAAGTGAACCAATCGCAGATTTGCTTAATGATTCATTATTACAAGAGTGGGTGAGATTAGGAATTGAAAGACATAAGAATAAAAGAGAAAAATGTGGGTTCTGTGGAAATCCATTACCGCAGAATATTTGGGAAAAAATTGATGCACATTTCAGTAAAGAATCTGAAGACTTAAGAAAGGAAATAGAACAATTAGTCAGAGAATTAGATGAATTGAGTATCACTGTTTCTAATTATATTTCAATACAAAAAGATGATTTTTATGCAACACTCGGAATTGATTTTCAAAGCATATCATCAGATTGGGCGAGTGAAACAAAGACTTTTAAAAAATATATTGATGAACTTATAAATGCATTAAAGGGTAGGATCAAAGATATCTTTAAAATAAATACTTTACCAGTAATCGAAAGTAATACAAATCAACTAAATCAAATCCTTGAAAATTTAAATGCATTAGTAGATATACATAATGAAAAAACAAATTCTCTCTCGACAGATCAAAAGAAAGCCAGAGCCGATCTTCGAATATCAGAAATTGGAAAGTACATAAAAGATATTGATTATACTAAGTATGTTGAAGATTTAAAAACGTTAAAGGAAAACTATGATATTTTAGATGGTATAAAAAAAATAAAGGGTAAAGCAATTCGAGATATACAAGAAGAAAAAAGAATTCTAGAAGCACAAGCTAAAGATGAAAGCAAAGGCGCAGAATTAGTTAATCAGCATCTTTCGCATTTTTTTGGTCATGATGAACTAAAATTGATTGCTGAAGGCGATTCTCCCAATATTAAATTTAAAATTACACGAGAAGGTTCCGATGCCAAAAATTTAAGTGAAGGCGAATCAAGTCTAATTTCATTTTGTTATTTCATTGCAAAAATGGAAGATGAAATGAAAGATGATGCAAATATTAACAACCTAATTATATATATTGATGACCCAATCTCTAGTTTGGACAGTAATCACATTTTTTTTATGTATAGTTTAATTGAGAGCATTATAGCTAAACCTAAAAAGTACGGTCAATTATTTATATCAACTCATAACTTAGATTTCTTAAAATATTTAAAGAAAATTACGTTTCCAGAAAAATATCAACCTATTCCAACAGAAAAGAAAATTTCATCACTACAACATTTTATTATAGAAAGAAAAGGAAAAAGTAATACTCAACTGAATCTTGCTCCCAATTATTTGAAAAATTACATTACTGAATTCAACTATTTATTTGACCAAATCTATAAGTGTTCAACTGCGGATACAGAAACTATTGCTCATAACTTTCAATATAATTTTGGAAACAATATGCGTAAATTCTTAGAAGCTTATTTGTTTTATAAATATCCTAGCCATATGCTTACATTGGACCAACGAATAGATAAATTTTTCGAAGGTGAACAAATTTCAATCAATTTAGTAAATCGTGTCGTTAACGAATATTCACATTTAGGTGAACATTTTGAACGAAGTTTAGAACCAATCGATGTTGATGCAATTGTAAAAATTGCTCGAGCGGTGCTCCATAGAATCAAAAATACTGATCGCGATCAATACGATGCTTTAATAGAGAGTATAACTCTTTAAAGAAAGAAAGTCCAAACTTACAGATAGATCGTTAAAAAAATGATTAAAAAGATTCTAAAACCAGTATTAACTTCACTAATTCAAATAGTTGTAATAACAATTATCCACAGCAGTTTATACTATTTTTTTCCAATGCAACATAAGTCTATAGCATCTGGATTGACTATTTTTTACAGCGGAATTATTTTTATAATATCAATTCTTGCTTTTAATTTTTATCTCGAATTTTATAGAAAGAATATTTATCTGATTGGATTCGTACTATTGATAATTACAAGTATTTTTCCATTGATGATGTTTGATTGCAGACCATTGAGAAGTCTACTTTTAATAATGCTCTCTCTATCTGGTTTCTTATCTTCCTGTATAATCCTGAAAAAATCAGGATAACTTACAATACACAACTCATTTTTAAACAGAGCTTTTTTTATGCTTTTTATTCAGCAAAAACTCCATTTATATGATTTTAATTCGGTAAAAAGTCTGAATTTATGTTATAAAATACAAAATCAGTAAAAATATTTATCAGAATTAAGTCTTTGTTTCTCAGTTGTTTATTGAGAATAAGAGGAGTTTTTAGTAAAAAAATCAAAAAAATATTTTTAAACTTGACTAATTCGATAGAATTAATATTGTATATTTGTAGCACAGAAAAATTCTGAATGATACTTATCCAGAAAGACCGAGGGAGTAGGCCCAGTGACGTCTTAGCAACCTGTTGCCGAATAAGGTGCTAAATCCTTCCCGCTTTGCGGGACAGATAAGAAAGATTTCCATAGTGAATCTGAATAAGATCATCAATGTTAAAAATTATTTATTTAAAAAAAATGAAGACCAAGTTAGTTTTATTACGTGCCTATTCTGAAAGTTTGAATTTATTTTTCAACGAAAATAATATTGAAGTTTTCCGAATGCGAAAACACTAATTTCTTTCTCACTTTTCCTTTTTAAATAACATTTCACTAAGGCCTTTTAGCAAGGGCCCGGGAACTCTTTTGTCCAATTTTAAATTAAAAAATTACTATGAAAAAAATCTTGCTAAGCTTCTTATTTCTGCTCAGTATACTCTCAGGCAGTCTTTTTGCACAAGACCGAACGATCAACGGAACTGTCAGGGATTCCGAAAACGGAGAACCTTTGCCGGGTGTTACTATTCTTGCACCTGTAAGCGGTAAAACTTCCATCAGTGACAGTAACGGTCAGTTTTCTATCGCTGTGACATCAAATGAGAAACAGCTTTCTTTTAGTTATTTGGGATATAAAACTTTAGAAAAAAATACCAGTTCCTCTTTTAACGATATTCGTCTGGCTTCTGAAAATACAGCATTAAAAGAAGTTTTAGTTGTTGGTTATGGTACACAGAGCAAAAAAGAATTTACAGGTTCTGCAGCCCGCATAACTGCCAAAACCATTAAAGATATTCCGGTTCAGAGTTTTGAGCAGACACTTATTGGCAAGGCTTCAGGAGTAAATGTTTCCACACCGAGCGGGGTTTTGAATGACCCTCCGGTGATCAGGATTCGCGGTGTGAATTCTATCTCGTTAAGTTCTTATCCGTTAGTAGTGGTAGACGGAATTCCGGTAAATACAGGCGATGTTTCAACCACAAATTCGGTAGCGAATAATCCGCTTTCAGATATAAATCCGGCAGATATTGAATCGATCGATATTCTTAAAGATGCGGCATCAACCTCAATTTATGGATCTCGTGCAGCGGGCGGAGTACTTTTAATTACCACTAAAAAAGGAAAAGCAGGCAAAGCCAAAGTAACGTATGATACCTGGGTCGGAATTACAAGAGCTACCAGACAGCCTGATCTTTTGAACAACATACAATACGAAGACATTAAAAACGAAGCCGTTTTAAACAGTAAAATATTATCCGGGAACGAAAATAATGCTTCGGTAGCATCGGCACTTTTTTTTCCTTCTTATGATGCAAATGGTAATCGGGTAAATACAGAATGGAAAGATCAGGTATATCGTGATGCGGTTTCTCAAAATCACAATCTCGGAATTTCAGGCGGGACAGAACATACAAAATATTATTTTTCTGCCAATTATTCGAAACAGGAAGGAATTACAGTAGACAATAATTTCGAAAGAAAAGGGGCAAGGTTTAATATCGATCACGATGTAAACAAATGGCTGAAACTGGGCGGAAATCTGTCTTACAACAATACCTTCAATCAGGCACAAAACACAGGATCATTAGGCAGCAGTGGTCTGTTGTTAATTGGTGCAGCGCGTTTAGCTTTTGCATTGCCGCCAAATGTAGCTGTTTATAATGCTGATGGGACTTATAATTTAAGTGCTACAGGTACTACAAGTCCGGGAAATAACTTGTTCACTAATACTTTATGGCATCCTGGGGCATTGTTTGACAACAGCAGTTACACAAGTTCTAATGATCATTTTGTTGGAAATGTTCACGCCACAATTACCTTTTTTGAAGGATTTAAATTCAACAGTAATTATGGCATTGACAGGTTAAGATCTGAAAATATTACCTATTTGAGTCCGAATCTGGGATCGTCAGCTTATGCAACAGGAGGTTCTTCAACTAACATCTCGGCTTTGAGAAACAATTACAATTTTACAAACAGTTTGTCTTTTGACAGGCGCTTTGGAGAAAACCATCATATTGCAGCTCTTGCCGGATATGATGTTCAGAAATTTGAAAACTCGTCATGGGGAGCGAACCAGACTAATGCTTCAGATCCTTTCTTTGAAAATTATCAGGGAACATGGGGAACTATCAAATCAGCAGGAAATGATTTGTCAGAAAGACTTTTTCTTTCTTCTTTCTTCAGGTTATCCTATGATTATGCAGGAAAATATTTCATTACAGGAAACTTTAGAAAAGACGGAAACTCTGCTTTGGGGGTAAGTACAAAATACGGAAACTTTGGTGGTGTATCTGCCGGATGGTCTCTTAGCGAAGAGTCTTTCTTTAAAAACAGCAGTATTTCAAACTACCTGAATTCACTTAAATTAAAAGCGAGCTGGGGAAGAGTGGGTAACGGAAATCTTTCTTCGGCATACGCTTCACAAAACCTTTACAGTTCATCTATCTACGGAACAGCTGCAACATGGGCACTTGCACAGGCAGGAAACGAAGATTTGGGCTGGGAAACAAGCGACCAGACAAATATTGGTCTTGAAGCAGGATTTTTTAAGGACAGACTGCAATTCACGGCAGATTATTTCAATAACGACGTAAACGGATTGATCTTAAGTACGCCGCAATCACCTTCAAAAGGAATTCCGGGAAATGCGATTCTTTCAAACGTGGGATCTATGTACAACAGAGGATTTGAACTTGGGCTTAATGCTTCCATCATAAATAAAGAAGATTTTCAATGGAAAGCTTCATTCAATTATACCCATGTGAAGAATAAAGTTACGGCTCTTGCCGAAGGAAATACAGATATTATTGGTTATACACAGGTTACGACAGAAGCGAATAATGTGACCAGAGTAGGATATTCTGCCGGTAGCCTTTACGGAGCGGTAAGTGCGGGTGTAAATCCGGAGAACGGCCGCCGAATTTTCATCAACAAAAATGGAGAAAAAGTACAGTACAGTGCAGCAGTTCCTACAGGACAAAGCAACTGGACATATCTTGACGGAACAACCGCAGCAGCGATTACAGTAGCAGATTATCAGGTTTTAGGAAATGCGCTGCCGGTTTGGTATGGAGGTTTAACCAATAATCTGCAATACAAAGCCTTTGATTTTACAGTAGGTTTCACGTATTCAGGAGGAAATAAAGTGATGAACAATACCAGAGGAACACTTTTAGATCAGCGTTTTTACAATAACTCAACCGAAGTTTTAAACCGTTGGACAACTCCGGGACAGGTAACCAATATTCCGAGACTGGTTTACAACGATGTTATTTCAAACGGATCAAGCGGATTTGCAATTTCGGATAATGCTGAAAAAGCTGATTTTTTAAGATTACAGCAACTGGCAATTGGTTTTTCGCTTCCAAGGGACATTCTTTCAAAAGTAGAATTATCAGCTGTTAGAATTTATGCGCAGGCAACAAATCTTTTCTTAATCACATCCTATTCAGGAACAGATCCGGAAACTTCTTCAAACGGAAATTCAACAACATCTATGGGTGTCGAAAAAAACTCCGTAGGACAGGGAAGAACGTTTACACTTGGTCTTAATGTCAGTTTTTAATAACGAATAAAAAATTATCATGAAAACATATTTCAAATTACATAGAAAACCGGTTTTAGCTTTATTGTTATTTTCAAGTATTCTGCTGACTTCCTGCGAAAATAATGAAGATTTAAATATTGCTCCCGAAACTACAATCTCAGACAAGGATATTTTTAAAACTCCGGCAAGAATCGAAGGTTTGGTAAACGGAATTTACAAAGCATTTAAAGGAGCAAGTTTATACGGAGGCCGTATACTTTTATACCAGGATCAGCGTGGGGAAGACTTTATTAACATTACAGCAAATACCTATACAGGTTATGAAAGCTGGAATAATTCATATAGCTCTGGATCCAATGATATCAATAATTTATGGTCACAAGCATATTCTGCAATCAATAACGCTAATATTCTGATTGAAGGACTGGCAGTAAATCAGGGTGTAATTACCGAAGAAAAAGCAAAACAATACATCGGTGAAGCGAAACTGGTAAGGGCTTTGGCCTATTATACGCTGGTTATCAATTTCGGACAGCCTTATAATAAAGATGCAGGTGCGTCAAAAGGGCTTCCATTGCGATTAAAAGCAGAAACAGGAACTGCAAATAATGATTTTGCAAGAAGCTCTGTGGCAGAAATTTATACGCAGATTTTAAAAGATTTAGACGACGCCGAAGCAGCACTGCCACAGAGTTATTCAACTGCAGATCTGAATACGACCAGAGCACACGTAAGTACTGCAATTGCTATAAAAACCAGAGTATATCTGACGCAAAACAACTGGCCAAAAGTAATCGAAGAAGCACAGAAACTCGCACCACAGACTCAGGCACCGTTTTCTACTACAGCAAGTGAGGTCAAACACGCTTTACAGTCTGATATTACGGTGATCTTTTCTTCAAATTATGCTACTGTCGAATCTATTTTCAGTATTCCGATGAGTTCTCTGGATTCGTATACAGGACAATCATCGATAGCGTATATCTACAATACTAATTTAGAATATTACCTGAATCCAAGCGGAATTTTAGGAGATGCACAATGGAGAGCAGCCGATAACAGACGTAATTTGACCAGAACGGTTTCCGGAAAACAATATTTTAAAAAGTATGCCAAGCCATCCCCGTTTTTAGATTATATCCCCGTGATCAGATACTCAGAAGTATTGCTGAATTACGCTGAAGCAGCTGCCAAAACAGGAAATCTGACACTTGCGGCGAATCTTTTAACAGCAGTTCATCAGCGTTCTGATGCTTCGTATGTGTTTGATTCAGCGGTAACTTCAGATCAAAACCAATTGATTCAGGCGATTTGGAAAGAACGCAGAATCGAGTTATTGGGAGAAGGTTTCCGTGGTCCGGATTTGCTTCGTAACCTGCAGACGCTTCCGGCAAAAGGAGACAGTAAGTTACAGACACCGGCAGTTTTACCTACAGATGCAAATTATATTTTCCCGCCGGCCAATACAGAACTTTCAGCTAATAAATTATACTAAACCAAATATAATTAACCACGAAACTTTGTCAAGGCCTAACACTTTGGCAAAGTTTTACTAAAAATCAAATACAATGAAAAAGATATTATTAGGTTTTGCTTTGTTTTTGGGAATAACGCAGACTCAGGCACAAGAAAATAATTTGCAATTAAAAGGAACTGTTGTCGATACCGTTGCACAGTATGTTTACCTGCAAAAGTTTCATAATAAAATGTTTACCACAATTGATTCGGTAAAGGTTAAAGACGGAAGTTTTAGTTTTAAAACAAAAATAAAAACACCGGAATTATATGGTTTGAGCGTTAATACAGTGAATATTCCGCTTTATGTTTTTCTTGAAAAAGGACCAATTTCAGTAAAATTAAGTCCAAAGAAAAATTACAGCAGTTCGGTTGTTGAAGGTTCTGCATCACAGGATTTATTCGAAACGTACAAAAAAACAAAAGATGTAGAAATCAGTAAATTCATTACAGAACATCCAACGTCGATCGTATCGGCTTATGTGCTGTACAGAAACTGGTCGTACAGATTAACACCAGATCAGATCACACAGAATATTTCTTTACTGGATAAAAGTCTTCAAAGTTCCACTTACGTGAAAGAATTAAAAGAACTGGTTACCGTACTAAACGGATTGGCGGTTGGAAAAAAAGCCCCTGATTTCACAGCCAACGATCCGGAAGGAAAACCAGTTCGTCTTTCACAAAACCTAAAAGGCTATACTTTGGTAGATTTCTGGGCTTCATGGTGCGGACCTTGCCGAAAAGAAAACCCAAATATCGTTGCTGCTTACAAAGAATTTCACGACAAAGGATTCAACATTATCGGAATCTCGCTGGATAAAAAGAAAGAAAACTGGATTAAAGGAATTCAGGATGATAATCTAAACTGGCTTCAGGTTTCTGAATTGGTTTACTGGAACAGCGCAATCGCAAAATTATACGGAGTAAGAGCCATTCCTGCCAATTACTTAGTGGATTCTAAAGGAATCATCGTAGCAAGAAACCTTCGCGGAGAAGAATTGCAGTCGACACTTAAATCGCTTTTGGATAAATAATAAGAATTAAACACATAGAAACATAGATTAAAATTTCAATAAAAATGGGTCAGAAAAAACTGGTTTTCACACAGAGCTATGTGTTTTGAAGCAAAGTGAAACGCCTTTTAAGTCTATGAAAACTATGATTCTATGTGTTTAAATAAAATGTCCTGAAAATAATTAAACACATAGAAACATAGATTAAAATTTCAATAAAAAAGGTTTTAAAAAAAACTAGTTTTCACACATAGCTATGTGTTTTGAAGCAAAGTGAAACGCCTTTTGAGTCTATGAAAACTATGATTCTATGTGTTAAACCAATAAACAACAGCAAAAAATGAAAACGAAATTATTTTTTTCAACAGCAGTTTTAGTTGCCATGACAGCAAATGCACAGGTAAAAAGTAGTTTTAAAGGACAGGATCCTATTACGGCGGTTTCAACTGTAACGCGACCTGTAGAGAAACAATGGAAAGGTGTTTTTGATAAAACCGGAGATGAGGTTTTCTTTGGGAATGATTTTGCGGGAGCGCGTTTAAACGGCGTAGTCAAACTGGATGACAATACGTTCAGTGTTTTGATTACACCCGAAAATGCACCAATCAACGGAAGTCCCTGGTATGCTTTTAAAGTCTGGTCCAAAAGAGATAAGGAAATCCAGATTCGGTTTGACTACCCTGTGGGGGTAAAACACCGTTACAATGCCAAAATCAGTCCCGACGGAAAACAATGGAAAGCCTCAGAAAATGGCACTTTCGTAAAAAGAGAAAAAGATTCCAATTATGTGCTGAAAGTAAAAGTCAGTAAAGACACGACCTGGATTGCAGCGCAGGAATTGAAAACTTCCAAAGAAATAAACGAATGGATTTCTTCTTTAAAAAATAAAAACAATACCGCCGAAGCTTCGATTGGGGAAACTGCCGAGGGAAGAAAAATTCCGGTTTTTAGTATTGGAAATCCTTCTTCAAAAAATAAAATACTGATTTCAGGGCGAAATCATCCGCCGGAAGTAACAGGACATTATGCGCTTGAAGCTTTTGTAGAAAGTTTAACAGCCGATACGCCATTGGCAAAAAAGTTCAGAAAGAAATTTGAAGTGTACGTCATCCCTCTTCTGAATCCCGATGGCGTTGATGGCGGTTATTGGAGGCATAATTCGGGCGGAATAGATCTGAACCGTGATTACAATGATTTCAATCAGCCGGAAACTATAGCTGTTCGTGATTTTCTGAAAAACGAAATCAAAGGCGATAATAAATTGTTGTTTGCAATTGATTTTCATTCGACTCACGATGATATTTATTACACCGTTGACCCAAATCTAAAAGGAAATATTCCGGGTTTTGTGCCGAATTGGCTCAACAAAGTCAAAGACGGAATTCCGGGTTATACGCCACATGTGAAGCCTTTGTATTTCAAACCGCCAACTTTTACCTTGTTCAGTTATTTGTTTGAAACGTATAAAACAGAAGCACTGGTGTTTGAAATTGGAGACAATACGCCGAAAGATTTCATTAAAAAGAAAGGAGAAGTTTTGGGAGAAGAATTCATGAAACTGATACTTGAAAATGTTAAAAACTAAAAGAGAATCAAGATGATTAAAAATAAAATATACATAGCTTTCGCCTTAATTGCCTCTGTCTGTTGTTTCAGTCAGCAGAAAAAAGAACTGATTCAGGTTACTGATCTTTTAAAAATAAGAACTGTTGGTGATGTAGAATTAAGCAAAGACGGTCAGAATGCTGTTTTTACCGTAAAAAGCATTATTAAGAATCCGGAAAATGCATTGGATTACGACTACGACACTCAACTTTGGATCACTAAAACTTCAAAAAACAGTGCACCAAGACAATTAACCTTCGGAAAAGAAGGATCGGGTTCTCCGGTTTTTAGTCCCGACGGAAAACAGATTGCTTTTACAAGAAGCATCAAAGGAAAATCACAGATTTTTTTATTTAAAGTTGACGAAGGCGGAGAAGCCGTTCAGTTAACCGAATCAAAATACGGAGCCGGAAATCCAAAATGGAGCCCGGACGGAAAACAGATTTTGTTTACAGCATCGCTTTCCATCAATGAATTGGTAAAAGATTCTATTTTAAATTCAAAGGCAGCATTACCAGTCTGGAGTTTCGAAAAACCGGGATTTGCTGCAAATGAAAATCTGAAAGTTAACAAAACCAAAGCCGATCCAAACGGAAATATCGATGCCATCAGAGCGTATCTGGAAAACAACGAAAAAGACAAAAAAGCAAAAGTTGTAGACAAACTGCAGTTTCAGACCGAAACAGCGGTAAGCAGTGAATTACGTTTTACGCATATTTTTATCATTGATGCCAAACCCGGCTCAAAAGAAAAAGCGATTACCAAAGGATTTTATTCCCATTCAAATCCATCTTTTATAAGCAATACCAAAATTGCTTTCAACGGAAATATCAACGAAAAAAGACATCCGGACAGAGTTCTCGAAAACAGAATTTACACCATCAATACAGATGGAACCAATGTAACCGAATTATTAGGTGCTGAGAATATTGTATTTCAGCTTTTGGCCGTTTCACCTTCAGGAAAACAGCTGGCGTATCAGGAAAGTATCATTAATAATTTATCGGTCCCGGTGCTGAAAATTTTGAGTTTAGAGAATCCTTCAGCGAAAAGCAAAATAATTGATTACGATCGAAATAATAATAATGTCCGATTTTCTAAAGATGACAAACAGCTTTATTTTATCTCTTCAAGCAATGGCGGTTATGTGCTTTGTAATGTTCCGCTAAACACTTTAAAAGTAGAAAATTTAACCTCTTTCGATCAGGGAATTACCGATTATGATATGAATAACGGAGTTATCGCTTTCGCTAAAACAGACGTTCAGAATCCGTCAGAACTTTATATTTCTGATTTAAAATTAAAAGAGCCAAGGTTAGTATCCGAATTCAATACCAACTGGTTAAAAAACAAAACAATCAGTTTTCCTGAAAAAGCAACTTTTAAAAACGAAAAGGGGCTTGAAATTGAATATTGGGTAATGAAGCCGATAAATTTTGAGCAAGGCAAAAAATATCCATTATTAACAGAAATTCACGGAGGTCCGGCTTCAATGTTCGGTCCGGGAGATGCAAGTATGTGGCTGGAATATCAGTTTTTTGCTGCTCAGGGTTATGGTGTTTTATACAGTAATCCAAGAGGATCTTCGGGTTATGGCGAGAAATTTTTGCGATCGAATATTAAAGATTGGGGCGAAGGACCATCAGGCGATGTACTTACGGCTTTAGATAAAACAACCGCACAAGGATGGACAGATACGAACCGACTTTTTATTACCGGAGGATCTTATGCGGGCTATTTAACCACCTGGATTATTAGTCATGATCAGCGATTCAAAGCAGCTTCGGCACAGCGTGGGGTGTATCATTTACCCACTTTTTTCGGAGAAGGAAATGTGTGGCGAATGGTGCCGAGATACTGGGGAGGTTATCCGTGGGAAGAAGAAACCAAAGCGATTTTAGAACGTGAATCACCATTGAATTACGCACAAAACATCAACATTCCGTTTTTGATTATTCACGGAGATAACGATTACAGAACCGGAGTTACCCAAAGCCAGATGTTATATAAAACACTGAAAGTTTTAGGAAAATCGGTTGAATATGTACGCCAGCCAAATGCCAGCCACGAAATTACAAGAAGCGGAGACAATCGCCAGAGAATCGATCAGCTGCTACGCACTTTTGAATTCTTCGAAAGATTCAATAAATAATACAATTTGTTAATTTTAAAATGATAGGGAAATGAATGCTATTGATAACATTAAACCAGTAAGTTTAGAAAGTTATTTTTCTGAGTTCAGAAAAAACACAGTAGGGATAAATCACAGTTTTGAATCGGTTTACGGAGAACAGCAGCTGTTATATGCAGACTGGGTTGCCAGCGGAAGATTATATGCTCCGATTGAAGATATTATACTCAATAAAATAGGTCCGATGATTGCCAATACGCATTCACTTTCAAGTCAGACCGGAAAAACGTCAACTTACGCTTATCAGTACGCACGTGACGTTATAAAAAAAGCAGTGAATGCCAGTGAATCGGATGTTTTGGTAACTACCGGAACCGGAATGACAGCAGCGATATCGAAACTACAGCGTATTCTGGGTTTGAGAAAAAACTACAATAAAAATGATAAACCGGTAGTTTTTATCACGCACATGGAACATCATTCGAATCAGGTTCCGTGGTATGAAACGAATGCTGAAGTCGTGATTTTACCTTCTGATGAAAACAATCTGGTCGATCCTGATATTCTTTCGCAGGTAATCAAAAAATACGCTGACAGAAGCTTAAAAATTGGCTCGTTTACGGCTTGTTCGAATGTGACGGGAATTATTACTTCGTATCATAAATTGGCCAAAATTATGCATCAAAACGGAGGATTGTGTTTTGTTGATTTTGCGGCTTCGGCTCCTTATGTAAAAATTGATATGCATCCGGAAGATCCGGAACAAAAGCTGGATGCTATTTTCTTTTCGCCTCATAAATTTTTGGGAGGACCCGGAACCTGTGGTATTTTGGTTTTTGATGAAAAACTGTACAAATCTGATTTTCCGGACAATCCGGGCGGAGGAAATACAAGATTTACCAATCCTTTGGGAGAATACAGTTACAGCGACGGTATAGAAGTGAGGGAAGATGGAGGTACTCCGGGTTTTCTGCAGGTAATCAGAACAGCACTGGCTTTGGAACTGAAAGAAAAAATGGGAGTTCAAAACATTAAAAACAGAGAAAAAGAATTGTTGAATTTTTGTTTCTCAAGACTTCAAAAAATAAAAGGCCTGTCAATTTTGGGAGATCTTAAAAGCGACCGAATCGGCTGTGTTTCGTTTGTGATTGAAGACATTCATTACAATTTAATCGTAAGACTTTTAAATGACCGTTTCGGAATTCAGGTTCGCGGCGGCTGGTCATGTGCGAGTACGTATGCACATTATTTGTTCAATATTGATGAAAAACGATCCAGAACGATTACAAATGAATTATTGCAGAAAAACCAGAGTAATAAACCGGGCTGGGTGCGTTTGTCGCTTCATCCGATTACGACCAATGAAGAGCTTTGGTTTATTTGTGATGCGATTGAGCAAGTGGCTTTACATTATAAAAAATGGCAGAAAGATTACGAATATAATTCAGCTACAAATGAATTTGAAAATCCTAAAATTAAAGATACAATCGCAAGGGAAGTAAATGAATGGTTTAGGTTGGATTAAAAATTTAAACACATAGAAACATAGTTTTTTATTTTTTGAAAGGGGGATAAAAGAGAAATTCATTTCTCAACACATAGTTACGTATTTTAGAGATGATGAAACGCTTTTATAATTTTTTTAAATATCTATGATTATATGTGTTAAGACAATTGCAATACCGAAATTTAGGAAAAGTAAGTTTTAAGCATAGCTATGTTTTTTAAAACAAGTGAAACGCCTTTTTTGTAGACAAAGTAAAAACTATGATTCTATGTGTTTAAAAAAAATAAGTAAAAAATGAAGACAATACCAAGAAGAGTAGTAACCGGATTACGAGATGGAAAATCATTCATTGAACAAGATGCCATTGTAACCAATGTTTCAGAGCATTTTCCGGGACTGATTATTTCTGATATCTGGTCAACCGATAGTACACCGGCGAAATTCGAAGAAAAAATTATTGAGAATACCGCTTTTCCGAATACGCCAAAACACGGAAGCTATTTTCGTTATGTACAAATCCCGCCGGATAAGGATTTAGGAATCGTAGCCCCGGAAGGTCAGCCGCATCCGTTAATGCATCAAACCGATACTTTAGATTATATCATCATTATTTCAGGAGAAATTTATTTAATTGTCGATGAAGAAGAAACATTATTAGAGGCAGGAGATATCGTAATCCAACGCGGAACGAATCATGCCTGGAGCAATCGTTCTGATTCGCCTTGTATTCAGTTAGCAGTATTATTGGATGCGAAAACAAATTGAGAAATAAAACAATCTACTATTTTGATAGGTTATTTAAAGTTTTGTTATTTTTGCATAAAAAATAAAATTATCTGTGTAAATTTGCAATCGCAATGAGAAACAAGAACCAGAATATGAAGAATTATTACAACAACAGTATAATGTGCTGTGATGTTGTAATGCATTTCACTGATCTGGCTTATATATAAAAGATACGATTTATTTCAAAAAGCCTTTCATGAATATTTGAGAGGCTTTTTGTTTTTAACCTGAATTAAAGAATGATTGAATTAAAAAATGTAACCAAAACTTTTCATCAGAAAGACAGGATTGTTTCGGCTTTGTCTGATGTTTCGCTAAAGGTTCCTCAGGGGAAAATTTTTGGTGTTATCGGAACTTCTGGTGCGGGAAAAAGTACTTTGATCCGTTGTGTCAATTTATTGGAAAGACCAACTTCTGGCGAAATCATTGTTGACGGAAAAGCTTTACTGCAATTATCAAATGCAGCACTGGCGATTGAAAGAAGACAAATCGGAATGATTTTTCAGCATTTCAATTTACTTTCTTCGAGAACAGTTTTCGAAAATGTGGCTTTTCCGTTAGAATTGACAGGAACTTCAAAAAGCGAAATCAAAACCAGAGTTTCAGAATTACTGCAATTGGTAGGTCTGGCTGAAAAAGCCAATGATTATCCGGCAAGTCTTTCGGGAGGTCAGAAACAAAGAGTTGCGATTGCGAGAACATTGGCCAACAATCCGAAAGTATTATTGTGCGATGAAGCAACAAGCGCTTTGGATCCTGCTACAACACGCTCTATTTTGAATTTGCTGAAAGACATCAACAAACGCCTAAACATTACCATTTTGCTGATTACACATCAAATGGAAGTGGTAAAATCAATTTGTGATGAGGTTGCGGTTATCAGCCACGGAAAACTGATAGAGCAGGGTAGTGTCGGCGAAATTTTCGCAGATCCAAAACATGAACTGACCAGAGAATTTATTTCTTCGTCTTTACATATTGAGGTTCCAACGGTTTATCAGGAAAAATTACAAAAAGAAGATAACGGAAATCTGAATCCGTTATTGAAACTGGAAATGACAGGAAAGTCGGTTAACGAACCTGTTATTTCTGAAGTTTCAAGACTTTTTGATACTGATTTTAAAATTGTAAGCGCACAAATGGATCAGGCAGGCGAAGTAAATTTTGGTGTTATGCTGATTGAATTATCAGGAAAGCGCGAAAATTTTGATGCTGCGATTCAATATTTTAATTCAAAACACATTAAAACAGAAATTATAGGTTATGTCTGATTCGATTATAGATTTATTGTTAAAAGGTACTTGGGAAACCATTGTGATGACTTTTGTATCGGGCTTTTTTGGTTTTGTATTGGGACTTCCAACCGGAATTTTGCTTTTTCTTACCCGTAAAAATCAAATATTAGAACAGCCTGTTTTAAACCGGACTTTGTCAATTTTGGTCAATGTATTTCGTTCCATTCCCTTTATTATTTTAATTGTATGGATGATTCCGTTTACGCGTGCCCTTGTCGGAACTTCGATTGGTGTTAGTGCAGCATTGGTTCCTTTGAGTATTGGAGCAGCACCGTTTATAGCCCGTTTGGTTGAAAACAGTTTATTGAGCCTTCCGTCAGGATTGATTGAAGCAGCCAGAGCTTTGGGGGCAACTCCGTTTCAGATTGTTTACAAAGTATTGCTTCCGGAAGCATTACCTTCTTTAATAAATGCGGCATCGATCACTTTAATTACGCTTGTAGGGTATTCTGCAATGGGAGGAGCAGTCGGAGCAGGCGGACTTGGACAAGTTGGTTATCAATACGGATATATTGGTTATGATGCCGTAACAATGAATTCGGTATTAATTTTACTGGTTGTTTTGGTATTCGTGATTCAGTTTGTGGGAGATGCTTTATCGAAACGATTTGATCACAGATAAAAACTATTCGAAAGTCGAAAGTGAAAAGTGAAAAACTGGAAGTATAAATCGAAAGTGAAAAATTAAATGAAATATAGCAATGAAAAATAAACTAAACATTTTAAAAACAGCCGGAATTCTAGCACTGGCCTTGATTTTATCAAACTGTGGAAACGATAAAAAAAATGATCCACATTTTATAAAAGTGGGAGTTGCTTCGGGACCGGAATTGAAAGTGGCTGAAGCAGCCAAAAAAGTAGCCAAAGAAAAATACGGACTGGAAGTAGAACTGGTTTCTTTTAATGATTATGTTATTCCGAACGAAGCTTTAAGTCAGGGTGATATCGATGCGAATGCTTTTCAGCACAAACCGTATTTGGATGAGCAGTCTAAACAGCGTGGCTATAAACTGGCCATTATCGGAAATACATTTGTTTACCCGATTGCGGCGTATTCCAAAAAAATAAAATCCCTTTCGGAGCTGAAAAACGAAGCCACGATTATTATTCCGAATGACCCGACAAACGGAGGACGTTCGTTATTGCTTTTACAGAAAAACGGCTTATTGAAACTGAAAGACGGTGTAGGCTTACTACCAAAAGTAACAGACATTATCAGTAATCCTAAAAATCTGAAAATACTGGAATTAGAAGCCCCTCAATTGCCTCGTGCTCTTGATGATGAAAATGTTTCAATTGCTATTATCAACAATACATTTGCTTCTGCTGCCGGACTGGTTCCTTCCCGTGATGCATTGTTTGTCGAAGATAAAGATTCACCTTATGTGAATTTGGTAGTTAGCCGTGAAGACAATAAAAACGAAGAGAAAGTAAAACAGTTTTTAAAGGCTTTTCAGTCTGAAGAAGTGGAGAAAGCGGCCGAACGTGAGTTTAAAGGCGGAGCTGTAAAAGGCTGGTAGTTTTTTAGTTATGAATTATGAGTTTTGGGTTATGAGTTTTACAAATGTTGATTTGGATTAGGTTTAAAAAGGCTTCGACTCCGCTCAGCCTGACACTTATTCTAATTTTATCCCAACAACTTATAACCCAAAATTCATAATTTTAAATTAAAACTTTTTATACTCAACACCGTGTTTGTCAGCATACGGCAATAATAATTTCATTACTTTCTCATATTTTTTATCCAGCTCGATTCCTTTTGTGTCGTCAAGTTCTTTTGCGGCACGATTGACTTCTTCTTCAGTTTTTCCGTCGTCAATCATTTTTGCAATTTTCGGAAAATCATTGGTTTGTACCTCTTGTGCATATTTAAACAATTCGATTCCGGCTTCAATAATGGGTTTGGTCTCCTCAGTCTGGCTTAGGCTGTTTATTTTTTTAATGTCTTCCTTAAAAGTATTTCCATAATAAAAATTCACTGCTTCAACACAGGTAGACGGGCGCATAGATTTTTGATCATCAGCAAGAGCTTGTAAAGTTCCGTTTACTTTTTGCTGGTAATATTCTTTAAAAACACGTTCAAAACTTTGTGGAATTTTATTGGCATTTAAACCAATAAGTTCAAAAACCCTGTTCGGAGAACTGTCGGTAAAAAAATTACATGAAAATAATACGGTTGATAAAACTACTAAGGCGATGATTTTGTGAATTTTCATATCAAATATTGTTACTATTAAACAGTCTGAGCAGTATCAATCATTTTTTGGATTTTAATCAAAATCTGATCTTCAAATAAAGCTTGTTTTTCATCGCTTTTTCTGCCGGAACTAAAGTTTTCACTGATGATGTAACTTTTTACAAACTGACTTTTTCTCGCTCCAATGCTGTAATGCCAGCTTCCCGTTTCGGAACTCACAAAAATAACAGCTTCCCCGAGTTTCAATATTTTTTTCTTTGCAGAAATTGGACTCATTCTGTAAACGGAATTTGTTTTTAAATCAAATGTATACTGAATTTTTGACCTGATCATGATATCATATAAGCTGTGAAGTACGCCGTAGCCCAGTAATAGGTAAAGTGAATAAAATAAAACTTCGTCTAAATAACTTTGAAAAAGAGGTAATAGTATCGCGCCGGCAAAAATTCCTGCCAAAAACCACTTCGAAAGCTGCTGTGTTGGTTTTAAAGGCTCAAAAATGAAATAATCAGAAGTTTCTTTTATGTTATATTTTTCACGAATGTGCATAGCTGTTCAGTATTTCGTCTATTTCATTTGCGAGATTTTGCATAGAACGGCTGGTAAAACCCTGTGCAATCATGGCCGTTTTTTCTTTTCCGTCTTTCAGATAATTTATGTTTAATGAAGTGTTGGTTGTTATAAAATACTGCTTCATTCTGACCAGTTCAAAGTTTTGAAAATCCTTTAGCGGAATAGGGAAAATTTTACCAATCAGTCCGACTTTTGTAATAATTGCTTTTTCATCCATATCGATGATAACCTGTTTTGACCAGATTGAAATAATACTGCAGACAGACAGAATACCAAAAATCCAGAACATAGCCATTTCGTTGATCCAGATTCCGCCGACAGCAAAAGCCCCAAGCCCGATGCTGACCAGTAAACTAAAGCCGTATTCACGCTTCATAATGTATTTATTTCCGTCTTTTGTGAAATTTTTAAATTGTGTCATCTGATATTATTCAATAGTTACACCGTCAATAATCAATGATCGGCAATTCAGTGAAAAATAAGAACTCGAATAATCACCATTAAGCTGATCGCTTAAAGCGTCCAATGTTGCACCTTTAAACTCAAATTTTCTCGAAGGCGTTTTTCCATAGGTATCTACCATAGTCAATTCGCCGTCTATACCGTTTTTGCTTTTCGCGAAAGCACTTAGTAAAGTGATATTCTGTTTTTCAAAATCAACTGCCAGATAATAATTTTTAGAAGCATTTTTGTCTAATGGATCTTTTGAAACAGGCTCAGAGGGTTTGGTAAAAGAAACCGTTGCAGATCTTACAACTGCAGTAATTGTTTTATTTCCGTCTTTTATGGTAATTTCAATTTTAGTGCGTTTTTCTTCCTGTCCGTAGGTGATTTGAGTTAAAGAACAGAAAAGAACGAATAGTAATGAAAGGATTTTCTTATTCATAATAGATTTGATTTTAAAATAATTTAGTATAACAAGATTACTTCACAGACACACCAATAACAATTATCAATTGGTAATTGGGAGGTTTAGATTTTTATTTGGTTAATTCTGAAATATATCAGGAAATGTTGGGTTTTTAAGGTGTTGTGAGTGAGATTTTTATCCGTTAAAAAATCATCCTAAAAATGTTTGGTCAGTAAGAAGACTTTTGTATTTTTCGGGTAATTATTATCATTTATGCCTCAAAATTTCATTTTTAACAGCAATAAAAAACGGAAAATTTTTCTGCTGTTTTTCTTCTTTACCGCAATCATTCAGGCTCAGATTTCTCCTGTTGAGAAAATGGCAGCAGAAGGCTACGCTAAACGTTTTTCGGATACTGTAGCCAGTATTAAAATCCAGCATCAGGCATTAGCCTTAGCTAAAAAAAACAAAAGCAAAGAGGATGAAGTCATTTGTTATTCTTACCTGGCGCTTACGCAAAGAAGACTGCTTCATTTAAAAGAGTTTATGCATTATGCTGATACGGCTTATTATCTTTCGCAAAATGTAAAAAGGATCAGATCAAAAGCGCACGCAGCTGTTGCTATGGGATCTTTGAAATCGTATATTGAAGATAAACCTGAGGCGCTGAATTATTCGCTTGAAGCATATAAAATGTTTTCAGAAATAAAAGCCCACGATCAATGCGCCAAAATTGCTTCGGATATATCGTATCTTTTTTATCCTGCATCGCCGGCAAAAGAAGAAAAATATGCGAAAGAAGCAATGGCTCATGCAGCTAAATCAGGAGATCCGGAGAGTCTGTTGTATGCAAGACTGGCTTTTGGAAGTTTTCTGACAGATAATATCGAAACCGGCGGAAAAAAGGAATGGGAAACAGCCATGAATTTTTTTAAGGAAACGGTTGCTCTGGCAGAAAAAAATGCAGACAAAATTGTAAGCAAAAGCAATATCGGAATTGCGTATGTAAATCTCGCCGATCTTTATACGAAAGACTCACAGCCCATTAATGAAAAGGCTTTTTTAGCTGCTTTGGAAAAAGCCACTGCCATCGCCAGAAAATATAATGTAAAAATTATTTTTAGAAGTGCAATAGGACTCCAGGGAATGTATTTTACTCAAAAAGGCGATTATATCAAGGCAGAACTTCTTTTTATAGACGGAATCAAATATCAAAATACATTGCCTTATACAGATAATTATCTTTTAGCGACTTTTTACAGCTGTTTAAAAGATGTTTCGGTTAAACGAAAGGATTTTGAGGCATATTATGCATATGATACGCTTTTTACCAAATACAATCAGTTGAAATATAATGAATCAACGCAATCTAAATTACAAAACGCTGAAGCGAGATATGAATCATCCAAAAAAGCAGAAAGGATCAAACAACTTGAACTGGAAAATGAATTGCAGCAGAAGAACAAATTGTTGGGTTACGGCATTGCAGGCGTTTTACTGATTGGGCTGGTTTTTATGTTCCGTTCGTATTATTACCGTCAGCGCTATTACCAGAACAGAGAAGATTTCCTGAAACAGGAGCAGGCGAATAGTGAACTTAAAATGCAGCTGATGGAAAAGGAAACAATAGAAAATCTCGCTGCAAGATTGTCTTTGGAAAGAAGGCTGTTGCGGTCACAGATGGATCCGCATTTTATTTTTAATGCTTTAGGAAATATTCAGAGTATGATTTTGCAGAAAGATACCATTCCGGCAGTTTCGTATCTAAATAAATTTGCGAAACTCACAAGGCAGGTTTTAGAACAATCCAGAAAAGAAACTATTTCGCTGGAAGAAGAAATCAATACTTTAAAAAACTATATCGAATTGCAGCAGCTTCGGTTAAACAACGGTTTTGATTATGTAATTGAGTGTGATGAAAACATTGAAACTGATATTTTAATTCCGCCCTTGTTGATTCAGCCTTTTATAGAAAATGCTGTTGAACATGGATTAAAACCACAGGAAAATAATGTACGGGGTTTAATCGAAATTTATTTTACAGAAGATGAAACCGGTCAAAATTTAACCTGTACCATTAAAGACAACGGAATAGGATTGGCAGCTTCCAGAAAGTTGAAGATAAATGATACTCACCAATCACTTTCAACCACGATTACCGATGAAAGATTAGCGAAAATGCAAAAAGAGAATCCGAATGCAGGATTTACAGTCAGTGAAAGAAATCCGGATACAGACGGGCAGGGCTGTATCGTAATTATAAATATTCCAATACTACAATGATATACAAAACCATAATTATTGAAGACGAACACCGGTTAAGAGAAGCTCTTTCAATTATGCTGGAAATGGTTTCCGGAGAAAATATCCAGATTATTGGATACGCAGAAAGCGTTGAAGAAGCCAAAAAGTTAATCGACAGACTAAAACCAGATTTGGTTTTTATGGATATTATGCTCAAAGACGGAACCGGATTTGAGGTTTTACAGCAGATTTCGTTTAATGCTTTTCACCTCATTTTTACAACCGCTTACGAACAGCATGCTATTAATGCTTTTAAATACAGTGCGGTTGATTATTTGCTAAAACCAATAGATCCTCAGGAATTAAAAGCGGCAATTGACCGTATAGAAATTCTGCATGAAAGAGTTCTCGAAAAACAGCAGATTACAGAATTACAGACGAATCTTTCTAAAACTCCTGACAGACTTGTGCTGCCAACGCAGGAAGCAATGTATGTAGTCAAATTAGAACAGATTCTGAGATGTGAAACTTCCGGTTCGTATACCACTTTTTTCCTGACCGATGGCCGAAAAATAATGGTTTCGAAACCGTTAAAAAATTATGAAGATATTTTGCTTCCGCCGATTTTTTTCAGGGTTCATCAGTCACATCTGATCAATGTGAATGCTATTTTGAGTTATTCGAGAGAAGGAATGATTCATATGAATGACAAATCGGTGGTGCCAATTTCGAGAGCAAAAAAAGAACAGTTTTTTAAATTAATGAAAGATGGATCCTGATGTTCTGATAGTTTTGACAGTTTATGAATTCAATCTTCACAAATACCAATTAAAAGTTACTGATGACAAAGTGATTATTCCGTATTTGTTTGATTGCATCTATTTTTGAACTATATAAATAATTAGAACAATGAATAATAAAACCTTATCAATCCTGAGCTATATCACCATTATTGGCTGGATCATAGCTTTCGTAAAAAGCAAAGACATAACGCCAAAAAGCGATCTTGTAACGTATCACCTTAAACAGGGCTTCGGAATTTTTCTATTCTCATTAGCTGTGAATATCGCCCTTTCGATAGTATTGACAATAGTTCCTTTTCTTTATTTCCTCAGCTATATTGGATACGCAATATTTATTCTTTGGATTTTCGGAATCATAAATGCCGCAAATGAACAAAAGAAACCAATTCCGGTAATCGGAAAAGTGTTTGAAGACAAATTTGGTTTCATAAACTAGAATTTAAATTTTGCGTTTTAGCATCGTTTTTTAATTTTTTGGAAAAAATGTTATCTATAATAGGTTAATTACAGATTGTGAATAATATATAAAGCAAAATCAGTTTTTTTAACTTGTAATTTTAATTAATCTGATCTGGTATTTGTTTTATAAAGAGCATTTAATACCTGAATAATTTAGAATTTAATTTCTGATTTAAAGAGATAGCTACGGTTATCTCTTTTTTTTTGTTTCTGATTCTGAAAAAATGCAGAAAAAGAAAATGATAACTCTAATGATTAAGTTTACAGTTGTTAAAAGTATTGACAAGAATAATAAGAAAAGCCCTTACATTAAAATAAGGGCTTAAAAAAAATTAACGCCAGCCAAGTGCCGGGGCAATATATTGTAAAATAGAAGAAAGGACATGCATATTGTAATCAACACCCAGAGTATTTGGGATGGTTAATAATAATGTATCTGCTTCCTGAATAGCTTCGTCCTGAGCCAGTTCTGCAATTAGTTTATCCGGTTCTGCTGCATAACTTTTTCCGAAGATGGCTCTTTTATCTCTTTCAATGTATCCAAAACTATCGGTTCCTTTTCCGTCCTGTCCAAAATAATACCTGTCCTGATCGTTGACCAGTGCAAAAATCGAACGGCTTACTGAGACTCTTGGTTCTCGTGTGTGTCCTGCTTTTTTCCAGGCTTCTTTATACAACCTGATCTGTTCGGCTTGCTGAATGTGGAAAGGTTTGCCGTTTTCGTCATATTTCAGAGTAGAACTTTGCAGGTGCATACCGTTTTCGGCAGCCCATATTGCAGTAGCATTAGATGCTGCTCCCCACCAGATTCTCTCTCTTAGTCCTTCAGAATGGGGTTCAAGTCGCAATAAACCCGGCGGATTTGGAAACATAGGGTAGGGGTTTGGCTCTGCAAATCCTTCGCCTTTGAGTCTTTCCAAAAAATCCAGCGCTTTTTTGCGTCCCATATCCGCATCTGTGTCGCCTTCTTCAGGTTCATATCCTAAATATCTCCAGCCATCAATAACCTGTTCCGGAGATCCTCTGCTTATGCCCAATTGCAGTCGTCCGCCAGATATTAGATCGGCTGCACCGGCATCTTCGATCATATATAGCGGATTCTCATATCGCATATCAATCACGCCGGTTCCAATCTCTATTTTGTTAGTTTTGGCTCCAATTGCCGAAAGTAACGGAAAAGGGGATGCTAACTGCTGTGCAAAATGATGCACACGGAAATAAGCGCCATCGAGTCCGATTTCTTCTGCTGCAACTGCCAAATCGATAGACTGAAGCAGCGTATCACTTGCTGTGCGAGCCTGATACCCCGGATGATTATTCCAGTGCCCAAACGATAAAAATCCTATTTTTTTCATATAGCTAACTATTAACATTTCAAATATACAACACCAAATTTGTATACTTTCTGTTTGTCAATTTCTTTAACTCTTTTTTGTCTTTTTTTACTAACAAAAAAGGCTGTCCGGGAAGACAACCTTTAATGACTAATAAAATAAAAATGTATTTTAAAGTTCTTACTTTCCTGATTGGCTTTCAGGGCTCATAATAACTTCAACGCTACTAGAACTATCCAAAACGTGCTTACTAAACTGCTGAATAGTTTTCTGATTAATTTTAGAAATTAAATTTTTATATTCTTCATCCTGTAAAAACGGAATCTGATTTAAGCTGTTGTTGTAAAGTGTTGTGTTCCAGAAAGAATTGGTTTTCAATGATTCTTCTCTGGTTTTTATCAATGCTTTTTTGATGTCTTCCAGATCGTTTGCATTAACCGGAACTGTTTTTAAGTCATTTAATTCTTTCCATACAATTTGCATCAGTTTCTCCTGTTTTTCAGGATTACAGTCAAAAGTCAGTGCAAGACTGAAAGTTGGGGACGGAATCTGTTCCAGAGTTCCGCCTACATTTACGCCATAACTTCCGCCTTCTTCTTCTCTGATAGTCTGCAGGAATCGTTTTGAAAGTAATTGTCCGATTACATACATAGAAAGTGCATTTTCTTTACTGTATGTAGCTTTACCTGTCAGGTTTAGATAAACAGTTGCTTTCGGAACTTCCATCGGACGTTTGAAATGGACAACTGTTTTTCCTTTTTTAGGTTCAATATTATGATCGGCATAATTCTCTTTTAAAGAAGGATTTGATTTTAGATTCCCGATGTACTTCTGAATTAACTCTAAAGCTGAATCCGGAATATTTCCAACAAAAATGAATGTGAAATCAGCCGCATTTTTAAAACGGTCACGGTAAATATTTTCAGCTTTTTTTAGATCAATTGTCTCCAGAAATTTTTCGTTGAACAGGAAAGTTCTTGGATTGTTATTTGAATTTGCTAAATCGACAGTGTCTTTAAAAGCACTTTCGTTATCTTTTTTAATGGTTTCCAGACGGTTTTTATATTGCTCTTTTAGAATATTAAAAATGTTCGGATCAAAACGGGGTGATTCAAAAGAAAGGTAAAGCAATTGCAGCATCGTTTCAAAATCGGCTTTATTGGAACTTCCTTGAAATCCCTGCGTATTTGCACCAATAAACGGAGCTGACTGTGCCACTTTTCCGGTCAGTTTTTCTTTTAAGCCAATGTTATCAAAATTTCCTAAACCGGAAGATCTGGCTAATGTAGTTGTAATTTCGGCCGATGCCAAATCTTCAGTTTTTACCAAAGATTTACCTCCTTTTGAAAATGCAGAAAAAACAATCTGATCTTGGGAATAAGTTGTTGGAAGCACAATTATTTTGGCATCGTTTTCTAAAATATAACCTTTTGCATCTTTTATTCCGGCAACTTCAAATGTTTTTTTGACAGCAGCAGGTTTTAAATCTTTTTCGATCAAAGGAGCGTTGTTTTCTTTTTTTGTGTAAGGTTCTAAAGTTTTACCTTCGACCTTTTTTATTACATTAACAACAGCTTCCTTAGTCGGAAAATCATTTTTGTCATCTTCAGAACCGGTAACTAAAACTACCTGATTGTTTGGTTTCTGAATCGTTTTCGCATAAGCGTTCAGTTCTTCCAAAGTGATGCTTTTAATGATTCCTACGATCAGTTTATAGTCATCATCAGCAGAAAGAAACGGTTTTGCTTTCAGGAAATAATTGGTCAGTTTATCAGCCCAGCTGTCGTTATCTACTTTATCTTTATTACTCAGAAAATCATCGTAAGAACTGATAAAAAGTTTTTTGGTACGGTCTAATTCTGACTGGACAGCACCAAATCGTCTCAAACGTTCAGTTTCTGTGTAGGCTTCCTCAAAAGCTTCAATTATTTTTCCTTTTTTGGCTAAAGCCGAAACATTAAAAGACGTATTTAATCTTGAAACAGGTGAAAAATAGGTTTTCAGATTTAAAGCTGAGCTTTGGTTTTTTAATATCAATTCTTTAAAGCGATTGTTAAGAATACTGGTGTAGAAAGAATTCATCACATTTTTTCGGGAAACAATGCTGTCTCTCACTAAAGGCTCATCAAGTACATATTGTAATGTAATAGAAGTAGATGAAGCTTCTTTATCAGATGCTGTTCCAAAATACAAATCATCATGGTTAGGAATCTTTTCGTATGTTCTGGCAGTAGCCTTTTTTGCTAAAGGAATACCCGAAAATATCGTTTTTACCTTTTGTTCCATGGCTTTTACATCAATATCACCAACAATGATTACCGCTTGTAAATCGGGTCTGTACCATTTTTTATAATAATTTCTTAATTCAGCATATTTGAAATTATTGATAATATCCAGATCACCGATAACGTCTCTTTTGCTGTATTTAGAGTTTTTGTACAAAACCTGATCAGTCTGGCTTTTTAGACGAAAATCACTTGTACGTCTGGTTCTCCATTCTTCACGAATTACGCCTCTTTCTGCATCAATTTCTTCATTGGTTAAAGATAAAGATCCTGACCAGTCGTGTAAAACCCAAAGTGTAGAATCAATCAGTTTTTCATTGGTCACAGGAACGGTGCTGATGTTGTAAACCGTTTCATCCTGAGCTGTGTAAGCATTGATGTCTTTTCCAAAACTTACACCGTTTTTCTCCAGCATCTTAATAATGCCTTTTCCTTTAAAATGCTCCGTTCCGTTAAAAGCCATGTGTTCCAGAAAATGCGCCAGTCCGTTCTGATTGTCATCTTCTAAAATAGCACCGACATTCTGAACAAAGTAAAAACTGGCTCTGTCTTTTGGTTCTTCATTATGCAAAATATAATACGTTAACCCGTTTTTTAATTTCCCGGTTGTCACGTTTTTATCCAGTGGAATCGTGGTTTTGAATTGAGAAAATGCGCCTTGAAAAGACAGCAGCAGCATCCCAAAAATGATATTTTTTTTAGTCATTTTTTTATTTTTTATTCAATGGTTGTCATTAAAAAGTCAATTCGGGTATTTTTAATTGGGGGCAAAAAAACAGATCAAATATCATTTTTAACGACACCATTGGGATGATTTTTATCTTCTGTTTCTCCTAATCAGTATAAAAGCACCACCCAATATGATCAATAAGGGAAATAATCCAATGAAGACAATTTTGCTGATGAAAACCTGATTTGCTGTTATAGTTAACTTTTTATCAGTATTTTCAGGGCGTGTGGTATCGATTGGGAATTCGTAATTAGTGAACCAGCTGAAAATATCGGTTACAAACTGGAATGTCCCTGAACCGCCGCGGCTTAACTCAGCATTACCCATAAAATCAGCATCTCCGGCAACAATTATTTTTTGCGATTTACCATTGATATTTCTCGTCAAAGCTACTACCAGCGGAACAGCTTTTACAGCAGGTTGTTTTTTCAATTCAGGTGAAACAGATGTAATTCCGGTTTGTGATTCCCAGGCAGGCTGGTTATTGGTTTTTAAAAGAGGTGTTACTTTAAAACCTGTATCTCTAACTGTTTTGATGCCGCTGCTTCCTAAAAATGGAATTGGGTTATTATTTGGATTAGGGCTAAACTTAATTAAAGTAGAATCTACATTTCTTTGAAGATCGGTTACAAGAAAATCGGGAGAATTGATTTCACTTTCCTGAACCAATGCCTGTTTCGTAAATTGAATACCTAATTTGTCTGTAACTGCAGCCAAAGCCGAATTCGTTTCTGGCTCTCCCAAAAGAACTATATTTTTCCCCTGATCGATATAGGTACTGATTCTGTTAACAGCACCCTGGCTCAACTGTGTTTTTGGATCAGCAATTATTAAAACAGAAGTTTGTTCAGGGATATTCTGCGCATTGATATCTACAGAAGCAACATCAAAGCCCTGATTGATTAAAGAGTATCTGAATGTAATTTCATTAAAACCAGTCTTATAATTTTTATCTCCAATTTTGTCAACACTGCGCTCCATGTTTCCGGTGGCAAAAACAATTTTTGGAGCCGTAACAATTAAACGTTTTAAGGCTGCTGAGATTTCCTTTTCACTAGGAGCTTTGAACATATCATCATACATTCTTAAAAATGTTTTCTGTCCGTTGTACTCTACCGTTCTCACTACGCGGTTTTGTTCCGGACCTAAATCAATAATTTTCTTAATTTCTGCAGGAGTATATATTTTTTTTATCTTTAAATCCTGTGTTTCAATCATTTTATCAGCCAGTTGCTTGTCACTTAATCCCGGATTTTGGGCATATAAAGCTTCATTCTTTGAGGTATCATAATAGTACACATATTCCATTTCTATTTGTGGCAAAAAACGAGTATATTGTTCAAAGCGTGCCATGTCATAATTTTGAGAATACGGCATAGCCATAGAATAGTTGATATCTAATAAGTTAACATACGTTACTATTTTAACCGGACCCTCTATTTTTTTGACTATATCTAAACTTGCGGCTGTAAGGGTTCTGTCTTTTGTGCGGGTCATATCATGGTACAGCGTAAGTGAGGCTCTTGATGTAATGTAACCCAATGCCAAAACAACAGTTATTAAGGCAGTATATTTTGCCACTCTTTGCACAATAGATTGTGCATCTCGTCCGGTTTGTAACTTATAGATACTCAATACAATAAAAAGACTACTTACCAGAATAAAATAAAATACATCTTTACTGATAATAAGCCCCTGAAGCATTTCGTTGGCACGCCCTGCAATGGATAGAAAATACGTTATGTCTTTTACAAATTCAACGTCCTGCCATAATTTGCCAATAAAATTTAACCCTGCCAAAACCACCAAGGTACTGATTGCTGCAACCACCTGATAAGAAGTAAGACAAGACATGAAAAGACCAATAGCAGCATAGGTACAAACCAGTAAATACAAGCCAATGAGACCCGAAATAGCAAATTTTAGATCTAAATTATCAACAGAGAAATAAGCAATTACGACCTGCAATCCCAATATGGCCACAAAGAGTGAGCAATAAGCTGCAATGGCAAGGTATTTACCTAATATAATTTCCTTAATTTTTATTGGAGAAGAAAACAGCAGTTTTATAGATCCGCTGTTAATTTCACGACTTACTAAGCCCATGGTTAATAGTGGAACATACAGGTATAAATAATTCTGCATTTCTGTAAATAACCCCATAAAGCCTGAAAAAATAATCTGAGACAAATTGTGCATGTCACTGCCTAGCTTTTGCGATTTTTCAAAACGTTCAATTAATTCGAAGAATTTCCAGTTGGACTGGATGGAAAATATGACTAAAACAACCCATGCTACCGGCGAATAAAACATGGTATTGAGTTCGGTTTTAGCGATTCTGTATATTGTTTTCATTTATTTATTTTTTAAGAAAGGATAGCGTTTTTTGAAGGTGCTTTTTTAGATAATTGTGCAAAAATCTCATCCAGAGATACTTTTTCGAATTGGATTTCGCGTAATTTCCAATTACTGCTAACACTTTGAGCTACAATTTTTTCAGCAACTTCCTGTGTTCCTGTAAAAGTAATCTGTACTTTTTTAGGAGAAAGATAAACAGCAGCTGTAACTTCTTCGATAGCGGTTAATGCCTCGATTGTTGGCGGATTTTCGAAACTTGCCGTTAATTTATCGGCTTCGATATAATTATTAAAAGCATCGAGTGTATCAGAGAAAACCATGTGTCCGTTTTCGATCATTCGGATATCCTGGCATGTAGCCTGAACTTCAGAAAGAATGTGTGACGAAAAAATCACAGCTTTATCCTGAGCAATTTTTTTAATTAAATTTCTGACTTCTAAAATCTGATTTGGATCCAGTCCGTTGGTTGGCTCATCTAAAACCACCAGCTTTGGCTCATGAATAATGGCTTGTGCAATTCCCACACGCTGTCTGTACCCGCCTGATAAATTTTTAATCAATCGATGGCTGAAATGAGAAATACCGCATTTTTCTTTGGCTTTTTCAACAGCGTTTCTCAGATCTTCTTTTTTAACCAGTCGTAGCTGCGCACAGTGAATCAAATATTCATCTACCGTTAAATCGAGGTGAAGCGGTGGTGTCTGTGGTAAAAAACCAATTAGTTTTTTGGCTTCGACCGGATTTTCTTTCAGGTTAATTCCATCAATAAATATATTTCCGTGAGTCTGGTTTAAAACCCCGCAAAGGATGTTCATAGTAGTCGATTTTCCGGCACCATTAGAGCCCAGAAGCCCCAGAATCCTGTTTTCTTTGATTTCAAAATTTATATTTTGTATTGCCCAATCCTTACTGTATTGATGCGACAAGTCCTCAACTCTTACAATTGTTGTTTCCATAGTGTTTTTAAAATCTCAGGAATGCTTTTTTGGAACATTCCTGAGTAGATTATTTAAATGATGATTTAGTTGTATCCTAAGTTTTGGGTTAAAAAAGGATTTGAGCGTCTGGCGGTTTCCGGAATAGGATAAAGACTATCTGTTGAAGCCCATATTTTTCCTGTAATTGCCCCCAGAACCTGATCTGCTTTTCCTGTTCTTTTGAGATCAAACCATCTGTGGCCGAACTCTCCAAAAAGTTCACGTTCTCTTTCTAAGGCAATTAAATCCAATAATTGAGTAGGGTCTGTTAAACTGGTATTTCCCAGTAAAGCTCTGTTTCGGATCACATCAATATCTTCCTGAGCTCCGGTAATATTGTTTAATTTTACCCTTGCTTCAGCTCTTATCAAATAAAGTTCAGCTAATCTTAAAAAAGTTGAACGCTCCACTGGAGTAGCCACGTATGCATTTTTATATTTTCTTGGTTCTAAATATGTAGTACCAGAAACTACGACAGTGCTAGTCCAATTTGTTTTTCTGGCATCATTGGTTTCAAATATTGACAACCCTTTTCGAAGCAGATATTTTCCTCCTGCATTATACACGGCAGCACCTTCATAAGAATACGCTAAATTGAAATAGGGGATTTGCAGGATGGCTTCTGTATTATCAGCAATAAACGGACTGTTGTTGGCAGTTAATCCCGTAATCAGTTTATAGGTACCGTTTTGGCTTATTACTGAGCTGGCGTGAGCTGCAGCTTCTGACCAATTTTCTAAATAAAGATAAACTCTTGCTAATAATGCTTCTGCTGCCCATTTTGTAGCTCTAATACGTAAATTGCCATAATTACTGTAATTAATAGGAAGATCTTTTGCCGCATCTGTCAAATCCAGAACAATCTGATTGTAAATTTTAGTTTGGCTATCACGCGGTGCCAGAGCCGTTTTTTCGACATCTGTAGTTAAGATTAGAGGAACATCACCCCATAAATTAGTCATGTTAAAATAACAATAAGCTCTTACGAATTTTGCTTCTGCTATCCAGGCAGGGGTTTTACTCGCAGTTAGAGTTTTGCTTGCATTTATTCCTTCAATAACAGCATTCGCATTATAAATCGTTTTGTAAAAGTCTGTCCACATAGTCCCATTTGGCCCATCGGTTTCTATAATTTCGTTTGTGACGTAAGCGTCGGTAAGCTGACTTCTTAGTATAAGTTCATCCGATGTTTCTCCAGGCATGTAATGCAGGTTATTAGTAAATGATCCACCAGTTATCATACTCTGGTAAATTCCGTATACAGTCGCTTCTGCTGTCTGATCTGAGGTATAAACCTTTTCACTCATAATTTGATTGATAGGAATGTCAACTTCCAGCATTTCGTCACAGCTCGTTAGTCCCATTAAAAGAAAAAACGAAAATATATAGGTGTATTTTATAGAATTATTTTTCATGTTTTTTTAATTTAAAATGTCAACTGAGTTCCAAGAGTTATAGTACGTAAAGGAGGTAAGGCCAAACCTTGTGTTTCAGGGTCAAATCCTTTGTATTTGGTAAATGTTACCAGATTTTGCCCTTGTAGTGTTACGCGTGCATTTTTAATAATTTTTTGTGTAGCCTCATTCAAAGGAATTGTATAAGATGCACTTACATTTTTCAATTTAATATATGATGCATCTACAAGATTGGCATTAGAACCTAAATAATTGAAAAAACTTGCCTGATAGTTAGAACTTAATGCATTACCCTGCGCTATATAATTGTTATATTCATCAACCTGATAATTTGCCAGTCCGAAAGGATATCCGGGTTGTACTCCAATCGATGTTAATAAAGTCCTTCCTTCCTGCTTTACAAATTGGAATAAAAAGTCAAGTGAAAAATTCTTGTAACTCACAGAATTCGATATTCCACCGTAATAGTCAGGATAAGAAGGCCCCTGATATACTCTGTCTCCAATCTTTGTATCTGCAAAACCACTAGAAATTCTACCATCTCCGTTAACATCTTCAAATTGAGGAATACCATTTGCATTAACACCAGTATAATTTAGTAAATAATTAGCGTTTAATGGTCTTCCAACCACATAAGTGGAATAATATGCTGATGTTTCGATATTAGCAAATGAGCGTAATTTATTTTCGTTTTTAGAAATATTAAATGACGTAGTCCAGTTTAGGTTTTTACTATGGATGTTGGTTGAAGTTAAAGTAAATTCTAATCCTTTATTTTCTACTGTGGCACCTAAATTATCCTGAAAACTGGTAAATCCTGCTTGTGGACTAAGTGTAGCAAGTATCAATTGATTTGATGAGATGTTTCTGTAATAGGCAGCCGTTAATGAAATTCTGTCCTTTAGAAAGCCTAAATCTATTGCTGCTTCAAATTTATTAGTCTCTTCCCATCGATAATTTGGATTTGCAATACGAGCTTGTGACATAGCTGAATTACCAACCCCATAAGTAGTAACATTATAAGTAGAAACATAGCCATAATCTCCTATATCATCACTTCCAATTTTTCCATAACTGGAACGTATTTTTCCAAAACTTAACAGCGAATTGTCTTTTAAAAATTTCTCTTCAGTAAAAATCCATGCAGCACCCACAGAACCGAAATTTCCATAGCGCTTATTAGGACCAAATCTAGATGAACCATCTCTTCTAAAGGTTAAATTAAGAATATATTTATTTTCAACATTATAATTCACCCTGCTAAAAAGAGAAATATATTTATACTCAGATGTTGCATTTGCAGAAGTTACGTTTCCGGCAGAACTTGTGATTCCAATAAGATTGTCAGAACTATATACTGATGTATTTACATAAGAAGGCATTTCAGATTTTCTATGTTGCCATGACCCTCCTAATAGAGCAGTAAGATTACCTTTCCATATTAAGGCAGAGTAATTTAATTGCGGCTCAAAATTAAAGTTATTTGTGTTGTTTAAAGAAACAGTATAAGATCTAAAAGGGTTAAGAGCAATGTTATTGGCTGTATAATAAACGTGGTTCATTCCCGATGTTGGTAAAAATTGTTCCGTTTTCATTTGTGCCCTTCCATATCCTAAATCGGTTTTAAAAGAAAGGCCTTTAGCGATTTCAAATTGTGCACTAAAATTTGAAATTAAATTGGTTCCCTGATCTTCTACTCTTCTGTCTAAAGCAGCAATTGGATTGATATCGCTGGAGTAAGTTGATGACCAATAATAAGATCCGTCAGCATTGTAAATTGGACGATTTGGGGCTGTATTAACAGCATAATTGGTTATATCATAAAACGGAAGTTTATTTTTATCTGAAGAAAATAAAACAGAGGCACCTAATTTTAATTTTTTGTTTAAGGTATAATGATTAACATTAAAATTGGTTGAAAATTTATCGTATCCAAAATCTCCCGGCAAAACAGTATTTTCATTATGGTAGGCAGCACTTATAAGAAAATTGGTACTTTCATTTCCTCCTTTTAAACTTCCTGAATAATTATTAAATGCTGCAGAACCACCTATTAATTTCTCCTGCCAGTCTGTGTAGGCATTTGGATCATAATCCGTAAGAGCGATTCCGGTACTTCTATTATTCGGCACAGCATTAGCATTGGTGTAAGCTGTGCGCAGCATGTTAAGATAAGCAGGCGTATCTAATGTTTTTATTTTATGAGCTACTTCTGAAATTCCCGATGAGGCATTTACAGTAAATTCTGTTTTTCCTGCCTCTCCTTTTTTGGTTGTAATAAGCACAACCCCATTAGCTCCTCTTGATCCGTAAATAGCAGTAGCATCTGCATCTTTTAGGATTTCAATACTTTCAATATCATTAGGGTTAAGAATGTTTAAAGGACTGGTTCTTTTTTGTGCTCCTCTAATAACATTAGAGCTTTGTGCTTGTTCTTTTATATCATCGCCTATATAAGGAACCCCGTCAATTATATACAATGGGAGGTTATCTCCCAATATTGAATTTCGACCACGAATGCTGATGTTCATATCAGATCCTGCATAACCGGATGTCTGGGTCACAAAAACTCCAGGCGTTCTTCCTTGTAAACTTTGTAAAATATTGGTTATGGGCTGTTTTTCAATATCCTGTGAAGTAATTTTAACTACAGATCCGGTATTTGTTCTTTTGGTTGTAGTTCCATAACCAATAATAACAACCTCGTCCAGTTTGGCCAAATCGGGCTGTAATTTGATAGTTATCGAACTTTGGTTTTCAACCGTAATTTCTTGTGTTTTATATCCCAGATAAGCGACTTTAAGTGTGTGTTTTCCGGGCGGCAAATCAATATAAAACTGACCGTCAAAATCAGTTACACCATGTTTGTTGCTTCCTACAAGAAGAACAGAAACACCTGGTAGTGGAAATCCTTTTTCATCCAAAACTTTTCCTGTAAGCGTACGGTCACTTTCCGGCATATTATTTTTTCCGGATGTGCTGGATTCTGCTTTTTCTTTTTTATAAATGACAACATTTTTGTCTACCTGTTTGTAAACTAAATTACTGCCCTGAAATACGATATCCAAAATAGCACTCACACTTCGGCGTCCTTTGGGTGTGTTTACTTTTGGAAAATCTTTTATGATCTGCGGCTGATAAGCAAACAGTAATCCGGTTTTATTTTCTATGGTTTTAAATAAAGTTTTAATATCCTGATTATGAAGTTCAATGTCAATAGATATTGATTCTAAATTTTGACCGCTCATTTCGGTAGCAAAGACCATATGAGTACCACAGGTCAGTAAGAAAATGTGGAATAAACTGATTCGCATGATCATAAGTGTTTTTTTTGACAAATGGAAAAAGGCAGATTTCTTTTCCCTGTCAAACATGGTTGTTTTACAGCGTAATTTCATAAATTTGCTTGTTTTTAATGGTTACTGGTTTTAATTATTAAAAATTTGGGCCATCTGGTGTAGGAGCTGGATGGCTTTTTTATTTATTCTTATAGCTTGGTTTTAAGGTTAATATCTATTTTTAAAGCTTTCTAAAGTAGGAGGTTTAGTCAGCCCTTTTTGTTTTTTTATTTATTCACAGCCTTTTCCGTCCAAAATAATCGTCCCGGCTTTGTTGTAACGATATTCGGTTTCAATAACACTGCTGATTACTTTCAGCACATGATCCAGATCTTCATCATTTAAGAAACTGGCCGTAATTCTGCAATTTTTAATCTTTTCGTTTGTCAATGAAATCTGTACTTTGTATTTCTGAGAAATTAAGGCAATTGCTTCTTCCATATTAATATCATCCAGAATCAGGTAATTGCTTTTCCACTCAGTAACAATTGAAGCGCTGATCTTGTTCTGTTCAAAGCTGAGGGTGTTTTTGTTCACTTTAATCTGTTGATTAGGCGTTATGATGCCGTAAATTTTCTGAGCATCTCCAACCTGAACTTTACCTCTTGTTACTGTGACCTCAATATTATTTGAAGAATTGTGCGTATTGATGTTAAAGGCTGTACCCAAAACTTTGGTTTGTACTTTGCCTGTATGTACAATAAACGGTTTTGTTTCGTTTCTTTTAATGTCAAAAAAAGCTTCTCCGGTAAGTGTTACTTCGCGGGTTTTGTTATTAAAAGAATTTTGTTCGTATTTTAAACTACTGTTATCATTCAAAAGAACTGTACTTCCGTCCGGAAGATGAATCAATTGTTTGCCGCTAAAATCTACCGAAGTATTTTCTGCAATTACAGGCTGCTCCATTACAGGAGTTGTAATTGAAGTTTTTGGTTTAAAAAACAAACTGTTGCCAATAGCGATTAAAGCTATAATGCTCGCTGCAGCAAAGATTACACGGAGAACTTTTTTTCTGGTTCTTTTTTCCGGTTCTAATCTGATTACTTCTCTGTTATTATTAGGCTCAGACAAAATACATCTTAAAATGTAGGCACTCTCCTCGTTACCCATTACTTCAGATCCGGTCTTTTCCTTAAGCATGACATGAATTTTTTCTTTTATGAAATCATCATATTCACCATTTCGAATAAGCTCCATCAGTTTTTGTTCTTCAACTTCTGACAGCTTCTTTTGCAAATAATTTTCAAATAATTCTTCAAATATTTTTTCCTGCATTCGATTTGAAATTAAATAAGTTAATAATAGGTGGTAAATAGTAAACCTGGGGCTGTTTAAAATTTAATTTTTTTAAGACCCTGTTCATTTTTGGGGCAAAGCCAATTTAAATAGTGATCTTTATTATAAAGACGATTGAAAAAAAGGGAGGGAGTAGTTGAAAGTAAAAAAAATGTAAAAAAAACGTAAAAAAATAATCCGAAGGGCTGTTTTGAAAGAAAAGTTTTAAGGCTAATACTCTTTAATTTTATATTTCAGCCTATTGCCAGTTCGGGCGTCGTCGAGAACCAGTAATGCATCCCGACTCCGCACGATGTGATAAAAAAACAATATAGATTAATAATAAATGTCTAACCAGACCCTAAACTTTGAAAAATAAAAGAATTGTCATGAACATATTCATGTAAGGGGAAATTCTGTGGCGCACAAATTTTAAGGCCTGTGCCATGTGTTTTTTAACAGTGTCTGTAGAGATTCCTAAGTCTTCACCAATTTTTTGATGACTTAAACCTTCCAGTTTAGCCATTTTATAAACTTTTTGTTGCTGAGGCGGGAGCTGTTCTACAATCTGATTCAAAATCACATTGTACTGATCGTCTTTTACAGCAGTGTCGGTATCTTCTGAAGTTGTATTTTTATAAGTAAGTTCAACCGGCAAAGAGGTTTCTCTTGCTACTTTTTTAATCATATCAAAAATATGATTGCGGGAAATAATAAAAAGATAATTTTCAAAATTGGCTATGTCGGCTAAATTTTCATGATTTTGCCAAATTTTTAAAAACACATCCTGAACCACTTCTTCAGCCAGAATTTTTGATTTTGTTATTTTTAAAGCGGTTCCATAAACACCATTTTTATATCGATTGTATAAAATAGTAAATGCCGGCTCGCTTCCCTGAGATAGTTCTCTGAGGAGTTTACTTTCGTCAAAACCGGGATTAAAAGACATATTATAAAAATGATAATTGGATTCAGCAATATTATTTAATTTTTTTTAAAGCTGTATTACTTAATTCAAAATAAGGTCTAAAAATGCTATTTTGATAATTTAACCTCTCAATATTGTAATATATCAAAAATAAACATCTCAGATTTGCTGATGATTTAATGTTGTATAAAATAGTCTTTATTGCATTGTAGGTTAAGTCTTCTTATTATTGAGGATATCGTATCTTTAAAATGAAAAATAAAGCTTTTTTTGAGAAATGTTCACAAAGAATATGGGTTTTAAACCATTGAGGGCAAACTAAAAACAAGGGTAGACTGAGTCTATTTGACTCCGCTCAGGATGATATCATTTTTTACTATTTATAAATAATGCTTTGTTTTCCATTTTACATTTTGGATCTATTTTTTATGGCTCGTTTTTGAAATTGAAAAAGGTGTAATTCTGGAGATAAATACTTTATTTTAAGTTTTAAACTGAATATGTATTAAAATTTTACCCAATTCTTTGGTAAATTATAGATAAATACACATTAACATATAATTATTACTTAAAAACGGATAATATAGTATTATCATGTGGTAATATAAGCATTTTGGCCGACTCTCATTTAACATAACTTTACAAATGTTAAACGTACACAAACCAAACTGTTTAAATTATGAAACCAACCACACAAGTTATTAAACGCACTGTAACATCCTGTTATAGAGATAAGATGTTCTGTGCAATTTTATTTTTGTTTGTTGTTTTTAGCTCTTTTTCTCAACAGAAATACAGCGGAAAAATTACAGACGCAAATAATCTTCCTCTGCCGGGAGTGTCAGTTTTAGAGAAAAACACAACCAATGCAGTTACAAGTGATTTCGACGGTAATTTTGAAATTACTACTAAAGGAAACAATGTCATATTAGTTTTCTCTTATGTAGGATTAAAAACTAAAGAACTAAAACCAGACGGCAAGACGCTCAATGTAATTTTAGAATCAGACTTAAATGAATTAACAGAAGTTGTTGTTGTAGGATATGGAACTCAAAAGAAAGAAAGAGTTACAAGTGCTATAGCAAGTATAAAAGAAAAGGATTTTACAAGAGGAGATATTAGGGACGCATCCGATCTTATAAGAGGTAAAGTAGCAGGTTTGACCATTACTAATGGTTCTGGTGACCCTTCTGCAACTTCAAATATTTCATTAAGAGGAGTTTCTACTTTAAAAGGAGGGACAGGACCTTTGATATTGATTAATGGTGTGCCGGGAGGTATCGATACGGTTTCTCCAAACGATATTGCTTCTATAGATGTTTTAAAAGATGCTTCGGCTGCTGCTATTTATGGAACAAGAGGGGCAAATGGGGTAATTCTTATTACTACAAAAACTGTAAATAAAGATATACCATCAACCATTACATATTCAACATTTGCGTCTATATCTAATTTTGCGAATAAGGCTAAATTTCTGAATGCCGGTCAGCAAAGAAATTTGCGCTCTCAGGGATTCAGTATACCTTTTACAGATGGCGGAGCCAGTACAGACTGGTTGGATGAAATATCAGGAAGCGGATTTACTCAAAATCACAATTTAGCTTTCAAAGGAGGTAATGCAAAGACCAATTATATAGTAAACCTTAATTATGTAGATCAGTCAGGAGTTTTTACAAATACATTTAATAAAGAGTACCGATTTTCATTTGATGTTAATCATAGCATGTTCAATGACAAGTTGAAAGTTAATTTGAACTTACTCAATGGTACACGAGACATGGGGCTTGATGAAGGAATCGTTGGCTATGCTTACAGACAGGCCATGATAAGAAACCCTACTGCTCCGGTATATGCACCAGACGGCACCTATGATGAGGATGAAACAGATCAAAATAAGTTTCAGTATTACAATCCGGTAGCTATTATAAATGAAACCACACAAGACAGAAATGATACATGGCAAAGATTTACAGCCAATCTGACGCTGGATTTATTACCTGGATGGGATGTGGGAGCCATGTTTGCAATAAATAAAAATACAGGTCTTAAAGGATATGCCGAAAGTAAAAAGCATTATTCAAATACAATTAATAAACTAAACGGAGTAGCTTCAAGAGAAACAGGAATTACAAATAATGATTATATGGAACTAACATCCAAGTATCATAAAAAGTTTGATAAGCATGAATTTACAGTATTAGGTGGTTATAGTTATCAATACACTGTAAACGAGGGATTTTATGCTTATAATTATGACTTCCCTACCGATGCCTTTTCTTATAATAATTTGGGAGCAGGTAATGCTTTAACTGATGGAAAAGCAAGAATGACAAGTAGAAAGGATGATAATAAGTTAATTGGTTTCTTTGGGAGGGTTAACTATGATTTTAATGATAAATATGATTTATTATTCAGTATCAGAAGAGAAGGTTCTTCTAAGTTTGGAGACAATTACAAATGGGGTAATTTTCCGGCAGTTTCTGCAGGATGGAGTATAAACAAAGAGTCTTTTCTAAAAGAGGTTACCGCTGTAAATAATTTAAAATTAAGAGCAGGTTATGGAGTAACAGGGGTAATTCCTAATGATCCTTATATGTCTAAAACGTTGTATAAATATGAAGGCTATTTTTTTAATGATGGGAAATGGGTAAATAGCTTGGTACCAGATAGTAATCCTAATCCGGATTTGCGTTGGGAGAAAACGACTGAGGTAAATATAGGTCTTGATTTTGGATTTTTTAATAATAGAATTAGCGGAAGTGTTGATGTGTATAACAAAAAAACAAGTGATATGTTGTGGGAATACGCTGTGCCAAGACCTCCTAATATTTATGATTCGACTATTGCCAATGTTGGAAAAATGGAAAACAAAGGATTTGAGATTCTTCTTAATACAGTTCCTGTTAAAACAGAGAATTTTGTTTGGAATTCTTCAATGACTTTTTCACACAATAAAAATGAGTTAACCAGTCTATCTAATGATTTATATAAAATTGAAGGAGATTATCTAAACTGGGGAGACACAGGAGATCCTATTTCATTTAGACCCTTTAGATTAGAAGTCGGTAAACCAGTAAGTAATTTTTGGGGACTGAAATCGGTAGATATTACAGGGCCTTCATCTGTACCCGAAGAGGATAGAAAATGGATTGTAGAATTGCCTGATGGTACAAGACAAACACTTAATACTAGTATGTATAATGATAATAACAAGCAGTATTTAGGGAACGGTATACCGCAATATTATGGAGGCTGGACTAATACTTTTTCGTACAAAAAATTCGATTTGAGTATGGTATTAACAGGCGCCTTCGATTTTGAAATCTTAAATTCTCAACGTATGTTTTATGAAAATCCTACCATTGCCTATAATATGTTAGATACAGCATACGATAAAGTGTATGGTAAAGAAGTATTAAATTATAATCAAACTTTTGTGAGTTATTATATAGAAAAAGGTGATTATGTAAAAGTTGATAACATAACATTGTCATATAATTTTGATGTTAAGCCTTTTAAAGTGATCAATGCAATGCGATTGTATGTGTCCGGCAATAATTTAGCAACGTTTACAAAATACAAAGGTTTAGATCCGGAGATAAAGAGAGAAGACCCTTTGTCACAAGGAATGGATAACAGAGATAAATATCCATCTACGAGATCTTTTACTTTAGGTTTAAATGTAACTTTTTAAATTGAATCAAAATGAAAAATAAAAATATAATGTATAAAATTCTTGTTTCCGGCTTGATTCTTTTAGGAACAGGATGTACAAATTTAGATGAGACTGTTTATGACAAAGTGGTAGCAGAGGATACTAAATTTACTAAAGACGATTTAAATAGTATTGTTGCTCCGGCTTACAATTCGTTTAGACAAATTTATGCAGATTGGGATGCTGCTTTTAACCTATATGAAGATTCGTCAGATTTGATGGTAACGCCGCAAAGAAATGGTATTGGCTGGGGCGATTATTATATTACCATGCACCAGCATACCTATGAGGCACCGCTTCCTCATGCAGAGGGGAACTGGAATTATATGTTTGGAGGTGTTAATAATGTCAATAAAGCTATTTTTCAGATAGAACAAATACCAGATATTGAAGGAAAAGAAGCAGTTATTCAGGAATTGAAAGCTTTAAGAGCAATATATTACTACTTGTTATTAGACAATTTTAGAAATGTCCCTATTGTTACAAAGTATGATTTTCCAAAAGGATATTTACCTACGCAGAATACAGGAAAAGAAGTATATGATTTTGTAGAAAATGAGCTTAAAACAGCTTTGCCTTATTTAAGTGAAAAGACTGACCTATCTACTTATGGAAAAATTACGAAGTGGGCTGTTAAAATGACTTTAGCAAAATTATATTTGAATGCAGAGGTGTATATAGGAACGGCAAAATGGGATGAAGCTTTGGCTCAGGCTGATGATGTAATAAAGAATGGAGGTTTTTTATTATGTACAAACTACCTGGATAATTTCAAGATAAAAAATGAAGCCTCAACGGAAGAGATATTATCTATTCCTTTTGATCAGATTAAAGCCCCTGGAACAAGCTGGCCATTCAGAACATTGGCAGCAGCAAGTCGTGCAACTTACGAATTGGCTGGTGATCCGTGGAATGGGACTGGCGGGATACCTCAGTTTATAGATACCTATGATCCGGATGATCAAAGGTTAAAAGACTGCTGGTTGGGCGGAAAACAGTTTACGAGTAAAGGTGAACCAATAATGCAAGGTAGTGTTCAATTTGAGTATATTAATTACATGACAGATGTTAATGGCTGCGAACCGAATGAAGGTTTCAGAATGGTCAAATATGAAATTGGTACCGGTGAAATTGGTCAAACAAGTAATGATGTTCCATTTTACAGATTGGCCGATGCAATGATGATAAAGGCTGAATGTTTATTAAGAACAGGTGATGCTGCGGGAGCAGCAGCAATTGTTACACAGATTAGACAGAGAAATTTTAAAAATACAAATCCGGCCAAAGCAACTGTTACAGGAGCGAAACTTTTAGGAGGAAGTGTTTATAAATACGGTACTTATAAGGCTGGAGTAATTACAGATTACGAAGGAGGAGCTGATATTGAATATGGTGGTTTTCTGGACGAATTAGCTTGGGAATTTGTTGGTGAAGCCCATAGAAAACAAGATTTAATACGATTTGGAGTATTTTCAACAAAATCCTGGTTTTCAAAGAAAGCTAGTGATGATACTTTCAGAGAGATTCTTCCAATACCTAAAGTTCAATTGGAGAGAAATAGCAATTTAGAGCAAAATCCTGGATACCTGCGATAAATATAAAAGCATTACAAGTTGGTTCCTTGTAATTATAAGTGTGTAAAAAGCTATCCCTACTGAGCCTGGGGATGGCTTTTTATTTTAAAGAAATTATTACTATGAAATATAAAATAGGATTCTTAAAAATTTGTTTTTGCCTGATTGTTTTTCAAACAGCAATTTCATGTAAAACAGGAAGTAAAACAGTTGATGCAGAAATAAAACAAAATTATTCCGTTGCTTTTAAAGATCCCGAATCGCATTATCTTGAAGTGGTTTTAAATTTTGATCAGCTAAAAACGAAACAAACCAATTTAGTACTTCCGGTCTGGACACCCGGATATTATCTGATTTTGGATACACCCCGCTATATTGTAGATTTTGAAGTGAAAGATACCAATGGAAATAAAATTAGATGGAGCAAAAAATCTAAAAACTGCTGGGCTGTAGAGAACGGAGAAAATGCTAAAATCACCGTCAAATACCGCGTTTTTGCGAATAAAAAATCAGTGGCAGAATCTTATATCGATTCAGAAAAAGCATTTTTAATGCCCAACACGATTTTTATGCACGTAGAAAATGCTCTTGAGAATCCGGTAACACTGACTGTTAATCCGCACAAAAACTGGAAGAAAGTATCAACAGGATTAAAACCAACTGATGAAAACGGCTTTACTTTTACAGCAAAAAATATCGATATTTTTTACGACAGCCCTATTTATCTGGGCAATCAAAAAGTAATCAATTTTGAGCATGAAGGAAAATCATATTCTTTAGGAATTACAACTCCACAAGGTCTAAACGAAGAAAAATTTACTTCAGATCTGAAAAAAATAATGACGGCAACAACGGCCATCATGAAAAAAGTACCTTACGATTATTACAGCTACATCATGATGGAAGCAGGCGGAGGCGGTCTGGAGCACTGGAATTCCCAGGCCATATTCACTAACGGAACTTTCAATTTTAAATCTGATGAAGAGTATACCGATTTTCTAAACTTTGTCACACACGAATATTTTCATCTTTATAATGTAAAAGCAATTCGCCCGATAGAGTTAGGTCCTTTCGATTATAACAAAGAAAATTACACCTCAATGTTATGGGTTTCTGAAGGTTTTACGGTGTATTACGAATATATTATTATGATGAAAGCAGGTTTGCTTGATGGCAATGAAGCTTTAAATTATATTACAGAATCTATAAAACGATACGAAAATATTGAAGGGAATAAACACATGTCTTTAGCCCAATCCAGTTTTGATATCTGGCTTAATTTTTTTAATCGTGAAAGCAATGCGCAGCAAACCACCATATCGTATTACAATAAAGGGCCAATAATTGGCTTTTTATTAGATCTGGAAATCAGAAACAATACTCAAAACCAAAAATCGTTGGATGATGTAATGCGTTTTTTATATGATGAATATTATGAAAAGAAAGGAAGAGGATTTACAGAAACCGAATTTTGGCAGGTTGCAGAACAGATTGCAGGAAAATCTTTAGCCGAACTAAAAGATTATGTAAATACAACAACTGAAATAGATTATCAAAAATATTTAAACTACGCAGGGCTTCAAATCGATTTGAGTCCGATAAAAACAAAATCTAAAAAGGATAGCATAATACAAAGAAGTTTTGAGATAAAGCAATCACCTGAAACTTCTTCATTACAATTAGAAATCAGAAAATCGATTTTTAAAATTTAAAGGCACAGATTAAGGAATTAAACCGTTGGGTGAAATTAAAAATAGGTATCAGGCTGAGTCCATTCGGCTTCGCTCAGGATAAACTCAGTCGAAGCCCTTTCTTGCTTAAATGCCTTCGACTTCGTTCAGGGTGACATCCATCCCCTGCTCCGCAAAGGCTTATTCACAATGCTGCGCAAATGCCTCTGACTTTAAAACAAAAAATCCTAATACCAAAATTCTAACAAGGAATGAACGGAAAAGCCGGGAGACTCTTGAGATGTTTTGTATTTAATATGATATAAAAAAAATACGCAAAGTCAGAGACATTTGCAGCTTTTCAGGGAACACTTCGAGGAGAAAACCAACAAAGTGATTTATTCAAAGACTCTTTGATGTTGAAGAGATTTCAGGATATTGCAACACTCCCCGAAAAAGATAGAGAGTGTTTACTTACTACAGTTGATCTTTTATACAGTCCGCTAAAATAAATTTGATGTAATAAAGAACCCCAATCATTTGGTTGGGGTTCTTTATTAATTATTGAACTTTTCTTTTAATCAATATCTATTTAATGTGAGATTCATATCTAAATATTGATTTCTTTTTTAAAGATATTAAGGTGTCATATTTTTTCAAAACTTCATATTCTTTTCTTTTACTATCAGGATATTGTATATAATATTTGTAAATTGTAGTTTTATTTTCCTTCTTTGTTTTAGAATTAATAAGCTTTTGTGACACTTTCTTTAGTTCATAATTAAAGAGAATAGAATCTTTATTATTGATAAATAAAATCCCATTTCTTTCATTTTTCATTTTGAACAAAAGACTTAATCCTTCTGTATCTGAATAAATAATATCATCATCTACTTGTTTAGTAGAAGAACAAGAATAAACTATAATTATAGTAAAAAATAAAAAAATCTTTTTTAACATATCAAATAAGTAATTATTTTAAGGGTATTCCTGCATATATCCACATTAAGTAATTCTGAACTGTTGGAAGAGGTTGATAGCCTCCACCTGTCCCAATCTCAACCATATTACCTACAAATGTATTATTTATTTGATTAATATTATTGACATTGGTTATAGTTACACCAGAAGGCATCAAATTATTATCCATAAGCGTTCTGTTAATAGAGTTTGTTTGAAAATTTACTATATTACTAATACTATTCATATCAATTGTAGGTACAAATAATGAACCACTCCAAGAGTATTGAGCTCTATAAGCGCTTACTTCAGCCGCTACACTAGATGATTGAGTAAATGCATTGATTTCTCCTCTTGTATTTTGACCACCGTGGCGACCTTCGTGCAATATATTTCCCATATTTTTTTCAGTAAACATTGAAATAACATTATCGCCTTTACTGTTTTGACCAGTACCCAATGTTGAAGGTCCAACAATTCCTAGAGATTTAGCTTCTTTACTTCCCACACTGGCATATCGATACTCATTTGAAGTGTCGTTTCTCATATCTCTAACATCTTGAGCAGAATTCCTTAATTCGGTAGCTCTATCTCTTAAATCCCCTGTGGATTGTCCTCTCGCTGCTAATTTGTCTGCCCTTCTTTCTAATTTTTCGGCTCTTTTTTCAGCTCTTCTTTCAATTCTAGCAGCTTTTTTTTCATTTTTTTCATCAAAGTACCTGCCATCAATTTCTCTATTTATTAATGGATTATTCTGTACAAAGGCATATGGCGAAGTTGTGATATATTTTTCTGCCAATTGGTCTATTACATTCCATCTACCTATTGCTGGATCATAATCACGCCATCCGAATGTGTATTCATTAAGCCCTAATTCGTCTTGATACTCTTTACCTCCAAAGCGATACTTGTATGCACCTGCTCAATATTTTGCCTCGCCCGAGCGTCTGTTTAGAGCTCCCGCGAGCAAGACCTTTTTGTAAGAACGTGCTTCAAAAATAGCTTTTTATTTCAATTGAAAAAAAAAGATTTAT
>NZ_JAAEHL010000012.1 GCF_010614725.1 Flavobacterium ajazii
ACCTGTCAGTATTTCGATGAACGCCTTCGCTGTTGCGGGTGCAAAAGTACAACCTTTATTCGCTTTCGCAAGCTTTTCTAATGAGTTTTTTATCCTTTTTTTAAATCTTTTTCTTAACTAACTCATAACAGCTTATTTACATTTTGAGTTTTTTTCTATTTATAGTAAGTTTTTTCTGAATAGCATCGGATTTTTGGCAGTTTTTACCATTTTCTCTTTATCCTTTTTGAAGAGTTTTTATCCTTTACCAAGCTTTTTAGAGGATTTTTCAGCATTTTAAATCCCTTTCCTGCTCAAAAATTCTTTTGAAAACGCAAATCCATAGCCCCCATAGAAGCGAAAATCATTTTTAGACAAGGGTACGGCCCCAAAAGATTGTAGCCGATAGCGGGAAATAGCTCCTGATCTCTCAAAATTCAAAACTCTAATCAAACACATATGATATACTATAATATGTATTCTATAAAAAAAACTACAGACTTTCGAAAGTTACAGGAGCAAAGATTCAAAGAAAAACATACTTATATATACTTCAAACTAAAAAACCGACAAGATTAAAACTTATCGGCTTTTCTTTTCCTATTTTCTAAAGGTTATTTCTTAACTGGGAACTTCCAATCAAACTCATCTTTATTATTAATGATGGCACCTATTTCAAATTTTACAACTTCTTCGAATTCGGTTTGTAGAATAAACCAATTTTCTTCGTTGAAATAGTTTTCGAAAGTATCAAAAGTTTCCTGATTGTATTTTGTAATTCCTTTCGTTGCAAGGTCTTTTTTTACATCTGTAATTTTTCTTCCTATTAGTTTAAATCCGAAAACCTCTAAATCAGTACTAGAGGCAACAACATATCCTAATTTCAAATCCTCTTCCTGATAGAAAGTCAATCTTATTTTTTGCGCATTGTAGACAAAAATCATATTATCATCTTCATCCTTATAATTTTTATCCGGTTTTCCTAAAGCAGCTGTCACATCATTTTGCTTCATTCCGAAAAGCAATTTATCAATTCCTGATTTTAGATTTATTTTCATATCTAACAATTAATTTTAAAGTATAAATTTCGAGGCACTTTTTTACTCTATATTTCGAAACTTTATATTGAAGAAAAAAAGCTACTCACTCATTTCATCGTATCGTTCCGGAACTTGTGGATCATATAAAGGACACTTGAACTCTTCTAATAAATCTACCAATTTGTTCATAGTTTTGCCTTCGGTTCCGTAACAATCTATTTTAATGCTTTGTGGTGTAGTGATAATTTGAAAAGCACCTTTCCCTGCGTTATTTTTCCAACTGTTTTCATCCACTTTTTCCCATTGTGAGAAAACTGAACCAATTCGGTTGAGAATTACCTGTACAGGAAGATTTTCAAGACCTTCAACTTCCTGGTTTTCAAGTAAAGCTTCATAAACTTCCTGATTGTTCAGGTAAATTTCGTCTAAATATCTCCAAAAAAGCAGTTCATACATAACGAGGTCGTGTTTTAGCCCCGATAGCAGCGGCATCCTTTTGTGGCGGGGTTCGCCACAAAAGATACAGCGAATAGCGGGATTAGCTCCTGAAAAAGCTAATAGTTATATATTTTAATATTCGAAAGTTCCGTATTCGCTGATGATGGTCAGTTTTTTAGCATCAGCAACTTCTACTCTTCCTACTATTTGCGCATCAACATTGAATGATTTTGAAATCGCAATAATATCCTGAGCAATATTTTCCGGCACATAAAGTTCCATACGGTGACCACAGTTGAAAACCTGATACATTTCTTTCCAATCTGTTTTTGATTGTTCCTGAATCAGTTTGAACAATGGCGGAACCGGAAATAAATTGTCTTTTATAATATGCAAATTTTGAACGAAATGTAAAATTTTAGTCTGTGCTCCTCCACTGCAATGCACCATTCCGTGAATATCGTCTGGTGTATAAGTATCTAAAATTTTCTTGATGATTGGTGCATACGTTCTGGTTGGCGAAAGCACCAACTGCCCTGCGTTTATCGGACTGTTTTCTACAGCATCAGTCAAATTAACCTGCCCTGAATAAATTAATTCTTCAGGAACGGCTGCGTCAAAACTTTCAGGGTATTTTTCAGCTAAATATTTCCCGAAAACATCGTGACGTGCAGATGTTAATCCGTTGCTTCCCATTCCACCGTTATAGCTTTTTTCATAAGTTGCCTGACCAAAAGAAGCCAAACCAACAATTACATCGCCTGCCTGGATGTTAGCATTATCTACAACATCGGAGCGTTTCATACGGGCTGTAACAGTCGAGTCTACAATAATGGTACGAACCACATCCCCAACATCAGCTGTTTCTCCTCCTGTTGAGTGAATGGTTACTCCGAAAGATTTTAATTCGTTGATTAATTCTTCTGTTCCGTTGATAATTGCTGAGATTACTTCGGCTGGAATTAGGTTCTTATTTCTTCCGATAGTGGATGAAAGCAGAATATTATCGGTTGCACCAACACATAATAGATCATCAATATTCATAATCAAAGCATCCTGAGCGATTCCTTTCCAAACTGAAATATCTCCGGTTTCTTTCCAATACATATAAGCCAGAGACGATTTTGTACCGGCTCCGTCGGCATGCATAATCAGACAGTGTTCTTCGTCCTGAGTTAAATAATCAGGGACAATTTTACAGAAAGCCTGTGGAAATAAACCTTTATCAATATTTTTTATGGCGTTGTGTACGTCTTCTTTTGATGCCGAAACACCTCTTTGTGCGTACCTTTTGCTAGAATCTGAACTCATGAAACTTAGTTTGTGTTGAATGTGGTGCAAAGATAATCCCTTTTTTTAATTCTTTGATTGATTCGTAAGTTTGATTGACAAAAAAATCCAACCTAACTTAAAATACTACCATTCAATTTCTTTTAATCCCTTTGTTTTCAAGAAAGTATTTGTCTGACTAAAATGTTTGTTTCCAAACCAAAACCCTCTATTAGCACTTAAAGGCGAAGGGTGTCCTGATTTTAAAATATGATGTTTTGAAGCGTCAATCAAAGCTGCTTTTTTCTGAGCAAAACCTCCCCAAAGCAGGAAAACGACATTTTCTTTTTCAGCAGAAATTTGTTTGATAACGGCATCCGTAAATTTCTCCCAGCCTTTTCCCTGATGACTACCGGCTTCAGATTGACGAACGGTTAAAGTTGCGTTTAAAAGAAAAACTCCCTGATCTGCCCAACGCTCTAAATTACCTGTTTTAGGAAGCGGTTTACCTAAATCTGTTTCTATTTCTTTGAAAATATTATATAAGGAAGGCGGAAACGGAATTCCATCATTTACAGAAAAACACAATCCATTTGCCTGATTTGGACCGTGATAAGGATCCTGGCCAATAATTACGACTTTTACCTGATCGAAATGACAATGATCGAAAGCCGAAAATATCTGACTCCCTTTTGGATAACAAACCGCTGTAGTGTATTCAGATTTTACAAATTCAATTAACTCATTGAAATACGGTTTTTCGAATTCTTCATTTAAAACCGGCTTCCAGGAATCATGTATTTTAACGTCCATAATTTTTTTATGCGAATTTCAGCATTTTTTTATTGAAATCATATTTACCATAAAAAAAGTTGAAAGTCAAAAGTTGAAAGTTGAAAGTTAAAAATATAAATAGAAAACAGAAAGAATGAGTTAAATAGTATAACTTATAATTCATAATTCAAAATTCACTAATGTTTTCGTACTTTTGCTTTCACTTTCTTAAAGAAATTAAATGATCAGTATTACCGAAAAAACATTACAAGACTTACAATTTCCAACCGTCCTCGAAACCATTTCAGATGGGTGCAATACCGATATTGGAAAAGAAAAAGCTTTACAGATAAAACCATTTAGAGACAAAGAAACTTTGATGCAGGCTCTGATGCAGACCTCAGAATATGTTTCGTCTTTTGAAAATAACAACGCCATTCCAAATCACGGATTTGACGCCATCACGCATGAAATTAAGTTTTTGGCAATTGAAGACAGTTTTCTGGAAGTGGGAAGCTTTAGAAAAATTGCCAATCTTTCTGCAACGACAAATGTCTTATTGAATTTCTTACGAAAGTTTGATGATTATTATCCAAACTTAAATGCAAGAGCGTCTCGTGTAGAACTGACCAAAGATATCATAACTGCTATTGATGCCATTGTAGACAAATATGGAGAAATTAAAGACAACGCTTCTCCTGCTCTTGCCGGAATTCGTCAGAACATGAACTTGGTTCGTGGCAAAGTAAATCAAAGTTTTGGTGTCGCTTTAACCCAATACAATGGTTTAGGGTATTTAGATGATATAAAGGAGAGTTTTGTACAAAACCGTAGAGTTTTAGCGGTTTTAGCCATGTACCGCCGTAAAGTAAAAGGTTCTATTTTAGGAAGCTCTAAAACCGGAAGTATTGCTTATATCGAACCTGAAGCTACATTAAAATATTCACGAGAATTAGCTAATTTAGAATACGAAGAGAAAGAAGAAATTACGAGAATTTTAAAGAATTTATCGAATGTCATTCGTCCTTATCTTCCTTTATTAATTGAATATCAGGATTTTTTAAGTGATATTGATGTGGTTGCCGGAAAAGCAAAATACGCTAACAGAATCAACGGAATTCTACCTGCAATCACCGAAGAGCGCAGATTGTTTTTCAGAGAAGCGTATCATCCTATTTTGTATCTGAACAACAAACAAAAAAAAGAAGTTACACATCCGCAGACTATCGAACTGAAACAAGAAAACAGAATTATTGTAATTTCAGGTCCAAATGCGGGAGGAAAAACAATTTCCCTGAAAACGGTTGGCTTACTACAATTAATGCTGCAATCCGGAATTTTGATTCCGGTTCATGAAAGAAGTGAAACATTCTTATTTGACAGAATCTTAACTGATATTGGAGATAATCAGTCAATTGAAAATCATTTAAGTACTTACAGCTACAGATTAAAAAACATGAATTACTTTTTGAAGAAATGTAATCATAAGACCATGTTTTTAATTGATGAGTTCGGTACAGGTTCTGATCCTGAACTGGGTGGGGCTCTGGCAGAAATTTTCCTTGAAGAGTTTTATCATCGTGAGGCTTTCGGAATTATTACAACGCATTATTCTAATTTAAAAATTCTGGCTAACGAATTACCATATGCAACCAATGCCAATATGATGTTTGATGAAAAGTCATTGGAACCCATGTATAAACTGGCTTTGGGTCAGGCCGGAAGTTCGTTTACTTTTGAGGTGGCACAAAAGAATGGTATTCCGTTTGGATTAATCAATCGTGCGAAAAAGAAAATTGAAGTAGGTAAAGTTCGTTTTGATAAAACTATTGCAACGCTTCAGAAGGAAAGGTCAAAACTGGAGAAAACTTCTTTAAATTTAAAAGAAGAAGAAACCAGAGCGCGTGAGGAAAGTAAAAAGATGGAAAACATCAACACCAAAATCCAGCAAAAACTGGAAAGTTATCAGGAATTGTACGACAGCAACCAAAAAATAATTTACATTGGACAAAAAATTGATGATATTGCCGAGAAATATTTCAACAATAAAAACAAAAAGGAACTCATTGGTGAATTTCTAAAAATTGTTGAGATTGAAAATTCAAAACGTAAAAAAGCAACTCCAAAAGAAACCAAAGCAAAAGTTGAAAAACAAAAAGAAATTATTGCTGAAGTACAGGTAAAAGTTGAGGAAATCCGAAAAGAGAAAAAAGAAAAGAAACTTAAACCAGTTATAGAAAAACCAAAACCAATTTTAAAAGTAGGTGATCGTGTGCGAATGCTTGACGGCAGATCTGTAGGAAGTATCGATTTAATCGAAAAAAATAAAGCAACAGTAAATTATGGTATTTTTACTTCAAAAGTAAGTCTGGATGAATTGGAATTGGTTGAAGCGGTGAAAAAATAAGTCATTGCGAGGAACGAAGCAATCACACTAAAAGGAAGTTATATACAAATAGGTAATTTATTTAAGATTTTTAAAAATATTCATCATACTTTTTAACATTGAAACCTATCATAAATAAATACATCTTCAAACCTGAACTTTCTCAAGAAGTTGAGCTAGTTGATATTGCTGAATTATATAAAGCTTCTGAAAAAATCATCACTACCCCTCACCGTGTTGGATTTTATGTAATTGTTTTTGTAGAAGAAGGAACCGGTTGTCATTTTATAGATTTTAATAAGATTGAGTTGCAGCCTAATACTATTCTTTTTTTTCATAAAGATATTGTGCAGCAGTTTGACGAAAATTCAAATATAAAAGGAAAGGCGATTTTGTTTACAGATACTTTTTTTTCTGAAACAGAACAAGATACGAAATTTTTAAAAAGCACTTTTTTATTTAATAATTTGAGTGAAATATCACTTGTTCAAGATGATGATAAAATAAAATTCTTTACTACAACTTTCAATTTGATGTTGGCAGAATTAAAGAATCTTAAAGATGTTTCGCAAAAAATGATTTTAAAAAATCTACTGCAAAACTTCTTGCTTGTATCCGAAAGGGAAATCAAAAACAATAAAATTAGCACTTCAAACAATATTGATTTAGATCACATCATTATTTTTAAAAACCAGCTTGAAAATTATTTTACAAAAAAAAGGAGTGTTAATTTTTACACCCAAGAAATTGGCTTAACCGAAAAAAGACTTAATCTGGCTACTAAAAAAATATTGGGAAAAACTGCTAAAGAAGTAATTGATGACAGAATTATGCTTGAAGCAAAAAGGCTTCTGGCAAACACATCTGACAGTGTCAAAGAAATCGGTTTTCTTTTAGGCTTTGAAGAACCTACTTATTTCATTCAGTATTTCAAAAAACATACTTCCACAACGCCCATTGAATTCAGAGAAAAATATTCGTTGGCGTAAAATCTTCATCAAAAGGATTTTTTTCTTCACAACTTCACAGCTTGCCTGATCTAATTTTGCACTATAATTTTAAACCAAATAAATTATGGAAGCAAATAGAATACAAATAATAGGCAACAAATTCAACGCCGATTTCGGTGATTATCTTTTCGAACTTCATTTTGAAAGCGAAACTCAGTTAACTTTTATTTCACTAAAAGGCGAAACAATTGGTTACAGCGAAACGGTGCAAATTACGATGACAGAAATTCGTCCAAATGTATACATGACCATTTGGAAGGAAAAAGCAGGTACAACCATTACGCACATCGAAGATTTTGAAACAAACATCGTTTACACAAACATTACTTACCCCGATTTAAGTTTTTACAATTTAAAAGGAACTCTTACTCAAAAATAATAACAATGAAAAAAATAGTTTTAGGTACACTGATAGCATTAAGCTTTGGGCTATCATCAACTTACGCACAACAAAAAAGCGGTAAAATAAATCAATCAAAAAAAGTAAAGAAAATGGACAATAAAACATTGGTACAAACTGCAATGAACGAATTATTCGTAAAAAGAGATGTTACTGCATTGGATAGATATTGGGCAGATGGATACATTCAACACAACCCAACTATTGCCGATGGAAAAGAAGATCTGATCCCGATGATTAAAGGCTTGCCTGCCAATTTCAAATACGAAAGCGGGTTGGTTATTGCAAACGATAATTATGTAATGATACACGGCCGTTACACAGGCCTTGCTCCGGAACCATTAATTATTGTTGATATTTTCAGAGTTGAAAATGGAAAATTGAAAGAACATTGGGACGTAATGCAAACAGAAGTTAAAGCCGAAAAAGCGGTAAACGGAAACACAATGTTCCCTATCTCTCAGCCAAAGGCAGATAAAAACGATAACAGAAAATTGGTTCAGGATTATCTCAATGATTTATTCATTAAAAAAGATGCAAAATTAACTGAGAAATATTGGGGAACCGATATGATTCAACACAATCCGACAATGCCAAATGGCTTAGATGTCTTGAGAGGATTTGCATCTAATATTCCACAGGGGTTTAAATATGTTCCTGGAATTGCTGTTGCCGATGGCGATAAAGTTATGATACACGGATATTATGAAGGTTGGGGACCAAAACCTTTGGTAGCAGTAGATATTTTTAGAATTGAAAACGGAAAAGTCGTTGAACACTGGGATGTTATGCAGGAGTTTGTTCCGGATAACCAAACGAAAAGTGGTCATTCAATGCAAACGATCAAAAAATAAATGCAATGAAGGCAATTGTTCTTAATAAAGTTGGAAATAGTGAAGCTTTGCATATTGCAGAGCTTCCATCCCCAAACATTTTACCAACCGAAGTTTTAATAAAAGTAAAAGCTATTAGTATTAATCCCGCAGATACAAAATTGAGAAGTGGCGGTTATTTTCGTGAGCTTGATCTTTCCTCTGCCGTAATTCTTGGCTGGGATGTTTCTGGAGAAGTGGTAAGTGTTGGTAATGAAGTAAAGAATTTAAAGGTTGGAGATGGTGTTTTCGGAATGATAGGTTTTCCGGATTTGGGAAAAACCTATGCAGAATATGTATCCGCTCCTGCAAATGAATTGGCTGTAAAACCCAAGAATGTTTCCTTTGAGCAAGCGGCAGTTTCCACGTTGGCAGCATTAACAGCTTATCAAACCATCATCGTTAAAGGCAGCATAAAACCTAATGATAGGGTACTTATCCACGCCGCCGCTGGAGGAGTTGGCCATTTTGCTGTTCAGATGGCGAAATCGTTGGGAGCTTATGTAATCGGTACCGCGTCACCTGCTAATCGTGATTTTGTTTTAGGATTAGGAGCGGATGAATATGTTGATTACAAAGGAAATAATCTAGAAGAGAAAATCAAGGAAGTTGATTTTGTATTGGATACACTTGGAGCAGATAATATCCTTAGGTCTCTTCCGCTTATAAAAAATGAAGGCAAGCTAATCACAATACTTCACGGTATTGACGATAACATTACAGAAAAGGCCAACAGTAAGAATATTGATGTTTCTTTTCATTTAGTAGAGCCAAATAATGCTCACATCAACGCCATCGCGGGTTTGCTTCAAAATAAAACTGTAAAGCCACATATATCCCACAATTTCAGTTTTGAACAAATGCCAGATGCACATAAACAGCAGGAAACAGGAAGAACTGTTGGGAAAATAGCAATTAGTGTGCAATAATCGGTTCAAAGTATCGAACCTATCTATGTAAATAGAAAAAATAAATTAATCAACGTAATAAATTAAAAAAATGAAAATTGCAATAACAGGAGCTATAGGACAATTGGCTACTGTTGTGAAGAATTTCTTGTCATAATTTTTTTGCCAAAAAATGTATTTAGAAAATAATGCGGACAAGAAAAACTTGTCCGCATTTTAGATTTATAAGAATGAACCGGAGAGAATTTATAAATATATTAGGGATAACACCAATTCTTTACAAGATGACAAATTTAAACGAACTATACAAGACATCGCAGTCATTTCCTAATACAGAGAAAATGCCTGTTTTATTTCTCGGTCACGGAAGTCCAATGAATGCCATTGAGGAAAACCAATTTGTAGAGGGCTTTAGAAATACAGCTAAAACTTTACCTAAACCTAATGCAATACTTTGTATATCGGCACATTGGTTTACTAAAGGAACAAAAGTAACAGCTATGGAAATGCCAAAAACTATTCATGATTTTGGAGGGTTTCCGCAAGAATTGTTTGATGTACAATATCCTGCAAAAGGAAATCCGATATTAGCAAAAGAAACCAAAGAATTACTCTTGCCTGAAATTGTTGAATTAGATGAAAAATGGGGACTTGACCATGGTGCATGGAGTGTGATAAAACATTTGTATCCTGAGGCAAATATTCCAGTTGTTCAATTGAGTATTGACTATACCAAACCGGCACAGTTTCATTATGAACTGGCGCAAAAACTAAATTCTTTACGACATAAAGGGATCTTGATAATTGGAAGCGGTAATATTATCCATAATTTAAGATTAGTAGATTTTCCTAATTTTGACAAGGATAATTATGGTTATGATTGGGCTATCGAAGCAAGAGCAACCATAAACGAACATTTAATAGATGGAAATTATAAACCTTTGATAGATTACGAAAACCAAACCAAAGCAATACAATTAGCCATACCCATACCAGATCACTATTTACCGTTGATTTATACCCTAGGCTTACAAGAAAAAAATGAATCCCTTACTTTATTCAACGACAAACTGGTTGCGGGAAGTTTAAGTATGACCAGCATAAAAATATCATAGGGAAATATGATTTAAATACGCCAAGAAGTTTTTGATTATGTTTCAGACATTTTTTTTTAAATTGCCATTGATAATTAAATGTTACAGAATTTAGGAACTTGATTGTATCGTTCCTTACAATAACAAAAAGAATGCAGAACCTTCCTCAAAACAAAAAAATAATCCTCTTCGACGGTGTTTGCAATTTATGCAACGGAGCGGTTCAATTCATTATCAGACACGATAAAAAAGATATTTTTCGTTTTGCAGCCCTGCAATCTGATTTGGGGAAAGAAATTTGCAGTTATATTGGTGTTGATCAAACCAAAATTGACAGTATCATTTTATATAATCCCGGAGTTGCCTATTATTACAAATCATCTGCAGCTATTGAAATTGCAGAAGAATTAGACGGGATTTACAGTGTAATTTCAATTTTTAAAATTTTACCGGAAAAAATTCGAAATTATATTTACGATTATATTGCTAAAAATCGTTACAAATGGTACGGTAAAAAAGAGAGTTGTATGATTCCGACACCTGAATTGAAAGCTAAGTTTTTATGAAATTCCAAAACTGAAATTCCAAATTCCAATTTCAAAACTTGTCATTTTGAGGAAAAAGTTTTTCAAATCTTTGCCGAATTTCTAGTGTGATTTCTCCTTACGTCGAAATCACAAAAAACAAAAAATCCCAAATTTCAAATCTTTTACAATTTGGGATTTGGGATTTTAAAAATTGGAATTTATCTTAGAAAATTATCTAATCAATTTTCTGTATTTAATACGTTTAGGAGTTAAATCACCACCTAAACGTTTCTTTTTGTTTTCCTCATATTCTGTAAAACTTCCTTCGAAGAAATATACTTCAGAATCACCTTCGAAAGCTAAAATGTGTGTACAAATACGATCTAAGAACCATCTGTCGTGAGAAATTACTACTGCACAACCAGCAAAATTCTCTAAACCTTCTTCAAGAGCACGAAGTGTGTTTACGTCCAAATCATTGGTTGGCTCATCCAGTAAAAGTACATTTCCTTCTTCTTTCAGAGTCATAGCCAAATGCAAACGGTTACGCTCTCCACCTGAAAGCATTGAAACTTTTTTGTTTTGTTCGCCACCTCCAAAGTTGAAACGTGATAAATAAGCTCTTGAATTAACCTGTTTTCCTCCCATCATAATTAATTCCTGACCATCGGCAAAGTTTTCCCAAATAGATTTATTTGGATCAATATTAGCGTGTGACTGATCTACGTAAGCGATTTTTACAGTGTCACCAACAGAAAATTCACCACTATCAGTGGCCTGCTCGCCCATGATCATTTTAAAAATAGTCGATTTACCAGCACCGTTTGGCCCAATAATTCCAACTATTCCAGCCTGTGGTAAAGTAAAGTTCAGGTTATCGTACAATAATTTATCTCCAAAAGCTTTCGCAACATTTTTTGCTTCGATAACATTCGTCCCTAATCTTGGACCATTTGGAATATAAATCTCTAATTTTTCATCCAATTGTTTTTGGTCTTCATTCAACAATTTATCGTAGTTCTGCAAACGTGCTTTTTGTTTGGTTTGACGACCTTTTGCTCCCTGACGAACCCAGTCTAACTCACGCTCTAATGTTTTTCTGCGTTTTGAAGCTACTTTTTCTTCCTGCTCTAAACGTTTTGATTTTTGATCCAACCAAGAAGAATAATTTCCTTTCCAAGGAATCCCCTCTCCTCTGTCCAATTCCAAAATCCAACCCGCTACATTATCTAAGAAATAACGGTCGTGTGTTACCGCAATTACAGTTCCTGAATATTGTGCTAAATGCTGCTCTAACCAAAGTACAGATTCAGCATCAAGGTGGTTGGTAGGCTCATCCAGAAGCAACACATCCGGCTGCTGCAATAACAAACGACATAAAGCTACACGACGACGCTCTCCACCTGAAAGATTTTTGATTGGCGTATCACCATCCGGAGTACGCAAAGCATCCATAGCGATTTCTAATTTGGTATCAATTTCCCATGCACCCAGAGCATCAATTTTGTCTTGTAAAGCTGCCTGACGCTCCATCAATTTATCCATTTTATCCGGATCAGAATAGTTTTCTTCAAGACCAAATAAATCGTTGATTTTGTTGTATTCGTCTAAAACTGCCATTGTTTCAGCAGCTCCTTCACGAACAATTTCGATAACGGTTTTTGAATCGTCTAAAATTGGCTCTTGCTCCAAATAACCTACTTTGTAACCTGGCTGAAAAACTACATCTCCCTGATAGTTTTTATCAACTCCTGCAATAATTTTCAAAAGAGAAGATTTTCCAGAACCGTTAAGACCTAAAATACCAATTTTAGCTCCATAGAAAAAACTCAAATAAATATTTTTAAGTACCGGTTTGTCTGCTCCCTGATAGGTTTTGCTCAATTTCTGCATTGAGAAAATTACTTTCTTATCGTCTGACATTTTTTATGTTTTTTGTTTATTGTTATTTATTGAAATTAAAATTGATATTGAATTTTGTTAAACTCTACCTTTCAAAGCATTAAAAACCCAGGCATTAGCAAAAAAACCTACACCCACTGCCCCAAAGCCCCAGCCAGACACATCACTGTATCTAAAAATTCCAAGACCTATAAGCAACAATCCCATAAGTACCATTATAAAAGTAGCCCATCCTAAAACGGTATTTTTATTCATTCCCATAATTGTGTAATTAATTTAAAGTGGTATTATTTTTAGAAATGCAAATATCGTGAATTTTCACGGCTTAATTAAAAATTTTATACAGCATTTCTTTTAACAAATCAGATTGAGGTAAAGCATTGGCACCAACACCTTTACTTTTTACATCAACATCTCTTAAAACTCCTACAATCTGACTCACTTTTCGCATTGGATAATTCTTTATAGCCAAATCATATTCCTTAAGAAAATAAGGATTTACACCAATAGCTGCTGCTACATTTTTTGGATTTTTATCTTTTAATCCGTGGTATTTCAATAGCTGGACAAAAAAACCGAAGACTAATCCGGTTGTCATTACTAAAGGATATTCTTTTGGATTATGAGCAAAATTTTCAGCAATTTTATAGGCTTTTAGCTGATTTCGTTCCCCAATTGCTTTTCGAAGTTCGAAAACATTATAATCTTTACTGAAGCCAATATTTTCCTCAATGTGCTGAGGGGTAATCATAGTACCCTGAGGTAAAATGATTTGAAGTTTTTCTAATTCATTATTGATTTTACTCAAATCTGTTCCTAAAAACTCTACCAGCATTGCATTTGCTTTTGGGTCAATTGTATATTTTTTTCCTGCCAAAACACGCTTAATCCAGTCTCCAACCTGATTTTCGTATAATTTTTTACTTTCATAAACGATTCCGTTTTGTGCTAATAATTTAGTCACTTTTTTTCGTTTATCAAGTGTTTTGTATTTATAACAAAAAACCAAAACTGTTGTTTCCATTGGATTATTGACATAAGATTCAATTTTATCAATAGTTCTTGATAAATCCTGCGCTTCTTTTACAATAACAACCTGGCGGTCTGCCATCATCGGATAACGCTTAGCTGTTGAAACGATATCTTCTACAGAAACATCTCTTCCGTACAAAACTGTCTGATTAAAGCCTTTCTCTTCTTCTGCTAAAACATTCTGCTCAATATATTCCGATAGCTTATCTATATAATAAGGTTCTTCACCCATTAAAAAATAAATTGGTTTTATATTTCCTGCTTTTATATCATTAACAATTTTTACAACTTCGTCCATTCAAATATTTTGCTTCAGGTTTTAAAGTTTCAAGTTTAACCTGAAACAAAAAACTATTTTATATTTTTGCTTTATGCAGCGATTAAATTTTCCAATCTATAATTTTCGATTCAAAAATAGCGAAAATAAAGTGTCCATTTTTGATGAAATCAGAAAAAAATTTATAATTCTTACCCCTGAAGAATGGGTCCGCCAGCATGTTGTTCATTATTTAATGAATGAAAAAAAATACCCAAAATCACTCATAAATGTAGAGAAAGTTTTAACCGTCAATGGATTACGAAAGCGATACGATATTGTGGTTTTTAATCCTGATGGTACAATACATATTTTAGTAGAATGTAAAGCCCCCGAAGTCAAGATATCTCAGGCAACTTTTGATCAGATTGCCCGTTATAACATGACAATGCAGGCACGGTTTTTGAAAGTCACAAATGGTCTGCATCATTATTATTGTCAGATGGATTTTGAAAACGAGAAATATGAGTTTTTAAAATCATTACCGAATTACAAAGAAGTTTAATAAATTATAAAAAATACTTTTGGATAAAATTGCAGTTGTCATTTTAAATTGGAACGGAGTAAAATTATTAGAGCAATTTTTGCCATCAGTTATTCAGTTTTCTGAAGAAGCCACTATATATGTAGCCGATAATGCTTCAACTGATCATTCTGTAAATTTTGTAAAGCAGAATTTTCCAACTATAAAAATCATAAAAAACACTGGAAATCATGGTTTTGCCAAAGGCTACAATGATGCTTTAAAAGAAGTAAATTCAGAGATTTACGCCCTTGTTAACTCGGATATCGAAGTAACAGAAAACTGGCTTAAGCCTATCATCGAAACTTTTGATGTAGAAAAACAAACCGCAATTATTCAACCTAAAATTCTTGATTTCAAGAACAAAGAATACTTTGAGTATGCTGGTGCTGCAGGAGGTTTTATAGACAAATTTGGTTTTCCTTTTTGCCGTGGCCGCATTTTTGATACAATAGAAAAAGATCATGGACAATATGACGATTCGTGCGAAATATTCTGGGCCTCAGGCGCTTGTTTCTTTATCAGAAAAGAAGTTTATGATGATCTTCAGGGATTCGATGAATCTTTTTTTGCGCATCAGGAAGAGATTGATTTATGCTGGCGTGCTTTAAATGAAGGACACATAATTAAATATAATCCGAAATCTATTGTTTATCATGTAGGAGGGGCAACTTTAGAGCAGGGTAATCCCAAAAAAACTTATTTGAATTTTAGAAATTCGCTTCTGATGCTGGTAAAAAACCTTCCAAAAAGAGGATTATTCTTTATCATTTTTTTCAGAATGATTCTTGACGGTATTGCCGGAATCCGATTTTTAACACAAGGAAAATTCAAACATACCTGGGCTATTTTACATGCACATTTTTCATTTTATTGTATGTCCCTGAGTTATTTAAAAAAGAGAAAAGATTTTCAAATACAAAAATACTACGCTCTAAAAAGCATCGTTTTCTTGTATTATATAAAGAAATTGGTTGTTTTTAAAGAAATCTTTAACAATAATCAAAATATTAAAAACTAAATTTGTAATCAACGTCTAATTAAATTTAACATTTATGAGAAAAATAGTAATTGCACTATCAGTACTAATGGCTTTCACATCATGTGTATCAAAAAAACAATACGCAGCATTAGAAGCTAAGAACAAAGAGATTCAAGATTTATTAAATTCTTGTACTGTAAAATTAAACTCTTGCCTTGAAGAAAAAGCAGGATTAGCCGCTACAGCCGAAAGTTATAAAGCACATAATCAAGATCTTATCAATAGTTCTAAAGATTTAACTGTTTTGACAACAAAAGGAGCAGAAAATCTTGAAAAATCATTAGAGAGTTTAAAAGAAAAAGATCTTAAAATTTCAAGACTTCAGGATGCTCTTACTAAAAAAGACAGTGTAACTTTAGCTTTAGTTACAAGTTTAAAAGGAGCTGTCGGCATCAATGATCCGGATATTGAAATCAATGTAGAAAAAGGAGTTGTATTTATTTCTATTGCTGACAAATTATTATTTAAAAGCGGAAGCTATGATGTAAGCGACCAAGCGAAAGCTGTTTTAGCTAAAGTTGCAAAAGTTGTAAACGACAAACCTGATTTCGAATGTATGGTTGAGGGTCACACCGATAATGTACCATATAAAAGTAATGGAGTTATCTTAGACAACTGGGATTTAAGTGTTAAACGTTCTACTTCAATTGTTCGCGTATTATCAAACGATCTTGGTGTTAACCCTGCTAAATTGATTGCTGCCGGTAGAAGTTCATATGTTCCTCTTGTACCAAATGATACTGCAGAAAACAAAGCAAAAAACAGAAGAACCCGTATTGTTGTTATGCCGAAAATCGATCAGTTCTATGATATGATTGAAAAAGAAATGAAAAAACAGGCAAAATAATCAGTTTCATAGCTAAATTATACAAAAAAGCAGGTCATTTGGCCTGCTTTTTTTAATACCCTTGAAAAGGATAACACTATTTTTAATTAACTAACTAAATTTAACTAGTAATAAAGTTACTAATAATTTCTTCAAAAATTTATACTTTAAGTTTTTTTTTACAAAACATTAATATCTCCCTTTCCTTCTCTTATTACAACCGGCTCATGTTCTGATAAATCTATAATTGTAGAGCCTACATTATCACCATATCCACCATCTATAACCATATCTACCAGATTTTGCCATTTTTCAAAAATCAGTTCCGGATCTGTGGTATATTCAATTACATCATCCTCATCACGAATAGAAGTCGATACGACAGGGTTTCCTAACTGCCGAACAATTTCCAATATGATATTGTTATCGGGAACACGGATACCTACGGTAGTTTTCTTTTTAAATTCTTTTGGCAGATTATTATTTCCAGGCAAAATAAAAGTATAAGCTCCTGGTAATGATCTTTTTAAAATTTTAAAAGTCGCAGTATCAATCTGACGTACATAATCAGACAAATTGCTTAAATCATGACAAATAAACGAGAAGTTTGCCTTTTCAAGTTTAACTCCTTTGATTTTAGCAATTTTTTCTAATGCTCTCGAATTGGTTATATCACAACCTAAACCGTAAACAGTATCTGTTGGATAAATTACCAAACCTCCATTCTGAAGCACTTTTACCACTTTGGCGATTGCAGCTTCACTAGGTTTATCCGGATATATTTTTATAAATTCGGCCATTTTTGTTTTGGTTTCAAGTTTTTATTTGTTTCAGATTTCAAGTTCTACGCTTCAACAACTTGAAAACTTCAACCTGAAATTTTATTTATCCCACCACATCTAATTTAGCAAATCTTAACAACAATTTCTTAATTCCGCCTACTTCAAATTTTATTTCGGCTTTTTTATCAGCTCCAACACCCTCTAAATTTATTACTTGTCCTTTTCCAAATCGTTCGTGCATTACTACATTTCCTATAGTTAACTTGTTATCAAATAAATTTGGAGCACCTGCATTTGGATCCGTTCCTGCAACTGGTTTTAGTTTTCTGATATTCAAATCCGGTTTTGGACTATTATCAGTAATATGTTTGGGTGGAGTTCCGCCTACAGGTTTTGATAATCGCAGTTTAGATTTATCTACATCTCCAAAAATATCACCGTCAATTGGTGATTTGTAGCGGTAATTACTTTCTGAAGGTGTTAAATATTCTAAATATTGACCGTCAATTTCTTCTATAAAACGAGAAGGTTCACTATCTGTCAGTTTTCCCCAACGATAACGTGACTGTGCGTAGGTCAAATACGCCTGATGCTCAGCACGTGTGAGTGCTACATAAAACAATCGGCGCTCTTCTTCCAGTTCACTTCTGGTGCTCATACTCATTGCACTAGGAAACAAATCTTCTTCCATACCAACAACGAAAACATGAGGAAATTCCAATCCTTTAGCAAGGTGGATCGTCATCAAAGCGACACGATCTTCATCAGATGTATCCTTATCCAGATCGGTTGCTAAAGCTACATCTTCCATGAATTCTGAAAGTGCTCCTCTTGCCCCGTCAATTTCTCTCTGTCCTTCAGTAAAATCTTTAATACCGTTTAAAAGTTCTTCTATATTCTGAATTTTTGCCATTCCTTCAGGTGTAGCGTCTTTTTTCAGTTCCTGAACCAAACCCGTTTTTTTGGCAACATGGTCTGTAATATAAAAAGCGTCCTGATTTTCATTTATAACCTGAAAACTCTGAATCATCGTTACAAAATCTTTCAGTTTGTTTTTCGTGCCGGCATTCAGTTTCAAATCGATTTTGTCGATATTTACCATTACTTCCCAAATAGAACGTTTGTAGTGGTTGGCTGCGATTGTTAGTTTTTCAATGGTTGTATCCCCAATTCCACGTGCGGGATAATTGATTACACGGATTAAAGCTTCTTCATCTTTCGGATTTAAAACCAAACGTAAATAACACAAAACGTCTTTTATTTCTTTACGCTGATAAAATGATAATCCCCCATAAATTCTATATGGAATATCGCGTTTTCTCAAAGCATCTTCCATTGCACGTGATTGCGCATTCGTACGATATAAAATCGCAAAAGCTCCGTTATGCAATTGATTCTGCATTTTTTGTTCAAAAATCGTACTCGCAACAAAACGTCCTTCTTCAGCGTCGGTTAGACTCCTGTGAACCTTAATTCTTGGTCCAAATTCATTCGCTGTCCAGACTACTTTATCCAGTTTAGTTTTGTTGTGCTCCATAACTGTATTTGCAGCTTCCACAATATTTCGGGTCGAACGGTAATTTTGCTCTAAACGGAACATTTTTACGCCTTCATAATCTTTTTGAAAATTCAGGATGTTATTGATATTCGCCCCGCGGAAAGCATAAATACTCTGCGCATCATCACCAACGACACAAATATTCTGAAACCTGTCTGATAAAGCCCTTACAATTAAATATTGAGAGTGATTTGTATCTTGGTACTCATCAACCAGAATATAACGAAAACGATCCTGATATTTAGCTAACACCTCTGGAAAACGAGTCAATAATTCATTGGTTTTCAACAATAAATCATCAAAATCCATTGCTCCGGCTTTGAAACAGCGTTCTACATATTGCTGATAAATTTCACCTAAACGAGGCTTTTTTGCCATCGCATCCGCTTCCATTAGTTCCGGGTTATTGAAATAGGCTTTTACCGTAATCAAACTGTTTTTATAAGTCGAAATTCTTCCTAAAATCTGTTTTGGTTTATAAATATCACGATCCAGCTGCATTTCTTTTATAATGGATGAAATAAGTCTGGCAGAATCCTGAGAATCATAAATTGTAAAGTTTGACGGATATCCTAAATGCTCTGATTCTGAACGAAGAATACGTGCAAAAACAGAGTGAAAAGTTCCCATCCATAAATTCTTCGCTTCACTCGCTCCCACGATTGCTGAAATCCTGTGTTTCATTTCACGGGCAGCCTTGTTGGTAAATGTAAGCGATAGTATGTTGAATGAATCAATTCCCTGATACATCAAATAAGCAATCCTGATTGTCAAAACACGGGTTTTTCCCGAACCGGCACCAGCAATAATAATCATTGGCCCGTCCTTTTGTAAAACGGGTTCTCGTTGAGCTTCGTTGAGCTGGTCAATATAATTTTGCATGAAATTGTTCTCCTTTTAGGCAAAAATAAGAATTTATGAATGAATAAACTAACGAGCAGAGTCAACTTTAAAACTACAAATCCAACTTCTAGAATATGTTTTTTTTTGAAAAAACTATCACTAGATTATTTCAAAAAAAGAATTAAAAAAAAGTAAGATTCATTGGAATAAAAAACTACTTTTGAAGAAATTTATAAAAACGATTTATGAAAAAAAAATACTTTTTATTCTTTCTTTTAAGTTTTAAAATATTAGCCCAGACCCCTGAACTGGATAATACCTTTAATATCAAAGATGGCGGAAAATATCAACAAAATATCGGAACAGATGCTGTTTTACTCCAAAATAACAAAATACTGAGTGTTTTTGAGAATTCTTACACTTACAAAGTAATATTGCTAAATCCAGACGGAAGCCTTGACCAAGCTTTTAATTCGACTGATTCTTATACAACGAGAGAAATTCGAATATTTCCTAAATCAGATGGTGCCTTTATGACACTTGATCGCGATGGAAAATTGAAAGCATTTAATCCAGACGGAACAACTAATTCTTTCTTTCCAATTACAATCTTAAAGAATGTTACTTCTATCTCACAGATAAAGGATATAATTTATCAGGGTGATGGAAAAGCTATTATTCATGGTGGTTTTCAAGAAGTAAATAATGTTTTCACGGGAAGCTGTGTGCGTTTAAATGCGAACGGAAGTATTGATGAAACTTTTAAATTACAATCCGGAGGTAATAAATTAATCATACAAAGCGATGGAAAATATGTTACTAATCGTAATACTACTATCTCTCGATATCTGGCTGATGGAAAAATTGATCCAACCTTTAAAGTGATTGCAACCATAGATCCTGTGCGAAAATTTGTGACTAATGGCTTTGAAACCGCAAATAATAGTACAATCAAAGATATCGCTGTACAGACTGACGGAAAAGTAATTGCAGTAGGCTGTAATTTTGTGGAGAACAGCAGAATCATCTCTTACAACATCGTAAGATTAAATTCTAATGGTACAAGAGATACCGGATTTAAACCAATAATTATTAACCAAGATTCAAGAATACAAAAAGTTTATTTACAAAAAGACAATAAAATTATTATTATCGTTGACAACAAGAAATTAATTCGTTTAAATACTGATGGAACAATTGATAATACATTTAAATATTCTAATACTGTATCTTTAATTAATAAAGGAGAGTTATTTTTTCAGGGAGAAAAAATGATTATTAGTGGTGATTTTAAAGATAGTCAGGGAATAACAAGAGCAGAAATTCATAGAATAAATAATAACGGTAGTATAGATCTAACTTTCAATCCACATTCCGGACCAAATCTATCTTTTGATGAATGGGATTATAATAATCAATATGAATTTGTATCAAAAGTATTATTAGATCAAAAAATATTATTAATTGGAGATTTTACAACTTATAGTGATAATGTTGTAAAAAATATATGCCGGGTAAATCAAAATGGTGAATATGACCCAACCTTTAAGTTAGACCCCAGTATAGGAATATACGCAGAAAATCGAAATTTAGATAATAATTATACTATTCTACATCAAAATAATGGAAAAATATTACTAAAAAGCAGTCGTGGTGTATCTGTAAATAATATATCACGGAATTTAATTCGATTAAATAATGATGGAAGTTTAGATAAGAGCTTTATCTTTTATGATCCTGAAAGCAATATTAGAAGAATCAAACTTTTAGAAAATGGAAAAATTTTACTTTTAGGTGGGGGAGGAACTCTTTCTAGAATGACTCGACTTAATTCTAATGGCTCTATTGATACTTCTTTTAATTGCATTTTCTATCATATACCTTTAGAGATAACTGTCTTGGCAGACAAAAAATTTCTGGTCACCTTTATGAAAGAAAATGATAATAATCCATTTGAGCCTGTAATAAAGTTTAACGAAGACGGTTCAAAAGATCTCTCTTTTAAATCAGGCTTTTCTCCTTTATATAATATAAAAGAATTAAGTGATGGTAAATTAATCGCTATCATGAATGATAAACTAACAAGATTAAATACAGATGGTTCCATTGATAAAACGTTTGTTCCATATTCAGTAGCTAAAACATCTTCAAACCAGTATAATAATTTCAATTATTATGAAAATGGAAATATCTTTTTATTTTTCTCTACTTATTCAACAGATACAACTACAAAATTAACTCTTAGTTCAGAAGGAAAATTACTTAACACAATGATATACAAAACTTCTAATGGCTTTGAAATTCAAAATTGTGAAGATTTACTTTTTTACGGATATTTTGACAAAATTGAAGATGTTAACAAAAGTGGTTTAGCTCGTTATAAGACATCAAATACAGTTTCGACTCCTAATCCTGAAGGTGAAATTTATCAATCTTTTGAAGGTGGGCAGACACTTAAAGATCTTAAAGTTAACGGAACAGACCTAAAATGGTATAATATCCAGACTAACTGTGGTATAAATAATAAAATAACAAAAAAAGGTACAAATTCTTCAGAAAATTTTCTGTCTCCAGAGACAGTATTAGTCGACGGAATGACATATTACGCATCTCAATCTATTAATGGTATTGAAAGTAGTTACAGACTGCCCGTTACAGTCTATTCTAAAACCTTAGGAGTGAAAGACAATAATCTTTTTCCTTATTTAATAACTTATCCAAATCCTGTTAAGGATTTTTACACCATATCCAATAGCGAAGAAATAAGTAAAGTAGAGGTTTATAATTTGTCAGGACAACTTCAATTTAGAAACTCCTACAACAATAACAACATAAAAATTGATTTTACTTCATTAAGTTCAGGATTGTATCTGGTAAAAATATTTTCAGGTAATAAAAATGTAACAATCAAAACAATCAAGAATTAATATAGTTTACCAGTAGGGAAAGGTTTTTAATAACTAAGTAACTAATGCTTTTTTTCTAAAACTTTAGTTACTTAGTACCTTAATAATATAAGTCTATTTGAAAAATGTAAGTAAGAGCGTGCGTTTTATATTAGTAACAAGATTCTGCCACCGGAGCTTCTCCGGTAATTTCCATCCAGTCTATGTTTGCAAAGGCCAAAGCATCAATGGTTTCTAATCTGATGACATTTATACCTTTATTTAATTTAATGGTTATCGGCTCAGTAGTCGCAAATTTGGTTGTACTGGATGTTATAGGGAAAGCCACATCAATCGTATCAGCTGCGTTTACTTTCACTTTTGCAGATGTAGTTTTACCTCTGTGTACATATCGAAATACGATCGTATAAAGTCCTGAAGTTGGTACTTTCACTGTATAATTTATTCCACTGCCTGAAGCATCAGTAATGTTGGTTACTTTTCTGTTGGCAGCACTTGAGTTAATTGCTATAATTCCATCATAAGCGCAAAACCCCGGTGTAGCTTCTTCAATTCGTAAAGTATGATTCCCTGTGAGTTTTTCTCCAAAAGTTGCTGTAATTCCCATATCTGCTGTCATTGCAACAGTTATTTTTTCGGTAGTTTCTCCAGAATTCCATGCTTTTAATTCATTTCCTGCTGAAGGAACCGCAGTAAGTGTAACTATTTCACCCTCTGTATAAGTGGTTTTATTTGGATTTACAGTAATTGTTCCACCTTCTGTTGGATTAGCCACGGTTGTTAAAACATAAGCAGCCGGTATCGTACTTTTAAAATTAGCTGTAATGGTTTTATTGGCATCCATTTTTACAGTAGTCGTTGCAGTAGTTGAGCCATCACTCCAGGATTTAAATATATAATTTGAAGATGGTACCCCCGTTAAGGTTACAACATCACCGGCATCATAAGTTACTTTAACAGGACTAACGGTTATGCTTCCTCCTGCAATTGGTTTTGCTACAGTTTTCAATACAAAATCTGTTTTTTGTTGAGATCCCAATTCTCTTGCTCCCAGATCCGGTGCAGATCCGTTGAATTCAATTCCGACATTTTGCACACCCGCATCTATAAAATCACTTGTAGATTTCAATGCTAAAAAATCTCCTAAATTTGGACTTCCGTCTTCATTTTTAAGAACAGCAGGAACTGTTAAGGAAACAAAATCATCATCGCTGATTACAAGTGCCGGAGTCCTTCCATTTGTACTTTCTTTTATCCACCACACATTTGAATTTTCAACATCTTTACCAAAATTTTTATCTTTAAATGATTTATATGAGATGTTGTTTCTAAATTGGTGCTTTCCTCCTTCACGAAAACCAAAGCCATTACTTTTATTGTTGTAAGAAGTATTATTCGTCATCTCAATAGCCCCTAGATTATTATTATCAGTAAATCCATGCTGACCATTACCAAACGCAATACAGCGTCGCAGAATATGATTTACCGGAATACCTTCGCCACCTAATTTAAAACCGTTTTTATCTCCGGTTGCTGTAGTTGTTCCGTTCGTAAGCGTACCGTTGTTGTAAGCCACACAATTTTCGAATAAAATTGCTCCGATAGGTCCAGTTTTTCTTTTGGTATACAAATCCCAGCCATCATCACTGTTATTGTGAGAAATACAGCCACGAAAAACATTTCCCTTACCACAAGTCAGTTTTGCAGCAAAGCCATCAGCATTTTCTGCTAATGAATCCTTATTATCAAAAGATTCGCAGTTCAGAATTAAATTATTGGAAGGCCATTGACTGATTAATGTATAAGCAGCATAATATCGACTGATCTGTAGCCCGCTATCTCTGTTTTTTTCGAAAATACAATTATTAATAGTGTTATTATTGCCCGAAAGCAATATACCATTATCTCCTGCTTTTCTAATTGTAATTCCTTTGAAATACCAATAAAAACCATCTAATACAATTCCTTTGTTTTCATTGATTTCCCTTTGTGCCGAAAAATCAAGAATTGGAGTTTCATCAGTATAAGCTTCTATCCTTTTTAGCTTTCCTGCAGTGCCGCTATTTTCTCTTGTAATAAAAATAGTTGAAGTTATTGAATAAATTCCACCCCGCATATATATCGTCTGCCCTGGAGTTATAATTTTGATTGCTTTTTGAAGTATGGTGGGATTATCAATAGCCCCCGAATTAGTTTCTTTTCCTGCCGGGGAAACATAAATTTGAGCATTTATCCAAAGAGGAAAAAGCAAAATTGTAAAAAACTGATAAATTAACTTTTTCTTCATTTTAATAAAACCCTTATAATAGTTGATGTAATTCTTATTTTTCTCAAATTATTACACTTCAAAAAGTTTTCCTGAAGCTAAAATCTGTCAATACAAAAATGTAATCGATTACACAAATATATGGTATTATTATCAATAAATAAGTTAAAAGTTAAAAAAATCACAAAAAAAACAATATTTATGCTTGAAAATTACACTATACATAAATACTTTATTTGTAATTAGTGTAAAAAACACACTTTACATTAATCAATGTAATCGATAACAAAATAAGGGAGTTTTTAAAAAACTTAATATCACTACTATTTATAAAAAACATCATAAGCAAATCGGATGAGAGTTCCGATTACGACAACTAAAAAGAAAATCCTTATGAAGCCATTCCCTTTGTTGATAGCAAGTTTTGCGCCAAGCCAGCCTCCTATTCCATTGCTGACAGCCATCGGAATTGCAATACTCCAAATAATTTTTCCTTTTATCATGAACAAACAAATAGATCCAAAGTTGGTCGCCAGATTTACCATTTTTGCATTTGCAGAAGCATGTAAAAAATCAAATCCTAGTAAGGCTATAAAAGCTACTACAAAAAAACTGCCGGTTCCGGGACCTATAAATCCGTCATAAAAACCAATAATAATGCTAATTACAACAGCATATATAATCTGAACAGTTGGTGAATGGTTTTTAGCCACATGCTGTCCAAAGTTTTTCTTCGCATACGTATACACAAAAAGTAAAGACAAAACTATTAGTAAAAGCGGTTTCATAAAATCGTTACTCACAAGAGTTAAGATTGTCGAACCCAAAAATGCTGAAGGAACAGCCAGGCACATCATAATCAATAATAATCTCCACTGGATAATTACATTTTTAAGATATTGAAAAGCCGCAAAAGCAGTTCCGCTAAAGGCCGGAATCTTCAATGTTCCAACGACAGTAGAAACAGGCAGATTTGGTAATAAAATCAATCCCATTGGGGTTTGAATCAATCCTCCCCCGCCAACAATCGCATCAATAAATCCGGCAGCAAATGCCGCCAGGCAAAGAAAAAGTATAATATAAGAATCCATCAAAGTTGTGTTTGAGCTGTTTAAAAAACAAGTTGCAAAAGTACGGCTTCCATTTTGTTTTATTACTAAAAATTTAAAGTGTATTTCTCCTCAAAAAGTATATTTTTGCCTAAAAATTACTGAAATGGATTTCAACAAAATAATAGAACTTGCGAGTTATACTTTACCAGCATTAGTTACCGGAGTTGTGGCTTATCGTTTTTTTGAGCTGCACATTAAAAACAATGATAAAAAACGTGCTTTTTTACTAAATAAGGAATATCAAAAACAATCTTTCCCAATACGTTTGCAGGCGTACGAGCGTATGACTTTATTTTTGGAGCGAATTAACCTGACGAAATTATTAATTCGTATTAGTCCTATTTCACAACAAAAACACGATTACGAAAATTTTGTAATTGAACAAATTGAACAGGAATTTGAGCACAATCTAACACAACAAATTTATATGTCTGATGAGTGCTGGACAATCATTACAACTGCAAAAAATGCAACTATACAAATGATACGTAAAGCAGCCATGAGTGAACGTGTAGACAGCGCAGATAAATTGCGTGAAGTGATTTTGAATGATTTATTAGAAAAACAATCTCCTAGTAATGCAGCTTTGGGATTTATCAAAAATGAGGTTGCTGAGCTTTGGTAATATTTTAGCCATTTAGTTCCTGGTAATTAGTGACTAGCTTTAAAAACTAATTCATAAGTACAAGGAACTAAATAACTAAAATCTATCTATTATCGCTCATAATCTCAGACTTATTCTGAGCATATTCATATCCTTGTTCCCACCACGTTTTCATGACCTCTTTATTAAAAATCAAGGCATTGTTGGTCAGTTTTGTTGGAGTGTAATATAAATTAAGTTTTACATTCTTATTATTTGCTATTAGTTTTCCTATGGCAATATCATGTTTTTCAACCTGATCGAGGGCAATTCTAAACAAATCAATCATCAAAGAAAATGGGTTTTTGCCAATAACCGTTTTTTCCATATTAACTTCTGTTTCCAGAACAATTACGTCAATTTCTGTTGCTCCTCTATTGATTGCTTCACGAATAGGAACCAGGCTTGAAAATCCGCCATCGCCATATTCACAGTTGTTTTTTTCAACAAGACTCATAAAAGGCACATAGTTACTCGAAATCCAGGACCAGTCACAAAACTCTTCGTAAGTACACTCTTTTATAGACTTATATTCAGCTTCGTTTTTCGTGAAATTGGTTACTGTAATGACTACATCTTTTTTTAGTTTCTTCAACTGATTGAAATCAGATAAAGAGAAATTACTTCTAATGTATTTCTTCAATCCTTTACTTTCCCCAAACGTTCTTTTTCCTTTAAAAAACTGGCGAATTACATTAAAGTGATTAATGGTCACAATATCTACTCCATCTTTAACTTTGACCACAAAAGGGCAAATATTAAATATTTTAGACATGTTCACATTGGTATAAATTGAATGAATCTGTTCAATATTTCCGAGTGCGAGATGCGGAATCAATAAACTTCCGGTTGAAGTCCCGAGGTATAAATCGTACTGATGTTTTTTTACTTCTAATAAATATTGTGCAACACCGCCGGCAAATGCGCCTTTACTACCGCCACCGGAAATAACCAATGCTCTCATAAATTAATTGTAGGTTTTGTTTTTGTTTCTTTAGATGAAAGAAAAAAGACTGAAGAAAAAAGATTTCTATAAATTCTTAAAATGTTTGCTATCCGTCTTTTGGTTCTTGCATCTATTTTTTATTCTTTCAATAAACGATTTAACTGAAATTGTTCATCGGGGGTCAAATTAGGCAAAATTCTTTCAAACGAAGCACGCATTTCAGAATTTTTTAATAACAATCGAATGGTTTCTCTTCCGAATTTCGAAAATTGCCACATATGATGCGTTGTAGCATTCACTAAATTACTCAGCACCTGATCGTTAATAATTTTAAACGCAATTAGTTTTTCTAAAGCATTTTGTCTGGTAGTAGCATCATATTTTGTTGAAGAAAAAGCAATTAATTCTGAAATTAAAGCTTCTGGATCATTACTGTAATTTGTTGTAGACAGCGCCAAAGAAAGCCACAATGTACGAAGATTGTAATCGTTGAAACCAATCCACATTTTAGTTTTATCAAGATATTCTGTTCTGTGTTCAGGGAAATTCCTCCACAAAAAATAAAGAGCAACTTCCTGTGTCTGATAAGACTTGTCATCTAATAATGTTTCGTATGGGATCCTAAAATCTTCCGGGATTTTCGATAAATTTTCGGCTACAGCCTGGCGAACTTTTATATTATTCGTTTGCAAAGCGGCTGTTAAAAGTGCTTTTTTAGCTTCATATTTTTCAGCTTCAATTTGATCTATAACAGATACTTTTACAGCCTGGTATGCATCCGAATTTAAAACTTTTAGAAAGTAATCCTGCTTTTCTGCCAAAGATGTTTTTTTAAGCTTATCAATTTCTAAACGTTCCTGAATTGCTTTGTTTTTACTCAATAAGGCATTCGCTGTTGGTGTGTCAAAAGCTGATGTTTCCAGCCATGTTTTCTGAAATTTATCCAAATCAAAATCGGATACTTTTTTAATTTCGTTAAAGAAATCCTGCGTATTTACCGTTTTATAAGCATACTTTTTCAAGTAACTTTTTATCGCTTTTTTAAACGCCTTATCACCAATTGATTCATGCAAAACAAATAATGCCCAGGCTCCTTTTTCATAAAAAGTCAGTGAGCTGGCTTTGGCATTCAAAACCGGAATTGCATCTGTTCTGGAAGCAAATTTGAGCTGTTGTGCCGTATCGTATAACTTCGAATAAAAATAGTCTTCACCATAAATTTCTTTTTCGGCCAATAAAGCATAATACGTTGCAAAGCCCTCCTGAAGCCAGTGGTGTGTACTGCTTTCGGCTGTAATTAAATCTCCAAACCAATGATGGGCCAGCTCATGTGCATCAACATTGGTATAATTTCGATCTGTAAAACCAATCGAATCAACTACGTGGCGGGTTGCAAAAAGCGTTGTGGTCGTATTCTCCATTCCGGCATACAAAAAGTCCCGAACCGGAATCTGTCTGTTGCTTTTCCATGGATATTTCACTCCTATTTCTTTCTCTAAAAAGTCAAAAATGCGTTTTGAATAACGATAAGTCGGTTCAAAACGATCTGCATCTTTAGGCTCTAAATAATATTCTAACAGAATTTTAGATTTTGATTTAAATTCTTTTTTATCAAATTTCCCAATCGCAAGCATCAATAGATATGAACTCATCGGCTTTTCCATCTGGTATTGCCAGTGAAACTGATTGTTTTCTTCTTGTTTTTCTTTTAAAATTCCGTTTGAAACAACCTGATAATTTTTGTCATACGTAATTCCGAGGTTAAAAATCAATTTCTCATTCACATCATCAAAACTCGGGAACCAATTACTAGTATACCTTCCCTGCCCCTGCGTCCAGATTTGTACCTCAGCATTCTCAATATCTACAAAATACAAAGCTTGTTTTGGTTTTACAGCATATTCAAAGGTTAATTGATTCTCTCCTTCCTGAAAATGACCTATGAGTTGCAGTTGTTTCCCTGTATTAATAAAAATTGCTTCTTTTTGATTGATTTTTACCTGAGAAAATTCCATGTTTTTGGCATCAATCTTAATGGTATCAAGCGATTTTAGAACCTCAAATTGAAATTCAACCGAACCGGAAACCAATTTTTCATTGGGATTCAGTTTTAATTGACCTGAAACCGATTTAAAATCGACAAATTGGATTTGTTGTGCAAAAACGAAAGTGGTAAAAAATAATAAGATGTATTTCATTGAAAATTTGAATTTATAGAATCCGTATCCCAAGATTGTGGATTATTTTTAATGTAATCATAAATTATCTCAAATCGTTTGTAATTTCTAACAATATGGTCATGATAATTTGATTGCCAAATAGTCTCAGTTCCATTTATTTGTTTTGTGGTGACCGATTTAAAAATGGCTACGAATGATGAAATTGAATCGGGTTTTCGGGATAATTTTGGTTCTGAGGTACCTGGTAGAGACGCACAGCAGTGCGTCTTCACAACGTTTGCCGATGTGCCGGGGTTAGACGCACTGCTGTGCGTCTCTACGATATGCGTTTGGGATAATTCATTTTTTATAGAAATTTCGCATTGCGAGGGAGATGCACTGCTGTGCATCTCTACATTGTGCGTCTCTACATTAGAATCAGGATTTTTATTTTGAATTTCAATCAATAAATGGATATGATTTGGCATTACTACCCAATTATGGAAAAACCAATTTTTACGAATTTTAATTGATTTTAAAAGTTCATTTTCAACAATTTCTCCATTGCTATTTAAAATCATTTTTCCTTCTTCGACAGAGCCAAAAATAGATTCTCTGTTTTTAGTGGCAATTGTAATAAAATAAACTGCTTCGTTGGAATAATCCCAGTCTTTCAATCTATTTGAATCAACCTTAAATTTATTTTTAAATAATGCCATTTTTTGTTTTGTAAAACATCAAAGTTACAAAGGTTTCATCAACAAATCGAATGAAATTTGTATGTTTACATTAGAAAATTACAAGAACGTGTCAATACCAAAAAAAGCATTATTTAACTGGAGCAGCGGAAAAGATTCAGCTCTGGCTTTATATAAAATCCTTCAGAATCCTGATTATGAAATTGAATGTTTACTAACTAGCGTTAATCAGCAATATGAACGAATTTCAATGCACGGTGTACGTACAGAATTACTCGAATCTCAAGCCAAAAGTATCGGTTTACCTTTAAAAATAATGCAGATTCCGGAAATGCCAACCATGGAAGTGTATGAAAATGTCATGACTGAAACATTATCCAAATTGAAAAAAGAAGGTATTACACATTCTGTTTTTGGAGATATTTTTTTGGAAGATTTACGAAAATACCGTGAAGACAAATTAACTGAAATAGGTTTTGAAGCTGTTTTTCCAATCTGGAAAATCCCAACTTCTGATTTGATTCAGGAATTCATCCGTTTAGGATTTAAGACGATTGTAGTTTGTGTAAATGAACGTTACCTCGATAAGAGTTTTGTTGGTCGTATTATCGATCAGGATTTTATTAATGATTTACCTGAAAATGTGGATGTTTGTGGTGAGAACGGTGAATTTCATACTTTTACTTTTGATGGCCCAATTTTCTCAGAGGTTATTAATTTCGAAATTGGTGAAACCGTATATCGCAAATATGAAAAACCAAAAACAGAATCCAGCAATACAGCCTGCGATACAAATGTATCAGATACTTTTGATTACGGATTCTGGTATATTGACTTAATTCCCAAATAATTTATAAATAAGTACTTCTAAATTCATTCGGAGTACTTCCAAATTTCACCTTAAAAGCATTAGTAAAATTCTGTACAAATTTATAACCGCACAAAAGAGATATTTCGGAGAGTGATTTATCATTTTCGATAAGAAGCCTTTTCGCTTCAATCATTCGGAGTTCGAACAAATAAGCAAAAACAGTAGTTCCAAAAATTTCTTTAAATCCTTTTTTAAGTTTATAATCATTTAGCCCTGCGCGATGTGAAAGTTCAACTAATGAAAGAGATATTGATATGTTTTCTTCTAAAATTGACTTGGCCAAATGAATTTTTTCAATATCATAATCTTTTATGCTTAAATCTTTGGCATTTAATTGTATGGATTCAAATTGTTCTAATTGTAACATTAATAACTTCAAAATTTTTGCCTCTGTAAAAAGTGTTTTAAGAATCCCTTTTCTTTTACAGCTAATCAATTCATTCAGGATGCTATTCATTTCGGGAGTCATAGTCATATTTTCAGAATTGAGTACCGAATATTGTTCCTTTTTTACTCCCTTCCAAAATGTATCTAAAACAGGATAATGAGAATTTAAAATTTTGCTAAAATGTTTTTCCGAGAAAATAATATGAAAGGAAGAATGTTTAGTATCCTGTTCTTCAAAATTCATTGAATATCCACTTTGGGGATAATAATTTAGGTTATGCTGCTTAGTATTAAATTTTACAACATTCCCGCTCTCACAATCCTCAATAATTGAAGATCCGCTAAGGTTAAAATACATTTTTATGACAGGACACGAAAATTTAAATTTTAGGTTTTTGTTTCGGTTCAATTTAAATTCTCCAAAGCATAAATGAATATTTTTAAAAATAATCTTCTTGAAAGATGCTTCTCCAATTTCATTTGAAATCTGCCAAAAATCATCCGTAATATCCTTATTATCATGTAATAAATCTATAAAAATTACTTCATCAATACTGGCTTCATCTAATTCAAAAGTGCTCATAAGTTTTCAATTAATCCGTTTGTAATAAATTTTAATCCGTCTGTAATAATTCCCGGCTGAATTTATTAGAGATATTTGCTACAAATATTATTATTATTTAGACTAAATACAAATAATATTGATTTATTAACTTTTAAATATTTACAGATCGTTTTACAAATGGCTTTATGATGAAAAAAAATTACTTATATTTATTACACTCCATAATTTTAGCGGTATTCTTACCCAGTGTAGTATTTGCACAGGTTTGGGAAGATGTTGGTTCAACAACAGGAATATCTGCAGCGGGAAGCAGTTTTAACAAATTGGTTAAAGATTCTGACGGGAATTTTTATGTTTCCTATTACGATGTCAGCGTAACAAAAGGTTCTGTGCAAAAATTTGACGGAACAAGCTGGACTTATCTTGGAGGCTCTCCCGGAATAACTACACAATATGCAACTTTCAATGCTTTGGTAGTAAAGGATGCACAAAACGTATTTTATTCATATCGGGATGGCGGAATGATCGTTAAAAAATTTGATGGTACCGCATGGACAACTTTACCGAGTCCGGTATCCACTTCAGTCACACAGCAAGCACTAGCAATTGACAATTCCGGAATTCTTTATGCTGGCTATGAAACAGCAAACGGTACCGTTAAAAGATATGTAAATGGAGTCTGGGAACAATTGGGAACAACTGGTTTTGGAACTGCTGCAGTTGGTTTTCTTAATATGAAAGTAGGTACAAATAACAAAATCTATGTCTCTTTCAATAATAATGGATATGTTCATGTTTATGAAAATGATTTAGATGCTCCATCTACTCAAGCCTGGCTGCCAGTAGGAAACGTTATAAATATTGCTACAGCCTCAAACAGTGAAAATTACAATTCTTCCTTAGCCATTGATGCTAATAATAATCTTTACTTAGCTTATGTTTCTGGAAGTTCCAGCGGTCAAAAATTAAATGTAAAAAAATACAGCGGTACTGCATGGGAAACTTTAGGTGCTGAAAACTTTTCTGACGGAAGAGTTCAGCATATTAGTCTTGCTGTTACTTCTTCCGGAACACCTTATGTAGTTTGCAGTAATTGGGAGAATGATAATTACCTAAAAAACTATACTTACGGATTCAATAATGAAGCCTGGGTAAAAATTGGCGGATACGTTTCAACCGGACAAGCAACCTACAACTCCTTACTAATTGATAAAAATGAGGATTTAATTTTGTCTTTCAGCGATAGTGGTGTTGGCAAAACTGTTGTAAAGAAATATGATATTGAAACAATTGCAAAATACTGTGAGGTTAAATTCCCTCAAAATACAGAGCCAATTACACAAGTTACTTTTGCAGGAATTACAAACCCGAGTACAGAAACAATTGGCAGTTCGACTCCAGCTTATGAAGATTTTACAACCGTTTTTGGAAATGTAGATCTTGGTGGCACCTACCCTATTTCTGTTTCCGGTAATAACGATACTAATACGGTTAATAATTTTGCTAACCATATTGTTGCTTACTTTGACTGGAATCATAACGGTTCTTTCTTAGATGCCGGCGAAACATACTACTTAGGATATATCCAGGGAAATGGTTCTGTTTCTACTCTAACAGGCAACATTATTGTACCAACAGATGCTTTGACTGGAAATACAAGAATGAGAATTGTTAAAAAATATTATTCTACTACCAACCAATCTATTCCGGGTTCCTGTAATACTACCGGATATGGTCAGGCAGAAGATTATACAATTATCGTACACAAAGACCAGGTTTTTGCAACGGAAGTTACAGTGGCTGTTTTAAACAACGAAACTCCAAAAATTACAACTTTGGGAGGTACTTTACAATTAGTTAAAAAAGTTTTGCCAGCAGAGGCTACTCAAAATGTGACCTGGAGCATCAGTTCGGGAGCTGATTTTGCAAGCGTTTCTTCAAGCGGATTAATTACTGCAAAAGCAGACGGATCTGTAACTGTAAAAGTAACTTCTGTTGAAAACCCTGCTTTATATGCCGAAATTACAATTGTAATTTCAAACCAAACACCTGCTTCAACATGTACTTTTTCCACTTTAACACTTACCGGTTTTAATGCCGATGTAGTTGCGGAAGGAACTGGCGGAAATGCAGACACAAAAACTACTGCAATTATTGATGCTGCCAATGTATTTTATGCTAAAAACTTTGTTCCCGTAAATCCGCATAGTTCTGGTGCAAGCGCGACTGCTTTTGGCGGAGGACTTCCGGTAAACGGAACTCTTACCAGCGCTTCTACTCAGGGACTTGATTTTCAATTTGCAGATTATGCTTCAAATAATGCTTTAGTATTAAGAAACAGTCTTACAAATACAGGAACTTTAACTTTATCAACTCCTAAAAAGGCAGAAAAAATTTATATTGCCTCTGTAGCTGCTGAAGGAGATAATACGGTTACAGTTACTGCAAATTTTGACGACAACACTACACAAACTTTTACAATTAATGCTACAGATTGGTGGCAGACTGGTTCACTTTCTAATAAAGTAATCACTGGCCTTGGAAGAATTTCCCGCGGTGCAAGCTGGGCCCCTTTAAATCAATTTGATGGTTTATCTCAAACCGGAATTTACCAAAATGAACTTGTTTTAGATGTAGCAAATCATCAAAAAACAATTACTTCATTAAAATTTACGCAAACTCCTCCATCAAACAATGCAACTACTACTGCAATATTAGCAGTAAGTATTTGTGAAGCTCCGGACAACACTACTGTAGAAGGTCCTGTTGCTATTACTTCAGGTTTCAATCATGATATTATTGCAAACGGAGTAGGAAATGCTTCTGCATCAACAACTGTTGGATTTGATCAGGCAAATACAAGGGCATTGGTTTCTTTAGATTTTAAAGCAACAGCTTCTAATGCAGTGCCAAGTTATGGATTACCTGCTGATGGAAAAATCAACAGTGCCAATACTTCCGGAATTGTATATCAACTGGCAAATTATTCGGGTTCGAATGCACTTTTCTTAACGCCTTCTCATGTTGGAAACGGGGCTGCAAATAGTGGAACTTTAGCTTTTAAAACTTCAAACACAGGAAAACTTTATGTTTTAACTGCTGCTGCCGGCGGAGGTTCAACTAACCTGAATTTTACAGCTACAATTAATTTTAGCGACGGAACTACACAAGTAATAAATAATTTGTCTGTTTCAGACTGGTATAATGGTGCAAATTATGCCATTCAGGGAATTGGACGTGTCAATACAACCAACAATAACTTAGAAGGAGACAGTACAAATCCGAAATTATATGAAGTTGTTCTGGATATTTCAGCATCCAATCAAACCAAAACAATTAATAGTGTAAACTTTAGTTTTGCCGGAGATGCAAGTGCTGAATATGCTTCGCAAATCAGAATGTCAATTTTAGCAATCACTGCTCAAAAACCAATGCCGGCTGCTGATGTCTTAACACTGGCTGCAACAAATAGTGCTTCTCCAAAAATCACTGTAAAAGATGGTACTCTCGAATTAGCAGCTGCTTTAAACAATCAAACAATTGCTTCTACAGATGTAAACTGGACCATCGAAGAAGGGGATTCTTTTGCTACAATTGATACCAATGGTAAAGTTACCGCTACTGCAAATGGAACTGTAACGGTTAAAGCCGCGCTTAAAACTGACACCACAGTTTTTGCAGAAATAGAAATCACTATTTCAGGTCAGCAAACAGGATATTGTGATGCTTACTTTATTAATGGATGTGAAAATTTGTCTATCATAAGTGTTGCAACCTCAGGAGGAACAACCGATTTAAACAACATAACTTCAGGTTGTACAGGGAGCAATAATCTTAACGGATACAGCGACCATACTGATAAAATACTAAGGGCATCTGTAGGTAGTGAAATAACTTTCAATCTTCATTTTACCGGTTCGATGGCAATATACACTTTTCTGTCTGTTTGGATTGACTGGAATCAGGATTTCAATTTTGATGATAGCGAAATGGTATATGTTTCACAAAGTGAAGAAGCTTCTACTTTACAATTTAAAACAACTGTTCCTGCAAATGCTGTTTTAGGACAAACCAGAATGCGTTTTAAAGCAGTTGCCGGATGGGTTGGCTCTGGTTCTTGTGGTTATAATTCGCAAGGAGAAGTCGAAGATTATACCATAAACGTAGAAGCTAAACTTGGAACAGGTGATTTTGATAAAACATCTTATAGTATTTATCCTAACCCAACTTCAGACTTTGCTACAATTCAAACTACAGAAACCATCAAAGAAGTTGTTGTTTACAATATGATTGGACAACAAATTTCGAAAGAGAATTCAACTGTAATTGATCTCTCTAATGTAGGACAAGGTGTGTATATCGTTCAGGTTTTATTTGAAAATGGAACAAGTGTTATTCAAAAAATAATTAAAAAATAAGCACACAAACCCACCTATAGAATTTTATAAGTAAGCCTCACAGACATCTTTTTTTGTCTGTGAAGTTTGCTTTTTAAATACTAAACAGCCTTTCATCAACAGGCAAATTTTAATTCACAATGAAAAAATACGCAGTTATTCTTTTTACACTTTCGATGTTTTTATTCTCGGTAAAAACAACGGCACAATATTCAAACGAACATTATATTGCGCCATCACCCTGGCAATACTGGAGTGACGCCAACGAACTTGTAATTACCACTATTACTCCCGGAATTGTTAATGCAACGATTTCTAAAAGTGACGGAACCGAAATCGTTACTCTGGCTTTAACCTCATCTTTTCCTGCAATTTATCGTTTTGACGGAATTCCGATGTCAACCCCAAGAAATGCAGTAAATACCGTTTACAACGATCGTGGTTTAATTGTAAAATGTTCTTCACCAATTGCTGTAAACGTTAGAAATATTGCTTCAGACGAAGGAAATACCGGATCTGATGATTTAGGTAATTTTATTAAAGGAAATGCCTCGCTGGTAAGTTTTGGAGACAAGGGAAAAGGAACCTCTTTTAGATTAGGATATTACAGAAACGACTATACCGGAATTTCAGGAAATGCTCCAGTTTTTTCTGTTTTAGCCATAGAAGACAATACCGATATTTTGCTGGATAATGCTACATTTAAAACCCTAAATGCCGGGCAGAGTTTTTTATTCAGTGCAAAAATAGGAGCACATTTAACTTCTAATAAAATGGTCGTTGTGAATGCCGGAGCTTATTCTGATGCTCCAGGAGGCTGTTCTGACGGAATCGTTACTCAGGTAATCCCGGATCAGTCGCTTGGAAAAAATTATGTGATCGTTAGAGGAAACGGAACCCCTGGAACTCAATTGAATTATCCTGAACAGAGTACCATTATTGCTACGCAACCTAATACCGTTGTTAAAATTACCAATTACAATGCGCAAGGTGTATTATTAGGCACTTCTACCCAAACCATTGCTGCCGAAGGCGGTTCATACACTTTTCATCACGGAGATACTAAAACTCTATACTCTTCCTCTTTTGTCGAGGCTGATAAATCGGTTATTATCTACTCTGGTTCTGCAGATTTATGTGAAGTAGATATGTCAACTGTAATTCCTGTAGGAGATTGTACAGGTTCTAACGAAATTGTTACGCAAAAATTTACTTCATATAACGGAAATGATCTGGATGCTTTTGGATACATTGTTCTGGCAAACGCAACAGAACCCGTACTTATTAACGGATCAAACTTAGAAACCTTAACAGGAAAACAAAGAATTGCAATAGGAACAACAGGCTATTATATTATCCGATTTACAAATACAGAAGTCGGAAGTCCTGAAGTTTACAACATCTCTTCAAATGCAAAAATGACTGTCAGTATTGTACAGCAGGGAAATGGTTTTACGATGTCAGGATTCTTTTCATCATTTAATGAAACCATAACAAAGCCCGAAATTGTATCCAGTGAAAACTGCAATACCGTAATTTCTACACAGTCAGGTTTAGCTCCCTATCAATGGTACGTAGACGGAGTTGCTATTGCAGGGGAAACATCACAGACTCTCACTGTAAAAAACTCCGGAAATTATACTGTTACCGGAACTTTAGACTGTGGTATAACCAATCAATCCTCACCGCTAAATGTAAAGGTCTGCAGTGATTTGAGTGTTACAAAAGAAATTACCAATCTTGGTAATACAGGAAATATCACTTTTACGATTAAAGCCAAAAACAATGGCCCATTTCAAAATACAGGTGTAAAAGTGACCGATCTTCTCCCTAACGGATATGTGTTTGTTTCGGCCACAACTGTTACCGGAACTTATAATAAATCAAACGGAATCTGGAATATTGATGCATTAAGCGTCGATCAGGAAGTTACACTGCAAATAACAGCGACTGTAAACGAAAATGGAAATCATACCAATATTGCCAAAATTGAAGGTGCGAATTTTGATTCAAATCTAACTAATAATACTGCCGAAGTTACTCCTGTCTGGAATATGAGTTTAACAAAAAAAGCACAATTACCACTTTATCATAATATTGGAGATGTAATCATTTACGATTTAGTGCTTAAAAATACCGGAAATGTTTCCATGCACAATATTTCTGTTTTAGATGCCAATGCTGATACAGGAAGTATTACACCTTCGTTTATTGCGACTTTAAATTCAGGCGAAAGCATTACTGTTAAAGCCAATCATACAGTTACTAAAGCTGATGTTACAGCTAAAAAAGTAACCAATCAGGCGACCGTTTTTGGAGAAAGTTTTACAGACATTTTTCTAAAAGTAAATTCTGATGATCCATCGACTACGGCCTTAAGAGATGCTACAATCACGTCTGTAATTTCTGAAGCAGATTTAGTTACGGTAAAAACAGACAATCTGGAATCTTATATTGTTGATACTGATGTTACCTATACAATTACAGTTACTAACAATGGCCCCGGAAATGCTTATAATGTAAATGTTATCGATGAAATTCCGCAGGGAATCTCAATCATGAATTGGACTGATCATTTAGGAAACCCAGGAAGTGGTAAACTTGATGTCGCTTTAAGCGAATTAAAGAATGGTAGTTCAGCTGTTTTTAAAGTAACGGTTCATGTTCCTCAAAACTTTACAGGAAATTTAACCAATACAGCAGTTGTTACAAGTGATACCCCAGATCCTAATCCGGGTTGTACAACCTGTACAGATATTGATACCGAATATATCCCCAAAGCCGATTTGGTTACCGTAAAAACAGATAATCAGGATTATTATATACCCGGAAAAGAAGTGGTATACACTATTTCTGTTAAAAATAATGGTCCTGATTCAGCTAAAAATGTAATTGTAAATGATGCATTACCAACTGGAATTTCAGTTATGAAATGGACAGACAATTTAGGAAACTCGGGAAATGGTGCGCTTATTTCTACAATAAACGAATTACAAAACGGAGCTTCTGTCATTTATACTGTAACGCTTACAACACCTGAAAATTTAAAAGGAGATTTAGTAAATACTGTTGTAGTTTCAAGTGATACCTCAGACCCTAATCCGGGTTGTACAACTTGTACAGATATTGATACCGAATATATCCCGAAAGCCGATTTGGTTACCGTAAAAACAGATAATCAGGATTATTATATACCCGGAAAAGAAGTAGTATACACTATTTCTGTTAAAAATAATGGCCCTGATTCAGCTAAAAATGTAATTATAAATGATGCACTGCCAGCTGGAATTTCAGTTATGAAATGGACAGACAATTTAGGAAACTCGGGAAATGGTGCGCTTACTTCTACAATAAACGAATTACAAAACGGAGCCTCTGTCATTTATACTGTAACACTTACAGCACCTGAAGATTTAAAAGGAGATTTAGTAAATACTGTTGTAGTTTCAAGCGATACTCCAGACCCTAATCCTGCTTGTGCCGAATGTACGGATACCGATTTGCAGTGTATAGCTCCAAATCCCGCTTGTACTGAATACAGTGATACTATTCCGAATGTGATTTCACCAAACGGAGATGGAAAGAATGATTTCTTTGATCTTACAGCGTTACCTCCTGTTTCAAACCTACAAATCTTCAATCGTTTTGGGCGTGCAGTTTACGAACTTCAAAATTACAGCAATCAGTGGGAAGGACAATCCGACAAAGGTGAAAGGCTCCCTGACGGAACTTATTACTATATCATCCATTTCAAAGATGCAAAATCAACTGCAGGATGGGTTTATATAAGCCAATAATTTGAAATGTCCAGATACAAGAAAAAATGCTAAAAAAAATAATAATCCCCCTTCTGTCTGCCTTCCTTTTTGGAGTCAATGCAACAGCGCAATATGCAACTAAACATTATATTGCGCCGTCGCCCTGGCAATATTGGAGTAATGCTAACGAAATTGTTATTTCTACAATTGCTTCGGGAACAGTAACCGTTGATTTGAAAAGAAGCAATGGAACAGCCATTACAACCCTAACTTTAACCTCAGCAACTCCGGTTTCTTATCGATTTGCTGGAGACCCAACAACACTTGTCAGAAACCCAATCAACAGTATTGCTTCAAATCGGGGTTTGATTGTGGAGGCGACCTCACCTGTTTCTGTAAATCTGAGAAATATCGCCTCAGACACCCCAGGAACAAGTAATGCAAACATTAAAGGAAATGCTTCGCTTGTCAGTTTTGGAAACGAAGGAGTTGGTCTGGCTTTTCGATTGGGTTACTATCGAAGCAGTTATACCGGATTAGCAAACGATGCTCCTGTTTATTCTGTAATGGCTATCGAAAATGGTACAGCGATTTACCTAAACGGAACCATGACAGCACTTTTGAATGCTGGTCAAAGTCGTCTTTTTGTAGCGCCAATGGGTTCTTTATTAACATCAGATAAACCTATAGTTGCCAATGTAGGCAGCTATGGAGATACGCCTCAGGCCTGTAACGGAAATGGAGAAGACGCTACCGTTGATCAGATTGCTCCGGTCAATATGCTTGGAAAACGTTATATGTTAGTTCGCGGTAACGGAACTCCGGGAACAAATGCTAACGATCCTGAACAAAGTACCATTATTGCTTCAGAAGCCAATACTACTGTACAAATGGTACATTTTGATGCCTCAGGAACTCAAATTGGAACCAGTACACAAGTTTTGACCAACGCAGGAAGCTATGTAACCATTCATCACGGAGATGCGCAAAATATGTATTCTTCAACCTTTGTCAATGCAGACAAACCCGTCGTAGTATATTCTGCAACAGCTGTAGACTGCGAAACCGATATTTCAACCGTTCTTCCAATCGGGGGATGTGCCGGTTCTAAAGATATCATTACACGAAAATTCATTAGTTACAACAATACAGACCTTCCTTATTTTGGATACACCATAGTAGAAAGTGCCACTGAACCCGTTTTTTTAAACGGATTAAATCTGGAAACTTTAACCGGAACTCCACGTGTACCCATTGGAAATACAGGTTTTTATATGCTTCGTTTTACCGATGTGAATATCGGAAAACCAACGGTAATCAATATAACTTCCAGCATGAGATTAACCACAAGTATCATTCAGCAGGGAGAAGGTTTCTCAATGTCTGGATTTTTCTCTGCTTTTAGTGATACACCTGAACCTCCCGCAAAAATAAATTCAACCAATACCTGTTCGGTCACCTTATCTACAACTCCCGGACTTGCTCCATATCAATGGTATCTGGAAGGAATTGCAATTCCCGAAGCTACTGCTGAAAATTATGATGCCGTAAAAACAGGAAACTATACGGTAGTAGCTACAAGAGACTGCGGACTTACAGCTCCTTCTGCTCCTGTTTTTATAACTTTAACTCCATGTTCTGATTTAAAAGTAGAAAAAGAAGTAAGTGCTATTTTGGGCAATCAGGCTACGTTTAAAATAACAGCATCCAATATCAGTACAAATGATGATACCAATGTTCGTGTTACAGACTTACTTCCGAGTGGTTATCAATTTGTGAGTGCGGCTCCAGGTATCGGAGCTTACAATAACACCACCGGAATCTGGACGATTGGTAATTTAACAGCCGGAAGTTCTCAAACTCTGACCATTGTTGCCACTATTCTAAATACTGGAAATTTTATCAATGTTGCTACTATTTCAGGAACGAATACAGATACTGATCTTAGCAATAATACAGCGCAGGCAATCGCTCAAATAAGTGCTTTGACACTTACAAAAACAGCTCAAAAAGACGTTTATTATAATGTTGGCGAAACTATTCTTTATGACTTAGTATTAACCAATAGCGGACAAACAAGCATCACTAATATTGTAATTTCTGATGCCAATGCCGATGCGGGAAGTATAACTCCCAATTTAATTTCGGCTTTGAATTCCGGTGAAAGTGTTACTATTTCAGCATCGCATACCATTACTTCAGCTGATGGTGTTGCGGGATTTGTAAGCAATCAGGCAACTGTAACGGGCGAAAATGCAGGAAATACGATTACCGTACTTTCAGATAATCCTAAAACTACGGCTATCAATGATGCAACGGTTACAACGGTTACTTTAAGTGCCGATTTGTTGGTTTCAAAAACCAACAATCAAACCATTTATGTTCCCGGAACCACTACCGTATACGATATTACAATTACCAATAATGGTCCTAGTAATGCTTTGAATGTTACGGTAAACGACCCAATTCCAGCAGGGATTACTACAATGAACTGGACTGGAAACGGAAAAAGCGGTAGTGGCAATCTAACTGATATTATTGGAAATATCCCCGTTGGAACCACAATTAGTTATAAAGTAACAGTTGTTATTCCGGACACTTTTAGCGGAAACCTTACCAATACTGTTGCTGTATCGGGTACAATTCCGGATCCAAACCCAACTTGTACAAGCTGTACCGATATTGATACCGAATGTACTCCGCCTGCTGTACAAACCCCTACTCCAATTACGGAATGTGATGACGCTGTTGCTGATGGTTTAAAAATAGTAAACCTGACTGCCAAAAACTCCGAAATCACAAATCAGGACACACAATTACAGGTAACTTACTATTTGAATTCGACTGATTATGCAAATGAAATTCCAATTGCAAATCCTCAGAATTTTCAAACTACAATTCCGTATTCACAAACCGTAATTGCTGAAATTTCAAATGCTATTGGATGTAAAATTTTTATCGATTTACAAATTCAGATTACAAAAAAACCTGAACCTGTTTCGCTTCTGCAAAAAACAATCTGTCAGGAGGATTTTTATGATCTCACCGTTTACGAACAGGAATTTTTGAATGGACAAACCGGAAACTCAATTTACGGGTATTTTAGAAGCAGAACCAATGCTGATAATAATTCAAATGTCATTTCAAACCCTAACAATTATACTATCAATTCAAAGTCAGAATCCATTTTTATTCGAGTGGAAAATGCAACAGGATGTTTTGCAGTTGCTGAATTGCGATTAAACATTATTCCTGTAAACGGAATAATGCTTTTGGAAAGATACACGATTTGTTACGACTCAAACGGAAACTTAATTGCTCCGGCAGTTATAGATACTGAACTTTCAACAGCCGATTATACCTTTAAATGGTACAAAGACGGACAATTACAAACTTCACAAAGTTCTTCTTTTACAGCTACTCAACCAGGAAATTATACTGTAGAAGTGACCAATAGTTTCAATTGTCCTGCAAAAAATGCCAGTACCAATGTGGTTATTTCTAATGGTCCGGAAAGTTTAAAAGCTTCTGTAACTTCAGAATATTTTTCGGATAATGCAATAATCGTAGCTACTGCAACAGGCAGCGGAAAATTTGTCTATTGGCTTGACGATGGCCCCGAACAGGAATTTAACACTTTCTATAATGTAAATGCCGGAACTCATTTGGTACATGTAAAAGATGCCGGAGGATGTGCCGGAATTTTAACGGTTGAAGTAAACGTAATTGATTATCCAAAGTTTTTCACACCAAACGGAGACGGTTATAATGACACCTGGAATATTACAAGTCTGCGGGAACAGCAAAAATCAATCATTTACATTTTTGACCGATACGGAAAACTTTTAACCTCTATTAAACCTTCTGATTCTGGCTGGGATGGAAGATACAACGGAAATACAATGCCCGCTTCGGATTATTGGTTTAAGGTAAATTATTTTGAAAACCAGACTGAAAAAGAGTTTAGAGCCCATTTTTCATTAAAACGATAAAAAAAATCAATTTCAATGACAATGGCAATAGCAATAGCAAATTTCAATAGCAATGAGAATATCAATTTCAATATAAATGGCAATTCAATGGCAATGCTTTGTTTGAATGAGAATTATTGCAAAATGAAGAATTATTAAAGATAAAAACATGAAAATTAAATTTTTGACAGTAGCACTTCTCCTTGCCGGTTTAGTCAGTACTGCACAACAAGATGCACAGTTTACGCAATATATGTACAATACAATCAACATCAATCCGGCCTACGCAGGTTCTAGAGAAGCTTTGAGTATTTTCGGGTTATATCGTACGCAATGGGTTGGACTTGACGGAGCGCCTGAAACCAGCAGTTTTTCTATAAATACACCTATAAATGACACTAATTTAGGAGTTGGAATTTCATTCATCAACGATAAAATCGGGCCGACAAATGAAAATAATTTCTCGGCAGATATCTCCTACTCTATTCAGGCTTCAGCAGATTATAAACTTTCTTTTGGTATCAAAGGAACAGCCAATTTATTCAATCTCGATATTAATAAACTGAATCCAAAAGATCAGGGAGATCCAAGATTTCAGAATGCAAATAATACCTTTTCGCCAAATATTGGAGCTGGTCTTTACCTGCATTCAGATAAGGCATATATCGGTTTGTCTGTGCCTAATTTTATAGAAACCAATCAATACAACGATAATGATGTCGCGATTTATAAAGAGAAAATCAATTACTACCTGATTGCCGGTTATGTATTTGATCTGGATCGTTATCAATACATCAGATTCAAACCTGCTTTATTGACCAAAATGGTTGAGGGTGCACCACTACAGGTAGATCTTTCTGCCAATTTTATGTTCTACGATAAATTTACAGCCGGAGTTTCCTATCGCTGGGATTCGGCAGTAAGTGCATTGGCCGGCTTTCAAATCTCAAACGGACTTTATTTAGGCTATGCATACGATCGCGAAACCTCAAAATTAAACAACTTCAATTCAGGATCGCACGAGATATTTTTACGTTTTGAATTCTTTAAAGGCAATAGCAACATTACAAACCCTCGTTTCTTCTAAAATACCCATCATGACAAAATACATACTTCACTGTTTACTGTTAAGCGTTTTTTCGTTTAATGCTTATTCACAACAGCAAAAGATAGCTTCGGCAGACAAAAAATACGATACGCACGCTTATGTAGATGCAATTAAAATTTACGAACATGTTGCTGAAAAAGGCTATAAATCTGAAGATTTATTTCAAAAACTGGGCAACTCCTTTTACTTCAATTCTGATTTTGAAAAAGCCGTAAAATGGTATGGTAAATTGTTTGCAATGGATACAGCAATAAAACCCGAATATTATTATCGCTATGCACAATCTCTGAAATCAACCGGAAATACAGCAAAAGCCAATGAAATACTGGATTTGTTTTATCAGAAATCAAAAAATGATTCGAGAGCCCAATTGTATCAGGCGGATAAAAATTATCTCGAAGAAATTAACGCTAATTCCGGACGTTACAAAATTGAAAATGCTTCGGTAAACAGCACCTATTCTGATTACGGAACTGCTTTTTATCAAAACAAAATTGTCTTTGCTTCAACCAGAGACAAAAGCATTTTTGGACAAAGAAAAGACAAATGGACGGGTGATTCGTATACCAATTTATACGAAGCCGATCTTGATGAAAATTTCAATTTAAGTGAACCTAAAAAAATCAATCGGGGAATTAATTCTAAATTTCACGAATCAACACCTGTTTTCACCAAAGACGGAAAAACAGTTTATTTTACAAGAAACAATTATATCGACGGAAAAAAGGGCAAAAACGAATCAAAAACCACTTTGATTAAAATATACCGCGCGACACTGGAAAATGATGAATGGACCAATATTATCGAACTTCCGTTTACCAGCAATAATTACAGTACAGCTCACCCTGCTTTAAGTTCCGACGAAAAAACATTGTATTTTGCCTCTGATATGCCGGGAACTATTGGTCAGTCTGATATTTTTAAAGTAACAATTAAGCCGAATGGAGAGTTTGGAACTCCTGAAAATTTAGGAAAGCCAATCAATACCGAAGGAAAAGAAACGTTCCCGTTTGTGACTGATGAGAACGAAATTTATTTTGCATCTGATGGACATCCGGGATTGGGTGGTTTGGATGTTTTTGTTGGAAAAATAACTCCTAACGGTATAACCGAAATTAAAAACATTGGTGCAGATGTCAATTCCACAAAAGATGATTTTGCTTACTTAATTGATTCAAAATCAAGAAGAGGTTTTTTTACTTCGAACAAAAACGGCGGATTTGGTTCTGATGACATTTATAAATTTACTGAAACCAAAAAATTAACCTGCGTTCAGGAATTACAAGGAACGATAATAAATCTGGCTTCCGGCGAAGTTTTATCGAATAGTACATTGACTTTATATGATTCAAAACTAAATCAGTTAATCAGTACAACCAATTCTGATGCAAATGGCCATTTTACTTTTGCTGTTGAATGTGGTACTGCTTACCATATCAGGGCCGAAAAAGAAACCTTTACGACTAAAGAAGAAAGCATTGTTATTGCAAAAGAAAACGGAACCACAAACCTGACAATAGCATTAGAAAGTCCTAAAGCCGAAGTAACTATTGGAGATGATTTAGGCAAATATGTGGGTATCAAAACGATTTATTTTGATTTGAATAAAGCTGATATTCGCCCAGAGGCTGCATTAGATCTGGAGAAAGTATTAGAGGTTTTAAAACAATATCCAACAATGAAACTAGATATACGTTCGCATACAGACAGCCGTCAATCGCATCAATACAATCAGATTTTATCTGATAAAAGAGCCAACTCAATCCTAAAATGGTTAGTCGATAATGGTATTTCAACAAGCCGATTAACCGGTAAAGGATACGGTGAAACCCAATTGGTAAACAAATGCGCCGATGGTGTAAAATGCTCTGAAGAAGAACATCAAATGAACAGACGAAGCGAATTTATTATTATCGAAATGTAAAACCTGAGACTATAATGGTCTGTATTTATAAAAATGGAGGGACTGTATTTTTTAACTTTTCCTTCATTTTTTATTTTAACACATAATTGTTTTAGGTATCTTCATTATTGTGTACTAAAAACATTCTAAATCGAAAATTTCTTCGGATTAAATAATACACAACCATCATATTTTAAAGAATTTTCATCAACTTTACAGCTAATGTTTTTATATTTCGGTTTTTTACATAATAATTTTTGACCATGATCATAAAAAATCAAACTGCTGAATTAGAAAAAGTACTGTCGTTTTTGAGCGAAATAGGTATTGATATTGTCGAAAAGCAACTGGAAACATCATTCCTCCCGGGATTAAGTTTAGGACCAAACTGTCTTTATATTGATTATGAAAAATTATTGTATCCCGGAGATATTCTTCATGAAGCCGGGCATCTGGCCGTAACAACTTCAGCCGAAAGAAATATTGTAGGCACAGATGAAATGGCTGCTGACTGGCCTTCTCAGGGTGAAGAAATGGGTGCCATTTTATGGTCTTTTGCCGCAGCAAAACATTTAGAACTACCTATTGAATTTGTCTTTCACCCAAATGGTTACAAAAACGAGTCAGAATGGCTGATTTCAAATTTCACCAGTGAAAATTATATAGGATTGCCTTTTCTGGAATGGACAGGACTTACCTTAAGTAAAGTAAACGCTACGAAAGAAAACAAAGAAGCTTTTCCTAAAATGTTAAAATGGCTAAGAGATTAAATTATGGATAAATCAGTACGCTCAATTAAATTTCCGATGTTTTTTGATCCTGAAAAACTTAAAGAGGATGTTCGTAAAATCATCGATAAAAAATGGACTAATCATTACAACACAAATGATTATTCCGGAAAATGGACCTCCATTGCCTTAATGTCACAAAACGGAAAATCAGATTCTATTTTTGCACTCCCAATAGGGGATGAAAAACTGGTTCCTACCGAAATTATGGAATCCTGTGTTTATTTTCAGGAAATTTTAGATAGTTTTTTGTTCGAAAAAACCGCTGTCCGATTGTTGAAACTAGACGTTGGCGCCGAAGTTAAACCGCACACCGACAATTGTCTGGGATACGAAGACGGCTGCTTCAGATTGCATATTCCGATTATTACAAATAGCGAAGTTGAATTTATTTTAGACGGAACCCGTTTGATTATGAACGAAGGCGAATGTTGGTATATTGATGCCAATTTTACCCATTCAGTTGCAAATCGCGGAACTGAAGACAGAATTCATTTAGTTATTGACGGAATACGAAATGACTGGACCGATGATTTATTTTTTAAAGAAGCCAGCCAAAATGAATTTGTACGCCCTGTCACAGAAGCTTCTAAAAAAGAAAAACAACTTATAATTGCGCAATTAAAACGCCTGAATCCACCTAATTTAGAAGATATTTTAAGAGATTTTGAATAACGATTATTTTTCAATTACGTAGTTTTCCATAACCAAAATATCCAAAGCTGTAATTTCAAATAAATACAGTGCTTCTTGGGGAGTTTCAACAATTGGCATTCCTTTTTTATTCAAACTAGTATTGAGTAAAACAGGTATTCCGCTTTGTTTATAAAATGCAGCAAGCAACTTTGTAAACTTTGGATTCCAGCTTTCTTCAACAGTCTGTACACGTGCAGATCCGTCACGGTGTGTGACATTTTTAAGATTTTCTAAATGTTCGGGCTTGGTTTTGTCTACCAAAATCATGTAGGGACTATTTCTTCCGTGTAAAAAATATTCATTTACTTTTTCTTTTAAAACTGCCGGTGCAAAAGGACGAAAATCTTCCCTGAATTTAATATCCAAATTAATATGGTCTTTCATTCCCTCAATTCCTGGATGTGCCAAAATGCTTCTTCGGCCCAGAGAACGCGGACCAAATTCTGATCCCGACTGAAACCATGCAATCGTTTTTCCTTGATTTAGTTTTTCTGCACAATAATTTACCATATCATTTTCATCCGAAAACTTTTTGAGATTGTATTTTTTATATTCAGGCTTTTCAAATGCTGATTCAATCTCAGGATCGCTATACGTTTTACCGAAACAAGTACTGCCATCATGCGTAACTTTAGGCATATTCAAATATTCAAGCCAGCCGTAAAATGCACAGCCCAGTGCCAGACCATTATCTGCGGCAGCGGGCTCAAAATAAATATTTTCGACTATTTTGCTGTCCTGAAGTTTTGCATTTGCAACAGCATTAAGCGCAACCCCGCCGGAATAACATAAATTTTTATGAGGAAATTTTTCCAGTCGGTTATGAATGCATTTTAAAACTGCTTTTTCAACCTGCTCCTGAGCCCATTTTGCTACATTCGCATAATAATCAAAATTATTTTTGAAATACTCATACCCTTCTGACGGATTCGTAAATTGGTTTTTCCAGTCTTCATTTACAAACAGATTACCTGATTTAAATTCAAAAGCTTCAAAATCATAGATTCCTGATTTTCCAAATGGTGCAAGTCCCATTAATTTCCCCACATCATCCATGTCTCCAAAAACATAATGACTTACAGAAGCATAAAAACCTCCGATAGAATGCTGTGTTGTTGGAAGCGAAAATAAACTCTCTGATTTTTCAGCCATTTTACTGAAATCCTTAATTAAAGGAGTTAAATTTTGCCCGTCAAAATGGTAAAAACTGTCTTTTTCGCAAACCATCTGAACTTCATTCAGAATTTCAGGACTTACATATTGTTTTTGTTCAGGATGTAATTTAAGAAACTGGTCAAGCGGACTTCCGCAGCCATCAATCACCATTACGGCACATTCAGAAAAAGAACAGGTTCCAACAGCACTGTAGGCATGAGCCAAATGATGTGAAATATCAATTATTTTCAAATCCGGTACTTCTGTAAAAAGTCTTTTCCCTTTAAATTGATTCCGATCGGGAATATCAAAATTTGCGCACTGCACTACGAGCGAAATATCTTTTAACTGAATTCCTTCGGCATCCAGACAATACTTAATTGCCAGATTATCATTTCCCCCATCATGCTTGATCCGGGTTAACCTTTCTTTTTCGATGCCTACACAAACACGTCCATCTTTTAATAAAACTGCCGATCCGTTGTGCGAAAGTCCGGTACCAAGAACATAAACAGGTGAATTCATTAAGTCAATATTTTTATAGTTTACTTTTCTAAACTACTAAAATAACTAAACTTAATTATCAATCGAAAGAATAAACTGAAGAATTTGCTGAATATTTAAGACATAATCAGGTGTTGTATTTTGAATGGCATGATTGGGCATGAAAGGCATTTCGGCAGAATCGGGATCCTGGATAATTATGGTTCCTCCTTCGTTCTTAACCGATTTTAATCCTTCTGTACCGTCAGCATTTGAACCAGAAAGTAAGATTCCTGTCAGCCTGTTTTTGTATACCTCAGCAGCAGATTCAAAAGAAACATCGATACTTGGCCTGCTGTAATTTATCTTTTCAGAAGTGTCGAGTGATAAAACATCATTTTTTTCAAACAATAAATGATAATTGGAAGGCGCAATATAAATGAAACCGGGTAAAAATGGTACTTTATCCTCAATTGGTTTTACATTGCTGCGTACTTTTAATTTTATAAGTTCCTCTAAAGTCTGATCATCCGTACTTTTTCGATGCAATACAATTACAACTGCAAAAGTTTTGATTACCGGCAATTGAGGTAAAATTTGCATTAGAACATTTAAACTTCCGGCAGAACCGCCAATTATGACAACTTTAAAATCCTGATTTATTTGATTTTCCTCCATATTTTTTCTTTCTCCACTTGTTTGTACTTGCTTTGGGATATCGAATACTTTATGGTTTCTTTTGTTCCCAAAGCCAAAAAACCTAACACGGACAGGCTTTCATCAAATAAATTGATTGCTCTTTTTTGCAAATCATTATCAAAATAAATCAGGACATTTCGGCAAAAAATCAAATCAAATTCATTGAATGAGGTATCTGAAACTAAATTATGTTGTGAAAAAACCATTTTTTTTGACAGTTCTTCGTTAAATTTTGCAATTCCATAATTGGCTGTATAGTAGTTTGAAAAATCTTCTTTACCACCGGAATCCCTGTAATTTTCAGAGTACTCTTTCATCATTCTTAATGGAAAAATCCCTTTTTTGGCCGTTTCCAAAACTGTTGTATTTATATCTGTTGCATAAATCAGGGATTTGTGCAGTAATCCGGCTTCTTTCAGTAAAATGGCTACCGAATAAACTTCCTCGCCTGTAGAACAGCCTGCGTGCCACAAACGAATAAAAGGTTTGGTGCCCAACAACGGAAGAATCTGATTTCGGATTACGGTATAAAAAGAAGGATCGCGAAACATTTCGGTAACATTTACCGTAATTTCGTCAACCATACGTTTATAATACTCTGAATCAGATCTTACTTTTGACAAAAACTCTTCAAAATAGGTAAATCCATCCAACTGATATATTCTGTTGACACGTCTTTTTAGGGACGCCCTGGAATAACTGCCAAAATCAAAACCATAATATTCATATACTTCATTGATTAGGGTTTCCAATTCAATATCTTCAATCATAACAACTTCAAATTTTGCTTAACAATGCAAGCAATTTATCTACATCAATTGGTTTAGAAATATAATCATCTGCACCTGCCTCCAAACATTTTTCCTTATCCCCAGTCATTGCCTGAGCCGTTACTGCTATAATAAAAGTTGATTTGTATAACGGAATTTTTTTGATTAACGGAATTGCTTCATAACCGTCCATTTCAGGCATCATCATGTCAATTAAAATTCCATCTATATTTGCATCAGCATTTAATATTTTTAAAGCTTCTTCTGCACTTAAGCACGATACACAATCGAATGATTTGGCACGCAGTGTATTTTCCAAAGCAAAAATATTCCTGGAATCGTCATCTATAATCAAAAGTCGTTTTTTGTCCATTTCAGCCTTGTTAAATTAAACTTTATCATACAGCCACACGCGCAGTAATGAAAGCAGCTGATCAATATCTACCGGCTTGGTAATATAATCTGAAGCTCCCGCTTTGATGCATTTTTCACGATCTCCTGTCATTGCTTTTGCTGTAACGGCAATTAATGGTAAAGTCAGAAATTTTGGATTGCTTCGTATTTTTTCTGCCGTTTCATAGCCGTCCATATTAGGCATCATCATATCAAGTAAAACAATATCTGTACTTGGGTTTTCTTCCAGTATTTTTATTGCTTCTTTACCGTCAAATGCCGTAATTACATTCATTTTAAATACTTCCAAAGCTTTTGTCAGCGAATAAATATTACGAACATCATCGTCCACAATTAAAACTGTCTTGTCCTGCAAAATATTATTGAGTAAATTTAGTTTTTTGTAATTTTCTTTTTTCCCTTCCGGTCCTTTGTTTTCTTCAACCAGATGCAGGAAAAGTGATACTTCATCGAGCATTCTCTGATACGAATGTGCCGTTTTAACGATTATTGAATCTGCATATTTTTTAATTTTTATTTCCTCTTTAATGGATAAACTTTTACCGGTAAAAACAATCACAGGAAGATTTTCCAGACCAGGATTTTTCCTGATGCCATCCAGAATTTCGTAAGACTGCTTATCCGGGACTCCCATATCCAGAATAACACAATCAACTTCGGTTTTATTAAGTGCTTTTAAGCCTTCTGCAACTTCGCTTTTAATTTCAGAATTAATATTATACGTTTCTAAAAAATAAGCTAATGCCTTCGCATGTTTAGGATTGTCCTCAATAATCAAAACTTTTTGTGATTCTTTGCTGATAATATGTTCTATCCGCATAAAAACTTCCGGAATTTTTTCAAATGTTACCGGTTTATCCAGAAAATCAACGGCTCCTTTTAATAAACTTTCCTGTTTCAGTTTATGAGATGACATGATGTGCACCGGGATATGCTTGGTTTGTGAATTATCTTTAAGCTCTTCCAAAATTTCCCAGCCACTTTTAACCGGAAGTTCAATATCCAGCAAAATACCAACCGGCTTATAAATCAACGCAAAATTTAATGCATAATCGCCCCGTACTGCTACAATTCCTTTATAACCGTTTTTCCTGCTGAAGGTCAATAATGATTTGGCAAAATTGATATCGTCTTCTACAATCAAAATTACTTTATCATTTTGTGAAATTGAATTCCGGTCATCTTCAATTTCATCGGGAATAATATTGCTGATATATTTCTTTTTTTGCTTTTCGGTTTCAGCAGTTTCAACCTGTTCAATTTCTATTGGAGGTGTTTTTTCTACTGTTACTTTTTTTATCTCAGAACCATACACCGGAAGACATAAGGTAAAAGTACTTCCCTCATTTACTTTACTATGCAGAATAATTTCGCCTTTAAGCAATTTTGCCAGTTCCCTGCTAATTGATAAACCTAAACCTGTTCCTCCATATTTTCTTTTGGTTGAACCGTCTGCCTGCTGGAAAGCTTCAAAAATCAAAGGCTGTTTGTCCAACGGGATTCCGATTCCCGTATCTTTTACAATAAAACAAATTATTTTGTCATCATCTTCATTGATCTTAATTTCTACACTTACTGACCCTTTTTCTGTGAATTTTATGGCATTCGAAATCAAGTTTTTAAGTATTTGCTCCAAACGCATTTTATCTGTTTTAATAACTACCGGTGCATCTTTGGCAATTATTTCAAAGTCAATTTTTTTCTCTTTTGCAACTACCGAAAATAAATTAGATAAATTATCTGTTATTTCCTTAGTTGAAATATCTAAAAATTCCAGTTCCATTTTACCCGCTTCAATTTTAGATAAATCGAGAATTTCGTCGATTAAACCCAACAAACTATTTCCTGAACTCTGAATCACTTTTGCAAATTCAATTTCTTCAGTACTCATGCCTTTGTTATTATTTTCAGATAATAATCGGCTCAATAACAAAATAGAGTTTAAGGGAGTCCTTAATTCATGTGACATATTTGCCAAAAATTCTGATTTGTAGCGTGTGGTAAGCTCCAGCGCTTCTGATTTTTTCTGAATTTCAGTGTTTCTTTCTTCGAGTAAAACACTGCGTTCAGATAATTCTTCGTTGGTTTGTTCCAGTTCTTCCTGCTGTACTCTCAGTTCTTCTTCAGATGCCTGTAATTTTTCGGTTTGGGTTTCTAACTCGGCATTCATTGCTTCGAGTTCACTATGCTGAATCTTTAATTCTTCGGATTGTGCCTGGGTTTCTTCCAACAGCTCTAAAACTCTTTTTCTGTTTTGGGTTGATTTTATAGCAATCGCAATATTATTGGAAACCGTCTGCAGAAATTCCAAATCAATTTCGGTAAATTCGTTTACACTAGCTAACTCAAAAGCACCTTCGATTTTAGTATCTATTAATGGTACTGCAACAATATGTTTCGGTTTTATTTCTCCTAAAGCATAGGTAATCTGAACATCACTCTCTGAAAAGGATTTTAATTCCAGTATTTTTCTTGAAACCACACATTGCCCGATTAATCCCTGCCCTTTTTTAATATGTTCTCTGTTCTTATTTGGAAGATAGCTGTAACCTGAAATTGCATATAGTTCATCTCCGTTAATTGCATAGATTACACCTGCACTGCTTTTGGTATACTGGCATAAAAATTCAATAACGTCTTTTGATAATTTTTCGAGTTCTTTATCCCCGATCATTACATTATTTAGTTGTGCGATTCCGGTTTGCAGCCATTCTTTCTGAGACAATAAATCGAAAGATGATTTTAAGGAAGCCCCCATACTATTTAGTGATTCTCCTACACTGCCCAAGGCATCAGATTTGGTATCATCGACCCTAATGTCATAATTTCCTCTTGAAATATTACCGGCAATGGTACTTATTGCATTGATTCTTTCGGCAGTTTCTCTGTCTTTTTTTTCTAATTCTTCCTGAAGAAATGAACGTTCATTATAATCTTTTAAAATACGCAATAAGAAAACAACTGTTATAACGAAAGCAATTATAAAAGCTGCAATTATTAAAATAAAACTATAATTGCCATATCGCTGTGAATTCTCATTTCGTTCTTTTAAAAGTATTTGTTCCGTGTTCTCAATATTTTTATAATAAGAACGTAATTCATCCATCATTTTTTTCCCTTCATTCAGGTCAAAAGTAACAGTTTGCTTGCCTAATCTCTTTTTAACAACCTGATTGTGCAGATATTTATAAAAAACAGCAGTTCTTGATTCTAATTCTTTTAAGTTTTTTTGTTGGGACGGATTGTCTACAGTAAGGTCATCAAGCTTTTCAAAAATCACATCCGATCTTTTTTCAGCATCATTGTACTGATCCAGAAATTGTTCGCTTCCGGTTATTAAATACCCGCGCATGCTCGTTTGGGCATCTGTAATTATGGACACTCCTTCATTCAGGTTATAAATTACTTCCTGCGTATGGTTTACCCAGTAATTACTGTTTAACAGGCTTCTTATACTTAAAAATGAAGCCATTGAGCTTATCATTAGTATCAATAACGAAACTAAAGAACTAATTAATAAATTCCTTTTAAAGTTGTTTTGCTTCATATGTATTATTTGTTTCCTGATATTCCAAAGGCAAAACTATGATAAAGCTTGCCCCTTTACCAATTTGACTTTTAGCGGTAATCAATCCGTTATGTTTTTCAATTATTTTTTTTGCGATTGCCAGTCCGATCCCGGTTCCTTCGTAACTTTGGCGATCGTTAAGACTCTGAAAAATAACAAAAATCCTATCCAGATAAACTTCATCAAAACCGATTCCGTTATCTTTTACAATAATCCGGCAATACTTTCCATTTGGTGAAGACTTTGCGTCAAAACTTTTCCTTTCAATCAACTCAGAAGAGATTTCAATCAAGGGATGATCTGTATTGTTTGAAAACTTAAGTGCATTTCCGATCAGATTTTGAAAAACCTGACGCAACTGACTCGGAATACTGTCTATTGTTGGAAGTTCATTAGTTTTTATGGTTGCATTTTTACGCTCTATCAAATAATCAAAATCCGATATAACTTCCTGTAAAACAATATTTAAATCAGTTTTCTCAGGCAATACTTTTGATGACAATCTTGAATAAGCAAGTAAATCTGTAATTAAAGTCTGCATTCTTTCGGCCGATTTGATTGTTCGGTTTACATAGTCAACAGCTTTGTCATCTTTGGTGAGGTATAGATCTTTGATGATTTTAATAAAAATCTGAATCTTTCTGATCGGCTCGTTTAGGTCATGCGAAACTACCCATGAAAATTGCTGCAGCTCGTGATTTTTAAGTTCCAGTTCTTCATTTTTCAGTACCAGTTCTTTTGTTCTTTCTAAAATTTTAGCCTCCAGATTCTCCTGCGCTTCTTTTCGGATTTTAATTTCTTTCGAAAGCAGGTCTTTCATTTCCTTCAGCTGATTCTGCTGTTCGTAAATTTTAAGGAATGTTTTTACCTTTAAAATCAGTAAATCAGTATCAACCGGCTTGGTTATATATTCTACAGCACCTGTTTCATAGCCCTTAAAAATGTATTTTTTATCAATATTAAGGGCAGAAAGAAAAATCACCGGAATATCTTTTGTCTTTTTATTACCCGAAAGAATTTTCACCACCTCAAAACCATCGAGTCCGGGCATCTGAACGTCCATGATGATAAGACAATAATTGGTCTGTAAAATTTTCTTTAATGCTTCCTCACCAGATTCAGCAGTATCTACATCGATATTGTGTAGCTCTAAAATCTTTTTTAAGGCAATTATATTTGCCTTTATATCGTCTACAATTAATATCATTTGTTTGTGGGGCTAAGCGTTATGGTTAAAGTTTTTTTATACTCTTTTTTGAATTAAAAGATTTACAAACTCTCAAATGTATTTAAAAAAAAATTAACACTTCTTTTATTTGAGATCAAATAAATTATATAATTCCCATGCGAGCTTGTGAAATTTAACTTTTTGCGACAATCTTTAATTCTATCAGGTCAAACGCTACCGCAAGAGAATTCTATTTTTAATTATATTTTTTTTTAAATGAAAAGTTATGAAGAAGACAACATTTCCGGAACAAAAACAGGACATCCCCGGCAACGAATATTTAATGAACCCCGAACCTCAAATCATTAAAGAAAATTATACCGGAAGCGGAAAACTTTTGGGTAAAACAGCTTTTATCACAGGCGGTGACAGCGGAATTGGCAGAAGCGTAGCGATACATTTTGCAAGAGAAGGTGCAAATGTTGCGATTGTTTACCTAAAAGAAGACAAGGATGCATTAAAAACAAAAGAACTTATTGAAAAAGAAGGACAGCAATGCCTTTTAATAAGTGGTGATTTAAAGGATGAAAAATTTTGTAAAAGTGCTGTAAAAAAATGTATCAAAACGTTTAGCAAATTAAATATAATTGTAAATAATGCGGCAGTTCAGTTTCCTCAGAATGAACTGGAAAAAATTACGCCCGTACAGCTTCAAAAAACATTTGAAACCAATATTTACCCTTTCTTTTATGTTACCAAAGCAGCTTTGCCTTTTATGAAAGAAGGAGACAGCATCATCAATACAAGTTCTGTTACCGCTTATCGCGGAAGTGAGCATTTACTTGATTATTCGAGTACAAAAGGAGCAATTTTAAGTTTTACCAGATCATTATCAACCATGCTGGCAAAAAGGAAAATTAGGGTAAATGGCGTTGCACCAGGCCCGATCTGGACACCTCTTATTGTTTCGACCTTTGATGAAATTTCAGACTTTGGCAGAGACAATCCGATGGGAAGAGCCGGACAGCCGTCAGAAGTTGGACCTGCTTATGTATTTTTAGCTTCTGATGACAGCAGTTATATTACAGGACAATTTATTCATATCAACGGAGGGGAACTTGTAGGTGGATAATTAAATTGAAAAAACATGAATTACATTGATCTGATTGGTCTTTTCGCCGGAATTTGTGTTACAGTTTCGGTTGTTCCGCAAATCATAAAAGTATGGAAAACTAAAAAAGTAAAACAAATTTCGCTGCTCACTTTTGGTGTTCTTACTTTTGGTGTTGCGGTTTGGGTTATCTACGGCATTTTAAAAAATGATATCCCTATTATTATCACCAACAGCATTTCATTAATACTGAACCTCATAATGGTTTATTTCCTTCTTAATTATGAAAAAGAATAAAAAAAACAGCCTCGTTAAAAGCTGTTTTTTTCAATATATAGTGCTTGTTAGCTAACTAGTTTTTGGTTATAAAGCCTGTTGAATACCAGATGATATTTTTCTCTAAACATTTTTAATAGATAATTTCGTTCCGTCTGTCCTGCTTCAGATAATAGCATTGAAAAATTTAGCCTTGAAACTTTTCTCAGTTCTTCCAGCTGTTTATTTGCCAGTGTCATGATTGGCTGTATGTCTTTCAGATATCCGTATGTATGCTGGTCCAGCTCTATATCTAAAATTTCTTCCAAAATGCGGTTTCTCAGTAAATTTCTAACGATTCCCTTTTGTGGGATTGTGTTAAACTCATTTATTTTTTTAGCTATTTTAAAGTTCTGTCTGCCAATGCGCTTATAATTTCCGGTATTACTACTGAACACTTTGTTTATAGCCGAGAAAAGCCCCTCATTTTCTGCTTTAGTATTATAGCTTAAAATTGAAAAACGAACAGGTTTAAAACCTTCAAAATAAAAAATACTATTGATGTTTGAGGCATTTCTTATGATGCTGTTATGGTCTTCTTTTACTGTTTTTCTTTTACCGCTAATTCCGAAACTGTGTCCAAAATTTCCTTTAGAGCAATAGACAAACAACACATTCGAACCTCCATCTGATTCGAGGCTTAGCTGGATATCTTTATAAAATACAAGATCAAATTCTACAAACGAAATATGAGGACTAACTGTTATCCCGCGTATGATACCATCTGCATTTTTAGACCTGATCTTTAATTTATACTGACTGCTTTCAAGCGTCAACGATCCATCGAGGCTATCTTTAAGGTCATTAAAAATAGTATTCATATTTCCCGTATTCAAGTAAAGTTTCTTCATTTGATAACATTTAAAACGTTCTTAAAATAAATTGTTCAAAATTTTAAACTCTGATAAACCTGCTATCTTGTTTCCTTTTTTGAACTACTCAAATTTCGCCATAGAATGAATATTTTTTGTTATACAATTTTACGCAGTAGTTTCATAATTAATATTTTACAGTAAAATTTAAAAACAAAAACAGCCGTTTCAAATTCATGAAACAGCTGTCTTTTCAGCAAAATAAAAAAATCCTAAACTTATCTTATGTAACCATTTAAGTGAGTCTTTTTCAGGTGAGTTTATGAACATCTGAATTCACCGAATAATTTTTTTCGGGTATATCTTTAAAAAATTCTGCAGCTTCCAAATCAGCCGTTGGACCATATCCTAACAAATAGGTTCCTTTTTTATCATCTGCAGTTTCAATAACATATAAAATCGACATGTCTTCCGGATTGCTCATTCCTTCATAACGATGATGGGCAACAATAAAAATTTCGTCAGGCTGATACGGGTATTTGGATTCTGTTTCTACCAATGCGCCATCTTTAAATAAAAAATTACGGTAGTATCCGTTTTTTCGATATTCGTCTATATATTCCAATTCGTTTTTAGCAAGTTCCTTTTTCATGACAGTATTATTTATGTGGCTATTTTTAAAGCTTTTACAATCTTTAATATGTAAACAAATTTCATTCTTAAAAAAAAGATGCGTTAACTCAAAAAATATTTTTTTTAGCTCATAAAATAATTCTTATAATAATCTGAATGTATAGCCTGTGATTTACAACACAATTAATTTCTCAGCATTTTAGGAAACTCCAAAACATTCCGTATTCCTTCATTATACATTAAAATAAACTAAATTTGCCACAAAATTTATTGTATGCTGTGGTTTCCCTATACTCAAATGAACAAAATGAAAGAAGTTCCAAAATTGAATGGAGCTAAAGGAGTAGAAATGTATTTATCAGAAGGGAAAACACTTATCGATGGTATTTCATCATGGTGGTCAGCCATTCACGGTTACAATAATGAGGAAATTAACCAGGCAGCCCTGGACCAGCTGAATAAATTTTCACATTTCATGCTTGGCGGAATTTCACATGATCCGGCTTTGAACCTTGCAAAAGAGCTTGTCAGAATTACACCAAAGGATCTAAATTATGTGTTTTTCTCTGATAGCGGCTCAATTGGTGTTGAAATTGCCCTGAAAATCGCAATACAATATTGGAAAAATCTTGGCATTAGTTCAAAAAACAAAATTGTTTATCTGAAGGATGGTTATCATGGCGACACATTCAAAGCTATGGAAGTCAGCAGTGATTCTGATTTTAATAATGCTTTTTCGGAAATATTAAATCCGCAAATCGAATTGGAAATACCTGTTGGAGGCTACTATCCTAAAAGCGCTGATTTACAATTGGCGATCGACCAAATGGAAAATGTATTTCGAAATCAGCATCAGGAAATTGCCTGTTTCATTTTAGAACCAATCGTTCAATGTGCCGGAGGTTTTAATATATACTCTCCCAATTATTTATTGGCGGCCCGGGAATTGACCCAGAGGTATGGAATATTGCTGATAGCCGACGAAGTAGCTACAGGTTTTGGACGTACCGGTAAGATGTTTGCGTGTGAACATGCAGGTATAACACCTGACATAATGGTATTGGGTAAAGCTATGACTGCCGGTTATATAGGCCACGCTGCAACTCTGGCGACCAGTAAAGTGTATGATGCTTTTCTTGGAGATAATTATGAAATTGCTTTAATGCACGGCCCTACCTTTATGGGGAATGCCCTCGCATGCAGCATCGCCTTAAAAGGCATTGAAATCTTTGAGAGAGAAAACTATTTGGATAAAATTACTGAAATTGAAAGTTTCATTGAAGAGGAATTAAACGATATTTCATCTCCGCATATTTTAAATATTCGTAAAATTGGTGGTATTGTTGCCCTTGAATTTTCAAACAAAAAATATTTAGACGGATTTGGAAAATTTGCACTCCAAAATGGAGCCTGGCTTCGGCCAATTGGAAATATTGTTTATTTAATGCCGGCTTATATTATTAAAAGAGAAGAAATTGGACATCTGTTTTACGTTATAAAACTTTGGATAAATAAAATCGAAACTCCCACCACTGAAAATTTTTAAAAGTGATCATTAATGCCGAAACAGCTTGCACCTAAAATTGGTTAATTTCTTCTTTGTAATATCACTATTGATGGTTCATCTGGCATATATCCTGATTTAATTAAACCAAAAAGCACAGCCGAAACCGTGCTTTTGATTTTTTTCAAAAAAAAAACTTAATCTGCTTCTGCGGCTTCAAGATTTACGGCATTTACAGCAACTTCGGTAAGTTTTTTATCGGCTCCTTTTTCTTCGTCAAGCGTTTGCTCTAATAAATTTGCAGCTTCTGTTAAACCTAAGGTTTCTGCAAATTGTCTCAGGGTTCCGTAAGTCGCAATTTCGTAATGCTCGATTTTTTGACTTGCTGCAATGATTCCGGCGTCACGCACCACCCCTTTTTCTGTTTCCTCCAGAATTCCTTTTCCTTCTTCAATAAGACCTTCCATAGCATCACATTTTTTTGCTGAAGCTTTTTTGCCAACCAGTTCAAAAACTTTTTCCAGACGAGTAATGTGTTCTTCTGTTTCGGTCAGGTGCGAATTTATGGCTTCAATCAAATCTGCCGATGTTGCGTTTCTGGCCATTGTTGGAAGTGCTTTTGTCAATGCTTTTTCTGCCCAGTAAATATCTTTCAGACTATCTTCAAATAATTCTTTCAGGCCTGTTGCTGCATCTTTTTTGGGTTTTACCTCTGTACTTTTTTGCATACTCTGTTTATTAGCAGCTGCTTTTTTACTATCAGTAGTTTTCATAATTGTAATTTTTAATATGATTAATTGTTTCAAAATTAACCTCACATATTTATTTTAGATTATAGTATTCAAATCAAAAGTTTCAACATAAACACCTGTATATTATGAAAATAGACTTGTAAATTTTGTAAGACATTTGCTGCGTATCGTAGTTAGTTTTGTAATATCAATAATTTTAAAGAAAATATTATGAGACCCGATACTACAACATACAGATACAATGAAAATGCAGTTTTTTACTTTCAGAGAAAATACCAGGGTGGTTATTTAGATCTAGATGCAGCTTTTTTAATCGAAAACGCTGTCAATAAACTTTTAAAAAAGGATCAGATTCTTAGAAGTGAAAACATTCCGAATGACGGAAGCATTAGTGAAGAAGAATATGTTAAAAAACATCAGAAAGATGATAATTATTACAAACCTGAAAAAACGGAACAGAAAGAAGAAGGCATACAAAACGATGAGAACTTAGACTATGATGAGTTGGAACAAAGAAATGACTAATCATAAGCGAGTAATTAGCAACATTAAAAAACTACTATTATGAGCACTATAGATCAAAACAATACAGACAAAAATATCCTTATGAATGAGGAACTGTACGAAAATAATGAGCAAAAACAAACCAACAGAGAAATCGCCGAACAGGGATTTACGGTTCGAAACGGCTATGACCCAAATAAACCAAATCCTGATCAGGAAAAAATCACCAATGATGAAGATGATATCGACGATTTAAATGATGATTTTCACTCTGACAGAGATCTTGAAGACGATGACGAATTGGATGAAATTGATCTTGACGGTGATGAAAAAATCGTTAATGATGAGTTTGACAATCCTTCCGATTCTTTCGAAAATACTTTTAATGAAACCGAAGAAGATTTAGAAGACATCGATCAGGATGACGACGAGGAAGATGATGATTATGAATACAAAGAAGACGATATTCAGGAGGAAGACAATGAGGAAGATTATCCTGATAACGATCCGAGAAAATTCTAAGTTTCTACAGATTAAAGCATAAAAAAACCGTTAGATTTGTAACGGTTTTTTTATCGTTTTAATAAAATCTTAATCCCCAATTTTTTCCAGTACAGGAATATCGTCCATTTTTTCGAGGCGTTCAGCCAATCCCGCTCTTGCTTCTGTGAGTTCTTCTTCAGCTTTAATAAGTTCTTTATACAATTTGGCTTTATCTGCAGGTTTGGCCATTTCAATCTTACGCATAATTTCATAAATTTCGCCTTCAGCTTCCATGACCTTTAATCTTTTATAATAGGTCAGGCTTTCAGTCATGTGTGCGAGCGCAATCATCGCTGTCAAAAAAGGATGGTTGTTGGTTACATTGACGTCCTTAATCCTTCCATGTTCTAGTTCAACTTTCAGGGCAAAAGCAAATTCTTCCATATTAAAAACTTCATGTTTACTTTTCGGATTCAGATAGGCTTTTATCGATTCGACATTGTTCATTGTAGAAAGGTCAACATCGGTCGTTTTTTTATCACTCAAATCTTTAAAAACAAGCCTGCCAATTACTCTTGCCTCATCAACGGTCGGATCATTTTCAGGATTTTCAAAATCACGAACAGACCAGTCCCAATTTTCAGGATGAACAGGTTTTATATATTTTTCACAAAAATCTGTCACATCATTTTTTAAGCTTACCATTTCATCTTCTCTTTTGATGTAAACATCCTGATAAGCACCACTTTTAGTTCCCATAATTTTATGTTTTAAAATTGCAAACGACACATTTACCAGAATAAATGTGTCGTTTTTCCTTTCTTTTTTTATTTTTTTATCTAAATATTTCTTCTGCCGCTAATTAATGACAACAAAAACAATACAATAAATATAAAGAATAAGACTTTTGCTATACTTGCGGCTCCGGCAGCAATACCGCCAAAACCTAATATTCCGGCCACTATGGCGAGAATAATAAAAATGATTGTCCAGCGTAACATAATAGTTGATTTTTAAATTAATACTGAATTTATCTGTATATCAAATTTCCCATTTTAACAGGAATCGGATTAACTCAAAACATTATTTTTTTATCTCTATTAAATTGTGTTTCTTAATCTGGATTAAGTCATTTTTAGCTTTTTAAAACTATTTTTGTAATGTAAAATATGGCATCATGAAAAAATACAATTTTTTGATACTGGGTAAAAACCAGCCTATTCTCGAAATTCTAATTCGGTTAGTTAATGCAAATGAAAACTGGAATGCAGTTGGTTTTAATGATGAAAAAATGGCTCAGGACTATTTCATAGCAAACAAACCCGATTTTGTTTTACTGAGCTCTGCAATTGAAGATCATGTCGAAAAAGAATTTGCAGCATTTTGCACAGAAGCCCATCCGGAAGTTGAAATCATAGAACATTTTGGAGGCGGGAGCGGTCTTTTAAAATCAGAAATTCTTCACCGATTGTACCTCAAAGGAAAAATATAATGTGCTATACTTACTAAACTTTAAAATAAAGACTTTACTCACAGAAGTTTATTTTCTAAATAATTCAAAGTAATCCTTATTCAATAAGTTTTAAATTTGTATGAAATGATATATTGATGAAGAAAAAAACTTTTATTCGTACAATACAAAAAGCATTCTTAATAATCTTTATTTTTACCTTGTTTACACAATGTTTTTATAAAGATTATACATTTAAAGAAAGCTTAGACCGTAACTTTTATTTAATGGAAAGTGATATATTACCATCTAAATATATCTGTATAGAACATGAAAATGGCAGTTTAGTACTACTTTATGACTTGCTTGAAGTAGCTGGCAACGAAAATATAATATTAGTAAAAAATAAAAACAAAGAAAATAAAGATCAATATAATCTAATTAAAATAGCAGAAGTTGTATATCCTGAAGATATAAAAGTTATCTCTTATGATGAATATTCAAAACGCAAAAAACAACTTAACTATGATTATTCTTATGATCAAAAAAATGGCTTTTGGCGAAAGTTCAAATGGCATAAATAAATTTTCTTATACGAATTGCAGCTTTAAATTTGTATTAATCTAAATCCTAAAAATGGAGAAAAAGTATTCGGTTGCGATTTATCCTTCGCAGGATGTTATTGATTCAGTCAAAACAATGAAGGAATATCTGAAAAGTAAAATCAACTGGTACAACAGCTGTAACTCTACCGCTCATATTACAATCTGCGAATTCACAATTGACGATTCACAAATCGATACTTTCAAACAAAAGCTTTTTAAAACCTGTGATGGTTTTACGCCTTTCCCCGTGTATCTGAATCATTTTTCCTTTTATGAAAATAGCGGTGCCTTTTTTATTGCTCCAAATGAAACTTCAAAAAATAATCTGAAACCTGTCATGAAGAAGATTCAGGAAACCCTGAAATCTTTAAAACTCAAAAAAAGTGACGACCCTCACCTGTCCATTGGCAGGAAACTCACGGCCGAAAACCTCAAAATAGCGTCACAGCTTTTTACCACAATTGAAATTGATTTTTTGTGTAAAGAAATAGTGCTCCGGGAACTCGATCCTGTCAAAAAGCAGTTTTTTGTAATTGATACTTTTACATTTAACGGAAATACACAGCCTGAATTTGTTCAGGGAAGTTTGTTTTAATTTTGTAAAATGTCAGAGGTTAGAAAGCAAGTAGCCATTAGTTTTACGTTTCACAACTCACATCTCACCTTTTACAATTCACAATTCATAATTTGTTTCCGTATATTTGAATTTTACAAATCAAACACATATGAAATCCCTGGAACCATTTTATAAAGAAATTGCAGAATTAACCAATAACGAATCAAATTCGCTGTTAGATAACTGCATTCAAAAAGAAATCTGTCAGTTTAATGTTTTTAATATTAAAGAGCTTTTGGGAAAGTGTACTATGCCTTACAACCGAAGAGCGTATTACAAAATTAGCCTTATAAAAGGAAAAAACAGAGCCGAATATGCAGATAAAATAATTGAAATTGATAAACAGGCACTTCTATTTGCTACACCCAAAATCCCTTATAATTACATTCCGCAGGACACAAATCAGACAGGACAATTCTGTGTATTTACTGATGAGTTCCTAAATAAGAGCGGAATTATTTTAAACGAACTTCCTATTTTTGCTCCGGACGGTTTTCCTATTTTTCAGCTTTCAGATGAACAAATTACAGAAGTTGAATTCATTTTCAGCAAAATACAGCATGAAATCAATTCTGATTACACTTACAAATACGATCTAATCCGAAATTATGTAGCAGAGTTAATTCATTTTGGACAAAAATTACAGCCTGTAACAGCCTTGTACTCCAAACACAATTCAGCAGCCAGAGTTTCTTCTTTATTTGCTGAGTTATTAGAAAGACAGTTCCCGATTGAATCACCACATCAGCGTTTAGAATTAAGGACTGCCAAAGATTTTGCCGAAAGACTCTCCGTTCACGTGAATCATTTAAACAAGGTTTTAAAGGAAAACAGCGGAAAAACCACAACTGAGTTAATCAGCAGCAGGTTAACCAGTGAAGCCAAAATTCTTTTAAGACAAACCAACTGGAATATTTCTGAAATTGCTTATTGCTTAGGATTTGAAGAACTGGCACATTTCTCGAATTTCTTTAAAAAACAAACCTCTTTGACACCGTTAGCTTTTAGAAGTTAATTTTGAAGTTTCAGGTTTCAGGTTTAAAGTTTAAAATTGATTTTTGAAATTGACATTGTTATTGCTATTGACATTGTCATTGATATTTGAATTTCGCAAACATCGGTTTGATATTTACAAATTCCGAACAATGCTTCACTCCTACCTTTGATTTATCAATTTAAAACATAAATCAAATGGCAGTAAATACAAAAATCGCCTTAGTAACAGGCGGAAGCAGAGGTTTAGGAAAAAATATGGCAATCGCAATTGCTAAAAAAGGAATCGATGTTATTATTACCTACAACAGCAAAAAAGACGAAGCCGAAGAAGTAGTAAAAGAAATTGAAAATTTAGGTCAGAGAGCAGCTGCAATTCAGTTAAATGTTGCGGAGTCCGGTACTTTTGATTCTTTTTTAGAACAGGTTTCTTCTTCATTAAAAAACATTTTTAAAACGGATAAATTCGACTTTTTAGTAAACAATGCCGGAATCGGAATTCATAATTCATTTGCAGAAACTACTGAGGCCGAATTTGATTTGCTGACGAATATTCATTTTAAAGGCCCTTTCTTTTTAACTCAAAAAGCATTGCCAATACTAAATGATGGCGGTGGAATTGTAAATATCTCAAGCGGTCTGGCCAGATTTTCATTCCCGGGCTACTCTGCTTATGGAGCCATGAAAGGCGCTATCGAAACTTTGACAAAATATCAGGCAAGAGAACTGGGCGAAAGAAAAATCAGAGTCAACATCGTCGCTCCGGGCGCAATTGAAACCGATTTTGGAGGCGGAGCTGTACGCGATAATGATGAATTAAATAAAACTATCGCTGGCTTAACTGCTTTAGGAAGAGTAGGTCTTCCTGATGATATTGGCGGAGTTGTTGCCTTTTTATGTTCTGAAGAATCCCGTTGGGTTAACGGGCAGCGTATTGAGGTTGCAGGAGGAATATTTTTATAATATTAAAAATCAATCAGTTGCATTCTATTTGTTTTTTTCAACACATAGAAACATAGATTTTTCTTTTTGAAAAGTTTAAAAAGAGAAACTGATTTCTCAACACATAGCTATGCGTTTTTTAAATAAGTGAAACGCTAGTTACAAAAACTATGTTCCTAGTCTTCACTGACTAAAGTCGAAGAGTGTTTAAATCAACACTAAACTTCTTTAAAACAAAACCCGATAAGCAAAAACTTATCGGGTTTGTCGTTTAAATATCTGAATTAGTAAGTAAGCAAATTTCAATTTTTTTCGATACTGACATCGAACCCTCCGTTCTTATCAAAAATAACATCGTAAAACTTTGAATCTTTTTCAACCCCCACTTCATAAGTAGTTTTGTTTTTATCATCCACCACTACTGCAATTTCTTTTATCGTTTTTGAAGAATAGTTTTTTTTCAGATATGCCTGTGCTTTGGCTGGCAGTTTGCTTAACGGAATCTGTAATTCATACGCTTTCATATTTCCTAAGTTATCATAAATTGCCAGTGCTTTTGTAGCATTGTTTACATTGTATTTGGCTTCATAACGAAGTTCATCATCATCATCACCCACATATTCTTCAGACCAGACCGATGTCTTACCCGGGTATTCTTTTTCAAAAGCAACTCTTACCACTTCCGGAGGAATTACTGTTTTTTTCATATTCGTTCCTTCCTGTGCCATTAAAAAACTAAAACTGAACAGCGCAAAAATTAAAGATATTCTTCTCATTTTTTTATCATTAAAGAATTAATAAGTTCAAAAAAGCAGTAATAAATTTACTACTTATAAATGAATTAAAGATGAAGTTTTTCTAAAATTTTCAGTTTAAATTTAAAATAATTATGATTTCGCTTTATAAAACAGGTAACCTTTTTCTGTACGGGTCGTCTAATTTTAAAACCTAATCATAGATCATGAGAGACAATAAAAAATTTGAAACTTCTCCACAACCTTATGCCAGACTTGCTGGTTTGCTATATCTCCTTATTATCATAGCCGGTGCTTTTGCTGAAACCTTTGTCCGAAATAAATTAGTTGTTTATGGAGATGCAACCGCTACTGCAAATAACATCATCCATTCTGATTTTTTATGGAAAATTGGCATTACCGCCGATTTGATTATGCAGGTTTGCGATCTGCCTGTAATGGTAATCCTCTATTTTTTGCTTAGACCTGTAAACAAAAAACTTGCCCTTCTTAATTTGTCTTTTAATCTAATTCAGACAGCCGTTTTAGTGGCTAACAAATTAAATCTTTTAGCTGCCTTATTTTTTCTTGGAGATGCTGATTATTTAAAATCCTTTAGTCCTGATCAATTGCATGCGTTGTCTTATCTTTCAATAAAATTACATGATTTTGGATTTGGAGTCGGTTTAATATTTTTTGGATTTGTATGTCTTATAGAAGGTTACTTAATTTACAAATCAGGTTATTTCCCAAAAGTATTTGGAGTGCTCATGTCAATTGCAGGATTCTGCTATTTAACAAACAGTTTTGCTTTAATTCTTTTTCCGAAGCTTTCCAGTATTGCATTATTGATGCCGTGTCTTGTCGCAGAATTAGCCTTAAGCTTATGGCTTATTTTTAAAGGAGTAAATCTCTCTGTCTGGAGACAAAAATTAGTTATAACTTAATTCAAATTCCTAAAATATAATCAAAAAAGCCTGCCGGAAATAAATCTGAGCAGGCTTCTTTTTTGAAATAACTGAATTAGTAAGCGCTTATTTCTGAACTTTTATAGATTGTTTTTATTTTTCATCCGGTCTGTCAGTTCCCTTCTGTAAGTTATCCCAATCGGAATTCTTTCATTTTTTATCACAACAAAATCTTTTTCGGCTGCGTCAATTTTATCCAAAGCCACGATATAGGATTTATGAATACGCATAAAACTCTTTTCCGGAAGGCATTTTTCTAATTCTGTAGTAGTAATTGAGCCTAAATAAGTTCTCTTTAACGTGTGCAATTTTACGTAATTACCAAAACTTTGTGCAAACAAAAGCTGGTCCAATTCGATATCAATAAAATAGCCGTCTACTTTTACACTAACAGAATTCACAATTACTTCTTCTTCTTTTGTTTTTACATTTTCTGTTGCAAAAAAACGATCGATGGCTTTTAAAAACCTTGGAAAATAAATAGGTTTCAACAAATAATCAATCACACCGTAATCATAACTTTCGAGAGCAAATTCAGAATAAGCAGTCGTTAAAATCGTTTTGGGATGCGTTGGAATAATCTTGAGCAGTTCCATTCCTGAAATTTCTGGCATATTGATATCCAAAAACATCAGATCTACTTTGTTTTCACGGAGATAATCCATTGCCTCAACGCCATTATAGCCCTGAAAAACAAGTTCCAGCTGTGGATTCTGTTTGATATAATTGGCCAGAACATAATGCGCTGCCGGCTCATCATCAACGATAATGCATTTTTTGGTCTCCTTCATTATACAAACTTTTTCAGTTGTATTTTCAAATCTACGATATAGGTATTTTTATCCTCCTGAATGTCTAATTTATATTCTTTTCCATAAATCAGGTTCAGTCTCTCGATTGTATTTTTTAAACCAATTTTAGTAGAAACCACATCGGTTTTCTTCGGAATGGAATTGACGACATGCAGATGCAGCAATCCGTTTTCGACTGTAATTATAATACGTACAAAACATTTTTCGATAGCGCAGGTTCCGTGTTTAAATGCATTTTCTATAAAGGCAATCAACAGCATTGGCGAAACTTTATATGCATTCTCGTTGTCAATTTTACAATCGTAAGTAATATCACAGCGATAGGCAACACGCTCTTTTTCCAGTTGAATATAACTGTTTATAAACTCCAGTTCCGCTTCAAGAGAAACACATTGTTTGTTATTGCTTTCGAGCTGATAACGCATTAATTGTGAGACTTTCATAATCAGATCAGGTGTTCTTTCCGGAAATTCTAAACTGATTCCGTAAAGCGTATTGAAGGTGTTGAATAAAAAATGCGGGTTCAGTTGTCCTTTCAGCGAATTAAGCTGCATTTGATTGAACAACAGCGTTTCATCTGTCTGTTTTTTATTGATTCTGTAAAATTTAAAAACAATGATCGGACTCAAAATACAAACCAAAGTTCCTAATACACTGGCTAATTGGTATACATAACTGCGCTGATGCGAATTCTGATACAGATGACAATTAGCAAACATACTTAATGATGTAATCTGATATAAAACAAGCGAAAAAAGAAATACGGCAACAAGAGTCAGAAATACATACGTCAAAGGTCTTTTGCCTTTGAACAAAACCGGAAGAATAAAAAACCGATTAAACTGGGCGTGCATGTACAAAATACAGTAGAAGAAAATCCCCATTAGAATTGAAATGAAGGAACTAAACAGCATCCAGTCATTTTTTAGGGTATAAACCGTGAATGAAAAAAGAACAACAGCAATTTCCTGCCACCATTTGTTTTCCATCATGTTACTTATTTTTTTATTCATTTTCTGCACTTAAATAGTTTACAAAGTACGAACAATTATTCAAATACTATTTCCAAAAAATGACAAATTGAATTCGTCATTTATTAGTGCACTACATCACTTAACATGACTTTTATCAATAGAAGAGAAATAAATTTGGGCTATAATTTCACATTTTGGGTTTATGTATTTCAAAAAAATTACCTTATTATTTTTCCTGATTTTTGCCCTAAACAGTCATTCTCAAACCCTGTCTTTAAAGGACGCCATAAAAACCGGGCTTGAAAATTACGGTTCAGTCAGAGCAAAAAACAACTACACCAATGCTTCGCAGGAGAGCCTTAAACAATCCCGTCGCGATTACCTGCCGAATCTTAATTTATCAGCGCAGCAGGATTACGGAACCGTAAACGGACAAAACGGGCCTTTGTATGGTTTTGGAGGTCTGGGAGTAGCTTCTTCGGGATTGCCGCTTCCGGAACAGAACTGGAATTCAGCCTTTGGAGCTCTTTATCTGGTCAACATGAACTGGGATTTTTTCACTTTTGGAAAAACGCAGGAAAAAATCAATTTGTCCAAAATTGATGTTCAGACCAAAGAAAAGGATCTGAATCAGGAAAAATTCCAGCTGGAAATTAAAATCTCAGCCGCTTATCTCAATTTATTGGCAAGCCAAAGATTACTCATTTCACAACAAAAGAATTTAAACCGTGCCGAAGTTTTCAAAAGAACCGCCGCAGCCAGAGTCAAAAACGGATTACTGGCCGGAGTGGATTCGACATTGGCTACAGCTGAAGTTTCAAAAGCCAAAATGGCACTGAATCTCGCTAAAAATTTCGTTAAGGAACAAAACAATAAACTGGTCGATTTAATGGGTGTGGCACCTCAGGATTTTGTTACTGATACGATTTTTGTGACGCAGATTCCAAAAGAACTTGTACAGCAAAGCAGTGCAACAGATAGCCTTCACCCGCTATTGCAATTGTATAAAACCAAAATTGATTACAGCAATCAGCAGGTCAAATTGTACAAACGTTTTTATTATCCTACAATGAGTGCATTTGGTGTTTTACAAACCCGCGCCTCAGGCTTTGATTCGTCTTATGCAACAGACCAGACAGCTTTTAACCGAAATTATTGGGATGGCGTCAATCCGGATCGTACCAATTATTTATTGGGAATTGGAATTACATGGAATTTGACGACACCGTTAAGAAGCAGTAAACAAGTGAACGCACAAAAATTCGTTTCTCAGGCCTTGCAGGAAGAATACAATCAGGCCGACAGAGAATTGAAGTCACAGCTTAATTTTGCAGAAGATAAAATAAAAATCACGCTGGAGAATTATGCCGAAGCGCCAATTCAGGTCAATGCGGCACAGAGAGCATATCTGCAAAAATCGACTTTATACAAAAACGGATTAACAGATCTGACCGATCTTACCCAGACAATTTACACGCTGAACCGAGCCGAAATAGATCGTGACATTGTCAATAATAATGTATGGCAGTCGTATTTGCTAAAAGTAGCCGCAACGGGCAATTTTGACTTATTTATAAATGAATTTTAATTATAGCGCCTAATGAATTTAATACGTTTTGCACTCCGCAAACCCATCTCTATATTGGTATTGGTAGCAGGTTTATTTTTCTTCGGAATTGGTGCCATCAAAGACATCAAGGTAGATATTCTTCCGAAAATGAACCTGCCTGTGATTTACATTGCACATCCGTTTGGAGGGTACACACCGGATCAGATGGAAGCTTATTTTGCTAAAAATTACGTCAACATTCTTCCTTTTGCCAATGGGGTAAAATCGGTTGAAACCAAGAATATTCAGGGGTTAATGATTATGAAGTTAACCTATTACGAAAATACTAACATGGCACAGGCAGCTGCCGAATTAAGTTCATTATCGAACAGGATTCAGGCGGCATTTCCTCCGGGGACACAGCCTCCGTTTATCATTCGTTTTGATGCTTCGTCACTACCAATTGGGCAATTGGTTTTGAGCAGTAAAATACGTTCAAACAACGAATTGCAGGATTTGGCCAACGTATATGTGCGTGCGTCATTTACTTCGATTCCGGGTCTGTTATCTCCGGCTCCCTTTGGCGGAAGCCCAAGAACGGTAGAGGTTAACGTGGATCCTGATTTACTGCGCTCACACAATATGACACCAGATCAGATTGTAGAAGCGATTCGTATCAACAATCAGACGGCACCATCAGGAAACGTGAGAATTGGTGACATCAACTACATTTCGCCAACCAATAATACGATTAAAGAAATTAAGGATTTTGAGCAGATTCCGTTGTTTAAAGGCGGGGTTCAAAACCTGAAATTAGGCGATGTTGCCACGGTAAAAGACGGTGCCGATGTGACCAACGGATATGCTTTGGTAAACGGAAAACGTTCAGTTTACATCAGTATTGCAAAGGCTGGAGACGCTTCGACCTGGGATGTGGTTCAGAAATTAAAAGCCGAACTGCCTAAAATTCAGAGCACACTTCCTGAAGATGTACAATTATCATACGAATTTGACCAGTCGGTTTATGTAATTAACTCGGTTAAAAGTTTGATTACCGAGGGAATTATCGGAGCTGTTTTAACAGGTTTAATGGTTTTACTTTTCCTTGGTGACCGTCGTGCGGCTTTGATTGTAATTTTAACGATTCCAATTTCGATTATTTCAGGGGTTTTATTTCTGAAATTATTCGGGCAGACGATCAACTTAATGTCCCTAAGCGGACTGGCGCTGGCAATTGGAATTCTGGTAGATGAAAGTACCGTAACAATAGAAAATATTCACCAGCATCTCGATATGGGCAAACCAAAAGCACTCGCCATTTGGGACGCCTGTCAGGAAATTGCTTTACCTAAATTATTGATTCTGCTTTGTATTCTGGCGGTTTTTGCGCCGGCATTTACGATGGTCGGAATTCCGGGAGCTTTATTCCTGCCGTTGGCATTGGCGATTGGATTCTCGATGATTATTTCGTTTTTATTGTCGCAAACCTTTGTGCCGGTTATGGCGAACTGGCTGATGAAAGCACATCCAAAACACGAACATACGCCTGATATTACAGACGATGAAGCCGAATTCAACGCTTGTGGGTTAACACCGGAATCTGAGAAACAACTAATTACTCAGAAAAAAGATTATGTTGAAAGAACGGATACAGATAACAACGGAAAAATCAGTGCTTTTGAACGTTTCAGAATGCGTTTTATGCGAACACTTGAACGCTTATTTCCATACAAAAAAGCTGCTGCTTTAACGTATTTGATTTTAGCTACGACGCTTGCCGTTCTGTTTATTTCGTTCATCGGAAAAGACGTTTTCCCGAAAGTAAATTCAAGTCAGTTTCAGCTGAGAATGCGTGCTCCCGACGGGACCCGTCTGGAACGTACCGAAGAAAAAGCCATTTTGGTACTGAAAGAACTGAAGAAAATGGTCGGCAACGAACATATCGGAATATCTTCTGTATATGTAGGTCAGCACCCATCACTGTTCTCGATTAACCCAATTTATTTGTTCATGGCGGGTTCGCATGAAGCTGTTTTTCAGGTGAGTTTAAAAGAGTATCATACCGATATGGATGATTTTAAAGATGAATTCAGGGCAAGAATTAAAAAAATTCTTCCTGATGTAAAACTCACTTTTGAACCAATCGAATTAACGGACAAGGTTTTGAGTCAGGGCTCTCCTACTCCAATCGAAATCCGAATTGCGGGTAAAGACAAAAAACGAAATGAAACCTATGCGAATCAAATCGTTGAAAAATTACAGAAAATAGACTATTTCCGTGATGTGCAGATCGGTCAGCCGATTCATTATCCGGCGATGAACATCAATATTGACAGAACCCGTGCTGCCGAATTAGGCGTTGACATGAATGATATTTCACGTTCACTGATTGCTTCGACATCATCTTCACGATATACCGAAAAAAATACGTGGATTGACGAACGAACCGGTTTATCTGTAAACGTTCAGGTTCAGGTTCCATTAAATCAAATGAAAAGCAAAACCGATATTGGAGAAATTCCGGTATTGAAAAACTCGCTTCGTCCTGTTTTGAGCGACGTTGCAAAAATTACACCCGGCTATGTGAGCGGTGAAAATGACAATTTAGGGGCTATGCCATACATTACAGTTACAGCAAACATCAATCAGACCGATTTGGGGACGGCAGCGAAAGATGTTAAGGCTACAATCAGTTCATTAGGCGAACTACCACGTGGCTTATTTGTCACGCCTATTGGACTGAGTAAGGTATTGGAGGAAACATTAAGCAGTTTGCAGGTAGGGTTGTTGGTTGCTATTTTTGTAATCTTCTTAATGTTGGCCGCTAATTTTCAGTCATTCAAAGTGTCATTGGTGATTTTAACCACAGTTCCGGCGGTAGTTTTGGGAGCGTTGTTAATGCTGACCATCACAGGTTCAACCCTGAATTTACAATCGTATATGGGCATCATCATGTCCGTTGGAGTTTCTATTGCGAATGCCGTTTTACTGGTTACCAATGCCGAACAATTGCGAAAAATAAACGGAAACGCTTTAGAGTCGGCCCGTGAAGCTGCGGCACTGCGTCTTCGTCCGATTATCATGACTTCGGTGGCGATGATTGCCGGAATGCTGCCAATGGCGATTGGTCACGGCGAAGGAGGCGATCAGGTTTCTCCATTGGGTAGAGCCGTAATTGGTGGGCTGTTGTTTTCGACCTTTGCTGTGTTATTGATTTTACCGTTGATTTTCGCCTGGGCACAGGAACATACCACAACACAATCTGTTTCCCTCGATCCTGAAGACGAAGAAAGCATTCATTATATTTCATCATTAAATAAACCGAAAGTTGGAAAGTCATAAAGTCGAAAGTCATAACCCGTTGGGTGTAATTATTTTTTAACACATAGAAGCAATAGATTTAAGTTATAAATAAAAAAGGGAAAAGAAAAAACTAGTTTTCACACATAGCTATGTGCATTGAAACAAGTGAAACGCCTTTACCCGTAAAGAAGAGCTATGATTCTATGTGTTAAATTAAATTTTATTCACTTTCACCCAAAAGCTTAAAACATATTCATTATATAAAACCAAAAAATGAACACTAAAATTATAAAATACAGCCCGCTGTTTTTTGCAGCATTATTTTTCCTGAACAGCTGTAATTCTAAAAAGGAAGAAGTTGTTACAGCAGAAATAGAACCGAAAACAGAAACCTTTCTTCTCGCAAAAGAAAAACTGACTACCGAATTACGTTTACCGGCCGAATTAACCGGTTTTCAGCAGGTAGATTTGTATGCCAAAGTAAGCAGTTTCGTAAAAACGCTGAAAGTAGATATTGGTTCAAAAGTAACCAAAGGACAGCTTTTGATCGTTCTGGAAGCACCGGAAATCAGTTCGCAACTGGCAGCAGCCGAATCCAGACTGAAATCTATGGAAGCGATTTACGCCACCAGTAAAAGTACCTACAACCGTTTGTACGAAACGAGCAAGGTTGAAGGAACGATTTCTAAAAACGATCTGGAAATGGCAAGTGGAAAGAAAAATTCGGATTACGCACAATATCAGGCAGCTGTTGCGGCTCATAAAGAGGTAAAAATCATGAGAAGTTATCTTGAAATCCGTGCGCCTTTTGACGGTGTCGTGGCAGCAAGAAACGTGAATTTAGGAACCTTTGTTGGTCCTGCCGGAAAAGGTTCAGATTTGCCTTTACTGACGATTCAGCAGCAAAACAAACTGCGTCTGGCGGTTTCAGTTCCGGAATTGTACACAGGCTATTTACATAACGGCGACGAAATGAGTTTTAACGTAAAATCATTGCCGGACACTTTTAAAGCTACGATCACGAGAATGTCTGGAGCATTAGATTTGAAACTACGTTCTGAAAGAGTCGAAATGGATGTACACAACACCAAAGGCAATTTATTACCGGGAATGGTGGCCGAAGTTTTATTGCCGCTTAACGCGAAAGACAGTACGTTTGTAGTACCAAAATCGGCTTTGGTGAACGCCGCCGAAGGGATGTTTGTCATCAAAGTGGTCAATCACAAAGCCACAAGAGTTGACGTAAAAAAAGGAAGAGAAATCGACGATAAAATTGAAATATTCGGAGACCTGAACCCGAAAGATAAACTGATAAAAATCGCCAGCGAAGAAACCAAAGAAGGCGATATCATAAACGAATAACCTGTACGCTTTAATTAATTATTGATTTGTTTGAAAGTGTTGTAAGACTTAGGTTTTATGGCACTTTTTTTTGTTTAGGAGCTGGTTCCTGCTATACGTTACAATCTTTTGTGCCGAACCCCGGCACAAAAGGATTTTCACTGCTATCAGGGCTAGGATTTAGATTTTCAAAAAGAGGTTTACGGTTTTCAGTAAAACAATGCTTCAAAAGAAATTATTTTTGAAACATTATTTTTTATTACATTTAAAAATTAAAACGAAGTATGACAGCAGTCATAAATATCTAACCAAAAATAGGTGGCTATGTATGATGATTTCATACATATATACAAGTTAGGCGATATCTTAAAACAGAGCGACAGTTTCAACTTAATAATTCTATTACTAAATGGTGTACTTTTGTGCATGGACAATGCAAATGGGTCGGTTTAGGTGGAGTTGAATGATATTTCTCTAGTAATTTAGCTCTTTCGATTGCGTTACCAACATTTCCTTTCATTAATTGATAAGTATATCTCAAAAATTTAGCCTTTGATTTCATTGAAGTATAATAATCAAACTTCGGATTTTGAAAAGATGCTTCTTCGGGAAGTTTATTTTTTAAAATTTCTGTTAACCGTTCATAATATTTTACTCTATTTGCATACTCTTGACTTGCTGGATTCACATCTTCAAAATGTAGCAATATCCAAAGTTCAAAATCATCATTGCTCCAAGCTGTTTTAATACCTTTAGAATTAGCTGTCACTATTGAATCATTAAAAGCTGTATCTTTTTGATCATTTGGCTCTTTATCTCTATCAAAAACACACCATACTTGTGCTCCTTCATCAATTTTCAATATTTCAAGACCATGTTCATCAACCTCAATTAAATCATTCTTTCTAAAATATTCAGTTGCATAATCAACTTGTGCATGATGTTGTTTAGTATTTCCAAAAGCAGAAATTTGTATATCTTCTTTTTTAAACAGTTCAAAATAGGCTGGTTCAACTGCACCATCTTCACAAAATATAATAAAGAGCTTTTTGGAATTTACCTTTCTAGTATCATCCGTTTTAATTTCCCAAGGTTCCATCATCATTTATATTTTTATCATCTAAAAAATTAGATAGAACAGGTACACCCCCGTAAAATCCAGCTAAATATTGTTTAGCAAAATCAGCATCATTTCTAATGCCTTTTAATTCTGCTAATGAATATAATCTTGTCCCTTCATTCTCTTCTTTTTCAGCAAAATAAAACTGATCCCTTCTCATTAAAGATGGACTTAACAAGTTTGTATCATGACTAGTAAATAAAAGTTGAACATTTGATTTATTTATTTCAGGATCATTAAACAAACTAATTAATTTGGTTAATAAGGATGGATGAAAATTGCTATCTATTTCATCTAAAATAATTAATCCGCTTATTTCAATGTTAAAAGCATGCAACAAAAGACCAGCAATATCAAACAACTTTTTTGTTCCGTCCGATTCATTATCCTGCATATTAAGAGTCACAATTTTATCTAAATCATGACATGCCTTTTTCGTTAAAAACAATTTATCAAGTGGAAAAATATTAATTTCCTTCGAATCATCATCTTTTTTAAAATAAATATCTTCGTAATTCAACCCGAAAGATTTCAAAAATTCAATAAATCTTGGCTTTAATTCATCAATTTCAATTTGTCTTATGGAATGAAATCTATAGAAATCACTTCTTGTACCAAATTTTGAGGTAATATAACCTTTTATGTTGTTTCTAATATTTGCACAAATGTCTTTATTATAAGATGCAGCATGAATTAAAAAAAGTGTATGTTCATATTCTAAAGGAGCAATACTCTCGTTGCCTGGCAAATTTACTTTATCAACTTCTAAGTTTTTCCTAGAAAAATATCTCCCTTGATTGACGTTTTTAGGCCCAAATAACCATTCACTAGTTATAATTTCCCTACTCGCATTTAGGTTATTTTTTGCTTCATAATTCTTTTTAACTGTAAAACCGTATCTATATTTTTTACCTTCAACAATTAGAACAATTTGAAAAAATGATTCTGTATCTTCATAATCATTTTGATAAAAAAATGGTTGTGCTAATCTTGCTAATCTTGATTCTGGACTAGGCAAATCTGAAATAGCTTCACAAAAGAATTCAAGTGCTTTTATAACATTACTTTTTCCACTTGCATTAGCACCATAAATCCCTACTGTTTTTAATAACTTCATATCTCCATATGGAACAATATTGTTACTATCAACGTCCTCATTCTCTTTTGAACTCTTTAGATTTGTCGAAACAAAACTAATTGTCTGCAAATCAGATATAGATCTAAAGTTCTTGACACTAAATTCTACTATCATTTTTACCAATATTGATTATATTCTTCAAATTTACATATTTAAATCAATTATATATCGTAATTATTTTGAAATTTGAAAAATTTAAGCAAATAACAGAAAAAGACATCCCCGCTCCCGCACGAATCCTTTCGTGTGGCTTTTGAACCCCAATTGAGCAGAATTCCATTCTATTCTAAAAGAGGAAACGAAAGATTAATATTATACTGAATATTTTTTTACCTTTGAAATTAAGACTTTTTAATGCAAATGGCTTTGAGCCTTCAGAAAATTGATATTATGGAACAAAAAATACATCAGGGAAGAAATGTAAAACGATTCAGGGAAATGTTGGGCATCAAACAGGAAGCATTGGCTTTTGATTTGGGTAACGACTGGAATCAGAAGAAAATTTCTTTGTTGGAGCAAAAAGATGTAATTGAAGATGATATGCTCAGACAAATTTCAAATGCATTAAAAATTCCTGTTGAAGCATTCCAGAATTTTGATGAGGAGCAAGCAGTAAATATTATCGCAAATACAGTAACAACTGTCAATGATAATGCTACAGGACAATTATTTCAAATAAATTCAACAATCAATACATCTGAGAAGTGGATAGAAGCATTAGAGGAAATTAAAAAGCTTAATAATGAAAAAATTGCTCTTTACGAACGTATGCTGAAAGAAAAAGAAGAGATGATGGCTAAGCTGGAAAAGCTTATTAACAAATAGAAAATAGAAGTAATTTGAAAGTATTACTTCATACGAAATAAAAGGCTCAACAGTTTAGTTGAGCCTTTTTAATGGATCAATGTAAAAAGATAAGGGTATCATACCCCCTCGCTCCCGCACGAATCCTTTCGTGTGGGCTTTTGAAAACCAGATTTTCTTATACCTCAAACATTCTAAATAAAACTATATCATCAATAAGACCTTTTTGTCCTGAATAATCTATAGCACTACTGTACACATAATCTTCAGGTTTATATACTAAGCCCGCTTCAACCGGATTATTATGAACATAATCTATTTTTTGCTGAATCACTTTATTACTCCACAACTCTATTGGTTTGTTATCATGACGCCAAAATTGGTAATGTTTTACATTTGAACTCTTTTGGGCTTCTTTTCTGAAAAAATCCAATAGAAATTCTTTCCGGCTCTCTTTTGGATTTTCCTGTATACTTTTTACTATTGAATTACTGGTAAACCTTTTTAAATCACCCACTAATAATTCAGGATTTTGCCCCTTTATACTACGAAAAACCAAATGCACGTGATTACTCATAATACACCATGCATGAATTTCTAATCCTTTGTTTTTCTGACAATAACGAGTGCTTTCAATAAACAAATCTTTATATTCATTTCGGGTAAACACATCTAACCAACCTACTACTGCAAAACTTATAAAATAGAGGCCTTCAGGATTATGAAATTTGTAATTTCTGCTCATTGATAAAAAAATAAGATTATTCTGTAAATATATAAATTATTAACTTTAAGCATGAAAACAATCCATAAAATTAGGTTTCAAAAGTCCACTCGAAAGGATTCGTGCGGGAGCAACGTGGTGGGACATTGTGCATCATTTACCCAATTGCGCAGATATACGCAACCATAGCCAAAAGTAAAATCAGGATTAATTCTCATTTACGTCCTCTTGTTGAATGTTGGTATTGTTTTGTCTTGAAATCGGCTGTTTCTTCTTTCAATTTTTTATTGGCATTATGCAATAATTCATTCTGAACTTTCATAATACTTAAGAGATCATGCATTGCGTTCAAATTTTCCAGTTGAACCATTACAATCCTTTCTAAATCTGCTTTTGTATATCGAGTATTCATAATTATATTTTTATTATTATCTAACGACAAGATAAATGTAAAACAAAATTACATTAATGCAAAACAAAATAACAATTTATTATTTCATTAATGAAATCTATACTTTCATTAGTGCATTACTGAATTACATTAACTATTTTTGATTTATGGACGAGAAAATTAACAAAATAAAAGAGGTGTTAGTACGAAAAGGTGTAAGCCAAAAGGAATTGGCGGCTCAACTTGAAAAGAACGAACATACTGTTTCAAATTGGTGTATTAACAAATCCCAACCACATCTTAAAGAGTTACAAAAAATTGCCGTTTTTTTGGATGTTGATATTTGTGATCTTTTGATTTCAAATAAGGATAAATAGAAATTAGGATTCCTCTTTACTAGTATGAGTGTTTCGTTCGTGAAAATACAATACACCATCTAATAACAACATTCCAAAAACTCAAAACAGTGTTTAAAAATTTATTTAAAAAACAAAATAAAATAACTAAAAGTATTTTCCTTGCAGGTAGCGAAGTCCGCTTGAATGGAAACCAACAATGTGAAAATTTTATAGCTACACAAATAACTAATAAACTTACTGTTGAGAAACTTTATTTTGGAATGGAATTAGTTTTTGAAAATAATAAACTAATAAAAGCTTATGAGTATGAAGAAGGAAACAGAAAAGAACATGAACTTGAAACAGATGAAATTGGTCTTGAGTACAAAGAATTTAAAGAAAATAGAATTCTGGAAATAATTGACAACGAAAATGGACTTCACCAACTTGGAGGCGAACTACCAAACGGTTTCCTGCTTCCTGAGAACAATTGTGTAGTTCCATTTCAATATTTGGGCTATATTAACAATCAGGACAAAAATTTTAATTGGTTACCATTTAACATTCATTTGATTTGTCCAATTTATTTGAATATTGGAAATGTTTTTTTGGACTACTCAAACCCTGACAGACCTTCTCTAATTAATAGAGAAGAAGTTGAAAAAGCCGATACATCTTATAGTGACTTAAATCAAAACTCAGAAATTGTCTTTCATGAAGTAAAATTTTCGTTTGTTGAAAGTATAGAATTCTCAGGGGAAGGACATTCAGGAATACCAAACTGGCTACAATATCCAGACATTCCAATGTGTCCGAAATCAGGAAAAAGAATGAAGTTTCTTTGCCAGCTGATTGGTGGAGTTACGACTAAAAGAACAAATGTAGAGCCCAAAAATGATTCGTATAAACGTTATTATGAAGAACTAAACTTTTGGGGAGATGGAGATTTGTTTGTATTCTTTGAACCGACTTCAAAAGTGGCTTGTTATTTTATTCAAAATACATAAAATAATTAAGGATTTACATTATTATGGAGTAATAATTATAAAAATTATCCCCCCCGCTCCCGCACGAATCCTTTCGTGTGGGCTTTTTATTAAGCAAAAAATAATTATATTCACAACAATCCTGTGAAAGACAAAATTGTGACTTTACCTGAAGATTATTATTTTAGTTCAGCACGAAATTATGCAGGTTTAGAAAATGATTTAGATGTAGTATTGTTAGATTTGTTTTGAGATTTTTAAAAATTTAAAAGGCAATTTTTCTTGCTTTACTTTACGGCACATAATACACACGAGCGATAGCGAACTGACGAAGTAATTCTGCGCTATCGGACGGAACTATCAGCACTTTAAAGTCTTTACTCCTATTTTACTTTTTCCCTTTAAACTTTTCGATATATTTGTCAACATCAGTAATAAAATTGCCACTGTTTAAAGTCGGCGGTACGTTGTTCATCATTTACCCAAAACTGAAACAAATGGAAGACTATAGAGACAATTTGAATTATATTAGAGGCTTTATTGATAGCATTTCGTATATAAATACATTTCACAATGATGGAAAATCGTACACTGTAGAACTTATTAGAAAAGTTAATTCTGATTTTCAGGATACAATCAGAAAGCATTTTAATAAAAATAAATGGCTTGTTAAAACAGAACCCGTAGTAACCAATTGGCGGGATGTGCTCAAAAAAGAACTACGTCATTATTTTGACCAGATAATAGCTGAAACCTTTATTAAAACAAATAGACAAATTCTTTTCGATGAGCGTGGGCATTATAAACAGGGAGCAGAAAAATTGATTGAAAAAATCCGTTTAGATGACGATTTTTATATTGACCATTTATTACAGGATAAGTTTTTGGACTGTTTAGAAAACATTGTTGGTGAACAGCCACGACTTTATCGAGTTGAAATAGATTGGCATCCCAAGGAAGAAGAATATGAAGGGTATTATGAAGGATATTGTAACGACTTTTTATTTGACCTGGGCAACCAAATATTATTCTTGCATTTTGGTGGTTCGGATTAAGCCCTACTCCCACATGAGTCCTTTCGTGTGGGCTTTTGAAAACCAGATTTTCTTATACCTCAAAAAACATTCTAAATACAACTATATATCATCATAAAAAAATAAATTTCTAATCTAGCCCCGATGGGAGGGAAAATCCTTTTATTTTTTCCTTTAAAAAATAAAAGATTGGAAGGACAACGGGACTAAAAGCTATTATAAGGACAATTTTTCTGCTCCTAAAAATAATGGAAACCTCTTTGGTGCTTATTTTCAACGAGTACAAAATGATAAAATTTAGGTTTCAAAAGTCCACACGAAAGGATTCGTGCGGGAGCGGGGAAACCTAATTGTTATAAATCAAACAGGCGTTTAGTATTGCTACTAAACGCCTACTTTGCCCTACCCGTAAGTCTGACTATGCAAATAAAAATTTATTATACGTTTTATAAAAATTGAAATAATGTTGGCTGTACAGATTCTGCTGTCTTAGCATCATCATTGTAGACCCCTTCGAATTTAATGATAGCCTCAATAGTTCTGTTAGATAAAAAGAACCTGTCGGCAACTTATTCAATGATAGCATCAATACGCCACTTCGGATTTTTTACCTGTAGATCATAAAAAAGCTTTCTCACTTGGTTGTTTCTTTCGGTAAGTCTTTCATTGCGTGTCATAGAGAAAAAATATAAATTTTTTCTACATAAAAAAAGTCCACTGTGTGGGTTTAAATTTTACGATATAAAAAATAATCTTCTAAAACCAAAATACCATCTTTGATAATAGAATAAACGGTATTTTCCTTACTAGATCTATTTTTATCATCTGTGTAATAAAAAACAAAACTGAAATTTAAAAATCTATCTGCAAGGGGATAAAATACAACCATTTGTTCCTTTTTTTCTTTTTCTATTTTTCTATAGTGTATTAATATTCGGGTATTATCTAATGCAATTATTTCATTACTGCTACCAGAACCAGTATTTAATTTATCAAACATGATATCAACATATTCTGTTGTACTACCAATAGTATGTGCTTTTTTATCTATATAGATTTCTACATATGGAACTCCATTAGAGACAAAAGAACCATCCTTTTGTTTTATATATGATTTTTGCATTTCTTGATTTTGGGCTATAAATATTTTATGATTTTTGATTCTAATAATTGAGGCGGATTGTGTGCCATTAACTAAAAGAGTGTCTTTTGCAAAATCCTGAGATTGTGCCGAAATTGATAAAAACAAATAAGTAAATAATAGTAGTTTTTTCATTTTGAGAATTGAATTATTTATAAATAAAAATTAGTTGAATGATAATTATAATTAGACCAATAGGATTATGATCCTGTAGTTTGAGGCTTTATTTATTCCTATTTTCAAACATGATTTGAAGCCATAAAAAAACCACTTTTTACAGTGGCTTTGGGTTTCTAACCTTTTAGTTTATGAAAATATTCTGTAAATTCCTCTATTGATTTAAAGGTATTATTTGTAACAGTTATATAAGGTTTGCCTTTGTTAAAATAAAATTTTGCAACATCCTGACCTGTCAAAAGTGATACATCTGAATTGCCTGCAGGAGCTGTAAAGTTTTTAGTTGTTTGCCAAAAATTAACAAAGAAAGGAATAAGACGGTCTTCTGCCCCTGTAATTTTCAAAGATTTAATTGTATAAATATCGTCAACTTTTCCAATGCTGTAATTAAAAACAAGGGTTTTATATCCTGACTGCGCTAATCTATCAGTGTAGGTTATTGAGTAAGATCCACCATCATAAAGCAATTTACTATCATCGCTTTTTGTTACCACCATATTCATTCTATAAGTAAGAAACTCACTGATATTATTTGTAATGTAATTCATATCAAAATAAGTTATTTGACTTGTAAAAGTAGCAGGGTTATCTACAACATGCTTTGCCGGATAGTATGGTGATACTTCCTGAGATTGTGCCGAAATTGATAAAAACAAATAAGTAAGCAATAGCAGTTTTTTCATTTTGAGAATTGAATTATTTATAAATAAATTAGTTGAATAATAATTATAATTACATCAATAGCATTATAATCCTGTAGTTTGCGGTTGCTTTATTTTCCATATTTAAACCTCAAGCTCGTTTAAAAAACAAACATAGAAAAATAAGCAATTACTGCCAAAATTATTTGAGGCTTTCCGGAGTGTTCATCAAACATAGAATTCCCCCCGCTCCCGCACGAATCCTTTCGTGTGGGCTTTTGAAAACCAGATTTTCTTATACCTCAAAAAGCATTCTAAATATTACTATATCACCATAAAAAACTAAACTTCTTATTTAGCCCCGATGGGAGGGAAAATCCTTTTATTTTTTCCTTTAAAAAATAAAAGATTGGAAGGACAGCGGGACCAAAAGCTATTATAAGGACAATTTTTCTGCTCCTAAAAATAATGAAAACCTCTTTGGTCCTTATTTGCAACGAGTACAAAATGATAAAATTTAGGTTTCAAAAGCCCACACGAAAGGATTCGTGCGGGAGCGGGGATTTTTATACTTTTCATAATCAAATCAATTTTTTTAAACAATTTCACCCGACGGATTAAATTATTCAATCTCAAAACTGGGATCTGTCAAAATATATTCTTTAATGCCGTTAGTTTTCTTTACAAAAACAGGAATAAATTTCTCAAATTCCTCGTATAAAGCATAGTCATTTAATTTTGGGGCTCTTTTTTTATCATAAAATTTTGAAGAACGAATAAATTTTTTCAGACAGGCTACTTTTGACTTTACATTCGGAGCTTTAATTGTTTTTATTTCTGTGAAATAAAAGTTTCCGTAACTCGTACCACTTCCATCTTTTATGTACAAATGTTTAGGAATCTCAACATGCATAGTGATATAATCAGTATCATACTTAAAGTAGATAGTATCTTTTAAAGTCTGTTGAGCTTTTGCACTGATAAAAAGATAAAAAACAATTAGAATCAAGAATGTTCTCATAAGTTGTGATTTTTATTTACAAGGTGTATTGTAAGGAGTCAATCGTTAAATGACTTTTTACGAACTTTTGTATCACTAAAAAATCAAAATAGTTATTAATTATTTGTAAGTTTATTTTGCAAAAGTATATTAAACAATCAAACTGTACATTAAAACATCATTATAGTTTTATGTTCATTTCCTCTGGTACTCTTGCAAACAATCACCAAATGAGATATGGAAAGTCAGACATTTGCCAGGGTTAAGAAAAATGTTTCTAAGAAGGGAGTGCGTATCTAATAAAATAAAAGCCAAGCAATAAATTTATATTTCAATTTTACACTTCAGCCATTTCACGCAACCTTTTGTAAAAGAATCATCTATGTAAATAAAACAGCTATTATGAAAAAAATTACATTCCTGATCCTGATTGGATTTATGATTAATGCCTGCAGTTCTGATGACAACAAAAACGATAGTTCTGATTATCATAATTACATTACCAAAATTTCTAATGTCCCGGCTATTAATTTTATGCCTGAGGAAGTATATCCCGGTACAGACGCCTCACAATCGCCAGTTTTAAAATTAAAACTAATTACCGAAGAAGAATTTCCGTGTATTAATTATGGTATAAGCACAACTCAGTTTACAAAAGGAAACGAACTAATCGTACGATTCGATAAAATAGCAGAACCTAGTGGCTGTTTTACTGCAATTGGACCGGCAATCTCCTACATCGACTTATCGGAAAACACAGATAAAATTACGTTTATAAACGGAGATAAAATCGACAAGTATTCCATAGACATTAATGCTCAAAAAATAGCTATTAGACTTATTGAAAAACATTTCACAACCTCATTATACAACAAAACTTTTAGGATTCCGTCAAATTCATTTGCCTACGTGTGCGGAACTAATAAAAATAACACGCAAATTTATACTGATTTTTATACCCTGATTAAGCAAAACCCGGATTTTACAGAATTTAATTTCGAAGGCGAAGGAAGAATCCCTTATCCTGAAACAACTACCGGAAATTGGGTCAATCATCCCAGCAAATTTTTTAAATATAAAAGTGTTCAGGAATTTAACAAACTGGCGGCTACCTTAAACGATTATTCTGCTCAAAATATTGAAAAAAATGATGGTGTCAGTATTTCTATTAACGGTTGGAACAACATCAGATTCTATAGCTGGCTTGAAAATTAAAGATCGCTATAAATATCATTTTTTTTATTTGTTGTAATTTAATTGACTTAGTTTGCATCAATGAGCACAATGTTCGCTTTTAATTAAAAAGTACACAATGACTACACGGTATTCAATTGCATACAGCTATAAATTTTTAAAATAAATGAGGAAGGCAAAATGCAATTGAAATCGGTAAACTCAAATTTTGTTTATCTTTAGAGCTATTATTTAAAAAATCTTCTACTAAAGCCAAAATTTTATAAAATCCGTATGTACGAAAGAAATTTAGAACAAATTATAGCGTTACTTTTTTTGACTTTAACTGCAAATTTGGCTTTTGCACAGAAAAAAGAGTTGCGGGATACAACAGTTGATAGTTTAACTTTTGTAAATAATAGGCAAATAGTAAATAGCTTAAATACGGATGTCTTTCTAAAAAAAATATTTACTAAAGAAAACACACAAATTCCTTATAGGCTTTTAACACCAAAAAAAGATAATCCTAACCAAAAATACCCTTTAGTAATTACTTTCCACAACTCTAGCCGAATTGGGAATGATAATGAAAATCAACTTGAACCATTTGCAAAAATTTGGTTGAGACCTGAAATTTATAACAAATATCAATGTTATGTACTTGCACCACAATTCAACACACGCTCTTCAAATTATGAAAAAAATAGTGATGGTATTCAAATTTCAAAACCTTCACAGGATGTTTTTTCCCTATTAGAATTAATTCAAAATGTTGAAAAAGAATATCCTGACATTGATACAAAAAGAATTTACTTAATTGGTTATTCTATGGGTGGTTCAACTGCACAAAATTTGCTAAATATTGCGCCAGACAAATTTGCAGCAACTATTTCTGTTGCAGCTGTTCCTGATTTTTCAAATCTTAAAAAATTAAACAGCAAAAATATATGGCTCATTCATGGAGAAAAAGATGATGAGAATCCTTATTTCGGAAGTGTTGAATTGTTTAATAAATTATCTTCAAACAAAAAATTGATTTTTACAACTTTAAGTAACCTAAATCATAACAACATTGTCATTCCGTTTTTAATAACCGAAGAGATCCCAAAGTGGCTGTTTCAAAAACATAAATAAAAAAATGGGGTAACGAAAGGATTACATTCCCAATCTTGATAAATAAAACATAGTAAAATGACAAACCTGATTACGATAAGAGAGTATCAAACAAACGATAAGGGTGAGGTCGTAAATTTGATAAAATTGAATATCCCTAAGTTCTTTGCTGCAGATGAAGAAGAAGATTTGAAAAGGTATTTAGAGACAGAAAGAGAACTTTATTATGTTTTGCTTTATGACAAAAAAATTGTTGGCTGTGGCGGAATCAACTTTGCTGACAACAAAACAAACGGGAAAATTAGCTGGGATATATTTCATCCTGCTTATCAGGGAAAGTCTTTAGGGACAAAACTGCTTAAACACAGAATCGACAAACTTAATTCAATTGAAAGTATTCAGCGAATTACTGTCAGAACCTCACAAATAGCGTATAAATTTTATGAAAAACAAGGCTTTGAACTTTTCGAAATCAAAAAAGATTATTGGGCTGCAGGTTTTGATATGTATAATATGGAATACAAGCGGTCTTAAAAATAATTCTGGCAATTATAAACTTTTCTACTATAGATGAAAGTTTTAAAAACGATGAAGAAATTCAAAAATACTCTATTCAAAAAAATGAATGAAATAAAAATAATTCCGCTTATTCTATTATTATTTTTTAGTGCAATCAGCTGTAATTTTACAACTGAAAAGCATTCTTCTGAAAAAGAAAATAGTATCATTTCAAAAATAAAATACAAAAAGAATACATCAGGGACAGACACTTTATGGGTTTCGCAAAATGATATATCTGTTTTTAGACAGGAAGAAGTAATGATAAGCCGTCCTTGCAGTAATCCTGAACTACAAATGCGTTATGAATTGATAAACCCCAGAAATGAAGCTTATTATTTTATTTACAACAATAAAAAACAATTAGTAACTGAGGGGAAATACACTAATGAATATACTTACGAAGGTCAAACTTATAAAAGAGGAGATTTTTATAACGTAAAAAGTTATTATTATAAAAGTAACGGAAATTTAAAATCAATCCATTATATGAAAGATGGCAGGAATCATAAAACAGAATTATTTGACAACAAAAAAAGATTGACCGAAATAATGTTTTATGACCAAAAAACAGGAGACAGGACAAAAGTTGAAATATATGATAAAGGACAACTCGAAGAAACACATATCTATACTAGTTTTGATGACTATTATACAGTGAAAGCAGATAATTAGTCATTAATCAGAAATTGAAATCAAACTCAATATCTTTTCTTCTAGTATTTATTATTGATAATCAACTACTTAAATTAAAAAAAAAAAAAAAAAAAAAAAAAAATGAAACTAAAAGTTGGAATATTTATTTTTAATGAAGTTGAAGTTCTTGACTTTGCCGGACCATTTGAAGTTTTTTCGTTAGCAGAAAAAGACAATGAGAAATTATTTAAAGTAATCACAATCAGCGAGAACGGAGAAATGATAACCACGAGAAATGGATTGAAAGTTCAGCCTGATGCAAGTTTTGAGCAAAATCCGGATATCGATATTCTGATTATTCCCGGAGGTTATGGTGCCGAAGAAATTGAGATTAAGAATAAAAAGGTTTTGGAGTGGATTAAAACTCAAAATGAAAAAGTTCAAATTCTGGCTTCTGTCTGTACCGGTGCTTTTCTTTTAGCCGAAGCCGGCTTGCTTGACCACAAAAAAGCCACTACACACTGGATGGACATCCCAAGACTGGAAAAAGAATATCCTGCTATTACTGTAATTAAAAATACAAGATTTGTTGATGAAGATGCTATAATTACTGCAGGAGGAATTTCTTCAGGAATCAACATGTCATTTCATATCATTAAAAAACTTCATGGCCTCCAAATTGCCGAAGCAACAGCAAAAAGAATGGAATATGATATTGCTATTACAGCATAATCTCAACACCAAAACATTCCTGAAGTAAGACAGTAATTGATTTTACAAAAATGAATAATCCTGAAATTCAGCAATATTTCATTGAAAATTCCGATAAAGGAAGAATCTAAATCGAATAAATGAAACTAAAATATTCTGTACCGAAATGAATTCGAATAGTCCTTCATAAAAATTCTATCTTTATCAAATAAATTGTTTAGTGCAATGATTATCGTTTCAAACTGTAATTTTAAAATCACATAATGTCAAAATTAAAAAGTATCCGGGAATCACAAAATCTTACTCAGGAAGAACTATCTGAGAAATCAGGTATTTCGGTAAGAACGATTCAGCGAATTGAATCAGGAATTACTCCAAAAGGATACACACTTCGGGTTTTGGCAAAAACATTTGATATTACGGAAAAAGAACTGTTGCATAAAATATCAGTGACCGAAGATATTTCTGAAGAAAAAAACATTTCAGAAGAATCAATTCCTCTAAACTATTCAAAAATAAAATTAATCAACCTTTCTTCATTACCGTTTATCATTATACCGCTTTTTAATATTATTATTCCGCTTGTATTGATGTTTACAATGAAAATGAAAAATCCTCTGACGAAACAAATCGTTTCAATACAGATTATGTGGACCATCACAGCACCTATTATATTTATCCTTGGCATTTTTTTGAAACTTGGAAAACAGTTTACTCTGATAATTATGATTTTACTGGTTCTTTCTAATGTGTATATTGTGTTGAGAAATGCAGCTGCAATAGACAAAACAAAAAAACTTCATTACAAACTGAATTTCAATATGATATAAATCCTGTCAGGCAATTGGCGGGTTATTGTCGGGGAGATTTTCAGGCTTCAAAGATTAGTCTTTTTGATCTTTGCAAAAAAAAATCATGACAAAGCAAATCTTCTTCAGTTTCATTTTTACAATCAGTATTATTATAAACGGTAACGCACAGACTGACAAAAAATCTGATCTTTATAAAACAATCATCTCAAAAGACAGTTTACTTTTTAATCTTGGCTTTAACAAGTGCGACATTTCACAATTTGAAAATTTATTAAGTGAAAAATTTGAGTTTTTTCATGATATAGATGGCATTTCAGACAGAAAAAAATTTCTTAAAGATTTACGAAATGGCCTATGTGGAAATCCTTCCAATTATCAGGCGCGAAGAGAACTATTGCCTGAAAGTACCGAAATCTTTGCGCTGCATGACAAAAATAATAATGGTAAAATTTACGCTGCAATTCAAACTGGAGTACATCAGTTTTTTGAAAAACAAAAGGATCAGGCAGAAAAATTCGGAAGCTCTGCCCGATTTACACATTTTTGGACTTTAGAAAATGGCGAATGGAAACTTTCTAAATCTTTTAGCTACGAACACATTCAAAAACAGCTTGAAACTGACAACAATCCTATTTTTGACAATGATGAAGCAATTGAAAAATGGCTCAGAGAAAATAAAGTCCCAACTGTAGGAATTGGAATAATAGAAAGCGGAAAGCTTAAACAAATAAAAGTTTTTGGTGAAATCACTAAAGGTGTTTCTGCACCTTATAATACTATTTTTAACGTTGCCTCTTTAACAAAACCTGTAACAGCAATAGTTGCTTTAAAACTCGTTAGCTCAGGTAAATGGGATTTAGATGAACCTCTTTATAAATATTGGACTGATCCCGACATTATAAACGATTCCCGAAACAAAAAACTCACAACAAGACTCATTTTAAGCCATCAAACAGGTTTTCCAAACTGGAGATGGATGAACGATGATAAAAAACTTAATTTTCAATTCGATCCCGGAACAAAATACCAATATTCCGGTGAAGGATTAGAATATCTTAGAAAAGCACTTGAAAAGAAATTTAAGAAATCTTTACAGCAACTAGCTTCCGAACTTATTTTTGAACCGTTAAAAATGTATGACACAAGATACGTATGGGACAAAAATGTGGATATATCAAGACTGGTTATTGGTTACGATAAAAATGGAAAGAGTTATGAAACCTTAAAAAACAAAATACCAAATGCAGCCGATGATTTATTGACTACCATTGAAGATTATGGAAAATTCCTGGTAAGTGTAATAAACAGTGATGGTCTTTCTGAACAAGTTTTCACAGATATGGCGAGTCCGCAAGTTGCATCTAAAAATGGAAAACATTTTGGACTTGGTTTTGAAATTTACAATTTTGAGGATGGCAATACAGCGCTCTCACACGGAGGGGCAGATAATGGCGTACAGACTATTGCTTTTATTTTTCCTAAAACAAAACAAGGATTACTAATTTTTACAAATGTGGACGATGGATATAAAATTTATGAAAAGCTCCTGACACACTATTTGGGTGATTATGGCAATAAAATAATTGAAATTGAAACGAAATAAAAGTTTCTGAACATTATTAGGCATAAAAAACTATCATTATAATTTGTATTTTCGTTTTACCGATATCTTCGATTTAATATAAATTTTAAGCAGATGATAACACCTATTTTTATTTTAAGTATACTTTTTATCGGAATAGCATTTATTGTCAATGAAAACAATGCCAAATATTTATTGTCCGGTTACAATATGATGTCTGAAGAGGAACGACAAAAATTTGATATTAAATGCTATATTCCTTTTTTCAGAAACTTTCATCTATTTCTGGGTATTTCACTGTTTGTGATTGCTTTGCTTCTTTTTTATTTTGTGGATGCAGACTGGAGCGGAATTTTCATGGGAACCTACCCTATTCTTGCCTATGTTTACTTTATATGGAAAGGAAAAAATTACTCAACAGAAAAAACAACTAAACAAAAAGCCATAACTTATATTACAGTATTCGCTTTTCTTTTTCTTTTTGTATTCATAGCCTTTGAGTTTAAGCAAACTCTGAATGACAATAAGATTACATTGAACAATAACCAAATAGAAATCGATGGAGAATACGGAACTGAAATAAAATTAACCGATCTAAAATCAATTCAGTTAGTTAACAAATTACCCGAAATTCATTCTAAAATAAAAGGTTTTGCCCTTGAAACAATAAAAAAAGGAGATTTCACGATTGTAAATGACAAAGAGGTAAAACTTTTAATTAACTCAGACAAAACACCTCTTTTGCTGATTACTACAAAAGATAACCAGAAAATCTATTACTCATCTAAAGATGAATCCAACACAGAAATATATAATGATATAAGCACAAAAATTAATGTAAAAAACTTTTCTGATCCTGAAAAATAAATTTGTGTATTCTACTATAAAATAACTCATCAATTTCAAATTGACAAAATGAAAAAACTAAGCTTAATCATTTTATTTTTTATTTCAATAAATATAACAGCACAAGAACCGGAAGAATATAAAAAATACATCGATCAACTAAAAAAGGAAACCAAAATTGACTCTCAGGACAAAGCTGTTTTTGATTTACTTCAGGAATTTTATAATCAGGTTTTGCAATCGGATTTGGGTGAGTTGAATCCTGAAGTTTCAACAAAATTTGAAAAACTGTATCAAAATCCAAAAGCCAGCAATTACCATCTTTTGGTAATGTTTATGATTTATCAGGATCATATTACGCAGACAGCAGCAGCAGGAAAAATGTCAAATGCAAAATTTCAGGTTGATTTGATGAATGATTTGGAGCATGAATTTAAAACGGTCTACAACAAAGTTCCGGCAATCGTTTACATCTATAAAACTGAAGCATTTAACTCAAATAATCAGCCAGCTGAAGCCTTATCCAATATAAATACTGCTTTAACGGCCTACCCGGATTCTGTACCGCTTAAGGTTTATAAATATCTGAATACAAAAAATCCTGAAATTAAAAATGATTTGGTTAAAAATCATTCCAGTCACTGGATGGTGAAGCAATTTGAAATTAAGTAAATGAACAATCCGCCTGAATATAATCTTATTAAGCCAGATACAGCGCTTGCAGATTTTGTATATTGTTTTTCTTCGCTGCATAATTTGTCCGGTTTTAATGAAGGAGTCATTATTCCGAATGGAAAAATTGATTTATTGTTCTGCAAAACAACAGATAATCAGTTTCAGATTATGCTTATGGGACTGGAAACAAAACCCAAGCCAATGCCCAAAACAAATATTGAAATGTTTTTTGCTGTAAGTTTCAATCCGCTTGCTTTAGAATATATTTTTCATGATTCGATTGCCCAATTGGTAGACAGCGGAAAAGAACTGCCAAATAATTTTTGGGATTTCAATATAAACGACCTTGATAATTTTCAGGCATTCAGTCAAAAAGCTTCTCAAAAAATCAAATCACTTCTGCCAAAAGAAACTGATTTACGAAAACACAAACTCTTTGAATTAATTTTTGCTGCAGATGGCGAAATAAACATCAAACATTTATCTGAACAAATATCCTGGAGCGAAAGGCAAATCAATCGCTATTTTAATCAGCAATTAGGAATTTCATTAAAAACCTATTGCAGTATCCTGCGTTTTCAGGCTTCGTTGCATCACATTAAAGACGGAAAACTTTCTCCACAACTCAATTTTACAGATCAGTCACATTTTATAAAGGAAATAAAAAAGCTTTCGGGCGTATCTCCCAAGGAATTGTTTAAAAATCAAAATGACCGTTTTTTACAATTTTTGGTCTATCACAAGAAATAATTTTGCAGCATAAAATTTAAAATTATGCTTTTAGAAAATAAAAAAATTGCCATTATCGGAGGTGGTCCAGGCGGATTAACACTTGCCAGACTTCTTGAATTAAAAGGATTAAACGTAAAAGTATTCGAAAGAGATCTCAATAAAGATGCTCGTGTTCAGGGTTCTCCACTCGATCTTCATGAGGATTCAGGATTAGCTGCAATCAGCAAAGCCGGTTTACTGGATGAATTCAAAAAAAATTATATGCCTGGTGCTGACCGAATGCAAATTATTAATGAAGAAGCAGAAGTTTTCTTCAGCGATCATGACGGAAAACCCGAAGAAAATTTTGGACATGAACATTTTCGTCCGGAAATAAGCAGAGGCGCCTTACGTAAAATACTATTAGAATCCTTACAGCCTAAAACAGTTGTCTGGAACAGCCATTTTATTTCGATGGAACCAAAAGATGAAGGCTGGCTGATTTATTTCAAAAACGGAAATTCAGAATATGCAGATCTTGTTATTGCTGCTGACGGAGCCAACTCTAAAATTCGCCCTTATATCACAGACATCAAAGCTTTTTATTCCGGAATTACAATGCTCGAAGGCACTATTTATAATGCATCGGCAACAGCTCCAAAAATGAATTCTTTACTTCGTGGCGGAAAAATAATGGCCTTCGGAAAGAGCAAAAATCTTTTAATGGGGCAAAAAGGCGATGACGAAATTGGTTTTTACGCAAGTTTCAGAACAGATGAAAAATGGGCTGAAAACAGTGGTTTGGATTATTCTGATAAATCACAATTATTAGCCTGGTTCAAAAAAGAATATCCGGAATGGAGCACAATCTGGCACGAATTGTTTGAAGGTGCTGCAATGCCGTTTATCCCCCGCCCTATTTACTGTATGCCATTAGATCAAAACTGGAAAAGTATGCCAAATGTGACAATGCTAGGCGATGCTGCACACGTAATGCCTCCGTTTGCAGGCGAAGGAGTAAATATGGCCATGAGGGATGCTCTGGAACTAAGCGAACTTTTGACTTCAGATAAAACGATACATGAAGCGATTACTGTTTACGAAAACAACATGCGTTTAAGAGCTTCAGAAATAGCCCGGGAATCTCTTCAAAATGGTGAACGAATGCATTCAGAAAATGCTTTGGAAACCATGCTTGGCTTTTTTGGAAGTCATTAAAGAAGAAGCTGTTTTATGACATGACTATATTAAAACAGTAAGTGCCATCCTGAGCGGAGTCGAAAACTTATGAAACGCTAAGAGTTTCGACTCAGATCAGGATCATATTAAAATCTAAATGTTGTTTTTTAATCAATTTTAGACAGCGGATCATTAGCAACAAAAGTTTGTCTTTTTTTCATAACTTAGTTTGTGTAACCTAAACTTAAAACATGAAACCATCCGCCTCTATCCTTTTTATTTTCACAGCATTTATCTTATTAAGCTGTTCGACTACAACCAAATACAGAATCACAGAAAATTATATACCTGATGACCCTGCTTTATACAAAACTATTGTCAGTTTAGACAGCGCTTTTTTTGGTGCTTATAATACCTGTGATGTAAATCTTGAAAAATACAGTTCGTTTTATTCTGAGAATATAGAGTTTTTTCATGATAAAGGTGGTTTTATGAATTCTAAGGAAGATATCGTTTCAGCAACCAAAAAGAATGTCTGCGGAAAAGTAACCCGGGAACTGGTGAAAGGCAGTATCGAAGTTTATCCTATAAAAGATTACGGAGCTGTAGAAATTGGATTCCATAAATTTCAAAATAAAGAAGAACCAAACAGTGTTTCAAAAATTGGTAGGTTTACCATTATTTGGAAAAAGGAAAACAACGAATGGAAAATTACAAAAGTAATTAGTCTACATTAAGTTACTGTCTAACAATGTTTTTTCATAAATTAGTACAGTCCAGTCGGATGTTATAACCGATTTCATATTCAAAAGTAACTGGACGTTGTATGTGTAATTTTAAAATATCATTACGATGACAAAATTAGTTACGCTTACCCTGTTTTTTTTGATGACTTTTCTTGCCTTTGGACAGAAAGGAAAATTTGATCTTGCTGTAAAAAACGCAAAAGTGTTTGACAGTAAAAAAGGCACCACTTTAGCAAACCAAACGATTCTGATTAAGGATTGGATTATTGTTAAAGTAACCAGCAAACAAAAAAACTATTCGGCTGTAAAAACTATTGATGTCGGCGGAAAACTGGTAACCCCGGGATTTGTCGATACTCACATTCATCCCACCGATGTTTATCGCACTTATGGTAAATTGCCTGAATATTTGCCAAAAGATTCCTTAACACTTTATAGAAAACGACTTTCGGACATTTTTTTGCCTTACGGCGTGACAAATGCCATGATTATGGGACATTCAGAAAAATGGCTCGAACCAATACTTGACTGGCATTCAAACCCCCAACCCAATTATTTAGATATTAGTACTGTTGGCGGGGCATTGGTTTCAAACGAAGGCCGTAAACCCTATATCAATCACGTTATTGCAGATTCTCCCTCAGCAGCCAGAAAAAAAGTGCTGGAATATCATAAATTAGGTCTAAAACATATAAAGCTGTACTGGAAACTAAGAAAACCCGAATTTGAAACCGCATTTAAAACTGCCGACAGTCTCAAAATGAATGTTTACGGACATATTGACCAAAATATCATGTTTATAGACACCACACTGGATATTGGATTAAGAAATTACGAACATCTTTTGACTTTGGTAAACAGTGTCTGGAGGGTTCAGAATGATGACAAAGATTTTAAACTGGAAATGCAAAAATATTACGCTCCGGGTGCAGAAAAAGCAAATCGTCAGTTAGAAAGACTGGAAATGTTTCGCTATATCCACGACAAAAGACCGGAAGCGTTAAACACTTTGATTGATAAACTTTCGAAAAATAAAGCCACATTTTCGACCTCAATCCATTTGATGGCAGAACCCTTCGGATTAACTTATTTTACTACCAAAGCCGATACTTCTTTATCTCCAGAACAATTAGCCCGGTGCAGAGAGAATTTTAAACTATTTATGGGTTATGTAAAACAATCATTTGACAAAGGAGTGCAACTTCGAATTGGCACCGACTGGCCAAGTGGTGGCAAAGTATTCATTTCAGAACTACTACTTTTATCAGAATATGGATTTACGATTCCTGAGATCCTCCAGATTTCAACCCTAAACGGAGCAATAGCTCTAAAACTTGACGATCAATATGGTTCGATTGAGAAAGGAAAAAAAGCCAATTTGCTTATCTGGGATAAAAGTCCTTTTGAAAATTACAAAAACTTTCTTTCAGACAAGATTATTATTAAAGACGGAATTGTTTTTGAACAAAACTAAGAACCTTTTCTCCCAAAAAACTTCAAAAAGATAGTTCTAAGACGTAATAAAAATACTTAATCAAATTTAACAAACAACCTGCTTATTTGTTTTCCACTAAGCAAAAACACAAAAACTAAGAATAATCTTAAAACTACTACAAAAACTGCAAAAATATTTAAGATTTCGCACTTATTTCCTTGATTATATGACATTTTAAGTTGTATTTTCGCCGGACAAAAAAAATATGTTTTCATAATTCTTTATTCTAATTAATATCAGACTTTCGGACAATAAACCTGAATAGATCTGTATTTTTTTTATGCTTTATAAATAAATAAAGAGTTCAAAAAAGTAAACTATACCCTAATTATATTAAATATTAAAAGCCTAAATCTATGAAACAAAATTACATTTTAGCATCATTACTTATGTTGTTGTCTGCCGCTCTGAATGCACAGTCAACTAACGCTCTAAATTTTGACGGTATTAATGATGTTGTTGCTATTAACAATGTTACAACAGCATCATTTACATTAGAAGCCAACATTAAACTATTGAGCAATTCACCTACAGGATCTGTAGCTTATCAGGGAGCCGGAATCATGGATTCAGATGTTGGAGGTAATGCCAATGATTTTGCTTTCTCTGTTCTAAACAATAAATTAAGTTTTTGGGATGGAAGCCTTAATCAAACCTTAAACGGTAATATTAATCTTTTTGATGGAAACTGGCATCATGTTGCCCTGGTTAGAGATGAGAATGTTGGAGCTGCTCTTTATGTTGATGGTGTTTTGGATAATCAGTTAAATGTTGCTAGTGCTGTGGTTTTGAATTCAAATCCTAATATATATATAGGTGCTGCGTATATTGATAGCAGATATTTGAATGTAGATATAGCCGAAGTACGTATTTGGAATACCGCCAGAACAGCAACTGAAATCAATTCCAATAAATCTGTCAGACTAACTTTGCCACAGACAGGTTTAGTTTCTTACTATAAATTCAACCAGGGAACTGCCAACGGAAACAATACATCAGAAACCAGCCTGATTGACGAACTGGGTTCTAACAATGGAACACTTTATAATTTTGCTTTGACCGGTGCATCTTCAAACTGGATAGGAAGTACACTGACATTGTCAACAGACAAGTTTAATGGAGTAAATAATTCTATTAAATTATACCCAAACCCTTCATCAGATTTTATTCAGATTTCTGCCTTAACTAAAACAGAAAATTATGCAATATATAATGTTTCGGGTTCGGAAGTAAAAAGCGGAACAATAGACAGCAATACAAAAATCAACATTCAAAGTTTAACTAACGGAGCCTACTTCTTGAAATTGAATGGCGGCAATGCTATAAAATTTATCAAAAAGTAAAAAACTTTTATAACTTCCAAAACAGCCTCATTTAAAGAAATTTAATTGAGGCTGTTTTTTTTACGATTAAACCATTAAACATCAAAGTATTGTTCTTCTAAAAAACATCATAAAAATTTGCGTAGTCAAATAACTACACTTATATTTGTAGTCAAATAACTTCATAATGAATTTAAGACGAGACGTATTTCAGGCCATTGCCGACCCTACAAGAAGGTCGATACTATTGCTGCTCACTACACAATCAATGACAGCCGGAGCTATTGCATCTAACTTTGATACTGCAAGACCAACGGTTTCAAAACATTTACAGATTTTAACGGAATGTGAATTACTGAGACAAGAGCAGCAGGGAAGAGAAATTTATTATCATTTTAATCCGACTAAAATGAAAGAAATAGCCGATTTCCTTGAGCCTTTCCGCAAAATGTGGGATGATAAGTTTAATAAACTGGAAGAAATCATGAAAAATTATAAAAAAGAATAACTATGGAACAAAAAACAAAGGTAATCGCAGAAAACGGTAAACAGGAATTGACCATAACCCGAGAATTTGACCTTCCTGTTGAATTAGTGTTTAAAGCCTATTCAGAATCGGAACTGATTGAACAATGGATGGGAACTAAAGTACTTAAACTCGAAAGTAAAAAACACGGTAGTTATCAGTTTGAAACTTCACATGAAGGCAATGTCGTTTTCAGGGCAAACGGAGTAATTCATGAGTATGTTTTAAATGAAAAAATCACACGGACTTTTGAAATGGAAAATACTCCATTCCCTGTTCAGCTGGAATACCTTGAATTTGAAAAGTTAACCGAAACGACCAGCAGGCTTACAATACTGCAATTATTTAAGTCTCCTAAATTCAGGGATCAGCTTCTTCAAATGCCTTTTGCGCAGGGAATCAATATGGCCCATAACCGACTTCAGGAAATTATATCATCACTAAAATAATATCAAAATGTCAAAAAGGAACAAAATTATTTACTGGATTGCTACCGTTTGGTTAGTATTAGGAATGGTCTCCACCGGAATCGTTCAGCTTGTTAAAATGAAAGAAGAAGTAGATAAAACCAGTCTGCATTTAGGATACCCTGCCTACTTCTTAACTATTATTGGTATTTGGAAATTGTTAGGATCTGTTGCAGTACTTCTTCCAAAATCAGGGTTGTTAAAAGAATGGGCTTATGCCGGTTTTTTCTTTACGATGACCGGAGCAATTTTCTCCCATTTTGCTGTTGGCGACAGTGCGATTGAATATTTTGGTCCTACATTACTTTTAGCACTTACATTTTTATCGTGGTATTTCAGACCTTCTGACAGAAAAGTATTAACCGTTACCTCAAATCCTTCTTAATCACCAAATATTTCAAATTGGTAGTTCCGGCATTGCTTATGCCATGTTCTGCGTTGGATGGGCAGTATAAACTTGTATTGGGCCCAACCACTACAGTTTTACCATCTAAATAAAAAGATGCAGAACCTTCCAGAATATAAAAGAATTCTTCTTCCAGATGATGGTGCGGTGCGTGTGTTGATTTACCAGGCTCAACAATACTCATTTTGAGGGTATTTTCGAGTGTGAAATTTTTATCAGCAAACCAGTACTGATACCCTACTTTTGTTTTGGTCGCTTTGTCCAGCTCAAAATGATTCACGCAGTTTTCGATGGTGTATTTTGGTTCAGTTGAAACGGTTTCTTTTTTAGTTTCCTGAGAAAATGCTGTTTGCTGAAAAAACAATACAGCAATTGCGGTTTTTATGGTAGTTGATGTTTTCATTTTTTTTGACAATGTTACGAAAAATTGACGTACATAAATACGTTATAAAAAATAATGTATAATCATTAACATGAAGATTAGACTTTTGTTTTAATTTTGTTTACCTATTTTAGTAAACTCTAAAAATCATGAAAGCAATTAATATCACAGCGTATACAAAAAAATTTGAAATTGCAAATGTGAAACCTTACGAACTATCCGAAGAACAGCAGCATATTTTAAATGAACAAGTAACTTCAGATAAAAAACTTTACACCCATGCCGAATCCATTTATACTGATTTAAAGAAAAAGTATGAATTGTAAGGTCATTTTTTCTCCAATTGCTTTAAAAAATTATTGAAGAAACTATTGAATATTATGTATTAAAAGCTAGTAAGAAAGCTACATTAAACTTTCTTAATGATTACAAAAAGGTTTATAAAGCTTTACAGATAAATCCACTTTGTCAGTTTCACGATAATAACCATCGATCGCTATCTTCCTTTTAAAAAATTTCCTTACGTTGCGTTTTTAATTGTTGATGAATTATCGAAGACTGTATTTTTAAATGCTGTTTTTCATACTTCGCAAAATCCAGAAAAATCCCCTGTGAAATAATAGTAAAATTGTTCGCTTCTAACTTTGTCAGAGTTTGAAAATTCGACAAAATTCTTACAAAAAATACACTTTCTCTTTTAGCCCCGATCGAAACGACATCCTTTTTTGTTGGGGTTCAACAAAAAAGATATAGTGCAGAGCGGGACAAAACGTTCTTAAAACAAAAAATGTTCTGCTCCTAAAAAATATTTAAAAACCAAAAGCCCAATAAAATCAAGTCTTTTCAATCTATCTATGGTACGATAAGAAAATATTATGATATTTTTATTTTGTAATACGAAAAACCGCCATACATTTGCCTAACAGTGTTAAACGATTTAATACTTGAATAAAATGGCTAGCAAAGATCGAATTTTAAGACAAAAAGAAGAGACAAGAAATAATATTCTTGGCGCTGCTTATGATATCGTAAAAGATGAAGGCTGGAATGGTTTGAGTATGCGTAAAATTGCCGATAAGATCGAATATACTGCTCCTATTATTTATGAATATTTCTCAAATAAAGAAGCAATTTTAGAAGAACTGACAGGCAAAGGTTTTATTAAACTGACTAAAGAGTTACAGACTGCAATAGATAAGTTTGAAAAACCCGAAGATCAATTAGAAGCCATGTGGATGACATATTGGGACTTTGCTTTTACTAATACTGAAATGTATCAACTGATGTTTGGTGTTCAAATGACTTGCTGTGCACAACGATGTTCGGCTCAGGAGGGACCTTACAAATTATTCACTCAGGTAATTGCTGAAGTAATGAAAGACAGCAATCCGAGTCAAGATATCATAAAACAAAAGTACTTCACTTTCTTTTCTGTTATTCATGGTTTAATCGCCATCAACATCATTAACAAAAGTGATATTTTAGAAACAATTAATGCTCAAATTTTGAAGGATGCCATTGGTGGTATCATCAAATCCATACAATAAAAAAATTTTCAATTTTACTTAACAGTGTAAAATGATTTAAACGGGATAACATAGAATCCTTTTTTTTATAACTTCCACTTAACACTGTTAGAAAATTTAATAGAGGTAATAAAGCTCTTTTTTTAGACTTTTACTTAACACCGTTAAATATTTTAATGCTGGTTTAAGAAGAGAATTGAAAATGATTAAAGTTTGAAAGTTTGCGCACATTTACTTAACAACGTTAGATAATTTAATTCAATTAAATATGAATCCCGAGAATGCCAGAATGCCCCAAGAATTAATCCGAGAAAATGTTCAACCAATTAAAACCACTATGAAAATGAAAAATGTAATTATAACCAGTTTTATTCTGGCATTAGTTTTAAGCAGCTGTGCCGATAAAAATCAAGGTCCAGCGGCTCCGCCTCCACCGGTTTTACCCGTTTTGGCCATTACAAGTGCAAATACAACTACTGACGCTGAATATCCTGCTTCTATACAAGGAACTGTTGACGTGGAGATTCGTCCACAGGTAAGCGGTAATCTTGACCGAATCTTTGTTGACGAAGGTGCTTATGTAAACAAAGGACAGACTTTGTTTAAAATCAATGAGCGTCCGTTCCGTGAGCAGTTAAACAATGCTTTGGCAAGTCTTCATGCAGCTGAAGCGGCTTTAATCAACGCTAATTTAGAGGTTGATAAACTAACTCCTCTTGTACAAAACAAAGTAGTTTCTGATTATCAGTTAAAAACAGCTAAAGCTTCTCAAAAAATTGCTGCTGCTAATATTGAGCAGGCAAAAGCAATGGTAGGTTCTGCTAAAATTAATTTAGGATACACAAACGTAACGGCTCCTGTAAGCGGTTATATCGGAAGACTGCCTAAAAAACAAGGAAGTTTGGTTTCGGCTTCAGATGTTGAAGCTTTGACAACTTTGTCTGATGTTCATGAAGTTTTTGCTTATTTCTCTTTGAGCGAAACAGATTTCATCAACTTTAAATCAAAATATGCTGGGAATTCTTTAGGTGATAAAATCAAAAAATTACCTCCAGTTAACTTGATCTTAGCTGATAATACTGATTATCCAAAAACAGGGAAAATTGATATGGTAGACGGTCAATTTGATAAAACTACAGGTGCTATCACCCTTAGAGCGACTTTCCCAAATACAAACGGAACATTGCGTTCTGGAAACACAGGAAGAATCCGTTTAGGATTAAATCACAACGATGCGATTTTAGTGCCACAATCGGCTACTGTAGAAATGCAGGATAAAGTATTTGTGTTTACTGTTGGAAAAGACAACAAAGTAACCAAAATGCCTATTACCGTTGTGGGGAAAAACGGTACGAATTATTTAATCAAAGACGGTGTGAAAACTGGTGATCAAATCGTGTTAAGCGGTATTGACAAATTACAGGACGGACAAGCAATTCAACCTGAAAAAACAGCTAAAGTTGCCGAAGTAACTAACAAAAAATAATTTTAAAATAAAATGTTCAAAATATTTATACAAAGACCGGTACTGGCAACTGTAATCTCCATTCTATTGGTGATCTTAGGGGTACTGGGTTTAACTAAACTGCCTTTACAACAGTTTCCAGATATTGCGCCTCCATCGGTTTTGGTTACGGCGGTATATCCTGGAGCTAACGCAGAAACGGTTTTACGTTCTGTGGCACCTTCTTTGGAAGAATCTATAAATGGTGTAGAAAACATGACGTACATGAGTTCTACAGCCAGTAACGATGGTACATTAGCGATTACTGTTTTCTTTAAACTGGGAACAGATGCCGATCAGGCAGCGGTAAACGTTCAGAACCGTGTGGCACAAGCGACAAGTCAATTACCTGCCGAGGTGGTACAGCAAGGTGTTATCACGGCAAAACAACAAAATTCTTTCATCATGGCGATTGGTATGTATACCGAAGATGAAGCAAAATACGATCAGACTTTTGTTGCTAACTATGCTCAAATCAATATAATTCCCGAATTGAAACGTATTCCGGGTGTAGGTTCTGCCAGTATTTTTGGAGGTGTAAAAGATTACTCTATGCGTGTTTGGTTAAACCCAACACAAATGGCTACTCATAATGTTACGCCAAGCGAAGTAATGGGCGCGATTCAAGATAAGAGTTTGGAAGCGGCTCCAGGTAAATTTGGAGAGCGAAGCAAAGAAGTTTTTGAATACGTTATTAAATACAAAGGTAAACTTACCAAACCAGAAGATTATCAAAATATTGCTATTCGTTCCAACGCAGACGGTTCTGTTCTTCGTTTAAAAGATGTAGCCAGAGTTGAATTGGGAGCTTACTCTTACAACAGTTTAACTCGTTTGAATGGTAAAAAAGGAATTGTAATTGGGGTGATTCAGTTAGCGGGTTCTAACTCGAATGACATTCAGATTGCGATCAATAAAATGATGGAAAAGGCTTCTAAAGATTTTCCAAAAGGCATAAAACACAATATATTTTACAGTACAAAAGTTTCTCTTGACCAATCTATCGAACAAGTGGAGCACACTTTAGTCGAAGCTTTTATTCTGGTTTTTATTGTGGTATTTATTTTCCTTCAGGATTTTAGATCAACTTTAATCCCGGCTATTGCTGTACCTGTAGCAATTTTAGGAACGTTCTTCTTCATGCAGTTATTCGGATTCTCGATCAACCTTTTAACGCTTTTCGCTTTAATTCTAGCGATTGGTATTGTGGTCGATGATGCCATTGTGGTAGTCGAAGCGGTGCATGCGAAAATGGAGCACAAACATCTGTCTCCAAAAATCGCAACTCATGAAGCAATGCACGAAATCACGGGTGCTATTATCTCGATTACGCTGGTAATGGCTGCTGTATTCCTGCCGGTTGGTTTTATGGAAGGCTCAACAGGGGTTTTCTATCGTCAGTTTGCCTTTACAATGGCAATTGCAATTGTAATTTCGGCTGTTAATGCCTTGACCTTGAGTCCAGCTCTTGCTGCATTATTTTTAAAAGATAATCACGGAGCTCACGATCACGATGCACCTTACGAGAAAAAAGGATTTAAAGAAAAATTCTTTAGTGCTTTTAACAGCAGTTTTGAATCGCTTACCAACCGTTATGTTGGCGGAATTAAATTCTTAATCAGAAAAAAATGGTTGAGTTTAGGTGGATTGGCTGCTATTACTGCTGCAACTATTTTATTAGTAAAAACAACTCCTGCTGGATTTATCCCGACAGAAGATCAAGGATTTATTGCGATTGCTGTAAACACTCCATCGGGAACTTCACTTGACGGAACTCAAAAAGTAATGACCGAAGCTGAGAATACTTTAAGAGGTTTAGACGCTTCAAGATTCGTAACAGCGATCTCAGGTTTCAACTTATTGACCAATTCAACAAGTCCATCTTCTGCAGTAGTTTTTGTTTTATTGAAACCAAACGAAGATCGCGGAGAAGTGAAAAACATTGACGAAATTATGAATCAGGTTCGCGGTAAACTAGGTTCAATTTCGGGAGGAAGTTTCTTCGTATTCAGTTTCCCAACGGTTCCTGGATTTAGTAATGTTGAGGCTTTGGATTTGGTTCTTCAGGATAAAACGGGAGGAAAACTGGATAAATTCAGTGGAATCTCTCAGAATTTTATCGGCGAATTAATGAAACGTCCAGAAATTGCCGTTGCCTTTACTTCTTTCAAAGCAGATTATCCTCAATTACAGTTGGATATCAATGACGAAAAAGCTAATCAATTAGGCGTAAATGTAAAAGACATTTTACAAACCATGCAGGCTTATTTTGGTAGCGCACAGGCATCTGACTTTAACCGCTTTGGTAAATATTACCGAGTTGTAGTTCAGGCCGATATCGCCGACAGAGCCGATCCAACAGCTATTGATCGTGTTTTCGTTAAAAATAAAAACGGCGAAATGGTGCCTATAAATACTTTAGTAAAACTATCTCGTATTTATGGTTCTGAAACCGCTTCTAGATACAATTTGTTTAATTCAATTTCGATTAATGCCATTCCGAAACCAGGATTTAGTTCCGGAGATGCCATTAAAGCCATTGAAGAAGTAGCCGCACAACAATTACCTGCAGGTTACGGGTTTGAATTCTCGGGCCAGACTCGTGAGGAGATTTCGTCTGGAGGACAATCTGCAACTATATTTTTACTGTGTTTGATATTCGTTTATTTCCTACTTGCTGCACAGTACGAAAGTTACATTTTGCCTTTGGCTGTAATCTTATCAATCCCTGCAGGTATTTTTGGAGTATTTGTGGCTATTGGTTTCACTGGAATCGAAAACAACATTTACGTACAAGTTGCTCTTGTCATGCTGATCGGACTTCTCGCCAAAAATGCCATTTTGATTGTGGAATTTGCGGTTCAGAAACGAAAATCAGGACAAGCCTTGGTAAAAGCTTCTATTGAAGCTGCAAAATTACGTCTGCGACCAATTATCATGACTTCTCTAGCTTTCGTAGTTGGTCTTGTACCAATGATGAGTGCCAAAGGACCATCGGCTCAGGGAAATCACTCGATTAGTATTGGAGCAGCGGGTGGAATGCTTTCAGGAGTAATTCTAGGATTATTTATTATTCCAGTATTATTTATTGTATTCCAGCATTTACAAGAAAAATTCAGCGGCAAACCTATTGCTGTAATTCATAATGAAGAAGAAAAATAAAATATGGAAAACTATATCACAACCATTTTAGTAGCCATCATATTTGGCATCGGATATATATCGTACAGACTCTCAAGAGATCTTGAAACCAGAAAAGATACTTGTACAGAAATATAATCTGTTGAGAAAATAATAAACACATAGAAACATAGATAATATATTTTATGTTGAAAAAAGAGATTAGAAGAAACTAGTTTCCACACATAGCAAAACTATGTGCATTTAAAACAAGTGAAACGCCTTTTTTAAACCCTCTAAAACTATGTTTCTATGTGTTTAAAAAAAATCACACCCAACGGATAAAGAAATCTAATAAAAAGACAATGAAAAATTATATAACCAAAATCGTGACCTTCGCCATTCTGATCACGACTTTAATATCCTGTAAAGTCTCTAAGGATATTGAAACTCCAAAAGATGCATTTCCTGAGAATTTCAGGAGTGCATCGGTTTCGAGTGATACCACTAGTATTGCCGATATTGAGTGGAAAAACTTCTTTACAGAGAAAGATATTGTTCAGTTAATCGACAGCGCGGTTACCCGAAATAACGATCTGCTTATTGCACAAAAAAATATTGAAATTGCGCAATACCGTTTTACACAATCAAAATGGGGAAATGTTCCTCAGGTAAATTTATTTGTAAACGCAAGCACAAGCAATCCTTCCGACAATAGTTTTACAGGAATGAACTTGAATCAAGCTTTGGGGCAAAAACATATTGACGACTATTCTGCTGGAGCTTCACTTTCTTGGGAGGCTGATATTTGGGGAAAGATCAGAAACCAAAAGAAAGGAGCTTACGCAGGATATCTTCAATCTGAAGAAGTAAAAAAAGCTTTGCAGACCAATATTGTCGCTAATGTTTCAAGAGGATATTACAACTTATTGATGCTGGATGCGCAGTTAAAAATTGCACAGCAGAATTTAAAGTTAAATGACAGCACGACTAAAATCATTAAATTGAAATATGATGCAGGTCAGGTCACTACTTTAGCAATTCAACAGTCTGAAGCACAAAAATTAAACTCAGAGCAATTGATTCCGTTATTGGAACAAAACATTGCAATTCAGGAAAATGCTTTAAGTGTTTTGACTGGTTCTTTTCCGAATTCAAAACAAAGAACTATTCTTTTAAATTCAATCGAAATTAAAAGCAATCCTTCAATTGGAATTCCGTCTTCATTAGTAAGCAGAAGACCAGATGTAAAAAGTGCTGAACTGGCACTTAAAGCAGCAAACGCAAATGTCGGTATCACGAAAGCGGATTTATACCCAGCTCTCAGAATTACGGCTCAAGGCGGTTTGAACTCTTTCGAAACGAGCAGCTGGTTCAATATTCCAGCTTCTCTATTCGGAACTGTGGCTGGAGGTTTAACACAGCCAATCCTGAACAACAAAAAAGTAAGAACACAATATAATATTGCTGTTGCAGAAAGAGAAAAAGCGGTTTTAGCTTTTAGACAACAAGTTTTAGTTGCCGTTAGTGAAGTTTCGGATGCTTTGGTGAAAGTGGAAAAACTACAGCAACAGGAAACTTTTCTGAAAGAGAAAGTAAAAACGTTACAACAGGCGATTAAGAACTCTAACCTGCTTTTCCAAAATGGTATGGCAGAATACTTAGAAGTTTTAACAGCTCAAGCAAATCTTTTACAAAGTGAACTAGAACTTGCCGATATAAAAAGACAACAACTTACAGCCAATACAGATTTGTACCGCGCTCTTGGCGGTGGCTGGAAATAATACCTGTTACATTACCCGTTAATTATTTATTTTTTGAGAGGAGAACGCTGTGGGACCATTTTGGTTTCATGGCGTTTTTTGATTTTTTATGATATATAAGGAACAGAATGTTTTTCATACATTTCACAAGAGCAAATTTCTCACAAATTATCAAATAACCGATTAAATTATAAGAAAAATGATTATTTTTTAATATTCAAAAGAATTATATTTGTAAGAGATTACAAATAAAAAATATTCAACTTATTAAAATGAAATATTTATTAAGCATCTTTCTCATTCTCACACTATCATTTCAGGGATATTCTCAAAAAAAAGGTAAAAAAAAGCCCGTAGCTAAAACTACTTCAGTTCCTGACTTGGTTTTGACTCCAGAAATGGTGGCAAAAGCTGAAAAAATAATACCGGACACCTTACACATACAAAAAGGAAAAAAGTATGTTTTTTTAATCGATGCTAATGAAAATTCTTCAAAAGGATATACCACCGTTTATCAAGACAATGACGAAGAATCTGAAAAAACAGAATTGAAACGCAATTTTCCAAAAGAAAACCTTGAAATCATAAACATTACCAAATACACTTACGTCCTTTTCGAAAACAAACAAACACTCGATATTACCGGAGACGGGCAATCTTTTCAGGCTTTTGCTTACTGGAGCGGAAAAATTGATGATAAAGTTCAGGTTAAGGAAGGAACAAGAATGGCAACCGAATTTGTAGCCGAGCAGTTGAAATCAAAAAAGGAATCATCGTATGTTGTTAATACCCGAAAGTATAAAAAAGAAGTGGCTGCTTTATTAAGCAAAAACAAAATTACTTCAGAATCAAAAGAAGTTATGAAGCATTGGCTAAACAGTCAATCATTACCTTTTGTAGATATTGAAACAAACAATTTGCCTGTTTGCCAGATGGAAAATGCAAAATTAAAAACACTGGACTCTTATTTCCTTAAAAAGAAAGGAGTCCGAATCCCTTTAAAAAGTATTTCTTTTAATAGGGAAGGATTACCAACCTCCACGACTTATTATGATGAAGGAAAAGTTAATAGTAAAAGAACTTTTGTCTACAATGATGGATTACTTACAAAAATCATAGATGGAGAAAACCAAATTACCCCCATTACTTACAACGACAATAAAATGATTATTTATGATATTGTTAACGAAACTGATGCAATATTTATTTTCTGGCTCGAAAATGGCAAAATTTTAGAAAAGAGATATATTTTAATGAGGGACGATAAATTTTCATACATGAATAGTTATAGTGAAGAAAAAATTGAAAATAATTGTATATCCCGGTATATCAATACTGCATTAGAGTCAAAAGATTGCAGTGGTCAAAATACACTTTTTCCTTACGAACATACTACTAAATCCTTTCAAAATGGAGAAGTTATTCACTACGTAAAATCCAAATTAGAAAAAAAAGGAGAACGAACATTTGAAAAATATTACTCCGAAGCTAAACACCCAGATCAAAATGATAATTACAAACTATGGGGGACGTTTTATTTAGATAACTTTAATTTACTCGAAACTTATAATTTTATAGAAGACAAAGAAGCCAAAACCATCAAGATAGATTATACCTATTACGAATAAAATTTTTAAACGTTGTTAGACTTTTGGTTTCATAGCATTTTTTTTCATCGAAGGTAAAACAAGAAAATGTTTTATATAAAATTTTACAAATCCAATTTCAATAAATGGTGAATTTTGGTTAAATTATAAGAAAATGATTATTTTTTAATATTCAAAATAATTATATTTGTAAGAAATTATAAATAAAAAAATATTCAACTTATTAAAAATGAAACATTTATTAAGCATCCTTCTCATTCTCACACTATCATTTCAGGGATATTCTCAAAAAAAAGGTAAAAAAAAGCCCGTATCTAAAGCTAAAACTACAGCAGTTCAGGAAGAGGCAGTAACTATAGAAGTAAAAGCTGAAAAGATCATACCGGATACTTTACAAATACAAAAAGGGAAAAAATATGTTTTTTTAGTCGATGTAAACGAATATTCTTCACAAGGAAATACAGTATATGCAGGCAGCGATGACAATTCTGAAAAAGCAGAATTGAAACGCAATTTTCCAAAAGAAAACCTTGAAATCATAAACATTACCAAATACACTTACGTCCTTTTCGAAAACAAACAAACACTCGATATTACCGGAGACGGGCAATCTTTTCAGGCTTTTGCTTACTGGAGCGGAAAAATTGATGATAAAGTTCAGGTTAAGGAAGGAACAAGAATGGCTACCGAGTTTGTAGCGGACCAGTTGAAATCAAAAAAAGAATCATCGTACGTTGTTAATACCAAAAAGTATAAAAAAGAAGTTGCTTCATTACAAGGTAAAAATAAGATTACTCCAAAATCCAAAGAGGTCATGAAAGAGCTTCTAGGCGGTTACTCCTTGCCTTTTCCTGATATTGGAGCAGACAATATACCTGTTTTTCAGCAGGGAGCTGCAAAATTAAAAACGCTGGATTCCTATTTCCTTAAAAAGAAAGGAGTCCGAATCCCTTTAAAAAGTATTTCTTTCAATAACGAAGGATTCCCAACATCCATAACCTATTATGATCGCGAAGGAAAGAACAAAAGCAAAAAAGAACTCGTCTACAAAGACGGCATGCTCATAAAAATCATAAAAGAGGATCAGACTGCCTCTACAATCAATTATGATGATAACAAAATGATATTTACGGAGAATGTTGGAGATGCCAATGAAACCAGAGTATTTTGGCTTGAAAACGGCAAACTACTGCAAAAATCATATACACTTATGATTGATGACAAGTTTTCATACATGAATACTTTTGTGGAAGAAAAATTCGAAAACAACTGCATTTCGTATTACATCAATAATGTTGTATGGACACATAACTGTGGCGGTGCAAATAACAAATTTCCGTTTATTCATACCTATACCTCCTATCAGGACAAGGAAGTTCTTCAATTCAGAAAATCCAAAATAGAGAAAAAGGATGACAGAACCTTCGACAAATATTACTCCGAAGCTGAACGTGCAGATCAAAATGATAATTACAAGCTATGGGGAACATTTCATTTAGATGATTACAATTTGGTTGATACCTTTAATTTCACAAAAGACAACGAAGCCAAAACCATCAAGATAGATTATACTTGTTACGAGTAAAATACATTCTGATAAAATTCTTAAACGCTGTGGGACTTTTGGTTTCATAGCGTTTTTTTTTAGGAGCTGTTTCCTGCTATCCGCTACAATCTTTTGTGGCGAACCCCGCCACAAAAGGATTTTCACTTCTATCAGGGCTAGTATACCGATTTTTATAAGAAATATTGCAGTTTATTCTTAAGAAAGACTTAAAAAAAATTGCGCCTTTGCGAGAGCTATCACACAGCTTGCATCAAACAAAAAACTTATCTATTTTTAGTCTTCCATAAAAGCTAAAAAAAAAATGCCTTTCAACAACCAAACATACCTCAACAACCTAAAACTAGCTATTGAAAGTTACTCCCCTATTTCTGAAAAATCCTGGAAACTGATTGAAAAAATTGCAGAATTCCAAACATTAAAAAAAGGCGAAACACTATTACAAAACGGAGAAATTGCTAAAAACCTGCATTTTATAGCAAAAGGGATTCTGAGAGCATTCATTACAGACCAACAGGGAAATTTCTACAACAAAAACCTCTTTCCCGAAAATGTGTTTGCCGGTTCCAAAGTTTCATTGATGCTGCAGACACCTTCTAATTTTACCCTTGAAGCTTTGGAAGACTGTGTTTTAATCAATATCAATTATAAAAAATACATTGAGCTGATTAACCAAAACGATGATCTCAAAAACTTCTATATCGCACATTTAGAAAAAAACTGGATTATAGAAAAAGAACAAAGAGAAGTTGCATTAGTTATGCAAAACGCCACCGAAAGATATGTCAACTTACTTGAGAAACATCCTGACATTGCTGACCGTATTCCGTTACTACATATAGCTTCACATTTAGGCATCACACCAACTCAGTTAAGCCGAATCCGAAAAAATCTTGAAAAAGATTTATAAATCAACATATGTAAAGGTTTTTCAAAACGGCTAAATTTATCTTGGCTCTATTATTAAAATTCGATATTCAAAAATGAAAAACATAAACCTCATCAAAGATAATATTGACAATCTAACCGGGTTTTGGAAAACAGTTGGAACTCCTTTCCTTGCCTTCCACAAAAATGATTCAATCGAATACTGCAAAATAGAAAATTCAGGCTGGCCCAATAAATTATGGTCTAAGCAAGATATTACCTCAACAGATCTTACAAACATTATTCAAATTGAAAAAAATAATTCAGGTTTGGTAATTCCGTATTGGGATATTTTTGGAAGTAACTCGAATGAACTTTTAGAACAAAATAGTTTTGAGATCAAAAACGAGCAAGTAGGTATGTTTTTAAAACTGAAACAAAAATTCACGCTTCAAAACCAGCTGACTTTCAAAAAAGTTACTAACGAAGAAGATGCCAAAATCTGGGCCGATGTTTACCCGAATGCCTTTGGTTACGTCATCTGCAAAGAAATTTTAATTCAGGATTATCAAAACGTGCATTTCTATTTGGTTAAGTTTGAAGAAAAACCAATTGGAACTTTTATGCTTTATCAAACCGGAAATGACATGGGTATTCATGGTGTGGGTGTAATTCCCGAAATGCGCAGAAAAGGCTACGCCGAGGAAATCATGAAATTTGCAATGAATATTTCCGTCGATTTAAATGCTGAAACTGCACATTTGCAAGCCTCTGCAATGGGAAAAGCTATTTATAACAGATTGGGTTTTGAGGATTTGTTTTTGATTAAGAACTATATTTTAAATTCCAATATTTAAAGCTCCAAATTCCAAATGCTCAGAGTTGCTTATAGATATTTTTAGTTTCTCACGATTGACAGCAGTATAGTAAGTCCATCACAACTAACAACTAACATAATCTTGTCCCAAATGCCCCTAAAATAGTCAGAAATGTCCGTTTTATCAGAAAATTAGAATTGTAGCTTTGTATTTAGACATTAAGAGTTAATTCAAATAATGTCTGGCTGAGCGGAGTCGAAGCCTTCAAACCATAAAGCCTTCGACTCCGCTCAGGATGACACTAAATTATGAGGTAAATTTTATCGTTATCACTTAAAACTAAATTAATAATTTAACTACAAAACAAATGAAAAAAGCAAAAATCATTTTCTGGACAACCACAATTCTTATTTTTCTGTTTGAAGGCGTAATGCCGGCATTGACATCGCAGACAGAATTGGCTAAAGAAGGAATCAGACATTTGGGCTATCCTGAATATTTTGGAAATGCCTTGGTTGTCTTCAAAATATTGGGAGTTCTCGCATTGGTTATTCCACAAGTTCCAAACAATGTAAAAGAATGGGCTTATTCAGGTTTCGGCTTCGATTTTATCTTTGCTTCCATCAGTCATTTTGCCGTTGACGGAATTACTTTTGAAGGCTTTTTCCCTTTGATCATTTTATTGATTTTAGCACTTTCATATATCTATTATCATAAAATAGAACAATACAAAAACATCGCTTCGTAAATTTATAAACGATGATAGAAGTTTTTAAAACCAATGTCCAGGAAACAGAACAGTCTCAAATGATTGTGAAAAAACTTTTGGAACATTTTCCAGACAGCACAATCAATTTTGACCTTGAAGACTGCGATAAGATTCTGCGGGTTTATGCTCTGTCTATTTGCAGCCATACCATAATAGAAATTCTCAGGTCGCATGGTTATCATTGTGAAGTTCTTTCCTAATTACAAAAAAAACATAACAAACTGTTTTACAAAACATTAAATATTTTATTTGTAAATTTGAGATACCTATCAATCTTTAAAATCTTACAAAATGAATTTACCGGAAAATCATCAAAGCATAATTCCATATTTAATTTTAGAAAATACTTCAGAATTTATCGATTTCACGCAAAAAGTTTTCGGTGCTGAAAAAGGAAGCAGAGAAATTTTGCGTGAAAACAAAACCGTTATGCATGGCGAAATTATCATTAATGGCAATACCATTATGATATCTGATGTAAATAATGACTGGAGAAAACAAACAGCCCATTTATTTGTCTATGTTCCAAATGCTGAGCAAACGTATCGAAAAGCTCTGGAGTGGGGTTCAAAAAATGTAATGGATATTGCTACAAAAAATTTCCTCACATCCTGTGGCGTACTTGATCCTTTTGGAAACGTCTGGTGGATCACCTCAATACTCGAATAAGAAACATAATCTTTAGTAAAAATGAAAGAAACTGTCCAAAATAACATCATTGAAACATTTAAAAAACTGAATGAAACAGTTTCTTCATTTTCACAGGAAGATTTAAATACAATTCCTTATAAAAACAGCTGGACGGCTGGACAGGTCATTCAGCATATTATTCTGGGCTGTTCAGGTTATCCTGAATTATTTGCCGGAAATACTAAAAAGAAAATTCGTAAATACGATGAACACGTTTCTGAACTCGAACGAATTTTTCTCGATTTTAATACCAAAATGGATTCGCCCGATTTTTTGAAACCCGAAGCAAAAGAATATTCTAAAAATTCACTGACCATAAAAATCCTCGAAATAGAATCTGATTTATTAAAAGCTTCTGAAACTTACGATTTAACACTCACCTGTCAGGATTTTCAGGTTCCGGGTTTTGAAACCTTTACCATTTTTGAATGGATTAATTCCGGACTTATTCATACGCAACGCCATACAAATCAACTAAATAACATCTTAAAATATTTAAATAAATTGTAAATTAGCTTCTCAATCCATAAAAAGATATTTATATGAAAGCAAAAGGCGGAGCCATTTTTTTGGCCGGATTAGTAGCAGGAACAATGGATCTTGTAGCAGCAATTACTTTTTATTCTTTCATTTTAACCAAACTTCATCCAACAAAAATCCTACGGTCTATTGCCAGTGGTATTTTCAAAAAAGAAGCTTATACAGGCGGTTCGGAAATGGTATTTTATGGATTGGGGCTTCATTATTTCATAGCTTTTGTATTTGCATGGTTTTATTTTACCATCTACCCTAATTTTCCATTTCTTAAAAAAAATGCTTTTTTGTCCGGAACTTTATATGGACTTTTTGCCTGGAGCATCATGAATTTGATTGTTCTTCCAATTGCATTTCCTAAGCTTCCCGACAAACATTTAGACTTTCCTTTACTTATCTCTATTTTAATTATCATTACCTGCATTGGTTTTCCGATTGCTTTTATTGCTAAAAAATTCTATTCTTTTAGATAGATAAAGGCTGGTAATGATTAATTAATTCTAAAAATGCTGTTTCTGTACGAGAGAAATATTGTTTGTTGCTGCGGCTTTTTTTAACCTTATCAAAATATTCTTTTATCGTTCCGTCTTCATAAGTTGAAAGCAACAGCGGGTGTACATAATAGTTTTTGCAGACATTTCGGGTATTTCCCAAAGCTTCTGCCGTTATATCAAAAGCGGTCAGGATGTTTTTCTTAATTTCTTTTTCGTCATTAGTTATTCCAAGTTCCATTAAGGTTTCAAAGAAAATAACCGAGGCTGACCATGTCCTGAAATCTTTGGCACTAAAATATTCCCCAGATATTTCGTGAAGGTAAACATTGACCATATGACTGTCGAGAATTTTTCTTTCTCCGTTTTCATCATAATATTTAAAAACTTCCCAACCCGGAATTTCTTCACATTTACTCACTAATTTAATCAGCTGCTTGTTGCGGATTGTAATTGAATGCTGTTTGCCCTTTTTGCCTATAAATTCAAATCGTATGGCATTTTTATTGATGTTAATGTGTCTTTTTCGCAAAGTAGAAAGCCCATACGATTTATTGTCTTTGGCATACTTTTCATTTCCAATCCTAATATGCGTTTCCTCCATTAACCGGATAACAAGAGCTACAACCTTATCTTTCGACCATTCTTTTTTTTCTAAATCAGCATCAACCCTTTTTCTTATAAAAGACAGCTTTCTTCCAAAATCGGCTATTTTATAAAACTTAGTCTGATTTCTGATTAAATTCCATTTCGAATGATAACGGTATTGTTTTCTGTTTTTATCATCAAGGCCAACCGCCTGTAAATGTCCGTTTGATAATTCGGAAATCCTCACATTCACCCATGCAGGAGGAAGCACCAGACTGTTAATGCGTTTAAGTTCTGATTTTTGTTTAATGCATCTGCCATTTTTTTTATAAACAAAAACATCTCCTTCCCTGCATCTTTCGATTGGCATGGATTTATCACTTACATAAACCAAATCCAGTTTTTCTATCGCTTGTTCAGGCTTAGTAAGTAAAAGCTGCATTAATTTTTCCTGAGATTTTGTAGTCATTTTGCTTTTTTAATAAATAAGAACCTCTTTTTCAGTCGCTTTATCTTCAATTCATAAAAAGGCAGGTACTTAATTTCATATTTACTCAAATATCACATAATCAAACATTTAACTTTAATCCTATTGATTTTTTTTTTAACTTTAAAAAATGGTTTTATAAAAATTATTTTACAAAACCACTTTCTTATATAATTCCCATAAATAATCTTTCGAGTCAATTTTTTAATGTATTGGATTAATTTCAGGCGTCCCTGATTTCTAATTTTAAAAAATAAAAATTTAAAATCTTTGATAAAATATTGCATTACGGTGCTGCAGACGACAAAATCACTGCGGTCTCTTTGAACCTTAACGATTTATTAAACGAACTAAAAAAGAAATCCCATGAAGACGCTACAAAAAATTAAATCGAAAATAGTTTTCCTGTCTACTTATCCGCCAACACAATGTGGTATTGCTACTTATACACAGGATACCATAAAAGGAATTATGGATGTCTACGGAAATTCAATTAGCTGTGAAATTTGCGAATTGGTAAAATCTCCGAAAGAAAAACCAACACAGGCCTTTACTTTAAACACAACTGACAAGGAAGATTATACTAGAGTTGCTGAAGAAATCAATAAAGACAATTTGGTAAAACTTGTTCATATTCAGCATGAATTTGGTTTATTTAGCGGTAATTATGGAGATCATTTATTAGAGTTTTTAAATGTGATAAAAAAACCGGTAACATTTACTTTTCATAGTGTTATCCAGAATCCGAATCCTGAACTGAAAACATTTGTAAAACTGTTGCTCTCTTACAGCAATTCGGTTTTTGTAATGACAAATCAGTCCCGTGATATACTTATTAGAGATTACGATATTCAGAAAGAAATTATTACCTGTGTACCCCATGGAACCCACGTCGTGGTTTATGAAACCCCTGAACAGGCAAAACAGAAATTTGGCTTTGAAGACAAAAAGGTACTAGCTACTTTTGGGCTTTTAGGTGAAGGAAAAAATATTGAAACCGGTCTGCAGGCTTTATCCAAAATTGTAAAAAAAGAACCAAATGTGCTTTATTTAATTATTGGCAGAACCCATCCCAATCTGATTGTTGATGGTGTCGATAAATATCGTGATAAACTGGAAGCCCTTGTTGATGAATTAAATCTGCATAATAATGTTCGTTTCATCAATCAATATTTAGATACTGAGGAACTTTTAAATTACCTAAAAGCAGCAGACATCTATTTATTTACCTCAAAAGACCCTAATCAGGCAGTGAGCGGCACTTTCTCTTACGCCATGAGCTGTGCCTGCCCGCTGGTAGCATCAAAAATTCCACACACTGTAGAGGTTTTGACATCTGACTGCGGAATTTTAGTTGATATCGGAAATGTGGATCAGTTTGCAGAAGCAACATTAAAACTGCTTTCTGATGATCATTTAAGAGAAGAAATGGGTAAAAATGCTTTTGCCAAAACGCGTGCATCATCATGGGAAAACGTAGCTATTATCCATATGAATACCTACAAAACCCTAATTGAAAACGAAACTGCAATTGAATTTGATTATCCAGATGTTCAATTGGCACACATCAAAAAAATGACTACTGAACTAGGCATTGTTCAGTTCTGCAAAATATCAATTCCTGATTTGTCTACGGGTTATACTTTAGACGATAATGCACGTGCGCTGGTGGCTCTTGGCATGCATTACAAATTGACCGGCGACAAAGACGATTTGCCTTATATCCTGATTTATCTGGATTTTATAAACCGCTGTCAAAAACCGGACGGAAGTTTCATCAATTATGTAGACGAACACAACAGAGAACATGTAGAACAAAATGCAGAAGTTAATCTGGAAGATTCGAACGCAAGAGGAATTTGGGCTTTAGGAAGTGTTATTGCCCTAAAAGATATCCTGCCTGAAAATATTGTAAATAAAGCGACAGAATGCTTTTTGAAAAGTTTGCCTTGGGCAGAGACTATTCAGTCACCGCGTTCCATTGGATTTGCTACAAAAGGACTTTATCTTTATAATTCTGTAATTCCTAATTTGTACGTTTCGGCAATTATCAATAAACTGAATGCAAAACTGGTTTCAAATTATGAAATTCATGCTACCAAAGACTGGAAATGGTTTGAAAATTATCTGACTTACGGAAACGGTATCCTTCCCGAATCTATGCTCTATGCCTATCTGGTAACCAACAAACCAATTTATAAAAAAATAGCTTTGGAATCGCTGGATTTCCTTCTTTCAAAAATGTTTACAAAAAAAGGTTTCAAAGTAATTTCTAATAACGGATGGTACCACAAAAACGAACAACCGCATGAATATGGAGAACAGCCAATTGATGTTTCGTACATTATTCAGACTTTGAACGGTTTTTATAACGCCTTTAAAAACCCATTATACAAAGATTATATGAAAACTGCTTTTAACTGGTTTTTAGGAAAGAACCATTTAAACCAGATTATGTACAACCCTGTGAGCGGCGGTGGATACGACGGTCTTGAAAAAGAAAATGTAAACCTGAACCAGGGAGCAGAATCGACAGTCTGCTACCTCACTGCAAGATTAATCATGGAAAATTTCAAAGAAGCCGAATGTAAGGTAATTGATCTCGTAAAAACAAAAGCAGATCTGATTATCAACTCATAAAAGCTATAGTTATTCAAAATCAATCCCTTTTTAACCAAAGGGATTTTTTTTGCTCCAAATTTTCTCCGAACGTTATTTTATAGTAATTATTATGTCATTATGAAAATTATATAAGGTTGAAAAAAAGTTGTGTAAAGAATTTTAACAAGTATAGAAGTAACTTTCATCATAATTAAAAAAGCAATCAAAACTGTTAAAAAACTGTTTTACAAATAAATACAATTTTAAAATTCAATACTTTGATTTTCAGCTTAAAAAATACTTTCGAAGATGTAGGAAATGCAACATTGTTTGCTGCACGGTTTTTTAAAGAGGTTTTTGTGCCTCCTTACGAAACCAGACAGTTTTTGAAACAATGTTATGTTATTGGCTATAAATCCCTGCCACTGGTTGCCATAACCGGTTTCATCATGGGATTGGTACTTACGCTGCAGTCGAGACCTACACTGGTAAAATTTGGTGCAGAAAGCTGGCTTCCGGGAATGGTAGCGTTATCGCTTATCAGAGAAATAGCACCTGTAATTACCGCTTTGATTTGTGCCGGAAAAATATCCTCCGGAATTGGCGCCGAACTGGGTTCTATGAAAGTTACAGAACAGATTGATGCCATGGAAGTTTCAGCAATTAATCCGTACAATTATTTGGTGGTGACCCGAATTCTGGCCTGTACATTAATGGTTCCGATATTGGTATTTTTTGCTGATGCCATTGGAATTTATGGTGGTTATGTGGGGATAAATATTCATGGAGAAGTTAGTTTCTACCGTTATATCACAAAAATTTTTCAGTCATTGGAATTTCTTGATTTAATTCCGGCCACGATCAAAACTTTCTTCTTTGGATTTTTCATCGGAATGATTGGTTCTTATAAAGGTTTTAATGCTACAAACGGAACCGAAAGCGTTGGTAAAGCTGCAAACTCTGCAGTGGTAACAGCTTCTCTTTCCATTTTTATTATTGATATGCTCGCCGTTCAGATAACCGATTTATTTTTTTAAGATGAAAAAGGAAACAGAAAATACAGCTACTGAAATAAAAGCCAATAAAAAAAAGGCAATCATTGAAATCAAAGATTTACATAAAACTTTTGGCAACAACAACCATGTTTTGAAGGGAGTAAATTTTACGGTAAATAAAGGAGAAGATTTAGTGATTTTGGGACGTTCAGGTTCCGGAAAATCGGTTACTATCAAATGTATTGTCGGGCTGATTTCTCCTGATAAAGGCGAAATCAATGTTTTTGACGAAAATGTACTGAAACTTAAAAAAAAGGAACTCAACGAAATGAGAGTCCGTATTGGTTTTTTATTCCAAAGCGGCGCTTTGTACGACTCAATGACGGTGAGAGAAAATCTGGCTTTTACACTAAGAAAACACAATCGTGACTTGGGTCATAAAGAAGTCGAAAAAGAAGTACTCGAAGCCTTGGATAATGTAGGTCTGATGGATGCTGTTGATAAAATGCCATCCGAATTATCAGGTGGAATGCGAAAAAGAATTGGTCTGGCTCGCACCTTAATTCTGAAACCCGAAATTATTTTATATGATGAACCCACTACCGGTTTAGACACCATTACATCAAGGGAAATCAGCGAATTAATTTTAGATATCAAGCACAGGCAAAAAACCACTGCAATTATTATTACGCATGATATGGCGTGTGCAAAACTAACTTCTGACCGAATTATTGTTTTAAAGGAAGGCATAATTCACACAGAAGGTACTTATGAAGAATTAGAAAAAAGTGAAGACGAATGGGTACGCTCATTCTTTGAATAAAATCAAAATCAGAAATCATGAAAAAGCAATCTGGATATACCTGGAAATTAGGAATGTTTGTCACAATAGGCCTGCTGCTTTTTATACTGGCAGTCTATTTTATTGGAAAACAGCAAAACCTTTTCGGTTCAACATTTCGAATTACATCGAGTTTTAAAACCGTAAGTGGCTTAGAAGTTGGTAATAACGTACGTTTTTCCGGAATCAATATTGGTACTGTCGATGAAATTCAGCTGGCAAACGACTCCACAGTAATTGTAGGAATGGTTATCAAAGATGATGTCCGGGAATTTATCAAAACAGATGCAAAAGCCAGCATTGGTTCTGACGGACTTATGGGTGATAAAGTGCTTACCATTACACCGGGTATAAAATCGCAGAAAGTAATTGATAATAACGGACAAATCGCTTCAGTCAATGGAATTGAAATGAACGACATTATGAAAAGTGTCAAAAAAAGCATGGATAACGTAAGTGTGATTTCTGAAGAACTGGCCATTTTCAGCCACAGCATGAACAATGGCAACGGAGCTTTGTCAAAACTAATTCGTGATCCCGGAATGGCAAACGCTATGGACAAAACACTTAACAATCTGGAAAAAGGTACAAAAGGTTTCAGCGAAAACATGGAAGCAGCCAAAAGTAATTTCCTATTGAGAGGTTATTTTAAGAAAAAAGAAAAAGAGAAGGAAGAAAAGATAGAAGAAGCCAAAGAAAAAAAGGAAGAACAGCAGGAAAAACTTGAAAAAGAAAAAGAAGAGAAATTGAAGGAAGATAAGAAAAAAGCTGAGCAGGAAGCTAAAAAAACAGAAGACGCCAAAAAGAAACCATAACAATTTAATACATTGACTATGAATTACAATTTCAAAAATATTGCCTTAAAAACATTAAAAATTTCAGGAATAGTCATAGCCTCTGTTTTACTGTTGCTTTTTTTGATTCCGTTACTTTTTCCGGGAAGTGTAGCTTCTGAAGTCAAAAAAATTGCAAACCAAAGATTAGACAGTAAAATAGAATTTTCAAAATCCAGTTTTTCATTTTTTACACACTTCCCTTCCCTGACCGTTTCGCTTGATGATTTGTCACTGACTGGTTCTGCACCTTTTAAAAATGACACTTTATTAAAAGCAAAACAGGTTGCCTTCGGAATTAACATCAAAAGATTATTGTTTGATAATGAAGTAAAAATTAATAAACTATACGTTTCAAACGCCGATATAAATGTAATGGTGAATCAAAAAGGACAGGCCAATTACAATATTTACATTGCGCCTGAAGATCTTTCCGAAAAAGATAAAAACAATAAAAATGCTCCTGAAGAAGGAACTGCAATCCGTTTAGAGCGTATTGATTTTGAAGACTGTAACGTAAAATACAATGACCGTTCAGCCAAAATTCTCGTAGATGCGAGAGGTTTCAATTATGTCGGAAAAGGAAATTTAAGCGAAGATATTTTCGATTTAAATACAGATGCCCAAATTGATAATGTCAGTTTCTATTATAACCGAACGGCTTATTTGAGGAAGAAAGAAGTACATGCCGATTTAATTACCAGAATCAACACACATGCATTGTCTTTTATACTTCAAAAAAATGAATTGCAAATCAACAAATTACCTTTAAAATTTACAGGTTTATTTACCATTTTAAGAGACGGATACAAAATAAACATCAAAGCCGCTTCTGAAAATACCACTTTAAAAGATCTTTTTTCTGTTATGCCTCCCGAATATTTAACCTGGCTGGAAAATACCCAGCTTTCCGGGCGCAGTGATTTGCTTTTTACTTTTAAAGGAAATTATAATGTATCCAAAAAGCAAAAACCAGATCTGGCTTTCAATTTAAAAATTAACGAAGGATCTGTCAATTATAAAAATGCCCCGGTTCCGTTGACCAATTTTCAAATGAACCTGAATACCATCATGCCTTCGCTTGATATCGAAAAACTACGGGTCAATTTAAGCACACTTCGCTTCAACATTGGGCACAACGATTATTTTACGGCTTTCCTGCAAAGCAAAGGATATAGCGAAATGAATGTGAACGCTAAAATAAAAGGAGCATTAGATCTCGCAACGCTTGATGCTGCTTTAGGTTTAAATACACTTGATTTGAAAGGAACTTTAATAACCGATCTTGAAGCAAAAGGACTTTTTAGTACATCTAAAAAATTATTCCCTAAAACTAAAGGCGGAATTTCGTTGGATAACGGCTGGCTCAAAACAGATTCGTATCCAAACCCAATCACAAATATCACTTTTGCAGCCAACGTACTTAATAAAGCCGGCACGTACAAAGACCTGATTATAGCTGTGGCTCCAGCTTCTTTTGTGTTCGAAGGAAATCCTGTCTATGTAAAAGCAGCTCTTTCCGACTTTAACGATTTGGCTTATAATGCCAAAATAAAAGGAGAACTTAACGTGGGCAACATTTACAAAGTGTTTTCAAGAAAAGGTATGGATGTTTCTGGCTATGCGAAGGCTGATCTTTCACTTCGTGGAAAACAAAGTTACGCTGCTACAGGGCAATATGACAAACTGGATAATCGGGGTACCATTCTGTTAAAAAACATCAAAGCTACATCAGAGCTTTTTCCGAAATCTTTCTTTATCAAACAGGGAAATTTCAGATTTCAAAACGAAAAAATGTGGTTTGAGAAATTTTATGCTTCTTATGGAAAATCAGATTTTGATATTAACGGCTATCTTTTAAACACTATCAACTATTTTCTTGAATCCCGGGGCACTTTAAGCGGAAACTTCAATTTGAAGTCAAAACTGATCAATGTTGATGAATTTATGGCACTCGAAAAAGGCGAAAATAAAGACCGAAATCTGGAAGTTGAATATGCAAAAGAAGATCATCCCAAAATGAGCGGAGTCGTCATTGTACCTAAAAACTTAAACGTAAGTCTTACCGCAAATGCTGACAAAGTTGAATATAACGGACTTGTTTTTAATAACCTCAATGGTAAAACTGGTATTTCTAAAGGTAATTTTTATCTGGAAAATGCTGTTTTTAATATAATTGACTGTGCCTTACTAATTGATGCTTCTTACAGAGATGAATCTCCAACAGCAGCCCGTTTTGATGCTCACTTTCGTGCAAAAAACTTTAGCGTACAAAGAGCCTACAAAGAAATTCCGATGTTTCATGATATGGTGACGGTTGCCGAAAAAGCACACGGAATTATATCTATAGATTATAAAATCAAAGGAGATCTGGATGGCAATATGAGTCCAATTTATGAATCTCTTGAAGGTGGCGGAACCCTGAACTTGCGAGATGTAAAAATCAAAGGCTTAAAATTATTTGACGGAATAAGTTCGAAAACAGGTCAGAACGGTTTGAATAATCCCGATATGGAAGGTATCGAAATCAAATCAACTATTGACAATAATCTTATTCATGTTACGCCTTTTACTTTTAGTGTTGCCAGTTTTAAACCCACTATTAAAGGAACGACCAGCTTTGACGGTCTTTTAGATTTACGAATGCGTTTAGGACTTCCTCCTTTTGGTATTATTGGTTTTCCAATTACTATAACGGGCACTCATGAAGCGCCAAAGATAAAAGTATTCAGCAAAACCGGAAAAGAAATACTTGATGCCGTGTATAACGAAAAAAGCAACAAAGTAATTCGGCAGGAAAAAGTTAAGGCAAAGTGATTTTTATTCAATGATAACTTATGATTTGACGAATTACAAATAACCTATCAAAATGAAACTACGCTCAACAGAAAGCTTCTGGCCCTTAAGACATGCGATGGAAAACAGTTATCCCTCTATAGCATCCAATATTGAAACAGAGATTTTAATTATTGGCGGAGGAATTACCGGAGCTCTAATTGCCTACAAACTTATTAAGGAAGGAAAAAAAGTAGTACTCGCAGACTGTCGTGATATTGCTAATGGAAGTACGGCTGCAAGCACTGCCCTGCTGCAATATGAAATCGATGTGTCATTATACGATTTGATCAAAATAAGAGGTACGAAATGTGCTGTTGACAGTTACAAAAACGGAAAACAAGCCATTTTTGATTTACGAAAAATAATCGACGATGTAAAAAGCGACTGTCAGTTTGAATTTAAAAAAAGTATTTATTTCTGCTCTTTGAAAAAAGATGTTCCATTTTTAAAAAATGAATTTACAGCCCGAAAAAAACATGGTTTTGATGTAAAATGGCTCGAAAAATGGGATTTGGAGAAATTTGGATTAAATGCTTTGGCCGCTATAGAATCGGCGACAGCTGCGGTTATGGATCCGTATCGGCTTGCACAGGATTTGTTTCTCTATTGTCAAAAAAAAGGAATGCAGATTTTTGACCGCACCAATATAACTTCAACCGGAAAACAAAACGAAAAACTGGTTGCACATACCGAAAACAGATACACCATCACAGCAGACCATATTATACGCTGCAGCGGTTACGAAAGCACCGAAACGCTTAAAGAAAAAGTAGTTGACCTGAAAAGTACTTATGTTATTGCCTCTGAAAGCATACCCGAATTATCAAATGCTTTTAAAAAAGCTATTTTTTGGGATACTTCTAAACCTTATTTATATTTTAGGGCAACTCGAGATAACCGAATTATCATGGGCGGTGGCGATGAAGATTTTAAAGATCCTCAAAAACGGGATAGATTATTACCTAAAAAAGAACGTTTTCTTTTGACCAAATTTCAAAAAAAGTTTCCGAAAATTAATTTCAAAATCGATTATTCCTGGGCGGGTACTTTTGGAGAAACCCAGGACGGACTTCCCTATTTTGGAAAACCGAATCCCGACAGAAACGAACATTATGTCCTGGGCTTCGGTGGCAACGGAATTACGTTTAGCGTTATGGCAATGAATTCGATACTGGATTCTATTAATAACAAACAAAATCCCGACTTGGATTATTACAGGTTTGGAAGGTGATTTTTGTCTATTAAAATCTTACTTTCATTAAATTTTAATAATCAAAATGCTGTTTGATTATTTACAACAAAAAATAAATATCTTTGAGAAGATAATACGAAGTAAACATTCGCATATACACCCAAATTTAGGCAGATTGGCGAATGTTTATTTCCTATATATGCAAGTTGTGCGTCATTTTAACAAACAGAAAACCAAAACATTTATCAATGAAAAAAATATTATCTGTATTTTTAATTATTTTATTTTGTTTTTCAAATCTGTATGCTCAAAGCAGGAATGATTCTATTTCTAAAATTGAAAAAATAATTTTTAAAATAAATCAAAATTCTAATATAAAAACTTTTGAAGTTCCCTCTTCAAAAATTATTAAGGAGAAAAAATATAATACAAATGAAAATATTATTGTAAAAAAGATTAGTAACAAGATAGTTAAAATTGAATATTATTCTACTAGCAATAATGTGGAAAGTTATGAATCAATAAAAATTTATTTGCAAAATAAAAAACCAATTTTCATTGAAAAAGAGGCAAAAGAAATTATTTATGCAAGACCTGTAAATCCAACAAATGGTACTATAGAAACTCATAAATTTTTAAGAAAATCAAAAAATTATATTTTTAATTGGGATAAAAATCAATTTGAAAATCTCTCTTGGAACTCAAAAACAAATGAGTATGAAAAAACCACTGTTATAAATGGAATGTTTGAAGGTGAAAAATTTGATATTATTAGAATTCTAAATCTAAGCGAAACTTCTATTTCAACCGATTATAAATAAAAAAACGAACGCACAACAACTACTACAACGGATTTGGACAATAGGCTTAATGGAAAGTTGGTTTTGTATTTGGAAGATTTGGCAAATCCGAAAATAGGGCTTAATTTAGTCCCAAACCCGCTGTAGTAGGCGGGACGTTAGGCGAGAGTTATGCCAAAATTACGCAGAAAGAAATCATTAGAAAATATGCATTTATTCCGCAATTATGCGACATTTATTCAACTATGAAACAAAAAAACGTCATATTGCTTATTATACTCTTCTTCTTTGCAACGTCGTTTTCTATTAAAAAAGTTCCAGATGTTTCCTTGGAAAAGATATGGGTTTTAGAAAATTACTTGAATGGAGTTTCTACTTACAAAGCTAAAGCTCGATTTTCTAAAAACAAACCTGGAATCGAATTCAAAAAAGATGGAAGTTTGAAAATTAACCAGAATTCAAGCTGGTGCGGAACCGAACCAATCGAATACGAAATAGCTGATGGAACTTGGCAAAAAACAAACGATTCTATAATAGCGTTTGAACATACATATTGGGGTGGAACAATTAAATTAAGAGCAAAAATTATTCAGTTAACGAAGAAGAAATTAGTTCTAAAACAAATTCATAAATGACAAACAACGCAAAACGAAAATTTTATAGCAGAAGCGTGAAAATCTGAATTTGCCAACAGTAGCGTAAAAAGTTAGCGGTTAAAATCATAATTTCGTGCAAACAACCTTCGCCTAACCGTCGTTACACAATTTGTGTGTTGACATTCATTCATATTCCTGAAAGAATTTAAGCTAATAAATATAGAAATATTTCAAACCTTTAAAAAAATAAAGCAATGCAAAAATTACAATTTAAAAAGGAAATAAACGCATCAGCTCAAAAAGTATATGAAACGATGCTAGGCTTAAAAAACAAGGCCACTTACGAATACTGGACAGCAACTTTTAATCCTACTTCTACTTATGAAGGCAGCTGGAATAAAGGAAGCAAAATTCTTTTTGTAGGAGTTGATGAAAACGGTAAAAAGGGAGGAATGGTTTCGGAAATTGCAGAACACAAGCCTGCCAGTTTTGTTTCTATTCGTCATTACGGTTTTTTAGATGGTGATATCGAAGTAACCACAGGCGAACAAGTAGAAAAATGGGCTGGCGGGCACGAAAATTACAACTTTCAGGAAAACAACGGCATTACAACCGTAACCGTAGAAATGGATACTATTGATGAATATTTAGAGTACTTCAATAATACCTACCCACAAGCATTGAATAAATTAAAAGAAATTTCAGAACAGTAAAAAAACTAACTAAACTAAACATAAAAAACACAGCCAATTTATTTTCTACTTTCGTTAGAACATTCATAATCATAAAATACTGAGATACTAAGATTTTGACTAACGCTAGTCTGTTTATCAAAAAAATACTAAATAATCAATAAAATAAACCTTAGCATCTCAGAGTACTTTATTATGCTGTAATCGCTAATGGATTTTGGTTGAATTTATATTCCTTTGGGCTGCAGTTGAATTTTTGTTTGAAGATTTTAGAGAAATAACTTCTGCTGGTAAAACCAATACAATACACAATTTCCGAGATATTCAAATCGCTGTTTTTAATTAAAATTTCGGCTTTTAAGATACGCATGTGAGTAATAAAATCATTTACCGTTCTGTCATGAATCATTTTAAAACCTTCCTGAAGTTTGTTTGGCGATAAACCAGATTTTTTACTTAGCGATTTAATGGTAAATTGTTCTTCCGGTGTTTCTTTTATCAGATCTGAAAGTTTTTTTATCTCTTCCATTTCCTTCATGGTAAAACAGTTGGTTTCTTTCAGGGAATTATTCATATCATCAGAATGCTGTTGGATTTCCATAGCCAGAATAATTTTCAAGATTCCTTCTTTTAATAAATTACGAACAATTCCGGTTTCGGTAACAGCGCTTAATTCTTCGATTTTTTCGGCTATTTTTAAATTATAAGAACCTACATAGAAAAAGTTATATTCTGAATTCTTTTCAAAAAAAGTTTCCCTTACTTTATAATTCAGCGAATCATAATCAGATGAACCTGAGTTTTGAGTGCCTACTACAATTAGGGTCAGTGTTGTATTGGTATTTTTTTCGAAAAATAAAATATTCTCTTCATCCTGCCTAGAAGAAACAATGGCGGTCTGGAATTTTTTCAGTTTTCTTTCAACTCCCGAAATCCCAAAACTGTGAGATAAGCTTCCTTTAGAACAATAAGAAAAATAAACCGGGGAAATATTCGGATTTCCAATACTGATCCTTACATCTTCAGAAAAAGTCATATCAAATTGCAGACAGGAAACCGAGTCGCTATACGAAGATCCAACAATTGTACCTTTAGCAAAATCATTACAGACCTCCAGAGCGTATTCATCAGAATCAAAAACTATTTTTCCTCCAAAGCTCTGTGTCAGTTCTTCAAATATATTTTTAATCTTATCTTTATGTATAGTTACTAATTTCATTTCATTCGAGGATTTAGGATTATTTTTACAGGCGGAACAATAACATCAGATTTTATCATTAATCTGTATTCCAAAATTCGTTCAAAAACCCCCCACGAATGTTATATAATTTTTGAGAATTGTTTTATAATTACTTCTAAACTATACTTTTATCAGACAAAAAATGAAAAGTTTTTCTTTTGCCCCAATAGCTCCATCCAAAGCAGCCATTTTGATTTTAGGCACCATGCCTGGTACAAAATCACTCGAAATACAGCAATATTATGGTCATGCCCGAAACAATTTCTGGCGTTTTATGTTTGAAATTCTGGAAGAAGATTTCTCTGATGATTACGAAGTAAAAAAAGCTCTTTTGATAAAAAACAAAATTGCCTTATGGGATGTTCTGCAATATTGTGAAAGAATCGGAAGCCTTGACAGTGCCATCAAAAATGAAATTACAAATGATTTCGGGCAATTTTTGAAACAACATCCTCATATTAAAACGATTGTCTTTAATGGTCAGAAGGCAGCCGCTTTCTTTAAAAAACATGTTTCTTTAAAAAATATGGATTATCAATTTATAACCATGCCTTCAACAAGCCCTGCCAATGCCGGCAAAACATTTGATTCTAAGTTAAAGGAATGGAAAGTCATCAGAGATTTATTAAAAAAATGATGAAAACACAATCTTATTAAATTATGCAGAGTTCTATCCTGCACAGCATTACGTCTTGATTTTACAAAACAGAATCGTGAAAACCGAATTCCGATATCGATACTTTGTACTTATTAGAAGCCGTTTCGAAGCTATTGAATATAAGTACACTGATGATCAGATTTTTGCATTGCGATTTGCTTCTGATATAGAATTTTTGCCTTTAATAGAACGGGCACTAGTAGAAAATTTATCAGGTAACACTATCAAAAAAGCAATTACACATTGGAAAGGGGATTATAATCGGGTATAAAATCAATACCAAAAACCATACATTACTGATTATCAAATACTTTTAAACAAAAATAAAATACAAAACAGACAGATGAATGATTTTTTTCGCTAACTTTAATTGTTAAAATTTTATCAATTAAATCTAAAACAGCTCGTTATGAAAAATTTATTTTGTTTGTTGATAGTTTTATTTTCCTGCTTTACATTACACGCCCAGGTTTCTGAAACCTCTGTCAAAGATACTTTGACTCCTCCACAAGATAAACAAAATATCCAGGAAGATTTGCCGTGGCATGCCAGACGGTTTAAATTTACTGCCGGAGTATTTTTTCCATCCAACAATACACAGGTAGAGGTTGGCAGTAATAATGGTGATTTTGGAAATATGATTGATTTTGAAAAAGACTTAGGATTTGACAAATCTACTACCTCATTTGCCGGTGCCTTTGAATGGAGGATTTCAAGAAGATCCAGACTTGGTGCTGAGTATTTTTACTTAAAAAGAACTTCAACCAAAGTTCTTCAGAAAGAGATAGAATTTGGTGATAATGTTTATGAGGTAGATGCAAGAGTTTCTGCTTTTATGAACAACCAAATTTATAGAATTACTTATGGCTATGCTTTTATCTCAAAACCAAAATACGAAATTGGGGCACTTATTGGTGCACATATTATGTTTGCTGACGCTGGTTTAAAACTAGAAGGAAACACCGCACAAGTAGAAAAAAAAGATGATTTTGGTTTCACTGCACCACTACCCGATCTTGGCCTTTGGGGAGAATTTGTTTTAGCAGATAAATGGGGATTATATGTAAATACAAATTACTTCGCCATTAAAATCAATGACATTGATGGCCGTATTTTGAGTTATAACTTGTCAGTTTTATATAATGTTTATAAAAATTTCAGTTTAACAGCCGGATATACAGGTTTAAATATTAGAGTGGATGTAGAAAAAGAAAGACTAAGCGGTTATTTTAAATGGGGATATAATGGTCCTACTTTAACAGCTACTTATTCCTTTGGAAACCATGTTAAGCTTTATAAACATTAAAAGTAAACTCTAAATTTTAAAAATTCCAAAACCATATAAGTGATTATTAAGTCTTACTTTTTTACTTATTATAAAAACAAAACAAGCCCGATCTTTTAAAGTATCGGGCTTGTTTGCTCAAAAAAACTATAAACTTAACACAAACTAACTCATTTTTAAACTTAATACACAGATTAAAAAATACTACCATTCATTAATTCTGATAAAAAGAGGCACTTTTCAAATGTCTTTTATATTTTATTCTGAAGTTTCCAGCTGAAGAACCACATTTTGATAATGTTTGCTCAACGAAAACAGCTGCTCAGCAAAAATCATGATGGCAAGCGGAATGAATAAAAACGTAATCAAATCTTCTTCATATAAAAAATAGGTAGTTACAATGAATATTCGGCCATATTCAAGATAATACATCCATTTTCGCTGTTCTAATAAAGATCCGCAGTTTACTAATGTGATGAGGATAAAAGACAGTACAAAAACTTTATCAAAAAGATTCAGTAACTCAAAATAATAGGTAAAAACAGTTAAAAACAATGTGCAGATTCCTAACTGAATATAAAGGTAATTCCTAAATCGCAACCTCTGATGCGGATTGCTTTTATCCTGCAAAAAGCGTTTTTCTAATGTTGGTCTGATATCCTGATCCATATCAGCGGGGCTTCCAAAAATGGCTTTCCATCTTGCTTTAAAACCTTTGGAACGTCTCCATAATTCATAAATTTCAAAGTAATAATGAAAATGCTGCCACATAAAACTGTAGCTTTTTAACGGATGGGTTAAACCGTATTTTGGTTTCTCTTCCTCCTCCTGAAAAGTGCCAAAAATACGGTCCCAAAAAGTAAACATATCTCCGTAATTTTTATCCAGGTATTTTTCGTCAGAAGCATGATGAACCCCATGAATTGAAGGCGTTACAAAAACATATTCCAGCCATTTTATTTTTCCGACAAGCTGTGTATGCGTAAAAAAAGAATAAGCACCATGAACAATCAGCATTGTAATGACCATGGCGGGATGAAACCCGATGAAAGGGAGAACACACCAAAAACCAGTTCTTATAATGGCCTGAAAAGTTGTAATTCTTGCAGCAGCAGTAAAATTAAATTCTTCACTGTGATGATGTACGATATGTGCCGCCCAGAAAAAATTGATTTCATGTCCAAGCCTGTGGTACCAATACCAGACAAAATCGGTCGCAAGAATTAAGGCTATCCATACAAAAACATTGCTCGGAATTTCCAAAAGCCTGTAATTGTTATAAATGAAATAATACAACTGATAAAAACTTGCAGCGATAAAAAGGTTGATCAGTCTTTCTGCAATACCAATACTAATGTTCGAAACTGAACTTTCGTAATTAAAAATCTCCGGTTTGTTTTTACGCTGTATCAACTTATATTCCAGGAATAAAAAAATGAAAAACGCAGGCATTGCGAACGCAAGAAAATTAATATGTTCCATTTTTAAAAAATCTTTTTACCGATAAAAATTTATTTTCAATACTATAAAAACTACCGAAAGATATTTTCATTGATTAGTTATGCCTGAAATTGTCAAACTATTGCAATCAATGAAAATATTCTTTTTTAAATTATAAACCTGACTTTAATTCTGTTTAAATTTTGAAGCTTCTAGTGCTACTTCTTTCACAGATTGTGTATCCGCAACTTTTTGCAGAGCAATTATATAGGCTGCTATACGTGGTGTAACATTGTGTTTATCTGCAATTCTAAAAACAGTTTCAAAACCTTTTTCAAGTATATCTTCTAAACGTTTGTTTATCTGATGAATTCTCCAGGATTCTAAAAGTGAGTTTTGAAGCCATTCAAAATAAGAAACCGTTACTCCGCCAGCATTCGCTAAAATATCAGGAACTACCAAAACATTATTCTCATGCAGGATTTTATCAGCATCAGAAGAAACCGGACCATTGGCGCCTTCAATAATGATTTTTGCTTTGATATCAGCTGCATTTTTCTGTGTAATAACATCTTCTTTTGCAGCCGGAATTAGTACATCGACATCCAAAAGCAATAATTCCTCATGTTTTATAGCAACTGAATTTGGATATCCTTTAATACTCTTATTATTCAGGTTGTAATACAAAATCAGTTCAGGAATATTAAGCCCTTCCGGATTGTAGAAAGCTTCTGAAACATCACTTACAGCCACAACTTTTAATCCTTTTTCATATAAAAATAAAGCCGAGTGCAATCCAACATTTCCAAATCCCTGAATCGCTACTGAAGATCTTGCCGGCCTTAGTTTTAATTTTTGAAGTGCAAGAAGTGTAATAATACTTACTCCTCTTCCTGTAGCCTCTACTCTTCCCAAAGAACCTCCTGAATGCAAATGTTTTCCGGTAACCACAGCATGGATTGTTTTGCCGTGAACCAAAGAAAATTCATCCATCAGCCAGCCCATTTCATCAGGACCTGTTCCCATATCCGGTGCAGGAACGTCTTTTTCAGGGCCAAAAATATCTGCTAATGCTTTTGTATAAGCTCTCGTAATTTTTTCTAATTCTGTTTTTGAATGTTCTCTTGGATCGCAAATAATTCCGCCTTTTGCTCCTCCAAACGGAATTCCCGTTACAGCAGATTTCCAGGTCATCCAGGCTGCCAGTGCTTTTACCTCATCAAGGTTTACAGCCGTATCATAGCGAATTCCTCCTTTTGATGGTCCTAAAGCCGTGTTGTGAATAACGCGGTATCCTTCAAAATTTTTAGTTGTACCATTATCAAGTGTGATTGAAAAGTTTACAACAATTTGTTTTTCGGGTTTTTGCAATTTCTGTCTGATTGATTCTTCAAGGTTTAAAATATCAGCAGCGATATTAAAACGGTCAATCATTGACTGAAAAGGATTCTGTTTAATTATTTGTAGGCTCATAATTTTTTAGTTTTAAGATTTTTATTCAATTGATTTTGAAATTTTATATTTTAAAGTCTTCTGTTCATTACAAAAGAGTGTTTCACATTTTCTGTACCTCTTTACAGCAGCTGCAACAAGGGATTTTCATCAGAATGCCCTGCATCAGTGTATCGGTGTATTTATTTGATCTCATATTTGTGGTTTTAAATAAATTCTAAAAAAAGCCTTTCATGGGTGATGAAAGGCTAAAAAAAAAAAAAATAACTAACAAGTACTTTCTCTATTAACGCCATTTCAAGACATGATTCAACATGCAGCACATCGTGAAGCTGCATCTGAATAACATCATATTTCGATTATAGTTTTTCATTGTTATGGCAAATTTATAAATATATTTTATAAATTCTATAGAATTGATAGAGTTATTTTTAAAAAAAATCAAACTCTTTTATAAAACCATTATAAAACAAGGTGTTACAAAACGATAATTTTTAATTAATTTGAGAAAAAAAGATAAAAATTATTGCAATTAAGGCTAAAATGATACCTGAAAAGTTAGTTTTGGATAATTTCTCTTTGAAAAAAAGCATTCCAACAAGGCTTCCCAAAACAATAACCCCCATGTTCATTCCGGCAAAAACTGTGGATGGGTTTTCAGAAAATGCTTTATGTGCCTTTAAGTAAAATAATATATTTCCGAAATTGAAAAGTCCGACCAACCCTCCGTAAAAAATGTTTTTAAGTTCAAACTTCACTTTTTTCACTTTAGCATTATAGATCACAATAACCAACGAAACCAGCAAAGCAATATAAAAAACAATAAATAAGGAAGTCGTATATGGTAAATCACTGAAAAGTGCAATTTGTTTAAAAAGTATATCAATTATTCCAAACCCAACTAAAACAATTGCCGGATAAAACCACTTGTTCTGCTCATTTTCTGATGGCTTTCTCAGAATTAGCAACAATGCTAAAAAACCAATCACAAGACCGATTATTTTATAGGTATTGAATTCTTCCTTAAAAATAAACCAGGCTGCGAGTATTGGAATAAAAAGTGATAATCGTTGGGCAGCATCTGTTTTTACAATTCCCATATGCTTGATAGAAGCCGCCAAAAACAGAAAAACTACGGGTAATAAAATACCAACAGCCAAATAAATATTCCACGGAACGTTTGTCGTGATTTGTGTGAGATCCGGGCTGAAAGCAAAATAACAGAACAGGATTGCAAATACATAATTAAAAGTGATAATCTGTCCCGGATTGCAATTGTAATTACGGGTTATTTTAAAAATTACACCTACAGTTACACTACAAATAATACTTAAAATTAGAAACAACATACTTTTTTTTCTGTAAAAATAATGTTTTAAAAATCATTCAAAAAAAATCCGGAAAGATCCCCCAAAATCTTCCGGATTCCTTTTTTAAATTTTGACAGAAAGTTTTGATTTTTGTCTCACAGCAAATAAATGATGCGAATTAAAAACCAGTACGGCTATGAAAATAATAGCATACGCCAAAATCTGCAACGCCGTAATTTTTTCTTTGTAAACAAAACAAGCCAGCCCAAAAGCAATCATCGGATTGATATTCAACAACATTCCAACTGTTGAGGAATTGATTCCGGATAATGCATATAAGTTTAAGAATAATGGTATAATCGTAAAAAATATAGCAATTGTTTCAATACAAAAATAAAAAGTAAACTCTGTAGGTACCGGGCCGCTATATGCCGGGTAAAATGGCACTAACAATAAAGCCGCTAAAGAAATATGAAATGTCAGAATAATAAACTTATCAAAACCTTTATTGACACGCTGGCTTACGAGATAACAAGCGTATGTCAATCCAATAATGATACTAAAAAACATATCCATAATATCTGAATACGATAGCAGCAGACAACCTGAAATACTTAATCCTACTGCGAGCCATTGTGTTTTCTTTAATTTTTCGTGCAGGATAAAATAAGCCAGCAAAGTGGTCAAAATAGGGCAAACCAAATAAGCCAGAGAAGTCGCTTTTACACTAACATGGTTCATTACATAAATAAAAGTAAACCAGTTCGCCATTAGAAAAAAGCTTCCGCCGATATTCAGTAAAATTGTATTTCTTTTTTTGGAAGGCGGTAAAGCCCTGAAAACTTCAATTGTCTCGTTTATTTTTTTTCGCATAAATAAAAACGAAATCAGCAACATTAAAATACTGCAGCTAAAAACACGATAAAACAAAATATCCAGTGAAGCATATTCGTGTATAGGTTTTAGCACAAGGCTGAAAAACCCCCAGGTGGTATAAGCTGTAATGGCAGCCAGATAATATTTTGTAGTTTTCACAGGTAATTTTTGTTAGTTCATCTCTGATAAAGCAAATTTCTTAAAAATAAAACAGCAATACAGATACAGTTTTTGTAAATTGCAGCAGAACAGTTTTTTTATGCGAAATTCAAATTACCTCTATTTACAATTTGCCGATGTTATTGAAAAACAAATAAAATCGGGGCTTTTAAACGTTGGAGACAAATTGCCTTCGATAAGAGAAGTATGCAGTGAAACCGGTTACAGCATGAGTACCGTAAGCAAAGCTTATTATGAAGTTGAAAGCAGATCGTTAATCGAATCACGTCCACAATCAGGTTATTATGTGAGTAATATATCTGCCAGGATTGCTCCAGAGCCAACTTCCAGCTCTCCTATCCTTACCACTCAGAATATTGAACGTGAAGATTTAATCGATTTGGTTTATGGCAACATGACCAATAAAAATGTTACGATGCTTTCTTTGGGTTTTCCATCGAACGAGCTTCTTCCGATAGCCAAACTCAATAAAGGAATGGTTCAGGCGATGCGTCAGCTCCCGAACAGCGGTACCAGCTATGAGGAAATGCAGGGTAATGTAAATTTCAGAAAAGAAATTGCCCGCTGGTCTTTTGCCTGGGGAGGATCGCTGACAGAAGACGATATCATCACCACACCAGGTTGTGTGAGTGCTATTTCGAATTGTCTGATGGCGATAACGAAACCGGGGGATACAATTGTTACTGAAAGTCCTGCATATTTTGGAATATTACAGCTGGCCAGATCTTTGGGCTTATATGTCATGGAATTGCCTACCAATATGACAACCGGAATAGAACTGGAAGCTTTAAAAAAAGCCATTTCAACTAAGAAAGTAAAAGCTTGTGTGTTAATGAGTAATTTTAGTAATCCATCGGGTAGTATGATGCCTAATGAGCACAAAAAAGAAACAGTCCGCTTAATGGAATTGCATAATATTCCGCTTATCGAAGATGATATTCACGGTGATTTGTATTTTGGGTCAGCCAGACCAACAAATTGTAAAACGTATGATCAAAGCGGCATTGTGATGAGCTGCAGTTCGGTTTCTAAAACTTTGGCACCCGGCTATCGTGCAGGCTGGGTTATTCCCGGCAAATTCAAAAAAGAAATTTTAAGAACAAAATTATACCACACAATCTCCTCGCCTACCATTACACATGAGGTCGTAGGTGATTTTCTGAAAAACGGCCGCTATGAAAATCATCTTCGTAAAATTCGTCAAATACTGAATCATAACTGCAATAATTACATCAACACGATTTTAGAATCTTTTCCGAAAGGTACAAAAGTAAGTCAGCCTCAGGGCGGTTTTTTTCTTTGGATAGAACTTGATAAAAAAATTGATACGGCAGAATTTTATCATCTGGCCATGAAACACAATATCAGCATTGCTCCCGGACGTATTTTTACTTTTCAGGATCAGTTTTCAAATTGCATGCGTTTGAGTTTTGGTTTGCCCTGGACAAATGAATTGCGTCAATCTATACAGACATTAGGAAAACTGGCACCCGAGAGTTTTTAGGTAATTAATACATAGTTTTCTTTGTAGACAAAGACGCTTCATTAGTATACAAAGTTAGTGGTGTTTTTATTTTGAATTTAAAACTTCTTCAATACTATTATATGCGATGAGAATATACTCAATATTTGGATTTTCGTTATGGTACAATAAAGAAGTATAAAGTAAGTATGTTTCTCCATTGGCTTTACAATTAATAACATTATCAATTTTCGTTACAAATTCATTGAAAGTGCTATTTAAATACCACCGATCGAATACATTAAATCTAATTTCTGCCTTTTCTTCATCTTCTGAGCATATATAGATTAAAGAGTTTTGAGCATTTTTAAAGAAAGATTTTATTATGTCATCAATTGTTCGTGCAACTGCACTATCAAAAGGCTCAATAGTCTCACTAACTTTTTCAATAATTACTTGATATACATTTTCAATAGTATCTTCAGATACAGAATCAAGAGTTTCATCAATTATAAATACAACTTTATATTCGATGTTATTTTTAGTAGTAAAATTATAAGTACTTGTAACTTCGTTAAAAGTGTAGTTATAAAGGTTTGGCAAACTTAATACCTTTTTGAGTTACTGTTTCAATAGAAGTGTTTCCTTTCAAAAAAGAACGAACAGTAGCTTTATCTTCAACCATTTTGGTTATAGATTTCATTATTGATTCTTTTGTGATCATTTTTTTCATAATGCAAATATATAACTTTCTCTATATTAATTAATACGGTAGTCAACTATTTTAACATTAGTAGATGATCTATTAAGATGATTGTTTTCTTGTTTATTGATTATCTTCATAAAAATCAATAGTTCTAATTAATAATTAAATCAGGTGTTCTCGAGAACAACGCTAACACATAACTATCTGTAAAAACTTGACTTTTTCAACCAACTTTTATTTAGATTTTAATCTATACCACCTCTCTATGCATTAAAAGCTCATTTAAAACATAAAAAACCGGACAGCACAACTACTCACTGTCCGGTCAACAATTAAAATACCAAAATTAACTTTAATTTATAAAACAAAATAAGCGTTGTTGTCCACTTTTTTAGGTTCGTTTTCTAAATCAAACTCTTTTAGAATGTCAAATTCGCTTTGATATTCATTCAGCATTTGCTTAATATTTTTTTCAATTGTATTTGCAATAGTCGTAACAGGTGTATCTGTTGGTCTGTTTTCGAAAGGATCCTGCAAATGAATCGCCATTCTTTCGATCAAAAAGAAAGCAGCCCCAATAGCTGTAATCAACGGAATAGCAAACCAGCTTAAAACACTTGTTAATCCAAAAGGAAGCAGAAAAATAAACAAACACAATGTTAATCGGATATACATACTGTATGTAGTTGGAAAAATCGTGTTTTTAATTCGCTCACATTTCCCCATTTCATCACACAATCTCGAAAGTGTATTATCAATTTCTACCTGCTGATACATATTGATACGCTTGTCATTTTTAGCATTTCTAAGATCACGCGCATGCAGCATCAAAATAGCATTTGGTACATTTTGATGATTTTTGATGTATTTAATTTCTTCTTCACTCATCAAACCTGTTAGCGGTTTTATAGCATCTTTATTTCGAAGTGCCTGTCCTAAGCTATAACACCATGCAATTTGTCTTTTGGCAAAATTTTCTTTAAATTCACTTGCTTCAACAGAAAAATCCGGGTCTTTATAAAACGTCAAAACCTGACGAATCAAGGTCCTTGAATCGTTTACAACTGCTCCCCAGACAATTCGCGCTTCCCACCATCTGTCATAAGCCTGATTTGACTTAAAAGCTAATAATAAGGAAATTATCGTCCCAATCATGGTTGGAATCGCAATCGGGATATCTACAGGAAGGTTGATAAAATAATGATGGAATATTTCAAATAATATCGTGTAAGCCAATACGAGAACAATTTCTACTTTAATTTTCCCGAGAACGTACTTCATTGGTATTCTTTTCTTTAATAACATATTTTCGGTTTTAAATTATTATTGAGTTCTTAGTGACTAGTCCTTAGTAATTAGCTTTGTAGTTATTTCTTATTGCTCCGAAAGACTAATCACTCTTTACTAAAACAATTAAACCAGTTCCTCGTACAATGAAAGTACCGGAAGCCCTAGTTTCTCATTAATATTTTGCTTTTTTATTTTTTTAAATTTGATTTTTTCTCCTTTACGGGTTTCAACTAACAAATCAATCTCGTATTTTGAAATCGCTTCAGATAAGGGAGCTATACTTTCGTAATCCTCAGTCTTTGAAGCCTTACTTACAATTTCATAAGAGAAATTTTCGTTTAGAAACTGTTGCACATCTTTAACGTGCATATTGGCACTACTGTTTTCAATATAAAGTGCTTTCGTAAAATCTTCTTTGAATTGTTCGTTGCCCAAATGCAGAATCGGACATTTTTGATTACCCGCTAATTGAACCAAATATTGATGAATACGTTTGGTTTCCTGTTTATACGAATGAGGAAGGATAACTAATTTTACAGAAAAACTCTCAATAATCCTTCTAAAAATAGGCGATGAAAGTCCATATTGATTATGAATTTTAATTTTGCAGTTTTGGGTATGATCAATCATATACCTGCAGGTTGCCAAAACTTCTTCCTGACTTTTGGTTAGTCCGGTTCGCATCTCGCGCAAAAAATTAGAAGATGAAAAAGAATCCGGCGTCTCAGAAACCATCATCAAAACAATTTCACAATCCGATTTTTTTGCCTGGCTTATTGCCGATTTTACAGCAGAAATCGTATCGTCTTTTAAAGTCGTAGGTATCAGGAAATTTTTCATATGTATAATCTTTTAGTTTATACATACAAAATAACAGCCTGATAATTAGAAGAGTCTTAATCTAAAATTAGAATTTTCTAAGATTCAACATTAGAATTTTTAATGTTCTTCTTTTTAATATTTGATTTTTTGAAAATGATGGTTACAATCGTTCCTTTATTTTGTTCCGATTGTACTTGTATTTCACCATCGTGCATGCGAATGATTTTGGAGGCCAAAGGAAGTCCTAAACCATAACCGATATATTTTGCCGCAATTTTACCTCTGAAGAAAGGTTCGTATAAATGCGGAATATCTTCAGGCGGAATACCAATCCCGATATCATTTATCGAAATTTTTATGGCTTCATTATTCGCAGAAAGCGTTACAAAAACCTCATTATTATCAGAATATTTTACACCATTGGTAATGATATTATTGATTGCAAGCTCCAAAAGTGGCTTATTACACGCAATGAGTAAGAGATTAGAGTCTTTTGGAGCAAAATTAAGCTTGATACTGACACGGTTGTCCGGATAAATTTTATCCAGATCTGATTTTACCTCCAATAGCAATTCATCAATTCGGGCGATATCCAGAACCTGTTTATTACCATCGTAACCTGTCTGAGTCAGTTTAAGCAAGCTTTCTGTTAAGTTTCCTAATCTGGATGCCTGACTGTAAATATTTTCTAAAGACTGTACATATTCTTCTTTTTCACGCTCTTTTAAAAGCATAATTTCAGCCTCGGCAATAATGGTTGTAATAGGTGTTTTTAATTCATGAGAGGCATTATTGATAAAATTCGCCTGAATTTCAAAAGAGGTTTCCAGTCGGTCCAACATATCATTAAAAGTTTCTGTCAGATCTGAAATTTCATCTGAATTTTTAACTTCCGGCAATCTGTTATGAAGGTTTGAAGCACTAATTCTGTTTACTTCTTTGGTAATTCTGGCTACAGGATTTATGACTCGTTTTGCCAAAAACCGACCTAATATGAAAGCTAAAAATATAAATCCAATGCCCCCAAAAAGTAATATTTTTACAATATAAATGGTTGTCGTCTTTCCTCTTCGGTCACGTGCGCCAACAATTACAATATATTTTTGATTTCGTTCCGTAAAAACCTGCCCAAGATAATATTTACTGTTAACTTCAAAATAATCCTTCCCGGTCTGAAGAATATTGGAATAAAATTCATTCGGAAGATTTAGTTTTGTATTATAGTCAAAACTATTGGCACTGTTTATTTTAAGAACATATTCCTCTTCCTCTATAAGTTCTTCAAGTCCGTTTTTCTTTAAATTACTGTAATATTTTATTTTTTCGGGATCGTGCTGAAAATGGATAGAAGCTACAATCTTGGACCTGTCTTCTAGTCTTTTTAAGAAATGATAACGGTTATTTTCCCTAAATAAAACGAATACTATGATACTCAATAGCAAAGTACTAAAGGTAGAAAGTGCTACGTAAGTAAAGGTGATTCTTTTTCTGATATCCATTTTATGGCTGTATAACGTAACCCAGACCTTTCATGGTATGAATAAGTTTGGTTTTATAAGGTTTATCTATTTTTTTTCTTAAATATGTAATATAAACATCCACAACATTGGTATTCATATCAAAATTAATGTCCCAGACATTATCCAAAATCTGATCTCTGGAGACAATTCTACCTGTATTTTTGGCTAAATAATACAATAATTTAAACTCTTTGGCAGTCAAAACAATTGTTTCTCCATCGCGTTTTACCGTTTTGGCTTTACCATTTATTTCAAGATCGCTAATTACGATAGTATCCACTTTTTCTGTATCCTGATTAGCTCTTCGGTTTAAAGCATTAACTCTGGCGTCGAGTTCACCAAATTTAAACGGCTTAACCAGATAGTCATCGGCACCTGCATTGAGTCCGGTTACAATATTTTCTGAAGTACCAAGAGCTGTTAAAAGCAAAATCGGAACGAAATTTTTAGCAGCACGCAATCTTCTGCAGATTTCAATTCCGTTAATATCCGGTAACATTACATCCAAAACAACTACATCAAAAGTATAATTATGAATCATTTCTAAAGCTGTTGTACCGTCAAGGGCCACGCTGACATCGTTATTGTTTTCAGCGAATCCTTTACGTAAAATAGAAAGTAGATTTGGTTCGTCTTCGACTATGAGTAATTTCATTAGGATGTATGTATTATTAGCAAAAATAAGGAATGAAACGTAAATACAATTACTAAAACCTGAATTATGATTTATTGTAAAGAAATAAAGTAAATAAAAAAACTACCACTTACATTTTTGATTTAGATTTCTAATCAAAGACATTGGAATTGACGCCTTCAATAATTAGCTGAATTGATTTTATTAATAATGATAAAATTCGCTTATAAAGCTTTTATTATCCTTTTCAGCTTCATAATAATAAAATCCTATTATAAATTTGGTATTATCACTTACTTCATTTTTTAACCCTAAACTACTTTTACTTGACCATTTAGTATTCCTTAAAACAGCTATGAGCTCCTCATCAACCGGATTACCAAATCCGCTTATTGCTTTAACTTCCTTTATCGATAAATTCGACGAAAAGGTTATTTCATAAATACCATACCCTTTATTAAGTTGAATACCTTTATACTTTAATAACTCAAGACTTGAATTACTGGTTTCATGATACCACGTTTTATCTGTAAAATTAATTTTTTCAGCTTTAAACATATTTAATATCTCTAATTCAGGATTTGGCTTTAGTTGTTTTTTATTTAAATAAAGAAGTCCTGAACACATACCCACCTCGTACAAACCCTCTTTATTTTTATAAGCATAAGCTACCAGCTTTGTATTTACCGGAATAAAAATGTCACAGGATGAGCCTATGCCTCCGTCACTTCTCCCAAGGACATAAATAGAATTCAGTTTAACACCTTTAAATAATTCACTTATTTTTATATCTGCTTTATAACTATCCGAATTCTTCTTGTTTAGATAAATTTTAGTCACGGTTACAATAGCAACAAAATCAGATTTTATATACTTTTCAGTAATCGTTTGAGGCTCACAGACACAAGCAAATGAACTAATCGCTAAAAAGCAAAACAATAATGAAAGCAGATTTTTTCTCATAAAAACAATTACAATTTACTAATATAACTTCCGTACATATCTTTGAACTGGTGCCCGGTTGCAAAACGATCTTTGCTTAGCTTTTTATATTCAACCAATCCCCAAAGAATGAATTCTTTCATAAAGTACACATCTTCTTTGGCTAAATGAGGTTGGTATTTTTTTAATAAAACATCTAACGGAGCTACTTCGTCTAAAATACTTGTGTAATCTGCATCTGAAGCATCGTCTAATAATTCGAAACCGCTTTCGGCAAAAAACCATTCTACAATATCTGAATATGGTGTTTTTTCGTCAGGTCTTTCTAATTTCTCAATTTTTGGGAAATACTGAGGAAATAATGTTCGAATCGCAGAACCAATTAGGCTTTCTGCCACAACATCGGCTCCCTCCTGCTCTCCTTCGTAAACCAATTCTACTTTTCCTGTAATAGCCGGAATGATTCCTATAAAATCAGATAAACGCAAAGTTGTTTTATCTGCACCAGAAATTAAAGCGCGGCGTTCGGCTGTACTAATCAGGTTTTCAAAAGCCGTGATACTCATTCTTGCACTTACACCGCTTTTGTTATCTATGTATTCACTTTCGCGGGCTTCAAAACTAATCTGCTCCAAAATATCTCTCGCTAAACTTGGTACATAAACCAAATCTGTTTGATTTTGATCTAATTTAGATTCTTGTTCTGTAATCGTCCTTGCAATTTCTATACTTTCTGGATAATGTGTTAGAATTTGAGAACCAATTCTGTCTTTTAAAGGCGTAACAATACTTCCTCTATTGGTATAATCTTCCGGATTTGCTGTGAATACGAATTGCATATCCAAAGGCATTCTTAATTTGAATCCTCTAATCTGAATATCGCCTTCTTGTAGAATATTAAACAACGCAACTTGAATTCTTGCTTGTAAATCTGGCAATTCATTGATTACAAAAATACAGCGATTCGCCCTCGGAATCATTCCGAAATGAATTACGCGATCATCTGCATATGATAGTTTTAAATTTGCTGCTTTTATCGGGTCAACATCTCCAATTAAATCGGCTACGGTTACATCTGGCGTTGCCAATTTTTCGAAGAAACGTTCACTTCTATGTAGCCACGAAATTGGAGTTTCATCACCTTTTTCTGCTATTACATCTTTTGCAAAGCGCGAAATCGGATTTAAAGGATCGTCATTAATTTCTGAACCAGAAACATACGGAATATATTCATCTAACAATTCGACCATCTTACGAGCCAAACGTGTTTTAGCCTGTCCGCGAAGTCCCAGTAAATTAATATTATGGCGAGATAAAATGGCTCTTTCCAATTCTGGAATTACAGTGTTTTCAAATCCGTGAACACCTTCAAAAACAGGTTTTCCAGATCTGATTTTTTCCCGAAGATTATTTCGCAATTCATCTTTAATACTTGTACTTTTATATCCAGCGGCTTTTAATTGACCTAATGTCTTTATGTCTAGTATATTCATGGTATATTCAGATATCTTTTTATAATATTTTTTTTTGCTCTCGCAGATTTTGCCGATTAAGCTGATTCATTTAATTGTGTTAGATGCACTGCAATGCGTCTTTACGATGTGCGTTGGGTTTATAGGCATGTAAAAAAAACCTCAGTGCTTAGAATCTTGGCAACTTAGAACCTTTATTTAATTCTCTTCTTCCTATTCGCTTCATAATCTTCAAAAATCATTTCGCCCAAACCTTTCAGCCCGGTATAAAATGCTTTTCCTTGATTGGCTTCTGTGAACTGATTTACAAAACGCTGCAAGTACGGATCTCTGGCAATCATAAAAGTAGTAATCGGAATATGGAGTTTTCTCGCCTGCTGTGCCTGCGTGTAGCATTTATCAACAATATATTCATCCAAACCGTTACTATTCATATAATAGGAACCATCTCGTTCGCGAACACAGCTTGGTTTTCCGTCGGTAATCATAAAAATCTGCTTGTTGGTATTTCGCTTTCTGCGAAGAATATCCATCGCCAATTGTAAACCTGCAACCGTATTGGTATGATATGGACCAACCTGCAAATATGGTAAATCTTTAATCGGAATTGTCCAAGCATCGTTACCAAAAACCAAAATATCCAAGGTATCTTTTGGATATCGTGTAGTGATTAATTCCGCCAAAGCCATTGCTACTTTTTTGGCTGGTGTGATGCGATCTTCGCCGTACAAAATCATACTGTGGCTGATATCGATCATTAAAACCGTACTCATCTGTGCTTTGTACTGAGCATCTTCTACCACCAAATCGTTTTCGGTCAACATGAAACTTTCGACACCATTGTTAACCTGAGCATTTCGAAGACTCTCTGTTAATGAGATTCTTTCTAAGCTGTCGCCAAAATTATACTCACGGAATTCTCCGGTATGTTCGTCGCCACTTCCGGCATATTTTGTTTTATGATTACCATTTCCAGAACGTTTCAGATTTCCAAAAATCTGATCTAAAGCCTGCTGTCTGATCGCTCTTTCGGTTTTAGCAGTAATTCCAAAACCAGAACTCCCATCGCCTTTTACTTCATCTTTGATATATCCTTTTTTCTTTAGGTCTTCAATAAAATCGTCGATTGTATAATTTTCGTCTGTAAGTTTATATTCTTTATCCAGCTCCCTAAGCCAGTTAATGGCCTCATCAAAATCACCCGAAGTATGGGTAATCAACTCTTTGAAAATTCCAAAAAGTTTGTCAAACGGAGACTGAAAAGGAGCTTCGTAAGTCTTAAAATAAAAGCCTTTTTTAAATTCGTTTTTCATAATTTTTAAAATTACGTTTTTTTAGAATTATGAAAAACGAATCGTTTATTAATTTTTAGTTAAAATATCCAATCAAAAACCAGAACTAACAGTGTTAGATATAATAATTATTCAAACTTTCCATCCAAATAATACCAAGCACTATTTTCGTATTTAAAAGTAGAAAACTCGTAATGTACTTGTGGTTTATTATCTGAATCTAAAAAGTAAGCTTTAAATTCGACTGCATTTTCAGTAAAACTCAAAATTTCTAATTTCTGCCATTTATTAGAAACAGCCCATTTTAAAATTTCAGGTTTTGAATAATATTTTCTTTCCGAAATATAGGTAGTTTCCATTAAATAATCAGCATTATGAGAAGCATAAGCCGAATATCTGGAACGCATTAAAGCTAATGCTGAAGGCGCCTTTTGACCATCATTCAAATATAATCCACAGCAATTTTCAAAAAGCAGTCCCGTATCGCAGAAACATGTATTACTCTCCATCGACTGGTTCTTCTCCATTAATTTTTACATGAAGCTGATTCAGCAAAACCTGATAACGTGTAATTTCTCTCACTTCTTCATCTTCTTCAGCAAAATCAATCATTTCGTCTAGAGTTTCACTTACTTCTAAAAGTTTATTATTGGCTTCTCTGTCGTTTTTAGCAGCGATTAAATCGATAATTTCTTGTACGCTTGCTTTTAAAGTTTCAAATTTTGAATTCATTTTTTTTTTGGTTTCAAGTTTCAGATTTCAAGTTTCAGGTTCAACTTGTAACGTGAAACCTGAAACTTGAAACAAATATTTTTACTCTTCGTTTTTACTTTCGTTGAATTTCTTCACGATTTCTTTTAGTTTTTCTTTTCTAGCAATTTCAGCTTGTTTGGCTTTTGCCTGGGCTTTGTGCAATTTGTCATTGTGTTTTTTGATGTTCTTTTCGTTATTGCGTCCCATTATACTTCTCTTTTAATTTGCTCTAAAGTTTTTTCGGTAAAAATCAATTCATTAATGATTTGTTTTCGCAATTCATCAATATCATCATAATCAAAATGTTTGGCCCAATTCGTCAGTTGCTGCAGATTTCTTATTTGTTTTAATCTCTTTGTGGTTTCCAAACTTGTCCTTAAAACGGCTTTCCCATCGTATAGAGGATTATTTTTATGCTGATAATTAGCCAAGTTTTTTTCGAAATCAGCTTCAATATAATATAGTTTATCCGTTGCGTTATCTGGATAAAACTCTTCCCACTTTGCAAAACCAATTTTAGTTTTCGATTCTGTTTCAGGGTCACGGGAAATTAAACGCCATTTACTGTTTGCCAGCCTTCCCCAGTGATTAGAAACGCGATACATTCCTTCTTCAGTATAATAATAAGAACTTCCAGCTTTGCTTTCAAATTGTTTTTTTAAACCTTTAACTGCATCCGGAAGCACTTCATGAAAAGCACAAAACGTATTTTTAAATGAATTTGGATGTGGTTTAAAGTTTTTCTGCATGTTGCAAATATACTCAGATTACAGCGAACTCCCTAAAATATTAATCGCTACCTTTGCCTCTTAATTTCAAACAAAAAATCATGTCTAAAGATTCACAACAAAAAATGCCGCAAAAAGGAGTTTTTACCGGTATTATCGAAAAAGATGAAAACAACAATTATTTCTGCGGGGAATATCTTTTAGACTACAAAATGGTTCAGGCAAAATTTAATGTCGGTGATTGGATTACTATAAAATCAGTTATTGAAAACCCAAGCGATATGAGCTATAAACAATATCCAAAGAAATCCAGAAATTTCGATAAGGCGAATCATAAGCCTGAATAATTTTTTGTTTCAAGTTTCGTTTGTTTCAAGTTGTTTATGTTTTTTTTACTCCAAAAGATGTTAATTTTTTCATTTAACTTTTGGCTAAATAATAAGTTCGTAAAGCTTTTTTCTGAATCCATTACCAAAACCTTAAGCTGAATCAATGCTAGAAAATGAATTCGTTTTCAAGAAATTTTTTATTTCGAAAAATACATTTTGGAACTTTAAAAACATTGTTTGTTATGAAATTTCAAAAGAAGAAGAAATTATCGCAAGAATTGAAATCAACTCAACATTTACTGCAAAAATAGATTATAATTCACACGAATATTTCATCAGACCATTGACAAGATTTTCCGTTTTAAGAAAACTTGAAATTTTCTCATCAGAAAATCTCAAAATAGGAGAAATTGATTATTGGAGATGGACTTGGCTACGTCCAAAGATTTCCATTTACGATAAATATATAAATGAAAATTGGGAATTTGATAAAAATGCCCCATCATTTTTCAAAAACAGGAAGAACACTTACACTACTTTTCTAAACGACGGAAATAAAATAATTTCATATGAAATAAAATTAGGATCTTTTTTTGAGGACAATAACAAAAATGATTGTTTAAAAGAATTAAATGGAATTATAAGGTTTTCTGGAAATTCTAATTTAATATTAATACTTGGGGTCTATCTTAATGAACTACTTGTTTTTGAAGAAATGGAAAAATAATAACACAGCCTAAATAACCGATTGTAAGAGCTATAAGCTTTTTCAGGTCTTATTTGGAATTAACTTCATCATTTCAAAAATTAAAATTTCAAGTATTTTTATTAATTCATCCTCAAACTGTTTTCAGTTAAGACAAGTTTGATACAACTTTGCAAACTTTGCGTTTTATTACAAACTCAAATAAACAAATCTTAGCCCCGATAGCTATCGGGATTGCAGTTAAATAAAGTTATAGTTAACTTTATTCAATATTTTTTCTATCAAAACTAAAAAGTTAAAAAAAAGTGTACCTTTGCAAAAAATTTGTCGATTTGAGCTAATTAATATCGATTTAAAACTAATAGACAAGTAGTTACCTTTATATTTATGAAAAAAATAGTTGAATACCGCAAGTTACTAAACGTAGAAAAAACTGCAGAATTAAAAGATTTAAAAACAATTTATCGTAATGCGATGAAAGAATCTCATCCGGATAAATTCGTAGGAGACGACGCTGGTTTAAAAGAAGCAGAAGAGAAAAGTAAAACGATCATCGAAGCTTACCACTTTTTAGTAAGTATTCACCCTGATACTATCAAACTTAATTTACCTGAGTATACAGAAACAATTACAACTTGTTCTATTACAGATTTTAAATTTGTAGAAGGTCGTTTAATTATTGACTTTTCTAACGGAAGTGTTTACGAATACATTAGTGTTCCTAAAGCAACTTACGTTAAAATGGTAAATGCAGATTCTCCTGCAAGATTTGCAAAAAGACATATTCTTAATGCTTTTACTTGGAGAAAGAAAACAAATCAGGAATAAAATTACATTATATATATTTTTTAAAGCATTCTGCCTTCAGAATGCTTTTTTTATGTTTAAAAAACACCAAATTGTTTAATATGATTCTGAATAACAACAGAATAATTTGTTTTATTAGCACTTTAAAATAGATAATTCCTTATATACAAGCCTTTTGAGTCAGAAAAAACTATAACAAAATTTTAGGTTGCAAAATAGTTGATGTTTTATATTTTTAAATACTTTTGTTGCGCAAATCAATTAACTAATTAATTTTTTATAATGAAAAAAGTATTCTTTTTACTTACAGCTTCTTTAGCAATAATTTCATGCAGCAAGGTTAAAGACGGTGAATACCTTATTACCGGAACTGCTAAAGGTATTGCTAACGGAAAAACAATTATCCTTCAGGGGCAAGACCCTGTAACAATGGCTCCGGTAGCCCTTGATACTGTAAAAGTTGAAAACGGAAAATTTGAAATAAAAGGAAAAGTTACTGAACCAGCTTTTCATATTTTACTTGTACAAGACATTCAGGGTCAGGTTCCGTTTATCTTAGAAACTGGTGAAATTAACATCGAAGTGGATAAGGACAGTATCCACAAATCTAAAATTGCAGGAACTTACAGCAACGATGAATACGTTAAATTCAACGAAGATCTTGTTAAAGTTCAGAAAAAATTAATGGATTTCCAGAAAAAAAATACTCAAACTATGCAAGCTGCTCAACAAAAACAAGACACAGCAGTTATCAATGGTTTAATGAAACAATACATGGCGATTCAAACTGAAGTACAGGCAGAGTCTAAAAAGAAATATACTGCTTATGCTGAAACACACCCTAAATCATTCATTTCAGCTTTAATTATCCAAAGTTTAATTAATGATCCATCTGCTGATTTCAAAAAAACGGAAGCTTTATACAACTCTTTGGATGAGTCATTGAAAAACACAAAACCAGGAAAAAGCATTAAAGAAAAAATTGGCCAGATGAAAATGCCTGCTGTAGGTACTGGAGCTGCTCCAGTTGGCAGCCCTAAATGAAGAGCAGATTTTTCTGCTCCTAATCCCGAAGGCAAAACAGTATCGCTTAAAGAAAGTTTAGGAAAAGTAACAATTGTAGACTTCTGGGCTTCATGGTGTGGACCATGCAGAAAAGAAAATCCGAATGTTGTGGCAATCTACAAAGAATTCCATTCAAAAGGATTGAACATCATCGGTGTTTCACTTGATAAAGAAGCATCTGCCTGGAAAGAAGCCATCGCAAAAGACAATTTAAGCTGGACACATGTATCTAACTTAAAACATTGGGATGAACCGATTGCGAAACAATACAATGTAGAATCTATTCCTGCAACCTTTATACTTGATTCTTCAGGAAAAGTTGTTGCTCAGGATTTAAGAGGAGCAGAATTAAAAGCAAAAATTATAGAGCTTTTAGCAAAAAAATAATACCAAAAACTCCGGAGTTCATCCGGAGTTTTTTTATTACACCTGTATTTTATTTCTGAAAGAATAATTTATCCGGATTACACTAATTTATCCGGATTTACATAACCATGTCCTGCTCTAAAAATCTCTAGATTATTTTCTTTAAAAGATGCAGTATCACAGGCTTTAAAAAGCTTTTTCCGAATTGAAATAATATCAAGATCAGGTTCTTTCTCCAGTATTTTCATCACTAAAGATGCCACATAAGGTGCCGCCATACTGCTCCCGCTTTTAGAAGTCAGTTTATTTGATGCCCTATTTTCCCTGCTTGATGAAGAACAAGATGATTTGATCTTAAAACCAGGAGCTACAAGCTCTGGTTTCATTCGTCCATCTGCTGTTGGTCCTGAACTACTGAAAGACAAAATTGCTTTATCACTGTCAGTTTGATTATACGCCCCTACAACAATACTGTATTTTGAATTACAGATCGAATTTGTTGTATGTGTCTTATTTGCAATTGCAGGCAAAAAGATAGACTGTCCACCATCATCGCGTTCAATATAACAATGATATCGACCATTTTTAACAGATTTTCCTACCAGTTCTATTGTCCAGAATTTTGAATTCAGCTTACCGTTAATCAAAATATTTATTTGATTTTTACCTGTATTGGGTTCTTTGCATCTATGGAGGCAAATCCCAACTTCTTCTCCTCCTTTTATAATCAATTCATCTTTAAAAGGAGTTGAAGATAGCAGTACTTTTTGATCATCATCATAAATATTGACACTCAGAACATCATCGCCATGATACCAGATTTCCATTTCATTTGGAGTACGATCGTGTTTTTTAAACATCCACGGAATTTTAATTTTCTGATTCTGTTTAATATCACCATATGTATGCGCATTTGCCTGATGATAATTCCCTGTACTTTGTACTATTGCCGTTCCTTTTCTCGTTGTCAGGATATAATCTATCACTTGTTCAAACAGGGTTACTCCCATGTGTGCATCACCATGACCTCCCAGACTCATATTTATTACAAGTGGCCTTTCAATCGCCTCTTTAACAATAAAATACAAACCATCACAGCCTTTTACAGAATCTCCCAGTGATAAATTAGATCCGTTTACATAATTGGTTCCCATATCAACAGCTATGATTGAAGCATTGGGAGCAAAGCTTTTGGGAGCAACCGCACCATTTCCACAGGCAATTCCAAGCACATGGGTTCCGTGAGTTCCATTACCAAACAAATCAGATTTCCCCGGATGATATCCCAGCTTCTTAAATGGAAACTCGTCTGCCAAAGCTTCATTGATTTGTGCCTGATTAATTATTCTTCCATACCCAAATTCATTCCCATCATAACGCCCAGACTGCACCCAGATTTTTTCAAAACGTGTCTTGCCATTATTAATAAAATCAGGATGGGTAAAATCGAAACCAAAATCAATAATTCCAAACACCGCTTTTGAAACAGTATCACTTAAAACTTCATTTTTCTTATCCAAAATCTGTGTTTCAGAATTAAGTTCAATGCCATCATTAGCAGGAATTACTGTGGGTGCTTTCAGACTTTTTACTTTTTTACTGTTATAGATAGAGCACAAAAAACGGCGTCTGGTTCTAATACTTACAATATTTCCAAATTCTGAAACGATTTTACAGTGATCAGGATACTCTTTTTCCTTTTCTAAACGCATTAATAATGATAATTCTTCGTCAGGATTACCATATAATATAACTTTGAGTCTTGGATCCATGGTTAGTTTTTTAAGAGTTTAAACTGGTGATTTCCTGATTAACATCTAATATTTTCATTTCGGATCATTTTTAGTCACTACTTTTTGACTAGGAGTGCTTTTATTTCCCGTAGAAGTATCCTGAGTCTGATTTACATTAGAAATTTCACCCAATCTCTTTTTAATTTCCTCAATAGATTCATTAATAGAGATATTACTCTTTTCCAGAACCGCAATTTTTGTATCTAATTTTTCAACTATAAGCTTATTTAATTCTGCTTTGTAACTTTCTAAACTTTTAGTAAATTCTTCTTTTAAAATTCGATTGTTAGCTAAAATTTCGTTTTTAACAGCTTCAAGAGTTACAGTGTCTGCACAAGCTGTTCCTTCTTTTTCAGTACCTGTTAGTGTTTCTGCAGTACCTGTTGGCACACCTGTACCAACTGGAGGGGTAATTACAGGAGGAAGACCAGGCGCGGGTAAGCCAGGAGTATTGGCTGTTCCGGCAGATGGAGTTGAAACCACAACAGCATTAAGCTTCTCACCTTCTATTTTAGCTTTATTATCAATGACTAAATAACTCATCAATGGATTTTCAGAAATCATACCGGTTAAAAGAGCCGTATTGGTTATTTCCTGATTGCCTGCAACATTATAAAAGGTGGCCCTGCTGTTGGCTATGACATAATTAACTAATAAATTAAATGGATTCATTTTATAATCTTTTAAGGTTAATAAAAAAAGGGCAATTGGGAATCAACTGCCCTTTTACAATTTATTTATTCATCATCATCATCATGACAAGAGGCAGTGTTGTATTATTATTACCTGTAGTCCCCTGATTTTGTTGAGACATTAGTAGTACCAACGGTAGCATCATATTATTGTCCGATTTTCCTGAACCTGAATCTCCCATAGTAGTCATCATTGGCAACAATATAGACATCGTCTGATCAACTTCTATTGGATTTTTACCATCTTTAGCTGTAATTGTATGAACCGCATCTTTTCCTTCACCATTAGATGTTACTTGTAAGTTTGCAGTATTCAGTTTTGGCTGATTCAACAATGATCCCATCATGCTCATCATCTGCATATTTTTTAAAACCTTGGTTTGGTTTTCACCTTTACGGGCGTCTACTTTTGCAAGTTCCGTATGTTTTTGATCTAATGCAACTATTGCTTTATTAGTCGCTAATGAAGTTTTTTTCAGTTCATTTACCTGACTTGAAATCGCATCCAAAGATTTTTTCAGTTCGCTTTTTGTTGCATAATCATTTGCTCTTCCACTTAAGGCTTTCCCAAAATTAGATCTTTGTTTTACAGCCGAACTTACGTTTGGTCTAATTCCTTTTATAGAAGGTCTTCTACGTTTGGCCGCTTCATCAAAGCTTTCATCATAACTTTCTAATAAATCTTCACTCAACAAATCTTCGTTGAAATAATCCTCATTTAATAAATCTTCATCTAAATAACTTTCGAAATAACTCATAATTTTAATTTTTTATTGTTAATTTTTATTGAAATAATGTTTGTTATATTTTTGGATTGCAGGCTGAATATATCTGTTGAACAGAATAAAATCAGGAATACTATTGCCCGGTTTTCCAGTTCCAAAACATTCAGGGCAATCGCTATTTTCGCCAAAACATTCTGAACAGGCACCAATGGCTTTTGCTAAATCATCGTTTTGATTTAACTCAAATTCCAGCTGAAATTTCAACCCCTCTATGATGGTAAAAAGCTTTTGATTTATCTTTTTTAGTTTTCTGATCCTTTCTTCAAGTTCTAAATCAATTTTTGGAGTTTCTTTTTCTTCTTCCGGTTCCTTTTTTTCCATCATGGGCTGCATAAGCTCAAAATATTTAGCCATTTCAGGATTATGTTCTTTCAAATATTCCAAATAAGCATCCATTGTATAATTTTTTAAATTTTATAAACTGGCAATAGAGTTTTCAAGTCTATTGATTCGGTTAGGTGTATTTGTACCAACAAACTGACCATATTGATCAACATAATAATCCTCTGTCGGAATCAATCCTCCATTGTAATATTCATACAGAATGTTTTCAGTCAGGTAATTAACACTTTCAATTAATTCGGCAAATGAATGGCTCTCAATAGGAGACCCCGGACTTGCAGTACCTAAACTTTGTTGCGCCTGACCCGCCTGAAATTGTGGGTTATTAATTACGCCTCCTAATTGATTATACAATCCCTGTATTCTATTGATATCCTGCGCTGCCTGCGGGCGTAACTGTACCGGATTATCCTGTACATATTGCTGAATTGCCGGAAGTGCAGCCCTGCCCGCATCTGCAACATATCTTGTAGCGCTATTCCAGGCCTGTCTTACTGGTGAAGGTGCAGGTCTGCGTCCAGGCTGGTTGTTCACAGGTCTGCGCTGTGGTTGCGGCGGTGCTGGTCTGCGTTGTTGCTGACGGCTATTGTCTAATGCAGCGCTTCCTGCTCCAGCCAGATTACTTACCAAACCTCCTACTGCTCCCCCAATTTGCGGAGCACCAAAATAAGTTCCAACAGCAGTTCCTACTATTGGAGCCACTGCAGAAACACCACGTAAAACCCCGGAACCAATATTGCTTGCTACATTTCCTAAACTTGACCAAAACCCTTCTGCTTCACTTTCAGTCATTTGATCTACTTTTGATAATAGGACATCCTCTAATTCACTTTCACTCAAATTTGAATATTCTGGCCCTAAAACATATCTTACAGCTTCAAAATAATTGTCTTCGCTGAATGATTCTCCTTGAAAAACTTCATGATATAAACTCATAATTTTTAGTATTATAATTAGCTCTTACTCTTTAACAGGTTTTTCAGATTTCACCTATCCATTTTGTGCACCAAATGAACGATGTAAAATTCATTTTATTTATTTTCCTACAAAACAGTCTTTATCCCCAAATTTTTAAATAAATTTACCCTACAAAAAAAGGGTATATTTCCCCTTTACTTTTGTAAGAATTTAAAATAATTTTGCTTCATATATTTACACAAATCACTATTTAACAACAACATAACCAATTAATCATTAAAAAAAATGGAAAAGAGATCTGAAAGACCAAGTCAATTAATTACAAAAAAATTTGCTAAGGAATTACATTTGAATTTTATGAGATACCGTGCAAGAATAATTTCGAAATACATTCAAAAAGAAGACTCAAATGCCGTTTGGTTTTCTATAGAAGAACTCGAAAATTATATTGATTACGCCAAAGCAAAAGGTGAACGGAAAGGATATAATGTAAACGGAATACGATTTTACTTTGGTGTATATCCTGATGAAAAAAAATATGCTGAAAAAGCAGGTCTTGCAACTATTTTTTTAACCGCTACAGGAAAAAAAATCAAAACACCTGCAACAAATAATATACAAACTTTTGCTTTGGTTCGTGAAACTGCCGATGAAGAAATACCAGGTGTTGAACCAATGAATTATGGAAGTATCGGTAATCCTCCAAGCCTAACATATTAGAAAAAAATTATGTTTGAATTTTTAAGATTTTATACTGTCTACCTAGCTTTAACTTCAGGAATTATTGGTTTGATTTCGTGGAACAAACTTCCTGTAAACAAAGCTAAATTTTTAGTAATTTTGATTTGGTTTTCTGCCGTAATAGAAAAAGTTGGATATTATTTTACCGCATGGACAGGCATCTTAAATTATTATGTGTTTAATTTTTATATGCTGGTCAGTTTTTCTGCCTATATATTACTTATAAGGAGTATTTTATCAAAACCCAATCATCGAAAAGCAGGGATATTAAGTTTTATACTTTTTATCGTATCATTTTTTCTAAATACTTTATATTTTAAAGAAGATCTAAATCACTCATATACATACAGTTTTGCCATTGGAGTTCTTTTAATTATGATATTATCCTGCTTGTATTTAGTAGAAATTTTTAATTCAGACAAAATATTAAATTTTAAAAAATCGGTTTTTTTTTGGTACATATTAGGAATTTTAGTTTTTCATGTACCTTTTCTGCCCTTTATGCTTGCTTTAAACTGGATTCTGATTAAACATGACGAATCCATTTTTAGCCTGGTAGTGTTCATTTTAAATGCTTTGGCCCACAGTTGCTATATTATCGGATTTTTATGGAGCGAAAAGAAATACAACTATTAGTCATTTCGTTAAGTATCGTTTTTCTAACTTTACTGATAACACTGCTTGTTATATTCTTTTATTTTTTGAAGAAGAAAAACAATTATTTGGTTGATAAAATGGAATCAGAGATGTATTTTCAATCTGAACTGGTTAAAACAAGGATTGAAATTAAGGATCAGACTTTAAGTGAAATCAGCAAAGAACTTCACGACAATATAGGTCAGATTGTTTCTGTTGGTATCATGCAGCTTAACAGATATCTTAATTCTGGTCAGCCTGTTCTTACCAATGAACTAAATGACCTTAAAGAAATACTAGCCAAATCATTAGACGAAATACGAATCTTATCCCGAATAATTAATAAAGATAATTTACTGCAAAGCAATTTCATCGAAGCTATAAAACAAGATCTTGAGCGGATAAAAAAACTAAAAAGCATCCAATACAATTATAATCTTACAGGAGAAATACCTCAGATTAACAAGGAACACGATTTATTTATTTACCGAATTTTTCAGGAAGCGTTGCACAACAGCCTTAAACATTCGCATAGTGATTTATTTGAAGTAGATATTAATACAACCGATACCCTTTTTCGATTAAAAATGAAAGATTTCGGAATTGGTTATGACACAGCCCAGATAAATTCAGGTTTAGGTCTAAACAACATGAAATTAAGAGCTAAGCTAATTGGAGCAGCCTTAATAATGGAATCAGATTCATCAGGAACAACCGTAACTTTAGAATATCCCTTAACCGAAAACAATGAAACCTAACACTAAAAACAAAATTATTATTGTAGATGATCATCAGCTTTTTTCACAATCCTTAGAGCTTTTAATCAACAGTTTTAAAGATTTTGAGGTTACCAATCATTTTGCAAATGGCAAAGCATTCATTTCGTATTTACAAGAAAATACAAGTGCAGAAATCGATTTGATTTTATTAGATGTCAATATGCCTGTACTCGACGGTGTAAGTACTATGAAATGGATAAAAGAAAACAGACCCGATTTAAAAGTAATTGCCCTTTCAGTAAACGATGACGAAGAGATAATTATTAAAATGATAACTAACGGAGCAAAAGGTTATTTACTAAAGGACACTTCACCGGAAATTTTTAAAGATGCGATTATTTCAGTAATTGAAAAAGGCTTTTATTTTACAGAATTAGTTTCCGGAATGTTAGTCAAAAAAGCTAATGATGATTCTAAAAAAATCAATTTAAAAGAAAGAGAAATCACTTTTATAAAACATGCCTGCAGCGAAAAAACATATAAGGAGATTGCTTCAGAAATGTGCTTAAGTCCAAAAACAATTGACGGATACAGGGAGTGTTTATTCGACAAACTGGAAATCAAAACCCGAATTGGATTGGTTTTATATGCTGTAAAACATAAAATTATTTTAGTATAATGGCTAAAACTAAAAAACCTGCTTAATTGTAAGCAGGTTTTTCTGTATATCTGAAATAAATAATTATTATTTTACAAATTCGATTTTTTGAGCTTCTTCTTCATTAACACTGTCAAAGAATCCTTGTTCATTCATCCAGTCATCACTAAATACTTTACTCATATAACGTGATCCATGATCCGGGAAAATAGCTATTATATTACTGTCTTTAGTAAACTCACCTTCCTCTGCATATTGTTTGATAGCCTGCATCACAGCTCCTGAAGTATAACCTACAAACAAACCTTCTTTACGGGTAATTTCTCTGGCTGTGTGGGCACTTTCCTCATCTGTAACTTTCATGAACTTATCGATAATATCGAAATCAGTTGCAGAGGGAATTAAATTCTTACCTAAACCTTCGATACGGTATGGGTAAATTTCTTTGTTATCAAATTCTCTTGTCTCGTGATATTTTTTCAAAACTGATCCAAAAGCATCAACACCTAAGATTTTAATATTTGGATTTTGTTCTTTTAAGAATTTTGCAGTTCCTGAGATAGTTCCTCCTGTTCCACTACAGGCGATAAGATGAGTAATTTTTCCTTTTGTCTGCTGCCAGATTTCGGGTCCTGTAGTATTGTAATGTGCATCAATATTCAATTGGTTAAAATATTGATTGATATAAACTGAACCTTTTGTTTCCTCGTGTAAACGTTTTGCTACATTATAATACGATCTTTCATCATCTGCAGAAACATGAGCCGGACAAACATAAACTTTTGCCCCTAAACTCCTCAACATGTCAATTTTATCCTTAGAAGACTTTGAACTTACTGCCAGTATACAATTATAACCTTTAATAATACTTACCATAGCCAAACTGAAACCTGTATTTCCTGATGTCGTTTCAATTATGGTATCACCTGGAGACAAAATTCCTCTTTTCTCCGCTTCTTCAATGATATATAATGCTATTCTATCTTTTGACGAATGTCCCGGATTAAAAGCTTCTACCTTTGCGTAGAAATTTCCTTCTAACCCTTCGGTGACTTTATTTAGTTTAATAAGTGGTGTGTTACCTATTAATTCTAAAACGTTATTATAAGCATTTATTTCTTCTTTCATAAAAAAATAGTTAATCAAAGGTATTTTTAAATAACCCCGATAGGTTGCAAATTTAACAAAAAATTTCTAATTAGCTTTTAATTTTCTCTAAATCTAATAAAAAACTAAATTCCTTCGCTAAGTCTTTTAAAGCCTGAAAACGTCCCGAAGCCCCGCCATGACCAGCATCCATATTAGTATTCAAAAACAGCAAAGAATCATTTGTTTTTAGACTTCTAATTTTAGCTACCCATTTTGCCGGCTCCCAATATTGCACCTGCGAATCGTGCAATCCTGTCGAAACATACATATTAGGATATTTTTGTTCTTTTATATTATCGTAGGGTGAGTACGATAACATATAATCGTAATATTTTTTATTGTTTGGGTTCCCCCACTCATCGTATTCTCCTGTTGTCAGTGGTATACTGTCATCCAGCATTGTTGTAATAACATCTACAAACGGAACCTGGGCAATAACTCCGTTATACAACTGAGGAGCCTCATTTACTATAACTCCCATCAAAAGTCCGCCGGCAGATCCGCCCTCTGCGTACAAATGATCATCAGAGGTATATTTCTCGTTTATTACAAATTTAGAGCAATCAATGAAATCTGTAAAGGTATTTTTCTTTTTTAACAGTTTTCCGTCTTCATACCATTGTCTTCCTAAATCTTCTCCTCCTCTAATATGAGCAATAGCATAAACAAAACCACGGTCTAAAAGCGAAAGCCTTGTGGATGAAAAATACGTATCCATAGTAATTCCGTAAGATCCGTAAGCATATAACAACAAAGGATTCTTTCCGTTTTTCTCTAATCCTTTTCGATAAATCATGGAAATTGGCACTTTTACACCATCTCTTGCTGTTGCCCAAACACGTTCTTCAATGTAATTTTCTTTATCGAATTTGCCCCCTAAAACTTCCTGTTCTTTTAAGATCTCTTTCGTTTTAGTCTTCATATTAAAATCAATTACAGAAGACGGCGTTGCTAGCGACTGATAACTGTAACGTAAAATATCAGTATCAAAATCAATATTCGTTGTCGTGTAGGCATTATAAGTTTCACTTCCAAAAGGCAGATAATAATCTTCTTCTCCGTTCCACGGCATAATTCTGATATGATTCAAACCATTTGAACGCTCTTCAACAACCAAATAATTTTTAAAAATTTCAATATCTTCTAATAAAACATCTTCACGATGCGAAATAATATCTTTCCAGAATTTTTTTTCAGTTCTGTTTTCAGGCGTTTTCATCAACTTGAAGTTCGTTGCCTTGTCTTTATTCGTCAAAATATAAAACGAATCATCATAATGTGAAATACTATATTCTAAACCACGAACACGTGTCTGAAAGACTTCAAATTCACCATCCGGATTATCCGAATTCAGAATTCTGTACTCTGTTGTCAAAGTACTTCCTGAACCGATAACAATATATTTTCTTGATTTTTCTTTACTAATTGAAACATTAAACGTATCATCTGTTTCATTAAAAACCAAAACATCAGTTGCTGAATCTGTATTTAATTTATGTCTGAATACTTTATCAGAACGTAATGTTACCTCATCTTGTCTGACATAAAATATGGTCTGATTATCATTTGCCCAAACTGAAGCTCCTGTTGCATTATCAATTTTATCCTCCATAATCTCTCCTGTTTCCAGATTTTTAACCTGAATAGTATAAATCCTTCTTCCAACAATATCAGTTCCGAAACTTGCAAATCTATTATCCGGACTTATACTCAAACCTCCTAATTTAAAATAAGCATGTCCTTTTGCCATTTCATTACAATCAAACATAATTTCTTCTTCTGCTGAAAGACTTCCTTTTTTTCTGGAAAAAATCGGGTAATCCTGCCCTGTTTCAAAACGGGTAATATAAAAATAGCCATTATAAAAATAAGGAACAGATGAATCATCTTCTTTAATTCTGGCTTTCATTTCCTCATACAAAGAATCCTGTAACGCATTGGTATGCTCAGTCATCTTTTCATAGTAATCATTTTCTTTATTTAGATAATCAATAACTTCAGGATTTTCACGGTCGTTAAGCCAAAAATAATTATCGATTCGGGTTTCTTTGTGTTTTTTTAATGATTTAGGAATTTCTTTTGCTTTTGGAGCTACTATATCTTTTTGCATTGATTTAAGCATTGGTTTTTAAATACGAGAAGCAAAAATAGCACAATCACAACAGAACGAAAATTAATTTTTTCATAAAATATTCTATTGTTTTCATATAGCAATATACTAATTTTGTATGAAATAATTTAAAAAACAAACAAAAAATGGATTTAATGGGAATGATGGGTAAACTTAAAGAAACCCAACAAAAAATTGAAGATACAAAAAAGCGTTTAGATACTGTTTTGATTGACGAACAAAGCGCTGACGGATTATTGAAAGTTACTATTACAGCCAGCCGAAAAATAAAAACAGTTTCTATTGATGATTCTTTACTTGAGGACAAAGAACAATTAGAAGACTACTTAATTGTAACCTTAAATAAAGCTATTGAAAAAGCAACCAGCGTTAACGAAAGAGAACTGGATGCTGTAGCCAGAATGGATATGCCGTCTATTCCGGGAATGGATAATCTTTTTAAATAACAAAATTCAGGTTTCAGGTTCCATTACAAAAACCTGAAACTTGAAACAAATTAAATCTAAAACAAAACTTTAAAACTTCACAAGCGTTTCCAACACGTAAGTGTGCATAACTTCCTTATAGTCCAAATGCGTAACAATTCGAAGTTTATTATGTCCCAAAGAACTTATAAGTATATTTTTCTGTTTTAATTTTTCAATCAGTAATTGGTCACTGTATCCTTCAGCCAATGAAAAAATCAAAATATTGGTTTCTACAGGTTCAATAGCTGCCACCCAGGATTTTGTTTTTAAAACTGATGCAATTTCCTTAGCTCTTCTGTGATCTTCGGCCATTCGCTCAATATTATGTGCTAAAGCATATAAGCCGGCTGCTGCCAAATAACCAACCTGACGCATCCCACCTCCTAATATCTTCCTGATTCTTAACGCTCTGTGAATATCTGCTTTGGTTCCAAGCAAAATAGAACCTATTGGAGCACCCAATCCTTTTGATAAACAAACTGAAATAGTATCGAAAATAGCTCCAAATTCTTTAGGATTTTGTCTTTTAGCAACCAATGCATTCCAAATTCTGGCTCCATCTAGGTGGAATTTCAAATTATTGGCGTCACAAACTTTTTTTATTTCTCTTAAATCTTCTAATTCATAACAAGCTCCGCCACCTTTATTAGTTGTGTTTTCTACACAGACTAAACTCGTTAACGGACTGTGATAAAACTCAGGATCATTTATTGCTGCAGCAACCTGAGCTGCATTTATCATACCTCGATCACCATCCAGCAAACAGCATGAAACACCACTGTTAAAAGAAACACCACCGCCTTCATAGTGATAAACATGAGCATATTTATCTGCAATTAATTGTTCGCCGGGTTGTGTGTGCAATTTTATAGCAGTCTGATTAGCCATAGTTCCAGACGGAAAAAAAAGTCCAGCTTCCATACCAAAAAACTCAGCCACTCTGGTTTCTAGCTCGATAACCGTCGGATCCTGTCTGTATACATCGTCGCCAACATGAGCGTTGAACATATACTGCAACATTTCGTAGCTAGGCTTAGTAATGGTATCGCTGATTAAATTTATTTCCATATTCTAAAAACTATATCTTATTTTTGTACGCAAAATTACGTATTACTGTTAGTTATTACTTGCCTGTTTTAATAAATTTTAACTTGCGAATTTCTACTGACCAAATTAACGTAATAATTCTAAAAAACATATAAAACCTATTAATTAATTTATGACAACAGCCGAACAAGTAAAAGGTATTGTGGAGCGCCTTGGTGCGTTGAGGAGGTATCTTTGACGTTGATGCCAAGCTAATCGAAATTGCAAACGAAGAAGAAAAAACTTTTGCACCAGATTTTTGGAACAATCCAAAAGAAGCCGAAAATATTGTAAAAAATCTTCGAAACAAAAAAAAATGGATCGAAGATTATGACAAAGCCGTTTCTCTTACAGATGAGTTACAGCTTGCTTATGATTTTTACAAAGAAGGAGAACTTTCTGTAGACGAGCTCGACGAACAATATGATGTAACTCAGTCTCATATCGAAAACATCGAATTCAAAAACATGCTTTCTGACGAAGGTGACAGCTTAAGCGCTGTAGTTCAGATTACAGCCGGAGCCGGAGGAACTGAAAGCTGCGACTGGGCAGGAATGCTGATGCGTATGTACATGATGTGGGGAGAAAGTTATGGTTATAAAATCAAAGAACTTAACTTTCAGGAAGGCGACGTTGCCGGAATAAAAACCGTAACTTTAGAGTTCGAAGGAGATTATTCTTTCGGATATCTGAAAGGAGAAAACGGTGTTCACCGTTTGGTTCGTATTTCACCATTTGACAGTAATGCAAAACGCCATACTTCTTTCGTATCAGTTTACGTTTATCCATTGGTTGATGACAGTATCGAAATCGACATTAATCCTGCCGATATCGAAATTACAACATCCCGTTCGAGTGGTGCGGGTGGACAGAACGTAAATAAGGTTGAAACTAAAGTTCAGTTGGTTCACAAACCAACCGGAATTCAGATTCAATGTTCTGAAACTCGTTCTCAGCAAGATAACAGACAGCGTGCCATGCAAATGCTTCGTTCTCAATTGTATGAAATCGAATTAAAGAAACAGCAAGCGCAACGTGCTGACATCGAAGCCGGAAAAATGAAAATCGAATGGGGTTCACAAATTCGTAATTATGTAATGCAGCCTTATAAATTAGTAAAAGACGTTCGTACTGGCTATGAAACCAGCGATGTTGATGGCGTTATGAACGGAAATCTTGACCCATTCCTTAAAGCATATCTAATGATGATGGGGCAAAAAGAAGAAGAATAAAGTTATCAGTGGCAATAACCTGAAACTTGAAACCTGAAACATTCAACTAAAAAAAATAGTTATGATAAAATGGGCAGATGTAATTCATTTTACAAATAAAGGAAATCCAACTCCGGACAAAAAAGTTGAGAAAACGGAAGAAGAATGGAGACAAATTCTAACGCAGGAAGAATTTCAGGTAACACGTTTAAAAGGTACCGAAAGATCTTTTAGCTCAGAAATGTGCAGTTTATTTGAACCTGGAATTTACGAATGTAAATGTTGTGGCACTTTATTGTTTGATGCAAGCGAAAAGTTCGAATCTGGAACAGGATGGCCATCTTTTACACAACCTGTAAAAGAAAATGCAATTGGATATCACGCTGACAGATCTCACGGAATGATCCGTGTTGAAGTAACTTGTAATGTTTGCGATTCTCATTTAGGACATGTTTTTCCGGATGGACCTCCTCCAAGTGGTTTAAGATATTGTATCAATGCTATTTCGTTATCTAAAATCAAAGAATAATTATACAAAGCGATTCCTTTTAAAGTGAATCGCTTTTTTTAAATCTTCACTAAACAAAACAATTAACAAAACAAATATAAGTCTGTACTTAACAATTAAATAAGTTATTTAATGAATTATATAACTTTTAAAATAATCCTCACTAAAACACAACAATCACACCTTTCAAAGATTAAAAAAGTTTCAATAAATTAATAGTTAAAATATTAATTTTGTAATATTTAAACTTCTATTTTAAACATTTATTAAGAAATACAAAGATTTAATTAGGTAATTAAATTCTAATTCATTTTATTTGGCAAAAATTAATCCTAAGTCCAATTAAATAATTCAATGAAATCCTATTCAATTCAAGAAATTAATGAAGTAATTAATGGCGTAATATACGGCTCTACTTCTCAAAGTATAACAGCAACCGAACAATTAGAAAAAGCAACGACTTCGGAAATTTCATTTATAGGAAATAAAAAATATGAAAAATACTGGTCAGCATCAAATGCTTCAGTAGCTGTCGTTAATGAAGACATTTCAATTGAACCGGGAGAAAATCGTGCTTTTATTAAAGTAAAAAATGCCGATTTGGCCATGTCTCAAATTTTGGCTCTTTTTGCACCGCCTACTCCAATATTCCATTCTAATATTCACAAAACAGCAACAATTGACGAAACTGCAATTATTGCTGATGGAGCAAAAATAGGTGCAGGTTGTTACATTGGTCCAAAAGTTGAAATTGGTGCCAATGTTACCATTTACCCTAACGTTACAATTTTAGACGAATGTACTATTGGTAAAAATACTGTTATCTGGTCAGGAACCGTGATTCGTGAACGTTGTCACATTGGTAATGATTGTATTATCCATCCAAATGCAACAATTGGTGCCGATGGTTTTGGATTTCGTCCATGCAGCGAAAAAGGATTGGTTAAAATTCCACAAATTGGAAATGTAATTATCGGAAACGGAGTTGAAATTGGCGCAAATTCTTGTGTTGACCGTGGAAAATTCAGCTCAACAGTTCTTGGTGACGGTTGCAAAATTGATAATTTGGTTCAGATTGGTCATAACAGTAAATTAGGTAAATTTTGTATTATGGCTGGAAATAGTGGTTTAGCCGGCTCTGTAACTTTAGGAAACGGGGTTATCATTGGCGGAAGCGCTTCTATAAAAGATCATACTACTATTGGCGACGGAGCGGTAATTGGTGCAGGTTCAGGAGTTACAGGCGATATTGCAGCCGGAAAAACCATGTTAGGATATCCAGCCGTAGAAGCCCGTGATGCTTTAAAACAATGGGCTATTTTGAAACGAATGGTTGGCGAATCCAGGAAATAATTTTTATTACATATTTTATATAGAAAACAGAAGCTGAAACTTCTGTTTTTTTTGTTTACTGTAATTTATAAGCCTTCGAAATTAACTTCTATTTTGTAAATTAGCCAACACTATTTTTCAAAATCAATACTATCTTATGGATTTAAACTTCAATAAAAACGAAGATCATAATAAATTACTTCTTTCAGAACTAAAACAAAAATTTGCAAAAGTTAAATTGGGCGGAGGCGAAAAAAGAATTGAAAAATTACATTCTGAAGGCAAAATGACAGCCCGCGAAAGAATAGCTTATTTATTAGATGAAAATTCTAAAAGTATTGAAATTGGTGGTTTTGCCGGCGAAGGTATGTATGTAGAACACGGCGGATGCCCATCTGGAGGTGTTGTTATTAAAATTGGATACATTAAAGGAAAACAATGCATTGTGGTTGCCAATGATGCTACTGTAAAAGCCGGGGCCTGGTTTCCAATCACAGGAAAGAAGAATCTTCGTGCACAGGAAATTGCAATTGAAAATAGATTACCTATTATTTATCTTGTTGACAGTGCGGGAGTTTATCTGCCAATGCAGGATGAAATTTTTCCTGATAAAGAACATTTTGGCCGTATTTTTAGAAACAATGCCCAAATGAGCAGTATGGGAATTACCCAAATTGCTGCCGTTATGGGAAGCTGTGTTGCCGGTGGTGCTTACCTTCCTATTATGAGCGATGAAGCTTTAATTGTCGATAAAACCGGAAGTATTTTCCTTGCCGGGAGTTATCTTGTCAAAGCTGCAATTGGTGAAACTATTGATAATGAAACTTTAGGAGGAGCAACTACACACTGTGAAATCTCCGGAGTTACAGATTATAAAGCTAAAGACGACAAAGATGCTTTAGACAAAATCAAAAATATTGTAGATAAAATTGGTGATTTTGATAAAGCAGGTTACAGCAGAATCAAAGCTGAAAAACCTGCCTTAGACCCAAATGATATCTATGGAATTCTTCCAAAAGCCAGAACCGAACAATATGATATGATGGAAATCATCAAACGTTTGGTTGACAATTCAGAATTTGAAGCTTACAAAGACGGTTACGGACAATCTCTAATTACTGGTTACGCCAGAATTGATGGCTGGGCTGTCGGTATTATTGCCAACCAAAGAAAAGTCGTAAAAACCAAAAAAGGCGAAATGCAGTTTGGTGGCGTTATTTATTCAGATAGTGCCGATAAAGCCACTCGTTTTATTGCAAACTGCAATCAGAAAAAAATTCCTTTGGTGTTTTTACAAGATGTTACCGGCTTTATGGTAGGTTCAAAATCAGAACATGGCGGCATTATTAAAGACGGTGCCAAAATGGTAAATGCAGTAAGTAATTCAGTTGTACCAAAATTTACAGTTATTGTCGGAAATTCATACGGAGCAGGAAATTATGCCATGTGCGGAAAAGCCTATGATCCCCGATTAATTTTTGCCTGGCCAAGTGCCGAACTTGCCGTTATGGGCGGAACTCAAGCCGCAAAAGTATTGGCGCAAATTGAAGCTTCTTCGCTTAAAGCGAAAGGAGAAGTAGTTGATGAAGCAAAAGAAACAGAACTATTCAATAAAATAAAAGCACGTTACGATGAGCAGACTTCTCCATATTATGCTGCATCAAGACTTTGGACAGATGCCATCATTGATCCTTTAGAAACACGCAATTGGATTTCGATGGGAATCGAAGCAGCCAACCACGCTCCTATTCAGAAACCTTTCAATTTAGGAGTAATCCAAGTTTAGATTCAAGAATTCTCAGTTAGACGTTAAATAAAAAACAAAAAACTCATTTTCAATACTTTAAAAATAAATATCTGATTAAAAATTAGTAACTTAGTATATAATTTTTAATCCTGTAGCATCATGGAAAATGTAAAAAGTTTGAATAAATGGGCGAATGCGCACACTTATTTACCATTAGATTTAGTACGTATTGTTTTGGGTGTTTTTTTATTTATGAAAGGTGTTTCGTTTGTCACGAATGCTCAGTATCTGCATGATCTAATTTCTCCTATCGATCAGTATGGAGGCGGAATGTTTCTTTTACATTACATCGCCCCGGCTCACATGATTGGCGGAATAATGATTGTTTTTGGTCTTCTGACCCGTTGGGCAATTGCCGCTCAGTTACCCGTATTATTTGGTGCAGTACTTATCAATTTTATGGGCCGTATGCACTCCGAAAGCTTAATTCTGGCTATAATTGTATTATTAGTTTGTATCTTCTTTTTGTTTTATGGAGGAGGAAAACATTCTGCAGACTATTACTTCAAAATGCAGCAATAATATAAATTTATCCCCAACCCATTAAGTTGGGGATAAATTATAAAAACAATTTTTAAGAAGTAATTAGCAATTTAAATTTTCTTAATTGTGTTTTATGAACTATATTCGCCGCCATGGACTGGATTCGTAAAACCGTTATTTTTGTATCACTTTTGATAATGGGAATTTTTGCCGCTCAGGCAAGCAACCTTCCTGTACAAAAAATCGAAAACCAAAAGACGGACAGCAATTTTTCTAAAGATATTGCCGATTCATCAGCCTTCATTCAACCACAGGGCAGTTATCAATTTGCTGCAAGCATCAAAACAGATTATCCTGTCGAAATTAAATGGTTCGACTCTTTACTGCCTGTTCTTCCGCAGCATAAAACCGTCAAAACATTATTTGACTTAACCCGACAATTTTCAATTCAGAGCAAAAAAATCTCATTATTGCTCTATGCCTTCCACTTTTTTTGGTAGATAAATCCATGAAATTTTAAACGGAAAGAATTCTTTTTTCCGTAACTATTGAACCGTTTTCTTCCTGAAGACTGTTTATAATTTCATATTATTCACCAAATTTAAAAACATGGAAACAAGTGTAACTATAATTGGTATTGTGATTGCGGTCATAGTAGCCATTCCTATTTATTTTTCAGCACGATCGAGTGCTGCTAGCAAATCTAAAATACTGAATATCAAAAAGAAATTCAACCCGAATAATCCTGAACATTTTGATCTGACAGAATCTAAAAGCAACAAAACACTTACCATCGATCAAAAAAACAGAAAGTTTATCCTGATGAATTTCAATCCGAAGCAACAGGAATCAATTTATGTCGATTTAAAAAATGTTTCTTCCTGTAAACTGGTTTTAACCACCGAAGGAAACTCGGATACTATTGTTAAAATAGATTTTGAATTTCAGGAAAAAGAAAGTTCTAAAAAAATCACCATACCATTTTATGATTTTGATGACGACCGCATCAAGCAGATAAGCGTTTATCAGGACCATCAGTTTGCAAAAAAATGGCTTAAAATTATTCAGGATTCCATTTGATTCCCATTTCACGTTAGTTAGTTATTTAATTCAGAAAAGAGGCTCGTAATGAGTCTCTTTTTTTTGTGGCTAATATGATATTTATCATTTTAATTTTTTAAGTGATAAAGTAATTTTGACTCTCTAAATTGTTTTTTATGGAAATTTCACTCATTCAAAAATACAATGTTCCCGGACCAAGATACACCAGCTACCCTACTGTTCCTTACTGGAATGAAAGCGATTTTACCCAGCAAAAATGGATTGAATCGCTTCAAAAATCTTTTGCAGAAAGCAATTCAGAAAACGGAATAAGTTTGTACATTCATTTACCTTTCTGCGAAAGTATGTGTACCTTTTGCGGATGCAACAAACGAATTACCAAAAACCATGCTGTTGAAGAAAGATATATTCAGGCTATTTTGAAAGAATGGAGCCTCTATTGCAATTTACTTTCTGAAAGACCAATTATAAAAGAAATCCATTTGGGTGGCGGAACACCTACTTTTTTTTCAACAAAAAACTTAGAACATTTGATAAACGGTATCTTCAGTTTTTCTAATAAAGCAGAAAATTATGAATTTAGTTTTGAAGGACATCCCAACAATACGACTTACGAACAATTGAAAAAATTATACGATTTAGGCTTCCGCAGAGTTAGTTTTGGTGTTCAGGATTATTCAGAAAAAGTACAGAAAGCGATTCATCGTATTCAGCCGTTTCATAATGTGGCAAAGGTTACTTTTTGGGCAAAAGAAATTGGCTACACTTCCATCGGGCATGATATTATATTTGGTTTGCCATTTCAGACGATTGAAAATGTGATTGATACTATTGAAAAAACAAATTCCCTAAAACCCGACCGACTCGCTTTTTACAGTTACGCTCATGTGCCGTGGATTAAAGGAAACGGACAGCGCGGATTTAACGACGAAGACCTGCCCAAAGATGCCGAAAAAAGAAAACTATACGAAATTGGAAAAAAAATGCTTTCTAAATATGGATATCATGAAATTGGAATGGATCATTTTGCCCTGACATCCGACAGTTTATACAAAGCAACACAAAACAAAGAACTGCATAGAAATTTCATGGGTTACAGTTCTTCGAAAACGCAACTTATGATTGGTTTGGGTGTTTCTTCTATCAGCGACAGCTGGTATAGTTTTGCCCAAAATACCAAAAGTCTTGAAGATTATTATCAATTATTAGAATGGAATCAGCTTCCTGTCGTTAAAGGTCATATTTTAAATGACGAAGATTTAATTATTAGAAAGCACATCTTAAACTTAACCTGTACACTTGAAACTTCCTGGAACAATAAAGCCCTTTACTTTGAAGAACTTCCTTTTGTTTTATTGGATTTAAAAGAAATGGAAAAAGATCAGTTACTTATAATTGGTGAAGATAAAATCACAATTACAGAAGCCGGAAGGCCTTTTGTCCGCAATATCTGTATGGCTTTTGATCTGCATTTAAAAAGAAAATCACCTGAGACAAATTTGTTTTCTATGACGGTTTAAAAGGGACGCTCATTTTTTATGAATAGATATTCTTGTCGTAAGTAATTGATACGAAAAGGTAATTTAGAGCGAAAAAGATTATATTTGGAAAAATATATAACAAAACAAATCTTCGTGTATACATCTAAATTTGGGTAGATATGCGAATGTTTGTTTCGCATATAAATAAGTTATGCGTCAGCTTAAACAGCGAACCAATAGAAATTAACAAGACAAAAAAATGATTACAGCAAAGGTAATTCCGCAGACATTAATTTTGGCGATGGCACTTTTTATCTCTTCTTGTGGTTCAAATAATGAAAAAAATAATGCCCAAACAAATATGTCGACAATAGTAAACAACCAACAACAGACCGCACCTATTCAGACACAAAGGCCTAAAAACAATTCAACAATGTCCAAACTATCTCTTGGTAACTTTAAAGATATTCCAGATGAAATAGATGGCTGTTCTTGTTATTTTTCAGAAACAGAGCAAAAATTTAAAAATGATGAATACTTGTTTATTGCTGGATTTGATAGTATTGGTTTTATTTCTGTTGACAATAAACTTGTGAAACTTAAACTTGTTTCAACTGAGCGAGAACCAAACACTTTTGGTGACTACGACCACATTGATGTTTATAATTCTGAACTTTACAAAGTGACAATTGATATAAAATATAAAAACTCAAAAGGTGATGAAACTTGGTGGAATGACGGAACTGTAACGATAGAAAGTAAAGACGGAAAAAAAACAACTAAAAACTTTGTAGGCGAGTGTGGTTGCTAGACAGAAAAAAAGCCGAACGCATAACACACGCTACAAGCAAGCTGGGCAATAGGCTTAATTTGAAGATGGTTTTGTGTTTGAAAAAATAGTTTTAACTCAAAGTTTAGGCTTTCTTAATCCCAGCCTGCGTGTAGCGCGAGGACGTCAAACTGTCTAAAAACCTCCCTTTTCACTTTAAATTCATTGGCTTAAAACTTGGCTAAAACCTGGATATTTCG
>NZ_JAAEHL010000013.1 GCF_010614725.1 Flavobacterium ajazii
TACTGCATTATTGTGGGAGAGTATGTCGTCGCCTTTCTTTGAAAACCCTTCCCGGTAGCGGGAAGGGTTTTTTGTTTTACAAAATCTTGTAATTTTAGATTCTAATAGGTATTAAAACAGGATTGAATGTTTACTTTTGTTAATAAGCGTTTTTTTTAGATTTTTAAATTTCAAAATTTATATTAATGAAAAATTATATAATCATTTTTATCTCTTTTTTTATAGTTTTTACAGCAAATTCACAAGGGCTTCTTAATAAGTCAGAAAAACTGTTTACACATCAGGATACTTTGAGGGGGAGTATTACTAAGGAAAGAGAATGGTGGGATTTAAAGTATTATCATTTGGATATTAAGGTAAATCCGATTGAGAAAACTATAATAGGCTCAAATACAATTAGGTATACTGTTTTAAGCGAATATAATAAAATGCAGATTGATTTGCAGGAACCAATGCAAATTTACAAAGTGACTCAAAATGGAAAGGAACTAAAATTTGAAAGAAATGGAAATGCTTTTTTTGTTCAGTTGCTTGAAAATCAAAAATCTGGTGAAATAAAAGAAATAGTTGTTTCGTTTGGAGGAAAACCTAAAGAAGCAGTTAATCCACCATGGGATGGAGGAATTACATGGAAAAAAGATAAAAACGGAAAAGATTTTATAGCTTCATCATGTCAGGGATTGGGCGCCAGTGTTTGGTGGCCATGTAAAGATCACATGTACGATGAAGTGGAAAATATGTTAATTAGTGTAAATGTTTCGGGAGATTTGACAGACGTTTCAAATGGAAGATTGCAAAGTGTCAAAAAAGAAAAAGATGGTACAAAGACATTTAATTGGTATGTTTCTAATCCTATTAATAATTATGGTGTAAATATAAATATCGGTGATTATGTGAATTTTTCTGAGAAATATAAAGGAGAAAAGGGCAATTTAGATTGTAATTATTATGTTTTGAGAGATAATTTAACATTAGCAAAAGAACAATTTAAAGATGTTCCAAAAATGTTGAAAGCTTTCGAAAACTGGTTTGGTCCTTATCCGTTTTATGAAGATAGTTACAAATTGGTTGAAGCGCCTTATTTAGGAATGGAGCATCAAAGCAGTGTAACCTATGGTAATCAATACAAGAATGGATATTTAGGACGTGATTTGAGTGGAACTGGCTGGGGGCTAAAATTTGATTTTATAATTATTCACGAGTCTGGTCATGAATGGTTTGCAAATAGTATAACCTATAAGGATATTGCAGATATGTGGATTCATGAGAGTTTTACTAATTATTCAGAGAGTCTTTTTCTGGAATATTATTATGGAAAAGACGCTGCAGAAGAATATATAATTGGTTGTAGAAGAAATATTGAAAATGACATTCCAATTATAGGGCATTATGATGTAAATAATGAAGGATCAGGTGATATGTATCCAAAAGGTGCCAATATGCTGAATATGATTCGTCAGATAATTAATGATGATGTTAAATGGAAGTCGATTTTAAGAGGCTTAAATAGTACCTTTTATCATCAGACCGTTACATCAAAGCAGATAGAAGATTATATTAATATTGAGTCAGGAATTAATTTCAACAGAGTGTTTGCACAATATTTAACAACTACTAAAATTCCGGTTTTAGAATATATTTTTAAAGAAGGATCTTTTGGTTATCACTGGACTAATTGTGTTGCTAAATTTGATATGCCGGTAAAAATAAAACTGAATGGGGTTGAAACGTGGTTAAAGCCAACTACAGAATGGAAATCTGAAAAAACCACAAGTAATGAAAGAACAATTGAAGTAGATAAAAACTTTTATGTAACCAATTCTAATATTACAGAATAATATAAAAAGAAGAAACCCGATAATTCATGAAATTTTATCGGGTTTTTGTGTTATAATTAGATAGCTGTTACAATTGCAAGGAAATCATCAGCTTTTAAAGCTGCTCCACCAATTAGGCCGCCATCTACATCTGGCTTAGAAAAAATTTCTTTTGCATTTTCAGGTTTTACTGATCCTCCGTATAAGATAGATACTTCATCAGCGATATCATTTCCAAAAGCTTTACGAATAGTTTCTCTAATAAATTCGTGCATTTCCTGTGCCTGTTCAGGAGATGCTGTTTCTCCTGTACCAATAGCCCAAACTGGCTCATAAGCCAAAACTACATTTGACCATGATTCTTTCGAAATATGAAATAATCCGTCACGTAATTGATTTTCAACAATATTAAAATGATTATTAGCTTGACGATCTTTTAATTCTTCTCCAAAACAAAAAATAACTGTCATTTCATGTTTTAAAGCTGTGTCAACTTTATTAGCAATTAAAGCATCAGTTTCATTAAAAATAGCTCTGCGCTCTGAGTGGCCTAAAATTACAGTATTAACTCCAATACTTTTTAGCATATCGGCAGAAATTTCTCCAGTAAAAGCTCCTCCTTCTGCCTGGTGAACGTTTTGTGCTGAAACACCAATTGGAGTGTTTTTTAATTTATTAATGGCAGCAGCTAAATTTACAAAAGTCGGTGCTACGATAACCTGAGCGTTTGTTTTTGCTGGTATTTTTGTAATTAATTCGTTTAATAATTCTTCAGTTTGACTAGCATTTTTATGCATTTTCCAGTTTCCTGCAACAATTTGTTTTCTCATTTTTGGATAGTATTAATTTTTTTTGTTTTTATAGATTTTAAAGGTTGTTTTTTTTAATGTGTATTAATTATTTAAGACTTTTTAATGTTTCATTAATTTTATCAAAATCGGTTTCTATGGCACGATAGATTATAATTTTTCCAGTTTTATCAAGTATAATATATCTCGGAATCCAGTCTAAATCAACTGATTTTCCAAAAGCACCTTTCATTCCATCATTCATCATGTAATGGTCCCCATTTAATTCGTGTTTTTCAATTCCGGCTTTCCATTTATCAGCTGTTTTATCAGCTGAAATAAATAAATAAGAAACTTCAGGATTGTTGGCTTGAAGTTCTTTTACTTTAGGCATCGCTTTTACACAGTCACCACACCACGAAGCCCAGACTTCAATTACTAAAGTTTTTCCTTTGTATTTTTTTAAAATATCTTTGAATGTAACCTGATTTTCTTCAACAGACAATAATTTTTCAGATAAAGCTTCTTTTGAAAAATTATTTTTTTGAGCATTTGTACATGAAAATGTAGCAAAAGCAATAAGTAATATAACTAATTGTTTCATTTTTATATGTTTTAAACAAAGTTAAACAAACAATTTGAAACAGAAATGCAGATTATAAAAATTCAGAAAACACTCAATTTTACATTCAAAAAGAGAAAAATTGTTTAGTAAAGAAAAAATGAAATCGTAATAGTTATACCTGAAATTTTAATTTTTTGATAATTCTATAAATCAATCTAGTGTTAAAAGGTTGTTTATTTGCTTTTTTATTCAAAAAAATGGAAAATAAACGTCAAAAAAGATTTTTGAGAAGTATAAAAATTTAGTTTTAAAGAATTGATTATGAAATTTAATTCTCTCCCGGATTTTTTCAAAATTAGCTATATTTGCATGTAATTTAAACTTAGAGTATGACGAGGATAATTACATTTTTTTGTTTTCTGATAACGCAATCAAATTTTTCGCAGTCGGCTGAAAATTATTTAGAAAAAATCAGAAGTAATGAAGCTGCCCTGACAGCTTTTTTTCAGCAAATGCCAAAAGGCGGCGATTTACATCATCATTTTTCGGGATCTATTTATGCAGAACCTCTTTTGAATAGGGTTATCGCAGAAGATTTTTATCTTAATTTGGAAACGATGGAAGTTTCAAAAACAAAACCGGCAAAAGGAAATTGGGAAACTTTTTCATCACTCAAAAATCAGGGTAAACTTCCTTTTTATAAGCAACAGGTAATGCAAACTTGGTCTGCAAAAGATTTTAACGGTGTATCAGTTCCTTCTGATGATTTGTTTTTTGACTCTTTTCAAAAGTTTTCTCCTGCCATTGAAGGTCATTTTGCAGAAGGCTTAACAGAACTAAAAAACCGTGCACTTTCTGAAAATGTAAGTTATATTGAAACGCAATTGTCTACGATTCCATGTGATATGAAAGTAGATGATTTAAATGATTTTAACGTAAAACTTCGGCAGGCAGCCAGTCAGAAAGATGAAAAGACTGTTTTAAAACTTCTGGATGATTTATATAAAAGCATCCAGCAAAGAGATGCTAAAAAATACGCTGAAGATTTTAATAGCAATTTTATAGCAAAACTTCACAAAGATTTAAAAATTGATGATGACCGATTTACGATGCGTTATCAAAATTTTGTACTCCGTTTTATGGAACCTGTTGATTTATTTAAAAATCTTACGATTGCTTTTATATCTGCAAACGAAAGTAAGCTGCTTGCGGGCGTAAATATTGTCTCTCCGGAAGATGGAGAAACTTCTATGAAGGATTATTGGCTTCATATGGTGATGTTTAAATATTGCCATTCGCGTTTTCCAGATGTAAAATACACGCTTCATGCAGGAGAACTTACATTGGGACTGGTACAGCCTGAAGATTTAACCTGGCATATTAATTCGGCAATCCATATGGCGGGAGCTAATAGAATTGGACACGGAGTAGATATTGCTTACGAAGCAAATTCGTATGATTTATTGCGTTACATGTCAAAAAATAATATTCCGATTGAAATCAATTTAGCGAGTAACGAATTTATTTTGAAAGTTAAAGAAGGTAGACACCCTTTTACACTTTATAAAGAATTTAATGTCCCAATAGTGATCAGTACAGATGATGCCGGGATTTTAAGAACCAATATGACGGAGCAATATGTTTTATTAGCCAAAAGATATCCGGATGTTTCTTATGAGACGATAAAAAAGTATGTTTACAACAGTATTAATTATAGTTTTATACAAGATACAGACATAAAAAAACAATTATTAAAAGATTTGGATAACAGATTTAAAATCTTTGAAAATCAATTTTTTAAAAATTAGGATATTTGAATTTGAAAACTGTTTTTGTAAACAAATTATATTTCTTCAGATGAATATTAAACTTATCGCCATTGGCAAAACCGATAATAAATCATTGCAAACGTTAATCGATGATTATACCAAACGTTTGTCGTTTTATATCAAATTTGATTTAGAAATCATTCCTGATATTAAAAACGTAAAGAATTTATCTGAAAGTCAGCAAAAAGAGAAGGAAGGAGAATTGATCTTATCTAAATTAGCTCCAACCGATCAATTGATTTTGTTGGATGAAAACGGAAAAAATTTCTCCAGCGTTGGTTTTTCAGAAGAGCTGCAAAAAAAGATGAACTCCGGAATAAAAACACTGGTTTTTGTAATTGGCGGACCTTATGGTTTTTCGGAAACGGTTTATAACAAAGCTCAGGGCAAAGTCTCACTTTCTTTAATGACATTTTCCCATCAAATGGTGCGTTTGTTCTTTATAGAACAATTGTATCGCGGTTTTACAATTTTAAGAAATGAACCTTATCATCATCAATAATTAGAGATTGTTAAAATCTTGTTTATTTATTAATGAAGATTCATTATGATTACAGGAAAAAATAGATAAATTAGCCTTCCAAAACCATAACTATGACAAACTTACCTAAAGGAAGTAAAAAACTATTGAATGCCTGGGTCTTTTATGATTGGGCAAATTCTGTTTATACTCTTACAATAGCATCAGCTGTATTTCCAATTTTTTATGAAGCCTTATTTTCTAAAAGAAGTCATTACATTGAAGTTTTTGGATTAGAATTAAAAAATACAGCCCTGATTAGTTTTATAACAGCATTTGCCTTTGTTTTTGTAGCCATTTTTTCGCCATTATTATCAGGTATTGCAGATTATGTTGGGAATAAAAAATCATTCATGAAATTTTTCTGCTATGTGGGAGCATTATCCTGCATGGGATTGTATTGGTTTGATCTTGAAAATATTTACATCGGATTATTGTTTTACTTTCTGGGGCTTATTGGTTATTGGGGAAGTTTAGTTTTCTATAATTCCTATTTGCCGGATATTGCTTTTCCTGAACAGCAGGATAAAATTAGTGCGAAAGGATATTCTTTAGGGTATATTGGAAGCGTAATTTTGCTGGTTATCAATCTGGCGATGATAATGAAGCCTGACTGGTTCAAAATTACAGGAACAGCAACTCAATCGGCTAGTGATATAGCGATGCGATATTCTTTTATAATGGTGGGGGCATGGTGGATTTTATTTAGTCAGTATACCTATTATTATTTACCAAAGGGAAGTAAAGAAAAAGGCGAAAAACTAACTAAATCTGTAATTTTTAACGGTTTTAAGGAGTTGAAAAAGGTGTGGGGTTTATTGAATGATAATGTACCTCTAAAAAGATACTTAGGTGGATTTTTTGTGTCAAGTATGGCGGTTCAGACAGTGATGCTTGTCGCTACTTATTTTGGTGCTCAGGAAATTCAGTGGGCATCTAAAGACGAAAGTACAATTGGTTTGATTATTTGTATTTTAATTATACAGTTAGTTGCTGTAATTGGAGCTGTTTTAACTTCGAGAGCTTCGGAGAAGTTTGGTAACATCCCAACTTTAATCTTCATTAACTGTATTTGGGCAGTTTTTTGTGCTCTTGCTTTTTTTATTACTTTACCAATACATTTTTATGTTATGGCGACAGTAGCAGGATTTGTAATGGGAGGAATTCAGGCTTTATCACGCTCAACATATTCAAAATTATTACCTGAAACAGAAGATACAGCATCATTTTTTAGCTTTTATGATGTAGCTGAAAAAATTGGGATTGTTATTGGAATGTGTCTTTATGGAATTATCGATCAGATTACAGGAAGCCCTCGTTTGGCGATTGTGTTTTTAGCATTATTTTTTGTAACTGCTATTTTCCTTTTAAGAAGAGTACATAAAAAATAATTAGTAAAATAATACTTCAGTCTCAACGCAATTATCATACAATTGATTCTTGCGTTTTTTATTTAAATTAAACAATAAATCTTTAATGATTAGCGAGTATTTCATTGATAAAGAATATAATAACGTCATTTATGATAAGGATGCTGCTAATTTTAAGGAATTTGAATGTTGTATTTTTAATAATTGTAATTTTTCTGCCTGTACTTTTTTAGCTGTTACATTTATTGACTGCGTTTTTAATGACTGCACTTTTTCTGAAGCAAAGATTAATTATGTGGCTTTTAGAACAGCAACTTTTAATCGGTGTGAAATTAAAGATGTGAATTTTGCCATGTGTGACAAACTCATTTTTGAAATTCATTTCAATGATTGTGTATTAGATTTTTCGAAATTTTATACCTTGAAAATAAAAGGAACAACATTTACAAACTGTAGTTTAATTGCTGTTGATTTTATGGCTGCAGATCTTACAAATGTGCTTTTTGATAATTGTGATTTGTATCGATCGGAATTTGATAAAGCAACTGCAAATAAAGCGGATTTTAAAACCAGTTATAATTATACGATTGATCCATCCAAAACGAAACTAAAAAAAGCTATTTTTTCTTTGAATGAAGTAAAAGGATTGTTGTTTAAGTATGATGTAATTGTGAGTTAATTACAACTTTTTCTCCATTACATAATCTTCCATTAAATATCCATTTCCAATGTCAATATTGACTTCATCGATAATTTCAAAACCTATTTTTTTATAAAAACTTAAGGCTGAATTGAATCGGTTTACATTTAATAATAAACTGATGGAATGATTTTCTAAAGCCAGTTTTTCAATGTTTTCAATTGTTTTTTTACCAATACCTTTTCCCTGTGTTTCCGGTAAAAGATATATTTTATGAATTTTTGTTACTGCATCATTTTTGTAATGATGTTCAATTCCGATAAAACCTAAAGTTGTTCCATCTTCTGAAATCAGATAAAATAATTGCTCTTTGTTCTTAATCTGATTGGTTAAAGCTTCATCTGAATAAATTAAATTGAGCATATAGTCTAATTGATCTTTCGTTAAAATTTGACCATAGGTTATCGGCCAGGTTATATGCGCAATCTTTTGAATTTTGTTGATATCCTCAAATGAGGCTTCGGTAACTAGAATCATATTTATTTTGTAAAAACTTGATTTTCCTGCTCGCTTACGCGGATAAAAGTGGTTCGTTTTGTTAATTCTTTTAGTCTGGAAGCTCCCACATACGTGCAGGTACTGCGTAAGCCACCTAAAATATCCAGAACAGTGTTGATTACGTTGCCTTTAAAAGGGACCTGAACAGTTTTTCCTTCACTTGCTCTGTATTCAGCAACTCCGCCAGCATGTTTGTCCATTGCGGTAGCCGAACTCATTCCGTAAAATTGTTTGAATTTTTCGCCTTTTATTTCAATTAGTTCACCTCCACTTTCTGTATGTCCGGCAAGCATTCCGCCAAGCATTACAAAATCTGAGCCTGCACCAAAAGCTTTGGCAACATCACCGGGAGTTGTACACCCTCCATCGCTAATAATATGTCCGCCTAAGCCATGAGCCGCATCAGCGCATTCAATGATAGCTGACAGCTGCGGATAACCTACTCCGGTTTTTACACGGGTAGTACAAACGGAACCAGGACCAATTCCGACCTTAACAATATCAGCTCCGGCTAATAATAATTCTTCTGTCATTTCACCGGTTACTACATTTCCTGCAATAATAACTTTGTCAGGATATTGTTTTCGGGTTTGTTTTAAAAACTGCACAAAATGTTCTGAATATCCATTGGCAACATCAATACATATGAATTTCAGTAATGGATTTGCTTCAATAATTTTAGCGATTTTTGCAGCATCCTCTTTTCCTGTTCCGGTGCTGATGGCAATATAATTATAGAAATCGGTAGATGCATTTTCTAAAAACTCATTCCATTCCTTAAGTGAATAATGTTTATGAATAGTTGTAAAAAGCTTTTCTTTTGCTAAAATAGCAGCCATTTCAAAGGTGCCGACAGTATCCATATTCGCTGCCATAATTGGAATTCCTGTCCATGCAGTAGCAGTACTGTGTAAAAAATTAAAATTTCTTTCTAAAGATACTTCGGATCTGCTTTTCAAAGTAGATCTTTTGGGTCTGATCATAACATCTTTAAATCCTAATTTAAGATCTGTTTCTATTCTCATGATTTTCGAAATTTTAGATACTATCAAATATATTAATTTTGAAAATGACAGTGTTTATAACAATGTAAAAACTAATCTTTTAGTTATTAACATCTGAAAAAATAAAAGTTTTAAAAATTTAGCAGGTATTTGTATTTTGTTTTAAAGTGCTTGTTTTTAGTGTTTTGTGATGTTTGTTGTAAAAGAATTTCTTTTTGTTTTTTAAGATAAAAACAGAAAACGGTTTATAGTTAATTACTTATATTTGTTGACTTAAAAAATTACCAGAATAGTGAATCATATCAATAAGTTAAAAATATTCAATGACCCCATTTATGGCTTTATTTCTATTCCGAATGAGCTTATTTATGATTTAATTCAGCACCCGTATTTTCAGCGTCTACGCCGTATTTCGCAAATGGGATTGTCATATTTGGTCTATCCGGGAGCTAATCATACACGTTTTCATCATGCTTTGGGTTGTATGCATTTGATGCAAAAAGCTGTTGAAACACTTCGTTTTAAAGGCGTTGCTATTTCAAATGATGAAGAATGTGCTTTATTAATAGCTATTTTATTGCACGATATTGGCCATGGGCCTTTTTCTCATGCAATGGAGAAAAGTATTGTAGAAGATGTTAATCATGAAGCTATTTCATTGTTGTTTATGAATCAGTTAAACAATGAATTTGATGGAAAGTTAAGCTTGGCAATTCAGGTTTTTAAAGGAGAATACCATAGAAAATTCATGCTTCAATTGATTTCTAGTCAATTAGATATGGATAGAATGGATTATTTAAAACGAGATAGTTTTTATACGGGAGTTGCTGAAGGAAATGTAAATTCTGAACGTCTGATTCAGATGATGAATGTTGAAAACGATGTTTTGGTTATAGAAGAGAAAGGAATTTATTCCGTAGAAAAATTTTTGCTGTCAAGAAGATTAATGTATTGGCAGGCGTATTTGCATAAAACAAGTCTGGTGGCTGAATTAATTTTGATGAAAGTGCTTAAACGGGCTAAGGAATTAACATTGAAAGGAGTTAAGTTACCTTGCAGTGAGCCTCTTTCTTATTTTATGCAAAATAAAATTTCACTTGAAAATTTTGATGCCGAAAAATTGGATTTATTTTCTCAGTTAGACGATTTCGATATCATAAGTGCTTTGAAAGCGTGGCAAAAGCATAATGATTTTATATTATCGACTTTAAGTAAAATGATCATTAACAGGGATTTGCTGAAAATTAAAATGAGTGCTGAGAAAATTCCGATGGAAGAGTCACAGGCGATGAAAGAAGAGTTTGCAGAGGAGCATCATATCTCGCAATTAGAGGCAGGATATTTTATTTTTAGAGGGAAAATTAAAAATCAGGCTTATAGTAAAGAAGCAGAACCAATACGAATTTTGAAAAAAGATAAAACAATTGAGGATGTTGTTGAAGCATCTGACCAGTTGAATTTGAAATCGTTATCTAAATTGGTGACAAAATATTACATCTGTTTTCCAAAACAACTTATTTAAATTAACATTTAAAACCTATTTTTTATATTTTTGTCGGGATGAAATTTACAGCAGAACAAATAGCAGGAATTTTAGAAGGAGAAGTTGTTGGAAATCCCAATGCAGAAGTTTCTCGGCTTTCTAAAATTGAAGAAGGGGAGGAAGGTTCTCTTACTTTCTTGGCAAATCCAAAATATATCAATTACATTTATACGACAAAAGCATCCATTACAATTGTTAATGATTCTTTTGTCCCGGAATCTGAAATTACTACCACTTTAATAAAAGTTGAGGATGCGTATGCGTCTTTTTCTAAACTTTTAGAATTTTACAATCAGGTTAAATTAAACAAAAGCGGAATCGAACCTCAGGCTTTTATAACTGAAGGAACTAAATATGGTGAAAACCTGTATTTAGGAAGTTTTAGCTATGTAGGTCAAAATGTGAGTTTAGGTAACAATGTAAAAATATATCCAAACAGTTTTATCGGTGACAATGTTGTTATTGGTGATAATGTATATATTTTTGCGGGCGCTAAAATTTATTCTGAAACTATAATTGGTAATAATTGTACAATTCATTCAGGAACTATAATTGGAGCAGATGGTTTTGGTTTTGCGCCAAATGAAGATGGAGAATATAATAAAGTACCGCAAATAGGGAATGTTATTATCGAAGATAATGTAGATATTGGTGCCAATACGACAATTGACAGAGCTACGCTTGGTTCTACAATTATTAGAAAAGGTGTGAAATTAGACAATCAAATTCAGATTGCCCATAATGTAGAGATTGGTAAAAATACTGTAATTGCTGCCCAGACAGGAGTTGCAGGTTCTACAAAAATTGGAGAAAATTGTATGATTGGTGGTCAGGTAGGTATTGCAGGACACTTGGTAATTGGAAATAATGTTCGGGTTCAGGCACAGTCAGGAATTGGCAGAAACATTAAAGATGACGAAATTTTACAGGGAAGTCCGACATTTGGTTATACTGATTTTAGTAAATCATATGTTCATTTTAAAAACTTGCCAAAGATTGTTGCCGAATTAGAAGAATTAAAGAAACAAATAATAAACCCAAAAAATGGAAATAATGGTTAAACAGAAGACCATCAAGAATGAAATTTCACTAACAGGAGTTGGATTACATACTGGAAAAGAAGTTACAATGACTTTTAAACCTGCTCCGATTAATAATGGTTTCACTTTTGTTAGAATTGATTTGCAAGGTCAGCCAGTAATCGAAGCTGATGCCAATTATGTAGTTAACACACAAAGAGGTACCAATTTAGAAAAATTAGGCGTAAAAATTCAGACTCCTGAACACGTTTTAGCCGCATTAGTTGGTTGTGATCTGGATAACGTAATTATAGAATTAAATGCTTCAGAACTTCCTATTATGGATGGTTCTTCCAAATATTTTGTTGAGGCTATTGAAAAAGCCGGAATCGAAGAACAGGATGCAAAACGTAATGTTTATGTAGTAAAAGAAGTAATCTCATTTACAGACGAAGCTACAGGAAGTGAGATTTTGGTTATGCCAAGCGATGATTATCAGGTTACAACAATGGTAGATTTTGGTACTAAAGTTTTAGGTACCCAAAATGCAACTTTAAAAAGCATTACTGACTTTAAAGATGAAATCTCAAATTCAAGAACTTTTAGTTTTTTACATGAATTAGAGTCTTTATTAGAACATGGATTAATTAAAGGCGGTGATTTAAATAATGCTATTGTTTATGTAGATAAAGAGATTTCTGATTCTACAATGGAAAGTCTAAAAAAGGCTTTTGGAAAAGATGAAATTTCGGTTAAACCAAATGGTGTTCTTGATAATTTAACTTTGCATTATCCAAACGAAGCGGCAAGACATAAGCTTTTGGATGTTATTGGTGATTTATCTTTAATAGGTGTTAGAATTCAGGGTAAAATTATTGCTAATAAGCCAGGACATTATGTGAATACTCAATTTGCCAAAAAATTAGCAAAGATTATTAAGATTGAGCAAAGAAACCATATTCCGGTTTATGATTTAAATCAGGAGCCATTAATGGATATTCATAAAATTATGGCTGTTTTGCCTCACAGGCCGCCATTTTTGTTGATTGACAGAATTATTGAAATGTCAGCAAGCCATGTAGTCGGATTGAAAAATGTTACAATGAACGAAAATTTCTTCGTTGGACATTTTCCTGATGCTCCTGTAATGCCAGGTGTATTAATTGTTGAAGCAATGGCGCAAACGGGTGGAATTTTAGTTTTGAGTACAGTTCCGGACCCTGAAAATTATTTAACTTATTTTATGAAAATAGATAATGTTAAATTTAAACATAAAGTCTTACCGGGTGATACCTTAATATTTAAGTGTGATTTGATTTCTCCTATCAGAAGAGGGATTTGTCACATGCAGGCCAACGCTTATGCCAACGGAAAATTAGTAGCAGAAGCAGAATTAATGGCTCAAATTGCGAAAAAACAGTAATTAATCTAAAATTATTGTTTAGGTTTGTTGCCTAAATTAGACATTTAATTAAAATATAAAAAACACAGATGAATCAACCATTAGCCTATGTTCATCCTGGCGCTAAAATCGCTAAAAATGTTGTAATAGAACCCTTTACAACGATTCATAATAATGTTGTTATCGGGGATGGTACCTGGATAGGTTCAAATGTAACTATTATGGAAGGTGCCCGAATTGGTAAAAATTGTAATATTTTTCCAGGGGCAGTAATTTCTGCAGTTCCACAGGATTTAAAATTTGGAGGTGAAGATTCGTTAGCTATTATCGGAGATAACTGTACAATTAGAGAGTGTGTAACTATTAATAGAGGAACAATTGCTTCAGGTCAGACAGTGCTTGGAAATAATTGCCTTGTAATGGCTTACGCTCATATTGCACACGACTGTGTAATCGGAAATAATGCTATTATCGTAAACGGAGTAGCTTTAGCAGGTCACGTAGTAGTCGGAAATCATGCCGTAATTGGTGGTTTGGCTGCAATTCACCAATTTATTCATATCGGAGATCATGCTATGATTTCTGGAGGATCTTTGGTTAGAAAAGACGTTCCTCCTTATACAAAAGCGGCAAAAGAACCGTTGTCTTATGTTGGAATTAATTCTGTTGGTTTAAGAAGAAGAGGGTTTTCTACCGAAAAAATTAGAGAAATTCAGGAAATCTACAGAATTTTATACCAGAAAAATTATAATACAACTCAGGCTTTAAGTATAATTGAAGCCGAAATGGAAGCGACTCCTGAGAGAGATGAAATTTTAGATTTTATCAGAAATTCATCAAGAGGAATTATGAAAGGTTATTCAGGTAACTATTAAAATAAAAGTTTAATTGTTTATTTGTTGAATCGTTTAATCGAAAAAAAACAGTTAAACGATTCAACGGATTCAACAAAAATAAAATAAAACAAATTACAATGGCATCTACATCAGATATTAGAAACGGATTGTGTATTAAATTTAATCACGATATCTATAAAATTATTGAATTTCTTCACGTAAAACCAGGAAAAGGACCTGCTTTCGTAAGAACTAAATTAAAAAGTTTAACTTCAGGTAAAGTATTGGATAATACTTTTTCAGCAGGTCATAAAATTGATGTTATTAGAGTTGAAACTCATACATTCCAGTTTTTATATCCGGAAGGTGATGAATTTCACTTCATGAATGCTGAAACGTTTGAACAGATTTCTTTAAACAAAAATATTTTGGATGCTCCGGATTTGTTAAAAGAAGGAACAAATGTAATGGTTCAGATCAATACAGAAACAGATTTACCTTTATCTGTTGATATGCCTGCATCTGTAATTCTTGAAGTTACTTATGCTGAGCCAGGAGTAAAAGGAAATACAGCTACGAATGCTACAAAAAATGCTACAGTAGAAACTGGTGCATCTGTAAATGTTCCTTTGTTTATTAACGAAGGAGATAAAATTAAAATTGATACAGCTTCAGGGTCTTACATGGAGCGTGTAAAGGAGTAGTTTTTTAATTAAGATATTTGATAATGAGTCAATTAGGTAATTTGTGAATCGACATATTTTTGTATATTCACATTCTAATTGACTCATTTTCTAATTGGCACATTTTCGAATTATAAAATATGAAATTTCCAAAGGTTTACTCTTTAGACGAAATTGCAAATTTGCTTAACTGCGAATTTATTGGAGACAAGAACTTTCAGGTTTTGGGCATGAACGAAATTCACGTTGTAGAACCAGGAGATATTGTTTTTGTTGATCACCCGAAATATTATGACAAAGCTTTACAATCTGCAGCAACTATTGTTTTAATCAATAAAAAAGTGGATTGTCCAGAGGGTAAAGCACTTTTAATTTCTGATGATCCTTTCAGAGATTTCAATACTTTAACGAAACACTTTAAGCCTTTTCAATTTGCTAATGTTGCTATTGCTTCATCTGCCCAAATTGGAGAAGGGACAGTTATTCAGCCAAATTCTTTTGTTGGAAATCACGTTACTATTGGTAAAAACTGCCTGATACATTCTAATGTTTCGATTTATGATCATACAGTAATCGGAGATAATGTGATTATTCATGCAGGAACTATTTTAGGAGCAGATGCTTTTTATTATAAAAAACGTCCGGAAGGTTTTGATCAGCTAATATCGGGAGGAAGAGTGGTAATTGAAGATAATGTTGGTATCGGAGCTCTTTGTACTATAGATAAAGGAGTAACCGGCGATACAACAATTGGTGCGGGTACAAAACTAGATAATCAAGTGCATGTTGGACACGATACCGTTATTGGTAAAAAGTGTTTAATTGCTTCTCAAACAGGTATTGCAGGTTGCGTTATCATTGAAGACGAAGTGACACTTTGGGGACAAGTTGGAACTACCAGCGGAATTACAATTGGAGCTAAAGCTGTAGTTATGGGACAAACCGGTGTGACTAAATCGGTAGAAGGAGGAAAATCTTATTTTGGAACTCCAATAGAAGAATCAAGAGAAAAGCTGAAACAATTAGCGAATATCAAAAAGATTCCAGAAATTCTAAATAAATTGAAATAATATGTCTATTAAAGAATTTGTTCAAAAATTTTATAAATCGGATGCCCTGATTGATAGTGAAATTTTGAAGACCTATCTGCATCCTGACGTTACAATAGAGTGGAATAGCAGTAAAGGATTAATTCATATGGATTATAATTCGATAATAGAAATGGCTAATGAATTAAATAGAGCTTACGTACGTTCAAAAGTTCGAATTAGTCATATTGTAGCTGAAGACGATTTGGTTTCAGTACGTTATTCCCACTTTGTAAAAACGATTGAGAATCCTCGTGAAGAAATGCTATTAGCTCATTTTTTTACAATTTGGCAAATAAAAGATGATAAATTATACAGAGGTTATCAAATGAGTCAATTTTCTTAATATTTTTTGCCAATAAAAAAGGTGAAAATAAGTTACAAAACCTTACTTTTGCATCACAATTTTAAAAACTACATAAAATATATATCATGAGTGTTTTAGTTAATAAAGATTCCAAAATAATTGTTCAGGGATTTACAGGAAGCGAAGGGACGTTCCATGCTTCTCAAATGATTGAGTACGGTACTAATGTTGTAGGTGGTGTTACTCCGGGTAAAGGAGGAACTAGCCATTTAGATCGTCCGGTTTTTAACACAGTAAAAGATGCTGTTGATCAGGCCGGAGCTGATACTTCTATCATTTTTGTACCGCCAGCTTTTGCTGCTGATGCAATTATGGAAGCTGCTGATGCCGGAATTAAAGTAATTATTGCTATTACAGAAGGAATTCCTGTAGCAGATATGATTAAGGCTAATAATTATGTTAAAGAAAGAAATTCAAGATTAATCGGACCAAACTGTCCTGGTATTATTACTCCGGGAGAAGCTAAAGTTGGTATCATGCCAGGTTTCGTTTTCAAAAAAGGTTCAGTTGGAATCGTTTCTAAATCTGGAACTTTAACTTACGAAGCTGCTGATCAGGTTGTAAAACAAGGTTTAGGAATTACTACTGCTATTGGTATTGGTGGAGATCCAATTATTGGAACTACAACTAAAGAGGCTGTTGAATTATTAATGAATGACCCTGAAACTGAAATTATCATCATGATTGGTGAAATCGGAGGTCAGTTAGAAGCTGATGCTGCTAAATGGGTTAGAGCTGATGGTAACCGTAAGCCAGTTGTTGGTTTTATTGCCGGAGAAACTGCTCCTGCAGGTAGAACTATGGGGCATGCTGGTGCTATTGTTGGTGGTTCTGATGATACAGCTGCTGCTAAAAAACAAATCATGAGAGACAACGGAATCCATGTTGTTGATTCACCAGCTGAAATTGGTAAAAAAGTAAAAGAAGTACTTGGATAATTTTCAGGTCTCGAAATAATAAATTTCAAAAAGTCTCAATATTCGTTGAGACTTTTTTATATTTTTAAAATGTTTGAAATATAAAAAAACTTAGCGGCTCAGATTCTTAGGAACTTTGAAGCTAAAAAATAAAATATATGTATAAAGAATTAGAAAAATTTAAAGTAACGAATAGTTTTACTTTTACGGTTGAAGATAGTTTAGAACAAGCTTGTAATGCTCCTGATGGTGCGGGCATTTTTGTTGTTTATGCTGTTGAAGGAAATGAGAAAGAATTGATTATGGTTGGTTCTACGGGTACTGTGCAGAATGATGGAACTTTAAAAAGTAAAAATGGTGGTTTGTATGATAAAATCGTAAACGGACATCAATTTGCTAAAACAGGAAGAAAATATTCATGGTCGGCACAAATGAAGCTGGAAAATATTGAAGCTCTTGAAGTAACTTGGTATGAAACATTCAATGCCGATGTAAAAGCAATTCCAACTACTGTTGAAGGTCAGGTTTTGCAAAATTTTCTTGATGAAAATGGCAGATTGCCGAGATGGAATGTTGCTTTCTAAATAACGCTTAAATAATTTTAAAAAAGCTTTGCATTATGCAAAGCTTTTTTAGTATTACAAATTTTATAAAACGCCCAAATAATCTATATTTGTACTTCAAAAAATAAAAACGAATACCTTAATATGAAATTACTAGAAGGAAAAGTAGCCATCATTACAGGCGCAAGCCGTGGAATTGGTAAAGGAATTGCCGAAGTTTTTGCTAAACATGGTGCCAATGTGGCCTTTACATACAGTTCATCTGTAGAATCAGCTCAGGCTCTGGAAGCAGAATTGAACGGTTTGGGAGTTAAAGCAAAAGGATACCAGTCGAATGCAGCAGATTTTAATGAGGCGCAAACTTTTGTTGACGCTGTTTTAGCAGATTTTGGAACAGTTGATATTTTGATTAACAATGCCGGTATTACCAAAGATAACTTATTGATGCGTATGTCTGAAGCTGATTTTGATCAGGTGATCGATGTGAATCTCAAATCGGTTTTTAATATGACAAAAGCAATTCAGAAAACTTTCTTAAAACAGCGTGCAGGTTCTATCGTTAATATTAGTTCTGTGGTTGGAGTTTCCGGAAATGCGGGACAAACGAATTATGCAGCTTCAAAAGCAGGTGCGATTGGTTTTACAAAATCTGTAGCTTTAGAACTAGGTTCTCGTAATATTCGCTGCAATGCAATCGCTCCGGGATTCATTGAAACAGAAATGACAGCAAAATTACCGGAAGATGTAGTAAAAGGATGGAGAGACGGAATTCCGTTGAAACGTGGCGGAACTACTGAAGATGTTGCTAATGCATGTCTTTACCTGGCTTCAGATTTGAGTGCTTATGTTACCGGACAAGTACTAAATGTTTGCGGAGGAATGCTTACCTAGATAAATTAAAAGATTTAATGATTTTAAAATTAAAAGATTCTTATATTCGTAGCTCTTTAATTTTTCAATCTTTCAGTTTTTTAATCCTCAAATTAAATTTATGACTACAAACACGATTCTATTATTACTACTTTCTTTAGTAATAGCTGGTGGATTGTCGTATTTTCAATATTTTTATAAAGCCAAAAACCATTCGAATGTGAATGTGTTTTTGGCTTTTTTACGTTTTTTAGTCATTTTCGGATTATTGGTGTTACTGATTAATCCTGTTATGACGAAAAATTCGCTTCAGGTTACCAAAACGCCTTTGGCAATTGCGGTTGACAATTCGAGTTCTATAACAGCTTTAAAATCTGATAAAAAAGTTACTGAATTATATCAGAAACTGATTTCAAATCCTGCTCTTAAGGACAAATTTGAAATCCAGTCCTATCAGTTTGATGCCGATTTTAAACCTTCGGATAAGTTTGATTTCAAAGGAAAACAGACTAATCTTGATGAAGTAGCAAAGAATTTAAAAAGCATCAATAAAAACCTGATTTTTCCAACGGTTATCATTACCGACGGAAATCAGACTACAGGAAACGATTATGTATATCGTTTTGATCCTGCTAATAAAGTTTATCCTTTGGTTGTAGGAGATACAACCACTTTTTTTGATTTAAAAATCAATCAGTTAAATGTCAATAAATACGCTTTTCATAAAAATAAATTTCCGGTTGAAGTATTTCTGCAATATGCCGGGACCAAAGCTGTAAATGCCGATTTTACAATTTCGCAGGGAAATTCAGTAGTAGCCAGAGAGAAAGTTTCTTTTTCTCCTTCTAAAAAAACAGCTTCTTTAAATCTATTATTACCGGCTGATAAGGTTGGACTTCAGATTTTCAGGGCAAATGTTTCGTCTAACGCAAAAGAGAAAAACAGCTATAACAATATCAAAAACTTTGCAGTTGAAGTAATCGATCAAAAGTCAACCATTGCAATAGTTTCTACTATAAATCATCCGGATATTGGCGCTTTGAAACGTTCCATCGAAACGAATGCACAGCGCAAAGTGATTCTGGCAAAACCAAATGAAATAGACAAATTAAATGATGTGTCAGTTTTGGTTTTGTATCAGCCAAATGGAGCTTTTAAACCCATTTTTGATAACAACAAATTAGCCGGAACGAATAGTTTTATCATTACCGGAAACAACACGGATTTTAATTTCCTCAACCAAAAACAGAATAATCTGGTTTTTAAAATGAGTGGTCAGAGAGAAGATTTTTTAACCGAATTTCAGTCGCAGTTTAATTTGTTTGCTATTGAAAATATTGGTTTTGAAAATTTTCCGCCTTTACAGAATCTATTCGGAAGTGTTACAACGAGCGGAAATGTATCGGTTTTACTTTCGTCTAAAATCAGAAACGTTTCGACCAATGCGCCTTTATTGGCTTTCGCTGAAAATCAGGGCAAAAGAACTGCTTTTCTTTTAGGAGAAAATAGCTGGAAATGGCGTTTACAAAGCCATATTGACAATCAGTCGTTTGAAAAATATGATGTTTTTGCAGACAAGATCATTCAGTATTTGGCAACATCAGCCTCAAAAAAATCGTTAGTTGTAGAACACGAAAGCTTTTATAATTCGGGAGAGGCTATTGTAATCAATGCACAATACTTCAATAAAAACTATGAGTTTGACGAAAAAGCAAGATTAACCATCACGGTTACTAATGCCGAAACGAAGCAAACAAAGAACTACGATTTGTTAAAAGGAAACAATTCTTTCTCAGCTAATCTGGACGGATTAATAGCCGGAAAATATAATTTTACGGTAAAAGAATTAAATTCGAATACGTCGTATTCGAGTCATTTTGAGATTTTGGATTTTGATATCGAAAAACAATTTGTAAACCCTGATGTTCAAAAACTGAAACAACTGGCTTTACAAACCAACGGAAAAGCCTTTTTCGAAAACCAGGCAGATGATTTGATTCAGGCACTTTTAGAAAATAAGGAATATAAATCGATAGAGAAGAATATTTCAACAAAAACACCACTGATTGACTGGATTTGGCTGTTGGTTTTAATTGCTACTTTATTGACTACGGAATGGTTTGTTAGGAAGTATAATGGGATGTTGTAAAATAATTTAAATTAAAGCAAATGGATGACATTCAGAATATTTTAGATGAAACATTTCCTTTTGTAGAAACTTTGCTTAAAGATTATGGGGAGTTTTACCCATTATCTTCTGTCGTTGATACTGAACGAAAAGTCAAACAGTTTATACTTGAGGAAGATGAAGAAAATGATTTTCCTACCTCAAATTCGGTAATAGCAGAGTTGAAAAAAGATTTGCGATGGAGGAAAAATGAGTTTTTAGCGATAGCAATTTTTTATGATGTCAAAATAAAAGAAAAGCAAACAGATGCAATTGCAGTTTTTGTTGAACACAAAGAGACAAAAGAAGCTTATACATTTTACTATTCATACCAATTGATTAATAAAGATTTAATTTTTGGAGAATCTTGGAAAGTGGAGGAAAAAATGCAAATCTTTGATTGCAATAACTAAATTATAAAGATGGACTTCAGGTTAAAAGTATTTTACACCGTTGCACTCCGCCTTAATTTTACTAAAGCGGCAACAGAATTATACATTACCCAGCCAGCCGTTTCAAAACACATTCAGGAACTCGAAGAAACTTATAAAACCAAACTTTTCGAGCGAAACGGTTCTAAAATTGCCTTAACTCCTGCCGGAAAAATCCTTTTAGAACATACTAAAAATATTTTCGAAATTTATCGCGAAATCGACTTTGATATGAGTTCGTTTCGTAACGAACGTCAGGGATTACTGCGATTAGGTTCAAGTACCACCATTTCACAATATATTATTTCGCCTGTTTTGGCACGGTTTCATCAAAAGCAGCAGGATATTAAAGTCAATTTGCTGAACGGAAATACCGAACAGATTGAAAATGCCTTAATCAACAAAGAAATCGAAATTGGAATTGTCGAAGGTCAGTCTAAAAACCAGTTGATTAAGTATGTTCCGTTTATAAAAGACGAATTGGTTTTGGTCTGCAATACTCAAAATCCTTTGGTAAAGCAAAACGAAATTTCACAGGAAGATTTAAAATCCATGAAATTCATCACCCGTGAGCGTGGTTCTGGAACACTTGAAGTTATAGAATATGCTTTGAAACAAGTTGGTATAAAATTATCCGATCTGCAAATCGAAATGCAGTTAGGAAATACAGAAAGTATCAAATCGTATCTGCTCAATTCAGATTGTTTTGCTTTTATGTCAATACACGCAGTAGGCAAGGAACTTAAAAATAATGAATTGATAGTTTTAGATGTAGAAAATTTAACGGTCGAAAGATACTTTTACATTATTACCTTACTCGGAAAATCAGATGCTCTATCTGAACTGTTTATTCAAAATATTTCATCTTACTATAACCTGAAGTTATAGTCGATTGTATTTTACGATTGGTTTTTTCAATATAAAGAGCAGAACTTTGCAGGGTAAATATGAAGTACCCAATTTTGAAAACACAACAACATACAGCGTCCCATTTATTTGAAGTTAATCTTTTTCTTCAGCAGCTTATTTTTGGAGCAGTAATCATTTTGTGTCTGTTTTCAATAATTTCGCCACCAATTGCTTTATTATTAGGTGTTCTGATTGTAAATGTTTTTGGAAACCCGTTTTTAGAATTCAATCATAAAGCCATCACCTTTTTATTGCAGTTTTCAGTTGTGGGTCTAGGTTTCGGAATGAATGCTTCATCAGCTATTTCAGCCGGTAAAGAAGGGTTTTTGCTGACTGTCCTGTCTATTTTCAGCACATTAATTTTCGGTGCACTTTTAGGAAAATGGCTTAAAACCGATAAAAAAACATCACATTTAATTTCATGCGGAACAGCAATCTGTGGAGGAAGTGCCATTGCGACGATTTCACCAACAATCAAATCAAACGAAAATCAGACTTCAATTGCTTTGGGAGTAATTTTTATTCTGAATTCAGTTGCTTTATTTGTGTTTCCGTTTATTGGTCATCAGTTTGATTTATCCCAGAAAGATTTTGGATTATGGTGTGCCATTGCGATTCATGACACCAGTTCAGTAGTAGGAGCGGCCAATAAATATGGTGCTGAAGCCTTGCAGATTGCTACAACTGTAAAACTCGCAAGAGCTTTATGGATTATTCCGATTTCGATTCTAACAGCCATTATTTTTAAAAATAAAAACTCAAAAATTAAGATTCCGTATTTTATCGGATTGTTTGTTTTGGCAATGCTTTTAAATTCTTACGTACCGCAAATAGCTATTTTTACCCCAAATATTGTTGGGATTGCCAAAATCGGTTTAACAATAACGTTGTTTTTAATCGGGGCAACTTTAAATAGTAATGCTTTAAAATCAGTAGGAGTAAAGCCTTTATTGCAGGGCGTGTTTATTTGGATGTTTATTGCTGCTTTAGGTTTGGCATCAATTTTATATCTGAAATAATTTTTACGTAAAATTTTTAAACACATAGAAACATAGTTTTTGAAAGCGTAAAAAGACGTTTCACTTATTCTGAAAACATATAGCGAACTATGTGTTTAAATTAAATTTTTAAAATTACATTCACTAAAGTTTATTTAACATTAGAGAATTTCACAATAGGCTTACCAACAATAGTATACCATTTTCCATTAAATGAAAGGCGTTTTTCAATTGTAAAATTAAATTGTTTTTTTGTTTTCACCATTTCGCTTAATTCTTTTGGCATATCCACTTCAAAGTCATCTTCAGTTCCTTTCGCTTTTTTATAGAATCCGGTAGTTGTAATGATAAAATCCCTAAAAAACTTTTTCTTGCCATCATTAATAACTTTGTAGGTACTTGACCATTCAGTACTACCTTCAGCATTATTAGAAAGTCTGTAATCTCCAAGTTCCATTAAAGTCTGGTATTTTCCGTTAAATCCCACAATAAGATATAGGTATGCATTGTATGGGCCGCCCGCACCTCCGTTGGCATGTATAAGCGAAAAAGCAAATTGATCTTCACCAATTTCTACAAGTTTCAAAGCAGGTATATGAGAGAAAGCACCAAATGCACCAATTGCAGGTTGATACGACTTCATTTCCCAGGCACTTCCATTTTTTGCAAATTTGGCTAATCCTAAAAGACCTCCACTAAAACGCCCGGTTTGTGATCCATCGGCATCATAAACAGAATGATTAAAAACCAACATTTTGAATTGATTCCCTTTTGAATCCGAATAACTGATTGTTGTATCAAGTCGTGTTGCAACACCTTCAGCATAAGGAAATGATGGGTCTTCTTCAACGCCATTAACATCCGTGTAAGTTGTGGGTTTGCAAGTACTGCATTTCCAACTTATAAAAGTATTGTATGAAGATTTTTTATATAGCTTTCCAGGAAATAATTGTTGCATTGTTTTAACTCCATTTAGAGGATCTGGTATAGTCAATACTCGTTTGGAATTTAAAATGGTGTCGCTAACGTTTTTCAACTGCACAATATCATCTTGTGCAACACAGAAAGAAGTAAAAATCAGGCAAAGAATACCGGAATAAATTTGGCGCATATATTTAATTTTAAGTAAAAGTGATACGAATTTACAAATAAACTTTTAAATGAACTTATATTGCTTATATGGTTTAAAAAATCATAAAAATTAAATTAACACAATATTAATTGGTATTCTTTTGAATTATCTTTAAATGAAATAAATTTGCAGTTCAAATAAAATTCAAATGAAAAACTTTAAAATGAAACCAAAATTGATTGCATTTTTTGCAGTTATAATTGGATTTTTAACCTTATCATGGGGAATCGTAGGTCACGAACGAATCAATAAAGCTGCTGTAATGGCACTGCCGCAACAACTACAAGTCTTTTTTTACAATCATATCGATTTTATTACGCAGGAAGCTTCTGTCCCGGATATACGCAAATATGCCTTAAAATACAAAGATGAGAACCCGAGACATTATATCGATTTGGAAAACTTCGGTGCAATGGACAGCCTGCCTAAAACATTAGAAGAAGCAACTAAAAAATATGATGCTAAATTTCTGAATGATAACGGAATTTTACCTTGGTATATCGAAGACATGATGGCTAAATTAACGAAAGCTTTCAAAGAAAAAAACAGGGCCGAAATTTTATTCCTGGCTGCAGATTTAGGGCATTACATAGGAGATGCACACATGCCTTTACACACTTCTGCAAACCATGACGGACAATTGAGTGATCAAAAAGGAATACATTCACTTTGGGAAAGCAGATTGCCTGAGTTGTTCGTTAAAAATTACAGATTAAATGTTCCGGAAGCAAAGTATTACGAAGATGTTCACAAAGCAACATGGGACATGATCAGAGATACACACAGTCTGGTTCAGCCGTTATTGGCAGTAGACAAAAAACTAAGGACTTCAACTCCCGAAAATCAGGTTTTTGTGGTAGATGCCGAAGGGAAAATTATAAAAAATAAATACAATTCGGCTAAATTCTCAGATGAATATGCTGTCAAACTTCATACAGAATTAAACGGGATGGTCGAAAATCAGATGAAAAAAGCGATTACAGCAACAGCAAGTTTTTGGTACACTGCCTGGGTAAATGCAGGAAAACCGGATTTAAGTGATTTAGATTCAAAAGAACTTACAAAACGTAACAGCAAAGCCTTAAAAGAAGATTTGAAATTATTCAGGAAAGGAAATCTTTTCGGAATGCAGAATCAAAACGATTAAGGGTTTTATCATATTTAATAAAACCGAAAAGCCTGTGAATACTACTTCACAGGCTTTTCGATTTTTAATTAAGACTCGGAGATCCCGGAATTTTAATATTTCTTTTATGCTTTTTTATGATCAGTAAGTAAAAAGTAATACCGCCCAAAACAATCAGTAAAGCAATCTCAAGCTGACCAAGCGTATTATTGCCGCTATGCATAGCATTGGCACTTGCCAGTTTGGCTTTTCCTTCCTTTACCTGAATCTCAGAAAGCTGATTTAGTGTGTTTAAAGCTTTGTCGCATAGTGGTACGATATGATTCCAGTTTTTATTCTGCACATCTTTATTAATTGCAGTACAGGAAGCCAGAAAACTGTCAAAATGAATTTTTTCCTTTGGCGTTAATACCGTTTTAAAATACAAATCATCAATTGTATGGATTATTTTCAGGGCATTTTTAATTTCGTCATTTTTCGTGATATCATTCAGATTCTCTTTCTGTGCTTCAGCTTTTATATAATGGAGTTCATTCGCATATTGAAAAATATAATAAGCCACAACCAGCCTGTCATTATAAATTGTGTTGATGTTTTCGTTGACATTTTTAGAATTTCGCAGCGTATTAAAGTTGCTCAGTAAGATGATCAGCATCACAATCAGTAAAATAAAAGCGGCTTTTGTTTTGTTGCTGTATTTTTTTAAAATGTCTTTCATTATCGATAGATTTATAAATAGCTCCTTTCTCAAAGATACATAAATATAAGGTTTTAGATTGTTGTAATTTAGAATGTTAGGCAGATTTTTTAAGGAGCATTCTCCTGCTGTCCGCTATATCTTTACTGCCGAACCCCGGCAGTAAAGGATGTCGCTTCCATCAGGGCTAGGGCCTTAGGTTTCATAAGATGATTAATGAAAAAACATTTATCTTTGAAAAAAAATAACTATAAAAGCCTAAAAATTAATCTTAATTACAAACAGTAGCAATGCATATTTTAATAGTAGAAGATGAGTTGGGAATTGTTCAGTTTTTGCAGCAGGGACTGCAGGAAGAAGGATATAAGGTAACTACAGCCAACGACGGATTAAAAGGTTTTGAATTAACGCAAAACCATCAGTTTGACCTGATTTTACTGGACTGGATGCTGCCAAAAATCAACGGACTGGATCTTTGTAAAGCCATCAGGATTAAAAACCAGACAACACCAATAATTTTTTTAACAGCAAAAGATACTGTAAGTGAAACCATTCAGGGCTTGAAAGCAGGTGCTAATGATTATATAAAAAAGCCTTTTAGTTTTGAAGAACTGGCTGAGCGCATAAAAGTTCATTTCAGATACCAAAAGGGTTCAGGAACATTGTCTTTGGGCACTATCAAAATTGACTTGTCAAAATATACTGTTTTAAAAAACGATGAAGAAATTTCGCTCACACAAAGAGAATTTGAATTACTGTGCTATCTGATTGAAAACAAAGGAAAAGTTTGTACCAGAAACCAGATTTTAAAAGACGTCTGGGATATCAATTTTGAGTATGATACCGGGGTTATTGATGTTTTTATCAATGCCATCAGAAAAAAACTGAATTTAAAAATTGAAGAAGATTATATAAAAACAATCCGTGGTGTTGGATACATTGCAAACGATTAAAAATGACACAGCTTTCCTTTAGAAACAGAATTGCCTTAAATTATATCCTCATAACCGGTTTGTTGATTCTGGTGGTTTTTTCGATGATTTATTCCACAGTAAAATTTACAGTTTACAAGCATCTTGATGAAAATTTAATGATTGAAATTGAAGATCATTTAAAAGAAATTAAGGTCGAGAACAATGTAGTAATTTTAATGGATGCTGAAGAATGGGAAGAACGTGAACATAACTCGGTAGATGTAAATCCGATTTTTGTTCAGTTTTTGGATGTGAATAAAAAAATAATCGAAAAATCACCTAATCTAAAGAATGAAGCCCTCGTTTATCACGAAAATGTTAGGCATCTTAAGCCGTTTGATACAGAATTATTAGGCAGTACAATCAGACAGATTCAGGTTACACTTCATATAAAATCAAAGAAAATTGGTTATTTGATAATTGCAATGCCGCTAACAGATTCTGCAAATGTTTTAAATAATCTTTTTGAGACCCTATTAGTTGCATTTCCTGTAATTTTAGTAATACTGTTTTTAATTGCACGTTTTTTTGCAGGAAGAAGTATTAAACCAATCAATGCAATTACAAGCATTTCAGGGATGATTACAAAGGATAATTTAAAAGCCAGAATTCCTTTACCTAAACAAAGAGACGAATTACACACACTTTCAGAGACTATCAATAGCTTATTAAATCGTATTGAAGATGCGGTTGAACGCGAAAAGCAATTTACATCTGATGCTTCTCATGAACTAAGAACACCTTTAACCGTGATTAAAGGAACGTTGGAAGTACTCATCAGAAAACCCCGGGACAACAAGGAATATGAAGAAAAAATAAACTATTGTATTAATGAAGTAGATCATTTAAATACACTGGTTGATCAGCTTCTAGTTCTGGCAAGGTTTGAGAATCAAAGGCAAAATATCTTACATGAGTCCGTTTACCTAAACGCTGTGATTTTGGACGTTATAACCTTAAATTCAGGAAAAATAAACAGCAAGAAAATCAATATGAAATTTGATGCTCAGGAAGATTGTTACATCAATTCAGATAATTACCTTGTTGTAACGATTTTAAGGAACATTGTTTCGAATGCTGTCAAATATACAAATGAAAGTGGCGAGGTGGCTGTTTCTCTTTCTAAAAATCAAGGTAAGATAATCTGTAAAATTTCAGACAACGGAATCGGAATTGCCAAAAAAGATTTAGAAGCCGTTTTTAATCCTTTTTTCAGGTCAAATTCGACGGTACATCCCGAAATTAAAGGAACAGGACTGGGATTGTCTATTGTAAAACGTTTTACAGAACTTCTTGAAATTAAGTTTGAGATAGAAAGCAAAATTAATATAGGAACCACAGTGGTTTTAGAATTTAATGAAGAGAGAAAATAAGTGTCAGGCTGAGTCCATTCGACTTCGCTCAGGATAAACTTAGTTGAAGCCCTTTTTAATAAAAAAAAAGTATTAAAAAACATGAGAAATCTTTTTTTAACAATAAACTGTAGTTAAGTTAAAATAAAAATTGCTTTTTTATGAAATTAACCTGTATATTTGCAACCGAATCAAAGAATAAAAAAACAACCAACAATGTTTATAAACCAATTACATCATCATCATTTTCATAATTGCTCTCAGGCGATGTGTTAATGTATGGATGTAAATCATCATATTTTAAAACCCGTTTGAGTACATCAAACGGGTTTTTTATTACCTATTCTTTGTACTCAAACTATTAATTAAACAAAAAAAAGAAAAATGAGTACTTTAAAAATTGCAATTCAAAAATCAGGTCGTTTAAATGAAGACAGCATTCAAATCCTAAAAGACTGCGGTATTTCAATTAATAACGGAATCGATCAGTTAAAAGCCGAAGCTTCAAACTTTCCTCTTGAAGTTTTATACTTAAGAAATTCGGATATTCCTCAATACTTAATTGACGGAGTGGTAGATTTGGCAATTGTAGGAGACAATCTTTTGGTAGAAAAAGGAAAAGGAATTGAAGTAGTTCAGCGTTTAGGATTTTCAAAATGCAAAGTTTCTGTTGCTGTTCCTAAAACTTTTGAGTACAATTCGGTTCAGGATTTAGCGAATTTGCGTATTGCAACTTCCTATCCAAACACAGTTACGGAGTATTTTAACTCTTTTGGATTGACAGTAGACATTCACCAGATTTCAGGATCGGTAGAAATTGCGCCAAATATTGGTCTTGCAGATGCTATTGTGGATATTGTTTCCAGCGGAAGTACTTTATTTAAAAACAATTTGAAAGAAGTTGAGGTAATTTTGAAAAGTGAAGCAGTTTTGGCGGTTTCTCCAAAAGTTTCTCCGGAAATCCAAAAACACATTGATACTTTAAAATTCAGAATTCAGTCGGTATTAAGAGCCCGAAATTCAAAATATATTTTGATGAATGTGCCAAACGACAAGATCGATGAAGTGGGTAAAATTTTACCGGTTTTACGAAGCCTTACCGTTTTGCCATTAGCTCAGGAAGGTTGGAGTAGTGTTCACTCTGTAATTGATAAAGATACTTTTTGGGATGTAATCGATCAGCTAAAAGAAGCAGGAGCCGAAGGAATTTTAGTTTGTCCAATTGAGAAGATGGTACTGTAAAAAAGAAATTTCCAATTTTTTAAAATCCAAATTCCAACTTTACGAAACTTTGCAATCATACAGAATTGGAATTTGGAATTTTTAAAATTTGGAATTTAATATGAAATATTATGAATAAAATAAATAACCCAAAACCGGATACCTGGTCAGAAATATTAAAAAGACCTACAAAAACAATCGATGATATCGAAGTTACGGTTAAAGAAATATTTAAAGAAGTACAGAAAAAAGGTGATGAAGCAGTTGCGAAATACACTTCTATCTTCGACGGAATTGCTTTAGATAATTATGAAGTTACTTCAGAAGAAATTCAGGAAGCGATTAATTTAGTTTCAGTCGAATTGAAAGAAGCAATCCAGCTGGCTAAAAACAATATTTATAAATTCCATTCAGCACAAAAAACAGAAAGAATCTCGATTGAAACAATTGAAGGTGTAAACTGCTGGCAGGAAAAAAGACCAATTCAAAAAATTGGATTATATATCCCGGGCGGAACAGCTCCTTTGTTTTCAACTGTTTTAATGCTGGCTGTTCCTGCTGAAATTGCAGGTTCGAAAGAAATTGTGTTATGTTCGCCTCCGGATAAAAACGGCAAAATTAATCCTGCTATCTTGTATGCTGCCAATTTATGCGGAGTAACCAAAATATTAAAAGTAGGCGGAATTCAGGCTATTGCCGGAATGACGTTTGGAACAGAATCAATTCCGAAAGTGTATAAAATTTTTGGTCCTGGCAATCAGTTTGTAACCGTGGCTAAGCAATTGGCAACACAATTTGGAGTTGCAATCGATATGCCTGCTGGTCCATCAGAATTATTGGTAGTAGCTGATGACACGGCTGTTCCTGCCTTTGTAACTTCTGATTTATTGTCACAGGCAGAACATGGAGCTGACAGTCAGGTAATTTTAGTTTCGACTTCAAAAAAACTTATTGCTGCTGTAGAAGAGGAGCTTCAGGTTCAGCTTGAAGCACTTCCAAGAAAAGAAATCGCCAAAAAAGCCATTGCCAATTCTAAATTAATCTTTGTTGAAAATGACAAAATTGCTTTAGAACTTATCAATGAATACGGTCCGGAACACTTTATTATCTGTTCAGAATATGATGATTTTTACTGTAACGGAATCGTAAATGCAGGTTCTGTTTTTATTGGAAATTATACCCCTGAAAGTGCCGGAGATTATGCTTCAGGAACCAATCATACACTGCCGACAAATGGTTATGCCAAAAATTACAGCGGCGTAAATCTGGACAGTTTTATGAAATCAATGACTTTTCAGAAAATTTCAGAAAAAGGAATTCAGAACATAGGGCCAGCTATTGAAGCTATGGCTGAAGCAGAAGGGTTACAGGCACATAAAAATGCTGTTACTTTAAGATTGAGGAATTTAGATTAAATTAAAGAGAAAAGAATATAGAACAAAGAATATAGAAATTTTACAGACCAGATGAGAAGTCTTTCCTCTTTATTCTATTTTCTATATTCTAAAAAATTAAGACAATGAAATTCGATATAAACACAATAACACGTGAAAACGTAAAATCTTTAAAACCATATTCGTCCGCGCGTGATGAATTTGAAGATTTTGATACAGCCGAAATGATTTTTCTGGATGCCAATGAAAATCCATTTCAAAATGGAGTAAATCGTTATCCCGATCCACAGCAGAACTCGGTTAAGGCAATTTTAGCTAAGAATAACAATGTAAAACAAAGCCAGATCTTATTAGGAAATGGAAGTGATGAGGTTTTAGATTTGCTTTTCAGGGCTTTTTGCGAACCAAAAGCAGACAATATTATTTCGTTGCCGCCAACGTACGGTATGTACAGTGTTCTGGCGAATATAAATGCCGTTGAAAACAGAGAAGTTTTACTTTCGACAGATTTCCAGCCACAGGTGGAGAAAATTTTAGAAGCAGTTGACGAAAATACAAAAATCATCTTTTTATGTTCGCCAAACAACCCAACCGGAAATTCATTTTCGGATGAAAGTGTGGTGAAATTGCTTCAAAACTTTAAAGGTTTGGTGGTAATTGATGAAGCCTACATTGATTTTTCGGATAAAGAAAGCTGGCTGATAGAAATTGATGAGTATCCAAATTTGGTAATCACTCAGACACTTTCTAAAGCATACGGATTGGCCGGAATTCGTTTAGGAGTTTGTTATGCTTCAGAAGCTGTGATTTCAATTTTAAACAAAATCAAACCTCCATACAATGTAAACGAACTCACACAGCAAAGAGCGATTGAGCGTTTGAAAGACGGAGAAAAAATAAAACAGGAAATTGCTTCTATCATTGAACAAAGAGAAGAATTGCTTAAAGTTTTGACAGAAGTTGCTTTTGTTGAAAAAATATATCCAACAGAAGCTAATTTTGTTCTGGTAAAAGTGGATGATGCTAATAAAAGATACGATCAGTTGATTGAAAAAGGAATTGTGATTAGGAACAGAACAACACAGCCTTTATGCGAAAACTGTCTTCGTTTTACGATTGGTATTCCTGAGGAAAATGCTGTATTAATTAAGGAGTTGAAGTTGTTGAAATAGAAAAGAAGAGTAAAGAGTAAAGAGTAAAGAGTAAAGAAGAAAGAAAGTTGTAAAGCTCTAAACATTTAATTACAAGTCTATTCTCTTTGATTTCTTTATTCTAAAAAAAATAAAATATGAAAAAAGTACTTTTTATCGATCGTGACGGAACGATTGTTTTAGAACCAGAAGGATATCAATTAGACAGCTTAGATAAACTTGAGTTTTATCCGAAAGCGTTTCAGTATTTGGCAAAAATTGCCAATGAACTGGATTACGAACTGGCAATGGTAACCAATCAGGACGGACTGGGAACGGATAGTTTTCCGGAAGATACGTTTTGGCCAACACAGAATTTTATTCTGAGAGCTTTTGAAAACGAAGGCGTTTTGTTTGATGATATTTTTGTAGACAGATCGTTTCCGGAAGATAATGCACCAACACGCAAACCAAGAACCGGAATGCTGACAAAATATATTGACAATCCGAAATACGATCTGGCAAATTCGTTTGTATTAGGAGATCGTCTCACAGATGTTGAACTGGCTAAAAATTTAGGTGCAAAAGCCATTTTCATGAATTTGACTGATGGAGCAGGTAGTACTGAAATTTCATCAAAACGTGAAGAATTAGATGAAACGATTATTCTGCAGACAACGGACTGGAAAACGATTTATGAGTTTTTAAAATTAGAGGCACGTTCTGCTTCGATTACACGTAAAACGCACGAAACGGATATTTACATCAATCTGAATCTGGATGGAACCGGAAAAAGTAAAATCGATACCGGGATTGCTTTCTTTGACCATATGTTAGATCAAATCTCCCGTCATGGTCAAATGGATTTGGAAATTTTGGTAAAAGGCGATTTAGAAGTTGACGAGCATCATACTATTGAAGATACAGCAATTGCGCTTGGAGAGGTTTTTGCAAAAGCATTAGGAAATAAATTAGGAATTGAACGTTACGGTTTCTGCTTGCCAATGGACGATTGTTTAGCTCAGGTTGCCATTGATTTCGGAGGAAGAAACTGGCTGATTTGGGAAACCGAATTCAAACGTGAAATGGTAGGCAAAATGCCAACAGAAATGTTTTTCCACTTTTTTAAATCATTCTCAGACGGTGCAAAAGCGAACATCAATATCAAAGCGGAAGGTGATAATGAGCATCATAAAATTGAAGCAATTTTCAAAGCTTTCGCGAAAGCGATAAAAGTAGCTGTAAAAAGAGATACCGAAAAAATGATTTTGCCTTCGACGAAAGGGATGCTTTAATGAATTTTGTTTCAAGTTTTAGGTTTCACGTTTTGTTGAGCAACCTGAAACATGAAACCTGAAACAAAACAAACAAAAAACTAATGAAAATAGTAATAATAAATTACGGAGCAGGAAATATTCAGAGCATTATGTTTGCTATTGAAAGACTGGGTTTTAAAGCTGTTCTGAGTAATAATCCTGAGGAAATTCAGGCAGCAGACAAAGTGATTTTTCCTGGTGTGGGCGAAGCAAGCTATGTCATGAAAAAACTGAAAGAAAGCGGTTTGGATACTTTAATTCCAACTTTGAAACAGCCTGTTTTCGGCATCTGTCTCGGAATGCAGTTAATGTGTAATAAAACAGAAGAAGGAAACACAGAAGGCTTAGGAATTTTTGATGTCGATGTTATCAAATTTTCAAATAAGGTAAAAGTACCGCAAATGGGCTGGAATCAGATTTATGATTTAAAAACCGATTTGTTTAAAGGCGTTTCTGAAAATGAATTTATGTATCTGGTACATAGTTTTTATGCTCCAAACTGTGCTGAAGCCATTGCTACAACGAATTATGAAGTAGAATATGCGTCGGCTTTGCGCAAAAATAATTTTTACGGAACACAATTTCACCCGGAGAAAAGCGGGGATGTTGGAGAGAAAATCCTTGGGAATTTTCTTCAATTAAATAATTAAAAGATTTAATGATTTAAAAATTAAAAGTTCATAATGACAAATTTTTAAATTCTTCAATCTTCAAATCTTTAAATAAAAAAGTAAATGAGAATAATACCAGCTATAGATATCATTGAAGGAAAATGCGTTCGTTTGTCCAAAGGTGATTATGATACCAAAATAATTTACAATGAAAATCCGCTTGAAGTGGCCAAATCATTTGAGGCACACGGAATAGAATATCTGCATTTAGTGGATCTTGACGGTGCCAAATCGAGTAAAATTGTCAATTATAAAATATTAGAGCAAATTGCAACGCAGACAAGTTTAAAAATTGATTTTGGCGGAGGTTTAAAATCGGATGATGATTTGAGAATTGCATTTGAAAGCGGTGCAAACCAAATTACCGGTGGAAGTATTGCTGTAAAAAACAGAACAATCTTCGAAAAATGGATTTCTGAATATGGTTCGGATAAAATTATTTTAGGAGCTGATGCAAAAGACGAAAAAATTGCAGTTTCAGGCTGGCTGGAAGATTCTGATGAAGATTTGATTCCGTTTATTCAGGATTATCAAACAAAAGGAATTCAGTATGTTATTTGTACTGATATCGCCAAAGACGGAATGTTAGAAGGGCCAAGTTTTGATTTGTACGGCAAAATTTTAGCCGAAGCTAAAGGAATAAAATTAATCGCCTCAGGAGGTATTTCAACTTTTGATGAATTGCCCAAATTAGCTGAATTAGGCTGTGAGGGAACGATTATCGGGAAAGCAATTTACGAAGGCAGAATCACGCTAAAACAGTTAGAAAATTATATTTTAAATAAGTAGTATTCCGCAAAGATGCACAAAGTTAAGCGCAAAAGATTCACAAAATTTTGCGTAACTCTGAGAATCTTTGTGAATCTCTGTGAAACAACAAAAAAAATGCTTGCAAAAAGAATTATACCCTGTTTAGATATAAAAAACGGAAGAACCGTAAAAGGAGTTAACTTTGTTGACCTGCGTGATGCGGGTGATCCGGTTGAATTAGCTGAAATTTACTCAGCAGAAGGTGCGGATGAATTGGTTTTTCTGGATATTTCGGCTACGGAAGAAAGACGCAAAACGTTGGTTAATATGGTGCGAAGTGTGGCGGAGAAAATCAATATTCCGTTTACCGTTGGCGGCGGAATTTCATCTGTTGAAGACGTAGAAATCCTGTTGAATAACGGTGCTGATAAAGTTTCGATCAATTCATCGGCAGTAAAAAATCCACAGCTGATTAATGATTTGGCCCAGAAATTTGGAAGCCAGTGTGTTGTAGTTGCCATTGATGCCAAACAAATTGACGGACAATGGATCGTACATTTGGTGGGTGGAAAAGTTCCGACTGAATTAAATCTTTTCGATTGGGCTGTTGAGGTTGCTGAACGGGGAGCGGGAGAAATTTTATTCACCTCAATGGATAATGACGGAACTAAAAATGGTTTTGCAAATGAAGCTCTGGCAAAATTGTCAACTTTGATTAATATTCCGATTATTGCTTCGGGAGGAGCTGGAAATATTCAGCATTTCGTGGATTCATTTAAAGAAGGAAAAGCAGATGCGGCATTGGCAGCGAGTGTTTTTCACTTTAAGGAAATTGAAATTAAAGCTTTGAAACAGGAGTTAAGAAATAATTATATAGAAGTTAGAATTTAGAAAATAGAGTAAAGAATAAAGAAAAAAGAAAATCAAATGCGATTTTTCAATCTTTATATTTTTCAATCTTTAAATAAAATACATGGAAATAGATATCAAAAGCGCCCACGGATTAATTCCGGCTATCATTCAGGATTCAGAGACTAAAAACGTCCTGATGCTGGGATATATGAATGAAGAATCGCTTCAAAAAACAATAGAAACGCAAAAAGTAACTTTTTTCAGCCGATCCAAGCAAAGACTTTGGACAAAAGGTGAGGAGAGTGGTAACTTTTTAAATCTGGTAAGTATAAAAAATGACTGCGATGGTGATACGCTTTTAATTCAGGCAAAACCAGTTGGGCCAACATGTCACACGGGTGCAGATACCTGCTGGCAGGAACCAAATGATGTCAATTATGGCTTTATTTCCCAGTTAGAGAATACAATCAAAACCCGCAGAGAAAATGCTGATTCCGAACAAAGTTACGTAGCGTCTTTATTCGCAAAAGGAATCAATAAAATTGCTCAAAAAGTTGGAGAAGAGGCTGTCGAAGTGGTTATTGAAGCCAAAGACGATAACGATGATTTATTCCTGAGCGAAAGTGCCGATTTGCTTTTTCATTACCTGATTTTATTGCAGGCAAAAGGATATCAATTGAACGATGTAATAGAAGTTTTGAAGAAACGCCAGAAGTAGTTTCAGTAGATCGAAATAATCAAAATATATCAAAATATATCAAAAACCTGTCAGGAATTAAAGTTTCTGACAGGTTTTCTATTTTTTTAATTAAGCGTCAAAGCCCCTAAAATTTCTTCATACATAAAAGGGCCACCGGGATATTTGGCAGTGTAATCCAGATTCATCCAAACCTGACCGCGTTCGTCGATATGGTAATGAATTATTTTTCCCTTACTTTCTTTCACAAAAAGGACATTTTTAATCAGGTAATTAACTTTTTCCAGATCGATTAAAGATCCAATCAATATTTCCGGGTAAATATGTCCTTTGGTGTGAATTAATCTTGGTGTTCCTCCAATAGAACGAATTGCTGCAGCCATCAAGATCGAATGATCATCGCAATCACCCGAAAAATATTGTAAAGATTCACTGGCTGTGGCAATATAATCGCCTTCTTTAGGATCATTGACGTAATTCCATCGATTATTGATTTCCTTAAAAACAGCAAAACACTGAATTATAGTTCTGTAATCTGAATAGCCCCTTACCTTTTTAAAATGCTTTGTGGTTGACATGATAGCAAAGTTTCGAACCTTTGGGTCCTGATATTCTATCGCATTGATGATTTTTGTTTTATTAGGAAACGGAAGCAATTTTGCTACGATGATATCCTGTGGAAACGGGTTGTCAGACATGGTATAAATCATCGAATTGTAATCCTCGGATATTTCGGTAAAACCATAATTTCCAATCACGCTTCCGTAAAATAAAACCAACAAATAAACAGCAATACAAATGATGATGATGGTTCGTAACAACATCAGCAAGAAATAAATTGCGGCAAATACAAATAAAAAAATAAAAATACGGTCTAAATTAAAAGGCCATTTTAAGTCAATAAGGTTTTGGTGCAATATGATAAAAACCGGAATGGTAATCAAAAGACTCAATACCATAATAATAATCCTATCCCAGGGAGATTTTACCTGTAATTTGGATTTTAATTGCGGAAAGTCAATTTTTGGGAATTTTATCATAGCATTAAAAAGCAGTGTTTTTACATCGCTTTTACGGTTTCAACAAAAGTACTTTTTTTATCAATAATTCCCAGATCAAATAACTGATTTTGAATCTTAATAAATGCTTTTTCGGTTAAATTTTTCTGAGACCATTGTGTCAGTTTAAGCCATTCCTGAATATCTTCCAGTTTTTGATTGAAAATATCAGCTAATGTTTTGTCTATATCAGGAATCTGAGTAAAATCGTGTGTCGTACTGTTGATGATTTCAAGGATTTTCTCAACGGTTTTAGGATTTTTTTTCAAAAATTCATCACGAACTGCAATTACAAAAGAAGGCCATGGAGTGGGACAATCACTTACACGTCTGAAAACGCCTTTATCTACAAGAGGTTTTGTCATAAAACGCTCCCACATAAAGTAATCTGCAGTTCCGTTGGTCAGGGCTTCAACAGCACCATCTATCGTATTAATAATTTCAAATTGTATATTGTCAGTTTCCCAGTCTTGCTCATGTGCATTTACATACGCCATTAATTGAGAGCCAGAACCCAATCGTGAAATAGCAACTTTTTTATTTTCAAGGTCTTTTATAGTATGAAAATCTGATTTTTCAGCTACGTGAATTCCCCAGATTAAGGGAGACTGAACATAAATCTGAACAATTTTACTGGGATTTCCGGCAATAATATCTTTAATAATTCCCTCTGTTAAAATAACCGCCATATCGGTTTCTCCATCGCGGAGCATCTGGCACATTTTACCGGTACCTTCGGGAATATTTTTCCATTGTAAATCGATGTTTTCAGCTTCGAATTCGCCATTTTCAATGCATAGCTGCCATGGCAAATTGAAGTGTTCAGGAACACCTGCAATTTTTACTGTTTTCATTAGGTTGAAGTTTTAAGTTAAGTTGTTTGGGTATGCGTATTGTTTTGTTTGTTTGTTTGTTTAGTTTTTTAATAAATCTGTCCGGTGTTTATCTGAAAGGCAAGGCTCAGCGAATTCAATGATTTCCTGATCTTCGTATTGAAGAAGCAGGTTTTTTACAATAGAATAATCCACATCTCTTAAAACCTCAACAGCAAATAAGGTCTCATTTAAGCCTTCTGACGAACAGTTAATGGTCTTTAATTCTTCTCTGATGATCTCCTTATCAAAACCTTTTTCTAAAATTACAACCTGAAGTATAGAATTTCCAAAGCTTTCAATTGTTTTTTTATAAACCAGTCGTTCTTCATCTTCATCGTATTCAGCATAGAAAATATCATCTGTGGCAATTAAAGGACCAAAAAACGGAATATTATCTAATTTGAAGATTCCTTTCTCCAGGTCAATAATTTCTGCCCACATCGTTTCTGAAACGGTTTCTTCTAATAAGTCGCTGTAGTACTTAAACAATATTTTAATGTGTGTTTCTGACATTTTCTAATTTAATTTTGTGCTTTTAAAGGCGATATTAAAATTCGATATCCGTCCGGATCCTGAAACATTTTACCATTTTCATTCCAATACGGATTTATAGCCGGGATGATTGAGATATTATTGTCTGCAACCTTTTTTAGTATTGAATCATATTCAAAAAATGTTTTTGGATAAAGTACAATGATATCATCTTCATCAAAAATATGATTGGCTTTTGTTAGGGATTGTGTAAATTCAAAATGCCAGTCTAAATCCGGTTTTCCAATAAAAATACCATCGTAATTATTATGATTTTGAAAACCGCCGAGTATTTCAAAACCTAAAATATTCACGTAAAAATTTTCAATTTTCTTTAAATCATTAGTATGTCGGGCAACTCTCAAAATCATATTAAAAAAATAATTATCTAATTTAATTACCTGCCAGTTTATTCAATGTGTACCCAATTAATTCATCAACAGCTTTATACGGATCTTCACTAAATGTACCCGAAGCACGATTGGCGATAATGGCGTTTAAAGATAGCGCATTATGTCCTAAAAGTGCTGAAAGTCCATAAATAGCAGCTGTTTCCATTTCAAAATTGGTAATTCGGTTATCATTAAAATCGAAATTATCCATTTTATTATTAAGTTCCTCATCTTGGATATTCAAGCGTAATACACGCCCTTGTGGCCCGTAAAATCCTCCGGCTGTAGCAGTAATTCCTTTGAAAATTCTATCACTTTCAATGATTTTTTCCAGTTTTTCAGAACAGGCAATGGCGTAAGGTCTTCCTTTTCGGATATCCCAGTTGGTATGCATTATAAAAGCATCTTCGATAGCGTCTTCGGAAACTTCATCAAGTAAGTAAGAACGAAGCATGTTATCAAGTCCTAATCCAAATTTAGACATTACGAAACTATCTACCGGAATATCTTTTTGTAAAGAACCTGAAGTTCCGATCCTGATGATATTTAAAGAAGTCAATTCCTTTTTAGGAAGGCGGGTTGTTAAATCGATATTAACCAACGCATCCAGTTCATTTAAAACAATATCAATATTGTCAGGACCAATTCCGGTTGACATAACCGAAATCCGTTTGCCTTTGTAAATTCCGGTTTGGGTTTTAAATTCTCTTTTTTGAGTAGAATATTCAATGGAATCAAAAAACTGAGTAATTTTTTCTACCCGGTTTTGATCTCCTACAAAAATTATATCGTGCGCTATATGTTCAGGACGAAGGTTTAAATGATAAACACTTCCGTCAGGGTTGAGTATTAATTCTGATGCCTGTATCATTTTTTTTAGTTGCTAAGGTTTTTCTAAAATTCCAATTTTTAAAATTCCAAATTCCAATTCGTGAAACTTAAATGAGAGCTTTTGCGATTTTTAGATTGATACCAATTTATTGGAATTTGGAATTTAATAAATTGAGCTTTAAATTTTAACCGCCAACGCGTTTTGTTTTAAAGCCTTTCTCTTTTAAAATAGCCATAATTTTATCACGATAATCTCCCTGAATAATAATTGAAGGATCTTTGAAAGTACCACCAACACTGAGCTTTGTTTTAATTTCCTTTGCAAGGATTTTAAAATCTTCGTCAGAACCTTCGTAACCTTCAATTATAGTCGTGGCTTTTCCTTTTCGTTTTTCGAATTTGCAGATCATAGGTTCTTTCTGTACGTAAAGAACGTGTTCCTGCTCCTGAATTTCTTCCGGTTCGTTTGATTCAACGTGGTCCGGAAATAAATTTTTTAATTGATCTTTAAAGTCCATAAATTTTTATTCTAAAATAAATTCCAAATCATTACGTTTTTTAAAAATTAAATTCCAAATTCCAATGAAAGTTTGGAATTTGGAATTTTTAATATTTGAAATTTATTTGGTTTTATTTTTTGATTAAACCTAATTCTACTAAACGTTCGTGCAAAAACTCGCCGGCAGAAATATCCTCATATTTCTTAGGGTTTTCAGCGTCAATGCAATTTTCTAAACAATCCAGGCGCATATCACTTACAGGATGCATGAAAAACGGAATTGAATAACGTGATGTTCCCCATAATTCTCTTGGCGGATTTACAACCTGATGAATTGTAGATTTTAATTTATTGTTTGTATGTCTGGACAACATATCTCCAACGTTAATTACTAATTCATCATCCGCTGCAATAGCATCAATCCATTCGCCGTTATGATTTTGAACCTGAAGTCCTTTTCCCTGAGCACCCATCAATAGGGTAATCAGATTGATGTCACCGTGAGCTGCTGCACGAATAGCATTTTCAGGCTCAGAAGTAATTGGAGGGTAATGAATAGGCCTTAAAATGGAGTTTCCTTCTTTTCCATATTCATCAAAATAGAACTCATCAAGTCCAAGGTGTAAGGCCAAAGCTCTTAAAACGTAAATTCCGGTTTTTTCCAGCATTTGGTAAGCATCTTTGCCAACTTCATTAAAGCGGGGTAATTCTTTAACCTCAACGTTGTCGGGGTATTCAGATGCCCATTTGGAATCTTTGTCAACGTACTGGCCAAAATGCCAGAATTCTTTTAAATCTCCCTCTTTGCGTCCTTTGGCATGTTCTTTTCCAAAAGAAACATAACCTCTTTGGCCACCTATTCCGGGAATTTCATAATTGTGTTTGGTTTCTAATGGCAAGGCGAAAAATTTTCGAATTTCGCCATAAAGTTCGTCTACCAGTTTGTCATCCAAAAAATGACCTTTTAGGGCTACGAAGCCAATGTTTTCAAATGCACTGCCGATTTCATTTACAAATTTTTGTTTACGTTTCGGGTCGTCCGAAAGGAAATCACGTAAGTCTACACTAGGAATGTTTTGCATACTTTACATTTTTATTTAAGAAAAAAAGGTTTTGAACCTTTTCATAACAAAGGTAGAGAATATTTTAGTTTTGAATTTTAAAAAAATGTATAAAATTGGACTTTTCCTGTAATAATTTAACATTGTGATTGAAAAATAAAATTTGATTATACTTTAATTTAAACCTCGTTTTGAATTAAAAACATGTTAATAATTCTGAAATCACAGGGTTTTTAAATATAAAATGCTATTTTTATGAAAAACGAACATTATGAAAATAGGACTAATTGGATTTGGAAAAACAGGAAAAGCAGTAGCATCGGTTTTATTGCAAAACAAAAATTTCTCCCTTAAGTGGGTTGTGAAAAGAAGTCATACTTTAGAGAATCGTACTACAGCAGAATATCTGGGAATTGATTCTGAAGAAACCGGAAAAATATATTCTAGTGAAACGACTCCTATTGCAGAGCTTTTAGACAATCAGCCAGTTGATATGATTATTGATTTTTCATCAGGTTCCGGAATTTACACTTATGGTGAAGCAGCCAGCAAACGAAAAATAAAAATAATTTCTGCCATTTCGCATTATACAAAAAAGGAAAAAGATTTTTTGGAATCACTTTCTAAAATGACAACGGTATTCTGGAGCCCAAACATTACTCTTGGCGTGAATTATTTACTGTTTGCTTCTAAATTTTTAAAGAAAATAGCTCCCTGGGTAGATATTGAAATCATAGAAGAACATTTTAAAGGCAAAGATGGAATTTCAGGAACAGCAATAAAAATAGCCGAAGCACTGGATGTGGAAAAAGATGATATAAATTCTGTCAGAGCTGGTGGAATTGTGGGTAAACATGAAGTTGTTTTCGGATTTCCTTTTCAGACGGTAAGATTAGTACACGAAAGCATTTCCCGGGAAGCCTTTGGAAGCGGTGTAATCTTCGTTGCAGAAAACCTGAATGATAAAAAGGAAGGGCTTTTTAATTTTGAAGATATTCTCTCTCCGTATTTTGCTGTTTAATAATGTATTGATGAATGAATTTTACTTTTTAATATAAAATAGATTTAGAATTAAAGTTTTTTAGACACATTTGTCTGGCTAAGCAAAGTAGAAGCTCTAGCAGATAGATTATTAGAATCAGATTTTAATCAGTTTGACATTATGAGATTACTTTTTAAATAATTAATTCTTTAACAATTAGGTTTATGATTGTTGTATTTTTATATATTTGAAATAAAAAAACAGCAAATGATCTTTTATAGGCAAAACCTCACAGACAACCAATTATTAGATTTATACAAAAAAATACTGAAGCCTCGTTTGATCGAAGAAAAGATGCTCATCTTGATTCGGCAGGGAAAAGTATCAAAATGGTTTTCCGGAATAGGCCAGGAAGCGATTGCTGTAGGAGTTACGGCTGTTTTGGATGAATCTGAATATGTATTGCCAATGCATAGAAATCTGGGCGTTTTTACCACCAGAAATATTCCGTTACACAGGCTTTTTTCACAATGGCAGGGAAAAGCGAATGGTTTTACAAAAGGACGTGACAGAAGTTTTCATTTTGGAACTCAGGAATACAAAATAATAGGAATGATTTCGCATTTGGGACCTCAGCTTGGAATTGCTGATGGAATTGCCCTTGCGAATAAACTTCAGGACAATAAAAAAATCACAGCTGTTTTTACAGGCGAAGGTGCAACAAGTGAAGGCGATTTTCATGAAGCCTTAAATATTGCTGCGGTCTGGAAACTGCCGGTAATGTTTATTATCGAAAATAATGGTTACGGACTTTCTACTCCAACTAACGAGCAGTATGCTTGTAAAAATTTAGCCGATAAAGGAATTGGTTATGGTATGGAAAGCCATATTATTGATGGAAACAATATTCTTGAAGTTTATGATAAACTGTCTAAGTTAAAAGCAGAAATGCAGGAAAATCCACGTCCGGTTTTATTGGAATTTAAGACCTTCAGGATGCGTGGTCATGAAGAAGCGAGCGGAATCAAGTATGTTCCGAAAGAATTGATGGATGAATGGGCTGCAAAAGATCCGGTTGCCAATTATAGGAATTATTTAATTGAAAGTGGTGTTCTTACAGCAGAACTCGATGAGCAATTTCATAATGAAATAAAGCATGAAATTGACGAAAATTTAGCCATAGCAAATGCAGAACCTGAAATTGTCCCAACTTATGAGGGAGAATTAGAAGATGTCTATAAACCGTATCAATATGAGAAATTCAGTACAGATTCATCAAGTCAGAATATCCGTTTTATTGATGCTATACGCAATAGTTTAAATCAGTCGCTACAGCAGCATAGGAATCTTATAATTATGGGACAGGACATTGCTGAATATGGCGGAGCCTTCAAAATTACTGATGGATTTGTTGAGGTTTTTGGTAAAGATCGTGTTCGTAATACTCCAATTTGCGAAAGCGCCGTTATTTCTACAGCAATGGGATTGTCCATAAACGGATATAAAGCAATTGTAGAAATGCAGTTTGCCGATTTTGTTTCGACAGGCTTTAACCCAATTGTAAATTTACTGGCAAAATCACATTATCGCTGGGGCGAAAAAGCCGATGTGGTTGTTCGCATGCCTTGCGGTGGCGGAACTCAGGCAGGGCCATTTCATTCGCAGACAAATGAAGCATGGTTTACCAAAACTCCAGGCTTAAAAGTCGTTTATCCGGCTTTTCCGTATGATGCCAAAGGGTTATTAAATACTTCAATAAACGATCCCAATCCGGTGTTGTTTTTTGAACACAAGTTATTATATAGAAGCGTTTATCAGGACGTTCCAATAGATTATTATACGATTCCATTAGGCAAGGCTGCTTTAATAAAAGAAGGAAAGAAAATAACTATCATTGCTTTTGGCGCTACAGTGCATTGGGCATTGGAAACCTTAGAGAAAAATCCGGATATTGAGGCTGATTTGATTGATTTAAGAACATTACAGCCTTTGGATACCGAAACTATTTTTGCATCAGTCAAAAAAACCGGAAAAGTGATTATCTATCAGGAAGATACTCTGTTTGGTGGAATTGCCAGTGATATTTCAGCTCTGATTATGGAACAGTGTTTTGAATACCTGGATGGCCCTGTTAAAAGAGTCGCCAGTTTAGAGTCACCGATTCCGTTTACAAAAGCTCTGGAAGACCAGTTTTTACCCAAAAACCGATTCGAAAAAGAACTGATTGATTTACTGGCTTATTAAAAGAGCCAATTAAAATTATTTAAAAACGAATATTACTTAATACATAAAAATATGAAAAAACTGTTTGTTTCGATTTTTACACTTACACTCCTTTTTTCCTGCAATAAAAGCGCGAAATCTGGTGATGATAAAGCTTTAGACAAAAAATTCGATAAGTATAAAGATGGTTTTGTAACCGCTTTATGGCAAGTTAATCCGGGATGGGCTTCGGCTGTTGGTTATCATAAATTGGATAGTGTTTTGGTAGTTCCGGATGCTACGGCAGATAAAGTGCAGCTTGATTTTGCAAATGCGCAATTAGACTCCTTAAAACAATATGATGTTGAAGACTTATCGGATAACAATAAGACGGATTATCATATGATAAAAAATCAGCTGGAATCTGTAATTTTTAGTATTAAAGAATTAAAATCGTCGCAATGGGATCCGTCGGGATATAATGTTTGTGGTGCTTTTGCAGAAATTTTAAATGGTAAATATGATTCATTGGAAGTTCGTCTGCGTTCTTTTAATGCAAAAATGAATGCTATTCCGGCTTATTATGAAGCAGCTAAAAAGAATATTAAAAATCCAACGGTTGAACATACAGAACTTGCAATTGCCCAAAACATTGGAGGTTCTTCTGTTTTTGAAACGGATTTAAATGATGCTCTTGCTAAAAGTAAACTAACTCCGGCGGAGAAAAAAGAAATTCAGGACAAAGCAAAAGTTTCTGTAAAAACAATTAAAGATTATGCAGACTGGCTTAAAAATCTGTCAAATAAAACACCGCGCTCGTTTAGATTAGGAGCTGATTTATACGCTAAAAAATTCAGTTTTGATATTCAGTCTCGTTATTCTACGGATGAAATTTATAAAATCGCCGTTGATCACAAAAAAGATCTGCATGATAAAATGTTTGCACTGGCTGATAAACTTTGGTCTAAGTACAAAGGAAATGAGACAAAACCAACAAATAAGCTGGAATTAATCAAACAGGTTATTGATCAGATTTCATTAAAACATACTACTCCGGAGAAATTCCAGTCAGAAATTGAAAAACAGATTCCTGAATTGACAGCTTATGTAAAAGCGAAAGACTTATTATACATCGATCCTTCAAAACCACTGATTGTTCGTAAAGAACCTGCTTATATGGCCGGTGTTGCAGGTGCTTCAATTTCTGCTCCGGGACCTTATGACAAAAATGGAAACACTTATTACAATGTAGGTAGTATGTCTGGCTGGACAGCTGAAAATGCTGAAAGTTATTTGAGAGAATACAACGATTATATTTTGCAGATTTTAAATATTCACGAAGCAATTCCGGGACATTATACACAATTGGTTTACAGTAATCAGTCGCCAAGTATTATCAAATCTATTCTTGGAAATGGTGCAATGGTCGAAGGCTGGGCTGTATATGCAGAAAAAATGATGCTGGAAAGCGGTTATAAAAATTCTGATGAAATGTGGCTGATGTATTATAAATGGAATTTAAGAGCAACTTGTAATACTATTTTAGATATTAGTGTTCATACAAAAAACATGTCTAAGGAAGCAGCTTTGGATTTGCTTGTCAAAGAAGCTTTCCAGCAGCAGGCAGAAGCAGAAGGGAAATGGAAGCGTGTTACCTTGACACAGGTACAATTATGTTCTTATTTTACAGGATACACTGAAATTTACAATTTAAGAGAAGAACTTAAAAAACAGGAAGGAGAGAATTTTAACCTGAAAAAATTCCATGAGAAATTCTTAAGTTTTGGAAGCGCTCCGGTTAAATATATCAGGGAGTTGATGTTGTCTGAAGATTAAATTTTAAGATTATGGATTACGCCAAAAGGGTTTGATAAAATAGACTATCAAACCCTTTTTGAGTTTATCAGATATTTATAACCAAACGTTTGCCATCTAAAAGTTCAGTGTTCCAGGCTTTTTCAATATCACTTAAATTTACAGTTTCAATATTGATTTTTAATTTGTTTTGAGCAGCCAAAAGGAAGGTTTCAGGAAGTATTTCAGAAAATAGTAATTTCACTTCTTCCTTAGTCCAGCTTCCTAAGCCGGAACCTGATAACTGAAGATCAATACTTCTTAAAATTCCTGATGATAACTGAATATCGTCTCCTGACATGGAGCCAATTGAAACAAATCTGACTTTATTAGTAAATGTCCCGTTTCCTTTTAACGCTGACAAAATCAATTCTGCAGAGTGCCCCCATAAATAATCCAGAATAATATCTATTGGAGTATTTTGATGGATTTTTTTAAGTTGGTTTAGGATCGTTTCATCATCCTGTTTAAGAGAAATGATTTCGTTAGCTCCTAGTTCTAAAAGGGTTTTAAGTGTTTTTTCATTTCTTCCGGTTGCGATTATTTTTTTTGCTCCGTAATGTTTCGCAAGCTGAATAGTTATTTGCCCCGTAAAACCTGTAGCTCCGTTTATTAAAACTGTTTCTCCCGGTTTTATTTTTGCTCGAAATAGTAGGGCCATTGCTGAGCCTGCAACTGCATTTGGCATTGCCGCTGCTGTCGCATTACTGATTTCTTCAGGCAACAGAACCATTCTGTTTTTTTCTACAATGGCCTTTTCTGCAATTGTTCCTGTGATTCCCCTTGCGTAAACTCTTGTACCGTTTTCTAATAAGCCAATACAATCACTTCCTATTATAAACCCGTTTTGATTTTCATTTTCAGATGAATAATGTTTGCCACTCGCTTTTGCTTTGTCCAGATTGGTAATGGCAATGGCTTTTACTGAAAGTAAAATTTCGTTTTCATTTTGTGGAATGGGTTCTGCAAATTCTGCATATTTTGGCATTTCGCCCTTTTTATAAATTACTGCTGCTTTCATAATAATTAATTTTTATGATACAAAGCTAGATAGCAGTTTATGAGCAGACGATAACATTTGTTATCAAATGAAATGTATTATTTTTTCTGAAGTAATTTGCTTTTTATCCGGCTTAAATGAACTGTACTTATACCGAGATATGAGGCAATATAATGTTGTGGGACACGCTGGATGATTTGAGGATTTTCTTCTGTTAAATTTAGATATCGCTGAGCAGGAGAATCCTTTATAAAAGAAACGAAATGGTGTATGTAATCAAATGTGCGCTGAAAAAGTCTGTTAATAAGCTGATCTCTTAATTCTGGAATTTTCTTAATTTCTTCCAGTATTACATCGATATCACTTTTATGGATCCACCATAAAACAGAAGGCTCAATGGTTTCAATAAATACAGGACTTGGGTGTTTTTTAATAAAACTTTCGATAGAAGCAACGCTTTGGTTTTCGAAAAAAAACTGAGTAGTAAGATCCTTACCATTATTGTTAAACCAAACCCGGATGCATCCTTTTTCGATTATAAAAAGCTTTTTTGAAATTTCGCCTTCTTCTAAAAGAGTCGTTTTTGCAGGAACTTCAATACGATTGAAATAGCTTGTATATTCATGCCATTTTGAATCATCAAGAGGAAAATTATTTCGAAATTGGTCGAACATTATTGATCATTTTTGGGGTATTTAATCAACGGAAACCCCAGTTTCAATTGAAAGTATATGCATTATTATTTGATTTGAAAATTCTAAATTTTCATCGTTTATATCAAGTATCATTTTGAATGAAGTGCTAAAAATCTTCTTTTTTAGTTCGGCTATTTTAGTGTCCCTGAAATAATAATTATAATTGAATGAAATAAAGTGTTTTTGATTAACTGTTAAATGCTTGTCATTATTAAAAGTTATGGTTCTGCTATTTATTTCATTTATAAATGGGGTTAGAGATTGATTTTGAAATAAAATTTGATAATTGGATTTCATGAAAAATGATCTGCATTTTAATTCTAAAAATAAATCATCATTTTGATTGTAAATGTTTATAATTCTATTAATCCAATTAAATTTTAATACTGAATAAAATAATAATTGTCCATCCTGATAAACAAAAAGACTTTGTGTCCCTTTTTGTATTATTTCTAAAATCATCTAAAATTATTTAAAATCCGATTCCTTTTCAAACAACTGCACCTGGCTTTTTAATCTGTCAATCAGTAAATTCATCATTCGTTTATTTAAGTCGGAAGAATTCTTAATATAAGTTTCATATTCTTCACCGGTAAAAAGCGCAATGACAATTCCTTTTAAAGAATTTCTGAATTTGATATCTTTTTGAATCGAGTTTTCGATGGTCTGCAGTTTCTTTTCGACGGTATAAGAATAAAAATCAGCTTTATTTTTATTTACATAATTAATGAAAACCGCAATAAATAAATCATTCTGAAGTTTTAAAATTGGTCTAATCGTTTGATTTTGAAATATTTCATCAGATGATGACTGAGCGCTTACGGTTCCTAAAGTTTCGCCTCTGAATTCTCTTAAAAAAGTGTCTCTGTCGCTCATGGTTTTTATTTAAAGTTATAAAAATATCTTCTATAAAAATAACTTCCTCGGATTTAGTTACTGACAAATTCTACAATAAATAAGTTTATAAATTAAAATTTTAAGTTGACTTTAATTTTTAGAGTTTTAAAAGTGATTTTTGAAATAATTCAATAGCAAATTTTCGAATTATTGAAATCGTAAGAATTAATAAAAAAACATAATTCGACTATGAAAGTAAAAAACTATTTTTACCCGTATAAAATAAAAAATATGAGATTCCACACCAGAAAATGGGTTAAACCTGAAGATTTAAATCCAAACGGAACATTATTCGGCGGACAATTATTAGCCTGGATTGATGAAGAGCTTGCTTTGTATTCAATTGTTCAATTAGAAAATTCGAGAGTAGTGACCAAGCACATGTCTGAAATCAACTTTAAAAGTTCTGCCCGCCAAGGCGATATTGTAGAAATAGGAATCGATGTAGTAAAATTTGGAACAACTTCTTTAGTCCTTAAATGCGCCGTAAGAAATATGATGACCCGCGAAATCATTATCACAATTGACAACACTACTATGGTTAACTTAGGTGAGGACGGAAAACCAAAACCACACGGTAAAACTCAAATCGAATTTGTAAAAGACCGTTTACTGTAAAATAATGAGTAAATAAAAATAATGAAGTTTTGCATGGTGAAAGAAATATATTCAAAAGTGCCTAAAAAAATAATTCTGGCTTCTTTATTAATCGTTTTTCAAATGTCCTGCAACTCCAAAGAAGAGAAGGATAAATATAATGAGGTTGTTTATCGAGCATTAAACAATAAGGATACTGCAACTTTAGCCATTAAAATAAGTGATAAACGTTTTTACGGACGTTATGAAAGATCGTATTACAGAAATGGTAAAGATTCAGGAGATGTAAGGGGAGATATAAAAGGAGATACTTTAAGAGGTGACTTTCATTACATAACCAGTGGCGGAGGCTGGAAAAGAATTCCAATTGCTTTATTAAAGAAAGAAAATAAACTGTTTTTAGGAAGTGGTGTAATAGGAACTTACATGAATCTTCCATGTTTTTTGCCGGGAACTCTTAATTATAAGGACTCAGAGTTTGTTTTTGAAGAAGTAAAAAAATAGTTTCAGATTTCAAGTTTTTCAAATTGAAATCTGAAACTAAAATTACTTATCTAAATTAGGTAGACTGGAAGGTAATTCGAATATTTCCAAATCAAAATAGCCTACAGCTGCCATAATGTGGTCAAAAATATCGGCCATAATATATTCGTAATTGGCCCAGCGTTTATCACTCGAAAACACATAAATTTCCAATGGAACCCCATGTGCAGTCGATTGCAGCTGACGACAGATAATATGCATGTCTTTGTTAAGGCCTGGAGTATTCACTAAATACTGAATAATATATTTTCTGAACAAACCTAAATTGGTCATGTTTCGACCGTTAATTGCCAGATTTTTATCAATGCCCCTTAAGTCGTTGTATTTTTCAATTTCGGCTTGTCTGGATTCGATATAAGAGGTAATCAGCTGTATTTTTTTCATTTGATGTAATTCTTCATCATTTAAAAAACGAACACTGCTGCTTTTGATTAAAACATGTCTTTTGATACGTCTTCCCTGAGAATTTTGCATACCACGCCAGTTCTGAAACGAGTCTGAACTTAAGGCATACGTTGGGATTGTGGTAATCGTATTATCAAAATTTCGGACTTTTACAGTGGTCAGATTAATTTCGATTACATCTCCATCGGCACCAAATTTATCCATTGTAATCCAGTCGCCAATACGAACCATATCGTTGATGGCTACCTGTACACTGGATACAAAACCTAAAATAGTATCCCTGAAAATAAGTATGATGATTGCCGAAAGTGTTCCTAAGATTGTCAGCAATTCGCCTCTTTTCATGCCAAACAATGTTGATACTATAAGGGCAACTCCAAAAATCCAGAGTACAATCATAATGACCTGAACAAAGCTGTCGATCGGTTTGTCGCTGTATTCAGGCTTGTTTTTTAAATAATCACGTAGGGCATTAAAAATAGTCCTGATAATCCATAAACTGATCAGAACGATATATACACCTACAATTTTTCCGAAAACAGCTTCCCAGTATTCATATTTGTCCAGTATAACAGGAACCGCTTTATAAATAAAGAAAAACGGAATCAGATAGGCTGTATATTTAGTAGTCTTATTGTTAATCAGATAATCGTCAAATTTAGTTTTGGTTCGCTGTGCAAAAATGGCCATCAGCGTTACCAGAACAAATTTGGCAATGTAATAAATAGCATAAGCCAATGCCAGCATAATGGCAATATTAAAGATCAGGCTGGTATAAGACGCAAAACTGCGGCTCATTCCCCAATCTCTGAAAAGTGGATATAAAAAATTGAATATTTTATCCAAAAGCTTATGCATTATTTTCTAAATATTTTTTCTCAATGTAGAAAGTTCCGAACGGAATAAGAGAAGCAATCAAAATGATTCCAAAGGTTTTTGAATCCCAGTTTTGCGGTTTTTTTAATAATACAGCCAGTATAATATAAGCGATAAACAAGACTCCGTGTCCCATTCCGAAAGGACGTACAATGGCATGATACAGTTCCGGATTATTGGATTTTAAAATCAGCATATTGGCGATTAATACTAAATAAGAGATTCCTTCTAAAATGGCAGTAACTTTAAAAATCCTAAGCATACTTTTTTGTTTTTTGAATTAATAGCCGCAAAATTAAGTATTATCAGCGATTATTAAGGTATCTGTAATAAAAGTAATTTACTTTTGTATTCTTAAACTTTGGCTATGAGCAAACGCGATTTAAAAAAATATTTGGCTGAATTGAATAAAGAGCAGCTCGAAGAACAAATTATAGAATTGTACGAAAAATTCAGTCCTGTAAAAGTCTATTATGATTTTGCTTTCAATCCAAAAGAAGATAAACTTTTACAGGAAAGCAGAACGAAGATTTCACACGAATATTTCCCTGTTAAAAAGCCGGGTGCAAAATGGCGTCCAAAAGCAAAAATGCGGCGTTCTGTAGCGCAGAAAATCATTAAACATTTTATAGCTCTTGGAGTTGATTCTTTTGTGATTGCAGATATTATGCTTTTTAATATCGAAATTGCACAGACGTATTCGGCAGAAAATTTTATAAAACAGGAATTATTCTATAAGAGCATGCTCAATTCCTTTGAACAAGCGGTAAACTTTGCAATTTCTAATGGAATTTTAGGCGAATTTAAAGCCAGAATTATCGCGATTCAACAAGAAACTATTCAACAAAAATGGAAAAATAAGTATGATTTTGAAGCAATTGTAGATAAAATTGACTTTTAAATGCTTTTAGTATAAAAAAATCTTGTTTAAAAAAAACATTTATTTTAGGTTAAATTAAGATGAAAAACTGTTTTTTAGGTGTATTTTTGCAAAAATTCAAAAAATTACAATGCCTCAAGACACTTTAGAATTAGAAAGAGAAGACAGAAAAGAACTTTATGCATATCAAAAAGGCGATATTGACGCCATTTTTGATAGGTTAGACAATGCTCCTTCAAAACATCATTTACTTTACCAATTGCCGACAGGTGGTGGAAAAACGGTGATATTTTCTGAAATCGTTCGTCGCTATTTAGCGAATAATGATAAAAAGGTAGTTGTCCTGACACATCGTATCGAACTTTGTAAGCAGACTTCAAAAATGCTGAAAGGTTTTGGCGTAAGTAACAAAATAATCAACAGTAAAGTAAAGGATTTGCCGGATCAAAATGAATATTCATGTTTTGTGGCAATGGTTGAGACTTTAAAAAACCGTATTAATGATGAGAAACTGCATCTTGATAATATTGGTTTGGTAATTATTGATGAGGCGCATTACAATTCATTCAGAAAACTATTAAACTCATTTAAGAATGCTTTTATACTTGGTGTAACGGCAACACCTCTGAGTTCGAATATAAAATTACCGATGCATCAAAGCTATAATGAGCTGATTGTGGGAGACACTATTGGTTCATTGATTGAAAAAGGATTCCTGGCACGTGCGACTACCTATAGTTATGATGTGGGACTGACTTCTTTGAAAGTAGGTATCAACGGAGATTATACAGTAAAATCTTCAGACGATTTGTATACTAATACGCTGATGCAGGAAAAATTGCTGCATGCTTATACGGAGCGTTCTTTGGGTAAAAAAACGCTTATTTTCAATAATGGTATTCATACTTCACTATATGTATATGATACTTTTAGAGAAGCAGGTTATGACATCAGACACCTTGATAACACAAGTGGAGCAGAAGAGCGTAAAGAAATTTTGGCATGGTTCAAAAAAACTCCTGATGCTATTTTGACTTCGGTAGGTATTTTAACGACAGGCTTTGATGAACCGACTGTAGAAACTATTATTTTAAACAGGGCTACAAAATCCCTAACGTTATATTTTCAGATGATTGGCCGTGGGTCGCGTAAACTGCCTGGAAAAGATGAATTTACGGTTATTGATTTAGGGAACAATGCAGCCCGTTTTGGTTTGTGGAGTGATCCTGTCAACTGGCAGCATATTTTTAAATCACCTGAATTTTATTTGGAAAATTTACGTGACGACAATGAAATCGAAATGTTTTTCAAATACAGCATGCCTCCTGAATTACGTGCTAAATTCAGTAAAACTGCCGATGTTACTTTTGATGTTGATGAAGAACATAAATTAGCAATTAAGCAAAATCTGCGTTCAAAAATTGTACTGGATAAATCATTGGACCAGCACGCAGCAATGTGTGTAGATAATACAGAGACCCTTCAGGAAGCAAAAGCTTTAGGGAAAGAGTTGGATGACGATATAGAATGCAGGATCAAACGTTATGCAAAATGTCTGAGTCAGTGCAGTAAAAATTACCGCGAATGGCTGGTTGATGATTACAAGAAAAACATGACTTTATTAATCGGTAAAAAGTATCGTGAAAAAATCATGAACGAACCGGATTGATAAAATTTTTATTTCAGGTTTAAAAACACCAAACTAACGAAGTCGAATTGATTAAAGTTTGGCATTGAAATTGTTTTTTGCAATTGATTTTGATTTTGCCATTGAATTTTGATATTGAATAAAGATGAATTTGAAGAAAATTGTTGTTTTGTTTTTAATTGGTTCTTTTCATAATGCTTTTGCGCAAAAAGACGGGTATTGGGATAAAGAACGTGCTACTACAAAAGAGATAATCGTTTCTGCAGGAGACAGAATAACAGTTAAAACTGAAGACTTGCCTGTTGGTACAACTGAAATCGTTTATAGAGTTACACTTTTAGACGAAAACCAGCAAATGGCAAATAGTTTGGTTAATGTATTAAAAGCTATTCCTGATCCTTACGGAATAGGGCAGGGTTCGGCAGGAGCAGTATTTCTGATGTCAAAAATTTCAGGTGATGACAAATGTACTTATGCACTTTTTACTTCAGATATAAATGCCAAAAAATACGTTGATAATGGGAAAACCAATGATGCCTGTTATGCACAGACAGAGCCTTTAAGCAAAGATGCCAAACGTTTATCAATCGATAAATCGTCTTGCCTTAGTGCAAATACCACTACCATTTGGTTTGGTTTTGAAAGCAAAAACTGGTTGCTGAAACAAAAAATAGTTTTAGAAGTTGTGCCATGGGTTGACACGAAATTAAACCGTGGCTGGAATGCCGATAACAAAAACGAAATCGTGAGTTTGTGCAAAACTTCTACGATGGCACAAAAAATGGCTAATTCAGACGATTTTTGCGTTTGTATTCTGGATAAAATCATGAAACAATATCGTTATGATGAGTATCAAAAACTACTTGCTATAGAAAAAACTAAAGTTTACAAGGATTTTGGAAATGCCTGTTACAATGATGCTTCAATTTCTAAAAATGTCTACAATGATTTGCGTACTCAGGCAAATACTTTGATAAAACTGCAAAAATACAACGAAGCAATTCCAAAGTTAAATACAATTATAACAGCAGGAAAAGCAACAGCTCTGGATTACAGTTCCATTGGTTACAGTTATATTTTGACCAAACAATATGCAAAAGCCATAAAGTTTTTAAAGGAAGGCGAAAAGCTGGACGATACCGAATTATTAGTGAAATTAAACCTGGCGCATGCTTATTTAGTTAGCGATGATTACAGTCAGGCAAAAGCGATTTATAAAAAATATCAGTCTCAAAATGTTACTGATAGTTTAAGCTGGATAGACAAAACCAAACAGGATTTCATTCTTTTTCAAAAAGAAGGATTGCCTTCGTCAGATTTTGAGAGGGTTTTGAAGCTGTATAATTAAAAAAAATATTTCACCATATAAGTGTTATAAGTTCATTTAACTTTAGGCTGAGTTTATAGTTTTCATTGAATGTAATTAAAATCAATTGTCAGGCTGAGCGGAGTGAAGCCCTTTTTATAAATTTATACTTAAAAGAGAAATTTATATTTTCTTATATCGCTTATATGGTTTAAAAAGACTTCAAAATGATAGCTACTTACCAAAAATACATGCTCGAATTCAAACGTCCTTCGGGAACGTCTCGTGGAATTATGACCGAAAAAGAAACCTGGTTTATAATCCTTGAAGAAAACGGCAAAAAAGGAATAGGTGAGTGTGGAATTCTTAGAGGACTGAGTGCGGACGATAGGGAAGATTATGAAGAGAAATTAAATTGGGCTTGTCAAAATATTCATTTAGGTGAAAAGGTACTTTGGGAAAATTTATTGGAATTTCCTTCCATTCAATTCGGAATCGAAATGGCTTTTTTGTCTTTGAAAAGTGAAAATCCATATCTGTTATTTCCTTCAGATTTTACGAATAATTCAAAATCAATTGATATAAACGGTTTGGTTTGGATGGGAGAAGAAGCTTTCATGAAAGAGCAGATCGAAGAAAAACTCCAACAGGGATTTACCTGTATTAAACTCAAGATCGGGGCCATAGATTTTCAAAAAGAACTCGAATTATTGCACTTTATCCGTACTCATTTCACCGCTGAACAGATAGAAATACGAGTGGATGCGAATGGTGCTTTTTCTTTAAATGAAGCTTTAGATAAATTAAGTCAATTATCTGGTTTTGAATTGCATAGTATTGAACAGCCTATTCAAAAAAACAACACTGACAGTATGGCAGAGCTGTGTAAAACAACTCCTTTTCCTATTGCTTTGGATGAAGAATTGATTGGTGTGTTTTCGTTCGAAGAAAAAGAAGCGCTTTTGCAAAAAATCAAGCCACAATATATTATTTTGAAGCCAAGTTTTGTAGGTGGCTTCAGAGGAACTCAGGAGTGGATTACATTAGCAGAAAAATATAAGATCGGCTGGTGGATTACCTCAGCACTGGAAAGCAACATTGGTTTAAACGCAATTGCACAATGGACATTTCTGCTAAATTCTAACATGCCTCAGGGATTAGGTACCGGAGCACTTTATACCAATAATATCGATTGCCCATTGGAAGTTTTGAACGGACAATTGTGGTATAGTAAAACTAAAAACTGGGATACTTCATTTTTAGAAAATACCTAATAAAATTACTTTTTTGTCTTCTCAAAATCTGGCCAAACGAATTCAGCTTAGCGCTAAATTAAGTAACTTGCATAAAATTTAATTTGCAGAACTAATGGTTGAGATTGAAAGAAAGTTTCTTGTAAAATCGGATGAATTCAAAGCTGTGGCTTTCGCCCAAAATAATATTGCTCAGGGCTATTTGAGTTCGCTTCCTGAACGCACAGTACGCATTCGTATTAAAGGCGAAAAAGGATTCATTACGATAAAAGGAATCGGGCATCATGGCGGAATGACGCGTTTTGAGTGGGAGAATGAAATTCCGCTTGGTGAAGCGCAGGAATTGCTTAAATTATGTGAGAAAGGAAAGATTGAAAAAACACGTTTTGAAATTCAATCCGGTAAACATGTTTTTGAAGTGGATGAATTTTACGGAGAAAATGAAGGTTTGGTTATGGCGGAAATTGAACTTGAATCTGAAACAGAATCTTTTGAAAAACCGGACTGGCTGGGTGATGAGGTAACTAATGATGAACGATACTACAATGCTTATCTGAGCAAAAAACCTTTTAAAGACTGGGAAAAATAAAAATTTTATGACACATCCATACGATCTGATTATTGTGGGAGGCGGTCCAATCGGGCTTGCATGCGCAATTGAAGCTCAAAAGAAAGGCCTGAATTATCTGATTATCGAGAAAGGGGCAATTGTAAACAGTATTTTCAATTATCCTTTGTATATGACTTTTTTTTCTACTGCCGAAAGACTTGAAATAGGCAATATTCCGTTTAATTGTCTCGCACCAAAACCGGGTCGTCAGGAGGCTTTGGAATACTATCGTAATATTCACCGTTATTTTAATTTCAATATTAATTTATTCGAAAAAGTTACTGAAGTTCAGAAACAGGAAAATCAAATCTTTAAAATCACAACTGATAAAAGTTTTTACGAAACTAAAAATGTAATTATCGCAACAGGTTTTTATGACATTCCGATCGAAATGAACGTAAAAGGCGAGGAGCTGTCAAAAGTTCGTCATTATTACAAAGAAGCACACGAATATGCTTTTAGGGATATTCTGGTTGTAGGAGCCAATAATTCGTCTGTGGATGCGGCTCTGGAATGCTGGAGAAAAGGAGCGAATGTAACGATGGTAATTCGAAAAACCGAAATCAATAACAGGGTAAAATATTGGGTAAAACCGGATATTGAAAACCGAATCGCAGAAGGCAGTATAAAAGCGTATTTTGAATCGAATATTGCTGAAATTAAGGACAATGAAGTAGAAATTGAAACTCCTGAAGGCAAAGTAACTATCAAAAATGATTTTGTTCTGGCTTTAACAGGATACAAACCTGATTTGTCTTTCCTTGAAAAAATGGGTATTGAATTGTCTGATGACGAATTGAAAATACCAACGTACAATGCTGAAACGATGGAAACAAATGTTGAAGGATTGTTTTTAGCTGGCGTGGTTTGCGGGGGAATGCAGACTCATAAATGGTTTATCGAGAATTCTCGTGTTCATGCCAGTATGATTGTGGATTATATTGCTTCGAAATAGAAATAATAATTAAGATTGTCGGCTCGAGCGGAATCGAAAAGCTTTAGAGATAAAAGGTTCTCGATTCTGCTCAAACTGACAAAAGTTGATTCGTAATGATTTTAAGAACTGCACGAAAGCATAGAACATCCCACTTTTGATCTGGCCCAGTCCGGGCGTTTTGCAAACCATTTTTCGTATTCTGGCTGTTCGTCATAAGGTTTTTTTAGTAATTCATATAATTCTTCAATTAGCGAATAATCTTCTTTATCAGCAGCATCAATCGCTAATTGCGCCATATAATTTCGCAAAACATATTTTGGGTTAACTGAATTCATGTTTTTAATCCTTTCTTCGTCTGAAGTGTTTTCAAGATTCAGGCGTTTCAGGTAATCGGTAAACCATAATAACCAGTTTTCTTTAATCGCCTCTTTGATTTCTTCTGGTTTGTAAAAGGCATATTCAATAGCCTGCAGAGCTTTTTCGGCCGAATCACCTTTTCTGATTTTATTTAGATTGCGATAAAAAATAGTCATATCCGTTTCAGATAATTGCAAGTTTGATTCCAGATAAGCTATAAATTCTTCGTCATTCTCAGCTGGAGTAACGATGCCTAATTTTCCTAAAATCATTTTTTTATAATCGGAATTAAAATCGATTATAAATGATTCTAATATTTTTTCCAAAGGCTCGGCTTCATTGACTAAAGGATAAAGAGAGTTTGCCAGTTGAAACAAATTCCATTGTGCAATCTGTGGCTGATTCCCAAAGCGATATCTTCTGTTTTGACTGTCAGTTGTATTTGGTGTCCAGTTCGGATCGTAATTTTCCAGCCAGCCATAAGGTCCATAGTCGATTGTAATTCCGTGAATCGACATATTATCGGTATTCATTACGCCATGAACAAAACCTACACGCTGCCAATGCAAAATCATTTCTCTGGTTGTATCAGCTACGGTTTTAAAAAACTGTAAATATTGTTCTTTTGGCTCGCCTTTTATTTCAGGGAAATAATATTTGATGTTGTACTCAACGAATTGTTTTAGGTTTTTAAGTTCGTTTCGGGCAGCAAGCATTTCAAAACTACCAAAACGGATAAATGATGGGGCAACACGGCATACAATAGCACCTTTTTCGTAAGCAGGGTTTCCATTGTATAAAATATCACGAAGTACCTGATCGCCTGATAAAATCAACGAAAGAGATCGGGTGGTGGGAACGCCCAGATAATACATCGCTTCGGCACATAAATATTCACGAATGGAAGAGCGTAAAACAGCCAGACCGTCAGCGGTTCTTGAATAAGGTGTTTTTCCGGCTCCTTTTAGCTGTAAAGTATAAAACTGATTGTCATGTTCAATTTCGGTTAAATTGATTGCACGTCCATCACCTAATTGTCCCGCCCAGTTTCCAAATTGGTGTCCTGCATAGCACATCGCATACGGACGTGTCTGTGACAGAATTTCTTTACCGGAAAAAACATTTAAAAATTCTTCAGTCTTAATTTCATCTGCTGAGATTCCAACCAGTTCAGCCACTTCTTTTGAAGCGTGGATTAATTTAGGTTCAGATGGTCTCGTTGGTTGAACATAAGAAAAAAGCGCCTTCGAAACCTGACGGATTTCATTAGTTTCATCCTGGTCTGCCGGTAATTCGGCAGTAAAACGATTGTTTATTTTTAAGTGCATGGTTTATTCTGTTAATTTGCCAGCATACATTTTTTTTAATTTGTATACTTTCGGGTCAATTACCATTCGGCAATAACCTGCTTCGGGATTATCATTGTAATAATTTTGATGATCTTCTTCAGCTTCGTAAAATACCTGAAAAGGTTTTAGCTGTGTTACGATTGGGCTTGGAAAAACAGATTTTAATTCTTCAAATACTCTTTCAGCTGTTTCTTTTTGAATAGTGTCATGGTATAAAATAATCGAACGGTATTGAGTGCCAACATCTGCGCCCTGTCGGTTTAGCGTTGTTGGGTCATGGCTCGTCATGAAAATAGTGATTAAGTCGTGATAAGAAAGAATATCCGGATTGAAAACGACTTGTACTACTTCAGCATGACCGGTTCGACCTGTGCATACTTCCCGGTAAGCAGGATTTTTTATCTGTCCGTCTGAATAACCTGATTTTATAGTTTCAACACCTTTTAGACGTTGAATAACAGCTTCGATACACCAGAAACAGCCACCACCGAAAGTTGCAATTGCTTGATTTTTCATATTTTAAGTTTTTGGCTTCTAAAATTGGGGTAAAATAATAGTTTTATCAAATTTAAAACTATTTATACAGATTCTAATCAGTGCAAACGTTAATTGAATTATAAATAAATTAGCAGGTTTTATAAGATGTGCAATACTTTTTTCGATGTATTTAATTGTTTTTTTATTTTTATGTTGTTGTTAATGAGGTATATATGAGTATATTTACTGTAGTGAATAATATTTTGAAAATAACCATTTAAATCGAAATCATTTGGCCAGTTTTAAAAATAAATATCGCAGAATAAGTTCAGTCATGTTATGGTCGATACTTTTGTTTTCTATTAATTTGATTGCACAAAATGAAGTTATTACAGATACTTTATGCCTTCCAAAAACCATATTTGATGTTTTTAAAAAGAAAGATTCTGTTTTGGTAGTGAAACCGGTCAAGGACAATTTTTTTTTGGTAATTCCGGTCATTGGTTCTCAACCGGCAACAGGGTTTGTATTTGGTGCAGTTGCCCAATATACTTTTAAAGGAAAAGGAGCCGAAGATAAATATTCTATTGTAAATCTTGGGGTTACCTATACCACAAAAAAGCAATGGCTAATCAATGCAAAAAATAATGTTTTGCTTAATAACAATAAAATATTCCTGAGTGGAGATTACCGATTATATGTTTTTTCACAGTCCAATTACGGGTTGGGAACAGGTATTGTTCCGAGACATAGCGAAGAAAGTGATTTTGATATCAGTATTATAGAGCAGCCAATGGATTATAATTATTTTAAATTCCATCAGACAGCTTCATGGAAGGTAAGAGAAAATTTTTATGTTGGAGGAGGTATTAATATTGATTGGTATTCTTCCATAAAAGACCATGATCTTGATTTAGAAAACAATCAGTTTACTTATCATTACGACTATAGCAAAAAATATGAATTCGATAATCTCGAATATTTTCTAAATGGTTTTAGCTTCAATGTGGTTTACGATTCAAGGGATAATCAGATCAATGCAAGTCATGGCTGGTTTGCTAATATCAATTATCGTTTTAATCCTGTACTGTTTAATAATCAGAGATATAGTAATGTGCTTTTAGGGGAATATCGTCATTTTATCCCTGTATTTAATCCTAAAAAACACTTTTTGCTGGCAATCTGGACATATGGGCAGTTCGTTGTCCGAGGTAAAGTGCCTTATTTAAATTTACCTGCATTGGGCTGGGATCAGCGCAGCAGAAGCGGGGAAGGGTACACACAAGGATTATTCCGCGGGCCTAATTTGGTCTATTTATCTACAGAATTCAGGTTTCCAATTACCTGCAATCGGCTTTTGAGTGGTACAGTTTTTACTAATTTTATCACAACAAGTAATGAGGATAACAGCGTGCGTCTTTTCAATTATATTCAGCCTTCTGCGGGAATAGGTTTGAGATTATTAATTGATAAGGCGACAAAAACAAATTTGGTTTTTGATTATGCATGGGGTCGAAATTCTAAAGCATTTTATTTAAATGCAGGTGAAACTTTTTAATTTTTTTTATTTTCTATTTAGTCTACTTGTTATATAGGTAATATTATTAAATTGATTAAAAAATAACTGTTTTTGTAATTATAATACTGCATAAGTTAAAATTTAAACTTTATTATTGATAAATTAACAATTTTGTAAAAAAGGAATATATTTGTGTGCAAATAAAAAAGCACAAATGGATACTAAAACTAAAAGCACTTCATTAGAGTTATATTTTGAACGTTTTCGAGAGAATATAGTAGGGATAGATCAGGAATTTGATTCGCCTTACGGAAAAAAACAAATTATTTATACCGACTGGACAGCCAGCGGAAGACTATATCGCCCGATTGAAGAGAAGCTTTTAAACGAATTTGGGCCTTTTGTAGCCAATACTCATACTGAAACAACCGTTTCAGGTACTGCGATGACGAAAGCATATCACCATGCGCGCCACATCATTAAACGTCATACAAATGCGAGTTCTGATGATGTTTTGATTACAGACGGAACCGGAATGACAGGAGTTATCAATAAATTTCAGCGAATTTTGGGTTTGAAAGTACCAGAAAACCTAAAAGCTTTTACTAATATTCCGGCGGAGAAAAAACCAATTGTTTTTATTTCGCATATGGAGCATCATTCGAATCAGACTTCGTGGCTGGAAACGATTGCTGATGTTGAAATTATTCCGTGTTCAGAAACTGAAAAAGGACTTTTTAGTCTGGATAACTTAAAAGAATTATTAGAAAAATATAAAGACAGAACGATAAAAATTGCTTCAATCACGGCTTGTTCAAATGTAACCGGTTTGAAAACGCCTTTTCACGATGTAGCAAAATTAATGCATCAGTACAATGGTGTCTGTTTTGTAGATTTTGCCTGCTCAGGACCTTATGTCGAAATCAATATGCATCCCGAAGATCCGGAAGCCTATCTGGATGCTGTTTTCTTTTCGCCACATAAATTTTTGGGAGGTCCAGGAACTTCAGGTGTTTTGATTTTTAATAAAAAGTTATACAACAATATGATTCCGGATTGTCCAGGCGGAGGAACGGTTAGCTGGACGAATCCTTGGGGGGAGCATAAATATGTTGATAATATCGAAGACCGTGAAGATGGCGGAACCCCTGGCTTTTTGCAGGTAATTAAAACTGCTCTGGCAATTGAACTGAAAGAAGAAATGGGAATTGAAAACATTCTGAAACGCGAGCATGAAATAGTAGATTATGTTTTTGAAGAACTGAATCCAGTATCGAATATTAACATTCTGGCAGGACATCATCAGGAGAGGTTAGGAGTTGTTTCGTTTTTTATAGATGATCTGCATTTTAATTTAGGAGTAAAGTTGCTAAATGACAGATTTGGTATTCAGACCAGAGGAGGGTGCAGCTGTGCCGGAACTTACGGACACTTTTTACTGCATGTTGATCAGGAAACTTCAAGCAAACTGGTTAATGAAATTACGATTGGCGATTTGATTAAAAAGCCGGGCTGGATCAGAATGTCGATTCATCCAACGACTACGAGTGAAGAAATTGCTTATGTGTGTCAAAGCATAAAAGAATTGGCAGAAAACCATGAAACTTGGAAACTGGATTATTCGTATGATAAGCAAACGAATGAGTTTGTACATAAAAATGCTACTTCTTTTGAAGATGAATTAGTGGCGAGGTGGTTTGCTTCATAAATCAACTTGTTTATAAAGTATTAAATCCGACAGGTTTTTATAAATCTGTCGGATTTGTTGTTTTTAACGATATTCGTTTATATTTGATGTCACAGGTGATTGATTAAAAAACATAAAATTTCAATGAAATTCGAACTAAATTTTGATAAAGATATTTACAACCAACAGATGGATTTGCTATTTGATTTGGCATGGAAAAGAAAAATTAAATATTATAAAAATTCACAATATTTAGGTTTTTTACTCATTATTCTTGGCGCTGCTTTAATTTATAATCGACCAAATATATTTGGAATAGGTTATGTTTTTATCTTTTTTGGTTTAACGAATCTAATTCCTTTTGTTTATCATTATTTCAAAATAAAATCAACATATAGAAAGTTTAATGCTGCAAAAAAATCAGAAATTGAAATAAATAAAGAAGTAAAAGATTTTAGTTGGGAATTTACGGAAGAAGCCTTTGTAATAAATGTTGGAAATCAATTCAAAGCTTTGCCATGGGAAGAATTTACAATTTATTTAATAAAAGACGATAACATAATATTGATAACGAAAGATTATCAACCCTATATATTAGGTGAAATTGAAGTTGGTAAGGAAAATTTTAAAATGATAATTTCATTTGTACAGAATAAAATCAGCATGGAATGATTTTATTAATGATTCGAATAAAATTTTTACTAGCATTTTTACAAAGTTAGCCTCATTAGTTTTAAAGCCTGGCGGTTTGTTTTTAGAGGGGGGAAGAATTCTTAAAAACTTCAAAACTTCTAACCTAGCCCCGATAGGAGTGAAAATCCTTTTGTGCCGGGGTTCGGCACAAAAGATTGTAACGGATAGCGGGATTTTGGTTCTGAAAATGCCAAAAATACCTGCTTCTGAGCAATTAACTGATAATCGTCTCTGTTTTAGTTGGCTGTTACAAATAAATGTATTAATTTTGCAATCCTTTTGGCAGAGAAGAGTTTCCATTAGGAATCAACTATTTATGTAAAACAACTTCTGTTTTTTTACTGCTTTATGAAACTCAAGGAAAACAGAATACAAATTTTTTTATCAGCATGTCTGAACAATTAAAATCACAAGAAGAGTTTTTAGCAAATTTTAACTGGCATAACTTCCAAGAAGGAATCGACGCAGTAGATGAGAAAAACTTACAAGAGTTTGAAGAACTAGTATCAAAAACTTTCATCGCTACAGATCAGGAAGAAGTAGTTGAAGGTGTTGTTGTTAGAATTACAGATAGAGACGTTATCGTTGATATCAATGCTAAATCTGAAGGTGTTATTTCTTTAAACGAATTTCGTTACAACCCAAATTTAAAAGTAGGTGACAAAGTAGAAGTATTAATCGACATCCGTGAGGATAAAACAGGTCAATTAGTATTATCTCACAGAAAAGCACGTACTATCAAATCTTGGGATAGAGTTATTGCAGCTAATGAAACTGGAGAAATCGTTAACGGTTTTGTTAAATGCAGAACTAAAGGAGGTATGATCGTTGACGTATTCGGTATCGAGGCGTTCTTACCAGGATCTCAAATTGACGTTAAGCCAATTAGAGACTACGATGTATATGTAAACAAAATGATGGAATTCAAAGTGGTAAAAATCAACCACGAATTCAAAAACGTTGTTGTATCTCATAAAGCGCTTATCGAAGCTGATATTGAGGTACAGAAAAAAGAAATCATCGGTCAATTACAAAAAGGACAAGTATTAGAAGGTGTTGTTAAAAACATTACTTCTTATGGTGTGTTCATTGACTTAGGTGGTGTTGACGGATTAATTCACATTACTGACCTTTCTTGGAGCAGAATCAACCACCCAAGTGAAGTTCTTGAATTAGACCAAAAATTAAACGTTGTAATCCTTGATTTCGATGATGAGAAAACAAGAATTCAATTAGGATTGAAACAATTAAACGCTCACCCATGGGATGCTTTAGATGCTAACTTAACTGTTGGAGATAAAGTAAAAGGTAAAGTAGTTGTAATCGCTGATTACGGTGCATTTATCGAAGTTGCTGAAGGTGTTGAAGGTTTAATCCACGTTTCTGAAATGTCATGGTCAACTCACTTACGTTCTGCTCAGGACTTCGTGAAAGTTGGAGATGTTGTTGAAGCAGTTATCTTAACTCTTGACAGAGATGATCGTAAGATGTCATTAGGTATCAAACAATTAACTCAGGATCCATGGACTGACATTACTTCTAAATACCCAGTAGGTTCTAAACATACAGGTATCGTTAGAAACTTTACAAACTTTGGTATTTTCGTAGAATTAGAAGAAGGAATTGATGGATTAATCTACATCTCTGACTTATCTTGGACTAAGAAAATCAAACACCCATCTGAGTTTGTAAACGTTGGTGAAAAACTTGATGTTGTAGTATTAGAATTAGATGTTGAAGGACGTAAATTATCTTTAGGTCACAAACAAACTACTGCTAATCCTTGGGATCAATACGAAGATTCTTTCGCTGTAGGAACTATTCACAACGGTGAGATTTCTGAAATCGTTGACAAAGGAGCTACTGTAGAATTCGGAGATGATATCGTTGCTTTCATTCCTACTCGTCACCTTGAAAAAGAAGACGGAAAGAAATTGAAAAAAGGTGATACTGCTGATTTCAAAGTAATTGAATTCAACAAAGAATTCAAAAGAGTTGTTGCTTCTCACACTGCTATCTTCCGTGAAGAAGAAGAGAAAAATGTAAAAGCTGCTGCTGAAAACACTGCTGCTGCATCTACTAACGCACCAGCTGCGACTTTAGGTGACAACAATGATGTATTAGCTGCTCTTAAAGCTAAAATGGAAAAAACTGAGAAAAAATAATTCTTACGTTTTTATAAATAGAAAGTCCCACAGTGATGTGGGATTTTTTTTTGTTTTTATATTTTCTTTTTTAACAAATAAAGTTGTGTTATAGTTTTGAAAAGTTACTTTTGTCTGAAAATTTATTTATATGAAGAAAATTTACTTTTTGGTTCTGGCTTTGTGTTTTTTTAATAGTTTGAGTGCGCAGGTTATTAATTTTCCTGATGCGAAGTTAAAAGCAAAACTTTTAAGTGCAGTTAACGGAAATACTGTACCGGTTGCATCTGTGCAATATTTTAATCCCGGATATCCAAGTTATTACAATGGGATTGATACAAATAATGATGGTGAAATTCAAATTAGTGAAGCATTATTAATTAAATCACTGGATATCTCTAATGCAAATATTACTGATTTAACAGGTTTGTCGTATTTTAGTAATTTGCATACACTTTTTTGCCATAATAATAAAATATCAAATTTATCTGAAGTTAACGCAATTCCGGGTTTAGTGCAATTTCAAATGAATTACAATACTGGTTTAAGTCAAATTGATTTATCTAATCTAATTAATTTAAAAACACTTACATGTATATCTGATAAGTTAACCCTGCTAAATGTTTCTAATAATGTAAGCTTAGAAAGTATTTCTTGCCAAGATAATAAACTTACTTCATTAGATGTATCAAATTGCCCAAATTTAAAATGGTTAGTATCTTTTTATAATCAATTACAATTTTTAAATATTAAAAATGGGAACACCAATAATTGGGTAAAATTAGATATTCATAATGGTGAACGATATTTAAAATATGTATGTTCAGATGAAGAAGATGTATCGTTGGTTCAAAAGAAGACTTCAAATTTACCAAATTGTCATGTAAATACTTATTGTAATTTTACACCTGGAGGTACGTTTTATACTATTGAAGGTAACCAAAAATTAGATTTTTTAAATGACGGTTGTGATAGTGATGATAATTTAATTCCATATTCCAAATACTTATTAAATGATGGTACTTCTACTCAAATACTATTTGCAAATAATTTTGGATCCTATTATATTCCTGTGCAAGCTGGAGAATATACACTGACGCCACTACTAGAAAATCCAAGCTATTTTTCTATAACTCCTCAAAATATTACAGTTAATTTTTCAACACAAACTAGTCCGTTTATTCAAAATTTTTGTGTTTCTAATTTTGACAAACATGATGTTGAAGTAATAGTTGTTCCTATTAATTCTGCCAGACCAGGCTTTGACTCTAATTATAAAATCATTTATAAAAACAAAGGAAATAGAATAGAAAACGGGACAATTAATTTAGAATTTAACGAAGCAGTTTTGGATTTGGTTGATGCTAGTCCTGTAGTTTCTACTCAAACTGAAGGTAACTTATCCTGGATTTTTTCTAATTTACAGCCGTTTGAAACTCGTGAAATTACTTTTACACTAAATGTAAATTCACCAATGGAAACTCCTGCAGTAAATAACGGAGATATATTAAAGTTTGCAGCAACAATAGCATCGCAAGATACAGACGAAACTCCAATTGATAATACATTCACTTTAAATCAAACTGTTGTAGGTTCATACGATCCAAATGATAAAACCTGCTTAGAAGGTTCTATTATCACACCAAGCCTAATAGGTGAGTACGTACACTACATGATTCGTTTTGAAAATACAGGAACTTATGCCGCACAAAACATAGTTGTAAAAGACATGATTGATTTGTCAAAATTTGATATTTCAACATTGATTCCAACTAGTTCAAGTCATTCATTTGCGACTAAAATATCAGAGGGAAACAAAGTAGAATTTATATTCGAAAATATCAATCTTCCTTTTGATGATGCACATAATGATGGTTATGTTGCTTTTAAAATTAAAACACTTCCAACATTAAAAGTGGGGGATTCCTTTACGAATGAGGCTAATATTTACTTTGATTATAATTTTCCGATACTTACTAATAAAGCGACATCAAAATTCCAAACGACTTTAAGTAATCCTGATTTTGAATTTTCGAATTACTTTACCTTGTATCCAAATCCTGTGAATGATGTTTTAAATATTAATGCTACACAGGTTATAGAAATACAATCATTAGCCATTTATGATATTTTAGGGCAATTGGTTATTGCGGTTCCAAATGCAAAATCAGTTTCTAATATTGATGTTTCTAAGCTTAGAGTTGGTACTTACTTTATAAAAGTGAAATCAGACAAAGGAAGCTCCAGTATGAAGTTTATTAAAAAGTAAACTCTATTTTTAAAACCAAGAAGTCCCGCATTGATGTGGGACTTTTTTTTAATCGTTTTAAAAATGAAATTAATTTGAAGCAAGTAATTTTGTTTCTTCCGGAGTGAAATCATTTACAATTTCATAGGAATTAATTCCTGTAATGTTCATCTCATCTATAATATCGACCAGATTTCCGTAGTTTGATTTTTTGCTTGGTTTAATGATAACAGATATTCCTTCTGAATGCCCTGATTTTTTGGAATAGTCCAAGCTGGATTTTTGTCTCTCAAGTAATTCTTTGCGAATGCCATCTTTGCCATAAGTAATTATTTGAGGTTCTTTTATTGGATTAGCAACAAGTCCTATAAAGTAAACTAGTTTATTATTTTCGCCTAACAAAATGGTAACGGATCTATTTTCTCCAGGATGCCGATATGGACAGTCACAGCACCCATTGTCACTAGAATTTAAATCCATCATTTTAGGTTTCCTTAATTCCGCTGACACCATAAAAAATATAATCAGCAAAAAAGAAACGCTAACCATTGCAGTTAAATCAACTCTTGAGTTTAATTTTCTGCCTCGAACTTTTTTAGGAAGGTTCCTCATAAGATGAATTTATTAATTAGCAGCTAATAGTTTAGATTCTTCAGGCGTGAAATCATTCACGATTGCATAGGTACCAATATTTGCAATAGCCATTTCATCTAAAATGTCCACTAAGTTTCCGAAATTAGACTTTTTACTTGGTTTTATGATTACAATTACACCTCTTTCATGGTCTCCGGTATATTCCTGAACTTGTCGAATTTTATTTAATAATTCTTTTCGGATTCCTTCCTGACCATATTTTAATTTTTTAGGTGATTCATCAGGTAATTCTAATAACCCTGAATAGGTTATGATTTTATCATTGTCACCAAGTAAAAGAGTCATAACTCTATTGTTAATGCCAACACCACAATGAATTACTCCATCGTCACCACAATATCTTTCAGGTAAACCTAAGTTCATTATTTTAGGCTTTCTCAACTCAGCGGCAACCATAAAAAAAATGATTAGCAGAAAAGAAATACTAACCATGGCAGTTAAATCAACTCTTGTGTTTAACTTTTTACTTCGGACTTTTTTAGACAGATTTTCCATAAATGATAGGTTTTGATTTTAAAGTTAATAATAAAATAAATACAAAAATGATACATCTTTAGAAATTTAATAAAAAATAAAATAATTTGCTAATGCCTTATTTTGCAGGTGTTACTGCTATTATTTTATATTTTTTGTTATCAGGTATTTTTCTTTTGAAAACCAAAACAGGTTTATCCCCGTAAATGAGCTTATAACTTAAAAACATTCATTATGAAAACTAGAAAATTTTTAGCAGCAGCAGTTTTAGCTTTAGGATTTGCATTTACATCAAATGCTCAAAAAACAGTAATGGTAGGTGGAGCAGCAATGTATCCGAACAAAAATATTATTGAAAATGCGGTAAATTCAAAAGATCACACTACTTTGGTAGCTGCTGTAAAAGCTGCAGGATTGGTAGAAACATTACAAGGAAAAGGACCATTTACCGTTTTTGCTCCAACAAATGCTGCTTTTGATAAATTACCAAAAGGAACTGTAGAAACTTTATTGAAACCTGAGAATAAAAAGAAACTTCAAACCATTCTGACCTATCATGTGGTTGCCGGAAAAATGAACGCTTCTGATATTGCAAAAGCAATAAAAGCGGGTAAGGGAAAAGCAACTCTTAAAACGGTTAGCGGTGGAACTTTAACTGCCTGGATGAAAGGTAAGGATTTATACATTTCTGACGAAAGCGGAAACAAATCTAAAGTGACTATTGCAGATGTCAATCAGTCAAATGGTGTTATTCATGTAGTTGACACCGTATTGTTGCCAAAAATGTAAAATTAAATAAGATTAATTAATTTTTAAGTCACAGTTTTGTTAATGCAATAAAACTGTGACTTTTTAAATTATATCTTCTTAACGTATTGTGTAATAATGACAATTTGCTGACCATCTACTTTTCCTTCAATATATTCAGCATTTTCATGGTCCAGACGAATGTTACGAACAGCAGTTCCTTGTTTTGCAACCATGCTCGAGCCTTTTACTTTCAAATCTTTAATTAAAACGACAGAGTCTCCATGTTGTAAAACTACGCCGTTGCTGTCACGATGAACCAGTTTGTTTTCGTCGTCTTCACCTTCTCCGGTTGCCTGTGCCCATGCAAGTGTATCTTCGTCTAAATACATCATATCCAGTAATTCCTGTGGCCAGCCTGCAGCACGCATACGGCTTAGCATTCTCCAGGCAACAACCTGAACCGGAATGTTCTCATTCCACATACTGTCGTTAAGGCATCTCCAGTGATTTAAATCAACTTTATCCGGATTTTCAATTTGGTCAATGCAGGTATTGCAAGCTAATATACTTTCGTCAATTCCGCCTTTTTGAGTGGGTAAAACAGTATATACTTTTAGGTTTTCTTCAGCGCCGCAAAGTTCACATTTAGATCCGCTGCGTTTATTTAATTCTCTTTCGATGCTCATGGTTTGATTTTTATTTGAGAGAGCGAAATTACTTTTAATTTGATTCGCTTACAAATTTATATTTAGGTCTGAAAGTACTGAAATTGCAGGTAATTGTGATTTTTTGAAGCACAAGTTTTGTTTTTTCAAGACCATTTGTCCCGCTATCCGCTTGTATCTTTTTCTGGCAGCAGCCAGAAAAAGGATACCGCTTCTATCGGGGCTAGATTAGAAATTTTTGATTAAAGGTATTATAAATTACTTTTTAACCCTCACCGCATCCGGAACCAGCATCTCATATTCACCTCCGTGACGTAATACATCACGAACAATACTCGAACTAATGAATGAAGTACCTGCAGCAGTTAATAAAAATACAGTTTCAATTTTAGAAAGTTTTCTGTTTGTGTGCGCAATGGCTTTCTCGAACTCGAAATCGGCGGGATTACGCAAACCTCTTAAAATAAAATTCGCTTTTAGTTTTTTTGCCAGATCAATAGTTAAACCTTCGTAAGTGATCACCGAAACTTTTGGTTCATCTTTGAAAGTTTCTTCGATAAAGCGTTTTCTTTCTTCAAGTGAAAACATGTATTTTTTTTCGGCATTAACACCAATAGCTATTATAATTTCATCAAACAAAGGGATTCCTCTTTTGATAATATCTTCATGACCAAGTGTAATCGGGTCAAACGATCCCGGAAATATAGCTTTTTTCATTTTTTTATTTTTGAGATTCAAATTCCAGCAAGCAAAGTTGTAAAAAATTATTGAAATTGAATTTTGATATTGATATTGATTTTTGAAATTGTAATTTGATTACGTTATCCTTTTTGTATTTATTGAAGCTACCCATTCGTCTTTTTGACAAACCTTGCATTTTGCAGTTCCTGCTTTTTGCTTTTCGGTATGTCCACAGAAGCTGCAGGAATAGGTTCCGTCAGTTGGAATAATTTTGCTTTTTTCAATAAACAAAGCGGGCAGAATCGGCAATCCGTATCCGACTTTTTCGTCCGGGTAATAAAAAACACTTACTTCGCCGCTCGGTTCAATAAAAGCATGTTTTATTTGGCCTAAATGCTCGATAGATTTTACACGCAGCTCTGAGAAAAATTCATCCTGCGCCAGTGTTTCTTTCTTAAACGATGATAAAGAAAATTTTCCGTCCTGAATAAGGCATTCGGTTTTGCCTTCAATAAATTCTTCAAACTTTTTGCTTTTTCCGGTTAGCCAGGTAACAGTCCGGTACAAAATCATAATAACCGCAAAAACGATTATCGCCGGTACAATCCCGACATCTTCATAAAACATTGGATCTCCTGCAGCAGAGCCCAGTGCAATAATTATCACGGTTTCAAAAATTGATAATTGTTTTACGCCCCTTTTTCCCGCCAGTTTTAAAGTCAGTAATAAAATCGTGAACATTACGGTTGAACGAAAGATTACCTCCAAAAGAAAAACTCCCGGCAGTTCGTTAAATAAGACCCTATTCCATTCAAATATTTCTTTCATTTTTTTGAGAGTTGCTAAGGTTCTGAGATTCTGAGTTTCTTTTTTCCAAAATTAATTACTGAAATTTAAATCAGACTTTTTTCGGACTATTTTTAGAATACCATCTTCATGATAAAGTTTTAATAGTTCATTTTTGGAGTAATTAACTTTTTTATCAGAATAATTTTCTGCTTTATCTAAATCATCAATTTCATAAGGCATATAGGCATCAAAATCATTATGAGTTGTGTAAATACTGTCTTTGGTTACTTTATCAATTTTCATATTCGAATAATAACCATTTGAAAATTTTAAATTATAAACATCACCCTCTTTTGGATTTTTTACCAGAATACTTGTTTCGTCTTTTTTCTCAAAATAATTCTTAATTGTAAAAATAAGGAATAATGCCAGAATAAAAGAACCTGTGAATATCCAAATTGAATTATCTAATTTTTCGGTTCGTAGTTTTGATTGAATGTTTTCTGATAAATCTTCGTAATCAAATTTTTCTTTGCAATGGCTGCATTCAATAAAAACAAGTTTACCCACAGGAAACAAAGGAATCATAGTCAGATGTGTATATCTTCTGTAAATGCTAAAATGCAGTGTGTTTTCTTTTTTACATTTCGGACATTCTTCATTTGAAATTTCACCGTTTTTTATATTTGAATCACGAGTTCCAACTAGAAAGAGCATATTGTTTGAGTTTGCGAAAATGAAGATTAGACTTGAAAGAACTTAGATTCCGCTCAGTCAGACAAGTTTTATAAATTTAATAAAAAAGGTGCTAAAATCTCAGAATCTTAGCACCTCAGTATCTTAGCGACTATTTTAAAGTCAGCTCAATTGCATTGGTAAATAAATCTTCAAGAGTTATTCCGGCTGCTTTGGCCTGCTGTGGAATTAAACTTTCGGTTGTTAATCCCGGAATGGTATTCATTTCCAGCATGTGTGGTTCGTTGTTTACGATAATGAATTCGCTTCGTGAGAACCCTTTCATTTTTAATACTTCGTAAGCACGTTTAGCTGTTTCGCCTATTTTTTGTGTAAGTTCATCTGAAATTCTCGCAGGCGTGATTTCCTGTGATTTTCCTTCGTATTTCGCTTCGTAATCAAAGAAATCATTGTCTGATACAATTTCTGTAATTGGTAAAACGATGATTTCGCCTTTATAATTGATAACCCCAACAGAAACTTCGGTTCCGTCAAGGAAACTTTCGATGATGATTTCGTTGTCTTCTTTGTACGCTACTTCAATGGCAATTGGCAATTCGGCTTCGGATTTTACTTTTGAGATTCCGAAACTTGAACCTGCTTTATTTGGTTTTACGAAACAAGGCAAACCTACTTTTTTGACGATTTCGGCTGTATTGATTTCGTCTCCTTTATTTAGGTAGTATGAAATTGCAGTTTTGATTCCGTATGGTTTTAAAACCGATAATAAATCACGTTTATTGAAGGTTACGGCTGCCTGATAATAATCGCAGGAAGTTTGGGGGATTCCTAATAATTCGAAATAAGCCTGCATCAGTCCGTCCTCACCCGGAGAACCATGAATAGCATTGAAAACACAGTCAAATTTGATTTTTTCACCATTTACGGTTACAGAGAAATCGTTTCTGTCAATCGGAAATTCAGCATCATTTTCGTCAACGTAAACCCATTTTTCTTTGAAAATATGAATTCGGAATCCGTTGTATTTTGTTTTGTCAAGGTATTGTTTTACAACGTTTCCGCTGATTAGAGAGATTTTATATTCGCTTGAATATCCGCCCATGATAATGGCTATGTTTTTCATTGACTTTTTGGTTTATGTGTTTAATTGTTAATTTTATTTGTTTCAGGTTTCAGGTTTCCTTTGTTTCATGTCTTAAAATTTCTTTTTTGTCAGACTGAGCGGAGTCGAAGTCCCTATTACCGAATCACTTTGTTAAGACTTCGACTCCGCTCAGTCTGACACTGTGAACAATAATAATAAACGTTCTTATAAAACCTAATGCCCTAGCCCCGATAGAGCCGGTATCCTTTTTGACCGCTTTTTTGCGGGTAAAAAGATATAGGCGAAAGCGGGAAACAGCTCCCGATTATTCGCTTTACTGTTTAAAACAAAATTATCATTTTTTTTGAAACGAAATAGCTTTATCTTTGCGTTCATCTAAAAATAAATTTATGAGTTTACGTAAGTATTTAACGAGCCGTGTGTTTTTTTTACAAGTATTGGGTGCAGCTGCAATTATTGCGGTTTTGGGTTATTTGTTTATGCACTGGCTGACGTTTACAACGGATCACGGACATGAAATTGCGGTTCCGAATTTAGCTAAACTGACAGAAGAACAGGTAGAAGAAAAGCTGGACGATCTGGATCTGGATTATGTGCTTTTGGATAGTGTTGATTACAGAAGTGAATATCCTAAATTTAGTGTGGTAGAGCAGGATCCGCTGCCGGGAACAATGGTAAAAGTAGGAAGAAAAATATATATTAAAATTAATGCATCCGGGTTTTCGTCTGTTAGAATTCCTGATTTAATTGATAAAACGTATCGTGAAGCGGTTCCGACTCTGAAAGCTTTAGGGCTTCAGGAAGGAACTATTACGTATATTCCGAATCTTGGAAAAGATATGGTTTTAGAACTTCGCTACAAAGGCAGAAACCTGAAAGCAGGAGACCGTGTATTAAAAGCATCTAAAATTGATTTGGTTTTAGGCGACGGAAAAGCGAGTTATGTAGATGAAAGTGAGGCTGTAGACAGTACTGCTGCGCCAATTGAAGAAACACCAACTGATGAACAATAATAATGAAGAAAATTTAGATCTGGAAGACGAATTATTCGAACATTACAGATTTGAAGTCCCAAAAGGTCAGGCGTTTTTGCGTATTGACAAATATTTAATGTATTTGATTCCGAATGCCACACGAAATAAAATTCAGAATGCGGCCACTAACGGAAACATTTTTGTAAATGATATTCCGGTAAAGTCAAACTACAAAGTAAAACCTTTTGATGTGATAACAGTGATGTTGTCGCATCCTCCATTTGAGAATAGAGTAGATCCGGAGGATATTCCGCTGGATATCGTTTATGAAGATGAAGCGCTCCTGCTTATCAATAAACCGCCCGGATTGGTAGTGCATCCGGGACACGGCAATTATACCGGAACTTTGGTGAATGCTTTGGCATTTCATTTCGAAAATTTACCAATGAACAGCAGTGAACGTCCAGGTTTGGTTCACCGAATAGATAAGGATACGTCCGGACTTTTGATTATAGCAAAAACGGAAGCTGCAATGACGCATTTAGCCAAACAATTTGAGGCTAAAACTACAGAACGTGAATATGTTGCCCTTGTATGGGGAAATATTAAGGAAGACAGCGGTACGATTGAAGGTAATCTTGCCAGACATTTGAAAGACCGTATGCAAATGGCGGTTTTTGCTGATCCTGAAATTGGAAAGCCAGCAATCACGCATTATAAAGTTTTGGAGCGTTTTGGTTACGTAACTTTGATTTCGTGTAAACTGGAGACAGGAAGGACACACCAGATTCGTGCACACATGAAACATATCGGGCATCCGTTGTTTAATGACGAACGTTACGGAGGTCATTTGATTCTGAAAGGAACTACTTTTACAAAATACAAGCAGTTTATAGAAAATTGTTTTAAAGCCCTGCCACGTCAGGCGCTGCATGCAAAAACACTTGGATTCGTTCACCCAAATACAGGCGAAATGATGCGTTTTGACACCGAATTGCCTCAGGATTTTCAGGATTGTATTGAAAAATGGCGCAATTATGTGAAATCGCACAATGTTGAGGATGACGAGGTATAATTTGATAATGAGATAATTTGTCAATTAGATAATTTTTTTGAAAATACAAAAAGCTCCATTTTTTAAGGAGCTTTTTTGTTTTATGAAAGACACTTAAATCTAGGAAGTCTAAAAATCTAACATTCTAAATTACTAAGTTTGTATTTCAGAAAATAATTATGAAAAACAATTTCGATCTTAGAACGGTAAATGTTACGCGTTACATCACGCCTTTGCGTGAGGGAGGTTCTTTGCCTGCTTTGGCTGAGGCCGATGACGATTTTAAATATGTACTCAAATTCAAAGGTGCCGGTCATGGCGTAAAAGCCCTGATTGCCGAATTGATAGGCGGACAAGTTGCGAAAGCCTTAAAATTACAGTTGCCGGAATTGGTTTTTGCCAATCTCGATGAAGCTTTTGGGCGCACTGAAGCCGATGAAGAGATTCAGGATTTGCTGCAGGGAAGTCAGGGATTAAATCTGGCGCTTCATTTTCTGTCGGGTGCGATTACGTTTGATCCCGCAGTTACGACTGTCGATGCCAAATTGGCGTCTCAGATTGTCTGGCTGGATGCCTATATTACCAATGTCGACCGAACTTTTAAAAATACCAATATGCTGATCTGGCATAAAGAATTGTGGCTGATCGATCACGGAGCATGTCTGTACTTTCATCATTCCTGGAACAACTGGGAGCAGCATGCCAAAAGTCCGTTTGCATTGATAAAAGATCACGTTTTATTGCCTCAGGCCTCACTTTTAAAGGAAGTTGACGCCGAATTTAAAGCGATTTTGACACCCGAAATTTTAGAAGAAATTGTCAATGCAATTCCGCTGGACTGGCTTGAATGGGAAGATACAGATGAAACACCGGAGGGCTTGCGAAATGTGTACTTACAGTTTTTAAAGACAAGATTAGATAATTCAGAAATATTTGTAAATCAGGCTCAAAATGCAAGATAGTCACTTATATGAGTACGCTGTAATTCGGGTTGTGCCAAGGGTAGAACGCGAAGAATTCCTGAATATCGGAATCATTTTGTTTTGCAAAAAAGCCAGGTTTATAAAGGTTCTTTTTCACTTAAATAAAGAAAAAATTCAAGCACTTTCTACAGATTTCGACATCGAACAGTTAGAATGTAATTTAACCTCGCTGGTAAAAATCGCCAACGGAGCCAAAGACGGCGGTCCGATTGCTGAGTTTGAGATTCCGGAGCGTTTTAGATGGTTAACGGCTATTAGAAGTTCTGCAATTCAAACGTCTAGACCGCATCCGGGGTTGTGTATGGATTTGGAGAAAACGATTCAGAGGTTGTTTGAGGAACTTGTCTTGTAATTTTTTTTACCATATAAGTTATATAAGATAATTTAAGTTTTGTTTTAATGAATCTCGCAAAGACGCGAAGGCACAAAGAAATATAAGAAAAAAACTTTGCGACTCTGTGTCTTTGCGAGATTATAACATCTTTGTGAGTCTTAGCGTAAACCTCTGCGAATCTCTGTGAAATAAGCCTAAATCAGTTTTTTCTCCAAATAAATAAATTCCAAAGGCTCTTCAGAAACCGTAACATGAATGTCACTCTCAGGAAAAGCCTCACGTTCACCAGTATCCACATATCCATGACGTTTGTACCACGCAATAAGCTCTTCACGAACTGAAATGACCGTCATGATTATACTATACAATCCCAAAGCTTTCGCCTGATTTTCGGCTTCAGCCAAAAGCTTTTTCCCGATGCCGCTGTTTTGAAGTTCAGGCGAAACCGTCAGCATTCCTAAATACAATTGATGACCTTTTTCGACCAATAAAACCGAACCGATGATTTTGTCGTTTTCAGTAAATTTCAGAATCGTGTTTTTTGGATCTAGAAAGATTTCGGTCATTTCGGGTTCGTCGGTTCTTTTTCCTTCGAGTAAATGGGCTTCGGTTGTCCAGCCTTTTTTGGAGGTTTCGCCTCTGTATGCTGAGTTGATCAGGGTTACTAATGTGGGAATATCTTCTAAAGTTGCTTTTGTAATCATGTGTTGTAACTTTAATCCAAATTAATATTTTGGAGTATTCTGCTTTACCTTTTGAATTAATTCATTTTCTTTTTCAATCATTTTTACAAAAGGATCATTTTTAGGCAAATGTTCTTTTTGATATTTTTCAATAAGGGGAAGGGTTAATACGATTTTCAGTGTATTATGATAATCGTGTATACTGTTTCGTTTTTGGTTAATTGTTTTTATTAAGGCTTTCAAATCAGTTTTTTCAGAAACATATTTTTCTTCACTTTTTTTAATCAGATTTAGAATCTTATGCTTCATTATACTATCAGTAATCAAATCTGCCTGATTTCTTGCAGAAAGGTAGTAATCATTTGATTTCTGATCATAGCTATAATAGCTATTTAAAGTATCTTGAGGATTAAACTCATTTAATTCACTTTCTAAAGCTTTTAATTTTGGAGATTTATTCATCAGCTCTGTATACAAATCATTTACTAAATCATTGTGAGATCTAAATCTTCCAAAATCAATACTTTTTTCCTGTAATGCTTTTGGTTCTTCATTATTTCTGTTAACAGTTTTATTTTCCTGACAAGATGCTAAAAGAAGTAACGATAATAAAGCGCATATTTTGATCATAGTTTTATTTTTTGTTGAATGAAAAACGAAACTACAAAAAAAGTGTTCATTTCTTATTCCGATTTGTACGGAAATATCTGAAAAATTCTTCAAATTTGCATAAAACACAATATCAATAAAGTATGAGCAGAATGCATTTATTCGAATTTGAAGATCAGCAATGGCTTCCGGAATTTATTAGAAATTACATGACCGACTTTCTACAGTTTCTTTCTAATAAAACTGCGATGTACAAAGGCATAGTTCCGATAATCGAAAAAGGATTAAAAGAAAGCCAGACCAACCAGATTATTGATCTTGCTTCGGGCGGTGGCGGCGGACTTATCTGGCTCAACACCGAATTGCGACAACACAATCCCGATTTAAAAATTCTGCTCACCGATTATTTCCCAAATATTCCTGCTTTCGAACATACGCAAAAACAAGCCGACAATTTTGATTTTGTAAAAGCGTCAGTCGATGCCAGAAATGTTCCCGAAAACCTAAAAGGACTTCGAACGCAATTTTTATCATTCCATCATTTTAAACCCAAAGATGCACAGCAGATTCTGCAAAATGCGATTGATACAAACAGCTCGATTGCGATTTTTGAAGGGCAGGAAAGGAGTTTCCAGAGTATTATGGCTATGATTTTTTCTCCTTTTACTGTCTTAGTGACAGCACCGTTTATAAAGCCATTTCACATCGGCAGAATCATTTTTACGTATCTGATTCCGATTGTGCCTATTTTGATTCTCTGGGACGGCGTTGTTTCTTCTTTAAGGACTTATTCTGTTGAAGAAATGAGTGTATTGGTTTCTAAGTTAGATAACAAAGAAAATTTTAATTGGGAAGTTGGAAGGGTGAAATCAGGACCTACTAAGATTTTGTATTTGTTGGGGACGAGGAAATAAAATTTACAATTACGACCAAAGAATAAGCCCTCCGCAAACATTTTCGCCATCAAAATCCTCAATCTTTGTTAACTTTCTAACGGAGATTGTTTTCTCCAATTGACTTAGCTCGTGTTCTCCTTTGTCGTAATGGCAATGGTGAGTGCAGGTCTTATAATACCCCTATCGGCTAAGGCTTCTTGAAAGTCATCTTATATTGCTTTTTTAATAATAAAAAGTATACCCCGAAATAACAAATTACACGTAAAATCTGCCGAATTCAATTCAGTTTTTGTGCATCTGGGTGTGACGCCTATGCTGGGTGGATTTCAATTTAATTTCTTCCTGATCATGAACTTATGTGGTGAGTTGTTTAAAATAGAATTAAATACTTAAGTATAAATACTTATTTTTTTTTGAAAAACTGCCAAAACGCAGTTTTTATTCCAAGTTAAGCTTATAATTTTGCTGTGTAAATAAGTAAAATACTTAGACGTAAGTTTGATACTTAGAAAATAAAAAGTACTTAACGATTAATTTTTTTTGATATGAGTTCAATTTCAACAAATCAACCGCTTTCAAGTTTAAACATTTTTAGTGGCAAAGGAGTTCAGATGCGTACCTTCCACATTACATGGTTAACATTTTTCTTTTGCTTTTTTGCATGGTTTGGTATGGCATCGCTTATGCCTATCGCCAAAGAGCAATTGCACCTGACAAAAGACCAATTAGGTAACATTCAGATTGCATCGGTATCGGCAACCATTATCGCCAGATTATTAATAGGCCGATTAGTCGATAAATTTGGGCCAAGAATAATTTATACCTGGTTATTACTGATTTGCTCCGTACCGGTATTATTGATTGGTATTTCACAATCGTATGAAAGTTTCCTGTTTTTTAGATTGGCTATCGGAGTTATTGGTGCTTCTTTTGTGATCACACAGTTTCATACTTCAGTAATGTTTGCGCCGTCCATTAAAGGAACTGCCAATGCTACAGCAGGAGGATTCGGTAATGCGGGTGCCGGTTTGGCTAATATTACCATGCCTCTTATTGCAGCAGGATTCGTGGGATTAGGAGTGTGTACTAAGGAAGACAGCTGGAGATATGCCATGATTGTTCCCGGAGTACTATTATTGGTTTTTGCTTTTTTATATTTCAGATTTACCAAAGATTTGCCAAATGGTAATTATAAAGAACTCGGAATAGAAACAACCAATAAAGAAAATACCTTTATGCTGGCTGTAAAAGACTACCGTACCTGGGTTTTGACCATTGCTTATGCAGCTTGTTTTGGAGTTGAGATCACGATTGATAATTTTGCCCCGATTTATTTTACAGATACTTTTGGTGCCAGTTTGAAAACGGCAGGAATCTGCGCAGGTATTTTTGGATTAATAAATCTTTTTGCAAGACCATTAGGCGGAATCGTTGCCGACAAAGTAGGTAAGAGATATGGTTTTTCAGGGAAAAATTTATTGCTTGCATTACTGCTTCTTGTAGAAGGTGTTGGTGTTATTTTCTTTGGTCTGACAAATCAATTAGGGGTTGCTATATTTTTAATGTTCTTGTTTGGAATGAGTTTAAAAATGGCAAATGGAGCAACTTATAGTCTTGTACCCTTCGTAAATCCAAAAGCGGTAGGTAGTGTTGCCGGAATTGTAGGAGCAGGCGGAAATATAGGGGCGATGTTGATTGCTTTCCTGTTCAAAGCTAAAGCTGTTAAATTTACTAAAGATGTGATTGACGAAAGCGGAGTATCACAAACCAAGGATTTAATTGATTACACAAGTGCTTTTTATGTATTGGGAATCATTATTCTGGTAACAGGATTTGTAGTTTTGGCTATAAAACTTTTAGTTAAAGATAAAGAAGAAGAGAAATTGCCTGCAGCTGTAAATTTAGCGTATCAAACAGTAAAATCTTAAATCTAAAAAATAGAAATAGTAAATGTTTTTGTTTAAAAAGAAAGGTTGTCCAGATTAGGACAGCCTTTCTTTTTTGCTAAAATTGATTAGATTGCTTGTCTTTGTCACACGGATTGCACCTGGGCGATAGCGAACTGAAGAAGTAAATCCCCTCTATCGGGTTAATTTTTAGGAGCAGAAAATTCATTTTCATATGAAATTCAGTCCCGCTTTCCATTGCACACGAGCGATAGCGAACTGACGAAGTAATCTTGTTTGCCGAACCCCGGCAAACAAGGATTTTCACTGCAATCGGGGCTAGACGAGAAATTTAGTTTTTCATAATTTTTTTGCCAATTGTAGTTGTTAGCGCTGGTGAGAGCGTCACGTTCGTGAACGTTGCAATGAAGTCTTAATCTAACTCGTGATTTATTTTTTATTACTTAAATCTTCAAAGAATTTTATAGGATCAGAAATAAAACTCATGGCATTCGATGTTTGTATACCTTGCATTATATCTTTTAGTTCTGGCTTAAAAATATCCCCTTTTAAGTTAATTAATACAAGTTTATGTTTTGTGCAAATCGCTAAAATGGATTGAAGAACATCTGCAATATTGGAGGCTTTTCTTAAGTCAATTCGGAAGTGAAATTCTTTGATTTTAGTTTGATTTTTATTTAATGAAATGCTGGCATCATTGTCTTCTTCATCTTCTTTGCCTTTCCAACAGATAAAAGTTTCATTACCCCAATCAGCTTTTGGTATAATTTGATTCATTTCAGAAACAATAGAAAAGATATCACTACTAAAGTCTTTCCATAATGTTTTTGTTTTAGGTAAATATTTAGTTTTGTTGTTTTTAAAAATACATTGATAGTTGCTATCAATAGAATTTCCGGGAACTACAATTAGAAGATATTGCCAGATTGCCATTTGTTCTTTATTTAGTTGGAATCAGTAACTCTCTAACATCCACATCTAAGACCTTAGCAATTTTTCGTAGGATTTCGATACTTGGTTGAGAATTGTTGTTGCAATAATTTGTTACCACTACGTAACTTTTGTCAATTTTTTCAGCTAACCACGTTTGTGTTCTTCCTTGTTCTTTTAGGACTTCTTTGATTCTATTTATTTGAATATTAGCCATTAATAATTTTTTATAATGCTATTTGATATAGAAAACTATTATCAGTTGATAGTTTATTTTCAATGTGTTAAATTATGATATAAAAATATATTGTAAAATATTATAATTTAATATAAATTTGTATTGAAATTCAATATATGATTTATGAAAGCCTATACGAAAGCCAATCTTGAACAGATAGTTATGCTGCAATTAGAAAATCTAAACGCTATGAATGATTTATTATCTATAATGAAATTGCAGAATGAATTATTACATAATGCCAACAAGAAATTAAAAGATGAAATTTCTGAGTTTAAGGAAAAAAGTTTTAGATATCAAGCGAGTAGGAGAAATCAGAAATAACTTTTAAAATGATTGATTGAGTTTGTGGCTAAAAGTTTTTAAATTTCTTTGCGTTCACGAGCGGGACGCTCGCGTTATCGGGGGGATGTTTATTTTATTTTTTCGAAATAGTAATCTTGATCAAAATCAAAGACTAATTTGGGTTTTATATAAAAATCTCTTTGAATGCTCATTTGATAGCCACCTTTTCCAAATTCATAATCGTAATGAATATTAATCGTGGTTCCTTTTCCTGAATTATTTAAAGTATATTTTCCTTTTCCCCAACTTTGACTTTCGTAAGTGTAATTTTCTAAAAGTATTAAAGTATCGTTTTTGTTCGGACCATTTATGCCACTCTCGATCGCGCGGATTTGTAATCCGTGCCCACAAAGATTGGCTATTTCTCTTTGTAAAACATTAATTTGTGTAATTTTTATTTAGTGATTTGTTTTGTGTCTCACTGTTGCGGGCACGGATTACAAATCCGCGCTATCAGGGGTATCGTCACTCCAATTAGCTTTTGGTATAATTTGATTCATTTCAGAAACAATTGAAAAGATATCACCACTAAAGTCTTTCCAGAATGTTTTTGTTTGAGGTAAATATTTGGTTTTGTTATTTTTAAAAATACATTGATAGTTGCTATCAATAGAATTTACGGGAACTACAATTAGAAGATATTGCCAAATTGCCATTTGTATTTGTTTTAATTATTGAATTTCTTTGTGTTCACGAGCGGAATGTTCGCGCCAGCTGTTTTTTTTAGCCCTCATTTTCTTTAATGATAGGTAAACATCTAGAAATATTTTCAAATATATGTCTAAAATTTTCCCAACTTTTGTCTGAAATTTGTATTTCCTTGTTAAATATCGATTGTGCAAATTTTTCTTTAGGGAGAGCAAGATTAGCGGACTCTCTATTGTATACATTAGATTCTATGATGGTTTTTTTTCCTGCTTTATTAATATTTTGATTATCTCCGCCCAGATTTAATGATGAATCCGTAAGATGAATTTTACTGTCTTTGTGAAATTCATCACCAATAAATAATCTGTAACCTCCGATTTTTGTTTTTATTTCGTCTTCAGAAAATAAAAATTCTGTAGAAATGTTATTAGGTTCAATTTTGAAAGAAAAAATATTTTTCTCTTTTTCGTTTATAACAGTTATGCTGTTATTGTCTGAATCAAATATTCCAATTCTTATTTTAAAATTATTTACGTCAATATTTCTTGTTTTACTCAAAGATTCGAGATAAGCTCTAAGTTTTGTATCACTAAGTTCATTTATTTCAGTAGTATTGCAAATTTTTTCCTTTACATCATTTTCTGTACCATAGCGATAAAAATAATTACTCTTAATCTCTAAAAATTCTTCTTTTGAATGAAAATATTCTAAAGCTTTTAGAATATATTTCCAATCAGTTTTTCCCTCAGTAATTACTAATATATCTTTCTCTGATTCTACATGAGCTTCTAATTCTTTAATCCGTCCTGCTTGATCGTCAATCTTATCATAGAATTGTTTATTGACTTTTTTTAATTCAGAATATTCCTCTTTATTAATTTGTAGAATTCTATTTGGATAAATATTTTTCTTGTAAACTTCATAATAAGAAGTATTTTCTGGTGCAAGAGCTATTGTGGCTGGCGAATGAGTTGTTAAAATAACAATGATGCCTTTCTCGAGGTAGTATTTTTTTATAACAATAAAAAAACTTTCTATCAAAGAAGGATTTAAAACAGCATCAAACTCATCAAGTAGCAGTATTTTCTTGTCTTCGTTATCAATTCTTTTTAAAGAATTAAAACATAATGAAATAATCGTTTTTTCACCATCAGATAAATTTTTCAACTCTCTATATTCCTCTTTTATGATTTTGCCTTCATCATCGATTTGAAAAAGCAAAGGAGTTTCTGTAAGTTCGCCATGATTAATTTCGAAATTATCCTTAAATCGATATTCTAATTTTAATTTTTCAAATAATTCATTTAGTTCTGCCCAAGGAGCTTTTCCTAAAGTTAAAGGATTAAAAGCTGGGCCATCTATTTTTCCTGCATTTTGTTGACCTTTTGCAATATCACTAGCATGATTGTAAAACAACTCTCCAATAATGTCACTAAACACATCATCTTGTTTCCATATAAACTTACGATCTCTTAATTTATTTCTAAAAATATCTTCAGATATATTTATTGAATCTGGGACATATAGATCTCCAAGTACTTTTTTTAGTTGTTCCCAAGAACCTCTATAACTTTTATCCTCCCGAGCTCTATTATAATTTTTATAGTAATTGTATGCTTGGTCAATTGAACTATTAATTGTTGTAGATGAAGCTTTCACAACTTCAGCTACAATAAGATTATTTTTATGTGTGATATATTCTATATTTAAACTTGTAATATTTGCGCCATCAATTTTAATATCACTTAATATATCTTTAGGAGGTATACCTAGAAAAGAGATATTAATTTCTTTACCATATAAGATATTTAAAAATTGTGATTTTCCTGAACCATTAATTCCAGATAATATTATTAAATCTCCTTCTAATTCAGTTTCAAAACCTTCATCAAAAGATTTATATTTTTCATTTAATTTAATGTAGACTTTTTTCATTGGATAATTCGGTTAGATTTTATGCTTCTATCAAACATAACAAATTTTTCTTATAAAAGTTAATCAATATAAAAAGCCAGAAATATATGTAAACATAATTTCTGGCTCTTTTAATTTTATAAAGAATAAATATTACCCCAAGAAACTCTTCAACTCCTCATAACTAGAAATCTTAACACTAACTTTCTCCTCATTAATAACACTCTCAATCTGAGCAGGAATAGGAAGTGTAATTCCTAAAGCAGGTTCAACAACATCTAAGAATTTAATAGGATGAGCGGTTTCTAAGAAAATACCAATTGCGTTAGGGTATTTCTCCAATTCTTTTTTCAAACCTAAATAACCAACAGCACCGTGCGGTTCTGCAATGTAACCGTCTGTGTTATAAATATTTTTTAGAGCAACTAAGGTTTCTTCATCAGTATAGCTATAAGAAGAAAAGTCTTTTTCGAATGCTTTTAAGTCATTGTTGTATAATTCCTGAATTCTAATAAAGTTGCTTGGGTTTCCAACGTCCATGGCGTTAGAAATTGTTGCTTTAGAAGGTTTTGGGTCGTATTTTCCGTTTTCTAAGAATCTTGGTACGGTGTCGTTTACGTTTGTAGATGCTACAAAATGCTCAATTGGCAAACCTAATTTTTTTGCCATAATTCCGGCACAGATATTTCCGAAGTTTCCGCTTGGGCAAGAGAAAACCAATGGTTTGTTCTGGTTTTTCAAAGCTTTGTAAGCAAAGAAGAAATAAAACATTTGAGGCAGCCAGCGCGCAATATTAATAGAATTCGCCGAAGTCAGGTTTTTATGCGCTAAAGTTTCATCTAAAAACGCTTTTTTTACCATATCCTGACAATCGTCAAAAACACCGTCAACTTCCAGTGCTTTTATGTTTTGTCCTAAAGTAGTCAATTGTTTTTCCTGAATATCGCTCACTTTTCCAGACGGATATAAAATGACAACATCAACGCCGTCAACGCCTAAAAATCCGCTTGCAACCGCGCCGCCTGTATCTCCGGAAGTGGCTACTAAAACGGTGTTTTTAGAATCTTTTTTGTCTTTGTTGAAATAACCCAGACAACGAGACATAAATCGTGCTCCAACGTCTTTAAATGCCATTGTCGGTCCGTGGAATAATTCTAACGAATAGATTCCGTTTTCGACTTTCACCACCGGAAAATCAAAAACTAAGGTCTCAGCAATGATTTCTTTTAGTTTCTCTGCTGGGATTTCGTCTCCAACAAATTGTTTTATCGCTTCAAAAGCAATTTCTTCGTGGCTTAAACTTTCGATTTTATCAAAAAAAGAAGGATCAAGCGGTGTAATACTTTCCGGAAAATATAATCCTTTATCACTCGCTAATCCTTGTATCACAGCTTCCTGAAAAGAAACTTTTGGGGCATTATGGTTTAAACTGTAGTATTTCATTGTGTTGTTTTTGCTTAGAAAAAAGAGAATAGAAAATAGAATACAGACTTTTTGTGAAATCAAATTCCAATTTTTTAAATTCCAAATTCCAATATTTTATTTATAATTTTTTTAAGTTCTTTTGTCATTTCGACGGAGGAGAAATCACACTAGAAACTCGACAACAGGGCGTTGCTCTCCCTCAGTGATTTCTCCTTCGTCGAAATGACAAACCAAATGTGTCTTACTTTGTGTGGGCTTCGACTCCGCTCAGCCTGACAAACGTTTCGTGTAAGTCTTAATACTTAATTCTTCGTACTTAATACTTTTCACAATTCACATCTCACATTTTACAAAATGCGTACACCATCCGGATTAATTTTCGAAACGTGAATTTCATATGGTAAATTCATTTTCTCGTAAACGTCGCTCATGGCTTTTGCGATTTGGTTTGCTGTGTCTTTTCCTTTGCTTAAAGCGAAAATAGACGGACCGGAACCTGAAATTCCAGAGCCTAAAGCACCGTTTTCGTAAGCAGTTTGTTTGATTAAATCAAATCCCGGAATTAAAACGCTTCGTACTGGCTCAACGATTTCGTCATGAAGCGATCTTCCAATTAAATCGTAATCTTTGGTGTAAAGCCCCGCTACAAGTCCGCCTACGTTACCCCATTGCGTGATGGCGCTTTTTAGGGAAACATTTTGTTTTAAAACCGAACGTGCGTCAGAGGTTTTTAACTCGATTTGTGGATGAACCACCGTTGCGTACAATTCTTCCGGGCTGTCAATTCTGATAATATCTAAAGGCGAATAACTTCTTACCAAAGTAAAAGCGCCTAAAAGGGCAGGAGCAACGTTATCAGCATGAGCATTTCCGCTGGCTAATTTTTCGCCCTGCATCGCAAACTGAACCAAATCTTTACGGGAATAAGGTCTTCCCAATAATTCATTGATTCCGAAAACCGCTCCGGCAGAACTTGCAGCGCTGCTTCCGATTCCGCTTCCGGCTTTGATATTTTTATAAATTTCGATTTCAAATCCAAAATCCAGTTCGTCCAAAGTTGCCAACATAGCCAAAGCCGCCACACCCGAAACGTTTTTCTCGGTTTCAAGAGGCAAATCGGCCCCCACAATTTTAGTGATTCGAACACCTTTTTGATCGACTTTTCGAACAATCATTTCATCGCCCGCATTGTCTAAGCAAAGTCCCAATACGTCAAATCCGCATGAGAGGTTGGCGATAGTTGCCGGGCAAAATAGTTTTATTTCTTTCATTTCTGGTTGTTTCAGGTTTCAGGTTTCAGGTTTCAAGTTTAACCGCAAGGTTCGCAAAGTTTAGCAACTTGAAACATGAAACTTGAAACAAAAAAATTATATATTTCCTATACGAATTACATCCGCAAAAATTCCTGAAGCAGTTACGGCAGCACCGGCACCAGCTCCTTTGATCAATAACGGCTGGTCTACGTAACGATCTGTGTAGAAAAGCACGATATTGTCTTTTCCTTCCAAATTATAGAAAGGGTGGTCTTTTGCAATGAACTGAAGGCCTACGTTTGCTTTTCCGTTTTCAAATTGCGCTACAAATTTTAGGCGGGATTCTTTTTCGTTGGCTTCTTTCAAAATATTCTCAAAATGCGAAGCATGTGTAATCAATGATTTGAAAAAATCTTCGTTGTTTGTGGTTTTCATGCACTCGTCCGGTAAGAAAGACAGATTCTCGATGTCTTCGATTTCCATTTGATAACCGCTTTCGCGAATTAAAATCAGGATTTTACGAGCCACGTCGATTCCGCTTAAGTCGATTTTCGGATCCGGTTCTGTGAATCCCTGAACTCCGGCTTCTTTTACTACATCGTGGAAAGAATTATTTTCATCAAAATTGTTAAAAATAAAGTTCAGACTTCCGGATAAAACCGCCTGAATTTTATGCACTTTATCTCCGGATGCAATTAGATTTTTTACGGTATCGATAATTGGTAATCCCGCACCAACATTCGTTTCAAATAAAAACGGAGCGTTGTATTGACGAGATAAGCTTTTTAGTTTTTTATAATTGTCGTACGCAGATGAACAGGCAATTTTGTTGCAGGTTACAACTGCAATACTTTCTTTTAAAAATTTTTCATACATTTCAGAAACGCTTGCATTTGCTGTGATATCTACGAAAATGCTGTTTCTTAAATTCAGTTCTTTGGCACGGGCGATGAATTCTGTTGGAATAGCCGCTTCTCCTTTATCTAAAGTAGACTGCCAGTCTTTAAGAGAAATTCCGTCTTCGTCAAAAATCATTTTTCTTGAGTTAGACAAAGCAATCACACGAACATTGATTTTTAAAACATCTTTTAAGAATTTTTTCTGACTGTGAATCTGTTCGATAAATTTCTCACCCACATTTCCAACACCCATTACAAATAAATTCAGCTGTTTGGTGTTTTCTTCGAAGAAGTTTTCGTGTAAGGTATTCAGTGCTTTTTTAACATCTCTTTCGTTGATTACCGCTGAGATATTTCTTTCTGAAGCACCTTGGGCAATCGCACGGATGTTTACGTTGTTTTTTCCTAAAGTACTGAACATTCTTCCGCTCAGACCCTGGTGGTTTTTCATGTTTTCACCTACCAAAGCAATAATGCAAAGGTCTTTTTCAACAATGCAAGGATCGATTTTATTTTGTAAAATTTCAACTTCAAATGCTTTGTTGATGGCTTCTTCGGCATTTTCAGCATCCGAATTCAGAATTCCGATACAGATAGAATGTTCAGAAGAGGCCTGAGTGATAAAAATAACATTGATTTTTTCGTGTGACAATACTTCAAACAAACGTTTTGAAGAACCTGAAACGCCAATCATTCCAGGACCTTCCAATGTCAATAACGAAATGTTGTCAATATGGCTAATTCCTCTTACAGCTGCACCATTTGAAGGCGCCTGATTTGTGATTAGAGTTCCTTCTGCTTCCGGTTCAAAAGTGTTTTTGATTAAAATCGGAATATTTTTTCTTAAAACTGGCTGAATTGTTGGCGGATACAACACTTTCGCACCAAAATGAGACAATTCCATTGCTTCCTGATACGAAATGTTTGCAATTGGCTGTGCCTGTTTTACAATTTTTGGGTTGGCAGTAAACATTCCGTTTACATCTGTCCAGATTTCAAGCTGTTCAGCATTCATTGCTCCGGCAATGATAGCCGCAGTATAGTCAGAACCTCCACGTCCTAACGTTGATGTGATTCCGTCAAGGGTCTGGGCAATAAAGCCGGGTAAAATATTAATTTTTGACTGATTTTCTGCGAAATATTCCTGAATCAGGACATTTGAAATTTCAAAATTTACAACCGCTTTACTAAAATCATTATTGGTTTTGATTAAGTCGCGGCTGTCTTTATAAACAGCATCTTTGCTAATTTGCTGATAAGCCTGAGCAATAATATAAGAGGAAAGCAGTTCACCGAAACTCAAAATAGTATCGGCAGTTCTTGGAGATAATTCGCCCAAAAGGAAACAGCCGTCCAGTAAAGTTTCTAAATGATTGATGATTCTTTTTACGTGGCTTAACAAACTGCTTTGTTCGCTAACAGGAATCAGTTCTTTTAATGTATCTAAGTGTTTTTTCTCGATTTCTGCAACTATGTCTCTAAAGCTTTCATCATTTTCGGCTGCTTTTGCTGCTGCCAGATGAAGCAAATCAGTTACTTTGCTTAATGCTGAAACGACTACAACTAATTTGTCATTTTTTGCTTTTTGACTAACAATTTCGAGAACGAGTTTTATATTTTGTGCATTGGCTACAGAAGTTCCGCCAAATTTTAATACTTTCATTTTTGATGTTTTTTCTTTTATGCAAATATTTTTATGTATCCAAAGACTTTCTTCTTTCATGAAAAAAGTATAGATAACCAGGATTATATGTAAAAATGTATACCCCTAAGGGGTAGTAATTGTTGTAGTAGTAATTGTGGTAACAGCTAAAGCAACTCTTGTCTGAGTTGTTATTGAAGATTGATATTTTAAGCTGTTATTTTTCATTTTTGATTTTTCAAAAGTACAGTTTTTTGTAAAAGTTAAAAAGATAAATTTTCTTTTTGCGAATATTTTAATAATTCAAATGATAAAAAATCAATATTGAGTATTTGTTAAAATTAAATATATTAAGTTGAGGTTTTGATATATTTTGAGTGTTTTTTGATAAAGATTTACCGAATTACAGACTTGCTTTTCAAAGAGTAAAATAGATTAAAATCAATACTGTGCCACTGTATTTAGCATTATGAAATGAATAATTGTTTAGAATCACTTTTATAGAAAATACAATTATTGTGATAAAATGTTGTTTTTTAATGCTGATTTGTTGAATTTTGGCGTTTTAAATTTGAAAGCATCATGAGAGAAATCCATTATATTAGTACTGAAACATTAACTTTAGAAACGTTACAGGAGATTTTAGGAAACGATAAAGCATTAGAATTATCAGAAGAGGCTAAAGTAAATGTTCAGAAATGCCGTGACTATCTTGATAAAAAAATGGCTTCTCATCCGGAACCTATATATGGAATCAATACAGGTTTTGGGGCACTTTACAGTGTGAAAATCTCAAATGAAAATTTATCCCAGCTTCAGGAAAACCTTGTAAAATCACATGCTTGCGGAACAGGAGAAGAAGTTCCGGCTGAAATTGTAAAAATGATGCTTTTACTAAAAATTCAGTCTTTGAGTTACGGATATTCAGGAATTCAGCTGCATACATTAAACCGTTTGATTGATTTTTATAATAATGATGTTTTACCTATTGTATACACTCAGGGTTCGCTTGGCGCTTCAGGAGATTTAGCACCATTGGCACATTTATCATTACCTTTATTAGGAGAAGGAGAAGTGTTTTTTGAAGGTAAAAGAAGGACTTCTGCTGAAGTTTTAAAACGTTTTAACTGGGAGCCGATTGTTTTGCAGTCCAAAGAAGGTTTAGCGTTATTGAACGGAACACAGTTTATGAGTGCTTACGGGGCCCATATTTTGATAAAAGCTTATAAATATTCGTATCTAGCTGATTTAATCGGGACCATTTCACTCGAAGCTTTTGATGGAAGAGTAGAACCTTTTAATGAATTGATTCATTTTATTCGTCCTCACAAAGGTCAGATTGTAACGGCACAGCGAATCAATGAATTTTTGGAAGGAAGTGAAATTATTGTACAGCAGAAAAAACATGTTCAGGATCCATATTCTTTCCGTTGTATGCCTCAGGTTCATGGCGCTTCAAAAGATGCAATTGATTATGTTCGAAAGGTATTTAAAACAGAGATTAATTCGGTTACGGATAATCCAAATATATTTATAGAATCCGATCAGATTATTTCAGGTGGAAATTTCCACGGACAACCATTAGCTTTAGCGTTGGATTTTATGGCAATTGCTTTGGCAGAATTAGGAAGTATTTCTGAAAGAAGAACTTATCAGCTGATTTCGGGATTACGAAATCTTCCAGCATTTCTGGTTGACAATCCGGGACTGAATTCAGGATTTATGATTCCGCAATACACAGCTGCAAGCATCGCAAGTCAGAACAAACAGTTAGCAACACCTTCAAGTGTTGATAGTATTGTTTCGAGCAACGGACAGGAAGATCATGTGAGCATGGGAGCAAATGGGGCAACAAAAGCTTTAAAGGTCATGGAAAACCTGGAGCGTATTCTGGCTATTGAATTACTGAATGCTTCACAGGCAATTGCGTACAGAGCACCTTTAAAATCAAGTGATTTTATCGAAATGTTTTTGAATAGTTATAGGGAAGCTGTGCCTTTGGTAAAGGAAGACAGGATTTTACATTATGATATTGAACAGTCTGTTTTGTTCTTAAATAGTTTTCAAATTGAAAATGATTTGTTAACAATGGCTTAACATTACAAAATAATATTGAAGTAATTTTGCACTATCAAAAATATAAAAATGTCAATAAACAGTATTTTCCAATTTTTAGTGCCGAAAGACAAGAAATTCTTTCCACTTTTTGAAGAAGCTTCAAGCAATTTAATTGAATTAGCTTCTAACTTACACGAAGCTGTAAATTTACCATTAAAAGAAAGAGAAATCCTTTTTCAAAAAATTGACGAATTAGAACAAAAAGGCGAAGATATTACTCGTCAGACCAACCTGGAGTTAAGCAGAAACTTCATTACTCCATTTGACAGAGAAGATATTCATACGTTAATTACTTCAATTGACAACGTTGCAGATTACCTTCATGGAGCATCAAGCCGTATGAGATTATATCAGGTAGATAAAATTACCAAATCTATCAGAAAAATGACGGAAATCAACCTAGAAGCATGTCAGAATATTGACAGTGCTGTAAAAGAGTTGAGAAATTTAAAGAATTTCAAAGTTATTAAGGATGCCTGTTCCAGAATTAATAAATTGGAAAACAAATCTGATAACGTATATAACAAAGCAGTTTTTGAAATTTTTGAAAACGAAACAGATGCTAAAAACATTATTAAGTATAAAGAAGTGTTATCTGTTTTAGAATCAGCAACAGACAAATGTAAGAGTGTTGCGAACATACTGGAATCTATTTCTGTAAAACATTCTTAATTCAATTTTTCATTCTGAAGTTATAATTTTATGACGCTACTTATAATTATTATAGTATTAGCTTTAATTTTTGATTACATCAACGGTTTTCATGATGCGGCAAATGCTATAGCGACTGTTGTTGCAACAAAGGTTTTGACACCTTTTCAGGCTGTAGTCTGGGCAGCATTTTTTAACTTTCTGGCTTATTGGGTTTTCGGATTTGGAGTTGCAGATACTGTTGCCAAAACGGCACATACAATGGAGATTAATCTTGTAGTGATTTTAGCCGGTGTTATTGCAGCAATATGTTGGAACTTATTAACCTGGTGGTTAGGAATTCCTTCCAGTTCATCACATACTTTAATTGGTGGTTTTGCAGGAGCGGCTATTGCTCATGCCATTGCAGTTCACGGTTTTTCGGGTTATGTTGGAGAAGATGGGACGACACACTACTGGTACGAAATCGTAAGCTGGTACAAAGCAGGAAAAGATGGAGGAATGCCTTCGGGAGTTATTATCATCATTGCTTTTATTGTATTAGCGCCATTGTTGGGAGCATTAGCCTCTTATTTAATATCAATTTGGTTATTGAATGCTTCACGAAAAAGTATCTGGCCTAAAATATTTACCGTAGGTTTAATGATTGCTACAATCTGGTTTGTAAAAGTTCAAATGGTACCATTTGCAGAAATTGAAAAACCAAGATTTGAATCACATTTTTGGAGTGTAGCTTTTGATCCACATAATATTAAATGGTTTTTAGTCGCTTTTATTATTCTTACTGTTAGTGCTTTTTGTTTGCTGTTCAGTAGTTTGAATTTACATCAGGCTGATGCGGCTTTGAAAAAAATGCAATTATTGTCTTCAGCTGCATTCAGTTTAGGTCACGGAGGAAACGATTCGCAAAAAGTAATGGGTATTATTGCAGCTGCTGTTGCCGTTTATATCAATACAAATCCGGGAGTTCACATGGACTCATGGTTAGATGTTGTTTTGCCAAATGATGACAAAGGAATAAAAGGAGTAATGCCGGGCTGGATTCCATTAGCTTGTTATTCTGCAATTGCTGCTGGAACTTTGAGTGGTGGATGGAAAATTGTAAAAACAATGGGTTCTAAAATTACTAAAGTAAGTTCTTTTGAAGGGGTTGCTGCTGAAACTGCAGGTGCTTTGACACTTTACTTTACAGAACATTTAAAGATCCCGGTAAGTACAACGCATACCATTACAGGATCGATCATCGGGGTTGGATTAACGAAACGTGTATCTGCTGTAAGATGGGGAGTTACTGTCAGTTTGATTTGGGCATGGGTATTAACGATTCCTATTTCGGCTATTTTAGCAGGATTGGTTTACTTTGTACTGAGTGTTTTTATCTAAATGAGTAAAATGATTTTTGTGAAATGTGAGATGTAAATTACATTTGATAATATAAAAAAAGCTGGTTTCAATATTAAGAAACCAGCTTTTTGTTTTAATGCGAATGCTGAATTATTTCTTCCAGTTTAGCTGTAATGCATAACAGGTTTTCTCTCCTTTGGTGATGCTAAAAGTAGTAGCTGAGTTATCTTCAATATCGCTTTCATGAATGATTACAGTGTCTTTTAATGAAAGTTCCTTCATAAAATTCATTTCAAAGCTTTTTACTTCTTGTTTCAGGATTTTCTTCGGGTTGACGTGGTCAAGGCACCATTCGAGATATTTTACGTTATTAACATGGTTTACAATATCCAGATCTGATAAATAAACTGTTTTCTCGAATACAGCTTCTTTTTCGTGATTGATATTGATTTTTGAAAAACCTTCTTCTGTAGCTCTTTTATCCGGAAATAATTCAAAATGTTCATAAGGCAATGCCAAAGCTTCGGGACGGCGTAATTGTGTGTTGAAAACCGCCCAATAGGTTTCGCAGCCCACTATTTTTTTTCCGTTGACATGCATTTCCAGCGCACGTACAGAGCGTGAGTTTTCAAGGCTGTTAATCCAGGTGGTTACCGTCACTGCATCTCCCCATTTTGGTAAAGCGATAATTTCGACTCTCATTCTGCTTAAGACCCATGCCTGATGAAACTCCTGCATATCATAAAAACTGATACCGCCAATTTCTGAATGTGCCGCTGCAGTCAATTGTAAAATATTACACAAATCGGTATATTTTAAAGAACCGTTTGGGGTACATTGTGTGAAATTGATTTCCCAGTCTTTGCTTAGAATCGATGTGAAGTTTGGAGATATTGGCATTTTAATTTTAGACTTCTTAGATTGTTAGAATTTTAGATTTTTTCGAAATAGAGTAAAGAAAAAAGATTTTATTTTACAATTTCGTCAATATAATTTATAATTTCTTTCCTGTCTCTAGCATAATCAAACCATTTGGTCTGTTCATTTCGTTTGAACCACGTTAATTGCCTTTTTGAAAATCGTCTGGTATTTTTTTTGATTTCCTCAATGGCAAATGGCAGCGTGAATTCTCCGTCAAAATAACTGAATAATTCTCTATAACCGACTGTTTGGAGCGCATTTAACGCTTTATTAGGATATAGTGCTTTTGCTTCTTCAAGTAAACCTTCGTTCATCATAATATCAACACGCTGGTTGATACGGTTATAAATTACTTCTCTGTCGGCTTCTAAACCAATTAAGATGGGAGTGAAGTTTCGATTATTTTTCTTTTGATTCAAAAAAGATGAGTATGGTTTTTGAGTCCCGATGCAAACCTCAACAAAACGCATCATTCTTTGTGGGTTTTGTAAGGTCTGTGGATTTTCTAAAGTGATTTTCTGAAAGTAATCAGGATCTAAAGTTTTTAATTGTTCCTGAAGATACTCAATTCCGAGTTTTTCGTAATTTGAACTAACTTCTGAACGTACTTCAGGATTGATTTCAGGAAATTCATCAAAACCTTTTAGAACAGCATCTACATACAATCCGGAGCCTCCAATTAAAATGGCGAAATCATTTTTTTGAAACAATTTTTCGAGTTTTAAAAGAGCTTCCTTTTCGTAATCGCCAACAGTATAGTTTTCGAAAATTGATTTATTTTGAATGAAATGATGCGTTGCTGACTGTAGTTCTTCCTGATTTGGAACAGCTGTACCGATAGTCATTTCTTTAAAAAACTGACGGCTGTCGCAGGATATTATTTCACAATTAAAATGTTTTGCCAATGTAATACTTAAGGCTGTTTTGCCTATGGCTGTTGGTCCGACAATGGTAATTAGGTATTTCATATGTTTTTTAGCCCGGATGGAAATGGAAACCCCGGACTTATATTTGTTAGTTTTTGTGGCGTAAAAGAAGCGACTTTAGAAGCTGCTTTTATGACTCTAAAAAACAACAAAGATAAGGAGGAGTTGCAATGTACAGCCGGAATAGCTTCATAAATTAATGATGTAATTCGGATCCGCATTCATGACAGTATTTTGCATTGTCAAAATGAAGTTGTGAACCACATACCTGACAGGAGGTTTTTGTACTGACAGTGTTGTTTTTGAGACTTTTTTTAGCAAATTCGGCTGTTACGATTCCGGTTGGAACAGCTATGATTCCGTAACCCAAAATCATGACCAGTGCCGCTATGAACTGACCTAAAGGGGTTTCTGGTGAAATATCTCCGTAGCCAACGGTTGTTAAGGTTACAATTGTCCAGTAAATCGCCATTGGAATGCTTGTAAATCCTGATGCTTCGCCTTCGACCAGATACATTATAGTTCCGATAATGATCGTGCTGATTAAAACAAAATAGATGAAAACCAGGATTTTCTCTTTACTGGCGTCAATTGCTTCTTTTAATTGTAATGACTGATGTGAAATTTGAGGAAGATGCAGAATTTTGAATAATCGAAGGAAACGCAGGGCTCTTACGATGGATAAAATACTTGCTCCGGGGAAGAATATCGACAAATACATGGGTAAAACAGCCAGTAAATCGATAATTCCATAGAAGCTGAAAATGTATTTTATCGGTTTTTGAATAGAAATAATCCGTAAAAGATATTCAATGGTGAAAAATAGAGTAATTACCATTCACATATCCATAACTGATAGTGATATTTTGAACTAATACCCTGAACGGTGTCGAGCATTATTAATAGAACGCTCAATAAAATCAAACCTAAAAGGACCAAATCGAACATTCGCCCTAAAATGGTATTGGTACCATAAAGAACAATTTTGACTTTTTCTCTGAAAATCTCGTATTGTGATTTTTTGTTTTTCATTTCCTTAAAGATAATGAAAGTTTTGTTCTGCTAAAAATGAAGTATTTTTAACGATTTACTTTTACGGATGTGGTTCTGAATGATGTTTTTTACATCGCGGTTGTGCTGCATCGGAATCAGGATTTTTTTCAGAATCTCAATATTTGTAATCTGATAGTTTAAATCATAATAGGCGTAGCCTTTGTAGATGCCGTTTTCGATTAAAATAGCGCTTCTTTCATTTACGTTTCGGCCTCTGTCGAGCAAAATTATGCTTTTGTTTTCGAAGCTGTTTTCAGAAATAAACTGCTGAACCCTTAAATTGTAAATTTCAGGTGTTACTTCGCCAATACAGGCACCATCACATTCCTTGATTTTGTATTGAAAACATTCTTTTTTCGTCTGATATAAACCGGTCAGTTTTTGGCACAAATGATATTTTGCCGTAAACCTGAAAAGCGCATTTTTTCCTTCCTGTAAAGTAGCAAACGAAGTGATTTCTTTTTTGCGTCCGTCTGCTTTTTCGAGTTTTAGATTTATATAACCGTTGGAATCTTTCTCTGCATATAAGGCATATTGAAAAATCGTTTTACGCTGAGAGCGGTTATATCTTGGGCGGTTTATTTTAATTTCTTCGCTTTCTTTTAATAGCGCAATTAATTCACTTCCGGTTTCTTCATACGTTATGGTAAAAACCTCTGTCTGAATCTTTTTGCTTTTAGTGGTGATTCCGGTAAAATGCTGATTTACCCTTTTTCTGATATTTTGACTTTTGCCGATGTAAATTAAAGTTCCTCCTTCGTTATGAATGTAATAAACTCCGGTTTTAGAAGGCATCTGGTTTACTAAATCCTGAAGTTTTGGCGAAATCCCTTTTTCGATTTCGAATTTTACAAAATCTTTGACGATGGTTTTTTCCAGGTCTTTTTCCAGTAATATTTTGAACAGTTTGGTTGTGGCGATAGCATCTCCGCTTGCACGATGTCTGTCGGCTATTGGTATTCCGAGAGAACGGACTAATTTTCCTAAACTATAAGATGGCTGTTCCGGAATTAATTTTTTGGCAAGTTCAACGGTACAAAGTGTTTTTGATTCGAAATTATAGCCTAAACGTCTGAATTCGGTACGCAGGATTCGATAATCAAAAGAGGCGTTGTGCGCTACAATAATACAATCAGAAGTAATTTCGATGATTCGTTTGGCTACTTCATAGAATTTTGGAGCAGAACCCAGCATAGCATTGTTGATTCCGGTTAATTTAGCCACAAAAGGCTGAATCGGAATCTCAGGATTGACAAGACTTATGAATTGGTCAACGACTTCATGTCCATCAAATTTATAGATGGCGATTTCGGTAATTCCTTCTTCGTTGAATTGCCCTCCGGTGGTTTCTATGTCTAGTATTGCGTACATTTTCAAATGTCAATATCAATTTCAAAAATCAATGTCAATATCAATTTCAAATTTTGAAAATTGTCATTGTGATTGCTATTGTCATTGATTTACTTTTTATTTATTATCATTTTTGATGAAATTGCAATAAGTTGTTCTACTTCTGAAAGAAGCTTACTCCTTTTGTCATTATCACCTTCTTTTATATAATCTAATATTTTTAAAGAATTTCTGGATTCCTTTAATTCTTTTACAACTAATGAAACTTTAAAAATAAAGTCTTTATCAGTTACTGTACCCTGAGCTTCTCCAAAATTTAAAGAAGCACTTCCGGATGATCTGATTAACTGATTTTTATAATATTCATTTTCGAATAACTTTTCTAATTGTCTCGTAAAGAAAATACATTCTCCTGCAAAACGAACCAATCGATCTTCAAAATTGAATATTTTTTCCATTTAAAATTTAAAATTGAAATTGCAATTAATTTTTGTCATTGCAATTGACCTTTGATATTGTCATTGATTTTTGACATTGCCATTGATATTCAAAAATTATCTTCCTCCAAAAATGCTGCTCCCAATCCTGACCATTGTGCTTCCACATTCAATAGCAAGTTGATAATCGCCTGACATTCCCATTGAAATAGTCGAAAAATGTGCTGCTGTAGAAATACATTGTTGTGTATCCCTGCATTGTGCATCTTTGTTTTGAAGCGAATCAAAAATCGATTTTAAATGCAGAAATTCTTTTTTGATCTGATCATGGTTTTCTGTAAAAGTTGCCATTCCCATCAATCCTAAGATACGAATGTTTTTCATCTCTTTAAATTCGGAAGACGATAATAACTGAGTCAGTTCTTTTTCATCAAGACCAAATTTTGTTTCTTCTTCGGCAATATATATCTGAAGCAGGCAATCAATAACACGATTGTTTTTTAACGCTTGTTTGTTGATTTCCTGTAATAATTTTAAACTGTCAACACCATGAATCAAACTTACAAACGGTGCCATAAATTTCACTTTATTTGACTGAACATGACCAATCATATGCCATTGAATATCTTTTGGCATTTGCTCATATTTATCGGCCATTTCCTGAATTTTGTTTTCGCCAAAAATACGCTGACCGGCTTCATAAGCCTGAATCAGATCTGAAACAGGTTTTGTTTTTGAAACGGCAACCAGAGTTACATGTTCAGGTAAAGTTGCTTTGATTGTATTTAGGTTTGATGCTATTGACATTGTTAACTTTTTTATGCGGAAAGAAATTGTTTAGAAATTTTCTCAGCCTTTTTACTTTCGCTGTAATCGTAAAAACCTTCTCCGGATTTTACACCTAATTTCCCGGCTCTAACCATATTGACTAATAATGGGCAAGGAGCGTATTTCGGATTTTTAAATCCGTCGTACATTACATTCAAAATGGCAAGACAAACGTCAAGGCCAATAAAATCAGCTAATTGAAGCGGTCCCATTGGATGCCCCATTCCTAATTTCATTACCGTATCAATTTCATAAACTCCGGCTACTCTGTTGTATAACGTTTCAATTGCCTCGTTTAGCATAGGCATTAAAATTCGGTTTGCTACAAAACCAGGGTAATCGTTTACTTCAACCGGAACTTTACCTAACTTTTCAGATAAATTCATGATTATTTTGGTGACTTCATCGCTGGTATTGTATCCTCGAATGATTTCAACCAGTTTCATAATCGGAACCGGATTCATAAAATGCATTCCGATAACACGCTCAGGATGTGCAACAACAGATCCAATTTGTGTGATTGAAATCGAAGAAGTGTTGGTTGCTAAAATTGTATTATGTGAACAGTATTCATTTAATTGTTTGAAAATATTCAGTTTCAATTCTACATTTTCAGTTGCTGCTTCGACTACTAAATCAACGCCGACAACACCATCTTTAATATCTGTATAGGTAATAATATTGGTAATCGTTCTGGCAACTTCTTCCTGAGTGATTGTTCCTTTAGACAGCATTCGATCCAGATTTGCAGCAATAGTCGCCATTCCTTTATCCAATGATTTTTCAGAAACATCAATGAGTTTTACAATAAAACCGCTTTGCGCAAAAGTATGTGCAATTCCGTTACCCATTGTTCCGGCACCAATTACAGCTATAGTTTTCATTTATCTGGTATTTGAATTTTAAAATTTAAGGTTTAAAGAAGCTTTGAAGCCTGCTTTAAACCTTAAAGATAATAAGTTTATTTTTTTATTATTTATCGAAACAATCAATAATCTGATAGGCAACTCTTAATGCATCTGTAGCCTGTTCAAGTGTTACAACCGGAGTTGTGTCGTTATTGATAGCATCTGCAAATGAATTTAATTCGTCTAAAATAGCGTTGTTTTGCTCTACGTCCGGATTTGTAAAGTAAATTTGTTTTTTTACTCCCTCGGCATTTTGAAGAATCATATCAAAATCTCCCGGAACTTCAGGAGCATCTTTCATACGGACAACTTCACATTTTTTTTCCAAAAAATCAACCGAAATGTAGGCGTCTTTTTGAAAAAAACGTGTTTTGCGCATGTTTTTCATCGAAATTCGGCTGGCAGTTAAATTGGCAACACAGCCATTTTCGAATTCAATTCGGGCATTGGCAATATCAGGAGTTTCACTGATTACCGAAACACCACTGGCATTGATGTTTTTTACATTTGATTTTACCACACTTAAAATGGCATCAATATCATGAATCATTAAATCAAGAACTACCGGAACATCCGTGCCACGTGGATTAAATTCGGCCAAACGATGCGTTTCTATAAACATCGGGTTTTCGATCATGTTTTTGGTTGCAATAAAAGCAGGGTTAAAGCGCTCTACGTGACCAACTTGTCCTTTTACATTGTGTTCTTTTGCCAAAGCAATAATCTCTTCAGCCTCTTCAACGGTGTTGGCAATTGGTTTTTCTATAAAAATATGTTTTCCTGATTTGATGGCTACTTTGGCACATTTGTAGTGCGAAAGTGTTGGAGTTACAATGTCGATTACATCCACGGCGTGGATTAATTTTGCAATTGTATTGAAGTTTTTATAGCCAAATTCTTTTGAAATTCTTTCGGCATTTTCCTGATTTTCATCATAAAATCCAACTAATTCGTATTTGTCAGATTGTTGTAATAAGCGTAAATGTATTTTACCTAAGTGACCCGCACCTAAAACTCCTACTTTTAACATGTGAATGTATTTTAAACAAAAATAGAATTTATTTGTTGAAAGTGAAAAAGAATTTAACTAATTGTGAAATGTGAATTATTGGTAGTGCCTTTTGACTTTCGCCTTTTTGACTTTCAACTTTATTAATTTAATAATTAAAAATCAATATTTGATTTCCTGTTTTGTTTCTTATTTTTGCGAAAATAAAACCTACCCATTTTGAAAGATACTGCCAAACATCAAGGACTTCGCAATCAATTAGTAAGCACTTTAGAACAAAAAGGGATTACTGATAAGGCGGTTTTAGAGGCGATAAAAAAAATCCCAAGACACCTTTTTTTAAATTCAAGTTTTGAAGATTATGCTTATCAGGATAAGGCATTTCCTATAGGAGCGGGTCAGACTATTTCGCAGCCTTATACGGTTGCTTTTCAGTCTCAGCTGCTGGAAGTGAAAAAAGATGACAAAATTCTTGAAATCGGTACAGGATCGGGCTATCAGACTGCTGTTTTATTCATGCTGGGGGCAAAAGTGTATAGCGTTGAAAGACAAAAAGAACTGTTTAAAACAACTTCTAATTTATTCCCTAAATTAAATATCAGACCTAAACATCTCTCGTTTGGTGATGGTTACAAAGGTCTCCCAAACTATGCTCCGTTTGACAGTATTATTGTTACAGCAGGTGCTCCTTTTATTCCACAGCCTTTGATGGCACAATTGAAAATAGGAGGAAGGCTGGTGATTCCACTTGGAGAAGATGTACAGATTATGACTTTACTAATTCGTAAAAACGAAACACAATTTGAAAAACATGAGTTTGGGGAATTTAGATTTGTTCCTTTATTAGAAGATAAAAATTAAAAAAAAATGCCCCATAAATATTTAATTTATTTTGGGGCTTTTTTATGACTTAACTAGTTAGATATGAAATCAGGTGTCAGGCTGAGTCCATTCGGCTTCGCTCAGGATAAACTTAGTTGAGGCAAAAAGCCTTCGACTCCGCTCAGGATGACATCTCGTTTCTAAGTAGCATAAAATATACTTATTTAATTCTCCCAATAGATCCCGTCTCAGAAGGAATAAGTTCAAAAACAGAAGTAGGAGCAAGTCCTGATTCGATTCTGTGCGAAACGTATAAAATAGCTACATTGGTTTCCTGTCTGATAGTGTTAATTAACTGAATCACCAAATCGACATTTTCGTCATCCAGACCCTCAACAGGTTCATCTAAAATTAATAAAGGCGGATGTTTTAAAACGGCACGAACAATAAGTGCTACTCTTTGCTGTCCGATCGAAAGATCTATAAAACGTTTCTTTTTCAGGTGGCTCATTTCAATTACCTCCAGCCATTGCGTAACAATTTGTTTTTGTAAGGTAGTCGGTTCCGTATATAATCCGATAGAATCAAAGAAACCGGACAGAATCATTTGTTCCAGTGTATGTCCTTTCTGAAACAAATCCATCATAGAAGTGGTATAAATTCCGATTTGCTTTTTTATTTCCCAAACACTTTCACCGCTTCCTTTTTTTCTTCCAAATAAAAATAAATCCTGACCATATCCTTTTGGGTTATCGCCTGTAATTAAAGATAAAATAGTGCTTTTTCCGGATCCGTTCGGACCAATTAACTGCCAGAATTCACCTTGTTTGATGGTCCATGAAATGTTGTTCAGAATTTTTCGGTCTTCATAACTTACCGAAACATTCTCCATTTTTATTAATACACTTTCGTGAAAAGTACCCGGTTCATGAGCCTTTGGAATTGCAGCTGTATTTAAGGTTTTAAAATGGTTTTCGGTTTTTGAAATAGGATATAGAGTAAACGAATTGTCTTTGATCTGGACTTTATTCAGTACAAAATCCATTAAATCAACCGTACGGTTTACAAGCTGAATAATAGAAATGGTATCAGTAAGTTTTTCTAAAGATAGAGCCAAAGCCAGACGGGAAGCCTGATCTAAATGATCGAAAGGATTATCGAAAATGATAAAATCAGGATTTTGGCTGATACAGTATTTTAAGAACTCTTTTTTGCGTTCGCCTGATGAAAAAGTCCGCAATTGCCTGTGGGATTCAGGAGAAGCTTCAACAGATTCATATTGATATTCCCTTTCAATGAATTTTTCAATTGAAATATCAGAGAATAAAATTCCTTTTTGGTTGTTAAAAACGGCTAATTCTTCTTTCGCTTCGCCGGAAAGTAGGGTGTCTATGAACTTTTTTTTATTGACCTGATTGGTTAAAAGAATGTCCCAATGTTGTTTTTGATGCATTATTTATTTCTTGAAAGGATATTATTGTTTAGTTGCCATTGGCATATTGTTTCTTGACCATTCGCTCCAGGAGCCTATGTAAAGCTGTGGAATTGGAATTCCGGCATAACCCATAGCTAACAGAGTGTGGCAAGCAGTAACACCTGAACCGCAATGGACTATTACATTTTCGGGTTTTACATTTCCTAAAATTTGAGTATATTTTTTCGCCAGTTTTTCAGCGGAAAGATAAAAGCCATTTTCGTCTAAATTTTCGCTAAACGGAACATTAACTGCACCCGGAATATGACCTGCAATCAGATCAAGTGGTTCTGTGAAACCGTTAAAACGATTTTTATCTCTTACGTCAATGACGATATTTTCAGGGTTGTTGCGGACTTTATCGACCTCTTTAATATTGCTTAAAGAAAGTTTCCAAACTGAAACCGGATATTTTTCAGCTGTGTCAAAATTTTCTGTACCTGAACTTACAGGGAAACCTACATGAATTGCTGCCTGATAGCCACCATTTAAGACCTGCACTTTTTCATGACCAATTGCTTTTAGCATCCACCAAAATCTGGCTGCGGCATTTGAACCGTTTTTGTCATCATAAATAATCACATGGCTTTGCGTTGTAATGCCAAGTTTTGAAAGCACTTCTGAAAATTTTTCTAACGAAGGCAATGGATGTCTTCCGCCGTTTGCAGGGTTACAGCCAATTGTAGCCAAATCCCGGTTTAAATCAACATATCGGGCATCTTTTAAATGTTCGTTTTTATAATTTTCCTCCATATTGAGTCCGGCTCTGGCATCAACTAAAATAACTTCAGTTGAGTTTTTTAGCTGAAGTAATTCTTCGGGATTTATTATGGGAGACCAATTTTTCGGCATCTGAATTTCTTCTAAAATGATTAACCAGGAATTTTTTCAATTAAAATTTCAGCGCCTGATTTGTCAAAATAAGTACAGGTCATTTCAATAATATCAACACGCCATTTTGCGATTCCGCATTGTCCTGAATGATTACAAAATGTAATATAATCGGTCTGGCCGTCCTGATGCGCTACCAGAAATTCTATAAAACGTTCTTTGTTGGCTGTATCCTGAACTTTTATTTCAGGATATTTTTCGTCTGAAATAACAGAATAGTTATTTACACCATAATATTCAACATGGCCATCATTTACAAAGGTGTCATACCCTTTTACGCCCAAAATAATTAAATCCTGTATATAATTTGGAAAATCGGCACCGCTTTTTACTTTGGCATGTGCCTCTTTTATTTGTTCGATTGTAAACATAAAATATAATTTAAGGTTAACTTTATTGCTTCAAAAATACGATTAATGGTTTTATAAATTGATTAAAAGATTCAATATGTGGCAAATGTCCTGTGTTTGCAATTTCTACAAGTTTTGCATTCGGAATGGCTTTTTGTGTTTTTTTGCCCAGTTCGGCATAATTGCCCATTGTTTTTCTGACTTCTTCTGAAACGAGGGGTTTTCCTAAAGCAGTTTTATCTCTGGTTCCGATGATTAGTAATGTTGGACTTTTGATGTTTTTAAATTCATATAAAACAGGCTGAGTAAAAATCATGTCGTACATCAATGCCGAATTCCATGCTATAATATTATAATTAGGAGCTGTTGTCCAGCCAGCACCCAATTCAGCCCATTTTTGAAAATCAGCATTCCATTTTCCATCATAATAATTCGCCATTTGGTATTTTTTGATAGCTTCGTAATTTTGTTTTAATTCACTTTCGTACCACCAATCTACAGGCTTGTAAGGAACAATCAATTTCCAGTCTTCTAAACCAATTGGATTTTCAAGGACTAATTTTTCAGCAGTTTCAGGATACATCAACGTAAATCTTGTAGCTAACATTCCGCCCATGGAATGTCCTAAAACAGCTGTTTTTTCAATTCCCAAATGTTCTAACAGTTTTTTTGTGTTTTCAGCAAACTGCTGAAATGTATACTGAAAATTATCCGGTTTTGAAGATTTTCCAAAACCAATCTGATCCGGGACAATAACCCTGAAACCTTCTTTTGTCAGGGCTTTAATAGTGGTTTCCCAATAAGCTCCATTAAAATTTTTTCCATGAAATAAAATGATGTTTCTATGATTGTAATTGGCAGGAGTTATGTCCATATAGGCCATTTTTAAAAGTTGGCGCTGATTACTGAGTTCAAAAAACTTAACAGGGAACGGATATTCGTAATTGCTTAAATTAATATCAAATTGTTTTATTTTTTCTTCTTGTGAAAAGGAAAAAAGTGGAATTAATAACAATAAGAGTTTTAAGGTTTTCATTGGAATGATAATTTTTATTTGAGATTTATAAAATTACCGTTCTGAGTTTGAAAGGCAAAAATTATAATCTTAAAATTATCAGAAAATATAGCTTTATTTCAAGAAAAAGATGCTTACTAATAATCATTTTTCTGAAAAATATAAACGCCCGATATTTTATTTTTTATTTTAAATCATGAAATAAAATTCGAAAAAACTGCAATTCGTTAAATTTTGAATATTTTAATCAGGTGATAATTTTGTTTTGTTGCTGAATTTATAATGTATTGATTTTTAAAGATGTAAACACAGGACGGGGCAGGACAGACTCTTTTTTGCTTATGCCTAAATTCGGTTAACTAACTTTTAACCAATTTATATTAGTATGAAAAAAATTACCTTATCATTCAGATATGGGGTCAAAATTCTTTCGGCCTTTGTTCTGATTACGTTTATGGGAGAATTAAGAGCCCAAACGTTGGCATTTCCCGAAGCCACAGGTTTTGGAAGATTTACAACAGGGGCAAGAGGAGCTGCAAATCCACAGATTTATTTAGTAACCAATTTAAATGACAGTGGTCCTGGGTCATTTCGTGATGCCGTTAGTCAGGAAGGAAGATTTGTAATTTTTAAAGTAGGAGGTATCATTAACGTAGCTTCTTCGATTGCAATTGCGAAAAACACGACTATTGCCGGACAAACAGCAACAGGTGAAGGAATTGTATTGTTGGGATCTAAGGTGTCATTTACCGGAGCAAGTAATACGATTGCCCGTTACGTTCGTATTCGTTATGGAGGAACTGCCAAAGATCAGGATGCGTCTGGGATTTCAAATGGAGCGAATATAATTTTAGACCACATGAGTTTTACCTGGGGTACAGACGAAGTGTTTTCTGTGAACTGGGATAGTAAAGGAACAAGCCCGGATAATATTACGATTCAGAATTCTATTATTGGACAGGGAATGCACCGTCACAATCACTCAGCCGGAGGTTTAATGCAGCCTTCTGCCGGTGGTAAGATAAGCTTAATTGGGAATTTATACATCTGTAATAAAACCCGTAACAATAAAGTGAAGGGTATCAATGAGTTTGTAAATAATGTTGTTTACAACTGGGGGAATTACGGAAATACCTATGGGCATGCTGAATCCGGTGATGCCTATATTATGGGAGGAGATTCTGCAGGAAGTTCAGATGTTAATATTATCAATAATTATTTTATAGGAGGGCCAAACACAAGTAGTACAGTTTCATCACCGTTTAATCGCGGAAATGATAATTTCTCTTTATATGGCTCTGGAAATTATTTTGACAATAATAAGGATGGTGTACTAAATGGTACGTTAGTTCCTTACGATTTAACGGGATATCCTACTGGAGATATATCTACTCTTTTGTCAACACCGTATGATTATCCTATGAAAAATCCAGCATTGTCTGCTGAGGATGCTTATAATAAAATTGTAGCAAGTGTTGGAGCTTCGTATCCAAGACGTGATCAGGTTGAGAGTTTAATGATTTCAGATTTGGTATCTAAAGGGACAACTGCCACGTATGTATATGTGCAAACTGATTTGACCAGTAAATTTGGTTTTATAAACGGAGGTGCAGGACATGTTTACGGTGCTCCGGCTCCTTTGGATACAGACAATGATGGTATGCCTGATGCCTGGGAAGATGCCAACGGATTAGATAAAAATACGGCTGATGCTTTATTAGTCAGTACAACCAATGCTCCTTATCTGAATATTGAAGTTTATATTAACGGATTAACCAATACAACACCTGCTGATTTTCTTATTCCGCCATCAGGTGTAAATTTTAGTTCTGTAACTTCAACTGAAATCCCACCGGCTAGCTCTTTAACAGTAAAATGGAGTGATAATGCTACAAATGAAAATAACTATATATTAGAGCGTTCAACTGATGGAACAAATTTTACAGTAATTAATACGCTTGCAGCTAACACTATTAGTTATAATGATTCTGGCTTGACGCCTAATACAGTATATTATTATCGTGTTAAAGCAACAAATGCTACAGAATCATCTGCTTATAGCGAAATAGGCTCTGTAACAACTCCTCCAATCCCATCGGCTCCAGCTAAGGCAGCTAATCCAACGCCAGCCTCAGGATATAATTTTGTACAGTTAAACGGAGGTAATACAACATTAAAATGGACTGGAAGTTCTAATACGACAACTTACGCAGTTTATTTAGGCACAAATCCTGCAAATCTAACTAAACTAGCCGATGTAGCCTATGTTGCAGCTCCTTCATATCAGCTCACAGGTTTAAATACTGCGACAACTTATTATTGGAGAATTGATGCTTCTAATGCAAAAGGGACAATAGCTGGAGATGTATGGAATTTTAAGACTTTAACACCAGAAATTGTTGGATATTGGCCATTTAAAGAAGCAGCCGGAGAGGGTGATCAAATTGCGGATATTTCAAGTTATGGAAATAATGGACAATTGGATGCGGCTTATGATAATGCTTCGGTTAGGGTAATAGGAAAAGAGAATAAAGCTATAGATTTTGCGACATTATTACCAAACAAGCTTATGGTTAGTATTCCAAATCAGGATCAGATATTCTTTGATAAAAATTCATTTACTGTTTCATTCTGGATGAAAGCTGATGCTAGTTTAATACCTGCAGGAACAACATTGAGTTCTTATATTTTGTGCAAAGGCTCAATGACAAAAAGTGTGACAACAGGAGCAACAGGCAGAAGATTTAATGTAGAAATTAAAAGTAATCAATTGCGTTTTGCTATAGATGATGATGTTACAAAAACAGAACTTGTATCATCATTGGCAGCTACGAGTTATTTTACCGGAAACTGGGTTAATGTGATTATTATGAGAGATGTTGCCACATCTAAATTAAAAATTTATACAAATGGTGTTTTTACAAATGAAAAAGCAGATGCAACAGGAACATCAGTGGGTATTGGAGAGGCAACAGATTTAGTAATTGGTAATATCGGGGCACTTGAACTGTATGCTAATACTACTCCTGCACCGTACAAAGGATTGTTTGATGAGCTTAAAATGTTTAATTATGCATTAACAGCGGCAGAAGTTACAGCCCTTTATAATCAGACATTTTTAAGTAATAGTAAATTTAGTCAAAATGACAGTCGAAGCAAAAGTAATCTTGTAGTATATCCGAATCCTGCAAAAGAGCAAATTTTTATCAATATTCCTGATACTAATTTGTCTTCTGTAACTGCAACTTTGAGTGATGTAACCGGGAAAATTATCGTAAAAGAAAACATCACTTCTGACGGAAATGGCGTTTTTACTTTGAATATAGCGAATAAAAATCTTTCAGGACTTTATATCTTAAATGTTTCAGGAGAAAACTTTAACAACAGTTTTAAAATAATGACAGAATAGTAATAAAAGTTTATATCTAAAAAAAAACCGTTACATTGATTTGTAACGGTTTTTGTAATTTATAGTGAACCGTATTTTGTTTAAAGTCCAACGAAATCATCACTTTTTGGGAAAATACTCAATGCTTCTATGGCAATTTCAGGTGTTGGAGAAGCAAGTTTTCGCAGTTTGGTATCCATCCAGGCGCCGTCGACGGTAATAGTGGCACAAAGTGTATCGTCTTCTCTTCTGAATTCGTGAATGATAGACCAGCGTGAGGCATCGGCTTTCATTTTAGAAGTTTTGGTATGAATGAAAATTTTATCCGAAAGTTTTAATTCTTTTCTGAAAACACATTCTTCCCTAAATAAAACCGGGCCAAATCCCTGCGTTTGCATCACTTTTAAAGTCAGGCCAAGTTCTTCAAGGATTTCGATACGATGCTGTGCGCCAAAATCGTAATAAGCACTGTGACGAACATGAAAATTTGGGTCAAGATCTGACCAGCGAAAAGATATTTCTTTAGTAAACGAAACCATTTTTTTTATTTTAATTTAAAATCGAAATTACGAATATCAAATGGTAGTTTTTTCTAAATAAAAGTTATTTTTTATTCGTTTTAGATTTTCACTATATCATTTGGGTACTAACAAGGATCAAGAGCAATATTTGTATTCCTAAAATAATCCAAAAGAAGTTTCTGCTTGGTTCTGAAACATTTTTTAATCCGGATATCGTTTTTTCTTTTATGACGTCAGTAAAACTTAATTTTTCATCTGAAAAATCAACATCGTCAAGATTTGCTTTTTTAAGACCGTAAATAATAATTTTTTTTAACCATTTATTATTGTCCTTAGAATCACTAATTTCCTGAATTAATTTTAGTTTCAATTTCGTATTGTCTGTTCCCTTTTTTAATAAATCGGGCTGGTTCGATTTTATTTTCCCGAGGACTTTCTCAATAATCGGGTATAATAAAGCTTCTCCTTTATCGGATAATATTTTATTGACTGTTTTTGAAATAATGTATTTATTTCCAAAAGAAAACAACACAAAGGGAGTGATAAAAATAGAAAGAGTTATAAGAGTAAAACCAATAGGTCTCTCAAAGAATAAAATTAACAAGACTGCTATACCTGCTCCTGGCGCACCAGGACCATCTGACGATTGAAATAAAAAGATTAATAATGTAGCTACAGATAAAGCAAAAATTAATAGTTGTCCGATAATATTTATTTTAAGAAAGCTAAATGTTGCGCTGCCAAAAAGTTTGGTAGCATATTTGAAATTGTCGGTCATTAAAAGGTATTTTTTAATTTATTTTTTTTTTACACTTGTAATTATTTTCGTTGAAAGACAGAAAAATTGAGCGGCAAAAATATAGAAAAAATAGTACAAAATAGAGATTGTGAAAAATAATTTTTAATGGATTAAACGGATGTCATTTGAATTTAAAATAATTTGAAAGTAGTATGGAATTATTTAGATAACTAATTTAGACGATACTTCTGTATGTTCCGAAATACTAAGTAAAAATTCCGCAATTAACACTGTTTCATTTGTTGTAAAACTGTGATTAAAATATCCTATATAATTTAGTAATTCTCGTAAAGTTAGGATTTTGACAAACTCAAATTCTTCAAATGGTTTATTGTTGGAGAAAACAATAATATTTTTGATAGGAATTTTTCGGTTGCCCCAATGATTACGTGAAAAAAATAGGTTTGATTTGTTTATTTTCTCAGTTAGTATTTTATATAAAGCAAAGTTTGTTCGAAGAACCTGCTGGACAGGGGAGCGTAAATCCAGATTGTCTATTGAATTTTTACTCCAGTTTTTTGTTTCAATCAAGAAAATACCAGATGGAGAAATCAATAAATGATCTATTTGAATAGATTTTATAGAATCATTTTTGTGTTTTATTGGAGGATTAAAAGAGCAACAAAAATCATTTATCAAAATATAATCATCAGACAGCTTTCTAAGAATGTTCTCTACTTTTTGTTCGCCAAGGGCGCCGTAAATTGTATTGTTTAGACTTTCAATAACCTCTTTTTTCCTTTCCAATATCTTAAAATCTGTAACACTACTTTCTTTGACTGCATTCTGAAAATGTAATGCAAGATATTCAAAGCGTTTATTTTTTTTAGAAAGCATTTTTTTTGCCTGATATTTAAAAAAGATGACTTTGAAGTAATATATCAATTGTATAAGCCAAAATTTTGTACAAAGGACAAGATTAATCCAATAGTCTTTTATAATCGGGATAATTTTAGAATTCGTTTGAGGCAGATTTTCTATTTCTTGATTATAATAATCCAGTCTTTCTTTTAATTCTTCTTTAAGATCATTTTCTCTTTTCGGAATAACGATGTTCAACTCAGATAATTCTTTTTCAAGAGTTATTTTTTCTTTCTCAATAAGTGAAGTGTGATCTGAAATGATTTTTTGTTCATTGATATGATAATTTTTCCGAAAACTAATCAACTCATTTAATGAGTTAAATTCATCGATATTATTTTTAACCAAATGAAATTGTATAGTATTTAAGCATCCAATTGTATTATAAACTCTACACATGTTCTTGTTTATTAAGGATTAACCTCATTTAGTTGTTTTTCTAAACTTTCGATTTCAGAAGGACCATTTAGACTTTTTTTAATAACAGTTCCGTTTTCGTCAGTCAGGAAATGCCACGGAATGCTCATCGATTGATTACCATATAGAGTTCTTAAATCGGCATCTAGCTTTTCGTTCGCCCTGATATGATGCCCTTCTAAACTGTAAAAATGAATCATATCTTTCCATTGGTTTTCCCGGTTTTCTTTGTCTATAGAAATATAAACCATTGTAATGTTTTTAGATTTCAGTAGTTCATACAATTTTGTATTGTCTTTAAACTCTGCTTTACAAGGGCCGCACCAGGTTGCCCAGATGTCGATATAATATTGTTTTCCATTTAATTCTTTTATAACATCCTTTACGGAATTAACAGTTGCCGGATTATCTATAAATTTAATTTTTTCATTCACCGATTCTTCCTTCTTTTTATGGAAGGCAATGATTGAAATGATTTCTGGTTCTAAAAATAAAGTATAAGGACTGGAAGGGTATTCTTTTTTAAATTGTTCGAAAAGTGTAATTAATTCTTTTTCGTAATTTTTATTGATGGCTTCATAATAGATATAAGCCGCAAAATAATATTCTAACTGTTTTCCTGATAAATGCTTTTTAGCGTTGTCAATATTATGAGTATGGATTAGTCCTTTTTTATGGTATTCTGATAATGCAGCGATGTCAGTTTTTTCAATAATTAGTTCCTGATAGCGCAGATAATTTTCTGCATAATAAAAAAACCATGGGGATCTTAATAATTCAGGATTAGTTACAGGATTAGAGTCGAAAATTACAGCCCAGAGTTCACTGTATTGAGCAGGTGTCAGAGTATTTTTGTTTCTGGATACATTTAAAAAGTTTATAAATCCAAGACTTCCCATAATGCCTTTATGAAAGTAATTCCGGTCTGTTTCAATAAGATTGTAAAAGTCTTTAGATATTTCTTTATTTTTTAAGAGCTTTTTAAATTCGGCGATTTCTGTTTCTCTTGCTTTTTCATTTTTTTGTGTTATTTGAGATATAACACTGTCTTTTGTATAATTTTTTGTTTCAATTTCAAAATGGCCTCCAATGAGCATACTTCTGTTTGGAATCTGATTGTATAAAGCCTGACCTTTTTCGTTTTTAGATAGAATTCTAAATTTGTTGTCTTTGATTTCAGTATTGATGAAAACTTCATATTTCATTCCGGGTTCTGCAATGATGATTCCGTAAGAGTTAAAATGATTAAAGAGTTCAACAATGCAGGCTTTTTCTGCATTAAGTTTTATTTGAAAATTACCTGAAGAATCCGTTTGTACGGAATTTTTAAATCCGATAAAATCAATTCCGTTTATGGGTAAAGTGTATTCGATTATTTCAGGAATCTTTCCCGTTATTTTTCCTGTGATGATTATATCGCTTTTTTTTCCATGCCCAATTGCGAATAAGGGAAGGAGTATTATAAAAAGAAGTTTGGATAGTTTCATGATTTTTGGTTAAAAAGAATGAATTAGTAAAAGCAGGTTTGATTCTTTCAAATATATAGTATTTAGATGGTTAATTGAATTGCGAGATGCAAAATGTTGTTTTTAGATTCGGGATTTTTATTTTGAAAACGAGTGTTTTAGCCCTGATAGCAGCGTCATCCTTTACTGCCGGGGTTCGGCAGTAAAGATATAGCGGATAGCAGGAACAGCTCCTGATAAATGACATGTAAAGTCCTTATGCCATGATTGTCAGGTTTTAAAAATGTCATGTTGTCAGATGATTTTTGGTGTCCCGACAGTAAAACTGACAAATTACTTTGGTTTTTTATATTGGCACAAAGATTGACTTATGCCACCTGAGTTATAAAATTTAAATCAAAATTAAATATATAAAAAATGGGTAAAATAATCGGAATTGACTTAGGTACGACGAACTCTTGTGTTTCTGTAATGGAAGGTAACGAAGCAGTTGTTATCCCTAATGCAGAAGGAAAAAGAACAACTCCTTCTATTATCGCTTTTGTTGAAGGTGGAGAAATTAAAGTGGGAGATCCTGCAAAAAGACAAGCAGTAACGAATCCTACAAAAACGATTGCTTCTATTAAACGTTTTATGGGACACACTTTTGCTGAAACTCAGGAAGAGGCAAAAAGAGTTCCTTACAGTGTTGTAAAAGGTGACAACAATACGCCACGTGTGGATATTGACGGTCGTTTATACACTGCTCAGGAGTTGTCTGCAATGACACTTCAAAAAATGAAAAAAACTGCTGAAGACTATTTAGGTCAAACAGTAACTGAGGCAGTTATTACAGTTCCTGCTTACTTTAACGATGCTCAGCGTCAGGCTACAAAAGAAGCTGGTGAAATCGCTGGTCTTAAAGTTATGCGTATCATCAACGAGCCAACTGCTGCTGCACTTGCTTACGGATTAGATAAAAAAGGAACTGATCAAAAAATTGCTGTTTACGATTTAGGTGGAGGTACTTTTGATATCTCTGTTCTTGAATTAGGAGACGGTGTATTCGAAGTATTATCTACAAATGGTGATACTCACTTAGGAGGTGATGATTTTGACCAGGTTATTATTGACTGGTTAGCTGACGAATTCAAATCTGAAGAAGGAATTGATTTACGTTTAGATCCAATGTCATTACAGCGTTTGAAAGAAGCTGCTGAGAAAGCTAAAATTGAATTATCTGCTTCTGCTGAGACAGAAATCAACTTGCCATACGTTACAGCTACAGCTTCAGGACCAAAACACTTAGTTAAAAAATTAACTCGTTCTCAATTTGAGAAATTAGCAGATTCTTTAGTAAAACGTTCTATGGAGCCAGTTGCTAAAGCTTTAAAAGATGCAGGTTTATCAACTTCTGATATTGACGAAGTTATCTTAGTAGGAGGTTCTACTCGTATCCCAAGAATTGTTGAAGAAGTTGAAAAATTCTTCGGTAAAAAAGCTTCTAAAGGAGTTAATCCTGATGAGGTTGTGGCTATTGGAGCTGCTATTCAGGGAGGTGTATTGTCTGGAGATGTAAAAGATGTATTGTTACTTGACGTTACTCCATTAGCTTTAGGTATCGAAACTATGGGTGGTGTAATGACAACTCTTATCGATGCTAACACTACTATCCCAACTAAAAAATCTCAGGTATTCTCTACAGCTGCTGATTCTCAGCCATCTGTTGAAATCCACGTATTACAAGGGGCTAGAGCAATGGCTGCTGATAACAAAACTATCGGTCGTTTCCACTTAGACGGTATCCCGCCAGCACCAAGAGGAGTTCCTCAAATCGAAGTATCTTTCGATATTGATGCTAACGGTATCATCAAAGTTTCTGCAACTGACAAAGGAACTGGAAAATCTCACGATATCCGTATCGAAGCTTCTTCAGGTTTAACAGCTGAAGAAATCGAGAAAATGAAGAAAGATGCTGAAGCTAATGCTGATGCTGACAAAATCGCTAAAGAAAGAGCTGAAAAATTAAACGAAGCTGACAGTACTATCTTCCAGACTGAATCTCAATTGAAAGAGTTAGGAGATAAAATCTCAGCTGACCACAAAACAGCTATCGAATATGCTTTAACAGAATTGAGAATGGCTCACCAGTCTCAGGATCTTGACGCAATCCAAAAAGGATTAGACAATGTAAATGCAGCATGGAAAACAGCTACAGAAGCAATGTACGCTCAGGGTGGTGAAGGCCAACAAGCAGCTCCACAACAAGAGCAGGCTTCAGGAGACAATGTTGAAGACGTTGAATTCGAAGAGGTAAAATAATTCTTTAGTATTAAGTAATTAGTACAAAGTATTAAGATGAAAAACCGGGTCAGAAAATGACTCGGTTTTTTTTATGATTTTAATTTTTATGAAAAAGACGATACCAAAAACTCCTTTTTACAGCAATAGCTCCACCAACAATAAACTTTTCCTTGCAGTTTTCTTTTTCTAATTCGATGGCACCTATATAGTAGTTATAAACTTTAGTAGAGTAATTTATGTATCCATCTTTGTAAATTGATATTATAGTACCTTTATTTGCCTTTATACAAAATCTTCCTTCTGAATCGGGATGAAATACGGGATTTTTGCCATCAATAAAAATATTAACCTCTTCAAAATTTGGATTTGCTTCTTCAAGAAAAATTCTCCCTTCAATTTCTATTTCTTCATTTTCACTATCTATAGAAGGATTTATTTCACTTGTTTTTTTGGATGTCTGTTCGATTCGTATTTTTCCTTGTGCTTGTGCTGTTTGATTTCCTAATCCTAAAAAAGCAATTAATGAAGCAGCTGCAATTGTACAGATTGATTTTTTTTCTTTTTGGATTACTAAATTTCGATTTATCTGAGAGTTATTGAAACGCCCGCATAATTTATCATTTTCATTAAAAGCCAAAACAATTTCTCTGTCGGATGATTTTGTAAAGTCTATCACATTTTTTTGACAAGCACTGCAAAATTTTCCTTTTTCGGTTTGAGACATATCGAACCAGTTTTCATGGCAAGGTTCCGGAATTGAAATTTTTATTTTGGTTGTCATTTTAATCTTCAATTGGTTAATGAAATTTAGGAATTATAAATTTATAAATGTAATTGTTTTTTTGAATTGCTAACAATATCTTCATGTCAAACTGATATTTGTCATTTCCTATCCCGATTCTTTTTCGTAATATTACTATGTAAATTTTTTTGAATGAGAAAGATCAAATACAAGAAAGGCCGTAAACTGCAGCATACTAGTTTAGAGTATACTGGCTCTCACAAAGATCATGAAACAGAGATGCAGCTTTTTGTATATAACGATACAGATGTTATCGAATATGAAAAGTTTACGGTTTTAGCCTTAAATTCCTGTTTTGATTATACTAAGAATAACTGGCTGAATATTCACGGGCTAAACGATATTAGCCTTATTAAAACTATCGGAGACCATTTTAAGGTAGATGATTTTTTACTCGCTGATATTTTAAATACAACCAAAAGAACCAAACTCGAGGAACAGCCGGATATTTTATTTTTTAATATCAAATCGCTTTTGCCTTCAGAATATTCAGATGATCTTAAAGTAGAGCAGCTTAGTTTTATTTTGAAAGACGGAATTCTGATTTCATTTCAGGAAAAAAGAAGTGATTTTTTTACACACATACGTGAACGTCTGCGTACACATGCCGGAATCGTAAGAACTAAGAAGGTTGATTATCTGCTTTATTTATTATTGGATGCCGTAATGGAAAATTTTTACATTACCATAGAAGATGAAGAAGATAATATTGAAGAGCTAATAGATTTAACTAAAAAAGGGGCAGATCCTGTTATTCTGGAGAAAATTGAAAATCACCGTGATAATTTTAATTTCTTAAAACGTTCTATCGTACCGCTTCGGGATTCTTTATATTATCTGAAAACCATTAAAGATGATAATGAGGCAAATGGTCTTATTCAAAAAGAGACTTTTAATTTCTTTGTCAGATTACATCAAAAAAGTCTCGAACTTTTAGAACAAATCGAATCGGATATGAGTTCTTTGGAAAGTGCCTCAAATTTCTATTTCTCGGAACAAAGCCGGAAAATGAATGAGATTATGAAAACACTGACCATTATTTCGGCCATATTTATTCCGCTTACTTTTATTGTTGGGGTCTACGGAATGAATTTTGAAAACATGCCGGAACTTAAAACCGAGAATGGCTATTTTATCGTTATGGGAACTATGTTTTTATTGGTAATAGCCCTCATTATTTATTTCAAAAAAAGGCGCTGGTTTTAGCTTTTTAAATTAAAAATTACAATATGTTTCGTTTTAAAATATAATTTATGAGTAAAGCAATATACATAGCTACAAGCGATCAGAATAGCGGAAAATCAATTATTACACTCGGTTTAATGAGTCTGTTAATTGGCAAGACCGCAAAAGTGGGCTATTTTAGACCAATTATTGAAGATTTTGTCGATGGCGAATCAGATAATCATATTGAAACTGTTCTTTCGCATTTTAACCTTGATATTGAATTTGAAGATGCTTATGCCATTACCAAAAGCAAATTAATCAAGAAAAAAAATAAAGGTAAAATAGGCGAAGTTTTAGATCTGATTATTGAAAAATATAAAAAACTGGAAGAGCGTCTTGATTTTGTTTTGGTAGAAGGAACCAGTTTTACCGGCGAAGGAACGTCAATCGAATTGGATCTGAATGTTCTAATTGCCAAAAATCTTGGAATTCCGACCATAATCATTGGTTCAGGAGTTGGTAAAACCCTGGATGAATTAGTAGACAGTTTGTACCTGGTCTATGATTCATTTAAACTAAAGGAAGTTGAGGTTTTATCGGTTTTTGCCAATAAAGTGCAGCCTGAAAATATTGAATTGGTTACAAAGGGACTGCAAAAAAGTTTACCTGCGAATGTTTTGGTAAATACGATTCCGCTGATTTCAAGTCTTAATAATCCGACCATGCAGGAAATTGTAAATGCGCTGGATGCCAAAGTTTTATTCGGAGAAAATTACCTGAATAATGAAATTGGTCATTACAGCGTTGGTGCCATGCAGCTGCATAATTATCTGGTTCATCTGCACGATAATGCGCTTGTAATAACTCCGGGAGACCGTTCCGATATTATTTTAGGAGCTTTACAGGCAAATGAATCTGCTAATTATCCTACTATCTCAGGAATTATTCTGACCGGAAATATTTTTCCTGAAGAAAGTATTCTGAAACTTATAGAAGGACTTTCTCCTATCGTCCCGATTATTACAGTTGATGGCGGAACTTATCATATTACCAATAAAATTGGAGCTATTAATTCGGAGATTTATGCCAATAACACTCATAAAATAGAAACGTCCATCAGTACTTTTGAAAAATACGTTGACATTGCACCTTTATCTGAAAGGGTAATTACTTTCGAACCCGAAGGTATGACACCAAAAATGTTTCAGTATAATATGGTAAAACGTGCCAAACAGTATCGCAAACATATTGTTTTGCCGGAAGGAAATGACGATCGAATCATTACGGCCGCTTCAAGATTATTAGCAATGGATGTTGTCGATATTTCAATTATTGGAGATAAAAAACAAATTGAGAATAAAGTTGCCGAACTAGGACTTGCTTTGGATTTTTCAAAAGTAAAAATTATTAATCCGATTGAATCTGAATTTTATGAAGATTATGCCAATACCTATTATGAGCTTCGAAAGGCGAAAAATGTAAGCATTACAATGGCAAGGGATTTAATGGAAGATGTTTCCTATTTTGGAACTATGATGGTCTACAAAGGTCATGCAGACGGAATGGTTTCCGGAGCAGCACATACAACACAGCACACTATTTTACCAGCATTGCAATTCATTAAAACTAAGCCGAATTCATCTGTAGTTTCATCAGTGTTTTTTATGTGTCTGGAAGACAGGGTTTCTGTTTTTGGAGATTGCGCTATTAATCCAAATCCAACAGCTGAGCAATTGGCAGAAATCGCTATTTCATCGGCAGAGTCAAGTGCTGCTTTTGGCATTGAACCAAAAATTGCAATGCTTTCTTATTCATCAGGATCTTCAGGAAAAGGAGATGAGGTAGAAAAAGTAAGGGCTGCAACAGAAATCGTAAAACAAAAACGTCCGGATTTAAAAATTGAAGGACCAATTCAGTACGATGCCGCCGTGGATCGTGCAGTAGGAAAAAGCAAAATGCCGGATTCTGAAGTGGCAGGGCAGGCGAGTGTGCTTATTTTCCCTGATTTGAATACCGGAAATAATACCTACAAAGCCGTTCAGAGAGAAACCGGAGCTTTGGCAATCGGTCCGATGCTGCAGGGATTAAATAAACCTGTAAACGATTTAAGCCGAGGCTGTACCGTAGATGATATTATAAACACAGTCGTAATTACAGCTATTCAGGCGCAGGGATTGTAAATTACAATTAAAAGATTCAAATATTTAAGGATTTAAAAATTAATCTTTTAATATTTAAATCTTTTAATCATTAAATAATTTTTTTAAATGAAAATATTAATAATAAACTCAGGAAGTTCATCAATTAAATATCAATTAATGGTTATGCCGGAAAACGAAGTGATTTGTACCGGTATGATTGACAGAATTGGCTTGGAAAGTTCAAATGTTACTTTTAAGGCTTCGTCTAATTCGTATGAAGAAGTAGTGCCAATTGCAACACATAAAATAGGTTTACAGAAAGTAGCTGATATGCTTTTAGATGCAAAAAAAGGCGTTATCAAATCGACTTCTGAAATTGATGCTGTAGGACATCGTGTAGTGCATGGTGGAAGCGAATTTAGTGAGACGGTAAAAATTAACGAAAAAGTAAAAGCAAAAATCAAACAGCTTTTTGAATTGGCACCATTACATAATCCTGCAAATTTAGAGGGAATCAATGTTGCTGAAGAAATTTTTAATTCTGCAGAACAAATTGCTGTTTTTGATACGGCTTTTCATCAGACAATGCCCGAAGTGGCTTATAAATACGCTATTCCGAATAGTTTTTTAACAGAAAATAAAGTCCGTGTTTATGGTTTTCATGGAACAAGTCATAAGTATGTTTCAGAAAAAGCAATTGAGTTTTTAGAAAACAGTTCTAAAATAATTACCATTCATTTAGGAAACGGATGCAGTATGGCGGCTGTTAAAGACGGAAAATGTATTGACACGACAATGGGGTTTTCACCTTCGAATGGTTTGATAATGGGAACCCGAGCCGGTGATATAGACCAGTCGGTTATTTTTTATATGATTAAAAATTTAAATTATACACCGGATGAAGTAAATGCTGTTTTGTTGAAACAAAGCGGTATGCTTGGTTTGACAGGTTATAGTGATTTGCGTGATATTGAAGCACAAGCCGGAAAAGGAAATAAAGATTGCCAGTTAGCACTTTTAATGAATGCTTACCGAATCAAAAAAACAATTGGGGCTTATGCCGCAGCTTTAAATGGTTTGGACGCTATTATTTTTACTGCCGGAATTGGAGAAAATTCGTCTTATATGCGTCAGTTGGTTTGTACCGATATGGATTATTTTGGAATCGAACTGGATAAGGAAAAAAATCAAATCCGTTCAAAAGAGGTCAGAGAAATCAACCAGGCGAATTCAAAAGCAAAAATTTTGGTGGTACCAACCGATGAAGAATTTGAAATAGCTAATCAGGTATATCATTTATTGCAAGGTAATTAATTGTATTTCGCAAGATGATAAAAGTCACAGCACTTATTTTGTTTCTGGTATTTCTTTTTCTTTCATCTATCCATTTTTATTGGGCTTTTGGAGGAAAAAGGGGATCGCAGGGCGTTTATCCTACAAAAACAGACGGAAGTCCAATGAAACCGCCAGGGATTTTGGCTACATTGATAGTCGCTGTCGGGTTATTGTGTTTTGGTCTTTTTTATTTGATAAAAGGAGGGTTTATTTTAATAGAATTACCCTTATGGCTTAATGAAAAAGGACTTTGGATACTTTCAGGTATATTTATCCTAAGGTCAATAGGAGATTTTAAATATTTAGGTTTTTTCAAAAAGATAAAAAATACCAGATTTGCAATTAACGATACCAAATTTTATTCGCCATTATGTTTAATAATAGGAATACTGACTTTACTAATAATCGCTAATTAAAGAGAACATTATCATAACTAACTCCCGTAATTGGGAGTTTTTTTGTGTCAATATTTAGTTACAAATTATATGTTTTAATGTGTAGAGAACAACATGTTAATTCATTATCTTGCGAATTCATTTTTTGAAACTCCAAATCTTTTATTTTTATGAAAAAAACAAATCTTCTGTCTGTCTTGATTTTAAGCAGTTTAATGGCTTTTGCACAGTCAACTGATGAAAAAAACATTAAATTATTTTATAAAAAAGCTTTAACCGATTCTAAATGTTATACATGGTTAGAGTATTTGTCCAACGATATTGGAGCACGTTTATCAGGTTCTCAGAATGCACAACTGGCGGTTAATTATACCAAGTCACAATTAGAAAGTCTAGGACTTGATAAAGTATATTTGCAGGAAGTTATGGTACCGCATTGGGTACGTGGTGAGAAAGAAACTGCTTTTATCTTAAATGGAAAAGTAAAAACTGCAGTACCAATTTGTGCTTTGGGTGGTTCTGTTGCAACCCCAAAAACCGGACTTACGGCTGAAGTGATAGAAGTGCAGGGTATTGAAGAGTTAAAAATGTTAGGAGATAAAGTAAAAGGCAAAATTGTATTTTTTAACAGACCGATGAATCCTGAAAATATTGAAACCTTTAAATCTTATGGAGCGTGTGTAGACCAGAGATTTGCAGGAGCAAAAGAAGCTGCTAAACTTGGGGCTGTAGGCACAATTGTTCGTTCGATGAATTTGCGTTTAGATGATTTTCCACATACAGGAGCTCAAAGTTATGGTGATTTGCCAAAAGAACAATATATCCCGACAGCGGCCATCAGCACAAATGGAGCTGAATTATTAAGCACAACTTTAAAAAACAATCCTGCTTTAAAATTTTATTTCAAACAATCGTGTGAAACACTGCCGGATGTATTGTCGTACAACGTAATCGGGGAATTGAAAGGAACGGTAACACCTGAAAACATTATGGTTGTCGGAGGACATTTGGATTCCTGGGATTTGGCTGACGGTTCTCACGACGATGGAGCAGGAGTGGTGCAAAGTATGGAAGTGGTTCGCATCCTTAAAAGTTTCAATTACAAACCTAAAAATACAATTCGTGTCGTTTTATTTATGAACGAAGAAAATGGCGGAAAAGGCGGTGCGAAATACGAAGAAGTCTCCAAGCAAAAGAACGAGAATCATATTTTTGCTTTAGAAAGTGACTCAGGCGGATTTACGCCAAGAGGTTTCTCAATTGAAGCCGATGATGCCAATTTGAAAAAAATACAAGGTTATAAAGATCTTTTCGAGCCATATTTAGTACATAGTTTCACCATTGGGCACGCAGGTTCAGATATTGGTCATTTGACATCTAAAGCTATCGTTAAAGCAGGTTTAAAACCAGACTCTCAACGTTATTTTGATTATCATCATGCTGCGAACGATAAATTTGATGCCATCAACAAAAGAGAACTGGAACTTGGTGCGGCTACTATGACGACTTTGCTTTATTTGATTGATCAGGGAGGGATTGTGCTTCCTGTAGTTAATTGATTTTTTAAAGGAATGTAGAAAGCTATGAACTATTTTTGATTGTATGAGACAATTGTCAATAATATTAATCTTTTTAATTGGCTGTTCGAGAACGCTGAAAAATAAAGATATTGAGATAAAAAAAATGACTTTTAACGAAACAGAAATCTTAGAGCAGTTGGATTTAGCAGCTAATGGAACTCCAAGCAAATATTATCCTATTGGACAACCACAAGACATTAAATACAACTTTTTCCTAGACCTTGAACATGGTTATTGTGAAACTGCAGGAAGTAGAATTCATTTGTATGGAGATTCGACAAGATGGGCTGTCGTTTTTGAGAAAAGTGGCTATCAAAATCGTGGAACTTCAGCAGAAATCGAATTAGACTATGTTGGAAACTGTATTGACTATCCTGTAGATAAATATCCCGAAAGAAATTATATAACAAATTCAGGACGTATAATTCTGATTGATTCAGGTGAGTTTGAAAGGATAGAAAACAAAGATGGTGTGGAAATGGAAACATTTGAACTTATTGACAAAGGAATAAAAGATATTAAAATTCGAGATGAATTCATTCCATTTGACAACAACTATAAAAACTATGAAAAAGTGGGAATTCAAATACGGGATTATGACAATCCTAAAAGTCTAATTGGTTTCGGAGATTTAATTCGATACTTACATGAAACAAATCCAAAACTAATTAGTGCTAGAGAAAATGAAATACGAAAACATATTCCTAAAGATATTCCAAAGCTTATGACGATTGACGAATTTCATTTTGTTAGCCCCTACGATAAGGCTAATCTGCCAAGTAAACAAGAAACATACAAATTAATAGCAAAGATTTTGACAACAAGAGATATTACAAATTGGAAGCCGACACAAAAAACTAATAATAGTTGGAAAAATTGGGAATCGGGAAATCTATAACAGCAAAATAGCTAGCACTAACGTCTACAACGGATTTAGGTAATAGGTTTAATTGAAAGTTGGTTTTGCATTTAGGATGATTTGGAAAATATGTAAAACCATATGAAACAGAATAAGAATCCATATGAAAAAAATAATTTTTGAACTAATACTTTTTTTTCCATTATTAGTTTTTACACAGAATGCTAAACGAGGCATTATTGTTCCGGCAATTGACAGTTTGAAAACTTCCGAAAAATATTGTTGTGTTCTTTCTCCAGAACAAGGATTTTCAGTTTATGACAACCCAAAAGGTAAAATTATCGGAACACTAAAAAGAGTAGGTGACATAAAAAAAGATGACCAGGTTCCGTATAAAATCTATTTTGTGACTGGCAGTAAAAAAGTACAAATTGAAAATTATATAGAAATTGGTTATGAAATTTATGCGATAAATTACACCGATTCAATTCAAGGGTTTGTAAAAGTTCTTGACGCATCAAAAAATTATTGGCTAAATATTACTGAAATTAGAAAACAAGGCTTTAAGCCTCTTAGTTGGTTTGATCATTTGATTAAGCAAAGTAAAAATGAGTTAGGCTATTATGCCAATGAGCCAGGGTTGAGGTTACGAAAAGAACCAAAATCTGATAGTGAAATAATTGGTTCTGTCCGGGGAGATTTATTTGAAATTAAACTTACATCAGAAACCGTAGGGCAATGGTGTAAAGTAAATGTCATAAAATATAAAGAACATCCCTGCAACACAGAATTAACTGAGGAGCAAAATTTAGAATACAATACAGAAGGTTGGTTAAAAGTTATTGATGACAATGGAGAACCAAACCTATGGAGTTATACGAGAGGTTGTTAATTCTGCTTTAACATCTGTATTCATAATTTTTGTATTTCAATAATCATGATTTCATCGCAATCACATAATACAAAAAGGCAATAGGAATATTACTCAATAGCAACAAAATTTTTACAGATATATCTTTTCGTTCATTATATAATTTTATAAAACTATCTGTCAGATGAAACAGCATAATTCCGTTTAGAAGCAAAGCTGAAACAACAAACGGAAAAGCAAATACCAGAACATTAGTATTTTTGTTGGTGAACATATAAAAAGCAAATAAGAGAGTACTGATTATAAAAGTTCCAATTACCAATTCAATAGTCCGGGTTTCCTCTGAAAGTTTTTTTTGGATCGTTTGCATAAGGTTAAATATTAAAAATGTGTTGAATCGTTTTAATGGGTACAAAAAGCATATTTGAAAAATTCAGATAATGAAATGAATGTGCTTTTTTGCCTCTTTTGTATTGTTCAATAAAATACTTGATTTGTTTAGGATAGAAGGGAGTTCCCGAAAAGATTACCAAAAACAAATACATACTTCTCTTTCCGTTTCCTAAAAGATAATACTGCATCCCGATTTCATCAATAACTGAAATTCCGGTATTCGTTAAAACATGAATGACATCATGATCTTCTAATTTGGGCTGCATATCAAAATGATTTTTATCAAGAAAGTTTCCTAAGCCAAATCCTAAACTGCCTTCCGGATAGTTTAGGAGCGTTGCTTTGTCAATTTCCCAGGGTTTGTTTCTTTTAAAGTATTTTTGATAAGGTACTTTGGTACATTCATAAAGTTTTTCGATCAGGTAGTCTTTCATGGTTTTATATTTTAAAGCTCTTTGAAATTCAAAGTTAAATAGGGAATAAAAAAGCTAAATTGAAATAGCTTTTAATAGTTATTGGTTTTTGGTTGTTTGTTGTTGGGTTTTGAACATGTCAGACTGAGTCCGTTCGGCTTCGCTCAGGATAAACTCAGTTGAAGCCCTTTAAATTAAAAGCTCTAACTCCCCACAGTATAACATTTCTTTTATAAATTATTAGTGTTTCTTAATAATTATCGAAAACCGTTGTCAAAAGTTTAGAATCGGCAAGGTCAGAAGGGGCAACGACTTTTTCGTTAAGCGGAATCTCATTGCCGTAACGTTCTTTCAATATAGTTTGAACTCTCGGATCGTCTAAACTAAATTCTTTCAGTTCTCTAAGTTGTGAAAGTTCAATTCCGGCTCCGTTTTTATATATTTTCCAGACTAATTCAGAGCAATAGATTCTGTTGTCTGTCCATTCAAAGTAAGCATCGTATTCTTTGCCGATAAATTGATTTCCGTAGGATTTCATTTTTTGAAGCGTTTCTGCATTCAAAACTGCTGAGGCATTTTTTAATCTTTTTACAACATATTTGGAATTTCTTCCATGCCTGATCCAGTTTTCCAATGGTGTTACTTTTACAGGCTGAACAGCTTCAAAGACAAATTGTTTACCGTTTTCAGTAAAAATTATACCACAGTGGGAAAACTTCGATTTTGTTGCAATTCGTACAGCTTCAAATTGAGCTGATTCAGAGGTCTGAAAAATAATATCGCCATCTTTGAATTTGTCTGAAGTAATCTTTTCCGGCTTAGTTCCTGTAAACGGATTATTAGGAAAAACTTTTGTTGCCACAAACAAGGCACATCCAAAACTTAGGATGAAAGTAATAAGCGTAAATAAATATTTCTTGTTTTTCATAAAGTGTAAATTAAAGTACTTTGAGTTACAAAGTAAGTAATAAAAAAAATAGCTGCCAAATAAATCGACAGCTATTTTCGGAAATATAATAAAAGTGGTTTTTCGGGATTAAATTCTTCTGACTGCCTTATTTTGCAAGAGAAGAATAAAGATTAATTACTTGTAAGTTGTTTTACCAGCTCGTTTAGTTTGACACCGTGAATGTTTTTTGCTATGATAATTCCGTTTTTATCCAGTAAAAAGTTATAAGGGAGCGCCTGTACCATATAGTCTGAAACAACTGGCGAACTCCAGTATTTTAAATCACTTACCTGTGTCCACGGAAGTTTCAGTTTTGTAATTGTTCCGGCCCATGTTGGTTTTTTTGAATCTAGAGAAACGCCGTAAATAGAAAGTTTATCAGGATAGGTGTTGTATAATTTTAGTAATTCCGGCTGTTCTTTTATGCAAGGACCACACCATGTAGCCCAGAAGTCAACTAATACCAGTGTCCCTCTTAAAGATGAAAGAGCAACTTTTTCTCCTTTTGTATCCGGAAGGTCAATTTCCGGGGCGATGTCACCAATTTCAAGACCTACAACCTGTGCCTGAGTATTATTGATAAAAAGAGACAATAATAGTGCAGTAAAAAACATTTTTTTCATAATTCAGCGATCAATTTGGGGAATGAATCCTGTTTTTATTTTCGCACAAATATAAATAACAGTATTTAAATTTTCTCAATAAAAGTAAGTATTTCAGGATAATTTGTTTTAAATATCACGAAGACAGAATTTTATTTTTATCTCAGAGCTTTAATTATTTTGATTTTCCCTGATATATTCTGCCACTTCAACCATTGGGGCTGTCCAGATATCTTTTTTTCTTTTCTTTAAATATTCCAGTAATTTTTGATGTTCTTTCAAATCGATATTCAAAGGATGTTCGCCGCCTACGCCATGAAAAAGAAAAACAATAAAAGAGCCTTTTTTCTCCGCTTCTTCAATTTGCGCTATCATTTGTTCGGCGGTACTTCCGTTTTGGAAAAACGAATTTACATTAGAAAAATCAACATCCTTCATGTTTGCATAGCCAGAAACAACGCCTCTGGCAGCCACAAAATCATTTTTTAGAAAATTATAATAAAGTGTATCCTTAATGGTTAAATCTCCGCAAGGATAAGCAAATGTACGTTCAGTTTTACCATCAATTGCATTCAATAAAGTATTTGTAATTCTGATTTCATTGACCGCCCTTGCAACTGTATATTTTGATAAATCAGTTTCTGCGGTAACAAAACCTCTTCCAGGCAAACTGCCGTCACATGGATGGTTGAGAGTATGATTGCCCAGCTCATGTCCCTGTTTTGCAGCAATTCGCCATTCGGGAATTCTTTTTGAAACAACAGGGGAGTTGCCTATCAGATAAAATGTTCCTTTGAACTGATACGAATTCAGCATCGGAATAACCTTGTCAAGATGAATATTTAGGGCATCATCATAAGTCAGTACAACGGCACATTTTTTACCATTCCAGTTTCGGCTTTCTGACTGGGCAAATGCCGAAGTATTTATTAAAGATAGCACTAAGAAAGCGATGCAGTTTTTTAGATTCATATTTTGGTTTAATTGATTAAGTTACCAGATTTTTATTTGTATCGTCGTTTCATTCTTACCATTTTTCAATTGCCATTTTCAATTGCCATTTTCATTTTCATTTTCATTGCCATTGAAATTGTCATTGAAATTGAATTTGTTATTGTATTTCAATAGTTTTAGTTACAATGTTTCCACTGGTTTTATTAGACTCATCGGGCTGATTTCCTCCAACAGCAATTTTTACTTTACCATTGTATTGCTGCTGATTTCCTTCGACGGTAATGTATGAAAGATCTTCAGGTGAAAGTGTAAATGTAACTGTTTTGCTTTCTCCGGCTTCAAGACTGATTCGCTCAAATCCTTTCAAAGTTTTCAAAGGTGCTTTTATCGATGCATTTTCATTAATAACATACAACTGAACGACTTCTTCACCCGAAATTTTACCTGTATTAGTTACTTTAATGGAGACAGGAATAGTTTTGCCTTTTGCTATTGGAGAAGCAATTTTTAAATTATCATACTTAAATGTGGTATAACTAAGTCCGTATCCAAATCCATAAAGAGGAGCTCCTTTAAAATAGCGATACGTTCTGTTATCCATTTTATAATCAACAAAGGAAGCTAAGTCGGCGTCGCTTTTATAAAATGTAACGGGCAATCTTCCCGCCGGATTGTAATCTCCAAAAATAATATCTGCAACAGCGGTTCCGGCTGCTTGTCCGCCATACCAGGAATTTACAATTGCAGGTATATTTTCAGCTTCCCACGGAATGGCAATGGCACTTCCGGTCATCATGACAAAAACGACTGGTTTTCCGGTAGTTTTCAGCGATTTCAACAATTCAGTCTGAATTTCAGGCAATAAAATAGAGGTTCGGTCGCCTCCTTTGAAACCGGGAAAATTAACTTTCATTTCTTCGCCTTCGAGTTGAGGTGATATTCCGCCAACAAAAACAAAAGCATCGGTATCTTTTATACGATTGGTAAGTAAATTGAAATCAGTTTTCTCATAATTTCCTGCGTGTAAGGCTGCATTGGCTTTTCCGTCTCCCTGCCAGTATTCGACCACTAAATTATAAACAGAACCTTTTTTCGTTTTTAGCTGATAGGTTTGCCCTCCCCAGCGATTTTTTTTCCAGGCATTCAAAACTTCTTTTCCGTCAATCAAAAATCGGTAGCCATCATCTGCGGTAAGCTCAAATGTAATACTGCCATCTTGTAACGCTGTAAAATTGGTTGTGTAGCGTGCGGAAAAATTATTGGCTTTTATCGATTTTGTAACTACTTCGCCTTCCTGCCACAGGTTATTGATTTCTGTTTCAGTCCGAATCGTTTCAGGATCACCTGAAAGGTTTGTGTTACTGAAATATTCGGCTTTAAAACCTTGTTTTCCTTCAAACGAATATTGGTTTTTAACATTCGCATAAACCAATAAAGTATCATTCGTAAAATTTACGGCTTTCTCATAAACCACTTCTGTATCTTTCCCTACTTTTTCTTTGATGCCTTGTAAAACGGTTGTCAGTTTAGAGGGGATTCCGTTGTAATTTCCTAAAATAGCAATTGAATTATCTGCATTTGGGCCAAGTACCACAATTTTTTTTAGTTTTTTGCTCAATGGAAGGGTTCTGTTTTCGTTTTTAAGCAACACCATGGATTGTCTTGCCATTTTTAGGGCATGTATTTTATGTTCATCACTTTCTAAGACTGTTGCAGGCGTCTGAGCATATTTTACCATTTCGACAGGATCAAACATTCCTAATCTGAAACGGATCATAAAAAGACGTTTTACGGAAATATCAATTTGTTTTTCAGAGATTTTTCCTGATTTTACGGCCTGTACCAAAGCTTTATAGGCATCAGTTCCGCAATCAATATCGGTTCCGTGGAAAACAGCATCAGCAGAAGCAGATTCAGCATCTGGGTGGGTTTTATGGTTTTTAAAGAAATCGTCAATCGCCCAGCAGTCAGAAGTTACATAACCGTCAAACTTCCATTGTTTTCTTAAAATATCAGTCATTAGAATATCACTCGCACAACAAGGCTGGGTTCTAAAAGCATTGTAAGCACACATAACTCCGGCAACTTTCGATTCGGTTACCAGTTTTTGAAAAGCAGGCAAATAGGTATCCCAAAGTTCATAAGGCGTTACATCAACATCAAAAGTATGGCGCAGAGGTTCCGGACCGCTGTGAACGGCATAATGTTTGGCGCATGCAGCTGCTTTTAGGTATTTTGGATCGTCTCCCTGTAGGCCTTTTACAAATGAATCGCCTAAAACAGCTGTCAAATAAGGGTCTTCACCATAGGTTTCCTGTCCGCGTCCCCATCGTGGATCACGAAAAATATTGATATTGGGTGTCCAGTAAGTAAGTCCGAGGTAACGTTCATTGGTCCGGCCTGATTCGACAGCTTTGTTATAAATAGCTCTTCCTTCGAGCGCAGAATAATCGGCCATTTTAAAAAGTGAATTTTTATCAAAAGTCGCCGCCATGGCAATAGCCTGCGGATAAACAGTGACTTTAAAAGGCGTTCTTGCCACTCCGTGAAGCGTTTCATTCCACCAGTCATACGCAGGAATTTCGAGTCTTGGAATAGCAGGAGAGGAGTTGAGCATTTGTGATACTTTTTCTTCCAGCGTTAGTTGGCTTACAAGATCATCAACTCTTTTTTCAAAACTTAAATTTGGATTCTGAAAAAGAAATTTTTCTTTTTTTTCCTGACTGTTTGCCTGTAAGGCTGTAGCCAAAATTAGAAGACAAAGAAATGGTTTCATATAATTGTAGTTTTCAAAAATGATGGTTAGATAGTTTATTCAGATAAAAAATAAAAATAACACAACCGATTGTATAAAGAAAATATTTTTTAAATAATAAAGTTAAAAAATTAGGGAAAATAGTTACAATCCTAAAAGCTGAAAATGTTTTTGAAGATTGTTTATAGGAGAAATTATTATATTTACACTACAATTATTACTTATTCCATGGAAGAAAATAAATATGTCACAATATACGATATTGCAGAGAGGCTAAATCTGGCTACTTCAACCATTTCAAGAGCTTTAAAAGATCACCACACTATTAGTGAAAAAACGATAAAAAAAGTAAAGAAAACCGCTGAAGAAATGGGTTTTGTGCCTAATACGCTGGCAGCAGGTTTAAGAGGAAATAAAACCAAAACTATAGGTGTTTTGATTCCGACCGTTACGCAGCCTTTCTTGTCTTCGTTAATTAGTGGTATCGAGATTGCTGCTCAAAAATCGGGTTATACCGTAATTATTATGCAGTCACATGACTCTTCAGAAGAGGAGGTAAATATGGCTAAGTCTTTGTATAGTAATCGTGTAAGCGGCGTTATTTGCTCTTTGGCTATGGAAACCAGAGATACCTCGCATTTTTTGCAATTTTCGAACAACAATATTCCGCTTGTTTTTGTCGACAGGGTTCCTAAAGATTTTAATACTTTCAGAGTGGTTATTGATAACTATTCTGCGGGTTATAAAGCTACTAAACACCTTATTGATCAGGGCTGTACCCGAATTGCACATTTAACTGCAGGATCTGAATTTGGTAATCTGTATAACGAAAGAAAAAGAGGTTATACCGAAGCCCTCAGAGACCATAATCTTCCTGTGGATGAAGAATTGATTGTGAACTTAAAGTCGGTTACATATGAAGCGGGCGTAAAGGCAAGCAACAAATTATTTGATTTAAACCCAATCCCGGACGGTATTTTTGCTCCCGGGGATATTATTGCCGTAAGTGCAGTACAGACTGCCAAAAAAAGAGGCCTAAAAGTTCCTGAAGATGTTGCTGTAATTGGGTTTAATAATGACCCAATTTCTGAAATTATTGATCCAAACCTTTCAACCATAACGCACCCTGCTGAAAAAATGGGTAAGGCTGCCGCCGAAATCATCATTAAAAACCTAAAATCTGCTAAACAGGACGAGGTTAAGGAAATTACTTTTCTGAATACTGAAGTTTTGGTTCGGGAGTCTTCGGCAAGGAAATAATTTATTTAATTGTCATTTCTAATTGGTATAAAAGCTTTTATTTTTAAGAAATTTGCATTCAGTTTGTATGACCTTTAGATAATCAAACAATGAAAGAAAAATATTTAAGAAATCTTGTTTATAGTTTGATAATTATAAATGTTTGGACTTTGTACTGTTTATTCAGTTCATATGAAAAACACGTTTTCTATGGATTTATACTCCAGAAATATTTTTTAAAAAGTATTATTTGGGCTATATTTTTTGGAATTTCAATAATTGCGTTGAGATTAATTTTATACAAGTTGGTTAGATTTCAAACCGTCGTGAAAAGCAGCTTTGTCTATTCTTTTTTTGGTGTATTAAATCTTTGGCTTTTTGCAATTTGGTTGATAATTATGTTTATGAGAATTAATACTTTCGGTTTTTTTGATTTATTCGAAATATTAATATTTATATCTCCTTTATTCATTTCGATATTCATATTTACAGACTTGTACATTTTAAAAAAAGTTGAATTATAACACCTTATAACAGAATTATAATTTAGAATTGAATTTACGAATTTTAAAATTTTTAGATTTAATAATTTTACCATCATCCGTAATCATAATACAGCTGTAATCAGGATATTGATTAATCAATTCCATTCCTGATTTTTTTCCTAAAACCATTAAAGAAGTACTGAATCCGTTTGCAGTTTCTGCTTTAGGACCAAAAACGGTTACACTGCAAAGTCCTGTAGCCGGATATCCTGTTGCGGGATTGATAATGTGAGAATACCGTTTGCCATTAAATTCAACAAACTTTTCATAATTGCCGGATGTCGTTACGGCACCTCCGTTTAAAGGAACCACAGCAAAAACAGCATCAGGCTGAAAAGGGTTTGTGATACCGATATTCCAGTCTTTTCCGTTAACCTGTTTGCCCCAGGTGGTCATATCACCAGATGCGTTTACAATTCCGGATTTTATTCCTTTGGCAAGCATCATATCACGACATTTGTCGGTGGCGTATCCTTCTCCCAAAGCTCCAAAACCTATTTTCATTCCTTTTAGTTTTAAGAAAATGGTGGATTGAACACTATCTAAAACAATATTTTTATATCCGACTTTCTCAACCGACTTTTTTATAGCTTCTGCAGAAGGCATTTCGGTCATTGAGCCGTCAAATTTCCAGATTCTGTCCATTGCAGCAAAACTGATATCGAAAGCGCCATTGGTCAGTTGGGATAATTTTATTGCTCTTTGTGTCAATTCAAAAACTTCACGATCCACTTTTACAGGTTTGATTCCCGAATTCTGATTCACTTCAGAAACCTGAGAAGTTGGTTTCCAGTCTGAAATCAGGTTTTCGATACGGCTGATTTCTGCAATTACCTCGTCTATATTTTGTTCAGCTGTCAGGGAATCGTTGGCAACAATGCTGATGTCAAAACGTCCTCCCATCAACAAAGTGGTTCTTTTGCGTAATATCTGTGAATTTCCTGAAATGCTCCAGACAAGAAGAAAAAGAAATAAAATTTTACAATAAGAGAGCTTCATTGATATAAAATTATTAATAGCAGTCAGTTAGTAATTGTCCATTTTTCTTGTAATCATAAAGATTTTTGATGCTGTTTATCAGACATAATTCGTTTAAAATTGCTTCTACATCGTTTTGCATAACAAGTGAGCCACAAATCATAATAACGCCGCCCTCTTGTAATAAATTAACAAAAAAGGATGCATCACGTTTTATTAAATCCATCACATAAATATGTTCTGCTTCGCGGGAAAGAGCCAGATGAAAACTCGTAAGTTTTTGTTTCTGAATCATTTCGTTCGAAAACTTTTTGTAGCCGGAAACGGTTTCGGTTTCCATTCTAAAACCGCAGTACAAGTGAGTTTCTGTTTTTTTTCTGTTTTGCTCAATCATTCCAAGGAAAGGAGCAATTCCGGTTCCGTTTGAAATTAAGGCCACTTTTGGAGCTTTGGCAGGAAAATGAAAAGCCTTATTATTAATGATTCGGGCTTTAATAGTACTTCCTGTTTCAAGGTCATTTAAAAATCCGGAGCCCAATCCATTTGGATGCAGTTTTACAACCAGTTGTATGTTTCCGGAATGATTTCCAATTGAGTAGAGGCGTTCGCGGGAATCGTTTGCCGGATAAACAGCCAGCAAATCTCCGGAAGAAAATTTAACTCTTGAATTAGCTCTTAAGGTTACTATAAAAGTATGTTCAGAATCAGAAGTAGCTGTTTTGTTTAAGACCATTAATTTCTGCAGCCCTTTTGGAACATGATTGTATAAAGATGGAGTCGTAGCTAATGTAATTCCGGTTTTTTCGCTCCACAATTTTACCCAGTTTACAAATTCTACAGCCGATTTATCATTAACAGTTTGTAATTCCAGAAAGCGTTCCGCCCAGTTTTGAGTTTCTAAAAGCTGATCTATTTCTATAGCAAATCCGCAAAAATCAGGATATGATTTTGAACCAAAACCCACTACCGAGAAACTGATTTTTTGATGTTGCTGCTGTTTTTGCAAAAGTGCTTTAAATTTATTTGCATTTGAAGGCGCATCTCCCAAACCATGTGTCGAAGAAAAGACAATAATATGCTCTGCTTTCGGATATGCAGAAAAATGGTTTAATTCTGTTATAAAAGCTTTGTGTCCCTGATTAGTTAATTGTTTAAGAATAGCACTGGCAAATCTTAAAGAACTTCCGTTTTCAGAACCTACTAAAAGGATTATATTGCTTTCATTGGCTTTGAATTTATTTTTTACACGGCCTGAACGTCTTTTTAAAGTTATCGCAAATCCTGAATATATAAAGAAAAGGATGTTGATGCAGGCCAACCCCAAAATAACTGCCCATACAGCATTGATTCTTCCGGTATGAAGATCAAGGCTTAACGCAGATAACTGAACTGTTACAGGTGAAAGCTTTTCTGAAACAACAGTACCATTGACCTGATTTACTTCAATTTCACGGTCTTTTAATTCGATGATGTAATATTCTTCAGGATCATCTGTAAAAGGGAATTCGATTTTTTTTACATCTGATAAAAGTGTGCTTTTAAAGATCGAAGTTTTTTGATCTTTTTCCGAAAGTTCTGTTTTTACAGGTTTTGCTTTTTCTTCACCCATAAAAAAGTTAAATCTTTCAAGCGAAAGATAAGTTCCGGTAAGTGCAATAATCAAAATCGGAATTAAAGCCAATCTGCCTAAAACAACATGATAATACTGGGCAAAATATTCCCTGATTATTTTTGAAAAGAAATTTCGGATGCCGCGCTGTCTTTTTAAAACAAGCACGAAACCCGAAATTGATATTAGTAATAAACAAAAAGAGATTACGCCAACAAAGAATCGTCCTGTTTCGTGAAGAAACAAAGAACGATGAAAACCGGTAATCCATTGAATAAATTCACTTTTTTTTACTGGAGTTCCTAAGACTTTACCGGTTTTAGGATCGATATATGCATTGATATCATTTCCGTCTTCATCGATTGCCTGCAGTGTGACAAACTGATTATAATCGATGCTCAGTTCTGTAATTTCCGTGTACGCTTTTTTTAATACCGGTAGTGTTTCGCCTAAAGTTATCTGATCAAAATTTGCTGCTTTGTACGGCAATGTTTTTTCCTGTGCCGCATCGACCGCCAGAATTATTCCGGTTACCGAAGCTAAAAACAAAAATACTGAAGAAAATAAGGCTAAAACCAGATGTGCGTAACGCCAGAAAGAAAGAGTCATTGAGTGTATTCTAGAAATGTAATCGTATTATATTTTGTTCAGCCTTACGTATCTAATGTATCCTTTGCCTTCTGTTTTTTCAGCAAGGCCTTCGGTTGTAAGCGGAATTTCAAGATCATTTACATAGTATTTTTGATCTTCAACAGCCGACTCAAAACGCAATTTGTATCCTTTGTTAATTTTAGAATCTTCAATTTCTATAGTTGTAATGCTTCGGTCACCACCTGTAACAGATGCTCCTGTTTTGGCACTGATATCGGTAGGTTTCTGAGAATAAAATTTATTCCACTCTTTTAATGATTTATACCATTTCTTGTCATCACCCATTACATAAAGCGTTTTTTCATAATCTCCTTTAACGTTGATAAGTGATACCACTATGTAAGCTCCTTCACCCATGTAGTTTGACATTTGGAGCATACATTTATATTTTGATGACTGTGCATTTATATTAAAAGAAACAAGGCATATAAGGGCGCCCGTAAGAGCAGTTTTAATTATGGATTTCATTTGAAATTAATTTATTTTATTGGAATTTTGAATTTAAAAAATTGAAATTTAAAGATTATTTACTTTAAAAACTCAACAGAAATATTACTTTTTGTAAGTGATTCGTTTTCTTTTGCCAGAGCATAAGCGCTTTCGTCAAATTCGGTTGTTACCTCTTTTTTCGCACCTGCAGAGATAAGATATTTTAAGATTGCATCGTCTTTGGCAACCATTGCCGCTTTGTGCAGAGCTGTTAAGCCGTCTTTGTTTTTGGCGTTGATGTCGATATTCAGATCAGCAATTTTTTTCAGTAAGGTTAAATCATTTTTGATAATAGCCAAATGATATAATGTGTTTCCGTCTTTTTGAGGAACTGCAAGGTTAAGTCCTTTGTCCTGTAGTAATTTTATTTTGGCAGCAAAAGGATCCTGTTTTGCGTTAGCGCCTTCTGGACCTCGTCCCATCATTTGTGGACGATATGACTGTACAAGATATACACCTAAATTGTTACCATCTTTATCTTTTATATTTACATCAGCACCTTTAGCCAAAAGTAGACTTACAGCCTCCTGAGTTCCATATTTTACAGCATTTGTTAACGCAGATTCGCCTTTTAAATTTTGAAGGTTTACATTTTTTGTTGTAGAAAGAAAAAGTTCCAAAGCAGAAGTTTCTCTGGCAGAAGCAGCAGCCATTAACGGAGTAGTTCCTTCTTTATCAGCTTTATTAGGATCAACTCCTTTGCTTATGAAATATTTGATGATTTCAATCTGGTTTGGTTTTCCTGCCAAAATGTGTAGTACGTTTTGTCCTGATTGATTTACCGCAGTCGGTTTAATTTTTACTTCTTCAACCAGATATTTATAGGTTTCAATTGTATTGCTTTCTCTACGGCTTCCCTGAGCAGCAGTAAAAAGTGCATTATCATTTGGTTTAACGCCTTTTTCAAGAAGTTTCTTCAAAAGCGGAATATTTCCGGATCTTGCAGCATATGTAAAGGCGGTATTTCCCTCGCTATCCACATCTTTTAGGGACATTCCTTTTGTAGCAAAATAGTCGGCTGCTTTTAGTTCTTTATCAGATGAAATGGCTAATAATAATAAATTAGCACCATTTTGGTATTTTTTCTTAGGATCAACACCAGCTTTAAAAAAAGCTTCATAAAGTTCCGGATTGCTTTGACCGCTGCTGGCTGCTGCGGTTATAGGAAAAGAGCCGTGGCTGTCTTCTAAGTTAACATCAGACCCTTTGGCAATAAGATATTTTACGATTTCTAAATTCCCTTTTCCAGAAGCCCAGTGAAGATAAATCCTGTTATCATGAGTAGGTTTGTTCACTTCATTACCTGGTTGCTCTAATAAAAATTTAATTGTTTCATTAGGAGCATCATTATTAATTGCCATTACAACAACATCAAAAGCATTGGCTGTTGCTGCAGAAGGGATATTGCCTTTTGCAATTTCAGCTTTAATGGCGTTTACATCTGGATTAGTTTTCCAGAAAGATTGTTCTAACAGCGTATTTTTTTGCTGTGCGCCTGCAAAAAATGATGCAGTGAGAGCAATAGAAATAAAAAGGGTATTTTTCATAAATAAACAGAGATGTTTTTTGGCAAAAGTATTTGGCAACTGTAAGATACTTTTAAGTCCAAAAGGTTTAAAATTTGCTGAACTTTTATTTTGATTAATCTATTATTTAGAATAAATAAAAATAAAGCAAATATAAAAATAAATAATAGAATACCAATGTTTATTTGGGTTTTAAGGAAGTTTTAAGGCTTGTTGAGATTTATAAAAATTGATTTAGAGAATATTCTTTAATTGTTTTAGTTGCTTATTTCAATTTTTATTGAAAAGATATTATGAAATATTTTAATTAAAGAGATGGATACAATGTTTAAGCTGTTTAAAATGATTGATTTTATCAGGGTTGTTTCGGACTATGAAATTATTTTCTGGTACGTGCCGGGCTAACAGATCTTCCTCTATATTTCCCTGGATTCCATTCATCGTCAGCAGGTACTTCCGGACCTCTTCTTCCACGCACATAATCTTTGAAATCTTCGCGAAGATTATGGACTTTGTCGGCTTCTTCTATTTCTGCAGGTGTTGTGAATTTTTTAAGACTGTTTTTAGCATAAGGAGGCTGTGCTCCATTATTCATAGAGTATGCAATTGCAGTCTTAAGTGCCTTAACAGGTTTTTTTATTCCTAATACCAATTTAGCCCTCTCGCGGTCAAAACTGCCGTGCGCCAATCCGCGTCTGCCATAAGTTTGTGTATTTGCAGATGTTGGATGCTGAAACCTGGACCCCGGCACATAATGTCCCATGTGAGATGTAGGGAATCGGGCTCTGTCTGAAAGGCGAATTAAATCTTTTGCTGCTTTGAATTTGCCTTTTTTGTAAAGTGTATGGGCATGCGCAAGGGTAGTTGCAGTACTCATCATTTCATCCATAGCTTTGTGTCCATGAAAATAGCGGTTGAATTTTTTTGCATCAACGACTCCATTTTTTCCAAACATTCTTCTTGCATTCCTTGACTGATTAGAATTACGAATTCCAAGAAGATTGATTCTCTTAATTCTTCTAATTGCTTTTGCTCTGTCTTTGCTGTTTCCTGACCTCATAGAAGTGAGAGCCTGTAAACGACTAACTCTTTGAAGTACTTGTTGTCCTTTTATAATTATAGGTTTTAGTGGTACAGAGGGTTGACAGTTATCAAGGACCTGTTTTCTTTGTATAGTTAAAGAATTACGGTTATCTGCTAAGGTACGTCCATTAGAACCTGCGCCATATTTAGCAGCTACTGTCTGATTGTCTTTTGTGAATATTTTTTGCTGATAATAGTCCATAAATATAGTTTTGAATGAGCATTTATCTTATTTGAATACTTACGATGTCTTTTTGCCTCTTTTACCTCTTTTTTTCCCGGTTACTTTTATCCATGGTTTTTCTTTAGGCTCTGTTACTATGTTTGGTTCTTCTGCTATTTCTGCTACTTTTGGTTCTTCTGGTATTTTGGATACTTTTGGCTCTTCTGGTACTTTGGCTACTTTTGGTTCTTTTATTTTATTAGCTTCTTCAGCTTTTTTAGCACGTCTTGCTCTGGCTTCTGTCTCTTTTTTTAATATAGCTGCTCTTTTATCTTTTTCACTTTTAGTTCTTTCTCCAACAGGGGTGTGATCACGGCGAGCGTATTTTCTGCCACTATTCCTTCTTTGTGCATCTCTTCCACGGCTATACATGACATTATGCGGTACACGGGACATTCCTCCAATTTTTTTCAGGGATTCTGCTACAGCGCCTTCATCATTGTCATGTACAATCATTGGTTTTTCACCTCCCTCATCCCAATGTCCCATAGTACTTTCAGCCAATGCTTCATGTCCCACATTCCAATCGTAATCACTTCCGTCTTTGTATTTTTCGCCGGGTTTAGGAGGTCCAAAATTTCTAGGTGGTCGCTTAGGACCAACAGCTCCTCGTTTCCCTGTAATAGAACTGCCGGCAATAGTTAGGTCTGGTTCTACAAATCCGTCTGCACTTCCTACTTTTTTCACATGGGCTTCAAATGCTGCAGTCCTTACAGCACTGGCAAGTGGCCTAGTTTGGTCTCTAAAGGTTTGATGGTTGTCACCGTATCCTATTGGTATCCTACTGCTTATGGCAGCGGCTTCAGCTGCTTTTTTTGTTGGAAAAAGTCTGTCTCCCAATTCAGAGGATTTCCAGTTTTTTCCAGATTGGGTTTGGTATACGGCTCTTTGTACAGTTGCATTATTAAATGTACTGTTTTTTTTTCGTTGAATGGGAACAGATGAGCTATGAGAAGTAGCCTTTGAACCCATTACATCAGCCTCACTTTCTAAACCTTTATTATCATTAATATTTACTTTACCCTTCATCTGCATTGTCGGTTTTACCCGACCTTGTTTTTGCTGTACGACATGCCAGGCTTCATGCGGTAAATGTTTTTCCTGACCAGATGCAATATGGATATTTGTACCCTGTGCATAAGCATGTGCATTTATCTGTGCAGGTTTGTCAGAGTTGTAATGTACTTTTACATCATCCATAGAATATCCTGAAAGATTTTCTATTCCTGATTTTAAGTTATCCGGCAAACCTGTTTTGTTTGTTTTTTTTTGTAAAATAGATGCAGAACGATTATCCTGTAACGTTTTTGCTTTATTCTGAATGGTTTTATCATTTAAATTGGCTGCTGGAGATTGGGTTTCTTTGCCATTTGTTTTATCATACAACTGTTTCATAATTTTATAAATTAAGTTACTTTAAAGATTTATTTGATAAAATTTGCTTATTACAGATATGCTTTTGTCTTCAGATTCTGAATCTTTAGATAGTTTTTTAAATTATTTTATTACCATTTTAAAGAGGGTAACTTAGGTTTTTTACCTGTTTGCGCCTGTGTATTTATTCCGGAAATTTTTGCCTGACGAGTCTGAATTTTTTGATTTAGTGTTTGTATAGCCATAAGATGGCCTCCATCCTGATTAACATGCATTCTTCCTGCAGACTTACGTCTTCGAATAGCAGATTTGTAATGATTAATAGCATTTTGATGGTCTTGAGCTTTATGGCTGGTTATGCTAATAGCATCTCCGTTATCTTCATCTGCATGATATTGGCTAATTAGGTTGGCTTCAACTGCCGGATTTTTTCCGGGTTTGAGGACCATTTGAATTGTTGAAAATTCCCTGTTATCTTTTAATTGAATCGCTGTTGTTCCGCTGTTCGTACTTGCAGCAGTTGCTTTTGTTTTATTTTCAGATATATTTTCCTGATATTTCATCTTTTTAAAATTTAAATTTAATCATGGAGTAATCCAACTTCAACAGGTCCAATAGCTCCAGAATAATCAATTGCAGAACAAAATGGATGATTTCGGATCAATAACTTTAAATCTTCCAGTTTTCTGTCAAAATAGGTAAGTGTTACTTTTTTTCCTGTCAGCAGCTGAATTAAATGTTCATTTTTTAACGGATATATTTTAAATAATGGTTTTCTAATAGAGAAAAACGTGTTTTCATCATTTGTTTCAAAATTATATTTGTCAATGCTTTTCAATTCTTTTGTATGATTTTCAAGTAAAAAATGAATATGGTTTTCTATTTTTTTTATGGATGAATCAAATGTTTTATCATTAGTTTTTACTATCAGATAAAGGGCTTTATCTGTAATTAGATAACCATTTACTACCAAGTCATTATTTTCTGTGCAGTAGTTTAAAGCCATTGCAATAAGTGTTTTTACATAATCGAGATGAAACTGATTTTTCCAGTCTCCCAATTTTAATTCCGCCTCATGTGAATAAAGTTGCTTTTTGATGATTATGGATATAGATTTGTCGTCTGTCTTCTTCATAATCAATTCATTTGTGTCAGACTAATTGTTTTGTTTTCCTTTTTAAATTCGCGTCGAATTCCTTCAAGCAAATCCTGATAACCAACAAGAGTTTCATTTTTTTGGATGGCTTTTAGGGCACAATATCTTAAGACATTGATAATTGCTCCACCAGCGAGTTCATATTGTTCAGCAATGTTTTCAATATCAATATCGGGATCTAACTGGCATTTTCCTGAAAAGGCATTTTTCCATAAGATCATACGTTCTTCAGGACTTGGCATCGTAAAATGAATCATCGATTGAAACCTTCTCGAAAAAGCTTCGTCCATGTTTTCTTTTAGATTTGATGCCAGAATGACAACTCCCGGGAAATCTTCAATTCTTTGTAATAAGTAACCAGTTTGCTGGTTGGCATGCCGGTCGTTTGATGAAGATGTCTGTGTTCTTTTTCCGAAGAGCGAATCAGCTTCATCAAAAAACAAAATCCAGTCTTTATGCTGAGCCACATCAAATATTTTCGAGAGATTTTTTTCGGTTTCTCCAATATATTTAGATACAATCATAGAAAGGTCAACCCTATAAACTTCCCGATTGGTACTTTTTCCCAATAAGGATGCAGTGAGTGTTTTTCCTGTACCCGGAGGTCCGTAAAAAAGAGTCCGGTAACCGGGTTTAATTTTGCTTTCAAGACCCCATTCGGACATTAAGGTCTGGCCATGTTTTAACCAGGCATCAATTTCTAAAACCTGCTCCATCACATGATTTTCCAAAACAAGATCATCCCAGTTCATTTTTGTTGAAATTTGCTGCGCCGGAAACGAAACACTATGCTCTAATTTGGGTAATTTCCCTGTTATAAAATAATGCAGCCAGCGTTCGTTAATAGAAATGGTCTGATTTAAAAGCGGTGTATTGGATTCTGTGTTTTCTAAAATTAAAATCTGTTCTTTTGAAAGAATGTTATTCGGGCTCAGGATATTCAGCATTTCAATTCTCAATTCAGGATTAACAGCTGTAATTAAAAATGAAAAGGTCTGACCTGTGGGTAAAAATCCGCTGTGGCTTTTGTTTATTACTCCTCCAAATTCTGTAAAACCCCGATCGTACATCGCATTTTTGCTAAAAAAAATATCCAGTACTTCCGGTCTTATCTGAGGGGCTATAATCAAGGCCAGACATAGCCTTTCGTATAGATTCAGGTTCCATTCTTTTAATTTTTGATAATAAGCACTGTCTTCTGTATCTTCTTCAGTTTCGGGAAAAGGAATATCCATCCAGTGATTTTCATGACCTTCCTGAAGCAGATAACTGCAGATAACCTGGTCGATTACTTTTTGCAGCCAGTCCATTTCCCTATACAGAGCGATACTATTTTGTTCAGTTTCCATAGCTTTCAAATAGTTTTTCTACATCATCCAGATTAGCATCCGACCATTTAAAATACAATAACGCCGTGTTGGGATTTAATTCACCGGATTGTAACATGTCCAGAAAATAACCTTGCGTGTTCTGCATGATCATTTGCGAACTGTAATCTGTTTCATTGTGAAAATTAGAATCAAAAAAAGAATCTGTCCATTCTCCTGAATTATAATTTTTATTTAAAAAATCACTAATGAAATAAGCCAGTTTTTCATCTTGTACAACCAGTTTTTTAGCTTTAAAATAAGCAGGTCTTCTTTTGGTCTCCAGATGGTAATAGTCAATATCTTTCGACTGAATCGTTTTGGTGGTCTGATGCCCGAAAATATCAACTAAGCCAAAATTTTCCTCATCGCTTGCCAGTTCCAGTTCGGCATTTGCCTCACCTGCAATAGCTAATGTTGTTTGGGTTGCGGTGGCGCTTTCTGTAACTACATATAATTCGCGGAAGGAAAATAGGGTTTGAGTAAGTTTTATAATTAACTGCTGCTGAATATCATTCCAGTTGTTAATTTTTATAGATTCGGGTTCTTCAGCTTTAAAAATAAAACTTCCTTTATTTGCAAAAGCAAGTATTTGCCTGCTGAATTCAAATTGCCCTTCGATTGCATTATTAGCCTGACCTCTTCCGGAATAAGGTTTCGAAATTCCATCGCTAAAGTTCCAGTTTGATGGATTCTGTTTAATTACAGGGCTTAATTCAACATCCTCGGAAGCTATAACACCATTGCGGTATATGTTTCCCAAAAGGGTAATCATACCGTTTTTAATTTGAAAATAATCTCCCGGAAACAGATTTTGATTTAGTGGTTTAGTGGGTAAAAATCCGCCTGTTTTTAAATAAAACTGTCTGTAAAAATTTTTATAAAAATCCATAAAACTGAAAATTAGCAGATTAATAGTCCACTGTAAATTTTACTGAACAGTGGACGTTTTAAATTTTTAAGAAGCCAGAGCAGCAGCATTTGCAGCAGCCAAAGCAGCCTGTAGAGAATTAAGTTCAATTTGTGCTTTGTTTAAATTAATGGTTGCCACATTTAGCTGTCTAGTGGTTTCATCATTTGCACTGTTTGCCTCAAGATAATTGGCTTTTGCCTCGTCATTTGCTTTGTATATCAGAGCCTGAATCGAATTATTTCCTTCTAATACCAAGGCATCGTTTTGATTCTTTTTACCTGTAAGTGTCAGATAAAGATTCAAAGCCTGTTTTTGTTCAAGGGCTGTAGCAGCTTCAGATTCCAAAGACAATGACTGTGATGCGAATATTGATTTTAAAGCAACCAGTGTAAGTGCAACTGCATTGTTGGCATCGGTACCGGCATTGTTGATTTTAGTAATCAAATCATCTGATATAAGCGGATTTAATACTTTTTTGCGAATAACAAGATTCGATAGTTTATTGATTATTTCTACAGAATAAATCAGTTTGTTAATCAAATCTGTAACTTCTTTTGCAACTTCTTCTGTAGCATCATTTGCTATTGTCATTTTTGAAAAAGCAATTTCAGAGTTCTGAGATAAATCTAATGCGTTCTGAACGACTTGATCTACAAGCTGCTTGTTGCTTTTTGCCTGAGTTCTGTAATTTTCTGCATCAACTAAATATCCCTGATATTTTATCGATTTTTGATTTAAAGAACCTACAACTGTCGTTTGCTGGTCCACAACAGCCTGAGCGTCTGTTACCTGAGCGGTTAATAAATCGATATCAGCTTTTTTCTTTTCGGTAATTCCATATCTCTTCGGATTTGAATTTAATATTGTAGCGTCCATATTTTCGGATTTAATAAGTTAGTGTTTATGAATTGTTGTGTATGGCGAAAGTGAATGCTTCTTCGTTTTCCCAATCTGATAAATTATTATTGTACTGCTTTTTAGTTGTTTCAGCTCCTTTGTAAGAAGACAGAACTACAGGGATATATGACTTAGAATCTATCAGCGCATTACCAAAATTATCAGTTGTTGCAGGATCGATTTTTACTTCATAAGTCAGCGAATTTTTTGAAATTGGTGCAGCAACAGTATAATTGCCGGAAGGAACGTTTTCTGCTAATTTTAAATTGAAGAAAAAAGCTTTTGTATTTTTGATATCACCTGTTTTTCGGGTCAATATTTTTGTAAGCCCAATGTATAAATGGTTCAGTCTGGTTTGTGCGATTTCCAAACGTGAATTAATTTCTGCCTGAATCTGACTATAACTGTTTTCCTCAGTTTTAATTCTTGTTGTTTCAGCTTCAAATTTTTCATTATCAGCTTTATCAAGTGCTGTCAGCTCGTTGTTCAAATCCTTATTTTTATTTGCTAAAGAACTCAATTCGGCATTGTAGGTATCAATTTCGTTTTTTAAAGATGTTATTTCAGCTGTTACGACAGATTCCTGAATAGATTCTTCAAAGAGTTCCAGATTGTGTTTTGTAAAGCTGTTTTCGTTATAAGGCAAAAACATACATCTGTATTCAGTAATAGCATCATCATTTTTATTTACTGTAAAATTTATGGCATAAGGTGAAAGTATTGGCTGACCAGCAGGATTACTTTTTTCCGTTTTTTGTACAATGCTGATGTCTTTTACAGCTTTTAATGTTTTCTTTAAGCTAAAAGTTTCAGATGGAGCCGACAGAAAATCATCATAGGTGTTTATTCCTTTTTTATAATCGTCTGTAAAAACAGTCAAAAGGAAAATCACATATTTTTCTCCTAAAACAAGCATATCATTATCTGAGTCCATTAATTCTAATGTTTTAATGGTTTTAAAGACCTCTTTTGTTCCTTTTAAAGCAATTTCAGCAGTTTCAAGATCTTTTTCGTTTTTGGCAACCAAAGCTTCTGCTTCTGCTAATTCGATTTTAGCATTCGTTGCGTTGGCGTTGGCAATTTTCAGGCTGTCTGCAGCTACTTTAGCTGAATCTGTTGCTTTTATTTCGATAAGTTTAGCAATTTCGTGTTCCTGATCAATTTTTTTCTCCTTTTTGGCAGCTTGTACCGAAGCTTTGGCAAGTTCTTCGTTTTTAGGCTCTTTTTTAGCTGCTTCTGCTGTTTTAGCCGCATCATTTTTGGCAACAGCTAAATCTTTGGCTAATCTGTTAACATTGTTTTTTGCATGTATTGCAACAGCATCAGCATCACTTTTTTCTTTTGTTGCTAATGCTAAAGCAGCTTTAGAATCATTCAGATTATCTTTTGCTTCAGTTACACTTTGTTGTGATAATCTTAGATTTTCTGTTGCTTTAAAATAAGCTTCGTAGTTAGAAAGTATAGCCTGACTTGTAGTTAAATCTGCTTTAGAAGGAGAACCGGCAGGAGGAGTTAACTGGGCAAGTGGAATAATCTCAATATGCTGAAGTGGATTACCTATTAATTCTTCTGCTACAGATGCTGAAAAAACAGACTTTTTACTGTCCTTCACCAAAAACAGGTTGTAGCTTTTTACCGGGTTATCTAATCCAAGAGGAGGGGTGTTTGTGCCTTTTTCACCGGATTTAAACGGTGCTTTGAAATAGTCAAATGAAACGGTATAAGAATCGGCTGAATTCTTAGGGACATCAACTCTTAAATTGTAATTAAGGCTTTTGTTGTTAAGAAGATAAGCTACTTTTGCTGCTTCAAGTTCTACTTTGTTGGCTTCGATTGCTCCCTGTGCACTTTTTGTATTTACGCTGGCAGCTGCTTTTGCATCATTGTCGGTGGCAACTACTGTTGCTGTCGCTGTAAAATCTGAATTGGCTATCTGCAACAGATTGTTTACAGAGGTGTCTGTAGCTTTTGCCTTATCCTGTACTGTCGATGATGATACTTCGGCTATTGCTGCAGAAGCCTCCATCGCATGCTGAGAAGCCACTTCGGCAAGATAAGCTGTTCTGTTCATCAGGTTATAAGCTTCGATACTCTGCTGATAAATCTGAGTTCCGTAATCTGCTGCATTGATAATACTAAAAATGCTTCCCATATCACTTGCCAGTCTCACAATTGCATTGGTAGCAACCTGAATATTGGCAGCACTTACTGCCCCATTCGTTACCGATTGGGAAGTGTTGGTGTTTTGAAGTGTGGCAGACAATACAATATTTGTAGAAATATTTTTGTTCTTAACGGCCTCTTCTTTAACCGCCTGTGCCTGATTGTATTTTTTCGTTGCCGATTCTAGTTTATCATTGGTAACAATTTCTGCTCCTTCGGCATAATAAAGTGTAAACATGGATGAATTTAATTGTGATTCCAATTTTTTCTGATTCACCTCCTGGCTTTCTAATGAAGCCAATACACTGGAATGTAAATTTTCACTGTAGCTGTTCATAATTGATTTTTTAATGATTAATTTTTAATTTAATAGATCGTATTTGTAATTTTTAGATTGATTAATAAGGCCAGTTTACATGCAATGGTTTGTCCATCCATGGATATTTTATAATCGAAAAGGCGAAAGGCGATTTACTGATTAAGATATCATAAGCCCTTTTGTCTACCGTGAGTTCCCATCTGTCTTCCAATTCTGTCAGGATGCCGTCACGAACAAGCCAGTTTCCTCTAAAACCATCAACAGAGCAATCGCCAATTACAGCCCAGTAGGAAATAGCAGCTGTGATCAGACCGTTTATCAGTGTTTTTTCGGCTGTCGAAATTTCTATTTCATCCGGTATAGCATGCATCATGGATAATCCGCAGAGAACTTTGTTTAGTGGCAAATAAGCTTCTTCGGTTGTTGTTAATCCGGTAACCACGTATTGCAGGTATTGTGCAGCACGAATCTGGTTTTCGGTACTCGTAAATTCGTTGTCTCTTACCAGATTAAGCCGCTCAAACAGCATAACAATATAACTGTTCAGGAGTACGATTCCGGCATTTCTTACCGGAATGCCTTCTTTAATTGGTGTTTTTACACTTTTATTCATTTTTATGGTTTCTATTTTTTCAATCATTTCAATATTTTTTAAGGCCTGAATGGTTTGCTTTTCAGAATTGATTAGTTGTTTGAAACTGAGCTGCAAGGACAATGGAAACTGATAAATATGTTTTTCAATATCCATTAGGAAACTTTTCTTGTCAATTCCTTTTTTTGTCACAATTTCCCAGATTAGTTCATTCCAGATTTTATCAATTGAAATGATTTTCCAGTTATCATTTGCTGCAGCTTTCAGTAGTTTCCTTAACAACAGGACTTGTATTTCTTTTGATGCAATCCCTTTGATAGTAAGTGTTCCCAAAGCATAATGAAATTTTTTCAGGATATTTAAATACGATTCCTTATTTTTATCCAATTCACTGACAGCTTTGCATAAACTATTAAAATCAATACTTCGGCAGAGCCAGTCCATTTGTGCCTCGGCTATGAATTCTTTTTTGATAATCCTGAAGAATATTTTAGGATGTTTCAGGATGATTTCGTCAAGTAATTCTTTGATATCAATGGTTCCCGGAATACCAAAACCAAGTGGAATTTGTTTTTGGCAAATAATAAGTGAAAACCATTCCACTTGTTCCTTTTCGGATAATTTCCTTTGAGGCAAAAGGGGTTTGTTTTTCGCTTTTTTATCCTGAATGATATCATTATCAATCCTGTCATCCTCAGTAATGTCTTCCTCGTATTCCTCTTTTGGAATTTCTATAAAAGAGGGTAGAAACCTGGCTTTTAAATCTTTTTTATGAAGATGTTTTATATGATTTATGAGAGGATTTTTATTATTTTCAATATTGGTTTTAATATAGTTTTCAAGAGCCTTTTCAAGCATTTTCTGAAACAGGATTTCGTTTCCTTTATACGAAGGATATTTTAAAACAGTAATCCAGAATAGCTCATTCAGTTCACTGGTAATTTGCCCTTTTGAGTGTTTTTTTAGTTTTTTAGCCAGTATAGATGAATGTTCTATGACCCAGCTGTTTTTTAAGGCTATTCCGTTCTTTAAAAAATAATGCATGATAGCCAGACTTTCTTTTTCATCTTTTTTTCGAAGTAAAACAAATTTAGAATCATCAAAATTTAGAATCAGTAAATGTGACAACTCAGACTGTGCTTGTTGAGAAGTACTCTGAATCAGAAGGGCGAGTTCTAAAATATCTATAGAATTATTGTTTTTTAACTGATCTAAAAAAGTGTTTTTCACCGCAACGCCAAAAGATTTAATTTTTTTGGACTGTAGCAATTTCATGATAAACTGAAAGTAATTTTTACGTTTTGTATTGGTTACTTTTTTTGATAGCTGAATAATAATGGTTTCAAGAAATAAAGATGAATTATGCTCCGGATGAAGCAGTATTTCCTGAATACCCAAAAGCAGCAAATCATCGGTAAGAAGTTCTTCGGGGAAATTGTATTTTTCTTTGGCATTCAAAATTTCGTACACAACCTGAATCGTTTCTACCAGCTTCGTTTTCTTATAATTGGCTGTTTTGACCAATAATTCTAACAATTCTCGGTTAAGAACCAGAGGGAGTATTTTTTTTAGTAAATCTTTATTGCCATAAGAAAGCATTACCTCAAAAGCCATTTTGGGGTGCAGTGTAATATTTTTGATAAGTGACCTTTGCAGATCTATAAAAAGTTCGTTTTTTGATGATGTTTTTTGTAATTGTGTTTCCAGTTTTAGCAACAGGTTTTTAAAATGAATAGCAGGATAATTCGAATTTTTAAGTTCAATTTCGTTGCAATAAATAGTATTCAGGCTGTTGTAAATTATTTCAGAATTATTGTTTTTTATAGCTGAAGGAATTCTGGCGCTGGTAAAAGATTCCAACAGCTGTTCCGGATCAAGATTATTTTTTTTGCTTAATTCTTTTATACAGTGCAAAAGGAAGGTATTGTGATTTGCAGTTTTATTTTTTAGCAGAAAAACAATTCCAATTTCCCATAATATTTTACTGTTTGTTTTTAGTTTGAGAGTACTGCCCAGTTTGTTCAGGCAAATTATGGTATCCAGATTCAATAATGATGAGGTCGTATCCAGATTGGAAAATAATATGCTTAGTGAGGTTTCATTTAAATCCTGAATCAGTGCAATAAGGATATTTTCGTTATTTAAAGAACGATTTACAATGGTGTTAAATTTGTATATATTTTCGTTACTGAGCGCTACAATGAGTTCGTTTAGGTTGTTTTTATCGGTTTGAGATTTTCTATTGGCTTTGTTTTGTAATAATTGTTCGAAAATAGTCCAGTAATCTGCGCTTTTTTCAGGTTTATAATATTCCTTTTTTTGCGATTCAAATTCCTGAGTAAGCGTTTTCAGGGAAGCGATAAAATTGTTGTCCTGACTTGTTTTGTCCGAAAGTTTATCAATCGTATTTTCAATCAGTAAAATAAGTTCGGCATACGAAATATTGTAATGATTTGCCATTTGAAGAATACTGCTCTTCATGAATGCCAGTTTATTGAAAAGTGTTCCGCGTTCCAGCAGCAGAAAGTTGAATATAAAAAACCAAAGATTTTTTTTGAAATTAAGAGCACTGGTCTGAATAATCGTTTCCTTTACCTGAAGTTTCGTCATAACCGACGTAAATTCAACTATTGTATGACTGTTATTAGGTTCAAGAGCCGCAATTATTTTGGTTATGTTGCTTTCGTTAAATTGCCAGGCAAGTCTTTTTCGTACCTGTTCATGTGTAATTCCGGCTTTTTTGATAACAGTAATAACTTCCCCTAAATTATTCTGAAGCAGTTCGGCCATTATTTCGTTGATCGACCCTTCTTTATTTTGATAATTCCACGGAAGATAACCTTCCATTAAAAAAACAATAAGATTTTCAAGAATCGATTTTTCTTTGTTGTAAACCGAAATCAGGTTTTTCTTCTGATTATTTTGGTAGATAATCATTTCGGCTATTTTTTCTTTCAGCTGATTGCGTATTTTGATGCTCAAATCAAATTCAAGATCGTCATAATCGCAGGTGCCAAGGTCTAATTCTAATGATTCGATTCTCCAGCTTTGCTCAGGCGGACAAAGCTCGTTAAAGATATTGGCGGCTTCTCCCGGCAATGAGATCTTGCTCCAGGTACTTAAACGGTCCTGAAGTTTGTAACCTTCTTCTTTTTGGTCAAAAGTGGTATCCCACTTCAGGCTTGATACAATATGGCGGTTAATTTCTTCCATTTTTTGTTTCTAAAATTGAGGTTAAACTGTTGATAAGATTCATTGCAGACTGAGCAGGATTTATAGCCGCTGTTTTCTCAGAGGATTCTACAGACGGATTTTCATAATCTGTTTTTATTGGAATCGATTCGTTTTTGTATCGCAGACTTTCGTACCAGAACATATAATCAGGAATAAAACTTTCCAGTTCCTGACTGCTTAAAAAAAGACACTCGCAGCTCACGTTTACAGGGAGATTGATTTTAAGAAACTGTTTTAATCGTTTTTTAAATTCAGCAGTTTGAAATAGCGGAATAAAATTCGGTAAGATCAAAAAGGTGCTTTTTTTAAAGATTTTAGAGTTAATAGTTATTTTGTCATTATCAGATACAATGGTGATACGGAAAGAATAATTGGCAATTGCCGTTTTTACAAAATCGGTTTGATCGTCAACGGTTTCGTTGCGGGCAATAAAGAAATATTTTGTGTCAGAAAACTGTAAGTACTCTTGCTGTAACTGTGCATCCAGTGTTGCGTCGTCCGTCGTGTTTAAAATATAGTTTATATTGGTTACCGATTGAAAATCAATGTTTTCAATGCTGTAAGTCGCATAGTTTACCTGATTCTCTTTTATGATTTCGAGATTAAATTTTAATTGTTTTAAGAGTAGCACCGTTTCCAGAAGAAGGCTTCCGTGTCTTTTTTCGGTAAACCACAACGCTTTTCGGATAGTTTTGGATGTGTCACTGTTCAGTTGACTTTCCAGAATACTTTTTTGAAGATCCAATTGCGTTGAAATGAAATTGGAATAGATATTTTTTAAGCCAAATAGTAAATTCAGTTTTAATTCCAAGCCCGAAAAGTTATTGAAGTCGTCTTCGTGTAGTTTCTCTTTTTTATTAATTTGTTCAGATTTAAATATAAAATCAGAAGTGTTTTCATTAATAAGACGGAAATGTTTTTCTTTGATTTTTGGCAAATTAGTATCAGGTTTTCCATCTATAAAAGGTACTATTTTCGAAGCGCTCAAAAAGTCATATCCTTTTTGTCTGTTGTATGATAAAAGCCCAAGATTCTGCAAATACAGGCTTTTTAAGATAATCTGGTCTTTTCTTTTATCTCCGGTGTAAACGGTATCTTCGATAATAGAATCCATTACTATAGGCGATTCGCCATGACGGGCAAGTAAATGATCCAGTAACTTATTTCTTCGGTCCAGATTGATGTTTTCCTGTTCCATAAGTTTCATTAATCCAAATATGTATGGATTGTAAGGATCCTGTTGATATTCGAGCCAGCTTTTTTCTTTTAATTCAGCTGGTGATTCATTGCCGTAGCTATAATTAAAAGTTGTACTGTCTTTCAATAAAGGCTGAATATGAGGAACAGTGTATAATGACTGATAGAAATAACTAGGTGAAAACATTTTGTATGGCGCAGGATATTCCAGATGTGTCTGTTCGTATTTATCTTTTACCGCATAAAAGTTTTCTTCATCGGATGGAGCTCCGCAAACCGCATTTTTAAAAGAAAACAATTTGGAGATATTAGCCAATTGCGAAAATTGATTGGCCAATATTTGGTCAAATAAGGTCAAATAGCCTTTTAATTGACGTGACTGTGCTACCTGAACAGGTTTTGACTCATCCACAACAGTATCGTCTCCAATATTGTACTGCGCCGGAAATGTATTTTGAATGGAGTAGTAGGTGTTAATATCCCTGAAGTAACTTTTTGGCAATTTTAAACCTGAAGCATTGTTGATAATACTTGTAGTTTCTTCAAAATTATCAATGTTTACCAATAAAGGTCTAAAGAAATCAACAGGCAAATCTTTTCCGTTACTGCTCAATATCAGTTTATTATTCTGATATGAAGCCAGAATATCAATAGATAAAATTTGGTTTAGGGCAGCCTGAAGTACAGAAACAATATTTCCTTTCTGATAAAGCTGTAAACCTGATATTGAAACAATTCCGTCTACAGATTCTATTACCGAAACCAAATCTATTACCTGCAAAGTATCGATTTTGTCAACTAATGATTCGGTTATAATCCAGCCATTTTTTAAATAGGGACCGTCATAAATTTCAGCAGGATTATAGCCGGCCAGTATTAAATTATCATAATTGGTCTGGGCTATTTTAGGAAATATATAAGTTCGTACAGCCTCCTGAAGGGCCAGTAAAACAGTATATGGGTTAGCCTCTTTTTCAAGTTCGATTCTTCCGCCAATCCAGCAGTTTACAGGCTGTAATGCTACAGGTTCATTAAATATTTCGCCTAAATTCCGACTTTTATTCAGCAGATAAAATGCCGATTTACAAATACCTGCAATTTGTATAGGATCTGCAATATCAGGATTTACATAAAGATAGACCTGATATACTTTGTTAAAGGGAAAAATATTATTGTTGTAGCAAATGATATTTATGTTAAACACATCCTCAATACCATCAATCAGATATTTTTTGTAATCGTCGATAGTGTATGGAGCGGTCGTAAGGATTTCATTAGGCAGATAAAACTGGTTTTTAATTTCAATAGTTCCGTTAGAGTCCGTTAAAATATCCGGGATACTAAAATCAATACAATACCCTAATTCGGTAAGGGCATAACAAAACTGATCCAGAATCGTCATTCCGGGATCGCTTGGGTTAAAGTTTGTCCATTCACTTCCAACATGCTTCTGGATATAAGTCATAGCTTCATTTTTCAGAAAAGAAAAATTCTGATGCGAAGGAAGCGGTGCTTTTGTTATGTAATTAACTGTATCCATTGCTGATTAAAAAGTGATATTATGTTGAGGAGCCGAGACTAAAAGCGTCGTTGCTCCATAAGCTTTGAGTGTTGATTTATCTGTTTTGCAATTTGTCTGTATGCCTGTTTCTGAATTGATAAAATAGCTGGAAAACGATACATTTTCTACTACAGCAACTCCTTCGATACTTTGAATAAAGGTGCTTACTTTAGCATCAATCAGTGTAGTGTCAATTTCTGTCTGGGAAACATCAGTGGTAATCCACGGTGACAGATATAATTTTAAAGCCTGATTTATATTTTTTTGAATAAGAACGGGCTGATAACCGCTTTTAATTACTATTTTGGCAGAAACAGTAACATATTCCAGATTAAAATTTGAAACTGAAATGTTGGCAAAAGGAGAGGAGCTTTCTTTTAAAAAAGCTTCGACTTCACTTTCAAGGCAACTGGAAACTAAAGGAACAAAAGCATTGCTATCTGAATCACTGACTACTTTTTTTACCAGATAAACATTGCAGCTATTGTCGTTTTTTTTAGTTACTACTTTTGAATAATAAACTTCATCAAATTGCTGAGTGATTAAAGTGTAATAATCAGCAGTTGTAATCACCCTGTTTTTTGTTTTGATCGAATGACTGACTCTCTGGTTTTTATGGGTTTCATTTTCGGCTGCTTTTCCTCCAAAAGAAGGAAATGGCTGAATTAACGCAGCAATCTGCGGAATAGCATTTTGTGGTTTGGTTATCGTACCGCTGATTATTTGAGGAATCTGTGAATCTGCTAAAAATTCAGTTCCGGTTCGTTGTACAGCAAATCCGTTTGTCTGTAAAAATGTTGTGTTAGAGTAGGAGTCAGGGTTTCCTGAAACTACAACTGAAATCCAGTTGTTTTTTCCTCCCATGTAAATTCCGTTATTATTGCAGTCAGCAGGAATAGGAAGCTCAATAATTCCGGGACATTTAAACTGATTTGTTTCGTCTGATAATGGTTTTATTTCATTCCAGCCCGAGTTGTTCAGATAAAAATAAGTAATACTTTCGTCCTGAGCTATTGTGGCTGAATTTCGGGCTAATTCAAAATACAAATTCAAAGTGCTGTTGCAAATTAAATTTTCGAGTTCTATAAATAATCCGCCAGAATAATCAAAAGAAGGATAAAGCGGTAAACCTGCTGTAGCCGATGATGAGCCAACTATAGCTGTATTGAATGCTGTTGCATCTGTTTGATACGCCACAGAATTATCATATATCTTATAATTTGTAAATGGCGAATACAGAAAATAGTCCAACGGATATTCCCCGGCAGTGTTATCCAGTTTATAAGTTACACTGGCCGAATAATTGGCTGAAAAAGTTTTAATTTTTGGAGCAAAAGGCAAATTTGCAGACGGAATAAATACAGCATCTTTTTTTCCTCTTGCCCTTGCGAGACTATTAGCATTTTCCAAAGCGATATGAGTCACGACATTCGGATATATTTCTGACCCAAAACCATACTCAGGTCCTGATAAAACCATCTTTATAAATCCGGATGAACTGGTGTCAGTGAATTTTAAAGGTTCATTCTGAATATTAGGATCAACAGAAAAAGAATTGTCAATGACCACCTGAGAAGCAGATGTATTGGTTTTGGAATACATATAATAGCTGTTCGAGTCTGTAACGTAAGGCATTGTCGGATCTCCGTCTTCAGGATCAAACAAAAAAACAGGATTTGGATTATAGACAGCGGGAGCAAAAACTTCATTACCGTTTGTACTGTACACTTTATCCAGTTGAAGTTTTTGCCACGATTTACTTTCAAGAACATTAAAGTCCACAGTAAAACTGGCGTTGGTAAAAGCGCTGTTATCCACAGCATAGACAGGTTCTTTATGGAATCCGATTATATTTCTTAATTTTTCTCCCAGAGTTGGAGAGGCAGTCGCTGACGCAGGAACAGGCCCGATGTAATCATTATATTGTTTGTAATACGTTTTAAAATCTGAAGGGCGCTTATCCCAGTTGATTTCCAATATAAAATTATCAAGCGGTTTGCTGAATATTTCATTATTTCCAATAATAAAATTGGCATTTTCTAACGGAATAGGTCCAAAAGGAGGAAAAGGGTTTTTAGTATTTAATTCTCCAAAATCATTGTACAACTGAAATGTTTTAACATCAATAACCTTAACCTCAATTCTGATAGAAAGTACTTTTGGAGGTGTATTTGGGTTGATAACGGAATTGAATAAAATTTTAAATATTGGCCATTTGGTTTCTAAATTATCAGGATTAACCAAAAAAGGTTCTATTGCGACCACGGCAGGGTCAAGGCCGATGGTTATAGTTGCAATATTGTTTTGCCCCTCTATTAACTGAAAAGCCGAAGGTTTCAGGTTTAATTCCAGCCAGTCTTTTTGAGTACTCAAGAAATAATTGGCACCTTGTAATAAGGTTAAATCTAATGCTGAATCAAATTCAAGGGTAAAAGTAATATCTCTTTGTCCTTCGCGTAATAATAACATTGGAGAAGCAAATGCAAATCCGATTTTTGAAGTAACTGCATTTGGATTTGCTTTTCCGAAAGTTGGCCAGCTTATTATTTTACCATCTTCATCTTTTTGAATACTTGTAGGCTGAATAGGCTGCAAATTATAAGAAGTCAGATTTGACTGTTTTTGGCCGTAAAGTGTGTTTACGCTCACAATAGCAGCCGGATTTAAGGCTGTATTTTTTTGTGAAGCAAATACAATAGGATTCTTTTGGGCATCGGTACCGGCATTAAATAAAGTCCCGGCAGGTAAATTAAATACAGAATCGGTTTTGGACAGTGTAGCACATAAAAAGGCATTATCTGCCAAAGCAGGCAATTTGGTTTGTTTTAGAATATCACGATAGTAAAAATCAAGATGTTTTTGCGAAATTCCGTTTAACTGATCCTGCTGTATTTTTAGGATTTTGATAAAAGAACGTAAAAGTGTCGTATCAGGGAATTTGCTTTTTTTCAGACTTAACTTTTTATATTCATTGGAAGAATGATGAATAATTGTCTCTAAAGAATTAAATAGCTGATCTCCTTTTTTTGTCAAAACACCCAAGCTGAAAGGAACAATTGATTCTGATGCATTGAGGACGATTTGCTCACTTTCGAATCCGAAAATTTCCCAGAAAGGAAGTTTGTCTTTGTTAATATTCCACAGATTACTGTCAAATGAAATAAACTCATTTTCAGGCACTGATTCAATAAAAATGTTTTTTAGAGGAGAAGTGAATAAATATTGTCTAAAGGACTGAATAGCCCAGAAATCAATACTCAGTTTTGTCTGTACTTCGTGAAAAATATAATTTTTAAGATCATATTTTTCACTTGATTTCAGCATATAATTTGTCCAGCTTTCTATGATTTTATAGATTTTATTAAGGTGGTCAAATAATTTATTCAAAGCTTGTGAATTCAGGCTGACATCAACGGTATTTTGTGAGGATTTTTGAACCTCATTACAAATTGTCTTGTAGACAGTGTGCAGGCTTTTGTAATTTGTTTTAGATATAGAAGCCATTAAAAACACAGGATCTTTTAGTAAAAAAGGATTCCAGTTACCTTCAATGGTATTGGTGTCATTGTAAAAATTGATTAAGCGGCTAAATTCGGCAACAAAATGCAGCCAGTCCTGCTCAGTCCTTCCGTCTATTAAAGCCGGAGCAGGAATGAGAGACTCATTTAGTGAATTTATTGCGCTATTTTGATCAATTATAAGCATTTATTTTTGGGTTAAATTGGTTCCTTCTTTCAAATGAAAAGGAAAAACATAATTATGTCTGGTATTCGTTTGGGCGTAGATGTAAATAATTAATATCTCGATGATACCGTTTATTACATCTGTGGCGGCAACCCGAACTTCCTGAACTATTATTCTTGGTTCATATTTTAATAAGGAAAACTGAATAGTTTCTACAATTTCACCTTTAAGAGTATTGTCGATTTTTCTAAACATAAATTGCTGTAATCCTGATCCGAAATTTGATTCAAGGACACGTTCTCCTTTACGGGTATTCAGGATGATATTGATAGATTCGTTTATATTGGTTTCATTAGCTGATAAATTCAGCTGATGATTACCCACAGAAAATGACACAGGAAACGCCCATCCTGATCCCAAAAAAACATTTTCTTTCTGATCTGCAATCTTATCCACCTATCATAACATTAAATGCTCCAAGGACAATTGATCCCCCGTGAGCAGTCTGATCACCTATTCTTGCGGCGGGCATTCCGCCAATCATTACTGTTGCCGATCCTTTTATTATAGAATCCGGCGGTCCTACACAAACCAGCATATCACCAACCCTTGCTGCCGGTAATCCTGCGATTAAAACATTCGGCTGTCCGGGTCCCACTATTGGTCCGCCAACATGCGGAATAGGAGGTAATGCCGGTGTCTGCATCGGGCATTCGTGAAAGTCTGTAAGTCTTGCTGCTGGTGGCATATTTTTTTGTTATTTGTTTTCTGTAAAATGTTTTTTGTGAAATGTAAGATGTTTGTTGTCCGTTTTTTGTTGGTTGTGAAATGTTTACAATTCACATCTAACAATTCACATTTCACAAAAACAACAATTAGTTAATCATTACCATGGCGCCTTTGAGTGTTAATTCCATTCCGCCTTGCACCTGTGCCATTTGTCCGCCCTGAGCAGAATACTGCATATCTGCAGATTCCTTAATATTAAGCCCTTTAGTTGCAACATCGCCTCCGCTTGACTGAATCGAAACGCCCTGTGTTCCTTTGATAGTTACACTTTCCTGAGCCGAAATATTGATGCTTTTCTGACTCGAGATATCGATACCGCTGTTAGACATGACAATACTATTTTGATTTTCATCCTGAATAGTGATTTTTTTGTCTTTATCGCTAATAATCACAGTGTTTTTATTAGGCGTAGCCACAGTCCAGATTTTATTTTCATCGTCAAATTCTACTGAAATTCCTGATTTGGAAACAATAGCTTTTATGGAGTTTTTCTCGTTAGGAGTCAAACCCGTAAAAGGTTTATTTTTGGTTCCACTGTATAAACTTCCCAAAATCACAGGATAGCGTGGGTCTTCATTTAGAAAGCCGAGAATAACTTCATCACCAACTTCGGGTAAAAAAAAGGCTCCCGCACCACTGGTAGAATAAAAATTGGCAAGTCTTGCCCAAATTCCGGCGCCATTGGCATCAAATAATGGTACATTGACTAAAATTCGGAATTGAGAATCAGGATCTTCATACATTTGTTTCACCGTTCCGTTAAATAAACCTCTTGCTCCGGGCAAAAGACCTGAAGCCGGAGGAGACATAACATCGGGTTCTTCAGTAAACCAAAAAGGCGAAAGACCAAAAGAAGCTTGAGTAACCCAGTTCCCCAGTGATAAATCATGAACGACTCCTGAAATAATATAATCTCCGTTAAATCGGTCTCCAACGCCATCAAATGTCATGTATTTACCGGGATCTACTAAATTTGTCCCCTGAAATTTGGCTTCACCAATTATTTTCGAATATTCACTTTTAATAATTTGGGCTTTTGACCAATTGGTTAAATCTGCAGTTTCTAATGGGGCAGAGGTCTGCAATTGAAAAGTTGAAAGACCTACAACCCCGGATAATTTTTCAGATGATAAATTTCCGGCTCCGGTTACATTTGGAGTTGCATTACTATTAGCAACTGCCTGATTTTTATAGTCCCAGGTATTTGAAGTAACACTTCCTAATTGTGTTGTTGCGTTTAGTTTAGCATTAAATTCAAGCAGGCTGTTGCCATAGGTTACCGTAAGTACAGAGGTTGTATTGCTGTCGGGGGCAGTAACAGAAACTTTTCCGTTTATAGTAGTTACGATTAATCCGTTTGATTCAGCAAGAGATAAGATATAATCCCAGTCGGTTACATAATATTGCACCTGTTCCGGCCATTGTGTAGTTGTTGCGGTTACGTCTGAAGATAATCCATACGTTCCGATAATGGATGAAATGATATCGCTGTCTTTCTGTTTAGAATAGGTAAGGCTTTTTCTTCCAACAATCATTTTTACTGCAGCATCTCTGCATTCTATTTCTAAAGCAGATCCGACTAATTCATCAATCCGTATGGACTGCCCCATGATTATACCCGAAAAAATAACGGTATTTGTATTATCATAACCGGCTTCTATACTTACTGTTGCACCGGGAACAAAAGTATCTGATGAACTTGCAGGAAATGTACCTGTATTGGCTTCTCCGTCTAAAATTACAATTTTAGCAAGAGCAATACGGTTTACTTTTTTTTCTATATGAACAGACAGCACACTTAGTTCGTCAGGAATGGTACTTCCGTTGACTTTTACTGCGAATGTTGCAATTCCGCCACTTGCTATTTCGGTTGAAGCACTCATTATGATGGATTTATAGGTGGAAAAATTAATTTATTAATACCGCTGAGGTTTCTGAATTTGTTCAGGTTGTTAAATTGTGCAACCTGTATATAAAGCGAGTCGTCATCCCAGGTTTGTAAACACAGCTGAGGCAGTGACATTCCCTCTGTTACATTGACAATATGTGTTAAATCGGGCGATTGCGGAGCGTCAATCATGGTTACTGATTTGGGAGAAATATACTGGCTGAATGCCAGAGCTATTTTTGCCCGTAAAGGACTTCCGTCAGGTCTGAATAAAGTATATGAAATATCTATAGAGTCAAGTACACCATTGAAAGTAATATTCTGTCCCCATTGTACTTTTACAAAATTTGGACGGTGAATTTTACCATTATACGTATAAATAATGGTTTCAAGAGCTTTTATTTCTTTAGCCATATCAATACGCTTTGTATCAACAATACCAGAACAGTCTATTACCATTTCAAAACTTAATTTATCACTCGGGGTGCTTTTATATTTTTGAGAAGCAGAGCTTGTTGCAGGCGCCTGCTGTTCATTATATTCAATGCTTTTTTGTATTTTGATGGTATCAGGATTAATCATAAAGGTATACGGGGCTGCTGAGAATTTGTTTTGAAATTCTTCATCGGTATATCCTGTTATTTTCATTAATTCCAGACTGGCCATTTGTTTCGTATTTAGCGTTTATAGGTATTCTCTTTTTTTTCGGCAATTAACCTTCTGCATTCTTCAAGCACCTGTTTTCTTAAAACCGATAATTCTTTTTCTTTTACTGCCGAAGAGTTTTTAGAATTGGCAGTGGTGATTTCGGTTTTAATAATGAGTTCTCTTATTTCTATTGGCATAATTATTTAGTAAAAAGGTTATCAAATGTTTTATTTGATGAAATGTCAAAATAGGTGTAGGCGAGTTCGATAGACTCTATCGCAATATTGCTTTCCTGAGAGTTTAGGTCAGAAACAGCATATTTAACCGGATAAGCATTATTGAATGTCCATTGCATGCATACGATACCATTGGCATTCAGTAAACTTAAAATCACATTTTGTGGCTGAATCGTATTAGCCAGTCCCTGATCAATACAGCTCGAACACCAGTTCACCAATTGGGATCCGACAGGTACAACTGCTCTTTTAAGAACAAGGTTCTGGCTGGTAGAAACGGTTGGGAGGCGATATTTAAAACGATTTTCGCCTCCGCAAACAATTTCTTCAACACTTAATTCTTTTGAGATTCCCGATACCTCTTTGAAAGCCGCATCTACACCCGAAAAAGAGAGTGTAAAATAAAAGCTTACCGGATAATCACTACTTACCACCATTTTTGATGATTAGCTGTTCGTGTGCAATTTCTATAGTGTCTACAGCAACCTCGTTTCCGTCAGATTTTAAATCCGTACTGGTGATTTTGGTTGGCCAGGCATTATTGAGTGTCCATTGCATGGTTACACCGCCTTTTTCGTCCAAAAGCTTAATGATTACTGTTCTTCTCTTAATGGTATTCATAACCACCTGTTGGTGCCAGTCCCAAAAAGTATTGTCGTTTACAAAAATGCCTCGCTTCATGGTAACGTTGCCGTATTTTGTAATTCCGGGCATTTTTTCTACAGAAAAAAGCGGACTGTTACTTTTACGATACTCTATAATTTGGTTTTCGACATCCATTCCTGTAACTTCCTGAAAAGCTACTTTTGTTAATTCGGTTCCCAGGTCTACTTCAAACCTGAACTTTGGCATGGGCCATGTTGCGCCTTGTACGCTTCCGTCATCTGTTGCCATATTATTTTATTTTAAATTAAATATTTTACGGGATTATTTATTTGATTAACTTGAAGTTGCCATTTGCTGTTGGAATGTCAGCACGATAAACTCGGCAGGATGTACAACAGCTACTTTTACGGTAACATTCATAAATCCGTTCAAAATATCATCTGCTGTCATTGTAGAACCTAATCCACAGGCAACAGAGAAAGCATCTGATGCACTTGCACCCTGCAAACCGCCTTGTTTCCAGATAGAGGTAAGGAAACTGCTGATCATAGCAATTACGGCTTCCCAGGTGTTTTTATCATTTGGCTGGAATACATAAGCCTGAGTTGCCAGCTTACAAGATTGTTCAAGGAAAATCATAGTTCTTCTTACCGGAATATATCTCCAGTCCTGGCTGTTTCCATCCAGCGTTCTTGACCCCCAGATTAAAATACCAAGTCCGTTAAACATTCTGATTGCGTTGATAGATTTACCCGAAACGGCATCAACGTTTAAGTTTGCCTGCTGGCTTTCAGAAATACTGATTGGCAAGGAAGCTGCACCTACAATAGAGGTATTTGCCGGAGCCTGCCAAGGGCCTACTGCGTTGTCTGTAGTAGTAATAACTCCCGCCATAGCACCACTTGGAGGCAGAATATTGGCATCGCTTAATACGTGTTTTACAATTAGTGCATATACCGGACTGGCAATTAAAAGTGCATTGTTATTTTGAGTAACACTTAAACCACTATCCGGGTTTTGAATATTGGCAATAATTGTAGCTACGCTTTGATTTGGTGCGCTTGGCGGATTAAGAATCGGTGCGAGTTGTTTGATATCTCCGCCAAATAAATTCGTGTAATCAATATCCGAATTTTGCATGATGGTAGTTCCGATAAATGGATAGTAAGCCATTCCGTAATTCAGACCCTGAGCACCTGTGTTATTTCTGAAATTTGTAATGTCCTGAGTGTACAAAATCGGATCCGGATCGTCGCCCCCAATAATATCAAACAAACACATGGCCGTCTGCATTTTGGTAGCCTGAAGAAGCATTGACTGCATAAGGGTACCATTGTCTGCAAGATTTAATAAAGTTGCTTCAGGGCAGATATAAATGGTTGGTTCCGGCTCGTTTAGCAGTAAGGAAAGACCATTAGATAAGTCATTTAACTGTACATTCGGATTCACAATGGGTGTACCAGGAGTCATTGGCTTTTGAGATGGAGGTCCATATGAACCAACAGATACGATATAAGCATCGCCGCCGCCATTTTCATAAAAAAGCTTCACGCTGTTATACAGATAATATACCGTATTGGGATCCGGAACTATAGAATAGTAAGATCCGTTGATCAACATATAATCTCCTTTTGCAGGCTGACTTTTTTGTTGTACTAAATAATATTCAGGACTATATTGTTTAGCCGGACTCGCAGGAAGCGGTGGGTCTGGTAAACAAAAGAACGCCTGAAAATCAGAGAACGATGTGATTCTTACCGGTACATTCGTATACGATTTACCCTCGTAAGAAGCTTGTGGTGTGTATCCAATAAATGCCGGTACAGCCGTAGCAACTGCCACAACTGAATTTGGAAAGGCATTTAATTCTTGAATGTAAACACCAGGAGTTTGGATGGTAGATAAATTCATTGATTTTAATTTTTAATGTTCATTTTAATTTGCTTTTTATATATAGATATACATGGGTGATGCAACTTGATTTTCTTTACCGTTTTCAACTATCATTCGGGAAACATCAGGAATAGGTAACCCTTTAATAATTACTTTGTTATTTGAACTCGTTTGACCCGATTGATTAGGCGGGCTTTTATTGATTAAATCGAACTTATATTTAGGTTTTTCGCTAAGCTGAATGTTGGTATTATTTGATGTAAAAAGAAGTGCTTTTTCCCCCGTTTGGAGCGTTACCTGCTGAGGACCTTCAAACTGAATTGCTCCTTTTTCAGTTATGGCCGGATTGTTTAACGGAATTGAATTTTTATTGATAAAATAGTATTGCCACTGGGTTGTCCTGGCTTTAAAACTGATTTCAAATTGAAGGGGAGTGGTGTTTTGATTTTTTAAGATATCATCAAAATAAATTTTGAAACATCCAAAATATGGAGCCATTGCTTTGGTTTCTAATGTTGGATTGAGTGCGATGACACCATTATTATCCTGGTTCTGATTATCCTGGCTTGAGAATGTAATTTCGCCGAGCCAGTTGATTGGCAATGCAGAATATAGAATAAAATTTGGATCACTGCACTTGATGTCAAATTCAAAATAATTCTGTGTAGTTGTTTTTGAAATATAATCGAACAGGCTTGATAATGATGAGGTTGTATTGCTGAACAAATCAAATCCGTTGGAGATTTTATTGATTTTAAAACCGAATTTTCTCAATATTTTTTCGGTTTTATGGTTTGGAACAAAATGCAGGCAATTGCATTTACCATTATCAAAATAAGTATTATACACCAGAGTAGTAAAAAGCTTTATGTAATTACTCTGTATCATACGGCTACGCTGTTATTTGTGTTAGTTGCTGCCGGTATGATTTCGATCGTTTCATTACCCTGAATTTTTATCAGTTTCATTTTGTAAATGATCGAGGGCTGGTATTTTGCCCCCATGGCAGTCCATAAACTATGCATCTGATGGTATGAAATCTTTTCGTACTCAAATTCCAGTTTGGATAAACCTTCCGGAATCGAAGAGGAACTAGAAGCATCCAGATAATTATTAATCTGAAAAAAATAGATAATGGCGTCCAGAAACTTCAGTGATTCTGTATAATCTTCAAAATTACTGCTGATTAAGATGTCGAGATTATATCTTTCGACAGGGTTGAAACTAGAATAATTTCCGCTGTTGAGCTGTCTGTTTTGAATATAAAAAGGCTGATTTGTTTCTTTCTCAATATTAATTAATGATAAAACCACTTTGTTTTGGTTCATTTTAGGAAAGTTACCATTTACATCTACAAGATAATTCAGGGCGATTTTATCTTCGTCCAGTCCGAAACGGTTTTTTAAAAACTGTCCCAGTAATTTACTCGTAAATTGTAGAGATTGGTTTATCATTTTTAGTTTGATTTAAATTTCATGCTATTGATAAAATAAACAGCTGTAAATAGCACAGGTAAAATTACTTTACAATTAAACTGAAATAAGATTTTAAGAATGTACTTTTCGTGTACATCTTGTAAGAATTTTGTTCTTCTGTAGACAAAATGTAGACAAAACCTCTTAACCTTTTATATCACTAAGTTATGACTATCATTTAGTAAATGAATGTAGTATAAAACAAAACTGATTCAGTTACAAAATTGTAAATGAATCAGTTGTATATTGTTGTTGAAAGTTATTGTGATTACGAAACAGTTCTTAAATACGAAACAATATCCTGCTCTTTATCAAGTGTGAGTTTTTTTTTCAGGCGGTATTTGTGAGTGCGGACACTTTCCTGATTAATGCCCAGAAGATTGGTAATATCGTTATTGCTCATGTTCATTTTGATGTAGCAGCAATATTTTAAGTCTTTAGGACTAAGGGAAGGATGTTTTTTGGCAAGCGTGAGTAAAAAATCAGGATTTGACTGTTCAAAATAAATTTTAAAATCATCCCAAAGCTTGTTGTCGTTTGCAACTGTTTTAATAGAATTTACAATAGACATTAATTCTCTTCGGATTGTATCATTAACATTTGGATACAGGTAAGAAATACGTGTTTTTATTTTTTGAAGTACTTCTACCTTTTGGTCAAGTTCCATTACATAATGACTTAGCTCTCTGGTATGATTGGTATCATTTTTTTGCAAAGCCGCTTCCGCAAAAGAAGTCCCCGGTTTAGTAACAGATTCTGTTTTTTTTAAGAGAAATATAGATCGGATTCTGTAAATTAAAAAATCGGCATTATTGATATGTTTATAGGGATGGGTAAACACGATACAGTTTTTAGACCAGCACAAAGACTCGCATTCGTAACTTTGAGTTAAGCATAAAATAGGGATATCTATTTTGTTGGAATTGAAATTGGTATCTTTTATAATAGGCTGGTTTCTTTTAAAGCCCAAAATAATTAAGTCCGGTACCAGAGATCTTGCGGTATTGTTTAAATCGATAGCTCTGGAAACAGTTACCGTAGAAAAAATAAAATCAGACATTGAAGACAATATATTTAACACCTGGGTTAAAACGAAGGTATCATCACATCCTATCAATATTGATTTTTTTTCAGGCATTTTGGTAATATTTTTGGGGTTGGTTAGTTTTTATTTTGGAAGCTTAAAATTAAAAATCTAATAAGCGGGATAAGAATAATATGTTATGAAAGGCTGTTTTTTTGTCATGAAAATTATTTTTAGCGTTGTTTTATAGGTTGGTTAATTGACATTTAAAAACACGTTTATTAAAGCTCACAGCATTTTTACGATTCTTTTCCTGCGCATAAACCAGCCAAATAAATACCAGTGCCCGCATTTTGGAAGTATCTAAATTTGAACCCGAAGACCGCAATCATATTTTTTCTGTGATTGATGACTTTATCGCCAAAAGAAAAATTCAAAGTATTCTATAAAAAACTAAAGCCACTCCGTTATTGAAGTGGCTTTGTTGTTTTAACCGCGTTACAAACGCTACGATTTATCTTTTAATTTAAGTAGGCACTCGCTATAAGCAAGCGCCAGAGTTGTCGACAAACGAGCACCAGTGGGTGTTTTCAAAATTGAGAGACTTTCAGTCTCTCGTCAAACAAACCTCTGCACTTTCAGTGCAGAGTGGTTTAGTTCTAAAATTTGTTCAATTCCAAAAGGTTAGAATTCTAAAATTTCATATCACTAACTTTGAAACACTACCGTTACCGATTTAATATTTATAAATTTTTTGTTTAATCATTAATAAAAAACCTTTAGAATCTTCTTTATTAATTCCATTAACTTGTATGTCAAAATGTTCTCCCATACAAATGGTATCAATAATTTTATCATTATGATAGATAATCTGTATTCGAACATCAATATTTCTTTGGTCTTTAGATGTTTTTAATGCTTTATACTTTTTATCAAAATTTTTAATAAAATCTTGATTGTCTATCTTTTCATATTTTACATTTTTTTTCATTAACTCACTATGAAGGTAATTACAATTAAGTTGAATTGGATACCGCAAACCTTCCTTCAAATAGAATACTTCAATGTATTTTCTATTTTCATAGCTATTTTTTTTAGAAATACAATTGAATGTTAAGAATGGAATTATTAAGTATAGTAGTAATTTCATATTAATATAGATTTATTTTTTTTTATACTTTTCGTAAGAAATTGGTGAATATAGATTTTGACTATTTAAATTTTGATTAAACTTTACTGTTTTACTAGCATTTATATTAGTGGAAATAGGAGAAGTTGTAATAACTGGTAAACCTTTATGGTCATTTCTTGTAACTTCTGGATAAGATATTTCTCCATTTGCAATGGCGGTTTTTTGCTCTGTACCTGTAATGACGGCCTTTTCTCCTTTATTATCATAACTTTTATCTGGGCTCTCTAAAAGTTTATTAGAAGCCATTTTGCCATCTTTTGCATATTTTAATGCATGTCCAGCTTCATGGTCTGCCATAGTTGCTGGAGACAGAATATTTCCATTTGTAGTTTCCAACCCCATCTTTGGATTCCAATTAACAACATTATAATCTCCCGAATTAGCTGCAGAAGATGGCTGGTCAGTAAAAGTCAATCCATTTGTTTCTTGAACGTCAACCATTAAACTAGAGTTTTCCGCAATTTCTTTCATCGCTTGTCCACCACCATTATTAACATTATAATTATATGCATTTACAAAATCCCTTACAAATTGATTGTCTGGTAAAGCTGTTGCGCCACCATTAAAAATAAATTCTTGACTTTTCCCTTGTTTATCTACATAATTTATTCTCCAATCATTAGGAGCCATTCCGTCAGGGTCTATAAAATAAATAGGGTTATTAAACGCATAATTATAAGGACTATGACGTCTCATTTGTTCTGCAAGAGGATCAATATTCATCCATCGACCAAGTGCAGGGTCATAATTCCTTGCTCCATAGTCGTACATGTTAAGTCCCAGCTCGTCTTGCAGTTCTTTACCGTTGTACTTATACTTGTATGCGCCTGCTCAATATTTTGCCTCGCCCGAGCGTCTGTTTTCAGCTCCCGCGAGCAAGACCTTTTTTG
>NZ_JAAEHL010000014.1 GCF_010614725.1 Flavobacterium ajazii
AATATCCAGGTTTTAGCCAAGTTTTAAGCCAATGAATTTAAAGTGAAAAGGGAGGTTTTTAGACAGTTTGACGTTCTGGTATTACATCAGGTTTGGAACTAAATTAAGCCCATTCTTCGGATTTGGCCAAATCATAATAAATACAAAACTATCTTTACATTAAGCCAATTGCCTAAATCTGTTGTAGCTGTTGTAGCTGTTGGCAGTTCGGCAGTTTTATTTTCTTATTCTTGAACTTTCAATGTAGTTGCTAAAATTTTAGTTGATTTTGCAATCTCCTCAAATGACTTTAGATATTTCTTAAATTCCAAATCATTACTAGTTGACAATACTACAGTAACAATTGTATTCTTGCATTCAATAATTAGTAAGCATTCTTTCCGTTTATTTTGATATTCGTATGTTACTATTTTATAATTTCCATTTGAGTAATTGTCTTTTTTAATATTTTCAAATTTCAGGTCTAAACTTCCAATTTTTACTCCTTTCTCGTTTTCAACAAGATATTTATTATTTCCATCAATCCATTCATCTAATTTTGGATTAATATCATAATCAATTCCATAGGCATATATATAAGTTAAATTACTTACATTTTTTTCGTCTGGTTTAATGAAAAAAGGTAATTGGTCGTTTTGCGCTTGAATCCAATTTTGAGGTATTTCGACCAAGATTGTATGTTTATTTCCAATAATCATTTTAGATTGGCTATTTGAATAAGTTGAAAATATTAAGCAAATTGTAACTATGATTTTTTGTGTAATTCCCATTTATTATGTTTCCTTTGGTTAGATTCGGTTTTTTTCTGCTGACTGCCAACTGCCAACTCATTTATATGTCTAACAAAATCAGATCTATCATGCTGGTTTGGGATAGATAAGTCTGATAAAATAAACTTCTTATCTTGCGAATATAATAAATATCTCAATTGTTAAATGATTAATAAATAAGTAGCAGTTAATTAAAAAAATGTTTTTTGAAACGTTAATAAATAACTGTAGTTTCGTTTGAGATTTGAAAACCAATATTTCTTTTTAAATTATTTCAAAATGAAATGGATTACCAGAGAAAGACCAAAAATAGACAGAATTGCATGTCCATGGCTGATTAAAAAATTTGTAGATGCCGAGGCTGAATTTATTTATGTTCCGTTTGATGCCGTTTTAGACAAAGCGAAGGAACTAAACGCAATTCCGTTTGATGTTCCCAATGTCGAGTATACACATTATAATGAGCAGTGTACTTTTGATTTCATTATAAAAAAGCATCAAATTCAGGACCCTGCTATTTCCGTTATAGCCGGAATTGTGCGTGGAGCAGATACAGACAGGCATGATATCGCAAAAGAATCGGCGGGACTTTGGGCAATTTCAGCAGGACTTTCCTACAATATTACCGATGATTATAAATTGCTGGAAACCGGTATGGTTATATATGATGCTCTGTATAGCTGGGCTTCTCATTTATACCAACAGAATCATTTGCAAAACAGTCCGTTCGAAAAATTACTGCATGAAGTTTATAACAAACTGCTGAAAGAAAATAAATCTTCAGGAAAAACACCTTCATGGGTACAGGACTTAAAAGACATCATCCAGGATCAGATTGATACGCAGTTTACTTTCGATTTAAAGAAAATCTCAAATGAACTCGATTTGAATCCATCTTATCTTTCCAGGGAATTTTCTAAATATTTTGAAGATTTGAATTTTGGAGAATATGTCCGAAAACTTCGTATCGAAAAAGCAATTAGTCTTATTTCGAACTCTTCTCATACCTTAACCGAAATTGCCTACATGACAGGATTCTCCGATCAAAGCCATTTTACAAGGATTTTCAAACTGCATACCGGAAAAAATCCTTCGGCTTATCGAAAAAAAAATCAAAAAAGTAATTCAGATACAAAAGGTAAATAAGATTCTATTTTAAGTAATTACAGACTTTTAGTTTTGTTTTTGTAATTAAAAATAAAACGATGTCTTTAAAATTTACTTTTCTGTTTGCGTTAGTACTGTCGGGTCTAACTGCTTTTTCACAAACCACTTATCCAAAGATAACAGGCTACTTCGGAATCATGCATCCGATAGTAACTGTTAGTAGTGACGAAACCAATGTTAACTTCAGGGATTATTATGCAGTAGGTTTTCCAACAGGGATTAATATATGGAAAAGTGAAAAAATCGGTTTTTCTTTTGAAATTGTTCCGAATATCAAAGATGACGAAGGAACAGACAAAGTAAATAGTTTATTGTTTCATCCGGGAGTTTTAGTTGCTTTGGGAAAAGGATACACCTTCGTTGGTAGAGCCGCTTTTGAATCAAACGGAAGATATGGTTTTACACCTGTATTGAATAAAACAATAATTAAAAATCAGACTTGCAGTTATTATGTAGCAGTGCCATTGCCGGTGCGTTTTGGGAACGATCATCCTGCCACTTTTACCGCAGGTTTTCAATTTGGAATAGCTTTTTAAACCATGGCTACAGATTTGAAATATAGCTTAAAAGAACTGACCCTGTATTTTTTAAAACTGGGCACTATTGGCTTTGGCGGTCCGGTTGCCCTGGTCGGTTATATGAACAGGGATTTGGTTGAAGACCGTAAATGGATTTCTGAAGAAGAATACAAGCAGGGTTTGGCTTTGGCACAATTGGCTCCCGGGCCATTGGCTGCCCAGTTAGGAATTTATTTGGGATTCGTTCATTATCGTTTTCTGGGCGCAACTTTAGCCGGATTTGCATTTATACTGCCATCTTTTATAATGGTGGTATTATTGGCAATTGTTTATTCTTTGTATGGAAGTTTACCCTGGATCCAGGCGGTTTTTTATGGAGTAGGGGCAGCCGTGGTCGGAATCATAGCATTGAGTTCTTATAAACTTACCTTAAAGTCTGTCGGTCAGTTTAATTTGGCATCTTTAAAATCAAAATGGTTATTGTGGTTCTTTTTTATTTTTGCTGCAGTAATAACTTATGTTACCGAAGAAGAACAGGTTTTATTGTTTATAGCTGCCGGAATAGTTTACATGATTCTAAAATCGCCTCCGAAATGGTGGAATTCGAGGGTAGCCAATTCAATAGCACTTTTTCCAATTACCTTTTGGAGTTATGAAAGTACAACGCTTCTTAAAATAGCGGTTTTCTTCGCCAAAGCAGGTGCTTTCGTCTTCGGAAGCGGATTAGCTATTGTTCCGTTTCTGCATTCGGGAGTAGTGGTTGAAAACAATTGGTTAACAGAACAGCAATTTTTAGATTCAGTGGCTGTAGCCATGATTACTCCTGGTCCGGTTGTCATAACAGTTGGGTTTATAGGTTATCTGGTTAATGGCTTTTTAGGAGCTTTAGTAGCGGCGCTGGCAACATTTTTACCTTGTTATTTATTTACGATTGTATTGGCACCCTATTTCAGTAAAATTGCCAAAAACAACTCGGTCAATGCATTTGTTGAAGGGATTACAACAGCTGTAGTAGGCGCATTGGTCGGTTCTGTAATTGTTATTGCGACACGAAATATTATAGACATTCCGACCTTGCTTATAGCTGTAGCCACAATTGTTACCTTACTTTATTATAAAAAAGTTCAGGAGCCTTATCTGATTGTGATTTCGGCAATTTTGGGGATGTTTATAAAGATGCTATAAATTTAATTCATTGAGTGTAACTCAAACAAAGTGTCAGGCTGAATGTAGTAGTCGAAGCCCTCTTATTAGTAAAAGCCTTCGACTGAGCTCAGGATAATCTCATTTTTTTAATTATTTAAATGATTTTAATCAATTTTACCTGGTGTACTGGTATTCGTTTCTGCTTCAGTAACATTTTGAGGAGTATCATAAAGCCAGGCAATAAACAGTTTGTAGCCGATAGAAAATATAATTGGTCCAACGAATAAGCCCACAAAGCCCGACATCATAAATCCGCCGATTACACCAAGAAAAATAACCAGCATCGGTACAAGAGCGCCTTTTCCTAAAAGCAATGGTTTAAGTACGTTGTCTGATAATCCGCTGAAGATGAAAAAGATTGTCCAGCCAATAGCTGCTGTAGTATTGTCTAATGAAAACAAATAAGCTATCACGCCAAGATTAACAATAATAGGACCTATCTGAATGATGGAAAGTATCAAACACAAGAGCGTCAGTACACCTGCAAAAGGAACTCCACAGCCAGATAATCCAACTGCCTGAATCAGGGTCTGAATAATGGCAACTCCCAATATTCCTTTAAATACCTGAAATGTGGTTGAAACAGAGATGTTTAAAACTTCTTCGCCTGCTTTACCTGCAATTCTTTTGATGAAATTAACAGCCAGATTTTGTGCACTCGTAGATACCATCAATACTCCGGCAATAATTATGGAAAGAATCACCTGCAGCAAAGCAACAGTTGAACTCAGAACGCCGCCAAGTAATTTTTTGGATAGTTCTACAATTTGTTCTTTGTATTGCATCACTCCGGCTTCTAAATCGGTTGATAATGCATACAAGAGATCGTATGCTTTTTCGCCTATCAAAGGCCAGTCCTTAATGTTTTGACCCGGCGTTGCGACTTTCAAAGTACCATTTTCAACTCCGGCTTTCAGTTCAGTAATAGTTTCGGTAATCGAATTTACAAAAATGACTGTTGGTGCAATAATGATAATCAATATGACAGCAATAATAATGAATGAAGCAAGGCTTTTACGCCCTTTTAGTTTCTTTTGAAGAAAATTGAATACAGGATATAATATGATTGCCAGTATGATTGCCCAAAGAATCGGCATCATAAAAGGCAATAGAAGTTTGATGCAAAATCCTAAAATAAGGAAAATTATTCCTAACTGTAAAATGACTTCAAAAAGTTGTCTGCTTTTGTATGGGGTTGAATTTTCCATAAGAATTGATTTTAAAGATTAGTTAAAATATCATTATTGTTTTAGTTGCTTTTTTGCTTTGTTTTCATTGGCATCCGAAACCAGTCGGCCAATAAGGATTACAGGGTATAAAACCCCGATTATAGTTTCTGTCTGTACCATTGATCTTGCAAATGGATGTAAAGGCACAATTTCTCCAAAGCCTGTTGTGGTGATCGTTATATAACTAAAATATAGAAAGTTTGCCTGTAGCGTATTGCTTTCAAAAGCAGGTAAGGTAATCTGGAAAGCACCCGGAATGTGCTCGTAGATAAGTAAATATATAGCAGACCACAAATGAGCAAAAATCATATAGACGACTATAGAGCCAATAACCCTATATCCTGTGATTGGTCCCGGTTCAAAGACCTTTTTCAAAACCAAAAAAATCAGCAATGCAAAAGTGGCAATCGTAAATATTATTTCGGCTAATGAAACAAATGGAGCGGAACTGAACACAGAAATCCATTCAAAAATTACAAACAGTAAAGGGATCGCAAAAACTAAAAATGCCTGTTTTCTTGATCTGGATAAAGAAATAATTCCTGCTATCAGAAACAGCATCCAAAAGATATTAAGAATGACCATAAAAAAAGCATAATTCCCAAATACCGGAATCAGGATAAATTGCATAATAAATAATAAGACCAGCATTCCGCTTAGCCCGCTTTCTTTACTCCATAAATGATTCAGGAAACGGTATTTTTTATGTTCTTTCATGTTTTTAAATTAGCTGAATGGCTAAGTTGGCAATTTTAAGCTGGTTATTGTTTTGAATGCCTAATTGGGTGGGGCTTCACTCAGTTTTATAATCTGTGTATCTGAAATGCTATTTTGTTGCGCAAATGTTTTTGCACTCACTAAGAAGATTAAAACCAAAATTAAAAAGTCTAATTTTTTGTATCGAAAATTAGTCATCCGTTTTATCTTTTATTAGAACAGAATACAATCAACTATAAATTTTTCTTTCTTTTAAATATGTTAAAAATTGCGTGTTAAAATGAATTCAATTATATGATTACAAATAAAATGTTAAAATTTAATTAGATAAATGTAGTAATTATTTAATTGTTTTTCGAATTAATAACCTGATTTTTAAGACGTTATGTTTTTTTTGATTTAATGAGAAGTTTGTAGATGTCATAATAATGGAAAATCTAATTATAAGAGCTGGTTTCCATCAGAGAGCTTTGTTTCTTAAGAATATTTTGACTTTTGGTTCAGTATAAAAAACTAAAGGTTTCTTAAATTGGTTTGAATGCGTTTTTTATTATTGTAAATTGTTGAATATGATAACTTTAATGTAGTAATTATGAAAGCGAAAATAATCACAGTTGCACTATTACTTGGATTTGTAATATCGACAAAAGCTCAGAAGAAAATAGAAGTTGAAGAATTACCGAAACCGGCGCAGGAATTTTTAAAAAAGCACTTCAGTCACACCACGGTTGAAATCGCTAAAAAAGATGCAGAACATGGTGAAAAAGGATACGAAGTAAAATTGAAGGATGGTACTGAGGTAGAGTTCTGGAAAGACGGATCTTATCGTGAGGTTGACGGAGATGATAAACCAATTCCGACAGCATTTATTCCTCAAAATATAAAAGATTATGTGGCAAAGCATTATCCAAACGAGAAAATCACCCACATTGACTACGGGCATAAAGACCTTGACGTAGATTTAACAAACAAAATTGATCTTGAATTTACGAAGGAAGGGAAATTTATAAAAGGTGAAAAAGATTAAAATATCTGTTCTTTTAGTACATAAAAACAAAACTCCATTATTTATAATGGAGTTTTGTTTTATAAATTAGTTTTAAAACAAGCTTTATTGTTGTTTAACAGAAGTTTCGATTTCAAAAATCAGGGTTGCATTTGGCGGAATCACACCTCCGGCACCAGCTTCTCCGTAAGCTAAATTTGAAGGCAAAAAGAAGATTGCTTTATCTCCGTCTGCCATCATATCAAGCGCTTCAATAAATCCCGGAATCATACCGTCTTTTTTGCCAACAGTAAAAGGAAAAGCTTTGTAACCACCCTGAGCATCTCTGTTGGCATTATATTTTCCATATGCTTTTTCTACATTAGGCATACTGCTGTCAAAAAGATTTCCGTCTTCAAAATATCCGGCATAATGAAAATAAATAGTAGATCCTTCAGCACCTTTTACACCAGTTCCTTTTTGTGTAATCACATATTTTAAACCAGATGCTGTTGTGGTAGCTTTTGCTTTGGTTGCTGCAAAATATGCAGCTTTGTCTTTAACTACTTTTTGAGATTCTAATTTTTTTGCTTCTTCTTTTTTAGCATCGTCAGCGATAACTTTCAGAGCATCAAATTTTTTGGCAGCAGCTCCTTTTCGGGTAATGGTAATTTTTGTCATGATATCGTCCTGAACAATTTTATTTACATTGTCCATTCCTGAAACAACATGCCCAAAAATAGTGTGTTTGCCGTTTAACCACGGAGTTTCTTTATGAGTGATAAAAAACTGGCTTCCGTTAGTAGCCGGTCCGGAGTTGGCCATAGCCAAGATACCGCCTTTATCAAATATTAATTCTTTTACAAACTCGTCTTTAAAAGAATATCCTGGACCTCCTGATCCATTTCCTTCAGGATCACCACCCTGAATCATAAAATCATTGATTACTCTGTGGAATTTTAAACCGTCATAAAATGGTTTTCCTTTAAGTCTTTCTACTTTTACGTTTGGATTTTTACCTTCTGCCAAAGAAATAAAATTAGCAACAGTAACAGGTGCTTTTACATATTCTAAAGTCAAAACGATATCGCCTTTTGTTGTTGAAATCGTAGCAAAAATACCTTCGTTTGGATTTGCCTTTGGGGCTGTTTTTGTCGCTGGTTTTGCAGCCGTTGTTTTAGGTTTGGAAACAGGCTTTTTTGTTGTTTGCGCCTGGATATTAAAAACTGCCAGACAGAATAAAAATAGAAATTTAAATTTCATTGTGTTTAATTTTAATCAATATTGGTTAAAAAAAATTATGGTTTTTCAAGTAGTTGAACTTCAAAAATAATATTCGCATTTGGCGGAATAATACCTCCGGCTCCTGTCTCTCCATAAGCTAAATGTGACGGAATGAAAAGTACAGCCTTATCTCCAAATGAAAGTTTTTCAATCCCTTCAATAAATCCCGGAATCAGACCAGACTTGCTTCCGGCAGTAAATGGGATTGCCTGATACCCGTTTGCATCTGCTTTTTCCTGAATGAAATTTCCAAATGTTTTTGCTACATCTGCTGAGCTTGTGTCAAATAAAGTTCCGTTTTCTAAGAAACCAGAATAAGGAATGTATACCTGAGTTCCGTTTGCTGGCTTTTTACCAGTTCCTTTTTCAGTTATTACATATTCTAACCCTGAAGCTGTTTTTGTAGCTTTTGATTTTAAATCAGCATAATAGGCTACCTTTTCTTTTTCTGCTACTGCATATTTGCTTCTTTCTTTAGCGATATCAGCAAAATAATCATGAAACACTTTTACAGCATCAAATTTTTTAGCCTCTTCGCCATTTCTGATAATAGTTACAGAGACAACAGTATCACCCTGAAGTACTTTGTTTACTACTTCCTGATTTTTTGCGTCAATAACATGTCCAAAAATAGTATGCTTGTCATTTAGCCATGGCGTTTCTACGTGTGTGATAAAAAACTGGCTGCTGTTTGTTCCGGGACCATTATTTGCCATTGCCAAAAGACCTGGTTTGTCAAATTTTAAATCGCTAAATTCATCCTTAAATTTATAGCCAGTATCGCCAGAACCTGTCCCTTCAGGATCTCCGGTCTGAATCATGAAGTTTTCAATAACCCTGTGGAATTTTAATCCGTCAAAAAAAGGTTTCTTTTTTAGGTAATCTTTGGTCACAAATTCATTTTTACCTTCTGCCAGCGTTACAAAATTAGCAACAGTTATAGGTGCTTTTTTGTAATCTAACTCAACTATAATATGACCTTTGTTGGTTTCAATATCGGCATATAAACCATCAGGCAGATTGCTGTTTTCGTTTTTACAGGAATAGAATGATGTGACAGCCAACAATAATAATAAAATTCTTTTTTTCATTTTTAAAGATGTTGTTTTATGGGGTTAAGGTGTCTTTTTTAGTTTCATTTGCCGGTTTCGATGCTGTTCCGGCTTTCGTATTTGGCGTACCAGGAGAATCTGCTGCAGGATCAGGTACAAAATTTCGAAGCGTAACGGTACACATTAGGGACTGATTCGTTCCAATTTTTTTGTTGTCTCCGTGATATCCATAAGCAATATGTGACGGAAAGAGGAATGTTACAGTTTCATTTTTATGCATTAGTTTGATACCATCACGTAATCCCATCATAATATCCTGTTTGTCTACATAATAGGTTTGTGGACCCAGCTCTGCTTCAGAATATATGATTTTACCGTTAATGTCTTTTATTTCTAAATTAAAATAAGCAATATCTCCTTTTCTGGGAGTCTGAGTATCGGTTGTATTTTTTTCGTCGTAGTACAGCCAATATCCTTTTCGGGTAGCATAATACTTAACTTTAGGATTGCTTTTAATAATTTTCTTTATCACATCTTCCTCACTTGCTACAAGCTTTTTGTTTCGGTCAGCCGATTTTTTCATAAAAGTTCCCGAAGCCTGCGAAATTGGTCTTCTGGCTTCTTCCTCTTTTTTACAGCTTACCAATAAAACTGTAAAAAGTAAACTATAAATACTTAGTTTTAAATAGTTCATGGAGTTATATATCTAATTTAGTTACTAAATCTTCAAATTTTTTCACTGTTTCTTCCATCGAAGTTTCAGATCTTCCGCCGGCTGCATTGCTGTGTCCGCCACCGTTGAAATGATCTCTCGCAAATTGGTTTACATCAAATCCTCCTTGTGAACGGAAGGATATTTTAATAATACCTTCTTCTTTGTTTTCTATAAAAATAGCGGTAAAAATGATCCCTTTTATACTTAATCCGTAATTAACGATTCCTTCTGTATCGCCTTTCACATAATTAAAAGAGTCCAGTTCTTCCTGAGTTAACGAAGTATAAGAGGTTTTATGTTGCTCAAAAAGTTTCATGTTTTGAAGTGCCTGACCTAACAATTGCAATCTGCTGAATGAACTGTTGTCAAACAATAAAACCGGAATTTCAGTATTTTCGGCGCCTAAATCAATTAATTCGGCAACAATACGGTGGGTGTTTCCTGTGGTTTTAGGAAAACGGAATGAACCTGAATCGGTTAGTATTCCGGTATAAATGCAGGTTGCAATGGTTTTATCGATATCTTCTTTTTGATTTAAAAACAAAATGAAGTTATAAATCATTTCGCAGGTTGAACCAAATGAAGTATCTGAGTAAGTATAAGCTGCATAATCATGTGGCTTTTCATGATGATCAATCATGATGAATGGAGCAGTAAGTCTGGCTAAAGTGTGTTCCATTTCGCCGGTACGATGAAGGGCATTGAAATCAAGTGTAAAAATCAGTTCGGCTTCTTCTAATATTCTGGTGCAGTTTTCAATATCTTTTTCAAAGACTTTTACTGTTTCAGAACCCGGCATCCAGGCTAAGAAACCAGGGAAATCATTGGGAGTAATTACGGTTGGCTGATGATTGTTTTTAACTAAAAAATGATATAATCCTAATGTAGAACCCATAGCATCGCCATCTGGGCCTCTGTGCGGGATTATTGCAATTTTCTTTGGGGTTGCGAGTAATAGTTTTATCGCCTCAATATCTTGTATTTTCATAGTGTGCGAATTTACATTTTTTTAATGTAATGCTGAAATCATTTTACAGATTAACACACTTTTACCAATTATGAGTCAGGAGTTATAAGTGATGAGCTTGAATTGTAAATTTTGAAGCTGAAATTACTGTTTTGAAAAACAATTATGAAAGAATTTATTTTTTTGAGTACGAAAGTAACATTTGATTTATAATTCGTTTAGAAGTCTTGTAATTTGGAATTTTTTGTTTTGAAATTTACCTTTTGGTACAATTTATATTTTAAACCTTTCACAATTTGGGATTTGTAGATTCCTACAGAACCAGATGAGAAGTAAGCAATAGTACAGGCAATAGCAATAAAAATTCCAGACTGAAGCCCGAATAATTCCATTCCCATTATTGTACAGGCAATAGGGGTGTGGGTAGCGCCCGAAAATACCGCTACGAAACCTATTCCTGCCAAAAGTGCAATAGGCATTGGAATAATAAGTGATAAAGTGCTTCCTAATGTTGCACCGACAAAGAATAAAGGGGTTACTTCGCCGCCTTTAAAACCGGCTCCTAAAGTAAATCCGGTAAAAAGAATTTTAAGCAAAAAATCATACCATTCATTTGGATTTGAAAAGGAATCAACAATTACAGGAACACCAAGTCCTGAAAATTTTGTAAATCCGAAACCTGCGATGGCAACTGCTAAAATAATTCCCCCAATTACAGGACGGAGTGGTGGATATTTAATATTTTTTGAAAATAAAGAACTCCAAAAATGGGTGCTTCTTGCAAATAATAAAGCGGCAAGACCGGATAAAATGCCCAGAATTATGGTATAGAATAAAGTAGAAAAATCGAATTCTGAAACAAAAGGAATGCTATAATGAGTATGTTTTACATGCCAAAACTCAACTGTATAATAAGCAGCATAAGCAGTTAAAAAGGATAGAATAGCACTTTTAAAATTTATTTTACTAAAATATAAAACTTCTAAAGCAAAAACAGCCCCGGCCAAAGGTGTTCCAAAGACTGATGCAAATCCAGCACTGATTCCGAGAATAATCAGAATTTTTCTTTCGGAGTTATTTAATTTGAAAAATTTTGTAAACTGATCCGCAATGGCACCGCCCATTTGAACAGCGGTTCCTTCACGTCCTGCAGATCCGCCAAATAAATGGGTGAGTAAGGTTCCTAAAAGCACTAAAGGAGCCATTTTAAACGGAATTACTTTCTGAGGGTTTTCGTATTCTTCAAGTAATAAATTATTGCCTTTTACGACAGATTCACCCCAGTAATAATAACTTAAGCCAACTAAAAATCCGCCGAAAGGCAAAAACCAGATAATCCAGTCATGATGGAGTCTTAACTGTGTGACCCATTCTAAAGAAACTAAAAAAAATGCTGAAGCTGATCCTGAAAACAGACCAATTAAAGCACAAATAAGAATCCATTTTGGAATAGAAAGGAGTAATTGTTTTGGATTTTGGGAAGTCATTAAATTATCGGTACTGTTATTAACCACGAATTTCACAAATTTTCATGAATTTTAATTGCTTTAGCGCAGAAATAAATCTTTTTTTAATTCAGTAGCTAAAAATTATTCGAGCAAACAGGTGAAATTCGTGGTAAAATATTATTCCTGAACCACAGCTGTAAATTCAATTTCAACCAGATATTCAGGAGCAACCAGTTTGCTGATTTCATAAAAACCTGTTGTTGGTTTTACATCTTTAAAAAAAACAGCATGTGCTCTTGCTACGTCTTCAAAAGTAGAAATATTGGTAGTAAAAATTCGGGTTCTGATCACATCTTTCATTCCAACATTCAAATCTTCCAATACTTTTTCAATACGTTCCAGGATGTTGTAAGTTTGGGCGTAAGCGTCGTCAGCTTTCACTTTTTCGCCATCAACAATGGCTACTGTACCCGAAACTTCAATAATATTACCAATTCTTACGGCGCGGCAATATCCCATTTTGTCTTCCCAAGGAGATCCTGTTAAGATGTTTTCTCTTTTCATTTTTTGTGTTTTATTGAATTTGTTTTGTGAAATTTTAAATCAAATTCAGGTTAATTAAATACGCTGCAATTTATAAAATATGCCTGTCAAAACAGAGGAAATTGTTTGAAATGATTCTGTAATTAGCTCTTTTTTGTGATATTTTGTGTTTTAGTTTTTGATAATTATTCCGCTTCATTTTGCTCAAAAAGACGTAGTTTATTATGGGCTGTATTTAGATTTTGCTGTAAAATTTCAATCTTGTTCAATAAATGTGTAATAGCATCAATACCCTCCAGATTTATTTTGAGGTCATAATGCATTCGGATCATTTTTTCTATAACAGGAAGTTGATCAGGTTCTAAATATTCATTTTCATCCTGAATAATAATTTCCACCAGTCCATAATTATTAAGCTCAGTTATAAAAGTGTTTTCAATTTCGTGATACAGACAAAACTGCTTTATCTGAATTAAATTTTTACTATTCATGATTTCTTATTTTAGATAATTCCTGAAACAATTCTTTTTCTTTTTGAGATAAACCGGTTGGAATTTTTAATTTGAAAGTAATAAACAAATCTCCAAATTGGTTTTCTTTTTTGTATACCGGAAACCCTTTTCCTTTTAGTTTAACTTTTGTTCCGGTTTGTGTTTCAGGAGAAACTTTTAGTTTGACTTTTCCATCAAAAGTATTTACCTGAATTTCACCTCCTAAAACAGCTGTATATAAATCAAGTTCGGTTTCTGTATATAAATTGTTGCCTTCCCTTTTAAAAGCTGAATGGTTTTCGATTTGAAACGTGATATATAAATCTCCATTAGGGCCTTCGTTTGCACCCTGTCCACCATGTCCAGGGATTTTGATGATTTGCCCGTTTTCAACACCGGCCGGAATTGTAATCCGGATATTTTTTCCGTTAACGGTTAAGCTTTGTTTATGAGTAGTATAAACGGAAGTTAAATCCAATTGTAATTCGGCATTTAAATCCTGTCCCCTGTATTTGGTCTGGTTTCTGCTGCTTCTTGAAGATCCGTACATAGAATTAAAGAAGTCAGAGAAATCGCTTCCTGAAAAATCACCGCCGAAACCAGAAAAATCCTGATTACTTTGCTGTCCTGAATTTCGCTGTTGCTGATTCGGATCATAACCTGCTTTTTCAAATTCGTCAGCATGTTTCCAGTCTTTTCCGTACTTGTCGTATTTTTTGCGGTTCTCGGGATTACTTAAAACTTCATTGGCTTCATTTATTTCCTTGAATTTTTTCTCCGCTTCTTTATCATTCGGGTTCAGGTCGGGATGATATTTTCTGGCAAGCTTCCTGTATGCTTTTTTGATTTCGGCCTCAGTGGCTGATTTTGTGACTTCTAATATTTTATAATAATCTATATAATCCATCTTTGTAAATTTTTAAGATTAGTAACTTTATGTTGAAGTTAATAATAAGTTGTTAACTATCAAAGGGATGTGGGGATTTTGATGCGAAAAGTAAGGCTGATTTTTGAATCGGTTTGGATTTTGGAATTTTAAAATTGGAATTGATTTTTTGATAATAAGAAAGATAATTGGCAGGTTTTTTGTATCTAAAAATTAGCCTAATTTATTGTTATAAAAGTCATAAAGTTGTACCTGCAAATTAAATTATGCTATTTTTGCGATACATATTATTGATTTTATAAAATAAATTTAAAAGCCGATTCGATAATACTTTTTCAATGAAGCACATTTTATTTTTTATATTGTTTTTTACAGCTTTGACAGTTTCTGCTCAGGGAGAATTTAACTCAGGTTTTAAGGCTATTCCTGCTCCAAAGTTTAGTACTAAGCCTAATAAAAAAACACCGATTCCGGAAGTAAAAGACCCACAGGCTGAAAAAACAGATATCCCAGCTATTAAAACCCCAAATGTTTTTGATAATACCAGTATAACTCCAAAATCTAAATTTCAGATCGGAGAAGAAAAAAGCAAGTTTACCATGTCTACAGAAAACGATTTTGCAAATCCGGGTGATCGTTACGTTCCTAAAATGGAGAAAGATTTAGATAAGGCTTTAAAAGATGCCGGATTAAAGGAAGGCAGGGGAGAACTGGTCAAGAAAAATATTTCTTTGGGTGAAATTAGAACTAAATCAGCTTATTTTATTGTGAAATTAAGAGATTTTGGTGCTATCGATGGTGATTTGGTTAAAATTTCTTCTAATGATCAGGTGATTCAAAATCAATTGTTTTTGGATAGTAATTACAAACAAGTAAAAATTGTGCTTGTAAATGGTTTTAATAAACTGGATTTTGAGGCATTAAATATAGGCTCTTTAGGAGGGAATACTGCCGAAATTCAGGTGTATGATGATAAAGGTACTCTGGTGACCAATGATTACTGGAATAATCTTGCAGCTGGGTTTAAAGCCACAATTATTGCAACGAAAGAGTAATTTTTTTTAATATTAATATTATAAAGGTTCTAAGATGCTAAGTGAAAACTTTAGCCTTAGAACCTTAATGTATTTAGTATAAACTCTAACGGAAAAAAAGCTTAGTGTTTTAGTCTAAAGTGGATCCGCAGTAACTCTAAAATTCATTTTGGCTTTTACCGTAACATCGTTTGTCAGGGTCTCTTTTAGTGTGACCTGAGTTCTGATTTTATAATTATCTGCTTTAATGTACTGATCCAGCTTTTTGGAAGTACAGATTAAATCAATACTGTTTGCAGTTGTACTGATGTTATCAAGATAAGCTAATTCTGTTTCGTTAGAATCATTTGTTGATATATATAGGTGTATCGATTTTAAAAATGTAAACGTTTTGTCTGATGGATCAGAAATTGATAGTTTTAGGGATTTCAGTTTTACATCTTTTACCAGGTTTGCTTCTGTATTATTGTTTTCAAACTCAGAAGATGAATTTGTAGTTACGTCAGGAGTGTTAATTTCTGAAGGCAGATTGAGTGGAAAAGTGCTTTTAATTTTAATAGAAGCTTCGTTTGAAATGTTGAAAGTTAATAAGTCTTCGATAGCTTCACAAGAACTTAAAGATAAAGAAAGAAAAAGTGAAAGGACGATAAGTTTTGATTTCATAAATAATAGTTTTTTTCTACTTACGATTTTTTGTTGTGTTTGGATTTATTTTTAGCAACTAAGTTTCTGAATTGCTAAGATGCTAAGATTTATGTTGGTTTTAAGGATAATAACTCAGAATCTTAGGTACTTATTATATTGGAATCTCATGATTAAAAAAAATCAAAAATCAATTTTTCAATTTCGAATATAAAAAGTATTTTTGCGCATGCAACACAACGTACTTATTTTAGATTTCGGATCGCAATATACTCAGCTTATTGCGCGTAGAGTTCGCGAATTAAATATATTCTGCGAAATTTTTCCTTACAATCACATTCCAAGTGATTTATCAAGTTATAAAGCCGTAATTTTAGGAGGAAGCCCTTTCTCTGTTAGAGGAGAAGATGCACCACATCCTGATTTATCGCAAATTAGAGGTAAAATGCCTTTGCTTGCTGTTTGTTATGGTGCTCAATATTTAGCGCATTTCAGCGGTGGAGAAGTAGCAGCTTCTAATACCAGAGAATATGGTAGAGCAAACCTATCTTATATTAAAGAAGGTGAAACTTTCTTCGAAGGAGTTTCAGAAAACAGTCAGGTTTGGATGAGTCATAGCGATAGTATCAAAGCACTTCCAACAAATGCTGTAAAATTAGCAAGTACACATGATGTAGAATACGCAGCTTACAAAATCGAAGGCGAAACTACTTATGCAATTCAATACCACCCGGAAGTTTACCACTCAACTGATGGAAAAAAGATGCTGGAAAACTTCTTAGTAAAAATTGCTGAAGTTCCTCAAAACTTTACTCCAAATGCTTTCGTTGACGAAATGGTAGCAGAATTAAAAGAAAAACTAGGAAACGATAAAGTGGTTCTTGGTTTATCTGGAGGAGTAGATTCTACTGTAGCGGCTGTTTTATTAAATAAAGCAATCGGACAAAATTTATATTGCATTTTCGTAAATAACGGACTTTTACGTAAAAACGAATTCCAAAACGTATTAGATCAATACAAAGGAATGGGATTAAACGTAAAAGGTGTAGATGCCGGAGATCGTTTCCTTGGCGAATTAGCCGGAATCAGCGATCCTGAAACAAAACGTAAAACAATCGGTCGTGTATTCATCGAAGTTTTTGATGATGAATCACACTTGTTAGAAGATGTAAAATGGTTGGCACAGGGAACAATTTACCCAGACGTAATCGAATCTGTTTCGGTAAAAGGACCATCTGCAACTATTAAATCGCACCACAACGTAGGTGGATTACCGGATTATATGAAATTAAAAATTGTAGAACCACTTAGAATGCTTTTTAAAGATGAAGTACGAAGAGTAGGAGCTACATTAGGAATAGATCCAGAATTATTAGGAAGACACCCTTTCCCTGGGCCAGGATTATCAATCAGAATTTTGGGAGATATTACTCCGGAGAAAGTTAGAATTTTACAAGATGTAGATTCAGTTTTCATTGAAGGATTAAAATCTTGGGGATTATACGATAAAGTTTGGCAGGCTGGAGCAATTTTGCTTCCGGTAAACAGTGTTGGTGTAATGGGAGACGAGCGTACTTACGAAAAAGTAGTAGCGCTTAGAGCGGTAGAATCAACAGATGGTATGACTGCTGACTGGGTTCACTTACCTTACGATTTCCTTATGAAAGTATCGAACGATATTATCAACAAGGTAAAAGGCGTGAATCGTGTAGTTTACGATATTAGTTCTAAACCACCTGCAACAATTGAGTGGGAATAGTAGCATAATTTAAAATTAAGGTCTTACATTTGTAAGGCCTTAATTTTTTATAACCTACTATTTATGAGAGAATTTTTAACGATTTCTCTTGTGTTTATTTTGTCTTTTAACAAAATAGCTGCGCAAGATTCAATTATTGAGCACAAGATTCAAAAAGGGGAAACTGCTTATTTTATAGCTCAAAAGTATAAGGTTTCTGTAGAGGAGATTTACAAACTCAACCCCGAATCGCAAAACGGAATCAAAGACAACCAGATTATTAAGATTCCGGTTCATTCTTCACAAAAAATAAATCAGGATCAGCAAAATATTCACATAGTTGCTGAAAAAGAAACACTGTACGGATTATCAAAAAAATATAATGTTTCAGTAGAAGCTATTCAAAATGCAAATCCAATTCTTGCAAACGGACTTCAGGTTGGACAGGAATTAATTATTCCGAAAAGTGTTTTAAGTCTTTCTAAAACAGAGAATTCATCTTCTTCAAAAACAACACATTTGGTTGCTGCAAAAGAATCTTTATTTAGTATTGCCAGACAATACAATGTTTCTGTTCAGGATTTAGAAAATCTCAACAAAGAATTATTGCAAAACGGATTGCAGATTGGGCAGACCATTTCAATTCCGAACAAAAGAAAAACTTTAGACGGAAAAGTTCGCGTGATCAATCAGGAAACTATTTTTCATGTGGTTGAACCAAAAGAAACCAAGTTTTCGATTTCTAAAAAATACGGAATTTCAATAGATCAGTTAGAATCTCAAAATCCTGAAATCGTAAACGGATTAATTATAGGGAATAAACTGGCAATCAATACAACAGCAATAAAACCAACCAACGAAAGTGAAGAATTAATGCTGGCTCTTGCCGAAAAACAGGTTGTAGTTGAAAAAACGAAAGCCAAAACGGTTGAAATAGAAGATTTAAAAGACAGATTGACTGTTCAGAAAGAAATGAATCAGAAGATTATAAAAATCAATGATTTGAAAGTGAATCTGAACGACATGAATGGTTCAAAGGAAAATTCGGTTGAAAAATTACGTCTGGTTTTAGAAACTAATAAAAATGTTCAGGATATTTTAATGGTAAAACTGGATTCGCTTGTAAATACGATGAACAATGATTTGGTTGAGTTAAAGAGAATGGATGTTCTAAATGTTGAAGAGTCGAAACGTCTGGAGAAACAATCGTATGAAAGTATTGGAAAAACTAGCGAATTGTCTTCTCAATTGAAAAAAGAACTGGCCGAAAATCGAAAAGTTTATGCGGATTTGATGAACAAAGTTGAAAAGATTGCGGTTGAAGAGAATCAGGAATACAAGAAAAAAATCCGCGAAGGCGAGAAAAAAAATAATGTAACCTCTATACAGCAAAGACTTTCGTTAGAAGAAATCAAACGTTACAAAATTGAACAGGAGCAGGGTGATGCGCAAAACCAGCTTTTAATTGCAAAAATTGATTCGTTAGATATTCAGAAAAAAATTGAGGTAAAACGCCACATTAGCAAAGCCTCCTATTACAGTATGGAAGCAAGAAAGTTTGATGATAAGCTCGCTTTAATGAAGCTGAAAAAATATCAGGATGAAGCAATTAAAAAATCTGGATCTGCAGAAACTTCAAAAGCAGTATCACTGGAAGAAATGAAACGTGAACTAAAAGAAAATCCGTTTAAGAATGAAAAAAATATAAAAATAGAAGTTTTTGACAATCTTAAAGAAGTTCCAAATGGGTATTATCTGGTTTTAGGTACATTTACAGAATCAGCACCAAGAGACCAATTGATTATGAAACTGATTGATTCGGGTGATTTTAATGCCAGCTTCTTTTTTAATATCAACAGTCTTTCTTATTATGTTTATTCAGATAAGTATAATAACATGGAAGAAGTTTTGTACCAATGCAAGAAAAAGGAAGAAAATGAGTTATATAAAAACATCATTATTGCTAAGGCAGAAATCGATCTGAGGTAATAATTAGTAAAGAATTAACTTTCGGACTGATTTTTGTTTTAAGCAGAAATTAGTATCTTGTTCGCATTAAAGAATAATTGTTTTTAATATCTATTATGAAATATTTTTTCACCGCATTTTCTTTTGTTTTTTTTATAACATGTTCTGCTTTCTCTCAGGAAAAAGTGGTTAAATACACTGTTTCGAATGGAGAAACAATCAATCAGATTGCCCAAAAATTTAAGGTTACACCTTATGATATTTACCAGTTAAATCCGGATGCGAGAACCTCTTTAAAACCGAATACCGTTTTATTAATTCCTAATAATAACGGTAAAACGGCATCTGCTAAAAAAGAGGAAACTACAGCTAAAAAGGCAGGAAATACTAAAGAAGTGATTCATGAAGTACAGCCAAAAGAAACATTTTACAGTATCGGAAAAAAATATAGTGTTTCTGAAGAAGATTTAAAAGCTGCGAATCCATTTTTAGAAAAGACCGGTGTTCAGATTGGGCAGAAACTGGTTATTCCTGCAAAAGGTTCTGCTTCAAAAAGTGCTTCACCAACTGACAAAAAAGTGAAAGAAAAAGGATCTGAAAAATATGTTTATCATGATGTTCAGCCAAAAGAAACTAAATTTGGTATTGCCAAACAGTATAATATGACGGTTGAGGAGTTAGAAAAACGTAATCCGGAAATTGTTTCGAATTTACCTGTTGGATATAGATTGACGATAAAAGGAACAGCTCCAAAAACAGAAAGTACAGATTCAGTTGCAAATGTTACTAAAACAGAATCTAAAAAGCCTGTTGAAACTTTAAAAAAAGTAACAACTTACATGGAGTATCAGGTAAAACCAAAAGAGACATTCTATAGTTTAGGCAGAACATTTCATCTTACTCAGGAAGAATTAACAGAATTAAATCCGACACTTTCTGAAGGTGTAAAAGAAGGGATGGTTTTGAAAGTTCCGTCTGGTTATGTAGCTCCTGTGCCAATTATCGTAAAAGAAGAACCAAAACAAACTGAAAAGCCGACAGAGAATAAAGGAGGAATTCAAATTCTGGAAAAAGTAAAATCAGAAACTGTTTCTGCTGATCCGGAAGTGGTTGAATTAAGTAAAAAACGTGGACAGAACGGACGTAAAAAGCTGGTTTTGTTATTGCCTTTTAATATCGCAAAAATGCAGAATGATACAGTAGGTTTTGCTAATCGTGTAAAAACAGATAAATTTTTGAGTATGACCCTGGATTTTTACTCAGGAGCAATGATGGCTATTGATTCGGCAAAAACATTAAAACTGCCAATCGATATTTCGATTTATGATTCACAAGAGACAAAAAGTACTTCAAACATTCCGAGTCTGATTACGCAAAATAAATTGCAGGATGCTAATGCAATTATAGGACCATTTTATCAAACAAATGCGGAGACAACAGCTAATACACTACGTTTGCATGGTATACCTGTAATTTCGCCATTATCAAAAGATTCTGCTAATCCGATTGATAACTTGTACCAATCAATACCAACAAATGACGTAGTCAGAAATACGGTTTTTGATTATATGCGTTCTAAAAACGGTAATATTGTAGCAGTTGTCGACAAGAAAAAAGAGTCTGTTATCAATTATATCAAGCAAAATCAAAAAGGAGTTGTTTTTGCTTCGTTAACGGAAACCGGAGCTTTAGATGCTGCCAGTTTAAAAAGTTTATTGCTACCAAACAGAATGAATTATGTAGTAATGGAAACTGCTAATACTGCGATGGTAAAATATACAATTAAAGCTTTGATTGATGCGCAGAAAACATGTCAGGTACAGTTGGTAATTCTGGAGCCAAACAGTACTCTGGATACTGACGAAATTAGTTTTGAAAATTTGGTAAAATTAAAATTGATGTACCCGTCTGTTACACGTGAAAGCGATGAAGCAAAAGTGTTGATTTTTGAAAAAGAATACAAACTGAAGAATAAAGTAAATCCAAATACTTATGCAACCCGTGGTTTTGATGTAACCTTTGATACTATGATGCGTTTAGTTCAGGGAAAAACATATCAGGAAACAGCAGATTTAATGACAACAGAGCAAGTTGATAATAAATTTCAATATTATAAAAAAGAAGATGGCGGACACGCAAACAAAGGTGTTTACATTTTATATTATGATTCAGATTTAACTTTAAAAGTAGCAAATTAATGACATCAAAAGTAACCTATTTAGGCGATTTAAGAACAAAATCAATACATGTGCAATCAGGGAGTGAAATCATTTCTGATGCACCATTAGATAACAATGGAAAAGGAGAAGCATTTTCTCCGACAGATACAGTAGCAAATGCTTTAGCAAGCTGTATGTTTACTATTATGGGAATTAAGGCTCGTGATTTGAACGTAAACTTAGTTGATTCGACTGCTGAGGTAACTAAAATTATGAACGCTGAACCAAGAAGAATCGGTGCCATCGAAGTTGTTTTTGAATTGATAAGCAATGCCGATGAAAAAAGCAAAACAATCTTAGAACGTGCCGCAATGACATGTCCGGTATTTTTGAGTCTTCATCCGGATATTGAAAAAAGAGTTACTTTTAACTGGAAATAAAACACAATTACAGAATTTAAAGAAGCAAGAAAGAGGATGAATCGATATTCTTTTTCTTGCTTCTTTTTTCGTCTAAAAAATGGAACAAGAAAAAAAACAACTCATAAAACTAGCTCATACTAAAATGCCCTTTGGGAAATACGAAGGCAGATACCTGATAGATTTGCCAGAATATTATGTGGTATGGTATCATAATAAAGGATTTCCAAAGGGAGAATTAGGACAGCAGCTTCAGCTTATTTATGAATTAAAACTGAATGGTCTGGAAGATTTAATCCGGAATATTAAAAAGCAATATCCGAAACCGTTGTCTTAGAATTTTAGATTGTTGGATTTTTAGAATATTAGATTAAACTTTCATTATAATAGTTTGAAATGGAGTAAAGCATGAGGATATTTTAATACAACTTAAAGTTTCTTTTTAATTTGAAAAACAAAAAAATCCAGTAATCTAAAATTCTAAAAATCTAAGAAGTCTAATATTCAAATTGTCTAATTAAATTTGTACTTTTGCCAAGTTTTTTACACAACTACTTACAAATAACTACAGAATGAATCAAACAAAATATATTTTTGTTACAGGAGGTGTGACCTCTTCATTAGGAAAAGGAATTATTGCGGCATCTTTGGCGAAATTGTTACAAGGAAGAGGATACCGTACTACTATTCAGAAATTTGATCCGTACATTAACGTTGACCCTGGGACATTAAACCCGTATGAGCACGGAGAATGTTATGTAACAGATGATGGAGCTGAAACTGACTTGGACTTAGGGCACTACGAGCGTTTCCTGAATGTTCCTACTTCGCAGGCTAATAACGTAACTACAGGAAGAGTTTATCTTTCAGTTATTGAAAAAGAAAGAAGAGGAGAATTTTTGGGAAAAACGGTTCAGGTTGTTCCTCATATCACAAATGAAATCAAAGACAGAATACAAATACTTGGAAAATCTGGTGATTACGATATTGTAATTACTGAAATTGGAGGTACGGTTGGTGATATCGAATCTTTACCTTATATAGAATCTGTTCGTCAGTTGGTTTGGGAGTTAGGAGAAAATAACGGAATTGTTATTCACTTGACATTAGTTCCATTTTTGGCTGCTGCAGGTGAATTAAAAACAAAACCAACACAACACTCTGTTAAAACATTAATGGAGAGTGGTATTAAAGCTGATATTCTGGTTTGTAGAACTGAACACGAATTGTCTCAGGAATTGCGTCAAAAATTAGCTTTGTTTTGTAATGTGAAAAAAGAAGCTGTTATCCAATCAATTGACGCTTCTACTATATATGAAGTTCCAAATTTAATGCTTGAAGAAGGATTAGATGTTGTGGCTTTAAAGAAATTAGATTTACCTAAGAAAGCATCTCCGGATCTTAAAAACTGGAATACTTTCTTAAAAAGATTAAAAAGCCCAAAACATACTGTAAACATTGGTTTGGTTGGGAAATATGTAGAAATGCAGGATTGTTACAAATCTATTTTAGAGGCGTTTATTCACGCAGGCGCTGCAAATGAAACTAAAGTAAATGTAATTTCTATTCACTCAGAGCATATCAATGCTGATAATGTTGAAGAAAAATTAGGAACTCTTGATGGAGTTTTAGTTGCTCCTGGTTTTGGAGAAAGAGGTATTGAAGGAAAAATTGAAGCAGTTCGTTTTGTACGTGAAAATAATATTCCTTTCTTTGGAATTTGTTTAGGAATGCAGATGTCTGTTATCGAATATTCCAGAAATATTTTAGGTTACGCTGAAGCGAATTCTACAGAGATGAACGACAAAACGTCTCATCCGGTTGTAAATTTAATGGAAGAGCAAAAAAATGTAACTGATAAAGGAGGAACGATGCGTTTAGGTGCATGGAAATGTGATATTAAGCCGGATACTTTAGCTTATAAAATTTATGGTAAGACAACAATTTCAGAGCGTCACCGTCATCGTTATGAATTTAATAATAAATACGTTGATGAATTGCAGAAAGCAGGATTGAAAGCTTCCGGAGTTAATCCTGATACAGGCTTGGTGGAGATTGTAGAGTTAGAGAATCACCCGTTCTTTATTGGTGTACAATACCACCCTGAATACAAAAGTACGGTTGCAAACCCACATCCTATTTTTGTGAATTTCGTTGCAGCTGCTGTAAATGCACATAAAAAATAATAATTATATTCTAAGAGGTTGTAACTTTTGAAAGAAACACATAACTAATAACTTCTAACGAATAACTTTTTTAAATAAATAATGGAAGAAAAAAAATTAGACCTTAATTCAATCATTGGTTTTGTATTGATATTCGGAATTTTGATTTGGATTATGTATCAAAATCAGCCTTCTGAAAAAGAAATTGCTGCTGAAAAAGCCAAGAAAGAATTGGTAGCTAAACAAGAAGCTCAGGCCAAAGCAGATAAAGCCAAAACGGCTTCATTACCAACTGTTGCTGTAACTCCTGGAGATACAGTTCAATTGGCTCAATTGCAAAAAACTTTAGGAGGATTTGCTTATTCTGCAACACTTCCTTCTGCAAAAGAAGTTTTTACTACAATCGAAAATGAAAAATTAAAATTAACGATTGCCAATAAAGGAGGTTATATTGTTGAAGCTACTTTAAAAGGATTTGAAAAATTTCAAAAAGGGTCAAAACAATTAGTAGAGCTAATTAAGAATAATAATTCGAACCTGAATATTCAGTTATTGACTACTGATAACAGAACTTTGAATTCGAAAGATTTATTTTTTGAGCCTGCTTTAACTAAAACCGGAGCAGATCAGATTTTGACTATGCGTCTGAAAGCCGGGGCTAATGAATTCTTAGAATATAAATATGTATTAAAAGCAAATGACTATTTAGTAGGATTTGATATTCGTTCTCAGGGATTAAACCGTGTTTTAAATTCAGCAAAACCGTTGGATTTACAATGGGATTTAAAAACGTACAGAAACGAAAAAAGTGTTTCTTATGAAAACCGTTATGCGGAAATTTATTATGAGCATGAAGATGGTAAAATCAATTATGCAGGTTTAGGGAAACATGAAGAAGAAACAGCCGATAAGGTGAGTTTTATAGCCTATAAACAGCATTTCTTTACTTCTATTTTGGTTACAGAAAAGCCGTTTGCAACGACTAAATTAGAATCGACTAATTTGGTTAATGATGAGAAAATTGATACTGTTTTTACAAAACAATTTAAAGCAAATATTCCTTTAGCGTTTTCTAATGGTGAAATTGATTATAAAATGCAATGGTATTTTGGACCGGCAGATTATAAAGTGTTGAAATCGTATGACAAAAACTTCCAGAAAATTATTCCATTAGGTTGGGGAATCTTCGGTTGGATTAATAAGTTGATATTCGTTCCGCTGTTTGGATTCTTAAGTTCAACAATTGGATTGTCATTAGGAATTGCAATCATTATCTTTACGATTATTATTAAATTGGCTATGTCGCCAATTACATATAAATCATTCCTGTCTCAGGCCAAAATGAAAGTTTTAAGACCTGATATTACAGAATTGGGAGAAAAATACAAAAAAGACCCAATGAAAAAACAGCAGGAAACAATGAAACTGTACAACAAAGCAGGAGTAAACCCAATGGCTGGATGTATTCCGGCATTGATTCAGCTTCCATTTATGTATGCTTCATTCCAGTTTTTCCCTGCAGCTTTTGAGTTAAGACAAAAAGGTTTCCTTTGGGCAGATGATTTGTCTTCTTTTGATTCTGTTGTAAAATTACCATTCCATATTCCATTGTATGGTGATCATATTAGTTTGTTTCCGATTTTGGCAGCAATTGCTATTTTCTTTTATATGAAAATGACTTCGGGAGATCAGCAGATGGCAGCTCCTCAACAAGAAGGTATGCCGGATATGGCAAAAATGATGAAGATCATGATCTACGTATCACCGTTGATGATGTTAATTTTCTTCAACAGTTACGGAGCAGGATTGAGTTTATACAACTTTATTTCAAACTTAATTACAATCGGAATTATGTTTGTGATTAAAAACTACATCGTTGACAGTGATAAAATTCACGCTCAGATCCAGGAGAATAAGCAGAGAGAGCCTAAAAAGCCAAGTAAATTCCAGCAACGCCTTCAGGAAGTAATGGAACAGCAGGAAGCAGCTAAAAAAGAAGCTCAGAAAAGGAAAAAATAATTCTTTCAGTAAAAAATAAAAGGTCGGAATATTCAAATATTCCGACCTTTTATTTTTATATGTTTTTGGATATTGAAATCCTTATGCCTATTGAGATAATTCCTTGCGATATGTTTTTCTCTGACAATGAATTATCGGGTCAAAATTCTTCCATAAAAGGTGAATTGCATTATTTTCAAGTAATTCAGGTGTTCTGATACAGGTCTGGATTCCTTTTTTAGAAAATGTTTTGTAATATTCATCAAAAATTATAGCTGTAACTCCTTTGTTTTGGTATTCAGGACGAATTCCAATAAGGTAAAAAACAACATCTTTGCTGTACTTTCTTGCTCGTAATAAATGAAGGAATCCAAATGGGAAGAGTTTTCCTTTTGCTTTTTGTAAAGCTTCTGTAAAACTAGGCATCACGATACTGAAAGCAACTAATTTATCATCTTTATCCACGACAAATTTTATATATTCAGGATTGATAAAACCGATGTATTTCTTTTTAAAATATTCCTTCTGAACCTCTGAAACTGCAACAAAGGAAGCCAGTTTTTCGTACGATTCGTTAAATAAATCAAACATTTCGTCGACATACGGCATTATGTCTTTTGTTTTGGTAAAGGTTAAGGCTTTTAGGCCGTATCTTTTTTTGATGAGTTCCTGCGCTTTTGTAAAAAGCTCTGGTTTTACATTTGAAAATGGAAAAATACTTTCAATAAATTGTTTTTCTACCTGAAAGCCTAACTTTTCAAAATGGTCAACATAGTAGGCATGATTGTACCAGGTGATCATAGTTCCGATTTGGTCAAAACCTTCGGTTAAAACACCAACTTTATCTAAATTTGAAAATCCCATAGGACCTTCTATGTGATCGAGGTTGTTCTGTTTTCCTAATTGATGAACTTTTTCCAGTAAAGCTTTGGTTACTTCAATATCATCAATAACATCAAACCAGCCAAAACGAACTTTTCTTTTATGTTGGTTGTTTACTTCTCCCCAGTTGATAATAGCCGTAATTCGTCCGACAATTTCATTATTTTTATATGCCAGATAGAAATAAGCTTCAGCATTTTCAAAAGCCGGATTTTTTGTTTTATCAAATGACTCCAGTTCATCTGAAATAATAGGAGGAACCCAGTATGGATTATCTTTATATAAAGAAAAAGGGAATTTAATATATTCCGTTAATTCTTTTTTTGTTTTGGCTTCTTTAATTGTAATCATTAAACTCTTTTTTTGTTTTAATATTTTGCAGATAATCAGTTCGATTTCATTTAATAAATAAAAGCTTATTCATATTTTGCTTTTCTTTTTCGTTCTTTTTCCTGATAATCAACTTCTTCTGTTTTTTCTTTTTCTTCTTCCAGTTTTTGGTCTTTTTTAGACTTTTTGTCTTTTGGTTTTTTTGCTTTTTTTCCTACCCGTGTGAACTCATCTTTGTGTTTGCCATCATAACGTACTGATAAACCAATTCCGCCATAAAGGATAGAAGGAGTGTTTTTTAAATTTTTACTGATTGAAGCATCTATTTGAACATTTCGGGCAAAGAAATAAGCTGCCCCGCCCCTGAAAGTAAGGTCGCTGTATAAATCACTTTTATATCCCTGGTTTTCAATAAAACCGGACCATCTGTTGTTAATGCCTCTTGTTAGGGTTACAGCATAACCATATCCCGAATAATCGGTACCAACGTAATCTGCAATAATATTGGATACTAATACCCATCTGCCGTCTCCAAAATGATTTTGCGTAATCAGCATTAATTTTGGAGCGATATTAAACTTTGTAGAATAAAAACGCAGGTTGTTTGAATTATAAGCGTACGGATTGTCCTTAAAAACGAAATTAGCACCTGCAAAAATAGAAACTGCAGGAATTAATTGGTGCCATCTAAATTTTCTATTGGCACTGTAACTGTAAATATTAACGTCTCTTTTATTGTTTTTAAAAGGATCGTAAATAAGATATTTGGCACCTAAAATGGTTTGTCTAAAATTACTTTTCTTGAAAGTTGTTGCCGGTGTTGTAAATTTTTCATTTTGATATTGAATGTCAGCAATAAATTCAAGTTGCTCCATAAAAAGCCCCCCACGAAGTGTAAAATCCGTGCCAAAACCGGCAGCTTCATAATTTTGTGTATCATGCTTTTCAGTTATACCATAAAAACCAATTTCAGCCTGAATTACTGATTTTCCAACAGAGAACGCCGACATAGTCTCGCCAGGACGGTTAGAATTTATAATATCAGTGTGTTGAGCAAAAAAATATTGTGGAAATATAAATAGACAAGCTATCAGAAAGTTTTTAATTTTTAACATAGAGTATTTTATTAATTAAAAAGCTATAACGCATTTCAAATGTACTATATTTTATTATTTATTTAAGATTGATATTTTAATTTTAAACAGCGGATTTACTAATTTTGAAAAAAAATTATATGATCATGCAAGAAGCATCTTTTACAAATTTGTTTAAAACGATAATGTGGATTATTGCGTTTTATTATATTTTTAAATTTTTAGCTAAAATATTTTTGCCTGTACTGGTGAAAAAAGCGGTGGAAAAAGCAGGAGAAAATTTTCAGAGACAGCAGCAGCAATACAATCAATATAATCAGGGTAATGCCTGGCAGAACACGAACACTAATAAAGACGAAATAATTATTGATACTGCTAATGCTAAAAAATCCCGCGAAACCAAAAAAGTGGGGGAGTATGTTGATTACGAAGAAATAGATTAGATTTGTATCCTGAATATTCGGGATTCATCATTTAACCAAACCGCCCAAAATTGAAAATAGTAAATAAATTCTATCCGCATGCCCTTGTAATTCTGGGCTTTATTCTCGTTTCATTAATTTATTTTTATCCTGTTCTGCAGGGAAAACAAATCTTTCAGTCTGATATTGCTCAGTATACCGGAATGGCAAAAGAGCAAAATGATTTTAGGGCTGCCGAACACACTGAACCTTATTGGACAAATTCTGCTTTTGGAGGAATGCCGACTTATCAGCTGGGAGCAAACTATCCATACGATTTTGTAGGTAAAATTGATGATGTTTTACGTTTTCTGCCTCGTCCTGCAGATTATCTGTTTTTATATTTCTTAGGCTTTTACGGGTTGTTATTAGTTTTGAAAACAGATCCGTTAAAAGCTTTTATTGGAGCCATCGCATTTGGTTTTTCAACTTATTTAATCATTATTTTAGGAGTTGGTCATAATGCAAAAGCACATGCAATTGCTTATATGCCGTTGGTTATTGCTGGTATTATACTCGTCTTTCAGAAAAAATACATCTTTGGGGGACTTCTCACCATGTTTGCAGTTGCTTTGGAAGTTAATGCGAACCACTTTCAAATGACTTATTACCTGTTGATTTTCGTATTAATTCTTTCAGGATATTTTGTTTTTAATTTTATTAAAGAAAAACAATTTAAAGAATTAGGAATTGCTGTAGGGGTTTTGATTGTTGCCGGAATTTTTGCCATTGGTGCAAATGCTACTAATTTAATGGCCACCAGCGAATATGCTAAATTCAGTACTAGAAGTAACAGTGAACTGACTTTTAATCCGGACGGGTCTAAAAAGACCAATGAAAATGCCTTAAGTCGCGAATATATTACAGAATACAGTTATGGAATTGCAGAAAGCTTTAATCTTATTGCACCAAGGCTTTTTGGAGGTTCAAATCATGAAAATGTAGGTACTGACAGCCGTATGTATTCATTCATGACTGAGCAAGGTGTGCCTTCTACACAGGCACAGGATTTCGTGTCAGGAATGCCTACATATTGGGGAGACCAGCCTATTGTAGCTGCTCCTGCTTACATTGGGGTTGTGGTTTTCTTTTTAGGAGTTTTGGCATTGTTTATTGACGACAGAAAAATAAAATATGTATTTCTTGGAGGAGCATTGTTTTCATTGGTGCTTTCCTGGGGTAAGAATTTTTCTCTTCTGACAGACTTCTTTATTGATTATGTTCCGATGTATGATAAATTCAGGGCAGTCTCTTCAATTCAGGTTATTCTTGAACTATGTTTCCCTGTTTTAGCCGTTATGGGAGTTCAATCATTTTTTAAGGCAAAAGAAGAACCAAAATTACAGCAAAAAGCTCTGATACAAACAGGTGTTTTTGGCTTGGGGGTAATTTTAATTTTACTAATTGCTAAAGGATTTTTCCACTTTACAGGAAGCAGTGATAGTTATTATTTAGAAAATTACGGTCCTGGTTTTGTTGACGCATTGAAAGAAGACAGAATGGCATTGTACCTGGCTGATTTGTTACGTTCAGGTTTTTTCATTGTGATAACTTTTATAATTTTATGGTTATTTGTCAAAAACAAACTGTCTCAAAATACTGCTTTAATCATAGTAGGGCTTTTGATGATTTTTGATTTGTTTTTTGTAGATAAAAAATACGTTTCTGCAAAAGATTTTGTAAGTCCTGCGGAAATAGCTGCTCCGTTTCAGGAGACTCCTTCAGATACAGAGATTTTAAAAGATACTACACATTACAGAGTTTTTGAAATGGATGGAAATATGTCAAGTGCAAGAGCTTCTTATTTTCATCATTCTATTGGCGGTTATCATGCAGCAAAACCAAGGAGGATTCAACAGTTGTTTGATTATCAGATTGCTAATAAAGCAAAAAAAATGAATCTGGAAGTGCTTAATATGTTAAATGTTAAGTATGTGATTCAGACTGATAAAGAGGGAAGAGCAATTCCAACAATAAATCCTGATGCAAACGGAAACGCCTGGTTTGTGAATACAGTAAAACTGGTAAATAAAGCAGATGATGTAATGAAAGCTTTAGACTATGTTGATACCAAAAAAGTAGCTGTTTTCAATGTGCATGAGCACGAAGGTAAATTTAAAAGTGCCCGTTTAAAAAAACAATGGGATACAATTGGGACCATAAAAGTGGTACAGTACAAACCAAACTACATAAAATATCAATCGGATAACGGAAAAGAAGGTTTGGCTGTTTTCTCTGAAATTTATTATAAAAATGGCTGGAATGCTTACATTGATGGTAAATTGACAGATCACTTTCCGGTGGATTATGTTCTAAGAGGAATGGAAATTCCTGGAGGGAAACATACAATTGAATTCAAGTTTGAACCTCAGGTAATCAAAACCGGAAGTACAATTACACTAGCAAGTTCAATTGGAATGTTGCTACTTTTAATTGGAGGGATTTATTTTGAAAAATTCTTTCGCAAAGATTCGCAAAGAAATCACGGAGATGCCCAAAAATAATTTAAAAACTTTGTGTAGACTTTGTGAATCTCTGTTGAATATGGAACCAAAGAAGCTTTTAATAATTACCTATTACTTCCCGCCAGCTGGAGGCCCAGGAGTACAGCGCTGGCTAAAATTTGTAAAATATCTGCCCGAATTTGATGTACAGCCAATTGTTTATGTTCCGGAAAACCCAACTTATCCAATTGTAGACGAAGGTTTGGTAAGCGAAATTTCAGATAAAGTTATTGTTCTTAAAAATAAGATTTGGGAGCCCTATCAATTGGCTTCTGTTTTTTCAAAAAATAAAACTAAAAAAATCAGTTCAGGGATTTTTCCGCAAAAGAAAAAACAGACTTTTTTAGATAAAACTTTTCTTTGGATTCGTGGTAATCTTTTTATCCCTGATGCACGTGTTTTTTGGGTTAAACCTTCTGTGGCTTTTCTTGAGGAGTATATTAAGGAGAACAATATTGATACTATTGTGACTTCCGGTCCGCCACACAGTCTTCACTTGATTGGTTTAGAATTACAGCAGAAACTGAAAGTGAAATGGTTTGCCGATTTCCGTGACCCATGGACAACGATTGGTTATCATAAAGCGCTTCGTTTGTCTTCTTACGCTGAAAAAAAGCATAAAAAATTAGAACATAAAGTACTTAATTCGGCAGACGAAATAATTGTAACCAGTAAAACTACTAAAGCAGAATTTCAGGCGATAACCAATAAACCTATTTCAGTTATTACAAATGGTTATGATATTGAAAATGTAGAGAAGCAAGTTCTGGATACCAAATTTACACTTGCTCATATCGGTTCCTTTTTGTCAGACCGGAATCCAAAGTTTTTATGGGAATGTCTGGTTGAATTATTAAATGAAATCCCTGATTTTAAATCACATTTAGAAATTAAATTAATTGGTGCAGTAAGCCAGGAAGTACTTGATTCAATTGCAGAGTTTAAATTAAATGATTATTTGAATCTTCTGGGTTATGTTTCGCATAATGAGGCAATTGCGCATCAAAAAAGATCTCAGGTTTTGCTTTTAATCGAAATTAATTCTGAAGACACAAAAAGCATTATTCCGGGGAAATTATTTGAATATATGGTATCAAACCGTCCAATAATTGCAATTGGTCCTCAAGGTTCTGACTTTGCGGATATTATAAAAGAAACAAATACAGGAGTATTTTTTGATTATTCTGAAAAAGCGAAATTAAAAAGTGTAATTTTGGACTTTTATAATCAGTTTTTGGCTGGAAATTTACAGGCTCACGGAGTTGGTTTACAGCAATATTCAAGAAAAAACCTGACCAAACAATTAGCCCAATTAGTTAAGGGATAAGTTTTTAAAGCCATAATAACCTAAAATTCTACAATTTAAACTCAAACATGGGTATTGTCTTAAATCAGTCTTTCAAGAATACAATAATTACATATATAGGTTTCGGTATTGGAGCCATTAATACGCTTTATTTGTATCCTATTTATTTAGGTGCAACATATTATGCATTAACTAATTATATTCTTTCTGCAGCAAATGTTATCATGCCTCTGTTTGCTATCGGGATGCAAAATACTCTGGTCAAGTTTTATTCACAATATGAAACAGAAGAGGAAAGAGAACAATTTTTATCGTTTACAGCCTTATTTCCAATATTGATGTGCATCCCTTTGGGAATTATAGGAATCTTTTTCTTTGATGACATAACAGAATTCGTTTCTAAAGAAAATCCGGTAGTTAAAGAATTTATGCTTTTAATTCCGTTTATTGGAATTTGTATGGCGTATTTTGAAATTTTTTATGCCTGGGCAAGAGTTCATATGCACTCAGTTTTTGGTAATTTTATTAAAGAAGTAGGTTTGAGACTATTCTCCAGTTTTGCATTAATTGGATTGTATTTTAAATGGATGTCCCTGATTCAGTTCGTATATCTGACTGCAATAATCTATTTTGTTGCTTTTTTAGTGACAATGTTTTATGCATTTTATATCAAAAGACCTAATTTTCAGATTAGTATTCCTGGAAATGTAAAAAGTGTAATGGAGTATACCTTTTACATTATTTTATCAGGAAGTGTAGCCAACTTGCTATTAGACGGTGACAAATTGATGTTGAATCAATACATGGAAATCAAGAATATTGCCTATTATTCTGTAGCCACATATATTGCATTGGTTATTTCAGTTCCAAGCCGTGCCATGCATCAAATTGTGTATCCGATTACAGCTAAACTGATGCACGAAAATAAACACGACGAATTAAACATTTTATATAAAAAAACATCTATAAACCTGCAAATTGTGGGAGGCTTTGTGATGTTATGCATTTTTGTAAATATTAATCAGCTTTATGAAATCGTTCCAGCTGAGTACAGAGGCGGAATTCCGGTCGTTTTTATGATTGGACTGTCTAAATATTTTGATTTGATTCTGGGAAATAATAATGCGATTATCTTTAATACAAAATATTACCGAATGGTTTTATTTTTAGGACTAGGTTTAGTTGTTCTGACTTTTATTTTAAATGTTATTTTTATTCCGCTTTACGGAATTATGGGATCGGCCTTTGCTACTTTGTTGTCAATAACTTTTTATAGTCTGGCAAAATTACTTTTCGTTGTTAAAAAACTTCATCTTTATCCATTTACAAAGCAGAATCTGTATTCACTGGCAGTTACAACTGTTTTATTTCTTGGTTTTTATTTTTGGGAGTTTCCGGTTTACCCTTTAATTGGAATTGCTTTAAAATCAGTTTTGGTGACTATTTTATACTTGTACCTTAATTATAAGTTTGAGATTTCTCCTGATATCAATCAGGTCATAGGCAATCTTTTCAAAAAAATCGGAATAAAAATTTAAGAAGGTTGTTCTTTAGGATTATAATTTAGCCTTCTTTTTTTAAATTGAAAATTAATAAAAAATCATAATTTATTGATTTGTATGTTTTTATGTTTAATTTTAACAGTTGTTTTATTTGTAGTTTATAAGATAAAAACTACCTTTATCTTCTCAAATTAACAATGAATTCTCTTTTATATTGAAAAATCGTTTGTAAATCACTAAAAGTGGGTATTGTTAGCAGTATTGAGTTTGTGTAATTTTGTTAAAAGAATTAAGTAAGATTAATTTTAATTTAATAATTTATGAAAAACAATCAATCCAGCCGGGAAGAAAGTCTGCAAGTATTCTCTAATATGATCTCTAAGAAGGTTCATAATGGATTTGTACTTGAAGAACGCAATGACAAAATGCTTTTTGCGGTGCTTTCAAAAGGAGGAAAAGCTGTAGATCACGGGTTTAATTTTATAATTTTTTGTTTAACATTAGGTTTGTGGTCAGTAGCATGGTTGTATCTTACAGTTGAAGCGTCTAAACAAAAAAAGATTTTAGTTGCTATAGATGAAGATGGAGTTCCTTTTGAAGAAAGATGTTTAGTTGCTTAGCAATTAAATGATTAAGAAAAAATAGCCACGAGTTATCTCTTATTACAATTCAGTAAAAAAGAAATAATTCGTGGCTACTTTATTTAATTTAGTTTTTCCTTTAAATAAATTCCCGTAACAGACTCTTTAACCTTTACGATATCTTCAGGAGTCCCGACAGCTAATAAATGTCCGCCGTTTTCACCTCCTTCAGGTCCTAAATCAATAATCCAGTCGGCACATTTTATAAGGTCCAGATTGTGTTCAATCACAATAATAGAATGTCCTTTTTCAATCAGGGCATCAAATGAAGCCAGTAATTTTTTGATGTCATGAAAATGTAGTCCGGTAGTAGGTTCGTCAAAAACAAATAAAGCTTTATCTTTTGTCGCTCCTTTTACTAAAAAAGAAGCTAATTTAATACGCTGTGCTTCTCCACCCGAAAGAGTAGAAGAAGATTGTCCTAATTGTACATATCCTAAACCAACATCTTTAAGAGGCTGTAGTTTTTGAGTGATTTTTGTCTGTTTATTTTTTTCAAAAAAAGTTATGGCATCATCAATTGTCATAGTTAGGATATCATTGATGTTCTGATTGTCAAAAGTAATTTCTAAAATCTCTTTTTTAAATCGTTTTCCGTTACAGGTTTCACATGGTAAAGAAACATCAGCCATGAATACCATTTCAACATTTATTGAGCCTTCACCTTTACAGGTTTCGCATCGGCCTCCGTCAACGTTAAAAGAAAAATGTTTTGCCTGATAGCCTCTTATTTTAGACAACTTTTCTTTAGCGTATAAATCACGGATATCATCATAAGCTTTTATATATGTTACAGGATTCGATCTTGAACTTCTTCCAATAGGATTCTGATCGACGTATTCAATGTGTTTTATTTGAGAAAAAGACCCTTTTATATCGGTAAACTGACCCGCTTTTTCAGAGGCACTTTCCAGTTTTTTCTGTATCGCCGGAAACAAGATTTTTTTAATCAGCGTACTTTTTCCGCTTCCTGAAACCCCGGTAACAACAGTTAATATATCTAAAGGAAAAGTAACAGTAACATTTTTTAAATTGTTTTCCCTGGCGCCAATAATATCAATATGATTTTTGAATTTGCGTCTTTTTTTAGGTACAGAAATTTCCAAATTGCCATTTAGATATTTAGCTGTCAAAGATTCTGATTTTAAAATTTCATCATAAGTTCCCTGAGCCACCAAATTTCCTCCAAAAGTTCCGGCTTCAGGTCCAATATCGATAATCATATCGGCGGCTTTCATGATATCTTCATCGTGTTCAACCACAATAACGGTATTCCCTAAATCACGAAGGGAAAGTAAAACTTTGATTAATCGTTCAGAATCTTTTGGGTGCAGACCAATACTTGGTTCATCCAAAATATACATAGAACCTACTAAACTGCTTCCTAGTGAGGTGGCTAGATTGATGCGCTGGGATTCTCCTCCCGAAAGTGTGGATGAATTTCTGTTTAACGTCAAATAATCCAATCCAACTTCAGTCAAAAATGATAAACGATTGTTGATTTCAACCATTAGACGTTTTGCAATTTGCTGTTCGTAAACATTTAAATCAATGTTTTTGAAAAAGGTAACTAAATGTTTAATTGGTAAATCGACTAACTCAGAAACGGTCCTACCATTAATTTTTACATAAGAAGCTTCTTCACGTAAGCGTCTTCCTCGACAGGCATGGCATTTGGTTTTTCCGCGGTAACGCGATAACATTACGCGATTTTGTATTTTATAATTTTTTTCTTCAAGTTCTTTGAAAAAATCGTTTAATCCCTGAAAATACTGATTTCCTTTCCAGATCAGGTCTTTTTGATCTTCTGTAAGTTCAAAATAAGGTTTGTGAATCGGGAAATCAAATTTATAGGCATGTTTTACCAACTCGTCTTTATACCAGCTCATGCTGTCACCTCTCCATGGATAAATAGCACTTTCAAAAACAGACAAAGCTGTATTTGGAACTACCAAATCGGCATCAATACCGATAATATTTCCGTAGCCTTCACAAACCGGACAGGCTCCGTATGGATTGTTAAAACTAAATAAGTGTACGTTTGGCTCTAAAAAAGTAATGCCGTCTAATTCGAAATTATTAGAATAAGAGAATCTTTTTTCAGTGCCTAATTCCTGAAGATAACAAATTCCTTTTCCTTCAAAAAAAGCAGTTTGTACAGCATCGGCAAGACGATTGTAGAATTCATCTTCATCTTTAACGACAATTCTGTCTATGACTAATAAAATATCTTTGTTGTCTAATTTGTGTATATCCGTTGGTGTGAATTCATCTAAGCGAACCATTTCGTTATCCACTAAAATACGTGCAAAACCTTGCTGTAAAAGGATTTTAAGCTTGTCTTCGAGCTGGCGTCCTTCCTCAAGATGGATAGGAGAAAGTAATAACCATTTGCTATCCAGTTCAAAAGTTTTTACATCTGAAACCACATCTGAAACTGTATTTTTTTTGACTTCTCTGCCTGAAACCGGAGAATAGGTGCGTCCGATTCTGGCATATAAAAGTTTGATATAATCGTAAATTTCAGTTGAAGTACCAACAGTCGAGCGGGCATTGGTCGTGTTTACTTTTTGCTCAATTGCAATCGCCGGAGCAATTCCTTTAATATATTCAACTTTTGGTTTGTCTAATCTTCCTAAAAACTGACGTGCGTAGGATGACAAACTTTCAACATAACGGCGCTGACCTTCGGCGTATAAAGTATCAAACGCCAGACTTGATTTTCCTGATCCGGAAAGCCCAGTAATAACTACAAGTTTGTTTCGGGGGATAGCAACATCTACATTTTTTAAATTATGTACCTGTGCTCCTTTAATGATGATATTATGTTTTGGGTCTAGTGTAGAAAGATCAATTTGCATAAAAAAAGTCAATTTCTACAAAAGTAATCAATTTTGAATTGAGTTTTGTTAATGCGACTGTTCCAAATCTTAACAGAGTTGCTGTGGTTTGAAGGTTTTGGTTATTGTTGATTTTTATATTAAATTTTGCTGTTTTGATATAAAAAAAGTTATTTTAGAACAGCTTTTTTAACTAATACCTTCTTTAAATTTGAAAACCAAAATTTATATTCTTAGTTTTTTATTGAGTTTTATACTTCAGGCACAGGAATTACCGCCAATTGTAAAATATCCTTCAACCGTTTATGGTGCGGGGAATCAAAGCTGGATGATTTCTCAGGATGAACAGAATGTAATGTATTTTGCCAATAACGAGGGGCTTTTGGAATACAACGGGACTAATTGGGAATTGTATCCAACACCAAATGAAACCATAATAAGATCTGTAAAAGTAATCGATAATAAGATTTATACAGGTTGTTATATGAATTTTGGTTACTGGACAAGGCAGTCAAATGGGAAATTAAAATATACTTCGCTAAGTGATAGAATTAAAAATAAAATTCTTGATGATGAACAGTTTTGGAATATTTTAAAATACGATCACTGGATTTTATTTCAGTCTTTAAACCGGATTTATATTTATGATACTAAAACAAAAAGTTTCAGGGTTATTTCTCCAAAAAATGGCATTGTAAAATCATTTAGTACTCAAAATTCGATTTATTATCAAATTTTAAATGAAGGTATTTTTGAAATTGAAGGAGGAAAAGGGAAGCTGATTTCGAATAATCCAATATTGAAAAAAAATACAGTAGTAAATATTTTTACAATTAATGAAGGATTACTCATTCAGACACAATTAAATGGATTTTATAAGTTGATTGGAACAACTTTAACGCCTTTTGCGACTGAGGTTGATTCGCAGATAAAATCAGGTTTTGTTTACAGTAGTCAACGTCTTCAAAATGGTTGTTATGCCTTGGGTATGGTTTCTAACGGTATTTTTATTTTATCGGAAACAGGAAAACTGAATTATCATATTTCGCAAAGCAAAGGGCTGAGTAACAATACTGTTTTGTCTTTGTTTGAAGATAAAGATCAGAATGTTTGGGCAGGGCTTGATAACGGAATTAATTGTATAAATCTGCAAACTCCTGTGCATAGTTTTACAGATGAAACAGGTGCCTTAGGAACCGTTTATGCTTCAATTGTACATAACGGAATGTTGTATGTGGGTACCAATCAGGGATTGTTTTGTAAAAAATACCAAAGCAATAGTGATTTTCAGTTTATGAACGGAACAAAAGGGCAGGTATGGTCTTTGTTTGAATATGATAATACACTTTTTTGCGGACATGATTCGGGAACATTTGTTGTGGATCAAACATCGGTTAGAAATGTTTTTTCTGGTTCAGGAACATGGAAGTTTGAATCTGTACCAAATAATAAAAACATATTGCTTCAGGGGAATTATTACGGAATTTCGGTTTTGGAAAAAAATAATAATCAATGGAAATTTCGAAATAAAATAAAGGGATTTAATTATTCGTCGCGTTATTTTGAAATTACACCAAGTCTGGAGGTATATGTGAGCCATGAATACAAAGGAATTTTTAGATTTAAACCGGATAATGATTTTTTAAAAGCAAAAGAGTTTTACGTTTATTCGTCTCCCAAAAAAGGAAAAAATGCAAGTCTTACCAAGTTTAATAATGTTATTTACTATGCATATAAAGGTGGCATTTTTAAATTAAATCCAAAAACAAAACAATTTGAAAAGGATAAGTTATTAAGTTCTATTTTCGAAAAAGACGAATATACTTCGGGGAAATTAATTGTAGATCAGTCTAATAAAATATGGCTGTTTTCTAAAAATTATATACATTATTTTTCAGCAAGTAAACTGAGTAATCAGTTGAAACAAAACGTAATTCCGATTCCGTCTACTTTGACCAATTCGATGCTGGGTTTTGAAAATATTACCCAAATATCCAAATCTACTTATTTAATAGGTACTACAGATGGTTATTACACATTAAATATAGATGATTTAAGTTTTAAAAATTATACGGTTTCGATTTCGGAAATTTCAATAAATAAACAGAACCAGACTTTAAAGAATGTTGTTTTGGGTGAGGAAGGAAAATTTAAATCGAATGAAAATAATATTACTTTAAATTATACTGTTCCGGAATACAATAAATACATCAATTCGGAATATCAGTACTTACTGGAAGGCTTTCAAAACGAATGGAGTGAATGGAGTACAAAATCGTCTGTTAATTTTAAAAACCTGTCTTCCGGGAAATATACTTTCAAAGTCCGCGCAAAATATGCCAATACACTTTTACAAAATACAGCTGTGTATACTTTTGTGATTTTAAAACCCTGGTACCTGACTAATCTGGCCTGTTTTATTTACTTACTGCTTCTGATTGTTATAGGTTATTTTATAAACAAAGCCTATCGAAATTATTATCGAAAACAAGAAGCGAAATTAATTGAAGAAAATAATCTTTTGCTGGAAATTAAAGAGCTTGAAAATGAACAGCAGTTAATGAAACTCAGAAATGAGCAGCTGTCGCAGGATGTTGATAATAAAAATCGTGAACTGGCAGTTTCTACCATGAGTCTGAACAGTAAAAATGAACTTCTGGCTTTTATCAAAGATGATCTGAAGAAAACATCTCAGGAGGATAATAAAAATATTAAGTCGGTAATCAGAACTATTAACGATAATATTACCGAAGAAGATTCCTGGAAAGTTTTCAAAGAAGCTTTTGATAATGCCGATAAAGATTTCCTGAAAAGAATAAAACAAATTCATCCCTTATTAACTCCTAATGATTTGCGATTGTGTGCCTACCTGAGGTTAAATCTTTCGTCAAAAGAAATTGCTCCTTTATTTAATATTTCCGTTAGAAGTGTTGAAATAAAAAGATATCGTTTACGCAAAAAAATGGAATTGCAGCATGAAATTGGTTTGGTGGAATATATTCTTGCTGTATAGTAGCATAAAAATTACTCCAAAATACCTATACATCACCACAACATTATTGATTTATTGTGTTTTTTACACTTAAAATGTTAAATAAATTAACATTTGAGATTTGTGTTGAAATAAAGATATTTTTTAACGGATTTTTAATTTGTTGGTGTTTTTTTTATGATGTATGTTTTTTGTTGAGGTTAATTTTGAAGTATTCTTAAGCGGATATAATAAATTTAGCTTCAATAAAAACTAACTAATTATGAAACCAAAATTATTGTTAACCGTACTGTTACTGTTTACTTCTTTTGCTTTTGCGCAAACTTTAGATGTAAACGGGACAGTACTTGATGCATCAGGTTTATCCCTGCCTGGTGTAAATGTAAAAGTGAAAGGTTCGTCACAAAGTACTACAACAGATTTCGACGGATCTTTCAAACTATTAGGTGTCCCAAAAGGAACCGTAATTGTTCTAAGTTATATAGGTTTTCGAACTCAGGAAGTCACCGTTTCGGGAAACAAAATTACGATCAAAATGAGTGATGATGCAAAATCACTTGATGAAGTTGTAGTTATTGGTTACGGAAGCCAGAAAAAGAGAGAAGTAACCGGTGCAGTATCTGTTGTAGATAGTAAAACACTCGATATTTTAAAACCTGCACGTATAGAACAGGCTTTACAAGGAACTGTTTCGGGAGTAAATGTTACTACTCAGTCCGGATCTCCGGGGGCAAAGCTGGATATCAGAATACGTGGTATTGCTACAAATGGACAGAACGGTCCTGTCACCATTATTGATGGTTATGTAGGTGATATGAGTCTGTTAAGTCCAAGCGATATTGAAACGATTACGGTTTTAAAAGATGCTCAGGCTGCTATTTATGGTACTATAGGAGCAAACGGAATCATTTTAGTTACGACTAAAATGGGTAAGAAGAATTCCAAAACAAGATTCTCTTTTAATACCTATACAGGATTTCAGGAAACATCCAGAAAATTACCAACTTTAAATGCTACAGAATACGCCTTATTATTAAACGAAAGTTTTGCTAATGGCGGGAGGCCGCTTCCTTATCCAAACGTAAGCGGTTTAGGAAAAGGAACAGACTGGCAGGATGAAGTTTTTAGTAAAGGTGTACCTATTATTAATCACGATCTTTCTGTTTCCGGAGGTTCAGAAAAGATTACGTATGCAATTTCCGGTTCACATTTGGATCAGGAAGGAATTGTTGGCGGAGACAAAGCCGGCTTTTTAAGAAATACAGCAAGATTAGCATTGGGAGCGGATTTGACTGATAAATTGAAAGTTAAAACAAATGTTATCTATACTTATTTTAGAAGAAAATCACTGAATGAAAATGGTTTAGGATCTGTACTGTTTAACGCTCTGAATGTTCCTTCTACATATGCCCCAAAAGATGCAAACGGTGATTTTACCAAAATACCGACAACTCTAGGAAATGAAATCATCAATCCGCTGGCACAAATTGACAATACCTATAATGATTATAATTATAAAAAAATCAACGGAAATTTCGGTTTGGATTATAAACTGTTTAACGGATTTGTTTTATCAGGAGCAATAGGTTTTAATACCTCGAACAGTGAATCAAAATCATTTGCGAAGCAAGTGTTATATTGGGAAAATCCAAGCGATAAAGTATTTGATGTAGTAAGAAGTTCTGTAACGCAACAAACAGTAAATGATAATAACTATTCTTTTGACTTTTTTGGAACTTACACTAAAAAAGTAGCTGAAAACCACAATTTTGTTGGAACTATCGGTACTACTATTTTTAAAGAATGGGGGAATTCTGCCAATGCAACAGGTTATGATGTTCCGAACAACTCATGGGAATATGCTGATCTTTCTTTAACCAAAGGGATACCAGTGGCGTTGAATACAGGTGGTTACGTTTATGACCAAAGAAGACTTTCGTATTTTGGAAGATTACAATATGATTATAAAGGGAAATATTTGTTTTCTGCTATGCTCAGACGTGATTCTTCTACGAAATTCGGGCCAGGGAATAAAGTTGGCTACTTTCCTTCTTTTACCGGAGGCTGGGTGATATCTGATGAAAATTTCTTTGGCGAATCAAAAACTATTAATTTCTTAAAATTTAGGGCCAGTTATGGTACATTAGGAAATGACCAGATTCCAAACTACGGATATCTGGGGCTTTTAACCGGTGAAGCAACTTATGTTTTTGATGGTGGGTTATCAAGCGGAACTGCAACAGGTCAAATCCCTAATCCTGACTTAAAATGGGAAGAGGCAAAAAAGTTTGACGTTGGTTTTGATTTAAAATTATTTCAGGATAAAGTTTCTATAGTAACAGACTATTTTATTGACACCAGAAAAGATTTATTGATACCAAATATTCCGGTTTCGGGAATTACGGGTATTGGTGCTCCGGGAGCAAGTCCTCCGACTATGAATGCAGGTACAGTAAGAAATTCAGGAATTGAATTTGCGATTGACTATAAAGAAAAATTTTCGGACAATTTTAGTATGAGTTTAGGTTATAATGTAACCTTTATTAAAAATGAAGTATTAGAAGTAAATAACGGAACCGGTTTCATAGAAGGAGGAGGTTTTGGTGTTGGTCAGCCGGCAATTTCCAGAATGGAAGAAGCGTTGCCGGGACAAAAGAAATTGCCGATAGGTTATTTTTACGGATATAAAACCGATGGGATTTTTCAAAATCAGGCAGAAGTTGAGGCTCACCCATCTCAATTAGCTTTAGGAACAGAAGCTTCACCAGGAGATCTTCGGTTTGTGGATGTCAATGGTGACGGGATAATTGATACAAAAGATAAAACAAATATAGGAGACCCGATTCCGGAAGCAACTATGGGGTTCAATTTACAGTTAAATTATAAAAATCTTGATTTTGCAGCTTATACATTTGCTTCTGTAGGAAATGATATGGTTCGCAATTACGAAAGAACAAATCCATATGCGAATCGTTTAGATTATGTTTTAGACAGATGGACAGGAGAAGGAACTGGCAATGCTGTACCAAGAGTAACAACCAGCGCAACAACGAATACTAATTTTTCTGATTATTATGTAGAAGATGCTTCTTATGTAAGAATTCAAAATATTCAATTAGGTTATACACTTGATCCTAAAATTTCTCAAAAAGCAGGAATTACAAAACTAAGACTTTATGCAGGGGTAAATAATCTGTACACTTTTACCAAATACAAAGGTTTTGATCCGGGGGCCTCATTTGGTCTAACCAATCAGGATGGGGTTTCTCAATCGCCTATTGGTGCCGGAATCGATTACGGATTCTATCCGGTTCCAAGGACTTATTTATTGGGTTTAAACGTTAATTTTTAATTGCAATTAAAATGAAAAAATATTTATTTACAATCATTATTACATTAACTCTGTTTTCGGCAGTAAGTATTTCCTGTTCGGATGAGTTTGTAGATCCTAAGCCGGCCTATTCGATAGATTCTGAAAATTATTTTAATTCAAAAGCCGATTATGAGCAGGCATTAATTGCTGCCTACGATTTGCTTCAGTCTTCTTATGCCAATGTTTTGCTGGGAGAAATTGCTTCTGATAATACTTTGTGCGGCGGAGAAAGCCCTATAGATGTAATCGGCTGGCAGCAAATTGATGATATGATTCACACAGAGACAAACAGCAACCTTAGAGATATTTGGAACTGGATGTTTGCTGGTGTTCAAAGAGCCAATTACATACTTGAGTTTCAAAATAAAACCGATTTTGAGGGAAAAACCCAGCTTTTAGCAGAAACCCATTTTCTTAGGGCATACTATCAATTTGAATTAGTAAAATGGTTTGGTGGTATTCCTATGAAAGGAGATGCCAGGTTCAAGATTGGAGATGAAAAAACAATTCCGCGTTCATCAGTTCCAGAGGTATATGCTGCTATTGAAGCTGATTTGATTTTTGCAATTGCCAATTTATCTCCAACGGCGTCTCAAAAAGGACGTGTTACCAAAGGAGCAGCGCAGGCATTATTAGGGAAAGCTTATTTGTATCAAAATAAATTTGCTTTGGCAGCTACAACTTTAGAAAGTTTAATAAGTACTTCTCCATACTCTTTAGAAACAGATTATAATAAATTATTCGAAATGGAAGGTGAAAACGGACCTGAATCTGTTTTTGAAGTGCAGTATACAGATGTTGAAGGCGCTGCTTTTACCTGTTTGCAATGCAGCGAAGGAAATGTTGCTGTTGGTTTCAGCGGAGTACGTGGTTATGACGGGCCTCTTTTTACTTCAGGATTTAGTTTTAATGTTCCTACTCAGGAAAGTGCCGATGCTTTTGAAGTTGGCGACAGGCGTAAAGATGTTGCTATTTTGGATATTGCTGCCTGGGCTGCTGCTAATACTGCTTATAATGATGGGAAGGGAATCAAATACGGAAAAGGAAATGAGGATACCGGATTTTTTAACCGAAAATATTTGCCAAGAAAAAGAAGTGGGAATGCTGCAGGAGATTTGAATTTGACGAATCCGAATAATTACAGAGCCATTCGTTATGCTGATGTTTTATTAATGGCTGCTGAAGCTTACAACAGAGGGGGAATTGATGATGGTAAAGCAAGAGGATATCTGAACGAAGTCAGAAGACGTGCTTTTGGAGATACTAATCATGATATATCAGCATCAGGAGCTGCATTAACCGATTTTATTCTGGCAGAAAGAAGGCTGGAGTTCTTTGGAGAAGGACATCGTTTCTTTGATTTGGTAAGAACAGGAAAAGCAGTTGGAACAATACCTGGTTTTGAAAAGGATAAAAACGAATTATTTCCGATTCCTATCGAAGAAATTCAATTTGCAAATGGAAACTGGAAACAAAATCCGGGGTATACTAAATAACATCAATTATGAAAAAAATACATTTTATTATAAGTTTTTTCGTTTTGACAATTCTGTTGGGTTGTGCAAGCGATAATAGCGATATTGATTTGGATGGTATAGCCTTACCGGAAAATATATCAGCTTTGACTACTGTAACTCAGGATAATTCTGGTAAAGTTACTTTTTTGCCTAAAGGCGAAGGGGTGACCCAGTATAAAATAAATTATGGAGATGGTTCTGCTGAGTCAGAATATTTTTCTCCAGGAGGAACTGTCAGTCATGTTTATAAAGAAGGTGTTTATACCGCTAAAATTATAGCAATGGGACTAAACGGAGAAAGTACCGAAACAGATCAGCCGGTAGTGGTTTCATTTAAAGCTCCTCAAAATTTACAGGTAGTTGTAACGAATGATTTGTCGGTATCTAAAAAAATAACCGTTAAGGCAACTGCAGATTTTGCTTTGTTTTATGATGTTTATTTTGGAGAAACAGGGAAACCGGATCCAATTTCGGCCAATAACGGCGAATCAGTTTCTTATACGTATAAAGAAGCCGGAGTGTATACAATTCGTGTAGTCTCAAAAAGTGCGGCAGTTAAAACAACAGAATATACGGCTCAGGTTACTGCTACGCTTGTTCTTAACCCGACAACTGCAGCGCCAACTCCGCCAAGCAGGCAGGCAGTAGATGTGATTTCTATTTACGGTTCTAAATATACCAATGTTGGCGGAACAAATTATTTTCCTGATTGGGGCCAGGCAGGACAAGGCAGCAGCTGGACAGAATTTGATCTGAATGGAGATAAAATGCTGAATTATATTAAACTAAGTTATCAGGGAATTGCATTGGCAGATGGTACATCAATAGATGTTTCCGGTATGGAATATTTGCATATGGATGTCTGGACTGCAGATTTACAGAAAATTGAAACTTCATTAATTAATGTAGGGCCTTCTGAAAAACCTGTTACAGAGGATCTTACGGCAAATCAATGGACAAGTATTGATATTCCAATTTCAGCATTTACAAGCCAGGGATTATCAGTTGATAAAATTTTTCAGTTAAAATTGGTTGGAACTCCATGGGCAGGGGGAACTGTGTTTATAGATAATATTTATTTCTACAAAACGGCTTCTCAGTCTGTAGAATTACCTCTTGATTTTGAATCAGCGACTTTAACGTATGCGTGGGGAGGTTTCGGAGATGCAGGTTTTGGACCAATACCTGTTTCAATAGTAACAAATCCTGATAAAACAGGAGCTAATATTTCTAACAAAGTAGTTAAAATCGAGAAAACATCCGGAGCTCAGGTTTGGGCTGGTGCGAGTCTTAATTTAGAAAATACAATTGATTTTACTAAAGGAACTAAGGTAAAAATAAATGTATGGTCTCCTAAAGTTGGTGCTGATATTTTATACAAAATGGAAGTTTCAACATCTCCAAAAGACGGAAACGGAAATCCGACTATTTTTTTCGAAGCACATGCAACAACCACAATAGCCAATGCATGGCAGGTACTAACTTTCGATTTAACGACTGCACCCGGATTCAATACAGCTAATAAATACGACAGGGTAATTTTATTTCCGGACTTCGGACAAATGGGAACAGGTTCGACTTATTACTTTGATGATATAAAACAATCCAATTAAACTAAGAAATCATGAGCAAAAAAATAATTATAAAAATAGTACCCTTATTTGCGATTCTCCTGATGACGGGTTGTCAGAAAGATGATTACGCATTTGGATCAATAGATGCTCCAACTAATTTTCAGGTGACAGCTGAAATTGTCGGAAAAACGGCTGATGCTCCAAACGGAGATGGATCCGGAACGGTAAAATTGACAGCAACTGCAGATAATGCCATTTCCTATAAATATGTATTTAGCGACGGAACTTCAGAAAATGCTCCTGGAGGTAAATTCACAAAACGTTTTACGAAAACCGGAGTTAATAGCTATACCATTACTGTTATTGCTACAGGTAGAGGAGGTATTGCTTCAAATGTTACACTGGATGTTGAGGTGTTGAGTGATTTTAGTGACGACGAAGCTGTGCAGTTTTTAACAGGAGGAACTTCTAAAAAATGGTACTGGTCAGCTTCAGAACCGGGACATTTGGGAGTAGGTCAAAATGATGCTGATGCTACTAAAAACTATTATGGCAATTATTATCAGGCAGGTCCATTTGAAAAAGCAGGATCTCCAGCCAGTAGCTGTTTGTATGAAAACGTATTGACTTTTTCTTTGGATGGAGACCAATTGAAATATGAACTTGATAATGGAGGCTCAACCTTCTTTAATGCTGCTTTTGCCAGTGTTGCAGGAGGAAGCTCACCGGATGATGCTTGTCTGGCATACAATGCAGGCGGAGTAAAAATAGTATCCTTAAGTCCGTCAGAATCAGTTGTGACTAAAAATCCTAATCATGCTACACAAACGCGAGGAACAATGCTGAATCTCTCCGATGGAGGTTTCATGGGCTACTATATTGGTCAGAGTTCTTACGAAATTTTGTCTATTACAGCTAACCGAATGGTGGTAAGAGCTGTTATGGGGGGAAATTCAGCATTAGCATGGTACCATATATTTACTACAACAAAGCCTTCGCAGGTTCCGGAAACAGATGTAGATTATACCAATTTAGTCTGGTCGGATGAATTTAATACTGATGGAGCTCCTGATGCAGCAAAATGGGGATATAATTTAGGAACTGGAGATAATGGCTGGGGAAATAATGAAAAACAAAATTATACTAATTCTGCCACGAATGTAATTGTTCAGGGTGGAAGTCTTAAAATTACTGCCAAAAAAGAAGCTTCCGGAGGTCAGGCTTATTCATCTGCAAGATTAGTAAGTGACAATAAATTCAAATTCACATACGGAAAAATAGAAGTAAGGGCTAAACTTCCTATAGGAGCCGGAACCTGGCCAGCAATCTGGATGTTAGGTCAAAATTATGCAACAAAGCCATGGCCTGCCTGTGGAGAGATTGATATAATGGAACATGTAGGTAATAATCAAAATGTTGTACTTGGGACATTTCATTATCCTGGACGTTTCGGAGGAAGTGCAGACTCAGGCAGTAAAACAATTGCAAATGTTTCTACTGAATTCCATGTATACAAAGCAGTCTGGAGCGCTACATCCATAAAAATCTATGCTGATGATACTCTAATACATTCGATTGCAAATTCCGCTTCATTACCTTTTAACAGTGATTTCTTTTTGATATTAAACGTTGCAATGGGAGGAAATCTGGGTGGAAATATTGATCCGGCATTTACACAGTCTTCAATGGAAATTGATTATGTAAGGGTTTATCAATAAGTGAATTAATTAGTGAAATGAAATTAGAAGGTCGTTTTGGCTGACCTTCTAATTGAATAATTTAAAATAAAGTAATACATGAAAAAGACAGTAATACTGTTTCTAATCAGTAGTTTTTGCATGGCTCAGCAGGTAAAAAGAAAACTGATTTGGGAAGAGAATTTTAATAAGAAGACCCTAAATGAATCGGTGTGGAATTATGAACTTGGCGATGGCTGCCCCAACCTTTGCGGCTGGGGAAATAATGAAAGACAGATTTATACCAAAACCAATCATGAAATAAAAGAGGGTAATCTGGTTATAGAAGGCCGAAAAGAAGGAGAAAAATATACTTCAACAAAAATCACAACGAAAGGTAAAAAAGAATTTCTGTATGGCCGAATTGAAGCAAGGGCAAAATTACCTGTTGGTCATGGTTTATGGCCCGCCTTTTGGATGTTAGGCGCCAATATTGATGAGGTAAAATGGCCTAAAACGGGTGAAATTGATATTTTGGAATATATAGGCAGGGATCCGCATATGGTTTATACAACCTTGCACACGCAAGACAGTCATGGCAATACAATTAATACCAAAAGAACCGAATTTCCAAAAATTGAAGAAGGATTTCATGTGTATGCAATTGAGTGGAATAAAGATAAAATTGATTTTTTTGTTGATGAAACTCTTGTTTATACTTTCAGTCCCGAAGTTAAAAATGATGATACCTGGCCGTTCAACAAACCATTTTACATCATTGTCAATCTTGCTATTGGCGGAAATTTTGGAGGGCCGGCTGTTGATGATACTATTTTGCCCCAAAAATTTTACGTAGATTACATCCGTGTTTATCAATAAAGATAAAATAATTACTACTAAAAAAGAAGTGTTAACTTGTTTGTTTTTAATGATTTAAACAGGTTGCGCTTCTTTTTAAAATGTTAAAAAGGTACAGTTTATTTAGATGTTTGCCAGTACTTCGTCGATAAAAGTTAATTATGGGTAATATTTTTTGTTATTTTATTATTAATTATTACTCCATTCGTTTGCTTTTTAAAATAAATATTTGTTAAATTTGGACTGATAATTAACATAACCTAAAAAAGAGAAGCCTATACAATAAAATTACTTTTTAGAAATTACTCCAAATTTTAAAACAAAACTAAAAAGTAGTACTATGGCTGATCTGCATATTCCAGACGCTCTATTAGTGAAAAATTATGTTGAAGGCAACGAAAATGCCTTAGCAACATTAATAAAAAGACACGAGTCTAAGATATATGGTTTTATATATTCTAAGATAGCTGATAGAGATATTTCAAATGATATTTTTCAGGATACTTTCATTAAAGTTATTAAAACTTTAAAATCCAATTCATATAACGAGGAAGGTAAATTTTTACCATGGGTAATGCGTATTTCACATAATTTGATTGTGGATCACTTTCGCAAAACTAAAAAAATGCCAATGTACAGAGAAACAGAAGAGTTTTCGATTTTCTCGATTATGTCTGATGATTCTTTGACTATAGAGGGGAAAATGATTGTAGATCAGGTTGAAGTTGATCTTAAAAAAATAATTGAAGAACTTCCTGAAGACCAAAAAGAAGTCTTGGTAATGCGTATGTATCAGGATATGAGCTTCAAGGAAATTTCAGAACTGACAGGCGTTAGTATCAATACAGCATTAGGCAGAATGCGCTATGCATTAATGAATTTGAGAAAAATTATTGATAAACATCAAATAATTTTGACCAACTAAATACTATTTTGAGTATTAGCCCGTTATACTGGTATAAAACATTTTCATAGTATGGCGAAAATTTACTCAAAAAAAGGATTAGCTTCAAAAGACTTAAAGCCTAAAAAAGAAGTAGTTTCTTTTTTATTAAGTTATTCACAGGCTTTAAAAATTGTAAAGACTGAAAATAAAAATTTTGAGATTATAGCTAATTAAACAGCCCCACTACTTTGTCGGATGTTTATTTCGAAAGAAAAAACCAAATGGTCGTTTTGGTTGAAAGCTCACTATTCGTATGCAAATACAAATAGTGAGTTTTTTTGTTTAAAAATACTGCATTTATATTCCTTTCTCACAAGTTATCTGTCTTGGTAACGATTCATTTTTTTATTTAAAAAGGAAAAGTTGTTCCGCTTAATTCTGTTTTACCATTGAATATATTAAAAATCGTTAAAGTGTTATTTTTATTACAAATGTGTTAAAATTTAATTGTTTATTAGTTTATGTGATAATTATTTTTAGTTTAGTTAAAAAATAACTTAATGTTTTAGTTAAAATAGCAAAAGTGATTTAGTTTGTTTTGATTGAAAAAGTGGTGAAAAAATAAAAAATATGAATGAGTAGAATAAATGTTTAACCGATAATTCAAATACTTTATGGAGAAAAATTACATTACTTTATTTTGTTTGGTTTAATACAATTTTAGTTGTAACAGGAAAAAAATCCAGTTGTAATTATTGTTTGTGATGAAGTTTTAGCTGAAATTTTCACAATGCCCTTAACTATTTACCTAACCAAACCAAACAGAAAATGAAAAAGAATCTTAAGATACTATTGTTGTTGATTAACGTCACTGTTTTTGCCCAAAAAAACGAAATAAAAGAAGCTCAATCTTTTTATGATAAAGGGAAAGCTCAGGAGGCATTGACAATTTTAAAAAAAGTAGAATATCTGGTTATCAATGCCTCCGACGAAGTCAAATCTGATTTTTTTTATTTAAAAGGAAATGTCTACAAAGATTTGGCAGCCAAAAATATAGATCCCGCAAATAATTTTTCGCAGGCGGTAGGTGCTTATCAGGATGTTCTTTTATATGAAAACGATTCCCGTAAATATAAATATGCATTTAAGGCAAATTTAGCTTTAAAAGAAATGAAATCTAAATTGGTGGACGGAGCTTATAAGGATTATAAAGAAGGAAAATACAAAGAAAGTGCTGATAAAAGTTATGAAGTTTACTTATTTGATAAAAAAGACACATTAAATCTTTTTAATGCGGCTGCAGCGTCCTTAACAGGTAAGGATTATATCTCCTCTATTAAATATTACGGAGAACTGAAAAAAATAAATTATACAGGTAAAGCAACTCTTTATTACGCAACCAATAAAAAAACAAAAGAGGATGAGGCGTTTATTTCTATAAGTGCAAGGGATTTAGGAGTCTCCACAGGTCTTTACGAAAAGCCCAGAACTGTATTTCCTCCATCTAAAAAAGAAGAAATTTTAATTGCTTTAGCCTTTTCTTGCTTAGAGCGAAACGATTGTGCTAATTCCGAAAAATATTATCAGGAGGCGTTACAGGTTAATCCAAATTGTGTAAACTGTTATATCAATTTGGTTTACATCAAAATGGAGTCGAAAAAGGTATTAGTTGATCAGATGGATAAATTAGGAAATAGCCCTAAAGAAATGAAACAATATGATAAACTAAATGCCCAAAAAGACGAAATCATAAAAAGTGCGATTCCGTATCTGAAAAAAGCTTTGGCTATAGAGCCTAAAAATGAAGATGCAATCAAATCACTTTTAGGGATATACCGTTCGTTAGAAATGACAAACGAGTACAATGCTTTAAAAAACAGTAGATAAAAAATGCTGAAGCTGCTAAACTTTTTTAGCAGCTTCTTCTATTACAGATTTTTTTCCAATTGTTCTCGTAATAATATCTTTTTCCAGACTCCAGCCACGTGCAGGCGAATATTCCCGACCGTACCAGATGATTTGTAAATGCAGGTCATTCCATAATGCTCTTGGAAACAATCTTTTCGCATCTTTCTCAGTCTGAGTTACATTTTTTCCATTCGAAAGGTTCCATCTGTACATCAGCCTGTGAATATGTGTATCGACAGGAAAAGCCGGAACTCCAAATGCCTGCGACATTACAACACTTGCTGTTTTATGACCAACGGCTGGCAAAGCTTCAAGCGCTTCAAAACTCTGCGGAACTTCTCCGTTATGTTTTTCAATTAAAATTTCGGATAAGCCGTGAATTCCTTTAGATTTCATAGGAGATAAACCACAGGGACGAATAATTTCCTTGATTTCTTCAATCGACATTTTTACCATATCATACGGATTATCAGCTTTTGCAAAAAGAAGTGGTGTAATCTGGTTTACTCGCACATCTGTACATTGAGCCGAAAGTAAAACGGCTATCAATAAAGTATAAGGATCTTTGTGGTCAAGTGGGACAGGTATAGTAGGGTAGAGTTCTTTTAACGTATTTATAACAAATTGTACCCGGGCTTCTTTATTCATTTCCGTATTTTTAATGTCGTAAAAATAATATAATTTTGATGATGTGCCTAATCCGGCTTTACGTTTCAACTCCTCATTGTCAAAGTAACATTTTTAAGCATTAAAAAAGAGCTTCCGCTGCTCGCTTTCTTAATGCAAAAAATGTAAACTTTCACAATTCCGGGGTTTTCACTTCAAACATTTATGTTCATCGAACACTAATTAAATATATGTTGAGTGAGATAATCCGGGGCATTTTTCAATTATGAATTATTTTATATTTATAACTCGAAATACAATCTCAAATTCTAAGTGATCCAATAATCTAATAATCTAAAAAAAAAATGACAACATTACAAAAAGGAGATAAAGCCCCAAATTTTTCAGGAACAGACCAGGACGGAAAAACACATACACTGGCAGATTATGCCGGAAAAAAATTAGTGGTTTTCTTTTATCCAAAAGCGAGCACACCAGGCTGTACAGCAGAAGCTTGTGATTTAAGAGATAATTTTGAACGTTTTAAAGCTAATAATTATGAACTTTTGGGAGTAAGCGCCGATAGTCAGAAAGCACAATTAAAATTCAAAGACAAATACGAATTTCCTTTTCCACTTTTGGCTGATGAGGATAAGTCAGTTATTAATGCCTTCGGAGTTTGGGGACCTAAGAAATTCATGGGAAAAGAATATGACGGAATTCACAGAACGACTTTTGTAATTGATGAAAACGGAATTATCGATGAGGTTATTTCTCAGGTTAAAACAAAAGAACACGCTGCTCAAATTTTAAAATAATAAAAGTAAAGTTCAATAAAAATGCCCTTTTCAAAAAGGGCATTTTTGTAAAAAATATTATTCTAGAACCAAACCAATCTGGCCATCGTCATCCAATTCAGTTTCTACCGGTTCATCTTCAGATATTTCTGGTTTTTCAGGAACTTCTTCGACAGGTTCTTCATAAGGAAGCGGATCTAGCAAATTGACTTGTCTTAACTTTTCTGTAGTTAATTGGTTTCCTAATGCTTTAATACCTTTTACGGCTATAAAGTCCTCTACATCAACATGTAGGTCATCTTTTTGAACTCCTTTTACCTTTGCATAAACCAATTGTGCCACCGGTCGATAATCAGTAGAGACAATTTCTAACTGAGAGTTTGGATGATCTGTAATAAAACTTTCTTCTTTGGCTTCATTTTCTACAAGGAAACGCTTAAGGAAATAACGCTCTTTTTCACCATCGTAATAAATGGCAGAAATTGGTTTTTTAGGGTTCCATTTTTCCAGAACAATCATATCTTCTTCAAAATGAGTTGATAATTCCGGAATTATGACTTTTAATTTACCTGCCTGGCTGATGACCAATATTTTATCGCTTGGCTTAAATTCACCAAGCAGTTCTCCTCTCGCATCAACATTCAGACGTTTTACAGTATCATCAAACCAAACTTTCCTTGGGAGCAGAGTAGAAATACCTTTTTCCTTTAGTTCAATTTTCTTGATAGGATATTTAGTTACCAAATTTCCTTTTGATGCTCGTCCTTTTATAGCTAAAGCAGCAAAATCAATATCGAATTTCAGTTTCTTGATTGTTCCAATTTGGCGTAATAAAATCGTTACGACCTCAGCTTCTCCATTTGGATTATGAGAAAAATAAACAACTTGCGAGCCTTTAGTCCCATTTGTTAAGTCATACGCTTTATCTCTGGTAACTCCGGTAACATTGAAACGTTTTATGTAAGATGGACCAGATTTTCCATCACGATAAATCATATTGTAAATCGTACGTTTATCATTCTTATCAAATACAGCCACATGAATAATATCTTTACCTACAAAAGTTTTGGCATCTACTTTTGTAATCATCATGGTACCATCTCGTAAAAATACGATAACATCATCAATATCAGAACAATCTCCTACATATTCGTCTTTCTTTAAACTCGTTCCAACGAAACCTTCGTCACGGTTTACATATAATTTTGTATTTCTTAAAACTACTTTTGTAGCTTCAACGTTATCAAAAACACGAAGTTCGGTCTGACGCTGACGTCCTTTTCCGTATTTCTCTTTTAATTTTGTAAAATAGGCAATTGCAAAATCTGTCAAATGTTCCAGATTATGCTCTACTTCTTTCATTTCGTCTTCTAACTTCGCGATTAAGTCATCAGCTTTATCTGAGTCGAAACGCGTAATACGAATCATCGGAATTTGAGTTAAACGCTGTAAATCATCGTCATTGATTTCTCTAACAAATGATTTTTTGAAAGGCTCAAATCGATCATATAAATATTTATAAAGTGATTCTCTGTCACCATACAATTTGAAGTCAATATACATTTCTTCACGAATGAAGATTTTTTCCAAAGTAGAAAAATGCCATTTATTTTTTAATTCTTCTAATTGTATTTCTAATTCCTGACGAAGTAAATCAACGGTTCTTTCTGTTGAAATTTTCAACATTTGGGAAACACCAATAAATAATGGTTTATTGTCTTCGATCACACATCCCAAAGGAGCAACAGATGTTTCGCAGGCTGTAAACGCAAACAAAGCATCGATTGTTTTGTCTGGTGAAACTCCCGGGAAAAGGTGAATTAAAATCTCAACATCGGCAGCCGTATTGTCTTCAATTTTCTTGATTTTGATTTTACCTTTTTCATTGGCTTTCAAAATACTGTCAATCAAACTTGATGTATTGGTCGAAAACGGAATCTGCGTAATTACCAATGTATTTTTGTCTAATTGGGAAATCTTAGCACGCACACGCACACGTCCGCCACGCATTCCGTCATTATAATTTGAAACGTCTGCAATACCCTGTGTCATAAAATCAGGATAAAGAGTAAATGGCTTTCCTTTTAAGATTTTAATCGAAGCATCAATTAATTCATTGAAGTTATGAGGAAGAACTTTTGTAGAAAGTCCAACCGCAATACCTTCCGCTCCTTGTGCTAAAAGCAACGGGAATTTTACAGGAAGATTAATTGGTTCTGCTTTTCTACCATCATATGATAATCCCCATTCGGTAATTTTTGGAGAATATAAAACCTCTAAAGCAAATTTTGACAAACGTGCCTCGATATAACGGGGTGCTGCAGCACCGTCACCTGTTAAAATATTTCCCCAGTTTCCCTGGCAGTCAATCAATAAATCTTTTTGACCAATTTGTACCATGGCATCTCCGATACTCGCATCTCCGTGTGGGTGATACTGCATCGTGTGACCAACAACATTGGCAACTTTGTTGTAACGACCGTCATCCAGCTCTTTAAGTGAGTGCATAATACGACGCTGAACAGGTTTAAAACCGTCCTCGATAGCAGGAACTGCACGTTCCAGAATTACATATGAAGCATAATCCAGGAACCAGTCTTTGTACATTCCGGTTACTTTCGTAATAACGTCTTCTCCCTCTTCTTCCTGATTTTCGTAAAAATGTGCTCCTTCAAAATGTTTAGCATCTACGTCGATAACCTCATCGTCATCTCCATTTTGATTATCATCAAGTTGGTTTTCGTTCTGATTCTCGTCGTCGTTTGGAATTATGTTATCGTCTTCTTCGTCTTTCATTTATTGATTCCGATGTTATTATTTAACCTTAATATTTTCAATAGTATCCTGACTCTTTTTATAATTTTTAATTAAAACATAAGTGATTGCAAAACTTACAATAAAAACTAGTGCAGCGTAAATTAATTTTTTCTTTTCCATTTTTTATATTTCTTCAACAGCGTCCAATTCAACTTTTAGGTTCTTAATGATGAAATCTTGTCTGTCTGGGGTATTTTTTCCCATATAGAAAGATAACAGCTGCTCGATTGAAGTATGTTTATCCATCATAACCGGATCAAGACGAATAGTATCTCCAATAAAGTTCTTAAACTCATCGGGTGAAATCTCTCCCAAACCTTTGAATCGGGTGATTTCTGGTTTTGGCTTTAATTTCTCAATCGCGTCTTTTCTTTCTTCTTCTGAATAACAATAAATTGTTTCTTTTTTGTTTCGAACCCTGAAAAGCGGCGTTTGCAAAATATACAAATGTCCTTCTTTGATTAATTCAGGGAAAAACTGTAAAAAGAAAGTAATTAAAAGCAAACGAATATGCATTCCGTCGACATCGGCATCGGTTGCAATTACGATGTTGTTGTAGCGTAATTTTTCTAGCCCGTCTTCGATATCCAATGCTGCCTGCAATAAGTTGAATTCTTCGTTTTCATACACGATCTTTTTAGACATTCCGTATGAATTCAAAGGCTTACCACGTAAACTGAAAACCGCTTGTGTATTCACATCACGCGATTTGGTAATCGATCCGGAAGCCGAATCTCCCTCTGTAATGAAAAGCGTACTTTCTAAGTTTCTTGGGTTTTTAGTATCTGGAAGATGTGCTCTACAATCTCTTAATTTTTTATTGTGAAGATTGGCTTTTTTAGCACGGTCTGTCGCCAGTTTTCTAATTCCTGATAATTCTTTTCTTTCGCGTTCAGCCTGAAGAATTTTACGTAATAAAGCTTCGGCTGTCGGCGGATTTTTATGCAGGTAATTGTCCAGTTTCGTTTTAATAAAATCATTAACGAAAGTACGAACAGAAACTGCAGGTGTTCCATCATCAGACCCCATATCTGTAGAACCTAATTTAGTTTTGGTCTGAGACTCAAAAACAGGTTCTATCACTTTAATACTAATCGCACTTACGATCGATTTACGAACGTCTGATGCTTCGAAATTCTTATTGTAAAATTCACGAATCGTTTTTACAACAGCCTCACGATACGCTGCTAAGTGCGTTCCTCCCTGTGTTGTATTCTGACCATTTACGAAAGAGTGATATTCTTCACTGTATTGCGTTTTACTGTGTGTTAACGCAACCTCAATATCGTGATCTTTTAGATGAATTATTGGATATTCTAAATCTTCTTCGTTGATTGTTTCTTCTAATAAATCACGAAGTCCATTTTCTGAATAATATTTTTCTCCGTTGAAAATAATTGTCAAACCATTGTTTAAGTAACAATAGTTTTTAACCATTTTAATTACATATTCTAAACGGAATTTATAGTTTTTGAAAATCGTTTCGTCTGGCGTAAAAACTACTTTTGTTCCTTTACGTTTGGTCGTATCAATTACATCTTCTTCCAGAACTAAATTTCCTGCCGAAAACTCCGCTCCTTTTTGTTTGTCATCACGAACCGATTCTACACGGAAAAATGTAGAAAGTGCGTTTACTGCTTTTGTTCCGACACCGTTCAGTCCCACTGATTTCTGGAAAGCTTTAGAATCGTATTTTCCTCCCGTATTCATTTTCGAAACTACGTCAACTACTTTTCCTAACGGGATTCCACGTCCGTAGTCACGAACCGAAACGGTTTTATCTTTTATAGAAACTTCGATAGTTTTACCTGCACCCATAACGAACTCATCGATACAGTTGTCTAAAACCTCTTTTAAAAGAATGTAAATACCATCATCCGGTGATGATCCGTCCCCTAATTTCCCGATGTACATACCCGGACGCATACGAATATGTTCCTTCCAATCGAGTGAACGAATATTATCTTCGTTATATTGATTTTGCTCTAGCATAAATGAATTTAGGATTTTTGGCTAATGTACCATTTATCGGTAAAAAATGAAAGCGTATCATTTTAAAGTTATCAATAAAAATAGCTTTAAATTTCTATTTAAATTGATGAGAAAATAATACAAAGACTAAAAATATAAAAAATCAGCATTCAAACAAAGAAATACTATTTGATTCCGAGTACTTCTTTTGCTAAAGCAATCATTTCGGGAGTTCCCGTGTTTTTGTTTTTTTCGTCTGAAAGTTTTACAACGCCCTGCCAGTGTGTATTATCGGGTTTTGTGTCGGTCAGTTTAATAACCATATTCATAGCAGAAAGGCCTACATCATTTGTGAAGTTTGTTCCGATTCCGAACGACATTTTTATTTTGTCCTGGCAGAAATCTGTAATTGTTTTTACCTTATTGTAATTGAGAGAATCCGAAAAGACAATTGCTTTTGATTTTGGATCGATTCCCATTTTGATATAATGAGTAATTACTTTTTGTGCAAATTCAACCGGGTCACCACTATCATGACGAACCCCATCAAAAAGTTTGGAATACTTTTTATCAAATTGATTAAAAAAGATATCTGTCGTGTAAGTGTCTGTTAAAGCAATTCCGAGATCTCCGCTGTAAACTTGTGTCCAATGTTCGAGGCTTATGGAATTGGCCATTTTAAAACCATATTGTGCTGCATGAAACATAAACCATTCGTGCGCATGCGTACCCAGAGGTCTTCTGTTATTAACCATTGCAAAATGTACATTACTTGTTCCTATGAAACTTTGCCCGCCATACGTTCTAAGTGTTTCATTTACCAAATCATGTACTTCATAAGAATGCCGGCGTCTTGTGCCGAATTCTAAAATTGAAACGCCTAATTGATTATAACTGTCTATTTTCTCTTTGGTAAGGTTTTTTATAGCTTCGTTATTTAAACGGATTAAGTGGTTTGATTTATAAAATAGCTCAGAAATCAGAGCCATCAAAGGGACTTCCCATAAAATAGTTCTGTACCAAAAACCTTCAACTGTAACTTTTATTTCTGAACCTTCCTGAATGATATGTACTTCAGACGGATCAAAACTATAGCCCTGCAGAAAGTCCAGATAAGTTGGATCAAGATAATGACAATAATGCGCCAGATAACTTTTTTCTTCTTTTGTTAAACGAAGATTTGCCATGCCGTCTACTGCATGGCGGAGCAAATCTCCAAATCCTGCCGGAAAAATATGTTTCCCACGATTGATAAATCCATAACGGACTTTTGCTTTTGGAAAAAGCTTTATTACAGCATGCTGCATCGTAAATTTATAAAAGTCGTTATCTAAAATCGATTTTAGGAAAATTGTTTCCATGAGCTAAAAACTATTTTTTGTAGGTATTGCTAATATCGTCAATAAATACGAAACGATATTTTAATACTTCGTTAAAATCTACTCTGACTTTGGAACAACTTTAAAAGCAGCAAAACCATGCTGAAAGAGACGAAAAGTAATAAACCTTCCCATTTTTCTATTATAAGTAATTTGAAATTCAAGAATTCCATTCTCTTCTTTTACATTTTCAAGTTTCATTTTTTCTTCTTTTTTGTCTAAATAATAGAGATCGTCATGCTTTGAAATATTTTTAATCTTAAATGTAATTTTATCACCATCGTTTGCTTTAACTATTCCTGAATACGGCATCAAAATTTCAGCATTTTCTTCAATTAAAGAATCATAAATAAGTGGACCGTTTAAAAACTCTAATTTATTTCCTGTATTTCCCTTATACATTGAGGCTTCAGGATAATGTTTGGTATTAAAATATTTTGGAGCCATATCAAAATAAATAGGTGTAAACTTTTTTACAAATACTTTTCGATGATAATCATAACTCCCTGCGCCCCAGGTGGCATCAACTAATATCCATTGTCCGTCAATCTGTACAGTATTCCAGGCATGATTAGAAAGATTATTTCTTCTGCCAATATCCGGCAAATCAACTTTGGAATCTCCGGTTACTATTTGGCATCGTAAGCCGCTTAATGCTGCTAAATGTGTATACAAAAGAGAATATCCTTGACAAACAGCTTTTTTGGATCTAAATGCTTTTTGCATTGTATCTTCGTCTAGTAATTGCTTTTTCTTATCTCTTTCAGCTGTAGTTTTAAAAGAATAGTTTTTTGGTTTTGGAGGATCTAAAAATGTCTCCAAATCATAGTTTATATTCAAAGCAATCCAGCTGTAAATTGCTCTTGCTTTATCATGTTCTGAAGTGAAATCTTTTTGAATTCTTTCAGCTAGCTTTTCAGTACTTCCAAAATTGGGGTATTTTAAAACAATACTATCTATTGCGTTGTACTTTTGTGAATATGATGAATTAAGGGAAAACAGAGTGAGAAATAGAAATAGAAATAGAAGAGGGAATTTTTTATGTGTCATTAAAATTAAATTATATAAAAGTTGACTGATTTAAGTTTTTATTTTTGGACAACCTTAAACGAAACCAGGCTGTTGGTATATAAATAAAAAGTAATAAACTGTCCGATATTTTTGTCGAAAGTGACCTGAAATTCCAATCCTCCTTTTTTTTCTTTTGGATTTTCAATTTTTACAGGCTGGTTCTTTTTATTTAAATAATACAACTGATCTGATTTTGAAATATTCTTAAATCTAAAAGTAACTTTTTGGCCATTTTTAACTTCTAACAAGCCGGAATCAGGTAATAGAATTTCAGTATCTTTTTCTATTAATTCGTTATAGATTAATGGCCCGTTTAGAAAAGCATTTTTATCTAATTTAGTATTCAGAAAAGTTCCTGATTCAGGAAAATGTTTCGCAAAGAAATAGTTTGGTGGTGTGTCAAAATAAATAGAGGTAAAATCTTTGATCATCCTGCCTTTATTTTGACTGTAATATCCTTGTCCCCAGGTAGCATCGATTAATCTCCATTTTCCGCCAATCAAAACCATATTCCATGCGTGGTTGGTCTGAGAATTTTTTCTGCCGATATCGCTCAGGCTGTTTTTTGAATCCCCTTTGATAATTTGTGATTTTAAACCGGTTAATGAAGCTAAATGACTGTACAATAAAGTAAAACCTTCACAAACTCCTTTTCTTGATTTAAAAGTATTTTGAAGGATGGCATCATTAAATTGTTTGATTTTTTTCTCTTTTTCGGCTTCTGTTCTGTAACTGAAACTTTTTGGTTGTGCAGGATTCAGAAAAGCCTTGAAATCGTAATCTATATTTAGGGCAATCCAGCTGTAAATTGCTCTGGCCTTATCATATTCTGATGTAAAGTCTTTTTGTATTTTTTCTGCTAATTCTTCAGTACTGTCAAAATCAGGATATTTTAATACAATTTTATCAATTGCATTGTATTTTTGGGAGTAAGAGGTCTGAAAGAAAAGAAAATTAAAAAGAATAAATACAAAAACGGTTTGTCTTACTCTCATTAATTAAAACTGTTTTTTACAATTGTTTTTAATTCATTATCAAATTCCGGATTTGAAATTTCATTTTTTTCTAAATCAAAATTTGCATTGAAAGAAGGTAATGAAAAAAGGCCTTTAATCTGGGCGCCGTATCTTGGGAAAGCAGTTTTTGCAATTTCTAAAACCGAAGCGCCGCCTCTTGCTCCCGGAGAAGTTGCCATCAAAAGCATTGGTTTTTGCTGAAATACATCTTTAAGGATTCTGGAGCTCCAGTCGAATACGTTTTTAAAAGCAGCCGAATAATTTCCATTATTTTCAGCCAAAGAAACAACCAGAATATCTGCGCTTTCTAATTTATTAAGGAACGATTTTGCGATTTCATGCTGTCCAATTTCTTTTTCCAGATCAACACTGAACAAAGGCATTGCGAAATCATTTAAATCTAAAACTTCTACTTGTGCATTATCAAATTGATTTGCAGCATATGTTGCTAAGTGCTTATTAATAGAATGTTGGCTGTTACTCCCTGCAAAGGCTATAATTTTCATGGTTTTATTTTTTATTAAAAGTACTAAAAATTAAATTATAATGTAGAACGCAGTAAAACGAAATAAATTTTGAAAAAAAAGAAAAGTCCAAAAAAAGAGTTGTTCCTTTTTTGGACTTTATATGATTTTGAATAAATAAAATTTGCTTTAACCTTGTTTTAATTCTTTTTCCGGATGATAACCAAAAAGGTGGTGTTCTTTTATCATTTCGGCAACTCCGGAAGGAAGCATTGATTCCCAGCCAGGTTTTCCCTGACCAATCATTTTTAATACTTCACGTGAGAACACGTTTAGGATATCAGGATTGTAGTCTACAATATCAACTACTTTTCCGTTGAATTTGAAGAATTTGTACAATTCTTTCATTCTTGGATGTACTTTCAGATTGTCAGAAGTGATAATTTCGCCATCTTCACCGAGCATTGGATATAAAAATACTTTCATATCGCGGTAGAATAATTTTCCAAAGGCTTCAAGGATTCCTCCACTTAAATGGCGGTAATACTTTTCGTCAAAAATATCAACTAAATTATTTACACCCATTGCAAGTCCCATACGTGCTTTGGTATAATTAGAAAAATATTCAACTACTTTGTAATATTCCTGAAAATTAGAAATCATAACGGTTTGTCCTAATGCACAAAGCAACTCGGCTCTGTCCATAAAATCACGTTCATCAATTTCTCCGTCAGAACGTAAATTTGAAAGCGTAATTTCAAAAACCACCAAAGTATTGTCTTTTTCAACTTTGTTTTCTTCGAGAAACATTTTTAATGATTTCTCATACATATCAAGATTTACATTGGTAACAGGGCGGAAACTCCCTCTGAAAGCAAGAAGGTTTTTCTTGTATAAAACGGCAGCCGGTAAAACGTTTTTCCCTTCAGGATTAAACATTACGGCATCAGTCATACCATTTTTAACCAGTTGTAAACTCATCAAACGATTGTCAACATCGGCGAAACGAGGTCCAGAGAAGTTAATTGTATCAATTTCAAGCTGATCTTTGTCTAAGTGATCGTATAAATAACGGAGCAATCTCTTAGGGTCATTATATTTGTAGAAAGCACCGTAAATCAGGTTAACTCCTAAAATCCCCAGCGTTTCCTGTTGTAATCGGGCATCTGTTTCTTTAAAACGAATGTGAAGAATAATTTCGTTATAAGCTTCGTCAGGTTCAATCTGGTATCTGATTCCAACCCAGCCATGACCTTTAAATTGTTTGGCAAAATCTATAGTGGCAACAGTATTGGCGTAACTGAAAAAGAGTTTATTTGGGTGTTTTTCACGGCTCAGACGCTCTTCAATTAGTTCACCTTCAAAAGTTAACATTTTTTTGAGGCGATTTTCGGTAACATATCGTCCATCGCTTTCTACCCCATAAACAGCATCACTGAAATCTTTATCATAAGCAGACATTGCTTTTGCAATTGTTCCTGATGAACCTCCGGATCTGAAAAAGTGTCTCACAGTTTCCTGTCCGGCGCCAATTTCAGCAAAAGTTCCGTAAATATTTTCGTTTAAATTAATGCGTAGTGCTTTGTCTTTTATAGAAGGAATCTGAGCGATGACCTTGTCACCTTTGAGTTTTATTTCTGTGCCCATTTTATTTTAAATAGATTTGTTACAAAGTTAGTAAATTAGCGCTCTAATGAAAGAGAAATAATCCCTATTTTTGTAAAAAAATCAAGTTCAGTTGAAGATCTATTTTTTAGGTACCGGTACTTCACAAGGCATTCCCATTATTGGGATTGACCATCCTGTTTGCAAAAGTTTAGATGCTAAAGATAAAAGGCTTCGTGTATCTGTCTGGATTACATGGAACGAACACTCGTATGTTATAGACTGCGGCCCCGATTTCAGGCAGCAAATGCTTTCCTGTGGATGTCGTAAACTCGATGCTATTTTGTTTACGCATGAACATGCTGATCATACTGCGGGTCTGGATGATATTCGTCCTTATAACTTCAGGCAGGGAGAAATTCCTGTTTATGCGCATCAGCGTGTGATTGATAATCTCAGAAAACGTTTTGATTATGTTTTCGAAACGGTAAACAAATATCCGGGTGCACCAAGTGTGAAAACTATAGAAGTGATTAACAATAAACCTTTTGCCATTGGAGACAAAATGGCTATCCCAATAAATGTAATGCATGGCGATTTACAGGTTTTTGGTTACCGAATTGATGATTTTGCTTATTTAACGGATGTAAAAACAATCGAAAAAGCTGAAACTGAAAAATTAAAAAACCTGAAAGTTTTGGTTGTGAATGCTTTACGTGTTGAACCTCATGATACCCATTTTAATTTACAGGAAGCACTTGATTTTATCAATTTAATCAAGCCCGAAAAAGCCTATCTGACACACATCAGCCACGTTTTAGGGTTCCATGAAGAAGTACAAAAGCAGCTTCCTGAAAATGTTTTCCTGGCTTATGATAATTTAGAAATTACAATTTAATTATACCTACAAATGAAGAAATCCTTAATGCTTTATCTTTTCTTATTAGCAATTTTAATGAATATTTTTACTTATATGTTTTATAGCAGAGAAGTGAAATTTGAAAATGAACGATATGATAAAACAACTAAAAGGCTGAGAGATAGTATTGATTTAGTGTCAGTAAAATTATCAGATGCAGATTATTTTTCGCTTGAGCATAATGAAAACGCACAAAATTATTTTGATAACAGTGCTTCGGGAGGAAAAGTAATTTTGTACGAAAAACTGATTCCTGCGGTAACTGAAAAGCTATTAGATTTAAACGAAAATCCAAACGGAAATCCTTACACAGGTCAGGATATTATTGACGGTAAAAAATTTATCATTAATAAAATAAAAGTCTTAAACCATCGATGGATTATTGCTGATTACAGCAATGGGGAATTATGGGGAGAAGTGTTGTTGAAATACTTTGTTGACGATAAAGAAAATATAACTTTTGAAGTAAATCAAAACTGGTTATATCAAAAGTAAAATAAGGATGGAAAGATGATGTTTCAAATCTTAATCCTTTTAGAGAAATAAAAAAGTGAGATGTAAATTTAAAACTACATCTCACTTTTTTATTTTTACATCAAAAGCCAATTCTTAAAATCAAAGAAATTTTGAGGTGCAACTCCGTGACCGACAGGATATTCTTTGTATGTAACCGGAATATTTAGCTTTTCTAAAATTGAAGGCGTTTTTCTTGCCCATTCAATCGGAATAACCTGATCTACAGTTCCGTGTGAAGCGAATATTTTTAAGTTTTTGAAGTCGTTTTGTTCGAAATCCTGTTTGATAATTTCTTTATTGAAATACCCACTCATCGCAACAACCCGCTGAATTTTTTCAGGATAAGAAAGTGCTGTAGCATAACTTAAAATAGATCCCTGGCTGAACCCAATCAAAGTTACATTTTTAGCATCAATTGGATAATTTGCTACTAATTCATCAATAAAAGAGGCAATTACATCTCTGGAAACTTTGGCTTGTTCATTATCTGAAAATTTATTCTGATCTGCATCAAAATTAATCGCATACCAGGCATAAGCACCGTATTGTAAATCGTAAGGTGCTCTTGCAGAAATTACATAATAATTATCAGGAAGTTCTGTAGCAAAAGAAAATAAATCAGCTTCATTGCTTCCGTATCCGTGCAATAGAAGTAACAATGGATTTTTATCTAAAATTACTTTTGGCTCCTGTATTTTATATTCTAAAGATAGGTTCATTTTTTTAATGGTAAAATGTAAATTGTGAATTGTAAAAGTGGGTCTCAGTTTTGGAATTTGGAATTTCAAAAATTGAATTTATTATCCTATAGATTTAAACCATTTTTGAAATAATTCCCCAACCAAAGGAATTGGTTTTGTCTGTCCCTGAATGGCATTGAAAATACCGAAAGTCCAAAGAATCGAAATACATATCCACATTGGAAAAGTGATAAAAAAACTGTCGAAATTACTAATAATGGCTCCGAAAGAAATGAAGGTTAGAGACAATCCTAACGATTGGCGAATATGAAAAGAAGCAAAACTGTTTTTGTTTTCAGCGTTCATTGACATAGCGATTAAAACACCAATGATTAAAATATAACTGGTAATCGCAATTGATTTTCCTTCTTCGATTGTATTATTCATTTTATTATTTTGTAACAAGTTGATTTTGATTTAAAATTCCGTAGACAGAACCCTTGATTTCAGTTCCTAAAAAAGCAGAATTTTTAGATTTTGAAAGAATATTTTCTTTCGTAAAAGTTGATTTTCCTTCAGGAGTAAATAAAGTTAAATTAGCTTTAGCACCTTCTTCGATTGTATTGCTGTCAATACCGAAAACAATTCTTGCTGCAGTTAGCTTTGCAACAACGGTTTCTACAGGTAAAACAGTTAGTAGCGCTCCAAAAGCACTTTCTAAACCAATAGTTCCGTTTTTAGCGGTATCAAATTCCATTTTTTTGAATTCGATATCAATTGGATTGTGGTCTGAAGTAATCAAATCGATTGTACCGTCGGCAATTCCGTTTAGCAAAGCTTGTCTGTCAACCTCAGTTCTTAGTGGAGGAGTAACTTTAAAGCGAGTGTCAAATCCATCCAGTTTTTCATCTGTTAAAACCAAATGATGAACAGATGCACTTGCGGTTACGTTTAAACCTTTTGCTTTTGCTTCCCGAATCAACTGAACCGATTTTGCTGTTGAAATAGTTGGAATATGAAGCTTTCCACCAGTGTATTCCAGTAAAAATAAGTTTCTTGAAATTTGTAGTTCTTCAGCTAAATTCGGAATTCCTTTTAAACCTAATCTCGTAGAAACAATTCCTTCGTTAGCAACACCGTTTCCTTTAATGTTAGAGTCCTGTGAATAAGCAATTACCAATCCGTCGAAATCCTGCACGTACTGTAATGCAATTTTCAGGATGTTAGCGTTGTCGATGCTTTTATTATAATCTCCAAAAGCAATAGCTCCGGCTTTTTTCATGTCAAAAAGTTCAGCCATATCTTTTCCTTCGCTGCTTTTGGTTAAAGCTCCAATCGGAAAAATTTCTGTTGCAGAACCGTTTGCTTTATTTTTTACAAAATTTACCTGAGACTGATTGTCGATAATAGGGAAGGAGTTTGGCTGTAAACCAATTGCAGTAAAACCGCTTTTCGCAGCAACGTTTAATCCGTTAGCAATGGTTTCTCTGTCTTCGTAACCCGGTTCTCCCAGCGAAACGCTGCTGTCAAACCAACCCTGAGAAACATACAGATTATCGAATCGTACTACTTCTGCATCATCGTTTGGGAGCGAAACACCTATTTTTTCTATTAAACCATCTGCAATTAAAAGATCAACTGTCTGATTGTGAAACGGACTTTTTGAGTCGATAATTTTGGCGCTTTTGATGATTAGTTTCATATGTAGATATTTTTTGTCGTAAAATGTTTTTTGTAAAAAGTAAGATATTTTAAAAAACGTAAAAACTATTTTACAAATTTTATAATAGCTATTTCTAATGCTAAAAATAACAGTGCAAAGATAACAAACCATTTCCAAATTTGGCTGTCAGTTCGTTCAGTTTGTAAGGTATTAAAAATGGTCGAAATTGTATCGGCGGTTTTAAAATCTGAAACTACATTTGTATTTACCTGATTCAAATCGCTTTCGGTTCTTTTGTAATTAAAACTGATGTTTTCAACCCATTCTTTTTTGTCGAAAACACCATAGTTTCCAGCTGTTTCAGGATAATCATTAAACGTTAATTTTACTTTATTATTTAAAATCTGCTGAATTGGAATAAACTGGTCTTCTGTTCCTTTTACTTCCAGAATAGCATCTTTTGTCAATAAAATATCCACAAAATAAGGCTGATTATTACCAATTGTCAGAGCATTTACACCGGTTTTCTGATTTTTTTGAGCAATTTTATAAAATAATGGAACAATTAAAGGCGATTGCTGGAAATTAGAATTCGTACTATTTATAGGAGCTGTAAAAACTGTTGTTCCCGAAACCTGATTTTGAACAGAAGTTACAAAAGCAGTCTGGTCTTCAAATGAAAGTACAGCCGGATATGGACTCGAAACAGCAAATGAACTGTTTACTTTCGGATACTGGAAATTCGTTATTTTATTTTCGAAAACTCCTGAAAATAAAGGATGATCGAAATTAATTTTAGTGATTAATTTGCTGTTGTTTTCTAAATTTCTGAATTGAATTTTTCCGAAACTGCTTAAAAATGTATTTAAATTAGAAATCGAAGTTTTCTCAGAAGGAATTACAACCAGATTTCCTCCTTTGGAAACAAAAGCTTTTAAAGTTGTCTGCAATGCCTGTGGAATATCGGTCAATTCGTTTAGAATAATAGTATTTTGTTTTTCTAAACTATTATAATCTAAAGCACTGATTGGATAATTGTTATAATTGAATTCTGTAGATGTATAAATTCGAGACAAGAAATTACTTTTTTCAGGTTCGCCAATGCTTATAACGTTTGTTTTTTTGTTTTTAGAAATACTGAAAAATAACTTGTTATCATAAGTTAAACCGTTGTCTTCAATTGTAACATATCCATGAAAAGCTTCTTTTGGAATAGTAAAATTGATTTTCTTTTTCTTTGTGTCAAAATTGATAATCGTTTTTGCAATCAGTTTATTCTGATTGTATAAAGCTGTAGATACTGGTTTGAAATCTTCGCCATAAGCCGATAAATTAATTCCAATTTCATAGAAGTTTTCTAAAGTCTGATTGATGTAAACGCTGTCAATCGAAATATTGTTTTTTTGCTCGGCCTCAGGAACTATGAAATAAGGTTTTTCTTCAAAATCAATGTTTTTTACATCTTTTTCAGCCAAACCTACAGCGTCACTAATAATGACAATATCTTTTTTATTGGCTGATTTGTGAGCTTTTATTTTTGCTAAAATTGAAGAAAGTTCAAATGGAGTGGCGCTGTATTTTAAATTTTGTAAAGCACTTTTAGATGATTTAATATCGGTATTCCAAAAGTTTTCGGTATTGGTCAAAAGAGAAAACTGGGCAGTTTCAGGCGTATTTTCCAGTAATTCCTGAACAGCACGTTTTAATAGTTCTCCTTTTTTACCTTTTGCCTGCATACTGAATGAATTATCCAGAACGATATACATTTCGTTTGAAGCATTTTTACTGTCTTTTGCTTCAAAAAAAGGCTGGGCGAAAGCGATAATTGCACAGGTTAGAAGCAATAAACGGGTTGTCAGCAATAAGCGTTTTTTGATTTTAGAACTTTTACGGGTTTGAACAGCAAGTTCTTTTAAGAAGCGGACATTGGTAAAATAAGAGGTCTTAAAACGCCGTAATTGAAATAAATGAACCAAAACTGGAACAATCAACAAAAACAGAAAGTATAGAATTTCGGGATGTTTAAAATGCATTCTGGCTTCGATTTACTTCGCTACGTTTTGTTTTTGCGAAGATGCAGGTTCAAAAATACAAATTAAAATTATTAAACCACATACGTTCAGATAAGAGATTGTAAGTAAAAATAATTCGAGGGTTAGATTAATTTAAAGCTTATATCTGAAATTTAAATAAACTGAAAATGTAACTTTTCTGATTTTATTTGTAACAATGAGAAAGATATTAATGTGTATTTTAGCTCATTAAAAAAAACTAAACTATGAAAAAAATGTATCTGGTATTATTTTCAGCTTTAGCAATGACCACAGCAAAAGCTCAGAATAAATACAATTTATTAGTGGGGACCTATACTAATACCTGTAAAAGCAACGGAATTTATGTTTATGAATTTGATTCAAATTCCGGCGATTTTAAATTAAAGAATTCTTCAGAAAATGTGGTAAGTCCGAGTTATTTATCGGTTTCTGCAAATAATAAATTCATTTATGCTGTTAATGAAAACGGACTACAAAGTGCTGTGAGTGCTTTTGCGTATGATTCACCAACCGGCAAACTTAAATTAATCAACACAAATGCTTCTTTGGGAGCAGATCCTTGTCATTTAATTAACGATGATAAAAATGTAATTGTAGCCAATTATTCAGGTGGAAATATTGCTGTGTTTAAGAAAAATGCTGACGGAAGTATTACAGAAGGACAACAATTAATTCAGCATGAAGGTAAAGGACCTAACGAAGCACGCCAGGAGAAAGCGCACGTACACATGGTTGTTTTTTCACCAGATAAAAAGTTTGTATTGGCTAATGATTTAGGAACGGATAAAGTTTTTATCTATAAATATAATCCGGGAGCATCACATGAAATTCTGACCTTAAAAAGCACTGTTGATGTAAAATCCGGCAGCGGACCAAGACATTTAACTTTCAGTAAAGACGGAAAGTATGTGTATCTGCTTCAGGAATTAGACGGAACCCTGACTACATTTTCTTATGATAAAAGCGGAAGTTTAAAGCTTTTAAAAGAAACCAATATTATTCCGAAAGATTTTAAAGGAGCAAATAGTTCAGCTGCTATCAAAATTTCACCTGACGGAAAATTTTTGTATGTTTCAGATCGTGGCGATGTAAATTCGATTACGGTTTATACTATTTTAAAAGACGGAAGCATCACTAAAGTAGAACAAGTGAGTACTCAGGGAAAAGGTCCAAGAGATTTTGCAATCGACCCGTCCGGAAATTTTCTTTTAGTGGGACATCAGTATACTAACGAAATTGTTATTTTTAAAAGAGATAAAACTACCGGAAAGCTTACTGGCACAGGAAAGAAAATTGAATTATGTTCGCCTGTTGGTTTGGTTTTTACTAAAATATAGTTATATCAAATCTCAAAAAATGAAAATTCCAAATTCCAATTTTAGAAATTAATTGGAATTTGGAATTTTTTTATTGGAATTTACTACCTGTTATTTTTTTTTCTTCTTCTCATTTCTCGTCTTTAGCATATTTCTGTTAACTGAACCGTGAGTTTTCTTTTTGGTTTTTGAAGGGCCTCCAAGATTGATTTTCTGATTCTTCTTAGATTTTTCGTGAAAAGCACCATCACCTTCCAGTTTCGGTTTTTTCATTAAAAACTTCCTTGGCAATCTGTCTTTCTCAGGCTCAATTAATTTTTCTGAAATTTCAACTTCTTCAGGAAAATCAGCAATTTCAAGTTCCTGATCCATTAAAAGTTCTGTTTCAATTTTGTACTCCTCTTCTCTTGGAGTAACAAAACTAATTGCGGTTCCGGTTGCATCTGCACGACCTGTACGACCGATTCTGTGCATGTAAAGTTCCGGTTCTTCAGGAAGTTCAAAGTTGATTACATGTGTAATGTTAGAAATATCCAGACCTCTTGCCATAACGTCGGTTGTAATTAAACCGCGAAGATTTCCTTCCTGAAATTCAGCCATGGTGCTCAAACGGTAATTTTGAGATTTGTTAGAGTGAATTACACCAAATTGTCCTTCAAAAAGCTCATCAATACGATTGAAAAGCATATCTGAAATCTTTTTGTTGTTTACGAAAACCAGAATGCGGCTCATACTTTCGTCGTTTTCGAGCAAATGTTTCAAAAGATTTACTTTGGTATTGAAATTTGGTACATTATAAGTAATCTGCGTAATTTTTTCAAGCGGAGTTCCTGAAGGAGCCAGTGTAACTTCTTCGGGAAAATCAAAATAATCGTTTAGGATATCGTCAACTTCATCTGTCATCGTTGCAGAAAATAAAATATTCTGACGTTTGGTTTTCATCATGGCAAAAAGAGAAGTCAATTGTGGTCTGAAACCTAAATTTAGCATTTCATCAAACTCGTCAATAACTAATTTTTGAGTTTCATCAAAACGAACAACAGCGTCAAGCGCTAAATCCATTGTGCGTCCAGGTGTTCCTACTAAAATATCAACTCCTTCGTAAACTGCTTTTTTTTGTGTATTGATGTTTACACCGCCATAAATTCCCAAAGTTTTAACCGACATATAGGTGGTTAATTTCTCTACTTCTTCTACAACTTGCACTACTAGTTCGCGGGTTGGTACCAGAATTACGATTTTTGGCGTATTAGTATTAGTGAATTTATATAATTTTAAAAGAGGCAGTAAATAAGCAAATGTTTTACCGGTTCCGGTTTGTGCAATTCCCATCATATCTCGGCCGGACATAATTACGGAAAAAGATTTTTCCTGAATAGGAGTAGGTGTAACAAACCCTAATTCGTCAACGGCTTTTTGTAATGATTTTGGAAGATTGAATTTTTCGAAAGTACTCATTTGCATTATTTTTTTGCAAAGATAGCATTAAATCCCCTTTGTAAGAGAGAAATACGAAAAACATAGTGAATCAATTGAGTATTTTGTGATAAAATGTTATTTTAAAAATCTTTTAACCCGTAGTAATAACTCGTTAGGACTAAAAGGTTTAGCGATAAAATCATCGGCTCCCAATTTGAAGGCATTCAGTACAGTAGCTTCTTCTTCGCCAAGTGAAGACAAGGCAATTACGGGAGTATTGGGATAGTTATCTTTAATAAATTGTATAATTTCGAGACCGGATTTCATAGGTAGCATAATGTCTGTTATAACTAAATCCGGGTTTTCCTGAGGAATCCGTTCAATGGCATCCAGACCGTCTTTTGAAATAAAAATTTCGTATCCTTCTTTTGAGAATATAAATTTCAATATCTGAATAGTCATGTTATCATCTTCAATAATGAATATTCTTTTTGGCATGGGGCTGGTTTTTAGGTATATTACTTGAGTATAATCTCATCTATCATCAGCATTGGCTTTTTATTTTTTCTTTCGCGCCACTCAGGTAGTTTTTGTTCCGGTGCTACAATGATTTTTATTTTGTCAAAATTACGGAAACTAATGTTGTTAAAACTGTATTTTTTTATAGTAAAAGCATAATTTTCAGTTAAATATGGCTCTTTTTCCTCTTTTAAAGTTCTCCATTTTTGATTTTTGAATCCTTTTATGATAATTTTTGAGGGTAGAAAAATCCAGTGCCGCTGATCTTCCAGACATTGAAATTCTAACGAGGTAAAATCAGTATTATTGCCGGAAATGATTATTTCAGCATTTTGGCCGTACCAGCCTGTCCAGTTCAGATTATAATCTTTGTAGCCTTTTATTCCATCATGCAGTCCATTTTCCTTCTTTAGGTTAAATTCAGGTTCGGGTTGTGTTTTAAATTCATATTTCAGACGTTCCCCTACATGATCGACTACATTATTTTGAGCAATGTAGTTCCATTGAGTACCATATTCTTCTGGACTTAAACCATCTTCACTAAGTTCGTAAATTCCAAATTCAGTACAATTTTGTACAAAATTCTGAACCCTTTTCTCCAGATGATCTTTAACAGAAAATGAATCTCCGATTTTTTGATACATGCCGTGAGGTTCTTTTCCGTAAAATTTAGCCTGTTCAAAATAGACGTATTCTAATGCTAATCTCAGTTTTAAAATTCTCTTTGCGATTACAGGTTCGCCTTTGGAAACCATTTCAGCCTTGCTTATCAGCTGATCGTATTGATCCATTGCTTCAGGGGAGAGAAATGTATTCCTGCTTTCTATTGGATTTGTGTAAATATTCAGAAAGCGGTCGCTTTTTTTCTGATTTTGAATAAGTAAATTAATGTATTCTTTAACAAACGGGGCTGCATTGCCATAAAATCCATTTAGGAAATCATTCGTTACGGCTTCAACATCAGTATCGGTATCCCAAATTATTTTTGCTAAAAGATATTGCCGCAATTCATATAAATCACCGGGAATATCAGCATAACCCTGCACAAACAAGCCTTTAACCTTATTTTGTTCGTATAATTTATAGTTTTTCGAAAAAGTATGAAAGTTTGGAAAAGGAGAAAGGTAATTGGTAAATTCAACCGTGTAATCCCATAAATATAAATGTTCTGTTGTGGTACTCCATTTACTGAGAGTATTTAAAAAGCTGCTATTATCAGGTATATCTTGGATAGCTTTACCACGATCCATTTCTATTGGGCAAAAAATCGTATAAATATTAGGCTTAATTTTTATGTTTTTGGGTGCCTTATAGGTGTGAAGATAGGCTAATGTTGTGATTTTAGTTTTTGGAAATTGTGCTGCAATTTTATTCAGGAAATAATACAACGATCCTTGAGGGCCTCCATGTTTTTCATTTAAAGCTTTACATTTATCACATTCACAATAAACAACATCGTCATTTTGACTTATTGAAAAGAAACGTGCATTAGAATTTTGACTTATAATCTCAGCCATTTTTTTTGAAACAATTTTTACGACAGTATCATTGCTCATGCATAATGATTCGGCGTTTCTCTTGCCTTCATAGAGAGCAAAAAAGTCCGGGTTTGTTTTAAAATATTCTTTGGCACTTAATAATTTATAAAATGAATGTCCCCAAATGCCAAAATCATCGATATGCCAATCCAGTTTGTGCCATTCTCTAAAATTTTCATCGTAACAATCAGGATAAAATAAGGCGCGGTATTCAAAAGAAGGTGTGTAGGTTTTATTGAAGTTTTTTGGGAAAGTTACTTCTTTCAGCTTCGGAATAAAGCTGTCTTTTGCAGTGTATTTTCTAAAACTCCATGTTTCCAGTAAAGTATAAATGGCGTATCGTAACGGTTTTTCACTGGAACCAATCAAATAGATGTTTTTTTCATCGCTTTTGATTATAAACGAATCCTTTTTACTGACACTTTCTGTATTAACTTCAAGAATTATTTTTGAACTTTCAGTGTTTTCTGATTTGTTATTTTGAATTAAAAATGGATTTTCAAAAGCCTGATCTAAATAGGTTTTTAAAAGAACGGATGCTTTTTGAGTATTTTCATCAGAAGAAACAATACTAATTTCCTGTCCTTTCGTATTTGCTAAATGTAAGGAGTTTTGAGCCATAATTTTGCAGTTTAGAAAAAACAAGAAAACAACAATGCAGAAAATAGTACGTTGTTTAATTTGCATTTTTTAGAATTGATATTGAAATTTCAAATGATCTCTGGCTTCTTTTATTCTTAGTTACAAAATTGACTTCAAAACGGCTTAAAATATAAACTGATTCTCTTTTAAATTCTTAAAATACTTTTACCTAAAGCGGATTTCCCAGGACAGGGCAAGGGTTGTAATCCAGAAATAATTCCCCTGGTCAAAAGGAATTTCCTGATGAATGATTCCGAGTTGTGCGCCCCAGGCATTTTGTTTATTATGGGTAGAAAAATAATAAGCCACATTCAGTTTTTGCGATTGCAGATTTACAATTCGGTCATCATTTTCAAAAAAGTAATTCTGATTCAGTTCCGGCGAAATTCCGGCTCCAATATTGATGCCGAAATAATTATCAGCATCGCTTCTGTATTTTCGATATGTTAGCGTGCCTGAAGAGCTTAATCCATTATCTCCCGGAGTAAAATAGGGGCGGAAAGACCAGTAATTATTTCCGTTGTACCAGGTTACAGAACCCGTATAAATCATGGTTGTGGTATCGTATTGTAAGCCTCTGAGCCCTGCCGAAATTTCAAAACTTCTTGGCAGCGATTTAAAAATTTCGACCCCGTATCTGTAATCAGGAAATATAGAAGAACCTGATACACCAAAATTCAGATACGCATAAGTTCCTTTAGCAATTTTTGGGTATAAATCGACTTCATACTGAGTTCCGTACTCATCAAGTCTTCTATCAATGTTTACCCTCCCAATAATGCTTCCGTATTTGGTTTGACGTGCATATTTTACAGCATTGTAAAACATAGGATCAAAGACATCGGAGTAAATATTGACTTCAGAAGTGACACCAATCGTATTGTTGAGCACTTTTTTTCTCAACTCCGATTCAGATTCTTTGGATATAGAATCATTCGGGATATCACTGGATATTGTTTGTACAGCACCGGCAGTAGCAGTTGGAATCATGGTGCTTTCCTGTGCGCGTTTCTGTAATTCCAGTATTTCAGTATCATTTGGGAATTTTTTCAATGCTTTCCTGGATAATTTCAAAGCAAGAAAAGGAAAGTCTCCCCATATTTCATTTTTAATGGCTGCTACCCATGTGGTTTGCCTGTGCTGGTCTTTTGCTAAAACTTTTTGAAATTCGGTTCTGGCTTTTTTATAATCTCCATCCCAGGCATAGGTCGAAGCTAAAAATTCACGAACATCATGATAATTAGGATATTTCGTCAGGATGTGCAGTAAAGTATCTTGTGCCTGCTTTCTGCTATTATTAAAAGCCAGATCACGTGCTTTTGCAAACGAAACATCAGGGTCGCCACTATACATTTTTTCTTGTCCAGCCATCTGAAACGAAGCGGAAAATAAAGCTATAATGAGAAAAATATAGATTTGAAAATTTCTATGTCCATTTTTTATTTGAGTACCCATTACTTATTTTGTATTTGAATTGTTTATTATTTTTTTTGAGATCTTTCGATCTTTATTTTGATTTCAGGGTTTTTTACACCGTTTGAAAGTGCTAATTTACCCGTTTCGACAGCTTTTTTATTCTGATCAGACCACCAATATACATCCATCAATGCTAAATAAGCATCATCGTATAAAGGCATTCTTTTGATAACAATCATTAATTCATGTTCTGCTTTTTTATATTCGCCGTCCCAACCCAGTATTCTGCCTTTTAAAGTTCGTGCATCTGAATAATTGGGTAATTCATTTAATATAAAATCGCAAAGCAAAATCGCTGTTTTGTGTTTTTTATTGAAAGCTAACTCCCTTGCTTTGAAAAACATTTCTTCACGATTTAATCCTTTAGTTAATTTATCTAGAGTGTTTTGCTCTTCTTTTGTAAAATGAACTCCTTGCTCTTTGTGTAAATCCAATGATTTTGGAATAATTTTGTCTTTTTGTGTCAAATAAGCATTCAGCTGTTTAAAAGCATTGAATTCGCGGGTAATATTATCCAAAATTTCATCGTCATTGATTCTTTCCACATCAAAATTGTCTTTTATTTTGTATAATTCGCCACTTGAATACAAATATTCTTTATACACATAATCATCAATTGTTCCTTTGTTGCGTGTCAAAGGGATACCCTGAGTGTTCCTGAATTCTTTTGCGGTGTCAAGTCCTTTACCCATCCATGCGGTTTGATCAAGCCTGTTGAATTTGTAATTGTTGAACAAAAAGGAAATCAAACTTGGTGTCACATCCCAGTGAGAGGAAACAGATTTAAACGATTCGGCTTTCTTTAACATCGGACTAAAAATATACAAAGGTACATGAAAGCGGCATAATTTGTCTTTTTGGTCAATAGGAATTAAGCGGTGATCACCCGTAATTATGAAGATGGTATTTTTATAATCGGGTCTTTTCGCATATGCTTCCATGTAATTTTTGATTGAATTATCAGTGTAATTCAAACAGGCAAAAATATCTTTATAAGAGCCGAGGTTACCTTTTTGATCTTTTAGATTTTGATGGGAATCAATAATACCATCAATTTTTTTCAAATATTCATTTTTTTCAGGAAAATCAAAAGGTTCATGATTGGTAAGGGTTTGTATAATATCCAATCGCGGAAGTTTCATTTTGTTGGTTTCGAGAAGCGCTTTTTTGAAAATTTCAGCATCAGGATATCCCCAGGAAAAGCCTTCTGCATTGTTTTTTGTTTTGGTGTATTCGGGACCGTAATTATTTTTATCGATTAAATTTTCAATACCATTCTGATCCAGAAAGTTGATTTTTCTATCAAAATTAGCATCATCACCAGAATAAAAAGAGGTGGTGTAATGATTAGCTTTCAGCACATTTATGAGGGAAAGATGCGCCGGATACGGATTTAATTCCAAAAAACCTTTTTGGCCGTAAGTCAGCGAACCCAATAATGACGAAAGTACAGCATAAGTTCTTCCCCCGTTACTTAAAAAATTTTCCCAATATAATGATTTTGGGATCATCGAATCTAAGTAAGGTGTAAATCCTGCATATTCGTTTTTGCCAATAAATTCGGCTCCCAAGCCTTCAACAACAATAACGACAATATTTGGTTTTTCATTCGTAATATTAAAATAAGGCGATAAAACGTCCGGAGTCTCTTTAAAAGGTTTGAGCATCGGATATTCCGATTTGAATTTGATGTTCTGAACGTTTTGGGCTATGTCTTTATCTCTTTCAAACCGAATAATGTCTTTGGTTAAAAACGCCAGTTTATTTTCGTACTTTGAGTCAGACAGGTCTGAAACAAGTAATTTCATACCGCCGGCAATAATAAAAAGTGTACACGTTGTTACTAAAACTATTTTACTTTTGTCCAGTTTTCTTAAACCAAAATTGATTCCCAAATATAACAGAGGAATTATAAAGAATGGCAAAAAGAACATAAAAGAAAGCGATTCAGATGCTGTTACGGTTAAGTACATGTCGGAGAAAGAATAACCCAGTAAATCGGCACCCAGATTGACAAGCGTTGTAGAACTATATTTTACCAATGCAAATTGTATAAGTGTAATCAGGGTAAAAATTACGGTCATAAATCGTATAGCAAACGTTTTATTTATATACCCAATGACTATAAATAAAGGCAAAAGGACCAAGCTCACCACTATGGCTGATAAAAAATCATTAAGTAATTTATAGCAGATCTCCAGACCAATATTTGAAATTACAATACCATTTGCTATTTTTAAATATGTTTCGTAAAAACTTGATAACCAAAAGATAAGTATTAAAGATATTGTGAGATATAAATATTTTAAGTAGTGTGCGTGCATTTGATTTATTTTATATTGTATAAAGTTTTATTTTTCTTTAATTGTTACAGGACTATCAAAACCCTGCCGTTGCATGTTTCCCCAACTTTGTTCTTTTAGACTAAAAAAATTATAATATCCTTTTAACGAAGCATAAACACAAATAGGGTGGTAGCAAAAAGGCTCAATAATAGCCATCAGTACTAAAATAATAATTTCTTTTGCATTGGCATAATTTTTATAAATAACATCATCCAGCAGAATGGATATAAAGGTTACGATGATGTAAAAGAAATAAACAGTTAGCGTAAGATAAAGGAAATTAACATAATCTTCATGCGAAATAATGAAGCAGAGAATTAACACCACAACACCAATTACTTCCAGAATAGGAATCAAAAATTCAAAAAAGAGGAAATAAGGAAATATTAGAAATGCTGTTCTTTGATATTTTGGATTAAAGAACATATTTTTATGCAAATATAAAGTCTCGACTAATCCTCGTGACCATCGCACACGCTGACGTATAAAGACTTCTCTTGTAGCGGGAACCTCCGTCCAGCAGAGTGATTCAGGAATGTATTGAATAGAGAAAGGCAATTTGTTATCATACATATATTTTCTCATTCGGGTTACAAGTTCCATGTCTTCTCCTAGAGATTTATGAAAATAACCTCCGGCTGCGATAGCAATTTCTTTATCAAACATTCCTAAAGCTCCTGAAACCAATAGTAATCCGTTAACTTTGCTCCAGGCCATTCTGCCAAAGAGAAAGGCTCTGACATACTCCAGTTCCTGAAACCTGGGGAGCCAGCCTTTTGGAAAATGAATTTTAACTAAAAAACCATTTTTTACTTCGCAGGAATTGGATATCCTGATGCCTGCTCCGGTTGCTATGACTCTTTTTTTCGACTCTATGAATGGTTTTGCTAATTTTATAATGGTATCACTTTTTAAAATACAATCGACATCTGTGCAGATAAATAATGGATATTTGGTCGAATTTATTCCGACATTGACAGCATCAGCTTTGCTCTTCGCATTTTCTTTATCTACGACTAAAAGTTTGTAATAAAGTGGATTAGTAGATTTATAATGACCTCTTACGGTATGGGTTTTAATCTGTTCCTGATAATAGAAATTAACTTTTACCAGTTCAAATTCTTTAATTAATTTTTTTAAAGTACCATCTGAACTTCCATCATTGACTAATACGATTTCAAATTTCGGATAATTTAATGATAGTAGAGATTTAACATTATTTACTACGGTAGCTCCTTCGTTGAATGCCGGTGCTACAATGGAAACCCCCGGAATATAATTGGATTTTATGATAACATTGTTAGGAATAAAGTGTTTGGTGTTAAGACTTTTCTTGATAGCATAGTAAGACAAACCAGCCAGTATAGAATAGAAGATGATGTAAGTGATTGAAAAAGCACCTATGAAATTAGTATAGAAGGATAATATATCGTCTATCATTTCTTATTAGCTTTAACATGTTTAACCATTTTTTGTACATCTTCATTATCTAAAAAATGACTATCAAAATAGTTTCGATTTATTTTGTACAGACAATAAACAGCATCCAGTTTGATGCTTTCATCGGTTTTGTTTTCTAATAACTCTGCAATAAATTTTTCTGAAGCTGTCATGCCAATTTTGGAAAGTGTATTAAAAATTTCCAGTTTATTTTCGGTATCTTCATAACTGAAGTGTTTTATCAATTCAGTTTCAGCTTCAACAATGTATAAGGAATCAATAGCCAAAATCACTTCATGGCGGACTGCTTTATCATTGTGACTCAGTAATTTTACTATATTTTTGTTTTCATTTGTATAGTTGTAAAAAATCATCAGTTTAATGCCTAATTTAACTATAGTTGCATTGTAAGAAACAATCCAGTCTTTTAAATTTGCCGGTATTTTTGTTTTCTTGTGATGTAAAATATCCATGATATTAACCTCTTCTGCAATTGTAATCTCATGCGAAAAGTCAATCAATGATTCCAGTTTATTGGGTCTTAATGAAATTAATGCCAAAAAAGCTCTGGATTTTATATCTCTGTTTTTGTGATTTAATAAAGGGGTTATGTAGTGCTTACCTTTTTTATAGTCTAATGATTCAAGTTGAAATAATCCAAGACATTTTAAATAAAAGCGACGGCTCTTTAAAAGTTTTTGGGTATATCGAAATAAATCAAATTGTTCATAGATATAATGAAATTTATTGGTAACCTCACCTTTTAAGTTCAGTTTCAAAAAAATAATTTCGTTAAGTAATAATTTTTTGCACCAATTTTTTTCAAAAGGAATTGTAGTTTTAAATTGTTCTATTTCCTTTTGATGAAACACTTCATCAAAAGGAGCAAAAATCAGATTAGTGAGGAAGATATCAATTTCGTTTTTTGTTGCATCAAATCTGGGGCTAAAAGAATCATAGCAGTATCTGTTGATAATTAAAACTATGATTAATAAAATGCACCCGATGATTAGTATGGGCAATATAATTCGTATAAAGTAATGAATAAACACTTCCATCTAATAAAAAGTCGTTTGAGGTTATTGTAAAACTTAACGAATAATCTATTCTTTTTAATTGAAGATTACATAAAGATAACGAATATTTTAAAAGTATAATATAGCAAAATCTCTCCTTTTTTCGCAATTTGTATTAAATCGAAGGAAGAAAATCTTAGTAGCAATAACGTTTGAAAAGTTTAAAATGATTCTTGCGTGATTTTTTAAAATCCTTCAAAAACCCCTAAACCGAACAAGGCAAAGTCATATTTTACCGGATCATTTGGATCTAATTCCCGTAGTTTTAAATCTAATTCGACAAGTGCTTTTCCGTCATTTTGCTTACGCGAAAGAAGTCCTAATTTGCGGGCCACGTTTCCTGAGTGTACATCCAAAGGGCAGGACAGGGCAGATGGTGAAATAGTTTTCCAGATTCCTAAATCAACACCTTTTGTATCCTGACGACAAAACCATCTCAGCATCATATTGATGCGTTTTGCAGCAGAGCCATTCATAGGATCTGAAATATGTTTTTGGGTTCTCGGAAGGTGATCCGTTTCAAAAAATATTTTCTTGAATTCATGGATGCTTTTCTGCAAGCTATCCTGTTCCTGATGTTTTGCAAAAACAGCTTCTAAGCCATTATGATTTTTATAAATATGCTGAAGCCCTTTTATAAAACCGGCAAAATCCTGTCCGTTAAAAGTGCGGTGTACAAAAGTTTCCAATCCTGCCAAATCTTCCTCAGAATGCGACATGACAAAATCGTAAGGTGTATTGCCCATTAATTCCATCATTTTATGCGAATTTTTAATAATCATTTTACGGTTTCCCCAGGCAATTGAAGCGCTTAAAAAACCGGCAATTTCAATATCTTCTTTTTGTGTAAAAAGATGCGGTATCTGCACGGGATCACTTTCAATAAAATCAAGATTGTTGTACTGGATGACTTTTTCGTCAAGGAATTCTTTGAGTTCTTTTTTTGTCATGTTCAAAATGAATATTCTTGTTGTTCTGCCGCCCTAGCCCAGATGGAAGCGGTATCCTTTTATGGCAGGGTTTGCCATAAAAGATATAGCGGACAGCTGGAAACTGCTTCTAATTACTAATCTGACCATCGACCATAATCAATTTTCGGTCGGCCATATTGGCCAGTTCTTCATTATGGGTTACAATTACGAATGTTTGTCCGAACTCATCACGAAGCTGAAAAAACAATTGATGTAAATTTTCGGCAGAATGTGTATCCAGATTTCCTGAAGGTTCATCGGCAAAAATAACATCCGGTTTATTGATTAAGGCTCTGGCAACAGCAACACGCTGCTGTTCTCCGCCTGAAAGCTCGCTCGGTTTATGATTAATACGATGTGATAATCCTAAATAGTCTAGTAGTTTTTTAGCTTCAGCTTCGGTTTCGGAAGGCTTTTTGCCTGCAATATAAGCAGGAATACATACATTTTCGAGTGCTGTAAACTCAGGCAAGAGCTGATGGAACTGAAAAATAAAACCTAGATTCAGGTTTCTGAATTTTGATAAGGCTTTGTCATTCAGTCCTAAAATATTTTGTCCGTTTATGGTAAGAGAAGTTTCAGAATTTGTTTTTTCGGGTTTGTCTAAAGTGCCTAAAATATGTAATAGTGTTGTTTTTCCGGCACCGGACGCACCGACAATTGAAACAATTTCCCCTTTTTGAATATGTAAATCAACGCCTTTTAAAACTTCAAGCTTATCGTAGAATTTATGTATGTTTTTTGCATGTATCATCTGGAAACTGTTTTTACAAAGAAACAAAGATTCTGCCGATATAAAAATGGGCGTAACAGAATTTTAAGAAGAATGTTTAATAAAGGGATCATAGTTTTATTTTACATTTATAGAAAAAGTACAAAGTGAAAAAAAATAAATTTTATATTAGATCATTGTTGTTGTCTATTGCACTTGTAATTGTTTTTATTAGTGCCGGAACTTATTCTGAAAACAAGTTTTTGACTTATACAGTAGATTGTAAAAAACAAGATCTGAAATTGTATTACAAAAATGAGAAAAATCAAAATTTTAACAGTATTGGGAATTTGAAATTTTGGCTTGAAGAAAAGAACCTGAAGCTTGAGTTTGCTATGAATGGAGGGATGTACAAAAAAGATTTTTCTCCTCAGGGGCTTTATATTGAAAATAAAAGAATACTATCTCCTTTGGATACATTGAAAGGAAATGGGAATTTTTATTTGAAGCCAAACGGTGTGTTTTATTTAACGACTCAAAATATTCCTAAAATATGTAAAACAGAATTGTTTCATAATAACCAAAAAATAAAATATGCAACTCAATCCGGGCCTATGTTGCTTGTTGATGGTCAGATTCATCCGGAGTTTAAAGAAAGGTCTCCAAACCTGAATATTCGAAACGGAGTAGGTATTTTACCAAATGGGAAAGTAGTTTTTGTACTTTCAAAGGAAGAGGTTAATTTTTATGATTTTGCCAGCTATTTTAAAAAATTAGGATGTAAAAATGCCTTGTATTTAGATGGTTTTGTATCCAGAGCTTATCTTCCTTCAAAGCATTGGGTTCAGACCGATGGAAATTTTGGTGTGCTATTTGCAGTAACGACAAAATAAAAAAAATGAGATGGAAACAAATGAAGCATCAGTTGTAAAAGACAATAAAATTAAAAAACTGATTTTAGGTTTAATTTTGGACGGAATTGGCATGATGACATTTAGTGTTCCGCTATTAGCTGAGCCTTTGGATGTAATCTGGGCGCCAATTGCGGCTTTTATCATGTCCAGAATGTACAAAGGCAGAGTAGGGCGGGTGGCAGCTATTTTGACTTTTGTAGAAGAGATACTTCCGGTTACCGATTTGATTCCGTCATTTACAATTACCTGGATTTACACGTATTATTTCCAAAAAGAAAAATCGTAAAATAATAAATGGCAACTTGTAAGGTTGCCATTTATGTCAAAAAAACTATAAAAAATAAACTAAACTTAGTGAACAATAATCTTTTTAATGTGTAATACTTCTTTTGTTTTTGAGTCAGTAAACTTTAAAATAAAAACACCTTTTGATTTTAAATTGATGTTTTCCTGAGTTTTTCCGGAAATGTTTCTTTTTACTACTTCCTTGCCCAAAATATCAAATATTTTAAGTTCAGCATTACCGTCATTTTCCATCAAAACAGAAAAAGAACCGTTATTTGGTACAGGCCAAACACTAAAAGAAGTGTTTTCTTTGGCTGGTTTTTCTATTGAAAGGGTAGAACTATATCCGCTAACAATATTTACTTTACGTGTCATGCTAGCTCCTTCATTATCTGTAACTGTAAAATCGAAAGAACATAAACCTGTTGCATTTGGTGTAAATGCTACAATATTCCCATTAAGTGTAGTACTTCCGTTCATAACATTTGAAACTGAATAATTAACACCGCTTGTAAAACCTCTTGAAAGTTTCTGAACATCAATATCGACTTTATTTCCGGTTGGAGAATCATAATGAGGAAGGGACATCCATTGCAAATATTTGTCCAGATTGGTATATCCGTCTAAGTCTGCATCAGCATTGGCATCTGAAAAATCTCCGGTACCCGAATTTATATTTGTTCCATGAATTGTCTCCCACCAGTTAGGCAATCCGTCCTGATCAGTATCCCAGTTTGCGTCTCTGACAATTTCAGGGTATGTTTCGTATCCTCCAACATCAGATTCGTTATCAGGAAATCCCGGTTTGTTGGTAACACTTCCTCTGTAGGTATAAGTCCCGTTTAATGTTTCGGATATAATTCGTTGGTCATGTTCGTCAAACTCAGGTTGGATGCAACCTACATCTGAAAGTACTATTTTGTAAGCTGTCTTAGCAGATTGTGTGGTTACGTATGAAGGAAAAAATGGTGTGTTGACAAAGTTATCATAAGAATAGGTTGCGCCATTTGAAAAGGTAACTTTTCGTCCAATAGTTTGATTTGTTTCGTCAAAATAACCAGGCATTACATTGCCATTAAAATAGCATAGTTGCGTTCCTGTACCTACATTTTCATTTTGTTGGTTGAAAGCCACAAAAATTTTGGAACCAGCACCGGGCTTGTAATAATTATTTACAAAGTTTACCTCTTTAGTTCCTCCATCAGTTGTTCGGGATCCCCAATTGTAAACTACATTATTAGTAATATCCATTTTTCCGGTATAAGCACCACTGCCATCTAAACCTCCTCCTAAGCTCCAGTTACGTCCATAGCAATGTGCTAAAAGGTTATGATGGAAACTTCCAATATCGCCGCCTATGGTAGCTGCATAGCCATGCTCAGTTCCGGCAGGGTAATTTTGGTGTCCGGCAGCGTTTAATGCTTCGGATATTAATGTTCTTTGTAATGTAATGTTTTTTCCTCCACGGGAACTAAAAGCTTCATCAATAGTCCAACTGATAGAACAATGATCTATTATACTGTTATCTGCACCAGTTAGTCCCATACCATCAAAAGTTTGTCCTCCTCCTAATCTAACTCTTATGTTTTGAACTATAGCATCATTCCCTGTAATTCCTAAAGGTGCTTTACGAATGCAAATTCCTTTTCCGGGAGCAGTTTGACCAGCAATTGTTACATAAGGCTGATTTGAGACTAAACGAGACTCAAGTTGAATGACTCCAGATGTATTAAAAACAATAGTTCTTGGTCCGATATCATTTGTAATAGCTTCACGCAAGCTTCCAGGTCCGCTGTCATTAAGGTTGGTCACGGCTACTACTTTCCCGCCTCTTCCTCCACGGGCAAAACGACCATAACCTTCAGCACCCGGGAATGCTAATTGAGCAGGACGAAAACGCCACACATCACCTTTTATAACATCGTTATTTGCTAAAACTTCATCTATACGCCAATAATAAGTAGTTCCTGTATATAATCCATTTACCAGATAAGAGGAGTTTTCTTTGGCTTGATTTCCTTTGAATTGAGGTGATGTTGTTGTTGCTGATTGTACCGAAACTACATCTGTTCCAAAATAAATATTTTGGGAAACGGTACTGGCAGAAGCAGTCCATGACAATGTTTGGTTACCTGAATTAAGTTCAACATGCTCGTTGTTATGTAAAGGAGTAGGATTTGTTGCTTTAAGCGCAATATTAGAGGTATTTAACTCAATACCGTTAATCACTATGTTTTTTTGAGTTTCATTTCCAGATGTTTCGGCTTCAAACGTTATAACAATCACATCACTGGTTGCATTAGACTGAAATTGTAGATATGCAGATGTAGCATCTGAGGTTTTTGTAGCTCTTACGCTTGGAATTAAATTATCAACAACCAGATTGCCATTAACAGTGATGTCAATAGGGCTAAAACTTATTGTTGGACTGTCTACGGCGTTTAAGTAAACTAATAATGAATGATTCCCTGCGGGCAGACCTGTAATTTTTAATTCTATTTTGGCGCCTTTATTTGCAGGATTTAGAGGATTTGAAGAAACATCTTTTACAGTAAGTCCATCGCAGACTAATCTGGCATAATACGGAGACAGTATACCTGCTTTATACCAATTTGTACCCAAAGTTTCTCCATTATCACCAATTCTGGTTACAGTAAATGTAACTCCGTTTTCAGTTTTACTCGCAGTATTGGTAGTTACTACCCATGGTATATAATCAGGATCGCTTACTTCAGCAGATTGCCTTCCTGACTGGTCAAAATCAATTTTTACTACCGGATTTTGAGCAAAAACATTTGTCATTGACATTGTAAGGGACATAATTGCCATTACAAATTTCATTGTATTGTTAAACATTTTGATAGGTTTGGTTAGTTAGTAAAGATGTAATCTTATAATTGTAAAGATTGCCAATCATTAGAAAAAAACTGTCCTGTCCTGTCCTGTTATGGTTGTGTTTACGGTAATATAAGGAGGATATTTTTTTGTATTTCGTATATTTATTGTTAAAAAGTGCTTATGTTTTCAAGTGTTTTGTAAAATGTACTTTTAAGAATATTTTCTCGTTTGATAGTACAACCGTTCTGTGTGATTGAAAGAATAATACTAAAAAAATAAATGATAACAAATTCTATGAAAAGCTGATTCTGTTTTAGACAGGTCTTAATTCGCTAATAGATATGAGAAAGAGGGAGAAAATGTTATTTTTTGAACAAAAACCCCAAGCCTAAACTTTTAAGCATTTTCTTTTCGAAATTCCAAAAAAAGCGAAATTGTCCAAAAAGAGTACCTATTGCAACCAGTAAAACCTGATAGATAGGAAAGATGATTATTAACCGAATAAGGGTAAACCATCCGCCAAAATCTTCTTTGGTAATGTTGAGCCATTCACAAAAAGGTCTGGACAGCCATGCAGATGCCGATCCGGTGATGGCAAAAACAATGAATATAATGATAAATTGAAAATTAGAGGTCACACCCCATCGCTGCTTTAATCGATTCATTTTTGTTTGGAATGATTACAAATATAGTAAACATTATCTGGAAGGGACGTAACCAGTTAGTTTTTGTTTGTAAGTATTTTGAAAATAAATCATGTAATTATAAATCAGATAGTTTACTTCGTAACCATAATTGATAAATGGGTCATAGTCAATTCTCATTTCGTATAAATTAGGATTGTAACGCTGAGGCTGTAGAACCCTGTTGTTCCATTCTGTTATATATAGCTGATTTTTGATTTCGAGATAAGACTGGGAATAATAATTTCTGGGATAAGCTTGTGAAGCCAGCCAATAGTTGAATCCATTATCAATAATGATAACTTCGTATTCTAAAGAGTCATTTGCAATGCGTACCGTATCATTTACTGATGCTTTTATTTGGTGATCAGTTGCTGCGATTGTGTTCTTAGAAGATGTTGAACATGCAATAATTGTAAATAAAACTCCTATTATGTAAACGAAATTTTTCATGGCTTAAATTTGAACATTAAATTTACAAAAAAAGGAGTGATGGCTCGAATGATTTAACACTTTGTCATGGAAATCATAGTCAAAAAGAAAACCTGTTTGCGTAAATTCAAACAGGTTTTAATATTTTAGTTGGTCTGTTTAGATTATTTTTTGCTTTTAAAGAATTTACCAATAAAACCTGCTATACCACCACTACTTTTCGTAACGACCAGAACATCTTCAATGTCCAATTTACCATCAGCATTTTGGTCCAGTCCAAATTGGGTTCCGTATTTTGAAATGGTGTCCATAATACCAGAGGCCTGGCTACTGTTTCCTGTAACTGCGTTTATAATATCTGAGATTTGAAAACTTCCGTCATTTGGATCCTTGGCTTTGTTTACCAGTGAATTTAAAATCTGTGGAATCATACTTCCTGCAACATTTGAAGATGTATCGCTGCTTAATCCAAATTTCTCGCCTAAATTACCAGATAATTGCTGGCTTAGCTGTTGTACGACTGGATTCGAACTGTCAATTGATTTTCCCTGAAACAAAGCAGCTAATTGTTCGCCACCGCCTTCTGAAGCAATTTTTTGCAGTCCTGAAAAGATAGAGTTACTTGTTTCATTGATTACACCTTCATTCTGTTCATTTGGAATAGCGTTATTTTTTACGACAGCATCTCCTCCGAATTGCTGTACTAACTGGGTTAATTGGTCTAGCATGGTTTTTTAGTGTTTTAGATTAGAACTCAAATTTAAACAAAAAAAGAAAGGGGATTTATTAAACACGTTAATAAATCCCCTCTTAAGATTATTTAGTTATAATGAATTAACTCAACAAAGTAATGATTTGTGATGCCAATTCAGTACCAATTCTGTCCTGAGCTTCTCCTGTTGCAGCTCCGATATGAGGAGTCAAAGAGATTTTAGAATGCATTAAAATGGCCATTTCCGGTTTTGGTTCGTTTTCGAAAACATCTAAACCTGCGAAAGCAACTTTTCCTGAATCTAAAGCTTTTACTAAAGCTACTTCATCAATAACACCACCACGAGCACAGTTTACGATTCCAACGCCATTTTTCATGATTTCAAATTCTTTTTCACCAATGATATAACCATCCTGAGCTGGAACGTGTAATGTAATGAAATCTGATTCTTTTAATAATGATTCCAATGATTGAGGAACGATTGTAGTCGTGATTGATTGTCCGTCGAAGAATTCAACTTTTACATCTACAGAAGGAATAAATCCATCAGCTGCGATAACTTTCATACCTAAACCAAGAGCCATTTTTGCAGTAGCCTGACCAATACGGCCAATTCCAACAATACCTAATGTTTTTCCTCTTAATTCAGTTCCGTTTGCGTATGCTTTTTTCAAACCGTCAAAATTTGAATCCCCTTCCAAAGGCATATTTCTGTTTGAATCATGTAAAAAACGAACACCAGAAAGTAAGTGTCCAAATACCAATTCAGCAACAGATTCTGATGAAGAAGCAGGAGTGTTGATTACATGGATTCCTTTGCTTTTAGCATAATCCACATCAATATTATCCATACCAACACCACCACGTCCGATGATTTTGATACCTGGGCAGGCATCGATGATGTCTTTACGTACTTTAGTTGCACTACGAACTAAAATTACATCGACATTGTTTTCGTTAATATAGTTAGCTACTTGTTCCTGAGCTACTTTTGTAGTGATAACTTCAAAACCTCCTTTTTCTAAGGCTAGAATTCCGCTTTTAGAAATTCCGTCATTTGCTAATACTTTCATTGCTGTGTTTATTGTTTATCAGATTGATCGTTTAAATCATCTAAAATATTATATTTTCTTTTTTTTGTAAACTGTGATTTTGTGACTGAAAACTAAACTTTAGTTTCCAATGCTTTCATTACATCAACTAAAACCTGTACGCTTTCGATAGGCATAGCGTTGTAGATAGAAGCTCTGTAACCGCCTACAGAACGGTGTCCAGGTAATCCTGAAATTCCTGCTTCTTTCCATAAAGCGTCAAAAGTTGCTGTATGATCAGGATTTGTCAATAAGAAAGTTACGTTCATGTTTGAACGGTCTTCTACATTTGCTGCACCTTTAAATAATGGATTTCTGTCGATTTCAGCATATAATAAAGCAGCTTTTGCGTCATTTAATTTTTCAACAGCAGCAACTCCGCCCTGAGCTTTAATCCATTGCATAGTTAATAATGATACATAAACAGAAAAAACAGGAGGTGTATTGTACATACTTTCTGCTTTGATGTGTTTCGCGTAATCTAGCATACTAGGAATTGCTCTTCCGTTTTTGCCTAAGATTTCCTCTTTTACCACTACAAGTGTAGCTCCTGCAGGTCCCATATTTTTTTGAGCTCCGGCATAGATTAAATCAAATTTAGAAAAGTCTAAATCACGTGAAAAAATATCTGAACTCATATCGCAAACTACCGGAATTTTAGTTGCCGGGAATTCTTTCATTTGAGTTCCAAAAATAGTGTTGTTGCTGGTACAGTGAAAATAATCTGCATCTGCAGGTATTTCGTAACCTTTTGGAATATGGTTGTAATTTTCTTCTTTTGAAGAAGCTACGACAACTGTTTCTCCAAAAAACTTAGCTTCTTTTATGGCTGCTGTCGCCCATGTTCCTGAATCTAAATAAGCTGCTTTTCCGTTCTCTTTCATTAAGTTGTATGGAGCCATTAAAAATGCTGTACTTGCTCCACCTTGTAAAAATAAGGCCTGATATCCTTTGCCTGTTAAGCCTAATAATTCCAAAGCCAATGAACGGGCTTCATCCATAACAGCAACGAAATCTTTGCTTCGGTGCGAAATTTCAAGAATTGATAATCCTGAATTATTAAAATCTAATACGGCTTTTGATGCTTTTTCAAAAACTTCCTGAGGTAAAATACTTGGTCCTGCGCTGTAGTTGTGTTTTTTCATGGTATAGTTAATAGTCCAAATTTTTAAAAACGCAAATTTCGGGAATACAAGTTGAAAAACCGTTAAATTATTCGCAATAATTATAAATTTTTAACCTATGTTATTAACAAAAACGATATAGTATCAATATTGTCTGCGTAATCCCATAATTGCGGAGTCTGGGTTTTGCCGAAAGAAATGCTGTTTTTGATCAGATTGTTGCTTACAATGCACTGAATTTGGTCACTGTCAGCTTCGAGACGGTTTTGTAAATCTTCTATGTTTTCATAAAACTCATAAAAAACGCTCGAAATAGGAGAGGCATAACTGGAATCTTCTTTTATTGTCAAAAATCCGTTATCGAGTAATTTGAAATTACTCATTAAAAAAACTGCTTTGTTATAGTCATAATTATTAGCATATTTTTCGTAATGAATAACATCCTGATATTTAAACATCGCCTGAAAAAAATCATCAAACTTATAATCTTTCGGGACAAAAAGTTTAGAAACATTACGGCATCCTAAACCGAAATAGCGAAAAATATCTTCACCTAAACCTTCTAGATCTTCTTTGGTTTCCTGACCGTTTAATACCGCAACTGAATTTCTATTTTTGCGTATAATAGAGGGCTTGTCTTTAAAATAATATTCAAAATAACGGGCAGTATTGTTGCTTCCCGTAGCAATTACGGCATCAAAATTTTCTAATTTCCCTTCAGTGAAAACAATTTTATCTTTTAAACTTTTATCAGCAAAAATTAAATATTTGGCTAAAAACGGCAACAAATGCTGGTCGTTTGAAGAAGTTTTTATCAAAGCTTTATTTCCTGTTATTAAAACGGATAAAAAATCATGAAAACCTACAAGAGGAATATTTCCGGCTAAGATTAAAGCTACCGTTTTTTCTTTTTTATTGTTTTGAGAAAACTCTGCAGAATAGTTAGAAAGCCATTTGTCTATATTTTCTTCTGTCAAAGCTTCTGCCCATGATTTTATTGCAAAATGCACTTGTTCAGGAGTGTACCATCCGTTGTGTGATTGCGAAAGTTCGATGAGATTTATAAAGTCTTCATAAAATAAGTCATTACCTAAAACCGATTCATTACGGGTATTTCCTTCTTCTGAAAACTGACTCAAAAACTGACCCAGCGCTATAAAAGATTGTTTTTTTTCGTTTTGTAACATAACTAATTTGTTTATGAAAGGTTTTGATTGTAATTTTGCACAAAAATAAGCTATATTAAGTTATAAGGCAAAGCAGAATAAAATGTTTAATATTATTTGCAGAATCTTATAAGTTTTAACCCGTAACCAAGAATAAAATGGCAATAATTATAACCGACGAATGCATCAATTGTGGGGCTTGCGAACCAGAATGCCCAAATACAGCAATTTATGAAGGAGCTGATGACTGGCGATATAAAGACGGAACAAGCCTTTCAGGAACAGTAGTTTTACCTGACGGAACTGAAGTTGATGCAGATGATGCTCAGACGCCAATTTCTGACGAAATATACTATATCGTTCCCGGAAAATGTACAGAGTGTAAAGGTTTTCATGATGAACCTCAGTGTGCAGCAGTATGTCCTGTAGATTGTTGTGTGCCAGATGATAATCACGTAGAAGATGAAGAAACCTTGTTGAACAGACAGGCGTTTTTGCATGGAGAGTAATATTTTATTTTGACGATATAAAAATCCTGATTTTAAATTCAGGATTTTTTTTTCTCTTGATTTTTAATATGATAAAAGTTATTTCTTTGATTTTTAATGTTTTATTTTTAATGAATATTAATTTATTGACGGAAATTTAATACTTTAGTTGAAAATTTAATAACACTTATGAGAAGACTGATACTTTTATTGGTTATTTTTTTAAATTTAAGTCTTTTTGCGCAAGAAGCAGAGTATTCTGTAATTGTAAAAGATATAGAAACGCTGTTGCCGATAGAAAACGCTACAGTTTTTGTTATGAAAACCAAACAGACTTTGATTACTAATAAAGATGGTAAAGTAACTTTTGTATTAAACGGAGCTTCCAATGTTCAGGTTTCAGAAACAAATTATGAAAAACTGACACTTCGTTGGGCCGCTTTAAAAGAAGATCAATTTGTAATTTATCTCAAAAACAGTCATAATAAATTAGATGAAGTAGTTGTTTCAAATGAAAATCCTCAAAAAATCCTTCAAAAAATCGTTTCCAATTCAAGACAGAAATTAGCTGCTTCTTATCGTCTAAAGGTATATGTTAGAGAATTCTTTTTGTTAGATAATAAATATTCTTATTACAATGACGGACTGGTAAATTTTCAGTTTTCAGTAAACCAGAAAAAAGCAACTACGACATTACTGGTTGAGCAAAATAGATCTTACGGTTTATTGGAAAACGATATCAGTGCTGATTTGATGGGCTATAATTTGAATAATATTATGGAGAATTATTGCAATTTAAACTATTTCGACCCTCTTTTGGATTCAAAAACCAAAAAAGAATACAGTTTTACGACCAAAGGACATCCTAATAATAAAAACTATTATGTAATGTCTGTAGTGCCGTTAGAAAGTGCAAAAACGGCATTAGATACTTATGAAATAGTTTACGATCCCGAAAAAAAATTAATTATAGAATTTAGCGTTATTATTGAGCCAAAAAATTTGGCAGAAATAGTCGAAAATGAACAAATTGGTTCTAAAAATGTTACAAGGTCAATTGTGAAAGTTAGTTACAGGGCCGAAGGCCAGGATTATTATCTATTGACTGCAAATGAAGAAATAGGATATGATTTGGTTTTAAAAGAGGAAATTAAAAATATTCAGGTTCGTAATAATTTTATAACAACCAACTTCAACAGACAGAATTTTACTTATAAAGAAAGTGATGTTTTTAAAGAGAAATCGCTTTTTAATAAAAAGAACAAAGTCCTGACTAAATATTGGGACATTTCCGGATTTACGGCTACCGATGAAGAAAAAGGAATTATCGATTCGTTAGAATTTAAATTATAATTCAACCAAAAAATCCTGAGTTTAGCGCTCAGGATTTTTTGGTTTTATGCTATTCTGTTAAAAATTAAATCCAAGTCTTGCGTAGTAATAAGCTCCGCTGAATCCCATTTGTACAGCATCCCAGTAGCCACCGGCTTCAACCCAGTCATCTTGCTGGTCAGGATAAACATTTAGCAGGTTGTTGGCACCAATACTTAATTTGGTAGATTTAGAAAGTTTAAAACCTAAAGTCAGATCGGTTACAATTTTGGCTCCGTAAGTATCTGTAGCTGCTCTCTTTTGGTTTGCCAATACCTGTTCGTCGGTTTCAGACGGATCCGTTCTGTAATCTTCAGGATCTTCGTCCATTTGATAATCTAATAGTTTTACTTCACTAAATCTCGTGAAAGCCAATCCCGCATCAAACCATTTTCTGCCATAATTTAGGTTAAGACCAAATTTGTTTGGTGGGGCAGAGGCAAGTAAAAAAGCTTTGTCACGTTCACCAAAGAATGTTTTTTCGTCTAAATCGCCATTTTTTACTTTGTCAATTTTCATATCATTAATATTTCCAACCAAAGTGGCGCCAAATCTATTTTCATTAATTGTTTTTTTCCAGGACAGAACTACATCAAGTCCGGTTGTTTTGGTATCTACACCATTTACGAAAAACTGTGCTTTATCAACATTTGTTCCCAGATGTGATGCATCAAAATAACCAGTTAATACAATTCGGTCATCTACATTGATAAGGTAGCCATCGACAGTTGCGGTAAAATCTCCATAATTAGCCGTAAATCCTAACGATGCATTTACTGCTTTTTCTTCATTTAATTTCTGGATTCCAAAAGCTCTTGTTATTTCACTGTTGTTTGGAGCCAATAAAACTTCTGTTGCACCTGCAGAGCTAAAATTGGTGAAACGCAAATTATAATAAATCTGTGCTAAAGAAGGCGCACGGAAACCGGTGCTAACAGATCCTCTTAAGTTGATGTTATCTGTAATTTTAAGTCTTGAAGCCAGTTTTCCATTTACGGTACTTCCAAAATCGCTGTAATTCTCGTATCGAATAGCGCCACTTACCATAAAAGCTTTACTAACATCTAATTCAGCATCCGTATATAAGGAGAAGTTGGTACGGTTTTCATTTACTTCGTTTGCCGGACTATAACCTGGGAATCCCTGAGAACCTCCGGGACGTGGCTCACCTGAAACCGGGTCAATTGGGGCACTTTGGGTTGTAGGATCAGTAATCGGATTTCCATTTGTATCATAGGTTGCATAAGAACCTTCTTCTCCGGCAAAAATTTCGAATTGTTCTACTCTATATTCTGCTCCAAAAGCTAAATTTAAGCCTTCAAGAATGTCACCATAATTTTTAGAAAGATCGATATTGGTAGTGTTTTGAAGTAAACTATGACCTCCGGCATCAAATTCTGTTGGTGAATTTTCTTCAAGGGAAGCATTTAGAGTTCCTTTTATGTCATAATGAAATTTATTTTTTCCTAAAGTATTGCTGAAATCCCATTTCCAGCCTCCGGAAGTTTCGGTTCTGATTCCTGCTGCAATCGAATTGTCGTTTATTTTTGAAGTAATTCTTGGAGTATATCCGCCTGGATAAATTTCTTCTACCACTCTTTCACCGTCATTTCTGGTAAAGGCATAAGCGTCTGTATCTCTGAAGTTACTTCCTCCAAAAGCATAAAATTGAGTTTTTTCAGAAATCGGAACTGCAAAATTTACAAATAAATTTACGCCCTGAATTGAAGCTTCTCCAAAACCTTTTCTGAAATCGAAGCCAGGACGTAATGTTTTGTTTTTGTTTAAAAATTCTCCGGTAACATTTACGTAACCGCCTTTTGTGCCAATTGGAACCCCATAATTAGCTGATATTTTTACAGAACCTCCGTCAAAATCCTGATCTTTTCCAAAGGAATTCCCGTTCCCGTTTTGGTCTAATCTGTAACCTTTTGTATTTGCGGTTCCTTCAGGAAAATCTCCTTTGGCGTCTGTATTGAATGCTCCATATGTTATTGCGCCGGTAAATTCTTTTACATTATCGTTGGTTACAATATTGATAACTCCTGCAATGGCATCAGAACCATATTGTGCAGCAGCTCCGTCTCTCAGAATTTCAATCCTTTTGATAGAAGCAGCCGGAATTGCATTTAAATCTGTTCCAGTATTTCCACGTCCGCGGGTTCCAAACAAATTAATTAAGGAGGATTGGTGTCTTCTTTTTCCGTTAATCAAAACCAAAGTCTGGTCAGGTCCCATTCCTCTTAAAGAAGCCGGATCCACGTGATCGGCACCATCAGAGCCCGATTGTTTATTGGCGTTGAATGATGGGGCAACATATTGTAATAATTCATTAATTTCAAGTTTTCCACTTTGTGTGGTAACATCTTTTACATTAATGACATCAATAGGTACCGCTGAATTTACAACAGTTCTTTTTGCACTTCTTGAACCAACGACTACAACATCGTTTAAAATTTGACCTCCGCTTTCATCGAGAACAATCTCTATTTTACTTCCAGAAGCAGGTTTTTCTACAGCCGTGTAGCCAACATAAGTAAAAATTAAAACAGCGCCTTCTTTTACTTTAATAACAAAATTTCCTTCGAAATCGGTAGAAACTCCGTTTGAAGTTCCTTTTTCGACAACGTTTACACCAGGCAGAGGAGCACCTGATTTATCTTTAACGACACCTGAAACTTCTTTCTGGGCAAAAAGAAAGGCTGAATTTATCAGGAATAAAAATAATGTAATCTTTTTCATGGTTGTTTGATTTTTTTGGTTTGTTTTTGTTTGTTGTTTGTATAAAAGTAATGTTTTTTAACAAAATCATAATAAAAAGTTTAAAAATTTTAAATAAGACTTCTAAAAATAGATTAATACTCATTTTTACTTCACTCCCGAGTTATTAAATCTTATATTTGCAAAATTTTAAAGCCAAAAAATATCAGTTTGGCAGAAACTAAAAGAAATAAATAATTCATAAAGAATAAATTAGAAGAATTAAGTTGAGCCTGAACAGAAAAGGGCGAATAAAATAAATAGAAACAAACAGATGAAAGCAGGAATTGTAGGATTACCAAATGTTGGAAAATCAACATTATTTAATTGTTTATCTAATGCAAAAGCGCAAAGTGCCAACTTTCCATTTTGTACAATCGAACCTAATATTGGTGTTGTAAACGTTCCGGATCCGAGAATCAACAAACTGGAGGAATTGGTAAAACCAGAGCGTGTTCAAATGGCAACTGTAGATATCGTAGATATTGCAGGTTTGGTAAAAGGTGCAAGTAAAGGTGAAGGTCTTGGAAACCAGTTTTTAGGAAACATTAGAGAGTGTAATGCTATCATTCATGTTTTGCGTTGTTTTGATAATGATAATATTGTACACGTTGACGGAAATGTAAATCCAATTCGTGATAAAGAAACTATCGATATCGAATTGCAGTTAAAAGATTTAGAAACAATCGAGAAACGTTTGGAAAAAGTAAAACGTGCTGCAAAAACAGGAAACAAAGAAGCTCAGACAGAAGAAGCTTTATTAAACAGAATCAGAGAAGCTTTATTACAGGCAAAATCTGCAAGAACAATTGTTCCTCAGAATAATGACGAAGAAGTTTTATTAGAAAGCTTCCAATTGATTACAGCAAAACCAGTTTTATACGTTTGTAACGTTGACGAAAGTTCAGCAGTAAGCGGAAATAAATATGTTGACCAGGTTCGTGAATTAGTAAAAGATGAAGATGCAGAAGTTATAGTACTTTCAGTGGGTGCAGAGGCAGATATTACCGAATTAGAGAGCTACGAAGAGCGTCAGGTTTTCCTTGAAGATATGGGATTAGAAGAGCCGGGAGCTTCAGTTTTAATACGTGCAGCTTATAAATTATTAAAACAGCAAACATACTTCACAGCCGGTGTAAAAGAAGTTCGTGCCTGGACCATCAATATTGGAGCGACAGCGCCACAGGCTGCAGGAGTTATCCACACTGATTTCGAAAAAGGATTCATTCGAGCAGAAGTAATTTCATACGATGATTACGTTCAATATGGTTCTGAGGCAAAAGCTAAAGAAGCGGGAAGATTCAAAGTAGAAGGAAAAGAATACGTGGTAAAAGATGGTGATGTAATGCATTTCCGTTTTAACGTTTAATTTTTTTCTTGAGAAAATAGAGTAAAGAAGGAAGAGAATAGATTGAACTGCTGGAGAAATTCAGCAGTTTTTTTATGTCTAAAATTGAAGCCTGATAATCTAAAAAAATCTGCGTAAACCCGCGCTTTCGCAATAGCGAATCTGTAAAATCCGCATAACATTTCGCAAACAAATTAAAAACTAGTAAAACTTTGGCTCAAAAATTGGTTACAGAAAAATCAACCAATAACTAAATCTAAAACCAATCAAAAATGCTAAAAAAATCTTTCAAATTTCTCGGCTGGACACTTTTCGGAATCTTCACTTTTCTTGCTTTGTACATTTCATCAGTTCTTCTAATTTCAAAAATTACTGTGAATTCAGATATCGCAGCAGTAGAAGAACAAAATGCAATTCCAATTTACATTCTCTCTAACGGTGTTCACACCGATATTGTAGTTCCTATTAAAAACGAAATCAAAGACTGGCGAAACGAAATTCGGTTTGACCAGACACAATCAAAAGATTCTTTGATGAATTATGTTGCTTTTGGCTGGGGAGACAAAGGTTTTTATCTGGATACGCCGGAATGGTCAGATTTGAAAGCAAGTACGGCATTGAAAGCTGCATTCGGTGTAAGTTCATCGGCGATGCATACTACATTTTTTAAACAATTAAAAGAAGGAAATGACTGCAAACGTATTCTGATTTCAAAAGAGAATTACCAAAATCTGGTGACTTATATTTCAGAGAGCTTTAGTGATTCTATTCATCCTCAATGGATTGAAGGTCATAGCTACGGCAAAAAAGATGCTTTTTACGAAGCAAAAGGAAGTTACAGTCTTTTTTATACCTGCAATACATGGGCAAACAATGCATTAAAAGCTGCCAATCAAAAAGCAAGTTTATGGACGGTTTATGATAAAGGGATTTTTTGTCACTATAAGTAAAAGTAGTTATGAAAAAGTCAATTTTAATTATAGCAGTAATAACATTAATTATTTCTTGCAAAAAAGCAGATGCGGCATGTGCAGATTGTATTATTTTTTATTTTGAAAATCCAGAGCCTGGTAAAGATTCAGAATTAGATCATTTTCCGAATAAGTTCAGAGGATTGTATATGAATAATGACTCTACTTTTATTAGAATTGAAGAAAGTAGAATCCTAAAAGAGTATTTTTATAAAGATATGATTCATAAACTCGCTTTAGATTCTTTGAAAGAAGAATTTGATATTGTGAAAGGAAAATTAGTGTCTATAAGTTTTAAGACGGAATATGATATGATTCCGAAAGGTGATTCAATAGAATTGATTCAAAAACAGACCGACACTTTGTTTAGGTTTTCACTTTATGAAAAAGCAAAACGGATTGATGGACAATTGATATTAAGTAGAAAAGATTCTGTATTTTGGAAAATTCAGTTTCTTTCAATTGATAAAAACACATTAAGGTTTAAAAATCTTTGCGAAAAAGAAGATTTGAAAAAACTTGATTCTGTTACTAAAGTAAAAGGAAAAAATTTGGATTCAACTTCTTATCTGATTAAACCAACAAGAAGCGAACTCAAAAAGGTTTTAAAAATTAAAAAACTGGGTTTTGATCAGGAATATAAAAAGGTTTTAAAATAAGGTCACATGGAAAAAATATAAAATTCCAGTAAAAATCAGGAATTAAGGAGTTTTGATTATTGCGTAAATTTGAGAGAATATCAAAAAATCAGCAGATGAAAAATCAAAATATTTTCTGGAAATCCTGGTATTTATTAAAAACTACCTTTTTTGAATTTAATGATGATAATGCTATAAAATTAAGTGCAGCATTATCTTATTATACCATTTTTGCATTGCCTCCTTTATTGATTATTATCATTACTATTTGTGGTGTCTTTTTTGGGGAAGAGGCAGTCACAGGCCAATTATACGGCCAAATAAATAGACTGGTAGGAAATAATGCCGCTGTGCAGATTCAGGAGGCAATAAAAAATGTGCAATTGGCAGACAGTAATTTTTTTGTAACCATTTTTGGTGTTGTTATGCTGCTGATTGGGGCTTCGGGTGTTTTTGCTGAGATTCAGAGTTCTATTAACTACATTTGGGGCTTACGTGCAAAACCGAATAAAGGTTTAAAAAAGTTCATAAAAAACCGATTAATGTCTTTCTCGATGATTGTTTCAGTAGGTTTTTTAATGCTGGTGAGTCTGATGCTGAATGCGACATTAGATGTTCTCAATGCAAGATTAAAATTATATTTGCCGGATAGTACCGTATATCTCTTCTATATTATAAATATTTTAATTGTTTTTGCGAGTATCACCTTGCTTTTTGCTATTATATTCAGAACATTGCCCGATGGAGACATAAAATGGAAAGATGCTTTTATCGGTGCGGGCTGTACTGCTATTTTGTTTATGGTGGGAAAATTTGCAATCGGAGTTTATCTCGGAAGTTCTACAATTGCAAGTGTTTACGGAGCCGCCGGATCAGTGATTATAATTTTGGTCTGGGTTTATTATTCTGCAATTATTTTGTATTTCGGAGCCGAATTTACCAAGGTATATGCAAAAACCTTTGGCGGACAGATTACCCCAAACGATTATTCTGTTGAAATAAAAAAAGAAATTTTTGAAATTCAGTCGTAATTTCAGGAGTGTTTTATAAAAATTTCAAATCTAACTACTCGTTATTTAAATAATTGATTCAAATTGATCTCTTTTTTCTCTCTCAGTTTTTTTACAATTTTCAGAAAAGCAATAGCAGTAATGTAAGCATCTCCCAACGCGGTATGGCGGTCTTTTTTTGAAATATCAAATTTGTCAGCCAGATCATCCAGGGAGTAATGATCTTTACGCTCAAAAAGATGTGATTTTATCAATGTTTTTTTATACAAAACTCCGGTATCCAGTGATTTATTTTTTAATTCAGGCAAGCCATTTCTTTCCAGGGCACGATTAATCATCGTGATATCAAAATAGGCATGATGAGCAATAATAATGGCATCACCTAAATAGGCAACAAACTGTTTCAAAGCTTCTGATTCTGAAGGACGTTTTACAACAAAATCTTTCAGAATTCCATGAATCTGAGCAGTTGATTCATCGTAATGATCCTGTTCGATATAAACTTCAAAACTATCCTGAACCGAAATAGTACCATTTTGTAAAACGAGTGCACCAATACATAAAATCCGGTCGTTTGTAAAATCAAAACCTGTTGTTTCTGTATCCAGCACTACAAAACGCGTTTCTTCAATAGTTATGTTTTCATCGAAAAACTTTTCTTCTTCTTTTTGCCAAAAATTAAATAAACTCATTTTTATACAATATTAGAAACATTAAAACGTACCGAAATTAATTCCTGAAGCTCTTTGATGGTTTTAAAAGTCCTTTTCAGTTTTATTTTCTCCATTTTTGAAAGGGACTCCAAAGCGATAAACTGTCCTGAATCATGGTGTAAAAGCCCTTGTTTAGTTCTGAATTTCAATAAGGCTTTAAACGAATAAGAGCACGACAAGTAAAGTTCACTGTTATGAGGTTCCAGTTCGGCCAGTTTTTCAAAACGTTCTGCCGTGTTGCTGATAGATTTTACAGAATGAGACAAAATCAAAACCCTTGCAGCATCTGTCAGCGGCATTAAAGCTCTTCGTTTAATATCAAACTGATCTTTATTGGCACCATCCTGTTCAACCAAAAACTGTCTGAAGAAACCCGTCGGAGAAGGACTTTGCAAAGCACCACTTACCAAATGAACATAAAAAATAGGGTTAGCTTTTACATTTTCAAAAATCGAATCTGATAACTGGTCTACAAGTTCACGATTTCCGTATTTTACACTATAATCAAAAAAGATAAATGATAACAAAACTTCATTTTTACCCGGATTTTTTATCCAGTAAGCTACCTGATTTTTCCATTCGTCAAGACTCATGCACCATTTTGGATTGGATGCCATCATTTCTGCAGGACAATATTCATAGCCAATAGTAAAAAGTCCTTTATTAATGTGAGTAGCTAATTTTAGAAAATAGGCTTTTGTTTCATCTCTAAAAACTTCCGAAACATTTTCATACACAATAGCATTATCCTGATCTGTGTGCAGCATTTGTTCATCACGCCCCTGACTTCCCAATGCCAGCCAGGTAAATTTTACAGGAGGAGGTGTGTTCATTTTTTCTAATGAAATGTCAATAACACGGGTTACACAGGCATCGTTTAATTCGGTTATGATTTTGGTAATCAGTGTCATCGGAATGTTTTGATCCAGATATCCTTGCAACAATTGCATAATCTGTGCGCGGATCGGTTTGATTTCCTTAACTTTTGTAGTTCTTTTTAAAGCTTTAATCAAAACGGCCGGATTGTTACCCAGCGAAACCATAAGGTCGTGTTTTGACAAAATACCAACAGCTTTTGTATTTACAGTTCCGTCTTTGGTAAGACATAAATAACTGATATTACTTTTGATCATTGCCATTTGAGCTTCGGTAACCGTCATTTTTTTAGAATACGTAATAACCGGAGATGTCATAATAGCTTCAGCAGGGGTAGTAATAGGGTAGTCGCCGGAAACGATTTTGTTGCGCAAATCTTTATCCGTAATAATTCCGATTGGAAGCATTTCATCAACAATCAAAATAGCCCCTACTTTTTTCTTGGTCAGGATTTTAGCGATTTCTTTTGCAGTGGTTGAAGGACCGCAGGTAACAATCTTTTTGGAATATTTTACAGGCTGTAAATCAAAAATTTCTTTTTCATTATTCGGATTGTGCTGCGCAATAACTTCACCGTATAAATTGTTTTTATGAACTTCAGAATAAGGGTTTTTAGTATTCGAAGCATAACTTTCAATCAGGAAATTACCAATGGCTTTATTCTCTAATGCATACGGTTTAAAAACGGCAATCGGAATTGCATATAAAATACTTTCCTCGTAAGTACTGGATTCCATGACATAATTTTCCTGTGCCAAAAGCGGTCTTAGTCCAAAAATATCCCCTTCATCACACATGTCAAGTGTTTTTTGATTTTTTTTAAGCGCAACTGCTCCTTTATGTACCACATAAAAGGAATCATGTGTCTTTTCATTTTCAGAAAAAATCACCGAGTCTTTTTCTTTATAAATAATAGAAATCTGCTCAGATAATTTTTCCAGATCTTTTTGGTGTAAAAGATTAAAAGGAGGGAAGTTCTTCAAAAAATCGGCAACTCTGTATGAAATTGTATTTTTCATTTGGTTAGATTTAGGTACTAAAATCAGAATAGAAACAGAATTGTAAAAGAAACACTTTTAAGCTTCTGTTCAAACTATATTTTATAAAAAATCAGGATAATTTGTGAAACAAAAAAAGCTCCGTAAAGGAACTTTTAATAGGAGATTTGATTTCAGTTTTTTAATCGATTTTGGTAACCGTTCCGTGCTGTTTTTCTTCAGAACCCACCATCCCAAATTCAAAAGTATAGGAATCTTTAGAAGTCGTTAATATTTTCATGCTGATTGCTTTTTCTTCAGCCATATTTTTAGGGTGTTTTTTTTGCAGAACATACTCGCAGTCACTTACCCAGCGTATCGTTGCGGTATCAGTTTTTCCTTCAAAAGTTTCAATTTCAATACTGTCTTTACGCTCAAAAATCGTTGTTTTTTTTACGCCGTTTACTTCAAACTCAAATTTAAACTTTCCGTTTTTGAAATCTTTGCAGTTGTGCTCTGCATTATAACAAGATACCAGGGCAAGTATTGGGAATAAGGATATAATTTTTTTCATTTTAAATAAGTTGTTTTTTTAGGAGCTGATTCCTGCTTTCCACTGCAATCTTTTTATTTTTAAAGGAAAAATAAAAAGGATTTCCGTTTCAATCAGGGCTAGGGCAATCGTTTTCATCAGAAAAATAAAAGAGAGAACTAATTATTTCAATCTGTTTAATTCATCATCAGTAAAATTTTTAATTTCTTTTTCTTTAGCAAACTTTTCGGCGTTGTAATTCCCGGATTTATTCTTGGGAATCGATAAGCTGTTCCAGGAGCTGTTTTTCAATTGTTTGGCATAAAAAACAATTTGCCCGATATGATACGGATAATGAGCCAATTGTCTATTAATGGCTTCAATAACGGTATGGCCTTCATTTCGAATATAAATAATATCCGAAAGCTGTTCGGGACTCAAATTGTTTAAAGCGTCAAAAAATACATTCCAGCCTCTATTCCATGTTTCAAGAACTTCATCTTTTGACAGTAAATCATTTTCAAATTCGGCATCGCGATTGCGCCATTCTTTTTCACCGTCAGAAGTTAAGAAGTCTGTCCAACGCGAAAGCATATTTCCGGAAATGTGTTTAATTATGGTTGCAATGCTATTGGTGTCTTCATTTAAAGTAATAAAAAGCTGTTCAGGTTCAAGTTGATCGATGGCTTTTTCCCCCAGTGTTTTATAGTACAAAAATTGCTTTTTAACGCTTTCCAGATAAGATTCGTTCGTTTCCATGATTATACAATTTTAATATCATATTTATCTAAAAGCCCCACGATTCCCTGAGTTGAAAACTGTGCTTTTCTCATCGGGTTAAATTCAGGATCGATTTTATAATTGTAAGCCGTCCTAAAATCAACAGCAGCCAGTTGGGTTTCATTAAAAATCGCACCGTCTAAATCACAATTGTCAAAAACCGAGTTCATTAAATTGGTTCCAATAAAAGTAACTTCTCTTACTGATGAATTGATGAACTTTGTTTTCGGCATTTTTTTATTTGAAAACAAAGCATAATCCAGTGTACATTCTTCAAAATAAACCTGAAATAGAAAATCGTCACATTCATTGAAAGCGATTCCTAAAAGCTTGCAGTTTTTAAAAGTCACATTTTTTAAACTCGTTCCTGCCAGACTGGTCATCGACAAATTGCAATCAATAAATTCACAGTCTAAAAAAGTATTGTAAGCAAAATTGCTGTTAGAAAAATCACAGTTTTTAAAAATACAATCTTCAAATTCACGGTTGTTTATTTTCTTGTCAATATAAATGACCTTCTCGAATGTTTTTTGAATGTGAATTAGACTTTCCATGAATGTTTTTGTATTTTTTGAGCGTTGTGACCTACTCGAACAATATACTGTGTTATACAGATAGATTTTTAATTAATGGTTTTTTGCCCCATTTTTCAGCAATATCTTTTGCCTCTTCTTGGGTATAAAATTTCCGTTTTTTTATATTATCTAATGCATTATCTATATCTAAATTGTATAGGATACTTGAATCACAATTTAAATTATCCATTTTTTGAGAAAACTCGTTTGTTTCTGGTTGAATATTCATAATTTAAGATTTGAAAAGATACAAATTAGTCATTAAATATACCTTTCATAATAATTTTCAATCCGTAGAAAATTAAAAACATAGCACTCAGACAAGCGACAATCCCGATTCCTAAAACCAGATAATGCCAGGCGGTGTGCTGATTCATAAATGCATTATAGATAAGCGTAGGACCAATAAACATCAACGGCAGTGCACCGGTCAAATATTTAATCCCTTTTCCTAATAATTGTTTATTTGTAGCCATTATTTTTTGTTTACTTCGTCTGTTCGGCTTTCAGCCCCGGGTCAGGTTTGAAAAAGGTTTAGGTTTCAAGTTTAAATTTGCGGTTAAGCAGCATCTCACATTTTACCAATAACTTTTACTTACTATAATTATCAACCGCGTTTCTTACACTGCCGTATTTTTTTAATAATTCACTCGCTTCTTCATACGAAACCGGAATTTCTTCCATAATCATTTTCACACCCCGGTCAACCAGTTTGATATTACTCAGTTGCATATCTACCATTTTGTTCCCTTTTACTTTTCCAAGCTGAATCATCGAGGCAGTTGAAATCATGTTTAAAACCAACTTTTGTGCAGTTCCGGCTTTCATTCGTGAACTTCCGGTTACAAATTCCGGTCCGACAACCACTTCTACAGGGAATTTAGCTGTTAATGCTAAAGGGCTTCCTGCATTACAGGTAATACAGCCTGTAGCAATATTATTTTCATTACAGGTTTCTAAACCACCAATAACATAAGGAGTTGTCCCAGAAGCCGCAATACCAATGACGATATCATTTGAGTTGATGTTGTGTGCTTGTAAGTCAATCCAGGCTTGTGTAGCATTGTCTTCGGCATTTTCTACGGCATGACGGATTGCTGTATCACCGCCCGCAATGATTCCGTTTACCAAATCAAACGGGACTCCAAAAGTAGGAGGGCACTCAGAAGCATCAACGACTCCTAAACGTCCGGATGTTCCTGCACCAATGTAAAAAATACGTCCGCCCAATTTTAAATTCGTAACAGTCTGCACAACCAAAGCTTCTATTTGTGGTAACGCTTTTTCGACGGCATTGGGTACAGTTTTGTCTTCGTTATTAATATTTGTCAGCAGTTCCTGAACTGACATTTTCTCTAAATGTTCGTATTTTGAAGATTGCTCGGTTGTTTTTGTAAACGTCATTTTTTGTTGAAATAGTTATCCTCCAAAATTAAACTTTTTTAAGCAAATGAGAGAAAAATACAAGTCAAACTTATAAAGAATTTAAGTCTTTTTTGAAGTTTTCTTTTAGGCGAAACCAATTTTAGAACACTCATAAAAAGAACTAAAACATTATATTTGTTTAAATAATTAAAGAGGAATGAATATAGAAAGTTTTTTAACGGCCATGGCCGGATTGTCAGTTTTTGTTTCCTTATTGCTGGCTTTCTTTCTGTTCACTGTACAGACAAAAAACAAACTGGCAAATAGACTGTTTGCTTGTTATTTGATCTTTTTTGCGATTGATAACAGCGGTATTTTTATTGATGAAAACTTTATTAGAACTCATTTTAATTTAGAATTTTTCAGATGGACTGTTTGTGCCCTGATACTTCCTGCTTTTTACTTATATGTATTGTCAGTTTGTTTTGCAGATTTTCGTTTAAAGCCAAAAGACCTGTTGCACATAATTCCATTTATTATTACAAATGTGGTTTTTCTATTCAGACTCTATTTTTTAACTGATACAGAAAAAATACTGTTTTATGAGAATCGCGACCAATCGTCTGAGATGTCTTATTTGTTTCTTGTTTTAGGTCTCCAAACCATATTTTATAGTATTGGGGTATTTTTAGTTTTAAAAAAGTATAGAGAAATATACCAGGAAAATTATACGAACCCGAGAGCATCTATTTTTAAGTGGCTGTTTCAAATGGCTATGGTACTTTTTGTCTTGTATTATTTGTCGATAGCTAAGAATGTTGTGAGATATGCCAATATTGATTTTTTATGGATCTGGTCTAATACAATATTGCAGTTTTTGGTTTTGTCAGTTACCTGCTGGTTTGTTTTAAAAGCCTTAAATCATCCTGAGCTTTTTAGAGGTATTGATTCTAAATTATTATTAACAAGAGATATTCTTCCTAAAGAAAATAGAGATAGTATTGATGTAAAAGGTAATCAAAATGAAGTATTTACGATGCAGATTTTGACATTAAAAAATTATATGGCAGAAAAAGAACCTTTCCTCGATCCGTCACTTACGATTCAGGAACTTTCTAATCAAATTGATATTCCGGTTCGGGATTTATCTATTTTGATAAATCATCATATGAATCAGCACTTTTTTGATTTTGTAAATGAATATCGTATTCAAAAAGCAATGAATATTTTGAGAGATCCTTTAAAAAGAGATTTGACCGTTTTAGAAATTCTGTACGAAGTAGGTTTTAATTCAAAATCTTCGTTTAATACTTCCTTCAAAAAATATACTAATCAAACGCCCACAGCTTACAGAAACGCTTCATAATTAAGGTTTTGTAAAAAGTCGTACTTCAAACATTATAAAGTCGAACTGATTTCTTGAATAGAAATTGGTTCGACTTTTTTTTGTCGGTCGATTCTGGAAAATTTCTAAGGCAACTTTGCTTCAAATTAATTGAACAAGTCTAAAAATTAGAAATCATGAAAAAAGCAAACCTCTTTATCTTTTTATTATTGCCGTTATTTTGTTTGGCACAATCAACAGTAAAATTAAAAGGCAAAATATCCAGCCAAACGACTTCATTAGAGTGGGCAGATATTTCAGTAACCAGTTCAGAAGGGAAAATAATAGACGGTACAACAAGCCTGCAAGACGGTACTTTTGAAATTAATATAAAAAAAGGTTTTTATAAAATAGAAGTCAGTCTTTTAGGATTTACAGATTACAAAAGTGAAATTGTTATTGAGAAAGATACCGATTTAGGCACAATTACTTTAATAGAAAATGCAACAAATTTGGGAGAAGTTGTCGTTCAGTCGAGAAAAAGTACAATTGAACAAAAAATTGATAGATTGGTTTATAATCCTGAAAATAATGTAAACACTGTTGGAGGAGATGTCTTGAGTGCCATAAATACAGCACCGGGTGTTGTGGTGCAAAATAATGCTATCAATATATTAGGAAAAGGAGCTTCTCGTGTCATGATTGATGGAAGAATGATTGAGTTAACCGGTGAAGAATTAAATAATTTCCTAAAATCGATTTCTGCAAGTGATATTAAAAACATCGAAATTATTAGTAATCCTTCGTCAAAATATGAAGCAGAAGGAAATGGAGGATTAATCAATATTGTGATGAAAAAAGGGGCTCGTGATTCATGGAAAAATACGATCACAGCTTCGTATGATCAAAGTAAATATGGAATTTTTGCGCTGAGAGATAATTTCTTTTACAATAAAAATAAATTTCGATTTTCTGCTAGTGTCAATGGTAAAACGGGCTACAGAAATATTAATGAAAACCTGGATATGTATTTTGCTGAAGAATCTACAAAAATGGATGTAAAGACAAAATTAAATGAAGATAACTTGTCCGGAAAAATAGCTTTTGATTATGATTTTTCAGAAAATACAACCATTGGGTTTCAACTTTTAAAAGATAAAAGCAATCCGGATTTTGATTCTGATATTAGAATTGATAAATATAATGCTCAAAATGAATTGGAAAGTTATATCATCAATAAGAGTTTTTTAGACAGAAAATCAGGTAATAAGACTTATAATCTGCATTTGATTACAAAATTGGATTCTCTAAACCGAAAATTATCATTTGATGTGGATTATTTTAATTATAATTCAAAATTCGACAGGGATTTTATAGCGAATAATTATGCGTCAGACGAAACCTTTGTCGATGTAAATCAGTCAGGACGAAATCTTTCGAATCAAAATATTGACAATGTGAGCCTGAAGGCCGATATGGAGCATCCGCTTCAATGGTTAAACTTATCATATGGAGCGAAAGTAAGTTTCACCACCAGTGATAGCGATGTTGTTTTTTTTAATACGATTACCGGAACCCCGGAATTAGATACTAACCAGTCAAACCAATTTAAATATACCGAAAATAATCAGGCGGTCTATATTAGCGGAGATAAAAAAATTAATGATAAATGGAATTTTCAATTAGGATTACGATTAGAAAACACTCAAACAAATGGTTTCTCTAAAACGTTAAATCAGAAAACGGTAAATAATTATTTTAAATTATTTCCAACTATTTATGCTTCTTATCAAAAAGATGAAAACAACAGTTTTAGTTTAAATTATGGAAAGAGAATTCGAAGACCTGGCTTTTCGCTATTAAATCCGTTTCGGGTTTATATAAGCAGTAACAGCTATTCTGAGGGGAATCCATTTTTGAAGCCTTCTTTTAGTGACAATTTTGAATTTGCACATTCGTATAAAAAAATATTGAAAACAAGTGTTTTTTTAAATTCGATTACAGATGGTTATGGAGTAATATTTACTGCAAATCCGGAAACATTGACACAAGTTATAACGAGAGAAAATTATTTTAAAGGCATTACTTATGGAATTGGAGAAATTTATTCAGCCAGTTTTACAGATTGGTGGCAGAGTGAAAATTCAGTGTATTTTTTAGGTTCAGATATTAAATTCATAAAAAATATCAATGCAGCACCGGTAAATGGTCTCCAAATTAATTTTTCAACGAATAATACCTTTTCGTTGGGTAAAACAACCAAATTACAAATAGATTTTAATTATACGACACCATATAAAAGTGGTTTATACGAAACAGGATATACATCAGGTTTAAATATTGGTTTTAAGCAGGATTTATTAAACAAAGCAATGCAGATTTCTTTTTTAGTAAATGATATTTTTAATACGTCATATTTAAAAGACGATGTTTCAATTGTAAATGGTGTGAGACAAGTTTATAGTCAACATGAAAGCAATCGATTTGCCCGCCTATCTGTAGTTTATAATTTTGGAAATAAAAAGATCAATATAAAAGAGCGTAATTTTGGAAATGAAGAAGAGAAGAAAAGAACAGGCAATTAGAATTAGAAAATTTGTCAATTCGATAATTTTTTGGGTGTGACCACATTTACAAAAGGCGCTATTTAACAAACCGTTTATGTGCGCCTTTTGTAAATGCGGTCGGGCTATCCGCACTACTTCGGTAGTTTGCTACTATCCCTCACACAAACAATAGTATGCAATTAGATAATTAGATAATGTTTTTGGAGGTCCTAAAAAAATGAATTTAGATAATTAGTCAATGCAAATAATTATCTGATTGACAAATTTTCTAATTCACTAATTAAAGAAAGAAGGCCAGTAAAATTCCGAGAACAATCATCGAGACTTTGGCTACATTAAATTTATGTCCTTCGCTGCTTTCGAAAATAATGGTCGATGAAATGTGGAACAGAATTCCGATTACGACTGCAGTTATTTCGGTATAATATTCGTTTAGTATAGGTAAAAAGTCAGAAGCGACAGTTCCCAGTGGGGTCATGATAGCAAAAGTTAACATAAAAACGAAAATGGCTTTTTTATTTAAATCGGCATTTACGAAAAACGTCGTTAAAATCACGGCAATCGGTAAATGGTGAATTGCAATTCCGATAGCAAGACCATGATGATGGCTTACCGGAAAACCTTCTAAAAAGGCATGAATGCAAAGGCTAATGAAAAGCAGCCATGGAATCTGGGACATTTTTGCGTGTCCGTGTACGTGTCCGTGTTCTGCGCCTTTTGAGAAAAACTCGAGAATGATCTGGAATAAGATTCCGACCATAATAAAAATCCCGATATTATGATTGTGTGATTCGTAAACTTCAGGTAAAAGATGCATTACGGTTAGTGACAATAAAAAAGAACCGCTGAATGCCAGCAGTAATTTTAGATTGGTTTTGTTTTTTGGTTTTATAAACAAAGCCACTCCATATCCTAAAAGTACAGAAAATAAGGGTAATAGATAATTCATTTTTTATTGTTTAATCGTTGATTTGTTTAATCGGTTAATTGTTTTTTTGTTCAGCGATTAAACGGTTAAACAATTAAACGATTCACCAATTTTATTTAAAAATCATGATTAATCTTTCGCTTTCAGTTTTATGGAACTTTTTGAGCTTGTAATCGCCAAAAATATCTAAGAGATAAATTCCGGCTTCATCCATTAAATCCTGAAAATCTTTCAATGTTAAGGCTTTTACTTTTTCTGTAAAATGAAATTTTTTGTTCTGATCTTCAAAATCGATCTCTTTAAAAATATGCCCGTCTTCAACGTATCTTTTGATATGAAAATCAATTCCGTCAACTGTTTTTACTTCTTCAGGAACAAGAGTTTCAATAACCTGATTTACGTTCATGAAATCAATTACGGCAAAACCATATTCAGATAAACTTTCTTTGATTGCTTTTAAGGTGGTCAGGTTGTCATCGTCATTTTCGAAATAGCCAAAGCTGGTAAACAAATTGAAGATTGCATCGAATTTTTCCTCAAAAGGTTCACGCATATCATGCACTTTGAAATGCAGGGTTTCATTGCTGTTTTTGCTGGCTTCGGTAATGCTGTTTTCTGAAAGATCAGCTCCTAAAACGTTGTAACCTAACTGATTCAAGTAAATAGAATGACGGCCTTTTCCACAAGCTAAATCCAATACTTTTGCTTTTTCAGGCAAATTTAGATAATGTGTCAGATTGTCCATAAACACCTGAGCTTCTCTGTAATTTCTATCTTTATACAAAATATGATAATACGGAGTGTCAAACCATGATGTAAACCAATTTTCGGTGTTACGATCCTGATTAGGTGTTGGTGAGTTAGGCGTTTCAGACATTTATTCTATTTCAATTAATTTAAAGTCCGGCAAATTTAGTGTATTTTTGCCGAAAATAACAATTTCGCAATGATACCTGAAACATTGTTGCGTTATTTGGAATGTTTTTAATGCAGATTTGATTTGATCTGAAATCTGTTTTAATTCAACTATAAAGATGGAAGAAAATTTTAAAATGATAGCCAAATGTTTTTTTGGTTTTGAAGAAATATTAGAGAACGAGCTGCGTGTGCTTGGTGCTCAGGATGTCGAAAAAGGGGTAAGGATGGTAAGTTTTAAAGGTGATAAAGGTTTTATGTACAAAGCCAATTTATCACTTAGAACAGCTCTTAAGGTTTTAAAACCAATTTATTCATTCAGAGCCAATAATGAGCAGGCATTGTACAAAGGAATTTCTGGTATAAACTGGTCGAAATTACTGAATGCCAATCAGACTTTTGTAATTGATGCAACTGTACATTCTACTTATTTTAATCATTCTGAGTTTGTTTCCCAAAAATGTAAAGATGCTATTGTAGATCAGTTTAGGGAAAGAACCGGACAGCGTCCAAGTATTGATAAACAGCATCCGGATTTACGAATTAATATTCATATTGATAGAGATCAGGTTTCGGTGGCATTAGATACTTCCGGAAATTCATTGCATCAGCGTGGATACAGGACAGCTACCAATATTGCACCAATCAATGAAGTTTTGGCTGCCGGAATCCTTTTATTGTCCGGATGGGATGGACAAAGCCACTTTTTGGATCCTATGTGTGGTTCGGGAACATTTTTGGCAGAAGCAGCAATGATTGCCTGCAATATTCCGGCAAATATCAACAGAAAAGAATTTGCTTTTGAAAAATGGAAAGACTGGGACAATGATTTATTTGATAAAATCGTTGACAGTCTAATGAAAAAAACGAGAGAGTTTCATTATACGATTAAAGGTTTTGATAAAGCACCAAGTGCTGTAAATAAAGCCAAAGACAACATCAGAAATGCGAATCTTGAAGATTATGTTTCGGTTTATGAAGATAATTTCTTTGACACGGAGAAAGAAACAGAAGGAAAGCTTCACATTGTTTTCAATCCGCCGTATGATGAGCGTCTGGATATTCACATGGAGCGATTCTATAGTAATATCGGAGATACCTTAAAGAAAAATTATCCGGGAACGAATGCGTGGTTTATCACGGCAAATCTGGAAGCCCTGAAATTCGTTGGATTAAAACCTTCAAGAAAAATCAAGCTTTTTAACGGAAGCCTTGAAGCCCGCCTGGTTAAATATGAAATGTACGAAGGAAGCAAAAGAACGAAATTTCAGGTATAAATTTAAGATTCTAAGTAACTAAGATGCTAAGAATTTAAAACAGCAAAAGAACTAAAACTAATTATAAGCTTCTGATTAAGATACTAATATTTAACTTAGCATCTTAGTGCCTCAGAACCTTAGCAACTCTAAAAAAAATGACAAAATTACAAGTAAGAGCGTTTTTATATCAATTAGGATGTTTCGCAATTTTATTTATTCTTGGAAGATTTATAATTGCAGAGTACACAGGAATAAACGGAATATGGATTCCGTTGACCGCTTTTATTGTAGCTACTTTAATAGCTCCTCAGTTTAAAGCTTTAAAGACTAAAGATGGTGAGAAGCTTTTTATGAAATGGATTTTCTTAAAAGGAATTAAAGAAATTGGTTAGTTTTTAAATCATTAAATATGAAGAAGATTGGACTGATTGGAGGAATTAGCTGGGTTTCGACTTCAGATTATTATAAACTCATAAATCTTGGAGTAAACGAAAGGCTGGGAGGATTAAACTTTTCTGAATGTCTGGTTTATTCTTTTAATTATGCGGATATTAAAAAGAATAATGATGCGAATGATTGGGACTCAACTTTTAAAATGCTTTTTAAAGGATGTGAGTTCTTAAAATCGGGTGGAGCAGAAGCAATCATTTTGTGTGCGAATACCATGCATTTTATTGCTGACAAGCTGGAGAAAGCCATAGATTTACCAATTATTCATATTGCAGGCGAAACAGCAGCTGTAATTGAGAAACAGAAAATTAAAAAAGTTGGACTTTTGGGAACAAAATTTACAATGGAACTTGATTTTTTTAAGGATAAACTGTCAGAGAAAGGTATTGAAACGATAATTCCGATGAGTCAGGAGGATAAAGATTTTATTCATTCTACCATTTTTGAAGAATTGGGAAGAGGAGTTGTGTCAGAAGAAACAAAAAAGCGTTATCTGAAAATTGCTAATGAATTGATTGAAAATGGTGCTCAGGGAATTGTTTTAGGCTGTACTGAAATTCCGTTAGTAATAAAAGCAGAAGATTTATCTGTACCTGTTTTTGATACGGCTTTGATACATGCAAGTGCAGCAGTCAATTTCCAATTATCATAAATACAAAAAAATAGGCGAATTCAATATTTTATTGAATTCGCCTATTTTTTTGTATTTAAAAAACTATTTTTTTTGAGCCTCTTTTTTAGCTTCCGGAGTAATTGTCTTTTTGTAAAGTGGAATAAAATATGAAACCGTATAATTAAATCCGATTCCGAAACTTCCATCGTAAGTTCGGTTAAAGCCCGGGATATAAAGACTTTCAAAATTATCAGGATCTTTATTTGCCAAAAGTAATTTTAGCTGAACACCAAATCCAACAAAAACATTATTAAAAACTTTGGCTTTCATTCCCAAAGAAACTTCAGTCCATGCTGCTGTTAAACCGGTATATTTTTGACCGTCAGCAATTGGCGGCTGTTCTCCCCAATATGGGTTAGGATTATAAATTTTATAACTGTTTAATTGCTGGCTAAAAGTACTAAAACCTGCACGCAAACCTACAGTTATAAGGTTTTCCATATCCAGCCAGTTTTCATACATATTATAGTCGAAACCTCCTTTTATGTAAGTTCCTGTTGCGGTCGAATTTAATCGGGCATCGTCAGTTGTTTTGTCTTCTATACCAAGTTCAGCTGCCAGATAATAATTTTTAGAAAAACGAAAATCTCCTACAAACTCTATTCCTTTGTAATCTTTGTCATAAAAACCTTTGGTAAGTTTATATAAATCAACACCTACACGCAAACCATACCGATCCTTTTTTACAGGGATACTGTCTGTTTGAGTTTCCGTTGCAGCAGTTTTACTGGTTTCAGATTTCGGTTTTCCTTTAGCAGGTTCTTTGATGGTAGTAGTGGTTGATGTTTCCTGTGCCTGAATGCAAATGAATGAAAACAATAAACAAATACTAAAAAAATACTTTGACATGTGTTTCATTTTCCAATTCAATTTTAGGATTATTTACCTGAATATTTTGCATCCAGAAGCTGTCAGAGCCAGAATCTGTACTCTCGATAGGAACCTGGGTAAGTAACTGAAAGAGGGTTTTAAAACCACAAGCCCTTGAAACATATACGTTTTCACGGGTGTAATTAAACTTTACCTGATCAGTATTGGTAAGCGCCGGATTAGAACTGTCTGCATTCAGTATAAAAGTGAAAGTTGTGGTATTATCAAATGTTTTCAGAGGAATGGCAATAGAGTCACCACTTGTCAGGTATTTGGTTGTCTCATCACCTGATTCGTTAAAGATAATACCTTCATCTTCTCCTTCGCCTATTACTTTCAAACGGGTCACACTTTTCTTTACAGTAGGGTTTGTTATATCATAAAAAGATATAATTAATCGGGGTGTGGTTGGTGTATTTGCATCACAAATATCATCTTTTTCACAACTGGATAGTCCAAACGTAAAGAGCAGTAAAAAATACAGTATTTTTTTCATTTATAAATGTATTATCGAAGTTCTAAAAGTACAACATTTTCTACATGATGTGTCTGCGGGAACATATCCACAGGGCGAACACGTGTAACTTTGTATTTTTCATCCATTAATGCCAGATCCCTTGCCTGTGTTGCAGAGTTACAGCTTACATAAACCACTTTTTTAGGAGCTATTTTTAAAATCTGTTCAACAACATCTTTATGCATTCCGTCTCTTGGAGGATCGGTAATAATAACGTCAGGTTTTCCATGTTGCGCAATAAAAGCTTCATTGAAAACAACTTTCATGTCACCAACAAAGAACTCACAATTTGTAATGTTATTACGTTCAGCGTTGGCTTTAGCATCCAAAATTGCTTCCGGTACACTTTCTACACCAATTACTTTTTTTGCTTTTTTAGAAACGAACTGTGCAATTGTTCCTGTTCCGGTATATAAATCGTATACGGTTTCATTACCTGTGAGTCCGGCAAAATCACGTGTTATTTTGTATAATTCGTATGCCTGATCAGAGTTGGTCTGGTAAAATGATTTCGCATTGATACTAAATTTCAATCCTTCCATTTCTTCCAGAATATAATCTCTCCCTTTGTAAAGTTTTATATCCTGATCGTAAATAGTATCATTTTGTTTTGCATTCACCACGTATTGCAACGAAGTAATTTGTGGAAATTTTTCGTAAAGATGATCTAAAATCAATTCACGTCCGGCTTTATCATTTTCGAAAAACTGAATCAAAACCATAATTTCGCCTGTTGAAGCAGTACGAATCATGAAAGTTCTCAATAATCCCGAATGTTCTCTTGGATTAAAGAAAGCTAAATTATTTTCGTTTGCAAAAGCCCTGATTTCGTTACGGATGGCATTTGATGGGTCTTCCTGCAAATGACATTTAGTGATATCCAGGATTTTGTCCCACATTTTCGGAATATGAAAACCTAAGGCATTTCTGTTTCCAAGATCTTCCGTGCTTCCAATTTCTTTTTCGGTTAACCAACGGCTGTTCGAAAAAGAAAATTCCATTTTATTTCTGTAAAAAAACTGTTTTTCAGAACCTAAAATATCTTCAAATTCCGGTAATTCAATTTTTCCAATTCTTTGCAGGTGATTTTTTACTTCATTTTGTTTGAAAAAAAGCTGTTGGCTATATTTCATATTTTGCCATTTACATCCGCCACAAACACCAAAATGCTCGCAAATTGGATCTACACGGTGTTCTGATAATTCATGAAATTTAACGGCTTTTCCTTCGTAATAAGCTTTTCGTTTTTTAAATGTCTGTACATCCACCACATCTCCCGGAACCACATTCGGAATAAAGATTACTTTTCCGTCAGGAGCTTTTGCAACTGATACGCCTTTTGCGCCGGCATCTAAGACTTGTATTTGATGAAAGACAACTTTGTCTGTATTTTTTCTTCCCATAGCGCAAAAATAAGGGTTTGTAAACTTTTATAAATTAATTTTTAAAATATTTTATCAATTTCTATAATTTACATCGTTTAATTGGCTTTAAAAGCTAACTTTGTTTAATCAAGTGCTTCGATAGCCCCATTTCTAAGTCTAAGTAATTGTTGTTTTGTATGAAGCTGTACCATAATCTTTCGAAAATAGGCTTTTTAAAAAAAAGTTATGCATTCAAATTCCTGTTTGTTGCGTTTATAGGTATTCATATTCCTTTGATCGGAATTTTATTTTTTGTATTATATTTTGACAGCACTGTACCTGCTACGTCAGTTTTGATTTTTTCTTTAATTATGACTTTACTGGCAACAGCTATTACGCTTTTGGTTTTAAATCAATTGATTAAACCAATTGCTATTGCTTCAAAATCATTAGATGATTACAGAAATGAAAGAAAGTTAACTGTTTTGCCAACAGAATACAGCGATGAAGCCGGTCTGTTGATGAGTAATATTCAGGAATCTATTTTTGAGGCTGAAAGTTTTATTAACGAAAAACAGGATCTTATTTACATGCTGTCGCATGATTTGAAAAACTTTGCAGGAAATCCGCAAGGACTTGCGAAACTTATTATGGAAGAAAAACCGTCTGAGTCAATTAAGGAACTGGCTGAGCTAATTTGTGAATCTACCAATCTGCAATTTCGATATATCGAAAACTTTATAAAATTGCTTAATGAACAGGATCAGGTTGTAAAAATAAATCAGGAATCCCGAAAAATATTGTTTTACGATGTACTGGATTTTGTCAATGAACAGGTTGAGCAACGTCTTATTGATAAAAACATCAGTTTGCATGTAAATATAGAAACGGAAGAGGCAATACTTAAAATTGATGAAGGTTTATTGATTCAGGTTTTAGTAAATTTAATCAGTAATGCCGTTAAATTCTCTTATTTTGACAGTGAAATTAAACTTCGAATTTTTACTGAAAATACTTTTCTGGTTATAACAGTTTCTGATAATGGAATTGGTTTTAGTCAACATCAGATAGAAGAGTTGTTTAAGAAATTCACCAAAATGAGCCGACTGGGGACTGCCAATGAATCTTCAACCGGAATTGGTTTATACTTGTGTAAAAAAATCATCGAAAGAAACAAGGGTAAACTAACAGCATCAAGTGAAGGCACAAATAAAGGAGCTGAGTTTAAAATTGTATTTGAGAATTGCTGATTACTTTTTTTTTATCAATTCATAATTGACAATTGTAAAAAAATAAAAACACAAATCGGCTGAAATTTTACCAAAAATAATTCCGAAGAAATAATTTCCAAAAAGTATCGGCATCCAGTACATACAAAAAGGACGGATTACCAAAAAATCCAGAAATGCAGGATAACCAAATTCTAAAATCAGATTTTTAACGAGGCTTAGAATTTCATGAGTAGTAGTCTTTTTGTCTAAAAGACTGTTTTGTCTGTTTAATTTCTTATAAGAAGAAAATAAAATCACACTGTAAAAAGCGAGGTATTCTGCAAACGTAATCAAATAGGCAGTGGTTAGTCCATTGCAAATTTTACTGAAAAGTGATGTTGTAAGCGCAGCACTTGTACTGGCTAATTCAGCATATTTGTATCGGTCAAACCATTCTTTAAAATTTGATTTTTTGAGCATTTTGCGAAATTCCGGTAAAGAAAGGTTCTAAGGTACTAAGTTTTTTCAAGTTTTAAATGTCAAATTGCTCAATACCTTAGAATCAGTAAACTTTTAATTATTTTGGTATAGAAGAAAACAATTTAGGCTTTCCTTCGACGCATTTAATTCCAGCAGGAGGTAACATGAGGTCGCAGGCAGCGTCTATTTTCCATCTTTTATTATAGGCAGCCTGTGCTTTTAGGTACTGGTCTACTTTGGCAAGAAATTTAACCTTATCTATTTTTTTAGAATATATTATAAAGTCATTGGTTCCGCCACAGGCACTGGAGTTAATTGATGTAAAATCCCATTCTTCAGGGTTTGTACAGGTTTGAGAAGTAGACAATGAAAGTGTAACAATCTCCTGATGCATTTTTTCTAATTTTTGGGCATCTTCTTTTTGAGTGTCTTCGTCATTACTGCAGGAAACAGCACCAAAACAAATAATGAATACAATAAAACTTAATTTTTTCATGGTAAATGATTTTAGGTTAGTTTTATTGATAAGACGTGTTGATTGTGAAAGGGTTGCGTAATTATAAAAAAAGTTTCTAAGATTTTAAATTTTAATCTTAGAAACTCAGTATTTTGAAATTCAGTACTTCAGGAGAAGTAAATAATTACCACAACTGATGTACAGAGGGTTTTATATATTCTTCGTAAATTTTATTCATGGCTGCAATTTTTTCTGAAGATAATTTAGGTAAATCATAAACCGATAAATTAGATAGTACATGGCTTTCTTTAGAAGCTCCTGGAATGATGCAGCTAATATCTTCAAAACTCAGGATCCATTGTAGAGCATAAGGTGAAAGATTAGAAGCTTCAGGAAATAATGCTTTTAATTCTTCAACAGCTTTTAGGCCTAATTCGTAATCAATACCAGAGAAAGTTTCTCCTTTGTCAAAAGCATGACCGTTTCTGTTGAAATTTCTGTGGTCTTGTGGTTCAAAAGTTGTTTTTGCATCAAACTTACCGGTTAAAAGCCCGCTTGCTAAAGGAACTCTTGCAATGATACCAATATCTTTTTTTCTTGCTTCAGAAAAAAACAATTGTGAAGGACGCTGACGAAATAAATTAAAAATAATCTGAACCGTTGTAACATTTGAATATTCGATTGCTTTTAAGGCTTCTTCGACTTTTTCTACACTAACGCCAAGATTTAAAATTTTCCCCTGTTCTTTCAGACGATCAAATAGTTCAAAAATTTCAGGACGATAAAAAACTTCAGTAGGAGGACAGTGTAATTGAATTAAGTCAAGAGTTTCTAATCCCAATCTTTTTAAGCTGTCTTCAACATACTTCTGAAGCACTTTTGGCTGATAGCCTTCATTAACATGCGGATTGATATGGCGTCCGCATTTTGTAGCGACATAAATTCGCTCAGATCTCGAACGAATAACTCTTCCAACAGCAGTTTCACTTAAACCATTTTCATAAACATCTGCGGTGTCAATAAAGTTGACTCCATTATCGATGGCTGTATTTAAAAGTTCATCTGCAGTTTTATTGTCAAAAGCTGATCCCCATTTTCCACCAACCTGCCAGGTTCCCAGTGAAATTTCAGATATATTAAAATTTGTTTTGCCTAATTTACGGTAATTCATTTTGTTTCTTTAAAGGTTTTAGATAAGTAAAGCTTCTGAGTCACTAAGATATTTATAAGTCAAGTAAAAAAGCTTAGAATTTTACCAGCTAAGAATCTTAGTGTTTTTGTTTTTTAATCAAATAAGTCAGAAGATAAATAACGGTCACCGCGATCACAAATAATCGCTACAATCACACCTGATTCTAACTGTTCTGCGATTTTCAGGGCTACTGCTACAGAACCTCCACTGCTCATTCCTGCAAAGACACCTTCTTCAAGTGCTAATCTTTTAGTCATTTCCCTTGCTTCTTCTTCGCTTACATCAATAACGGTATCTACTTTTGAAGCATCAAAAATCTTTGGTAAATATTCCTGAGGCCATTTGCGAATTCCCGGAATCTGAGACCCATCGCTAGGCTGAGCTCCTATAATCTGAATATTTGGATTTTTTTCTTTTAAGTAAGATGAGGTACCAATGATGGTTCCGGTAGTCCCCATTGCTGATACGAAATGGGTTACAGTTCCTTCGGTATCTTCCCAGATTTCAGGCCCTGTGGTTTTGTAATGTGCTTTCCAGTTGTCATCATTTGCAAACTGATTTAGCATTACGTAACCTCCTTCAGCTACTTTTTTGTCAGCGTAATCACGTGAACCGATGATTCCTTCACTGGCAGGTGTCAAAATAACGGTTGCGCCATAAGCACGCATGGTTTGTGTGCGTTCTTTTGTAGAATCTTCAGGAAGTACCAGTTCAATTTCAACCTGAAATAATTGAGCAATCATGGCCAGAGCAATTCCTGTATTGCCGCTCGTTGCTTCAATTAATTTATCACCTTTTTTTATATCGCCTCTTTCCAGAGCGGATGCAATCATGTTATAAGCGGCTCTGTCTTTTACACTTCCCCCCGGATTGTTTCCTTCAAGTTTTAATAAAAGTTTTACGTTTTTATTTTTGACCAGATTGACAGTTTCCATCAATGGAGTGTTGCCAATCAGGTTGATTAATTTCTGTGGTTTCATTCTATTTTTTTTCTTTTATTTTGACTTCGGTTGTAGTGGTATTCAGGACGACAGAATCTGCCGGAATAGATTTGGTTACCCAGGCATTTCCTCCTACGATGCTGTTTTTGCCAATAACTGTTTCGCCTCCTAAAATAGTTGCATTTGCGTAAATACACACATTTTTTTCGACAGTAGGATGTCGTTTGGCGTTTTTCATTTCTTTGCTCACACTTAAAGCGCCTAAAGTTACTCCCTGATAAATTTTGACATGTTTTTCGATAACAGCTGTTTCCCCAATAACAATTCCGGTGGCGTGATCAATAAAAAACGGAGAAGCAATATCGGCTCCGGCGTGAATATCAGTTCCTGTGATGCGATGTGCGTATTCACTCATCAATCTTGAAAATAATAATAAATCGAGTTTATACAATTCGTGGCTTAATCTGTAAATTGCAATTGCATAGAAGCCGGGATAGCCTAAATAAACTTCATCGATACTGTTTGAGGCAGGATCATTTTCTAAGATATATTCGGCATCCTGATTCAGTTTTTCTAAAACTTCAGGTAGTTTTTCCAGAAAAAGGTCCCACATTGATCCGCATAATTTTTCCGGCTTTTTGCAGGCAAGAACAGCAATTTCCTTAAAGCGAAATTCTAGTTCATAAATGCTTTGATCTAAAGCGGCATTTGAATCAAAAAGGGTGTAAAAAAGCTTTTCGGTAAACTCTTCTGTTTTGGTTTTAATACCGTAATTTATATTTGAATGGCTTTTTAAAGCTTTGATATTTTGTATGATGAGATCTTTTGACACAATCGTAAAATTGAATGGATAATTTGAAACGTTAAAAGTAAGGTGTTTTTTGTAAATAATAGGTATGAATTCTTTAAAGAATTTTTCAACTGAGCATTCTATTTGTGATAAATAAAAGAGTTTTTAAAAGCAGGTAATTTATGAGATTGCTAAGAAGTTAAATGTGTAAATTAGCAGAAAACATCGTAGTAATGAAAAATGTCCACACTTTTAAGAGTGCTGTCTCTAACCAGTCATTTCCGATAACAGAGAAAGTTTCGGCAAAATCCATACACGACCCTATTTTAGGGCTTATAATTAAAGATCATCCTTTGTTTTGTGATAGCGATTTTATTTCTTTTAGCGAATTAAATACCTATCGTCAAAAATATATTTCAAATTATTTATCTACCGAGATTGGTGCTCTTTCAGATCTTGAAAAGAGTGTTATTTCATCTTTAAAAGAAGATAAATCAATTGTAAGTATCGTTGAAGATGAAGATGAGACCAGAAATTTTGGTCAAAAAATAGCAGATAAAGTTGCTGATTTTGGCGGAAGCTGGACTTTTATTATTTCGTTTGTAATTTTTATTGTGCTTTGGATTGGTTCTAATGTTTACATTTTAATGAATAAAGGGTTTGATCCTTATCCTTTTATTCTACTGAATCTGATTTTGTCATGCATTGCAGCTTTGCAGGCTCCTGTAATTATGATGAGTCAGAATCGTCAGGAAGAAAAAGACCGGAACCGTGCCAAAAAAGATTATATGATTAATCTGAAATCAGAACTTGAAATCAGAATGATTCATGATAAAGTTGACCATTTGATTATGCATCAGCAACAGGAATTAATCGAGATTCAAAAAGTACAAATTGAAATGATGAATGATATTTTAAATCAAATTAAGAAGTGAAAACTACAAATAAAAATGTTTGTAATAATATCCGCCAATCATAAAAAAGCTATTTACGATAGCAAAAATCCATAATAAATTTTTGTGATTTTTGGATTTTTTAAAAAAGTAAAGCAGTCCGGAAAACAGAAAAAAAAGAGTAGTATAAATAGCCGGATACATTTTAAAAGCATCAAAAAAACGTCCTTCAAAAAGTAAGAATAAAGACCGCTGAAAACCACAGCCTAAGCACTCAAAACCAAACAGTGTTTTGAACAGACAGGGCAGCATGTATTTTTCTAATCCCACGGTTTTTCTTTATTACAATTTTACGAAATTATTGAATAAGCTTTAAATAGATAAGAGTACTATTTTAAAGTTTCTTATTTTTGATGTCTTATATAAAATTATGAAAACTTTTAAAATTTTAATAATGGCAGCCGCAATTTCGGTAGCCTTATACGAACAGGTTTCTGAAGAAAAAAATATCTATATAATGGTAGTTGCTATTGCTGTGTTTATGTTTGGAATGATGCAGCTGAGTGCAAAAACACCTAGTAAAAATCAGGAAAAAGAAGAAGAAGATGCTGAATAAAGGAGATAAGGTTTCGGTTTTGGACGAAGCTATAAACGGAACAGTAGTTTCGGTTAAAAATAATGAAGTTTTGATTGAAACCGAAGATGGATTTATGATGACATTTTTTGTCAATGAATTGATTAAAATTCAGGATTCCAGTAACTTAATGAATTCTATTAAAAGGGTTGATTTAGATTCTGTTTCAAAACAAAAAGAAGAGCCAAAACCAAGGAGTTTTGTGAAAGAAAAGAAAGATAAACGCGAAATTGGAGTTCCTGAATTTGATTTGCATATCGAAAAATTGATTCCAAATAAGCGTGGAATGTCAAATTATGATATTTTGACACTTCAAACTGAAACGGCAAAAAGGCATATTGAATTTGCCATTAAAAACCGCATTCCCAAGATCGTTTTTATTCATGGAGTTGGAGAAGGAATACTAAAAGCTGAACTTGATTTTTTATTGGGCAGATACGACGGAATAGATTTTCAGGATGCTAATTATCAAAAATACGGGCTTGGTGCTACCGAAGTTTATTTCAGGCAAAATAGATAGACCTGAATAATTTTAGATAAATAAAGTTAGGAGGGTATAAAAAATCGTCCTGTTTTAATATTGATTTTTTGTCAGATCAGTATAAAACAGGACGATAAAATTTGTAAGAAAATGAGTTTGAGTGCTAATTTGTAATTAATTCTCCATACAAAAAGCTGCTCCCTAAACTGAAACTTACATTTCCATTAGTTAATTCTACATTTTTAAATACAATAACATGTTTAAATGCAGTTCCTAATGTTGTTGTAGTTACTTCAATGACACCGCCATTTAAACCTTTCCAGGTTTCTTTAACAGCAGGAGTTGATGGGGTAGTAGTGTTACAGAAATAAGTATCAGTAATCAAGCCTTCATAAATTTTATAAGTGACTAGATTATTAGTTGAACTAATTAATCCTGTTCTTGGCTGGCCTGCAGGTGTAGCTTCATTTACAATTAGACTAGATTCTATATTGTCTATTGTAAAAGATGTTGCATTTCCGGTATTATAATTATAAACTTGTTTAGAATCGGTGCATTGGTCTACAGCTTCTTTGAAGGTTAGATTTAAATCATCAGCATCGGTAACAAAAGTTCCAAAAACAAATGATGGTCCTATCTGATCACCCGCTGATTGAGAATAGGTAACATCTTCAAAAGAAATAATATGGCTATAACCTGATATTCTGGTGCTGTTTTCTGTTGTGTTAGTAGTATAAGTTGCAGTTGTGCTTATTTTGATTTTACCACTTATAGCATACAATTCATTGGTTACATTTGGAGTTGAAGGTCTGATAGCATCACAAATATTAGCTGTTGCAACTGTTCCATTATAAGTTCTGTAAACTAACTTAAAAGTACTATTGTTAATGTCGAATTCCTGATCTCCAACTTCATTTATAAGAGTCTCTTCAGGCATTTGCAGCAATAAGCTTTCCTGATTCTTTAATTTATAAAGTAATTCGTAAGTATCTGTGCAATTTTGGATACTTACGTCAGTAAAATCAAAAATTTCAGGGGTTAAATCACCATCGTCGCATCCGTTTAGTAAAAGGGCGAATAAAAGCAGGCATGCATATTTTTTCATCGTAATTTTATTTGCGTCAAAAATAGTGAAAATTTTTGCAAATGATATTTAGACAATCGATATTTCATAACTTTGCGATAATGAAAAAAGTATACCTCGATAACGCTTCTACAACAGCCATGAGACCTGAAGTTATTCAGGAAATGATAAAAACAATGACCGATGATTTTGGAAATCCGTCGTCAACACATAGTTTTGGGAGAAACGCAAAAACTATTATTGAACTTTCCAGAAAAAATATAGCTAAATATTTGAATTGCTCTGCTCAGGAAATTATTTTCCTTTCGGGAGGGACTGAAGCAAATAACTGGATTCTCCGTTCTGCTGTTGAAGATTTGAAAGTAGAACGAATTATTACTTCCAAAACAGAGCATCATGCCGTTTTGTATACAGTTTTAGCTTTACAGTCAGATTATAATACACAGGTAGATTATGTTAAAATCAATTCTGATGGAAGTATCGATTTGACGCATTTGTCTAATTTACTGTCTGATGAAAAAAAGACACTGGTAAGTCTGATGCATGTAAATAATGAAACGGGAACAATTCTGGATATAGAACGGGTTGGAGTTATTTGTAAACAATATAATGCGCTGTTTCACTCGGATACAGTGCAGTCTGTGGGTAAAACTGAAATTGATCTGCAAAAAATATCTCCTGATTTTATCGTTGCAAGTGCTCATAAATTTCATGGGCCTAAAGGAATTGGTTTTGCTTTTGTTCGAAAAAATTCAGGTCTGCAGCCTTTACTTTTTGGAGGAGAACAGGAAAAAGGACTACGTGCCGGAACTGAAGCTGTTCATCAAATTGCCGGAATGGCAAAAGCTTTGAGTCTTTCGTATGAAAATTTAGAAATAGAAAGAGAATATATTTTCGAGTTAAAAAATTATCTGATAAAACAACTTGGAATTCATTTTCCCGATTTTAGAATTGCAGGTAAAAAGGACGATTTCTATAATATTATCAATATTATTTTACCTTTTTCAGAGGATAAAACTTCGATGCTGCTGTTTAGTTTAGATATGAAAGGCATTGCAGTTTCCAGAGGAAGTGCTTGTCAGTCAGGAAGTATAAAACCTTCGCATGTGTTGAAAGAAATGTTATCGGAGACCGATTTGAAATTACCGAATCTCCGAATTTCATTTAGTCATTACAATAATCAGGAAGATATTGACTGGCTGATTGAGAGTTTGAAAACAATCTAAGTTTTTCAATTAAAACTTATTTTCGTATTACTTTAACCTGTGAGTCATTTGTCAGTTTTATAATTGTAGATGGCTTTCCTGCAATTTTATCATGGTATAAGTTTACGACATAATCAACTCCTTTGACAATTTCAGGATTTATATCTTTAAAAGCTAATGGTGTAGGCTGTCCTGAAATATTAGCAGAGGTAGAGACCAATGGTTTTTTCATTCTTTCTAACAATTTAAAACAAAAAGGCTCTTTTACTAAACGTATAGCTAATGAATTATCTGCAGCAACGATATTTGGAGCAACATTGCGTGGTTCATCTAATATTAAAGTTGTTGGCTTTTCAGATAAATCAAGAATTTGCCAGGCTACTTCTGGAATGTTTTTAAAAACGTTGTACATCATTTTTTCGCCATTCATCAATACAATCATACTTTGTGTTTCGGCACGTTGTTTCAGTTTGTATATTTTGGAAACTGCTTCAGGATTTGTAGCATCGCAGCCAATCCCCCAAACTGTATCCGTAGGATAAAGAATGATGCCGCCTTCTTTGATTACTTCAAAAGCTTTATGTACTTCTTCGTTAAGATTTTCCATTTTTATATTTGAATTGAATATATTAAAGTGCAAAGAAACGAATAAAAAAAGTGAAATTCCAGTACTTTACTTTGCCCCAAAATAATTTATAAACATAACATTTTAATTAACTATAATCTTTTAGGTTTGTAGTTCTATTGTACTATATTTGCTCTTAATAAAAACTTAATTTAGTGTTTAATGATTGTTAAAATTTGTTAAACACAGCAGAGATCGATTTTTTATAACAGATAATATTTACAGCTTAAAAAAATAAAATGAGGTTAATACAGGTTACTGTTTCAAGAGGCTGGAGAGGGCATGAACAAAAAATCATCTATTTATATGAGGCATTTAAAGAGTATGGATATGTAGAAGACCAATGGATTATTTGTCCGGATGACTCTGAAACTTTTAAAATTGCAACCCAAAAAGGAATGAATGTTATTCCATTAAATAATAAATCAGAATACGATTTAAAATATGCCAAAAGGTTTTCAAAAATTACAAAGGAACTGAATGCCGATTTGGTGTTTATACATAATAGCCATTCCCATACACTCATGGTTTTATCTAAGTTGTTGTTCGGACTGAAACAACCATTAGTTTTGTGCAGGACTTTGATAAAAAGGGTTGATACAAATTTTTTTAGAAAATGGAAATATGATTATAGCGGAATAGAAAAAATCATATGTGTTTCTTATCCTGTTGTTGATATTTTAAAACCAGTTATAAAAGATCATAGTAAATTATGTGTAGTAGGATGTGTAACGGATGTGCACAAATTTACGAAAACACAAAAGACAGGTATTTTGCACAAACAGTTTAATATTCCGGCAGATTATAAAATTATAGGTAATATAGCTGCTTTTGTTGATTTCAAAGATCATATTACCTGGGTAAATACAGTTGCAGAACTTGTAAAAAGAGGTGTTAAAGCCAAATATATTTTGATTGGAAAAGGGCCTCTGGAGCAACAGGTAAGACAACAAATTTCGGATTTAGGCTTAGAAAACGAAATTATTATAGCAGGTTTTAGAAAAGATATTCCTGAAATTTTACCGGAGTTAGACTTGTTATTGTTTACTTCAAACAGCGAACCATTAGGTGGTGTTATTCTTGAATCGTATGCGTGCAAAGTACCTGTTGTAGCAGGAAATGCCGGGGGTGTACCAGAAGTTGTTATTGATAATCATACAGGCTTGCTGGCAGAAGTTGGAAATGCATTGTCTTTTGCCGATAAAGCAGAACAAATGCTGAACGATACAGTATTGCAGGAGAATTGTGTAGAAAATGGACGAAAATTTCTAATGGAGAATTGCACAAAAGAAGTTGTTTCAAAAAAAATGATCAACGAACTAAATGAAGTTTTACAAAAAAATAGAAGTATTAAAATTGGAATTTAAATTAAACAACTTTGTATATAGAAAGTATAATCAGACAAGAGCTATTTTATTAAGTAAATACTCCAGTGATGATGCAAAAGTGACAAAAGCAAAATATTATTGCAAAAACAAAAGAATATTGAATTTGGATAATCCTCAGGAGTTTATGGAAAAAATTCAATGGCTGAAGTTGTACCATTATAAAGAGGGATATGGTCAGTATGTGGATAAATTTGAGGTACGCTCTTTTGTTGAAACAAAAATTGGAAAGAAATATTTGAATGATATAATAGGAGTTTATGATACTGTTGAAGAAATTGATTTTGAAAAACTACCGAAGCAATATGCTATAAAAGGAACCCACGGTTCAGGATATAACCTTATTGTAAAAGATACCTCTTCGATTAATAATACAGATGATAAAAATAAGTTAAAGTCTTTTTTGAGCAGTAATTATTACGATAAATACAGAGAGGCAATTTATAAAGATGTTAAACCCAGACTTTTAATTGAAAAATATATTTCAAATTTTGATGAAGGTTTAATTGATTATAAATTTTATTGTTTCCACGGTCAGCCAAAATATATTCTTGTAAAAAAACTTGAAGACGGAAAACAAAAAAAATGTTTTTATGATTTGAACTGGAAAAAAATCACTTCTAATGAAAATGATATAAATAGGCTTGAATCTGAAATAGAAAAGCCGGCAAATTTTAACGAAATGCTAAAAGTTGCCAGCGTTTTATCTGATCAGTTTATTTTTGTCAGGGTAGATTTATATTCGATAGAAGATAAAGTTTTATTTGGTGAACTTACTTTTTTTCCAACAGGTGGTCACAATAGGTTTCCGATAGATTATTTAAATCTTGAAATGGGGAAATTAATTAAACTTCCTGTTTAGTTTTTTTCCTGATACATAAATTTTAAAATATCCTTTCATTCTGTTGACAAACGGAATCCTAAAGCCCATTTGCTTTTTTATTACATTTACACAGGGAGTACATTTGCCACAGGCTTTATTTTTACGTGGTTTATGACAGAACCAGGTTAAATACATAATATTTTCCCAGTTGTTTTTTATTGCAATATCCAACATGTCTCTTTTAGAGAGCGTAACGACTGGGAAAGAAAAATGTTTAAATACGGGAGCAATTTTATTATATTTTTCCTGATTTACCGGGTTGTTAAGATCTGCTTTTATAAAATTTGTCATTAAAAAATATGTGAGTGAGTCAGTTCTTAGATTTTTATCATTACTGATTTCTATATTTTTTAAATTATGATTATGGCAAAATTGAGCCAGCCAGCTGTATTGTGGCCCTAGCCTTACAAGTGAATTGATATACTTTGAACTTTCTTCAATTTCTTTATTAATGGTTAGATCTTCCTCAGCATACCAAACAGGAAGTATGAGTTCATAAGCTTCGGGATGTAATTCTTTAATTTTTTCCAGAATTTTTTTAATCCCATCCAATTCAACCTCTAATGATCTTCGTGTTTTGTCAATGATATATATTGGTTGAACAGTTTCTTTTTCAACTAATATTATCTGTAAAAGTCTAAAAGTAGAATCCCATCCGCTGGTCCAGAGTAAATTATGAGTAGGCATTGTTATCGTAAAGTTATTTTATGAACAAAATTTTAAGGTGTAAATGTAATATTTAGAATTTGAAATTAAATCCTTAAAAATAGTGATTTGAATATTATTTGTTTGTTCTATAATGATTTGCATGAATTGTTTTTATAATCATTTTGAGAAGTAAATCTTAAAATATCCTTTTATTCTGTTTATTAAAGGAATTCTAAATCCCATTTTCTTTTTTATAACTGTAGTACAGGGAACACACTTTCCACAAGGTTTATTTCTTTTAGGTTTGTGGCAAAACCAGGTCAAAGACATTATATCTTCCCAATTATTTGCTTTAGCGATGATATTCATTTCCTGTTTTGATAAATTGACAACCGGAAAGGTGAAATATTTAAAAATAACATTTATGCAGTTGTATAGTTCTTTGTCTTTGGTATTACTGTAATCGGTTTCTATATAATTAGTTACTAAAAAATGTGTAAATGAATCCAGATTCGCATTTTTGTCTAAACACATTTCGATTTTTTTTAAATTATGATTACTACAAAACTGAGAAATCCAGTCATGTTGAGTACCCATTTTTGTTAGTGATTTTATATGCTGAGAACTTTTACCTATTTCTTTATCGATGGTAAGTTCTTCATCAACATACCAGACCGGAAGTATTCGTAAATAAGCTTCTGGATTTAATTCTTTGATTTTTTCCTGAATTCTTTTAATGCTATCAAGTTCTTTCTTTAAAGACCTTCTGGTTTTGTCAATTATATAAATGGGCTGAACAGTTTCTTTTTCAGTTAGAATTATTTGTAAAAGTCTAAAAGTAGAGTCCCATCCACTGGTCCAGAGTAAATTATGGGTAGGCATTTTAAAGTATAAATTAATAAAATAAATAGAAAATTGAAGCCGTAAATTTAATTCTTGCAATCTAAAAAAGAAACCTTCAAATTTATTTTTTTTGGGGTTTTATTTATGGTGTAATTGAGTAGTTGGTCGATTTGGTTTGATTATTGTGAAAAAGAACTGAGAATTTATAGACCTTGTTTTTTTGTAAGTTTATTCGTTTTTGGTTGTTAGTTTTGAAACTATTTTAGTTTTAACTTTGCAAAAAAATAACAGTATTAATTAATTTAGCCTTTATTTTAAAGTCATTCAATGAAAAATTTTAAACGTTTTTTAAAGTATTTAACACCTCACAAGAAAAATTTAATAATAAGTATCATCTTCAATGTTTTGTATGCGCTTTTTTCAGCTGTTTCAATGCTTTCCCTTTTTCCTTTAATGAAAGTATTATTTTCTGATGGAGAAAAAGTACATGTTAAACCAGTATACGAAGGATTTAAAAGTATCGATAAACGTTATTTGGAAGATTCTTTAAATTATTTTATTACACATAATACAGAAACGAAAGGAGCTTTAAATACATTGATATGGATGGTTGTATTTGTTTTGACAACCTTTTTATTGAAAAACCTTTTCAACTTTACTTCAATTGTATACATGACTTATTTGAATAATGGAATTTTGAAAGATTTGAGAAATGATGTATATCAAAAAGTAATTAGCCTGCCGGTTTCTTTTTTCTCCAATGAAAGAAAAGGAGATTTAATTTCAAGAATGACTTCCGATATTAATACAATAAAAAGTGCTTTCATGAGTATTTTAATGATGGTAAGCGAGCCCCTGACGATTATATTTACTTTGATATCAATGGTTTTAATAAGTTGGAAACTGACCATTTTTGTATTCCTTTTTCTTCCTGTTTCAGGGTTTTTAATATCAAGAATGAGTAAATCCATCAAAAGCCAATCGGGAGATATTTTTTCTCTTGAAGGGCATTTATTATCTGATATTGAAGAAACACTAGGCGGAATTAAAGTAATTAAAAATTTTACTTCAGAGAAATTCTTTATACGACGCTATTTCAATTCAACAGAATTTATCAACAATTTGAACAATAGAATAGGTGTCAGAATGAGTTTGGCGGGGCCTATGAGTGAGTTTTTAGGGATTTTTGTAATTTCTATTCTGCTGGTTTATGGTGGATCATTAGTGTTGATTGATGGTTCTATGAGTGGAAGTGCCTTTATTGCTTATATGGGATTGGCATATCAAATATTAACACCGGCAAAAGCTATAACAAAAGCAAATCAGGCTCTTATGGGAGGAAATGCAGCTTATGAGAGAGTTGCTTTTATTTTAGACGCAACCAATCCGTTAAAAGACAATCTTGATGCTAAAGAGATTACTGAATTTAAAAATGAAATTAAGTTTACCAATGTTTCGTTTAAATACGATTCTGAGTATGTTTTGAAAGATTTTAATCTGACAGTTCCAAAAGGAAAAAGAGTTGCATTAGTTGGAGAATCAGGAAGCGGAAAATCAACTTTGGCAAATTTGATTACCAGACTTTATGATGTTACTGAAGGAAGTATAACTTTTGACGGTGTTAATATCAAGGATGTTACTACAGATTCGCTAAGAAAGCAAATGGGAATTGTGGCACAGGATTCTATTTTATTTAATGATTCTATTGCAAATAATATTTCTCTAAGTATTGATAATCCAGATATGGATGCAATTGTAAGTGCTGCAAAAGTAGCTAATGCACATAATTTTATTTCACAATTTCCGGAGCAATATAACAGCCCGGTAGGTGATGGCGGAGGAATGCTGTCAGGTGGACAAAGACAGAGGGTGGCTATTGCAAGAGCAGTAATGAAAAATCCTCCAATCATGATTTTAGATGAAGCAACGTCAGCATTAGATACCGAATCTGAAAAATTAGTGCAGGTTGGATTGGAAAATATGATGGAGAACAGAACTTCAATCGTTATTGCACATCGTTTGTCAACGATCCAAAATGCTGATTTGATTGTGGTAATGAGTAAAGGAAGAATTGTAGAACAAGGAACTCATGAGGAACTGTTGAATATGAATGGGAATTATGCCAATTTAGTGAGTTTGCAGTCTTTGGAGGTGAATTAGAATGAATATTATTATAAACCAGTAAATGACAAAAGTACTTTATTTTTATACCGAAAACCCATTGTTTTTAACGCAGGGGAATAATGCACGCGCTATGGGATTATTAAAGTATTTTAAGAGTAAAGATATTTCTGTAGATTTTGTTGGAGATCCTTTATATATAAATAACTTACATTTTGAAGAATTAAAAAGTGAAAAACTTATTACGAATGGTTTTTTATTAAAGGGATTAAGCAGAAAGAAAAAGAAGATCCAAAAAATATTTAAAAAATTAGGTTTGTTGAAAATAGTTGAAACAACTAAAGTTTTAGATAGATTAAGAGCGAATCATAAAAAAAGTTTTGATGAAATTCTTAAAAATAATGAATACGATTATATTGTAATATCATATGTTTTTTGGTCAAGACTTATTGAAAATAATAAGTATATAAAAAATGCAAAATTAATTATTGATACACACGATTTTATTACGCCTCATTTTAAGAATCATAAGAAATTTGAATTAGGAAAGTATTTTGAAGAAGAGATTAGAAGTTTATCTTTTTTTGATAAAATTTTAGTTGTTTCAATTGAAGAGAAATATATTTTTGATCAGTTCTTAGATAAAGAAATACATCTAATTAGTCATCCGGAAGAACTTAAACAGAAATCAGAAAAAGAAGTTTACGATGTGGTTTATGTAGCTAGTAATAACGCACATAATGTGAAGTCTGTAAAATGGTTTTTTGAAAAAGTTTATCCATTATTGTCAAAGGATATTAAAATTTGTGTTGTTGGAAAAATAAATGATAATGTGCCAGCAGCTTTAGAAAATGTTCATAATATAAATTATGTGGATAATCTTGAGGATGTATATAGTATTTCTAAAATAGCTATTTGTCCAATGTTATCCGGTACAGGTGTTAAAATTAAAGTAATTGAAGCTTTATCTTATGGTTTGCCAATTGTATGTAATGAAAGAGGAGTTGATGGTTTGTTAAATAAGACTAATAATGGATGTTTAGTGACTAATGATGAAAAAATATTTGCTTCACATATTGAAAAATTGATTTCTGATAAAGAATTTTATAATTATCATTCAGTTTTAGCAAAAGAGTATTTTTTAAATAATCATGAAAAAAATAAAACATATGAGAAATTAGATAAAGTTTTTTTAAGTTGAAAAATTAAAAACATTTCGATATCATGTTGTTGGAGTAAATTACTTAAAATTAAAATATCAAACCGAATGTTGGTTATGAAAAAAATTACGATAATTACTGTTAATTACAATAATCGTGAAGGTTTACAAAAAACGATATACAGTATTTTAGCTCAAAAATTTCAAGACTTTGAATTTATTATTGTTGATGGAGGAAGTGAAGATGGTTCAAAACAAATAATAGAAAATTATAGTAGAGTTGATTATTGGGTTTCTGAAAAAGATTCAGGAATCTATAACGCAATGAATAAAGGTATTAAGGCAGCAACAGGCGACTATATAATTTTCATGAACAGTGGTGATTGTTTTTATTCTATAGATGTTTTAGATACTATAAAGAACGAATTTGATAATAATATTGATATATTGTACGGAAATGCTTTTTTTATAACTAAAAATAAAAGATTTGAAGTTGAATATCCAGATAAATTAAATTTTTCGTTTTTTTACACAAATTCATTGTGCCATCAGTCTACTTTTTATAAACGGGAAATTTTTTGGAATAATTTATATAATGAAGATTTGAAGATTGTTTCAGATTGGGAATTTAATATTAGAAATATATGCTTAAAAAACAAAAGTTATAAGCATATTAATGTAATTATTTGTGATTACTATTTAGATGGAGTTTCTCATCATCAAAAAGAATTCGATCATAACGAAAGGAAGATTGTACTGGAAAAACACTTTGCAGCCTTTATTGATGATTACGAAAAAACTATTGAAAAATTAGTAGAACATAATAAGCCATTGATAAAAGATCTTCAAAAAAACACTTCAGCTAATAATAAAGGATATGTAAGTGAGAAGAGATTAAATCAATTATTATTTATTAGTCAAAATAATAGGTTTTCTTATAAAATAATAAAAGCATTTATAACTATTTCTCTGTTTTTTACTTCCAAAAAGAGATTCTTTTAAACTTTTATAAACTAAAATAGAAAGATAATTTTATCCTTAGATTTTAGTGTTACATGTTTATAAAAAACATCATTTATGATTAAAATACTTATTGATCCCCAGATTTTTAATTTACAAACTTATGGCGGGATTTCCAGATATTATACTGAAATTTTTAAGCGTCTTAAAAAAAATAAAAAACTGTCCATTATACTTCCTATTGATAGCTCAAATAATGTTTATGTTGCCAATAGTGGGCTACTGTTAAAAGAAAAGAAATTAATTACGTATTTGATTAAAACTTTAAATGCTTTAGGGGTAAGTACTCGTTCGCTAAATAGAAAAATAAGCGAAAAAAAAACCAAAAGACCTTTGAGGGATAATAATTTTGAATTGTTTATACCTACTTATTATGACCCTTATTTTTTAGAGTTTATTAATGATAAACCTTTTGTTCTGACTGTTTATGATATGATTCATGAGTTATTCCCTCAATATTTTATAGAAGACCCATGGAATGTAACGGTTAACAAAAAAAGATTATTAGAAACAGCGACAAAAATTATCGCTGTTTCAAGAAATACTAAAAAAGACATAATTAAAATTTATCCTCACATAGATGAGTCTAAAATAGAAGTCATCTATCACGGAAATTCAATTCAGGTAAATGAAAATGTATCGGTAGATTTACCAGATAATTACATCTTATTTGTTGGTTCCAGGGATTATTACAAAAACTTTTATTTTTTAGCGGAAGCAATAAAAGATTTGTTGGCTAAGGATACTTCTTTAAAATTGATTTGTGCAGGGGGAGGCGAATTTAAAGAAGAAGAAATTGAGTTTTTAAAAAGAATAGGCATTCAGGAACAAGTAGAGCAAAAATATTTTGAAGAGGAACAGTTAGGCCTGTTTTATAAAAATGCCAGATGTTTTGTTTTTCCTTCAATGTATGAAGGTTTTGGAATACCGGTTTTAGAATCAATGGCTTGTGGTTGTCCAATTGTTTTAGCTAATAGCAGCTCTTTTCCTGAAGTAGCAGGTGAGGCCGGAATTTATTTTGATGTCTCGAATAAAGAAGATTTAATGAATAAGATTGTATTGGTACTAAATGATAAAAAACTGAGAGACGAACATGTTTTAAAAGGAATAGAGCAAGCGAAAAAATTTAATTGGGAAATTGCTGCTTCACAATGTTTGGAACTTTATAAAAAAGCAATAAATGGTTAAGCTAACAATCATTACCATAAATTATAATAATAATTTCGGATTGATTAAAACAATTGAAAGTATTATCAATCAAACCTGGACCGATTTTGAGTTTATTATTATTGATGGTGGAAGTACAGACGAAAGCCTACAAACTATAAAAAAATACGAGAGATATATTAGCTATTGGGTTTCAGAAAAGAATAAAGGAGTTTATGATGCCATGAACAAAGGGATTCAGTTAGCTAAAGGTACCTTTGTTAATTTCATGAATAGCGGTAATTATTTTTACAACAATACAGTTTTAGAAGAAATTCATCATAAATTTAAAAGCGATGTTGGGATTCTGTATGGTGATTCATTTTATTTTAATGAAGCTGGTTATGACAGAATAGAGAAAACACCTTCAAAATTAACATTTTCGCATTTTGTTAATTCAGGAATTAATCATCAGGCAAGCTTTATTAAACGTGATTTGTTTTTAAAACATTTTATGTATAACATCCAATACAAAATTTCTTCTGATTGGGAATTTTTTATTTATGCAATATGTAAAAAAAACGAACCATACGAATGTTTGCACAAAACGATTTGTTACTATGATTTCTCCGGAATTTCAGCAATTCCGGAAAATTTACATATATACCACCAGGAAAGAGAAACAATAATGAAAAAGCATTTTTCATCATTCTATGAAGATTTTGGATATTATAATACTGTAATTGACCGAAGAATTCGAAAGGTGTTAAGGATACAAAATAATAAAATATTGTGGAGTATTCTGAAGTTTTTTGTTTCAGTTTTTATTTTTATCCTGCCTAAAAGAAATAAAATTTAATCAGGTTTTTTATGTCCTCTATTTATTGTAAAAAACTTTTTAAAATAAAATTACCTTAAACGATGCCTCCAAAAATTTCCATAATTACAATAAATTATAATGACATAAAAGGTTTAGAAAAAACCATTAAAAGTATTATACACCAAACTCAAAACAATTATGAATTTATTGTTATTGATGGTGGCAGTACAGATGGCGGAAAAGAATTAATTGAAAGATATTCTGAAAAAATAGATTTTTGGGTTTCAGAACCTGATTCAGGAGTTTATAATGCAATGAACAAAGGTATAAAAGCTGCAACAGGTGATTTTATTATTTTTATGAATAGCGGAGATACTTTTTATGAAAATACTGTTTTGGAAAAAGTAAATCCTTTATTAGTGGACGACTTTGATATTTATTATGGTGATAATTATAAGGTGAAACAAAATTCTAAAAGAAAGAAAACATATCCTGAAAAATTGTCTTTTTCTTTTTTTTATAATAGCTGCATAAATCATCAGTCAACATTTATAAGAAGGCAGCTATTTTTTGATTATTTTTTATATAATGAAAAATTTAAAATAGTAGCAGATTGGGAGTTTTTTATCTATACTATTTGTGTAGAAAACAGGCCTTCTAAATATTTAAAAATGACTATTTGTAATTATGATTTTACCGGTATTTCGTCTAAAAAGGAAAATAAATCTATTGCTGACTCAGAAAAACAAATAGTTTTCGATAAGTATTTCCCTCTTTTCACAGAGGATTATAAATTAGTAAGTACAATCAAATCTAAGAGAATACAGCAAATTCTTTACATTAAAACATTCCCGACGATATGGAAATTATTTAAAGTGATTATTAATTTTTTAGCACTTCTGGCAAAAAAATAAATGTTATCATAATCAAAAAAATCTACAAAAAAATCTACAAAAAAATAGTATTATTTACGCAACCATTCAAAGAAATTAGGCTCTTATATACAAACAAGTGTTCTTTCAAATAGAAGCTTTGTTTTGAAGTGTTTGTTGTATAAATATTAATAATTTTGTTTAAAATCGATTAAATTATCAAGCAATTCCTATAAATATTAACAGATGAAGCACAACATAATTAACTAAAAACACGTTTAATTAATTATGCAGATTGCAGTTTGTCATTGTCAATTTTATAATTCAGAGTTGTGAAATAATTTTTTGATATTCTCAATTTGTTTATTAAAAAATAAATAATATGAAGAAAATTCACGTAGGTTTTCTGTTGTCATATGATTATGAAAAGCTAAAACTGTCAATTCCGCCTGTTTATAAAGCGGCAGATAAGATTTTTATTGCTGAAGATAGTAATAAGCTAACCTGGTCAGGAAATGAATTTGTTGTAGATAATTCTTTCTATGAATGGTTGAAAGAATTTGATGTTGATAATAAAATTGAGTTTTATAGAGATAATTTCTATATTCCGGAACTAACAGCAATTGAAAACGATACACGAGAACGTCATTTGCTTTCTTTGAAAATGGGTATTGGAAATTGGTTGATTCAGATAGACAGTGATGAATATTTTATTGATTTTGAGAGTTTTGTTTCAAATTTAAGAAAGTACGATCATTATCTCGATGAACCCGAAAAAAATAAAATTCAGTTTGCCTGTTTTTGGTTGATTATTTATAAGTATACAAAAGAAGGAACTCTTTTTGTTGACAAACCAATGAAGTCTGTTTTTGCTACTAATTATCCTAATTATAAATGTGCCAGACGAACCAACGAAAGGACAATTTATTTTGACAATTTAGTTTTGCATGAATCAATTGCCAGAACCGAAGAACAGCTTGTGTGTAAACTCAAGAATTGGGGACATAATAATGAAGTGAATGAAGATTTTCTTAAAAAATGGGTAACGGTAAATGAAACAAATTATAATCAATTTGAGGACTTTTATTATATAAATCCGAAAAGGTGGAGAAAACTGGATTATTTGCCTACCAGACGATTTGAAGATATAAAAAAGTATATAAATGTAAAATCTAACCTGCAAGTATCCAGAGAATATTTGTTATTGAAAAATTTTGGTCAATGGTTTAAGTTTTTTTGCAGAAAAAAAGCATTAGAATTTAATTTTATTACTGGTTTTTTCCATTAATCACTTTGTTTGAATTTGATATTGAAGTAACAAAAAAACCGGTATAATTTTATAGCCGGTTTTTTTATTGTAAATCAATGATATATCTGAACTTATTTTATTTTGTAGAGTCCAAGTGCTTTTTTTATTTTTTTGCTGGATAAAACCATTTTGACATACAGCATGTTTTTTAAACTCAAAAAATACCAGTCTTTATAGGGTATGATTTTTTGAGTTATTAAATTATCCAGTTCTTCAGAAACAATAAATTCATTTTTAACATCCTGCCATTTTACATTGTCATAACCATCAAATTCATTGACTTTGTTTTTTTCATGAATGATTGACATCCAAAGTCTTTTATCGGTTACCTGAATAATCCTGCTTTCTTTTTTCCATTGTGTGTGGTCGTTAAACCAGACTGTTTTTGGATTTTCATTTTTTTCAATAAGGCTTATAAAAGGATTGAAAACATGTTCTTTTTTACCTAAAATATAAGTTGGTTTTATTTGAAGTGAATATCCTTTGATAACATCTATTGCAAGGAAATTCTGAGAAGCAAATTTTTTCTGAATTTCATCTATAAAAAACCGGCTGATAACATCATCGTTATCAATTCGCGTAGAAATAAGGTAAGGCTTGTCGTTAGAGACAGCTTTTTGTATTTCAGGATAAAATTCATTCATTCCGTTAATAAAAAACAGTTTGATATTATTTGTATCCGAAGTCAAATCGATTATTTTGTTTTTATACTTTTCTGCAGTTGTAATATCTAAATAAATTAGCCATGTAAAATTTTTGTTGGTTTGTGCTTTAACAGATGGCAGGCAAAAATTTTCAAAGAGCCACATTCTGTCTTCCATCCATGCATCAGTCAGGAGTTCCTCGTTGTTTTTGGTTACATCCCAATTAGGATTTTTAAGATTAAATCGGGTGATGAGATAGTGTTCGAACATTTGTGAATTTTTATGAGATACTAAATAACTTTGTGTGTAAAATTAAATTAATTATTTGAAGGGTAAAATTCAAATCGCTACTTTTGTAAAAAACATAAAAAGGGATCAAATGCATGAAGTTTATCATCATAATTTTCTAAGCAAAAAGGAGGAAATAAAGGATGCGATAGAAAATTATGAAACAAAAGGAACGCTGTTTGTTGATGGGAAGAGGAACAAAATCAAAACATTTGATTTAGGAGAAATAACACTCAATGTAAAATCTTTTAAGGTTCCGAATTTTATAAACAAAATAGTTTATGCTTTTTTCAGACCTTCAAAAGCCCGTCGTTCTTATGAATTTGCCAATATTCTTGTTGAAAAAGAAATAGGTACTCCGGCTCCAATAGCTTATTTTGAGAATTTTAAGGGAGTGCTTTTGGATAGCTATTATGTTTGTGAACAAGTTTATCCTGATTTGACTTTTAGGGAATTAACTAATGATTTTGATTATCCTGATCATGAAATAATTTTGAGGCAGTTTACCAAATTTACGTTTAATCTGCATCAAAACGGAATTGAGTTTTTAGATCATACGCCCGGTAATACTTTAATTAAAAAAAATCCTGCGGGTTCTTATTCCTTTTTTCTGGTTGATTTGAACAGAATGAAATTTCATAAAGAAATGAGTCTGAACCAAAGAATTCTGAACTTTTCAAAATTAACCCCAAACAGAAAGATTGTTGAAGTGATGAGCGACGAATATGCTAAACTTTACGGAGCTTCTTATAATGAGGTTTTAAAAGTAATGATAACTGGAGCAGAAGCTTTCAGGGATAAGTTTCATCGCAAAAAGCGTATAAAAAAAGCATTAAAATTTTGGAAAAAATAATGGGCGATACCAATAAAAATATAAAAGCATCTGTAATAATGAGTACTTATAATGCCGAGGAATGGCTTGAAAAAGTTATTTGGGGCTTTAGTATTCAGACTGAAACCGACTTCGAAATTATTATTGCCGATGATGGTTCAAAGCCGAAAACAAAGGAATTATTGGATTCATTGAGAACTCAGATTTCGATGCCGTTGGTACACGTATGGCAGGAAGATAATGGTTTTCAGAAATCACAGATTTTGAATAAGGCAATAATAGCTTCCAGTTCAGATTATCTTATTTTTACAGATGGAGACTGTATTCCGAGGAAAGACTTTGTAGCAACTCATTTGGAATACAGAGAAAAAGGATATTTTCTTTCAGGAGGTTATTTTATGCTGCCGATGAGTATTTCAAAGGCAATTACCAAAAATGATATTCTATCGCAGAATTGTTTTGATGTAAAATGGCTTATTCAGAATGGTTTAAAAAAATCATTCAAAAATTCTAAATTGACGGCTTCAGGTTTCCTTGCTAAATTTCTAAATGCTGTAACTCCTACAAAAGCAACCTGGAACGGACATAACGCATCAGGCTGGAAAGAAGATCTGGTTTTTATAAACGGCTTCAATCAGGAAATGCAGTACGGAGGACAGGATAGAGAATTAGGCGAAAGACTTTTTAATAAAGGCCTTAAGTCTAAACAAATCCGCTATAGTGCTATTGTGGTGCATTTAGATCACGCAAGGGGTTATGTAAATGAAGCAACATGGAAGAAAAACTTCGCAATAAGGGAAAATACCAAAAAGAATAAAGTTGTAAAAACTACAATCGGTATCGATTCTAATTAGTTTTCAAATATTCTTCTAAACTCGGAATAATTAAATCAGGTGTAAAAGCCTGATACAAATCCATAGCATGATTTTTCATTTCTTTGGCAGATTTTTTACCATATAATTCAGGTTTTAAGTCTTTCAAATGCACTGAAACGTTTTTTATTCCGTCATCAAAACTATTCCATGCTTCTTTTTTAATCCAGGTCGAAAAAATAGTAAATGTTGGCTTGTTTAATGCTTTTGCCATATTTACAGCCCCGCCTTCATTACCAATCAAAGCATCACAGTGATAGGTAATGGATAAAAACTCCCTGATGGATTTTGGAACAATATCTATTTTGATATTTTTTTGTGTCTCAGGCAGGCATAAATTGAAGACTTCCTGGGCTTCTTTTAATTGAGATGGAATGTAATTGAATAACAATGTAGCATTCGTATCCGAAACAATTTTATCCAAAAGCCGGGCCATATATGTGCTTGGATAGGTTTTTGTTTTTCCGCTTCCTAAAACACCTATCATGTATATTTTTTTAGAGAAATCAATTTGATTCTGAATCAGAATTTGTTTTCCGTTTTCAATTTCAGATTCTTTGAGAAAGATTTCAGGTTTGATTTTTAGCGGTTTTTTCAGATCAAAAGACTCTAATAAGAGCATTCTGTTTTCTAAGGCTAGTCCCGCAGTTGTTTTAGGTACAGAGAGTTCTTTAACCGTATTTGTGTAAATAAGATTAGTGTAAGATTTATAAAAACCGATTTTTGTTTTCGCTCCGGAAAAAGCCACAATCATATTGCTTTCAAGCTTTCCATAAGCATCAATAATAATATCGTATTTTGATTTTCTGATCTTAAGGCAAAATTTCAAAAGTTCAATTTTACTTTTTTTAGCCTCATCAGTAAAAAGTATAAGATTATCAATATTTGGATTGTTTTCAACAACCGGACTGGTAAACGGATAAATTAAATAATCTATTTGTGCTGTTGGATATTCATTTTTTAACGTGTTGCAAATTGTTGAAGTCGCGAGCACATCGCCAATCATTTTTTGTTGAATTACAAGTATCTTCATATAGAAATCGAATCTTTTAAGAGAGTACAAATTGAAGGAAAAAAAATCAATTAAGATTAGTTTTAAAATAAAAATTCCAAATTCCAATCATGATTTTGGAATTTGGAATTTTAAAATATTGAAATTTAAATTATACTGCTACGTCGTATTCACGTAACGCATTATTTAATGAAGTTTTCAAATCTGTAGATGGTTTACGTGTACCAATAATTAAAGCACATGGAACCTGATATTCACCTGCGGCGAATTTTTTAGTATAACTTCCAGGGATTACAACAGAACGTGCTGGTACAAAACCTTTCATTTCAACTGGTTCATCTCCTGTAATATCAATGATTTTTGTTGAAGCAGTCAAACATACATTTGCTCCTAATACGGCTTCTTTACCTACGTGAACTCCTTCTACAACGATACAACGTGAACCGATAAAAGCACCATCCTCGATGATAACAGGAGCAGCCTGTAATGGCTCTAAAACACCTCCGATACCAACTCCACCGCTTAAGTGAACGTCTTTACCAATTTGAGCACAGCTACCAACAGTAGCCCAGGTATCAACCATAGTTCCGGCATCAACATAAGCCCCGATATTTACATAGCTAGGCATCATAATCACACCGCTTGAAATAAATGAGCCATAACGCGCAGAAGCTCCAGGAACTACACGAACTCCTTTGGTAGCATAGTCTTTTTTCAATTCCATTTTGTCATGGTATTCAAAAACTCCTGCTTCCCATGTTTCCATTTTTTGAATAGGGAAGTACATTACTACTGCTTTTTTTACCCATTCGTTTACCTGCCATCCGTCACCTTTTGGTTCGGCAACACGAAGTTTTCCAGCATCCAATAATTCGATAACTTCTCTGATAGCATCAGTAGTTGCTGTTTCCTGCAATAAAGCTCTGTTTTCCCAAGCTTGTTCAATTATAGTTTGTAAAGAACTCATAATGTTTAAATTTTTGGCAAAGATAGCGCATTTGAATAAAATCAAAAAGGCAAATCAATTTGAAAATGTTATAAATATAACTTTTTGTTTTTAATTTGAAGGATTATGATAAACTGAAATGTTTTTGAAAATGCAATTTCTTTATTATTATTTCATGATAAAAATCAGATTTCATGATTTTTATTCAGATTAATTTTGCGCAATAATTCCTGAGACAAATTAAGGAATTGAAATATAGTTTTAAATTAATCAAGCCGAAAAATGAATCAGGAGAATCAATTTCAAAACAGAACTGCAGTTATTGACAAAGAAGTCACGTGGGACAAAACGCAAGTAATTATGAGTAAAACAAATGCTTTTGGTATTATAGAATATGCCAACGAAGTTTTTGTTGATGTTTGTGGTTATGAAGATTATGAACTAATGGGGCAGCCACATAATATTATTCGTCATCCGGATATGCCAAAAGTTATTTTTAAAGTGCTTTGGGAGAATCTGAAACAAGGAAAAAACTTTCATGCAATTGTAAAAAATTTAGCGAAATCGGGAAGATACTACTGGGTAATTACAGATTTTGATATTGCAAGGGATGAAAACGGTGTAATTGTAAATTATTTTGCAAGAAGACAGGCTGTTCCTCAGGAAGTTGTTTCATTGCATATTGAGCCTCTTTATAAAAAATTGCTGCAAATTGAAGCTGCCAGCGGTGTCGAGTTCAGTGAAAAATATTTAATCGGATTCCTGGAAGAAAAAAAGAGAAGTTATATTGAGTATATTAAGGAGTTGATTTATGAGCATGAAAAAGCGCAGTCAAAATTTGCTCAATATGAACTCAAAGAAGAAGACGAAGAAGAGGGAAAAGGTTTTTTTAAAAGGTTATTTGGTAGGTAATACTTTTAATAATTAATTTTTTAGTTGTTTTAAATTTGGTTAAAAATCCGTTTTGAATTTTTCAGAGCGGATTTTTTGCAGTCTAAATATTTGGGTAGATATAGTTAGGTAAAAAGGTCATAACTTTAGGATACCAATTTAAAATAAGTATCATGAAAGATAATTTTTCAAAACAGGCAGTAGATTATTCAAAATTTCGACCACAATACCCGGAGGAAATGATTCGATATATAGTCTCATTTGTTGATTATAAATCGACTGCTTTAGATCTCGCTACAGGAAACGGTCAGGTAGCCCATAAACTTTCTGCTTATTTTGAAAATGTATTTGCAACTGATATTAGTCAAAAACAACTGGATAATGCAATTCGGGCTGAAAATATAATTTACAGTAAAGAATCTGCAGAGAAAACTTCTTTCAAAAATCAGCAATTTGATTTGATTGTTGTGGCACAAGCAGTTCACTGGTTTAATTTTGATGTGTTTTATAAAGAAATCTACAGAATATTAAAACCCGAAGGTGTTTTTGCTGTAATAGGTTATGGATTATTTTCTACCAACTCTGATTCGGATAAAATCCTGAGACATTTTTATTATGATATTGTCGGGCCTTATTGGGATGCTGAACGAAAGTATCTGGATGAAAATTACGAAACTATTCCCTTTCCGTTTGATGAAATTTCGGCAAATAAGTTCTGTAACGAATTTATATGGGATTTTGAAACACTTATTGGATATCTTCAGACCTGGTCTTCAGTTCAGCATTATATTTCAAAAAACAATCAAAATCCAATTGATTTGATTTATGATGAATTGAAATTTTCCTGGGGAAATAATGATAAGAAAGTGAAATTTCCTTTATTACTAAGAATTGGGATGCTGAATAAGGGAAATAAAGTTTGAAAAGTTTTATATTTGTATTGTAAATGAAAGTATTATGGAAGCGATTAGATTAGAGTTTAAATCAGAAATTAAAGAGAAAATTTTAGAATTATTGAGTTCATTTTCTTCTGATGAATTGAAAATTGTTGAAGAAGATATTCTTTTTGACCATGACTTTAAGGAGAACAAGAAGAAATTGAATGCGACCTATGCTAAGGTTAAAAACGGAACTGCAAAATTTTATACTTTTGAAGAAGTGGACGCAATACTTGAAGAAACAATTTCAAAATATGAAAATTAGGCTACAGGAAGAATTTTTGTTAGCCTTAGATTTACAAGTTGACTACATTTCAAAAGATAAGCCAGCAGCTGCCAGAAAATTTAAAAATGACTTACTGCGTAATATTGAAAAAGATCTTAAGAATCCTTTTTACTTTAAGAAATCTAGATATTTCAATAACGAAATGATAAGAGATTATATATTTAAAGGTTATGTGATTGTTTATTTTATTAATGAGCCAGAAAATTTTATTTCAGTTTTCGGATTTATAAAACATAAATATTCTCTTTAACTTTTTAAAAATATCCTTTATATCTTTGATTAAAATTACAAAATGCCAAGAATTCTCTCTATAGACTACGGACAAAAGCGTACCGGAATTGCTGTTACTGATGAAATGCAAATTATAGCTTCGGGTTTGACTACGATTCCAACGAATACTTTAATTGATTTCCTTACAGCTTATTTTGCGAAAGAAAAGGTGGAAGCGGTTTTAATTGGTGAGCCGAAACAAATGAATGGCCAGCCATCAGAAAGTGCATCCGTTATAAAAGGTTTTGTGACTCACTTTTCAAATATTTTTCCAGATATGAAAGTAGTCCGAGTAGATGAACGTTTTACTTCAAAAATGGCTTTCCAGACCATGATCGATAGTGGATTGAGCAAAAAGCAGCGTCAGAACAAAGGACTGATTGATGAAATTTCCGCAACGATTATGCTTCAGGACTATCTTTCTTCTAATCGTTTTTAGGTTTTAGGCTTATAAATTTCACTTTATTTAGAAAAAAATGTAATTATCTAACTATTATCTTTCAAAAATTAGTTTTTTTTTGGGATTATAAAAAGTACCTTTGCATTTTAAAATATAATACTGTTATGCCTGACAATACAATACGTTCCAATAGTGAAGTAGTGCTTATTGGAGCTGGAATTATGAGTGCTACACTCGGAGTAATTTTGAAAGAATTACAACCTGATATCAAGATTGAAATTTACGAAAGATTAGATGTTGCTGCAGCCGAAAGTTCTGATGCATGGAATAATGCCGGAACCGGACATTCTGCTTTTTGCGAATTAAATTACACCCCTGAAAAGGCCGATGGTTCTGTAGATCCTAAAAAAGCCATAAGTATTGCGGAAGCTTTTGAGGTTTCGCGTCAGTTTTGGTCGTATTTAGTACAGGAAAATAAGGTTCCTTCACCTGAAAACTTTATTAAAAGTGTGCCTCACATGAGTTTTGTTTGGGGAGATAAAAACGTTCAGTATCTTAAAACTCGTTTTGAAGCTTTGCAGGCTAACCCATTATTTGCAGATATGCTTTTTAGTACTGATTTTGAACAGCTAAAACAGTGGATGCCTCTTGTAATGGAAGGAAGACAGCCTGATGAAAAACTGGCTGCGACTACAGTGGCAATTGGTACCGATGTAAATTTTGGTGCTTTGACCAGAAGCATGTTTAATTATTTAGAGAAATTAGACGGCGTGTCTTTGTATTTTAATCATGAGGTGAAAAAAATAAGACAGCGTGAAGATAAATCATGGAGAATTAAAATTACTGATTTAGAGTCTGGTCAAAAAAGAAAAGCCTATACTAAATTTGTATTTATTGGTGCCGGAGGAGGATCTTTACCGTTGTTAGAAAAAGCAAATGTGCCGGAAGGACATGGTTATGGAGGTTTCCCTGTGAGTGGACAGTGGTTAAAATGCACAAATCCGGAAGTTATTGCTAAACACCAGGCAAAAGTATACGGAAAAGCGAGTGTTGGAGCTCCGCCAATGTCGGTTCCACATATTGATACTCGTGTAATTGATGGTGAAAAAGCACTGCTTTTTGGTCCTTTTGCAGGATTTTCAACTCGTTTCTTAAAAAATGGTTCATACCTTGATTTACCATTATCTATAAAAGCAAACAACTTAATTCCGATGTTGTCTGCAGGATACAACAATATTCCGTTAACTAAATATTTAATTGAACAGGTTCGTCAGTCTCCAAAAGACAGAATAAAAGCTTTACGCGAATATTTGCCAAGTGCAAGGTCTAAGGACTGGGTTTTGGAAAAGGCAGGACAACGTGTTCAGGTGATCAAAAAAGGTGAAAACGGAGGTGGTGTTTTAGAATTTGGTACCGAAGTAATTAATACACAAGACGGAACTCTGGCTGTTTTGTTAGGAGCATCTCCGGGAGCTTCTACAGCAGTTTCAATTATGGTAGATTTAATTGGAAGATGTTTTAAAGATCAGATCAATACACCAGAATGGGAAGCGAAACTGAAAAAAATGATTCCTTCTTACAAGCAGACTTTAAACGACAAGCCCGAACTTTTAGAAGAACTTAGAAAGCAGACTGCTGAGGTTTTAAAGCTGAATAGAAACTAATATTAAAAGATAATTTTCACTATAAAAAAAACAAATCCGGATGAATTAATCCGGATTTGTTGCTTTAAAGTCTTTTGTGATTTTTAATATTTTTTCGGCCAGATTACTCATCCAGATTAATTGCTCAATGACCATTTGTGCTTCCTGCATTTTGGACTGGCGCGTTTCTTTGTCGAGATCTTCATCTGTTGCGAGACGGGTAAAGTTTTTACGTTTCAGTTCTTCAAATTGCAGAGTCACATCTTCTTTATCAAAAAAAGTATCAGTCAGGATAGCTTCGTTTTTTAAAACTAAAATAGAATGGTCTAAATTCAACAGAATGGTCTTGATGATATAATTGAATGATTCCGATGCTGATGTAGTCTGATGCGACTGGATATAAGTTGATAGAGATGCCAGAGCAGAAAGCAGAGAATGATTTAAAACTACCAGCTTATTGACCAATGGAAGCGTTTTTTGTTTTGATTTAGGTTCCTGCATCATACGCTGAAAAGAGGTCATTAAATTGCCTATTTCGATAAAAACATTTTTTCTGGCTAGCCTGTATGAAGTTGGTATTTCTCCTTTTTTGTTATAAAAATCAGCAATTTCCTTAAGATAAGTCCGATTGGCACGAATCGAATTTTCAATATGTATTGGAGTATTGATAAATTCCCAGGCAGGCCATAAAAACTGATTGGCGAGAAAGGCTAAAATTGCTCCTACAAGCGAATCAAGTATTCGGAACTGAATTACCTCTACAACATTCGGAACTAAAATTCCGTAAATGAAAACGACATACATCGTTACAAAAGTCGCACTGATTTTGTAATTGGCTTGTGCAAAAGAAATGCCCAAAAGCATACAGATAATTGAAAAAATACTCAAAAGGACATGGTTTTGTATCAAAGAGACGATTCCAAAAGCCAGTAAACCTCCTAAAATTGTTCCGAAAATACGATTATAGGAACGTTCTTTTGTTAAGCCGTAACCCGGACGCATGATCACAACAATAGTTAATAAAATCCAGTATACATTTTGAAAAGGGAGAAATTTCCCGACTATAAATCCAATTAAAATGGTAATTGTTAATCGTACTGAATGCCTGAAGATTGATGATGAAAAACTCAGGTTTTCTATGAGTGTACGTAAAGGATAATACTGTGGTGTCAGGAATTTTTCGAGTTCTTTATCTTTATCCTTAAGTTTATAAGACTGCATTGCCAGTGAAAATGCCCTTTGTATAATTTTGATTTTTCCAACCTGATTTTTAGCATATTTCAGCATATTGGTCAGCATCAGAACCCCTTCAGCAGCTTCTTCTTTTCCTAATGTTTTTTCGTAATCAAAAATGGCAAATTCAAGGGCATCAAGCTCATTCTTTAAATCATTTTTATCTACATATACTGCAATATGGTGTACATTTTTAGAAAGTTTCTTTAAAGTTGATGCCAGTTTGTATGCTACATTCTGATACGTTCTTATTACATCAGGGTGTTTGGCGAATTTTTCATGAATTTTACTATGATCAAAAGAAGTGTACAAAGCCAGTTCCTGAATTTCAACCAGCGTAATAAATACCAATAACATCTTTCGGTTTTGACTGGTTGCTGAACTGCTTTGGTTACCAATAAGCACTTTTCTCAAATCTTCATGAATCTCATTTAGTTCTACCTGAATACCCAATTGTTTTTCAATAATTGTCTTTCGGTTGGCTTCAGGACTCCATAAATCACCTCTTAGTTTTAAATATTTTGCAGTTAATTTAATTCCCTGAGCAATTTCAAGCTCAATATATTTATAAGGCTGTATAAAATGGAAGATAAGAGAAACAATTAAATATAAAATTCCCCCGATGAAAATATAACCAGAATAAGCAAAAGCCTCCCAGCCTTCGTGTATATGTCCGAATGATAAGGAAATTGAGATTAAGGCAGAAAAGGAAACCAAAGTAGCTCTTTGCCCATAGACTGAAATCATGGAACATAAAAAAAGCAGAAAAACTAAAAAAGGATAAAATAAAACAGGATAAGGATAGGCAAAATTGACTAAAAGGTTAACTCCTGATACAATAAATGAAGCAACTATAAGTCCTTTTATTTTATGACTTAACGTACTCGGAATATCACTCGGATAAGTATAAAAAGCACCTAAAGCTATGGTAAAACCAATTTCAAAAAGGTCTAAAAAATTCAAAATCAATACAGGGATAACAGAGGCTATCGTTACTTTTGTGGCGTTTAAAAAAGAAGTACTATTGGTAAATTTTGTAATACGGTCTAGCATAGAAACTGGTTTACAGACAAAGGTAAGAATTGTAAGAGTTAATTTGGCATAATTATAGCTCAGATTTTGATGAGCAGGCAAAATGAGATTAATATACATTTTAAAACTGTCATTGACTAATTTTTACTATTTTTGCCTCCTGATTTTCGATGAATCGGAAGAGGTTTAAAACATAAAAAAAATTAAAATAAACTAAATGATTTTACCAATTGTAGGATATGGGGATCCTGTTTTAAGAAAAGTGGGAGAGTCAGTGACACCAGATTATCCAAATTTAAAAGAAACAATTGCAAATATGTACGAGACCATGTACAATGCTTACGGCGTAGGACTTGCTGCACCTCAGGTTGGCTTGGCCTTGAGATTATTTGTTATTGATACGGCGCCTTTTAGCGATGATGAAGATTTACCTTCTAATGAGCAGAAAGATTTAAAAGGTTTCAAAAAAACTTTTATTAATGCTAAAATTGTTAAAGAAGAAGGCGAGGAATGGAGCTTTAATGAAGGATGCTTAAGTATTCCTGATGTGCGAGAGGATGTATACAGAAAACCTACTGTTACACTAGAATATTGCGAAGAGGATTTTGTAATGAAAACCGAAGTTTTTGACGGTTTGGTAGCAAGGGTTATTCAGCACGAATACGATCATATTGAAGGAATCCTGTTTACCGATAAAATATCTTCTTTGAAGAAACGTTTGATTCAGAAAAAATTAAAAAACATTACCGAAGGGAAGACATCACAGGAGTATAGAATGAAGTTTGCATCTCCTAAAAAAGCAAGATAATATAATACACCCAAAATTCTTAATACTAATTTAATAAACATGAATTTAGACAAAATTTTAGCCATTTCAGGAAAACCTGGATTATATGTATTGAAAGTGCAAACGCGTACAGGTTTTGTGGCAGAATCATTATTAGACGGAAAAAAAATCACTGTTAACTTAAAAAGCAATGTAAGTTTATTGTCTGAAATTTCAATTTATACTTACGAAGGCGAAAAACCTTTAACAGAAGTAATGCAGCATATCGCTGTTAAGGAAAATAAGGGTCAGGCAATTTCTCATAAAGAAGATAATGCAAAATTAACAGCTTATTTTAAAGAAATTTTGCCAGAGTATGATGAAGAAAGAGTTTATCCATCTGATATTAAAAAAGTATTAAATTGGTATAATATGCTTCAGGCAAAAGGGTTAGTTACTGATGAAGCTCCGGCTGCAACTTCAACATCTGAAGAAATCGCTGTAGAAGAGCCGGTAAAAAAAGCTCCTGCAAAAAAAGCAAAAGCTAAAAAAGAAGAATAGTAATTTTACATTCAAATAATTAATCCTGTTAAGATATTTTCTTGACAGGATTTTTTACTTTTACACTATTAGGTTACCAAAAAAAACTTCAAAATGAGCAAAGAACTTCAGCTTAAAGCTTTCGAAAGATTATTGATTATAATGGATGAACTGCGTGAGCAATGCCCATGGGATAAAAAACAAACTTTACAAACCCTAAGACATTTGACTATTGAGGAAACTTATGAGTTGGGCGATGCTATTTTGGATGATAATCTGAACGAAGTTAAAAAAGAACTGGGAGATTTATTGCTACATATCGTTTTTTACGCCAAAATTGGTTCTGAAACAAATGATTTTGATATAGCTGATGTGTGTAATGAAATTTGTGATAAATTAATTCACAGACATCCCCATATTTATAGCGATACTGTGGTTAAAGATGAGGAAGAAGTCAAACAAAACTGGGAAAAACTAAAACTAAAAGAAGGAAAAAAATCTGTTTTGGAAGGAGTTCCGAGAAGTTTACCTGCGTTGGTAAAAGCAAGCCGAATACAGGACAAAGTAAAAGGTGTTGGTTTTGACTGGGAAGAGCCACATCAGGTTTGGGACAAAGTTCAGGAAGAATTAGAAGAGCTACAGGTTGAGATTAAATCCGGCGATCAGGATAAAATTGAAGCCGAATTCGGAGATGTTTTATTCTCGATGATAAATTATGCAAGATTTCTAAATGTGAATCCGGAAGATGCTTTAGAACGAACCAATAAAAAGTTTATCAAACGTTTTCAGTATTTGGAAAATAAAGCCGGAGAACTAGGAAAACCATTAATGGAAATGACTTTGGCAGAAATGGATGTATTTTGGAACGAAGCCAAAAAGCTATAATTGTTCAGCCATTTTTTTTAAGGCTTTTACGTTTTTAAGTACGATTTTTTTACCTTTTAGTTCGATTAATTCCAGTTTGTTAAAATCAGATAATAAGCGGATGCAGCTTTCTGTAGCTGTACCAATCATTCCGGCGAGTTCTTCTCTTGTTAGTTGAACTTTCAGTGTTTTATCCGGGTTCTCACCAAATTCATCGTGCAAATGCAACAAAGTCTCTGCAAGTCTTTGTTTTACCGTTTTTTGTACAAGGGCAATTTTATCGTTTTCAGATTCTTTCAAATCTTCACAAACCGATTGCATCAGATTTAATGAAAACTGATTGTTATTATTAAAGAAGTTTATGATTTCAGATTTTGGTATAAAGCAAACTTCCATATCTGCAATTGCTTTTGCCGATAAATTTGCAGGTTCGTTGCTGATCATGGAACGCTGTCCTAAAAGTTCTCCCGATTTTACCAGTTTTATAATCTGATCTTTTCCGTTGGCGCTTAATTTAGAAAGTTTTCCAACGCCGTCTTTTACACAAAAAACACCATTAGTTATTTCTCCTTCCTCAAAAATAGCTTCTCCTTTTTTAATTTTGTGAGTCGTTTTACTATTTGCTAATTTTATAACTTCTTCTTTATTAAGTGCTTTTAAAGATGAAAGCTGGCGTACGATACATTGATCACATTTATTCATAGCAAAAGTATTTACTGCAAAATTAACCAATAATCGCTTTGATAGGTTAAAATATTTTGAAAAAAGACTGAGAAAATCAGTTGTAGTAATTTGCCTGTTTTATTTTCTTAAATTTAAAATCCGATTTCATTTTCATATGATAAATGTCATATTTATAGTGGCTTATTATTTGAAATATTTGTTGCATTAAAAAGAAACAAATTATGAGCGAGCAGAGTTGTTTTCATTGTGGACTTACAATTCCTAAAAATGAAGTGATCAATTTTGATAAAAAAAAATTTTGTTGTACGGGTTGTAAAACAGTTTACGAAATTTTTAGTCTTAATGATTTAACCTGCTATTATGATTTTGAAAAATCTCCGGGCGCCACTCCTCAGAATATCCAGGGCAAATATGATTTTTTGGATAATGAAGCTATTATTTCAAAAGTTTTAGAATTTCAGGAAGGAAATACTTCAATAGTTTCTTTAAATATACCACACATTCATTGTAGCTCTTGTATCTGGATTCTTGAAAATCTTAACCGTTTGCAGCTAGGCATAAGTGCTTCTCAGGTTAATTTCCATGAGAAGAAAGTTAGAATCACATTCAATTCTGAAATCGTTTCCCTCAAATCAATTGTTTATTTGCTGAGTTCAATTGGTTACGAACCTTATATCAGCTTAGAAAATTATGAAAACGGAAAAACAAAATTAGACCGAAGCCTTACTTATAAATTAGGGGTTGCTTTTTTCTGTTTTGGAAATATAATGTTATTGTCATTTCCGGAATATTTTGAAATGAAAGAATTTTGGCTGGATAGCTATAAACCATTTTTCAGACTTTTGATTTTTGTTTTGGCATTGCCAAGTTTTCTCTATTCTGCTAGCGGTTATTATGTTTCAGCTTATCACAGTATCAAAACGAGGATGCTGAACATTGATATTCCAATCGCTTTGGGAATTATTGTAATGTTCATCCGAAGTACTTATGATATGCTTATGGATCATGGTCCGGGTTTTTTTGACAGTTTAGCAAGTTTAGTTTTTTTTATGCTGCTCGGAAAAATGTTTCAGACTAAAACCTATAGTTTCCTGAGTTTCGAAAGAGATTTCAAATCCTATTTTCCTATTGCAGTTACCCGAATTAATACGAATACATCTGAAGAGAGTATACCAATTTATGATGTTGTAAAAGGAGACAGGTTATTAATTCGAAATCAGGAATTAATTCCGGTAGATGGAATTTTAATTAGCGAAAAAGCTGAAATTGACTATAGTTTCGTGACAGGTGAAGCAGTTCCTATTACTAAAAAATCAGGAGACAAAGTTTTTGCCGGAGGAAAACAGATTGGTAAAGTAATCGAAATGGAAGTACTGCATTCGGTTTCACAAAGTTATTTGACACAATTATGGAGTAATGAAATTTTTCAGAAAAAAGTAGATCAAAAGCATAAAACCATAACAGATGCAATAAGTCGGTATTTCACCCCAATCTTACTGTTTATTGCATTTGTTGGTTTTGGCTACTGGATATTTATTGATGCAAATACCGCTTTCAATGTTTTTACGGCAGTTTTAATTGTAGCCTGTCCCTGCGCATTGGCACTGACCGCTCCGTTTACTTTCGGGAATATTCTCAGAATTATGGGCAGACAAAAGATGTATCTTAAAAATGCTTTGGTGATTGAACAGCTGGCAAAAGTAGATACTATAGTTTTTGATAAAACAGGAACCATTACGACCAATAAAAAATCAAATATTGTTTACGAAGGAAACGTACTTTCTGATGAAAATTATGTACTGATTAAAAATGTGCTTCGGGCTTCAAACCATCCTTTAAGCCGCATGTTATATGATTTTCTGCCTGAAACAAAAAAAATCAAAATTGATGAATTTGAAGAGATAACAGGAAAAGGAATCTTGGCTTCTTTTGAAAATAAAACAATTAAAATTGGTTCGGCTTCTTTTGTTGAAAGTACTAATCATACTGAAGAAATAGAAAAAACAGCACTTCATATTAAGATTGGTAACATTTATTATGGACGATTTAGTTTTCAAAATCAGTATAGAGATGGTCTTGGAGCATTGTTTAGTACTCTGAATAAAAATTATGAAATAAAAGTTCTTTCGGGAGATAACGATGGAGAGAGAGCCAATCTGGAGGCTATTCTGCCAAAAGGCACAGAGCTTATTTTTAATCAAAAACCGGAACAGAAGCTGGAATTTATTAAAAACCTGCAGGAAAAAGGAAAAAATGTAATGATGGTTGGCGACGGATTGAATGACGCTGGTGCTTTGGCTCAAAGTAACGTTGGAATTTCTATTTCGGAGAATGTCAATGTCTTTTCTCCGGCTTGTGATGCCATCCTGGATGCAACAGAGTTTTCACGTTTAAATTACTTTTTAAAACTCTCTCATAAAGCGATTTCGATTATCAAAATGAGCTTTGGTCTATCATTGCTTTATAACGTTGTCGGTCTTGCATTTGCAGTCACTGGAAACCTCTTGCCATTAGTTGCTGCTATTATTATGCCTTTAAGTACAATTACAATTGTGAGTTTTGTTACTGTGATGTCTAACTGTTTAAGCAACAGTGATTTAAAGCAACTGTAAAGTAAGTTTTATATTATTTTTTTATAAATTTAACATACTTTTTTGACTATGATAAATATCATGTTTTAATAGGCTGTAACCGAGTAATTTTGATAATATAAATTTAAGGTATGAGTGTCATTTATCTATTAATTTCAGTAAGTATTTTTGTCGCAATCTGTTTCTTTATTGCATTTATAGCTGCTGTCAAATCAGGGCAGTACGACGATGATTATACACCCTCGGTCAGAATCCTTTTCGACGATGAAACCAAAATCACCTCTCAAAATAATAATTCACCAATAGAAGAAAAACAAGTTTAATTATGGAAATGGAACAATTTTACTACGACAACAAAATCGTAAAAAAATTCATTTATGCCACCATTCTCTTTGGGGTGGTAGGTATGTTAGTAGGACTGACCCTGGCGGTTATGTACCTTTTTCCCAACATGACCGATGGGATTTCGTGGCTTAGTTATGGCCGATTAAGGCCTTTGCATACCAATGCTGTAATTTTTGCCTTTGTAGGGAATGCTTTTTTCGCAGGGATGTATTATTCACTGCAAAGATTGCTGAAAGCCAGAATGTTCAGTGACTTTTTGAGTAACCTACATTTCTGGGGATGGCAGCTTATTATTGTTGCAGCAGCCATTACATTACCATTAGGATATACTTCATCAAAAGAATATGCTGAACTTGAATGGCCAATTGATATTGCAATAGCGGTAATTTGGGTGGTAATGGGGATTAACTTAATAGGTACAATGCTGAGACGAAGAGAACGTCATTTGTATGTGGCTATCTGGTTTTACATTGCGACATTCGTTACAGTTGCGGTTTTACACATTTTCAATAATATTGAAATTCCGGTTTCAGGATTAAAAAGTTATTCTGTTTATGCCGGTGTTCAGGATGCTCTAGTACAATGGTGGTACGGGCACAATGCGGTGGCATTTTTCTTAACGACTCCATTCTTAGGATTGATGTATTATTTTATTCCGAAAGTGGCCAACCGACCAGTTTATTCTTATCGATTATCGATTATTCACTTTTGGTCTTTAATTTTTATCTATATCTGGGCTGGACCGCATCACTTACTATATTCAGCTTTGCCAAACTGGGCTCAAAATTTAGGTGTTGCATTTTCTGTAATGTTAATTGCTCCGTCCTGGGGAGGTATGATCAACGGATTATTAACCTTAAGAGGAGCCTGGGATAAAGTTCGTGTAGAACCGGTGTTGAAATTCTTTGTGGTAGCTATTACAGGTTACGGAATGGCGACTTTTGAAGGTCCAATGCTTTCTTTTAAAAATGTAAATGCTATTGCACATTATACAGACTGGATCGTAGCGCACGTACACGTTGGAGCTTTAGCCTGGAACGGATTTATGTCTTTTGGTATCATTTACTGGCTGATTCCCCGAATGACAAAAAGCACATTATTCTCAACCAAATTAGCTAATTTCCATTTCTGGATTGGGACTTTAGGAATCATATTGTATGCTTTACCAATGTATGTTGCAGGTTTCCAGCAGGCATCAATGTGGAAACAGTTTAATCCGGATGGTACTTTGACATACGGAAACTTCCTTGAAACAGTTACAGCGATTATGCCAATGTATTGGATGAGAGCTATCGGAGGAAGTTTGTATCTGATTGGAATGCTGACACTGGTTTACAATATTATCATGACCGTTAAAGCAGGAAATAGAATTGAAGATGAGTTGGCTCAGGCCCCTGCATTGCAGACCATTAGAAGCGGAAGAGTTACGGGAGAGAAATTCCATTCATGGTTAGAAAGAAAACCTATTCAGTTATCAATTTTGGCTACGATTGCTATTTTAATTGGAGGTATTATACAGATTGTCCCAACGATTATGGTAAAATCTAATATTCCAACTATTTCAAGTGTAAAACCATATACACCGTTAGAATTAGAAGGTCGCGATTTATACATTCGTGAAGGCTGTGTGGGCTGTCACTCACAATCGGTTCGCCCGTTTAGGAGTGAGGTAGAACGTTATGGACCTCAGGCTAAAGCAGGAGAATTTGTGTATGATCATCCATTCTTATGGGGATCAAAACGTACAGGTCCTGATTTGCAGCGAGTAGGTGGTAAGTACAATGACAACTGGCACTTTAATCATATGTGGAATCCGCAAAGTACTTCTGCCGGATCTATTATGCCAGGCTATAAATGGCTGTTTGATAATAAAGCATTGGATATTTCATTACTTGAAAAGAAAATGAAAGCGATGAAGTCATTAGGTGTTCCTTATTCAGAAGCAGAAGTTGCCAATGCGCAGAAAACCTTGAGAACTCAGGCTCTTACTATTGAGAAAAGCCTTGAAAATGACCCTGACTATGTGAAAAGTTATGAGGAAAGCAGAAAAAGAGCTGCTGTAAAAGGTGAGAAATTTGTTCCGATGAACGAAAGGGAAATTGTGGCATTAATCGCTTACATACAAAGACTTGGAACTGATATTAAGGTAAAAGAAACATCAAAATAACAGCATTATGTTTGAACAGATAAAACACAATATGGAAACGATATCGGGTATAGAAATTTACCCGATTCTTTCCCTCCTGATTTTCTTCTTCTTTTTTGTAGGATTAGGTTTTTGGGTGTTTTCATACACTAAAGATAAAATTAAGGAGATGAGTGAAATTCCTCTAAATGAAGGAAGTAGTATAATTTCAAAAGAAAGCTAAAATGAAAAAGTTTTTTCCAGCATATGTGAGAGTACCGTTGATTTTCTTCATCGGATTTGCTTTAATGGAGTATTTTATTGACTCAGGTGACAGACCTGCTTTTATCAAATACCCGATGGTTTCTGTCTTTTTATTTGTCTTTCTTTTTATTTTGGTTGCTATCGAAATTACACTTAGTGCCGTTAATAGGGTAATGTATCAGTTATTATCTCCTGAAGAAAAAGAAAAACTGGCATACGAAGAAAGTCTGAGCATAAAGGAAAGCACCTGGTTTAAAAACCTGATGCACAAGCTTACCAAAACAGAACCAATTGAAAAAGAAGGTGATTTGTTGATGGATCATGATTATGACGGAATCAAAGAATTGGACAATAATTTACCGCCATGGTGGGTGATTCTGTTCTATATCTGTATAGCTTTTGGCGTTGTTTATGTTTTTTACTTTGATGTTCTTGGCGGTGACAATCAGGAAATGGAATTGAAAAAGGAAATGGCTCAGGCAAAAATTGAGGTAGAAGAATACCTGAAAACGGCTCCGGACCTGATGGATGAAAAAACAGTAGTTCTGCTTACGGATGAGGCAAGTTTAGCTGCCGGAAAAGAAATTTTTACCACCAATTGTGCAGCTTGTCACAGAGCTGATGGAGGAGGTCAGATTGGTCCGAACTTAACAGATGATAAATGGATTTTGGGTGGTGGAATTAAAAATGTTTTCCATACAATTACTAATGGTGGACGTGACGGAAAAGGAATGGTTTCCTGGAAAACAAATGGTATGAAACCAAAAGAAATTCAAAAAGTGGCAAGTTACATTTTGTCTTTACAGGGAAGTAATCCAAAAGATGCCAAAGAAGCTGAAGGAGAAGTTTGGGTAGACGAAAGCGCTCCGAAAAAAGAGGGTGCAGCAAACAAAACAACAGATAGTACAGCAGTTAAAAAATAATTACCATGTCAAATTTACCAGACGAAGCTTTTAGAGATACCATTGGAACTATTGATGAAGGCGGAAAACGAAAATTTATTTTCCCTAAAAAACCGTCTGGTAAGTTTTACGAGTATCGTAAAATAGTCAGTTATATTTTATTGGGGATTCTGATTGCTAATCCTTTTATAAAAATTAACGGAAACCAGTTCATGATGTTCAATATCATAGAACGTCGTTTTAATATTTTCGGATTCCCTTTCTGGCCGCAGGATTTTTATCTTTTTGTGATTTCGATGCTTGTTGGGGTTGTGTTTGTCATCTTGTTTACCGTTGTTTTCGGAAGGATATTTTGCGGATGGATTTGTCCTCAGACGATTTTCCTCGAAATGGTTTTCCGCCGAATTGAATATTGGATTGATGGTGATCGTGGCGCACAATCACGCTTAGCAAGACAGGAATGGAACGCAGAGAAAATCCGAAAAAGACTCACGAAATGGTTTGTTTTTTTTCTGATTTCTTTTGGAATTGCGAATGTTTTTCTGGCGTATTTAGTGGGTAGTGATACCTTGTTTTTGATGATAGAACAGGGACCAATCCAACAAGCAGGTAATTTTATAGCACTGTTGATTTTTACCAGCGTTTTCTATTTTGTTTTTGTATGGTTTCGTGAGCAGGTTTGTATTATTGCCTGCCCTTATGGCCGATTACAAGGGGTACTTTTAGATAATAAATCGATAAATGTAGCCTATGATTTTGTTCGTGGCGAAAAAGAGCAGGGTCGTGCCAAATTCAATAAAAAAGAAGACAGAGCTTTAACCGGGAAAGGCGATTGTATCGACTGTCATCAATGCGTGCATGTTTGCCCAATGGGAATCGACATTCGAAACGGAACGCAGTTAGAATGTACCAATTGTACTGCCTGTATCAATGAATGCGATTCGATTATGGACTCAGTTGGTCTGCCAAAAGGATTGATTCGTTATGCGTCTGAAGATGAAATAGAGAAAAAAGAGCCTTTTAAATTCACCACTCGAATGAAAGGATATACAGCAGTCTTATTTATTTTATTGAGTGTTTTTGTCGGAATGCTGTTTTTAAGAACCAATGTCGAAGCAATTATTTTACGCCTACCGGGACAGCTTTTCCAGCATAAAGGCGATAAAATAAGTAATGTTTACACTTATAAAATTGTAAACAAGACAATAAAAGATTACAGCGATATTCATTTTGAATTGATTGATCAGAAAGGAGAAATCAGCAAAGTTGGTGAACAGCATTTTAAAGTAGCAAAAGAAGGAATTTCGCAGGGAACATTATTCATCGAAATCAATGAAGCCCTTTTGGAAAGCGATAAAACGAAAGTAAAAATCGGTGTGTACAACGGTAAGGAATTACTAGAAACTACGACTACAAATTTCTTAGGACCGAGAAGTTTTAATTAAACAACAAACTTGTTTTAGGTATAATTAAAAAAATAGTAACAGATAGAAACATAGATTTAAATTTGAATAAAAAGGTTTTAGAAAAAACTAGTTTTCACACATAGCTATGTGTTTTGAAGTAAGTGAAACGCCTTTTTTAGGCTATGAAAACTATCATTCTATGTGTTGTAATTTAAATAGCAATATTATGAAAATCAATTGGGGAACAGGAATTGTCATAGCATTCGGATTGTTTATGACCTTTATTTTATATTTTGTTTTTGAAGTGCAATCAAACAGTAAATACGACAACGATTTGGTTGTAGAAGAATATTACAAGCACGATTCGCATTTTCAGGAGGAGATGGCACGAATTCAGAACGCACATGATTTACAGTACAAGCCTTCGATTCAATATGTGGAAGACGGAGTAAAAATCACTTTTCCTGAAACTTTCGAAAGCAATAAACTAAAAGGAAACGTTTTACTGTACCGTCCTTCAAATAAAAAGTTTGATTTTAACACCCAAATTGCCCTGACCAATTCAACTTTGCTTATTCCGCAAAAGAAATTGGTAAAAGGACGCTGGGATGTCAACATGGAATGGCAGTACGAAGGGAAAAAATACCTTTCGAAAGAAGTGATTTACGTTAATTAAAGGATAAACACTAATTCTTAATTTCAGAATCTGCAAAATCTGCTGAATCTGCGTGAAAATTTTAGCACGCAGATTTTAAAAATCATTTTAATTATTAAATCTGTGGCAAAAAATAAAAAATAATGTTGTATTCAGCTTTTATATTAGGTCTTATCAGTAGTCTGCATTGTGTCGGAATGTGCGGCCCAATTGCGATGATGCTTCCGGTTGACCATCAAAATGAAGCCAAAAAAGTAACGCAGATTATTACCTATCATCTGGGAAGATTAACCGCTTACACCACAATCGGATTAATTTTTGGACTATTAGGAAGAGGTTTTTTCCTGGTTGGATTACAACAGAAAATGTCGATTTTTATTGGTTTGGCTATGATTGCAGCCGTTTTGATTCCGGAAAGAATCTTTTCAAAATACAATTTCTCTAAACCGGTTTATAAAGTGATTTCAAACATAAAATCTTCTTTAGGAAGTCAGTTTAAAAACAAAAGCTACAAATCTCTTTTCACCATTGGATTATTAAACGGCTTCCTGCCCTGCGGAATGGTGTATGTAGCTTTATTTGGAGCCATAGCAATGCAAAGCGCCGGTTTTGGCATTTTGTATATGCTCTTGTTCGGATTAGGAACTATACCTTTAATGACCGTTGTGGTGTATATTCATTCTTTACTAAAACTGCCTTTTCGAAATAAAATTCAAAAAGCAATTCCTTATGTAGCTGTGATAATTGGAGTTTTATTTATCCTCAGAGGTTTAGGATTAGGAATTCCGTATGTTTCCCCATCTAATATGAGTTTGTTTGTACAGGGGAATCCTGATTGTCATTAGGATAGGATTGAATTATATCAATTGGATTTGTAGTTTTATAGCCATTTTTTATATAGCTTCCTTGCGCTTGAATGAGAATTTAATTTTCCGGAATTAGCATCATTCAGGCCTTGCTCGATAGATTCTTTTTCAGTCTCAGAAATGGAATCCCAGAAATCTTTTGATTTATTATTTCTCAAAGCAATAATTTTTTCTATAATTGTTGAATCCTCCAGTGTAGAAAGCCATTGGATTAATTTCAATTTTTTGTCCTGTATGTTCAATTCAAGCTTCATAATCTGAAATTTTAATATTCAAAAAGAACAAAATTTTCTTGAGATGTTTTGTTAAATTTCTTTTGTATACTCATTAAAACCTTTTAAAGAAGTTGTTAAAAGCAGGGAATAAAGCGTTCGTAACACGCCTGTTTACATGAATTCTCTATAATTTATAATGAACTTTTGTGTTAATAGCCGAATTACAAATGCTACAATTTATCTTTTAATTTATGTAGATACTCGTTGCAAACGAACACCAGAGAGAAAAACCAAACTCATTGATGGTAGTTTTAATTTTTGTTTTCAATTAATTTCACCTTTTTAAAAATCATCTTCTTCGTTTCCATAATCTTCTATTTTATCCTCTTCATCCTCAATTTTATCATTTTCATCATCTTCATATGATTTTTTAATACGGTCTTGAAAAAGCATTGTTATAAATAAGATTACTGAAAAAAGTAACGACAACATTACAAGTCCAACTAATGGCATTCCACAAGCATTATTATTCTTTTCAAGATAATATGCAATTAGCTTAAAAGCAGAAATCGTTAATAGGATTTGACTTAAAAAACTAATTAAACAAACCGCCCCAAAGCTCAATTTAATATCGCCTCCAATAGCTTTTCTGCCAAAAATAATTTGAAATAATAGTGGTAAAATAATTAAAATTATGTGCATTTTTTTGAGATTCTATTTGTTATTAGTTTCCACTTTTCACCTTTCCGCTGGAAAGTTCCAACTGTCAAGCTTCTGCTTTGTAAATTTCTTGTGGAAACAAATTTTTGTCTTCTAATTGATTTCTTGTGCGTAATTTCGGCACAACTCCCGCATAACGTTTGGGCGCTACAAGCCGTTTGCGGTTTTGAAGCTGAGTTTTTTCCGCTAGGAAAAAACGAATTTATGAAAATTGTTGTTTCTATTTTGCACTAAATGAGCAAATGGTATGTAACGGCTGTTATAAGTAGGCCAGATTTATTAGCTTTCATTTTCGGTCACTACTTTAAAAATATCCATACTTTGGTCATTTTCGGTTTCGAATGAAGTGAAAATATTTGTTGTTCCTTTTTCGATTTTTACTCTTCCACAATTTTTACATTGATACATTGTACTTTCGTATTTCAATTTGTATCGACTGATTATGTCTTGAATTACTGTTGAGTTTGAGAGATTTTTATACACTTCAGAACCAAAATATTTTTCTGTCCATTTATCACGACTGTCATTTTTCACAGCATTAATAAACGATTCAATATCTTCAGTATAATTTTCAGATTTTTCGTAATCTTGGTCTCTAATAAAATAAGCCTTATTGTCTAAATTATCACATTGGTCGACAATCGTATTTCCGCATACGCATCCTAATTTACTCATTTTTTCTACAATTTTTCAATGGCTTACTTATAACGTCCCAGCTTGCTTGTAGCGTGTGTTAGGAGTAGGCCTTTTTCTGTTTCTTAAAAATTCCTATTGTTAAATTTATAATATAAATCGGTTGGCCAATTAATAATATCAATATAGTTAGAATTACAAGTGTTTGATTGATTAACTGATAATTGTCGAATAAGGGAAAAGGAGTTTCTAAAAAAGCTTTACTATAGCCTATTACTAACCAATAAACTAAAAAACTTCCATTAAGGATTGCGGAATGGATTATCGTCAATACATTAATTAGTTTTCTCTTCATGGCTTTTTGAACAATCCAATATCCAAGTCCTATCAGATAGTAAGTTAAACTCAAAAAGATAGCAAAATGAAGATGTGCAATTACAAAATATGTATCATGTATATTTATATCGAAAGTATTATCTTCAAAATGATCCTGAATTAATCCAATCATTAGTATTATTAAAGCAACTAGCCAAAATAAATTATATGTTTTAATTTTTATTAAATTCATTAAAGTTTTATTCATTGCTTCTTCGTTTTCATGGCTTACTCCTAACGTCAGTTCGTCTAAAAACCCTTTTTAGTTAACTACGTTTACCCAAAAATAGTTATTTACACGAGTTGTAAGTGA
>NZ_JAAEHL010000015.1 GCF_010614725.1 Flavobacterium ajazii
TCACTTACAACTCGTGTAAATAACTATTTTTGGGTAAACGTAGTTAACTAAAAAGGGTTTTTAGACGAACTGACGTTGTGTGCCATTCTAAGAAAATTAGCAAAAACATTAGACCATAAAGCAAACAGATAATGAAAAACATTTTAAGACTTTTAATTATTGGAGCCTGTATCTCAAGTTGTAATAACAACAAAACAACATTGGACAACAAACTAACATCTGATAACAAACCAAAACCTGATGCAAAAACTGAAATTAGAAAAATTAACGACCTCTTAAAACAATATGAAGAACCTTCACAAACGTTTAAAGTTTCGGCTGACAAACCTACACAAGTTACAGGTAAACAAGGAACAATTATTTCAGTAAACCCAGCCGACCTAACTACAGAAAATGGACAGCCATTTGGAAAAAATATCGAAGTAGAATTAAAAGAACTAACGAATCAAGAACAACTCTTTCGGACAAACGCACAAACAACCTCTAATAGACAGCTACTTGTTTCAGGAGGTGCTTACTTTATCAATATAACCTCCGACGGGAAACAACTAAAACTTAAAGATGGTAAAAGTTTAAGTGTTGAATTTCCTAAAATCACAACAAACAAAATGTCTTTATTCTACGGACAACGAGACACTTTAGGACAACTCAATTGGCAAAAAGCGAAACAAAATTTTGAGAGCAAACTAAAACCGAAAGCAAAAGTTGTTTCAACAAAAGATACAATAGCAAATGAAACAGATGAAATAGAGGATATACTTGAATACATAAAAAACGAAGACAGAAATCCTTTGACAAAAAAAGAAAAGAAAGCTTTAAAAGACCAAGAGAAAAATATAGCACTTGCTGACAAAGTTTATAAAGCAATTGAATTAAAACAGTTCGGCTGGATTAATTGTGATAGGTTTTATGATGTGCCTAACAAAACAAACTTGCAATATGCTTTGAATGACAAAAGTTTTATTAGTGCAAATGTTTATCTAGTTTTCAAAGATATCAATAGCGTTATGCAAAGCTGTTATCTTTCATTTAAGAACAAAAAATTTAACTCCGGATTCCAAAATATTCCTATAGGTGCAAAGACAGAACTTATTGCATTTTCAATCAGGAACGGAAAGACCTTTATCCATAAATCTGACTTAACAATTAAAGCAAATGAAACAATTCAATTGGTACTGAAAGAATTCAGCCAAGACCAAGTGGATAAAGTATTTCAATCCAATTAACAGAAGAAAATGACATACAACAGGCATTTAGCAAGACTGGAAATTATATGGCAAAATTCACGTTTTCGTTTTCACGAAATTTTATCTTTAACAGAAAAAAGCAGTTAGGAAACTCGCAAACAAAAGCGTATGAACGTTGACTGAAACAATATCAAATAACCATAAATAATGAAAGAAACAGATGATTTGTCATTTTATGAAAATTTATTATTAACACAAATTTATTGCGACCAACAACTTCTGAATTCTGAAAAAAACATTGCATCAATTTTCAGGAGTATAAACCCGATTCGGAATGGAAAGAAATTATTCGAGTTTAAGATTACGGACTATGGATATACTCCTGGTACCCGATTCAGCTTCTCAACAGAATGGACTCAGGATCCGATAGATTGGAGTTCTGGTTTATTTATAGAATTATTTAATTTCCAGCTTTTAAAAAAGCGAGAGAATATAAAAACTACCGTTTCCGACCAGGAATTCCAAGGGAAAATTTTAGTAGCGGAAATCGGTAACACGGTTACAGATGGTGTGTCTGAAATTTGGTCAGACGGACTAATTGATTTTTATGATTATCCTCCTATTGATACCTGGTTCCATCTTGAAAACAATCCAAATGGACGGCTTCTTTTTGCATGGATTCCAATAGAATTTGTATACAATGCAACTGAGGCTATGACGGTAAATTGTGTAGATTGTCTCTATTGGTTTGACGAAGAACAAACTGAACAAAAAGAAAAAGAAGTTGAACGTCGGGGCGACAATTCAGAAAAATCATTTTACAATAAAATTAGGCAGTTTTTAAGAAAAAAGAAGGAATAAAAGTAAATACAGCTAACAACTGCAGGTTTATATACTATTCGAAAAACTACAATAAATAAATAAGTATGACGGCAACCGAAAAAATAACCCAAGCTATTAACAATTTTGTTAAAGGCGGAGACAATAGCGATACTGATTTACTGGACAAAGTCCTGCACCAAGACTTTAGGGTAACCAATAATGGATTTATGAGGACTCCGGGAGTTACTATCATTGACAAACAAAAATATTTATCAAATATCAGAGAGGGTGTTTTTGGAGGGCTTCCAAGGAAAATGATAATTGAGGATTTGACTTATGATTCAACAATTGCAATGGTTAAACTTCGTTTAGAAAGTTCAGAAAATTATTTTGTATCCTATAATTCTTTAGTCTTAGACATTGACAATGAATGGAAAATCATAAATAATCTTGCGGTAGTGAATTCTAAAAAGTAGCAAAAAATTATAAAAAAACGCTGCGAAATATAGCTCCTATAATGAATTTCGTATTTGAAATCATTTCGCAAGTCTTAATTGAACTCAATTTAGTTTCAAACCTGCAGTAGTACCGGAAAACCAATATATAATAATTGAAAAATAGATTTATGACAAATTACGACATTGAAAACGAATTAAGACCTAACCTGAGTTTAGACGAAAAACTTATTTGGACCGGAAAGCCAAAAACCGGAATTATATTTAGGAGTTCAGACTTCTTTTTAATTCCCTTTAGTTTGCTTTGGGGTGGTTTTGCAATATTCTGGGAGAGTACTGTTATCATGACAGATGCTCCTTTCTTCTTTAAGCTTTGGGGAATTCCATTTGTATTAGTTGGGCTTTATATAACTATTGGACGTTTTTTCATTGATGCCAAAAAACGAGCAAATACAATTTATGGAATTACATCTGATAGGATAATTATTAAATCAGGGATATTTGACAGAGATATCAAGTCCCTCAATATCAGAACACTTTCTGATGTGACTATAAATCAAAAAACTGATAATACAGGAACAATAACGCTAGGTCCAACAGACTCAAGAAGTTCAATGATGCAAGGAATAGAATGGCCTGGAGTTAAACAAACTCCAAGGCTTGAATTTGTTGAAAACGTAAAAAGTGTTTATGATAAAATCATTGAATTACAACGACAAAAATAATTACTTATAAAAGCCCATCGGTAAACAGATAACATAAGCCATGAAAAAAAACGCTATTCAAAAAGAACTAACCGACGCTGTTAAAAGTCTTCTTGAAATGGCCAGGGACCTGACCTTTAATAAAATCTCAAGCAATTGTTTCTTTATAACTTCAGAAATAGAACGCAGCGAGCGGAATTCCTTTGAGCAAAACAAAATCAGAATAAATTCAAACAATAAAAAAACAGCCAAAACTTTAGCAGATGTTATACCTGACATTGAAAAGTTATATGACAATCTTTACGACTTAAATCTTTATGTTTACAAAACAGAAAAAAAGCAAACGATAATTGAAATACAATATTACCCACTATCTTCTCTTGACTTCGATTATCAAAAAAAAATAGAGAGAACAGAACCAATGTTACACTTTAAGATTTATACACCTCCATATTATTCTGAAAACAACAAAAAATTTGATATACATTAGCAATTCGGCACATTAAATCACAAATGGAAAATGTTTTGGTGGAATCGAAAAATCAACAAAATTATTCAACAAAGAAATTTAACCTAACCCATAAAAATAATACAACAATATGAATGAAATATTTCAAATCAGAGCCAACGGATTTAATGAAATCAAAAAGCAAATGATAATCAAATCAATACCAACACTTTTAATCTCAATGGGATTTGGAGTTGGTATCGTATTTTTTAACGCAGAAGACAAAGAAAGTCTTATAAGTATTCTTCCTTTTATGATTCCACTTTTAATTTTGTGCTTAGGATTTGGGCTTTACACAGGGTTAAAAAGACAAAAAATGTTGTTTCAAAGCTATAGATTAATACTATCAGAAAATAATATTGTAAGAGAACAGGCAAACACACCAACCGTTAATATTCCGCTTACAGACATCCAATCCATCATTAAAGACAAAAAGGGAGGTTATGCCATAAAGGGAAAAACGGCTGTAGAAACTATTTTAGTCCCTGCCCAAATTGAAAATCACGAAAAATTAGAGCTATTACTCGACCATATTAAACCCGTTGAAGAACTTACTCAGCCTTCATTTGATGAGAAATACAGATTTCCAATTCTACTTTTGATGCTTATCTGTATGGCGACAGTCTACATTTCATTTAACAAAATTCTTGTTGGAGTTTGTTGTTTAATTGTCAGCAGCCTTCTAATCAGATCTTCGATTCAGATTTTAAAAAATAAAAATATAGATCATAAAACCAAAAGAGTTGGGTATTATTCACTTGTCGTTTTGGCATCTGTTGTTGCTGTTACAATTATGAAATTTAATTTATAAATGATATTAAAAAAACGTCAAGTAATATGATTCCGAATAGAGAAATATCTTAAATAAAAAATCAAAAATGACAAAAATGGCAAATCAATTTCAGGATATTATCAAAAAAGCTTATACCGCTTTTAACGAAAGAAACATCGACAAAGCATTATCAACAATGCAGAACGATGTACAATGGTCAAAAGCATGGGAAGGCGGCTACATAAGTGGTCACGATGAAATTAATCTGTATTGGACTAGACAATGGACAGAGATAAATCCGAAGGTAGAGCCGATTGGTTTTACTGAAAGAGAGAACGGAAGTTTAGAAGTAAAAGTGCATCAAAATGTAAAAGATCTTCAAGGTAATATACTATTTGACGGATTAGTAAAACACATTTACACCTTTCAGAACAGACTGATAAAAACTATGGATATTGAATTAGCAGAAAACAATTAGTCAAATCTACATTTTACAATTCGGATTATTATTGGGTTTGATTTCAACAATATTAAAATAATTTTCAAAATAATTTTCACTTAAATAAATTTAGCTGTTTAAATTCGTTTTTCTCATAATAAAAGATTTTTTCTATATTAGCTGATATTAAATTCAATTTCCTGAAACAAAGCCGGTTCAAATTGGATGAATGAGAGCCCTCTTAGGGCTGACGTGTGTAAAATCGGATTATATTATTATGATTAAAAATATTCTTTCTCTCTGTTTTATTTGTTTAGCCATAACTGTAAATGGTCAAAACAGCAACAAAGCAATCAAAGTTTCACAAAAAGCGCTGGAACTCGTTAAGTCTAAAAAAACCAATGACTTAATCCAATTATTTGAAACAGAAGTTCTGCCTGTTTTAAGTGAGGAAGAAATGAGTAAATTTATTGATCAGTCTTTAAAAACCATCAACAACGAACCAATTGATTTTAAAAACTACAAAACAGATTTAATCAAATCGGATCAGGATAATTCTAAAGAGTTTTATCGATTCAGGTTTCCGTTGGGAAGTAAAGGCGATGGAAAAGATTTTTTCCAGGTCACTTTTTTAGCTGCTGGAAATTATGAAAAAGTATATTCGCTCAATTTCATACGCATCGAACGAATGAAAGATGTTACGGTAACGTTTGGAGCAGAAAACGAAAAAATCCCTGGTGTTGGCGAGGTGAAAACAGAGCTTTACAGCGATACCGGATTCATAAAAACGATTAAATATCGTGATTTTCAATATTTCATTATAATTGAATTTGACGAACACCAAAACAAAGTTTCTGAAAGCAAATTTCCATTGGACAATCTGACTTTCAAAACCCTTACACAATTTTATTCCAACGGAAAAATTGAACTGATAGCCACTTATGAGAACGGTTTCATAACAGGTCATTTTCAAAAATTCTACGAAAATGGTAACTTGGAACGAGAAGGCTTTTACATCAAAAAACTGAAAAAAGAAGGATACTGGAAATATTTTTCAGAGAATGGAAGTCTTGATAAAATAGAACAGTATGTTGATGGAAAGAAGATGTAGAACGTTGTATTATTAACCCGTTTGGTAAAATTAAAATAGGTGTCAGGCTGAGCCCATTCGACTTCGCTCAGGATAAACTTAGTCGAAGCCTCTTTCGATTAAAAAAATAATCGCAATCTTTTTTTCACTAAAATAAAACTCAAAGACTAAATACAATCTCAAGGTATTAAGTTTCTTGCATTATGAAAATCCTAAACCATTTTCTTAATCATTTGTCTTAAATTTGCACAACTGTCACGGACAGCAAAACACTGAAAAATATATTTTTTCACGTTAAATTTAAGAGGAAGTGAAAAGTGAAAAAACAAGCTGGTCCATTTGTCCGGAATGTCAGGGACAAGGCAAGAAAAAGCAAAGACTCAGCAAGAAGGTAAAACTTCAATACCAAAGGACATTAGAACAATTTGAGAAAACAAATGGAGAAGGAACAGCTCCCGCTCGTCCTAAACCTCATCTATACCAGTGTTTAAACTGTAACGGATCCGGATTAATTTCTACTGACACATACCCTCTTCCAGATAAAGTCAATTATCCTCACGTTGCTATTATTGGCGGCGGTATAGGAGGTACTGCTCTTGCTGTTGCCTGTCTGCACCGCGGAATTCCTTTTACACTTTATGAACGCGACAGTCACTTTGAAGCACGATCACAGGGTTATGGACTCACTTTGCAGCAAGCCAGTAAAGCGATTGAGGGATTCGGTATTTTTTCGTTAAACGAAGGAGTTGTTTCAACACGTCATTTGGTGCATACAACAGAAGGAAAAGTGATTGGCGAATGGGGAATCAGAAAATGGATTCCGTCTGATGCGAAAACTTCTCCAAAACGCACTAATGTACATATCGCCCGACAGGCTTTACGCTTAGCCCTGCTTGAAGAACTTGGCGGAAATGACGCTGTTCAGTGGGGACACCAGTTAACAGATTTAAAACAATCAGAAAACAACAGTATTGAACTAAGTTTTCTAGTGAATGGAGAAACAAAAAACATCAAAACAGACCTTGTAGTTGGTGCTGACGGTATTCGCAGTTCGGTACGCAAACTGCTGATTGGAGAAGACATTACTCCCCTACGTTATCTGGGCTGTATTGTGATATTGGGGATCTGTCCATTGAAAGCTCTTGAAGGACTTGATAGTTCTTTATTAGATTCTGCCACCGTTTTTCAAACTGCCAATGGCAATGAACGAATTTACGTGATGCCTTATACCTCTGACTCAGTTATGTGGCAGCTTAGCTTTCCGGTGACAGAAGAAGATGCTAAAATATTAAGTGCAAAGGGAACTAAAGCATTAAAGGAGGAAGCATGTCGAAGAACCCAATGGCACTCCCCTGTTCCGCAAATTTTAGAAGCTACACAGGAAACTCAGATTTCAGGTTATCCTGTTTATGACCGGGAATTGCTTAAATCTGAATTGCTTCAAAAAGCGAGTCAGGTTACTCTTATCGGGGATGCAGCGCACCCAATGAGTCCCTTTAAAGGACAGGGTGCAAATCAGGCACTGCTGGATGCACTCACACTTGCACGTGAAATCACAAAAGGCTGCAGACCTTTATCGAACTGGAGAAACGCAGGAATCAGGGAAAGTGTATTAAATGAGTTTGAATCGGAAATGCTAAAACGCAGTGCTGTCAAAGTAAAAGATTCAGCGGAAGCTGCAGAATTTCTGCATTCTGAAATTGTACTTCGTGAAGGCGATGAACCCAGAGGACGATGTCTGAAGAAAAAAAATAAACCTTAATCTGAAACCTCATTTATAAAAAAAATCCCGATTACGTTATGCAACCGGGATTTGTTCAATATATTTAAAAAACAATCAATGAGATATTACTTGTTTCGAGCTAGAGCCGATATTAGTAATCACCCTTATAAAATAAATTTGTGGTACACCTGTATTAAAATTATAGTTGACAATAACATCTCTGTCTGTGTCACTTCCATCAAAAACATCAGATTGACTATAAACTACTGTTCCATTTGTATTAAAACTTCTCACCTGTATTGTCACATTGGTAGGATAGTTAAAATTATAATGAATGGTAGGATAATCAACTATCGGAACCGGATAAACAACAAACGAAGCTCTGTCCTCAATACAAGTCAAAGGAGTCTGGTCGTAGCCCATTGAAATTTTACAGCCGTCAAATGCATTGTTAATTATATCAACAGCATTCGCAAGTCCTGACAAAGTTATACCTGCCGGAAGAGGATCTCCTCCCAAGGCTTTATTTGCCATTTCAAACAATCCCTGAACTGTTTTGTTTGGTAAAAGATTTACAATCGCGGGTATATCATAATATTTGTACTCGTTAATGGTTGGCGTATATTCACCATAAGAACAGCTTCTTGGCTTTGGAGTGTTGGATCCGCATCCTCCCTCAGGCTCTGCAACAGCCAGTTTTCCGGAATGCAGTTCAAGATGACCTAACTGGCTGTCAATACCTAAATTAAGTCCCAGAGTAATAGTCTGAGCCAACAAAGTATTATTTATAGTTCCTTTTTTCAGGTAACTGCCGGATATTGTTGTTATTTCTTTGTCACCGCCCAAAGTTAATGCATAACTGTTTCCTCCGCCAGGCAAAATCTCTATAATTTTATCAATATCAGCAGCACTGTCTGTCATCCAAAATGAATTTCCGGCTTTTCCGATAACCATTTTATGATCAGGATAAGAAGATAATGCTTTGGCAATTAGTTCTTTTGTTGAATACGTAACCCCGCCTGCACAAGATTTACCTCCCAGATTTCCATAGTATCCCTGAGTATAGGTACATAAAGCAGTGCTGCAATTACTAACTACTATTGTCGCATTAGCCGATTTCTGACAACCTGTTACGGAATTCATATAGGTATAAGTCACGGTATAAGAACCAGCAGAAAGACCTGTTGCATTAAAAGTATTACCTGTAACATTTTCCCCACTCCAGGTTCCGCCAGAAGGAGAACCCGTAAGTCCGACAGTACTTCCGGAACAAACATTTTTAGCATCTGCTGTTACTGTTGGCAATGCGTTGACAGTGATTGTAGTATTAACACTTCTGGAACAGCCATTAGCACCCGAAATGGTATAAGTAACCACATAAGATCCCGCACTAAGGCCATTAGCACTAAAAGTATTTCCTGTTACATGGTCACCACTCCAGGTTCCGCCTAAAGGAAGCCCGGTAAGATTTACCGAACCATCAATACAAACATTTTTCGGATCTGCAGTTACTGTTGGAATTGTAATAACGGTAACTGTTCCTGAGGCAGATGGACTCGGACATCCATTCAAAGTATAAACCACAGAATAAATAGTAGTTGACGATGGACTTACGGTTATCGAAGCTGTAGTTGCACCTGTATTCCACAAATAAGTTCCGCCAGCAAGTGAAGGCGTTGCAGTCAAAGTTGCTGATGTACCGTTACAAACTGTAGGACTGTTAACACTGACTGTTGGTACCGGTTTTACAGTAACGGTTCCTGAAGCTGACGGACTTGGACAGCCGTTCAATGTATAAACCACAGAATAGATTGTAGTTTCTGATGGAGTTACAGTTATAGAAGCTGTAGTAGCACCAGTGTTCCATAAATAAGTTCCACCTGCAAGTGAAGGGGTCGCAGTCAAAGTAGCCGATGTTCCGTTGCAAACAGAAGGACTGTTGACACTAACTGTTGGTACTGGTTTTACGGTAACGGTTCCTGAAGCTGATGGACTTGGACAGCCATTCAAAGTATAAACCACAGAATACGTACGGTTATAGAAGCTGTAGTTGCTCCTGTATTCCATAAATAGGTTCCACCAGCAAGTGAAGGTGTCGCTGTTAAAGTGGCCGATGTACCATTACAAACTGAAGGATTGTTCACACTAACTGTCGGTACTGGTTTTACCGTAACGGTTCCTGAAGCCGATGGACTTGGGCAGCCATCCAAAGTATAAACCACAGAATAAGTAGTAGTTGACGATGGACTTACAGTTATCGAAGCGGTAGTTGCTCCTGTATTCCATAAATAGGTTCCACCAGCAAGTGAAGGTGTCGCTGTTAAAGTTGCCGATGTTCCGTTGCAAACAGAAGGACTATTGACACTAACTGTCGGTACTGGTTTTACGGTAACCGTTCCTGAAGCCGATGGACCTGGGCAGCCGTCTAAAGTATAAACAACAGAATAGATTGTGGTTTCTGATGGAGTTACAGTTATCGAAGCGGTAGTGGCTCCTGTATTCCATAAATAAGTTCCGCCCGGTAGTGAAGGAGTTGCAGTTAAAGTTGCCGATGTTCCGTTACAAACTGAAGGACTGTTGACACTAACGGTCGGTACTGGTTTTACAGTAACGGTTCCTGAAGCTGATGGACTTGGGCAGCCATCCAGAGTATAAACCACAGAATAGATTGTAGTTTCTGATGGAGTTACGGTAATTGAAGCAGTAGTAGCTCCCGTATTCCATAAATAAGTTCCTCCCGGTAGTGAAGGAGTTGCAGTTAAAGTTGCCGATGTTCCGTTACAGACTGAAGGGCTGTTGACACTAACTGTTGGTACCGGTTTTACAGTAACAGTTCCTGATGCAGATGGACTTGGGCAGCCATTCAAAGTATAAACTACTGAATAAATTGTTGTTTCCGATGGACTTACAGTTATCGAAGCGGTAGTAGCGCCTGTATTCCATAAGTAAGTTCCCCCTGCAAGTGAAGGAGTTGCTGTCAAAGTTGCCGATGTGCCGTTACAAACAGAAGGATTATTGACACTAACCGTTGCTACTGGTTTTACAGTAAATGTTCCACTTCCTGATAAAGAAGGACAGCCTTCCTGATTGGTAATAATAACCGAATATGTTCCTCCTATTGTTGCACTAAAACTGGCTACATTACCAGGATTATTAGCTCCCTGAGGCACAGTCCATGAATAAGTATAATTTCCCGGGCTGCCCGGAGTAGCTGTAATGGTAGCGCTTTGTCCATCACAAACTGTTGGTGAATTTACTGTTACTGTAGGCACGTTTCCTAATGTACTTCCAATAAAATCATCTAGTGAAGCAGTAACTGACTGAGAGGATCTTGTTTCAAGCAAAACGGTTGCAGAACAGGTAAAATTGGTATTACCGCCTATCGCTCCCAAATCTACGAAACCTTCATAAAATTCATTTGCCTGATACTGTCCTGAAGTAAAATTCCATCCGGCAGGAACAGTAGAGTTTCCTGTATTATTTTCTGCAACAATACTCGCAATATTTGTCGTTTCCAGATTGCCGTCTGTGTTCGGAACAACTGATGAACCGGGTGTAACTGCTCCACCTCCTATCCATCGGTACACTTTTACGGTACCTAATCGACCACCTCCTGTAAAATCTGCCAAAACCAGCAAATCTCCCCGAACATGTGGTGGGGCAAAATACCTGCTGCCATTAATCTCTACAGGGGCTGTTGCATTTAGATAAAACCAGAATCCAATCTGGGCGTCTCCATTGTTTGATGTCCTGTCTCCTGCAAAAACAAGGAAACTTCCGTTAAGGGTTTGTGTTACATTATTGGCATCAACATATTTTACCTGATTAGCCAATCCGAAACCTCCATTGGCAATATCATTTTTAGCTTTGGTTTGTCCTATTACCCAGGACAAATTTGAAGCCAGTAAAAAATCTTTAGACCCTTCGGTAAACTGATTATCAACCACACCATTACCAAAAGCATCCTGCACATGCTTGACGCTGGAATTACCAGACCAGTCACCTGTTTGCCCATCAATAGTAATTACCTGGGCTGCTGAAAAATTAGAAAACAAAAAAAGTCCAATCAGTAAAATTAAACTGATTATACTTTTACCATCGCTCGACAGATTTGAACACTCATGTTCATTTACATCTTCCGAAAAATCCTGTTTTAAACTGCTTACTGCTACATCTCTGAAAAAGGGATAGTTAGTACCAATACAGTTACAACAAACTGACAAAGTAAATTTTTTCATGATACATAAGATATTAGTTTACAAGAAATTAGAAGTAAAATATTTTATGTAAATTAGGGATGAATCCGATCGCTTTGCAGTAGGTAATAGATCGAATGTTTTAATATGAAGTAAAATTATAGAAGTGTTTTTAATTCGGAAAACTTTCTCCATTAAGTATGCTATTTCATCGACAAAATACACACCCATCAAAAACAAATCACTAACAATCAACAATTTAAACCTACTTTTCTTATTGTTTTATTTTTTTGTAAAACTGATTCCTATTTTCAGATTTTAATAATGATTTTAAAACTAACCATAAAGCATTTTTTAATCTAAACAATACAAAACCAATTAATCTCCAAAAGTAAAAAAGGGCCTTAAGTTTTAACTTAAAGCCCTACTATAAAAATCCTTGTTAAAGAATTTTAATTTTTTATAAACTTCCCTGACTTATCTCCCAGTTTGTAAATATAAACTCCATTCTGCAATGCACTAACATCTATTTTAATCTCTTCTTCTGCATGTTTTTCTTCTAATACTTTTTTACCATCTGCAGAAAATATTTGCAATGTTGAAGCTCTGCCTGTATTACTTGTATTCGAAATATTGATTACGTTGTTACTTGGATTCGGGAATACGACGGTTTTTTGAGTCAAAATATCCTGTTGCTCCGTTGATAATGTTCCTGTTAGTCCATAAACATCATAATCGTATGAATTTGTAGCAGGATTTTGCAGTGCACCTGAAACAATCATTTTGTAATTGTTCGAATTATCTTTAACTATTCCTGCATAATACTTACCTGGAAAACTCTGCAGAAGAACTCCCGTATCATTACACAGGTACATTTTTTTATTATCAGTATCACCAGTCTTATATGATTTGTACAAAAACTCAATCTGGTTATCATTATTAAAAAGCTTATCTGTTACAAAAATAAACTCTGAAAGAAAATGCCCTGCATCCAATGGGATAGTAAAAGAAGTTTCTAGTACATGAGATTGATTGTAAATTTCGACTAAGTTGGTTGATCTGTTGAAAGTATAATATTTAAATCCATTAGCGGTATTAACTCCCAGAACACCAGACATATTTGCTTTTTGTACACCAGAACTATACGTATGCTCTAAAGTTCCCTGAGAGTAAGAATAACTATAACTAAAAAGGGTTGTTAATAATAAAAAAGTAATTTTCTTCATGAATTGAAATTGTATAATTGCCCTACTTTCAGATCTTTTAAAGTCGCTGTTTCGGTTTTCCGACTTAACATTATTTTTATTTTACACACTAATAATCAACACGTTGCTAAAATTCCATTTTTTCCTGACAAAACCTCGTTAGAGCTGATTTTATCAAGGATTCTCTTCAAAATTTAGTAAAGCTAAAGTAGGAAAAGTATTTTAATTTTTATTTACTCTTTTACTTTTTCAGATTAATAATTTTAGTTATTGATTCAGTACAATTGAGAGAAGATATTTACAATTGTAAGTTTATAAAATTTCAAAAAAATAGTACATTTGGATGTAAAAACAACTTTTTTTAAGCCTTAAAAGTTTTCGCTAATATCATTTTAGAATAAACACAATTTATGAGTCAGCATTCAATAGCCCTTCTTACCTGTTGGTATGGGGATTATCCATGGTATTTTCCTTATTTTATCAAATCCTGCATTTATAATCCAACAATTGATTTTATAATTGTAACCGGCAATACACAGGAAATCCCAAATAAACCCTCCAATGTTATTATAATCCACAAATCATTGGGCGAACTGAAAGCCGAAGCTGGCAAAAGGCTGGGTTTTGATCTCAATTTTGATAATGCGTATAAATTCTGTGATTTCAAACCAGCCTTCGGTCTGTTTTTTCAGGATCTACTGGGAAAATATGATTTTTGGGGACATGGCGATATTGATATGGTTTATGGGGATATCAGAAGTTTCATTATACCAGATATTCTAAACAAATATGATCTCATAAGCGCCCATAAAGACTTTATTACAGGAACATTTTGTTTGTACCGTAATAATGATGTTATGAGAACTTTATTTATGGACAATCAGGATTATCAAAAAGTATTTTCTGCCCCGGAATATTTAGGTTTTGACGAATGTGATTTTTTATTTGACGAATTACAGACATCAGACAAATCAGTTTTTGACTATCCGGACAATATTAGCATGACTCATATTGTCCGAAAAGCAGAAAAAGAAGGCAGGATAAAACCTCTTTTTGAATTGTATTTCTACAAAACCATGCATGACAAGATCAGGTGGGATAATGGTCGCATAATATATTCCAACAGAAAGGAGTTTCTGTTTTATGATCTGATAAAGTATAAAAATGAGTGCGAAAATAAAACTGTAGCTCTTCCCTTGCCCGAAATATTTTATTTCAATAAAAAGGGTATTAATAAAAATAGTTTTTGGAGGTTACTGGGATTAAAATTAATACCGAAGAAAAAATATTTAAAAAAAGTTCAAATTCTTCAAGGGGCAAAATAACCCAAAATTTATTTAATTAAAAATAATGAAGGTAATTTTATGTATTCTGATAAAGGCGGAGATGCATTTTACATGGCAGACAGCAGGTTTGTAACCGGACAAGACCCGAGTGCTGCTTCTAAAGTAGCTAATGAGGTAATCGCAATTTTAAAAACGAACTTTAAAAACACTCACACCATTATAAAAAATGATTCAGATCAAATTACAGAAATCCTGCAGGATTACATTGAAGGTACAGCAAACGGACAGCCCGAAAGACTCCGAAAGGCTTTTCATCCCAATTTTAATCTGTACAGCGTTGCAAATGACACGTTATGGACACGCTCTGGCGAAGAATACATTTCGAACATAAAAGCCGGCGAAAAATCTAACAGAATTTGGTCGTATTATTTCGATTGATATCGAAAAAAATACCGCAATAGCAAAAGTGGAAATTATTGTACCCAATTGGCGGGCTTTTACAGACTATTTTTTAATTCTTAAATATGAAGATAACTGGAAAATAGTACATAAAAGTTACAACTGGAGAGAACTCCCAAGAGTGAGAAAGAAATAAAGAGCCGCTGTTCAGCTTCTTTGGTTCTTAAGGCATATCCTTTTTATCATGGGGAATTCCGACTCAACTTCTATTGATAGTAATAATACTGTTTTATCTTGTCAAAATTGATAATTTACAAAGCAGTGATCAAAACAGAATCGATTAATTAAAGCTGAAAAATTTAGACCTAAAGACAAATACGACTAAAAAAAGAGCTGTCAATAATTTGACAGCTCTATCTTAAAAAACTTTGGCTTCTTTATTTATTCTACCAGTTCAAAATCGCCCTGGTCAACATACTTGAGCACTGCTTTATGGTCAGTTCCTACTATTTGTGCTGCGTTATCACCATTAGTCAGCGTGATTGGATTAACCTGAGACGTATTTACTGTAAAAGTCATTGCATATATCACTCCGTTTACAGAATAATCTACCCTAAAAGGTCGGTTTATATCAACAAAATTAGTTTCGATTTTTATTCCGTATTTTACATTTGGGCTGATACATTCATTTTCGGATAATTCTGAACCATCAGCATGCACAAAAGAAATGCTTTTAGCATAAATAGTTCTTTCTTCAATATCTGAACAAGCCAAAAACAGAAACATGACTAATGTCAAAATATAGTATTGCTTAATTTTCATTATTATTGTTTTTGATTTATTACTATTTCTTTTGTAGTACCACCTATACTCACATTGTATTTACCGGCTTCCAGATTGCTAAAAATGGTTTGGCCATTCTGAATGTTTTGAGTACTAATTTTGATACCGTCTTTTGTCAAATCAGCTATGGCTTCATTCTCACCGTACAAAACTTTGATAACCCCGCCGGCATAACATACCGCATCTTTTTTGTAAAATTGTGCAGTACCTAATTTAACAGTCACTGTCCATTGTTTTACGACTGACTGATCTTCTGAAAGTACCTGAAACAATACAGGGTTAGTAAAATCTATAGCATTTGATCCTGAAATTTTATTGGCTGTTCCAATGAACAAGCTGGCTCCGGGGCTTAATTCAAACAAAGCATTCAATGCCGAAACATTTGTGCCTTTAGCAGCGTAAAGTGTTATTTGTGAGCCATCAATAATTTTAGCAGTTTTTAAATCCTTAAAACTGAAATCTAAAATTGCTGCTTCAGTTCGCAATGCCGGGCTTGCAAAACTATAAGCCTGGAACAAATCACCATAGTGTTTGTTATTTTCAAATACTTTTGTTTTTTCTACATTTTTTACAGCATTGTTTGCAGCATCGTAGATTTTGAAATTGACTACTTCACTGTCTGTATTGGAAAAAACCGTTAAATAAACTACGTACTTTTTTTCACTTGCTACATAAATCGGGCTGGCAATTCCGCGGCATTCTCCATTTACAAAAGCGGCTACTTTATCATTGGCGCTTGTTAAGTTTTTTCCGTCAACATTAACGAAACCTTCAAATGACATGGTATACTGAAATTTATTTTCATTTACTGACCAGTCCGGCGATTGGCCAAATACAGTACTGCTTAGTACAAAAAGCAATAGTATTATATGGATATAATTTCTCATTTTTAATTGATTATAAACTCCTAAAACAAACTTTAAAAGCTGTTTTAGGAGCTCAATTTTTAATTATTTCTTTTTTACAGCTTTAGTTCTTACCACTTTTCCATCAACTTCTACTTCTACTATATAAATAGCTTCGGCTATATTTGGAGAAATTGAAATCACATTGCTGCCGCTTTCAATAATCGCCTTTTGGCTAAATACCAACTGACCGTTTACTGCGTAAAGCTGAACGTTTACTTCCTGCTTTTTAGCTGCATTAAGTTCGATGTTCAAAGTTGTTGCAAAAGGGTTTGGATAAATACTGTTTTCACTTTTTGAAACTTCTTCTAAAATAACCGGATCCGTAATGGTTCCCAGTACTTCATTTCCTTTAAAAGTGAACGATTTAGAAGTTCCTTTTTTCGTAAATCCGTCTCCCAGCGTAAATGAAAGTTCTTCTGTATCTTCACCAAAAATGGTTATGAAACTTAGTTCTTTTCCGTTTATCGTCTGATTTTTTGCAGTTCCTTTCAGAACACCTTTTGAATCGTACACAAACAATTCATCGAATCCCTGCGGAAGTAAAACAACCGCATTCATATTTTGTGAATACTGTTTGAATTCTGATGCGATCGCTTCCTGCTCATTGTTTGAAGCCGGTTTTCCGGTTTTGCTTTTCTCTAAATTATCAGGATACTTAAAAGTCTGGTCTTTACTTGATTTAATCATGTACCCTTTTCCGGCTTCTAAATATTTTAATGTTCCGTTCCATCCAATAATAGGATCATAGATCGCAAACAGATTCTGAGATTTAATAACATCTCCGTCAGCTGCATCAAAATAAGCCAAAGCCTCATTTGTAGTCTGATTAGATCCTAAAGGATAAGCAAGCCAGTTCCAGTTTTCTTTTATTGGGAAACTCCATGTCGTAACATCTACACTTTTTCCTTTGATTTTTAAGGTCTGCTCTTCTGTAACATTTATTTTGTACATTTTAGTAGAAGAAAGTCCTCCGTTAGCACTAATCGTACCGGACCATCCGCTGTTTGCAGGATTTGATTTATCTTTAAAATAAGTATCTAACAACGCTGGAGAATGACTCAAAATACGGTTAGAAGTTTCTAAAGTTAAATTTTTTGTCAGTGTATTTAAATCTGAAAAATTAGTGTCATTGGCATTTAAAGAAATCCATGTCCATCCTTTGTTCAGTTTAACTTCCTGTTCTATTAAACCTGAATTTACAAAAATATAAGGCTTGCTTAAGGTTCCTAATACTTCGTTATTCATAAAAGTAACAGATAAATTGGACTCCAAAGAAGCTTCTAAAATTTTGCCCTGAGACGCATCCCAGATTTTAAATTTCAGATTTTCCCCTGAATTTGTATTGCTGTAAATCGTCAAAAAGGCAAAATATTCTTTATAAGCTTCATTGTAAACCAGTTTTACAGATCCTCTTGCTTCTTCATTATAAAAAGCAGCAATTTTATCGTAAGAATCTGCAGAAAGTACGCCGTCTACTTTTACTTTTCCGATGATGTTCATACTGTAATCAAAACGGGTCGGATCAACACTCCAGTTTGGTTCCGGAGCCAGCACTCTTAATTTTACCTGTAATTTCTGATCGTAACCAAAATCAGTCTGTAAATACAAATTCTCCAGATACTCGCCAACAGCAACATCTTCATTGACTACAGCCTTAATAATCGTTTTACTGTTAGGATCAATAGATCCGGTTGTTTTGCTTAAACTTAACCAGCCTGGTACATTACTAATGGTATACGGCTGTTGTTTTCCTCCTTTGTTAACCAGTGTAATTTCGAAAGTTTTGGTTTCGCCGCTATTCTTTGTTAGGTCAACAATTTCATTGTATCCTTCGGCAAACCAGCTTACTTCGTTACGATTAACATAAGCAGTCCATGTAACCGGTGATTCCTGCATATTATTGGCACTGTCAAACATTCTGTGCACGGTAATATCTAAAATCTGTCCTTCTAATGATGCCCAGTCTGTAACGACCGGTGCAATAATCATTTCACCGTCTTTAATAACATTTGTGGTGACAAATTTAACCAGCTGTCGTTCAGGCTGAATCGCCGGTGCATCATTTGAATAATTTACAGTTCCGCTGCTTAAGACTGCGTTGTTTACCACTACAGTCTGATTGGTGTCTGCATGATAATATCTTGGTCCGTTTGCCGTAACCGGATCCGGAACATTCAATCGTGAGTACAATAATAAACCGATACTTTCAACATCAACCTCATTGTAACTGTCTCTGTTGATTTGCTCGAGATTACGAAGCGTATTCCACAAACGGAATTCGTCTATCTTACCCGTAAAGACACGATCAACAGTTTCTTTTCCTGAAAGATCTTTTGCTCCCCTTGCTCCGAGCCAGATTTTATTTCCGGAGAAACCTCCAATAGCTGTCATCTGGTTTGAAGATACTAATTGTGTATCTACATAAGTTCTTAACGAACCGGCTCTGTTGAACAATAAAGTTACATGATGCCATGTGTTATCAGCAACCGTTTTTGATGTCAATACATAAGATTTACCTTCACTGTTCAGTAAAAGATTACCTGTGTTAGTCATATCAACAGACCATTTATTAGACAATCCATTGCTTTGAACAACGTCTGTACCATCTCCTTTTCCGTTGGAGAAAATAGTAGCTTCCTGTGAAGTACCTGTTTTAATCCAAAACTCCATAGTAGCGTCCATTTCTTTAGTTACCTGAACAAAATTAACATTGTCCATAACCAGATACTGTCCGTTATTAAAGTCGTATGAATTTCCTTTTGGCTTGATATCCCATGAAGTATTTACAGTCGCATGCTTAAATCTTGCCAAATCTTTGGCTAAAGCATCTCGTCCTTCATTCATTGGCCAGAAACCAACCAGATTAGCTTCATTACCAATTAATTTAGTATACATTTTTGCATAAGAATCTTCTCTGCTCACTGTTTTATTCCATAAACGAAGATCATGTACATTTCCTGCAAATGTGTTTCCTCCAACTGTCAACGTATTGTTATTGGCAAATTGTGTATTGGCTTTACCACTTTTGGAACCAATTTCAACATCATCTTCAAAAATTCTGTAATCACCGTTACTGCTGTTATAGGTAAAGGCATAATGATGAAACAGATTATCGTTTTTAAATCCACCTTGTACGGTAACGTCTCCTAATGTAAACGAAATATTTCCATTACTTAATCCTATATTTAAACCACCATCCTGAGAAATGACAGAAGCAGTTGAAGCTTTGGTTTCATTATTCATCCAGAATTCAAGACTTAAATTTCCTGAACTAATTCTCGGATTATTGATTACTGCTGTATTGCTGCTTCCTTCAAAATGTAAGCTTACATTATGATCAATTTTTAACTGATTTGTCTGTCCTTTTATTTCGATGGTACTTACTGCCGGGTTATAGAAAATATTTTCGTTAAAACTTACTTTCAAATCTTCTCCGGCACTTAAAATACCGTTTGTCGGCAGTGGTGTTCCAAATAACTGAGGCGCACTTAAATCAACAAGCCCTGAAATGATTTCAGATATAAATTCTGTATCATTCGTACAGGTGCTTCTGGCTCGAATTTGATAATTGCCATTTGCTAATTTTAAAGCTGCAATATCAAAATTGTAGGTTAAACTTACCGCTGCACCTATCGATGTGATTTGAGTTTCATTGTTTTTTACAGCCTCATTATAAAATTCAGGAGTTCCGTAATACGTATGCAGACGAATCCAGTTTGGACTTGTCGCTAATTTATACTCCAGATCAATTTTCTTGAAACTCTTAAACTTGGTGTTATAACCCGTTAAATTTATTGCTAACGGCTTGGTTGATCCATCTGTATTAAACGCTTTTTCTCTATTGTAAACCCAGTTGTTCAGCGGTGCGCTTACCGTTACACTAGAACATGACGGAACGAAACTTGCCGAAATAAGCACTTCTGAACTTACATCTGCACCATCACATAATGACTGTAGTCTGATTTTTATGTCTTTATAATCATAAATATCTGAAATAGATTTACCTAAAGTCAGTTTATAGATCACTTCTTTTCCATAAGGTACATTTACAATCGTACCATTTGGCTCAACATTAATTACAGCATTATTTGGATTAGTGGTATTGTCTACAACTAATAAGAAATCAGCATCAGCACCGGATGCACTGTTGTTTTGAAGCTTTAATTCAAATTCAGCATTTTTAGTTTCTACTACATTGCTAACATCACTATTTGTTACCATAAGTACAGGAACTTCCACTTTTTGAGTAGCAAAACTTAATTTTTCACGTTTATCTTCCGGCAGCTCATTAATCGTAGTTGCTGTAGCGCTATAGTCTGTTTTATTATAAAAATGAGTTTGCTCTGCATCTTCATACGGACAAGAAGTTCTTCCTCCCTGAGTAATAAAGACAGGCCCGTTACCATCAAAAGAATTGACTACATCTACGCTTAAAAAGTTCGCTTTATCATTATCTTTAAAAGTATAATTTATGTTTGTCGTTGTTGCTTTTTCTGTAGATAATGATGAATTAAAATCTTGTTGAAAAAACGCTTTTGTGTTAAATTCCAGACCAACTTTATTTACTGAAGTACCAAGTATCGCTGCTACCGACTGATCAATAACTACATTATATGAAGTAGATTCTGCCGATACTACACTTGTTTCTACACTACGGGAATACGATCCTAAACCTGCATCAAAAGAAATGTTTTTCTCAAATTCAGATTCAAGCATATTTTTAATCAGATTCGACTGAGTAAGCTGATTCGACAATTTTTCTTTGGATGCCGCAAAGCTAATGTCATCATAAGCTTCTTTAACTCCTTTAGTAAAGTTTGCTATCACGCCTGCCAGACCTGTTTTATAGGCAGCACGATCATTTTTAGCGGTATATTTAACTCTTTCATTATCCAGAATCACTTTTCGCCACAGTCTTATCTTCTCTTTATATTCTTCTCTCTTCTGTACATTTGCAGCAGAGTTAGGATCCGGGCCATTCAGATTAGTTGTAATAAACAACTCATATTCCGGAATTAAAGTGGTTAAAATATGCTTCTGCGAATACATAAAAAATGTTTCGGTAGGCTTATCCACAAAACTAAGCGCCTTTTGTTTACTCACATACACCGGAGCATTTGCTGTACCTAAGTTTACATATTCTGCAGGACTTAACGGAACAGCCACACCATTTACAAATTTTTGTGGTATTGTTTTAGACGTTTCGATGTTATCATACGATCCATAAAATATGTTTTTTGAGTTTCCGATGTATAAATCTCCATCAGAACCTACATAATCAGGGGCATCACTGGTTGAAATTGCCTTACTAAAGGTATAGGTGCTTGTTACACTTTTACCATCCTGAGAAGTTTTGGAAATACCTACACCTGTAACTGCTGAATTTTCCTGCTCTATTGATACTTTTGGTGTAGGAACTAAACCTCCCTGAAGTTCAAAGTACATTCCGCCTGCAATGGTAAGCTCTTCCGATACTCCTTCCTGATGCGCAAAAGTAGCTTCGGATGTAAACGAAATACTTTCGCCTGCTTCAATTGTGGCAAAACTATTCGATCCCGGCGGATCTCTTAAAATAATTGCAGGAATATCCGGTGCTGCTGTTACAAAAGTCTGGCTTCCGTCAGCTCTTCCACCTAAAATAATTCCGGTATCTTTAAAATTCTCAACCGGATAACTGACTTCGTTTAATCGGTACTCTAAAGTGCTTTTGATCTCAAACGGAGGTGTAATGGAAGGAATTCCTCCTTTAAATGCATATGTCAAAGTACTTCCATCTGCTGTAATCGTTTCTGAATCCGGCAGAGCAAGGTTGTTTGTTTTTACCAATTCACCATCTGTTACAGGGACTTTTACTTCTACAGCAGTTCCTGAATCATTGTTGGTGTAACGTTCAAAACGATTCATAACAATTTTATACGCCATAAACTGTGTGTAAACGGGTGTTGCAAAATTGTCTGTCGCTACTTTTGTTCCTCCAACATCGATTGTCTTATCAGAAGTCTGCTCTGTTACCTGTAATACCGGAGTTGATCTGTAGGTAAAACTTTTCTCGTAATGATATGGAGCTGCGGTTAACGTTTTATCGATACTGTTTTCTTTATACTTAAATTCAGGCGTTTTAGCAACTGGGATCACAGAAAAATCAAATGTTTCAGTAGTTCCGGCTTTTAATAACTTAATGCCTGTATTGCTATTAATTACCAAATCATTGGCCTCCAGATTATATTTTAATGGCATTACTGCAACTCTGTATTCTCCCGAAGTCGTATTGGTGGTATAATTAAACTTGGTATAATCGGTTACATTGGCCCCAACCGGTGCATATCCTAATTTAAAACCAGCTTTACCAATATTGTTTTTAGCGCTGACTTCCAGATTTTTTGTAATTCCGGCATCGGTAATAGTTTTTGTTACCACGCCTTCACCTCCAAAACCAATCGGTTTTTCAGCTTCTACAGAGCCTCCTACTACTTTACCTACTACGGTAACTTTAGTGTTGTTTACAAAATAGACCGGTTCATTAGAATCTTCAAAAAACTCTTTAAATTCACTTGTTGATGCCGGAAAACGTCCATCATAAACAAATTGATGGCCGTCTTTTTTTATCGTGATATAATGTTTTCCAATAGGAACACTTACATCAAAATAACCATTGTCATCTGTAACTACCGGAATATTATTGGCATCCAGTACAATATTTCCGTCAATGTATACATTCGCTCCTGCTGTGTATATAGTCGCATAACGATCTAAATAATCATCCGATTTATCATCCGGAGTTCCTGCATCATTTTTCCAGTATTTCCCTTTAGAATACTTTTCACCATTGATTTCATAATAGTTGTATCCTTCATCAAGAATATTAGCTCCTCCTGCTATCCATGCATCATTTTCATTGTTAGCTTTTTTACCGTCTACTGATACATAAGATGGAAAAACGCCTCTTGTATCAAATATTGCCACACCTTTAAAACTAAACGAAGACTGATCGACAAAATCAATTTTATTGACTACTTCAGACCCCAGTCCTAAATAAACCAGCTGCTGGTTTGGTTCAAATTTATGCTGACCGTACATTGGAGTAATATTATAAGATTCTCCTGTACCCGAATACTGAATCGCGCTGATTTGGTAATTTCCTTTGCTGTCAGTTACACCTAAAACACCTAATTGGGATGTTGTTGGATAATTATCTGCCTCAGCTGCCCATAAAACTTTACTGCTTTCTGCTGTATTGGCATCCCAAAGTTTACCGTGATTTTGATTAAAGTTAAATCCGCTTCGGGATAAATCATAAGCATATTTTCCTGCTTTTTCATTTGCTCTCAGGTAAGTGACCATTCTGGAATCGTTTCCGCTAATGAATCTGGAATAATCAGTTCTGATTACAGCCGATTCTAATGCCGCCTTCCAGATTCTTATTTCGTCAACATAACTTGATTTTCCTCCTCCAACTTTAGCATTATCCCAGGTCACACCAGAAAGTTTTGTTGTACCGGTAGGGATTGTTGCTTTAAAATAAGGAGCAGTATAAGAGGCATCAACACCTTTCAGTTTACTGTCTGCCTCCGTTACATAAGCCTGTGTAATCTGTCTTCCGTTAATATATAATAAAGGAGTCTGGTTGTCATTTACTACAACAGAAAAATGTACAAAAGACTTATTGAATTCTGAAACAGGTACAAGCAGATCATTTCCTCTTGAGTTTAAATTACCTGAAGGAAAATAGTTCTCTATTGTATATTTATTCCCGCCAATAGTAACATCTATTGATTTACTGACTGCATTCAGTTTTACTGTAACATCAATATTATCACTGCTTGTCGAACTGGAAATATTAAACAGTCTGATCGCAGCTTCTGAATCGCTTGCATAAGCTCCATTTGGTTTTACCCATGCCTGAAAAGTTGCTGAATTCGAAATTACTGTTTTTAAATCTTTAATATCTACAAAACCCGAAGCAGGAATATTCAAAGCACTTCCTTTTACAACAGCACTGCCGCTTGGAGTTGCTGTTACCACAACATCACTAACTGGATTTCCACCTTTATAACTAATATTTCCCGTTACAACAGCGGTAGGATTTCTGTATCCTATACCGGTAATATAAGTACTATACAACCCCGGTGTTCCGCTAATTCCCTGGGCTTCTACCTTATATTCATACAAAACGCCACCCTCTACATATTTATCTTCATAAGTAGTTTCTGAAGAAGAAAGGCCTACTACTAAATTATAAGGAAGATTTCCCGTCTCTGTGTAGACTCTTCTGTAAATCTTGATACTTTTTACCAGGTTTTCATTGGCTCTTAAATTCCATGTAATCAAAATCTTATCTCCATAAAACCCTTTTGAAACGTCAAAAGATTCTTCTGCAAATGTGTTATATAAATACAGTGTATTCCATGGAAAACGAATATCAGCAGGATTCGTACGCCTTGTCCCTGTTTTATTTTGTCCTAAAAACGGAAGTCCAACCTGTATGCTGAAACCATTTTTTTGAATTGCCTGCGAAACGGGTACTATTTTAGCTCCATTAGTATTTTGAGCATAAAGTCCCGCTCCCAGAACAAACATTCCGAGAACTGCAATTATTTTCTTCATAATTACAGCCTTACAATTTAATGATATAGTTTACACCGTAGTTAACAGGTCTTGTTTCTGTATCTCCTGAATTTGCTGTGGTTACAGATATATTTGCATGTCCGGTATCACTAGTTCTCCTAATTTCAAGCCCCATATTATCATTATCTGTATTACCATTTATTCCTATATTACTAGTTACAGTAACTGTACCTCCTTTACCGCCTTCAGAATAAAATACGTCCCCATATCCATGAGTATGCCCGGAATCACTTGCTGATGCACTATGATTATGGCTTTTAAAAGCGTCCCCTTGTGTTCCTTTTAAAGCAGGTCCTGCCTGACTATTTACAGGGCTTGTTCCGGTTCCTCTTAGAAACATACCTTGCAAGTTTGGTGCATTACTTCCTACCATTGCAATCAAAGCCTTTGCTGTTGTTGGCAAAGCAGCTCCGTTGCAAAGTGCCCATCCTTCAGGAGCAACAGTACCAATAAAAGGCATAATAGAACCTGTGGGAACACCATTATTAGCAGAAATAGCATATGGTACATGACGTAATTTTTCATCAGAAATAACCTCTGTTCCTTTCTCAATTCTAAGATAAGCGGGATTATTAGCAAATAAGCTGTTATTAACCGCTGTTGGATCTATTACATCAGAGAACACCCCAAAAGCATCAGTCGTTACATTTTTAGTGATTTTATAAATAGTCTGTTCAATACTCGAGGCATCCAGGTAATACAGCGTAAACGTAAGATTAATAGTCTGATTTAATAAAGTAGTATTATTAGCATCTCTGGCAATACCCTGCACTGCGATTCCTGACTGAGAAGCTGAACTTTGTGCATAATTTGACATTGTTGCACAAAAAAGACACAACATTAATAGTAATTTTGTTTTCATAAACATCATTTAAAAATTTAATAATTTGGTGTGATAAAAGATCCTTTTAGATATGTTAAAATAAACGCCGAAATTATTTTAAAAAAAATGATTAACTAAATAATCGGGAGAGACAAAACGAGGACAAATTTGAACCATAAAAACACAAATAACTAGTTTACAAATACTTCAAAAAAACATTCTTTCTTAGCATTCGGAAAAGAGTGTCAAAGCAAAAATTTTGGACTTTCTATTACAAATATTCCACAGCAATTTCTTCTAATTTCATTACATAAAAATATTCCCACAAACCATAACAAGTGCCGCCAGATATTTTTCAAAAAATTTCTTACCATACTTAAAATGATTTTTTAAACCGTATAAGAAAAATTTTATATTTAAGATTTTCAGACTATTACCATGAAATAATTTAGTCCTGTGTTCAACTTTTTTTTAACTAAAACATTATTTTTTATAGTTTAGCTACCTCTAAGCCCCTGTCACAAAATGATTTTCTCTACAAAAAAAATTAGATTATTTTTTGTCTTATTCGCCTTTGTTTCTATTACACAATTATATGCTCAAAAACCATCTTCATCTTCTACAGATTTAATCAGTGATATTGAATCTGTAATCATCAAAGAAAATAATGCTAAAAAAGACACTGTAGCACTAAAAAAACGTTTGTCTTTTTTAAAGAAATCTTCAAGTAAAAAATCACATATTTTATACCATGCACTGCTTGCAAATGGCTTTTCTGTATTTTTTGACAAAATAAATCAAAGAAGTGAGCATTATTTTTTAAAATCAATTGAAGAATCCAAAAAACTAAATGACCCCAGTCTTATTATCTGGACCCAATTGAATTATTCAAAATATTTATATTTCTATTGCCAGATTGATAAACTAATTCCAATTGTACTCAAAACAATGGAAGAAAGTAGTCAGATTGATGTCTCAGAAATGATTTTACCCGAAGAAACTTTTAAATTCTTTGGCTGGATAATGTCTACCGTAGAAGATAATTCTGCTATTGGCTATTATAAAAAATCCATGCAGTATATGGAAAAACCCTCTTCAGAATCTGCGGGAGTTTTAAATGCAATTGGCAACTGTTATTTGAGAACTAATGATTTATCAAATGCAATGCGCTATTTTAATCAATCTGAAACCATCGCATTAAAAATAAATGACAGCGTCAGATATGCAAAAATATTAGGCGACAAAGCACTTGTTTATGAAAAAAAAGGAAATCTGAAAGATGCTGTACGTTTCTTAAAACAAGATATTTTCTATTCTCAAAAATTCAATATTGACAAGAATGAGATGTATGCTTCGATACTATTAGCCAAAATTCTTTTAAAGCTGAAAGATACATTTCAAACTGAAAAAATTTTGGAAAGAGCCGCAAAAATTGCAAGTTCAAAATCGTACTACAGAAGTTCATTAAAAGAAATCATTGAATTAAAGCTCAGTATTCTAAATGGCAAAAATCCTGAAAAAGAACTAATGTTAAGACGCCAGCTTAAACAAATTGAAGAATATCTTCTTAAAACAAACGGCAATACAGTATTGCAAAGATCGTACTGGCTTATTCAAAAAGAGAAGTATGAAAATGATACGAATAAAATTCGATTACAATTAGAACAGGGTGAAAAAATCAAAGGTATCTTAATTCTAATTTCAGTCTTAACAATAGTATTAAGTCTGATTACCTATAGCTATTTAAATAAAAAATTACAGACAAAAAAAATAAAACTTGAAAATGACAGGCTGCTTTTTGAAAAGAAGCTTAACGATGCCAGTTCTGATATAAACATCTATGCTGAATACCTTAAAAATAAAAATAAGCAGATCTCAATTTTAGAAAATGAACTGGAAGAAATTAAAAACTCCTCTTCAATACATCTTGAAGAAAAAAAGGTAAAGCTGCAGGAAATATTAAAGTCTCATCTGATGACCGATGAAAACTGGAATTCTTTTAAAAGAGAATTCATAAAACAGCACGGTGATTTTTATAATACAGTAATGGAAAATTTTCCGGAGTTAAAAGAATCTAACCTTAAAATAATAATGCTTCAAAAATTAGATTATAATAATTACGAAATGTCCAGTTTACTGGGTGTGACAATCGATGCTATCAAAAAAAGCAAACAACGGTTAAAGAAAAAACTAGGTGACAGATATGAGCTGCTATTTGAAATTATAGATTATAAATAGTTGAAATCTAATTTCTAAACGTTCTCTTTAAAACCTGGCAGTTGCAACTATTTCTTTTTCAATCAGGAATAATACTTTACAATATACAAATCAAAAAGTTTATACACAAAAAAAGCTGCCTCACCACTGAGACAGCTTTTTTCTATTTGTTATCGAATTATTTTCAGATAAGCGCTATAAATATTATCAAGAATAGAAGTTCGCATGTACATTACGTTTTCGTCCTTGCCTTCCAGTTCATATTGAATCAAACCGGCATCGCAATAATAATATATAGAATCTCCTTCCGGAAATTCAATATTCGAAATAGGCTGTGTAGTCAGTTTTGTTTCAAATGCTATTTCGCCATTATTTATGTCCAGTTCAAATAGTTTTCCTTTACGGGTATACCCCCAGATATTATCAGTATCCTCAGTAATGTATTCAATATTGTCCCCTGCAAAATCCCTTTTCCACAACTGTGTTCCTGTTTTTGAATCGACAGCATATACCGAAGAAACTTCCGGTCCTTGTGCTCCAAAATATACTTTTTTGTCTTTGCAAAAGATACGCTCCTTACTATTATTTTGAGTTTCATCAAATTTGAATTCCCATAAAACATCCGGTTTAGAAGGACTTAAAGCAAAAAGTACATTTTTTTCGTTTGTTATAAATATATTTTCACCATCTGTTACGGGTTTTCCGGTCACAGCACTCTCAAAGTTTTTTTGGTAAACAACTTTTCCGGAATTGGCTTCAAAACAATAAAAATTAGAGCCGCTTTGAACAAACACCTTATTATCAAAAGAAAGCACAGGAGTATGATTATTTAGTGCATCCAGCCTATAGCTCCAGGCTAAACTACCGTCTTTTATATTGATAGCGTAAATGCTGCTGTTTTCATTTTGAGTAGTAATGTACAGCTTCCCGTTACTTATAGTTGGTATCTGGTCTTTAAGTACAACCTGATCGGTAATAGTTCCTATTCTTGATTTCCAGAAAACAGTTCCGTCCTGGTTATCAACAGCAAAAATTTCACCATTAATAAATGGAACATATACAACCCCATCATGCAGTGTCACGCCATTGGCACACATTGGAGTAAAGGAATCTGCTGCTTTTACAGTCCAGCCAATAGTCTCTGATTCCAAATCATAAGAGAAAAAAGTACCGTCATAATCATACATCAGGATTGAAGCAGTATCTAACGGAACCTTTTTAACCGCACTTACAAATTTAGTAGAGAACACATCAGTAGCAGCTGCAGCCTTAGTAGGATCATTAACTTCAGCTGGGCTGGATGTAGTGGGCACCTGTCCAAACACATTGACAACCGTGAAGACGAATAAAAGAGTGATTAACTTTTGTTTCATTTTTAAAATTTTGATTTGAGAATTCGATTTGGGGTAGAATTATTTGAAATGAGACTAAATATTTAACGCAAAAGATTGATTAATTATTAGACATCATTACACAAAATCCAACATATTAAAACCAATAAACTAACCAATATCTATGCCAAATATAGTGAAAATCTATTATAGCGTTTTAGAAGTAAATTCTTTGAATTGTAAATTATAGCCCAGAATAAGAATAGGTAACAACTAAATAAAACTTATCCCATCCGAAAAAACTATACAACAATCAGGGATCTGTATTAATTCCCGATGCTAGTCTCAAACTAAATTTGCCTCATAATTAATAACTTATAAAAATGAAAAAAGTAATTTTAATAACCGGTGCAAGTTCAGGTATGGGAAAAGAAACTGCAAAAGCGCTAATCTCACAAGGGCATATTGTCTATACTGCAGCACGAAGAATTAATCAAATGCAGGATTTGAAACTATTAGGAGGATATCCAATTCAAATGGATGTAACCAATGAATCTGAAATAGAAGAAACTGTCAATACAATTATCAGGAAAGAAGGCAAAATTGATGTTTTATGGAACAATGCTGGTTTTGGTTTGTATGGTTCAGTGGAAGATGTTTCGCTGGATGAAGCAAGAAGACAGTTCGAAGTAAATGTCTTTGGGATAGCAGCTGTTACGAAAAAAGTTGTTCCCCACATGCGTAAAGAAAATTCCGGAACCATTATTAATACATCATCCATGGGTGGAAAAATGTATTTTCCTATGGGAGCCTGGTATCACGCATCTAAACATGCCGTAGAAGGTTTAAGTGACTGCCTGAGATTAGAATTAAAAGAGTTCAATATTAAAGTGGTAATACTTGAACCTGGATTTATTGCTACTGAGTTTGGCTCTGTTTTAATTGATAACTTTTCAAAAATATCAAACCAAAGTCCTTATAAAAATAGTATGACCAAAATAATGGAAGGTACTAAAAAAGCTGCTGAAGGAAATGGCTCATCTAAGCCATCAGTAATAGCAAAAACAATAGTAAAAATTGTAAACAGTACAAATCCGAAAACACGATACAGAGTGGGAAAATTTGCAAAACCTATGGTTTGGATGAGAACTTATTTGGGCGATAAAATGTTTGATAAAATTGTAATGAGTCAGATGTAAAGAAAGATAAAACCAGCTAAAAATATTATGAAAACAATTAAAATAGCAGTTGTATTACTAATAGTTATACTCTCAAAAATGCAAGCCCAAACCAGTGACAAAAATATTATTGGGGTTTGGGAGTCTGATAAAAAAGATGTCCGAATGGAATTTTTTAAAAATGGAGACCAATACTGTGCAAAGCTCTTATGGGGCAACCTGGTGGTAGAAAAAGACGGGGTAACATCAAAAAAAGATCTTAAAAATCCCGCCAAACAACTAAGAAACCGGAATATTATTGGTATTACAAGTTTAACCGGATTAAAATGGGACGGTAAAGAATATATTGATGGTAAGATTTATGACCCTCCCAGCGGTGATACCTACACCTGCAAAGCTTGGATAGAAAATGGTAAACTTTCTTTGAGAGGCTTTTTAGGAATTTCAATATTAGGAAAAACAGTAACCTGGCATCGCTATAAATCATGAGTTTTTATAACCACACACTAAATTGGATCACGGGTGAATTATTTGAATCCTATTTCATTACTTATTTTGGTTCGATTACCATCATAACAGGTATTCTATTTGGAAAATTTGGCTATACCCCAAATTCAAAAGCATTATTAATTCCTCTGTTAGTCGTTGGCATTATTTATACCGCAATCGGTTTATCAATAATTGTCTCAAACAACCAAAGAATGACAGCTTACAGACAAAATTTCGAAAAAAACAATACCGCTTTTATACAAAATGAAAAAAAACGCGTAGAGGATTTTCAGTTTGGATATACAATATCAAAAATCGTAGCAACAATATGTTTTCCTCTTACATTATTTCTTTTCTGGTATTCTAAAAATCCGAATGTAATGGCAGCAGGAATCGGACTCTCGCTTTTTGCTTTGTCAGGACTTATTGTTGATTATTTCTCTCAGGAAAGAGCCAATGAATATTACAAGAGAATCGTGATAGAATTAAAACTACAAAACAATCCAAAACAGAAAACCCTCTATAATAAAAGTTATTTACCGTAAATTAGTAAAAGCATAAACACATTACGATGAAACCGATTATTAATTTAAACAGTATTTCTGATATAAATAAGTTTGTACAGCAAGGAGCCGTAAACCATCCGTTGATTGCCATTATTGATTTTAGTAAAGTAGATGAATACGTTGAAGAAGGAACCAGAATCTGCTGTGATTTTTATTCCATAATGTTCAAGAATTATTGTATAAACGGCCTGAAATACGGAAGACAAAATTATGATTTTCAGGAAGGAAGTCTAATTTGTATAGCTCCTAAACAAGTGCTTACTATGGATACTGAAATTGAAAAACGGGATGATATGATGGGATGGGGCTTGTTCTTTCATCCTGATTTAGTGAGAAATACTTCTCTTGGGACAAAAATAAAAGAATACAGTTTTTTTTCTTATGAAACTTCTGAAGCATTACATCTTTCTGAAAAAGAAAAACAGATTCTCTACGACTGTGTCATAAAAATCCAAAATGAACTTCTGGAAAACATTGACAGTCACAGCCAAAACTTAATTGTATCTAATCTGGAAGTTCTTCTGAATTATTGCTCCCGATATTATGGCCGCCAATTCATAACCCGAAAAAGCACCAATAAAGATATCGTTACTAAAATCGAATCATTATTAAAAGAGTATTTCGATTCAAAAATCGAAAACAAAACCGGATTACCAACTGTAAAATATTTAGCAGAAGAAGTACATCTGTCACCAAACTATTTAACTGATTTACTGAAAAAAGAAACCGGAATGAACGCTCAGGATCATATACATTATTTTTTGATTGAAGAAGCAAAAAATATTCTTCTCAGTACAAACAACTCTGTTGGAGAAATTGCTTATAATCTGGGATTTGAATATCCTCAATATTTTAGCAAGCTGTTTAAACTCAAAACAGGGCATACTCCAAAAGAGTATAGAAACTTAAATTAAACCTTTTTTAAATCTGGATATAAATAAAATATTCATAACCCTTTGGGTGAAATTGATTAAAAAAATTGATTTGATTATAAAAAGTATAAAAATAGGTAGTGAAACATCATTTATAACTCAAGAAATTGATGTCACCCTGAGCGGAGTCGAAGGCTTTTGAACACAAAAGGGCTTCGCTAAGTTTATCCTGAGCGAAGCCGAATAGGCTCAGCCTGACGCTTATTTTTAATTTCACCCAACGGGTATATCTTAATGCATTTCTAATTTATTACTTAACAGCCGTCTTTGCGAGGGATACGTTTATAAATTACTTTATTATCCCGTTCTACATAGTCACCTGATATTATGGGATATGAATACTTGGGCGCATACGATACGCTATGGCTTTTTAGAATTATTTTGTCATTAACTTTCAGGCTCTGCAGTTGCTGAAGTTGAGACTTTTCCGGGTCAAATCTCAGAATATAATCTTCATCATTAATCCTGACCATCACTCCGAAACCTAATTGCGATCCTGGCGGAAGAGAAAGACAGGTTACAACAGCCTCCATATTCGTAAAGGCACTCGTATACTTACTTATTTTAGCAGCATCGGCAAACACTTTTTGACCTTGGGGAGACACTTTCCACTTTTTGACCTTTATACCATCAGGGGTAGCTTCCCATTTTTTTAATTCAGCTTTCCTTTCGGCAGCAGAGAGTACTTTTGGGATTGTTTTTTTAGGAGTTTCATTTTTAATTTCGCAATTTGCACCCGGGCCGTAGGCGAACAGATCAAAGCTAAACACTAGTCCACTGACCACAACCAGCGGTAAGATCAGCACATAAATGATTTTTTTCATATTTTTTATAGGTTAAATTAAAATAGATCTATCTCCTGATAAATCTGTTCATGTAAAGCATTCTTTTTACTTTTTACATCCTTTAAAGTTATTGAACAAAATTACTTTGATATATTTCAGTCTGAGCAACTTAGATTGTAAATAAAAATGTAAACTTTGTAAATAAAATATTGACACTATGTTGAATAGCCAAAATCTCCTGTCCGGAAAAAGAAAATACCTTGTTGGATTGATGTTCCTTTTCCTTGTATCTGCAATCTGCCTGGCTTTTACTATGACTGATAATGATGACTTTGCTATTGCAAGAAGGGAAGTTTTACTTCGCAGAATCGGACATGAACTGCTTTTACAATCGGGAGACAGCGCATCAAGGGTTCTTCCCGTAAAAAAGATTACTGAAAATGAATATCAGATCAGATTTGAGAATGAGTTCACTTTTCAAACCGACTCTTTGGTGAATACTACCAGGCGTTTATTAGCCAAAGATCCGCTCACAAGTGATTATGTTGTAAATGTCTTGAACTGTGGTAATACCAGTGTAGCTTATGGATATGCAATGTCAAAGAATACGAAAGATGATATTGTAGCCTGCATAGGGAGAAAGCAGCCCAAAGCATGTTATAGGATCAACATTAAATTTAAACCGACCGGAATAAATACCGTAAAAAATGGATACCTTCTGGGAGGGTTGTCTTTTTTAGCCTTTATTGGATTTATTTTTTTGAGATCAGCTAAGCCGAAAGCAACTTTACCGGATAACAATCATACTAATTTGTTCACTTTAGGTTCGGTAGTGTTCGATGCAAAGAATCGTAAGCTAATCACAAATGAAAAAACATTAGACCTCACTGGAACAGAAACCCGTGTATTACTCATTTTTGCATTGTCTCCCAACCAAACCATAGAGAGAAGCCGACTGCAAAAAGAAATCTGGGAAGATGAAGGTGTTATTGTAGGCCGTAGTCTGGATATGTTTATCTCAAAACTTCGAAAAAAACTGGAACATGATCCAAACATCCAAATTGTGGTTATACGCGGCAAAGGATATAAGCTTAATATTACTTCTTAAGCTGAAACTGTTATCATAACGTGCTGGTACGAGGCCAATGTCATTATGTTAAACCCGTTGGGTGAAATTAAAATAAGTGTCAGGCTGAGCGGAGTCGAAGCCCTTTTGCGTTCTTAAGCCTTCGATGAAGTTTATCCTGAGCGAAGCCGAATGGGCTCAGGATGACATCAATTCTTTACGTTATAAATGATGTTTTACTTGCTATTTTATTCTTTTAATTCATTTTAAATCAATTCTACCCAACGGGTTATATTAAATATTAAAATGCTGATTTTTGATTTCTGATATAAAAAAATCTCAAAATCGACAATCTAAAATCTCTTAACTTTAATGACAATGGAAATACGTTTATTGGTTTTAAGAACAGGCGACACAAAAAACTATCCGATTTTACAGCCTGTTCGGGTTGACTTTTGAGTATCACAAACACGGAAATTCGCCATTTCATTATAGTGCGACTATCGGAAAAACCGTTTTAGAAATTTATCCTTTAACAAAAAGCCAGACTCAGGCAGACAAAAACCTAAGATTAGGATTCGGAATTGACAACTTCGAGACCACAATTCAAAAATTAACTACCTTAGAAGTCGTGTTTGCATTGCCTCCCACACAAACAGAGTTTGGATTTATGGCTATAATTGTAGACTTTGAGGGAAGGAAAATTGAGTTGTATAGAAATAGCTGATTGAAATATGAAGCTATTACTCTAACCAATTTTTAGAGAAAATATTTACTTTTAATATTTACTTTTAATATTTACTTTTAATATTTACTTTTAATATTTACTTTTTTAATAATTAATAACATCAAGTAAAATCTTATATTTTATTTAACACTTGATTTTCAAATGCACTGATATCTTTTTGAGGATATAGATATCTAATTACATCAATAGTAATATCTGCAAAATCATTTTTAATTTTGTCTAAAACAATATCTGAAAAATGTGTCAATTCGTCAATAGTGAGAGTATATTCTTTACAAAGAAAATGTACATAAGTACCTTTTGATTCTCCTCTTTTTTTATCTAGAAATTGAGAATGAGTTTTAAATCTTTCTTTTATTTCCTCCTCACGATCTTTATCTTTTCGGTTTAATTCTAAAATAAGCATAAAACTTAAATTATTGCCTTCTACTAAATCTTTAGTTATTAAAGTAAAGTAAGTATCGATGTGATTATCTTCATCCCAAAAATTTCTCCAAGTTACTTCATTTCCATATGACTGCCATCCAATTTTGTTTGCAATTAATTGAAATTGATTGTTTAAAAAAAGATGCGCTTCATTTAAAGTTTCATTTGCTTTAATTACCTGAGATGTATTTTCAAAATAAAATCTTGCCGATTCATTCATTGTGTTTATACGGGTTAAATTTTCAATTGTATTGATAAAATCACTTATGTAAATCTTATAATTATCAGTAAAAGATTCTGGATAAAAATTTTCCTTTACCTTATTAATCCATTCTATGTGTGTTATGTTTATAAAATTTCCTTTTACATTCTCAGGTATTTCATGTTCATAAAGTGTAAGCAAAACACCAACTTTTTTTGAAGCATCTATTTTATAATGATTCCAGTAATCCAATAAGTCATTATGTAAATAATGATAAATTTTGTTTTCAATTAAAATTACATTCCCATAATGATAGTCTTCTAAAACAATATCAATCCTTCCATTAGAAGTTGTTGCAACTTCAGTACTTACTCTATCATTAATAAATGAGAAGTGCTTGCCCGTTTTTTCTATAATAAGTAAAAGTAATGCTTCTAAAAAAAGTGACCGAACTTCGGTAATTTCAGAACTTAGAAAATGAGCATATAAATTACTATTTATATTTTCATAATGCTGTTTCCTAATTATTTCTAAAAAACCAATTTTGTTTTTAACAATTGGGATAGTTTTATTAATTAAAAAATCTTCTAAGGATTTTAAGTTCATACCTATCTTATAAATTTATAGTTGTTTATAATAATTTTTTAGCCATCAATTCTCTTCTTTCTTTAGAAAACGTTCATAATCTAAATGAGTCGCTTGTCCTAAAAAATCTGGAATATCGTTATTGAATAAGTTTTGGTTTATATTCTCTAAAGAATCTATGGCGCTTATTTCATTAGTTTTTTCAGATATTTGAATTTTAATTTACTGATAGATATTTGTTTCTTGCTTTTGAAATGGATATTTCATCATTAATAATAGGATGAATATTATCTATCCATAAGGGGCTTTTTTCTACAGCTTTATTTAGCACCTCAAATCTTTCTTCCAAAGGATTAAACGCAATACGAATCGTATTTTCTTTGTAGTTTTGTCTACTACTCGCTGTCATACAATGGCAGATGTTAAAGGAGTAATACGTTGTTATCCATCAATTAGAACTCTTTTCCCTGCAGATAGCTGTCCATTTTTTAATTTAACACGTGATTACGCAAAGTAATAATATAACCAACAGGATAACCTTGACATAAAGAATTGATTAAATTTCTCACTTTATAACCATTCCATACAAACGGACTGAATTTCTGGGATTGCAATGTCGCCAGATTTGATCCAACTTAATAAAGTTTCTACTGATTGTTAATGTTACACTGTATTTTGCCATAAATTGATTTTAGTAATTGATAATAATGAAAATTTAATTATTATTTTCTAATTGATGATGTTCCACCAATCAACCTTTGGCTTTTCATTGAAATATCTAATAAAGTACTTGCGCGTTGTTGATCCTGTTCTTTCATTGGAATCATTCTCATAAAATTAACACCAAGACGTCGAAGGATATGAAACGCAAGAGGATTATTTTTAAGGTCTTCAGCTAAACGTTTAACATCTTTTTCTGGAAAAGTTTTACTATACTCAAAAATGACAGCAATATCAATTAAAGATATAGCATTATTTTTTTTCTCACCTTCAGAAACTGCCAATTTAGTTCGCACCTCATTAAATGTTATTTCTAAATCTTTAGAGGCAATAGAAGATGAAATACGCTTAAATATTGAATATGAAACCATATATAATAGATTAAACATAAGTTGTTTAGCTAACTCTTCCCTTTCACGAACTGTTAGCGATCCATTGGGGTCTTTTTTTATTAAATCAATAATTTCACTTTTAATATACTCTTCTCCATCCAATAGTGTTTTAAATAAAAACGTTAAGGAACGTAAACCTAATTTATACAATTCTTCTACTAAATCAGATTTATCTGTTCCTGTTAATGAAGCATATCTATTTTTAATAATATAACCTAAAATTTCTATAGTCTTAAAGGCCTTATTAACTTGTGAAATACTATCAATTTCATCATTAATGTCATACTCATTATCCTCTTGAATTTTAATTTCTAAGTTGTGTTCGTCAGAGTCTACTGTTTCAACTTTTCCTTCGAAAACTATATCAACAACTTTTTTATCAATTAAGCTATTTACTTCCTTAATATCATCATTAAATTCTATAATATTTTCTTCTTTAAATAGTTCTCGCGCCCTCTCTAAAATTTGTTTCACTATAAATTTAGATTTGCTATGATGAGATAAGAAAATATAAATATTTGCACTTTCCGTCTGATATAATCTATTTGATAACTCAGTCACTTTACCTTTAATGATTTCGTCTTCTAAATTGTCCGAAAAATATTTACCTATAAAATAGAAATAAATATATTTATATTTGAATTTATATAATGTACCATTTTTTTGAATTAAATTACAATTTTCTAAAGTTTCAGTAACTTCTCGAAAACTTAATTGAATACTATACTTTTTAATAAAAAATTGATGAAATTCTATAAAATTGTTTTCATCTATTTCAATAGTTTTATTATTATAAAGAAAAAATGATAATTCTGTTAAATATGAATAATACTTTTCTATTTCAGCATTTGCTTTAATTTTTTGTCCGAGAGCAGATTTAATTAAGACATCATAATAGTGACCAAAAGTACTTTGTTCAAAATTTGTTGCAGTACTTAGTTCATTAGCTTGTAAAATTGTTAATATATATATAGGAAGCGAAGGGATTAAATTTTTACCTATAACTGTATTTACTATTTTTGCTAATTCTTTAATTTCAAATTCTTTAGATTGTTCATCTTCAAATTCGTCTTCCAGTAAATCGATCCATTTTCTAATTAGTTCCAACCTTTTTTTACCACTAAATTTCAATATTTCGAATACTTCAACAGTTGTAACTTGAGATTCAAGCAACTCACTTAATGTAAAATATTCATCCCAAGTTATTACAGTTTGAAAATTAAAAGAATAAAGATTTAAAATGAAATTCTTTTTGCTTTTTTGAGGAAGTTTACAGTTGTTTAAGTCATCAATAATTACAACCAAATTTTTAGTAGTCAAATCAATATCTACTTTGTATTGCTTTCTAAATTCCTTATTGATTAATTTAAAAATATCTTCTTTAGTAATCTTTTTGATATCTCCTCCCTTTACAAAAATCGGAACTGTATTATTTACAGCTACTGTATTTGAATATATTTTTTTACAAAATGACGTTTTACCACTATTTTCTTCTCCTAATATTATTGTATGATTAACATCTTTATTGGTAATTCTATTTAAAATGTCTTCTGATTTAAAAGCTCCACTTCCTTTTTCGTCATCATCATTTAAACTAAATTGTTCCATAAATGGAGCAACATAGATATCGTTAAGGGTTAATGTTTTACTTCTATGTGTAAAATTGGCACCACTATCATTTAAGAAATCATAAAAATCATCTTCTACAGACTGCATATTAATAGCTTCATTCAAAACCATTGGTGAATTAACTATAATTTCCCAAACTCCTTTATCACAAACATCTGTATTATCTACAAAATTTTTATGATCATGAATATACTTAAAAAAATGACATTTAGCATTTTCACCATAATCAATAACACTGAATCCATTTCTATAATTACTTTCAGTCTTCCTAATTTGATTTAGCCCTGAAGGAGATACTATTCGCAAGCTTGTTCCTGTCAAGTTTTGTACAAATTCTACATCAGTTTGATGAACATGTCCACTAAAAATTAAATTGTAATTTTGCGACATATGACTTTTAATAGTCTTCGATTCAACTTCTGATATCCAATCTAATTGATGGTGCATTAATGCTATTTTAATGTCACAATCATTTATAAATTTATAATTATCATTAATTTGATTTTCTCCAACAAGAAGGTTATTAAAATCATCATCACTATAACACCTCCAAGAAGAATTTAAAGAAGAAATTCCTATAGATTTTCCTTTTATATTTAATTTAGTAGAGAATTTAAACTTTGAATGAAGTTTTTCTTCAATTCCTTCATATAATTTAAATTCAAAATCTTTATATTCTTTCATTCTTTGAATTCCGTCATAATCGTCTTCATTCAAATTTGTAAAAGAATTAATTTTATCAATTGAATCTAAATCATGTTTTAATCCACTTTCATGAAAAGGTTTGTCTGCATTTCGATTAATATCATGATTACCAGGGCAAATGATAAACCTCGAAATATCTAAATTTAATTCTATTAGAATTGGTGATATAACATTTTCTTTAAACGAATATAAAGCATCCGAAACAGAACCAAAATCTTTACCGGCTTTATCAATCATGTCACCAGTAAATAATACTAAATCAATATTTTGTACATTATTAATTTCTGTAATTTTTTTTAAGAAAGGTACCTTCAGAAAATCATTCCAATCTTTTAGAGTTTTAGTATTTAAATGAAAATCAGTTAAGTGTAAAATTCTAATCATTTTTTTCAGTTTTATATTTCGGTTAGTTACTATTTAATTTTTGTCAATTTTAGCAATTACACTAACAATAGTTCTCATTAGCCCTTAATGTTTTTATATTACACTCCTTCGGATATTCAATCTATTCTTAATTATTATAAAAATAGGCTCAACCAAAAAGTTGAGCCTATTTTATAAGTTAGTAATAAAACTATTTATTAATTAGTCTTTCAAGTCTTCCCATCATCTCATCTTTTTCCTTCAACATCCTTTCAAACAAAGCAATTTTCTCTTCTTGAAGTTTTTTGATTTCTTCGATAGGATTGAAGTTGAATGTAGAATTAGGATTTCCAACACAAGCATTATCTCCAAATGTATTAGAAATAATATTTATCGCTTGCTCCTCATCAAAATTCTGAAAAGCCTCAACCGGAATTTTTAATACAGCTGAGATTTGTTTCAGCAAACTATCCTCAATTACATCTTTCTGCTCCAGCATAGAGATTTTCTTCTGATTCCAGTCTTCGCCCAGATCATAAGCCAATGCCTCCTGCTTTATGTTAAGCATTTCTCTGAAACGTTTTACGTTTCTTCCCTGATGTATTTTTTGTTCCATATCGAGTACAATTTCTGAAGGCTCAAAGATAAAGCCATCTGCATTAAAAAGTGTGAATTTCAAAGATAAAAAAATATCCGTAAAATATCCCTTTGTCAGATATTATATCCAAATCAGGAATAGTTTATCCTTTACACGATCTGGTCATTGAAGGCAAATTAATATACTTTGACAAAGACGATGAAGAAGAATAAACTTCGAGGCAAAGCAGAAACAATTGTCATCCTGAGCGGAGTCGAAGGCTTATGAAACCAAAAATCCTTCAATACCTGTATCATAAATCCAGACAAATTCATTCTAAAATCTACTTTAAATTACACAATCAGGCAGTTATCATAAAAAATTATTCATCATTTACCCCTTTAAAAACGGACCTTTTTAAAAATTAAAAGAAAATTCTTAAAGAATAAGTCAATATTCAAAAACCGCACATCATAAAATTTCGTTAATACTAAAATACATGTTATTAACCGATAAAAACTTTATTATGAAAAACGAAGTTAAAATTCAGGAAGTCAACCCAATCCTGGACAGCAGAAGGAGCTTCCTTAAGCTCAGCGGACTTACAATGGTTACCGCAGGTTTGGTTTTGGCTGGCTGCAGCGACAACGATAATGACGATATGCAGGATAATTCCCTGCCTGGAATAAAAAATGGAATATTTGATTTAGGTTCCGGAGATTTTGGAGTCTTAACCTATGCCTATGCTCTCGAACAATTGGAAGCTGACTTTTATACCAAAGTCGTAAATTCATCCAATTTCAACACCACATTTAATGACACTGAACGTGAAGTATTAACAGATTTGTATCATCACGAAGTGGTTCACAGAGATTTCTTTAAAGCAGCTTTGACTCTTGCACTTCCTGATCCGGGTACACAATTACTTCCTTCCTTAGCTTTTAACTACGGCTCATTAAATTTCAACAGCCGCAATGAAGTCCTTGCGACTGCAAAGGCACTTGAAGATACCGGTGTTGCCGCATACAATGGAGCAGGAAAACTTATCAAAAGTGCCGATTACCTTCTGCTGGCAGGTAAAATTGTTTCTGTAGAAGCCAGACATGCTTCGGCAATTAGAAGCTTAATCAATCCAAATTCTAAGGATTTTGCAGGTGATGATATTGTAAGCGCTTCTACAGGTTTAGATGCAGCTTCTAACCCTTCCAAAATTCTTCCAATTGCAGGAGGATTTATCACCACAAAATTTACTGCAAAATATTTGCCTTAATGCTAACCGTTAAAACTAGAAATTATGAATATTTTAAAATTTATAGAATCCTTCACAGATGATAATACAATGAGAAGCACCAGCTCCCGAAGAGACAGTTTCTCACAATTTGGAAATATCGGTAAAAATCTGGCGTTCGCTTCAATTCCGTTTGGTCTGTCGGCTCTTGCCAGTAAGGCAATGGCTAAAGATATAACCGCGACTCCTGCAACTCCAATCGGGGCACTTCAGTTTGCCCTTACATTAGAATATCTTGAAAATGAATTTTATGCTATGGCCTTAGATCATGGAGTAATTCCCGCATCTGAAAACGGCGGACGCGATTTAAAAGTCTTTCAGCAGATTGCGGATCATGAAGCAGATCACGTCAAATTTTTAATAGCAGGTCTGGGCGGAACAGCCAGCGCAAACTTTGTTCCAAAACCTACCTTTGACTTTACTGTCGGCGGGGCATTTGATCCGTTTAATGACTATCCTACATTTCTCGCATTAGCACAGGCTTTTGAAGATACAGGAGTAAGAGCATACAAAGGCCAGGCAGCCAATTTAATTACAACACCTGATTTACTAACTGCTGCATTACAAATCCATTCCGTAGAAGCCAGACACGCCTCTGAAGTCAGAAGACTTCGCGGTCTCAAGGGATGGATTTCTAACGCAGAAAGAGGAGCCGGCATGCCACCGGCAACACAGGCTGTTTATGACGGAGAGGGCGTAACCATACAAGCCGGATTCAATACCGCTGCCGCCTTTGGAGCAGCAGCAGGATCAGAAGCGTATGATGAACCCTTAACCACACAACAGGTTGTAGACATCGCCAATATATTTATTGTTTAATAAAAACTAATCGCCTTATAAAACCATCTTTGCTGACAAAGTAGAGATGGTTTTTTATATAAATAAACAAGGTGAAAAATAATTTTAGAGCCAGCTTACACCTGTTTCATCCTGAAAAATTTTGGATGGGTCAGAATTATAATAAAAAATTTAGCCATGAAAAAACAGCTGTATAGTAAGTTTAGGATTAAGAATTACAGGTGTATAGCTAAAACAGGATTTATTTAATAATCTGTATAGTTATTTTAGGACGGGTTATAGGACGGGTCAATCCAAAATCAACGATATAGATAAGCCATAGATAAAGCATAGATAAAGCATGGATAGTGCATGAATAATGCATGAAAACCAACACCCGTTTTCAAACATAAAAAAGAAAACTTACTCATTTCTTATGGTTTAATTTGTCATTTTCCCAAACGATCGGATTTTGTATAATATAATCCGCTATTCTTTGATATTCAAAACCATTTCTGACAATGTGATCGTGGTAATTCGGTTGAAAAAAATGATTTTGTTTATTGTATTTTGGTATTGGTAAATGATGTTCGTCAATATAATCGTCAATTTTGGTATTTACCCCCGATTTGAATCCGGCAATAAATGATGATATGGATTTGGGTAATCGCACAGGACGATTCGGTTTTATCGATTGCCATTGTAGAACCGCACGGCCGTTCGGTTCTACGTCGTACCCGTGCGGTTGTACGTTATCCCCGTTATCAATCAAATCGTTTGATTCATTCCCGGTATGACATATTTCCACAATCATATGCAAATGGTTAGGCATTATGATATATTCGTGCAAAAACAATTCATTTCGAATTGCAAATGATTTCAAAAATTCATTTTCTACAATTTTACCCATTTCGGATAATTTTATTTCCCCGGCGATAATATCACCCAAAATACATTCCCTATTTTGGGTAACAATGGTAAGAAAATATAAAGCGTTTGAAGAATAATCCCAATTACGTAATCGATGTGACCCTATTCTATATTTATTCTTGTATTTATCCATTTCAAAATGATAGTCTGTGAAAATAAACAAATTATATAAATCCTATCTGTATTTATCTTACAAATCCTGATTGAAGCACTATCTTAACGGATTAGTTGAAAGTTGAGGATTCAGTAAAAAGATTAGAGAATCTTAATCCATAAACAATAAAATCCATGAGTTTAGAGAATAAAAAAACTCCAAAGTCATAAGACTTTGGAGGACTCTAAATTTTATAATTCTTAATAAACCACACTCCCCTTAGAGTTCTTATTAAAAATTGAAGTATTATTCCAGCTTTATTAATTTTATACAATTTTAAGCCATAAAAATACCCTGTCAAAGTCTCCGGATTTAACTAAAATTCTGCCCCTGTAATTAATTAGAATTCAAAACACCGACAACTGAATGATCTGCTTTTTATTAGTTAACAATCCAAAAAAAATATTTTGAAAAAGAAACCGGAAGACTTTTAAGGGATTTAATATTTACCTAAACATAAAAAAATGTGCAAATTTTTGCTCTGAAACATCACTTTAACTATGGGCAATCGGCTCAAAACCCATCGCCGAAAACTTAACTTACAACTTAATTAACTTTGTTGTCTCTTTGTTTGTTTTTAAAAAATAAACTCCATCTGTAAACCCGGACAAATCTACTTGTGAAACTTCTCCCGTAGTTTTTTGAGATTTTACTTTTTTGCCTGAAATATCAAACACTTCCAGTGTAACATTTTCCTTATTGTTAATATTAAAAATACCAGTTGATGGATTTGGATAAACTAAAACTTTCTCTTGTTTCCCGAAAGAAGGTGTGCCTAAAGTTGCTCCGGTAACAGACATGAAATCGGTCCAAACCGCGGTATTCTCATAAGCCGGCTCCTTGCCCGCAGGAACAATTAGTGGAATAGTAGTAATATTTACACCATTAAAAACATTTGCATTGATTGCTACAGGCGTTGGGCTTAAGGTTGTTACAGAAGTTATCGCATCGCAAGAGGCAAAAGCAGAATCCCCAATACTCGTTACCGAATTACCAAGCACTACAGAAGTTAGCCCATAGCAAAAATAAAAAGCAAAACTTCCTATGTTCGCTACAGAATTTGGAATTGTTAAAGAAGCTAGCTTAGTGCAATTATTGAAAGCATAATTCTCAATGCTCGTTACAGAATTACCAATCGTTAGAGAAGTTAGCCCTGTACAATCTTCAAAAGCACGACTCTCAATGCTCGTTACTGAATTAGGAATCACAATAGTGTTTAGAAATTTGCAATATTGAAAGGTTTTAGATCTAATAGTAGCGATTGAATTGCCAAGCGTAATCGAGGTTAAACTTTTGCAATTTATAAAAGCAGCCTCTCCAATACTTGTTACAGAATCAGGAATCGTTACAGAAGTTAGCCCTGTGCAGAAATAAAAAGCCCCAGATCCAATATTTGTTACAGAATTAGGTATCGTTACAGAAGTTAGCCCCGTGCAATTAAAAAAAGCATAATTGCTAATATTCGTTATCGAATTAGGAATCGTTACAGAGGTTAGTCCCGTGCAACCATAAAAAGCATTAGTTCCAATACTTGTAACAGAATAGGTCGTGCCTGAATCCGTAACACTTGCAGGAATAGCTGCTGTAGAAATTGTCACATCTTTCATTTTCACAGCCACATTCGTCCCCGAAGTTACCGTATAAGTCAGATCGCCTTGTGTAAAAGTCTGTGCCAAAATTGACATCGGAACAAATAATAAGGTAAAATACAGAAGTAATTTTTTCATCATTTTTTAATTTTTAAATGGTTAGTTTTTCAGGATATTTGATTCCAGTGATGGGCTTTAGTTTTGAGTCACAGACTTTCGGTAATCAATAATGAACCGAAAGACTATTATCTCAAAAAAACGGCTGTCTTTGCAGTCAAAATCCAGTGCTGAAATTTCCAATGCAAATTTAAAATAACCGATAACTCCAATTGAATCAGCGAAGTATCCATTTGATTCAAAAAACATCTATTTGCTTCAATTTTTAAAATTGTCGTTCTGAAAGCTTGTACAGCAAAATAAAAAAACTAAAATTTGTCTCATCTAAAGTTCGGAAATCATGAATTTAACCCATCATACAAGTGTCAAAAACACTCATAGATCGTATGAAAAACAAATCAAAATTTTAAATATTTTTTGTATCGTCTGGATGTGTGTCGTGCTTTTTATTATCTGCATGAATCTTTATATGGATGTCGTGCCTCTTTATTTTGAAAAGAAAATTTTCACACACCAATACATCAACTGGGATATATTTTTTGGGCATTCAGTTTGCGAAATTCTTGTATTAACAGTCTATTTTTTAAACCGCAAAAAAAAGTTTAAGCTTGCCCGGGTACTTTTTATGATTTTTGTTTTTGCGCACTTCAATTTGTTTACACTTTTTGTAAATCCCGGAAGATTTATAGAGTATTATTTTTGTTTCTTCGCAGGTATTGCACTGCCTTTTTTCAGGAAAAACACGCTCCCTTTTGCGTTTATGATACTTAGTTATATCTGCTTTTTGTGCCCGTACTATGTGTATGTTGTTTACCCGCAGGACATCATCGACAGATTAATGGAAATTAGTACGTTTTGTCTTTTCCTTTCTGTTTTTTTACTGATGACCTACTTCAAAAAACTAAATCTTCAAAACGAAACTCTCCTGGAAATAGAACGGGACAAAGTCATCGAAGACAAAAATATTATTGCTCAGAAAGAAAGTGAACTCCGGGAATTAAACGAATTTAAAACCCAGTTTTTCATCAATCTTTCGCACGAAATCCGAACCCCGCTCACCCTTATACAAGGTTATGTTTCCAGAATTGATTTTGATGAATCCCAATCGGAAAATCAAAACAGGATAGCCGTTATCAATTCTCAAACCGCACACATTCAAAACATTATAGACAACATTCTTGATTTAAGCAAAATAGATTCTAATGAATTTAAAATCAATACCGCTCAGGTTCCGTTGATTCCTTTTTTGAACAAACACTATCAGGAATTCAAGGAATTGTTTGATAAAAAGCAAATTCACTTCAGTCTGCAGCTCGAAATTCCGACTTTGGAGGTACAAATGGATGAAAGTTTAATTTCTAAATCGATCAATAATTTACTGGCAAATGCTTTAAAATTTACACCCGAAAAAGGAAAAGTACAAATGAAGGCCATTTTAAATACTGATTTGCAAATTAGTATAGAAGACAGCGGAATTGGCATTCCTGAAGCAGATTTAACTAAGGTTTTTGATCGTTTTTATCAATCAAAAAATGATATTACCAAAAGTCAGGGCAACGGTATTGGTTTGTCCTTTACCAAAAGTATCATCGAAAAACACCAGTTTAGCATCGATTTGACAAGCGAACCTTCGGTTTCTACCGTTTTCACCATCACAATTCCTGAAAAATTCGTTTCGGTTTCTACAACTAAAAATCGTTTAGAAGTTAATAATGACAATAAAAGGACTGATACAAAAACAGCAGCTGTTTCAACGTACAATAGTCCGGTCAGAAAACGTATTTTGCTGGTAGAAGACCATCAGGAAATGCAGACGTACATTCAGATGGTCTTGCATCAATTTGAGGTTGTGCAGGCGTTTAATGGCAGCGAAGCCTTGCAGATACTAAAAAATCAGACTTTTGACATTATTATTACCGATTATATGATGCCTGTGCTCGATGGCGAATCGCTGGTAAGGGAACTAAAGAATCAAAACAACAAAACACCCATTATTGTTTTGACTGCCCGTGCCGACCAGCAGGGAAAACTCAATATGCTGCGTTTGGGTGTAGATGCTTACCTGAACAAACCTTTTGTAGAAGAAGAACTGTTGCTTTTAATTCAAAAATCGCTCGAATCAGCAGAAGTCATCAATGCTGTTTCACCAACATTAAACAAAGAAGAACAACAATGGCTGGAAGAATTTTCGCAGAAATTTAATGCCGATTTAAACGATTACATCCACGCCAATTTAACTCAGGTTAATTTTGGTGTCGAAGAACTTGCATCTCGTTTTTCGATGTCAAAAAGTACTTTAAACCGAAAAACAAAAGCTGTTTTGGGGCAGACACCACAGGAAATCATCACAGAAGCCCGCCTGCAAAAGGCAAAGGCTTTACTCAAAGAAAACCCGTATGCTACTAAAAAAGAAATTGCCGGAGCAGTAGGCATAAATAATAGCGGTTATTTATTTAGCAAACTCAAAATCCGGTTTGCCATAGAATAGGCTTTGGGTATTGGTCATTTATTTTTAGCACAATAAAGCGTTTAGATCACAGTTTAGAGGAGTGAGAAAAATAGATTTCTTCTTATTCAGATTATCTAATCTTTTTGCTTAATCCCCAGCTTCTCGATACAATATAATGTAAACAATAAAATCCATAAGTTTAGGAAATAAAAAAACTCCAAAATCGCAAGACTTTGGAGTTTTTAGTAATTTGTGGGGAGAGCAGGATTCGAACCTGCGAAGTTCACACAGCAGATTTACAGTCTGCCCTCGTTGGCCGCTTGAGTATCTCCCCAAATTTGAATGTCAATCTATCAATCCGTCGACACTCGGAAAATCATAAAAAAATCGAACGATTTTATACAGGATTTGAAAAAACTTTCGATAAAAATAGAATTAGTTTTTTTGTTAAATTATCTTCTTGAAATGCTATTAACAAATATTTGAAGTTACTTCGGTTATTATTCCTCGTTTTGGATCATTTTATCAATATTATCTTTTACCAATTGTTCTAACTGATAGGTAGCTACTCCCAAAGGCTTATCAAGTCCACGCATTGCATACTCCACTTTTATATTACTTTTTGATGCACAAAGTAGTAAACCTATTGTTCGCTCGTCAGTTGGAGTTTTGAGTTTATCGTCAATAGCACTAATGTAAAAATTAAGTTTAGAAATATACTCAGGCATAAATTCCCCTGCTTTAAGTTCTATAACAACATAAGCATGTAAGATCGTATGGTAAAAAAGTAAATCAATTTTATAATCAGTATTGTCAATTTCAATAGTGTATTGTCTTCCGATAAATGCAAATCCTTTTCCCAATTCCAACAAAAAGTCTGTAATCTTCTGTGTTAAAAGTTTTTCAATTTCAAGTTCTTTTACTTTTGCAGAAAGCATTAAAAAATCAAAATGATAAGGGTCTTTGAAAATACTTTTTGCTAGATCAGATTGGTATTCGGGTAAAGTTTGTTTAAAATTGTTTAATGCTTTTCCGCTTCGTGAATATAAATTGCTTTGTATTTGCAAAAGCATAACATCTCTACTCCATTCGTTTTTGGCTGTTTCTGCTATATAGAAAGCTCTTTCTGATGGGTCTTTTACTTTGGTAAGTAAACTGATATGATGATACCAGGTAATTTGTGCAAGTGCCACTTGCACAAATTCATTTTCAGATTGTGCAAGAGGTACTTCCACGATTGGAAAATGAGGGTAAGCCTCGGAAAAAGCTCTCATATACTTTAAATTTCGAACAGAAAAACCTTTGCTATCGGGAAAATTATGAATCAGATCATTAGCTAAAAGGTCGATAATTTTACTTCCCCAGCCATTTTGTAGTTGTTTTTCGATGATGGAATTTCCAATTTCCCAATACAAAGTGAGCATTTCAGTATTGACCTTTAATGCCGTTTGGGTTTGGGCACGTTTTATCTTGTTTAAAATAAATACTGACCAGTCTTTGTAATCATTGCTTTGGATAATTTCATCACTCATATAAAGAGGTAAAACTTTGGTTATTGGCAAATATAACAAAAAGGCTCTGCTGTTTTATCGCAAAGTCTTGATTAATTATTATTCTCTTAATTTTTCAAAAATTCTATAATCGCAATTAATTTCAGTAAATTAGTCCGTTATAGACCAACCGTTCCTCTAATTGTCCTTTCCAAATCGTAAATCCTTTGTTGTTCTCTGAATAATCATGGACAATTCTTGAAAAGTTTAGCGGATTAGTTTCCAAATAAGTTTGTCGTCCTTTTTCTCGAATAATGTTTATTTCTTTGTCTATTTGTTTGATTGCGTCAATTAGTAATGATTTACTTTTTTCTATGTGCCAAATGTAAGTAGCTTCTTCGGTATCTAATGTTTCTAAAATGATGTGATATTTTTGTTCTCCTGCTATTAAAAAGACTAATGAAAACGGCTGTAAAATAAATCTCAACTTCATTAAATTTCTTTCGTGTATCTTAATTAAAAAATGAATATGTTGTGAATGTTTGTATTGTTTCCCTTTTAGTAAATCTTTCAAAACATCTTCTACATCTGCATAAATATTTTGGTCTTTGGGCAATTCGTTTGTTGTAAGAATATTTTGTTTTGATGTAGGGATTTGATTAATGAACGTTTTATTCAAAAATTGGAACTTTACGCTTTCAACAATTTCTTTGTTGATATTTTCAATGTCGTCAGAAGTTGCCAATTGCGATAAAATCACTCCGTTTTCTAATTCTACATAAATATCAATTGTAACAGATTTTGAATTCAAAATTTTGATAAAATAAGGTTTCAAAACCTCAAATTCAGGTCTGAATTCTTCATTTTCTATTTCAAAAACAAATCCTTCGTTACTTTCTTTATCTATATATTCAAAACCTACATTACCATATCTAAAATCCAAATCATCTATAGCGATTTTGATTTGTTTTTTAATTACCATACTTTGCTTTTCAGGTATTGATTCTGTTGGTTCATCAAACAAATCTGCTTGCTTGATTATTTGACGGTAATACGTGTTTCGTTTGAAAAAAAGTTTATTCAAATAATCAATTTTGATGTCTCGGTAATCGTAAATTGTGGGATTAATTTCTGAACGCTGTACTCGTCCAATATATTGAACCAACTTGCCTTTAAAAGAAAATGGATAGACCAAAAACAAGGAATTGATATTTGACAAATCCGAACCCTCACCAAAATATTGTCCTGTAGTAATCAATATTTGAAAATTGCCTTGTCGTAAATTTTGCCATTTTGATTTTCTGTTGGATTCTGAATCTTCTCCACTTAGTGTAACGACTTCGTAAGATTGTTTGAGAAAAAGGTAAAGTGAATCAATATGCTCTTTTCTTTCAGTTATAACTGCTATTCGCTTTCCTTTTGAAAGTTCAATTTTAATGTCATTTATGATAAGTTTGTTTCTTTCCGAATCATGCACTAAAATCTTTGAAAGTGTTTCAAAACTGTCTGTTTTTGAATTGAATGGAATATCTAAATCAGTATTTTTGACAATGATTTGAGCGTGTTTGAAGTTTTCAATGTCAGAAGTTGTAATCTCCGAAATTATTTCTCCAATAAAAGCAAAAATCAGTTTGTCATCATTGTATTTTCTGAATGGTGTTGCCGTCAATCCATAGAGATAAAATGTTTCTAATTTTTCAATAGTGTTGCGAAATATTTCGGCTGGAATATGATGGCATTCATCGATTAAGATAGTCCCGAACTGATTATGTATTTGTTCAATTTGTTTTGGTAAGCTTTGAATGGTGGCAATAGTAATGTGTTTGCCGATTTTCGCTTTGCCTTGTGCAATGATGCCGATTTCGTTTTTTGAAATTCCTAGAAATGCTTGAATTCGCTCTTGCCATTGCTGCAATAATTGTTTGCGATGAACAATGATTAAAGCAGGTTGTTTTTTCTCTGCGATAATCTTCAATCCCATAATAGTTTTTCCTGAATTTGGAGGAGCCACGATAACTCCAAAATCTTTTTTTGATGAAGTTTCAATTACTTTATCTTGATGATTTCTCAATGTTGCATTGAATGAGAAAGGTATTTCTTCCTTTCGTTTTCTGCTGTCCTTAAAATCAAATTCGAAATTTTGATTTTTACAGAAGCGAAGTAATTTTCTAATAAAACCTCTTGGAATGATGATTTCGCTTTCTGTTTCTTCAACAAGTTTAAAATAGCGCTCTGTTCCAAAAGTATTTTTTCCCGATTTTTTCTTGATAAAGAATTCCAAATTGGCAAAATTCAATTCTTCTTTGAGATAATTGATTAACGAAGTAGTTAATCCATCTCTTTGGATAAGGATGTTTTGTTGAAGCGTGATAGATAGTTTACCATTGTTTCTTTTGGGAATTGGTAGATTTTCTGTTGTTGAAATTTCTTGATACAAATTTTCTAATATTTCAATCGAAACTTTTTCTATATCATTCAAAAATTGCCATTGATTAGCTATGGGTTCAAATGTTTCGGGATTTATAAAACAACTATTTCCATTTTCCATTGCAGGTTTAAAAAATGGTAGAGCTATCAAATTGCCCAAGCCTTTCCCCGAAAGAAAATCCTGATTAGGAAATAATCGGTCGAAACTGGAACTTTTGTCAAACATTGAAAAAGCTCCCGACTGTTCCAAAATAGAAATAAAAATCTTTCTGCTTCTAATTGCCGGATAAGATTTGTTGAAAAATATCCAAACATGTCCACCATTTCCAGAACGGGAACGCTCCAAGTAGGCTGGTATATTTTTCTTCATACAAGTTTTTTGAAAAGCTAAAGCTTCTTCTTTCCAGTTTTGTTTATCAAAATCAGCTACTATAAACCAAGATGTATTATTCTGTAGTAATGGATAAATGCCAATTTGTTGGATGCCGTTTAAATGTTTATAGATTTCGGCTTCAGTAAGTGATAGATATGTTTTGTGAGGATAGTTTTGAAAAGTTCCTCCATTCATTTTATATACCCGATAATGGTATGGGTCATATTGATAAGCTGGTATATATCCGGCCTTTCCAGATTTTTCCCAACGAACAGCAAATACATCATTCCGACCTATGAAAACAGATTTGAATAGCTGAATTATATCTAATTGTTCCGCAGAAGACATTCTTTTGATTTTTGAATAAAGTTAGTCAAATATAGCAAACATAAGGTTTAAACCTGATTTTTAGAATGGGTGATTATAAAGTAGCTTGAAATTATAAATATGAAAACCTTAAGAGGTACGAACCTTTTATTTTAGCATATATAGGTCTTCCATGTGATGTAGTACAAAAAATGACAGTTTTTTCGAACCATAAAAAAAACTCCAAAATCGCAAGACTTTGGAGTTTTTGGTAATTTGTGGGGAGAGCAGGATTCGAACCTGCGAAGTTCACACAGCAGATTTACAGTCTGCCCTCGTTGGCCGCTTGAGTATCTCCCCAAATTTGAATGTCAATCTACAATCCATCGACACTCGGAAAACGGTAAAAAAAACTCCTTAATTTCTTAAGGAGTTTCTTTGTGGGGTGTCAGGGATCATAGTCGAACACCTTGTGCCTATTTTGACTCTATTCAGCGAAAAGTAAAATATTTAAGTTATTGATTTATATTGTTTTAATTGATGTTTTGAGGTATGCATTATTTATGCCTTAAAATTCTATATCTCTTACTTTTTTATAGGTCTCGTTTTAATTACTATCAAAATTATGTCTAAATCGTGTACATTTAATGTACGAGGGTTCTATCGAACACATATTAATTAACCATGATATGAGTTTAAAAATTAAAATGAAATGTCCCGTCCTAAAATAACTATACAGGTTTGATTCTAGAATCTAATACTATACTTTTTAACTTTTTTAATGGAGATTATTGTTTGATTTGATTCCCTTTTTTGGGTGATGGATTTCTGAATCTAATAAAAACTAAAATCCCTTTTCAGAATTGCTTGAAAAGGGATTTTAAAATTTAATTAGCTGGCAAAACCACCATCGATATTTAAACTGGCTCCGTTTATATAGCCTGTTTCTGAACCTGAAAGATATGAAACCAAGCTGGCTATTTCTTGTGGTTGACCATAGCGACCTACCGAAATATGTGTTTTTAGATAATCTGCAAATTCTCCTTCTTCCGGATTCATTTCGGTGTTAATAGGACCGGGTTGAATGTTGTTTATGGTAATTCCTAATGGACCAAAATCACGGGCTAATCCTCTTGTTAAACCTTGAATGGCTGCTTTACTCATGGCATAAACACCACCGCCTTGAAATGGCATTCTGTCGGCATTAATGCTTCCGATATTGATGATACGACTGCCTTTTTTCATGTGTTTAACGGCAGCTTTGATAGCGACAAAAACGGCTCTGACATTGATATCTATAGTTTTATCAAAATTCTCAAGGGTAAATTCTTCAATTGGAGCAACAATTCCAATTCCAGCATTGTTGACTAAAATATCCAGTTGTCCAAATGTTGCTATCGTTTTTTCAACGGCCGCAATAACTTCCTCAGGATTTTGATTGTTTGCTTCGATAGCGAATGCTTTTCTTCCTGTTTTTTCGATTTCTTTAACCAGTTCTTCTGCCTTTTCTTTATCAAAAACATATGTAAAGGCTACGTTTGCTCCGTCTGAAGCTAATCTTTTTACAATTCCGGCACCAATTCCACGGCTACCTCCGGTTACTAAAGCTGTTTTATTTATTAATGTTGACATGATTTTAATGTTTTAAAGTGAATAAAAATTTATAATGATTTAAAAATTACATTTTGATTAAGTTAAGTGCTGGCAATGCTCCACCCGGAAACTGCTGTAACTTTCCACCTTCGTTAAGACGATCCAAATCGATTCCTGCAAATCCGATGCGGTTGATAATGCCCGAAACAATATCTTTGGCATCGTCATAATTCCCTGAAAAGAATAATACTCTGTTTCCTCCGTTTTGAATTGGATTTGAAGCTAAAAGTCCAGGTTGTAAGGTGTTGAAGGCTTTTACCAGTTTTGCTCCTGAAACCCACTCCTGTACCACTTCACTTGACGTTTTATTGCCCAAATTGGCTAATTTAAAGCCCGGTAAGATTGGGTTAGTTGGGTCAATTACAATTTTTCCTTCCCAGTTGATGCTTTGTGTTACTTGCTCAATATGTTGCCACTGAAGAGCAAGGAAGATTACTTCGGCAGTAGCGGCTTCTTCAACGCTACCTGCTTTTACATTTCCACCCAATTGGGCTACAATTTCTTTGAGCGATTCTGCTCCTCTGCTGTTACTGATTACTACGTCATAACCTGCGTCTGCTACTTGTTTGGCGAAAGCCTGTCCGATGGCTCCTGCACCGATGATTCCTATTTTCATGATATTAATGTTTAAAAATTAGTATTATTTAATGTGTTTAATTGTTCCTTTAGTTTGATAAAATTTACCGTTAGTCATTGTTATATTGGTGTAAACTAATTCGTTTTCTAAATCTTGAACCTGACTGATGGTTGTTCCTGAAATTTCTTTCCAAGTGATTAGAAACAGATTTGTTCTCAGTTTAATAATGTTTGTTTCTACTGTTTCGGTGTATCCGTTTTCAATTTTTCCGCCTCCGTCAATGATTGTAAATGTCATTTTGGATTCTGTTTCAAAAAACATTTGTAATGTGATGGAATTCATTTTTACTTCCAATTTGCTTTTTAAATACGCTTTGTTGTCAATTGTTTCCATGATTTTTTAGTTTGATTTTCTGTTACAAAGTTGCAACCGAAAGGGCATTCTGTCCATTGATAAAAGGCAAATAAAACTCTTGACATTTATCAAGAAAACAGCATTATTTAGCTTGTTCCGAAAGAAATTGGATTAGTTTTTCAGCTTGTGCAATGAATGGTGTGTGGCTGGCTTTCAGGAATACCAGATTTTCTATGCCTGCATCTTTTGCCATCTTTTCCTGTAACATGATGCCAATAGTGTTGTCTTCGGTAGTTAATAAAGCTGCTTTTTTAACCTTTCCAAATTGAGTACTGCTGAGTTTTACAGGCGTAGTAAGAGGTAATAACGGTTCAGGTTGAATTGTTGAAGCAATGTAATCGCCAATATGTTTAGGGGCATCGGCTGCAAAAACTTCTATTACACCTTCTTTTGCAATCACAACTGTACCTTCTTTTTCATTTACTTTAAGGTATTGACCAATGCGACTTTGTGAGTCAGCTTGTGCTATAGAAAGTAAGCTTTCCCCATCTTTTGGAATATAAGCCGCTATATAAATCAGTTTTTGAATTTGTTTAGGCAATTCTTCTGCTACCTGACTGATGACGATACCTCCGAAACTGTGTCCTACCAGAATTATGTTCTTTTTCGTTCCAATGACTTTTTTTACTGCATCAACATACGTTTGCATAGTAATAGTATTAACAGGAGTTTTATCGTCTCCATGTCCTGGAAGATTAACGATTAGAACTTCATGATCTTTTGATTTTAAAGCATTGGAAACATTTTCCCAGTCTGCTGCTTTTGACCATGCTCCATGCACAATAACAATAGTGTTTTTTTCTTCTGACGAATTTGTGTTTGCTTGACTGCCTATAAATGTTGTTAGTAATAGTGCAGTGATGATAAATTTTGCTTTCATAATTATTGAGTATTTAATTGATGAAATCCGCTTTGAATTTCTGTTACAAAGTTGCAACAGGAAGTACACTCAATCCATTGATAAAAGGCAGACAAAACTCTTGATATTTATCAAGAGTTTAAAAAGCAGTAATGAATTAGGACTATACAGAAGAAAAAAACACTTACCGTAATGAGTAAGTGTTGTTGAGAAGGTATTATTTTTTGGCTATTTGATTTCGTATTCGGCTGAGTGTTTCAGGAGAAATTCCTAAATAGGAAGCAATCATGTGCTGTGGAATTCGGTTAGTGATATCAGGGTAGGTTTTGATAAAATCGGCATATTTTTCTTCGGCTGAATAGCTGATGCTGGCATGAATACGGTTTTGAGAAGCTATAAAACTACGTTCTAACAATGCTCTGGTAAATTCGCCAAATTTAGGAATTTCAATTTGCAAGCGATCAAAATCTGCTTTTGGGATGAGTACAATTTCAGCATCTTCCAAAGCTTCAATATTAAATGCTGAGGGTAATCCGGAGTGATAACTCTGTCTGTCGCCAGCCCACCAATTTTCGATGGAGAATTGTATGATGTGTTCCGTCCCTTTTTCATCTACTCGATACGTACGCAAAACACCTTTTGCAACAAATGCATTCTTTTGCCAAACATCCCCTTCCTGCAAAAGATACTGTCGTCTGCGAAGTTTTTTTACTGTGCATACCTGGCTGAGCATTTCCAATTCCTCTTCGGTTATCGGAAATTTATCTTTTAAATACTCTAGGAAAATGTTTATCATAGGGCTACTCAAAGTTGGTGTTGTCCTACAAATGTATGAGATGTAACTAATTTTTGCAATTATTCAGTGTAAAGTATTGCATTTTGTTTTTTTAATGAGAGTTGTTGGTTGAGTTGATGTTGGTTTTTTGAGTGGTGGATTCTGGAATTGGAGGTTTTTGATTCTAGAATCAAGTACAACAGTTTTGAACTTTTTAATAGAGTTTATAAGTAGGGATTTTATCCACTATTATGCTTATAAGAATAAATAGAAGTGGCCGAATGATGGTTGGAAGAGTAGAAAGAAATAGAGTTGCTGAGGCATCTTTTTTGTCTATTGTGATATTTTAAGGATTATTTAAAAAGTCATATATTTGATGTTATAAGCTAAATTAAAATCATCCTGCAATTCAAATGGAAAACTTTGACAGAAAAAACCATTGGGAAACTATCTATCAGACAAAACAACTTAATGATGTTAGTTGGTATCAACCAACACCTGAAACTTCATTGGAGTTTATAAAACAATTCAATTTGCCAAAAACTGCCAAAATAATCGATATAGGTGGTGGTGACAGCTTTTTGGTTGACCATTTGCTGGATTTGGGTTACCAAGATATTTCCGTTCTTGATATTTCAGCTTCAGCTATTGAAAAAGCAAAATTGCGACTTGGTGAGAAATCATATAAGGTAAAGTGGATTGTTACTGACATAACTTTATTCAAGCCAACAGAACAATATGATTTTTGGCACGATAGGGCAGCCTTTCATTTTCTAACCTCAGAAACCGATATTTCAACTTATTTAGAGACAGCACGGCAAGCTATCAGTTCCAGTGGGATTATGGTTATTGGTACTTTTTCTGAACAAGGACCAAAAAAATGTAGTGGTATTGAAATCAAACAATATTCAGAAAACTCCATGAAAGAGCAACTGAAAAATATTTTTGAGAAAATCAATTGTATCACCATTGATCACAAAACACCTTTTGATACTATACAAAATTTTGTGTTTTGCAGTTTTAAAAAGTTAGAGCTATCATGACATCCACTGTTAAAATAAAAGACAAGAGTGGAACTTCATCTTTACTAAAAGTTGCCCCATTTCGGAAAGAAATTAGAAAAACAGAGCCACACAAGCATAACAGTTATTTTGAGATTATCTACCTATCTGAAGGAGCAGGTAGGCATGTTATTGATTATAAAGACTATGTCATACAACCGCCCTTGGTCTTTTTTGTGCGGAAAGAACAGGTGCATCATTGGGACATTACAAGCAACCCCAAAGGATATGTTCTGATTTTAAAAAAAGCGTTTGTAACCGAAAGCCTTGAGTATGAACTAAAACAACTTATCTCTAAAGCCAGTGAGCATACTGTTTTGCCACTGAGCAAACATGGAAAGATTGAAAAACTTTTTGCTTTACTGGTTGGCGAAGATAATTTTACCGTGATTGAGGGTTTACTGAAAGCTTTACTTGTACTATTATTGGAGGAACCCCCAACTTTGAAAGTTTTTGTTCCAGTATTGAATGACATTTTTTTGTCTTACAAAGACCTGCTTAGTCATAGTTCTCAATTGCAAAATAATTGTGGCTCATTATGCCCATTTGCTTAATATAAGCCCACAAAATTTGAATTTTATTTGCAGAAAAAAGCCAATCAAACGGCAAGTGTTATTTTGGCCGAGCATATCATTAGTGAGGCTAAAAGCAAATCAATTAGTGAAATTGCCTATGAACTGGGTTTTAAATATCCACAACATTTTTCTAGATTATTTAAACAAAGAGTTGGTTATACTCCAAATGAATACAGAAGTTTATTAATGCAGAAACACAAGTTTCTAAATTAGGAAACTTGCGTTTTTTGATTTTTAGTATTCATTGTAAATTTGTCCTTTAATATTTTCATATATTGCCTTTTAATCTAATATTAAGCTGGTTGTTGGTATGATACTTACACTGCTTAAGAGAATATATCGAACACCTAATACCAATTTTAATTTTTTTCAAAGTTTGTAAAGCATTGAAATCAAGAGTATTTATCGATTCTGGTTAGACTAACAATCATAAGAATGAAAAAGCAGAATAAAAATCAATGAGCCGATTAAAGCTAAAGGTAAAAGAATTTATAGAATCGATTATATTTATTAATGCTTATATGTTTAATATTGTCATTGGTTATTTAACTCTGTCAGTTTATTATTAAATATATGATATGTAATAAAATTGATATGTAGGGCAACTGGAGGATGATTTTTATCAACTTTATATGAAGTCTTTAAAACATTTTCTATTTTTATATTATTCCTCATAAATAAAAATTCATCAATATCACCAAAAAGAAATATTACTTTATCAGAATAGTTAATATACCCTTTTAATTTTTTATTACTATCGTGTTTTAAAATTTTACTATCGAGATAAGTTAAGTGAGTTGCTGAAACGGTATAATCATTTTCTTTATTTTTTTTAAAATCTAAATAAATACAATCCGATTTATTGCTAAACAATTTTTCGTGTAGCTGTAGTTTAGCTAACAACTCAAAAACAATATCATTTTTTATAATATGTGTTGAATTTAATGCTTTTAAATCCTCATATTTTAGCTCTTGTGATTTACAACTTATAAAGAAGAAAATAAATAGTAAAAGTAGTAACTTACTTTTTGATAATACCTTTGCTATTGTATGGAATATATTTTTTTGTAGTAGTTTCATATACATTAAATTTTACATTTTTTGATTTATAATATTGCTCTGTCCATCTTGCCAAAGCATCATCTCCTTTTCTATAGGTTGTTGAATTTTTATTAAAACCTGAAGGTCCAACGTATCCAGGATAACTTCCAGCAGGGTGGCTATGTGTATGAGTAATTGATGTTGCTGTACCTTGAAGTAAACTTTTATAAAGAATGTCTGCACTTCCAGCCTCTCTGGTAGTATTATGCTCTGTTGAAATAAAACTTTTGCTATTAACATCAACTTTACCCCATTCTACATTTGTATTAACGGCTAAAAATTCAAATAAATTTTTTGATTGAGAGTTATTATCTGTTTTCATAAAATCATAAGCAATACCATTTGCATCAGTCCCTTCTTTAACGTTTCCTAATACTCCTTTTTTTACTTCAACACTATCACCATTATCTACTTCACCACTATTATTAACATCTTTTTTTGCTCCTGCATCATCCACTGCAAAAAGTCTATCTACTTTTTCATCTGTCCTTTTAATTAATTCTATATTACCATCAGCATCCACACCATAATCGTCTTCTAATAATCCTGTTGGATCCTTGTAAAATATAGGATTATTAAGTCCATACCTATATGGTGTCCAATCTGGGTATTCTTCACTCAATGGATCAGGTGACATCCAGCGTCCAGCAGTATCACCAATTGGTTGTGCATCTACATTTAATGTGTCAACAACTATTCTTCCTACAATTTCCTTTTTATCAACGTGCCAACGCATCGTACCGATTGTTACAATACTATCAAGATCGTGAACCTCCAAATATTTTCCTTTGCTTAATGTTGCAACTGGTGCTTTACTTCCATATTTAATGAATGGGTTTCCTGCCTGAATATTTTTCTCTCTTCTCTCTTTTTCTTCTTTAGAAAGTTTTTCTTTTTTCTGTGCAGATATTGTTCCAATTGTGAACAAAAGAAAAATTAAAAAATAGTAGTTCCTCATAAGAATTAATTTTTGTTAAAAGTATTCATTTTTTTGTTTTCATATTTACTGCGTTCTTCTTTTAAAGAAATTAACCAGTTAAAATACATATCTTCAGGCATATTTCTATATCCGATTTCGTGTATATGTGCATATTCTTTTTCCAAGCTTTTAAATTCAGAATCACGTTTTTCTTTGTCTTGTATTTTTTCGATTTGAGTGGAATGTGTTTCGGCTCTTAAAATTAATGCAGTCGCAAAATTTGGATAAGCTTTTATTGCTGTTTCACAGCATCTCAAGATGAAAGTTCCGTCATTATTTGGGAATTTAACATTGTAATTATCTGCTAAATCAATCAAAACAAGAGCAATACTTTCTTTGTTGTTTAGTGCTTTCATATATACACCATTAGTAATTGCATCAATGTGTACAAATCCTGAAGCCATAATCCAAGCATCAATGGGGAAAATTCCGCTTGTGAGTTCTGTATTGTACCAGCCATATTTTATACTTCTATGCTTGATATAAATGTGGTTGGGTGCAAGTGCCAAATTAGCTTCAACGCCCAGTTCTTCTGCTAAAATTTTGTATAAGTAAGGTAAAGAATGACAATTACCCTTGTGTGTTTTTAGTAACTTTGAAACAAAAAGATTTTCATGAGTATTATGCCCAAAAATATCATTGAAATCATATCCAAATGGTTTATACGTATAAATTTTTCCATTAATATTTATTGGAATTGTATCGTGCATTACTTCAAAAACAGAAGCCCATTTATTTACCGTTTCTTTGTCTCTTTCAACGTAAGCTAAAAATCTGTCTTTAATCAATGATTTACTTAAATTGTTTAATAATTTGATTTGTTTATTTACTGTAAGTGTATCCAGACTACCATCTAAATAAGCATTTTCTACCGAGAAAACAGCTTTCTTGAAACTATAATTACTCTCATTCTCAATCATACTATTCAGTAATATAAAACTATCTTCAAATAGTCTTTCTTTATTTTGAGCAATGACACAAAATTTTGAAATCAATAGAAGAATTAAAAGTATATTTTTTGTCATTATTAGTTTTTAAGTTTTATGATAGTTCCTTTAAATTGTTTAGCAAGTTTTTCACTTTCTTCTTTATTCTTTGTTTCTTTTAATGAGCCCAGCCATTTTTCATAAGCATCTGCGGACATAAGCTGAAACCCCAAATCATCAACTATCTTATATTGTGCGTGCATTTGTTGTAGAATTTCAATCGATTTTGGATAGTTTAATATCTTATTTCTTCCGTCTTGGGTTTGTGTATTTATTCCCAGTTTTTTAAAAACATATTTTAACCGTGCTTCATTATAGTTTGCTTTAACTATATTAGCATTGATGCTCGTTGGATATAATTCGAGTGCTTTATTAATTACCTTATCAACAAATCCATCATACCCGAACTTGTGTAGATAACCACTCGCTAAATCAGTATAAAATTGTGAAAGCATTTGTTGCTTAGTTAAGTTCTGCATATAAATTTTATTCTGGATCGCTTCAGCAGTTATAAATCCATTGTTTAAAATAAAGGATGAAACGGTGAGCATTCCGTTTGTCAGTTCTAAGTTATACCATTTACCTTTTTCATCCTGAAACTTGATATAAGAATGATTCGGTGATAGGGATAAATATGCTTCTGCCCCAATTGCTTCAGCTAGTGTTAAGTAAAGCAGTGGCATTGAGTGGCACTGTCCACTATTGGTTTTTAGAAGTTTTGTAACAAACATTTTCGACCAGTCATTTCTACCCCAATAGTCTTCAAAATCATATTTGATTGGAAAATGTTTTTCTTTAAATCCTTTAACCTGCATAGGTTGAGTAAAGAACTCAAACAGCATAAAGTTTTTAGCTGTGTTGTTATTCATATCAAAATTTCTCTCTTTTATTTTAGCCAAAATAAAATCCGCAGATTGTTTTATGGTTTTGTCAAATTCTGCTTTATCAAGTTTATTTTCAAAGTAGGCATTTTCAATATCAAAATTAACATCTTTTATGGAGTAGCTTTCGATGTCCAGTCTTAGCATTTTTTCATAAACATTTACGTACTCCTTTGTTCCCTCAATATTTGAATGAGAAGGAAGGTCATAATTAATTTCTGAAATCAGCTCTTGAATATCAGCTTTAGCCTCGTTCATGGCGTTCTCGCGAAGCTTCTCCTGCTGTTCAACCTCATTCATTATATTTTGGTTCTGTCGCTGTTGGAAGCTTTGTTCTTCCGATGGGTAAAGTTGCGCAGGAGTTGCGTTCTTTTTATTTGAAGTTGTGCCTGGCTGTATTGTATAGTTGGGTATTTGTGAAGTGGTTGGCGTTGGCAATACCGGAAGGTTTGGAATTACAGGATTCTGTCCGTATGTAAAAACGGAAAACAGCAGGGAACCGATGCCAAATAAAAGCCTATAATTATATGCCAACATTTTTTTATTAATTTTTTGATAAAGATATTCCTTTTTCAATATAGGACAATAACTCCTATACATATTATTCTGATAGCTCCCAATTTTGCGTGTGCGAAAAACAGTAGATACAAAATACCTTTTACGATTCGGAGCTAACCTAAAATTCATTAGGGAGAGCAAGAATATTACGCAGGCTCAGGTAGCTATTGACTGCGACTGTGATGTTTCGGTTATCAGCAGGATCGAGCGTGGAGCTGTAAATACTTCGCTGTCAAATATAAAATTAATTTCTAAGGCATTGGGGATTAAGACCAAAGATTTATTCGATTTTGAGTAAGAATTTTTTTATGACTGTCACCAGTTGCAAATTAAAACTACTGTTATTTAAGTATCATTTACTTTAATATTTACGTTTAATTAACCCAACCAGAATCAAGTTCTTTTAAAGATTGCCAGGAGGCAAAATAGCAGAACAAATCTTGCCTACGGTCACTTCCTGTAACCTCAACTAAGCAATAAAAAATAATGATTAGTTAAAAATAATAGTTGATTAAAGTGTAAAACTAAATTCGTTTGGTTTTATGCAAAGTTTCACAACTTTTTCCTAAAATGTCTTTAGAATTGTATGCGTTTCAAGAGTTATAAAAAAGCACATACCTTCTATTTTTTTTCTTCTATTTAAAAGGATGTGTTTCACCGGTGGAGGGATAACTCACATTTAGGTAAGATGTTTAGGCATCTTAGTATGTTATCTACTTTTAATTACAGCCATTTAGGTAGACAGTTTTTTATATGCTTTTCTGACAAGTTGCCCTTTAGTTTCTTTATTAAACTTTAAATTTTTATCTTCTTCCTCAACCAATTTGAAGAAATCAGATAATGAAATTTCCAAAAAATCACAGATTGCAAAAAGTTTGCTACATGTTACATTATGATTACTAGTATATCTTTCTAGTCCTAAATTTTTTCCAATCTCTGCAAAATAATCATTATTCTCACTTAAAATAGCTTTATGGCGATCCTTATAAAGCTTCTTTATGACTGTAGAAATAGAGTTAGTGAGTTCTTCAATTTTTATCTGTTTTTTCATATAAACAAAATGAGCAATAAAAAAACATCTTAACAATTACACATGTGTAAATTATTTTTATATATTTGTACTATTAAATATGTTTTATTTAATGTAATTTTGCGATAACTTCATTAAAAATATTTGAAGCATTCGCTTTGAATCTCGCCTTCAAAAACTGGTACTTTTTAAATGGGAACGAGAAGATAAGTGCAAATGCTCACGTCATTTATGGCGTGGGCTCACACTTATTGTTCCCGGTATACCAGTACCATGAAGGCAATAAGCTGAGAACAACCCACGCCTCCTTTTTAGGAATTACTACCCTCACCTTAAATTCATAGCGTACTTCTCCCCTTTGTAGTTTCGTAAAAGTTATTGTCTAACCAATAAACCTTACGTGCTTATGAATTAAAAAAGATTAAAGCCTTATTTAATAATGCCTGTGCTGTCTTATTTTTCATTTTGAGTTAGTCATTATACAGTCACAGGCTATTAAAAACAGGCGGAATCAGTCGCGGTTTCAGCATGCTTCCTACTTGATACCGGACAAAAAAAAGCCCTCTACCCACTGTTTGCGACAAGTGTAGAGAACCAGAATTAAAAAAACTTTCGTTTTAATTTAACCTTATCCAATATTATGAAAAATTTTTCATTTTGCAAGGGTCGGGAGGTTCTTTGGTACACGTTTATTTCAACGTTGTACTTAACCTCTCCTGTTATCTTTGCTACTACCACCCTTAAATACTCCATCACACAACAACAGCAAACCATAACCGGAACTATTACAGATGTTGTTGGTGTATTGCCCGGAGTTACAATTACCGTAAAAGGAACAACTGTATCGACCATTTCCGACCGAACAGGTAAATATTCTATTAATGCGGTTACTACCGATATTCTTGTTTTCTCTTTTATTGGTTTTAAAACTATGGAAATTACTGTAGGCGCACAATCTTCTATAAACTTAGTAATGAATGAAGATGCGACTGCGCTTCAGGAAGTCACTATAAATGCTGGTTACTATTCCGTTAAAGACAAAGACCGAACAGGAAGTATTGGACGGATTACGTCAAAAGATATTGACAAGCAGCCCGTTAATGATGTACTTTCAGCTATGCAGGGCAAGTTAAATGGTGTTGATATCGTTTCCACCACAGGCTTGCCTGGAGGTGGCTACCAAGTGCGTATAAGAGGCCAGAGCAGTATATCCGCAGGTAATGAACCCTTGTATGTAGTTGATGGAGTGCCATTCGATTCCGGTAGCTTAGGAAGCAGGGATGTCTCTGGCGGTATACTGCCAGGAGGGAATATCAATCCTTTAAATACAATAGATCCTTCTCTGATAGCTTCTATAGAAGTACTAAAAGACGCGGATGCAACCGCAATTTACGGATCCCGTGGCGCAAATGGCGTAATATTAATCACGACCAAACGAGGGCGTGCAGGCAAAACAAAATTCTCGGTTGAAGCCTTTACCACATTAATTTCGACCACGCTCATGCTAAAGCTTTTAAATACAGACCAGTATCTTGAAATGCGACGCGAGGCTTTTGCAAATGATGGCATAACTGAGATTCCGGCCTGGGAATACGATGTCAATGGAACTTGGGATCAAAACCGATATACCGACTGGCAGAAAGAACTTGTAGGCAATACTGCCTACAACAACACAGTAAGGCTGTCAGCGACAGGGGGAAGCGAATCAACCCGCTTTATTCTTGGAGGAACCTTTATGAAAGAAACAACTGTGTTTCCCGGAGACTTTAACTATAAAAAAACAACAGCGTACGCTAATATTACCCATCATTCGCCAGACGAGAAGTTAAGCATACAATTCTCTGCCAACTATGGGCAGGATCAAAACTTCCTTCCTTCTTCAGACCTTTCCCGCATAGCACGCATACTGCCCCCAAATGCCCCTGAATTATATGACGAAAATGGGCAGCTAAACTGGGAAGGCAGCACTTGGACCAATCCGCTCGCTGCGCTAAACAGCAACTATCACAACCAAACCCACAACCTTATGGCAAATACAGTGATAAGCTATGTTGTCATGCAGGGTCTTGAACTAAAAACAAACTTAGGATACAATCGTTCAGAACTAACTGAAATACAGGTCAGCCCAAATACAATATATGATCCCGCTTTTGGACTTACGCCCGCCTCATCCAATGCTACCCGCAACCAAAACATCAGGAATTCATGGATTGTGGAACCCCAGCTTGATTATAAGCATGATTTTTCATGGGGAAGCTTAAACCTGACCTTGGGCAGTACTTTTCAGGAGAAGGAAAGCGACCAGTTGACGCTGAGTGCCAATGGCTTTGCCAACAACTACCTAATTACAAATTTTAGTGCTGCCACTACCGTGAGGTTTATAAATGAGCAGACAACGCAGTACCGTTATCAGGCAGGCTATGCACGGGTCAATTTTAATTTACGTAGTAAATACATTGTAAACTTCACCGGACGCAGGGACGGTTCCAGTCGCTTTGGGCCGGACAATCGCTTTGCAAATTTTGGAGCAATAGGTGCTGCCTGGCTTTTTTCAAAAGAAAAATTCAGTAATGCCCTGACATGGCTGCACTTTGGTAAACTCAGGGCAAGTTATGGAATCACAGGCAATGATCAAATTGGAGATTACCAATACCTCAATACCTATTCCATCACAGACGGCGGTTACAACGGAAACATTGGCCTGACACCTTCACGCCTTTTTAACCCCGGCTTTGCATGGGAAAAAAACAAGAAGGTTGAAGTTGCCCTTGAAGCAGAATTTTGGAAAGGAGCAGTTAACCTTGAGGCAGCTTATTACAACAACAGATCAAACAATCAGCTGTTAGGAATCCCTTTGCCGGGAACCACAGGTTTCAGCTCAATTAACGCGAATCTTAACGCAACAGTAGAAAATTCAGGATGGGAAATAAGAATCGGCATAAATAATATCCAAAATGACAGATTCAAATGGAACACTTCCCTTCAATTTACGGTGCCTAGAAACAGGCTTGTCGCCTTCGAAGGACTCGAAAATTCTTCATATGCCAACCAATTGGTCATTGGGCAGCCATTGTCTATTTATAAGCTGTATCAGGTCAAAGGTGTAAATACCGAAACCGGGCTATTTAATTTTAGCGATTACAACGGCGATAATGCCATTACCGTTGCAGACAGGCAATTTGTTGCAGATCTAACACCTAAATTTTATGGATCGCTAAGCAATACGCTCCAATATAAAAATTGGAGTCTTGATGCAACTTTTCAGTTTATGAAAAAAAAGGGACTCAATGAATTTTATACTACCGAGCCTCCCGGAACAATGCTTAACCAGCCTCAAACTTCTTTAGACCGATGGCAGAATCCCGGTGATAATGCATCAATGCAGATTTATACGACTGGATGGAACTTTGATGCCTATACTGCCTATTCCCAATTTACACAAAGCAGCGGTGTAATCTCAGACGCATCATTCATACGGATGAAAACTCTGGCGCTGTCATACAAGCTTCCTCTTAAAGAAAAAGGGATTGCCGGCTGTACCTTATTTGCGCAGGGACAGAACCTTTTAACCTTCACAAAATTTAAAGGCGGTGACCCTGAACAAGCACCTGGATTCCTCGCCCCGGTGAGAAGAATATCTTTTGGGGTCAGGATGGAATTATAACAGTTTAAAATTACAATTATGAAAAATACTTTAAAAAATATTGTCAAAGGTTCTACTGTAGCCTTGATGATTTTACTTATTTATCTTCCTATAGGCTGTGAGAGTTTTGTAGAGGCAGATGATCCTAAAGGCCAATTGCCGCAAGCCACTATATTTGAAAATGAAGAAACCGCAACTGCAGCGGTCACAACCCTATATGGCAGGCTTCGTGACGATGTATTGCTTACCGGAAACTTATATGGATTAAATGCGCTAATGGGTTTTTATTCCGATGAATTCGATTATTATGCCACCCCCGGCCAGCCTGTGGCAACTTTTTATAATCACAATATTATAGCTTCAAACGACATCATCAAGACAGTATGGAATGGAACATATAGCGTAATTTATATGAGCAATTCGGCACTTGAAGGCTTGGAAGCTTCTGAAAATCTTTCCGCAACCACAAAAAGCCAATTAAAAGGAGAAGCGCTATTTGTAAGGTCGCTATGCCATTTCTACCTCGTTGAGCTCTTCGGAGATGTACCCTATATCCAAACAACAGATTATACTGCTAACCAGCATGTAGCGCGGATGAGCTCAGAACAGGTGTATATAAATCTTGTGCAAGATCTTATTGAGGCGAAAACATTACTTGCTGAAGACTATGTATCTGGAGAACGTATCCGGGCTAACACATTTGCCGTTTCAGCACTACTGGCAAGGGTTTATCTGTGCATGGGTCATTGGGAGGACGCACAAAATGAGAGTTCAACAGTAATCAATGCCCCAATGTACCAGCTTGAAGCCAATCTAGCAAATGAATTTTTAAAGGAAAGCACATCGGCAATCTTCCAATTAAAGCCAAAAAATGCTGGCCAAAATACACAAGAGGCTCTCACCTTTTTATTCGTGACAGGACCACCGCCACTTATGGCCCTAAATTATGGACTGGAAGAAGCCTTCGAAACGAATGATCTAAGGAGGCAGCAATGGGTTGTAGAAATATCAGATGGCAATCAGTCATGGTATGCTCCTTATAAATACCGCCAATCAGCAAATACCGGCACATCACAGGAGTATTCAATAGTTTTAAGGCTTGCAGAACAATATTTAATTCGTGCTGAAGCGCGCGTCAATCTTGGCGATCTCAGCGGTGCGCGGGAAGACATAAATCAGATAAGGCACCGTGCAGGACTATCGGATACACAAGCCGTTTCAGTGGCTGAAATACTTCAATCCGTATTGCAAGAAAGGAGAGTTGAGCTTTTCTCAGAGTATGGACAGCGGTGGTTTGATCTCAAGCGTTTCGGACAGGCTCAGGAAGTTTTGTCCCCAATTAAGCCTAATTGGAGACCAACAGATGTTCTGCTTCCTGTTCCAGAAACTGAATTATTAATGAATCCCAACCTGGCACCTCAAAATCCAGGATACTAAACAAGGCAAAATGAAAATTTTATATTATTTAGGTATAATGCGTGGATTATACTTTCAAATGTTATTAATTGTTACGGGTTGTTGCATAATACAGCAACCTGTACTTGCGCAAGATAAAACGCTGAAAAAAAGGTATACCCGCGAACTGGATTCATTATGGAGCAAGAATGTCTATATCAACGCGCTTAGTAATGACGGACAATGGATTGCATTCGAGGAAGCATATCATAAAAAGCAAAGCACGCTCTACTTGAGAAATACACGGGGAACAACAATCCTAAAATTAGCTACGTCGGGTATTTTTAATTTTTCTAATAACAATAAATGGTTTGCTTATACAACGCCTGACAATAAGCTTAAGGTAATTGATCTAAGCAATCTTCACGAAGAAGTTTATAATGATATACAATCATTTAGTTTTTCTTACAGTGGTAATTTTATTGCTGCAAATGCTGTTAAGCCTGATATTTCGGCTTCGCTTCTTGTTATTGATCTCATACACAATAACAGCCGTAGTTTTTCTAATGCAGGCGACTGTGTTTGGCACCCAACCGCAGATCTGTTAGCTGCTCAGTTCATCGATGAAAAATCGGGTGAGTCAGTACTAATTGATGCTGTTGAGCAACAATATAAACTTATCTATAAATCTGAGAATAGTGTTTGCTCTGATTTAAAATGGACTGGATCCGGAAATATTATGACTTTTTTAGAGACTGCAGGACACCAGCATAAAATCCATATTTATGATGTTGCAAAGGAAAAGCATAAGATGCTGGATAACGATGTTCTAAATAAACATTCCTTAAATGCCGTTATAGGCAACAGGGGACTTTCCATTTCAGACGATGGAAATAATGTTTTCTTTTACAGAAAATCCAGCCGTGAGGTTCCTGATATGGAAGCAATGGAAACATGGGATACTGACGAACCTTGGATTTATCCACAAATGAAAGATTACAAGAAGAATGAACTGCCTTTCCTGCTTACAGCATGGGATGTACAGAGTGATCGGATTCTCGAAATTGCCGACAAAGAGACCCCAAGCGTACTTTTTAACCCTAATCATCCGTATTGCTTAGTTTTCAATAAATTAGTGTATGAGCCTCAATACAAACAGTTTTTAGAAGCAGATATCTATAGCATAAATAATAAGTCCGGCAAAAAACAACTGATTATAAAAAAACAAAGTATACAGCCGGAATTTGTTTCATTATCGCCTAAAGGAAACTATGTAGCCTATTTTAATGACAGTAATTGGTGGATATTTAATGTAAAGACTGGAGAATCCGAGAACGTGACCAGCAAGCTTAAAGAGGCTTTCCGGGATGTTAAAGGAAGCTGGACCAATGAGAATATACCATTTGGAAGTCCTGGCTGGTCAGAGGATGAAAACCTCATTTTGTATGACCAGTACGATATATGGCTAATGGATCCAACAGGGATGCAATACCAAAAAATTACATCTGGAAGGACCAACAAAATTAAATTCAGAATCAACAGAGACAGCAGAAGAAATGATCTAAAGTATTTAAGCCACTTCTCCAAGAACACAGGAATCAGCTTTGATCTGGATAAAGGCATTTTGCTGGATATGACAGGGGAAGACTTTAGCAGTGGTTTTGCCTTTTTTAAGAAAAAAACAGGAGTAAAAGAACTGTGTTTTGCTCCGATAAAGGTCGATGAACCTCTTAATCTCTTAACAAAAATATTTTGATATTTAAGGCCTACAGGTACAATTTGCCTCCCTCTATTCATGTTTTAGAATTAAATAATAAGCTTTCAAAAATTTTATATCAAATTAATGCTGCGCTATTGGATTACGATTTAGGCCAGGATCAGGTAGTACATTATCCTGGTCAGGATGGTGATATGCAGAGGGGAGTGCTAATTTATCCTGCAAATTTCCAAACAGGGAGAAAATACCCCATGATCGTATATATTTATGAACAAACTGCTGAATTCGTTAATTCATATAATTCGCCGACGCAATATTCCTATACTGGTTTTAACATCTTAAACTTTGTGACAAAAGATTATTTTGTTTTATTGCCTGATATCGTATACCGTCAACAGAATCCCGGTTATTCGGCATTACAATCGGTAAGGGCAGCAGTCAGCGAGGTATTAAAAAATAAATCGGTAGACAAAAATAGAATCGGGCTGATAGGTCATTCCTTTGGAGGATACGAAACAGCCTATATCACTACCCAAAGCAATATTTTTGCCGCCGCCGTAGCTGGAGCGCCGGTAACGGATTTGGTCAGTTGGTATCACGATGTCGCATGGGATTGGAAAAGAGATCAGATGTGGAGAATCGAAAGCCAGCAATATAGGATGGGGGCTTCCTTTTATGATCTAAAAGAACAGTACAATAAAAATTCTCCTTTATATAATGTTCAGCAGCTAAATACACCGCTTTTACTCTGGGCTGGCAAGGAAGACTACAATGTCAACTGGTCACAAAGTATTTACATGCATATGGCAATGAAGCGGCTTCATAAAAAGGGTAAATTATTGCTTTTCAAAAATGAGGGACATAATATAATGAACCCAGACAATCAGGAGCTTTTATCCAAAGAAATAGAAGAATGGTTTGATACTTTTTGTAAAAAGGGTATGGAATGATATATTATCATTCCATACCCTGAAAAACTACAAGCCTTGATGGAATAACATCGCAGCACAGCTTGTGCCATTGTTCACCGACCATACCTGATTGCCAAGGTAGGTACAGGGAGTGGCACTGATGTTGTTACAGTCTTTTGGAGCTGGTCTACACTGACCTGCCTGAAAAATGTAACCTGTAACAAAAGCTTCTTTCTCTGAAGCTTTACTCTCAGAGGCAAAGGCGAGACCTATTGCCATCATAAAAACCCCAACGGGTAATCCGAATTTAAAAAATTTACTTTTCATAATTCTAAAATTTTAAAGTTAACGGCCTACTTTTTTCTACAGGTGTTCGGCCTTATTCCTGAAACTACGTAGTATCTCTTAAAATATTTCATTACTTAATACGGTAAATCCATAGTTTGTCTTGTGCAAGTGCTAAGACTAAATTTTTATAGACTTTAAATTCCTGTAGTTTTACGTCACGCTGGTGGTAGAGATAAAAGCTTTTTAAATATGCTTTTTCCTTAAAATTGTATACATCAATTATGCTGGCTGAGCGCAGAACTTTCTCATCCTCGTATTTACCCAGCCTATCACTATGTACATATAATAAATCCCCATACGCTGAAGTATGTTTGTTAATCACGACAGTGTTTACTCTTAATTTGTACTGATCTTTATTTTTGTAATGGGCAACATCTAATTGTGCCCTGCCAATAGTATCAATTGTTTTACCGATAGAGAAAGAATGAAATTGCGCATCAGCCACAATATATTGGTTGCGGTAATAATATACATATACGATACTGCCTTTCTCATTATTTGTCAATACTCCATCTGTATCGAATTTTCCATCAATCTGCCGCTTAAGGATTGTATCATTTAGCCTGAGATTTAAAGAATCTGCCTGACTTGTGACCAAACCCAAAATATTTTCTCCAGTCTTGCCACTGTTTGTTGCAATAGCTATTTTGAAAGGATCTAAAACTGAAAATTGTGTAAAATATGCATTTTCTATTGAAAAAATTCTTGCATTCCAATTACTTACTGAACCTTTAAATAATACAGGAACTGTACCGTCTCCAAGAAAAAAATAAGGTGGACTGACATATATTCTTACCCTTTTATAAGGAAGGTCGGTTTTATCTATTGATATCCGATTCTCATGTACATTCCTGTTTTTTATATTTATTGACTTAACATAAAGCGGTGCTAAATAATTGCCCAAGTAAACAGTATTTTCATCTGCACCGGCAATGTAAAAGGAGTTAGATTCTAATGGATATTCGCCTACTTTTTCCAAAGCATGTGGAATATACTTCCTAATGAATGCGTTATTTCTTTTAATTTCCGTGTCCGAGAGCATAAATAGAAAAGCAACGACACCAATACTAAAAAAGAAAGTCAACATAAGAGCACTGGCGATAACAGCGGGTTTTGAAATTAGGGATACCTTTGGTATCCCACCGGCCGATATCAGGATACCCGCTGCCGCCAGGACCATGAAAACTGCATTAAAAAAGAAATGTTCCTTCCATCCCATTTTCTCCAGAATACCTCCGCAGGAACAGGGAACAGAGGAACTGTAATTTAAAATAATATAGATATATGCGGTAAACATAACCATCAAACTAAAGGCTGCAAAAAGACCAATTAATCTCCATCTTTTAAAAACAATAAGTAGTGCAATAAATAATTCAAGAATCGGTACCATCCATGCAATGTATCCGGCAAAAGCACTTAATAAAGGTGACTGTCCCAATTGCACGCGGAAGTCCTCAAAGTCAAGCAATTTACTTACAGCCGCATATACAAAAAGCAAGATATAAAGCATACAGATTATGTCGGTTATAGTGTTCTTAAGAGATATTGATGTTTTCATGTCATTGCTTTTAACGTTTACAGTGTTTTTTACAATTGGACCTAAGGCATAGCAAACCAGCCGAACATATGGGCTTTTTATTGTGTAATAATCACTGTATAAATATTTTATAGAGCAAAATTAAAACAGAACTGTCAAAGAATTGTTACCAAAAACGATCCAAAATTTGTAAAAAACGATCCATTTTGCTTTTGGCTAAATTTCATTGTAATGCAACTGAGGATTATAGTGTAAAGTTCTGTGAAATAAATAATTAACCCTTATCAATTCAGGATAATCTTATGCCAAAAACGGATTAAAAATGCCATTAGTGACTATAGTTGAATAACAAACTTTCAAATTCTAATGTTTTGCTTATGAATGCACATACAAATAGCAGAATATAAATCCGGGCAAATCTGTGAATCATAGTTGACGTGACGTATTGGCATACCAATTCACCCTATCTATACTGCTAAAAATTAGCTAATATTCACATCTTTAGTGTTTTGCAAAAGCTAAATTAAAACAATATTGTGGAAGGATTGTTAACAAAACCGAGCCAAAATTTATAAAAACCGAGCCATTTTACAGGCCTTCTAAAAAAGCTAAAACGCATAAAAAGGCTAGCAAATACAGGCCTTATGGCGAAAAACCAATAGTTTTTCCCTTGATACCTAAAAATAACCGTAGAAATATGGAGTATAAAAAACGTCGTAAACCTGAAAGGATGTTTAATATGATATCGATACTAAAAAATCAGGTGAACTTATAAGAAGGAAGCTAACACTGAAAACATTCGAAACAACTAATTAAAAAACGACTTTGGAGTTTTTTTCAAGCCCCTGCAAGGGCAAGTGGTTTTGAGCTGCGGAAAGTATTTCAAGCAGCTCAGAACACAACTTGCATTTTCTCTCGAAAATAGTATTACCGATGGTTTTTAATTGAAAGGGCTTGAAGCCCTTTTTTTTATGTTAACTGAAAAAAGCATCTGCTCCTATTACAAATTTCGGCAAGGGTATTTTGAATAATAACTTTTTACAAGCAGTCCAATGAGTGCCTAATACTGTCTTCGAGCGCCATATTTTTAGAGTCTGGCCATATTTCCTGTTATTTGTCCGAACAGAGGAACGTACAAACGGTGATACGTGGCTCCCAATGCCAAAAAAGACAAATAACAGCACACACAACAAAAAAGGCATCAACTACAACCATACAGCACCAAAGACGATTGGTTGCGCAGTAGATAAGACAGGCGTTTGACTGTATTCATTTTTATGTAGCTGAACCTCTTTCAACAGAACAGGAGCTACGGATAAAAACAGGTGCAATTATACGGTACTATTTAAAAGCAAACGGAAAATTGACAAACTATAAAGCAATAAAAATCATGAACAGCGACAATGAAAAAAAGGTGACACCGGATATCGATGAAGGAAAAATGATGGATCTGATGGTGGATGGAGTAAGAAAAGAAGGGTTTAATACCGATACCAGAAAACCTGTTGAACAGCCCGAAAAAGAAAAGTCTGCAGCAAAAGAGAAGAGCCAGGCAAAACGGAATAATCAGGCTGACTATGAAAGTATATTTTTCAAGGAAGTAAAAAGCACGGCACGCCACGGCAAATCAGTATATATCGATCCCGATCACCACAAAAAGCTCACCCGTATCGTTCAGGTTATCGGAGAGGACAATATTACCATCTATGCCTATCTCAGCAATCTGCTGGAACATCATTTCCATGAGTTCGAACAGCAGATAACGGCAAGCTTCAATGAAAAGAACAAGCCCATTTTTTAAGTTTCCTAAAAAACGCTTTTCTATAACCGTTTAAATCTTTACAGGTTTCCAAACCTCACACAATTGAGCCTGTACAAAAACCAAGAAAATAATATTTTTCCAAAGAAAACAGAAAAACGGAAAAAAGAAAAAGAAAGCAATTTTTACAGGACGGGATGCAGGCAGGCCAAAAGGAAACGGAATAAGTCCCGAAGGGTGGTTTGTGAGGAACGAGCAAAACATTATGCCGTAAGCTTTTGGACAGGCTGATCCAGCACGTCCTACCTTGGTTTTCTTTTTATTATTTCTTTGGGCAGAATATAAAGCCCTGCCACTCTAAATCAGGACATATAACGCCAATTAAGGCCTTAGAGTGCCAGAACGAGGAATAAAAAGCCATTATGATTACCTTTCGCAGTAAAAATCAAAATCATGAAAAAAGATAAACATAGAGACAAAGCGGAGAAGAAAAAGAAAAAACCGTTTATACCGCCAAAACCTGAAGAGGAAAAAAAGAAGAAAATTAAAAAAAGGGATAATAAGACAAAAACTCCATTTATACAGGTAGACAGGGGCGGAAATATTTTAACCAATTTCTTCTCGAATTTCCTCAGACAGCTTAAAAACCCGACAAATACAGGACTGGGCAGACTGTTAGACAAACTGCTGGTTATTAAAATTGAGGAAAGTCAAAAGAAGCCTGCGCAGAAGCCTGAAAAGCCTGTGGATATAATCGGTCCTGTTAAAACGGTTTTTCGTCATGTGGGCAACAGCGGGAACAATTTAAGCCCAAGTGAAAAAGAATCCCTCAGACAGCGTCAAAACCAGCCTATAAATATTCCAGTCAAGCCTGAACAAAGTAAAGATGAGGAATTAAATAAACCAAGAAAAACCCGTTTGGGAATGTAGTTATCACTAAATCCAGTGATACGGTTTGTCCTTGCGGTTCAGGTAGCAGTACATCTCTTCCTTTTCAAGTTCCGGAAAGAATTTAACAGCGCGGTCAATGGCATAATTAGGCAGGAAATAGATTTCGTCACGGACTGCCTTAATTACTTTCTCATATCCGTAGAAACGGACAAGCTCATCAATTTCCTGCTGACCGCCACGTTCTATGATACGGGCAATAACAGCCTTGTAAACTTTCTGCCAGTCAAGCTTATCTATATCTGTATCCCAAAAAAAACTGGATTCAAAATCAGGTACCGGCGTGTTATCTTTTAGCTTCATAGTAATAAATTTAATGAATTATTTTTAATTGACCAAGCTTTTAACGCTTAAATCCCCCTCCTTTGCGCTTTGTTGGAGGTGATATTTTAGGTATTGCAAATTCCTTGGCTGGATTTAGCGAAGCTTGTGTCAGTCGGTCTGATATTTTTGACCATCTGTGTTCTTTTCCTTTAATCATCTTAACGCCAAATTCTTTTATAATGCTGTCGAAAAAAGTTAATGCAACAACAGCCAAGGCAGGATCTCCCTTGTACTTTCTTTGATAAGCTTCCAAATAGTCCGTTAGTGGGTGATGGTCTAAGAGGAAGTACATATCTACAAAATCCTTGATTCTTGTGCCGTTTTGAAAGATTGCATGAAGTTTCATCGCTCCGATATCCTTTATGGATGCCAGTCTCACATTTTCGATAGTCTGTATGGGGCTTTGCCAGGCATATTTATGGGCAAGGATATCAACCTTTACATTGCCTATTTTTATCATCAGCGTATTTGTGTCCAGATTTTCAACCTTTAAAGAAGAATGCGATTTTTTTAGGTTGCCTAACATGGCCAGGACATCAAAATCCTTTGTAGTGAACAGGTCTATATCAATGCTTAACCGGTGTCCGATCTGAAGGCTCAGGGAAGTCCCGCCAACGAGATTAAAATCTTTCAGCATTTCATCTTTCATCAGCTTTTGGAGCAGTTCCCACATCTCTGCACTGACTGTTTCTTTGTACAGCATAATTTTCGTTTTCGGAAAATTAATCTCGAAAATGGAGCGTTACTCCAAAGTGTCCTCCAATGGCTTTACTTGGCCTTCATATGTCAAGTGCACTATTGAAAGCTGGACAGCATAAGACAAATACTTCCAGATTGTGCCAAATCCGTGGGACACAGCTTATAATAAGATACATTGCCTTTTAAATTCTTTAAAAGGCACAAGCAGTAATAATTATGGAAAATAACAGCAGAACCAACCCGCACAAAGGAGGCAGGCATCCTAAAAAAGACCCTGCCGTGAACCGCTATTCCATCAGCCTGAATGCGGAAGAGAATGCCCGATTCCTTTCCCTTTTTGAACAGTCCGGCATGAATGTAATGGCACACTTTATTACAGCCTGCATTTTCCAGAAGGGCATTACAACGATAAAGGGCGACAAGACGGCAATCGATTATTATGTGCGCCTGACTTCGCTATTTGGTCAGTTCAGGACTGTGGGTGTAAATTACAATCAGGTCGTAAAAATGCTGAATAGTAATTTTTCCGAAAAGAAAGCCCTGGCATACCTGTACAAGCTTGAAAAGCAGACGGCAGAACTTGCATTCCTATCGCAAAAGATAATACAGCTTACAGCGGAATTTGAAATGAATTATCTAAAAGGACTAAAATAGTCTAATTAAGATTAAAGCATGATAGCGAAAATCTCAAGAGGCAGTAGCTTATACGGCGCATTGACCTATAATTATCAAAAGGTCGAGAAACAAAATGCGCAGGTTTTGTGTACCCAGAAGATTATCGAATCGCCTGACGGAAGTTATTCTCTACAGCAATTATCACGTTCTTTTGAACTGCATCTGCTGGCCAACCGCAAAACGGAAAAACCGATACTTCATATCTCGCTCAATCCTGACCCTAAAGATACCGTAAGCGATACTGATTTTGAGAATATGGCGCAGGAATATATGAAGCAGATGGGCTACGAAAATCAGCCTTTCGTGGTATTCAAGCACACTGATATTGACCGCACCCATATACATATCGTGTCCGTCTGTGTGGACGATGAGGGCAGGAAAATATCAGACAAGTTCGAGAAAAGGCGTTCGATGGCCGTGTGCCGGACATTGGAAAAAGAATACGGTCTTAAAGTGGCTACTGAGCAAAAAGAAAACCAGCAGAGCCCCATATTCAAACCCATAAATTATAAAGAAGGCGATATTAAAAGCCAGATAGCATCTGTTGTCCGTCATCTTCCCAAATATTACCAGTTCCAGACTTTCGGGGCGTATAATGCCCTTCTTTCCCTTTTCAAGATTACTGCCGAAGAAGTCAAGGGCGAATATAACGGAATTCCAAAAAAGGGATTGGTATATTTTGCGCTAAATGACAATGGAGAAAAAGCTGGGCATCCGTTTAAGGCTTCGCTGTTTGGTAAAAGTGCGGGTTATGTACAATTGCAGTCCCACTATGATCAGAGCAGGATAAAACTAAAAGAAAGTCCTGCCAAGGGATTGGTTAAAGGCAGGATTGAATCAGTAATGCAGACTGCATCGGACGAATCTGATTTTAAGAAAAAACTATTGGAAGAGGGTATTAATCTTGTGGCTCGCCGAAATACTCAAGGACGTATTTACGGGGTCACTTTTATAGACCATAATTCTAAAACAGTATGGAACGGTTCTGAGCTGGGTAAAAACCTTTCGGGCAATGTATTTAATGACTGGTGGAATAATGACAATAAGCCTGATATTAATCCTGATATAGATTTTGGCAACAGGACAAATGCTGTAACTGGCTTTGCCGAAACAGACAAAATTAAAATGTCGGAATACGATAATAACTTCTTTGAGGGATTTGGAGGGCTTCTGCCGAGTGCGAAGGGAGAAGATTATGAGGAAGAGAATTTTGCCAACCAGATGAAAAAGAAAGCCAGACGTAGAAAAAGATAGCTGGATGCTATCAATGTTTATGTATCAGCCTTTTTGATGGGATTCACGACAGCGGAGTGATCCATCAAATTGACTGTACCGCTTTTTAACAACAAAGGCTGTCCCTTCCTATTGTCGGGACAGCCTTTGTTGTTTTATAACCTATCCCGTATTGCTTTGTAGACTAAGACCGCCAAACAGTTCCTTTGGAAGCTTGCAATTGCCCTTACGTCATCAGGTGTATTAAATTCATAGCCAATTAAAAGGATTGTTTTAACAAAAGGCAAAAGGAGGTGCAAAATGAAGAGCGAAGACACAAAACAGACTGATAATGATGAACATATCGCAAAAATTTATGATGAGATAGAACAGGAAAAAGAACAAAAATTCGTAAATTTATTAATTGAAATTATTATGTCATTAACATTGAAAGAATTATATGAAGAGGGCGATCAGATATCTAAGATTTAGCCAGTTGGGTCAAAGTAATGGCTCGATTGAAAGGCAGGAATTGTATACAGACCAATACCTGCAATATAATAATATACAGCTGGTGGATTCCTTCATCGACAGGGGTAAAAGTGCCAAGACTTTTGACCGTCCGGATTTTATAAAATTACAGGCATTCATTGCCAAGCATTATAAATCGGTGGATTACCTGCTCGTAGACCAGCTTGACCGCTTCAGCAGGGATGCAGGCGAAGCCATGAATATGGTAAAGCAATTCCAAAGAAAATACAGCATCCAGATTATCAGCGTAACCGAAGGGATAGTCTTTGATTACGATACGCCGGGCAGTTTCTTCAGGGCGGGGCTACAGCTGCTTCTTGCCGAGGAAGACAATATCAACAGGAGCATCAAAGTACGTGGCGGGCTGTACACAGCCCGCGCTAAAGAAGGCCGTTTCCTTACGAGGGAAAAGCCTTTCGGCTATAACAAGGTCGGGGAAGGGAAACAACGCCACCTTGAAGTAAATGAGGGAGAGGCGAAAATTGTTCGTACCATTTACGACATGTTCCTTCGTGATGTGCCATTATATAAAATCAAGGAAGCAGCATACGAGTCGGGTTTTGACAGGAAAGGCAACATGGCCATTGACCGCGTTCTTGCCAATCCTGTCTATGCAGGCATTGTCAGGGTTGAGCCGTTTAAAGACTTGCCAGGCGGGCTTTTTCCTGCCATACATGAAGCCATTATTGACAAGACTACATGGCAGATGGTACAAAACAAAATGAAAAAGGCTGATAAGGTTAAGGTAACCGTCGATGACGAAATACCGCTGAGGGGCGTTGTAAAATGCCACTGCGGAACGCCTTTGACAGGTGCGCCTTCACGTGGGAAATCGGGAAAATACTTCTACTACTACAAATGCAAGCATTCAAAGCATAATAATATCAGTGCAGTAAAAGCACATGACCAGTTCTTAAATGCCTGTGACCTTATGAGTGTCACTGAAAGACGGATCAAGGAAATAAGGAATAGCTGTTACGCTTCACTTGAACAGGAAGTACAGGCTAACAAGAAAAAAGCAACAGAGAAGAGACATGAACTGGAGGAAGTACAGCAACGTCTAAATGCAGTAGAAGAAAAGTGGTTTAAGGACGAGATAAACAAGGACACTTACGACAGGTGGTATTCTACCTACAGCGACCACATATTGACCCTTACGGCATCAATCGAAAGATATAGTATGAACCAAGGGAAAGCTTTCGAGATTTTGGACAGCAAGCTGGATTTATTGGGAGATATCAGGCATATCTATACAAAGGCAGATATTTTGCAGAAACGCCAGTTTGTAAACATGGTGTTCGATAGCAATTTATACTATCAGGAGGGTATCTATCGAACACCTACGATGTTGGATTTGTTATCTCATAATGCCAGTAAAATGGAGGAAAAGGGATACCTTATATATCAAAAAAAGAGGGATAATCTTTCGACTATCCCTCACAGTGGGCGATGAGGGGTTCGAACCCCCGACCCCCTCGGTGTAAACGAGGTGCTCTGAACCAGCTGAGCTAATCGCCCTATTTTATTAGGCTGCTATCATTTCGTGATTGCGAGTGCAAATATACACCTAGATTTTGTATTTGCAAGCCTTTTTGACAAAAAATATTAAATAAAATTCATAAATACTTTTATAAAGCTATTTTTCAGTCTCTTAAAAACGAAATAAAATTGGACCTTATCTTAGGATTTAGTTAAAAAACAAAATCCGGAAAGCTAATTTTAATTATTCCTTTTGTATTCACTTGCTATAGTCATACATTTGCATACCTTAATTGTATACTCAAATGGCAAGATTTCAGGAAAATGATTTACCGAAAGCTAAATTAGACGCTAACTCCCTTCAAAAAGCAATCCGAATTTTTAAATACGCTAAAAACCACAAATGGAAATTCTTCCTGGGTTTGATTTTTTTACTCTTAACCAGTGCCACTGCCCTCGCCTTTCCTAAACTAATGGGAATGTTAGTAGATTGTGTTACAAACAAAGACCTTGACAAAGCAAACGAAATTGCCATTGCATTAATGGGAATCCTCACTTTGCAGGCCATATTCTCGTTTTTCAGAATTTCTCTTTTTGTTAATTTTACGGAGAATTCATTATCAAACATTCGTTTTGCCTTGTATGAAAATCTGGTAAAACTTCCAATGTCCTTTTATGCACAAAAACGTGTCGGGGAACTGAACAGCCGAATCAGCGCTGATATCTCACAATTGCAGGATACTTTTACAACAACAATCGCTGAGTTTTTGCGTCAGTTTATTTTAATTATCGGTGGATTTGTAATTTTAGGAAGCATCAGTCCAAAATTGACTTTGATGATGCTTGCCATCGTGCCGGTTGTTGCTGTTGCTGCTGTTATCTTCGGAAGATTTATTCGCAAATACGGAAAAAAAACGCAGGACAAAGTAGCCGAAAGTCAGGTTATTGTTGAAGAAACGTTACAAGGAATCAGCAACGTAAAAGCCTTTGCCAACGAATGGTACGAAATCCAGCGTTATAAAAACAAAATCAAAGAAATTGTAAAAATCGCTATCAAAGGCGGTCAGTACAGAGGTTATTTTGCCTCCTTCATTATTTTATGCCTTTTCGGATGTGTGGTTGCTGTTGTATGGTATGGTATCACCTTAACTATAAAAGGAGAAGTTGAAGGCGTAGGAGATCTGATTTCGTTTGTACTTTATACCACCTTTATTGGTGCCTCTTTTGGAGGAATAGCCGAAATGTACGCTCAGATTCAAAAAGCGGTTGGTGCTACAGAACGTGTTTTTGAATTACTGGAAGAAGTACCGGAAGCTATCCATGCAAACCCGAAAGCTTCGGCTATAGAAAAAATAAAAGGAAACGTAGCTTTTAAAAATGTAGCCTTTAACTACCCATCAAGAAAAGAAGTTCAGGTATTGAAAGATGTCAACTTCAATGCTGATTTTGGTCAGAAGATTGCACTTGTAGGCCCGAGTGGTGCTGGTAAATCGACTATTTCTTCGTTATTATTACGTTTTTACGATATTACTTCAGGAGAAATCTTAGTGGATGGAAAAAGTATCTACGACTATGATTTAGAAAACCTTCGCGGCAATATGAGTATCGTTCCTCAGGATGTCATTTTATTTGGCGGAACTATCAGGGAAAATATCGCCTACGGAAAACCGGACGCTTCAGATGAAGAAATAATGCTGGCTGCCAAACAGGCCAACGCATTGAATTTTATAGAAGGTTTCCCTGAAAAATTCGAAACGCTGGTTGGAGAACGCGGTGTAAAATTGTCAGGAGGGCAACGCCAGAGAATTGCAATCGCAAGAGCTTTATTAAAAAATCCGAGTATTTTAATTTTGGATGAAGCAACTTCTTCGTTAGACAGTGAAAGCGAAAAACTGGTTCAGGAAGCACTGGAAGTTTTAATGGAAGGCAGAACCAGTATTATTATCGCACACCGTCTTTCAACTATTAGAAACGCTGATAAAATTTTAGTTTTAGATAACGGAAAAATTACTGAAGAAGGAACACATCAGGAATTGATAAATCTTGAAAACGGTATTTATAAAAACCTGAGCAATCTGCAGTTTAGCAATTCATAGTAAGTTTTTAAAACCAATAATTCAAATGCAATAAGACAATAATGTTTTATTGCATTTTTTTTAATCTTTGTCCGGCTGAGCGGAGTCGAAGCCCATTCGAATTATCAAGCCTTCGACTCCGCTCAGGGTGACATTTGATAAAATTGTATGGATAGCACAAAATTATTATTTAAGACGGTTCTTGATATATTTTTCGTTCCGTTTCTGCACAAAAAACACTCTAACTGACGTTTTTTAATAATCACACCTTACAGATTCTTAAAACTTACCAAAATCCCTTTTACCCCTAAAGCCCTAGCCCTGATCGTAACGGCATCCTGTTGTTGCGGGGTTCGCAACAACAGATATAGTGAAGAGCAGGATTAGCTCCTGAAAATTATTAAAAAAAATGACATTTCAATTAAACCTTTTTTCAAAACACATGTCTAAGCTTGTCAGGCTTAAAAACAGTTGTACATACAAGTGTTAAATAACCATTAAGCCCTTTTGTATTCGCATCAAAAAACTAATTTTGTACAACTACTAATTCAATACCTAAAACATATTTACCTTAATTTTATGAAAGTAAAACACCTAATTTACGCCCTTATAATTATAGTGCTCGGAGGTTTTATCACTTATCGTGTGATATCCAATAAAAAGAAAAACGAAGAATCTAAAAAATTCGGAGATAAAGACAAACCGACTGCTGTAACCGGAATTGTGGTTCAAACTTCGACTTTTGACAATAACTTGTCATTATCAGGATCTATTGAAGCCAATGAACAGGTGGAAATTCACAGTGAAATTTCGGGAATTGTGGAAGGGATTTATTTTAGCGAAGGAAGTTATGTAAACAAAGGACAGGTACTTTTTAAGGTAAATGATATTGAATTGAGAGCTCAGTTGAGACAGGCTCAGACAAAAGAAGGTCTGGCTGGCGAAAATCAGAGAAGAGCTAAATTATTGTTACAAAAAGAAGCCATAAGCCAGGAAGAATTTGATGTTGCCAATGCAGACTACGCTTCCGCGAAAGCACAGACGCAATTAATAAGCGCCCAGATTGCCAAAACTTCTGTAAAAGCCCCTTTTTCGGGAAAAATCGGTTTACGTTCTATTTCACCGGGAACCTATATTACGCCAACGCTTTTAGTAGCGAAACTGGTCAATACAGGTAAACTAAAAATTACATTCTCTATTCCGGAGAAATATGCTGCTCAGGTAACTTCGGGTTCTGTTATTGATTTTTCTGTTTCAGGATCGGATAAAATTTATAAAGCAAAAATTTACGCAATCGAACCGGAAGTAGAAGTCGCAACACGTACTTTAAAAATCCGTGCCATTGCAGAAAACAGTGACGGAAAACTTTTCCCGGGAACGTTTGCCGATGTAAAATTGCCTTTAAACATCATTAAAGATGCGATCACAGTACCTTCGGAAGCTATTGTTCCGATACAGGATGGTAAAAAAGTGTACATCGCTAATATGGGTAAAGCAAAAGAAATTAAAGTAGAAGCTGCTACCAGAACCGATGCTTCAGTTTTAATTTTATCAGGACTAAAAGCAGGCGACACTTTGATAACAAGTGGCGTAATGTCTTTAAAAGACGAAGCTCCGATAAAAGTCAAAGTAAAATAAGTCTTAAAGACTAAAGTCATAAAGTCTAAAGTTTAGAAATCTAATTTTTAGAGACTAAAATCATAAAACAAAATGAGTTTATCAACTACAAGTATAAAAAGGCCTGTTTTAACCATTGTACTGAATCTTTTAATTATTTTATTCGGTTTTATTGGTTATACTTTTCTGGGTGTTAGGGAATTTCCTTCGATTGACCCGGCGCAGGTTTCCATCAAAACCAGTTATACAGGAGCCAATTCCGACATTATTGAGTCACAAATTACCGAGCCTCTCGAAAAAGCTGTAAATGCTATTGACGGAATCCGAAATATTACATCATCAAGTAATCAGGGAAGCAGTAATATTACTATCGAATTTAACTTAGATAAGAATCTTGAAGAAGCTGCGAATGATGTTCGCGATAAAGTTTCGCAGGCAGTTCGAAATTTACCGCAGGATATTGACGCACCGCCGGTTGTATCAAAAGCAGATGCTGATAGTGAATCTATTATTTCGATGACACTTCAAAGTGATACAAGGAATTCATTAGAATTAAGTGATTATGCCGAGAATGTAATTTCGCAGCGTTTAGAAACCATTCCGGGTGTGAGCGGAGTTCAGATTTGGGGACAAAAACGTTACGCTATGCGTTTATGGATTGATCCTGTAAAATTGACTGCCTACGGTTGTACAGTAGCCGATGTTCGTACTGCCTTAAATGCCCAAAATGTTGAGTTGCCTTCAGGAAAACTGACCGGAAACAACACTGAACTTACTGTAAAAACTATTGGAAATTTATCTAAACCGGAAGAATTCAACGATATTATAATTCGTACTGACGGAGATAAAATTATACGTTTCAGTGACGTTGGAGGTGCAGAATTAGGACCAGAAAATATCGAAACCTCATTAACATCTTCCGGACTTCCAATGATTGGTTTGGCTATTGTTCCGATGCCGGGAGCCAATTATTTAGATATTTCATCCGAATTTTATAAAAAATACGAAGCGTTAAAAAAGGATTTACCTAAAGATATCAAGCTAAATATTGCACTGGATAATACACTGTTTGTAAAGAAATCGGTATTAGAAGTTGCTGAAACTTTAGGGATTTCCATCATATTAGTAATCATCATTATCTACCTGTTTTTCAGGGACTGGGCAATTGCTTTTAGACCTTTAATTGATATTCCGGTATCGTTGATTGCTACATTTTTCATTATGTGGATGCTTGGATTTTCTATCAATGTATTAACACTTTTGGCCATTGTATTGGCAACGGGACTGGTGGTTGATGACGGGATTGTGGTTACCGAAAATATCTTTAAAAAGGTTGAAGAAGGAATGTCTCCAATTGAAGCCGCTATAAAAGGTTCTAACGAAATTTTCTATGCTGTAATTTCGATATCTGTGACACTCGCAGCCGTATTTTTACCGGTAATTTTCCTGGAAGGTTTCGTAGGACGACTTTTTAGGGAATTCGGAGTTGTCATTGGCTCGGCGGTATTGATTTCTGCTTTTGTTTCATTGACTTTAACGCCAATGCTAAATGCTTATCTGATGAAAGGCGGCGAACAGAAAAAATCAAAATTCTACATGAAGACGGAGCCTTTTTTCGAAAAAATGAATAGCACTTATGCAGAAAGTCTTTCCAAATTTATGGAGCGAAAATGGATTAGCTTCCCTATTCTTATTACCTGTTTTGGAATCATTTACCTGTTTTTTACCATCCTTCCAAAAGAAACAGCACCTTTAGATGACCGTAGTTCTGTTGTAATGCGTATGACAACTCCTGAAGGTTCGTCTTATGAATATACACACCGTTTTATGCAGGAAATATCACAATTGGTGGATGACTCTATTCCTGAGAAAAAAGTAAGCTTAGTAATTACAGCAGGAGGTTCAGGAGGATCTGCAACAAATTCAGGTTTTATAAGGCTTTCGTTAAAAGATCCTGATGAAAGAGAGAAGTCACAAAAAGATATTGCTGACAAATTAACCAAATGGACCAAACAATATCCGGACGCTAAAACATCTGTAATCCAACAGCCAACTATTGCGGTTAACAGACGTGGAGGCTTGCCGATTCAATACATTGTTCAGGCACCAACTTTTGAGAAACTAAGAGAAAAAATCCCTGTTTTCATGGAAGAAGTCGGTAAAAGCGATGTATTTTCTATTAGCGATGTCAATTTAAAATTCAACAAACCTGAAATCAACGTAAGCATCGATCGTGAAAAAGCCGAAAGTTTAGGAATTTCTATAATGGATATTGCCCAGACTTTACAGCTTTCTTTAAGCGGGCAGCGTTTTGGATATTTCATTAAAAACGGAAAACAATATCAGGTTATCGGTCAGTTTGATCAAAAAGACCGTTCTAAACCACTTGATCTGACTTCGATTTTTGTAAAAAACAAAAACGGCGAATTGATTCAGATGGATAATGTTGTAAAAATTGAAGAACAGAGTAATCCTCCTCAATTGTACCATAACAACCGATATATGTCGGCAACGGTTTCTGCAGGTTTGGCACCCGGAAAAAGTATCAGTGACGGTATTGAGGAAATGGACCGAATTAAAGCAAAAGTTTTAGACCAGAGTTTTACTACTGATTTAAGTGGAGAATCACGAGATTTTGTCGAAAGTAGTTCCAATACGTCATTCGCATTCGGATTAGCATTATTATTAATTTTCCTGATCCTTGCTGCTCAGTTTGAAAGTTTTATAGACCCTTTTATTATAATTTTAACTGTACCAATGGCGGTTGCGGGAGCTTTATTCTCACTATGGCTTTTCAATCAGACCTGGAATATTTTCAGCCAGATTGGTACCGTAATGCTTATTGGACTGGTAACTAAAAATGGTATTTTAATTGTCGAATTCGCCAATCAATTACGTGAACAGGGGAAACCAAAATTAGAAGCCATTATGGAAGCTTCAGAAGCACGTCTGCGTCCTATTTTAATGACCAGTTTGGCCATTGCGTTAGGAGCTTTGCCAATTGCAATGTCACTTGGAGCAGCTTCTACGAGCAGAATCGGAATGGGAGTTGTGATTGTGGGAGGAACAATTTTCTCTTTAGCATTGACCCTTTTTGTTATTCCGGCAATTTATCTGATGTGGTCGAAAGCCCGAAAACATTATCCTGAATTTGACCATATTGACGAATACGAAAAAGAAAGTATAAAATAGCGCTGAAAATCATGAGTTTTAAACTTTAGAATTCATGATTTCCGGCAAAAGAAAACAAATATGAATAGTAGAAATTTATACAGCATTTTACTGATTCTCTTCTTCTGTATTGCAAAAACCAATGCACAGGAAGTTCTGACAATTGAAGAGGCTATGAAAATAGCTTTAGAAAATAATTTTGAAATTAAAATTGCCAAAAACAATTCAAAAATATCCGAAACCAATGTAACAATTGGAAACGCAGGTATGCTGCCAAGTCTTACCGCATCTGTTACAGACAATAATAGTATTCAGAATTCTTCTCAAACACGTCAGGATGGAACAACAACCTCTCTGGATAATGCTAAAAACAATAGTATTAATTATGGTGTAAGTCTGGGCTGGACCGTTTTTGACGGAATGAAAATGTTTGCCCGTTTAGACCAATTGAAAGAACTTCAAAAATTAGGTGATTCAGAATTAAAAAGAACCATTTTAATCAAAATCGGTCAGGTTAATTCGGCATATTTTGATTTGGTACAGCAGCAGCAGCAATTATCTGCATTGGATACTACAATTGTGATTTCTACAAAAAGACTGGAACTAGCACAGAACCGTTTCAGCATCGGAAAAGCTTCAAAATTAGAAGTTTTAAACGCTCAGGTAGATTTAAACACCGATCAGGTTACTTTATTAAGACAAAAAGAGTCTTATGCTAATGCTAAGATTTTACTGAACCAATATCTGGCACGTGATCCCAAAATTGATTTTACTGTTACCGATTTGGTTACTGTTGACAACACTTTGGTTTTAGCAGATTTAATTGATCTGGCACAAAAACAAAACCCTGCCTTAGAATCTCAGATAATTAATAAACGAATTGCCGAATTACAGCTTAAACAGGTAAAAGCAGACCGTTATCCTGTAGTAAACCTGACTTCTGGCTACAATTTTGCAGAAAGCCAGTCCAGTTTAGGATTTACAAGCCAGACTTCATCAAGAGGTTTAAATTATGGTTTTAATGCAACACTTAATATTTTTGACGGTTTCAATCAGCACCGAAATGAAAAAGTAGCAAAACTGGAAATCGAAAACTCCCAAATTGCTATTGAACAGCAAAATATGATTTTAAATACGCAATTAAGTACTGCTTTTCAAACCTATTTGACCAACCTGGAATTGATTAATCTGGAGGAAGACAATGAAGCGATTGCCAGACAAAACATGCAGATTACTTTAGATAAATTTAAAATCGGAACTATCACAACCCTTGATTTCAGAACTGCTCAGCTCAATTATGTGAATGCAAAAGTTCGTTACAGCAATGCGCAATATCAGGCAAAATTATCTGAAATCGCATTAAAAGAATTAGCAGGAAATATCAGTTTTTAATTTAATTTTGCTGAAAAATATTTTAAATGACTTCATACAATCCAAAAGACTGGTTTAGTTTTATTTTTCATTTTAGCAAAGCTGATACATTTCGAAAGTTAATTCCTGTAATGATAATTATTGGAATTTACAGTGCCGGAATCGCCTATCTGGAAATTGAATATTGGCAATTACCTGAAAGCAGTCATATTAAAAATGTTTCAGTAATGCACAGTATGCTAGGTTTTGTAATATCGTTATTACTTGCATACAGAACCAATACAGCCTATGACCGATGGTGGGAAGGCCGTAAAATGTGGGGCGGTTTAGTCAACAGCAGTCGCAATCTTGCGATAAAACTTTCTGTTATTTTAACTGAGGAAAAAGATAAAGCCTTTTTTAGAAAAATGATTCCCGGATATGCATCCATTTTAAACAAGCACTTAAAAGATGAAGAAACAGGGAAACAGCTTTTTGATGACGTTGATTTAGAAATTGATCACCATAAGCACAGACCAAATCAGATTGCTAAAATTATTTTTCAAAAAATTCAGGATCTTTACTCAACAAACAAAATTTCTGGTGAACAACTCATTACGCTGAATAATGAATTAACTTCTTTAACAGATATTTGTGGCGCCTGTGAAAGAATAAAAAACACTCCTATCCCCTATTCTTACAGTGCTTTTATCAAAAAATTTATCTTTATATACGTGCTTACACTGCCTTTTGGATATGTGTTTTCATTAGGATATTTCGTAATCCCTGTTGTGGTTTTTATTTTTTATGTATTAGCCAGTTTAGAATTAATTGCTGAAGAAATTGAAGACCCGTTTGGCGATGATGAAAACGACCTACCTATCAAAAAAATATCCGAAAACATTAAAAGACATGTTGAGGAATTGATTTAAATCTAATTTATCTCATTAAATATTTTAAATTTATTGTCATTTATAATTTTGATTAAGGAATTTTAGAAAACAAAAAAATAGTTTCAAACTCCAGCAATCAATCCTTATATTTGTACCCTTATTCAAGAATACTGAAATCAACATGAAAATATCTTACAACTGGTTAAAACAATTCATTAAAACAGACTGGACATCAGAGCAAACTTCAGAATTACTTACAGATTTAGGTCTGGAAGTTGAAGTTGTCGAAAAATACCAATCCGTAAAAGGAGGCTTAGAAGGAGTTGTTGTAGGGCAAGTCCTTACCTGCGAAAAACATCCTGATGCAGACCGGTTAAAAGTTACAACCTTAGATATTGGTTTAGAAAATCCGATTCAGGTAGTTTGCGGTGCTTCAAACGTAGCTACAGGGCAAAAAGTACCTGTTGCAACCATTGGAACAATTTTATACGATAAAGAAGGAGGAGAATTTACCATTAAAAAAGGTAAAATTCGTGGGCAGGAAAGCCACGGAATGATCTGCGCCGAAGATGAACTAGGTCTTGGAACAGGTCATGACGGCATTATGGTTTTGGATGCTGAATTAGTACCTGGGACTCCTGCTTCTGAGGTTTTTAAAATTGCTAATGACGAAGTTTTCGAAATCGGGTTAACACCAAACCGTGCTGATGCCATGAGCCATTTTGGAACTGCTCGTGACTTAAGAGCCGGAATGTTGCAGCGTGGTGTAAATGTGGAATTAATTACGCCTTCTGTAAGCAATTTCAGAGTTGATATGCGTACTTTAAAAATTGACGTAAGCGTTGAAGAACCAACCCTTGCGCCAAGATATTGTGGTGTTACTATTTCGGGTATTACTGTAGAAGAATCTCCTTTATGGCTAAAAGACCGTTTAAAAGCGATTGGATTAACTCCTAAAAATAATATTGTAGATGTTACTAATTATGTTTTACATGAATTAGGGCAGCCTTTACATGCTTTTGATGCTGCAAAAATCAATGGAAAAGTGATTGTAAAAACACTTCCGGAAGGTACAAAATTCACTACTTTGGACGATGTTGAAAGAACATTGCATGCTGAAGATTTGATGATTTGTGACGAAAAAGGACCACTTTGCATTGCGGGTGTCTTTGGCGGAAAAAAATCAGGAGTTTCGGAAGGAACTACTTCCATATTTTTAGAAAGTGCTTATTTTGATGCTGTAAGCGTTCGTAAAACAGCTAAAAGACATCAGTTAAACACCGATGCTTCTTTTAGATTTGAAAGAGGAATTGATCCAACTATTACAGAATATGCTTTGAAACGTGCTGCACTTTTAATTCAGGAAGTAGCCGGGGGGAAAATAACTTCGGATGTAATTGAAGTATACCCTAAAAAAGTAGAAGATTTTTCTGTTTTGCTAAACTTTAGCCACGTTTCTAAAATTATTGGACAGGAAATCCCAAAAGATACAATCAAGAAAATATTAGTTTCTTTAGACATCAAAGTAAACAGTGTTTCTGATTCCGGTTTAGGATTAACTATTCCTGCATATCGTGTAGATGTTCAGCGTGAAATCGATGTTATCGAAGAAATCCTGAGAGTATATGGATATAACAATATTGAGTTTTCTAAAAAATTCAATGCAACTGTTTCTAATTCGCCAAGAACTGAAGACTATAAAGTACAAAATGTAATTGCATCGCAACTAAACTCACAAGGGTTTCACGAAATGATGGCAAATTCTTTGACTACGGCTGCTTATGCAAAATTATCTGCCGACTTAAAAGAAGAGCACAATGTTACAATGCTGAATCCGTTGAGCAGTGATTTGGCAACTATGCGTCAATCCTTGTTATTCTCAGGTTTAGAAGCGATTTCATACAACATCAACAGAAGAAATTCTGATTTGAAATTATTTGAATTCGGAAAATCATATCATAAATACCTTAACGGATATGAAGAGCACAAACACCTTACTTTATTTATTACAGGAAACAGAAACAAAGAAAGCTGGACAAATCCGCAAAAAAGTACTGATTTCTTTCTACTAAAAGGATACGTAACTGCTGTTTTGAATCGTTTAGGTATTGAAAAGATTTCAAATATCCCTTCTAAATCAGACGTTTTCTCTGAAGGAACTGCAAAAGTTTACAACAATGAGGTTTTGGTTGAGATTGGAGTAGTCAAAAAATCCATTTTGAAACATTTCGGAATCAAACAAGAGGTTTATTACGCTGATTTTAACTGGGATTTGATTTTAAAAATAATCACAGGAAAAATCAAATATTCTGAAATCCCTAAATATCCTGAAGTTCGCAGGGATTTAGCCTTATTGATTGACCAAAACACAACTTATGAAAGTATTTATACACTGGCTAAACAGACAGAAAAAGCACTTTTAAAAGATGTGAATCTGTTTGACGTTTACGAAGGTAAAAATCTTCCGGAAGGCAAAAAATCGTATGCCCTGAGTTTTACGATTCAGGACAACACCAAAACGCTTACAGACAGTCAGATTGATAAAATTATGACGAAACTCCAGCAGACTTTCGAAACAGAACTCGGAGCAACTTTAAGATAATTCCATAAAAAAACACCAGCAACTGCTGGTGTTTTTCTTTTATATAATTTGTTTTATGCTTTCTTTCCAAAAATCTTTTTAAATAGATTTACCACTACCAAAACAACAAAACCTAAAACAAGTCCTGTTACAAATTCTTTTAGTATAGAAGGAAGTTTGATACCCTCCGCTAAATGATGGAAATATGGAATATAATGTACAAAAATACCTCCGGCAACCAGAATTAAAGCAATTGTACCAATAACGGTTAAACTTTTAATCACCAATGGAAGTGCTTTTACAAGTATATTACCTATAAATTTTGAAATACTTTTTTCGTTTTTACTAAACTTGATCAGCTTATAACCTGCTTCATCCATCCTAACGATAAGAGCTACGATACCATAAACACCTATTGTTGCAACCAAGGCAATTATTGATGTCACTACGATTTGCTGTACTAAAGGCTCTTCAATTACAGTACCCAATGCAATAATTACAATTTCTACGGATAATATAAAATCAGTTATGATTGCTGATTTTATTTTTCCTTTTTCCATTGCCAGAATTTCTTCTTCAGTAAAAGTTTCATTTGTTATCCCTTCTGATTCGTCATGTTTATGAGGAAATACAAATTCATAAATTTTTTCTGCTCCTTCATAGGCCAAAAATAAACCTCCCATTACAAGAATTACAATAATTGCTACAGGTAAAAAAGCACTTAATAAAAATGCAATCGGTAAAATAATTATTTTGTTAAGAAGTGAACCTTTACTTATCGCCCACAACACCGGAAGCTCTCTTGATGAAGCAAATCCCGAAGCCTTCTCGGCATTTACCGCCAAATCGTCTCCTAAAATTCCTGCTGTTTTTTTTGCTGCAACTTTACTCATTACAGCAACATCATCCATAATTGCTGCGATATCGTCTAATAGTACGAAAAAACCTGATGCCATTCTATTTTGCTTTTTTTAATGTTAGTGGTGCGAATCTACCACTTTTTGTGCTAATTTTTTTAACGAAACCGGGATTTAATTTTAACTGCACTGCCCTAATAAAAACCAAAGAATAATAAAAACGATTATAGTACCAAAGCACCCTCCCCCTAATTTTTTTGCACCATATCCTGCCAGCAATCCTCTAAATATATTGTTCATAATGTTCTAATTTATTTATAAACAAATTTCAGTATTCCAGTGACCATTTTACTTACAAAACTTTCAAAATAAATTGCAGGATTTACGGATTATCATATTAAAAATTCTACTCAGAATTTAAACAATATCATTTTTACTCTTCAGTTCAATACTGGTTAACTTTTACTAATTATTAGGTAATTAAGTACATATTCCGGAACTAAAAATACCTCTAACTTGCTTTATCAAAGAAGGTTAAAAATTAATACGGTATTTCAAAAGCTTTCCCCTCAATAAATAAAAGAGATTTGGAATACTTATTAATGTAGTACTAAAGATTTTATTTCAAAAAATTAACACCCAAAAATTTTACACAATGAAACAAAAAAAACTACTTCATTTTTTACCATTTCTATTTCTTAGCACCTTAATGCTATTTGTAGGAAAATCAAATGCTCAAGTCAATTTAGCACTGCTGAATTCAACAAAAGTTAAGACATCCCACGTTTCTCCCTGGGAAAACCTTAATGCCGTGAATGACGGTTTTGCACCAATTAGCTCAGATGACAGAACTAACCCGGTTTATGGAAACTGGGACGGAGATGCCGCTTACAATACTTATAACTGGATTGAATACGAATGGAATTTTGCACATGAAATAAATTCTGTCGGAGTTTACTGGTTTACAGATTATGGTGGTATTGGACAGCCTACGGACGCATACATTCAATATTGGGATGGGATAAATTGGATTAACGGCGGCGCTATTGGACTGGCACTAAACCAGTTCAATACTATCCAAAATTTAAACTTCAAATCCCGAAAATTAAGAATTTACATGAAAAGTGCAACTGCTACAGGTATAACTGAATTTCAGGTGTTCGGTGTTGAGACTACTGCTTGTGATGCGAGTGAATTAGCCGCCAGTGTCAAAGTAAACAATGGACAAGAAAAAAACATCAATTATGCGGTTGTTTCTTCCGGAGAAAGTGTAGAGTTTAAAGCAACTGTCCCTAATAATGAAACCGGAGCCAAAATGAAATGGACCGGTCCAAATAACTTTGAATCTTTAGATCAGAATATAACTTTATCAAATTTACAGGAAGTCAACTCAGGAACCTATACCTTTTTGTATGTTAACAGTTGTGGTACCGAAAGTTCCATCGATTTTTATCTGACTTTTAAAGGACAAGATGGCGATTTTACTTCCTGGCCTTCTTACGGTACTGCTCTTCATTACGATTTTAAAAGCGATTATCCGAATTTCCCAAAACCAACCAAAAATCTGGAGGAAGATTATCCCGGATATAATGGCTGTAATGTTGCCAAATCCAGAAATTACGGCTCATGGACTTTTGTCGCAGGCCCAAATGCAAATCCTTTAGTTACAGATACTGCTGTAGACTTAATGCTAAAACGTTTAGATGACGATTTTACTTTTCTTAGAGATAATATGGGCTGGCCTCCAGACAAATTATACAGAGAAGGCTATCGCAGTTCTGTATATTTATATGGTTCACAGTTATGTACCGATAATGCCTCAAATACAGATTTAGGAGGATGGCAAAGTGGTGTTGGAACTCCGGATGGACAAAGTTGGCCAATGGTACTTTTATCTTACTATCCGGTTGCCAGTTTTGATCCTGCTACAACTTTCCCGGATGCTAAATATCAAACCGGAGCTTGTGTACATGAAGGGATTCACGCTATATATGCATCATTACCAGGGTGTCGAAATTCCGCATGGTTTCACGAAGGCTCAAATGTTTGGCTGCAAACAGTTTTAGACATAAAAAAAACAGGAAGCGAAGACTACAGTAATGTTGATTTAGGATGGTTAAGTGCCGGTTCAGTTATAGCGCCTTTTATTCCGATTGAATGTTACAGCGGATGGCTTCAGGACGGAACTTTTGGAGGACCTTCTGCTGAAGGTGTAGCCTCCGGAGTTCAGGATGGGAACGGAAATAATTTAATATTGACCCGAAATGTTATTGGAGGTGTTCAATACAGTTCAGTTTTTCCGACTTTCTTAGGAGAAATTGTGGGTGAAAAAAGTTTACCTTGGGTTTGGAATTATTGCGAGGGCCGAGTATTGGAAGGTATTGCTAATGGTAACGGAACAGTTAATGGTATTGGAGATGCAAAAACACGTAAAATGGTTCAGGAATACAGAGCCCGATTAGCATTAGCTGATTTTGGAAAATTTGAAAAGCCAATTTTAAGCTTGTATCGAAATAATATGGGGCTTGAAGTGAAATCTGAACAACCTGCCGTGATAAATGTAGAGAAATGGAATGCCACGCCTTATGCTGTAACAACTTTAGACGAAAATGATTTTTTAGTTCCTGAAGAAAAAACGCTGCCTGGCTGGTCCGGAGCTAACTTTATTCCAATTCATGTTCAGGGAAATGAAGCTACTGTATTTTTTCAGCCTTTAGGAAAAAATATGTCTTTACAGTTATGCTATCGTACCAAAGAAGGAAAAACCATTTATTCACAGCCAGTGTACGCCGGAGACTGTACAATCTCTTTTGCGGAAGGTATGCCGGCAAATGGTGTTGTATTTGCAGTAATTTGTAATTCCGATTATATTTTTCAGGGAGAATCTACCCGTACTGCTAAATTCAATTACAAAATTAAACTGGGAGACGGAGCTATAAGTACAGCTAGTGTAAATAAAAACTGGTGGGACTGGAAAGCTACAATTTCTGATAATCTTTCCGTTGTTGATAATTCTGGTTCAGCTCCAAATTTTATTATTTATCCAAACCCAACGAATATTTCTTCTTTGATTAATATTAAATTACCAAATACTTCCTCTGATACATTTGGTTTAAAAATAACCAATATCCATGGTCAGATAATATTCGAAAAAGAAAATTACAATCCAGAAGAGCCATATTATACAGGAGGTTTATCACAAGGCGTTTATTTTGTTACTGTAGAATCTCAAAATTTCAAACAAACAAAAAAGATTATTGTAAAATAGATGTATATTAAGTTTTACATATCAAAAAAAACACCAGCCTATTTAGACTGGTGTTTTTACTTGTAAAATTATTCTTCTTTTTGCGTCTGATTTCTGAAAACCAGATTACCATCAAAAGCATCTAATAAAATAATGCTGTCTGTTGTTATGTTTCCTGCCAGAATCTCTTTTGACAATTGATTTAAAACTTCTCTCTGAACCACACGCTTTACAGGTCTTGCTCCAAAATGTGGATCATAACCTTTGTCTGCGAGATAAGCAATAGCCTCCGGAGTTGCATCCATTGTAATACCTTGCAGCGCCAGCATTTTGGTAACACTCTTTAACTGCAGACTTACAATTCTAGAAATGTTATCAACTGTAAGCGGTGTAAACATAACAATTTCGTCAATACGATTAATAAACTCAGGACGAACAGTTTGCTTTAACAATCCTAAAACTTCGTTTTTAGCTGCTTCTGTCGCTGCTTCAACGCTTCCTTTTAGGTTTTCAAATTTCTCCTGAATGATATTACTTGCCATATTTGAAGTCATAATAATAATCGTGTTTCTAAAATCAGCCAAACGGCCTTTATTATCAGTTAAACGACCTTCGTCCAGAACTTGCAACAAAATATTGAACGTATCCGGATGTGCTTTTTCGATCTCATCCAACAGTACAACAGAATATGGCTTTCTACGAACAGCTTCTGTCAACTGACCTCCTTCATCATAACCTACATATCCTGGAGGCGCACCAACCAAACGGCTCACACTGTGACGTTCTTGGTATTCACTCATATCAATACGCGTCATAGCATTTTCATCATCAAAAAGATATTCTGCCAAAGCTTTAGCTAATTCTGTTTTACCAACTCCGGTTGTTCCTAAGAATAAGAACGATCCTACAGGTTTTTTCATATCCTGCAAACCGGCACGACTTCTGCGAACGGCATCACTCACCGCTTCTATTGCCTCTTCCTGACCTACTACACGTCTATGTAATTCATCTTCAAGATGTAATAGTTTTTCTCTTTCAGTCTGAAGCATTTTTGTAACTGGAATTCCTGTCCATTTTGCTACAACTTCTGCGATATCTTCTCTGGTAACTTCTTCTTTGATTAAAGAATTTCCAGATTGAAACTCTAACAATTGTTTCTGCAATGTTTCCTGGCGTTCCTGTGCTTCTTTTATTTTTCCGTAACGAATTTCGGCTACTTTTCCGTAATCTCCTTCACGTTCTGCACGTTCTGCTTCGTACTTAAAGTCTTCGATTTCATGTTTTACAGCCTGAATTCCATCAACAATATCTTTTTCCTGTTTCCATTTTGCATAGATTTCGTTTCGCTCTTCTTTTAGGTTGGCTAATTCCATACCTAAAATTTTCAGCTTGCTTTCTTCTTTTTCACGTTTGATGGCTTCGATTTCGATTTCCAACTGCATGATTTTACGATCCAAAACGTCTAATTCTTCTGGTTTTGAATTGATTTCCATACGCAGTTTAGAAGCCGCTTCATCCATTAAGTCGATTGCTTTATCTGGCAAGAAACGATTTGTAATATAACGTTGTGAAAGTTCTACAGCCGCAATAATCGCTTCGTCTTTAATTTGAACTTTATGGTGTGTTTCGTATTTCTCTTTAATTCCACGTAAAATCGAAATGGCACTTTCTGTATCCGGCTCATCGATTAATACTTTTTGGAAACGTCTTTCAAGCGCTTTGTCTTTTTCAAAATATTTTTGATATTCATCTAAAGTCGTTGCTCCTATTGCTCTCAATTCTCCACGAGCCAAAGCTGGTTTTAGAATATTAGCCGCATCCATTGCGCCTTCTCCACCACCTGCTCCAACAAGCGTATGAATCTCATCGATGAACAAAACGATATCTCCGTCAGCAGCCGTAACTTCTTTTACAACCGATTTTAAACGTTCTTCAAATTCTCCTTTATATTTCGCTCCGGCAATCAAAGCTCCCATATCTAGCGAGAAAACGATTTTATCTTTCAGGTTTTCCGGAACGTCTCCATCTACAATTCTGTGCGCTAAACCTTCTGCAATTGCGGTTTTACCAACTCCAGGTTCTCCAATAAGCATTGGATTGTTTTTTGTTCTACGAGTCAGAATCTGTAATACACGACGAATTTCTTCGTCACGGCCAATTACAGGGTCTAATTTCCCTGTTCTTGCTAATTCGTTTAAGTTTTTAGCATATTTATTTAAAGAATTATACGTTTCTTCAGCTGAAGCTGATGTAACTCTTTCTCCTTTGCGTAATTCTTCAATAGCCGCTTTTAAACCTTTTCCGGTAACGCCCTGATCTTTTAAAATCTGAGAAACTTTGCTTTTTGAGTCGAAAATAGCCAATATTAAATGTTCAATCGAAACGTATTCGTCGTTCATTTTTTGGGCAATAATTTCAGCTTCGTTCAAAGCTTTATTTGCATCTCTTGAAAGCATAATTTCACCTCCAGAAACTTTTGGAAAACTCTGAATTGTACTGTCTAAAATTTGAAGAAACAACGGAACGTTTACATTTAATTTTTTGAGAATAAATGGCGCAACGTTTTCATCCACTTCAAAAATGGCTTTGAAAATGTGTTCATTTTCAATTTGCTGCTGGCCATTTCGTTGTGCTAACTGTTGTGACAACTGAATGGCTTCCTGCGATTTAATAGTAAATTTATTTATGTTCATATTTTTATGATTTGATGATTATTGTTTAAATATTCGATACCATTAAAGTTAAGATTTATAGAGTTCCGTTTTTAACTCAAAAAAATTAACTTTGTATTCGAATAGACAAATTATATTCCACAGTAAAAAAACAGACAAAATGACTGTATAAATCTGTTTTTAGCGTTTTTTATATGTCAAAAAGTCACAAAACAAGTCAAATATGAGTTTTTTTAATTCACTTTTCGGAAATTCAGATAATTCAGAAGCTTCAAAAAGCAAAGTAAACTGGACAGAATTAACCAACATTCTTCAATTACAGGAAGTAGAAGCAATATCAAATGAAAAACCAGTTGTAATTTTTAAACATAGCACACGATGCAGCATTAGCAGAATGGCTTTAAAACAATTTGAAAGAGAATACGATCTTGAAAATGTAGTCGACCCGTATTTTTTAGATTTAATTGCACACCGCGATATTTCAAATGAAATTGCAGAAAGATATAATGTTTACCATGAATCCCCGCAATTGATTTTAATCAAAAATGGGAAAGCAGTTTACGATGTTTCACACAGCAGTATTGATGCTGAAACACTGAAAAGCAAAGTTTAGATTTTATCTTTCAGCATTACAATTAGTATCAAAAGGCAAAGTTTTTACTCTGCCTTATTTTTTATTTATGTCTTTCAGGCGACATGATTTAGCATTATAAATAAATCATAATATCGATTAAGGTTTTAACCTTTTTCATAAATTTGACAAAAATTAAATCAATTGAAGAAACTACTCTTTTTCATATCTTTTTGTTTGTTTTTAGTAAGCGTACAAAACATTTTTGCACAAGCACCTAAAAAAATCATAGTAGAAAACTCAGACTTTTCAGATGTCAATGAAGCAGAAATTCCAGGCGCTCTTCTGCTTACAGGAAATGTAAAAATAAATCACGATGGAGTTGTTCTTACCTGTAATAAAGCTTATTATTTTCAAAAAGAAAATTACATCAAAGCTTTCGGAGACGTACAACTGGTTCAGGGAGACACATTATACTTAAACAGCAAATACGCAGAATATAATGGAAACGTTAAAAAAGCTTTTGCAACCGGAAATGCCGTTATGACCTCTCCCGATGCTACTTTACAAACCGACACTATCAATTTTGACCGAAATGTTCAGGAGGTTTTTTACAACACCAAAGGTACAATTATCAATAAAGACAATACATTAGTCAGTAAATCAGGAAGGTATTATGTAGCACAGAAAAAATTTCAGTTTTTAACCGAAGTCACGCTTACAAACCCGAAATATGTTATGAAGTCTAATCATTTAGATTATTATAGCAATTCCGGGCATTCTTATTTATTTGGTCCATCCACGATTACAAGTAAAACAAATTACATTTATACCGAAAATGGTTTTTACGACACCAAAAAAAATCTGGCGCATTTCCTCCGAAAATCGTATATAAAATATGATGACCGGCGTATCGAAGGCGATAGTTTATTCTACAACCGGAATACTGAATTTGCTTCTGCAACCAGGAACGTAAAAATTACCGACTCCATAAACAAAGGAATCGTAAAAGGGCATTATGCCGAATTATACAAACTAAAGGACTCCATGTTTGTAACCAAAAGAGCTGTTGCTATAAATTTGGTCGAAAAAGATTCCGTGTATATTCATGGTAAAAAATTAATGGTAACCGGTAAAGAAGGTGAACGAATCATCAGAGCCTTCAATAATGTTCGGTTTTACAAAGTCGATATGAGCGGAAAATGCGACTCGCTTCATTCTAACAGCAAAACGGCATTGACAAAATTAATTGGAAGCCCAATTTTATGGAATGGAGAAAGTCAGATTACCGGAACTATTATGCATTTAATTGGCGACAACGCAACCCGAAAATTAGATTCCCTCAAAGTACTCGGAAATACTTTCCTCATATCCAAAGACACTCTCAGCACCGGTTACAATCAGGTCAAGGGGCTCAATTTATTTGGAAAATTCCGCGACGGAAAACTCCATGATGTTGACGTAATAAAAAACACCGAAGTTGTTTATTATATGCGGAATGACGCCAATGAACTTATCGGAATCAATAAAAATATAAGTAGTAAAATCAATCTGATTTTAGAAAATAACGCTGTAGAAAATATCACTTTTTTCAAGAATGTCGATGGCGATATTTATCCCGAAGCCGATTTAGCCGAAAATGACCGTAAATTAAGAGGCTTTGTCTGGCGCGGAGATGAAAGAATAAAATCAAAAGACGATATTTTCCCTCCGGAAGAAAACGAACTGAATGAAAAATTAATCAAGGAAGGAAAAGTTGAAGAAGCCAAACCAAATGTTCCGATGAAAGTCAGGAAGGAAACATTAAATTACGACAAAAAGAAACCTGCAGCAAAGAATGACACAATGCCAAAATCAAAAACTAAAAAATAAATAAGTTTTCGATTTATATAATTTTCAGTTGACAAAATTAACCTAAGCCTAAAATTAAAACCTTAGTGACTTAGTACCTTTGTCACTTTGAACTCTAAAAAAATGAATCCAGATTTTATAAAATATCAGGCACAAACCTCTCCTTACCCACTCGGAATGGAGGTTTCACACGCTATTGGCTCTTATATTTACGATACCAGCGATAAAAAATATTTAGATTTTGTTGCCGGCGTTTCGGCCTGTACACTTGGACACCAGCATCCAAGAGTCAATCAGGCTATAAAAGATCAGTTAGACAAATATTCGCATGTAATGGTTTACGGAGAATATTCACAAAGTCCAGCTGTTCAGTATTGCAAATTAATAGCTTCACTCCTGCCGGAATCTTTAAACAAAACCTATTTAGTAAACTCCGGTACTGAAGCAATTGAAGGCGCTCTTAAATTAGCCAAACGCTCAACAGGCCGCAGTCAATTGATTTCCTGCCACAATGCATATCACGGAAATACTATGGGCTCCATGAGTGTTATGGGCTTCGAAGAACGCAAACAAGCTTTTCGTCCATTACTTCCGGATGTTGATTTTATTACATTCAATAACGAAGAAGATTTACAAAAAATAACAACAAGAACTGCTGCAATTTTACTTGAAACTATTCAGGGTGGTGCTGGTTTCATTGAGCCCAAAAACAACTTTCTCCAAAAAGTACGCAAACGCTGTGACGAAGTAGGCGCCATGATGATTGTAGACGAAATTCAGCCTGGCTTTGGCCGCACCGGAAAATTATTTGGCTTTCAAAACTATGATGTAGTTCCGGATATAGTTGTTATGGGAAAAGGAATGGGCGGAGGAATGCCGGTGGGTGCTTTTACGGCATCTGCTGAAAAAATGGACCTTTTAACCGAGAATCCAAAACTAGGGCATATCACAACTTTTGGAGGTCATCCTGTCATTGCGTCAGCCTGTTTAGCTACTTTGCAGGAATTAACTGAGACTAATCTGATGCAGCAAACTTTAGAAAAGGAAAAACTCTTCAGATCACTTTTGGTACATCCTTTGATAACAGAAATTAGAGGAAAAGGGTTAATGCTTGCAGCTATGACTGAAAGTGCAGAAATTACCAATGAGGTAATTTTAAACTGTCAGGAAAAAGGACTTATTTTATTCTGGTTACTTTTTGAAGGATGCGCTATCAGAATAACACCGCCGTTAACCATTTCTGAAGAAGAAATAAAAGAAGGATGCACCATAATTCTCGAAGTTATGGATAAAATTTTGAAAAAAGAACAAAAATCATAATTAGGAGCTGTTTCCAGCTATACACTATATCTTTTGTTTTTTAAAGAAAAAAACAAAAGGATGTCGTTCCTATCTGGGCTAGGCCGCTGAATTAAAAACAAAAGCAGAATAACAAACAAATAATCTTTTATATATCAGAAGATTACGATTAAAAAAAGAACACAAATTCTGCCCATATTGTTAATTAAATTGTTCAAAACAATTAATTCCCTTTCCTCACAAGATAATATGGTTGCCTAAATTTATAACAGGCTAATTTCAAAAAGACAAAGTATGCAATTAAGCAACGAAGAAGAAGATTATAACCTATCCTTATCCAAATTTGAGTCAATGTTAAAAACCAACAAAGTACTCTTTTTTGATTCTGAAGAATTCGAAGAAATCATTCTTCATTATTTAGACATAGGCAAGGCTAATTTAGCAAAAAAGGCCTTAAAACTTGCATTAGACCAACATCCAAAATCTACAGGCTTAAAATTAGTACAAGTAGAAATGTTGGTTTACGACGACAAATTAGATATCGCCGAGAAACTTTTAAATGAGTTATATGCAATCGAACCTAATAACGAGGAAATTTACATCCAGAAAGCTAATATTTGTTCCAAAAGAGACCAGCATGAAAAAGCAGTAGAATTGCTTAAAATTGCACTACAATATACAGACGATTTTGCTGATGTATACAACTTAATCGGAATGGAATATCTTTTCATGGATAACCTTGAAATGGCAAAAGACAGCTTCATCAAATGTCTTGAAGAAGACCTGGAAGATCAGTCTGCTCTCTATAACGTAGTATATTGTTTTGAATTCCTAGACCAAAATCAGGAGGCTATTGTTTATCTTAATGAATACATCAACAAAAATCCATACAGCGAAATTGCCTGGCATCAGCTTGGACGATTGCATTATGGTGTAAAAGAATACGAAAATGCAATTCGCGCTTTTGATTATGCAACCCTGATTGACGAAGAATTTTTGGGAGCATTCATGGAAAAAGCAAAAGCCTACGAGCGCCTAAAAAAATATACTCAGGCAATTGAAAGCTATAACCGTACTATTGAGTTAGACGACGCAACTTCATATGCTTTATTACGAATTGGTAAATGTTATGAAAAATTAGGAAATACAATTTTAGCACTGAAATATTACAACCAAACAGTTCACGAAGACCCACTTCTGGACAAAGGATGGATTGCTATTACTGATTTTTACATTCGCCAGAAAAACTTCCAAAAGGCATTATTTTTTGTAAATAAGGCATTGGCAATAGATAACCAGAATCGTTTGTACTGGAAACGCTATGCTATGATTAACAAACAAATGAACTTTTTTGAAGAAGCTGAATTTGGCTATCGAAAAGCAGTTGAATTTGGAGACTACGCATTGGATACCTGGTTATTCTGGGTTGATATCTTACAGTTTTTAGGAGAATTTGACAGTGCAATACAAACCCTGCTTCAGGCTTCTGAATATTTCCCGGAAGAAAACGAAATAGAATATCGTTTAGCCGGATTGTATTTTATGATTCAGGACAACACAAAAGCTAAATTTCACCTAAGCAACGGGTTACGCCTGAATTTTGACAATTACATACTGATTGAAGATTTATTTCCGGTAGTCTGGGCAAAAAAAATGGTGCGAAATTATATTGAAAAACACAGAAAATAATAATGATTGACATTTTAAGACGACGTTTTGGTTTATTAGGCCGTAATATTAGCTATTCCTTTTCTAAAGGATATTTTACCGAAAAATTTAAAGATGATGTATTTGTCGGCAACAGCTACGAAAATTTTGACATCTCAGAAATCAACTATTTTACGGAGTTAGTTAAAAACAACCCTGATTTAAACGGTTTAAACGTTACAATTCCTTATAAAGAACAAGTCATTCCTTTTCTGGATAAACTTTCAAAAAAAGCTGCTTTAATTGGCGCTGTAAACACTATCAAATTCACCAAAAAAGGAAAATTAAAAGGATATAATACCGATTATTATGGTTTTAAAAAATCCTTAAAACCATTATTAGAGTCGCATCATAAAAAAGCCCTTATTTTGGGAACCGGAGGAGCTTCAAAAGGGGTTGCTTTTGCCCTTGATGAACTTGATATTCCTTACACATTCGTTTCAAGAGAAGTAAAAGAAAACATTATTGATTATAGTCTGATTAATGCTACCACTTTTGATAATTTTCAAATCATAATCAATTGCACACCAGTTGGAACTAGCCCAAATATTGAAGCTTGTCCCAACCTGCCTTATGAGTTTTTTACCGACAAACATATTGCCTACGATTTAATTTACAATCCGGCAGAGACTCAGTTTTTAAAAAATGCTAAAGAAAGGGGTGCAATTATAAAAAACGGATATGATATGCTTATTTTTCAGGCAGAGAAAGCCTGGAAGATCTGGAACAAATAATTCCTTCATATCAACAAAAGGTTAAAGTGTTTTTTTTTTGTAAATTAGTTCACTTATTTACAAATAGTTATGAAAAATACTTTAACTTTTTTATCATTAAGTTTTATATTTCACATTACACTTCAGGCTCAGGATACTATTGTCCAAAAAAGGAACATTTACACAGAAGCGCGTTACCACTATTACCTGAAAACTATTTTACTTTTTAATGAATATTTTAGATACAGACAAAGGTTCATTTAACACTACACAACTTCGCTTTTTACATCCAATCGCCAACAAGGCATGGAACCTAAGAATTGATCTTCCATTAGTTTCTGCAAATACAAATTCAGACAATAAAACCGGAATCGGTGATATTGGCGCAGGTCTAAGCTACATCCCTTATATGAAATACAAAGATGAAGGAATCGCATTCCGCGCAAGAGTTATTTCCAACTCAGCAGTAGATCCTGCTCTCGGTTCAGGCAAATGGGTCTTTTCTCCGGCGTTTTTCTTTGGTAAATATTTTACAAAAAACATTTTATGGATCACATCTTTAGAAAACCAAATCAGTTTTGCAGGGTCAGATAACAGAAACGATATAAACTTAACCATATTCGAGAATTATTTCATGTACCTATTTGGTCCTCACTGGATTGCTGGAGATGTTGCTTTAAGATACAATGCAATCAATAAAGGTTATCCAAATAATGCATACTTAGAATTTGGTAAAAGAATAACCAAAAATGACATGGCATATATTCATCCTAGCGTTGCTTTTGGAAACCAAAAATCTTATAATTTTGGCCTTGAGGTTGGAATGCTGATTTTATTTTAATCATTCATAAAAATATATTTTGCAACACCTAATTTTCCTAAAAAACACAAAACTGTACAAAAACCTTCTTTTCAACTTAATTTTTGACTTAAATTAACTTTAAGAAATCAACAAAAAAAACCACTACAAAATTACAATTTACTTGAATAAACAAGAATTTCATAGTAAAACAACATATAAACAAACGAATTATTTTGTATTTAGAAACACCTTTACTATCTTTCGCTCTGTTTAAAATAAAAACCTTACACATTTAAAGATGTTAGAAGAAAAGAATGATAACCTGCAGGAAGCAGATGGAAAAACAGGAATCGAAATTAACGATTCTGTACAAAATGATGCAATTGAAACATCGAATTCTGAAACAGTATCAGAAAATGAAATTTCGCATAATGAAACTGTAAGTACTGAAGAAATTTTGGAAGATACCGATCATCAATCAGCATTGGATGCAATAACGAATTCTAATGCAGAAGAAAGTGAAGACGAAACGCTAAAAGAACGTCATGATATCCCTATGAAGGACTATCACACTTTTTCTCTGGATGAACTCGTTGATGAATTAAAAAAGCTTATAAACACAGACAAAATAATGTCTGTAAAAGATCATATCGAAGAAATTAAAAAATCTTTTTTACTTCAGTTTAATCATTTCATTGAAGAAAAAAAGGAAGAATTTAATGCTTCAAAACAAGACCCTAATGAAGAATTCGAGTACCATTCTCCATTAAAATCTAAATTTGATGAATATTATAATGTTTTTAGAGAAAAAAGAAATGCTCATTTTAAACATTTACAAACCAACTTAAAATCAAATTTAGAAAACAGGTTAACTATAGTTGAAGAACTAAAAGAGCTTATAAACCCTCAGGAAAACATAAAAGACATTCTTAAACATTTTAATGATTTAAGAGAAAGATGGAAAAATGCCGGGCCAATTCCGAAAGATAAATACAACCATGTCTGGAACAACTACCATTTCCATCTTGAAAATTTCTATGATTACCTGCATTTAGACCGCGAAGCCAGAGATTTAGACTTTAAGTACAATCTGGAGCAAAAACAAAAAATTATCACACGCGTTGAAGAATTGGCTAATGAGACCGATATCAGCAAAGCATTTCGTGAGCTTCAGGATTTACACAGAATCTGGAAAGAAGACATTGGACCTGTTTCAAAAGAACATCGTGATACGATTTGGAATAAATTTAGTGAGTTAACCAAAAAAATTCATGACAAAAGAGAACTTTTATTCGAAAGTCAAAGGGCTAACGAACAAAAAAATCTTGAAGCAAAGAAAGAAATAATTGCTAAAATTGAAGTTTTAGGTACTGAAAAAGTAAACTCACATCCGCAATGGCTTTTACAGATACAAAAAGTTGAAAGTCTAAGAAATGAGTTTTTTGCTGCAGGAAAAGTCCCAAATGAAGTAAACGAAGAAACCTGGGCTGCGTTTAAAAATGCTGTCAGAAACTTCAATTCTTTCAAAAATTCGTTTTACAAAGACATCAAAAAAGACCAAACCGATAATTTAAACAAAAAAATGGCTCTTGTTGCAAAAGCAAAAGAGTTACAGGAAAGTACAGACTTTAATGCTACTACTCCAATCATGAAGCAAATTCAGGAGGAATGGAAGCAAATTGGTCATGTACCTAAAAAATATTCGGATAAAATATGGAAGGAATTTAAAGATGCCTGCAATCATTATTTTGATAAGTTAAAGGAGCATAAATCTGAAGAAAACACAGAAGAAGTTGCCGCATTTGATAACAAAAAAGCATATTTAGACACTTTAAGAGCATTCGAACTTACCGGAGACCATAAAACAGATCTCGATGCGATTAAATTACACATTGAAACCTGGAAGGGATTTGGAAAAGTACCTTTTTCAAGACGTCATATAGAAGGTAAATTCAATAAAATATTAGACGCTCTTTTTGAAAAACTAAGTCTAAGCAAAAAAGACAGTGAAATGATGCGTTTTTCTAATAGAATTGATTCTTTATCAGAAAGCAACGATACTCGCAAGTTAGATAATGAAAAGATTTTCATCATGCGTAAAATCGAAGAAGTTCAAAATGAAATTTTTCAATTAGAAAATAATATTCAGTTCTTCACAAACACTAAAAATGCGAAAAAGGAAAATTCTATAGTTCTTGAAGTTCGTAAAAACATTGCCATTCACAAAGAAAGTCTGGAAGTTTGGAAAGATAAACTGAAACAATTGCGTAATTTAAGTCAGGAATAAGATTCCGTTTATAATTTTTAAAGGTGTAACGAGAGCTCTCTCATTACACCTTTTTTAATGCTTTTACTTTTCAGTAACAAATCAATAAAATAAAACTATAAAATATTGATTATATTTGAATTACACTTTGTTTCAAAAATTGCAATCAAATAATTTTATTAATTTTAATAACAACAAAAATGAAATTTACAAGAAAAGCTAATGCAAACTGGAAAGGAACCGGTATGGAAGGAACCGGAACTATAAGTACACAAAGTACAACCTTAAATAATGCCCAGTTATCCTTTAAAACAAGATTTGCCGAAGGAGTAGGAACCAATCCTGAAGAACTCATTGCTGCTGCCCATTCAGGCTGTTTTACAATGCAATTAAGTTTTCTGTTAAACGAAGAGGGATTTGTTGCCGATGATTTATCTACTGAGGCAACAGTTACTTTTGAAGATGGAAACATCACTTTAATTCATTTAGAACTTAAAGGAAAAGTACCAGCCATTACAGCAGAAAAATTTGCCGAAATTGCGACCAAAGCAAAAGAAATCTGTCCTATTTCAAAATTATTAAAAACTGAAATTACATTAGGCGTTAATTTACTTTAGAATTTAAGATTAACTTTTGTCCATAAAAAAAGCTCCGACAATTCGGAGCTTTTTTCTCATCTTAATATTTTTATTCAGATATCGCTTTACTTTTTACAACTAATCTGAATCCCTCGCCGTGGATATTTAAAATTTCTACATCTTCATCGGCTTTTAGATATTTTCTAAGTTTAGCGATGTAAACATCCATACTTCTTGAAGTAAAATAATTATCATCTCTCCAGATTTTTGTCAAGGCTAATTCTCTTGGCATTAAATCATTCTCATGTAAAATCAGCATTTTTAGCAATTCATTCTCTTTCGGAGATAATTTGATTGGTTCTTCATCTTGAAATGTTAAAAATCTCAATTTAGAATTTAAATGAAATTTACCAATATTGAATTCAAACTGAACTTGCTCTGCTTTTGTATCAGATGATTTTCTTTGAATAATAGCTTTAATTTTCATCAATAAAACTTCAGAATCAAAAGGTTTGTTCAGATAATCATCAGCACCTGCTTTATATCCTTTTAAAACATCCTCTTTCATTGATTTTGCCGTTAAAAAAATAATCGGGACTTCACTATTTTTCTCTCTGATTTCTTTTGCTAAAGTATACCCATCCTTATATGGCATCATCACATCCAAAATGCATAAATCATATACATCTTTTTTGAATTTTTCAAAACCTTCCATACCATTTTTTGCTAAAGTAACTTCAAAATCATTCAGCATCAAATAATCTTTAAGAACCGCACCAAAATTAAGGTCATCTTCTACTAAAAGTATTCTCTTATTAATATTTTCCATATTTTAATTTATTAGTGGTATTTTTATTATGAAGGTACTACCTTTTCCCTTTTCGCTTTCTACATAAACCTGACCATTATGGTCTTCTACAATTCTCTTTACATAAGCAAGACCCAAACCATGTCCTTTAACATTATGTAAATCACCAGTATGTTCCCTGTAAAATTTCTCAAACACTCTTTTTTGAGCTACTTTACTCATTCCTAAACCATTGTCTTTTATTTTCACAAGGATCATATCTTTGATATTCTCTGTAAAAACCTCTATTTCAGGAACATCAGGAGAATACTTTATGGCATTTTCCAGTATATTAACCAAAACATTTGTAAAATGCACCTCATTAACCAAACAGGTTGTTCTTGCTGCGTTATAATGTTTTACAATCGAACCCTTTTTATCTTCTAGAATCAAATTAACATGTTCTATAGCATCTTCAATAATATCGTGAATTACCGTTGGCTCTTTACTTATATCTAATTCTTTTTTCTCCAGTTTTGAAATTCGAAGAACGTTTTCAACCTGCGCATGCATCCTTTTATTTTCATCCCTAATCATTTGAAGATAACGATATACCTTCTCTTTGTCTTCTATAATTTTTGGATTTCGAATCGCATCAAGAGCCAAATTTATTGTTGCTATAGGAGTTTTAAACTCATGCGTCATATTATTAATAAAATCAGTTTTGATTTCTGATATTTGTTTTTGACGTATTAATTGATTTAAAGCACTTGTATAAGCAATTATTATAATTAGCGTAAAAACTATGGACAGTATAGTAATACTTACCAATTGTGATAACAAAAACTTCTTTTTGTGCGGAAAAGTAACTGAGAGCATATATTTACTATTCCCTTCATTATCAGCAAAAACCGGCACATTGTAAGTTGCATCTTTGTCATAATGAAACCCTTCTGATTTTATTTTTGTAGGGGCACTATTATTGTATATACCAAATTCAAATTTTGTTTTTACCTCGTGCTCCGTAAGTTCCTTTTTTAAGATACTTCTTAGCTTCTCATTTGAAATCCTTTCCTCTATAGGTAATGCCGAAGCATAATCTTTATATGAAATCTGTAACTGAGCTTTATTTAAAATATCTAAATTTCCGTCTATTTCTATTTTTTTATCCGGAATTGTGCTTTGATTTAAGACTGAATTATCAATAATATTATTATTGTTATAAATTTCAGTTAATCTTTTAGAACTAAAACTTTTAAATCCGTCTGAGCTAAACTTTTTATTAAAAAGTGCTCCATTGATATCATACTTTTCAGATGATATACTGTTTTTATAAACAATTGTTTTGTTTGTTTTGGTATTTCTCTGAACAAATAAAATTTCCAGCAGGTCTTCTTTTTGGGGTATTTTTCCTGTACTGTCTTTTATATGGTTAATTTTATCGTAAAAACTATATTCTTCCTGTTGCTCAAGTTTATCAGAAACATCACTAATTACCTGTGTTACGTGATATTTAAATTGCTCATCATTATTTTCGAACGAAGAATTGAACCAATATACCTGAACCAGAATTATCCCTATTAAGGACAAACTCATGAGCAAAACAAGTATTCTAAAAAATAATTTATTCATCGAGACAAAATTAATATTTTAACAATATACCAAATAATACATTAACCAAATATTAACATTTAAGACTGATTTTGTTTTATATTTAAAATTTTAAGAATTTTAACAACTTCTTCTTTTGATGTTTTAAGATTTTCATTGAAAATCACAAAATTACTCTTTGAAATACGCTCTTCATCTTTCCATTGCATTTTCATCCTGCTTAAAACCTGCTCTCTACTTGTTTTATCACGATTAATAACCCTTTCAATTCTTGTTTCTTCAGGCGCCGTAACTGTTATAACAATATCACAATCCTTGTATCTGCCACTTTCAAACAAAATAGCAGCTTCATAAATTACATAATCATAATTTTTATTTTTCTGAAGCCATGATTCAAAATCTTTTTTAACAGCCGGATGTATAATAGCATTTAACTGATTTAGTTTATCACTATTGTTAAAAACAATTTCGGCTAGTTTTGCTCTGTTCAGAACTTCATTTTCAAACAAAAACTCACCAAAAACTGCTTTAATTTGATCAACTATAGTTTTTGACTGCATTATTTTTCTGGCTTCATTGTCAGCAATGTAAACAGGCACTCCCATCTCTCCAAAAAAATCTGCAATGGTTGTTTTCCCGCTTCCTATCCCTCCTGTTAGACCAATAATTTTCGTCATACTATATTTTAAAAAACAAATTAGGGAAGGCTTTCTGTGGTGTTTTCTTTAAAAGAATAATTTTTATAAAAGATTCCAAAAAACCTGTTCCATAACCATAAAACTGTTTCCAGACAGCAATTACAGAAAAATACCCAATTTTAACGCTTTTATTTTGAATTGCAGATGTAAGAAAAACTATAACGAAATATACAAAATATATTTGTAATAATAAATCAAAATTAAAAATTAACAATAAAAAAGCTAATAATAAACCAAGTATAAAAAAGGTAGGAAAGAAAAACGTCAATTTATTATACTCCGGATACCAACTATTTAATATAGGTCTCGCTTTTCCAAATTTATTTACCTGTATCGAAAATTTCTCCCAATCGATTCTTCGTTTATGATAAACAAACGCATCAGGAAATAATCTCGTTTCAAAACCTAAATTCCATAATCTAATAGACAAATCCGGATCTTCTCCCGGATGAATATTCCCAAAACCATTTGACGCCTCAAAAGCTTTTTTCGAAATCCCCATATTAAAACTTCTTGGCTGAAATTTACTAATCTTCTCAGAGCCACCACGAATTCCTCCTGTAGTTAAAAAAGAAGTCATTGCAAAATTAATTGCCTTTTGAATATCCGAAAAACTATCTAAAGCTCTGTCAGGCCCACCAAAACAATCAACATACTCCCTGTCCAGCTCTTTTCTGACTTCTGTTAAATAATTAGAAGGAATTATACAATCAGAGTCAAAAATGAGAAAATAATTCCCTACCGCTTTTTGCATCCCAAAGTTTCTGGAATCTCCAGGACCTGAATTTTGTTTAAAATAATACGAAATATTAAGTTTCCCCTGATAGTTCATCACAACACTTTTACAGGGATTTGAAGAACCGTCTTCAACAAGAACAATTTCAAATGCTTCATTATAATCAGATTTTGATAAACTTTCCAAAAGTTCATCCACTTCATCCGGGCGATTATACACGGGTATAATTAAAGAAAAAACCATAGTAAAATAATGGAATTAGATGCAGATTTTATAATTTTCAAATTTTGCGCAAAGATATGTTATATTCATAAAAAAACCACCAACTTTAGGTTGATGGTTTTCATTTATAATCATTTAAATGAATTATTTGATACTTTCTACCTGAACCAATTCATTTGTTTCAGCTTTATAATCTATTCCTTCTAATTCAAAACCGAACAAATTAAGGAAATCATTTCTATAACCTACCAAATCTCCGATTTCCGGCAATGTTTCTGTAGTAGTTTCCAACCAAAGTTTAGCTACTTCTTCCTGAACATCCTCACGCATTTCCCAATCGTCAATTCTGATTCTTCCTTTATCATCTGTAAGCATTTCAGACCCGCTATACAATCTATCTTTAAACAAACGCTGAATCTGCTCAATACAGCCTTCGTGAATACCTTTTTCTTTCATTACTTTATATAAAAGAGAAATGTACAAAGGAACCACAGGAATAGCCGAACTTGATTGTGTTACCAATGCTTTATTAACAGAAACATAAGCCTTTCCTCCTATTGATTTTAAGCTATCAGCAATAGTAAAAGCTGTTGCCTCCAAATGGTCTTTTGCACGACCAATAGTTCCCTTACGGTAAACTGCTTCAGTTAATTCAGGTCCAATATATGAATACGCAATTGTTGTTGCACCATCAGCTAATAAATTTTCATTTTTTAAAGCCTCAATCCACATCGACCAGTCATCACCGCCCATTACTTCAACTGTATTAACAATATCTTCCTCATTAGCAGGAGCAATTGAAACTTCAGTTACTTTTCCTGTATGAAAATCAACAGTTTTATTAGTATATGTTTGTCCAATTGGTTTCAAAACAGAACGATGCGTAACTCCAGTTACAGGATTTGTACGTACCGGAGAAGCCAAACTGTAAATCACAAGATCTACTTGTCCTAAATCAGCTTTTATCAAATCTAAAGCCTCTCTTTTTACTTCATTTGAAAAAGCATCACCATTAATACTTTTTGCATATAACCCTGCTTTATGAGCTTCTGCCTCAAAAGCAGCTGAGTTGTACCAGCCTGGCGTAGCAGTTTTACCCTCAGCAGATGGTTTTTCAAAAAACACACCAATAGTTGCTGCATCAGATCCGAAGGCACTTGTAATTCTTGAAGCTAATCCAAAACCTGTTGAAGCACCAATAACCAATACTTTTTTAGCTCCTTCAATAGGCCCTTTTGATTTGATATATTCAATTTGATTTTTAACATTTTGCTCGCATCCTTTTGGGTGTGATGTCAAACAAATAAATCCTCTCATTCTAGGTTCTATAATCATACTGTCTTTGTTTTTCGTTAATTTCAGAATCGCCAGTTTGACAACCAATTAACTTATTTACGTTTGTTTAATTAATTTTTGAGATGACAAATATAAAGTATTTCTTTAGTTCAACAAGGCTTTAGCATGATTTAAAGCCGAATCGGACACTGTAGCTCCGGAGAGCATTTGGGCAATTTCTATAACCCTTTCATCCTGAGATAAAAGTTTTAACTCAGACTGTGTATCATCATTTGTTGTAGATTTGAATACCTTGAAATGGGAATCACCTTTTGCGGCAATCTGCGGCAAATGTGTAATAGCGAATATTTGCATTTTTGCACTCATCTCTTTCATAATTTCCCCCATTCTAATGGCAATTTCTCCGGAAACCCCTGTATCTATTTCATCAAAAATCAAAGTTGGCAATTTAGAATATTGTGCTAATATTGCTTTTACTGCCAGCATTATACGTGACATTTCACCCCCTGAAGCCACTTTTTTCAGTAGCCCGAAATCTGTTCCTTTATTAGCGGAAAACAAAAATTGCAATTCATCTTTTCCGTTTTGAAAATAAGTTTCAGAAGGAGTAAGCTCCATTTTAAACTGCACATTCGGCATTCCTAAAGTTTCTAATATCGAAATCAATTGTTTTGACAGAACCGGAATCGCTTGTTCCCTATTTGAATGAATTTTGACGGAAAGACTATCTAATTCTTCTGTTTTTAATTCAATTGATTTTGATAAAGCAGCTATTTCTTCTTCAATATTGCCTAATTCTAAAACAGAGTTTTCCAGATTTGTCTGTATCTGCAATAACTCCTCAACAGTTACTACCTGATGCTTCTTTTGCAAATTATAAATCATCTGCAGTTTTTGACTAGTCATCTCTAACTTTTCAGGATCGTTTAATACCTTTTCAGAAACGTTTTGTAATTCTTTCGAAACATCATCAAATTCGATAGCAACACTCGAAATTCTGTCAAATAAACTTTGATACTCAGACGAAAAAGCCGTTATTTTTTGCAATGCCGTCTTGATTTCGTTCAAATTATGAAAAACACCAAATTGCTCTTCATTTGCAATTGCCAGCGATTTATCAATTGATTCTTTTATAATCTCAACATTGTTTAGCTTTTCAAAATCATCTTCTAACTCTTCCTGTTCCCCTGATTTTAATTTTGCAGCCACCAGTTCATTCAATAAAAAAGTATTGTATTCCTGTTCTTTTCCAGCATCGCTTTGTTTTTTAAGCAAAGCGTTTAATTTTGATTTTTCTGATTTATATAATTTCAGTAATTTCTGATACGAATCTATAATCTCTGAATTTTGCGCAATCGCATCAATTATTTTAAACTGCACTCCTTCATCTGAAAGCTCCTGGGTTTGCTGCTGTGAATGGATATCGATCAAAAACAGACTTAGATCCTGCAACTCCTGAAGATTTACCGGACTGTCATTGATAAAAGCACGTGATTTACCCGAAGGAAGTATTTCTCGTCTGATAATTGTTTCATCTTCATAATCCAAATCATTTGCTTCAAAAAATGCTTTCAAATTATATTTTGAAATTTCAAACTGCACTTCAATTACACACTTTTCTTCTTTATTCTTAAGAGATGTCAAATCTGCCCTTTTTCCTAAAACCAATCCTAAAGCTCCTAAAATAATAGATTTTCCCGCCCCTGTTTCACCAGTGATTATAGAAAATCCTTTCGAAAAATCTATAGAAAGTTTTTCAATTAATGCATAATTTTTAATTGACAGCGAAGTAATCATATAGTATTAAAGTAAAATTATTGACGAAAAATAAAAAATAATTAATATTTAATCTGTGACCATTTTGTAGAGTTTAATGGTGAAACCCTGTTTAGATTATCCACCAAATCAGTAACAGTAATACTTGGCCCTCCTGAGAAAATTGATACAATCTCATCAGATTTTGCATCAAAAAATACCCTTGTTAAAAAAGCGTTTGGCTTAACTGAATTCAGTTTCCCTATTAACATTAGAGACGATTTTATTTTTTCTTTCGCCCCTTTTAAATCCTCACTCATTATATCTAAACCTGAAAAATAAAGAAAAGTAGTTTGTCTCAGATCAGAATAAACAGGAGCTGCCATATCGTTTATCAAAAAATAACGATTTTGAAGTCCATCAGCCTGAGTCCATCCTTTAGAACCTCCCTGCTGTGCTACATTGGCAACATTTTGGGCTGTTTCAAAATAAGGGTTACCTCCCGCAAACTGAAATGTATCAGCATCCATTCCTAAAATCATATAACTGTAAAAAGATATTACCGATACTAAATTAGACTCAAACGTAGTTGGATTGTACAATAAAGGCTCAAATTCTGTATACCTGAAATTAAAATCTTTATCATTAAAATTAAAAACAGGCGATGAATAGGTTGAATTATAAATTAATCTCGAAGACTGTACTTGTATTGTCCCTGAAAACTGGTCTGAGTTATGAGACATAAGCGTAATATACATAGAACAGTTAATTCGCTCATTTTGTTTTAAAACTGCACCCATCCAATCCGTTTTATTTACAAATTCAGATAAAGAAGCCTGAAGTGTTTTATAAACCTGCAGATTTGGATTTGGCAATCTTTCCGTATTTATAGTAACCGTACAATTTAACTGTTGTGCCTGCCCAAAACTAAAAAACAAAAACGCTAAAAAAGTAACTAATTTATACATAAAAATGCCCTATAACTTTGTTTAAAATATCTACTGCAACAGATTCTTTTGATTTTAAATCCATCGGTTCAATTTTAAATTCCTTATCTATAAAAGTAACTTTATTTGTCGGCTGCTGAAAACCTGCCCCTTTATCTTGTAAAGAATTTAAAACAATCAAATCTAAGTTTTTTTTCTGGATTTTCAACTTGGCATTTTCAATTTCGTTTTCAGTTTCCAAAGCAAAACCAATTAAAAACTGATTTTTTTTAATTCTACCTAACGAGAATAAAATGTCTTTTGTTTTTTCGAGTTCTATTGAAAACTCATCAGCTGCCTTCTTAATTTTCTGAACAGCAATTACTTTTGGTTTATAATCTGCTACAGCAGCTGCTGCAATAGCAACATCTACATCATTAAAATATAAATGACAGGCATCATACATTTCCTGTGCTGAAACTACATTAACAACCTCAATCAGGGAGTTTTCAATACTTAAATTTGTAGGCCCTGAAACCAAAACAACAGAAGCCCCCAGATTAGCTGCTGCTTTTGCAATATCAAATCCCATTTTTCCTGAAGAATGATTTCCTATAAAACGTACAGGATCTATCGCTTCGTATGTTGGTCCGGCAGTTATTAGTATTTTTTTTCCTTTTAAAGGCAATTTACTTTCCAGATCAGCTTCTAAAAAAGCAACTATATTTTCAGGTTCTGCCATTCTTCCTTCACCTGACAAACCACTTGCCAGTTCACCTTTTTCAGCGGGAATCATTACATTTCCAAATTGCTTTAAAGCATTAAAACTGGATAAAGTAGAAGGATGTTTATACATGTCCAAATCCATTGCCGGAGCAAAATAAACAGGACATTTAGCCGATAAATAAGTAGCAATTAAAAGATTATCACTATTTCCTGTTACCATTTTAGACAACGTGTTGGCAGTAGCAGGAGCAATTAACATAAGATCAGCCCAAAGAGCCAGATCAACATGATTGTTCCAGACAGCATCCTGGTCGTCTTCATTAAAAAAACTGGAGTGTACAGGATTTTTTGATAACGTAGATAACGTAAGTGGAGTTACAAAATCCTTAGAAGCAGGTGTCATGATCACCTGGACATGTGCACCTGCTTTTATAAAGAGTCGTACTAATGAGGCTGTTTTATAGGCTGCAATTCCACCGGAAACACCCAGTAAAATTTTCTTCCCGTTTAAAACTGACATTGTACTGTATTATTTGTTTGAGCTTCTGTGGTATGTTTTACCGTCTAACCATTCCTGAACAGCTAAAGCGTGTGGTTTAGGCAATTTTTCGTAAAATTTAGAAACCTCAATTTGTTCTTTATTTTCAAAAACTTCTTCAAGACTGTCATTATAAGTCGCAAACTCTTCTAATTTCTCAGTTAATTCTTTTTTAATTTCAGAATTAATCTGGTTCGCTCTTTTAGCCATAATAGTGATTGCTTCATACACATTTCCTGTTGGCTCTTCAATAACTGTTTTATTGTAAGTTATTGTATTTACAGGAGCATTCGTCTTTTTTAAATCCATGACTTTATTTATTTAGTAAATTTTTGTAAATCTGTTTCAACTCTGGCATTCATTTCATCTGCCTGTTTTTTGTATTTTGTGTCGCTTTTAAACTTCAGCAAGTTATTATAAGCCACTTTTGCAACATTTAAACGTTCTTCCATTTTTTGAGGAATACTGTTTATTGCCAATTGATATGCTGAATCATATTTGTAAAACAATGCATCTTCTTTAAAAGGAGTTCCCGGATAGTCTGCAATAAAATTATCGAAAGCAATCAATGCTGATTTATAATCTGAAATGGTATTATAACCTTTGGCATTCTCATATGCTTTTTTCTCTAACTTACCATTTAGAATCTTTACAGCTTCATTTGCCTGAGCAATGTATTCCGAGTTTGGATAATTATCAATAAAAGCTTGTAATTTATCTAATGCCTTAACTGTATCTGTTTGATCCAGACTATAAACCGGAGCTAATTTTGAATAGCTGTAAGCTCCCAAAAAAGCAGCTTCCTGAACTTTTTCACTTCGCGGATAACCAGAAACAAAACTTTCAAACTGATAACCTGCTAAATAATACTGTTTTGTTTTATAGTATGACTGAGAAAACATATAAAACAGTTTTTCTGCCTGAGGTTTTCCTCTGTATGTAGGGGCTAATTGTTCAAAAAGCCTAATTGCCTTATTATATTTACCTGCATCATACATTTTTGTTGCAATTTCAAACTTTGCGGCAACATCTTCATTTTTTAATGCTTTTTGGTAATCACTACAGGAACAAAAAAGGGCAACAACAATTAACAGCGATACTATTTTTTTCATTTTCTTACTTTTATTATGATTTCTTAGACAATTATGCCAAAGCAAAATCACACCGAAGATTCGGTGGCAAATTTAGTTATTAATTTAGCTACTACAAAATATTTTTTAGCATAATAAAACGCAAGTATTTTTACTTTATTTTAATGCTTCTTTCACAAATTTATTCAATCGGTCAGCTAATGATTCATCAACAGAAACCAATGGTAAACGAACAGTATTATCTGCAATTCCTAAAGCCTGAAACACATGTTTGATTCCCGCAGGATTTCCCTGTTCAAAAATCATATCAATACAATCAGACAAGAAGTATTGGGTTTTGAAAGCTTCATTTACTTTTCGGTTCAGACCTAAACGAATCATTTCTGAAAATTCTTTTGGAAATCCCTGACCAATAACTGATATAACTCCTGCTCCACCGGCCAAAACCATTGGCAAAGCAATCATATCATCGCCTGAAATTACAAGAAAATCTTTTGGTGCGTTTTTAATCAGCTGCAGAGCCTGAGCCATATCACCGGCTGCCTCTTTTATCGCTACAACATTCTTAAAGTCATTTGCAAGACGAATAACTGTTGCCGGAGCCATATTGCTTGATGTTCTTCCGGGAACATTATATAAAATTACCGGAACAGGAGAAGCTTCTGCAATAGCTTTAAAGTGCTGATAAATTCCTTCCTGTGTAGGTTTATTATAGTAAGGGGAAACAGAAAGAATAGCTTCAAATGCTGAAAAATCCCTGTTTTTTAATTCTTCAACAATCTGCAACGTATTATTGCCTCCAACTCCAAGAACCAAAGGCAATCTTCCATTATTAACTTCAATAACAGTATTAATAACTAACTCTTTTTCGGTTTGCGTCAATGTCGCATTTTCTGCGGTTGTCCCCATAACAACAAGATATTCAACTCCTCCGTCTATCGAAAAATTAACGATTCGGTGCAAAGCTTCTATATCAATTGAAAAATCTTTTTTAAATGGAGTAACAAGGGCAACACCAGTTCCTATTAATGATTGCATATTCTAAATTATATTTTTATTTTATACTTCTTAAATACTTAAACAATTCGAAAACGAAAAGTTTATAATCTTCTAAAGCTGTATTTATCATCCAACGATTTATATTTTTATCAATGGAGGCAAATCCTACCTTAAATTTAGCTTTTGATTGATTCGTAATCAGTTTCAAAACAGGCTTCTGAACATCATAATAACTAATCAAAAGATCAAATTCTGTCTCTATAAATTCAGTCAAAAAAGGTGTTTTAACACTCCCGTTCCAGTCTACATGCTTTTTTCCAAAAGCGGGAAACGAGTATTCCTTTTTATCCTTAAATTTATTTCTGTATACAACAATTTTAATTTTATCAGAATTAATTCCGTTTAAAACCAATTCTTTTATCAACGCTTTTGAATGCCTGAAATCACTTTCATCAATCAATAAGCCAATTGTTTGTATATTACGGGTAAAGACTTCTTTTTTTACATTATGTAAATTATTTTTTAATGTTTTTTTTATGAAAAAATCCTTCAAATAATTTAAAAACATACTACTTTTACCAGATTACAAAATTAATTATTTAAGTCGCATTTAAGATGGTAAAACTAAAAAAGTATAACGGATTTTTAAAACTTTTTGTTATATTCTTAACACTTTTTTTCATATTCTCATGCAGTCAAAAGAATTACAACTTAACTAAGATAGAAGGAAAACAACTTCCGGTTACTGAAAAGGACAGTCAGACTCCTGAGATTGAAAATTTTATCAAACCTTATCGTGATCATATCAATAAGGATTTAGACAGCGTCTTAGCTTATTGCCCTGAAACACTTGATAAAAGCACCGGAAAATGGCAAACTAGTATTGGAAACCTAATGGCTGATATTTGTTTACAAAGGGGAAATCAGGTTTTTAAAACCCGTGAGAAAAAAGACATCGATTTATGTTTTTTAAATCATGGCGGAATAAGAGCTATATTGCCAAAGGGAAATGTGACTACAAGAACTGCTTTCGAGATTATGCCTTTTGAAAACAATTTGGTCGTACTGGCATTAAAAGGCGATCAGATTCTGGAAATGACTGCTTATATAATTAAAGAGAAAAAACCTCATCCCTTGGCAGGAATGACTTTTTCCATTTCGAAAGACAATACTGCTAAAAATATTCAAATTCAGAGAAAACCACTTGATGCTAATAAAACGTATTATGTTGCTACTAACGATTATTTAGCAAATGGTGGTGACAGCATGAACTTTTTTCTCAAAGCTATTCAGAAATATGATCTGAATTATAAACTTCGTAACGTATTAATCGATTATTTTAAAGACGTAGATACGATTCCGGTTCCAAAAGACATCAGAATCACCGAAGAATAATTTAGACTCAAATTCAAAATAAAAATCCAGGCGTTTTTGCAAAACACACACACAATGAAAAGAAGAGAATTTATCGAAAAAACCGCTGCAAGTACCGCTTTATTAAGTTTAGGCTTATCATTGAGCAGTTTTGAAACTAACGATATAAAACATCTTACCGTTCTGCATACCAATGATGTGCACAGCCATATAGATCCTTTTCCTGCCGATGATCCACGTAATCCTAATAAAGGAGGAGTATCACGCCGTGCTGCACTCATTGAAAGCATCCGAAAAGAAAATCCAAATGTGCTTTTATTAGATGCCGGGGATATTTTTCAGGGAACTCCTTATTTTAATTATTATGGAGGTGAGCTTGAATTTAAACTAATGAGCATGATGAAATATGATGCTTCAACAATTGGAAATCATGATTTTGACAATGGTGTTGACGGGCTGTATGCTCAAATGCCGCATGCTACGTTTGAATTCATCAATTCCAATTATGATTTTAAAAACACAGTCATGAACGGACTTGTTAAACCGTATAAAATTTTCAATAAAAACGGAATTAAAGTTGGTGTTTTTGGATTAGGAATAGAACTTGAAGGGCTGGTTGACAAAAAAATGTACAAAGAAACAGTTTACAATAATCCTGTAGAAATTGCCCAGGACATGACTCAATTGCTAAAGAAAGAAGAAAAATGCGATCTTGTTATCTGTCTTTCACATTTAGGCTATAAATACAAAGATGACGCTACAAAAATTTGCGATTTGAAATTAGCAGAATTAACTCAGGATATCGATTTAATTATTGGCGGACACACTCATACTTTTTTAGATAAACCTACCATTGTAAAAAACAAAGCGAGCGAAGATGTTTTGGTTAATCAGGTAGGATGCTACGGAATAAATTTGGGCCGAATCGATTTTTATTTCGATAAAAATAAATCACATACGAATCAGGGAAAATCAATTATCGTCTAATTCTCTTTTTTCCTGAGTTTACAAAGTATTTTGACATAAAAAAGTAAGCCAGAATTTGGGTTACATCACAAATTAGCACTAATACTAAGGAATAAGACGATTTATTGAAAATAAAAAACATATCAGAAATAATAAAACAAGTGACCATTAATGTCATAAGTAAAGTCACATACGAACCTCTCGTTATATAATTTGTATAACAGATAAATCCTAAAACACTTAAAACAACACCATATAAAGTGTATAAAAAATGATACTTATTCATTTTTTCAAACTGCAGACTCAGAACAGAACATAATAAATAAACAATCAGAACTACTACCAAAATTATTGGCAACATGTCATTCTTTTTTAATCTGATTCTTTCGTAATCGCTGACTATTGTTTTAATAAGCAATAAATACACAAATAAAAAGCATATCATGGATCCTTCATCTGAGATTTCTACATTCATGATATGAAATACTTCTCCGACAAAACACAATATGTAAATTAGAATTTGGTATTTATTGATTTTAAAGTTATTTGACGAGTAGAAGTAAAAGAAAACCGATGGCACAACAATAGATTTCATACAAACAGTAAGATAATCGTATTGAAGAATATCAAACACAATTGTAAAAAAAAATGCTATCGAAAAAAGAATAAGTGAAGGTCTACTCGGTTTCATTCAGTTTATTTATAAATTCTTCCTCTGATAATATTGGAATGTTTAATTTATTTGCTTTCTCTAATTTGGCTGGCCCCATATTGTCTCCCGCAACAACAAAATCTGTTTTTGCAGAAATGGAGCTTCCAACTTTTCCTCCGTTATCTTCTATGGTTTTCTTTAGTTCATCTCTTGAAAACTGAGCAAAAACACCAGAAACGACAAATGTTTTTCCGACAAATTTTTCAGTCGCATCAGGATTTATCTTTTCAACGATTTCAAACTGAACACCATAACTTTTTAAGCGTTCAATTATTTTTTGGTTCTCTTCATTCTCAAAAAACTCAATTACACTTTTTGCAATTCGTTCTCCAATTTCATCCACTAAAATCAAATCCATTATTGAAGCCTTACTTAATGCGTCAATATTTTTGTAATGTCTGGCTAATTTTTTAGCAACTGTTTCTCCCACAAAACGGATTCCAAGTGCAAACAAGACGCTTTCAAATGGAATTTCTTTGGATTTTTCAACACCATTTACCAGATTTTCAGCAGATTTTTGTGCCATTCTTTCTAAATCCAAAAGATCTTCTACCTTTAATTCATACAAATCAGCATAATTGTGAACCAAATCATTTTTAAAAAGCAAGGCAACTGTTTCTCCACCAAGTCCTTCAATATCCATGGCTTTTCTTGAAATATAATGCTGGATTCTTCCTATAATTTGTGGTGGACATCCATAGAAATTAGGACAGTAATGATTTGCTTCGCCTTCATTTCTAACTAATTCTGTCTCACATTCAGGGCAATCTGTGATATATGTTGTGACTTCTGAATTTTCAGGACGTTGTTCCAAATCAACAGCGATAATTTTCGGAATGATTTCACCTCCTTTTTCTACAAAAACAGTATCATTTATTCGAATATCTAATTTTTCGATTTGATCAGCGTTATGCAAAGAAGCTCTTTTTACAATAGTACCAGCCAACTGTACCGGTTCTAAATTTGCAACCGGAGTAATAGCCCCTGTACGCCCAACCTGATAAGAAATCGACTTTAATTTAGTAGAAACCTGTTCTGCTTTAAATTTGTAAGCTATCGCCCAACGTGGTGATTTTGCGGTATAACCTAATTCTTCCTGATGGCGGTAACTGTTTACTTTTACAACAACACCATCAGTTTCATAAGGCAATTTATGACGATGCGTATCCCAATAATCAATAAAGTCGAAAACTTCCTGCATGTTATTGGCCAATTTTGCTTCGCTTGGCACTTTAAAGCCCCAGTCTCTTGCTGACTGTAATCCTTCAATTTGCGAAGAAAAAGGTAAATTATTACTTGTCACTGAATACAATAAACATTCTAAAGGTCGTTTAGCAACCTCAGCACTATCCTGCAGTTTTAAACTACCTGAAGCTGTATTTCTTGGGTTTGAATATGGTGTTTCACCAATTTCAATCAAATCCTGATTCATTTTTTCGAAACCTTTTAATGGTAAAATGATTTCGCCACGAATATCAAATTTATCAGGATAGTTTCCTTTTAATTTTAACGGAATTGATTTAATGGTTTTGATGTTATTTGTAACTTCATCACCCTGAAAACCATCTCCACGCGTCAAAGCCTGAACAAGTTTTCCATTTTCGTATGTAATGCTTATTGAAGCGCCATCGTATTTTAATTCGCAGGTATATTGCAAATCAACATTTCCCAGAACTCTCTGAATACGAGTTTCCCAATCCAACAAATCTTCTTTCGAATAAGAGTTATCCAGAGAATACATTCTGAACTGATGGGCAATGGTTTTAAAGTTTTTGGTAACCGTTCCTCCAACACGCTGAGTTGGGGAATGCTCATCAAAAAATTCAGGGTGTTTGTTTTCTAAATCCTGAAGTTCCTTTAATTTCAGATCAAAATCATAATCAGAAATCGTAGCGTCATCAAGTACATAATAATTGTAATTGTGCTGATTAAGTTCATTTCGTAAAGCCTGAATTGTCTCTTGAATACTCATAAAATATTAAAATAGTGCCGGTTGTAATTTAGAAAAACTGAATCTCAAAATTAGGATATTTTTATTGAAAAATATTAAAACCCAAAAGTTTTAAAAAATCAAAAATCAAGTTGCAAAATCATGCAACTTGATTTTCTTCTTGTCCATTATTCTTTAAAAGAATTTAAACAAAACCAACTTCCAAATGGTTTTACTTTCTACACTTTTAAAAGTGATAATCAAGAACCTAATAAACAACCAAATTTATTTTTGAATAATAATGAAATCCGAACGTCTGTTTAATAAATGTTCTTCTTCTGTACATTTTACACCATTTTTACATTTATTAATTAACCTGCTTTCCCCGTAACCAATCGCACTTTCTATCCTTGAAGCATCAATATTTTGTGAAATAATATAATCACGTGTCGATTTTGCTCTGTTGTCAGAAAGTTTCAGATTGTAAGAGTCTTTTCCTCGAGAGTCTGTATGTGATTCAATTTTAATACGGATGTTAGGGAATTTTTGCATTATAAAAACCACTTTAGTCAATTCTTCGATTGCCAAAGGAGTTATGTCATATTTGTCGTAATCAAAATAAATTGGTTTTACATCTACTTTTTCAACACCTTTTTTCTTTACAACCAAGTCATCATAATTGCTAAGTTCAAAATTGACATTTGGAATTTCTCCTTCGTTTTCTAATGTGGTTTCTACTGTTTTTTCATCACTGGCATAATTTGGCTTTGCTGCAATCATTTTAACAACTTTTCCGCATGGAACTGTTAAAGCATATTTGCCCTCAAAATTCGTTTTTGTTTCGCCAAGAATATCACTGAAAGAATTGTACCCCATAATTGTAACATCGGCAAGAGGTAATTTTGTTTTACGATCTACTGCAATTCCTGAAATCGTCTGATTGCAAACCGGGTCTTTTTTTGTAAAAGAATAAATATCGTCATCTCCTTTTCCTCCTTCTCTATTGGAAGATAAATAACCAAAATGACCTGTTTTGTCAATTATAAAAGCAAAATCATCTTTGTTACTGTTTATCGGAGCTCCCAGATTTTTTGGATCAGAAAAAATTCCGTCAGATAAAAATTTACTTTCGTAAACATCCAGATCTCCCCATCCGTAATGTCCATCTGAAGAAAAATAAAGTACTCCGTTACTAAAAAAAGGAAAAAGGTCATTACCAATAGTATTAATTTTTGGCCCTAAATTTACAGGAGAACTCATTGTTCCGTCAGCAGCAATTTTTACATAATACAAATCAGTTTCTCCATATCCACCCGGCATATCTGATGCAAAGAAAAGCCATTCTCCATCTTCACTTAATGAAGGATGACCAACTGAATATTCATCGCTGTTAAAAAATACTTTTTGTGGGTTTTCTAATTTATTATCGGTAATAGTACCTTTAATAATCTGAAAATTATTGGTTTTTGTTTCATCTACAACCAGTTTATTCTTTTTAACAATGTTTGTCGAATAATAAATTGTTTTGCCGCTGGCATCAAAAGTAGCGGTTGCCTCGTGATATTTAGTCATTACATTTGGCAAAAACACGCTTTCGTTGAACAGACTTCCATCAGCCTGATTTCTTTCGGCAACATATAAATTTAGGAATGGCTGATTATTCCAGGTATATAGCTTTTCGCTAAATTTAGTAGTATCCCTGGCAGAAGTGAAAACCACTTTTTCCTGAAAAAATGTTGCTCCGAAATCAGATTTACTGGTATTAATATCCAGATTTTTTATTTCGTAGAGAGATTTTACTTTAGATAAACTGTCCATTTGCTTTTTTTGAGCCAAATAGCGATTGATCTCGTTTTTATCTCCTTTTTTATCCAGATATTCTTTTGTAACCCTATTTGCTTCATCGTAATCCATTACGGCTTTCATGGACTGGATGTAGCGTAAATAGTAAATATCAGTTAAATTATTTCCCTGAGCTTCATATAATTTTCGATACCATTTAAGTGCATTTCTTGAATCAGAAATGAAATAATATGAATCGGCTGCATTCTTTAATGTTTGCGTCGAAGGTTTCTTTATGTTCTGCAAAATTTCTTCGTATGCTTTTGATGCATCAGCATACGAATAGTTTTTAAACAATGCATCGGCCTTTTTTAAATTTGTCTGAGCAAAACAAACCGTAAAGCTCAAAACCAGACTTAAGATATATAGTTTTTTCATAAGGTTCATTTTTAGAAGAATCTAGGTGATTTGATTTTGCTTTGATTTTTGTTAAACTGATATTTCAGAATGATTTCGTGCGAACCATCATTATACTTATTCAATTCACTTACTGTGTAATCAAAAGCGTATCCGATATAAAAGCTTCGTGATATTTGAAAACCTGCAAGAATACTTACAGAGTCATCGGTACGATAAGCACCTCCGATTACAAATTTTTCATAAAGCATAAAGTTTGCAGAAACATCAGCTGTAAGCGGAGCTCCACTCACGGCTTTAACTAAAAATGCAGGTTTGAATTTTAAATTCGGATTCAAATCAAACACATATCCTCCCATAAAATAATAATGCAGACGATCATAATTTATAGATTCCTGAACATCATCATAATAATCATTTTCGATAAAACTAGGAATTGAAAATCCTAAATACCATTTGTCTGTATAATAATAAACCCCTGCCCCAATGGCTAACTTCATCTGATTATCAATATTTTGATTCAGAAGAACATCATTTGGGTCATAGTATCTTCCTTTTGTCCAGTCGATATTCAACATTCGCATTCCGGCTTTTAAACCAAAGGCAAGTCTTTTTTCATAACCTAATGCCAATGAATAAGAGAAGTTTCCATCAAGGTACAATTCGTCGGAAGGACCAATTTTATCATTAACAACACTTAATCCCAATCCAACCTTTTCGTTTCGAAGCGGTGCATGAATCGAAAAAGACTGTGTTTGAGGAGCTCCTGAAATTCCTACCCATTGTGAACGGTGTAAAAGTGTAGCTTCCAGAACGCCGGTAGACCCGGCATAAGCCGGATTTACCGCCATCGTGTTATACATGTATTGTGTGTACTCCGGATCCTGTTGTGCCTTTGCACTAAATGTGATTATAGAACATATTATGATTAAATACGATTCTAATGATTTTATATATAGTTTCATAACGATACTTATTTAGTTTTAATTAATTAGATGATTAATAACGGTGCTTATCTCATTATAGATAACCATCCTTTTTTAACTTTTCCGTCTCCAATTTCTATTACATAAAAATAAGTACCGGTTGGCAGCATATCTCCTCTGTTTATAACTCCGGATACATTGGCAGTACCGTCCCAATCGTTTTCATAACCTCTTTTGCTGTAAACCAAAGCACCATATCTGTTAAATACTTTCAATTCATTGTTTGGATATGATTCGATACAATCAATTCTGAAAAGATCATTTGATCCATCATTATTTGGCGTGAATTCATTGTAAACCGTTAAACAAATTGGTTCTACCGAAGCTGAAGCTGAATTGTTTGTCGGATCAACATCTAAAGGAGTTGAAATTTCGATAGTTGCTACATTTAAATAGTTACCATTTGGCAATACAATCACTCTAACTTCAAGCGTTTCACTTTCTCCCGGATTTAAAGTTGGAATTGTCCAGATCTGAGTTGCAGGATCATATACTCCGGTAGTTGTAGAAGACGAAACTAATTCATATCCGCTTGGAATTAACTCACTAACAAGTGTGTTAAGAATAATACCCTGACCTACATTATTTACAGTTATTGTAAAGGTTACCTCATCACCAAAATTAGGAGTTGGATTACTAACTGTATTGGTTATTGTAAGATCAGAACATGTTGCTACTGTTACATTTAATATTTTTGTAGTAGTTTCATCACATATATTGATATAAGTTACCGAAACTGTTCCCGGACCAATATCAGACCATGAAATTGTTGCAGTTCCATCAGCAGTTCCTCCTCCGGATGTTATTGTTCCGTTAGTAACAGACCATACATAATTTGATTTTCCGTTGGCTATTGAATACGTTACTCCCTGAAAAACACATGGTGTATCGTCTGTTGAAGTTATTTGATACAATGCATCATTTTCAAAACTAACCGCTATTGCTAAACGTGTTGCATTTGTACAGCCATTTGTTATATTACTAAGCAATGTAGCGTAATAAGTTGTGGCTGTAAGCGCTGTATTTGCTGCTAATGGTACTCCTCCTGTTGGATTGCTGTACCAAACTACATTTGTCTCATTTACCTGAATATCAGCAATGGTTGGTGTTTTTGATAAACAGAATTTTTGCGATGTATTTGTAGTTGTAACCATACCAGGAGTATTTACATTTACTGTAACTATCAATCGTACAGGATTTTCACATCCTATTGTACTTGAAATAGCTCCATAATATAAACCTGTAGCTAAAGGTGTTATTGAGGCTAATGCCGTTCCGCCACTTGGATTACTGTACCAAACTACGTTCGCTTCATTTACCTGAATATTAGCTACTGTTGGTGCATTTAATGAACAGAAGTTTTGTGTCGCAGAGTTTGTAGTAGGTGTTGCAGTCGGATTATTAATCGTAACACTTACCTGCAATCTTGTACTGCTCTCGCAACCAGTCATCGGATTCAAAATAACTCCATAGTAAATTCCGTTTATTAAAGCTGTTGTTGGCGCTAATGGTGTTACTCCTGTTAATGTGCCATACCAAACTACATTCGCTTCATTTACCTGGATATTGGCAACCGTTGGTGAATTAGCAATACAGAAATCTTGTGTGTTATCTGTAGTTGTTGGCGTAGCCGGATTGGTTACAGTAACAGTAACCTGTAATCTGACAGCACTTTGACAACCTGTTATTGGATCTAGAATAGCTCCATAATAAATACCGTTTGCCAAAGCGGTTGTCGGAGCAATAGCTGTTGTACTGGTTAGAGAATTGTACCAAACTACATTGGCTTCATTTACCTGAATACTCGCAACTGTTGGTGCATTTACTAAACAGAAATCCTGTGTATTGTCTGTAGTAGTTGGTGTACCAGGATCATTTACAGAAATAGTCACCTGCAAACGAACTGAACTTTGACAACCTGTTACAGGATCTAAAATAGCTCCATAATAAATGCCGTTCACTAAAGCGGTTGTTGGTGCAATAGCTATTGTACTGGTTAGTGAGTTATACCAAACTACATTCGCTTCATTTACCTGAATACTGGCAACTGTAGGTGCATTCACTAAACAGAAATCCTGTGTATTGTCTGCTGTAGTCGGTGTTAATGGATCAGTAACTGTTATAGTAACTTGTAATCTTATTGCACTTTCACAACCTGTTACAGGATCTAAAATAGCTCCGTAATAAATACCGTTTGCCAAAGCGGTTGTCGGTGCAATCGCAGTAGTACTGGTTAATGAATCATACCAAACTACATTGACTTCATTTACCTGAATACTGGCAACAGTTGGTGCATTTACTAAACAGAAATCCTGAGTATTATCTGCTGTAGTCGGTGTACCAGGATCATTTACAGAAATAGTTACCTGCAAACGAACTGCACTCTCACAACCTGTTACAGGATCTAAAATAGCTCCGTAATAAATGCCGTTTACTAAAGCGGTTGTCGGTGCAAGCGCTGTTGTACTGGTTAAAGAGTCGTACCAAACTACATTCGCTTCATTTACCTGAATATTAGCTACCGTTGGCGCATTAACCAAACAGAAATCCTGTGTATTATCTGCTGTAGTAGGTGTACCAGGGTCATTGATGGTAGCAGTAACTTGTAATCTAACTGCACTCTCGCAACCTGTTACAGGATCTAAAATAGCTCCGTAATAAATACCGTTTGCCAAAGCAGTTGTCGGTGCAATCACTGTTGTGCTGGTTAAAGAGTCGTACCAAACTACATTGGCTTCATTTACCTGAATACTGGCAACAGTCGGTGCATTTACCAAACAAAAATCCTGTGTATCGTCTGTCGTAGTTGGTGTGCCAGGATCATTGATGGTAGCAGTAACTTGTAATCTTACAGCACTTTCACAACCTGTTACAGGATCTAAAATAGCTCCGTAATAAATGCCGTTAGCCAAAGCGGTTGTCGGTGCAATAGCTGTTGTACTAGTTAATGAATCATACCAAACTACATTCGCTTCGTTTACCTGAATACTGGCAACCGTAGGTGCATTTACTAAACAGAAATCCTGTGTATTGTCTGTAGTAGTTGGTGTACCAGGATCATTTACAGAAATAGTTACCTGCAAACGAACTGCACTCTCACAACCTGTTACAGGATCTAAAATCGCTCCGTAATAAATGCCGTTTGCCAAAGTGGTTGTCGGTGCAATCGCAATAGTACTGGTTAGTGAATCATACCAAACTACATTGGCTTCATTTACCTGAATACTGGCAACAGTTGGTGCATTTATTAAACAGAAATCCTGTGTATTGTCTGCTGTAGTCGGTGTACCAGGATCATTTACAGTAATTGTAACTTGTAATCTCACTGAACTTTCGCAACCTGTTATTGGGTCTAAAATCGCTCCGTAGTAAATTCCGTTTGCCAAAGCGGTTGTCGGTGCAATTGCTGTTGTACTTGTCAATGAATTATACCAAACAACATTAGCTTCATTCACCTGAATATTGGCAACCGTTGGTGCATTTACTAAACAGAAGTCCTGAGTGCTGTCTGTGGTAGTCGGTGTACCCGGATCATTGATGGTAATAGTAACCTGTAAACGAACTGAACTTTCGCAACTTGTTACAGGATCTAAAATAGCTCCGTAATAAATACCGTTTGTCAAAGCAGTTGTTGGTGCAATCGCAGTAGTACTGGTTAATGAATTATACCAAACTACATTGGCTTCATTTACCTGAATACTGGCAACAGTTGGTGCATTTATTAAACAGAAATCTTGTGTACTGTCTGTGGTGGTCGGTGTACCTGGATCATTAATAGTAATGGTAACTTGTAATCTCACTGCACTTTCGCAATTAGTTATCGGGTCTAAAATAGCTCCGTAATAAATTCCGTTTGCTAAAGCGGTTGTCGGTGCAATTGCTGTTGTACTTGTCAATGAATTATACCAAACAACATTAGCTTCATTTACCTGAATATTGGCAACCGTAGGTGCATTCACTAAACAGAAATCCTGTGTATTGTCTATAGTCGTCGGTGTACCTGGATCATTAATAGTAATGGTAACTTGTAATCTCACTGCACTTTCGCAATTAGTTATCGGGTCTAAAATAGCTCCGTAATAAATTCCGTTTGCTAAAGCGGTTGTCGGTGCAATCGCAGTAGTACTGGTTAGTGAATCATACCAAACTACATTGGCTTCATTTACCTGAATACTGGCAACAGTTGGTGCATTTACTAAACAGAAATCTTGTGTATCGTCTGTAGTAGTCGGTGTACCTGGATCATTTACAGAAATAGTTACCTGCAAACGAACTGAACTTTCACAGCTTGTTACAGGATCTAAAATAGCTCCGTAATAAATGCCGTTTGTCAAAGCAGTTGTTGGTGCAATCGCAGTAGTACTGGTTAATGAATCATACCAAACTACATTGGATTCGTTTACCTGAATATTAGCAACTGTTGGTGTATTCACCAAACAGAAATCTTGTGTATTATCTGTTGTAGTTGGTGTATCCGGATCATTTATTATTACAGTTGCTGTCTGAAGTGTACCTGCAATATTTTCACAAGTTGTATCACTTGAAACCCCAACATAATACGTAACAGGACTCACAGCGCGAGTTAAACCTGTTACCGTTAAAACTCCTGTAGAACTTATGGTATATGTTACACCGCTTATAGTTCCATTTGTTATAGGCTGAGTTTTATTTGCATCAAAATACCAATAAAACACCTTATTTGTTAATGTACTTGTAGGTGTTAAGACTGCCGGAACATTATGACAAACTACCGCATCATCTACTAAAATATCATTTTGATTCGATGGAGGCAATATAGTAAAGGTAATTTGTTTTCTGTCTGCTTCTGCAGTTTCACAAAACTCATCTGAACTAACTCCTACAAAATAAGTGTAAGTCCCTGGAGTCAATCCATTTCTAATTAACTGACTCGTTGTTTCACCTGCAATTAACTGACTCGTTGTTCCGTCAAAATTATACCAATAATAAATTGGGTTTGTCAATGATGGAGTTCCACTTAAACTTGTATTTAAAGTCACTGTTCCTGTTGGAGAACAAATCGAAGTGTCCACTCCTCCATTAAGAGTAATGTTTGTTAAAGCATTTTCAGGACTTGAAGCTCTGACTTCAACAGTAACTTCTCCTCTTGATAAAGCTTCACAATTATAGCGTACCGGTTGCACATAATATTTATAAATCCCGGCTGCTAATGTCGAAGGAACTGTAAAAGTAATTCCATTAGCTACAACAGAACCACCAATAGGCGAATCGTACCATATATAATTTGAACAGGCATCTGTTGGAATCTGAAGTGTAACATCTGTTCCCGGACAAACCGTTATTTTGTTATCAGGATCGCTTCCAATTACTTTCGTATTTGCTACACGTTCAACTGTATGAACTCTAAGAAAATCTAAAACTCCCGCAACACCGCCAAAACGAATTCTTACGCGGTCATATGCTTCTGGCAGTGAGGAAACAAGTACCATTGACATTGTATTTCCTGGCAATAGTCTTATACTTAATAATGTACTATTGTTTTGAATTGGAGCACCAACAGCAACATTTCCTAAATAACGCTGAATACTAAATCCGGTCAATAAATTAACGTCTAAAAGAGTCCCCGGTTTAGAAACCACAAGTCTTAAAGTATCACTTACAATTGATGGAGTTTTAAATGTAACCGTTAAATCAGCTGCAGCAAGAACTCCCGCACCACTATACATTGTTGCATAGGTAGAAACATCATTATCAGCTACATTCCATGCATCGCTCACTCCAACTGTGGAAGTTAAAGCTCCTATTGGCAGTCCTAAATCTGTTGCTCCATAAAATACATCCTGAATATCACCCGGAGTACAGGCCACTGTTGAAACTTTTTTAGTATAATAAGCATCGAACACTTTTGTGTTTTGAATAACACTCAAAAGTGCCCCGGATATTACTCTGATTCCGTCGTAATCTTGTGGTCCGGAGCCATTTGAAGGAACAAAAGTAAACTCATATGATTTTTCTCCCGGTAATAAATTTAAAAACGCTCCTGAAACAGGTATCATTGTTCCAATATCAACTCCGCTTTTAGTTCCAATTACCGATAAACCTTGTGCAACAGCCAATAGACTGTATTCAGCTCCCAGCTTAACAGTGACCGGTGTTCCTTTTGCTATGTTAGCTGGCCAGGTCAAATTCTGCCAGGTAGTACCTACTCCTAAAAGACCTACACCTGTCGTTATTGTAGAATAAGTTTGCATATTTCCGTCAATGGCGTTAGTTGGATCAGCTACTCCACCTGTTACAATTGAACCCGAACTTTGCCCGGTTGCATACACTCTTTCAGTTAATAATTGACAACTATTTGGATCTATAACATTGATCGTTATTGTTGCTGAAGTTGAACAATTAAGAGCACTTGTAGCCACTACTGTATAAGTATAAATTCCCGGAGTATTTAAAACTCCTGTTGTAAATACCGGACCTGTCAAAGCATTTCCCTGAGGGTCAAACCATGCTAATGTCCCATTTGATGTTGCATTTAGCAAAACATTCGTACCTGCATTTACTGATAAGAAAGGTGTTGCAACAACCAAACTTGGTAACGGGTTAACAGAAACAGTTACCGGCAACTTTCCAGATGGACATGTAACACCGTTACCTTGAGCCTGAATTGAGTAAACACCACTTGTATTTATATTAGCTGCAGCAGCTGCAGGTAAAATATTGTCTGAAGGGTCATAGAAAATATAAGTTGTATTTCCTGTTGTATCAAAACCTGTTATAGCATTAGCCAGATTTACTGTTCCACAACCTTCCAAAGTAGTACCAATTACAGTTAAAGGTGTAACTGATGGAGAGTTAACCGTTACTTGTTTCAGTGTATTAATAGCATTTTCACAAGTAACAGCATTAACAACAGATACATAATAATTATAAGATGGCACTGCTGAACTTAGACCATTAATTGTTAATGCCCCTGTTGTTGAATTTTTAGAGAAAGTTACTCCCGGCTGTGCAACAACTGTAGAACCGGTTATAATTTCCTGTGTTTTATTTTGATCAGTATAATATTTGAATTGCGCTCCAACTAAAGCTGATGTTGGGGATAGAACAACACTTCCGGAGCAAGAAGCTTCTAATGGAGTATTAATAGTTACGTCTGCAGCAGTTGCAAATGGTGATACTGTTACAGTAACAGGCTGACGAACACTATTTATACAAGTTCCATCACGTGTTGCTTCTACATAATAAGTTGTTGTTGCTGTTAAAGCCGGTGTTGTATATGTTGCTACAGAAGAAAGTTCCGTTCCTGCACTTGCAGCATCATACCATTTAAATGTTTCTCCGGCTACACTTGAAGTGGCTGCTAAATTAGCTGTTTGGCCGCTACAAATTGGAGATGTGGCTCCAGTAATTACAGCATCTTTAAATCTATATGAAGCTCCATAAATATCTAAATTTGTTAATAAAGTAACCAATCCTCCCAATCGAATTTCAACTTTATTAAATGTTGCTGTTGCTGTAAAACTTGCTTTAAATCTATCTCCGGATAATAGCTGTAAGCTCAACAAATTATCAGTAAGAAAGTGTCTGTCATTGTTATAAGTTACTCCATTATAGGTTGCTAAACTAATTCCGCCTAATAATGACACATCAGCCAATCCTCCGGGCAATTCTAATTCAACATCTATAATATCTCCTGCCTGGCCCGTTGTTGGAAAAGTTACTACTTGTTCAACATAGGCACCAGCTATTCCTGCAACTGTAGAAAGTCTGGTAAATGTACTTGGATTTGTATCAACAGATCCTCCGGGATCAGTAAAACTACACAAAACACACAATAAACCCGGATCTAAAGTTGTAACTTGTGAATTAGCCTTTAAACAGCTGCTTGCTGAATTATTTATCAAAACATTAATCGCTGTTCTGGCACTGCTTGTACAACCTGATGTGATACCTCTCGCAGTCACATAGTAGGTTTTATTTAACGTTAAAGCTGGCGTTGTGTAGATATTGGTTCCCGTTGCCAGAGCAGTTCCATTCGTTGGTACATCATACCAGTCAAATGTCACGTTCGAATCTGGGCTTGATACCTGCAAAGCAACACTCTGTCCTGACTGAATAACAACATTTGACGATGCTGCAATTGGTGCCGCAGGTAATGGATTTACAGTTACTGTTACAGAAGTACGTGTTGCACTCACACAGCTTCCTATTGAGGCTTCAACAAAATAATTTGTATTAGCAGTTAAATTTGGCGTTACAAAAGAAGTACCTGTAAAAACTAAATTTCCTGCAGTAGCTGCATCATACCATCTGTAAATAGTACCTACAACAGGCGCCTGAATATTTAATGTAGTAGTCTGACCACTACAAATTGTTGTACCCGCAGCACCGATAACAGGAGCTATAGGATTGTCAATTGATATCAACACAGGAAAACGCACACTATTGACACAGCCATTTCTGGTTATTTCTACATAATAAGTAGTTGGAACCGTCAAAGCAGGAGTTGTATAAGAAGTGGTACTTGCCAAAGAAGTTCCTCCAGAAGCTACATCAAACCAATTAATAGTTTCACCAACTCCAATATTAGCAGTTATAGTTGTTGTTTGTCCGCTGCAAATAGTTCTATTAGCTAAACCCGCTGGGGATTTATATCTGTAAGTTGCCTGATAAATATCTAAACTGGTCAATACTGCTGCCAAGCCTCCTAATCGAATCTCAACACGATCAAAAGCTGCTCCTGCCTCGACACTTGCTTTAAAACGATTTCCGGATAATAATTGCAACGTTACCAGAGAATTATTAATTAAAACTCTATCATTATTATAAGTTGCTCCATTATAAGTTGCCAAACTAACAACACCTAAAAGAGCAACATCTGCTAATCCGCCTGGTAATTCTAATTCAACATCAACAATATCTCCTGCTCTTCCAGGGTTATTGAATTGTAATGTTTGCTGAATCCATCCGTTTATTAAACCAACAGGAACTGTTAGTCTTGTAGCTGTTGCAGAATTTCCGTCAACAGAATTATTCGGGTTTGTTACACCACACAATAAACATAAACCGTTTTGAAGTGTTTGTTGACTACCAGCTTCTAAACATCCTCCCAATGCTGATGGTATAACATTCACCACTACTGGAACTCTTGCACTAACACAATTCCCTGTGGCACTTTGACTTTCAACATAATATGTTTTTGAAGCAGTCAAAATCGGTGTAGTAAATGTTGGTGAATTGACTGCAATTGCAGATCCCCCACTGGCAACATCGTACCAATTCAGCGTAACACCTGCCTCAGAAGTAGTAGCATTCAAAGTGGCGTTTTGACCAGACTGAATGGTGACACTTTGAGTTAAAACCGTTGGAACAGAAGGTATAGCTGTCGAAATCACATCAACCTGAGTTCTTGCCGGACTCAAACAACTTCCTATCGCAGCCTCAACATAAAAACTTGTCGTACCTTGAGGAACTGTTGGCGAAAAAGTATTTCCTGAAGCTAAAGAAACCCCGTTTGATGCTACGTTATACCAATTATAAGTGGTTCCCGGTATTGGATTTACTACAGATAATGTAGTTTGCTGTGTTGCTCCTGAAGAACATATAGAAGTTCCTGAAGCACTTATCACTGGTGCGACAGGATTAGATACATTAATTTGTACCGGAATGCGATCACTGCCTTCACAGCCCACAGCTCTCGTAACTCCTAAATAATATGTAGTATTAACCGTTAAATTTGGAGTAGTATAACTATTTCCTGTTACCAATGGTGTTGTTGAAGTTGCAGAACTATACCATGCAAGTGATGTCCCGGCTACAGGAGTTGCTGATAAATTTAAAGAATTTCCAGAACAAACAGTTTGCGTTAAACCATTAGTAACGGTAGGTTTAGCAAAATCAAGCCTTACATCATACACTCTTAAATTCACCAATAAACTAAGAAGTCCTCCTACCTGAATTCTCACTTGATTTGTATCACCTGGCAATGTATATCGTATTACGGCTATTTCATTCCCTGGTAATAATTGAAGATTTAATAGTCCGTTATTTAACGCCACCGGATCATCTACATTTGCTCCCGAAAGTTTTGCCTGAATTGTCGCATTTGATAATAGACTCAGGTTCAGCAATCCTGATCCTGTTCCAAAATAAATTACAATTTGATCACCAGCTTTCGCAGTTTGATTAAAAGTCAATGTTTCTTGTGCAAAACAAGCTAAACCAAGTACATTGCTTATTTCAGCAAAAGTACTCATACTTGTGTCAAATGCATCATTTGGATCTGTCACGCTCATACCTGCACATAAAAGGCCGCCCGTACTATTAGTTTGCGAGATCGGCCTACATACATTTTGAGCAAAAGAATTTGAAAATAAAAGCAAAAAAAACATTGCTCTTAATAATCCCTTCTGGAAGCTGAGATTAAGAATTTGTAATTTTTTTTTCATAATTTGGAAGATTAGAAAATGGACAATAGAAACCATGTTGCAAAAAGACATTATTATCTTATGCAATTTTAAAAAATCAAAAATCAGTCAATTAAAAACCAAGCTCTAATACAAAAAGTTGAGCTTAATCTAAATTTTAAAAAAATAAAATAGTAACAAAAGAGCACTTTTATTGATAAATAAAAAGCGTCTTAAACATTTGCAGAAGAATGAACTCTATCAAACTTCAAAAAAGGAGTGATTTGTTTTTAGGTTAAGTTGAAATAAGAAATTCCCTTTCTAAGTATGTTGTGTAATTATATTTATAGTAAGTTGATTATGCTTTCTATAAAAAACAATTTTTAAAGTTTGGATACAACAACTTCAAAATATATTTTTCCGTAGTAAAAATTAAATGAGAGGATTTCCATGCCAACAAAGTTGTCAATTGGGGTAAGGAATTAAAAATAAATTACAGACGTAATTTTTCAATCTATAGAAAATTTTTAATATGTGAATAAACTTAATTGAACATAAGTTTATAAAAGCTAAAATAATCGAAATACTGAATGCAAACCTGACGAAAGTAAATATTAAGTCCATAAGCAACCATTTAAATAATTATTATAAAAATTTCATATTAATTCTAAATAAGATCAAAATAAAGACTTCATTTATTTTTTGGGGTAGTAAAATGAATCAGTTTTTTGAAAAGGCGAAAACATTTTGTTTAATCTTAACAATCTAAAATTAGAAAAAAATAAAATACAAAACAAACAAAAAAATATTATTTTTTTAAATTTCAAAATAAAAACGCCTTTAAAAAGCATATAAACATCATAAAAAGCATGTTATTGAAGACAAATAATATTTACAAAAATGACAAAAAAAAATCTATTTAATCATGATTCAAACTCTAAAATAGATTAAAAACACCTATAAAAATTACAAAATGGATTATTTTTACAAAATCAAAAACAAAAACCAACCCTATTAAATCAATAAAAACAAGTTTTCAATATTATAGAAAAAGTAAATAAAACGTGAACATATAATCCAAAATAAAAGATTAAACAAAAGTTAAAATAAAAAAAAGACAAAACACTTGTTATTAGCATTTTATCTTTTTAAGCTATAATTTGTATAAATTTATGATTCTATGATAGAATTTATCTGCTTAAACAATTGTCCGTCACTCAAAAAAGCTCCTTGCTGAATCAACTCAAAAATAGAACAATTACGATCTTCTGTAAAAACCTTTTTCCCTGTCTTCATTTCAATCGTATCTGTAAACATATTATCACTTAACCACTGCAAACCTTCTTTAGTCAAAAAATCAGTTTCCGGAACTAATGATTTCAGAACAATAGATTGCACATGCGTTTCAAAACACTGAAATAAAAATATATGGTTTTTAGAGAAATGTTCCAAAAATTCTGCTCTGGACAAAACACCTTCCCAAATTAAATCTGAAAAAACATCTAATTCCTGCTCAGCAACTTCAGGTTTGTTTATTTTAAGAGAATCCCATTCAGCTTTATCAATTGCCTGAGTTGCCAAGAAACTGGCAAATTCAGCATGCAGTTCATCAAATTGCTCTTTTGTTAATCTTGCGTATTTCATTTATAGATTTTTTTTTAATTATAAGCTACGGACAAAATTTCATCCTAATGTCAGTTGCATTCATATAATATGTTCATAAACAAAAAAATCCCGATTTGCATCGGGATTTTTATAAAATAATTTTAAACTATTACTTTTCAGCAATAATTTCGTATGGTAAATCTACAACAACATCTCTGTGTAAACGGATGCTTGCAGAATATTTCCCTGTACGTTTTACGATACCGCTTGAGATAAATTTTCTATCAATAGCGTTACCTGATTTCTCTAAAGCTTCTGCAATATCAATATTTGTGATAGAACCAAAAAGTTTCTCTCCACCAGCTTTTGCAGTAAGTTTAATTTCAAGAGCTTTCAAAGTTTCAGCTAATGATTTAGCATCAGCAATAACTTTAGCTTCTTTGTGTGCTCTTTGTTTTAGGTTTTCAGCTAAAACTTTTTTAGCAGAAGGAGTTGCCAAAACAGCAAAACCCTGAGGAATTAAAAAGTTACGACCATAACCAGGTTTAACAGATACTACATCATCTTTAAATCCTAAGTTCTGTACGTCTTGTTTTAAAATAAGTTCCATGTTGTTGTCCTTATATTTTAGAAGTTAGGTTCTGCTTTAACAGAAACCAGCGACTAGAGTTTTTAATTATTTTAATAAATCGGCCACGTATGGCATTAAAGCTAAGTGACGAGCTCTTTTTACAGCTACAGACACTTTTCTTTGGTACTTCAAAGAAGTTCCTGTTAAACGACGAGGAAGAATTTTTCCTTGCTCATTAACGAATTTCAATAAGAAATCAGCATCTTTATAATCGATATATTTGATGCCTGATTTTTTGAAACGACAATACTTTTTAGTTTTGTTAGTTTCTATATTCAAAGGCGTAAGATATCTGATATCTCCGTCTTTTTTTCCTGAAGCAGATTGTTGTAATGTTGCCATGATAATTAAGCTTTTTGAGATTTAAGTTTTGCTCTTCTTCTTTCAGCCCAAGAGATAGCATGTTTGTCAAGACTTACAGTTAAGAAACGCATAACTCTTTCGTCACGTCTAAATTCAGTTTCGAAAGCTACAAGAACTTCTCCAGCAACTTTGAACTCAAATAAGTGATAGAATCCACTTTTTTTGTTTTGAATTTCGTAAGCCATTTTTTTAAGGCCCCAATCTTCTTTCGATACCATTTCAGCTCCACGACTAGTAAGAAAATCTTCAAATTTGCTTACTGTTTCCTTTACCTGAACTTCAGATAAAACGGGATTTAAAATGAAAACAGTTTCATAATGATTCATAAATACAGTATTTAATTTATTAAAATTGGGTGCAAAAGTAACCATTATTTCTGAAAAAACAATACTTTTTTTCTTTTATTCGTTGAAAAGCAAAAAACAGACGTTCTTTTTAGTTTTCTTTCCAAAAAAGTAATACATTTACTTATGCTATCCTGAATTTATTTAAAATTTAAACTCTTATGAAACTAAACTGTGTTGTTGTAGATGATAGTTCTATACAGAGGGCAATTATTGCAAAATTAGTTAACAATCATCCGGGATTGCACTTGGTAGGAGACTTCTCAAATGCAATCGAAGCGAAAAGTTGTATCTCTCTGAATAATATAGATTTAATTTTTTTAGATATTGAAATGCCTGTTATCAACGGATTTGATTTTCTTGATGGTTTAAAATCAAAACCGCAAATTATATTTATTACTTCTAAGGCTGAATATGCGTTAAAAGCTTTTGATTATGATGCAACTGATTATCTACAAAAACCTATAGCTGTTGACCGTTTTAACGCTTCGGCAAAAAGAGCTATCGACATGCACCTTCTTAAAAAAGAAGTAAAAGAAGAAGAAGGCGAACATATTTTTATCAAAAGCAATCTGAAAAAACTGAAAATTTTTACAGCGAAAATCAAATGGATTGAGGCATTTGGAGACTATGTAAGAGTCGTAACAGAAGATGACAGTAATTTAGTGCTTTCAACTATGAAATCTTTTGAAAACGATTTATCAAAAGAGAAATTCATCCGCGTCCACAAATCATACATTATTAATATTGATAAAGTGGAACGCTTTAACAGTAAATTTGCTGAAATCGGCATTACTAAAATTCCGCTGAGCCGAAACAAAAAAGAAGATCTGGTAAGAGCATTATCAACATCATCTTAATAAAAATCAACATTTACCGTTAACTTTATAGCTCTGTACTGAGCCACCGTCTCAAAACTATTCAGCATTTTCTGAATAGTTTTTTTTGTGCTCCCTAATGGCATATTTTGCGGAATTTTAATCAAAATTGCCCGAATGTATTCATTCCTAATTCTGTTGATAGCAGGTTCTTCAGGTCCTAAAACCGGCAGATTTAAATTCTGACTTAAAACCTTATACATCCACATTGAACCTTCCTTCAATTTATCATACTCTCGATGTTTCAGTGTTAGCTTTATAATTCTGAAATAAGGTGGGTATTTATAAATCTGCCTATCATATAACTGCTCCTTATACATACCTATATAATTATGGTTTGTAACCTGCTGAATTGTATTGTGATTCGGGTTATAAGTCTGAATAACAGCTTTTCCTTGTTTTTCAGATCTTCCGGCTCTTCCCGCAACCTGAGTCATCATTTGAAAACTGCGTTCAAAGGCTCTAAAATCAGGATGATGTAACATATTATCAGCATTCATAATTCCAACCAGACTGACATTCTCAAAATCCAGTCCTTTGGCTAACATTTGGGTTCCTACCAAAATATCAATTTCACGATTTTTGAAATTATCTATGATTTTTTCAAAACCAAATTTACCCCGCGTAGTATCCTGATCCATTCTGGCTGTTTTTGCTTTTGGAAAAAGTGTCAACAACTCCTGCTCTATTTGTTCAGTTCCAAAACCTTTTGTAGTCATATCAATACTCGAACAGTTGTGACAATTAGTAGGTTTTGCAATAGAATAACCACAATAATGACATCTCAGCTGATTCTTATGTTTATGATACGTCAAGCTCACATCGCATTGTTGGCAATGAGGCACATGACCGCATCGTAAACATTCCATAACAGGAGAATATCCTCTTCTGTTTTGAAACAAAATAACCTGCTCGCCCAAAGACAAAGCCTCTGCGATTTCTTCAATCAAAAAATCACTAAAATGCCCTGTCATTCTTTTTCTAAAATGTTTGTCCTTTAAATCAACCAAAACCACTTCAGGCAGTCGGACATTTTTATAACGCTCGCTAAGAGTTACCAATCCGTATTTATCAGTTTGGGCATTAAAATAGGTTTCAATACTTGGTGTTGCCGAACCTAATAACACTTTTGCTTTATGAAAATTAGCCAAAACAATTGCTGCATCTCTTGCATGAAATCTTGGCGCAGGATCTGTCTGTTTAAAAGTCTGCTCATGTTCTTCATCAACGATTAACAATCCTAAATCATTAAAAGGCAAAAACAAAGCCGACCTGGCTCCTATTACAATTTGTGCTTTTGGTAAATTTTCAAGCGTTTGTTTCCAGACTTCCACTCTTTCATTATTACTGTATTTCGAATGAAAAACAGCTACTTTATCTCCAAAGTAAAGACGCAGGCGGAAAACCAACTGTGTTGTAAGTGCAATTTCAGGAAGCAGATACAAAACCTGTCTTCCTGTTTGCAGATATTCTTCAATCAGCTTAATATAGATTTCAGTTTTTCCACTCGAAGTCACTCCATGAAGCAGACAAACTTCCTTCTGAGTAAACTTATCTTTGATTTCATTAAAAGCATTTTCCTGTGCTTCGCTCAGTTTCAGTTCATTTTCTGATTTCTCTCCTTTAAACAAAACCCGATCCTGCTGTAAAAAATATTCTTCAAAAATTTCTTTTTCAATTAATGATTTTACAACCGCTGATCCTGCATTCGAAGCTTCTATAAGTTTTTTTACCGTAATTGGCTTTTTTTCTGAAGCGCTGATCTGGAAATAAGTTAAAACAATTTCTTTTTGCTTATTAGCATTTTTCAGCACCATTAACAATTCTTCCAGACCACTACCGGATTCATATTTAGAATGCAGTCTCACATAACGCACCAACTTGGGTTTGTAAGTTTCTTTTATTTCTTCTTCTAAAAAAATAATATCCTTTGCTATTAATTTTTGAAGAATCGGAAGTATATTTTTTCTGTTTAAAATAGAAGCTATTTCCTGAACTTTCAACGAACTTTGGTGCTGCAAAGCTTCATAAATCAAAAATTCATCATCTGAGAGTTCGCTGTCATTTACAGCAACATCAGGTTTATGCGAAATAATTGTTTCGCTTTCCAAAAGCAATCCGCTTGGAAATGCACCACGATAAACATCTCCAATCCCACACATATAGTAGTCCGCAACCCAAAGCCAGTGTTTGATCTGGATTTCTGTTGCAATAGGCTTTTCGTCTAAGATCTGATGAATTTCTTTGGCTTCATATAAAGTTGGAGCATTTTCATGAACATCCAAAACAAGTCCCGTGTATATTTTACTCTTACCAAAAGGTACCGCTACCCGCATTCCTTTTTTTATAAAATGGTATTCAGCTTCAGAAATTCGATAAGTGAATGTCTTAGCTAAAGAAAGCGGTAAAATAACTTCAATGAAATGCATGGAATATTTTTATAAGTCAGTATTATTATTTCTGACCGGATTTAAGAAAGCCTTTTTTTGAAAGATTATAATCTTTAACAAGTTTCATTGTATGAGTTAATGATTGAATACTAGTCCAGTCATCATGACCAGGAATAATATATTTCGGATTTTTAAATTTTGACTGAACCTTCTTTATTGATTCTTCCCATTCTTTTACATCTGCATCACCCAAATAACCTAAGTCTTTTGCTTCGGTACTTTTTATAAAACAGCCTCCATAAAGCACTTTTTCCTTATCAAACCAAACCACAATATTATCAGGAGCATGTCCTTTGCCTGGATAATAAACTTGAAACTTATGTGTCCCAACAGTAAATATCGTATCATTAGGAATTACAAATTCGGCTCTTTCTTTGTTGCTCCCTTTCAGTATTTCATCAGTAGATTTGATTGTATAGGTTTTGCTTTCTTTTTTCTTGTAAAAATCAAAACCCCCTGCACGATCATCATGCGAATGAGTTCCGAAAACCATTATTACATTTTTATTATGCTTTGCCTTTATACTGTCTAATAATGGCTGAAACTGAGTTTTATCCCAAGGAGCATCAAACATTACTACACCTTTATCTGTAACCAGATACATCGCATTTGCAGAAATTTTTACTCCTTTATAATTATTAAAAGTCCTGTAAACATAAAAGTCACCTGTAAGATGACTTATTTGTAATGGCGAGTTTTCAGATTGTCCAAAATTTTTTGAAACAATAGTCAGGAATAAAATTATCGAAACTAATTTCCACATGTTTTAAAAAAACCAAATTAATTCTTTACTCTCGTCCAGTATTGTGTTCTTCCTACAAGTGAAATACCTACATAACCACGCAATTTTAACTTATCTGCAGACTCTAATGTAATATAACATTTGTATTTTTTTCCGTTTGTAGGATCTAAAATTGTTCCTCCGTTATACTCGTCCCCGTCTTTTTTTAAACCATTCATAATAACCATTCCTAAAATTGGTTTGTTTTTTTCTGCTCCTTCACATTTTGAACAAACATCTTTTTTATGATCTGCACGAAGTATCTCTACAACTTTAGCATAAATTTTTCCGGACTTTTCATAAACCTCTACTATTGATTTTGCCTCCCCGGTTTCATCATCAATTGTTTTCCATTTTCCAACAACTCCCTGAGCCTGAATAGAGCTGAATGTTAGAAAAAATATACCAATAGTTAATACCCAATTTTTCATAATCTATTTATTTTTTTGTCTTAATTTCCTGATAGTCGCATTTAGTTCAAAACCTAAAAGTAAAATCATACAGTTTATCCAAATGTAAAACATTAGAATTAATAATGTCCCAATAGAACCATAAAGTTCGTTGTATTTTGAAAATTTTATAACCCAAATCCCAAAAAAGAATGAAGATATAACAATTAAGATAGTCGTAAAAACAGACCCTATACTTATAAAAGGTACTTTATTGTACTGCTTAGTACCATAACGCAATAATATTGAAGATGTTATCAAAATCATCAGAACAACAAACAGATAACGTCCTAAAATAATAAGCGGGATCCGGTCACTAAGTACATCCTGAATAATTGTTTTTTGAATAAATACCTCAAAAACTACAATCGTCGCTACCGTTACAAATAATATAACGGTCATTACAAGCGAAATTGCCAAAGCCACCAAATACTGATGCAAGAAACCGCGTTTATCAAAAACATGCTTTGAAGATTCAAAACCACTCAAAATTGCGTTAATACCATTTGCCATCAAAAAAATAGAAAGAAAAAATCCTGATGATAACAATCCTGAATGACTGTTATTTAAAATATCACTAATAATTTTACTGATTGCATCATATGTATTTGGTGGAACTCCCTGTTGAACAAACTGCAGAAAATCATCCTGAAAATTATCTATAGGAATAAACGGAATTAAGTTTAAGATAAACAACGCAAAAGGAAACAAAGCCATAAAAAAGCTAAAAGAAACCGCACTTGCGTGATACGAAAATGCACCATCAACAATACCGATAGTATACATTTCGAGCAGATCATACAATGAAAAACCTTCCAGCCAGGGCAGTTTTATTCTTTTCAAAAGCTGAACTAAAGAACGTACCACAGGCAGTTTTTCAATCCGCTCTTCTATCTCTTGCGACATATTTTTTTAAGTTTTTTTAGATCGTTAGACTTTTATATTTCCAAATATTACTTAATTTACAATTTAAAAGGCCTTCAGACTCAGATCCATGTTGTGAACAGAATGTGTTAAAGCTCCTGACGAAATATAGTTAACACCGCAAAGTCCATATTCACGAATCGTTTTTTCACTGATATTTCCTGAAGATTCTGTCTGACATTTATCACCAATTAATGCTACAGCCGTTTTAGTATCTTCATAATTAAAATTATCAATCAAAATTCTATGAATACCGTCGCTTAGTAAAATTTCTCTGATTTCATCTAAGTTACGGGCTTCAACAATAATTTTTAAATCGAGGCTGTTCGCTTTCAGATATTCTTTGGTTTTTTTAATCGCATGTGTAATTCCGCCGGCAAAATCAACATGATTATCTTTTAACATAATCATATCATACAACGCATAACGATGATTTTCTCCCCCTCCTATCTTTACAGCCCATTTTTCTGCCACCCTGAAATTCGGAGTTGTTTTTCGTGTATCTAATATTTTAGCGCCTGTCCCTTCCAAAAGCTTCATCAAATTGCTGGTTTTTGTAGCAATTGCCGACATACGCTGCATGGTGTTCAAAACCACTCTTTCAGCTTTTAAAATAGCCTGTGAACTTCCCGAAACTTCAAACACAACTTCACCATATTCTACATGAGTCCCATCTTCAATAAACGTTTTTACTTTCAGTTTCGGATCTACATGTTCAAATATCATTTTAGCAAGTTCAACTCCCGCAATTATCCCCTGATCTTTTACCAATAATTTGGCCTGACCATATGCAATATCCGGAATACAGGCAAGTGAACTGTAATCACCTGTACCAACATCTTCTCTAATGGCATTACTTATCAAAAGTTGCAATTCTTTCTGAAACTGAGCTTCGCTTATCATTTTTATGTTTTTAATAATATGCTAAATTAGGATATATTTTATGGATTTGAAAGTTTCAATAACATGAAAAGTTATACAAAACATCAAAAGTTTCCTTTTTAACTATTAAGGCATTAAGAAAATTTAAGTTTTATTTTTTAGTAAAATTTAATTATCCTCATTGAATAATCAGTATGAAAACTTAAACTCAAAATCTTAATAAACTTAATATCTTACTAGTTGAAAGATAGAAGAACATTAAATATCTTTGAGGTTCATTCAAATAAAATTATGGGATTAATTAAAGATATTTACTCGCTTTCTTTTTACGAAAAATTTGGACAGGCTGTCGCTGAAGTACATATTTCATTCAATAAACAAAAATTCATCGAAACTATATACGAAGGTGATTTTGCCCAAAAAGAATGGAAAGAAAGAATGAAGCACACTACAATTGTATTTCACAGGTTTATGCCTGAAAGTTTTCCTGAAGCCGTATCTTTAATAGATAAAATCATCGAAAACCTAAAGAAAAATAGTTTTACTGATGGCAATCTGGCTTTTATTTTCTTTGCTGATTATATCGAAATGTACGGTTTAGAGGATTTTGAAACTTCAACAAAAGCATTTGTTTCTATAACACAGTTTATAAGCTGTGAATTTGCGGTTCGTCCTTTCATTTTAAAATATAAAGAAAAAATGATTGCTGAAATGATAAAATGGTCTCTACACGAAAATCATCATGTTCGTAGATTAGCAAGTGAAGGTTCAAGACCAAGATTACCCTGGGCAATGGCAATTCCGTTTCTAAAAAAAGATCCTTCTTCTATTCTTCCAATTTTAGAGAATTTAAAAAAAGATCCGTCAGAATATGTTCGAAGAAGTGTTGCTAATAATTTAAATGATATTGTAAAAGATAACCCGAAAATTGTACTTAAAATTGCTTCAAGATGGAAAGATCATAGCAAAGAAACAGACGCAATCATCAAACATGGCTGCCGAACTTTATTAAAACAAGGACATCCTGAAATTTTAAGTCATTATGGCTTAGAAAGTACAAATATTGAACTTTCATCTTTCGAAATTAAAACACCAATTGTGAAAATTGGAGATTATTTACAGTTTTATTTCCACCTAAACAATAAAAATGAAGAACCAAAAACAGTTCGTTTAGAATATGCTGTTCATTACAAAAAGGCAAAAGGGCATCTGGCGAAAAAAGTCTTCAAAATCAGTGAAAAAATCTATCATCCCAACCAATTAACCAAGATTGAAAGAAATCAGTCTTTTAAACTGATTACAACACGTGTTTTTCATACCGGCATTCACCAATTATCAATTATAATTAATGGAACGGAGAGTGAAGTTTTAGATTTTGAATTGATTAATTAAAACAAAAAATTCACATATTAGAACAAATGGTTTTATTACAATTTGTACAATTCGTGTTTCTTTTATTTCTTATTTTTATAGTTACAAATTCAAAAATAGCTTTTCTTAATCTAAATTAAGTTACAGACTTGCACTACTGCTGTAATTTTGTTTTCAAATCAAATAAACCATGTCAAACATCAGTTTAATTATCGAAGAACGTGCTGCTAATATTGGCAATTTTATGGTGGGGAGATTATTACCTTTCCGTGAAAAAAGAGCCGTTGGACCATTTGTATTTATCGATCATATGGGACCTGCACATTTAAATCAATATCAAAATATGGATGTTCCTCCACATCCGCATATCGGACTTTCAACTTTAACATTCTTGTTTGAAGGCAGCATCATGCACCGTGACAGTTTAGGAACAGAATTAGAAATAAAGCCTGGTGCCGTAAACTGGATGACAGCCGGAAAAGGAATTGTACATTCTGAAAGAACTCCGGAATATTTAAGACATTCAGACAAAATGCTTCACGGATTACAGATTTGGGTGGCGCTCCCAAAAGAATTGGAAGAAATGGATCCGAATTTTACACATGTTGAAGCTCAGGATATTCCGGCTTGGGAAGAAAACGGCGTTTCATATAAATTGATTGCCGGAGAAGCTTTCGGAAAAAAATCTCCGGTTCCTGTTTATAGTCCATTATATTTTATTGAAATTAAAAGCAAAGAAACTCAAAAAATCAATATAGGAAAGGATTTATTTGGCGAAAGCGGTTTGTATATTTTAGAAGGAAGTATCAAAAATGGTGAACACGTTTACGATCCAAAACAAATTTTAATTACAAACGACAGTACACTTTGTGAATTCGAAATTGCCGCAAATTCAACTATTTATATTTTTGGCGGACAACCTTTTCCTGAAGAACATTTTATCTTTTGGAATTTTGTTTCATCCGATAAAAATCTTATCGAAAAAGCTAAACAAGACTGGACATCACAAACCTTTCCGAAAGTTCCGGGCGAAACCGAATTTGTCCCATTACCAGAACCAAGAATTAAATAATTTATGGAAACATTATCAGCAAAAATAGATACTCGTTTATATCGCACAGAAATAACATCTGCAAGCGGAAATATTGTGATTGCCGACGAACCTCAGGAAGCAGGCGGGAAAAATTTAGGATTTAGTCCGTCAGAATTACTTGCTTCATCATTAGCTTCCTGTACTTTAATTACTTTAAGAATGTACATTAACAGAAAACAATGGAATGTTTCTGAAATTGATGTAAAAGTTGATTTTGAAAGGAATTTAGATCAAAAAATATCATTATTTACCCGAAAAATTGAAATTACAGGAGAAATCGATGAAACTCAAAGACAACGATTGGAACTCATTGCAAACAGCTGCCCTATTCATAAAACATTAACCAATTCAATCGAAATTAAAACGACACTAATATAATTTATCATGGAAATTCAACAAATAAACGACACAAGAAGAGGCTATTTTGAAGCTGTAGAAGATGGAAAACAAGCAGGAAAAATGACCTACACCTGGGCTGGTGATGCAAAATTCATTATTGACCATACTGAAGTAAATGAAGAATTTAACGGAAAAGGTGTTGGTAAAAAATTGGTTATGGCAGCAGTAGAATACGCCAGAACCAACAATTTAAAAATTATCCCTCTTTGTCCTTTTGCTAAAAGCGTTTTTGACAAAACAGAGGATATTCATGATGTATTATTCCATTAAAGAATTAAGCCCCAGGAAAATTGTTATTTCAAGAGGTAAATCAAACTCGTTCTCAAAAAATATCAATTGTCTTTTATAAACAGTTTCAATCAAATAGTGATTTCCTCTAAAATAGGTTCTTCTGATTTTAACTTCCAAATCAGAATGCTCAACCATAATCAGTTGATGAGGATAAACTAATGATTTTTCAGTTTCATCTTCGGAATATCGTAACAAATGAGTCGAAATCTCATTCACTTCTCCAAAAAGAGAAGCGACATATTTCGAAGATGGATTCTTATAAATTTCTGCCGGATTTCCCTTAATGATAATTTCTCCGTTACGCATAACTATCGCTTCATTTGCAAATGATAATGCATCGGTACTGTCATGGGTTGCAATAATACAGGTAATTTTTTTCTGCTTTAAGTATCTGAATAAATTTCTTCGCAAAGCATTTTTTCGAAAAGCATCAATCTGACTAAATGGCTCATCAAGTAAAATCACTTCAGGCTCTAATGCCAAAACACGAACTAATGCTACTCTTTGCTGCTGTCCACCACTTAAAAATTTTGCTTTAACATTCGAAAACTGTTCCATCTCAACCATTTCCAAAAGCTCCTGAACACGAAGTTTTTTCATATTAGCAAAACCGTTAGAAAGAAACTTACCTACATTTTCAGCTACAGTCTCATAAGGAGATAAATCGAAGTCCTGTGCCAAATATTTCATATAAGGCATTCCGGGAATCAAATTATATTTTGGCCCCAAAATGGGTTTTTCTTCGTAAAAAATCTTTCCTTCATCCAAATCATACAAACCATACATAAGTTTTAAAAGCGTACTTTTTCCACAGCCGCTTTCTCCAATAATGGCAATATTTTCACCCTTATTAATTGTAAATGAAACGTTTTTTATAACGGATTTATCAGTATACGAAAAAGAAATATTTTGAATATCAAGCATGAGTTCTAATTGAGAGTTCAAATTTACAATGTTTAATTTCGAAAGGCAAAAAAAAGCTGCTTCAATTAAGAAACAGCTTTTAATAAATTTTATTGTAAATTAATTATTTTCCAGCTTGCGCTTTAGCATCATTCACCATTTTATCATTTGCTGTAATAGCAAACTCAACACGACGGTTTTGAGATCTTCCTTCAGCAGTATCATTAGTCGCAATTGGATCAGCTATTCCTAATCCTGAAGTTTTGAAACGACTAGCTTTTAACCCTTTAGAAACTAAGTAAGCCTGAACAGATGCTGCTCTCTGCCCTGAAAGTGTTAAATTATATTCTGGTTTCCCAGTGCTATCAGTATAACCAAAAATTTCGATATTCGTATCCCCATAATCAGTAAATACTGGAACTAACTTATCTAAATTTGCTTTCGCCTGAGAAGTTAATGTTGATTTATTAGTATCAAAACGAACAGCATTTTCATTCAAAGTCAAATGAATTCCTTCACCCACTCTTTCTACATCAGCACCAGGAAGAGCCTGATCAATTTCACGAGCCTGCTTATCCATTTTGTTTCCAATAAGAGCTCCTGTTCCTCCACCAACTGCAGCTCCAATTGCAGCTCCCAAAGCGGCATTACCGCCTTTTCCTAAGTTATTACCTAAAATACCTCCAATAACACCTCCTGCAACTGCACCAATTCCTGCGCCTTTTTGTGTATTATTTGCATTTTTAACCGAATCACAACTTGCAAAAAAACTAACCAATACAAGTAAACTGCTCAATCCTAAAATTGTTATCTTTTTCATCTTTATTCTATTTAATATTAATTAGCTCTTTGAAACTGGTATGTTACATCCTTAGTTTGTCCACCAACATTGATATTATCAATCAACTGAAATGAATTATCAGTTATTCCTGCTACTTTTAGCAAATATCCTGATTTAACATTCTTTGATTTAGTTCCCGGATCAACAATTTTAAGTACAAAAAGTCCCTGATCGTTAATACTCCAAACAATTGGAGAAGTAAATGCTGTACAACTTGAAGCATTCAGAGTCATTGATCCTTTATTATTATTTGAAATAAAATTCCATGTACTGCCAATGAAACATTTAGAATCTGCAAGATCAAAAGAAGTTACCTTAATATAATCAGAACCTGGATATGATACATTTGTAAGCACCCAGTTTCCCTTTAAAGCTACCTGAGTAGGTCTGTCTAGTTTAGTTGAAAGTTGTGTTGCTTCAGTTGAAGCAGTTGTAGACGAAGCTGATTTACACGCAAATAAAACTGCGGACATCATGCAAATGAAAACAATTTTCTTCATGTTTGTACATTTATTTAGGTTAATACTTACACATTTAACGATTATTCTATAACAAAGATACAATTCGTAGAACTATATTCTATTCCAAAATCAGATTATTTTCTTTCAAAATTAACACATACGACATTTTGTCACTATGAAAATAATTGGTATTCTATTTGAATAAGTGAAAATCATCACATTAAATCAAAAATTAAAAAATATGGCAACAGGTAAAATTAATGTTTCAGTAGAAAACATTTTTCCCTTAATTAAAAAGTTCTTATACAGCGACCACGAAATTTTCTTGCGCGAGCTTGTTTCTAATGGTACTGATGCTACTTTAAAATTAAAACATCTTATCAGCATTGGCGAAGCGAAAGTAGAATACGGGAACCCAATAATTGAGGTTAAAGTGGATAAAGAAGGTAAAAAAATCCACATTATCGATCAAGGTTTAGGTATGACTGCTGATGAAGTTGAGAAATACATCAATCAGGTTGCTTTTTCTGGAGCTGAAGAATTCTTAGACAAATACAAAGATTCTGCTAAAGACTCTGGAATTATCGGACATTTTGGTCTTGGTTTCTATTCAGCTTTTATGGTAGCTGAAAAAGTGGAAATCATTACAAAATCATACAAAGACGAACCAGCTGCACATTGGACATGCGACGGAAGTCCTGAGTTCACGTTAGAGCCAGCTGACAAAACTTCACGCGGCACAGAAATTATTCTTCACATTGCTGAAGATTCTCTTGAGTTCTTAGATGATTCTAAAATCAGTAGTTTATTGAATAAGTATAACAAATTCATGCCTATTCCAATTAAATTTGGAACAAGAACTGAAACACTTCCAAAACCAGAAGATGCTCCAGAAGATTACGTTAATGAAACTGTTGAAACTGACAACATCATTAACAACCCAAATCCAGCCTGGACAAAACAGCCTTCTGAATTATCTGATGAGGATTATAAAAACTTCTATAGAGAATTGTATCCAATGCAGTTTGAAGAGCCGTTATTCCACATTCATTTAAATGTTGATTATCCGTTTAATTTAACTGGTATTCTGTATTTCCCTAAATTGGGTACAGACATGCAAATCCAGAAAGACAAAATTCAGTTATACCAAAACCAAGTTTACGTTACAGATAATGTAGAAGGAATTGTTCCTGAATTCTTGACAATGCTAAAAGGTGTTATTGATTCTCCAGACATTCCGCTAAACGTTTCTCGTTCTGGATTACAGGCAGATGGCGCAGTTAAGAAAATTTCAAACTACATTACTCGTAAAGTAGCGGATAAATTAAAAGCTTTATTCAATGAAAACCGTGCTGACTTTGAAGCAAAATGGAATGATATTAAAATCGTTTTAGAGTACGGAATGCTTTCTGAAGATAAATTCTACGAAAAAGCAGGTGCATTTGTTTTATATCCAACTGTAGATTATACTTATTTTACTTTAGAAGAATTAAAAGAAAAACTAAAAGAAAACCAAACAGATAAAGATGGCAAATTAGTTGTTCTTTATGCCGGAAACAAAGATGCTCAACACTCTTATATTGAAGCAGCAAAAGATAAAGGTTATGAAGTATTACTTTTAGACTCTCCTATTATCTCGCATTTAATTCAGAAAATCGAAAACGATAACAGCGGATTAACTTTCGTACGTGTTGACTCTGATCACATTGACAACTTGATCAAAAAAGAAGAAAACACTATTTCTAAATTATCTGATGACGAAAAAGCAACTTTAAAAACTTCATTAGAAGCTTATATTCCAAAAGCTTACAGTGTTCAATTAGAAGCTATGGATTCTCAAGCAGCTCCATTCATTATCACGCAGCCAGAATTTATGCGAAGAATGAAAGAAATGAGCCAAACTGGCGGAGGCGGAATGTTCGGAATGGGTAATATGCCAGAAATGTACAATTTGGTTGTAAATACAAATTCTAATTTGGCTTCAAGCATCTTAAATACAGAAGACAAAACGCACAAAGAGCATTTAGTTAAACAAGCTTTAGATTTGGCTAAATTATCTCAAAACCTACTAAAAGGTGAAGCCTTGACTGCGTTTGTAAAAAGAAGCTTCGAAATGATTAAATAATTTATATTTAAATTAAAAGCAATAAGGACTGTCCCTCGGGACAGTTTTTTTATGTCTAATATTTAACAACATTTATACATTGCTCAATAAAAATCCGATACAATAAATTTCTAATTCGAAATCTAATACGATTAAATTAAAAAATTGAGTAATTAGAACTGCTATTTTTTTTAAATACCAATTTCATCATAATGAGGACCGGGCTATCCAGGCTACTTCGGCAACTTCTTCTTATTCCTCTCCCGGTTAGGTTTTCACCACAATACTTTTATTTATTATCAAACACAGTTATTTAATTAATGTTCCGAATTAACTAAAAACCTTTGTTCAAATTTCTCCAAAACCCAAAAAGCGCAATTACATTTATTTAGTAATTACGCTTTTTTTTGTTTTTGTACTCAGAGCGGGACTTGAACCCGCACGAACATTTCTGTTCACTGGATTTTAAGTCCAGCGTGTCTACCAATTTCACCATCCGAGCAATAGTGGTACCTCCAGGGATCGAACCAGGGACACATGGATTTTCAGTCCATTGCTCTACCATCTGAGCTAAGGTACCTCT
>NZ_JAAEHL010000016.1 GCF_010614725.1 Flavobacterium ajazii
ACAAAAGAAAAGTGATGATGATCTGCCATCTTTTGTGACACTTCTAAATTATGATAAACTACGTTTTGGGTAAAACTGCCTATACTGATATGTACTTGTTCTGAAAAATGTGCCATAATAATACGTACTTATTTTATTGGTTCTTTACAATTAACCTAAAGCTATCCAGTTATTAGAAAATTTAGCATCACCAAAAGTCAATTCTTTAGATACTAATTCTATAGTAATTTTCATCGGTACTTCGGTAGTACTTGTAAATTGTTCGTCATAACCAATACAAAATGCTTTCGTAAACGTAAGTTCTTTCATTTTACTCATAGCATCTCTTCTGTAAAAAATGATTTTACCATCTTTTGTCAAATCGCCATTTAGCATCCAGCTCAAAAAATTGGTATCCTTAGTAGCCTCGATTACCATTTTTATAATTCCGCCTTTAGCGTTTCCGGTAGGTTTACTTGTGTTGTCAATCTCTTGTTTGAAGTTTACATTGAATTCAAGAACATTGTATTCTTCTCCGTCTATATTTAATTTAGATAAAAAACTCATGTGTAGATTTGTTAGGTTATTAAAAGATATGAAATAGATTTAGTGCTGATTAAACAAAAAAGGAAGTCCCATAGCAGGACTTCCTTTAATAGTTTCAAGCTTAAAAAAGTTTGATAAAGTCCAAAGGATTATACCCATGCATTATCAAATTCTCCTCCGCCCATCGAAATTTTACGTGCTGAGATCATAAAAGTTTCCGTTAAAGGAGTGTCACTGTTATGATCAAAGTTTTCTTTGTACTTAACCATGTAAGCCTCTGTAAACTTTAGCTCTTTTAAAGTAGCATTAGAATCACGTTTGATGAATTTTACAGAACCATCTTTTCTTTCGAAATTATTGGTCATCCACTCAAACAATTCAGTGCTACCTGTAGATTCTACTTCAAGCATAATTCTTCCTCCACGTGTTACTGTAGATGGACGCCCTGAAGCATCTGTTTCCTGAGCTAAATCATAACTCACATTTAATACTTTGTAATCCTTTCCGGCTACTGACAACGATGTTAAAAACGACATAATAAAAATTTTTAATTATTAATTTATTTATTCATGTGACAAATATAAAAATAATTCTTACAATTGAAAAAATATTAATACAATTTTATTTACTTTTTAATTTTATTTATATGATAATGGACCTACAAAAAAATATCCTTTAAAATCAAAATTTCTATTGGTACTCTTTATTGTAGCATCAATAACAATATCAACCCTTTTTTTGGCTCTGCTCATATCATCTACAAAAAACATTTCTTCAGACAATTCTACCCTGAGATCATTAAGTTTAATCCTGGCTTCATGTAAAAGCAAAGAATGCTTCATGGTTTTGGAAATTATATCTTTCAGGGTGTTTTCATTCATCAGCAAATCAAAATCGATTTCCCATATTTTAGACCCAAAAGTTTCATCAAATTTGCATTCGCCAAATGTTGTTGTTGCCAGCAAAATTATCTGCTGGGCAATAGAATGTTCTATAGATGTTTTTTCTAATTCTTTTTTCTGAATGATGGCATTAAAATCTATCGGCAGTTTATAAAAAGCTCCTTTCATATTTTCCTCAATTTAAATATAAATTACCCTGTCCGTTTTTCCGTTATATCCTGTTTCTATAGCTTTAGAAACTTTTTTCCTTTTAATAATACTGAGTGTTACTTTTGGAGTAAGTTTTAAAAATTTCTCACGATACAAAATATCACCAATAAAACGTTTGCCTTTATTTTCGTCAACAATAATAAAATAGCTTGTCCCTTTTTCAATTTTTAGTGTATTGATATCTCCGGCAAAAAACTGAATATTTTGATTTTCTTTTTGAAAAGTATAACAGAGTTCTTCATCATTTAATTTTCTGTATTTCGAAATATCAAACACTTCTATTTCTTCTTTTAAAGGTTCAAAAGGGATGTTTTCAAAAAGAAAATTCTTTGGCGCTAAAAATTTCAGACCAAAAAAGCTCCAGATTCCTTTTTTTGTGGTTTTCTCTTTAAAGAAAAATGTATCACGTGTAACTTTATATATTTCTTTTTCATTGGTTTTATCATCAGTTACAATCATTTGATATGTTGGAACCTCAATTTCTACAGGAATTTCAGAACTTTCAAAGAATGTTTTGAGATTTACAGTTCCAACTTCCTGCTCTGAAATTATGATACTGATCGTATGCTTCCTTAAAGCCGAATCTGTTCTGACAACGACATCACCTTCTCCGCTGCCTGCATAAAAAACAGAACCTTTATTATCTGTAAGTCCTAATGAAAGATTTAATTCCGGGAATGGCATATTTTAGCTATTTATGAGATGATTTATAATTTTATTTGAAAAAAGCTTATCCATAAACTGTTTGAAATTTAAACTAATGCTACTTTTTTCTAATCTTATACACTTTTAAACAATTGAGATAATGTTTTAGATTTTGATTATCAGCCGCACTCGGGCTAAACTCATAATCTCTTTTAAGGGTGTAAAATTTTATCGTATTAATTGTGTTAGCATTCAGCTTTTTTATATCTGCGCCTGTGAGTTCCATAACAGCTGTACCGTCACAGTTTACTGCGAACGAATTCTTTAAAATATACATATCCCCGTTTTTGAAATAAAGTTCTAATGGCTGTTCCTGTTTTACACAAACATTATCTGTGAATATTTTGAAGTATAAATACAAACTACCTTTTCTTTTCCCAAGCTGTAGTACCGCATATTCAGAATCTTCATTAAAAACTCTTAACAAAATTGGCGGTGCACTTGCAAAAAGTTTCCCGGAAAGCAATAAATCATTTTGTGTAACAGGACAGTTTATTTCGCTTAACACAGGTATTTTTTGAGCTTTAACCGGATTTGAAGCTATTAACAATACAATGATTGCGGACAAAGTTTTTAGTAGGTTCATAAATTTGAATTATTTGGTTTGACCATTCAAAAGATCAATGTTTTGTTTAAAAAGGAAACATAAAAATATGTTTCCTTTTTATAGAGGCATTACTATTATTTTTGTTCGTAATCAGTATCCCATTCTGTTCCGTCATCTCCTTTATGTCCGTCCATTTTGATAAGGAAGTTTTTTGCAGGGAAATAAGGTTTCATATGGATATCCATATAAATTCTGTCTTTCTGAATTGGATCCTGCTCGAATCTGCGGATTTCAAAATTTTCAATCAATTTATCAGGACCTGTGATTCCGTCAAGGAAAGCAACAATCTGATTCATGATTTCTTTACGCGTTTTTGCTGTAAAGTTTTCGAAAGCACGACGGTTCAGGAAATCCATTAATACTTTGGTCACGTAATCAAAAACACGAACAACTGAGTAGGTCTGCAATCCTAAATTATCGCCGCTGAATAATGTTTTGGCAGAGAAAGCCATTACTTTTCCGTACTCGTTTACCATAGGAACCAATCCTAAGTTTTCAAGATTTGCGATTTCACTTTTCTTCAGGTCAAATTTTACTCCGTCAACTTCATTAATTCCACCGAATTTTTTACCGGCTGTAACCTGAGACATCAACGTTTTATAAATTTTTCCGGCAAGTGCTGCAGAAGGAGCTATGTGTAAATCTTCGTTTTCTCCAATCTGGTCAAATCTGCCACGCCCTACTAACCAGTTACAAGTCATAATTACGTTAGAACGGTACACATCTCCACCTGTTAAAGAAGCTGCGTCAAACATTTCCATTACATCATCCGGTTCATCAAGGTGTTCGAAATCGGTAACCAGCATTACTTTATTTTCATGTGCAATTTTTGCCCATTTTTCGATTACTTTATTTGAACCTAAATAGCCTGGAATTACCAAAATACCGTAGTTGTTTTTAAGATCCAAACGATCGTAATTGTCTACCAGTTCTGAATGAATAGCATCAATAAAACGTGTGTTATCAAGATCTTTTAATTGCTCTAAATCAGCATTTACAATTGTAACATTTTTTACTTTATCTGTTTCTGTGTTCTTGAAGAACAATGCAACTGTTCTGTAAGCCGCTTCAATTTCTCTTGTATCTTCAATCGCTTTCGCAAGATTCTTTTTCAACAATGCTTCAGACTCTTTGCTTTTGTCTTCACTTTGTGCCACCATATCAGTCAAAGCTTCGTTGCTGCTTAAAACCGAAGACCATAATTCTAACGTCTTTAAAAGTGTTTCTCTTTCTTTTGCTTTGTTTACTTCTCCAAGGAAAATTTTTCTTCTTGCTTTTCTCTCCGGATTAAGATTCTGAATGCCTTCAATTGACATTTCCAATAAATCAAAACCACCGTATTTAGCCAGTTTTTCAACATTTTTTTCAATTGAACCTGCTCCTGCAATTACTCTAGGTTCTAATACTGCAGTATCACTGTCGTTATTTTTATATGCTTCTTTATTTGACATTTCTTAGTGTTTTAAAATTTTTATTTATTTTCTTTTAATTCATTGATAAGCGTTCCAAGGCTTTCTAATAAAGCTTTTTTTGCTTCTCCGTCTTCTAAAGCCGCTTTCAGGATTTTGTTAGACTTTAACTGACGGATAATTTTTTGATACTGATCTTTTTCTGTTTCCAGTTCAGACAGGAAATTGCTTTGTGATGTAATTCCTTTTATTCCAAAATCTCCAAGATTTTTAAAATTTAAAGCTTCTACTTTTGTTGCGCCTTCAGCAGTTTCAAAGTTTACTTTTACTTCCGGTTTAAAGTGTTCAAATGCCTTTTCGATACTTGTAATTCCTTCTACCAACTCTGGTTTAATAGGCGCATCAACCGTTAATTTCTGAGCAACAAGTGTTCTGTTTTGAGGGATCGCAATGATTGCTTCATCAGCATCCAATTTTACTTCATTACCTCCAATTCCATAATTTGATAACATAATTTTTAATTTTTAGTGATTATTCTATTAACTCTTTTACTCTAAATTCTATTTATTGATTTTGATAAATCTGACGGCAGACATCCAAATCCCTGCTTACTTTTTCCAGCTCTTCTTTATACGTTTTTGCCGACTGGTTCAAACTGTCTATAAGGTGTGAATTATGCGTAAGGCTTCTGATCTGCTTTTTATAATCGATAATATTCTTGTATGCGAGAATGATATTGTTATACAGCTTTTTATTGTCTGTAGTGTCTTTTGGAATTTTCTGATACATATTGGCAATCATAACATTTGCCAGACGCTGCTGAAAATCGTTATCCACTTTTGGTGAATTGATCGAATCAATCGTCATTCTGATACTGTCAATTTTTACCGAAAAATTAGTTTGATAATCGTATTCTCTTTTCATCATTTCGTTTTCTGCCTTAAGTAATTTATTTTCTGCTTTTGGCATATAAAAATTAAATGATACTGCAATTAACATCACTGAAAAAGTCAGGATAAATGCTATTAAAAAAGCTATAAATGCTTTTTGACGTTCTTGTTTATTTAATACTTCCATATTTATTATTCGTAATTATTTTTTTAATCTTTTATGAAGAAACTGTGTCGTTTAGAAGTGTGAACAATATCTTTCTGATCTGTTTCGGCAACAAACAATTCGATATTTTCTTTCTTCTTACCTATATAATCCAGTTTGTTTAAGGTCTCGTACAACTTTTCAATCTTAACAAGAAAGTTCATGACCAACGTTGCAGTTTTGTCAATATGCACATGATCGTATCCGGAGTTAATAAGGGATGCAAAAAGCATTTCCAACTCTCCTTGCGATATATCGCACCATTCAGCGAAATAATTCAATAGTTCCTCTTTACCGGCTCCGGATTTTGAATCAATAAAATTTTTGATCACTCTTGCAAATGATACTACGGTAGTCAGCATCGCTGCAGGATGCTGATGCAAAGCGAACCAACGAAACTGAGTAAGACAACTTCCTAGATAATAACTAGTCGTATCTGTTAACTGAATTACAGTCTGAGGTAAAATTCCAGATTGTTGAATACGATTAATTTTTTGAGAAATCTGAACCGAATAAATTTCGATCTGACCAAACGTACGTGCAATCTGTGCGTGCATATCAACCAGTTTTGGATGACAGGCAACAGTTACCGATGGCGGAATATAATTTTCGTCAAGGATTGTGTTATCACCAATTAAAACTTTACCAATAGCCAGATAAAAACCTCCGTAACCGATTCCTGAACGAAATTCCTCAGCTTTGATTAAGTGAAGTTTATATTCGGGTTGCGTGTATGGATATCTTGGCGGAACCTCTTCAGGATCTGGCTCTCCAAACGGAATTCTTTTTTTAGAGTTTACCGAAATACAAGCCAACAATACCAATTGTTCTCCATCTTTTATTTCATAAGTATCCTCAGGATATGGAACCTGAAGATCTAATGTATCTGTACTGCTCCTGCTAATTTCAATTCTCGATCCATTTGGAGTAATGGCATGACATTCTTCTACACGAACGCGCAGTAATTTGTGATTGTCGATTCCGAGTGTGATTTTTGTAGCCTCCTTATTTTGGTTTCCTGAATCCAATAAACCGTAACTCATTGGTGTGGTATGAATTCCTATTGCGTCATTTACCAATTCAGAAACATTGTTCTGCATGGAGAGGAAATGACTTTTGTTTATTTTCATCCCGTCTATCCAGTTTACGGGAAAATGATTTAATTTTTCTATCATATCTTTTATGTATTTCTTTTCAACAAAGCTTTATTGCATTTTTCCTTTAACCCTAATAATTGCATTATCATAAACCGTATTTTCTTTTAATTCTTTGGCGAGTTTGTAGTAGTTTAGTGCTTCTTCAAAATCATTTTCGTTTTCAAAAATCTTAGCAATATTGTAATAAGCACTGGCTTTTGTGGTGTTAATTGAATTACCCGAAGCATACGTTATTGCTTTTCTGTTTGCGTAAATCGCTTCTGCCTTATACCCTTTTTTGATATACATAAGACCTAGATTTCCGTATGCCTGACCAAATGTTGGATAGTATTCTATAGCTTGTTTATAGAATTCTAAAGCGCCATCTACATCTTTATTTTGATATGCTAAATCACCTTTTCTGTTCAATTGCAGCGCTCTTTTCTTATCTTCATTGGAGACGTAAACTTCTTCTTCAACATCGTTATCACCGTAATTGATGCCAACATCCTGAGTAGTTTTAGAAATGACAGTATTAATATCTATAATTTCTCCATTTTCATTTATTTTGAATAAGTTCCAAACGTTACCTGTCTTGTTTTTAGGGATATAGTAGGTTTTTACCAACGACTGCCCTACGTAGACAAAGACTTTTGCATCACTGGCTGATAGTTTATTTGAGTTGAGATCATTCTTATTGCTGAAATCATGGACAAAGTAATGATAGGTTTCTCCAAATCTTTTGTTTTCAATGGTTATCGTTTCCGGTCCGTAACTATCAGTATCATCTACATCCAGATTAGAGAAAGATCCTTCTTTATGCTGAAAATAGATATGATTCCCAGGAAAAGATAAATGCGAGTCTAAATCATAGGGATTTTTACCCCAGTTTAATACGATTCTCATTCCGTCCAGATTTTTCATGTACGGACTCAACGCATAGGTCATATCGTTGCAGGGACATTTTACCACTAAACTCGAATAGTTGTCTTTTTTGATAATCAGTAATGTGTTTGAATCATCCAGAAATCCACTATTGATTGTAGTTCTCCCCTGATTGTTTGTCAAGCTTTTTGCTGATGATTCACCATTTCTCTGAATCATTACTTCTGCATTACTAATCACTTTATCTTTTTCGACTGCTGACAATACCTGTACTGATATGTTTTGTGCACTTACATTATTACTCAAAGCCAGAGCTAAAAAAAAGATTGTTAATTTAAATTTCATTATACTTTTTATTAAAATTACTTATAGTTAACACATATTATTTAAAGATTTTTTGGGTTAATTATTTTAATTAAACAAGTTTAATCTTAAAAAAATAACTTATTCATAAAATCATTCTTATTATTTACAAAAATTAGTATACACGATAGTGCGGATTTGCAACTGTGCCTATAACACTATCAAGGCTACCCCCTATTATTATCGTTCTTTCGTTTTCACTTTTATTTTGTCATTTACTTTGTGGGTATGATTACAAATCCATGCTATCGGGGTACAAAACCACTCTGTTTGGGTCCATAGATTACAAAGTATAAATATTGTAGTCACAACTAATTGGTTTATTTAATCCTTTCATAAGCCCTTTTAGGGATCTTCTTTATGTCCTTTTTTTGGACTTCCATTAAGTAGATGTACTTTTTATAGGATAGTTTAGCATCCTTTTTTTTATTATCTGCCCATTGAGCATCTGCTAAATTTAACCATGCGACAACTCTCTGAGGATTATTATCTATAATCTCATTTAAAAAAAGTATAGATTCTTTATAAGCTCCTGATTGTTCCAAGTAATATGCCACATCATTTAGTTTATCTGTATCTATTATTTTAATATCTTTTATATATTTACCTTCATTTAATGGGGCTGTCATAAATTTATCATCATTTGTTATTGTGAAATTTACAACACCAATTCTTTTGTAAACATTATCATACAAATTTGTAAGTGCAAATGATTTATTTTCTGAAAATGAGTCATTTAAAGAACTCCCTATATCCTCCAAATCATTATATAATTGATTAGTTAGTTTATAATTTTTCAAATACACTTTATTAGATAAAGAACCTTCTTTACTATATTTTAGAATTTCTTTAGATATTAAATAAATAGCATTGTTTTTACATATAAAACTATAAACTTGTTTCATTTTCGTAGAAGATGCATTATACTCATACGTTAAAAAAAAGCTTTTCTCATCTACAGTTTCTAAACTTGTACTCAATGACATTTCATTTATTATCAGACCTTTATATTCTTTTTTATTTACAAATAATGACTTATTTTCAATCCTTGCTAAATCATTATTCTTCAGTTTATTACCATTTTCATTTATTTCACTTAAAAGTAAATTATAGTCAATAAAAGAATAAATTACTGGCTTATTTCCTTTGGTATACTTTACAATTCCCCAATAATTTTTTAAAGAGTCTATATTTAGATTGAAATTTTCATTTTGAAAATAAACATTTCTAGATTTTAATTTTATGAGATTATTACCTAGTTTTTGGGATATTTCTGAAAAGTAAGCGTTGTTATCGTCTGCTATAACATAAAAACTCTTTTCTCCCATAGTTTTTTTAAGAGAATCTATTACTTTAATATTTGGTGTATAATAATATACTCCATCTTTTGTTATAGTAACTTGAGCTTGATTATTTGTAATTACATTCGCTTGCCCTTTCTCTTGCCCTTTGCAGGATATAAAAGTGCTTAATATTGATAACTGAATAATTGTATATATATACTTCATTTTATGAATATTTTTATTATTGAGTAATTTCAACATGATACACCGCATTCTCAATTAAAACTTGATCTACTTCTGTTCTTTTTTGAATCTCTGTTAAAAAATCATTTGGATTAATAAGTCTACTAATTGGTACATCAAACACATTTATTACATTAGGATTTGCACAATGTTTCGAAACTGTTGTGGGACCTAATTCGTTTATTTTTGCCTCCATTAAACTTATAACCTGATTCCTAGTTTTATTTACATTTGTAACATATACATCAATTATCTTCTGACCTGGTTCTAAGTATGTATTGCGTTGTTCTTGTAAATCTCTCTCACAATTATCAAACATTATTCTAGCTTGATCATGTGGTGTTCTTGCGGTACTAGTTATATAAATATCATTATTATTAGATGCTCTACCAACCTCTTTTAGTATATTAATAGAGTTTTGAGATACTGCATCTTCGTGAGCAGATTGTCCAACAAAATGAATATTAACATTACTTTCAGAATTATCTTTTCCTGTACAATTACATTGAATTTTTAAACATTTTTCTATTTCCTGTGCATAATCTTTAATATCCGAGGCTCTATCAGTTCCATTAATAATTCTTCTTGCATTAAGATAATCTGTTTTACTCCCATTTATGTAATCTGATAGTTTTTTATCTGTAAAAGAGCCTTGCTCCATCCCATAAATCATAATTTTCATTGCTAATTCATGATCTAATGCTTTTTCTGGGTGATTAATTAAATCAACACCAAATTTTTCTTTCATTTTTCTATAATTTTTTTTCCATGTTAATTGAACGAACCCTCTTCCATGATATTTTACTCCATCTCCTTCAATCGTATTTTCAGCATCCTTAGCCATTTGTCTTCTATTCTCATCTTTACCTAGAATTGGATCATACATTCTTTCAAAATAACTATTTCCTCCATATTCATTAATTGGATTAAAAGTATGTGCTGTTTCTAATTTTGCAGTTGCTAACATATATGCAATATGTTTTAAGTTACAGCAACGCTTTTCATTAGTATAATATTCAGCCGTTGATTTAAAAATTTTAGTTAGACTACTTTTCTGATCTTCACTAATACCGTTAAATTTTTTAGAATACTCTTCAAAAAAGTATTTTTCATCTATTTTACATCCATCATTACCCCCAATCACAAAATACTCCCCATCTCTTTTCAAAAATTCCCCTTCGTGTTTTACAGTCTCTCCCTGGCATTCTGCTTTTAGCCAAAGACTTTCTGCTTGTGTTTTGTAGGTATCGAAAGTAATAGGATCACCACCCTTGTAAGTTTTGTTTTCTAAAGCTTTTTCTACATCGTCTGCAAAGGCTGTTTTTCCGGTTGCTATCTTAGTATTACCTTGTTTTCCTTCTTTTGCATTTTTTAATATTATTGCTGCAAATTGCTTTTTGTTGTCAACTGTAATAGTTGTTTCTTCACTTTTAAATGTATAGGTATAAGCTTCTTCTTTTTTTCCTTTAAGCAGTTTTTCTTTCCATATTTTTAAATCTTCATCCGCTTTTGGGCGCAATTTCACTTTTACCTTTGCTAAGCCGTTTTCAACGGTTGCTTTTAGAGTTGTAAGTTCTGCTCCGTCTTCTTTGGCTTCTAAAACTGGTACAGCTACATCTGCATCTACTATAATGGTTTCTTTTTCTTTTATTGTAATAGAAATTTCTTTTCCATCTAATAAAAATGTTTTTGCAATAACATATACTTCCTCTTCCAGTGGAGCACTATTGATTTTTTTGTATTCTGCTCCTAATTTGCATAAATTAAATGTTATAGTAGTGTCTTTTGCATACGATTCTTCTACAAGAGCATTTTTAATATCATCAAGTTTTGCATATTTTTTATCTGCTTTGACTAGTGTGTCAACTTTGCTCTTAATGATACCTGCAATTTTATTCTTATCATATTTGATGTTAGGATTGGCAAATTTATACTCATGCTGGCCATCAATCTCTGTAGTTTCTTTTGTGAATTCTTCTTTAGCAAAATACGCACTAATAATGCCCTCTGTTTTTACTTCTTCCACACCAGGAGTGTCGGCAATTATTAAAGGGGTCGTATTGGTTGGTATTTCAAATACTGGTATTGCAATTATACTGTTAGTTTTTATTATTTTAAACGAAAGTATTTTATCACTCCCGCTTGCATTTTTAATATAATCTTTTTCAAAATCAAGTACTTTTATATAAAAATTTTCTAAAGTTTCAGGTAATCCTGGGAATTCCCTATAAAAGGATTTAATTTTGAACTTACCTTTGAGAATCCCATCAGTGCAGTTTTCTTTTACACTATCTATAAGTTTCGAACCTTTTTGACTATACAATTCTAATGTTAGTGTGTCACCATTTAAACCCTCTGTTTCTAATGTAATAAATAAGTCCTGTCCATAATTTATTTGACTATGATCTGCTGTGTTTCGTTTTTTACTCCAAGAGGCAGAAATTATTTTTTTTTCACATTTCCCAAATACATTCACCCCGGTGTTTCTTCGATCATGCCTACCATCTAAACTTACTTCTAAGTAATAGGCATATCTCCCACATAGTTTTTTAGGAAGGGTAACACCATAAGGCACTCCTGCTGGTTTTATTGTTGTGTTAAATTTTTCTATCTTTTTTTGATCCATCCACAGCCATGTGATATTTCTTCTTTTTTCTTCTTCAGTAGTTTCATTATGCCATTCGCCAACCGCAAATAAAGCCTCTTGATTTGGATTTATACAAATTATATCACCAGATTTAAAATAATCGTCAAATTGAAAGCTGTTTGATAACCTCTTTATTTTTTTTACACCCTTTGCCATTTTATGCTTTTAGAAAATAGTGAAATTATTTTTTAACTATATAGTATTCCTTCGTCGGTATGCTTCCTTTGAAATAGCTCTTCTATATCTACCATCGGGTTTATTTGCTTTTGGACTTGAGGTTTGGCATTCTTTACATTCTGTTCAGCCACTTCTGCTTTTTGTCCGTGTTTATCTACTTCAATACAATCAGCACCTCCAATAGGACAGGTTGCTTTACTGTCTTCCAGTAATATTTTTCCTTTGTTAGACAAGGTGACTTTTTCGTAAAAACCACTCCATTTGGTAATTACTGCCTGACATGGCAGGTAATCGCCACTTCCGTTGGGCTGCATTTTACATTTACCAAAAGTATTTTTCTCTAATGTTTGTCCAATTTCTTTATCGGTTGCTATGAGTTTATTTGCGGCATCTTTGTCATTCGCATAATGCTTACTATGTGTTTTAACCTTAAGTTTATCTAACTTAGGCTCTACACTAAACTTACATTTTACTGTCGCTCCCTGTACCACTACATGTTTTCCACTCATAATCTTACCTTAATTTGGATATCAAAAAAATAACTCTTCTTAACTTTCAATTACTTTGTCTCTTTTCAAAAGCTCAATTTCAATCGCTGTTTTTACAGGTTCAGCGTTATCAATATTCCATTCCAAATTCACTTTTTCCACAGTATAAGTATCCGAATTTAAAAAGTAGACAGCATTATAATTCACTTTCAAATGAGCATTCCCATATAAAAAACCAAACCCCGAATCTGTATAATTTCCTTTTTGTTCTATTTTAATATTACCGGCATCATCCAAATCGGGAGCCATTTTATGTTGTACTCTAAATACTGATTCTGTTTCTTTTTGTAACGGAAATAACAAATCTCTCTCAAATTCATAATTTGCTGTATAACCTACATGAAGGCCATTAAAAAAAGTCCTCAAAAAATAATCGGAACGAAGTGATGTCAATACTCTCTCTGAACTCTTCAGCGTATCTTCTGTATGTTTTATATAATTTTCAACTACTTCTCCCTCATAATAATCTAAAATTTCACTTTTAATTTTTCCCCAACGACTTTCAATTTCATCGTGATTATAAATATCAATCCATTTACCAAATTCATCCACAACAATTTTTAACGGGTACAAAACTTCAGCTGTTTTAGCTGCCAATCCATCCATTAAAGTGTCCGGCATTTTACCATTTATATAAATATCAGATGCTCTGTTAATCTCAAAAAGATGATACTTGTTTTTATAAGAAGCGAGCCATTTTACGCTTATCTTCATTTCTGTAACATCAATCTCGTCTCCGCATTCATAAGTATATTTTACTTTATAGCTTTCATCGGTTTGTTCAGGTGTAAAAGGCAGTCTGTAATTTTTTCCTAAACTGACTTTTTTAGGCTTTTTATTAATTACTTCATCTTCGCTTTTGACTGGTGTCAAAATCAAAAACTCCAGATGCCTGCTAAAATCAGCTTCTATCAAATCTGAAATATCACAATACATATTATGATAGCGTCTGAGTTCATGTGCATCAAATCCTAACTCTACTGCCACACTTTCCAGCGTATCACCTTTTTTTATTTCATAAAATCGGTGTTTCGTATATGCGGGTTTCTCAGATTCTTCTATATAATACATCGATGAAGTGATTTCAAATTACAGTTATTAATTCATTCCTGCATTTGCACCATATACAAATTCCGGATCTTCTGACTTATCTTTTTTTGTTATTTCAACCTTTTTTTCTTTTTGTCTTTTACAGATAATAACCGAGTTCTCTGTTATACCATTCATTCCTAATGTATATTTTGCATCCACATATCTGGCTGGCTGATACCATTTTGGCTGAAGGAAAAATACCCAGTTGCAATTTTCTCCTTTATACTTTAATTGTATCTTACTCTCGGCATTATGTTTATTATATCCTGTAACCGTATGGTAAAACAGAGCTCCAAAATCAATTCTTACAGGTCCTTTTGATCTGATAGAAGTATAAGTTTCACTATCATAATCTTTCTGAATTAATAAAGTAATCAATAGAAGGTCTTTCATTTCTACATTCTCTACAACCGGAAAAGGATTTTCACGTTCAGGTATTTTCCATGTAACGTATTCTTTTGGAGGTATCTGAAGCATATAATTAAAAACGGCGTAAACTCCGGTAGGAACTATAAAAACCAAAAAGTGTGAGCACATTAAAAAAGTAAGTCCAATACCACTTAACGCTGTATAAATAATGATGAATAATACACTTGAATAAAGCATTATCAAGCACGAAAACAGCAATTCATTAGCAACCAGCTTTTGATTAAATTCATTAAAATAAATGCGGTATAAGTAAACATGAAGCGTTCCGAATAGTAAAGAAGCTATCTGATAAAAAAGAAACTCATCTGATACTTCAGTAAATAATTTGTTGTAGCCTAAAAACCCTACAAGGGCATAGATGAGTATGGCTGAGAAAATATAGATATAAAATTTCTTTTTATATTTTACTGCAAATTCTTTTACTTTATCACTAAATACCATTGTAAGTAAAACGCTAACGGCTATAATTACAACCAAAAATACAATGAGCCTGACATCAATAAGTGCTCCTAAATGCTTTTTTACCATTTCTAAAGTCGTGTTGTATAGCCCAACACAGGCTCATTATTAAAATTAAACTTTTCTGTTTCGTGGTTTATCAATAAGACTATTTTGACCTCAACTTCCATTGGAAAAAAGTGTTCGCAAAAACAGTCTATAAACTTTTTTATATCTCCTTCGTTTATATAATTATGAAAAGGTTTATTAACTATCGGGCCAATTTCTATGGTTACATTCATAGAATAATCCGTATAATTTTTTCCACTGATGAAATCTACTCCTAATCTGTTTTCGCCTAATATAATTTGCTCACCTTCTTCACTAAGTTCTTTTGAAGTTGTAGTTTCAAAAGTCACTTTTTCTTCTATAATAGTTGACAAACACTTACAGGCTAAATCTATATCTCCTACAATTTTGTATGCATATGGTAAAAGCCTAATAAACTTAGAGACTAATACTGCCGGATAAATATGAGGCAGTCCCCAAAAATCATAGAAAAACTCTAATGACTTACCTGAATTAAGTTTGTATAAAAAATCCCTTTCAACACTTTCTATTTTGGTTTTGTAATGAAAAATTTCATTCTCAAAAGGATTAAAAAAATTACGTGCTTCGGCTTCCTGTTTTTTCTGGTGCTTATGTTCCCTGATCATCTGCTGCACAGATTTATCAGCATTATTTTCCTTTAAACTGTGTATATATCCTTCCGGAAGCGTATCATAAATACTGTCTCTTGACAACAGTATATTAAGATATTCACGCTTATCATAATTATCATCTTTGATAGCTGCTCCTAAAATATCGCTTCTATAAGCTCTTGAAAACTGCCCCTGATTAGAAATCATAATTTCTTCCTGAACAATAGAAGTATTCTCCAGAAGTTCATTAGCAATTACTTCAGCCCTTATATCGTCTGAGATATTCTCTATTTCCCGAACCAGGTCTTCAAGATTCATGTTATTTTTTCTTTGTGTCTTCATTGATTCTTCCTGCTCCTATGTATCGCAACTGAAAATAGTCGTCATTAAAATTATAAATAGCCAAACCTTTGTTTGTACAGGCCAAAATTCTATCGTTATGCAGGTATATACCAACATCCGAAATAGGATGATCCTTATCGTATCTGAAAAAAATCAAATCACCTTCTGCCAAAAAGCTCCTTCCTGTAAAAATCTGTATCGATTTTGATTTCCACATTCCGGCAGGGTCTTTAGGAAGTGTAACTTTATAAACTTCACTATACAGGGACTGAACAAAATAAGAACAGTCAATACCTGTGTTTGAAAAACTCTTTTCTTTGTAAGGTGTATTAATCCATGGATCTATGTATGAATATAATTTGTAATTCGTAATCTTGTTTGGTATTACGCCCAGTACAATGGAATATTTTTCTTTTAAAGCCAAAATGGCATCACTTAAATTTTCTGAATTATCATTTACAACTGTTTTATTGCTCAAACCTGATTCTTCCATTTTAGCCTGCTTTTTGAGTGCTTCCAAAGAATAATCATATTTAAAAGGAACCTGAGAAATATATTTCTTACTACTGCAGCCTATATTTAAAAGCATTATGAGTACTAATACAATTGTTTTATTCATAAAAAAAATACTTATTGTTTGCCATTTCCTTTTACGGCAATGACGAAATCATCTATAACTTATTGATGTTTTTGGATTAACAACTGACTGGAAGTGGTATTTATCAGTTTATATGTCTTTTATGAAAAATTTCTTTCATAAATATTGAGGTCGCAAACCTAAGAAATTATTCTGTAAGAATTGTAATAAAATTTGTAAAAAATTATGCTAATTATTTTACAATTTTAAAATAATAAAAACTATTTTTGCCAGCATCTTTATAAAAAATATCTTACTTAATTATTAGCCTTTAGAAAAAAATGAATAAAAAAAATATCGATATCAGGGTTATATTTTTCTTTGTAATCCTACTATTAATTGGAATTATTGCTTTTTTAATTCAATTTTTCAACCATGTTGATTGTGAAGATGTACGATTTTATGTTTTGGCAGAAAATCCAAGAACTGAAGAATCTATTGAGTTTTTTGATAAGACACCAAATGCAAAATCATGGAAATGGGATTTTGGAGACGGATCTGAAGCTGATGTAAGAAAACATACATTTCACGTTTATAAAAAACCTGGAAAATACCTCATTACCTTAACCATAAACGGAGAATGCATTCATAATAAAGAAATTATAATTAAGGATAAATACATAACTGATAAAATAGGAACTCCTAAAATTATTGTCTCAAAAATTATTACTGCCGGTCAGCCCACCTATTTTAATTCTGAATCTGAAGATGCTAAAACCTGGGAATGGGCTTTTGGAGAAAACAAAGGAATTGATGATACCTCTGCAAATCCGGTTTATACTTTTTCGACTCCTGGCGAAAAAACAGTTACTCTTGTTGTAAACGGAAACTTTGGTACAGTTGCAAAGAAGATTATTTATGTACATCCCAGAGTAATAAAGAAAACAAATCCTCTCGACATAACCTCTTACGAGTTCGAAAAAAAAGCAGAAGCATTTTCACTGCCAAGAGGTGCTGCAAAAAAAGACCCTCTTGAAGACATGTTGCAGTATGTACCTGTAGCTCCTAAAACTAAAACACAAAAAGACAGTATTATACAAATTAAAAAAGCTCCTAAAATATCTGAAGATCAATTTGAAATTTTACTTAACAAAGTAGCTGAAGGCAGCAAAGTGAAAGATGATTTTTCAGAATTTTTATGTGATGATTTAGACATTCCGATTGTGAAAAATGACAGTGATTTACTGACTTTTTCTCAACTATGTGCTGCTATCAAAGGAAAAAAGATAAGAATAGAATCAATCCGTCTTAATAAGGATAAACAAAACAATTGCATTAAGGGATTGAACATTAGTTATAAAGTAAAAAAATACCTAATCTGGTCTAAAGATTAAAAAAAGGATGGAAGAAAAAAATATTTTCAGTACAGAATTGCTTAGTGCATTTGAAATTGCTAAAAAAATTGCTAAAAACAATTCAAATAAATTTTACTCAGCATCACATTTGTTAAAAGCCATCCTTAACAGAGATTTATCTCTATTAAAACGTCTTGAAGCTATGGGCAAGGATGTTTACTATCTTGACGAATGGGCTGAAGTCCGTATGGAAGATGAACCAAAAACAACCAATATTTCAGATACAGAACCAAGTGATCTGATTGATGAAATTATAAAAGAAGCAGAATCGGTACGATTGATTTTAAACGAAGATGAAATTAGCCTTTATGCCATTATAGTTGCTTTAAGTTCACCGGGAGTAGGCTTTAATTTCGATCAAATGAAGACCTACCCTATTTCCCGAAACGAATTATTAGAAAATCTTGCAATTGCTGAACCTGACGTTAACATTCCTCAGCAAGAAGTAAAAAAAGGTTTTTTAAGTAAATACTGTATTCATAAAAATTCTGAAAAAAAGAACAAAAAAATCCTGGCGATTGGTCGCGAAACAGAATTAAATACGATGAAGGAAATTCTTTGTCGATTTTCTAAACCTAATGTTTTATTAATAGGTGACAGAGGTATCGGTAAATCAATATTGATCGATACACTTGTTCAAAATGTAATTGCGAATCAGGTTCCTGAAGTTTTAAATAAAGTTCAGCTTTTTGAACTGGATTTATCAACACTAATAGCGGGTGCATCCTACAAAGGCGAAATCGAAGACCGATTAAAAAATTGTATTCAGGAATTAAAACAATTTCCAAAAGCGATATTGATAATCGAAGAAATCCATACACTATTAGACAAAAACGGAGGAGATTCGGGTGTATCCAACGTATTGAAAGGTGAATTATCCAAAGGATTAAATATCATCGCCACTTCTACAATTGATGAATATTCCAAAAGAATTGAAAAAGAGCAAGGACTTTCGGGAATGTTTGAAATTGTAAAATTAGAAGAATCAAATGATGAAACTTTGTTCCGAATGATTCGGGAATCAATAAAACCGTATCAGGAGCATCATAAAATACAAATTGACAATGAAACCATTACAGAATCAATCCGCTTATCCAGAAGGTATTTAAAAGAAAAAAGCTTACCTGAATCTGCGATCAATCTTATTGATCATACTATGTCGGTTTTAAAAACATCGGGTGAAACTTATTTAAAGGAAAAACAGTCTCTTTTGGATAAATTATCACTTTTAAAGCGGAACGACAATAGCTTGTCTGAGGATCAATTACTAAAAGAATACCATTGGTTTCTTTCTGATTTAATCAGCAAAACAACATTTTTAATGATTGCGGCTGATGAAAATGAGCTACAAATTTTTGAAACTTCTGAAGCTATCATCAAACATATTGAAAACCTTATCAATACTCTTGAAGAAAGAGCACTGGACAAACGCGTTCACATTGAAGCTTTTGATTTATCTCTTATAATTGCTCAAAAAACCGGTATTCCTGCGGGGAAATTAAAAGAAGAAGAAAAGCAAAAACTGAATAATATTGAAGATGTTTTAAATCGCAGAGTAATAGGTCAGGATCATTGTATTGCAACCGTTGCAGGCTCAATTTTAGAATCAAGGTCAGGATTGAGCAAAGCCGGACAGCCTATTGCTTCTTTCTTTTTTTTAGGACCTACTGGAACAGGAAAAACAGAGTTAGCTAAAAGTCTGGCAGAATTTCTTTTTCAGGATGAAAATGCCATTATCCGTTTTGATATGTCTGAATTTAAAGAAGAACATTCAGCAGCACTACTTTATGGAGCGCCTCCGGGTTATGTAGGTTATGAAGAAGGCGGATTGCTGGTGAATAAAATACGACAAAAACCGTATTCTATTGTATTGTTTGATGAAATCGAAAAAGCGCATGCCTCTGTTTATGATGTATTTCTTCAAATTATGGACGAAGGAAAATTACATGACCGACTTGGAAAAGAAGGGGATTTCTCTAACGCTATTATTCTTTTTACTTCAAATATCGGGTCAGATCATATTGTAGAAACATTCAATAGCGGGCAAATTCCAGCCTCATCTTCTCTAATGGAAATCATGGCTAATTATTTTAGACCGGAATTTTTAGGACGATTGACAGAAATTGTACCTTTTGCGCCTATCAGCAAAGAAAATGCTTTAAAAATATTTGAAATCCACCTTAAAAAAGAGTTTTCGGATTTACTTCAAAATATGAAAATAGAAGTTGAAATCCCGATGGATACAAAGTTGTATCTTGCCGAAAACGGCTATAATGCAAAATACGGGGCAAGACCAATAAAAAGTATCATCAGAAGTCATTTACGAAGACCTTTGGCCAAGAAAATAATTTCCGGTGAAGTAAAAGATGGGGACAAAATAACTGTCATTTTAGAAAATGGAGAGGTAAAATGGATTAAGGAAGATGTTTTAACATTATAATAATCAAAAGCATGATTTTTAAAAGATCATGCTTTTCATTTTTACTTCTACATATTTAATCCGAATTACATAAAACACTTAAAAAAAAACATGTAGTAGTACTTGGAGATATTTTAAATTATATAGCCTATTCCTCATACATCTCCATCCACAATCTCGTTTCTTCCAGATCCAGTTCCTTTTCAATCTTTCTAAAAATTTCCTCATTAACAGCACCGGCTTTATGCATTGATTCCAATTTGTTGCGTTCTACATTTAAAAGATCGATTTGAAGCTTGGTAAAGTCATTGAAAATTTCTCCTCCTATCAGATTTCCTTTTCCGAAGAAATTGGCTGGAAGTTCTGTTTTCTGAAGACGATTGAATTTTACCTCATATTTGCTTTTAATATTGTGGAGTAAATCATCATTGAGTAACGAGAAATTATCTTCGATATGGGTAATAGTCTGGGAAACGATAATATTTCTAATATCGTACTCTTCAGCAATTATGGAATAACGTTCGATTTTTAATTTCTTAATCAACCATGGCAAACTAAATCCCTGAATAACCAAAGTAGAAAGTATTACACAAAATACCAGATAAATAATAAGGTTTCGCAAAGGAAATTCTTCTGTTTCACTGATCATTAACGGAAGTGCCAAAGCAGCTGCCATAGATACTACACCACGCATTCCGGACCAGCCAAAAATAATCATGTTACGGTAATCAAACTCTTCTTTCAGACGGATCTTTTTACTGATGAACCGGGGAAGTAATGTTGCAGGAATTACCCATAAAAAACGAACCAAAATCACGGCCACACTCACTGAAGTTCCCCAAACAAACAAAGACCAGCCGGAATAATCGCCAATTCCCGAAATAATTTGCCGTAACTGTAATCCAATTAAGATAAAGATTAATCCGTTTAAGATATTAGTCAAAACGCTCCAAATTGTTCCGGTCATGATTCTGCTTTCGTGCGTGAAAATTGTTCCAGATCTTGCAGAAAGAAAAAGTCCGGTTGCGACTACTGCCAAAACTCCTGAAGCCTCAAAATGTTCTGCAATTAAATAAGAAGCAAAAGGTGTCAATAAAGTTAAAGTTGCTTCGATAACTTCATCACATACAAATCTTTTATGAATAAAACTCATTATATAACCAACACCCAAACCAATGCTGACTCCTAAAACTGACATTACAACAAAATTCAACCCTGCTTCCCAAAGCACAAAATTTCCTGCTGTAATTGCAGTCAGAGCATATTTATACGCCACCAGACCACTAGCATCATTTATTAAGCTCTCTCCTTCGAGAATTGCAATCAGCCTGGGATGTAAACCTAAGCCTTTTGTAATGGAAGTTGCTGAAACAGCATCCGGAGGCGAAACAATCGCTCCTAAAAGAAACGCTAACGGCCAGGAAATATCATCGATTAACATATGGGCGACAACCGCAACCGCAACGGTCGTAAAAAGCACTAATCCCACTGCTGCCAAAGTTATAGGACGAATAGTTTGTTTAAAATCAGACCAACTGGTATACCATGCGGCATGATATAAAAGCGGAGGAAGAAAGATAATAAAAACGACTTCGGGACTTAAAGCAATTACCGGAAGCCCTGGGATAATACTAATAATAACTCCGCAAAGCACAAGTACAACCGGAACAGGAAAATTATATCTTTTACTAATAAGGCTGAGGAATGCGACGCCAAACAATAACATTATAATTACGGTAATATTTTCCATTTCGACCTGTTTTGGTAATTAATATTCAAGAGTACGAATATAATATTTTAACCTTTAGGATTTAGTTCTTAAATATATCTGAGACTATAGACTCTAGTATGGTTGCCAACCTTCCAATTAACTCTCATTTGAATTATTTTTTTTCAGTTCCATTACTTCTCTTTTTACTTCCAGAAGCAACTCCTTCATGCTTTCTATTTCGTTTAATTCCTGCTTTTTATCGTTGCGCCCGATATTGCACTGGTACTCCCAAATTTCGATAATATCAGAAAGCCTGACTTCATAATTAGGATAAAAACTATTATCCGATTCTAAGACTAAGCTGTTCTTTTTGTTTTTATTAAGGCGCTTGTATACCATCCCTTCGTTTTTGGTAATCAGTATGTAGGTTTTTCCATCCTGCACCTCTCCCAGCCTTTCTATATAACGACCAATAATTATACTCCCGTCTTCGTGTGGTGGCATTGAATCGCCTTCTACCGGAAACCCCCTGTGTTTTCCGGGACCTAAAAATGGCAATGAGATTTGCTGTAGGTTTTCGATATATTCGGGATCTGCATAGCCGTTCAGATAGCCTGCTTTTACTTTTTGAGTCACAACTTCGATAAAATTCTCCCCCTCTCGATCTACCTGTATGGGTAAGACTAATCTATTGTCTTCCAGCTTTAGTAAATCGTCGATATTAATTTTTCGTATATCAACCGAAAGCAATAAATCAATACTGATATGATAATGTTGTGCTATCTTTTTTAGGATTTCATAAGGTGCCTCTGAGGTTCCGTCTTCGTATTTGACATACCTACCCCTTGTGATGCCGAGATTCTCTGCGAGTTTTTCCTGTGAAATTTTCTCCTTTACCCTTAATGCCCTGATATTATCTGAAAATAGCGACATAATAATTATGTTATAATTTATAACAACAAATATATTAAAAAATGTTACTACATGAACTAATTTTAGCTTTCCAAAAACAATGAAAATGAGACTATTTGACGATACCGAATTCTTTTCGTCAGGTACAGGAGGGAAGAAGATATTTGACGTTCCTGATGCTGATTTACTTTTAATTGACAATTTTTTTTCGAAAGAAGAGTCTGATTACTATTATACTACCCTGCTGCATCAAACCCAATGGCACGAATATGAAATGCCTATGTATGATAAAATAGTTACCGCCCCCCGATTGGTTTCCTGGTACAGAGATGAAGTATTAAATGAATACAAAACCGATCCAAACTGGCCATTAGAACTGCAAACTATTCGACAGCGTGTTGAAAACGAAACCCATATTCAATTTAATGCCGTATTACTTAATCTTTACAGAAATGGAAAAGACGGAGTTGGATGGCATAGTGATAAAACTGTGAGCAGTAATAAAAACATGAATATCGGTTCGGTTACTTTTGGGGAAACCAGAATGTTTAGGCTCCGTCATAAATTTCGAAAGGAAATTCCTCAAATAGAAATTCCTCTTCATCATGGTACTTTTTTACTTATGGCAGGAAACACCAACAGCTTCTGGCAGCATCAGGTACCTAAAACTGCCCGGGAAGTACTACCGAGAATTAACCTTACTTTTAGAAGGGTTAATTGATATAGTTTATTATAATTTAATTTCTATTTAAAAAAAATCAACCAATATTATTCCAACTCTTTTTCTGAGACCGTCTTTTTATAGTTAGGGTTAAACAGAACTCAAAAAACTTTATATTTACTAAAATTAAATGAAACAAATTCTATGACTAAACCACTCTGCACTGAAAGTGCAGAGGTTTATTTGACGAGAGACTGAAAGTCTCTCAATTTTGAAAACTTTATTATCAAAACTAAAAAAGTCAAAAGATTATATTTTTTCGCATTACTAAAGTACTGCAATAAATTGCAGGGTTTTAAACCCCGATCTGAGACCAATAAACAAAGAACTACAATTTTAATTATTGCATTACTTGGCATAGCATCTACTTTTATGCCCTGGTCTTCCTTACCTATCCTTGGTTCAATGTCAGGCATAAACACTACTTTAGGAAAGATTTCACTTGTATTATTTGTGATTCCCTTATTCGTCAGCCTCATTGGAAACAAGGCAAATGAATTAAATAAAGGGTTACTTTATTCTGCCATCATCCCGGGCATGTTTGCAGGAATAATTGCTTTATTACAAATAATTATCCTTAAAACTTCTAAATCCCATAGTAATGATCCTTTTGAAGCTCTTGTTGCTGCAAATCTATCTATTGGTTTTGGACTATATATAGCTATACTTACAGGAATATCAATGCCTCTCTTTGCCTTTTTAATAAAAGATTCTAAAACAGTTACTCCTAAAGAGATTACCAAAATGCCTGTTCACAATACTTGGAAAGATGATATAAAAGATACTCAAACAATTATTAAAGAAGAAACTATTATATTAGAAACTAAGGAAAACACCATCGACAAAGAAGATCATAGCAGGTTTATGCCTAAATAATTACCTATAAAAAATTAGTACAGATTTAACGAACTGGCGTAGTAATCCATGCTTATAATTACAGTCACAAAACTATTTTTACTCAAATAAAGCTACAAGTAATCTAATCTTGTAGCTTTTGTGTTTTTAAAACGATATCAACTAAACATGATGTCTTGATTTTGGGAAGACATTCAAATCCTTTCTCTCTTTTATCCCAAACATTTTTTAAAATCTAAGTTATCTGATTAATAAAAAATTCAATTATTCATTATCTTCTTCCTGTTCATTCTCAGTATTAATTGCATCATCATTATTTTCACTTTTTTCCGAATTGTCATTTTCAGGTTTTGAGTTTTTATTCTTTTCAAAATCATTTTCAGGATGCGAAAGATCTTCAACAAACTCCTCCTGATATTGATACGGATCTTCGTCTCTGGCATAATTATCATTATCGACAAGAGTATTCTGGTCTATATAGTCGGGATCACTTTCTCCAAATTCTGTAGTTTGTTCTTTATTCAGTTTATGCGGATTTTGATCATTATCCTGAATAGTACTACCATCAATAAGAGTATTTTGATCAATAAAATCGGGATCTGTCTGACCGTATTCGAAATTGTTCTGCTTTTCCATAACTTTTTTATTTTAGTTACTACTTTCCTGGAATATTAAATCTTCTATTTAATGTGATGATACAAATTTACTCCTGAAACCTGAATTATATCTTATAAGAAAAGAGCATATAGTTGTATAATTAATCGTTGTTTACTCAATGTATTTGGTTTTCCTGTAGTAAAATCATTATAAATGATGACTCTCAAAAAACAGCTGAATTGTAATATTGTGGTGCTTTAAATAAAACACATTTATGAAAACGAAATTACTTTTATTCTTACTCTCTTTATGGGGTGCAAATGCTTTTGCACAATACACGAATATTCCTGATACTAAGTTTGAAGCAACATTAATCTCTTTAGGAATTGATGATGTTGCCGATGGGAAAGTATTAACTTCAAAGGTTAATACTTTGACAGAATTATCGATCTCTTCTTCTTCGATTACCGATTTAACAGGGATTCAGGATTTTGTGGCATTAAGTATCTTAAGTTGTGGAAACAATAGAATTACAAGTTTGGATTTAAGTAAAAACACTGCTTTGACATCTTTGAATTGTTATGGCAATCAATTAACTAGTTTAAATCTTTCTGCTAACTTTTCTTTGAAATACTTGTACTGTTATTCTAACAAGATAACTAGTTTAGATGTAAGTAAAAATATTGCTTTAACTAGTCTGAATTGTAGAGGCAATGCAATAAAAAGCCTGGATTTAAGCAAAAATGCAGCTTTAACCAGTTTGGATTGTGCCGGTAACCTGCTTACTTATCTGAATATCAAAAACAGCAAAAACACTTCTCTTTCAAAATACAGTTTGTATTTAGGGGGTAATGTTGCTCTTTCCTGTATAACTGTTGACGACGCAGCATTTTCAAACCAAAATTGGAGCACTAATAAAGACTTTACGGCAATATACTCTTCTTACGATTGTTCGTCAATTACTCAAATTCCTGATACTAAATTTGAAGAAAAATTAATAGCCCTTGGTATTGATACTGATGGTAAAAATGGACTGGTTTTAAATTCCAGTATCACCTCACTTACAACATTAAATGTATCAAATAGTTCTATTACTGATTTAGAAGGTTTAGAAGGATTTATTGCTTTAAAAACCCTAAACTGTTCTAACAATTTATTATCAGGAATAGATATTTCTAAGAACCCGGCTCTGACCTCTTTGGACTGTTCCGGTAACACGACATTAACCTGTATTCAGGTTGCTGATATTAATGTGGCAAAAACAAACATAACCACTACTCAGGACGCCAAAGATAAATTCAATTTAGATTGCAGGCCATATACTTTAATCCCGGATTCCAGATTCGAGGCAAAATTGATTTCCTTAGGATACGATACTGCAGTCGATGGGAAGGTTGAAACAAAAAAAATAAACCGTATCAAATCGTTGAATATTTCAAATGCATCTATTACTGATCTAACTGGAATACAAGACTTTATTGCTTTAACATATTTAGATTGCGGATACAATCAATTAACAAATCTTGATGTAAGTAAAAATACTGCTTTAAGCACTTTAATTTGCAGAAGCAATAAATTAACAAGTATAGATATAAGTAAAAATATAGCTCTGACAAGTTTGTCTTTAACAAATAATCAATTAACAGGTTTAAACACAGCCAACAACACAGCCTTAAATAGTATAAGTTGTGACTCTAATAAAATTACCAGCTTGGATTTTAGTAAAAATACTGCTCTTACTTCTATTTATTGTTATAACAATCAGCTAACTTCTTTGAACATTAAAAATGGAAAGAATAAGCAAACCGGTACAATGAATTTTTATGATAATCCGTTACTAACTTGTGTAATTGTTGATGATGTTGAGTATGCTAAGGATAAATGGGGTACACAAGCCAATACTCCTAAAAAAACATTTTCTCCTTTCGAATGTTCTAGTGTTACTCCAATTCCGGATGCGAAATTTGAAGACAAATTAATAGCACTTGGTATTGATACCGATGGCAAAAACGGAGTCGTTTTCAATTCGAGTATCACGGCTCTTACAACTTTAGACGTTTCGAATAGTTCTATTACTGATTTAAGCGGTTTAGAAGGATTTACGGCTTTAAAAACGTTAAATTGCTCTAATAATTCTTTAGACAGAATCAATATTTCAAAAAACACAGCTTTGACGACTTTAAACTGCTCTAATAATGCAAGTTTAAAATGCATTCAGGTTAACAATATTGATGTTGCTAAAACAAATATTACAACTAGCCAGGAAGCCAAAGATAAATTCAGTTTAGATTGCAATTCTTATACATTAATCCCCGATGCTAATTTTGAGAAGACATTAATTTCCATGGGATATGATACTGTTGCCGATGGTAAAGTGCTTACAAAAAATATTGAAACCATCAAATCATTGGAGCTTCCATGGTACAATAGTATTAAAGATATAACAGGTATCCAGGACTTTACATCATTAACCTCTTTAAATATTTATTCGGTAGCCATTTCAACCTTAGATGTAAGCAAAAACATCAATCTTACTACTTTAGATTGCTCTTCAATTGGATTAACCAGCTTAGACTTAAGCAAAAACACAAAGCTTACTAATTTAAATTGTAATTCAAATAAACTAACAACTTTAGACTTAAGCAATAATACCGCTTTAGAAACTGTAAATTGTACTTTTAATCAGCTTACGAATTTAAATGTGAACAAAAATACGGCTTTAAAAAACCTTTATTGTAATTCTAATCTTCTTACCGCTATTGATGTGAGCAACAACCTGGCTTTAAAAACATTGGGCTGTGATACGAATAAAATAACCAGTATAGACATTAGTAAAAACAAAAATTTAAATACTTTAACTTGTAATGGAAACAGACTGTCCTATTTAAATTTAAAAAATCAAAATAACAATTTCAATTATTTAAACTGCACTGGAAATTTAGATCTCAATTGTATAACTGTTAATGATGTCACTACTGCAAATTCGAAATGGACAAATTCAAAAGACAGTCATGCCTATTTTACAGATCAGGATTGTACTACCATTACAGTAATTCCTGATGCCTTTTTTGAAGACAAATTAATAGCTCTTAATATTGATAAAGATGGTAAAAACGGATACGTGCTGAATTCGAGTATTCAAACCATCACATCACTGGACCTTTCTAATAGTTCTATTACAAATTTATCTGGTTTAGAGGGATTCAAAGCCTTAACAACTTTAAATTGCTCCAAAAATTCATTAAAGAATTTAGATTTAACAAAAAATACAGTTATAAAAACATTAAACTGCTCTAACAATGCAGCGCTAACTTGTATTCAGGTTTCGGATGTTAATAAAGCAACCAAAAACTGGACTGTTACCAAAGATGCTACTGCTGGTTTTAGCTTAGACTGTAGGATTTACACACTAATTCCTGATATCAACTTTGAAGCTAAATTAATTTCCTTAGGATATGATACAGTTGCAGATGGTAAAGTTGAAACCGCTAAAATTGATAATATCACTTTGATAAATCTTAATAATGCATCGATTACTGATCTTAAAGGTATTGAAGATTTCAAAGCATTGACTGTTTTGAATTGTCAAAACAATAACCTTAGCAGTTTAGACATTAGCAAAAACACTAGTCTAAAAGAATTGGATTGTTCAGGAAATGACCTCACCAACTTAGATATAAGTAAAAACGCAGCTTTATTAAAATTAAATTGCTCATGGAACAACCTGGTAAGTTTAAATTTAAAAAATGGTAAAAACACATTTTTTACCGACTTATCATTAAGCGTCAATTCAAATCTCAATTGTATTACAGTTGACGATATTGCCTATGCTAATGCCAACTGGAGTTCTAAAAAAAATAGTACTGCAATTTTTACAACTTATGATTGTACTGCTTTTACCATTATTAGCGATTCAAACTTTGAAAATAAACTCATCGCTTTGGGTATTGACACAGATGGTAAAAATGGTTTTGTAGCCAATTCCAGTATCGAAAAAATAACTCAGTTAGATCTGTCTAATAGTTCCATTGCTAATTTGAAAGGAATAGAAGGATTTAAAGCATTAACACAATTAAATTGTTCCAATAATGCATTGATTTTATTAGACCTAAATCAAAATACCAGTTTGACAAAAATAGAGTGCCAGTCCAATCAAATAACAGATTTGGATATAGACAAATGCATATCTCTTACTCATTTAAATGCTGCTTCTAATAAATTAAAAAATAATTTTGACAGTTATTATTTAAAAGCCTTAACCTGGCTTTCTGTAAGCAATAATGAAATGACATCATTAAACCTTTATCAAAATTCGGAATTAGAAACATTATTATGCAACAATAATAAACTAACCTCACTATCAACCTGGCAACTCGATAAATTAAAAGAGATAAATTGCTCAAATAACCAAATTACTTATTTGGATAACTCAAACCTGGTTAATCTGATATCACTTAATGTTTCGGGAAATAAAATAGGAAATATTGACTTTAGTAATAATACAGCTCTGACATCACTGGATATTTCCGGGAATAATTTTGCCCAGCTTCTCCTTTTGAAAAATAAAGCGCTGTCAAAATTAAATTGCAGCAACAATAAAATTAAGGAGTTGAACCTTAGCCAAAACAAATCTTTAACAGATATAAACTGTTCAGGGAATCAATTAACAGTGTTGAATTTAAAAAACGGAAACAATACCAAATTTAACATTACAACTTTTGATTTAAAAAATAATCCTGATTTAAGCTGCATCAAAGTGGATAATAGATCGTATGCTGATACTAATTGGTCAGATAAGAAAGATGCCAGTGCTTCTTTTTTAACAACATGCGGTCTTAACATTCCTGCAAATAATTTTACAGTAGAAACGAGAAGTGAATCTTGTGCGAATGAAAAAAATGGGGAAATTAATATATATGCAAATGAATACTATCCTTACACCGCAAGTATAAACGGAAAATCGACGGCATTTGTTGACAATAGTCTAAACATAACTAATCTGGCTCCCGGAAATTACACCGTTTTAATTACAATTCCTGATGAAGATTTTGAACAAAAATATACCTTCACTATTGAAAAAGCTACTAAAGTCTCAGGAAAATCAAGCATATCTTCCAAAAAAGTCGATGTTGAGATTCAGGAAGGAACAGCTCCTTATACCATTTTTGTAGATGGAGTAGAACAATTTGAAACTAGTGAAAATAATTTTTCAGTTTCTGCAAAAGAAGGCTTGCTTGAAATAAAAACAGCCAAAGCCTGTGAAGGAATTTACACAAAAGACATTGCAGATTTAGACGTAATCGTTTCTGCCTTTCCAAATCCGACAACAGGAAATTTTAATATTAACATTCCTGGTAAAAAAGAAGAAGTCTTTATAGAAATAAGCAGCTTAGATGGACGCATTATATCAAATAAAAAACACATTTTAGAAAACGGAACAGCAAAATTAACACTCGATAACGAAGCCAAAGGAGTTTATCTCGCTAAAATCTACTTAGATACTATCAAAACCGTGAAAATTATAAAAAATTAAAGATGAAGAAATTTATATACTTAACCATTATTAGCTTTTTGTTTGTCGCATGCAGCAATGGCGGAGACGATGAAAATCAAAACGAAACTCCTAATGTCCCAAAAATAATTTCCCCTGCAAACAATAAATTATGCATAAATAATTATGTTGCCTTTGAATGGGAATATTTAAAAAAACCGAATAATGATCTCATTATCTATCAAATAGAAATAGCCAAAGACAATCAATTTAATCAAATTGTAGAGACATTGGAAACCGAATCAAATTATACGGAAATAGAACTAGAACTAAACACTGCTTATTATTGGAGAATTAAAACCGTAAATTCTGAAGGTATATCAAGTAAGTACAGTAAGACTTATAAATTTTACACAGAAGGAGAAACCATAGTCAACCATTTGCCTTTCTCACCAGAGCTGATCAGTCCGGCAATTAATACAACGCTGAATGCTACAACAGCTACTCTGAAGTGGAATGCTGCTGATGTTGACTCCTATGATTTTCTTAGCTATGATGTGTATTTCGGAACCGCAAATCCTCCTGTGACCAAAATAAGTGAAAACAATACCACAAAGACAATCGATGTAACCCTGCAGCCTTCAAAAGAATATTTCTGGAAAGTAGTTGTAAAAGACGGGAAAGGCGGAGAAACTGTCGGTCAAATCTGGAGATTTAAAACCTATTAAACTGAAATTTCAGATATGTAAAAATCTCATTTTCATAATGAAAATGAGATTTTTTTATTGGAATAATTCAAATCAAATTTTCCTGTCTTAATTTTTCACGATGGTTAATACCAAAATCCCTTAAAGCCAATATAACAGGTTTAACAGACCAGCTATATTCAGTGAGTTCATATTCAGTTCTTATTACATTATCACTATAAATCTTTTTTTCAACAAATCCATTTAGCTCCATTTCCTTTAATTGTTGTGCCAATACTTTTGAAGTAATTTTAGGAACTTCTTTCATAATTTCACTAAACCTTCTATTGCCTTCCATAAGTGCTATTGTTATGGGTATTCTCCACTTACCGGTTATCACATACATAGCATCCATAATAGGCTGAACCTCTGTTTTACATTTTAAAATTCTTTCTACCCGTTTTTTTACATTGGGCACATTTTCCTCATTATTTGTTGTCATTGGTCTAATTATTTGGATAGTCGTCTTGTGGTTAAGGCCAATCAAAAATATCTCCTTTTGTTTCTTAGACGATACATTATTAATGCTTAATTTTTATTTGTGAATAATAAAAAATGATAATTCAAAGAAAACGCATTTAGTAAAGAACATTTACTGTTTTCTAAGTCTACCATATAGAATTAGAATGAGAATACTAAGTAATATTTTACATTTTAAACCAGTTACCTTGAGGTAAGCATACAATCTTTAGTCATATAATGTATTTATTTTTGTGTGATGTGAAATATAAGAATCATCTTAAATAAAAATATGCGGAATTCTATAATAAACAATATTAAGAATATACGAGAGTTAAAAAATTATACCCAGGAATATATGGCCTGTCAATTAGGATTAACACAGTCCGGTTACAACAAAATTGAAAAAGGAAAAACTATACTGGGATATAATCGATTAATAAAAATTGCCGGTGTTTTAGAAGTCAGTGTCGATGACATTATTAGTTTTCAAAGTCCTGTATCTGTCAAAACAACTATTGATAAAAATTCAGAGATTGATGAAGCTGTAAGGCTTAATAAAGTCTATATGAAAAAAATAAAAAGTCTTGAAAAAGCACTGAAAAGCAAAACCCTCGAATTTGATTCTATAAAGAAAACGAAATAATCATAATCCTCTTCTTTCCGGAGTGCCTCCTAATTAATTCATCAATACTTAAAAAACATATATTTCAATATCTAAAAACACCAGGCACTGAAATATATGTGTACTGAATTTTAACCCGCTGTCAATAATTGAAAAGTCTAATTCAAACAATTTCTTCCAAACAAATTAGCTGCGTACATTTACAAATTATATTTGCTAACAACAATCACAGCAGCGGGCTAAATTTAATTAAAAAGAACCACAAATATTTCCTGTAAAAGTGGCACCGGCATTAGCGGTAACATCAGCTTTTACAGCAGTTGTAAGAAGCGTAACGATTGTATATGGGGGTGTAAAAGCGTTACTGCCAGTTACAGTATTTGTGGTATTGATAAAACTGTTATCAAGTTGTGTGATTGCTGTAAAACCAGTCATTAAATCAATAGGTTTCGTAACATTTTCGAATACATTTTTTTCAACCCGGATATCAGCTTCAAAACCGGCCATAATGCATTTATTACTTACTGAACTGCTAAAATAACTGTTGATAATATGAACTTTTCCAAATCTTACTCTTGGCATTCTCTCCTTGCATCCGGGTGCCCACCAGCATCTGGCAAAAGTGATTCTCAATTTTCCGCGATCTCCTGTAGCCGTATCACTTGAACCTATTAAATTTGAAAACCTATGATCATCAGTTCCTCCGGGGCCTCCTGCTTTTGGAGTTTTCTGATAACCAAATTTTGTATAAGAGACTGTAACAAAATCAGATTTATTTTTAATGTCTAAATTTCCATCGACACCATCTCTGAACTCACAATGATCGACCCAAACATTTTGGCAGTTATCAATAATAGCATTATCCCAGCCATCAGTATCATAAGCTCCCGGACCTTCAAATATTAAATTTCTTATGATGATATTGGTGCAGTTTTTAATATTAATAATACCGGAATTTGCAGTAGTCTGATCTGTTGATACCAATTTTGCACCACTTGCACCATATATGGTTTTTCCGGACTGTCCCTGAAGCAATAATCTTCCGGTAGAAGTAGCCGGAATCTGAATAGTACCAGATATTTTTATAACTTTTACATTGCTATTTTCAATAGCTGTTTTTAAATTAGCGTAAGTAGTTACGTTTTCTTCTGCCGCACTCCCACCACCAGTTGTGCCTCCGTTTTGAGAAGCCCAGCCGGGAACTTCGCTGCAATTACCAACTTTTGCTGTACTCGGTGAAACATCAGCAGAAACCACTGCATTTTCATTTTGAACTGCACTGTTATCGTCTTTACTGCAAGAAACAGTAAAAAAAATTGAGACTAATAACAGTGAAGCATTTTTTTTAAATTTCATAATTAATTGATTTTGGGGTTATAATTTATTAGTACAAATTTTACCGAAATGACTATTTAATTTATTGAACTTGTTCAACTTTTTTGGAATAATTTATGACTCATTGTCATATAGTGACAAACAACATTCAGAGAGACGGAAAAAGAATCGATCTTCATTTATTGGGAGTCAGAAAATCAGAACCTGCCCGAAAAGAAATTGAAGAAATGTTCGGACTTGTAAAAGCCGAAGGAAGAAAACAGAAAGAATCCTTTTCGTTAAATCCGATAGATGTCGGCAGAGTCCAATACGGAAAAGCAATGAAGGGCAGATTTACGGAGTAACATACGTTGACCATAAAACAAAATTTATTTTCAATGGGAGCAGTCTGGGAAAAGAATTCAGTGCAAAAAGAATTCAGGAAAGCTGTGCTTTCAACATTCTTGCATTTGAAAGAAAGCATCAAAATTCTGTTTCGACATATTCTGACAACTATAAAGATCTTGAATTAAAAGAGTATGTAAAAAGAAAATCTTGCAGACATCCTGCTTCGCAGGGAAAAAATATGTGACTATGTTTCGAAACAGTTTAAACAGAAGAAGAGGAGATTTTATAAAGGAATTTAAAGTAAATAAGGGTGCAAAAATGCACCCTTATTTATGTCTCGAATTTTCGTTGACATATCCAAATTAATAATTAACATTTTAATTCTATTTTAGTTCTTTAGGTTATTATTTTATAAAAACACCTATTTTGAACACCACGAAACTCGCAATGTAAACATTAATCAAAATTTGGATTATAGTTTTCAAATTTTAAGTCAGAATTATGGAGTAGAAATTCAATAGCTCTGTTTGAACTTTTCTCCTTTTCTAAACGCAATAATCTTTTTCTTAAAGTATGTTTTACATTTAATAAGTTTATATCAAACGATTTCATTTCCAATGCAAGCTTTGGTTCCCATGGGCGGATAACATAATTATAGTTCCTCTTTTTATTAAAGATAAGTACTGATATTATGGAAAATCCTTCAATGAGAACTTCTTTTTTTGCAATTAATTTACCCAAAAGAAAATACCCTATAAATACTTTTTTCTCATTTATAACAATGCCTTTTTTCAATAACAATAAAGAAATTAAAAGTAAAATTATTATACTCAAAATAATTGCAATATAATACATTAACATATTTAATTTAGAGTTTAATATCCCTAAAAAAACAAATGCTATTATAAATAAAACAAAAAATAAATTTTTCCGTTGATTATATTCAAAATTCTTCTCTAATATAATTATCATTTACTTTTAATATTGGGTTTATTTACAACTATTACTTTGTGTGTCGCCCTTACTAAATTCTCGATATAACGAACTTTATCTATGGACTTTTGAGTAAATGTATCAATTGTCACATGATCATCAATAATACCATCCAAGTAATAAGTTCCTAATTCTGAAAATTTTATTCCGTAAATAGGTATTGATTTATTATTAATTGCTCCAAAAGTATCTAATTTCATTTTTTTTAGCTCATCAACACTATACTTTATATCTTTTGTATTTCGCATATAATACAGTATATACCTGCTTCTTCTCTTATCATCAAAAGTTTTGGTAATGGTATCTAGTACACTTTTATAATTAATATTACCCTTATAGACTGTATTAATATAGACTGTATCAGGAAAATCAAAATAAAACTCGACAGTTTCATTTTTAAAACCATTGTACACAATACCTTCTTTTTTGAAACGGCCTTTTTTATCGTTTTGATTATCTTTACAAGAACTAAAATTTAATATCAAAATAGCACTAACGGCTACTATTATTCTTTTTTGCTTTTCATAAGCTTTACTTTTTTCTTTAGCGTCATTAGCCCTAACTTTATTAACATCTCCTCTTTTTACAATTGTATCTTTTTTAAATGTCTGAACTTGTGATGGATTAATTCCCATTGCGGGTACAGCTCTTGAGTTTTCCGTTTCAATAGTTACATAATCACCTTCTTTACTTTTACTCATCGTTGATTCAGATTTTACTTCTTCTCTGCCGTCTGGAGTTTTGACAAAAGAATTACTTCCATCTGGTGCTACCCCTGGTACCGTTGTCGGCGGACCATAAACATCTGTCAATCCAATAACTACACTCATATCAACTTGTTTCGTTTCTCTACCCACTTGGTCTGTTGTCATCCCCCCTGACTTTCCTCCCTCGGTCGCAAAACTAACACCAGAACCAGAAGCCTTTCTAGCTTTTTCAGGTTTACCTATTTTAATATCGGGAGTTATTTTATCTAAGATAGCACTAGCTTTTTGGGCAACTTCATTTCTTATATTGGAAACAACCGTACTTACCTTATTTGCAACGTAATTTCTCATTGCAGATTTAGCTCTATCAATTAATCCTGTAAAAGGATTATCTGGCCACATACCATCTGGGTCAATAAAATATACAGGATTATCCATTGCATAATTATAAGGTGACCATCTGCGACCTTGTTCTGCAAGTGGATCAATATTCATCCATCTTCCAACTGCTGGATCATAATTACGTGTCCCGTAATCGTAAAAGTTAAGACCCAGCTCGTCTTGGAGCTCCTTTCCATTGTACTTATACTTCTGTCCCGGATTGGTTGAAGTAACTATATTGTTGCTGTCTTTGTGTTTGAGACCAAACGGATAATAATTGTTCTCTTCAATGATTTCATTGGTATCGTTAACTTTTTTAATGCTGACATCATCAAACCAAACCGTTCCACCTCCATTATTGTCTATCCTTAAATTAATGGATGCAATATTGGCGGGCACAAGCACTATTTTCTCTATATATGTCCATTGGCCAGTATAATTATTTCTAACATAATCAACATTTGTATAATATCCCGTCTCGGTATTAGTTTTCATAAACAAATAAATGTCGGCGGAAGGACCATTACTGTAGACCCAACCGGAAAAAATATAATATGTTGCCTGAGCATTATTTATAGGTATCCAGGTATTGTTATGGACATACAATTCTCCCGCAGTCAATTTTTCAATCTTAGCACTTGTATTACCCGAATGCTTTTTAGTGGTATCATAAGCTGTTATTGTTCCTCCGTATATTGGATTGCTTCCCCAGTTATTACCAGACTCAAATCCATCATTAAAAATATCGGTGCTGGTAGCACCCACTATTGCACCATCATTATCTTTGTCGGCATAACTCAACCGTACATTCCCCAAATGGTCTTTGTACTGGTAAATATAACTAAAAGTTCCGTTATTATACCCGACATACCCTTCAGGCTGTGGGAAAAATTTCAATATGTTGTTTTCATATTGAAATCCATTGGCATAATCAGTTGTAATTCCCGGACTTACTATTTTGCGTTGTTTTACACCTGTGGCATCATACACATAATCGATAGTCCCTGTTCCTAATGTTATTTTTACAGGTAAATTCATATGATTGTACGCGATACCGTCTGTTGTGTTAGCACCTATTATGCCTTTGTTTTTATCTACAGTCATATTGCCGTTGGCATCATATCGGTAATCATCATCGGTATTTGTACCATCTTTAAATCCTTCATTACCATAAGCAAAATTTTTATAATTATCAGCAACTCTCGTCAATCGATTGCCTTTATCATAGGTATAGATTAAATAATCAATATAAGTAAAATTATTTGCGTTTTCAGGATATTGAATATTACGCTGTACACCAGTAATATTTCCATTCAGGTCATAGCCGCTAATGGATTCGTCAAATTTTCTGTTTAAAACATTATTTTCACCATACAGAGCACTCCTAAATCGATTCAAAGCGTCATAGCTATAATTATACTGTTTTAAAACGGGATTCAGGCTATTGGTTTTCCAGGAAGTGTTGCTGATGTTTCCGTTGTACAAAGGCTTGTTTTGATCATAAGTTGAAAGTGAAGGATTCGCTATGGTATTGTAATATAATCCAAAACCAAACAAATCATTGTCCTGATTCAAATTATCGGGATTATTGATGCTTTTGAGCCAGCCGCGAATATTGTAAGCATAATCCACTTTTTGTAGTCCGTTATTGGTTTTTCCACCCACTTTTTTGCTGGTTAATTGTCCCAGCTCGTCATAGGTATTGGAAACAATTACTTCTGGAGTAGCTGCTCCGTTGATGGCCTGCGTCTGCTTAGTCAGCCTTCCGGCCTGATCATAGTCGAATTTATCTATTATAGTGGTGGTAATGCTGTTTCTCAAGTGTGTTGACGTGGTTTCCAGAGTTTTGCCGATGAAATCGAGTTGATTTTTTACCGTGCCGGTAGTAGCCAGATAATCGTTTTTGCTATAGGTGTAAATGGGTCTGCTTTTATCATCATAATAGGTCAGGTTAGTTATCCAGTTGGCAGTCCCTAAAACACGGATTTTGCTTCCTGTAGCCAGACCTTTGGCATTGATTATAGGAGTTATTCCGTAAGATGTTGTACTTGTTCCTCCATTTAAATCAAAATCATAATCATCGTAATAATTAATGGTAAACAAATTAATATCGGTTGGGTTTGGAAAAGCTGAATTGCTGTAATATATCGTAGTTCCATTGATGGTATTCGCCACCGCCTGCTTTGTTTCTGATAAGGTGATACCGGCATCTGCCAAAAGCTGTACATCAGCACGTGTTGTTTTTATTGTATTTAGATATTCACCTGTAAAGACTGGTCTATTGAACGCATCATACTTGGTAAACAGCCATTTGTTGACAGTTCTTAAATTGGCGTCCTGGGTCAAAACTGGTCTGTCAAGCTTGTCGTATATGATGTATTCCCATTCTTTTCCGGGTAGTTTTTTCTCGACAAGGCGATTGCGTTTGTCGTATTTGTACTGATAACTCAAATCATCCAAAGTGGATCGATCCAACACTGGTGGAGTAAAATCTGTTTGTAAAGTGGAAAGATTTATAGTTTTTGAAAAATAAAATTCACCATTACTGTTAGGATATACACCAACTCCGGGTTTTGCAGTAATATACATACTGCCATTTTGAATAGAAAGCACACCTCCGACAACAAGGTTTCCATTTTGATCCGAGACCATAATATCGCTTAAAACCATATCAGAGATATTGGGAAAACCTGACTCCGGTATTGGTCCGGATTTTAATTCAGAACCAGGGATGAAGCCATACTCATAAAGAACGATATTTAATGTATCCTCCCCTATTTGCCCTACATCAAAATAAGCGGAATCACTTTGAGCTGAATTAAAAAAAGTAAAATAATAATAATCGGAAGAAAAGTATGAAGAAAGCCCTAATAAGGACTGTGTTATAGAATGGTATGTAAAAAGCTTGGGAGGCAATACATAAGTCAAATTTCCATAATCATCATACACATAATAAGTATCATGCCATCTTCCTGTATCAAAAGTCCTTTTTAAAATAATACGATTTTCTTTGTCTTTAAACTCTTGGGCAGTATGATTGCTTGGAAATCCCTGGTTTGCAGTCCAATTCTCATCTTTAGTAACTGTTTTGTATAATTGTGCAGGATCATAAATACCTTTGTCTTCTAAATAAGGGTTTTCTGTGTTTCCACCTATAAAAGAAACCTCAAATCGCCTTACCTGATCGGCATTGGTATTAGTCTGGTAATCCAGTCTTATTTCGTGACCGTTTCCAAGCTTCCAATCATTTCCGGGAGCGGCCTGTTTTAAAATCCTGTTAAGCGGTGAGGCCTCAAATTCTTTTTGAGAATAAGGATTGGTGGTATTTTCGTATTTAGCCGTATTGTAGAAATTTTTAGTTCCCAGTGCAATATCTCCTGTTCTAAGAAGACCTTCATTGCTGGTTTCTGCATAGGGCAAATGTTCTTTGTCCTGTCTTCCAAAATTATCGTATTCAATATGGGTAATAATGTCTTCACCACTTCCTCCTGCAGCAATGCCAATTTTTTGCATAGGACGACCAAGGCCATCAAAATAAGTGATTTCTTCCGTTTTTTGGTCAGCTAACAAACCATTGACGCTAGTACTAGGAATGGTAGGTGAAATGACCCGAATATAATTTTCATTAATGTTATTAATAGTAACTGGGCAGCCATTATTAGAAGTGTTATATTCAGTAGGGCAGCTGTCCAATTTGTTGGTTACATAATTGCCGACCGGTTTTGTGCAGGATGCAATTGGAGCAGCATTCGAGTCGCCAAACCCATCGTTGTCGGAATCAACATACCAGACAGTCGCAGGATTTATAGTATTATTTGAATCTTCACAGTCTAAATTGTTGCTGACGTAATTTCCAAAAGATGGTTTTTGGCAACTTGCAATGGGATTCTGATCCAGATAATCCCCATAACTGTCATTATCTGCATCAACATACCAATTCCGCATTTCAGTGACGGTGTTACTTTGGTCATTGCAGTCTAAATTATTATCTACATAGTAGTAATCAGGCTGGTAACAATCCATGATAGCAATGGAATTAGGGTCTCCAAATCCGTCGCCATCCATATCTTTATACCAATTCTTTGCACAATTCAAATCAATCGATATGCCAAAATAAAGGGACGTGTAATAAACTCCGCTGTAATTATTTGGAGTGTAAACCACCAGGTTGTTGTCTTCTATCTTGGCATAATATCCGGTTTCCTGCCCATTGCCATAGATAGGCCCCAGTTCGATAGTAGGCAAGGCAGGGTATATGTTGATGTAAGCAATAACTCCTGTAGTTATTTGTTGGCCGTAGGTCCAGGAAGGGTCAAAACCGACATATAGATTATTATTGGAAATCTCGATTGTTCCATTTGCACCATCGGAAGTCCAATCATTTGTGTTGGACAAATAACGAGCTTCGACACTTTGGTAATAATCCGGATATTGGGTATTTGTGACTGTACTCTTTGGTATAGGGTTATTGAAACTAATAGCAGTTTTAGCATTTAAACAATAAAAGCTGCACAAAATTAGAGCTAATAGATATTTTTTCATACTTGGATTATTGCTTATAGTTATATTGATAATTAGACAGTATTTTACCTTCTGCATCCTTGGTGGATTTCAAGCGATTGAATTCGTCATACTCATAATAATTGGTGTAGCCTTTAGAATCTGTTTTACTTGTTATTCCTATGAGAGGTTTGTATGTGTATGTAAATATCACTGCATTAGGAAATGCTGTTCTTAAATCATTTAATGCTACGATTAAATTGGATTCAGTTCCTGTATTTGAGAGATTTTGAAGGTTTGAAACATATGATATAATCTGACTATATGATGCATTTTCTATTTTGGCTATAGGCTCACTTTTATTATAACCCCATATTATAGAAGTAAATAGTCCCGCTTTATTATGATATTGGATTATATTTCCATATTCATCCCGCTGGTCAATTACATCCTGTTCTTCTAGTAAATTCAATCCCTTAGATGTTGAAATACTTTTTGTATCTATAATTCCATTAAAATTATTATAGTTAAATTGGCTAGTACTTAAAATATTACTACCTCTATATGTATTTTCCTTTATTAATTCACTTATTCTGTTTTGGTTTAATAATTCGGTCATCTGAGGATTTGCGGAAACTTCTGAGTTAAAGCAATAATATTTATTCGTGATTATATCTGAACCATTTGCAGTATATGTTTCCTTTTGGATTAGAGGATAAAAGGGTGTGTATTCAAAAGTAGTAGTTGTAGAGAGGTTACTGTTCAATATAGAAGTTTTTATAATCGAATTATTTAAGTATTGCGAAGTTTTTATTTTTGAATCAACACGAAAAACATATGAAATATCTTGTAGATCTGATTCTTTCGTAATACCAAAATATTTGAATAAATTAAGTTCAGACAGATCTCTATTAAAATAATTAAATTCTTCAGTATATAGTCGATGATTGAATTTATCAAAGATTTCTTTTGATAATAACTTCCCCCTCATATAATCATTATCAACTCTTGCGATACTAGGGTATGCCGAATTTAGAATGAGAGATTGGGTACAATCATAATTTTCAGCCCAAGCCCCTAAAAAAGGGAATACATTACTATTCACTGGTGTTCTAACTTCCTCAACATCAGTAATCGTTTTTGGTGAAGTAAAATTATAAATTGTATATCCATTATCAACTTCTTTTTCGATAACTTTAGAATATCCTACACAACTTCCGTTAGTTAACGTAATATTTGATTTGGGTTTATCATATACAATAAAGGAATATACTTTATAGGGATTCAATTTATAAAGTGACGGATATCCAAAAACCGGAAGATTATTTACGTAGCCAGATGTAGACCCATCATCTTCAATATATTGGTATTCATTTTTTTTCTTTATCATACCGTTATCAGATAAAATTTGACTGACAATTCTTGCTCCCCCAGATACATACTCCTGATTTGCAAATTTAAAAGTGTTATTTTCATAATTAAGCTCCAGAGAACCACCTGTAGGATATTTGATTTTTTTTAACAATCCTGTCAATGAATAATCATTGGGAGTTAAGTCTATAAGTCCTGGAATTTCAATGAAGTTTGGATCTAATTTTTTCTTAAAAGGCAATATTGAATTTATTCCTCCGTCTTTGTAAAAATAAAGTTTAGGCAGATAAACAGATTCAGTACTAGAAGTTACTCCTACTAGTCCATTATTATTATAATACCCAAAATAATCTTGTTCCAAAGAACCTCTTTTAGGTAATTTTCTGGTGTCTTCATAATCAAAAGTATGAGATAATATCTTGCCATTAGCCCCTATTTGGCTTAAGGAAACAAGTTTTAATCTTTTGCATTCTGGTAAAGTACAGCCCTCTTTCGAATCAAAATAAGAATAGCTAAAAGTGTAACGGCTCACTATTTCATTCTTAAAATTTTTTACAATAATTTCATCTAAAGATTTTTCTCCAGGAAAATCCAGTCTGTTATTATTGTAAATGAAATCAACTTGACCTTGGTCAAAAATTATTTTTGTCAACCTTTTTTTTCTTGGGTTTTTTACCCAATATTTTTCTGCTCCTGTTTTATGAAAAAGCGGATCTACGGGTTCTGAAAGGAAATCCAAAGCACATATATCGGAAGTTAAGGGATTTGGGGGTAGATTTACTTTCGAATATCCAGTAGAATATGTATTTACAACGGCATAGTTATTTCCATAAGTTTCATATTCGAAATTCACAGTTTTATTAATAGTTTTATTTGTAATTGCTTTCAAATTCCACGTATGAATTCTTTTATAATAATTGTTCATTACCATATTAATATGTGAATTCTCCTGTTCAAATATGGGAAAGTGGTCATTAATTTCATTAAGATTAGAAGGAATTAAAATTGATTCACTTAATTCCTCTTCAGCAAACTTGTAATTAACACCTTTTTCATTAGTAATATTAAACTCCGAAAAATCTTTAGTTATATTGCCTGTCCTTCCAAAATGAGTTTGAAACATACTACCGCTACCCGCAGAAAAAAAGCCATATCCCATGATAGTCTTTTTATCAATTAAAACAGACTCCATTTTATATCCAACATTATCCAAAAAATAGCTTGTAAAAATATTGCCACTGTTTGGATAGATTTCTTTTTGTGAATTATTGATACAGGTAAATTTAGAGTTTATTCCAGGTCCATGAGCAATAAATATATCTGGAGAAAGATCTTTTTCAATACCATAAACATCTCCCAAGCCTCCAGGCAACGGAGTATAATCCTGAATCATGTTTTCAGAATATACTGCAAATCGGTTGGAAGCCCCCAAGCTAAATAATCTGTTGATGCATTAGCAGCTTTTCTATTAAATCCATATCCTGTGAGTCTGGGATTTAAAATTACTCCCAAATCCCAGTCGTACTCAGAATATAAACCATAACTGACTTCGTTGTCTGGAAAATCTTTAACTATTCGAACAATGCTACCACCGGCAGAAAGACTCCAGTTCAAACCAACGCATGAAGCAAAATCATCTATTTTTATTCCTTCAGTATTATAATCAATTTTGATTGGAATTATTAAATCTCCCAATTTAATTTCATAAAGAGGTATTGATATATCTGCTTTTCCAGTATATAAATTAACATCAAAAAGATTCATTTTTTGGAATGATGCAACATCGGGAGAGGCAGTCAAATCTCCTTCAGGAATAATGTTTTTAATTTCACCAGGGGCATATCGCTCTTGTGAAAATATGGAGTTTTTAGATATTAAAAACATCAAACAAAATATTGTAATTTTTATTTTACTACTTATTAAATATTGTACTTTCATTAAAAAAATAATATATTATATTAAAAAAGAGTCAAAATAAAACAATTTAAAATTCTTTTTCTTACTTTATTGAAAGTAAATGTTAACAAAACAAAACGTATTAGTTAAAATATTTGTTTGTTTGTTTGTGCAAAGTTTTGCAATAGATTAATTACGATACTTTATTTGTATTATAACCCGTTGGGTGAAATTGATTAAAAAAATTGATTTGATTATAAAAAGTATAAAATCGGGAATAAAATATCATTTATAACTTAAGGAATTGGTGTCATCCTGAGCGGAGTCGAAGGTTTTTGTACACGAAGGGGCTTCGACTGAGTTTATCCTGAGAGAAGCCGAATGGACTCAGCCTGAGACTTATTTTTAATTTCAACCAACGGGTTATTATAATACTGAAAACTATCAATTCTTATCTTTTTAGATATCCTGAATTTATCTCTAACAGCTTTTCTAGTTATTGATTTATTGGATTTGAGTTTTTTTATTAGGTAAAAGTTAAAGCATTGATTTCAATGAAGTTTTAGAGTGTTTTTTTTGCAAAATTAATTTAACAAATTTTCTTCAAATCCAGCAAAAAGTGGTTCGAAAACAGATTCTTAAGGCCTACAAAGAGGTTGCCTCAAAAGTAAAATCAAGCTGTTGAGAATTGCGTAAATAAAAGATTTCTCCGATAGGTACCTGAATAGAAAAGAGGCTGTCTCGATTCAGCCTTTTGTGTTTTTATTGTAATACTTCTTATAAAGCTTATCATATTCAAAACATATCCATATATAACTTATTTTCAAAAAAAACATAATTTTAAATAATCTTCCTAAGTTTTCTATTCCTTATTTTTACGGCTTTAAACAGTCAAATTCATTTCGTTTTTAATTTTCTACTTATGTTCCAAAAAATAACTTTTGCCTTTGCTTTTCTTTTACTTTTAAATTCATGTGCTGTTCAGCAAAAAAGTTTATCAGAAAACGACTGGTATGCTTTTACAAAAAACAGTACTGAAAAACAAAAACCTTCAGAAGTTTATGAGTTTTCAGACGGTATGATCAGAATGTATGGTGAAATCAATGGTTACCTAATGTCTAATAAAAGCTATAAAAACTTTGAGCTTAGTTTAGAATACAGATGGAATGTTGAAGAGAAATTTAAAACAAAAAACAAAAAAAACAGCGGTGTCATGTACAACATCCCTGCTGATTACCCAGACAAAATCTGGCCAAAGGGAATTCAGTTTCAAATAAAAGAAAATACTACCGGTGATTTTATTTTTTTAGATCAGGTAACTGCAAAAGTAAATGGAAAGCTTGTTGAGGCAGGCGCAAGTGTGACTTCTCCCAAATTTATTGAAAACGAAAAGCCTTATGGCGAATGGAACTCTGTTGTTATCAAATCGTTTAATGGTAAAATCATACAATACCTGAACGGAAAGCTGGTTAACGAGTGTATAGAAGCTTCTTCTACCGAAGGCAGAATTTCCTTAAACTATGAAAGTTCCCCTATTGATTTTAAAAATATCGTTATCAAAAATATTTCAAAAGATTAAACAAAAACCTTAATTTACTTCTTTCAGTGCCAATATTTTTTTGCAGGAAAATATGGTATAGAATCATTTGATTTAACGTTTATTTTGCGTTAATTTACTTTAACAAATGTTTAAGCCTAAAAATATGCTTCCTGAGATTCAAAGTCTTCATAATGTCTGGTTTTCCAACAGAACCATCAAAACTACAAAACTACATCAAATTACTTTTGATGACCTCACAAACTCAATAATCAGTACTGGTCCGTTTTCTTTTTATATCATTGATTTTTTTGATATGTCACTCTCACATATCAGTCCTTCCCTGTTTGAAATGCACAATTTCAGTCCGGAAACCATAACTTTTAATGATATACTGGGAGCTATTCATCCGGATGATATTGAATTTGTAATAAAAGCAGAAGCTTTTTTGACAACCTTTTTTCAGGAAAAAATAGGGCGTGAAAAATTATTAAACTACAAAATAAGCTACAGCCACAGAGCGAGACTCGAAAACGGAGAATATGCTTTGTTTAACCATCAGGCCATTATGTTGACTATGGATGATAATGGAGGCTACGGAAAATCATTAAACATCCATACCCGAATTGACCATTTGAGTAATTTTAATACTTATAAAATATCTCTTATTGGTCTAAATGGAGAGCCTTCTTTTATGAATTTAAGTTTAGAAGAAGAAAATCAGGTTTTAACAGAATTTTCAAAGAGAGAAATCGACATTATCAAACTGATTGCAAATGGCTTAAACAATACTGAAATTGCCGAAAAACTTTTTATTAGTCCTTTAACCGTAAAAAAACATCGCAATAATATACTGACCAAATCCGAATCCAAAAACACGGCTCAACTTATAAAAAACTGTATTATTCAGGGAATTATTTAAAATTCTATAAAACTTCCTCGAACTGTTAATTTTGCTTAAGATTAATTTCACTTACGGGAATATAAATATCAAAAGTAGCCCCTTCGTTTTCTTCTCCGTTTGCCGAAATAAATCCGTTATGGTTGTCCACAATCTTTTTTACAATTGCGAGTCCGATACCTGTTCCCGTATATTCGAGTTTCCCGTGCAAACGCTGAAACACTTCGAATATTTTTATACTGTATTGCTGATCAAAACCGATACCATTATCTGAAATACTGATGTGGCAATAGTCGATATCTTCTTTCGCTTTTTTATTATTAACCTCTGCCCCTTTTACTATTTCTGAATTAATTTTTATTACTGCCGGAATTTCGGGTCTGGAGAATTTAATCGAATTACTTACTAAATTATAAAGCAGCTGCCTAAACTGAAACGGAATAAGATCTACTTCAAAGGTTTTCCCTTTTTCGATAACTGCTTTCTTCTGTTCCAGTTCTTCTTTGAGGTCTTCTTTTACCTCGTCTATAATTTTAGACAAATCGGTTTTTTCAAATACCCTTTCCTGAATATTGGTTCTGGAATACGATAAGAGATCATTAATCAGGGTCTGCATTCGCTTGGCTGCATTCTGCATTCTTTGAAATTTATCTTTTCCAAAATCTGATAAGTTATCCGATTCTTTTTCCATTATCTGGGTTGCAAAAGTCTGTATTTTTCGTAGAGGTTCCTGTAAATCATGGCTTGAAATATAGGCAAAAGACTGTAGTTCCTTATTCATTTGCTCCAGTTCTGCATTTTTTTGCTCGAGCTCCAGTGCATTCTGTTTTAGTTTGTCATCTGCTTCTTTTTTTTCTGTGAGGTCGTGCGTTACTTTTGAGAAACCTATAACTTCCTTTTTTTTGTTATGTATTGCTGTGATAACAACACTTGCCCAAAACAAGGTGCCATTTTTTCGCACACGCCATCCCTGATGAACTGCTTTGCCTTTTTCACGGGCAATTTCAAGCAGTTTATGAGGCAGATTGTTTTTTTGGTCTTCTTCTGTATAAAAAACAGAAAAAGATTTCCCGACAATTTGCCCGGCATTATATCCTTTAATTTTTTCTGCTCCGACATTCCAATTCTCCACTATTCCTTCACGATTCAGGTACAATATCGCATAATCCTGCACTTCTTCAACCATTAAATGATAACGCTCTTCACTTTTTCTGAGTGATTCATTTATCATATTTAATTCTTTGGTACGGGTATTAACTTGTTGTTCCAATTCATGTGCAAAAGCTTTCTCAGCATGAATATCTGTAAATGCTCCTACCCATTTTATAATTTCATTCTTTTCATTTCGTATCGGCTCGCCTATTACAGCATGCCATCTGTAAGTTCCGTCTTTACTTTTGATCCTTACATCAGCCCTGTAGCCTTCACCGGTTGCTAATGAATGGCTCCATATTTTTATATTCTCTTCAAAATCATCAGGATGTATCATTTCTTTCCAGCTGTTTTCCTCTCCCGGCTGAACTCCTGTATATTCGAACCATTTTCCTGATGTAAACAAGGCATTCCCTTTTTCATCAGTTTCCCAAATGAGCTGTGGAATACTTTCTGTTAAGGAACGAAACCTTTTTTCACTTTCCTCTATTGCCTGTTGTCGCTTTTTTTCTACTGTAGTGTCCCTGATTGTCCCTATTAATTTTTCAGGATTACCATTTTCATCATAAAAAACTTTCCCCTTCCCTTCCATCCAGTGAATAGATTTATCTTCCCAAATCAATCGGGCTTCATAGTTCAGGTTTCCAGAAAGAAGAGCATCTTCCAGGGCCTCATTTCTGATGTGCATATCATCAGGATGAAGATGGGATAGCAATTGTTCGTGGGTTAAATCAATCTGTTCTTTATATCCGCCAACAATTTCAAGGTATCTTTTAGAATACCTTAATTCTTTGGTCTTAATATTGATTTCCCAGGTTCCCAGTTCACTGGCTTCGACAAGTATATTCAGCCTTTCTTCGTTTTGCTCAATTTTTTTACGTGCCTGTACTTTTTCGCTTACCTCTGTAACGGTTACGATAATACCTGAAATAGAGCCGTCTTCTTCTTTTAAAGGATAATAAAGAAAATCAAAATAAGAAACTTCCAATTTTCCGAAACGGCTCAACGGAACCGGCACTTCATTTCCATGATACGGAATTCCTGTTTTTAAAACATTTTCAAGCAGTAAACTTACCGTTGTTTCCACTTCGGGCAATGATTCAAATAACGGCTTCCCAACAAAGGAACTTTCTTCTTTGTCTACCAATTTAAGATACGCTTCATTTGCCATTTCAGCTACATACTGAGCCCCTCTGAGAATCGTAATTCCAACCGGAGTCTGTCTTACAATATCACGAAAACGTTTATCAGCTTCTTCTATTTTTTTCTTGGCAACATACAAATCAGTAAGATCAGCTGCAGTATTCATTACACCATAAACATTACCATTGATATCATATAACGGTGTAAAGCTATAATTGAAATAAAAGGTTTCTAATTTACCGTTTATTGTAAGATCTATCTGAGTACTTTTGCTGTGGAAAGATTCACCTGTTTCAAATACGGTATTAAGCTGTTCAAAAACCTGTTGATTTTCAAGCTCCGGCAAGATGTCTCTGTATAATTTCCCTATCACATCATTCCCTTTTCCCCAAACATCCATAATAGACTGATTGGCTAGTTCGATGCGCATTTCTTTTCCAACGTAGACGCCAATCGGGAAAGGCGCATTTTCTACCAATTGCCTTATTTTTTGTTCACTTTCCTCAACTTTCGAACGGGCTAAAACCTGAGCGGTTACTTCAATTGCAATAGCCACAACACCGGAAATCGTTCCGTTGGGCTCTGTAAGGGCTTCATAGACATAATTAACATACCTGTTTTCTGTATGACCATTTCGTATTAGTTTTACAAGCTGTTCATTTGCAACAAAAATTTCACCCGTTTTAAAAACATTATCCAAAATATCCTCCAGTGCTTTTGACTGGGGCAACACTTTAAAAACAGGCTGATTTATTATCTTTTCTGCTTCGATCCCCATTAACTGAATCATTTGTGTATTTGCAATTTCTACAATATGATCCTTACCTCTAAACACACACATTGGTACAGGTGCCTGCATGATGTTATTTATGAACCTAGCATTACTTTCTTTTAATGCTTCGGTTGCTTTTTTCTTTTCTGTAGTTTCAATAACCGTTACCAGAACCCCTCCTACTTCTCCATTTTCATTTTTTATCGGACTGTAAGAGAAATCAAAATAACATTCTTCATTAAAACCATTCCGGTTTAATACCATCATGAAGTCAGGAGAACCAACTGATTTTCCCTTCATAACATCATCAAACATAGGCCCAATCGTCTCCCATATTTCTGAAAATGTTTCTTTTGAACTGATTCCTATAGCATCCGGATGTTTGATACATCCCAGAATAGGACGAAATGCATCATTATACAGTTGTGTATAATCATTCCCCCAGGCAATATACATACCGAACGAATTATTAAGCATTACTGAGACCATTGTCTGAAGACTTTTCGGCCAGTTGTCAGGATTTCCTAAAGATGTTTTACTCCAGTCTTTAGACCGGATCAATTCTCCCATTTCTCCTCCATCGGCCAAAAAATAATGCTCTTTATTGGTAAAGCTCATTCGAAAACGGTTTTAAGGTTGAAGCACAAACTGCGCCCGGTCAGGTTGTTTGAAATTATTTTCGGATGCTTTAACGAATGCATCTGAGATTACTTTTTTTAATTTTGAAAAATCGCCCGGCTTGCTAATGTAATAAGTCGCCCCCATATCATAGAGTAAATCTACATTTTTAGTATCCAATGAAGTCGAAAAAATAATTACGGGAAGCTGTTTTAATACTTCAATATCCTTTATTTCTGTCAGGCATTCATGTCCGTTTTTGCGTGGCATATTTAAATCAAGAAAAAGTATATCAGGCAAATTATCACCAGTAGTTTCCAGATACTCCATAAGCTCAACTCCATCATGCACAGTTGTAAGCACTACAGGAAGTGAAAGCTCATCAAGGGCTTCCCTGAAAAAGATACAATCATCGTCATCATCATCTGCTAATAGAAGATTGTAGATCTGCTTATTCATTTTATGAGGATAATTTTAATTAATTTCGATTGTATTGGAGTTTCTTCTAAATATTTCAACTTCCTTTTCTTCAATGCTTTTCATTGTTTTTTTTGAGGAAATCCGAATTAAAAAATCTTTCATTACTGCTAAGATAAAACTAATTTTTAATATTCCTCACAGAATGTTTTACCGATAGTTTTAAGACTTTAAAATAAAATCTTTTGGAACCCGGGCATTTTTAAAATTGATTCGTTTTTTTATTTCTTAACAAATGGTAATTGCCTGCTGAAAAGCCATTGGTAATTTTGTTTAAATCAAAATCTAAAACAATGGAACACAATTTAAACAATAAACAAGTATTACTTACCGGAATATCTGGTTTCTTAGGCTCTCACACCGCTATTCAGTTATTAAACAAAGGCTATAAAGTTACAGGCACCGTGCGGGATTTACGCAGGGCAAATGAATTAAAAACCATTATTAAAAAACATACGCCACATATTGAGCACTTAACCATTGTTGAAGCCGATTTGAACGATGCTGCTAAATGGGCTGAACTCACAAAAAATATAGATTTCATTCAGCATATTGCTTCACCTTTTCCGCGTGAACTCCCAAAACATGAATCTGAACTTATTGAGCCAGCCAGAAACGGCGCACTGAACATCCTGAAAAGCGCTGTTGACAATAATGTAAAGCGAGTTGTCATTACATCATCAATAGCAGCAGTGGTTTATGGTAAGAGCAAAAAAGAACTTGGCACTACTTTTACCGAAAATGACTGGACAAACGAATTGAACAAAAAAGATTCGACTCCTTATTTCAGAAGTAAAACCATTGCCGAAAAAGCTGCCTGGGATTTTATTAAATCTAATCCAGGTTTAGAACTGGTTACTGTTTTGCCTGGCGCTATTTTAGGACCTGTCCTTGAAGAAGATTTTGGAACTTCGGCAAATATTGTCATCAAAGCCATTGACGGAAGCATGCCAGCTGTTCCAAAAATTGGTGTCGAAATTATTGATGTGCGTTCCGTTGCCGATTTGCTGATCAGGGCCATGGAATTACCTCAGGCCAACCACCAGCGCTATCTGGCCTCTTCCGGGTACTTGTCTTTTAAAAGTATTGCCGGAGTTTTGAAAAAAGAATATCCTGCCAGAAAGATTCCGTTGAAAGAATTACCTGATTTTTTTGTTAAATTGCTCTCTAATTTCGAAACATCATTAAAACCAATCTTAATCGATTTGGGAATAAAAAGAAAAATAGACCGGTCAAAAGCTATAAAAGAGCTAAACTGGCAGCCATTGCCAATGGAAAAAGCTATTTTATCCTGCGCCAAAAGCGTAATAGATTTGGGGATTGTAAAATAGCGACCCATAGAGCAAAATTGGCTTAAAATCTAATTTTATTAAAAGTAAATAGCCAAAATGGATTTATAAATTGTAGAAATAATGTCATCTGAGCGGGCCGAAGGTTTTTTAACCGCAAGAGGCTTCGACTCCGCTCAGCCTGACAGTCATCTTGAATTTCAATAACGAGTTACTATATCATGGAAAAATTAAAATCTGTTTTGGGTTTTGGGGGCATTCTAACAGCAAATGCCATTGAAGAAATCTCACTTTTGTTTGAAGAAGACTCTTTTAAGCCGAATGAAATTATTCAGGATTTTGGTAAAATCACAAACAGGGTTGGTTTTATAGAAGAAGGAATCGTAAGAGTTTATACTTCCGGTAAAGAAGGTGAAGTAACCAAATATTTTGTGCGCGAAAATCAGTTTTTTGTAGACCTGGAAAGCTACAACTGTTCACTGCCCTGTAAAGATGCTTTTCAGGCTGTTGCCAATACCCGTGTTCTTTTTCTTTCTAAAAAGACAATCGATCAACTCACAGAAAGAATTCCTAACTTTTATATTTACCTGAAAACTTTAACCGAAGCGCATCTTTTAAATAAAATCAAAGACAATGACTTCTTAAATTACGGCAATGCCAAAACTAAATATCTGGAATTTATAAGCCGCTACCCTTCCCTTGCACAACACGTTCCGCAACAATATATTGCTTCTTATTTAAAAATTACTCCTCAGTCGCTCAGCAGGCTACGCCATCAGATTGTAAAAGAGAAATAACCCACAGATATAAAACTACATCTTCTATTTACTTATCCCCTTTCTCTTTTGAAGAAATTCGCTACACGGAAACCTTTTTAAAACAAGTTCTTAATCTTAATTTAAAAATTATACCGTTCAATCAGTTTTAGGAAATCTGTTTTTATAGCATCGAAGAATTGGGTAATATTAAATTTCCAAACTTTAAATTCTTATTAAATTAGCACATTTACAAATTAAGCAGAATTTTCAAATAAAAACCAAACAAGGCTATTGACTGACAATAAATTAAAATCATTGAATTATTTTAGTATGTTTGTTACGAATTTTTCAGTTAACAAAGTAATACCACTTGTCGAATCTAGTTTTAAATGAGGATAAAGTATTAATTGACCGCCTGCGCAATGGCGAAGAGTCTGCTTTGACCGAATTATACAACAGGTTTTGGCAGTGTTTGTTTATGTCTGCCTACAACATATTAAAAGACAAAGAAATGTGCGAAGATATCATTCAGGATATCTTTATGAACATCTGGAACAACCGTGAAAAACTTGAAATTCATATTTCTTTAAAAGGTTACATGTATGCCTGTGCCCGTTATCAGGTTTTTAGTCATTTTAAAAAGAACAAAGACAAAATTCATGTCGAGCTTTTTGATGATCTGGACAAGCGTTTTCAATATGCAACTCCGGAAACCTTATTGATGCACGAAGAACTTGTTGAACAAATTAATGCTATTGTGGAAAGCCTTCCGCAAAAATGCCAGCAGGTTTATAAACTAAGTCGTGAGGAACAATTAAGCCACAAAGAAATCGCAGCTCAATTAGATATTTCTACAAAAACTGTTGAAAACCATATTACAAAAGCACTTCAGACTATCCGTTTATCTATGGGCAGCAGTACGAGTATGGCAATGGTTTTATGGCTTTCAAAAAATCTGATAAAATAAGTATCCATTTGCAATCAAAACTAATTTATTGAATGTAGGCCAGCTTTTTTGAATACCGATTTCCCGCGTTTTTCGAGACGTTTTCCCCAAATTTTAAAAAAAAATAAAAAAAATGCTATCCCGACTAGGGGATACAGCTCATTTTGTATACATACTATTTGAGACTCCTGGATTAATATAAAAAAAATGGAAAAAGAAGAATTTTTGGTGTTATTAAACAGATATCTTTCTGGAGATACCAATTTGGAGGAGAATAAAAAATTACTCAATTATTACGAAAGCTTTCAAACAGCTTCTGATTGGGATGAAACCTTAGGCCCGAAAGAAGACATTCAGAATAAAATACTGAATCGGATTCAGGATGCAATAAAACCTGAGGAAGTTAAAATAGTACCAATCAGGCCATTTTATACCGGAACTACATTTAAGGTTCTGGCTGCTGCATCTGTTGCTATGCTGATTTCGATTACTTTATTATTCAATACAGACCACACAATAAAAGGAAACAAAACTGCCAACACAGATAAGAATATACTAATTGGAAGTGACAAAGCAACACTTACACTTGAGGACGGTTCTGTTGTTGCTTTAGAAAAAGGGAAAGCCTACACCTCCGGAAATATTTCAAGTAATGGCGAAAAACTGATTTACAATTCTAAAAATAAATCTCAGGTCATTACCAACAATCTTTTAACGATTCCGCGTGGAGGGCAGTTTTTTGTCCAGCTGGCAGACAGCACAAAAGTCTGGCTAAACTCTGAATCACAATTAAGATATCCGGTTGCTTTTACCGATGGCGAACTGAGACAGGTAGAGCTAGTTTACGGAGAAGCTTATTTTGAAGTTTCACCAAGCACTAAACATAAAGGTTCCAAATTTAAGGTAAAAACTCAAATGCAGAATGTCGAGGTTATCGGAACCGAATTCAATATCAAAGCTTACAGAGACGAAACATCAATATATACCACGCTTGTACAAGGCAAAGTAGCTGTTGACAATGCCGAAGCAAAAGAAATTCTGGCACCAGGTGAACAGTCAAAAGTAAATATAAACAATCCTAAAATAGCTGTATACGAAGTAGATGTTTACAACGAAGTTTCGTGGAGAAAAGGTCTTTTTGTATTTAAAGGAATGCCGTTAAAAGATATTGCCAGAGTATTATCAAGATGGTATGATGTAGATATCGTTTTTGCTGATCCGGCTTTAGGGAATGTAAAATTTAACGGAGTATTAAATAAAAATCAAAAGCTCGAAGACATATTAACAACAATCAGGAATATCAATTTTATTAATGCCTATGAAGTAAAGGATCATAAAATAATAATAAAATAAGAAAAGGGATTAAAGTTTAGACCTCTCACCGTACTGCACTTTATCCCTTTCTGTATCGATAATCAATTAATCAATTTTAAAAACCAACCAACCAATTAACATGTAAATTTATGAATTTTAAATTAACCAGCGTTCTTTTCTATTTTAGAAAAAAACTAATTATGAACATTATGAGAGCTTTTATCTTCTTGTTTTGTACTGCAATTTTTGGTTTCACCCCTGCAAATCTTTTTTCGCAAAACGCAAAAATTGTTATTACAGCTGATAAAACGGTAACTGTTGACGAAGTTTTTGACCTTATCAAACAACAAACCAACTACACCTTTATTTATCAGGAAGATTTATTTAAAAAATTACCCAAAGTACATCTGAAAAAAGGAAAAATCAGAGTCAATGATTTACTGGAAGCCAGTTTTCCGGGAAAAGATTTTAACTTCAGTTTTTCCAATGGCAATACTATTTTGGTAAAGACTGTACCTGTAGAAAAAGTTGTTGTACAGCAGTCAAAATCAATTGAAATTAAAGGAACGGTGACCAATGACAAAAAAGAACCGCTTCCGGGAGTTAATATCAAAGTTAGAGGAACCAATGCAACAGCTCAGACAGATTTTGACGGAAAATATACCATTACAGCCCCAAATGACGGAACTTTATTATTCACTTACATCGGACATACGGCTGAGATTGTTGCTGTTAATAACCGAAAAGTAATTAACGTTACACTAAAAGAAGAAACCAAACAATTAGAAGGTGTTGTCATAAATACAGGGGTAACTGTTCGTAAAAAAGAATTGATTACCGGAGCAGTAACCACTTTTAGAGGAGAAGAATTAAGACAGGTTTCTACTCAAAATGCTGTTCAGGCTTTAAAATCGCTGGATCCTTCTTTTATTGTAGTAAATAATAATATAACAGGTTCTAACCCCAACATTTTACCTACTATTGAGGTGAGAGGCCAGACAAGTTTAACGGCAAATCAGGTAGACAGCCAGTTTAGAGACGATCCTAACCAACCACTATTTATACTGGATGGTTTTCCAACTACTTTACAGCAGGTTGTAGATTTAGATATTAACAGAATCGCAAGTATAACTTTATTGAAAGATGCTGCTTCAACTGCTTTATACGGATCCCGCTCTGCAAACGGAGTTGTAGTTATTGAAACGAACAAACCTCTTCCTGGAAAATTACAGTTTTCCTATGTCTATAATGCTTCTTATGAATTAGCAGATTTAAGTGTTTACAACTTAATGAATGCAGCACAGAAACTGGAATTTGAAAGACTTTCCGGTGCATTCATTGTTAAGGATGGAACTACTGAAACAACGCCTTTAACGTGGGATAAAGAATATAACAGACGTCTGGCAGCAGTACGAAGCGGTGTAAATACTTATTGGTTGAACGAACCGATTCAAATGGGTATCACATCGGGACACAGTTTGAATTTTGGCGGTGGTTCTGAGGAATTTAGATTTAACATTGCCGGAAATTATAAAACGCTTACAGGAACCATGAAAGGATCAGAGCATGATACCTGGGGTTACAACACAACTTTGACATACAGAAAAAACAAATTGAACATTAGCAATCAATTTTTTATTTCCGGAGGAAATAATCAGGAGTCAAATTATGGTTCATTTGAAACCTGGGCAAAAGCAAGTCCGTATTATCCAAAATATAACGAAAACGGAGTCATCACACGCTATATGGACGGAAGTTCATTGCCATTAACCAGTTTACAAACAATTGTAAACCATCCGGCAAATCCGCTTTATAATGTCTTTTTAGGAAGTTATGATAAAGGAAAAGATTTTAACTTCACAAATAACTTTGCTATTAATTATGACGTAAACACACATATCAAAGCAACTGGAGCTTTGTCTGTTTCAAGGCTTAATAATCACAATACGGTTTTTGTTTCTCCAGACGATACTCGTTTTATAAGTAATATTGCGACAGAAAAAGGAACATACAGCAGCTATGAAGCTGTGACTGATAAATGGAATGCTAATCTGGGTGCAACTTACTCTAATGTTTTTAAAAGCGTTCATTCTTTTAACTACACCATTAGGGCTTCGGCTTTAGAAACAAAAAATAATTCTTTCAAAACATCTTTACGAGGATTCCCACTTGGAGTTCCTGGAAATCCTTCCTTTGCTTTTGGATATGAGCCAAATGGCAAACCTGATGTTTATACAGAATTAATAAGAAGCGTCGACTTAACAAATCAGATTAACTACGCTTACGACCGTAGATTTTTATTCGATTTTACCCAGACAATTTCAGGTGCGACAAATTTTGGAACAAACAAAAAATATTCGCCTTATTGGGGTGTAGGTATTGGCTGGAATATCAACAATGAATTCAAAATGAACGAAGATATTGTTAATATTTTTAAAATACGTGCCAATATCGGTCAAACCGGAAACCAGAATTTAGTAGGTTTCGCTTCTTATGATGTATACTCATACAATCCAAATACAAACGTTTTTGGTCCTGGATTAGGAGTTTCTCAAATTGCAAACCCAAATTTAGAAGCACAAAGGACCAGAGATTTGTCTTTAGGATTAGATCTGGCTATGTTTAGAAACAGATTAACAATGACTTTGGGAGCTTACAAACGTAAAACGTCTCCACAGATTGTATCAATAGATCTTGCTGCTTCAACAGGACTTAATGGTTATCCTCTGAATGTGGGTTACTTAACTACACAGGGATTAGAATTAAAAATGAACTACAATTTCATCTACGATTTAAGCCGCAATTTTGTTTGGGGAATTGGCTTAATGGGAGCTACAGGAGACAATGAATTAGGAGGTTTTGGTAACGCATTATCTTCTCTAAATTCTGAGGCACAAAAAACAACCAGCTTAACGAGATATTATGACGGAGCAAGTAGCAACGATCTTTGGGCTGTACCTTCATTAGGAATTGACCCGGCAACTGGTAGAGAAGTTTTCTTAAAGAAAAACGGCCAAACGACTTTTATTCTGGATAAAAAAGATGAAGTAGTAATGGGAAATTCCAGAGAAACTGCTACAGGAGTGGTTTCTACAAACTTAAACTACAAGGGATTTAGTTTCGGATTGTTTGTGCGTTACAGTTTTGGTGCAGAAAGATTTAATTCTGCCTTGTATAATAAGGTAGAAAATATTTCGAGAGACAATATTTTTGATAATCAGGATGCCAGAGCTTTTACAGACCGCTGGACAACTCCAGGTCAGATGGCACAATTTAAAGCGATAGGATTAACCAATAATACACCAATCTCATCACGTTTTATCCAAAAAGATGATTACATCTCAGGAGAATCTATTCGTTTAGGTTACCGTGTTACAGACAGGGTCTGGTTAAAAAGAGCAGGTTTAACAGCATTAGGTTTTAATGCTTTGGCAAACGAATTCTTCCGTGTTTCAACTATTAAAGCAGAACGAGGTATTGAGTATCCTTTCTCAAGAATATATTCTCTGAGTCTTAATTTATCATTTTAATAAAGAAATTATGAATAAGTATTTATATAAAATTACATTCCTTTTACTTGCATCTCTAACTATAGTAAGCTGTAGTGATTTTTTGGATGTTGTGCCACAAGACAAAATTTTAGAGGATCAGGCATACAGCTCAGAAGCCGGTGTACAGAATGTACATAATGGACTTTATCTTCAAATGGCTGTAAACAATCTTTACGGCAGACAACTGACTATGGATGCTGTAGAAATTTTGGGACAGCAGTATAATATGTCCGGATCACATGTTAAAAATAAAATAGCAACGTATTCGTATGATGAAACACTTCTCAAAAATACTTTTTCCGCAATTTGGGAAAGTGCTTTTACAACAGTTTTATCTGCAAATAAATTTTTAGAAAGTATAGACGAACATTCCGGGATTATATCGGCTGAAAAAGCAGCTCTTTTAAAAGGAGAAGCTATTGCTATCCGGGCCATGCTGCATTTTGATATGTTAAGATTGTACGGACCAATTTATAAAGTAGCTCCGGAAGATCCTTCAATACCTTATTATGATGCTCCGGTGACCTCAAATAATCCGATTTTACCGGCTAAAGATGTTATTGCAAAAATCACAACCGATTTAGACACAGCAATAGCTCTTTTGGCAAACGATCCTATTCTTACTACAGGAAAATATAATGCTTCTACAGCGTTTGATTCTAATCCCTATTATTCTTTGAACCGTGGACAAAGAATGAATATACTGGCTGCAAAATGTTTGAAAGCCAGAGTGCTTTTATACGCTGGAGATAAAACAGGAGCTTTTGCTGTGGCAAATGAAGTTATAAATTTTGTAAAAACACAACCTGTTATTACCTGGACTCCATTCTTAGATGCTACAAACACCTCTAATCCGGATCGTATTTTTTCTGCTGAGAATTTCTTTGCTCTTAGCGATTATACTTTATATACCAAGCAAAAAGCACTTTTTGATTCCAGTTTAGACGATTTTAATATTTATGCTCCTATGCTGAGCAGAATAAATGCTGTTTTTGAGTCTAATGATAACGATTACAGAAGCCTGCCAAGCTGGAAAATTCCAATTACTGGAGGAAAAACCCAGAAGACATTTTTCAAATATGAAGACGTGACAGACAAAACTAAATTTTTCCGTTTACAGATCCCGATGTTTAAACTTTCAGAACTGTATCTTATTGCTGCAGAAACTGCACCTGCAACAGCTGATGGTATTACTTTTTTAAACACACTTCGATTCAATAGAGGTCTGACCAATTTAGCTGCCACTGCAGTATTAGCTACTGAAATTACAAAAGAGTACAGAAAAGAATTTATTGGCGAAGGACAATTGTTTTTTTACTACAAAAGAATCAATTCGACTGCAATTCCAAATGGTTCCGCATCATCTGGAAATGTTACAATGAATGCAGTTAAATATGTAGTACCATTACCAGAGTCGGAAGTTAATTTTCAAAATTAAAAAAGTAATCATGAAAAAAATATTGATTTTAGGTATCACTCTTTTGTCTCTGTTAGGACTGACATCATGTGATAAAGAAGAAATTGAAGTTTATAAAGACACCAATAACATTTATTTTCCGCTTGCAGTATTCCCTGCATATAACAACGGACCACTTATAGACAGTACCGGATTCAGTTTTAGTTTTGATGAAGCTTCTATTACTGGAAGAATTTATAATATTCCTGTACGAGTTCAGGGAACTGTAAGCGATGTTGATCGAAAGATAAAAGTTTCGGTAGATCCTTCAAGTACAGCAATTTTAGGTACACATTTTTCTTTGCCTGAAAATATTGTTCTGCATGCCGGCAAAGAAATAGACTCTATTCCAGTAACTGTTCACAGAGCTTTAGATTTAAAAGACAAATCTGTAACATTAGTTTTAAATCTGGAAGAAAACGAATTTTTTACTGTAAATATGAAGGACAGAGTAACAAATGTTTTGACACAGAAAAAACTTCATTACACTCGTTTTAAATTAACATTCACAGACAAGCTAATTCAGCCAATTGGATGGCAGTCTGGCTCATTTGGTGTGTTTACGGCTAAAAAATTCTTTTTAATGTGCGATCTGATGAATTTAGAACCGGAAATGTTTAATCAGACGCAGGGTTCACCAGGGCTTTCAATACCTGAAGTATTGTATTATGCAAGTTTTATGAAACGTTATCTGGCCGATCAGAAAGCTAGTGGCAATACTATTTATGAGGAAGACGGAAAAGAAATGCTATTTCCTTAACAACCATTCTTTAATTTAAAAATATAATGTGATGTTTAAAAATATAAAAATACAGACAGCCATAATAACGCTTCTCTTTTTGACATACGGATGTGTAAGCGATGAAGGAAATTACAATTATGAGAAAATAAATGAACTGGAAGTAACCGGAATACAAGAAGAATATACTGTTTATACAGGGGATGATTTTAATATAACCCCCAACATAAAACCAACTTTAGATGACGGAACAGATCCTGATCGTTATGAATACAAATGGGTTGCCTTAAATCCGGCAAAATTAGCCATTGAAGCCAGAACGACTATTGCCACCACTAAAAATCTTGAAGGTATTTTAAAATTGCCTCCAGCGAAATACAATCTATATTATTTCATCAAAGATAAAGTAACAGGAATAAACTGGCAGCAGCCCATTATAACATTAAATGTCGTATCCTCTATTTATGAAGGATGGCTGGTTGTTGGGGATGTTGACGGTAAAGCCAGACTTGATATGGTTTCTATAATTCCCGGTATTCCACAGCCTCGTATTATAAACGATGTCTTAGATGCTGCTGGATCTGCACTCAAATTAAGCGGAAAAGCAGTAGATGTGGAGTGCTTTAGCGGACCTTTAGCAGGAAGTGTTATTTATGGAGTCTATGTAACGGCATCAGAATCCGGAACAGCAAGACTGGAGCCCGATTCTTTTGCATGGAATCAGACCATGAATATAGCTTATGAAACCATTGGAGGGAGTTTTCCAACAAATTTTGCAGTAGATTTTATGAAATGTCCTGGAGCCGGATCAGAAAATTACCTGTATAAAGATGGCAATATCTATTATTTTAATAGAGCACTGCAAACCAGATATGGATTGCCTCAAAATAAAGTAGATCTGGAAACTAAAACTTTCTATGCTGCACCTTTTATTGCAGAAAGTTCAGCAACAGGAACTCCTGTCTTTTTTGATGTTGAAAAACATCGTTTTCTGCGTTACAGTAATTCAAAAGGAAATTGTTCAGCCATGCCTCCGGTTACTGCTTCTCCAACAGTATTAGACTGGAATAATCCTAATTGCGAACTGGTTTATATGACCACTTCTAATTTTAATCTGAACGAAAGCTTTGCAGTATTAAAGAACATTTCTACAGGAAAATTCTATCTGCTGCGTTTTAATACAACTGCTGTACAGACATACTACAAAGAAATGCTGAATGCTCCGGATTTAGACAAAGCAACAAAATTTGCCGTAAGTCCGGATGCTGGATATTTATTTTATACTGTTGGAAACAAAGTGTATGAGTATGATAGTGGAACTCAATCTGCAAAATTGATGCTAGATAAAGGAAATGAAGAAATTACCTATCTGGGGTTCAGTAAAAGAGGCTCAAAAGTAATCAGCAAATTAATTTTAGGTACTTACAGCACAACTGGAAAATTAGAATTATACACAGTTCCACCTGTAAACGGAGATTTAGTTTTGGAAAGCAGTTATCCTGGCTTATGCAAAATTGTCGATGTTTCTTATCGGGTTAGATAATTAAAACTTAAAAACTAAAGTACCGAATGAAGAATGAAATTTATTCTTCATTCGGTTTCTAAAAACCACATTTTATGAAACGTTTATTTAAAATCGCAAGTGCATTTTTGCTGCTTGCCTGGTCTTCTATTGCCTTAAATGCACAGACAACATCAACAGATGAAAGCTGGGAATCAGCTAAAAAACAAGCACAGACAGAGAAAAAACTAATCTTTGTCGATTTGTATTTCACAGGCTGTATGCCTTGTGCTCAAATGGACAAGGAAGTCTTTCCTGATCCAAAAGTCAAAGCTGTTTTAGAAGCTGATTTTGTCACTTTCAAATCGGATATTTTAAAAGAAGAAATTGGCAAAAAACTAAGCATGAAATATGGTGTGACCGGTTTTCCAACTTTTCTGTTTTTAAATGCTGATGGTAAAATCATTGATAATGCAGGCGGATTTCAGTCTGTAGATCAGTTTACAGCTTTGCTTCAAAACGTAAAAGAAGCTGCTCAAAAAGGGAACTTCAAAAAATATAGTACAAAAATTCAGGAAAACGATTACCCGGATTTTTATGTACAGGCTTATTTGGCTAACAAACGAAATGTTCCTTTTGACGTTGCTGATACCTACTTAAAAGCACAGCCTTCTTTGTTGGCAGAAGTTCCTTTTGTAATCATTACCGGATTAAGGATTGGAAAACAATACGATGATTTTTTTCTGAAAAATGCAAGTCAATTGTCTAAGGATTACGGAAGTTCCAGCGTTTCAGGTCATGTCTTCACCATTTTACAGCGCAAGAAAAAAGAGTTTGAAAAAACAAATGATTTGAAAGGCTTCAAAGAATTACTTGCTGAAGCAAAAGAATTGTACACGACTGAAGAATGGACAAAATATGAAGGCATTTTACTGAAAGATTTTGGTGTAGAAAAAGTCGTTACAAAGAACCCATACACTTTACAAAAATAACCCAAAATGAAAAAGTTTTTATTGTCTGCGATATTACTTTCTGGTCTTGCGGTTTGCGCTCAGGACAATATTCAAAAATCGCTTGAAACTTTCGAAAAAGCTTTTCAGAATAAAGATTACAATAGCATGAAAGAACTCCTGGCACCACAATTTACAGTAGGTGTCGGAGATTCATCTTCCAATGAATTTTACCTGAACGGAATTTTTAATGCTCTTCCTGCTCTGGATTCTTTGCAAATCGGAAAATCGGTTGCTTCTAAAAATGAAACCAGTGTTGCAGTTCATTTTTTCTTTAAAGGAAAAGATAAAAAAGCATCCGAAATAGTTTTCACTGAAGCAAATAAAATACTGTACGTAACCTATTTTGATAAATTATACGGTGTTGCCCGAAATGCAGAAGTCAAAAAAGTAGCCAGTATCCCTTTTGAAATTTTAGAGGGCGGAATTGCCATCAAAATAAAACTGAACAAATCAGACCGTGAATTCATCATGCAATTTGATACAGGTGCAGACGGAATGGCTTTAAACCCAGACAGCGCTTACAAAGCCGGGGTTGTGGTTACCAAAACCAAATCGGCATCGGTTGTTGGCGGAAGCCATCAGGTTCAGTACTCTGCTGATAATACGATTTATATTGGTGATCAGGTTTTAAAAAATCAGGGATTGGTAATTTTCCCGAAAAGTGGTGCTTTTGATGGTTTATTCGGGGCCAATTTACTTCGCAATTTTATAACGAGAGTCAATTTTGATACTAAAACAATCGATTTGTACAATTTTGGAAATTATGTCTATGACGGAAAAGCTAAACCTCTTGTTTTTGATTATAAAACGGGCTTGCCGGTAGTGAAAATGAATCTGACTTTTGAAGATAAAAAAACTGTCAAAGGCAATTTCACTTTCGATACCGGAGCCGGTTATAATCTCATCGCTTACGGACCTTTTAACCATAAACATACTTTACAAAACAGTTTAAAAACCGATTATACTTCTGTAAATCAAAGTTTAGGAAGCATTACCCAAATTGTAGGCGGTGCGATTCCGAATACAGAAATCAACGGCAATAATTTCCCCAATGTTACCATTGCTTTGCAGGAATATCAGGAAAATAATAAAAACTGGGCTTCCGCAGATGGTTCACTCGGAATTGAGTTAATCAAAAGGTTCAATTTTACGATTGACCTTCTTCACAAAACGGTGTATTTAGAACCAAATAAAAGTTTCAGAAAACCTTCTTCTTTTTACCTGTCGGGAATCGAATTAGATTTTGATGATCAGAACAATCTAATCATAAAAAAGATTGTGAATTCGAATAATGAAGATTTGAAAAGAGTGAAAACAGGTGCCAAAGTTATTCAGATTAATGATTTTGAAGCCCTGGATTTACTAAAACCAGAAAATCTTAAAAAACTAAAAGAGCATAAGGAAGCCAAAGATTTTATCATCGAACAGGGTGATCAGTCGATGCAGATCTCAATTTAAATTATCAACAAAAAACAAATAACTATCATGAAAAAACACATTTTTTATTTCATTCTGAGCTTTATTACGGCTCAGATTAGTTTTGCTGCAGACATTTCAGAATATGCGGTAATTAAAGGAACTATTTCAATTCCCGAATCAAAAGCAAAAGAAGTTACACTTTATAATGCAGAAGAAGGTAAACCGGCTGTTGCTGCAACAGCAAAGATAAATTCTCTGGGAGAATTTGGCTTTATGATGCCTGTTGCGGCTGCCGGTTTTTATTATGTTGATTATGGACAGCAAAAAGGCAGAGGTCAGCTGATCCGCTTGTATTTAGAACCAAAACTAGACATTACACTTTTGATTAATAAAGACAATTATGTACTTAGCGGTAAAAATACCGGACAGAATGCTTTAGTTCAGAAAGCAAACGAAATTTACAATGAATTTGCCCCTTTCGCCAGACTCGGAGGAGATCAGACTTATGTTGATTTTTATCCATGGCTTGATAAAGGTGTAGCCAAAGCCAATGAGTTTTCAAAAACCATCAAAACAAAAGATGCTGCATTCAATAAATTATTAAAATTAGCCGTAGCAACCGATGTTGAAGAATTGACGTATACTTTTTTCAGATTGCCAAGAACGGTACATCCTGAAAAAGACGTTCGTCCGGAAATTATTAAAACCTGGGAAACTGATAAAAAATTTACGGATCCTGATTTATTAAAAGTAGCAAACGGCGTTTCATTAATGTCTAATTATTTCTTTTATGTAAGTGTAAATGGTGCTGCTACTCCAAAACGTTTAGATTTAACCGAAGCCATCACACATATTACAGACCCTGCTTTAAAAGATGCTTTTCTTCGTGATGCCGTTGCCAATTCGAGAATGAAAATTGAAGAGTATGAAAAAATAGCCCCGGTTATAAAACCTTTTATGGTTTCTGAAGCGAGCAAAGCTTTTATACTGGAATACGAAAAAGTACTTCATAAAAATGTAGGTCAAAAAGGACTTGATTTTACTTATAAAGATATTAACGACAAACCTGTTTCTTTTTCTGATTTTAAAGGTAAATTTGTCTACATCGATTTATGGGCAACCTGGTGCGGACCTTGCAAAGCTGAAATTCCGCACATGAAAAAAATCGAGGAAGATTATCACGGAAAAAACATCGTATTTGTGAGTCTTTCTCTTGATAAAGCTAAAGACGCTCAAAAATGGAAAGACTTTGTTACAAAAGAACAGTTAAAAGGAATTCAGCTAATGGCTGATAAAGATTTTGGTTCTGATGTGGCTAAAAATTATGATGTACATTCCATTCCGAGATTCTTATTATTTGATACGAAAGGAAATATTATCAATGCTGATGCGCTGCGTCCGTCAAATCCTGAGTTGAGAGTACAACTGGATAAATTATTGAAAGGTTAATAATTTATTGGTGGTAAAAACTAACACATAGAAACATAGATTAAAAAATATAAAATTTCAGATATTCAAAAAAATCATGATTTTCACACATAGCTATTGTGTTTTTTATAAAAGTGAAACGTCTTTATTTCATTTTAAGAAACTATGTCTCTATGTGTTTAAATAATTTTACCTAACAAAAAAAAAATAATATGTTTTATAAACACAAATCTGCTCTTGCTTTTTTACTAGTAATTGGAAATCTTTGGTTTTCTAATGCTCAAAATTTCAAAGCAAATGATCCAATCGCCGTTAATCAAAAAATTAAAAAGGGCGTTTTGCCAAATGGCATGACCTATTACATTTATCCGACAGAAGTCAATAAAAACACAGCAAGTTATTACATCATTCAGAATGTAGGTTCTATTTTAGAAAACGATCAGCAAAAAGGTCTTGCACACTTTTTGGAACACATGGCGTTTAACGGAACCAAACATTTTGAAGGAAAAGGTATCCTGAATACACTTCAGAAACAGGGAGCTGTTTTCGGTAAAAACATCAATGCCTATACAAGCACAGATGAAACGGTTTATAATCTGGACAATATTCCGTCAAAGGATGGTTCTGTAGTCGATACCTGTTTACTGGTTCTGCACGACTGGTCAAATTTTCTTTCTTTGACAGATTCAGAAATCGATGCTGAGAGAGGTGTAATCACCGAAGAATGGCGTACGAGACAAAATGCGAGAGCAAGAATCTACAATCAGCTGGCATCTTATTATTACAACAATTCACTGTATGCAGACCGTATGCCGATTGGTGATATGGATATCGTGAAAAACTTCAAATATCAGGTTTTAAAAGATTTCTACAAAGACTGGTATCGCCCGGATCTGCAGGCTATCGCTATTGTCGGAGATATTAATTCAGATGAAATTGAAGCAAAGATTAAAAAACTTTTTGCAGATATTCCAACGCCTCAAAATCCTAAAAAACGTTTTGAAATTGCAATTCCTGAAAAAGAAGAACCTTCATTTAAACTGGCCTTAGACAAAGAAATTTCAGCAACAAGTATTAGTTTTATGATTCGTCATACAGCTGAAAAACCAACCACTACTTACGCCGATTTAGAAAAATCAACTCAGCGAAACCTTGCCTTTTCAATCCTTAATAACCGTTTGGCAGAAATGGCACAAAAACAGGAATGCCCTTTTAAAAGTGCGCAGATTTCCTACCAAAACTATACGCGTTTAAATGATATCTGGTATTTAGGAATTTCTCCAAAACCGGATAAACAAGCCGAAGCATTTGCAATGGTAATGAACGAATGGGTTCGCGCTTACAAATTTGGTTTCTCAAAAGGCGAAATTGAAAGAGCAGTTACCGAAACCATTTCGGGCTACGAAAATTATTTGGAAAAACTAAATGAGATTTCGCACAAACAGGTAATCGGAATGGTTAAAGATGATTATCTGAACCATGAAGTAATTGCTGATCCTGTGACCGAATTTGAAATGACAAAAAGCATTTTAAAAAACATTGATACCCAAATTCTTCAGGAACAGATAAGCAAATTATACACAAAGCAAAATCGGGTTATTACGGTAACCGGTGTGGAAGGCGAAGAAAACCTGACTCAGGAAAAGGCATTTGACATTATTCAGAAAGCAGAAAATGACACTTCATTACAGCCTTACGTAGATACTTTTGAAGGAAAAACACTTTTAGGAAACCTGAAAGTGGTACCAGGAAAAATTATTTCCGAGAAAAAAGAAACTACGATTGATGCTACCACTTTTGTATTGAGCAACGGCGTAAAAGTGCATTATAAATTTGCTGATAAAAATAAAAAAGAGGTTGAACTAAAAGCAGAAAGCTTTGGTGGAACATCTTTATATGAACCTCTGGATTTACCATCTGCTTCCCGCGCGACTAGTCTGGCGATGATGTCCGGTGTTGGTGAACTTTCCAACGTTGATCTGGATAAAGTTTTAAAAGGAAAAATTGCAAATTCATCTGTAGGCATCAGTTCATTAAAAGAAACGGTTTCAGGATCCGCCAATGTAAAAGATATCGAAACCATGATGCAATTGGTGCATTTGCGTTTTGTACAGCCAAGATTTGATACCGAAATGTACGCCCTTATGAAACAAAGAATGCAAAATTCTTTAAAAAACAGAGCCAACGATATTAATGCAAAAATGGAAGACAGTTTATCGGATATCGTTTACGGAAAAAATAATCCTAGAATTCGTCCGTTAGACCAAAAATATATCGATGATTTGTCTTTTGAGAAAATGAAATCTTTCTATCTGGACCGTTTTTCGGATGTCTCCAATTTTGAGTTTTACATCGTTGGTGATGTTACGCCGGAAGTTTTAAAGCCTTTGATTGAAAAATATATCGCCAGTATAAACGGAATCAAACGCAAGGAGAAATTTAAAACCGATATTCCGAAATGGACTTCAAATAAAATTGACCGTGATGTTTTCATTAAAATGGAAACGCCAAAAAGTTCGGTTCGTATTCTGTTCCAGAAAGATTATGCTTATAATCAAAAAAACAGAATCCTGGCTTCCTTTTTAGGAGATATCCTGACGCTGCGTTATACCGAAAGTCTTCGCGAAAAAGAAGGCGGAACCTATGGCGCAAATGTTAGGGCAAGCCTGGATAAACTGCCGGTTTCAAAAGCCAGTGTTCAGGTAACCTTTGATTGTGATGCCGACAAAGTTGAACATTTACTGCCAATTGTATATCAGGAAATCGATAAAATCAAAAAAGGTGAAATTGGAGCTGAAGATATCGAAAAGACGAGAACCAATTATTTAAAATCAAGAGAAGACAGCAAAAACTTCAATAGTTACAGCATGAACCTGATTTATAATTATTTTGAAAATGGTTATGATATGAATGATCCCAAAAATTACGTCAATATTGTAAACAGTGTTACTGCCAAAGACATTCAGGAATTTGCAAACTCACTTTTAAACAAAGCTGATACTGTAGAGGTTGTTTTCAAACCCTTAAAATAGCCCGAAGATTTTTTAGCGTCTTTAATTTACTTCCCTATCGATTATTATTTTGAATTAGTAAGCATTGTAATTTTTATAGCGGACGGAGGGTTGTTTTTGTACTATTCAACCCTCCATTTTTAAAATATCACCCATGAAAAAGAGCATTTTTTTAGGGAGTCTTCTGCTATTGTGTTCTGTAATAGCACAGGCTCAGATCTATAATCCAATTAAATGGAGAACCAACGTTCAGAAAATTTCAGACACAGAATATGAATTGCAGGCCAAAGCAGTAATTGAAGAAGGCTGGCATTTATATAGTCAGAATGTGGCCGATGGAGGACCAATTCCAACACACTTTACGTTTTCAAAAGATGCTAATTTTGAATTGATTGGAGAGGTAAAAGAAGAAAAAGGTAAAACAATTAATGATCCTGTTTTTAAAATGCAGATTCGTTTTTTTGAAAAAGAAACTACTTTTAAACAGCGCATCAAAGTTATGGCTGCAAAACCCTTTCAAATAAAAGCCGAGGTAGAATTTATGGTCTGTAATGACGAAAACTGCCTTCCGCCCGGTTTTGATGAATTTGAATTTAAAGTAAATCCGATTGCCTCAAAAACAAAAACGGATGCTGCTATTGAAGAAAAGCATCCAGGTGAAATACACCCAGATTCAATGATTACGGAAGAGCCTGAAAATGCTGCTCAATTGATTAAAAAGGAAGAAACAAAACCTGTAAAACAGCTTACACAAAAAACTGAAAACAAAAAAGAAACAAAAAGTCTGTGGACGATTTTTATCTTGTCTTTTTTCTCCGGTTTTGCTGCTTTACTGACACCCTGCGTTTTTCCGATGATTCCGATGACGGTTAGTTTTTTTACCAAACAAAGCAAAACCAAATCAGAGGGAATTAGAAAAGCTATTTTTTACGGCATTTTTATTATCACGATTTATATTTTTCTTGGAGCTGTTGTAACCTGGGCTTTTGGTGCCGATTCGCTCAATGCACTTTCTACCAATGTCTGGTTTAATCTGGTGTTTTTTATCCTGTTACTATTTTTTGCACTTTCCTTTTTGGGTGCTTTCGAAATTATACTGCCAAATTCCTTAGCCAATAAAGTAGATCATCAGGCTGATAAGGGAGGAATTATCGGAATCTTATTTATGGCTTTGGCTTTGGCAGTCGTTTCGTTTTCATGCACAGGACCTATCGTCGGAACATTACTGGTTGAAGCCGCTTCACGCGGAGGGCTCTCCCCTTTTATCGGAATGTTAGGCTTTTCTTCGGCTTTGGCTTTACCTTTTACACTATTTGCCGCTTTTCCCGGCTGGATGAATTCGCTTCCAAAATCCGGTGGATGGCTGAACTCCGTAAAAGTTTTTTTAGGTTTTTTAGAACTGGCATTGGCTTTCAAATTTTTATCGAATGCTGATCTCGTTTTGCAACTGCACTGGTTTGAAAGAGAAACTTTCCTGGCGATCTGGATTGCTATTTTTGGAACGCTGGCATTTTATTTATTCGGAAAAATACAATTGCCACACGACAGCTCTTTATCCAGCATCAGTGTGGGAAGACTGGGCTTAGGAATCATCGTTTTGTCTTTCACCATTTATCTGATTCCCGGACTTTGGGGAGCACCTTTAAAATTAATCAGCGGCTTTCCACCGCCTTTGCATTACAGTGAGATCCCGAATGGATTAGGAGGCTCCGGTTCAAATAAAACTGCGGAAAATCTTCCCAAAGGAGCCGAATTTGGTCCTCATAAAATCATTGCTTTTACCGATTATGCCCTCGGGATGGCTTATGCTAAAAAGGAAGGAAAACCAGTCATGATTGACTTTACGGGTCACGCCTGCATAAACTGCCGAAAAATGGAAGACAATGTCTGGTCTGACCAAAACGTACTTTCGGTTCTGAAAAACGATTTGGTTTTGATTTCGTTATATGTGGATGATAAAAGAGAATTACCTGAAAATGAACAGACGGTTTCAGAACTGACAGGCAGAAAAATTAAATACATCGGACAAAAATGGAGTGAGTTTCAAACCCTGACTTACAAAACCAATGCACAGCCTTTTTATGTACTGATTAATACCAAAGAAGAATTATTAAATGAACCCTCAGCTTATAATCCGGATGTGGATGCATATCTGAACTGGCTCAAAACTGGAGTTTCGAATTATCAGAAACTTTAAAACGTTCTTATTTCATAAAAGCCGGCACTCCCCTCTTTTCAAAAGGATTTTCGGCTTTTCTTTTCTAAACTTATACCTTACTTTTACTCTCAGGAAGCGGATATGCTGTACTCATTTTTACAACTTCCGAAATTTTCTCATCAAGCAGGTCACATGAGGTAGAAAGATATTCCAGCAATTCAGCACTTTCCGGACTACTCAGATCCATTTCCCTGATCAGATTCAGGATGCCCATTATATTGGTAAGCGGAGCCCTGATGACATGTGAATGACTAAAGGCTATTTCCTGCAATTTTGCGTTTTGGCTTTCTATTGCCTGAATATAATTTAACGTTTCTGTAATATCATTGGCCAGTACAAGGCTGTATTTTACCTTATCTATGTAAATTATATTGCTTACAATTTCAACATACAATATTGTTCCGTCCTTCTTAATGTGTCTGTAAATTCCGTTCGAAAAGAGTTTATTATGCTTCCGGATCAGGTTGATCGTTTTTTCCAGTTTTGCTAAATCTTCTTCAGGTCTTATATCTTTTATGCTCATTTTCAGGAACTCTTCCTTTGTGTACCCGTATTTGCGGACTGCAGCTTCATTGACACGCCAAAATTTAAGGGATTCCAGATTGTAAATCCACATTGGAACCGGGTTCATTTCAAATAAATTATTGTATTTGCGCTTTAAACTCGTATACCTGATATCGATCTTATTTTTTTCAGTCGTATATAAAATGCTTTTGTATAAGAGTAAAGAGGTTAATTCCTTTTTAGGAAGGAAATCCAGCATATTGTTACTTCCCGGAGTGATTTGCAGATCTGCACTGTCTGAGATTGTGATACTATCGGATATGACAATTATAACTGTTCCGTTAATGCTTTTTTCAATCGTTCTTATTGTATCTATTTGACTTTTGCGCTCAGCTGCTATTAAAATAATATCAGATTTTCCAACAGTTATTATTTCGATAACGTTTTTAAAATTTGCAGTCGATATTTCAGGAGAGTAAAACCAGTCATGAATCCATTCATTTACAAGTTTAATTCTCTGAGGATTGTCATCAATTATAAGAATACGATATGGAAAAGAATTTTTCTGCATACATTCTTAGGATTTGTCCTTATAAATTTAAAGAAAAAAAGACTTGTTTTTCTTTAATCGATAAAATCTCTCACAAAAAAGTTTTTTTTATACTATTTTAAAACATTTACCTTTAAAATATAACTAACTAACAATCAACAACTTTAAAACAAATTCCTAAAATAAGGCACAAAAAAACCTGAATTTCATCAGGTCATTTGTTTTTTTTGAACTTTAGAAAATTATCCTTTCTGTAAAACAGCTGTAGTCGTTTTAGTTTTTTCCAGTTCATCTATAAAAGGGATACTGTTTTGAATTTCGCTGCGAATAGTAGTCTGCAGATACTGCTCAAGCTGAACAAATTTTGCTGCATTTTTACCACCGATTGCTTTTTTTGCTTTGCTGAACGTTTTTGTAAGCAGTTTATCCAGTTCCTGTCCGTTTTTCAGATTGGCTTCTGTTAACTCAGCCGCTTTTTCATCGGTAAGCGATTGATAATTGGCTGCGTAATCTTCAATGATCTGAATTTTTTTCTGGCTCAGTTCTTTTCTCCCGGTTTCATAAGCATCATAAATCTCCTGAAAAGCTGTAGCCTGAGGTTCAGAAAGTTTAAGATATTCGGTTACCACCTGCTTTTTTGATTTGCCGTAAATATCCTGAATCAAAGCCAGATCATCTTTAGCAGAATCCTGAGCCGATAAGCCAGCCGTAACTCCGAACATAAGTATAAACAATATCTTCTTCATAACTTATTAGTTTTATTAAAATACTTATTTACTGAAATCATAACTCAATGAAGCTCCTAGCCCAAACTGGAATGTTGATACATAATCAGGGTAAGCCACAGTCCCCCAATAGTAGTCCCAATAATAGTCATATCCAACAGCTGCAGACATAGATTGCAAATAAGCATGAAGATTAATTGATAATGGTGAACTGGTTTTTACTTTTACACCCGCTTTAATTTCCCATGCAAAATAAGTCCCGTTTCCGTTTCTTGGTGATTCAAGAATCGAAATCCCTGCACCAGCTCCAAAAAAGGGTAATGCTTTCGAAGAACTGGACCCGAAATAATACGTATAATCTACTAATATGTAGTTTAAAGCCCCTTTGTCATCTCCGGCGTTAAGCTGAGTTCCTGGAGGAACACCTCCAATAGGAGTAATAATCTTTGTATATAAAGGCATCTTTGTATCAAGTCTGTTATATTTTAATTCGACTGACTGGTTTTCGATAAAGAAATACTCCAGTCCTACACCCCACTCGAAACCATCTTCCACACGTGCGTATGAATTATCAAAATCCACTTTGTCTGCAAAGGTATAACCTCCATATACATTAAGTAAAAACGATTGTGCACTTTGAGCCGACATTGCCAGTGAAAAGAAAAAAACAGCGAATAATAAATGGTACTTTTTCATGATTTCTGATTTTTAATGATTACAAATAATTTTAGAATACGTTTTTACGTATCTGCTTTGAATTGTTCACATTAAAATTAACATATTTTTTAACAGTTTATCACTACAAACCATTGTCGTTCAGTCATTTCACTTACCGTAATACACTATAAACATGCGAATTAAAAACTAAAATTCTTCTTTTAACTTAAGTCAAATCGAATAATTTTAATACCGTCTTCAAGCTGTTCAAGTACTCCAATATTCTTTATTTAAAGGGCATTACACCTTAAAGTTTAATCGTTAGGCAATGATAAAAAGTAACATTGATTACGGAACATTTTAGTCTCTTTCAGACTCTGTTTTGCTCAATATTATCAGTTCAAAAACAGGTTTCATTTTATAACTTGAAACATATTTTTTAGTTTTCTCTATTTTGAAAGGTTGATTTTAGCCTAAACAAATCAAATTCAAAACTAAAAATATCAAGTATAATTCTATGATTTAAAGCAGGATAGCAGATGTAAAAACCCTCTTTTAAAACAATCTCAGGAAAAGCATCAGAAGACGGACCGCAAATACTGAGATTATTGATAATAACAAACTTAGAATTATCATTTGTTATTTTTATTCTGAAATATCCATATAAATTATCACGATATTCCACCGATAAAATTTCGAAGACAAAATTCGTTAATACACCTTGTCCTTCTGAGAAGTATCCCATATTTCCTAAATTTTCATTTTTTATTATTGCCATAATTACTGGATGATTTTTTGGTTTTAACTTTGGTTATTAATTCTGGTTTGTTGTAAAAACTTCGTAACTTTTTAAATATATATTTAATTAAACCTGAAATTCTTTATCCGTATTTTTTACTAAAAATTTCTTTTCTCCGCAATGCGATTTCAGTATTTTCGTATAATCTTTTTTGATACAATTCTATTATTGTTTCTTCAATATCGTTATTGCTATTTCTCCCGTTAAAAACATGAGTAATGTAGGATTTGCTAAACGGAAGCCCTTTTTTATTCCAAATTTCTTTCTCTTCCAGAAGCTTTTGAACCTCTTTTGAGTATCCTGTTTTAAAGACTTTCTTCATTTTATTTCTCTGTCCGGGTGTTATCATAGGGAAGTGTTATTTAAAATCATTTAAATATTGTATTTTTACTACGCCATAGCTACGAAGTGACTACGACAAATATATATCATTTATCAATATATTAAATCATTTTTAATATAAATTTTAATACAAAATGCGAACCGAAGGAGAAAGATTACGTTATTACATTGAAAACAAAGAAGTTAACCTTAGGCAATTTTGCATAGAAAATGATATACTATATACTTCTTTACACCCAATTTTAACAAATTCAAGAGCATTAGGGATGAATATCCTGAAAAAAATCATGCAGGTTTACCCTAATCTGAACATTAACTGGGTTTTAACCGGGGCAGGTGAAATGGATATTGAAAACAACGATTCTTTACGTGAACCAAATTCAGTTTATCAAAATTCAGATCCCGGATACGAAGCTTTCCTTAAATACTTTGAAAAAGAGACTACTACAGATAAAATTCTTGCCATAATAGAAAAGAAACTGGAAGAAAAGAAGGAATAGACTTCAAAAGCAGCATTTTTAACTCTGAAAGATTATCTGTTCCTACAAAATAACAATCTAAATATTAGCAATATTTAGTATTATTGTAAGAAAAAAAACTTGACCGAAATTGCTATTTACGAAACCAGTTTATCAATAGAAAACTCTATTGTACAATATCTTTTTGAAAGTACGGGAGAAAGAAAACTTATTAAAGCCGTACAATATTCAGGTTTTGAAACCAAACAGGGGCAAAAAATCTACAATTTAGGTTTTGGGGACTACGATTCTGAAACCAAAAGTGTTTCTGATAGGGCCAATAGCAATAATGGTGACATGAGAAACGTATTCAATACAGTTTTGAGCACTGTTCCTAAATTTTTCAAAGATAATCCCGGTTTTCCAATTTATGTTCAGGGCAGCGACAGTGAAGAGGAATTTGAAGAACACTGCAGGAATTCATGTTCAAAAAGATGCGATACCGATACAGCCTGCAAAAACAGAAACAGAAGAATAAGAGCCTATACTTATTTTGTCGATAAGAATTTTAAAGAGCTCTCAAAAGAATATATTTTTTTCGGTTTTGATGAAGAGGCCAGAACATTTGTTCAATATGTTCCTAAAAATAAATACATTGCGGTATTGGTATATAAGAAAAAATAGATAATTTTGTATAATAATTGACGTTTGTACACTAATCAATTAAATCTGAGGATTATGGGACAAGATAAAAAAACGGTAAAAAAAGCAAACATCATTTCGATGTCTAAAGCAACTAAGCAAAAAATAGCCGAAGTTACCGATGAAATAAATGGTAAAAACTTGTTTACAGACAAAATAGAACTGGCCAAAAAAACTTTACAGAATTTAAAATCATTACCGATTTAAATTTCAACTTAACATATAAACAGAAAGCGATCTTTAAGGGTCGCTTTTTTATTTTCCTTCATCACAAAAAACGAGACAATCTCTTCAAAAAGAGACCATCTCGTTCTATCAGAAAAGCAGATGATTTCTAAAATATTACCTGAAATTGAAAAATAGCCTGCCAGTTTCCTATATATTCCGGGCGTTCTACATTATAAAAAGCTTGTGCTGCGGCAGAATAAAACAATTTACTTTTTGTACCTATCTGAAATGTTTTTCCCGGACCGCCTCCAATAGGCACTAACCAACGATTTTCTGATGATGCCAGCCAGTTAACCGAGACTGTGGCATTACTTTCTACAAACCATCCTTTAGCAAAATTATAGTAAGCTATATACTGCACACTTCCTGCATTTACTTTATTATCATCATTACCGCCAAGCGACCAGTAATTTTGAGCAACCACTCCTCCGGAAATTTTATCACCTGCATAATACAACAAGGCAGTTGGTCCAAGACTAAGCCGGTTGCTTCCTAAAGCTGCATTGGTTCTGGTAGGAATCTGCATAGCGGAACCTAATCCCCAGCTGATTTTTCCCTTCTTTACAATACTCGAAAAATAACCGTTGAACAAAATATTACCCATTCCAGCTTCACAGGTAGCATCTGCAGTAATGGGAGGCAGGCTCTGAAAAGGAATAATCGTATAGGTTATAAGCTTTAGATTCTCTCCCAATTTAAATGGATAAACGGGCTGTACAGAAAAAGAACTAGCTGTTCCTTCTCCTACCGGAAGCAATACTTCCTGTAAAAAAACACTACGCAGACCACTTACAGGATCCTGCCTTTTTTTACTCATTTCTTCTATCGAAGTTTTTTGCTCTGTATCAGACTGAGCTAAAACTGCCGAACAATAAAAAGACAAAAAAGCAACTGTCATCCAACGTTTCAAATTCATAAAAAATATTTTTTTTTGGCTTATCTAAATTACCATTAAACCGTAAAAAAATATTTATAAAGATGTTTCAAGTTATAATTTGCAACATCTTTAAAATCCTTTCAAAAGGCAATATTGTTAATTTTAATATAAAAACTATCTGGATTAATATCAGAGCATTAATTCGCTAAAAATCTTTCCATTCTTAAATTACATAGCCTTAAATATCAAAAAATCAAAACTTATAATTTAAATACTTTGTATGATGAAAAAAAATCTTTTTATATTATTTATAGTCGTTTCAATTTTGGCATCCTGCAAAAAACAAGATGAAACACCAAATTCTGACTCTTCAGATTCTACTGCCAGTACAACTGAACAAAAATTACCTGCCCCTCCGGTTCCTAACACTATCATGACAGAGGCTTTTGTAAAAAACCTTACCACTTCTATTTACGGATGGGCATGGCCAATGGTAAATATTCATGATCGGGTAGAAACGTTTAAAGCATTACCAGGTCCAATTTATGCAGGAGGAGTGCTGCCGTTAGCACCTCCTAATCATTTGTGTATGCTAAATGATTATGTAGAACCCGCAGAAAGAGCGGTAGCGTGCCCCAATCAGGATGTTGTATACGGTTTATCACCTTTAGATCTTTCCAAAGGCCCTGTAGTGGTACAAGTACCAGATTTTGGTGATAGCTTTTGGGTCTATCAGGTTTGTGATCAGCGTACCGACGGCTTTGCAAGCTTTGGTAAAATGTATGGCACAAAACCCGGTTTTTATGTTCTTGCTCACAAAGACTGGAATGGCAAAGTACCCGATGGAATTACGGCAGTTTACAGATCTTCTACATTACGTGGTATTGTTATTCCACGTGTGTTTCAAACAGATGATCCTGCTGATAAAAAAGCAGTTCAGCCATTAGTAAATCAAATTGGACTATATCCTTTAGAAGATTTTGATGGAAAAATGAAAATTACAGACTGGAAAAAAACGAAAGTAACACCACCAGATCCAAATGGAGCTAAAGGCGAAACCAAATGGGTAAAACCGGAAATATTTTTTGACCAGTTAGCCGATATTTTAAAAGAAGTGCCACCAATGCCAGGTGAGGAAGCTTTCTATGCACAAATACAAGCCCTGTTAGATGCATTGGCAAAAAATCCAAAACTGAAAGAAATAGCTAAAAAAGCAGCAATTGACGCTGAGGAAAATTATGTAAAACCATTATTTCAATTTCAAAATGTAGGTTATCCGGTAAAATACAATTGGAACACGCAACGAAATGGGGCCCAATTTGGCTATGACTATCTTACTAGGCTTTCTTGTGCCAAAGCCAATATTTTTGTGAACAAACCCAATGAAACCAGGTATTTCTACCAAGATCTGGATGCTGACGGCGCAAGATTAAACGGTAACAATAAGTACACCGTGACTTTTGCCAAAGGAGAAACTCCTCCCGTAAAAGGTTTCTGGTCACTTACCTTATACAACGAGCACCATTTCTTTTCACCGAATGATTTGAAGCGTTATTCACTGGGTACTAAAAACAAGAACCTGCAATACAATACAGATGGATCACTCACCATATATGTACAAAGCACACCACCAACTGCTGATAAAATGAGTAATTGGTTACCCGCACCAAAAGAAGTTTTCTCTTTATATGTAAGATGTTACTGGCCTGAAGAAAAAGTATTAAATGACAGCTGGAATCCACCTGCTGTGATCAAAGTGAAGTAATAAAATAAAAACAACTTAAAAAAGGAAAAAGATTGAACTGTTCTTTTTCCTTTTTTAAGTTGTTTTTTGAATTATAACGAAAGAAAACTCTTTTAAAAAATAATAATTATCCGTGAGCTGCAACAGAAACGTCTGCCCACTCTTCCCATGTGGCCAGTTTTTGCCCGTAAACCTGTTTGGCAAATGGTAATGCTACTTTTCCTAAAAACAGACGCAAAGGAGGATTTTCGGCTTCAACTAATTTAATGATTGCCGGAACAGTAGCACTTACTTTTCCGAAAGAATCAGAATTGTCTGCTTCTGCAATTGCTTTTTTGATACCATCATAAGCATCAATGCTTTTACTCTTGAAATCATTACCCCAAATATCTGTGATATAACCGTTTGGTTCCACCAAAGTTACATTGATTCCGAATTGTTTTACTTCTGAAGCCAAAGTTTCCGTAAGACCTTCTACAGCAAATTTTGAAGCGTTATACAATCCTACAATTGGTAAAGTTGCAATTCCTAAAATAGAAGAAACCTGAATGATATGACCGCTTTTCTGATTTCTCATAATGGGTAAAACGGCCTGTGTTAACCAAAGCGTTCCAAAGAAATTCGTTTCAAATTGTGCTCTTGCTTCCTGTTCGCTGGCTTCTTCTACGGCTCCATGCAAAGCATAACCCGCATTGTTGATCAGTATATCAATATTCCCGAAATGTTTTTGCACTTTTTCAACCACTGCAAACGAATCTTCACGGCTGGTTACATCCAGTTTTAGAGGTAAAATAGCGTCTCCGTATTGTGCTTTTAAATCGGCTAGTGTATCAATATTTCTGGCTGTTGCTGCTACCTGATATCCTTTTGCTAAAAATGCTTCTGCCCAGGCTCTTCCGAATCCTTTTGATGCTCCTGAAATTAAAATTGTTTTTGACATGTTTTCTGATTATTACTATTATTTATTGTTATTTAATTTTTCACAAAAATGACCGAAAGGTCATGTTTTAAACAAAAAAAATTAGAGGGTGTTTTCCTCTATTATTTTTTTTAGTGTTTTAATGATAACTTTCATTTTATCGTTATTACCTGACATTCTTGAAATTAAATGCCCTCCTTCCATCATCGCAAACATCACTGTTGCAAACTCAGTGTAATTCCACTCCGGATTAAATTCTTTGTTTTCGATTCCTTTGCTGATTATATTTTGTATGACCTGCTGGCTAAATTTAATGGCGCTATTTACCTTTTCTTTTACAACAGGATTCGTATCATCAGCCTCAGTTCCGAAATTCAGTAAAGGACAGCCTCCGGTAACAGGCGGCGTAACAGGATTACTGAAAAATTCTATGAACGTAAATAGCTCCTCTTTTGCCGTTTTGCTTTTACTGATTTCCAACAGCAGTTTATCTGTCAATATTTTCATATTATGATCAACCGCTGCACAAGCCAGAACTTCCTTGTTTTCAAAATGAACATACATACTTCCTTTAGACAACTTCGTAGCCTCCATAATATCACTCATAGAAGTTGCGGCAATTCCTTTTGTATTAAAAATAGGTGCTGCTTTTTCTATAATGAATTGTCTGGTTTCTTCTCCTTTTGTCATGATTATTTCATTTTTACAGGACAAATATATGACCGATTGGTCATATATACAAATTTATTTGAAATTATTTTTACTGTAAAAGTCTAACAACCAGTGTTTGTTAGCGGTCTAACTAAACGAATCAAAATTATTTAATATTAAAAAGTCTCCGACTCCGCTCAGTATGACATCGTTTTTTAAATCATAAAAGTTGCTCTTTTCACAATTTTTACTTTCATCTAATTATTTCTTCCAAATTCGATTTTTTAACCTCACTACTCTTCTTCCAAAAAGCAAAATAAATCATAAAATGTCTAAAACATTTTTATCTATGTATTCAACTACGTAGTTTTGTAAAAAAAATTAAATACGAATGAAACCTGTAATTATTCCAATAGAAAACCAATACGAGAATGTAATTGCCGATTTAATAATCAATATTCAGCAAAAAGAATTTAATGTACCTATTACCATTGAAGACCAGCCTGATTTGTTTAATATTCAAAACTTTTATTATAACGGAGGTGGTGGCTTTTGGGGTGCTTTTATTAATGATGAACTGGTAGGCACCATTGCCTTAGTAAAATTTACTGACAGCAAAGCGGCAATCCGAAAAATGTTTGTAAAAAAAGAATTTCGTGGAAAAGAGTTTTCAATTGCACAACAATTATTGACCACTTTAATCGAATATTGCCGTAAAAACGGAATCGATGATTTATATTTGGGAACCGTTTCGATCTTAGAAGCCGCCTTGCGATTTTATGAAAAGAATGATTTTGTCCGAATTAACAAAGAATTATTGCCAAAAGATTTTCCATTAATGGCACCTGATAATGTTTTCTGCCATTTAAACTTAAAGAAGTAAACATGAATATTATAGACGAATCAGGAATATTGGCCATCTCAACGCGGTTGCAGCGTCTAAGCGAGCAGCTGCGGAAAGACGGCGCATTAGTTTATAAGTCATACGGAATTGATTTTGAACCCAAATGGTTTCCGGTAATTTATACACTTTTTTACAAAGAAACTTTAAGCGTGGTTGAAATTGCCAACGAAATAGGTTATACCCATCCGTCAACTATCAGTCTGCTTAAAGAACTCGAAAAACAAAAACTGATTCGCTCTAAAAAGGACAAAATAGACGAACGTAAAAGACTCATTCAGCTTACGCCAAAAGGCAGGGAATTAATTGAACAAATGAAACCTGTTTGGGAAGTCATGAAAAATGCACTGACTGAAATCACCGAAAATCAAAACAATTTACTGAAAGCTATTGAAGAGGCCGAAAACAAAATCCTGCACCAGAGCTTTTTGCAAAGGGCTTTACAGTTGAAGAGTACCTCTGAAAAGTAATTTAATAGAATTGTTGTTCACACGATAAGATTATCATCAGGAGAAAAAACAAAGGCTGCCCGAAAATTACTTTTCGAGCAGCCTCTTTAGCTTATAATGGCTGTTGAATCAGATTTAGACAGTGGCAAACATCTGGATATCTGATTCTGTTAGTGAGACATTACCAATTTTTACTCCATGGACCATAGTTTTTGTATGCCGGTCCTGTTAATTTTTGTTTTTCTGAACCACCTATTTTCACTTCAACCAGATCTTTTTTGGAAATCTCTTTCACCGGTTGCTCGTTTTTATATGCTGGTCCCTGTAATGCTGTTTTATTCTCTTCAGAATATATTTTAACTGGTGCAGTTTCATGCATCCAAACTTTATAATTTTTAAAATCCGGACCTTTCAAATCACTCTGTTTCAAATTAGTAGGTTCTTCTTGTGCAAATGCACTAAAAGAGATTAATAAAACTCCTAAAATCAATCCTAAATTTTTCATGACTATTACTTTTTATTGTTTTTTCAAATTTACAATCAGTAACAGGCTTCCAGGATTATGTGAATCTACTCTATTTACATCCGTATTTATACGGATACCGGTGTTCTTAATTTTCGTTAAATCAAATTCATTTTTGCCGCTTTTTTAATAAGTTCAGCGGTATTTTTTACTTCTAACTTTTTTAAAATATTGGCACGATGTGTTTCTATGGTACGTGAACTTACAAATAGTTTAGCCGCAATTTCTTTAGTGGTTAACCCCTTAGCAATTAACCCTAAAACTTCGGTTTCTTTATTAGATAAAACATCTTCACTGATGCTTTGTGTTGACATAAAATTGATCATTTTTTCAGAAATCTCAGCACTGAAGTATTTTTTTCCATTGCTCACCGTTCTTATGGCAAGAATTAATTCAGATTCATCTGTATTTTTTAATAAGTATCCGTAAGCCCCCATTTTAGCGCATTTTGCGATGTAATTACCATCATTGTGCATCGAAATTACAATAGGTTTTATATCAGAGGATAAGTTTTTTAATTCTTTTAAAACCTGAAAACCATCCATATTGGGCATCGTAATATCCAGCAATACAATATCTGCTTCAAACCGGCTGTTTATAAGTTCCATAAACTCTAAACCATCCCCAACCGTTTTAACTATTTTTATATCGTCATGTTTTCTCAGCAGCTCAGCAAGGCCATTTCGAAAAAGTTCATGATCATCCGCTATTATTAATTTGATTTCGTTCATAATTCTATGGGTAATTCGATTTCAAAGGTGGTATTTCCGGGAGTTGCATTGATTGTAATGGTACCATTGCAAATTTCTACACGTTCTTTGATGTTAATAATTCCTAAACCTAATTTAACAGTGGTGATATCAAACCCAATTCCATCATCAAAATAAAAAAGAGAAACAAATTCATCAAATTCCGAAAGTGTAATCCGGATGTTTTTGGCATCAGCATGTTTTAATGAATTATTAATGAGTTCCTGCGTTATTCTAAAAAGATTAATCGCCTGATGGTTTGTAATATTAGAATTTTCCAGAGTTAAATCTTCATATTCAATAGTTACAGTTGTCGATTTTTTCAGCCTTTCAATAAAGTTGGTTAAGGTAACGCCAATTCCAAAATCATCTATCGAAGCAGGCATTAAAGCATTTGACATCAATCTGATTTCAGAAATGGTTTCATCCACTATTTTTTTCATTTCTGCTTTCTTCTCTTCGTTTTTAACCCTGTTTTCAATATAGTGTTTCAAAGATGTTAAATACGGCCCTACACCATCATGGAGTTCGCGCGAAAGTCTGCGCCTTTCATCTTCCATACCGTTTACGAGCATTCGTTTTGAAAGTATTCTGGTGTTTTCCTCCTTATTTCTAAACTCTATAAGCTTATCCCTCATTGCTAAAAGGCTTTTTCCCAGCAGGTCATTAGAACTTTTAGGTTTAAAATCAGTATGTAAATTCATTTTACCAATATCATCAGAGAATTTTACGGCACCCTGCAAAGAAGCTTTCAAATTTGCCAGAGCATCAAACATTTCCTTTATTTCTTTAGAATTTTTTATAAATTCATTGGTCTGGTTATAGTCTCCTTGAGCCATAATACGGAGACTTTTCTGCATGTTTTTAATTGGGTTGGTAATAATTCTGGTCAAAAAAAGAGACAGCATAACACCCAGTAAAAAAATACCAAGAGTTATACCTAAAAGTCGTTGCTTCAGTTCTTTTAAGGGAAGCGTAACCTCATCAACATCTATTTCAGACAGAATAACCATTTTTAAGTTTCCTACCGCAATGAGACTATACACACTATATACCTCAATCCCTCTGTAATCCTCAAAAACACCTCTTCCATTTATTCCTTTAAAAGCATTAATTACCCCTTTTGTTTTAACAGATATAGTATAAGGAGTTTTATTGGGATAAAAACGGGACTGAGAACGCATTCGGAAATCGTTACCCACAAGATAGGACTCGCCACTGTCCCCCATTCCGGTACGTTCAAGGAGTATTTGTTTAATCTTGTTGTAATCAAAAACTTTAATCATTCTACCTCTTTCTGAATTGGAGATAAAACCTATGGTTGTTTTTTTAGTAGTATGATATGCTGTAAAATCGTAAATTCCGTTCCTGTTTAGAATACTATCGGGAATTTTTAATACGGAAGTATCAATGTTTTCGCTGTACAATTCGGAAGCTTCAAACCGCTCCCATTCTGATTTTAATAAATGTTCAATCTGGTTTTGCTTGAGCGTTTTAATAGAATTTAACTGCAGTAAAATACGATCGTTTAAAACGTTTGAAAACTGCTTGTATGAAGAAAAAGACAGCAAAGCAATTACCAACGCAATTAAACTGTTAATTATAATGAGTATTAATGTTTTGATGTTCATTAAAAAATTCTATTGTCGGTTTCGTATCTGTAAATATACTTCGTTTAGTGTTTTAAAAGAAACTTTGAAGCAATAGTTCTGCTAAATCTCTAAATACTAATTTTGATTTATCTACTTTACAGTTGTACTTTTGCCTTTATGAATGACAATTTTGTAAATGAATATTTTGGTATAGGCATCTATAATGGTAAAACACCTGAAAATTTAGGCGTTTTGTGGCGATCGGCTCAAAACTTAGGCGCTACTTATATCTTTACCATAGGCAACCGATATGCCAAACAAGCCTGTGACACTCATAATGCAGTGAAGGCAATTCCGTATTTTCACTATGATACTTTTGAAGCTTTTTTCGAAAATTTGCCTAAAGGAGCGCGATTGGTTGGCGTTGAATTAAATGAAAAGGCCTCCGATTTAGAAACCTTTGAACATCCAAGACGCTGTGTTTATTTGTTAGGAGCAGAAGATCATGGCCTGCCTAAAAAAGCAATGGAAAAATGCCACCATTTGGTTAAATTCAAATCTGAAAAAAGCTTAAATGTCGCTGTGGCAGGAACTATTGTCATGTACGACAGGAATCTGGCTAAGCCGAGATCTTAAGACCTTAGTTTTTTTACAACTATTTAAACACATACCTTATCAAGATATTTTCGTTAAAAGTCAGGAGACTTTTGAGACTTTTACGGATTGCAACATGATTTTAAAATTACGCAAAGTCTGAAAAAAGACTTTGCATAGTGGGGATAAGTATAAAACTCTAGTTTCAAAAGCCCACACGAAAGGATTCGTGCGGGAGCGGGTGTAAATTATTCCACAGATATTAAATTAAGATTAAAAATATCTCGATAAGATTAATTTACCTCCATTGAGAGGAACCTGAGGAATTTAAATTTATTTTATCGAAGGTCGTTCCCTCCCGTTTCATCTAAAATTTTACTGGTCATTAAAACATAATCGTGGATTAGATTTTGAATATCAATAACAGCTTGAGGTATAAAAATAAAAGAATTAGGGTGATTTTTATTCATAACTAACTCTTTGTTGTATTTATAATGATTACCATTTAAGTCAATATTTTCGAGAATTTTTATAATAGAACTATGATCTTTAATTTGATAATTAAAGCGAATTTCAAATCCTTCTCTAATCATAAGATCTCCAAAACTGAATATATTACTGCAATAAATATATTGTGATTCACTACTCAATCTGCCTATCTTATATTCTTTTTGGAAGGCTTCAAAAATTTGTTTTATTTCAAAATTTTTAAACGTTTTACATTCCGTTTCCTGAACTGTTTCTTTTTTTACTGTTCTGATTGTTTTCTCTGTAATATTGAGTTTGGCTGGTTTTGTTGCGACTAAATACTGATTAATCAGGTTTAATAATTGACTACGCTCTTCTTCTGTTTCAGTACAATAGCCAAAATCAATTGAATTTGAATCCGAATATTGAACTAAATTTTGAGAGGATGCAATGGCATAACTCTCATTCAGGTAAATTTTGGCATGCAAATCTTTTACTAGTACCAAATTAACATTGAATGATATTATACTATCTAAATTTTGATTAGCATTTTCTCTGGCATAAATGGTTATTATTATTCCTCGATCTACCGCTCTTTGTAAACACCTTTTGAACTTATCCCAACCATCAATACTAATATAAGGCGATACCAAAACCAAGTTGGTTTTAGCATTGTCTATCAATGTCATAATTCTCGTAGCAATTTCCATTGGAGGAATAAAAATCATAAAACTGGGTTTTATTATATACTGTTCTGTTTAGTAAATCAAAGTTACTTATTTATTCTCCATAAATAGCTCTTGCTCAGCTACCTTATCAAATTCTTCCTAAATACTACTAACCGTAACCTAATTTTACTCAATCGGGTGCTCGTTTTCAACGAGTATCTGTTACTTGTGAAAACTAGTTAAAAGCGTTTGCAACTCTGCTTTTTAGATGAACCATCTACATTAACTTTTTAAAGAAACTTTTGTTTTAATAACCGCGTTACAAACGCTACAATTTATCTTTTAATTTATGTAGGTACTCGTTGCAAACGAGCACCAGAGAGACTGATTATTTTCTGTTAAGATAAAACTTTCTAGGTGATTTAATCATTTCAATTTTGTAAAAACCAGCAATTGAGCCAAACGGCAGTTAGCAGAAGTTTTTATTTTGTTATTTGTATAAATTCTGGGTTTGTCCAAATGTTTTGAAGCTCAGGAAAGTTCTTTGCGTCTTCTTTTAGTTCAGGCTCTAAATTGAAAGTAGTTTTTAAAAAAATTAGACTTTCTTCTGTTTTACCCTGTAAATTTTTCATTATCGCTATTTGGTAAAAGTTCCAGGAAAATTCTTGAATTTTGTTCAATTCGGCATATAGTTTTATTGCATCATCAAATTTTCCAATTCTTTTTAAGTATAATCCTTTAACATATTTTAGTTGGTATTTTGCTTCTTCATTAACTTCGTTTTCAAACACATTAAATTGTTCTAAAGCCCTTTCTTCAGATAAATGTCCAAAAATATTTAACATTAATTTAAGTGTATCCTTATCTCTAAAATTAATTTTAAACAATTTTATTAAATTTTGAAGAGCATTATCAACTTGATTTTGTCTTAATAAATGTTGAATAATATAAAATATAGCATTTGGATTTTCAGAATCCCTCTCCAAAATTTCATTAATATTTTCAATAAATTCATCTTCGCTAATCTTTCCTTCAATTAATAAATCAAATAAAGTTCCTACTTTATTATCTAATATCTCTGAATGATTTGGTTCTATTTCAAGGGCTTTATTAATGAAAAATAATGCTTTTTGGTTATCATTTTTTAATGAAAATAGTTTTCCTTTATTTGCATAAGCTAATGCTGCATTTTCATCTAATTCAATAGCTTTATCAAATAATTCTAATGCATTTTCTAAATCTCCTCTTTCCATTTGATAAGCACCATATCCTATATATTTATCAATTTCCTCTTTACCTACATTCTCTTTTTTGTGTTCTGGATTTGGTTGAATCTTAATTTCAGAAATTAAACCAGAATCCAAATCTTTTTGAAAATCATTTACCATTTCTGAATTTTTTCTTTGAAGTTTTTCAACGACTTCATCTGCTTGTTCATTACTTAAGCCATCTTTAAACAATTCGTGTTTAACAATTTCGTAGCGATGATTATTTTGGAAATACAATTTTTGAGCATAGTCTAAGATTTCTTTTTGATAATCTTCACTATTGAATTTGATTTCCTCAATTCCTAAATTTTGGGAATGAGAAATATTTAAATCTTTATTCAAAAATGTTTTTGTTTTTTCAAGAACGGAATTTATTTGTTCTGTGTTCAATCCAACTTTTTTTAGTTCATAAATTGCAATATTAGGATTTAAGTCATTTTCTTCTAGTTTCCATAATGCTAATGCACAAATTTCATTTTGAAATTGTGTTGAATTAAATTTAGAATCTTCTATTCCATTTCGTTTTTTCTTAAAAAAGTCAAATATTCCCATATAGTTGGTTTAAAATTTCTGCTAACTTCGTATGTATGTCTGACAAACATCAGTGTTAGTAAGTTTCAAATATATTTATTTTTTCTTACAATGATCAAAAGGATTGTTTATTTGTTGAATGTGAAATTCTGCACTATTGCTCTTATGAAAACCTATTCCCTAGCCCAGATGGAAGCGGCATCTCCCGCTTTAGAAAAACAAGGCTTTTTTGCCGTAGTTTTTGTTAGCGGGAATATAGCGGACAGCTGGAAACAGCTCCTTATTAAAAAACAAAAGCCTGTCTCTTTCGAAACAGGCGTTTTGTCATAAAAAAAATAAACTAACACAACTTAATATTACTTATATCCTTCGTTTTGGTCCAGATCTTTTGCATCTATAACGGTTTGAGGAATCGGGAAAAATCTTCTGAAAGGTTCTGTAGCCGGTTTTGCAGTTCCTGCTAAATCAAATTTTCCGAAACGGAGACTCTGAGGTCTTCTCTGCAGTTCCCAGTACAATTCGAAACCTAATTCTTTATACAATTGTAACGCGTCTAAAGAGGTAAGCACTTTTCCGGGAGCATTTGCAAATAAGGATTCTCTGTGTCTGCTGGTACGCAATGTATTTAAATCGCTCATTGCTAAACCTGTATTTCCTTTTCTGAAATAAGCTTCGGCTCTCATAGCGTACATTCCTCCTAAACGGAACAACGAAATATCTACATTACTGTTTCCGTTTCCTCCTTCGGGATCAAATTCATATTTAAAAATACGGGCTCCCTGATTGATTTCGTTTTGGGCAAAAACAGATTCCAGTGGTTTTGCAAACGTTAATGTAGGTGTAAAATCCATTCTAGTAGTGGTGCTTTTTTCCATGTACAAAGGAGAAACTTTGATACGGTTTCCAACCATTTCAAGAGATGCTGATGTCAATAATTTAGGTCCATATTGAAGACCAACCTGAATCCCTCTGTTGAAATGAAACCAAGGCTGAGTGCTGTTAGGTACCAAATCTGTTGCAGGAACGCTTACGTCTGTACCATCATTCATAAACCATGTACCATCCGCATATTGGTAATGCTGATGAAATCTTGGATCATCATGATTCCCATCCCAGGTTGCATAGAATTCCGGAGTTGTACAAGCAGCGTTTGTTCCTCTGTTTAGAGCAGAAGCTCTTTGGTTACGCTCTACACATACATACGCAAAACTGTTTGACCCGTTGCGGATGTAATCGATTTTTTGTGAAATAGCAAAAATCAGCTCTTTACCGTTATCATTGTCCCTTGCAAAATTTTTGAAATAATCACTTTCTAAAGAGTATTTCCCTGAATCAATTAGCAATGAAGTATAATAAATAACACGATCCATATCGGTTCCTGTTCCTGATACAGCTGCTTCATTAAAATTGAAGTTTGAAGTGGCATTGTAGCGGTCTTTAAAAACAGCACGGTTTAAATACATAGTACTCAAAAATGCGTAAGCAGCCTGTTTTGTAAATCTCCCGTGATGCGTGCTTTTTGTGCCGATATCAGCCAAATCAGGGATTAAAGCTTCAACTTGAGTAATTAATACATCTATTTGGGTGTCTGCTTTAAAAACCTGTAAAGGTGCATTCAGAATCATCGGATCTTTGTATGGAGCCTGTCCGTACAAGTCTAAAGTATGGTAGGTATAAAATGCTAAAAGTGCTTTGGCTTCAGCCAGAAACATTGCTTTGTCTGCAATTGTACTTTCTTCAATAACCTTAATTGCAGTCAGGGAACGTGTAATTCCGTTGGTCAGCAAATTCCAGTTGTCCACCACAATAGCGTTATTAGAAGTCCATGTAAATTCGTGCATATCTCTCCATTTTCCACCATCTCCCCAGTCACTTCCTCGAGTTGGTAAAATAGCTTCGTCTGTTGTGTATTCCTGTAATGAAAAAACACCTCCGTGATCTACAAATGTTCTGTCTCCTAATCGGTCATAAGCCGCTGCCAGCGCACCGGCCGGGTCTGAAGCTTCACTACCTAATACTTCGTCCAGTACAACCTCATCCAGATCTGTACAGCTGTTAAAGAGAAAAATAAAAGAGAATATTGTGATAATTTTTAAACTAAATATCGTTTTTGTCTTCATAATCATTATAGTTTTAAAGTTGCACCAAAACTGAAGGTTCTGGAAGTTGGGTAACTGGCGTAATCGATACCGATAGACTGGTTTCCACCGTTTGATTTTGGTGTATTGACTAAAGGATCATATCCTGAATAATTTGTAATCGTAAACAGGTTCTGACCTGTTACATAAAGCGTTAATCCGTTTAACCAGGTTACGTTTTTCAGGTTGAAATCATATCCTAAACGAGCTGTGTTTAGCCTGATAAAATCAGATTTTTCAAGGAAAAGCGATGATAAAACCGGAGAGTTGGTAGAATTTGCGCCAGAGTCATAATATTGTGAAGCTACGTTTCTGTCTGAAGCCAGGTTGTTGATATTTAAAGCATTCAAACCTGTATTGTTCAACAAATAACCTCCTGTCTGACCAATGATAGAGAATGAAAAACTGAAGTTTTTGTATTTCATATCACTGTTAAGTCCGTAGTAAAAAGTTGGCAGAGCCCCTTCAAAAATAACACGGTCACTGTTGTCAATTTTTCCGTCACCGTTTTGGTCTTCAAAAATATCATTTCCGTTAGCATCAAAACCAATATGTTTTCTCATATAAAATGATCCTGCTGCATATCCGTTTTTATAGATATTCGCATTTACACCAGATTGTCCCGGTCCTGAAACGGTTCCGGTTAAGATTTCTGAAACCGGTAAATCTTCTATTTTATTTCTTAATGTTGCACCGTTTACATCTACATTCCATGTAAAATCCTTCGTATCGATTATTTTTGAACCTAACATGATCTCGATACCTTTGTTGATGATTTTACCATCTTTGATATTCGTCCAGATTGTTGTTGTCGGACTTAATACCGGTGCCGGTACGTTTAAGATTGCGTCTGTAGTTGTTTTGGTAAAATAGTCAACAGTTCCGTATAGTTTATCATTCCATAAACTAAAATCTGCTCCTACGTTAAACTGAGTAACTACCTCCCATTTCAAATCAGGATTGGCTGTTCTTACTACCGAAATTCCGTTTACCAGATTCAAATCATCATACAAATAATATCCGTCTGCTCCTGACAAAGAATAACTTGCTTTTGTCAATTTGTTCTCCACTTCCTGGTTTCCGGTTTGTCCCCAGCTCGCTCTAAGTTTTAAGTTGTTAATCGCTGTAGCTTCTTCAAGGAAACTTTCTTTGAAAAGATTCCATCCCAAAGCAAATGAAGGGAAGTAACCATATTTGTTGTTTTCTCCAAAACGAGTCGAACCGTCTGCTCTCATCGAAGCTGTTAACAGGTATTTATCATTAAAAGTATAATTTACCCTTCCGAAGTATGACTGTAATTCGTTTTCCTGTGCATAACCTGTAATTACCGGTTTTTCTCCTTCATAACCCGGATTGATTGATGGTTTTACACCAACACCTTTATCCGTAATGTTTTCAATAGTAAAATTGGTTCCTGATCTTTCAAATTTCTGATAAGAAAAACCTCCCAAAGCCTCGATTTTATGCTTGTCTAAATTTAAATTGTAAGTTAGATAATGCTCGATCAGAGAGTTTTTAGAATCCAGATTGCTCTGAGCGTACCTTCCTGTTGGATTTAAATCTGTAGTGTTTGGATAAATTGTGGTATTTCTTTCAGATGTAGAACGGTCAATACCTACGTTTAATTTATATTCTAATCCGTCGATAATTCTAAAAGAAGTTTCTAAGTTTCCTAAAACTCTCAAAGTGCGTGTTTCATCTTCGTAAATGCTTAACAAATAAGCCGGATTGTAGTGCGCATTCATATTAAAGTTGGTGTACTTTCCATCAGCATCATAAACAGATCTTGTTGGATTTGCCATCAAAGTATGTACAATCAACTGCCCATTGGATCCTCCGTCATCACTGGTTGGAACACCGTTATCTTTGGTTTCACTTGCTGTAAGGTTCATTTTTAATTTTAAACGTTTATTGTCTAAAAATGATTCCGCAGCATTAATTCTGCCCGAAAGACGTTTGAAATTACTGTTACGGATAACCCCTTCCTGATCCATGTGCGCTATCGAAGCATAATAATTTCCAGAATCAGTTTGCTTAGCAAAAGAAAGAGCGTTGTTTGTCGTAATCGCAGTTCTGTAAATTACATCCTGCCAGTCTGTGTTTCCGCCATGATCAAAAGCCGGGTCTTTAATCGCTTTTCTATATTCATCTGCACTTAAAACGTCCAGTTTATTGGCTACAGTTGCAACTCCTACGTACGAATCAAAAGTCATAGTTCCTTCGCCTTTTGCTCCTTTTTTAGTGGTTACAAGAATAACTCCGTTAGAACCTCTCGCACCGTAAATAGCAGCTGCAGAAGCATCTTTTAAAACCGTAATCGATTCAATATCACTTGTATTCAAAAAGTTTAATGGATTTTTTGCTGAAGATGATCCAAAACCAACATTCGTCCCAGTCGGACTCACATCGTCATTTGACAAAGGCAAACCGTCTACTACGAACAAAGGTGTACTACCGCTTCTGATAGACCCGACTCCTCTAATCGTTACGTTTACTCCTGCTCCCGGTTCACCGCTTGAATTCACTACACGTACACCCGCAACTTTTCCCTGAATTAAATTATCTACAGAAACATTAACCCCTTGTTTAAAATTTGCTGCTTCTAATTGTGTTACGGCTCCGGTTACATCTTTTTTAGACTGTTTTCCGTAACCAACGACTAATACTTCGCTCAGTTCTGATGTATTTGGTTCTAACTGAATCGTCATAAAACTCTTTTGAGCCACAACGGTTTTCATTTTATAACCTAAATACGAAACCTCAAGATTTCTGCCTTCTTCAACCGTAATTTCGAATTCTCCGTCAAAATTACTTACCGAAGCATTTTTAGTAGTAGCTTCTACAATACTTACTCCTGGCATTGGAACACCATTTTCGTCAACAATTTTTCCTTTTACTTTAATCTTATCTGCATCTTCGTTCTTTTTTACGGCAGCAGTTTTCTGAATCAGAACTAATTTTCCGTTGATGTTGTAATTGAAATTTGCTTTTTTAGAAAGGTCATTTAAAATAACAGCTACAGATTCATTTGTATAATTTACAGTATAGACTTTATTATCTGCAATAATTGCTTGTCCGTAACTAAATTTATAATCTGTTTTCTGACTTAATTTTGAAAAAATAGAAACTAGTGTTGCTTTTTCTATTTTATTATCTACATTTGATTTTTTGTAATCGACTTTACTGTAACCGTTCTGAACAGACAGCAGCGTCAGGACTAAAAAGAAAAGTCCTTTTAGAAGATTTAAATTGATTCGTTTAAAATACATGATTTAAGTTATTGGTTTTCGATACTTAATTATTAATCGCAGTTGTTCTCAGCAACTGCTTTTTTTTTGATTTTAGTTCACTTTTACTGTCTTGTCATATACATTAAAGTTTAGGTTTGTGATATAATTTATTTGTTTTAAAACACTTTCGAGTGACGCATTCTTTTCGATAAATACCGTTACCGGAGTACTTAAAACCGATTTGTTTTCGAACTGAAATGTTACGCCGTATTTGTATTGTAAAATGGTAATGACCTGCTGAAGTGTAGCTTCGTTTAAAGCAATATCCGAAGCATACCAGTTCACCAGCAATGATTTATCGACCTGAAGGCGGGTTAATTTATCTCCCTCAAACAAGGCTTTTTCATTCGGAACCAGATCGATACTCTGTCCTTTTGCCGTAACATTTACTTTTCCGGTTACGACAATAACTTCGCATTTTAATTTTGACAGCTGAATGTGAAATGAAGTTCCCAATACCTTCGTTTTGATTTCTCCTGACTGAATAATGAAAGGGTGTTTTTTGTCTTTGGCGACTTCAAAAAATGCATTTCCTTTTAAAAGAGAAACTTTTCGCTCTTCGCCCAGAAATTTTTCAGGATACTGAAATAATGAGTTTGCTGCCAGATAAATTTTCGAGCCATCACTTAACTTGATAGACTTGGGGATATCTGATGTTTTAAATGTCAATTGCTTTTCTATAGCAATTTCAGGTTTATAGAAAAATCCTAAACCAACAAGAAAAAGAATACTGGCAGCTGCCATATATTTTAAATAAGGAAATGCTCTCTTTTGAGGACCAATCCTAAACTGAATATTTTCATATATATTTTGAGACGCTTCATCCGGGTTTCCCATAGAATCGTCATCCCAATTTGCTTTTTGATATTCGCTTAAAGCGAAATCTTCTAATAGTTTTTCCTCTGCTTCGGATGTTTTATGCTGAACACTTTTATCAATAAGATGTTCTAAACTATGTTTGATTCTTTTTATCATAATACTTCTTGTTACCAGTAAGTACCCGAATCAGGAAATCGTACTATCCGGAAATATTATGAAACCGTTACCCGAAAGTTATTTTAAAAAATTTTGATGCAAAATAACATAAGGAGCCAGCCAGACCAGGTCTTTCAGACCTTCACGCAGTTGTTTTAGCCCTGATGAAATTTGATTTTTAACGGTTTGCTTCGAAATTTCGAGTTCATCTGCAATCTGATCAATTGTCATATCCTGCATTTTGTACATCAGCAGCACTTCTTTTCGTTTTTCAGGAAGCTGGTCTAATAAAGAATAAATCAAATCCATGACCTCTGAATCGATTGTCGAAAAATGATCGATTACGTAATCTTCGAATTTATCTTCGAGAATGGTCTTGTCAAACCTGTTATTTTGGTAATGTTTAAAAACCTGATTTTTTACTGCCCTGAACAGATAAGGACCAATAACGTTTATTTCTGTCTCGGTTTTTCTTTCCCATAGATCAACAAAAACATCCTGAACTATATTCTGCGCCAGATCATTATCCTTTGTCATTGTATACGAAAAAGCAGTTAACTTTTTCCAGTATTGGGTATACGTCTTTTCAAAAATTTCGGGACTTATCATGGCTTATTTTAGTGGTATTTAAGAATGTAAAATAAGGAAATGTAAGACCAAGGTTTTTTGTCTCAAGGTTAACTTTTAATTAAATAATAACCCCTTTTGATGAAGAAATACTACTATTTTAAGCCAAAAATGACAATCGATTGCTGATTTCTTTTTTTTTATCTAACACGAAAATAGAATTCAGGCTTTAATTTAGTCAGCTTTAAAACGAAAGTAAAAACGTTACTCAAAAAATAATTTAACACATAGAAACATAGATTTTTTCTGCTTTTCTTTAAGGTTACAAAAGAAGCTCGCTTCCACACATAGAATTTATATGGATTCAAAAAATATAGCATGAATCATTTTTTAGAATAAAAACTTGCTTCACACATTTTATACTATATGATTTGATACAAGTGAAACGCCTTTTAGCATTCATAAACTATGCCTCTATGTGTTTAAAATAATTACGTTACAACATTTTAAATCATTTATCTTATTCCCTTATCTTTATTAAACCTATTATTTTCAAATTATGAAACAAATTCTGTTTACATTTCTCATGACTGCTGCCGTTAATGGCTCTTTATCCGCCCAAAGTAACGACCTGAAAATAAATCAGCTTCAGGTTATTGGTTCGCACAATAGCTATCGTCATGCCATTGAAACCGATTTATACAATCTTATTCAGGCAAAAGACACTACGCGTTCTTTAAAAGGATTGCAATACACCCATATAAGTATTACCGAACAACTGAATAAAGGTTTACGAAATCTGGAAATCGATGTTCAGGCCGATGTTAAAGGAGGAAAATATGCACACCCAAAAGGTTTGGATCTTGCAAAATCTCAGGAAGCTTATGACCCAAACGGAGAAATGAAAAAACCGGGTTTTAAAGTTTTTCATATGATCGATATTGATTTTAGAACTTCATGTTACACTTTGCAAAACTGTCTTGCAGAATTAAAAAAGTGGTCTGACACCAATCCGGATCATGTTCCTGTTTTCATTACGCTGGAACCAAAAGACGATGACAGTTTCTTAGGTACAAAAGCAGAGAAATTTACGACCGAATTGTTCGACGCTTTAGATAAAGAACTTCGCAAAGGTTTAGGGAATAAATTAATCACTCCGGACATGGTTCGCGGAAAATACAAAACGCTGGAAGAAGCTGTTTTAAACAACAACTGGCCTACACTCAAAAAAGCAAAAGGCAAGTTTTTATTTATGCTGGATAATAGCGGAGCAAAAAGAGATTTATATGCTTTGAATCACCCGTCATTAAAAGGCCGTGCGGCTTTTATCAACGCTGAACCTGGAAAACCAGAAGCTGCAACTTTATTCAGAAACAATCCTGAAGATGCACAAATCACTGATTTGGTAAAAAAAGGCTATTTGATCAGAACCAGAGCCGATGCCGATACCAAAGAAGCAAGAGCTAATGATTATTCGCACTTTGAAGCAGCCAAAAAATCCGGTGCTCAGATTATAACAACTGATTATTATCTGCCAAGTACTTTTTTTGATTCTTCTTATCAAATTAAATATGATGACGGGAGTTATGTGAGAACTAATCCGGCGAATAAATAGTTGTTTCAGGTTTTATTGTTTCAAGTTTCAGGTTCTTTGTTAGGCTTGAAACTTGAAACCTGAAACAAAACAAACTTAGCGTTACTTGCGGTTAATAACCCCACTCTTCAAATTCACTGTAAAATGATCTGCCGGAATTTCACGCATGAATTTATTGAAGATGATTAAAAACAAACGTAATTGTTTTTGTAAAGGTTTTTCTTTTGAATTATTGTCTTTATAATTTTCGAAATACAATTGAGATAATAATTTGTATTGTCTGGCTCTCGCCTCTCCAACATCTGCCAAAGCCAGTTCGTCAGCGCTTCTGAAACGATAAAAATCAACTAAAAAATCGTAGCCGTTCCAGTTGAAATCTGCTCTTTTTACTTGATTTTCAATTAAGAATTTATCGGTTTTGATTTGCGCTTCTGTCCATTCTTTTTTAAAATACTCTTTATTTTTCAAGATCACATCAAAATCCTGATCTGAATTTATATTTGCCAAAATCAGCAGTTCTTCCCCTGAAACATTTAGAAAAAAATCTTTAAACGCAGAAGGCCAGTCATCTTTTAGAAATCGGAGACGCACTAATTCCTTTAAATGAAAATCGGTAAAATCATGATAACTTTTGGTTTTCAGAATATCGATATTCCAAATGTCTTTGGTATTCTGACTTTCCAAAAACTGATATTCCATTTTATACAAATCGAAAAGTTCATCATAACCGGGAACATTATCTATTGTGATAGTCTGAATATCAACCAGATTATCTTTTTTTATCGTCAGTAATTTATACGCCGGAATATAGGCTGCCAATGAAGGTGTCTGGATATTAACCAAAGTGTTTCCTTTTGCCGTGGTTCGGATACCTGTATCGTTGATGTGCATGTGTCCGCCAAAATGAATCTTCAAACCAGCATCGGCAAAAACCTGCGCCACTTCTTCAACCGGAACACGGTTCAATTGCCATTTATTTGGCCCTAAAAGTTCTTTTATTTCTGCCGAGGCATCATCGTTAAAATCAATCATCGGAAAATGACTAAAAGCAATCAGTATTTTACCCTGCTCTTTGGCTTGCGCCGAAATATCTTCGACCCATTTTATAAGGTGTTTTTTATTTGAAAGCACGTTATTATACCCCGTACTCGCTTCCGAATAACTTCCGGAATCCTTTGGATCTGAACCATTTTTCTTTGGAATATACACATTTCCGTCAATAGCCATTAGCCAAAGCCCTTCTAGAGGTTCAACCACATAGCTCACATCCGGAACTTCGTAACCCGGTGCCACACTATAAACCCTTTTTGATAATTCAGCCGCTTCTTCAGCCTTTTTGTAATTGTAATTTTGACTGGTATAACCCGCAAAAGGCGTTGACCAGAATTTGTATTTTTTATCGGGGTAAAAACTAAAATGTTTCAATCCCTCTGTAATTCCTAAATAACCCATTTTAGCAATATCGGCAGTAACCACTACAGGCTGTTCCATAATTAAATTCGGCTTATACAATCCGTCTTTGCTATAAATGGGCTGACTTTTACCCTCTTTTCCTAAAAAATCTTCTTTACCGGATTCCTGAGCAAAAGGACCGACAGGATCATGATTTCCGGTAGTGATAAAGAATTCAATATTGTATTTTTTTCGATACTGGTCAAGGATTTTTTCCAGTCCGCGCACATGTATCGGCTGGCCGTCATCTGTATAATCTCCCGGAAGTGCTACGTATTTTATATTTCGCTTTGCAATATCTTCTAAAGCAGCGATGAAAGCAAAATAGTTTTCATTAAAAATGCGGGTCGAATGCAGCTGAGAAGCCATAGTTCTTGCCAAAGTATATTTACCGGATTTGGGATTCAAAACGCCCCGATATTCATTATCCGAAAACTTTCCGAATAAATCCTGCAAGTGTACATCTGACAAAAAAGCAACCTGAACTCCGTTAAGAGAATTTTCTTTTTGTGCTGAAATTGTAAAGTTGAAAAAAACGAAAAATAAAACAGACAAACAGCCTTTATGTGAAAAAGTAATTTTGAGAATCATAAGTTAAGCTTGAATGGAATTTAAAAGTCTGCAATTCTATTGATTAAAATCCAAAATTCGTTTACCCTATTGTTACCGAATGATAATTTTTATGGCTTATTATATTTTTGACATAGATAACTTGCTAGATCCTGTTTTTATTGAATTCCCAACCAATTAAAAACATAAAACACTGATATTAAAACAGTTATTTTTAATAAATTATGATTTTAAATTAACATTTGTTCTAAAATACAACACAAACATCATATATTTGCTAATTAAGTAACATGATTATTCTTACATTAAATTCAACTCTTAATCTCACCAAAATGAAAAGAAAAATTTACACAATTTATGTAGCCATTGCGGCAACACTAGTACTTTTTTCCTGCAATAGCTCAGGAAAAGAAAAAGACTGTCCACAAATTACTCCTGTTCCAACACCTTTAAGAGAACGGGTTTTAACTGCAAAAGAGCAAGCTGCTCTAACACCTGATGCAGTTATCAAAAGCCTGAAAGAAGGCAACAAACGATTTTCAACCAATAATATTACAGCAAGGGATCATTCTGCAATGGTACGTAATGCAGCTCCTGGTCAATTCCCTAAAGCAGTAATTCTTTCCTGTCTCGACAGTAGAATTCCGGTCGAAGACGTTTTTGACAGAGGTATCGGTGATCTTTTTGTAGGACGCGTAGCCGGAAATTTTGTCAACACCGATTTATTGGGAAGTATGGAATTTGGATGCAAACTTATGGGTGCAAAATTAATTGTTGTTCTGGGACATGAGTCCTGTGGTGCCATTACTGCTACTATTAACAACGAACATTTCACCGATAATATAACTGCAATGATAGAAAATATAAAACCTGCAGTAACTGCTTCACAAAATTTTGATGGAGAAAAAACTTCTAAAAACAAAGAATATGTGGCCTATGTTGCAAAAAATAATGTAATTAATACTATAAAAACAATTCGGGAAAAAAGCTCGGAATTAAAAGGAATGGAAGACAGAGGCGAAATTAAAATAGTAGGAGCTTACTATAATATAAAAGACGGAACGGTGACATTTTTGTAATCATCAGAAAACCAACAGATTTGTTATTTATCAAAATACAAATTGTTCCATTAAAAAATGCTTTGAGGTGTTCAACTGTCGAAAACCTCAAAGCATTTTTATGAATTAATCTTTATATTTGATGATTAAAATACTAAAATGAGCGAAAAAACGAAACCATATGCCTTAATTACCGGTGCCAGCAAAGGCATTGGAAAATCTATTGCTTATGAATTGGCTAAACAGGGTCATCCACTATTGCTTGTTGCAAGAAGTGAGGAGGAATTAAAAGCACTATCTGATGATATTAAGGTTAAATACGGCATCAATGCTCCTTTTTTATCGATTGATCTTTCGACAAATGACGCATCACAAAAAGTAACCGACTGGATAAAAACGAATAACTATACGGTTGGCATTTTAGTTAACAATGCCGGTTATGGTGTGTGGGGCGATTTTAGTAAGTCTACTCTAACTGATCAGCTTGGCATGATGCAGCTTAACATGAATGTGGTGGTAGAACTTTCACATTTATTAGTACCTATACTTTCGCAGGAAAAACAAGCCTACATTTTAAATATATCGAGTACTGCTGCATATCAGGCTGTGCCTACTCTGGCCGTTTATTCGGCTACAAAAGCTTTTGTTTTATCGTTTACGCGTGCCCTGCGTTTTGAACTGGCCAAAACTTCAATTTCAGTAACTTGTTTTAGTCCGGGTCCGGTTGATACTGGTTTTGCTGAAAGAGCTGGTTTAAGCGCTCTTAACAAAATGGCTGAAAAGTTTAATATGCAGCCTGATGAAGTAGCAAAAATGGCAGTAAAAGCTATGTTCAGCAAAAAATCAGAAGTTATTCCGGGATTTACCAATATCATTTCGGTTTATGCTAACCGCATACTACCAAAGGCTTTTATCGAAAAAACGGCAGCCGGAATCTATAAAATTTAATTTTTTTTTCAAAAAAATAAAAAAATATTCTTTGCAAATGAAAAATTATATTACATTTGCAATGTCTACTAATTCGATAGAATATGTATAGTAAAAGAAATACTTTTAATTTGCCTAAAAGCCGAATGCACGCAATGATGCGAATGTGTTGCTGTTGTTGTTGCTGTTGCTAAACTTTTAGAAAAATTTCAAACTTATTATTTCATTTATTAAATATATATATCATGGTATCTTCTTATAAAACATTTACCCTTGCTAATCAATTAACTGCTGAGCAGATCAACTTTTTTAACGAACATGGTTTTATCCACTTCAAAAATTTTATAAATCCGGAAACGGTTTCATCCATCATTGATGCCTCTAAAGAAGTGCAGCAAAAATGGATTGACAACAACCTTGAAAAAGTAAATGGTGTTCCAATCAAATACGGAAAAGATTTAGATGGATCTCCAATTGTACAGCGTTTTGCCTTTATCAATCAGCATCATCAAACCTTAAGTGGGCTTTTACTTGATCCAAGATTTAATGGTTTATTACCATTGGCAGGCGAAGGCGCAAGATTAGGTACTGAGGAAAAAGACGGAATGGTTTTTAATCATTATATCAATGGACCGGAAAGTAAATTTGCTAAAATGGGCTGGCATACAGATGGTTTGAGAGATATTTTTTATGGTACAAAATTAAACCCAATGTTAAATGTGGGTATCCACTTAAGCACTTTAAAACCCGAAAACGGCGGTCTTAAAATCATTCCGGGGACTCACAAGCAAAGTGTTTATCAAATGCTTTTCCGTAAAAAATACTTTTTAGATCACAAAGCCGATCCGGAGGAAGTCTCCATTATTCCGGAAGCCGGGGATTTAACCATTCATGATGGCCGTTTGTGGCACAGAGTTGCAGAATCATCTGTTCGTGGTGAAGAAAGCAGAAGAAGAGTTATTTATATTCCTATTATAGCAGGGAAATATGCTCCAAAAGATGAGAATAGTCCAACGGCTTTCTACCAACGTTTTGCGGGAATTGTTAAATAATTATGCTTTTTATTATCGCATTTAGTTATCTGGTTAGATCAGGTAAGCTAAAAAGTACCACAGATTTTCTTAAAAATACGCAAAGAAAAGTAAAATTTAAAATTGCAAAACTGGAATTGGCTATACTGTCTGGCTTACAAATATTGCGCTATTAATGGGAACAGAAACACAGATTGAGGATTATAAAGCAATTGCACAAAGAACATTTTCAGATCGCAAGCGAACTAATATTTTAAAAAGAGCAGAACAGCTAACGATTGCATTTTTACTTCCAAAGGTGCCTAAAATCATTTCGCCAAACTTACTGACTTTACTTGGCACGCTTGGTTCGGGAATAGTTTTTTTGGCTTTTGTTTTAGGTACTTATTTAAAAAACTGGTATTTGCTTTTGGGGATTATCGGACTGGCTATAAATTGGTTAGGTGATTCTTTAGACGGAAGACTGGCTTATTACAGAAATATTCCACGTCGTTGGTATGGCTTTGCACTTGATATTATTGCCGACTGGATTGGTATTGTACTTGTAGGCTTTGGCTACTACATTTATGCTGAAAATGGCACACAAATAGTAGCCTTTGCTTTTGTCGCATTGTATGGCTGGTCGATTATCATCAGCCAGCTACGCTACAAAATTACAAATGAATACAGTATAGATTCGGGCTTTGTTGGACCAACAGAACTTCGATTTATTATTGCTTTAATTTTAATTGCAGAAGTTTTATTTCACGGATCAATCACATATTTAGCTGGCTTAATCACTATCATATTATTTGTAATTAACACCATAGACAGCTTTAAACTTTTGAAATTGGGCGATTTAAGAGATAAAAACCAAGGCTGATATGTTCAGGAAAAAATCCATTTTTACTTTTCTAAAAGCACAAGTTGCAGCATTTATAGGTGGCATTACCGATTATGGATTAATGATTGTATTAACAGAAGTATTTAAATTGCATTTTACCTTTTCGATTCTAATCTCCGGAACCGTTGGTGCCATTATCAATTTCAGCATCAATAGATTTTGGGTATTTAAAAATCAATGTGGTTATAGCAGCCACATCAATAGTCAGCTTTTAAAATTTGCCATGGTTGTATTGGGAAGCATTTCCTTAAAATCATTAGGTACGCTTATTTTTCAAAAAGTATTTCTAATCGATTACAGAATAGGAAGATTAATCACAGATCTTTTTGTTTCTTATGGTTTTAATTATCCACTGATTAAATATTGGGTTTTTAGGGTAAACGAAAAACCGGATGTAATTGAATCTAATTAGTATATAAATAATCAGCTGGGTACAATTACTCCGCCTATTCGCTTCGCCGGGGCTCGTATTTTTTCTATTCAACACATAGAAACATAGATTCCATATGCAAAAAAGAAAACAAAAAGAAATTAGTTTCTAACACATAGCCAACTATGTTTATTTAAACAAGTGAAGCGCCTTTTTTAAGCTTTCTAAATCTATGCTTCTATGTGTTAAAAATTGCACTCAACGGATTACAAAACATTTTATTATGAAAAAATTATCATTTAAATATTTTACAGAATCACTAATCGTTATAACGTTTTTAGTAAATATAATTTCCGGAAATCTATTGGCACAATCCAAAAATCCATCGCCATTACATTTTCCGACTCCTAAGAATATAGACAATATGCTATTTTATGTTCAGCGGGATCCAAATATAAACACTGCTATTTATACCATAAACTATCAGGAAAATGGAAAAATAGACAAAAGCAACCCTATAAAAGCGTATTGGATTCGATATGCTGAGAAAGGAGAAAAAAAAGATTTTAGTTATATACAACGCAAATTTGCATATGGAATAGAAAGTAAAACCTTGAATAATGAAGAGTTTGAACTTCAGTTTGTATCATATAAAAAGTTACCCTTAACCTTGAAAAAGACAGATTCAGATCAAAAATATCATGTTTTTGTAAATGTAAATCAGAAAAAAATACAGGTAGAAAAAATATTTGTACGTATTGAAGGCGGTTCTTTTTGGTTACCAAATGTAAAGTACGCCGAAGTTACCGGAATTGATGCTACTTCAAATAAAACAATTACTGAAAGAATGCTGTTGAAATAACCCGTTGGTTAAGCAACTATTTCAAATCCAATTTGGATGGTTTCGCCAACGAAATAATCTGGAATATCGAAAAAATGCGGAGGACAATCAATTAATTACCGCATCTTTTGCGGAGAATAATTACTATATTTACCGCATAAACTAAAAATCAATGGCAATTTATATTCATCAACTTAAAAATTGGCCTCATTTGTATTGGAATGAGCAAGAATTTATTTCATTGTTAAGCGAAGTAAGGAACTTGCAAGGAAAACTTATGGGTAAAGTGGAATTGCTGGGTTTCGAATTAAAAGGAGAAGCCAATTTAGAAACTCTGATTCAGGATGTACTGCAAACTTCTGAAATAGAAGGAGAAATTTTAAATCCCGAACTTGTTCGCTCTTCTATTGCAACAAGACTTGGACTAGAATATTCAGGATTAGAACATTCTGACAGACATGTTGATGGAATTGTAGAATTAATGCTTGACGCCACTCAAAACGATAACAAAGTTTTGACAGAAGAACGATTGTTTGGTTGGCATGCCGCATTATTTCCGACAGGAAGAAGCGGAATGCATAAAATCGAAGTAGCTAATTGGCGTTCCGGTGCTATGCAGGTAGTTTCAGGTGGAATGGGCAGAGAAATTGTTCATTATGAAGCTCCCGAAGCCGAAAAGTTAATTTCAGAAATGGAACAATTTATAGACTGGTACAACAACGAACAAAATCTGGAATCATTATTAAAAGCAGCCGTAGCTCATCTATGGTTTATAACCATACACCCATTTGATGATGGGAATGGAAGAATTGCCAGGGCTATTACAGATATGCAACTTTCAAAATCAGATGGAGTCAATCAAAGGTTTTACAGTATGTCAACTGAGGTAAATAAACAAAAGAAAAGTTATTATACTATTTTAGAGAAAACTCAAAAAGATGATTTAGATATTACAGAATGGATTGTTTGGTTTCTGGAGTGTCTAAAAAATAGTATTCTTAACTCAAGTACAATCGTTGATAAGGTGGTAAAAAAGCACCATTTTTGGGTTAAAAATACAGGCTTAATCAGTAATGAACGTCAGAAGAAGATGCTAGATAAACTGATGGATAATTTTGAAGGCAACTTAAATACAAGTAAATGGGCAAAAATAACTAAAACATCACCGGATACAGCGCTTAGAGATATAACCGATTTAATAAATAAAGATATCTTGATTAAAGCCAATTCAGGAGGCAGAAGTACCTATTATATCTTAAAAGAGAATTTTCTATAGCAACATTTAAACTATGGATTACAAATTATGATTATCAGGAAAGCTAAATATTAACTACATTGTCAACCAAAAATAAAAGCCTGTAAATAGTAAGTTTACAGGCTTTTTTTGTGGAGTGGATGGGGCTACAATCGAACACCTTATTCCCGTTTTAACGTTTCTTGATAGCTTGAAATTATGATTTTATTGTTATTTAATTTTGTAGTCCGAATACAAACAGTGTAAGCTTTATAATAAACCCATCGAGTGTCACAGCATGTATTGTTCTTTAAAAACCTAAATTCATGATACATTCTTATCATTTTTATTTCTAATTATGTAACATTAGTATTCTAAAAAATTTCTTCAAATTCACATTACATGAAAAACTTTGAATTTTCGTCTGCACTATCATAAAGACTAAAAAATACTAACGAAATATTTTTTATTATAAAAATAAGGATGTAAGCTTCAAGACAATAAAATATTACTTCAAACTTACATCCTTTTTAATAAACATTTCAAAAACAAAATCAGATTAGAAAAACTACTCCATTGAAATAATTACAAACTCACTTCTTCTATTTAATTGGTGCTCCTCCTCTGTACAATTTATATCATCTAAGCATTTATTAATCAATTTGCTTTCACCATATCCTTTACCCGTTAATCTGTTTACTGCAACTCCTCTTTTTACAAACCATTCAATAGTTGCTTTGGCCCTTCTGTTGGATAATAGCATATTGTATTTTTTGGTTTGTCTACTATCTGTATGAGAACGAACATCTATTTTCATACTTGGATACTGCTTCATAACAGCTATAATTTTCTCTAATTCAAAAGCAGCATCTGTACGAATAAATGATTGATCTAAATCAAAATAAATAATCGGAATATTTAAGGTCTTGGCTAAATCTGTTCCAACACCTATTTCCTTAACTTGTTTTTCTAATTTAACATCTAATTCTGATTTATCAATTGAGGGCTGAATGGTGATAATACTTTCATTGGTTTCGTAATCTTTCTTTGCAACTCTTACATGATACGTTTTATTACACTTAACATCAAAATTGTAAGTACCATCTATCCCTGAAATCACTTCTGCAATTTGTTGAAACTTATCGTCAAGCAAAATTATTTTTGCCTCACTTAAAATTTCATTGGTATTAGAATCTATTACGGTTCCTATTAATTTCTTTTCGCAATCCAGTTTTCTTGTTTCTGTAAATTTATAAATATCATCATTTCCTTTTCCTCCTTCTTTATTAGATGAGAAAAAACCTTTTCCTGTACTGCTTTCAATTATAAAAGCAAAATCATCAAATTTAGTATTAACCGGTTCTCCGATATTTTGAACCTCATAAAAGCCAGAGTCCGCTTTAATCTTTGCAACGAATATATCCAAACCTCCCAATCCCGGACGTCCGTCACTGGCAAAGTAAAGCTCGTTATCTCCCGATATAAAAGGAAATGTCTCTCTTCCTTCTGTATTAATTCCTGTTCCCAAATTTTCGGGTTTCCCAAACGTACCATCCGAATTAATTACAACACTATACAGATCAGACTGCCCTAAACTTCCTGGCATATCTGATGCAAAATATAACTTCTTTTCGTCTGTACTCAAAGCCGGATGAGCTACACTAAACTGATCACTATTAAAAGGTAATTCTACAACATTTGTCCATTTATCATTTACAAAATCTGCTTTATACAATTTTAATAAAGTAATTCTTTTACTATCTTTTCCTTTTTTTCCACTCAAAAAGTTATTTCTTGTAAAATACATCGTTTTTCCGTCTTTGGTAAAAATAGGGGTTGATTCGTTTAGTTTTGAATTAATCTTTTTTTCAAATCGAACCGGATCTTCCAAATTTCCATCTGATTTTAATTCAGCCGCATATAAATTTGTAAAAGACTTATTGGTCCATTTAAATGTTTTTCGGGCAACATTTCCGGTATCTCTTGCAGAGGCGAATACTAGTTTATTATTAAAAATCGTACTGCCATAATCTGATTGTTTAGAATTAATGCCTATATCTGATATTTCGAATCTTCCAGAGTTTAATTTTATTTGCTCTAAATAGTTTTTATTGTTTTCAAACAAAACTCCCCTTGTATCTGTCTTCGTTTTTTGATTAAAAACGTCAAGCATTCGGTCTGATTTAGCATAATCTCCAATCGACTTGAGAGACTGTGCATATCTATAATAATATTCTGATTCCTGTTCATTGTTTAAAGAAAACAATGCATCATACCACTTTACTGCTTTTGTAAGTTCTGCATTAAAATAATAAGCATTTCCTAATCTTTGAAACATTTTTTCATCCTTATACCCGCTTTCGGCTACTTTCTCATAGATAGAAATTGCATCTACATAGGCATATTGATTGTAGTTTTTCTCTGCTCTGTTCAAAACTGTTTTTTGAGCCATTCCGTTAAAACAGATAAAAGGTAAAAATACAGTGTAAATTATTTTTTTAATTTTCATAATTAAAAGAATCTTGGTGAAGTTATTCGTCCATATTTGTTTAAGAATTCAAAGCGCAAAAATATCTCGTGTGATCCTGAATTATAATTGACCAATTTTGTTGTTTCACGATCGTAAGCATAACCTAAATACAAACTGTCAGTAATCTGAAATCCAGCCAATGCACTTACAGAGGCGCTCCATCTGTAAGCAACACCAATTACGAATTTGTCGTTAAACATAAAATTTGCAGAGGCATCAACCTGCAATGGTGAGCCCTCAACCATTTTAGTTAACAAAGCAGGTTTGAATTTTATGGTTTCATAATGGTCTAAATCAAATACATAACCCGCAATCAGGTAATAGTTTATCTGATCTTTGAAGATTGCAACTTCGTTGTCGTCATAACGATTGGTCTGAATGAAATTAGGTACTGATAAACCTATATAAGCTTTATCTGTATGCCAATAAATGCCAGCTCCAATATTTGGCGAAAATTTATTTTTGAAGTTCTGAAACTGTGAATCTCCCTGATTTTCAGGCTTCAGTTTACTAGGATCAAGGTTGAATAAATTTGCAGATCCTTTTATACCAAAAGAGAGTCTCGTAGTTGCCGATGTAGGTATAGAGTATGAAAAATCTGCTGATATGTTATTCTCATTTGTTGGACCTATTTTATCATTTACTAACGAAACTCCTAGCCCTACATTATTACCCAATGGAGTATTTACTGAAAAGCTACTGGTTTCTGGTGCTCCATCTAAACCAACCCATTGCGTACGGTACAATCCAAAAACACTCAAGCTCCCCCTTGATCCGGCATACGCTGGATTTATATTAATGGTATTATACATGTATTGTGTAAACTGTGCATCCTGCTGAGCATAACCTGCAACCGAACAAAACAATAAAACTAAAAATATTTTTTTCATTTATTTCATTTTTAAATAATGGCTTAGCCTTAACTAAGCCATTTAAATTGTACAAAATATTATTTGGTTAGATATAAATACCCTGCTTTCTGATGTGGATTAGACTGCATGTCTTTATACTTAATGATATAATAATAAGTACCTTCAGGTAGTCCGTTTGAGTCTTTAATAGTAACACGTCCCTCTGAAACACCTCTAAAAGCGATGTCATTATTATTGTAATGCTGTCTCTCGTAAACTAAAACTCCCCAACGATTGTAAATCTGTACGGTATTATCCGGATAACATTCTATGCCTTGTACATAGAATCTCTCATTCTTGTTATCCCCATTTACAGAAACGGCATTAAAGATTTCTATTACACAACCACTTAATTCCAATACAGTTGGTTTCTCTCCATCAAGATCACTATAATCTGATTTGTCTAAAACAATGATTCCGCTTTTGGTTATCCCTGTTACTGTAGCCTGATTACTTATACTTCCGGCATTTACATCTGTTTGAGTTAAAGTATAAGTTCCGGTAATTGAATAACTATCATTTTGACCAACTCCCAAACTAATTGGATTTCCACTCATAACAATTCCTGGTAAGGGATCAGAAACCAGTATGTTTTCAAGATCTACATTACCGCTATTTGTTATCGAAAAACTATACGTTAAAGTCTCTCCTGCCTCAGCATACCCATTTTTATTTGTATCATTTAGTACAACTGTTTTCACAATAGCAATTGCAGGGACTTCAACAAAAATCTTAACTGTTGCTGTACTACAATTAGTTGAATTAGCTTTTTCACATATTTGATACGTTAAAATATGATTCCCTCCTTTTGTACCTGGCGCTACATCAATCGTTCCATCAGCATTCAGCGTAATACCTGCTGGAAGATTTAACCCTGTTACAATAACATCCGAAGCCTTAACAGGAACTCCATTTAATTTATCATTATCCAGAACATTGATTACTTCTAATCCCCCATTAAGTCCGTCCGCGAGTGTTATATCATCCTCATTCTCTGCCTGAATCCCAAATGTTGGTTTAGCGCTACATACAGATGTTGCTGCAGGGTAGTTAACAACTAAAGATTTAGTAGGGTTTAATGTAAATTGCATTGTAACTGCCGGTCTTGTTAATTCAAAACCATCGTTCCCTTCTATCCATTGATCATTAATTAAAATCCATCCTGGCCAGTCTGTTGGCTTATCATTACTATCAACAATTGCTCCTGGCCATAATACATTACCGCTTAATGGCATATTGTTTTGAGTTGCTACAACATTATTAGCACTGTCTATCCAGTTAATTGTTAATAATCCTGTTGGGGTAAAATTATCTGCTGTCACATTATAAGAGACATAAGGTGCATTATTATTGCAATAACTATTGGCTGTTATTGTCATAGTTGGTGCAACGACTGTAACCGAAACAATAGCAGAGCTACAATTTACAGGATTTGCTTTTTCACAAATTTCGTATGTCAAATAATATGTTCCTGCCGGTGCATCTGGAATCAATTCTATCAAACCATCCGATTTTAATGTTAATACTCCGCTTGGATCTGGTGTCACTACTTTTAAATTAACATCTGTTATCAATGTCGTACTATTATTTAAAGTATCATTATCGAGTACATTTAGGACTTTTACAACCTTATCAATCCCAACAACATCGTTTATTGGATCTGCAACTGCATTTATTTGCGTTTTCTCTATTACCATTTTTATTGTTGCAGGTGTAGTATCAATTGCAGCATTGTTATCTGTAGCTGTAAAAGTAAATACATCCTCACCTGAAAATGCTCCACTAGGATCATATGTAAGCATGCCTGCTTCTAAAGGAGTCAATACCTGATTTACAACTATTGGTATTCCTGATAATGCTAAGATTCCATTAACTGGTAAACTTAAAATAGTATAACTCACAATTGTTCCGTCAGTATCTGTTGCAATTAAAGAATTAATTGGTGTTGCTCCTGCTCTTGAAGGAATACTTGTATTAGTATAATCATTAGCTATCGGCGCATTATTCGCAACTGGAATTATTATAACTGCATCTGATAAAGCTACAGCTCCGAGATCATCAGTTACTGTAAATCTAAAGCTGTCACTACCTGTAAATGTTCCACTTGGATCATAAGTAAGCATTGCTGCTTCAGCTGGTGTTAAAATCTGATTTACTGTTACAGCAAATCCTGATAAAGCTAAAACTCCTTGAGATGGTAACGTTAAAACTGTATAACTGGCAATTGTTCCATCAACGTCTGTTCCTGTTAAAGCATTGATTTTCGTTGCTCCAGCTGTTGATGGGATAATATCATTAGTATCGTTTACTGCAACCGGAGCATCATTGACTGCCGTAACGGTAATCAGTTCGTTGGCTGTAGCTGTAGCGGTTCCGTC
>NZ_JAAEHL010000017.1 GCF_010614725.1 Flavobacterium ajazii
AGAATGCTACAGCCACATTCAGGCTCAGGAAAAGGATTTTATTTTATTCCGGAAATCGATGAAGAGGTTTTGGTAGGCTTTGAAGGAAACAATGCACAGAATCCGTATATTTTAGGAACACAATATAATGGAAGCCAATCCAGCGGTTATGCAGACGGTCAAAATAATGTAAAGGCGATTCACACCCGTTCAGGAATCAAATTTATTTTGAATGACGGAGATGGAAGTATTTTGATTGAAGATCCAAGCGGGAATAAATATTTTATGGATGGGAATGGAAATACTAATGTAAGTGCGCCAAAGAATCTGACGTTTGATGCAGGGGAGAATATCAGTATTACAGCAGGTAAAAATGTTTCTGTAAGTGCAGGGGAGAATGTTGATGTCGATGCAAGTAAAGATATTTCACAAAGTGCAGGTAATGATGTAAATATTAATGCAGCAGGAGATTTTACTGAGAGTGCAAATAATAAAACAGAGATAATAGAAAAGGAATATATTAGACATTCATTAGAATCAACACAACATGCTGAAGAAGTTACCATTTTTAGTACCAAAGAAAATATGCTTTTAGAAAGCACTAATAAAACAGTAGAAATAAATAGTGTCGAAAAATCAAATTTCTTTTAATAAATAATTTATGCCAATTAATAAAACAGCAAAGAATTTAAAAATAAAAATAAAGAATACTCATACGAGTTTTTCCGGCACTATGCAAGAAACAGCTGAAAAAGTCGAAATAATCGCAACAAAAGAAAACCTGACCTTGATTTCAGGAAAAAAGATAAATATAAAAGGTAATAAATCGTAACAAAATGAGCAATATACTATTTGGCAAACCGCGATTTGTACCGCCTAAAGAAGATAACAAAGAAAGAAATGATGTTTATCTGGGCGTTTTCTTTGACGGTACCTCAAACAATAGAGAAAATATTGAAGGCAGGCGAAAGGATCCGGAATTGAAAAATACCTCTGTATCAAGCAATGATGGTTCAAACACCAGTTATGGAAACGATCATTCTAATGTAGACAGATTGGAAAAAGCATATCCTAAAAATAAAGGAAACCATTATTATTCAGTTTATGTAGAAGGAATTGGAACTAAAAATCCGGATAAAAATGAAGATGGGACACTTGATTATTACGGAGATTTTACCCGTGGTCAGGGATATGGCACAGGGGAAACAGGACTTTTTGAAAAAGTTGAAAAAGGATGTCAGGATATTGTAAAAAAACTACAAGAGAAAAAAGAACTAAATATAAGTACTTTATATGTTGATGTTTTTGGTTTTAGTCGCGGTGCGACAGCAGCCCGCATTTTTGTTAATGAATTGTATAAGGTAAAAAATCCCAAAGATAAAGACACTTATAATCTGGGAGATTTAGGCAAAGCATTTAAGGAACTGGGTTATAAAGTAAAACCCTATCGAATAAAAATACGATTTTTAGGACTATACGATACAGTCTCCTCTTACGGCAGTAATGTTTTTGATGATATTGATGCTGACAAAGTACCACTACAAATTCCTGCTGTTGGGTTTACAGTGCATCTTACCGCAGAAGATGAATACCGTGAGAATTTCCCGCTTACCAATATTGCCAGTGCGGGAGCTAACAGCGTTGAGCTTACACTTCCGGGATGTCACTCAGATATTGGCGGAGGATATAAAGATGGAGAAGAAATTGTAATACTTACAGAATCTGCTCCAATAATTGAAGCTGAGAAAAAACATGTGCTGGAGCAAGGATGGTTTCTGCCAGACCAGCTGAAAGAAAGACCTCCACTAGTTCCTTATTATTTAAAAGGTACAAGGACTCTGAGTAATAAATACAGTTTTGTAATTCTACACCTCATGGCAGAGTTTGGGAAACGCAAATATAAAATTCCATGGAAATATAAGATTCTCAATGAAGATTATAAGATTCCAAAAGAATTAAATAAAGTTAAAGAGCGAATAGATGCGTATGCTTTCGAAGGAAAACCTAAAATGAAATTTTACACAAAAAAACAAATAGAATCAAAACGAAAAAAAGAATGGAAAAACCAACAGGAGATTGATGATTTTAATACAATAGTCGCCGATTATTATTTGCTGCCAGGTTTACGTAACAAGTATTTGCACTGTTCTGCCAGTATGGACGGCATAGGTATGGAACCCCAGATGGACAATCTAAGTAACATCATTAGAAAACGAAAAAAAATCTCAGGATAATGTTATGAAAAAAACTTTTAAATTATTGATATTAACTGCGTTTTTAAATATAACGCTCATCTCATGCGAAGATAAAATGAAAGAAAAAAAATACAATTGGACAGCTGCAGTCTGTACACCTAAAAACTACCCTGCCGAGATTTTTTCAGGACATTTGTTATTAAGTGACGAACCCAAAAGCGGTTATGTTTATATGCCTTTTGATGACATCATAAATAGCTATGATCTTGGAGATAATGATGGTTCTTCGTCTGGAGAAGCGACAGGAATAGTTCCTAAGATACTGGATATAACATGGCTTTCTTATACAGAAAATAAAAGTTACTCGGGTATTTTTAAACTGGATTCTGAAAAAATAGAAGCATTAATGATAAATGGGAGTGAAAGACCCTATTGGGATGTTGAAATCAAAAAAGTTGGTGTTGTAAGAGACTATCATTTTGTTGTCAATGCAGGATTATTTCCCGGTGGGATGGTAGTTTTGTATGTATTTAGTCAATCGAATATGACTATTGTAGGAAGGTATCAGGCGCATGAAGATAAAAATGTAGATTGGGAAGTTGCACATCCTTCAATGAAAGATAAAGAAGGTATTACTAAATATGTCAATTATATGAATGAAGATCTACCACAAGAAATATTAGACCAGATTAAAAACGGAACAATTCCCTTTGGGTATTGGGAAACTCTTTTTAAAAAATATCCTATTACGCCAATTGTTAAAAAAGAAGATAAAGTAGAGACTATCGGAATTAATTACATTAATGGAGAGTTCGAATCGATTTTTTTGAGTTTAAACGGTAATGTAATGCCAATAAAAGAACGAGCAGTTCCCCGAAAAATAAATATTGTCTGGCATGATATTAATGACAGACGCATGGAAAGTGATATTTTCTTTGATGAAAAAAAGTCCAAAGCCATTTTTGAGACTATCAAAGCAGAAGAAAAAATCAAGTTTATAATTGAAATAGATCGAAATACAAAACCTCGGGAAACAAAAGGAATTTCGATAAAACTAAAAACAGCAACTGCAGAAATAGACATGAAAGATGCCATTATTTCGCAGGAATCATTTACTAAACCTACTCCTTATTGATGTTTTTTGAGTTAAAGTGAATAATAATTTGTTTTATTCCTGAAATCGATAAAGAGTTGAATACTGGAATTTCAGCATCAAAAAAAAAAGCGAAACTGTAATTTAAAAGTTTCGCTTTTTTTTTATTATAAACACAATTACTCGCCAACAATATGCAGCTCATTGAATCCTTTTTCAACAATTAAGAAATGATTCAATTCGAACTCAGTTGCATTAAATTCAATTCTTTCATTGTCAATTTCTACTTCAGTAACTTTAAAAGGTAATCCTACAAAATTAATCTTGTATTTACCATAAGGAGTTTCATATTTTCCTTCTTTATGTAATTGAATAATTAATTCTTTTTCTTTTCCAATCGTTCTAAAAGATAAAAAGCTAAATCGGCCTTTTTTATAATCATAACCATCCTGGGCATCTTCATAAACTTCTGATTTTTCCTTGCCGATTTTAAAATAATAATCGAGTACAAGTTCATCAAATTCTAATTCCCCAACATATTGCTGTACAGGATATTTCGGAATAATAGATCCTGCTTTTACGAAAACCGGAATTTCATCAAATTTAGAATCAACCCAAACCTCCCGGCCTCCAACTGCTAATTCATTTGTCCAGTAGTTATACCACTCGCCTCTTGGGATGTACATACGTCTTCCCACTGCATTAGGCTCCAGGATTGGACAAACTAGTATATGATTCCCGAAGATAAATTCGTCATTGCGATAATGTGTCTGAGTGTCATCCTGATCGTAATACACCAAGGGTTTCAGCATTGGGACTCCCTCTTCAATATACTGCCAGAACATCGTGTATAAATAAGGCAATAACTGATAACGAAGACTCACAAATTTACGTGTGATATTGATTACTTCTTCATCAAAAGCCCATGGTTCCTGGTTTCCGTGATCTCCTGAAGAATGCGTTCTGCAAAACGGATGAAAAACGCCTAGCTGAATCCAACGAGCATACAACTCACCTGTTGGCTGTTCGGCAAATCCTCCAATGTCAGAACCTGTAAAACCCATTCCGGAAATACTCATACGCTGCACCTGAATATTAGCAATCCATAAATGCTCCCAGGTTGCAACATTGTCGCCTGTCCACGAAGATGTATAACGCTGTGCTCCTGAATAAGCCGATCGGGTAATTACAAAAGGACGTTTTGGATACACAAATCGCTTTACACCATGATAAGTAGCTCTTGCCATTTGGGTGCCGTAAATGTTATGCGCTTTTCTGTGGCTGCAAGGATTTCCATCATAAAAGTGGCGGACATCCATTGGAAAAGTTTTATTCGGAACCTCCATAACAGCAGGCTCGTTCATATCATTCCACACTCCCTTTACTCCAATATCCGAGATTAATTCCTTAAACAATCCAGCCCACCATTCTCTTACTGCAGGATTGGTATAATCCGGAAAATTACATTCGCCCGGCCATACTTTCCCTTTCATATAAGGTCCGTCTGCTCTTTTACAGAAATAGCCTTTTTCCAGACCTTCTTGGTAAACCCAGTAATTTTTATCGATTTTAATACCCGGATCAATTATTACTATTGTTTTAAAGCCATCTTCAGCTAATTCAGCAACCATTTTCTTCGGGTCCGGAAAGTAATCTTTATTCCATGTAAAACATCGAAAACCATCCATATAATCGATATCCAGATAGATGGCATCACAAGGAATTTTAAGTTCTCTGAATTTTGAAGTGATTTCTTTTACTTTGCTCTCCGGATAATAACTCCATTTACACTGATGGTATCCTAAAACCCAAAGCGGCGGCAATTCCGGCTTACCTGTCAAATCGGTATAAGTCGTAACCACATCCTGCATTTGTGGGCCGTACACGAAATAATAATTCATTTCCCCACCTTCACTCCAAAAACTGGTTACGTTTCTTCTTTCCTGACAAAAATCAAAAAAAGTACGGAATGTATTATCAAAGAAAATACCGTAAGATTGTTTGTTATGCAGACCAATATAAAAAGGAACTACCTTATACAATGGCTCCTGATCTTTATGATAAGCATATTGATCGGTTGCGAAATTTTCAACCCTCTTCCCTTTTAAGTTCATCTGGGTTGCTTTATCGCCAAGACCGTAAAAACATTCACCATCTTTTGATGATTTACTCATTTTTACAATATTACCACCATATTCATAGCTTTCTTCCCAATGAAAACCAAGTTCGTCTTCGAGAATTAAAAAGTCATTTAAATCGTAAATCGACAAACGAAGATCTGCTTTTTTGATCTTACATTTTACTTTGCTGGTTCTGATTTCAAAATGATTTTCTTCTTCGGTAACATTCAAAAAATTATAACCATGCAGCTGACTTTTATCAATTGCATACGAAAAGTCATTACTAAAATAGCCTTTTGTTGTAAAACGAAAACGAATTAAACTGTCCCTAAGAATGGTAACTTTTAAAATTACATTATTGTCAGTGTAAAAAGAAACAGAATCGCCTTCATGCTCATACGAAACGACTTTTGACGGGAATAAATTGCCTTTGTATTCTAGTGCGGTATTTGTAATCATATAACTAATGGATTAATTTTAATGATTCTTTCTTTAGTTTCAAACTTACAAAAAAACTTAGTAATCCCCTATGAATAAACGGTTTATTAACGAAAACGTTTTTTCTGACTGAGTGATAAATTACACATCAAAAAAAAGCTAATTCAGTAATTTATATCCTTAAAAATGACAAAATCACAGCGCGGTCAAAAATTCATCATACAAAAGAATAAACCGTAACACTTAAAGGAGGCAAAATTAATTCAACCGAAAAATCTCTTCCATCATAAGGAGAAGAATCTATTTTTACTATTCCTGAATTTGCGACTCCACTTCCTCCATAAAGTTTAGAATCACTATTAAAGATTTCTTTCAGGTTTCCTTTTTGTGAAATCCCGATTCTGTAATTATTACGTACAACCTGAGTAAGATTGCAAACAATTATTAAGTTTTCCTCAACTTTGTTTCCTTTTCGGATATAAGATATAACAGCATTTTGATGATCTGAATAATTAATCCATTCAAAACCTTCACCGCTAAATTGTTTTTCATACAAAGCAGGATACGTTTTATACAACTGATTCAAATCTGTGATTAAATCTTTTACTCCTGAATGAAAATCGTATTTCAATAAATGCCAGTCCAAACTGTTTTGAAAATTCCACTCAGCAGTTTGTCCAAATTCAGAACCCATAAATAACAATTTGGTTCCCGGATGCGTAAACATATAACCATAAAGCAGCCTTAAATTGGCAAATCTCTGCCATTCATCACCCGGCATTTTATACACAATGGATTGTTTACCATAAACTACTTCGTCATGTGAAAAAGGTAGCATGAAATTTTCGGTAAAAGCATAAGTCATCGAAAAAGTCAAGTCATTTTGGTGGTATTTTCTATAAACTGTTTCTTTTTGGAAATATTTTAAAGTATCATGCATCCATCCCATCATCCATTTCATTCCAAAACCTAAACCTCCAACGAATGTTGGCCTGGAAACCATAGAAAAAGAAGTACTTTCTTCTGCAATGGTTTGAACCCCGCTAAAATTAGCATAAATCACTTCATTAAATTCTTTAAGAAAACTTATTGCTTCTAAATTTTCCCTTCCACCATATATATTAGGTTCCCACTCTCCTTCGTTTCTAGAATAATCCAGATACAACATCGAAGCTACAGCATCAACTCTTAAGCCGTCAACATGATAATTTTGAAGCCAAAAAACAGCATTACTAATTAAAAAAGCACGAACTTCATTACGCCCATAATTAAAAACAAGACTTTTCCAATCCGGATGATAGCCTTTTCTACGATCAGGATGCTCATATAAATGCGAGCCATCAAAGAATCCTAAACCGTGAGCGTCATCAGGAAAATGTGACGGAACCCAGTCCAGAATCACTCCAATACCTGCCTGATGCAGTTTATCAACCAAAACCATAAAATCCTGTGGCTTTCCAAAACGAGATGTTGGTGCAAAATAACCTACAAGCTGATAGCCCCATGAAGGATCATAAGGATACTCCATAACTGGCATAAACTCTACGTGTGTAAAACCTGTTTCTTTAACATAAGCTACCAAATCATCCGCAAGTTCCAAATACGTTAAAAACTTGTTGTCATTTCCACGTTTCCACGAACCTAAATGTACTTCGTAAACTGAATAAGGTTTGTCTAAAGCATTATGTTCCTGACGCGACTGCATCCACTTTTCGTCTTTCCAGTTATAATCTAAATCCCAGACTACAGAAGCCGTGTGAGGCGGTTTTTCGCAGTATAATGAAAAAGGATCTGCTTTTTCAGTTACAATTCCATCAATATGAGACTGGATTTTGTATTTATAAAGTGCTCCTTTATCTAAATTTGGAATAAAACCTTCCCAAATACCTGATGAATCCCAACGCACCTGCAGCAAATGCTCGCCCTGAGTCCAGTAATTAAAATCCCCTACAACTGAAACAGATTTGGCAGTTGGTGCCCAGACAGCAAAATAAACACCTTTTACGCCATCGACTTCAATTAAGTGTGCGCCCAGTTTTTCATATAACCTGAAGTGTTTTCCTGCTTTAAATAAATCGATATCAAAATCAGTAAATAGAGAATGCGTAATAACGTTGGACATATATTGAGCTCTTAGTTTTTTTAGTAACTAGTCCTTAGTGAATAGTAACTAGTTCTTAGTATTTAGTAATCAGTGTTTTTTATGTTACTTGATAATTAATAATCCGAGTTGTAGTAGTTAGTAAAAAGAATATTCTTTATTAATCACTAAGGACTAATTACTCTGGACTGGAAAACTAATCTATCCTAAAATTATCCGGAAGTACTACGCCTTTTTTGATAACCACAATACCATCTTTTATACTGTATAGTTCATTGGTGAAATTTTCTAAGTGTTTACCACCGTTGATATGAACGTTATTACCAATTCGTACATTTTTATCAATTAAAGCGTTTTTTATATAACAGTTTTCACCAATTCCGACATGTATTTTATTGTTTAACGTATCACGCTTCATTTCGTCGAGATCCTGATAAAAGTCATTCCCCATTACATAGGAGTGATGAATAACAGTTCCGTCACCAATTCTGGAACGTATACCAATTACCGAACATTTTATTTCATTAGCATTGATTATACAACCTTCTGAAATTAATGATTTATTAATGTTTGAATTCCTGAATTTTGATGGCGGCAGTAATCTTGGACGTGTAAAAATCTTATTGTCATCGTCAAACAAATTAAATTCAGGTATATCGGCAGTCAGACCAATGTTTGCTTCAAAAAAGGAATCTATATTTCCGATATCTGTCCAATATCCTTCGTATTGATAACTTAGAATTTTATGTTTTCCGACTGCTTGTGGAATTATTTCTTTTCCGAAATCTTTTGTTTCAGGATCAGCCATCAAATCTTCCAGTAATTGACGATTGAAAATATAAATTCCCATGGAAGCCAGATATTTTTTTCCTTTTTCCTGCATTTGTTCGCTTACTTCAGATTCCCATTCCGGTAAAAGAGAAGCGTGTGGTTTTTCAATAAAAGATTCAATAAAACTTTCATGGTTAGTTTTAAGAATCCCAAATTCAGGGGCATCTTTAGCATTTACCGGCAATGTTGCAATAGAAATAGCAGCGTCTGCTTTAATATGAGCTTCCAGCATTTCATTAAAATCCATTTGGTACAGCTGATCACCAGAAAGTATCAGTGCATATTCAAAATCATGCTTTAAGAAATGTGACATACACTGACGGACAGCGTCTGCTGTTCCCTGAAACCAGGTTGGGTTATCCGGAGTTTGCTCTGCAGCCAGAATATCTACAAATGACTGACTGAAAATACTAAAGTTAAATGTGTTTTTAATGTGAGCGTTTAGAGAAGCCGAGTTAAATTGCGTCAGAACAAATATTTTAAAAATATCCGAATTGATGCAATTTGAAATAGGAATATCTACTAATCTGTATTTTCCACCAATTGGAACAGCCGGTTTTGATCTTGTTTCTGTTAACGGATACAAACGTGATCCCTGACCACCTCCTAAAATAATTGCAACTACTCCTTTTTTATTAACTTTCATTTTTCTGGATTATTTGGTTATACGTTTCGATATATTCTTGACAAACTCTTTCCCAGGAATGATCAATAGCCATTCCCTTTCTTATGACGGCATTAAAATGACCTTTATCATCAAAAAGGTCTACAGCCCGGTTGATAGAATGACAAATATCCCCAACCGAAGACTGATCGTGACAAATTCCGTTTCCATCATCACCATAATCGATTACCGTATCCCGTAACCCTCCCGTTCTTCTCACTATAGGAATTGTTCCGTAACGCAAAGCATACATCTGATTTAATCCGCAAGGTTCCACTCTTGAAGGCATCAAAATAAAATCTGAGCCAGCATAAATCAAATGAGCCAATTCTTCATTGTACCCAATAAAAACATTGTAATTTCCTTTATAATCATTTCGAAGTGCTGTTAACTGTGCTTCAATATCAGGATTTCCAGATCCTAAAATCAGAATGTTTATGTTTTCAAAATGTTCAGATAAAGCCAGTGCCGAAGCCTGAGGTAATAAATCGCCTCCTTTTTCATCAAATAAACGTCCAATAAAACTAAACAAAGGCTTTTCGGGATCTAAGTCAAATCGTTCACCCAACTTTTCTTTGTTTTTTTGCTTTCCTGTTTCAAAATCTTCAATACTGTAATGCTGTTCAAGCATTTTATCTTTTAAAGGATTCCAGACTTCAATGTCTATTCCGTTTAAGATTCCTTTTGATTTGCTCCTAACCGAATTAAATAAGGATTCCAGTCCATTTGCGGAAACATTAATTTCATCCAGATAACTTGGAGAAACAGTTGTAACCGCATGAGCACATTTGACTCCAACCGCTAATGAATTCAGAGAATTATTCCATTCTAAAAATCCGACATGCTTTAAGTCAAATTCTGGTATGTAATTCAATTTATCAAAGCCAAACCAACCCTGATACAAACCATTATGAATTGTGATTACAGTTCTGACTTTACTGAATACCTCATACTTGTAACTAAATTGAAGCATAAACGGAATCAGTCCTGTGTGATGATCGTGACAATTTATAACATTCGGAATTGTATTGCGGGCTGAAATCCAGTCTAAAGTCGCTATCTGAAAAGACAAAAAACGTTCTATATCATCTTCATAACCATAAATATTAGGACGGTCAAATAACTCTTTAATTTCTATAAGGTATAACTCGTAACCTAATTTATCTGTGCTCTCTTTTAACACACTAAACGGAAAATGAAAACTGCCTAATTTAACTGTTCCCCAGTGTACACATTCAAAATCATTTTCGCTTTTAAATTTAGTATCATAACAGGGAACTACTACCCTCACCTGATGTCCTGCATTCTGTTGGTATTTTGGCAATGCCCCTACAACATCGGCTAATCCGCCTACTTTTGCCATTGGGTAGCATTCAGCACTGATATGAAATATTTCCATTTAAGACTGCTATTTTTATAAAATTGGTACTAAATAAAATTAATACGTAAATTGTTATTATTCTGTAATTTTATGTTTTTTAAATTTAGGAAAAAACTAAGTAAAATTTAGCTCCGAAACAAAAATTATCATTATGCCAAAAAAATCAACTAATCCTGTAAAATCCTTAAAAATCCCCCTCCTTATTCAGCTTTCCAGTAAATTATGTGCTTTTATTTCTCCTAAACTTGCTACGATTTATGCTGCTAAACTTTTTACAACTCCTATAAAACATAAAGTTCCCAAAAGAGAATTAGAAATGGATGCTGGGAGCCTTCAAAAAACAATTCAAATTCCGGCAATTCATAAAAACATTACGGTTTATGAATATGGCAAAAGCGAAAAGAAAGTTCTACTCGTTCACGGTTGGTCAGGACGCGGAACCCAATTATTTAAAATTGCAGATGCTTTGTTAGAAAAAGGATATGCTGTTGTGAGTTTTGATGCTCCTGCTCACGGAAAATCAAAAGGGAATTCTACAATAATGTCTGAGTTTATCGAATCAATTTTAGAAATTGAAAAACTATACGGGACGTTCGAAATTGCCATTGGTCATTCGCTCGGGGGAATGTCTGTTTTAAATTCAGTTAAGAGTGGCTTGAACGTTAAAAAGGTCGTAGTGATTGGCAGTGGCGATATTGTACAGGATATTTTGGATGATTTTATTCTAAAATTGGGTCTAAAACCCGAAATTAGTATTCGTTTACGTGATTATTTTGAAAACAAATATCAGGTAAAAATGGATAACTTTTCGGCATATAAAGCAGCCGCTGAACTAGAAATTCCTGTTCTGGTAATTCATGATAAGGATGATCCTGAAGTTCCTGTAAAAGCCGGAATCCATATTCATCAAAACTTAAAAAAAGGAAGTTTGTTTTTAACCGAAGGTTTGGGACATCGTAAAGTTTTAGGAAACCACAGCGTAATCAAAAAAATTATGGAATTCATTCGGGAGAACGATTAATTGAAATTGATATGGATCTATTTGGAGAAACAAAGAATTGGGAAAACGATTTAAAACCCATTTTAAAGAAATACAAAGGAAAAAAGCATCCTTTGAATTATGAAAATACTTATCAATTATTGGTAATGGTCGTTTTATCAGCTCAGGATTCGGATGCAAATATCAATTCGATTTCACCTGCCCTTTTTGCTAAATTCCCTACTTTAAAAAGTCTATCAAAAGCTGACAAAGAAAGTTTCATTCCGTATGTCAGCAAAGTTCGTAATCATGCAACCAAGACAGAATGGCTTCTGGAAATTGCTAAAACCATTAAAGATGACGATAATATTCCGTTAACCCTGAACGGATTAACAGCTTTGAAAGGACTAGGAAGAAAATCTGCTAATGTAATTCTTAGAGAAACCTTTCAGCCGGCTGAGGGAATTATTACCGATTTACACGTAATTCGCGTAGCTCCAAGAATTGGAATTGCACAGGAGAACAAAGACGGGAATAAAATCGAAAAACAATTAATGGAAGCTTTACCAAAGAAAATCTGGTCAGAAATTGGTATGGCGATTTCTTTTTTAGGAAGAGAAACGTGCAGACCAAAACCCAAATGCGAAGAATGTCTTTTGAATGACTGCTGCGAATACTATTTAGATCTTAATAAAGGATAATACCGTTGTTGAGCCTTAATAAATTTATACAATTGACCTTATTTTAATTTCACTGGACAAAAACAAATAAATTTTTGAGAATCAAGACTACTGTTACTGACTAGTTATTAGTCTTCTTATTTTCCTGATCTGCTTTACAAATATAGTTGTTATTATCCTTCCTCTTTCAGGCAAATTACCTTCATAAATTATTTTTTGAGACTAATATTCTTATGAAACTTAAAGTCCTAGCCCAGATGGAAACGGCATCCTTTTGTGCCGGGGTTCGGCACAAAAGATATAGTGGACAGCTGGAAATAGCTCCTGATATAATTTATCTTAATTGAACATTAACATTTCATTTAAATACTGTTCAAGGATATAATTACTATTTTTGAGGCTCTTTCAAAAATTCGAATCACGCTATGCGAAAAACTCAGCTCTTTTTAATTTTTTTAATCGGTATTCAGATTTCTTTTGCACAACAGCCCCAAAAGCCTAATGCCGTTGAAATTTACAACCAAATTCAAAAGCTAAATTTTCTTGGTTCTGTCCTGTATCTGGCAGCACATCCCGATGATGAAAATACCCGTTTAATATCCTATTTATCAAATGAAGTAAATGCCAGAACTGCGTATTTATCATTAACCAGAGGTGATGGCGGACAAAATTTAATTGGTCCTCAATTGCGTGAATTATTAGGTGTTATCAGAACTCAGGAATTAATTGAAGCCCGAAAAATTGATGGTGGTGAACAGTTTTTTTCGCGTGCGAATGACTTTGGTTTTTCTAAAAATCCGGATGAAACTTTAAAAATCTGGGATAAAGATAAAGTTCTTGCTGATGTGATCTGGACTATCCGAAAATTTCAGCCGGATGTGATTATCAATCGTTTTGACCACCGTTCTCCTGGAACTACGCACGGTCATCATACTTCTTCTGCAATGCTTAGTGTGGAAAGCTTTAATTTAACTAATAATCCTAAAATATATCCTGAACAGTTGAAATATGTAACTCCATGGCAGGTGAAAAGACTGTTTTTTAATCCGTCATGGTGGTTTTTTGGAAGTCAGGAAAAATTTGACGCTGCAGACAAATCCAAATATACTGCACTGGAAACAGGTGTTTATTACGCCGGAATTGGAAAATCAAATCAGGAAATTGCTGCTTTGAGCCGCAGCCGCCATCAGTCACAGGGATTTGGAAGTACCGGTAGCCGTGGTGATGAAACTGAGTATCTGGAACTTATTAATGGCGAAAAACCTAAAAACCGTAATGATTTGTTTGATGGAATTGACACTAGCTGGAATCGTGTAAAAAACGGAAAACCAATTGGCGAATTAATTTCGCAGATTATTAAAAATTACAATTTCAGTAACCCTTCAGCCAGTATTCCTGATTTATTGAAGGCTTATGAAATGATTCAATCATTAGAAGATACGCATTGGAAGAATTTAAAATCAACTGCAATTAAAAACATTATCGCATCCAGTACCGGATTATACCTTGAAGCTGTTGCCGAAGAACAGGAAGCTACGCCCGGAAGTACTATCAAATTAAACCTTGAAGCCATCAACCGTAGTCCCATTGAAATGCAGCTGGTGAGCGTAATTTCATTACCGGATAACAAAACTACGGTTCAAAATAGTGTTTTAAAAAACAATAACGATCAGAGATCCAAACTTGAAATTCAGCTTCCTGATACAATTGAATATACACAGCCTTATTGGCTAAAAGAAAAAGCAAGCGTAGGAATGTACACGGTTTCCGATCAGGAAATCATAGGAATTCCGGATATTATCAGAGAAGTTAAAGTTATTTTTAATGTAAAAATTAATAATGTTGAGATTCCTTTTGAACGAACTGTTGTGCATAAATATAACGACAATGTAAAAGGCGAAATGTACAATTTTCTGGACATCGTACCTGAAGTAAGTACTTCTATTCAGCAAAAAGTTTTGATTTTTAAGGATACTAAAAGTAAAATGGTTCCCGTAAAAGTCCGTGCCGGTAAAAACGGAATTAAAGGAAATTTACAGCTGGAACTTCCTAAAAGCTGGGTAGTTTCTCCTGCGCAGATTCCGTTTACACTGGATAAGAAAGGCATGGAACAAACTTTTTATTTTGAAGTTATTCCACCCTCCAACCCTGAAGAAGCTTTTGCAAAAAGTGTAGCTATAGCGGACAACAAAAGTTTTGACAAAGATCAGACTATCCTCGATTTTAATCATATTACAAAGCAATTGGTCTTAAAATCAGCTGAATCAAAATGTATCAGAATAGATCTCAAAACGACTGGAGATGCAATTGGCTACATTATGGGTGCAGGTGACGAAGTTCCTGAAAGCCTTACACAAATGGGTTATAAAGTAACTATTTTGAAACCCGAAGAAATTACACCTGAAAGATTAGAATCTTTTAATGTAATTATTACAGGAGTTCGTGCTTACAATACAGTAAAAGCTTTGGCAAACAAACAATCAATACTTTTTGATTTTGTAAAAAATGGTAAAACAATGATTGTTCAATATAACACAAATGGCAGATTAATTACCGATAAAATTGCGCCTTATCCTCTTAAACTTTCTGATGACCGTGTTACTGAGGAAAATGCAAAAATTACTTTCCTTGCTCCAGAACACCCGGTTTTAAATACCCCGAACAAAATCAGTGCAAAAGATTTTGAAGGCTGGACACAGGAACAGGGACTCTATTATCCTAATCAGTTTGATCCTGCCTTCACTCCTATTATATCCTCCCATGACAAAGGTGAATCAGAGAAAAAAGGAGCTCTATTGGTCGCTCCATATGGGAAAGGATACTATATTTACACCGGTTTAAGCTTTTTTAGAGAATTGCCGGAAGGTGTGACCGGAGCTTACCGATTACTCTCGAATATTATTTCGCTAAAACAGCCTATAGAAGCTCCAAAAGCAGAATTAAAAAACTAAAAAAACTGAAATGGAAGCGAAAAAAGAAAAAAAATGGAAAAAAAGCTACACTTATGTATTGGTCGCTAATGTGATTTACATCGTTATTTTCTTCTTAATCATGCAATTATACTCTTAACATATGCAGCTATTTGATTGGTTGGTACTTATTATAACCCTTTTATTTATTGTAGGATATGGATCCTGGAAAACTAAAGGAAGCAAAAATGTCGAAGATTTTATTTTAGGGAACAATGAAACGCCATGGTATACCGTTGGACTTTCTGTAATGGCTACTCAGGCCAGTGCGATTACTTTTTTATCAACACCTGGTCAGGCCTACCATGACGGGATGGGTTTTGTGCAATTTTATTTTGGACTACCAATTGCCATGATTGTCATTTGTTTGACATTTATTCCACTATATCATAAATATAAAGTATTTACCGCTTATGAATTTCTCGAGAAACGATTTGATGTAAAAACACGATCCTTGGCCGCCATATTGTTTTTGGTGCAGAGAGGTCTTGGAACCGGTTTAACTATTTATGCACCAGCAATTATCTTATCTGCTCTTTTAGGGTGGAATTTAACTTTAATGAACATTATTATTGGTGTTCTGGTTATAATTTACACTTTTTCAGGAGGCACAAAAGCGGTTAATGTGACTCAAAAACAACAAATGTTTGTAATCATGACCGGAATGTTTATCACTTTCTTCCTGATTCTTCACTATTTGCCACAGGATATGACTTTTTCAAGTGCCATGCATATCGCCGGAGCAAATGACAAAATGAATATTGTAGATTTTTCTTTTGATCCAGAAGAAAAATATACTTTATGGAGCGGTATCACAGGTGGTTTTTTCCTGATGCTGGCTTATTTTGGAACGGATCAATCTCAGGTAGGACGCTATTTATCAGGAAAATCTGTAAAGGAAAGCCAAATGGGATTAATCATGAACGGATTGTTGAAAGTTCCTATGCAGTTTTTTATATTACTTACAGGAATTATGGTATTTGTATTTTTTCAATTCAATCCAGTTCCGCTAAATTTTAATCCGAATAATAAAACTGTTATTGAAAAGTCACAATATAAAGAGGAGTACCATGCTTTAGAACTAAAACTGAATAAACTTTCTGAAGATAAAAAAGTAATCAATCTTTTATATATCGAACAGCTGAATCAGGATTATGATAACCCGATACTACGAAAGGAACTGGTTACTTTATCCAATAAAGAAAAAGATTTACGCGACAAAGCAAAAGAAATTATTTCGAAAGCCGATAGTAATAGCGAAACAAATGATAAAGATTATGTGTTCTTCCATTTCATTTTACACTATCTTCCAAAAGGACTTATAGGATTATTATTGGCTGTAATTATCTCGGCTGCCATGTCTTCTACCGCTTCCGGCTTAAATGCACTGGCATCGACAACGGCAATCGATATTTACAAACGAAACCTAAAAGAAGATAAATCTGAAAAACATTATCTCCATGCTACCAAATTTTTTACGCTTTTCTGGGGATTAATTGCCATACTTTTTGCCTGTGTCGGAACCTTATTTGAAAATTTAATTCAACTGGTTAATATCATTGGTTCTATATTTTACGGAACAGTTTTGGGAATTTTCCTTGTTGGATTTTATTTGCACAAAGTTCAGGCGAAACCAATGTTTTATAGTGCTATCATTAGTCAGACAACCATTTTTATCATTTACTATTTTATGATATACATTTACCCGAGCGATCAGGAAAAACTTGGTTATTTATGGTTAAATTTTATAGGTGCGATTTTAACGATTCTTTTGTCTTTATTGATCCAACTTGTTTTTTTCAAGAGAAACAATCATCAATTAAATGAACTGTAAAAAATATTGAAATGCTGAATTTTAATTTCACCCCATTTCCTGTCATAGAAACAGAACGTTTGCTTTTAAGACGAATTACAAACAACGATGTAAAGGAAGTTTTTGAATTGCGATCCAATCCAGAAACAATGAAATATATTCCGCGACCTTTGGTAAAAACAACACAAGATGCCCTGGAACATATTGCCACGATTGAAGAAAAAATCATATCAAATGAAGGAATCAATTGGGGTATTACATTAAAAGGAAATTCTAAACTACTTGGTATTATTGGTTTTTACAGAATGCAGCCGGAAAATTATCGTGCTGAAATTGGCTATATCCTTCTCCCGGATTTTCATGGAAAAGGAATTGTTCCCGAAGCAGTAAAACGATTGATTAACTATGGCTTTAATGATTTAAAATTACACTCAATTGAAGCAGTCATTGATCCTGAAAATAAGGCTTCAGAAAAAGTTCTGCAAAAATGTGGCTTTGTCAAAGAAGCTCATTTACTAGAGTGTGATTTTTTTGAAGGTAAATTCCTTGACAAAGTAATTTATTCGCTACTCTCACATTAAAATCGTTATTCAGAATAATTACAATAAACTTCATCTTTTTATAATAGTAAAACACTAAGTTAAACTATATTTGCAGGCAAAAAACAAGAAAAAGTCTTGTTACACCCCAAAATCATGAAAAAAATACTTTTTGCAATTCTTTTTATCACTTCAATCAGTTTACATAGCCAAACTTATATTAAATTTAACGCCTTTACAGCATTAGCTCTTATGCCTAACGTAGGGGTTGAAACTAGTATTGGTGAGAAAACTACTTTTAGTTTTGATATTATGGCTTCCTTCTGGGAATCATTTGACGGGAAGAAACCTATGAAATTTGCTACATTTACCCCCGAAATACGATATAATTTCAAAGAAAAATATAACGGCTTTTATGCAGGAGGACATGTAGGATTTGATACATTTGAACTCCAAAAATGGAACTATTGGAATAGATTACCTACTTGGTACGAAACAGGAATGGGATACAGAATCGGAGCCACAATTGGTTACAATACAAAACTTAATAACAAATTTTTATTAGATATTTTCCTAAGAGGTGGCTGGCATCAGGGGTACTATAAAGGGCATTATAATGACGGAACACCTGGAAGCTACGAAAACGTAAAAAACTGGAACAAAAGCGGTGAATGGTTACCTTATGGTGGAGGAGTTATGATTTCGTATAAATTAAATTAATCCTTAGAGAATTTAGAAAGTGATTTAATATACAAATCTTCAACTTTTTTTCTTGCCCAGTCTGTTTTTCTCAAAAAAGTAAGGCTTGATTTTACACTCGGATTTGAAATAAAACATTTAATAGGAATTAATTCGGCCAAAGTGTCAAAACCATAATAATCAACAAGACTTTCAACAATTTTTTGAAGTGTTACTCCATTAAGCGGGTCTTTAGATTTACCTTCCATAATTTATATTTTAAGTGAATAATAAAAGACCGTACTTTAAAAGCACGGTCTTTTTGCAAAATTAACGAATTGACTTAAAACAACTCACTAAATTTTAGAATTAGAATAAAAACTTAAATCCAAAAGAAAGCGGTGATGTCAAATTTGGATTACTTCCTGCCAGAGCCGTATTGTAAAATGGGTCAACATTTGCAACGTGCGCTAATCCGAAATTTGTAACTGTGGTTTTTTCTCCATTTTTAGGTTCCAGAGTTGTAGTGGTAAAATTTGCCAGATCATAAGAAAACTCAACTGAGAAGTTTTTAGTTATAAAATAATCAAAACCTCCTGATACAGATAAGCCAAACTGATTTACTTTTAACCCGCTTTCTTTTTCTTTTCCAGTGATTACTGGTAATGCTGCTTGCCCAAAGAAATATAATGAACCGGCTATATTCCAATATTTTCTTGCTAAGGGCTGAATAACAATCAGATCAGTTTTAGCCGCAGTTCCAGCATCTGATTCGGCTTTAATATTGATATACCCAACTCCTGCTCCAACAACAACTGATGGAGTTACAAATGTTCCAACAATTGGCAGTACCGATAAACTTGTGTTTTTTTCATCTGCCGTTTTAGTCTGCTGAAAACCAAATTGCGAAGTTGCAAACCATGTTCCTTTTAGTCCCTGACTTCCTTCCTGAGCCTTAACGGTTAAACCTATTAATACCACACTCACTAATGTTACAATTTTTTTCATGTCAATATATTTATTAATTACATGACAAACTTATGGGGAAGCTTTTGTGACAGGGATGATTAAAATCATAGATTAAAAAAAATCTTTAATTATATTTAAGCACATCAAAGTTTTACAATTTTACTTATTTTTGCATCATGTTAAAATCAGTCAATATACTTAATAAAAGAGCCCGGTTTGATTACGAAATAATCGATACCTATACTGCCGGGATTGTTTTGGCAGGAACCGAAATTAAATCTATACGATTAGGAAAAGCCAATATAACAGAAAGCTTTTGCGAATTCAGCACTAATAATGAACTATTTGCTATTAATACCTATATTGAAGAATATTCTTTTGGCAATCAGTTTAATCATAATTCAAGAAGCGAAAGAAAACTACTACTGAACAGAAAAGAATTAAAAAATCTTCAAAAAAGTGTTCAGGCAAAAGGATTAACTATCGTTCCGTTAAAATTATTCACTAATGAAAAAGGATTGGCGAAACTTCAAATTGGTCTTTGCAAAGGGAAGAAAAATTACGATAAGCGAGAATCCCTGAAAGAACAGGATACAAAACGCGACCTCGATCGTATTAAGAAAGCATTTAATTAATTCACTAAAAATCAATTACTTTTCCATATTTTATACCTAAATTTACTACAACAACAAATTTAATTTATAAAATATGAAAAAGTACTTACCATTATTTATTGTCTTTGTTTTTATAAGTTGTGCTACCAGCAACACATCTATTGTAAACAGCTGGAGAGATCCTGATATAACCGTAGATCAGGAAAGTTTTAAAAAAGTTCTCGTTGTGGCTTTAGTAAAAGATGAAGCTTCACGAAGAACTGCTGAAAACAGAATCGCTTCCAGTAATCCCATATTCAGAACCTCTTATCAGGTGCTTAACAACACAAACTTACAGCTTACCCGGGAACAGAAATTAAAAATTTTAAAAGATGAAAATTTCGATGGTGTTGTAACAATGCGTCTGGTAAGTGCTGAAAAAGAAACCAACTATGTTCCCGGTACCAATACAGGCCTTTATTATGGTGGTTTTGACGGAATGTACGGAGGCATGTATGGCTATGGTTTTGGGAACTGGTACGGAATGTATTCTCCTGCATTTTATGATCCGGGCTATTACCAAGAAACAACAGCTTATATGGTAGAGACCAATATTTTTTCATTAAAAGACAACAAATTAATATGGACAGGGACAACTAAGTCTGAATATGCTACAGATTTAGGATTAACTGTAGATGCCATAATGCAGGCAGTAGTTAAAGAAATGCGAAAAGACGGCTCACTTCCGCCAAAATAATAAATCAATAAAAAAGCAATAGATACAATATTGCTTTTTTAATGCTAAACTTAATGACAAAATTAGTCAGGACATTTAATAAGCCTAAATGAAATCACTTCTTAAAAATGCCAGAGAAAAAAAAGGATTAAAAACCAGAGAGGTTGCACAAATATTAGGAATTGATCAGGCACTGATTAGCAAATTCGAAAACGGACTCAGAAGACCCACAAGGAGTCAGGTAACTCAATTGGCAAATCTTTTAGAAATTGATTACGAAATCCTGATTGTTGCGTGGCTAAAAGAAAAGATTTTAGCAGAAATAGAGCATGAAGAATTTTCTTTAAAAGCGCTTGCAGCTGTAGAAGAAGAACTTAAATATAAAAAATCTGTCTCTAAAATAAAACTCTCTGCTATTTTAGAAAAAACACTGAAAGAAGTTGATGTTTTAAAAGTTAAATTAGACACTTTACCTAAAAACAACTTTAACGAAATCTCCCAAAAAAACGAATTAGAATATACTTTTGAAAGTAACCGATTGGATGGAAATTCAATGACACTTCAGGAAACAGAAATGGTCATTAATCAAGGTTTAACGATTTCAGGCAAAAGCATGCGGGAGCATCTTGAAGCTGTCAATCATCAGGAGGCAGTTCGTTTTATAAAAGATCTCCAAAAAAACAATTCTTTTAATGAGCGTGATCTTTTATCCATCCATAATTTAATCCTGAAAATGCAGGAAGCTACAGGAAAACAAAGATTGTAAACAACGCAAATTTTACTATCGGAGCAGAACCTTCAGCGATTCCACAAGAAATGGAAAACTATTTTTTTTGGTATGAAGTCAACAAACACAAACTCCATCCTATTATCTTGGCAGCTGAAATGTATATTCGTCTTGTAAAAATCTGTCCCTTTGCTGAAGCAAACGAAAAAGCAGCGAGATTAGCAATGAACCTCATTTTATCTCAACAAGGATATCCAATTGCAATTATAAAAGAAGACAACAAAATACAATATGAAGAATCGATAGCAAACGCCAATACAGAAGATTTTATATTTTTTATTGTTGAGACACAAAAAGAAAGCTTAGAAAAATATATGAGGATAAGTAATTAAATCAATTCTCTATGTTTAAAAAAGCTTTTCCAAGATTTTCAATAATATTGGATGCTATAAAAGACTGATAACCGTTTTGAGGCAATGCAATATCTGCGGTCAGTCCATGGAGGAAAACACCCAGTTTTGCAGCCTCACAAGGCTCGTGACCCTGTGCCAGAAGTCCTGTAATAATTCCAGTAAGTATATCTCCGCTTCCGGCAGTTGCCAAAGCCGCATTTCCTGTCGTATTTTGATAAACTTTCGTTTGATTGATAATAAAAGTCGGTGCTCCTTTCATCACAATAATCACTTTATATTGTTCTGAAAAAGCAATTGCTTTTTGAAACTTTTCAGATTCAGAATCCCATTGTCCTATCAGCCTTTCCAGTTCTTTATGGTGCGGGGTCAAAATTGTATTTTCAGGAACTAATTCCAGCCATGATTTATTTTCTGAAAGAATGTTTAAAGCATCTGCGTCAAGTACCAAAGCAGATGCATTAGTTCTCAAAAATTCGAATAAAGCTTTTTGTGTCCCAAGCTCCTGTCCTATCCCGGGACCTATTCCGATTGCTTTTGGAATTAATGGCATGTGAATATGTGTAATGAAATTTGCATTTTCATCTGTAATGACCATAACTTCAGGAATTGAAACCTGTAAAATCTGATAGCCACATTTTGGGGTAAAAGTAGTTACAAGACCAGTGCCTGCTTTAAGACAGGATTTTGAAGCCAAAACGGCCGCTCCTATTTTACCATAACTTCCGGCAATAATCACCGCATGTCCCTGAAGTCCTTTGTGTGTCAATGGATTCACGGATTTATAGAATTTTAAAATTTCTTCTTTAGTGATAAGATATGGAGACTTCATTGAAATACTTTTATATACTAAAATTACATAAAAAATCGAAAAACCGAATCATTCCTTCAAAACGATTGCTCTTAGCCCTGATAGCAGCGGCATCCTTTTGCTTTTTTCTTTAAAAAGCAAAAGATATAGCGGATAGCAGGAAATAGCTCCTAATTATTGCGAAATTTATAATTTAAGCTATCCAAATTCGATATTTTTTGAATAAATTTGTGGCTCAATTTTATAAAACAATACAATGAAAAATACTGCGCTTACGCACATACATGAAGGCTTAGGAGCAAAAATGCTTCCTTTTGCAGGTTATAATATGCCAATTACGTACGAAGGTGTGAATGCTGAGCATGAAACGGTTCGTAATGGTGTGGGCGTTTTTGACGTTTCACATATGGGAGAATTTTTATTAACAGGCCCGAATGCATTGGCTTTAATTCAAAAAGTGACTTCAAATGATGCTTCGACTTTGACAATTGGAAGAGCGCAATATTCTTGTCTTCCAAACAATGAAGGCGGAATTGTTGATGATTTGATTGTGTATAAAATGAAAGAAGAACAATATTTGTTAGTTGTAAATGCTTCAAATATTGAAAAAGACTGGAACTGGATTTCATCTCACAATGATTTAGGTGTTGAAATGAAAAACCTTTCTGATGATTATTCACTATTGGCAATTCAGGGTCCTAAAGCGGTTGAGGCTATGCAGACATTGACTTCTGTCGATTTATCTGCAATTGCTTATTATCATTTTGAAGTAGGTGATTTTGCAGGAATTGAGCATGTAATCATTTCGGCTACAGGATATACTGGTTCTGGTGGATTTGAAATTTACTGTAAAAATGAGGAAGTAGAACAGGTTTGGAAAAAAGTTTTTGAAGCCGGTGCTGCTTTCGATATTAAACCAATTGGTTTAGCAGCACGTGATACTTTACGTCTTGAAATGGGATTCTGTTTGTATGGAAACGATATTAACGATACTACTTCTCCTCTTGAAGCAGGTTTAGGATGGATTACCAAATTCACTAAAGAATTTACAAATTCTGAGGCTCTTAAAAAACAAAAAGAAGCAGGTGTTACCAGAAAACTGGTTGGATTTGAGATGCAGGAGCGTGCCGTGCCAAGACACGATTATGAAATTGTAGATGCTTCCGGAATAGTAATCGGGGTTGTAACTTCGGGAACAATGTCTCCAACTCTGGGCAAAGGAATTGGTTTAGGATATGTTACGGTTTCAAACAGTGCGATTGACAGCGATATCTTTATCAGAATTAGAAAAAATGATGTTCCTGCAAAAGTGGTTAAACTGCCTTTTTACAAAAAATAATCTCTTCCTTTAATAAAACAGATGCATTACAATTGAAAAGTTGTAATGCATTTTTTTTTACCTCAATCCAAGCTTTTAATCTCTAAGAACTTTAAATGTGAAAAGTAACTAGTGATTGTAGTAATGAAAAGTGCAATTCACAGACAAAATATCTTAATCATCGATATTTTGAAGAAAATACTGTCTTTATAAAAAAATAAACGTAACTTTAATCTAATCGATGATTCTTATGTTTATGAATAAAATCCGATTAATATTATTATTGTTTACTAGTTTTCTATTTGGTCAAAATAGTGACGAAACGTGCCTGATTGTAAACAAAATAAATAAACTTATTCAGTCAGAACATATCAGACCAAAACCTGTTGATGACAGTTTATCGGTTTTTGTTTTTGACAATCTAATCAACGAATTAGACCCATCCAGAAATATATTTTACAAAAGCGAATATGATGATATAGCAAAACGTTACCGTTTAAATTTAGACGACCTGATTTTAAAAGGTGATTGTTCGTTTTTATCTGATATTATTAACCAATACACCAACGGACTTATCCGAACCAAAACTGTTTTAGAAAAAATTCAGGCAGAAACTATTGACTATACCAAAAAAGATACTATTCGTTTTTACAAAAAAGCCTTTTCTTTTTATCTCAAAAAAGAAAATTTAGAAAAAGTATGGATAAAAAAACTGCGTTATCAAATTTTGGATGATATCTCAGAAATGAGTAATAACCTGGATTCTCTTAAAACCAATTTTAAAACCTTAGAATTAAAATCGAAAAAACTTATTGTTTCAAACGAAATCTGCAGAATTAATACCCTTTTAGAAAGAAAAGACTCCCAACAGGAAAAACTGTATAACTATTTTTGCAGCTATTTTGACCCACATACGGCTTACTTTAGCGACGATTCCAAATCGAGTTTTGTTGCTTCCTTATCAAAAGAGCATCTTTCATTGGGGATGAGCATCAAATTAAACGAGAAAAACGAAATTATCATAGAAGAACTGGATCCTAATGGCCCTGCTTTTCAAACGGGGCTAATAAAAAAAGGAGACCAGATTGTTTCTATTTCCAATCAGAAAGAAACGTTACAGGTTTCATGTGCCTCGCTTGAGTTGATTTCGACCATGATTATGTCTGAATCAAACAAAAATATCACTTTGACATTAAAAAGAAATTCAGGCCAAAATTTTGACGTTTATATTGAAAAACAACTGATGAAAGACGAAGAAAATTCGGTTTACAGTTTTATAGTCGGGAAAGAAAACAAAATCGGCTATATCAAAATACCAAGTTTTTATGCCGATTTAGAATCGAATAGTCAGAAAGGATGTGCCGATGATGTTGCCCGTGAAGTCATGAAATTAGAAAGAGACAACATAAAAGGTCTTGTAATTGATTTAATTGACAACGGCGGTGGCTCGATGGAAGAAGCTATCAGAATGGCCGGAATGTTTATTGATTACGGGCCGATTTCTATAGTTGTAGACAACAAACAGGAAAAATCTGTAATAAATGACCCTTACAGAGGGCTTATTTACAAAGGCCCTGTCGTAGTTTTGGTAAACAGTAATACAGCATCGGCCAGTGAATTTTTCGCCTCTATTTTACAGGATTATAATCGTGCATTGATATTAGGCAGCAGTACATTAGGAAAAGCAACAATGCAGACTTTCCTTCCGCTGGACGAAAACACAACTACTGATTTTCTAAAAATCACAATTAATAAGTTTTACAGAGTTACAGGGAAAAGCCACCAAAATACCGGAGTTATACCAGATGTAATCCTTCCGGAGTTTTACGAAAATGTGTATCAGAAAGAAAGCAATTTCCCTACGGCAATACAAAACGACAGCATTTCTTCTTTATTAAAATACAAACCCTATGTAAAGAGAACCCTTATCGATAAAATTGCAAAAAACAGCTCTGCCAGACTCACTGATAATATTTACTTCAACGAAATAAAAAAAATAAATTCTAAAATCGACGAACTTATAAACACTCCAAAAACAGAAATTCCAATGACTCTGGATGCTGTTTTTGAACAAAAGATAATACGAAGCGGAATATGGACAGAAATAAATCATTTTAATGATAAAAACAATCCGCTGGATGTCTATAATTCTACTGTAAACCAGTTTTTGTTGGGGGTTTATCCCGGTGAAAAAACAGTCAATCAATATCAGATAGACAATCTTAAAAACAATCCTTACCTGAATGAAGCTTTAAATATTATAAAAGAATTCAATACTTCGAAATAAACTCTTTTGAACCATCCAAAAGCAAAAAAATCGCAATACTGACTCTTTTTTTAATTAAAAAGAATATAATTTGATTTTGGAAAAATAAGGAATAACCGTATTTTTGCATCACAAAACTAAAAATCAGAAATGGGAAGAGCGTTCGAATTTAGAAAAGGAAGAAAAATGAAACGTTGGTCAGCAATGGCCAAAACATTTACCCGAATTGGTAAAGATATCGTTATGGCTGTTAAGGAAGGTGGTCCAAACCCGGATGCGAATTCCAGACTAAGAGCTGTAATACAAAATGCAAAAGCAGCCAACATGCCTAAGGACAATGTAGAGCGCGCTATAAAAAATGCAAGTAATAAAGATACTGCCAACTATAAAGAAATTCTTTTTGAAGGATATGCTCCTCATGGAATTGCTATTCTGATTGAAACAGCTTCTGATAATAATAACAGAACAGTTGCTAATATTCGTAGTTACTTCAACAAATGCAACGGAACAATGGGAACTCAGGGGTCAGTTGAATTCATGTTTGACCATACCTGTAATTTCAGGATTGCAAACAATGGACTTGATGCTGAAGAATTAGAATTAGAATTAATCGATTTTGGTGCAGAAGAAGTTTTTGAAGACGAAGACGGAATCTTAATCTACGCTCCTTTTGGAAGTTTTGGGGCTTTACAAAAAGAATTAGAAAACAGAGGTTTAGAAATTTTATCTTCCGGTTTTGAGCGTATCCCGCAAATTACTAAAGAATTAACAGAAGCTCAAATTGCTGATGTTGAAAAACTAATTGAAAAAATCGAAGAAGACGATGACGTAATGAACGTTTATCACACGATGAAAGAAGAATAATTTTTTCTCTATAAAATATCAAAGCTCTGGAATTCCAGGGCTTTTTTGTTTATAACGACTTTAAACAAACCCTGAATCCTATAATTATACTTTGAACTATTATATTTGCAGTTCCAAATTTAAAAATAACCTTATGAAAAATTCCAAGTACACTAAAATTGCCGTAATCATTATGGTAATATTGTTTGTAATTGTAAGCATGTTAGGCTGCACAGTACAGCACAATCACACACATTCTCATCATAAATCAAAAAAAATGCCTCCTGGACAGGCTAAAAAAATATCCGGACAAAAAAGTGCTAAATCACATGCTCCCGGACAACAAAAATAATTCACTTCAAAAAGCCTTTTAGTCTATATCTAAAAGGCTTTTTTATTTTCAATATCATTGATTTCATTAACAGTTATTTTCAAAAATGCAGTATTATCCAAAAATTCAGATAACATCTTAAAATAATCACAAATCTTAATCTGTAAATCGCAAATCCTAATTACCTTTGCACTGTCAAAAAATCACAGATATGAACTTACAGCATATTCCACAAATTAAGCATACTGATAGTGGAAATTTCTTTTTGTTGGCGGGACCTTGCGCTATCGAAGGAGAAGAAATGGCTCTCAGAATTGCTGAAAAATTAGTTGGTATTACCGACAAACTTCAGATTCCTTATGTTTTTAAAGGATCATTTAAAAAAGCTAACCGTTCCAGAATTGACAGTTTCTCAGGAATTGGTAACGAAAAAGCATTAAAAATTTTACGAAAAGTTTCTGAAACTTTCCATATCCCAACTGTTACAGATATCCACACTAATGAAGATGCTGATATGGCTGCTCAATACGTGGACGTTCTACAAATTCCAGCCTTTTTAGTTCGTCAGACTGATTTGGTTGTAGCTGCTGCTAATACCGGAAAAACAGTTAACCTGAAAAAAGGACAATTTATGAGCCCGGAAAGCATGAAACATGCCGTACAAAAAGTATTGGACTGTAATAATGAAAATGTTATGGTTACAGACCGTGGTACCATGTTTGGCTATCAGGACATGATTGTTGATTACCGTGGAATCCCTACTATGCAGCAATATGCTACAACTGTTTTGGATGTAACACACTCTTTGCAACAGCCTAACCAGACTGCAGGCGTTACAGGCGGAAGACCAGATATGATTGAAACTGTTGCCAAAGCGGGGATTGCAGTTGGTGTTGACGGTATTTTTATCGAAACCCATTTTGATCCTGCAAACGCTAAAAGTGACGGTGCCAATATGCTTCATTTAGACTATTTTGAAGGCTTAATGAACAAATTGGTAGCAATCAGAAAAACAGTTAATTCATTCTAATATTATTACATTTTATTTCGTTGAAAAATAAATTTTTATTCTTGCCTTTTTTCCTAATGTGTTTTGCTGTGAATACATTTGCTCAGGAAGAAATTGCAATACAAGACAAATACACAGCACACAATAAAGGAAAGTTCTTTGTTTCATGGGGAGGTAACAGAGAGAGTTACTCAAAATCTGACGTAACCTTTAGAGGAAAAGATTATGAATTCACCGTTCATAACATGAGCGCACATGACAAACCAAAAGGATGGCACGTTGATTATGTTAATCCTTCGCGAATGACAATTCCGCAAACTAATTTGAGATTGGGCTACTTTTTTAGTGATCATTACAGTGTAACCATTGGTGTTGATCATATGAAATATGTAATGACACAAAATCAAACGGCTGATGTAACAGGTTATGTAAATTTACCTGCAGATCAAGTTGGTTCAGTACATAATGGTGTTTATAATAATACAGCTGTAAATTTTACCGATGAGACGTTTTTAACTTACGAACATACTGATGGTTTAAATTACGTAAATACAGAAGTTTCACGATTTGATGACGTTTCTAAATGGTTTAGACTTCCAAATACCGATAAAGTTCAGATTAACTTAACAGAAGGTCTTGGCGCAGGTCTTTTATACCCAAAAACCAATACTATGCTTTTAGGAAAAGAGCGTCATGATGATTTTCATGTTTCGGGTTATGGAGTATCTGCAAAAGCTGGAATCAATGTTACTTTTTTCAAGCATTTTTATATTCAGGGAGAGCTAAAAGGCGGCTACATTAACATGCAGGACATTAAAACTACAGCAAGCAATGATGACAGTGCTTTTCAGGACTTTTTCTTCTTTCAGCGAATTATTGCCTTTGGAGGAATTTTTAGAATCTAAAAATCATTATACCTAATAAAAAAGCAGGTTTCATGTTAATATTGAAACCTGCTTTTTTATTTTACTCTGCATACATATTCAGCAGATTAGTAACTGTATTCCAGTTTCTGATAGTTGCTGTAACATTAAGTTTTTTCTCGATATATTTTTGGTCAAATCTTGTTTTTCCGGCACCAACAGCATATTTTATAAAAACCCTGTTTCCATCAATACTTGCTTCATCAGGTTTAAACTGACTTATTTTTAAATCATTTATGCTTTCTTTCTTCAAAGGAATTGAAACAAAAGCAACATACAACTTTTTGGTATCGAAATCTTTTTCTTTTAAAAAAGGATTGTTTTTAAAACACGATTCCAAATCTTCTTTTGTAATTACTACTACAGGAACTTCATGTCCGAAAACCTTAAAAATTTCCTGCCTAATCATAAATCCTACTTTTGAAGCACTTTCTTCTTCCGTATCTACAAAAACATTCCCGGATTGCAGATAAGTCCGTACGTTTTGAAAGCCAATATTTTCCAGCATTGTTTTCAAAGCCTCCATTTTTATCATGTTATGGCCGGAAACATTAATTCCTCGTAAAAGTGCTAAGTGCGTTATCATTCTTTATAATTTAAATTCAAAGATAAAAAACTATTCAGCTTCTTCTTCACTAATTTCGATGTCAAACTTCACTAAAAAATCATTAAATTTTTGCTTATACTTTCTTTGCGCCTGCTCTACAATTTCATCTGCTTCTTCGTTAGTTTCTATTGCATCGAAATCAAACCCTTTTTCAACCCATTCCTTAAACTCTTTTTTATTTTCACTTTCTTCGTAATATTCCTCATCTTTATAGAAATATGCTTTATCAAAATCGACTGAGATTTCGGTATCTAAAGTCAGAAGTTGAATCAGTTTTTGAATATTCTCTGCCACAATGTGAACTCCGCCTTCATCACCAAAAACAACAATCGGACAATTATCTAAATCTTTATCAATAAGCCAATACGCATACGAGCTTCCTGAACCGTTTGCGCCTGCAAATTCTATAAAACTATTATAAAATTCTTCTTCTTCAGACCAGGTTTTTATTCCTGTCTTATCTTCGGTAATAGTAAGTCCAAAACATTCTGAATAAGATTCTACTCCATATTCCTGTTCAAATTCATATAGTTTTACTAAATCTTGCGGCACTTTGCAATCACCAAATTGAATTGCAAATTCTTCCAATGAAAAACTATTGTCATAATCTACATATTCTCTTTCGTCATCATCTTCTTCAATAACTTCAGCTATCAATATTTCAAAAGTTTCTATAGCAGCATTTTTCACACAGAAAAGCTCAATTCCTGAAGCATTTTCATCATTCATCCATTGATATTTCGGATTTCCTTCTTCATCAAGATATTCCAGAATAAGCGTGATTTCTTGATCTTCATGACACCATAAAGCTCTCATTCTAATGCTAAAACTATTCGAAATTTCTTTAGATATCTGACTGTATTTCTTTCCTTCATAATCAAAAGGAATAAACAAATAGGTTATTCCGGAAATATGTCTAACGATTTTTCCATTTTCTTTTAACTCTTCATTTTCAGATAAAACTTCAATCATATTGATAAACTGATTACGAAAATCAGCATACAAATACTTTTCTTTTTTATCATAATTTAAAATTGAAAGTCCTTCTTTAAAAACTTCTAGATAATTATTTCCTAATATTTCATTACCGTAACTTGATTTCTCTATGAAAACATCTTCTACAATATCAGACAGTTTATGAGTTGAAGGCAAATAATTCTCTACATTAATAACAGAGCCGTCAGTATCCTGAACATTGCTGCAAATTAGAATATCAGGTCTGCCTGTACTGATGATTGCCTTAACATCTGTAAAATGTTCAAAATGAAGCAGCATATCATCTGTATAAATCAACCATGCTATAAGATCGCCTTTTACAAAAAGTTCCCCATGATTATATTCACCAACAAGTGTATCACATTGCAAACCTCCACCCAAATAATGAACATTTCCAAACAAATTAATATTAACTGTCGTTGTTTTTCCTAAAACGATTAAAGCCGGAGAATTATCAGTATCATATGAACTAATAAGTTTTGTGACTCTTAGATTTTTCTTAAAAATAAATCCTAAAATAAAAATATCCGGATGCTCTTCGGTACTGAAATCCATCTCGAATAAATCCATTTCTACATCGTCTTCTGCTAATAAAAAAAATGGATTTTCTTCGTAATCAGGAAAACGCCAGGTATCTTCAAAAACATTATAGATTTTATTATTATTTAAATCGGTAAGATCCCCAAGAATAGTGTGGGCTTGGTGCCGGTTAATTACTTTGAATGTAATACCAGAAAACATCATTATTTCAAAAGGAACTTTTTCTTCTTTAATCATAATTAAGGCTTATAAGTTGAATCTTTAACAAATCTAGCAATTATCTTTTTTTGTTAAAATTATAACTGAATGAAAATTAAAAACTCCATTAGAAAACTAACGGAGTTTTAGAACTTAAAAATAATATTCTTTTTAATATATTCTTTTAAACACATATGAACGATCACATGCACGGGCATCATCAACTAAGTATCCTGATTCCAATGTGAAACTTTCTATCAAACTGTTTGTACAATTTGAAATCAATGAATTGTATTCTTTATAAGTTAATACAAACTGTGTTACATTATCTTTTTTTATAATCTCAAAAGTTCCTGTTAAAGTCGTATGGGTGTTTTCATATAATCTAAATTTCGAAAATGTATTATCTTTTTTAAATTCATAAGAAAACTGATTTGAAGAGGGATCACTTGCAAATCTAGGTTCGGTATACTGCACCCATGTCCCATAATAACCTGCAGCAACTGCCTGCTTCTTATTATCTGAATCATCGTTAGAACAAGACAATAAAGACAAAAGCAACACAATTAAAAGTCCATTTTTTTTCATTTGATTTATATTTTTTTTAAGGTTACTTATTACTAAGATTTTACTTTATTAAAATGGTTGCGCGGTAATATTCAATTTAATGATTGCTTAATATTGAAATAGTTAATCAATAAAATTCATTTTAAAATTTAGTAATTAAAATTTATCTTCGCTTTTTAATAAAAATTTCAACTCCCTAAATCTAAAAAATTAAATGTCCAATAATCTCCTCGAAACCCAAATTGAATACTTAAAAGGTGTTGGCCCGAGTCGTGGCCAGTTGCTTCGAAAGGAATTGGGCATTCATAAATACGGAGATTTAGTCAATCTTTTTCCAAATCGCTATATTGACAGAACTCGTTATTATAAGATTAACGAACTACAAAATACAGCTTCCGAGGTTCAGATTATTGGCAAAATCATTCATATCAAAACAGTTGAATTTGCCAAAAACAAAAAGCGCCTTGTTGCAACTTTTGTGGATGAAACAGGTCAAATTGACTTAAACTGGTTTCAAGGCCATAAATGGATTCGTGAAAGTTTAAAACTAAATGAACAGCTTGTTATTTTTGGAAAATGTTCTCTTTATGGCAACCAATTTAGTATGGCGCATCCTGAAATTGAATTATTAAGCGAACATGAAAGAAGTTTACGCTCGGCTATGCAGCCTGTTTATCCTTCGACAGAAGCATTGGCTAATAAAGGAATTTCGAACCGTACGATTAATAAATTGATGGAACAGCTTTTTCTGGAAACACAAGCATTGTTTACAGAAACTTTTCCTCCTTATTTAATTGAAGAATTAAAACTCATTCCGAAACGAGCAGCTCTATTCAATATCCATTTTCCCAAAAGTGCTGAAATTTTAGCGAAAGCACAATTCAGACTAAAATTTGAGGAATTATTCTTTATTCAGCTACAATTAATTACAAAGAATCTCATTCGAAAACATAAAATAAAAGGCCATCCCTTTACTAAAGTGGGTGAGCTTTTTAATGAATTCTACCAAAATCATCTGCCTTTTGATTTAACAAATGCTCAAAAAAGAGTAATTAAAGAGATCAGAACCGATATGGGAAGCAATGCCCAAATGAATCGTCTGCTTCAGGGTGATGTTGGGTCCGGAAAAACGATTGTCGCTTTTATGAGTATGCTTCTCGCGATTGACAACGGGTTTCAGGCTTGTCTAATGGCGCCAACTGAAATTTTGGCCAATCAACATTTTCTTGGTTTATCTGAATTTGCCAAAACATTAAATATCAACATCCGAATATTAACCGGTTCCACAAAAACTTCTGAAAGAAAGATTATTCATGAAGAATTGGAAAATGGTGAGCTTAAAATTTTAATTGGAACTCACGCTTTATTGGAAGACAAAGTGCAATTTCAGAATTTAGGTCTTGCTGTAATTGATGAACAGCATCGCTTTGGTGTTGAACAACGTTCTAAATTGTGGAAGAAAAATGATATTCCGCCGCACGTTTTAGTCATGACCGCTACTCCTATCCCGAGAACATTAGCAATGAGTTTATATGGTGATTTGGATATTTCTGTAATTGACGAATTACCTCCAGGAAGAAAACCGATTCAAACCGTACATCGTTATGATACTAATCGACTGAAAGTATGGAAATTTCTTCGGGACGAAATTGCAAAAGGAAGACAGATTTATATTGTTTATCCGCTGATTCAGGAATCTGAAAAAATGGATTATAAAGATTTAATGGATGGTTACGAAAGTATTTCCAGAGACTTTCCTTTACCACAATATTCCATTTCGATTTTACACGGAAAAATGAAACCTGCAGATAAAGATGCCGAAATGAAACGTTTCTCTGAAGGAAAAACCAATATAATGGTGGCTACAACGGTAATTGAAGTCGGTGTAAACGTTCCAAATGCGAGTGTTATGATTATTGAAAGTGCCGAACGTTTTGGATTATCTCAGCTTCATCAATTACGAGGGCGTGTTGGGCGTGGTGCAGAACAAAGTTATTGTATTTTAATGACAGGACATAAATTGAGTTCTGACAGTAAAACCCGAATGGAAACCATGGTTCAGACAAATGACGGTTTTGAAATTGCAGAAGTTGACCTGAAACTCCGTGGCCCGGGCGATATGATGGGAACACAGCAAAGCGGGGTACTCAATCTGCAAATAGCTGACATTGTACGTGACCGCGATATTTTAAGTTTAGCCCGAAACTACGCTATGAAAATCTTAAAAGAAGACGGACCTTTACAAAAACCGGAACATGCGATATTAAAAGCTGTTTTTATTGAATTAACAAAGAAAAAAAGCATCTGGAATTATATTAGCTAACAACTTAAACCATTAAAAATATTCAAAAAGCTGATGTAAAATTTTACTTTTCTCTCGTTTCCCAATTAAAATAATTACAAATTATTTATAAAAAAGTCTGCTTTCGATTCTTACCTTTGCAAAAAAAAATTATCTATGTCAAATATATATTTAGGGTATCATTTTTCAATTGAGCCCAAAGAACTTGGATCAGAAATATTGATTGCCGAATTAGGCGAAAAAGCTTTTGAAAGTTTTACAGAAACTGAGAAAGGAATTTCGGCTTTTGTTAAAAAAGATTTATGGGATGAAAATATTTTAGATGACATTTACATTTTACAATCTGATGAATTTAAAATTGAATATAACATTGAAGAAATTGATCAGGTAAACTGGAATGAGGAATGGGAGAAGAATTTTGAAGCCATTGATGTAGACGGAAAATGCCATGTTCGTGCCCCTTTTCATGAGAAAACGAATGCAGAATTTGATATTGTAATTGAGCCAAAAATGAGTTTCGGAACAGGTCATCACGAAACTACACACATGATGATTCAGCATTTATTAGAAATAGATGTTACGAATTTAAAGACTTTGGATATGGGCTGTGGAACTGCAATACTGGCTATATTGGCAGAAATGAAAGGTGCACAACCTATTGACGCTATTGATATTGACAACTGGTGTTATTTAAATTCTATTGAAAATGCAGAACGCAATAATTGCCAGCATATTACCGTTTACGAAGGTGATGCTACTTTATTGTCTGGTAAAAAATATGATTTAATTATAGCAAACATCAACCGAAACATTTTACTAAACGATATGCAATCATATGTTGATTGTTTAAATCCAAAAGGAATTATACTTTTAAGCGGTTTTTACGAAGAAGACATTCCTTACATTGATGCTTCATGCATAGAGAAAGGACTTATATATGTTAAAAAGTTTCAGAGAAACAACTGGGTTTCATTAAAATACGTAAATTAGAAAGTAAATAACTAAGTACAAAAATCTAAAAATATGAGTACTAAAGAAAAAGTAAAAGAAAGAGTTCGTGAAAGGGAAGCCATAGGCTTCAATAACGAAATTATTGTTTATAATGACGATGTAAACACTTTTGATCACGTAATTGATACTTTAGTCCGTGTTTGCAATCACACCCCTGAACAGGCAGAACAATGCTCTTTAATTGTTCATTACAACGGAAAATGTACTGTAAAAACCGGTCCGATAGATAAATTAAAACCTCAATGCACACAACTTTTAGAAGCCGGACTTAGCGCTGAAATTGTTTAATTAAATTACACTAAAAAACATTCTATTTTTTCTATCCATGATCAAATAGAATGTTTTTTTATTTGTAAAAGCTGAAGGCACAATATTTGTTTGTAGTGTCTACAAAGCAAAAAATCTTTTACATTTGTATTAAAAACAACGCCAAACTGATGAAAAAAATAACCTTTCTTATCGCTTTATTAATTTCTGTTACTTCATGTGTAAGCACAAAATCCACATTAAAAAATGTTGACGACAATGCTCCTGATTTAGTTTTAAGTAAAAACAATACGTTTATCATTAAAGAGTTCAGTAAGGATAAAAAATATGGCTACAATCCTGATTATCCCATCAATATTTTCTACAGAAACACCAAAGATGAAGCTCTGAATGAGGTTCGTTTCTTAAATGCCTTAGCGGGACCTAATGGTGAAAAAATCACGTATACCAGATTAGAAACATGCTGTCCATTTCCAACCAAACGAAGCGATATGGGAGCCGGATTTCTTAATGTTTATGAATTGAAGTGGGAAGGCCAAAAAAAACCGGTAAAACTCTACCTGAATATCTATGAAAAAGGTATTTTAATGGTTCCAATGGGGTTAAGTTTAAAAAAAGAATAGCTATTATTATAGAAAAAAGAAAGCCGTTTCAATTTATGAAACGGCTTTTTATAATTTAATTTTTTTCGATTACGAAATTCTTTCATTCATAATCCCTTCTACAACTTCAGGATTTAATAAAGTTGAAGTATCTCCAAAATTAGAAAAATCTCCTTCTGCTATTTTACGCAAAATTCTACGCATAATTTTACCTGAACGTGTTTTTGGTAATCCGGACACAAACTGAATTTTATCCAATTTAGCAATTGGTCCAATATGATCAGCAATATACTGATTAATCTCTTTAGCCAGGTTTTCTTTATTTCTAACTTCTCCTGTTTCTTTTAAGATTACATAACCGTACAAAGCATTGCCTTTTATTTCATGTGGAAAACCTACAATAGCTGATTCAGCGACAGCCGGATGCTCATTTATCGCATCTTCAATAGGCGCAGTTCCTAAATTATGTCCTGAAACAATTACAACATCATCTACTCTACCTGTGATTCTATAGTAACCAACTTCATCTCTTAAAGCACCATCTCCTGTAAAATATTTACCTGGGAAAGATGAGAAATATGTTTTCTTATAACGTTCATGATCACCCCAAATAGTTCTGGCAATTCCAGGCCATGGGAATTTAATACACAAACTTCCTACTACCTGATTACCTTCAATTTCGTTGCGTTTTTCATCCATCAGAACAGGCTGAATTCCAGGCAAAGGCAAGGTTGCATAAGTTGGTTTAGTTGGTGTTACAAAAGCAATTGGCGAAATCATAATACCACCCGTTTCTGTTTGCCACCAAGTATCCACAACCGGACATCTTTTATCCCCAACGTGGTCATTAAACCAGTGCCATGCCTCTTCATTTATTGGTTCTCCAACTGAACCAATAACTTTAAGCGATTTTAAAGGATATTTCTGAATATAATCAAGACTTTCTTTTGCAAGGGAACGAATTGCTGTTGGAGCAGTATAAAATTGTGTAATTTTATGCTTTTCGATGATATCCCAAAAACGGCTAAAATCAGGATAAGATGGAACTCCCTCAAAAATTACGGTTGTACCACCGTTTAATAATGGTCCATATAAAATGTATGAATGACCAGTAATCCATCCGATATCTGCAGTACACCAAAAAATATCATTTTCTTCGTGACTGAAAACGTTTTTAAAAGTATAAGCTGTATATACCATGTATCCGGCTGTTGTATGTACCATTCCTTTTGGTTTACCAGTAGATCCTGAAGTATATAATATAAATAAAGGATCTTCTGCGTCCATAATTTCAGCTACATTATAATCAAGAGCAGCATCTAATAATGGCTGTAGCCAAAGATCTCTGCCTTCCTTCATTTTTATTTCAGTCTCAGTTCTTTTTACAACCAAAACTTTAGAAACTGAAGAACAGCTTTCTAAAGCTTCATCTACAATTCCTTTTAGGTCAATAGTTTTATTTCCTCTGTAACCTCCATCAGATGTAATAACCATTTTACATTCACTATCATTAATTCTGGCAGAAACAGCAGAAGCTGAAAAACCGGCAAAAATTACTGAATGTATAGCCCCAATTCTGGCACAGGCCAAAACTGCTACAGCTAATTCGGGAATCATCGGAAGATAAATACATACTCTGTCTCCTTTCCCTACTCCTTGTTCACGCAGGACATTTGCCATTTTGGAAACCCTTTCATATAACTCATTATAAGAAATATGCAAAGCACTTTCTGAAGGATTATTCGGCTCAAAAATAATAGCAGTTTTTTCCCCCCTTTTGCTTAAATGTCTGTCAATGCAATTTTTTGTAATATTAACTTTAGCTTCAGTGAACCATTTTACTTCTGCTTCAGCCATGTTAAAATCAACAACTTTTTCCCACTGTTGGTACCAAGTGAAATTTTCTTCAGCTATTTTTCCCCAAAATTTTCTTGGCTCTCTAATTGACTTATTGTAATGTTTAAAATATTGTTCTAAATTTTCAATTTTATAATAACTCATAGTTGTTGTAATTTTTTTATAAATGTATTAAATAACAACGTATTCTTAAAATTATTTAATTCATAAATTTCATTAAAAAAAAGCATTTCTTTAAAAAAACAAACGTTTTTAATGTGTTTTACACAAATTATTGAATTTTAATTAAATATTAGCAACATAAAAAAGGCATGATATTCAAAAATACCATGCCTTTTAAATCTAACAATTTCAATAACAATTAATTTTTAATCCTGCCGCCTTTAGTCTTCTATTTTGAAAATAGCAGCAACATTATTAATTATAACAGAAATCTCTACAAGTATATTCATAACTTAAACATACCCACGATAATTTAGGGATTACTTCACTTAACCTGATACTATTCAGAGTTAAGTGAATGTAACATGCGCCATATCTGTTATTATCTTAATAAGTGCTTACTAATTCAAAATATTACATAAAACTAAGATACAGTGCAAAATCCCAACACACTTTGTATGTGTGTAATTCCTAATTTATATTATCCAATTTTTTTCATTGCTGTCATAGACTCTCTCAACCAAGCTCCTACTTCTTCGATAGGATGCTGACGAATCTCTTTGTTTACAGCAATTAAAACAGTATTATCTACACCATTAGAAGTTGAAAACGGTTTCCCTATAATGTTTGTCTCAACTTTCTTCATGAATTCAGTCAATAATGGTTTACATGCATGATCAAATAAGTAACATCCGTACTCAGCAGTATCAGAAATTACACGGTTCATTTCGAATAATTTTTTTCTTGCGATAGTATTTGCAATTAATGGTAATTCGTGTAATGACTCGTAGTAAGCAGACTCTTCGATGATACCCGCTTCGGTCATTGTTTCGAAAGCTAACTCAACACCAGCTTTCACCATTGCAATCATTAATACTCCGTTATCAAAATATTCCTGCTCTGAAATTGGAGCTTCTTGCGGAGCTGTTTTTTCGAAGTTAGTTTCTCCTGTTGCAGCTCTCCATTTCAACAAGTTAACATCATCATTAGCCCAGTCAATCATCATAGTTCTTGAGAACTCTCCAGAAATGATATCATCCTGATGTTTTTGGAATAATGGACGCATGATATCTTTCAATTCTTCAGCTAATTCATAAGCCTCAATTTTTGAAGGATTGTTCAAACGATCCATCATATTAGTGATACCTCCGTGTTTCAATGCTTCCGTAATAGTTTCCCATCCGTACTGAATTAATTTTGAAGCATAAGCAGCATCGATTCCTTTTTCAACCATTTTATCAAAACATAAAATAGATCCAGTCTGTAACAATCCGCAAAGAATTGTTTGCTCACCCATTAAATCTGATTTTACTTCAGCTACGAAAGATGATCTTAAAACTCCTGCTCTGTGACCTCCTGTTGCAACAGCATAAGCTTTTGCCTGATCTAAACCTAATCCGTTTGGATCGTTTTCAGGGTGAACAGCGATAAGAGTCGGAACTCCAAATCCTCTTTTGTACTCTTCACGTACTTCAGAACCTGGACATTTAGGAGCACACATAATAACAGTAATATCTTTACGAATCTGCATTCCTTCTTCTACAATATTGAATCCATGAGAATAAGCCAAAGTAGAACCTTGTTTCATTAACGGCATAATGGCAGTAACTACAGCAGTATGTTGCTTATCCGGAGTTAAGTTACAAACTAAATCAGCAGTTGGAATTAATTCTTCATAAGTACCTACTTTGAATCCGTTTTCAGTAGCATTTTTAAAAGAAGCTCTTTTTTCAGCAATTGCATCTGCACGCAAAGCATAAGAAATATCTAAACCTGAATCTCTCATATTCAACCCCTGGTTTAAACCTTGCGCTCCGCATCCTACGATTACGACTTTTTTTCCTGCTAATGCATCTATCCCGTTTGCAAATTCTGATTGATCCATAAATTCGCAAACCCCTAACTGTTCTAATTGTAATCTAAGTGGTAATGTGTTGAAATAATTCGCCATTTTTTTAATATTTAATAAGTATGATGTTTAATTTAAATTGATAATTATTTTAATTCTTCTAATAATAATGATGATATTTCCATCTTCTCTTTTGATACGGAAATTCTTCCTGAACGTACAAACTGCATAATACCGTACGGTTTAAACTTCGCATATAATTCTTCTATTTCAGAACGTCTTCCAGATTTTGAAATCACAAAGAAATCACGTGAAACAGTTACAATTGTCGCCTGACTTTCTTTGATTATATTCTGGATTTGTTTTTCATCAAACAATAAACTAGAAGCTATTTTAAACAATGCATTTTCCAGATAAATTGTTTCTTCATCTGTATGATAAAATGCTTTTATAACCTCAATTTGTTTTTCAATTTGCCCAACGATATTTTTAACCCATTTCTCTGTAGTTTCAACTACAATGATAAATCTCGAAACATTTTCTATTTCTGACTCTGAAACGTTTAAACTTAATATATTGATGTGACGTTTTAAGAATATTCCTGATATCCTATTAAGCAAACCCACATTGTTTTCTGAATATACCGATATGGTAAATGTTTTTTCTTCCATTGTTTTTTAACTTAATCTGATTTCTGAAACACAAGCTCCCGTTGGAATCATTGGAAACACATTATTTTCTTTTTCTACCATAACTTCCAGGAAATACGATTCTTTTGAAGCTAGCATTTCTGCAACAGCTTCATCAAGATCTTCTCTCTTTGTTACTTTTCGTGATTTGATGTAATACCCTTCTGCAATAGCACAGAAATTTGGATTAATCATTACTGTAGAAGCATATCTATAGTCAAAAAACAATTCCTGCCACTGACGTACCATTCCAAGAAACTCATTATTCAGTACAACAATTTTTACCGGAACTTTTGTCTGGTGAATTGTACCCAACTCCTGAATATTCATTTGAAAGCCTCCATCACCAATAATCGCAACAACCTCACGGTCAGGTCTTCCCATTTTTGCACCAATAGCGGCTGGTAAAGCAAACCCCATTGTTCCTAATCCACCTGAAGTAACGTTGCTCTTAGTTGTATTGAATTTAGTATAACGGCAGGCAAACATTTGGTGCTGACCTACATCAGAAACCATTATAGCATCTCCTTTTGAATGTTTGTTAATCATTTCAATAGTTTCTCCCATTGAAATTCCTTTTCCATTCGTTGGAGCTAACTCCTCATTAATAACGGCATCACATTCAATTTTATATTTTTCCTTGAATTCATTATGCCATTCTGTATGTGATTTTTTATCAATTAACGGAATTAAAGCCGTTAATGCTTCTTTCACATCAGCTAAAACCGCCACTTCAGTTTTTACGTTTTTATCTATTTCTGCCGGGTCAATTTCAAAATGAATTACTTTTGCCTGTTTAGCATAAGTAGCTAATTTTCCAGTAACACGGTCATCAAAACGCATTCCTAATGCAATTAAAACATCACATTCATTAGTTAACAGATTAGGACCATAATTACCATGCATACCTACCATTCCTACATTTAAAGGATGATCCGTTGGCAATGCCGAAAGACCTAAAATAGTCCATGCAGCAGGGATACCTGATTTTTCAATTAATCTTTTTAACTGTTCTTCTGCTTCACTTAATATTATGCCCTGACCAAAAACAATAAATGGTTTTTTTGCATTATTGATTAAATCTGCAGCTTCCTGTACTTTCTGAAGATTCAATATCGGCTTTGGATGATAACTTCTAATTCCGGTACATTTTTCATAACTAAATTCAAACTCATCAAATTGAGCATTTTTTGTAATATCTATTAAAACCGGACCCGGACGCCCTGATCTTGCAATATAAAAAGCTTTAGCTATGATTTCCGGTATTTCAGAAGCTTCAGTAATCTGGTAATTCCATTTAGTTACCGGAGTTGAAATTCCGATAATATCTGTTTCCTGAAAAGCATCCGACCCAAGTAAATGTTTTCCAACCTGACCTGTAATACAAACCATAGGTGTAGAATCAATTTGAGCATCTGCAATACCTGTAACTAAGTTTGTAGCTCCTGGTCCTGAAGTAGCAATTGCCACCCCTACTTTTCCTGTTGCTCTTGCAAACCCCTGCGCTGCATGAGCTGCACCTTGTTCGTGGCGTACCAAAACATGATGCAATTGATCCTGAAATTTATATAATTCGTCATAAACCGGCATTATGGCTCCTCCCGGATATCCATAAACCAAGTCTACTCCTTCTGCTAATAAACATCTAATAACGGCTTCTGCCCCTGATATTTTCATTTTGTTTTATTTTTTTACCTGCAAATCTTTATTATCAAGATTATAGGCGGTTTTTATTAAATTATTTGTCGGTAACACATCCATGAGAGGCACTGGAGACCGAACGCATATATTTAAGTAAAACTCCTTGTTTAATTCCATTTTCCGGTTTCTTCCAATTAGCTTTTCGTTTTGCTAATTCTTCATCAGAAACTTTCATATTTATAGTGTTATTTACAGCATCGATTGTAATAACATCTCCATTTTCAATTAATGCAATTCCTCCGCCTTCATAAGCTTCCGGAGTTACGTGACCAACTACAAAACCGTGTGAACCTCCGGAAAAACGTCCATCAGTAATCAAAGCTACAGAACTTCCTAAACCAGCTCCCATAATCGCAGATGTTGGTTTTAACATTTCCGACATTCCAGGACCACCTTTTGGGCCGCAGTAACGAATAATTACTACATTTCCTGGCTTAACCTCACCTGCCTGAATTCCTCTGATTACATCTTTTTCGCCTTCAAAAACGACAGCTGTACCTTCAAAAAATTCACCTTCTTTACCACTGATTTTAGCCACACAACCTTCTGTTGCTATATTTCCGTATAAAATCTGAATATTTCCGGTAGCTTTTAATGCTTTTTCAACTTCAAAAACTACTTGTTGTCCATCATGTAAATCAGGAACCAAAGCTAAATTTTCAGCTAGTGTTTTTCCTGTTACAGTTAAACAATCACCATGTAAGAAGCCTTCTTTCAATAAATATTTCATTACACCAGGAACACCTCCAACATTATGCAAGTCTTCCATTAAGTATTTACCACTTGGCTTCAAATCAGCTAACAACGGTGTTTTATCACTGATATCCTGAAAATCTTTTAATGTCAATTCAATACCTACAGAATGAGCCATTGCAATTAAATGCATAACAGCATTTGTAGAACCTCCTAAAACAGCTACCATCGTAATTGCATTTTCAAATGCTTTACGGGTCATGATGTCTCTAGGCTTAATATCTTTTTCTAATAATATTCTAATCGCTTTACCTGCATCAACACATTCTTGTTTCTTTTCAGGACTTAAAGCAGGGTTTGAAGAACTATAAGGCAAACTCATTCCTAATGCTTCAATAGCTGACGACATCGTATTAGCCGTGTACATTCCACCGCATGCACCTGCACCTGGACAAGCATTTTGAATTACTCCTTTGAAGTCTTCCGGTGTAATTGTATTCTTAATTTTTTTTCCTAAAGCTTCAAAAGCAGAAACAATATTCAAATCTTCGCCTTTCCATTTTCCAGGATGAATTGATCCCCCATAAACCATAATAGAAGGGCGATTTACTCTACCCATTGCCATTAAAGCGCCAGGCATATTTTTATCACAACCCGGAACAGCAATCATACCATCGTACCATTGTGCTCCCATAACAGTTTCAATAGAATCGGCAATCACATCACGGGAAACCAGAGAAAAACGCATCCCGTCATTACCATTAGAAATACCATCACTTACACCAATAGTATTAAAAATCAAACCGACCAAATCAGCATCCCAGACCCCTTTCTTAATATCTTTAGCCAGGTCATTTAAGTGCATGTTACATGGATTTCCGTCGTAACCCATACTCACAATTCCCACCTGCGCTTTTTTAAGATCCTCTTCTGTCAAACCAATTCCGTAGAACATTGCCTGTGAAGCTGGTTGAGTTTCATCTTGCGTGATTGTTTTGCTGTACTTGTTTAATTCCATTATGTATTATTTGTAATTAATTTTATTCCTAAAAAAAACCTCCCAACTATGTGGGAGGTTATAATATATCTTTTTCAATTATATTTATACCATTCCCGCTGCAGATGTGTTAATCACACTGACAACAATAATAGAAGTAATAATAATTGAGATTTGCATTTCCTTATTTTTTTGGTGTCACAAAAGTACAAAAACTAATAGGACTAAAAAAATAAAATCTCAACATTTTAAACACTTCTTGTTAATTAGTTTAATATTTAACAAAAAAACTTAAACAATCGTAGATTGTCCAATATGAACGTTATCATTATTAAAATACAATAAATCATCTTTGCTGAAAATGAAATTTGAAACAAACTCGCCTACTTCATTCGTTCCAAATTTTGAATCCGCTTTTAAATCCATAGTAACCACCTTGAATTCAATTGCTTTTTCAATTGCTTTATAGATCACATTTGCTTCTTTAAACAATCCAAAATGCTCTAACAGCATCGCTGCCGATAAAATAGAAGCAATTGGATTGGCTATATTTTTACCTTTTGCCTGAGGATAAGAACCGTGGATAGGCTCAAAAAGTGCATTTTTCTCTCCCAACGAAGCAGAAGCCAATAGACCGATAGAACCCGTAATCACACTTGCTTCATCAGATAAAATGTCTCCAAATAAATTTTCTGTCAAAATCACATCAAATTGTTTCGGATTTAAAATCAATTGCATTGCTGCGTTATCTACAAACAAAAAGTCTAATACTACATCAGGGTAACTTTCACCAACTTTCTGAACAACTTTTCTCCACAGTCTTGAGGTTTCCAAAACATTTGCTTTATCAACCATCGTAAGCTTTTTGCGTCGACTTTGAGCTGATTTAAAAGCTAAATGTGCGATTCTTGTAATTTCTTCTTCTGAATATTCACATAAATCCGAAGCATGCGTTCCCTCTTCATTGAGAGTTTTTTCTCCAAAATAAGCACCTCCTGTTAATTCCCTGAAAATAGTAAAATCTGCTCCTTCAATGATTTCTCGTTTTAAAGGAGAAACTTCAATCAATGCTTTATAAGGTTTAATCGGACGTATATTTGCAAACAAACCCAATTCTTTACGCAATTTCAATAATCCCTGTTCCGGACGAACTTTTGCATTTGGATTATTATCATATTTTGGATCGCCAATTGCACCAAACAAAACTGCGTCTGTATTCAGACACAGATTCAGGGTTTGTTCAGGAAGCGGCTTCCCTGTCTTATCAATAGCAATTGCTCCCATGAGAGCTTCTTCAAATACAAATTCATGATTATAGACTTCACCAATTGCATACAAAGCTTTTTTGGCTTGTGCAATCACCTCTGGTCCAATTCCGTCTCCTGGTAAAACTGCTATTTTCAAATTCATAATGTCTCGTCCTTTATGTATTTAAAACTGATGTTATCTAATAAACTAATTCCTTATTAAATCTCCCTGAATTTTGGAAGCTTCAATAATTTGATGAATATCTTCGTCTAAAACTTCTTTTTTAATATCTGCGAATTTCAAAAACTCAATATAAACGATATCCAATTGTGTTTTTGTCAATTCGTAACCTACTTTCTTTGCACGATATGCCAATGCAGCTCTACCGCTTCTTGCTGTTAAAATGATTGAAGATTCATTAACACCCACATCAAGCGGATCCATAATTTCGTAAGTCGCTCTGTTCTTAATTACACCATCCTGATGAATTCCTGAACTGTGCGCAAAAGCATTTGCTCCTACAATTGCTTTGTTAGGCTGTACTATCATACCCATACTTTCAGAAACTAAACGACTCATTTCGTTTAATTCTCTTGTATTGATATTTGTATCTAAATTTAAATAAGGATGCTGCTTGAAAATCATCACTACCTCTTCAAGTGCTGTATTTCCTGCTCTTTCACCAATACCATTAATAGTACATTCGATTTGTCTTGCTCCGTTGATAGCTCCCGCAATTGAGTTTGCAGTTGCCATTCCTAAATCGTTATGGCAGTGGCATGAAAGAGTAACATTCTCTATACCTTTTACGTTTTCTTTTAAGTATTTAATTTTCGCTCCATACTCTTCAGGAAGACAATATCCTGTTGTATCAGGAATATTCAATACTGTTGCACCAGATTTAATTACCTCTTCACAAACTTTTGCAAGGAAAGCATTATCTGTTCTACCAGCATCTTCGGCATAAAACTCAACGTCTTCTACATAAGATTTTGCGTGCGCAACAGCAAATTTTGCTCTGGCAATAATATCTTCTGGTGTAGTATTTAATTTATGGAGTATATGAGATTCTGAAGTTCCGATTCCGGTATGGATTCTAGGTCTTTTAGCATGCTTTAGGGCAGCTGCAGCAACATCAATGTCGTTTTTCACAGCTCTTGTAAGCCCACAGACCGTTGCATTTTCTACAATTTTACAAATCTCAGAGACCGATAAAAAATCGCCCGGACTTGACACAGGAAAACCTGCCTCGATGATATCAACTCCCATTTTGTCTAGTCGTTCTGCGATAACCAATTTCTGATTGGTATCTAACTTACATCCTGGAACCTGTTCACCATCACGCAAAGTGGTGTCAAAAATTTGAACTTTCTCTCTATTCATATTCATTTATTTAATGTAATTTCACATCCTGAAACAAATATATATTGTACTTCTTCAGTACGAAATTCATTTTAATGAAATTATACTGTTCATAAAACAATTTATAAGTAGTTAAGTATTTAAAAATCAATAAGTTACATTATTATATTTTACAATGGCTAACCATCAAAAAGATTTTTTATTTGTACTGATAAAATCACTTTCTAAGTCAGAAAAAAGACAATTTAAAATTTTTGCAAGTCGTCTGGAAACGAGTTCCAACACAAAATTCATTGAGTTGTTTAATATTTTAGATAAGTCTGAAACTTATGACGAAAAGCTTATTTTAAAAAGTGGAAGTATTAAAAAAGTTCAGTTATCTAATTTAAAATCATATCTATACAAACAAATTTTAGTTAGTATCCGCCTTAATATCCCGAGCCAGAATATTCGCTATCAATTGCGGGAACAAATAGATTTTGCTGTTATCTTATACAACAAAGGGTTATACAAACAAAGCTTAAAAATTCTGGATAAAACCAAAATGATAGCTCTTGAAAATGATGAAAAATACATGGCATATGAAATTGTTGAATTCGAAAAACTAATCGAATCACAATACATTACCCGAAGTATCCAGGGACGCGCTGATGAATTGGTTATTCAGGCCAAAGAATTGAATTACCGAAATACGATTTCGAGCAAGTTGTCCAATTTGTCTCTCCAGTTATATGGAATCATGTTGAAAACCGGCTATGTAAAAAACGACGAAGAATACAAATATATTGATGACTATTTCAATAAACACATATCAAAATTAGACGAAAGCAAATTTGGCTTCCGCGAAAAATATTGGTTTTACAATGCAAATTTATGGCGTAGTTTCCTTGTTCAGGATTTCTTAGCCAGTTATAAATACGCTTATAAGTGGGTTCGTTTGTTTTATGACAATCCGAATATGATTTACCAGAATCCGGTATTTTTTCTAAAAGGGAATCATTACTTTTTAGAATCGCTTTACATGCTGAAATACAAATCGAATTTCAAAAAATATTTAACGCTTTTAGAAGAAACTATTCAGGATCCCAGATTTCCGGTTAATGATAACATTGCATCACTATCATTTTTATACATATATAATAACAAGCTGAATTATCATATCCTCGAAGGAACTTTTACCGAAAGCGAATATTTGATTCCTGAGATTTTAGAAAAGATAAAAATTCATAGCGAACATCTTGATGAACATCACGAGATGTTGTTTTATTACAAAATTGCTTCTATCTATTTTGGAAGTGAAAAATACAATGAGTCTATTTATTATCTCGATAAAATCATCAATAACAAAAACCTTACGATGCGCGAAGATTTAATGTGTTTTGCAAGGCTTTTATCACTTATTGCACATTATGAGCTAGGAAAAGATTACTATCTGGAAAATCATCTTAAAAACACCTATAAGTTTTTATTGAAAATGAATGATTTACATGAAGTTCAGAAGGAAATTATCAAATTTATGAGAAACCTGAATAATTTTTATCCAGCCGATATTAAAAAGGAATTTATCAAAATGCGTGAACGTTTTATCGAATTAGAAAAAAATACATACGAGAAAAGAGCCTTCCTATACCTGGATATTATTTCATGGCTTGAAAGTAAAATCGAAAACCGTAAAATCGCTGATATAATAAAGGAAAAGGCCAAACTGAGCAGCCGTTAATTGTATCCTTAAGATATATTAAAAATCTTAACTTATGTCCAACAAAGTAATAACAAAACCTTAACAGCAAAAGATAGATATAAGTCGGACATTTGTAATGTAATAAACTGGTTATTTATTATTTTGGTTTTGGTTAGTTAAATGATGCCGGCGTCTTAGTGATGCCGGCATTCTTTTTTTAATAAAAATTCAAATAAAAAAATCCAAATTCCATTTTTTTTTGAGTTGAAATTTGGATTTTGATATCTTAAATATTGAAATTTAATTCTTAAGTCTTTCGTGAAGCAATTTAAAATACGAAAAAGCCTTTAACAAGCGGCTTCCGTGCCAGGAAAACATTTCACCATCTACGAAAATTGTTTTAGCATGATGAGTAAATCTCCCAATTTCAAAAGCATCTTCTTCTTTGAAAGGGTAAGGCTCTGAAGAAAGGAAAACCAAATCCGGATCGCCTTCCAGACGCATTTTTTTAAGTTCAATTTCAGGATAACGGCCTTTATCTTCGTATATGTTTTTAAAATGATTCAACTTTAATAATTCATTAATATAAGTTTCATTACCAGCCACCATGTACGGATTTTTCCAAATAAAATAGGCTACTTTTTTTACCTCAATATCCTGAACGTATTTTTTAAAATCGATTAAAGCGAAAGTTAACTTATCATTCCACTTTTGAGCTTCTGTTCGACAATTAAAAAGCTGCCCGAAATCTGAAATCATTTGAAAATTATCTTCAACAGAAACAATATTCGTAACCCAAACCGGACAGATTTCATTTAATTGATTTACGATTTCCGGAGTATTTTCTTCTTTATTACAAATGATAATATCTGGCTGTAGTAATTTTATCTTTTCGAAATGAATCTTTTTGGTTCCGCCAACAATTTTCTTTGTTGATTTCAAATGATATGGGTGCACACAAAACTTCGTAATTCCGATGATTTTATCTTCCAAACCCAAATCATACAGCAATTCGGTTTGAGAAGGCACCAACGAAATAATACGTTTTGGAGTAGATTCAAAAGAATGTAAAGTACCGAGCTGATCTCTTAATTGTTTCATTTTTAAGGTTGTTTTTTGTTTCAAGTTTGTTAGATTGTGAGTTTTAATAAAGCGTCACAAAACCTGAAACTTTTTAAACTTAAAACTTTAAACTAAGAATTTCTTTCATCTCCTGCTGTACTTTCAAAGCCTCTTCTCTAGCCTTGTCAGCAAAATCAGGTCCGTTTGAAGCATAAATAATAGCTCTGGCTGAATTTACCAGTAAACCTACTTTATCGTTCATTCCGTATTTGCAAACCTCAGACAAGCTTCCACCCTGAGCACCAATTCCTGGAACCAGTAAGAAACTATCCGGAACAATTTTTCTGATTTCTGTAAAATACTCCGCTTTGGTAGCGCCAACTACGTACATTAAATTATGACTGTTTTTCCATGTTTTAGAGGTTTCTAAAACTTGTTTATACAATTCTTTAGCTCCGCTCAATTGTTTGGCTTCACCTCGTTTTCCATTTGTTGTTAAGGTTTGAAAATCGAAAGCTCCTTCATTTGAAGTTAACGCCAGCATTATAGTATGTTTATTTTCAAAAGCCAGAAAAGGTTCTACAGAGTCTTTACCCATATAAGGAGCAACTGTTACACTGTCAAAATTTAAATCTTCAAAAAAAGCTTTGGCATACATACTTGACGTATTTCCGATATCGCCACGTTTTGCATCCGCAATTGTGAAAATTTCCGGAAACTTTTCGTTTATATAGTTGATTGTTTTCTGTAGAGAAATCCATCCTTTTATACCATACGCTTCAAAAAAAGCAGTATTTGGTTTATATCCTACAGTCAAATCATGAGTAGCATCAATTATAGCTTTATTGAATTCGAAAATAGGATCTTCGGTTTCTAATAAATGCTCAGAGATTTTATTTAAATCGGGATCAAGCCCAACACATAAAAATGATTTTTTTTGCAGAATTTGTTCGTGTAGTTGTTGTGTAGTCATTCGTGAATTTTTAGTTTTTCCAATTCAAAGAAATGCTTCTTTTTTAGAAAGTATGCAAAAATAAAAAAAGCCATTCAATTAAGAATGGCTTTTTGATTTTATATTCAGAAAGGCTTATAAATTACCTAAATAAACAATTTCAGTTCTTCTGTTTTCTGCTCTACCTGCTGCCGTTTTATTAGACTTAACAGGTTTTGTTGATCCGTAGCCATTAGAAGTTAAATTTGCCGGATTCACACCTTTTTCAATCAAAGCATCCATAACAGCTTTTGCTCTTTGTTCAGATAATTTTTGATTTGCCTTAGCATTTCCTACATTATCAGTATGACCGTTAATCGCAAATTTAGCATTTGGGTAATTTTTCAAAATTTCTTTGATAGCATCCAATCTTCCTGAGTTCTGACCTTTATCAGCAACATCTAAAGTAGATTTACCTGTTGGGAAGAAAATAGATTTTGCTTCTACTCTCAATTGTTCCAATGTGCTTTTATTAACTTCAGGACAACCTTTGTTTTCTTTTGGACCTGCAAGTAACGGACAATTATCTTCACTATCAGGAATACCGTCTTTATCAGCATCTAAAACCGGGCAACCTTTGTTTTCAACTAAACCGGCAACATCCGGACAGGCATCGTCTTTATCCAAAACACTATCCCCATCTGTATCCGGCCATGGACATCCTTTGTTTTCTACAGGCCCCGCAACAGTTGGACATGCATCAACATTATCCAACAATGTATCTCTGTCACTATCTTTCCATGGACAGCCTTTGTTTTCAACCGGTCCCGCAACATCAGGACAAGCATCATCTTTATCCAAAACTTTATCACCATCCGTATCCGGCCAAGGACAGCCTTTGTTTTCTATTGCTCCAGCTACTTTTTTACAATCATCTTGTTTATCTATTACTCCATCCTGATCTCTGTCTTTAAATTTCTTTTGATAAACCGGAATTTTAACTCCAATATAAAAATCAGCTGCTTTAGATTCTTTAGATACTAAATTAGTAAGAACTGAGCCCGAGCCAACGAAGAAAGTACCTACACGTAATCCTGAACCCACCTGCATTCCGCTGTATTGCATCCATGTAACAGGAACAAAAAAGCTAAACCATCTACTTTCATAACGAGGAGTCAAACTTACTCTGTCGGCAATACTGGTTGCGTTTAATTTTGTATTTGAAACCATGCTGATATCTCCATTAAGGTTCAAATAGAATTTATTATGAATATTCCAATCAACATCAGCATGAAGTGCAGTGGGCAAATTTGTTTTCACCCCTTTCGCAGTTGATACTTTTGTATAATGATCATTTAAGAAATCATATAAATTATCCGCATTATCAATCATACCTTGCGTTACGGCACCAGTAATATCGTAAGTATCCTGTTTTGCTTTTTTGTAATTGATTGACCCGATATCAGTAACAGATAATCCGAAACGTAGTTTATATTTATTTAAATCCCTAAAATTATTATCAGCAGGTTTTGCGTTGCTTAAATCATACTTTTCATAGTCAGGTCTCCATTCGTAAACTAATCCAAAATCGGCACCAAAACCACTTGAATTGATATCAAACTCATAGTCTTCATTGTTTTCCCAGTCCTGGCTTCCACCAACAGTAAGCTTACCTTCTGTAATTAAAACACTATTTTCAGGGTTAGCTGTATTTTCTATAAATGCTGCTCTACCATTTTTTCCCTGAATATAACCATTAGCAACTCCTTGTAAATATTTTGCTGTAACACCACCTTTTAAGAAATGCTGTCCGTTTTGATACAAAACTGCTGCGTAAGAAAGTCCTATCTCTCCCCATCCATGAGAAGCTCCATTTGGACTTCCTGCATCAAAATTGAAATTAGAAGCATTATCCAGACCATCTTTAACCTGATCGACAAGATTTCCGTTAACATCTCTTAAATTAGTTATAGCACGCGCTCTTGTGAAGAATGCCAAACTATGTTTTGGCGCAATATTAAACATAAACGACGGCCCCATGAAATCAACATTTATGATTCCGTTGTTCTTATCTGAAGGTGTCATTTTGGACTGACTGTCAAAATCATAACCATCTTTAAAAACATCCAAAAGTTTTACACCGTACAAATCATTTCCGACAGAACTGCTGACAGAAAATAAATTAATGTCTGTTTTAAAACGAGAATCAGCTATTGAGGCAGGGTTGAAAAGTACACTTTGCACTCCGGCATAATTGTCATGAAAATAGCCTAAATAAGATTGCGCCCTGGTCGCAAATGAAGTCACTAAAATTAATAAAACAAGTATTCTTTTTTTCATTAAAAATGGGGTTTTTAGGTTTAAATTTTGAGGGCAAAACTACAATATTAGATTTAAAAGAATTCTATCAAAACATTAAATTGATGTAACAACTATTACAAATTATGTAGAAAAAAGCCAGTTATATTCTTAATTAAATCATTAACAACAAGTTAACTTAAAAACTAAAAATGTGAATTATACAACAGTTTGAAAAATTTATATAACACAAAACTTCTTATTAATTCACAACTTTACAATATAATTAATACCCAAATTAATGTAGTTATGAATAGTACCGAAATAAAAGGAAACTGGAATGAGTTGAAAGGGAAATTGAAACAAAAATATGCTACTCTGACTGATGATGATTTGATGTTTGCCGAAGGAAAAGAAGACGAAATGTACGGAAAACTTCAGCAAAAATTAGGTAAAACAAAAGAAGAACTGCATCAAATTTTGTCAGAATTGTAAATCCTTTCAAAAATACCAGTGTACCGCCTAACTCAAATTAGGCGGTATTTTTTTGATTTTCAAACTTTAACGTTAGACAATTCCTAAGCCCAAATTAATACAAAAAATAAATAAATTAGTTATCTTTAACCATATCTTTACAATATGAAATTATTTATAAAATTTGATATCAATACAATTTGCACACTTTTTCTAAAAGAAAAACTGGATGAGCAGAATTTAAATTTTGCTTCATTAGGTTTTGGAGAGATTGAACTTGAAGAAAACCTGAACGTTGAGGCTTTAGAGGAATTAAAAAACAAATTAAGCCCTTTCGGTTTTGAAGTAGTGGAAAACCAAAAAAGCGTTTTGGTTCAGAAAATAAAGGATGCCATAATAGAACTGGTTTATACGGACGACAATAACAACTATAAAAGTTCGGCATATCTGGCTGATAAATTGAACCACAGCTACGGATATTTATCCAATGTTTTTTCTGAGGTAACCTATTCATCAATTGAGAATTTTATAATTATTCAAAAAATTGAAAGAGCAAAACAATTAATGATTGTAAACGAAATGAGTCTGACTGAAATTGCTTTTTTACTGAATTACTCTAGTGTTGCACATTTAAGTACTCAGTTTAAAAACACGACCGGAATCACTCCTTCTGCCTTTCTGAGAATCATAAAAAAACGAAGAGAAAATTTAAAATAAAACCCAAATACCTATAATCAATGCAAAAAAACGCATTACACATTTTACTTGCTGACGACGACGACGACGACAGACTTTTTTTTAAAGATGCTTTTGAAGAAGTAAAAGTACAAACCAAAGTTGAATTTGTTTTTGACGGATTACAGTTAATGGAACATTTAAACAATCCGGACAATAAATTACCGGATATTTTATTTCTGGATTTGAACATGCCTAAAAAAACAGGTAAAGAATGTCTGATAGAAATTAAAAAAACAGAGCGCCTGAAAAACCTGATTATCGCCATTTATTCGACATCTTCATCTGATGAGGATATTGAAGATACTTTTATTGAAGGAGCCAATATTTATATCAAAAAGCCGAGTGATTTTAATGCACTTAAAAAAATTATCAATGAAGTTGTAACGCTAAACTGGCACTATCACACTTCCGGACTTAATAGAGACAACTTCTTATTAAGCCTTAAATAATATTGTAATACCAATGAAATGGATACCTAAGTTTAATTCCTCAAATTCTTTGAGAGTTATTTTTATAATAGCTATTTTCATTTTACTTTTTCTTTCGTCAATAGCTTATAAACATAACCGGGATTTAAACGAATCCAGTAAATTAGTGATACACACTTATGAAATTAACGTACAGCTGGAACGATTAATTTCTGCCATAAAAGATGCCGAAACTGGTCAGCGTGGTTACATTATTACCAGCAATCCTAAATTCCTTACTCCTTATATTTATTCAAGGGACAAGGTAAACAGATCGTTCATTACTCTTAAAAAACTTACTTCGGATAATCCTAAGCAAAAGCAAAATCTGGAAAACCTTTTTTCTCTTATTATACAGGAATTCAAAACTTTTGAAAACTGCCTTAAATACAGCAATCCAAAAACTTACGACAAAAGAAAACTGGATAATTACTTATTCAGCGGACGTATCCTGATGGAAAACATTCGTTTTCAGGTTGAAAAAATGAAAGATATTGAAAAGAAATTTTTAGAAAAGAGACTTAAGAAATACGATGAGGAAATTTCTTTGGGACCTATATTTTCAATTTCTCTTTTTTCAACAGCACTTACTTTCATATTATTAGCTTACCGACAAATCAGCAGAGATCTTATCCGGTTGAAAATTTACAATAAAAAGCTTTTAATTTCAAGCGGACTGATGTCTGAATCAGAAAAAATAGGGCAATTCAGTACCTGGCAATGGGATCTGAATACAGACAAAATGGACTATTCTGACAATCAGTTTCGTATTCTTGGTTTTCAGCCAAATGCTTTTGTACCCAATAAAGATACTTTTCTTGATTTTGTACATCCCGAAGACAAGGAAGCGATTGCTGCTTCTATGGAAAATATCATCAATAATAAAGAGCTCCCTTTTAGCTATTATAAAATTATCAAGTCAGATAATGAAATCAGGCATTTTAAATCTACAGGTAAATTACTTACCGACCAGAACGGAAACAATATTTTACTGGGAATAAATTTTGACATCACTGATGAACATTTATTAAACATTGAACTTCAGGAGCGTAATAATGAGCTTGAAAAAAGTAATAAAGAACTCGCTTCGTTTAATCATGTTGCCAGTCACGATTTACAGGAACCTTTACGTAAAATTCAGACTTTTATTTCAAGAATTTCTGAAACTGACAGGGCTGCCATTTCTGATAATGCCAAAGAATATCTTTTAAAAATTGAAACATCCGCCAAAAGAATGCGTGTCTTAATTGATGATTTATTATTGTTTTCAAGAACCAATACCACTAAAAAGGAATTTATTAAATCTGATTTAAATGGATTATTAGAAAATGCCAAATCAGAACTTGCAGTAATAATTGATGAAAAAAAGGGCTCTCTCAAAGTTGGTAAACTTCCAAAACTTTATGTAATACCTTATCAGATCGAACAGCTTTTCATCAATCTGATTGGAAATTCATTAAAATACAGCAAGCCAGAAATTGCTCCGCAGATTATTATTCACTGCGAAAAGATTTTATCTAATGAAATTCCGGAATTGATTGACCAGCCTTTTAAGAAATTCTATAAAATCACTTTTACGGATAACGGAATGGGATTTGACCCTCAGTTTAAAGACAACATTTTTGTATTGTTTCAGCGCCTGCATTCTAAAACCGATTATCCCGGCACCGGAATAGGTCTGGCCATCTGTAAAAAGATTGTAGAAAATCACAAAGGCTACATTAAAGCTGACAGTAAACCGAGCGAAGGCTCTGTGTTTACAGTATTTCTGCCTGAATAACTTATCTTATTAAACCATATTAAAACGTTATATAAACCCTGCTATGGGAATTATATAACGTTTCTTTTTTATGCTGTAAAGCAATCCTTACTATTCGTTTGCATCTTTGTAATGTAGATAATGAATAACAAATTAGCAAGATGCTCTCATCAAAAACATCATTTTTAAAAATACTTTTTTCAGGAGTTACACTTCTATCAATTAACGCTTGTGAAAAGAAAGACAAAATTGAAAAAGAAGGCATCAAAAACGTTCTTACAGCACAAAATAATGACGAAACAGAAATTTATTTTTTTACAGCAATCGCTAATTCAACACAAGCTATTATTGCAAAAAGTCAATTGGCGCAATATAAAAGTTTAGAACAAAAAACAAGAGACATAAGTTCTAAAATAGAAAACAATCAGGTGATGCTGCTTCAGGAAATAAATAAAATTTCGCTAAAAAAACTGATTGTTATTACCGATATAAATGTTCCTGCGAATGATGATTTATATAAATTAATTGACACTTCTTACACAAGTTTTGATGAAGTCTATATTCATTCGATGACACGTTTATTATATGAACAAATTCAGTTATTAGAAATTATTTCTAAAAAAACAAATGATAGCGCAATTTCAAAATTAGCGTTTCATTATTTGCCTTTACAATACAGACTTTTACTTGAAACCGAAAAATCAAATGAACTCAATACAATTCAAAATACCACAATTATTAACTAAAATTTTAAATTATGAAAATGCAATCAAATATTATATGCGCCTTAACCCTTTTTTTAACAGCTTCATTTGGAATGCTGCATGCTCAGGACAATAATGTAAATACCGAATTTGGTATAAAAGGAGGTTTTAATATGTCGAATTTATATACAGACGACGCTGATGACGAAAACATCTTATACGGATTCAATGCCGGTGTTTATGCGACATTACCAATCTCAGATTTTGTCGCCATTCAGCCAGAATTATTATTTACTACAAAAGGTTCCGAATTGGAATATGATAACACTTTAGCGAGTGGAAGCAGTAAATTCAAGTTAAATTATATAGAACTTCCTTTATTGGTAAGAATAAATATTACCAAAAATTTTAATATTCATGCCGGTGGTTATGCTTCATATCTGGTAAGTGCCAAAGTAAGTGGTGACGGAGACATCAATTTTGATGAAGAAATTAATGCTGATGACCTTGAAAGATTTGATGCAGGACTTTCTGCAGGTATTGGAGTAGATTTCAATCCAATAAGTGTTGGTTTGCGTTATAATTACGGTTTGACTACTATTGGAAAAGAAAGAGAGATTGCCGGAACTTCATATACTTTTCCTGATGCAAAAAATAGTAACCTCTCGTTATATCTTTCTTATAAGTTAAACTAAGAAAACAAAATTAATTATTAACCATAAACAATTTAAATCATGTCAAATTTATTATACACAATCGCAGTAATATTAGTGATTCTTTGGGCATTAGGATTCTTTATGTACAGTGCAGGCAGCATTATTCATATCTTATTGGTAATTGCCATTATAGCTATTTTGTTCAGACTTATTAAAGGTCGGGAAATTTAAAATCAATTATTAAAACAATTATATATTAATCTTTAAATCAAATATTATGAAAACGAGCACCACAGTTTTAGGAATTTTAGGAGCTGCTGCGGCAGGAGCATTTTTAGGAGTATTATTTGCACCTGACAAAGGATCAAATACAAGAAAAAAAATCTCTGACAAATCAAAAGATTACACTGATAATCTAAAAAGCAAAGTAGACGGAATTTTAAGCACTATCACTTCTAACGGTAAAGATATTATCGAAGAAGGAAAAGCAAAATTCAATCAGGTTAAAGAAGACTTCAATGCTGTAAAAGATGAAGTAAAGACAGTAAAAACCAACTATTAAAAGTGCACTTCTTAAACCATAAACACCAATATCATGGAAACTAATGCAACAACAAACGAGAACCTGAATATGTATGAAAAAGCAGAAAACTATACTAAAACGAGTTTAGAACTGATTAAACTCAAAACAGTATCGGCAGCTGCAGATGTTCTATCAACATTAACTTCACGGATAGCGGTTGGCGCTGTTGTTGCATTTTTTATATTATTCCTGAATATCGGGCTCAGTTTATGGATCGGAAAGGAGCTCGGTGAGTATTACTACGGCTTTTTTGCAATTGCACTCCTTTATTTAATAGTCGCTATTGTATTGTACAAAACACAATACAAACTGATTAAAACACCTATCGGGAACATGATTGTTTCCAGTATACTAAAAGATTCTAAAAACCAGATTTAATAATTGATAAAGAAAACTGTTATGGAGACTATTTATACTTTTGATGCATTAAATCAAAGAATTCAGCTTTTAGAAAATCAACAAGACAAAGAATGGTGTGACATCAAAGATGAAATCGACGAAATTAAAGAAAACTTAAAACCGCTGAACCTCATTCGGAATACAGTTGAAGAAATCAATAAAACAGTAGGTTTTAAAAGTAATCTCGCTCAGTCTGCGATAAACATCGGAATAGGTTATCTGGCAAAAAAACTCGTCATAGGAAAAACAAATTCGACTTTTAAAAACATCCTCGGGTCTGTATTACAGGTTGCCGTAACCACTTTAATTTCAAAACCGTCTGAGCATGAAACTCAGACAAAACCATCAGAAGAAGAATTATACAAAGAGTAATTGTCTAACTAAATACAAAGTATTATGGAAAAGATAAACGAAATAATCATCAAAAATGGCGTATACATTTACTCAAATTTCTATAAATGTTTTGAATATACAAGAGTATTTCTCGGTATCTAACTTGTTTATACGTTCAGCTACAACAGACGGTTAAACAGTTAATACACACTATAAATCTAATTTTCAAAATTAGGGCCATAGAAGAAAGCAAAGTAAGCTACACAGGTTTACTTTGCTTTTTTTATTGTAAGATACTGAGATACTAGGGAGCTAAGATTCTGAGATTTCTCAACCGTATCTTTTCCTAAGTTCAAAACAACAAAAAAGCCGAACAATGTCCGGCTTAATTTTTTATAGAAGTCTAAGTAAAAAAACTTAGAACTTTAGCAACTTAGAATCTCAGATTAGTAAATCTCAGAAGCTTCCTTTAATTTCTCCATATTATTCACCAACTGAAGCTCTGCAACAATTTTCTGAATATCACCATTCATGATGTTTCCTAAATCGTAAAGTGTTAAACCAACTCTGTGGTCAGTCACACGGCCCTGCGCATAGTTATACGTGCGAATCTTAGCCGAACGGTCACCTGAACTTACCTGTGAACTACGTTTTGTAGCATCTTCTTCCTGTTTTTTCGCCAATTCCATTTCGTACAAACGGGAACGCAATACGATTAAGGCCTTATCTTTATTTTTATGCTGTGATTTCTGATCCTGACATTGCGCTACTAATCCGGTTGGAATGTGGGTTAGACGTACAGCCGATTTCGTAGTATTTACCGATTGTCCACCAGGTCCTGACGAACAGAAGAAATCTATACGAACATCATTCATATCGATCTGAACATCGAACTCTTCTGCTTCAGGCAAAACCATCACTGTAGCGGCAGATGTATGAACACGCCCCTGTGTTTCTGTCTGCGGAACACGCTGTACACGGTGAACGCCCGCTTCAAATTTTAACGTTCCGTATACATCTTCTCCTGAAACCTCAAAAATAACCTCTTTGAAACCTCCTGAAGTTCCTTCGTTCATATCTACAACAGAAGTTCTCCATCCCATGCTTTCACAATATTTGGTGTACATTCTGAACAAGTCACCTGCAAAAATACTCGCTTCATCTCCACCCGTTCCCGCGCGAATCTCCACCATTACGTTTTTAGCATCTTCAGGATCTTTCGGAATCAACATAAATTTGATTTCCTCCTCAAGCTGTGGCAAACGTTCTTTTGCTTCATCCAACTGCATTTTGGCCATTTCGGTCATATCTGCATCGCTTCCGTCAGCAATAATTTCGTTGGCTTCATCAATATTGGCCAAAACAAGAATGTATTCTTCTCTCTTTTCAACCAAAGCCTTAATACTTTTATATTCCTGATTAAGCTGTACATAACGTTTTTGATCCGCAATAACATCCGGCTGAATAATCAAATCCGAAATTTCATCAAAACGCTGCTTTACATATTGAAGTCTGTCTAACATTTTCTAGTTCCTTTTTATTGGACTGCAAAATTACAAAATTTTTATGGAAAATTCTATCATTAACTTTTTGTGTTTTTTGATAGTAAATTTAGATGGATTAGTATTAATGATTTATTTCATAAAACAATTTTGTTAACAATTTAATTTAAAAAAAACAGGTATTTCTACTTAGTTATTTGTTAAAACTAAAGACGAGGTTTGTTCTTATTCTAAATCATGCATGTACAAAACTTTAGAAAAAATATTATAAAGCAGGATGAGACTTTTAAAGTATTAAAATAAAATAAATATGCCTAGACAAGAATTTATCAATTTAGTTAACAAAGTTAAGAAAGAAGGCAAACCTGAAAAGCTGACGATACGTGATTTATTATGGAGATTTGGTAATTATGAAAAACGAACTAGCGGAAATGTTTGGCGCATTAATGAATATTTAAAAAAAGAAAAATTAATTATAGTTCCTAACTATCAAGGAGGTTGGGTTGATCAATACGTAGAGCTAAAAGAAATGGACAAAGCTCGAATAAAAAGTGGAAATGAGTCAGAAGAAGAAAAGTTTGATCCAATAAATCGACTTTCAGTTTTAAAAGCTGCATCACAGATTCCTGTATCAATTACAAGAGATGCAGATTTACAAAAAGCTTTTCATTTAATGTGGAAAAATGACTACTCCCAACTTCCTGTAATGAATAATGACAGAGAAATATTAGGAATAATTAGCTGGCAATCAATAGCAAAAGGCCTAATTACTAAGAAGGATTCAAATTGTGTCAAAGATTTTATGATAGACGAGTATAAAATTCTATCAGAAGATACTCCTTTATTTGAATCTATTAAAGAGGTAATAAAAACAGAGATGGTTTTTGTTAAAACTCGAGAAAATAAAATTAGGGGGCCAGTAACTCCATTTGATTTAAACGAAGAATTTCTGGAACAAATTGAGCCTTTCATTTTACTCGAACAAATTGAAAATTTTATTCGTCTAATATTACATAACAAAATTGTTTTACAAGATATACTTAAACTTCTTGTTATTTCTGATGTTTCTAGAAAAATAGAATCAATTAGTGATTTAACATTTGGCGAATATATTTTAATAATAGAAAACAATGAAAATTGGAATTCACTTGACCTGCCATTTATAAAAGCTGATTTTACAAATGAATTACATGAAATTAGAAAAATAAGAAATGGAGTAATGCATTTTCATCCAGATAAAATTTCAGATGCTGAATTAAATAACCTTAGAAGCATGTCAAAATTCTTAATGGATTACATCAAAAATTTTAACATCTAAAATATTTATTTAAAAGTTTCTGATATTCTTAAATCTAACTTCTATGTGGACAGTAAATATTTACAAATTCAAAGATTACAAATTTTGTCTATTATTATAAAAAGAGTAGTTAAAATTGAAACCAGTTCTCTAATCAAATAAAACATCCTCATAAAATTTTAAATAACTAAAAATATATAAAAATGGCAACAACATCTTTTGCAAAAAAACTAGTTGATATTACTCAACAACAATATTCGACATATAAAAATATGGATGAATCCGAAACCAAACTTTGTAAACAAATACAAAAATATTGGACTGAACTTGGATTTAATTTTACAAGTTGTGTTACTGTTCCTTGGTCAGCTGTTTTTGTTTCTTGGTGCATAAAACAAGCTGGAGCAACATCAATAGAATTTAAATTTGCACAAAGCCATTCAAAATTTGTAAATAAAGCTATTACAAATAAGTTACAAAATAGTGGTGTATTTAGAGGACATAGAATAAACGAATACCAACCAAAAATAGGAGATATTATTCATAACAATCGTAGCGGCAATACATATAACTACGATTATGCTATTAATCATGACAGTTACGAGTCTCATTCTGCAATAGTCATTGAAATTGGTGAAGATAATTCTGGTAAATATGCTTTGACAATTGGAGGCAATGAAGGTGATTCTATTAGAGTAAAGGAAATTCGTCTTGATAAAATGGGATTCATTAAACCACGCAATACCAATCCTTTTATATCTATTATTGAAAATTTGAAATAGAAGTAGACAAACAAAATAAACAACTCATATAAATAATTTAAGATTTTATTAAAAATTTACGCTTATGGATATGTAAAAATACTTAAGCAAAAAAACAAGTCCGCTACTTAATCAAATCTATCTGCTTACAATATCAGAGATGATAAATCCTTTTTATTAGGTTGAAGAACGAGTATATTAGACAACGTTACTATAAATTAAATAAATTAATATGCGGAAAATATTTAAATTTAAAGAAGTTATTGCAATAGTTTTAACAATTGTATCATCTATACTATTTTTTAAACCAGACAAATTGCAAATACTTAGCTTAAACAATGATTCACTTTTAGTTTATTCCGCACTATTAAATATAATCATATTAATAATTGCAATATTTTTATTTTCCTCAATTAGTAATGATTTCTATTTATTAAAAAGAAAACATGGAAAATTTAAAAAACCTGAATTAGAAGATTTGAAGAAGGTTAGTCAAATTCTTAAAATCTCTGAAAAAAAGTCTGAATATTTTGTCGAAAGAACAAGTGCCATAGTTGGTCAGTTAGTCAGTAACTTTACATTATTTCTTTGGCCATTAATAATTTTTTACACACTAAACATTATTAAAGATATATTGCATTTGACCCCCTCAGACGATTTCAAAAATTGTTCTTCTTATCTTGACTATATATACGGGCTTTCAATTGACAAAACGTCAAACGCTTTTTGGTATCTTACCATTAGCGCTTTGGCAAATATTTTTAATTTTATTTCTGGTATAGGTTTATGGGTAAGTTTTAGTATACTTTATCAAAAAACATTAGATTCTAACAATAAAAGTACTTTACATTTTGGAATTTATTATTTTCTTCTGACATTTTACATTTTATCATATATTATTTTGCTAGGCACTAAAATAGATTTTTTATCCATTAAATTGACCGTCTTAACACTAGACATGTTTTGCAGTATTTTTAATTGCGTAGCTATGATTTTATTTTTTAACAGATTAGTACAAATACTATATTTCTATCAAACAAATCTCAAAGAAAAATTATTGGATAAATTTTATTTTTTCATCGCAACTATTCTTTTTCCAATTTATGCTTGTTTCCAAATATTTTTTGGCGTTTTTGATCAACTTGTGTCTAATGAAACAAATTATTACGTTGCCGTTAAAGGAATTGTTTTTTTTGTCTGCTTTTTAGGTAAACTTTTCCTTGTTCTATTTTTATATTCTTTTATTCGTATTAAATGGATGCATGCTGCTATTTTAACATTAATAGCACATGAAGAAACACCGAATGAACTTGCAAAAAATCTATCGTCAATTTCCAATTCGATTGATATGATAAATGATGAAATTAAAAATCTCGATCAAAATTAAGGTTATTTATCGATTAGACGTCTTAAAACTAATTGATATGCTTTTTCACTAGTGCGAGCACTAAGCTATAAGTTCTCAAAATTCCGCTTGCGAGAGCTGCTATCTCGTAATTACATTAATATCTGTGTTTACGGTATGACTTGGCAAACTTGGCGCATCATGATGAAGCAAAAGAATACTTGCTTTTAGCAAATCTGAAACCATTAAGTTTAATTGGTTGTAACCAGATACTTTTAGTGTTACGTTAAACGAATTATCACTATTATGTGGTTTTAGCTTTTTAAGCTTTTTTGCGGCATACATTGATTGAAGAAATTCTGCTACTCGTTCTTTATGTTTTGTTTCCATAATATCCTTTTTTAGTTTATTTAGTCTTTTTATTCTAATTTTTCATAGAAACGAAATTACAAGTAATGGATAATTTTTAGAGGATTGTATACAATCGGTTGTATACAGCCGATATATAAATCTAAATAAATCCGGTAGCTTGAAATTTACTATCTGTGCTTGTAAAAGTGAGCCATAATGCAAATCTTAAAACAAAAACTACTAAACTTTTGTTTATATTTACAAGCAGGACAAACCAATCTTTGCGGGTATGGATTGCAAATCCATGCTATCGCTATCGTGGTTAGTTAAATAAAAATCATCTAACTTTCATAATTTAAATCATGCTGGTAATTCGATTATTTAAAAAAATAAGCCAAACCTTATTATTTAGTTTTATTGCAATTTTGAATTCAGGATATTCGCAGGCGCAGAATAATAAGCCCTCCTATTATTTTTACTCTCTTGAAGATGCTTTGAAATTTCCAGCAGATAGCGTACTTGGTATTACCCTTCATGGAAAAAAAATAGATAATTTCCCCAGAGAGGTTTTAAAATTTAAACATCTTAGGAGACTGGACTTAAGCAGCTGTGAATTAACTAGTGTTCCTCCTGAAATAGCTAATTTACAAGAGCTTACTGAACTTGATTTAAAAGACAATAAACTTTTATCTATTCCAAAAGAAATAGGACAATTGATAAATCTTGAATTATTATGGATAGCGGATAATAAAATTGAAAATATTCCTAAAGAAATCGGACAACTTACAAAACTCCAGGATTTGGGACTATATTATTGTAAAATTAAAAGGTTGCCTTCTGAAATTGGTAATCTAAAAAATCTCGAAAGGATTGATCTTATACATAACGGTTTAATAGAATTACCTAATGAAATTGGTAATCTTGTTAACCTAAAAGAGTTGTTATTAGATGAAAACAACATTTCGATACTTCCCAGGGAAATTGGTAATCTTAAAAAATTAGAACGATTAAATATAAAAAGTAATGTAATAAAATCATTACCTGCTGAAATTGGTGAATTGGAAAATTTAATATATTTATTTGCAAACAGAAATAGAATTATAAGTATCCCGCCTGAATTATCTAAACTTCAGAAAATTGAATATATAAATTTTGCATTTAACCAAATAACTACTTTACCAGAAGAATTGATACATTTAAATGTGTCAACTTTAACACGAATAGTTTTTGAAGGTAATCCTATTCAATCTATTCCGAAATCCATGTTTCCCTTTTTTGAGAAATACAATTATGCATATTCAGATAAAATTAGTGAATTAGCATCAAAATAATCATGTTGTATAATTAATCATTTAATCCGGATAGCCCGAATATAGCTTTAAGTTTCGATAACGCAGCTGCAAGTCCGCACTGCCAAATACAAATTTTTAAAAGACTTTGCGCCTTTGCTAAAACCGCCTACATATACAAACTTCTGATTTTTGCTATAATTATTTTTTAAATTTACACAACAACACACTCCATTCGCTCCTGTATACATGCTTCTCTTCCTTCTTCTGGCACTAGAACAAATTCATTCGCAAATTTCCAGGCATCATCTCTGGCAGTTTTCATACTAAAATCAATAAAGAAATTATCTATTTTACTCGTCAATTTTAAGATAATGGTAAGCGTTTACCAAATTTTGATCAGGCATTTTTCAACATGCCCTACGAGATTGCTGAGAATAATATTTCTATTTCAGAAGTTAATTTTCCAAAAAAACAAGTGCTTCTCACAATCTATCCAGCCACCTGAATTTTTACATTTCTCAAAATTGGTCGTTATAAGCCAATATTTAAAAATTGGCTTAAAAAAGCCTACTACCTTCTTTGTAACACTTTAAACAACTTGTATTTAAAGCATTATCTAAAAACATTAAATTGGTCAAAAAACGTCACTTAATAAAAAATGGCTTTTTTTGACCAATTTTAGATATATTTGTGTATAAAATTTTCCGAATATGATAGCAGTAATTACCGGTGATATAATAAACTCAAGAAAGGTAAATCCTGAAATATGGCTTCCTAAACTTAAAGAATACTTTTCAAAAATTATATTAGATTCTGAAAAGTGGGAAATATATAGAGGCGACAGCTTTCAAATTGAAGTCGAAATAGAAAAAGCTCTGGAAATTGCAATATCTATAAAAGCCTTAATAAAATCTAGTAATCAAATAGATGTAAGAATGTCAATTGGTCTGGGCGATAAAAATTTCAAAGGAAAAAAAATTACTGAATCTTATGGAACTGCCTATATAAACTCAGGAGAAAGTTTCGAAAAGATTAAAAATAATACATTAATCCTGCGAAGTCCATTTAGCGAATTTGACGATTACTTTAACCCAATACTGAAATTACTCAGTTTTATAAGTGATAACTGGAAACCTGTTACATCTGAAACTATATTTTACACCTTAACACACAGAGAACTTTTACAAAAAGAAATAGCCGAAAGACTGTCAAAAGACAAAACAACTATTAACAAAGCTTTAAAAAGAGGAGGCTACGATGAAATAATAGAAATAATAGATTTATACTCTCAAAAAATACAACAATGGTTGAATTAATATTAAAGATTACACTCGTACATCTGTTGGGCGATTTTGTTTTTCAAACCAACAAAATGGTAAATGACATTGAAAACAAAAAATTTGCATCAAAATATTTGTACCTGCATGTACTTATTCATTTAGCTCTAATCCTGCTGATTACGCAGTTTGAAAAAGGCTATATAATACCCGCAATAACACTGGCTTTTTCACACTTAATAATCGATATAACAACCAAAATATTGATTAAAAATAAAATCAGTAATATTAGCAATTTAATAATCGATCAGATGCTTCACGCTATAATGATAGCATTATTTGTCAAATATTTTTATGCCTATACTATAGATTTTAACCAAATTTTCAATTTTAAAAATTATCTGTTATTAATTGCATTGGTAAGCATAACGTTTGTATCTGCTATCATTATAAAAAGAATAATGGAAATCTTTAATTATCCTTTACCAAATAACGGAATCAAAGACGCTGGAAAATACATCGGAATGTTAGAAAGGTTATTCATTTTCATTTTTATAACAGCTTCTTTCTGGGAAGGTGTTGGATTCTTACTCGCAGCCAAATCAATTTTCAGATTTGGTGACTTAAAAGAAAATAAAGAAATCAGATTAACCGAATATATTTTAATCGGAACATTAATAAGTTTTGGTTTTGCAATATTTATAGCCAAAATATATCTAAAATTAAAAACTATCACATAATCTCCGTATTCAGCAATCCGTTCTTCAACATCGAGACATAATACTAGCTTACAAGAAAACAAAACCAACACAAATGAATAAATTTAACTTTGATAATAAAAAATTTGCCCTTATCCAAAATTCTGATAATGGAGAAGTAAATACAGAAACCATTTTTAATTATAAGCAGCAAGACAATCTTGTAACTGCTGAATATTTTGGAGGTACGATAAAATACGGAAAAATTATTGCTGATCTCAAAGATGATCAATTAAATATGCTTTATCAATGCTTAACAACAGACAATCAATTGAAAGCCGGTAAAGCATTAGCTCAAATTACACTGACCGAAAACGGCAAAATTAAATTGTCTTTAGATTGGGAGTGGCTGACAAACGGAAATGATAAAGGAAAATCTGAATACATAGAAATTGAATAAGTAAATTTTAAAGTTTTAAAAACCTTTGACAAATAAAGATTCATACAATAAAATTATTGACAGCTGGATTACTGCCCGAAACAATGCTATTGTAAACAAACCCATTATAGACTTTGCTGACTATATAAATTCTGAAGGAACCATCTTAGACATTGGATGCGGAACCGGATTGCCAATAGCCAAATATCTTTCTGAACGCAATTTTTCGATAACAGGAATAGATCAATCGGCTAAAATGATAGAAATGGCCAAATCTGCCGGGATTAAAAACGCTGTCTTTTCTACCTGCGATTTTTTTGATTTTGAATCAGATGAAAAGTTCAACGGAATTATAGCCTGGGACTCACTTTTTCATTTTCCAAAAGAGCGACAAAAAGAAATTTACAGCAAAGTATATCATTTATTAGCCCACGGAGGTTATTTCCTTTTTACCCACGGAAAAGAAGAAGATGAACATATTGACAGTATGTTTGGTGAACAATTTTATTACAGCTGTCTGTCTAAAGATTTTGTTCTCGGCTTAATGAAAGAATTTGGTTTTGAAATAGTTTATTCAATCGAAAATTTTGTTGAAGAAAAAGACCAGCGTGATTGGGTTGTACTGGCAAGAAAAAAGTAAAAAAAACACTACTGCTCTATTCCTGAAGCATAATTAGCTATAATCGTCTATTGAGTAATATTCCTAATAATTTATTAATACCCGTTTTTATTGTCTTCATACCTAAATATTGAAGCCTCAAGGCATTTTTTCTCTAGTTAGTTTCTTAATTGTTTAGTTTCATTTCTTCAAAAAAGATAATTACAAAAATTAACTAAAGAAACCGAATTATGAAAACTACAAAAAAGGTATTACTTTTAATCACACTAATCTCATTGTGTGCCTGTAAAAAGGATTCAAAAGGAGAAAAAGATACTTATACGAGTATCAAAAGTACCGCTTCTTCCGAGTGTTTAGCTCCAGCTAATTGGTTTACGATGGTAAATAACACACGCCAGACTCCTCCTCCAAATGAAGGACCAACAAGCGTATTTGCCAACAATGCAACAGTAACTAATTGTGACTTTCATCAATGGTCCTGGCAAAAATTTCTTTGGCTTACCAATGAGGTTAATGGAGTTCCATCGTTTATAACTACGCTGATTCAGGTGAATGCAGATGGTCAGAGATTAGATCCAAGTAATGGAATTGTTTTGACAGATACTGCTCAGGCAAGTTCTGCCTCTGATATTTTAAAAACACCTAATTATCCATCTGGAGTTCCTAAATCTACTACAGTGTATTATTCTATATTTATGGATAAACTGATGTATTCAACAATGCTAAAGTATGGTCCAATAGCAAAAAATGATCCTTCAAAAGTAAAAGACATAACCTTTCCTGTAGGCTCATTAGAACTTAAAACTTCCTGGATTGATGCGAGTGTTCTAAAAGATCCTTCTTCTTATTTTATTACTCAGGGAGTAATCAACGGAGTCAAAACCAAAGTGGCCCTTTTGGGTATGCATGTAGTCGGAGTGGTAGAAAATCATCCCGAATTTGTATGGGCTACTTTTGAACATGAAAATCTTGCTCCTGCTTATGACTGGTCTAAAGCTACACCAACAACTGATGCGCCTGTAACCAGTTCTGTAGATTATCCTTTTTTTAATAAAAGCAGCACTGCAACAGTTACGAATATAACTTCAAAAAACGGAATTTATACAGATGTCTTTTCTGTTTATAAATATGGGGTTCCGGTAGAAAAAGCAATGAAAGGCTCTCATAATGTTCAGCTTTATATGAAAACGAGTCAAAATGGATCGCAGAATTTTAATAATATTCGTACCATTAATGAAAGTGTTAAGAAACAGTTGAAAGGTATTTGGAACAATTATTTTTACAATGGTTCAATATGGATTAATACAGAAGGATACAATGGCACTCCGGCACAAGCTGCCTTATTAGACTCGTTAAGTGGTACTCTTTCAGAATCTACACCCGGAAAATTGACAAGAGGTTCCATTGCAGCCTATAATATTACCATGGAAACCTATGTTCAGGTAGGATTTGCCCCAAAATCAATACATCAGGTTACAGTCGATAGTCTAGTTAATTGCTTCTCATGTCATAATGCCTCTCACAGATCGAAACTTTCTCCCCTTTATATTAGTCATGTTTTTAATGGGTATGTAGGCAGCCTGAAAGGCTTAACCAGAAAGCAAATTAAACAGGAAAGTGTTAAGGAAATTATGGACGATTATAATTTGCGCCTAAAATTAAGATAGCAAGTCTCTTTATCTTTTAGTCTAAGGCAAAAATTATACATACAAAAAACCACAAGCTTCTGCTTGTGGTTTTTTATGCTTTATTTACCACCTAAAAATAGTTAAACAAGTGTTCATTTTTCATGTATCTTTTAAAACTAAATAGCAACACATTCAGCCTTTTTTTGTTCGACGATCTGCAAATCAATTATTTTTTGAGCAACATCTCCTTTTTCAAACAGGCGAATAAATTTGAAAACGGCACTCACAAAATATCCCGGGTTTGAGACCAAGCGTGCAATTTTAGTAATTTTTTCATCTCGCTCCTGTATACATGCTTCTCTTCCTTCTTCTGACACTAAAACAAATTCATTGGCAAATTTCCATGCACCATCTCTGGCAGTTTTCATACTAAAATCAATAAAGAAATTATCTATTTTACCTGTCAATTTTAATATAAAGGTAAGTGTTGGCCAAATTTTGATCAGGCATTTTTCAACATGCCCTACGAGATTGCTGAGAATAACATTTATTTGGTCAAAATCAGATTTTAAATCTTCAATATCTTCTATTGTACTGACTTCAGCTGAGGCTATGCCTAAATCCAGGTTCACATGTGCATTGATTCCGAGCAATAAATGCTGAAGCACTATTGGCCAAAAAGTTTCTGCCTGCTGAAAAGAAAATTCCCAACATGAAGATGCTTTTTCCTTAGCCTTATATTGGTAATACGCTTTCAAATACCTATTCGCAAAAATGACATCCAGTTTTTCCATTCGTTCCCCATTCTGAAAAGAACCATTTTGAATTCCTTCTTTTACTTTTATTGTAACTTCACGATAAAGAGCCGTAAACAAACCTATAGCGCTTTGTTCAAGTTTAGCAGTTTCTATTATTTCATCCAATAACTGAATGACCTCGTCTATAGTAGCAGCTTGTTTTATATTCATTTATAGTTGATTATAGTTAAAATTAACAAGAACGAATATAATTATTTTAATCTTTCAACAAACTATTTTCAAAGAATTATCCTGTTATTTTATTTTTCATTGATTCTCAGCAAACCTCCCCCTATTTTACTCATTCTTAAAAAATACTCCTTTTGGCGTATTTTTTAAAATATGTGGATTATCTAATTTTGAAGTTAATTTTAACTTTAAAAGCCTTTTATTTATGATAAAAAAATTACTCTTTACTCTTTTTAGTTTTGCGATTTTTTCAATTTCTTATTCGCAACAAGAAGCTACAGATTACATTTCTGGTCTAAGTGAACCCTCTGCAATTATTAACAAAGGAAATATACTCTATGCACAGGGACCTAAAAATCTATACGAAATAAATACTGCTTCTGGCTCTCCTACTGCAAATGTAATTTATACAGCTGCGGCAAACTTTTACATGACCAACCTTACCATTAGCGGTAATATTATTTATATCGCAGAAGAAAATTATGATGAAGTTGCTAATGTATCTTTTGGATGCAGGATCATATCTATTGATACTAACAATCCAGGTGCAGGTATTACTGTAATTTACTCTACTCCACAATATGTCTCATCATTGGCGATTACCGGATCTACGATTTATTTCACAGCAGAAACGGCTCCGGATGCGAATGATAATTTTACACTGCAGGTTCAAAAGATAGATCTTTTAAATCCAGTAGCCACAATTGTAAAAAATAGCGTAACTACAGATAACGATGCAAATGATTTGGCTATCTATGAAAATCATGTGTATATATCTGTTGGCGGCAAAGGGAAAATATATGTTTTTGATATCGCAGACCCTACAAATTTAGGGGATGACGATTTTAGTTTTAATAAAGGTATTTTTTTTAGTAACCAAAGGTTATTTATTACAGAGGGCAATTTAATCACAATGATGACAGCTAATTCCTCTAACAGAACCACAGTTGCCCAAAATACAACTTACAAGGACAACAATAACGGAACACCTTTTAATGCAAACTTTAGAGATGTGGTTTTGATTGGTGACAAGCTATACATGACCTTATTAAATCAGGGAAAAGTAGTTACCGTGCAGGATGCCACTTTATCTAACAAAGAATTCAATCAGGATTTAAAAGCTGTTTCAGTTTACAATTCAAAAACTGAACTTATTGTTTCGGGATTAGAAAACAATCATCAGGCTGACATCTATAATTTATCAGGACAACTATTAGCTACAAAACAAGTTTCTGCAAACGATAACTCAATTGACATAAGTTCATACAGCCATGGTGCTTATATAATTAAATTAGGCACTAAATCATTTAAATTTATTAAATAGTCTAAAGTAAAATACCAATTTCCACTTATTACAAAAGCTGCAAGAAAATATTTTTGCAGCTTTTGTATTTATAAAGAAAAAATCAATCTTTGCAAGCAGGATTACATCAGACAACATAAACTGATTAAACACACTCCTCATAAAGACTTTATACAATTTAAAGACTCACTACAAAATGGACATTCAACATATACCAAACGATTTAAATATTGATACAAAAAGTGAGGTTCAGATTTTCGACTATCAGGTATACAGCTCCTCAGTCAGGAATAAGGTCATGCTGAATAAGAATACTTTTAGCTTTTTACTCGAAGGCATAAAAGAAGTTTTTACACAGGAGAAAGCAACAACAATCAACAATGACGCATTTTTGTTGATCAAATCCGGGAATTGTTTAATGACTGAAAATCTTTCTGAAACCAACAGTTATCGAAGCATATTGCTGTTTTTTGATAATAATATGTTACTTAACTTTTTGCAAAAGAACAATCTTTTGATAGCTGATAATTCAAATTTTAAGTCTTTTTGAAATATTTGAATATGATGATTATATTCAGCACTTCGTAAACAGTTTGATTAAAATAAAAGAATATTCCGCTTCACTTCAGAAAAGTTTATTACAAACAAAACTGGAGGAAATACTAACCTATCTCGTTCATAAAAAAGGGACTCAGTTTTTAAATAATATTCTTACTCAGCAGAACAGTCAGATAAAACATTTTACAGATGTAATTGAAAGCAATAAACTGAACAATCTAACCGTGCAGGAACTTTCTTTTTTATGCAACATGAGCATTTCTACTTTCAAAAGAAATTTTGAGAACCATTACCAGACAAGCCCTATAAAATGGTTTCAGGAAAAAAGACTGGAATATTCGGCTTATCTGCTGACTAATAAGAAGAAACGTCCTGTTGATATTTATTTTGAAGTAGGCTTCGAAAGTTTATCCAGTTTCACTCAGGCTTTTAAAGTAAAATACAACATTACCCCAAAACAATTTCAACTGTCAAAATGAACTTTTAGAAACACTTTTAGAACTTTTTAGAATAACCCGAAAGCTTTCCTGCAAACTACCTTTACAGTCTATAAATCTTAAATAAATAAAAAATGAAAAAGATTAATTTACTGATAATGGTTTTCTTCTTATTTACATCAGGAACAATTATTGCCCAAAAAACATTTACGCTAAGCAGTAAAGATTTAGGCGGACAGGCTACAAAAACAGAAGAATTCGGAGGTTTTGGCTGTACGGGTAAAAACCAGTCTCCACAGCTATCATGGGCTAATGCGCCGGAAGGTACAAAAAGTTTTGCCGTTACAATGTATGATCCTGATGCGCCAACCGGCAGCGGTTGGTGGCATTGGGTCGTATTTGATATTCCGGCTACCAGCAATGAATTGGTTACAAACGCAGGGAATTTATCATTAAATCTAACACCAAAAGGAACTATTCAAAGTGTTACAAATTATGGTGTGGCAGGATATGGCGGGCCATGTCCTCCTGAAAATCACGGATCGCATCAGTATATCATTACCGTTTATGCTTTAAAAACTGCAAAATTAGGCACAGATGCCAATACAAATCCTGCAGTTGTCGGTTATAATTTATGGATGAATACTATTGCAAAAGCAAGTATTGTAACCTATTACCGAAGAGAAAAAAAATAAATCAATCCGAGAAACATCACCAATAAAGCCCTTCGTTCAACAACTGAAGGGCTTTGTTGATACTGAATAATACTGTAAGTCGTTTTAGCCTTAACAAAATTTCAATACCAATTTCTAAATTCCTAATTTCGCTTTCAAATAAGAAAGAAGAAAATGAAGGTCTGTATTGCCGAGAAACCAAGTGTAGCACGTGAAATTGCATCTGTTTTGGGTGCCAATACCAAACACGATGGCTATTACGAAGGAAATGGTTATGCAGTAACTTACACTTTTGGTCATTTATGTACCTTAAAAGAACCCAACGATTATAAACCACACTGGAAAAGCTGGGATTTGAACAATCTGCCAATGCTTCCAGAAAAGTTCGAAACCAAAGTCGTTCAGAATTCGGGAATCCAGAAACAGTTTAAAATTATTAAAAGTCTTTTCGATAAAGCCGAAGTTGTCATCAACTGCGGGGATGCCGGACAGGAAGGAGAACTAATTCAGCGCTGGGTGATGAACGAAGCGCATTATAAAGGCGAAATCCAACGTTTATGGATTTCGTCATTGACCACAGAAGCCATCAAAGAAGGTTTTGAGAACTTAAAACCTTCTGCTAATTACGATAATTTATTCTACGCCGGATTTTCCAGAGCAATTGGAGACTGGCTTTTGGGAATGAATGCCACTCGTTTGTATACTGTAAAACATGGTGGTTACAAACAGGTTTTATCTATCGGGCGTGTACAGACACCAACATTGGCAATGGTTGTAGATCGTTTTAGAGAAATCGAAAACTTTAAACCACAGCCTTATTGGGAACTGCAGACCTTATACAGAGAAACACTTTTTAGTTATGAAGAAGGCCGTTTTCTGAATAAAGAAGATGGAGAAATCCTGGCTGAAAAAGTAAAAGAAAGTGATTTCGAAATTGTTTCTGTCGATAAAAAAAACGGAAATGAATATGCTCCGAAACTGTTTGATTTAACGGGTCTGCAGGTTTACTGCAATCAAAAATTCGGGTTTTCGGCAGAAGAAACACTTAAAATTGCACAGACATTATATGAACAGAAAGCTATAACTTATCCTAGAGTTGATACAGCTTTTTTGCCCGGAGATATTTACCCGAAAGTACCCGGAATTTTGCAAAAATTAACGAATTATAGCCATCTGACAGAAACACTTTTAGGAAAGAAAATCAAGAAATCACCAAAGATTTTTAACGATAAAAAAGTAACCGATCACCATGCTATTATTCCAACGGGAATTGAAATCAATCTTCCGTACAATCAACAGCAGGTTTACGATATTATTACAAAACGTTTTATTGCTGTATTTTACGATGATTGTTTAGTAGCTAATACTACAGTAATCGGAAAAGCTGCTGAAGTTACTTTTAAAGCAACAGGAAAAGAAATCCTGAAAAAAGGTTTTCGTGTCGTTTTTGAAGATCCTAATACGAAAGAAAAAGAACCGGATTTACTGCCAAGTTTTGTGGTAGGCGAAAAAGGTCCGCATGAACCTTCATTTCTCCAAAAAGAAACCAAACCGCCCAATCAGTTTACCGAAGCAACTTTACTGCGTGCAATGGAAACCGCTGGAAAACAAGTTGACGACGAAGATTTACGTGAGCTGATGAAAGAAAACGGAATCGGTCGCCCGTCAACACGTGCGAATATTATTGAAACGCTTTTCAAACGTCAGTATATTGTCCGCAACAAAAAACAGGTTTTACCAACGATAACAGGGATTCAGTTGATTGATACGATTCAGAATGAATTGATAAAATCGGCTGAACTTACAGGTTCTTGGGAGAAACAGTTGAAAGATATTGAAAAAGGCACTTTTACCGCTGCTGCATTTATTAGAAATATGAAGCGCATGGTTGAAGCTTTGGTTACCGAAGTTCGAAGCGAAACGAAACGCGCTAATATTTCGCATGCCGCAACGATTCAGAAACCAATTGTAAAAGCAGAAAAAGAAAAAAAGAAAGTTTTCGGAATTACGGCAGAAACGTGTCCAAAGTGCCAAAAGGGAAATATTATTAAAGGTAAATCGGCTTTTGGATGCAGCGAATATAAATCAGGCTGTGATTTTGTGCTTCCGTTCGTTTTTCATGACAAAAAAATTACGGAAAGCCAATATTTGCGATTGGTTCAGAAAGGTTCTACAGTAAACATTAAAGGTTTTAAAACCGATTCCGGAATTGTTGAAGGTTTAATTCGTTTTGAAGAAAATTACAAACTGAAATTAGAGCCAAAGAAAACTGATAAAAAATCCGATCCAAAAGAAAATTCGGATGCATTAGTTTGTCCAAAATGTAAAAAAGGAACTATCTTAAAAGGTAAAACAGCTTACGGTTGTGCAGAATACAAATCAGGCTGTGATTTTAAAGTCACTTTTGATGAAGTAAGAGCAAAGCTAAAAGATCAAAAACCAACAAAGGAGCTTGTTTATTCAATTTTATGCAGTGAAAAGTAAGAAGCAAAATGTTAGATGTTAAAGAATACACATTTCACATTTCACATTTCACATTTCACATTTCACATTTCACATTTCACATTTCACAAATAAACAATTCTTTTCATACTTTAGTAGCAACATTACAAAACCAAAATCCCATAAATATGTTTCAGAAAATTACAATCATAGCACTTATAATAGCTTTCGTCTCCTGTCAGAAAAAAGAAACCGTTGAAAAAGACAAAATCAAAAAAGCAGACTGGTTAATCGGGAACTGGAAAAACACCTCTCCTGATGGTTTTTTAATCGAAAACTGGCAAAAATTAAACGACAGTACCTTTAGCGCTGCTTCTTATTTCATTAAAGGAAAAGATACTCTACATTTTGAAAATATTATTTTGGCTCAATTGGGCGAAACATTAACTTACAAAGCAACTGTAAAAGGTCAAAATGAGGATAAACCAGTTTTCTTCCCTTCAACTTCTGAAACAGACAAACAATTGATTTTTGAAAATCCAAAACACGATTATCCTCAAAAAATTACTTATACAAAAGGAGCTAATAATACTTTGACAGCTGAAATTTCTGGAAATTTGAATGGTAAGCAGACTACGGAAAGGTTTATTATGACGAAGAAGTAAAACAATGAGACAAAAGATCAATTATATTCAGATTATTTTTCATTTAATAGCGACCTACTTTTTAGTATTTTCTTTTCAGTCTTTTGCATGGATTCATGATGTAAAACTAATTAATCTGACAGAAACTTATGGTGCTGAGAACATTGTGACCAATCATGAAAAATATGGAATAGGTCTAGAAGAAATTGCTTTATTTACTTTTTGGCCAAGACTAGCCTGCTTAATAGGGATTCTATTTGCATTCCTACTATCCATTGCAATCTCAAAAATGAAAAAGTGGTCAATACTAAATAGTTTTGTGATTTTACTTATAAGTTATTTTTTATATAGATTTGATATTTTAAGCTGGAAGTATTCTAAATCATTTTTATCCGTTAACCGTTTTATTGATGATTATCAAACTATATTTATACTAAACGGCTCCTGCTTATTGATTATTGGTCTTGTCATTTTCTTTTCAAAATGGACGAATAGACTCATTCAAAATCAATATCAAGAGATAATTTAAAATGAAAAAATACTTTATTTTATTTTTAGTTTTGGCTGCCATTTTGAGCTGCGATATAAAATCTCAAAAGACTATAGAGAATATCCTAGATAATTTTTCATTTAATACAACACTTTCTAATAGTACGCAAATTGTTATAAAAGCTTACGATTCATCCGTAACATATAAAAGATCAGGAAGTATTGAGTTATTTAAACCTGTAAAAGTTTTTAAAACCAAAAATAATCAGCAAATAGACGATTTTGAAAATATTTTTGAAAATGCCGAAAAAACAGGTTATTGCTGTTGTCCAACAAGTTCTTATTCTGTTGATTTTTTAAATAAAGAAGAACTGCTTGGTTTATTTTATGTAGATACACTCCAATTTAAAGATAAAGTTCGAATTTATGAAGGTAGTTTTCAATATTCGTACATTATAGAAAAACAAAAATGGAAAGATTATTTAAATAAAATCGTTGAAAAATAAATTCAGAGACCTCTCGAAGTCTCAGCGGGGCTTTAATAAAAAATCTGAAGCTTAAAACCTACTCGTTCTCCCCAATCTTATTCACCATAAAAATCATCAGAATACCTAAAAACGCCATTACCAAAAACGCCCATTTCATACTCAGATATTCAGAGATAAAACCAACCATTGGCGGAACCAGAAGAAACCCAAGATAACCAATTGTAGAAATAGAAGTTAAGGCAGAGCCACTACTCAGGTTTGATGATCTTCCGGCGATACTAAAAACCAACGGAACTACACAGGAAACCCCTCCTCCTATTAAAACATAACCAAAAATAGTTGGATAAGCATACGGCAGGATAAAACAAATAGCGAAACCTACCGTAATCAGGATTCCGCTATAAAGCAAAATCTTTTTAGTTCCGAATTTCATTACGCCATAATCTCCAAATATACGTCCTAAAGTCACCGCTGTTGCAAAAAATACAAACGCAGCACTGGTTAATTTTGGGGAAGCTTTTAATATATTTTCAAAATAAATTCCACTCCAGTCATACATCGTATTTTCGCAAGCCATAGAAACGAAACAAATCAGGGCAAATTTTACCAGATTTTTTTCCGGCATCGAGAAGAACTTCTTTTTAACGGGAACCGGTTCGTTATGAATACTCAACGGGTAAAAACAAGCCGTCAGTGCCAGCATAAAAACACTTACTCCCAATAAATGATGAGATGGTGCAATATGCTGTGTTACCATTACGTAGCCTAAACCTGCTCCTGAAAAAACAGCAATACTCCAAACCGCATGAAAACGGGTTATGATTGATTTTGGGTATAATTTCTGCACTTCAAGGGATTGTGCGTTAATCGATAAATTGAAAATATTTCTGGAAGCTCCAAAAATTAAAAGTACAATAACCAGCTGCCATACAAAGGCAACTAATCCGGGTAAAGACAGTACAATATTAAACATTATAGCTCCCAAAAGCATGATGTAACGGCTGCTGTGTTTGTTTAATAATTTTCCGGTAAAAGGCATCGTCAGCATTAAACCAATCGGAAACGCAAATAAAACAGCTCCAAACTGGGCTTCGGATAAATGCAATTGTGCCTGAATATGCGGAATTCGGGATACCCAGGAAGAATATCCAAAACCTGAAAGGAAAAAAAAGACGGTATTAGCTATACGATAGCCTCTTGGAGTATTTTGAATTTTTTTGAAGAAAGGTAAAATCATTAAGTCATTTTTCAGATTGCAAAATTAAGGTATTTTCAACCAACATCCTTTCTTTTAACCTTTTTACATACAAAATTAGTATTTCAAAATTGTAAAGCTTTTTATGAGAACTTTTAAAGCTGAATTTTCTTAAAAAAAGTATATTTTTTGACAAATAAAGCTTTTTATGTGTAATGAATCTAAATAAAACTTGTTAAAGATATATTAATTTCTACATTTACACTGTTTTTATTAATTCTAAATAAAAATAAATTTCCTTAACCAAATTTAAAAATTATAATGAAGTATCTAAAACTGAAAACATTTCGTTTTCTATTTTCAATCAGTATGCTATTTTCAGCAATTAGCATGTTTTCACAACAAAACCACGGAAAGATAAAAGGAATCATTACCACATCTGACGGAGCTCCTGCTGCCGACGTAAATATCATCCTGAAAAAAACCAAATATGGTGCCGTAACCAATGATGAGGGTAATTTTGAGTTTAACAGAGTAGCTGCAAATACATATACGCTACAGGTTTCCTTAACAGGTTATGAAACTTTAGAGCAGGAAGTAAATGTTTCTGAAAATGAAACGACTACGCTTAATTTACAATTGAAAGTTTCAAATAAAGAATTACAGGAAGTTGTAATAAGCGGAAAAAAAAGCATTATGTCTAAAAAGACAGACTATGTTGCCAGAATGCCTCTCGCAAATCTTGAAAATCCTCAGGTTTACAGTGTGATTCATAAAGAACTATTATTGGAACAAGTAGCAGTAAATATCGAAACTGCTATTCGAAACAGCGCTGGTGCTGTGCCTGTAAGCTACCCTTCTGGTGGAATTGGAATCGGGTTCAGAGGTTTTACTGTTGGAGTTAATGCAAGAAATGGTATGGAAACCGTTACCGGACGTTCTTCTATTGATCTTTCAAACGTAGAACGAATTGAGGTTATGAAAGGCCCATCCGGAACTTTATTCGGTTCATCTGTATCTTCTTTTGGTGGTGTTGTAAACCTGGTAACAAAAAAACCTTTTGAAACTACAGCCTCAGAAGTAACTTACACTGGAGGAAGTTTTGGCTTAAACCGCCTTACAGCCGATGTAAATACTCCTTTAAACAAAGAAAAAACAGTACTATTCAGAATTAACCTTGCCGTAAATAACGAAAAAAGCTTTTTAGATTATGGTTTCAACAAGTCACTAGCTGTTGCTCCAAGTCTTACTTTTAAAGCAAACGACAAACTTACATTCAATTTTGATGCAGAATTGTATAATTCAAACAATACCAGACGAACATATAATACTTATGATGCAGCTTCTGGTATAAACAATCCGGAGCAATTAAAAATAGATTATAAAAAATCTATGTTCCATGATGACAATGATGCGAAAACTTCAGCAACCAAAATTTTTGCTCAGGCAGAATATGAAATCTCCGAAAACTGGAAATCTACCACGATATTTTCTTTCGTAGGTGAAGACGTAGAACGCAGTTATCAAAGCTACGCTAACTGGACCTCTCCAACTAATGCTTCCAGAAGAGTCGGGCTTTGGGGGCCGATCTTTAATAATTATACTAATTTGCAGGAAAACATCAATGGCCAGTTTTCTACCTGGATATTCAAACATAAATTTCTTGCAGGTATCAATTTAAGAAAATATGAATCTAACTTTTCAGGAGGAAGAACTGCTACAACCTATCTTGATAATATAGATGTAACTACCAACTTTGCCCCAATCAGAAGAAAAGCAGTAGATGCAGTATTAACGGTGACTACCTCTCCGGTTGGAGATCAGGAAACTTTTAGCGCCTATGTTTGTGATGTAATCAATTTTACTGACAGATTATCAGCTATGCTAAGTTTGCGTTTTGACAATTTTAACCGTGAGCAGGCAGGAACAACAACTGCATTTCACCAAAATGCTCTCTCTCCTAAATTTGGACTGGTATATGAAATTGTAAAAGATCAGGTTTCTATTTTTGGAAATTACATGAACGGATTCCAAAATTATGCTCCTGTAACACAGCCTTCAAGCGGTGAAATATTTGTATTAGACCCTGTATATGCCAATCAATATGAAGGAGGAATAAAAGCCGAAACTTTCAATAAAAAACTGAGTGCTACTGCCAGCTATTACAATATTACAATTGATAATGGTACCAGAACACTTGCAAATGGAGACAATATGCAGGATGTAAAACAGAAAAGCAAAGGAGTAGATTTTGAATTAATCGCCAAACCAATAAACGGATTAAGTATTATTGCGGGTTACGCATATAATGACAATCGCATTTTAAAAGCAACTAACACTGCACTTGAGGGAAATAAAGCAGCTAGTTCTCCTGAAAACGTAGTGAATTTTTGGACAACTTATACTTTTCAAAACAAATTTAAAGGATTAGGTGCCGGTTTGGGAGCTAATTATGTAGATGATAATTATTTCACCGTTGATAATACTTTTTACATGCCGTCTTACATGATCTACAATGCTACAGTATTTTACGATCAGCCAAATTGGAGAGTTGGTGTGAAACTAAACAATATAACCAACGAAAAATATTGGGATATTTGGGGAGCATCACAAGCACCAACAAATCTTTTGGTAAGTTTATCATTAAAATTTTAAAATTCCTTTAATTTAAAAACAAAACACCTCTATCTTTTAAGGAAAGAGGTGCTTTGTTTTTTTACCAACCTATTAGTTACTCAAATAATGTCATTTAAAAAACTCATACTTAAAATTCATTTATGGCTCGGTCTAAGTTCGGGAATAATAGTTGTTATACTTGGAATTACAGGCTGTTTATATGCTTTTGAAGAAGAACTAAGACCAATAATACACAGCTATTACTATGTAGATCAGGTAAAAAGTAAAAAGCTCCCGGTAAGCCAAATAATAATTATTGCAAAAGAAGCCAATAAAGCACATCCTGAACAGGTGATGTCTGGTTTTGATATGTTCAGGGACAAGAAACGAACAGCGGCTGTTTATTTTTATAAAGAGTTAGATGAAAAAGCATTTTGGTATTGGAATTTGAGATCAAGTACAAAAGTGTATGTAGACCCTTATACAGGTAAAGTAGAAGAAATAGAAAATCAAAACACAGAGTTTTTTGTTGTTGTAAGAATGTTACATCAATTCCTTTTTATGAGATATGAAATTGGAGATATCATTACAGGTACTGCAACTATCATATTCATCATCTCTCTCATAACAGGTTTAATTCTTTGGTGGCCAAAAAACAAAAGTGCCGCAAAACAACGCTTTTGGTTTCGCTGGAAAGATACAACGAAGTGGAAACGTAAAAATTACGATATTCATAACATAATGGGATTTTATTTTTTAATTTTTGCATTAATAATAGCACTTACAGGGCTAGTCTGGTCTTTTAAATGGTATGATAAAGGAATACAATGGGCTCTCAATGGAGGAAAAGACAGTAAAAAAGAAGTAATAGAATCTGATACTACACAATACACTGTACATAAGCCTATTGATCGAATATATGCCCAAATTAATCTATTACATCCTAAAGCGAAACGCCATTATATTTCTAATCCAACAGAAAATGATTCATTGGCACCTATTTATGCCTTTGCAGGATATGATAGCAGTTTTGATAATGTTTATATCAATTTTGATCAATATACCGGAAAACTCATCAAAACATCAACTTACCAGGATAAAGATACCGGACAAAAATTTAGAGCATTAAATTATGGAATTCACGTAGGCAGCATCCTTGGTTTTCCCGGTAAAATCCTGGCGTTTTTTGCCAGTCTTGTTTCAGCAAGCTTACCCATAACAGGATTCTTAATTTGGTGGGGACGCAGAAACAAAAAGCAAAAAAAATAATTTTACTCTTGATTTAGCTATAAAGTTTAGGGACTGTTTTAAATTTAAAAAACAGTCTCTTTTTTTGTTTGTATAGTTCTTCTATCATTTAGTATATAACCAATATGGCCAGCTAACAATTCCATCAAATACTCTTTTAGACGGAACAGTATTCTATGATCAGCTAAAATGGCGCTTAGGATTAAAAGTTAATAACCTGCTTAATGACGAAATGTGGGGAATCAACAATAATCCGTTAGCTCCAAGAAACGTTGCTGCTAACATAACACTAAAGTTTTAAGATTTTAAATATTCCTATATTTATACACTTCTATTTATTTATTTATTTATTTATTTATTTTTTTCTAAATAGAGGTGTTTTTTTGCAAACAATTCAATATTAAAGTAAAGAAGAAAATGATTTTCTTATTGTCTGAATAAAATTTTACATTTGCCTGTTTTCAATTCAAAGCAACTAATCTAACCAAATACCATGATCTTTTTTAATCTTCGAATGCAGCATTTTATTTATACAATTTGCTTGTTTTTAATTTCAGTTACAAATGTATTTTCCCAAAACAACGGTAAATTAAAAGGAATCATAACTACGTCTGAAGGTGATCCTGCTACTGGTGTGAATATCGTGCTTAAAGGCACAAAATATGAAACAATTACAAATGAAGAAGGTGCTTTTGAATTAAACAGAATAAAACCAAATAATTATATTTTACAAATCTCTTTGACCGGTTATGAAACTTTAGAACAAACTGTAAATGTTAGCAGTGGCGAAACAACTTCTCAAAATTTACAATTAAAAGTTTCTAATAAACAATTACAGGAAGTAACCATATATAATAACAACAAGGTAAAACTTTTCCCGAAACAAAGCACTTATGTTTCTAAAATGCCTCTGAAAAATATTGAAAATCCACAAGTATATAACGTAGTTACATCTGATTTATTAAAAGAACAGGCTATAACCAATTTTGAGGATGCTTTAACAAATGTTCCTGGAATTCATAAATTATGGGAATCTACAGGTGCTGCCGGTAATGGAGGGTCCTATTATACCTTACGTGGTTTTGAAACACAGGCAAAAATTGTAAATGGATTACCAGGATTGACAAACGGTAGCCTGGATCCTGCAAATATTGAACGAATTGAAGTTATAAAAGGACCATCAGGAACTTTATTTGGCAGTAGTCTTGTTTGTTATGGCGGATTTATAAATACCGTTACCAAAAAACCGTATTCGGGTTTTGGTGCAGAAGTCTCTTATCTTGCCGGAAGTTTCGGTCTTAACAGAGTTACTGCAGATGTAAATACTGCTGTAGATGAATCTGATAATGTTGCTATAAGAGTCAATGCAGCCTTTCAGACTGAAAACAGTTTTCAGGATGCAGGTTTTCGTACTTCTTATTTTTTGGCCCCTGTCCTATCCTACAAGGTCAACGAAAAATTATCTTTCCTCATTAATACCGAATTTATGCAGGAAGAAAAAACTACACCTACAATTTTATTTTTGGGAAGAAGCAAACCATTACAATTCAATAATCTTGACGAGTTAAATTATAATACAAAGTTATCTTTTACTATCAATGACTTATCCATAAAAAACCCGAAATACAATTTGCAGGCATTGATGAATTATAAAATATCAGATCAATGGACTTCGCAAACAGCATTATCCAGAGGATCTACAAAATCAAAAGGCTACTATTCTTATATTAATGATAATCAGAATGGAAATGGTGACTTTGGAATTATTATTACAAAAGAAGACTCTTTCACTACAACTACTGATATTCAGCAAAATTTTGTTGGTGATTTCAAAATTGGCAACATGCGAAACCGTATTGTGATCGGACTTGATTATTTTCAAAAAAACGTAATGTACGGAGGCACCGGATGGGTAGGAGTTTATAATGTTACCCCTCAGGGAGAAGTCAGACAGTATGATGAAAATAATCCAAATTATTTAACGCAGTCATCTGTTGATAAATTACTTTCGACTACAGACACCAGTAATTATAATTCGAGAAATAGTACCTATAGTGCTTATGCTTCTGACGTAATCAACATTCTTCCTAAATTGATTGCGATGGCAAGTTTACGTATTGACTATTTTGATAATGAAGCTGACATTACAAATGACAAGGATGACTATGATCAAACGGCATTATCTCCTAAATTTGGCTTATTATACCAGCCAATTGAAGATAAGCTGGCCTTATTTGCCAATTATATGAATGGTTTTAAAAACGTTACTCCAGGTAATAGCCCAACTGGAATTCAAAACTTCGAACCGGAGCATGCTAATCAATTAGAGTTTGGAATCAAGGCAAATCTTTTAAAAGATAAATTAAATGCAACGATAAGTTATTATGATATCAAAGTAGCTAATTTATTAACTGCTGATCCTTCTGATGTAACCAGAAGTTTACAAGGCGGTGAAGCTCAAAGCAAAGGTTTTGAATTTGATTTGAATGCTTCTCCGGCAAGAGGATTAAATATTATTGCCGGATACAGTTATAATGATAGTAAAGTAACTAAAGGAGATATAGGCAATGTATGGCTGGAAGAAGGCAAAAGACCTATGTGGTCAGGTCCGGAAAATTTAGTAAATCTTTGGGCCACCTATAAATTTAATAATGGAATACTAAAAGATTTTGGTTTAGGCTTTGGAGGAAATTATGCCAGCGAAAATGCAGTCGTAAATAGCGAGATTCTTGGCAAATTTGTATTGCCATCTTATACCGTGATAAATGGATCTGTATTTTATGGCTCAAACAAATTCAGGGCTGCTTTAAACATCAATAATATTGCAAACAAAGAATATTTTAATGGTGGATGGGCAACTGTAAATCCTCAAAAACCGAGAAATGTTGTGGCGAGTTTTACCTATAAATTCTAAAAAATGAATATCTTAAAAGGAACTAACGTAAAAAGTTAGTTCCTTTTAATTTTTAAGTTTACTTGGTAAATACCCCAAAGTCTTTTTGAAAGCTACTGTGAAATGGTGGGGATTTTTGTATCCTAATTCTTCTGATACAATACACACCGGCATTCCTTTTTCTATCAGCTGCTTGGCATATTCCATTCTGACATGAGTTAGATAATTGAAAACAGTTGTGTTAAAAACCATTTTAAAGTATTTTTTGATTTTAAAATTGTTCAGGCCAACCTGAGCAGCGATACTGGCCAGTGTATGTTTTTCCTTAAATTGTGTTTTTAAAATATTTTCCACTTCAAGAATTTTCAAATAATCGCAGGCACTTAATTCAATACTCAGTGGTGTATTTTCTTCCTCGTTGATTATGGTAAACAAATACGACAGAATCTCCACCATTTTTGATTCTAAAAAAGCCTTTTTAATCGCTCCTGAATAACTGCATTGCAAAATATCCTCAATTAAAGCATTCAGTTTGGGCGAAATACTTCTGCTCTTTTCCCACATTACATATTCTGTCTGATTCGCAATGGCTTCAGCCAATAATGGAATTGTTGTTTTTAAATTTGGATAAAATAACTTGTCCAGATATTCTGCTGTAAATGTAATTTCGAGTGTTCTCCTTCTTTTCGTTTTATAGTTCAAAACACCTTTAATTTTAGGCAAATAAAACAGGTTGTAATGCCCCTGTGGAATATAAATCCCTCTTTTCTCTGGATTTTCCGGGCAATATTCGTTATCGCCTTCCATTTCAATATGAAGTTTAACAAACGAAAAATCATGCTCTACTTCTATCGAATACGACTCATTCTCCATTGTTAAATCTCTGGCAACAACATGAATTCCGTTGAGCATAATATCGGTTACGATACCTTTTATGCCTTTGTTGTCAAAGTTTATTTTTTTCTCGATAAGGTCTTCTTTATTAAACTGAATAGGGTCATTTATTACAACTACTTCCTTTTTAAAAATGTCACTTCTCATCATTGTTTTCATCACCAAACTGTATTTATGCATTCAAGTAATTAATATTAAAACATCCTTTCAAAATCTTAACTCTTTGATTTTATAGCAGTTTTCACTTAATCCCTTTTGCGTTTATTTTAATCCTTATTGCGTTAATTATGTTTTTATTAACAAATTACTTTTGCGTAAAATTATCAATTTATAACTAATCTAAATAAGAATACTATGTTTTTTATGAAACCCAGACTGAAAAATTTGTTAACTAAACCCATTTATACAGCATTATTTTTCTGCTTTATAATTACCAACATTTACGCTCAGCAGAAAAACGGAAATATACTAGGAACTGTTATTACTTCTGATGACAAGTCCGGAGAGTCAGTAACTGTTCTCATTTCACAATTAAAAAAATCTGATATTACGGATGAAAACGGTGTTTTCCGTTTCAAAAATATTCCGGAAGGTAATTACGATCTACAGGTTAACGTAAAAGGCTATGAACCAATCACCAAAAACGTAACAGTATCTGCAGACCAAACGACCGAAGTTTCAATTCAGCTTAATTCTTCATTAAGAGAATTACAGGAAGTTGTGGTAGTTTCGGGTGCGAAAAAATTTGCTGAAAAGAAAAGTGAATATGTCGCAAGACTTCCAATCAGCAATCTTGAAAATCCGCAGGTTTATACGGTAGTGCCCAAAGAGCTTTTTCAGGAACAAATCGCCGTTGATTTTAGAAGTGCGCTTACCACAGCACCCGGATTAAGTAACGTTACCCAAAGTGTAGGTTCCGGAGGAGTTGGACTAAGTTTAAGAATGCGTGGTTTTAGCGGTGCATCTGCTGCAGGTTCTATCCGTAACGGAATGAGTACTAACTGGGTAACAATGACTGATCCAGCTAATTTAGAAAGTATCGAAGTTATCAAAGGACCATCTGCTACATTATTTGGTTCTCAGCTAACCACTTATGGAGGTCTTATAAACAGAGTTACCAAAAGACCTTTTGAAACTACAAAAGGAGAAGTAAGCTACACTACCGGAAGCTGGGCTTTGAGCCGAACAACTATTGATTTTAATACCGCAGTTAATGAAGATAAAACAATGCTTTTTAGAGTTAATGCAGCTTTAGACAATCAAAGAAACTGGCAGGATTATGGAAAAAGTAAGACCTTTTTTATAGCACCTTCGTTCACATACATCGCCAGCGACCGTCTGACTTTTGATGTTGATGTCGAAATGTACAGTGGAAGCCGTAATTCGAGTTACATAGGACTTGGAAATTTCACTCCAACTTCAACAGTAAAAAGTTTTGACGACATGAATTTTGATTTCAAAATATCATATACAACCGATGACTTGCAGTCTGAAGCTAAAACTACCAACGTTTTTGCCAGAGCAACCTATAAATTATCTGAACAATGGACTTCGCAAACTAATCTATCAAGTGCTTTCACCGATAATAAAGCAAACTATTTATTCCTGTTGATCAATAATAATCCGGATGCTGCAGCTCCACCTCTATTGCAGCGTCGTATAATGAATATTAACAGTACATTCAAAACAACAGAAGTTCAGCAAAACTTCATCGGAAATTTTAATATTGGAAGTATCAAAAACCGTTTATTACTCGGATTAGATTATACTACAATTGGTACTGTAGATAGCCGTTGGATGATCAATTCATACGATGCCGCTGTCGGAAATCCTTTAATCACAATTAATGAAGGACCAGGCTATGACAACTTTATCAATTATGAAAAATACAAACAATTGATTGCCGATCAGACAGAACCGTGGGTAATAAACAACAGAGATCTAAGAACTACAAGTGCTTATGTGTCGGATGTAATCAATTTTACAGATAAATTAATTGCTATGGCAAGTGTTCGCTATGATCATAATGAAGACAAAATTGCTAAACGTAATCAAAACTTTTTTTCACCAAAAATGGGTATTATTTATCAGGTTGTAAAAGATAAAGTTTCTCTTTTCGGTAACTATATGAACGGTTTTACTAATACAGGATTAGGAGAAACAGGCACGGGAGAGAAAATTGATTTTAAACCTGAAGAGGCAAATCAATTGGAAGGTGGAGTTAAATTAGAATTACTAGGCGGAAAATTAAACGGGACTTTAAGCTATTATGATATTAAAGTTAAAGATAAACTTCGTTGGGAAGGTTCAAATCAGATTCAGGATGGAACACAAAGCAGTAAGGGTTTTGAGGCGGATTTAATCGCTAATCCATTTAGAGGTTTCCACGTAATCATGGGATATGGATACAATGAAAGCGAATTTACATCAGGATCTGCAAAAGGTAAAGTACCTTACGGTGCACCGAAAAATGTGGCTAACCTTTGGATGAGCTATAAATTATTAGATGGAAAAGCAAAAGGTCTTGGATTTGGATTTGGAGGAAACACACAAAGTGACAGTTTTGCTAATGATACAAATACATTTACTGTAAATGGTTACACTGTAATGGATGCAACTGTTTTTTACGAAAAACCTAAATTCAGAATCGGTTTAAAAATAAATAACATTGCTAACAAAGAATACTGGACAAACGATTACTGGAGTACTATGATGCCTACAAGACAATTGGTTGCCAACTTTACTTTCAAATTTTAATTAATAGAGAATTAGTATATTTTTTTTTCCAGGCTAACAATGATTTATGTCTTTGTTAGCTTGGTTTTTATCATTTTGCAAACATGACAAATAATCCAAAAAAATCAATTCAAAATAAAAACTCCATGCAAAAAAACAAATGGAGCAAACTAAACCATTGGCTTCATTTATGGTTAGGGCTCTCTTCGGGAATTATTGTATTTATTGTATCCCTTACCGGTGTATTATTTATTTTTTGTGATGATATTATAGACGGATTGGCTTATGATTCTTTACACGTACAGGAGGTAAAAGAAAAAAAATTAACTCCCGAAGAAATTTTAAAATCTTTTAAGGAACAATTTCCTGACCGGAAAGCAAGTTATTTTATTACCTATCGGGATCCGGAAAGAACCATTAAACTGGCTTCCTCAACCAAAGAAAGGGATTTACAGTTCTCGTGGATCGATCCTTACACCGGAAAAGTTTTAACTTCCGGCAAGGCATATGATTTTTTCTACGTCATTGCACATATCCACAGTGGTCACATACCTTTTGGAGATACAGGCAATCTGATTGTAGAAATTTCGGTCTGGATTTTTTTGATTGAACTGATAACCGGACTTATATTGTGGTGGCCAAAAAAATGGAACAAATCGACCAGAAAACAAAGTTTTAGTATAAAATGGAAAGCGACTTTCAAAAGACTGAATTATGATTTACACAATGTGCCGGGTTTTTATAATTTATTGCCGGCATTATTAATAACCATTACAGGACTCATCATTGTCAATAAACCATTAGGAAATACTACTCAAAAAATATTCGGAGGTACTACAAAAGCATATTCTCAATTGCGTGATATCAAACCCGAATATGACAGTACCAAAACATTTGCTCCTGTAAGCCCTGTTATTGAAAAATTATTTGCAAAACAAAAAGAAGCCAAACAGGTCAAACTATCAGTTGCTTCAAAAGACAGTATCACAACTTTATATGCTGCAACTGGGAAAAATATTGGATTAAAAGGTATAGAAAATGGGAAAACTTTTGCCATAAACCGCTACACAGGACAAGAAATGGAAATCCCGGTAAAAATAATGAACGGTCTTGAAATTGATGACTGGACTATGAACCTTCATATAGGCTTCTGGGCCGGATGGCTCGGAAAAATACTCACTTTACTTGTAGGCCTGATTTGTATGTTCCTGCCTGTAACCGGTTTTTTAATTTGGTATGGAAGACGTAATAAAAAGAAAAAAGAACAATTAAATTAAACACAATGAAAAAAATCCTCCTGATACTTTTTGCCTTGCTTCAATATGCAAATTCCTTCTCTCAGGATAGCATTGTAATTGGCAGTAAACATCGTATTTTTTCTAAAGCATTAAACGAAGAACGTAACTTCTGGGTCTATCTTCCACCCGATTACAACTCTAAAAAATTTGCACCTGCTAAATATCCTGTGGTTTATTTACTGGATGCCGAAAGTAATTTTCATTCGTTTACGGGACTTCAGCAATCGTTGGCAAAAGGACCTTATGCCATGATTCCGCAAATGATTGTGGTCGGAATTACAAACACCAATCGCACGCTCGATCTGACTCCCACAGAAAGCAACCGTACGGCTTTTTATGATAAAACCAAGAAGTTTTTTAAACAAACAGGCGGGAATAAAAATTTTATAACCTTTTTAGAAACAGAATTACGCCCTTATATCAATTCGCATTACAGGACTTCAGACTACAATATTTTAAATGGTCATTCTTTTGGCGGGTTAACTGCAACCAATATTTTGCTTCATCATACAAAATTGTTTAACTCATATGTTATTATTGACCCGAGTCTTTGGTGGGATGATGAAATTATGATCAAAAAGGCGGACTCTATTTTTAATAAAAAAGATTTTGAACAAAGAAGTATTTATGTAGCAATGGCCAATAAAATCAGTATTCCGCAAGACACTACCACAGATATGGCAAGAGGCATCCGAAAATTTGAAAAATTATTGAAAGAAAAGAAACCTAAAAACTTGCGATGGAGTTTTAAATTTTATGAAAATGAAGACCACGGAACAATTCCAATTCCGGCTGAATATGATGGCTTGAGGTTTATTTTTAAAGAACATCTGGTTCAGGTAAAAGAAGCAGTGCAAAATCCTGGTCTTGTTGAAGAACAATATAAAAAGCTTTCAAAAGATACTGGTTTTATTTTCCTTCCAACAGAAAGTTACCTGGACTGGATGGGTAATTTTTGTCTTCAGAATGATAAAATAAACCAGGCAATTTCATTTTTTAAATTAACTGAAAAGTATTATCCGTTTAGCAAAAATGTTTATTTGTCATTAGAAGCAGCATATTTAAAGTTGAATAATAAATCACTGGCAGACAAAATGAGGAAAAAAGCAAATGAGCTTTAATTTAGCAAAATAATCTTTCAAAATTAAAACTGATCAGGTGTTAATTAATTTGGAAACAGATTAATAATAACTTTATCCATTTTTATTCTAAATAAAAATTGTTAAACAAATATTAAATTTTACATTTGCACTTTATTTTTATAAAGTCTAAATAACAAAAGTAAATTTAATCCTAAATGAATAAATTAAATTATCTATCAAAATTCTTATTCGTTTTTGCCATTTTATTGATGTCAATTACTACTTCTTTTGCCCAGGGCGGTACGATAAAAGGAACCATACAAACTAGCGATGATAAAGCTGCAGAAGGAGTTTCTGTTTCTGTAAAAGGGACTAACAAAACTACAATTGCAGATAACAACGGTGTATACGAAATTAAAAATGTTCCTGCAGGCACACAAACATTAGTGGTTACTCTGGTTGGTTATGATGACATCAACGAAGAAGTAACCATTACTGCCGGTGAAATTACTACTACTGATTTAAAACTAACTTTATCAAATACTGAGCTTAATCAGGTTGTGGTTTTGAGTAACAAGAGTGCTTCTAAAACCAACAGAATTTCATCATCACTTCGATTGCAGTCTGCCATAATCGAAATCCCGCAAAACATACAAGTTGTAACCGGAAAATTGATGCAGGATCAACAAATTTTTGATATGCTTGAAGGAGCTACCAGAAACGTAAGTGGTGTTACAAGAGTAGAGCACTGGGATAATTATGCAAACATTTTTATGAGAGGTAGCCGTGTAAATCCTTTTAGAAATGGAATGAATGTAAGTACTACCTGGGGACCATTAACTGAAGATATGAGCATGGTAGAACGTATAGAATTTGTAAAAGGGCCTGCAGGATTCATGTTATCAAACGGTAACGCAAGCGGACTGTATAATGTGGTAACTAAAAAACCAAGCGGACGTAACAAAGGAGAAGCTACTCTGACATTAGGAAGTTTTGATTTATACAGAGCTACTCTTGATTTGGATGGTAAACTATCAAAAGATGGTAAACTATTATACCGTATTAATGTAATGGGACAAGAAAAAGGCAGCCACCGTAAATTTGATTACAATAACCGCTACTCATTTGCACCTGTCTTAAAATACTTAGTTGACGATAAAACTGCGATTACTTTAGAATATACACACCAATTTTCTCAGGTAAATATGATTGGAACTAATTATGCTTTCTCTAAAAAAGGATATGCTGATTTACCAAGAAATTTTACTACAGGTGAGGCCAATTTTGATCCGACAAATATGAATGACAAAAGTCTTCTATTGATTTTGGATCATCAAATAAATGATAATTGGAAATTCACAGGACAAGGTGCTTACTTTCATTACACCCAGGTAGGAATGTCAATGTGGCCGGATGCTATTACAGGTCCTGATGAAAACATAATGACAAGACGCGTTTACATATCTGAAGATTATGCTGTAGCAAAAACAGGACAATTTTTTGTAAATGGTCAGGAAAAAACAGGTTCTGTTAACCACAAAATACTTGCCGGAATCGATTTAAGCGATAAAATCAATTACTATGACTGGACACAAAGTGCTTTATTAACAGACTTAGACATTTACAATCCTGTTTACGGAACTATGACGGCTGCAAATATGCCTGTATTTGACAGAAGCGTAGACATAAAAGTAAGAGGACTTCAATATAAAAATGCTTACAATGCATTTTATGTACAAGACGAACTTGGTTTTCTTGACAACGCTCTTCGTTTAACAGTTGCCGGTAGATACACTACCTTAAAAACGGCAAACGTATATTCTGGACAGTTCAAAGACAGTAAATTTACACCAAGACTTGGATTGAGCTGGTCAATTAATCAAAATACTTCTCTTTACGCTTTAAGAGACGAATCGTTTAATGAAAATTACGGAGTTGATTGGCAAGGCAATACTTTTGATCCGCAAACGGGTACAAATTATGAACTGGGTTTCAAAAAAGACTGGATGAATGGAAAATGGAATTCGACCTTTGCAATATATCAAATTACAAACAATAATATAATTGTTCCTGATACTGAACATATAGTAGGTGGACAACCAACGAGTAAACAAAGTGGACAATCAAAAGTGAAAGGTTTTGAGGCAGATATCAGAGGGGAAATTTTAAAAAACCTTGATGTTGTAATTAACTATGCTTTTACTGAAGGAAAAATCACCAAAGACAGTAATAATGATTTGGTTGGAGCTCAACTTTCCGGAACTGCAAAACATGTTCAAAATACCTGGTTAAACTACAAAATTGACAATGGTGCTCTAAATGGTATCGGACTTTCTTTAGGATACCAATATCAGGCAGACAGAAAGCCTTGGTTTGCTTCTAACGACGAAACACAATTACCGGATTATTTCCGTTTAGATGGTGGTGTAACTTATACTAAAAACAAAATAACATTCAATATTTTAGTAAACAATATTTTAGATAAATATTTGTTTTCCGGAGGATATTACACTTACAACCAAACTTATTACTGGCAATCAGAACCGGGAACAAACGTTCGTTTATCTGTTAGCTATAAATTCTAAATAATACACAAATCCCTTAAATTAATTTTTAAGGGATTTTATTATAAAAAAATAATTTTAAATCTTATTTATCATGAAATCAAACACTTTAAAAAAAATAGCCTTTGCTGTTCTAATGCTTGTCGCAAGCCCTGCCCTATTCGCTCATGCCTTATGGATTGAAACTAAAGCTAACGGTACAAAAGGCAAAGCTCAGGAAATATCAGTTTACTTTGGTGAATACTCAGATAATGATATTACTAAAGCAGATAAATGGTTTTCAGATTTAAAAGATTTTAGTTTAGTAGTTATTTCTCCATCAAAAAAAGAAACTAAGCTAACAGCAAAAGCCCTTGAAAATAAATACCAGGCCTTTTTTACGCCCGATGAAGAAGGTGTTTATACGATTGTAATGCACCATACAGTGAAGGATGTTTATGGCACAATGAAACTTGATTATAATTCAAGCGCTACTGTTACAGTTGGTACTGCCGCTGCAGGAAACGAAGCTACTGCTAATTCAAATGTTATTAGTTTATTTTCAAAAGATGTAACCAGTGCAAAACAAAAAAACAAAGTAACTGTAATTGCTTCATATGAAGGAAAAATTGCAAAAGAGCAAAAAATGAAAGTAATCGCTCCAAATGGCTGGGAAAAAGAATTGTGGAGCAATGAAAATGGCGAAATATCTTTTACACCAATCTGGTCTGGTAACTATATGGTAGAATTTGCCTACACTGAAAAAACAGCAGGTGAACACAACGGTAAAAAATATGATGAAGTCTGGAAAATGGCAACTTATTTAATTGCTGTAAAATAATTCGTTCATTTACTTTAAATTCTAAGCCTTGCTATTTGAGCAAGGCTTTTTTTATAACTATTTTTAACTGATTTAAATAAACAGAATTAAAATTTTAATCAAAAATTAAGTTTATTTTAATGTTTTTTTAATGTAGATAACCCTCTAAATATTTTGTTAAAGCATTAACCTGTCTCTATATTTGCAGAAAAATTATCTTTATTAAATCTAAATAAATAACATGAAGAATAAATTACTGCTGGTCTTATCATTTGTAAGTTTCATTTCCTTTAGCCAAAACAGAAAAGACTCAGACAACGATACTGCTTCGGCAATTAATGATACTGTAAAAAATAAAAAAGGCGAAGTTCTTAATGAAGTTAAAATTACAGCCAACAAACCCAAAAAACCAATTTCAGCAGCTCGTTCCGGAATTAAAGTTATGGATTTGCCTCAGAGTGTTCAGATTATTGGAACTGAGGTTATCGAACAGCAACAGGCTATTCGTTTGAGTGATGTTATCAAAAATGCCAATGGTGTTTATGTAGGTTCTGCCCGTGGTGGTGCACAGGAATCATTTTGGTCAAGAGGTTATTCAATGGATGCCAATAACATGTTTAAAAATGGTTTCCGTTATAATGCAGGTTCTATTCCAGATGTTGCAGGTTTAGAAAAGGTAGAATTTTTAAAAGGAGGTTCAGCATTATTATTCGGAAATGTAACACCTGGAGGAATTCTTAACCTGGTTACCAAAACTCCAAAGTTTACAGAAGGCGGAGAATTATCCATGCAAATGGGAAGCTATGCTTATTACAAACCTTCTATTGATTTTTATGGGCCTTTAAATAAATCAATTGCTTATCGTATTAATGCTTCTTACGAAAATTCGGAAAGCTTTAGAGATTATGTAAAAAATGATCGTATTTATTTTAATCCTTCCCTATTATTTAATCTTACTGAAAAAACTCAAATCACATTACAGGGAGATTATTTAAGTGCCGACTGGACACCTGATTTCGGAACCGGAATCGTTGGAAAAGAAATTTTAGATTTACCACGTAATCAGTTTTTTGGAGCGCTATGGTCAACAGGAAACACAAAATCTGCAAGTGCATCGTTATTGTTTAATCATAACTTCAATGATAATTGGAAATTAGGCTTCAATTCTTCTTTTCAAACATATAGAAGAACCCAAACATCAACTGCACAATTATCTAATTTAGTCTATTCTACAAACAGTACTACAGGCGCAACAGAAGTTTTGTGGAAAAGAGGCTTAACAAAAGCTGATGCCGGAGAAAATATATTTGCAGACCAATTGAACCTGCAAGGTATTTTTAACACAGGAAGAATAAAACATCAAATTTTTACCGGGGTTGACTACGAATACTCAATGGCACCAAGTTATACTTTTGGTTTCTTTAAGCCTGGGACACCTACAGTTCTTATAACGACAGAAGAAACAGCTGTAAATATATTAAACTATGACTATAGCACACAAAGCCTTAACGTTCCTTACAGCAACAGAATAACTCAATTGGCTACAACAGACGCAAAACGTTTTGGCGTTTTTGCACAAGATTTAATTTCTATTACAGACCACATAAAATTTTTAGGAGGAATCCGTTGGTCATGGCAGGAAAGTCAGGTTAGTACAACAAAAGTTGCAACTCCAACAACTGCAGCAAAAGTCTTAAACAGAGCTTTTTCTCCAAAAGCAGGATTGGTTGTTCAGCCCAATAAAGATATGTCAATCTTTGCCAGCTACTCAAATTCATTTACACCTAATACAGGAACAACTGTTGATTTAAAACCACTAAATCCATCTATAATTGATCAGTACGAAGTAGGTATCAAAAAAGACTTCTGGAAAGGGGATTTAAGTACCAACGTAACAATCTATATGATTGAAAACAACAATTTAGCACAAACCGCACAATATCAAGCTGATGGTGTTTCTGAAAACGTAAATACTAATTTAAAAGAATTAGTTGGAGCTACAAAAGGAAAAGGTATTGAAATCGATGTTACTGCAAGACCTGTAGATGGTTTAAACATTATAGCCGGATATAGTTTTAATGAAACTAAAGTTTCAAAATCATCCGGAACAAGCGGAAGTTTAGTTGTTGGTGATATCTTAGCAAGAACACCAAGACATACTGCAAATTTGAGTTTCTTCTACAAAATACCTGACGGAATATTAAAAGGATTTTCTTTTGGTGCAATTGGAAATTATATCGGAGACCGTACAGGAGGCTGGAATGACGATTACTTATGGACAGAAAACAAACCTTCAACTAATCCAAAAACATATACTGTAACAATCAGGGATCGTGATATTCCATTGGAAGGTTATACAACAATTGATGCTACTGTAGGTTACGAATGGAAAAAAATATCTCTTTTATGTAAATTATCTAATCTTACAGATGAGTTAAACTATACAGTACACGAGAATTATAGTACGAACCCTATTGCTCCTCGTCAGGTAATGGTGAGTTTAAAATACAAATTATAGCCTAAAATCAGGTTTTAGCTTTACTAAAAAACTTTTTCTGCCTCTTTCATTTTTGAAAAGCAGAAAAAGTTTTTCTTTTTTTTAATGTATCCCTCCCTCCTATTTAAATAATACAATCCATTTAAAATATCTTTTGCATAACTCGGTATTAAAGGTATTTTTGCAGAAAGTTCTTTCAATTATTATAAACCTTTAATTTAATAAAAAATGCCTAGCCCGGTTTCAGAATGCCTTTACTGTCAAAACAACGACACTTTACACCAATTAATGATAAAAGTTACAGATCTAAAAGTATCCCAGCTTTTCCTTTTTAAAGAACAATCATACGCAGGCCGCTTAAATGTTGTTTACAAAGATCATGCAGTTGAATTTTATGAATTAAGCGACGAACAGCGTAATTTATTCATGGAAGATGTCGCTACGGTAGCAAAAGCCATTGCAAAAGCCTTTAATCCTGATAAAATCAATTACGGGGCGTTTAGTGACACCCTATCGCATCTACACATGCATATTGTCCCAAAATACAAAGACGGTTACGGATTCGGAAGCGTTTTTGAAATGAACCCTCAAAAAACCTATTTATCTGATGCAGAATATAATGTTGTTATAGAAAAAATTAAATCGAATTTGTAATTCTGTTTAAAATTATATACAAAAATAATCATGTAATAATAGCCGTAATTTTTGAAAAAGAAATTTTGAAGACTTAAAAAATCACAAACAAATAATTTTAAATAAAAACGATATGTTAACCAGACTTACAATTTTATTATTTTTTATTTCAACTTCATTTATAAATGCCCAAATCTATACTCCAAGTGGTACACTGCAAGGTACGTCAACAAATAATAACGTGGGAATAGGAACCAATAACGCAACAACAAAACTTACAATTCAGGCAGGTCCAGACGGATATGCAACACCATTGAAAGCTATAAGTATTTTGGGACCAAACTCCCCGGCAAATGCAAATTCTGCTCAGGATTTAAGTTGGGATTTTGCTGCAGCAGGATCATCAGCTATAAGAAGCTACAGAGGAAGTGGTTTTGATACCTATTTACAATTTATGACTAACACCCAATTTGGGGGAAATGCACCACAAGTGCGAATGCATATTGGTGGAGACGGCAATGTAGGTATTGGAACTTCTACACCCGAAGCTAAATTACATGTAAAAGGAGATTTACAAAATAATGGAAATATACTTCTCGGTCATACAGGGGAAATTAATTACATATCTTCACGTGAAGTGGATCAAGTGTTAGGAATCAGAGGGTCAAATTTTATAAAATTTGCCACTTATAACGGCGATTGGAAAGATCGAATGATAATTAACAATATTGGAAATATAGGTATTGGAACCACAAATCCGAATACTAAATTACATATTATAGGTACTCAAACGATAGAAGACTCCACATCCCCAGCAATAAGTTTTACAGGAGGAGCTTCAAACGGGACAGTTGGTGCATTTGGAGATAATATAAGAATGATAAATTTCTCAGCTTTTGGAACAACAACTCTACAAGGCAATGGAAATATAGACATTAAAACAGAAGGCGGGTATAGCATAATATTTGGGACAGCAGCAATTGAAAGAATGAGGATTCTCTCAAACGGAAATGTTGGAATTGGGACTTCTACACCCGAAGCTAAATTACATGTCAAAGGAGATTTACAAAATAATGGAAATATACTTCTCGGTCATACAGGAGAAACTAATTACATATCTTCACGTGAAGTGGATCAAGTGTTAGGAATCAGAGGATCAAATTTTATAAAATTTTCCACTTATAACGGCGATTGGAAAGATCGAATGATAATTAACAATATTGGCAATATTGGAATTGGTACAACAATTCCAGATTCAAAACTGACAGTAGCCGGAAACATACATTCTCAGGAAGTAAAAGTTACTATGCAGGCAGGAACAGTACCCGATTATGTTTTTACCAAAGAGTATCAGTTAAAATCTTTAGACGAAGTAGAAGCTTACATCAAACAAAACAGTCATTTACCTGAAATCCCTTCGGCTAAGGAAATAGAAAAAAATGGTTTGATGCTTGCCGAAATGAATATGAGCCTACTAAAAAAAATTGAGGAATTAACACTTTATTCAATTGAGCAAAACAAAAAAATTGAAGCCCAATCGAAAGAAATTGAGACTTTAAAAGATTTGGTGTTGCGCCTAGCAAAAATTGAAAACGACCTAGCCAAAAAATAATTACCAATAAAAATAAATATGCAGCCTAATCATTTAGTTGTTTAGGCAGCATTTTTTTAAATAACTCCCATCTTTTGCATTAAGAATGTAGCACTTTTATTTTTACAGATTCCGTTGCGGAGTTTGTAATCAAAATGTAAATCATTGTCTTTTATTTCGACTTCAAAACACTGATTGGTTAAAATGTCAGGATATTCATTTGTGGTCAGGCAAACTTCAATATCATGTGTTGCGATAGCTCCAATTGCATTTTTAGCAATCACCTTTTTAACCACTTCAATTGTTCCGTTTCGCTTGTCATCAGAGTTGGTTCCTCTTAAAATTTCATCCAGTAAAACAAAAGCCGGTTTCTCTTCCAAAGCATCCATAATTTGTTTTAAACGTTTGATTTCTGCAAAAAAGTAGGACTCACTATCGGCTAAGGAATCTGACAATCGCATTGAAACTAAAACCGGAAGTGGGTGAATTTTAGCTTCTGAAGCACAGACTACTGATCCTATTCCGCCTAAAACCATATTTACACCCAGACTTCTTAAAAAAGTACTTTTTCCGGACATATTGGAACCTGTTAAAATCATAAACGATTTCGGATAAAAATGGGTATCGTTCCCAACTCTGCTCACCGGATTTAATAAGGGATGACTCAGATTTTTAAATCCTATTTTATACTCTGAATTGATTTCCGGAAACACAAAATCAGGATTATTGTAAGCCAGATTAGCCAGACTGTTTAAAGCTTCAAACTCACCGATTACGTCAATCCATTTTTCAAGCTGATCGGCATAATCTTCTTTCCACTTCAAAAGTGCTTTTAAAACATGAAGATTAAATAAAAAGCTTCCATTAAAGAGAATCGCTGTCACAAGATTACTAATCGTATCCATTCTGGAAAACAACTCCGAAAGCTGTTTTAAATGTGAACTGGCAGATGCTTTTTTAAAAGTAAGCTGTTGCTGTAAGTCAATTAATTTTTTAGACTCAAATTTTTCTAATTCAATCTTCTCAACTAATAAACCGTATTGTTTTATTATTTTATCAATATTATCTGCTTTGGCGATTTCAGACTGAATACGTTTTAATGCTCTTCCCAGAACGATTAGATTTCCTATAAAAGTATAAGTCAGATATGATAACAGGATTGTTTTTGAAGTAATAAAATAAGCTGCCAGAAAACCAAAAAACAATGTTGGCAAAACTATCGATAGTATATTTAAAACTTTAGGTAAAGAATTATTTCTAAATGATTTCCAATACATTAATGACTCATATGAATCTTTACTGTCATGACTGACAATCCCAAGCGCATTAAATTCCTGACGCCATTCTATTCTTGATGCAAGCTCTTTTATTGCTTCCTGATTTTCAAGAATAGTTTCATTAGAGTTCAAATTCAATAACTGATTTGCTAATGTTTTTTTTCCGATAAAAGTAGCTGTTCTGTTTAAATTCTGAAACAAGGAATGCTCTCCGAAGATATCCAAATCGTAAGCATACGGATGATGAAAATCGTTAAATTCAAAACCATTTTCAAAAGGAAGCTTTTCTCTTTTCAGAAAAGAAATTTCATTTTCATTGATTTTTAAAAGAGCCGTTAAAAGTTGTTTCTGAAAAGACAAACGCGAATGAACACGCATTAAAAAAATAAAACCAACAAAAAACAATAAAGCACCGATTAAATATAGAATCTTATCTGTTTTGATGTAATAAAACATCTGAAACAAAAAAACAAAAATACTTAAGAGCCTTAAAAGACTAATGCTGTTAAATTTTTTATTGGTTTTATTTAATGACTCAGTATAATAGGAAACCCTGTTTTGATAATAGTCCATCTCTGTAATTTAGTTGAACCACAAATATAGGTTTTACCATTACAAAAAGCATTTTTATTACTTTGGAAATTAATCTTCATGCATTACTAACACCGGAATAGAAACCTCTTTTGTAATTTTTTTGGTAAAGCTGGAATCAAGAAGGCTTTCAAAAAAAGATCTTTTGTGTGTAATCGTAGTCAGAATATCGATGTCTTTAAAAAGTATAAAGTCTAATATTGTTTCTTTGACATCATCACTTGGCAATACCAAAAATTCTACATTTTCGCTGGCAAACTCAGCTTCCCATTCCTTAATAGTCTGATGAGAAACATCAGAAACAGAGGTTTTAACATATAAGCTTCTAACTTTAGCATTCGTTTTTTTAGCTATTTTTAATACTTTCTTCAGTTCTTTTTTGTCTTTTTCACGATAACGGGTTGTAAAACCAATTACTTTTATCTTTTTGAATTTAGCATCAATCGGAACACATAATACAGGAACTTCAACCCCTGAAATTACAGAATTTGTATTAGAACCTGTAAAAAACTTCGTCCAGTCGGATACTCCATTTGTTCCCATAATTACAAAATCTATCTGATCTTCTTTGACAGCATTTTTTAGATTATAAAGCAGGTCACCATCCATCAGACGATGCCTGATTACGATTTCATCCAAATTACGTTCTGCTGCAATAGTTCTTAACTTTGGAATTTCATCTTTGAAAACTTCAAATTTGGCTAATTCTATTGAACTGTAAATTGCCGCATAATTTTCCGGAAAAAACTGACTGTCATACACAGGAATTTCAAAAGTATGCAGCAAAATAAGTTCTCCGTTGACAATTTTTGCAAATTCTAAAGCATGAACAAATGCATTTGTAGCTGCTTCAGAAAAATCGGTTGGGAATAATATCTTTTTCATTTCATCTCTGATTTATCAGGTTTGTTACTCAAATTTAGTCATTCTAAGCCCAAAACAACCTGATAATTATCAGTTATTTAACAGTTAATAATTTCTTAATCTATAAGATTTTACATGTCCGAATTAGCTTTTTCACAAAGCTGTTCCGTTCGTAAAATTGCGCCTTTTTTTATACCTTTGCCTTATGATAAATCAAGATTCTATAGTCGCTTTGGCTACTCCATCCGGAGCAGGAGCTATTGCCATAATTCGTATTTCAGGTGCTGAAGCTATCTCTATTGGAAATTCAGTTTTTAAATCCATAAAAAACAAAGATTTAACGAAGCAAAAAACACATACACTCCATTTAGGACATATTGTCGATAACGAAAAAACGCTTGATGAAGTTTTGATATCTGTTTTTAAAGGCCCAAATTCGTATACGGGCGAAGACACTATCGAAATATCCTGTCATGGTTCAACTTATATTCAACAGCAGATTATTCAGTTATTGTTACGAAAAGGATGTCGAATGGCTGATGCGGGAGAATTTACGCTAAGGGCTTTCCTAAACGGAAAACTGGATTTGTCGCAGGCAGAAGCCGTTGCCGATTTGATTTCTTCTGATAATGAAGCTTCCCACCAAATTGCGATGCAGCAAATGCGTGGCGGTTTTAGTAATGAAATTGCGAAATTGAGAGAGGAACTTTTAAACTTTGCTTCCTTAATTGAACTTGAACTTGATTTTGCAGAAGAAGATGTAGAATTTGCAGACCGTACACAATTTCATGAATTATTAAACCGAATTGAATTTGTATTAAAACGTTTAATAGATTCGTTTGCGGTTGGAAATGTCATTAAAAATGGTATTCCGGTTGCAATTGTCGGAGAGCCAAATGTTGGAAAATCAACCCTATTAAACGCCTTACTTAATGAAGAACGTGCAATAGTATCTGACATTGCCGGAACAACGCGAGATACCATTGAAGATGAACTGGTAATTGGCGGTGTTGGATTTAGATTCATAGATACTGCCGGAATCCGTGAGACTAAAGACGTGGTAGAAAGCATCGGAATCAAAAAGACTTTCGAAAAAATAGATCAGGCACAAGTTGTGATTTATTTATTTGACGGTTTAAAATTCAAAGCGTCCAGTTTAGAGTTTGTTTCTGAAATAGAGCAAATTAAAAATAAATATCCTTTAAAACCTTTAATTATAATTGTAAATAAAAAGGATATTTTGTCTGAAGAAGAAGTTTCTAATATTACTCATAAACTAAAAAATTTAAGCGCTAAACTTTTATTAATATCTGCAAAACACAAAATTGGCGTTGACGAAATGAAGAATGAATTATTATCATTTGTAAATACAGGAGCATTACGTAACAATGAAACTATCATCACAAACACAAGACATTATGATTCATTACTAAAAGCTTTGGATGAAATACAAAAAGTAAAATTTGGTCTTGAAACAAATCTTTCGAGCGACCTTATTGCACTGGATATTAAAGAAGCTTTGTATCAATTTGGACTTATCACAGGTCAGGTCTCTAATGACGAATTACTGGGTAATATATTTGCCAACTTTTGCATCGGGAAATAGAGAGACAAAATAAAAACAAACAAACGAGTTAAAGTATTGATAAGAAATATTTTAACTCGTTTTTTAATTTCGTTTTCTTTTGGATATTTGGTGATGTTTTGATTAAAATTGTACCTCATTTGTACCTCGAAAACACGAGGTACAAAAAATATTTTTTTTGACCAGATAATAGCACACATAGTCACAGTGGGACACTTAAAGTCACATTCTATGAGTTCAAACATTAAGATTAAAAGAATCTGTGAATTCTGTAAAAATGAATTTACAGCCCGCACCACAAAAATGCTCTATTGTTCTCTTAAATGCAGCAGCTGGGCCTTTGATATTCTACTTAATACAATAACTGTTAATTACCAGTCAATATTAAACTATTTTGATCAGAAGTACAAATGCTTCGGCAGAATCTTTTAATGCTAAAATAAAGGCTTTTAAAGCGCAGTTCAGAGAAGTTAGAAATATAGATTTCTTCTTATTCAGATTATCCAATCTTTTTGCCTAATCCCCAACTTTTGCACATGATCCTAAATGATTCGCTTTTTTTAGTGTAACATCTATCATAAGAAGTCATTATCATGGAAAGATCAAATCCATATTTCATA
>NZ_JAAEHL010000018.1 GCF_010614725.1 Flavobacterium ajazii
ACCCCTCGACTTGCATGTGTTAAGCCTGCCGCTAGCGTTCATCCTGAGCCAGGATCAAACTCTTCATCGTATATTTTAATAATGTATATTCGATGCGTTATTCTAGTCGGTTATATTCGAATCTCGCGATTCTATTACTCTTATTCTTTCTGTTCTAACATCGCTGTTAAAACGGCTGTCAATTCAATATGTCTACGAACGTAATCTCTTTGTTTTTTTTCGCCTTTCGTTTGTTTCTCAAAGCGGGTGCAAAAGTAGTGAGTTAATCCGCATTTACAAGATTTTTTATCATTTTTTTTCAATCTTTTTAAAAACTTTTTCTTAACTCCCTAATAACATATATCTTAGAAATTAAAAATTTAAACTTAAATTAAAGATTATACTTACAATATTAAATTCCAAACAAAATAAATATTATAATATCCACTGGATGACAACAATTCTTTGAGTTATAAATGATATTTCACTACTGATTTTTATACTTAATTATAATCAAATCATTTTTTTTAATCAATTTCACCCAACGGGTTATTTTAATTCTTTCTCATTGGAACTTTAAGTTTAACATTATGGAATTGCGAATAAATCAAATGATAAACAACTTTATCTGCTAATAGCATACAGTTTTTAAACTGTTGTTTATATCTTATAAGATAATGAATATTGAGGCAGGACTGATATCCAAACTTTAAAAGACACCTCCTATCGAACAAACAGCGTGAAGTTTATAGCCATATAATGCATTTTTGATGAAGCACAGTATTCTCTTTCTGGAAGAGCGCAATCTGTTTCTTTGTAGATTCTACTACGGGAACTTCTTGACAATCTATAAACTTCTAAAGACATGCTGTCTACAACAAAATATTTTTCATTACCATTAAATTTTCCTGAAAATAATTTTCTAATACCTCCCATATAAACAAATAGCCTTCTTTTTCTTCTCTTGTAAACACTTCGCTTTATAATCAGCTTGATTTCAGAAGACAATATTCTAAATAACTAATTCCCAACATATATACTCATATGTTCAGAAGTCAGATTTATGGTGATTACTATCACTATGAATATAATTATATCATTCTTTAAAATATATTTTTTACATTTGCTCCAACGACTGGATTAGTGTGTCCTTAAAGTGCAGCATAAAAATTTGACAAGACCTTGTCTAACGATTAAAAAACTTGTAAACTTTTTTTTACTAATTATTATTTTTGTCAATTTTTTTTCCTCAATTATACCTCAACCCTTGTAAACCCTTACAAATACTGAGCTACTAATTTCTGCATCGGGAAATAGAAAGATAAAATAACGCAAAACAACTAATGTTCGAGCTTTTACGCATAGATCCAAAAACTATTTTTCTACTTTATCTTTGGGGCAATTTTTTTACCTGTATCCTTATTTTCAGTTATTCCTTTTCGTATGCTACGGGTGATAACAGAAAAATTCTAAAATGGTTTGGACTGGGAAAATTATTACTTACAATTGCTTGGATACTGGCTATTTTGCGAAATATTGCCAGTGATTTTATCTCAATCAATATTGCCAATTCTTTCATTTTTTGCGCCTGCTGTTTTGAAACCATGGCTATGTTGTCACTCATCAGGAGTAAAGCCAGGAAATATTATCTGTTGCAAATAGGTATTACAACTGCTACAATACTCATCTTTAATTTTGCAACTCTTTTAAAAGCCAATATAAATACCCGCGTTATAATTAGTTCCATTGGAATATTTGCCATCTATCTTCCGGCCACAATCAGTTATTTTATCGAAAAGAAGAAAAGTTTCTTCAAAACCTTTTATGTCCTTTGTTATGTCGCATTTGAAATCCTAATTATAATACGAACCGTTTACCGATATCTTTATCCGCAAGAGCAGGTCTTTTCCGACAATTTACTGGATAGTTTGTACTGTATTGGTTTATTCATGGTAAGTCTGATTGGGATTGTTGGTTTTTTATTGTTGGTAAAAGAAAAACAAGACCATAAAATTCAGAAACTTTTAAACGATAAAAACCAGTTTTTTTCTATTATCGCCCATGATTTAAGGGGACCATTAGGATCATCTGTTTCTCTCTCTGAAGTTTTAATTGAAAATATAGAAGAATACAATCGTGAAGAAATCAGGGAAATTTCAGAAACACTGCACGATTCAAATAAAAATATTTACAAATTGCTGGAAAACTTATTAGAATGGTCGCAAATGCAAACCGGAATGATAACATTCTCTCCAAAAAATATATTACTAAACAATTTGATTGAGGAAAATATTGAACTCAGCAGAAATTCGGCGTCAAATAAAAATATAAGCATTGTATTTGAACCGGCTGATCTTATTGAAGCAGAGGCAGACAAAAATATGATTGATACCGTTTTACGAAATTTACTGAGCAATGCAATTAAATTTACCGATAAAAACGGCGAAATTAAAATTAGACTATCAAAAACAGATCAAAAAGCAGAAATAGCAATCACTGATAACGGAACCGGAGTTCCTGATAATATCAAAGAAACACTGTTTAAAATAAACCGAAAGTCCATACAAAAAGGAACCGAAAATGAAACAGGAAGTGGATTGGGATTATTACTTTGTAAGGAATTTGTAAATAAACATAAAGGCAAAATTTGGGTAGAAAGCGAATTAGGAAAAGGGAGTTCTTTTAAATTTACCCTTCCTTTAACAAAAACATTATAGACACAATACATCGTTTTTTAAGATAAAGCCATTTCTGCTTTTATTAACACACAATATATCAGTAATCGGCTAATTTTGTATACTTTTAAATTTACCTCATGAAACGTTCCGGTACAGCTGATCTTCCGCTTCATTATGGCCATGTCCCTTTATGGCTTGCTGAACGTATGTCAAAGTTAGGGCTGGCTATTGTAGAAACTATAGCAATGGAGTTTTCGACGTCTGAAGTCATCAGTAAACTAAGCAACCCGTTTTGGTTCCAAAGCTTTGGTGCTGTGATGGGTATGGACTGGCATTCCTCAGGTATTACTACTTCTGTTCTTGGAGCTTTGAAAAAGTCTGTCAATCCACATTCTAAAGAACTTGGCATTTATATCTGCGGAGGTAAGGGTACTCATTCTATGAAAACGCCTCAAGAACTCTTGTATGTAGGTGAGCGCACAGGACTCGACGGAAATAGTCTCGCAAATTGCAGCAGGCTTACGGCCAAAGTTGATAATACTGCTATTCAGGACGGGTTTCAATTGTACCAGCATAATTTTATTGTGGACAATAGAGGACAATGGGCAGTCATCCAGCAAGGCATGAATCCTTATTCTAAAACTGCAAGAAGATATCATTGGCATTCTCAGGATTTAAAATCTTTTATTAACGAACCACATACTTTTATATATGGAGAGAATCAGGGTACGATTCTGAACCTCACAGCCGGAACTGCCGAAAAATCAAGAGCAGGAATTTTAGAACTGTCTAAAGAGTCTCCGACAAAAATTATGAAAGAAATACAGTACCTTTCTATGTCGGCACATCATGACATAAGAGTTGAAGATGTAAATATGAAAAGACTTGGTGCGATGTTGTGGACCACTCATGAAAACAGACCCGAAGATTTTGAAGAACTTTTACTCTTAAAAGGTATGGGACCAAGAGCACTACAGTCCCTGGCACTGGTAAGCGAAATTATTTACGGAACTCCTACCAGATTTGATGACCCTGCCCGTTTTTCGTTTGCCCATGGCGGAAAAGACGGACATCCGTTTCCCGTACCTGTAAAAATTTACGATGAAACTATTGATACTCTGCAAAGAGCTATTCATCGAGCAAAAATTGGCAACAACGACAAAATAGAAGCGATACGTAAACTTTCAGAAATTTCCAGAAAAGCAGAAGAAAGTTTTACTCCTAATGACAATCTTGATGCGCTCATCCAAAAAGAAAGGGATGAATCTTATAAATATGGAGGCAAAACCGTTTTTGGAAATGCTAAGCCTCCTAAAAACAAATCTATCCCACCAAACAATCAGTTAGAATTATTCTGATTTTTAGGCAATTTCAAAAACTCAGGACTTCTTTAAAAATCACTTTAAAACTAAGAGTCAGGATATTCAGAAGTTTTTATATTGCTTTTTTTACCCCAACCTCTTCAAAAAAATAAAAAACAGGTAAATCTACCTGCTATCATTTCCTGAAATTTCAGTAATTTAACTAACACATTTTTAATAATAAACAAATACTAAAAACAAACTGCATTCGACACCTATCTTATCTTATCTAATCTCAATACTAACCAAAACAAATGTTATGAAAATTGGAATCATAGGAATTGGATCCCTCACATTAGAATTAGCCCGCAGATCGGCACTGGCAGGATATGAAGTTATGGTAAACAATCCTAGAGGTAATAGCCTTGTGAGAGATACTATTGCCAAAATTGGTTCAAATATAAAACTGGGACCATTGTGTGAAACTGCATCGGCAGATATCATTATTTTCTTCGTTCCTAAAGATAATCTGGAATCTGTGATTCGAAATCTGCCTGATATGAGCGGCAAAATAATATTATATACCAGTGGTCTTATATTTAATCCGCAATCCCTTTTATCAGGAATATCTAATGCCCTTACTTATCAAATTACCGCATCACTGCTTCCATCCGCCCATGTTGTAAAACTTTTCCACCCTGTCAGACTTGAATCAAAAAAAGACGATCTGAAAGAAAAAAAAGACGAGATCTTTTATATTGCAAACCATACCGGTTCCAAACACACAGTGAGGACTTTTTTAAAAAACCTGAATTTCTCAGCCATCAATCTTTCAGGACGTTTACACCCTGTAGGAGTTGATCTGAATGCAGGGATTACACCAGTCGTTATTCAGCCTTCAGGTTTTTATTCCAATTAAATCTTTATAATCAAATGTATCTTCTGAATCGATACTTCAAAAATAAGGAAAACCGTAAAATGAATTTTATTTAAAAACCGAACTTTAAGCAAACTATAAAATTAAGGTTATGCTTAAAAGAACTATTTTTATTGAAAACAAGTTTTCCTTAACGACCAAATACAATCAGCTGGTATTAAAGTCTGAAACTAAAGAAAGTACAATTCCAATAGAGGACATTGGATTTCTTGTCCTTGACCACAATGAAATCTACTTGAGTATTCCGGCAATGAATCTTCTTATTGAAAACAATACATCTGTTATTATTTGCGGAAAGAATCATCTTCCCAACGGAATGCTTCTAAACCTCAACAGCCATCATATTCAGCAGGAGATATTTAAAAACCAGATTGAAGCTTCACTTCCTTTAAAAAAACAATTATGGCAGCAGACCATAACTGAAAAAATTAAAAATCAGGGACAGTTACTGGAGAAAATTACTCATTCAAAAAACAGCTTTGCCTTTCTTGCCGGCAAAGTCCTGAGCGGCGATTCGACTAATATGGAAGGAGTAGCTGCGCAGCAATACTGGAAATATTTTCCTCAGCCAAATATGGAAATGAACGGAATCAAGAGAGAAAGATACGGAGACTACCCTAATAACTTTCTTAATTACGGTTATGCTATTTTAAGAGCAGCAACTGCAAGAGCTTTGTCGGGAAGTGGTTTATTAAATACATTAGGAATCCATCATAAAAGCAAATACAATGCTTTTGCATTAGCGGATGATATTATGGAACCTTTTCGTCCTGTTGTTGATGAAAAAGTTTTTGAAATAATGCAATGTTTTGACGAGCAGGAATTAAACACGGCTATTAAGGCTGAATTACTGCAGATACTAACCCGAACCGTTTATTTTAAAGACGAAAAAAGTCCCTTAATGATAGCTCTGCAAAAAACCGCAAGCTCTTTACAGCAATGCTTTTCAGGAAATCGAAAAAAAATTAAATATCCCGCATTGTGGAGCTTAACGGATATCGAATAATGTGGCTGTTTGTTTTTTTTGATCTGCCTACAGAAACAAAAAAAGACCGACGAAATGCATCCGGATTCCGAAATAATTTGCTGAAGGATGGATTTTCGATGATGCAGTATTCGGTTTATGTCCGTCATTGTGCCAGCAGCGAAAGTGCCGACGTTCATGAAAAACGAATTCACAAACTGCTTCCCCCGCTTGGAAAAGTTAGTGTTTTAAGAATTACCGATAAACAATTTGGCAACATTCAAAATTTCTGGGGCAAAGCAGAAGTCCCTTCAGCACCTCAGCCTACACAATTGGAACTGTTTTAACAATTAAAAAAAGTGTCTGATTTCCATTTTTCAGGATTCAAATCAATATAATTGCTAATGTTTTGATATGACTTCTCGTTTCGAATAATATGATCATGAAAAGAACGCTGCCAGGAAAAATCTTCAAAACCAGACCGATGAATCAACTTTGACGATGTTGTTTTTAACGCTCCCATTAAACTCGATACTGATTTTATTTTGATTTCTTCGCCCTGCGCCTGTACGGACAGCTCGCGAGCTGTCCCTTCTGTCCCTACCATTAATTTATTTCTATCAATTTCAATAATCATATGAACATGATTAGGCATCACGACATAATTATGAATTTCAACATATTTATATTGCTCGGTCAGCCATTCAATTTGCTTCTTTACGATTTCTCCAAATTCATTCAAATTCATTTTTACATCTCCCAAATCATTTTCATTGGAATGATTTTCATTGGAATGATTTTCATTGGAATGATTTTCATTGGAATGATTTTCATTGGAATGATATTTTCATTGGAATGATTTTCATTGGAATGATTTTCATTGGAATGATTTTCATTGGAATGATTTTCATTGGAATGATGTACGGACAGGTCGCGACCTGTCCCTACCGTCCCCACGTATCCAAAACAACATATTCTATCCTGAACACATATCGTGACGAAATATAAATTATCGCTGGAATAATCGAATCCCTGCATTCTGTTTCTTTTTCTATTTTTCATTATCAATCAATTTATAATTGCATCTGCACGGACATTCAACAAACATGCATATCTGTACAGGCAGGTCGCGACCTGCCCCTTCTCAAAACCAATCAAATTTTTCATCATAAAAATACTGAATCACAAATTATTACAAATAAAAAAATGCTTCAATCCTGGGTTATCAATCCAAAAAAGAAGCATTTTTTTACACGATAATTCAATTTAATTCCATGATTATCAGAAGGAAACAAGCCAACTGATATCGTGTTTTCTAATCTTTAATCAAACCACAACTTCACGTGGTCTGGCTTTGTGCAGCGTATCGATATCGTGTTTTCTAATCTTTAATCAAACCACAACGATCGCCTACGCTGGTAGACGAGAACGACAGATATCGTGTTTTCTAATCTTTAATCAAACCACAACGGAATATCCGAGTTTCTCGAAGATGTGAAAGATATCGTGTTTTCTAATCTTTAATCAAACCACAACTTGTACGATCTGCGCTTTTTGCGTCGATGTGATATCGTGTTTTCTAATCTTTAATCAAACCACAACAACTGGACAGAAACACATCCGTTATGCCCCGATATCGTGTTTTCTAATCTTTAATCAAACCACAACACTTTCGCCGAAAATGGCGCTCGCTGCGGCGATATCGTGTTTTCTAATCTTTAATCAAACCACAACGATCTTATATGCCCAACAAGAATGAGGAACGATATCGTGTTTTCTAATCTTTAATCAAACCACAACAATACGGCGATAAGCTCGACGTTACCAGCGGATATCGTGTTTTCTAATCTTTAATCAAACCACAACGGTTAACGATATAGCCTACGGCGGCTCGAAGATATCGTGTTTTCTAATCTTTAATCAAACCACAACCAGATACTACCAAGTTTATGGGGGTCGTGGGATATCGTGTTTTCTAATCTTTAATCAAACCACAACGGGGTTGTTGTAGTACCTTAGCTATGACAAGATATCGTGTTTTCTAATCTTTAATCAAACCACAACTGCCTGTCCTAATCCTCTTATGTTTAAGTAGATATCGTGTTTTCTAATCTTTAATCAAACCACAACACATGTGCACGTCGGTCAATCCTAAACCAGATATCGTGTTTTCTAATCTTTAATCAAACCACAACACCGTTAGGCCCATAAATCCCTACGTTTGAGATATCGTGTTTTCTAATCTTTAATCAAACCACAACAGGCGTTACAGATGACAATGACCTACGACCGATATCGTGTTTTCTAATCTTTAATCAAACCACAACTCCCGTCCTTTTTCTCCATCTTTCTCGGAGATATCGTGTTTTCTAATCTTTAATCAAACCACAACATTAAACGTCCTGCTATTGAATGTCATTTTGATATCGTGTTTTCTAATCTTTAATCAAACCACAACGGGTAAGAGCGCAGAGGGTAAAGCCCTAATGATATCGTGTTTTCTAATCTTTAATCAAACCACAACCCTTATCTATTTTCTTAACGGCTACTGCGTGATATCGTGTTTTCTAATCTTTAATCAAACCACAACAGTTTTTGATTAAATGGGCTGAGGATGTTTGATATCGTGTTTTCTAATCTTTAATCAAACCACAACGTTAAACGTTCTGCTATTGAACGTCATTTTGATATCGTGTTTTCTAATCTTTAATCAAACCACAACTATTGTTGTTATTGTGCTTCCTTTTCTTTTGATATCGTGTTTTCTAATCTTTAATCAAACCACAACGTTAAACGTTCTGCTATTGAACGTCATTTTGATATCGTGTTTTCTAATCTTTAATCAAACCACAACCATTGACCTGTTCGCTCCGCTTTTCAACGAGATATCGTGTTTTCTAATCTTTAATCAAACCACAACAATAAATCACCATACAAATTATATTGTTTTGATATCGTGTTTTCTAATCTTTAATCAAACCACAACATTTAGATAGCTCATTATTTTCCCCGCTCTGATATCGTGTTTTCTAATCTTTAATCAAACCACAACAACCGGACAGAAACACATCCGTTATGCCCCGATATCGTGTTTTCTAATCTTTAATCAAACCACAACAGAAACGGCGGTAGGGAAAGCGAACGTTAAGATATCGTGTTTTCTAATCTTTAATCAAACCACAACTCAGATCTCAGTTTTATGAGGTTTCGAAACGATATCGTGTTTTCTAATCTTTAATCAAACCACAACAACCGGTACCTACTTTTCAATATTAGGCGAGATATCGTGTTTTCTAATCTTTAATCAAACCACAACAGGAGCTAAAAGAGATTCGCGACCAGCTAAGATATCGTGTTTTCTAATCTTTAATCAAACCACAACGTACGTCATAATAGGAGTTGTAATTACTACGATATCGTGTTTTCTAATCTTTAATCAAACCACAACGGCTAATGTTTAAAAATACATTTTCGACGCGATATCGTGTTTTCTAATCTTTAATCAAACCACAACAATTGTATCTCTACCAGTTTGCGTAATTGCGATATCGTGTTTTCTAATCTTTAATCAAACCACAACCGCTAAAGGATAAGCCCCCGTAACCGGGTCGATATCGTGTTTTCTAATCTTTAATCAAACCACAACGAAATATCCGAGTTTCTCGAAGATGTGAAAGATATCGTGTTTTCTAATCTTTAATCAAACCACAACAGAGCTACAGGATAAAAAGAAAACGGCCGCGATATCGTGTTTTCTAATCTTTAATCAAACCACAACGCTATTTAACCCGTGATGTTAACGACATTCGATATCGTGTTTTCTAATCTTTAATCAAACCACAACAAGGGGCTTTTAATCCTGTCTTGGGGTCAAGATATCGTGTTTTCTAATCTTTAATCAAACCACAACGCTAACGACGATTGACACAGGGAATTTATTGATATCGTGTTTTCTAATCTTTAATCAAACCACAACGGATTCATAATTATATCACCAAAACCACCTGATATCGTGTTTTCTAATCTTTAATCAAACCACAACATAACCTTTAGCGTTAATATCTCCCCCCGAGATATCGTGTTTTCTAATCTTTAATCAAACCACAACAACAGCAATAACACAAATGCAATTAATGAAGATATCGTGTTTTCTAATCTTTAATCAAACCACAACTAATTCTGTCATCCATTCGACGTCATCGCTGATATCGTGTTTTCTAATCTTTAATCAAACCACAACGCCTTTGCGGTCCCACGTTGTCCCCTCGGTGATATCGTGTTTTCTAATCTTTAATCAAACCACAACTATCACGGCAAGTATGAACCGACCGAGACGGATATCGTGTTTTCTAATCTTTAATCAAACCACAACGAGCAACGCAAGGCCTTGGTGGATCAGGAGGATATCGTGTTTTCTAATCTTTAATCAAACCACAACGAAATATCCGAGTTTCTCGAAGATGTGAAAGATATCGTGTTTTCTAATCTTTAATCAAACCACAACGGGATATAGCTCACGTGTTCTTTACAGACGGATATCGTGTTTTCTAATCTTTAATCAAACCACAACCAGGATGGGCCGTGGCTTTGTGCCGACGAAGATATCGTGTTTTCTAATCTTTAATCAAACCACAACGGTAGGTTTTATAACCAAATGCCCTAACAAGATATCGTGTTTTCTAATCTTTAATCAAACCACAACCGCCGAGGCGTACATTTTGGAACTCCGGGAGATATCGTGTTTTCTAATCTTTAATCAAACCACAACCGTGAAGGTCTTATTTTTCCAACTCTTAGAGATATCGTGTTTTCTAATCTTTAATCAAACCACAACGCCAAACCCTAAAGCAAGCTCGGCGATTTTGATATCGTGTTTTCTAATCTTTAATCAAACCACAACACAAATGAACAAATTAGAAATAGGAAAAAAGATATCGTGTTTTCTAATCTTTAATCAAACCACAACTACCAAACCAAGTCCTTTATTGGTATATTCGATATCGTGTTTTCTAATCTTTAATCAAACCACAACTCCTTCTGGAACATCGTTCGTAGAAGCAATGATATCGTGTTTTCTAATCTTTAATCAAACCACAACGATCGTATCTCTACCAGTTTGCGTAATTGGATATCGTGTTTTCTAATCTTTAATCAAACCACAACAAAACAATAACAAAGGGCGTGAAGCAAGAAGATATCGTGTTTTCTAATCTTTAATCAAACCACAACTTATCAGTTAGAAACAGTTGAATTCATTAAGATATCGTGTTTTCTAATCTTTAATCAAACCACAACTCGGTTGATATCCAACCTTCTTTTTTACTTGATATCGTGTTTTCTAATCTTTAATCAAACCACAACTTGTACGCTTGGTTTTAAAACCATAAAAAAGATATCGTGTTTTCTAATCTTTAATCAAACCACAACTAAAATTGATTCGAAGAAAGGATTATGAAAGATATCGTGTTTTCTAATCTTTAATCAAACCACAACGGTATTGTTGACAGAAAGCTAAACGCTATCCATATCGTGTTTTCTAATCTTTAATCAAACCACAACATACGACATACACTATGTAGCAACAGGCGACATATCGTGTTTTCTAATCTTTAATCAAACCACAACCAGTCCTTTTGAACTGAGTTTTCGATTGCACATATCGTGTTTTCTAATCTTTAATCAAACCACAACTTAAAGCTGCTGTATCCCTGCTGGGCGGATGCGATACCTTTCAGTTCTGGTTTAAAAGGTTTAAGCATTTGAAAAGCTTATGTCAATGAACTTTTAATGATCCTGTCTCCTAATCATTGTAACAATCTCAACTAAATCGTCGCTAATATAACAAGTAATATAGATTGGTGTAAATTTGCACCGAAATTTTAAAATGAGATTACATTTTTGAAATTTTTCCTAAGACAGAAATTTCTACTTTTATTGGATTCATCTCGTGATACTTTTTCATACTTGTTATTCTAATCTCCTCCATTTTATTTGTAACTGTTGATGCAATATGGTGCCTAAACGAATAATCTCCATCTGAAATTTTCTGAACCCGATACAAATAATTACTTAAAAAAGTATGGTCTAGTTTATTGTCATTGTACTCATCATTAGAAATCCCTAACAAAAACATATCGTTTTCCTGAAAAGTTAATATAAGTTCTTTAGGGGCTGGTTTATCAATTTCTATTTCAGGTAGTTTATAGATTTCATCTTTTTGTTTTACTCTTTCCACAACTTTCCAAAAATTAGTAATATCATCTTTCAACTCCTCATTTTCGTCTTTATAGATTAATATATGATGATTGTTTCCAGGGTTTACATACTGTCCAATTTTTTGATTTATTGTTTCTGCATTTTTCATTACTTTTTTTATTCGTACTTTTTTTATTGGAACAGGATTTCTTTCTTTGCCAACGTCAATTTTATTTAGCCGTTTGAATCTTTTTCCTTCATTTGGCAAATAAAACGTCTCATCTTTTAGAAAACTTTCAATTGTTTCGCTTATTGTTGATTTAATCCTATTTATTTCTTTCTGATTTTTATCAATTTCTGATTTTTTTTGTAATCTATTCGAATCTGTTTCCATTTTTTCAATTACACCTAGTTTTTCTATGGCTTCATCAATTTTACCTTTATTATATTTTTTCTTTAACTCTTTAATTTCCTCAAAGGTTGTACTTACATCATTATATTTTTGAAGAATTTGTTTGAAAGAATTTGTAACACTTGAAATAATTAATTTTCTAATATTATCATCAATTATATCATAAATACTTGCTCCACCTCCTTTTGCTGGCGCAAATTTCAACTTTGAAATTGGTAAACGCTGTATGATTTCCTTCTCTTTACAATGTAAATTCTTTCCATAAAAAGTAGTTTCGTGCAATTGCCCTCTTACTGCCATACCCTCACTTTTAAACGTTTGTCCATTTTTAGTAATTTTCTTGGTGATTTTTGTTAAGATGTTTTTGTTTTGCTTGTGGGAAATCAGGATACCATTTATGACATTTTTGGCATCGTTATGAAAACCATTCCAAGGTTCCGGAAAATCTAAATGTTCTTTTTCGTGTTCATTCCCTCTTTTTTTGTTTTCAGTTGAAGCGTTTTGTTTGCTCAACCGTTGGAAAAAAGATTCTTTCGTTAAGGCAATAACTAAAGCATCAATGGCGTGATGGCGATGATCTTCTCGGTTTTTGATTGGGTCAAATTTTATTTCGCCCGTATATTTATCAATCCAAGTTGTACCTTCAACTATTGTTTGTCCTTCTTCAAGAACTGGTTTAGCGGTTTTAACAGGTGAAAATTCAGTTACTTCAGAAACGATGTCAAACAAAACATAATATTTCCCTTTGCCTTCTTCCATTTCAAAATGATGTTGATTATCCATATCAGAAACAAATATATTTTCATCATTTGTAGTTCCTTGAATCAATATTTGATTTTCTCTAACTAAAGGTCTTTCGTTTAAGGCTTTTTCAAAATCAACCTTTTCAAAATCCACATCTATGATAAGCCAATACTTTCCATCTTCAATTTCTGTTTCGCATTCATAAATATACGAGGAGAAAAGACCGTCTTTTACTTCCCCAAATAGAAGTATTTGCTTTCCATTTTTCTTGGGTTGCTCTTCTTTAGCAGGTTTTTTAAATTCTTTTTTTTCAATAGTAAATGTTGCCCAATAAATTCCATTTTCCTTGCCAGTCGCATTTATAGCATTCAATCCATCATTTTTGAATTTATCTCTTTCAATCTTACCCCTTAAAACAATTTCATTTTCTAAAGTACTTGGCTTGTCTTTAAATACTTGTACAATATTTTTGGGCCTAGACAAAACTAACTTTGCCCAATAATCGCCATTTTCTAAATCTGGTGCATCAACCTGAAATTTAACATACTGTTCCTTCGATTTAAAAACTCCCTTATCGATATTTCCAGATAAAAGTGTTTCATTTTTATTAGTTGTTGGTCTGTCATAATAAATTCGTTGTGACAAAACAGGCTTTTTATCATTGTCTAAAACAACATAGTGCGGTATATGTTTATTCTCTTCAATATGTAAATTTGGAATATCTACTGTAATAATGGGTTGTAAAATATTATTCAACCCCCAAAGTCGACGCAATTCGGCGGTTAAACTTCCTGGCATCACACGAACATCGGAACAAACTTGAGATAAAATTTCGCTCGTTTTTTTACTTATATAACGAGTGTCATTTAATTGTCGTTGAATAAAATCGTTGGTTTCAAATTTTGTTTTCGACACAAATCGCTTTGCTTTTGGATAGGGCAAAACCTTAAAAACACGTCGTTCAATTTCTTCCCATGATTTCGCACCTCCCCAAAGATTTGGATCTTTGTTAATTTCATAAAAATCGTGAGGGGTTCTATTTCCTTTTAAACCATTAAATTTTGAATCACACAATGTTTTATTTGCAAAACTATCGTCTAAAGAAATTGATTTTGGAATGATATGTTCTATCTGAAATTTATTTCCCCTACCAAGTAAATCATTAATATTTATCGTTTTGTTAGTATAAGGACAAATAGAAATCGGCATTTCTTGATACAATAACACTTTTTGGATATTCTCTCTGCTTTGTCGCAAACCAAATTCTATCAATAATTCCTTTGCCTTTTCATTTTTCTTATCATTTTCTCTAATTTTATAACCTAATTCTTCTCTTTTCGTTTTACTATTCTTTAAATCACGTCCAAGTTCAATCCTAATTTGATCAAACTTTCCTTTTTGAGCAATCAATTCATTTACAATACGTTTAGTTTCATTTACTCCTTGTTGCACAATTGGATTCCTTAAATTTTGAACGGTATCAATTTTATCTTTTTGTTTTACTTGAATAATCTCTTGGCTATGGTGATACAATTTTTTAAATCGAACATCCTCTTCGACAAAGCCATATTTGTTTTCAATTAGATATACTTTTATTTTCTCAATTGCTTCTCCTTCTTTATTGGATTTTTCGTGATTTATTTTCAATAAATCTTTCTCTAATTCAATATGGTCATTTTTATATAATTCCCATTTTTTACCAAAAGCATTTCTGACACCTGCTAATATGACAGCATCACTTAAACGCAATCCCTTTTTTAGATAGGGCAAAATGTTTTTTATAGCTTTCAGAGAAACACTTGAATAGTCTTCTTTTAAATTTACTTTTTCTATTTTTTCAATTATTGCTTTATTTAAAATATAATCTATTTTTGTCTCTTTAATCAGTTTTTCTAAACTACAGATTAACTTATCATTGTCTTCACAAAAATGAAATAAATGCCAAATACGCTCATAGCCATATTCTAATTTCTCTTCCTTATTTACTATTATTAAAAATTCTTTTTCAAGTATCGATTTTGGGAATAAAGCATTCAGATATTTTGTTGTATAATTACCAACAACTAGTGAGTCGTCTTCATAATTAAAAGTTTCATATTCCAATTTCAATTTCTTTTTTATCTCTATAAAATCAAATTTCTTGTCTTTAGAATTTATTAGTTCCAACACTTGCAATCGCTGTGATTCTTCCAATCGTTGTTTCTTACCATATTCAATGTTATTGATATATTGTAATGCACGATACTCTTCATATAAAGGATGTGATATGTGACAGGGAGTTTTACCCTTTTGTATAAACTTACCATTTTCATCTTTCAAATCAGGTTCAAATCTACATTTAGCAAGAAGTCCTTTTTGTGAACGTAAAGCTCTTTGCCAAAACAAAACACTTTCATTACTCTTGAATTTCACAACTCCCTCCTCATCTTTGTCTATTCTACCCGCCAAAAATTCTTTTAAAGAAAGTTTTGTTTTAATTTTAAGCAAATATTTCTGCTTATCATTTTTTGACAATTTATCATTTAACTCAATTACTTCAATATTCTCTTCTCCTTTTATCTTTTTTAGATGTTCTATTTTACTATTATTTCTTTTGCTTTTCAAACCGCCTTTTAACAAAACTTTTTTCTCATTTGAGCACTTAATGGTTTCAAGACCTAAATTGCAAGCCTGTCTATTCCAAATTGCTTCAAATTCTGCTACATACATATCGCGCAAAGTATATCTAGACCGAACTCGCAATTCATTACCATTTTCATCCTGAATTAACTTAAAAGGTTCTCCATCTTTTGGCAAAATATTGAACAAATATTTTCCTAATGTTGAATTTTGTAATTCTTTTTGAGTTTCCTCAATACCTTTTACACCATCTTTCCCTTTATAAATCTTTCCATCATCTTTCCCTTTTCTATTACTTAAAAAACCTCTTCTTTGTATTAAATGATATAAAATCCTGCCAAACTCTTGTAGAGTTAAATCTTCATTTAATGATTTATCTCTTAACAAATAAGGATTTTGTTTCAACCACAAACAATAAGAATGACTTTCAGGTAAATGAATTTCTGGAGCCATTCTGCCTTCTTTCTTTTTCTGCTTATCCCATTTACTCCAAATATCAAGTTCCTCGTTTTTAAGGGGGCACATATCAAGATTAATAAGAGTTCTCAGTAATTTTATTTTCCTTAACCTTTTACGATAAAAACCACGTCGCTGTTGACGGCTATTTCGCCTACTTGCGTTTTTGCTTTCTTCTTTATCTCCAGTACCAATAGTTTTTGCAACAACTCCTTCAGGGAAAATCCGCACTCCTGAATCAATTATTTTTTTATCCATATCATCTACAACCGCCCACCCAATCGAGTTCGTACCTAAATCTAATCCTAAAATTTTTGCCATATCTCTTAAAATTTAATCCGCCTGAAATTTAATATAAAAAAAATTAACACTATTACGGTTTTCCTCATTGCGTTATAATTCTTTTTAACATACATTTACAACTGATTAAAATTTCTAATCTTTAATCTTATCACAATAAGGCTATATGCCGTAGATGAAAATCTTTAGTCCTGCTTCGGTGGGACTTTTTTTATGTTCTTCTTAATATTTTATTCAGTCAGAATATTTCTCATCGCCACAACCTGAAAATCTTTTTCTTTTATGTACTGCAGCAGTTCTTCTAAAAACTCTACTGAAGTAGAATAATCAGGATGCACAACGTCAGGGACACCGTGAAAAGTCAATACGATTATATCTCCTTGTTTTAGATTTTGTAAAGCAGTTTTAACCCGTACCTCAAGCTTATCGGTTGAGGCCACAGTGTAGCTCGGAATCGCCAGTCTGGAATCTTCTGCGATATCGTACAAGGTACTTCCTCCTGCCCTTGCATATTTATAACCCCGTTTTTTTAAAATTCCTTGTGAAATGGTATCATAACGATTGCCTGGATAAGCAAATGAAATAGGTTTAGGAATTTTAAATTCAGCGCATTTTTCTTCTACGTAAGCGATTTCTTTGTTGATATCTTCGGGACTTAATTTTGTGACATTTTTGTGATGTCCTGTATGATTCCCAATTTCAAAGTCTTGTTTATAGAGTTCCTGAATCTGATTCCATGTCATGTATTCCTTTTTCTCTTCAGGCTTTTTAAACGGAAATTCGCAGACAAAAAAAGTAGCACCAAAACCGTATTTTTTCAATAATGGAGCAACATTGTTATAGTGGCTGATTTCGGCATCATCAAAAGTCAGTACTACTTTAGGTTTCTTTTTTGATGTTTTTAAAGAAGGAGTTTCTTTTAATAATTGCTGCATGGCAACAGCATAACGTTTCCCAAGTTCTCTGGCAGACGGACTATCAAAATGCAGATGATCTCCTTTGTCTGTTAATCCTTCGGAAGAAACTGCCGCTGAGTTTTCAATTTCGTTCGGAATTGTATTTATTATTTTATTAATATAATCTTCTTTATTAAAACGGCCAATTTCTCCTGCTACAAAAGGGAGATTGGGTGCATTCAAATCTTTTCTTAAACTGGCAACCAGTTCTTTTAATTTTTCCAGATATACTTGTGATTTTACAGCATCGTTATCTGATTCTCCCTGATGCCAGAGAATGCCTTTGAGAACTCCTTTTTGCATAGCAATTTTGGTACGGGAAATAGCTTCATCATACGGGAAATTATTAAAATATTTAGCTCCGGATTTCCATACTTTTATAGGTGATCCTCCCCACGCACAGGGAATCAAACCTATTTTTACTCCATTTTTGCCTTCGAGCATCGTTTGTGCAAAACTAATTCCCGGTCCTACTCCTGCCGAAGGTTTGTCAAAATGCATCGGGTCTTTGGCTGGAATCCAGTCATTGTTTTTGTCCAGCATCAAAATAACTTCGGATGGGAGTTGGCTTTGGTTATCAAGTGCTCCACGCCCTGCCATATTGGACTGACCTATGAGTAAATATAATTCAAGCGGTTTTTCCGGAACTGTGTTTTGAGAATAGCCGTTTAGAAATAATAGCAACAGTACTGTTTTGAATATTTTTTTCATTGAAATTGAATGTTTTGAACCTATTGGATAAATCGACTAAAGAAAGGCTTCGACTCCGCTCAGCCTGGCATTAGTTTGATTCAATTATTAAGTATTTTAGTGATGATAATAAAAAAGCAAAAATGTTTCCTTTTGCCCCGATTACTTCGTCAGTTCGCTCCGCTCGTGTGAAACGAAAATCCTCTTGTGCTGGTGTTCAGCATAAGAGAGATTACTTCACTTAGCTTTTATTTCAATTGGAGTTCAGTGAACTTCGTTTGTAGTGGAAAGTGGGACGATGTTTACTGAAAAACACCTGCCTTTTCCTGCTTCAAAAAACATTATTCAGATTTGTTTGAAAACTTTTAAAAAAGCCTGTCAGGAATACTGAATACCTGACAGGCTACACTAAAAACTAACCAAACTTATTTTTATCTTTTTATCTACTTAACTGGCTCATAAAATTCTATTTCTACAATTGGCAATTGCGGCATTTTACTGTTTGTTTTTTTCAGACCGCCGTCATCAACTTTTCCGGTAATTTCAACCAGATTAATATCATTACTGTTTTTAGAATTTTCCATCAATTCTATTTGGACTTTCTTTCCTTTTGTTGGTTTAATATCTAATGTTACATAGCCCAAACTGGTCGGAGTAGTTCCTTCAAAAACTTTCTTGCCGTCTATTGAAATACGAAGTGGATATTTTTTGCTTCTCCATCCGGATAGTTTCAGCACCACCTGATTGATAGTTGCATTTCGTTCCAATTCATATTCAATTTTGGCTATCCCATCCCCATTAGACCATTCGCTCAATTCGTTGTCATCATAGCTTTTAGCAGCATCTGCCAGATTCGAATCGGTTTTAGCGCCAATAATCGTTAAAGGAGTTCTGGTTTTCTTAAACGATGGTGATTTTGGCGTAGGGCCTTTTTCTGTGAAAGAAGGCAAGTTGTCAGACGTTAATTTTACAGACAATTTTTCTAAATCGGTTTTAACTGTTTTTACCTCTGTAGTCATACTTTTAAGTGACTGAGAAGAAGCTTTAATATTGATAACTCCTGCTGTTTCGGTTGATCTTACAAAAATTCGGTTCACCCCGCATTCTACAGGAAGATTTTTTGAACCTATATAATTATCCGGTCCCTGGGCAATACCGCCTACAAAAGTACCCTGACCCTGCACCTCAAAATCAATCATATTCATTGCAGTTGGACAACGGTTTCCTTTTTCATCCACTACTTCTACCTGAATGATTGCCAAATCATTAGCATTGGCCAACATTCCGCCTGGTCTCTCGATACTGGTTAATTTAAGTCCAACCGGATTTCCAGCCGTTTTAATTTCGTCTTCACAAACTTTTATACCTGATTTATCATAACCAACTGCTTTTATGTTTCCAGGTTGGAAAGCTACATTTTTAAAAGTGTACAAAAACCTTTTTGACTGAACTCCTTTTCCTAAGCTTTTGCCATTAACAAACAATTCTACAGCATCGGCGGTTGAAACTACCGTAATATCTTTTGTTTCCCCATTTTCATAATTCCAATGTCCGATGATGTGCGCTGCTGGTTTTTCGGTATCAACCCAGCCATCCCAAATAACCTGGTGCGCATAAAATCCGTCTTTAGGAATACGCATTGGATCGGCCTCTCCGCTTCGGCGGTAGTTTTCCTGCCCCCTGTAGTGGGTATTTGAATCACTAAAAATAATATTTACACCACCTGAACTTACACGATTTCCTGTTCCCGGACGGGCTTCCCAATAGTCGTACCAACGCACTACATCTTCAATAGCATGAGCATCCTGATTGTGATTGTACGCGCTCGCATCGGCTACTTTTGTTCCGTTTACATTCGTATGATTGGTTCCTCCTGTTCCTTCTTTGTGGAAAGGTGGAGTAAACTCATCCCAATATTTACGTAAACCCTCGTCCCTGCTGTATTCGGTAGCCCACATTGGGATATGAACACTTTTGTTAATATAAAGCATTTCACCGCCATATTCGGCTACTTTGCTGTCGAGCATTTCTCTCGAACCTATTGCACGACCTCCAAAAGGATCATATTTATCTCTAATCGCTTTCATTTCGCTCATGTGCTCATCCGAAATACTTTCGTTTCCTGATTCGTAAAACAAAATACTCGGGTTGTTTCGATTGTAAATAATAGCGTCACGCATCAATTCTGTACGCTGTTCCCAACGTCTTCCAGTTACATCTTTTTCAGAATCACCTGCCGGCATTGCCTGTATAAGCCCTACTCTGTCACATGACTCCACATCTTGTTTCCAGGGCGTGATGTGCATCCAGCGTACTAAATTTCCATTGCTTTTTACCATCAAACTGTTAGAGTAATCACTCAGCCATGCCGGAGCAGACATTCCAATCGATGGCCATTCGTTACTGGTACGTTGCGCATAACCGTGCATCATAATCACGCGATCATTCAAATAAACCATTCCGTTTTTGAATTCGGTTTTGCGAAAACCTGTTTTAATTTCTGCCTTATCAACCGATTGGTTATCAACTAATAATTCTGAAGTTACTGTGTACAAATATCCATAACCCCAACTCCAGAAATTCAGGTTTTGTAAAGCTTTAGAAGTTTTTAAATCTTTCGTTTCATTGGGAGCCAAAGTAATAGTTTCTCCAAAAAATGTAGTAACTTCTTTCCCTTCCAAATCTTTTATATTCACTTTCAGTTGCACTTTAACCGATTTGGATTCTTCATTTTTTACCTGAGACGCAATATTTACTGTTGCTTTTTTTTGAGTAATATTAAAATCACTGGCATACACATAAGTTCCTGTAGTTCCAAGGAAAGAATACAAGGGTAAGGTTTGGTATACTTTTGATTTAATATGCAGGAATACATTTTTTGGAATCCCTCCATAATTGGCATTAAAGTTTTTATCATTCCACTGAAAGCCTGAATCCGTAGCTTTCTCTTTGTATCTCCAGTCATTATCGGTTTTTACAGCAATCACATTTTCCTGAGGAAAAGGATTTACAAAGGCCGAAATATCCAGACCAAAAGCCATCGCTCCGTTTTCGTGACGTCCTGCAAATTTTCCGTTTACATACACTTCACCCATTTGGCGAACACCTTCAAATTCTATAAAAACTTTTTTGTCACTGGTGTCTTTTGGCAGTTGAAACGTTTTTCTGTACCAGGCAATTCCGGTAGACAAATGAGAAATATCTACTTTGAAGGCTTCTGTCTGATTCCAGGCAAAAGGCAGATTTACATTAGACCATGTTTTGTCTTCATAAATTGTCTCTTTGGCTTGCTCAGCATCACCTACATTTAATTTCCAACCGTAATTGAAATTGTACTTCACTCTGCCGGAGTCCTTCTGTGCATTTAGTCCGTTTGCAAATAATATTGCGAAACCAAATGCGTAAAAAATATTTTTAATAGTCATTATTTAAATTGGTATTGGGTTAGATGAATAGCACTTTAAAAAATCTGAATTTTTAAGGTTTGACAAATATAAATCCTTCTGCATAGCTTGTATTATCAGCTTTTGCCATTAGTTATCATAATCAGACATATTGCCTAATAATGATATGAAATGTCAAGTTATGATATGCAATCCTTCATTTAAAGGGGCTTCGACTCCGCTCATCCTGACACTATTTTTCAACTCCTCAAACGAGTTTTATAGCAACACAATCAACTTTTATCTTTTGTACGGTATTCACTTGGGGAACTCCCCATTGTTTTGCGAAAGATACGAGCAAAATAAAGAGGATCATCAAAACCAACCAGCATACTAATCTGATTGATTTTCATATTTGAAAAATCGAGGTAATGGCAGGCTTCCTGTATTTTCAAATGGATATGATAATTTAATGGCGAATATCCCGTTTTGCTTTGAAATTTTGCCGAAAAATAAGACACTGAATACCCAACATAATCCGCAATTTGTTTGAGGGTAATTCTTTTTCGAATATTTTCACGCATATAATAAATGGCATTATCGACCATATCGAGCTGTTGATGCTCCATATTGGCATTATTACTGGCGCGGAAAGTCCCTAAATATTTCAATGATCCGAGAAAATGAAAAAAAGTAGTAACACTAAAATTGAGATTCTCTTTGCTAAAACCATTATTCAGGATAGAAAATAGTTCTTCAAATAACTTCAGCTGATCTTCAATACGTGCCTCTTTTTCGGATGAAATATGAAGCGGTTTATAAAATCCTTCGGCAAAAAAAGCTGCTTTTTCACCATCAAAGTGACACCAATAAATAGTCCATGGATTTTTCAAATTGCTTCCGTAGCTGTGTTCCCTTTCTTTTGGCAAAACAAAAACCTGTCCGGCAGATATTTTTTGAGTCTGACTATCGGTTTCAAACCATCCCTCACCTTTAATACAATAAATAAATAAATACATATTGAGATACTTCTTCTTTTTTTCTTTTTCTAAAATGAAAAGACGCTTTCGGATAATAACCAATATCTGTGATGTATAATAAAGAGCCTAAATCTGTTTTCTTAAAATCTTCAATAACCGGTGAAGGCACAACTATAGCGCGTTCGCCAATAAACCCATCCTTAATTTTTGCCATAACATCATTTTTGTCAAATTCAAATTTCGGAAATAATTATATCATTTAAGATAAAATCAGAATATAATCCAGTAATAAAGTAATATATTCCATATCAGTATAAAATTATTTGCTCTAAATTGCCATTCTTATCCTGTGATTTTTTAAGGATCCAAATTCTCCTCTATGAAAAAAATTATATTCATTAAAATATTAGGAATAACGACACTGTTGTTTCTGGTAAATCCGATTGATCTAAAGGCTCAAAACAATTACAAGATTGATGTTACAGCTTCTAAATTTGACCCCATTCGTGGTCATCTGGATTTGGGTGGAAGCAATGTAAAAGGAGACAATATCAGCGTTAACAGTTTTTATATCGAAAAAAACAACGAACCTTTTATTCCGGTTGTAGGCGAATTTCATTTTAGCCGGTATCCTCATCAGTATTGGGATGAGCAGTTAAAAAAAATGAAAGCGGGCGGAATTACCGTAGTGGCTACCTATGTTTTCTGGAATATGCACGAGTTCAAAGAAGGCACTTTTAACTGGACAGGAGATCTGGATGTACGTCATTTTACGGAATTATGTGCCAAAAACGGACTTAATGTCTTAATGCGGGTTGGACCTTTCGCCCACGGAGAAATACGAAACGGAGGACTTCCTGACTGGCTCTACGGTCGTCCAATCGATGTCAGAAGCAACGATAAAGCCTATCTTTTTTATGCAAATCGCTTATATCAGGAAATCGGCAAACAGCTGAAAGGACTTATGTTCAAAGACGGTGGACCAATTATTGGAGTACAGTTGGAAAACGAATACCAGCACTCCTCTGCTCCCTGGGCATTCACTTATCAGGACGCTCCAAAAGAAAGAACTGCTGCAGGCCGTGACCGCAAAATTGTTCAGGACGGAGTTGGCATTAATGACCTGGGGAACGAATTTGCCGATGTTGGCCGCGACCACATGAAAACCCTTAAACAATTAGCTATCAAAGCAGGACTTATTGCACCTATTTATACCGCTACAGGCTGGGGTTTTGCTACTATTGTCGAAAAAGGCTCTATCCCTGTGATGGCCGGATATGCTTATCCATTCTGGACTGCGAGTAATAACCCCTCGCCTTTTTATCTTTTTAAAAACATTCACAAAAATCCGGACTATTCACCTGTAAGTTATGATGTAAACCTTTATCCTTCATTGGCTGCTGAATTGGGAACAGGTATGGCAGTAACTTATTCCAGACGTCCAAGGGTCAAAGGAGAAAGCTTTTTGCCCATGATGGTCCGTACGGTAGGAAGTGGCACCAACGGACTGGGATTTTATATGTATCACGGAGGCACAACGCCATCGGTAGGCAATTACTTATTTACCGAAGGCACCGGTCTGAACAATAAATCATACGACTATCAGGCTCCTATTGGCGAATTCGGAAAGGTAAGTTCGGGTTATTATCCATTAAAACTCATCAATTATTTACTGAAAACGTACGGCAATGATTTAGCTCCTTTATACCCTGTTTTTCCAGCTACAAACGAAAGTATCAAAGCTGAAGACACCAAAACGCTGCGTTACGCTGTTCGAAGCGACGGTGACAAAGGATATTTGTTCATGCACAATTTTCAGGATCATGTTGTAATGAATGATCTGCAGAACCTAAAAATTAATATTACAACCAAAACAGGAACCATAACTTTTCCGGAAACAGGTACTTTTACACTTAAAGCGGGCAGTTCCGCTATCTTCCCTTTCAATGTAAATTTTGATGATATACCTATTCGTATGGCTACTGTACAGCCGTTTTGCCGTTTTACCAATAAGGGCAAAAAGTACAATGTGATGACTACAATTGATGGCATTACTCCGGAGATCGTTTTTAAAGGAAAAGCAAAAGTCACAGGTACCGGAATTAAAACTACTGTACGAAATGGCAATACCGTTATAGCCTTTGCTTCAGATAAAATGACGGAATTCCAGATAAATGGAGTTTCGTTTTTAATTCTTTCTAATAATGATGCTCAAAACACTTATTTATCAGGCAAAGACAATGAAGAAAAATTGATCATCAGTAAGGCATTGGTCTTAGAAGATAACGACGAACTGACTTTAATCAGCAATAATGAAGAAAATATCGATTTGACTGTTTATCCGGCTTCAGCAAATCTAAGTACAAAAGAAGGGAAAGCTACTAAAGGCAAATCTCCTCTAAAAAATAGCAATACCTGGCACATCAATTTACCCAAAGCTGAGCCGTTCATAAATCTAATACAGGCAGACAACAGCCATTTTGTAATTAAAGCCGGCAGCGTTGATTTGTCCAAAGTCAATGATATTTTCGTCACTTTTGACTATCGTGGCGATCGCGGCATCTGTATGATGAACGGAGAATTACAGACCGATGATCTGTACACCAGCAAACCCTGGACAATCGGACTGAAAAAATATCAGGAAGCTTTAAAAACAAACGATATGTACTTCCATTTCCTTCCAATGGCCAAAGACGCTCCTTATCTAAGCTATCTCGAAAAGGAAGTGCTGCCTGATTTTGGCAATAACAAAAGTTTTTTAGAAATTAAAAAGCCCGTAATTTTGGTAGAATACAAAGTAAATGTAGTTTTGAAAAACTAAGCGTTATTATTTTTTGAAGCAGAACAATCAGGTTTTTCAGGAAATTTTGTCCCGCTTTTCATTACAATCTTACATGGCGAACCCCGCCATATAAGGATTTCCATTGCAATCGGGGCTAAAAAAGAAACATTTTACTTTCTGACCGTCAAAAAATCATCATTAAAACAACCATCAAATTCAGATTTGAAATAAAAAACATGAAAATATCAAAACTTATTCTTGCCCTTGTTTTTTTTATGACATTAACCGCTAATGCACAGTCAGAACAAAAAAAAGGGACATTCGTTGCCGGAGACAAAACCTTTCTGCTAAACGGCAAACCTTTTATCGTTCGTGCCGGCGAACTTCATTTTCCGAGGATTCCACGAGAGTATTGGGAACACAGAATCCAAATGTGCAAAGCTATGGGCATGAATACGATTTGTATTTACCTATTTTGGAATTTTCACGAACAGCAGCCTGATAAATTTGATTTTACAGAACAAAAAGACGTTGCCGAATTTGTCCGTCTCGTTCAAAAAAACGGAATGTACTGTATTGTACGTCCAGGTCCTTATGCCTGTGCCGAATGGGATATGGGCGGTTTGCCATGGTGGTTATTGAAGAAAAATGATATACAGGTACGAACTTCAAAAGATTCGTATTTTATGGAGCGTTCTGTTAATTACCTAAAGCGTGTTGGCAAAGAACTCGCCCCTTTACAAATTCAGAATGGCGGAAATATCATCATGGTTCAGGTCGAAAACGAATATGGGGTTTTCGGTCAGGATGTGAGCTATATGGAGCAGGTACGCAATGCTGTCCGTTCTTCCGGATTTGACAAAGTACAATTATTCCGTTGTGACTGGAGTTCAAATTTCTTTAAATACGATGTTGAAGGCGTTTATACCGCATTAAACTTTGGTGCAGGTTCAAATACCGATCAGCAGTTTCAAAAATATAAAGAAGTCTATCCCAACGCTCCGCAAATGTGCAGTGAATACTGGACAGGCTGGTTTGACTATTGGGGTCGTGCGCACGAAACCAGATCCATCAGCAGTTTTATAGGCAGCTTAAAAGACATGCTGGACCGTAAAATTTCGTTCAGTCTTTACATGGCACATGGCGGAACTTCTTTTGGGCAATGGGGCGGTGCCAATGCGCCTCCGTTCGGTTCTATGGTTGCTTCATACGATTATAATGCCCCGATAAATGAGGCCGGACAGCCTACAGATAAATTCTATGCAGTTCGTGACTTGCTGAAAAACTACCTGAATCCTGGAGAAACGATTCCGGAACCACCGACAAACTATCCGGTAATTTCGATCCCTAAAATCACTTTTAGCGAATCAGCACCACTTTTCGACAACCTTCCAAAAGCTATTCCCTCAGAAGCCATAAAACCGATGGAATACTTTAATCAGGGCTGGGGAAGAATTTTATACCGTACAAAACTTCCGGAATGCACAACCGCTTTCAAATTAAAGCTTACTGAACTGCATGACTGGGCCAACATATATATCAACGGAAAACTTATCGGAAATCTGGATCGCCGAAAAGATGAAAGCATCATCGAAATGCCTCCGGTTAAAAAAGGTGACATCCTTGATATACTCGTAGATGCCAACGGCCGTGTAAACTATGGAAAAACCATTATTGACCGAAAAGGAATCACCGAAAAAGTTGAAATGCAGGTTTCATCCAATTCAACCACGCTAAACAATTGGGAAGTTTATAATTTTCCAGTGGAATATGATTTCCAGAAAAACCTGAAATTCAAAAAAGAAAAAACAAATGGTCCTGCGTGGTATCGTGCCACTTTCAACCTTACTGCTATTGGTGATACTTATATTGACATGAGTACCTGGGGAAAAGGAATGGTTTGGATAAACGGTTATAACATCGGACGATATTGGAAAATTGGTCCGCAGCAAACGCTGTTTATGCCGGGATGCTGGCTAAAAAAAGGCAAAAATGAAATTATAATCCTCGATTTGGAAACTCCAAAAGAACCTCAAATTTCAGGTGTTACGATTCCTGTGTTGGATAAAATTGTAGTTGATGAATCGCTTTTACATCGCAAAAAAGGAGAAACTCTCGATCTTTCAGTTGAAACTCCTGTAAACTCAGGTGCTTTTAACGCTGATAAAGACTGGAAAGAAATCATTTTTCAAAAAACAGCTGAAGGCCAATATTTCTGCTTTGAAGCCATTGCTCCTCAAAACCCAAAAGACAATAGTGCCAGCATTGCCGAAATTGAACTTATCGGAACAGACGGACAATTGATTCCGCGTTCGAAATGGAAGATATTCTATGCCGACAGTGAAGAAGTAATGGTTGGGAATTATTCTGCCGAGAAGATTTTCGATCAGCAGGAATCGACTATTTGGACGACCAGCAAAGCCGGAGACAAAATTAGCTATCCACATCAGGTTGTGGTTGATATGGGGGAAAATATAAAAATCAAAGGTTTCAAATTCCTGCCACGCACTGATAAAAGCACATCGGGGAATATTAAATCGTATAATTTCTATATCAAAACAAGTTCATTTTCAATTAAAAAATAAACTTGTTTAGTGATTAGCTTTTAATAATAGCAGCTTCGCCCAGCGAAATAATAATCATAAAGGCTAATCACTAAACACTAATTACTCTTTACTAATCACTCAAAAATAAACCAACCTCAATGAAAAAACATATTATTACCTGCCTGCTTATGGTCGCCTTCTTTACCCTAAGCAGTTTTAAAGATGAAGAAATAAACCTTGAAGGCAACTGGCTTTTCGAAATAGACAGACAGGACGTTGGTATTGCTGAAAAATGGTTTAACCGAAAACTGACAGACAACATAAAACTGCCGGGTTCTATGGCTCAATTTCTAAAAGGAGATGAAATCACTTTGAAAACAAAATGGACAGGTTCTATTTACGACAGTTCTTTTTATTTTATTCCTCGATTAGAAAAATACCGTCAGCCGGGAAACATCCATATTCCTTTCTGGCTCACACCTGCGAGGCATTATGTTGGAGCAGCATGGTATCAAAAAGAAGTAAATATTCCGGCAAACTGGAAAGGCAGACGAATTATCCTTCGTTTAGAAAGAACACATATCGAAACCGGAATTTGGGTCAACGATAAAGAAATTGGTCTTCAAAACTCGCTTGTAGCCCCTCATGTGTATGATTTAAGCCAGTACCTGAGCACCGGAAAACAACGCATTACAATCCGTATCGACAATCGAATCAAAGAGATTAATGTCGGTCCCGATTCGCACAGTATCACAGATCATACTCAGGGAAACTGGAACGGAATCATTGGTAAAATTGCTTTAGAGTCACTTTCTCCGGTTTATATCGACGATGTTCAAATTTATCCGGATGTAAAAAACCGAAAAGCGCGTGTAAAAATTATAGTGAACAATACCGCTTTTGAAGCATTTGGCGGAAAACTGAAAATTTCGGCAAAAAGTTTCAACAGTGCAAAATCAGATCAGACCAAAGAAATAACAAGCAATATAACTGTTTCTAAACAAAAAGAAAATAGTATTGAACTCGAATTACCTTTTGGAAAAGGGATGCAAACCTGGGATGAATTTGATCCGTCACTTTATAATTTAGAAGTAAAACTTATTTCTAAAGCTGTAATTGCTACGAAAAAAGTACAATTTGGAATGCGGGAATTTAAAATCAGAAGAAATCAATTTTTAATAAATGATATTCCGGTAGTACTTCGCGGAACGGTTCACAATTGCGAATTTCCGTTAACAGGTTATCCTGCTACCACAGTCGAAGCCTGGGAAAAGATTTTTAAAACCATCAAATCTTACGGTTTAAATCATGTGCGTTTCCATTCCTGGTGTCCTCCTGAAGCGGCTTTTATTGCGGCTGATAAAACAGGTCTTTATTTACAGCCCGAAGGCCCGAGCTGGCCTAATCACGGTCCAAAAATAGGTTTGGGTCAGCCTGTCGATAAGTTCTTGTATGACGAAACCATTCGTATGGCAAAAGAATACGGCAATTATGCATCGTTTACTATGTTATCTGCAGGAAATGAACCGGCAGGAAATCAGGTGAAATACCTCAACGAATTTGTGGATTTTTGGAAAGCAAAAGACAACAGACGCGTTTACACTGGGATGTCTGTTGGCGGAAGCTGGCCCGTAGTCCCTAATGCGGAATACCAGTCCCGTGGTGGCGTAAGAGGTTTGAAATGGGAAAAAATGCCAGAAACCGAATCGGATTTCAGTGCAGGTATTGCCCCATTTAAAGTTCCATTTGTAGCACACGAAATCGGGCAATATTGTGTTTTTCCGAATTTTGATGAAATTAAAAAATACACCGGCGTTTACAGAGCCAAAAACTTTGAAATGTTCCGTCAGGATTTACAGGATCACCACATGGGCGATCAGGCGAAAGATTTTATAAACGCTTCAGGCAAATTACAGTTGTTGTGTTATAAAAACGAAATTGAAAAAATACTGAGAACGCCTGGATACGGTGGATTTCAGGCATTGGGTTTACAAGACTTCCCTGGGCAAGGAACAGCTTTAGTAGGTGTTCTGGATGCTTTTTTTCAGGAAAAAGGATACGCAACAGCTCAGAACTATACCCGATTTTGCAATGAAACTGTTCCTTTAGCCAAAATTCAAAAGTTTGTTTATACCAATAATGAGACTTTCAAGGCAGAGATAGTCCTCTTTCATTCAGGTAAAACGTCGCTGCAAAATGCAATCATCAGCTGGACTATCAAAAACGAAAAAGGAAATATATTGACTTCTGGACGTTTCAATCCTAAAACTTTTGAAAACGGAAATGGACTTTTTGCCGGAAATCTTGATTTTGCTTTAAACGCAATAAAAGAACCTGCAAAATTGAACCTTGAAGTAAAAGTAAACGGTACAGCCTTTGTCAACGACTGGAATTTCTGGGTGTATCCTGAAAAGAATCCGGAGAATACCTCAACTGTTTATTATACGACAGTTTTAGACGATAAAGCAAAAGAAGTATTGGATAAAGGCGGAAAAGTATTTTTGAATGCCGCCGGAAAAGTGGTAAAAGGAAAAGAAGTTGAGATGCATTTTCTGCCTGTTTTCTGGAATACATCCTGGTTCAAAATGCGTCCGCCACACGTTACCGGAATGCTGATTCAGGAAAAGAGTGCTGCTTTCGCCCATTTCCCAACGAGTTTTCACAGTGATTTACAGTGGTGGGATATCCAGAACCGTTCTCAGGTAATGAATCTGGAGGATTTCCCGGCTGACTTTCGTCCGTTAATTCAGCCGATTGATACCTGGTTCATGAACCGCCGACTCGCTCTGGTATTTGAAGCACAGGTAGGAAACGGAACCATCATCGTAAGCAGTGCCGATATTGGTCCGGATGTACAGAATAAGCCTGCAGCAAAACAATTGTTTTATTCGCTTCAAAAATACATGAATTCAGACCAGTTCAAGCCTAAAAACAAACTGGATTTTGAGGTAATTAAAGATGTATTTACAAGTCCGTCACGTGAAGTCTTTAAAACTTATACCAAAGACAGTCCTGATGAACTGAAGCCTAATTCTAATCAGAATAAAGTGAAGTAAAACTGAATTATAGGATTGAGTGTTTGGAAAAATTAGATCACAGTTTTACACAATATTGTCATTTTGGCGAAGAAGATTAGAACGATAGCAAACAAGCTAAGCAAATCACACTAAAAATTCCTCAAAGTAAATCATCAAATCTTTGTCGAGTTTCTAGTGCGATTTCTCCCTCCGGGTCGAAATGACAAACTTTAAAGATATTTAGTGATAAAATGTAAAGATACTCGTGACTAGCAAGCATCAGATAAAATCATAAAAATCCATTATTACTGAATTTTTAATTTATAAAACTGCTTTAGAAATTTTAGCTCATTCTAGCAGATTTAACTCCCTTATTTATGGTAGTTTTTTATTTATCAAATTATATTTTTTTCTGAATAATAAAAATTGAATTGCCGTAAGGAACAAATAAGTTATCGAAAAAATTGCAAGAGTTTTTAAGATAGTCAGATTATTGATGCTAAAATCTATTAAGACCTTAATCATGATAAAAATAACACAAAATGACGGTATTCCTAAAAATGTTAAAAGGGACAAATAGAAATTATTCCTGATTTTTTCTATCAGATTCAGTAGAACTGTAAAAGAAGATATGATCATCGCAATAAGGTATATAAATGCAAAAAATATATTCAATAGAAGTTCTAAAAACTGCATCAATTGTTCAAATAAATTTCCATTAATTGTATTTTCTGCAATCACAATTCTATAGATGATAAATAATACATTACTCATCAGAAAATTAATTATCCAAAACCTAAATACAATTTTTTTCATTTTTTGCAACAGTAGTTTTTATTCCATTTTTTCGTCAAGATAAACAAAATCTCCGGTTTTCATTTTTCCGAAAACCTCTGATTTTAATAACGGATTGATGATAAACAAATAACCAACATAATGTGTTTCCTTCTCTCCTGATGCAATTGTTTGACTTTCTTTATCAATTACTATTTTCATAGTTGTGCTTTCATCATTAAAAGCTGATACATACCTTATAATTCTATTTTTGGCAATCCACTCATATATTGTAAAAGATTCATTCCAACTATTTTTCATTTTTTTAGGCTTACCTTACTTGTTCACTAATTTTTTAATTAAGTCATCACATTGTTGTAGAGTCAGTTCGTCAGCAACAGCATTTATTGCTTTTATTTTACCATTTATTGTCGTAGCAACATTAACTTTCTGAAACTGCTGATTTTCAAATAGTGCCATCGTATCAATTGAAGTCGAACTTTTTTGAAGATACTCTATTCCGATTGCTTTTTTATTTTCTGAATATTCATTTGTATAAGTCGTGTCTTTTTCTACCAATTGTGAATGCACAACTCCTTGTATTTCATAAAAACCTTTAAAATTCCTTAGCCTTGTTTTTCTCAGGACATAAATCCAATATTTTGGTATCAAAATGAAAGGTTTCTAAATTTAAAGACTCTTCTCCTATTGGCTTTATCTGTCCATTGCAATTTGTAAATATTATTATGCTTAATAAAAATAGTAACGTAATGTTATGTTTCATTTCTGGAATACATTCGGGATTTTGTTCATCTTCTCAGTTTTCAAATATATTTAAATATTCTTACAAATTCCATGGTTATTTTGGCCAATCAAAAAGAAAATAGTTTGGTTTTACTAAGAAAAGAATTAGTCTTTAGCCGTGTTGCAAGTGCTCTATTTAGTGGCAAAATGTAAATAGGTACTTGTCACAGACGAGCGCCAGATTTGATTTGTGCAAACAATTTGTTAAGTTCTGCACTTTTACTCCAACCTTGACTTTCAGACATTGCTATAATAATAATTTTTTTAAATTCGTCCATTGATTTTGTTGCTCCTTTAATAGTTGCATTTTCCCAAGGTTGGCTATCTTTTGTAATTTGGTATTCGATGTGATATTCCTCTAAAACACTTACATTTATTGCTACATACCAGTCAGACATTGAATCATCTTCAGAAAGTAATAGTAGATGAGCATGTGAAGTCAATCCATAGATTTTTGTTTCCGTAAACGTTTTATTAATTAAGTCAACAATTTTAAGCATTGATTTTCCAATACTCGCAGATATTTCGTTGCTTTCAGAAACCCATTCAGAATAAAACTCTTCGAGAAATTGTCTTTTCTGTTCAGAACATCTTATTAAAGGCATTTTTTTATATTTAAATTGATTAAGTTTCTCTATGTAACACCTTAAGTTTACCACATCATTAGGTCACTTACATCTAATTCCATTTATACACGAAACAAACCTTCGCTTATACAGCAAAAATTAGATTGTTTATCGAATTTTTGTGTTATATGATTCTTTACCAAATATATTCAATCACTGTTTACAAATTACCAAAACTTTATGTATTTCTAAAAAACTACTTCACAAACTGAGAAGGACTACATCCAAAATACTTCGAAAAAGTACGAGAGAAATTGGAAGGTTCAGAAAAACCCAGTTTGTAGGCAATTTGCGAAACATTCAGGTCGGAATTTCTTAAGAGGTTTTCGGCTTCATTCATTTTTACCTTGGTTATAAATTCGTGAACTGTATTACCGCTGATACCTTTTAGTTTTCGGTACAGCTGCCTTTGGCTGATGCCTAATACCTGCGCCAGTTCTTCCGAATTGAATTCGGTATCTTCTATGTGAAGCATAATTTTTTCAATCACTTTTTCCAGAAACTGATTGTCGAGATCCGGCACTTCCTCCTGCAGCTGATTGATTTCTTTGATACCGGCAAGTCGGTTTTGTAAAATGATTCTGTTCTCCAAAACGCTTTTTATCTGCGCATTCAGCACCTCTACATTAAACGGCTTCATTACATAAGCTTCGGCACCCAAATTATAACCTTCAATCTGATCCATGTCAGAACCTTTTGCCGTTAAAAAGATGAGCGGAATATGCGAGGTGTTTTCATTGCTTTTTAGTTCCCTGCAAAAATCTGTCCCTTCCATTTCAGGCATCATAATATCCGAAACAATAATATCGGGCACATATTTTATCGCTGCTTCAAGACCTTTTTTTCCGTCATATTCCTGTATCAAAAAGTAATCTTTACTCAGTTCCTTGTCTAAATACAACTGAACATCAGGATTGTCTTCTACAATAAGCAATGATGGTTTTAAAGTATCGGAATCAGTTGAAACAATATCTTCAGTATTCTCTTTTTTATAATCATTTACAGAAATAACTTCTGAAGAAACCGAAGTAAACCATTCATTTTCAACCTTCTGACAAGGTAGTTTTATAGTCGCTCTAGTACCTTTGTCGGGTTCACTTTCAATAGAAATAGTGCCTTTTAGAAATGTAACCAGATTTCGTGTTAACGACAATCCAATTCCGGACGAGTATCCATAAAACGGGTTCGTTCCTATTGTATTGAACGGCTCGAATATTTTCTCCAACTCAGAAGCTTCTATCCCTACTCCATTGTCTTCAATAACAATTTCGATAATTGATTTTTCATTGTTCAATCGGACAGAAAACGAAATTTCTCCGCCATCGGCAGTATATTGAAAAGCATTGGACAATAAATTAATGATAATCTGTTCCGCTTTTTCAAAATCCAGATAACAAAACAATTCTTCTTCCTTCAAATGAAGGCTGAATTTAATATTTCGTTTTTCGGCTATAAACTGAAAAGTTGCGTAACATGCTGCAGCGAAAGCACTAAAATCCTGTGAACTCGCATTCAATTTTAATTTCCCTGTTTCTGATTTTCTAAAATCCAATATTTGATGAATCAGTCGGGTTAAATGCTGCATATTTCGGTTAATCATCGAAAAGTAAACCGCTTTGTCTTCAGGCGCCACTTTGTCCTCCATAAGGCGTTTCAAAGGATCAGCTATTAACGTCAACGGCGTTTTTAAATCATGAGAGATATGAGTAAAAAACTCGATTTTTTCCCTATTCAAAGCTTCCTGTCTTTCCGCGTTCAGACGTTCCTGTTCGATTTCGTTTTTCAGACGTTCGCGGTATAAAATTTCTTTAAAAACCCAGTAAATAACTCCCAGCAGCAAAATCAAAAACAGCCCTCTGAACCACCAGCTCCCGTACCACGGCGCACTTATATGAATATCCAGTTCAGCTACGGAAACATTTTTGGTATCAGAAACTAATCTAACTCTCAAAGTGTAATTTCCCGGAGGTACTTTATTGAACGAAATTTTGTTACTATTTGTTTTAATCCAATTGTCTTCGTAGCCTTCCAGCTGATATTCGTACACTTCTTTGCGGGTGTCACGGTAGTTGAAGGAAGCAAGTTCAACCATAAAGCTTCGGTTTTCATAATCTAAATCAATAGATTTTGTCTGGGATAAAATTTTGGATAAAATTGGTTTTCCAAAAATAGTATCCATTGGAATAACTTCCTGATTCGAAACATAAAGTGATTTTAAAATCAGTTTATTAGGTTTTGAAATTGTTTTTATGTCTTTCGGATTAAAAGCCACGTAACCATTTTTGGCACCAAAATAAATGGTGTTGCTTTTTGGATCCTTATAAAGTGCTCTTTCCAGAAAACGCCAGGAACTGTACTGATCTTTTTTCTGATAATTTGAAATCTCCCCCGAAACTTCATTAACCTTAGAAATGCCTTCTTTATGGGCAATCCAGATGTTCCCTTCGTTATCATCTGTAATCGAAGAAATATAAGTGTTTGGCAATCCCGACTGAAGCTGTACATTTTCAGCCTGCATAGGATTTGAAGTAAGCTTAATTTTATACAAACCTTCGCTGGTTCCTACCCAAACATTTCCTCGTTTGTCTTTTTGAAGGGCATAAATAATACTTCCTGAAATCTTTTTATTTATAGCAGAACCTGATCTGAAAACGTTAAAAGAAGTATCATAAATAACATCACTTTTATTGCTTATCTTCAATTGAATAATTCCGTTGCCTTCAGTTGCCAGCCACAGTTTTTGTTTATCAATGGCCAGAATATCCATCACGCTGCGTTTCTCGATTTGCTTTGCTAAATCATAAAAAACAACGGTTTCATTTGATAAATTAATTCGGGCAATTCCGTTATATAAACCTACCCATAATATATCATTTTCATAGGCTTCCATAGCAAATACAGACCAGGTTTCCAGCTTTGGATATAAAACCTTGTTAATTATTGGTTTCGTTTGATTGCTTTTCGGATTATAATATTCAAGTCCATTTACACCGCCAATCCAGATACCGCCTTTATTGTCCCTTAATAAAGTCCGTACCTGATTAATTTTACTTTTCGATTTGTAAAAAGGGTGATTGTAGTTTATTACTTGCTTATTGTAAATCAGCACGCCTTCATCTGTTCCCAGCCAAATCTCATTTTCAACTTTAAGAATTGCCCTGACACTGGCCAGTTTGGTTTTTCCTGATTTTGAAATATAACTGTAATGCAATTCAAAAGGATTACGATTCGGGTTTGCTTTGTAAATATCACCTCCTCTGGTTCCGAGCCAAATGATGTTTTCGTTATCTATAAAAAAAGTTGTCACATAATCGTCCAATAAACTTCCGGGCTGGCTTATATCAGCAGTATAATGAAATTCTTTTCCGGAAAGAATATCCAATGAAGTCAGCAGATGCGAAGACAAATAATAACGTTTTCCGTTAACAGCTCTGGATTTGTTTAAAGTATTGGAATTGCTGCTTAATTTCGAAATTATACTCTTTGGAACAGCTTTCGCATCAATTACACGAAATGTATTCAATTGATAGTTAAACCGGGCATATTTATGATCGAATGTCAAAAACCAAAGCCCGAGTTTTTGATCTGAAACGATATTACGGATTCGGTTATTGGGCAACGAACTATTGTCTGAAGATTTGTGGTAATAATAATTGAACGTTTTGCCATCGTATCGGTAAGCTCCGTTCCAGCTCCCAAACCAGATATACCCGATAGAATCCTTGGCAATACCATGAATCGAAGTACTGGGATCTGTGTCCTGCCCGGAAATCTTTTCAAAAAAGAGTTCCTGCCCGAAACAATTTAGTCCAAACACAAAACAAAATAAAACGAGTCCTTTTCTGTACATCTTTAAAAGCAAAAAAACGTTATTAAGCGAAACGTAAAATTATGCTAATATTTGAATAATGCAATTTGAAAATTTGGATACTCTTTTTTGAAAAGATTAACTGATCTAACAAATTTTTACAACATCCATATTAAGAAATTTACCTAATTTATCGATTTTTTCAGCTATATGACCTATGCCTACAGCGCAGTGGTGTGCGGGTCCATAACTATTCCACTGATTTACAAACTGCCTTGCTCCTATTGAAAATTTATATCTGCTATTCGTGTTACCAATCTGTAATATTGGTCCGGGAACTGAATCACCTTCTGCCACAAGCATTAATAATTTTCCTCCTTTCTGTTCTACTATTGAAAGCAATGTTACGGGACCATTTTTTACGGACATTTCAACAGACAATCCTTTTCCAACTTTTCCATGGTATACTTTTAAAGGACGAACTTTAGTTTTTCCCTCTGCAATAGCAATATGACCCGGACCATCATGTCCCATTAGAACTACATCATCATTATAATCCATAGCATAATATTCTGTAAAAGAACCTCCGGCACCAAAACTGTCCATGATTTTCATAGCCTGTGCATTCTTAATCTCATATTCTCCCGCAACAGGTATTCCGTTTGCCGTTAAAAGTGAATTGCCTAATATTATGGAGGAAATAGCATCTTCATTTTCAGGATTGCCCGTGCCCTTATAGTAATATGCAAGTGAACCTAACTTATAATACGCTGCTAATTTATCTAATGCAACAGAAGTAACAGCTGCATCTTTAAGTGCATCTGGTTCACAATCGTCCTGAATATCAAATTTTTCTTTGAACAATTCTAATCTGTTTTTGATTTCAATTGGCGTCACTTCTTTTCGAAAAGCCACAAGTTCCTCGACCTCAATCAATTCAATATGCCCGCCGAAATAAGCGTATTGAAGCGTTAAATCAGTATAAATATCAAGCATACCGCTATAATAATGTCCCATACATCCCAACCTGTTATAAGCCATTGTATACGCCACTTTTGCTGCTTCAATCCATTGAGAAACTTCATCCCAGCACTGTGGATCATTTCTAAGCATTCCGGTTATTTGATGAAATTTAATCCCTACTCTGTTAAAAACATTCGCTATTTCCGGAACAGGACATGCAGAACAATGAGCAAGCCATTCTCCGGTCATCGCAGTCCTGTCTTTCATCGAATTAAAACTTTCATAATCAATAGCTGCTTCAGGAGACAAATTCAATATAATCACAGGAACTCCAAGTCTTTGCACCACCGGAAGAACTGTAGAGGATAAAGCATAAGTGCTCACATATAAAAAGACAATTGAAACATCTGATCGCTTAAACAATTTTCCTGCTTCGAATGCTTTATCTATTGAATCTACAAGACCTGCATTTACAATATTGGGATGGATAGCTCTTATATTTTCAGAAACTTCCCAGAGATAATTGTGAAGTCTTTCTTCTAAACCGTTAAACTGCGGCCAGTAAGTATCTAAACCTATCCCAAATAAACCAATACGAAAATCAACTGCTGCCATTATTTTTAAATTTTATTTTTAATTAAAATGCTCTCTGTTTTGCAAATATATTTAGGACGGCTGTCTTCATTAAATAACAAAATGATATATTAGATGTAGTTTTTGATAAAAGAATATGAACAATTATTTTAAATATTTACCCGTTAATAAAGACTTCAGCAGCTGGGGCATCAATGTATTGAATGCCGGTTATGGCAAAATCAATGCAGAAGTAGATTATCCTTCACAAGAGCATCCGTCTGATCATTATTTCAGCTGGGAAACAGGACGAATATTAGATGAGTTTCAGGTTGTGTATATTTCTTCAGGATGTGGTCTTTTTGAATCTGCATCAGCAGGAACTGTAAAAATAGAAGCCGGAAGTATTTTATTCTTATTCCCCTACGAATGGCATAGATTTAAACCTGTCGAAGGAACGGGCTGGGAAGAATACTGGATCGGATTCAACGGAAAACTTGCCCGCAGGCTTTTAAAAAAAAGCTTTTTATCTAAAGAAAATCCAATTCTGAATGTTGGTTTTCAGGAACAGATACAATCACTTTATATAGAAATTATCGAGCAGATAAAAAACGAATTTACCGGTTATCAACCACAGGTTTCCGGTGCTTTACTGCATTTAATAGGCACAATTTATTCTCTTAATAAACAGAAATCAATTAGATTAAATTCTAAAGACAATGATTTAATGAAAGAAGCAGTACAAAAAATTAGAAATCATATTTACAGTAGTGTTTCAATTACTGAACTAAGCAGCGAAATGAATATGGGTTATTCTTCTTTTCGGAAGTCATTTAAACAATATACCGGCCTGGCACCAAACCAATATTTATTACAGCTTAAAATTGACAAGGCAAAACTAATGCTCAGTACAACAAAAAAAACGGTAAAGGAAATAACTTTTGAACTGGGATTTGAATCAGCATCCTATTTTTCTAAAATTTTTAAAACAAAAACCGGTGTTTCTCCAGAGAGATTTAGAAAAAGTACTTATACAGGGAATTAAGTCTTTTTAATAATTTGTTTTTGATTTATTGAAATTTATACCTGTTGGGTGAAATTATCAAAAAGGTCAGTTCGAGTGTTTTTTGCGTAATAAAATGAAGCAAAAAATGTATTCATAACTGCTTTGATGATAAATTTTCTTGTTCTCGATACTATTTCTAACGAAAATCACTCGAACTGACGAAAATTTACAATCAAAAACAATTTGACTAAACGGGTTCTTGCTATACTAATTTATAAATCTGCTCCATGGGCAGCCATTTTTCTCCTTCTTTAGCTCCCGGAGGTGCCTGCTGAAATTTCCACATCAATTCTTCCCATTCCTGAACGTTTGGATTGGCAGCATCCATCATTAATTTGCGTTCAGGACTAAAGGTTTCATCTACTTCCATAATCATAAATAAGCGGTTGGCGAGGATGTAAATTTCCATGTCTGTAATTCCTGAATCTTTAATACTTTTTGTTATTTCAGGTCTAATATTATTCTTAGCATGATAATTTTTATACATTTCTATCAACTCTGTATTATCAATTAAGTCACAGGCATAGCATAGTCTTTTTGCACTCATAAATTACTTTAATATAGATTTATTTTTCCAGAACAGCTGTAAACCCGCCTCTGGCGAGACATTCAATGTTCAGCAAATCTCCTCTTTTTACTTTTTTGGTTTCAACAGTAAATGATGTATCTTTTTCTCCATCTTTAATTAGCTTTAATTTAAAAACACCTTTACCGAGAAAATCGAAGTTAATTTTTAATGTCTGCGATTGATCTTTGCCATTAAGACCTCCTAAATACCATAGTTTTCCTTTTTTTCTGGCAATGATAACACGCTCTCCCGGATAACCATCGACAAGTTTGGTATCATCCCAGCTCACAGGGACATTTTTCAGAAATTCTTTAGGTTCTAAAGGCAAATCATTATAAGCTTTTGGCGTGTCGGCAAAATGCTGAAAACCCGATTCAAAAACAACCGATAAGGCAAGTTCATGCGCATAAGATGTAATATGAGGATGCTGAGAATCTGAAAAAGTTACCGGAGTGTAATCCATTGAGCCAATTACGTTACGGGTAAAAGGGAGCGTTGCATTATGCGCAGCGGCCTTAGTGGTAAGTGTTGGTTTATTATTATACCATTCTGCTCCGTACACCGCTTCAGTTGTCATCAGGTTGGGATACGTTCTGGACCAGCCTCGGGGAACTGTTGCTCCATGAAAATTTACCATTAAATTATATCGGGCAGCATCTTTTAAAATATCTATGTAATATTTCATCATGTCCTGCTGGTCACCGGCAAAAAAATCAACTTTAATTCCGTATACACCAATTTTATTAAGCCAGCTAAATTCTTTCTCTCTCTTTTCGGATGTTAATAAATGATCAACGGGAGTTGGCTCAAGCCAGGATGTTCCTGAATTATACCACATCATAGGCTTAATACCTTTATTTTTTGCATAATTTACAGCATCAACTAAATTTCCGCCGTTATTCATCACATCCCATTCCCAGTCAATTAAAGTATAAGGCCATTTCATTGCTACAGCTAAATCGGTATATTCAGCTACCTTTTTATAATCTTTGGATCCGTGATTATTAGCCCAGTAATTCCAGGAAACTGCCCCTGGTTTTATCCAGTTAGTTTCTTTTAACTGATTTGGTTCACTAACATCCGTAATTAAAGTCGATTCGACAACATCAGACAATTTACCAATCATTATAGTATGCCATTGTGAATTCCATGGCAAATTTGTTTTAACTCCTGTTTGTTTAAAATTATCTCTTGGCGAAGCATAAGTTACTTTATACTCATTCGGATTCTTCAAATTACTCAATTTAGCAGCGCAATTATTTTCTGTAATATCTGCTTCAGAAATCAACATCCAGGCAGGATTATTATTTGATTTGAATAAGGCTGGAAAGCCCCATTCCTGCTTTTTGCTATTTGCTTTGCCATTCTCTGAAAAAGGAAAAAAATCTTCATACGACTCTGTGTATTCCTGTAACCAACGATTTGTACCAGAAGGAAAAACATAAGTTGTGGTTTCATCAATAATATTCACTAATGAATTTGTTTTGTCGATGAATTCATAACGAAATGCCACACCATCATTATAGACCCTAAAAACAACATTCAAAGGTTTCTTATTTGAATTCACATATTGAAAAACCTTCTCATTACCTAAATTTGCGCATACTTTTCGTTTGCCTGAAATCATTTCATATTTTTGGTTCACCTCTCTAACTTTAGATTCATTTACAAATTTCAGGTTATCCGTAAACTGCTGATCTTCCCTTAGAATTCCCATTGGCGAATTGGGTAATACTTCCGTATATTCTAATTTGTTTTTATACAAAATTTTAAAATATACTTTTCCAAACAAGGCATCAACTGATTCTTTTTTTAAAGTAACAATTACCTTAATTTTTTTATTTGGTGACAAAATTTCCTGAGCATCAATTTCAAATACGCAGGAAAGAAGCAGAAATATTAAGCAGATATTTTTCATTATTCATTATTTTCATTCATATTCGAAATTGACTATTTATGAAATAATCTCTAATGCATTCGCAAAAGAAGCCTCCGGTTTTTGATTTGGGAACCGAACTTCTAAACCATTATTATGTTGGGTAAACTGAAGCTTTTCTCCTGTACTCACCAATTTTACTCGTTTTATGCTTTTCGTATAATAACCAGCTTCCTTTCCTAAACTTTTAATCAAAACAGAACCGTTTTCCGGCCAGGCCATTACGGTAGCATAAAGCTTTTTATCTTTTTGAACAAAACGAATATCCTCTGATGTATATGGTTTTCCTTTTCCTTCGTTAAACCCCTGTGCTTTTAATGCTCCGGTACTTGCCTGCTGCGGACCTTCACCAAATATCTTCCATGGTCGTGTACCATAAATGCTCTCGCTGTTGACTTTCATCCAAACACCAATTTCTGTTACAATAGCACGCTCTAATTCGTCTATGCTTCCATCACCTCTTACCGGAATATTAAGCATCAAATTTCCGTTTTTACTCACCACATCTATTAGTGTATGAATAACTGTTTTAGCAGATTTATAACGTTTGTTGTTATAAACTCCCCTGTCATAATGCCAGTTTCCAATGCAAGTATCGGTTTGCCATGGCAAAGGTTCAATTTCATTACTTTGACCTTTTTCGATATCCCAAACTATAGCTTTTCGTTGCTGCTCCGTTAATATTTTGCCTGTAATAACTGCCTGAACTGTTTTGTTTTTCTTTAAACTTTTATTGTACAAATGTGCTGCTATTCGTAAACCTGCATCACTAACAGGCCATAACGGCAAAGCAGTATCGTCAAAATAAATCATATCCGGATTGTACTTTTCGATCAGATCAATTGTTCTGTCATGAAATTTTTCAGAATAAGCAGATGACGGTATTGAAGCTCCATCTGCCCAATCCCATTGACTGTGAACAGATGATTTATCAGAGGGTTTTGCACTTAAAGAATGATTTTGCGCATACAGCTCCTGAGGATCCAGACCTTCCCACCAGGTTCCTTTTCCGTCTGCCTTAGTCAGATTACCATCATAAGGAACTCCTGCTAAAGGACCGTTTTTATCTGCCCCCTGAGCAGTATCAAACCAGTTCCAGGCATGTGCAGCATGAACGCTTACCGCAAAAGGCAAATTCGCCTTACGGGCTGCTTTTTCCCAGCCGGCAATAATGTCTTTTTTAGGACCTATTTTAGTTGAATTCCAGTTGGGCTGAAACTTGCTGTCGTACAAATCTAAATTGTCGTGATGATTTGCCATTGCCATAAAATATTTAGCTCCGGCAGCTTTATACAAATTAACCAGTTCTTCAGGATTCCAGTTGTCTGCTTTCCAGATATTAATTACATCTTTAAATCCAAATTTTGAAGGATGACCGTATTTTTCGACATGAAATTTATATTGCCTTGAACCTTCTTCATACATTCCTCTACCATACCAATCTCCTGCTTCAGGTTCACACTGAGGCCCCCAATGTGCCCACATTCCAAATTTAGCATCCCGAAACCAGTCTGGTACCTGATATTTTTCCAACGAATCCCAAGTAGGCTGAAAAGGTCCATCAATTACAGGTGGAATATCACTAAATATACGTGTCTGACTCAACAATGGGGATAAATAAACTCCGGCTAAGGCAGACATACCTAATTTTAAAGCATTTCTTCTGTTCATCTTTATATGGTTTGTTGATGATAAATTATATATTTCCGATTTTATCACTTTCATGATTCATTCATTTCAATAAAGAAACAAATTCATAAATTTTTATTATCATATATATTTTATCAATAAATTTGATTATTGATTATTTTTTACAACTATAATTAACACAAATGTAGCACGCATAAGATATATACTTTTATCTAAAAACGATTTTTTATTACTCAAAAACGATTTTATAAATTATAATGTCAAAAAATATCTTTAAATATTCCTTTTCATTATTACACATTGATTATGTAAAACTCAATGACAACTGGAATTACTATAATGTTATTAGTCCTTACTATCGCTTATATTATATTGATGAAGGAATTGGCTTTATTTCTGACAGTTTCGGTCAATTGACTTTAGAACCGGGGTATTTATACCTCATTCCGAGTTTTACAATCTGTAATTTGAACTGTGATGAGTATTTGAGCCAGTATTTTATTCAGTTCTTTGAAGAATCTGCTGACGGAATTTCTTTATTCAACAATAGCAGAAGCGTAATGAAACTGCCTGCATCTGAAATTGATATAATCCTTATCAAAAAGATGCTTCAAATTAATCCGGGAAGAGGAATTAACCGGTCGGATAACCCAAAAGTATATGAAAGAGAGGCCTATTATAAAGAATACAGGGCGTTAAATGATGCCATGAAACCAAATCTTAAATTTGAAAATCAAGGAATTATCCTTCAGCTAATTTCTCGGTTTCTAAGCACAAAGGACTTTAAAACCAACCAACCGAAAATTTCATCTTCTAAAATACTTGATACGATGAGTTATGTGCAGATTAATTTAGACAAAAACATTACGGTCTCACAATTAGCTAAAAGAGTAAATCAAAATCAGGATTATTTTTCAAAACAATTCATGCTTCATACCGGACAAAGACCCTTAAACTATATTCATGAAAAAAAGATCGAAAGAGCGCAATACCTAATTGCGACCACCAATAAAACTTTTTTAGAAATTGCTTTGGATACGGGATTCTCTAACCTGCCTCACTTTTCAAAAATATTCAAACAGATTGTAAGCCTTACTCCGGGGGAATATCGGAATCAAATAACTCATTTGAATTAAGAGTCTGGTTTGCATTTAGAGCAAAATTAAATTAATTGTCAGGCGAAAACGAAGCACTTTAGAATTCATAAGCCTTCGACTTCGCTCAGGATGACACAGATGCCTTAAATTACAAATGATGTTTCAGCTTGCAATTTTACACTTTTGATCTTTTAAAAATGGTATTTTCGATCAATTTTAGCCAACGGCATTCTAATGAACTATTTACTTTGGAAAAATAAAGGTTCAAAATTAGGAAGAAACAAAATTTAAAAACTGTTTAAAAATAATTGGCATTAATCAAATACCGATCGGTATTTATCATTATATTTGTTCTGTATTATTCATACCTGAAAAGATTTCTATGAACACTTCTGAATATATTCTGGATAAAGTTGCCCCCATTTTTAACCGACAAGGTTATATCGGAACGAGTCTGAGTGACATTACAAATGCGACCGGACTTACAAAAGGAGCCATTTATTGTAATTTTTCGAATAAAGAAGATTTGGCATTAAAAGCTTTTCAGCTGAATGTTAGCCTTGCGATAACACCTTTGTTTAAACTCATTGCTGCAACAGAAGGCTGCCTGAACAAGTTATATGCCATCACCAATTACCAACGAGCTTACTATGATTTAGTTAAGGACAGAGGAGGCTGTCCAATGCTTCGTGTGAGTGTTGATACTAAGTTTAACAATCCGTTATTGTTTGAAGCTGCGCAAAATTTATCTGCGAGATTCACATCAGGTTTAACCAATATTATTCAGGAAGGAATCTTAAATAATGAAATTCTCTCTGATACTGATGCGCTTAAAAATGCCAAAATAATTTTATCTCAAATCGAAGGAAGCTCGCTGCTTGCTTTTATTCATAATGACCCGGAATTCATTATCAATGCTATGGACTTCATTGATTCGACTATAATAGAAAGCTTTAAAAAAGTTAAAAGTTAAAAAGAAAAAAATTTAACCCTTCATATACCGATCGGTATCTGAGCAATATATTTAACAATGGAAAGAATACTTAAAACCAAAAGAAAAATCAGATTCCAGGACTGCGATCCTTTTAATCATTTAAACAACTCAAAATATCTGGAGTATTTTCTAAATACCCGTGAAGACCAAATTGCGGAACATTATGATCTTGATGTTTTTCAATACATGAAAAAAACTGGTCTTAGCTGGGTAGTAAGTTCTAATCAGATAAGTTATATCAAACCTGCTTTTACAATGGAAACGGTCTTAATCGAATCGCAACTGATTCAGTATTCTGAAAACACACTCCTGGTTGAAATGAAAATGTGGGATGAAAACGAAACCAAATTAAAAGCAATTCTGTGGATAAAATTTATTGCTTTTAACCTTCAAACACAAAAAACAGCAAACCATTCGGAAGATTTGATGAAGTTATTTCAATCGGTTGTCATACCTGTCAATGAGCAGACTTTTGAAAAAAGGACTTTAGAAATAATTCAGAAAATAAAATCTGAGACAGCCGTATAAAATCCGAAAAGCAAATATTTCTTTTTAAAAATACAAGCCTTCATAAAAAAACAGAGGAGCCATAAACTGGCTCCTCAAATAAATTTCTTTCTATAATTAATTTACTAAATCAGATCAAATCTGTCTAAGTTCATTACTTTATTCCATACGGAAACAAAATCAGTTATAAATTTTTCCTGAGCGTCACTTCCTGCATAAACTTCAGCTACAGCTCTTAATTCAGAATTAGAACCGAAAACAAGATCTGCACGTGTTCCAATCCATTTTGGCTGACCTGAATTACGGTCGTTTCCTGCATAAAGTTCCTTATCATCAGACAAAGCCTTCCATTGCGTATTCATATCTAATAAATTCACAAAGAAATCATTGGTAAGCTGGCCAGGACGATTTGTAAATACCCCATTTTTACTTCCGTCAGTATTGATATCCAATACACGTAATCCACCTAAAAGCACAGTAAGTTCGGGTGCTGTAAGGGTCAGTAAATTAGCTTTATCAATAAGGAGTTCTTCTGTCGAAACTGATGATTTTGTTCTTCGGTAATTACGGAAACCATCTACCCTTGGTTCAAGATAACCAAATGATTCAACATCTGTCTGCTCTGAAGAAGCATCAGTACGTCCTGCAGAAAATGGCACACTTACTGAATGTCCGGCATCTTTTGCTGCTTTCTCAACTCCTGCATTTCCTGCCAAAACAATTAAATCTGCCAATGAAACTTTTTTACCACTTCCCTGTGCATTAAATTCTGTCTGAATGGTTTCAAGTTTATCCAAAACCACTTTAAGCTGAGCCGGATTATTGACCTGCCAGTCTTTTTGCGGAGCCAGGCTTATACGCGCCCCATTTGCACCTCCTCGCTTATCTGATCCCCTAAAAGTAGAAGCAGATGCCCATGCTGTTGACACCAGCTGTGAAACTGTTAAACCTGAATTTAGTACTTTTTCTTTTAACTGAGCAATGTCGTTGGCATCAACCAAAGGATGGTTTACTTCCGGAAGAGGATCCTGCCACAACAATACTTCCTGAGGAACATCTGCTCCCAAATAACGGGCACGAGGTCCCATATCACGATGCGTCAGCTTAAACCATGCACGTGCAAAAGCGTCTGCAAAATCATCCGGATTTTCAAGAAAACGTCTGGATATTTTTTCGTAAGCAGGATCAAGTCTTAATGACAAATCTGTAGTAAGCATCGTTGGCAAATGTTTTTTACTACTATCGAAAGCATCCGGAATAATCGGTTCTGCATTTTTGGCTACCCATTGGTGTGCTCCACCCGGGCTTTTAGACAATTCCCATTCAAAGGCAAATAAATTTTCGAAGAAATTATTACTCCATTGTGTTGGCGTTTTGGTCCAGGTCACTTCCAATCCACTCGTTATAGCATCAGAACCTTTACCGGAACCAAAACTATTTTGCCAGCCAAATCCCTGTAATTCTATACCTGCAGCTTCCGGTTCTTTATCCACGTGATCAGAAGGAGCTGCTCCGTGTGTCTTTCCAAATGTGTGTCCTCCGGCAATTAAGGCTACCGTTTCTTCATCATCCATTGCCATACGTCCAAAAGTATCCCGAATATCTTTGGCAGCAGCAATAGGATCAGGATTACCGTCCGGTCCTTCAGGATTTACATATATAAGTCCCATTTGCACAGCAGCAAGTGGCTTTTCTAAATTTCTACTATGAATATCTCCATCTGCATTATCATCAGAAACTACCGCTCCATGATTTTCCGGTACGCCTTCTGAACCATGATTGTAACGTTCATCTCCTCCAAGCCATGTTGTTTCTGCCCCCCAATAAACTGATTCATCCGGTTCCCAAACGTCGGCACGTCCTCCTGCAAAACCGAAAGTCTTAAACCCCATCGATTCCAAAGCGACATTTCCGGTTAATATCATAAGGTCTGCCCAGGATATTTTTTGTCCGTATTTTTGTTTGATTGGCCATAAAAGCCTTCTTGCTTTATCAAGGCCTACATTGTCAGGCCAGCTGTTAAGAGGAGCAAAACGCTGTTGTCCTGCACCGGCACCACCCCTTCCGTCATGTACACGATACGTTCCTGCGCTATGCCATGCCATTCTTATGAAAAGTCCTCCGTAATGACCAAAATCTGCCGGCCACCAATCCTGTGAGTCCGTCATCAGATCATGTAAATCTTTTTTCAAAGCTTCAAGATCCAGAGTTTTAAAAGCTTCGGCATAATTAAAATTATTACCCAACGGATCCGATAAAGAAGAATTCTGTCTCAGGATATTTACTTTCAGCTGATTTGGCCACCAGTCACGATTTTTTGTTCCTGAAGCTGCTGCTTTGTCCATGCTGCCATTATGAAAAGGGCATTTACTAATGTCATTTGATTGATTTTCCATAATTTATTTTTTTGATTTTTATTATTTAACGGAATTACGAATTTACAAACTAAACAAAGAGTCTTCATCAAGCATCTATATTATATCAATCTACTTTCATAGATAAAATCTATGAATTTAAAAAACTAAGAAAAACTATTGAATGCTACCAAGAAAGAATATACTTTATAAAAAGACAATCCAATTACTAAGATAACAAACTGAAAGATACGAAAAATACTTTTTTTATACCATTGATATTCACTAACTTGCATAGTAATCTTAAATTATTATACCATGAAAAAAATCTTTTTGCCTTTTTTAGTAGTTATAATAAGTTTATTCAATCAGCCTGTATTTTCCCAAACAGAAGAAGATACACCCGCATTAGGTTTGCCCGGGGACAATCTGGATCTTTATGCTGTATTATCCCTTTTTCAAAAATCTAAAACTATCGAAGAATTCGAAAAAAACTTAAACCTGAAAGAAACAGGCATTAATAATCTGGATTTGAATCTTGATAAAAAAGCTGACTTTATAAAGGTAGTCACAAAAAAAGATGGTAACGCTTTTACTTTTATTCTTCAGGTCAATGTCAATAAAAAAGAAACACAGGATGTAGCAGTAATATTAGTTAATAAGGATAAAAACGGAAAGGTTTCGCTACAGATTGTAGGTGACGAAGATCTTTACGGAAAAGATTATGTTATTGAGCCAGCTACTAAGGATACTCCTTCTGTAACTGCAAATCCTGCTTATACAGGTTCAAACCCTGTTACAGTTAATGTTCCCGCTACAACTACCGTTGTTGTCGAGACCCAGCCAATCGTACAATACGTCTATTCTCCTGCCTACGTTCCGTATTACCCTCCTTATTATTATGGTTTTTATCCTCCTTATTTTGCAGCTTTTACCATAATGGCAGTAGGTATTTATCGTCATAATAATTGGTATTATCATGGTGGTTATTACGGAGGTCACTATCACGGTGGAAACAATACTGTGATCATTAACAACCGAAATCAAATTAATCATTATAATAGTGAGAGAAACCGATCAAATACTGTTTCTAACAACAGAGCCAACGGAAGTTATAATACCACCAGAAATAATTCAACACGCCCATCTGCCGGAACTTCAGATCGCCATACCAACAGAAGTTCTTCATCTACCCGCCCTTCGGCAGGAACATCAGACCGCCAGTTTGGATCTGGATCAAGAGGTTCGTCTACTTCAACCCGTCCCTCTACAGGGACCTCGAATCGCTCTTTTAATACACCATCCAGATCATCAAATTTTTCTTCAGGACATGCAGGTGGTTTTGGAGGACGCACAGGCGGCGGCGGAGGTTTTGGAGGCGGAAGAAGACGCTAAAAACTTTTTTCATGAGGCTGTCTAAAAAGACAGCCTCCATTATTATTTAAAAAATGCCTTATTTAGCTACAATATCAGAAGCACTCATATCTCTCACACAAACATATTTGCCATCTCTTTTTTCAAAAAAACTCATATAATTTCCTTTATTAAGAAGTATATCCGTTGAATCTTTTACCTGAAAAGTTCCTGTTTCCAAAACCTGAACACCATCACTGGATACAAAAACTTCACCTGTTTTAAAAGATATCTTGTTTTTAGAACCCTCTGCTAAATCTGCTGTCAGAAATTCCAAAATAGACTCTTTGCCCACCAGCGGTTCAGCATTTGGATAATAAGTCACCGCATCATCTGCATAATAGCCAATGTTTTTAATTTTACCTTCATTGTAGGTTGCGGCAAACTCATCTTCCTTAGCCTGAATTTCTTTTTTTATTTGCTCTTTATCAATTACCTGCACTTCCTGTTTATTATTACAAGCCAGCATAAAAGCTAAAATACCTACTAGCAACACACCTTTTAAAATACTTTTTTTCATAAATTAAAATTTTAGATCCGTACCTTAAAATTAAATATAAAATTCAGAAAATCAGACTATTTGAATTAAAAAGTTTTAAAAAGTCAAATATTAAAGAAACCTTTTAAACGAAAATTTTATAAATATTCTAATATCATTATATAAAATATTCTGTGCATAAAAATGCTTTCTTTATGGTTATCATTCCTAATTACTCAATCTTTTAATTATATTACGACAATTAAAAAAACAACTAATTAATTATGAAAGACTTAGCACGAAGATTTTCCGAAAACCCGCTATTGATGCCTAAAGACCTGCAGCCGAGTAATCCTGACTTACAAATTATCAGTCTTTTAAATCCCGGTGTATTTCTATTTGAACAAAAAACATGGCTTTTGGTAAGGGTTGCCGAAAGTATTGCACAAAAAGAAGGCATTATTTTCTTTCCGTCAGTTAATGATTTAGGTAAAGTTGAAATCATTGAAATTCCGCTAAATGATCCTGATCTCGTTGCTACAGATGCACGAATAATTCAATATAAAGGACTTGACTATCTGACTACACTTTCTCATTTGAGGCTTTTTATGCAGCGACGATGGCATTCATTTTTATGCTCCCGAAGGTTATGACTCATTATTCGGTTCAGGAATACTGGAGCAATTCGGTATTGAAGATGCCAGGGTAAGTAAACTGGAAGACACTTATTATATTACTTATACTGCCGTTTCTTCCAATGGCGTGGGTGTTGGACTTCGAACAACTAAAGACTGGAAACATTTTGAATCAAAATCGATGATATTTCCTCCGCATAATAAAGATTGTGCCATTTTTGAAGAAAAAATCAACGGTAAATTTTATGCTTTGCATCGCCCATCAAGTCCGCAGATCGGAGGCAATTATATCTGGCTTGCAGAATCTCCGGATGGTATTCATTGGGGAAACCATCATTTTCTTTTGGGAACCAGAAAAGGCCTTTGGGACAGCGCAAGAGTTGGTGCCGGTGCTGCCCCGATTAAAACAGACAAAGGCTGGCTCGAAATTTATCATGGAGCAAATGCCGAACATCAATATTGCCTGGGTGCTTTTTTAATGGATTTAAAAAATCCTTCCAAAGTAATTGCAAGAACTCTTGAACCTATCATGATACCTCTGGAAAATTATGAACTTAGCGGTTTTTTCGGATATGTGGTTTTTACTAATGGCCACGTTGTAGAAGGCGATAAACTAACAATATATTATGGAGCTGCGGATGAATTTGTCTGCGGCGCTCATTTTTCAATCAAAGAAATTTTGTCTGCACTTGAAGTTCCTTTTTAATTAACTGTCTTCAACATCCTTAATCCCTCTTTGATCCTTACATTTTATCATATCATCCTGAGCTCATTCGGCTTTGTTCAGGATAAACTTCGTCGAAGATTTTTTAACTGAATCAGGCTTCGACTCTGCTCAGCCTGACATCTATTTTTAATCTCACCTAGAAAGGCTAATCTTAGTTTTTATAAAAGGGGAAAAACACCCGTATAAAAAGGGCTATTACACTCTTTACCAAAGTTTTAAACAAAAGTACTTTTACTTAAAATACAACATTTAAAATGGAGGAAGCCGAAAAGCCAAAAAGAGTAGGTTTATAAAAAACTAGAATTATGAAAACAAAAACACTATTAATTATTGGTGTTATAGCCTTTGGGTTGATATTATTTTCCCAATGCAAACCCAATAAAATGCTCGTCTACAACGACAATGGAAATTATTTAGTCGATAATAATTTCCTGATCAAAGATGTTAAGGAAATGTCTAAAGCAGATATCGACGGACTTATCGCACTTGATAAAGAATACACCAAATTTGGAGGCGCCGGTTTTCTGAATTACATTGTCCATACACAAAGAATCCAGCACATTACCCGAATTCAAAACTGGGATAAGCTGACAAAATTCACAAAACTGAATGTCATTCATAAAGGCTGTTTTGAAAGAGCAGATATTGATTGGAACTCTTTTGGGGACATCAAAGTAAGACTTGATAAAATATTATCAAAATACAAATATGCTTCTCTGGATGGAAATATTGGAATTGAAGCCAATAAAATTGTGATCAGTGCTACCAAATTGTCTGAGAAAGATGTTAGTAATTTTAGCAGGCTGTCCGTTGTTGGTATTGACGAAAACAATATCTGTAATGACTACATGGGTACAAAAGCCTTTAGCAGAGTGCTAACCAGAACTACCAAAATAGCTATTGATAAAAACCTAAATCAACAAGTTATCAATGTCATCAAACAATATCAATAACTACTAAAAACAAGGTCAGACAATAAAAGTTTGTCCTTGTTTTTTTAATGAAAAAGAGTTTCAATCAAATACATTAAAAATGAAAAGAAAATGGCAGCTTTTTGGAATATTCCTTTTACTCTTTCTGGTGTTTACCATTGGACTAAAAGGAACTTTTGATGGTTATTACGGTTTTTATTATGACAAGGAAGAATATAAAAAACCATTTGTTTATGAGCTTTCAAACATAATTACAGAATTTGAACCAGTGAGTATATTTACTGCGTATACAGGTTTTGATACCGGATATGGCTTTTTTGCGCCCAATGTCGCCAGTGATTTTATATTGCTTTTTGAATTGCAGGATGCCGAAGGAAATGTTTTGGAAGAACGAATTATGCCGGAATTGAAGAGTAAGGAAAGCATCGTTCGGTACACTTCTGTTTTTAATATGTTTATGGATAAAGTGGTTGCTTCCAAAAAGAAAAATGAATCTCAATACCATCAATACCTGGATGTTGTACTGAAACAAATTGCAAAAAGTGTACTTAAGGAAAACTATGGAGCAGCTAAATGTACTGCCAAACTTTATTTATACGATTACCCTACTTTAGAACGATACAAAAAGGGAGAAAAAACAGATAACCTTATTTTAGTTAGTCAAATAAAATAAACCAATTATGAAAAAAGTCACCATCTTATATAAAAAGGTCGAAGATTTCTTTTTTGTTACAAAAGGAAACTCTGAGTTTCTCGGTTTTTTCAGAATTTCAATAGGAACAATGGTACTATTCCATTTTCTAGCAATCATAAGCGATTTTGATACGTTTTTTTCCAGTAAGAGTATTATTCCGCAAGATATAATGTCTGTTTTTCATCCTGGCTGGCTGCTTACTTTTTCAAAAATAACTTCTTTTTTCGAATCCATTGGAGTTTCAGAAAATACGGTAATCTTAGGAGCTAAAACAATGTTTATCATGTTATGTATTAACATTATAATAGGTTTTTATTCCCGGTTTAGTTCTTTTCTGTTACTAATTTTGCAGGTTTCTTTATTGAAAGGAAGTTCATTTTTTATCTATGGAGTTGATTTTTTTACCAGCATGTCGTTGTTTTATCTGATTTTACTTCCTTCGGATACATATTGTTCAGTTCTGCATTTTATTTTTAAAAAGAACACCAAAGTAGTAAACTTTATGCCTGTTAAAAGAATGTTTCAAATCCATATTAGTATAGCTTATTTCTTTTCGGGATTTGATAAATTATTGGGGTATAACTGGCGAAATGGTGAATCTATCTGGAAAGCCATACATTTGCCTTATGCCAACAGGGATTTTAATTTTGATTTTTCGTGGATGGCAGATCATTCATACTTATTAATTTTTATTGGCTGGGCAACTATTATCATCGAGATGCTGTATCCGGTTTTTGTCTGGATTCCTAAAACACAAAAAACATGGATAATGCTTACTATCTCTATGCATTTGGGAATTGCCTTGGTATTGAATCTCTATTATTTTTCGGCCATTATGATTATCTGGAATCTTACTAATTTTAATTTTGAAAACGAATCCGTTGCTATAAAATCTCCAGTTTTTGAACGTAGGTTTTATAAAAAATCCAGTTCAGTAGAAATATAGAAATTAATAAAGGATGAGCAATATTAACTCATCCTTTATTTTTTTACTGTGATTCCCTAATCGAGATCAAATATTTTTCCTAAATGCTCTTCCATAATAAAATAAGGATTATCGGTCTGGGTAACAGATCTAATGTGAATCAGACTTGTTTTGCTCATCATTCTAAGCATTTGTCTTCGTTCACATTTTATGATTTCACCATTTTCTATTCGTTGACCGGCAACAAAAGCACTTCGTCCGTGTGCGCACAAATGATTGTTTACAAAAATAAGATCTCCTGAATTTGGAATATAGTCGCTATTAATCAGTGTTTTTGCTTCATCCCAAAAATCCATCAAATTATTAAGAGCTTCTGATGTTTGTCCTGCATTTTCATTGAAAATTTGTTCAGCAGCATCAAAACGAATAAAAGGAAGTTCCCTGTTTCCATACAAAACAGAAGCTAAAGGTGCAGAATCTGAAGTGTCTTCATCTTCGTAATTAGCATCTTTTGGACACTGATAAATAGGTTCAAATAGCTTTTCCATTACAGCATTAACCTCTCCATGTGAACGAATAGAATACAAAGTGGATGGCACTCTTTCTTCATTTCTCAGATAAAGAAAACTTAAAAAATCAGCCTGATGAGACAAAAAAGCATCCTCTGTGTGTACATATAAATCAGTCTTAGATCCCGATCCCGTCTGTGTCATGGACATTTTTTCATCCGGAATTACAGCATGCAAAAGTCCTCCACCCTTTCTCTGAGCATAATATTGTACAGGTTTAGAAGGCACGGCTCCGTGAAGCAAAGAACATATAAAACCATACTTATTTAATTTTCCGTAATCTGCTCCCTGCCAGTTTAGAGGAGTCGGCCCCAAATCGTCCTGATCGATTTCTAAAAGCCCTTTAAATACGATTGCACCATATTGTCCAGCCGAAAAATCGGTACCAAACTGACTTAAAATTCGGGTAATTCGTTCCGGCAATAATTGAAAAGCATGAAGATGGAGAGAAGATATGTATTCAGGATTTTCATAACTCCCAAATGCTTTTACCAAAAGGTTACCAACATTTGATAAAATATTTCTTTCCTGAGGAGTTATTTCTATTATTAATGGTTTTGTAGGAATATCAAAAGACAATGGTTCATTAGTAGGCCTTTCAATTGAAAGAATTGATTGTGATTTCATTATTTAATCCGTTTTTTAGGTTATTAAAATACAATTGAAACATTAAACACAATGCACTAAAAATAAGCATTATATAAAATTAAATCTGGAACACTTAATTTATTTATGTACGGGCATTCGTATAAAATTTTTCATATTTATTTTTTTTATTCGTTTTAATTTATACTTTTGTTTTTACTTAGTCTAAATAAGATTTACTTACAAATATATTTTTAATTAATATAAATAACAATACTTTTCTTGTAAAAATTTTAAAAAAAATATGAAAGTTAAAGACAATCCCAGTAAAACAGGAGTCTCAGATAACTCTGACAAACCAAAAAAAATTTCAGAAAACATCCGTAACAGAAGAAGCATTTTTGGAGATCAATACATCAAAGGAGAATTACCTGATGAACTGCTCGATGAAATTCTAATAAATGCTACCTGGGCTCCCAATCACAAAATGACAGAGCCCTGGAGATTTATTGTGTTAAGAGGAAAATATCTTGAAGAATACGGAGAGTATATGGCTGATTATTACAAAGAATCCTATGCAAAAGAACTTAGTCCTGATGCATTAGAGAAAAAGCTGGATTTTCTACGGAATTATCCTTTAAATGCCGTATGCATGATTGGAATAATACTGGTTCGAAACACTAAAATTAATCTTCCGGAATGGGAAGAAATTGCCGCTGTGTCATCTGCTGTACAAAATATGGCACTCACTTGTACTGCTAATAACATTGGAAGTTACTGGAGTACCAAAAATGTGGCTATAGATTATGTGAGCGAATTTGGTCTTGGTGAAAACGAAAAGTCCTTAGGTCTCCTCTATCTGGGATATTATGATGATAACTTAAAAATATCAAAAAAGAAGAGAACTCCTTTATCCAAAAAAGTGATTTATCTGCAATAACTATTAACAAACCCTAAATGAAACCCATTATGAACAACGCATTAATGAATGATGAGGCACAAAAAAAATCGGTGCTTATTCCTGATCAGAATTATTATAAAGATATTTTTCATCAACACTCAAATGATGAATATTCCGAAGCCATACAATTAGCACAAGACCGTGTTTCGGATTTTTTAAAGAATAATCAAAAACCTTTCAGCGGAATCAGACCTGATGAAATGAAAGCGAAGGTAGAAAATGTGGATTTAGATACTCCCCTACCTGATTATGAAAGCCTACTGAATGAAGTAGATGAATTGTATGTAAAACATGCTACAGCCTATCATTTACCGGAATATATTGCGCATTTAAATTGCCCTGTCGTAATTCCGGCACTGGCTGCCGAAGTGCTAATCAGCGCCATAAATTCTTCTCAGGACACGTATGACCAAAGCGCCGGGGGAACTTTTATCGAACGAAAACTAATCGACTGGACCAGTAAACAAATTGGCTATTCGGAAAATGCAGACGGTATTTTTACTGCAGGAGGCTCTCAAAGTAACTTAATGGGATTATTGCTTGCAAGAGATTATTATTCACTTGAATATCAAAAATGGAACATCAAACTAGACGGATTACCACCAGACGCCAGCAAATTCAGAATTTTTGTTTCGGATAAAGCACATTTTAGCAATCATAAAAATGCCTGGATTTTAGGTCTTGGCGAACAGGCTATTGTGCATGTGGGTGTGGATGCCAGATATCGAATGGATCCAAAACAACTTGAAAAAGCAATTGCAGCTGAAATAGAAAAAGGCAATATTCCGGTTGCCATTACTGCTACTGCCGGAACAACCGATTTTGGAAATGTTGATCCGTTAACTGAAATAGCCAATATTGCCAAACGTAATAATTTATGGCTGCATGTTGATGCTGCATATGGCTGCGGATTATTGCTGACAGAAAAATACAGATATCTTTTAAACGGTATCGAACTTGCAGATTCTGTAACTATCGACTACCATAAATCTTTCTTTCAGCCTATCAGCAGCAGTGCTTTTATAGTAAAAAACAAACTGCATCTTAACATTATCAAGCACCACGCTGATTATCTCAATCCGAAAGAGCAGGATTATGATGCACTTCCGGCACAAATCAACAAATCGATTATTCAGAGTACACGTCGTTTTGATGCACTTAAACTTTGGTTTACGCTTCGCTATATGGGCAAAGAAAAACTGGGACAATATACAGACACCATCATCGAGACAACTCAGCAAACCGCTGAACATATAGAGAAAGATGAGAATCTGGAACTTCTGTGCCACTCTGATATGGGCGTATTGGTATTCCGTTATGTCAATGGTTTGGATCAGGCCAATTATTGCAACATCAACCAATATATCAAAGAAAAATTATTTTTTAGTGGAGAAGTTTTGGTTGCCAGTACTAAAGTAAATGGAAATTTCTATCTCAAATTCACCATTTTCAATCCATTGACTACGCTTAATGACATCAAAAACATTCTTAACCTCATTAAACAAAACGGAAATGACTACCAACAACTCAACTAATTTTCAGCAGCTGGCAGAGCAGGTTAATTTTAAGTCCCTGCTGAATTGTTTTTGCAGGGAATTCAAAAACTGGAGTCGTTATGAAGGTATTCCGAAATACGATCCTGCACTGGCTGATTATATGCAAACCATAAATCACAGCTCTTTGCTTCGATTTGATTTTACAGGCATCGGTCAGGAAGTTTTTGCTCCTTTGACTTATTTTTCAGAAAGCGGAGTTCATTCTTTTGGATTTCCAGTTGTTGCACGCAATTTTACATCTGATGAAATCAAAGAAATAAGTCCTTTGGATTTTGTAGAGTTTGTTGCTGCATTTGCCAAAAAAGAATATCCGGAACTGGATTCACTGCCTACGCAAAAACGTATGCAAAACAGTATTGATAATCTGGCTTTTTATCTGGAAGAGTATAAAAACAGTGATTTATCTGCCAACAGTTCTGAACAGACTTTTATCGAATCAGAACAATCACTGATTTTAGGGCACAGTGTACATCCTTTGCCAAAAAGCAGGGAAGGTTTTACTCACGATGAACTGAAAAAATATTCTCCTGAAACTGCAGGGCAATTTCCGTTGCATTTTTTCCTTATCCATCCCGATAATGTACTCGAAAAAAGTGCTGAAGATTATCTGATGACAGATTATCTGAGAAATGAAATTTCAAAATATGCAGATAACAGCACTAAAGAATTACTGATTTTGCATCCGGAATGGAAAGTCGTTCCTACGCATCCTTGGGAAGCAGAATATCTTTTAAATCAGGCTGAAGTAAAAGAAATGCAGTCCAAACAACTCTTGTTCAGTCTGGGACAATTCGGACCATCGTATACCGCAACCTCATCGGTTCGTACGGTTTACAATGCCGAAAGCGAATGGATGTATAAATTTTCCCTTCATGTTAAAATCACCAATTCTTATCGCGTAAATTACCTTCATGAATTAAACCGTGGTTATGATGCCAGCGAACTCATGAAAACGGATTGGGGAAAAGGAATCCAAAAAGACTATCCCGAAGTGCAGCTTATTTGCGATCCGGCATACATAACAGTTATTTACCAGGATAATGTGATTGACGGTTTTAGTACAAGTGTACGTCAAAATCTTTTTCACGGAGCCAATGCTAAGAAAAATGTCAGTATGGTCGCTTCTTTATCTCAGGATGGTGTTTTAGGCGAATCAGCCAGAATACTGAATATCATTAACGAATCGGCAAAACGACAGGACAAAGAGGTTTCTGATACAGCTATCGAATGGTTTAAACAATACCTCCAAGTTACTTTGCATCCGTTAGTAGGCATTTTCAATAAATACGGATTTGGAGCAGAGTTTCATCAGCAAAATATACTTATTGAATTTGATGACCATCTTTTACCTTCCAAAATGTATTTCAGGGACAATCAGGGCTATTTTTTCCGTCAGGGAATAGTTGAGGAACTGCAAAAGATAATTCCTGATTTTGGCAGTGAAAGCAGGTCATTTATAGCCGAAAGCCGCATCATTAACCTTTGGGGTTATTATCTTTTGGTAAATCACCTGTTCGGAATTGTAAATGCTTTAGGCAAAAACAAACTGGCAGAAGAATCTCAGCTTCTTAACCTGATATATGAAGCATTCCAAGCTGAAGAAGAAGCTGATACCACAGGTCTTGCTTCGCATTTCCTAAACAGTACTCAACTGTTTGCAAAATGTAATCTGCTGACCAGCCTTAACAATATGGATGAAGCCAGTGCACCAAGAACCAATCCGGCGGTATATTTAAATTATCCAAATCCGCTGAACAAGTACTTTCTTTCTAAACAATTGATTCAGCCGGAAGGAACGGATATAGTTTTTAGCCGATACTTCGAAAAGGAAAATGTAACGATAACACTTCGTCCGGTTGATCCTGACCGTGATTTAGAAATGCTGCACGAATGGTTTCATCGTGAACATGCTTTGAAAATCTGGCAAATGAACTGGCCAATCAAGGATTTGGAACTATTTTATCGCACTCTGCTTCCCGGAGATGTTTCGCACAGTTATATTGGTGAAGCCAATAGTGTACCTACTTTCAACATGGAAGTATATTGGGCGAATCGTGATATTGTTGGGGGCTATTACGACTCCCTCCCATCCGATTACGGAACGCATTTGTTTATCGCTCCAACAGATTCTAAACTGAAATTTACTTCTGCTGTAACACAATCTATGATGGATTTTGTCTTTGCAGAATCCAAAGTTGGAAAAATGGTAGGTGAAGGCGCAATAGATTCGCTCGCATCTATGATAAACAAAGCGCAAATGGGTTTCAAAATTCAGAAAGTAATTGAGATGCCTCACAAAAAAGCCAACCTTAATTTTTGTTACAGAGAATGGTATTGGGTAAAATTTCCCGCTGCTAAAAATTTTCAGAACATTCCCGTTTCAGCACCCCAGGTTTAATCAATAAAAAAAGTAAAATGAGTACAGAAAAAATATATTCGGTCATAGGTATCGGAATTGGTCCTTTTAATCTTGGCCTTGCCGCCCTTATGGAACCCGTAGACGAGCTTTCATCCCTGTTTTTTGATCAGTCAGAAAGTTTTGACTGGCATCCGGGATTGATGTTAAATAATGCCACACTTCAGGTTCCGTTTTTAGGAGATCTGGTTACCATGGCAGATCCTACAAGTAAATACACGTTCCTGAATTTCATCAAAGAAAGCGGACGTTTGTATAAATTCTACATTCGTGAAAATTTCTTTATTTTCAGAAGAGAATACAATGAATATTGCAAATGGGTCGCTTCTAAACTTGATAATTTAAGATTTTCTCACAAGGTTGTTTCTCTGGATTATACTGATGGTTTGTATAAAATTATGGTCATCAATACACAAACTTGTATAACCTCAACCTATTATGCCGAAAAAATTGTTTTAGGAACCGGAACTTCTCCATATGTTCCTGATTTTATTGAGAAAAAGGAGTTATCAAATGTAATTCACGCTTCGAAATATTTATATTCCAAATCAAGAATTAAAAACAATAATTCCGTAACAATTATTGGTTCAGGACAGAGTGCTGCAGAAGTTTTTAAAGATCTTCTGCCTGAAACGGAGAATGGTTTACAACTGAAATGGTTTACCCGTTCTTCTCATTTCTTCCCTTTGGATAATAAATCAAAACTGACTCTGGAACTGACTTCTCCGGAATATGTAGATCATTTCCACAGTCTGACGTATGAAAAACGAAAACAGCTTTTATCCCGACAACACGGACTTTATAAAGGTATCGATCAGGAACTGATCAATGAAATTTTTGACAGTTTGTATGAAATGAGTTTAGAAAACAAACCTCTGAATGTCGAATTGCGTTCTAATCTTCGTCTTACTGCTGTTGATGAAGATTCGGACGGTTCCTATAATCTGGATTTCATGCACACAGAACTGGAACAGCCTTATGAAGATCAAAGTGATTATATTATTCTGGCAACAGGTTATACCTATAAAGAACCGGAGATTATTAAAGGAATTGAAAACAAAATTAAGCGCCTTGATAATGGCTTATTCAATGTAAATCGTAATTACACTATTGACAAAGAAGGTAAAGACATTTTTGTTCAGAATGCGGAACTGCACACCCACGGTCTTTCGACACCCGATTTGGGCATGGGACCTTATCGAAATTCTATCATTATCAACCAACTGGCAAACCGTGAAGTTTATAAAGTGGAGAAACGTATTGCTTTCCAGGAATTTGGCGTAATGAAATCATCCGATTTTTTAGAAACCAATGCTATGGAATTAATAAATGAGTCTCTGGATGTTGAAGCATTAATAAAAACGAACTAAGATGATTACTTCTGAAAATATATTTAAAGATGCGCAACATCTTAATGCGGGGATTTGGAACAAAGTAAACCGCAATCTGCTGGCAAAAAGTATCGCTGAATTAATGCGTGAAGATTTAGCAAAACCACAAATCATAAGCGAGCAGGAAGACGGCCTTACCCATTTCAAATTAGCCACTGATAAAGAGAATATTTATTATACTTTTTCTGCTTACCCAAGATTTATTAATTACTGGCATATTGTAAAAGAAAGCATTCGAAGAAATGAAAACGGAAAAGAATCCGATACTATTGATGTTCCTAATTTCTTTATCGAACTTCAGGAAACTTTTGGTATCAATTCCTTTACGCTGGCTCATTATGCCGAAGAATTACTGCATACTTTATATTCCGATGCTTTTATCCATTCACAAAAACGTTTATCAGCAGCAGAACTGGCAGATGCAGATTTTCAAACTATAGAACATAGCCTGGATGGACATCCGTGGGTAATTGTAAACAAAGGACGCATTGGTTTTGATTCACAGGATTATCAAAACTTCTCTCCTGAATCAGGTCAGAATACCCGTTTAGTGTGGATTGCTGCTCATAAAAGCCGTACTACTTTTCGTTTGTTAGAAAGTATGGATCAGCAACGTTTTTTCGAAGATGAACTGGGCAAGGAAAAAATAAATTCTTTTAGAGCTGTACTGACTAAAGCAGAAGTAAATCCGAATGATTACATCTTTATTCCGGTACATTCCTGGCAATGGCAGAATAAACTTGTAATGCAGTTTGCACATGATATTGCTGCGAAATTCCTGATTCCTTTGGGACTTTCTGATGATTGGTACAGTCCTCAGCAAAGCATTCGTACGTTCTTTAACCAAAGTCAGCCACAAAGACATTATGTAAAAACAGCGATGTCTATATTGAATACCAGCCACATCAGGGGATTATGTGCCAAACAATTATCTATTGCACCTAAATTAACCGACTGGATAAAAAATTTATTAGAAAAAGATCTTCATCTTCAAAACATGGGCGTTGTACTACTAGGAGAAGTCGTATCGGTAAGTTATACACATCCTAGTTACAGTAAAATTGAAAATCCGCCTTATCAGTACAATGAGTTTTTGGGAGCGATGTGGAGAGAGAGTCCGATAAATTTTCTAAAACCCGGAGAAAATCTGATGACGATGGCGGCTTTATTATATGTAGATAATCAGGGCAAAAGTCTTGTTCAGGAACTGATTGAAAAATCGGGTCTTTCTACAGAGCAATGGCTTAAAGCTTATATGACCGCTTATCTTAAACCAGTGTTGCAAATTTATTATCAACATTCTCTATGCATTGATCCGCACGGGCAAAACGTAATTCTTATTTTAAAAGATTATGTCCCTGTCCGTATCGCTTTGCAGGATTTTGTGGGTGATATCTTAATCAACGAAGAAGGCAAGAAAAAACTGCCTCAGGAATTCATTGATAATATGTTCAATGCATCTCCAAATCCTGAAAATGCTCCACTGGTTATTCTAATAGCTGTTTTTGATGCTTTTTTCAGATACCTAAGTGATATCTTAATCACGACTGCAGATTATTCTGAAGTTTCTTTTTGGAATTGTGTTTACGAAATCATCACAGAATATCAGGAAGAGCATCCCGAGCTACAGGATATGTTTGAAAAATATAATTTATTGATTCCGGAATTTAAGCGTCTTATTTTCAATAGCCGACGCTTATTTAATGGTTATGAAGAAACTTCAGGATTTCCACACATGAAAAAAAGCGGTTTTATTCCCAATCCTTTATATCAATTAGTAACATCCGAACTGGAAACATCAAAAGAAAATTCATGAAAGAAGCCTTATTCAAAACACGTACCTTCTTTAGTCTTTTAAGGCATTCCATATCGGGCAAGGAAAGTAATTTTACCTCAGGCAGTATCAACAGAACGATTATTTTATTGTCTGTGCCAATGGTTGCCGAATTGCTGATGGAATCTCTATTTGTGTGTTCAAACCTGTTTTTTGTCAGCAGACTAGGAACCAATGCCATTTCTATTGCTGGTGCTACGACTACTTTTATAACATTTTGCTATTCGGTTTCTATAGGATTAGGAATTGCGGCTTCGGCTATGATTTCCAGAAGAATTGGGGAGAAAAAGTTTAAAGCTGCAGGACAAACCGCTATGCAGGTCATTTACATCACAACTCCAATTGCTGTACTTATCAGTATCGTTTGTACTATCTGGACAACCCAAATTATGGCACTTATGGGGCTCTCTCCAGCCATGATTCAGGAAGGATATAGTTATGGAGCAGTCATGTTTGCTTCCAGTGGATTTCTGATCCTGCGAATCGTAATCAACGGAATATTTCGCGGAGCCGGTGATGCTTCTACCGCTATGCGGGTATTATGGGTCTCGAATGCACTGAATATCATTTTATGCCCCATCTTCATTTTTGGCTGGGGAATCATTCCTGCTTACGGGTTACTCGGAGTTGGAATCGCAACCTTAATCGCCCGATTGATTGGAGTTCTTTATCAGGCCTGGTACCTTATCAGAGGCAAAACAGTAATGAAAATCGGTTTGGCACAATTGGTATTCTATCTGGAAATTTTCAAAAGAATCCTCAAACTGGCTTTTAGTGGAACTGTTCAGTTTATTATTCCTGCTTCCAGCTGGGTATTCATGATCAAAATTATGTCCCACTTTGGAGAAAATGCTCTGGCGGGTTACATTTTAGCACAAAGAGTAACCTCAATAGCGACAATGCCTGCCTGGGGACTTGGAAATGCAGCCGGAATATTAACCGGACAGAATCTCGGAGCCAGACAGCCAGACCGTGCCGAAAAGTCGGTTTGGAGAGCCGGAATGCTGAATATGGGATTTTTGGTTTTTATTGCTGTCTGCTGGATATTTCTGGCAGTTCCTGTAGTAAAGATTTTTACAGATAACCCGGAAGTGATTTCTCAAAGTACGATGTACATTCATTTTATTTCCATGGCGTATGTTTTATTAGGCTACACTATGGTTATTTCCAGAGCGCTCAATGCTGCTGGAGAAGTAAAAGTTGTTACCTGGCTTTATATTTTGATGTTTTATATCGTACAGATTCCTTTTGCCTACGTCTTGGGAATTTATTTTGATTTAGGCTCCAATGGTGTTTTTACAGCTATTCTCCTTTCAGAAATTGTACTGGCCGTTGCCTGTATTATCATCTTTCGTAAAGGAAAATGGAAGACCATCAAAATTTAATAAACCCCAAATTAATTTTAAATAATAAAAAATATGAATACAACAGAACAATTACACAGCGTATTTTCAAGAGCTTTTGAAATACCTGTTGAAACTATAAATGACGAGTTAGAATATCAGGGAATCGCCGAATGGGACTCTATGAGTCATCTGGTACTGGTTGAAGAACTGGAAAGAACCTATAATATATCAATAGACATGGAAGATATTCTGGATATGGGAAGCGTTGAAAAAATAAAAGGTATCCTTAAAAAACACGGATTTGAAATTAATTAGAAACCAAAATTAGAATCATGGAATTATATGAATTAATCTCAAAAAACGAAAACTTAATCTTTACGGATGCTGCTACAGGTGCTTCTAAATCGATACAACAAATGCATCAATCACTCGAAATTGATGATTTACGATCTGTCGTTTTTATTTATAACGACAATCAGTTACCTGCTATTGAGACTTTATTGAATTTTTATCCAAGCCGATATACCATTGCATTACTGGGACAGGGAACCAATACTGATTTCAAGGAAAACTTAGAAGCTAAGTATACTCCTTATTACATTTATGATCCGTCAAGAACTGTTATTGAAGGCTATACCGCAGTAAATGTTTCTGATACTATAATGCTTTTCAGACGAAATGAAAATTCAATTTATCCGATACATCCCAAAGTTAAGTTACTCCTGAGTACTTCCGGAACAACGGGGTCTCCAAAATTTGTGCGGCTTTCTATTGATAATCTGGTACAAAATGCCAAATCTATCTTAGCATATCTGCCTATAAAAGAAGATGATATCGTGCCTTTGAATGTCCCTGTTCATTCGGTATTTGGATTGTCTATTTTTCATACGAATTGTATTAAATCACATCAGATTGTATGTACGGATAAAGATCCTTTTCAAAAAGAATTCTGGTCAGATTTGAAGCATTATGGATATTCGACTTTAGGAGGTGTGCCTTATTTTTATGAAATGCTGAATAGTATCGGTTTTTTCAGAAAAGACTATCCTTCATTACGTTATTTCACTCATGGAGGTGGAATGCTGAGTCATAAATTAGTAGAAATTATTTCAGAATACACCGAAAAGTTTGGTAAACAATTCTTCGCACAATACGGGCAAACCGAGGCCAGCGGACGTATGTCGTTTTTACCTCCAAAAGACCTGTTAAGAAAGGCAAGTTCTATTGGGAGGGCTATTCAAAACGGGCGTTTCGAAATCGACAATGAAACCTCTGAACTGATTTATTATGGCCCAAATATTTTTGGCGGTTATGCCGAAAGAAGAGCCGATTTGCAGTTTTATGATCAGCAAGAAAAACTGCATACAGGTGATCAGGCAAGAGTAGATTCTGAAGGCTTTTATTTTATTACCGGCCGTTTAAAAAGAATCGTAAAGCTATTTGGTACCCGTATCAATCTGGATGAAATTGAATTGCTGCTTAAAAACACGCTTGGAGGACAAACTTTTATTTGCCTGAATATCCATGATAAACATTTAGCTGTGTTATATACAGATGAAAACGTAAACAAAGAAGTAATTGCAAACGTTTTAAAAGCAAAACTGAGCCTTCATTCCAGTTCCTTAAAAGTAATTTACTTAGATAATGTACCGCTTACTGCTAACGGAAAGGTAAATTATCCTGTTATTAAGGAATCTCTCGAATCTGAGATAGCAGTGTAAAACTTATAAATCATAACCAAAAAGACCTCTATCCTTGCGAATAGAGGTCTTTTTTATTGGTATAAAAACAGTTTAGAACTTAAACGTCAGACTTCCCAAAATAGTTGTAGGTGCCTGAGGTGCTGCCCAAGTACTCCAATATTTTTCATTAGTTAAATTATCTACCTTAAGTCCCACTCTCCATGTTGGCTGCTCGTAAAATACGGTTGCGCTATAAATAGTATAAGACGGAATATAAAACGTATTAGCAGTTGTCAGATAACTTTCATCTACATAATTTGCACCAAAACCTACGCCTAAACCTTTTAACTTATTTTGAAGTTTATAAGAAGCCCAAAAATTCGCAACGTGTTCAGGAGCATCAGCTGCTTTATTTCCTTCTATAGCTTTATTAGCATCACTTGTTTTTTCGATGCGGTTATCATTATATGCATAACCTGCTGTAATATCTAATCCAGGAATTGGATTTGCAAGAAATTCAAATTCAACTCCTTTACTTACTTGTCTTCCATCCTGTTGGTAAACTAAATCAGCTTGTCTTATTAATGCGTTATCGTTTGTAATCTCATAATAACTTACTGTTGTACTTAATTTTTTGTTGAACAATTCCGCTTTTATTCCTGACTCCCATTGATTAGCATACAGAGGATCCGGAACAAATTGTGTACCGTCCGGCTGATTTACAGGAGCAATATTCTGGAATCCATTCATATAATTACTGAACAGAGAAAGCTGATCTTTTAGAATTTGGAATACTACACCACTTTTGGGAGATACTGAAGTTTGTTTGTATCCTGCTACTGTACCACTTTGTTTACGCTCAAAATCATCAACGCGCAAACTTGCCATAAGAAACAGCCTGTCTGCAACACCAAAAACATAAGAAGCATAAGAACTTATCGTATGCTCATCTCTTCCTGCTCTGATAACCGGTGCTAATAATACTGCATCAATATCTTTTTTTCTAACCGGAACAAAATTAGTTGTTACGTCAATTGTTCTAAATGGAGCTGTTGGGGTTGGAGTAGATGAAAATGTATCTGAATAATATCTGTAATTTGCACCTGCAACTAATTTATGTGAAAAGATTCCAGTTTTAAATTCCCCATTAATATTTTCCTGAATATTAGTATAGTTACTTGATATTGGTCCAAACACAGTAGCACGAATAGTAGCTGTAGTTGGAGAAGTATAGGTTGGCAACACCTGATAACTATACTCTACATTTTCACCCACATAAGAAAATAACGTAGTCGATTTCCAGTTATCTGATATTTGATATTCTGCCTGTACGAAAGCTTTTGAAGCTGTAGATTTAGCATCGGCATCATCATGTACCAATGATTTTTTGTAATCTAATTTAATATCGGCTGGGTTTGTTACTCCTGATGTAGCAGTTGCCCCTGGATATAAAGGTTTAGTACTTTTCGCATTATATAGCTCAGCATCAATATTAAAAGTAAGTTTATCTGTTGCTTTGAAAGTAAGACTTGGAGTAAAAGACAAAGTATTAGAATACCCGTAATCAAGGAAACTTTTTGCTTTATTTACCCCTACATTAAGTCTGAAAAGTACTTTTTTATCTTTGGTAAGCGGTGTATTGATATCTGCAGTAAGCTGATGTGTACCGTAACTTCCAGCAGTATATCCTACTTCAGTAGCTGTGGCTTCAAACGGTTTTTTAGTAACTAAATTGACAACACCACCAAAAGAAGATGCAGAAGAACCAAATAAAGTTCCTGAAGGCCCTTTTAATATTTCAATTCTTTCAATATTTGCAATACCAACAGAAGAACGACCTGACAACGTTTCCATTCCGTTTCTGGCATTAATACCAACAGTAAAACCTCTAAAAATAAGTGCAAAACCTCCTGAAGGATAATTAAGCGGTACAACTCCTGGAGCATTTCTCATAGCAGTTGTGATATCGATTGCTACCTGCTCCTGAAAAAGCTCTTTATGGATTACATTGTACACCTGAGGATTTTCAAGGTTTTTCAGCGGCATTCTCGCCACTGTTTGTGTTTTTTTCGATAATAAACTTTTTCTACTGCTAATTACAACTTCCTGTAATTCTTTGTTTGAAACTTTTAGCTGCAGATTAACCGTTGCAGTTTTATCATCTTCAACTGTAACTTCCTGTTCAGAAGTTTCATAACCAGCTAAAGATATTTGGAGGGTATAGGTACTGGCTTTTACCCTGTTTATTTCAAAAAAACCGCCATCATTCGTAAAAGTTCCATATTTTGAGTTTTTAAGAATAATGTTTACATCTTCGGCAGGCTGCCCGTCAGAAGTTGTGATTTGCCCCTTTATCTTTCCGTGATTTTGTTGACCAAAAGATGAAATGACTATAAATAAAAAGCTAATGCTAAATAAAAATTGTGATGTTCTTAAACTAAGATATTTCATTGATTTTTAAATTTGGTTAGTATTTGTTTTTATTCATTCTAAATAAAAACTGTGCAAAAGTAAAAATTAATAGTTGTTTAACAAGTAAATATCTTTATTTATTTAGATTCATAACAAAATATTTAAAATTTAGTCTAAATAAGTATAGATTTGCAGTAATAATTCAAATAGTACATGAAGAAAAAATTGAAGAAAAAAATTGGACAATTACACCTTTTGTTAGGACTTGCTTCAGGTCTTATTTTATTTACAGTAGCTTTGACAGGCAGTCTTTTGGTATTCGAAAAAGAAATCGACCAATTTATCAATCCCGAATTTTATAATGTATCTAATGTCGGCAACAGTAAAAAAACAATTGATGATTGTACTGCTGACATTCAGAAACAATATGGCATTGAAAAAATAAACCGAATTGTAGTTTACAACGATCCTAAGCGTACTATGACAATTGTGGGTAAAGACAGCGAAGGAGATAGCCAGATTTTCTCGGTAGATCCTTACACAGGAAAAGTACTTGGGACTATTGCGCAGGAAAACCGGTTTTTCTCTATTGTTTTAAATATACACAGACATCTGTTAATGGAAGATATTGGTGAAATTATTACCGGATGTTCCTGTTTAATTTTTGTATTCATGCTGATTTCGGGAATTGTTTTATGGTGGCCCAAAAAAGCTAAAAACCTGAAACAGCGTCTTACTGTTAAATGGAAAGCCTCTTTTAAAAGAGTCAACTGGGATTTTCATTCGACTTTTGGATTTTACACTTTCCTATTTTTACTGATTATTGCTCTGACAGGATTAACATGGTCATTTAAATGGTTTGAAAACGGAATGTATTTTATAGCCAACGGTAGTACGGAAAAACCTTCTCCGAAAGTAGAAAACCCAACTAAAATTGATCCTCAATCTGATAAAACTGCTTTTTATCAGACGCTATATCAAAAAACTGACAGTATATTTCCATACAAAGGCAACATCCAAATCAGAATGCCGGCAGATACTATCAACAGTATACTGGTGCTAAAAGAAAACTTAGAGTTCAGTATTCCAAATCAGTCGAGTGCTATTTATTTTGACAAATACACCGGCAAAGGTATCGAGATCAGACCATATGAATCCTTTTCGAGAGGAGACAAACTGAAACGACTGGTTTATCCCATCCATACCGGAAGCATTTATGGCTATCCAACTAAAATACTTGCATTCATTGTTTGTCTTTTTGCTGTAACCTTACCCATTACTGGTTTATTGATTTGGCTTGGGAAACGAAAAAAGAAAACAGCTCATTAATTTATAAAACTAGATTTTCATTTTTTAAATCATTATAAATTAACGACTTATTAAAATTAATGATGTTAAATTAAAAATTTCCAGAATTTTCTTTGCATAACCGTATTTAGTGTGTATCTTTGCACCCGAAACATCGCGGGATAGAGCAGTAGGCAGCTCGTCGGGCTCATAACCCGAAGGTCACAGGTTCGAGTCCTGTTCCCGCTACACAGACAAAAAGCTTCAGAGAAATCTGGAGCTTTTTTTATAATGTATGGTTCAGATTATTAAATTAGATTTTTAATAACAAAGTTTCCTTTTTACTTTGGTTATGACAAAATCTCCATTATCATATAATAAATACTTTATAATATATTCTTCATAACCATAATTTGTTGAAAAATATAATTTAAAAGAATAATTTACAATGTCCAAAATTCGCACATAAAATAATGGTGAATTCTCCGAATTATGTTTCAACGTCAAATTATCGTTTACATTCTTAATATCATCTAAGATTTTTCTAGAAATCTTTAATATCTTTTCTTCGTTTTCAATAAACCTATCAATAAAATGTATTAAATATGAATTGAAATCATAACCTTCAATAATGTATTTTTTAGAAATTATTTTTTCCTTAAAGGAGAATTGATAATTGAATTTACGGAAGTCATTATCTGCAGACATTTCAGCCTTAGTTTCCCATATTCTTTCATCTATAGTTTGTCTAAAAATTAATACCCTATTATTTTTAGTTTTTATTTCCATTAGATAATTTTTCTAGATTTTGTTTGCTAATAAATATTACACATTGATTAATCTTCAAATATATGGATATGTAAACCAAAAAAGCAGAAAAAGAAGTAAACTAAATTTTTACAATTTGCTTTTTCTAACTCCTTGGATAGTTTTATCTTTCAAAAATAAATTTAATATGTGCATTTTATTGTCTGGTAATAATCATGAAAAAATCGGTTAGATATTTCAATGCTTCCCGCTACTAAAAAATATAAAGCCTGAGAAATCTAGATTTCTCAGGCTTTTTTGTGGTTCAAAAAATCTTGTTTCAATTGCTTCAATTCTTAGACTCCTGTATTTACAAGAAAATTTGGTTCGAGTCCCGTTAAGTCAAAATTCTAAGACATTTGAAAATATATCTCTTAACTGTCCCAACCTTTTATATTACAAAAGCATCTATCTAAGTAGAAACTGGAAAAAAAAAAATCATTCCTTCTTCTAAAAATGCTATCTTTCTCTAATTAAATTATTATTTGATGATTACAAAATACTCTAAGAAATCACTTTTCATTTTTGTTCTTGTGGTTCAGATCTGTTTCAGTCAAAAAACCTTTAAAATAAAAGAAGGTCAATTACAATTTATTAATGCTGATAAAGGGATTATCATAAAAAAAGGAGATCTCTATTATAAATTGCAGTTGCCTAACATGAATGATTACGAATCCCTATCTGAAGGTTTTAAGTATGAATTAGACGAAGTCACTTTAGAAGAAATAAATGAAGTCAAAAAAGATAGCGGGACAATTTTTTCGTCAGATATTACAGAAGTTGACTTTAAGAATTTAGACACTAAAAAGATTATAACTAAAAATAAAAGTGGTGAGGAAAATTATCAATTATATAAGTATAATAAAAACTTCTTAACCATAGATTTCATTAAGAATTCATCCCAAAAACCTTCGAAGCAGTTTTTAATGCATTATTGTTTTCTGGATTTTGGAGATCACAAAAGAATAATTTTGCATGATGAAGGCTTAATTGCACCAGAGAAAGAAAAAATGCTCTTTTTGTTCAAGAAAAATGACTTAAACAAGCCTTTCAAAAATTATATAACAGAAAAACGCAACAGCCTTACTCCTCCTGAAGTATTTTACACAAATAGAGCTGAAGTGCAACTTAATAATGGTTTCTACAGAACGGATACCACATGGCATAAGAAATTAAAAATTAAAGATATTTATAATCAAAACGTCATAAACAAAACATTTGATTCTATTGCTTTTAATGACTTTTTTATCGCTGGTTATCGAAAAGGAAAAATCAATCTTTACAATTATACTTTTCAAAATCTAAACATAGAAAACCTAAAAGCCTGTAGCTTCATTAAACACATTCCTATGATGCAAATTATTGAAAAAAATTCTTTGAGAAGAATAAATTTAACCGGAAAAGATTCCAAAATAAGCGATTACAATATAGAAGGGACGCCTTTCAGTGTTAGTTTTTCAGATTATTTTGATAGTCAGAAAGCTGAATTTAAGATCATTCAAGAAAAGGAATCATTCTATTTGGAACCATACTCTATCTCAATTAGTTCTATAGTTCCTAATGTCCGAAAGTTTCGAAAAGATTTGAAACTATTGAATTCTAATGAATTTGAAACTGTTCAGTTTTTAGATGAAGTTGCATCAATAACATTACTGTCTGAAATAACAGGTCATAGTATTCAGCATCCAATCACGATCTATACAAAACTCAAAAATGGAAAATATAACTTAACCACAATTGAATACTTAATCGCAGAAAATCCAAGTGAAGAAATAGTAGCATTTAATGATAAACTACCTAAAAACTTAGATTCAATTCAAGCAATCGATGAACAAACTTATTTAATTGAAAAAGCAGGATTATTTACATTTTACCCAATAACAAAAGAAATAAAATATAAAAAACTTGAAAACTTTAACGAGAATTTTGCACGTTTTGAATTGCCAAATGGACAAAAGGGCTGGCTGGATTTAAAAGGGAATGAATATTTGGATAACTAAATAGAAAAAAAACAATTAACTATGAAAAAACTATTTCGACTATTATATTCTCTGCTGTTTGTTTCTTGCATTTCAGAAAACAAACCTCTGGAAATTGAAACTAAAAATACTATTGGAATTGGGATACTGGAAATTAACTCCCATGAAGCATTACCTATATATTTATCTAAAAATCTTGATGAAGTAATCGATACCATAACTTTTGACCAGGTTTATCTGGGAAAAAACAGCGGGAGCATCGAAATCAATTCAAGTGTTTTAAAAACAAAATTCAAACCTTATGCCATATCTGCCAGTTCAGGCACAGCTGAAAGTGAAGGCCGCATCAATATAGGTTTAGGTAGTTATGGAACAACTTTAAAATTTACGGTAATTGAATCAAATCCTAAATATTTTAAAGTGATCTTAAATGAAAAAACTAAAGAAATTGGATATATTAAAGCTGGAAAAGAGATTGAGAAACAATATGACTATAACAGCTGGAAAAGTTATCTCCAAAATGTACAAATGATAACTATTGATAATAAAACCGCCATTTATAACAGTCCAGGCGGATCAAAAATAAATCTAATTGATGATTGTGCTCTAAAAGTAACAGATGTTCAAAATGAATGGGCTGAAATTAAACCTGCCGAAAATATTGTTGGAAGTAAAAAATACAAAGGCATTAAGGGATGGATAAAATGGCGTGATAAGGATACAATTAAAGTTAGAATAATTGTGCAAATTATTGACTAAAAGTCTGCAAAAGGCAGGTTTCGAATATTTAAAAGTAATTCATGAAAAAAATTATACATCTATTTTTCTTTCATCTAGCTATTCTGTCGTTTGCGCAGGACACAGGAACAAAAACCAAATTAATCAGAGGGTTCGTTTTTGATAATTCCGAGTATGCAAGCATTCCTTTACCAGCTGCTGAAGTTCCAATTGAAATAATAGGAACGGAAAGAAAGACAAAAACAGACAATGATGGCAAATTTGAAATTAAAGCAAAAGAAGGTGATGTGTTAATTATTCAAGGAGACTTTATTAAAACCAAAAAAGTTTTAATTACAGATAAAAACTGCTATGAAATTAATCTAGGTACAGTGACCGGTACTGGATTGATCTATTTTCAAAGTAAAAAAGCAGCTAGACAAAACAGTAGATTCTATCGTAAATTAGTAAAAAAGTTGATAAAAAAGATTGATAGTGGCTTTTATGACTGCATTGATTAAAGCGACAAAACTCATTGTTTCAACAATATAAAATGTAACTCATGAAAACAATATTTTTTATATTCTTAAGCGTTTTTTCAATCGCAAATGGTCAAAATAAAAAGACTAATAACGCAGTAAAAGATATTACTTTAAAAATTCCTGAAGGCTATACCAAACGTAAATGGGTTGAGTCATCTCCAATTTGTGGTACTGATGATTATGTATATGTTCCAGATGCAGACAACTACGCTTATGGTTTTTATAATAAGAATAATCAAATTTATTGCCAAGGCAAATTAACAAATATTGATGGCAGTAACTTTAAGAGAATTGGACCTGATTATTTTAAAAACAATACCAATGTTTATTATTATACATGGAATTTAGGTTTGAAGAAAATTGAAGGCATCGATGTGGCTTCAGCAAATTATTCTGATTGGTTTATTGCCGACAAAAACTATTTATACATTAAAACTTCAAAAGTAATTGAGAGTACAGATTTAAAACTAATATCAGATTATATAATTTACAAAGAAGGTGTTTCTACAATAAATAATGAGAAGAATTTCCTTAAAGAACAATATTACTTATTCAAAAATATTAAAGGATATTGGATTGTCAAATCTTCCGATATTGTATCCTACAATTTTTTAGGAAAAACGTATAGTCATAAATGGGATATCGTTTATAAAAAAGAAGAAGCTGTCTATAGTAATACAGATGTAGATGTTCTACCTAATTTTCCTGGCGGAATAAGTGGATTTAATGGCTTTGTAAATAAAAATTTCAAAGTGGAAGAAAAAGATCTGAAAGGAAAAATTTATTCAACCTTTATAATTGAAAAAAACGGAACTTTATCTGATATAAAAATCCTCCAAGATCTTGGTTATGGAACCGGAAAAGAACTTATTAGAGTTTTAAAACTATCTCCTAAATGGAACCCAGGAATTAAAGATGGAAAAAAAGTAAGATGCTTTTATTCGATACCTTACACAGTAAATACATCACTTGATTAAGTCATATTTATTCTTTCTAAATCCTCTGGAAAATGATTCGATAATTGTCCCGTTAGGGCTACTACTTTAAAGTAAAAGCCTGAGAAATCTAGATTTTTCAGGCTTTTTTTGGTTCGATAAAATTTATTTGAATTTTTAAAATTTTAAAAAGCCAGTATTTTCAATACATTATGATTCGAATCCCGTTAGGTTAACCCTACTAATTCAAACCGCAAATAAAGTACTAAAAGATTAACTTAGAAATCTCAACACGAAATCCCAGCTCCGTGCCATTTCTATATGTTTTTGAAACCTACTATTATATCCTTGCACTAGATTTGAACACAAGATTGCCCTTTTTAAACACTTTTAGAAATCCTTTCTTTCTGAATTTTGCATATATAATTAAAATTCAAAAATATGAGCAATCAAAAAGTATGGTTTATTACTGGAGCATCCAAAGGAATGGGACTTGAAGCTGCAAAAGCCGTTTTGAAAAATGGAGATAAAGTTGCGGCAACATCCAGAAATATAAATGAACTTATAAATCAAATTGGAGTTCAAAATACTTCATTTCTTCCGTTAGAAGTTGACATCACAAATGATAATGAGGTGAAAAAAGCAATTCAAACTGTCATTAATGCATTCGGAAAAATTGACGTTGTCCTGAACAATGCAGGTTATTATCTCGTAGGGAGCATTGAAGAAATTAGTTACGAAGAATTCAAAAAAACGATTGATGTCAATTTATTTGGAACCGTAAATGTGATTCGAAATGTAATGCCATTTTTACGCCAGCAAAAGTCTGGACATATTTTGAATATTGCTTCAAATATGGGCTATATTGGTTATGCGAATACAGGAAGTTACAACGCCGCAAAGTTTGCTGTTATCGGACTTTCAGAAGCCTTGGCTCAGGAAACAAAACAGTTTGGAATTAAAGTTACTGTTATCGCACCGGGAATGTTCCGCACCAATTTCATGAGTGACAGCACTTTGATTACAGCTAAAAACAAAATAGAAGCGTATAAGGTAGAAGAACACATAAACATTTTAAAGAGTTTTAACGGAAACCAGCCAGGAGATCCCAAAAAATTAGCAAAAGTTCTTATTGTTATCACGCAATTACCTTCTCCGCCGCTTCATCTAATTTTAGGAAGCGATAGCTACAATTCTATTATAGAAAAACGTAAAAACGAAACACAGGAAATCGAACTGTGGAAACATCTTTCGTTGTCCACCAATTTCGATTAATTTGTAAATTTCCATCAAATGAAAAAGCCTTCTCTCCATAAAATCCAAACTATTTCAGAGCTGCATCAATTATTTGCGCTTCCTAAACCGGATCATCCTCTGGTCAGCGTTATAGATTTTGCTCTTTTAAGTTATAAGCACAGTGATGTATGGAGCCACTTTACAAATGATTTTTACTGCATTACCATAAAAAAAGGCATCAAAGGAAAATTGAAATATGGCCAGCGCGATTATGATTTTAATGAGGGCATGATGACGCTTACAAAACCAGATCAGGTTTTTTCTGTTATCCAGACAAATGATAATCCTGTTACTGGTTTTATGCTTGTATTTAAAGCCGATTTGATACGACACTATCCACTCGGAAAAATGATTGCCAATTATGGATTCTTTTCCTATTCGATTGCAGAAGCATTGCATCTTTCTGACAAGGAAGATGCAATTATTACCGGACTTCTGACACAAATGCAGGAAGAACTTAAAAACAATATTGATCACTACAGTCAGGATTTAATAGTCTCCCATATTGATTTGCTGTTAAATTATACCAACAGATTTTACGGCAGACAGTTTATCACAAGAAAAAATTCAAATCATGATTTAGTGAGCCGTTTGGAACAATTGCTTTCGGATTATTTTGAGCAGGATGAAACCCGCTTAAACGGACTTCCGACAGTTCAGTATTTATCTCAGGAATTAAATATTTCTTCCAGTTATCTTGGTGACATGCTTCGAAATCTTACTGGCTTAAACACACAGCAGTATATTCATAATTATCTTATTGAAAAATCAAAACAACTGCTTTCCACCACAAGCATGACTGTAAATGAAGTAGCTTTTTCGTTAGGATTTGAATATTCCCAGTCGTTTAGCAAGCTTTTTAAAAAGAAAACGGGATTGACACCGATTCAATTCAGACAATCATTTAATTAAAATTTATGATTTTTAAGTTTGGATGTAAAGCAATTATTCATATTTTTATATCAATCATTACAAAATAAAATAAAATGCGGGGAAGGCCGACAATCTACGATGATTCTAATATCATAAAAAAGGCTCAGGAAATCTTTTGGCAGAAAGGCTACAGTGCCACTTCTTTAAGTGATTTACAGAAAGCAACTGGCGCAGGTGCAGGCAGTTTTTATAATACTTTTAAAGGAGGTAAAAAAGAGGTTTTCCAAAAAGCTGTACAAGAGCGCAGACTGGCATTTGATTCTTTTAAAAGCCAATTGGAAATTAGCGAATCTCCATTAGAGCTAATCAAAGATTTTTTTAGAAGCATAGCCGATACCTCTAAAGAGGAACACTTGAAAGGATGCATTATTGCCAATACCGTAGTTGAGATGACGTATATTGATGAAGATCTAGAAGCAAGCGCGGTCCAAATTTTAACAGAAGTAGAGCAAATGTTTACTGAAGCTATAAAACAAGAACAGATAAAAGGGAAGCTGCAAACACAAACATCTCCAGAAATACTGGGGAAATATTTAATGACATTTTGGTGCGGACTCAACACTTTACGAAGAATGTATCCCGACAAAAATGTCTTAAAAAACCAGATTGAAATGCAATTAGCTGTTATCAGCTAATTTTTTTGATTATTTATGTATCAATCATTACAAAATAAATATTATATAAAATGAACTTAAAATTAGAAAGAAAAAGAGCTTTCATCAGCGGATCAACACAGGGAATTGGTTTTGCAATTGCACGGCAATTATTATCAGAAAAAGTCGAAGTGATTATCAATGGAAGAAATGAGGAAAAGATAAATGAAGCAGTCTTTAAATTAAAAACAGAGTTCCCTGCAGCCTCTATCTCTGGTATTAAAACTGACTTCGAAAAAAAAGAGGAAGTAGATGTATTATTAGACAAGCTTACCGATATCGACATATTAGTCAATAATATTGGAATTTTCGAATTAAAGAATTTCGAAGATCTTGCAGATGAGGATTGGCATAGAATCTTCGAAGTCAATGTAATGAGCGCTGTACGTCTTTCGAAAAGACTTTTACCGCAAATGCTTGAGAAAAAATCAGGAAGAATTATTTTTATAAGCAGTGAGTCTGGAGTAAATATTCCCGGAAACATGATTCATTACGGAATGACTAAAGCCGCAATGATGGCTGTAAGCAATGGTTTATCAAAACTAACAATTGGAACTGAGGTTACTGTAAATACAATTCTAGGCGGTCCCACCTATTCTGATGGCGTAGCATCTACAATAGAACAAATTGCGTCAATGCAGAATATTGAAACCGAACAAATGAAGAACATTATTATACAGCAGACAAATCCACATTCTCTCTTACAGCGTTTTATAAATCCCTCTGAAATTGCTTCATTGGCTGCATATCTAGCAAGTCCATTATCAATTGCAACAAATGGAGCTTCAATAAGAGCTGATGGAGGTGTATTAAAAACTGTTTAAAACAACTAATTTTAAACAAAGTCTTCGTAGAAATTCAGTATTTCAACATTAAACCCTTATGATACATACTAAACCGATTCTGAACAAAAATTAAAGATAATCTTCTTATTGCATCATTTATAAACTGGCTTGAAAATTGTTCAATAAGGGTTACTTTATAAAGCATAAGTGCAAGTGACTGCTATGAGATTTAAACCGAAAATTTAATATTTTCTGATATTTATTTTGTTTAAGTCATCCTGAAAATGGTTCGAGAATTGTCCCGTTAGGCTACAACGATAAAGAGGCTGTCCACTTTAGACAGCCTCTTTTATTTTCTTTCCGTTTTAGGATTAAGCTGATAAAATCTCGTTACACTCTAAAAAAATGAGAATCCAGCCAGCGTTCTTTCCAACTGCTCCATACCTGTTCAAATTGGACTGTATTGTCTTTATAATGAATCTTAAACCATTCTTTTGTCTCAATCATATTCTTACTCTCTTTTAAAAGACACAGAAAATCATACTGCTCTTTGTGCAGATCGTAAATGGACAGTTTAAATTTGTGCCTTAACACCACGCAATAACTTTCTTTTCCAAAAGGCAGAACGGGATTTTTTCCATTTTTGAATTCGTGATAATACTTTCGGACAGGAAACCGAAACTTAAACAAAGTAAACACAGGTACCAACTTTAGTTGATCTTCGGATGTATCGATTGCCGCTAATTGATAATTTTCTTCTGCTTTCTCTTCAAAAAGAACACCAATCGCATATTCAAACCGGGCCAGTTCAATCATAAAATCAATCCAGTCTTCTTTTACATCTTCATTGGCATCAGGTCTGTTATTTTCAAGATAGTCTGTAAATTGATCTCCCAAAAAAGATAAATTATAATTAGTAGAAGGTTTTGAAGCCAGATAGTCATCAGCGAAAGCGCAAAAAATAGCTTCTCCTAAAGCATATTCCAATGCACTAAACTGCTGCGACATACAATTTCGTAATCGTGCTATATAACTTCGCTGGTAGATAGCTAAATGTTCCTGAGCAGTGAGTTTTTCTGAATGACAAATCACGTCTTCAATTGAAGCAGCATTTGTAGCATTCGAAAGCAAATCACTGGGTTTTATTCCTGTTTGCTGATAAGGATCAAGCAAAAGCTGCTGCATCCATTGCTGAAATTCTTTTAGTGGTATTTTTACCGTTTTCTGCATCTTTGGAGTTTATAAAAATTTGTCTACAGCGAATAAATTCAATGGGTTTGAAACTTGTTCTTTATCTATAGAAAAAACTTCTTTTTCAACTCCAACAAATGCTGCATCCATATATTGCTTTGATTTAAGCAATTCAGAATGATATACATCAAAAGCCGGAATATTTCCGTCCCATTCCAATAAAACTGATACCTGATTGACTAATTGATAAGCCTGTTGAAACAATTTCCAAACCTGATTATTTACTTCCCTATCATGTGTATCAATAATATAATTGCCACAATTTTGATGGCCTGCCAAATGCATTTGAACTACTTTATCATGTGGAATTCCGTTGATGTATGCTACAGGATCAAAATCATTATTAAAAGAAGATACGTATACATTGTTTACATCCAGAAGTAATCCACAGCCAGTTTCTTCGGTCATGATACGCAAAAACTCCCATTCCGGAAGTGTCGAATTATTGAAAGATGCATAGGTACTTGGATTTTCTACAATGAGCGGTCGTTCTAAGTAATCCTGAACTTGTCTAATTCGGTTACAAACGTGTTTTAATGACTCTTCATTTAGCGGAAGCGGCAATAAATCGTGCGAATTGGTCGTTAAAACTCCTGTCCAGCATAAATGGTCACTAATCCAGGCGGGTTTTACCTCAGCAGCCAGTTGTTTTAAACTCTTTAGGTAATCAAAATTTAAGGGATCAGTGCTTCCTATAGAAAGCGATACCCCGTGCATAACCACGGGATATTTTTCTGCTATTTGATGTAAAATATATCTCGGAAGCCCGTAAGAATCCATAAAATTCTCAGAAATTACCTCAAACCAGTCTACGGCAGGGTTCTTTTCGAGAATGTGCTCAAAATGCTGGCTTCTGAGTCCTAAACCCAATCCTAAATTGGGCAATCCAAGTCTATTTTCCATGGTTTTTTGATTGACAATTGGAAAGACTTTCCGGTAATTTTTTAGCGCTTTCTTCTTCCATTTTCAAAACCCTCTGCGTTGCTGCAGCCTTTCTGTCGGCAGGGTTATTAACATAAGAACAAAATCTTGAACCGCTCTGCCCGCAGGACGAATAATCTACACCCGAAGTACCGCGGATTGTGTTTACATAATCATCGCTTGGTCCGTATTGTTGTGGAGCCTCGCCAAACGACAGTCCGCTTTCTTTTCTTTTTTCTTCAAATCGTATCCTTGCCAACTGCCATACACTTAACCCTTTATTAGGTCCTTGTGCCATAAAACGCGAAGACAAAATTGGTATACCACAGCTACCCTGATAACGACAATCATTTTCACCCGGATGACAAAGTTCTTCGGTGGTTCCAAAAATACCGCAGCCTCCCTGCCCTTTACAGGCGTTTAAGGTATGGCAAGGATGACCAACTGCTGTTGAGCAATCTCCTTGACCTGCACAATCATTATTTCCTGAATATCCTGCATTCTTACATGAATTAAGCCCCATACATACATGAAGCTCTTTGATTTCTAATTCTGACATGTTGTATCTTTTTATATTAATGATTGTGTCTATAAGGTGTACTTGGTACTTTAGGAATATCGGCTTCAATGCTGTAATCCAATCCCACGTCTGGTAAAGACGGGAAATAGTTTTCGCTTTTGATTGCCCAGCCCCAATTTACAGGATCAGCTTTTGCTAATTGCTCAACCAGATTCATGATTTGTGCTTTTGGCCTTAAGAAACTTTGTTCAAACGAAAAAGGTTCAAATGTTAAAGCACCTTTATAAGCCTGATTGCCTTTGGTATAAGTGTATTGATTAATTTGGTTTCCAACACCACTCAAAAGCCAGATCATTGATTTATGAATACCAAAAATGAATAAATCGTATTGTGTACTTTCATCTTTGTAGTAACAGGCTTCGATCATTAAAAGAATATAAGCAAAAACGGCATTACCCAGTTGTGAACACAGTGCCAGTGACTGATTTCCGGAAGCAATGTAATCGGCTGTTTTCGGATCGGCATCAGTATCGTACACAAAATAGCTGAAGAAATCATCTAAGCCCTGAATGTTACGGAACTTTTGCTGATAATGTCCTCCAAGCGTATAAGCTTCAAGAAATTTGGCAAAATGGGCAGGCTCTTTTCCTGAATCATCAAAATCACCTTCCCAAAAAACTACTTTGCCATCCACAATATCCATTGGTACCGGCATTTTATTTTCGCCCCAAATTAAGGTATGCTGCTTGTATTTACTTTTTCCTTCTCCCTGTTCAATGATGCGATGTATAGCTTCAATTGCAGAGTGAGCGTCGTGTACGCCAACAAGTCCTTCACTATCATCTGTATTGGCAAATTGAGGATTGTGCTCTCTGTCATAATGTACCGTATTCATTGAATTTTGAGAATAATACGGTCTCGGACGATCCGGATTATCCGGAGGAAGTAGTTGTGGTCTTTGCTCATAAGGTCCCGGGAAATCCTCTTTTATACATTTGATAATCATTTCATACAAACGCCCTATTGTTTGATATTCAACTGTATCTAATAATTGTGCATTTGCATAAGGATCTTTAAACGGCTCAGGGCTTTCAATTTGCAAAAATGTAGTCAATTGCTTCAATGACAATTTTGCTGCATTAATTTGAAATTCAGGAATATGTCCGTCTAATTGTGTTGGAAAAGATAATACTTTTCCAATTCCCATTAAATCAGGTGCCGTTTGACAAACTGCCTGTTTCACATTGCATGAAAGTGCCAGATGCAGCATTTCTTCAATAACAACACTCATAATTAAAGCAGCTGATTTATTCGAATAAACCAATATATCCAGTTTCAGGTCTTGCGCTAATTCGTCAATTTCGGCAGCAGTACGCACACCAGATTGTGAAAGCTGCGAATGAAGTTTAGCGTACAGTTTATCCTGATCCTGCGCTCTGTTAATGGAATAATAGGTAGACAAATACGTCGGAATAGTAGCAAGCTCCAGTGCAATTGCCTGCTGCATTACATCTTTGATATTCTCTTTTGTTACCGAAGTAGAATAGGTAAATAGTTTTTTTGTTTTCATTTGTTTTTGGTTAAAATAGATTACTCCGGACTGATAAATGGATAGTATTTTTCGTCGATAATAGGTTGAATACCAAAGAAATCATTCAGAACAGATTCGGCAGTACAAAATGCACCTTCTACCCAGGCCTGATCGTTTGAATATGTTTCTCCCACGATAAAAATTTCGCAGTCTGTGTTTGGAACAAGCTGTGATGGTTTTCTGATTTTTCTTTGTACATCGCCTAAATTATAGTGTGATTTATAAGCGTGATATCCTGCATTAAATGGAGGAAGCGACCAGTCCATATATTTCGTTTCTAAAGGTTCTGGTACATACGAATAATCAGCCTGCGGTCCAAAATGCAGTGATGCCAATTGTGAACGAAGCATTTTTACCATTACCGGAGTAGCATCTCTTGGCCCTTCAAGCGGTTGTAAATCTCTTGATTCAGGAATTTCGCGAGTTGCATCTGGTCCAAGTTCTAGAGCTTTCCAGAATGTTGCGTATAGAATATCATCATAACTGGCCAAAATACCATATACTTTTTTTCCTTTTCCGTCTCTGGCATTATCACCAAAATAAACGACTTGTCGGATAGGCATATCTGTAATACTTGGGCCAATAGTATCTAATTCGGCAATAGTTGAGATTTGTTTTTCTTCTTTAAAAGTTAAACGCTCCTGAATTGCATTTTCTACAGCAGCTATAAAACTGGCTTTATCATTAAAGGTATTTGCTATAATAACCGGGTTTGTAGCCTTTTCAATTTCCTTAAGATATTTAGATGGAAAATTCTCTTTTTTTAATTTCTCAATTCCTTCCTGTGTTAAAAAATAACTTGTTAGCTTAGCCGGATAAGTTGGACTTCCTGCCTCAGTTGTTCTCCACCAGGGTGTATCGAAAAACATTCCTATTTTGTATGAAGGTTCCATTAATACAGACTCTAAATACAGCTGTACTTTTTCGTGATTTAATACATCCGTTCCTTCATCATCACTGTATCTGCTTGCCTGCGCCACTAAGTCAATTGCTGCTCTTGGCATAGCCAAAAATGCGGCATCACATTTTTTTCTTTCTGCAAGTGCATCCGGATCTTTGCGTGTTGCAGTTGTAAAATTCACTCCAGATTTTGTGTGTATAATAGAACGCAGCCTAACATTTGGATAATAATTTAGGGTAATCCCTTTTTGTTTTGCTAGTTTTTCAACTTCTTCAAATAAGCTGTCAAATAAACTGGAATATCCTTTTATTAATGTTTTGTATTCTGTTCCCGGAAGAAACTCATCATTCACATTAAATGACTGAGCGCTATTGCTGTTTACTACGTTTGAACTATAGCCATTACCATCAGATAAATAACCAAATCCTTCTTGTCCAAGCATATCGTAACCTAAGTTCCAATATCCTATTTCCTTTAGCAAATCTCCTTTTTGAAAGATCGAACTATCTGGCATATCAACATTGATTCTTCCTTCTTCATAAAATTTGCACCATTCTCTACGGGTAGTCGGCCCTGATGTTTGTGTGATTGCTACAGATTGTATCGTTGTAAAACCATCATCTGGCGGAGCATCCTGAGCGTAATTATTTGCGAAATATGGGGCTGGCTGGTTAGAATTGATATCTGAGATATACATGTTTTTTGAACGCAACGACATTAAAGGATCTGCTGATTCATTAAACGGAACTGAATCTTTCTTTAAATCCAATTCTTCAATTGTTTTAGTTACTAAACGATGTCCAGGTCCCTGAGGAGTACCATCCCAATATAAATATCTCATACCTCCTAATTCAAGGTACGAATTGTCTTTGTCATCTTTATAATGCCATGTACAAACACGTGCGCCCGGTTCTCTGGTTCCCGGATTTTTTTTAGAAAAATCATATTTTCCCCAGTCGTAAAGTTCTAATACATCGCCCTTAACGAGCATTTTTTCGTTTTTGGCGAGTTTAGATTTTCCATCAAGTAATCTCCATGCAGTATAGAGTCCGGCTGCACCTGCTCCAAAAATAGAGTATGTTTTTTTGCTCATGATAGTATAGTTTTCAAATTTTTAGTAGTTTTTATAGATAGTGGTTTTATTCATTTCCAAGTCTTGCCATTTGTTGTGCGAGATCTTTTTGAGGAATCACAATTTCTACCAGGGTTGGAAGATTTGTTTTTTTCTTAAGTTTTAGAAGTACTTCATCTAACTCTGAAACAGTTTCTGCACGGTAGCTGTTGGCTCCAAATGCTTTGGCAAGTGCCTGATAATCCCATTTTGGAAGAATATCAAATTCGTCAAATTTATGATCTGGTCCTGCTTTAAACGAATCCATATCTACATAAACTTGTTCAATTGCATATACTCCGTTGCTCATTACAAAAATTACAGAGTTGATGTTGTATTTTACAAGTGTCGAAAGTGATTGTGCAATCATCATAAAACCGCCGTCACCAGCTACTGTCCAGGCTTGCTTACCGCTTCCTAGTTGAGCTCCTGAAGCTGCACCAGTTTCAAAACCAATACACTGCCACGCTGCCGAAGATATATAAGCATTTTGAGATAATCCGTAAATATTGGTAGCCACGTACATTGATGAACTTACACCAAAAGTCATTACAATATCATCCAGCATTTTTTCTTTTTTCAGAAAAGATGTAGCATGCTCAAAAAAGCGGTTAAAGGTTATTATTTCCGGAGTTAAATCGTATTTAGGATCAGAATTAGATCGCCAAGGTTCAGGGAATTTTGGCTGAGCCGGAGCTTTTACTTTTAAAGGATATCCTGAAGCTTTTTTAAATCGTTCTGTTAAGGCTTCAATAAAGTCTTTTAAAGTTACTCCCGAATAAGTAAAATAACCAACTCTCGTTTCCTGAGTCGTTACCTGAATCATATCCGAAAATTTATTTTCTACCAACCATAAATAATCATCAGTAATAATAGTTCCTAAAGATAAAATACAGTCCGAAGCTTCGACCACTTTTATAACTTCGGGTATTGAAGCCTGATCAGAATAGGTTCCGATAAATTTATCGCCTTTTTCATCCAAAACCGTTTTTCCAAGTGAAGTTGTAGTGTACAACATTCCGCTTGCTTTAATAAGTTCTTCTAATTGCTTGGTTAGTTTATGTCGCAAAAGCTCTACACCTGCAAAAATTATAGGTGTTTTCGCCTGACTAATTTGAGACCATGCCTGAGAAACAGCATTTTCAAGTGCTGCTGGTTCACTCTTTATTATTTCAGCTTCCAATTTTTTATTGGAAGGTTTAGGACAAGGTTCGCCCCATACCTCTTTATAACATGCTATGTATACGGGTCTTTGATGCGTAAGTGCTGCGATAAGTAATTTATCTATTTTTTCAGGAGCGTCTACAGAACTACTCAGCGTCTCAGCAGCAACAGTCACTCTTTCATAAACTTCCTGATCTGCGTTAAGATTACCTGTAGAATGATGGTAAAGTACATTGTACATACTTCCAATTTGTCTTGCATCAGCTCCGGGTGTAGCACTAATTACAACAACAGGACTGCGCTCTACATAAGCTCCTGCAATAGCATTTAATGCGCTAAAAGTACTTACCCCGTATTGTAAAGATACAGCCGCTAAACCTCTCGTACGTGCATAAGCATCTGCTGCATAAGAAGCGTCTAGTTCGTTTGAAGTTCCAATGGTTTCGATTCCATCAAAGTATTCCAGAGCCTGTGTAAAATGTTTTACATAGTCGCCCGGAATTTGAAAAACCTCAGTGACATTTAATTGTTTAAGCCGGGTAAGCAGATAATCTGCAACCGTAAATTCTTTTGTAGGTTTCATTTTTTGGTTATTATAATTAGGAGTGTTTTGTTTATATCAATAAATCTCTTCAGCTTACTTTCTGAAGAGATTTATATTAGTCTTTTAAATTTTAATACGAACTTGCAGACTGCCAATATTATCGGCTAATCCGGCTCCGTATTCAGCATTTAAATCATCGTTGATACACAACTTCAATGGACCGCTTTGACCAGCAGGGGTTGTAACTGGCCCGTTTCCAATAAAAAATGGAGCATTATTTCCAACCTGTCCTATAAGTGACCCCATGTTTACATTTTGGACAGGATATCCTGATTGGGTTACAATGATACCCGGGCATCCATTTGCATCATACAGATTACCATTATTGGTTTGCGGATCTGCTGTCCATAGACCAGATTCGTAACTTATTGTTATTGTATTACCCGGTTGTACAGCAATTCCAGTATTTTGCCACGCTTGGGTTGCATTAACCGGAACAAAAGTTTCTACCAGCTGCAGGGTATTAGCATCGATATGTAAAAACTGAGTTGGCATACCATTAATCACAAATTGTAAAACAATATTTTGAATGTATTGTAACTGAGTCGTTCCGTTACTTAAATTTTCAACATACCAGGTGGTGTTCATTGAAAGCACTTTTCCAAAAGAATTTTCAAAATTTATATTGCTTACTGCACCACCTTCATTACTTGTACTTACCGTAATACTTGAATAACTGTCAACAGTAATTCCCTGACTGTTCAATGTACTCAATTGCTGTGTTAAATAAGTTGACGGATCAATTACTGTAGGATCTGTAAATGGTAATTTAGTTCTGTCTGCGGTTGGAAAAACCGGATTTCCTGTTCCCGAAGCAACTGGTCCTCCCGTCATTAAAACGGAAACTCCATGAGGAACCGAAATTTGTTTGTTATACTGAGTTGCCGGATTTTGTACAGGAATTGGATTTGAATCCGGAACAAACCCAGGACCATAAGGGCCTTCAACCTGGTTTTGTATTACGTGATAAAGCCAGGTTCCGTTTTCTGCATGAATTAAAGTATTTTGAATGGGCTGTGCTCCGTTTGGATCGGCATTGTTGGCAATGTATACTCTTTGTTCATAAAACAACACGCTGCTTGCTTGTGTATATTGTCCTTCTCTATTTGGTGCACCTCCAGCTATAGCCGAAAATGAAATTTCTTCGAAATAAGGAAAGTTTTTAGTAATGTAACCATTTGGAGCATCTGTTTGGGGTAAAGGCATAACATTGTAACCTGTAGCATTTGCTCCCGTAGGACTATTCCAGGTACCAATAAAATTATTTAAAAGCCCAAGATTAGAAGTACCAATAACCGGCGGCTGATTCGTTGTTGATACAAGCGGAGTTGTAATATCTGGAATTACCGCTGGTGGTGCTGTTACCGCCGCAGCTGCTTGTTGAGCCTGATAAGGGCATGTTTGCTGTTGTAAACCGTTTGAATTTTCCATTTTGTTATGTATTTTGATCCTTTTCAGGTTAGTTACGTCTCGTTTTGGAAAGTGATTCTGAGGCACATTAGCGCATGCATCTTTATCTCATTTCAGTAATAAAATTACTATGCCGCTATAATTCAAATTAAAAAAAAGGCATGAATGCGGAATTTTTATCCATGAGAGGTCGAAATAAAAGCATAAGATCATTTTGCTGTATTTTGGAGTATTCGTTTTATTTAAATATGCTTTAATTAAGCAATCCTCAAAAGCAATAAAATTGCATTGTTTTTAAAATGATGTAAAAACAAAAAAACCGCTATAATAAAGGGTTCCAGTGTGAAGATTATGGATTAATGCAAACTAGATTAAGCAATAACAATTCTTTTCTTAAAATATTTTTCCTGTTATTAATTGTCTCTATTATGATATCTTTTTTCTCTACATAACGGTTCACCCGTAAAATTGTCCGTTTGGCTTTATTTTTTATGACTCTTAAGAAACTGCCTTATTACTTTCGCAGAGCAATATCCTAAAATTCAAATAATGATTCAAATGAAAATCCCCCAAACAGGCTGGCTTACAATCTTAATAGTCATTTTATGCTTTACCAATTCTTATGGACAAAATACCAATGTAAAAATTTCAGGTATCCGCTCAGAAAAAGGACAAATTATATTAAATGTATTTAAAAACAGTGAAGATTACGAACAGGAAAAAGTTTTCAAAAAATTAATCTTTGAAAAAAAGACCGTTGATAACGGCTCGATGAAAATTAATTTCAATATCGAACCTGGAATTTACGGCATCACTCTTATTGATGATGAAAATAAAAATGGGGAACTCAATAAAAATCTAATTGGAATACCCAAAGAAGGTTTTGGTTTCTCGGACTTCTTCATGGAAAAGATGAAAAAACCAGTCTTTGATGACTTTAAGGTAACTATAAAAAACCCAAACAACAAAATCACCATTAAGGTAAAATATATGTAATTGGATAAAAGCTAAGTAAAACTCAAATTTAAAATTATGAAAATTAAAACAATCTTTATTAAATTAATCCCTGTAAAGGTAATGGCTGCAGCAGTCTTAATATTTTTATCATCTTGTGATAGTAACGAAGTAGATCCTTTTGGTTCTGCACACCTTAAAATTGTAAATGCCGCACCTAACTCAGGTTCTCAAAAATTTGTCATGGCTAACATTCCTTACATTAATAATCTGGATTATCTGGAGCATTCGGTATCGTACCATGATGTAGCTGTGGGAAACAATCTGGTAAGCCAGTTTAGAGATCAAAACGATAATGACCTATATGCTTCTGAAGAACTTGATCTGGATGATGATAAAAGATATACTGTATACTTAACAGGAGAATCAAGAAATGATGCAGAAGTGAGACTTTATGAGGATAATATAACTGCTCCGGCCAGTGGAAAAGCCAAAGTAAAATTTATTCATTTAAGCGGTGGTGCTCCTGCCAATATTGATTTTATTGATGCCCAAGGCAATAATCTGGCTTTAAATGTTGCACGTTACAATCAAAGCGGTTATTCTGAAATTAATGCCGGTTCATTAGGTATTCAAGTACGCGGCAGCGGGGAATCTGAAAATCTGGCAGCCTTGGCAGCAACTGATTTTGCTGCCGGAAAAGTTTATACTGTATTTATAGCCGGATCTTCTGCTTCTGGATATACAGTCAAACTGATTTTGCATAATTAAGTTATCGCTATATTTCATAATAAATGACTAATTGTAAAAACCATTGATATTGACCACCTAATTTCAATTTAAAGTGACCATCTAGTTTCGGTTTAAAGTGACCACCTATTTTCGGTGCAAAGTGAGCACCTCCATTTATTTCAAAAAACTACTTTTTTTCATTTGTTAATTTATATTCAAATATAGATAAATAATTATCCTTTATTTATGCTTTTTTTCTTTCTCATTGATTCGCCATGCAGTTCAACTCTGTGCGATTGATGTATTAATCTGTCTAAGATTGCATCTGCTATGGTTTTCTCCCCAATGATATCATACCATCCCTGAACTGGGATTTGCGAAGTTACAATGATAGAACCGTTATTATGCCTGTCTTCAATGATCTCTAGGAGTGTAATTCTGTTGTGATTATCGAGTGCTTGCAATCCAAAATCATCAAGTATTATAACATCCTGCCTTTGTATTTTAGCAAGTTCTCTTAAGTAAGTACCGTCTGCTTTTGCCATTTTTAATTTTGCGAACAGTTTTGAAGTATTAAAATAACTTACTTTATATCCCTCTATGCAAGCCTGATAACCCAGAGCTGTTCCTAAAAAACTTTTACCCACGCCAGTGCTTCCGGTTATTAAGACATTTTCGTTCTTTTCAACAAAACTGCACTCTGCAAGACGAAGTATAAGGTTTCTGTCAATGTTTCGGGACTGATCAAAATTGATGCTTTCAATATTTGATTTGTAGTGGAAGCGTGCATTTGTAATACTTCGTTCAATACGTCTGTTGTGTCTTTCATCCCATTCTGCATCTATCATCATCGATATAAACTGATCGATCGTATAATGGTCAGTTTTGCCACTTTCAATGGCTGTTTTAAAAGCGTTATGCATTCCATGAAGCTTCATTTGCTTCATTTTTGTTGCGGTAGATTCATTCATTGTATATTGATTTTAGTTAAAATAATGTTTCCCTCTAATGTTATTATGCTCAGGAAGACCCTGTTCTTTTTCTTGTTCAAATGGTATTTTATCGAGACTGTTCTCTAAGATGTTGTTTATAGTTTTAAAATTATAAATCTTAAAGTCCAGTGCGCGTTTACAGGCATTTATCAATCTTTCTGTACCTACCTTTTTTTCAAAAGATAATATCCCTAAACAACTTTTGTATGCCTGTTCTGGATGGCTTCTGCTATCGATTATCTGCATAATATATTCTCCTACTGAAGGATCAATGCTGTTGGCCCATTCAATAAATCTAAAGGCACTCCATTCTGATACAAATTGATGTGTACTTGCCAGATGTTCCGGATTTGTAGTATAGATATAAGGTTTAGGATTCCTGCTGTGAGTAGCTATACGATTGTATTTGAAGTAGATTTCAACTGTTGATGTTGTATACAACAGTTTTACTTTTTTCTTTATATATTGATAAGGTACGCTGTAATAGTTTTTGTCCTGGCTTAATTGAACATGTCCGTTTTGCATAACTGTCGCCATTGAATGATATTTGATTTCAAAACGTTCCTGAGGAAGTGGTTGTAATTCATGCTTCTCGTCTTCAATAAACAACTCAAAACGAGAGTATGGGCGTCCTGTAAGCTTTCTGTTATTATGATCATCAAGCAAGTACCATATAGTTTCATTTAACTCTTCTAAACTAAAGAATTCTATGTCCTTTAAATTCGCATAAATTCTTCTGTAAAGTATTTTAACCGCTCCTTCAACCAGAGATTTATCCCTTGGTCTATATGCTCTTGCGGGCAGAATAGTGGTTTCATAGTGTTCTGCTAAATCTGCAAGAGTTTCATTAATGGTGGGTTCGAAGCGACTGCTTTTGATTACGGCAGATTTTAGATTGTCCGGCACAATTGCGGCAGGAGTACCTTCGAAAAAGCATATCGCATTTTCTACTGAAGCAACAAAATCTTCTTTTTGCTGACTCATAGAAGCCTCTGCATAAGTATATTGGCTTGCTCCAAGAATGGCTACAAAAAACTGTACTTCCTTGATTTCAGATGTTGATTTGTCAACAATTGAGAGTGTCTTTCCGGCATAATCCACATACATTTTATCTCCAGCCTTATGAATCATATGCATCACAGGATTGACCTTATTACTCCATTTGAAGTAGTGGAATCTAAATTGAGAGATTCTAAATCCATCAACATTTAAAGAGATATAGCGCTCCCACATGCCATACATGGTTACGCCTGTTTTCTTTAATTCCCGTTCCATTTGCGGAAAAAACTCATAGACCTTTTGTATCCTTGGAGTGGTAATCTCTTCTGTGCTTTGGGAAAAAAGTGCGTCTAATTCTACATCTGTTTTTTGATTAATCGATTCAAGACTTAATCCAAGTACTTCAAATAAAGAGATGTATTTCTTTACCGTATTTCTGGAAAGAGACAAATACTTGCTTATAAACAACTTGCTCTTACCGCCACAATGTAATTTAATTACTTTTCTAATTTTATTCATGTCTATTGTATTATTTGCCATAGTCTGTAGTTTTATACAGATCCATGGTTAAACAACATGAAAAAAAGTAGTTTTTTGGTGGTCAATTTACACCGAAAACAGGTGGTCAGTTTGAATTGAAAAAGGGTGGTCAGTTTGCTCCGAAACTGATGCTCACTTTAGGCTGAAAATTTATGGTCAATTTGACCGTTTTTTCCACAGACAGCAAAGGAAATAAGTTTCCCAAAGAAAGCATTTATGCTGAAATGGCCTGTGATATGACTGAATCAAACGCAGATGCAGCCGCAGAATATTTAAAATACGGACTGGATGATTCTAAAGCAAACCTTGATAAACTGCTAATTGAAAAGAATGTAAAAGAAGATCTCATAATTCGTGCAAAAAGCACTTATATAAAAATGCTTACAGCATATATTAATGCCCTTTCAAATGGACAAAATCCTGAAAATGGCTTTCTGCTTGCAAAAGAAAAATACGAATACTCTAAAAAAATGAAATCAATTAATAATCGCTTTGAAACCGCAATAGAAAAAGCGTATGCAAATGCTCTTTTAAAGACAAAACGTTATTCAGACGCTCTTCCTTTTTTGGAAACGTACGTGTTACAAGGCAGTTCTGATCCGATCACTTTGTCTGACCTTAAAACAGCTTATCTGGCTAAAAATGGGCAGAATGCTGATTTTGACTCTTATCTCTTAAAACTTAAAACAGAGCAGAAAACTGTTTTAAAAGAAGAAATAACAAAAATTGCGATTAAAGAACCTGCACCAGAATTTGAACTGAAAGATGTAAATGGAAAAACAGTCAGACTGAGTGATTATAAAGGTAAGGTTGTGGTACTTGATTTCTGGGCAACTTGGTGTGGCCCTTGTAAAGCATCATTTCCAGCCATGCAGAAAACCATTAACAGATATAATAACGATCCCGGCGTCGTATTTTTATTCCTGCATACATGGGAGAAAAAATCAGGTAATCCAACAGTAGAAGCCGGTAAATACATCACAGATAATAAATATACTTTTAAAGTTCTGATGGATCTTCGAAATTCAGTAACCAATGAAAGTGCAGCCGCATCCGCTTACAAAGTAAAAGGAATACCAGCCAAATTTGTAATTGACGGCAAAGGTGATATTCGTTTCAGCACTTCGGGATTTTCACAAGATGCAGACAAAGCTGTTGAAGAATTATCGGCCATGATTGAATTTGCCAAACAGAGATAATGTATCGGATGTGCTGGGGATTAATTATTGCATTAAACATTTAGATTATCGATAATTTATATTAATATGAGGCTGTCTCAAAAGTGTAGACCGCCTCTATATTCATTTTTGACAATAAAATTCCATAGCATAAACAATTATGCTTCGTCATTAAAGTTCGATTTTACTGTACAAAATTTGGTAACTAAACAACTTGACATGTTAATCTGCTAATGGTATGCGACTCTTTTTTATTTCTGAACTAATAATCTGAAGGTAAGATTTTTTCACATTACTAAAGTACTGCAATAAATTACAGACTTTTAAGCCCTAAACTGAAACCAACAAAAAAGCAGCCTTCTCAAGCTGCTTTTAATAATAATCATTGATAACTAAGAATCAATATTTCTTAATGCTCTACAGGTATAATTTATATTTCCTAACTACATACTAATAATGATGAACTCACTTCGTCTGTTTAACTGATGTTGTTTTTCTGTACATTTTACTCCATCGGCACATTTATTGACTAATTGGGTTTCTCCGTATCCTTTGGCCGTTAATCTACTGGCATCAATTCCTTTCTTAACCAGCCAGTTTTTAGTAGATTGTGCTCGTTTTTCTGAGAGAATCATATTATTTGATGCAGACTGACGGCTATCTGTATGCGAACGAATATCAAGTTTCATTGTTGGATATTGGTTTAAAACATCAACCAGTTTCTTCAATTGAGGCTCTGATACTTTTTTGATTGTCGCCTTACCCAAATCAAAAAAGTTCATTGGCAAATGCAGTAATTTTGCTAAATCTATTCCTTCTTTTACAGCTTCCGGTTTTATTAACACCTTAACAGGTATTTTTTTTGATTCAATTTGTTTAGCTACAATTGGTATAAATATTTTTTCCAGCAAAATCTGTAGAGTAGTATTTCCTCTTCTTTTATTGATTGTTACTGAAACAGTCTTTGTTTCATAACCATTTCTGGAAATTCTCATAGAATATTTTTTCCCACAGACCACTTTAGGGAATATGTAATTCCCTTTTTCATCTGAAGAAACTGTTGCTACAAAATTGGAATTTTCGTCAAATAACATAAGAGATGCATTGGCAAGTATTTCGTTTGATTCAGCATCAGCAACAGTCCCTGTCAAATCTTGTTCACAAACCAGTCTTTTGGTTTCAGTGAATCGATAAATATCATCTAAGCCATTCCCATTTTCTCTGTTTGACGTAAAAAAACCACTTCTGCTTTTGCTGTTAATTATAAAAGCAAAATCATCTTGTTTACTATTTACCGGTTTTCCAACATTTTGAACCTCTTCAAAACTCAAATCTGAATTTATTTTGGAAACAAATATATCCAGTCCTCCTAAACCTGGTCTTCCGTCAGTGGCAAAATACAGTTCATTATCTCCTGAAATAAAGGGAAACGTTTCCCTTCCTTCTGTATTTATTTCACTTCCCAAATTTTCAGGCTTCCCAAATGTTCCGTCTTCATTTATACTTACTTTAAACAAGTCCGATTGCCCAAACGTTCCAGGCATATCTGATGCAAAATACAATGTTTTTTCATCTGGGCTTAAAGCAGGATGTGCTACACTATATTGGTCACTATTAAAAGGGAGTTCCGTAATATTCTGCCATTGATTCTGGATTAAAGTTGCTTTGTAGAGTTTTAAGAGTGTTACTTTTTTTTCGTCATTTCTTCTTTTACCATCTAAATAATTATTTCTGGTAAAATACATTGTTTTCCCATCCTGAGTAAAAACAGGTGTCGATTCATTAAACTTTGAGTTAATATTCTTTTGAAAACGCTCAGGAATCCCAACACTCCCGTCTGGCATTAAAGCTGCAGCATATAAATTAGTAAAAGATCTGTTGGTCCATTTGAACGTTTTTTTTACAACTCCACCTGTATCACGAGCCGAAGCAAAAACAAGTTTATCATTTAGAATCGTAGTACCGTAATCTGATAAAGCTGAATTTATTCCTGCATCAGCGATTTCAAAACGATTCGAATTGGCTTTTATCTCTTCTAAGTAATTCTTGTTATTTTCAAATAACATCCCGCGTTTATCAGTATTTACTTTTTTGTTAAACTCGGTTAGTATTTCGTCTGCTTTTTTATAATTCCCTGCTGCTTTAAGACATTGAGCATAACGATAAAGATATTCCGGTTCTTGTTCTGCATTCAAATCAAAAAGCTGATCGTACCATTTTACCGCTTTAGTCAATTCTGCATTAAAATAATATGCATTGCCTAATCGTTGAAATATCTTTTCATCTTTATATCCTTTTTCTGCAACTTTTTCATATACCTCGATAGCGTCTACAAACTCATATTTGTCATATTTTTTATCAGCATCAGCCGTTTCATTTTTTTGTCCGATTGCTGTCAAAGCCATCATAAACAATAAAGCTGTATAACTTATTTTTTTAATTATCATAGTAATTGAATATTAGAAGAATCTTGGTGAAGTAATACTTCTGTAACTGTTAAACAAATCAAATCGAAGGAAAACCTCGTGTGAACCTGAATTGAATTTTTGCAATCTTGTTGTTTCATGGTCGTATCCATACCCAATATATAACCCTTCTGTAACCTGAAAACCTGCCATCGCACTTAATGAAGCACTCCAACGATACCCAACTCCTACAACAAATTTATCGTTAAACATAAAATTACCCGAAACATCCACTTGTAATGGAGCTCCCTGAACCAATTTGGTCAATAATGCCGGTTTAAATTTGATGTATTCCAAATCGTCTAAATTAAATACATACCCCGCTATAAAATAGTAATTTATCCTTTCTTTAAAAATAGCGACATCTTCATTATTATAACGATTGGTTTCGATAAAATTAGGAACTGACAAACCTAAATAGGCTTTATCAGAATGCCAATAAATTCCTGCTCCTATATTTGGAGAGAATTTCCCGTCCATGTTTTGAAATTGTGCATCTCCCTGATCTTTTACATCTAATTTATTGACATCAAGATTAAATAAATTAGCTGTTGCTTTAATTCCAAATGAAAGTTTAAATGTTTCTGAGGTATGAATTGTATAAGACAAATCGGTAGAAACAGTAGTTTCATTCGTTGGTCCGATTCTGTCATTTACAACAGAGACTCCTAATCCTAAACTTTCACGATTTAAGGGAGTATTCACAGATAACGTATTAGTAGTCGGTGCTCCTTCAAGTCCAATCCATTGGGAACGATGCAGTCCAAAAATACTTAAGACACCACGGGAACCAGCATAAGCAGGATTAACATTGATAGTATTATACATATATTGTGTATACTGTGAATCTTGCTGAGCAAAACCCAAAGCAGAAAACAACATAAAAACTAAAACTAATTTTTTCATTTTATAACTTTTATTAAATGACTTACTGCAAATACAGTAAGTCATTTCTTTTTTTATTAATTGCTTAGATATAAATATCCTGCTGATTCATGCTGCTTCGCATTACTATCTTTATATTTTAAAATATAAAAATAAGTTCCTACAGGTAACTTCTCTGATTGTTTAATTGTTGTTCTTCCTTCTGAAATTCCTTTGAAATTCCCATTAGTATTATCATAACGGTCTCTTGAAAATACCAGGACACCCCAACGATTATAAATCTCAATAGTGTTGTCAGGATAACATTCAATACCTCTTATGTTAAGTTCGTCATTCAAATTATCATTATTAGGAGAAACAGCGTTAAATACTTTAATAACACAACCTTCTATGTTTGATACTGTTGGATTATCATCAGCATTATTTTTATCATCTGATTTGTCTTCAACAACAACACCTAATAGACTTTGACCTGTTACAGAAGCCTGATTTGTTACACTTCCATTATTGATATCACTTTGCGAAATAGAATATGTCGCTGTAAATGTATGCTCATCAGATTCACCAACTTGTAAACTAATTGGCTGTCCTGATAATACAATTCCTGGCAGATTATCTGTAACTTTTATTCCATATAATGGAACATTTCCTGTATTTGTAATTTTAAAGTTATAGGTAATCGTTTCACCTGCATTTGCATATCCGCTATTATCCTCATCATTAAATGTTGCCGTTTTAATAATTGCAATCGACGGAGCTTCAACAAAAACTTTTAATACAGCAGTAGTACAATTATTTGAACCAGCTTTTTCGCAGATCTCATATACCACTTCATAAGTACCTCCCGGAGTATTTGGCAATATATTTACCGTACCGTCTGAATTAAATTCAAAATATGTAAAAGTTGTTTTTTGTTGAATATTAACATCTGAAGGATCTATTTTCAATCCATTTCTAAAATCATTATCCAGAACATTTATAAATTCCAATGAACCATTTATTCCGTCTGGTGAAGCTTCATCATTATTGGCAATTAAAACAATACTCGTATCGTTAATGGTAGCCGTACCGATCGCAGTTGTATTGGCAATTGATCCAGCTGTTATTGTACCGGTTAGGGTAAAAGTTTCAGATGCTTCATTAATAGCATCAATTAAAGTAGGAACACTTACCGTTACATTAGTACTTCCTGCCGGAATAGTTACCGTAGTATTCACTAATGTATAATCAAGAGATCCTGCTGTACCGTTTGTAGTGACAACATTAATTACTGTATCTACTGAACTCGCTACATTCAAACTTACCGTGAACACTGCTGGACTACCCTCGCTTGCCGTTGGGTTTGAAATACTCATTGTTGGCACTCCATTATTATCGGTAATAGTTCCTGTTGTGCTTACTGTTGTATTGCTTGTAGTACCACTAGTTACAGTTCCTGTTAAGATAAATGTCTCATTAGGCTCATGGATGGCATCGTTCAATATTGGAATAATTACCGTTGCACTTGTACTTCCGGCAGGAATAATTACTGTTGTATTAACCGATGTATAATCAAGAGATCCTGCTGTACCGTTTGTAGTGACAACATTAATTACTGTATCTACTGAACTTGGTACATCCAAACTTACCGTGAATACTGCATTCGTCCCTTCTACTGCCACAGGAGCAGAAATACTTACCGTTGGTGTGGTTTCATCATCTGTAATTGTTACCGTAGCCTGCTGAACGCCGTTTTCTGTGGCGCCATTACCGCCTGTAACATTAGTAATGTCGATAATCACGGTTTCGTTGCCTTCGTACAGGGCATCATCGGTCGGATCAATAGTGATCGTTCCGCTCAGCTGGCCTGCTGGTATCGTAATGCTAGTATTGCTTGCGGCATAGTCTGCTCCGCTTGCCGTTCCGCTGAACCCTAAGCTTACTACTGTATCGGTAGTCGAAGCGGTGCTCAGTGTAGCGGTGATCGTTGCTGTGCCTGCTGCATTCTCAGCTATGCTTGTTGTGCCGCTTAATGTCACGGTTGGTGTGGTTTCATCATCTGTAATTGTTACCGTAACCTGCTGAACGCCGTTTTCTGTGGCACCATTACCTCCGCTTACCCCTGTGATGTCGATGATTACCGTTTCGTTGCCTTCGTACAGGGCATCATCGGTCGGATCAATAGTGATCGTTCCGGTCAGCTGGCCTGCTGGTATCGTAATGCTAGTATTGCTTGCGGCATAGTCTGCTCCGCTTGCCGTTCCGCTGAACCCTAAGCTTACTACTGTATCGGTAGTCGAAGCGGTGCTCAGTGTAGCGGTGATCGTTGCTG
>NZ_JAAEHL010000019.1 GCF_010614725.1 Flavobacterium ajazii
AGAATGCTACAGCCACATTCAGGCTCAGGAAAAGGATTTTATTTTATTCCGGAAATCGATGAAGAGGTTTTGGTAGGTTTTGAAGGAAACAATGCACAGAATCCGTATGTTTTGGGAGCACAATACAATGGAAGCCAATCCAGCGGTTATGCAGACGGTCAGAATAATGTAAAGGCGATTCACACCCGTTCAGGAATCAAATTTATTCTGAACGACGGCGATGGAAGTATTTTGATTGAAGACCCGAGTGGAAATACCTGGAAAATGGATGGTCAGGGAAACATTGATGTGAATGCACCAAAGAATTTTACGGTAAAGGCCGGAGAAAATGTTAGTATTACAGCGGGTAAAAATGTTTCTGTCATTGCAGGTGAAAACATGGATAATTCGGCAAATAATGATATAACAGTAGTGGCAGGAAACGATATTATGCAAACGGCTGCCGGAGAAATTATGGAAAACTCTGATGTAAGAAATGAAATTTCGTCAGATAAAACACATCGACAAACGGCAGATTTTAATACCCTTGCCGAAAAAGTAACTATTTTTAGTGAAAAAGAAAACATGACACTCCAAAGTGGTAAAACCATAGAAAAAAACAGTACCGAAAAATCTAAAATGTTTTAATTATGGGGATTACTAAACAAGCTAAAAATATTACTATACAAGCTAAAACCAGCTATACGGTTAGAGCCAAAGAACTGGTCGAAATTGCTGATAAAGTAAATTATGAAGCGCATAAGGAAAATCTGGTTTTAAATAGTAACGCAAGCATTGATTTAAAAGGAGAAGAAAATGGTGTTGTATATAGTGATTATTCTCCCCCTGAAATAGAAATAGAAGAAAGTGAGTTTAAATTAGAAAGTAAATTTGCTTTGGAGCAATTGTTCAGTTTTGCTAAAAAAGACAGTAAAGCTATGTTTTGTATGTGGATGTCCAGTATTTTTGGTGAAGATGTTCCGTTAGAAGCTTATGAAAAATTATATCAGGATGCTTCAGATGAAAAGGAGAGTATAAATCCCCAAATTACAGTAGTTCTAAGTGTTCCCGGTTTTGGTGCAACGTACTATACCGGAGAAAAAGAAAAATTTAAAAACCATATTATCATTTCTGAAGGTTTTATAAATAAAGCAATAAAAGATAATGTAAATCAAAAAGCATTGCTGCTTGCTTTGGTAGAAGAATTTGGACATCATTTAGATTATTTATTGCGTTATGAGTATTCTGACAAAGGGGGCGATGCACAAAAAGATGAAGGAGCTAAGTTTTCTGCAAGAATGAATAGAAAATATAAAAAATATTACATCGATCCCTTAAAAGTTAAGGAACAACATTATGCTACGGCGACTATTGATGGTGCAGAAAATAAATTAGTTTGGGATTTTGCTGATTTACACCAAAAACTAAAAGAGTTTGTAGATAATAGAGAAGATAAAGACGATAATTTTTATGCCGGCTATGAGTTTTTTGGAGCGGGTATAGGCGATACCATGCATGGTCTGGGACATCAGCATATTGAAAATGTTGCTCTTGGGAGAATTGCACGATATGCAGATGATGCAAAAGGAGTTAACACTCAACGATCTCAAATCTATTTTGGGAATTGGCTACGTGATTTTTCACAGTTTGTAGACCCTATGGTAGTGCGACCTGCTGCAAACGCACTGAATATGTTAAGCGACGATAATATTTTAAAATTTAGTTCAGCTAAGGAAAGTAAGAAATTACTTAAAGATCTTCTGGCAATAAGAGATGTCAATCCGCCAAAGGGGAATAAGAATTATTCTTTACCTTACTTGAAGTATACTACAAAAAAAACTTTTTTAGGTGCAATGCCGACAAAAATAGAGCTGGCATGGCAGGTAACGTCTATTTCACCTGTAAAATTAAGCAGAGAAGCCATTACTTCGTTAGTTGAATTATTAGGTGTAAAAGAATTTGGAGACAAACTAATTAAAGATGATGAGGCTGAAAGTAAACCACAGGATTTTTTTAAATATTTAAAAACATTTCGTAAACAATATGCACCGGTAACATCAGGTTTATTAGGGGTATACAAACCTCAGGAACATATAGATAATCCGGCGGCTTTACATCCTGGATTAATTTGTGAAGCAAACAAAAAGAAAAACAAAGCATGCCCTCCCGCAGATTTTAATCACACTTTAGATAATTCTTTTGTAAAAGACCCAATAGATCTGCAATGGAATCATAACAAAGCTACCGGTACTAAAAATTATATCAGAGGTTTTGAATGTAAGAGAGGTAAAGACGGTAAAATTGAAAGTGGTTTTGAAAGTGCTTTTGATTGTTTTATAGATTTTATAAATAAATCAAACCCTGACACAGTAGAAGGGCGTATGAATTTTGGAGCAGCTTTGCATATACTGGAAGATTATTTTGCACATAGTAATTTTACCGAAATAGCCATAATGAAAGTTTATGACCCAGAGGTTTTTCCATGGACAAATATGCCGACCGATTTTGTAAAAGGACAATTAAAAAAACACAAAGCCGATAGTGCAACTAATAGTTTTGCAAAGCATTCTGAAATAGACCTGGCTAAAGTTAAATTCAGAACACTTAATAATTCGGATTTATGGACAGATGCCGTGCGAAATTATATGGAAGAGCATAAAGATAAAAAATCAAAACCACAGCAAGCAGTACAAATTAAAACCTTAGATGGAATTAATAATATTAGGATTCCTTTGCCTGGTTTTGGAACGCACGATCAAAAAAGTCATCCATCAGATTATTACAGAAGTCTGGGACATGAAAACCCTGTCGACAATAAAGGGCTCTATTATGCCGCTGCAGCTTGTGCCATTGTGCAAACAGGCAGCTTTGGTATGCTGGATACTATTGCCAGTATAGCTCCCAAAATAGTTCAAAAGATATTTGATAAGGAAAAAGAAGAAGAAAAATCATTAAAATTTGGTGAACGTACCTTTAATGATGCTTTAATTTTTGAAATGCTGAAAGATATTTCAAATGCTCAGGAGTCAGATAGTAAGGAAAAAAATGTAAAATACAAGGGTAAAGACGATAACATGTATTCGGATGCATTTTTAAATTACTTAAAAATAAGAGATTACATTACGTTAAACGAGTTTGTAGAAAAGCGGTTAAAAGATTTTATGAACAGTACCGGTATTTTAGATTATATTGCAGACTATACAGATGTTATTGAAAACATGCTGAAGCATCATATGTGTTTACAAGGTATCGGGCTTATAGATGAATATCAAACTTATCTGGACAATGAACTTTTTTATTTGGAAAAGGGAAACTGGAAAGTAAATCAATATGGTCCTACACATACACAGCTGGCAAAAGACAGTGCTTTGCACCCATTACATCCATTGGCCGTAGAACTGGCTCAGGAAGCAGTGTTTAAAGTAGGGGAGTTGTTTTTGAAAAATGATTTTAGAAAGCAAATAATAGAGTATGCTCAAGATATCCTTTTTCAACACCCTATGTATACGAGTTGGATGGATGAACAGGTAATTGACTGGTGTAAAAAAAACAAGCCTCGTGTATTGCTGTCAAGGCAGCCTAGTATTATATTATTAGGCATTCGACATGGTTATCAGGAAATGGCAAATTTATATAAGGAACTGTCAAAAATGCGCGATTATGAAGTTTCTAAAACCTTAGAGAAAAGTATGGAATCTATTTATAATAAAATTCCTGAAAAATGGAACAAGGGCTGGGAAAAACTAAATGAGCTCAATGAGAAATATGGACAGAAGTCACTTAAAATAAAAAAACAATCGCAATCGTATGCAGATTTCATGAAAAGTATGAGTCACAGCCATTAGTATACCATAACTTTTTTGAAATTTAAGATATCAAATCAATAATGAAAGTATTAAAAATAATAGTATTACTAGCCTGTATGCAGCTTGCCAGTTGCCAGACCAAAAGAGAAACAGGTTTTGTACTGGAAAAAAAGAAACTGTATTATAATAATAAAGAAATAGCGTTAGGTATGCCCGTAGAACAATTTACTGATGCAATGGGTATGTATGATCGGATCAATATTGATTCTTCTGGTGGTTCTATGAGCAGGACTTGGTATTGGAAAAAAGAAAAATATGAGGCTTATTTTAATAATGAAAAAAAAAAATATGTAATATTTTTAAATAATGAAGATAAATTCAACTTCGACACAATGGAAGAACTTACTTCAAAATACGGTAAATATGACAGTATTGAAGAAATAAAGTCACCATTACGGATTGAAAAACTATTTATTTGGGATGAATTAGGAGTTAGTTTGTCAGCTTATCCGGAAACCAATATTGTAGGTAATATATTTATACAAACATTGCATCTGAATAAGTCCCGGGAGTTAGACTTAGGTTTAGTCAAAAACTTAGAAGAAGAAAGAGGGCTTCCGTTGACTGCAGAAACAAAAGAGAAAAGAAAAAATGATAAATGGTTTTTCAATAGAAGACCCAAAAAAGAATATGCTGGCAATTTTACTTTTAATGGCAAAACAATAAATTTAAAAAAGGTTGGCTATACAGGTTGGGAAAAAGCTATTGAAGAATTAGGTATTGTGGGTTCAGATTATGATCCTCCCGGTGATTCTCCTCAATGGTCGAGATGGATTAGGGTTCATTCAGACATGTATTTAACTTTGAGTCGTTTCAATAATGAAAACGAATACAGGGCATTAAGCAGAGATAAAGTGGGGGAATTTGATTGTGTAAAAGATATAGTAATCTGGTGGAATAGAACAGATGATGTACAATAAGTTGTTTTTAGGGTTTTTAATTTTCATACAGCTTGCCAGTTGTCAGGGTAAAAGAGAAACAGGTTTTGTGCTCGAAAAAAAGAAACTGTATTACAATAGTAAGGAAATAGAATTAGGCATGCCTGTTGAAAAATTTACTGATGCTATGGGTATGTTCGACCGAATAGTTATTGATTCTTCTGGAGGTAAGATAATAAAAAATTATTATTGGAAAACTAAATTAATAAAGTTGAATAAACACTCAGATAATGATTATTACATAATTACGAAATTTAAAAAAAATGCAGCAACAGGCCAAATAGTTGAAGATACTGAAAGTTATGATAAAATTGAAAATTTAGAAGACATAATTTCAAAATACGGTAAATATGACAGTATTGAAGAAATAAAGTCTCCATTACGGATTGAAAAATTATTTATTTGGGATGAATTAGGAGTTAGTTTGTCAGCTTATCCGGAAACCAATATTGTAGGTAATATATTTATACAAACATTGCATTTGACTAAGTCCCGGGAGTTAGACTTAGGTTTAGTCAAAAACTTAGAAGAAGAAAGAGGGCTTCCGTTGACTGAAGAAACAAAAGAGAAAAGAAAAAATGATAAATGGTTTTTCAATAGAAGACCCAAAAAAGAGTATGCTGGTAATTTTACTTTTAATGGCAAAACAATAAATTTAAAAAAGGCTGGCTATACAGGCTGGGAAAAAGCAATAAAAGGTTTAGGTATTGTGGGGTCCGACTACTATCCACCGGGAGATTCTCCACAATGGTCGAGATGGATTAGAGTACATTCTGATATGTATATAACATTTGAGAGATTTTCTAATATGGATGAGTACAATTGGGGCGAACCAAGTAAAGAAAATATGGGACAAATAGATTGCATGCAAAGTATTGTCATTTGGTGGTATAAAACAGATTAGATGATAAACTTAATTAAACTTCTTTTTGTCTTAATTTTTACCCAACATACCCGTTGCCAGACCAAAAGCGAAACAGGTTTTGAAAAAACAACTGTATTCAAATTTCATAAACTGAAAGAGGTATACGTATTTTGAAACATAAGGATTGTTAAAAAGTAATTTAAAAAAAAGGCAAGTATCATATATTTCTGATATTTAAAAGGTTAGGAGGAATATTTGATTTTAACGAACAACAATGAGACAAGAACGAATAAAAGACAGGGTTTTAAAAAGAGCGGCCAGATCATGGGGCTTTTCAGATGTAGAGATGGAAACTTCATTCGATCCTGTCGTATCTATGATGCTAAATGCATTATCATATGAATTAGAAAAAGTAGCACACGAACTGGAAGACTCCAAAACCCGGATAGTCGAAAGAGTTCTGGAAATTATGTTTCCTGAAGTTGCTGCCGGTGCTAAACCGGCGAGAGCAATCATGCACGCTTTGCCAATAGACAACAATATGAAGGTTTCTCTGCAAAACCAAATGATGGTTACTAGAAGAATGCATAATATTTATAATCCATTGGCGCCAATTGCTAAAGAAATTGTTCTTTCTCCAACCCTGGAAGTAAAATTATCTTCCTGCGAGGTTAGATATGTAGCGTACGAAAGAAACCTGTATGAGATTTCTAATCTTTTTTATAAAGATGCGGTTAGAGATTACAAACATTCCTTGCCTTCCGGAGAAGTATTTTTAGGTATAGAATTGAAAGATCCTAATGTATTGGAGTTAGAGGATTTAATGCTGTACATTGATATTAAAAATATTCATCAGAAGGAGATGTTTCATTATTATCTAAAGCAGATGAAATGCTATCATGATGATATAGAAATTAAAGTAAAAGAGGGGTATAATGTTCCTGTAAACAGTCTTGATATCGAAAATATCATAAACCGTAATTATACTCACCTGAGCGAACTGATGCAGGAAGTAAACGAGTTTTATTTTGATAATTTTTATACGTTAAAAGGGGGACTAAAACATAAAAAAATAAGCGAATATAATCCCGAATATAAGTTTTTTGAGAATATAACGAAGCATAACGGAAATCCTGTTATTTGGATAAAAATGGTTTTTCCGGAATCGTTAATTCCTCAGATAATAGATAATGTATCTTTTACGGCAAATTGTTTTCCGGTAATTAATAAAAAACGCTATGTTATAAACAAAACTCTGGGAGGATTTTTGTCATATGTAGCGCTGGACACAGGCAATGACATTTATCTGGATGTAGATGCTGTTGTAGATACATTTGCAAACCATTATGAAATTAAGGATTTTAGTGATGGTGTAATCGAAGAAGGAAATGCCGTATTGCGTTCAGGAGGAGTTTCCAGATTTGATTCCAGGTCAGCTTCAGAACTGCTTCAGAATGTATTGGATTTATTAAAAGACGAAAGTTCTTCCTTTGCAGGCTTGGGAAAAGATTTTATGAATAGTTCATTAATAGAGATCAATCAATTGTTGGCTTCTGTTGAGCAGCAAGCTAAAGAAAGTAATTTTTCTAAAAACAATGATCCCTATTTAATGATTAAACCTAAAGTAAACGAATCTGTAGGGAAAACATTTACAATAAGTTATTGGTCAACTTGTGCTGAGGATGGTAATGATATTAAAGCGGGTACAGTTCTGGAAGCTAAGGACGATTTGTTTTTTACGAGTAAGGAGGCAATATTAGTTACCAATACAGTAGGAGGAACAAACAAACAAAACAATAAAGACCGAATTTTAGAATATCGAAATGCTTTATTGACAAGAGGAAGAATAGTAACTTTTGCTGATATAAAAGCATTTAGTTTTAACCATTTTAAAAGTTACATTCAGGATGTTAAAATAGAAAAAGGTACCCGAAAAGAAATTTCAAGTAAAGCAGGTTTTAGCCGTACTGTAGATATTCATATAAAAACAAATCAGGAAGAAAAAGAATCTTTATCTGTAACAGAATGGGATTATTTATGTGAAAGTTATATGAAAAACTTAATAAATAAATCTTCGAATGTATTTCCGTATAGATTGTTTATAGAAAATGAGCCAGTAAGCCTGGGAAATAGGTAAGAAATTCATTTTGTAACTTAAAAAAAAGTTGCTAATTATAAAAAAGCATGACTTTGAAATAGTCATGCTTTTTTTAGTTAATTGAAATGTTATTGCCTTTATCAAAAACAAACTCTAAGTCAAAGAGTGCTGAGATCCATTGGTTGTAAAACCCTCAGACAGCAACATTTCTTTAAATACTAAAATTCTTATTTAACACAGTTTTTTGGCTATATTTGGTTTAATATAAGAATGTTTTTTGCAGGTTCAGATTGGACAATACTTTATGAACGCTGCGCTCAGAATTTATAACTAAATGATTCAGGAATACGATATAGCAATTTTAGGGGGAGGGATTTCTGGCTTTTCCGTAGCATTAAGACTCCAGAATAAAGGATATAAAACAGTTGTTTTTGAAGCTCATGGGCAGTTGGGAGGATGCGCAGGATTTTTTACAAAAAGTGACTTTTCATTTGATGTTGGTGCAACTACTTTGGTAGATTTTGTAGAAGGTGGTGTTGGAGGAAATTTTTTCAGAGATATTAATTTAGAACTTCCAAAAGGAGAGTACATTGAATATATTGCCTGGCTTCCTGACAAAGAAGTCATACTTTATCGGGATTTTGAAAAATGGAACAAAGAACGTTTGGATAAATTGGGCGCAACCGAAAAACATGTCAAATTTTGGAACCTTATGGACAAGGTAACAAAAGTATTTTGGAACGCCAGTAGAGAAAATATAAAATTGCCAATCCAAAGTCTGAAGGATTTATACATTGTAATAAAAACGATTGGGATACGAAATGTGTATTTAGTAAAGTACCTCAATGTAACAATGCTTGATGTTCTGAAAAAATACAATTTAGAAAATGATAAACTGCTTATTGGCCTGTTGTCAATGCTGATAGAGGATACTGTTCATAGTACTATTGACAAAGCACCATTTATTAATGCTGCATTAGGGGCTACTATTCGGGGAGCTGGACTCATGAGAGCTGATGGGGGAATGAAAGGTTTTTGGAATCATTTAGCAATCCATTATTTAGAAATGGGCGGAACATTAAAAAAGGGAAATAGGGTTATAAATTTCAGTAAAGAAGAAGAAAGCTGGAATATAAAGACAAGTAAAGGAACTTTTAAGTCTAAAAAAATAATAAGTTCATTACCAGTTGATCTGACATATAAAATTGGGACTGATGCTGTAAAAAGTAAATTACATCCCTTTATAGTAAAAAACAAAAAAGAGCATGGAAGTGCAATAGTCGTTTTTTTAGGTGTGCCTGAAATAGAAGTTTCGAATCAGGTTTATACACATCATCAGTTATTGCTTGATTATGAGGCAAAATTAGGAAATGGGAATAATATGTTTGTATCTGTATCTGCAAAAAACGACACCCTTTCTGCTCCGGCAGGTTTTCGTTCCGTGATGTTATCTACGCATTGTGAACTTTCTGAATGGCAAAATTTATCAGAAACAGAATATCAAATCAAAAAACACAAAATCGGACAAAAATTAGTTGAAAGTGCTAGAAAAGTATATCCGAACTTAGGTGAAAATGCTGTTATCTACGAAATAGGAACACCGACAACATATCAAAAATTTACAAGCAGGACAGATGGGAGTGTTGGAGGATTTAAACAAACGCTTAAAAATTCAAACTTCAAGGCAATTCCACAAGATATAGGAGTAGAAAATTTTTGGCTTACAGGCGACAATACCTGGCCTGGCCTTGGAACTGTGGCAGGATTAATTTCAGGCAGGATTGCAAGTGAATATGCTGAAAAATAAAACTAAAAAATATTGAATACTATTTAACAAGAAAACTAAAAAAAAACATGAAGAAAATCTTTCTACTCCTTTTAATGATCAGCAGTACTATTTATGCTCAAAATGAACAGAATAATAAACCAAAAATTAGTGCAATTGGTGTAGGAACAGTTACAGCTTTTCCAAATGCCTGCCAAATTACGATTGCTTTCAATCATGTAAAGCCTACTTTACGAGAGGCAATTAATGAAAATCAGAAAACTACAAATCAGGTTTTAAAAATTGTAAAAAGATATGTTGCTGATTCTTTAGATATCAAAACAAGTCTTATTGCTACAGATAAGTCAACCCGATGGGATCAAAAACTGAATAAAGAAGTTTTTGTTGGTTTTGCATCGTCGCAAAAATTAATATTTACTCTGAAGGATATCAAAAGGATGCAGGATTTTACAGAGGAATTACTCGCTACTAAATTCAATAAAATTGAAAAAATTTCATATTTCAACACCGACGCCTTTGAATATCTAAAAAAAGCACAGGAATTAGCCGTTCTTGACGCAATTGAAACGACAAAAAGACTGGCAAAAACCAGTGAAATAAAAACAGGTGGAATAATTTATATGCAGTCAAACAAAAGTCCTAACGATAATTCAGGAAACAGAGTTGAAACTTATCAATTTGAGTCTTACGGAAAAGGAATGGGCGGAAGAGGCGTAAGTTCAAGTGGCGAATTAATAAATTATGTTGTTTCAGTAACTATGTATACAGAAATAATTCAGTAATGGTACGTAATAGCCGATTTCTACATTGAAGACATAATATTTTATCCAAATATTTATAAAATAGACACAAAAATGGGCGGTATAATTAAATACTAATTATTGAATATTTGAAATCAAACAAATGAATAAAAAAAATCAAGCGAATTTTGTTAAACCAAAACAGAATTCTGAAATGCGAAAAATCTTTTACAGAAAACTTTTTTATATCGGACTTTGTATAATTCCGATAACGTTATTTGCTGATAATAAAGGAATATTCAGACTAGTTCCATTGCCGTTTTTTTTATTCGGGATGTACCAGCTTATGCAAATTGTGGCACTTTCCCAGATTATTATTGACGATTTTTTCCCGCCAAAAAATTCGTTCGAAAAAATAACCAAACCATTTGATAAATTCGTTTATTATTTCTCATCGACGCTTTTTTTTATAAGTCTTCTTTGCCTGATTTTTGAGATTACAAACTTTGATAACACAATAAACGGAACACGTCTTTTTTGGACTGCAGGTTTTGTTGGTATTCTGATTGCTATTTTGCTGACAGCAGTTTTAAAAATTAAATTCCCAAGTGTTTATTATGAAAGCAAAAGAAGATATGTGGTTCATTTTGGGCTTTTCGTAGGCTTCTTTTTACTTTCGGCTGCAGTAGCGGGTTTTGTTAATCATCATTATGCAGATTCTGATAAAATATATAAAAGATTCACTATCATAAGTAAAGGAATCAGCGGTGGTCGTTCAAAAGAATATTATATACATCTGATTTTTGAAAATAATAATGAAGAAAGATTTTCTATTGGAAAAAATAAGTATAATAATTTTGAAGAAGATGAAGAAATAGAACTTTGCCTTCTTAAAGGCAGATTAGGATTTGACTACGTGACAGAATTCAATAAAATTAGCAAATAAGAAATATTATATAGTCCTAAAACAATATAACGATCTTGTATTATTTTAAAACGGCACAGATTATTCAAATCACTAATTTTACTATCCTAAACTGTAACATCATGGAAACAAGGTTTATTTGGGCAAATTTGGTCTCAGGAGATTTAGAGAAAACAGCAGCTTTTTATACTGCACTTGGTTTTGAACGAAATGATAATAGTGAAAACAAAGAAATGGCTAGCTTTTCTTTTGGGCAAAGTAATTTCATTATAAATTTCTTTACAGAAGAACGATTGTCTAAACCGATGAATGGAGGCCTTTCGATTTCAAAAAATACCAATGAAATTATATTTTCCTTATCGGCAGATAGTCGGGAGGATGTTGATAAATGGGTAGAAAAAGTAAAATATGCTAAGGGAACCATTTTTTCAGAACCACAAAATTTTGAAAAGGGATATACTTTTGGTTTTGCTGATCCTGACAATCATAAATTCAATGTATTGTATTGGCCGGGTATGTAAAAGCAAAAAGATGAATGAAACGAACACTATTTTAAAATTAGGAAAACAATATGAACTTTCAGATCTCAAAAGCTAGTGAAGCCGATTTAAAAGCAATTCTTGAGCTTCAAAAAGAATGTTATAAGACTGAAGCCGAATTGCATAAGGAATACAGCATTCCGCCTTTAACACAGACTTTTGAATCGATTAATGAAGATTTCAAACAAGGAACATTATTTCTAAAAGGAATAGTTGACGGACAATTGGTAGCCTCAGTCCGTGGACAAATAAAAGAGGGTTCTGCTTATATTGGACGACTTATCGTAAAACCTGAATTCCAGAATAATAAATTCGGACAGACCCTTATGAAAGAAATAGAGAGTCAGTTTGAAAACTGCAATCGTTATGAATTATTTACAGGCTTTAAAAGCGAAAAGAATTTGAATTTCTATCAAAAATTAGGTTATAAAGAATTTAAAATACAATTTATAAACGATAATCTGACTTTGGTTTATCTGGAAAAATTGTATTAGGCATTCAAATGAATAATCAAACTTATAAAAAACTGTTTAAATATCATGGCAATAAACTTATACCAGATTGATGACAAAACAATAATGACTGCACCTCAAAGGCAGTATAAATTTGTGCTGCTTTACTGTAAAAAGGGACTGGTGAAGGTTGATATTGATAATCAGGTTTATGAAATTAAAGAGCGTCAATTTTTAACGATTACTCCAAAACAATTTTATCAGTTTCTGGAGATTGAAAATTGCGAAGGATATGTACTGGAATTTACTTATGACTTTTTTTGTAAAGATGATAAAGCCGTTGAATTAATTTACCACAATGGTTTATACTGCCATTTTGGGCTTAATGAACTTATAAATATTCCGGATACAGAGAGTTTCAATAAAGTCGAAAACTATTTCAGATCGATTCAGAATGAACTCATGGCTAAAGATTTTGAATATGAAACAAGTCTTCATTCTGTTTTGAAATTATTGATTATAGAAGTGAGTAGATACAAGATTTTTCAGCAACAGCGGGCACTTTACAAACCGGATGCGCTTTTTTTACAATTTCTGAATCTGGTAAGAGACAGTTTTGAAAAACGCCTAACAGTAAAAGAATATGCTGTTCAACTGAATATTACAGAGCAGAAACTAAATGAACTTACTAAAAAAAACACAGGCGAAACCACTCAACAGCTTATAAATGATTTAATTATTTTAGAAGCAAAACGTCTTTTTAATTACGAGAATTTAAATGTAAAACAAGTAGCCTACCAATTAGGTTTTGATGACAATCATTATTTCTCCAGATTTTTTAAAAAACAAACCGCAACACGCGCAAAAGATCATTTACGGACTTTATTACCGGATTAAGATTGTCCAACATTTTCAGGGATTTGTCCATTTTCTGCCCTTTGCTGTCATTTTATTTTTGCATCTAATATTTTAAAAATAATTACTATGCAAACCCAAAGAATTGACATCGCAAAGGAAACTCCCGGAGCTTACCAGTCACTTATAGAACTGGATAGGTATGTTTCTGAAACCAATTTATCAAAATCACTTTATCACTTAATTAAAGTAAGGGCATCACTGATTAATGGGTGTGCTTTATGTATTCAGTCACACAGCAAAGATGCTTTGGCTGATGGCGAATCAACGAAAAAACTTTTAGCCTTAAGTGCCTGGGAAGATTCCCCGTACTTTTCAGAAGAGGAAAAAGCAGTATTGGCTTTAACAGATGAAACGACTTTGATTTCTAAAAATGGTGTTTCCAATGAAATTTTTGATAATGCCATTAAGGTTTTAGGCAAAGAAAAAGTTTCGCATTCTATTATGGCTATTGCCTGCATCAATGCATGGAATAGAATCGGCAGAGCTACTTTATTAATTCCTGAATAATTTGTTATGGCTGAAATAAAAATTGCAGTTACAAACAAAGACATAGCTTCCTGTTGGGAGGCTATGTTTCTTTTACGACCAATGCTTAAAGAAGAAGACTTCATCAAAAAAATAAAGAAAATGCAAGAGGAAGGTTACACTCTCCTCTACATTTTAGAAAATGACAAAACCATTGCGGTTGCAGGCTATCGTTTTTTTACCATGCTGTACTGTGGCAAAATGTTGTATATTGATGATCTGTCGACACTGGAAAATTACAGAGGAAAAGGTTACGCAACTATACTGCTTAATTACATTTATGATATTGCAAAACAGGAAAAGTGCAGTTCTTTACAATTAGACAGCGGTTATACACGAACCGGCGCACACAAACTTTATTATAAGGAAGATTTTATAATTAATGCATTTCATTTTAATAAACAATTATGAAAATATTACAAATTACAATCATTGAATGGTTTCTGAGATTATCATTAAGCGCCGGATTTTTATCAGCCGTTGCAGATCGTTTGGGATTTTGGCCGAAAGAAGTTTCTGTCTGGGGAGACTGGGAAAACTTTCTGGAGTATACAAAAACATTAAATCCGTTCATTCCCGTTGAAATGATTCCGGCTATTGGATTTGTTGCAACTTTCTTAGAAGTTGTATTTGCGGTCTTACTGCTAACAAATTTTAAAACTCAGTTAATTGCGAGAGGAAGTGGGGTTTTATTATTGCTTTTTGGCTTGTCTATGGCATTTTCAACAGGTTTGAAAGCGCCTCTTGACTATTCTGTTTTTTGTGCTTCAGCAGCTGCGTTTTCCCTAAGCCAATTTGTACTAATTGAAAAAAAATAAAGCCAGACAAATTAAAAAAACAAAAACAACACTTATGGGTTTGGTAAAATAAACTGACTCACCATTCAGGCTTCAAAACGTATTTTACCAATCCCAACATTTTTACTATTTAAGTTTTGGATGTATTATTTAATCATAAACAGTTAAATTTCATAACTTAGATTTCTTTTAAAGCGATATACCATGGCTAAGAAATCTATAGTCCGAAACTTTCTAAAGCTTGCTGCTACAGGGCATTCTCACGAAGCATTTCAACTGTATGTCAGCAAAAATTTCAAACATCATAATGCTTATTTTAAAGGAGACGCAGACACGCTGATGCTGGCTATGGAAGAATCGGCAAAAACAAATCCAAATAAAATCTTAACCATTCAGCATATTTTAGAAGACGGGAATTTAGTTGCAGTTCATTCGCATGTTAGACAAAATTCAACAGATTTGGGTGCAGCAGTTGTTCACATTTTTCGATTTGAATCAGATAAAATTGTAGAACTTTGGGATTTGGGACAGCCCATTCCCAACAAAATAATTAATGAAAATGGAATGTTTTAAACTAATTCAAAATGGCTAAAAATAAAACTACAGAAACGGAAAGCAGTGTTATTGATTATATTGATGCTGTTGCTGAGGAAGTAAAAAGAAAAGATGCTTTTGAACTTCTAAAAATAATCCGTGAAGTTACCGGTTTTGAACCTAGAATGTGGGGTGCAAGTATCATCGGTTTTGGAAATTATCATTATAAGTACGAAAGTGGACACGAAGGTGATGCTCCCTTAGTTGGTTTTTCTCCCAGAAAAGATGCTATTTCACTTTATCTGTCTTCTTCTTTTGAAAACAAGGAGGAACTGCTTTCGAAATTCGGAAAACATAAGGCAGGAAAAGGCTGCATATACATCAAAAAACTGGCAGATATCAATAATGATATTCTGAAACAAATGATTTCAGAATCAGTAAAAGAATTGCAAAAATTATATCCTTCTAACTAAAAAAATAATGATCCTTACATTACTAATCCTTTTACTGGCGGTTATTTTATACTTTTTATTTCATCCCAGATTCGGAAAAAAACCTTCCCGAGAACGACTGGCTTTAATACAAAAATCACCCCAATACAAAAACGGAAAATTCGAAAATGAAAACTTCACTCCGGAACTGGCTGAAGGTTATGGTTATTATGATGTTTTAACTGAATTTTTATTTAAGAAGGTTGACCGAAAAATCCCAACTGATATTATCCCTTCCATAAAAACGAATTTAAAAGAACTTCCTTCGCATGAGGATGTTTTAGTTTGGTTTGGGCATTCGTCTTATTATATTCAGCTTGAGGGGAAACGTTTTTTAATTGATCCTGTTTTAAGCGGAAACGCTTCTCCTGTTTACGGAACTACAAAAGCTTTTAAAGGAACTGATATTTATACCTATGATGATATTCCTGAAATTGATTATTTGCTCATAACGCATGACCATTATGATCATTTAGATTATAAAACTATAATAGAACTGAAGCCCAAAATAAAAAAAGTAATCACGGCACTTGGCGTTGGTTCACATTTTGAATTTTGGGGTTTTCCGGTAGAAAATATTATCGAAAAAGACTGGCACGAAAAAGTAACATTAGATCAAAATCTAACACTTTATACTGCTCCATCGAGACATTTTTCCGGCAGAAGCATCAAGCGCTGTAATACACTTTGGACTTCTTTTATTTTAGAAACCAAAGATTTCAAAATGTATTTGGGTGGCGACAGTGGTTACGATACCCACTTTACAGCAATTAGTGACAAATTTGGTCCTTTTGATATTGCACTTATTGATAATGGACAATATAATCCGGCATGGAAATACATTCACAATTTGCCGGAAGATGTAATAAGAGCGATGAAAGACTTAAAAGCAAAAAGAGTCTTTCCTGTACATAATTCAAAATTTCCATTGTCTCTTCATTCCTGGGACGAACCTTTGATCAAAGTAAGTGAATTAAATGCTGCATCAGAAAATCCGATTCCGTTGATTACACCGATGATTGGAGAATTAGTAGAACTGAAAAATGACAAGCAGGAGTTTAAACAATGGTGGAAAGGAGTGAAATAGTAATTTTGTGAAATGTGAAACGTCCAGTTTTTCATTTCGACCTTTTGGGAGAAATCACACCAGAAGCTACGCAAAGTATGTCACCTATCTTTGTAGATTTGCGAATGTGGTTTACTTCGTTTATTCGCTATTGCTCGGCTCTCTTTCGTCAGAAATGACAAGATTGAACATAAATCTGAACTAAAAAAATGAAATTAAAAATTGCCTTTTTCGTACTTACCATTCTCGCTTCATTTAATGCATTCTCACAAAAGACTTACGTCTTTTTAGGCTCATATAACAAAGATAAAACGGCAGAATCAATTCAGGTTTACCAATTAGATACCGTAAACGGAAATCTGATTAAAATAACCGGAGTGAAAAATATAATTAATCCGTCCTATTTAACCATTTCTCCAAACGGAAAATACGTGTACGCCTGTACAGATACGAAAACGCCAAATGCAGGAAGTGTAAGCAGTTTTGAATTTAATCCGGTAAACAAAACCCTTACTTTTTTAAATAAACAGGCAAGCGGAGGTGAAAACCCGGTATATGTTACCATTCATAAAAATGGAAAATGGATTGCTAACGCTAATTACAATGAAGGAAGTGTTTCGGTTTTTCCTGTTTTAGAAAACGGAAGAATAGATTCGATAGCCCAAAATTTTAAATATACTGATAGAAGCACTCACAAAGAAAGACAGACACGTTCTCATGTTCATTCAGCGGTATTTTCTCCTGATTTTAGTTATCTCTTTTTGCCTGATTTAGGAGCCGATAAAATCAGATGTTATCAATTTGATGAAAAACAAAAAAAGCCTTTAACTGAAGCTAAAGTTCCATTCACAAAAACCGATTTAGAAGCGGGACCAAGGCACTTTACTTTTCATCCGAATCAAAAATTTGGGTATTGTATTGAAGAAATGGCTGGTTACATAAGCGTTTATCAATATAAAAATGGAAGCTTAAAAAAGATTCAGCGTATCAGTACGCACCCTGATACTATAACGGAAGGTTACGCAAGCTCGGATATTCATATTTCTCCTGACGGAAAATTTTTATACGCTTCAAACAGAGGGAAAGAGAATAATATAGCTATTTTTTCTATTGATAAAAAAGGACTCTTAAAAAACATAGGGTATCAGTCTACTTTGGGCGATCATCCGAGAGTTTTTGCTCTTGATGAAACTGGAAGTTTTCTAATTGCTACAAACGTCAACTCAGGAAATGTGGTTGTTTTTAGAAGAAATAAAAAAAGTGGTCTGTTAACCAAAACAGGTGAAGAAATTAAAATGCCAAATGTTACTTGTGTAAAAATCAAACAAATTCTATAAACTAATTTTAAGAATGAAAATATCTAATTTCAATTTACAGCCGGAAATTTTAGAAAATGAAATTACAAAATTAATTCCCTTACAAGAAGAACATTTTGAAGCATTATTTGACGCAGCTTCCGACCCGTTAATTTGGGAACAGAATCCTGTAAAAGACCGATATCAAAGAGAAGGTTTTAAAGCTTTTTTTGAAATTATAATTACAAAAAATCCATTCCTAATTCTCGATAAACAAACTAACGAAATAATGGGAACGACAAGTTTTTATGATTACAATTCCGAAAAATCAAATATTGCAATTGGCTACACTTTTATTAAAAGAAAATATTGGGGCGGCCCTTATAATAAATCAAACAAAAAATTACTGATCGATTATGCTTTTCAATATGTTGATTCGGTGATTTTTCATGTTGGAGCAGAAAACTTCCGTTCTCAAAAAGCCGTTTTGAAACTTGGAGCAGAAAAAATCAATGATGTGGTGTTTCAGATTAAAGGAGTTGATGTGCCTTACTACGAATATGAATTGGTAAATAGTAAATAGTAAATAGTAAATAGTAATATCAATATTGAACATTAAAATTGACATTGATATTGATGTTGAAAATGTTATTATATCTCATCAAAAGTATTGCCCTGATGGATATCACCGCTGTTATATCCTTTTTTAAACCAGTACATTCGTTGTTCAGAGGTACCATGGGTAAATGAGTCCGGTACTACATGCCCTTGCATTTTGCTTTGGATGGCATCATCACCAACAGCATGTGCAGCGCTCAGTGCTTCCTCAATATCCCCTTCATCCAGGTTTTGTTTGTTATAATGTGCCCATACACCCGCATAAAAATCGGCTTGAAGCTCTAGTGCTACAGATAGTTTGTTAGCAGCAGCTTCGCTTTTCCCTTCCTGTTCTTCACGCATTTTGGCAGAGGTGCCCAGTAAAGTTTGCACATGATGGCCAATCTCGTGGGCGATAACGTAGGCTATTGCAAAATCACCGCCTTTTGCACCAAATTTGGTTTTTAGTTCTTCAAAAAAATCAAGGTCCATATATACTTTTTGGTCACCAGGACAATAAAAAGGACCTGAAGCAGACGAGGCACCGCCACAGGCAGTTTGTACAGATCCTCTAAAAAGAACAAGCTTCGGCTCTTTATATGTCATTCCGTTTTCTTCAAAAATTTTTCCCCAGATATCTTCAGTATAAGCTAAGGTTACTTTAACAAAATCCCCCATTTCTTTATCTTCTGCACTTAGAGGTGCAGCTGCTTCTGTTTGAGGTTGATTTCCCTGTAGCTGCTCCAGTACCGGAGTAATTAGTTTGGCATTTTCACCGCCAAAAACATTCACTAATAAGATAATAATACCAAGAATACCTCCGCCAAGTACGGCTTTGCCTCCGGATATTGAACGTCTGTCTTCAACATTGTCACTTTGTCTTTTGCCTAACCATTTCATAAGATATTATTTTTAAGCTGGTTTATGATTTGTGGATAACGAATTTATATTTTTTTTGTAATAAATTATCGGTCGGAACAATTTAGTTATGAACTAAATCAGCCATTTGAGTAAAATAGTTTCAATAACTCCCTTCATAATTGGTTTAGCAATATAATCATTCATTCCTGCCAACAGGCATTTGTCGCGTTCTTCTTTTTCTGCACCAGCTGTTACGGCAATAATAGGAATTTTTTCGCCTTTAAGCGTGTTGCGTAATATTTTGGTAGTTTCATAACCGTTCATAACAGGCATCTGGATATCCATAAAAATTAAATCTGGTGTAATGCTTTCAAACTGAAGAAGTGCCTCATGACCATTCTCGCTGCCATAAATACTACTTTCCGGGCAAAGGTTTTTAAGAATTGTTTTTAAAAGCAGCATGTTCACCTTATTATCTTCCACAATCATAAAAACCGGGTTTTGTGCTGGCAGTAAAGTTGGGACTGCAGGGAAATCATTATCTTGGATTATGTTTTTTTCGTTTGGGTTCTCATGGCTTGTCAGGAGTTTCAGGTCAAAATAAAAGGTACTCCCTTCTCCAATATTACTTTCAAGCTGCAGATGACTGTTCATTAACGCCAGGAGCTGGTTCGAAATTGTAAGACCTAGTCCGGTACCGCCAAATTTTCGGGTAGTTGAACCGTCTTCCTGTGAAAAAGCTTTAAAAATTTTGGACTGGTTTTCTTCCAGAATTCCTATACCCGTATCTGTAACTGCAAAACGCAGGGTGTAGAGCGCTTCATGGCTTTCTATTATAGTGACATCGAGCCTGATTAATCCTTTTGGAGTAAATTTGACAGCATTTGACAATAAATTGATTAGTATTTGTTTTAGGCGTACAATGTCGGTACGGATATATTGCGGCACATTCGTTGCAATATGAAGCTCAAGGTTAAGGTTCTTGAGGTTAGCTTCATACCGAATAAGATCGAACGTTTGCTCCAATAATTTTTTGATGTCATAAAGGTCTATAAACAATTCCAGTTTACCCGCTTCAATTTTAGAAAAATCCAGAATATCATTGATGATTTCCAAAAGTGAATGTGCTGACTGGTTGATAGTAGTCATGTATTTTTCCTGTATAGGGGCAAGGTCGGTTTTCATGAGTAGGTTGGTAAAACCGATAATACCATTCAGAGGGGTTCTTATTTCATGTGACATATTGGCAAGAAATTCCGATTTCGATTTATTGGCTGCTTCTGCCAGCTGCTTGGCTTTTATAGCATCTTCTGTTTGCTTCTTAGTAGTAATATCGAAATAGATACCTCCAACAAATTCAATTTCATCACCTTTTTTAATGACATCCCCAAATTCCTCTATCCAGATGTATTCTCCGCTTTTTCGTTTAATTCGATAAGTATTGTGTAATGGTTTTCCTTGTTGTAAATTTTGCACCTGATTATGAATCACATCTTCCTTGTCGTCAGGGTGAATAAGCGATAAAAAAGAAAGGTTATGTTCCAGGAATTCGATTTTAGAATAACCTGTAAGGTTTAGGATCTGGTCGTTCAGGAATATTTTGGTAGAAAAAGCATCAAATTTAGACAGATAGACTGTCCCGGGGATATTATTGGTAATTAATTTAAACTTCTCCTCACTTTCAAGGATTTTGCCCTGATTTCGGTTTCGTTCAAGAGCAGATGAAATATTATTGGCAAGGGTCTGGAAAATGTAAATTTCTTCTTCAGACCATTTGTGTTCACTGTGGCAGTCATCAAAACCAATAAAGCCGCTAAAAACATCATGCACATACAAAGGAAGAATCAATATTGATTTGATGTTGTGCATCTCCAGTAAATTTTTAAAAAAAGAACCTTCGTCAAGCAACCGAGTCAGGGTATTCAGGATTTTCTTGTTTTCGGCTTTTTCAACAATCTCTTTTAAATTGGTTTCGGTAAATTTTTGAAGAATAATGTTTTTGTCCAGATCTTTGGATCGCGACCATTTGTATTTTTGAGTGATGGTATTGGTTTCAAAGTCCTTCTCATAATAATAAATATGATCGGCATGAGCTACCTTTCCTATAATGTTATAGGTCTCCTGAAACATTTCCTCAGTCGTCTTGCTTAATAAAAATTTCTCTGTACAAAGAGCCAATGCAGACAGGAGCTGGCTTTTAAGTTCCAGTTTACGTTCGGCTTTGAGACGCATTTGGGATGAAATGGCAAGTGAGATGACATCTGAAATCGTACGGGCGTAATTAATATCTTCATTGTCCCATATCCTTTTCTTTTTGGTACTTTCAAAGCAAATTACTCCAGCCAGACGCCCACTAAAAAAAACAGGTACATCCAGCATAGAAATAACCCTGTTCTGAATAAAATATTCTTTTTGGAACTCGGAGGTCTCTATCTTGTTAAAAACATCAGGAGCATTGATGATAGCTTTTTTTTGTAAAGTCTCAAAATAAATAGGGTGTGAGGCCTTGTCGAGTATATGCGTATTGTGAAAATTAGATTTATCCTCACTGTAAAGATTTTTGCAGATAAGGGTATCATGACTATATTTCCAGAAACTGATTCGGTTGGCTTTTGAAACAGAGGCTTCTTTAATGATAAAATCAATTAAAACATGCAGATTATCATAATTGCTAAAGTCGGTTGTAGATAGTTTTTTTGTTGAATGGGTGTACGATTCAATTTTTTCAAGTCTGATTCTTTTTTCGTTTTCGTTGTTTTTAAGTTCCGTAATATCCCGGGCAATACCGGCAAAACCTACAACTTGTCCCGAATCATTTTTCTGTGTAATAACTTTTTGCGAAATCCAGATAGCATCCCCGTTTTTCTTTAAAATAGGAAATTCAATAGTGTCGTAATTAAATTTATTTTCTTCAAGGTTTTCATAAAAATCAGCAACCTTTTTTCGGTAATCAGGATGGATGAAATTAGAATAATGGGTATCAATAACTTCTTTTTCAGTATATTCAAGTACAGAAAAAGCAAAATCATTGATAAAGGTAAAATTTCCGTTCGTATCAATTTCAAAAATAATATCTGCAGCGGACTGAATCAGGTTTTTGTACTGATCTTTTATTTTGATTTGTTCCGTAATATCCTGTCCTATGCCTATAATCAGATCTTCGGTAAAACGTTTGTCTTTCCATTGAATGTACTTGTACTCGCCGTTTTTACATTTTAATTTTCTAGCATAAGATACACTATCCTGATAGTTGTCCCAAAATTGTTCACCAATGAAATCCGGATCTTCGGTAAGTTTCCAAAAGCCCATTCCCATTACTTCATCAGGGGTATATCCAAGTATTTCGGTAATAGATTCACTGCAAAAAATAAGTTCTCCTTTTTTGTTGCAGGCAAGTGTGAGTGAATTTCCTTTGTGAACTATTTCATTGGTAAACCTGAAATTATCACGTGTATTTAAAAAAATGGCGTATTTAACGTGATTAATTACAAAAATGACCAGACAGAACGACAATAGTAAAACAGAAGATTTTAGCGGAATAGAATTAAAAACAAGGTTTACAATGTTATAAATAAATACAGCAGCGGCAAAACCGCGGTAAATTTGTATAGGCCTCAGGATGCTGTATGAAAAGTAAAAAGAAATTAAGAAAGCAATTATTGGTACATTGTCATTTGGGTAAATAATGATATTGCGCGCAATATGAGTTGTAAACAATAAAAAAATACTAATAAAAATGACACCAACTTTATTTTTGAACGATTCAATTTTATGACTTAAAAAATAAAGTAATAAGATAAAAAATCCGATAGAAAGATTGACTGCCAAAAGGCTTTTTGACCTTATTTTAAAAATTTCATTGATGATTTCGATTACAATGATTGTAATACCGAAAAATAAAAGATAAAGCTGATATTCCTTGTGAGTAACTTCTTTTTCTTTGTTTTTTTCAATAAAGGAACCGATTTGTTTTTTGATATTAAAAAAATGGTAAACCAGAAGTCCCAGAAACAAACAAAGGCATAATCCCAAAAGAATAAGTTTTGGGATATAATGAAAAATGAGGTTTGGATAGGAAATTGACTGTAGTTGCAATGATAGTTCCAGAACATTACCGAAAATGGTAAGACCTGAAAAACCAAAGCCATGAAAACTGCAGCTTCCTACCATAGAGATTTGTGGTTGATGTTCTTAAATAGTACCTGTGTTATTCCGAATCAGACTGGCCTATAGAATCGATAGAATCCTGTTTCTCAATTCCAATAATAGCACTATAAATCGCATATTTTACAGAATAATTAATAGGAATCGTAAACACCACACCAATACAACATCCAATAAAACCAACAAGGGAACCAATGAAGGCAACGATAAATAGAAGAGCTATTACTACAGGTTGTTTGCTCACAATAGTAATACTCGATTTTATAGCATCTTTTGTATTCAGGTTTCCAAAAACAATTAAGGGAATCGTTAATGATGTAAATAGCGAAATTGCAAGTGATATTAAAGTATCAATAAAAATAATTCCTATAAAATTAAACCCAACTGAAATTAGGCCAGTCAGGAGACTTATTAACAAAGAAGCAATAAAAATTCTAGAAAAATAGGGTGCTTTGTAATAAATGAAAATCGTAGAAAAATTAAAAGTTTCGTCTTTTTCAGCACATTCGGCCATTTTTAAAAAGCCAGCTGTAAAAGGACCAAAAATAGCAGTTAAACCTACAAGAACACCCAAGGAAATCAGAAGTGAATCTGATGTTGGTTCTTGTTTTAGGAGGGACTCTATAAACTCTTTGTTAAGATTTTCAACTCCATATATTTTGGCGAAGATACCTCCTCCCAAAAAAAAGGATAGTATGGAAACGACCAATAAAATAAGTCCTGCGTAAATGGCTATTTTTTTATAATTTTCGAAAGTATGGGTGAAAACTTCTGAAAAATCTAGGTTATAACCTTTGTTTTTTATCTCTTCGATTTGATTAAGGGTAGACTTCATATCTGGTAAAATTGTAGTAAACTATTTAGGTTTTTAGGTTGAAATTTAAACGTAAATATAAATGTTTTTAATCAATTTTATAAGAGTCTGTCTTGTAATTATTGGCTATAGCCAGTCTAATAATCTTCGTATGCTTTTTAATTTATCTTTATAAGGGGCATAACGCATAGGAAAATCAAGCCAATTGGCTTTTTTGACTATGGATTTATGATGTGTAAAGGTATCAAAACTGAGTTTTCCATGGTAAGCACCCATACCGCTGTGCCCAACACCTCCAAAAGGAAGTCTTTTGTTCGAAAAATGAATGATAGTATCGTTGATACAGCCGCCTCCAAATGAATAACGTGAAATCATTTTTTTGGAAAAAGAATCATTTTCGCTAAAAATATAAAGGGCAAGAGGCTTTTCATATTTGGGGATAATAACATCAATATCCTGTTCGGACTCATAAGACAGGATAGGGAGAACCGGGCCAAAAATTTCTTCAGCCATAATTTTACTGTCGAGTTCAGGTTCATCAATAAGGGTAGGAGCTATGTAAAGGTCAGCAGCATCAGATTCTCCTCCAAAAAACACCTTTTCGGGGGCAATCATATCTGTCAGACGCACCCAGTTTTTAGTGTTGATGATACGGGCATAATCAGGGGAATCTTGTATTTTTTTGCCATAAGCCTGAATGATTTCTTCAATGAGGTATGTGATAAAATTTATTTTCATGTCTTTTTGGACCAAAATATAATCAGGGGCAATGCAGGTTTGTCCGGCATTAATGAATTTTCCCCAGACAATACGCTTGGCAGCAAGTCTCAAGTCGGCGGTTTCATCAATAATGCATGGATTTTTACCACCTAATTCCAATGTTACAGGAGTTAGATGTTCGGCAGCGGCTTTTGCTACAATTTTGCCCACAGCAACACTTCCGGTAAAGAAAATATAATCCCAGCGTTTTGACAGAAGTTTTTCTGAAGCTTCAATCCCTCCCTGAATAACTTCGACATGATTGATATGAAATGATTTTTCGATGATTTTGGCAATGATGGCAGAAGTATGAGGAGTAAGTTCAGAAGGTTTTAGTACAACTCTGTTTCCCGCTGCTACAGCAGAAATTAAAGGACATAAAGCCAATTGAAAAGGATAATTCCAGGGAGCAATGACTAAAACATCTCCATAAGGCTCTTTATAGATATAATCAGAGGAAGGAAAATTAAGCAGTGAAGGAAAAACACGTTGAGGTTTTGCCCATGTATTTATATTTTTGATAGTCGTTTTTAGTTCTGAAACAACATAATTTGTTTCAGTTAAAACGGCTTCAAATTCCGGTTTTTTAAAATCATCATATAAGGCTTTTATAATCAGGTCCTCATCTTTCTGTATATTAAAAAGTAATTTTTTAAGCGTTTCTTTTCGGTACTTTATATCGTTTTTATAGTCCATTTTAGTGAAAACTTAAATTTTGGCTATGCAAGTTAACAGATATAAATTGAAAATCTGACAATTAAATCATAAAAATCATACAGCATTCCAGATCGTTTCATCCGGGGTTGGGGCAGTTATAATGATGTTTTCTTTAGAAACAGGATGAACAAAAACTAGTTTTCGGGCATGTAGGTGAATACCTCCGTCTGGATTGCTTCGGTCAGCCCCATATTTCAAATCACCTTTTATAGGGGAACCAATGGCAGATAATTGTGCCCTAATCTGATGATGACGGCCTGTGTGCAGGTTAATTTCTAAAGCAGTATAATTTTGAAGTTCTTTAATGATTTTATAATCCAGACTTGCTAATTTACTGTCCGGAACTTCTTTTAAATGCGCTTTTGAAGTATTGTTTTTTTCGTTTCTCTTTAAATAATGAACCAGTTTGGCAGAAGTTTCTTTTGGTTTGTTTTTTACCACTGCCCAATATGTTTTTTTAGTTTCGCGATTGCTGAATAATTCATTCATTCGGGATAAGGCTTTGCTGGTTCTGGCAAAAACTACAATTCCGGTTGTTGGTCGGTCCAGACGATGAATAACTCCCAAAAAAACATCGCCCGGTTTATTGTATTTGTCTTTGATGTATTCTTTTACAATATCTGATAAGGGTTTATCCCCTGTTTTATCTCCTTGTACAATATCTCCAACACGTTTGTTTACAACGATAATATGGTTGTCTTCGTGGAGGATTTGGAGGTTATTTTTGTTGGAAAGAATTTTCATTTGGACTTACTTAGATTTTAGACTGGCTTAGACTTTTTAGATTTAATTTTTGGGATTATAACAAAGTTGCCCTGAATTTTGAAGTCATTTTAGTAATTTCTTCCAGCAGATTTATCAATTCTGTTATGTTTTCTTCATTAATAAAACCTAAATCAGATGAAATTAAAAATTGAGTTTCTACTTCGTAAGCAGAACCAATTGCAATTTCTAAGAATCGTGCAAAATCTTTATTAGAATTTCTTGAAGCTCCTTCAGCAATGTTTGAAGGGATGGAAACAGCAGCTCTTCGTAATTGATTGGCTATTCCGAATTTTTCTTCATTCGGAAAATTAGCAGTTATATTGTAAATTTTAGAAAAAAACAATCTGCTTTTTTTCCAAATTAAAAGTTCTTTAAATTGATGCATATTATTTTTTAGATTATTAGATTTATAGACATACTTAGACTTCTTAGATTTGAATTTTTAAATTTAGAATTAAAATCTAAGAAGTCTAACATCTAAGAAGTCTGACATCTAATCTAGTATTGTTCCTTCTCATTAGGAAAGTCCTTCGATTTCACATCGGCTGCATACTGACCGATGGCTTTGGTCATTTCTTCATATAAATTCAGATAACGACGAAGAAAACGCGGACTGAATTCATTGTTCATTCCTAACATGTCATGAATTACCAGAACCTGTCCGTCAACACCGCCTCCGGCTCCGATTCCGATAACCGGAATAGAAATACTTTTAGCTACTTTTTCAGCCAAATCAGCAGGTATTTTTTCTAAAACAACTGAGAAACAGCCAATTTTTTCAAGCATTTTAGCATCTTCAATCAATTTTTCGGCTTCTTCGTCTTCTTTGGCACGAACGCTGTAAGTTCCGAATTTGTAAATAGATTGTGGTGTTAACCCTAAATGCCCCATTACCGGAATTCCGGCATTTAATATCTTTTTGATGGATTCTTTAATTTCTTTTCCGCCTTCAAGTTTTACGGCATGACCACCACTTTCTTTCATGATTCTGATAGCAGAACGCAAAGCTTCCTTAGGATCAGACTGGTAACTTCCAAAAGGTAAATCAACTACAACAAGACCTCTTTCTACCGCACGAACAACCGATGAAGCATGATAAATCATTTGATCTAAAGTAATAGGCAGAGTAGTTTCATGACCAGCCATTACATTGGAAGCCGAATCTCCGACCAAAATCACATCGACACCTGCGGTATCAACAATTTTTGCCATCGTATAATCATAAGCAGTAAGCATAGAGATTTTTTCTCCGTGGCTTTTCATTTCGATTAACGACTTTGTAGTGATTCTTTTATAATCTTTTTTTGCTACTGACATTGATACTTTTTTTAGTTTTTTTGAATAGTTTTAAAGTTGATTTTCTTTAAAACGAAATTTTTTCTGCAAAATTAAGCAATATTATACTAACAATCGGCCATATTTACCGCAATTGCTAATCCGCCTTCTGAGGTTTCTTTGTATTTTGAATTCATATCTTTCGCAGTTTCCCACATCGTATTGATTACCTTATCCAGTGGAACTTTAGCATTTTTTGAATCCGTTTCTAAAGCCAGTTCAGCTGCATTTATGGCTTTTATGGCGCCCATTGTGTTTCTTTCGATGCATGGAATCTGAACCAGGCCTCCAATAGGGTCACAGGTTAAGCCAAGATGATGTTCCATGGCAATTTCTGCAGCCATTAAAACCTGGGCAGGAGTACCGCCCATTAATTCACAAAGAGCTGCCGCTGCCATTGATGACGAAACGCCAATTTCGGCCTGACAGCCACCCATTGCTGCAGAAATTGTAGATCCTTGTTTGAATAAACTTCCTATTTCGCCTGCTACCATCAAAAATTGTTTGATTTCTTTTTCTCCGGCATTATGGTTTTCGATTACCAAATAATACATTAAAACAGCCGGAATTACACCTGCGCTTCCGTTTGTAGGAGCGGTAACGACACGTCCTAAAGAAGCATTTACCTCATTGACGGCCAATGCAAAACAACTTACCCATTTTAGGATTTGACGAAATTTAACCTCGGTTTTTCTGATTTCTTCGAGCCACGATTGCGGATCATTATAATTAGATAAACCAATTAAATTCTGATGCATATCAAAAGCCCGTCGACGTACATTTAATCCTCCGGGAAGGACTCCTTCAGAATGGCAGCCTATATACATGCATTCGAGCATTGTGTTCCAGATTCGCATTAATTCAGAGTGAATTTTTTCTTCGGAACGCATCGATTTTTCATTCTCATACACAATTTCAGAAATCTTTTTGTTTTCCTGAACCGTATATTTTAATAAATCATCGGCATTATCAATCATGAACGGAAAAGCACATTTTATGGCAATTTTGTTTATGGCATTTGTACGTTCTTCTTTTACTACAAACCCGCCTCCAATCGAATAAAAAGTAGATTCGTATTCAGAATCATCATTTTTGAAAGCTGTAAATTTTAATCCGTTGGCATGAAATGGAAGAAAATCTTTATTGAAAACAATATCCTGGAGAAAATAAAACGGAATCGTAATCTCATTACCCAAAACAATCTCATTTTTAGTTTCAATCGTTTTGATAATACCCGAAATATTTTCAACTGGAATGTATTCAGGATCCTGGCCGCTTAGTCCCAGCATAACCGCCAAATCAGTAGCATGGCCTTTGCCTGTTAGCGAAAGTGAGCCATATAAATCGACTTTGACTCTGATAACCTGTTTTAAAATAGATTGTTCCCTTAATTCTTTTAAAAAACGTTCAGCTGCCCGCCAAGGCCCTAGTGTATGGGAACTCGATGGGCCAACCCCAATTTTAAGCATATCAAAAACAGAGATACATTCTTCCATTGTTTAGTTTTTTGTTTAAACAAAGATAATTGAATAATGCAAAGAAGTTTCTTTTTTATTTGTTAATGTTGCGGTTTTGTTAAAAAATATATTAAATATTAATAATTTGTCAATGAAATAAAATTTATTACTTAATATAGGACTTTGATAAAAAGTTCGGCCTTTTTTTAGGTATTTTTGTAAAGAGACTTTCTCGAAAACTGAACTTTTTAGTTTTTTTAATAATTGAAATAAACGGCAACTTTGAGTATTGGGTTTGAATTCTATTTTGAAGAAATCAATAAAATACCCTGCAGCTAAAATTACACTATGATAGAATTTTTCAGACATTTAATTCATGAATTAGAATTTCCTCTTGTTAAGCCAGTACCCATTTTTTCGTTGATACTTTTAATAATCTTATTATGTCCTATTTTACTTAAAAAAATAAATATTCCAGGTATTATTGGTCTTATTATTTCTGGCGTTATTATTGGTCCGCATGGATTAAATATGCTGGCAAAAAGTTCTGCAGTCGATTTATTTTCAACAATTGGACTTTTATATATTATGTTTATTGCCGGACTTGAATTAGATATGAATGAATTTAAAGCCAATCGAAACAAAAGTTTATTGTTTGGTTTTTTCACCTTCATTTTTCCGCTTACTATTGGTTTTCCTGTTTGCTTTTACCTTTTAAAATATGATTTTAACGCCAGCTTTTTGACAGCAAGTATGTTTGCAACACATACATTGGTTGCTTATCCAATTGTTAGTAAACTTGGAATTGCAAAAAATCAAGCCGTTGCCATTACCGTTGGAGGAACTATTTTAACCGATACTGCTGTTTTGATTATTCTGGCCGTAATTATGGGAAGTGCTGAGGGAAATTTGAACCAGGCTTTTTGGATTAAATTGGCCGTTTCCCTGGCTATTTTTTCGGCCATTATGTTTTTGGTTATTCCAAGAATTGCAAAATGGTTCTTTAAAAAACTGGAAAGTGAAAAACATGCACATTATATTTTTGTACTTTCTGTTGTTTTCTTTGCTGCATTTTTGGCAGAAGTAGCGGGAGTAGAGCCAATTATTGGTGCTTTTGTGGCCGGTTTGGCTTTGAATCCTTTAATTCCGCATTCATCGGCTTTAATGAATCGAATTGAGTTTATCGGGAATTCGCTGTTTATTCCGTTTTTCCTGATTTCTGTGGGGATGCTCGTTGATATCAGTGTTATTTTAAGCGGTCCAACAGCGCTAATTGTTGCAGGTACATTGAGTGTTGTGGCCATTTTTGGAAAATGGATTGCCGCATTTTTTACCCAAATCGTTTTTAAATATACGAGAACCGAAAGGCAGTTGATTTTCGGATTGAGCAGCGCACATGCTGCAGCAACCCTGGCTGTAATTCTCGTTGGATTTAAAGCAAAAATACTTGATGAAAATATTTTAAACGGAACTATTATCTTAATATTAATTACTTGTATTGTAGCTTCTTTTGCAACAGAAAAAGCAGGTAAAAAGATTGCTATCTGTGAAGAGGAAGTTTCTCCTGAAGATACAAATAAAGATTTGGTTTTAGATGAACATATTTTGATTCCGTTGGCAAAAACTTCAGCAGCGACCAGTTTATTGGATTTTGCCCTTTTGATAAAAGATAAAAAATCATCAAATCCTGTAACATTATTAACGATAGTGCCGAACAATGATCAGGCAGAAATCAATATTCTGAAATACAGAAAAGCAGTTGATAAATTTGTGATTCAGGGTTCTGCTTCTGAAGTAAAAATAAATACAATTGCCAGAATTGATCATAATCCGGCAAGTGGAATTGCAAGAACTTCAAAAGAAATCATGTCGGATATTGTGATTGTGGGCTGGCCGAAAAAAACAGGTTTTCTGGATAAGATTTTTGGAGAAAATGTTGATTCAATCATAAATAACGTTGATAAAAGCTTATTCATTTGTAGATTTCCGAAAAACTTTATAGAAGAAAAAAGACTGGTTTTTATTTGTCCGCCTTTTTCAGAAAGAGGAGCCGGATTTAAACTTTTATTGCAGAAAATCTGCAGACTATCACAGGAGTTAAGCATTCCGATTGTAATTCATGCCGAGTATAAAACACATCAGGCGATACAGCAGATTGCAAATAATTTGAGATTGAATGCGAAATTAGGTTTTAAAAGCATTTTGGACTGGGATGATTTTGAAGCCATTTCTGATGAGATTAAACCAACAGATTTTGTGGCTTTGAATTTATCCCGAAAAGGTTCTGTTTCTTATAAATCTATTTTTGACAGGCTGCCTCAGAAATTTGAAAAGGCGTTTAGTGAAAACAATATGATATTAGTGTATCCGCAGGATGATAATAAAGTTACGTCAATGGATGCTTATGAAGATTTTACTGCTACACCTTTAACAAAAAGTCTGGAGGCTATTGAACAGATTGGACGTGGGTTAGGGAATATTTTGAAGAAGGGATAATTGATTAAGAATTAAGAATTAAGAATATAGAGATTAGACATCTCGGTATTGGGAGTGTTTTAAAATTCAATCAAAATGAATCATAATATAAAATCAATCCGGCCATTTATAGGTTCTAAAGATTTTGAAACTTCAAGACTTTTTTACAGAGATCTTGGGTTTGAAGAAACAATTTTAGATTCTAAGTTGTCTGTTTTTGAATCCGACAAAACTGCATTTTATCTGCAGGATGCCTATGTTAAGGATTGGATTGATAACACCATGATTTTTTTAGAAGTTGATGATGTCGACCGTTATTATAATGAACTTTTAGCTTTAAATCTTGCTGAAAAATATCCTAATGTCAAATTAGTTCCAACTCGTCATTTAGAATGGGGGAGTGAATGCTTTTTGTATGATCCTTCCGGAATTTTATGGCATTTTGGAGAATTTAAATAATTATCTTAAATAAAGATCACATATATTTATCGTATTTTTTTCACGCTGATACCAGTCGTTAAAAACAAGTTCAATTTTATCAACCGTAAATTTTCCGAAATTCTGATTTCTGAATTTTTCTATCACTTCAATCAGTCTTTTTGGGTTTTGTAATTTATTCTGAAATCGCATGACTGTTGCGTGGGCAGCAGTGATAGTGTAACGGCTGTCCATACTTTGCTGCAGGGAAGAATTTTTAAAGTTTTCGCGCAGTTTGTCCCGTAAAATATTCAATGAATCATCAGTTGGAAAACCCTGAATCATTATAGCGGAAGGGGAGGAAGTTATCCCTTGAAAATCAATTTGTATCTCATTTACATCTACAAGGCTTTTTTCGATGATATCAACATACTCAGATATATTAAATTTATCCAGTGAAAAACCTTCGTAACACGAAATGATAGACATGATGGTTATATGAATGTCAGAATTAGGATAATAATACTGATCAGGTTCAGCTTTCTTTAATTCTTTGAGAAATGCCTGGATGTTAGTGTTAATTTCATTATTTGGACGAACCAGCAAAGTAAGTCCGAATCGTTTATCCGAATCATCATTAATTTTAGAATCAATGGTATAATTTTCAGATAAAATCAGTTCAGATGATTTTTTGAAAAGCGCATTATAATGTTCAGATAAATTCATATTTGATTATTTATTTTTTACTTTTTCAAGATTTTCTTTAACTCTGAATTTTACAATTTTGGTAATTAAATCAAAAGGTATGGGCTGATTTAACGGAAATTGTACGGAACCTTTGCCTGATTTGTATTTTGAAAGTGCTTCCTTAAATGCTGAATGACCGCTCGGAAGCGCATAAAGCCCAATATGATTTTTGAAAGCGGCAAAATAAACAAGGATGCCATTTTGCTCAAATGCAGGCATGGAGTAACTGATTTTTTCTTTGACATCGGGGGCTGCTTTATGAATTGTCATTCGAACTTTTTCTAAGACTTCCTGAACATCATTTGGAAAACTGCCGATATATTCGTCAATAGTTACAGGTTTTGAAATCGGAATCGCTGTCATGACAATAATTTTTAGATGATTAACTCAAACCTTTTGGAAATCTGTCTAACACTAAATTCAACTGAATCTGATATTCTAAAAAAGCTTTCGCTCCGGCTAAAACCAGTGTAAAACCTTCAGTAGAATTTCGAACCTCAGAAAGTATTTTATCAGTATCGCCCTTAAAATTAGAATTGGTAATGCTTACAAAAGTTTCTTTTTCATTCAGTGGATTAAAAATCCATTCGACAAGGGTTTCTTCGCCATTATTTCCCCACTCAACAACAATTCGTTTATCTTCTTCAATTACTTTAGTTAAAACAGTAAGTGAAAAGCCATACATTTCCCAGGTCCATTCAGCTGTTTTTCCTTCTTCTAATTTTTCGGAACCTTTAGTAAACCAAAATTTACTGGTAATTTCAGGATTTATAAATGCCTGAAAAACCTCTGAGACAGGTTTTCTGATCAGCATTTCGGCTTTTGCAAAATTATTATTTACTGTTGCCATATTTCCGGATTTAAAAGTTATTTACTGCTGCTAAAAGGTATATTGTTGTAAACTACTATCTGAAATTGATTTCGGCCAGTTTCTTCCTGAATCTGTCTCATAAAACCGGCTTCAACCCTGAATTTTTTATTAATTACATAACCTAATGCACCATATAGACGGTCGCGGTCAAAAGCAGATGATTCAGCGTTTATAAAAATTTCATTATAAGCTGAAAAATAAAAGGCATTATCTTCCATTTTCGGCTTGTTTAAAGTAACATTCAGAGCTAAAAAATAACGAAAACGCATTTGAAAATCATCTTTTAAAAAACGTTCTTCTACACGATAACGATGCTGTAGATAAACCCGTCCAAAATTTTGGCGTGTTATAAACTGCTGAAAAATACGATGTTCGTTAGTTTCTGTTTTATCATCTGTATCCGGTATATAATTTTGTGAATTAATAAAACCGTAACCCAATAAAATATTGTTATTGTTTTCGGTAAGATTATATCCAATTCCGGTTCTTAGTAATAATTGCTGAGTATCTCCTGCAAAATTATAATTGCGGTATTGTATTTCATTATGCCAGTTCCATTTTTTATTGATGGCCTGATTTCCAAAATAAATAAACCAGTTTCCGGTATCAGAGTCCTGAGCGTTTGTAAAATTTATAGCTAAAATAAGGGCAAATAGGAGAGAAGTGGCTTTTAAATGTTTCATTTAGGATAACTGATTTTCTGTTTTTTTTGGAGTCACAAGATAAGAAAGTTATTCGGTAAATTATGTTAAAAACAGAAAATCAAAAGTTCAAAAAGGATTAAAGCTGCTGTTTATCAATCCATTTTCCAGTGGTTGGCGCTTTGTAATTCTTCATTTTATCCAGTAAATCATCAATGTTGTCACTGACTAAAAGCATTTGTTGGTTAACGTCTTTCAATAAACCTTTGCTGACCATGACTTCCGTTAATTGTATGAGGCAGTCATAAAATCCATTGATGTTTAAAATTGCGATTGGTTTTTTATGAAGCCCTAACTGTCCCCAGGTGAGCATTTCAAAAAGTTCTTCGAGTGTTCCAAAACCTCCTGGAAGAGCAATAACACCATCGCATAAATCGTTCATTTTGGTTTTTCGTTCGTGCATGCTTTCTACAACGATAAGTTCCGTTAAACCTAAATGTGCAATTTCTTTAGATCTTAAAAAATTAGGCAAAACACCCGTTACTTTTCCACCGTTCTTTAAAACGCCATCTGCTACGGCACCCATAAGGCCTACATTGGCTCCGCCATATACCAATTCTATATTTTGTTTGGCTAATGTTTCACCAAGTAAAGCTGCCTGTTCTTTATAAACTTCTTCAGAGCCAAAACTGGATCCGCAGAAAACTGTTATTCGTTTCATTTTTAAATATTTGGTATTTGATGAAATTATGTTTTCAGATTTAAAATATTAATTCCTGAATTTAGAGAAAATAATTACTCTAAGTTCAGGAATTAATTTACTTTGACAGATAATAAAGGACGATTTTTAGTGCTATTTTATAATAATCTTTTTAGAAATTTTTTCATTTTTAATAAAATAAACACCAGAAGACAAATTTTCTAAGTGTATGGTATTAACTGTATTTTCAATAACATAAAATTCTTTAACAACTTGTCCCGACTCATTTATAATTTGATAATTGCCGCTTTTTTTTGCTTCTATTTTCAAAATATCATTGACCGGGTTGGGATAGAATTTGATTTGTGAATCTAAATCGAATTCAGATACAGACAATGTTGTAGATTTTACGACAATGTTATCAACTGCGAAAGAAGGGTCTGTACCAACTCCGTCATCGTTGTTGACCCATCTAAAAGCTATTTTTATATTAGGATTATTATTTGCTGAGGCAGGAAGCGAAATAGTTCTGGTTACCCACATTCCCTGACCTCCACCACATACTGAAGTTTTAGGCATATCCTCTATTTGCGCCCAGCTTGTACCATCATAATACCAAAATGTAGCATTGTCATTAAGGCCATCACCATTTTCAATATAATTAAAACTTACGGCTATTGAGTTAAATCCAATAGTTGAAAAAGAAGGTGATTCTGCTCTTTTGTCTGTCTGAGGACAAAATAAAAGTCCGCATAATCCTCCTGCATCATACGTTGCTCCTCCTGAAGGATTTAACACAGGTGTTATATGTAAAGTTTTATTTCCATTATTATAAACAGCACATTGGCCAGTTGTGAGTCCACCTCCTTCGTTTGCTGATTCAACAAAAAAATTCGGATCTGCACCATTTGCACCAGTGGATACATTTAATGTCCAGCCCGAATTAGCGGTAAAATCTTCTGAATAGATAGTGGTTTGAGCGTATGTTAAATTGCTTAAGACAAAAATAAAAGAGAGTAATTTTTTTTCATGTAATTTTGGTATTTGATTTTAATTTATTTTATGATTTTAATTTTTTTATTTAAACAAAAAACAATTGAAAAGGACTTTGAGCTAAAATTGAGAAAAAAAGAGTTTTGTACAGTCTGAGGTCCCTCGGCTTTGCGAGGTTTGGGGTTAAAGATGTGAGTTTTTTCCATTATGTAAATTTTGCAAGTACAAAACCATCTTTAAATTCAGCCTAATGCCCAAATCTTGTGTAACGGCTGTTATGTGATGCCAATTTAGGCAACTGGTTTCCTATCTAAATCGCTATATGGATAAAAGCCTTTTTCTTTTAGCAAATTTATTAATTTATCGCTTCCATTTTTTCTAGCAAAATCCATTTCGCTTCTGAAAACTTCTAAACATAACAATAAATGATGACTTCTTTCCCCGATTTTAAATTCTTTGTTGTCAGGTTTATAATTATCTAAAATCAGACAATTGTTTTCGTCAGTTCCATTTGGGACTTCAATTGTTTCATTCGGATTTAAAATTGCCTGAGAAGCATAATTTCCAATAGTTGTAAATATTCCACAAAAGCGTCTTTCGATTGAATTAAATTCAGTTTGATTTTCTTCATTATCGTTATAATCCAATTTTGTAAAACCAACTAATTCATAAGTTCCTATTCTATTTGCTTTTGGTCCAAATCCATCAGGATTTAGTAATTCCATTGTTGCAAATCCAGTTCCCTTAATATGGTTTTTGAAATAATACATATCAACTGTACCTCCAACCGAAAATGGAATTATTGCGTGTCCAACAATTCCGTGCATTTTACCTAATACACTTTCTAATCCTTGTTCTTTTAATTCATAATCGGTATTATACTCATCTTCGGTGAATTCTCTTGTTGGCAGTTCAACTCCCTTGTTTTTTCCACCGAATAAATTTTTAAAAAAGCTCATATTTCTTATTTAGTCATTTTTGGTTTGGTATCACATAACGTCAGTTCGTCTAAAAACCCTTTTTAGTTAACTACGTTTACCCAAAAATAGTTATTTACACGAGTTGTAAGTG
>NZ_JAAEHL010000001.1 GCF_010614725.1 Flavobacterium ajazii
TCTTTGCCCGGAAGCTTTTTTTCTATAAGCCTGTTGCGTTTGTCATAACGGTATTGATAGATCAAATCATTTAGAGTACTTCTATTCAATCCAGGAGCAGTATAAGAAGATTGAAAATCAGCTATATTTAAAGAACTACTAAACCAAAACTCTTCATTTTCCGGATAAACACCGGCTCCCGTTGAAGAAAAATATAAATCACCATTTTGAATGTAGGCCGTACCCACTACTATCGAATTTCCATTTATATCTAAGCTTGTAATATTTCCCAGGGAGATGTCGGGCAAATTAGGAGAAAAATCCAAACTTGCAATTTTTCCTGATTTTAACGGAGACCCCGGAGTAAAACCATATGCATAAAAATAATAACTAAGATTGCCTTGACCTTGTTGTGTTATATTTAGTTCAGCATATTGATCATCAATAAAAAAAGAAATGCCGTCAACATAGCTGTCACTGTAAGAAGACTGCCCTAAGTAAGCTTGTGTAATGGAATTATAGGTAAAAACTTTTGGAGGCAGTACATAAGTAAGGTTTCCGTAATCATCATACACATAATAAGTATCAAGCCATTTTCCTGCATCAAAAGTTCGTTTTAGAACTACACGCCCTTCCTTGTCCTTAAATTCTTCGGTGGTATGATCATTAGGGTAAGCTTGATTTGACTGCCAGTTCTCATCTTTGGTAATGGTTTTGTATAATTCTGAAGGATCATAAATACCTTTGTCTTCCAAATAAGGGTTTTCTGTGTTTCCACCTATAAAAGAAACTTCAAATCGCTTTACCTGATCTGTATTGGTATTGGTTTGGTAATCCAATCTTATTTCGTGTCCGTTTCCAAGCTTCCAGTCATTTCCGGGAGCGGCCTGTTTTAAAATCCTGTTAAGAGGTGAGGCCTCAAATTCTTTTTGAGAATAAGGGTTAAGTGTGCTCTCGTATGTTGCTGTATTATAAAATGTGCCAATATCAGTTAGTGCGGTCGTTTTATAATTGAGGGAAGCAGCTGTGTTTGGCACATATGGCAGATATTCTTTCTCCTGACGTCCAAAAGCATCATATTCAATGGGCGTTACGATATCTTTTCCCGCTGGCGATTGTTGGTGAGCTACTTGCTGAATAGGGCGTCCCAAGCCATCGAAATAAGTGATACTCTGGCTGGCTTCCAAAGCTGTAGGATTTGTAATACTGCTGGCTGTAGGCTCTTTGTAAGTTGTTGTTTTGATGTAATTTTCGGTTTGGGTCTGGCTTGCTGCTATAATTGGAAATGAAACCAAAAGCAGGTTTAGTATTTTTTTCATATTACTTTTGGTTATTGTTTATAATTGTATTTGTTTTCAGAAAGGATATTGCCCAACGCATCTTTTGTGAATTCTAATCGTCCAAAAGAATCATATAGATAATAGATGGTATAACCTTTAGGGTCTGTTATACTTGTTACTCCAATCAAAGGGTCGTAGGTATAAGCTGTTACCTGCCATTTATTTTTGTAAGTTGCATCATTACGCAGGCTGGTTAAGGCATCTCTTAATTCTTTTTCTTTACAAGTTTCGGTATCCAGGCAGTGGTCCGTATCTAAGTTGGATTTATTCTGCAAACCAGCTACATATGATAATACTTCGCTGTAGGTTGCATTTTCGATCATGGCTATAGGAAATTCGGTTTTATATCCCCAGATATAAACGATATGGGTACCGTCTGCCTTTGAAACCTCCTGAACATTACCGTCCGGATAATAACTGTGGATTTGGTTTTGGGTCTCTAATGCATTTGTCCCTTTTGCCGTTTTTGTATTTTCGGGAAGAAAAATAGTATCGGGAGTATTGTCACCGTTTACATCCAGATTCCAGTTTTTATACGTGTTAACCTGAGTTGAAAGTAAATTAGTATTTATTTTTGTCTGCTGCTTAATGACAGGATTAAGGATATTCTGAGCGATCATCGAATTGAAATCACCGGTTGTCATACCCGTTCCTGTAGGCTGATCGGAGGGATATTGGTTTGTTGTTATAATTTGCTGCCCTTTACTATTTGTTGTCTGGGTTTCTGTTATATTCTTATGCAAAGGGTTATCATATTTAAAACTGGTTGTTGTAGTAATAGGGTTTAGACCGTTTAGATCATAAACTGTTTCTATTGTATTTTCAGGATGCCACCATTCTGAAATCGTGTCATAAAACCTAACTTCAGTTGAAGTCATATCTGGATCTTCAGGAGAATTATAAATTTTAACTCCTTGTACATTTATTTTGGTATTTTCAGTTGTGTACGTTATTTCTTTTTCCTTTATTTTTTTTCCTGTTTTATTGTAGTGTACTTCTTTAAGCAATTGACCGTTGCTCTCGTTAATGGCATTTGGCACTCCTGGTATAAAATATGCTATAGGCACTTCCTCAATATTTTTGTAATAGAATTTTGAAACGCCTATATTATTATCTAGAGTGTCTACATCAGAAACAGCTACTTCGTTATAACCTATAACAGAGCCTTGTGCGGAATTTCCTAAAGGGACGACACTACTTGAAGAACGAACAATTTTATTGTTTTGCCATATGAGTTTACTTATATTACCTGGCTGAATATAAATATTTGCTGAATACCAAGATTCAGAAAAAAAGAATTGGCTGGGACTTATGATCCTGCCTGTTGAAATCCCATTATTTTCGTATGAATATTTTTTATGTTTTAAAACCTTTGTACCTTCCTTCGTAATTATAGACTTAATTCGAAGTCCTGCTCCTAGTTTTTTAGGAACTACCACTAAATTTTTATATTTTACTCCGATGTAGGCATATATAGTAGGGTTAAAAGGGATATGTGCTTTCAATTTGTATGTTCCCGGAGCCAAAATATAATTGGAGATATTCGTAAAATTCCTATCGGAATTAAAAGAAACATCATTAAATACAGAAATAATTGGCCATCCATTTGAATCTTGTAGTTCTAATGTGGAAAAATCAAAGGCACTTGAAGTACCTCCATAGATAAAAAAAGAGAGATTTACTAAAGTATAATTATCTAATGTAAATATGGTTTCTTCTCCAGCAGGAGAAGGGTCAAATGTACTATCTCCGGCACCAAAAGTAATAGTATCTGCATAGTCATAAAGAACTTCGTTAGGATTAGAATAATCGTTTGGCTCATAAATAAAATTTACTATCGCACCAGTAGGGTATTGTATACTTTCTAAGATACCAGCCTGTATTGTTTCTTTATTAACTTCTCGATTTGCACCATTTATATAAACTTTATCAATAAAAATGTTTTCATAAGCAGGAGATAGCATTTTAGTTGTTGAACCAAAACCGATATTTTCTTCATAAATTTCCAAAGGATTTTGTCTATTGAATTGTTCACCACGAATAACCTGAGTCTGTATATTTGAATTGTCTTTATCATTATAGTATCCCCAATAATCAATAGCATATGAAGTTTTTTCTGGCAATGAATTTGTGTTATATGAAAAGATATAAGGCGGTATTTTTGCTAATCCATTTAATTCTTGAACAGAATCTAAACGTAACCTGTCATAAAAGTAACTGTATGTAAAATCAAATTGTTTTATGGTTTTTCCGTTTAAATCTTTTAATAATGCCGTTTTAAGTCTTGCTGGTTTAATGGAATTTGTGGGATACGGGATTAAATCATTTCTGTCTTCAAGAGTAAAATCAACAGATCCATTTTTAAATTTAATTTTACTCAGATAGCATTCTTCTGTAACTTGACGACTTGCAGAATAAAGATTTGATGTTTGTTGTGGAGTAGAATAATATGATCCGGTTTGACTCACTAATTTAGACTGCATCATTTGATGTATTTCTTCCCCGTAACTAATTTGGCTTATTATCCTGCCTCTCTTACTGTAAACAAACTCAATTTGATCTCCTTCAGGAGTAATGGCTTTGGTTATATACCATGAAGAAATCATTGGTTGTGGATCATCAGGCGGACCAGGCATATTATGAGCGATGTCATAATTAACATCATCTTCTCCTGCAAATTGATAATTTCTTGATAGGGCATAGTTAGTAGTTATTTCAACACTGCTATTGGAATTTCCTAAATAATATTTCCATCCATTACCATCCGTTACTGTCCATTCTTCAGTATTTTTATTATATGAAAAAATTAAATTATTTTGATCAATAGAAACTGCCTTAATTTCATCTCCGGATTGCTTTTGGAAAACAAGTTTACCAGAAAGACCAAAAAAATTATAATAAAAAATATCAGGTTCGCCGTCATAAGCACCTCCTTTGATACCCAAATAAGTGTCTATCTCTGACAAATTTGACCATTCAGGCAAATTATTTGCAGTAGAACCAGGAAGAGGAGCATTGACATATCCATAACCATTAATATTCTTTAAGTCATCTTTTCCTCTTACCTGTCTTGTTATTGTTCCTCCGGCATTTAACGCCCATCCTAAACCAACCCAGCTAGCTTCTTGTGCTACTTTTATACCTGATGCGTGATAACTTAAAGTTATCGGTAATTCAATTTTTCCTGATTTAACACTAAATAAAGGGACAGATATATTTGGAACTCCAGTATAATTACTTACAGGTATGTCTGCATATTGTGCTAATGCTGCAGCATTTGGAGATGGCGGGGCTATATTTGGTAAATTTGTAATTGTGCTGCTTTGGCTAAATCCAGCAGAATTAATTAATAAAAAGAAGAAAATTATTCGCAATTTGTTTCTTTTGGTCTTTAGCAAGGAACTAAAATGAATTTCATTTTTTGCTCGGTTTTTTTTTTGATGCATTTTAAATGGGATGTTTTTTGATAGAAAATATTTGTTAACTTTTTGGTTTGAATCGTACAATCTTACAAAAAAGATATGAACGGCTGATTATTTAATTTAACAAAAGAATGTAATTTTATTAGTTTTTTATTGATAAATCCATTGAAATATACTTTCTTCCTAAAAATGAAAAGACCAAATTTTATGATGATATTCAATGTTTTCAGGCACTTTGTTTTAATTTTAAAATGTTAATATTTGTATTTTTAAATAAACTAAGAAATTGAAAACAAATCAGAAGATAAAGACTTACGAATCAAAGGATTTTAGGGATAAGTTTCTTGTAAATGAGGCGATTGTAGATGATCTTTTTAAATTTAACTCAGATCATTTTTTTTGTCTGAAACTTGAAGACGTGAATGATTATTTCGAGTATTCTGTGCCACCATCAAAGCATATTTGCCATACATTATTATTGATTACTTCAGGAGAGAATATAATAAAGATAGGATTTGAGGAATACGTCACTAAAGCCAACGAAGCTATAATTGTTGCTGCAAATCAGGTTTTTTCTATTGATACAGAAAATACCAAAAAAACAGGTTTTATTTGTCAGTTTCACCCCGATATTTTGATTGGAAAATATGGAAATCGTGAAATTATAAACGATTTTGATTTTCTGAAACTCTGGGGAAAACCCAACATTAGTTTTAATGAAAAAGAGGCGCATTTTATTCTGCAGCTGCTAAGTCGATTAGAGATACAGTACAGAGAATCAGGTATGGCAAGTTTGGATATTATTCAGTCTTACCTCATTACACTGCTTTGTGAAATTAATGAAACTGGTAAAAAGACAGTAAAAGAAAATAAAAATCTTACTGCAGCGATGGTACTCACCACTAAATTTAAAGAACTTCTTTATACCCACATAAAAAAAGAACACGGCGTTGGATTTTATGCGTCGTTATTAAACGTTACTCCCAATCATTTAAACAAATCTTTGAAAAATGTTACCGGTAAATCACCGGCAAAATGGATTGATGAAACCATTTTATTGGAAGCTAAGTATTTATTATATCAAACGAACCTTTCAGTATCAGAAATCGCTTTACAGGTTGGGTATTATGATCAATCCTATTTTAGCAGAATCTTTAAAAAACAAGAAGGGATTACACCAGTTCAATACAGAAAATTGATTGAAAAGTCCTAATTTTTGATTAAGAAATCCTATCAATTATGACGTTAAAGGATTGATATTTGCAGACCTAAAAAAGCAAATTATGATCTATATTTTTAAAACATCAGTAGACACAAAATTAAAATTAGAGCTGGCAACGGCACGTATTAACCAATTGCTGCCTATGGTTAAATGGAATTTTGACCTTGAAGATTGTGATAATATCTTGAGAATTGACAGTGATACAGATATATGTGATATCATAATTCAAAACGGTGTTTTTGAATGCGTTGAATTGAATTGATAATCTTTCTTTTTTTAAATAACCAGCATTTATGGAAAACATACTTCACCAGCATAAAACATTTGAGAATATCGACTATTCAGAAGAAAAAATAACCCATGAGGAATTTTTGAATTGTGAATTTTTGAATTGTGAATTTTCAAAAGCAGACTTAAGTCATAGCGATTTTTTAGATTGTAATTTTAAGAACTGCAATTTTTCATTGGCCATTTTAAAAAATACAGGATTAAAAAACATCAAATTTATGGAGTGTAAACTGATGGGTTTGGATTTTAGTTCAAGCAATTCCTTTTTGTTCTCAATGAATTTTTATGATTGTATTCTGGACTATTCGACTTTTATTTATAAAAAAATGAAGAAGACTAATTTTATAGATTGTTCAGTCAGAGAGGTTGATTTTTCAGAAACAGATTTATCAATGTCTGTTTTTAAGAATTGTGATTTGTCTAATGCAGTTTTTCAACAAACAAATCTTGAAAAGACAGACTTTCGCACGTCAAAAAAATATGCTTTTGACCCGTCAGAAAACAAAGTAAAAAAAGCAAAAGTATCTCACTTACATCTTTCGGGCTTATTAGAAAAATTTGATTTGGATATTGATTGATGAAAAAATTTAAAGTTTCTTATCAAAGCTAAGGGCAAAGCCAGACAATTTTTAATATAAATAAAGCAATTCATTTTCGAGTTGCTTTCTTGTTATTTTAGACTTAAAAAGATTACAGGGTTAAGAGGCTAAAAATCATTGATGCCTACATAGAACCAAGTAAGGTATTACTATAAATAATTTTATAAGCTTTTTTTGTGTTTAGAATGCTGTCATTTCCAACCACATCTTTTAAATATTTATCTTTTTCTATATAAATAAATTTATATTTTTTAGCCAGGCTGCTTTTAATTAAAACTTTTGTATGCATATCAGTATCTTTAGCTATTACATCATAATTGTTGTTGATTCTAACTGTCTTCGCAAACCCAAAATTTTTAATTGTATGTATCGACTCTTTTAGCAATATTCTTTTATCATTTTGGACTATAAATTCTTCACCATTAAAAAATTGAGTAAAAATAAGTAATGAATATTGTTCTTTTTCTGCATTAAAACTTTTTAAGATTTTATCGACAGTATGTCTTGGCAAATGATTTTCATATTCTATGAATTCGGTTTGGTATGATTTGCAGTTAATGCAAAGAATTAAAAATAAATATAATATTTTTTTCATCTATTATTTTTTAAAGATTATTTAGGTTCAACGTTTGAAATTACCTAATGAAAATCTTAAAAGATCAAATTCTATAAAATAAGTATTTTGAAATTTTTCTTTCAGAAATATATATAAAAGGTATATTTCATCTTCATATTCATCTTTTTCAATAATACCATTACAGTTAATTTTATATGTTTTTTCATTACTGTAAAATTTTAGTTCTATAGATTTTGTTTGAAAAATATAGTAATCTTTATGAATAACATTAATAGATTGTATTTCCTGAAAATTGAAGTCTTTATTTTTTTTTGATTTTTTATAATTGAAAATCAAACCTTCATTTTTTATTATTAGCTCTTTAGAGTTTAATGAAAAAATAAAGATTGATATTGACAAAAAGAAAAGATAGATCAATATGCCTGGTACTTTTAAGAAATACGGAAAACAAAAAAAAATTAAATATAAGATGAAGTTAGATGAAACATAATGGATATATGAAAATTTGTAAATCCTCATTTTTTTGAATTAATTAAAATACTTTTTAAATATAATTGAATTATATAAGTAATAAGATAAATTGTATAATTTTTTCTGGATATAATTTTAGATTTTTGATATTCAAATGATTAAAAATTTAAATCCCAAATACAATGAAAACCACAATCTACATTACAAGTCTTTCGATAGCAATATTTACACTATTGAGCTGTTCGAATGATGATAAAAACTCTAATGATCCGGGTACACCAACAAATCCGGTTGAAAGTGATGCAGCCAATACAGCTTATACTCCGGCATTTGAAGGGCAAACGAGAATAGGAGGACTGATTACCAATACAGATTATGAAGCAAAAATTATCACTTCAGCACTGACTAGTCCATGGGGAGTAAAAAGCCTTCCGGATGGCAGGCTCTTGATTACAGAGAAAACAACAGGAACTTTACGCATTGTGAAAGTGACTGGTGAAGTGAGTGCTGCAATAACAGGCTTGCCGGCTGTAAATTCGGCAAATCAGGGAGGTTTGTTAGGTTTATGCCTTGACCCTGAATTTGCCTCTAACAGAATGATTTATTGGGTATTTTCTGAAGCAGGTGCAGGAGGAAACCTAACAGCAGTTGCCAAAGGGAAATTATCAAATGACGAAAAAACAATCGAAGGAGCTACTGTAATTTATCGTGCAAATCCTGCAAATGCCAGTACGCTTCATTATGGAGGACGTATTCTTTTTGATAAAACGGGAAATCTTATCGTTAGTACCGGAGAACGTTCTGTTTTGGAAACAAGACCATTGGCTCAGTCGGTTTCTGCGGCCCTTGGGAAAGTTATCCGTATAACCAAAGATGGTCAGGCAGCAACAGGTAATCCAACATTCAGCGGAACAGGAGCATTAGCAGAATTATATACTATTGGACACAGAAATCCGCAGGGTCTGGCACTTCATCCAACCACAGGTGAAATCTGGCTTAGTGAACATGGGCCACGTGGAGGAGATGAAATTAATCGTCTAAAAGCAGGTTCAAATTACGGATGGCCAGTTATTACTTATGGAATAGAATACAGCGGACAGCCAATAGGTGATGCTATCCAGAAAAAAGATGGTCTTGAGCAGCCGGTTTATTACTGGGATCCTGTAGTATCGCCAAGCGGTATGACTTTTTATACCGGAAATCGCGTTCCGGAGTGGCACCACAATCTTTTTATAGGAGCATTAAGCGGGGAACATATTGTACGTTTGGCTATAGAAAACAACCGTGTTGTGGGTGAAGAGCGACTTTTGGCTCAGGAAGGTCAAAGATTCAGGGATATTACTCAGGGCAACGATGGAGCTTTGTATGCTGTTACTGATCAGGGAAGGCTTTATAGGATTGATAAGAAATAAATATATTAACCCACTTGTTTGGAGAATTGAAAAGACGTGTCAGTCTGAGCGGAGTCGAGGCTCTTTTTGATTATAGAACCTTCGATTTTACATGCAATGGTGGTTTAACTTTTGGGATAATATTTAAAAGCTAAATTTTCAAAACAAAAAGATGATTAATATTTACCCGTTGGGTGAAATTATAAATAAGTGTCAGGCTGAGCGAAGTCGAAGTCCTTTCGTATTCAAAAGCCTTCGACTCCGCTCAGGATGACATCAATTCCCTGAGTTATAAATGATATTTCACTACTTATTTTTATACTTTTTATAATCAAATCAATTTTTTTAATCAATTTCACCCAACGGGTTAATATTTATCTTTTTGTTTTGAAAATTAAATAATGGAGTTACTCTTTATACGATACAAATTCTATAGATGCTTAATCCGGAAGCTTTTCCGTTTTATCCTTCGATTTTTTGGGTGTACCAAAGTAGAAGTAAATCGTTCTTTTGGCTGGACTTTTTACTTCGGTTAAATCACTTTGAGGGCCAAAACTCCGAACATTTGCAGGACTGATACCCATTTTTGAGCCTACTGCCGGAATAGCATCCAGAAACGAAATATCGCCGGAAGGCAAAGCAGGATGTGGTTTTACGCCGTTTATAGCATAAAAATCAAAGAGTCGGACAAACAAATCATTATCCGGGCTGGCAATGGTAAATTTACCTTCCATAGTGCTCAATTCCATCCAGACAATCTCAGAAAAATAACCTTTAAATTCGGGATAGCTCCACGGTGCTCTACCGGTTTGAGCATCATTGTGCCGGTTTTCGTAAACATCGAGAGTGACTCCCTGCAAGCGGTTTTTCCATACACGATAAGGACCTTTTCCCAACCATTTTACGCCTGTTACCAGACCCTCGGGATAATCAAAACTGATTCCTGTAAAAGAAAATTTGCCATTAAGACTGTATTCATACGTCATTTCGAGCCATCCGTTTGGATTCATTTTCCAGCGTACATTTTGTAAATCTCCTGTATAGTTAGCTTCGACAATATATGAATCTCCTTCTGCAAAATGTTTCAGCCCTGAAAAAACAGCATTGCCACTTACCATGACTGGCCCATTTTTGAAAGAAATAGCAGCACCTTTATCATTTTTCAAAGCAGTCAATTTTCCTGATTTTTTACTGAATGTTACATTTATAGCGTTTGCTTTTAACGTAATCAGACTGTCGGTTTCTGTAAAAATTACTTTTTCTTTTACGATTTCCTCGTTTATTAATTTTTCGACTAATTGCTTATTGGATTTGACTTTCCAAACCCATCTGTAAATTTCGTTGTTATATGGATCAATCGCTTTCAGAGTCAAAGCATCGTTACTGCGCCAGTCTTCCGGAAGGTTCAGTTTTATAGAACCTTTAGCTGTTGGAAGAATATTTGGTGAAACTGTCATGCCTTTATTAACTATTGAATGAGCAGCCTTATCGCTATTCTTTTTACTGAAATTAATTAGTTCCCATTGAAAACTGCATTGATTAAGATTGGTGAAATGATAGCGGTTTTCAATCGGAATTTCGCCTTTGAAATTCTCCGGTAATTCTTTCAGAGTAATTCTAACAGGAGAATAAATTTCTTTAATCGCATTGAAACTGCCTTCTTTTTCACGATGAGGTCCAACAATTCCGTCTGCTGCATTTAATCCGTTTACATCAATCATACCCTTTAAATCGGTGCGTACTATTCCTTCATCGGCAAAATCCCAAATGAAGCCGCCTGCTCCGTGTTTAGAATTCCAATGCAGTTCCCACATATCAGCCAAGCCTGCACCGGCACCTCCGTCATGCATGGCGTGCAGGAATTCGGTTGGCATATACAGATTGGTATCTGCAATAATCTTTTCAGAACTGTAATAATCTTCATAATGATTGCAATCAATACCATTAATAGCATTTCCGGGTTTGTGATGTGCATGGATTACGGTTCGTTTTGACAAATCGTATTTTTCAAAATCATCATCGAAGTCAAAATTATGTCCACCCTCGTTACCATTACTCCAGAAAATTATCGAAGGGTGGTTTGCATCCCTGATAACCATTTCTTTCAATAATGAGGTTCCGGATTTGGTACTGTAAGCTTTTTGCCAGCCTGCCAATTCGTCGATTACATAAAGACCCAAAGAATCGCAAACCCTGAGAAAATTTTTGTCTGGAGGATAATGGGAACAGCGCACGGCATTCATGTTCATTTCCTTCATGAGTTTTACGTCCAGCAAATCAGCTTCAGGAAAAGTAGCCCTGCCGTATTCCGGCCAAAAAACATGACGGTTAACTCCCTTCATCTTTATTTTGGAGCCGTTGAGGTAAATGCCGTCTCCTTTTTTTACTTCAATAGTTCTGAAACCAAATTTATCGGAGGTTTCATAAATCGTATTATCAGCCTCTTTCAAAGCAATTTTTACAGTATATAAATTTGGTGTTTCAGCTGTCCATAAAAGTGGTTTTTTGACTGATGTCTGCAGGTTAACAATACTATCTGTAGCCAAAGTTTTGATGGTTGCTGTTTTTACCAATGTTCCTTTATTATCAAAAATCTGTGCCTGAACGCTTCGGTTAGCAACGGCACGATTTAAATGAATATTTATATTGAAAGAACCATTGGCTTTGGCATCGATAGCGGTCCAGGCAATGTTTTCTTTTGGCAGCGCTTCTAAATAAACAGGACGGTATATCCCACCAAAAATCCAATAATCAGCAAGTCGTTCGGCATTATTGACTGAGTTGTCTGCTGACATTTTACTGACTTTGACTTCCAATAGATTTTGAACGCCAAATCGTATTTTATCGCCAATATTGTATTTGAATCGGTAAAAAGCTCCTTGGTGAATAGCTCCGGCCGATTTACCGTTTATTTTTACTTCGGTATCGGTCATTGAACCTTCAAAAACGATATAGATATCTTTGCCCTGCCAGTTGGAAGGAACTTCGAAATTGTATCTGTAAAAACCTTTCTCGTCATGGAATTCGAAATTTTTCCCGTTTGTAATATTATCCCTGCCGTAATCGTAACTTCCGAAGCCCTGTTGTTCCCAGTGGGAGGGAACCTGTATTGTTGACCAGAAACCGTTTTTTTGTCCGGCTGTAATCCAAAAATCCCATGTTTTGGTATGCATTACATCTGTCCCGGAAAGGTAAAGGATTTCTTTTTTTGTATTTGATTGACCAAATAAATGCAGAGTTCCAAGCAGTAATAAAGCAAAATGGAAATACTTAATTTCTAAAAATTGTTTCATCAAAATTTTATTTATAATACGTTTTTTATTATTTCTGAGTGTTATCGTATTTAAAAAGTTCGCCGTTGATAATCACATTTTCTAATTGCATGTTTTTGACATTGTCAATTTTCAGCGGGGTTTTGATGCCGTTTAGTTTACAGTTCACGACCCTGAGGTTTTCAATCGGGGATTCTTTGTAGGCTTTGACCCAGATGGCATATTCGCCTCCTTTTTCGACATTCAGGTTTTCGACCCAGATATTGCGAATAGTCGGCATGAAATTACCTGGTTTCTCATAAAACATATTAAAATGTATAGCCGATTCTCCAAAACTTCCTACCTCGATATCTTTAAGGAAAATATTTTCGATGGTTCCGCCTCTGGAAGATGAGGTTTTAACGCGTAATACACGGTCGAGATTTTTACTGTCCATTTTACAATTGACGGCATAAATATTTCTCGCTCCTCCTGCAATTTCGCTCCCAATCACTACTCCGCCATGTCCGTCTTTCATAGTGCAACCTTCGATGATGTGATTCTCGGCCGGTTTTTTATTGTCTCGTCCGTCTTCATCACGCCCAGATTTTATGGCTATACAATCATCGCCGGTATCAAAATAAGAGTCTTTAATTAATACATTCTTGCAGGCTTCAGGATCACATCCATCGGTGTTTGGGCCGTGGGCTTCTATGTGAACTTTTTCGACAATAACATTTTCGCACATCACCGGACTGATGAACCACATTGGAGAATCGATTAGTTTCACTCCGGAAATCAATAGGTTCTGGCAGTTATAGGGCTGAATCATATACGGTCTCAAATAATGGCCGTCGCCAAAGATTCGTTTGCGGGGATCTACCTTTTCTTTCATCATCAAATGAAGGCGTTCTCTTGCTTTGAACTGATTAGGCGTCCCCTCTTTCCAGCCGTGATTTTTACTCCCTTTCCAAGGCCACCAAAAAGTATCATTAGCATTTCCGTTTAGTATTCCTTTACCCGTTACGGCTATATTTTTTTCGTTGTAAGCATAAATTTGAGGCGAATAATTCATACAATCCATACCTTCCCAACGCGTAAGTACCAGCGGATAATCTTTGGTATCACGAGAAAAAGTGATGGTAGCTCCTTCGCTTACATGCAGGTTGACATTGCTTTTCAGATAGATTGGCCCGGTGAGGAAGTTTCCTGCCGGAACGACAACTTTACCGCCACCGCCGGCGTTACAGGCTTCGATGGCTTTCTTAAAAGCCTCGGTATTTTTGGTTGTTCCGTCTCCTTTGGCACCAAAAGCTGTAACGGGATATTCTTTATTTTTGAAAGTAGGTGCGATAATCGATTTCTTGATTTGAGCCATTTCCTTTAAGGCTTCTTCAGACGAAGACCAGAATTTAGTTTGTTTGTTTTGGCCGAAAGCCATAAAAATCGAGAAACAGCAAACGATCAGGGTGGTTTTCAATACATTGTTTTTTAGTTTCATTCTATAACTATTTTTAAGTTTTATATAAAATTCCAAATCCGAAATTCCAAATCCGAAATTCCAAATTCCAAAGTCTGAAAAATCTAAATTCTATATTCTAAAATCTAAATTACTTAACAATATCAATTCGGCTCAAAGCCAGACCTGTATCCAGCAGATAAATTTGAATCTTGGTTTGGCCATCCTTATCAACTTTAAAAGGGAGCACTTTTTCATAAAATCCTCTAACTACACTCATTGTCCAGTTTTTGCCTTTTTTGGAATTATCGGTATCTACAAATTCCGGGGCCTGTTGATTGATAACCACCGCCAGATTCAGATTGCGTTCGTTGTTAATGGCATCTGTCGGAAGGCTTTTGAGACATAATTGGTATTCTCCGGCGTTCAAATTGATGGCATATTCAACATAAGGGGCATGAGAATAGTCATCATTTTTAAAAGATTTTCCGGTAAAAGGATAACGGGAAATACTCTTGCCATCCAATCCCAAACCATTTACAGTGATAATTTTTTCTGATGCAATTTCCTTTTTTATTTTGAAATCCGAAGCATTCAGTGAAACGAGATTCAACGAACTTGCTCCATCTATAGAAGTCAGTACTTTTTCCAGATATCTTTTGTCAAATACCGGAGGGTTACGCATTTCTTCGGTTAAGATTTCAGGGTTAGCAATTTTAGGCATCGCATAGGTTTCCAGATTCCTTGGCGCGTGGGTGATAATGCCGTCCCATTTTCCGTTTTCAATTTCTTTATTATAATGTTGGGTTAGGCTAATAATTTGTTCCAAAGCATTTTTTGCTTTTTGTGAATAGTCCAAAGCCATTTTTTTATCGGTTTCGGCCACTTCAAGACTCATTTGCGCATACAAGAACTTTTGGTTCATCAAAGCCGATCCTTTTGCAGGATATTCTATCAGCTGAAAATACGCATCTTTGAGTGAAACCGGAATACGGGTTTTCAGCTTGTCCACTTTTTTAACCAATTCCGAATAGGCTTTCAGTCTGTTGCTTTTAGTTTCACTATCAAATTTCAACATCCCCATGTGTTCCGGTTTTCCGTTTTGTGCCAATTGATAATATTGTTTTTTGATGGCCGAAATTTCAACCGCAAATTCACTGCCAAAGGTTTCCTCAGCCCAATCTTTAACATATAAATGGGCATTTTCGGGAGTCCATTTTTTGATATCCCAGGCCATATCGAGGAAGAATTGCGTTTCCAGTTCAGCAGGTTTGATATCGCCCACATTTACCACCCAAAATTTATTAGCTCCGAATTGATAGGCTTTGGTCATTTCGTAAGCGATTAACGAAAGTGAATTGGACGAAAGCCAGGTATAATCGTGAGGCCCGCCTAAGTATGATAAATGGTAGTAAATTCCGCTGGCACCGCTTCTTTTCTGCTCAACTGTATTTGACAATTGGCGTAAATAACCAAAATTGTCGTCTGTCCAGACCAAAGTAACATCGTCAGGGACTTTTAAGCCTCCGGTGTATAAATCTAAAACCTCTTTGTAAGGGCAGAAAATTTGAAGCGCATTTGAAGGAGCTCCAAAATACTTCTTGAAAATATTTCTTTGGTCACCGATGATGTTTTCCACCAAGGCTATTTTGCCTTCTTTGGTCTCTGGTCCCGTAATCCCTCCATCTCGAATTCCGCGCATACCCATGGTGTACATGGATTCATAATTTTTGGCCGCATTGACACGGTCTTCCCAATATTTATATACTTCTTCCTTATTAGTGTCGTAACGGTAAATTCCGGGTTTATGTCCGTATTCCTGTTCGTAACCCACCTGCCATTCGAAGGTGTTACTTCGTAACATCATGTCGCAATGTGTAGAACCGATTAAGATGGCATATTTATCGGCAACTACTGGATTTTGGGAATAATACCAAAAAGCTTTGGTGCTGTCGTGCATGGCAGGCCAGATTAAATTGGCTTTCAGGCGAAGCAATAATTCGAATACTTTGGCATACGTTTTAGGACCAATGTCTTTGATATCCGTGTCCATATTTTTGGCCGCCCAGGGATGTAAACCCCAATCTTCGTCATTTATAAAAATTCCACGATATTTTACGGATGGCTCTTTTGATACTACATTTCCAGCCAAAACATAAAATGATTTTTTGGGTTTTGGTTTCACATCAGCCCACCAGACCCAAGGAGAAACTCCGGCTAATTTTGATATTTCAAACAAACCATAAGCTGTTCCTCTGCGGTCGCTTCCGGCAATTACAAGTGCTTGTTTAACGCCTTGTATTGGAGCGCTAACCGTAGATATAGCATAGGTTTCCCATTTGTTTTGAACAGCGGTGACATCTATTTTTTTGGATTTGATCAATTGGTCAATGTATTTGGAATGACCGATTGTTCCGGCAATAATCAGATAGTCTTCGTTCTTTTTCAGGTCGTGAAGAACGGCGGGTTTTGTTCCGCTGACCAATTCCAAATCTCCAGAAAGAGCATTTGCTACAATGGTTACAGCTTCGGCATCAGCTTTATCGGTAAGGATTGAGGGAACGCCTCCGTTTTGGATTAATGGGAAAGCTGTTGAACTTGCTTTGACAGCAGTCTTTAATTTATTTTCTTTTGACTGGGCCAATATTTCATCGCATCCAAAACTGATATAAAGAAAGATTGCCAAATAGGAAACAGCAACAGACTTAAGGTTTTGTTTTCTTAAAATAATGAATGATTGGTTAAAATTCATAGCTCATTTATTTGAATAATTTGGTGATGAAAAAAAGAAATAGCAATAGCTTTTGCTCTTCGGCTATTCAAATGTAGAAAGCTTTTATTTTTTTTCCTCCTTTTAGCATTAATCAAAGCTTGTCCATAATTTTGGACTTTGGACGTAGCTTATTCAGAGTGCTTTACAAAACAAAACAGGGGACTAAAAATCCCCTGCTCTAAATTATTTCTGCAAAAAATTATTGATCGTAGCTGTTATAAAAAGGTTGGAAAGCTTTCACTGTTTTTTGACTCTCTCCAAAAAGTTCTTTTAATACTTTTGGATAACTCTCAGCTGTAAAAGGCACGATGGTGAAATTCCCTTTTATCTCTTTTCCATTGGCAAAAGAAAACAAATTCTCCGGCCATTCATATTTATTGAAAACTCCAGAAACGTGTGCGTTATGACTCACCACAATTCCGTTCGCCGTTCTTTCTACGGCAATATTTGCATTATCGGCAATTAGCGCAAAACCATCACCGTTTTCGTTTGTAAAAACCGCGCATTCTACATTCTGCCGGTTTCCAGCTAAATAAAGATCATTTGTGTTTAACTGATAAATTCCGAACTCGCTTAATTTTTCTTTTCCTGGATACGAAGCATAAGGCCCTTTTCCTGCCCATCTGAACTGCGTAAAAGAAGCAGGAATTATAAATGACAAGCCTGTTTCTACTGCTTCTTTTTTGCTTTCGGCAACAAAACGATAATCGACTTTAATTTGTCCGTTATTAGAAAAATCATAAGCAACTTCGCCGGCAAGGGGTTCTTGTTTTAGAGAATCCAGACTAAATTTATAATTCACAATTAATTCTTTTGAATTGAAACTTTTAACTTCTGTTTCCGGTTTTGATAACAAAAACTGAGTTGAGATTGTATGTCTTTCTTTTGACCTTTTTGAAGTCAATGTAGCACCTTGCGCAATCGATTCTTTTCGGCCTACTCTAGCAAAAACTCCTTCAGAAATAAGGGTAACACCGTTTTTATTTTTAAGTTGAATTCCGCCAAAATCTTTTCTAAGTTCAAAATGATAACGGTCTGATTGCAACACATTGTCTCTTTTGACTGTTTTTGAAGCTTTCTCAACAGCAATACTGTTTAAAATAGAATGAGGTTCTTTAGTTTGAAGACGGAATGATTTTTCATAAAATTGATATTGCTGTTGGTCTTCAAATAGTATTTTCAGATAATAAACACTAAGTGTTGGCTTTTCAGGCAAAGTCACATTAATAATTTCGGTGACAATTTCGCGTGGATTTCCTTTTAATGGTAATTCACCTGAACTCAGTACTGTAGTATCTCCTATAAGCTCCCATTTGCATTTTATATTCGATAAATTGGTAAAATCAAAACGATTTTGTAATCTGACTCTCAATTCTGATTTCCCACCCTGATAATACAATGAATCATCAAATACAATTACCGGACTGTACACTTTTCGTAATTGCCAATAATCCACTTGCGGAACTCTATTGGCGTAAAGCACGCCGTCAGTCCCCTGAATATCGCCGGTATCATAAATAGTATCTTTATTGGGCCAGGTATAAATAGTAGATTTATCGTTTGACACTTTTTTATCTGTTTTGCGCAAAATTCCCTGATCAAGAAAACCCCATATTGCGCCTCCGGCCAACTTAGGATTTTGATACATCACTTCGTAACTCGCTTCAAAAGTGCCAAAATCAAGTCCCAACGCATGTGCATACTCGCCTGCAATTAGCGGACGGTCAACGGTTTTTGCAAACTCTTTTAATTCGGAAACCTTTGGATAATGAAAATCCAAAACATCTAAAGAATCCGGCATGGCTTTCATCATGTTTTTTATAACCGTTGGTGTTTGCGGAAAACAATACGGACGCGTATTGTCAAGTTTTTTCACATAACGGCCAGTCAGCAACCCGATTTCAGTCACGGGATTTTCATTACCAACACTCCATACGATTACCGATGGATGATTTTTATCTCTCCAGATGGTAGATTTGGCACGCTGTTTCAATATTGGCAAATACGAAAAATCGGTAAGCAATTCATCGCCATAACCAAACGGCACTTCATCCATTAAATAAAAACCTAAAGAATCACACAATTCCAGTAATCTCGGTTGAGGTGGATAATGACAAAGGCGGATGAAATTCACATTGGCTTTGCGCATCAGGTCAAGGTCTTCTTTCAGTTCTGATTCCGTAATAGCGCGTCCATTTTTTGGAGATAAATCGTGGTGATTGACACCTTTTAATTTTATTGGAATACCATTTAATTTTAAAACCCCATCAGTCCAACTGATTTCACGGATACCAACTTTTTCGGTACGTTGTTGAATTTCTGTATTCTTATCTTTCAAAGTCAGTCGCAAAGTATAGAGATACGGATTCTCGGCCGACCATAATTGTGGGGTATCAACCGTTATTTTTTGATTAAAACTCAACAAATCATTTTGCAGTTGTTGCGCATCAGCCATAATAGAAACGGTTTTGACAAGCTTCCCTTTGGCATCAATCAATTCGGCTGATAATGTCAGGTTTTTAGAAAATCTTTTAATCGTTTTTCCGACTATAGCTTCAACAGCCACAGTGGCACTGTTTGTGTTTACAAAAGTTTTTATAGTCACATCATTCAAATGTGTCTGAGGTAAACTGAACAAAGTAACATCCCTGAAAATTCCCGCCAATGACCAATCATCGTTAGTGTCAAATTCCCATCCTTTGGGCTGAGTTATTACTTTTACTGCTAATATATTTGGTTGTCCCGGTTTAACAAATTTGGAAATATCAAATGTCTGTCTGTTGAAAGCACTCGCAAATTCACCTGCAAAATTTCCGTTAATCCATAGGCTGTAACCGGATTGTACTCCATCAAAAGAGATGTAAACCGGATTTTTGTTCCAATCGGCCGGAACAGTAAAATTAGTAGAATACAGTCCTGTTCCATTCTTTAACTTTTTCCCATAAACAGGTTCGGCAAAGCCCTGTAGTTCCCAGTTACCGGGAACTTTGATAGTTGACCATTGGCTTACATCAAAAACGGTATTGTAAAAAGAAGCATCGGAACCCAAATCGGAAGAAGGAATGTATTTAAACTGCCATGTTCCGTTTAAAGATTTAATCTGTTTGGAATCTTTAAAAGAAGGTAATTGCACTTGAGCCGAAAGATTGTAACTCACAAGGAACAATCCCAAAAGTGCATGTAATACTGTGTGTTTAAAATTCATAATTCAAAAGGTTAGTTAATTATTCAAACCAAAAATAGCCGAATCAAAACTACCTGTGAATCATTTGCGCTGACCAAACTTTGTCCAAAATTATGGACAGACTAATTGGTTTATTATAAATCTGTTGAGAATTAAACTCAAGATTGCGTAATGGGCCAGGGATGGCAAGGATCAAACTGATAAGCTTAGATTTGGATTTTAAGAATTCCAAGAAAAAAACTCTTAACTTAATGACATTGCACGGGCAATTAGCGAACACACGAAGTAATCTGCGTGAGAAAAATTCTAATGCGGAATCTGAGAATTAAAAAACATATAATTCTTCCCCGGTCAGCGATTTCAAACTACATTTCTTAAAATATCCATTGCGTTCAAATTCGGCAAAAAGTCCTCTCAGCTCACCCAAAGAAACCTTATAAGTTGTTTTATAAATTAAAGCACCGTTGGCAAAAAGGGAAAGCTTTTTATCATTATTAATGAGTTTGATGGTATTCCATTTTTGAAAATCCATTACAAAAGGGGACAAATTATGAGACAGGCCATTTATCGTTTTTTCGCTAATGATATTGGTGATTCTGGAACTACAGCCAGGGTCAACAAAATTAAAACGCAAACTTTTATCTGTGCCAGAAATTTTAAAAACCAAGCCATTACATGAAATACCTTCTTTTTTATAGTCTTTTTTGAAAGTAGTCTCAAAAATAAAACTGTCGGCTTTATACTTAATCGCACTATAATTGCATAAACGGGTAAAAAATGGCTGTATCGTATCAATACCGTTTTTCAGTAACTGACTGTTTGTAATGTAAAACAAACTGTCTGAACTTTTTTTGGCCGGATATGCATAATAGTTTTTTGGGATAAAGCGTTGCCTTTGAAAACCCAGAGCGTACCATTTTTTATTTGTAGAAATAAATACTTTAGATTTCACTATTTTTTTAATGCGGTCTGTAATCGCAACATCAAACATTCCGGGAAGAAAATAAGTATGCGAAACCGTTTTTTGGCTGGGTTGCAGATATACCAAATCCGATTTATCTCCAAAGTCTACAAAAATACTGTCGGAAACATTGGGAACATTTACCGTAAAAAAACAGGTTTTGGGCAGTGTCCCTTCCGAAGAAGTCAATTTTAAACCATTATTAGCTTCATTAAATGAAGAATCAGAAAAAAACAAATAGCTAAAAGTTGCAAGAGCTAATATTATAATCGCAATAAGTCCAATTCTATATTTGCTTTTGGATTTTGATTTCACATAATCAAAAAGTGGTTTTTCGGGAGTCAAATTTTCACCAGAATGCTCTGTCACATCAAAACCACAATATTCTGTCAATGCATCAAAAGTAGCTTGTTGCGGAAGGTAATATTTGTCAGTTGCTATTTTCCCGAAGATGCGTTTCAGGGTATTATGGCTAATGTTTATTTTGGTCTCTTCAAAAATAGATCGACTGAAATCAAGGTAGTCATTGTGTTTCCAGTTTTCAGAATTACCACGACCAAACTTTTGCTCACATTGTTTAATTATATCTTTAAGTTGTAATCGCTTATCCATTTTTTTTAAACAAACCAATTAATTTTATTAATCATGACCTGCCAATTTATTCTATTAGCAAATATACTCACGTAATTATATCGTCTAAAAGATTTTTTGAAATTAATTCTAAGAGCTTGTTTAAGTTTTAAAATTTAGAGTGATTTCTATTTTAAGAAGATTAAAAACGTTTTGCAGATATTATTTGAATGTAAAAAAAACAATTATAAAGAACTGCGCTCAATATATCCAAACGGATTTTTGAAAAATTCTTTCTTATTGCTCAAAATTAATTCGGCGGCTTTTTGTCCCATTGCCTTAAAATCACTGCTCAATACACAAATATCAAGCAGTGCTTTGAGCGGGGTTTCATTATAAGAAATCACTCCTACATCAGTACCTATCCGGAGTTTCTTTTCTTTTATCTGCTGCACCAGATGTACAAGATCGTTGTCGTCGATAACTATATAAGCTTCTTTTGTTTTAAATTCGAGATTATTAGTAACTTCTTCTATAATTTCAAAATCAAGAGAATGCTTTTGGCAGAATTCTTTAAAACCATGCAATAAACCAACCGGAATAGGGAATAAGGTCTGGGTTGAAAACACCAAAATGATCTTTTTGTATTTCTTTAATTTAGCGAAAGCTTTTGTCAGTGCATAAATGATATCCTCTTTAAAATCCTGATAAACGGCGGTAAAATTCCCCGAAATTTCAGAATACGAATTGTCAAGAATCAGAAGTTTATCTTTTGGAATGGTTTCAATGGCTTTCAGAACCCTGTTGGTATAATTGATATGAGTTTTTCTGCTATTTCTGAAGTGGGGCATGATTACAAAATAATTGTAATTATGAATGTTTTTTTTCAGGGCATTAATAAAAAGCTGCTCATCACAATAGTAGATATACATATTGACGTGCCCTTTGCTTCCCACGGTATCAACAAAAGCATTGTAAGCTTCCATTTTATAAGTACACGGTTTGTTAATAAGAAAAAAAACATCAAATTTAGCTTTTGGACCTGCGTAAGAAACAAAATTTCCGGATCCCATAACCGAAACAATTAGTTTTTGGTCTCTTAATATCTTGTAAGCTTTCTCAGCAGTATCCCGTGAAATCGAATTTTGAGTACTTAATTCATTTATAGAAGGCATCTGCTGTCCGTTCTTTATTTTTCCGTTCAGGATTTCTGTTGCAAGGAAATCGGCTACCTGTATAAATTTTGGTGATCCGGAATCCATTTTAAGGTTAATAGTGATTTGGTTTCTTTTGGATGGCATAGTAAAGTGGTCTGTATTTTCTGTAAAAAAAATGTCAATTTTTAACCTGCTGTTTTAAATATTTTACAATTAATACTATTTAAATTGTTGATGAAAAATAAAAATTTAACAAATATTTTACGTTATATTTTGGTTTAATGAGGTTATGGTGTAAAATGTTAATATGTTTTCAAATGTATAGAAATTGAATTTTCAATGTGTCCTGTTCTGTGCTGAAATTTTAATGAAAATTATTTTTTATAAAATATCACATTTTCAGATGATTAGATTCTTTATTTAACCTTTAGAAAGAAGCAATTTTTGTACTTACATTTTTTTATTATTTTTACATATAGCAGCTAATCATACAGCACAAAAAGCTGGAATGAAATACTGATTTGTTTTACTAAAATTTAATTATTAAAAAATGAGAAAAAACAATGATTTAGGTTTGTTGATACTTCGTATTACAATTGGATTACTGATGCTTTTGCACGGTTTGGCAAAATTTGGAGGAGGATTGGAATTTATAAGTGGGATGCTTGTAGAAAAAGGACTTCCGGGGTTCTTTGCTTATGGTGTCTTAGTTGGCGAAATTTTGGCTCCTATTGCCATTTTAATTGGTTTTAGAACCAGACTTGCAGCACTTGTTTATGCATTCAATTGTTTAGTTGCCGTATTAATGGCTCACAGTGCCGATATTTTCAAATTAAGTGAACATGGAGGCTGGGCTCTAGAGCTTTTAGGACTGTATTTCTTTACTGCCCTTGCTTTGTTTTTTACCGATGGCGGAAAACTGGCAGTTTCAAAAAACAACAGCTGGGATTAAACTTAGATACATATTTTATACTAAAAAGAAGCTTTAGGGCTTCTTTTTTCGTTTTTTATATTAAGAAAAAAATAACAGAGCGAAACCCAATTCTAATGTTATTTTAATGTTGGCCATAAAATTTCGTCCTAACTTGCGCCACTCTAAGAACGAACAAATGCTGAGCAGAATTAAAAATAGTATCTTGTGTAAATGCCTTCAGGTATTGCTGATCGGGTACTTTCTAATCAGCAGTATGAATGTTTCAAATAGTTTTGGGCGCATTATAGCCGATAATGCCGAAACAAATACAGTTAAAGGGATTACTTGTAATTTCCTGAAAAAAATATTCAAATGTGACGGGATTCCGGAAGAACTGGATGACTATGAAACAAAAGAATCGAAAACAGCCAAACTTGCAAAAGGAGTTCCTTCATTAGACTATCTGGTACCTTTAAATACTTCATTACCTGTTTTGTACTTTCAGATTAGTGCAAAAAGAAAAAACTATGTTGATAATCAAATATTCTCATTTGGTTTTCATGGTAAAATTCATTTACCGCCTCCTGAATTTATAGCATAAATACTTAATCATTTTTGTGGAGTAGGAAGAATTCTTACATCCTGTATACGGTTTTTGTCGTATATTAGTATCTATCTGTTAATCTTGTATTTATATATAAATTCATGACACCATTAAAACGTTTTTACAATTTACTTCATCTGGATAAACGCGATGTATATCAAATCATTTTTTATGCAGCATTTGCCGGTTTAGTAAACCTTTCACTGCCTTTAGGAATCCAGGCTATTATTAATTTTATTCAGAGCGGACAGCTTAGTGTCTCCTGGATTGTACTTGTAATTTTGGTTACAATAGGAGTTGGTTTTGGTGGAATTCTAACCATTTTACAGCTGAGGATCGTTGAAAATCTGCAGCAGCGAATTTTTGTACGTTCTTCATTTGAATTTGCTTACAGAATGCCTTTAATCAAATTCAAGGAAATGTATTCTGAGTATGCTCCGGAAAAAGCCAATCGTTTTTTTGATACTTTGACAGTACAAAAAGGGACGGCAAAACTTTTACTGGATTTCTGTACCGCTTTTTTGCAGGTAGGTCTTGGGATTATATTATTGGTTTTATATCATTCTTTCTTTACAGTAATTGGTCTTTTGTTTATCTTAATTTTATACATCATTTTTAAATTTTCGTATAAAGACGGACTGGAAACAAGCCTTAACGAATCAAAATTCAAATACAAAGTGGCAGCCTGGCTTCAGGAAATTGCACGTAATCGTGATAGCTTCCGCAAAAAAGGAGGCTTCGAATATGCACTGGAAAGAAATGACGGCTATGTAAGCAAATATGTGAATTACCGTGAAAAACACTTTCAGGTAATGAAAAAACAATATATTCAGCTGACTATTTTTAAAGTTATTGTTACAGCTGCCTTATTGTCTATTGGTGGTTTCCTGGTAATTCACCATCAAATGAACATCGGGCAGTTTGTGGCAGCTGAAATTGTGATTGTTTTGCTGATTAATTCGGTTGAGAAAATCATTTTCGGACTGGAATCTTTTTACGATGTATTGACTTCATTGGAAAAAATAGGGCAGGTGACTGATATGGAAACGTCATGTATTCCGGAAACGTCTGCTGTAAGTGAAACGGGAATCAACATTGAAACTGAAAGTGTAGGTTACAATTATCCGGATCACAATAAAAAATCACTTAAAAACATCAATCTGAAAATAAATCAGGGCGAGAAAATAATTTTAAGAGGAACAAACGGAGCAGGAAAAAGTACTTTGTTACGTTTATTGTCAGGTCTGCTTGAACCTGAAAGCGGAGCAATGTATGTGACTGATAATTATATGAATCGTTTAAACGAAGATACTTACAGAGCACAGGCAGGAACTTTTTTACAGGGCGATACGCTTTTTGCCGGAACCATTAGAGAAAATATTCTTTTTGGAAATGAAGCATTGAATAATGAAGATCTTAAATGGGCTTTAGATAATGTTGGCCTGACACCGGATATCAAAACATTTCCGAACGGTCTGGAACATCAGGTACATCCGGGTGGTCATGAGCTTTCGGCTTCAGATATTCAGAAGATTCTTCTGGCACGAAGTATTGTCCATAAACCTAATATATTATTTCTTGAAGATCCTGTTGATAAAATGGATGAACTGACTTCAGCTAAAATTGTAGATTTTTTACTTTCTGAAGAAAATGACTGGACGGTAATTGTTACTTCTAAAAACGATATATGGAAGAACAAATGTGACCGTATGATAACGATCGATGACGGAAAAATTATTAATGACATAAAGCTTTAATCATGCTCAATATATCTAAAGATAATAATGTACTTATCACTCCGGGCAAATACAAATCTATTACCAGCGTTGCCCGCAGACCGCATTATAAAATTTTAAACAGGGTTATAATCGGTTTCCTGATTTTTTGTGTAGCCTGTCTTTTTCTGCCGTGGACACAAAATATTTCAGGAAGCGGCTCGGTAACGACCTTAAAACCGGATCAGAGACCGCAAACAGTGCATAACGCTATTGCCGGAAGAATCGAAAAATGGTATGTGCAGGAAGGAGACTACGTAAAAAAGGGAGATACAATCGTTTTTATTTCTGAGGTAAAAGAAGATTACTTAGATCCTAATCTTGTTGGAAATACAAAACAACAGGTCGATGCAAAAAAAATGGCGGTAGAATCGTATGGAGATAAAGTAAATTCACTTGAAGTTCAGGCACAATCACTTAATGCCGAAAGGGAATTGAAATTACAGCAGGCCCGAAATAAAATAAGACAGTCACAGCTGAAAATAAAAAGCGATAGTATAGATCTTGTAGCGGTAAAAACACAGCTTCGAATTGCAAAGACACAATTTGACCGTTCGACTGCCCTAAATAAAGAAGGTCTTAAACCGCTTACCGATGTCGAGCAGAAAAGATTAAAGTTGCAGGAATCGGAAGCTTATGTAATTACACAGGAGAATAAATTGCTGAGCAGTAAAAACGAATTGATTAATGCAAAAGTGGAAATCAGCCGAATTACAGCTGAGTATACAGAGAAAATTTCGAAATCAAATAGTGATAAATTTACGGCTTTAAGTACACAATACGATACAGAAGCCCAGGTAAATAAACTGGAGAATCAATATGTAAATTATAGACTTAGAAATGGTCTGTACTATATTACAGCACCACAGAGTGGTTATGTAAATCGTGCTTTACTTGCAGGTTTGGGAGAAACAATCAAAGAAGGGACTCCAATCGTCAGTATTATGCCCGCAAGTTATGATATTGCTGTAGAAACCTATGTCGATCCTATCGATCTTCCGTTGGTACACCGTGGTGCAAAAGTGCGTGTCTGGTTTGACGGATGGCCAAGAATCGTATTTTCAGGATGGCCGGGATTGTCCTATGGAACATATGGAGGAAGAGTTGTAGCAATCGAAAATTTTATCAGTTCCAATGGAAAATACAGAATTCTTGTATCTCCGGACGGTCCGGATAATAAATGGCCAAAGGAACTGAGTATTGGAGCAGGTGCGCAAAGTATTGCTCTACTTGAAACGGTTTCGGTATGGTATGAAATATGGCGTAACCTGAATGGTTTCCCGCCAAATTATTATAAGTCAGACGAAAAAGAAGCAAAGGATGGTAAGGACAAAAAATAAATTGAAATACGCTGTAACGCTGTTTTCTCTTTTATTTTTATTTGGCTTTTCTAATTTATACAGTCAGGATTTTAATAAAGAAGAATTAAGTTATAGTGAGTTTTTAGGATATGTAAAAAAGTACCATCCGCTGGTAAAACAGGCTAATCTTGAGATAAGTAATGCTCAGGCAGCCCTGATGCTGGCACGTGGAGGTTTTGATCCTAAAATTGAAGTTGATTATAATAAAAAAGAATTTAAAGGAACAGAATATTATTCGCTTTTAAACAGCAGTTTTAAAATTCCGACCTGGTACGGAATCGAAATCAAAGCAGGTTTTGATCAGACAGACGGGCAATATTACAATCCACAGAACAAAACTCCGGAAGCCGGTCTGACCTCTTTGGGTATCAATGTAGCCTTAGGCCAGGGAATGTTCATCAACCAGAGAATGGCTGATGTCAGGGAAGGGAAACTGCAGGTAAAACTGAGTGACGCACAACGAAAACTAAAAGCTATCGAGGTTTTGTACAAAGCCAGTGAAGCGTATTTTGAATGGAGAAAAAGCTACAATGAAGCTGAACTTTATAAAAGATATCTAGGTTTTGCAAGCACTCGTTTTCAGGGTGTAAAAAAACTGATTGAATTGGGTGATGCTCCTTCAATTGACAGTGTAGAAGCCGGAATTACCGTTCGTAACCGTGAATTAAACGTAGAAAACGGAAACCTGAAATTAGCGAAAGCAAAATTGTACCTGTCAAATTATTTATGGATCGAAAATGTTCCTGTTGAACTTGGAGAGACAGTTAAACCGGAAGAAAACCTGAGCAAAACACTTGAAGAAACACTCAGAACAGATGCTATGATGGTGGATGTTCAAGGTTTGGATTCTCATCCGAAGATTCAGGCTCTTGAGACCAAAATGGGTATGCTGGAAATTAGCAGGGAACTGAAAGCGAATTCATTGCTTCCAAAACTGAATGTGGGATACAATTATATTTCAGAACCTTCCTACTTTGACTCTTTTAACACAGATGATTATAAGTTTAACGTCGATTTTAGTATTCCGATTTTTTTGAGAAAAGAGCGTGGAAGTTTAAAACTGGCGAAACTTAAGATCCAGGATTTAAAGTACGACATTGATCAGCAGCGACTGGAACTTAAAAATAAAATCAAAGCTCAGCAGACCGAAATTGCTTCTTTGAAAAGGCAAAAGGAAGTCATTGATAATCTGGTAAAAGATTATATGACAATGCTGAATTCAGAAGAGAAACTGTTCTCTTTTGGCGAAAGTTCTATATTCCTGATTAATTCAAGGGAAAATAATCTGGTGAGTGCCAAACTATCCCAAATCAGCATCGAGAATCAGTTTTACATTTCAAATGCCGAATTGTTCAAAATACTAGCAAATCCTGATTGATATTTTTTTTCTTTTTCAAGCCACTTATTTATCAGGAAAATAAGTGGTTTTTTATTTTAGTTCAATCGTTCAGAAGTTTCTGTTCGAAGGCAGTGTTCTGTGCCCAGATAGAGTGGGTTTCCGTGTTTTTCAGACCAAAATCCTTCCAGAAGATCTTTGGTAAGGCAGCGGTAAACGGCTACACCTTTATATGTTTTTTTGTCTTCCCCTTTATAACTGAAATTGATTACCAAAATATTATCTTTAAAAAATCCCGAACCTTTTTGTTCATGATTATTAATGATCCATTGGGCTTTAATTCGGTTGTTTTCATCAAGAGAGAGCGTTAAAGTACCGCTATAGGTCATTTCACCAGAACCATCCTGATTGCTTCCTGAAACGGAATAAGTGCCTGCTAAATCTTGTATTGTCATTATTTTTTTGAAGGGTTAAAAGAAAGAGGGTAAATATAAAAATAATATTTGAGTCCGGTTACAGCCATTCTCCGGAGGCATCATAATCATTAGGTAAATAGGTAAGGTATTGAACCATTCGTGGAGATTTTCCATTGTTTGGCGTTGCACAATGAGGCAAAGTGTTGTTCCAGATTATAAAATCGCCTGCATTGCCGGTTATGGGTTTTGGTTCTAAGGTTTTAATAGCTTTTTCTCTTGGGTTTTCATTAGGACCAAGATCGTCTAACCATTTATTTATTTGATGATGAAATCCCGGAACGCAGTGAAAAGCTCCATCATCCGGTCCACAGTCCGTTAAGTAGAGCAGACCCTGAAATCCAAATGTAAGTGGCTGTTTTAGACTGATATCCCAATGAAGTGGGCTTCCTAAAAAAACAAAATTTTCGTTTTTAGGAGGATTAAAACTCACCTTGTCAATGGTTTTATAGATGCTCGTTGTTTTATAAAGCTGTTCGTAGGCTTTTTTTATTCTTGGAGAAAATCGGTTTTTATTCAGGGTTTCATGATCAGAAAAATTGAGCATTAATCCTTTTTGATCCTCGTGTCTTATATACCAGGTCTCTTTTTTGTTCGGATCCATTTGTAAATATTCCCAGATGGCCTTTTGTGTAGCTTCGCAGTCTTTTTTTGAAATGGCATTTTTTACAATCACATAGCCATTCTTGTTCCAAAATTCAAGATCTTCTTCTGAAAGTACATTTTCTGTCAAGTCTTCAGTTTCTGTGTGAACATCTTTTTTTCTGTCATTAACCCAGGACTTGAAAGTTTCAAAATCAGGTTTTTTAAAGTATAAAAACTGTAAAGTGTCTTCCATACTGATACCTAACTGAAATAAGGTTTTTATTTCGTTATCCCAGGTTTCAGTATTTTCTGTAGAATTGTCGGCAGGGTTTGCAGATCTTTTCCATAAATTTTCAAGAATAGTCCATGGCATAGTTTAGATATTTTCTTTAGTTTGCTTTTTTAATTTTAATCTAAAAAGACTTTATTAAAATTACCAAATTTATTCCTTTTTTACTCTGTAATTAAACTTTAAAATAATAAAGATAAAATGTGATTTTATTTGTTTTTTGTTGTGATTTTTTAAATTATTGATAATTTTAGTGCTTAATTATGCTTTCTAATTTAATATAAATAAATCTTGAAGAATTTTTTTATAACTCTGATTTTATTCATGGGATTTTACGTACCGGTTTCTTCGCAGGAAACCCAGGTCAAATTTCTTGATATATCAGACGGGTTATCCAATAATTCAGTCGTAACCATATTTCAGGATAAAGATGGTTATATGTGGTTTGGGACATATGACGGACTAAACAGATACGACGGATATAATTTTAAGGTATTCCGAAACCGTATTAATGATAAAAAGTCTTTGCCTTTTAATACTATTTATAATATCGAAGGCGATTCCAGGAATAATATCTGGATTGGCGGGGCTAATGGTGTCTGCGTTTATAACAAAACCAGTGCTGCCTTTCATCCTGTGAAATATATTTCCCTGAATAAAAAGGCTGAAATTGTTAAAGATATTATCCATCAGGTAAAGGCTGTTTCTGAAAACAAGGTTTTAGTTGCCTCACAAAATTTGGGTTTGCTTATTTTTGAAAATGGTTCTTTTACAGGAAGGAGAGTTCCGCTTCTGATGTCCGGAAACAGAAATGTTGTTCATGATTATGATGCTGTCGCTATTCAAAAGGATACAAAAAATAATCGCTGCTGGGTATATGTGCGAAATGTGGGTCTTTGCACTTATGATAATAGCTCAAAAAGGTTAAAGGTTATTTTTCCGTTTGCTATAGAAGTAAAAACCCTGGAACTGGCTTTAGATGGAAACCTTTGGTTTGGGACAGATGAAGGTCTTTTTCTCTTTAATACAAAATCAGGGGCATTCTCTGAGAATTATTTCTCCAGCAGATGCACAGTTGCCGATATTCTTATTGATAAGAAGAAAGAAATGTGGGTGACCACAGATGGCAACGGGATTTATAAAGTTATCGGAAAAGAAAAAAAAGCGGCCCCATACAGTTCTGTAAAAGAAAACAAACTACTAAAAAGTAATTCTATCTGGAGCTTGTACGAAGATAAAGCAGGCAATAAATGGGTTGGAACTTTGCGGGGCGGAATCAGTATGCTGAGTAATACGGCGCGTTATTTTAAAACAGTCCGATACAATGCCAATGATCCAGCCGAAAATTTTATCCTGTCATTCTGCGAAGACGAAAAAAACAATTTATGGGTAGGAACAGACGGTGCAGGTTTGAAATACTGGAACCGCAAAACCAATACCTATATTAATTACGTCAATAAACTTTCGAGCAAATTTATCACGGGTATCGTTAGGGATGATAACAACGAAATCTGGCTTTCTACCTGGGCCGGCGGTGTCAACAAAATTAATCCGAAGAACAACTCAGTTACCCAGTTTTCATGCTATAATTCTGTTACGAAGCAAGTGGAGAAAAATGTTTGGTTTGTCTATAAAGATTCAAAATCAAACATTTGGGCAAGCACAACAAATGAAGGTTCTTTGTATCTTTTTGAACGCGCTAAAAATAGTTTTGTGCTTTTTGATAAATCGATTAATAATTTGCAGTGTATGACAGAAACCTCAGACGGAAAACTCTGGGGTGGAAATTATTCGGTATTATATTCTATCGAAAAAGAAAGCAGGAAAATTAATAAAGTGACCATCGGAAACCCTGTTCGCTGTATTCATGAAGATAAAGACAAAAAACTATGGCTGGGAACACAGGAGGGAGGATTGCTGTTGTTTGACCGAAAAACAAATACCTTTAAAAGGCTCACAACTGATGACGGACTTCCTTCGAACACTATTTTAAGACTGCTTGAAGACAAGGAAGGAAATCTCTGGATGAGTACGTATAATGGTATTTGCAGGTTTGATAAGAAAAGAAAAACCTTTAGAAATTTCTCAGTAAATGATGGACTTCAGAGTAATCAGTTTAGTTTTAATGCCGGAATTAAATTATCTACAGGAGAGTTTCTGTTTGGAGGGATAAATGGGTTTAACAGCTTTTTTCCGGGAGCCATTAAAAGTTTCAATCAGGAAAACAATCTGTTGCTCACAGATTTTTACGTAAATAATCAGCCAATTGAGGAAAGCAAGGCAGAGATTGATATTGATTCAGATAAAATAAAAGAAGTCAGTTTAGATTACGATCAGACCACCTTATCACTCGAATTTGTTGCTTTGGATTATAACAATACCGACAAAATAAATTATGCATATTTATTAGATGGCTGGGACGATCAATGGAATTATGTTGGTCAAAGCAGAAAAGCCAATTATTCAAAATTGCCTGAAGGGAAATATACTTTTAAAGTAAAAACTACCAATTTTAAAGGAGGCTGGAACAAAGAAATCAGTCTGGTTTCTATACAGGTTTTACCACCATGGTACAGAACCTGGTGGGCTTATTTATTGTATTTATCAGCTGTAGCCGGAGCTCTTTTTGTTTATCTGAATTATCAAAAAAATAAAGAAAAATTAAAATATAAAGTCAAAATTGCTGAACTGGAAAGTAAAAAGGAAAAAGAAATTGCAGAGAAACAGTCATCGATGTTTACTTATATATCACATGAATTCAGAACCCCGCTTTCGCTGATTATAAATCCTTTGAAAAAAGCGGTTCAAAAGGAAAGTGTTCAAAATGGTTCTTCCGGAAGCGATTTGGCAATTGCACATCGAAATGCCCGTAGGCTTTTAAGTCTGGTCGATCAGCTTTTGCTTTTTAGAAAGGCCGAAAATGATGCGGATTCCCTTCGACTATCTCCTATAAATGTAAACAATCTTTGTAATGAAGTATATCAGTGTTTTGTAAATCAGGCAAAAGATAAAAATATTCAGTACAATTTTAATATTCCCGATCATGAAATTGTGATTATCGGTGACTATGAAAAAATTGAAATTTCGTTGTTTAATCTGATGTCCAATGCTTTTAAATATACATCAGTTGGTGGACAGATTGATCTTAAACTGACTGAGACAGATGATGAGGTTCAGCTTGAAATTACGGATAACGGCGACGGAATCGAGAAAAAAGATATTGAGGTAATTTTCGAAAAATTTAAACAAATTAATTCTAAAGTTTCAATTGGAACCGGTTTTGGAATCGGACTTTACATTGTAAAATATTTTACAGACAAACACAAAGGAACTGTAAGTTGTACCAGTGAACCGGGTAAGGGAAGTACATTTAAACTGACTTTTTTAAAAGGAGACAGGCATTTTGAAAATGCAGAAATTACCAATGACGTTCAGAAAAGAAGCCAGCTGTTTGATGAATTAATTATTGATGATTCTGAAGAAAATGCAGATGTAAATACCCTTTCTGAAACTGATTTGCAAAAAGTGATGCTTACTGAAAAACGCACCGTTTTAATTGTAGATGACAATGCTGAAATTAGGGGGTATTTAATCAAATTATTTTCTGAAAAACATATAGTGTACAGTGCCGAAAATGGTGAAGAAGGCTTAAAACTGACCAAAAAACACATGCCGGATCTGGTTATCAGTGATATTACGATGGAAGAAATGGATGGTCTTGAGTTATGTCGAAAAATTAAAGAAAGCAACGATTTGTCTCATATTCCGGTAATTTTATTAACAGCAACTAAAAATCCCGAAACGCACCTGCAGGGAATCAATGAGGGTGCCGATGACTATATTACAAAACCATTTGATGATGATCTTTTGGTGGCCCGGGTTGAATCGTTATTGCGTAACCGAAGTAATTTACGAACGTATTTCTTAGACAGTATCACTTTAAAAGAGAATACACAGAAAGTCCCGGTCGAATATCAGGAAATTTTGAAAAAGTGTATTGACATTGTAGAGGCGAACATTCATAAAAGAGATTTTACGATTAAAACTTTTGCACTTGAAATGGGTATGAGCCACAGAACGCTTTATACTAAAATCAAAATCATTTCGGGGCAGACTTTAAATGCTTTTATCCGTTCACTACGAATCAGAAGAGCCGCCATGCTGATGCTTACCGAAGACATTAATATTGCACAGGCGAGTGCGGAGGTTGGTTTTGAAGACCCGAAATACTTCAGACAACAATTTGTGAAGTTATTCGGAATGACACCTTCTGAATATATTAAAAAGTACAAAAGTTCTTTTAATTCGGATTTGAATGTTATTAAATAAATTATGATTGCTTAAGTTTTGGTTTTATATCTAGACCGATACTCCCTCGGTGATATTTCCATAACCAGCCTGAATGATTTTGAAAAATGAAACGGGTCATAATACCCCAGTTCATATGCGATTTCTTTTATTTTAAGGTTGCTGAATTGCAAAAGGGAACACGATTTCTGAATTTTTAACTGATTGTAATATTCCATTGGAGTAAATGAAGTTTTCTCTAAAAATAAAGCGCCAAAATAAGAACTCGAATATCCAATATACTGAGCAATATCATGAAGTGTGATTTTGCTTGTCAGATTGTTTTTCATGAAAATGATGCTCATCGGAATCACATCTAAAACTTCTGTATCAGCTGTTTTTATTTTTAGAAACTGATCAGTGTATTTTATGCTGGCTAAAAAATGCTGCAGACATATACTCGAATATTCAAGATTATCAGGATTAAAACCCATTTCGAGATTCTGGTAAATTTCTTCAAACAAATTCAGCCTGTCAGACGACCTGCTATCGTTGAGATTTAAAATTTTTCCGGAAACAGAAGCATGTAAAGAGTTTGCTATTCCTTTAAAGTGCAGCCAGTAGATACTCCAGGGTTTAGAGATTTCGGCCTCATAACTATGTGCTTTGTGCGCCGGAATGATAAAAGCCTGATCTTTGATAAGCGAAAACTGTTCATTTTCCAGGGTTATAAAGCCTTTTCCGTTCTCACAATAAATAAGGATATGTTCCAGTGCACCTTTTGATCTTTTCCTGAAATGATATTTTGCATTGGGATAGTAGCCAATGTGGGTAATGAACAGATTTTTTGTCAGTTCATTTTCAGACTGAAAATTGCGAACACTGTAAGGAACAACGATTGCTCTTTCTCCTTTAAAACCATCTGCTATCTGATCCATAATAAGATTATGAGTGTTTTTAAATTAAAAATTAAAGGTAAATCTGTTGAGTAAAATTAAGAATATGTGTCAGGCTGAGCGGAGTCGAAGCCCTTTTGGGGCATAAGCCTTCGACTCCGCTCAGGATGACATTAATGTGTTAAAGATAAATAAAATATATAAAATCATGGTAATTTACATATTCTGAAATAATAGTACTAAAAAATGGAGTGAGCGATACTCCAAAATATATTTAGTAAGATATTATATCGACCATGAAGTGTAGAATCACCAGAATTGAGTTCAAATAAATTCAGTTGTTATAAAAACAGGTTTAATTGTTTTTAAAATAGTAAATTGGATGTAAAAATCGATGTTTTATACATGTTTTATATAAATATTACATTTCTGAATGTATGGCATGTAACGATATTTGTAATGATAAATAAATTAAAAAATTAAAATATATGAGTAAGTATAATTCTTCCTACCTGCTTTTTATAGCACTGGTTTCAGCAATGGGTGGTTTACTATTTGGTTATGACTGGGTTGTAATTGGAGGCGCAAAGCCTTTTTATGAAGTTTTCTTTAATATCACCAATTCACCTTCTATGCAGGGCTGGGTTATGGGAAGCGCCATTTTGGGCTGTTTGCTGGGTGTAATGATTTCCGGAAGTTTATCCGATAAATACGGAAGAAAACCACTCATGATTGTCGCTTCAATATTTTTTACGCTGGCAGCAGTTGGTACCGGAATAGTCAATACCATCGAATGGTTCATCGTCTGGAGAGTTGTTGGAGGCATTGGTATCGGAATCGCTTCGAATCTCTCACCCATGTACATAGCCGAAATTGCGCCAAGTGAATCCAGAGGAAAATTTGTCTCAATAAATCAATTGACAGTCGTAATAGGAATTTTGGCAGCCCAAATTGTAAACTGGTTAATTGCAGACCCAATTATAGAAGGAGAGGATATTTTGAACTCATGGAACGGGCAATGGGGCTGGAGATACATGTTTTGGGCAGGAGCCATACCGTCAGTAGCTTTTTTTATTTTGATACTGATTATCCCCGAAAGTCCAAGATGGCTTGCGAGTCAGCGTAAATACGATAAAGCCGAATCTGTTTTTACTAAAATCGGCGGACTTGCCTTTGCAAAAGAACAAATTGAACAGCTTAAATCAGGATTTGGGGATGTCAAAGAGGAAGCCAATTATAAAATGCTTTTTGAAGGCAAAATGCCAAAGATTCTGGTGCTGGGAATTGTGATAGCAGCTTTTCAGCAATGGTGTGGTATCAACGTGATTTTTAATTATGCTCAGGAAATCTTTTCAGCTGCTGGTTATGGCGTTTCTGATATCTTATTCAATATCGTAATTACAGGTTTAACCAATGTAATTTTCACGTTTGTGGGAATGTATTTTGTGGATCGATGGGGACGCAGAACCTTAATGTTAATTGGTTCAATAGGTTTATTCTTTATCTATGCCATATTGGGCGCCTGCTATTATTTTGAAATCACCGGAATTGCGGTTTTAGCATTGGTCATTGCAGCTATTTCCTGCTACGCTATGACATTGACGCCGATTACCTGGGTCGTTTTATCTGAAATATTCCCGACAAAAATACGTGCCATGGCAATGGCAGTTTCCACTTTCGCCCTTTGGACAGCCTGTTTCGTACTTACTTATACTTTTCCAATCCTAAATAGCAGTCTTGGATCTTACGGAACATTCTGGCTTTATGGAGTTATCTGCTTAGCCGGATATTTCTTCCTTCGCATTTCATTACTGGAAACCAAAGGAAAATCTTTAGAGGAAATTGAAAATGAATTGACAAAATAATAGCATATCATAAAATGGAAAATACAATTGCAAATAATTTAAATGCAACACAATCAATAAACGAAATCGGTCAGGACGAAAAGATAACAGCGTATTTAATTCAGTCTACCGTTAACGAAGATGGCGTGGTACGTGTTTGGGAAGAAGATATTTTACTGCCTACGTACCAAATTGGAGAAGAAGAAAAGAATCCGATTTTTCTTGAAAAACGAGTATATCAGGGAAGTTCAGGAGCTGTTTATCCTTATCCTGTTGTCGAAAAACTATCAGATGAAAAGTTCGACAAATCTTATCATGCCATATTTTTAGAAAATAAATACATCAAAATCATGATCCTTCCTGAGCTGGGAGGACGTGTTCACATGGCATATGACAAAGTAAAACAGCGCCATTTTGTGTATTACAATCAGGTAATCAAACCCGCCCTTGTGGGACTTACAGGACCGTGGATTTCCGGTGGAATTGAGTTCAACTGGCCGCAGCACCACCGTCCGAGTACTTTCTTACCAACCGATTTCAGTATTGAAGAAAATGAAGATGGCAGTAAAACAATCTGGTGTAATGAGGTAGAAAGAATGTTCAGAACCAAAGGAATGCAGGGATTTACGCTTCATCCTGATAAAGCTTACATCGAAATTAAGGTAAAAATCTACAATCGTACTGCTTTTCCACAGACCTTTCTTTGGTGGGCAAATCCAGCTGTAGTAGTAAATGATGGTTATAAATCGGTTTTTCCTCCGGATGTGAATGCGGTATTTGACCACGGAAAAAGAGACGTTTCAAAATTTCCGATTGCAACAGGAGAATATTACAAACAAGATTATTCTGCCGGAGTCGATATTTCAAAATATAAAAACATTCCGGTACCAACTTCGTATATGGCGGTTCAGTCCAAATATAATTTTGTGGGCGGTTATGAAGACGATGTGCAGGCAGGATTGCTTCACGTTGCCAATCACCATGTATCTCCGGGAAAAAAACAATGGACATGGGGTAACGGAGATTTCGGTTTAGCGTGGGACAGAAATCTAACCGATAAAGACGGTCCGTATATCGAATTAATGACGGGTGTTTTTACAGATAATCAGCCTGATTTCTCCTGGCTTCAGGCGTATGAAGAAAAATCATGGACACAGTATTTTATGCCCTATGCCGAAGTAGGTTATGTGAAAAATGCCACTAAAGACGCAATCATCAATATAGAAATTGAAGGAAACGAAGCTGATCTGATTTTATATACCACAGGTTTGTATGAGAACTTAAAAATTGAATTAAAAGATAATAAAAACAAGATATTGTTTCACGATCAAATTACGATTTCTCCTGTAAATCCGTATAAAAAAAGGGTTTTGATTGGAGAAACACCCTCTGAAGATTTGATTTTTACAGTTTATACTTCAAATGGTAAAATTCTGGTGCAGTATCAGGAAGAAAAAGCTGAGATTAAACCAGTTCCGGATCCTGCAAAAGCCGCTTTGGATCCAAAAGATATCGCTTCAATGGAGCAATTATACCTGACAGGATTGCATTTAGAACAATACAGACATGCGACTTACAATCCGCTGGATTATTATTTTGAAGCGTTGAGCAGGGATTCTAAAGATGTTCGTTGTAACAATGCTGTCGGACTTTTAATGTTGCGCAGAGGGCAGTTTGAAAAAGCGGAAACGTATTTCAGAACCGCGGTTGAAGTTTTAACAGAACGAAACCCAAATCCGATTGACGGCGAACCTTTATACAATCTGGGGTATTGCCTGAAATTGCAAGGGAAATTTGATGACGCTTATAATTCGCTTTTTAAATCGACATGGAATGCAGCTTGGCAGGACGCCGGATTTTATGCTTTGGCACAAATTGACAGTATAAAAGGCGAATGGTCAGAAGCACTGGAGAGAGTGGAATCGTCATTGATCAGAAACTGGCACAATCACAAAGCACGCCAGCTGAAAGCTTCTATTTTGAGAAAGTTAAACAGAAATCAGGAAGCTCTGGCATGGATTGAAGAATCAATCAAAATTGACCGTTTCAATATGGGATGCCGTTTTGAGAAATATCTGCTTACAAATGACCAGACTGTATTGAACGAAATGAATACCATCATGCGTCAGTGGTCACATGGTTATATTGAATATGCATTGGATTTTGCAGGAGCTGGATTATATGAGGAAGCTTCTCAATTATTGAAGGAATCGATTAGTGATACCGAGGAAGTTTATCCAATGGTGTATTATGCTTTGGGGTATTTTGCTTCAATGAATGGAAACAAAGACGAAGCTTTAGAATGGTATAAAAAAGCTTCACTGCTGTCACCTGAAAAATGTTTTCCTAACCGAATTGAAGAAGTAAATATTTTGCAGGATGCTATTAAATTAACTCCTGAAGATGCAAAAGCGCCTTATTATTTAGGAAACTTTTGGTATGCTTTCCGCCAGTATGATGAGGCTGTAAAATGCTGGGAACTGTCATATAGCATAGATGATAAGTTTCCGACTTTATTACGAAATCTTGCTCTGGCTTATTTCAATAAAACAAATAATAAAGTTAAGGCTCAGGAAATGCTGGAAAAAGCATTTGCATTAGATACAACAGATTCAAGGATTTTTATGGAACTGGATCAGCTGCATAAGAAAATTGGAAAATCACCGGAATATAGGTTAGAAGTTTTAAATCAATATCCAAATTTGGTTGAAGAGCGTGATGATTTGTGTATTGAACGAATTACACTTTATAATCAGACAGGAAAATATACTGTTGCAAAAGAATTGATTGCACAGCGAAAATTCCATCCCTGGGAAGGCGGAGAGGGAAAGGTAACTGGGCAGTATACGTTATGCAGAGTAGAATTGGCCAAAATTGCAATTGCAGAAAACCGGTTTGCAGATGCGATACAATTACTGAAAGAAACAGAAGTTTATCCGTATGATTTAGGCGAAGGAAAACTGAAAAATGCTGAAGAAAATGAAGTTTTTTATTATAAAGGATTAGCGTATAAAGGCTTGGGAGATTTAGAAAATGCAACAGCAAATTTTGTAGAGGCAACACTTGGATCATCAGAACCGGTTCAGGCCTTTTTCTACAACGATCAGCAGCCGGATAAGATTTTCTATCAGGGACTTGCCTGGCGGGAACTTGGCGATGGGGACAAAGCCCGCAGCCGTTTCAATAAACTGCTGGCGCACGGAGAGAAATATCTGTTCGAAAAATCAAGAATCGATTACTTTGCGGTTTCGCTTCCGGATCTTGCGATTTGGGATGATGATCTGAATGTTAGAAATCAGGTACACTGCTATTATGTAATGGCATTAGGCCACAGCGGATTAGGAAATGAAAATGAGTCTGAGAAGTATTATCAGAAAGTGAAAGAATTAGATATCAACAAACAGACCTTTCGTAAATAGAGAATTTCCTTAGGGAGTTTATAATGATTTAACACATAGAAAACATAGATTTCTGTCTTTTGAAAAAGTATATAAAAGAGAAACTCATTTATCAACACACTGCTATGTGTTTTTTGGATAAGTGAAACGTCTTTTTTAAGTTTTCAAAATCTATGATTCTATGTGTTAAAAATCAACAAATTATTTAATTAGTAAAATTTAAAAAGAATGCAAATCAAACATATCATAATATCAGTTCTGCTATTACTGTTTCTATCTTCATGGGATTCAGAAGAGAAGCTGATTATGAATATTGCCGGTGATTGGACTGTACAGCTCGACAGCAGCGATATAGGACTGAAAAACGGTTGGCAGAACATGAGTTTTAAGCAATTAATAAAACTTCCCGGAACAACCGATGATGCTCGTCTGGGAGTTCCGAATAAACTAAAACCAGCTTTAGAAAAACTCCAGATGAGTCATTTAACCCGTAAAAACAGTTATTTGGGGGCAGCCTGGTATACACGTGAGATTACAATTCCAAAAAACTGGAAGAAGAAAGAATTTATACTGAAACTGGAACGTGTAATCTGGAAAACCAATGTATGGATTGACGGAAAAGAAGTTCTTGGAGAACAAAACAGTCTGATTGCCCCGCATTATTTTGACCTTTCAAAATATCTTATTGCCGGAAAAATACATCGTATAACTATTCGTGTAGACAATCGTAAACTGTTTGATATCAGTGTCGATAATATGGCTCATGCTTATACGAATCAAACACAGATTATCTGGAATGGTATTATTGGCAAAATGGAAATTGAAGCAGTTGATGCTGTCCGAATTGCAAATCTTCAGGTGAAACCGGAGATAAATACCGGAATTGCAAAAGTAAAAGTAACCCTTAAAAACAGTACAAAAAACACAAAAGGAATTTTAAGCATTACGGCAGTCAATAAAAAAACTAAGATTTCAGCAGCAACGCTTCAAAAGGAAATCCAGATAAAAACGGGAGAATCAATCGTTGAGGCAAATTATAATCTGGGAAAAGACGTAAAGCTTTGGAGTGAATTTTCGCCTGAGTTATACGAATTGAAAGCCGAATTAAAAGCCGGTAAAAACTATTCGAATGCTTCTGTTGATTTTGGAATGAGAAGTTTTTCCAGAAAAGGCTCTGTATTGACAATTAATGAACAGCCCGTTTTTTTAAGAGGAACTTTAGAATGCAATATTTTTCCGCTTACCGGGCATCCGCCAATGGATAAGGAAGGATGGAGAAAAGTTTTCGCAACAGCTAAGGACTGGGGATTGAACCACCTGCGTTTTCACTCCTGGTGTCCGCCTAAGGCAGCGTTTGAAGTGGCTGATGAAATGGGTTTTTACCTGCAGGTAGAATTGCCGGTCTGGGTTTTAAAAATCGGTCAGGATCAAAAAACAACGGATTTTTTATATGCCGAAGCACAGCGTATGATTGATGAATATGGAAATCATCCGTCTTTTTGTATGTGGTCGATGGGGAATGAGTTACAAGGCGATATGACTGTTTTGACAAAATTGATGAACAGTTTAAAAACTAAAGATAGTAGACATCTTTATACTACAACTTCATTTACTTTCGAAAAAGGACATGGCGACTGGCCGGAACCGGAAGATGATTTCTTTATTACACAATGGACAAAAAAAGGCTGGGTTCGCGGACAAGGTGTTTTTAACAGTGAATCTCCAACTTTCAACAAAGATTACGCTGCTTCAGTTGAAGGAATGACGGTGCCTTTGGTTACGCGTGAAATCGGGCAATATGCCCTTTATCCAAAAATTGATGAAATTTCGAAATATACCGGAGTTTTGGAACCCATCAATTTTAAATCGGTTAAAGAAGATCTGGAACGTAAGGGATTAATAAACAAAGCTGTTGATTATACAAAAGCTTCAGGGAAATTAGCCGCTATTTTGTATAAAGAAGAAATCGAAAGAGCGTTAAAAACAGCAGGAATCAGTGGTTTTCAATTATTGGATTTGCATGATTTTCCGGGGCAGGGAACGGCTTTAGTTGGACTTTTAGATGCTTTTTGGGATAGCAAAGGTTTGATTTCAGCAGAAGAATTCAGACAGTTTTCAGCTCCGGTTGTACCGCTTTTGCGTTTTCCTAAAGCGACTTACACAAACAACGAATCTTTTACAGCTTCATTGGATATCAGTAATTTTTCAGATGTGGCTTTGAAAGATCAGGAAATTGAATGGAGTATTAATGATGGAAATAGGGTAGTTGCTTCGGGAAGCATGAAGACAGAAGTGTCTATTGGATACAATCATAAGATTTTGGATATAAACGAAAGTCTTTCGAAAATAACGAAAGCAACCAAATTAACAGCTACTGTAAACCTGAAAGGAACAAATTATAAAAACCATTGGAATATTTGGGTTTATCCAGAAAAACAAACTATTGATTACGGACAGGTTGTCTATACGCGAAATCTGGATGAAGCTTATAAATTGCTAAATGCAGGCAAAAATGTATTATTAAATCCGGAATGGAAAAAGATTAAAGGTATCGAAGGGAAATTTGTACCGGTATTCTGGAGTCCGGTTCATTTTCCTAAGCAGGCTGGTACGATGGGAGTACTTTGTAATCCTGCCCATAAAGCTTTGGCTGATTTTCCAACAGACATGAATACCGACTGGCAATGGTGGGATTTGAATGTAAACTCTACAACGCTTATCATGGACGGAATAGAAGGCGGAAATCCGATTGTAGAAATGGTTGACAATTTTGCAAACAACCGTCGATTGGCTTCTCTTTTTGAAGGAAGCGTAAAATCAGGAAAATTAGTTATTGCATCCTTTGATTTAGCAACCGATTTAGATAAACGCCCAGTTGCAAAACAGATGCTTGTTTCGATCTTAAAATACATGAACAGTTCGTCATTCAATCCAAAGGCGATTGAAAATCCTGAAATCCTGAAATCTATTCTTGAAGTTCAAAAAGAGAAAGTTAAAGAAGGAGCGACAAGTATTTATTAGAATTTAACCATTTGTTAAAATTAAAAATAGTAATCAGGTTGAAAGCTGCCAATTTTTTTGAAGTTCAGGATATTGTGAGATGAGTTTTTATTTAGATTATTAATTATGTATTGTTTAAAAATGTGTAGTTATTTTTTTGTAGTCAATAATTTTTAGTACAAAATAATAGCTGATTGCGAATTTACCCTCCTTTTTTTTCCATTTTACCCCTCATTGAAATTTCAAACTACGCATTACTTTGCACCTATAGGTAATGATTGTTAGTTATGTTACCGGTATGTTATAAGTGTTTGTTTTACGATAAGTTTTTGATCTGTTTAAAGAACTGAGCATTTTTTATAAACAGATAGTATGAGTTGGTTTGTCATATTACTTATCCGGCCCGCAGTTTAAAAGCTGCGGGTTTAATTAAAAATGAATTCAAAAAAAATAAAAATAATTAATCCTAAATACTATAGATATTATATGAAAACAACCTTTTAAAACTCTTTATTCTGTATGCCTCAAAAAATAGTGGTAAAGTAACCTACACATAATAAAATCACTATTTGAAATAAAAAAAACTAACTAACCTAACTTTAAAATTAAAGAAATGAAAAAAAATGTATTTTTATTTTTTCTTGCCCTTTTTGCCGTCCTTTTTACCGGATGCCAAAATAACGAATCGGGTTTTCCGAGCTCAGACGATCCTACAATTGTAGTCGCTACAAATGAAATTTACGGTGCACCTACCAGAAAATTTGAAATCAAGGCCGCTCTGGCAGATGATTTAGGATTAAAGAGTGTTCAAATTCAGATTCCTGAATTATCCCTTGATAAAATGATTACGTTTGCAACGGATCCCTTGCTTGAAACTTACAACTTAAGTTATTTTTTCGAAGTACCTGCGGATAGAGGAACCTCAGAAACTTTTAAAATAAAACTGACTATAACAGATGTTTCCGGTAATGTTGTTAATCAGGATATTAATTTACGTTTAGACGGTGAATTTGCTGCCCCGTCAATAAGTATGGTTACCCCAAAAGAAGGAGCGGTTATTTTACTATCAACAAGTAATATAATGCCGGTAAATTTTGTGGTAAATGATGACTCAGGAATCGATTATGTTCAGGTAAAGTGTGAGGCTTTAGGAATTAATGAAATGATTCAGCTGACAGGTTCGCCTCAGTCTTATACTTTCAATAAAACCTATACTTTGCCGGTAACTGCAGCTGATTATGTTTTAACCATTACGGCAAAAGATAAATTTGCTATTCCAAATACAGGATCTTTAAATGTAAATATTGTAGCTACCAATGAGTATCCTGCTATTTATCTGGTTGATCAGCCAAAAGGAACAAACCTTACGACTGATGCTGTTGGTGTTCCGATGTATTTCCACAATAAAACCGGACAGGATTTCGAATTCAAATATTATGCAGATAAAGACAATAAGGAAGTATTTTTCTTAGGTCAGGAATCTGATTTTGCCCCACACTGTTTCGGATTAAATACTTCAGGGGAATTAGCAGATGATGTGACTTCATCTCCAATTATTTTACCGACAAAAGGATATTACGTAATAAAAGTTAATCCAAATACATTAAAATATACTGCAGAAAAATATACTCCGACAAGTAAAGTGTGGGCAGATGTTGCCAACGGTTTATGGCATGATGATGCAGCCCAGAGAAGACCTTTCGTAAGTGTTTGCGGAGGAGGAATACAGGGGGCTAACTGGGACACCTGGACAGCCTGGACTCAAACCGGACTGCATTTGGCCAATAATCCAAATAACCCTTATCAGTTAGTAGGAGAATATACATTGACAGGAACAATGGAAGCTACTTTTACAGGACAATGGTGGGATCCATCATGGCGACTGATTAAAAACGGTATTGCAACCATGTCACCTGGGGAAAACGGAAATGCCAAATATCCAGCAGCTGCCGGAGTTTACAAAGTAGTTCTTGATACTGAGTTAGAAAGGGTATTCATAACAAAAAAATAGTTTGTTATAACATTAATAAATAAAACAGCTAAATATGAAATTTAAATATATATGGTTTTTTATTGCCTTATTATGCAGTACTGCATCATTTGCGCAAATAACAATCAAAGGAACTGTAAAGGATAAAGCCAATGTGCCGATTCCTGGTGTTAATGTAATTGCTAAAGGAACTTCTAATTCAACAGCAACTGATTTTGATGGAAATTTTTCGATTTCTGTTCCTAATAAAAATACTCAGATCGAATTTTCTTTCATAGGGTTTACAACTAAAGTGGTAGACGCAGGAGATAAAACAACTATTGATGTGATTTTGGAAGAGTCTAGTCAGGTTTTGGATGAGATTGTAGTAGTTGGTTATGCAGCAGTTAAAAAGAGTGATGTAACGAGTTCTATTTCTTCTGTAAAAGGAAAAGAGCTTCAGACTATGACTGTGGGTAACGTAACAGAATCTCTGCAGGGAAAAGTTTCCGGGGTTCAGGTTACGGGACAAGGTGGTCCCGGAGCTCAGCCAAGGGTTTTGATTCGTGGTATTTCTACAATAAATCTTAGTACAGATCCGCTTTATGTAGTGGATGGTATTCCGATGGGAACGAGCATCAATTTCTTAAGTAATAACGAAATTGAGTCTATGGAGGTTTTAAAAGATGCTTCTGCAAGTGCCATTTATGGTTCGAGAGCTTCAAACGGGGTGATTCTTATTACAACCAAAAAAGGAAAAGTTGGAAAAACAAGATTTACTTTTGATCTGAGTTCAGGTATGCAGATGATGGAAAATCCATACGATATGGCAAGTGCTGAAGGCTATGCTAATATTTTAAATACAGCTTATAATAATTCGGGTTATTCAGATTATTTGCCAAATGCTTCTCAGTACAGAGGAAAAACTACCGACTGGTGGGGTGCGGGAATCAGAAAAGCGTCTCCTGTAACAAATGCTTCTTTAGGAGTTTCGGGAGGTTCAGACAAATACACTTATGCTGCTAGTTTAAACTATTACGATTCAGAATCGATGTATGAAATAGGAGGATGGGAAAGAATCACCATGAGAATTAATAATGATTTTAAATTCTCAGATAAATTCTCTGCAGGGATTACTTTAAACCCTCGTTATGAAAGCTGGGGAGGTCCCGGAAACTGGGCTGATTTTGTTAAAATCGATCCTATTACACCAATTTACAAACCCGCAGACCAGTTGACAGGTTTAGAAAATGAATACAGCATTTACGCGCGTTCTCCTTCGTATGTGTGGAATCCGGTTGCTGCTGTAAAAAGATATGATGACTATACAGACCAGTATAACTTAAATACAAATGGATACCTCCAATATACACCTATAAAAGGACTTGTGATTCGTACTCAGGCTTCTATTGAAGTGGGAAATAAAGTACAAAGTATTTTCAGACCAGATTTTGTTATTGACGCTGCTCATGAAAAGGCAGAAATTAACAGCGTTGAGCGAAAAGCGACTACAAATCATGACTGGACATGGCAAACTACGGCAACTTATTCCAGAACATTTGCAGAGAAACATAATGCTTCGTTGATGATTGGTAGTACTATGGAAGAATATAACGGTAATGATACATGGGCCTATGGAGAAGGTGTACCTAACAATTCAGAATCGATGAGAGAGGTAAATGCAGCTACTAAAAATCGTGATAGCGGAGGAAATAGCTGGTCAAGTTCAGTAATGTCTTATCTTTCTCGTTTTTCTTATAACTACGACAGTAAATATTATATCACGGGAACTTTTAGACGTGATGGTTCGTCAAAATTCATGGCAAATAATAAATGGGCCAATTTCCCTTCTGCTTCTGCTTCATGGAGAATTTCGAATGAAGGTTTTATGGAGAGTACTAAAGAAGTTATAAATGACCTTAGATTAAGAGCTGGTTGGGGTAAAGTTGGTAATCAGGGCTTGCCGGATTCCGTTTATCAATCAAATATTGGACAAGGTTACTACGTAATCGGAGGTGAAATGGTAGATACTTCTTATCCTTCATCTATGGCTAACAAAGATATCAAATGGGAAACTGTTGAAGATATGAGTTTTGGACTTGACTTCGGATTATGGAAAAATAAACTTTCGGGATCATTAGAATACTATCAAAAGAAAACAAATGATATGTTATTCAAGAAACAATTTCCAACTTACAGTGGTTTTCCTGGGTATTCAACAATCTGGACAAACGTAGGTGCTATGCAGTCAAGCGGAATTGATTTATTGCTTTCATATAAAGATAAAAAAGGGGATTTCTCATACGGTGTAGATTTGACTTTTACAACAGTAAATGTAGAGATGCTTTCTTTATCAGCTGAAGGAGAAAGACTTTACGGAGCAGGTAACAGAACTTTAACTGCTAAAGGTGAAGAACCTGGATATTTCTACGGTTATGTAGCAGATGGATTATTTCAGAATCAAACCGAACTGAATGCTCATACTGACGAACACGGAACTAAATTACAGCCTTACGCAAAAGCGGGTGATATTCGTTTCAAAGACATTAATGGAGACGGAAAACTTGATGATAAGGACAGAACAAAAATCGGTTCACCTTGGGCTGATTACAATGTGGGTTTAAATTTAAACTTCGCTTACAAACAGTTTGATCTGGTGGCTAATTTCTATTCAAGTATTGGAAATGATATCGTAAACCAGAATATTTCAGATTTATATAATGGTGCAAGTTTAACAAACAAAGTAAGCGGATTAGAGCAGATGGCGTGGCATGGAGAAGGAACTTCTAATTATGTTCCTCGTTTGTCTAAAGATGATAATAACGAAAACTTTACCAAATTCTCTTCTTTTTATGTAGAAGACGGATCATTTGTACGTCTGAAAAACCTTCAGATAGGGTATACTTTCGAGAATAAATTTGGTTTAGATAAATTGAGATTGTCTTTGTCAGGTCAGAATATATGGACATGGACAAAATATACGGGTGTTGATCCTGAAGTTGCAGGAGGAGACCCGGATAAAGATGACAGAGTTAAAGGATCAGGTTTTGGAGGATGGAACTATCCGGTTCAGCCAACCATTTTGATGGGTCTTAATGTAGCATTTTAATAATAGAAAGACATGAAAAAAATAATTTTATCTATACTAGCTTTTTCAATGTTTGCAGTTTCATGTGAGGATTTTATTGAAAAAGAACAAAGAGGAACACAGACGCTGGATAACTACTTTCAGACGGCGCAGGAATGTGAAAACTATACTAATGAATTAACGCAGCGATTATTGCTTTCTAAAGACTGGTACACATTGCTTGCTCCAAGATTAGTCAATGAAACAGCCACTGATGATGCCTGGATGGGAAACACAGGGCAGGACAACAGTGCATTTAGACCTGGGGCTCAGTATGTTATTACACCGGATAATATGGGGGCTTTAAACAGTCTTTATACCGCTCACTATTACACCATTCAATCGGCAAATATTGGTTTGGAAAAAATGGCTGTTTCGCCAATTACGGATACTCAGAAAAACCAATATATGGGAGAATCTCTGTTTGTTCGTGCCTATTGCTATTATGAATTGGTAAACTTTTTCGGAGCAGTACCTTTGTATACAAAATCTTTGGGGACTGGTGATTTAAAACTAGAGCGCAGTCCGGCAACAGAGGTTTATGCACAAATTGAAGCCGACTTAAAAGAATCTGCTGCAAAGCTGGAAGGAATTCCGGTAGCAAGAAACGGTAGAATAAACAAATGGGCTGCTTATGCTTTATTAGCTCGTGTTTCTTTATTTCAGGAAAAATGGGCTGAAGCAAAAACATATTCTAACAAAGTAATCACAGAAGGACCATATTCATTGGAAGAAAATTTCCTGAACATCTGGAATGTAGACAATCATAATGGTAAAGAATCTATTTTGGAAGCTCAGTCATCCTCTGTACAAAACGAAAATTTAGGTTCTATGCTGCCAACTTTTTCAGGAGCAAGAGGTGAAGACAAGAAAAACTTCCCTAGTAATGATGCGAAAGATGTTATTGACGGATGGGGATGGTGTATGCCAACCAGTGACTTAGAGAATGCTTATCTTTCTGAAAATGACGAAATCCGTCGCAAAAGTACCATTACCAAATGGGGAGAGGCGGCTTACGGAGATGAGGTTTTAAACCCAACTCACAAATTCAGTTTAAATGATAATAAATCAGGACGTATCTGCCGTAAATATTACATTCCAATCGCTACACGCCGTACATTGGATAAAAAAGATGGTCATTTACCATTAAATGTTCCGTTGATTCGTCTCGCTGAAATGTACCTGACAAGGGCAGAAGCAAGTTACCATACAAGCGGAGATGCTTTGGCTGATATCAACATCATCAGAGACCGTGTAGATTTACTGCCTAAAACAGGAATCTCAGGACCAACGCTTTTAAATCAAATTTACAAAGAGCGTCGTTTGGAATTAGCTTTTGAAGGATTGCGTTTATTCGATATTCGTCGTGAAAAAGATCCGACTACCGGAAAAAGGGTAATTGAAACTTTGATGGGACCAAACGGAACTTTTGTAAAGTACAATTTGAGCTCAACTGATCCTTACGAAACAACAAATACAAGAGAATCTCAGGACAAGGGGATTAATTTTGATCCTTCAAAACACTTGCTTTGGCCAATACCGCAAATTGAGAGAGATTTAAGTGGAGGTATAATTACTCAAAACCCTAATTATTAAGATGAGATTCAATAATAAAAATAAAGTAAGTCTGCTGTGTGCAGGCTTGCTTTTCACAAGTTCATTATTCATAAGCTGTGATTCTGATAAAAACGATAATTCTGATTCTGATAATGCTGTCGCAGAATTGAAAGTGAATCTGGATGCAAACCTTCAGACTATGGAAAGTTTCGGAGCATCAGATGCCTGGCAGTGTAATTTTATTGGAAAAAACTGGCCTTTGGATAAAAGAAATAAAATGGCTGATTTGCTTTTCAGTAAAGAATTTGATACTGAAGGAAATCCAAAAGGTATCGGTTTGTCATTATGGCGTTTTAATCTGGGTGCAGGTAGCGCAGAGCAGGGTGATGCCAGCGATATTACTGATGAATGGAGACGTTCTGAATGTTTTACGACAGACGGAATTAATTATGATATGACCAAACAAGCAGGTCAGGTTTGGTTCATGAAAGCGGCAAGAGAACGTGGTGTTGATAAATTATTAGCGTTTGCAAACAGTGCACCGGTTTATTTGACTCAAAACGGAAAAGCCCATGCTAGTATAAAAGAATATTACAATCTGAAAGATGGAAAAATGCCTGAACTGGCTGATTTCTGGGTAACTTCATTAGATAAATTAAAATCAGAACACGGATTGACAATTGATTATGTGAGTCCTTTCAACGAACCGCAATACGAGTGGGATGGTTCTGGTCAGGAAGGTTCTCCGGCTACAAATGGAAATATTTACAGTTTTGTGAATGTTTTATCTCCAAAATTACAATCAAAAGGATTGAGTTCTCAGATTGTAGTGGGAGAAGGAGGATCTTATGAACCTTTGTATAAAACCATCTCTGGAAAAGAAAGCAGATCAAACCAAATCGATTATTTTTTTGCTTCCAATTCATCTAAAAATATTGCAGGTTTAAGCAACGTTAAGAAAACCATTTCAGCACACAGTTACTGGCAGGCGTGGCCTTTAAGAGAACTTGTAAATTCAAGAGAATTAGCTGCTGTAAGAGCACAATCTATTGGAGGATTAAGTCTTTGGTCTACGGAATATTGTGTTTTAGAAAGCCCCGGAACAGCTGAACTTCCGGGCGGTGCCGGTGCGGGAAGAGATTTAGGAATGTCTTTGGCACTTTGGACAGCCCGTATCATCAGCACAGATATTGCTGTTGGAGGTGTAACTTCATGGCAATGGTGGACAGCAATTAGCCGAGGCGATTACAAAGACGGATTAATTCACGTAGACAACGGTTCAAGTAATGGTGCTGGTGATGCGAACTATTGTAAAAACGATGGATTCATCAGAGACTCAAAAACACTTTGGGCTTTAGGAAACTTTTCTTTCTTTGTAAAACCGGGAATGGTACGGGTTCAGGTTCCAAGTGTTGATAGTGCAAAAGCAGTAAACGATGTTATGGTGACAGCTTACAAAGATGTTGCAGCCAAAAAACTTATAATTGTTGCAGTTAACATCAGTAAAGTGGCAAAAACATACAAATTTAGCCTTACCGGAGGTGCTTTAACAGATAATAAATTAACACCTTACACCACTTCTGAAACGCTGAGTCTGAAAAAAGGAACAGCTGTTGACGCTACGAATTTAGAAATTCCTGCAAGATCAGTTGTAACGTATGTAGGGACGTATAAGTAAAATTAAACACATAGAGACATAGAAGTCAAAGGTTCAAAAAGAAGTTAATAGCAAATTATAATTTGACACATAGCTATGTTTCTTTATGAAAAATGAAATGTCTTTTAGATGATGTAAATCTATGTAACTATGTGTTTAACAAAATGAAATTTAATGAGAAAAATATATATCTCGCTTTTATTGATAACAAGTTCGCTGTCATTTGCACAGCGAACTGTTATCATCAGCACAGATAATGTTGTACAAACCATGGATGGTTTTGGAGGTTCGGATGCATGGAGGACACAGTTCGTTGGTAAAAACTGGCCTGAACAGAAAAAAAATGCCATTGCAGATCTGTTGTTCAGCAAAGAAATTGATGCACAGGGAAATCCAAAAGGAATTGGGCTTTCGATCTGGCGTTTTAATTTAGGGGCAGGAAGCACAGAACAAGGCGAAAACAGTAAAGTTTCTGACGAATGGAGAAGAAGCGAATGTTTCCTAAATGCTGATGGAACCTACGATTTTTCTAAACAGGAAGGTCAGAGATGGTTTTTACAGGCTGCCAAAAAAAGAGGAGTCGAAAAATTCCTGATTTTCACCAACAGTCCGCCGGTTCATATGACAAACAACGGATTGTCTTTTTCTTCTCAAAAGAATAAACTGAATCTAAAAGATGGCGCAATTCCAAAATTTGCCGATTTTTTAGTTCAAAGTATTCAGGGACTGGAAAAAAAAGAAGGAATAAAATTCGATTATGTAAGTCCGTTAAATGAACCACAATGGGAATGGATGGCTAATAATGGTGACAGAAATAGCCAGGAAGGTACTCCGGCAACAAATCAGGAGATATACGAGGTAACCAAAGCACTTTCTGAAAAACTCAAAGCAAACAAAATGAGTACAGAAATTGTAATTGCCGAAGCTGCACAAATCGATTATTTATACGATAATGTAAATGCCGAAAATCGTGACAAGCAGATTGATTATTTTTTTGGAAAAACAAAAACAAATGTTTCAAAGCTTCCAAATGTCAAAAATGTGATTTTAGGACACAGTTATTTTACAACCTGGCCTGTTGAAAGACAGGTTTTAAGCCGAAAATTAATTGCTGCAGAAGTAAAGCAAAAACCGGGCTTAAAATATTGGCAGTCTGAATATTGTATTTTAGAAAATCCGGGAGAAGCTGAAATTCCGGGAGGTTCAGGAGGAGGAAGAGATTTAGGAATGCAGACAGCTTTATTTGTAGCGCGTCTGATTCATAATGATATCGCTGTTGCAAATGCAGCTTCATGGCAGTGGTGGACTTCCATTACCCGTGTAGATTACAAAGATGGGTTAATCTATCTGGATGACGGAAAAAGCAACGGAGGAACAGCACCGGATTATGTTCGAAATGACGGAGAGTTTCATGATTCAAAACTGCTTTGGGCTTTAGGAAATTATTCGCTTTTTGTGCGTCCGGGAATGCTTCGAATTGATGTTCCGAATCAAAATGAACTGGATGCTGCAAATGATGTGATGCTGACAGCTTACAAAGATGTTCAAAATAAAAAACTGATTGTAGTAGCAGTAAATTGCGGAAAATCAGCTCAGCAATACAAGTTCGATTTGTCAAAAGGAACTGTAAAAAACAATGAATTTACACCTTACACAACTTCTGAAACTTCTAATTTAAAAAGAGGAACAGTTCAGAAAACAGATAATCTGGAAATTCCGGCAAGATCTGTAGTGACGTTTGTGGGAGAATTACAATATTAAAAAAATAAGTTTCAGGTTTCACGTTTGAGCCAAAACCTGAAACTTGAAACCTGAAACCTGAAACAAAATTCAACTAAAAAAACATGTTTACAAAAAAGATCTTATTACCCGTATTGCTCTTTTCGTGTCTGTCAGCGAGCAGTCAGATTTCGTTTGGAGATTCTAAAAAAATTAATGACAACTGGAAATTCAATCTTCAGGAAACCCCGGAGGCAAAAAACACAGCTTTTGACGATAGTAAATGGCAAAAAATAAATGTGCCTCACGACTGGAGCGTAAAAGGACAATTGAGCCCAACACTGGCAAGCTGTACCGGATATTTACCGGGAGGCATTGCTTGGTACAGAAAATCAATCAATATTCCCCAAAGCAAAAGTGGTGAAAAAGTATACTTATATTTTGAAGGAGTTTACAACAGAAGTGAAGTTTTTATCAACGGACATTCTTTAGGGAAACGTCCAAACGGTTATATTTCTTTTGCTTATGATGCGACACCATTCGTAAAATACGGAGGAGAAAATACGATTTCAGTTCGTGTGGATCACAGTCAAAGTGCCGATTCAAGATGGTACACAGGTTCAGGGATTTACAGAGACGTATGGGTGGTATATGCAAATCCGGTTCATATTGCACAATGGGGTGTTTATGCGTATCCTGAGTTAAAAAAAGGAGCAGGGACTTTGAATGTTGAGGTTGAGGTTGAAAATGGTTCCGCATCAAAATCATCTCTTACGGTAATTAATGAATTGATTTCAAAAGACGGAAAATCGGTTGCTAAATCTTCTTCTAAAGTAGAAGTGGCAGCGAACCATAATGGAAAGATTTCAATTAAATTAAATGTCAAAAATCCACAGTTATGGGACTTAGATAATCCAAATTTATATGAGCTGAAAACTACTGTTTTACAAGACGGAAAACAAATTGATAAAACGGTAACACAAACAGGTTTCAGAAACTTTACATTTGATCCAAACAATGGTTTTGCCCTTAACGGAAAATGGATGAAAGTGAAAGGTGTTTGTTTACATCACGATGCAGGAGTTTTAGGTTCAGCAGTTCCAAGAGAAGTTTGGAAAACAAGATTACAAACATTGAAGGATATTGGTGTAAACGCTATCAGAACAAGTCATAATCCGCAGGCACCGGATTTTTATGAGCTTTGTGACGAATTAGGATTGTTAGTTTTAAATGAAGCTTATGACGAATGGGAATTCCCAAAACGTAAATGGTTAGAAGGCTGGAATTATGGGACTCCGGGCTTTGAAGGTTCGTTTGATATTTTTGCCGATTATGCCGAAAAAGACCTTGAAGATTTTGTACGTCGTGATAGAAATCATCTTTCTGTATTTGCGTGGAGTATAGGTAATGAAGTAGATTATCCAAACGATCCGTATTCGCATCCTGTTTTAGATCAGGGAAAAAATGGATTTGGACAAGCAGCTTACGGAGGTTACAAAAAAGACGCTCCTGATGCTATGCGTCTTGGGGCAATTGCAAAACGTCTGGTTGCAGCAGTTAAAAAATACGACAAATCCCGTCCGACAACAGCAGGTTTAGCAGGTGTAGCGATGTCTAACGAAACAGAATATCCTGGGGCTTTGGATATTACAGGATACAATTATACAGAAAGCAAATACCAGTCGGATCACGAAAAATATCCAAAAAGAGTGATTTTCGGAAGCGAAAATGTGCATGATATGGAACCCTGGCTGGCTGTAAAAAACAACAAACACATCTTCGGCCAGTTTTTATGGACAGGAATTGATTATTTAGGTGAATCAGGAAGATGGCCTTCAAGAGGATTTTACTCAGGACTGGTTGATTTTGCCGGAGTAATCAAACCAAGAGGGTATTTCCGCCAGTCATTATGGTCAGACAAACCAATGGCATATTTAGGAACTTATCCGTTGACAAATGATAAAGACGTTTCTAAAGATGCATGGGCTATCTGGAATTACGAAGCGGGTCAAAAAATTCGTGTGGTTTGTTATACGAATGCTGCGAAAGCACGTTTGGAATTAAACGGAAAAATAGTAGGTGAAACTAAATTATACGACGAAAAAACTGGAATTATTTACTGGGATATTCCGTTTGCTTCAGGGAAATTAGAAGCCATTGGTCTAGATAAGAGTGATAAAGAAGTCAGCCGTTATGCAATCAATTCGACACAACAGCCAGTTGAATTGACGATTGCAGAGAAGAACATCACAATCAGCAAAGATAAAGGAGTTGCCAAAATCATGGTTCAGGTTAAAGATCAAAACGGACTTCCGGTAATGCTTTCAGATAATGAAGTGACTTGTACTATTAGCGGTCCCGGAGTTTTATTAGGCCTTGAAGCCGGAAACAACAGCGACATGACAGATTATACAGATAATGTTCAGCGAGTTTTTCACGGTCATATCGCCGCTTACATTCAGGCAACTGGTGATGCACAGCCAATAAAAGTCACTTTTACAAGTCAGTGGTTAAAACCGGTAGAGGTTATTGTGAATGTAAAATAGTTTAGTAAGTTTTTTCTAAAACTTTTTGATTAACCTGTTTGCTTTTTTGTTAAGTAAGCAGGTTAATTGTTGTAATGACGAAAAGTTTATTATATTTGAAGTGTAGTATTAACACTTATTTTAGTAATATGAAAATAAAAAGCATATTTATATTTGGTTTAAGTTTTTTTTTAGTTACATTTTTTTCAAATGCTCAAAAAGCAGTTTTTAAGAAAGATGAATTTAAGCAATGGGCAAAAACTCCTCCAATGGGCTGGAACAGCTGGGATTGTTATGGTCCGACAGTAGAAGAACACGAGGTAAAAGCCAATGCCGATTATATGGCAAAAGAGCTAAAAAAATATGGTTGGGAATATGTGGTAGTAGACATCAGATGGTTTGTAGAAAATGATAAGGCGGGAGGATATAACCAGACAGACCCACGTTATGTAATAGATAAGTACGGAAGATATCTGTCGGCAGTAAATCGTTTTCCTTCTGCAAAAGACGGACAGGGTTTTAAACCTTTGGCAGATTACATTCATAAAAAAGGATTGAAATTTGGAATTCATATCATGCGTGGAATTCCTAAAAAAGCGGTTGAAGATAAAATGCCGATTAAAGGTGCAAACGGTGTTACAGCCGATCAGATTTACACTACAGCCTTGCAGTGCGAATGGCTAAAAGACAATTATACCATTGTCGCCGATAAACCGGGAGCACAGGAATATTATGATTCTATTTTTGAATTATATGCACAATGGGGAGTAGACTTCATTAAAATTGATGATTTGTCAAGACCGTATCACGAAGGTGAAATCAACCTAATCAGAAATGCGATCGATAAATGCGGACGCAAAATTGTATTGAGTACTTCACCTGGAGAAACACCAATTTCAGCTGCTGCACACGTAAGTACACATGCCAATATGTGGCGTATGGTGGATGACGTTTGGGATACCTGGCCGCACATTACACACCTGATGGATGTTGCTCAAAAATGGTATCCGTACATCGCTCCGGGCACATGGCCCGATTGCGATATGATTCCGCTTGGCCGTATTTCTATTCGTGGGGAACGTGGTAAAGACAGAATGACCCGTTTGACAAAAGACGAACAATATACCTTAATTACTTTTTTCAATATTTTTAAATCCCCTTTATTCTTTGGAGGAGATTTACCAAGCAACGATGCTTTTACCTTGTCATTATTGACGAATAAAGAAGTGGTAAAAATGCATAATGAAAGTACTAATGTAAAACAGCTTTTTCATAAAGACGGAAAAATTGCAGTGACTTCAGAAAATCCTAAAGATGGTAGCGTATATCTGGCTTTATTCAATATTTCAGATTCGGCAGAAGAAAAGGTATCGGTAAATCTTTCAGACCTTAATATTCCCGGTTTTAAAGGAGCTATAAATATGTGGACGGGTGAAAATCTGAAAATTTCGTCTAAAGAAATTTCTGCAACATTAAAACCTCACAGTTCTGTGCTTTATAAATTAAAAACCAAATAATAATGAAGCACTTTCTACCGAAAAACCTTCTGGTTCAGCTGTCGCTTTTAGTTATTGTTTTGTTTTCATCTGCTTTTACTTTAAAGATTAAAGATGAAAAACCGGATAAGGTCTATCTTTTTGCGTATTCAACATTAAAAAGCAACGGAAGAAACGGACTTCATTTTGCCTGGAGCGCAGATCGGAAAAACTGGTTTGCGATAGGACCTGAACATTCTTTTTTAAAATCAGATTACGGCAGCTGGGGACCAACAGGCAAATGCATGACGGAACCGTTTTTTATAAAAGATGAAAACGGTATTTTTCATTGTTTATGGAGTGTAAATGATGATGTTTTTGCGCATGCTTCAAGCAAAAATCTAATTAACTGGAAAAGCCAGAATTACGTTCAGGCGATGAAAGGTCTAGAAACAGGAGAGAAGCCAATTATTAAAGATGTAAAAGTAAGCCGTAAAAACGGGCAGTATGTCATTCACTGGACATCGGATAATAAAAACTATTCGAATACCACTAAAGATTTCAAAAACTATTCAGCTACAACAATTGATACTGAAAGTCTTCCTTTACGAACTGAGATTATCCTGCAGGGACAAAATGTAAAAGGAACAATAACAGAAGTTGAGTGGAGTCTGGTTGATTCACTGATCAGAAATATGGAAGCTTCAAAATTCAGGGACACACAAAACGATGCTTCTCCCAAAAATGACAGTATATTATTTGATGGTTTAAAACCTGTAGCGGCTCAAATTAGTATTTCTGCGAAAGATGCTAAGAAAATCAGCAATATGCTTACAGGCGTATTTTTTGAAGATATTAATTATGCGGCAGATGGCGGTCTATACGGAGAACTGATTCAAAATCGTGGTTTCGAATATACGGTTCATGATAAAAAAGGCAGGGATGAAAAATGGAACGCAACAATGGCGTGGAGCGGTGATTTTAAAATTGCAAAAGAAAATCCGATTCATATCAACAATCCCAATTATGCAGTGGTTACAAAGGGAACCATCAGCAACACCGGATTTGATGGCATTCCGCTTAAAGTCAATGAAAAATATGATTTTAGCGTATTTGCCAAAGGTGCGGTTTTTGTCGTAAGACTAAAATCGGCTTCGGGAGAAACTTTAGCGGAAGCCTCTTTAAAACCAACCGCGTCATGGAAAAAAGTAAGTGCAGTCCTAAAACCATCCAAAACGGTAACCGATGCACATTTGGAAATCAGTACAACCGGCGAAACAGCTGTTGATATGATTTCGCTTTTCCCGCAAAAGACTTTCAAAAACCGCAAAAATGGTCTTCGTGCAGATTTGGCAGAAACCATTGCAGCAATGCATCCTAAGTTTGTTCGTTTTCCGGGTGGCTGTGTAGCGCACGGAGACGGAATCCACAATATTTACAAATGGAAAAATACGATTGGACCTTTAGAAAGCCGTATTCCGTCAAGAAATATCTGGAACTACCATCAGTCAATGGGATTGGGATATTTCGAATATTTTCAGTTTTGTGAAGATCTGGGAGCAGAGCCGGTTCCGGTTTTAGCAGCAGGTGTTCCATGCCAGAATTCTTCTGACGGTGGTGCCGGACAGCAATTTGGAATTCCGATGCAAGACATGGACGAGTATGTGCAGGATGTTTTGGATTTAATTGAATATGCAAATGGAAGTGTAACCAGTGTCTGGGGAAAAAAACGTGCCGAAGCAGGACATCCAAAACCTTTCAATTTAAAATATGTCGGAATCGGAAATGAAGACCTGATTAGTGATGTTTTCGAAGAACGTTACCGAATGATCGTAAAAGCCGTACAGCAAAAATATCCTGAAATCATTGTAATTGGTACCGTTGGACCTTTTAACGAAGGATCCGATTATGAAGAAGGATGGGCGCTTGCAGACGATATGAAACTGCCAATTGTAGACGAACATTATTACCAGAGTCCGGGCTGGTTCATCAACAATCAGGATTTTTATGATGGCTATGACCGCTCAAAATCAAAAGTATATTTGGGTGAATATGCTTCACGTTCTAATAAATTCTATAACGCTTTGGCGGAAGCCATATATCTGACAGCCGTTGAACGTAACGGAGATGTGGTGGCAATGGCTTCTTATGCACCGTTATTGGCTCGTGAAAAGCATACACAATGGAATCCGGATTTGATTTATTTTACCGGAAGCGAAGTAAAACCAACGGTGAATTATTATGTACAGCAATTGTATGGTCAGAATCCGGGTGATGTTTATCTGCAAAATACTATAAAACTGTCAGATACCAATAACGATGTCAGCAAACGTTTCGGAGTATCGGCAGTTCAGGACAATGCCACCGGGGATTTGATCGTAAAATTGGTTAATCTGCTTCCGGTTGCGGTAACGCCTTCCATAGATTTGACTAATCTTTCAACTGCTGAAAATACAACTTATACGCTGATGACAGGAAAACCGGATAAAACAGCCGCGAGACCGACGACTCAGAAACTGACAGCCAAAGAAGCATTTTCAAAAGAATTGCCTCCGTATTCTTTCGCAGTAATCCGCGTGAAGATCAGTTCTAAAACACTTTTAAAGGAAAGCTTTTAAATTTTGCTTCATGGTATAATTTAAAACAGTAAATAAAATCAATTGATAATGAAAAAAACACATTTTTGTATTGTAGCACTAGTAGCGTTTTTTAATATGCTACAAGCACAGCAGCCCGCAGCAGGAACTCCGCCCGTTATTGCCGGAAAGGATTTAACCGCTTATTTGTTTGTTTACTTTACCGGAAACGCTGTCGAAGACGAAGCCGTTCGTTACGCAGTCAGCACCGATGGATACCATTATTACCATCTCAATAACAACAAACCGGTTATAGACAGCAAGGTCATCAGTTCAACAGGAGGGGTACGCGATCCTCATATTTTGCGAGGTGATGATGGTAAAACATTTTATATGGTGTTGACCGATATGACGTCATCAAAAGGCTGGGACAGCAACCGTGCCATGGTTTTGCTAAAAAGTACCGACCTTGTAAACTGGAAAACCAGTATTGTGAATATTCAGAAAGCATTTCAGGGCAATGAAAACCTGAAACGTGTATGGGCACCGCAGACGATTTACGATGCCAAAGCCGGAAAATATCTGATTTACTTCAGCATGCAGCACAACAAAGATGCTGATAAAATTTACTACGCCTACGCGAATAAAGATTTTACAGCACTGGAAAGTGAACCAAAATTATTATTCGTTCCAAAATCTGAAAAAGCCTGTATTGATGGCGATATCATTGAAAAAGACGGTGTTTATCATCTTTTTTATAAAACTGAAACTGAAAATCCGGGTATCAAAGTGGCTACTACAACCGATTTGACTTCCGGAAAATGGACAGAAAACGACAATTACCTGCAGCAGACCAAAGAATCTGTAGAAGGTTCCAGTGTTTTCAAACTAAATAATTCGGATGAGTATATCCTTATGTATGATGTTTACAAAAAAGGAAGATATCAGTTCACAAAAAGTTCTGATTTAGAGAATTTCAAAGCAATTGATGATGAGATTTCAATGGATTTTAAACCGCGCCACGGAACTATTTTGCCAATCACCCGTTCCGAATTAAAAAGGCTGCTTGCCAAATGGGGAACTCCTGAAAAATTGCCAAAACTGAATAACAATCCGGTTTTAGAAGGTTATTATGCCGATCCTGATATTTTGTATTCAAACAAAACCAAAAAATATTACATCTACCCAACCAGTGATGGTTTTGACGGCTGGTCCGGAACATATTTTAAAACCTTTTCTTCAGCTGATTTAGTCGACTGGAAAGACGAAGGCGTTATTTTAGACTTGCCAAAAGACGTGAGCTGGGCCAACAGAAATGCCTGGGCGCCTTGTATTGTGGAGAAAAAGGTAAAAGGAAAATACAAATATTTTTATTATTTCACCGCAGTGCAAAAAATTGGCGTTGCCGTTTCAGACAGTCCGACGGGACCTTTCAAAGACAGCGGAAAGGCGTTGGTAGCCACCAAACCCGAAGGAGCAAAAGGCGGTCAGGAAATCGATCCGGATGTTTTTACTGATCCTAAAACCGGCAAAAGCTATTTGTACTGGGGGAACGGATACATGGCTGTAGCCGAACTGAATGACGATATGATTTCTTTCAAAGGCGATGTAAAATTGATTAAAGTAGATAAGACTTTCCGTGAAGGAACTTATGTTATTTACAGAAAAGGAACTTACTATTTCATGTGGAGCGAAGACGACACCAGAAGCCCGAATTACAAAGTGCGCTACGGAACTTCAAAATCGCCTTTGGGACCAATTGAAATTCCCGAAAACAACATCGTAATTCAGGGAATCCCGGATCAGGGAATCTATGCAACAGGACACAATTCGGTTTTACAGATTCCAAACAAAGACGAATGGTATATCACCTACCATCGATTTTCATACCCAACCGGAATAAAAATGGGAAGAGCCGGAGGTTTTCACCGCGAAGTCTGCATTGACAAACTAGAATTCAATCCGAACGGAACCATTAAACAGGTAACCCCAACACATACAGGAATACAACCAATTAAGTAATGCGGATTATTTAGTTGTAAAAAGCTGCTCTACTTTGCCCCGGAGCAGCTTTTTTTTGTTTTAAGAAGTATCCGTTTTTAAATTAGAAGCTGTTCCTGCCATCCGCTGTATCTTTTGTGGCTCCCGATAGTTGTCGGGACGCTACAAAAAGATGCCGCTTCTGTCAGGGCTAGGGCTTTTGGGTTTCATAAAGAGTTTTTTAGTCTTAAAATTTTTTGGTAAAATTACAACAGCTGTCTGGCTGAGCGGAGTCGAAGCCCTTCCTGATTTAAAAGTATGTTTATAAATTATCAAAGTTTTTCCTATATTCGCTGAAATGAATAGTAGTGATAAAATCACACATACCTGACCAAAATAAGCTAGCTCTGTGTGATTTTGTTACACATATAAAGAAGTTAGCAGATATAGCAAAAAAAATGCGACATTATGCCAGAATCAAAAATAGTATTTGAAAACAATAAGGGATTTTGGATTCACGAAATTTATATGCAGTTAGTTTACTGCTATATATATACAGAATTGTCTAAGTCTGAATATAGTATTACAAAGAAAGATGATATGCTTTATTCAATTAAATTTCATATAGATGGTTGGTCAACGGGAATTATGTCTCTAGGCTGGTTTGACTATGTCCAAAGCAAATCAGACAAAAAAAATATTCTATTAGTTTTGGAGAATACTAAATCAATGCTCAAGCTTAAAGGAGATTACATAAAAGTTAATGAATTACAAGACATAAAAACTGAAGATGAAGATTTTAAACTTTTTTATAGAACTCCTTTTCCTGTTTCGGAGTTAATAAAAGTAATTAATGCACTTATTGAAATGGTCGAAGGAGTTTGGAATTCCACTAATTATAATATGGAAATTAAGTATAAGTAATATAATAATAAGCTAAAAAAACTACATCTGGTAACAGCGGTTTTGCGAGATTGCGAATTTTGTGGTTAATTCACGTTTTCATTACGCAAGAAATATTATCCTAGTCGAAAATACTTGGTTATGAAGTTCGCAACCTCGCAAAGCCGGGAAACTTTACCAGTAATAGTACCACATAATTCGGTTAAAAAGCAATTATGATTGTAAAATTAAACAATACTGAAATTTTTCTTACTTGGGAAAATTATAAAAAACTACACGAAAAAGCACTTTTTGAAAAAGATGATGATTCAGAAAATTATGCTTATTGGTTGATGAAAAGTTTGCGAAAAAATTCTGAAGAGTATAAAGAAAAAATAGCACTTTACATAAAAGCTTTAAAACAAATTTCTGTAGAATCTAAAGAAGAATTTAAATTAAAATGGCTCCATTTTAAATTAACTGAAAAAGAAGCAAAAGATAATTGTTGGAACATTCTTAACGATTTCTGCATAGAAAATAAAGAGTTTTTTTTACTAGACAATAGAACGTTTGAAGAAAGTTTGGTAAATGATTATTTGGGAGAATCATACACCGAATACCCAATCGGAAAAAAATTTTCTATAATTCATGTTAACTATAAAAAAAACTATTGGTGGAGTCCTCTAAAAGTTGAAAAAAAAATAGAAATTATTATAGATACAAATAATGTTTTAGAAATTAGAGGTAGTTTTAAAAAATTTGAAATTATAACTAATAACTGTTCTTTAGGTTTTGAAAATAAAGACAGAATAAAAATAATCGTATAAAGCTACTACTGGTAACAGCTACTACAACGGATTTGGGCAATAGGCAGAATGGAATGATGGTTTTGTATTTGGTATCATTTGGCAAATCCGAGGAATGGGCTTAATTTAGTCCCAACGGGTTTAAGTACGTCTAAGAACTTTAAGATCTGTAATAGTAACGAATTAGAATAAAAGATAATTATAATGAATACACAAAATTCACAATTTACAAGAGATGTAGACAACAATAATGTATGGCTGTCTAAAAAGAACGACAAGGAATTTAATTTTATTGATTATGGTATAGTACCCACTGTCCTTAATAGTGAAGCAGAAGTAGGTAAGGCAATGTTAAATGAACTTTACAGCACTGCAGCTTCAAAAGAAGGAGATATTAATATTGCGCTTCTTGGTGGGAGAGGAGCTCAGGAGTTACATCGTTTGCTTGGGGAGTTAGCTAAAACTACAGAACAGGACCAGTTACTAGCAAGGTTGAATGTATTTACTCAGGATGCACTTGCACCTTTGAGCATGGATAATGGTTTTAGTTTTGTGAGGGATTTTGAACGTATTTTAGGTGATGCCTTTTTCAAAAAAATAAAAAGCTTTACACCAATGCGAACAGATACAAAAGATTTAGAGTCTGCACTTATAGATTATTTGACTAAATTGGAAGAATTAGGGGGTTTGGATATATTTTTTATTGGCCATGGTCCGGAAGAAAATCAGGCATCGCATCTTGCTTATATTAAACCTTTCTCCGGAGCGCAGCCTCGTCATGTTGCAGGGATAATCCCGATTTCAAACAGTATTCTGGAACACCATATTAGTAAATTTAAAGCCGGAGGAAGCCTTGTAAGTGAAAGTGATGAAAAGGAATGTAGATCTGCTGAGTATATTCTCACTTTAGGGCCAGCTGCTATATTACAAGCTCAAAAAATCGTTCAGTCTGTAGTAGATGCAGATTCTGCTCCTGCCAAAATCCAAACTTATGCAAAGGTGCTTAATACATCCCTGAGTTCTGATAAAGATGAAGCTTTACAGCAATTAAATACAAATCCAGGTTTATGGATAAGATTACATTCTAATACTAAATCTTTTGTGCTGCCTAATTTGGGGCTGTGATATAAAAGAAAGTTAGTCTGATTTTATCACCATTTGGGTTTAGAAGTTTTAGATTATTAGAGGATTGGACATTAAAATGATTTTTATAGTGGACTACAGATAATATAGTGATCAAAACATTTCTGCAAATTCAAATTCTTACTAAATGACATCAATTTTAAAATATACAGAAGAGCAATATGAATTGGTGAAAAATTCACGTAATGTTTTATTCGATTTTTGTGCTACAATTTCTCCTGATGATTTTGTTAACCAAAATACTTCTTTTGGCAGGGGAGGAAGTATCAGAAATCTATTAGTTCATATTGCCAACACATATGAATATTGGATTGGTAATGTTGTATTGAAAAATGATATTATTTATGCTAAATATGAAGAAAATAATAACATGTCTGATGTAATAAAATTATTCAGTCAGATAGATAAATTCATGAATGTATTTATTGGGAATATCGACAGTCTTGATGATATAGAGTACGAAATCCAAAACATAAAAAGTACAGCAGTGCCGTTAAAATTATTTACACACGTAATCACTCACGAATACCATCATAAAGGACAAATATTATCGCTTAGCAGGCATTTAAATTACATTCCTATTGATACCGATATTATGAGATAATTTGAACTTTTTTAGAAATCGTAACTTAAGCCGCCTTGTTTTACACAGAGTGGCTTTTTTGTTACATTTAATTATTTTTATTTAGAATGTTTAAATGTAACTTGTCAAAACTCTCTTTATTACATAATTTCGCGCCTGTAATTAAAAAAAAATCAGATATGAGTTATGTTTTTATTCGTAAATCAATAAAAATCAGTTTTTTAAAATGTTTTTTATTGCTATTTGCTACTTTGTCAATGTTTAATAGCTATTCACAAACAGCTAAAGGAACTATCACTGGAATTGTAAAAGATGCAGCAGGGAAACCAATCGAATATACTTTAGTGGCTCTTAAAAAGGGAAACAAAAGCAACTATACAGACGATAATGGTAAATTTATTCTAAAAAATGTTACTGCTGGGAATGTTGTAATTGTTGTTCAGGGATTAGGGTATACAACATCGGAAACGAGTGTTGAAGTAATATCAGGAGAAACCATAACGATTCCTGATATTGTTTTGTCAGAAGATGTGAATCAACTGGATGAAGTAAATATTGTAAGCGGTCAAAATAAATTTGCCAGAAAAGAGACGCAGTCTATTGCACGTTTACCGATTAAAAATCTGGAAAATCCTCAGGTTTATAATGTTGTAGGTAAAGACCTAATGATGGAACAGGTTGTTTTAGAACGTACAGATGTATACAGAAATGTTCCTGGAGCGGTTCCGAATTATTCTGCGGGAGGATCTCAGGGACTAACTATGAGAGGTTTTTCAAATACGAGTGGTATGCTTAATGGATTGAACACAAGTGCTGTTTACCCTATGAATACTGCGATTTTAGAACGTATAGAATTTCTCAAAGGGCCATCAGGTACTTTGTATGGAGGTAATAGAAATACTTCTTTTGGCGGGGTTTATAATTATGTAACCAAGAAGCCTTATCAGAATTTTGGCGGGGAAGTTGGGTATGTTGGAGGAAGTTTTAATTTCTCAAGAGTTACTGCAGATGTGAATACACCATTAAATAAAGAAAAAACGGCCTTGTTGAGATTAAATGTTGCAGGACAGTCGGAAGGTTCTTTTCAGGACCAGGGTTTTGCTAAAAATTATGTTTTTGCACCTTCCTTTTCATATCAGGTAACAGATCGATTAAAGTTATCTGTAGATGTAGATATTACAAGAAGTAATTATACAATGACAACGGTAGCGATTCCTGCTTCTTCTTTTGCAAATATTACAGCAAGGAATTTTAAGGATTTGAAGTTAGATTATGAGCGTTCTTATGCAAATAATGATGTGGATGCAGAAATTGGAGTTAATAATGTAGGAGCACAAATCGATTATAAAATATCAGATCAATGGAAATCTGAAACTAAATTCCTGAGCTCTGTAGGTTATTACAAGCATTTACTTTGGATGACTTTAACTTTATTAACGGATGAAACAGCAAACAGAGTTATTAGAAATCAGACGCCTGAAACATTTGGGAATACAGAGTTGCAGCAAAATTTCACGGGAGATTTTAAGATAGGATCTTTTAGAAACAGAATGCTTATCGGACTGGATTATAATAAAAATTACAATGAGTTGAATCGCGTCGTTAATTTAATTTACGATAAAATTGATATTAATCAGCCGTTAAATGATTTTAATAAAGAGAAAATTAAAGATCTTTCGTACCAAAAAGGTTTTGCCGCTACTACGACCGAAACAGAAACTTACAGTTTGTATGTTTCAGATGTAATTAATTTTACACCTTCTTTAATGGCGATGCTAAGTTTACGCGTTGACAGATTCTCTACAAAAGGAACTTATTATCCGGCCACAGGAATTTATGGAGTTAATGAAGCATATAATCAGACTTCATTAGCACCTAAAATTGGACTAGTATACCAGCCAGTTATAGACAAGGTTTCTATATTTGCCAATTATATGAACGGATTTGTAAATTTGGCACCACAAGAAGTAAGTGATGGAGTCTTCTCAAAACTAAAGCCTCAATACGGCACACAATGGGAAGGTGGAGTTAAACTGGATGTGATACAAAATAAGTTAAATGCTACTGTTAGTTATTATAACATTGAAGTAACAAATTCAACTTATAAGGATGCAGCAAATTATACAGTACAGGATGGAACTCAAAGGAGTAAAGGTTTTGAAGTTGAAATTATAACAAATCCTGTTCCGGGTTTAAATATAGTTGCAGGATATGCGTATAATGAAAATGAATATACAAATGCTTCGACAGCTTTAGAAGGGAAATCTCTTGCAGCCAGTCCTAAAAACACAGCAAATATCTGGGCGAGTTATACACTTACCGGTGGTAAAAGCAAAGGTCTTGGTTTTGGAGTTGGAGGGAATTATGTAAGTGATTCATGGTTTGAAACATCAAATACATTTGTTCTGCCTTCTTACACGCTGTTAAACGCTGCTTTGTTTTATGATCAGCCTAAATACAGGATCTCTTTAAAAGGGAATAATCTCTTGGATGAACAATATTGGAATGCAACAGGAATGCCACAAAAGCCAATAAACATATTGGCAGGTATTACGTTTAAATTTTGATTCTAAAATAATTAGGATTGATAAAAAAACAGTAGCGAATTCAGGTTTGCTACTGTTTTTTATTTGTGCCGATTTTAAACTAACTCTTTTTTCAAAAACTTAGCAGTATAGCTTTTTTTGTTTTGGGCAACTTCTTCTGGGGTTCCTTTGGCAACCAATTGTCCACCGCCTTTTCCACCTTCGGGACCAATATCGATAATATAATCGGCTAGTTTGATAACGTCCATGTTATGTTCGATAACCAAAATTGTATTTCCTTTATCAACCAGCTTATTAATTACTTCCATCAAAACGCGAATGTCTTCAAAATGCAGTCCTGTTGTTGGTTCATCCAGGATATAAAAAGTATTTCCAGTATCTTTTTTAGATAATTCTCCGGCTAATTTAATACGTTGTGCTTCACCACCGGAAAGTGTTGTACTTTGTTGGCCTAGAGTGATATATCCCAAACCAACATCCTGAATGGTTTTGATTTTTCTGTGAATTTTTGGAATGTTCTCAAAAAACGGAACTGCTTCATCGACCGTCATATCTAAAACATCCGAAATAGATTTTCCTTTATATCTGATTTCTAAAGTTTCTCTGTTAAAACGTTTTCCTTGACAAGTTTCGCATTCTACATAAACGTCTGGTAAAAAGTTCATTTCGATAGTTCTGACACCAGAACCTTCGCATGTTTCACAACGTCCGCCTTTTACGTTAAAACTAAAACGTCCTGCTTTATAACCTCGAATCATACTTTCAGAAGTCATTGTAAACAAGTTTCGTATTTCACTAAAAACCTCTGTGTAAGTGGCTGGATTAGAACGTGGCGTTCTTCCAATTGGGCTTTGGTCAATATCGATAACTTTGTCAATATGTTCTAAACCTTCAATTTTTTTATATGGTTGTGGTTTCTTAACTCCGTTAAAATAATAAGCATTTAGAATCGGGTAGAGTGTTTCGTTAATCAAAGTTGATTTACCGCTTCCGGAAACTCCCGTAACGCAAGTCATTTGTCCAAGCGGAACCTCAATCGAAACATTTTTTAGATTGTTTCCTGTTGCTCCGGTAAGTTTTAAGAATTTTCCGTTTCCTTTTCTTCTTTCTTTCGGAATGTCAAATTTCATTTTACCGTTCAAATATTGAGCAGTAATTGTATTAGATTTTAAAGTTTCTGCCGGAGTTCCAATGCTAATGATTTCTCCTCCATATTTTCCGGCTTTTGGACCAATATCAATTACATAATCAGCTGTTTCGATCATGTCTTTATCATGCTCAACTACGATAACTGAATTTCCAATATCGCGTAATTGTTCTAATGATTGAATCAGTTTTTCGTTGTCTCTTTGATGTAAGCCAATACTTGGTTCGTCCAAAATATATAAAACACCAACTAATTGTGAACCAATTTGTGTTGCTAATCGAATACGCTGTGCTTCACCTCCCGAAAGCGATTTTGAACTTCGGCTTAAAGCCAGATAATTTAAACCAACATTCATTAGAAAGTTCAAACGGTCTTTGATTTCTTTTACGACTTCAGAAGCAATTAAAAGCTGTTTATCAGTCAGATGATTTTCTAAATCCAGAAACCAGGCGGTTAAATCAGAAATATCCATATCACACAATTCGGTGATGTTCTTTTCATTTACCCTAAAAAATAAAGCTTCTTTTTTCAAGCGGAAACCTTCACAAACCGGACAGTCAATTTCATCCATGAAGTCTTTTGCCCAGCGTTTTATACTGGTTGTTGCACTTTCGTCGTACTGATTTTTGATGAAATTAGAAATTCCTTCAAAATCGATTTTATACTCTCTTGTTACGCCAAGATCTTTTGAATTGATAGAAAATTTATCTTTCCCACCATACAAAATCATTTCCATCGCTTCTTCTGGAATTTTCTCAATTGGATCTGTAATTTTAAATCCGAATTTTTCTCCGATGGTTTCCAGCTGTTTGAAAATCCATGAAGATTTGTATTCGCCAAGTGGAGCAAAACCACCACTTTTGATTGATAATTTCGGATTTGGAATAATCTTTTTAACATTGATTTCGTGGACAGTTCCCAGTCCGTTACAATGTGGGCACGCACCTTTTGGTGAGTTGAACGAAAATAAATTCGGTTCCGGATTTTGATAAGATATTCCGGTAGACGGGCACATTAAATTTCTACTGAAATAACGTACTTCATTCGAATCCTGATCTAAAATCATTAAAACATCTTCGCCATGATGCATGGCTGTATTAATGCTTTCAGATAATCTTTTTTGAGTGTCGGGATTATCTTCGATTACCATTCGATCAACAACAATTTCTATATCATGAGTTTTGTAACGATCCAGTTTCATTCCGGCCACCAAATCCTGAACTTCACCATTTACACGAACTTTTAAAAATCCTTGTTTTGTAATTTGTTGGAAAAGTTCAGCATAATGTCCTTTTCTGGCTTTAATAACCGGAGCCAGAATATTGATTCTTTTTCCGTTATAATCCTGAATAATCAAATCTTTAATTTGTTCGTCAGAATAAGAAACCATTTTTTCACCTGTGTTGTAACTGTATGCGTCAGCACCACGGGCGTATAAAAGTCTAAGGAAATCATATATTTCAGTAATCGTTCCAACGGTTGAACGCGGACTTTTACTGGTCGTTTTTTGTTCAATTGCAATAACTGGGGAGAGTCCATCAATTTTATCAACGTCTGGTCGTTCCAAACCGCCAAGAAACTGTCTTGCATAAGCTGAAAAAGTTTCAACATAGCGGCGCTGACCTTCAGCATAAATCGTATCAAATGCCAAAGAAGATTTTCCAGAACCTGATAAACCGGTAATTACAACCAGTTTTTCACGAGGAATAGATATATCGATATTTTTTAGATTATGAACTCTTGCGCCAAGAACTTCAATAGTATTGTCTTTATCTAGCATAAATTTGAGCAAAACGCAAAGTTACCACTTTGATTTGTTCTTTTTATGCTACGGTGCAGAAGTTTATGTTAAAAATTGTAACAAAAAACGCTAACCTAAGCTAGCGTTTTCGTTTTCGGGTTGCCATATATTCTTCAATAGCTTCTTTGGTTGTATACCAGTTTCGACCTTCTTTATAAGCATCTATTTTTCCAGTTCTGGCAAGTAAACTAACATATTCCTGGCCATAAGGACTTTCAGGTTCGTTTACAATATCAGAGATACTTTGATAATCATAATTACTTCCTGGCATGGCGCTCAGGTAAATGTTAAGTGTGCGTTCTAACGCCTGACACATTAAAAGTGTTAGTTTCTGATAATTGCCATTATTAGCCTGATTTAGCGCCTCGTAATATTTTTTTCTGTCATTTTTAAGAATAATTGCCGGAGGAAAACCACAACGCATTAATAATAAATTCATACTCAAACGTACTGTACGTCCATTTCCATCAAAAAAAGGATGTATCCAGACCAGCTTATGATGATAAATTGTAGCAAGTTCAATATCGTTTAAATTGAGAGGATTTGTATTGACAAAATCAATCAGTTCATCCAGATAGTCTGAAACTTTGTTGGCGTTTGGAGGCATAAAATTAGCTCCTGAAATTCGAACGCCGCCATTTCTTAATCTTCCCGCAAAATCATCTTCGATTGATCGTAAAACTAAACCATGAATAGAAAGGATATCAATACTTCTAAGTTTGTACGTATCATTTACAATTGAATATAAATAATCAATAGCTTTATCATGATTGTGGGTTTCAAAATGCTCTCGAAGGGATTTTCCTTTAATAGTTATTCCTTCCTGAATAACCATTTGAGTCTCTCGTAAACTAAGTGTATTGCCTTCAATACTGTTTGAATTGTATGTCCATTCTAAAGATAAACTTTCCCGGATTTTATGCAATGCGATATTAGGCAAAGGTCTGCTGGTTTGCAGATCTTGTCTTTTTTGGTACAATCGATCAAAAGTTGATTGAAATTCAGTTCTATATGTTAAATCTATATTCCACATTACGCCCCAAAGATACTTCTTAATATCGGATAATAAAAATTTAATCCTATCCGATATTAAATTTATTCAATAGTCATAGAACGCAGTTTCATTCTGTAAGCTTCAAGCGCTATAGATTTGGAAATAAAGCCGTAGTATTTGTCATTTCGGATAACAGGAAGAAAAGCAGATTTGGTCTTTTCAAATTTGGTCATTACAATTTCCATACTGTCATAAGATGAAATAGAGGCTTGAGGTGTTTTCATTACATCTTTAATTAAAGTATATTTTACACGGTATGAATTGAAAATAATTTCCCTGATATCATTAAAATGTACGATACCAACAAGTTCTTTTTCCTGAGTAACAACAGCAAAAACAACTTGATTGGAATGTGAAATAAGATCGACTAATTTGCTTAAATTTTCATCAGGATGAACGGTTAGATAATCGCATTGAATGATAGAATCGATATCAAGTGTAGATAAAATATTGGAATCCTTATTACTGGTAAACGCATGGCCTTTTTTAGCAAGATTTTTTACATCAAGGGAATATCTTTCAAAGCGTTTTGAAATTGCAAAACTTATAGAAGAAACAATCATTAACGGAATCATTAAGCCATAGCCTCCTGTAATTTCGGCAATTAAGAACATGGCAGTCAGTGGGGCGTGAAATAATCCGCTCAAAATTCCTGCCATTCCTACCATTGTAAAATTAGTAATTGGAAGTTTTGACAAACCAATCAGACTGATAGATTTTGAAAAAAAATAGCCTAAGTAGGATCCTAAAAATAAGGATGGCGCAAAATTACCTCCATTTCCACCGCTTCCAATAGTCAACCCGGATGCAAATACTTTTAGCATCATTGTAAGTCCTATAAAAAGAAGTAAAACCCATTGATTATTCCTGAAGCTTTCAAACAGAGTATTATCTAATAATTTTCCAGGATCAGTTTCTGATAAGGTTTTAATGCTTTCGTAACCCTCCCCAAAAAGAGTAGGGAAAATAAAAATTAGTAATGCCAGAAGTGATGAACCAAATAAAGCTTTTTTGTAAGCATTCATTTTCAATCTCGAAAAATAATGCTCGACCCTTTGAAAATTTCGTGCATAATAAACGGCCATAAATCCGGTTAATATTCCCAGGAATACATAAAAAGGGATGTTATGATAATCAAAAGCTTCTTGTTTTTTGAAAGATAACAAAATACTTTCGTCTAATACAATAGCAGAAACCAAAGCACCTGTTGCAGCAGAAATCATAATAGGAGTGAAGGCAGAAATGCTAACATCGACTAATAAAACTTCAATTGCAAATAATACTCCGGCAATAGGTGCATTAAAAGCTGATCCAATTCCTGCAGCAACTCCACATCCAATGAGCAGTGTCCTGTCTTTATAAGCTAATTTATAGTTTTGTGCGAAGTTTGATCCAAATGCTGCTCCTGTAATCACAATTGGACTTTCAAGACCGGCAGAACCTCCTAAACCAACTGTTAAGGAACTGGTTATAATTTGTGCATACATTTGCTTTTTCGGAATTATGCCTGCTTTTTTTGCAACTGCATATAAAATTTGTGAAGTTCCTTTCTCAATACTTCCGTTTAATATTTTGTTTACTACAAAGACAGTAAGCAGAATACCAATAATAGGTAAAATACCGGAGATGAAACTCCATTTTAAAATTCCACTAATATAGGTGGCGAAAGAAAATACACTGTGCGCAAAAGTTTTTAATACAATTACAGCCAGGGAGCATGAGATACCAATTAGAACGCTTGATAAAAATATAAACTGCTTTGGTGTCAATACAGATTGAGCCAGAGCAATTATACTTTCAAGTTTTCTAAAATATTTTTTGAGCATTCTGATTGTGAAAATTAAGGGATATTACAAATTTAGTTTATACAAATCAAAATTGTATAATTTTCTTTAGCGAATTTGCATAAAATTAAAAACCATCCGCCTTATCATCACCTCTAAAGTCTGCGCCTCCTTCAAGATTATTATTTGGGAGAACTAAAATACAGTCTAATTTTCCAATAACTGGAGTTGTTTTTTCATTGATTAGATATCCCTTCGCTTTTAGTGTGTCAATTGTATGATTATCGAATGTATTGGGTTCAAATGTAACTAAATCCGGAAGCCATTGATGGTGAAAACGAGGGGCATTTACCGCTTCCTGCATGCTTAAATTGTATTCGTAGACATTTAAAATAGCTTGTAAAACTGAAGTTATAATTGTGGAACCACCAGGAGAGCCAACTACCATAAATAATTTTCCGTTTCTTTCTACAATAGTTGGTGTCATAGAACTTAACATTCTTTTTTGTGGTGCAATACTATTGGCTTCATTTCCTACTAATCCGAACATATTTGGAGATCCGGGTTTTGCACTAAAATCATCCATTTCGTTATTTAAAAAAAAGCCTAACTCATCGCAATAATATTTAGATCCAAAACCGTCGTTAATAGTTGTAGTTGCAGCAACTGCGTTCCCAAACTGATCTACGATTGAATAGTGAGTCGTTTCTGTACTTTCATTATAGTTTACTTTCCCTTCTTTTATTTCTGATGATAAACTTGCTTTGTCAAAACTAAAATTTGACATTCTTTCTTTTAAATAAGAATCTGACAATAATCCATTTATCGGAATCTTAACAAAATCAGGATCACCTAAAAATTGGCTTCGGTCTGCATAAGCTCTTCTTTCGGCTTCAACAATTACCTGAATCGACTGTTCTGAATTATGACCCATTTTTGATAGATTATAAGGAGCAATCATTTTCATAATTTGAGCAAGACAAATACCACCGCTGCTTGGTGGTGACATCGAGATGATTTTTAATTCCTTGTAATTAAATTGTAGTGGTTTTCTCCATTTTGCTTCATACCCTGCTAAATCTTTTAGTGTGATGATTCCTCCCTTTTTCTGTAGATAATCAACTAAAATTTTTGCTGTTTCACCTTTGTAAAACTCATTTTTGCCGTTTTTTAAAATTCGTTTTAGAGTTTTGGAAAGTGCAGGATATTTGATAGTGTCATTTTCTTTGAATTGTCCAGCCATAAGAGTATTGGGGCCGTTTGCTTTTACAATTGCATCATGATAAGCTTCAAGCTGTTTTTGTTGTTTTTGAGTAACAATAACGCCTCGTTCTGCAAGTGCAATAACAGGTTTTAAAATTTCAGACATAGGCAGAGAACCTAGTTTTTTATGTACTGCAAAAACACCGGCAATAGTTCCGGGAACTCCAATAGCCAATGCTGTTTCAGTGCTTTTTCCTTTAATTACATTTTTGTCTTTATCTAAAAACATGTCCTTTGTTGCTGCAATGGGGGCTTTTTCACGATAATCTAAGCCTCCTACTTCGCCATTTGCTTTTCTGTATACCATAAATCCTCCACCACCAATATTTCCGGCATAAGGATAGGCTACAGCCAAAGCCAGTTCTGTAGCAACCATTGCATCAAAAGCATTGCCGCCTTTTTTCATTATTTCAACACCAATTTTAGAAGCTTCTGCACGTGCTGAAACTACCATAGCTTTTGAAGTTACTAATCCGGTTGGTTTCATGGTTTGTTGTGAAAAACCAAAAACGGAAATGAATATGAATAATAGTGTTATTTTTTTCATTTGAATGAAATTTTACAAAATCAATTTGATTTTATAATGAAAGTAGCTTTTGTCTGGATTTTTGCTGAATATCTTCAAAAAAAAGAGTGAATTCCTGTTCAAATTCCTTATAAAATTCCTTTAAATCTTCACTTGCAAACTGCATTTTAGATATATTTTTTGATCTTCTGTCCATTTGAGTCAAAATTTGATGGATTCCTTCAACTGTCTGATAACTCAAAAGCCAGTTTCTTTCAATCATATAAGGCATTAAATCTTGTGTTTTTTCACTTAGAATAGAATAATTTTCATGTAATGACCTATAGAATCTATTGATGAAAATTTCCAGTTTTTCATCAGAATATTGTATCCAGTTTTTTGCTAAAAAATGATCGTAAATAATGTCTACAATAACACCAGCGTAATGATGGTATTTTTCGTGTAACCGTTTCGTACTCTGTCTGAAGATGTCATGAGAGTCGGTGTAAGTGTCTATAAAACGATGTAATAGGATTCCTTTTTGTACATCGGCAGGAAAGTGTTCAAATTGTTTTCCGCGGATTCCATCGGCCATAAAATTGCCAATTTTAATTAAATCATTTTCACCAGAAAGATATATATGGGCAAGGAAATTCATTGTTTTGTGGTATTATAATTTTAAAGGCTTTAAAATACTAAGAGCATTATTGTAAATGTATAAAAAACTTTTTAAATCATTTTTGTTTAAAAAAACAGTAGTAGTTTATCATACTATTTAACGATTATTTTAAAATCTTAGTGCCTCAGCATCTCAGTAACTCAGCAACTTTTTTATATTTGTAATAAATAACCATAACTCACACAAATGACTTTAATAAAATCGATTTCAGGTATACGAGGAACAATCGGTGGAAAAGTAGGAGATAACCTGACTCCAGTTGATGCTGTAAAATTTGCATCGGCTTACGGAACTTTCCTTAAAAATAATATCCAGAAAGAAAAACTAACGGTTGTGATTGGTCGTGACGCCAGAATTTCAGGCCCAATGATTCATAATCTGGTTGTAAATACGCTGGTAGGTTTAGGAATTGATGTAATTGATCTTGGACTTTCAACGACACCAACTGTAGAAGTTGCTGTGCCTTTAGAAAAAGCTGATGGAGGAATAATTCTGACTGCTTCTCATAATCCAAAACAATGGAATGCCTTAAAATTATTAAACGATAAAGGAGAATTTTTAAGTGGTGCTGATGGGACAAAAATTCTTGAAATTGCAGAAGCTGAAGCTTTCGATTTTTCTGATGTTGATAGTTTAGGCGAGGTTATTTTGAATGATGCTTACATGGACATTCATATTGATGAAGTATTGAATTTGCCATTAGTAGATATTGAAGCAGTAAAAGAAGCCAAATTTAAAGTAGTAGTTGACGGGGTAAATTCGTCTGGCGGAATCATTATTCCAAAACTATTAGAACAAATGGGAGTTGAAGTGGTAAAATTGTACTGCGAACCCAATGGACATTTTCCCCATAATCCAGAACCATTGAAAGAACATTTAACTGATATTTCGGAGTTAGTTGTAAAAGAAAAGGCTCATTTAGGAATTGTAGTAGATCCGGATGTGGATCGTTTGGCTTTCATAAGTGAAGATGGCGAAATGTTCGGTGAAGAGTATACTTTGGTAGCCTGTGCAGATTATGTTTTGAGTAAAACTCCTGGAAACACAGTTTCTAATATGTCATCTTCCCGTGCTTTAAGAGATGTTACCAAAGCTCATGGCGGAAGCTACGAAGCAAGCGCAGTAGGAGAAGTGAATGTTGTTGAACTGATGAAAAAAAATAATGCTATTATTGGTGGAGAAGGTAACGGTGGGATTATTTATCCGGAATTGCATTACGGAAGAGACAGTTTAGTTGGGGTTGCTTTGTTTTTAACACATTTGGCAAATAAAAAAATATCGGCTTCTGCATTGCGTGCTTCATATCCGGAATATTATATGAGCAAAAATAAAATTGAATTGACACCGCAAATTGATGTTGATGCTATTTTAGAAGCAATGACAGATAAGTATAAAAATGAAGATATTTCAACAATTGATGGTGTGAAAATCGATTTTGCAACAGAATGGGTACATCTAAGAAAATCAAATACAGAACCAATCATTCGTATTTATACAGAAGCTCCTTCTCAGGAAAAAGCTGATATTTTGGCACTTCGAATAATTGATGAAATAAAAGCTATTGCAGGTATTTAAGCTTTATAATTCTATTGAAATAAAAAAAGTTTGATGATATTTTTTCATCAAACTTTTTTTATTTTTAAATTGATTTTTTAATATTTTTTAACTTTGGTCAGAGCAGTTTTGTAGTTTTCGTTTACCTTTTCCCAATTGATCAATTTATAAAAAGCATCAATGTAGCTTCCTTTTCTGTTTTGATAATCCAGATAGTAGGCGTGTTCCCATAAATCTATTCCTAAAATTGGAGTTCCTGGAATCAAAGCATTTCTCATTAAGGGATTATCTTGATTTTCGGTAGTTGTAATCTGTAATTTTCCGGCCTTATCAACAACCAGCCAAACCCATCCTGAACCGAATTGCTTAGTTGCTTCATTTTTAAATTGAGTTGTAAGATTGTTAAAAGATCCAAATTCTTTATTGATTGAGCCTGCCAAAGTATCTTTTGGAGTTTGCTCTTTTGGAGTTAGAATATTAAAATAAAGAGTATGATTGTAATAACCTCCTGCATTTTGACGAAGTTTCGCATTATTCATATCCATTTTTTTTAGAATATCTTCAATGGAAGCATTTTCAAATTCGGTTGAAGCAATTTCTTTATTTAAATTATTGGTATATGTTAAATAATGCTTAGAATAATGAGTTTCTAAAGTCAATGACCTTATTCCGGGTGCTAAAGCGTCATATCCAAAAGGAAGTTTGGTTAGAGCAAATGAACCTTCATCAGCTTTTACATCAGAAGGAGTGCCAATTGTAATTTTTTCTTCCTTTGTAGGTAAAGGAACTTCAACAACTTCAGTTAGCTTGTTGTCATTACAGGAAAATAACATCAGTAATGAAGCTGTGAAAGTAAAACAAATGATGTTTTTCTTCATAATTTAATTATTATGATGTTAATGAATTGATTATTTCAATGTAATTTTCTTTTGCTTCTTCAATAGATATATGACTGATTTGCATCCATGCATTTGTTTTGAATGCATCGCGCAAACCAAAATTTTCAGATTGATTGTATACAGCAGTTCCAAATGTAGCTTGCTTATAATACGCATAAAGTCTTAACTGCACATCTTGCGGCAGTGAGGCTTGTGTCATTTTCATAGCAGTTTCTACAGCCTCTGAAAAACGAATATCTAAATCTTTTTTACTCATTAAGCTTTTGTAGCGATGATAGTTTTACCTCCAATTGCTTTTTGACCTAAAACCACATCGATTGGAGTACCTAAAGGTAGAAATAAATCTACTCTCGAACCAAATTTAATAAAGCCTGCATCAGTTCCCTGAACAACCTGCATTCCTTCCTGAGCATAATTTACAATTCGGCGTGCCAATGCACCTGCAATTTGTCTGTAAAGTATTTGTCCGAAAGTTTCGTTTTCAATTACTACAGTAGTCCTTTCGTTTTCTTCGCTTGCTTTTGGATGCCATGCCACTAAAAATTTCCCAGGATGATATTTACTGAATTTTATAATTCCATCCATTGCATAACGCGTTACGTGTACATTTATAGGTGACATAAAAATAGAAACCTGTAGACGTTTGTCTTTGAAAAATTCACTTTCATAAACTTCTTCAATAACTACAACTTTTCCGTCAACAGGAGCAAGGATTTGGTTGTTATTCCTGATTGCAATTCTTTTAGGGTTTCTAAAAAATTGTAAAATGATAATCAATATCAGTAAACCAGCTGACTGAATAACTATTCTAAGCCAATTGATATCAATAAATTTTTCAGCAATTAAAAGTACTGCAACAGCAAATACGGTACCTAATAAAATGGATGGGCCTCCTTCTTTATGAAACATAATATAAAATTTGATAAAATAAAAATATAACAGGTGCTACAAATATAACACTATCTAATCGATCTAAAATACCTCCGTGTCCAGGCATTATTGCTCCGCTGTCTTTTACGCCCGCAATTCTTTTAAATTTAGACTCAATCAGATCGCCGATGGTTCCAAAAATACTGGCAATTAAAGCAATAATTGTCCAGATTAAAATAGATCTGCTGCTAAAATCAGGGTTGGGCTGAATGTATAATTTTGAAATCAAAAAGCCTGCAAAAGCTGCAAAAATAACTCCGCCAAGAAAACCTTCAATGGTTTTTTTTGGTGAAATGCGTTCAAATAATTTATGCTTTCCAATGGATTTTCCAACCAAATAAGCAAATGTGTCATTGGTCCAGATTAAAACAAATAATCCGATAATGATTTTCGGATTATAGTCATTAGCTCCAAAAGAAATTTTAATAATGAATATAAAAGGCAGGGTAATGTAGCCTAGCAAATACAAGTATTTTGATGAAATACTTACTTTTTGAACACTATCATAAAATAAAAATAAAATACATTTAATAGATATGACGATATTAACAGCAAGCAGTATTAAATCCAGTTGCTGTATGTTTATGTTGAGATTTATTTCTGTATTAAAAGAATCTTCTAAAAATCTACTTGTTTCTTTATTATAATGGCTTACCAATATAATACCCGAATACAATATAGTTCCAAAAAGAATAGAGAATACTTTGTTTAAGCTGACCAAACTACAAAATTCATAAATGGTAATAATTAAAAAAATACCAAAAAGAATAATAAAGCTTTCAGTAGAAAACAGAATAGAAGTTAGTAATAAAGCAATGTAAACAGCGCCAGAAATGGCCCTCTTAAGTGTTTCATTCATCTTAAAGGTCTTCTAAGAGCAATAAGTATAAATTTTTTGCAACACTTCCGTATTGCGTAAAATCTTCCTCTTTAGCTTTTTCGAAATATTTGATCGTAGTAATATTTGTAGGATAGTCTCTCTCGTATTTTCTTTTAATAGCACTTAACCCATCACTTTTCATCGGGAGAATTTGGCTTGTTGTTGCAATAATTACAATATTAGCGGGTAGTTCGTTTGGTTTGTTTTGTTTTATTTGTTTAGATGAAAATAAAATGGAGCCTTCATCGGCAATCAAATTTTCGCAACTGGCCAACAAAAACTTTGGCTGTGCAGGAGAATGGTAAAATAATTTGTTTTCTTCTAGCAAAGGGAAAAGTGCCGGTTCATAACATAAAACTTCATTTTCAAACCAGTCGTTTTCTTCCAGAATATTTTCAAATTGTTCTTCAACTTCTTGTCTGTTTTCACAATACAAGAATTTACCTCCATTTTTTTTGAAATTAAAAATGAATTGTTCATCTATGGATAAATGACTGTTAGAAGCAGGCTTGTTTGCGTACTCGCTTTCATTTTCTTCATCAGATGAAGCGTTGGCAGAACCAAATATTTTTTTGAAAAAGCTCATTATATATGAAATACTTTACATGTTAATTGAAAACGTTCAAAGATAAAAAAATCTTAATTCAAAAGCCTCTTTTGAATTAAGATTTTAAAAAATATTAAATATTTTGCTGAAGATTTATGAAACTACTTCTCCAAGATTTTTATCAAAAGTACGTTTTCCAAAGATGTTTTCTAAGTCGTCTTTAAAAATAACCTCTTTTTCAATTAATATATCGGCAAGCTGGTTCAGTTTGTCTTTGTTTTCTTCTAAAATTTGAATTGCTCTTTGGTATTGACCCTCAATTAATTCTGAAATTTCGGCATCAATAATTTTTGCGGTTTCATCAGAATATGGTTTAGAGAAGCTGTACTCGCTTTGTCCGCTCGAATCATAATAAGTAACGTTTCCGATTTTATCATTCAAACCATAAATCGTTACCATAGCACGAGCCTGACGAGTTACTTTTTCTAAATCGCTCAATGCTCCAGTTGAAATTCTGTCAAAAGTCACTTTTTCAGCAGCTCTTCCGCCCATAGTAGCACACATTTCATCCAGCATTTGGTCTGTTCTTACAATTTGTCTTTCTTCAGGTAAATACCATGCGGCTCCTAAACTTTGCCCACGAGGAACAATGGTCACTTTAATAAGCGGAGCAGCATGTTCCAACATCCAGCTTACAGTTGCATGCCCTGCTTCGTGAATTGCGATTGCTCTTTTTTCGTCCGGTGTAATAATTTTATTTTTCTTTTCAAGGCCACCAATAATTCTGTCAACAGCATCTAGAAAATCTTGTCTGTCTACAGCGGCTTTGTTATTACGAGCGGCAATTAAAGCTGCTTCGTTACAAACATTAGCGATATCGGCACCTGAGAATCCCGGAGTTTGTTTAGCTAAGAAATCTAAATCAAGACCTTCAACTTTTTTAATAGGAGCAAGGTGCACAGCGAAAATTTCTGCTCTTTCACGAATGTCTGGCAAGTCAACAAAAATTTGTCTGTCAAAACGGCCTGCTCGCATCAGTGCTTTATCAAGAACATCTGCTCTGTTAGTTGCGGCTAAAACAATCACATTTGAGTTTGTGCCAAAACCATCCATTTCTGTTAGTAATTGATTCAGAGTATTTTCTCTTTCGTCATTTCCACCAGACATATTGCTTTTTCCTCTCGCTCTACCAACAGCATCAATTTCATCAATGAAAATAATAGCAGGTGATTTTTCTTTTGCCTGTTTGAATAAGTCACGTACACGGGATGCACCAACTCCAACAAACATTTCTACGAAATCAGATCCTGATAAAGAGAAGAAAGGTACCTGTGCTTCTCCTGCTACTGCTTTTGCTAATAAAGTTTTCCCAGTTCCCGGAGGACCTACAAGTAATGCTCCTTTAGGAATTTTACCTCCAAGATTGGTGTATTTTTCAGGGTTTTTAAGAAATTCAACAATTTCCTGAATTTCTTCTTTTGCGCCTTCTAATCCAGCAACATCTTTGAAAGTTGTTTTAATATCTGTTTTTTCATCAAAAAGTTTAGCTTTTGATTTTCCAATATTGAAAATCTGTCCACCTCCACCAGCGCCTCCGCCAGACATTTTTCGCATAATGAAAATCCACACTCCTATGATAATAATGATAGGAAGAAGGCTTACAAAAATATCACTCCAGTTGCTAGCTTCCTTAAAATCATAATCAACTAATTTTTTTTCTGCTTTAGCTTTGTCTAATTTTTCCTGAAAAGACTTAAGATCACCAAATTTAGTAGTGTAATGAGGACCTTTATTAAGTCTGTCAAACATATCTTTGGCAACTTTTTTGTTTGCAGGATCTTTCAAAGCAGCTTCTGTCAGGTAGATTTCAGCGTCTTTATTATTGAAAATGATAACATTTTTAATTTGCCCTTTCGCCAACATATTGTCTATGTCAGATGATTTAAGCTGTGCAGGTTCGCTTAGGTTTGAACCTCCTGTTGCAAAACTTATAAATAAAAAAACCAAAAGTATTGCGGTGTATATTAACCAGGGACTTAATTTAAATTTACTCGGATTTGGATTATTATCTTTAGCCATTAGTAGAAAAGGTTTCTTTTTTAATATTTGTTTTCGATTGTAGTTATTTTGGCGTCACCCCAAAGGCTTTCGATGTTGTAGTATTCACGAATGTGTTTTTGGAAAACATGTACGACGATGTGTACATAATCCATAAGAACCCATTCTGCATTATCGGTTCCTTCAACGTGCCAAGGTTTATCTTTTAAGTCTTTGGATACAGTTTTTTGTATTGAGTTTACGATGGCATTAACCTGGGTGTTTGAACTTCCGTTGCATATCACAAAATAGTCACAAACTGCAGTGTCTATTTCTCTTAAGTCAAGAATATCGATATCATTTCCTTTTACTTCTTCAATCCCTTTAATTATGTTCGCTAATAGAACATCATTATTAATAGTCTTTTTCGCCATGAATTATTTTTATATGAATTTGTAAAGTTACCAAATTTTGTCATTATTTTTGAACCTTAACAAAATATTAAATTAAGTTATTTAAATTACTAAATGAAGTTAATCAAACTCGATGCCATAGATTCAACAAACGATTTTCTTAAAGCATTAGCTGCTCAGGACGAACTAAATAATTTTACGGTGGTAACTGCTGAAAACCAGACAAAAGGAAAAGGTCAGATGGGGGCTAAATGGGTGTCTGAATCAGGTAAAAACTTAATTATGAGTGTTTTGATTAAGGATTTTTTACAGGATAATGAACAAGTATTTAGTATGAATATTGTTGTTTCATTAGCTGTAATTGAAACATTAATGGGTTTAGATATTCCAAATTTAAGTATAAAATGGCCAAACGACATTATGTCATATAATAAAAAAATTGGTGGCATACTTATAGAAAATACCATAAAAAGTGATGGCAGAATCGTGTCAGTAGTAGGATTAGGGTTAAATGTTAATCAGACAAATTTTGAACATTTACCCAATGCCTCATCTTTGGCTGTAATCACTGGGAATTCATTTGATAAGAATCTTCTTCCTGAATTATTTGTTGAAAAAATTCAACAAATAATAGAATTCTGGGAAACAAAATCAACTGATTTTTGGAATAAATATTTTAATAGTTTATTCAAAAAAGGTATTCCTGTTCCTTTCAAAAATACCAAAAACCAAAACTTCATGGGAATCATTCAGGGTGTGTCTTCTATTGGTAAGTTACAGGTTTTACTCGAGGATGATTCGGTTTCGGAATTTGATATTAAGGAGGTCCAAATGCTTTATTAGAAAATATATTGAGAAGTTTAAAAGAGTTTCTGAATTAAAACTTGTATTTTAGACCGCTTTCTAAAAAAAAGTCCGATCTTTTAAATCGGACTTTATATGTTTACAATAAACTAGCTGTAATTATAATTTATTCATATTATTAGCTAAAGTCTCAATAAACTTGCTTATAGGACCTTTAACCATCATTGCCATCATAGCATTGAATTCTCCTTCAAAAAATAACTGAACAGCACTTTCTGAATCAGTAACACTATCAATATTTGAAACTAAAGTAAAAGGAAGTTTGTCACTTGCAGCACCCAAAACAATTTTGTTAGGAGCTACTTTGTCTTTCATTTTAAGTTTTATTTCAGGCATTCCCTTTAGTCCAAAAATAAAAGCATCTTCGCCAGTTACTTCAAATTTAGCAATATTATCCGGCATTAATTTTTCAAAATTCTTTACATCAGACAGTAAATCAAATAATTCCTGAGCTGATTTCTGAACAGTAACTTTTGGACTTTCTAAGTTCATATATTTTATCGTTTTTTATTGTTTTTTCAGGTAAAGTGACTAAAGGCTAATTAAATTCTAAGACTTTAAAATCTTAATTATTCCTGCCTCCAGGTCGACGGGCTAAGACTCCAATCCTGTAAAGCCGTTTGCTGGTCTTCACTGATATATTGTTTTTGGACAGCTAAATTAAGTAAGTTCTCGTAGTTGCTTAAAGTAAATAAATCAATATTTGCATTTTTGAAGTTTTCTTCAGCAACACCAAAGCCATAAGTAAAAATGGCTGCCATACCTTTGATATTAGCTCCTTCATTACGTAAAGCCTCTACAGCCATCAAACTACTGTTTCCTGTGCTGATTAAATCTTCCACAACAACAACATTCTGACCTTTTTGTAAAAAGCCTTCAACCTGATTTTGTCTTCCGTGTTTTTTTGGTTCCGGGCGTACGTATACGAATGGTAATCCAAGGCTTTCGGCAACAAGAATTCCAATCCCGATTGCTCCGGTTGCAACTCCGGCTATGACATCTGGCTTACCAAATTGTTTCTCTATATTCTTAGCAAATTCATCACGAACATAATTTCGAATAATTGGAAATGAAAGAATTAACCTATTATCACAATAAATAGGTGATTTCCACCCTGAAGCCCAGGTAAAAGGACTTTCAGGATTCAATTTAATTGCATTTATTTGCAAAAGCAATTCTGCTGTTTTTTCGGCGGTATCTTTATTAAAAATCATAGTACAAATGTATAAAGTTTTTGTGAACGACAAACCACTTTTTTTGACAAATGAAATCTCAAGAGAGACTAATTTTCAATTGTTTTTGTTGGAGAGTATTGATATAGAGCAAATTATTGTTAAAATATTTCAGAATAAAATTCAGAAGGCTTATTTATATCATCCTGACGAAAAGGAAATCATGAAGACTCTGAAAGCCAAGATTCCTGTGAATAAAGCGGGCGGAGGTTTTGTGTATAATAAAAAAGGTGAAGTTTTATTTATTTTCAGAAACGGAAAGTGGGATCTGCCAAAAGGCGGAATCGAAAAAGGCGAGGAGATTGAAGCTACCGCTATGCGTGAGGTCGAAGAAGAAACCGGTGTAAACGGCCTTCGAATTACCAATAAACTTCAAAAAACATATCACGTCTTTAAACGCAACGGAAAATATAAACTCAAGATCACCCATTGGTTCGAAATGCACACTGATTTTGAAGGAACTCCGCAAGGACAACTCGAAGAAGGCATCGAAAAAGTAGCCTGGCTAAATCCGGAACAGATTACAGAGGCACTTAAAAACTCCTACGAAAACATTAAATTATTATTTGAAGAGGAGGAAAAACCAATATTTAAAATTCCAAGCTCCAATTAATTGACAGATTTTAAGGTTTTTAAATTGGAATTTAGATCTTAAAAGAAATTTAATTATTAGGGCGTGACAGCATCCCGATAAGAGGGTGTAATCACTGTGCGTATATTCTCCCTCTTATCGGGATGCTTGTCGGGCTATTCGCGCTACTTCGGTAGCCAGCTTCTATCCCTCATTTTCAGAAGGTCTTTTTTATTATTAATTATTCTAGGTTTAAGAATTACCATTTAAGTTTGTCAAAAGATTATTTTCGTTAAAAACGGCTGTAATGACTTTTCGATTTTTTTCTGCGTTAACTTCGTTTCCATTCGAAGTTAGTTCGTAACCTTTTTGAGTAAGATAATTTGTAAAAGCATTTTTGTGATTCTGAATTTCAAATGTTGAAATCAGTTCTGGGAAAACTGTTAAAATTCTGGAGAATTCCTCACTTTCAACTTTATCAATTACATCAGATTTAATCGTAACCACCATTGTTCCCTGACCGTAATTTCCAAGATAATAACCGCTTCCGTTAAACATTTCTGTTGCAATCATTCCAATTAAATGCAAATCATTTTGTACAGCGTCAAATTTTCCAATGCTTAATAAATCAATATTATTTTCTTCTCCGTATTGTTTCAATAAAAGTGCTTGTTTCATAACTGATTCAGCATAACCGCCGGCTTTATTTTCCCAAAGCCAAAGCCAGGTTTCAGAAGAATGTGAAAAAGAACCCAAAACCTGTATCGGAAAAGTTATACTGTCTCCAAAAGTTATTTCTTCTTTATCCATATCTACATTCCAGGAAAGACCGCCAGTTATTTCAAAAAAATTTCTTTGTTTTTCTAAAGCCAAAGCGCCATGTTTCTCTAAAAAATCATTTTCTGAACTAAAATGTTTAGCAATATTTAACTGATTAGTAGTTGATTCTGTGTTTTCTTCTTTCTTTTTAAAAAAAATATTGAATAGTCCCATTTCTTTATGATTTTTTAGAGTTGTAAAATTAATGTTTTAAATGTAGGATTTTTAAAATAAGTAAGAAAAAAAAATTAAATTAAAGCCAATCAATATAGTTTGTGGTTTTTATACAATTTTCTGTTTTTAACTATTTCATGTCTTAAAAATCGTATTTTTGTTTCACAAGTTATACTTTTGAATTATGAGCACATTTGCAAAACCAAGCCATATAGGGCGAAAAATTAGCCGAATTCGTGAACTTAGAGACATGAAGCAAGAAGCTTTGGCTCAGGCTTTAGGAACAAACCAACAAGCTATATCTGCTTTGGAAAACAGTGAAACGATAGATGATGAAAAGCTTAATGCTGTCGCAAAAGCTTTGGGAGTAAGTGTTGAAGCTATAAGGAATTTTTCAGATGAAGCGGCGATTAATTATTTTAATAGTTTTACAGATAATAGTGCTGGTACGTTTAATAATCATTGTACATTCAATCCATTAGATAAATTAATTGAAACTTACGAGGAGAATAAAAAGCTTTACGAGCGTTTGGTTCAGGCTGAAAAAGAGAAAGTTGAGTTTTTAGAGAAAATATTGAAGGATAAATAATTATTTATTCAACTTTATAATTTAAAAGCCTGATAAATTCATATTTATCAGGCTTTTATGGTTCTGTTTGGTTTTGTGTTTTTTACTGATATGAGTATCTAACTCTTGATTATCTGTAACATTAATTGAGTTGTTTTAAAGATTGTATTGTGGACTGGTAATCTTTGAAGGCCTTGCCAAACTCTTCAGTAAATTCATAATTACTGAATTCGTATTCTTCATTTAATCCAGTATTTGTTCTAAGTTTAATTTCTCCGTATTTGACAACAGGAATTTGATAATTACCTTTAAATCTTTTATCAGGAGTACCATTTTTATTCACTTTAGCCCAGGTTCGGTCAATTATTTTAGAATCTTTTGGAATAGTTCCAGTTTCAGTGAACCTGACATAACTTTGATCAAAAGTTATTTCATCTATTCCGATTAAAGCAAAATTTGAGTTGTTTGAATACATAACTATAAAACTTGGATAAAAATACAGATCCGCACCATTTGCATTCTGAAAATACAAAGCATTAAAATCTGATTTTATATCAGGAAGCGATTTGATAGAAAATCTTACCTCTCTTTTTTTAACTATTGTACTTGCTGATGATCTGGCTGCAACTCTATCCTGAAAATAAGCACTTGTAACATCCCAAATTTTTTGTGAGCCCATTAATTTGGTAAATACTTGTAAAAGAATTTCGTATTTTTCTCTTATTTCCGAATCAAAATCAATATCAAGTTTTACAAAACAATTTTGAAGATGCTTTTCAGTTTGTATAATTGCTTTTTTTTGTTCTTCAATATCTATTTTTAAATTTTCAGGTATAGTTTTTTTTACAAAACCATATATTAGAAAATAACTTAGACTTAGTTTTAATCTTGTGGAATTTAAAATTGTTTGTAATTTTAAAAGATCTTTTTTCAAATCCTTTCTTTGTTCGTAAGCCAAAATTATTGCTTCTTTGATTCCCTGCATATTTTGACTTGTGATTTCATGAATGTCAGAACTAAAAATGTTATCTGAGAGTTCTAATGTTTCATTGTAAATTTCAGGATTAGAATTAGAATTTGAAGAATACAATCTCTGTCTGTTGTTGATTCCTAATGCAGGAATACTGGTGTTTAAATAACTTCCGGAATTTCCAAAGGTCATGTTTGCCCCTCTAATACCTATTGAGGTTGAAATACCGCTTTTACTAACATTAAGATGAACTCCCGGAATAATTTTGATGCGTTTACGAAAACTCCAAGCCATAATTTTTTTATTTTTGAATTAATGAATATTCAAAAATAAAGACATATAAAATTTAAAAATTACGGAAATCCATAATAGCTTGAATTTCATAAAATCTATCAATTTTACTAAAACTTAACGTATGAAAAATCATTAGCCGAAGCGGATTTTTTATTAGCACTTCAACCTGCAAATCTGAAACAAAAAAAACTGAAATAAATTTTCCCTACTTTTGCAAAATGAATAAAAAACACCATTCCAATAACATACTTTCGAATTTAGGGATTCAGAACCTGAACGAAATGCAGGAAATGGCACAGGATGCTATTTTAAACGAAAATAATGTTTTATTACTTTCTCCAACGGGTTCAGGAAAGACATTGGCTTTTTTGCTTCCTATTTTAGAACTATTGCAGCCTGAAATTTTATCGATACAGTGTCTGATTTTGGTGCCGTCCCGTGAACTTGGATTACAAATTGAACAGGTTTGGAAAAAAATGGGAACGCAATACAAAGTAAACATCTGTTATGGAGGGCATTCAATCGATACTGAAATTAAAAATTTAAGCAATCCGCCCGCGATTTTAATTGGAACTCCCGGAAGAATTGCAGATCATATTGATAGAGAAACTTTCAGGACAGATAAGATTCAAACGCTGATTTTAGATGAGTTTGATAAATCCCTGCAATTAGGTTTTCATGAGCAAATGTCTTTTATAATTGGAAGACTGCTAAAAGTGAATAAAAGAGTTTTGGTTTCGGCAACTTCAGATATTGAAATCCCAAAATATACACGGGTGGTCAATCCAACAGTTTTAGATTTTATTCCGGAAGAAGAAGAGAATGTAAACCTATCAATGAAAATGGTGATTTCACCTGCTAAAGATAAACTACAGAGTTTATTCAATTTGATTTGTTCGTTAAAATCCCAGTCAGCAATTATATTTTGTAACCACAGAGATGCTGCTGAACGAATCAGTGATACTTTAAATGAAAAAGGAATTTATTCTGTTTATTATCACGGAGGAATGGACCAGGAAGAACGTGAGCGTGCTTTAACTCAGTTCAGAAACGGAAGCATGAGTTATTTAATTACGACTGATTTAGCAGCGCGTGGTCTGGATATTCCGGAGATGAAACACGTAATTCATTATCATTTACCTCTAAAAGAAGACGAGTTCACTCATCGAAACGGTCGTACAGCTCGTATGCAGGCTTCTGGAACCGCTTATATAATTGTTCATGAAAGCGAAAAGCAACTTGATTATGTAAATTATGAAATGGAAGTTCTGAATGTTGAAAACGCAACAATTTTACCCAAACCGCCACAGTTTCAAACGATTTACATCAGTGGAGGAAAGAAAACAAAACTGAACAAGTTTGATATAGTTGGCTTTTTTTCGCAAAAAGGCAAACTTGAAAAAGATGATTTAGGTCTGGTTGAAGTAAAGGACTTCGTTTCATTTGCTGCCGTGAGATATAATAAAGTAAAAGATTTGCTTAAGAATATAAAGGATGAGAAGATGAAAGGAAGAAAATTTAAAATTGAAATTGCACGAAAGGTGGTAAAAAAGGAAGATTGTAAATAATATTCTTATATTTTTTTAGCTCATGAGAAAAAAAATACCAGATGTTTAAATTGATTTATAATTGTATTTTATTGATTTTTAACATAATACGTTTTGTTTGTTGTTGAGCAATCTTATTTTATATAAAATTCACAATTTTATGTTGTCGGAAGCGTAATTTTAGAAGTAATTTTTCATAATTTCGGCGTTCATTAATAGTAGTAAAAATTAACCCCAAATTAAGTATGAAAAAAATTATTACCCTTGCCATTTTGTTCTTTAGTTTTGTTTCAGTTGCTCAGATTAAAGTTATTGAAACTGTACCGGTTGAAAAACTAGGAAAAGTAAACAACAACTATATTCAGAAAATTGGAGATGAATATACTGTTTATTATACAAGTATTGTGAGTGATGATGATGATACTTCAAGTTTGAGAAAATTCTCTTTCAAAAATGTTAATAATGATTATGCTGGTCTTTACAGTATTATTATGAATGGCTTTAGTGCTTCTCCTTTGTATGATATAAAACTAGAATTACCTAACAATTACATCTGGTTGCATTACACAGGAAATACACTTCCAGACAAAGCGACAGTTCAGTTTATGGTTTCAAGTAAAGATCCTTCTTCTGGAGCGAGCAGTGTTTCTGAGCCTTTTGTAAAAGATCAGATTAATAAATTATTCCAAAAATAATTTGCTAAAAAAAATAATTGAAAGGCTATTCAGAATTTGAATAGCCTTTTTTAGTTTATGAATTGCAGTAAATATTACTTTCTAAAATTCTTATGATTATGTTTTCGTTTGTAATGTGTCTGTTTCAGGTGTTTTTTGTCTTCAGAAATTACACTAATTGTTCCGTCAATTTCAAGCATGCAAAGTTTTACATCTGAAAAATGTTCTAAACCATGTTCTCGCATTGCTTCTTTTAATTCGTCGTTGGAAATGTCCAGTCTGCTTAAAGCTTTAAATTCTAGTTTTCCATTATGAATTAAAACTTCAGGTTTGTCTAAAAGCAAATCATTTAGAATCTTGTATTTATTTGTTAGTTTTTTGATTGTAAAATTAATTACAAATAATACCAAAGCAGCAACTAAACCTCCCCAAAGACTTGTGTCGGGACCTACCATCGCATTTTGGACCGAATTACTAATCAGTAAAATCAGGATAATGTCAGCGGTATTTAATTGGGATAGTTCTTTTTTGCCGAATATTCGCAAAGCAATTGTCATAAAAAAATAGACGGCAGTACTTCTTAAAATAATGTCTAAATAAGGAAAAAGCATGGTTTTTTATTTTAAAGTTAAAAAAAAGCTTCATCAAAAATATATTTCGATGAAGCTTTTTAATTTAAATAAGTGATTTTAAAAACTCTATAACTTAAAATTCTTTTCAATTGCTTTGATCATTTCTCCGGCAACATCTTTGTTTGTAGCGCCTTCAATTCCTTCAAGACCAGGGGAAGAATTTACTTCAAGCAATAAAGGCCCTTTTGAAGAACGAATGATGTCAACACCAGCTACTTTTAAATCCATTGCTTTTGCAGCTTTAATGGCAATCTTTTTTTCTTCAGAAGTAATTTTGATTACCGATGCGGTTCCGCCAAGATGAATATTAGCCCTAAATTCGCCAGGCATTGCCTCCCGCTGAATGGCAGCAACCACCTTACCATCAATTACAAAACATCGAATGTCTTTTCCATTAGCTTCTTTGATGAATTCCTGAACTAAAATGTTTGCATTTAGACTTTTAAAAGCGTTGATTACACTTTCTGCGGCTTTTTTGGTTTCTGCTAAAACAACTCCTTTCCCTTGTGTTCCTTCTAATAACTTTACAATTAAAGGTGAGCCACCAACCATTTTAATTAAATTATCTGTATCCAAAGGGGAGTTAGCAAAACCGGTCGTTGGAATATCGATACCACTATTTAAAAGCAATTGTAACGAATATAATTTATCTCGAGATTGTGTTATGGCTGTAGCCGAATTTAAACAGAAAACTTTCAAAGCTTCAAACTGGCGTGTTAAGGCGCAACCGTAAAAAGTAATGCTTGGACGAATTCTCGGAATGATAGCATCAAACTGATTTAAGATTTTGCCACCACGGTAATGAATCTCAGGAGTTTTGGCATCCAGTTTCATGTAGCACTCCTTAATGTTTAGAAAGTGCATTTCGTGACCCCGCATTTCGCCAGCTTCCATGATTCTTTTGTTACTGTATAATTCGGGATTGCTGGCTAAAAGGCCAATACGCAAACCGGAGCTTGCTTTTTCGGAGTTTTGATATAATTCTTTTAAGGATTCTGTAGTTGGCTGACCTAATAAATATTTTTGTTCAGGATCGACTAATACACGTCCACTCATGGCTTCTCTTCCTAGAAGCATTCGAAATCCCATAGAATCCCGATTGGTTAAAGTCATTTCGATTGGCCATTTTGTATCTCCAATTTTCAGGCTCGTTTGTATTACGTAACGATGTTCTCTAAAGCCGCTTGAGCTTTTTACAATTCTTTTATCCACCAACGGAGCTTCGCAATGAATGATGGTTTTTATATTATTCTGGATTGGATTAATATCAAATTTTACCCAATTGGCATCATTTTTTATAAAAGGAGCTATGTTTATAGCGTGCATTGCCGAAGTCTTTGCGCCGGAATCCACACGAGCCTTGATTGTAGGGATTCCCAGCTCTGGAAATGAGCACCATTCTTCACTGCCTAAAATGACTTTGTTTTGAAGCATACGTTGTTTTTATTATAGAATTTAATATCCAAAAATAGTTATTTGCTTTTACTAAAGATAGTGATTTATCTAAAAAAAATACCCGTTATGTTATGAAAACGTAACGGGTAAGTTATTTGTGTTATAAATTTAAACTAATTTACTGATTTGTCGGTTCTTCGGCTTTATGTATTTCTACAGAAAGTTCCTGAGCATCATCTTTTAAATCCATTAAGATTTCATCACCAGAATGTATTTTTGAAGTTATGATTTCTTCTGCTAACAAATCTTCAACATATTTCTGGATGGCTCTTTTTAGAGGTCTTGCTCCAAATTGTCTGTCAAATCCTTTTTCAGCAATAAATGCTTTTGCTTTATCAGTAAGACTTAGGTTGTAGCCTAATTCTGCAATACGAGAATAAAGTTTTTTAAGTTCAATTTCTATAATTAAATCGATATCAGCTTTTTCTAATGCATTAAATACGATTACATCATCAATTCTGTTTAAGAACTCAGGAGCGAATGTTTTCTTCAATGCATTTTCGATAATGCTTTTTGAATTTTCATCAGCCTGTGCCACTTTTGCAGCAGTTCCGAATCCAACGCCTTGTCCGAAGTCTTTCAGCTGACGTGCACCAACGTTAGATGTCATGATAATGATAGTGTTTTTAAAGTCAATTTTACGACCTAAACTATCAGTCAAATATCCGTCATCTAAAACCTGAAGCATCATGTTGAATACATCTGGATGTGCTTTTTCGATCTCGTCTAAAAGAACCACGCAATATGGTTTTCTTCGAACTTTTTCAGTCAATTGACCACCTTCTTCGTAACCAACATATCCCGGAGGTGCTCCAACTAAACGAGAGATAGCAAATTTTTCCATGTATTCACTCATATCGATACGAACTAAAGCGTCTTCAGAGTCAAACAATTCTTTTGCTAATACTTTAGCTAATTGCGTTTTACCAACACCAGTCTGGCCTAAGAAAATAAATGAACCAATTGGTTTGTTAGGATCTTTAAGTCCGGCTCTGTTACGTTGAATAGAACGTGCAATTTTAAGGACTGCATCATTTTGTCCGATTACTTTGTTCTGAATCAACTCAGGTAATTTAGCCAGTTTGTTGCTTTCTGTTTGTGCAATTCGGTTTACAGGAATTCCTGTCATCATAGAAACAACATCGGCTACGTTATCTTCTGTAACTTCAATTCTATTGTTTTTAGAATCTTCTTCCCATTGTTCTTGTGCTAGAGCAAGGTCTTTTTCGATACGTTTTTCATCATCGCGAAGTTTGGCAGCTTCTTCGTATTTCTGTTTTTTAACTACCATATTTTTGTTCTCACGAACTTCTTCTAACTGGCGTTCTAAATCCAAAATTTGTTTTGGAACGTCAATATTGGTGATATGTACACGAGATCCGGCTTCATCCATGGCATCGATAGCTTTGTCCGGTAAAAAACGCTCAGACATATATCTGTTTGTTAATTTAACACAGGCTTCAATTGCTTCAGGAGTATAGGTTACATTATGATGATCTTCATATTTGTCTTTTACATTGTTCAAAATTGCGATTGTTTCTTCAACAGAAGTTGGTTCAACAATTACTTTTTGAAAACGTCTTTCCAAAGCGCCGTCTTTTTCAATATATTGTCTGTACTCATCAAGAGTAGTGGCGCCAATGCATTGAATTTCTCCTCTAGCTAAAGCAGGTTTGAACATGTTTGAAGCATCAAGAGAACCTGTTGCTCCACCTGCACCTACTATAGTGTGAATTTCATCAATAAAAAGAATAATATCATCGTTTTTCTCAAGCTCGTTCATTACGGCTTTCATTCTTTCCTCAAATTGTCCTCTGTATTTTGTTCCGGCAACTAAGCTGGCTAAGTCAAGAGTTACTACACGTTTGTGAAAAAGAATACGTGATACTTTCTTTTGAATGATACGTAGTGCTAGTCCTTCTGCAATAGCAGATTTACCAACTCCGGGTTCTCCAATAAGAAGAGGGTTGTTCTTTTTTCTACGGCTCAGAATTTGCGAAACACGTTCAATTTCTTTTTCGCGTCCCACTACAGGATCCAGTTTCCCTTCTTCGGCCATTTCTGTTAAATCTCTCCCAAAATTATCTAATACCGGAGTTTTGGATTTTTTGTTTGACTTATTGGCTGGATTGTTAAAACTGCTTTCTTTTAAACTGTCATCTTGTCCTGAATCATCATTGTATGATTCGTTTTTTGGCAAGTTATCTAAGAATTCTTCTTCGTTTGGAGTCATATTTAAATACTGTTCTTTAGCTATATCGTAATCTATTTTTAGCTTATTCAATAGCTTGGTTGTTGGATCGTTTTCGTTTCTTAAGATGCATAAAAGCAGGTGAGCTGTGCTAATTGATGAGCTTTGAAATACTTTTGCTTCAAGAAAGGTTGTCTTCAGGGCTCTTTCGGCCTGTCGGGTAAGATGAAGATTTTTCTTTTCTGCATTTACTTCAACGCTGTGATTGGCTGGACTCAGTATTTCTACTTTCCTGCGTAAATGGTCTAAATCAACTGCCAGGTTATTAAGTATATGAATAGCTTTTCCGTTACCATCTCTTAAAATGCCCAGCATGAGATGTTCAGTACCAATAAAGTCGTGTCCTAAACGAAGGGCCTCTTCTTTACTGTATGTAATAACATCTTTTACTCTTGGTGAAAAATTATCATCCATAATATATAATTGGTATTGTAAATTTAATGAATTAGTGATTGAAAAACAAAAACCATACCTTTCAGAAACACCTGTCAGCTAATAGACAAAAAAAAAAGTAATAAAACAGTTAAAAAAGGCTTAATTTATCAACTAAATGCTAAAAAAAAGTTGTTAATAAATCATTGAAATAACTGTAAGGAAATAGCTGAAAAAATTTCAAAAAAACGTATCTTGGCACGCTTTGAAACTAAAATATAATATTTAATATAACAACTTATGTCTGAAGGAGAAAAGTTAATTCCTATTAACATCGAAGATGAAATGAAATCAGCTTACATCGATTATTCGATGTCAGTAATCGTATCGAGAGCACTTCCGGATGTTAGAGATGGCTTGAAACCAGTGCATCGAAGAGTTCTTTACGGAATGTATGATTTAGGTGTAACTTCAAGATCTGCCCACAAAAAGTCTGCGAGAATTGTGGGGGAAGTTCTTGGTAAGTATCACCCGCATGGAGATACTTCTGTTTATGACGCAATGGTACGTATGGCTCAGGAATGGAGTATGCGATATTTATTAGTTGATGGTCAGGGTAACTTTGGTTCTGTAGATGGTGATAGTCCCGCGGCAATGCGTTATACTGAGGCCAGAATGAAAAAGATTTCAGAAGAAATTATGGCCGATATTGAAAAAGAGACAGTTGATTTTCAACTAAACTTTGACGATACTATATATGAACCAAAAGTAATGCCCACAAGAGTTCCGACTTTATTGGTAAACGGAGCAACAGGTATTGCAGTTGGTATGGCAACTAATATGCCGCCACACAATTTAACTGAAGTTATCAATGGTACTTTGGCGTATCTTGATAATAACGATATCGAAGTAGATGAGTTAATGACTCATATTAAAGCTCCTGATTTTCCAACAGGAGGTATAATATATGGATATGAAGGTGTTCGTGAAGCCTTTAAAACAGGTAGAGGACGTATCGTAATGCGTGCAAAAGTTGGTTTTGAAGAAGTTGACGGAAGAGAATGCATTATCGTTACTGAAATTCCATACCAGGTTAACAAAGCCGAAATGATTAAACGTACGGCTGATTTGGTTAACGAGAAAAAAATTGAAGGTATTGCCAATATCCGTGACGAATCGGATAGAAGCGGTATGCGTATCGTTTATATCTTAAAACGTGATGCTACTCCAAATGTAGTATTAAATACTTTATATAAATACACTCAGTTACAATCTTCTTTTAGTGTAAATAATATTGCATTGGTAAAAGGACGTCCTCAATTGTTGAATCTAAAAGATATGATTCACTACTTTATTGAGCACCGTCATGATGTAGTGGTAAGAAGAACGCAGTTTGAATTGCGTAAAGCAGAAGAAAGAGCTCATATTTTGGAAGGATTAATTATTGCTTCTGATAATATCGATGAAGTAATCGCGTTAATTAGAGGTTCTAAAAATACTGATGAGGCAAGAGAAAAATTAATCGAAAGATTTAAATTGTCTGATATTCAGGCTCGTGCTATTGTTGAGATGCGTTTGCGTCAATTGACAGGTCTGGAGCAGGATAAGTTAAGAGCTGAGTTTGAAGAATTAATGAAGTTGATTGAGCATTTGAAAGCTTTATTAGCCGATATTAATTTAAGAATTGATTTGATTAAAGAAGAGCTATCGGAAATTCGTGATAAATACGGAGATGACCGTCGCTCACAAATTGAGTATTCTGGAGGTGATGTAAGTATCGAAGACTTAATTGCTGACGAAAATGTAGTTATTACCATTTCCCATGCAGGTTACATCAAACGTACAAACTTGACGGAATATAAGACTCAAAATAGAGGAGGAGTTGGACAAAAAAGTGCAGGAACAAGAGACCAGGATTTTCTGGAGCATATGTTTGTTGCAACCAACCACCAATACATGATGTTCTTTACGCAGAAAGGAAAATGTTTCTGGATGCGTGTTTATGAAATTCCGGAAGGAAGCAAAACAGCAAAAGGTAGAGCAATTCAGAACCTGGTGAATATTGAGAGCGATGATAAAGTAAAAGCTTTCATTTGTACACAAGATTTAAAAGACAAAGATTATATTAATACGCATAACCTTGTAATGGTAACGAAACAAGGTCAGGTGAAGAAAACTTCTTTAGAGAAATATTCTAAACCACGTGTAAATGGTGTTGCGGCTATCACAATTAAAGAAGGTGATGAGCTAATGGGAGCTCAGTTAACAAATGGAGAAAGTCAAATTATCTTGGCCGTTAAATCTGGTAAATTGGTTCGTTTTGAAGAAACTAAAACACGTCCGATGGGAAGAACTGCTTCTGGGGTTCGTGGAATTACCTTAAAAGATGAGACCGATGAAGTGATTGGAATGGTGACGGTTGATAAAAATGATATTGCTGAATCTCAAATTTTAGTTGTTACTGAAAATGGATATGGAAAACGTACTAAATTAGTTGACGATGACGGAGAAGATGTGTACAGAATAACAAACCGTGGAGGTAAAGGTGTTAAAACTCTTAATATTACTGAGAAAACAGGAAAATTAATCTCAATAAATGCTGTTACAGATTCTGATGACTTAATGATTATCAATAAATCAGGATTAACAATTAGAATGGCTATTGAGGATTTACGTGTTATGGGACGTGCAACTCAGGGAGTAAGATTGATTAACTTAAAAGGAAAAGATTCTATCGCTGCTGTAACAACTGTAATGAAAGACGACGCTGAAGAAGTTGTTGTTGATGAAGACGGAAATGTTGTTGAATCTGCAATCGAAAGAGTTAAACCAGATATGGAAGTTCTTGAAGATGATGGGTCAGCAGAAGATGATGAAGATGATGATACGGATGCAGAACCGGAAGACGAAGATGATTCAGATGAAGATGAATCTGAAGAGTAAATATTAAATCACAAAATTTAAATTAAATATACAAATTGAATATTATGAAAAGTAAATATGTAATACTTGCATCAGCATTGTTGATTTCGGTAGCTACTTTTGCTCAGAAAGATCAGATAAAAAATGCTGAGAAGGCTTTAAAAGGTGGAGATGCTCAAGGAGCACTCGCACAATTAAAGGATGCTGAAAATCTTATTGTAAACGCAAAAGATACAGAGCAGGCTCAATATTATTTTATCCAGGGAAATGCTTATTTGGATCTTGCAAATAAAAAAGTTGAAGAAGGTAAAAATCTTTCTTTAGCAGCAGAGAGTTATAAAAAACTTATTGATATTGAAAAGGCTTCGGGAAAACAAAAATTCTCAACTCAGGCTGCAACATCAATTACAAATATTAAAGGTCAATTGATTAATTCTGCTATTGCAGATACTCAGACAAACAAATCAGCATCAGGAGCTAAAAAATTATATGATGCTTATTTATTAGATAAAAAAGACACCATCAATTTGTATTATGCTGCTTCTACATACGTTAATGCGCAGGATTATGATGCTGCTTTGCCAATGTATGAAGAATTGAAAAACATCAACTATTCTGGAAAAGGAACAAGTTACACTGCTGTAAATAAAATTTCTGGAAATGAGGATGGTTTTGCTAATGCAAAAGACAGGGATTTGGCTGTAAAATTAGGAACGCATGAAAAACCTAAAACAGAAACTATTCCTTCTAAAAGAGGTGAAATCTATAAAAATTATGCTCTTATTTTGCTTCAAAAAGGACGTAAAGAAGATGCAAAAAAAGCAATTGCTGATGCAAGAAAAACAAATCCGGATGACAGCTCTCTAATTATTTCTGAAGCTAATTTGTACTTAGAAACTAAAGATTATGAAACTTATAAAAAATTAGTTGGAGAAGCTTTACAAAAAGATCCAAATAATACAGAATTGCTTTTTAACCTTGGAGTACTTAGTGCAAATGCTAAAAATGAAGCCGATGCTGAAAAATATTATTTAAAAGTTATTGAAATTGATCCTAAGTATGCAAATGCTTACCTTAACCTGGCAGCGTTAAAATTAGAAGCAGAAAAGCCAATTATCGATGAAATGAATAAATTGGGTACTTCTGCAAAAGATATGAAACGTTATGATGTGCTTAAAGCTCAAAGAGAAAGTGTATTTAAAAGCGTAATTCCTTATCTTAAAAAAGCAAATGAATTAGATCCTAAAAATCAGGATGTTGCTAAAACATTATTAGGGGTGTATAAAGCGCTTGAAATGACTGCTGAAGCAAAAGCTTTAAAAGCTACAATGTAAGCTTAAAAAAATAAATGTAAAATTAAACCGTCTAAATTTAGACGGTTTTTTTGTTTGCAGAAGTTTGATTTAGTTTAAATTGAGTTCTGTTGCATTATAGTTAATTGGTATAAAATATAGTTTTGTTTTCCATTGTTAAATCTTAATTTGTGATAAATAAAATAATTGACTTTTATATAAAAAAAGACCATTATGGGATGATGGTCTCTTATGATATTTTCTCTTTTAGAGGAAAATTTAAATATAATTTATTTTCAGTGTCAGTATAATTTCCGGTAATGGTTACATTGCTGTTTTTGATTACTTTACCATAAATGGTAATTGAAGAATTGTTTCCAATAAAATTAATTTTCGCATCACTATTAAGTCTCAAATCTCCCCAAATTACAACTGATCCTTCAATTTGTAATAAAGCATTGTTATTAATAATAAGTTCTGTTGGATTTGACAGCTGGTATTTACCCTGAGCTAAACTTCCCGTCATGTTAAAAGTACTGCCGCTGTTAAGGGTTAAACCATTTTGAATGGATATTGACCCACAATGTGTTAAAACAGCTCCAGAATTTACTATTGTAGAATTAATAGCAGTAGATCCGGCATATGATTTAATCTCGTTTGAATTCAAAATCAAATCTTTGCCTTGGTTATAGATTCCGTATTGAGAGCAATTTGCAAACGTAGTATTTGGTTTTTCCATCTTAATGATTTTTAAACCGCCTTTTCCACTGGCTACATAAATATAATTCCCACTGGATTTTACATAGTTTGAAGATCCTGAAATTCCCAAGGTGCCTAATAAACTTAGCTGGTTTCCACTTTGATAAACATTAAGTCCTGCAGCACCATTTGCAACAAAAGCATACCCTTCATTTATAGAAACTGCATTAGTAACATTATCTTCTCCCGCTATAGCTATGTTTATAGTTTGTAATTTTGAACCGGTATTAATATCATAAACACCTAAGCCATTATATCCTTCAGAAACTAAAAGTTTTGTTCCGTCAATTTCCATTGTTCTTTTGGCTCCGCTTACATCTGTAGAGGTGCTAAAGTTCTTTTGCAAAGCCAGTGTTGATTGATTGTAAACATTTACTCCTTTTGTTCCACTTAACGTTATAACTTTGTCGCTACTTAATGCTACAGAGCGTAAATCTTCCTCAGCCACTTTTCCAGTTATTGCTTTAGTCGAAGTATTTAATTTGAATAAACTTCCATTGTCACCTGTCACGGCAAAATATGAAGAAGCATTTGCTGCAACATCCGTTGTTACCCTGCTTTCTAAATAGTTAATTTTATATTTATCTGTAAGTAAACCAGAATTCAGTTCCATGTTGATTACTATTGCAGGATTTACAAGCAATGGATCTGTATCTACATCTTTTGCAGCTCCAATAATTAGACTTCCATTAGAATAAGTAAGAGACGTAATATCAGTATCAGCAATTAAAGCCGAAGTAACTAATTTTGGTTTGTAAGGGTCTGAAACATCAATAACATCAATTGCACCTGAATAAATATCTCCTCTCATAATGTAAGATACATAAGCGTAATTTCCATTTACTGTAATATGACTTGCCTGTAAGGTTCTTCCATTTTTATCAACGGGCGGATTTATTTCTGCAATCTGTACCAAAGGAAGAGTTGTAGTAGCACTAGTGTTTGCTAGTTTTCCTGTAGGATTATTATTTTCTATAGAAATTACTCCAGAATTGGTATAATCAAGTCTTTGGTTCAAAGAATTTTGATCTGTAGTAATTGTAATGTTATTTATTGACTGATTATTATTTGTGGTTTCATCATTATTGTCACATCCTATTAAAAGGGATATAGCTAAAAATGAAAATAAATAAACACTCTTTTTCATAAAGTTTATTATTTAGTTTTAAAATTTGGTGCAAAAGTAAATTATTTCTGTAACATCATATGGGTAGTTTTGTTAAATTTTTTTAATAAAACTTACTGTTGTACAGTAATTTAGCTTTAATTGTATTTGGACGGATTTTTTCAACATTTTACCGAAAAATAAAAGAGAGTAACAAACTTTGATACTCTCTTTTGGTAAAATTTAATAACGTTTTATCTTCTTCCATGGCCATGATCATGATCATCATGTCTGTCATGTCTGTCATGTTTATCGTAGTGTTTATGATTTTTATGATTATCATGTCTGCGATCATTATAACCATAAACAGGTCTCGCTTTGTAAGGTCTTTGAGGCGCACCATGATATCCTTTGTAATATTTTGTTTTATGTCTGTCAAAATACACATATGGAGTTCTTCCGTGATAATCATTTAATACTACTTTATAACCTCCATACAAATCATAGTTTCTGTATTGTCTAGGTAAATGTCTTGATCTGACCCAGGTACTGCCTCCAAAATAGATAAATTGTGAAGCTCTTACATCATAATAACATTGAATGTCGGGTAAATAATAGTATTCCATTTCAGTGTATCCTACAGGTCCCCATACTGGTGGAGTTCCTATATTTACGTTAATAGATACTTGTGACTGAGCTGTATTTGCAATGATTAAAAATAATCCAACGATTGCGATTTTTATAGTTTTCATCTTTTAAAAAAATTTAATGTTAATCTTGTTTAGGAATATCCATATACTGTGCCAAAATAATATACCAAAACGATTTTCCTTCTAAAAAAGTACATTTTGAAAGTATAAAAATAGCTGTCATAGCCTAAATTTGTTGATAGTGAGAATGTTATTGTATTTTTTTTTAGTTTAAAAAAAAGAGCTATTTATATTCAACAATTCTCGGTTTTCCTAATTCAAACGACTGAAGGCCGATATCTGAAGTTTCCAGAGTATTTGTTTTAAAAATACTATCGCCCTGAAACGGAATAGTTGGATAATATGAAATGGAAAGTTGAAAAGCACTAAAAACAAGATAGTCATTGCTTATCAGTAAACCCAGGCTGAATTTTGAATAATATTTATTTTGAAGTAAACCAGAAGTACTGCTTCCTAACACAGCTATGGAGTAATTAAAATAAGGATTTAACCTAAAACCCAAAACTTCTTCAGGCGCATAAGTCTGGGTTTGCAGTGTTAGGACCATTTTGCTCTTTCCATAATGGGCGGCATTAAATCCCTGAAGTCCGTAATTTTCGTTTATTGTAAGCTGATCTCCTATTGAGTATTCTCTGTTTATTCCTATAACTATTTCGGGTTTGATGAATTGCCGCAATTTCCAGTCTCCAATTGTCAATAAACTGGTAAAATAATTAGCTTTGGCCGAAATAGAAGTTTGGTAAGTTTTACCCTGATGGAAAAAAGTACCAATTTCAAAGTTCGTACTCAGAAAGCCCCATTTATAATAATCTCCAAATGAAGCCTGAGCCCCAATATACGGCCTCCATATTTTATTTTTATACTGATATCCGGCTGTAATTCCGTAGATTCTTCCAATCGGTACGTCTTCGGTATATCCGTTTCTAAAAATATAATTATCTTTTACGAATTCCCTGGTATTTAATCCAAATCCCATTAATATTAGCTTTTCATCTGAAAAAAAGTTAATGGTATCAAATGCAATGCTTGGTTTTTCAGTATAATCCACATTTAAAAAGCGACCTGTCACAACAAAATTAGTTGTTCTTTCATTTTTGGGATTTTCACCACTAACATTAAAAGCTTTGCCCGCCCAAAAATCATGAGAATTGTATTTAAAAGGCTGGAATTCATATTTTAGAGTAGCATCTTGTAAAGTATCTCGTCTAAATTGCTGTCCTAAAAGAATTCCGCCTGCCCATTTTGCTAAAGGAGAATAAAAAGGGCGTTCTATGGAAATACTTTTGTTGTAATTATCATCTAGATCTCTGTAATATCTGAACTTTGTAGTGATAAAGGTATTTTTGATATTAGGAATCGTATATAAAGCGTCATGACCATTATGTCCGTCATCAAACCTATTGGTAAACTTGTATTCAAATTGCTGGCCTGTTCCTACAATATTACGGTCATTAAATCCAATGCCAACTCTTGAGCTTGATATTGAAAATTTCGGAATTAAACTCCAGGCATCCAAAACCCGAATCGTAACATCAACAGAATCATTACTGGCAGGAACCAATTCTTCGGTTATACTAACTTTATTTACAAATTTTTGCGACCTGATAATACGCTCGGTTTCTTTTATTTTATAACTGTCGTAAACTGAATTTTTTCTAAAAAGCAATAAATTCTGTATGGCAAATCTTTTAGTTTTAAGGTGTAGTTTGTTTCCTGTTCTTTCTCCCCAGTTTTTTGGAACCATTGTCGAATCAGTATCAGAGCGCCCGAAAGGATCTAAAGTTATAATTTTGATATTACGAATAATTTTACCGTCAACATCAGGAAGATGTTCTTTTTCGACTAAAGTTTCGTTTTTCTTTTTAATTTTAGAGGGCTTAAAAATTAGCTTATTTAGAAAAGTTGTGAATTTACTTTTTTCTGAAAGCTTCTTAATTTTCTGATATTTCTCTATACTATCTTTTTTAGTCTGTTTTTCTTGTGAAAATGCGCTTTGGGAAAAATTCCCAAGAAGGATAAAAAAGAAAACTATTTTGAGAAAGTTTCTATACATGCTAATAAAGTTAGCGTAAATTATTGGTGATTTTATAATTTAATAATATACTTAAGATTAAAAAACAATTTTAATTTTCAGTTTTTAATTTTCTAATACGCCATGAAAATTTTTTTGGCATGTGATTTCCCATTAGATAACCCCAAGGCTCTAATGGTTCAATTCTGTCAAAAATAATTTTTAAAATAGCTAAAAGCGGAATGGCCAGAAACATTCCGGCAATACCAGCCACTGAGCCTCCAAGAATTATACCTATTATTGAAACGAAAGCATTAATTTCTACATTTGAATTAATGATTAGAGGAACAAGAATATTGTTATCGATAAGCTGCACAATTATATTAACGATTAGAATGCTTAAGAAAATAGAAATTTCCGGTGTTGCCGTAAGTGAAGACAGAACAGTTAAAATACCTGCAATCATAATTCCGATATAAGGAATTAGATTTAAAATTCCGGTAATAAGTCCCAACAAAATAAAATACTTCACGCCTATAATCCATAGACCTAAGCCTGTCAGGATAGAAACAACAAACATTTCAAAAATTAATCCCAAGATATAATTGTTTATAGAAATTTTTACCTGTGTTATGATTTCTTTTAATTTAGCATGATTTTCATGACGAAACAATTTTGCAAGGAAAAGTATAAAGTGGGTTTTGTATAAAAGAAATAAAAAAGTAAAAACAACCACGAGCATACTATCAAATAAGACATCACTTAATGAACCAATTGCAGCTCCAATTGTTCCGGTACCATTTTGTACAGAATCATGGGTCACTTTTTCAATATATTTTTTTTGTTCCCAAATGCTGATTTGAAATTTTTCATTAATATAAGACTGAGCATTATTGAAAAAAGAAACTGCATTTTTTTTAATAATATCAAAGTCATCCGCAATATCATTTATCTGATAAGAAATGAATGTTAAAATTGTAGCAATACTTAATACAAAAATAACTACAGTTACAAATGAGGCGAGGTAGGTGGGAAAACGTAATTTTGTATACAAAAAAGTGTGTATTGGCAATAGTAAAACTGTAAATAAAAATGCCAGCATTACAGGTGTAATGATATTACTTCCAATATATATAATTACACTAATACAAATTAGAATTAATAAAATACAAGTTAACTTTGCATAGAAAGGTAATTTTATTGATTCATTCATTTCTTTTGAATTTTGATAACTAAGATTTGTTATACAAAATTGCTGTATAAATCAAATTATTTCGTTCTAATTTATTTTTATTAGTTTATAAAATTCCCATTAATCAAAGAACTCCTTTTCTTCATAAGTGGGAGGGATGATAGAAATTCCTTTTTGTAATAAAAGATTGTTCGGAAATATGATTTTCTCTCCTTCTTTTGTTCTCAGATTAACATGAAAAGCACTAATGTCTTCAATTTCTGCTTCAATAGGAAAATCTTTATCGTGTATTCTTATGGTGTCACCAATCCGGAAAGGGAAAGAAAAAAACAAAATCATTCCGGAAGTAATATTGCTTAGAATCGACCATTGGGCAAACATCGCAACACCAATTACAGTAGCAATTGATGAAACGGTTATAAAAATGTCCTTAGTATCAACACCCCAAATCACAATTAGGCATATAGTTACCAGAATATTCATTAAGATATGAATGTATTTGATAACCAGATTAGTACGATGTTCAAGTAAATGACTTGTACTGGCATATCTGCGTACTAATTGTGCAATAATAATTCGCAGTGCTACTAATACAATTAGGAGAATTATAGTCGTTAATATTTCCTGGCTATATTCTTTAAATGAAAACATAAAATAAATTTTACTCTAATGTACTCAAATATTCGTAAACTTTTGCAGTTGGAAGCCCAATAACATTAGTATATGAACCTTCGACCCTGGCAACAGCCATAAAACCAAACCATTCCTGAATGCCGTAAGCACCAGCTTTGTCATAAGGTTTATAGTTTTCAATATAATATAAGATAGCTTCGTCAGATAAATTATTGAAAGTTACTTTTGTGATATCGTTTAAAAGTGTAGAAGAAGAACTGGTCTTAAAACAAACAGATGTAATTACGTCATGTGTTGTGCCTGACATTGATTTTATCATTTCAAAAGCTTCTTCTGCGCTTTTGGGTTTGCCTAATGCTTTGTTATTGTGCCAGACAATAGTGTCGCTGGTTACTAAAATTTCATTTTCTTTTAGCTCTCCTTCAAAAGCATTTGCTTTTAACAGCGCTAAAAAATCGGTAATTTCTGAAGCTTTTAATTCAGGTGGATAGATTTCTTCAACATCTTTTAATCTGATTTCGAAATCTAAATCCAGATCTTTAAAAAACTGTTGTCTTCTCGGCGAACCCGAAGCAAGAATTAAGTTGTATTTTTTTAGTTTTTCTTTAAGCATTATAATGAATGTTTAAGGTAATAACCACAATTGATAAAATTCCGAAAAGTAAAATTAATTTTAATACACTGCTTAAATGATGAAATTCCTTTTGCGATTTGGCAGAAAAAACTTTTACTATAAAATAAAGAAGCGGTGCCAAAACTAAGGCAAATGAATACAAAGTTGCTATAAAAAGACTGTTTTCCAGAAAATATTTTTTAATGTAAAGCATTGATACAATAAAAGGAATAATGGAAATTATTGATACAATTTTTGCTGTTCTGCTAATTCCAATGGCAATAGGCAGTGTATTCATTCCCTGATTATAATCTCCGTTAACGTCTTCAATGTCTTTGACTATTTCACGGATAAAATTAATCATAAACGCAAATAAGGCATAATCAGTTAAAATAGAAAACATACTGGCCATTTGAGCTTTGTTTTCTGCTATTGTTGCCGGAAAAATATCAAAAACACCAATAATGAGAACACTCATTGCAAGCAATAAAGCTACTACAAAGTTCCCTAAAATCATGATTTGCTTTAAGGTTGTGGAATAAAAATAAAGCAAAGAAGCCATCAGTATAAAAATAGTTGCAAATCCTGGTCTTTCTATAACATTTGAAATGTAAAAACCAATCGCAACGCCAGTAATATTTAAGGCTATATAAATGTTATAACCTGACGTTTCTGAAATGCTTTTGCCAATTATAACATCTTGAGGTTTATTAATAATATCAGTTTCGGTATCAAAAACGTTATTAATTACATATCCGGCAGCTGCCAGTAAAACAGTGCTTAAAACTAATAAAGCATATTGCCAGTCTGACAAGGCCAAAGGAATGTTTTGTCCTTTTAAAAATGCATAACGAAATAAAAGCTGCATAAAGGCAAGCATTAAAAGGTTTTGATAGCGAATGAGTTTTAGGTATTTCATCTTTAAGATCCTTGGGGCTGAAATGAGATTTTTAATTGAAAATGTGTTTTTTAGAATGAGATGCTTAGCTGATAACCAATAATTTTAATCATGTTTTCCATTAAAGTATTCCATCCATTTTCCCTGTACTTTCATAACCTGTTCGATAACGTCACGAACAGCACCTCTTCCGCCTTTTACGTGCGAAACATAGCGGCAAATGTTCTTAATTTCCGGACTAGCATCTTGAGGGCAAGTTGGTAAACCTACCAGTTTCATAACGTGAAAATCAGGAATATCATCACCCATGTACAACACATTTTCAGGTTTTATATTGTGAATATTGGTGTATTCTTTAAAAGTTTCTACTTTATCAGGAGATCCTAAATGTATGTCGTTTATACCTAAATTGCGCAATCTTATGCGAACACCTTCATTGCTTCCGCCGGAAATAATGCAAACGTTAAAACCGCTTTCTATCGCAGCTTTCATAGCGTAACCATCTCTAATATTCATTGTACGAAGCATTTCTCCTTCGTTGGTTACAAAAACCGAGCTGTCTGTAAGTACGCCATCAACATCAAAAACAAAAGTTGTGATGTCATTCATTATTTCTTTAAAGTGTTTTGCCATTATTTTGTATAGATTGTGTTAAGAGTTTGTAGATATTTTTTTGATTTTCGTCTGTTAAGTAATTGAGATGCGCTTCAATAGTTATCGAATCATTACGTTTTGCCGGACCTGTTTGTGCCTCAACAGGAGTAAGTGTTTTTATTTTTTCTGCAGTTTCGAAAATAAGAGGTTTTAAAATTTCGAAAGGAACATTATGTTCTTCGCAAATTTTTTGCCCCATCTGATACAAATGATTTGTAAAATTGTTCACAAAAACAGCCGAAACATGCAGCGCTTTTCTTTGCTCTGAACTAATTGGAAAAACTACGTTTGAAATACTTTTGGCAATAGTTTCCAAAATATGATAATCGGCTTCATTTTCAGCTTCCAGACAAATCGGTATTATCGAAAAATCAACTGGTTTTGCTTTAGAAAAAGTCTGTAACGGATAAAAAACACCTTTCCGGTTTTTTGAATCTAAAAAATCAATTGAAGACGTTCCTGATGTGTGTACTACTAATTGATTTTCAAAAGGTAATTGTTTTGAAATTTCAGAAATCGCATCGTCTGTTATCGAAATAATATATAGATCGGCTTTCTTTAAATCTGACAAATCAGTTACAATTTTATCAGAATCAACGAGGTGTGTCAGTGATTCTTTTTTTCTTGAAAATACTTGTACAATTTCTGCCTTCTCACTTTTTGAGAAAGCCTTTATCAAATGCTGCGCGACATTTCCGGAACCAATTATACATATTTGAATCATATCGCAAAATTAGTATTATTTTTTAAAGTGATAGCTTCAGGTTTTACAGATTAAAATCATTTTATATCTAAATTGTCGTAAAAAGTGCACAATAAGTTCAGAATTTATAGATTATCAAATATTGTAGGATAACATTGAGAATTCAATCTAAATGGATGTCATTTTTTGTTTTAATTAACAAAAGACAAATAATAGAACTCAACATTTTTAAGTACTTTTGTGCCACTTTTATACACAGTAATTCCTTCGAAATGGATAAAAAAATATTCTCTTTTTTGTTTTCTACAAGATTAATGGCCGTTCTTTTTTTAGCATTTGCACTTGCAATGGGTATAGGAACTTTTATCGAAAGTAAGTACAATACAGACACTGCCCGTATTTTAATTTATAACACCTGGTGGTTCGAGGCAATAATGGTGTTTTTCCTGATAAACTTCTTCGGAAATATTAAACGCTATCAATTATTGAAAAAAGAAAAATGGGCAACTTTATTACTTCATATTGCCTTTATTTTTATTCTTTTAGGAGCATTCATTACACGATACATCAGTTATGAAGGAGTGATGCCAATTCGTGAAGGTGCTGCTGAAAATCAAATTTTTTCAGATAAAACATTCTTAACTGTTTTTGCAGATGGAGAATATAAGGGAGAAATGAAACGCAGAACTTTTGATAAAAGCCTTTTATTTTCGCCTGTTACCAATAATGATTTTACTCTTTCAGGTAAATTTGATGAAACTCCTTTTGAAGTAACTTATGTAAATTACATAATGGGAGCGAAGGAAATTATAAAACCAGATCCCAAAGGGACTTTATACATTAAATTAGTCGAAGCTGGAGCCGGTGGACGTGAAGAACATTTTCTGAAAGAAGGAGAAGTTCAAAATATCCACAATGTTTTATTTGCTTTGAATAAACCAACGGATGGTGCTATCAATATCAATACTACTGGCGAAAAATACACGATTCAGACGCCATTTGAGGGTGAGTTTATGCGAATGGCTGACAAACTTCAGGGAAAAGTAACCAAAGACAATGTACAGCCTTTGATGATGCGTTCTTTATACAGTATTGGTGATATCCGAATTGTATTCCCGGATCCTGCAATAAGAGGAGTTGTGGATTATGAATCGAATAATGATTATAAAGCCAAATCTCATAAAGATGCATTAATTGTGAAAGTTAAGGCTGATGGTCAGGAAAAAGAAATAAGACTATTTGGTTCTAAAGGAAGTGTAGGAGAGCCGCAAACGGTTAAAATTGGAAAAATTGAGTACAGTTTATTTTACGGAAGTAAGGCCTATATTACACCGTTCAAAATTAAATTGAACGACTTTATTGCTACAAAATATCCGGGAACTGAGAAAAGTTATTCGGCTTTTGAAAGTAAAGTTACCGTTCAGGATTCAGCAGAAACTTTTGATGCCAGAATTTACATGAACCATGTATTGGATCATAAAGGATATAGATTTTTCCAGTCATCGTTTGATCCTGACGAAAAAGGAACGGTATTATCTGTAAATCATGATTTCTGGGGAACATCCATAACTTATTTAGGATACTTTATGTTATTCTTTGGTATGCTGGCAATTTTATTTACCAAAGATTCCCGTTTTACAGATTTGAAACGTAAACTTGATAAAGTGAAAGAGAAAAAAGCAAAACTAATTACTATTTTAGTTTTAATGTTAAGTTTTAACGGTTTTGCGCAAGAACCTCATGTTCATACACCGGGACATAATCACACTCATACAGATGATCCAAATGATCATGCCAATCATGTAACACGTCCGCCAAGCCAAAAGCAAATAGATTCATTATTAACGATTTTCAAAGCTCCGGAATCTCATGCGGCTAAATTTGGTCGTTTGATCATTCAGGATGCCGGGGGAAGAATGAAGCCTATTAATACTTTCTCCTCTGAATTATTGCGAAAAGTAAGCCAGAGTGATACGTATAACGGAATGAATTCTGACCAGGTCTTTTTGTCGATGACGCAATACGCTCAGGTTTGGATTCAGGTACCACTTATTCATTTGAGATCAGGAAACGATAGTATCAGAAAAATTATTGGGGTAGAGAAAGACGTTAAAAAAGCACCTTTTGTAAAGTTTTTTGATGAAAACGGAAACTACAAATTGTCTCCATATTTAGATGCAGCCTATAAAGCAGCAAATCCAAATCAGTTTGAAAAAGATTTTATTGAAACCGATAAAAGAGTTAACCTGATGGAATCTGCTTTAAGCGGAAGTATTTTGAAAATATTCCCGGTTCCGAATGATCCAAATAATAAATGGATTTCATATCTCGAATTGGAACACGCAGGGTTAAAAGGAATGGAGGCAACTTATACAAAGCAGATTTTACCTTTATATTTCAGAGCTTTAAACGATGGTTCTATTTCTAAAGATTTTAAAACTGCTGATGATTTAGTAGAAAGTATTAATGGTTTTCAAAAGAAATTTGGTGTTAAAGTACGCCCAAGTGAAGAAAAAATTGATGCCGAAATCGCATACAATAAATACGATGTTTTCAAAAAACTACCGTTTTGGTATCTTGGAGCATCCATTTTGATGTTGATTTTTACGATTGTAAATATCTTTTTTGAGAAAAAATGGCTTCGTATTACCATAAATGGTTTTCATATCATTATCGGAATTTTATTTGGATTGCATACTTTAGGGTTAATTGCCCGCTGGTATATTTCAGGACATGCCCCATGGAGTAATGCTTACGAATCAATTGTCTATGTAGCTTGGGCTACAATGTTCTTTGGATTGGCTTTTGACAGAAAATCAAAACTTACCGTTGCATCCTCTGCTTTTGTGACAGCGATGATTTTAGCTGCAGCCTATATGAACTGGATCGATCCTGAAATCGCCAATTTACAGCCTGTTCTTAATTCATACTGGTTGATGATTCACGTAGCAGTAATTGTAGCAAGTTATGGGCCATTTGCACTCGGAATGATTTTAGGTTTTGTGTCATTGGTGTTGATTTTCTTTACCAATGCAAAAAACAAAGCTAAAATGGACCTGAATATTAAGGAGATTACATACATCAACGAAATGGCATTAACTATTGGTTTGATTATGTTGACAATAGGAAACTTCCTTGGAGGACAATGGGCTAATGAAAGCTGGGGACGTTACTGGGGTTGGGATCCAAAAGAAACCTGGGCATTGATCTCAATTATGGTATATGCTTTTATAATTCACGCTCGTTTTGTACCTGCTCTACGTGGAAAATGGACATTCAACTTAATGAGTATGTTTGGTTTTGTATCGATTTTGTTTACTTATTATGGTGTGAATTTTCACTTGGTAGGTTTGCATTCTTATGCAAGCGGTGAGGCAAAATCTCTGGATTGGATATATTATTCACTAATTACGATTTCAGTAATAGGAGCGATAACATATCCGAAATACCAAAAATATTATAAGAAGCAAGTGAAAAAAAATAATTAGAAGAGAGGGTTCATCTGAAAAGTTGAACCTTTTTTTTGAATTAATTTTTGAATAAAATAGATTGTAGGACATGAGGAGCTTGTTCCTGCTGTTCACTATATCTTTTGTGGTGAACCCCACCACAAAAGGATGCCATTCCCATCAGGGCTAGGGCTTTAGTTTTCATAATGACAAACATGTGTCAGGCTGAGCGGAGTCGAAGCCCTTTTTTAGTTAAAACTTTTGACTAAACTTTAGATTTGTTTTTAATAAACGATTAAATCATTTTTAGACATAAAAAAAGGATAGCATTAATACTATCCTTTTCAATAACTAATAAAAAGTCATTATTTTTTTATGATTTCTTCTAAAACAGCTTTGTTTTCGTAGTTGGTTACTTTTAGGATAATTTCCTGATTTTTGACTGTTTTTCCTTCAATAACATATAGTTTTCCTTTTTTGTAAGGAACATTGCTTTGGTCGAAATCTACATCACCAAATTGCAGTGTATTTTTTATATCAGCTGTGTCAATCCATTTTTCGTTCAGCGTTTGAATTGCTTTTTCAGAATATTGAAAAGGTTTTGTTCTTAAATTATTCAAAACCCTGGCATTCGGAAAGTAATTACAGCGGGTGTCTTTTCCACTAAATACAAGGGCTACAAAAAAGCATCCCATAACTAAACCTACTAAATAATAAGCAAAACGATGTACGAATTTCATGAATTAAATTTTTTGCAAAGGTACGCTAAAGTTGCTTTAGAAAACAAGTAAATTAATGTCGTTATCAGGTAAATCAAACCATTCGCCAATCGCTTTGTTGGTTAAAATTCCATGATAAAGATAAATTCCGTTTTTTAAGCCTTTATTGCATCTGATAGCACTTTCCAAACCACCATCTTCGGCTATTTGATGCAGGTAAGGGGTTAGGATATTGCTTATAGAAAGTGAAGCGGTTTTAGAATAACGTGAAGGAATGTTTGGGACACAATAGTGTAAAACATTATTTTTTATAAAAGTAGGTTTTTCGTGAGTGGTTACTTCAGAACTTTCAAAACAGCCACCGGTATCAATGCTCACATCGACAATCACGGCACCTTTTTTCATGTGTTCAACCATAGTTTCTGTTACCACAATTGGGCAACGTTCTTTTCCACGCATGGCACCAATCGCAACATCACAACGTCTTAAAGCTTTCAATAATGCTTTTTGCTGAATAGTTGAAGTAAAAATACGTTGGCTAAGATTATTCTGTAAACGACGAAGCTTGGTAATCGAGTTGTCAAATACTTTAACGTTTGCACCTAAACCAATTGCAGTTTTAGCAGCAAATTCGCCAACTGTTCCTGCACCCAGTATTACAACTTCTGTCGGAGGAACGCCAGTAATATTGCCAAACAATAGTCCTTTTCCAAATTCGTCTGTAATCATCAGTTCGGCAGCAATAAGAATCGAAGCTGTACCAGCAATTTCACTTAATGATTTTACCGCAGGATAGGATCCGTCTTCGTCTTTAATATATTCGAAAGCCAGAGCTGTGATTTTTTTCTGGGCCAGTGCTTCAAAATAAGCTTTCTTTTTGGTTTTTAACTGAATAGCGGATATTATAGTCGTTTCCGGATTAATCATCTCAATTTCAGCCAAAGTAGGTGGTTCAACCTTTAATAATAGCGGACAGCCGAAAACTCTTTTAGTGTCTTTAGTAACTTCTGCTCCTGCATCACTGTATTCCTTGTCAGTATAACTAGAACTTTCTCCTGCCCCTGATTCAATCATAACGCGGTGACCTTCATAAGTCAGAGAGTTTACTGCGTCGGGAGTCAGACAAATACGACGTTCCTGATAGCTTGTTTCTTTTGGGATCCCTATGAAAAGCTCTCTTTTAAATCGGCCAATTTCAAGTTTTTCTTCTTGTGGCAACAATTGCTGTTTCGTAAATGGAGTTAGGGTTATTGACATGGGGTGTGAAATAATTAAGAGTACAAATTACGTAAAAAGTTTTAAAATCAATGTAAAAATTCTGCTAATACTGTGGTATATTTTTGCAGAGATTTAATAATACAGATTAAAGAGGCTCAGGTGTTTATGTTAAATCTAATTTTCTTTTCCCATCTGCTAATAACTCAATCGTAATTGTGGAGGTTTCGTCAGGAAGTAAACTTACTATTTTCTCCGACCATTCTATAAAACACCAGTTTCCGGAATATAAATAATCATCAACCCCCATATCCAGCGCTTCAGTCTCTTTGTTTAGACGATAAAAGTCAAAATGATAAACAGTTTGATTGTTAGAAGTATGATATTCATTAACTAAAGAAAAAGTAGGACTGCTAGTAGCGTCTTCAACTCCTAAAACTTTGCATAACTGTTTTATTAAAGTAGTTTTTCCCACACCCATTTCTCCGTTAAAAAGAATGATTTTTTTTGGTTTCTGGGTAATAATTTGTTCAGCTGTTTCCTGAATCTGATCTAATGAAAAAATGATATTCATTGGTTTGTATTTCTTTAATTTGAATCAGTCCCGGAATTAGAAAACCGGGACTGAAAATGTTCTTATTTTGGGTTAAACACCAAAAACGGAATAATCATTTCTTCAAGTGAAATTCCGCCATGCTGATAGGTATTTTTGTAATAACTTACATAATGATTGTAATTGTTTACGTACGCTAAAAACAGATCGTTTTTTGCAAAAATAAACGAGCTGCTCATGTTTATTGCTGGTAGACCAATAGTTTTGGGCTCTTTTACGACATACACATCTTTTTGTTCGTAGGTTAAACTACGGCCTGTTTTATAGCGTAAATTAAGACTTGTGTTCTTGTCTCCAACCACTTTCGACGGGTTTTTTACATTTATGGTGCCGTGATCTGTAGTCAGTATTAATTTGAAACCTAAAAGCTGTGCCTGTTGGATGATTTCCAGTAATGGAGAGTTTTTAAACCAGCTTAAAGTTAGGGAGCGATAAGCTTTGTCGTCTGAAGCAAGTTCTTTTACAACTTCCATTTCGGTTTTGGCATGCGACAGCATATCAACAAAATTATAAACGACAGTTACCAAATCATTGCCTTTTAAAGCTTTGAAATTTTCAGCCAGTTTCTTTCCGCCGGAATAATTGGTAATTTTGAAATAATCCTCCTTAATATTCAGACCTAAACGTTTCAATTGAGCACTAAGGAATTCGGCTTCGTAAAGGTTTTTTCCTCCATCTTCTACATCATTTTTCCAATATTCAGGAAACTGTTTTTCCATTTCGACTGGCAGTAAGCCTGAGAAAATGGCGTTTCTTGCATATTGTGTAGCTGTTGGAAGGATGGAGAAATAAGGAACTTCTTTCTCTAATTTATAATAATTGGATACTACAGTTTCAAAAGATTTCCATTGATCATAACGCAGATTATCAATAACTACAAATAAAATAGGTTTGTCTTTCTTTTTGATTTCAGGAACGACCAGCTCTTTGAATAAATTGTGAGACTGAATTGGTTTGTCTGCTTTAGGAGCAAACCAGTCTTCGTAATTTCGTTCGATATATTTACCAAACTGCGAGTTAGCTTCAACTTTTTGTGATTCCAGAATTTCAATCATAGCCTGATCATTGATGTTTTCAAGCTCTAATTCCCAGAATAAAAGTTTTTTGTATAATTCAACCCAGTCTTCATAAGAATTTACCATGGCTAGTTCCATAGCAATTTTTCTGAATTCTTTCTGGTAGTCTAAAGTAGTTTTTTCAGAAATTAATCTTGAATGATCCAGGTTTTTCTTTAGACTTAGAAGAATTTGATTTGGATTTACCGGTTTTATCAGGTAATCGGCAATCTTAGATCCGATTGCTTCTTCCATGATATATTCTTCCTCACTTTTGGTAATCATAATCATTGGAATAGCAGACTTTTTTTCTTTCATTTCCGAAAGCGTTTCCAGACCGCTCATTCCCGGCATGTTTTCATCTAAAAAAACGATGTCAAAATTTTCTTCTTCAAAAAGACCTATAGCGTCCAGACCGTTATTAGATGTCGTTACTGAATAGTTTTTTTTCTCCAGAAATAATATATGAGGTTTTAAAAGATCGATTTCATCATCAACCCAAAGTATTTTTATCTTATCCATAATTATAATTGACTTTAATTTTACTGCAATTTAAAAGTATAGAACTTAAAAAGTATTAAAAATAGTATAAAGTTAAATGATCAGTTGTAATTATTTTAGTTAAGAAATAGAAAAATTATCCGTGAATGGTTTCGCCTTTTCCGTAATTTGTAATGATAGATTCTTCAAAAGCAAGCCATTCTCTCCAGCGTTTTTCGACGTCAATTCCGATTCCGTATTTACGTGCGTAGGTAATGAAAGTAGTGTAGTGTCCGGCTTCGCTTTCCATTAATTCTCTGTAAAAAACAGCCAGTTCTTCATCCTGGATATTTTCAGAAAGCACTTTAAAACGTTCGCAGCTTCTTGCTTCAATCATTGCTGAAAATAATAATCTTTCAACAAGACCGGAAACACGGCTTCCGTCTCCGCTTTTCTTCATATACTGATATAATTCATTGACATAATCATCTTTACGCTCTCGTCCTAATTTTAATCCTCTTTTGATGATAATATTATGAACCTGTTCGAAATGATCAATTTCTTCTTTGACTAAAGTCAGCAAATCCTGTACTAAATCCTGATGTTCCGGATTGTTTGTGATGATGGTAATAGCGTTTGTAGCAGCTTTTTGTTCACACCACGCATGATCGGTCAGGATTTCTTCTATGTTTTTCTCAACAATATTCACCCATCTTGGGTCAGTTGGTAATTGTAATCTTAATACGCCCATTTTTATTTTTTGTTTCAGATTTATTTTGTTTGAAGTTTCAAGTTTGCTGTTCTAAACGAAAAAAGTTTAAAGTTTTATAACGCGTTTATTTCCGCATCATAAAATTTTAAACTTTAAACTTGAAACCTGAAACTAATTAATATGCAAAAATTGGTCTTTCGCTCATTAATTCGTTTACTTCTTCAGCAACTTCTTCAATAAGATCCTCGTTTGTATGATCTGCAAGTACTTTATCGATTAAAGCTACGATAGTTTCCATATCTTTTTCAACTAAACCACGAGTTGTGATTGCGGCTGTTCCAACACGGATTCCAGAAGTTACAAATGGTGATTTATCATCAAATGGAACCATGTTTTTATTTACAGTGATTTCAGCTTTTACCAATGCATTTTCAGCTTCTTTTCCGGAAATGTTTTTGTTTCTTAAATCAATAAGCATCATATGGTTGTCAGTTCCGCCAGAGATAATGTTGTATCCTCTTTTTACGAAAGCATCTGCCATAGCATTAGCATTTTTTTGCAATTGCATTGCATAAGTAAAGAACTCATCTTTTAAGGCCTCACCAAAAGCAACCGCTTTAGCAGCGATAATGTGCATTAAAGGACCGCCTTGATTTCCAGGGAAAACAGCCAAATCTAATAAAGCCGACATCATTCTGATTTCACCTTTTGGCGTTTTTAATCCCCATGGATTTTCAAAATCTTTACCCATTAAAATCAAACCACCTCTTGGTCCACGCAATGTTTTGTGGGTTGTAGTAGTTACAATATGGCAATGTGGAATTGGATCATTCAATAATCCTTTAGCAATTAAACCTGCTGGGTGAGAAATATCAGCCATCAAAATAGCACCAACGCTGTCAGCGATTACTCTGAAACGCTCAAAATCCATATCGCGAGAATAAGCAGAAGCTCCTGCGATGATTAATTTTGGCTGTTCTTTAGTAGCAATTTCCTGAATTTTATCATAGTCTAATCTTCCTGTTTCTTTGTCTACACCGTAGAATACTGGTTTGTAAACACGTCCTGAAAAGTTTACAGGAGAACCGTGAGTAAGGTGACCACCATGTGATAAATCGAATCCTAAAATTTTGTCTCCAGGCTGTAAACAAGCATGAAAAACAGAAGCATTAGCCTGAGAACCTGAGTGAGGCTGTACGTTTGCATATTCAGCACCAAATAGTTCTTTAGCTCTGTCAATTGCAATCTGTTCAATAACGTCAACTACTTCGCATCCGCCATAATATCTTTTACCAGGATATCCTTCTGCATATTTATTTGTTAATACTGAACCGGCAGCTTCTATTACCTGATCGCTTACAAAGTTTTCTGAAGCAATAAGCTCTAATCCGTGAATTTGTCTGTCTTGTTCCTCTAGTATAAGGTCAAAAATTTGTTCGTCGCGTTGCATTTTTTCGTTTTTCGTTAATTTCCTGCAAAAATACAAAAAAACGTTTGTTAAACTGTTAGATTATGATATATTTGACATAGAATTTTTCAACAAATAATTAACATCCACATGCCGATAACCGCCAACGATACCAAAAGAAAATCATGGTTAGAAGTGCCAGAGAATAGTGATTTTCCTATTCAGAATATTCCGTTCGGAGTATTCCTTACCAAAGAAAATGTCGTTACAGTAGGAACCAGAATTGGCGATTACGCTATAGATTTAGGAGCTTTACAGCAATTAAACTATTTTGAAGGAATAGATTTAACAGATGATATGTTCATGCAGGATACGCTAAATGATTTTATTTCTGACGGAAAAAAAACATGGCGTTTAGTTAGAAATCGTATCGCTGATATTTTTGATGAAGTTAATCCGCAGCTTAGGGATTCAACAAAAGACCGTGATGTTGTTATTTTTAAAATCGATGATGTAGAAATGCAATTACCGGTTTTAATTGGAGATTACACTGATTTTTATTCGAGTAAAGAACATGCTACAAACGTTGGGAAAATGTTTCGTGATCCTGAAAATGCTTTACTGCCAAACTGGCTTCACATTCCAGTTGGGTACCATGGGAGAAGTTCTACGATAGTCCCATCAGGAATACCGGTTCACAGGCCAATGGGACAAACCTTGCCGGCTGGTGAAAAATACCCTGTTTTTGGCCCATCCCGTTTAGTTGATTTTGAATTAGAGACTGCATTTATTACGACTGATGTAAATGTAATGGGTGAAAACATTTCGACTTACGAAGCGGAAGATTATATTTTTGGAATGGTTTTACTGAATGACTGGAGTGCACGTGATATTCAGAAATGGGAATACGTGCCGCTTGGACCATTTTTAGCTAAAAACTTTGCTACTTCAATTTCTCCATGGATTGTAACTATGGATGCTTTAGAACCTTTTAGGACAAAAGGTCCAAAGCAGGATCCAACCCCTTTACCATATTTACAGACAAAAGGGAAAAAAGCATTTGATATTCATTTAGAAGTTGCACTTAAACCAGAAGATCAGGAAGAAACAATTGTTTCCAGATCTAATTTTAAATATTTATACTGGTCTATGACCCAGCAATTGGCGCATCATACTTCAAACGGATGTCGTGTAAATTCTGGCGATATGATGGGATCAGGAACGATTTCAGGACCAACTCCTGATAGTTTTGGCTCGATGTTGGAATTGACCTGGGGAGGGAAAAATCCTTTAAAATTAAAAGATGGAAGCGAACGTAAATTTATAGAAGATAACGATACCGTAATCATTAGAGGTTTCTGTGAAAATGCAGAAGTTCGTATTGGTTTTGGAGAAGTTGCGAGTCAATTGCTGCCTCCGTTTATCAGACAATGAAGAGAGGATAAATTATCTGAAAGGATATAAAAAAAGAAAACCTTGGTTGATGCCAAGGTTTTCTTTTTTTTGCCACGAGTAAAGAGCAAAATGATTTTTTATCTTTGGTTAATATTTTATGCCGGTATCTGTTGACTTAAACAATGTAAAGTTCCGAATCCCCAAATAAAATCGATACAGTTTATTCCTATTACTTCACGATCAGGGAAACATTCTGCCAATATATTTAAAGCAATACGATCGTTGCTGTCATTGAATGTAGGTACTAAAACACAATTGTTAAGAATCAGGAAGTTGGCATAACTGGCTGGCAAACGTAAATCTTCAAAATCAACACGTTTTGGCATTGGTAATGCTACAATTACAGGAGATTTTCCGTTTTCTAATTTTGCGTTTTGAAGACGTTTCAAATTATCTTGTAAAGGTTTGTAATTTGAATCGTTTTTATCGGTTTCAACTATTGTTACAATTGTATCTTCATTTACAAATCGGCATAAATCATCAATGTGACCATGCGTATCATCACCTTCGATTCCGTCTCCTAACCAAATTACATTAGTAACCCCAAGATATTCTTTAAAAACAGCTTCGTAATCTTCTTTGGTAAAACCAGCATTCCGAACCTGGATTGTAGGATGCATCAGGCATTCTTCAGAAGTTAATAAAGTTCCTTTTCCGTTTACATCAATCGCTCCGCCTTCTACAATTACAGGTTTTCCTTTATACATTACCTGAGTTAGAGGAACATCAATAAAATCAGCAATTTTACCGGGAACAAATTTATCTAATTGGTAGTTTTTATATTTTGCCCAGCCATTGAAGTTAAAATTCAAAGCTTCTCTTTTAGAACCATTTTTTACAATAATTGGTCCTGAATCACGCATCCAGCTTCTGTTGGTTTTGTGAATGATAAAGAATATGTTAGGAATATTGACACGTGCTCTTTCTAACATTTCGGCAACTTTTTCTTTTAATTTTTCATCGGCTACGACTAAAAATACAGTTTCAAAAGTGGCTACTTTTTTAATAAATTCGACAAAAGCCCATTGAACGGCTTCGTATTTTCCAGGCCAGTCGTTTCCGTTATGAGGAAAACATAACACAATTCCCTGTTGCTTTTCCCATTCTGCCGGGAATCTTCTATTGTTGCTCATAGTTAGTCAATCGCTCTTTTTGTGATATCTCCAAAAGCATCAATTCTTCTGTCTCTGAAAAATGGCCAGTTCTGACGTACATTTTCCTGTAAATCTAAGTCAACTTCTGCGATTAAGATTTCTTCCTGATCATGTGAGGCCTGAGCTAAAATTTCACCCTGCGGACCAGAGATAAATGACGCTCCCCAAAACTGAATTCCTTCAGTTCCTTCAATATATTTTTCTAAACCTATTCGGTTTGCTGCTGCAACAAAAACACCATTTGCAACAGCGTGTCCTTTCATAACATTCATCCAGGCTCCATATTGATTTTCGCCGTATTGTTCTTTTTCTTTTGGATGCCATCCAATTGCTGTAGGGTAGAATAATACTTCGGCACCTTTTAGAGCAGTAATACGTGCTGCTTCCGGATACCATTGATCCCAACAGATCAGAGTTCCGATAGTTCCTTTTTTAGTTTCAATTGCCTGAAAACCTAAATCACCTGGTGTAAAATAAAATTTTTCGTAAAAATGAGGGTCATCCGGAATATGCATTTTGCGGTATAATCCTGCTTCAGTTCCATCAGTATCAATAATGTAAGCGCTATTGTGGTAAATTCCTGCCATTCTTTTTTCGAAGAAAGGAACAATAATAACAACTCCTAACTCTTTTGCCAGTTCACTAAAAGCAATAAATGAAGTGCTGTAAAGTGGTTCTGCCAATGCAAAATTATCTACATCTTCGCTTTGGCAAAAATAATGGCTGCTGTATAATTCTGGTAAAAGGATGACTTCTGCACCTTTACCGGCAGCATCTTTTACCCAGCTAATGCATTTTTTTAGATTATTTTCGGCAACGTCATTAAGGTTTAACTGAATAACGGCTATTTTATATTTTCTTTTCGGCATGACATAAAATTTAGAGTGCAAAAATAGTAATTTTTAAAGGAATGACAAAAGCTGTATGGATCATGTAAAACTAAAATTTCTTATATGTTTCTATTAATAAAAAAAAAACACCAGTACTGATATACCGGTGTTCTGATGATTGAAAAACTGTTCTAAATATTATTGTTTTTTGATTAAGCTTACATTTCCGTAATTTGAGTTTACGGTGACTTTATTTTCGCCTTTTCTTTTGTTATAACCACTTATTTTTTTTGAAGTAGATTTATTTTCAGTTGATGAAATATCTAAAGAATTATCCTTTTTAATATTTCCGTATTTGGTGTTTATATTAAAATCAAATGTATAATTGGTGTCATACCCCAGATAAACATCAGAATAACCAGTATTAATGTTTACATTATTAGCTTTTTCTGTAATGATGCCAACATTTATCTTGCTGTAATTGGCATCAATATTTATATTATTTGAAATTTCTGCAACATTGATGGTTAGGTAATTACCGGATCCTGAAAGTGAATTTATTTTTTGGAATTTAAAATTTCCGTAATTACAGTCATATTTAACGGTTTGACCATCAGAAATAACTAAATCTGTATAGTTTGTATCTAAGATTAAACTTCCTGAATCGTTTATTTTTAAACCAGAATAATGCGCCTGAATAACTCCATTTTTAATGTAGTCAATAGCTGAGTTTTGACAATATTCTATCTTAATACGATTGTTTGGACCGTTTAACTTTCCAAGAGTAATTTTTCCGTATTTGCAGGAAATATCGGTTGCGGACTCTAAAGCAAGAGCATTAATATTACCGTATTTATTATTAATTTTTACTGTTCCGTTTTTTGGGATTTTAACGATGTAATTGATTTCGAAACTATTGCTGCTTCCTTTTCCTTTTAAAGATGAAATCCCAATTTTAGTATTGGCTGTGACCATTGACTTAAGGGCGGTGATGTCAACATCAATGCTGTTTAATTTTTCGTTTACCCAATCTTCGTTTCCTCCGGTAACTTTTATAGTGATGTCTAAGTCGATTTTATCCTCATCCCACGTCGATACTGTTATGTTTCCGTATTTGTTGTCGATATCAATTCCTGCATTTGAATTAACGATATAGGTTTTTTTGATATTTTTTTGCTTTGAAATAAAAGTATCGTCATTTGAAAATCCCAAAAAAGGAATTAAAATAAATAAAATCAGTATGTTATAATGTTTCTTCATGTGTGGTATTTTTTAAGTTTTCATTTTCTTCAATACGCTGCAAAACCGTTTGTAAAAAAGATATTCGTGTCTGCAGATTGCTGATCATTGCATAAATAATTTGTTTGTTTTCACCATTTTTTTGAAGCTCTTTTATGATTTTTTCATAGTCGGCATCAAAAACCTTCATTTGTTTTAAAGCATCATTTATGATTTGCTCATTTTCAGGAGAATTTTTTTCGTGTAATTTTACGAGTTCGTTTTTAATTAAAATGCTAAAAATAGAATCTGTCTGTTTGGTTTCTTTTGATGCAAACTTAAATTCCTTAGGTTTTTCATTATTGTTGTAAAAAACAGATACGCCCAGTAAAATCACTATCGAAGCAGCAATTGCCCAAACAGCATAATTTTTTTTCTTGGTTTGTTTTTTGTTTAGTTTATTTAAAAAATCCATTTGATGGCCGGGATTAATTTCTTCAACATCCCATTGATTTTCAAATTTTTTAAATAATTCCTCTAAGTTGTCATTTTCCTTTTTCATATATCTTCTTCTAATTTTTTTCGCAAACTTTCTTTAGCTCTGCTTAATGTAGTCCTGCAATTGGCATAACTGATATTTAAGATTTCGCTAATTTCTTCCTGATCGTAACCTTCAATATAAAAGAGCGTCAACACCATTCGGTAATTGTCTTTCAAACCCGAAATAGCATCCAAAACCTGTTTTACTTTAAGTGAATTCAAATCGATATTCTCTGCAAAAAAAGTATCGTTTTCTTCGATTTTATAAAGTGTTTTGTTCAGGTCTTCCATCTGAAAAGCATTATTCTTTTTATAAAAATCAATGCTGTAATTCACAATGATTTTTTTGAGCCAGGCTCCAAATGCAACTTCCTGTTTATAATCGTTAATTTTGGTAAAAGCTCTCAAAAAACCTTCCTGCATGACGTCTTGTGCAAAATGTTCGTCTTTTACAATTCTGAAAGCTACATTATACATAGCCTTACAGTAACGATTGTAAATTTCAAATTGTGCTTTTTGATTATTCTCTTTACAAAGTGTGATTAATTCTTCGATATTTTGACTGGTTATTTTCAATTAATGATTGCTGGTTTCTTATAATGACTTTGTTTTTTTTGGTTTGTTACAGTTTTTATTAAAATTAATTGTATTTTTTTTAAAATGCCCGTAATTCTTGCGCTGAATAGTTTTGAAATCAAACTTCAAATGAAATGTCTTTGTTTTTGGCATAATGATTGTCTATTTTTATGACCTGATTTTCAAAGACAATTTTTAGCATGTTTTTGTTTAAAATACTGCTTTTCTAACTTGTGTTTGAGATTAGGACAAATCTTTTAATGACAAAACGACTTATATATTATTATGTCAAATCATAAAATACTTACTATTGACAATCTGTCACTTCAGGAATTGGATTCAGAAGCAGAATTAATTCCATTATTAACTCCGGAAGATGAGGAGGAAATGAATAATGAAGAACTTCCTGTTTCACTCCCGATTTTACCTTTACGAAATACCGTTTTATTTCCTGGTGTTGTGATTCCGATTTCGGCAGGGAGAGATAAATCAATAAGGTTAATCAACGATGCGAATGCAGGTGAGAAAATTATTGGAGTAGTTTCTCAAATTAATGAAGAAGACGAAGATCCGTCAAAAGATGACATTCACAAAATAGGGACTGTTGCCAGAATTCTTCGTGTTTTAAAAATGCCTGACGGGAATGTTACGGTTATTTTACAAGGTAAAAAACGTTTTGAAATTGATGAAGTAGTTTCAGAAGAGCCTTATCTGACCGCAACAATTAAAGAAGTTTCGGAAGAACGCCCTACAGAAGATGATACTGAATTTACAGCTATTTTAGATTCTGTGAAAGAATTGGCTATTCAGATTATTAAGGAAAGTCCCAACATTCCGTCTGAAGCTACTTTTGCAATTAAAAATATTGAAAGCCAATCGTTTTTGATCAATTTCGTTTCTTCAAATATGAATTTATCCGTAAAAGAAAAACAAGGTCTTTTATCGATAAATGGATTGAAAGAACGTGCTTTAGAAACGTTACGTTATATGAATATTGAGCTTCAGAAATTAGAACTGAAGAATGATATTCAATCAAAAGTCCGTTTTGATTTAGATCAGCAGCAGCGTGAATATTTCCTTCATCAGCAAATGAAAACCATTCAAGAAGAATTGGGAGGCGTTTCGCAGGAAGAAGAAATGGATGAAATGGGACAGAAAGCGAAAACCAAAAAATGGGACGAAAAAACGCAGAAACATTTCGAAAAAGAATTGTCAAAAATGCGCAGAATGAATCCACAATCTCCGGATTTTGGAATTCAGCGTAATTATCTGGAGTTATTTTTGGAATTGCCCTGGGGTGAATATTCTAAAGATAAATTTGATTTAAAACATGCTCAGAAAATTTTAGATAAAGATCATTTTGGGCTTGATGAAGTTAAGAAAAGAATGATTGAACATTTGGCTGTTTTGAAACTTCGTAACGATATGAAATCGCCAATTATCTGTTTGACAGGACCTCCGGGTGTAGGTAAAACATCTATTGGGCGTTCTGTTGCAGAAGCTTTAGGCCGTGAATATGTTCGTATTTCTTTAGGTGGTTTGCGTGACGAAGCAGAAATTCGCGGACATAGAAAAACGTATATAGGTGCAATGCCGGGACGTATTATTCAAAGTTTGAAAAAAGCAGGAACCTCAAATCCGGTTTTTATTTTAGACGAAATCGATAAATTATCAAATGGAAACAGTGGTGATCCATCTTCTGCATTATTAGAAGTTTTGGATCCGGAGCAAAACAATGCTTTTTATGATAATTTCCTCGAAATGGGTTATGATTTATCTAAAGTAATGTTTATTGCGACTTCAAACAATATGGCGGCGATTCAACCAGCTTTGCGTGACAGAATGGAAGTAATCAAAATGTCAGGTTATACAATTGAAGAAAAAGTAGAAATCGCAAAAAGACACCTTTTTCCAAAACAATTAGAAGCACACGGATTAACAGCTAAAGATTTGACTATTGGCAAAAAACAATTAGAAAAAATTGTTGAAGGTTATACCAGAGAATCTGGAGTTCGTAATCTTGAAACTAAAATTGCTCAGGTAATTCGTAACGCAGCAAAAGCGGTGGCAATGGAAGAGGAGTACAATAAAAAAGTTACAGATGAAGATATTGTTACTGTTTTAGGTGTGCCAAGATTAGAGCGTGACAAATACGAAAATAATGATGTTGCAGGAGTAGTTACAGGTCTTGCCTGGACAAGTGTTGGAGGGGATATTTTGTTTATTGAATCTTTGATTTCTGAAGGAAAAGGCTCTTTGAGTATTACAGGAAATCTTGGTAATGTGATGAAGGAATCGGCTACAATTGCTTTAGAATATATTAAAGCAAATGCTAAAAAGCTGGGACTTGATTCATCTTTGTTCCAAAAATATAATATCCACCTGCATGTTCCTGAAGGTGCTACACCAAAAGACGGACCAAGTGCCGGTATTGCAATGCTGACATCTCTTGTTTCTTTATTAACTCAAAAAAGAGTGAAGAAAAGTCTTGCTATGACTGGCGAAATTACCCTTCGAGGGAAAGTTTTACCGGTTGGCGGAATTAAAGAGAAAATCTTAGCAGCAAAGAGAGCAGGGATTAAGGAAATTATTTTGTGCCACGAAAATAAATCTGATATTGATGAAATTAAAGAAGAATATTTAGAGGGTTTGAGTTTTCATTATGTGAAAGAAATGAGTGAAGTTTTAGCCCTGGCTTTGACAGATCAGAATGTGAAAAACGCAAAAACTTTGAAATAAAATTTCTGGTTTTAAATTCCAAAATTATAAATTCCAAATTCCAAACTGAATAGACAGATTGGAATTTGGAATTTTTTATTGTTTATTTTTTAATCTTTATTGATTGTTTTTTTCAAGTACAGCAAGACCAAATCTGATTTTATCATAACCCATTTTTTCTTCAAAGTGATCAAAATAAGGTTTTAAGGCATTTGGATTTTCAAGTTCAATTTGGGCTTTTTGCAATTCCGCTACTTCTTTATCGGAAACAAACTGACTGACATCAATATCAATTCCATCCAGATATAATTTTGCGAGATGGGAAATAATAGTTGAAATTCCTAAATTTCTTGTTTCGGCAATTTCTTCAACGCTCACTCCTTTTTGAAATAATTCTAAAGTTGCTTTATAGGTGTTGCTTTCTTTTTTAGATTTCGTATTTGTTTTTTTATTCTTTTGAAATTCTATAATGGTATTTATAAATTCAGAGCCGTATTTTTCGAGTTTTGCCTTTCCGACTCCGTCAATAGCAAGAAATTCTTCATCGCTCATCGGGCGTAAAGTTTCCATTTGTCTCAATGCAGCATCACTAAAAATGACATAAGCAGGAACTTCATCTTTTTGGGCTATTTCGTAACGCAATTTTCTTAGGGATTCAAAAAGAGAACCATCAACTGTTTTAATCCTGCTTTTTACTTCTTTTATTTCTTTTTTATCAATTACTTTTTTAATTACGGTTGTCAGTTTTACTTTTTCACCTTCAAACAAAACTTTTTTGGCAAAAGGAGTCAGTAAAATTCTATTGTGTTGATGAAAGGCTATTTCGCAATATCCCAGGTTTATTAACTGAATAAGGTATTGATTCCAGTCGTACCAGGAAATGTCAGCGCCAATTCCGTAGGTTTTTAAGGTTTGATAGTTTTTATCGTAGATGTGAGCATTTTTTGAGCCTCTTAAAAAATCAACAATTACAGCTAAAGGTTCAGATTCCTGTAAACGGGTAATAGCAGATAAAGCTTTCTGTGCCAAAATTGTTCCGTCAAAAAATGTTGGCGGATTCTTGCAAATATCACAATTGCCACAATTTTCGGTCACCAGTTCGCCAAAATAAGAGAGCAGTATTTTTCTTCTGCAGCTTAATGCGTCAGCATATTGCTTCATTCGGTCCAATTTTGCCAGCTGTACATCGGAATTCAAACCCTCTGAGGCAAATTTTTGAAGTTGGATTACGTCGGCATAACTTTCGAACAAAATAGTTTCAGCTGGTAATCCATCACGGCCGGCACGTCCAATTTCCTGATAATACCCTTCAATATTTTTTGGTAAATTATAATGGATCACCCAGCGAACATTCGATTTGTCGATCCCCATTCCAAAAGCAATAGTAGCGCAAACTACCTGACAATCATCATTTATAAATTCATCCTGTGTTTTAGCCCGTAAAGTATTGTCCAGTCCGGCGTGATATGCTTTTGCTGTGATGCCGCTTTTTTTAAGTTTTTCGGCTAATTCTTCCGTTGTTTTTCTACTCAGGCAATAAATAATACCGGATTCATTTGGTTTGTTTTCTACAAAATCAATAATTTGTTTTACGCGGTCAAGTGCCGGACGAACCTCTAAACTTAAATTTTTTCTATCGAAAGAAGCAATAAAAGTTTTGAAGTTTTTTAAATTTAATTGTTTTGTAATATCGGTACGGGTTGCTTTGTCTGCTGTAGCAGTCAAAGCAAGGATTGGAGTAGAAGGGAAGCGTTTTTTTAAATAGCCCAGATTGGTATATGCCGGACGAAAATCATGTCCCCATGACGAAATGCAATGTGCTTCATCAATGGCAATCAGACTGATCGTTAATTCGCTAAATACAACATCCAGATATGATAAGCTTTCAGGAGCAATATAAACAAGTTTAAAAGTATTTGATTTTAAACTATCAATGTAAAATTGCTGTTCTTCGACTGATTGACTGCTATTGATGTAACAAGCTGAAATTCCGTTGGTTTTTAAGCTGTCGACCTGATCTTTCATCAGAGCAATCAATGGAGAAATAACAATTGTAATTCCTGGTAAAATTAAAGCCGGCAGCTGAAAACATATGGATTTTCCTCCTCCAGTAGGCATAATAGCAAGTGTGTCCTGACCTGATAATATGGTATTTATAATATTTTGCTGGTTAGGTCTGAACTTTTCAAAACCAAAATTTTCTTTTAGTCTGGCGTGTAATATTTCTGAATTCATTGGCTGATAATTTTTTCAAAGATAAAATAAAATAATATTTTTCTTATAAATTAATTCTTTCAGATTTATAATTTGTTATAAAACAATAAAAAAAGGAACCCGAATAGAGTTCCTTTAATTTATTTTGAAATAAATGAATTAATCTTCATCATCTTCATCATCATCTTCGTCTGAAACATCATCTTTGTCCTCATCATCATCATCGTCATCGCCATCTCCACCGTCTGTATCAGGCTTATCCTGGTTATCGTCATCATCGTCATCATCACTATCATCGTCAAGATCAAGTCCTTTTACTGGTTCGATGTTGTCTACATCAAGATCCATGTCGTCGTCTTCATCGTAATTTTCGATTCTGTCAGCAAGTTTAGTACTAATTTTTACTAAATAAATAGTGTCTTCAGTACGAACTTCAACAGCTTCGACTAATTCGTTTTTAGCATTTCTGAAACGAATAACATCCGAATCATCATAACCGTCAGGAAATTTTTCTACCAAAAGGTTCAAAATTTCGTTAGTAAGTTTGGCGTAGTCTACTATAACTCTTTTCATAAATATCCTATAAATCTAATAAATAAGCAAAAATTAACGGAGCGACAATTGTAGCATCCGACTCAATAATAAATTTAGGGGTGTTGATGTCTAATTTACCCCAAGTGATTTTTTCGTTTGGAACTGCTCCGGAATACGAACCGTAACTGGTTGTAGAATCTGAGATCTGACAGAAATAACTCCAGAACGGAACATCATGCATTTCCATATCCTGGTATAACATTGGGACTACGCAAATAGGGAAGTCTCCTGCGATACCACCACCGATTTGGAAGAAACCAATTCCGTTTTCACTGTTTTTTGTATACCAGTCAGCAAGGAATGTCATGTATTCAATACCCGATTTCATGGTAGAAGCTTTCAAATCTCCTTTGATTACGTATGATGCGAAAATATTCCCCATTGTACTGTCTTCCCAACCCGGAACAATAATAGGTAAATTTTTCTCTGCTGCTGCATACATCCAGCTGTCTTTCAGATCGATTTCGTAATATTCTTCCAAAACACCTGATAATAGCATTTTGTACATGAATTCATGCGGAAAATAACGTTCACCTTTATCATCTGCATCTTTCCAGATTTTGTAAATGTGCTTTTGTAAACGACGGAATGCTTCATGCTCAGGAATACAGGTGTCAGTAACACGATTCAATCCTCTTTCAAGTAAAGCCCATTCGTCTTCCGGGGTTAAATCACGATAGTTTGGTACTCTTTCATAGTGAGAGTGCGCTACTAAGTTCATGATGTCTTCTTCTAAGTTAGCTCCGGTACATGAAATAATCTGAACTTTGTCCTGTCTGATTACTTCTGCAAAAATTTTACCTATTTCTGCTGTACTCATTGCGCCAGCCATACTTACAAGCATTTTAGCTCCGTTTGCCAATTGCTGTTCATATGCTTTAGCAGCATCAACCAAGGCAGCAGAGTTAAAGTGCAAATAATGTTTTTCAATAAACTGACTGATTGGTCCTTTCATTTTTTTGTTTTTTTTGTTTTTTTTTTTTTTGAATTAAGTTTAACCTTTGGGTATACTGCAAATTAATAATTTTATAAATACCAATTTTTAATTTACAGTTTTTTTTTATGCTTTTTTAGTGTAACCTAAAATTTTCAAAACATCATCAGAAGTTTGTTGTTCTGAGAAAACTTCAGTTGCCAAAATTCCGTTTTCGTCACGATCAATCAAAATATGTTTTGGCTGTGGAATCAAACAGTGGTGCAAACCTCCGTATCCTCCAATGGTTTCCTGATACGCCCCCGTATTAAAGAAACCAATGTATAATGGCTTTTCTTTATTGTATTTAGGTAGATAAATTGCGTTCATGTTTTGTTCAGAATTGTAATAGTCATCACTATCACAGGTCAATCCTCCCAGTAAAACCCGCTCGTAAGTATCATTCCAACGGTTTACCGCCAGCATAATAAAACGTTTATTTATAGCCCAGGTATCAGGTAAAGTGGTAATGAAAGAGGAATCGATCATATTCCATTTTTCCCTGTCATTTTGTTGTTTTTGATATAAAATCTGGTAGATTGCGCCACCACTTTCGCCTACAGTAAATGATCCAAATTCCGTAAATATATTAGGAACATCAACTTCGGCTTCATCACAGGCAATTTTTATCTGATTGATGATTTCGTCAATCATATATTGGTAATCGTATTCAAATGCAAGTGAGTTTTTAATAGGGAAACCACCTCCAATGTTTAGTCCGTCAAGAGTAGGGCATTCTCTTTTAAGTGCGATGTATACTTTGATACATTTTACAAGCTCATTCCAGTAATATGCCGTATCATTAATTCCGGTATTAATGAAAAAGTGAAGCATTTTAAGCTCTAATTTGTCATTTTCCTGAATTTGTTTTTTGTAAAATGATACAATGTTTTTGTATCCGATACCTAATCTTGATGTGTAAAACTCAAATTTTGGTTCTTCCTCTGCAGCAATACGGATTCCTATTTTGAATTTACCTTTGATTTCTCCCTGAAGTAAATCAAGCTCTTCGTAGTTGTCAATAATCGGAATGGTATTTTTATGACCATTATTGATTAATCGTGCAATATTGGTAATATATTCGTCTCTTTTGAAACCGTTGCAGATAACATAAGTACTTTTGTTAATTTTACCATTTTCAAGCAGATTTTCTACAATATTAATGTCAAATGCAGATGATGTTTCTACGTGAATATTGTTTTTGAAAGCTTCATTCATAATGTATTCAAAATGAGAGCTTTTTGTGCAATAACAGTAGTAGTATTTTGCTTCGTATTTGTTTTTCTCCATCGATTTTCTGAACCAGGCTTTTGCCTTGTTGATGTTTTCAGAAATTTGTGGGAGATAGGTGAATTTTAAAGGAGTACCATATTGCTCTACCAATTTCATTAAATCGATATTGTGAAACAATAAGTTGTCTTTGTTCAGCTTGAACTCTTCCTGAGGGAAATAATAAGTTTGGTTGATTAAATCAGAATATTTTGTATTCATTTAGTCCAGTATTTAGAATGTATTTTAAATTTAGTAAACGTCTCTAAATCTTAAATTCAAACCCTGATATTGGCAAATACAATTTCCAGTTTTTCGTGCTCTGCCTTTGAACACAAAAAAACGTCAAAACAAAAAGGACTTCTGCTATTGTAGAAACGGTTCAACATTCTTAATAAAGAGCTGTTGAGGCGGTTTCTGTAAGAGCTGAAATGTCTTTGTCTGCTGTTTGTTTTCATTGTGGCAAATGTAAAAAATAATATATACCTAATGCAACGCTTTTCCTTAAAAAAAGTTTAAGACTTATAATCCTGAAACGCATTCAGAATTAATTTATTTTCAACAGATTGGTTAATTTTTATCTTTCCGATGCCTTCAATTAGTGCAAACTGAATTAAACCATACTCATTTTTTTTGTCATGAATAAGTAATTCTAATATCGGATCGATGTCTTCCTCTTCAAACTTTACATCGTCATAAATATCTTTAATTACCGTTTTGATTTCAGTATATTCTTCAGATGAAATAAGGTTTTTGTGTAATGAAATATAGCTTTCCAAAATCATTCCGACAGCAATAGCTTCACCATGCAGTAATGTTGTTTTGTGTTCGCTTTCTAAAAAGTAACCTTCGATAGCATGTCCTAAAGTATGGCCAAAATTTAAAGCCTTGCGGATATTTTTTTCTGTTGGATCCTGAATTACGATTTCATTTTTGATTTCGACAGAACGATATATTAATTGATCTAAGTCATCAAAAACAATCGATTTTAAATCCGAAAATTGTCTCCAATATGGTGCATCATAAATTAAGCCATGTTTTAACATTTCTGCAAGACCGGAACGCATTTCGCTTTGCGGTAAAGTTTCTAAATATTGAGTGTCAATTAAAACCATTTGAGGAACATTGATTACACCAATCTGGTTTTTAAGATTTCCTAAATCAACACCGGTTTTTCCTCCTACAGAAGCATCTACCATAGATAATAAGGTAGTCGGAATGTTAATGAAATTCACTCCCCGTTTAAATGTCGAAGCAACAAAACCTCCTAAATCAGTTACAACGCCTCCACCAAGATTAATAACAAGAGATTTTCTGTCTGCACCTAATTCAGTAAGTACATTCCATACTTCAATACAGGTTTCTATATTTTTATTGGCTTCGCCTGATTCAAATTCGATAATTTCGATAGTTAAATCGGTTTCCAGTAAAGGCAAAAATTTAGGTAAACAATGCTCATTTGTTTTATCATCAACAATGATAAATATATTAGAGTATTTGTTTTCTTTTAAATGGTTGTTTAAAGCTTCGTATGCATTTTGGTTAAAATGTACTAAATAATTATTTGCTTGAATAGATTGCATAATTCCTCGGTTAATTGAATCCGCAAAATAAGGCATTTTTAACTAAATAATATTCAAAACCCGATTCTAATTTGTTTTAAAATTGAACATCTGTTTTAATTACAAGATGATTTTTCAGTTTACTTATAGAAGATATTTAGCCTTTTTAAATCGTTTTTTCGCTTTTTTTGAATAAATCTAATGTAAAATAGGGACTTTTAGAATTTTGAATTTGTGTTATGAATTTTTAAAAATATCTATCTTTTGTTAAATAATATTCAAAACACTCTTTATCTTTGTCCAAAAACTAAATTTAATGGAAAAAATATTCGACAACACTCAGGTTGCCTTTTCGTTAAAAAGCGATACCGAACTTGACAGGGCTTATTTTCTTTTTAAAATGATTGACAGCGAACCTTTGGTGAGGATAGGAACAGCTGTTACCAATTTTGCTATTAAAGCACATCTTCCTGTTGAAGGGCTTATTCGCGCTACTGTTTTCGACCATTTTTGTGGTGGTGTTAACGAAAATGATTGTCTTACCGTTGTAGACAAAATGTTTACAAAAGGCGTTTCATCTGTTTTGGATTATTCTGTTGAAGGAAAAGAAGAAGAGGAGCAGTTTGATGCTGCTTTAGAAATGACTTTAAGAACAATCGAATTTGCTAAAGAACGTCTTGCGATTCCGTTTGCGGTTTTTAAACCAACTGGTTTAGGGCGTTTTGAATTGTATGAGAAATTAGGAGAAAAACAAACATTAACTTCTGCCGAGCAATCAGAGTGGGATAGGGTTGTGGCCCGCTTTGATCAGGTTTGCAGTGAAGCACACAAAAAAGATGTAGCATTACTGATTGATGGTGAGGAAAGTTGGATGCAGGATGCTGCAGATGATTTGGTGACAGAGATGATGCGTAAATACAATAAAGAAAAAGCTATTGTTTTCAATACATTGCAAATGTACCGTTGGGATCGTTTGGATTATCTGAAAAAACTCCATGAAACAGCCAAAAAAGAAGGTTTTTATATAGGTATGAAATTAGTTCGCGGTGCCTACATGGAAAAAGAAAACAAAAGAGCGGAAGAAAAAAATTATGTTTCGCCAATTTGCGTTTCTAAAGAAGCTACTGATGAAAATTACGATGCAGCTGTTCAGTATATGCTGGATCATTTGGATACGATGTCCATTTTTGCGGGGACTCATAACGAACTGAGTTCATATAGATTAATGGAAATGATGAAACACAAAGGAATTGCCAAAAATGATAATAGAATCTGGTTTGGGCAATTATACGGTATGAGTGATAATATTAGTTACAATCTTGCTGAGAACGGTTATAATGTTTCAAAATACTTGCCTTTCGGACCTGTAAAAGATGTGATGCCTTACCTGATTCGCCGTGCTGAAGAAAATACTTCTGTAGCCGGGCAAACCAGTCGTGAATTGTCAATGATTAAGGCTGAAAGAAAAAGAAGAAAAGGGAAATAAAAGTTTTCTGGATATAATTTTTAAATGCGAAACCGTCTCATAATCTGAGGCGGTTTTTTTATTTGTTTATTTCGTAACATTCCCTTAAATAATAAAGTACAAAGAGTTAATCATAAAGTAACTATTACATTAAGTACAAAATTTGGCTGTTAAATAGATTTGTACCAAATTAAAATTTACCAATATGATAAAATCTTTACTATTAAAACCAAACAACACTACAACCAATTTTAAGCCAGAATTGTTTCCTAATTTAAGAACAGGAATATTTTCGATTATGGCAATATTAGCGTTTAATCAAAATAGTATTGCTCAGACTGTAGATCTTTCAACTTATGTCAGAGTTGGGCGATACGATTTGCCGGAACCAACAAGAACGGCACATCCTGTTAATAATTTACTAGCCCAGGAAGCTTCAGGAGTAACTTACAACTGGGATACGAATACTCTTTTTATTGTTGGGGACGGAACTACCTCTGTTACCCAGGTTTCGTTAACAGGACAGTTGATTGATACCATGACACTGGCTCAGGGAAGCAGTCCGCAGGGAACTGATTTTTATGATTCTGAAGGGATCACTTATATAGGCAATGGTCAGTTTGTAATGACGGAAGAGCGTGACAGACAAGTGGTGTTGTTTACTTATGCTGCGGGGACAACGCTTACAAGGAGCAATACTAAAACAGTGAAGTTAGGGACATTTGTGAATAATACAGGAACAGAAGGGCTTTCTTACGATCCGTTGACGAATGGTTATATTGTTTTAAAAGAAATTTCTCCAATGGGGATTTTCCAGACAGGAATTGATTTTGATGCGGGAACTGCTACAAATGGTTCAGCTACGACTGATAACTCTGTTAATCTTTTTGATCCGGCTTTGTTAGGTTTTACTGATGTTGCTGACGTTTTTGCTTTATCTAATTTACCGGCATTAAACGGACAACCTTTATATAACAATTTATTGGTATTGAGTCAGGAAAATGCTAAAGTTGTAAACGTAGACCGAAATGGTGTAATTTCAAGTACTTTAACTATTGTGTCAGATCCGGGCAACCCATTAGATGCTGCTAATCAGCAACACGAAGGAATGACTATGGATCGTAATGGTAATTTATATATCGTAAACGAGAATGGAGGTGGCGATATCGACCATCCGCAACTTTGGGTTTATGCTCCTTCAGCTTTGCCAAATCAGGCGCCAACGGCTGTTGCTTTGGCGAATACAACAAATTCGATTTTAGAGAATACAACTACTACACCGGCAGTTAAAATTTCAGATATTTTAGTTACAGATGACGGATTAGGAACAAATACATTGTCATTATCAGGTGCAGATGCTGCTTTTTTTGAAATCATTGGTGCAGGATTGTATATCAAAGCAGGAACAGTATTGGATTATGAAACAAAAACAAGTTATACTGTTACTGTAAATGTAGATGATACTACTGTGGGCTCAACTCCTGATGCTTCAGTTAATTTTACTTTGTCAGTTACAGATGTAGCTAATGAAGTAGCCCCAATTGCAACAGTAAGTATTACAGAAGTAGCACCTTGGTCCAGTAGCGTTGATCCAATTAAAGCCGATTGGTTTGAAGTAACAAATAACGGAACTACCGATCTTGATATTACTGGCTGGAAAGTAGATGATGATTCTAAAGCGTTTTCTTCAGCTTTAGTTTTAAATGGAATCACTACTATTAAACCGGGAGAATCTGTAATTTTCTTAGAAACAACTGCTGCAAATAACGCAACTGTTATTGCTAACTTCAAATCGACCTGGTTTGGAAGCAATGTTCCGGCAGGTCTACAAGTTGGAAGTTATACTGGTGGTTCAATAGGTTTAAGTTCAGGAGGCGATCAGGTGAACTTATTTGATGCGAGTGGAAATCTAAAGGCGAATGTCATTTTTGGAACATCAACTACCAATATAACATTTAATAACGCAGTCAGCCTTAATAACGCTACAGTTTCAACATTAAGTCAGGTTGGTGTTAACGATGCTTTTGCAGCGAAAAATGATGCGAATCAAATTGGTTCACCGGGAACCACAGGGAAATTATTTATTTCTGAAGTAGCGCCATGGTCAAGTGGAGACAGTCCGGTAGGAGCTGATTGGTTTGAAATTACGAATACTAAAGCCGTAGCAGTTGATATTACAGGATGGAAAGTAGATGATAATTCACAATCACCTGCAGCTGCAGTAGCGCTAAACGGAATTACAAGCATTAATCCGGGAGAATCTGTTATATTTATTGAAACTAATGATTTAGCAGGAAAAACAGAAACATTTTTAAATAACTGGTTTGGAACAAATCGTCCTGCAGGTTTGAGAATTGGAAATTATACTGGTTCAGGAATTGGTTTAGGGGCAAGTGGTGATCAGGTGAATTTATACAACGGAGTTAGCAGTACTCCAGTGACTTCTGTATTATTTGGGACTTCATCAACAGGAACTTTCAAAACATTTGATAATACTGACGGCCTTACTACGATAACTACAGCAGTTACTCAGTTGAGTGCAGTAGGTACGAATGGAGCATTTGTTGCAGCTAACAGCAATACCGAAATTGGTTCTCCGGGTGTATTCGTTAAAACAAGTCCTAATTTAAGTGTTGAGAATCCTTCAGAAATAAATACGTTTAAAGTAGTAGCTTATCCGGTTCCTTATAGTTCAGTTTTCCAGTTAGACTTAGGAATACTTAGTAATGATAGCGTTGGAATAAAAGTATATGATATGAACGGAAAACAGTTAGATGCTTATGAATTCAATGATGCTGCAGAAGCTCAAAACCAAAGAATAGGAAGTGATTATGCTACTGGTGTTTACAATGTTGTTGTAATTCAGGGAGGAAATAAAAAGACAATCCGTGTGATTAAGAAATAATATCAAAATATTTACTAAAAAAGGAGCCGTCTCAAATTATTGAGACGGCTCCTTTAATTTTTATAAGCCTTTGGTTTTTTTAAGAAAAGACAACTGTTTTGTTACTGTAAACCATTGTTTTGCGTTCGGCATGTAATTTTATGGCTCTTGCCAAAACAATTCTTTCTAAATCACGGCCTTTCATAATAAAATCTTCAACAGAATGAATATGAGAAACACGTGCAATATCCTGTTCGATAATCGGACCTTCGTCTAATTCTTCTGTTACGTAATGACTTGTAGCACCAATAATTTTTACTCCTCTTTTAAATGCAGAGTGATACGGTTTTGCACCCGGGAATGCAGGTAAAAACGAATGATGAATATTGATAATTTTATTTTCGTAAAGCGAAATCAAGCCAGGTGTGATAATTTGCATATAACGCGCCAGAACGATAAAATTGATTTGATATCTTTTTAACAGTTCAATTTGTCTGGCTTCACCTTCTTCTTTATTGTCTTTGGTAAAAGGAACGTAGTGAAACGGAATATCAAAACGCTCCGCAATAGAACGCAAATCATTGTGGTTACTGATGATTACCGGAATTTCGACATTAAGCTCATCTGCACTGTAACGTCCTAAAATATCAAACAGACAGTGGTCGTATTTTGATACAAATAATGCCATTTTTGGTTTCTGCTCCTGATTGTATAAATCCCACGACATATCAAAATCTGCAGCAATAGTTTGGCTAAAATCATCTTTTATAACATCGATACTTATATTATGATTCGTCAAATCACATTCTAATCGCATGAAAAATACATTTTGCTCTGTATCAACATGCTGATCAATATAAGTAATGTTTCCTTCTACTTTTGCAATAAAAGCTGTTACTGCAGCAATAATTCCTTTTTGATCCTTACAGTGAATCAGAATAGTTATTTTTTGCATTATAATTTTTTGGTTAATCGGTTATTTTATAGATTAATTGTTTAATCGTTTATTTGTTTAATCGGAATGGTTGTAGAATTTAAGTTTTTGCAGTTACACGATTAAACAAATAAACAGTTAAACATAAAATTTACTTTTTATCCTGCATCGCAAAAACGCTTTTTAACAACGGTGTTGTTCTGGCACTAATGTTATTGCGGATTTCTTTTTCTTCTACGGCAATCATTTTAAAAACACCTGTCAAAGCCTGATTGGTTGTATAATCTGTCAAATCAGGATTTACTTTTTTTACCAGCGGAATAGCATTGTATTTCGTAATAATTTTTGTCCAGATTGCATCGGCGCCTACTTTTTCAAACGAACTTTTAATTACGGGATTAAATTTTGCATACAAAGCCGTTGTTGTGCTTCCTTGTAAATAACTTGTTGCAGCACTGTCATTCCCTAATAAAATATTTTTTGCATCAGTAAAAGACATGTTTTTGACAGCTGAAACAAAGATAGGAGTTGCTTCTTTCACAGCATCTTCAGCCGCACGGTTCAGCATTTTGATACCTTCATCAGCAAGTGAACTAAGACCTACTTTTCGTAGAGTAGCATCAACTTTTTGTAATTCTTCAGGCATCAGGATTTTTACAGCTTCATTTTTATAGAAACCATCAACAGCAGTAAGTTTGCTTACTTGTTCTGTAATACCTTTATTCAGGGCTTCTTTTAAACCAGAAGCAATATCGACACCACCAACACCAGGAATTTGTGAAGATAATTGTGGCAATTGATTTAAAGTTTGTTGTACCTGCGCGCAGGAATTAAGAGAAAATGCTACAGCAAGAAGTAAAATCTTTTTCATTGTGAAATGGGGTTTTTTAATGGTTTCAAAAATACTATTTATTCAACAACAAAGCCACAATTTTATTTCAGGAGCACAAACATTTTGTTCCATAATTAACTTTTGTCCCGCTGTCCACTAAATTCCGCGCAGAAAAAGCGCGGGATACCGTTCCCATCGGGGCTATTTTAAAAATTTTGGTTTTCAGAAGACGCTTTTTAAAACTGAAAAAAACAAAAAAAAGCTACCCAATTTGGATAGCTTTTCTTTAACAATTTTTTTTATACTTAGAAAGATCCGCAAATATTACCGGAAAATGTAGCTCCGGCATTGGCAGAAACGTCAGCTTTAACAGCAGATGCAGCAAGGGTTACAATGCTGTACGGAGGAGTAAATGCAGTGTTTTTTCCTGCTGTATTTCCACTTGTGTTAGTGAAAACATTTCCTGATGTAACAGTTACAGCAGTAAGACCTGTCATTAATTCGATTGGAGTTTTTACATTTTCAAAAACGTTATTTTCTACTTTTATATTAGCTTCAAAACCTGCAGCAATACATTTATTACTAACAGAGCTATTGAAATAACTGTTTATGATATGTACTTTTCCAAATCGAACTCTTGGCATTCTTTCTCTACAGCCGCTAGCCCACCAGCAACGTGCAAATGTAATTCTTAATGTTCCGCGGTCTCCTGTAGCACTGTCGCTTGAACCAATTAAATTTGAAAATCTATGATCGTCAGTACCTCCTGAACCTCCTGCTTTTGGTGCTTTTAGGTAAGTGAATTTTGTATAAGAAACAGTCACATAATCAGATTTATTTTTGATGTCAAAGTTTCCGTCAACACCATCTCTGAATTCGCAGTGGTCAACCCATACATTCTGGCAGTTATCCAAAGTAGCATTGTCCCATCCATCAGTATCATAAGCACCTGGGCCTTCGAAAATAAGGTTTCTGATAATGATATTTTTACATCCTTTAAAATAAATGATCCCAGAACCATCTTTAGTCTGGTTTGTTGATACTAGTTTTGCACCGCTGGTTCCGTAAATTGTTTTTCCGGTTTGGTTCTGAAATGATAATCTTGCAGAAACGGTAATAGTTCCGGATACTTTTATCACTTTTACAGAAGTGTTTTCAATTGCCGATTTCAATTGTGCATAAGTGGTTACGGCTGTTTCTGCAGATGTACCTCCTCCTGTCGTACTTCCGTTTTGGGAAGCCCATCCCGGAACTTCTGAACAAACTCCTACTTTAGAAGTCGAAGCAGAAACTTCCTGATTTGTACTTAATGCTGCTTCATCTGCATTTTGCTCTGTTACATCTTCCGTGTTACAACTTGCAAAGCCTAAAACAAGCGCAAATAACGAAATGGTAAATTTGGTTTTAAATTTCATTGTTAGTTTTTTAATGGTTATTACTAAAATTTTATAGTGGTGCAAAGATGTTTATTAATTCCTACAAGAATATTGAACTTGTTCAATAATTTTGTAGTTAAATTGAATATTTAATTTTTTTTAGATTATTAATTTGAATATTATATAATTTTTATATTTTTGCGTAATCGATTACATTATCAAATTCATCCCCAAATTTTACGAATTTTAGAAATTTTAATTAAGTAATAATTAAAAATATGTACGAAGAACTACGGCAAAATATTGAAAGAAAAATCTCCCTTACAGACGAAGAATGGGGGCTGATACTTGAGAAAACAGAATTCATTAAGTTAAAAAAGAATGAATTTTTGCAGATTCAGGATTCTAATAATTCTTTAGAATGTTTTATCCTGAAAGGTGCTTTTAAAACCTACATTATAAATGAAAACGGAACAGAAAGTGTGGTTTTCTTTTCATTTGAAAACGACTGGATGTGCGATCTCGAAAGCTTTTATTACCATAAATTGACCAAATACAATATTAAAGCGATTGAAGACAGTGATATATTGGTAATTAATAAATCCAATAAAATGTTGTTGTTTAAGGAGGTTCCAAAACTGATTCAGTTTCATATTCTGATGGTGGAAAGGGCTAATATTGCAATACAGGAAAGGCTTTTAGATGTTTTAAACAAAACTTCAAAACAGCGATATATTGAGTTTGTAAAGAAATATCCTCAAAAGACCCAAAAAATAAACAATAAAAATTTGTCTTCTTATTTAGGGGTTACTCACGAGTTTTTATCAAAAATCAAAAAGAGTTTTTGATCTTAAACTCAAAGAACTAAATCTTTTTTAGTTTACTAATAAAATTAATTCGCTTAAAATCAATGTTTTGTTTTGTTGTCTGAAAGTCTTTTTGGATGATAAGAATCTTTATATATGTGAAGTAAATTTTTTTTGTTAACATAAAACTATCGTTTCATTGAATTGTTGAAATATTTTGTAAATTGCGCTATAAAATTATCATATTCGTAAAATGGAACTACAAAAAGCATATATTCCTAAAAATAAAGTAAGAATTGTAACCGCTGCTTCGCTTTTTGACGGACATGATGCAGCCATTAATATAATGCGCCGTATTATTCAGTCAACCGGAGTCGAAGTTATTCATCTTGGACACGACAGAAGCGTTGAAGAAGTAGTAAATACTGCCATTCAGGAAGATGCTAATGCGATCGCAATGACATCGTACCAAGGCGGACACAATGAATACTTTAAATATATGTACGATCTGCTTCATGAAAAAGGAGCAGGGCACATTAAAATTTTCGGAGGCGGGGGAGGTGTAATTCTGCCAAGCGAGATCTCTGAATTGCATGAATATGGAATTACAAGAATTTATTCTCCGGATGACGGACGTTCGTTAGGACTTCAGGGAATGATTAATGATTTGGTTGAACGTGCCGATTTTTCTATTGGAGATAAATTGAACGGAGAAATCGATTATATCGAAAGCAAAACACCAACTGCAATTGCACGTTTGATTTCTTCTGCAGAAAATTTCCCTGAAATTGCGAAATCAGCTTTTGACAAAATTCATGAAATTAATACGAATTCTAAAATTCCGGTTTTAGGAATTACAGGAACGGGCGGTGCCGGAAAATCATCTTTGGTTGATGAATTAGTGCGCCGTTTCTTAATTGATTTCCCGGAAAAAACAATCGGATTGATTTCTGTCGATCCTTCGAAAAGAAAAACAGGAGGAGCACTTTTAGGAGACAGAATCCGAATGAATGCGATTAATAATCCTCGTGTTTATATGCGTTCACTGGCGACGCGTCAGTCGAATTTGGCTTTGTCTAAATATGTAGCCGAAGCGATTCAGGTTTTGAAAGCTGCAAAATACGATTTGATTATTCTGGAAACTTCCGGAATCGGTCAGTCTGATACGGAGATTATGGATCATTCGGATGTTTCTTTATATGTAATGACGCCAGAATTTGGTGCAGCAACACAATTGGAAAAAATCGACATGCTTGATTTTGCCGATTTAGTAGCCCTGAACAAATTTGATAAACGTGGTGCGCTTGATGCATTGCGTGATGTAAAAAAACAATACCAGCGCAACCATAATCTGTGGGATAAAAATCCGGACGAAATGCCGGTTTTCGGAACAATTGCTTCGCAGTTTAACGATCCGGGAATGAACACGCTTTATAAAGCGATTATGGATAAAGTGGTAGAGAAAACCGATTCAGATTTGAAATCGACTTTTGAAATCACTAAAGAAATGAGCGAGAAAATATTCGTGATTCCGTCGGGAAGAACACGTTATTTATCTGAAATCGCTGAGAATAACAGAAGTTATGATGAAACGGCAACTGCACAGCAAAAAGTAGCTCAGAAATTATACGGAATTTTTAAAACCATAGAATCAGTTTCAGGAAAAGTTCCTCAAATTAGAAAAGCAGGAATTGATGATTCGACTGTTTTACCAGGCGGAATTGCAGAACACGACGAAAACAGAATCTTTTTAAATCTTTTACTGAATCAATTCGATAAAGTAAAAATGGATTTAGATCCGTACAATTGGGAAATTATCCTGAATTGGGCTGATAAAGTTGCGAAATACAAAAATCCGGTTTACTCATTTAAAGTTCGTGATAAAGAAATCAAAATCGCGACACATTCTGAAAGTTTATCGCATTTACAAATTCCGAAAATTGCTTTGCCTAAATATGAAGGCTGGGGTGATATCCTGCGTTGGAATTTACAGGAAAATATTCCTGGAGAATTTCCGTTTGCTTCGGGATTATATCCGTTTAAACGTGAAGGCGAAGATCCGTCAAGGATGTTTGCAGGCGAGGGCGGACCGGAAAGAACCAACAAGCGTTTTCATTACGTAAGTGCGGGAATGCCGGCAAAACGCCTTTCGACCGCTTTTGATAGTGTGACTTTATACGGAAACGATCCAGATTTACGTCCGGATATTTACGGGAAAATTGGAAATGCGGGAGTTTCTATCTGCTGTTTAGACGATGCTAAAAAACTATATTCAGGTTTCGATTTGGTTCATGCATTGACTTCAGTAAGTATGACGATTAACGGGCCTGCGCCAATGCTTTTAGGTTTCTTTATGAATGCGGCAATCGATCAGCAATGTGAATTGTACATTAAAGCCAATGATTTAGAAAAAGAAGTTGAAGCTAAAATCAACAAAATATATAAAGACAAAGGAATAGAAAGACCGAAATACCAAGGCGAACTTCCAGCTGAAAACAACGGTTTAGGATTAATGCTTTTGGGCGTTACGGGAGATCAGGTTTTGCCTTTGGAAGTTTATAATGAAATTAAAACCAAAACTTTATCGCAAGTTAGAGGAACAGTTCAGGCTGATATTTTAAAAGAAGATCAGGCGCAGAATACTTGTATTTTCTCAACAGAATTTGCGTTGCGATTAATGGGAGACGTTCAGGAATATTTTATCAATAAAAACGTTCGTAATTTCTATTCGGTTTCGATTTCCGGATATCATATTGCCGAGGCGGGAGCAAACCCAATTACGCAATTGGCGTTTACGCTTTCAAATGGTTTCACTTACGTTGAATATTATTTGAGCCGTGGAATGAACATCAACGATTTTGGACCAAATTTATCGTTCTTCTTCTCAAATGGAGTAGATCCGGAATATTCAGTAATTGGTCGTGTGGCGCGTAAAATTTGGGCAAAAGCCATGAAAAATAAATACGGAGCCAACGAAAGAGCCCAAATGCTGAAATACCATATTCAGACTTCCGGGCGTTCTTTACACGCGCAGGAAATTGATTTCAACGATATCAGAACGACTTTGCAGGCTTTATACGCAATTTATGACAACTGTAATTCATTGCACACAAACGCTTACGACGAAGCGATTACAACGCCAACAGAAGAATCTGTTCGTCGTGCCATGGCGGTTCAGCTGATTATCAATAAAGAATTAGGTTTAGCGAAAAACGAAAACCCAATTCAGGGTTCGTTCATCATCGAAGAATTAACCGATTTAGTAGAAGAAGCCGTTCTTCAAGAATTCGACAGAATTACAGAAAGAGGCGGAGTTCTAGGCGCAATGGAAACAATGTACCAACGTTCTAAAATTCAGGAAGAAAGTTTGTATTACGAAACCTTAAAACATAATGGCGATTTCCCAATTGTGGGTGTAAACACTTTCTTGAGTTCAAAAGGTTCGCCGACTGTAATTCCGGCAGAGGTTATTCGTGCCACAGAAGAAGAAAAACAATACCAGATTACGATGCTGGATAATCTGCATAATTTCCACGAAGCAAAAGTAAACGAGCATTTAAATGCTTTGCAGCAAGCGGCTATTAAAAACGAAAACTTATTCGATTATTTAATGGAAGCTACAAAGGTTTGTTCGCTCGGACAGATTACTTCGGCTTTGTTTGAAGTGGGTGGGCAGTATAGGAGAAATATGTAGAATTTTTATTGTTTAATTTACCCCTGATTAAAAATGGCTCATCGCTGAGCCATTTAGCGGGAGGTACGGGGCTCGAACCCGTATAGGTGTTATCCTAACACTGTTTATCAGACAGGTGCCTTAACCATTCAGTCCAACCTCAGAAAAGCAACATGTTACTTTCTTGAGCTTAACTTTTGATGTTACAAAGGTACTCTTAATATAATAGGTTGTCAATCCATTTTAATAGAAAGAATTTATAATGAAATAATCTAATTTAATAAATGATTATAAATAGAACAAACTGATTTATAATGTTTTAATGGGAAATTGATATTAGATACAACAGATGTTTTATTGAGATTTTATTTTTGTTACTGTAATAATTTTAAGTATTAATTACTTATTTTGGTATGTTTGTTATACCAAAATAAATATCATTTTTTTTGCAATTAAAAACATTTGATTAAAGAGTAAAAGAAGATATTTCTGTTAGAGTTGAAATTGACAAGTGCTAAAATACATAGTAATTATTAAATAATTTAAACATGGCAAATTCATTAGAAGGAAAAAAACAATCTTGGGATGGAATGTTTTATAGTATTCAAAGAATTGATTTGTTAATAATTTCAATTTGTGGTGCCGGAATTTATGTTTGCTTGGAAACAATTAAATATATTGCTACTACTCATAATTTATGTGCCGAAACACTATATATTAAAGTGTCAGCTGGTTCTTTTTTAGGAGGCATAATTCTTAATTTTGTATCTCAACAATATGGATATAAAGCTAATCTTCAAAGCTATTTGATGTATGACTGTGAAATTGAAATTGAAGAAAAGAAAGCTTTATCAGAAACTGAAGATTTAATAGTTGCATTAGAAAAGTTAACCGATTGTCGAGATGATTATGATAGAAAATCAGAAAAGTTCTCAAACCTAACAACACGTTATAATAATATTAGTATGTTTCTTATGTTTGTAGGTTTGATTTGTACTTTTATATTTTTTCTAATTACCTTTTAGGGGGTCTTGGAATTCCTTTTTGCTCTAAGCCTCTATCTGGAGAAGTAGTTGGTCTTTCAGGTGGTTTTTGGGTGGGTTGTGGTCTTGGTGTTTCTTTGTCTGACATATTAAAATTTATTAGATTTGATTTTGAAATATAAACATACAGTTTTTTTTATTCACTTCAAATATCAAATAAACAAATATCTATAATTTATAAAAATAGAAATTTTAATTGCGGAGAGATACATCGGAGCAACGGAATAAATTCATGTTTCAATTGGTTGATTAATCCTAATACTTTTAATTTCTTTATTGCTGTATTGCTACGCTTGTGTCTAATGTCATTAAGTTCAGGATTAAAAGATAAAATGATAGCTTATTTTTGATTATTGATATAAAACCTCCTAAAATCAACAATCTAATATTTAGCCAAACCAAATCTGAAATCAAAAATCGTTAATCCTCAATCTAAAATCTCTTAACTTAATGACATTGCGCTCGCGCCAGCATAAAGATTCCTTCTCTTTGGGAATGACAATATTGAGGTTGCTTTTAAAAAACTCAATCATAACCACCAACAACCTCCCCAAAATCACTCAAAACCTCCATTTCTTCCAAAGGCAACAGCTGAAGTACAGTTTCTAAAATAAGTCCCACATTAATAGGTTCATTGTTTTTATCAGCAATTTTAGGTATTTCCGGATCCAGCGCCAAAATGCACAATTTAAGCAGATCAGTAATTAAGCCTCCGAGTTCGACATAATTAGAAAGCTTAATTTGAGCAATGTACGCTTTTGAATTGTCAGGAGCCGGTTTTAATGTTTGAAAAGACCGGGCAGCTAATTTTTTGAGAATTTCTAAATTTCTAATTTCAGTGGTTTCCATTTCGTTGGTTTTTGAGTGTGAATCGTTTTAGAATTTGACTTTTAGAATTTATTATACCAATTTGATTTGTATTTTAGTCCAAAATATTCTGGTATAATGCCGATGTGATATGAAAATGGTACAATGAAATTGGACTATAATTGAATATGCAATCGGTATTATTATCAGAAAAAATGTATTTTTGTTTCACACCGCAAGAAAGAAATAGATTACACGGTATCAAATCATTTTTTGCCGTATGATACGGCGCTAAATATGTTTTTTACATATTTCTTGTTAATGAACTTAATTATTATCTTTGAATTATGAGCACACTTACAAAACCAAATCATATAGGACGAAAAATAAGCCGCATTCGTGAACTTCGTGACATGAAACAGGAAGCATTGGCACAAGCTTTAGGAACAAACCAGCAAGCAGTTTCGGCTTTAGAAAACAGTGAAACGATAGATGAGCAAAAGCTTATCGAAGTGGCAAAAGCACTTGGTGTGACGGTTGAAGCCATTAAGAATTTTTCTGAAGAAGGCGTGATCAATTATTTTAATACCTTCAATGAAAGTCCTAACAACTATTTTGGACTTAGTAATTGCACTTTCAATCCATTAGATAAATTAATGGAAACTGTAGAAGAAAATAAAAACCTTTATGAGCGTTTGCTTCAGTCGGAAAAAGATAAAATCGAATATTTAGAAAAATTACTTAAAGGAAAATAATAAGCACAATAGAAATATAAAAAGCAGCCTGATGAAGAGCTGCTTTTATTATTTTAGAAGAGTAGATGTATTAAACCTTTTTCTTTATTATTCCTTTTATTTTCAGCTTTTCAAGAACAGCATCCGCCTTTTCATTTTCACAAATAAATCGTAACGATTCTGCATAACGATAATAATATTCAGGAGCTAAATCTAAAGTCAGTGAAAAAAGCTTGCTATACCATTCGGCAGCCTTTTCCAGTTTAAAATGTGAATAAGATGAATCTCCTAATTTTTGAAATAAGTCTACTGACTTGTAGCCTTTTGCAGCAATTCTTTCGTATGTTTTCATTACATCTACATAAGCATATTTGTCGCTTACTTTGTCTGTAATAAATACTTTTTCATTTTGGGCTGAAGCACTAAATGAAAAAATAGCCCATAATACTAAAATAAAAAGTCTTTTTTGCATACGCATAGGATTAAGAGAATAGCTTGGTGGTATTGTTTTTTGTTTTCGCAAATATATCTAAATCAGTTAAATAAGATATGTTTTGGTGATTTTTTTAGAAAATTTAACGATTTTAAGGGAGTTATCTAAAATTTTTCAGACATTTTAAGGCAGAAAAATATTCAATTCAGTTATATAGTATAATTTTATGGTTAACCCGTTGAGTGAAATTGATTAAAAAAAATGATTTGATTAATAAAAGTATAAAATTGGGAGTAAAACATTATTTATAACTTAAGGAATTGGTGTCATCCTGAGCGGAGTCGAAGGCTTTTGAATACGAAAGGGCTTCGACTCCGCTCAGCCTGATACTTATTTTTAATTTCATCCAACGGGTTATAGTTAATTAAACTGGCACTGTTATGACTATTCAGGAGTATTACAATAAAATGAGCACTTTGATTATAGAGGGAAATATTCCCCAGTTTTTAGATAGTGTTAGTTTAGAAAATATTGTTTTAAAAATTATTGATGATGGAGACATAACTTGTTTTACTCCGGGAACTCTTTTTTATCAATCGGATTCTAAATTTGCCCCAAATAATGAAATTATACAATGGTTTGCAGATCGTTCCGGTTTACTATTTTTATTTGAAAAAGAACCAGGAAATGTATGCTTTGCTAATAGCGATGAATTGCGGCCGGAATTCAGGCAAAGTTTTACAATAATAGATATGTTAGATTACATGTATGCTTTTGTACATTCTTCTTATTATAAAGAATTTCAAAAAATAGTCATTCCGTCAGAGGCACATAGTTTTTGGAAACTTGTCGAAATTGGTTCCCGTTTGCGTAAAGATAATACATAAAAAAACAGTTCCTTGCGAAACTGTTCTTTACATAGATAAATTGGGGGCAAATATTATTATCGACGAAAAGCTGGGCTTTCGTTTACAGACTGGTCTAATGCAATTGCTTTTGATTTTTTTGCAGAAACTCTAATTTTATGATTTACTACTTTGTTGTTTTCTGAAACTTTTAAGTAATAAGTTCCTGCAGGGTAGGTTTCGAGGCTTAAGGTTTTTGAAACTTCTAATTCATTTGAAGAAACTTCTCCTGAGTAAAGTAAATTTTGATTTTCATCAAGAATAGAAAAATTGGATTTTTCATCAGCGTTTAAGGTAAAGCTGACTACTTTTCCGTTTCCGGTTTTTATATACAGGATATAATCGCCTTTTTCATTATTTGCATAAGTACTTAGTGTTGTTAAAAATACAGCTACAACAAAGCTCAATCTTAGGATTTGTTTCATCTCTTTTTTTAATTTTTAATTTTAATTTTCTTATTCGTGGTATTGACAAAACTACAAATAGTTACCATATTTCAAAAATTTTACTATCTTTTTTATTAACAGTAAGTTGTTGAATTAAAAGTATTTCCGTGTTTTTTCTTCTATATGTACGTATTTATTGGGCTGATGGTTTTGTTATTTTGAATTATTTCTAAATTTTTAACAAACAATCGGTTGTCTTTTTTCAGTAATAGTTTGTTAAAATTTTTAAAACGTATTTATTTTGAAGCTTTTGGATAAAAAAAACAGCTCAAGAACCACCAAGAGCTGTTTTAAAAACCGTTAAGTTTTAAACTTTACTAACTATCTAACCTCATTTTATACTGTATGCAGTATAACTTTTTTAGCGTACTGCTACGCTTGTGTTTTTATAAACTGAAGAAATTGCTTTTGTAGATAAAACCGTAGCTTTATCAGTAATCGTAATTTCGTGTTTTGTTGTTTTTACGCTGTCTTCAATTAAAAGGAAATATTTTCCTGATGGAAACTCCTCAAAGCTGAAGGTTTTTAGGATTCCGTCTTTACCTGAAGCATTTTCAGAATAAATAAGAGTACCATCAGTGTCATATATAGCTAAATGAGCTTTTTTTACATTATTTAAAGCAAAAGTTACTTCTTTACCGTTTCCTTTAATTACATGAAGAGCAAAACCTCCATTTCCGTCAATTGCATAAGTACTTCCTGTGAAAAGTACTGCACATACTAAACTTAATTTTAACATCTTTTTCATGATCAATATTTTTTAAATTATTTGTTCTAATTCTATAGTGCTAAATTACTTCTGTTATGCGCCAAAACGCACAACCATATTTGCAGATATATATGCTATATTCTCATTTACGAAACCGTTATATGTTAAATTTTAAATTATTCTTGGTGTTTTTGCTGATTTGGTTATTATTTTTTAAAATTTTCACATCGATTACGAATATAAAGCCCATTGGATCGGTTTTGTTGAAAAAATGTAATTTTTGTAGGAAAAAATTAAGGTTATTGCAATTTTTATTTGTTGTTTATTTTGTAAAAGTGTAATCCAAGAGGTGTAAATGTATGTTTCGTTGAAGAAAATCATGTGAAAATAGTAAAATAAGGATAATTTGAGAACAAATTCGTTTTCTTTAACTTGTCGGCAATTTGAATTTCAACTGACAAAAACAGGTGAGATGTGCGAATTTGTTTTTCAAATAAAATCATGGTTTATTGAAGATGGATTTGAAAATAAAAACGCATAAAAAAAACAGCCCAATAACCAAATGAGCTGTTTCTCAATAAAAGCATTTACTTTTTAATGCTGTAACTACCAAACCATTTTTTTATACAAAATTGTATAAATTTTAAATTAACGTGCAGCTACGTTCGAATTTTTAGCAGAATCTGTTTTGTAAACTGATGAAATTGCTTTTGTAGACAAAATTGATTTATTGCCTGTAATTGTAATTTCATGTTTTACTTTTTTTACACTGTCTTCTACTTCCAGGAAATAAGTCCCTTCCGGAAATTCTTCTAAACTGAATGTTCTTAAAATTCCATCTTTGCCTGTTGCGCTTTCAGAATAAATGAGCGTGCCGTCTGTGTCATAGATTGTCAATTTTGCTTTTTTTACATTGTTCAGAGCAAAAGTGATCAATTTACCATTTCCTTTTAATACATGAAGATTGAAATCTTCATTACCATCGATAGCATAAGTACTTGTTCCAAAAAGCACTGCTAACACTAAACTTAATTTTGAAATCTTTTTCATGTCAATAGTTTTTAAATTAATAGTTTAATTCTCTGATGCTAAATTACTTGTATAATTGATTATTTCGTGCTACTGTGTTTTCTTATTTATGTGCTATATTCTCATTTACGAAACCGATATAGGTTAAAATGTAAAATTATTATCATGTGTTTTGTTAAATTGTTTACAATAATTTAAAAAATAACTACTTTGGAATTTACTATTTTATGATGTTTACATTATTTTTTAATCATATTAAAATTGTATTTTTTCGAAGAATTAAAAACAAAAAAAAACAGCTCAAGAACCACCAAGAGCTGTTTTAAAAACCGTTAAGTTTTAAACTTTACTAACTATCTAACCTCATTTTATACTGTGTATGCAGTATAACTTTTTTAGCGTACTGCTACGCTTGTATTTTCAGCAGAACCTGCTTTATAAACTGATGAAATTGCTTTAGGTGATAAAACCACTTTGTTATAAGTAACAGTTATTTCATGTTTTGTAATTTTTGCTTTATCTTCTATTTTTAAGATATAAGTTCCTTCTGGAAAATCTTCAAATGTGATTCTTTTTAGGATTCCATCTTTTCCTGAAGCATTTTCAGAATAAAGTATAGTTCCATCCTGATCGTATATCATTAATTTTGCTTGGGTCGCATTTTCTAATCCAAATGTAACTTCGTTGCCATTTTCTTTAATTATATGAAGGATATAATCTTCATTTCCGTCAATTGCGTATGTATTAATTCCTGAAAAAAGTACTGCAATTACTAAACTTAATTTTAACATCTTTTTCATGATTACTATATTTTAAAGTTTTTTTGTTCTAATTCTATAGTGCTAAATTACTTCAGTAATGCATGAAAATCCACAACGGTATTTGCAGATATATATGCTGTATTCGCATTTACGAAACCGTTATATGTTAAATTTTGGATTATTCTTGGTATTTTTGCTAATTTGATTATTATTTTTTAAAATTTTCACATCAATTACGAATATAAAGTCTATTGAATCAGTTTTGCTGAAAAAGTGTAATTTTTGTAGGAAAAAATTAAGGTTATTGCAATTTTTGTTTGTTGTTTATTTTGTAAAAGTGTAATTCAAGAGGTGTAAATGTATGTTTTGTTAAAGAAAATCATGGTTTATTGAAGATGGATTTGAAAATAAAAACGCATAGATTCCATGAAATAAGTTTTTTCCGGAAATTCCTCTAAACTGAATGTTCTTAAAATTCCGTTTTTGCCTGTAGCGCTTTAGGGATAAATAAGCGTACCGTCTGTGTTATAGATTGCCAATTTTGCTTTTTTACATTGTTCAGAGCAAAAGTGATCAATTTGCTATTCCCTTTTTAATACATGAAGATTGAAATCTTTTTTATGTCAATAGTTTTTAAATTGATTTAATTATTTGATTTTTAATTACTCGTGTAATTTATTGTTTTGCACGACTGTGTTTTCATATTTATATATTATATTCTTATTTGTAAAACTATATAAGTCAAAATATAGAATTATTATCATTAGTTTTATTAAATGGTTTGTAGTTTTTTTTTAAAAAACAACTATTTTGAGGATTTTTTGTTTTATCATGTTTAGACTGTTTTTTAGTTACATCAAAATTGTCTTTTTATTTTATTTCGGAAGAATTAAAACAAAAAAAAACAGCTCAAGAACCACCAAGAGCTGTTTTAAAACCGTTAAGTTTTAAACTTTACTAACTATCTAACCTCATTTTATACTGTATGCAGTATAACTTTTTTAGCGTACTGCTACGCTAGTATTTTTAGCAGAGATTCCTGCTTTATAAATTGAAGAAATTGCTTTTGTTGATAAAACCGTAGTGTCATCAGTAATCGTAATTTCGTGTTTTGTAGTCTGTGTACTATCATCAATTACTAAGAAATAAGTTCCTTCCGGAAATTCTGCAAAGCTGAAAGTTTTTAGAATCCCGTCTTTACCTGTAGCATTTTCAGAATAAATCAGGGTTCCTTCTTTATCATATATAGATAAGTGTGCTTTATTTACATTGTTTAATGCAAAAGTCACTTCTTTTCCATTCTCTTTAATTACATGAAGAGTAAAATCTTCATTTCCTCCGATTGCATAAATACTTCCTGTAAAAAGTACTGCACATACTAAACTTAATTTTAACATCTTTTTCATGATTAATATTTTTAAAATTATTTGTTCTAATTCTATAGTGCTAAATTACTTCTGTAATGTGTGAAAATACACAACCGTATTTGCAGATATATATGCTATATTCGCATTTACGAAACCGTTATATGTTAAAATTTGAATTATTCTTGGTGTTTTTGCGAATTTGGCTATTATTTTTTAAAATTTTTGCACCCATTACGAATTCAAAAAACAAAATATTGTTTTTGTTGAGATAATGTAATTTTTGTAGGAAAAAAATAAGGGTATCGCAATTTTTATCTATTTCTTGATTTGAAAAACTGTAATTTGAGAGGTGTAAATATATGTTTTATTGCATAAAAGTTTGGAAAATCAATAAAACAAGGATAATTTGAGAACAAATTTGTTTTCTTCAGTATAACGACATTTTAAGCTTAAGCAAAAAAAAGTCTCATATATGTGCGAATTTTTCCTTTCAAAAAAATGTCGTTTTTTAATTGTTTGAAGAATTGATTTTTAAAAATCTGAAAAGTATTAGTATCCTAAACTTAATTTAAAATCTTTTTCATAGCTTTAGTATTTAATAGTCTAATTCTTTGAGGTTAAATTACTTCTGCTGTAAAAGCGTTTTTTGTATGCACTTGTTTGTTAATATTAATGCAATATTCTCATTTACGAAAGCGATGTAGGTTAAAGTTTGAATTATTTTAGGCTTTTTTGTTAATTTTGTTTTTATTATTTAATCTTTATGAAATGAAACCAATTGCCCCAGCTCTTGAGATAATATCAAACTCATACGGAAGTTCCTTTACCTATACCAAGCATGCTCATAAGACGAACAGTAAATCGCACTTATTGCACTATCATCCCGAAATTGAAATTGTTTTTGTGAATGGCGGAGCAGGGAAGAGGCAAATAGGAAGTCATATTTCGTATTATACCAATGGATCCTTAATTCTGATAGGTTCTAATTTGCCGCACTGTGGATTTACTAATGAAAAAACGGGAAATAAGGATGAAACGGTTATTCATTTTAAACCTGATTTTCTAGGGAATGATTTTTTTAATATTCCTGAAATGAAAAAGATTCAGAAACTTCTTGAACAGGCGAAGGCCGGAATTGCGTTTGGAGGGGAAACTAAAAAGTTAATCGGAACCAGAATGGAGTTAATGGAGAACAAATCTCCGTTTGAACGTTTCCTGACTCTTTTGAGTATTCTAAAAGATTTAGCGTCTTCTGAAGAATATACGATTTTAAATGCTGATGGATTTTTAATGGAAATGCAGGTGCCGGATAATGACCGAATGAATATAGTATTTAGTTATGTGAAAGATCATTTTCAGGAACCAATTTCTGTAGACGAAGTTTCGAGTCTGGTAAGTATGACAACATCGTCTTTCTGTCGTTATTTTAAAAAAATATCCAATAAAACATTTACAGAATTTGTAAACGAATACCGCTTGGTTCATGCTTCAAAACTTTTGGCAGAGAAACCTATAAGTATAAACGAAGTTTGTTATGAAAGTGGATTTAATAACTTTAGTCATTTCAGTAAATCGTTTAAACAATATACAGGTAAAAGCGCTTCAGAATACAGACAGGAGCACAGAGCGACGATTATGTAAAAAATCATATATTTCTAAAATATTAACCATCAAATTTGTTGATGGTTTTTTTATGTCTTTTATAAATAAATAATATTAGTACGCCTTGCTAATATTGGCAGAATTCACTGTCTTTCCATTTGTTGTTTTCGATAAAATTTTTATTGACAATCAGGTAATTGCTGAAAAATAATGAGAAAATTTTGCTTATAGACCGTTAAATTTTTTTTTTGGTTTGATTTTTGGAATACCTTTAAATATAAACTTTAAAAAAAATATATTATGAAAAAGATATTGACACTTTTTGCAGTTGTTGGATTATTTGCATTTACAAGTTGTGAAGGACCGGAAGGGCCTCCGGGAGAGCCAGGTCCGATTTCTTATGTTTATGAAGTTGATGCTAACTTTGTTGGACCCAACTATTCTGTTACTAGCAATCCGTCAGGAATGTTATCAGGAGATAATATTTTAGTATATGAATTAGTTGGTACAGCTGGGGGAGATAGTTGGGCATTATTACCCCAGATATACTATTTTAATGATGGATTAGAGTCAGCTCAATATAATTACACTTTCTCGAAAAATAGAATTACAATCTTTATAAAAGGTAGCTTGAGTGATTTATCTGAGTTGCCTAATAGTTTTAGAACAGGAAAAACATTTAGGATTGTAATTGTTCCTGGTGATGATGGATTAAATGCTAAAAAAGTAAAGCCTGATTATTCAGATTATAATGAAGTTATCGAAAGATATAATATTGACGATAGTAACGTTCAAAAATTAAACTAATTATTATTTTAAAAGCAAAAAGGAAATCGTAAGATTTCCTTTTTTTATTGCTCTCAGATCGGGGTTTAAAACTCTGCAATTTATTGTAGTACTTTAGTAATGCGAAAAAATATAGTCTTTGACTTTTTTAATATTGATAAAAAGTTTTCAAAATTGAGAAACTGAAAGTCTCTCGTCAAACAAACCTCTGCACTGAAAGTACAGAGTGGTTTAGTTAAGTTTTATTGTTTTATAAATGTACTATTGAAATTATCCCTAGTATCAATACTAATAAAATACGTGCCAGCTGTTAATTGTGAAACATCTATACTGATTAAATTCGAATTTATTACTGAGAAATTATAGTTGGTCGTAATTCCCATAATATTTGTAATTCTTAATTTGGCATTTGAAATATCATCCTTACTTTGAATATTTAAAGTTGATGATGTAGGATTTGGGTATATTTTTGTATAAGCTTCACTTGAACTTCCGCTTAGAGAGATTTCATTGCTAAAGCTAGATGTTGTTTTATTAATCAATTTAGTATCATAATATTGATAGTTAATTTTTGCTATTCTTCTATAATTGTAAGAAGATTCAAATTTAAAAGTAGCAACACCAGTACGACCACCATTGTTTATTACTTTTAATGAAGATAATGGAGGTAAGTAATCTTTCGAAGTTGCTCCAGATATATCAGACCAAATTGAGATTCCTCTCGATATAGTTTGACTTTGCCATTGATATGAAATAGAGTTTGTTTTAAAATTTGTTCCTTGGATATTTGTTTCGTCCATAATTGGTGTTGATCCATTTATAATTGTAGGAGCCTCAAAATTTGTTAATGATGATATGTTTAAAGTTTGATCACAACAAATGATGTTATTGTATCTCATTCCTCTAGTCATTATTTTAACTTCATTGCTAACTCTTGAGATTCCGCCATATGATGCAATTCTTCTAACTACGTAATAATTATCTTCTGAATTTGAATTCGGTGGAGTAAAACCATATAAATTAGAAGAATTATCACTAATTATTGGAATCCAATTTTTAAGAGTTAAATTATCCTTGTTTGTTTTAGCGTACTCCCATGAATAAGTTGCATCTCTAGAGATTTCATCAGCTCTATCGTATACATGATATGGATCTCTTAGAATGTTTAAGTCTACCATTGAAGCAGTACCAATAAAATCAATAGATTTTAAACTTGAAAACTCAACAAAGCCATCTGAATTTGCATCAGTAGCATTATTTGGACCAATGTTGTTGCTTAAAATTGGAGAAGGGACTACTTTTATTTTTACAGTATTACTTTGATTTGGATACTCATTACCATAAACGTATCCAAGTTGTCTATTAATAGTTATATCTTTTAATTCTGTTGTATAATCTAAATATAAAATTTTATTTAGATCGTCATAATTATCAATATTACCGTTATTAATGATTATTCTACGAGTTATTCCATACGGTAAGCCTTCATAAGGATTTAAATATTGTGAACCAGTTATTGGAGCGGGTTTATCTCCCAATCTAATAGTTTGATTGCAGCATAAAGTGTTAACAATTTTATTTGGGTTAGGGGCATCTGCTGGAGGATTTAAATTTGTCCCTGTGTTCACAGTAGAGTTTTTAATAACCGTAATATTTGAGCTCTTGTATGTAACGCCATTATTGTATTCAGCAAATATAAAACCACCAGAGGTTAAAAAATCGCTCCAGTTCAAGTTTATGATAAAACTTCTGGTAGCAACTTTTCCTCCGCCAAAATACAATGCTCCACCATCACCACCTGTAGTTATATTTGATCCTAAAGCAGTTCCTTTTGAGAAGTAGATTTTTATAGTGCCTTGATCTCCCACGGCAGCTGCTGTGGGAATCTCTACTTTTACTGATAGTGAAATAGTTGATGTTGGTATAGATCCTAAATTAATAGATCCGCTACTAAAACCTAATCCGTTTACTAACGTGGGGGTAAGCGTAACTTTTTGCCCAAACATTGAAATGTTTAATAAGAGCAGTAAAACGAGATGAACGTAATTTTTTCTCATGATAAAATTTATAATTTATAATGAGGCAAAAATAGCTTTTTAATAACGTATAATCCTACTTGTTATGTTTATTTTTGAAAGTTTTTATTTATGATTTTAATCTATTCTAAATCCGTAAGTTCTTTTTCTTTTCCAAATTTCAGAGAAACCAGAATCCCAACTAAGAGTGAAACAGCGATAAATCCTAATGAAGCCCATTCAGGAAGGTGGATGTAATCGTGAAGTATCATTTTTAATCCTACAAAAGCCAAAATAGCAACTAAGCTATATTCAAGATAACTGAATTTTGCCAGCATATTTGCAAGGAAAAAGTACATAGAACGTAATCCCAGAATTGCAAAAATATTGGAGCTGAATACCAAAAATGGGTCAGAGGTAATCGCCAGAATTGCAGGAACACTGTCTACAGCAAATAGTACATCCATAAATTCAATAACTATAAGGGCTACAAATAAAGGAGTGGCTGCTTTTTTTCCTTTTTCGTTCAGAATGAAAAATTTTTCATGATCTGTGTGAGAAGTTATCGGGATAATTTTTCCTAATGTTTTGTAAATAAAAGAGTCTTTGGGGTGAAAATCTTCTCCTTCGTTTGAAAAAAGCATTTTTATGGCTGTAAAAATAAGGAAGCCGCCAAATAAATAAGTAGTCCAGCTAAATTTATTGATGAGCATCACGCCAAAGAAAATCATTAATCCACGGAAGACGATTGCGCCAAGGATTCCCCAAAATAAAACGCGGTGCTGGTATTTTTGCGGAATTTTAAAGGATGCAAAAATAATAGCGATTACAAAAATATTGTCAACACTTAAAGAAAGCTCAATCAGATAACCGGTAATAAACTTCATGGAAGCAACCGCAGGTTTTAGTTTATCTGGATTAGCAATATAATCTGTAGTGTAAAGCCAATAAATAACTCCTGAAAAAAGGAAAGAAAGTGTAACCCAAATGAGTGTCCATTTGCTGGCTTCTTTGGTACTAATGATATGTGGTGTTTTGTTGAAAACGCCTAGATCTAAAGCGAGTATAAATATAACAGCTAATAAAAATAAAGTCCAGACTATCATAATTCTTTGTTTTTAAAGTGTTTATACAAAGATAGCTTATGGAGTTCAACTTAAAAGTTAATTTTATTAGAATATTTCTTTTGAAATGAAGTATTTATACTTTTAGGACAGAGAGGTGTTAAGATTTGTAGTTTTATCCAAACTGAAAAATGTAAATGTTGGTCATAATTTATTAAATAAAAAAAGTGCCATCAATTACGATGGCACTTTTAGAATATAAATTAAGCTTTGAATTATAGTGCTGAGTTAACAGTTTTGATAATTCTTGCAGCAATTTTGTATGGGTCTCCGTTTGAAGCTGGTCTTCTGTCTTCCAACCATCCTTTCCATCCTTTTTGAACAGTCATTAAAGGAATACGGATTGAACATCCTCTGTCAGATACTCCGTAAGAGAAGTCATTGATAGAAGCAGTTTCGTGTTTACCAGTTAAACGTTGCTCGTTGTAAGCTCCGTAAACTGCGATGTGCTCTTTTGTAACAGGACGGAAAGCCTCACAGATTTTCTCATAAACTTCCTGAGAACCACATGTTCTAAGAACTGTGTTAGAGAAGTTAGCGTGCATTCCAGAACCATTCCAGTCTGTATCTCCTAGAGGTTTTGGGTGATATTCAATATAGTAACCATATTTCTCAGTCAAACGGTCTAATAGGTAACGAGCAACCCAGATTTCATCTCCGGCTTTTTTAGCTCCTTTAGCGAATAATTGGAATTCCCATTGTCCGCAAGCAACCTCTTGGTTGATTCCTTCGAAGTTGATTCCGGCAGCGATACATAAATCAGCATGCTCTTCAACTAATTTTCTTCCGTGTGTGTTTTTTCCACCTACTGAACAGTAGTACATCCCTTGTGGAGCAGGGTATCCTCCAACTGGGAAACCAAGTGGAAGTTGAGTTTTAGTATCCATGATGAAATACTCTTGTTCGAAACCAAACCAAAAATCATCATTATCATCATCAATAGTAGCTCTACCGTTAGAAGGGTGTGGAGTTCCGTCAGCATACATAACTTCTGACATTACTAAATATCCATTGATACGAGTTGGATCCGGATAAATTGCAACAGGAACCAAAAGACAATCAGAAGATCCTCCTTCAGCTTGTTTAGTTGATGAACCATCAAATGACCAGTTTCCAAGTTCTTCTAATGTTCCTTTGAAATTTTCGTGCTCTTCAACTTTAGTTTTACTTCTAAGATTTTGAGTTGGTTCATATCCATCTAACCAAATGTACTCTAACTTAATTTTAGCCATAATAATATAAATTAATTTTTTTTGTTTTTTCGCTGGGTCAAATATAGATTTAATTTTCAAGCCGTGAAAATTAGGGGGTGTATTTTGTTTAGATAGATATAATTTTTTACATAAGCGCAATTTACGAAGGGGTATATTTAAAAAATAGCAATTTTTTAATGTTTTAAAAATAAATTCGTAATAAAGATGTGGGTTTTTTAAATTTATTTCTATCCTAATTATGAAAAAATGTTTGTTTCCTTAGTAATATTCGTATGTTTTGTTATATTTTTTTAAAAGTGTTTCGAAATTCTTTAAAAAATGAATCTTTTATTGAAATAATCCTTTTCAAAAATCTGGAAGTTATAGTTAAAAAAGGCTTTTTTATTCTTTATATTTGTTCCTCTTTATTTTTATCACAACTATTAAGAATTTTAAAATTATATACATGGCAACATTACGTTTTCAGGCCTTACAGGAAGCTTCATCAAGAAAACCTGTAAATTTTGAGGAAATCGACAGAAAATCAACCATTTTTGGAGCAAATGTTTTTAATGAGAAAGCAATGAAGCAATATTTGACTTCTGATGCTTTGAAAGGGGTGAGGGATGCTATTCAACACGGAACAAAAATAGACAGAAAACTGGCAGATTATATTGCTATGGGAATGAAGGAATGGGCTTTGGCTAAAGGTGTTACGCATTATACACACTGGTTTCAGCCACTTACCGGAACTACAGCAGAAAAACATGATGCCTTTTTTGAAACTTCATATGATGGCAGTGATCCTGTAGAAAAATTTGGTGGTGCACAATTAGTACAGCAGGAACCAGATGCGTCAAGTTTTCCGAATGGCGGTATCAGAAATACATTTGAAGCGAGAGGATACACGGCATGGGATCCAACTTCTCCGGCGTTTATTTACGGAACGACCTTATGCATCCCAACTGTATTTATTGCTTATACGGGTGAAGCATTAGATAATAAAATTCCTTTATTGAGAGCTTTATCGGCTATGGATGAAGCGGCTACAGAAGTCTGCAGGTATTTTGATAAAAATGTTAAAAAGGTAACAGCTACATTGGGCTGGGAGCAGGAATACTTCCTGATTGATAAAGCTTTGGCAAATTCACGTCCTGATTTGATGATGACCGGAAGAACTTTATTAGGACATACTTCTGCAAAAGGTCAGCAATTAGATGATCATTATTTCGGATCTATTCCAACTCGTGCCTTAACTTATATGAGAGATTTGGAGCAGGAATGCATGTTGTTAGGAATTCCTGTAAAAACACGTCATAACGAGGTAGCGCCAAATCAGTTTGAGCTGGCTCCAATTTTTGAAGAAACCAATCTTGCAGTTGACCATAACTCCTTATTAATGGATGTGATGCAAAAAGTTGCTGAACGCCATGATTTTAAAGTTTTATTTCACGAAAAACCTTTTAAAGGTGTAAACGGTTCAGGAAAACATAATAACTGGTCGTTGGCGACTGATACAGGAGTTAACTTATTGAGTCCTAGTAAAACACCAATGAGTAATCTACAGTTTCTAACATTCTTTATTAATACTATAAAAGCGGTTAATGATAATGAAACTTTATTGAGAGCTTCTATCGCAACTGCGAGCAATGACCACAGGCTGGGAGCTAATGAAGCACCTCCGGCTATTATTTCGGTATTTATCGGAGAACAGTTAACCAAAGTTTTAACTGAATTGGAAAGCGTAACTACCGGAAAATTATCTCCTGAAGAAAAGACCGATTTAAAACTGAATGTTGTGGGTAAAATTCCGGATGTTCTTTTGGATAATACCGACAGAAACAGAACGTCTCCTTTTGCTTTTACAGGAAATAAATTCGAGTTTAGAGCAGTAGGTTCAAATTCAAATTGTTCCAATGCAATGACTACTTTGAATGCGATTGTAGCGAAACAATTGAAAGATTTTAAAATTGAAGTGGATACTTTGATTGATACCAAAGGGTTGAAAAAAGACGAAGCTATTTTTAATGTTTTAAGAGAATATATAAAAGAGTCTAAAAAAATCCTTTTTGAAGGTGACGGTTACAGTGATGCATGGGAAAAAGAAGCAGCAAAAAGAGGTTTAAGTAACTTTAAAACTACTCCTGAAGCAATTAAGGCCAAAGTTTCTAAAAAAGCATTGGATTTGTTTTCTGAATTAGGAATTCTAAATCACGTAGAAGCAGAAGCACGTTACGAAATAGAATTAGAAGAATACACTAAAAAAATCCAGATTGAAGGCAGGGTTTTAGGTGATATTTCAAGAAATCATGTTATTCCAACGGCTATTCGTTATCAAAACACCTTAATTGAAAATGTAAAAGGTTTAAAAGAAATTTTTGGAAAAGAATTTGAAACCATTGCAAAAGAGCAAATTGTTTTGATTAAAGAAATCTCTGGTCATATAGAAGGAATCAATTCAAAAGTGGAAGCGATGACTAACGAAAGAAGAACAGCAAATCATTTAACAGATGCTCAAAAAATGGCTGAAGCCTATTGTAATAAAGTCAAACCTTATTTTGAAGATATCCGTAATCATTGTGATAAACTCGAATTATTGGTAGATGATGAAAGCTGGACGCTGACTAAATACAGAGAACTCCTGCTTACGAAATAATTTTTTTTGATATTATTAAAATGCCTTTCCACTTTTTTGGAGAGGCATTTTTTTATTTCTAAAGTTTAAAGGGTAACAATTGTAAGTATAATTTGATATAGAGGTGTATATACAACTTTATTAACCTCAAAATACTTTACTATGAAAACAATTGTACATCTAATTACGGTAGTACTCATTTTAATGTCAGGGTCTGTTTTTGCACAAAAATATCAGGACACATTAATAACGGTCAGAAATGTCAGATTGCATTATGAATATGATGTAAGTTGGACTAAAGAAGTTAAAGCGAAGAATATTGAAGAATTTATTAAAAATCAATCTGAACCATCAGTTAAATCTTCTACACAAATCCAGTCTATTTTGCAAAATATAAAACCGTCTAAAAATCCTTGTGCAAATCCCGGATTTGAAAGCGGTTACAGTGGTTGGACAGGTCTGAGCCTTAAACACGGAATTACAACACTTCCGATTGAAAATGGCTTGACAGTAAATCCCGGTGTTTCGGCATTGCCTTTTACAGGTATAGCCTACGGGCAAAATTTCACTTCAATTGAAACAGCAGGAACAGATGCTCTTTTATTAGCATCGACTCCTTCTTTTTCAATGTCTAAAACAGCACCGGGCTCCACAGGGACACAATCAATTCGTTTAGGAAATGATCAGCCGGGTTATGGAGCAGAAGGTATTGCCAAACGTTTTGTGGTAACTGCTGCAAATGCAAAATACTATTTTCAATATGCCATGGTGATGGATAAAAGTCACTCAAACCCAAACGGAAGCGCAAACGGTTCAGAAGTCTTTTTTATTGCAGAAGCGGTAGATATGTCAGGAGTAACGGTAGATAAAATGGTAGATATTGCAGCTCCGTCAAATCCTTTTATAAGTGCAACTAATTCTCCTGGTGAAGGAGTGAAGTATTACAGAGACTGGCGCTGTGCTTATCTGGACTTATCAAGCCATATTGGAAGAGAAGTTGTAATTATGTTTATTAACTCAGATTGTTCTGCGGGAGGTCATAATGGATATACTTATATTGACGATACATGTACAACTTGTAAAAATACTTCAGAAGGAGTTATTGATTTAGATTTAAAAGGGCACGATTGTATAAATCCGAAACAAACTTTTAATGGAACATTTACCGTTCCTGCAGCAGCAACCAATGTTCAGATTAGTTTTGAAATTTATCAGAACGGAAATTTGTTAAATAGTATTTCGGCCTCAACGGTTTCAGGTACTAATTATACAGTTGATGTAGCTGCAACTGATTTTCCAAATCAGACACCGGGAACTTGTTATGATGTAGTGGCAAAACTCACTTTTAATTTGGTTGATTTAAACGGAAACATACAAACCGTTGTTCAGTATTCTGCAAATCCTGTTTTAGGGGTTCAATATGGTCAAACATCAGGTTTTGATAATGACATCTGTTTTTGTATAAATAATTTAGGCGCCTATTGTTGTGATTCTGAGAATTTGGTTGTGAATGGTAATTTTGAGGCAGGAAATTCAGGGTTTACAAGTACTTATACCTTAGATGTATCCACATATCCTGGACAATATAACGTAACGAATACTGCAGCAGCTTTTGGAGCAACAGTAACCGATCATTCGTTTTGCGCAGATCTTGTTGCGTATGCTTCAAATACGAATTATTTAACAGTTAATGGAAAAACTCAGCAATCAGGTTCTTCTGTGATTTGGGAGCAAACAATAACAGGATTGACAAGAGGAGTAAACTATCGTTTTTGTGCTAATTTCAAAAATATGAAGCAATGTACTTTTGATATTCTTCCAAAAGTTAGAATAGAAGCAGGAACGACTACTTCGACGGTGTTTACAGTAAATGTAGCAACAACTAATGCCTGTGACTGGCAAAATATCGATTTAGTTTTTACGGCAACAGGTACTAGTGAAACTGTTCGTATTTATCTTGACGAAACAGGTAACGGTGACGGAAATGACTTAGCCATTGACGATATTTATGTAGGTGCTTTAGGTGATGCCGGACTTGCGATTACGGTGCAGCACAATGGAACGAACAATGCAATTATTGCATCAGTGAATAGTATAGCAACAACAGACGACAGTATTAAAGGAAATTGCAGAAAATACCACTGGTATGTAGCCGAGGTAACTTCTTATCCTTCTGTTGTGATTAACTGGAGTACTTTTGCCCATGGAAATAATACAGGAAGTAATCTGCCTCCTTTTGCAGGAACTTCATCACCAACAACATGGGATCTGACTACGACTTTCCCTGGTTATACTTTTGCAAATAATAAATTGTATATCATTGGAATGTACACACCGGAATGTGATTGTTATGATAGTGATTTTACTTACCAGTTAACCTTTAATACGACTTCTAAATCAGCAAATACAGGCGGTATTACAGAAGAGCAAAAAGCAGAAATTATTGATGCTATTCTAAATGGATTAAAACCGGGAAAAACTGATTCTTCTACTACAGATGATCTGGAGAAAAATATCGAAGAGAATGTTCAGTTGTATCCTAATCCTGTAGCAAATGAATTAACTGTTTCTGCTTTGAACGAGGAAATTTCAGAAGTGATAATTTCAGATTCAGCGGGTAAAGTAGTTAAAAAACAATCTTTTGCTTCTCAGAACAGTGCTGAAAAAATCAATGTATCAGGCTTAACTCAGGGGCTTTATTTTGTCAAAGTAATAAGTGATAAAAATACCTATGTGTCGAAACTGATTAAAGACTAACTAATATTCATGTTTACTTTAAAACAGGCTATCTATAAATTATTTAGATAGCCTGTTTTTTTTTTTACTAAATCATAAAATCATTATTTATAGTGATTCCTTCCGCTTTAGTAAAAATTAAATTTGCTTAGTATGACTTAAAATACCTTAAGCTTAGTTTCTCTCAATAAATTCTATTTTATGAAAAATATTTTACTCATTTTTTGTCTTGTTTTTAGTGTCTGTAATTATGGACAACAGATCAAAAAAGGTTTGCTTGCAGATTTACAAAGTAATGTGCCAGAAACAGAGGATTTAATTTTTAAGGAAACTGTAGTAAATCAAAACGCAACTAATTGTTTGAATATAAAAAATGCAGTTCTGGATAAGGTTTTCGTTTATGATGTATTGGGAAAATTGCAAAAAACAATTGTGATTTTAACCAATAAAGAAAATCATATAATTGATTTGTCTCAATTCTCACAAGGGGTTTATTTTATTGTTCTCGAAAAGGATAATAAAACAGCCCGTCGAAAAATTGTCCTTAATTAGAATTGGTAACAAAATTGGACATATTAATCAGCTCAATAAATTTAAAAGAAAAATTAAAGGATGTCCATCGTGTTGAGATTGCCGGGATCAGTGCTTTGGGGAATAATCTTTTTCTTTTATTAAATATTTGGAATACTGAAGCATATAAATCTTTACTCCAACAGATTTTTGTATTTGATAGACATACTTTAAGGATTAATGATAAATATAAAATTTCCAAAAACTTAAAATGGAATTGTATTTATAATCTGAACGAGAATATTTATTTGATGAGTAATTTTTCAAGTTTGTATTCGGGTGCTGCATTAGTTTTATTTAAGGAGAATACAATTATAACTTCTCAATTGTTTGACAAAGGATATGCTACAGAAATTCACACTATACAAAGAGACCAGGACGATTCGTTTTTAATTAGTGGAAGCTGGCACCAATGTATTCCGTGTGGAAGCCATGATGATTATGTACCGGTGCAATGGCAAAGCAAAGTAACGATAGGTGATTCGGGTTTTATTGATGAAGATATAGATCAGTCAAATCCTAAAAGAATTGTGCTTCATATCCGGGATTCAGATTCAAATCCTGAAAATTATTATGTACTTGAAGATTATGGTATTTCTAAATATGATAATGATGATGTCTTAATCTGGAATCAGGGTCTCGGACATTATGGTGCTGAAAATTTACAGCCAATTCATAAAATGGTACCATTTTTTAAAATTCAAAATGGTAAAACAGTTCGGGATGGTGTCTGGTTTTCAGGGACAGATTATACGAACTCAGCAGAGCCATTTTTTGGCAGGATATCAGCAGGAGGAACGATTTTGTCTTTTAAAAATATACTTTTTAATTACCCTGAGATTTATAAAATTCATAACCTGATTCCGGGTAATGATAATAATTGTCTATTAATAGGAGAAACTCTGGAAATAGGGCATGGCACTGGCATATTTATGCTTTTTAATCACTTTTTAGAAGGAATGTGGCAGCAAAATATAAAATATCTCAATTTTAGTAAGACAGGTTTAGATTTAACGATTCAGGATGTACCGGAATTCCATAATCGTTATTTGCAGATTAAAGAAATTTTTCCACAAAGTGAAAGACTTGAAGATTTAAACGAAATCATCATTATTGGAAATACAGATCATTTTCGTGACCGGAATAACGGCTATATCTGGTCTGTCAAAATAAACAATGTTTTTAATACCGATTTAAAATGAAGAATCTCATCTTACTCTTTTTACTTTTTGGAAATATCATTGGTAACGCTCAAAATAAAAATATGGAATACGAATACGATCAGGAAAAATTAAACAATACTGGACAACGACACGGTGAATTGGTCCATACTTCTTTCGATGGAAAGACAGAATACAAACATTTGTACAATGAAGGAAAACTAATTGAAGAAACAAATTACCGTTATTTTCTGGAAGGTAAAAGAGAATTGGTCGGAAAATATAGAGAAGGAAATCCTTTTGAAGGCTATTTTGTTTACAGAAACTCACTTGAAATTCCGCTGATAGACTATTATGAAAACGGAATGTTTTCTGCCCGTTACACTTGTTCACTACTGGATTTGATCAATTATGAGGGACAGGAATTTAATTTAAAATTCACTAAAACCACTTATAAAAATGATAAACCCCAAAACGGATTGGTACATAAAGAACAATTCCGTTTAGATGACGCAAATCTTTTAGCTTCAGAATATTATAAAGATGGCAAAATTACAAATGTAGATTTCTGGGTTATGGCAGTAAATTATGCCGAACTGTTTAAGCTTAAGTTTTTGCCAAAAGGTTATACCATTTATAAAGAAAGTTTGCCAAATGTTGAAGATGAGGCAATAGACAACAAGTTTAGAAGTGTCACAGTTGAATTTCAGGATTCAAACAACGGAAATATACTTTATGAAGTCGAGAATAAACTGATTACAAAATATAGTTTCAGTTATTCAGATGTAACACCAAAAACAGAGCCCTTGGCAGGTTTTTTATCCTATTTTTTCTTCAATGACAATACAGTTTTAAGGTCTCAGAATTGCAATCTGCAAACCAATAAAGAATTATACAACGAAGCGTATGGTCCTAATGCAAATCTGATTTCGAGAATTTTTTTAATGATGAACAACCAGCCGGTTCCTTATTTTTCTGATAAAGGAACTAATGATTATTCACTTGTTCTTGAATTAGATAAACGTATTGATACTAATGCAGTTCTGTATCTGGACGAAAAAGGAAATCCGGTGAGAGGATTTTTGATAGAGAAAGATCAAAATCATAAATATAAATATACACAGTACGAAGATTCTAAAATCATTTCTCAAAAAGTGGGACAGACTTTAGAATCAATAAAAGAGTCCATTTTAAAATTAGCAGAACAGTAGTATGAAAAAATTTCAACTCAAAATAGAGAAAGAAACAAAAGAATTTGCAGCGAAACATCCTGCTGAATACAAAGTGATAATAGATAAAATAAGAACGTACAACTACATTGATTACACAGATGATTATTACAAATTTAAACTGGTTACAGATCAGCTAAAAGAGATTTACTTAAACAAGGCTTTGCAGGATTACCATGTTACAAGAAGTAAAAAACTAAGAATAGAAATTATAGAAATTGCCGATTATTATCTTGACAGGCAATATGATATAATGATTTCGATGGATAATGAAGAAGCATTTCAAAAGGTTTTAGAATATGCTACTGATTTTTTGAAAGGCGAAAGTTTTTTGTTTCATCAGGGGATATATGTAAACGGACAATCTCTTTTTGCACTTGTGAAGGCTTATTATAATCCAAAGTTCAAACAAGATGTTGTTGTATTTTTTAATACCGCTTTTAAATATGCCAAAACCTATGCAAAAGAAAAAATAGAATATGGCGAAAAAGCAAATAAAGATCCTGATGGTTCAACATTATTAGAACTGGTTCAGGCGATTTCCTCTTTTAAGGAAGAAGACCGGGAGCAATTTGCTGATCTGGTTTTTGAAATTTATAAGTTCAGCAGTAAAGAGAAAAGAAGTTATGAAACAAATCAGACTTCCGGTTTTATTGCAATTCAGTTAACATATTTTCAAACAGTATTTGATATCAGTGTTATAAATAATGCTATTACAAAGACTGGTAAGTATTATCAGGAAAATGTCTTTGTGAAACAAACTTTATATGCAAAATGGTTTTTAGAAAAAAATACTGAGGAGCCATTATTATATCTGCAAGATATAGAAAAAAACAGCAATCCTATATTCGCTGTTTTTGCTTTAACCGATTTAGGATGCAAAGAGGCTTTACCCTTATTTATCGAAAAACAGAAAGAAAACCAAAATCCTGTAATTGGAGAGATTTATGAGGAAGCAATCCAAAGACTGCAGAATAATTTTGTTCCTGAGAATCAAACCGAAAGAATGATCTGGCTTAACGGAAATTTAACTCCAACACAAAGAGCGCTTGGAGCAGAGAATGATAATGTTTTTGTAAAACGGGCAAGACAAAAACAGGCAGTTGAGGAGGTTGTTTATGAAACTGATGATGATAACTTGTAAAAAAAATAGAATTTTAGAGGCTATCGAAACTATATAATAAAATAATACAGAGTAATTCGAGATAAAAATATTTTAAAGGCAATACGAGTTAAATGATTTTTTAAAATTTAAATGAATGAAATTTTATGAGCGAATTGCTTATAGTTAAACAAATAGAAAAGACATTATTAGAGATTGTGTCCCATGAAGACAACCCAACAATCATTTTTGTTTACATTGATACTTCTATTGATGAAAAGATGGAAACAGTCCCTTTTCTGAATATTTATGGCAGTTTGATTTTCGACAATGGAAACTTTGAAGAAGCTTTAAAAAAGGCAGTTTATAATTGTGATAGTGGTTATATAGAAGATGTGTTAGAAGAGATTGATTCAAGTAGTTTTGAGATTAATCTTTCAGCGTTCTATCCTAATTGGCCTGAAAAACTTGAATTTGGAGACCATAAGGTAATAAACATTATTAATTCTGTTATTGATAAAAATCAGGAGAAGTTTAATTTAGTTGAAAAATTATATTTTGCTTATGTAGATAATTTTCATTTTGTAAAAATCATTGATAAACCAATACATAAAAATAAATTGTACTAAACAGTAGCAATTTCTTTAGATATTTTTTTCGAAAATAAATAAACGATGAAAAATTACAGTTCTTATAAAAAAACAGAAGAAGTTTATTTTGGCGGTGACCTTGCTTTTCCGGTAGCAGTAATAGTATTTGCAGCTTGTATTACTTACGGATTGCTCTATTTTTTTGGTGTTGCAATTGGTGTCATTTTTAATGTGATTATTTCCTGGTGTGCCTATTTTTACTTGTATTATTTTGGAAAATCAAGTACAGCCATAACTTTTGATTTTTTAATAGGTGTTGTCCTTATTTCGGGTTTATTTTTATTTGTTGATTATGGTGTTTACACATTGGTTGTTTACCAAAAAACAGGTGTGTTCAATAAACTTTATTTTCAGTTATGGCTTTCTGTTTTGGTAGGGATTCCCTTTCTGTATTACGCTTTTCTATATGGCCGTTATTATATCGAAGAGAAATCAATGGCAGATAATTATTTAAAAGTTTCATTAAAAATTCATCATGACAGGGAACTGCTTACATATATAGACGTTATTCAGTTTGCTAATACTTCGAAGCGTACAATGTCTGACATTAAGCTAGAAAAACCTCTTTGTTTTTATTCAGAAAAGGAACTGAACAAAATGAATGAAAGTGACAGGATTTATTATTTAGAAAAAGATATTTTTAGCAGTATGATTCACATGCCATTTAATACAGATTTTCTTTTTATGTCCTGGTATTCTATTATCGAAGATAAATATTATGATCTCGAATTGCCTTTTCCTTTTGATAAACTGGTTATTGAACAGGAAAAATATCCTACCAATGTTTCGGCTGTTTTAAGAGGTAAGAAAACCAAAAGACTCAATCTGCATATTCTTGCCAATGGCGGAATTCGTCTTTTTAATGAGGATATTATTTTAATAGATCTTCCTTCCGGTATTCCAAATGATGTTACAGAAGAATTTCGAAATGAAAAAATAAAATTACATCGTAATTCACATGAATATTATAATGATCCGGTCGTTTTTTCGGGGTTGATAGAAAAAATTAAATCCTCTAATGGAATTGAAGAGCGATTTTTAATACAAAACAAAAAGATTTCCTGGAACATTAATATATCAGGACTTAAAGGAAATAATTATCTGGATGTTTTTGATGTTGCGTTTAATGAATATAAAAGTGAGTTAGTTGAATTGGAAATTACGGCATTGAGATTCCTGCCTAAAAAACTTGGAATTGTGTACAGGGGAAATTATTTGTACAATTGGCTGATGTTACACATTAATACCCGGAAATTATATCATTCCATATTACAATTAGCAGACAGAGATGAAGAAACTTCAGTAAAGTTTGACCTTGTTTTTGAAAACTTATCCAAAACAGATTTGAAATTCAGAATTCAGGTCAACGATAAATCCTTATTATTTAACGACTGGAAGATTGAAATTAAAAAGGACCGAAAACAAGATATGGAAGATCATTTGCTCGATATAGACGAAGATCAACAAAAAAGAACTCTGTACAAAGAGGGCTGGGACCTGGTATTTGATAAAAAGTATGATCTGGCACAGGAAAAATGTAATACCATTAAAACGATAGATCCAAAGTATGGTTTTGCTTATTTTTTGGAAGTCAGAATATTATGGTACAAGGAAGGATTTGAAGCCTGTTTTGCCAAAAAAGATTATTTTATAGCTAAGACGCAACATGAGCCGGCTGCACTGGCACATATGTACAACAATTACGGCTGTTTATATGACCAGCAGTCCCGTTATGATGAATCCCTGTCTTATTTTGAAAAGGCTATTCTGAGTAACCCGAAAGACGGAATGTATGTCTGTAATCTGGCTGAAATATATTGCAAACTCAATAATCCCAAAAAGGCACTGCAGGCAGCAGAAAAATCTAAGGAATTAGGGCATGAATCATCAACTTTAAATGCGATTTTAGAAAGTAAAGGCATTCACTATTTATGAGAAAAATCACCATAAATAGTGATTCCCGGAAAAATCAATAACAATACATTTGATTTCAAATATAAAAATATGATGAAGCCAGAAATAGCCTTTAAAACCGGAATGTCTCTTAAGAATACCCGAAATGACTATACGATCAACCTCCTGATTAAATAGTGATGAAAAGATATAAGATGTATAAAAAAGCTGAGCCTGTCTGTTTGAATTTTGAGGAATTACTAAGCAGTATTATTTTACCGTTGGTGATAGTATCTTATGTTTCTTATCCTGTCATGTATTTTTTTGGAATTATGATCACAGTGTTTTTTAATGGAGTTATGACTTTCATGACTATTCATTTTCATAAAGGGCTGAAGAAATTCATTCCAATTTTAAATGTAAACAGTGAAGAAGCAGGTTTAAAACCGGCTTGTTATCGAATATTTTCTTTCTTGCTCATATTTACCGTTTTATTGATTGCCGATTTCGGGTTTTATTTATTGGTTTTATATCAGAAAAAAAACGAATTCAGCCTTTTCCTCTTTTGTTCATGGCTGTTCATTTTGTTTGGGTTACCGATGGTTTATTACACTTTTAAATCAGGGCAGTATTATTATAAAAAGAAACAGCAGGATTTGGAGTTTATGAATATTATTCTGGCTATTAATCATGATATGGATCTTTTTCTGGCAGTAGATAATATTCAGTTTGTAAATACAGTGAACAGAAATTCTTCTGATATCAAAATCAAAAATAACATACGATATTATTCTCATAAAGAATTTATTAGCACAAAAACAAAAAACAGGCAGTATTATGCCAGTAAAGAAGGTTTTAGGGAGCTGGTGCAGATTCCTTTAAACACAGACACCGTTTTATTGTCATGGTTTTCGTATATCGAAAACAAATATTATGCTATCGAAATTCCCTTTCCTCTAAAGGATTTGATGACAGAGCCTGAAAATTCACCAATTGATAAATTCAAAGTATTCCGAAAGGAAACTAAAATTTTATACCTGCATTTGTATCTCAATGGAGGGGTAAAGTTCTTTTATAAGGATATGATAGTGATAGATTGCCCGGACAATGCAGAAAGAGTTATTAGTGAAGAAGATAAAAAAATGAAATTCGGAATGACAAATTAAAACAGCTAAACATTTACAAGGAATGACTAATTAAGAAATAAGCAATTGAATGATGAGGTGTCAGATGAAGTAAATTTCATGTTTTTCAAAATACAAAATCATTATTTATAGTGACTACTGGTAAAAATCTCAGAATTAGATTTGTATTATAAAGTTTTAATTAATAATAAAAATGTAAATCATGGGATTAGCAGAAAAACGTTTAGCAGAAGCCATTAAAGTTGAAAAACTACCTGAATTTGAAGCAAAACTGAAAGATAAGGCAGGATACGATATCAAAGTAGATATCGACTGGAATACTTTTACAGCTTTTAATCAATATCCGCTTGAAAGATTGGATATTGTTTTTGATGATCTGGAATCATTTGTAAAAAAGATTTGTGCAGACGATTTAGGAAAAGAAGCTTTAAAAGATAAACTTACTACTATCCATTTAACTAATACCGAGCATAATGATGAGGTAAAAATGGAGTTAAAAGATAATACTTTGTTTTTGACACATCAGCTTGTTCAGGCTTCTTTTAGTTCACAAACCGATTCACAAATAGCATCATACGTAGAAAGCCAATTGTAATGATTGAATCCTACAAAAAAAATCTGCTTATAGATTTTACAGGCTGGTTTATAAAACTGGCTGATTTTGCAGAAAAAGCAGAAGATAATTCCAGTTTGCCAAAACTGGAATTACTGCTTCATACAGGAAATGTAATCCGGGGCTGTATTATCGGATACGACAGAACCAGGCAGGAAAAACTCCTGATGGTTTTAGAAACTTCTGATTTGGATGTAAAATCAAGAATTACATTGGTTCCGGGCATGCAGGTAGCCGCGATAACTTTTAGTGATGCAGATAAAGCTATTATGAATCTTGAAACTCCTTCAAAAATAAGTATTCTGGAATTAAAGCGCAGTGCTAAAATAATTGAAGAAGATTTGGAAAAAAGTACTGCGTCTAAAATCAGCCTGGTTTTGGATACAGACAATTATCCGGAAGAAAACAGAAAGCTTGTTTTGGAAACGATTAAATTTTTGCCATCAATTTTTGAATCGTTAACTGAAGACGAATTAGGAAAAAAAGCTATCCTTGAAAATATAAAAAATATTAAAATTTCAATTGCCGAAACTGATTCAACAGTTTTAGAAGATAAAGAGCTTCATATTAAAATAAGCTCGGGTTATAAGTTTCCACACAAAGAAAAGGAAAGAATCAAAAGAGAGATTGAGAGTGTTTTGTAGTTTTTTTACAATTTAGTAAAGAAAGGTAATTCTGAAAATATATCTTCAGAATTGCCTTTTGTTTTTATGAGTGTTTTTAGATGTTAAAATAATACAGCTTTCTTTGGTGTATTAGAAGTGTATTATCAAATATCAGTCAACTAATCCATTTTCTACAGCATATTTTACAAGACCAGCTGTATTTTTAGCATTTAGCTTTGATAGCAAATTGCGTCGGTGTGTATTTACCGTATTTAAACTAATAAAAGTTTTCTCTGCAATTTCAGCGGTATTGTATTCCTGGGCAATTAAAACCAATATTTCTTTTTCGCGGGAACTTAATTCTGTTAAATTCGAAATTTGTTTCTCTATTTTTTGACTGTTATTAAGATATTGTTCTTCAACTTCTTCAGAAAAATAGTTACTGCCTTCTGCAACACTGTAAATTGCTTCTAATAATTCGGCTTTTTCGGCATTTTTCAAGAGGTATCCGTTAACTCCAATTCTGATTAGTCTCGAAATTATTTTTGCATTGCTATGTGTGCTGACAATTATAATTTTAATAAATGGATATTCTTTTTTTAATAATTTACTCAGCTCAATCCCATCCATCTCAGGCATGCTGATGTCCAGAAGTATTATGTCTGCCTTTTGAATTTTTAAAATATTCAAAACCTCAATACCATTTACTGCTTTTCCAATTATTTTTATTCCGGATTCATTTTCAATCAGTGAAACAATTCCCTGAAGAAACATAGTGTGGTCATCGGCAATAATAAGTTTTAATTTTTCCATCAATCAGATATAATTTTGGTTATAATTTAGTTAGGTTATCAAGCTGTTTTTTTACGTTAATCCCTTTGTTTGTTTCATTGCTTATTGATGATAAAACAGGGATTTCAATATTTACAATCGTACCCCTTTTAAGTTTCGAATCCACTACAAAAGAGCCATTTAATTCGGCTATTCGGCTTTCTAAATTTATAAAACCAATACCGGGTTTGTAATTTTCTGTATTAAAGCCAATACCGTTATCTTCAAATAAAATATTCAATACATTTTCGATAAAGTTAAGCTGTAAATCAATTTTTGAAGCTTTTGCATGTTTTATAGTGTTAGTTAAAAGTTCCTGAATTATTTTGAAAATTTCAATTTGAATATCTTCATTCAGGGTATCTATTTCTTTTTTCGGATATACTGTAAAATCAGTTTTAATAGTACTGGCTTCACCTATATTTTTTAGATAAGATTCTAAAACTTCACAAAATTTATGGTGTGTAAATTTCTTCGGAATCAAAGTGTGAGAAAGGTTTCTTACATGGTTATAAGTTTCGTCTAATAATGCTGTAAGATTTTTAATTTTTGGAGAGCTGGAAATTATTAAATGATTCAATTGAAGTTTGATTGCAGCCAGATTTCCGCCAATACTGTCGTGCAGTTCCTGGGCAATACGCTGTCTTTCTTTATCCTGCGCGCTAACAGAGGCCTTGATTAGTTTTAATTCCTGATCCTTTAAAAGATTGTTGATGTTCTGTTTGCTAATTTCAGCCTGTTGAATGTTTAACAAACGTTGTGTTTTTAATCGTTTATAATACTGAAGCAATAATCCGATAATCGGAATTAATACAATCAGAAACCCGAAGATCGTTAATAATTTGGTTTCTTTTTGCTGTTTGATTTCTAATAATTTCAGCTGTTGGTCTTTTTTAAGTAAAGATATTTCGCTGAGTTTTTTTTGAGATGAATTTTGAAAAAACAATATAGTGTTTTCAGTTATCTTCTGAGAAATTTGTTCCTGAAGATTTAGATTCTCAATAGCTTCTTCCTGTTTTTCAAGTTTTAATTTTTTGGTAGTATTATCAAGCTGTAAAAACCGTATTTCTTTTTCCTTCTGGGCTGTCTTGTATTTAATCTCTAGTTCGTTAATCTCCTTTATTTTCTGAATTTTATTCACGGAATCTTTCACTCTGGTAGATTTGGTCAGATAATCGAAAGCACTTTTATAATCGTTTTGTAAAACAGCAATTTTTTTGAGCTGCTCATAAAAAGATATCTGATTATCTAAATAGCCAAAATTAACAGCTTTTTGAAGCGCATTCGAAAAAACATCTTTTGCTTCATTGTATTTTTTTAAATCAATGTAAGTATCACCAATATTACCTCTTGCGACCAGTGCAATTTGATTCAGTTCGTTTTTATCGGCAACCAAAATAGCTTCATCATACATTTTGATGGCTTCATTTGGCTTCTGCTGCAATTGATAATTGGTTCCAAGGCTAAGAGCAATTACAGCTCTCGCTTGTTGATTATTTGTTTTTTCACTTATTTGTTTTCCCAGATTGTAATAATAATTTCCTTTTTCAAAATCATTTGCATCCGAATAAATATCACCCAGATTAATATAACTGCCTAAAAGTATTTCTTCATCTTTTTTATATTCTAAACATTCTTTGTACGATTTTATGGCATTCGTATTATCGCCCAAAGTCTTATAAATACTGGCAAGTCCGTGCAGGTGTGTATAATAAAGATTGGTTTCTTTGTATTTTTGAGAAGTCTGAAGACCTTTTAAATGCCATTTTTTGCTTACTTCAAATAATCCTTTTTTCTTATAATTTAACCCCATGAGGTTATAACTCAAAGAAAAGAGTCTGTTTTTTAAAGAATCGTTGGTTAATCTGCTATTGTACTTTAAGGCTTGATCTGTGTAATAGATAGACGAATCTAAAATGGCTCTTTTATTGTAATAATAAGCCTGTAATAAATTAAGACTGGCAATATTAGAAGGATATTTTGCTTTTTTTATAAATGATTTAGTGTTTCTAAATGCCTTTTTTTCATCTCCTTTGTTGTATAAATTATAGAGAGCTGTAACAGTTTTTTTTTCCTCAGCTTCTGGCGATTTTTTGACAACAGGTAATGTTTTTTTAATGTTATTATCAATTTGGGAATACAAGCTGATGGATAACATAAAAAAAAGAAATGCAAAAGAACTTTTTGAATTAATTACCATGTTGTTAATAGGTGTGGTTTGAAATTTAAGGTGTTGTAAATATGGGATTTATATAAATTTATTAAAGCATTTAAAATTAGCATAAATAGATTTTAAATTGCCTATTTTATCTAAAAAAAATCAACAAATTAGTTAAATAAAGATTCGTGAAAAAAGTAAAACCGAACTGATTTTAAATTAAAATTATATTATTTCAAAGATAAATTCTATAAAAAGTAAATCATAAATTATTGTAAATTTACTCTACTCAAAAAAGACAAAATCATGAAAAAACACTTATTTATAGCAACTATCACACTAGCTCTGGTTTATGCTTGTGCAACAAATCCAGTTACAGGGAAAAAAGATCTGAATTTTGTTTCTAACAGCGAATTATTTCCTTCATCTTTCCAGCAATATGATACTTTCCTGAAAGAAAACAAAGTGATTACAGGGACTGCAGACGCTAAAAAAGTAGAATTGATAGGAACTAAAATTAAAGCTGCTGCCGAAAAATATTTAACTTATTTAGGGCAAACACAATACCTGAAAGATTATCGCTGGGAATATAAATTAGTTGACAATAAAGAAGTGAATGCGTGGTGTTTGCCGGGAGGTAAAATTGTGGTTTATTCTGGTATTTTACCAATTACGCAGGATGAATCAGGTTTGGCGACTGTTATGGGACACGAAGTTTCACATGCTTTGGCAAACCATGGAGCTCAAAGAATGAGTGCAGCACAATTACAGCAGTTAGGAGCTGTTGGAGTAGCAGTGGCAACGGGAAGTCAAAGTGCACAAAGTCAGGCGATGTGGCAAAAATATTATGGATTGGGTTCAGAGGTAGGAGTGATGCTGCCTTTTAGCAGAAGCCATGAAAGCGAAGCGGATAAAATCGGTTTGACTCTTATGACGATAGCAGGCTATAATCCGGATGACTCGATTGCTTTTTGGAGCAGAATGTCTGCCAAATCCGGAGGTTCCGGAACTCCAGAGTTTTTGAGTACGCACCCTTCTGACGCTACCAGAATTGCTAATTTGAAGTCATTAATCCCGCAGGCCAGAGAAACAGCTGCTAAAGTTGGAATTATTAGAATATAAATTCTTCGGGAACTTTATTTAAGTCATAAGTAAATTTTTGAATCAGAATTTTATTTTGAATATATTGTTCGTAACTCATATTTTTATCAAAAAGTAAAATTATTTGAGACTGAGCGGTGTAATCTATTCTTTGAATAAAATTCAGAATTTCGGTCTTTTGAATATCTGTATTGTCAATTGAAACGGTATTGCTCTGTTTTTTAAATCGAAGAACAACTTTATCAGTTTCAGTTGACTTTTCTGTTTTATAATACACTTTTGTAAACGGTAAAAAAGCTAAGTTCTTCCCAACAGAATCGGCATAAGAGTAATAATTTTCAGCTTTTTCGTTTTTGTGAGCACTGTCTCCACGCTTCTTTTCCTGTAATTTCATAACTTCAGGAATTACTAGTTTTAAAGGCAGACGTTTATCAATATTGAAAATCCAATTGGTCGAAATAATACTGTTTTTTCGGTTTACTTCTGCCAAAGTATCCTTTCCTTCAACTTTAAAGAAGATGTAAATTGGCGAATGATCCTGTACATCTTTTACAATAGAAACATTTGATTTTGGTAGTAAAACGTCTTTTTTTTCTTCACAAGAGAAAATTAATAACGCAATAAACAGAGTAAAGTATTTCATATTTATTTTATTTTTATTCAATTTCATAATCTCCTTCTTTAAGTAATGGAAGCCAATGCGTTAAATTTGAAAAGCGCATGATGTGATAACAGTCATAGCCTCCTAAAAGTACTTTTTCCGGGGTAAGCAAGACTGTTACTTTTTTTGGATAACATTCAAATTTTGCTTCGTAAATTGATATTCCTTCAAAAAAATTATTCAAAATATAGGGAGATTTTCGGCTTCCGTCGCCATATTGAAATATTGAGGTAATAATTTTTACCATCATTTCAAAATAAAGATTAGATAATTCATGATTCCCCAAACCTTTATATGCATAAGCTAATTCTTTATGTCCACTGATATTGTTTGGACTTAGGTTTAGAATCTCTTTGGATGTGATAATTGCCTCATCATACTTTTTATCTTCATTCAATTTGTACGCCTTGCGAGCCATACTGTCTAAACGAGTTGGATTTATTGTATTGGAATGGATTTTATATTTAGTCAGACTTATAATTTGTGCTGCCGTTACAGCCGTAGTATCAAGTTTTTGAAGCAGTGTCTGAACATTTTTATAATAATAGACAGAATTTTGATTTGTCAATTCAGTAATTGATACATTATAAGGTTGAATGCTTTTTTGAGATGTGTTCTCTTCAGAAATGCTAACATTATTCGATACTTCAATTATTTTTGTAGCAGATTCTTCATCCTCTTTTTTGCTCTTTTTTGAAGAATCTCCATAAATTAAAACTTTTGTTTTAGCATTTTGTTTTGGTGGTATCGGTGGCAAAGGCACTTGCGAATAGTTTAAGTTCACCGCTAAAAAAATAAAGTAAAGAAGGGGATATTTGTTTTTCATTTTTGTACAAAAGTTTACTCAAAATTTGTCATTTAGATATTATTCAATTTGTCAAATAAAGTAATACATTCGACAGCTTCTTTCACATCATGAACACGAAGAATTTTTGCTCCTTTTGTTAAAGCAATTGTATTCAGAAAAGTTGTTCCGTTTAAAGCTTCTTGGGGAGTGATATCAAGCGTTTTATAAATCATTGATTTTCTTGAAATACCCGCCAAAACAGGTAATTCTAAAAGATTAAAAAGTTCCATTTTCTGCATCACTTCATAATTTTGATCGGTTGTTTTAGCAAAACCAAAACCCGGGTCCAAAATCAAATCATTAATTCCTAAGCTTCTGGCTTTTTTTACTTTTTCAGAAAAATAGAAAAGCATATCTTTTACAATGTCATCATATTGCGTCATGCTTTGCATAGTCTGTGGATTTCCCCTCATGTGCATCATGATATACGGAACGTTATAATGCGCAATTACATCAAACATTTTCTCGTCTAATTCTCCTGCTGCAATATCATTTATGATTGCTGCACCGCTTTCTATACTTGCTTTGGCGACTTCAGCTCTAAAGGTATCAATTGATAATAAGGTATCGGGAAAATGTTTTAAAATCAATTCAATTGCAGGTATAATCCGATCGATTTCTTCCTGTTCCGATACAAATTCAGCACTTGGTTTGCTTGAATAAGCTCCTATGTCAATAAATGCTGCGCCTTCGGAAAGCATTTTATCTGTTTGTGAGATAATTTCATCTTCGTTTTTATATTTTCCGCCGTCAAAGAAGGAATTCGGAGTAATATTCAGGATTCCCATTACTTTTGGGATAGACAGATCTATAAGTTCTCTTTTGCAGTTAATCAACATTTTGTTTCAAGTTTTTATTTGTTTCAAGTTTTTATTTGTTTCAAGTTTCAGGTTGATGCAGATTGCGCAAGTTTTACAACTATACCCGAGGCTTAAAACCTAACTGGCGAAGCAAACCTGAAACTTGAAACTTTTTTCAGCTCCAAGTTATTCCGTTAACACTTTGTTTAGAAAAAACTTAAAACAAAGAAAACATGAAACTTGAAACTCTTTAATTTAATCCTTATTTTTGAAGAAATTTTAGCAAATATACAGCAATAAATGAAGAATACTTCCTTAGAATTTGATAATGTAATTACGGTTTGCCGTAATTTATTCATCAATAAAATGAAAGATTACGGCAGCGCATGGCGTATTTTAAGACTGCCATCCCTGACGGACCAGATATTCATAAAAGCACAAAGAATTAGAAGTTTACAGGAAAACGAAATCCGAAAAGTTGATGAAGACGAGAAAGGCGAATTTATCGGAATCATCAATTATTCGATTATGGCTTTAATTCAGTTAGAGCTTGGCGTTGTCGACCAACCTGATCTTGACGTAGATAAAGCAACTGAATTATATGATGCTAAAGTTAAACTGACAAAAGATTTAATGGAGGCTAAAAATCATGATTACGGTGAGGCATGGCGTGACATGCGAGTAAGTTCTTTGACCGATTTGATTCTGCAAAAGCTGCTTCGCGTAAAACAGATTGAAGACAATAAAGGAGCAACATTAGTTTCTGAAGGTATTGACGCCAATTATCAGGACATGATTAATTATGCTGTTTTTGCCTTAATTCTAAATCCTAATAAATAAATAAAATTTCAAATATTTAAGTTCCAAAATCCAATGCTAAACTTGAAATTTGGAGTTTGATATTTTAAAATAACCCCAATTTTATCATTATCATGAAAAACATCATTACCCAATTTTCCCGATTATTTGTCGGTGTACTTTTTATCATTTCCGGACTGATTAAATTAAACGACCCGGTTGGTTTCTCTTATAAGTTAGCTGAATATTTTAGCGAACCGGTTTTTAACATGCCTTTTTTAGAGCCATTTGCTTTGGGATTGGCAATCTTTTTAGTGATTTTAGAGGTCGTTTTGGGTGTAATGTTATTGGTAGGATACAAAACTAAAACAACAATATGGAGCCTATTACTTTTAATAGTTTTCTTTACTTTCCTTACTTTTTATTCTGCTTATTTTGATGTAGTTAAAGATTGTGGCTGTTTTGGCGATGCTTTACATTTAACTCCTTGGGAATCGTTCACAAAAGACGTTGTTTTATTATTTTTTATTCTAATTTTATTCTTCAATCAAAAATTAATAAAACCTTTATTCGCAAAATCAAAAAACAATTTTGCAGTTTATCTAAGTGTTATTTTATGTGCTTTTATGGCTTTTTGGGTTTTAAATCATAATCCAATAAAAGATTTCCGTCCTTATAAAGTAGGAACTAATATTGAAAAAGGTATGGAAATTCCTGAAGGAGCGCCAAAATCAGTTGTAGAGATGGTTTTTATTTACAAAGTAAATGGTGTTGATAAGGAATTTACCGAAAAGGATTTAATGAATATCCCTGAAGGAGCAACATTTGTTGACAGAAAAGACAAAGTAATTACAGAAGGTTATGTGCCGCCAATTCACGATTTTACTATGACCAAAGATGATTCTGACTATAAAGAAGAATTATTGAAAGAGCCAAAATTGTTGATTTTTGTAACTTATGATTTGAATTTATCGAATATTGATGGTTTAAAAAAGTTAGAAAAATTAAATCAGGAAGCTAAAGCAAAAGGATATAAAGTAATTGCAATGACAGCTTCCGGTGCCGATGTAATTGAAAAAACTAAAAAAGAATACGGCTTAAATGTTGATTTTTATTTCTGTGATGCCACGGCTTTAAAAACAGTTGAAAGAGCTAATCCGAGCATAGTTGTAGTTCAAAAGGGTACTATTGTTCAAAAAGTGCATTATAATGATATTCAGGATTTAATACTTTAAAAATAAGCAATAAATCCCTGTTAAATTAATAGAATCCGGGCTCCAAATGTTGTGTTGAAATTAACAATTTTGGAGTCTGGATTTTTTGAATTTGTAATTTTCTTTTTTGTACTTTTGCTTTAGAATACAAAAAAACAATTTAATAGAAATTATATTTTAAAAATTAAATGTTTCAGAATTATAATTTTATCATCACAATTGCGTTATAATGCAGATTAAGCTCTTAACAAACATGTTGAAAAAATTTGTTCTGTTTTTTTTGTTTTCATTTACAACCGTTTCTTTCGGTCAAATAGGAGGGCGGTATGCATATCAGTTTTTAAATTTAACAACTTCGCCGAGACAGGCTGCGTTGGGAGGAAAGTCAATTACGATTTATGATGAAGATGTTAATCAGGTTATGTTTAATCCGGCAACATTAAATGCAGATATGGATAATCATTTGGCAATGAATTACGGTAATTACTATGGTGAGGCTTCTTACGGAACAGCTTCATATGCCTATACTTACGACAGGCATTTGCAGACTTTTTATGCCGGAATAAGCTATATAAATTATGGGACATTTGAGGGATATGACGAAAATGGTCAGGCAACCTCAGATTTTACAGGGAGTGAAGGAGCTCTTTCTTTAGGTTACGCATACAATATTCCATATACAGATATATTTATAGGAGCAAACGCAAAATTAATTACCTCTACTTTAGAAAATTATAATTCTGTTGGAGGAGCGTTAGATTTTGGTTTTTTGTTTATAGATCAAAGAAATGATGTAAACTGGGCATTGGCGATACGAAATGTTGGAACTCAGTTTACTACTTATTCAGGAATTAAAGAAAAATTACCTCTTGAAATTATTGCAGGTGTTTCACAAGAATTGGATCATGTGCCTATCAGATGGCATCTTTCTTTAGAGAATTTGCAGCAATGGAATATTTCTTTTTCGAATCCGGTACGAGGCCAAGGAAATCTTGATGGCTCTACAGAAGAAGATAAGGTTTCTTTTGTGAACAACGCTCTTAGACATGTGGTTTTTGGAGTTGAACTTTTTCCTAAAAAAGCATTCAACATTCGATTAGGATATAATTTTAGAAGAGCAGAAGAATTAAGAATAGAAGAACAACGTAATTTTTCGGGTGTTTCATTAGGTTTCGGATTAAAAATGAACAGACTAAAATTTAATTATTCATATTCTAAATATACATTAGCAGCAAATACAAGTCTTTTTGGTTTAAATATTAATCTTCAATAATTGATTTAAATGAGAATATTTAATTTGATTTTAGTTTTAATAGTGTCAGGTGCTTTTATAAGTTCAAAACCTTATTTTAAAGATGAACCTAATAGCTTAGAAATAGAAAGAATTAATTTTAGAATTGATGAAATGAAATCAATGCTGAATTCTAATTCTAAATACAACTCTAAAATTGCTTTTTTTGTTGACATGAGAATTCCGTCTGGTAAAAATCGTTTTTTTGTATACGATTTGCAAAATAATAAAATCATAGATCAGGGACTTGTAGCTCATGGATGTGGTTCGGAAACCGGGATTAAAGGAGACTTGAAGTTTAGTAATGTACCCAATTCAAATTGTACTTCATTAGGAAGATACGCTATCGGAAGTAATTATAATGGAATTTTCGGAAAAGCTTATCGATTATCTGGCCTGGATGAAACTAATAGTAATGCATTCAAAAGAGCGATTGTTTTACATCATTATTCTGCAGTTCCATACGAAGAGCAAGATCATTACATCAGCCGTAGTCATGGCTGTCCAATGGTTAATGAACAATTTTTTAAAAGAATTGAAAAAATCATTGACGCTTCAAAATCAAACATCCTTTTAGATATTTATTATTAAAAAGAGTAACCTTTCTTAATTACACCACTTTGAAAAATATTACTATTGCTATAGACGGCTTTTCATCAACCGGTAAAAGCACTTTAGCAAAACAGCTGGCCAAAGAACTTGCTTATGTATATGTAGATACAGGTGCAATGTACAGGGCAGTTGCATTTTATGCAATGAAAAACAATTTTATTAAAGTCGATTTTTTTGATAAAAAAGTTTTAATAGATTCACTTCCAAATATTCAGCTAGAATTCAGATTTAATTCAGATTTAGGCTTTGCAGAAATGTATCTGAATGGTGAGAATGTTGAAAAGCAAATTCGTACTATTGAAGTTTCCAGTTTTGTAAGCAAAGTTGCAGAAGTTTCTGAAGTTCGTTCAAAATTAGTGGAACAACAGCAGGAAATGGGCAAAAACAAAGCCATTGTAATGGATGGAAGAGACATTGGTACCGTAGTTTTCCCTGATGCCGAACTTAAAATTTTCATGACTGCCAGTGCAGAAACCCGTGCACAAAGACGTTTTGACGAATTACAACAAAAAGGGGATAATGTATCTTACGAAGAAGTTTTAAAAAATGTAATAGAAAGAGATCATATAGACACACACCGTGAAGATTCTCCTTTGGTAATTGCTGAAGATGCTATAGAAATTGATAATTCCTATTTAAATAAAGAAGAGCAATTTTCCGCTGTTTTAGAATTGGTAAACGAGGTTGTTAAAACTGCTTAATTCTTTGTAGATTTCATTTTAAATAGTAGTTTTACCGCTTAATTTATTTAAAGACAATTCATCTATGGGAATTAAAAACAGATTGATTGTAATGAGTTTTCTTCAATTTTTTGTTTGGGGAGCCTGGCTTATTACTATTGGAAATTATTGGTTTGGAACTAAAAATTGGGAAGGAACTCAATTCGGTTTGGTTTTCGGAACAATGGGAATTGCTTCTTTATTTATGCCAACTCTGACAGGTATTATTGCTGACAGATGGGTTAACGCAGAAAAATTATATGCAGGTTTACATATTTTGTATGCAGTAGTTTTATTTAGTATAGCTCATGTTACAACTCCTGAAAATTTTATTTATGTAATGCTGGCTGCGATGTGCTGTTACATGCCAACAATTGCTTTAAGTAATTCCATTTCATATACTTCTTTGAAATTAAATAATAAAAATGTTGTAAAAGATTTTCCTCCTATTCGTGTTTGGGGAACAGTAGGTTTTATTGCTGCTATGTGGATTACAAACTTAACAGGGAGCAAAGCAACAGAATATCAGTTTTATATTGCCGGAATTGGGGCTTTGATTTTAGGTTTTTATTCTTTTACATTGCCAAAATGTAAACCACAACGCTTAACAAAAGAAGATGCTTCATGGGTTGAGACTTTAGGTTTGGAGTCTTTTAAATTGTTTGGAAATTACAAAATGGCATTATTTTTTATCTTCTCGATGTTTCTGGGAGGAGCTTTACAATTAACGAATGCTTATGGAGATGTTTTTTTGGATGAATTTAAACACTTTCCTAAATATGCCGATTCGTTTGTAATAAAATATTCAACTATTATTATGTCAATTTCTCAGGTTTCTGAAACCTTGTTTATTTTGGCAATTCCATTTTTCTTAAGACGTTTTGGAATCAAACAGGTGATGTTGATTAGTATGCTGGCATGGGTTTTACGTTTTGGATTATTTGCTTTTGGAGATCCTGTTACAGGTTTGTGGATGATCATTTTATCCTGTATTGTTTACGGAATGGCATTTGATTTTTTCAATATTTCTGGTTCTTTATTTGTAGAAACTAATACCAATTCTAAAATTCGTTCTTCTGCTCAGGGATTATTTATGATGATGACTAATGGTGTGGGAGCTGTTTTAGGAAGTTTGACTTCAGGCTGGGCAATTGATAAATATTTTACAAAATCATTTTTAACTGCCAATGAACTTTCTACATTTTTAGAGACAGATGCTTCTAATTCTAAAATGTTAGATTTTGTGAAATCACAGGGGAATTCAATTTCAAGTGATGGAGTTTTTACTAATCCGGTTTTAATGAAAGATTGGCATACTATATGGCTTTCTTTTGCAGCTTATGCTTTAATTATTGCAATCGCTTTTGCTGTTTTGTTTAAACACAAGCATGATCCAAAAGAATTAGAAAATATCGGTCATTAATACATATAGAATTTTTTAGAAAAAAAAGAATCCCACAAATTAAATACAATGTTTAATTTGTGGGATTCTTTTTTGATGTAAAGTTATATTATTTTTTCGTATTTTTTAAGTGATAATAAAGCTTGTTCTTTTATTTTGTCTTGAAAAAATCCGGTCCAGCCTAATAAATAACCAGTAACTCCGAAGGCTTGTTTTGCCCATTTCCAAACATCAAAGTTGTCAGTATGTTTGATAATCAGTCCATCCTGAAAAATAAATTCAGCTGAAATTTGATTAACTACTTTTCGATTGGTTTTACTAAAATTATAAGTAGCAACCCAGCGTGCAGATCCCGAAAATTCATCAGCTTTTATATCTGAGAATTCAATTTTGATATTTCCTTTGCTTTTTAAAAGAAGCATTTCCCACATCTTAGAAACATGATTACCTGTCAAAAGTCCAAAAGCAGGATCTATAAAATGAACTTGTGGATGGTAACATTGACTCATTGTCTTGGCATCAGCATTTGCAAAAGCAGTATAAAACTTACTGATTAAATTTTCGTTTGGATTCATTCTAACAATATTTGACTATAAAAGTAAGATTATTTTTGGATTCACAAACTTTATAGCTGACTTATTGCTGTTGCTGTGTCAAAACTTTTTTTAGATTGGTCATAAGCAGTAGAGAAGTAATTTTTTTTATTTATTGCTGTAAAATATCCGGTTTGGTTTCCAAATGTATTTGAATTTCCGGTTATGATAAATCTAATTGCTTTGATATCTGTTTTTTTTAGTTTTAAAAATTCGGCTGGCGTAAAATAATAATAGGAGGTTGTTTTTCCTTCCTCAGTTTCTTTCATGTTTTTGTCTGTACAAGCAATTACGTCGGCATTTGCCAAATCAACATAAACTCCTCCGGCAATTCGGGCTTTGTCATTTGCGGTTGCAATGGTTAATTTTAAAATGCCGCCTTTGTCTGTTTTTGCAATCTGAACATTAATTTCTCCTGTAAAAGCATATTTTTCGCAGATAAAAGTATAAGTTTCAGTTGCTGGAAATGGTTTGGAACCTTTTACACTTAGATTTTGCTGTGCATTAGCAAAAAATGAAATTAAAAGAAACGAAAAGAAGGATAGTTTTACATTCATAAGTTTGTCAGATTGTTATTTGGTTATTTTAGCATCAAATTTTTCATCCCAATCCATTGATTTTATAGCAGAAATTAAATTTTCTTCATTTACAAAAACTCTAAGCTCTTTGTTGGCAACTTTTTTTGTATACAACGCATGATAGCGGTAAATAGTTTCCTGCCTGGTTTTATAAACACCATCTAATTTCAAATCAACAAAACTTCCATAATATTGACGAAATCTCAAACAGGTTTTCGTCAAACGTTCTTCAGTTGTGTTTTCCATTACCGATTTGGTAACTTCTGTTTCGTTGAATGGTTTGAATCTTGACGTATTACATGTTTCAAGTACTCTTTTGCCCAACGAATATGCTTTGTTTTGCTGATTTGAATTTATTTCAGATGTCAGAACCTTTTTAATTTTTAAATCTTCAGTATCTCTTTTTACAGTTTTAGATTTACATCCAATTAATAGTAACAAACATATAATCAATCCTGCTTTCTTCATAACTTTTTATATTATTTTTAATAATAAATTGGGGTCAGGGCAGTTTTCTGTATAAAAATCCAAATCATTTTTATTACAAACTCCAGGATAATCCCCCAAATAATCTCCAATGTTTTTAATAATCTGAAAATGTAAGTGCGGTGCATAATCTCCGTTAATTTTTGAATCACCAAGTGTAGCAAGACATTCTCCTTGTTTGAAAAAATCACCGACATTTATTTTCTCTATACTTTGTAACGATAAATGACCGTATAAAGTATAAATTTTTTGATTTTCAATTTCATGTTCCAAAATAATGGTTGGGCCATAATCCCCGAGATTATTGTTGTTTTTGAAACTATGCACTATTCCGTCAAGAGCAGCTAGAACAGGAGTTTGGGCTTTTGTCCATAAATCAATTCCAATATGGATGTTGCGTTCGGGAATCAAATCGTTCCTGAAAATTTCGCTTCGCTGATACAATGTTCGAGTTTCAATGTAGCCTCCATAAGCTGCTTTAGCATTATTCGTTCTTAAATAATCAGTAATATAATTTTCAAAATCAGTTGAAGTTTGAAGATTTTTATTGATCAATTCAAGATTATTAGGAGATAAGTCTAAAGAAAGATATTCAGAATAATCAATGTTAGCATCAATAACTTTAGTAGATGGTAATTCTTTTAATATGGAGACAAGGCTTTTCATAATAGTATTTAGGCTACCTTTTCAATCACAATCAATTCGTTATGGTGTTCTACACGAGGAAGCATTTTAACAGAGTATAATTCAGTATTAATATCTGAAACATATTTGCGGTTTCTAATATTATGGGCTTCATCAAGAATCATGGTGTTAAAAAGAACAAATCCCTTATTTTTTAAGATAGCACAAATTCTTTCGCTAAAAAAAGACTCAAATAAAAAATTAGGCATTTTAGTATCTTCAAAAATATCAATGATAATCAAATCGTATTGGTTCTTGGTTTTCAGGACAAACTCAAAAGCATCATCAATAATAATTTCTAATTGTTGAATTTGAGAAAGATTAAAGTATTCATTGGCAACCTGAATAATATCAGTATCAATTTCAACTCCGGTTATTTTTCCTTTATATTCGATTTCATCAACCAGTGTTTTTACAACACTTCCGCCTGCAACTCCCAAAACGAGAATATGATTCATTCTCTGAATAGTTTCAAAACCAATATTTCTTAAGCCATACCTTAATATACGCTGAAGACTTCCGTAAGAGTAATTTGTGTTTTCAGAATCTAAAACTAATTCCCCATTTGCCCAGGTAACCTCAATCATTTTACTACGGGCTGATTTTTTTTTGAAGATTTTTATAGGAATTAAATAACTGAAGATTTTTTGAATCATTTTTTATGCTTTTACCCAAATTTAGCATTATATTTTTTTATTTTGTGCGGAATATGAAATTTTAATGAAAAAACAATTGTATAAAATTCTATTTTTTAAGCTAATGGGCTGGAAGATAGTCGGGATAGAAAACGCTGAAGTCAAAAAATGTGTGATGATGGTTATGCCGCATACAAGTAATCATGATTTTTATTTAGGGATCTTTACAAGAGGGATATCTGGATTAGAAATGAACTGGGTGGGTAAGAAAGAATTATTTAAATTTCCTTTTGGTTATTATTTTAAAAGTGTGGGAGGAGAGCCATTAGACAGATCGGGCGGTTTGAATAAAGTAGATGTGATTGCTTCTATTTTTGCAAGAAAAGAGATTTTTAGGTTAGCCATTGCGCCCGAAGGAACACGAAAAAAAGTAAAAGAAATTAAGACAGGGTTTTATTTTATAGCTCTTAAAGCAAAAGTACCCATTATTCCCGTAGCTTTTGATTGGGGTAAAAAAGAAGTTAGACTTGGGGAGCCGTTTTTGCCAACAGGAAATTATGAAACAGATTTTGAAATTCTAAAAAATCATTATCAGGGTGTTGTTGGGAAAATTCCTGAAAATGGAATTCAATTGTAGTTTTTGAGAAATTTTTCAAATGCACGAGAATCGTGTGAGTGAGAATTAATTTTACCGTTCTTCAAATATGTGTTAATTTTTAAATTATGGAGAAAAAGCCTTGAATGTGCCGTTTTTATAAAAAAGTACAATTTTTTCAATTTCGCTATTTTCCAGATTAAAATTTAGCTTTTTTGGTTCTGATGAATTCCCTGTTGTTTTTATGTTATTTAATTCATCTGTAGAAAAGGAGTCTTCATTGGACAAAATAGGAGGAAGAGATTTTGAAATTTCTGAAGATCTTTCATCAAGGTTTTTTGGAAAATTTCCTTTCCCGATCAAAATCCAATATAAGTCTACGTCAGGAAAAACTTCTAAGATTTTCATTATAAAATCTAAACTGGGTTTGTTTCGTCCGGATAAGAGATGAGATATACTTGAACGCTGTACGCCAATTTTATCTGCAAAAGCAGAAGCATTTAAACCATAATAATCCAGTACAATTTCAAGTCTTTTTACAAACTCATCGATGTTTACCATTGTGAAATGTTATTTTAAAAATGAATATTTACAAATGTAAATAAAAAGATCTCACATGGTGATTTTACAGTTGTAAAATTAATAAGCGATGATTTTTATTTAAACTAAAGTAATAAATTGTGAGTTTTAAATTGTTGAAATATAATATTTTAAATTATGTTTTATTTTGTTTTAAAAGCAGATGCTTGTAGTGATAAAAAAAAATGATATTAGTTTCAAAAAGCTGTTTACAATATTAAATTGTTTAAAATTTAAACGTTTTACAATTGTAAAAATAAAGATATTTACTTTTGTAAAACTAATTAAAAAGCACAATGAACTTAGAAGAATTATTCAATCAAAACAAAGAACAGTCCATAGAAGGACGCTACCTTACATTAGAACATATTCAGCCAATATTAGAAAAGATTAATACAGACAATCAGGTGAAGGTTGTTGGTAAATCGGTTTTAGGGAAGCCTATATATAGTTATGAAATTGGTTCAGGAAAAACCAGAATTTATTTGTGGTCGCAAATGCATGGAAACGAAAGTACGACTACTAAGGCGCTGTTTGATTTTATTAATGTTTTAAATAATGGCTCTGAGTTTGCAGAAGAAATGCTTTCAGCATTTACCTTTTATTGTATTCCTATACTAAATCCTGATGGGGCTGCGTTCTATACACGAGTAAATGCTAATCAGATTGATTTAAACAGGGATTCGCAAGACTTAACTCAGCCGGAAAGCAGGGTTTTACGTGAAGTTTTTGAGACTTTTAAACCTGATTTTTGTTTTAATCTTCATGATCAGCGTACTATTTTTGGAGCTGGAGAAACAGGAAACCCCGCAACAGTGTCTTTTTTAGCGCCATCATATAATGAAGAGAGAGAAGTTAATGAAAACAGATTAAAAGCTATCAATATAATTGCTGCAATTAATGATGAACTGCAAAAATATATTCCCGGGCAGGTAGGACGTTTTGACGATTCTTTTAATATTAATTGTATAGGAGATACATTTCAGTATTTAGGAACGCCTACAATTTTATTTGAAGCAGGTCATTTCCAAAATGACTACGACAGAGAAGTTACCAGAAAGTTTATTTTCTTTTCTCTTGTTACAAGTTTCAAAGCTCTTTTCGAAAACGATATAGTTAATAATAGGATTAATGATTATTTGAATATTTCACAAAATAAAGTGGTTTTTTATGATTTTATGTATAAAAATGTCAAGATAAATTATGATGGTATCGAAATTATTACGAATTTTGTCGCACAATACAAAGAAGAATTGATTGACAGCAAAATTCAATTTAATGCTTATATAGTTGAAGTAGGGGAGTTAGAAAATTATTTTGGACATTATATCTACGATGCAAAAGGCGCTGCATATTCAGATGATTTTACCAATTTTCCGAAGACTGATCAAAAAGCAAATTTTTATTTAAATAAAAACGTTAAATTTGTTAACGGACTGATAAAAAGTTAAATTTTATGTGAATTTGTTGTTTTTTATATATATTTTTATACTTTGTAATACAAATTAGTAATATTAATTAAAGAATTATGAGTAAATTTCGTTTAGATGAAGTAGATCACCAGATTTTAGATATGTTAATAGACAACACGAGAGTTCCGTTTACTGACATTGCAAAAAAATTATTGATTTCTGCCGGAACTGTCCATGTTAGAGTAAAAAAGATGGAAGATGCCGGAATAATAATGGGGTCTTCATTAGCCTTAGACTACGATAAATTAGGGTATTCATTTATTGCTTATGTAGGAGTTTTTCTTAATAATACATCTCAGACAAAATTTGTATTAGAACGAATTAACCAAATTCCTTTCGTGACTGTAGCTTCTGTAACTACAGGAAAATTTAATATTTTTTGCAAAATTAGAGCTAAAGATACTAAACACGCTAAAGAAGTTATTTTCATGATTGATGATATCGAAGGTGTTTACAGAACTGAAACAATGATTTCATTAGAAGAAAGTATTAATGATAAGAAGCGTTTGATGCATACTATTTTCAAAAATATGTAATATTTTCTTGAATGCTATATTAATAAAATATAACCTCAAGTTTTCTTGGGGTTTTTTTATGACTAAATAACTAAACAACTATAAAAAGGATTATGTATACGTTGCCTAAAATAGAACGTTTCAATCAGGACGTTCTCTCAAAATACCATATTTATAATAGTGTTTTTATAACACTGCCTTTCGATTCTATTGATAATACAGGGGTTTTACTTCCTTTATTTACAGAGACATGCGAAACGGGGTTTAAAAAACAGGAAACTCCGAAAGAAATTTTTGACTTTTTCTCAAATAAATTTTTAAATAACTCTTCTGAAGAAGAAAAAATCGACCTAATGTTTCGATTTATTCAGTATATCGAACGTCAGATTGTATTATTTGATGCTATCGAAGATGCAGCTTTCCCAGTTGTCAACAACATGGAAGGTCGTGGTTCGTTACGTGATATCAAAGAAAAATCGGATGCAAAAGAGAAAGATGAAGAGTTAATAGATTTTCTTGAAAACTTTAATGTGAGAACTGTTCTGACAGCACACCCGACTCAGTTCTATCCAGGACCGGTTCTTGGGATTATAAACGATTTGACTGAAGCAATAAGACAGAATGATTTATTGAAAATCAAGCAATTGCTTGCTCAGTTAGGGAAAACTCCTTTTATACAAAAAGAAAAGCCAAACCCGTATGATGAAGCGGTAAGTTTAATTTGGTATCTGGAAAATGTGTTTTATGAAACGGCAGGTGAAATTGTTCATTATTTGCAAAAAAATATTCTTGAGGGTGATGCAATTCAGAATCAATTGATAAAACTTGGTTTCTGGCCAGGTGGTGACCGAGACGGAAATCCTTTTGTAACAACCGATATTACATTGAAAGTTGCAGAACGTTTACGTACTTCAATCTTAAAATGCTATTATGTTGAAATGAGAAATCTGAAAAGAAAGCTAACTTTTTCAGATGTAGATACTTTGGTGGCAGAACTTGAATATAAACTTTATAGATCTGTTTTTTATTCTAAGGGCGAAATTTACATTACTTTAGAAGAATTGTTGACACAATTAAACAAAATCAGGGCAATAATAATTGAAAAACATCAGTCTTTATATTTAGATGAATTAGAAGCACTGCTTGTAAAAATTAATTTATTTGGTTTTCATTTTGCTACATTAGATATTCGTCAAAACAGTAAAATACATAATGCTGTTTTTCATGATGTAGTAAATTATTATTTAAAAACAGGTTCAGGTATATTCCCGGAAAATTATTTTGATTTGTCCGAAGATGAAAAATTAGTGATTTTATCTAAAGTAAAAGGGGATTTGAATCCGGCTGATTTTGATAGCGATATTACAAGACTGACTTTAGAATCGGTTCAGGCTATTAAAACGATTCAGGAAAATAACGGAGAATTTGGTGCTAACCGTTACATCATTAGTAACAATGAAAGTGCATTGAACGTTATGGAGACTTTTGCAATGATTCGTTTGAATAATTGGGAAAACCCTAGTGTAGATATTATACCACTTTTTGAATCAGTTGATGATTTGCAGAATGCGCATTCGATAATGGAGCAGTTGTATACCAATCCTGAATATGCAGCGCATTTAAAATCACGTGATAATAAACAAACTATCATGCTTGGTTTTTCTGACGGAACAAAGGACGGTGGTTACCTGATGGCAAACTGGAGTATTTATCAGGCAAAAATTTCATTAACTGAAATTTCAAGAAAATACGGAATTAAGGCTATTTTCTTTGATGGACGTGGAGGTCCTCCAGCGCGTGGCGGTGGAAAAACACATAAATTCTATGCATCATTAGGGCCTAAAATTGAGAATAACGAAATTCAGATTACAGTTCAGGGACAAACCATAAGTTCTAATTTCGGAACTTTGGATTCCTGCCGTTACAATATCGAAAACTTATTAAGTGCCGGTGTTACAAATCAGGTTTTTGGTAAAGAAAAAAATGAACTGAGTGCAGAAGAAACTGAAATTTTGACGCAATTGGCAAATTTAGGTTACGATAAGTATTTGAGTTTTAAAAACCACCCTAAATTTATTCCGTATTTGGAGAAGATGAGTACATTGAAATATTACTCTAAAACCAATATTGGAAGCCGTCCGTCAAAAAGAAGTAAATCTGAGCAATTGGATTTTGCCGATTTAAGAGCGATTCCTTTTGTAGGTTCATGGAGTCAGTTGAAACAGAATGTGCCAGGATTTTTTGGAGTTGGATCGGCTTTAAAACATTTTGAAGAAACAAACCAATGGGAAAAAGTGAGTGATCTGTATCATAATTCATTATTCTTTAAAACACTTTTAGAGAATAGTATGATGTCCTTGGCAAAATCATTTCTACCATTAACAGCATATATGAGAAAAGATCCTGAGTTTGGTGAATTCTGGCAAATCATTTATGACGAGTTTTTAGAAACAGAACGTCTTTTACTTAAAATTGCGGGTCATAAAACATTGATGGAAAATTATCCTGACGGTAAAGCTTCAATTCAGATTAGAGAACGTATTGTGTTGCCATTGTTGACTATACAGCAATATGCTTTATTAAGAATTAATGAACTGAATAAAGAAAATGAAAAAAATGAGAATTTGATTAAGGTATACGAAAAAATTGTAACCCGTTCTCTTTTTGGAAACACAAATGCAAGTAGAAACTCTGCCTAAATTTATTTATTATGTTAGCTTCAGATTTATCAACAAATGAATATTCTGTTTTTAATGCAACTTATATAAAAGCCGCTAATAATAAAACACTATTAGATGGTTTAATTGAAGGCTTGCCTCAGTTGGTAGATTTTGTAAAAAATGTACCGGCTGAAAAATTAGAGTATCGTTATGCGAAAGGAAAATGGACAATAAAGGATATTGTTCTGCATATGATAGATACAGAGCGTATTTTTGCTTATCGTGCTTTAAGAATCAGCAGGGGAGACAAAACTCCTTTGCCTGGTTTTGAAGAAAACGATTATGTACCTTTTGCATTTGCTAATTCACGTTCTATAGAAAGTCTGTTGGCTGAATATGAAAATGCAAGAAAAGCAACGATTAGTTTTTTTGAGAGTCTAAATGAAGAGCAGCTTTTGTTTATGGGGACAGCTTCAAATACAGCTATTTCAGTAAGAGCAATTGGGTTTATTATTACAGGCCATCAAAATCATCATATAAGAGTGGTTTCAGAAAGGTATCTGTGATTAATCTAAAGCTCGTTTTGTTACATATGCGCGATAACCAATAATTGCCATTTGCCATTTTTTTGCTTTTGCTATATCCAGACCTTGTTTGGTAAAACTTGGCAGAAGGAGTTTGTTTATTTTGGCTAAGATTTTAAACATAAGAATGAATTTTTCTCAAAGATAAAAAAAAGACTTTGCTTAATGGCAAAGTCTTTTTTGTGTTTTAAGGTTTAAGATTTTTTACTTTCTTTCTCCATCTTTTTTAGTTCCTTTTCATGTAATTTCATGTTTTTCTCATACTCCTTCATACTTTTTTCGTATTTTTTCATGTGAATTTCATACTGTTTCATGTCCTTACCGTATTTTTCTTCTATATACTGAGTATATTTTTCCATGTCAGCATCAAATTTTTCCATGGCGATGTCGTATTTCTCCATTTCTTTATCAAAAATTGCTGCTCTTTTTTCCATGATTTCTTCAACTTGTTTTTCATAAGCAGACATATCCGGTTCAAAAGCACTCATTTTTCTCTCAAATTCAGCCATTTCTTTTTCAAAATTTTTCATAGCAGTTTTTTCTTTTGGATTTAAAGGAGGAACGGGAGGTTTTGGCATTTTTGACATATCTATTTCAGGAGCCTGCGGCATAGGGCCATTAGGAAAAACAGGTGGAGTTGGAGGAGTTGGAGGTGTAACATGAGAATCTTGTGAATCTCTTACATTGATCATACGGGCTTCCATAACCATAGGATTGCTTATTTTATCATCAGTGACAAGGCTTATTTTTTTAGTACCATTAGCGTCAGCAGAAATTACAATTCCGCAGCTTTTTATTACATTTTTACCTTCAATCTCAATAGTTTGGTCTCTTCCTGTGCCTTTCTCAATATCAACTTTAATGGCTGTCAATTGATTGTTTGAGTTTCTTTTTACTTTAGAAATTGCAATATCGACATTATGATTTTGTTTCAATTTATCTTTAATTTCTTTTAGTTCTTCATCTGTTGTTGTGTTTTTAATTTTGTAAACATCAACAGAAGCCGGTGGTTCAGAAATTTCCTGAATTTCTTTTTTCTCTTGTGCAATAATTTTAATTTGAAATAAAAATACAAATGCTACAAGGGCGGGAAGAACGACATAATACTTCCATGAATTCCTTCTTTTTGATTGATTTTTGTTTAACATGACAATTCGTTTTTTGATTAATGATTGATAAAAATGATTGGTGATGGCAACACAGCTTTCGTGCGTTGTTATTTTTAAAAGCGTGTATTGATACGCTTTTTTGTCTGATATTTTTTTAGAAGCTACACTGTCCGCAATGAATTCCAGATTTTGTAATATGGCTTTTTTATAAAGCCAAATAATTGGATTGAACCAAAACAAGACGCAAAATACTCTTGAAATTATTACATCAATAGTGTGGTTTTGATCACTGTGAACTTTTTCATGTTCTATAATACTTTCTAATTCTGATGAAGTATACATTGATGAGTTGTATACGATGTAATCAAAATAAGAAAAAGGCGCAATGTTTTCTTTTACATCAATGAATTTAAAATCAGCCTGCTGTTTGATTTTTTTTCCTTTTAAAACCGAATTCAAATTGTAAAAGTCTGCTATAAATTTTATTATGAGTGCAAGGAATCCAATACTATAAATGGCAATTGCAACATAATTCCAATTAATTTCAAATGTTTCTTCCTGAATGTTTTGTGCCACAAAAGCTGTGGAATAATTCATAGTTGGCATTGGAATAGGATCAATCCATACAATTTTAGTATACACCCAAAAAGGCAGTAAAACAGAAGTTGCCAATCCGGCAAGTAAAAACCAGCGATTACTGTTGAAAAATGTTTCTTTGCGTAGTAAAAAATAATAGGCACAATAAAACAATACAATCAACCCGGATGATTTTGCGATATAGATAAAAAGTGTTTCCATAAGCGAATTATTTTTCTTCTTGATTTTCAATCATAGCCAAGATCTCACGTAATTCGGCAGCAGAGATTTTTTCTTCTTTAGCGAAAAATGAAACCATACTTTTGTAAGAACTATTGAAGTAATTATCAATTGCAGTGCTCATAAAGCTTTTTCTGTAATCCTCAATGCTTACAACCGGATAATATTGATGTGTATTGCCAAAGGCATTGTGACTTACATACCCTTTTTCCTCTAAATTACGAATAATTGTTGAAAGTGTGTTGTAATGTGGTTGATCTTCAGTGATTTCTGCTTGAACTTCTTTTACAAAAGCTTTTTTTAGCTTCCATAAAATATGCATTATTTCTTCTTCTTTGTTGGTTAACTTTTGCATGACCTGAATAGTGATTTTAAATATATTTGAAATTATTTTTTGGTAGTTATTTCAATTACGCCATTTTTTCCTTTGTTACCATATTTAGTTGTAGATGTCGGCTCTTTCAAAACATTTATTTGTTCAATATTTTGTGGATCTAAATCATTCGCAGTCTTATTCGTAATTTTTCCGTCTATCACAATTAATATTTTTTTTATATCAACTTTTTGATTTTCTGCAACAATTGATAAAACATTTTCAGAGTTTTTATGTCCTGTTACTTTCCAGTTGTTGTTTTGTTTGATTTCAGTTTCTTTCTCAGTTTTTTGCTGTGGTTCTTCTGTTTTATCTTTAGTAATGATTTCAATAACACCATTACTTCCTAAATCTCCATATTTTGCTGTGGCATCTGATCCTTTCAAAACATTTATGCTGTTAATTTTGTTTGGATCTATGTCTTTAATGTCCAAATCGGGACTTGAAACATCGCCATTAATTATGATTAATGGTTTAGTATCATTTTTAGTTACAACTCTTATAATGTTTCCGTCTTTGTTTATAGAAGTATTTGTGCTAACATTTGTATGAATGTCTGTATCAGTATTAGAATTAGTTTTAGCATCATTATTTATATTAGAAATTTGAGTGTCTTTAATTCTTATTTGAATGTTTTTATCCTCTGTTTTATAGCCTGTTGTAATAGGCTCGGAGTCGGTTAAATTAAATGAGATTGTTCCGTTTTTTTCTTTAATAACAATGATTCCGATTTTTTCAATCCCTTTATTAGATATTATTTTTTTAGTTTTATTAACTCCATTTTCGTTTTTTAGATTGATATTAATAGAGGTAATTTCGTTTTTGGAATTTCTTTCTAATTCAGAGATGTTGGCTGAAATATTAAATTCATCTTTTAGTGCTTTTGTCTTTTTGTCGAGTTCATCATTGGTAGTGTTTTTATTTATGGTAAATACATCCATCGATTCAACCTTGTCCGGATTTATATTTTCGATATTTTTTGGTCCCTTTTCTTGTGCGACTATTTCAACCTGAAATAAAAGCATAAAAGCTGTAAGTGCAGGAAGAATGACATAATACTTCCATAAATTCCTTTTTTTTGATTGATTTTTGTTTAACATGACGATTCGTTTTTTGATTAATGATTGATAAAAATGATTGGTGATGGCAACACAGCTTTCGTGTGTTGTTATTTTTAAAAGTGTATACTGATACGCTTTTTTGTCTGAAATTTTTCTGGAAGCTTCTTTATCAGCAATAAATTCAAGGTTTTGAACAATTACTTTTTTATAAAGCCATATAATTGGATTGAACCAAAACAGGAGGCAAAATATCTGGGAAATTAATACATCTGCAGAATGGTTTTGGTCACTGTGTACTTTTTCATGTTCAATAATATTTTCTAACTCAGAAGTTGTATACATTGATGAGTTGTATACTATATATTTAAAGTAAGAAAACGGTGCAATTTTTTCAGTTGTGTCAATTAATTTGTAATCAGCCTGTTTTTGAATTTTTTTGCTTTTTAAAACGGAATTCAAATGATAAAAATCCTTTACCAGTTTGATAAGAAATATTAAAAAGCCGATACAGTAAAGAGAAAGAATGATGTAATTCCAATTTATTTCAAAGTTTTTTTTCGAAGGTGTCTGACTTAAATAAACTTCAGGAAAATTTAAATCTGTCGCCGGAACAGGATCTATCCATACAATTTTAGTATAAACAAGAAAAGGGAGCAGGGCAGAAGTAATTAAACCAGTCAACAAAAAATATCTGTTGTTGTTGAAAAAAGTTTCTTTGCGCAATAAAAAATAGTAAGCACAATAAAATAATACAATTAAACCTGATGATTTTGCGACATATATATATAGTGCTTCCATGAATTATTTATTTTTCTTCTTTTGGATTTTCGATCATAGCTAAGATTTCGCGTAGCTCTACAGCTGAAATTTTTTCTTCTTTTGCAAAAAATGAAACCATACTTTTATAAGAACTATTGAAATAATTATCAATGGCAGTACTCATAAATCCTTTTCTGTAATCTTCAATGCTTACAATTGGGTAGTATTGATGGGTGTTTCCAAAAGCATTGTGTCCAACATAACCTTTTTCTTCCAGATTGCGAATAATAGTAGAAAGTGTATTATAATGTGGTTGGTCTTCAGTTATTTCTGCCTGTACTTCTTTTACAAAAGCTTTTTTAAGCTTCCACAAAATGTGCATAATTTCTTCTTCTTTATTAGTTAACTTTTGCATGTTTTTTAATTTTAAATCAAAAATACAACTATTTTTTTAGTTTTACAACTAAAAAAATAGTTATTTAACTTGTTTTGTAGTTTTAAGTAGTTTTAAAATAAAGACAGTTTAAAAAAGAAACTATGAGTAACAAAAAAAGGCTACCAATTAAGGCAGCCTTTTAAAGTATTTTATCGAAAAAATATTAATACAGACGAGTAAATAATCCTTTTCCGTTTCCAGAACCTCCACTGCCGGTAATTGTGATATGCCCGGTATTTCCGTTTCCGTCATAACCCCAGGCCAGATTATTTGTAGCAGTATTATTGGTTACAGTATGAGCAACGTTTTGCCCTGCACTTCCTAGTTTAAATCCGTTTCCGTCTCCATTTGTACCAAAACCATTATTGCTTGCTGTACATCCTTTTATAGTTACAGTATATGGTTGTCCATATAAGTCCCAACCATCATCAGAGTTGTGATTAGCAGTACAGTTTTCAAACTTATTGTTTGCTCCGGCAGATAATTTACAGGCAAATCCATCAGCATTTTCACCTCCGTTAGCTGAGTCATAATTATCGTTTGATTTGCAGGAAAGAACATAGTTGTCATGTCCTCCGTTATAAATTTGCAAACCAGAATCTCCGTTAGCCAAAGTACTTACATTATAAACATAATTGTAGCCACCAGTTTGGAAAACCAAACCGCAGTCTTTTGCGTTTTTAATGGTCATATTGGTAATGTTCCAGTAGCTTCCGTTTACTTTTACACCCCAGCTGCCTGATGGCTGTCCTGAACAATTTAAAACACCTCCTGTTAGATTTATTTTAGAACTGGAAGTACCGCTTTTTGCAAGTTCTAAAGTTTGCGTAAGATTTATGGTACCGCTAATTGTGATAATATCTCCGGCTACTGCTGATGAAACTGCAGACCTTAAAGCAGCTTCAGTTGTAACGGTCGTACTTTTAGCAGTAAGAGAACTGCTGTTTGTTGGTGTAACTTCCTGATTATCGATAGCAGTTTCGTTTTCTGTAACAGGTGTATCGCTGGTTTCACAGGCGGTAAGGGAAAGAATTGAACATAAAACAAGTAATTTAAAATTTGTTTTCATAATAATTTAAAGTTTGATAGTGGTTAATAAAGTTTTTTTGTATTCCAAGCGCTTGAAATAAAATACTGATATTCAGTAATGTAATCGATTACGCAAACTTATGTAAAAAAAATGTACAAATTACATTTTATTTAAAATAAATATTAAAAAAATGATTATTACAAAAATATTTTTATTAAAAAAATGAATTAGTTCAATAAATTAACTAAAATTTATAATTTATTTTTTAGTTAGCTGAAATCGGTTGAAAACGCAGTTTTGAAACAGAAAAGTATTGAATTGATAAATAATTAAAGTGAATAATTGATTTATTGTTTTTTGGTTTAATTTTGCCAAAATTTTAGTAATGAAGAATTTTTTTATTTTTATTGTGTCTTTAGTTTTTGCTTCGGGCTTCTGTCAAAAGAAATTCAGTCATTCGGATGCAGAAAAATTTCAGAAGAAGATTAATTCGGAATATGCTGATGCTAAGACAAGCCCTTTGGAGGAAAAAGATTTGAAGGTATTTAAATCATTGGAGTTTTATCCGGTAAACAGTAAGTATTTTGTAAATGCGAAGTTTGTTCAGGCAAAAAATGAAAAGGCATTCGACATGAAAACGTCTACAAGCAGAAGGCCTAAGTATATTAAATTCGGTACAGTATTTTTTACTTTAAATGGTGTGGCATTACAACTGAGTGTTTATCAGGATGTGGAACTTTTAAAAAAGGATGAGTATAAGGATTATCTGTTTTTACCTTTTTCAGATTTGACTTGTGGTAAAGGAAGTTATGCCGGAGGTAGATACATTGATTTGAAAATTCCGAAAGGAAATACTATTTCAATAGATTTTAATCAGGCTTATAATCCATATTGTGCTTACAATTATAAGTATTCATGTCCAATTGTTCCTTCGGAAAATGATTTGAATGTAGAAATTAAAGCTGGGGTAAAAACTTTTCATTAATGGAATTTTTTAATCTTCATACACATCAGTTTACAAATAATCCCAATATTTTAGAATTGGTGAATCAATATCCGATGGAATTTGACGAGTCGATTCCATTTTATTCAATCGGAATACACCCCTGGCATATTAAGGAAAGTAAAATTGATTCAGAATTGCAGATTATTGAAGAAAAACTGAGTACAAAAAATTGTCTTGCAGTAGGAGAATGTGGTTTAGATAAACGAATTGAAATCCCATTAGAACAACAGGTTACTGTTTTTGAAAAACAATTGTTTTTAGCTGAAAAATATAAAAAACCTGTGATTATTCATTGTGTGGCAGCGTATCAGGAAGTGATTGCTGTTAAAAAGAAATTAAAGATTTCAGTTCCGATGATCATTCATGGATTTTCTAAAAATAGTCAGGTTGCCGGTCAGCTTATTAAGGAAGGATTTTACATTTCGTTTGGGAAATATTTATTGCAAAATCCGGATTTAAAAACGGTTTTTCAACAAATTCCGAATAATCGTTTCTTTTTGGAAACAGATACAATTGAAGAGAATATAGAGCAGGTTTATAATTTAGCTTCTGAATATAAAAATTTAAAAATAAAAGAATTACAAAGTATAATTTCAAGTAATTATAGAAATGTGTTTGAGTTCTGATTACATGGGATGTTTAGAAGTTTAAATGAAACATGAAATCTCAAACATGAAACGTGAAACAAATAAAATTAAAATAACAAAAGAAATATATGGCAGAGTGGACAGAAAGAGCCGAGCTTTTATTTACAAAAGAAGGATTAAATAACCTGCAAAACGCAAATGTTATGGTTGTAGGTTTAGGTGGAGTCGGATCATTTGCAGCTGAGTTTTTGGCTAGGGCAGGAGTCGGAAATATGACTATCGTTGATGGTGATGTTGTTGATATTACCAATATAAACAGACAATTACCTGCTTTACATTCGACTGTAGGAGAACCAAAAATTAAAATTGTAGGGGATCGTCTGATGGATATTAATCCTGAATTAAAGCTAACCCGAGTGCAGGAATTTTTATCTCCCGAACGTGCTTTTGAAATCGTTTCTCCAGAATTTGATTATGTTTTGGATTGTATTGATAGTGTTACTCCAAAGCTAAATTTAATTTTTGCTGCAAAACGTAAAAAAGTAAAAATTATAAGCAGTATGGGAGCTGGCGGAAAAATGCTGGCTTCAAAAGTAAAAGTTGGAGACATTTCAAAAACCTGTTATTGCCCTTTTGCAAAAACAATTAGACGCCGATTAAAAGCAGAAAAAATTTATAAATTAAAAGTTATTTTTTCGCCTGAGATTCCCGATAAGAAGAGTTTACGAATGACCGACGGTAAGAATTTTAAAAAGTCATTTTACGGTACGAATAGTTATATCCCTGCTTTATTTGGCTTACATGCTGCTGAAACCGTAATTCGTCACTTACTTAAAAAAGAATAGGTTTATAGCTCATGCTAAGTTTTAAGTAACTAAATCAGGGATGAAAACTTAGAATCTGAGGAGCTCAGCCTTTATTAATTAAAAAAAATGATTAAAACAGTAATTTTTGATATGGACGGCGTAATTGTCGATACAGAACCCGTTCATCGTTATGCTTATTATAAACAATTTTCAGAATTAAATATTGATGTTTCCGAAGAAATGTACACTTCATTTACCGGATTTTCAACGCGAAATACTTTTCAGACTTTAAAGGAATTTTTTCCAGCAATTGAATCTGGTGTTGAAGAATTGATTCAAAGAAAGAGAAGTATTTTTAATGATGCTTTTGATACCAAAGAGGATTTATATTTATTGGAAGGAGTCGAGGATTTAATTAAAGATCTGCATGCAAACGGAATTCAGTTAATTTTAGCTTCGTCAGCTTCAAAAGTGACAATTGAACGTGTTTTTACCCGATTTAATCTTCATCAGTATTTTTCTGCAATTGTAAGTGGAGAGGATTTTCCGCAATCAAAACCAAATCCTGCAATTTTTGAGCATGCAGCTTCGTTGTCAATTGCTCCGAAAGAAAATTGTATTATAATTGAGGACAGTACAAATGGTGTCAAAGCAGCCAAAGGCGCCGGGATTTTTTGTGTTGGTTACAGAAGCCAAAATTCTGAAGGACAGGATTTATCAGAGGCCAGTTTGGTGATTAATCATTTCAACGAATTAAATGCTTTAAGTATATCACAGTTAAGTGTTTGAATTAAGTAAAATTTAACTTTTTCGCCTTTTTTGAATTTGTAAATTTGAAAAAAAAACAAAACAGACTTTAAAAAATGAAGAAACTACTAATTGCATTAGCCATTATTTTGGCTCCTTTTGCCTCAGAAGCACAAATAAAAACACCGCAGGCGAGTCCAAAAGGATATATTAAACAAACTGTCGGGCTTACTGACGTTGAAGTAACTTATTCAAGACCAAGTGCAAGAGGAAGGGCAGTATTTGGAAATTTAGTTCCGTTTGGAAAGTTATGGAGAACAGGGGCTAATGAAAATACAATCATCAACTTTGGCGATGATGTAGTTATTGACGGAAAAACTTTAAAAAAGGGTAAATATTCCATTTATACCATTCCAAGAATAGAAAGCTGGGAAGTGATTTTTTATCTTTCGACAGATAATTGGGGATTACCTGAAAATTGGAGTGACGCTTATGTAGCTTTGAAAACAACTGTTAAAGAAGAAGCATTGACTATTCCGGTTGAAACATTTACGATTGGTATCAATAGTCTTGATCAGAATTTTGGTCATTTAGAAATGGCATGGGAAAACTCTCGTGTAGCATTAAAATTTGAAGTTCCTACAGAAAAAATGGCAGCTGCGAGTATCAAGAAAACTTTAGCCGGACCAACATGGAATGATTATTATGCAGCATCCCAATATTTGTTTCAGTCAAATGGAGATTTGACAAACGCAAGGGATTATGTTGACCGTGCATGGGAAATGAGTCAGGATAAGCCATATTATTTATCAAGATTGAAATCGTTAATTCAGGCAAAACAAGGAGACAAAGCTGGTGCTATAGAAACTGCTAAAATTTCTTTGGCCGCTTCTGAAGCTGCGAATAATCAGGATTATGTAAAAATGAATAAAGACAGCATTTCAGAGTGGAGTAGATGATTTGCTTCCAGATTTAAAAATAAAGAAACCCATTTTGAGACAATTTTCAAAATGGGTTTTTCTTATACTTGATTTAAAGAATTTCGATATCAAATGAGGTTTCGAAAGTTTGATTTGCCTCAAGAATTAATATTCCTTCTTTTTTTAATAAATCCCCATATTTTTCAGTTGTATCAGAATAGCCATACCAGGGTTCTATACAAATAAAAGGAGCATTTTCTTTGGTCCAGATTCCTAAATTTGGAAAATTCTCAAAATCAACTTTTAGGTAAGGTTTTGTGTTTTCATAAATTGTTAGTGAATTTGATTTTATGGTTTTAAAAATCAATGCGTCCTTTTCGAATAATTTGTAATTTAACGGAACTATATTATTAGAAGCGGCTAAAATTTCAGTTGTATTTGAAATTAAACCATCTTCAAGGAGGTGATATTCCAGTTTTTCTTGCTTTTCAAATTGAATACTATAATTAGAAAAATCTCCTGGCAAAGCAAAAGCCGGGTGTGCACCTATAGAAAAGGGGAGCTTTTTTTCTTCTTTATTGATTATTTTGTAAGCGATGTTTAGTTTGTTTTCTTCAAGACTGTAAACAATCTGTAACTCAAATTTAAATGGATATTTTATGAGAGTTTCTTCATTATATATCAAAGAAAATACAGCAGACGATGTTGTTTTTTCGATCAATTGAAATTCCATATCGCGTGCGAAACCGTGCCTTGGTAAATGATAATCTTTTTGATTGAATGTATAAGTTTCATTTTTTAAACTTCCGACAATTGGAAAAAGAACAGGAGAGTGTTTTGGCCAATAATCTGGGTTGCCATTCCACATGTATTCTATGTTTTGATTGTCAATCAGAGAGAATAATTCGGCTCCCGCATGTTTTATAGAAGCTTTTAGTTTTTTATTTGAGATTGTTGTGTTCAAAATAATGAGAATTGATTTAAAATTGGATTTATAATAGTTGTAAATATATTTTTAAAATCTGTTTTTATCTTTTCAAATTAGCAAATTGTTGTTTTAATAAAATTTAGCTAAAATTAAATTAAAGGTTTTGCTTTTCTCTGTAAATAGCTTTTTTTTTCATTAATTTGTTATACAAATAGGTATAAATATGAAAACAAACTTCTCGAAAGCCTTATTAAGTATGGCTTTTTTTGTGGGATTTTCTTCGGTTTGGGCGCAGGAAGCACCAAAGGCTGTTGGGAATCCAGTTAATAAATACAATTATCATGATGCTTTCGCACCGCATTTTTACACTAAAAACGGTACTCCAACCCGCTCAGCAAGTGGTCAGCCGGGTGTTGAATACTGGCAAAACAGGGCTGATTATCAAATTACAGCAAAATTAAATGCTACAACAAACGAAATTATTGGTACTGATATAATTACTTACACTAATAATAGTCCGGATAAATTGTCTTTTGTCTGGCTGAATTTAGATCAGAATTTATTCAAAAATGATTCAAGAGGAAATGCGGTTATACCTTTGACAGGAAGTCGTAACGGGGCTCAGGGACAGATTTTTGACGGAGGAAATAAAATAAAATCAGTGAAAGTAATTTCAGGAGGGAAGAAAAGTACAGAAACTGATGTGAAATATGTAGTTACAGATACCAGAATGCAAATCTTTCTTCCGGAGGAACTAGGATCAAAAGGCGGATCAGTAAAAATTAAAATAGAGTTTTCATTTATAGCTCCGTTTGAAGGTTCAGATAGAATGGGAGTTTTGGAAACTAAAAATGGTAAAATTTTTACTATTGCTCAATGGTACCCGCGTATGTGTGTGTATGATGACGTAAGAGGTTGGAATACACCGCCATATTTGGGAGCTTCTGAGTTTTATCTGGAATACGGTAATTTTGATGTAAAACTTACAGTTCCTGCAAATCATTATGTTGTTGGATCCGGAGAATTGTTAAATGGTGCTGAAGTATTACCTGCAGAGCAATTTAAGAGATATAAAGAAGCTTCTCAAAGTGATAAAACGGTTATGATACGTTCTGAAGAAGAAGTTGCAGCGACTGCAAATACTAATGCATCTGCTGAAAAAACCTGGCATTATCAAATTAAAAATGCACGTGATTTTTCGTGGGCTTCGTCACCGGCTTTTATTTTAGATGGAGCAAAAATTAATCTTCCAAGTGGTAAAAAAGCGTTGGCTTTGTCTGCTTACCCGGTAGAGAGTTCAGGAAGAGATGGATACGGACGCTCTACAGAATATGTAAAAGCATCCATTGAACATTATTCTAAACAATGGTTTGAGTATCCTTATCCGGCTGCGACGAACGTTGCAGGAAACGAAGGCGGAATGGAATATCCGGGAATTGTTTTTTGTGGATGGAAATCAAAAGGCCAGGATTTATGGGGAGTGACAGATCATGAGTTTGGTCATATCTGGTTTCCGATGATTGTTGGTTCAAACGAAAGACTATTCGGATGGATGGATGAAGGTTTTAACACTTTTATCAATTCATTGAGTACAGCAGCATTTAATAATGGTGAATACAAAGAAAAACCAACCGATTTGCATGAAGAAGCAGAATCATTCACCAGTCCGGATTTAGAAACGATAATGAGCTCTCCTGATAATATGAAGGAAGCTAATATTGGGACACTTTGTTATTTTAAGCCAAGTGCGGGTCTTATTTTGTTAAGAGAGCAGGTTTTAGGTAAAGAACGTTTTGATATTGCCTTTAGGACTTATATTGAACGATGGGCTTATAAACACCCAACTCCGGATGATTTTTTCAGATCTATGGAGAATGTTGCAGGTGAAGATTTAAGCTGGTTCTGGAGAAGCTGGTATGTAAACAACTGGCGTTTTGACCAGGGAATAAACTCTATTAAATATGTGAAAAATGATCCTGCAAAAGGGGTTATTATTAATGTTGAAAATTTTGACAAAATGCCAATGCCTATTGTTTTGGATATAAAGGGCAAAAGCGGAAAAGTTACAAGGGTTAATTTACCTGTAGAAATTTGGCAGCGCAATAACGACTGGTCTTTCAAGCATAATTCGACAGAAGAAATAGAAAGTATTGTATTAGATCCTGATCATGTTTTCCCTGATTATAATGAGTCAAATAATATTTGGGCAGCTTCAAAAAGTAAAATCGAAAAAGATGTTATTCTTGATGGTTATTTAGGAGTTTATTCGACAAACAGAGCTCCTTTGAAAATTGAGTTTACTGAAAAAAACAGTACTTTAAATGTAGAAATTACAGATTTTCCTAAGTTTACCGTGGAGCCTGTTGCTGGAGAAAAAGATACTTTTCAGTCTAACAGAGCGGGTTTGAAATTTAAATTTAACGAAACAAAAACAGCTTTTGATATGACTGTTTTAGGAAATGGACAAGTAATTCCGTTTACCAAAAAATAAAAACAAAACACGTAATTTGCTCAGCCCGATAGGTTTATGTAATCTATCGGGCTTTTTTTGTCCTAAAAAATAACATTGTATTAAAAAAACGTTAGAATTTTAAAAATTTGTTTTCTAAATAAAAAAATAATGTACTTTTGCACCATGAATAAAATAAGTTTACATATAACTTCTTTGTCACGGACAATTTCTCCTGGTACTTCTCCCGAAGTACGGATGCTATTAGCATAGTATTCAAGAGTTTTTCGTCGCGTATTTATTTATATTCATTTTTCATTTTGAAATCACATACATTGTCCATCGGACAGATATATACCCAAAGTATTTATTTTTATCAAAGTTTCCTTAATCAGATTTTCGATTTTAAAGGTAGTGCTTTTTTTGTATCTGTTATTAACTGGTTTTTTGGATTTCAAACCAAACAATACGTTTTAATATTTAACTCTAACTTCAATTATTGAAATGAAAATCTCTATTGTTGTTACTCAGGAAGAACACTTCAAATTTGCACAGGAAATCTGTGATACAATAGAATCGTCTGCTTTGTTAAGAGGTACGGGGATTGCTAAAAGAACTCCTGAATACATTCAGAAAAAAATGGCAAATGGTGATGCTATGATTGCTTTGGCTGATGGGAAATTTGCCGGTTTCTGTTATATCGAAAGCTGGCAGCACGGAAAATTCGTGGCACATTCGGGGTTAATTGTGCATCCTGATTACAGAAGTTTAGGTTTGGCAAAAAAGATAAAATCAAAAGTTTTTGATTATTCATTAAAAAGATATCCTGATGCCAAAATATTTGGAATTACAACCGGTTTGGCAGTTATGAAAATTAACTCTGAATTAGGTTACAAACCAGTTCCTTTCTCAGAACTTACAACTGATCCAAGTTTTTGGGCGGGCTGTAAAACCTGTACTAATTTTCCAATTTTACAAAGTAAAGAAAACAAAATGTGTCTTTGCACAGGGATGTTATATGACCCTAAAGAAAAACAAAAAACACCGCCAAGACATCCTTTTAATGAGGCTGTTTTAAGCAGACTTAAAAAAATTAAACAGGCTTTATTTCTTACTAAAATATTGTCATTTATTTTTTTATTCAAAATTTAAATTAGAAAAAATCTCAAACTGCTATATACGAAAGTATTAGCCAAAATTATAAAAAATGAAAAAAGTAGTATTAGCTTATAGCGGAGGATTAGATACCTCGTATTGTTTGAAATATTTAAAAAATGAAAAAGGATATGAAGTTCATACCGTTCTTGTTGATACAGGAGGATTTAGCGAAGAAGAATTATCGGCTATAGAAAAAAGAGCTTACGAATTAGGAAGTGCACAGCATGCAAACCTAACAATCATAGACAAATATTATGATAAAGCGATAAAATATTTGATTTTCGGAAATGTATTAAAAAACAATACGTATCCGTTATCAGTAAGTGCTGAGCGTGTTTTTCAGGCAATTGAAGCTATTAAATATGCTAAGAAAGTAGGAGCAAGTGCAATTGCACACGGAAGTACAGGCGCAGGAAATGATCAGATTCGTTTCGATTTGATTTTCCAGACTATCGCTCCGGAAATTGAAATCATTACTCCGATTAGAGATTTAAAACTTTCAAGACAAGAAGAAGTAGATTATTTGGCTAAAAATGGGGTTCATTATTCTTGGGAAAAAGCGCAATATTCTATCAATAAAGGACTTTGGGGTACAAGTGTTGGAGGAAAAGAGACATTAACTTCAAGCCAGCCATTACCAAGTGAAGCTTATCCTTCGCAATTGCAAAAAGAAGGTGAAGAAAAAGTGACTTTGCATTTTGAACAAGGAGAATTAGTTGCATTAAATGGAAAAAAAGATGTTCCTGAAAATAATATCGTAAAACTTGAAAAACTGGCAAATGCTTATGCAATTGGAAGAGATATTCATGTTGGTGATACTATCATCGGAATTAAAGGAAGAGTTGGTTTTGAAGCTGCTGCTCCATTAATTATCATCAAAGCGCACCATTTATTAGAGAAACATACTTTAGGAAAATGGCAGCAATACTGGAAAGAGCAGTTAGGAAACTGGTACGGAATGTTATTCCACGAAGGTCAGTTCTTGGATCCGGTTATGAGAAATATAGAGACTTTCCTTCAGGATACTCAAAAGACTGTAAATGGGACTGTTACGGTTTCATTAAAACCATATCATTTTTCGCTTGACGGAATCGAATCTAAAAATGATTTGATGAATACAGGTTTTGGTCAGTATGGCGAAATGAACAATGCCTGGACATCTGAAGATGCAAAAGGATTTATTAAGATTTTAGGAAATGCACAAAACATATTTTCATCTGTAAATCATTTAGATCATGATTAATATTGGAATCATTGGTGGTTCGGGCTACACAGCCGGAGAACTCATCAGAATATTAATGTATCACCCTAATGTAAACATCGATTTTGTTTACAGTACCACAAACGCCGGAAAGCCACTTTCTGTAGCGCACCACGATTTGATGGGCGATATTGAAATGAATTTCACCGCCGAAATCAATCCAAATGTGAATGTTGTTTTCTTGTGTTTAGGCCATGGTAAATCGATTTCGTTTTTGAAAGAAAATCAATTTGCCAGTCATACTAAAATCATTGATTTAGGAAACGATTTCAGATTGAACAAAGATGCGCATTTCGAAGGAAAAGACTTTGTTTACGGATTGCCTGAAATAAATAAAGCTGAAATAAAAAAAGCAAATTATATCGCAAATCCTGGTTGTTTTGCAACTGCTATTCAGTTGGCTTTATTGCCTTTAGCAAAACACAATTTATTGAATAATGATGTCCATATTAATGCAACAACCGGAAGTACAGGTGCAGGAGTAAGTCTTTCAGAAACTTCTCATTTCAGCTGGAGAAATAATAACTTTTCTCATTATAAGGCTTTCGAACACCAGCATTTAGGTGAAATTTCAGAAAGTTTGGTTCAGTTACAGGATGATTTTGACAGCGAATTGCTTTTTATTCCGAACAGAGGAGATTTTCCAAGAGGAATTTTTGCAACACTTTATACATTGTGCGATGATAGTTTGGAACAATTAGTAGCAAAATACGAAGAGTTCTATAAAAATGAGCCTTACGTAACCATTACCACAACAAACATCAACATGAAACAAGTGGTGCAAACGAATAAATGTATTATTAGTTTATTGAAAAAAGGAAACCGGGTTCTCATAACATCAATTATAGATAACTTAACCAAAGGTGCTTCAGGACAAGCGATTCAAAACATGAATTTAATGTTCGGATTAGAAGAAACCACAGGTTTACATTTGAAACCAAGCGGATTTTAGATTGTTGGTTAACCGTTTAATCGTTAATTCAGTTAATCGATTAAACAAATCAACGATTAAACAATTAAACAAAAAAACACATGAACTTATTCAACGTTTACCCATTATACGACATAACTCCGGTAAAAGCAGTAGATTGTACCATTATTGATGACAAAGGAGTAGAATATTTAGATTTATACAGCGGACATGGTGTGATTTCTATTGGACACACACAGTCGGATTATGTAGCAAAACTTAAAGATCAGATAGATAATTTAGGATTTTATTCTAATGCGATCCAAAATCCTTTGCAGGTGGAATTGGCACAGAAATTAGGAAAACTTTCTGGTCTTGAAGATTACGAATTGTTTTTATGCAGTTCTGGTGCTGAGGCGAATGAAAATGCTTTAAAATTAGCTTCTTTCTATAACGGAAAATCAAGAGTGGTAGCTTTTCATAATTCTTTCCACGGAAGAACTTCTGCAGCAGTTGCTGTTACGGATAACAAAAAAATCGTTGCGCCAATCAATGCACAGCAAGAAGTAACTTTTTTACCTCTAAATCAAATTGAATTAGTTGAAGCTGAATTAGCTAAAGGCGATGTTACAGCAGTAATTATCGAAGGAATTCAGGGAGTTGGAGGTTTAGACCAGGGAACAACAGAATTTTTTCAGGCTTTAGAAAAAGCATGTAAAAAACATGATGTGGTTTTGATTTTAGATGAAGTACAGTCTGGATATGGAAGAAGCGGAAAATTCTTTGCTTTCCAACACCACGGAATCAATGCTGATATTATTTCAGTTGCAAAAGGAATGGGGAATGGTTTTCCTGTTGGAGCGATTTTAATTTCTCCAAAATTCGAAGCAAGTTTTGGATTATTAGGAACTACTTTCGGCGGAAGCCACTTGTCTTGCGCAGCAGGAATTGCAGTTTTAGATGTAATTGAAAAACTGGATTTACAGAAAAATGTAAATGAAGTTTATGCATATTTCTTAGAAAAAATCAAAGAAGTTGAAGGAATCAAACAAGTAAAAGGAAAAGGATTAATGCTTGGAGTGGAGTTTGATTTTGATGTAGCAGCTTTAAGAAAGAAATTAATCATCGAAAAACATATTTTTACAGGAAGTGCGAACAATAAAAATCTATTGAGAATTTTACCACCGCTTACAGTGAAAAAAGCTGATATTAATACGTTTGTAAAAGCTTTAAAAGAAAGTTTAGAAGAACTTAAAAACTAAGTTTGTCTATAACTGTTAATTCGTTTAATCGTTTAACTGGTTAATCGATTAAACGAATTGACGATTAACCAAATTAAACCAAAAAAATGAAATCATTATCAATTGAAACACGCAATGCAGTTTTGCGGACTATGGCAAAGCTGGTCGAACAGGAGCGGAATCAGATCATTTTGACCAATAAGGAAGATCTCAGCGATTACGACGGTTCGGATTTAGCGATGGAAGAACGCCTGAAAGTAGATGATAAAAAAGTAGATGAAATGATTTTGTCATTGAATCAGTTAGCTTCGCAGGAAGATCCCATCGGCATTGAGCGTTTTCATTTTACTCATGATAATGGAATTAAAGTGGTGAATAAAACTGCAGCTTTCGGAACCATTTTAATTATTTACGAATCGCGTCCAGATGTTACAATTGAAGCGGGAGGAATTGCTTTTAAATCCGGAAATAAAATTTTATTAAAAGGCGGAAAAGAATCTTTAAAATCAAATTTAAAGATTGTTAGTCTTTGGCATAAAGCTTTAGAAGAAAATGGAGTTTCAAAAGACTGGGTAGAATATCTGAATTATAATAGAACTGAAACCCAAGCATTTTTAGAAAAACCAACTCAAAAAGTAGATTTAATTGTTCCAAGAGGAGGAGAAAAATTAATTGAGTTTGTAAAAGCACATGCGACTTGCCCGGTAATCGTAAGTGGACGCGGCAATAACTTTGTTTACGTTCATGAAGATGCAGATACAGATTTAGCCTTAAAAGTAATTTTAAATGCTAAAACGGCTAAAATTTCGGCTTGTAATGCTTTAGATAAAGTTTTGATAAGTTCTAAGCTACCAAATTTTGAAGGTTTTACAGCGATGTTAATCGAAGCTTTAATTGAATCGAAAGTGGAAGTAATTGTCGATAAATCGTTAGAGAATTTCGAGAATACGAAAACAATTCAAAACGAAGATATTTGGCACGAAGAGTTTCTGGATTATAAAATTGTAATCGGAACCATTGATTCTCAAGATCATGCCATTGATATGATTAATAAATACTGCGGAGGACATTCTGCAGCAATTATTACTAGAGATAATGAAGTCGCACAACAGTTTATGGAATCAATAGATGCAGCAGCGGTTTACCAAAATGCATCAACTAGATTCACAGACGGCGGACAATTCGGTCTTGGTGGAGAATTAGCAATCAGCACTGATAAACTACATCAAAGAGGACCAATTGGTTTACAGCATTTGGTAACCAATAAATGGTATGTATACGGAGAGGGACAAATTAGATAATGTGTCAATTTGATAATTAGAAAATTTTCATTTTGGGAAAAAAGACTTAGAATCTTAGCATCTCAGAATCTTAGCATCTTATAAAATGACTAAAAAACGGATTTTATTAAAAATAGGAAGTAATACTTTAACCAAAGAAACCAATCATATTTCACGGGGAAAGATTGAAGACCTTGGTATACAGATTGCAGCTTTAAACGACGAATATGAATTTATCATAGTGAGCTCCGGAGCGATTGCAGCAGCAAAGCAATTTGTAAAGCTGGATAATCAGGATAAAGATGTATTTGTAAAACAGGCTTTAGCTTCTATCGGACAACCTCATTTAATGCGGATTTACAATGAGAATTTTAAAGATTTAGGATTGAATACCTCACAATGTTTACTTTCTTATTCTGATTTCGAAAAAGAACAGACCAAAAAGAACATTGTAAATACGATTAATGTATTAGTTAAAAATAATTATATTCCGATTATCAACGAAAATGATACCGTTGCGACAGATGAGATTCGATTTGGGGATAATGATAAATTAGCGGCTTTAACAGCGGTGTTGCTAAATGTTGATATTCTGATAATTGCAACTAATACAAATGGAATTTATACAAAAGAATCAATTCATGATGAAGTTCCGGAAACAATAACTCAGGTGAATGATTTAAAATCACTCGAAAAAGAAATCGGAGATTCAAAGTCATCACATGGAACAGGGGGGATGCAGTCGAAAATTGAAGCTGCCGGAATTGCGAAAGCAGCCAACATAGAAACCTGGATCGTCAATGGATTAAATGATAATTTTATTCTAAAAGCATTAAAGAATGAAATTTCATTTACAAGAATTGTTTAATTGTTTATTTGTGTAATCGTTTAATCGATTAATACAGAGGACAATTCAAGACTATTTTTAATAAAAATATAAAAGTTGGATTTGTTTATTTGGCAATCCGATTAAACAAATTAACGATTAACCGATTAAACAAAAACAAAGGCAAAGACATGAACTATATTTCAATAAAAGATATTGACTCATTATCAAAATGGGTAAAAAGTGCGATTAAAATCAAACAGAATCCACTTAAAAACAAAAAACTAGGGAAAAACAAGACCTTGGTTATGTTGTTTTTCAACTCCAGTTTAAGAACTCGTTTGAGTACTCAAAAAGCAGCCTTAAATCTAGGTATGAACGTTATGGTCATGAATTTTGGCAGTGAAGGCTGGACACTTGAATTTGAAGATGGAACTGTTATGAATCAAGGTGCTTCAGAGCATATTAAAGAAGCAGCAGAAGTAGTTTCTCAATATTGTGATATTATTGCAATCCGTGCTTTCGCTGGTTTAGTTGATAAAGAAAAAGATTATCAGGAAACAGTGATTTCAGGATTCCTGAAATATGCTACGGTGCCAATTGTAAATATGGAAAGTGCTGTACGTCATCCATTACAGTCTTTGGCTGACGCTATTACGATGGAAGAGCATAAAACCAAACACAAGCCAAAAGTAGTGCTTTCGTGGGCACCTCACCCAAGAGCTTTACCACAGGCAGTTGCAAACTCGTTTGTTGAAATGATGCAGATGCAAAAAGATATGGATTTTGTAATCACACATCCCGAAGGTTATGAACTAAGTCCGGAAATCACAAAAGACAGTAAAATCGAATATGATCAAAATAAAGCTTTCGAAAATGCCGATTTCGTTTACGTAAAAAACTGGAGTAATTTCAACGATTACGGAAAAGTAACCAATAGCGATCCAAACTGGACTGTTACAGCCGAAAAAATGGCTTTAACCAATAAAGGGAAATTCATGCACTGTCTTCCGGTTCGTCGTAACGTAATTGTAAGTGATGAAGTTTTAGATGGAGAAAATTCAATCGTGATCGAGCAAGCGAATAACAGAACGTATTCTGCACAATTAGTTTTACAGAAAATTTTAAAGAAATTGTAGTTAAGCTACTTAGAAACTTATGCAAGTTACAGTAATCAAAATAGGTGGAAATATTATCGATAATCCAACAGAATTAGAGCAATTCCTAACGGATTTTTCTAAAATCGAAGGACATAAAGTTTTAGTTCACGGAGGCGGAAAATCGGCCACGAAAATGGCACAGAGTATTGGTCTGGTTCCGCAAATGATTGACGGACGCCGAATTACTGATGCTCCAATGCTTGATGTTGTCGTGATGATTTATGCAGGACAAATTAACAAACATATTGTAGCGCAGTTACAGGCAAAAGATAATAATGCAATTGGTTTTTCCGGAGCAGATGGAAATTTAATACAATCTGTAAAAAGAAACCACCCGACAATAGATTACGGATTTGTTGGCGACGTAAAACAAGTTAATACCAAATTACTGGCTACTTTATTAGAAGCCGGAGTTGTGCCGGTTTTCTGTGCCATTACACATGACAAAAAGGGACAATTATTAAACACAAATGCGGATACGATTGCAAGCGAATTATCAATTGCATTATCAGAAGTTTTTGATGTTACTCTGACTTATTGTTTTGAAAAACAAGGTGTTTTACAAGATTCAGAAGATGATTCGTCTGTAATAACAGAAATCAACGAAGCTTTATACCATAAATTAAAAGAAGAAAAAGTAATCCATTCGGGAATGATTCCAAAACTGGATAACTGTTTCAATAGTTTATCCAGAGGTGTACAGAAAATCAAAATTGGGCATCACCGAATGCTTCAAAATTCAGATATTCTGCATACGACGATTACTTTATAAAAGAAAAAGTTGCTAAGTTTCAAAGAAACCAAGACTTTTGCAGTCTTAGAATTTTAGTCCCGATAGCTATCGGGATAGTATCAGTACCTAAATTAAAATGAAAAATATAGAAACGCTTACCCAAGAAGCAATTAATTTATTAAAAAAACTGATTGAAACCCCTTCATTTTCAAGTGAAGAAGATCAAACAGCTCTTTTAATAGAAAATTGGTTCAATCAGAATGAAATTCCATTCAAGAGAGAAAACAACAATGTGTGGGCTTTCAATAAATATTTCGACGAAAATAAACCGACACTTTTACTAAATTCACACCACGATACGGTAAGACCAAATCAGGCCTACACCAACGATCCGTTTAAAGCGATTGAAAAAGACGGTAAACTATTTGGTTTAGGAAGTAATGATGCCGGAGGGTGTCTGGTTTCGTTATTGGCGACGTTTGTACATTTTTACGAAAATCAAAATTTATCACATAATATCGTAATTGTAGCTTCTGCAGAAGAAGAAAGCAGCGGAAAAAATGGTTTAAACAGTGTTTTGAAACATTTACCGGAACTGGATTGCGCTATTGTTGGTGAACCAACTTTAATGCAATTGGCTGTTGCAGAGAAAGGTTTATTAGTTCTTGACGTAAAAGTAAAAGGAACCGCAAGCCATGCCGCACACCAAAACGACGATAATGCTTTATACAAATCAATTCCGGTAATGGAATGGTTTAAAAACTATAAATTCAACAAAATATCAGACGTTTTAGGACCTGTAAAAATGACAGTAACCCAGATAAACGCCGGGAAACAGCATAATGTAGTGCCGTCAGAATGTGATTTGGTGGTTGATATTCGTGTAAACGACTGTTATACCAATGCTGAAATTCTGGAAGTAGTAAAAACGAATGTAAATGCCGAAGTTAAACCAAGATCTATGCATTTGAATGCTTCGTCTATTCCAATCTCTCATGGTCTGGTTCAGGCCGGAATTGCCCTGGGGAGAACAACTTATGGCTCTCCAACGCTTTCAGATCAATCCGTTTTAAGCTGTCAGTCTTTGAAATTAGGACCGGGAGAAACATTGCGTTCGCATTCTGCAGACGAATTTATATTTGTAAATGAAATTGAAGAAGGAGTCGACCTGTATATCAAAATACTAACCGATTTCTTTAAATTATAATATTTTTTAGGAGCTAATCCCGCTATCCGTTACAATCTTTTGTGCCGAACCCCGGCACAAAAGGATTTCCACTGCTATCGGGGCTAAGGCATTCGAAAACTAAGAAATAAAGAAAAATAGAAACTTTGTGAATCTCTGAGTTTACTTTGTGTATCTCGGTGAAACAAAAAAATCGACAATATGAAACTTTGGGAAAAAGGAATACCAACAGATAAACAAATTGAACAATTCACCGTTGGAAACGATCGTGAACTGGATTTGGTTTTAGCAAAATACGATGCTTTAGGTTCAATCGCTCACGCTAAAATGTTGGGTCAGATTGGTTTGTTAACTGCAGAAGAGACAACTTCTCTGGTTGATGCCTTAAACGAAATCATTGCAGATATCGTAGTAGGTAATTTCGAAATCGAAGACAGTTTTGAAGATGTACATTCTAAAATCGAATATCTGTTGACAGTAAAACTAGGCGATGCCGGAAAGAAAATCCACACCGCACGTTCCCGTAACGATCAGGTTTTGGTAGATGTTCATTTGTATTTAAAAGATGAGCTAAAAGCCATAAAAGAACAGGTAAAAACCTTGTTTGATTTGTTGATGGAATCGGCAGAAAAACACCAAAATGTTTTATTGCCGGGTTATACGCATTTGCAAATCGCAATGCCATCGTCTTTCGGAATGTGGTTTTCTGCTTATGCCGAAAGTTTGATTGATGATATCACAATGCTGAACGCAGCTTCAAAAATTGTAGATCAGAATCCGTTAGGATCTGCTGCAGGTTACGGAAGTTCTTTCCCAATCAACAGGACATTTACAACACAAGAATTAGGTTTCGAGACTTTAAAATACAATGCCGTTGCCGCGCAAATGAGCCGTGGAAAAGCAGAAAAAACAGTTGCTTTTGCCATGACAAGCGTTGCAGGAACATTGTCAAAATTTGCAATGGACGTTTGTTTGTATATGAGCCAAAACTTTGATTTTATTGGTCTTCCGGCGCATCTTACAACAGGTTCGAGCATTATGCCACACAAGAAAAATCCGGATGTTTTTGAATTGATTCGAGGAAAATGCAATAAGATTCAGGCGCTTCCATACGAAATCACTTTAATCACCAATAATCTTCCAAGCGGTTATCACAGAGATTTACAGCTTTTAAAAGAAGGTTTGTTTCCGGCGATTCAAAATCTGAAAGCTTGTTTGGATATTGCAATCTTTTCTATAAAAGATATCACAGTAAAAGATCATATTTTGGAAGATAAAAAATACGATTATTTGTTTACTGTAGATACTTTAAACGAAATGGTAGTTGATGGAATGCCTTTTAGAGATGCTTATAAAGCTGTTGCAGAACAATTAGAAGCAGGAACTTATAAGTCTCCAAAAGAAACCAGACACACCCACGAAGGAAGTATTAATAATTTGTGTTTAGAAAATATAAAAGATAAGATGAAAGCTGCTTTTTAAAAGTTCTTTCTAAAAAATACCGAAACCGATTTGTGAACTAAACAAATCGGTTTTTTTATTCTTTAAAAATTAAGAAATTTTGACCTAATTTATATACATTTGAGAATTACTTTTAAATACTGAATATGACTAAATTTGAGGAACAAGCTGTTCAAGATCTATTTGAGAAAAATCTAATTACTTAAATCAGTTTCAGGAAATAAAAACCTATCGGACTCTCAATATCTTTTCATTACATACAGAATTAAAGCTGTTTCTTTATTTAGGTCAAAATTTGATAATCATAATTTACTTAATTTTCATTTAATCCTACTTAATAATTGTTGTTCCACTGAAGTTAAAAATTGGTTTATATTTTTATAATGATTTGTGCATATGTAATTGATTATTAATTGAAATTAATCAAATTGGTCAACGTAAATCAAAATTATAATTTTGTAAAAATTTATATTAAATTTTTACTGAACTGGTTTGCCAATCTTATCTGCCACAAAAATTCCCCATTGGTCAATTGCTTCCAGAGCGGGAATAAAAGTTCTCCCAAATTCAGTCAGGTTATAAACCACTTTTATAGGAGGTTTATCTCCATATACAACCCTGTTAACCAGTCCGTTTTCTTCAAGCTGTTTTAATTGCAGGCTTAAGGTCATTTCAGTTATGGCTGGAATTTCCTTTCTCAATTCATTGTATCTTTTCTCACCACTTTTCAAGTGATGAAGAATAACCGTTTTCCATTTGCCTCCCACGATATCCATAGCCAAACTTATCGTGCAGGCATACAATTTACCATTAACTACTACATTTTTTCCCATAAAAGTAAACCTATCGCTTTTGATAGTTATTGCAAAGGTAGTTCACTATAAGTATTTTTGCAACTATAATTTTTATAGTATAAAGAGTGAAAAATATATTTATTATAAATGCCGGACAGCATTTTGCTCACTCCGGAGGAAAACTGAATGATGAAATAACTTTTTGGGATACGGAATTTTTTACTACAGCTGACGATTTTGAATATAAAATAACCAAAATATCAGATTCTTATGATGTGGAAAGTGAAATTGATAAGTTTCTTTGGGCGGATATAATCATTTACCATTTTCCAATATGGTGGATGTATATTCCTTTTACACTTAAAGAGTATCTGGATAAAGTACTTACTGCCGGACATAGGAAAGGAATGTATTACAGTGACGGCAGAAAAGCAGATAATCCCGAAAGAAATTATGGAACAGGCGGATTAATGAACGATAAAAAATACTTCGTGACTACAACATGGAATGCTCCAGAAGCAGCATTTACAATTCCTGAGGAATTTTTTATGGGAAGAAGTGTCGATGATGGAGTTCTTTTTCCTTTTCATAAAATGAATGCCTTTTGCGGGTTACAGCCTTTGGAGAGTTTTCATTTCCATGATGTTGAAAAAAATATGGACAATAACAGATTGAACAATTTAAAATTGCAATATCTGACACATTTAGAGAATGTCTTCGTGTAATTACGTGTATAATTTTCAAATCTCATAACTTAAAATATGAATACATATAAGAAACTCTTTTTAATTTTACTACTGACAATATCAAGTATAAGCTTCAGTCAAAGCAAAAAATATATTTTAGCACTTTCAAAAGGCGAGAAAAAGGTAATTGTTTATGATTATAAATCACTCGATACTATTGCAAAAATTCCTGTTGGAGAAGATCCGCATGAGGTTGTAACCAGTCCCGACGGATCATTTGCTTATGTTTCAAAACCACTCATGAATGATAAAGGCCATGAAATTGCAGTTTTAAATCTAAAAACATTACAGCCTGAAAAAACTATAGATACAAAACCTTTCTTTATTCCGCATGGACTTGTTTATCTTAATGATCAGCTTTGGTTTACAGCACAAGGTTCTAAAATTATTGGTGTTTTTGATATAAAACAAAATGCCGTTACAGCAGTTTTTGGAACCGGTCAGGATTTTACCCATTTGCTTTATGTTACTCCCAATGGAAAAAGATTTTACACTACCAACGTAGAGTCCGGGACACTTAGTATTTATGAATATTTGGAAATTCCACCTTATATGCCGCCAACTGGTGTACTGCCTGCTAATGCTAAAAATAGACAAGAATGGCGGCAGACATTAGTAAATGTTGGAATAGGGGCTGAAGACTTTGATGTATCACCTGGCGGAAAAGAATTATGGACAGCAAGACCCGATGGTCATATTATGACAGTTGATCTTTAGACTAAAAAAGTTACGTCTGATTTTGATTCTAAAGTATTTGGACTTCATCGTTTAAAAATTACTCCCGACGGTCAAACGGTATGTATTGTAAGTGTAAAAACGGGTGATCTTCTCTATTATAATCGTAAAACTCGTAAGCTTGAAAAGCAGATGAATATTGGTAGGGGAGCCGGTATTTACATGGATAAAGAAAGCAATAGAATGTTTGTTTCCTGTACACCGGATAATTATGTAATTGTGATTGACCTTACTACCCGAAAAGAAATTAAACGCCTCGAAATAGGCAGACCTGATGGTATAACATCGGTCATCGTTAAATAATAAATTAATATCAAACAGATTAAAAATGGCAAATGAAATATTTTGGTCCGAGGAATACCTTCCGGGTACTACAGATAATTACTGCTCAAATGAAGTTATAGTTTCAGAATTAACGGTCGATAAGGTTTGGCCTTATTTAAACAATCCTTTTGCGTGGCCTGTTTATTATGCAAACTCATCCGAAATCGAATTTGATCATAAAGGAGGACCTGAATTCACTAAGGATTCCAGATTCAGATTCAAAACATTTGGTTTTCCGATTGAAGCAGAAATCACAGAATTTGTGCCACCTGCAGCAAATGAACCAGCAAGGCTTGCGTGGCATGGCTGGGCAGAAGGTGATGCAGAAACCAGACTGGATGTTATTCACGCATGGCTTATTGAGGACCTACCTGGTGGAAGAGTTAGGATTCTCACACAGGAAAGCCAGATTGGAAAACCGGCACAGGGACTGGCTAGAGTAAAACCCAATCCGATGATTAACGGCCATCAGGATTGGCTGGAAGGACTTGTAAATGCTGCTAAGAACGATTTAAAAATATAAGCAAAAAAAATTTAGCTATTAATTATCAGAATTATAAAACTGAATAAACCGTAATATTAAAGTATGGACAATAATTGGTCAAGACGTAAATTTTTAATAACCGGCGCAGTGGCTGGTGCAGCACTTGGGTTTAATCCGCTTGCTTCATGGATAGGAAAAGAAGAGGCCGACAATATAAAAAAGATTGTGGCAAAATGTATCGGAATTGATACACACAACCATATGGATGTGCCTTTTAACAGGGAAGAATTTAAGTTACAGCATTATGCTTTAGCGAGCGAATTAAATAGTTCGGGACTATCTGCAATTTGTATGACCTTTCAGGTAGACCGTCCAAAGCTAAACTATGAAGGTGAAGCTTACGAACGTTTTATTACCAGCCTTGATGAGATGGATCAGCTGCTGATTGAGAATAATCTTACCCGCGCTTTGAACTACAAAGATGTGAAGAATTCCGTCCAACAAAAAAAGAAATTTGTAATCCAGTCTGTTGAAGGAGGACACTTCATTGAAGGAAAGCTGGAACGTCTGGAAATAGCTTACAAACGTGGTATACGACATCTGGGACTTATGCATGATGGGCAGACATCACCGCCAATGGGAGATATCTATACAGATAAACCTCAATTTAATGGATTAACTCAACTTGGAATTGATACAATTATAGAATGTAACAGACTGGGAATACTGGTTGATCTTGCGCATTGTAACAATGAAGCTATAAACAGGGCTATAGAAGTTTCTTCCAAATCAATGATTATTTCGCACACTGGTCTCAATACTCGTTTAGGTAAAGATGAAAAAATGGCGAAAATGATGATGCCGAGACTTATTAGTGAAGAACAGGCTAAAACATTTGCTTCTGCAGGAGGTGTAATAGGTGTCTGGACGCATCTTGCAGATACACCATTGGAATTTGCTGAGAATTTGAAGGCGATGGCCGATGTTGTTGGAACTGAGCATATATGCATAGGAACAGACACAAAAATGGCACTCCCAAATAATGTACAGGAGCGATTTGGTAAAAAAACTAATTACAGTTGGGGAGAAAGCTCAGAGGGCTTTTTGTACAGAGTCGTAGAAGCAATGCTGAAGAATGGCTTTTCTGAAAAGGAAATAATTGCGATAACGGGTGGAAACTATTGGCGTGTTTTTGAAAAGTCTACTTCTGCATAAAAATGTGCAGCAAAAAGCTTTCAATGCAATACCATTTTTCAAAACTATTGTATTACTTAAATCAATGCATCTAATTATTTTTTCTAAAAGGAATTAATTAGGCAGTTTGAGAACAGAATGATAAGAACAGACACTGCATATCCAACAGTGTCTGTTTAAATTTCATTAGACTTTAGTAAATCTTACATACTTAATGTAATTTTTTCCTTCAGTTTTTGAAGATAGTTCCTCAGTTGTGATATTGATTTCAAGATCTGCCTGATAATATTTCTGATCTTCCACGGCCGATTCAAAACGCAATTTGTATCCGCTATTAATTTTAGAATCTTCAATTTCCAAAGTAGTCGAACTTCTATCTCCGCCAGTAACCGATGCTCCGGTTTTTGCACTTATATCAGTGGGCTTTTTAGAGTAGAAGGCGTACCATTCCTTAAGGCTTTTGTACCACTTTTTATCTTCTCCCATAACATAAAGTGTTTTGTCATATTTTCCCTGCGGATTTATTAGAGAAACCACAATATAGGCACCTTCGCCCATATAATTTGACATTTGAAGCATGCATTTGTATTTGCTTGTTTGTGCTGATGCATTTAATACAAACAGAAAGCCCAGCATTAAAAATGATAATCGTGATAACAATTTCATAGTATTATTTTAAAAATTCAATATCAATATTGTTTTTGGTCAACAAATCATTCTCTTTCGCCAGATTGTATGCCGTTTCATTAAATTCAGATGTTATTTCTTTTTTAGCACCTATTGAAATCAGATATTTTAAGACTTCATCATTTTTAGACAACATAGCCGCACGGTGTAAAACTGTTAAACCATCTTTGTTTTTGGTGTTTACATCAATTTTTAAAGGAGCCAGTTTTTTAAGTATTTCCAAATCGGTTTTGGTTATAGCCACATGATATAAAGTGCCTCCGTCTTTTTGAGGAGCATTAAAATTTAAACCACTTTTTTGAAGCGATTTTAATTTATCGCCAAAATCATCCTGTTTTGGATTTTCTGCAGTGCCTCCTCCAAAACCACCACGGGCCGGGCGGTAAGAATCTACCAAATAATAGGCTAAATCATTTCCCTGTTTGTCTTTGATTTTTGCATCAGCTCCTTTACTTAGAAGAAGATCAACCGCTTTTGGAGAGCCACTTTTTACAGCATACGTTAAGGCAGATTCTCCTTTTGAATTTACAGTATTTATGTTTTTTACTTTAGGAAGCATCAAGGCTACTATTTCGAAACTTTTCCCTCCCGCAGCATTTATAAAAGGTGTGTTTCCTTCTTTGTTTTCCTGATTAATGTTTACGCCTTTATTAATGAAATAAGTAATAATGTCATCCTGATTGTTTTTAGCGGCAATGTAATGCAAAACATTATCGCCCGATTCGCTGGTAACGGTCGGTTTAATTTTTAAATCATCAACAAGGTATTTAAAAACATCGATTTTATTTGCTTTGCGGAAAGCTCCCTGAGCTGCAAAGATTAAATCCTGATCAGAATATTTAACCCCTTTTTCAACCAGCTTTTTCAGGACATTTACGTTTCCGTATTTTACAGCATAATCAAAAGCATTAAGTCCTTTCTTATCTTTCGATTGTATAGAAATACCTTTAGAAATTAAATAATTGGTAATGCTGAAATCGGTATCAGAACCTACAGCTAATAAAAGGATATTAGCATCGTTTTTGGCTGGATATGTCTTCTTTAAATCTAATCCGTGTTTCTCAAAAGCTTTGATTACAGCAAGATTTACAGTTCCGCTGAAACCGGCGAAGGTTAACGCGGTTTGATCGTGATGGCATAAAAAGTTCATATCGGCACCTTTCTGCAATAAATAATCTACAGCCTCCGCATTTGGTTTTGAAGCAGCGGCATGCAGGTAAGTCCTCCCTTCGCGTATATTTCTCTGGAAATCGATTCCCGGCTGATCAGCCAAATATTTAATTACTTCGATTGAGGCATCATTATTAATGGCTAAACTCAAAGGGTCATCGCCGTTTTTTACATCTTCAAATTTGAAACCATTTAATTCTGCCTTCACAGCTGTTAAATCCGGATTTGTTTTCCAGAATTCCCTGTCCAGAATTTTTAATTTTGACTTTTGTGCGTTTACAAAGGTTAAAGAAGCCATTGTAATTGCTATTAAAAATATTTTTCTCATTACTTTTATTTTTCATCAAAAGGCTGTTGGTAAGGGGACTTTGCTTACCAACAGTCTTTTTTAAATTAACTAAATTTAAAATTGTTCATTTTTGGCAGAGCTTTAAATTTTCTTCCAGAAATGATTGAAGTGATTATTTTATATCGCTTTGAGGGCTTAATTTCCCCATACCCGGAATTGCAGATACTCCTGATACAGAGATTCCTTTTTTTGCTGTTGCTGTAATAGGGTCAATTACATATACTGTTGGATTTGTATTTGGCGTAACAGCAGAAATATAAGCTTTTCCGTCTGCTGTAAATGGCCATCCCACACTTGTGATTTCACTTACCGTAGGGAAACCGTCTCTAACCCATTTAAAATCTTTTGTACTCATGCGCGCAACAGCATATTGTGTCGCGGCAACAGTAGAAGCCACTACTCCTGAAGTATTGTACATTTCTAAAAGGAAATAATCAGCGGTTATGTTCCAAACTTTACGCAGTTTGTATCCGCCTGATGCTTCTTCAATATTAAAATAATAAGCAGCATCAAATGCCGTCGCATCTTTTTTGATTAATAAAGCACCACTTTTTTTAGTAGTTGTACCGTATCCTGTTGAGAAAACATAAGTATTGCCATCAGCATCATTTGCAAGCTGTCCGTAGCGGGCAGAACGAAACTGACCTCCTGAAGCACTTAAACGATTGTCTTTGTAAAGACGTACTAATTTTGCCTGAGCATCCATTTTTGCTACATAGATACTATCTGCATTTACAGGTCTTGCACTAGGTCCAATAGCTAAATTAACTGCTGTAAAAAAAGTATCATTTCCTGCATCTGCGATACCTACAAAGCTTGCAATTTGGTCACCTCCGACAAAACCTTCTCCTACAGCTGCGTATTGTGTAATTGCATTGTTATTATTCAAATCAAATGAATAAAAGACAGAACCTTTTTTTCCGTCATTTGCTCCAGTAAGCGTTTCACCATTTGCGGCAGCAACCAGGTAGTGACTAAAACTACCAATGGTATTAAAGCCTTTGTCAAGTACAAAATCATCTATTTTTTTTAATGCCCCGGCAGCACTTAATTGAAAAACAGAACCTGGTGCGGGATTTCCCTGCTGATAGCTGATAGCAAAAAGTGCTTTGGTGCCGCTATAGCCCCATTGTGTATAACTGCCCATATTTTCAATCGTTCCTGGATAATTTGTACTGACCAAAGTATCTTTTGCAAGGTCTTTAACTGCCATAGTATAAGTAAAAGTAGTAGTACCATCTGATGATGTTCCGGCCAGAAAATATTTATCGGCTGCAGTATTGTCCACTTCCGGTTCTCCGGAGTTATTGTCATTTGAACATGAAGCAAGAGTTAGCATAGCTAAACCTATAAGTAGTGATTTGTTTTTTAGTAATCGATTCATAGTCATTTAGTATTAAAATTTAATTATTATTTTTAGTTATTTTGATGTTTTCCACGATGCATGAAGTAAACTCTGATTTTTCCGTAGAATGCTCTTCCGGGTTTCATCATCCCGAAATTGTCAGCTAGTTCTTCGTCGGTTATATTTTTTACTTCTAAGGAAAAATTGTATTTACCTCCTTTCATACTGTAAGTAGCACTAAAGTCATGAGACAATTGCGTTGGCAGTTCATATTTGTCGGTACCGCCTAAACTTTCCCAGTTGAGATAAAACTGACCTACATAATTAAGACTGTATTCAAGGTTTAATACATTTCCGGAAGATTTTTTTCCAATGTTATGGATGTAATAAGCAGCATCAAGATTACCAAACTTATATGGTATATTTGGCATACGATCCTTGTAATGACTATTTAAAACGGTACCTTCAGATCCTCTGAATTTTTCATTATCATACAGATGCATTGCAGTAAATGTTCCGCCGATCATGGCTTTGTTTCTAAAGTAGTATCTGGCTTCTACATCTACACCAAGATTGTGAGTGCTTCCAAAATTGACAGAGGTCAGTGTTCCTGTTCTGACTAAAATTTCTCTTTTAATAAAATCATCGGTATCTCTGAAATAGCCATTTACATCAAAATAAAGAGCATCAGAATTTTTGAATTCTTTATTTATTGTAAAACCTAAATTATAATTCATTGAATTTTCAGCCACAAGAGATGAATTTCCTACTTCAGCATTTTCATCACCAAAAAGTTCATTATCCGACGGTAAACGGTAAGCCCTTTCCATAGAAGCTTTGAATTGGAAAAACTTCCAGAAATAAGTTGAAGCAATTCCGTAGCCCGTTGTATTATAGCTGGCATCACGTTCCTGCCAGTCAGGATGCGCCTCGTCGGCAGTATTATAAGGTCCGATAACTTTCTGATAATAATTTTTTCCAAAAACATTGACATTCCATTTATTGAGCTGACGGAAGCGGTACGAAATCCCTAAAACATTTTTGTAACTTAGACGGCGTAATTTTTCAAATTCTGTCACAAGCTCCACAGGGGCAGTGGAAGTTGAATATCGTTTTGAGCCAGTCTGGACATCGTTTATAGTAACCGAGTGTGATGGACTGATTTCATAGCTGATATTGCCCATTGCTGAATAATTCTCGTTATCGTATTCTGATAAGGCAGAAGTGCCTCGCTCGCCTTTACTCACGGCCATTGTTCTTTCTCCAAGCCAGTTGTATTTATAGCTTGAAGTGTCAATACTTTTATTGCTGTTGATATTGTAGTTGGCAGATATTCTTGCAGTTAACCCTTTTAAGAATAAGTCTCTTTTGTAATATTCCAGATTGGGCTGAATACCTTTTCTGCTGGTTTCTACTTCTCCGTATACAAATTCGATATTAGCGGGGGCATTTTGTACTTCCTGATGATCCTGGCTTATTGTTGCTCCCACAAAAAAACGGTCTGCCCAAGATTTGTTTACTATACCTAATTTAGCTACTACGGTTTCATTGTGATATGCGGCATGAAAACGTCTAAACTCATAGGTTTCTCTGGAATATTGCCCATTGGTAATCAATCTGCTTTTTATTTTATAATCGTTATCCGAATACGTCTGATAAGCATTTAGCTGAAAAGAAAGACCTTTTGCAGTGGTATGCCCCAAAATAATGTTTGACCTGTGGGTATTAAATGAACCGTATGAATAAGAGGCATCTAAAAATGAATTAGTGGTACGATTTGTCACGATATTGATAGCCCCGCCAATTGCATCGCCACCAAATTCAACAGGAACCACTCCTTTATAGACTTCTATACGCTCTGCTAATGAAACGGGAATATTATTCAATTGAAACGAAGAGCTGTTTCCCTGCATGGGCACACCGTCCATGAAAATTTTTATGTTTCGTCCTGTAAAACCGTTTAATGTAATATTCATATCAGCTCCAACACCTCCGGATTCCCTGATTTTTACACCTGAGGCTTTCGCTAACAAGTGGCCTAAATCTAAGGTGGAGTTGTATTTTGATTTAGCATCCAGAGCCACTACGTTAAAAGGTGATTCCTTAACCTGCTCAATTGCTGATTTGCTTGTAACCGATACTTCTTTAAGACCTATAGGATTGTTGGAAGTCAGTATTATGTTTAGTTCTTTTGGAGTATTGCCCTTTATGTCAGCTTCTACAGTCTGAGTCTGAAAACCTGCCGCAGTGAAAATAATTTTATAATGTCCAGGATGTAGTTCAATTTTGAATGTTCCTTCTGCTTTGGTCTGTGTCGATAAATTTGTATTAGCTATTTCGACAGTTACGCCCGGAATTGTTTCGCCTTCTCCTGAAACACGGCCATAAACTAAAGCATGTTTTTGCTGCGAAAATGTATGAAATGATATTGAAAAGAATAGGAGTAGAAATAAGTATTGCTGGTTCATGAATGGGTTGTAAATAGATAAATAAAAAATTATTTTTAATTAGAATTATTATAAATAACTTTGCAAAAGTATCTAGGTGCTCCACAATACCTGTAACCAAATCGGTATTAAAAATGTCAAAAAGTGGATTAAGTTTAAGTGTTTAAAAATGTATTTTTAAAGATTAAATTGTTGATATTTAATGTTTAATGTTTTTGTTTGTTGCTTTTAGAACATGTTTTTGAAGCTTAGCCACAGAATGATACGGATGGACATAATAAAAAAAATGTATTAATTAGCAGAACGTTGCTTTTTAGAAAGTACCCTACACAAGCAGGAGAGCTGCTGAAAAAATGAATTTTAAAGCTGTATTATGTTTATAAGCGTCAGAGTGAAAGAAGTTGATAAAGAATTTTTAGATATTAACCTTCTTGATCATTATACCGAAGAACCTGATTTAAGTGAAAAAAAAGAGGAGATTATAAATTATGATTTTCTTGATGGAAGATATTTTGTCTATTATACTGATGGTTTCTGTCTGCTTAGATGCAATTATGAGCAGGCCTATAAGTGTACTGACATTATTAAAATTAATGAAGATTATATCCATATTTCATTATTGGCAAGCGGAAGTTATAAAGTGCTTAAAAAAGGAGCCGACGAATTAAAAACACTTACTCCAGGCTCTTTGTCTTATGCTTATCTTTATGATCATGATGTAGAAATGGAAATGTCTGCAGAAGATGAACCGTTGCATTATACTAGAATATTTCTCTCTAAAAAATTTTATCTCGGACTTTTAGAGAATGAGAACTGGATTAAAAAGGATTATTTTTATAAGCAGGTCAAAGCCGGAAATTATTTAGATTTCGGAAATTTCAGAGTTCCGATGAACTACAACATTGTCGAAATACTCAATGAAATAGTCCACAATGCCCACGAAGGTTCTCTGGGGCATTATTATCTGCTTTCAAAGCTGAAAGAACTTTTCTTAATGTCGCATATTTATAAGCTTGAAAAAGTACTGCCGTCTGGAATTAAAGCGGAAGAATATTCAAAACTGGAGCGCGCAAAAATATACCTTGAAAAAAATTACAAAAAAAATCCAACTATAAAACAGGTTTCAAGAGCGGTGCTGTTAAATGAGTTTAAGCTTAAAAGCGGTTTTAAAGAAATTTACAATCAAACTATGCACTCCTTTATAACACAGCTGCGCATGGAGCATGCTCGGAAACTTTTGATGCAGGACAGTACTGTAAATGAAGTTTCTGCTTCGCTTGGGTATAAAAGCGTATCACATTTTATTGCTTCCTTTAGAAAATATTTTGGCGTTACTCCAAAACAGCTCTCAATAACCGATATGTTTACTGATTCTGGCAAAGCAATGTGTTTCACCGCAGGTATTCTTATCAATGACCTTCTCGCGCCGATTTTCTGTTTATAAATTACCATCACTTTAAATGCTTTAATAAGACTAGCGTTTTTAATTTTTTAGACAGATTGATTAATAAACTGATGAATATATTTTTCAGAGTAAAAAAATTACATTTCATTAAACCTGTAAATAAAGATTTAAACCGCCTAAAGTTTCCCTAAAATTGTAATGTCGACAGCAAAAAAATCAATTTATTCGCTTCAGTTTATTATGCTCTGTTTCAGTTCTCTGTTCTTTGCTTCAAGTTTTACCATGATTATACCTGAGCTTCCAGCTTATTTAAGCAGTTTAGGAGGAGCACAGTATAAAGGACTTATTGTTTCGCTTTTTACTTTGACAGCAGCCGTTTCGCGTCCTTTTAGCGGTAAATTTACAGACAGGCTGGGGCGGGTTCCTATGATGATTCTTGGGTCTTTTTTCTGTCTGGTTTCTGCTTTTTTATATCCCATTTTTAGTTCTGTTTTCGGTTTTTTATTTTTACGTTTAATTCATGGCTTTTCAACCGGATTCAGACCTACCGCTTCATTGGCTTATGCAGCAGATATTACCCCTAAGGAGAGATGGGGTGAGGCATTAGGCGTGCATGGTTTATTCTTCAGCCTTGGGATTTGTCTCGGCCCTTCAGCAGGCGGTATACTGACAAAAGCTTACGGTGTGGATGTTATGTTTTACAGTTCTGCTTTTCTTGCTTTTCTTTCAACTATTATCGTAATTAACCTAAAAGAAACTCTATCTGTAAAACAGGAATTTGGTAAGGATATGCTTTGTCTGAAAAGATCAGATATTTTATATAGAGCAGCACTTCCAGCTGGCATAGTAACTTTTTTTTCGTACACTGCACACGGTCTAATTCAGACGTTGATTCCAGATTGGAGTATACAGTTAGGCTTGCATAACAAAGGATTCTTTTTTACAGTATTTTCAGGAGCCTCTATACTTGTTCGCTATACAGCAGGAAAAATATCAGATCGAAAAGGGCGTACACATGTGATAGTGGCAGGACTCATAGCGAAAATGGCTGGATTGTTTGTAATAAGTGAAAGTCAGGACATTTCTGTTCTTCTAATTGGAGCTGCAGTTTACGGCACAGGTGCGGGATTGATCTCGGCTGCTATAGGAGCATGGACAATTGAACTTAGTGAGCCACAGTTCAGAGGGAAGGCAATAGCTACAATGTATATCTGTATGGAATTAGGAATAGGTCTTGGAGCCCTTGTCGGCGGCGTTTATTATCAAGGAGAAATTACCCGTATCCCAGAAATCATTCGTTTTGATATATTAGTAATTCTACTTGGATTACTTTATATTATTTACCTGAAGAAATATAAAACTAGTTTTCGATTTTTAAAATGATTGAAAATTAGTAACTGCCTTAGCTTTAATAGAAAAAGTGATGTCAAATTTAAAGCACAATGCAAATATTTTTTTGAGAAACGATTAGAAGGTTCTGTCACATCTATTTAAGTAACCATTATTTTTAGTTTTTCAAAAAAGTATTAAATGAATAAAAGTAATTGTTATCCAAAAACTGTCATTTTAGTATTAAAAAATTACTACAAAACCAGAGAAAAAAAACACATCCTTAACGAGGCTTAGAATCATTCTTCAGCTTTGATTAAATCTCTCATGAAACCACTTTAAGACTGTTTATTTCAAACAGACTAAGAATTCCTTTTGAGAAATTTTAGGTCTTCAAGGCTTGAAAAACCTACATGTTATGTATAAAAAAGAGACAACTTTTGCTAGTTGTCTCCTTAAGTGACTCAACGAAACAAAATCAAACCATTTTATGAATGATTTAAAGAAATTAGCCTATTTTTTATTTAATTTACAAGATAGATCCTTAGTATTTTTATGTAATAACGATTTGTATGTATCATGATTCTGCCACAAAACTTATTCAGGATAAAAACTATATAATTCGCCTGAGCTTTTTGTGGCAGAAGAGGTATCAGGTTTACAAGGTTTGAACGTATAATTTTCTCATAATAATTAAGCGTATCTAATAATACTAATAAACTTTCGTTACCATTTCATCTATAGGCAAACGAACTTTTTTCGTAGCTGCCATATAGTCTTTTTCCAAATCACGATATCCTAAAGCCAGGATAACTGTTGAATACAACCCTTTCTCTTTCAAACCCAAAACTTCATCGATTATGGAGGCATTAAATCCTTCGATAGGAGTGGCGTCCACTTTCAATTCTGCTGCGGCAATTAGTGCAGTTCCTAGTGCAATATAAGCCTGTTTAGACGCCCAAATAGCTTTTTGTTCTGTATCAATAGCTCCAAAATAGGAATGCAATCCATTTCTAAATCCTGATAAGGCACCGGCATCAAGCCCTCTTTGTTTTTCTGTCATTGTCATGTAATCGTCAATGTAGGTCGAAGTCATGTCATTGAAGGCCGCAAAAACCAACAAATGAGAGCAGGAACTTATCTGTTTATTATATGAATCAGCACCTAATTTCTTTTGAATTTCTGGATTGCTTACAACAAAAATACGGTAAGATTGCAGACCACAAGAAGATGCTGAAAGATTTATAGCCTCTAAGATTTGATCAACTTTTTCTTCTGCTATTTTAATGTTGGAATAAGCTTTGGCGGCGTAGCGCCATTTTAGATTTTCTATCAAATTCATTACTATTTCTATCTTAAATTTCAGCAAATATAAATTATATTGTTTTCTTTTTCGAGGCTTGAATTGCTATGGGAAACTTCAAATCAGTCATATTTTGCTTCTCTAAAGAATAATTATCTGTTTTTCTTCATTATTGTATTTGTAAAAAGATTAATAATCTTTAAAAGTGTATCAAAAAAGAATAATTAACTGATTTTTTTTATTTTGTAAAATATTAAATCTTTTATTTTCAAATTTGCAGGGTAAAAAAACTAAACCTTGTCATCAGATGAAAGCGAACATACAAGAAGATTTAAGAAACAAAAATCAGGATATTGAAAACACCCAGAATACAATCAAGAATGATTTTGCGTTCACGCTAAAAAGCACTTGTTTAGATGAAAACTATCACCCCTCAAGTAAAACGCGTTTGACAACCAATTTTGCCAACTTGGCCAGAGGAACTAATCGCCAGCAAAACTTGCGCAATGCCTTAAATATGATTAACAATCGATTCAATGCATTGGCTCATTTGGATAATCCAAAAGGGGATCGTTACCATGTGGAACTTGAAATCCTTACAGTAACGATGAGTATTGATGACCAGAATGGCAGTAACGATCTACCGATGATTGAAGTTTTAAAAACGAATATTTTTGACCATAAGACTGGCCAGAAAATCGAAGGGGTTGCCGGAAATAACTATTCTTCTTATGTTCGCGATTATGATTTCAGTATTTTATTGATTGAGCATAATAAAAATAAAGCTGCTTTTTCTATTCCTGAAAATTTTGGTGATTTGCACGGAAAACTTTATAAGTGCTTTGTGAATTCAGATACTTATAAAGAACACTTTAAGATGTCACCAATCATTTGTTTAAGTGTATCGGGCAACAAAACGTATACCCGCACTGAGTATCAGCATCCGGTTCTGGGCTTTGAATATCTGCAGAACGAGTATTCTCTCACTGATGAATATTTTTCTAAAATGGGCTTAAAAGTTCGTTTTTTCATGCCCGCGAACAGTGTGGCACCAATGGCTTTTTATCATTCCGGAGATCTGCTTGCTGATTATACTGATCTTGGACTAATCAGTTCAATCAGTACGATGGAGACTTTCCAGAAGATTTATCGCCCTGAAATTTACAATGCCAATTCAGTGGCAGCGAAAATCTACCAGCCTAGTCTTAAACACGAAGATTATTCGCTGACTCGTGTAGAATATGATCGTGAAGAGCGCAGCCGATTGGCTGTTGAACAAGGTAAATATGCAGAAGAGCATTTCATTAAGCCTCATAAAAATGTTCTGGAGCAGTGGTCTGCTAATTTTATCCTTTAATTGATTACAACGCATTAAAATTATACTATTATGAAGAAATTACTATTACCAACCTCAATTGTTGGAAGTTTACCTAAACCAGCCTGGCTTGCACCACCTGAAAAACTTTGGTCACCTTGGAAATTAGAAGGGGAGCAATTGCTTGAAGGGAAACAGGATGCTCTACGCATTTCTTTGCAGGAACAGCAATTGGCAGGTCTGGATATTATTTGTGACGGCGAGCAGACACGTCAGCATTTTGTAACGACTTTTATCGAGCATTTAAGCGGAGTAGATTTTGAAAACCGTAAAACCGTAAAAATCCGTGACCGTTATGATGCGAGTGTTCCTATGGTTGTAGGTGAGGTCGCACGTCAGAAAGCAGTTTTTGTTGAGGATGCTAAATTTCTACGCAAACAGACTAATAAACCTATAAAATGGGCGTTACCTGGTCCGCTGACAATGGTGGATACCTTGTACGATGACCATTATAAAAGCCGTGAAAAACTGGCATGGGAATTTGCGAAAGCACTCAATGAAGAAGCAAGAGAACTACAGGATGCAGGAGTAGATATTATCCAGTTTGATGAACCTGCCTTTAATGTGTTCTTTGACGAAGTAAATGATTGGGGAATGGCGGCATTAGAAAGAGCTATTGAAGGTTTGCACTGCCAGACTGCGGTTCATATTTGTTATGGTTATGGAATACAGGCCAATACTGATTGGAAAAAAACATTAGGTTCAGAGTGGCGTCAGTACGAAGAAATTTTTCCGAAAATTCAAAAATCTAAAATTGATGTGGTGTCACTAGAATGCCACAACTCCAATGTGCCTTTAGATTTAATGGAACTGGTTCGCGGTAAAAAAGTAATGGTTGGTGCCATTGATGTGGCAACCAATACTATCGAAACACCAGAAGAAGTAGCTGCTACCCTGCGTAAAGCTCTTAAATTTGTAGATGCCGAAAATCTTTACCCTTCTACAAACTGCGGTATGGCTCCGTTGTCACGAAATGTAGCCAGCGGTAAGCTAAATGCTTTAAGCGCAGGAGCAGAAATTATTCGTAAAGAACTTGGGATTTAATCTCAATATATTAATAATGGAATCCGTGCTTCCACGGAAGAATAATATTAAAAACACATTGAAGAAATTATTAGAAGTATTAAAAAAAGCAGGTTTCGACGGTTTCCTGTTAATGATAGCCACTATGATTCTGTTGGCTTATTTTTTGCCAAAGCCAGGTATGATCAAAGAGCCCGTTTCATTGGAGGAGATTGCCAATGCTGGTGTTTCATTAATTTTCTTGTTTTATGGCATGAAGCTGAGTGTTGAGAAACTAAAAGCCGGACTTTCTAACTGGAAAATGCACATTATTGTTCAGTTGACCACCTTTTTGTTTTTTCCGCTCATTGTTTTTGCATTTCGCCCGTTGTTTGTCAATAACGGTTTCGAGCTGCTTTGGCTGGGTGTGTTTTTTCTGGCAGCTTTACCGTCTACAGTTTCCTCTTCTGTGGTCATGGTTTCCATTGCTAAAGGCAACATTCCTGCAGCTATTTTCAATGCGAGTATTTCCAGTTTGATCGGAGTAGTGGTTACGCCGCTTTGGGTTGGGTTGTTTATAGCTTCTGCGACAGGTGATTTTGATGTCACTCAAATTGTTATAAAATTGATTCTTCAAGTTTTGCTACCTGTCATTATTGGTATCAGCCTGAACTCCCGTTTTGGCGCTATTGCCGAAAAATACAAAAAACAGCTCAAATATTTCGATCAGGCAGTTATTCTAACGATTATTTACACGTCGTTTTGCAAGTCATTCTCCGAACATCTTTTTGAAGGTTTCACTGCTCTTGAACTTGTCGGACTCGCTGCAGGGATGATGGCGTTGTTTTTTGCCGTATTCTTTTGTGTCGGACTACTCAGTCGCTTGCTTGGTTTTTCAGAAGAAGACCGTATTACCGTCTTATTCTGCGGGTCTAAAAAGTCATTGGTACACGGCACCGTTATGTCAAAAGTACTTTTTCAGCACAGTACTATTACCGGTATTGTATTGCTGCCGCTCATGCTTTACCATGCCTTGCAATTGATTGCCGCCAGCATTATCGCTCAGGGTATGGCTCGACGAAAAGAAGTGTGATTTTTATTCTGTGAAAATGAGTACAGCAGGTTAGTATATTTGTAATTTTTCTAAAATAAGATTTTTGTATTGTTTTTGATTATATTTGAGGAATTTTATTCTGATTTAAAAATTAATTAAACTTATTTAAAGTAAAATATTCTATGGAGCAGATAGATGATATTGATCTTAAGTTATTGAATATACTGCATGATAATTCTAAATATACAGTAAAAGAGCTTGCTAAGATGGTAAATCTTTCTGCATCGCCTGTTTTTGAGCGTATTAAAAGACTGGAGAATAATGGTTATATTAAAAAGTATATAGCACTCCTTGATGCAGAAAAATTAAACAGAGGATTTATAGTTTTCTGTAATATCAAATTGAAACAGCACGATCGTAATATTGGAAATCAGTTTGTTAGTGATATTATGAAGATAGAAGAAATTGTGGAATGCTATAATATCTCAGGAGATTACGATTTTTTAATGAAAGTTTCCGCCAAAGATATGAAGCATTATCAGGATTTTGTGTTTAATAAATTGGGATCAGTTGAAAGTATAGGAAGTACCCAGAGTACCTTTGTTATGTCGGAAATAAAAAATCTGTATGGATAGTTCCGAGATGGTTTGTTTATTTGAAATCACGGTATTTAGTATCAAAAAATTACGACAAACCAAAAGAGAAAAAAAATACTGCATCTTAGTTGGGACTTTGAACCATCGTTTACCTTTTAATAAAGCCACTTTAAGTCTGTTTATTCCAAACAGACTAATGATTTCTTGTGAAAAAATCGAACCACAATATTAGGCTTTAAAGGCTTGAAAATCTATATGTTTGTACATAAAAAAGAGACAACTATTGTCTAGTTGTCTCCTTAAGTGACTCTACGACACAAAATCCAAATCATTTCATGCAAGATTTAAAGAAATTAGCTTATTTTCAAGTGAATTTGTAAGATAATTATTTTGAATTCTTATTAAGGAGCGGTTTGTATGTCCTGTAGGGGTTAAACGTTAAAAATTGTTTAAAACGCATGTATGTTTAAATTTATTGAGATGTATAGTTTTTATAAAATTATTGAAAATAAATTTATAAATGTTTAATGAAAGCGATTTACTTTTTAGTAAAATTATATAAATTAACTCATTTAATGTCGTTCGAATGAATTTTAAATATCACAGCAGATATAAACCGATGGATGTTTTTTGACTAAATATGATGTATTAATTTTTGATTTTATAACAAGCGGTATTCTTTCATAAAATTATTGTATTTTTATTCAAGTATTTGATGTTTAAGTAGTTATTTAACCAAAATCCTGTCGTTATGTATTCAAAACAAATCATCTGTATTACAATTGTCGGCTTGCTTGCCATTCAGTGCCAGAAATCAAAAGAAAAACCGAGTGAAAGCACAGGAACTTCAACTGAAGCTGCTAAGTTTGATCCCGCTATGGAACCTCTAGCAGGTCAGCCGGCTTTTGATGCCAAACCTTCGACTGAAGATTTAGATTATCAGGTAAAATATCATCGGGCGTTTGAGGCCGTATTATGGGCGCTTCCTGCCGTTGATATTTATAGATTCCGGGCTGCTGCCATAGAAGATTTAGGATACAAAGACAATGATATCATTGCTTATTCTAAAGTGGCAACACCTAAACTGGAAGCCATTACGGCCAACAGTTCAACACCTTATATTACGGCTTTTTCAGATTTGAGCGTAGGTCCGACTGTATTGGAAATTCCCGCTGCAGGAGCAGACGGTTCTTTATATGGACAGGTTGTAGACCACTGGCAGCTGACTATTGCTGATATCGGTCCGTCGGGACTGGATAAAGGTAAGGCTTCAAAATATTTGTTTACTCCGCCAAATTACAAGGGGACTATTCCAAGCGGCTATCTGCATGTAGCTTCTCCAAGCTACCGAATAGCTTTTGCTTTTAGATCTGTAAGAGCTCCAGGCAAATCGGTAGAGGATGCTTACGCTTATGCAAAACGTTTAAAAATGTACCGTCTCAGTGAAGCATCAAATCCTCCAACACAAAAATTTATTGATCCTTCCAACCAGAGATATGCCACGCTGCCTTTCTTTAATGATAAATATTTTAATGATGTGCAGGCCATTTTTTCTTTAGAAAATGCCAATCCAAAAGATAAAGTCATAATGGGAATGCTGGCTTCTTTAGGGATTGAACATGGAAAAAAAGAATATGCACCTGATGAAAAAACAAAAAAAGCAATGAATCAGGGTGCTGTCGATGCTTATTTTTATATGCTGAAACTATGGGACAATTACCCAAAATCATGGCTTTACTGGCCAGACAGACATTATGCTTCATTAATGCAGGCTGACAAAAACAAAGCTTTTACTTATGAATATGATAATAGTATTGATATTGAAACTAGAGCACTCCAGTATTTTCAATGTACGTATGTTCCAAAAATACTTTCTGCAAATCCTGCGACACAATACATTATGTGTATGAATGATTTTAAAGGTAATTTATTGGAAGCAGGAAAAACATACAAAGTTGATGTTCCGGCAAATATGCCTGTGAAACAGTTTTGGGCGCTTACAGTTTACGACAAAGGAACTTACAGTTTTATTTATTCAAAATCAAATCGAACAACTTTGTCGACTTATGATCTGCCAAATATGAAGAAAAATCCTGATGGAAGCATTCCAATTTATGTGGGTCCTGAAGCACCTGCCGGATTTGAAAATAACTGGATTCCGACAAGAAACAAAAGGCCAATGCCGATGTTCAGATTGTATGGTCCGACTGAGGAATTTAATAATAAAACATTTAAAATGCCAGATTTTGAGCTTGTAGAATAATTAGGTTTTTCAATTGGATTCTTTCAGAATTTCAAATTAATATGAATAAAAAAGGGCTGTTTTTAATCAGCCCTTTTTTTGTTTTTGCATGTAATCCTAATATTTCTCTACCACAGGAGGCGTCCAGCTTTCATCAATCTTTGTAAAAAAGTTTTACGAGATTAAATTCTAAAACTGGTTGCAGATTATAATCTGCAACCAGTTTTAGACTTATGTTTCTTTAAAGAATAGTATAATGACCTACATTTAATCTAACAAATCAACTTAAAATTAGTGAGTTATGAAACGTTTCGATTTCCCGTTTACTTTATTAATTATTCTGTTTTTTGCTGGTGCAGTATATTCACAGGATACACCAAACTGGCCTGACAGGACAAACCTTCCAATAGAGCCCTATCAGAAAGTAGGTAAAGTTGCTCCTACCATAAAGGATTCTGATCCTATAAAATGGCCGAAAGAAATCAGTGCTCCAGAAGGTGCGCCAAATGTGCTGCTGATTATGATTGATGATGTTGGATTTGGAGCCAGTTCCGCATTTGGAGGGCCTATACCAACTCCCAATTTTGATGAATTAGCCAAAAATGGATTAAGATACAACCGTTTTCATACTACAGCTGTCTGTTCTCCTTCAAGGGCGGCGTTAATTACGGGACGTAACCATCATACGGCAGCAACGGGAATCATCATGGAGTTTTCGACACCATATCCGGGTTATAATAGTTTAGTGCCACGCAGCGTGGCGACTATAGGTAAAATTTTAACCGATAATGGTTATGGGACTTCTTGGTTTGGTAAAAACCATAATGTGCCTGATTGGATGACAACACCAGCTGGACCATTTAACTTGTGGCCGACAGGTTTAGGTTTTGAATATTTTTATGGTTTTCTTGGTGCAGATGCGCATCAATTCAGACCTGCGTTGTTTGAAGGAACAAAACCAGTCGATCCTTATTTAAAAGACGAAAAAGTAGATCCGGATTATATTTTAGATAATGATCTAGCCAATCATGCGATTCATTGGATTCAAACTCAGAAGAACGTTTCACCTAATAAACCTTTCTTTGCTTATTATACACCAGGAACGGGACATGCACCGCATCAGGCTCCAAAAGAATGGATTGCTAAATTCAAGGGAAAATTTGATCAGGGATTTGACAAACAGCGTATCGCTACTTATGAAAACCAGAAAAAACTTGGAGTTATTCCTGCCGATGCAAAACTTGCACCAACCGCGAAAGACTACCAAAAATGGGATGCTCTTTCTCCTGGAATGAAAAAAGTGGCAGCAAGAGAAATGGAAGTATATGCCGGAATGGTAGCATATTGTGATAATCAGATTGGAAGAATAATCCAGTCAATCAAAGATTTAGGGGAGCTGGATAATACTATGATTATTTTTATCATGGGTGATAATGGTGCCAGTGCAGAAGATCCAACCGGGCAGGGGCTAACCAGTGAAATTGGGGTCTTGGTTAACGGTGTGGAAGACACCGAAGAATTTATGCTTAAGAATTTGGATGAATTTGGAGGCCCTTGGATGGCAGAACATTATTCACACGGATGGGCACATGCTATGAACACACCTTATCAATGGGACAAAAAGATTGCTTCGCATTTAGGAGGAAGCCGAACAGGGATGGTCATTTCATGGCCTGCGAGAATTAAACAGACAGGACAGATGCGCAGCCAGTTTACTCATATTACCGATATAGTGCCGACAATTTTGGAAGCCGCACACATTCCTGAACCTAAAAAAGTAGACGGATTTGATCAAGTACCATTTGCAGGTAAAAGTTTGGTTTATACTTTCGATAATGCACAAGCCCCAGAAACACACAAAACACAATATTTTGAGGTAATTGCCAATAGGGCATTTTATAAAGACGGTTGGATGGCTAGCACCACTCCAAGAAATTTACCTTGGCAAGGACACCCAGTTCCATCAGAAGATCCTGTGAAAGACTATAAATGGGAGCTATATGATCTTACAAAGGATTTTACGCAATCCAATGATATTGCGGCTAAAAATCCTGAAAAGCTAAAAGAAATGCAGAAAGCTTTTATGGAAGAAGCTCAAAAATATGAAGTATTTCCATTTGATGATCGTTATATAGACAGGGTAAACCCTGAAAACAGACCGAAATTTAATGAAGGCAGAAAAGAGTTTGTTTTTTATCAGGGAATTTCACGCATTACAGAGGGTATGGCGCCAAATTTAAAAAATGCTTCCTTTAGCATTGAAGCTCAAATTGAAGTTAAAGCTGGTCAGGATGGCATGATTATCACGCAGGGTGGTTATTTTGCAGGTTTTGCTTTAATGCTTCAGAAAGGAAAACCAACATTCTCTTATGCGTTCTCTCATTATCCAAATCATAAATGGACAATTCAGTCTTCGACTCCTTTAACAGCTGGCAAACATACCATAGTTTTAAATTTTGACTATGCAGGAGGCGGAGTAGGAAAAGCAGCTAAAGCTGCAATTTTGGTTGATGGTAAAGAAGCCGCTAAAGGTGATATTCCTAGAACTGTTCCTAGCCGATTCTCTTCAGATGAAACTTTAGATGTTGGAGAAGACTTTGGTACGCCGGTTACTAAAGATTATGATGTACCATTCGCTTTTAAAGGAAAAATTGAAAAAGTTACTGTAAAATTGAAATCTTAGTCCGATATATAAGGAAGATTTATTAAAAACTCGCATCATTGATGCGAGTTTTTTTTGAAACTATTATTTTAATTGAATTCTTTGGTAATTCTAGTGCTTATATATAGGAATTGGCTTCATTTGTTGATTCTTATTTCTTGTATCATATGGGCTTTTCACAATGATTTTACTATATGTGTGTGTTTAGTTCAGCAGAAGAAGCTGCTTTTGAGGATCTGAAAAATAATCCAGCGCATCTTCTCTGATGAATTTGTACTTTCTTTGACTGCTTTAAGAATTAAGAGTCTGCATTCTTTTGCATAACTGTTTTTATAGCTTCCAAAAGTTCACGCTGTTTAAAAGGTTTGGACATATAATTGTCCATGCCGGCTTCCATACAGCGATTATGCTCTCCTGCCAGGGAATGTGCCGTCATTGCGATAATGGGAATAGAGCTCTTCATTTCCTGGCGGATGTACTTTGTTGTCAGGAATCCGTCACGCACAGGCATCTGCAGGTCCATGAGCACCACGTCGTATTGGCCTGCAGAAAGCAGTTCAATACCCTTGTCGCCGTTTTCGGCTATATCAATATGGAATCCGAATCCTTCAACTACGTTTTGAGCCAGTTTCTGGTTCAGGTAATTGTCCTCAAATAGGAGGATGTGGAGCATTCCTAGATCATTTACCAGTTTATCTTCTGGAATTTTGGCATCTAAGGATGCTTTTTTATAAGATACTGTAAAATAAAACTCTGATCCGCTTCCTTCACGACTTTTAACATGGATATCGGAATCATGCAGTTGTACTAGCTGTTTGACAATATTCAGTCCAAGTCCCGTTCCTCCAAATTTCCTTGTTGTGCTTTCTTCGGCCTGAGTGAATCTTCCAAAAATAGTATCAAGATTCTTTTGCGATATTCCGATGCCGGTATCCTTTACTGAAAAACGGATTTGATGGCTGTCATCCGTTTCGGCTATTCTTTTTACGGAAATGGTTACTTCGCCTTCCATTGTAAATTTAAGGGCATTACCGGCGAGATTTACCATAATCTGGTTGAGCCTGCCCTGGTCGCCGGAAATTATTTCCGGGAGTTCCGCATCCAGAAATAGGTTGAAATCTACGGCTTCGTGTACCTTTACTTTCAGAAGGTCATAGACATGTTTCAGTGCACTCTTCAGTTCAAAGGGCTTCTGCTCGAGCGCAATACTGCCGGATTCGATTTTTGAGAGATCCAGGATATCGTTGACAATCACTAAGAGGTTTTCTCCTGCAATCTGCACATCTTTTAAAAAGTCTTTCTGCTGCTCATCAAGACTGGTTTCAAACAGCAGTTCGGTAAATCCAATAACGGCATTAAGCGGCGTGCGTATTTCATGGCTCATATTGGCCAGAAAATTTTCTTTTGCAGCTACGGCGCGGTCGGCTATCTTTTTCTGCTTGGCCAGCTCTTTGTTCTTACGGCCTAATTCCAAGGTATTGATTACGTGGCGCGCTACGATATTAAGGGCGTTGCGTTGGTTGTCGTTTAACTGTCTGGGTTCATGGTCCACAGCGCACAGCACTCCTATGACGTAGCCGTCGGGAGTGGTTATGGGCATTCCTACATAGAACCTTATCTTGTAGCCGTCTGTCACGTTGGGATCGTCTTTGAAGCGTTCGTTAAGAAGTGTGTCAGGAATCTCAACTAATTTTGAGTCCATAATAGTATAGCGGGAAAGGGTGATTTCTCTGGGTACTTCTGAGACATCAAATCCAATTTTGGATTTAAACCACTGACGGTTTTCATCTATAAAAGAGATATAGGCTATTGGGGTTCCGCAAATATAAGATACCAGTGCCGTGGCATCATCAAAAACTTGTTCAGGGAGCGTATCTAGTATGTTATAGCGTTTTAAGGCATCAAGACGTTCAGCTTCATTCTGTGGTGTAAGCATAGGGGAGGCGTTCATGAAAAAAATGTATTTTTGAGAAAGAAGAATTTAATGGCGGATATTTCTGATGTAAAAGTACAGAATATTTATATCCGCAATGTTAGTATGTCTGGAATTTTAAATATTTGGGCAATTATTGTGAAAAATTAAGATTTTTTAAGGATAATTCCGATAGACTTTTTTTATAGTTAATTGTTATTTAATCGTTTTAGAAAAAGTGTTTAGATTTTGGATGTGTTCTGATAATAGTTTATTACTATTTTACTTGATTCGGATTACAAGAAATTTTATGGTTTTCTGCGATACTTTTGGATGTAGCGCCTGCTTAGTCTTTTAATATCATAAAAGACGTTTTTTCTGAGTTTCGTTGAAGACTTAATTTATAGGGTCAAAAAACATTAGGGCAAAGAATTAGTTTTTATATATTTTTAAAATCTCAACTAGTTTTATAACATTATTGACTCCAAGTTTGTCAAAAATTCTGCTTTTGAAAGTACTCACGGTATTCATTTGAACATTCAGTTTATTGGAAATTTCTATAGTTCCTTCTCCGTTAGCAAGCAGTTCGGCAACTTCAATTTCTCTGGAAGATAGCTTTTCTAAGGGGTTTATAGGTAGATTATGAAGCGTATTTTGTATAATTTTTTCTTTGACCACATCACTAATAAATTTACCTGTATTTATAACAGACTTAACCGCAGTAAGAATTTCTTCATCTTTACTGTATTTGTTTAAAAAACCATTAGCCCCCGCATGTATATATCGTAAGGCATAGTGTTCTTCAGCGTAAGCAGAAAACATCATAATTAGCAGTTTAGGATATTCAGCTCTAATATCTTCTACCATTTTGAGGTTTTTTCCGCCGGGAATACTTATATCAAGAAAGAGCAAATCTTGATTTTCCTTTAGTTGGATTGTAAGGTCTTCATAATTGTCTGCATGAGATATAGATACAATATCGCAGCCCCTTTTCAGTACTAAGGCTAACCCGTGTCGAACTACACTATGATCGTCAACAATTAGAACTTTAAATTTATTCTCCATAACAAATGTTTTTATAGCGGAAGAGATGGTCAGCGTTGTAAAAGTTTTTTGTACTTACGAAATTTTTATCTTAATGGATTTAACAAAATTTATGCTAAAATTTGGGTATGCAAATATCTTGTGTGAAATTTATAAAAACAAGTAATAACACATACTCATTAGCTACTTTTTTTGAATTATAATTTCGATAAACCCTCTATTTTTATGCCTTTAGAAGCCTTTTGTTATTTTCGTAGTTAAGAATAACGAAATATTATTTTTTGAACTTTTGCTGTTTTTCAAAATTCAAAAAATACATTTTTGTTACAGTGCTATAAGAAGTCGAAAAGATTGTTTTTTACTAAAGCATTTTCATCCAGACATAAATATCTTCGGATGTCGGAACATTTAATTTTTTTCTTAAAGTGTATTTTCTGTTTTGAATTGTTCTAAAAGATTTAAACGTGTAAATGGCTATTTCTTTTGTTGTAAAATCAAGATAAAGATAAGCACAAAGAATTAGTTCTGAAAGCTGCAGATTTGGATCAATTTCTATTAATTTTTCGTGTAGAGATGGATAAAGCTCCTTAAAATAATTATAAAAATTGGGATGATTTTTTTTTCCTAAATCAATTAGATCATTATAACCAGCTTCTCTTTTTTCCAATAAAAAAACTTGAGACTCTATATTGTTTTTCTCTAGTTTCTCTTCGTATTCTTCTATGTCTTTAAGTAGTGATTGGGTTTCGTCTTTTCTTCTTTGATTATAATTCCTAAATTTAAAGTAACCTAAAATTGAAATTATCAGGACAACTATTAGAATAATAATTTGTAATTTTGAACTTGTCGATTTTGTCTTTTCTATTTCCTGTTTTTGTTCCTCTAATAAATGAATAACAGTAAAATCTCTGGCTTTAGATTTGTTTTTCTCGATGCTGTCATTTAATACGGTGTATAAATCTCTATAATATTTTTCATTTTTGTTATCACCTAATTTGTCATAAATTTTACTTGTTGACAAATATGCATCCAATACATCTTCAATAGAACTGGGATTGTCGCCCAGCATTTCAATAGATTTTAAACGATGTTCTAATGCTTTTGCAATATTGTTTTGTTGCTCGTATAATTTAGAAAGACCTTTGTGGGCATATACTCCAAGGTAATCGTCCTTTTCTTTTTTTAACAGTTTCAAAGAAAGTTCATAGTAGAATTTTGTTGAATCTTTGTTGTCTTTTTTTAAGAAGTAATTGCCGAAAGAAATATTGAGCAATATTTTATCCTGTTTATATGAGGCAATTTCCTTGTATTTTTCAATATCGAATAATTTTCTTGCTCTGTTTAAATAATGATATATTGATTTTTGATCTTTGCCTATAATATCATAAGAGGTATACAGATTAAAAAGGTTGGCTGCCTTAAGACCTTCATGTTTTACTTTCAGCCCTACTTTTTCTGCTTTTTTAAAATACTGTTGAGCAAGTGAGTTTAAACCTAAATTATGACAATTCTCATACTGAAGAATTAATAAATTAAAGTCGTCTGTAGGATTTTCTGATAGATATTTGGAGAATTTTTTAATTTTTTTTATGTATTCGAGGCTTTTTTTATATTCTCCTTGTTTTGCCAAAACATCTGCCACAAACATGTTCCCGACAACAATACCTTCTTCATAATTCAGCGATTCAGATTTTTTGATAATCTCGAAAGATTCACGGATAATCTTGTCAAAATCCAGGTTTTCATCGTAAGATTCGTGGATCATTTTTAATATAACACTGTCTATCTCTTTTGTTGTCTGTGCCTTTACATTAAAACTTGTGAGTGAGAGAAGTGAGATAAAGGTGATTATTAAAACTTTTTTACTTAATGCCATCTTAGTTTGAATATTGCAAATCAGGATTTTTAGGGATCTAAAGGAATACAGCTAATTTACAACCTTATTGTTTATTTATTCAAACGAAATTTTGCATTTCATTTACATCGGTCGAAATTTTCCGGATGTGAATTAAGTTAAACTATTGGTTAACAGATGATTTTTTCTGATGGTTCAAATATTTAATTTAAAAACTTAAAAATTAGTAGAATTATTTCTACAGCAAGAGATGTTTTTGTCTACAACTTTTTCTGTTTTTATTAGTGAAATTTGCCCCTCTCTTTAAGGTTTTTTTTAATGTTTTGCGTCTTAAAGAGTTACAATCTGAAATCTTTCTTAAAATAAAAAAAATGCATAAAAAAATACATTTGCTAACTTTTATTCTAGCGGCAATATTTTCATCAATAAATTCTTATTCACAAAAAAATCTTTACGCAGGAATAGAAATAGGCAGTAAAGGAATTAAAATGTCTGTTATAGATGTTAATAATATTAAAAAGGGTGATTATACAATTTTAGGCTTTTGGACAGAAAATGCAGGGATAGCAAAAGGAATATCTAGAGATGGAAATCTGGCACAAGAAGATATTTTTGTTGCTGGAAATATAGTCAATGAACAATTGCAAAAAATTAGGCTTAAATATAATGTTAGTGACGAGAATATTTTTATTGTAGCTTCTTCTGGTGTTAAAATGGCCCAAAATACGGGCGATTTAGTAACTAAGATTAAAACATTATGCAATAAAGATCTTGAGTTTATCGATGCAGAAACCGAAGGGAAAATGCTTTTAAAAGGTTCAATTCCTCCAAGAGATTATGAAGATGCAATGATTCTTGATATTGGAGGAGGTAATACTAAAGGTGGATTTGTCAATGTTCAGAATGATAACAAGTTTGAATTTTTTCCTTTAAATCTTGAATACGGTACTATTACATTGACGGAAGCGATTAATAAAACAATTCTTATACCTAGTGAAGCAAACTGGATGTCGGTTTATCAGGAAAAAGCTTTTGAATATGCTCCGGTTTTGAGAGATAAAATTAAACAGCTGCTTAACAGTAGTCCGGCATCTTTAAAGAAGAACAAAATTTATGTATCTGGAGGGACTGTTTGGGCTTTCACGACTTTGTATTACAATCAAAAAAGTGATGAACATTTTATTCCTATAAGTCTTTCGGATATAATGAATTACGATGCTATACTGAAAAATAGTTTTAATAATTATCAAAATTTAGCAAAAGAAAATAAGCAAGCTGAGAAAGTCATCAACACATACGACCAAAGACACCTTATTGCTGGAAATGCCATTTTAATTGCCTGTTTAGAAAGTATTCCTGAGCTTAAAAACAGAAAAGTATATTTTGCAAAAGAAGGACAAATTGCATGGCTGGTTTCCTATATTGTTGATCGTTCAAAAAATATCAAAACTAACTTTTAAGATAAATATCTGAGTCTGTTTTTTTCACTAAAAGAATTTTTAATCCTATAAATAATAATAAAATATGTCTGATTTCTTACAACAATTTGGTGATGATGTTAGAAAAAACATCCCTGGTTATATTGCTCTTGCAGTAACCGAAATTAAAAGTGGTATTTCTTATTACAGCGATTCTGCGTCTAATAGTTTTGATCCGGAATTAGCATCGGCTTTCAATCTTGAAGTAGTAAAAGCAAAATTAAATGCTATAAACGCCCTGGGGTTAGATCAGGCTATCGATGGAATTATGATCACTCTGACAGAGCAGATTCATATAATAGATATTTCAGAAAATAATGAATATTTCATTTATCTGGCAGTAGATTCTAGAAAAGCTAATTTAGGATTAACCACTGCTTTGTTGAACAAATATAAAAGAGAAATCAAAGGTAAACTGTAACTATTGCAATTTGAATTTTTATCATAGTGCAATTATTAGTTCATATTGCAATTTCTAAAAGGAAGAAAGCTTACTTAGAAAATGTTTTTCTGATAAGCTTTCTTTTTTTAATTACTTCTTTCATAATAACTTATAACATAAAAATTAAAAAATGGAAGGAAAATTTTTTCTATGAATCAATTAAATCAAGTTTTAGAGATTTTTCCATCCGATTTTGATTTAGTTAAAGATATTATTTACGAATCAAAGTTAATCGACGAAAAACTTCTTAATCTGGAACAGGCAGTTTTGTTTATAAGAGAAAAATTATGTCAAAAAAAGGCTAAAATTTTTGCGAAGAAACATGATGGTGAGGTTGTTGCTTTTGCAGTTTTACATTTTAAAATTTGCCCGAAATCAGTTTTAGAATTCACCTGGCATATTTCTTATCTGTATGTAAAAGAAAGTTTTAGACGGAAATATATTGCTCGGGAAATTATGGAAGAATGTATTGATAATGCAAGAAAGAACAACATACAATATGTTTCCTTAAATACAGATGTTGAGAATTTTGCCGCGCACCGTCTTTACGAAAATTTTGGTTTTGTTCGTAAAAGTTTTATTTCCAATTATTATTACTACGAAATTAGATTATAGAAGAAAAAATCTGTTAATGTAAATAGATACCCTAATAATTATGATTCCCCTTTTAAAAAGATATTTTAAAAATTTTAGTCAGTTTTCTGTTGAAGTAAAAATTTTAGCCATAACTACATTTATTAACAGGTTAGGGGCAATGGTTGTACCATTTCTGTCCAAATACATGTTAGAAGAACTTCACTTTAGTTACAGTCAGATTGGCTGGGTTATGGTTTTCTTCGGAACAGGATCTTTTCTGGGAACATGGATTAGCGGTAAATTATCCGATAAAATAGGGTTTTATAAAGTAATGGTTTTCAGTCTTCTTGCGAGCGGTCTTATCTTTATAGGACTTCAGTTTCTTACTGATTTTTATAGTTTTTGCGCAGGAGTTCTCTTGTTGACAACAGTTGCAGACATGTATCGCCCGGCAATGCTGGTTTCTTTAGATACTTATGCAGGCAAAAAAGAACGAACAAAAGCATTGTCTTTGATTCGTTCTATGGTTAATTTAGGATTTATGTTTGGGCCATTAATAGGCGGGATAATTATAACATTATTTAGTTATAATGTACTATTCTATGTAGACGGATTGACCTGTATGTTGAGTATTCTTTTGTTTGCATTTTTTGTAAAAGAAAGAGTGCTTCCTTATAAGTTAAATAAATTTAAATTTTTAAAAGAGGAAAACTCAATTTTTGAAGATAAGCCATTTTTAATCCATTTGGTTGTAACCTTAATAACAGGAATCTTATTTTTTCAAATGTTCACCACTTTGTCTCTTTATTACAAGGAAGTTTTCAATTTTTCAAGTATCGAAAGCGGATTGTTCTTGGCACTTAATGGGATAATTATTTTACTTTTTGAACTAGCAATCGTGTCTTATGTAGAGTCAAAAAATATTAATAAGCTTTTGATGGTTTCTTACGGGTTATTTTCAATGAGTGTCAGCTATTTGTTCTTGCTCATTGAGCATAGCATTATAGCTTTAATTTTAATGATGATTTTTATGACTATTGGAGTAATGCTTACATTTCCTTTTGCCAATTCTTTTGTGAAAAAGAGATCTTTGAAAAAGCAAGAAGGCAAATTTATGGCTGTTTTTACGATGAGCTATAGTATAGCACACATTCTAAGTACCAAAACAGGAATGGCTATTATTGATACTTACGGTTATAAAATTAACTGGACATTTTTAAGTGGTTTAGGTTTTGTTGGTTTCATTTTGTCGTATCGTTTAGTATTTATAGTAAAGAAAGAAAAAGAAATGATTAAAAGTAAGATTGTACAATCTTTCTTTGCAGCCAATGTAAAATAAATTTTTGCGGTTCTTAACGGAAGAAGTCAGAGAATGTTTCCCAAATTATTTTTTATTAAGTCGATAAGTAATAAGTGCCGGTTGGAAATAAAACATTTTTTTGTTTCAGTCGAGCAATAATTATATTTGAAGTAATTTGAGCGGGAAATTCAAGTAATAATGAGATGTTAAATCATTTTAAAGTGAGATTTCTTTATCAGCATTTAAAGGAGTAAGAAATAAATCAATTTTTAACCTCAGTTGAACAACAATATTTAATATCAAAAAATAACAATAAACCAAAAGAGAAAAAAATCCTATATCTTTAACGGGATTTCGAACCATTGTTTAGCTTCGATTAAATCTCTAATAGCGCCCTTGTATATTTAAACATGTTGAAGTTTAATTATTTTTTAAAAGAACTCGAAAATAAAATTTATCACTGTTAAAGAAAACGAGTTGGTTTTTAGCAAAATTATGTAAAAAATCGAAGATCATTCAAATCAAAATTTGGTAAGGATATTAGAGTTTCCATTTGGCTTTAATGTAATAAAAAAGAAATTTTGTTAGACATTTGATTCGCTAATTTTCCAGACAAATAAAAATATTTAATTTAACTCGTTGATTGTTATTTGATTGAATTTTAAAATTGACTTATTTCTGTTTACTTAATTCTCTTTATTCAAAAGAGAAAATTAATAGAAATTTTGTAATTGTAGAAAAAGGGAAAGTTATTTACTAACACAAATAGGGTTAAGAATTGTCAATTTTGCTGCAATTAGTATTATTAAAAATAATTCTAAATTCTAGTTTATAATATTACTAATTCAAATTACTGTATGGACGTTTATATTACCAAAATGCTTAACAAAAAAACTGTGAAAAAAATAAGTTTTATAAACGTTTTTATTCAAATCATTAGTCTAATTACAAGAAGATTTGCCATGAAAAAGCAAACCTATATTATTATCCTATTTTTTTTTATTAATCTAATTCAGGCACAAAAGAAAAGTCCAGATTATTTTACATTAAAGGGGGTTTTAAAAAACAATTACAAAGGGTATTTATACGTTTCTTATGATGATAAAAATGATAGCTGTTTAGTAGAAAATAATAAATTTTCTTTCAAAGGGAAAATATCAGGCAACATGACAAATGTGTTTTTCTGGTTGAGAGGAAAACCTTGTATAATGAAAAAAGAATTTTTTCTCGAAAATAAAAACGTTAAAATAGACTTAGCTTATTATGAAGAAATCCAAAACAAGGATACGACAGTTTTTTTTCATACAACTTCAATTATGGGTACAAAAACAGCTCTAATACAGGATGATTACGAAAGATTTGCTGCTAGTAATTTATTTGCTAAAGATCGGGATCAAAAGTTATACAGAAAGCTAAACACAATGGCAGCTGAAAACCCAAAAAATTATTATGTGGGTACTTTAATTGAGGAAAAGTGTTGGGATAGCACCTTGGATAAGAATCAATTAAAAAAAATATATAGTAAATTAGATAAAAAAAATCAACGAGAAAGCACTATTTATATTATAGAAAAAAAACTGTATCCTAAAAACGATATAAATGTAAACGATATGGTTTATGATTTTGAATTGCCGGATGAAAATAATATCGTATTTAAAACAGTATCTTTAAAAGGGAAATGGTATCTTATAGATTTTTGGGCAACCTATTGTAGTATCTGTATCGCTACATTTCCTAAATTACAAAAGATTCATGATTTATATAAAGACAGGAATTTTGAAATTTTAGCAGTTTCCGTTGATAAAGATTTGCAACAATGGCAAAAATTCTTGAAAATATATGATCTAAAATGGAAAAATTTGATTGAGAAAAGGGGTATTGACAATAGCGAGGCTGTAAAAAAATATATTTCTTTTACCCCATCAAATTTTTTAATTAGCCCCGAAGGTAAAATAGTTGCAAGAAATATTAGCCCCGAAGATTTAGAAAAATTACTCAAAAAAAAATTAAAATAATCCTAAACAATGACCGAGAATTACAATTACCTTTTCCAGTATTTGGAAAAGGAGGCATCTATATTGTAAAAATGTTTTTTTTCAAATACAATCACATCCCGATTATCCATCTCTGTTGCCTGTTGCCGATACTGTGAGAGAATTAAACCAATTTTCAACTCTCGCTCTCTGAAGAGTTCATTATGAAAAACTGCACAAATGTCTTTGAACTGCATCCAAAAGTCTCTCGACTTTTTGTTTTTTTAGTGCTTAAACAAAAAAAGCTTCAGATTTCTCTGAAGCTTTTTGTCGGTGTAGCGGCAAGTAATCAAATATCTAACCAATTTTTTGAAGATTATTATAATATAATTACATGTAAATCTTAATAAATTTTAATGAAAAATATAATACTTATTCATCCCTTTTTTGATACTTAATAATGGTTTAAAAATGGATAATATTAAAAGTGTGTTTTGGTCAAAAAAGCTGTTTAAACTAATCAAGCATGGCTTTACTTCATTAGAAAGATTTTATTTAAATGTGTTCATTTTCTGTTTCCTTATCTGGAAGCTGGATTACAAGTATTTACTTGTGAAAAATAGATATTGTTAGAAGATTTCTATAAAAAGATGTTTATATAAGAATCAGCTTTTTTACTTATGAATTTCAAAGTAAATCTTAGCCTAATAAATATTTGTAAAATAACTTATTAATATAAAATTGGAGTACCTTACTTAAAAAAATAAAAACAACTATAACAATGATTAATTATTTGATTGTGCCTGGCTTGGGCAATTCTGGACCGCAACATTGGCAGACTTATTTTCTAAAATCGGGAGACAACTTTCATAAAGTTGAACAACAAGAATGGGATGAGCCCGTTTGTGAAGAGTGGATAGCAGCAATTGATGAAAAAGTATTACAATTTGACCTTTCTACAGTTGTAATTATTGGACACAGTTTAGGGTGCTGCACAATAGCACATTGGGCCGTAAAATACAAGAGACAGATTAAAGGTGCACTACTTGTCGCTCCAAGCGATCTTGAAGCTCCTCAGTACACATTTCCTGCGGTAGGTTTTGATCCAATTCCACTTGATAAAATCGATTTTCGTACTATCGTAGTTGCAAGCTCAGATGATATCTGGGTATCTTTAGACAGAGCTCAGTTCTTTGCTGAATACTGGGGAAGTGAATTTATAAATATAGGGAATGCCGGACATATAAATGTTCAATCAGGACATACAAATTGGGATCAAGGTATGGAAATACTGAAAAAGATTATCTAAACTGCTTTTTTCTTTTGTTCAAAAAACAAAGATACTCTTGTTGAGATTTTGGTTCTCAAAAACTAAGTGAGAAAAAGAGAGCAAGCTGCCAAAAAGATAAGGAGGTAGATAATTTAAAACTTTAACTTAAAAAGTTTTTTTATCTATTTGGGTCAAATAAGACTTAATTTACTGTCATTAAGCTATAAGATTTCTTAAAAGTCGTTTTTGAATAATAGTAAATCGTTTTTGAATAACACAAGTAAGTTTCTTATCAAATATATTTGTTTATTATTCAATTTTTACTTTTTATGGTAAAAATTGAATAATAAGTATTTGGACAACTACAATTTTATTCACGTTTTTATCTTTATTTCAAGTAAGCCTCTATGCACAAGATAAGAATCCTATACCAGTGGTGCCAGCTCCATTAGCTGATAATAGTATACTAATGGGAGATTAGGAAATATTTTCTGAGGCGAAGTTAGAGATGCCTATTTTCAAAAGGATCGTTTGAACCCAATTAGAAATCAATAGAGAAAAATTATATGGATGTGGCGAATCCAAAAGTTAAGGAATGAGAAAAACTCATGTGGTACTTAAACAAGTACCTCCGGGAGTTAAAGATGGTGAAAAATGGTTGCCTATGGAACAGATTTACAAATTAGAATAAATTGGATAAGTTTATATTATGAAAAATAAAAGATGGATTTTAGCTGTTTTTGCAATAACTGTTTTTAGCAATCTGATAACTGCACAAATCAGAGTAAACAGCTTGTTTAACGATCATATGGTATTGCAGCGTGATGTAGACATCCCGGTTTGGGGAACGGCATCAGTAAACGAATCGGTAACGGTTTTATTGAATGGTAAATCGGTTGTAGTACAAGCCGACGGCAAGGGTAACTGGATTGCAAAACTTCCCAAACAAAAAGCGGGAGGTCCCTACAAAATGGAAATTTCCGGTAAAAATCGTATGGTGTACAACGATGTGTATGTAGGCGATGTTTGGTTATGTGGCGGACAGTCTAATATGCACATGACCGTTGCTAAAGAAACGCGTTACTGGTGTGGTGTAATTAATGAGGCCGAAGAAGTGACGAATGCTAAATATCCGCTCATTCGATTTTTTGATGTACCGTACACACCTTCGCAAACTGTAAAATTGGATGTGGTTGGTAAATGGGAGGTATGTTCTCCAGAAACTATAGGACATCAATCTGCCGTGGCTTACTTTTTTGCCCGTGAAATTTATAAGAAATATAAAATCCCAGTGGGACTGCTTACTTCGTCTTTTGGTGCCAGTACGGCTGAAACCTGGATTAGTAAGGAAGCATTGGAAGCACAGCCTAATCTGAAACCACTTTTAGATACTTATGCTGCTAAAATAGATAAGTTTGTATCTGATAGTACGGTGACTATGTCCAAATATCGTAATGAATTGGCAAAATTCGAAGGTGACTTAGCCGTTGCACAGGCTGCGGCAGGTGATGTTACTGCTAAAGCCACTAAAGCACCTAAATCTCCCAAAAATCCAGATCCGGCTAGTGATCAGCATAATCCTTATGTATGCTACAACGGAATGATTGCTCCACTTGCACCTTATGCTATCAAAGGAGCGTTGTGGTATCAGGGTGAATCCAACGGTCCTTCGGCCAAACTTTACCGCGAAATCATGGAAACGCTGATAACGGATTGGCGTTCTAAATTTCAGGTGGGCGATTTTCCATTTCTGTATGTACAATTGGCTAATTACGGTAAGCCTATGCAAAAGCCGGTGGAAGATGGTTCGATGATGACTATTCGGGAAGCACAATTACAGAATTTATCTGTAAAAAACACAGGAATGGCAGTCGCTATCGAAAACGCTGGTGATGAACCTAACAACATTCATCCGAAAAACAAACAAGCCATTGGGTATCGTCTGGGTTTAATCGCCCGTGCCAAAGGGTATGGAGAAAAAGTAGCTTATTCTGGTCCGATATATAAAAACTATGTGATAAAAGACAATACGGTTGAATTAAGTTTCGATCATTTGGGTAAAGGCTTGGTAGCTAAAGACAATAAGTTGACTGGGTTTGCTATTTGCGGAGAAGATAAAAAATGGGTAACGGCAAATGCAGAGATTAAAGGTGAAAAAGTGATTGTTTCCAGTACAGAAGTGGCAAAACCTGTTGCGGTTCGATATGCCTGGGGTACTAATCCTCCCGCTAGCCTGTTGAATAAAGATGGTCTTTGGGCACCAAATTTCAGAACGGATAATTGGTAAAGGTAGAGATTAGTTAAGAGTATATATTGATCTTTAACCTATTTCATTAGGTCAAAAAAACATCTACTAAAAATGATTCAAATAATAAATTAATGAGAACTACAATTTTATTCACTTTTTTCTCTTTATTTCAGGTCAGTGTTTATGCACAGGATAAAAATCCTATGCCTGCGGTTGCAGCTCCGTTAGCTGCTAATAGTGTGCCTATGGGAGATTGGGAAACATTTCCTGAGGCAAAATTAGAAATACCTATTGCAAAAGGCCCTTTTGAGCCCACTTGGGAATCAATCGAGAAAAATTACCCTGGCGAACCAGCCTGGCTTCGTGAAGCAAAGTTTGGAATATGGGTTCATTTTGGACCACAAGCTGCCGGAGAGAGTGGAGATTGGTACGCCCGTTATCTTTACAAGTCAGATAAAAGAGCTTATGAAAATCATATTAAAAGATATGGACATCCTTCTGAAGTTGGATATAAAGAAGTTTTACGTGACTGGAATCCTACTAAGCTTGATCCGGAGAAACTTACTAAAATTTATCAGGATGCAGGAGCTCGTTTTCTAATGATTCAGGGAGTACACCACGATAATTACGATTTATGGAACTCAGAATACCAACCCTGGAATTCGGTAAATATTGGTCCTAAAAGAGATTTGATTGGAGAATGGGCAAAAGCCTGTAAGGCAAACGGGATGCGATACGGAGTAACTTTTCACCACGAATACACTTGGTGGTGGTGGCAAACAGCATTTGGAAGCGATGAAGAAGGACCTAAAAAAGGAATTCCCTATGATGGTAATCTGACCCTTGCTGATGGCAAAGGAAAATGGTGGGAAGGCTACGACCCGAAAATGCTTTATGGTATCAATTTAAGAGAATACAAAGGAGTAGTTGAAGCAGCAAATTCCAGATGGTCTCCTCCGCCAGCAGGAATATTCAGCAATCATTTAGGCTATGCTAAATGGTATGCCACAAATTGGGCTTTAAGAATGATGGATGTGGTAAAGCATTATGACCCTGATTTTATTTATACGGATGGTACCGTTGAAGGGCCATTTACCGGAAATGGAACAGGAACCGGTTTTAAAGCCGATGCGATGCAAAGTGTGATTGCCGATTTTTATAACCGTAGTTTAGCACGCCGTGGCGAGGTAAATACGTTTAGTATTGTTAAGTTTCGTAAGAAAACCAATGGGACAGTAAATACCGAAGAACATGGTATTCCTGCAAATATTAAAAAAGACCAGCCCTGGATTGCTGAAACCCCGGTAGGAGACTGGTTTTATGCTCCGGATTTTACTTATGATTCAGGAATGATGATTCGTTATATAATCGAAGCTATAGCACGTGATGGAAATGCTGCAATATGTATTTCTTTATTACCTGATGGCTCAATGAATGAAGAAAGTCAGAAGATGTTAAAAGAAGTAGGAAATTGGATGAGACTGAATGGAGTAGGTGTCTATGGCAGTCATGCATGGGTAATTCCTGCCGAAGGAGAAATGATTGATGGTAAATTAAAAAGATTACCTGGAGGTGCATTGAAGCAAAAACAAGCTGAATTTAAGTTTAATGCTCAGGATATTCGATTTACCGTTGGCAAAAACAATAAGTTATATGCTTTTTGTATGAATGTACCAGAGCCAAATGCTCAAATAAAAATTAAGTCATTGGGTACAGATGAAAAGCATTTTAGCAATAAAGTTAAAACCGTAAAGTTGTTAGGTTATAAAGGAAAATTAAAATGGGAAGAAACAGCTGATGGTTTATCGATAAATTGTCCAAAAAAGATGCCATTTGCTACAGCAGTTGTTTTTGAAATAGAGTAAAAATTAATCGGGTAATTTAAACAAGGATTTCCGGGAGCTAAAGATGATTAAAAATGGATGCCCATTGAGTAGATTTATAAACTACCTTCAACATTTAATTCGGTCAGTAAATATCTTTTTTGCTTCTGATAATTTTAGAGTTTCAAGAACACGGCTCAGCCTTCTATTGATTCTTTTTCAAGATTAAAACTAACAACTGTTTTAGATTTCTTTTCCAGAGACATCTGTAACACCTAGTCTGGTTTGAGCTTATTTTTTTTCGATTTAAGGCATTATAAAATAATAAAACAGCCTTCGGACTGTTTTAATTGTTATAAGATATTAATATAAATCATTGATAATCTGTAGATGTTAATTGCAATAATTAAGCACCAACACATCTGATACATTACCGGCTTTTGTTTGCATATTCAATCGGAGAAGAAATTCCTTTGGGAAACAGTTATGAAAATGATTTTTTTCAAATTTTGAATGACTTAAAGAAAGAGTTTGGTATATAAAGTTTAGGGTTATTTTTTAATTATGAACTTGAAGGTGCTTAGGATTTCTTTGTCTTGAATTTATAATTTTTCGACATATTTAATAGTAAAATTAAAAAAGAAGGATCATCTTCGAACCCTTCCCGAATCTTTTGAAAGGCAATACGCATTTGTGATTCAACTGTTTTGACTGAAATATCCAGTTTTGCAGAAATTTCAGCATACTTTAATCCTTCAATTTTATTGAGCTGCAAGATTTCTTTACAGCGTGGAGGAAGCGAATCTACAATTTTTATAAGTTTTTGAATCCTGCGATCAATCAGCTCGCTGTTATCATCAATAGAATCTCTGAGAGCCTTTTCTTTTAACTCTTCAAAGAAAGTATCATTTCGTTTCGATTTATTATAATGATCAATAAAAGAGTGGTATGAAATTGTATGAAGATAATTTTTAATTGATTTTATAATAGGAAGTTTCTTTCGTTGTGTCCAAATGGTAATAAAAGTCTGCTGGACAATATCTTCTGATAACTCGAAATCGTTAGTATAAGTATTAATATAAGCTACTAAAGATTTGTAATATCGATTAAATAATTCCTCGAAAGCGCCATTGTCATCCTGTTTTATAGCTTCTATTAATAATAAATCAGTCATAGTTAAATCTCTCTGCCTGCAAAAATGCAAAAAAAATGGTTAAAACAAAAAATCAATGTATAAATAACATGGATTTAACCCGTATCAAAAAAAAATGATAATTTTTTAAGGGTTTTTAGTCTTAACATTGTCATATTACTATAACGTTAAATTTTTGGTGATGTTGGAAACTTTGATTTTAAAATATTTGACAAATGAAATTAGTCCATCCGAATTGGAAATACTTCGGAAATGGCTTAAAAAATCTGAAAACAGAGAGGTTTTCGAACATTACATTCAGGATGCCTATCTTTTAAATAGGTCAAATAATAGTATTGATCTTGGTGCAGCGTATGAAAAAGTATGGCAGAAAATTCAACATCAGGAAAAACCCGTTAGAAAGTTATTTAACAAAAAGAAAATCTATGCAATAGCAGCTTCGGTTGTCTTATTAATTAGTTTAGGAACCTTTTTATATAATCAAAAATCGCTCATAAGTAATAAATCGAACAATCAATCTGTAGTGTCCAATACAATAAAAATTGGTACAGACAAAGCGATTTTGACATTGGAAGACGGTTCTGAAGTGGCTTTGGAGAAAGATAAAAATTACAAAAATAAAAATGTGAGCAGTAATGGGCAGGAAATTGTTTATGACCAGAGTGCTGGTACTGAAAAAGAAATTTTGTTCAATTACCTTACTATTCCAAGAGGGGGGCAGTATACGATTAAGCTGGCAGACGGAACGCAGGTCTGGCTGAATTCAGAATCTAAATTAAAATTTCCTGTTGCTTTTTCGGATAAGGTATCTAGAAATGTTGAGTTGATGTATGGTGAAGCGTATTTTGATGTTTCTCCAAGTAGTAAACATAAGGGGACTCATTTTAAAGTATTTCATAATAAACAGGAAATTGAAGTGATTGGTACTGAATTTAATATTAAAGCATATCCTGATGAATCAAATATATATACAACACTAGTCGAAGGTAAAGTAGCACTTTCCTTTGGGGCAAGGAAAGAAAATCTGCTTCCGAACCAGCAGTCTAATCTTGATCTTAATACAAATAAATTTAAAATTTCTAATGTTGATGTTTCCAGATCTGTTGCCTGGAAAGAAGGAGTATTTTATTTTGAAGACGAATCTATTGAAAATATCTTAAAAACAATGTCCAGATGGTACGATTTCGAATATAGATTCAAATCAGAAACATTGAAAAGTAGCCGTTTTACCGGACTTATAAAGAAAAGAAAAAATCTAGAAGATATTCTGAATATTATAAGTAGAACCTCCAATATCAAATATAGTATTAACTCTAAAAACAATGTAAATGAAGTGATTATAAGTAGTAAATAAAAAAACCGGAAAAATGTTGACGCATTTCCCCGGCTAAAGCTTTTAGTTAAAAGTAAATAAATTCTGATACCTATTAACCATAACCAAACCCAGTAAAAGTATGAAAAATAAATTATTTTCATGGAATACTAAAAAGTATTTTTACGTTAAACCAAAATTGTTATTTAATTTGAAACTATCATTTATTTTAACAGTATTTTGCTTCAATGCAAGCATATTTGCGTCTGCGCAGAAAGTTACATTTGAAGCTAGAAATAAAAAAATGGCAGATGTATTAAAAGAAATTACCAGAAAGACAGGGGTTAATTTCTTTTATAATAACACTGTCTTTGATGATGTAAGAATGATTTCTTATAATGCTTCAAATTCAGACGTATTAGATGTTGTTAATCGTTTGATAGGCTCAAATTACAGGGCGGTATTCGTCGATCAAAATGTCATAGCCATTGAGGTAGTTAATGCCCCAAAGACTTTGGAAGCAGTACAGGAAATAAAAATTGAAGGAATCGTTTCTGATGCAAAAGGAAATCCGATTCCAGGAGTTATAGTTTCTGTTAAGGACGATGTTGTAGGTGTAATTACCGATGAGAAAGGACACTATGAATTGCATGTTCGAAAAGGAAATGTTATCATTTTTGCTTTTTTAGGCTATAAAAAACAAGAGATAACAATTAAAGACACCAAAGCAGTAATTAACGTTGTATTGGAAGAAAGCCAAATGGAACTGGAATCTGTAAAAATTGTTAATACTGGGTATCAGACACTTTCAAAGGCAAGGAATGCAGGTGCATTTTCAAAAGCTGATATGAAAATAGTAGATAGCAGGACTTATTCTATGAATATTCTGCAGCGTTTAGACGGGATTGTTGCAGGTCTTACTGTTAATAATAACAGAAATGCTTCTGGAAATCCTTTTTTAGTGCGAGGTTTAACGACAATCGGTACTTTTGATCAGTTTGGTAATGTTACTGGCGGAACCAACAGAAATCCATTATATGTAGTAGACGGAATACCAATAGAAAATGTATCTTCTATTAATCCTCAGGATGTTCAGGATGTCACTGTATTAAAAGATGCAACAGCATCATCTATATGGGGAGCAAGAGCTGCCAACGGAGTAATTGTACTTACTACAAAAAAAGGGAAGAAGGGCAGTAAATTAAGCATAGAATATGATGCATTTAGTAACTTTCAGGGCAGACCCGATCTTGGCTACCAGAAATATTTAAACAGTCCTCAATTTATACAGGCGGCGAAAGAAACCTTTTTTCCTGATGAGTATACATGGGATCAGGCTATTGCTTATAACTATGGAGGAAGTGGAGTACCTCCGCACTTAAGAATTTTGTACGATCAGTCAAGAGGGCTTATTTCTGAAGCCGAAGCAAACAGCAGATTAGCAGGTCTGGAAAGTATAGATAACAGAAGCCAGATTTCTAACTTATTCTACAGAAGCGCTATTTTGTCTAATCATACACTTTCGCTTTCGGGAGGAACTGATAACTATTCTTTTTATACTTCAGCCACTTACACAGATAATCAAAATGCCACACCTGGAGATGAAGACAAATTGTTTAAGTTAAATGCGAGACAGGATTATAAGATAAATAGCTTTATCAGTGCCTATGCAATTACAGATTTTACAAAATCAAAACTCTCGTCAAAAAGAAACCTTGATGTGAATTATGGATTTTTACCTTATCAGCTTTTCCGTGATAAAGATGGCAAGAATATATCAATGTCTTATATGACTAACTTATCGGATGAAGTTCGTACTGATTTTGAATCACGAAGCGGAATAAGCCTTGATTACAATCCTCTGGATGAATTTAACAGGGGATCAACCGACACGGAGGGTTTTATGAGCAGAATCATAGCAGGTATCAATGTTAATATAATTGACGGGCTTAAATTTACAGGTACTTACGGATATATTGTCGGAAATAACAAAACTTCAATGTTTGATTCACAAGATAGTTATACGGTAAGAAAAGAGCTTGTTGAATTTACGGTTGCCGATAATCCGGGTGATACACCTGTTTATTATTTACCAAGTACCGGAGGGCGATATAGTGAAGCAAATGCTACTCAGAAAAACTACACCATCAGAAATCAATTTGAATTTGATAAGGGATGGAATGATGAAAAGCACCATATTAATATTTTATTGGGTCAGGAAGCTCAGGAGAATTCTACACAAAGTACAACCACTTTGGTAAGGGGATACGATCCGCTTCTTCAGACTTATTCTTATGTAAATTATGAGACTCTGGTAAATGACGGTATAGAAAATCCAGTTATGCCAAATTCAGGATCAAGAAGCTTTTTAGGTATCGATCAGCCAAGAGATTTTGTTCAGACAGATATTTTAAGCAGATTTACATCATATTTTTCAAATGCTTCATATACACTCTTTAATAAATATAGTATAAATGGAAGCATAAGAAAAGACCAAAGTAATCTTTTTGCTCTTGACAAGTCTAGTCAGAGTAAACCTGTATGGAGTGTAGGAGGAAAATGGCAGATTTCAGGAGAATCTTTTTTGTATGACTCATCTGTTATATCAAATTTAGCCCTTCGTGCAACTTATGGATTAACAGGAAACGCTCCTTCTCCAGGTACAGCGGCTTCGTATGATATCTTAAGTCCACAGTTAGAATATACATATACAGGAAATGTGATACCATTAACTATTGCTACTCCAGGGAATAAAAAATTGACTTGGGAAAGTACTAAAAATATCAATCTTGGCTTAGATTTCACTCTATTTTCAAATAGGATTGACGGATCTATAGATTTGTACAAGAAAGATACTGAAAATATGATCGGGCAGCTTCCTTTAAACATTTTCACAGGATATGTGTCGGCTATCGGAAATTTTGGTTCTTTGGAGAATAAGGGAATTGAAGTTACCCTTAAAACTTTAAATGTAGAAACAAAAGATTTTTCATGGTCAACTCAGTTTGTAATGGCATATAATAAAAACACCATTACAGAGCTGGAGCAACCAAGTGTGATAAACACAGGAGATCAGAAGGTTGACATGTCTTATATGAAAGGTTATCCTGCATATGCGGTTTTTGCATACAATTATCAGGGATTGGATGCTAGTGGTGACCCGCTGATAAAATTAGCAGACGGTACAATTACCAAGACACCAAATATTACTACTGCAGAAGATATTGTATACAAGGGAACTTTAGCACCTGTATGGAATGGTGGACTTACCAATATATTTACTTATAAAGGATTAACTTTAAGTGGTACAGCAGTATATAATTTAGGGCATGTAATGCGTAAAGATGTGAACAGTTTTTATAATGGGCCGCTTATTCAGGGGAATTTAGGTTTCAGAAGAGCTAATCTTCATTCTGATTTTGCTGATAGATGGAGAAATCCAGGAGACGAACTGTTAACAGATATACCGAGATATGTACCTCAGTCATCAGTAGATGGCGACGACAGGAGTACGAATTATTATACTTTAGGCAGCACTAATGTTTTAGATGCTTCTTATATAAAATTCAGAGATATTACGCTGGCTTACAGTTTTCCAAAATCGATATTAGATAAAGTTAACATCAGTGGTCTTTCTTTTAGAATATCAATGTCGAATGTAATGTTGTGGAAGGCGAATAAAGAGGGAATAGATCCAGAGTTTCAGGCAGATCAGGTAAGGTACCCAAAAACGGGGCAGAATGCTATCGCAGTAGGGCTTCATCTGTCTCTTTAATAATTATAAAAAGAAGTATCATGAAAATTAAGAAACAATATATAAAATCTGTCGTTTTGTTAATGATTGCTGTTATTACAGGCTCATGCGGCGAAGATTATCTTGAAGTAGTACCAAAGGGAAGCTTAATAGCCCAAAAGGTTTCAGATTATGAACGCCTGCTTGATGATCCGGCATTAAATACTTTTTCAAATGGTCTGGTACCAATGGGAGATGAGGTTGCAGCAGTTGAACCTTTTTTCTCAAATGCTGATATACGCAATCAGAGATTATTCAGATGGGATGATGAAATTTATAATGCTGGTCAGACTCCGGAGGAATTAACAAATTTGAATGCTGTTTATACATATAATAAGGTTATAGCAGAGGTAATGAAGGCTACAGATGGCACAGATACCCAGAAAAGAGCGCTGTTGGCTGAAGCAAAAATTGGTCGTGCTATAAGTTATTTTACATTAATTAACTATTATGGAAAACCTTATGACGCTTCCACAGCTGGATCTAATTTAGGTTATCCAATTAATAAGGAATCAGATATTACTTTAACGAATTTCACTAGAAACACGGTAAAAGAAGTTTACGATTTTATACTGTCTGATATTACAGAGGCTATTCCGGATCTTCCGGCAGTATTATCTAAGAGAAACAGAGCTTCAAAAATGGCTGGTGAGGCACTATTGGGCAAAGTTTTGATGTTTAAAGGCGAATTTACTGAAGCATCAAACCATCTGCAGTCGGCAATTGACCTGATGAGCAGCTCGAATCTAACAGTGGAATTATACAATTACAATGATACCTTTTCAGATGAGGGAGCATTTATGCCGATAAATTTCTTTTTTGGGCCTACATATCCAATTGCAAAAGATAATCAAGAAGTTATTTATGACAAATCTAATACCAATATTTGGGCCTTTATACAAAATGAAATTGTTATAAAACCGGAAACAGCGCAATTGTATAAGAGCTCCGATTTAAGACTTAATTTTTTCACCAATACACAGGCATTTGGTTTTGAACCTGTTTACACGAAAGGTATGTTAAGAAGATACGGTCCTTTAGGTAACCAAATTGGAGTTACAATTCCGGATCTAATACTGTTGTCAATCGAAGCAAAAGCAAGGTTAGGAAGTCAGCAGAGCGCAGTAGCTGATCTTGAAAATTTCAGAGCAAACAGAATGCCTGCCGATGACGCTTCGATTCCTGTGGATGTAGCCGCAGATCAGGATAAGCTTGTCAAATATATTTTTGAAGAGCGTATTCGTGAATTTTCTGTATGCGGTTACAGATGGCTCGATATGAGAAGGCTTTTGGTTGATGCCAAATACAGTAACCTTGTAAACTACACTCACGATGTTTATGATGAGCAAGGAAATCTGCTTAGCTCACATCAGCTTAAACCGGAACGTCTGGTGCTAAGATTTGGTCAAAAAGTAAAAGCACAAAATCCGAATTTGATCGAAAATCCATAAGTTTTTATTGAGAACAGCGTGCTGCCGGTTAATGGTTCTGCCAGGCAGCCTGTTCTCAAAATAAACAGTCTTTTTGGAAAAATATTTTTTATAAAGCGATTTCTATCTGGATAATCTATAATCATTTAACAACTTTCTTAACCTAAGGGAGCTGTATTGTTGCACAAGAAATACTGTGTTTTTCTTGCAATGTTAACGATGCTTTGTCTAAACATGCAATGAAAAAAATAGTATTGCTTATTGCCTTTTAATAATGGCATGTAGTGAAAGAAAAGGTGAAGATATATATCCGTAGTTGTGACTTATGTAATAGCTATGGTTCCAGATAATATTAGAATAATGAATTTAATAAATAGCAAAAAAATGAAAAAAATAATTTTTAAAGCACTGATTATAATACTGAGTGCTTCGGCTTTAATAAGCTGTTCAGAAAAGAAAACGGTAGGAAATGAATTTGTTGTGAAGGGAAAATTTACAAAAATTACTAGTCCTATAATAGTTTATTTTACCTATCAGGATGACCAGAATAAGCCGCATAAAGAAGAGTTCATCTCAAAAAATGGGGAATTTGAATTCAAGGGAAGCTCCTTCGGATCAGCTGCCAGTGTTTTTTTTATGCCTTATGTAGAAGGGTATACTAAAGTAGATATTGATTATCTTAATAAAGTAGGGAGTTTACTAAACAAACTGCCTTTTAACACAATGAAAAATTTCTTTTTGGAAGGGGGTACTTACGAAATATCAGGCCATAACAATCTCGATACTGCAAAATTGGAAACAGATAGTAAAAGCCAGGATCTTTTTAATGATTACAGTAAGCAGTATAAAGAATTACAGGAACAGTATTATCAATTAAAGGAGAAAAAGCACGTTGCTGATAGTATTGGTTCACGCGATGCAAAAAGTACAGAATTAGCAGCCCAGTTCAAATTAAAGGAAAAGCAGTTTCTTGATTATCCGTATGAATTTGCAGAAAAGCATTCTGATAGTAAAATTTCTCTTTTGGCTTTAAATGCAGACCTCGTGAATTTTGATGCAGAAAGACTTTCTAAAGCTGTAGACGGATTGTCTAAAGAAGTAAAAGCTGGAAAAATGGCTGTAGAATTAAAAAGCATAGCTGAAAAAACGATGAGAAATGCAATTGGAAAACCAGCTGTCTTATTTTCATTAGAAGATGTAAACGGAGTTAAAAAAGAATTAGCAGCTTACAAAGGAAAGTTTGTTTTGATTGATTTCTGGGCTTCATGGTGCGGCCCTTGCAGAGCAGAAAATCCAAATGTCCTTAAAGTATATAATAAGTTTAAGGATAAAAATTTTGATATCATCTCTGTTTCTATAGACTCAGACAGGAATGCATGGTTAAAAGCAGTAAAAGAAGACAAACTTCCATGGCTTAATGTAATTGACGAGCAGACCGCAGACAAATCTATTGGAAGAGCTTATGGCGTTACGTTTGTGCCAAGTAATTTTTTAATTGATCCGGCTGGTAATATTGTTGCCAAAAATTTAACCGGAGAGGCTCTTAATGATAAGGTTGAAGAAGTAACTAAGTAAGACTTCAGAGAACTGTTATTGTTTCTTTTACCTGCTGTTGTTTATCAAAAAAAACAGCAGGTGAGATAAAAAATATTCAGCCAACATTTTAAAAATTATCAGGTTTGACTTTTCATAGAAAAACTATTTAACCCAAAAACAACACAACTTAAATTTCAACAAAAAGATGAAATGTAAAATTATAAATATAATAAGTGCGGTTTTACTTCTGATAAGCATAACTTCATTTTCGCAAGGCAAAATAACAGTTTCAGGTTCAATAAAAGGATATCAGGGCGAAGATGTTTTTATTGTTAAAGATGCCTATGACGAGCAAGGAAAAGACTTGAATCTAAAGGTGTCTAAAGATGGTGTTTTTAAAACAGAATTTGCTTCAGCTAAATCTTTGTATGATGCCGTTCTTTATATAGATCAGACCTCTTATAAACTTTACTTTAAACCGGGAGGAAAGTATAATGTTACTGTTGATATTACTGATAAGGAAGATGATAGTAATTATGGAGTTTCTGGAAGTAATACCAAGGAAAATCTTTTGATTAAGAACTATGTAAACAAACTGCAGAAGCATTACCTGATTACGGAGAAGCTTCATTCTTTTGAAACATATGCACCATATTCAACTTTTATAAACAGCATAGTAGACCAGTTGAAAAAAGAGCTTTCGGAAACAAAAAATCAAGGCTTTATAGCTAATTATAATACCAAAATTAAACAGGAATGGGTATTTAATAATTTTTTATATGAGTTTACTGCGAAAGAAAAAATTGTTAGAAGTAATGGCGATGTATCAAAGTATGATGGGGATGCGCAATATGATGCATTTTTAAAGTCAGCTGCATGGACTTCTACCGACTCAAAGTTGTTTACGAAAATTGGTCAGAGTTTCATTTTCTTTTTAATGGGGCCATATAAAGACATTGATATGATAGAAATCCTTAAAACGTTAAACAAAGTAGTTCCTCATCAAAGTGCACGCAATGCAATGGCTACAATGATAATGAAGGATTTTTATTCAAGGGGAGGTACTGGCGAAATTGATGCTTCTTTTGATTTTTATAAAAAAATATGCACAGATGCATCTTCAGTTGCAGCAATTGATAAGGAAAGACAGAGAGCTAAAGCGCTTCGTAAAGGAGCTGTTGCAATGGATTTTGAAATGAAAGACAGCAGTGGTAAAGTCTTTAGATTATCTGATTTTAAAGGAAAAGCAGTTTATATCGACGTATGGGCAACCTGGTGCGCACCTTGCATTATAGAAACACCGCACTTTAAGGCATTGGTTGAAAAGTATAAAGGAGATGGCAGAATTGAGTTTATCAGTGTTTCTGTAGATTCTGATAAAAATGCGTGGAATAAAATGATAACCAAGGATTCTCATGACTGGAAACAGCTTATAGTCGATAACAATCTTAAATCTGATTTGTGTGTGAATTACGGTATAGAAATGATACCTCGTTTTCTTCTTTTTGATAAAGAAAGCAGAGTGGTCAATGCAACGGCTCCACATCCTTCTGATTCGGAATCTATAATAGAAGAAATTAATACTATTCTTCAAAAGTCCTAAAAACTTGCAAAATAAAAAATTTCATTATTTACCATTTTGAATTAGTAAGCAACCGTAAATGATGTGAGAGGGTTGTTTATACAACCCTTTAAAAATAAGGATTCACAAGTGATTGTGTCATTATAAAAACAAAAAATAATAATCAAATTGAATCAATCAATCGAAAAATGAAAAGAGTTATATTATATCTGTTTATCGGCGTCTCTACTTTGACGTTAAAGGCTCAAAAAAATAATCTAAACGAGCCCTTGCCCGTAGATAAGAGCATCATAAAAGGTGTTCTAGGCAACGGTATGACTTATTATATTAAGAAAACAGCTGTAACAAAAGGAGTAGCAAGTTATTATATTATTCAAAATGTAGGATCAATTCTGGAGAATGATAATCAGAAAGGATTGGCGCATTTTTTAGAACATATGGCTTTTAACGGAACCAAAAATTTTGAAGGAAAGGGGATTTTAAATACCATGCAAAAACATGGTTTGTCTTTTGGCCGTGATATTAATGCATACACTAGTTTTGATGAGACCGTATATAATATTAACAATATCCCAAGTACAAATGAGATGATTGACAAGGGATTGCTAGTCCTGCATGATTGGTCGCATTATCTTTTACTGACTGACAAGGAAATTGATGCCGAAAGAGGCGTGATAAAAGAGGAATGGAGTACGCGTCAAAATGGAAATATGCGTATTCTTGAACAGACTATTGGTACTTTATATAATAATTCAAAGTACGCTTACAGGTTACCAATTGGCTCTATGGATATTGTAGAGAATTTTAAATATAATGCCATCCGTGATTTTTATCATGACTGGTATAGGGCTGATTTGCAGGCGATAGCTATTATTGGCGATATTGATCCGTCTGTAATAGAAAATAAAATTAAATCTTTGTTTTCCGGTATACCTGCGGTCAAGAATCCAAAAAAGCGTGAGCTAGTTGAAATCGCTGACAACAATGAACTTTTGTATGGTTTGGGTATGGATGCTGAAATTACAACTTCTTCAATTTCATTCGGCATTAGACATCACAGAAATTTAGAAAATCAAACCACAGCCACATTAAAACAAGATCTTATTAATGTTATGGCAATGAACATGCTGTACAAAAGATTGAGTGAAAAAGCTCAGGATAAGACGGCTCCATTTTTAGATGCCAGTGTGGATTATAATATAGACGCCAGAACTACGAAAAATTTTAATGTTTACATCCAGCCGAAGCAGAACCAGCAGAAAGAAGCGTTTAAATCAGTTATGACTGAAGTTTATAAAGCTGTGAAATTCGGTTTTACTGATTCTGAAATCAGCCGTACTGTAGCTGAGTTTGAAAACTCATACCAGAACAAAATAATTTCAAAAGAGGATTTAACGCATGAAGAAATTGAAAGCGTTATTCAGATGAATTACCTTTTTAATGAAACGATGACAGATATTGAGCAAGAGTATGATCTTGTAAAGTCAATTTTAAGTACGTTAAGCAGTACCGAAATCCAGGATGGTCTTAAAAAGTTATTTACAACTAAAAATAGATTTGTTGTCGTTAACGGTGTAAAAGGCGAAAATAATTTAACGAAAGAAGAAGCATCAGGAATTCTTTCTGATATAGAGAATGATAAAAATCTTCAGCCTTATAAAGATGCGTTTGAAGGAAAAAGCCTGATAGGAGATATTGTTATCAAGGAAGGAGCTATCGTTGCAGAAAAACAAAATAGAGAATTAGGTGCTACGGAATTTACTTTGAGTAATGGCATAAAAGTGTATTACAAATATGCCAATAAGAATAAAAATGATGTGCAGCTTAAGGCAGTAAGTTACGGAGGAAACTCATTACTTGCTGATGAAGATCTACCTTCATCTTCTGCATTGGGAGCTGTTATGCAATATTCCGGTTTAGGTGATTATTCAGCTGCGAATCTTCAAAAAGTAATGGCCGGAAAAACAGCGCAGGTTTCAGCAAATATCGGTGCATTAACAGAGAATGTAAATGGATCTGCTGTGACAAAAGATGTAGAAACAATGCTTCAGATGGTATATCTGCAGTTTACCAAACCGCGATTCGACCAGGATGCTTACAATGTTGTTATGGAAAATTTCAACAACAGGGTCTTAAGCAGAAGTGAAGACATACAGGAAAAAATGGAAGACAGTACAGTTGTGGCTTTATACGGACTTAACAATCCGAAAAAACGTCTTTTTAACAAGGAATATGTTGAGGCTATAACATTTGATAAAATAAAATCTGTCTATAATGCCCGCTTTGGAAATGCTGCCGATTTTGAATTTTTTCTTGTAGGAGATATCGACAAAGAAAAACTAAAACAGTTGTTAGAAAAATATATTGCAGGAATAAATACAACATCAACAAGAGAACAATGGAAAGATAATTCTGTGAACTGGCTTAAAGCAAATACTGATAAAACGATGTATTTGAAAATGTCAGATCCAAAATCTTCGGTTAGTATCTGTTTTAAAAAGGAGTTTACCTATAACTTAAAAAATCAGATGTTGGCGCGCATTTTAGCAGATATGCTGCAACTAAGATATGATGAAACCCTAAGAGAAGAAGAAGGTGGTACCTACGGAGCGAGTACTTATGGAGGCGTTGTAAAGAGACCAGTTCAGGAAGCTGTTTTATTTGTGAAGTTTGATTGTAATCCGGAAAAAACAGATAAACTGATATCGATTGTACACAAAGAAATCAATAAAATGGCTGCAGGTGATATTGATCAAAAAGATCTGGATAAAATACTGACCAATTATTTGAAAGACAGAAAGCAGCAAAAAGATGTAAATGCATACGATCTCGAACTGTTGACTAATTTTTACAGAGAAGGTTACAATATGGATAAGGCTGAAAATTTTGAAAATATAGTGAAGTCAGTAACTAAGAAAGACATTGCCGATTTTACTTCGAAATTATTAAAGAAAGCGAAGTCATATCAAATAGTATTCAAACCACAATTATAAACAAACAAGTTAATATAACCCGTTGGGTGAAATTTTAAAATAATTACACCCAACAGGTTTAATACAAAATATTCTCATGAAAAAAATATTTCTATTTCTATTGTTGGCAATAAGTGCCAATGTTTTTTCGCAGATAATGAATCCCGTAAAATGGACAACGGCAGTAAAGAAGATATCTGCTTCTGAATATGAATTAATAGCTTCTGCAACAATAAGCGGAAACTGGCATCTTTATTCCCAAAGTGTGCCTAAGGGCGGACCTTCATCAACGAGTTTTGTTTTTGAGCCGAATGCAAATTACCTAAAAAAAGGAAATACCAATGAAGATGCGGGACATACCGTTAACGATCCGGTTTTTAAAATGAAGATTACTTATTTTGAAGGGAAAGCTGTTTTTAAACAACGCATCAAACTTAAAAAACCGAACAGCAAATTCAAAGTAAATGTAGTAGTTGAATATATGACATGCAATGATTCGCAGTGTCTTCCTCCAAAAGAAGTTGATCTGGTATTCGATATTAAATAAATCAAATTGTAATTAGCAGTAATCTCATGAAAAAACTATTATTTGTATTTTCTTTTCTTTTTGTTTCCTTATGCAACTCTCAGATTCTGGAGCCTGTTAAATGGACAACTTCAGTTGAGAAAATATCTGATACCGAATATAAATTAACCGCAAAAGCCACCATCGAAGCCGGCTGGCATGTGTATTCACAAAATGTTCCTGAAAACGGACCTTCACCTACAAGTTTCATATTTGACGACCAGGGCGGAGCGTTTAAAATTATAGGCAATACTATCGAAGGAGAGGGGCATACCGCTTTGGATCCTGTCTTTAAAAAGACGATTAAATATTTTGAAAACACCGCAGTTTTTGAGCAGAAAATAGAGGTATCAGGAACCAAAAACAGCTTAACGGCTTTAGTTGAGTTTATGGCCTGCGATGATTCAAAATGTTTACCTCCAACAGAAGTTGAACTTACTTTTGATCTGGCTTCTGGTGCTTCTGGCAAAAAAGAAACAGCAGATAAGGCAACTACTTTAGCTTCTGAGGATAAAGGAGTAGACACAGAAAAAGGATTAATTACTATTTTCTTTTTAGCCTTTCTATCTGGATTTGCAGCGCTTCTGACTCCGTGTGTTTTTCCGATGATTCCAATGACGGTGAGTTTTTTTACTAAACAAAGTAAAAATAAAGCGCAAGGTATTCGCAACGCGGTAATTTATGGTCTTTCTATTATCATTATTTACGTTTTGCTGGGATCCATTGTAACGGCCGTTTTTGGCGCAGATTCTTTAAATGCGCTTTCAACGAACGTATGGTTCAATGTGATCTTTTTTCTCATTTTAGTGTTTTTTGCGATTTCTTTTCTGGGTGCATTTGAAATTGTGTTGCCGAGTTCTCTTGCCAATAAAGTAGATTCTCAGGCAGACAGGGGAGGAATGATAGGGATTTTCTTCATGGCCTTGGCTTTGGCTATCGTATCCTTTTCTTGTACAGGTCCAATTGTGGGAACACTCTTAGTTCAGGCAGCTTCCAAAGGGGGTATTGCACCAATAGTAGGAATGCTGGGTTTCTCTACAGCAATAGCGCTTCCGTTTTCTTTGTTTGCTGCTTTTCCGGGATGGCTTAATGCGTTACCTAAATCTGGTGGATGGCTGAATACAGTAAAAGTGGTACTAGGTTTTCTTGAGCTGGCCCTGGCATTTAAGTTTTTATCGAATGCTGATTTGGTAATACAAACTCATCTTTTGGAACGTGAAGTATTTCTGGCGATCTGGATTGCTATTTTTGGAGCACTAGCTTTTTATCTGTTTGGCAAAATTACGCTTCCTCATGATTCACCTCTGAACCATATTTCGGTGGGAAGACTAAGCCTTGGACTTGTAGTTCTTTCTTTTACCATTTATATGATTCCGGGACTTTGGGGTGCTCCACTTAATTTGATTAGTGCTTTCCCTCCTCCGCAACAATATAGTGAGTCTCCATACGGAGTCGGTGGATCAAAAGCATCGGGAACAGCAGATAATGCAAGCACACACGGAGATCTTCCTGATGGAGCTCATTTACTTGCTCCTCATGATATCATGGCTTTTGATGATTATGATAAAGGAATGGCTTACGCAAAAAAAGCAGGCAAACCGGTAATGATAGATTTTACAGGTTGGGCATGCGTAAACTGCAGAAAAATGGAGCAGAATGTGTGGCCGGATCCCAAAGTATTAAAAATACTGAAAAATGATGTGGTTTTGATTTCACTTTACGTGGATGATAAAAGAAAACTGGAAGCCGATGAAATTGTCGATTCTCAGCTTAATCCAGGAAAAAAATTGAAATATATCGGACAGAAATGGAGTGAAATGCAGACCCTTAGATACAAAGCTAATTCACAGCCTTTTTATGTACTTATGGATAGCAATGAAAACAACCTTGTCGAACCGGTGGCTTATACGCCAAATGTTGAGGATTACCTAAACTGGCTCAATACAGGTATCAGTAAGTTCAAACAGTAAAAAAAAGCTTCTTTTTCAATTTAAAAACAGAGTTGTATAATTTATTTAAAATAATAAGAACATGAAAAAAATAGCAATTGTAATGCTTGGAATCATATTAAAGACTTCAAGTTTAAGTGCACAATCATCTTATACTATTAAAGGAAGTATCCCTTCAAACATCAAGGCTGTAAAAGCCGTATTGTCTTATCCGCCTGATGAGGGATTTGAATACATATCCGATACGGCTAAAGTTGTAAACGGTGAGTTTGAATTTAGGGGAAAAGTTCGCAGACCGCAGCTGGCGGAAGTGAATTTGATTCAATCCAAGCCAGTAAAGGAAGATGCTGCAAACAACATGAAAAACGTAGCCCTTGTTTATTCAGATGGAGATATCAGGATAACTTTTGATAAGGACGGCATGGCAGCTTATCAAGGTGGTAATATTGAGCAAAAGTATTGGGAGAAATACCAAAAAAAACTTCTTGATGAGCAGAAAAAATTAGGTGGCAAGCAGATTGAAATGAGTAATATTCTGCAGGTCATCAATGATTTTGTTCTAGATAATCCGGATTGCTACGTAAGTGTTGATTTGATAGATATTTTTGTTCAGGGTGCCATGCAGCCGAGATTGGTGAAACCAATGTATGATGCTTTAAGCAGCCGAATGAAAAATGAACCAAAAGTAATTGCGTGGAAAAAACGTTTAGACGATGCATTAGTTTTTCAGTCCGGAACAATTAAAGCGCAGGACTTCACAATGAATGATGCAAATGGCAATCCGGTAACCTTGTCAAAATATAAAGGACAATACGTACTGCTGGATTTCTGGGCAAGCTGGTGTGTGCCGTGCAGAGCTGAAAATCCGAATGTTTTGGCTGCTTATAATAAATTTAAAGGTAAAAACTTCACCATTTTGGCAGTCTCACTTGATGAGAAAAAAGCAGACTGGCTGAAAGCCATAAAAGAAGATAAACTGCCATGGCTGCAATTATGTGATTTAAAAGGTGGTGAGAATGCAGCTGCGGTACTCTACAAAGTAAGCATGGTTCCTGATAATTTTTTAATTGATCCAAATGGGAATATCGTTGATAGAGGCCTAAGAGGTGAGGAATTGGAAAAGAGACTTTCTGAATTATTAAAGTAACGGTCGTTAAACTAAAACAATATAAATATGAAAAATATATTTTTTTTGATGCTAATGGTACAAACCATTTTTGCTCAGCAATCTGTAAAAAGCAAATATAGTATTGACGATTTTATTTTGATCGAGAGTGTTGAAGATCAAGAAAAACAATACAATAAAATGCTTAAGGAATTTTCTAGTGATCCGACAAATGTATCTGCTAGCAATGATTTTAGAGCCGAACTTGCAGTTCAGTGGCTGGCACAGGGAAATGTAGAACGTTATCGATATTATAAAAAAAGTAATCCCCGATTTTCTGCACGTCAATTTATGTATCTGGTAAGTGCGCTTGAGAAATTATTTGATGAAAAGAAAAAGTATAATGATGTTAAGGATATTTCAGCGGAACTTTTAGAAGATTTGGAAAATCAAAAATTAGAGGATGGAGTCAGCAGGACACCCGTTCTTATGGAATTGAATGCGGCATCTAATGCTATGCTTGGAAATATTCAGATTGCTCAAGAATTAATTGAAAAATCATCCAAAGATCAAGGAAGTTCTGCTCGGGAAATAAAATATTTTAAAGATATGCAGGCAAACTATTTAAACCGTTATGCCATTGTCATGTCTGCTGCCGGTAACCATCAAGCTGCTTATGATATACTATATAAAGCCTTAAAAGAAGCTGAATCAAATCCATATATGATTCCAACTTTTAAAGAAGTTTATAAAAAATTAAAGGGTACCAGCAAAGGTGCCGACGAACTTATAAATAGCCTTCAAAAGGATGCTTATGAAAAATATTATAAAGAAGTTGAGGCAAATTATATTTCATCCCCTCAAAAAAAACTTGAAGGCACAATTCCAGACCCCGAAGATAGCAGCAAAAATGTAACATTATTTAGTGCTGATAAACAAGTATACGATATAGCATTACAAAATTTAAATGGTATTCCGGTTAATTTAAGTGATTATAAAGGAAAAGTGTTGGCAATAGATTTTTGGACTACATTATGTACACCATGTGTTTCTGCATTTTACGGTTTTGAGAAAGTAATAGCAGATTACAAGAAAAATGACTTTAAAATGTTTGTCATAAATATATTTGAAACAGAACCGACAGTAAAAGCCTATGTTAAGCAAAAAGGTATTACTCTTGATGTTTTAAGAGATGAAGAAAATACGGCATATAATATACAAGGAACACCAACTAAAATAATTTTTGACCCTACAGGGAATATTCGTTTCTACGCTGTTGGGTATGCAGGATCAACTGATAGGGAATATTACAAGCTTAAAGCTATGATAGAAATTACAAAAAAGCGTTCAATTAAAATATAAACCAGGGTTCACATATTCGCAATAGAAAACAAAATATAGTTATGAAAATAATTTTTTTTATCCTTTTAATCCTATGTACTTTAAATGTACAGGCTCAGGAGAATCAAAATGATGAGTCTAAGTTAGCATCGTTACAAAACGAAAAAAATCCAGTGGTGCTTCAGAGTAAAATCAAAAATCTAGAACAGGGTACCTCAGAAGATTTACTAGTATTAGTTCAATATTACAGTAAAGATAAATCAAAAAAAGCTGCTGCAATAAAATTAGTTAATGACAAGTATCCAAACAGTAATGAGGCAAAGATGGCAAGATTGTTCTCTTTTTCAGATATAACAGGGGGCGCAAATGATATAGAAGTACATTTTAAATCGTTACAAAAAACATATCCTACCCTAAATATGGATTTTGAGAAAAATTTTGTAGCTATGGCGTATGCAGAACTGCCAGATGCTTCCAAAATGATGGCTTACATCAACTCGATAGAAGACCAAGTCTATAGAGTGGGGGCAATAAAAATGAACATTGATTTATTGATACCTATAGATTTTGAAAAATCTTTGCAAATACTTACGGCAGAATTAGACAGTGCACAAAAAATCAAAAACTTAACGGTTGTCGATAGTTCATTTAAAATTGATCCTCAGCCCGTTTATTATGAATATGTAGATCTGTATGCTAAGTTGCTTCTAAAGAAAGGCAATTATAAAGAGTCATATAAATATACTAAAGAAGCTTATGACAATCTTGAAAATAAAGATAAAGAACTAAAAGAAAATTATGCATTATTGTCCTCAATATTTGATGCAAATTATCAAGAATCCCTGCCCATTTTAGCTAAGGCTATTCAAGATGGAAACAATAGTAAAGAATATCTTGAAGAGGTAAGAAAAGCTTATGCAAAATTATATCCTGATAAAGACGTCAATGCTTATTTAAGTACTTTACAGCAAGGATTTGTTAATAAAATTAAATCTAAAGTAGAAAAACTTTTAATTAATGAAAAAGCCCCTGATTTTTATGTGACAGATGTAGATGGTAAAAAAGTGATTTTGGCTGATTTTAAAGGAAAAACTATTGTGTTAGATTTTTGGGCTACCTGGTGTGGTCCTTGTGTAGCTTCATTTCCAGCAATGAAACTCGCAGTAAATAGATATTCTAACGATTCAGAAGTGAAATTTCTATTTATTCATACATGGGATAACGTTCCACACCCATTAATTGACGCAAAACAATTCCTCAGTAAGAGAAACTATAGTTTTGATTTATATATGGATTTAGTTAATCCAAATACTAAACGTCCTCCTGCAGCTTCATCTTTTAAGATAGATGGAATTCCGGCTAAATTTATAATTGACAGCAATGGCATGATACGTTTTAAAGTATCAGGTTTTGAGGGAACAGATGAAGAAGTTGCTGAAGAAGTTGTACAAATGGTAGAATTAGCTCGCGGAAAAGATAATTAACAGATACTGATTAAGAAAAAAAAAGTTTTTTTTTCTTAATCAGTATCATTTCATTGAATGTGCGGCGAAATGTTGTAAAACGACATAATTGAATTGACAAAATAATATATATCTATTAATACTTAAGTTAGCAAATGAAAAAGCTACTATTTGTTATTGTGCTGTTTTGCTGTGTGTTTACGGTTTTTTCTCAGAAAAACCATCCCGTTTCATGGTCATTTGAAAAGCAAATTATTACGGCTGATTCCTTTAATTTGGTCATAACAGCGGTTATCAATGCACCATGGCATATTTATCCCTTGAAAGAATCAGGCGGTTCTTTAGGTTTGCCAACACAAATTATTTTTGAAGAAAATAGTAATATAGAATTAATTGGAGAAATTGAAGCTAAATCGGCAGATCAGGATAGTAAGCCGAACGCGCCTTATTTTTCTAAGGGCGCTATTTTTATTCAAAAGTTAAAACTTAAATCTAAGACAGCTTCGAGTTTAAATTTTAAAATAAAATATATGGCATGTACTAATGCTATGTGTTTGCCACCTACGACAAAGCAATTTACGGTTGAATTTACAGAGAAGGATTTTAAAAAAGATAATTGAGTAAAAGAATAAATAAGGGTTTTCTTAAATTAAACTGATGTAAAATTAGCAGAGATAAAATCATCTGTTTTATTGGTTTAATTTTTAGTTTTAGGTCATTGGCATACCTTGTTCTAATGTTACAGGAATTCATACCTATTATCATGCAATTGCAGCTTTGATGTACAAACAGAAAATTACAAAGAAATGGTTTAACCTTTTAAATATAATTAACATGAAAGCATTGAAATTATTTAAAAAGTATTGGAGAAAGCAGAAAAATTTCAGACAATTCACTAAAAGTGAAATACTGCAAGTAATTCGTCAGGAATCCTCGGTTGTCAATAATTCTATATTTATAAAATGAATGCAGTGAGCATTATATTAATTACAGGTTTATCAGAATAAGGATTAATAGATTTACAGTTCTTTTTACAATTTAATAGTTAGTCTTTCATAATATTTTATTTTAGAAGTTACATTGTTGATTTATTCATTGAAAGACCAAAAAGAGTTGTCGGGCTAGACAGCTCTTTTTTACATTTAAAAGATTAAAAACTCAATTGATAAAGAATGGAGATAAAAATAATTAGGTGAAATAAAAATAATTTAAAAATGAATATTGTTTAAATACTAAGCCAGCTAAGTCAATAAATCTTTAGCTGGCTTAGTATTTTCTAGTAGATAAATATTAACTCTAAGCTTGTCTTAGAATATAAAAATATAGTAAACAGTATAGCCGATTGCAATTTCTATAGCTCAAAGCCCATTGCCAAATGTCGATATTTTTTTATATCTCTAAAACCACTATCTTTGAAAAGCGTAATAACACAAAATTTTATAAATACCACCCATTTCACACTGTATTTTAACAGTGTAGACCAGTATGGCAGAAGTAAAAACATTATCAATTAAAGAATATAAAAACATTTATGAAACGATGTATGAAGTTCTGTGTTTATTTGCCAATAAATATGTTGATAATTTGGATCTGTCAAAAGATATTGTGCAGGATATTTTCATCAAAATCTGGGAAGAACAGACCCAGTTCCACGGCAGTGCCTATGTCAAGTCATTTTTATATACCGCTGTCCGCAACCGTTCTTTAGATTACCTTAAAAGCAAGCAGGTCAAAAGCACTTTCCTATTGTCTGATAAAGTCGACTTTGCAGATGTTGAGGCGGACCCTTTCTTTCTTCAGGAAGTGGCAATTGCCGAAACAGCAAATATTATTGATAATGCTATTGATACATTACCAGCCCAATGTGCCAAAATCATGAAATTAAGTATTAAAGGAAAGAGCAATCAGGAAATTGCTGATGATTTAAATCTTTCGCTTAATACTGTAAAGGTTCAAAAGAGTATCGCTTATAAAAAGCTTAAGCATTTATTAGGCAATTATTTTGTATTTATAGCTTTTGTGTTTGATATCCATAAGTAGTTTGTTAATTCCATGCAATTTTTAGGGCATACCTACCTTTAAAAAAAACAAGTTTTATTGTGTTTTTATGGTTATTTATTCTTAAAGGTGAAAATAGTTAAGTACTTTGCTTGAAAATGCCTCAGTAAAATCAGTGAATTTGAAAAAAAAATAAAAAAACTTCATTTTTTTTTAATACTCAGGTAATAATAAATCGTCATAGTATAAAAGACTTTTTCGACTATGAAGATATTAAATAAAATAATACAGCTTTCCAGTCAAATTGCGGTAGCAATTTTAAAGAATACTGCTTCTAAAGAACTTCATCATTCAGATCTGTTTACTAACGCCCAAAAAGAACATATACTTAAAGAGGTAACCGATCCTGAAAAAATAGAGGAGCGCAAAAAATTAAGGGCCTTAATCAATAAAAAAGATGATTGGAGAAAAATTCAATCCCAAATTAACAGACCAGTCTATTACCTAAACTATTTAAGATACGCCGCAGCCATATTGGTTTTGGCAGGTTTAGGTTTCTACTTCTATAACAATACACAAAAAACAATTTTAGATCCAGCCAATGCAGTAGTAACCACAACGGTTATTCAGCCTGGTAGTGATAAAGCCACTTTAGTTTTAGGCAATGGAAAAACTATTGTACTTGGTCAAGGGAATGTTTACAGCGCCAATGGTATTTCCGCTAATGATAAAATCATTACCTATGAGGCAAAAAGTAGTAAAATAGAGTATAATTATTTAACCATTCCCCGTGCCGGACAGTTTCAGCTACAATTGGCTGATGGCACAAAAGTATGGCTGAATTCCGATTCACAGCTTAAATTTCCCAATCACTTCGTTGATGGATTGCCCCGCAGTGTAGATTTGGTATATGGTGAAGCTTATTTTGAAGTATCGCCAAGCACTCATCATAGTGGATCTCACTTTATAGTTAAAACCAAAGGACAGCAAGTAGAGGTTCTGGGAACCGAGTTCAATATTAAGGCATATAATGATGAAACTTCTATCTACACTACACTTGTTCAGGGAAGTGTTGCTCTGAGCAATAAAAAGCATTATGAACTTTTAAAGCCCAACCATCAGTTAATAGTGAAGCTTAATGATCAAAGCATTGAAAACAGGGTAGTTAATGCTCAGAAAATCGTTTCATGGAAAGACGGAGTATTCAATTTTGAAAATCGTTCTCTTGAAGAAATAATGAAGGTACTAGGAAGATGGTATGACGTGAAGGTAGTATTTGACAATTCAAACATCAAAAACATGAAGTTCACGGGAGTTCTTAGAAAGAATCAGAATATTAATGATATTTTATTTACAATTAAAACCCTAAACAATATAGAGTATGAAATAAACCAAAAGACAGTAACCCTGGCCCAAAAAAATAAGAGAACTGAGGTTCGAATCTCTGACCAAACCAACCTCATATTCTCTTTAAACATTAATTAATTCAAACAAAAATTAATCAATAACCAAATTTATGAAAAAATCAACCATTGTTTCTTTTCCTGGCAGGGAAAAAATAATTATTTATCTTATGAGGACATTTATATTTCTGTTTTGTTCCACTGTTTTCGGTTTTGTGCCTTCAGATGTGTTTTCACAAAAAACAAAGGTGACAATTGATGCTGATAAGACTGTAACTGTAAATGAAGTTTTGGAAATACTTTCCAGTCAGACAGACTATAATTTTATTTTTGAAGCAAACTACTTCAAAAATGCCCCTAAAGTAAAATTGAAAAAAGGTACTGTAAATGCCAATGATCTGCTTGAAAAATGTCTGCCAGATAAAAGTTTTGATCTTACAATAACCAAAGACAATACCATTATTATTAAACCAAAAAGCAATATTTCTTCTGCTAAAAAGCCAATTGAAGCACAAAGAACCATTAAAGGAAAAGTTATAGATAAGAATGGTATGCCTCTTGTAGGAGCTACAGTAAAAATAAAAGGAAGTCAAACAGCTGTTGTTACTGATTTTAGCGGGCAGTACAGTATTGAAGGAAAAACTGATGATATCCTGATTATTTCATATCTTGGATTTGCAACACAGGAGATTAAAATTGACAATAAATCAGAGTTTAATGTGGTTTTGATTGAGGAATCCAACACTTTAAATGAAATTAAAATAGTATCTACCGGTTTTCAGGAAATTTCTAAGGAAAGAAGTACAGGATCTTACCAAAATGTGGGTAAAGAGCAATTAGAGAAACCTTCTTCAAGCATTGCGGAGCGATTAGTAGGCAGTATAGCTGGTATGCAGAGTAAGATCAACGCTGATGGCTCTATCGAATTCCAGATTCGTGGCCAGTCCAGTTTGTTTGCAGACGCACAGCCTCTTATTGTATTGGACGGTTTTCCAATAGAAGGAGGCTTCAATAGCATCAACCCGAACGATATAGAATCAGTTACTGTTTTAAAAGATGCGGCTGCAGCTTCTATATGGGGGGCAAAATCTGCAAACGGCGTTATTGTATTGACTTCTAAAAAGGCTAAAAAGGGACAAACCAAAGTTTCTTTCTCTTCTTTTATGAGGATATCGCCTAAATTGGATGTTGATTATGCTACGAGTTTAGCTTCGTCAAAAGAAACAATTGAGTACGAGCAAATGGCTTTTGATACGGATAATTTTTATGCAGGATGGCCTTATAGTGAATCTCCTACAGATTATTTCCCAAGATCATTGGCCATGACTGCAATGATCGAAGCCAATCTAGGAAGAATCTCTACTGCAGAAAGAGATGCTACACTAAATAGATTAGGTACTTTGAATAATAAGGATCAAATTGAGAAGTATTTATTGCAGACTCCAATTACCAGACAATATAATTTTAATATTGCCGGTGGCAGCGAGAAAATGAAAAACAATCTTTCACTATTGTATGAGGATAATAAGACCTTTTTCATCGGGGACAAATCCAGCAAATACCAAGTTGATTTTTCGAATGTTACTAACCTGAATAAATTTATAGATTTCAATTTTGCAGGAATGCTGCAATACAGGAATATTGATGCCAATTCGAGCAACAGTTTCCCTCAATACCTATATGGCGGTCAAAGCATGCTTGATGTTATCAAAGGTTTGGCTCCATGGGATATGCTGGTAGATGGAAATGGGAATTACACAGACATGTCGTATTTGAAATACTATATGCCTAATGTGAATGCTTTTTTCCCTTTAGATAAATTCGCATATTCAGATTGGTCGTATAATCCAATTACGGAAGTTCAGAATAGAGATTTTAATACAGAGCAATTAAACACCCGTATTCAGGCAGGATTGGATTTTAAAATTATCGATGGATTAACATTTAATTCCAAGATTCAATACCAAATTTTTAAAAGTGAAGCCAATAATTATTCAAGTGACAAAACATTTGCAGTTAGAAATTTTATAAATGCAAGTTCTGAATATTATTTTGATGATTCAAAACCAATACAAAACGTTCCTTCCGGAGGTATTTTGCAATCCAATACAATTAACAATCATTCCTACAATTTCAGGAACCAGCTTAATTTTAACCGAACGTTCAAAGATTTACACAGTATAAACTTTATTGCTGGTTCAGAAATTTCCAATTTGGTTGTTAAAACAATTCAATATCCGGACCAGTTCGGGTATGATCCGGAAAGACTGACAGGCTCACAGCTTTTAAATCCATACAATACGTCATATATGTGGTGGGGTGATCCACTGTCATATGCACAATATCTTTTTCCTTTTAATGTAGTTCCCGTTACTCAGCAGACGGAACGAACGACTCGTTATGTTTCAATGTTTTCTAATTTAGGATACACTTATGATAAAAGATATACCGTTACAGGTAGTTACCGTACCGATGCTTCCAATTTTATTACAGAGGATCCTAAAATGAGATACGATCCATTCTGGTCTGTTGGTGCCAGTTGGAATATAGCTAATGAAAATTTCTTAAGCAATAGTAATACTATCAATAGATTAATGCTGAGAGCTACATACGGATTTAATGGTAATCTTGATAATTCGATTTCTGTCAAACCGCTTTTAAGCAGAAATACAGCTTTAGATAATGTGACTTTAGAACCAAAATCCACTTTTGCAAGTTTTGGAAATCCGGATCTTCGCTGGGAGAAAACAGAAAATAAAAATATTGGGGTTGATTTTGGTCTATTTAATAATAAATTTTTTGGAAGTGTAGACCTATATCATAAAAGAGGTTATGACCTTATTGTGAATCAATCTATAGCTGCAGTGAATGGAACGACTTCACAAAAATTAAATAATGGGGAGATGATAAACAAAGGTATAGAAGTTATTTTGGGTACATCATTGCCAATTACCAAAAACATTGGTTGGGATGCCTCATTTAACTTTGCCTACAACAAAAATGAAATCACTGATTTTTTTGTAGACAGCTATTTTGATTACAATCTAAACGGAAGTAGTGGAGATCCTACCTATAGTTATGTGCAGGGATATAACGCCAATACCATCTGGTCGTATCAATATGCCGGTATGCATAATTTTGGTACAGAAGCCGACCCGAATATAAAACCAGCAGTTATCGGAGCAAATAATCAGCTTGTAAATATTACTTCATATGTTCCCGGGGATGCCAGAACCTTTTTAAAACCACAAGGGACTTCTGTTGCACCATATAACATAGGTATGCGAAATTCGTTTAAAATTTATGATTTTGATCTTTCGTTTATTGTTACAGCAAAATGGGGTCATGTATTCCGACGTCAGGGATTCAATTATCCAACAGGAACAGAAGGAAATTCTGGAGCTAACTCGAATTATAGCGAAGTTGTAAATAGTGATCCAAATCAGATAGTTCCAATTTCTACTGATGAGTTCAGGTATTTTTTCTACCCAAGATTAACAAATAATATGGATTATCTAACAGCTGATGCATCGCACATTCGTTTTCAGGAAGTAAATTTAACTTACTCATTAGATAAAAGAGTAATATCTATGATAGGGTTGGATTCATTCAATCTTTTTGTACAGGCTAATAATTTGGGGACTATTTTGTTCAATAAATATGGAGAGGATCCGGAATATCCTAGAGGAGGTTTAAAATTACAGCGCTCTTTGATTTTAGGCTTCAACTTTAATTTTTAATACAGACCGTCATGAAAATTTTTAAATATATACTAGTATTTGCTTTAGGTACCACTATAATAAGCTGTAATGACTATTTAGATGAAAGTCCTTCAAAAAATTCTGCAGTGGTTCCAACTACTATAGAAGATTTAGAAAGTCTTTTAAATAATTACAATCAGCTGTATAAAGAACCTTCATCAGAAGTGGTTTTCGGTTCTGATGATTTTGCAGTGGACGTTACTTTTTATCAAAATTTTAATCGATATTTATCATTGCAGGATCTTTATTCGGCAGTATGGGGTACTGAAAACCAGCCTTATATAACTTCTGCTTTTTGGAGCGGTGAGTGGAAAAAAGTATTTTATGCCAATATGATTCTGGAAACACTTCCTTCAGTTAGCGGTACAGCAGATGAAAAGGCCCAGTTGGAGGCGGAGGCACACTTTATAAGAGCTTACAGTTATTTTCAGCTGGCCAATGTGTATTGCCTGCCGTTTAGTTCTGAAAATATGGACGAGATGGGACTTCCGATCAAAACATCAGCCAGTTTTACTCAATCTTTGAAAAGAGCGACCCTAAAAGAGACCTGGGATTTTATGGCTGCTGATTTAGCTGCAGCATTAAAGATTACAAGACCTCTAGAGACTGTAAATGGATTAAAGAGAACATGGAGAGCCAGTACGGTTGCGGTAAAAGGTTTTGCAGCGCGATTTTATTTGGCCAAAAACGATTATACAAATGCTAAATTATATGCGGAACAAGCTTTGACTGAAGAAAGCTATCTACGCAATTACAATACCGAAATGCGTTACTCGACCATCCCGTCTTCGGTAACTATTTTTAATCCGACGCAGCAGATCTATAACATTCAGTATCCTTATACGCATGATGTGCAGTCTGATGCTACGGATAGATTGCAATGGGGGGAGTCCTATTTTTTTAGAGCTTTAGAAAATGGTTCATGGAATTATTATCCTTCACAAGATTTGCTGAATTGTTTTGATAAAACATACGATTTAAGATATAAATATCACATAGTTGAGGGGTATTCATACAGCCGTGGCGCCAATAATCCGGCTTACGATTATCCTGGTTATATCTTTTTCTATAAATCAGATATCTTAAATGGTCCGTCTGTTCCAGAGATGCTATTGATAAAAGGGGAATGTGAAGCTCGACAGGGACAATGGGCTCAGGGAATCCAAACTGTAAATCAATTGCGAGTGGCTAGAATCGATGCTTCTGCACCTGCCAATGTGCGTGATTTGAGTGCGACTTCTCAAAGCGATGCCCTTACAAAGATACTCTTGGAGAGAAGAAGAGAGATGCCATTTACAACCCGTTGGGCTGATATCAGACGTTTCAACAACAATGATTCTCCTGCTGATGATGTTGTAATTTCTAGAACCTTTTTCCCATACTCAGCATCAGGTATTACAGGCACAGGAGCTCCTGTTAATTATACTCTGGAGTTAAAATCAAGAAAGTTTGCAAGACCAATTCCTAATACTGAAATAGTTTCTTCTCAGAATGTAATTATTCAGAATAAATACTAACTGAATTGTAATAATTCAAATACGGTATGATATGATACCGTATTTGAATTAAACTTTGAACTATCCAAAAATAATATTTAACCAGATTTTTATTGCTTAATAAAGAGTTTAATATAGAGAATAACTCAAGTTGATGGTTTGTTCTAAATGAGATGTAATCTTTTTAATCTGTGGCTTTAAGTAAATTTTAAAACGCTTTGCGGATATTCTTAATTAAAAATAACAAATAATATGAAAACGATTTTTAGAATGCTGGTCATAGGATTATGTCTGTCATCAGTAGATTCATTTAGTCAGGAAAAAGAAAACATAAAAGTCTTGTATATCGGCTATAGTAAAGATAAGCCAATTCCTAATGCGGAATCTACTTCAGTTAATGGCGGTATGACAAAAGAAAAATTTATAGAAGGATATGGAAAAAGAAGCGTAGCTTTTAAAAATCTTCTGGAAAAATATTTTACAATTGTAGCTATAGTTGATCCGCGCGATTATAAAGAAGCTATGTCAAAGAACTATGATGTCACCATATTTGATGAAGTGCCTTCAAAAATTAAAGACAGGGTTATACACAATGATCCTGTAACAGGCGAAATTGCAAGTATAGAACCAACGCAATATTTGAGTAATGAATTTAATAGCTCCTCTATTTTTATAGCGCATACCGCTTCAGTTATAGGCAGCAGTTTAGGTTCTAAATTAGACTGGTATTGCCTTTGCCTAGACAGGCATGCGCACCATATCAAAACGAATCATGAAATCTTTAAAGGCCCTTTTAAAACTGCTTTAACCCTGCAAAATCTGCCAACGCCTTCTGGTGTACTTGAAGCTTATGATGGACTTGATGAGCCTGCTGAAATACCAATGTGGGAAGTGGATAAAGTCGGTTATCAGAACAGTAATGGGGTTCGAATTGGTATGGTTGCCCGCGGATGGGGTTTTGAAGATGCACCCAATTCTGAAATCATATCCGGTGGGGTTTCTTCTAAACAAAAAACAGCAGTGGCGCTAGGTAGACATGGCAATTTCTTTTTATGGGGATTTGCAGGATCACCAGATGATATGACTGATGAAGCTAAAATCGTTTTTGCAAATACGGTGGCTTATATGAACAAACATAAAAAGGACCAGTTAATTGTAAGGAAGTATAATGAACGTATTGCTACAAAAGAATTTATTGATGAATTAGAGTTTTATACCACTGCCAAATCGTTCGAGTCTTACCGTGATGCAATGATAAAATATGGAGAAAAAGATAAAGCTGATAAATTAAAAATACAGGCTAAAATTGATCGTGGCGAGGAATTGAGCGAGGATGATAAAATTATTTTTGAAAGCCAAGCAGCTCCAATACCAACTCGAAAAGAGTATCTTGAGAAAATGGTAAGCAGACTGCCTTGGGCAAAAAGTATGGGTATAGATACCTTGCAAATAAGAAGTTTTTTAAAAGAAAACAGACCCTATTTTTATTCTGAACCTGAGGCTTCTTACGATCTTGTTGTAGATGAAGATATCAAAAGCCTAAAAATTGCCAATACAGATGTAAAAGTTTTAGACAAAGCGATCAAACTTTTAGAAGAAGGCAAAGATGTGCAGAAAGGAAAAAGAATTTTACTCCGCTATACGTTAGAGAATTTCAGTTTGCCAAAGGAATGGCGCAGCTGGTATTCAAAAAACAGAAAAGATCTGTTATTTACCCAGGTCGGCGGTTACATCTGGATCAATAAAGATGAAAATAAAAATCCTAAAATCAGACCAAGGAGTGAAGCTGATATAAAAGAGTTGACAAAGTCCATATAATTTAAAATTAAAAAAATGAACGTAAAATGTTATCTAATAGCCTGTTTATTTGCTGTAAAAATGTGCTGGGGACAGGATTTTACAGTACAGCCCAAACTAAAAGCGGAAGCTTTAGAAAAAGTGAAATCATTGAAAACGGAAATAACAAATGATTTAAACCCCGTTGAGGTAAATGCAGATGTAGTTTGGTCTGAAGATAAAACACAATTGGCTGTTGTTCTTAAAGCTTCCATTAATGCAGGCTGGCATATTTATGCTTTTGTTCCTGATACAGAACCTTATGTTGTTACAGAAGTACAATTTGATGTTCCTGAAGGTTTTACAAAATGTAAGAAAGTAGAATATTCTCGAAGTAAACCATACGATAACGGTGTTTATATTTATGAAGATCAGCCTTATTTTATACAGTATTATAAAATCGATACTATTAATAAAGGTATTGTAAATGCAGGTCTTTATTTTCAGGTTTGTGATGCACGTAAATGTTACCCTCCAGTATTAAAATCAAAAGAAATTACTCTAAATTAAAATGAAAAAAATACCTTTTTACAAAAGTGCTTTCATCATGCTGGCCATAGCTTCAGCGAATGCACAAACCACTCCTGCCAATTTCAAAAAAGTACAGGAATTAGGCGGAATTGAAGAATATCTTTATCAGCCAAACGGGATGAGCGTGCTTCTTTTACAGGATAATGCATCGCCGGTTGCAACGGTGCAGATTGTTTATCGTGTGGGCTCTAAACATGAAGTTTTAGGGAATACTGGATCAACACATCTTCTGGAGCATTTAATGTTCAAAGGCACACCGACTTTCAACAGAAAAAATGGGAATGCGATTTTTGATGTACTTCAGAATACTGGAGCTGAGATGAATGCTACAACCTGGTATGACCGCACCAATTATTATGAAACGCTTCCAAGCGATAAAATAGAATTGGCTATGCAGATCGAAGCGGATAGAATGCGTAATTCTTTATTAACCAAAGAAGACAAAGACGCCGAAATGACGGTGGTGAGAAATGAATTCGAAAGAGGTGAGAATAATCCAAACAGTGTTTTGGACAAAGAAATCTGGGCTTCGGCTTATATTGCTCATCCGTACCATCATTCGACAATCGGATGGAAATCGGATATTGAAAAAGCCCCAATTGAAGTTCTGCGTAATTTTTACAATACGTATTACTGGCCAGATAATGCGACTTTAACCATTATCGGTGATTTTAGAAAAGAAAATGTTTTTGGACTAATAGAAAAATACTTCGGAAAAATTACAAAAGCACCGCATGCAATGCCTCAGCCATATACGGAAGAGCCACAGCAATATGGAGCGCGTAAAATTGTTGTAAGCAAACCAGGTGAATTGGGTGTTGTCAATAAATCATATAAAATTCCTGGCGCACTGCATGAAGATCTTCCGGCTTTAAATATTTTGTGACAGATTATAGGCAATGGAGCATCAGCTATTTTGAACAAAACCTTTGTAGACACTGGTTTGGGAATTTATTCTTATGCGAGTGCAACGAACTTTAAAGAAGTTGGACTTTTTACCATAGGAGTTGGTTTTCCGACAACTTCAAAACACGAAGACATTGATGCAAAAATCAGCGAGGTCGTGGCTGGAATCCAGAAAAACGGTGTAAGTCAGGACGAAATAAACCGTGTTGTGGCAAATGTCAGTGCTCAGACTATTTTAGGGCGTGACGGTTCTGGTGCGATAGCTTCTGAATTGAATGAGGCAATTGCTTGTGGAGACTGGACTGAGTATGTTAAAGGAGTGGACAGATTGAAAAAAGTTGCGCCAGCCGATATCTTGCGCGTTGCCAATACATATTTAGTTGAAGACCAAAGTACAACAGGTTATTTTGTGCCAAAGCAGTCAGGTTCGCAGAATGAAGGCACTGCTCAGCCAAATAATTTTATGGAAAAGGAAGGTCCGTTTTACTACAGACATCCCGAATCAGACGGACATGCTCATGAGGAAAATACTTCAGCAGTTTCTTTGCCAGTTAAGAATAATTTGGAAGAAACGATTTCAACAACTGATATAGAAAAAACTGCTTCTGCTTTCAAAAGAGAAAAAGTAGCAGGAATTGATGTGGTTTCAGTAAAAACTTCGGCTAAAGATTTCGTAACCGTAGCGGCGAGCTTTTCATTAGGGAATTATGCCAGTGAAACTAAAAATGATGTTATTCCGGATTTAACAGTAGCAATGTTATCAAAGGGAACAACATTTAATGACAAGTTTAAGTTTTCGGAAAAACTGCAGAAATTAGGTGTGAACATTAATATTGACGCTTCGAAATTTAAAATCAATATCGGGTTCAAATGCCTGAAAAAAGATATGGATCAGGTGGTTGCTTTATTGGCTGAAGAGTTACGAAACCCATTGTTTGATGCAAAAGAATTCGAAAACTTAAAACAGCAGTTTATTGGTAATGTACAACAGATGCTAAATGATCCTGGAGAAAGAGGTAATATAGCTTTGTCTCAGGCGGTTTATCCAAAAAACAATCCAAATTATAGTTTGAGCATTGAAGAAACTATCGAAAATATAAAAAAAACAACTCTGGATGAAGTAAAAGCTTTCCATAGAAAGTATTTCGGAACAGCTTCTATGCGTTTTGTAATTGTAGGAGATACTGAGGGAGCAAATTTAAATGCTTCATTAAAAAAATCATTCAAAAACTGGAATGGCGGTGTAACGGAAAAATTAAAATTCGAAGAAGCTTCAAAAGCTGCAGCAAAAACAGAATTAATTACTATTCCGGAAAAACCAAGTGCCGAGTTATTTATTGGACAGTTTACAGGTTTAAAAAGAGCCGATGCCGATTATATTCCGTTTTATATAGCGAATTATGCGCTTGGCGGTGGTTTTGCAGGGCGTTTGATGCAGACAGTCCGTGACAATGACGGATTAACCTATAATATCGGATCAAGAATGGCAGGAAATAATGAAACAGGCGGTTACTGGTTTGTAAACGCATCTTTCAATCCGGATTTATTTCAAAAAGGACTTGATGCTACAATGGTTCAGGTAGATAAATGGGTTAAAGAAGGAGTTACAGCAGAAGAGCTTGAAAACAAGAAAGCCAATCTGATTGGAAGTTTTAAAGTCGGAATGGCAACAACAGACGGGATGGCTAAAACAATTTTAGGTTTTATTGAAAGGGGACTTGAACCAAGTTATATTGGCCAGTACCCTAAAGATATTGAAAAAGCGACTTTACAGCAGGTAAATGATGCGATTAAGAAGTATATCAAACCTGATAAAATGATTATCATCAAAGCAGGTACCCTAAAAGAAAAATAATTCAATTTTAACATACAATTACACTTTCTCGTTTCAATTGCACATTAGAAAAGTTTTCACATATACAAAAAAGAAAATTAGGTTAGAAATTTAATAGCATAGCCTTTTTTAAAATTTTGAATTAGTAAGCAGATGATAAAGGGGGCGGGGCTGCCCTCAAAGCAGCCCTTTTAATTAAACAAAAAATAATTATTTGAGAGTACCATTTAAAATGACTTAAGAAAGAAAGAAAAATGAAGAAAATATTTTTAATACTTGCAATAGCCATTATTATTGCAGCAGGGAAAAAGGCTACTTCTATGGAGTATGTTACCTTATCAGGAAAAATTGCCAATAGAAATTCAGATTCATTGATAATTGCACAAAACAAATTTGTTAAAACGATTAAAGTAGGAAAAGATGGTTCTTTTGCCGATACTTTAAAAGTAAAAGAAGGCGATTATATCCTTTTTGATGGGAAAGAAAAGACAAAAGTATATTTAAAGAACGGTTATGATCTAAAAGTTACTTTTGATGCAAAGCAGCTTGAGCAAACTATCAAATATGAAGGTAATGGCAGATTGGAGAACAATTACTTAGCGGATCGAACTCGTCTTGAAATAAAGACATTTGATTCTTCTTCTATGGATACTAGCAAGGCTGAGTTCGATAGTAAGATGCAAAGCGTAAAAGCGCAATTGAATACAATGCTTACAAGTTCAAAAGATATCGATCCGATTTTCGTTGAGGCCCAGAAAAAAAGTATTGAAAGTTTGGTAAAACTGATGAATTCGCTTTACGAAGAGAGGCAGAAAGTACTTACATTAAACGGCAAAATTTCACCAAAATTTATAAATTATGAAAATTTTACTGGAGGAGATGTATCGCTTGATGATTTAAAGGGAAAATATGTTTATATCGATTTATGGGCTACCTGGTGTGGTCCGTGCAGAAAAGAATTTCCATCTTTGAAAGAAGTGGAAAGCAAGTACCATGATAAAAACATTGTATTTGTCAGTATATCTATTGATAAGAAAAAAGACCATGAGAAGTGGAAAAAAATGGTAATTGACAGTAAACTTTCAGGTCTTCAGCTGTTTGCTAAAGAAGACCAGACTTTTATTAATGATTACATGGTTGAAGGTATTCCAAGATTTATTCTTATAGATCCAAAAGGAATAATTGTTTCAGCTGATGCGCCTCGACCATCTGAGAAGGAACTTATAGAATTATTGAATTCATTAAAAATCTAATTGTTTCTATCATAGAGTTTTTTGCTTGATTGGTGTTTTGCCTTAATACTATTTTAATGATAAGTGAACGAATGTTTAAAAAGATGCGATGAGATTTAACTCATTGCATTTTTTTTAGAAAAATAGTCAAATGAAAATATTATTCGAATGGTGACAAAGGGCACAATAAAATTTAATCTGGCTTTTTAATTCTTAAAATAAATCATTGGTTGTTAGTGATGTAATATGCAGTTGATGAGTATTCATTGTTGAGAATACATAGCTTTTTGAAGCCTGCTTAGTAGTATATTGAATTAAAAAAGGATAATTTATATATAATGAAAATAGACGATTATAATAATGAGAACGATTTTATAAAGGTTATAAAATTGTCTTATTTTATTATGATAGGATGAACTTCTGTACCTTTTTTTATCTTCTACTTGCAAAATATAATGTCCTTTATTAACAGCTGATAAATTTGAGCTCGTTTTTTTCCATTTTAATTAATTTCTGTTTGAAGTAGTGTTTTTGAGTTTAAATATTACTATTTATATATTCTATTTTGTAACTTAAAGCAATAATAAAAAACTATCAAAATAAAACTTCATAATTCTATTTTAAGTCGTTTTTATTTTGTTTCTATACAAAGAATCGTTTTTTAAAATATCATTCATTCTGAGTTCTTATTTAAATTTTAATGCTTTTTTATCCAAAATCAAAAAAAATGGCATATCGGCGTATTCACAATTGGCGGAACTATTTTTTAAACCGAATAAAAATAAATAAATAAAAAGAGTAGGGCACTTAAAAAGCGCCATCATCTGTAAAGGAATAATAGGATTCAGGAGTAATAATCAGTGAATCCAGAAGTTGATATCCAGAAGTTGATATCCAGAAGTTCTCCGGCCATCTTAACCTTATGTGTAGTTTGTTTGTCTGCTTCCGATGCAATAAGTTGTCCTGAAGGATGATTGTGAATCATTATCAAGGCGGTAGCATTGGCTTTTGGTGCAGCTGAGAAGATCAGACGAAGATCCACGACATTACCGGTAATGCCACCTGAGGAAATTTCATAAAGCCCTAAGGCTTTATTAGCCTGATTCAGGAATAGTATTTTGAATTGTTCAAATAGCGCATTAAGAGGTTTTATTATCTGTCCTAAGTGTCAAAAAAAGCTACAAGGCAGTAAATGCAAAGGAAGGCATAAACATTATTATTACTATCATTACGAAGCCTCTTGTAAATATAGGATCAATTCAGAAAACGCTAACAGGCTTTTTGTCGAAAATCTAAAAAAATACCAACCGATACCAGAGGTTAAGAAATTATATACTTCACTGCTTTATGAAACTCATCGTGATTTATCAAATAGTGCAGGTGAGCAAAAAAGAAGACTTGCTGAACAGATAAAAGATTATGAGATCAGATTAGGAAATGCTAGAGATCTTTTATTATCATTAAAAATTGATCCGGACGATTACAAAGTGATGAAAGAAGACTATCATGAACGAATTACAAATCTCGAACGAGAGTTATCGATGGTTGTCAATGAGAAGCATAGTATTGAAGAGCTACTAAACAAAGGCGTTGATAATCTTATTAAGCTTAATGAAACTTATGCAGACAGGGATTTATCAGACAAGAGGAGCTTAATTGGTTTAATTTATCCTGAAAATTTCACTATTCGAGAAAATAAAATACAAACCGCTAGAGTGAACAAAATTATTGAGTCTATATGTTTGATTAACAGAGAATTAAGAGCGAAAAAAAACGGAACAAAAGACGATTTTTATCTTTTGTCCCGTAGAGTGACCTCTACGATACAAATTCACACAAATTTCATGCAGGATTTAAAGAAATTAGCCTATTTTCAAGTGAATTTGTAAGATAATTGTTTTGTTTTTTAAATCAAAAGCGGTTTGTATGTCCTGTAGAGGTTAAAAGTTAAAAAATGTTAAAACAGAGGGATATTTAAATTTATTTAAGTTGTAATAATTTTTATAAAATTGTTGAAAATAAAATTTAGTATTGACTAAAGAAAACAAGTTAGTTTTTAGTAAAATTATAAAATAATGTGCAGATTATTCTAATCAAAATTTGGTAAGGATATTATAGTTTCCATAGTGCTTTAATATAATCAGAGTGAAATTTTGTTAGAGATTTTGATCTGCTAATTTTCTGTACAAATAAAAATGTTTAATTTAATTCATTTATTGTCGCTTGATTGGGGATAAAAATTGATTAATTCTATTAACGAAATTTTGGAAGATGCGGTTTTTAAAAGGCAATTTTTTTATTTAAAAAAATTTTGCCTAGAAAATATAGAAAATTTTTATTTTTATTTTTTGTCTGCTATACTATTGTTTTAAAGGAGCTTGCGTTTTTTTTTACTGATTTTCTTTAGCTGTATATTTTTTTCTTAAAACCATAAATCATTTTACAGCGTAGATGTCTTTATAACTTAAAAAAAAATGTAATTATGAAAACTAGAAAATTTTTAGCATTAGCAGTCTTAACATTGGGCTTCTGTTTTACGGTATCTGCGCAGAAAACAGTAATGGTAGGCGGAGCGGCCATGTATCCTAATAAAAATATTGTAGAGAATGCAGTTAATTCAAAAGACCATACCACTTTAGTTGCGGCTGTAAAAGCAGCTGATCTGGTAGAGACTTTGAAAGGGAAAGGGCCTTTTACCGTTTTTGCTCCAACAAATGAAGCTTTTGATAAACTGCCGCAAGGCACAGTTGAGACACTTTTAAAACCAGAAAACAAGAAAATGCTTCAAACCATCTTGACTTATCACGTGGTTGCTGGAAAGATGAATGCTTCTGATATTGCCAAAGTTATTAAAGCGGGCAAGGGAAAAGCGGTTTTAAAAACAGTAAGCGGAGGTTCTCTGACAGCATGGATGATGGGCAAAGATCTTTATATAAGCGATGAAAGCGGAAATAAAGCAAAAGTTACCATTTCAGATGTTAATCAGTCTAACGGAGTTATCCATGTGGTGGATACAGTGCTGCTTCCGAAAATGTAAGCAGTTTAAATGAATTTTTAAAAGCCTTGAGAAATCAGGGCTTTTTTTGAATCACACAGTTTAGATGGTAAGAATCTGTATATCATAGATTGCTATCTGGGGTATTTTTGCATTCTTTAAATTGATTAGGAAATGTCTGCTTTTATTTTTTTAAATTAGTGTAATTGAATAACATCATTTATCACAATTTTATTATGGAAAAATTTTCCGGACTTTTTAGTCTTCATGAAGGTGAGGATGATAAGAACAAAACGCTTGAAAGCGTAAAGAAAAACATTGATTTCAAAGGAGCCAATATGTGGATTCTTGCCTGTGCCATTATCGTGGCTTCGATTGGCTTAAATGTTAATTCCACAGCGGTAATCATTGGAGCCATGCTTATTTCTCCGCTAATGGGGCCTATAGTGGGAGCGGGTTTTGCGCTGGGAATTTATGATTTCTCGCTTCTTAAAAAATCGCTCCGCAATCTGCTAAATGCTACGCTGGTAAGCCTTGTTTTTTCCACGGTTTATTTTTATTTAAGCCCATTTAAGGAAGTGCAGTCTGAGCTGCTTGCGCGCACCTCGCCTAATATTTATGACATACTGATTGCCTTTTTCGGGGGACTTGTGGGAGTGATTGCCGTCACCCGGACCGAGAAAGGAAATCCGATACCGGGTGTTGCCATTGCCACGGCGCTGATGCCCCCGCTGTGCACTGCAGGATACGGTATTGCCACAGGACAGTGGACTTTTTTTTTAGGAGCCTTCTATTTGTACTGCATCAACTGCGTTTTTATCGGCATATCAACATTTCTGATTGTCAAATACCTTAAATATCCGGCTAAGGAGGAAGTGGATAAGCAGCAGCAGAAAAAAGTAAAAGTTTTTATTTCCATACTGATTACCGTAATGATTATCCCCAGCGGTTATCTGGCCTATACCCTTTATGAAAAACAGCAGTTCATCAAAAATACAGATCTTTTCGCAGAACAGGAATTCACTGCCAAAGGTTATACCATGGTTTACAAGAAAACAGGATACACCCCAAAACGAAAAGTTATGGAACTGGCCTTTCTTTCCAAGAGATTCTCAGATTCCGAAATTATTTTTCTTAAGAAAAAGATTAGCGAGAACAAGTATCTCAAAGGTACTGATCTTATAATCAGGCAGGACAGCACCGACCGTTTCAATGCTTTAAAAGGAGATATTCTCAGCCAGATCAAAAGCAGTGAAAACGAACTGAACGCTAAAGACCTTAAAATTATAGAACTTCAGAAGGAGCTTGCGCGCTACCAGTTTAATAATGCCGCTTTTTTGAAAGAAACCAGAATATTGTTCCCTGGAATAAATTCTTTATCTATTGCCAGCCAGAAAGCTGCCTTTAAAAATGATTCGCTTGCTGATATGACAGCTGTCGCGTATGATGCAGAAAAACCGCTTCCTGCAGCCGATAAAGAGAAATTCAGAAAATGGCTCAATGAAAGGCTGGCTGTTAAAAACGTAGTGCTCTATCGTCAGGACAGATAATTTTTGTGAGGAGAAGACGGCAGTAAAATAGGATGCCATTCCATAATAAAGGTATAACGGCATTAAGACGGCGGACCGCCGATGTTTTAAATCCGGATAAATGCTAATTTAAGGCTCATCAGCCGGGCATGTAAAAAAAGGTCTTATTAATGTTAATAAAACCTTTTTAAAGTAAGAGAAAAAATAAAAATCTGCTCTGATAAGTGTTCTATAGGGCGTATAAAATTTTATGCACAAAACTGCTGCATCACTGGTGTTTTTTCTGTTTTCTGTTATAAAGACGCAGTATGGTGTACCCAGTAATACCAGCCAGAACAGATGCGGTAAGAACTGCGAATTTTGCCTGGTTTTGAAGCAGCGGTTCTTTAAAGGATAGCATGGCAATAAAAATAGACATTGTAAATCCAATACCGCCCAGTATCCCCAGGCCAATCACATGCGGCCATCTGGTTTCTTCGGGAAGTTCGGAAATTTTCAATTTTACTGCCAGCCACGACATGATGTAAATTCCTGCCGGCTTACCCAGGAAGAGTCCTAATACTATACCCATTCCAAGACCGCTTAAAAGGCCTGTGGCCATGCTGTCTTCAAAAGTGATATTGGTGTTGGCTATTGCAAATACAGGCATTATAATAAAGTTGACGGGCAGTGTAAGGGCATGTTCAAGTTTTTCCAGCGGAGATTCAGTGTCGTTATCGTTGGTAGGAAGGGTGAGTGCCGTTAGAACTCCTGCGATTGTGGCATGAATGCCGGAGTGATGGATGAAATACCACATAACCATCCCCGGAATTATATAAAACCATATATTTTTCACTCCGATTCTGTTCAGTATAATAAGCAGCATCATAACCCCTGCGGCATAGCCCAGATAATTGATATGAATTTCACTTGAGTAAAAAACAGCAATAACCAGTATGGCAATAAGGTCATCTACGATGGCAAGTGCTGCAAGGAATATTTTAAGTCCTGCCGGCACTCTGTCACCCAGAAGTGAAATGATACCGAGTGCGAATGCAATATCTGTGGCCATTGGAATTCCCCATCCTGGTGAGGTCTGCGGATTTGAGCTGTTAAAACCTGCATAGATAAGTGCTGGAACAGCAACACCTCCAAGCGCAGCCAGAACTGAAAGTGAGGCCTGCCGGAAAGAAGAGAGTTCGCCTTCAATTATTTCTCTTTTAATTTCCAGTCCGACCAGCAGAAAAAATACAGCCATAAACCCGTCATTAATCCAGGTTGTAAGCGGATATTTTAAATGAATGATTCCAAAATCTTCTCCCAGCGGCAGCTGGAGGATCTGGCTGAAGGGTTCGGCCAATGCCGTATTGGCTATTATAAGCGATAAGGCAACACTTAAAAGCAATAGAATGCCTCCTGAAGAAGAGGAGCTAAAAAAACGCTTGAAGATATTGAGGTTGATCAATTTTGTCATATTTACAAATTTAGTCCTAAACGTCCGAAAAAACAAATAGGAGTGCCTTTCTCAAAAAGTTTATGAACCATTATAATGACAAATATTGGGAACGAATTTTTAAGGCTCTTTTAATTGATAAGATAAAATATATCGCAGCAGCGTCTTAAAGATTAATTGAATGCTCAGAAAATCTTGATAGGTAGGAAATAATGGATATTTTAAATCTAAGTTTGGAAAAAGTTGTAAAAGGAAATTTCAAGATATAATGAAATTTTCAGAAAGGTTAGTGACATTTACAATGCTTCATAGGATACTCTTTTAGTTAAAATGACCGTAGTAATAGTCCAGTATAACAAAAGTAATATGATTTAACTGCAGTTTTTTCGGCGACATGGAATTGCTAGTTAATCCCGTGCCGCAATATGTATGAAAAAATTCTATTGTTTGCGGATTTATGCTTTAGCTGCAAATAGGTATATACATTATTTACGGATTAATAATCAATACCTATTCTACTTACATTGGATCTTTAATAAATTAAGTTAGTTTTAATAATCGAAGCCTTTTTATTTCTCGTTTTGGTCTATAATAAAAAGGCAGTCATTCCTATAAAAAAAAAAATTTGTCTCTCTCAATTTACAACAGCATCGATTTGAACGTTTATTTTATTTGAAACTTTGTTTTTAACGAGACTTGGGATCTCAATATTAAAATCATTTGAATCTACAGTAAAATTAGATAATATATTAACTCCCTTTCCTGACCTACGTATCCTTGCTGTAGTTTTTATATCCTTAGATTTTCCGTGAAGTTCCAATTTTCCATTTATGATGAAAACTTTAAAATCCGTAGTTAGGCTGTTAAAATCAAATCCGTCTATTTTTCCTTTAAATACTGCTTTTGGATATTGGTCACTTTCAATATAATTTTCATTGAAGTGTTCTTCCATTAAAGCGACCTTAAATTGAAAGCCTTTCATTAATGCTAAACTTGCAATCTCTCCTGTTGCCGGATTCAAAACAAAAGTAACGTTCTTGTTTACAGCCTTAACTTCCTCAAAAGAAGGAACAGAAGCTTCAAAAGTAACTTTTCCTGATTTGCTGAGCATTTTTTCTTGTGAAATGCCAATGGCGGAAACAGACAGCATTGCAATAAGTATGATTTTTTTCATTATTTTGTTTTTTATTTTTTTATAAAATCATTCTACTTTTGCGCAGTCTTATTTTAAAACTGCAATAATTTGAATTTTGACTTTATTATCCAGTTTATATTTAATAAGTGCTGGAATTGGAATGCTAAAATCACTTGCATTTACTTCAAAATCAGAAATAAGAGTAATTCGGGAACCCGACTTTGTAATCTTTGCATCGGCATTTATATCCGCAGTTTTTCCATGCACTTCTAATTTTCCTTTTATAGTATAATCTTTATAATCGTCAGTTAGTTTTTTGATGTCAAAACCTTCAATCTGTCCTCTGAAAACAGCTTTTGGATACTTATCGGTTTCCATATAATTTTCATTAAAATGCTCTTCCATTAACGCCATTTCAAACTGGAATCCTTTCATTAAAGCCAGGCTTGCTATTTCCCCTGTTACTGGGTTTAAAACAAAAGTAACATTGCTGTTGGTTCCTGCAACCGGCTGAAAGGAAGGCACTGAAGCTTCCAGTGTTATGGTTGCAGATTTGGTTACTATTTTTTCCTGCGAAAAAACAATAAAGGAAGCCAATATCATTGGCATTATTATGATTTTTTTCATGTTCTTGCTATAGATTATTTTTCTAATAACCCATCCTGATTCCATTTGTTTACAATGTCGATAGTGGTTTGAGGTAATCTTGGTCCACCTTGCGGCATTAAGGAACTATCTCCATTTTCTAAAGAAATTCTTGTAAGCAATCCTCTGTTTAAAACTGCATTTTTCACCTGTTCATAAGTAACCAAGGACATTGGCGCCCCGTTTTTAGGAACTGCTGCATGGCATACCACACAGTTATTATCAATTATAGATTTTACATTTTGATTGTATGTTGCCAAACCATTAATTGGTGTAGAGTCAATTAAAGTACTTGGATCATCGTTAGCACAACTTACAAAAATTGAAGCTAATGAAGAGATGGCGAAAAGGGTTTTGGGATTCATCATGTCTGGTTTTTAGTTACAAATAATCTGATGATCTTAACAATCATCAGGGATTTGAAATGATATACGTTGAAATGAACGATACAGATTTGGGAAGAGGCACATTAAATGGTTTAAATCCAATAGATATTTTTTAACGTAGATAATTTGAAATACTAAAAACCAGTTATGAGAAAAAAAATACTAATTACAATTTTCCTTTTTATAATAATCGGAATTTCAGCGTACCTCTACATCTACAAAGGGCATAGAAATATAGAATCAGAAACTGCCGATTATGTTGTAACCGTTAACGAACTAGAAAGAGAGTTTACTTCAAACGACAGTCTGGCTTACATCAAATATCAGGACAAAACAATTGAACTATCTGCACGAGTAACAAGTATTGATAAAGCCAGTAATGGAATTGTTATGAGCAAAAAAGTATTTGTGACATTCAAAAACCGTTTGCCGCAAAATATTATATCTGGAAAAACCCTAAAAATTAAAGGGCGTTTTTTAGGATATGACGAATTGCTCCAGGAATTTAAAATAGACCAATCTTCAGTTGTACACTAATACAAATAACAATTTAAAACTAACCTCATGAAAAACTTTATTCTATTATTTTTTTTATTTCCGCTGTTAACCTTTTCCCAAACCGATTTATTGTCTGGAGTAGAAACTCCTTCTGCAAAAGAAAAAGTGACATCTGCATTCAAAGCCTTAAAAATCGTTAATCTCGAATCTACAAAATTGGCCGCAAAAGGCGATTTGTATTTTGTTGTTGCACACCGATTCGGCTCTATTAAAGATGGTTTTGAAGGTTTTTATGGACTCGATAATGCCAATACGCAGATTAAATTTATTTACGGTGTAACAAATGGACTTAATGTAAGTGCAGCCCGAAGTGAATTTGCTTATGACTTTGCAACAAAATATATGCTGTTTCCTCAAATAAAAGACGGTTTCCCTGTTACTATCGCCGGATTTAATAGTTTGTCTATTAATAACACGTTAAAAGAAAGCCTGTATCCCAAACTTGAATTTAAAGACAGGCTGACTTATGTAGCGCAATTGCTGATTTCAAGAAAATTTTCAGAAAAGCTGTCTTTAGAAATTGTGCCTTCGTTCTTTCATCAAAATTTTGTTGAAGATGTAGATCAAAGCAATACTCAATATGCCATAGGGTTTGGAGGAAGATATAAATTCGCTAAACGCTGGTCTTTAAATATGGATTATGCGGCGCATTTAAACAGAGCGCCAAATTCTCTTTATAAAAATCCGCTGTCTATAGGTTTTGATTTAGAAACCGGCGGACATGTTTTTCAAATGCATTTTACCAGTTCACAGGCAATTGATGAAGCTGGATATCTTGGAAGAACAACAGGAGACTGGACAAAAGGCGATATATTTTTTGGGTTTAATCTTGCCAGAGTTTTCTAGTATCTACTTTACAATTAAATTATTAAGCAAATTCTGTATTTATAATAATTCTAAATTGATGGATTTGCTGTTATTTCTAAAACCGCATGGATGAAGTACACGTAGATAATATTAAAACCATAAAAAATTATGAAAACTAATAAAATAATCAAAAAAGGATTTTTTATACTGAGCGGAATATTTGGGCTATTTATCGTCATTTTGCTTTTTCACATTATAACAGCAAAACCACCTGTTTATGATACTCCAAATCTGCAGGTAAGCAGAATCGATTTTAATTCAGATATAGATTCACTGCAGGCCAGACAAATCTGTGCCGACTTACGAAGTATAAAAGGTCTGACATCTGACTCTATTATCGTTAAAAGAAATGTTGTGGTGTATTTCCATAATAATAAAATTACAAACTCTGAGAAAGTTTTCAATGAGTTGATAGCTAAAGGACGTTATGATGCTAAGCGTTATATTCTGCCGGCAAATTTAGCAAACAAAGAAGTCTGTCCTATGGATCAAAATAGTTTGAGTTATAAATTCTCTCAAAAAATAAATCATTTTTTTAATTAACCCTTTAATACCTTAAATTTATGAAAATTTATTCAAAACTTACACTTAGTGTATTGCTCGCTGCGTCTGCGGCTATGATTTCCTGCAGCAGTAATGACGACGAAACCCCAGAACCAGTTAAGGCTTCCATTTACGATCGTTTGGGTGGAACTAAAATGGTTTCTGATCCAGATAATTCCGGCCAGATGATAGAGCAGGGACGTTTAAGTTTCCGCAAAGTGGTAAATTCAACTATTGGATTAATCGTTGCTGATATCCAATCGAACGCTTCAGGAAATTTACAGGCACATTTTGCCCCTTTATTAGCAGAAACAGGGTCTACTCAGTCTACTAATATTGCTAAATTATCAGATAATCTGACTGATTTCTTTTCGTTTAATACAGGAGGAACAAACGTTGTAAATACTTATTCCGGTTTGAGTATGTCAGCAGCGCATGATCCTGCAAAAAATCCTCGTATGGGAACAAAATCCAGCAGTGCTGACTATACAAAATTTGAAGGATACGTTGGAGCTGCAGCCAATGCAAATGGTGTTGCTTCAAATACAGAACTTTATACAGATATTGTGGCTGTTTTAGAATCATTGAGAACTCCTATAGTTCAAAAATAAATCTCTTCTCAAAACGCTGCCTGTAAAAAGGCAGCGTTTTATATTTCAATACTATTTTGAAGTATATAAATATTTTCGAAGCCTGTTATTGTTTTAATGCCCGGAGATTATATAAAACCGGCAGTCTGAATCAATTTATTACATATTGATATAAAAAGCACTTCTAGCGCTGTTGTATAAACTAGCAGGTAATAATTTTTGAACTTTTTAAGGAAACCATAAATATGGAAAATTTTAATATGTCCAGATCCACCACTTTTTACGCATTAGGGTTGAGCTACAAAAAAGCAGATGCAGCTGTTAGAGGAAAATTCAGTTTAGATACTAAAGGACAATCTAATTTATTGCAGCAGGCCAAAGATGAAGGCATCGAATCTTTGATTGTCACTTCTACATGCAATAGGACTGAAATTTATGGTTTTGCCCATCATCCCTATGAGTTAATCAAACTTCTTTGCGAAAACAGCAATGGTTCTGTAGAAGAATTTCAGCAGGCTGCTTATATATATAAGAATCAGGAAGCTGTTAACCATATGTTTAGAGTGGGGACAGGTTTAGACAGTCAGATTCTGGGTGATTTTGAAATCATCAGCCAGATTAAAAATGCTTTTAATCATAGCAAACAGGAAGGTTTGGTAAATACATTTCTGGACCGGTTGGTAAATACGGTTATTCAGGCAAGCAAAAAAGTCAAAACAGATACTAAAATTTCTTCTGGGGCAACATCTGTTTCTTTTGCATCAGTACAGTTCATCATTAAAAGTGTTGCAGATATCGGAAACAAAAATATTTTGTTGTTCGGAACAGGAAAAATAGGCAGAAATACTTGTGAAAATTTAGTAAAACACACTAAAAACAGCCATATAGCTCTTATAAACCGAACCAAAAACAAGGCGGAATTATTAGCTGGAAAACTCAATGTTGTTGTAAAAGATTACTCGGATTTACAAAAAGAAATACAAAGGGCCGATGTGCTGGTTGTAGCTACAGGCGCTCAGATCCCAACTATTGAAAAAACTTTACTGGATTTAAATAAGCCTTTGTTGATTCTTGATTTATCCATTCCACGGAATGTAGATGCTAATGTAGAAGAAATACCAGGAGTAACTTTGATACATCTGGATTATTTATCCCAAATTACTGATGACACGCTGGAGAAAAGAAAACAGCATATTCCAGCTGCAGAAGCTATTATTGAGGATATGAAATTAGAATTTAGTGCATGGATAAACGGCAGGAAATGTGCGCCGACAATTCATGCATTAAAATCTAAGCTAAATGAAATTGTATCTGCTGAATTTGCATTTCAAAAAAAGAAAACAGCCAATTTTGATGATGTTCAGATTGATTTAGTCAGTTCGAGAATTATTCAAAAATTAACAAACCATTTTGCCAGCCATTTAAAAAATGAAAACACTTCAGTAGATCAAAGTATTGAATTTATTGAGAAGGTATTTCAGATAGGACAGTTTGCGCCGAATAAGGCTTCTTCACCAATAGAAGAAAAATACAAAATCAATTTGTCGTAAATATCTGACCAACTTCATCTTATATCCTGTGCTATAGTCTGAAAAAGACAATAAAAAAATAGAACCCGTCGTTGCGCTGCACGCTGCCGACGGGTTTGTCCATGAACATAATCTTCCAAAAAATGTTTACTTAATTTTGCATAGGAGTAATCCATTCCTCATTGGGTAAAGTTTGATCAATTAATTTAGTGACAATTAAATGATTATTAATAAATTTTTATAGTTATCTTCTCTACTTTGAATAATCTGTCATCATTAATCCATCTTATAAAAAAGCAGTAAACCAATCTTGCCTCAGCTGAGCAAGAATTGATAATAAAAGAATGAGAGCGGAAAATTCAATAAATGATAAATATTAAACCAGTTTTAAATGGGATTTCATTATTTCATTTAAATAGAAAATTAAAAAAATAGGGGTAATGATTTCTCTTCCAATTTTGGTGATAGAATCCTGTTAGATTAACGAACGCTAAGTTTAAATTTATCTTATTTTTTTCATGTAAATATTTACTCTTTTACAGTTTTCTTTCTTTATTTCAATGTGCTTGTAAAAAAGAAAAATACATTAAAAAGTATCTGCTCTATTAATCCTTTATATTAAAACGGCCTTAGCTTTTTGCAGAAGAAAAGGGTATCCGTTCCAGCCGGCAGAATTAAAGCAGTCTGCAATCGGGCTGTGTAAGTTCCGCCAGTGTGCAGTAGTAAATCCCAAAAAGCGCATATTCAACAGGATCAATAGGCGCTTTTTATTTAGGACTGATTATGGGTTTAAACTTTTCCTAAAGTATAAAGCTGCTCCATTGTAGGTGTCAGGCTTCCCCCTGCAGGTTCCAGCGTGATGCCAAAAGCTTCAGCTGAATCGGTTTGGCTTACGGCGAAGATTTTTTGAGAGTTTCCTTCAAAATTATCCAGCAGACCAATACTTGTCGGGGTAAGCACCGGACTTAGTTTTAAAGACCAAACCTGGTAAACCATTCCTTTTGGAGGGTTTGGCAGACCTGCTGCGTCGATATAAGTCGTTTTTGTTTCTTTGTTCCAGTACACTTTTGCAAATGATGCTGGAGATACGGATTGTCCGCCCAGAGTAACGTTTGTGTTTTTAATATCTCTCACAATGCTTAGGTTTTTCTCAGTCTGTTTATTCTGCTGATCTAAAAAAGCATATTCTCTTTCAATTTTATTTTTTTCGCCTCCAGCCTCAGAGACTGCCTGTTTGGATCTTGTCAATTCTAAAGTCTGATATCCAAAACCTAACAATAATAATACTGCAGCTGCCCAGCCCAAGTATTGCGGCAGGTTTGATGCTGGTTTTATATTGACAACTTTACTGTGTTTAAGCTCTAAACGCGCTTTTATTTTCTCGAAATTAGCAACCGAATGGAAAGGCGAGAAGCTTGATGATAAGGCTGAAACAGCTTTTTCTATAGAAATGATTTCACTTTCAACCCCGGGGTTTTCTCTGGCCAGTTCGGCAATTTCCAGGTTCTCTTTTTCTGTCAGCAGGCCATAAACGTACAGTTCTAAAATGCCTGATTCAATATATTCATTCGCTTCCATTATATTTTTAAATAATTTCTTAAATCGTTGATACAGTTTCTATTTTGTGTTTTGATAGTGCCCAGCGGCATGGCAAGCTCTTCCGATGCTTCCTGCTGGGTGTATCCCTTAAAGAATAGCAGATCAATAATCTCGATACATTTTGGTTTCAGTTTTTTTACGAATTCCTGAATTCCTATAGAATCAATTCTGTTTGTGAGCTTACTACCATCATCTAAGAGATTTACGAAATTATCCGAAGAAAGGTTTTTTTGTGTGTTGTTGAAATTTTTGGATCGCAGCTTGTCAATAGATGTATTCCTTGCAATATTAAGGATCCAAGTGTAGAATCGGCCCTTGCTTTCGTTGTACGTATCGATATTTTTCCAGATTTTCACAAAGACTTCCTGCAGGACATCTTCAGCTTCTTCCCGGTTTTTTACTAGAACATTTATGACTGAAAACAAGCTTTTTGAATACATATCATAGAGATGGGTGAAAGCCCTTTCATCTTTTTTGCGAATTAATACCAATAATTCTTCTTGGTTCATAGGGATTGGATTTAAAGCTTAAATAAATTTTAATTACTTATAAAGTGGTAATACCCGATAAAGGTAACTTATTTTTTTCCAAATAAGTCCAAAAGCAGAAATAAAGGGGATCACTTGCAAAATGCAATTTTCTTGGGCGAATGTTGTCTTGATATTTTTGACTCTCGTCACTGCTTTTACTATTTCAGTAAACTAAAATTATTGTTAAAATTATGATTATTTAAAATCGTTAAGTATTATGTTTAAAGTGCCTTACTGTTGGTTTGTGTCCTGTAGAGTTAACTTAAAAGGATTTATAAACCTTTTATTTTTTGACGTAAAAGATGGTTAAATAGTATCGAAAAGACATAAAAAAAACGCTAAAACCTAAGTTTTAACGTTTCTTTAAGAGTGACCTCTACGATACAAATTCACATAAATTTTATGCAGGATTTAAAGAAATTGGCTTATTTCCAAGTGAATTTGTAAGATAATTATTTTGAATTTTAGTTTAGAGGCGGTTTGTATGTATAGTAGAGGTTAAATGTTAAAAAACGTTAATTTGATGAAGATGTGATTTCTATTATCCTGTTTTGCGTTTGTAAATTTTTGCAATAAATTTTGAATATAAAAAGTCAAATTGAAACAAGTAAAATTAAATTATACTTTTGAAAGTATTCGCTTCAAAATTTACCGATGATAAGATCCATAGACAATGCAATAGCTCAATTCACCATAGTTTCAAACGGCATTTCAGCAAAAGCATATGATTCCATTTTGAAAAAAGAGTTTTCGGGCAGCATTTGTGGAAATGTAGTAATTCAGATTAGATATAAGATAATCCTATTGTAAGTATTGTTTTAATAGATATTTGAAATAAAAAACTAGTGTCATAAATTAATTTTAAGCGATTTTTTTTTATTGGATATATTCTAAGTCATTTTAGGGATAATTATTAATTTACGATCGTTATTTTGATTTAGTCATTTTTTTTTTAATCTAACTTTCCAGATGTAGATCTTCTCAATACTTTTTATGGACTAAGTTATCATAGAGAATTAACCATTATATTCCCTCGCTTTTTTATATAGTAAAATAGATATTTTACCTAAATGGCTATTATTGTATTAACTTTTTTGTAATGTATTAATTTTTAATATGCTTGTTTTCAGTATTTTTAGTTAAATTTAACAAAAAAATAGTAGTATATTTATTAATCTTTTGAAAATTAATTTATGGGGAATAAAAATACAACATTGCCAAAATGGCTTTATATTACCCTGGCTTTAGCCTCATTATTTGCAGTAATTTACTTTACCAATAAATTGCTTGATAGTGAAAAAACAGCTACTCAGCAATCTTTTTTCTTTTATTATTCGGAGTTTGTGTTGCCATATTGATATTTACTATTACTGAAATTATAGCAGAAGTAAATGGTCAGGCGCTTGGTTTTCAAATAAAGGCCGGAGGGCCTTTCGCAGCATTTGTAATTGTAGTAATACTAGGTGTGTTTTTTAATGGTTTAGATGACCAGAAAACCCTTAATGTACAGATACAGGGAACTAAAGGTCTATCTGATATCCCCATTAGAACGCTTGATAATGGTTTGATACTTATTCCTTCCAATAATAATAAGTCTATAATTGCAGATGTTGATTCTAGAGGTATAGCTTCTTTTGAGTTATCCAAAGGATATTATGAAGACAGTGTTCAATTTAAGCTTTCAAACAATAAATTTAAAATAGAAGGTAAAAGTAAATTTTTAATTACTGAAAGCAAAGCTATTACATTATTTGTAAGTAAGGAAAAGACCAAATTCGTGTTTAAGTTTTATTCTAGAAATGAAGAAGAACCAATAAAGGGGATTCGTGTATTGAGTGAAGAATTAGGCTTGGATGGTATTTCGAATGACTTTGGTACTATAACACACTTAGCTGACATTACCAATATTGAGACATATCATTTTCAAATTGTTTCAGCAAATTATTCCTACAATGGTAGTAAAGAATATTATGTAAGCCAAACAAATCCAGTGTTTTATCTTGATGAGAAATAATTTATGGAAAATATTATTGTTAGTAGTTCTGACATATAAACAATGTCTTGGACAGACACTGCATGTTTCCAACTTTGAGCTAAAAGAATCCAATGGTAATGAATTATCAATTTTACCAAACACGGTTGGTGATTTTGTTGGAATCGATCAAAAGATTAACCATGCTTACCATAAGGGTTTTCTACGTATCACTTTACCTGATAGTTTGTATATGAAAAAAAGAATTCAGTTAAAATTTTTTAAAAAGACTGATTATTATTTTTGGAATCCACCATATGGAAATGTTAATTTATTGATGGATCCAAGTCAAACTCAGACATTAATATTTAAACGAGGTAATGAATTATTTTTAAGATCAGAGAAATATAAATCTGACTCGTTATCGGTTATAAATACAATTTACACCCAGAACATGCAGGATATTGAAAATTTTGCAAAGATGAATAATAGTGAAAAGCAAAAACACAAGGATATTTTTTTTAATAAGCTAATTGCTAAATATAAAAACCAAAAAAAATATAGATCAGTAATTAAGAATATAAATTTTTTTCTCGATAATGAAGAACTTATTAGAGCCTGTGATGTATTGGAAAATGACTTAGGCTATGTAGAAACCGAATCCGCAAATCATGCTTATTATGGTGCGTATTTATTTTCTAACCGCAGTAAAGAAATTAGGCTAATTTGTAAAGCGATACTAGCAAGCAATAAAAAAAATGAGATTTCATCTATTGAGATCCAAAATATCCAAAATATTTTAAATTTTATGGATGATCTCGAAATATTGCTTTCTTTTAAAATACAGGTAGATTTACAATTATTTTCGCAGTCTCTTAAAAATTTTATTAGGGTAGCAATTGATAAACAGCAAGCCAAACCGGTACAAATGACAAAAGAGGCGAAACCTTTTTTTGGAGGTAATCTTGAAGTAACTTCCCTCGCAAATGGTTTAGCTAGACTTCTCTCTGAGAGAATTAAAGAAGAATTGAGTAATGCAGTCTTTGCGAATGAGTTACTTTCTAATAAGGATCTTATTGATTTTTTCCCTGAAACTTATGCTCTTGTGGAAGTAGCAAAAAAAAATCAGTTTTGGACTGTTGAGGATTTGCAAAGTGCATCAAATATTGATATTGAAAATTTACCTCAAAATATTTTAAAATGGAATAAAAAACAGTTGTCAGGTGTTGAAAATCAATATAGTGCTGCATATGAAAATATCTTTACAATTTTTGAGAGTGATAACATTGAGAATGTTTTGAGTTTGGAAAATGATACAGTTCCACGTATCGGTCTTGCTAATTTAATATATAAAAATATATCTAATACCATATCAGAGCAGCATTTGCTTTCCCTTTCAGAATTAACTAATCTAAACAGTCAGGGGAGGAAATATTTTTATTCTTTACTTTTTGTGCAGTCACCTAGGTTGTATAAAAGTCTTAGTGAGGCTAGAGCTATCATAAAGAATGATTTTTTAGATAAGACGCCAGTATCATTTGAAGAAAGGGCTTTCGATTTCTTTAATAAACTAAGTGAAATAAGCTTACTTTATAAGGATTATAAAACAAATCTCAATTTAAAGCAAAGTGCAAAGGAAAATGCAAAATGGCTCAATAGAATTTATTTAAAAGTATACAAGGATTTTTATTTTGAAGATGAACTTAAAAACAATGAACTGACTGAGCTTCAAGAATACTCACTGAAGGTTATTAATTTTATCGAAGGTTCTAGGACAAAGACATCGGAGCCTTTTTTAGTGGATTTGGATGACATTTTATATATGCCTTTAGAGAGTCGTTTAACCGATGAGTTTGAGAACAAAAACAATAAAGTTGAAGTGGAACACCAATTATCAACTATAAAATCAGTAGTAAGATTAAACATTCTTTTCACAGTATTGAAAGAAGCAAAAGGTATAGATGAAGCACTAGCAGTTATCGATGCCTTTAGTCTTCCCCCTGGTGCGACCATGTATAAATCTCATAATAATTTAACTGTTGCAATTCAATCTTTTCCTGGAATTGCATATGAAATTAATAAGAATAATCAATTTATTAGCCTTACAATACCTCTTGGATTAGCTCTTACCAAAAAGACAAATAATGAAAAACCGTATGAAAATTATAATAAATTTAGTGATTATATAAAAAATCGTAAGGCTTCTTCAAGTTCTTACTTCAGTTTATTCTTAAATATTTTTGATATTGGAAATCCATTCTCTGTCAATCTAAATAGCGAAAGCAAGAATTTTCCAAGATTAAAGACTGAGGCTTTATTTAAACCTGGTCTGAAACTGGGGTATACAATGGCTAATTTCCCGTTGTCGTTAATGGCTGGAGTGGATTATAATTTAGGTAAGTATATACTACTTTACAGTAAAATAAATTAGCGTTACTGTAGCTAAATACTTTTAACGAAACAACTTTTGAACCCCAAGACTAAACACCTTGGGGTTCATTATTTAATAACTCTAAATTATTTAATCATGTCACAAGAAACAATGAAACAATCATCTATTGCATTACTACAACAACAAGAATTGGCAAATGAGATATGTCTTATAATGCAAGGACAATCAATTGAATTTTGTTTAAAGACTTTAGACTATGTAAAGCAAAAATTAAATGAACATTCAACCGCAAACATGTCAAAAGAAAAACTAGACAATGATTTTGAAAGACTTAAAAAAAACATAGAATCTGAGTACAAATTCAGTTACTCTTCATTAGAAAGATAATTTTCAAACTCTATTTTAAAACCATCTGCATGACTCATAAGCTCATCATAAATACGAATTTTGTCATTATGTGCTCCTGAATACATTTGAGAATTTAGACTGTGAATTACTTCCTTCATCTTACTTGCTGTTTGCATGATGCTAACCTGATTAATTAGAATTAATTCTAATAATTCTCTGTCTTTTAACTTTTTAAAATTTTCCATAATTGATTAATTTAATGTGATAATTCAAATGTAATCAAATTATGGAGTAAGAAAACCCTCTAAGTTAATTAGAGGGTTTTTAAAATAATCTTAAATTTACGAATCCTATAACAAAACATTTCATGTTTAATAAAGAAATAAAATCAGTATTAGACTTAATTAAGGCTTTTCCTGATGAACAAACTTGCATAAATCATTTAGAGGAACTACGTTGGGATGGCGAAGTTATAAGTCCATTTGATGCAGAATCTAAAGTTTATAAATGCAAGGGCAATAAATACCAATGCAAAAACACAGGAAAATACTTTAATGTAAAGACTAATACTATTTTCGACAACACCAAGATTGAACTGCAGAAATGGTTTTTAGCTATATGGTTAGCTACATCGTATAAGAAAGGAATTTCTTCAATACAATTATCCAAAGAGTTAGACATTACTCAGAAATCAGCTTGGTTCTTATTACAACGCATTCGAAACTGTTTTGGGATTGATGATGATGAGCAGTTGGATGGTATAGTTGAGGCGGACGAAACTTTTGTCGGAGGAAAGAACAAGAACCGCCACAAGGATAAAAAAGTAGCACAATCACAAGGACGCAGTTTCAAAGATAAAACACCAGTATTAGGTTTGTTGCAACGTGATGGAACTGTTAGAGCGTTTGTGATTCCAGACACAAAATCTAAAACCATTCAGCCAATCATTTTAAAACATGTTCAAAAGGATAGTGTTTTTATATCTGATGAATGGCACGGTTACAGAGGCTTACACAATCATTTTGATCATCATGTAGTAGATCACGGAAAAAAACAATACGTTGACTTTAATAATCCGGAAATACACAGCAATTCAATTGAAGGATTCTGGGGTATTTTAAAGCGTGGTTACAATGGCATTTACAACTGGTGGAGCAGAAAACACATGCAGAAATACGTTGATGAATTTGTTTTCAGATTTAATCAGAGAAAACAAACACAATTCACTAGATTTACTAACTTGCTTTTAAATATGGAAAATCGTATCACTTATAAAGAGTTAATCAATGGCTAAAAAAGAAGTATTAACCGCAACTCACGGTTCTGATAAGACACCTTTAAAACTTGGTTCTGTTGAAATTCCTTGTTATGTATTAAGTAATGGACAAAGAGTTTTGTCTAGAAATGGAATCCAAAAAGCGCTTGGATATGAAGGAACTTCTGGTGACTGGCTTATTAATTTTGTGAACAACAAAAAAATTAAAGGTCATTTTTCCGCTGGTGTTTTTGAGGCTCTAAATAGTCCTATAGAATTTGAAAGGTCAGGCGCAGGAGGCTCTGCATCAAAGACTTACGGACATGACGCAACTATTCTTATTGATCTGTGTGATACTATAATTGAAGCAAAAAACGCTGGCGAATTAACCCCCAGACAGCTGGTTTATGCATCGTTTGCAGAAATAATTATACGTTCCGTTGCAAAGGTTGGTATTGTTGCTTTAGTTGATGAGGCTACAGGTTACCAATATGAAAGAGAGAAAGATGCCTTACAAGTAGTTCTTAAAGCTTACATAAATACAGAACTTCTAAAATGGCAGAAAAACTTTCCAGATTCTTTTTATTTTGAAATCTTCAGATTAAACAACTGGGACTATACTGTAAACGGAATTAAAAAAAGACCAAGGGTTATTGGTACTTGGACTAACGAGTTAATATATAAGCAACTTCCAAAAGGAGTTTTAGAAGAACTTAAATCTAAAACACCTAAAAGCGAATCAGGAAACTATACTGCGAGATTCTTTCAAAGTCTTACACCTGATATTGGGCATCCTGCATTGACAGCACAAATATACAAAGTAATAGGTATTATGAGTGCTTCAAACAGTTGGGCAGAGTTTAAGCATGGATTCAACAGAATGATTGATAGAGCAAACGGACAAATTGAGATTAACTTTGAATCTATTGAAAAAAAGATAGAGAAAGAAGAAAAACCAATAAAAAAACAAGAAGAGTTGTCTATGTTCAATTTAAACTTAAAAAAAGGATTAGAATATAATCCTAAAGAAGATAGAAAAAAGAAAGAATAGATTTATATATTTGTTCTGCAAAATAAAATATTAGCGTTAGCTATTTTTCGTGTCAGGAATTCCGACAATTTCAACACACATCGAAAAATAAGTTCTAATGCTCACGCTTCTGCGTGGGCTTTGTAGTACTTGTTTGTGTGTGGGCCGTCGGAAGCCTCTGACTGATAAAGGCTATAAACCCACGCTTTTTTTCTATCTAACAACATCACTCTGGGTTTAGTGATAAAAAAACTACTCCTTATGAGAAAAATTATTTCCTTAATAGCTTTTGTAGCTATTACACTTTCATCGTGTTCTAGTGATGATAACGAGAACAAAGAACAATCACCAACAATTGAAATTTCCGAACTGGTGGGAACGTGGAACCACGTAAGAAGCGAATTAAGTGGTGAAGAAGTTGATTCGCAGGACATCGTTAAATTTACTTCCGGCGGTTCCGTTACGTTTACTTATATTGGATTTGGTACTAATGGAAAAGATGTTACCGAATCCGGTTCTTATTCAATATCCGGAAATACAATAATAATTCAATGGTATGGCAGCGGTTCTTCTTCGAGGTTCACACTACAAGAACTGACAAATAAAAAGCTAAAATGGAAAACAACTGCTGATGGAGAAGTTTTAATAGAAACTTTTTCTAAGTAATATTAAGCGCATGGATGAGTCTTTCAGAAAATTAAGAGAGGTGCTTCTTTCTGTAGCTTATGTGTTGGCAAGCATACTTTTTAACGCTTTAACGTACGTTTTTGTAATATGGCTTCTTGATAACATTATTTTAGACGGTTTTAATTGGTTTAATAGTTTAGCTACTTGGTCAAAAATAGTTTTATTTATCATTGGTGTTAGACTTTTATTATTCCTTATTTTTGATTTGGCTCTATCTGCCAATACTGTTTTATTTGGTTTTATAAACTTTATTTTTCCAGCGAACACGTTTACAACTACAATAGGTATTATCGCGTGTATAATAAATTCTATACTTCTAATAACAGAAGTCTTTAATATAATTAATTCTTGGCATTTTTGGGTCATAATAGAGGTTATATTTACCTCCATGTTCATAATATCAATGAACCTGTTATTGATACCTAGAAAATATCAACACTAAAACTAAAGCCTCTGAAAAAACAGAGGCTTTTTTAAAAAATAATACGGCTAATCATTCCGCCATTTTTAAGTGAATGAATAATTAAAAAATAAAAATTATGCCTTACACACAATCAATAGTCGAAGAAGCATGTCTTCATTTCGATAAATTAAAAGAAGTCATGGACAAACATCCTAACGCATTTCAAATGGAATATATTAAAGAAGATGGATATGTTTTATCTATAAATTTGGATTTGATAGAACCTCCTCTATCAGAACAAGATTAAATTCTTGTATGATGCTTTCTAATTTCCTAAAAGTCTTTGTACTTGGCCTGCCGTTCACCATTCCTATACACATTATAGTACAAATATCTTCTTCCAATTTTTCTATTTGGATAGATGATATTAGAATTGGATTTGAATTACCGTGTTTCATAATAGGTTTACCTATTAATATTTTTGAATAATAATTAAACACATGTTCAGCTTCGGATTTAGTTAAAGTTATCATACATTAGTTATTTAAGGAGTATTTTTATAAATAACTAATTTAGCAAATTAAAAATTATTTACTGTAAAGTAGTATATACTTACCATAATTTAAATTATAATGGTAAAAGAGAAATTTTTACATCAATCTCTTTAAATTTAGATATGCCGATATATTATCTCCTAAAGCATTAAGACAATTTTTTTAAGTATTGAATAGTAATTGTTTAGCACAACATTTGCGAAAAAAGCGGTTATCACAAAGGAAAATTTAGAAGATACCATAACACTTTGTAAGTAAAAAGTGTTTGATTAGCAGCTATTAAAAAACTTTGACACTTTATGGCAAACCTTTCTCTGTTTTAAACTTAAAAGCTGTGATGCAATCTGGCTGTTTTTTTCCGGGTTAATATTACTGCCCAGATATTTTTTTAATGTTCAGTATTGTACTGGATTTATTGGATTGTAGAAAGAAGGAACCAAGCCATTATAGTTTTGTTTTAGCCGTTTATTTTATCTTTATGATACTGGCTAAGCCATTTTTCCATTTTTTGGAGCAGCTGAATTTCTTTTGGATCACCTGTTGGGTTGGAAAGTCCATTTATTGTTCTGCTGTAATTGAATTTTTTATTTTCAAAATGGCAGGTAAATTTTGGCACTTCATTATGGTAAACCATCCAGTTATCTTCGGATATCTTTTTTATTTCAAATTTCTTCATGCTCTGCTATTATCAATTCCATAGTCTCTTAAATTCTTAAAAACTGTAAACTAAAATTTTAGAAGGTTATTTCATGGAACACAAAATTTGGGTAAAAATAAAACAATATGATAAAAACCATTTTCAATTTGTCTATTCATTTCCTTTGCTAATACTGTTTTATAATCATCTGCATTTATAGCCAGCAGCGTGTTTCGCTTTTTTAATAATCTATGATGCGCTAAGGAAAGATTGTTATAAATGAATGTTTTTAACACTTATTTTGTTGTAAGTTTATTTTAATTGGTTTGAAATGAGTTATTTGTATTGTTGTTTGATAAAATAAGATGTGTTTTATCTTACTTAAAACTAAATATTTGTATCGAAGTTTTTTAAGGCCTTAAACTCTTCATTAACTTAACAACTATCTTATGAAAAAACCACATTTTATTAAACAGAGTATTAAAACAGCAAATGTTTTATTTTTAGCTTTAAGTATTTCAGTATTTGCAGGCTGCGAAGAATCTGAAACAGATCAGACAGCTTCAGCTGCGAAAACAGAAACTACCGAAGTGCCATCAGTATTAAATTCAGGTTTAACCTCGAAAACGGGATCCACCTTTGGAGATATAGGAAATGGAGTTAATTTACAGCCTTCTTATTATAATGGCGGAAACTGCGATTTGGGCTGGAATTTAATGAAGCAGAATACTAAAATCAAGACTGTTCGTATTGAAGTAGAGCCAGGGCAGGAAACCAATGCAAAAAGATGGATATCTGAGGCAAAATCAAACGGTTTTACTGTAATTGTTTCTTATCACAAATCCAGTGTGCTGGGGTCCGACAGCACATCTGAATTGAATGCGGCGGCTACCTGGTGGAAAAATTATTACAGCTATCTGGGAGGAAATTTTATCATTAACCTGACAAACGAGTGGGGAAGCCACAACATTACCCCATCTGCTTATGCAGCGGCCTATAATACGGCAATTACAGAAGTTCGTAAAGTGTACAGCGGAACTATTATTATCGATATTCCGGGCTGGGGGCAGGAAACAGCTACAGCAGCCTGCGCCGTAAAAGGATGTTCGACGGGACAAACCAAAATAAATGACACCAAAATTATTCTCTCTGCCCATATTTATCCAGGTGCATATAATCAGGCAAAAGGCAGATATATGAATACTTCTGATATTGATGACCTTGCTTCGTCGGGCAGACAGTGCATGATTGGCGAATTCGGCAACAGCGGCGGTTCTGGTGCAGATTGGTCAGGTATTGTGGATTATGCTAAAAATAAAGGCTGGACGGTTTTAGGCTGGGCGTGGAATGGAGATGGAGGCTCCATGAATATGATAACGCCTCAATTTCAGTCATATACCAGCGGAAGTGCAAAAACATATTACAAGAGTTCTTATTTCGATATTGTGTATAACAAACTGTAAGTAAGATTTTATGCCGCAGATTTTAACTGCTGAAATCTGCGGCTGTAAAATAGACAGCATTTAAACATTTTTGAAGAAATAATTGTTTTGTCAAATGAATAAAAAGCCTTTGAGAACATTTGTTTAAAGGCTTTTTCTATTATATTTATAACAGAATTACCTCCTTATTTAAATTTGTCCAGAGCTTATTGAAGTCTGTAAAAAATAATCCGATGAAATCTAAAATTTTAAACTATGCTTTTAAGCCGGGGCTCCCGCAGGAGTTTGAAATTATTGAGATGGACCAGCTTTACAGGGAGTTCTCGGAAACACTTACAAAACCGCACCGCACCGGTTTTTACCACATCTTATGGTTCCAAAGCGGAAATCCTGTGCATCTGGTGGATTTTAATCCAGTTCAGGTAGAACCTGATACCGTTATATTTCTTAATAAGGATACTGTTCATAAATTTGATGATTGGGGGAACTTCAACGGCAAAGTGATCTTATTCACTGAAAATTTTTTTATAAGAACCGAAGCCGATGTAAAATACCTTCGCAGCAATGTTTTGTTCAATGATTTATTTGCTGTGTCACGGATTAGCCTTAAAGATGTAAAACCGATGTTTGAACAGACCATAAAGCTTATTGAGGCAGAACTCTTAAACCCTGGAAGTCCTCTGCAGTCAGAGATTATAAAAAACCTGCTTCATACCTTATTGCTGCTATCGGAGCGTGAACGAAAAGAGCAAAACCTTGAGGAAGAGAAAAGGGGAGCTGATCTGGATTATGTGATATTATTTAAAGATCAGGTGCAGCAAAATTATAAGAAGCTGAAAACGGTCAGCAGTTATGCTGAAAATCTCAGCGTTACGGAAAGAAGACTTAATACGGCCACATCTAAAGTTTTGGGAAAATCCCCTAAACAGCTCATTGATGACAGGGTAATGCTGGAGGCGAAACGATTGCTTGCCCATACTTCAAATAGTGTAAAAGAAATAGGTTTTGACCTTGGTTTTGATGAACCTACCAATTTCATAAAATACTTTAAGAAACATCATGATGTTACACCTGTTGAATTTCGTGAATCTTTTAATTCCCGCAGTAAAATCAGCCTTTAGAGATTTTACAGCCATCAGATACAGGCGGCATATTTTTATAATTTCTATTTAACCCCTAACTGCCGGGAGTAAAACAATTTGTTTACTATTTCTAAGATACGCCGCACTTAAATCAAAAAAAGGATTCAATAAAACCCGTAATTCAGCTGACGGCTGTAACTCAATAATACAGTATCTTTAGACATGCTTTTTATTTAAGCACTGTCGAAAAGTATCACATAAAAGCTTATTTCTACCTTTTCTCAGCTCTAGTGCCCCGCTAACTTTGCCCTTATCAAAACAAATTTTATGATTATGAAAAAAACATTTATTACACTGCTGATCCTGACAGCTTCTGTAACAGGGGGGAACGCACAAAAGAAAAAAGGGACGAACACTAAAAAAACAAATAATATGGAAATTTCAAATAAGGAAAAAGTAACAGCACTTTTAAAAAGCATTGAAACCGGTGCAGCCGAACCGGCGGGATATATTAATCCAAATAAATATATTCAGCACAATCTGGGTGCTGCTGACGGGCTGGCCGGATTTGGGGCATTATTACAGGCACTTCCTCCAAATTCTGCAAAGGTGAATACCGTTCGTGTATTTGAGGATGGAAATTTCGTGTTTGCCCATACGGATTATAATTTTTTTGGGCCTAAAATCGGATTTGATATTTTCAGATTTGAAGATGGTAAAATAGTGGAGCATTGGGATAATCTCCAAGAAACGGCTAAGCCTAATCCCAGCGGGCATACAATGACTGACGGTCCGGCAGAAGTAAAAAATGCAGAAAGCACAAATGCTAATAAGGCCCTTGTTGAAGCTTTTGTAAATGATATTTTAGTTAATGGAAAAATGGAGAAACTAGCCGGGTATTTTGATGGAGATAACTACATTCAGCATAATCCGCAGATTGCAGACCAGCTTTCAGGCCTTGGCAAGGCGCTGCAGTATTTAGCATCACAAGGCATTACCATGAAATATGATAAAATCCACAAAGTTTTAGGGGAAGGTAATTTTGTACTGACTGTCAGTGAAGGTTCATTTGGAGGACTGTACACTTCTTTCTATGACTTATTCAGAGTAGAGAATGGGAAAATAGCTGAACACTGGGATGTTATTGAAACGATTGCCGGGAAAGAATCCTGGAAAAATAATAACGGAAAATTTAATTTTGCAAAATAACAGATAAATTTTCAGAATAATTTTGACAGTCATCCTTGTGATGACTGTTTTTGTTTTCATAGCCAGAATAAATACGCCATTAAAAATGCTGCTTATAAAGCCGTTTGAGGCCAAAAGAACAATAACTCTTATTTTTTCTGCAGGCGATAAAGAAGTATTGTTTCTAATATCTCAATTATATCATCCACATTGTTATCAGATGTTTCAACAGGGATGCTGTTACTGTTATAAGGTCCGTATTTTAGAGGATCTGTAAGATTGAACAAGCCAATAACGGGGACTCTGGCAGCACTCGCCAAGTGCATTATTCCACTGTCAGCCCCAATAAAAACAGATGTATTGGCAATTACTGATCCCATCTCCCTAATGTCGTGACTGTAAAATGCCATAGCTTTAAATCCTATTTTTGAAACATTTTCAAAGGGAAGGATTTCAATAACAGTATAATCGGAGAAATTAAGCCGTATTTTTTCATAAAATTCTTCCCACCATTCAGAGGAAAGGCTTTTATCTCCATAGGTAAATAAACTGATTACTTTTTTTCCTTCCGGTACAATTTTGCTCAGAATTCTGCGTCCGTTAGATAATTCTGAAAGATCCAGTTTTAGGTCAAGATACGGAACTCGATCAGTCAAATCGAAAATATTTTCCTCAGTTATGGCAAACCGAAAATCATAAACAGGAGCTTTGGCTGCATGCTTAAAATCAAAATATATCTGCGCTATAGATTCACTTAATGAATTGCCAAAAAACTTAAATCTAGAATGTGCAAATTTAACGGCTAATCTTCCTGAAAGAGATTTTTTATCCGCATTAATCGCCAGATCATAATCTCTCTGCCTGATCAGCAGCCAGAATTTCAGATATCGAAAAGGCTGCGTGAAAGGCTTTTTAGGAAGCTGGATAATTTGATCTATATTGTTGTAGTTTCTAAATATTTCGGATGCCAGGTTTCCTTTTACAAAAAGGTCAATTTTACATCTGGGATATGTTGCGGTAACTTCCTGCAGAAGCGGAGTGATAAATAAAAGGTTTCCAAGTTTTCTGCTGGTGCAGCAAATTAATACTCTTCTGATATTTGTGACGGGGCCTTTACAGGTATAAGGGCTCTGCCTGAGGTTAATTTTCTGTTTAAAAATCTGAATTACAGGTGCTGTGTCTAAATTCTTGCTGCTTTTAAATTTCATTTTCATATGACTGTCAAAGTTATTTACTGAGAAAACTTTTAATTAGAGAAAAGTCAAACGGGCTGATATAGAAAATTACAGGCTTTATTTTAATCCGCTGTTAAAATAAGCAATCATCTAAAATACAGCGTTTTAAAATCGACGCAATACGCAAAGTTATAGACGAATGCCCGGGCTTTGTGTTATTAAGTAAGAATAATAAGCGTTTAGAAGATTAATTCTATGAAGTATGCACGAGATAATAGGCGAATTACAGTAGATAGGGACCGAGTGAGCATCAAAATTTTAACAAAATCAACACAGCTGATCTTTTTTAAGAAACCCAATCAGCTTTTTTATGCAGCTAATGAATTAATATTTTGCCATCAGACAAAATATTAAAAATCAGCAATATTAGAATTCTGCCGCAGCTATAAATAATTTTTTGTTTAAGTTTCAGCAATTATTTAATAGACTTCTAAGGGGCGCTATCCTAATAATAACCGGATAACTATTTAGCCGTATTAATACCCCAAAGACGCGGCAGAACCTAATGTTTAAAAATTCAATTCTTTTTTTTACCTGAACTGCCTAGGGAACCAGGGTTGATTGTTGCCGAAATCCCTAAATTTATTCCCATAGCGAATGTGTTTACGCTGTTGTCTGATTTATTAATGAAATAACGCAGGGGTACAGAACCGTTGACTTTTACAACAGGAGAAAGGCGGTATTCGAGTCCCGCATCCAAAACAGGTGTATAATAGCTGTTTTCGTTTGTTTTTGCCGATACCCCTGTTGATTTTATTTTTATGCGGATATTGGTCATGGAATACATCCCAAAGCCAAAGGAGGTAAACAATCGTAAAGGTTTATCAGGATTGTCATAATATCGGAACATCAGTTCCCCTCCAAACAAAACAAAGGAATAGATGTTTCCTTTTTGATTGGATTGAACCTGCTGCATAATAGCGCTCTTGTCCGGTTTTTTAGATCCCATATTAAAATTAAGTAGCACTGCAGTTTGTGATGAGAGAGATTTTCTAAAACTAAGGCCGTAAGTCCCCACAACATCACTGGTACTATTTAGTTTTGGCCCAAAAAAAACTAAAGGGGAATAAAAGAATGAGGCATCAAAATTTCGTTTATAGTTTAACATTTTTTTTGCCTGAATCTCTTCACTGGTATAAACCTTAGGGTTTTTGTAAGCTTTGCTGATCAGTGCAGCATCGAGTTCGGTTTTTAATTTTTCTAAACTGCTTTGGCTATTATTGATAATGTTAAAGGGGTAGCTGCTGTTTTTAATGAAAAAAGGAGCATCCGGATTTGTCAGGCCTGAGGCACTGACCAAAAAGAAAACCGATTCATTAACATCATGAATATAGGCTACGGTGTAAATGATTACGTTGTAGCAGTTTAAAGGAATTTCGTTTTCTTTGCTTAAGATGTTGATATATAAAAAGTTATAATCTTTGAAGAGACCTGAGTTTAAATACGGGTTGCTTTCATTATACGCTTTTAAATCTGCTCCCTTTGCATCTATAACCAGCACCCCTTTTGGAAGCGGTGTATTTTCTTTAAATAAGTACTGGCTGTAGCAGTTTGCTCCAGGGGAATTGTATTCGTATATTTTTTGTGAAAAAATCAGTTGTGCTGAGAGCAGGCTCAGTATCATCATGGCTTTCTTTTCAGAGAGCAGCGCAGTTATTAAATTAGGCATATGGATTTTAGATTTATGTGGTGTAAGAGGGTTTTATATATGAATCAGGAAATAATTTTTACTTAAAAGAGCAGTATTTTAAATTCACTTTTACATTTATCATCTTTAGGTATATATCGCGGTTTCTTTATAAGTTATCTAATCAAATAAGAGTTTTCGATGGTTTGTTATATGTCCGTCTTCGAGTTCAATTGTCCTGTCGCTTGCTTTGGCAAAATCATTATCATGGGTAACTGCAATTATGGTCTGGTGTGTCTCATGGGAGAGCTGCTTGAAAATATCATATACAATCTGCGTATTCTTGCTGTCCAGATTCCCCGTCGGTTCGTCACACATTATTATTGCGGGGTCGTTTATCAGTGCTCGGGCTATTGATACTCTCTGCTGCTGGCCGCCGCTGAGTTTAGAAGCCTGTTTTAATGCCAGATCTTTCAATCCTAAAGCTTCCAGTTTCTGATATGCTTTTTCTTCAATTTCCTTATAACTGTACGTTCCCAGTTTCAGGGCCGGGATCATGATATTTTTCAGGCATGTAAATTCGGGCAGCAGGTAATGGAACTGAAAGACAAATCCGATATGCCTGTTTCTGATTGCAGCGAGTTCATCGGGTTTTTTCCCTGTAATTTTATTTCCCAAAATATGAAGTTCACCGTCGTAATCAGTATCCATTGTGCTGAGGCAGTAGAGAAGGGTGGACTTTCCTGAACCGCTTTTCCCTACTAAGGTCAGAAACTCGCCTTTATAGGCCTGAATGCTTATATCATTTAATACTTTGAATTTGGAAGGTTCATAAAAGTATTTGCCTAAATTGTTTGTGCTGAGCACCAGTTCTTTGTTATCCATCACTTTATTTTCTAAAAATTGATACCGGGTCTACATTGGCTGCTTTTTTTGCCGGGAAATAACCGGCGCAGATTGTGATAATTAATCCCAGCAGAAAACTCTGGGCAAAAAGCTTTGCTTCAAAGTAAATCGGGAAGGTGGAATTTGTTCCGCTGAGCTGAATATGTGATAAGACATAGATTAAAGCACCTCCAAAACACAATCCTAAAAAGTTGCCTATTATGCCCATTATAACGGCTTCTGTTATAAAAATCCGAATAACATCTTTTCCTTTAAACCCTAAAGCTTTTAAGATGGCAATGTCATTTATTTTCTGGGTTATTGTAGCACTCAGGATATTGTATATCCCGAATGCCGCAACAAGAAGAATGGAAAGGGAAATGGAAGTCATAAGTGTTTTTCTGGTCACATCACTGCTTAATATGTCAGCATTGCTGGTTTTCCAGTCTTCAACCGTATAAGGGGTCAGCGCCTGTAATTTTTGAGCGTACTGGGTTGAATTATCCGAATTGACTGTATTGGCATAAATAGTGGTGACGTAAGAAGATCCTTCTTTTAAAAACTGCTGGGCAGTGCTGATATTCATAAATGATTTTGAATCGTCAGTCAGACTATTTCCCATACTGAAAATCCCAACAACTTTAAGGACTTTACTCACACCATAGGAAGAGGTGACTGTAATGTTATCATCCATATTTAAACTGAATTTTTCAGCTATGCCTTTGCCTATAATGATCCCGTTTAAATTCTGTTTTAAATTTTTTACATCCCCGGCCAGCATATAGGCACTGGTATTGTACATCTGGGCATACTCAACCATATTGACGCCGTCACTTGTGCCTTTGAGCTGGGTTTTGCCTTTGTTGTAAAAAACAGAGACATCCACAACTTCAATTGCATTTGTGATATAGGGTTCTTTCCTGACAGTATTGAGCAGGGACTGGGGATTGATTATTGTTTTGGATAAGGTTGTTACCTGCGGATTTACAATAACATTTAAAGTGGATTTATCGCTGCTCAGGACGCTGCTTGTTTCATCTTTTTTATAAATTTTAATATGCGCATTATTTTTGAATATTTCCGCTGTCCCGTATTTATTAAATCCCGAACCCAGGGAATTCATGAAAAGATAAATAGCTACCCCTATGGTTACTCCCAGAGCAGCTACTAAAGTCTGCTTTTTTCGGGTAAGAATATGGGTGAGGGCAATGTCGTAATTGATGTTTTTCATAACACGTTTATTTTAATTGAGAACCTGCTTCTGAAGTCTTGATATTGTTCTCCGGAAGGTTTTCGGTTATTAAAGTGGTGTTCTGGTCAATGCCCGAGAGAACCTGAACCCAGTCATTGCTGATGAAATTAGTGACTACTTTCGTTTTTTCTTTTTGTCCCTTAATTTGGACGTAGTTAGAAAAGTCAAGGTAGTTTCTTGGGATCAGCAGGGCATTTTTCTGAACCCCAATAATAATATTTGCCTGAAGCTGGGTATTGACAATATTAAAGCCTATATTATCTTCAAAATAAATTTTACAGATAAAAGACTGTGTGGCATCATCAAAGGACGAGTAAATCTCAGAGACCACACCCCTGTAGTTTTTACTTTTATTGATGTTGAGCTGGACAACAGCATGCTGTCCGATTTTTATTTTAGAAATATTGGTCTCATCAATATTTACTTTTGCATAAATAGTATCAGCATCGCCAATAGTAGCAATAACATCCCCTTTTTTTACAAAGTCGCCCTGCTGTTTTAATTTTTTATACACCCTTCCAGGAACGACAGCCTTGATTTCATTTTTACTTAAAATAATTTTATTTATTTCCTTGGCAGCTTTGTTTGTAATGAGCTGCTGCTGGGCTTCCTGTTTTAATTTTTTGTAATTCTCGACTGCCGTCTGATAATTACTTTTGGAAGTATTGTAGGTATAGAGTACATTTTCATAATCTACTTTAGCAATGCTGTTTCTCTCTGAAAGTGATTTGTAGCGGTGTTCCTGCAGGGAATCCAATTCCAATTTTTGTTTCGCAAGAGTAATAGCGCTCTGTGCCTGTACCAGTGCCGGAGCATTTGAGGACATATTGAACTGTGAAATCCGGAACAAATCACTTGCACTCTGCGTATTGAAATCACTTTCCCTGTTGTCAAGCTCTGCCAGTATCTGCCCCTTGTAAATTAAATCTCCCTGTTCAAAATTTATATTTAATAAATAACCGTCTGACTGGGCTGTTAAATCATAAGTACCTTTTGCTTCGAGTATACCCGATGCAAAAACGGATTCGGTAACATCTTTTCTAATAGGTTTGGTTTCGGCTGTTTTTTTTCCGCAGGATGCTGCCAGCAGCGATAAAACAATAATGATTAAAGACTTTTTCATATTATCTGATTTTATTATTGATGTCAATTTTTGCAAGTGTTAAGTCAACATTGATTCGTGATGAGATAAGGCTGTATTCTGCGTTTACCATTGAATTATAACTGTTTAAAGTATTTTCCAGAGACTGCAGTCCCTCAGCGTACAGATTCTTGTTTTTTGCATAGGTATCTTTTCTCAGGGCAAAAACCTCTTTATTGGACAGAAACTGGGATTTATTTTTACTGTATTCGTTTTCCAGTTTTTTAACTTCCAAAGCAGATTTGATTTCAGCCTGCTGAGAAGAATTTTTTGCCAGCTCATATTCATATTTCGCATTATACTTTTTAGAGGTCATCGTATAGTCAGGAAACGGCATAGAGAGTTTAAGCCCCATATAACTGCTTTTATACCAGGTTCCTTCAAAGAGTTTAAAAGCATCATTGTACTGCTGTGAAGAAGAATTGGTTATAAATGACAAACTTGGCAGTATGGATCTTTTTATCTGTTTCAAGGACCTCAGGGCATATTTTTCCTGCAGCATTGAATTCTCGACATTGAGTTTGTTTTCTTCTACTGTGGGTACAAAAAGTTCTGAAAAATCCTCTTTTTTGTTCTCTATTATAATTTCTTTTTCTTCGGGAATGTCGCAGAGTATTTTCAGGCTTAAATAATTCTGTTCAATAAGGTATTGAATCTGATTGGTGTTTTCCTGTGCATTTAGAAAAGCAGACTTAGAATCATTTATATCCTGCTGTTTCACCTGTCCCTGAAGGTATTTATTTGAGGCGATCTGATAGAGTGTATCTGCTACAGCCTGATTCTGCACTGCACTTACTTTCTGCGCCTGCAGCGAAACAATATTGTAATAATTGGCGGCAATGTTTTCCTGAAGCTCTTTTAATGTTATCATTGAATTTGAGCTGGTCAGGTCAATATTAATTTTAGCCAGTTTGAGTCTTTCCCAGCCCTCAAAGTTGATCAGTTTGATGTCTAAAGTCTGATCAATGGAAGTATTATACTGCTGTCCAAGCTTTATTTCATTATATTTTCCAGGATTGTTTTCATCGGGAAATAATGTTACTCCCAGTTTGGTGTTATTTTTAAAGGTTAAAGTCTGAGTGCCTGTGGGATCCAATATACTTATAACAGCGGCAAGTTTTGCCTTTTTTGCCTTTGTGAGCTTAATAGTATTGCTCTGCAGCGTTAAACTGTTTTTGGAAGCATATACTAAAAGGCCGTCCAGGTCCGTAAATTTTTCCTGTGCACGGGTATGGGACACTATAAGCAGTATTAGAATTAAAATGATTTTTTTCATGACTGCTTTGTTTTTGAAAAATAAACCACTCTTGTTATCAGGAATTTTTTAGCGATCACTTTTATCCTGCTGCTGCTTTCAAAGCTCACCGTTACACTAAGGGTAATATCTTTGTCGGCCGGGATAAGGGTTCCTGTGAAGTTCTTTTCTTTCGGGTTGTATATAATTTTCTTAAAGACAATTTTTCCGTAATTTTTATCGGTTTTGTCATTTAGTTTTCCGTAATATGCGCCGTCAGTGGCTAAATAAAATTCTACAGAAATACCCGGTTCACCTTCACCTTTCCAGTTTCCAATTAAGGTATTAGGATCATAGGCAGCAGTTTGAAAACTCATAAGGGCTATAGCACTAAGGCTGATAATAATTTTTTTTGCGTTCATAATTTGAAATTTTATACTGCAAAAATGTTCATCTGGGATCAGGTATGAAACTGTATTGAATGCGAACTGGACAAATAATGTTTAAAGTGGACAGAAACCCATTTTTAGCTGCTGCAGGCCTTAAAATGAAGTATTTGGCCTGATTGAGGTTTGTTTTTAGAAGAAATTCATGAAATTGGGTTTAATTATAATCCCTGCCCTGATCATGCTTACTTTTTTATCGTACTGCAGAAGACTCTCCCCATAGCCGTGAAATCCCTGCAGCATCAGGTATAAGTTGGAAGATTCCTTGGGCTTCATAATCAATTGGGTTTCTATAGAGCCTTTCCATGACCAGGAAGCACCGGTCTTAAGGTTGATTTTGGCATAGAGCCTCTGGGGTTTGAATATATAGGTTAATCCCAGATCACTGTATCCAATATATTTTAAAAGATCGGGATTGTCTGATTTAGAGCCGAAAGGGAGGACAATTTTAGCTTCCAGAAGTACTCTGCGGCTGATTTCCTCGCTCCAGTTCAGCGATACAAAATTCCAGCTTCTGGAAGAAAGACTGTCTTTACCATTGGATTCGTGTTCTACCATTAAGGAATAATACCCAAGTCTGCCTTTTTTAGTCATAAAAGGCCTTATCATGCCTATACCCGGATTAAAATTAATATCCCTGAAAGGAAACGATTCTTTGTAAATGTCCCAGAATGCTTTTTGAGTATAGGTCAAAAAGCCGTATACGTTGTCAAATACAGGGTTTTTAGACAGCCTGTATTTAATGCTGATTTGAAACTTGGCATCGGAATTATCCGAGGAGGGCGGCTCCCTTAAGGTGGTGCCGGTGGAGAAGTAATTGTCTTTATAAGTACTGAAGGCAGGCTGGCTTAGAAAAATTTCAGTTGCCGTTAACTTGTTGGCTGCTTCTAACTTGGTTATGGAATCGTTCTGTGCTTTCACATTGAATATAATAAAACAGAACAGAATTATAAGATTGATTTTTGTTTTTGGATAATCCATGGCGGGTATTGTATTATTTGACAGGCATTTTTGGTGCTGTGGTATTTTTTGAATCTAATTTTTGAATTGTCAGAGGTGTGGTGCTTATAATTTAAAAGCCCTTTTTTTACTGCAGTTTTCTCATTTTGAATTTTATCCCGGCGCAAGTGATAATCAGGTCATATGACTTAGTTTTTGGATTAAGTACAAAGTTGTAGCTGTTTTGTACTTCTGAATTCTCAAAAAATAAGGTCTCGCTGCCGGGAAGAATTATTTTGTTCCAATTGTTATTTGCTATAGAGAGCCGGTTGTTTTTAAGTGAAATAACAATCCGCTGTGAGGAGTCTGTGTCAAGTACAAATATGCCTGTATAACGCTGCAGTATTGTATCCTGAAGCCTGATTATTTTTTGTTTCCCATAAGAGGTATCATCCGGGGAATTTTGATAAAAACCTTCACTGTAATAATAAGCGGCATATTCATAGGAACACAGATTATAGATCCATGTAAATCCAAATAAGGCAAAAGAGATAGTTATGAATTTAAAGAAAGCCATGATGCTCCACCTTTTCATTAAACTATTGCTGTAAATTCTACTGTCTCTCATGCTGTTTTATTGAATTACCATGCTTTTGGAAGCAGTGGTATGGGCAGAAAAATAACCTAACGCCCCGTTGTTTATATTACTTGGCGGATTTGCGGGGGTCACACTGCCTCCCGGGCCGCCGCCGCCGGAGATTTGGATCAGGGCACTGTAATAGGTATATATATTTTGATCGATACACTGCATCTCTACATTTATAATATCACCAGGTACAATTTCGTCATCGTCGTCCAGGGACGGCATTATAGTTCTTTGGTTTACCATACCGTTGTTGATATTATCAGAAAATACCTGAAGGGTTTTATCTGTTTTGCCGTCAATGGTCAAAATGAACAGATAACGGTTGCCCAGAAAAGAGGGATCGGTATAAACAGGCAGGATATTATAAGTGGTTTCACCTGCTATGGTAATGGAGTCCTGAATCAGGCCGTCGAGGGTAACAGGGGAGGGCATTGTGCTTTGTGCGGAGTAATTTACCCCGTCAATGAGTACATTGAGCGTATAGGTATTACCCGGGCTTGAAACCAGACTGCTTGTCTTGTAGCGCCCGTCTCCTTCGTACTGAAGCGTTTCACTCTGTCCGGTATTATCACTAATGGTTACTACAGCATCAGTAATTGCAGGGTATTGGTTATCTTCGGTAAAAGCCACCGATCTGGTGATACGGACATAGTAAGGTCCCTGCTGGTCTGTGATATTTCCTTCAATGACAATGGTGCCGCTTTTGTCATCGAGCTGCAGATCTATTTCTTTTTCACAGCTGCTGAAAAGAAAGGCGCAGAATAGTATAAAAAGTATATTTTTCATTTTTAAAATTTGAAGTTATAAGTTACGTTTGGCACCCATCTAAAGAGTGATGTCTGCATGGCACGGGTCGTGCCGGGCTTATCAGGATTGTCTTCAAAAGTTATGGTGTATGCATTCTCACGACCGTAAACATTGTAGAGGCCAAAAGTCCAAGAGCCGTGGAATCGCTTTTTTTTATTTGGTTCGTAGGTAGCGCTCAGGTCCATTCTGTGATAATCCGGCATCCTGTCTGCATTACGGCTGCTGTATTGAAAAACCGTCTGTCCGTTAAGTTCGTATTTTCCGGTAGGAAAGGTCACGGCATTTCCGGTGCTGTAAACAAAGAGTCCGGACAAAGACCATTTAGGATTAAGGGTATAGGTGGCTACTACTGAGAGGTCATGGGTTTTATCCAGACGTGTATTATACCATTTATCGTTATTAATACCGTCTATCTTCCGCTCTGTTTTTGATAAAGTATAGGATACCCATCCGGTTAATTTTCCGCTTTTCTTTTTTGCAATAAGTTCGACACCGTAAGCCCTTCCTTTACCAAAAAGCAGTTCGCTTTCGACATCTTTTCCTGCATCAAAAGTGATTTCTGCCCCATTTTTATAATCAATCTGATTCTGCATATCCTTATAATACACCTCAGTATTTATCTCGTAGTTGTTATCGGAGAAGTTTCTGCTGTACCCCACACTGAACTGATCAGCAATTTCAGGTTTTACTGTATAACTGCTTCCAATCCACTGATCCGAAGGACTGCCCGAGCTGCTGTTGCTTAATAAATGCAGGTTTTGTGTATTTCGGGAATATCCGGCCTTTACACTGCTGAGTTCATCAATACGGTAATTGGCTGTCAGACGCGGTTCCAGATTAAGGTATGTTTTGCCCAGAGTGCCTTTCTCAAGATCCCTGCTGCCGGTAAGCTCGCCGTTCTGATAAATATTATAGGTATCCCCGCCGATGATCGTAAATGCAGAAAGCCTTAATCCGTAATTGAGAGTCAGCTGCTCGGAGGCTTTGAAATCGTCATTAATATATAAGGCATTTTCCCATGAGTACCTGGTTTTTTTAGGGTAGCTGTCCACACTGGTACCTGAAGACTTGCTGGGTGTTATGCCGTGATATATGGACTGAAGCCCAAATCTAAGGGAATGTTTGCTGCTGGCAAACCATGAAAAATCCTGTTTGAGGTTATAATCTTTAATTTGGGAATTAAGCCCCAGATTACTGCCTGCACTTTCAAAATTTAATTTATAATCGTAATTGCTGTATATGAGTGAAGTATTTGAAAAGAGCTGCCTGCTGAGAATACTGTTCCATCTAAGGGTCGCTGTTGTATTTCCCCAATCGGTGCCAAATGTACTTCCCAGTCCCAGTACATCACGTCCGAAATAACCCGAGAGATAGATGCGGTTATTGCTGTTGATCTGGTAGTTGGCTTTGATATTAAGGTCATAGAAGTAGAGTTTGCTGTCTTTGAAATCTTCGCTGCCCCTAAGAAATAAATCAGCATAAGTCCTTCTGCCTGATATTATAAAAGAGGACTTGTCTTTTTGGATAGGGCCTTCTACGCTCAGTCTGCTGCTGATAAGTCCGATACCTCCCGTTACATTGTAGTCCTGATTGTTCCCATCTTTCATCTTCACGTCCATAACCGAGGAAAGCCGCCCCCCATATTGTGAGGGGCTGTTTCCTTTTATGATACTGGCATCTTTTAAGGCATCACTATTGAAAGTGCTGAAGAATCCCAAAAGGTGGGAAGCATTATAAACGGGGGCCTCATCAAGTAAAATTAAATTCTGGTCAGCGGCGCCGCCCCTGACGCTGAAACCGCTGCTGCCTTCGCCATTGCTTTTAATGCCGGGAAGCAGCTGGATGGTTTTCATTACATCCTTTTCTCCGAAGAGCACCGGCAGTTTTTCTATTTTTTTAATGTTTAGGGTTTCAATACCCATCTGGGCCTGAGAGAGATTCTTGTCTTTTTTTACAGAACCCACTACCACTTCATCCAGTGCATTTGTCCTTGGGGTGTCCAAAAGCCAGTCCAGACGGATATTTTTATTCAGGGTAACGGACTTCTGCTGCTGGTCGAACCCTGCGTAACTGCAGAGTATGGTATACTCTCCCTCCGGCATTGAGAGGGAATAGAAACCGTATTCATTGGTTATCGCTCCAGCAGCAGGATTTTCCGCTATCTGCACAGCAGCTCCTATCATGAACTCACCGTTATTTTTATCTTTTATGGTTCCGCTTATGGTGTATTTCTGGGCCATTGCCACAGCGGAAGAGAAAAGCATCGCAGCTAATGCAAAATGCCTTATTAAAAATGTTTTCATTTATTACTGTGTTTTACAGCAAAAATGAAAAAGCATTACTAAGTTTTAAGGATATTTTAAATGAAGTGGACAGAAAGGCATATAAAGTGGACAAAAAAATAAAATGCATCAATTTTGGGAAAGCCATTCCAGAAAGTCTGTAACTTTTTCTTTCCCTACGAGTATTTTTTCGGGAAAATCAATGTTTAAAGTCAGTATTATTTTGCGGTGAAAATACTGTGAGGCTGAATTGACAGCTTTGCGGTTAATTAGAAACTGGCGGTTGGCCCTGTAGAAAAAAGGAAAAAATTTCTGCTCCAGGATATCTAGTTTTGGCCCCAGAACCCAGGTTTTTTTATCAAAAGTATAGGCAATAACGGCATTGTCCTGAATGTAGAACAAGGCAATGTTATTTCCTGATATTGGGATGATTTTTTCCCCCTGATAAACAATAACAGAAGGCATTGACTGTGTTTTAAAGGTGCTGATTATTTTAGCAAAGTCAACAGGGGCTTTAGGCTGTAATAATTTAAATTTCTGAAGAGCTTTTGCAACGGCCTCGTTAGAGAACGGTTTTATAATATAATCGATGCCCATCGAATCAAAAGCTTCAAGGGTATACTGGTTGAATGCCGTACAGAATATAACGGGAACCTTATTGTCGACTTCTTTGAATATATCAAAGCTTAATCCGTCGCCGAGTTTGATATCGGAAAAGATCAGGTCAATATCGGGTGATTTGGACAGGTATTCGATACCTTCTTCCACCGATGGTATTACGGCTTTAATAACCGCTTCTGGTATAATAGATAAGATTGTTCTTGAGAGATCTTCTGCCAGGGGTTTCTCATCTTCAATTATTATAATTTTCATCTATGATATGGTCGGAATTATGACTGTGAAATTATCCTCGGTCTGATTTATTATTATTTCTTTATCGGTTATAAGCAGGTACCGGTTATTGAGGTTTGAGAGTCCGGTATGGTTTTGTTCGACATGTTTTGCCGGGATTTTAATATTGCTTACCATTAAATTATCCTCAAGATAGGTGATTGAAAAATGCAGGGGCCTTTTCTTTGTAAAATGATTGTGCTTGAAAATATTCTCAACGAGTGTCTGTAAAGCAAATATGGGAATTTTGTGGTGGAAAACTGCCGGCGGTATATCAATGCTGCAGGAGAAGGCATCCTCAAAGCGTACTTCCTGCAGGGCAATATAGTCCCTCACAAATTCCAGTTCTTTTTCCAGAATTACTACATCTTCTTTTTGGGAATGAATAGAATACTGTAGAAAATGGGACAAACGTATGGTATATTCAACTGCTTTTTTCTCATTTGTAGAGATGAGCGACTTTAAAACCCCCAGAGCATTGAACAAAAAATGAGGCTGGAGCTGCTGTGCTAAAACCAGTTTCTGAGCCTCACTGTTCTGAAGCCTGAGTTCCTGAACTTCTTTTTCGGCAGCGTTTCTTTTAAAATCAGCCACTATAGTCCGGCATAAGATCATAATAACGGCATTGGGAAGCAGCGAGATGAAAATACTGTAGACGAGATGCTGATTTTCTATAGAGTATCTGGAAAGATCCTCAAAAGGCAGCATAGCCTGGGAAAGCAATCTTGTTAAAAAAATGACAGCATGGGCAATTAAGAATTTCCATATCAGATGCAGATGAGGAAGGTTTAATGCTAAATAGATATGGGCTGCCCACAGTATAAGGGTGGCAACGGTAATAATAGCAAAGAAAAGAAGGGAGAAGCTTAAACTGAGATTATCTACAAAATATGCCGGGCTTGCCGCATATAAAGCAATTATCGGAGATATAAGGAAAGCATTGAGCCAGAGTTTCTTTTTCATAGATTTGATTATCAAATGTGACAAAATTATACTTTTCTCTTAAATATTGCCTTTGTTTAGGATAAGATTAACCTTAAAGTATTATTTTGTATTTATCTGCAGAATTTAAATTTTAATTGCTTGTTTATTAGTGTATTAATTGTTTTGTTTGAAATTAAAAAACTTTTTGAAATCGATATAGATTTAAAATTTTCATAAATTTGACATAAAAGTTTGCAGAGTTAAATTAATATTCGACATTTGTGTCGAACAAAAAAGTCGAACACTATGTTATATGATGAATCTGCTTCAGATACCAAGACGCTGATCAAAATTGCGGCAAAAAAGATATTTGTAAAAAGAGGTTTTGCCGGGACACGATTAAAGGAGATTGCAGATGAGGCTAAAATCGGGCGTACTGCCCTGCATTATTATTTCCACAGCAAAGAGAATTTGTTCTCAGAGGTTTTAAAAGATTTTTTCTCAGCGATAGGTTCCAGAGTTACCAATTATGGTGATCTGGACAGGCCGGTTATTGACATTATGAAACAGTTTGTAGGAGGATATATTGAAAGTGCGATACAAACACCCGAAATAGATTTATTTATGCTTAATGAATTTAATGAAAATCCTGAACTTATGCTCATGGCAAGAGACAGTGATGATAAGGACCTTCCAAGTTATTTGATGAGCGCCATTCAAAAAGCCTGCGCTAATGGAGAGCTTAAAGGAAATCCGGAGCAGATATTTATTTCTTTAATGTCAATGTGTATGTTCCCATTTGCCGGTATGGGAGCGATAAAAACCTTTATGAAGCTCACTGATGAAGCTTATATTAATCTGATGAATGAACGCAGGGAATACCTGCTTAAGTTTGTTGAAACGGCATTTCTGCCGTAATATTTTTTTGCTCTGTATTCGACAAAAAAGTCGAACAAAAAAGTCGAATATTACATTTGACCTGTAAGAAGAGGCAAAAATTTTTTATACATAATTCGACAAAAAAGTCGAACAAAAAAGTCGAACCTAATAAACCCAATAAATAAAGATTAAAATAGTATGAAACACAAGATTTACATCTTCTACTGGACTATCTTATCTACGATAGTGATAAGCGGAAGCCTGCAGGCTCAGGAGACTTATACCCTTGAGCAGTGTACAGCCACAGCACTCAGAGAGAGTCTTCAATTAAAAGCAGATGCCCTGGACCTGGATAAAACAAATGCCTCCATAAAGCAGGCGTACAGTGCACTGCTTCCCAGTATTAATCTCAACGGAAGTTATCAATATTCCCCTAAGGTGCAGACTTCGGTGCTGCCGGGAGAAACATTCGGGGGGCAGGCCGGGACTTATTCCGCTGCCCAGCTGGGTGTAGCCCAGAATACATCGGCTACTGCAGAGCTTTCCCAAACCCTTTTTAATGCTTCTGCAGTGATAGCCTTAAAGGCGGCAAAACTTCTTGTGGCGGGCAATCAGCTTCAGATTAAAAGCAGCCAGGAAGATCTGGTGTATAATGTGGCGGCTACTTATTACAATATCCAGTCGCTTTTAAAACAGGAAGAATTAACAGGGCTCAGCCTGCAGAACACGGAAGCGCTATTAAAAAGCAGTATGGATCAGCTGGCAGCAGGGCTTGCCACAGAGACAGATGTGGACCGGCTTACTGTAACCCGTGATAATACCAAAGCAGACCTTGCCGGACTTCAAAACAGCAAGGAAAAGTACTATAACCTGCTGAAAGTTTTAATGAATATGCCGCTGGACCAAGTGGTGAGAGTTTATCCATTTAAGGATGAAGAATTGATTTCAGCATCATTGAATGACTTTGATGCGGCGCAGAAAACCAATTACCTGCAGCTGGTGCAGAACAAAAAAGTTTCCGAACTGGAGTATAAAAATATTAAAGCAGGCTACCTGCCTACACTTTCGTTTTTTGCCAATTATGGTGTAAACGGCTATTATAATGATTTCAGCCCTTTTAAGAATATAAACGACAAATTCTATCCAAGCTCTACTTTGGGCGTGAAATTAAAAGTACCTGTTTTTGACGGCTTCAGCATAAAGTATCAGGCGAAACAAAAAGAGATAGAAATCAGCAAATTAGAGGTACAGACCAAGCAGACCCTGCAGCAGAATGAGAAGGATGCGGCTAATGCACTGGCAGATTTAAACAGTAACCTCATTACGTATCAAAACCAAAAAAGAAATCTAGCCCTGGCACAGAAAGTAATGAATGATATCAATGTACAGTATCAAAGCGGGCTTGTAAAAGTAAGTGATGTGATTAATACCACCAGTGACCAGCAGACAGCACAAAACAATTACGTAACGGCGCTTATCAACATTAAGCAGGCTGAACTGGACCTTAAAAAAGCAAAAGGAAAACTCCTGCCTTGATAGGGACAGGCATATAAATTTTAAACTAGAAGCATTAAAATAAATATAAAAATGAACAGATCAACCAAATTAATTATTACAGTAGTGATTGCAGGGGGCATGCTTGCCGCAGTGGTTTTCAAGCTTATTAATAATAAAAAAGAAGTAGTTTCAAAAGTATACCACCCCGATGTGAATACGGCTGTAATTGTTCAGGCCGATACAGTAAAATCCGGCCGTTTTGACCTTACAAACTCTTTTACGGGGTCATTCAGTCCAAACAGGGAAGTGATTGTCGGCTCGGAGATATCAGGAAAAGTGGTTAAAGTAAATGTAGAAGAAGGATCCCATATACAGGCCGGGCAGGTCATCGCCCAGCTGGACAATGATCTTATCCGTGCCCAGCTGCAGTCTGCACAAGCTAGTTATGATAAAGCTTCCAATGTCCTGAGACGTTATCAGCAGGCCGTATCAGGGGTTACACAGCTACAGATAGACAATGCCAAAACAGATGTTTTGACCTCTAAGGCCGAGATCGACCAAATGAAAAAGCAGTTGAACCAGCATACCATAAGGGCGCCCTTCAGCGGTATTATCACTACCCGTAATTTTGACCTGGGGGCTATAGTGTCGCCAAGTATGGAAATGGCTGCTTTAATAGATATCAGCTCTGTAAAACTTGAAATTAATGTTCCTGAGAAGAGCGTTTCCCAATTCAGATCAGGGCAGAGTATTTCAATCAGTACCGATGTGCATCCCGGAATCTCTTTTCAGGGAAAGGTTGACCTGATTGCATCAAAAGCAGATGCTTCGCATAATTTCATGATACGAATCCTTGTCCCTAATGCCAAGTCTTTATTAAGATCGGGTATGTACGGCACTGTTTCACTGCAGAGCACAGTCTCGGACCAGGCCCTTACAATTCCAAGATCAGCCTTAATCGGATCATCTATAAAACCGCAGGTATATGTGATCGAGAACGGGGCGGCAAAAATCCGTAATATTCAGACAGGCGGAGGAAATGAAACCCGTATAGAGGTTACTGCAGGACTCGACAAAGGCATGCAGGTTGTATCGGGCGGGCTGGTGAACCTAACCAACGGGACTAAAGTATCCATTGCAAAATAAGTTTAATTGTACAGGCCGGATGCACCGGTATGTATCAAAAGTTAAAAAAATAACAATATGACATTAACCGAAATATCAATCAAAAGACCGTCGCTGATTATTGTAATCTTTGCGGTCCTTCTTTTAGGCGGGGCCTTCTGCTACACCAAGCTTAGTTATGAGCTTATGCCCGATATGAGCCAGCCTACACTTGTCGTTACGACCCAGTATCCGGGAGCCGCACCGGTGAATGTCGAGCAGACCGTAACCAAGGAAATAGAGGATGTACTGAGCGGGGTTGACGGGATTAAAACAATATCCTCCCAGTCAATGGAAGGAAACTCCATTATCACAGCTGAGTTTAATGTGGGAACAGATATCGACAGCAAGGAACAGGAAGTCCAGAGAAAAATTAATAATATTTTAAGTGAGCTTCCTGATGATGTAAAAACGCCGAGCATCTCCAAGGTTACCCCGAGTGATTCTCCTATTATGCAGCTTACCGCCACTTCAAACCTGACCAATGCGGCGTTTTATGATGTCATGAAAAATGAGATCAAACCCCAGCTTCAGCAGATTGGAGGGGTAGGTGAGATTACTTTAATTGGAGGCCAGGAAAGGGAAATTCAGGTAAATGTCATTAAAGACAAACTGGACTATTACGGCCTTTCGATATTATCCATTACACAGGCGATCAATAATGCCAATGTTGAGTTTCCGGCCGGTAAAGTTAAATCTGAAGGCAGTATTGGGCAGATGACAGTGCGCCTTGCGGGAAAATTCACCTCAGTGGAGCAGTTAAAAGAAGTTATTGTTGCACTTCCCGCCGCAGGAAGCCCTGTAAAATTAGGCGATGTAGCTACAGTTTCCGATGTCACCAAAGACCCGAGTTCGGTGTTCCGCTATAACGGTCAGAATGGGATTGGGATTTTAATCAAAAAGCAGGGTGATGCCAATGCTGTGGATATCAGTGAACAGGTAAAGCAGAAGATCGGCACGATAGAGAAAAGATATTCGAAAAGCGGGGTAAAATTCATCATTGCAGATGATTCGGCAGATTATACGCTGGATTCAGCTGATGGTGTGGTGCATGATCTTATAATTGCGGTGTTTCTGGTTGCGGCCATTATGCTGCTTTTCCTGCACAGTCTCAGGGATTCGCTTATTGTACTGGTTGCCATTCCGACCTCACTCATATCCACCTTTATAGCCATGTACCTTTTTGGGTTTACACTAAATCTAATGAGCCTTCTGGCCCTGTCACTGGTCATTGGGATTCTGGTCGATGACAGTATTGTAGTGCTGGAGAATATTCACCGGCACCTGCATATGGGCAAAGACAAACGAACTGCGGCGCTTGACGGGCGAAATGAAATCGGCTTTTCAGCCCTGGCCATCACAACAGTAGACGTTGTGGTATTTGGTCCGCTTTGCCTGATACAGAATACGATAGGGGATATACTGCGCCAGTATTCCGTTACCATTGTAGTTGCCACCTTAATGAGCCTGTTTGTATGTTATACGCTGACTCCCTGGCTGGCATCACGTTTTGGGAAGATTACTATTTTAAACAATGACAATTTTTTCCACAAGCCTCTGGTGTGGTTTGAAAAAATAATCGATGCCCTGACCCATTGGTATGTCGGTGCCCTTAAATGGACGCTGCAGCACAAATTAATAATGAGCGGTTTAATACTGGGGCTTTTTCTAAGCATCACTGCAGTTCTGAAACTGGGTGTTATCGGAAATGAATTTGTTACCCAGAGTGATAAAGGGCAGTTCAGGCTTGCTTTGGAGTTTGATAAAAACCTGACAGTAAAACAGAATAACCTGCGCAGTCTTGAGATTGAAAATTACCTGCGCAGACAGGCTGATGTAACCACAGTTTTCAGCAACGTTGCCGGAAGCAGCACGTCTTCTGTTGTAGCGGGAGTAGGTTCAGATTACAAAACAGAGCTTACAGTAACGGTGATTGATAAAACCCAGCGCACCAGCACCACCGAGCAGCTGATGCTTAAAAAAAGCCAGGAGATAGCGCAGCATTTTCCGGGGGTGAAGGTCAGCCCGAGCATGGTGAGCATGATTAACGGGGGAGACCCGATCCAGATTGTATTAAACGGAGAAGATAAGGAAAAATTAATGGAAGCTGCCAATGAGCTCAAATCACGCATAGCGGTAATGCCGGGGGCGATAAGCGCGAGTTTGAGCGTAGAGGCAGGAAACCCGGAGGTTGAGGTGAAAATTGACCGTGACAAAATGGGGCAGCTTGGCCTTACCATCAACAGCGTGGGGGCTACACTGCAGAATGCCTATGCGGGGGATGACGAGGCGAAATATCGTGTGGGGAACAATGAATATGACATCAGGGTAAAATTTGATGACTTCAACAAACATGATGTGGAGGATGTCAGAAACATTTCCTTTATTAATGATTCAGGGAAACTCATAAGCCTGTCACAGTTTGCCGAAATCTCCCAGACCAGCGGTCCAAGTGTATTGGAGCGTAAAGACAGGCGTTCTTCAGTTACGGTAAAAAGCAATATTCTTGGAATCACATCGGGAGAACTGGTAGACCGTATCAATAAGTCGCTGCTGGAGAAACCCCTGCCTGAGGGCATCGATATGCGATGGACAGGGGATGCAGAGCGTCAGGCAGATTCTTTCAGCTCACTTGCTGCGGCCATTGTAGCGGCTTTACTGCTGATGTATCTGGTAATGGTGGCGCTTTACAACAACTTTGTATATCCTTTTGTAGTGTTTTTTGCCATACCTGTGGCTTTCCTTGGGGTATTCCTTATTCTGGCGCTGACGAAATCTTCTATGAGTATTTTTACCATACTGGGTATGATTATGCTTTTGGGGCTAGTGGCCAAGAATGCGATTTTGATTGTTGATTTTGCCAATCACCGCAAAGAACATGGTGATACTACCTGGACAGCTCTGGTGGAGGCGGGCAGAACCAGACTCCGTCCTATACTAATGACTACCCTTGCTATGATTATCGGGATGCTCCCAATTGCGACAAGCACCGCTGCGGGAAGCGAATGGAAAAATGGGCTGGCATGGGTTATTATAGGCGGACTGACAACAAGCCTGTGTCTCACTGTTTTTATTGTTCCTATGGTTTACTATTGTGTGGACCGGGTTCGTGAGAAATGGGCAGGAAGATTTTCTTCCTAAAACAAAAATGCAGCGGTGCAGCATCAAATTTACTGTTTTGTGATAATTAAGCAGCGCTAATGACTTCACATTGAGTCTGGATTTGAAAGTAAGCACCGTTATGTTTTATTTCGGAAGGATGAAAATCCTTCCGAATTTTTACTTATATGATATTTTTAAAATAATATGAATTTTAGCTAACAATCAGTAAAAATGGAAGACCCTTCTGCAGAGAATAGCCATCAAGAGCTGTACCGTATAAAAAAGGAACCCAAAAAGATGCTGCATACCTATATGCGCAACCAGAATAAATCGTATATCAATTCCTTCAATATGATTGACCGCAAGGCGGCTATTATGATTAGGATGAACACGACGGTCATTTCTGCTGTTATGTTTTTTTTCAAGCATATTGTGATTATTCCATATGGAAAATTCATTGGGATTTCCCTGGCTATAACCTCAGTTATTTCCCTTGCATTTGCCATGGAAGCTTCCCGTCCCATGGTCTTTGATTATATCCTGGGATTTAAAAAGAAAATGAAAAACCAGTACCAGAGGCTTGAAGAAGATGTTTTTGCCATCGGAATGACACCGGAGGTTTCTTTAGAACAGTACGAACAGGCATATGATAAACTGGTCAGGAGCCAGGAGCTTCAAATTGGGGCACAAGTAAGGACTATGTACCTCTTTGAGAAAAAAATCAAAAAATCATTCATTACAATGGAGCTTTCCTATACACTTTTCATTTTTGGATTTTTCATTGCAGTGACCGCATTTGTAATAGGGAATTTATAATGATCGGATATATTTATTTAAGATTTTCCCTAAGCCGCGGAAGGTTTTACCAAGAGGGCTTTTACTGCTGCATTAAAATTTATGAGCAGTACAATTCAGGATAACCCTAAATGAGCATAGAGAGGACTATTATGAAAAAAAAGATAATCAGCAAGGCCTGTGAGCTGTTCCTAAGACTTGGGTTCAATAGTGTTACCATGGATGATCTGGCCAGCGAATTGTGCATATCCAAAAAAACACTGTACAAATTTTTTATCAATAAAGAAGTGCTTGTGCAGGAAGCTGCTTATATACTGGAGAAACAGTTTTATGACAAAATCAATCAGGTTATGAACCTTAATTATAATTCTGTAGAAGAACATTTTGAAATACACAGATTGTTTAAAGGGGTAGTAAAAACTGTAGGAGCGCTGCCTCTGCACCAGCTTAAAAAGAAATATCCGGATATATATAAATATGTTGTATCGAGCGAATATGAGATGTTTAATGTCTTCATGCGCAGGAATCTTGCACGGGGCATTGAGCAGGGATATTATCGGTCCGATGTTGAAATAGAGGAATATATCGGATTTTATTACACAATTAGATTTCATATTAATGAGAATGTAACAGATAAGGTACAGGTGCACAGGCTTGAACTTTCGGCCCTTATTTACCATATTCTGGCAATCACTACCGATAAAGGCAGGGATGAGCTCAACTGGCAGCTGTCAATTAACGCATAATAGAATACAGCAGGTTCAGATTCTCTGACTGCCGCGGGCAGCTTTTCTGAGGTTTCTAAAATTATCAAAAACTTCAATCTGTTATATATGAAATGTTTGTGTTTTATTATTTAATAGTTCAGTTTAAGTTAATCATTATAGAAATTATGATATTAAATACGCAGGTTATCAAGTCAGCAGTAGAGATAAATGTTCCGTTGAAAGCGGTTTTTATCTGGGTATTTAACTATGACCTGCTGAAGTTTTTCAAGAAACTGCCCTATGCTCCAATTTTTACCCATTCTGCCGGTAAGATTGAGAATTTCAGACCCGGTTTTGAACATACTCTTTATTTTTTGAATGGAAATGCCGCCAGACGGAGGCTGGTTTTTTTTCTGCCCGAAATATCATTTTTATTTAGTATTGATAATTTTAAAACCGGCAGTTATATGGGATTGTCCGGGATTGAGTACCAATATTATTTTTCCAAAAACGAAAGCAAACAGGGTTTTACGGTGGTCAGCTGCGAATATCGGTTTAAGTTCAGATACAGGATTGCGGAGATCCTTTTTTGTGTTTTTTACCGCAGATCCATCCAGCGTTATCTTGATGCTTTTATGCATGAAGCAGGACAGGCAGCACAAAAAGATATTTTCTGCGAGTACCTGAATTAATTTTAATCTGCTATTTTTTTAGAAGCTGAAAATTCTAAGGCAGCCAAAGTTTGTTTTTAAAGCCTTTTAAAGTAGGAACAAGAATGATTTATTACGTCTTAATTGTGTTTTGATAATGAAACAACTCGCCGCTATGCATGAATCAGCGAAACCCTGTATTCTGTGCATAGAGGCGTACCCGCTTAGAACGCCCCGCAATTGTCCTGACGCAGTAAGGTGCAATTGCGGGGCGGCGGACATCAGCCCGCCTGTATGGGTTCAGCCCTGTAATGAGCAAGACTGAAAAAGAACCCCCGATACGGGGTCATTCCTTCCCGAAAGAGTTTCCATAACAGGGATGCCCCCATTGAGGCAAGGGAGCTGTTTATAAACAAATCCTGTTTTTCCAGAGCCTCGGCAAGGGAACAGCTTGGCTGGTTTGTGTCGTTCTGCTGTTTTAATATTTCCTGAAACTCATCTGTAATCATGGCAAGACTGGGTACAGTATTGTATAATTTCGAGTCAGGCTGTTTGATTTCCCCAATGGTAGAGAGTACCGCCTGACCTGTATTTTGGGCATTTCCGATGTCAAGCCAGTACAGGGCTTTACTGCGCTGATAGGTATGCGAATCATTCAAATCCTTAAGGATTTGAGCGATTTCAAATCGTGCCAATATGGTATCCACACAGCTGACGTATATGTTTGTTCTGCCATGACAGGGAAGAGATTTAAGGTTGTGGGCGTTGAACTGCTCGGGAACTGCTCTCCAAGAAGTGCCGAAAAAGCGGTTGGTTCGGTTAATGAGCGCCACAGATTTGAAAAGTCCCACTTCGGCATCAGCAAAAAGCTGGCGTCCCTGATTGGCAGGCGTTATGGTATCATCATCGTAAAGAGTAACCTGCAGGCCTGTATGTCCAAGAGAGATCAGGCTGTGGTTCATTCGTGCGAGTTCAGTGAGCATTCGGCTTCCTGTTCCTCCTGCGCCAATAAGGCTTCCTGTTATGGGATTGGTCGGATTTATGAGATAGCTGTCTGCAAAGTGCATTTTTTTGAGCGTGTTCATGATAATAATTGTTTGATAGTTAAACCGTTTTTAAGAAGCGAGGTTAAGGGGAATTTCTTTCTTGTGTTTATAAGGCTTTTCCAAAGCTGTATAATATTTCCTTTAACCGGACTTTTATTTCCTATAAGGTGGCTGAAATAGCTGTTAAAGAAATATTTTTCCCATTCAGAGATAAAATCTTCCAGAGAGAAGTCTGTTCTGATATTTATTTTTACCGTTCCCATACAGACCTTTCCATCGTGATAAAGATTAAAAAAGGGAGCATTTGACAGGCAGGTTTCTTTACTGATGTTTGTAGTATCATCCAAGGCGTAAAGCCAAAGCGTGTTTTTGGAAGCTTTCCACAGCAGGGGCGGAACAGATGCCGTGCCGTTTGGGATGCCAAGAGACCCGACAAAAAACAGTTCTGTATTTTGGGCAGGGGTATGCCAGATGACAAAACCGTTTCGGTCAGGATTTATATAGAGAATATTCCCAGGGAGGAGTCCTTTTGGTTTAAAAAAGCCGTTTTTTAATTCCTCAGAGGTATCAAGGGCGGAGGCAAGGGCTGTGCTTTCACGAATGGACAGCGGATGCGCATTTATGGCAAACCCGTTTTTATCGATATCGAAACTCTCCACATAAATGTTTTTATCAACAGTCTGCTCATATACCACAAAAGCTTTTACAGGGTGGTATAATTTTCCGAAATGATTTGTTATATCTTTCATGGTATTTGGTTTAAAAGGGTGCATAGGTCATTTATAAGCGGGAAGATTCTGTATTCAAAATCAAGTCCTGCCTGAGACGGATTATTTTCTTTATCGTAAATCCGAAAAACTGCGGGCTGCTGCATTTCACAACACTCGTTAAATTCATCGTTTACCGCCCTTTCGATATTCTCATAAAGCACACCTTCATTGTCGGCTATAAAGGATATGTACTGCTCTGCCCTTATGATGCCGTCCTCTTGGTCAAACTGTTCATTTAAGGTGTTTTGAAAGATGTTCGAATTTGGATAATCCTGCATCACTGCAAAAAATCTTATGGCAGTTTTCAGGCATTCCTGCGCAAAAGTTCCGCTTAAAGCAAAACTGTCAATACGATGCTTAAAATAATTCAAATGGTAGAGGTTATAGATTTTCCTAAAAATTATATTGCCATAATGAGAGGCTTTATTGAGTTCTGTCCACATAGTGTTCTGCTGTTCTATTTCGTCCTGTTCCCATTCTTCAGAAAACCATTCACCGATACATTGATAGTGATATGCCAAGGCTGAATACTCGTCCCTGTAATAGGGAATGCCTGCAATATGGTACAGAGAGTCAATAACCGGGAAAGTAAAGATCAGAAAGAAAGCCAACCTGAACAAAAGAATGTTCAAAAGGATACCAAGCAGATGCAGGATAACGATACTAAGCCTTCTCAGCAGAATGATAATGCTAAAACCAAAAAAAAGAAGCAGTCTAATTCATTGAATTAGAGTTTAATATTTTGAACCCTTAAATTATGAGTGATCTATTTCCTGTTAACAGAGTAGAGGCGGATTTGACGCACTGGCAGTCTAAAGAAGCACGTTTAAATAAATTGTTCCCTTCTATTGATTCAGTAAATAGATCATTTATCAAGGAGAAATTGTCTTATTATGATAGCATCGCTGCAAAATATAAAGGGACAAATAATACTGATGAGCGTTTTACATTACGAATAGTTAAAAACGAAAGGAAAAGGATAAGCAAACACCTTTATCCTAATCTGCTGGATCGGTTAATACGGAATTTTGTTAAGGCATTTATTACTGAGCCAATTATGATCCGAAGTTTTAGTAAAGATTTAGAAAGGAATAATCAGGTTTTACATGATCAATTACGACAAATAGGTTTTCAAGCCGCAGGCAGTAAAGTGGAACGGCTTATGAAGGAGGGACAAGACCAATTCATAGTTCCTATTTCTAATTACATTAATAAAAGGGAGAGACTTGATTTTGAACTGAACTTTTCTAAGAATGAAAGAGGACAGTATCAATTTGAAGGATATAGAGCCACTTTGAAAGACGAATTGAAACCTAACGAAAGCAGACAACACTATTTTAAAAACGATCAGGTTAATAACCTCAATTTAGATCAAACTTATAATTTGTTATCAGGAAGAGTAATTCAAAAAGAAAATGGTTGGGTGCAGTTTGATCTAAATGATAAAGACTCTAATGACTGCTATCGTTTAAAAGAATTTTATTCATCATATGGTTATAATATTGAAAAAGAAATCAAGAATCTGCCATTGAGAGAGCTACGCAGTATAGCAGAAACTTCTAAACTGGTGGCATCTTTAAAACAAGGCTGTCTTCAAGCAGTAGCCGTTATTAAAAACGGAACAGAGCATAAGTTTTATATTGAGGCAAACCCTCAATTTAAATCAATAAATATTTATGATGAGAATTTTAAAAAACAGCACTTAGGCAATGTATTGGGAGTTAAGAATATAAAAGCTGAAAACCGATTAGTTAATAATAATGATGATAACAAAATTAAAGTTTCTAATCCCCGAAAAATGCATATAAGTAAATAAAAGACAAGTCATGGAAAATCTAAAACCTTTATCGGATTTCTTTTCAGCCATTAAGAATGATTTCCGGGTCAGTACCACGCATATTGCAATATATGCCGCTCTGCTGCACTGCCGGGTAGATAAGGGTTTTATAAATCCTATTGAGGTATACAGATATGAGGTGACATTCATAGCAAAAGTATCATCGGCTCGTACATATCATAAATGTATTCGTGAGTTAAGCGAATATGGGTATTTAAAATATGAACCGTCTTTTAAGAAGACGCAAGGCAGTAAGATTTACTTTTTTGAGAGTTGATAATATTTAATGGAAGTTGTTTAGTGAGTATAGCCCTTTAAAGGGCTTTTTTTATTTTTAAAATACAATGAAGATGGAAGATGAGCATGATGATGTAGAAACAAGAATTACTCCTGAAAAGGCACAAAAGATGCTAAAAGAAGAAGGGATGGAAGTGACGTTGCAAGAGGCGAAAGATATATTGTATTTCTTACGAAAATTAGCTAATATAGCGGTTATCAAATATTTAGAAAAATGACAAAGAAAGCAGACTTATATGTACGTGTTAGCACCGATGAACAGGCAGATAAAGGGTATTCCCAAAGAAATCAAGAAGAGATGCTAAGAAAGTATTGCCTCCTAAATAATATTGAAGTACGCGATGTGGTTTATGAAGACTTCTCAGCAAAAACTTTTAACAGACCACAATGGAAGAAGATTTTATTGAATTTAAAAAGATATAAAAATAAAACGGATCTGGTTTTATTTACAAAATGGGACAGATTTAGTAGAAATGCTGGGGATGCCTATCAAATGATAAATCTTCTCCGAAAAATGGGAGTTGAACCACAAGCCATTGAGCAGCCATTAGATTTAAGTATTCCAGAAAATAAAATGATGCTTGCCTTTTATTTAGCTGCGCCTGAAGTTGAAAATGACAGGCGAGCTCTAAATACTATGCATGGTATGCGAAGAGCGAGAAAAGAAGGTAGATACATGGGTACTGCACCATTTGGTTATGTACACAAGAGTACAGAGGACGGGAAGAAGTATATAGCAATAAATGAGAAGCAGGCTACTGTCATTAGATGGGCATTTCAAGAAATTGCTAAAAAGGCTTTTAATACTGAGTCCATATATTTTCTTGCAAAGAAAAAAGGGCTCACTCTAACTAAAAGTGGCTTTTGGATTATGATAAAAAATCCGTTGTATTGCGGAAAAATATTTGTGCCAAAGTATAAGGACGAGAATAGCTGTTTTGTAACAGGACAACATGAAGCTATTATTTCTGAGGAATTATTTAACGAAGTTCAAGATGTGTTAAATGCTAGATCAAGAGTATACAGGCCTAAAATAGTAACTATAAACGAATTTCCTCTGCGTGGATTTTTTCTCTGTCCAAAGTGTTCAAAGAAACTTACTGCAAGTAAGTGTAAAGGAAGAAATAAGTTCTACTACTATTATCATTGTGAAAACAGCTGTAAATATAGAATTAACTCAGAAACCGCAAATTCTATTTTCATTAATAATCTGAAAGCTTACATGCCGTTAGAACCTGTAGTTAAATTGTATTCAAAAGTTATACTAGAAGTTTATAACGGGCATACATCTGCAGCTAGATTAGAAAAAACTCAAATTGTAAGTCAGTTATCTAATTATGAAAAGAGATTGTCAACAGCCAGAGAACTTTTGGTAACTGAACAAATTGATGCTGATGATTATCAAAAAATGAAAATGGAATACGGAAAAATAATTAATGAACTTGAAGTAAAGCTTAACAATATTACTGATGACAAATATAGTTTAGAAGGATTAGTAAATATGGGAATTGAAAAGCTTACGCAATTAAATTATGCTTTTGAAAAAGCTAGTCTGGCGGAGGCTCGTGATTTAATTGGTTTAATTTACCCCGAAAATTTTACATTTAGAAATAATCAATTCCAAACCGCTCGGGTCAATGAAATTGCAAGTACTATCTATTTGGTAAACAAGGAGTTAGGAGATAAAAAAACGGGACAAAAGATGATTTTAATCTTTTGTCCCGAAGAGTGACCTCGACAGGATTCAAACCTGTAACCTTCTGAGCCGTAATCAGATGCGCTATTCAGTTGCGCCACGAGGCCTTTTTGTTATCAATTAGCTGATTTTTTGTAGCTTTGTTGATTGCTTATTGCGGGTGCAAAGATAGACATAAATGTGAGATATACAAACATAAAATACGATAAAAATAAAAAAAAATGAAGATTGAAAAATATATACTTGATATTCAGGACTTTCTTAAAAAAGGAATTTTATTTAAAGATATCACTCCTCTTTTAAATGATCCAAATGGAAGGGAAGAATGTCTCAAAATATTACTGAATTCTTTAAACGGACAAAAGATTGATAAAGTAATAGGAGCAGAAAGTCGTGGTTTTTTCTTTGGAATGCTTTTGGCTGATCGGTTAAATGCAGGTTTTGTACCTGTACGAAAACCTAATAAACTGCCTTTCGAAACAATTTCTGCATCTTATAATTTAGAATATGGCACAGACTCATTGGAAATACATACTGATGCCATCAAAAAAGGTGACAGAGTCTTAATTCATGATGATGTCCTCGCAACCGGTGGAACGGCTAAAGCACTCACAGAATTAGTTACTAATCTTGGAGGTATAATTATTCAGGTAAATTTCTTAATTGAACTTTCTTTTTTAAACGGAAGAGATAAAATAAAAGACAACTCTATATTTGCTGCAATTACATATTAGCATGTTATCCAGACTATGTTTATTAAATAATACAAAATATTATTTGATTCCTAGTCTGGATTTTAATTTTAAAAATAACAAAGCGATTGTATAAGCATCTTCTGCTGATGAATTTCTATCACTTTTTGGAATTTTATATATTTCAGACAAATCATCGAGTGAAAATTGCTTATCATTAATATCTGTCAGTTTTCTGTACATCATATCAATATCTAAAGCTTCGTTTTTTAACCTGCCACAATCTAATCGCTCCAATGAAGCATTTATCATTTCAATATCAAAATTAATATGATGACCAACTAAAACAGCATTACCTAAATAATCTATAAATTTTTGAAGAGCTTCAGCTTCCTGGAGCTTTGTCATTTTACTTTCAATTATAAATTCATTAGATAATCCATTGTCATGTAAATATTTATACTGTAACAAAACTGCTTCAAAATTATCCTGAATAATTATACTGTCATTAACAACTGCAAAAGCCCCAATAGACAATATCACATCTTTTACAGGATTCAATCCTGATGTTTCTGTACATATAACTACGAAGCGATTTGGTTTGGTTTCAAACTTACTCAGATAGTTTTTCCAAAAATCAGGATATTCTTTATTAATATTTTTCAGCCAGTCCAGCATACTTATGAAAATTGTGTAAGTTGAAATTTGCTTTTGATTAACTCTTCAAGATCACGCATTGGAGCCAGCGCATTTTTTAATTTTTCTTTATCTGTTTTAGACAACTCTTTTATGTTGATATATTGACCCGAATCATCATTTTTTATCCCTTCAACCGTTCTGAATTTTAACAATGTTAAAAATGCTTCTGCACAGCTTAAATATATCTCTGCATTTTTTGAATCAGAAATCGCAAGTTGTTTAAATCTGAGATAGGTGTTATTAATTCCCTTAATATTTGCATTCAATATTAACAGTCTTGCGCCATCAATCAAAGGCATTAAGGCTCTGGTTTTAATATCAAATTTCATTTTATGAGGACCTTCTTCTTCAAGAATGAATTTCTTAAAAAAGCTCAAAGGTGAATTTTTCTTTAAAGCATCATTTCCTAAAAAATCAAAAAATAATGGATTATTTATTGCATTTTTAAAAATTACATTTTCAATAGCCTCTTCTATTTTAGGTTCTCCAAAAACAATTTCATAATCAAAGAAAATACTGCTTAGGTCATTACTATTTTCACCTGGAGTATTCATCCAGCTGTTGTATTGTTTTACCCAGTCAGACAATGATTTACACCATAACATATTGCTTCCCATGTGACCGTTTGGGCAAAATTCATAGCCAACTTTCTCTAATAGCGAAGTTGTTCTTTTAGCAAGTCTTAAAAAATAATCTTTTACTTCTCTGTATTTTTCAGGAGTGACATCCTCAAAAATCAAAATACTATCCTGATCCGTAAGTAAAAGCTGCTCTTTTCTTCCCTGACTACCAATGCTTAACCATGCAAAGCGAGCAGGAGGGGAGCCTAAATCTAATATTGTTAACTCAACAGCACGTTTTATAAGTGCAAGGTTTATTTCATTCGCAACATTACAAATATGTGAAATCGGAATATTTTTTTGAATTGAATTCTGAATCAAATCTGATAATCGCTCACGGATCTGTTTTAAATCTTTAGGCAGTTGCGAACGCTTAATCTCTTTAATCAAAACACCTGGGTTACTGGCCTGAGCAACAATCAAATCGTGTTCAGAAATAATTCCTTTTACTACCGATTTATTAGTGCCGTCTTTAGTAACACACAAATGAGTTACATTGTGTTTTAGCATTAATAATTGAGCTTCCGCTAAAGAAACATTTTCAATAACAGTAACTACGGGAGAAGACATGATTTTATCAATTCTTTCCGTAATCGGATAACGACCAGTAGCAATTTTTGAAGATAAATCGGCGTCAGTCAAAATACCAATTGGATTATTATTTTCACAAACGACAATATTATCAACCATTGAGTCTGTCATTAAAATAGCAACATCCTTAACTATTTTATCACCAGTGGTTGTAAGAGGTGAATTGTTATAGGTTAAAGACTGAATATATTGCATTTGTGATTGAGGATCTGCATAAAAAACACTATCAGAAACCGATTTACTGCCTGAATTTACATTATCTTTTGTATGACGTGAATTTGTAGCAAAACTTTCCAGTAAAAAATTTAAAACATCTGAATTATTTGCTACAAAAGGTCTAAAAACAGCAATGGGAATTGCGTACACAATACTTTCTTCACGTGCTTTGGCCGTCATCATATAATTATTCTTCGCAAAAAAAGGACGCAGACCAAAAATATCACCTTCATGGCATTTGTTAATTATGGTTTCTTCAGCATCTGCAATTGTAGTAAGATTGATAATTCCCGAAGACACAACATAAAAACTATCATGAAGTACATCGTTATTTTGAAACAATACGGCATGTTTTTCTAAATTTATTACACGTATATTAGTCGCAATATCAAATAGCTCCTGAAAAGTCAAATTGTTAAAGGGCGGATATTCTTTCAAAAAATCCGCTATATGTTCAGCAATTGTGTTCATAGTAAATTTAATATAGTCAAATGTAAAAATAATAAAATAATAAATCACTATTTCAAATTGCTGGCTAAAACAAATTATTTTTAAATTCATTTTTTTTTTAAGAAAAGAATAAATAAATTATATCTCTTTTAAAACTTATATTACTCATTATCTATTGATTAAAATATTTTTACTCTAAAAAAACATAGGATAAAATATTCAATGATTAAAAAAAAATAATCAACATTTAAGAAAATTCTATTTTACATAATATAAATTATAGTTCAAAATAATAACTATGAAACTTAGTTTAGAATTATTCCAATGAATTAGATTTTAATACTTCAATGTTTTTACATCTTTTATAGTTACCCATATTTCCCATTTTTTAAATTCTTTGCTAAGAGTTTATCTTTGTAAAGAATTTTTTAAATATAAATGACAAATAAAAAATATTTTAAATTAATCCTGATTTTAGGATCTTTAACCGCACTTGGACCGTTTTCAATTGATATGTATTTGCCTGGATTTTCAGGAATTGCAGCAGATTTAAATACAACTGTTTCAAAAGTTTCCATGAGTTTGTCAAGTTATTTTATTGGAATTTCTGCAGGTCAATTACTTTATGGTCCGTTATTAGATCGATTTGGCCGAAAAAAACCACTTTTTATTGGGCTAATGGTTTATATTTTAGCATCCTTAGGCTGTATATATGTTGCAGATATTGATACCTTTATATTCCTGAGATTTATTCAGGCTATCGGAAGTTGTGCTGCAACGGTGGCTTCAGTAGCTATGGTACGGGATTTATTTCCCGTAAAAGATATTCCAAAAGTCTTTTCTTTATTGATGTTGGTTCTCGGGCTTTCACCAATGCTTGCGCCAACAATTGGTGGTTATGTCACTGAAGATTATGGATGGCACATGGTATTTTTGATACTAATGTGTATGGGAATTGCAATTTTAGCAGCTTCACATTTAGGATTGCCAAATACCTATAAACCTGATACTTCGATTTCTTTAAAACCAAAACCAATTATCTCTAATTTTTTAAAAATAATAAAAGAACCACAATTTTATACTTATGCCTTCACAGGTTCAATCGCTTTTTCGGGATTGTTTTCTTATGTAGCCGCTTCTCCAATTATTTTTATGGATATTTATAATGTTGATGCCAAAACTTACGGTTGGATTTTTGCCTTATTATCTGTTAGTTTTATTGGATCAAGTCAGTTAAATTCAGTTTTATTGAAGCGATTTTCCAGCGAACAAATGATTTTTGGCGCTTTAATTGCACAATCTGTTATAAGTATTCTTTTTTTGATTCTTTCTTTGAATAATCTTTTAGGTTTATATGAAACAATCGGTATGTTGTTTTTGTTTTTAGGCTGTCTTGGAATCTCAAACCCAAATACTGCTGGGCTTACTATTGCTCCTTTTGCTAAAAATGCAGGTAGTGCATCTGCTTTAATGGGGGCAATTCAGTTAGGTATAGGCGCTTTTGTATCTTTTACAATTGGTGTTTTTGTTAAAGATTCTGTTGTTCCAATGGTAATCATAATGACTATAACCACCATTTTGGCTTTCATTATTTTGAATGTTGGGAAACGTTTCATCAAACAGAAAATAGAAATATCTTCTAATGAATAGTATTATATAACTCAGCATTAAAATTTTAAAACAAAGAATATATGTGTTAATTTTTTATATATTTGAAATAGTTGTAACTCAATATGACAACTATAAAATATTATTTAACCCAATTAACCAAAAAAAATGAAAAAATTAACCACTCTTTTGATTTTAGTTTTTTGCTTTAGTTTTACTCAATTATCAGCTCAGGTACGTACTATAAGATGGGCCGTAATTGGATATGCTGGAATGTCTATCTCTGTAAACGGAATAACAAAACTCCCTTGGACAAATGCACCTGGTAATAGTATTGCATATGGATCATTTGATGTAAATGTAGGAGATATTATTGAAGTTTTTGGCGGAGATTCGACTGGGTACAGGCCTTTAGATGCAATAATGACGGAAGATGATGATGCAATGATTCAAAATCAGAGGAATTATCCTCCTGATTGGAATTTTGTAAATGCAGAACACACTTCACTATATGAATATTTTGAAATGAATTATTCAGATATGTATATAGAAATGAGTAGTTAGTAAAACTAATTATTTTACTATCAGCTTTTAAAAAAATCCGGAATTTAGAATTCCGGATTTTTTTTATTGTTGTTTTTTATCTGGCCTGATTATCATTCTCAGAGACTGATCTCTCGCAAAATAAGCGACCATCCAATTATAAAATGTATTTAATCGGTTTCTGTAAGTGATCAACGAAATCAAATGTACAAACAACCATATAAACCATGCAAAAAATCCTTTAAAATGCATTTTTGGACTTGGTAAATCAACTACAGCTTTGTTTTTGCCGATAATAGCCATAGAACCTTTATCGTTGTAAACAAATGGTTTAAGCGGTTTATTTTGTAGTGAAGCTTTAAAATTTTTAGCTAAATTTATACCTTGCTGAATAGCAACCTGTGCTACCTGAGGGTGCCCGTTTGGAAAATTTGCATCAGCTGTTAAAATAGCTGTATCACCAATAGCATAGATATTTTCTGTAGCATTCACTTTACTGAAAGCGTCTGTTGCCATTCTTCTTCCACGACCATAACTTTCGGCAGGCATACCTTCGAATATTTTAGCAGAAACTCCTGCAGCCCAAATTAAGTTTTTGGTTTTTATAGTTTCGCCATTTTCAAAATAAACAGTATCATCAACATAATCTGTAACTTTACTGTTTAATTTAACTACAACACCTAATTTGGTAAGAGCGTCTAGAGTGTCTTTTTGAGAAGCTTCGCTCATAGGTGCAAGCAAAGCATCTCCTCCATCAACTAAATAAATATTACTGGCTGTAGTTGCCAGTTCAGGATATTCTTTTAAAAGGATATTTTTTCGCATTTCTGCAAACATACCTGAAACCTCCACTCCTGTAGGGCCTCCACCAGCAACAACGATCGTTAATAATTTACGGCGCTTACGGATTTCTTTACAAATAGCTGCTTTTTCCAGATTTTTAAGTAATGTATTTCGCATTACGATGGCATCATTTAAGGTCTTCATCGGAATAGCGTTTTTCATTACGTTTTCCATACCAAAGTAACTAGTTTCAGCTCCTGTAGCAAAAACCAAATGGTCATATGTTAGTTCGCCATTGCTCAAAATTACTTTATTTTCAGCAGGAACAACAGACAACAATTCACCTAAACGAAATTGAAGGTTCTTTTTGCCTGCAAAAAATTTCCTGAAAGGATAACTAATACTGGATGGTTCTAAAAAAGCTGTTGCAACCTGATATATAAGGGGTGGAAAGAAATTATAGTTGTTTTTATCTACAAGTGTTACTTGTATCTGAGGATGATTTACAAGTTCTTTTGCCAGATTCAATCCTGCAAAACCTCCTCCAATGATGACTATGTTCATATATTAATATTGTTATGTAGGTTGTAAAATACCTTTTAAAAGTACGACAATAATTAGAAATGCAAATCGCTAAAAACGTTTCTTTTTGTTTTTTTTAACAGATTTTGAAACTACAACGATATTGTTAAAATGTATCTTAAGGTTTTCTTTTAAAGCCTTAATCTTTTTGAAAACCTATCAAATAATTATTTACGTTTAGGCTTTTTACCGTCTTTTTCGCTTATCTCAACTTTGTTTTGTAAAACATAATTCGCCAGCAGTTTTTCAATTAGTTCGTCTTTAGTAAGATGATGAAAAACCGTTTTAACCTTAGTTTTTAAATCTGATGAAATATCGTGATTAGGTTTGGCTTTAAAGATTTGCTTAGCCCATAAAAGTGTATTGTTTTCTTCAATACTTACTGACGAAGGCTTTTTAAATTCAGTAAATTTTAAACCTAATTCCCTTTCAAAATCTGGGATTTCAATAACTTCTTCCTCTTGTAAAACAGTTAATGAAAGTCCTTTTGCTCCAGCCCTTGCAGTTCTTCCGCTTCTGTGAACGTAAGTTTCGTAAACATCCGGTAAATGATAATTTACTACATAAGAGATTTCTTTTACATCAATTCCTCTTGCAGCCAGATCGGTTGCAACTAAAATATTGATATGACCTTCACGGAACTGCTCCATAATCCTGTCACGAATTCCTTGTGACAAACTACCATGCAGTGCTCCTGACGAAAAACGATTTATAGCAAGATTTTTGGCTAATTTGTTAACTGCCGCTTTGGTTTTACAGAAAATAATTCCGCGTTCTCCTTCTTTTGAGTTTAAGAAATGCATCAAAACCTCTAATTTTTCAATAGGATCAACTACAATATATTCATGATCGATGCCCTGGTTTCCAACCGTTTCCATGTTGGCGCTAATCTGAACTACATTTTTGTTTAAGTAATTCTGAATTAGCTGTTTGATGGTTCCCGGTAAAGTTGCAGAAAATAATATTGTACGATGCTTTTTAGGGAGTTCTGCAATGATTTCGTCTAAACTTTCTTTTAGAATTACTACCATTTCGTCCGCTTCGTCTAAAACTAAATATTGGGCTTGTTTTAAATCTATTGCTTTTCGCTGAATCAGATCGATTAAACGTCCTGGAGTTGCTACAACAATATGCGTTGACTTTGTAAGCCTTTCAATTTGAGGTTTTATTGGGATTCCGCCGCAAGCAGATGCAATAGAAATATTTTGAATATATTTTGAAAAATCTTCCAGATTCTTAAAAATCTGTTGGCCGAGTTCTCTGGTTGGCGCTAAAATTACTGCCTGTACGACCGGAGATTCAGTATTTATTAATTGTAATAATGGTAATCCGAAAGCAGCTGTTTTTCCGGTTCCTGTTTTGGCTAAGCCAACTAAATCATGAGTTTCAGATAAAAGTAGTGGAATTGTTTTTTGCTGAATTTCGGTTGGTTCAACAATGTTCAGTTCGCTTGATGCTTTTAAAATTGGTGTTGAAATTCCTAATGATGCAAATTGCTTAGACATTGTTTTTATTTTAGATTTTTGAATTCGCCACTTATTTGTGGCTATTTTAAGAATTAGCTTCTTATGAAAAAAGGCCTAGCCCTGATGGAAACGGCATCCTTTTATGCCGGGGTTCGGCATAAAAGATACAGTGTACAGCAGGAAATAGCTCCTGATTATTATACTTTAAGGTTAAAGTTCTATTGATTCACCAATTTCAAGCAACATCAAATCTTTTCCTTTGTCGAAAAATTTACGGATTGATTCTTCATGACTGATTTCGATATAACCAAATGTATCATAATGATAACCAAGTACTTTGTCACATTCTACAAAATCTGATGCAATTATGGCGTCTTCAACATCCATCGTAAAATTGTTTCCGATTGGAAAAATTGCTAAATCCAGTTTGGTGCGCATTGGAATAAGTTTCATGTCCAGTGTCAAAGCAGTATCTCCGGCAATGTAAATGTTTTTGTGCTCACTTTCGATAACAAAACCACCAGGGTTTCCGCCATTGCTTCCATCCGGAAACGAACTTGAATGTACAGCGTTTACGTATTTCACTTTTCCGAAGTCAAAATTCCAGCTTCCGCCATGATTCATCGGATGTGCTGCGAAACCCAGTTTCGCATAATAACTGGCAATTTCAGCATTTGAAACAATAGTTGCCTGTGTTCGGTTTGCAATAGCTTCAACATCCAAAATGTGATCGCCATGTGCGTGAGTAAGTAAAATATAATCTGCTTTTAATGTATTTATATCAATTGCTGATGCCAGAGGATTTCCTGTGATAAAGGGATCAACTATAATATGCTTCCCTCCTACTTCAATTCCTAAAGATGCGTGGCCAAAATATGTAATTTTCATTTTATAAAATTTTAAAGTGAAACAATTATCTTCCTCCTAAAAAGAGATTTACAATAATGTCTGAAATTAATGAAATCATACATACTGTAAGTAATACAGAAAGTAAAAAAGTACTTAGTGCGAGTTTCTTTAATTCGGGATCCAAAAGCTTAGGATTCTGATTTTTATAAACCGTAATTAAATGTTTAGTTAAAGGTATATAAGCCAATAAAAAAAGATATTGATCAAATCTGTAATCGTTTAAAACAGCAAAAATAACTACTAAAATCATTGCTGTAATAATTATTGAAAAGTGATAAATTTTCGCTTTCTCACCGCCGATCTGAACTACGATTGTGTTTTTTCCTGACTTTCGGTCTGATTCCTCATCACGCATGTTATTCAGGTTTAAAACCCCTACACTTAACAAACCAATTGAGATAGCCGGTAAAATTAAAAGCGGGTCAATTTCTTTTGTATGTAAAAAATTCACTCCCAACGTACTTACAAGTCCGAAGAAAACGAATACGAATACATCTCCAAATCCTTTATATCCATAAGCTGAATTACCAACTGTATAACGAATTGCCGAAGCAATTGCAGCGATTCCGAGTACTAAGAAAAATAAAGAATAAACAAAATTAGTTTTTCCGAAAGCAAAATAGATTAAGATGATTGCAGATAACAATGTCAATAAAGAAGTAATGATAATGGCTTTTTTCATAGCCTGTGGAGTAATAACGCCACTCTGAATTGCTCTCTGTGGACCTACCCTATCTGCGTTATCGGTGCCTTTGATACCATCACCATAATCATTGGCAAAGTTAGATAAAACCTGTAAACCTAATGTTGTTAGAAGTGCAAAACCAAAGACTTTCCAGCTAAACACTTCAGTTGGCGTGTTGATGGTTTCTGTTGGATTAGATAAAGCATAAATACTTCCTACTATAATTCCGGAAACTGATAAAGGTAATGTGCGCAATCTCGCGGCTTCAATCCAATGTTTCATTATTTATTGTTTATTCGTTTAGTTGTTGAATCGTTTAGTTGTTGAATCGTTTAGTTGTTGAATCGTTTAGTTGTTGAATCGTTTATTTGATCCTTATGGCTGGCTATATATAATTATTAATTTTTATGGCAACCATTTATTTTCACCAAAATTAGGCTTTCTTTTTTCTAAAAAGGCATTTCTTCCTTCTTTTGCCTCTTCGGTCATATAAGCCAGACGTGTTGCTTCGCCTGCAAAAACCTGTTGTCCAACCATTCCGTCATCAGTAAGGTTCATGGCAAATTTTAGCATTTTTATTGAAGTTGGAGATTTTTGAAGAATCTCCTGCGCCCATTCGTAAGCAGTAGCTTCAAGTTCTTCATGCGGAATAACAGCATTTACCATTCCCATTTCAAAAGCCTCCTGGGCCGAATAATTTCTTCCTAAAAAGAAAATTTCACGTGCTTTTTTCTGTCCCACCATTTTTGCTAAATAAGCAGATCCGTAACCTCCGTCAAAACTGGTAACATCGGCATCAGTCTGTTTGAAAATAGCATGTTCTTTACTGGCAAGTGTCATATCGCAAACTACGTGAAGACTGTGCCCGCCACCAACTGCCCAGCCAGGCACAACGGCAATTACAACTTTTGGCATAAAACGGATTAAACGCTGCACTTCAAGAATATTCAAACGGTGCTGTCCATCATCACCAACATATCCCTGGTGTCCACGTGCGTTTTGATCTCCTCCGCTACAAAAAGAATAAATCCCGTCTTTTGTAGAAGGACCTTCTGCAGAAAGCAAAACCACTCCTATCGAAGTATCTTCCTGAGCATCATAAAAAGCCTGATAGAGCTCTGAGGTCGTTTTTGGTCGAAATGCATTTCTGACATTTGGCCTGTTAAAAGCTATCCTTGCAACACCATTGCATTTTTTATATGTTATATCTTCAAATTCTCTGGCAGTTATCCAATCCATTTTCTGTTGTTTTATTTTTAAAAATTATAGTGTAAAAATAAATCATTTTTACATTTTTACCTATTCCTGTCCTATACTTAGTTTGTTCTAATTAAAATGTTTGTAAGAAATAATTATCCTCATAAAATAAAAAATAACACTTTTTAACATTTGATTTTTAAAAAAAAGAACTAATTTTACAACCTAGAAATCAATGAGATACATTTTTTTTATTGATTTAAAGATTGATTTTCTTTCACTGATTTATTAACCTAAAAAATGACATTTTTTGAGAAAATTTAAAAATTTTGTCGCTCATTTTTTGATGGTTTTGAATTATAAAACACAAAATAATGAGCAAATGATTTATTCATATGTTTCAACTACAGGAAAAAGAAGAGTAACACCGAAGGTTAAACACTAGAATTGTTTTATCAGTTTATCAAAAGGATTTATGATTAAGGATGTTAAAATTGAAAACTTTCTATAAGAGATACACCAAACCAAAGGGTAAGCCGTGAAATTAATTTGTTGTTATTAAGACAAATGGATTGAATTGTTTAAAAGACATACACCAAAAAAAGTAATTCAAAAAATTCGTAAAAGTTTTACTTTAAAAAATATTTTAAAAATTATTTTATTTCTGTTTTTTTTTAATTACAATTTTTTAAAACTAGAATAAAAAGAGAAAGGCTATTCATAATGAATGGCCTTTCTTGTTATTTAGATGTTGTTTTTTTAGAAGGAGGACTTGTAATTTTTAACAAATAAATACCTTCCTGAAGTTCATTTAGTTTTATTTCCTTTGTTTCATTACCCATTACCTTCTTTCCTTGAGAAAATATCTCTATTTTTTTCACATCCAGTGAATTTGGCTTTACAATAGCCACCGTATTTGTATTGTTTTGTACGGCATCTTTGTTTGTAACTGTTTCAGTCTTTACATTTGCTGCTGCAACAAAAGGAAGAATTTGTTTTTCAGCATTATATAAAGTACGAATTTCCTTTTCAGATAAAGCTATATTATAAATTTTCAAATCATCAAAATCAGCATTAATACCAATCTTGGTGTGAATTTCACCTAATCTGAAAATATTTCCTTCTGTATTGAGTGATGAAACTTTCTCAGATTTAAGTAATTCTCCGTTTCTGTATATCTTTGAAACATTCCCATCAAATGTAATACTGTATTGATACCATATCTCCTTTTCTAAAGGAACATTTACTATAATATCATTTGAAGTCCCCCAGGCGGCCAGACTTAAATCAGAATTAGGTGTTGTCGTACCTTGTTGCAAGAGCCCAAAATACTGGGTACTTGAAGCCTCGCCATATCCCCAGATATAATTTGCCAAAGAAATATCATTCATTTTAATCCAAGCAACTATAGTTCTTGCATTATCTTTTTGAGGAAGATTATCAATTACAGCTTCTAATGCTTTGTTTGTCAGTCGTTGTGCGCTTTTTTCTTTTCCTGTCCGATCAGCCACATAATTTTCGGTTCCCATAAACGAGATGGTGTTATCAGTATTATGTAAGTTACCGTTAAAATTAAATTCATGAATGGGAGTCTGAGCGCACACTTCTAAAGAAATGGCAACAGTTAGGGTTAGTAGTAGTTTTTTCATGACACTTTTTGGGGCATTTTATCATTTTAATATTACTAAAATATATTCAAACCGATTTTTAAAGAAATTTATTCGATGAAATACTTAAATAACCGACAAAATGAACGTTTAAAAATATTTTATTCAGTATATATTTTCAAAATTAATCGAAATATTTATTAAATATCTGTTTATTTACTAATTATTAAGTTATTTTTTTATAAATAAATACAACAAATCAAACAAATTAACTTTCGTTTAAGCTTGGAAAAAATATAATTAAAAATTTAAACAAAAGCTTTCCGAAGCTTACTTCAGAAAGCTTTTAAAAATTAATCAAAACAATATAAAAACTACGCCATGCACAGCTTACTATTTTATTTTGCTGTAATTTTTCATCTTAACCTGAGTTCAGGTTAAGATGAAAAATTACAGCAAAATTGAATTAATTCATTATTCTACATTCGGTCAATTTTATAAAAACAATGAAAATTTACCTCCATCATCTAAAAAAGAAAAAATATTTAATAAAAGACTCATCTTTATTTTATTCACTACCAATTAATTAAAAAATAACTCAAAATTAAGTGCTTTTTTTGTTTGGAAATGTAGAAAGAGTTCCTATCTTTGCAACCGCTTAGAACAACAAAGCACAACGCTTAGAGATTCGGGGAGATACTCAAGCGGCCAACGAGGGCAGACTGTAAATCTGCTGTGAAAACTTCGCAGGTTCGAATCCTGCTCTCCCCACGAAAAGGGTAAAAGAAGCCAAAACGAAAGTTTTTCAATCTTTTCAAAAACCCGAAAAATGTGATAAAGCCTGCAAATTTAATGATTTGCAGGCTTTTTTATTTTAGAGTGCTTTTCAGATTTTTTAAAACCGCTCAAAAATTTATCATATATTTTTTTAATTAAGAATAGTCATATTTGCAAAGTGGTCATTTTAAATTTTCTTTCGATATTGTTTCTAATAAATTCAGGAACAATTTCAAATATTAAAAGAATCTTTTCCATAATTTTACCAAGTATTTTGTAAAACGATTTCTCCAACTGATTCATTTTTGTTTCCAACTGTTTTTATAATGTTGTATCTCGTGTAATTTTGAACTGTAAGCTCAATAAGATAAGTTTCTGATTTAAGATTTTTTATTAAAAATTCTCCATTATTATCCATGACTTTAAAATCCTGAATTATTTTTTTTTGATTTGTAATGATATTAAATTCAAAAACCTTAATCGAAAATGATTCAATAGGACTAAATCCATGATCCACAACCCTTCCCCAGATGGTATAAGTTTCATTCGATGATTGAGCTGCAAAAAGTGGAATAGAAAGCAGCATAATTAATAGTACTCTTTTTATCATGAGATCATAAGTTCATTTATTATTAATTCAATGTTTAATATTTTCTTTATTAAAAAACAGAGTTATTTCATAATAGCGTAATTATGAAAATCTATCTTAATTATGATATAGAAAAGACTTAGATAGTTAATTAATAATCTGATTTATAGAACAATAATTTTTATCAATAACGATTTAGTAATGGCTTTATTTTCGATAATTTATCCTAATGATTTTAAAGTCTCCTCCACTTCTGTCTGCTGTAAACAATCCAACTTTTCCCGATGTTCGATTGTTGAGTTTTTGGATAATCAGCGAAGGCTGGACTGCATCGTTAATATAGACTTCAACATTGGTGTTGTCAATTACTAATTTCATTGTAAACCATTCATCAGGACGAGGCGGATTGATAATTTCTTTCTCAAAAATCGCATTCCTTTCATTTCTCAATTTTTCCCAAGTAAAACTTGGATGCGAAATGTATTGCACAGCATGAATTCTCCTAACGGAGTCTTTGGCAAAAAAATTAAAAGGACGACAATAGACGGCATCATAATTCATATCATCGAGACCGTGAAAGGCAATCCCAATAAAACTTCGCTGTAAAACGTCTTTCCCTCTCATTTCAATTTCAATTGTACCTTTTTTAAAGCTCCTAAAAGGTAACCATATAATACCCTCATTCGTACTTTCCAATATTTTCACATAATCTCCACTATAACTCGAAACAATTTTAATTTCTCTATTTACGGATTTCAGTTTTCCTTTTTTATACAGACTGGCGAGTTGAATGACTTGTTGATGCTGGCCTAATAGAAACAAAGGGAGCAGGATCAAAATAAAAAGATATGTGAATTTTATTCTTTTTTTCATGTTTTTTAAATCTATTAACAGTAAGTTTTTTTTAAATCAACTGGTTAGGTTTTTATAAAAAGCAGATTATGAATAGTTTTTTGATTTGCCAGATCAGTTCTAGACAGTCCAAATAGATACTGCATCAGTCTTTTGATTCTTATTATTTTTCGTTTGATCTATTTTTTCTTTTAAAATCATATCCTTTTTATCCAAAAACTTTATGCCGATACATCAGCGAATAATGTTTTTAAATGGTTTAGATAAAGTATGTTTTGCTGTATTTTTAAAACATTCTCAGGAACAAAATTATCATTTATGTAGGCAGAATAATTCCCCTTTAGATAACAGAACTACCATTTTGATAAGCCTTTCTGAATTCTTTTGGAGAAATTCCTGTTTGAGCCTTGAAGAAACGCGTCAAATGATTTGCCTGTGAGAATTGTAACAGGTATGAAATTTCATTTATATTATGATTTGTATAAGATAACAGAGATTTTATTTCAAAGAGAATGAATTCATTTATCATTTCAGAAGCAGTAACCTTGAATTGTTTTTTGATGCATTTATTTAGTGTTATTCTACTGATACCCAACTTTTGGGCGTAATGGTCGATGTTTCTTATTTTGCAGACTTCATTTTGTAGAAGCTCTTTAAACATAAATGCAATACTGTTATTTTCTGTTTCTGAAGACAACAGGTAATGTTGCGCATAGGCTCGATTGAGTTTGATTAGCACAAAGTATAACAATGCTCTTATGATATGTTCACTGTCAGATCGAAATGTTTTTATCTCACTAAGAAGCTCCTGAATTGTATTTACCAATTGCAAAAAGAACTCATTATTAACCTTTAAGTATAGAGGTTTGGTTTTGTTGTAGAAAAACTGCAATTTGAAAGAAAATAGTTTATCTGAGAAGAAACTAGACAAAAAGCTGTTCTGAAAAAATAGGAAATAACTGTCAACTTTAGTTTTGTCCAAAAACCATCTTCTTTTTTGAAATGGGGAAATAAAAATGATTGTATTATCTGAAATTTCAATTCTTTGCTGATCAAGTTCTAAATAGCCGTTTCCTTTAGAGAAAAATATAAGTTCATAAAAATCTGTATGATGAATTTCACTTTCAAAAAAATAATAGGGAATGTCATTATAGCTACCTATATCGATTAGGAGCTCAACATTATATTTATTTTTTAAGAATTTAAATGTTTTCATGTTTACTTATTTCTCCATTAATTAGGCAATGTTGTATAAAAATTCAGTGAAAGCTGATCATTTCATCTTACTGAAGAACTCTCAATGCAAATCTAATACAAGACGATAAAAATAGTTATTTAAACCCAGATTGTGCAGCGGTAATTGAGCTTAAGGAATTAATTAATAGTTGTCATGATAGCAATGATCTAAAGTTGGAATTGGTCCCTTTTATGCAACTAAAGGTTTAGGTAGTATTTCCCGGAAGTCTTAAAAAAAGAAGGATGAAACGCTTAAAGTTTCTAAGAGACTCCTACAATATTTATATAACAAAAAGGGAGGTTAAAATTTAAAAGCTAATAAATTTTAACCCGTTGGGTGAAATTAAAAATAAGTATCAGGCTGAGTCCATTCGGCTTCGTTCAGGATAAACTTAGTCGAAGCTCTTTAGTATTCAAAAGCCTTCGACTCCGCTCAGGATGACATCAATTCCCTGAGTTATAAATTATGTTTCACTACCGATTTTATATTTTTATAATCAAATCAATTTTTTTAATCAATTTCATCCAACGGGTTAAATTTTATTTATTTTTTACTTATTCTTTAACACGGTTGTCCAATTTAAAACTCAAATATTCATTATCTAAGTCAAAAGTTGATTTTTCTCCATTCACTAATAAAGTATCAAGCTGTTTTGGCGCATAAAATGATGCATTAATCAAGGGTTGCCCATCAATTGTGACTGACATTGTATTTTTTTCTAATTTTTGAATCACATTTAATTTTGATAAGGAACCAAAATAGGCTTTGTTGTTACGGCGAAGTGCACTGCCATATATTATACAAATTTCTGCTGCATCTTCTGGTTTACTGTTTTCATCATAAGTTACTGCGAACATATAAGCATCAGTTTCCCAGCCGTCAGCCCATATCCAGGAATTGGAATGCATCAAAGTACCATCGGCTAATTGATTGATAATGATATCCGTAATCTCACCATTATTATGCACACGTATTCCTATCCAGTCTTTGCCTTCAATTTTCTCTATTTTAGGCATTTTATCAGTTTCTTTTTCTTTTAGAACAATCGCAGTTAATCCCTTAATCTTTCTAGCAGCTACTGGGGATTTAACAGAATAATAGGTCGTTTCTCCTTTTAAATCTTCAGAAGGAGCTTTACGTTCTTCAAAACGTGAAAAGGTTGGATAATCATGTACAAAATTGGATGGAGTAATATATTCAGGATATATAGGACGAATAGTTAGTGCTGCTTCGTTGTGTTTTACATTAATATCTACTCCATTCTTTTTTACTTCACCTTCTAAATGCCATAGCCATTCGAAATTTCCTTCTTTGTAGGTTTTTAAATCATCAACAATATAAATGATATTATCGATCCATAAAAAATGTCTAAAATTGCGAATGAAATTATTAGAGGTAGGACCAGTTGCATTGGCTAAAACATATTTTATGGTACCGGCATCTAACAAATTAGTAAGTTTACCATCCAGCATAGATCCTTCGTATTGCTGATTAACAGGCTGACCTTCTCCATTGAACAAGACTACATTATGTGCCTGACTTTGAAAAAAATAGTCGCGGTAAGCAGGATTTGGATACCAACAGTGACCACCATCTGCAATAAGATTTTCACCTTTATGGTACACTAAAAATGAATTAGCATCAGCATGCGAGTGATTCCAGGTATGACCGCTTTTTACAGCTAACATTGTCGCATCAGGTTTCCATGCATTTCGCAAAGTAGCCCAGCCAAAATCTGCAAATAACTGTGAGTTTTTTAAGTTTGGTTCTTTGGGAGCCTTATTAGTATCCGGATAATACAAAAATCCTAAAGGTGTATTTCTATAAAGTCCTTCTCTGTTGTTACCTGTTTCTGTTTGCTTTAAGTACCATAACATATTATCCTCTTTTTGACCTAAAGCATAGAGAAGTAGCATCACATTTTCTGCTGTTATTTCTGCCCTGCTATCACCAAAATTGAGGCTTTGTATTTTATTATCTCCCTGATAGGCGCAATACATAAAAAAATCGGGAGTATTTTTTAATTCCGGTATTTCTAATGGTTTCGTATTGGGATATGCATTTTTCCAAGCCAGCATATATAATAAAGCTTCTGATATACCAAAATTGGCGTAATTAATACTTTCGTACATTCCTCCGTTTTTATCGAAACTTTTGGGTTTGTTTTGAAGTTCATCACCAGCAAAAGCAAACCATTCTGGTAACTGTTCATAAAACTTTGCTGCTGCAGTAGCTGCCTGAGGTACTTCGTTTGCAATACTCAATGCTAACAATGCAGACATACTGGCACAAGATGTCCACCAATTGTGTCCCATAGAATTGAGCGAATGAATTCGGGTTGGTTCTAAAAACCAATCACCTAAACCAGGTACGACTCCATAATTGAATAAGCCCTCTGTAATTTCTTTTCTTTCTGTTTCTGAAAGCATATTGTAAATTCCATCATAGGCAATAGCACTAATACGGCATTTATGAGAAAATCCTAAATCTGCACGCCAAGCGGGTTTGCGCAACATCATTTCATCGGTACTACTCCATTGCTTACCTCTTACTGAATTCAATAATATTTCTTTTGCTTTTTCGGCATATTTTTTATCATTAGACATTAAATAAGCTAAAGCCAAATAATCTGTCTTTAGTAAATCATTTTTAGAAAGCGCATCATCTGCTTGTTTTTTAATGATTTTCCATGCTTCCTTTAATTTTGGATCACTACCCACCATTTTTTTTGCGTAGTCAACTCTCTCTGAAGTTAAAAGTAAAGCTGGATGTTGTATTTCTTGTGACCATAACAGATTAGAAACTATTATAAAAGTCGTTATAAATATTTTTTTCATATTCCAATTTTTAAAAAATTGTTTGCCCCATCTATAATATCAGCAATATTTGCAAAAATAGGCTGCTATACAAGATAACAGCCTAATCTACTAACTCATTTAATGATTAACTATAACTTTATCTGGGGCATAAATAAACCACTAATAAACCACTATGGACTTAAAATCCATAAGTTTGATTGGCAGACTTAAAGTTTGCGAGGTCGTAAAGCTTAATTTCAATTGCAAATTGCATAAATTTCCACAAATTAATTTGTGTCAATTGCGCCCCGAATGATAGTGAATAGGCGAAGCAAATTTACGGTTAAAAACTTTTTAGAAGCTGAAAGCTAAATGCACTAAAGCGCATACTTTCAACTATTTTTGAGAACAATAAATTATAGAGTATTAAAATCTATTCGTTTGAAGGTTTACCAATTGTAGCTAATATACCGCCATCTACATAAATTACCTGTCCATTAATAAAATTGCTCGCTTCTGAAGCCAGAAATACGGCAGTACCGGCAAGATCTTCAGGCTCTCCCCAACGCCCAGCGGGTGTACGGCTGATGATGAAATCATTAAATGGATGTCCATCTACACGAATTGGAGCCGTTTGTGAAGTGGCAAAATATCCAGGACCAATAGCATTAACCTGTACATTATACTTAGCCCATTCTGTTGCTAAACTGCGGGTTAACATTTTAAGTCCTCCTTTAGCTGAGGCATAAGCGCTTACATTATCTCGTCCCAACTCACTCATCATAGAGCAAATATTGATGATTTTACCTGAGCGGCGCTCAATCATATTTTTAGCCACTAATTTGGACATTATAAAAGGGCCAATAAGATCTACATCAACCACTTTTCGAAAATCGGCGACAGGCATATCTAAAGCTAATACTCTTAGAATAATTCCGGCATTGTTCACCAAAATATCAATTTTGCCGTGATTTTTCTCAATAAGGGTCACTTGTTTCTCTGCTTCTACTTCGTCGGTTACATCAAACACATAACCTGAAGCTTTAAATCCTAAATCCTTATACTGCTCAATAGCCGCATCCAAGGGTTCTTTTGTGTTATTTGTTATAATTAATTCGGCACCTGCCTGAGCTAGGCCAACTGCCATAGCCATTCCTAAACCATGTGTAGCTCCTGTAATTAAGGCTGTTTTGCCCTGTAAACTAAATGAATTCATTTTCAACTTTTTTATTAGAATTTTGTTTAATAGATGATTCTGCTGCTAAACTTTTTGAAAGTTCTTCTAGCGTTCTGCCTTTAGTTTCAGGCATTTGAAAGAATACCCATAGTAATTGCCAAACCATCATTAGACAGAAAATAGAGAACACCGTGGTAGCACCAATTTCTTTAAAAAGAAAAGGGATAAAAGATGGAATTAATGCCGCCAATACCCAATGCACCGAAGTTCCAAAAGCAGTACCTGCCGCACGTAATTTATTTGGGAACAATTCTGAAATAAAGACCCAAATTACCGAGCCTTGTCCTACTGCGTGAGAAGCAATGAATAAAAAGAAAAATAAAGGAACTGCCATTCCTTTCCATTCAAAATAGAATGCTATAGTCACTAAAGCTAAGGAAACAATATATCCAGCAGAGCCCAAATACATCAAAGTTTTACGACCATATTTGTCTATTAATGAAATTCCTATCAGTGTAAATACTAAGTTTACGATTCCGATTCCGATACTGCTAAAAAAAGAAGCTGATTTTTCAAGACCTGCCAATTCAAAAATCCTTGGTGCATAATATAAAAATGCATTGATACCCGAAAACTGATTGAATAAGGCAATAAAGAAAGCCAACATTAACGGCTTTCTGTATTTTTTCATAAAGATGGATTCGTCTACTTTTTCTTTTATTTTTTCATTAGACATAGCTTCTAATTCCAACTCTGCTTCTTCGGGAGTATTAACCAGTAAAAGAATTTCTTTTGCTTTAGCTACATCTTTTTTATAATCAAAAATGTAACGAGGACTTTCTGGAATGCCCAAAACCAAAAGTGTGTAAATTAATGCAGGAGCTGCCTGCACGCCTAACATCCAACGCCATGAATTTTCTCCTATATCCTGTAATAAATAATTGGAAAGAAAAGCAATCAGAATACCGAATACAATGTTAAATTGATATAGTGCCACTAACTTACCACGGTCTTTAGCCGGAGCAATTTCGGATACATAGGTTGGGGCAGCAATAGTTGAGGCTCCAATACCTAAACCTCCTAAAAAGCGGAAAATCGAAAAGACAATTGGGGAATTCGCAAAAGCTGTTCCAACTGCTGACAAAAAGAACAATACTCCTATCAAAATCAAGGTGTTTTTACGACCTAATTTGTTGGTAGGCAATGCTCCAAAAACAGCTCCTAATACAGTTCCCCAAAGTGCAGAAGACATCACTACCAAACCATGAAACAAATCAGAAGAATTCCATAATGTTTGTAATTGTTTATCGGCTCCCGAAATGACAACGGTATCAAAGCCGAAAAGAAAACCAGCCAGGGCCACAACGACCGACCAGTAAATGATTTTTTTATTTTTCATTTTTAAAAAAGGCAATTAAAATTTTGGTTTTATAATTAGTTAAGTTTATAAGTAAGTAATGGCTTTTGCCCCTGAGCAATTTTTTTGTAGCGCAATAATGCTTCTACATAATAATAATCGGCGTAGATAATGGAATAATCAATCTCAGAACCAGCGGGTTTATGTCCTGTAGAATGCAATAAAAGTGCTGAATTATGATTTTTGCTCTGATAGTTTGCAGATAATTCTTTTAACATCCCCAAGGCTTTTTCATTGTACTCATTAGCCAGATTATTATCCGTTGTATAAACAGCCAATTCTAATAATGCAGAGGCAACGACAGCTGCAGCTGATGCATCACGAGGTGAGTTTGGAATTGCAGGATCATCAAAGTCCCAATATGGAATTAGATCTTTTGGTAAACGATCTAAATAAACACGGGTTACTTTGTGAGCAAAATCAAGGAATTTAAGATCCTTCGTTTCGCGATATACCATTGTATATCCGTAAATTGCCCAAGCCTGTCCACGTGCCCACATACTGCTGTCGCTATACCCCTGATGCGTAACTCCTTTTATTTTTTTACCCGTTTCTTTATCATAAACTACTGCGTGATAGGAAGTATAATCGGGTCTAAAATGGTTATTCATGGTTACTGCTGCATGGCTAACTGCCATATCGTATAATTGTTTTGATCCGCCATTTTTGGAAGCCCAGAATAATAATTCCAAATTAATCATATTATCCATAATGGTATTGTGTTGAGGCCATTCCATGTTTGGTACATCACGAGGCCAGGATAAAATAGTACCTACTTTTGGGTTAAATAAAGTGGCCAATGTATCAGCAGTTTTTAGTAATACTGATTTATATTCCGGATCCTTGGTTAAACGATACCCATTACCATAACTACTAAATACCTGAAAACCTAAATCGTGATCTGTGGCTGAAGAAACAGAAAGTGGTTTTAAATACTCCGTGTATTTATCTGCAACTTTTTTCCACTTACTGTCTGTAGTTACCTCAAAAAGATACCATAATTCTCCTGGCCAAAAACCACTGGTCCAATCGGTGTAATCTACCATCCGCCATTGAACGGTATCAGGTGCAATATTTCTCGGTATCAAACCATTATCTGGAATTTGAGCTAAAGCTTTTGAAGTTTGCTTTACACAATAATTCAATTCGGCATCTACATTGAAATCACTTTCTGCCGGAGTTTGAACCAACTGTTTACCACAGCCGGCAAGCAGCATAAATACTCCCAATATAACTGTTACTTGTTTGTCTAGAATCATAATCTTATTACTGTAATTCATTATTTATTTAGTTCCCAATAAATAGTATATCGCTGCCTATGTATATCAGAAATTGGTTTTAGTACTTCATCATTTCCTTTAATCTTAAACAACAAATCACTATTGTTTACTTTGGAAATATTCTTTAGTAATTCCTTAGATGAATAGTTCAGCTTATTTGTAATCGAAGCTGGAACATGATAATCGTAGGTATAATAATCATTGTATAATTTAGGATTACTAAAGGGAGCCGGCTCTATCATATCGGTAGTACCTAATTCGGCCGCCAAGACAATTGGTCCATAAGTTACTGCTACTACCTTTGGATTGTCCGGAGTAGGTGTAATCTTTAATGGTAAATCAAATGCCACTTCGATAGTATCTCCATTTTTCCACTTACGATTGAGTATGATATAATTACCCGGTTTTACAGTAATTTTTTGCTGCTCGCCATTTATTGAAAGCTTAGCACCTTCAGTTGCCCAATTCGGATATCTAATATTTATAGGAACAGCTTCTGAACCTGCTGTATTAATGGTTAATTTGATATTATTTTGATTTGGAAAAGTCGTTTCTTGTTTAATCGTTAATCCTTTCTCTTTCCAAACTAATTGAGATGGAATGAAAAGATTGACAAATAGATTCTTCTTATCATGATAATAAATAAATTCTCCATATTTGGCCTGATTTTCAAAACCGCTTCCTACACAACACCAAAAGGAATCTTCCGGCGTGCTGTATACTTTATGAGCACCTGGTTTCATAGGCAGGAAATATGCAACCATTCCTGATTGTGGATCCTGCTGTCCTAAAATGTGGTTATATAAAGCCTTTTCGTAAAAATCAACGTATTTAATTTTAGGATCATAGGCAAATAAGTGACGCGTCAGTTTAAGCATGTTATATACATTACACGATTCGCCAGTGTATCCGCTCAAATGTTCTGATTGGTGATCAGGTTCAAAAAATTTTTCTTTATCACTATTACTGCCAGTAATAAATGAATGATGATCTACTACGGTATTCCAAAAGAACTCAGATATTTCACGATATTTATTTGTTCCTTCTAATTCATAAGCACGAGAAATACCAATCAATTTCGGAATATAAGTATTCGCATGCTTTTTGTTCAGATTGTCTTCCTTATCAATCAATGGATTTAAAGCATCGTCGTGATAAAAGAACTCTTCGAGGAACTTATAATTTGGATTTGCTGTAATTTGATATAAAGCATAAAAGGAGTCGTTCATCCCTCCAAATTCATTGCCTAGCATCGTTTTGCGTTCTTCCTGAGTAAGAGGTTTTAATTTTTGATAAGCCCAATCGGCCATTCCTTTAACCACTTCAAAAGCTTCATTACTATTGCAATACAAATACTGATCAATAAGACCTGAGAATAACTTATGTTGTGTATACCAAGGCGCCCAAACTTTTTGCCCTTTTATAGCTCTATCAATTAAATTTTCGGGAAAAGCGCTGAGATAACCTTTTTGGTTGAGTACTTTTTGTATTTCTGCTAAACCAGATACAATACTATCAGATTTCACTTTATATTTATTGTCACCAGTAGAAGCATACAGTAAAGCTAAACCAGAAAGTATATGTCCAGTACTGTGGCCTCGCAACTCACAATCTAAGGATTCCCAGCCCCCTAATTTCTTCATGGCAAAATAACCTCCTTCATTACCACTGTATATTCCGGCATTATTACGAAAACTATGCAGCAAACGACTGGCACTAATATCCATAATCCATTTGCTCTCCCGAATCATATTATCCTTAAAAGGACTGTCTAATAATTTCACATCCTGAAGATCAAAAGCTGTTAATTGGATATTTTTAGTATCTCCAACTTTTATTTTTGATTGATGCTGTCCGGGATAATGAGACTGCGCAGATGCCGTTATAGTGGTTATCAAGGAAAATACGATATACTTCGAATTGTTTAAATACTTCATTTTACTTTAAAATCTACTTTTTCATTCTTTTCAAATACTTTATATAATTTGAAACTTTACTACTTTAATTTGTCTATACAATAATATATTATGTGCTTATCCAAAATAACATCTGAATACAATTTCAATATTAGGCACTTTTACTTTTAAGGAAGATAAATTATAGTTCAAAAAGTATAAATTATGAAGTTTATTAGCCTAAATAAAAACTTAATACACTTGTAAGCAATTTTTTACCAAAAAAGCACTTTAAAAATCAACGGAATTAAAGCCTAATTTTCTTCTATAAAAATTGCCCCATAACAGCTCGCAATAATACTTCTGGAATCTAAATTTCAACTACACTGGCTCAGCTAAAATTTTACTAACCGGAATTTAAAGTTTATTCTAAAACTTATTCTTTTTTCAAACCTCTCTCAATATTATAAGTCACCTCATTATCCTTTACTGTTTTAATGTATAGCTCGTTTTATTATTAAAATTAAGCGAACTACTGTTTAAAACGCACCATATTTTATAGCTTTTGTACAATGAGTTACAGACTACGATTTTATTTACATCTAATTTTACACCTATTCACTAATCTAAAAATCAAATTCTTATGAAAAGAAAATTACACTTCAAAAATTCGTTATTTACAAAACTACTAATGACTACAATTACATTAACAAGCTATGCTAATTTACAAGCCCAACAAAAAGTGGGGAGCAATTTAGACGGAAGTTTTAATACAGATAACGTTTTTGGAGAATGGAGCGTACAGAATGGGGGAAGTGGTACTGTCAGTGGCGGTTATCTTAATACAACTATGACCATACAATCAAATAGTAAATATCGAGGAGATATTTGGTACAATTATAGCAATTTGGCAGCAAATGATATTATATTAAATTCAACAAATCATGCTTACCTTGCTATCAAATTTAAAGGGAGTAGACCAGATGGGGCAATAAAATTAGAGATGCAACGTGTAACCAGTGGAGGAACTTTGGTTTGGGATAATACCGCATGGCTTGGCGGATCGGCAGATGGAAGCGTTACAACTTCTAACGGAGATACTATATATTATTTTCAGTTAACTAAAGATGCTGATTTTACTGGTGGTGATTTGACTTATAGACGAATCCATATTTTAGTTGCTGATGCTGTGGTTAGTACCTCGTATCAAGTAGATTGGATAGCTACTTTTTCTGATACTGCATCCATTCAGACTTATGCTACTTTAGGACTATCAAAAGCAGAAAAAGGGACTTCTGGAATTCAACTCTATCCGAATCCTAGTAAAGAAAATTATTTTAGTTTACAATTGAATACGGAAAGTTCAAGTGAAGATGTTAATATTGAAATATACAGTTTGACCGGAGTTTTATTGAAAGAAGAAACTTATAAAAATTCCAGTTCAACTATAGAAGTAAAACACAACCTGCCTAAAGGAGTTTATCTTGTACAAATAAATCATCAGACGACTACTAAGTTGATTGTGAATTAAGCTAACGTTGTAGCGCTCTATTGCAATGCGCTAAAATTTGACATCACTTTAGACAAGAAAAGAATACCCACTTTGCATACCATAAGAACTGCAAGTGGGTATTTTTTTATGTAGCTGCTAAGTAAAAACGCTTAACACAGCCTAATATAAATTAATTCTCAGGGTATTATTTTTTAGACACTTCGCTGATTATAATCACTACTCCTCCACTTGCTTTTAAATTAAAAGAAAGTATTTCTCCTCCTTTTATGATTTGTTCTTTAACAGCAACTTTGGTTCGCGTTTGAATTGTATCATCATCCTGAAACGTTTTAATGCTGTATTTTTTGCCTTTAGCTAAAAAATCGGTAGGAATTGTAATTTGACGTGATTGATTGTTTGTGATTGCTCCAATAAACCAATCATTTCCTTTTTTACGAGCTACTGTAATAAACTCTCCTACTTCACCATTAATAACCTTTGTTTCATCCCATACCGTATGGACTTTATCAAAAAATTCAATTTCCGGCTCTCCTTGGTAAAATGCAGGCTGATCATACCAATAGAAGAATTGGATTGGACTATAATACACCACTGATAAAGCCAACTGATGTGCATGAGTATTTTTAATACGATTATTGTAATAAGCAATAGTATAATCAGCTGGGCCAGCTAAGAAACGGGTAAAAGGTAAAATGGTGTTGTGGTTAGCATCCGGCATTTCTTCATTACCACGGATCCCTTCTTGTGTCATTAAATTGGGATAGGTACGACTGAATCCTGTAGGACGGTATTCGTCATGTATGTCTACCATCATTTCATATTCGGCACATTTTTTAATTGCTTCATGTAGCCAGTTTGACCAACGCTGATTTCCAACTTGTACAAATCCGAATTTAATACCTTTAATTCCCCATTTTTTATACAATGGTAAAATACTATCGAGCTGTTGCACTAAAGCTCTTTGATTCACATATACCCAAACTCCTATTCCTTTTGATGAAGCATAAGCCGTTAACTCTTGCATATTGAAATCTTTGATTTCTGAAACCGTAGTAGCATCAGAACTCATTTTCATTTCCGGACCATACCAACCCGCGTCTAAATGAATGTACTGTAAACCTCTGTCTACTGCAAAATCAATACATTTTTTAGCATCGGCCTGAGTTAGTTTTGCAACACGAATTACTTTGCCCGGTTTGATAAAAGCCGTATTTTTTATTTGATTTTCCGGGTTTAGATTCAGTATGATGTCATTATTTGTAATTAAATCTGTTGCTTTGTCAGCGACCATGATGACACGCCAAGGAGTTGCATAAGCCGGAATTACATCAACACTTCCATACAAAGTGGCCTGAATTGCATTGGGTTTCGTTGGATTTAAACTCAATTTCATTCGCGAATAATCCACCATCTGTGCTTCTGTAACAGCGACGGTAAGTTTGTTGGATAATTTCATGGTTAAAGGACGTTCGCTTTGTCCTTTCCAGTTTTTAAGAGGCAGTAAATCATAAGGTCCTTGTGCCCAGGGTTCATAATAAGCCAAAGTACCTTCGGGCATTGTAAACTGCGTTTGCTCTCCAACAATATGCAGAAAAAGACCGTTGGTAGGTTCAGGAAAATAATAACGAAATGCTACACCTTGATTATACGCACGGACTACAACATTCATAAAGTAACTTTTATTCTTATCGTAACCGTCTGTCAAATTTGTGGGAGTTTCTTGCCCTTTACGAAATGTAAGAGTCAATTCATTATAATGGTCTGTAATCAAAGTCTTCTCTCCATAGATCGGTTTCCAGGTTTGATTTACGGTATTTTTAAGTACTCCTGTAAAATTAAGATTCTCTCCCCATACTTTACACGTATCATTAGGTATGCCTAAAGCAGATTCGAAAGTTTGATTTTCAACCAACACCCCTAATTCTGATTCTAAGACTACAGGTTTTCCTTTGAAAGCAAGCGAATAATACAATTGCTTAGCGGTTACTCCCTTTTCTTTTTGATAAAAGGTAAATTCATAGTTCCCGTCTGGTGACTTTAACTTCTGAAGTGTTTCATTTACAATTTTTTGTGCAAAGACTCCTATCTGTATAAAGAATACTAATAAGAGCATTAAACTATATTTTTGATTTATGATTTTCATGTTTATTCTTTTTTAATAAAAAAATGATTTTCTACTGGTGTCGCTGATTGTAAACCTGTTTGATTTCCATATTGCCAAGCCACTACTGTAACTTTTATTGGAAACTTCGATTTAGGTGGTATTTTCGAAAAATACAAAGTGTTTCCGCTGATGAAAGCCGGCCCTTCTTTAACATAAAATTGCACTGTTGTATTTTGGTCGGAAACAGCTTTTAATGGTACTGTTTTTACTATTGCAGTAACATCTCTCAGTGCATCAAATTTAATTGTTTGTTGTCTGCCAGATTTGTTAAAAAGTGGAAATTTTATGTTTATCTGCTGTACAGCACTTTTGTAATTCTTATCACCTTCATTATGTGCTAACAACCAAATATCACAGCTTCGTTTTGCATTATTAAAACCCAGCTTATCAAAACTAATTTGAAAGGTTGTATCATTTACCTTTTTAACTGGTCCGCAAATTCTATCCAATTGGAGTTTTGTAACGGCATGCGACGAAGCAGATTTAGTATGTGTGGAATCGGAAAAAAAAGCACTTAAATTAAAAGTTACTCCATCTGCTTTAGGTACAAATTTGGGCTGAAAATTAGCATGGTTCTTTAATGATTCTACAATTTTACTGTTTTGCTTAAACCCAATAAATTGTTGTTTTTTTCCTCTCGCTCTGGCATAAAATGATTCAGTGGCCATTGCCATTTTTTTATCAAAAACCCAGGAACTTGTTGCCCGATTACCGTTGAATTTATCAAAAGAAGCAGGAACAGCCTGAGGGATCGAATCTTTTCGCCATTTATCCATCAGCCAGCCCGAACTTGGTTCTACTTCTTTTAATGTAGTAAAACTACTAATTTCCTGCTTTGAAGGAAGTCTGTGCATACCTGCCGCTTTTATATAATTGGCCATATATTTTACCAGCTCATCCGAATAATCAAAATGACCATGCCCGGCATCCGCAAATAGTGTGATCACACTTTTGGGATGTTTGGCTATGTACTTATATGCGGGCTGAATTCTGGCTTTCCACCATTCGTATTCACCCATAATAAACAAAGCCGGAATACCATCTATATTTCGATTACCCCAATCAGGATTAGGCTTACTGCTTCCTGTTAAAGTACTTTGGGGTGCATCGCCATGAATGGAAACTAAAGCTAAGGTACGTTGCGGATTAAACGCTGCATAATTCCATGGAAAACTTGCCATAGCAGAATGTCCAATGGGCACAATTGGTACATGAGCCAACTCCTTATATCCGGAAACTTCTGCTAAGGACTGAAATACGCTTTCAATTATTTTATCCTCATTTTTAGCAGTATCGTATATCCAGCTTATTACGGGAGTAACCCAAACCTCAGCAAAACCCAACTCCGCTAGTACTTTTCTAAAATAAGTGTGTTCAAGGATTCCTTCTTCAACCATATTATGCTGCCCAAAAACAATCCCTTTTACCTGTTTGCAATTTTCGGGAATCCATAAAAAAGCTTGCGGATGGTCATTTGTTTCTGCTGAAATAGTTGTATTTACTTTTACACTCCATTGCCATATCTGACTATAACCACTTAAATTTAAAAAGCTTATAAAAATTAGTAATCTGAATTTAGTGCTCATTCTTATTCAATTTTCAATTTTATCAGCATCACGACTTCACTTTTACCATTTACCTTTACCATTCATGGTTTGAGTTTCGGTATTCGTTAACTGTGGCAGATTCGATTTAATTTCAAGATTTTTAGCATCATCATTTTTTATGATCAGACTGTGTTCTAAATCATTAATTAATACAATATTTTCTGTTGGCATTGGTAAAATAGGAGAACTCATTTCTGCGTGAGCCGGCATACCAAATCCCAGCATGATGGGTAAGACTGGCATTACTGTTTGAGTATCATTTGCATAAAGCCTTACCCGATGGTTTTTCCCCGCAATAGTAGCGATAGTGTGTACCAATGATTTTGGCATGCCTGAAACTAATTCTAATTCTACATCAGCACCTACCGTATTTTCTCTAAGATATAATAATGGTCCAAATTGTATGTCTGCCCTGCAATCACGCACTACTACATTAGACCCGATTAAAAAACCTCTTTCTGTTCCAAAAGCCTGACAGCCTTGTAATAGCGTTTGATTTTTAGCATCATCTGTCCCTCCGATTTCAAAACCTGAACGGGTGTTTTTTGAGGTACAATTACGAAGCGTAACTTTACCTACTCCGCCATACGTACGAAAACCATCTTCACAGAGTGCTTTTGTGTATCCCGGACTAATCATATAACGACCGTCGCGATTTTGATATACGCTTTGATATTTTAATTTTTCTGCCAGACCTCCTGATTCCGCCAATATATCATTGGTCGTACGCATTTCACCTTCAGCATAACAATCTTCCAAAACTACATTATCAGTGTTATGTCCCTGTGTCTGGATATAAAAACAGTGTCCAAACGCACGACTAAAAACTTTACATCGTTTAATTGTATTGTTTTTACCTGCAATCATGATTCCGCTTTGTTTCTGAAGACTGGTCAAATTTGGACCTCCTTTTCCAAACAAATCTCCATATCCATAAGTTGAACCGCTTACATATAATTTGACATCTTCCAATAAGGTATTATCTCCAAAAATTGAAAGTATATTGCCATTACTTCCTATGTTTTTAGGTCCGGTATTTTTAATGGTTAAACCTTTTATGGTATTACCATTTCCATCAATAAAAATACAGCGCATATAACCGTAGGGTAGAATTTTATATAATTCGGTATTGATTTCGAAGGTAACTCCTGTAAAATCAAAGGTGTTGTTATTGCCTTTAAAACGTAAAAACCAACGAGGAGGACGCTTTTGCTGTTCTGTTGCTTCCGGAAGTTCTGATAATAATTTAGTTATCCTGACTTTCGTTAAATAATCTGTAAGTGAATAAACTCCCGGTTTCATCTGAATATTTTGACCATTCCCTTTGGCAGACTGTTCTAAGGCTTCGAGTGTTTCAACTTGTTTTACCTTATTTTCGGCTTGTGCCATAACTGCAGTAAATACTAATACTACTGTCGTTAAAAGTGATTTGAAATTCCTCATTGTATTTCTATCTTTTTTGAATCTTAGCAAGCATAACTACCCGCTATATCCTTTGTTATTTATTTTGTTATTCTGAACCAGTCAAAATCGGCGTAACCGCCCATACGGACATTATTTAAACTTGTCGCAAAGATTCCGATTTTAGCCGCTATCCATAAGTCTTTTTGCGCTTTTGCCGGTTTGCCAATTTCAATAAAATCAATTCCATTTTCACTATAGCTAAATTGACAATGAGCATCAGGTGCTGTTACTTTCATTCGCAATTGCACTTCATTCGAAAGTAACGGTTTTTCTTCTATAATTTTCTCTTGTTCACCATTTACCGCATTCTCTGCAATAACCTGCTGCACCCAATATCTATCATCATGGAAAGCAATAGCCACATAAGAGTACGACTGCCCCATAAGTAATAATCCTGCTTTTTTACCCGCTGTATTCCATTCTGTAGTCAACTTTACTTTGGTTGTAGCTGTAAAATTTGGTGCTGGTAATTTTTGTAAAAGTAAGTTAGGTACATTCCATAAATTTGTCTCATTCTTTAAACTCATTGCAAACAATCGCAGGTAATTGGTTCCTGGAATCTGTGCACTCCATTTTATAGAACCGTTCGCATACCACTGCCATTGCAAACCCGGTTTACCATCATTGAACTCGTCACTTTCTGCCGGATTAATTATAGTAGATTGCACTTTAGAAAGAGGTTTGCTATAACTTGCTACAGGTTCACCAATACCATTACCATCAAAGTCTTTTCCCATTACAGGCCAATTGTCTTTCCAGCTCATAGGCTGTAAATGTAAAACCCTGCCATAAACTCCTTGATCCTGAAAATGTAAGAACCAGGAATTGTCATCAGGACTTGTAACCCAGGCTCCTTGATGTGGGCCATTTATTTTTGTACTGCCCTGCTCCAGAACCACCTTATCTTCATAAGGCCCATAAATGTTTTTGGAACGCATTGCGACCTGCCAGCCGTTTTCAACACCTCCTGCCGGAGCTAAAATATAATAGTATCCTGCTTTTTTATATAATTTAGGACCTTCCATCGTATGGTGCTTATCGTGACCATCGAATACATTTTTACCTTCATCAATAACCTTAGTTCCTTCTGAATTCATTTTATTAATGGTCAACACACTATTGATACCTGCGCGACTGACTGCCCAAGCATGTATTAAATAAGCATTGTCATTTTCCCACAATGGACAAGGGTCAATAATTCCTTTACCTTCCATAACCAAAATAGGTTCGTCCCATTTTCCGTAAATATCTTTGGTTTTGACCATATAGATACCATAATCAGGATCTCCCCAATAAATGTAGAATTGATTTTTATGAAAACAAATTGCCGGAGCCCAAACCCCTTTACTGTGTTGCGGTATATTAAATACTTCTTCAGGTACTTGTTTTTGCAATGCAAAATTAATGATCTCCCAATTGACTAAATCTGTAGAATGCAAAATAGGCAGACCAGGTGTGCAATTAAAACTACTGGCTGTCATATAATAATGGTTTCCTACCCGAATCACATCCGGATCGGAATAATCGGCATATAAAATAGGATTGGCATAAGTCCCATCTCCTTTATCGGATTGCCAAACCTGAGAAACATACGTTTTTTGATTTTGTATCGCACTCTCTTTTTGAGCATCTGCTTTTACAGCGAAAAGAAACATCAATAAAAAAGTACTGTATTTTAAATTTTGCATTATAATAATCTAAGGTATTTGTAATTAATTCACTGTTACCTGCAAAGGATTTTGAATTATTTCAGCTTGTTTGTTAAGCATTTCATCCCATTGTGTAACCTCATTTACCTGTTTACTTCCTGTCCAGACAAAACCCGCATAAAAAGTAATTTTTTGCGATGGATTGGTAACAATTAACAAATTACTTTGGTCAGGGGTTGTTGAGTTGTTAGCAAATGCCTGAGTAACTAATTCCGGATTCAGTACAATTCCTTCACCTAGAAAAGTTTTATCAATAGGTTCCCAATGACGGAACCATCCTTTTGTTTTGTTGATATTAATTTCTCCTTTCTTATCGTGCAATGTAATTCCAATAGCATAATTTGGAAACTGCTCTTTAGCCTTTAAAATAATATCAAATTTTGAAAAATTACTACCCAAATCTAATGAAATAAGTTTAGTTTCCTTAATTTGATATTGACTCCAAGGAGCATAATCTAATTCGAAAATAGTACGCAGCGGTCCTTTAGCTATCATTTTATAACTAGTATAATTTTTACCTACTTGTAAACTATCGTTAACCCAGACTCCTGCTCCGCCTGTACCGCGACTAGCTCCTACATGGTAAGGATCATATCCTTCTCCATGATCGATGTGATAATAACCTGCTTCTTTCACATTTTTAGCATACCAATCATCAATAATAGAATAATCTACTTTTTTAAGCCAAAGATCGATTCCGCTTGAAAGTGTACCTCCTTCTTTGCCTTCTTCAACTAACTGCTGCGCTACTGGTCCATAAGCTCTAAAAGCTACTCTATTATTTTCCCAGGCATAATCATCGATACGTTCCGGGACGAAACGAGAATAGGCCACTGCATTTGATTGTAATTCTTTTACTGTATCAATCATTACCACAAAATCTGCTACGCTTTTTGCTTGTACCTCAGCCTGAAAAAGCAATTCATCACCTTTACCATCTTTATCATAATCAACCCACTGGGTAGTTAGAAACTTATCTGTTCCTTTTAATTTGACACGAACATTTTTTTCTGAATTGTTCTTTAATACTTTTTCAATCTGACTACGCTTTACTGTAACAATTTCTTTTCTGTCAAAATTCAAGCTATTTCTAACTGTTACTTGAGTTTCATCCGATTTATTTGTGGAAATACAGGCTGTGAAGAAGATAACTGTAAAGCAACAGTTGAATATTATTTTTAATTGATTACGTATTTTCATATTTTAAATAATTACTTTTTTAGTTTAAAGGAAAGTTCTTCAACATGTTCGCCAACAAAAAAGCCAGCCATATCCGCTGTTTTATACCATTTAGGCTTTTCCTGCATATCATCATGTATCAAAACACCATTTATTTTAAGATTTTCGAATACTATATTCTTTATTTTACGCTGTTCATTATAACCTGCAATAATTGAAGTGCCGGCATTTTTACCTACATAATCAATATTTCGAAAAACGACATTTTCGATGCCACTACCAGGAGCCGTACAATATTTTGTATTATAAAAAACCCGAAGATTTAATAACTGTCCTTCTCTAAAATCTTCTATTCTTATAGTATCAAAAAGAACATTTTTAGCCGTATTATTATCTCCTACATTAATACTTAAACAGCCTTGATAATCTTGTTGTTTTTCTTTGTGATCGAGAATATCAATATTGCTGTAAGTTAGATTTTCAAGCAGTTCCGGATTGTTACTGTTTCCATGTGTGCCAATCAAAATAGGATGGCCTACATCTGCCCAAAGCGTGCTGTTTTTCATGGTAATATTTTTACAGCCTCCTTTGAAATCTTTTCTGGTGCCATATACAGTTGTACAATCGTCCGATGAACGAATGAAAACCTTATCAAACTGGACATTATTACTAGCCATAACATTCATTCCATCGCCCCAGCCAAAAAAACTGATTGTTTTTACATTTTCAATATTCACCTCATCAGATCCTCCTGTTAAACATTGTGAAGCAAAAACACCTTCTACTTTAATGTTCTTAGAGTTTGCAATATGAATACCCAGCTTTATTTCCTGATCTACCATACCACGGCCACAAATAGTAACATTGGACACACTATCTAAACGTATTTGTCCTTTAAGGATAGCTCCACCAGCCAGATAGATTATTTTATTGGACTGAACATTTAATTTTTGATTTGGAATTTCATGAACTCCCGGACCAAAGTAAATTACATTGGAATCATTCTGTTTGGGAGGGTTTACCTCTAGTGGATTGGCAAAAAGATGCAAATTGTGGAAAATATCATTATTGATTTCAATAGATAAATTGGCTGGATTATTCAGAACAAAATTGATTATATTTCCTTTTACTTTTGATGGTATATCAAGAGCTAAAGGCCTAATTCTGGATTGATCAATTTTAGCTTTTAAAACTGTTACCTGCACCTCAACAGTACCAGAAAAGTCAAAAGAAGCTAGTGCCGCAGTTTGTACCGAATGCCCTGCACCGACCACCTGATCTACTTTTACATTTTGTACAAAAACATCCAGCCATTTTCCTCCCGATTTTCTGACTTTTACAATGAAATCTGAATTTTTGTTTACTTTATCAGGTACAGGATAAACCACTAAGCTGTCTTTAGTGATAGCAAATAATTGTACTGCAACCAAAAAGAAAAAAAGTGTTAATCTTATTTTATGTTTTAAAATCTGACTCATGTAATTAGTTTTAAGTGGCACTGAAGACTAGTTGTTGTTTGTTATTGCCGTTTTTCAATGTTAATTAGAAATAGGAACTTGCTTTATTACTTAATTATCAAAGGGTATAAATAATGATCCATATCCCTCACTATTCTCTAAATATCGTCAGAACGCTTTATGTCCAATCTTAAAAAAATCACTTTTTCTTTTTAAATTAATGGTGCCATTTATAGATCTCACGAATCATTTTCTGCCAAAACAAGTCTATTTTAGAATGGTTCAGATTTACGGATAAACAGTTATTATCACTCTTTGATACCTTGTTAATGGAGGCACTCCATTATCGGTAACACTCAAAATAATATGGATTGTTTCTGGTTTAAAAACTTTAGGTGCAATAAAATAAGCTTTTTGTTGATTGCTATCACTTATTTCCAAAGGTAAACGTGTTGTTCCAAAAGTACCAGGTTCGCGATAGTGTTCCCATTTATAAGTAAGCGTATCACCATCGGGATCCGTTGACTTCTCTGCATTTAAATGAATAACATCCCCACTTTTAGCTTTAATATTATTTAAATGATTTAATATTACTATAGGCTGGTGGTTCGCTTCTTTATAACTTTTGATTGTCCAGTCCATTCTTGCAGCAAAATCATTTTGATACGCTGTTCTCCAACGCCATACTGTTGCTTTGTTACTGATGTAGGTATTACCATCATTTCCTGTTACTTCATCTTCTGTGTCAGTCCATATTGGTCTTGTTTCATTTTGATAAAACCATTTTCTATATCTTGGCGTGTATAATTCATAACGCCCACCCCAGCTTCCCCAATCAGGGTGTTCTGGTTCGTTAAGTCCATTTGGAATTAAATAAAGAAATGAAGGAGTGTCACCTTCCATTATAAATTCCGTTTTAGGGTATTTTGCTCCTAAAGCACCATGTCCTTCCCTAATATTTTTATCTAGCCATGGATTATCGACAATTGAAAAATCCGGACCAGAGAAGGAATGTCTCTGATCACCGCTTATACCGCACCAAGTCGCATAATGATAAGCTCCTTTTTCATAATACCCTGGACTTACTATGTAAAAAAGATTTGGAAAATTGGTTCTTATCCATGGTCCGGAATCATCCTGATCTGAAATGGTATATATTCTAATTTTAGAAAGAAATGTTTCGATTTCGTCAAAACTTCGACTCATACTGACTTTCCATAGGGCCTGGGCAAGACAATTAGTTCCTCCCCAGCTGCAAATCCAAACGGGCTGCTTTTCACTCTGATCAACCATCTTGATAATCCATTCAGAACCTTCAGAATCTTTACCGGCACCAACACCTTGCATGCCATAAACAGGAAGCCCTGATTTAACTATATTTAATAACTTATCCATTTCTGGAAAACCTTTTTCATGTTTTAAAAGATTCTGTTGAACCTTACCATATTCCTTGATAACTTCCTTGATACGCTGTGGTGCTATCCTATCCCTAAGATGTGTAGAAGTTGTCGCTATGATTCCTAATATATCCCATTGATTTGAATACAGGAGAAATCGTATAAGAGATTGTGTATCATCGGGCTCATTTTCAATATCAGTCAAAATCAAAACTTGCTGTTTGTGCAAAGTTTCCTGAGCATGGATCTCTCCAAATTGAATGATGGTAAAAAGGATTAAAAAAAATTTATTCATAAAATGAGATTTATTAAATATTCTACAACTTCAAGAAAGCCAGCTGCAGATAGAAATCCAAGAATTTTTTATTCTGAACAGTTTTTGTTTTGATCGGGTTTAAAGCCTTAAATTCAAAATCATAATCAATACTAAAAAAAGACAAAAACCGTAATCTTAATCCCCAATGAAGCTATAGTTACTGTACGCTGCTATATAAAACCCGTAAGGAACGAGATGTAGCTTACGGGCTTTTCTATAGTTCTTATCTTGAATACAGTAATGTACCAAAACCTAAATCATCGTAACCTCCACTATTAACATCATATTCTCCACTTCCACCTTCGGGATAGACAATATCTCTAGCCATTTTAATATAGCGGGCTTTAATACCTTTTTTTACTGTATAATGATTATAAACTCTTTCCCAAATAGGTCTAAGACTTCCTCTGGCAGCATCATCAGCCGCTTTCGTATGTGTTATATTATTACAATTGGTATAGGCTGTAAATGGTACTGCTAATTTTGCTGCATTAAATTTTGCTTCATACTCAGCTGCTTTTAAAATCATATTATCATTATAGCCATAGACATCCAATCCTTGTGTATAAGACATTTGAGCAATTGATCCCAGTAAACCAATAACCATCAGGGCGTGTCCCTGGTCTCTTCCTGATTCCTGAATTTGTCCCAAATCAATATCATCATTGGACGTTTTAGGATGAATATAATTGATTGCTTTTTTTAGTTGCCCATTTCCAGCACCTTTCATTAAGTAATTAATCACATAAGTATATTTAGCTACATCGTCATTTAAAACTGCAATAGACATAATAGAAGCCAGATTACATAGATCCCAGTTGGCCCAATAATGAGAGTTACATGTTTTGTAATGCGTTTGCAGGAAATTATAATTTACCGGGTAAAATACATCCAACATCCATTTTTTGAATTTTTCCAGATCAGTAGCATTCCAACCCGAATAATCACGCATAATTTCAGCGGCGTTGGCAAATTGGTACCCATAAATACCAGCACCTAATGCTTTATTAGAATCTCCACTAATAGAAGTACAAGTGGCAGCCCAGGCATTTAAAATCTGAATCGACTTATTAGCATAAGCTACATCTCCTGTAATTTTCCAACGAATAGCCGTTAAATAAGCAGCATGAGCATCATTAAAGGCAGTACTGTAATTATCCGGCAAAGGTTCTTCTACTGACCCACCCCCTCTGATAAGTGTAACCACAGGCCCTTTCATCGCATAAGTAGCCGAAGCATGGCTATTAGAAATCATTTTGTTATAACCTGAGATCCATGGATCCACATTATTCTGAACATTTGTTTTCATACGATCAAAATCTTCCTGAGAATGCAATAATCCGGGATGAGCGAAAACAAAATTTGAAGGTACTGTAATATCTTCAGTTGTTGTAGTATCACTATCGGCTGTGCTCTGTGGTAATCCATAATCATAACTACAAGCAATAAATGTTAAAGAACTTATTACTGCAATTGCTATTTTAGTTTTAATATTTCTCATTTTATTTATTTTTTTATTTGCTAATTATAGACCAGGAATTAATGGAATTCCCGGTCTAAAAATTACTTAATTACAATCCAAGGAATGCTTGAAGTTCAGCTTTACTTTTAAAAGTACGAATCCAATCTACTTCATATCCTGTTTCAGAACCTACGATATCGGCAATTTTAAACTGCCTTGTTGATAATTCAGTTTCTGTTAAATAGTCTGCTGATAAATCATAGTAAATCACATTTTGAGCAACAAAGTCTGTTTTGTATTTGTTATTACCCGAATTAATACCTCCTGAAACTGCAGGATCAAGAATAATATTACCAGAAACCGGTTTATGACTACCAGTTGCAACAAAGGCAATTTTCATAGCCAGAATAGGATAAGTAGGAGACTGTACCCATTTGGCTTTAGCAGTTCCTGATGGAGATGGAAAGATTCCACTTATTATATTATACAAATCGGCACGACGTTTACTCGCAGAAGTACCCAATAAAGTAGGATCAAAAGTCACTTTCAATTTACTATCTTCAATCTTGTACGTTGCATTTTGAGCCGGTAACCATTGAATATCTGTCGGGTCATCAAATTCAAAAATATATTTTCCTTTTGGAGGTGCAATAATTTTAAGTTCCGGACCTGTAATTATCTGATTTGCTAACCATACTCTTATTCTCCCAGTTACAGCATCTTTAGGTACTATCGCTCTTATCTCTTTATCTGAAACTGAGATAACTTTAGCATATTTGGCGTCATATTTTATTATTCCGTCTGTAAAAGTTACCTGAACTTTTGATAAGTCAGTTCCAAATCCCTGACCACTAATTGTTACTAATTCACCAACATTGGCAGAAGTTGGTGAAAGACCTGAAATAGTAGCTCCTGTTAAATAGGTAAAATCTGCTGTGATAACTTTATTTGTCCAAACTTTTACAGTAATAGGACCAGTTCCTGCATCCTGTGGCACTCTTACAGTAACCGAAGTATCGTTATAGGTTAAAATCTCATCTGCAAGAATACCATTAAAATAAATTTTTGCAGCTTTAACATATTGCCCGAAATTAGTACCTGTTAGCGTAATAACATTTCCGGAAGTTCCTTCAGAAGGAGAAACTGAGGATACCGTAACGGCAGGATAAGTAACCAGAGGTTCTCCCACAAAGTCTTTTTCCTGATCACTGCAAGAAGTAATAAATAGTATACTTACGAATGCTGTGACTGCTTTTATATTGTTTTTTATAATTTGCTTCATTTTGAATACATTTAGAAGTTCCTAATTAATAACTTGGATTCTGTACCAATTTCCCATTCAATTGTATTTGCGTTAAAGGAATAGGAAATAAATAATGTTTACGTTGAAAGTTTCTGTTTGCTGTCGGGTCTAACAACAAAGCTCTCAAACTACCTTTACCCGTAGCTACTGCCATTTCTCCATAAGGATATAAAGCCGGTTTATAAATGGTAGAGTTCCCTTCGTAATCAGTACCCTGAATAACAGAACCTAAAATTGGTTCATTTAAGGTTTCTTCTGCAATTCCCCAACGTTTTAAATCATCAAAACGTGTATTTTCACCAAACAACTCAATCGCTCTTTCTCTTCTGATTTCATTTAGCATATTCATATTGTTTGCAGCTACAAAGGCATTTGTTAATGCAGGAAGACCCGCTCTGCCTCTAATCAAATTAATGGATTGGTTTAATTCAGCATCAGTAATAGCTCCATTCAATTCATACAAGGCTTCTGCATAGATAAGGTATACTTCAGCTAAACGAAGTTGAGGATAATCCGGAGATTCTGTATTTGCTGCACGATAAGTTCCGTATTTATAGGATCTGAATTTTCTGTTTGCATATCCGGAACCGCTATCCCCGCCAGGTCCTAATAATTTGATTGCACCCTGAGCAGGAACAGCATCAGTGGCTATATCTACAAAATAAGAAGTCAATCTATAATCACGATTTTTGTATTCATCCTGTACGTGAACATAACCCTGAAATAAAGGTGATTTGTCTACCGGTAAACCATCAGTACATAAAAACATATCCATGAATTTTCTGGAAGGAGCCAATCTTGAAGCTACGGTATGACTCAAATTAATTCCTCCCTGCAATAGCCCATAGTCGTATTTGTTATATAAAATAAACTCTTTATTAGTAGATTTATCTAAACCAGCCGGATTAGAACCCGAATCTTCAAGGTTAAATAAATAGCACATACTCATGTTATTCAATACTGAATTATAGTTCCATAATTCATAACCACCATTACTAATTACATCTTTAACTAATGCAATAGCTTCCTGTAAATAAGCTGTAGTATTTGAAGCAGCTTCAGCAGAACCAGCTCCTGTAGTTACTCCGTCTCCATCAGTAGATACTCCCACATATTTTTCCCAGGTTGCTTCATATAATAATACTCTGGCTTTAAAAGCTTCAGCAGCCCATTTGCTAAGGTGTCCTTTATCTGCAGCTGAAATATTTTGTTCTACAGGCAAATCCGGAATGGCTTCTGATAAGTCTTTTAGGATTTGTTTCATTACTTCATAACGACTACTGCGCTTTCCGTATAAAACCTCAGAATTTACATCAATTACTGTAGTTACAATTGGTACCCCACCGAATCTCTTTAATAAAAAGAAATGGTGCCATGCTCTAAAGAATTTTGCAGCTGCTACATATTGTGCAATGGCTGTTTTATCCCCTGAATAATTTTCAGCTGCTTTCAATAAAATATTATTCGCACGAATATATTTATAAGGATTTGTCCAATATATATCTGAATTAGTTGCAACGATATTACCTCTACCTTCTTCCTGAGCTAAAGAAGTTAAATCGGTACCGAAATCCATAAAATTGTAAATATTACTACTATTAATAGCTTTCCAACTTACCATTTTATTATAAAAATCATTAGAGGCAGCTTTAAAATCAGCCGGTGTTTTAAAATAAGCTGCTTCTGTTTGCACATCAAGAGGATCTAAATCTAAAAAATCACTCTGACAACTAGAAAATAACAATACTGAAGACAGTACTAAGGTTGTTACTATATTTTTCATATTATTCTTTTTAACAATTAAAAGGATACGTTTAATCCTAGCGAATAGGTTCTTGTAAATGGATAAATAACATTTGAACTATCTCCAAATTCCGGATCATACCCATCTTTTACTTTTGAAAACTCAAACAGATCATTACCTGAGAAATACACTCTGAATTTATCTAACGGAAACTTTCCAATTTTAAAATCATTCATAGTATAACCCACGATTAAAGATTTTAATCTAATATAACGGTTATCTTGCAACATAAAGTCATTGTCTTTCCAGTTCCAGGCTGCTCTGGTAGTATTAGCAGTCATTCTTGGATAGTCTGCATCTGTATTTGTTTCAGTCCAGGTTTTACCAATGTAAGCTGATGTTTGACTACCAAATAAAGTATTGAAAGGATACGATAAGTAACCTGTTCTAAGAACATTTTGCTCTAAAAGTCCCTGAAAGAAAGTAGAAACATCAAACTTACCGTAAGTTGCACTTAGATTAATACCATAAACATAATGTGCTTGCGTATCTCCCATAAATTTCACATCCTTCACATCAATAACGCCATCACTATTTAAATCTACTCTTTGTGTATCACCAGGGCGTAATACATTAACTCCTGAAGGAAGTGATCCGTTACCATTAGTATTAGCATAATAAGTATCAACTTCATCCTGACTTTGGAACAAATTAGTTGTTTGGTATAAGAAAACAGCATTTAAAGGAAATCCTACAACACCATTTGTATTTACCCCATTTGTAATAGCTGTAGCATTTTCTTTCTTAAGTAAAATATTTCTACTATCACCCATATTAGCCGAAACAGTATATTTTAACTTACCAATTTGACCTCTGTAACCCAATGTTGCTTCCCATCCTTTAGTTTCTAATTCACCCGCATTAGTTTTTGGAGCAGTCCCCCCCAATACATCAGGATATATGATATTAGTTAACATACCAACATTCTTTTTGGTGTAGCCATCAAATGATCCGAACAGCTTTTTATTAAAAAAACTAAAATCTACACCATAGGTTTTCATAGCTACTCTTTCCCATGAAATATCATTAGAAGTAATACCATTTACATAACTGGCTGTTTGTAAAGCCGGAGTAGTACCGAAAACTGCACTGGTATTAGTTATATTAGAAACATAACTATAATTTGAAATACCTGATTGCGAACCCATTTCAGCATAAGAGTATCTTAATTTCAAATAGCTTAATGGTTTAATTTTTTTCATAAAACCTTCTTCAGATACAACCCATCCGGCTTGTACACCACCGAAATTATTCCATTTATTCCCGGGCCCGAATTGTGATGAACCATCACGTCTTCCACTTACTTCTAATAAATATTTATTATTATAAGAATAATTAAACCTTACTAAATAAGAATATAACCCATTTTGACCTTTACCTCCTGTAGCTTCTACCTTATTATCAATAGATCCCATATTGATATCATAAACACCGTTGTCTACAAAACCTAATCTGTATCCATACAATCTGGTATCTTGGGTTTTTTCAGCAGTCATTCCTAAAAGAGCTGAAAAATTGTGATTGCCTAATCCTTTTTCATAGTTTAAGAACCCTCCATAATTCTGATAGGTAATTTGTTTGTTTTCCTGTCTAATTGAAGAAACCGAATTAACCGATTCAGGAGCCAAATCACCATACCAGGAATATTGAGGAACTGTTATAATATAATTTAGATTATTAAAAAAATCTTTATTATAAGCTACTTTCGTTTGGAAGGTTAAACCCTTAGCGAGGGTAAAAGTAGCTGCCAAATTCATCATAATCTGATCTCTGGTAGTTATATCTCTACCGCCATCCACAGTTGCTGCTACGTGATTTCTATTACCCGCAATGTTAAAGTTGGCATACCATTGACCGTATGGATTTCTTGATGGAAAGAACGGAGGATCTTGTGATACCGAGCCATCCAAACCAGATGATGGAGAAGAAAGGTCATACTTTAAATAAGAAACATTTGTTTCTAACTTCAACCATTTATTAACGTTAAAATCATAGTTTAATCTAACATTATATTGTTTTTTACCATCATAAGCTGTTTGAAGTGCTCCAAGATCTTCAGAGTAACCATAAGACACACGATAATTAGAATTATCAGTACCTCCTGAAATACTTCCATTGTGGTAAGTAGAAACCGATGTACCAAACATTTCATCGTAGCGAGGCGAATTAGAAATGTAAATATCTCCCCAATACAATGTTGGGTAAATACCGGCATAACCTGTTTGCATTAATTGTAAATTTTCTTTAGACTGCCATCCCCAATAATTAGCCTGAGCACCATCTTGTTCAGCTGCCTCCAGCCAAACTGTAGCATATTGCTGCATTGTTGGTGATTGTGGTCGAATACCTAAGGTGTTTACTCTTGTAGTCGTAGACAAATCAATTTTCATTTTACCGGACTTTCCTTTTTTGGTAGTAACCATAATTACACCATTAGAAGATCGAGAACCATATAAGGCAGCAGAAGCATCCTTTAATACTGTTACCGACTGGATGTCGTCTGGGTTCATATTATAAAAAGCCTCATTATTTATAGCTGGAGTTCCATCAATCACGATTAATGGAGAACCACCATTAATAGAACTTGCTCCACGAATTTGGAGATTAATACCTTCACGACCCGGTCTGGATGAATTACGGGTAACCACTAAACCTGGTGTCTGACCTTGTAATGACAAAGCCGGGTTCGTAACGGCTCTGTCCTGAAAAGCCTTAGCTGATACTGTCTCAATAGATCCTGTAGCAGTCATTTTCTTTTGTGTACCATAAGCTACCACAATTACCTCATCTAATTTCTTTTGGTCAGCAACTAATGCTACATTAATTACTGATTTACCGGCAACTGAAATTTCCTGGTCCTGGTATCCAATAAAGCTAAAAACTAAAATGGCATCAGAAGAAGGTACACTAATAGTAAAATTACCATCAAAGTCTGTGATTGTACCTTGATTGGTTCCTTTAATCATAACGTTAGCTCCAGGACAACCTAAATTGTCTTCTGCAGTTACTACCTTTCCCTTTATTATTATCTGCTGAGTTGTAATATTCAATTCAACTGTTTCCATCATTCCAATCTTTCCCTTTTCTAAGGCAAATGCATGAGAAGAAATGCAAACTAACATCGAACAAAGCAGTACAGGCTTTAATCGATTAATTGAATTTGTTTTATTTAAAACAAGTTTATTCATTTTTATTTGTTTTGGTCGTTGATAATTTAGTTTAAGTTTGTTAACACTATGATCTTTAAGCTGGTTTGCATTTCATAAATACATTTTTTTACGGTTAATAATTTTGATACTCGTAATTTTAAATCGAAATAATTACTAAATCGACAAAATCGAACAATGCAATATTAAAAAATTGACGATCCAGAGCATATAAACCATGATTCAAAGAGTATAAATTATATTTCAATATCATGTAATAACCTATATATTTGGGGAGTTTAAACACTTTTACACTACTATCTTTCGTGATAATAATAAAAAACTAAAGCTGTTTATTATGTCACTCCCTTTTAAAATAATTATGGAGATTAATCTCAATTTTTAAGACAATAAAAAAATCCGATTTGAAACTAAATCGGATTTAAATAAAGCTCTCAGCTGTTTTTAGTCAATAGACTTATCTTCATTTTTTCTTGTTTTATTTTCTTCTATATATTGGGAAGGCGTTACATTAAAAACTTCCTTAAAAGTCTTCGTAAAATATGCCGTTGAATTAAATCCGCAATTATGAGCTACTTCTTTAATCGAATATGAATCACTAATCAGCAGTTCGGCAGCATATTTTAATTTTATGGTTCGAATAAAATTACTTGGATTTTGTCCCGTCAAGGAACTAATCTTTCGATAAAATTGAGAACGTCCCATATTTAAAGCCTTAAGTAAATCATCTAAAGAAAAATCGACGTTAGTTACATTATCTACGACTGCTTTTGTGGCTTTGTCCAAAAATTTCTCATCGAGTGAATTAATCGTTATATCAGATGCCGGAATAATTCCACCTACAGCCGCAAATCGCTCGCGGGAACGCTTACGTGCTTCCAACAGATTATTAACTCGTGCCTTAAGTACATTAATACTGAATGGTTTTGACAAATAGGCATCAGCACCTTTTTCATAACCCATTGCCAGATCTTCATCTAAACTGCGGGCAGTAAGCAGTAAAATAGGTATATGACTAATTTCGAAATCACTTTTAAGCTGTTGACATAATTCGAAACCATCCATTTTTGGCATCATTACATCACTGATTATGATGTCTGGAAAATACTTTCTTATTTTTTCTAAACCAGCCACTCCATTGACTGCTTCTTTAACTCTAAACTGTTCATTGAGTTCTGTTTTAAGATGACTTCGAAGCACTTTATTATCTTCAATTAAAAGTACTAATGGCCTTTTTTTATCTGCATCTGAAGCCACTACATCCGAATTTATATTTTCATCAGCTATCGAAATTTCATAATCTGCAGATGAAAGCGCATTCATATTTTTGCCTTGGGATGTTATAGTTTCTGCTTCTATAATCTTTTTACCGTCTTCTTTTAAATCCGCCGGCAATCGTACACTAAAAGTTGTGCCTTGTTTATATTTACTTTCAACCAAAATCATTCCTTTGTGGAGTTCAACAAGGCTCTTCGTAAAATTCAGCCCAATACCTGTTCCCGCTTTAGATGCATCGGCATGAAAAAAACGCTGAAAGACTTCTTTAAGCTGTTTCTTTTTAAAACCTATTCCAGTATCAGAAACATTAATCTGAATCATTTTTCGATTAATCGAAGGCCTCAAATAATTCCATTTATATCCTATACTGTCTACAAAAATTTCAGATAATGTCAACGTAATAATTCCTCCATTATCTGTAAACTTAATTGCATTAGACAAAAGATTTGCTAGTATTTTTTCAATTTTGTCAGCATCAAAATTTCCATAATATTGATCAAATTCTGATTCAAAAACAAAACGAATATTTTTCGATTTAGCTAAATCTTCAAACAAGAAAAAAGTTTCCTTGCTAAATTTCACAATATCCAGATTAGCAATTTCTAAATTAGATTTACCTAAATCCATTTTTCTAAGATCCAATAATTGGTCCACCAAATAAAGTAAACGCTTACTGCTTTTTTGAATTATAGCTGCAGATCTTTTTACTTCATCAGGATCATTAAAGTGAGTCAATATTTTTTCAACGGGATTTAAAATCAGGGTCAAAGGTGTTCTGAACTCATGGGAAACATTAATAAAGAATTTTAGTTTTAATTGATCCAATTCTTGTTCTTTCTCCTCATTTAATCTTCGAGTATAATACTTTAATCCAAACCAGATCATAGCTGCACCTGCAATCATATAGAAAATATAGGCCCACCATGATTTCCAAAAAGGAGGAGAAACATTAATCTCAATACTTGTTTTACCAGCATTTTCCCATTGACCATCAATAGCGGCCATTACTTCAAAAGTATAGGAACCAGGTGGCAGATTTGCATAATTTGCAATACGATTATTATCTGCATTGATATATTCTTTATCCAGACCAGACATTTTATAAGCATATTTGACACGCTCTGGATTCTGATAATTTAAGGCTACAAAGCTTATTGATATATGACCTTCATTATAAGCCAGTTTTAATTTATCTAAACTATTAAGATTATTTTCAAACAAAACTCTATTATTAATCGTATCGCCGGCATTAACTCTTTGATTGAACAATTTTATACCAGACAGAATAGGTTTTACTTTGTCTGAATTCAATACAATATCGTTAGGATTAAATAAATTAAATCCATTTATTCCTCCAGCTATTATACGTCCATCAAAAGTTTTGGCTATTGATTTACTTTGAAATTCGAGACCTTGCAAGCCATCATGAACATTAAAATTAATAATCTTACCTGATTTAGGACTTAATAGAGACAGACCACTCTTTGTACTAATCCATATATTTTTATTATTATCTTCCTGTAAGCCAACCACTAAATTATTTGGAAGACCACTTGATGAAGAATAGGATTTTCTCAATTGTAAATGCTTATCTAATTGAAACAAGCCCATATCTGTACCAATCCAAATATTCCCTTTATAATCTTCGATTACCTGGTTTACGCGATTACCCTGGACATTTTTAATTTTAATTTCTTCAAACTGGATTTTCTTTGGTATTCTGGCATCCAATTTATCAAGATTGACATAACAAAGACCTATAGATGTTCCTGCCCAAAGTCTATTTTTTGAATCTACAAAAAGTGAAAAGACAAAATTACTGATGATACTTTTGGGTGAATTAGGACTGTTCTTAAACTGATAAAAACGTTCTGTTTGGGTATCAAATAAATTTAGTCCTGCTAGAGATGTACCCAGCCAAAGTCTTTCTTGTTTGTCTTTGGCAGCACACCAAACCGTATTTTGACCTATTGAAAAAACATTATTCGGATCATTTAAAAACCGTTTTACATGACCAGTCTCTGTATTAAATTTATTAAGACCTCTATCCCAGGTACACACCCATAACTCATTATTATTGCCCTCAATTACATATAGAATTTTATTGGAACTCAATGAATTTGAATTACCCGGAATATTTTTATAGTGTTTATACGTTTCTTTTGTATCATCATACATATCAAGACCTCCTCCATCTGTTCCAATCCAGATACGTTGACGACTATCCTGAAATACTGACTGTGCAATTTTTGTACTTAAACTATTTGAAGTTTGAGCTTTGTAGAAATGATGTCCAAATGATGATTTAAACAAAGCTAATTTGCTTACTCCTTTGTTATAAGTGGCTATCCAATACGTTCCTTCTTTATCCTGCAGTACTTTTGACGGTTGATTGTTGGGTAATGAAAATGGATCATCCGGATTTTGAACGAGATGTTTTATCAATCCTTTTTCTTTATCCAATAAGTATAAACCCTCTCCATCTGTAGCAACCCAAATTAAACCTTTACTATCCTGATACAAATGAAAAATTGGTACTGAGAAACTATCTTGACTAATTTTTTTATGCTGTTTGGTAGTCGAATTATAGACATACAAATGCCCTAAATCATTCCCAATCCAAAATTCGCCTTTATTATCAAGTATAATTTGTTTAGGCAAATGATCTAAAAACTGATTGGTCTCAAAATTTATATTTTGACGCTCAAATGCATTGGTTTTGAAATTGTACTTATGCAAATTATTTCCTGCCGTTCCAATCCAAAGTTGTCCTTTTTTATCTAATATTAAATTAGAGACATTATTATTATCTAATGCATTACTGTTTTTAGAACTGGCAGTATAACGAACTGATTTTAAACTCTGGAAGTTATTTGAAAAAATTGAAAGATCAATTTTAATCAAACCATTTTTGGTACCAACCCACAGTATTTTTTTTAGAGTATCAAATTTTAGACAATTGATTTCCTCTCTCGGATTAGTCTTATCGATAATATTTCTGTCCAGATTAATTTTGTAGAATCTCTGCGCTTTTTTATCAAAGACATTCAAACCATTACTCGTTCCTATCCATAGGTATCCTAAATGATCTTCCGTAATGGCATTTATACGATTGTTACTAATCGAATACTTATCATTAACTATTGGTCTGAAAATTTCAAATTCGTAGCCATTATACTTATTTAAACCGTCAATGGTACCAAACCACAAAAAACCTTCTTTATCCTGAAATATTTCGACACAAGTACTACTGGACAACCCTTTGCTGGTATCAAAATTCTCAAACTTCAAATTTGAAAATTGTGCATTACTATTAAAACTTACTATTAATAAAGCACTTAGTATTAAATCTTTTATTCTCACATTCATTATAGTATTATCCTGTAAACACAACATTATTTAGGATTATATTAATTCCATTTTTACTGTCTTTTTAACTAAGTAAAAAAACATACCTAATCTTTTTAACCATTTTTATACCATCATATTAGCTGTACAAAGCAAAAGACATAAAATTTATTTAAGAAAGCAAGCATCCGTATAAAAAAAGCTAAATGCCCTCTACGCTACAATTTTAAATAAAAGCGATGTAAATGCTTTTAAATTATCAATCAATTACTATAAAATATGAACCATTTAGCTATAAAATTTCCATAAAACTATGCAATCGATCTTTATAAAATTCCTGTAATAAATCTTCAATCACTTTTTTGGAGTGTCTCAATTTTGCTACAAAAGCTAAGACAGTTTTGTTTCAGTAGGCAGGATGATTTGTTTTCATTGCATGTTCTTTCAAGTTTCCTGATCTTAATTTTTGCTAAAATGACATATCAATATCATAGCCCTACTTTTGATGATAGCGATATTCAGTTTACGGACTTAAGATTCGAATCCTGCTCTTCCCGCAAAAAAGACAATAGAAGCGAAAATTAAAGTTTTCAATCTTTTCAAAAAACCTCAAACCTAATTCCGGGTAGATTACGTATATAGGATAAAAACGAATCATGACTGCAAATTCATACCATATGCCATCCGCCATATACAAATATCTTGCTATCAACGATGGCCGTTCCGTACCTTTTCAGGAGCTGTGTCTTTTTCTTTACACTCTGGGAAACGAAGCTGTTTTTTCTTTTGAAATTTTTTCTGCCGAAAAAGCCTACCAGACCCGCGTAATGAATATATTAATTTTCCTTTCGGATATTAATCTCATTACGCTGGACGAAACTACAGACGAAAGCTTTATTAACAAGATCTGCCGGAACTAATTTCCGACTGCTTTAACACAGTTTGTGAGTAATATTATGTCCTTTTTTGTTCGATTGCATAAACGAGTTGTTGATTAAAAATAAAGAGGTATTGAATTATATTTATTTTAATTTAAGTTTGAATAAAGAATATTTTATTCCGTTGTACAATCAATCTGATTCTTTTTGCTGATTTTCTCCACACCTCTTTCTCTCATAAGTTCTGCTGCATCGAGCATTTTAATTAAATGAATATAGGGTATTGTGAGGTCAGAATAAGAATCTCCTGCCTGAGGAGACAATGAAAGTTCCATGATTTGATATAGAAATAATTCAAATTCTTCAAGAGTTTTTTCATCAAATGCTTTTTGAAATACCATAAAAGGATTTTCGTATTCTTCTTTTGTTAGAGAAGAAAGATGAAAAATGGTTTCAGAGCGTGAAGATGCTCCTACCTTCCATTTTTTGTTTTTCTTTTGCAGACAGTAACATACTTTAATAAAAAAACTGAAAGCAGTATACAGGACAAAAATATCAAATGGATTGTCTTGTCTGTAGACTTTTGCTTTATGGCAATACATTACCGCTTCGCTTAAATTATGTTTGTAATAATCAAGATCTGCAAAGTCAAAAAAAGCATTAATTGCCTTAAACGGATTTCCTGCCGTATATCCTGTCCAAAATCCGGTTTCTAAGAATATTTTATTCTTTTTCATAGTAAGTAGCTTTAAAATACTCATGCGAAATTGCATTCTTTCAAAAGGATAATCTATTCGAAAAGCAGATATTATACCAGAAAGTATTGGACTAAAACACAAATAAAAACAGTATAATATCTTACAAAAAGAAATAACGTTTTATGGGATATTTTTCTATCTTTGAAACTCAGGATTTTTAATTCAAATGGCTTTATCTTTGAGCTTTTAGAAAATTGACACACTCATTATGGAACAGAAAATACATCAGGGAAGAAACGTAAAACGTTTTAGAGAAATGCTTAACATAAAGCAGGAAGCTTTGGCTTATGATCTGGGCGAAGACTGGAACCAAAAGAAAATTTCTATGCTCGAGCAGAAAGATGTAATTGAAGACAGCCTACTGAAACAAATCTCTGCTGTATTGAAAATTCCTGTTGAAGCTTTTCAGAATTTTGATGAGGAACAGGCGATAAATATTATTTCTAATACTTTTTCAGATTTTAAAGATGGTGCTTCGGCAATTAATATTCAACCAACTTTTAATCCCATAAGAGAGGTCTTAAAACTTCATGAAGAAAAAATTGCTTTGTACGAAAGGATGTTGAAGGAGAAAGATGAGATGATGGTTAGGCTTGAGAAGTTGATTGGGAAGTAATTAATTGCAAGTATATTAGAAAGAGACTTTTGGGTCTCTTTTTTTGTTTTGAAAATATTACAGATAAGAAGTTACGATACCTTTATACAGATTTTCTAAAATAAATCATTAGGATTAAGAATGTTAAAAAATATATTGAATTATACTAAAGTCTTGGTTTAAATTGGTTTTGATAAAATTTTCTCCACCTTTCTTTGTTAAATGGCACATTTTCTTTTTCCATTCGATTTTGATATTTCCCTATAAATTTTTCATAATGCGGAGGTCCACCATTTCCTTTTTGTATTATTTTATTTGCAAATTTATTAAATTCATCATCACTAATTTTACTGTTTCGACATAGCTGAGCAACAATAAGCATTCTAATTTGCCATAACATACTGTAATTAAAATCTTCCTCATATTTCCCTATAATTTTATCAATATAAATTTCTATTTCTTCTGATCGTAAATCACATAAGTTTTCTCCTAAAACATGATTAGTAACATGTTTCTTTAAAACAAATCTAATCATGTCGCCAGCATTACTTGTAGTCAAAGTCAAATCACTACCTCGTAACTCAAATTCCGGTTCATGGGTGTAATTATTTTTTCTTTGAATTTCGATATTGTATGGTGCGAAATTTACTAAACCCCAATTAAGATATTCTGAATACTCTTCAATATTATAGTCAATTACCTCGTCTAACACAAAAACTTCTAAATCATTTATCATGCATTTTTCAATAACTAAATTGCACAACAAAAAATCACTATATTCAATTTGATTTTGCAAAAAACCTTTAAATAAAATGCCTACTAACTCAGCTTTTTCGTGGTCATCACATTTATCTAAAATATACAAAAGTTTTTCCCCTATTTTAATTCGATACTTTTTAGAATCATCAATTTCATTTATAACTTTTTCCCGTTCATCTGCTGGCACATCACTTAATTGAGTAAGGAAATACAATATTTTCTTCATAAAAAGAGCATCGCTTACTTTTGCACCAGCTTTACCAATTGAAATAATTGAATTTATTATTGGAATATCTTTTAAAACACCTTCAGCTAAAAATGTGTCAAGAAATATTTCTGAAAATTCAGTTGTTACACCTTGTAAATCTGAATCTTTTAATGTTGTAGTTAATGCTGTTGAAATATTACTAATAATTGTCATAGATAGAATTATAGCTAATAATAAAAAATCAATAAAATATACCCGCTGAAGCGAGCGTTTCAGTCGTGAAAATAAGTTTTATATTCAAAAATTATTTGTAACTACTTATTTCCAGATTTCTTTAAAAATCACTTTTCCAAAAAAATAATCCCCTCGCTGGCGCGAGCGTCTCGCTCGTGAACGCAAGCTTTTTAATATAGAAATGTGTTCACGATAATGATATGCAAACTTTTTTCAGGACGAAACAGGAGAGCAAAATATTTACTTATAATCAAAATCCCATAAATCCAGCCTGGTAATGTTTTTTATTGTCCCTCCAAACATTCCCATATGGCCTCTAGCATTCATGTCAAAAGTTCCCACGATTATAACATACTTTTTATTATAGTTCTTTAAATTTTTCTTTTCAGTAGTTTCTTTTGAAAAATTTACCCAAAAACCATTCTGAGATATACCTTTTGAATAATCTTCTTTATGTAAATAAATTGCATTTCCTTCAAACTCCAAATTCAAATATCCGATAACTTGAACTTGTTTTCCGTCATATTTTTCAGGAGTTGAAATTAATTTAATTATTGAAATATTAAATTCATGGAAAGGAATACCCTCCTCTTTTTCATTTTCTTTAGGTTCTTTAGTAGTTGTCTTATTCTGTGAACAAGCATTTAATGAAAACACTAATAAAATTAAAATGATATATTTCATGTGGCACAATTTAGTTTGTTGATAAGCATAAAGATTATAATATCACAGATATCCAAAAAACTTATTATAACTTAAAATTACTTTTTCTTTTTTAATTTCTCTTCTAATTAATCTTAAATTGGGTTTATGCAATTTTTCGTCAAATGAATTTTGAATTGCGCGAAAGGTTGCTACTTCATACTCCCGCTGGCGCGAGCGTCTCGCTCGTGAGCGTAAGTTAGGTTTACAATAATTATTAATAGAAATAATTTAAATTAATTTTGTGCATTGAGCGCACGAGCGAGACGCTCGCGCCAACGGGGATTTGCTGTCGTATATCCTGCTCAAAATCCGGTTTCTAAGGAATAACTATTTTTCGTTTAATTTTACGTTCAATTTCAGGCAATACTTTATCATTTAAAAGATTATTCATGCTTTCATCAAAATTGGGAAAATTTGGAGGACTTAGTATATTTTTCTTTTTTACATTGCTAATATTCCCAACATTAAAATCTGAAACTACTTCGTTCGTTTCTAAATTTAGTAAATCGTTATTCAAAAATATATTTGTTCTTTTATCTCCATTAAAGACTCCTGCTTTTTCAAATTCTATTCCAAAATACCCATCAACAATAAACAAATAGTCTAAATTGTATTTCACTTTTGTTTTTTTTAAATCATCGTTTATGTATTCTCGTTTTGTCCAAACGAAAATTGGATCATTTGCCTTACTAATTGTATCTTTTATTTGAATAATTTCAACATTTAATAAAGCTAAATTTTTTAAATAGGCATTAATTATTCTTTCAGTCGGGTTTCCTTTTCCTGTTTCTAAAAATTTATAAGCACCAGAAAACATATCCTTTTTTTCTACGTTTGAAATTTCAACAGTATTAGACATTACTTGTCTTGTAATTCTGTAAGGCCCATTTATATTAAAAATTATACCCAGTTTTTTCTTTTCAGGATTTTGAGAATAGCTAAAATTAAACAGTAGAGTTATACATAGAATTAGAAATGTTCTTTTTTGTTTCATTTTTTTATTTAATTAATGTTGAATCTTTGTTTCGGCGTACAAATAATTTAGGAAAGACCTATTTATCTTTCTTTTTAAAAACCTTATAAAACACAAAAAGAATCCCTAGCCAAATCGGAATTAATTCTACAGATATCTTCATATTTGTCATCCACATAATGGCTAAAATACCCAATAAAAAGGCAAAACAGATATAATTGCTTACGGGATAAAATATAGATGCAAACTTAGTTTTGGTGTTTTCCTTGTCTTTTGTTTGTCTAAATTTTAAATGCGTATACGAAATCATAACCCAATTAATCACTAAGCAAGACACTACTAAAGACATTAAAATACCAAAAGCTTCTTCTGGAATTACTTTATTGATTAAAATACAGATCGCAGCAAAACAAGAAGAAATTAAAATGGCATTAACAGGCACCGAGTGTTTGTTCAGTTTCTTTAAAAACTTTGGTGCACTACCCTGATCTGCTAAACCAAATAACATGCGTGAGTTGCTATAAACACTGCTGTTATAAACTGATAGAGCAGCAGTTAAAACAATTAAGTTAAGCACATTAGCGATAAGCTTTGTAAAAAATATTTTCTGTCCAAATAACGTAAACTCCATTCCGTTTAAATTTTGAAAAACCATTACAAACGGACTGCTGTCTGTCGTAATTTGTCTCCAGGGCGACAAAGCAAATAAAATAACCAATGCACCTACATAAAATATAAGGATTCTGTAAATAACCTGATTGGTTGCTTTTGGAATGTTTTTTTCCGGATTTTCTGCTTCGGCAGCGGTAATTCCAATAAGTTCTAAACCTCCAAAAGAAAACATAATCAACGCCATTGCAGACAATAAACCCTGAAAATCTCCAGTTGCTGTTTTTTCAAAGAAACCTTTTGGAAAGAAACCTCCATCGTTATACAAATTATGAATCGTTGCGTACTCTCCTCCTGTTCCGCTTACCAGTAAATAAGTTCCAAAAAGAATCATCGCAATAATCGCAACCACTTTTATGATAGAAAACCAAAATTCGGTTTCTCCATACACTTTTACAGAGGCAAAATTCAAAGCATTAATAACCAGAAAGAAAAATAAACTGGATACCCAAAGTGGAACTTCAGGCCACCAAAACTGCACATAAACCCCAATAGCCGTAAGTTCGGCCATACTAACGAGAATATACAAAATCCAATAATTCCAGCCAGATGCAAAACCTGCAAATGAGCCACAATACTTGTAGGCAAAATAGCTAAAGCTTCCTGATACAGGTTCTTCGACAACCATTTCGCCGAGTTGTCTCATAATAAAAAAAGCGATAATTCCGGCAATAGCATATCCTAAAATAACAGACGGCCCTGCTAATACAGCCGCCGGACCAATGCCAAGGAAAAGACCTGTCCCTATAGATCCGCCTAAGGCAATTAACTGAATGTGTCGGTTAGTTAGCTCGCGTTTAAGCTGATTCTCTTCTACGGCTTCATTTTTTTGTTTCACAAATTAGGTTTTAAAGGAGTTAGGTGTATTCAGAAATGTATAAACAGCGAAGATAAGTTAAAAAAGGAATCGTACAAAGCTTCGTTTTGTGACTTCTCTTCATTAGCAAATCAACAGCAATCGATATTCGCCATAGTTTTCTTTTGGTGCTCTATGAATACAAGGCAGAACTTGTTGTTTTGGATGGTCTACAGCCAGACGCCAAAGATGCATTTGTCCTAAATTAATGGGCTCTGCATCTTCATGCAGCTGATAATGTAAATCAAAGTAATTTTCTTTTAAAAAGTCTTCAAACTCTGCCTCTTCTCCATCATGGAGTTCTTTTAGCTTTACCCGGATTTCCGGAATTAAAATTTTCTGTTCTGCCTGCGAATTGGATACAATATCACTTGCCGCTCCATGATAGGTACATAAAAAAGTATCTGTTGCAATGGGAGATCGATCGACATGAAATGAATATACATCTGTAGATATAAAATCAAATTCATTATCACGCTCATAGCATTTTAGTAAATTAAGAACCGGCGAGGCTCCAAAATCTGTCAGTAACTGTAAATCATTTAAAATTATTTCCCTTGCTATATTCCCTTTTTCTGATAGTTGAAGTGTCATTAAATCTTTTGGAGAAACTTCTGTTATGTTCTCCTTTAAACTTAATTTATTCACAATTTCTTTAAAATCGCCATCTAAATTTCTGTACCAGCACAATGCATTTACTTCTCCCTTGAAATCTGTATGTACAAGCTCAGAGAAAGTAGATACTATACTAATTTGATTGCTGGCAGAAAATGTATCACTCATTGCATTATGATATTAAGAGATTAGTTATTCATAAATTACAAAAATATGTAATAGTCGTCAGTTGCGGCATTTTTAAATTTAGATTTGTGACACATTCATGTCTGTTACTATTCAAAAACAAAACATTAGCAAAATAAAGATTTTACAGGTTAGATTCTAAATATAGTAAAGATAAAAACCCTATCAGAAATTTTAACTTCTAATAGGGTTTAACATAAAAAGTACTTAAGCTTATAAAACTTATTCTTTGATAATGGTTTTATTTATAACTCCCTTATCTGTCAATATTTTAACTATATATGTCCCCGCACTTGTATTGATATTCATTTTTACAATTGTATCCGTAATTTCGTTTAATGTGTAAATTTGCTGTCCAAGCATATTGAATACTAAAATCTGTTTAGCCTTTCCAATAGTACCAAGATCAATGTAAAATTCATTTTTAAATGGTACAGGATATATTTTTACTTCAGATTTAACCTCTTCAACAGCTACATCAAGTGTACTGTCAGAAGCATCATTTTTGGATGTACTGCCGCAACTAACTGCGGTAGGATTAATTCCTTCTACCTCTATTTTATCAATATTAGCCAATCCTGATGATGTCGTAGCTTCTAATCTGATGGTATGAGTACCGGCAGAAAGCGATACTGTAACTAAAGAGCTGGAATTTTCGGCCCAGGTTGTCCAATTAGTCGTAGCATTAAAAGCTGCAGTAGCTACGGTAACGCCATCTACAATTACTTTAGCACCTCTTGCAGTAGTGCCTCCATTAGAATATCTCCATCGAAGTATATAACTTCCGGAAGAAGTATTCACAGACCATTGAATTCCTGCACCAACTGCGTTATTTGAATTAGCAAAACCAACACCCTGGAATCCGGCATTATCACTATCTATCGTACCTTCTACAAAACAGAATCCAGTTTCATTTTCATTGATAGAAATTTCACTACTTGTTGCAACCGGATCTGTATAGTTAGCAGTTCCTGTTTGATTTTGATTGGCAGTAATTGTCGCTACTAATCCATTAATATATACTTCTAAATTAGTATATACAGAGTTAAGTGTGTAGGCTGTTCCGTCTGAAATATTGTTGCTATTCAAACCATTAGCACTTTCCCAGCTATCCGGCATTCCGTCATTATCCGTATCCGTAGGTGCTGTAGTGGAATTGTAGGATGGCCATCCTCCAACATCAGATTGTGTATCAATCAGACCTTTAGTACTTCCATTTGATCCGGTATAAGTAAAGGTTCCATTAGTAGCTTCTGATACTATTCTGCTGTCCACGGCATCACGCTTAAGGCTTGCTCCTACGTATGCTAATACTCTGTTGTAGGCATTTGCCGCAGAATGTGTGGTCATATCTCCAAAACTATATTCAGTATTTACACGAAGCTCTGTTTTACTTTTTGAAGACGGATTAGGATCTACACCATTCCAGTTATCACCTGAAGTAGTTGAATTTGCAGTGGTATAATTTCCATTGACATAAAAACTACCCCAAACACCTGCAGGCTGTGAGTTAGAACCATCGTCCGCACTTGGAGAAATAATTCGGTCATTTACTCCTGAACCTGTTGCTGGTCCGGATTTATAATAATTATTGGTAAGATTGTACGATCCTCCTTCGGCAGCATAAGCACTGTTGCCGCCCCAGTTATAAATAACATTATTTCTAAAATCAACCATTTCCAGATTAGGAAGCGCCGAATATCTGCTTCCGCAAAAACGGGCATTTCGACTATCATGATGAGCTAACATATTGTGATGAAACGAAGCTTTTTTTCCTCCCCAGATTCCACCATAACCATGAGTTCCCTTATCGTGAATCGATACACGTAAACTTTCAGACATCATACACCATTGCAAAGTAAAATTCTCATTGTCATAAAATGAAGCACATTCATCTGTACTCCAGCTCATAGAGCAGTGATCAATGATAATGTTTTTATGATTTCTGCCACCAATGGCATCTCCTTCATGCTGTGCCTGATCGCCCATACGAAAACGAAGATATCGGATAATAACATTATCAGCGTTTACATTTACTGAATAATTTTTCAGACAAATTCCGTCACCCGGGGCAGTCTGACCGGCTATGGTAATATCTCCATTGTTAATTTTCAGATCTGAATTAAGTGCAATGATTCCGGATACCTTAAACATTACTGTTCTCGCTCCTGTTGCCGTAACAGCTGCTCTTAAACTTCCTGCACCTGAATCGTTTAGATTGGTAACATAGATTACCTGTCCGCCACGACCACCACTGGTATAACGTCCAAAACCTTCAGCACCCGGAAATGCAGGCGAAGTAATCGCCTGAGCAGCAGCAACTTTTTGAGTCGCTGCAGTTACTGTTAAAGTCCCTGATTTTGTTGCATTTGGACTACCTCCAACTGTGGTAATTGTATAGTTAAATGTTCCGCTCACAGTTGGTTTTCCGCTAAAGGTTATGCTTTTTGCAGTATTATCTATAGCCGCATTTATTCCGGATGGCAATCCTGATACAGTTACTGTAGTAGCATTTTCCCAATTATAATAAAAACCTGTAATTGCAGTATTTATTGCTACAGTTTGACTAGAACCTCCAGCTCCGTGCTTTATTAATGCAGCTCCTAATGTGACAGAATTAATGATCGTGTCCGGATTCCAGTTATCAGTAACCTGTGGATTGGCATTAGTTGCTTTTAAAACATTCAATTTTGAATAAGAAGCTGCCTGAGTAGCTGTCAAAATTTTTGCCCATGAAACTCTTGAAGACGGAACATACCCTGCTCCTGAGTTATTATATTCTGCAAAACGTGCTGTAGTCTGATTGGCAGCGTTACCCCAGTCATTCCATCCTACTGCCTTAATCGCATTTGTCATACTGGTGTTCATATAAGTAACCGATGCATAACCTCCCCATGGACGTCCAAGATCAGTAATATTACTTCCCGAACCTGTAATCTGACAATTATTGAATACAAAACCATACGCAAGATGCGATGCGGTATTAGCAGCAGTTAAAGAGCTTCCTCCTTTAGTGTAAATCTGGCAGTTTTGAAAATAAGCAATGGCTCCTCCAAAGATAAAGTCTGTAGTACCTTCAAAATAGCAATTTTCATGATAAGATCTCCCACTGTGAGGATAATACGTATCCTGATCTCCTAAAAAACGACAGTTCTTAAAAACAGCCTTATCAGCAGTAGAGCGAACTGCTACAGCCTGTCCAACCGGTCCGGATGAATTAGCAAATGTAAGGTTCAATGCATAAAATCCTGCACCATTGATGAAAGTGCTTGCTGAATTCGAGGTTCCGTAAGCAGCTCCTGTAGCAGGATTAATTTTGGATGCATAATTATTATAGGTTAAAATCGTTCCGGTTGAACTTTGCCCTATAAAGGTCAGATTGGTTTTATTTGAAGGAACAGTGATTACTTCGTAATAAGAACCATTTTTAATATAAATTGTAGTTCTGGCCGAACTATTAGCAGGAGCTGCATTGACAGCAGCCTGTACAGTAGTATAATTTCCTGTACCATCCTTGGCAACTACAATATCATAGGTCTGTGCTTTCAGTTTTATCGAAAAGAAAGCTAAAAAAGTTAATAGTAAAATTTTTTGTTTCATACTTTTTTGGTTTTGGTTAGGGTTAGTTAATAGTTTTACAGTAAGTACTTTTCCTGTTAAAACAAAATTATAAAAAACAAATACCAAAAAAGTAGACATATTACTATTAAACAGGGGGTAAAAAATATTCTTTTTAATTATTTACAAATCAAACAATTAAAATCTGCTATATAATTTATACAATTAATTAAAGCGATTTTTTAATTTAATAAATAAAACAACAAAAAAGAAAAAACTATTAAAATCCAAATAGAAAGTTATTTACACTTAAAAACAATCATTATTTCTTATAATTATCAGTAATTCAATAACAATTTTAAAAATTACTTTTATTTTTTCTTGTTTCAAGAAATCTAATAACCGAATAACATAATTTTCCTTTATTTTCTTTTACTTTGTTTTGTTTTTCTTTTATTTTCTTTTACATTTGCTTAATACTTGTTTTGCATTCAGTTTAATTCATTTTGTTTTTATTTTATATTTGTTATTCACAAATAAAACAAATAGCATGTTAGCAAATCAACGAAGAGAAAAAATACTGGATCTTTTAAAAGAGGATGGTTTTGCCAAAGTAAACGATTTGGCCCGCTTATTTAAAGTTACAGAGGTAACCGTACGTCAGGACCTCGAAAAATTAGAAAGCGAAGGATTAATTCTAAAAGAACATGGAGGTGCAAGTATAAAAAATGTTGAAGATCAGGTGCGAAGTTTTTCTTTACAGCGACAGGAAAATCTCGAGCAAAAATCGGCTATTGCCCAGAAATGCCTTGAATTCATAGAAAATGGAGATACTATTATTCTGGATTCCGGATCAACAACAACAGAAATTGCAAAAAGATTAAAAGGTCTTAAACAATTAACCGTGATTACTAATGCATTAAACATAGCATTATTACTGGGAGCAGATCCCGATATCGAAGTCATTATGACCGGAGGCGAATTCAAACCGCCAACATTATCGCTCACCGGACAAAAAGCTGCTGACTTTTTTAAAGGATTAAATGTTCAGAAATTATTTTTGGCCACGGCAGGAATTTCATTAAAAGCAGGACTAACCTACCCTAGTATTAGTGATTTGGTTGTAAAAAAAGCAATGATCGAAGCCGCAGAAGTAACGTATCTGGTAGCCGATAGTACTAAAATGGGTAAAAGTGCATTAGCTAGTCTAGGAGCCTTATCGCTAATTGATTACATCATTACGGATGATAATATAGAGGAAAAACATAAAGAAGTATTTAGAGAAAACGAAATTGAAGTAATAGTAGCATAGAAAATTTTTAATTAATAATAAATGACAACATCAACATTAGGAGTAATCATTGGAAACAGAGATTTTTTTCCAGATAGTTTAGTAGAAAAAGCCAGGTTTGAAATTATCGAAGTTTTTGCCCAATTAAATATTAAGCCTATTTTATTAGACAGCACTGACACCAAACTTGGTGGTGTAGAAACGTATAAAGAAGCACAAAAATGCGCTGATTTATTCAAAAAACACCAGGATGAAATTATGGGAGTTTTAGTATTGCTGCCTAATTTCGGAGATGAAAAAGGTGTAGCAGATACTTTAAAACTGGCTAATTTAAATGTTCCTGTTCTAATTCAGGCATACCCTGATGAATTAACCAAAATGAATGTAGTCAACAGACGTGATTCCTGGTGTGGAAAAATTTCAGTCTGCAATAATTTATATCAGTACGGAATAAAATACTCGCTCACAAGTCAACACGTTATGAGTCCGTCTGATCCTGTCTTTCACAAAGACTTATTAGATTTCACAGCAGTTTGTCGGGTTGTAAAAGGAATGCGCAACGTGCGTATCGGTGCTATCGGCGCAAGACCGGGAGCATTTAATACGGTTCGTTATTCTGAAAAGATATTACAAAGAAATGGCATTACGGTAACTACAGCTGACTTATCTGAAATCTTAGGAAAAGCAAATAAATTAACTATAGAAGACGAATCGGTTAAAAAACATTTAGAATCTATAAATGCTTACGTTCCTAATAGCAAAGCTCCTGATGAAGCTATGCTTCAAATAGCAAAATTAGATGTTGTATTGAAAGATTTCATGGAAGAACACGCTTTGGACGCCACTGCTATTCAATGCTGGACTTCACTACAGCAAAATTATGGCTGTAATGTGTGTACAAGTATGAGTATCATGAGCGAAAATATGCTTCCAAGTGCCTGCGAGGTTGATGTAACAGGAACTTTGAGTATGTACGCCATGCAACTAGCTTCAGGTTCACCAAGTGCATTGGTAGACTGGAATAACAACTATGCTGATGATCCTGAAAAATGTGTTTTATTCCACTGTGGGAATTGGGCTAAGTCATTTCTTCCGGACATCCAGTTAAGCAACGCCCCTATTTTAGGAACTACTGTGGGAGTTGAAAATACTTATGGTGCCCTGGACGGAAGAACACCGGCAATGCCGCTTACTTACGGAAGAATCAGCACTGATGACCCAAAAGGAATTATTAAAGTATATATTGGTGAAGGCGAACTTACTGATGATCCCCTTAATACTTTTGGAAACAGAGCCGTAGCTCAAATACCAGACTTACAAGGATTAATGCAATACGTTTGTAAAAACGGATTTGAACACCACGTAGTAATGAATGCCTCAAAAACAGCAGCAATCTTAGAAGAAGCTTTAGGAAATTATATGGGTTGGGAAGTTTACAGACACTAAACTGGATTAATTATATAGTTTACGAAGTTTACAAACACTAAATAAATTAAAATGCACATTGCAGAATTAAAACGAAAGTCAATAGAGAGTAGAAAAAAAATACTCAAATATATCTATAATGCCAAAGCAGGTCATACAGGAGGAAGTTTGTCTATTATAGATATTCTGAATGTATTGTACAACAATGTCATGAACGTTTCTCCGGAGAATTTCAAATCTAAAACCAGAGATGTATTTGTTCAAAGCAAAGGACATTGTGTTGAAGCATTATATGTAGTTTTAGCTGATAAAGGTTTTTTCCCTGAAGAAGATTTATTATCACTCTGCAAATATAATTCCCCATACATAGGACATCCAACCAAATCTATTCCCGGCATTGAACAAAATACCGGCGGATTAGGACATGGTTTGCCTATTTGTGCAGGAGCCGCTTTAGCAGCAAAAAGAGACTGCTCAGGAGTAAAAGTGTTTACTGTTTTAGGTGACGGTGAAATGGCAGAAGGTTCAAACTGGGAAGCTATGATGTTTGCCTCGCACTACAAATTAGATAATCTCTGTGCTATTTTAGACTATAATAAACTTCAAATTACAGCTCCAAATGCTGACGTCATGGGCTTAGAACCAATAGATAAAAAACTCGAAGCTTTTGGCTGGGCAGTAACTCATGTCGATGGTCATAATTTGGAAGAACTTTCGCAAACGCTTAATAATTTACCCTTAGTAAGTGGAAAACCAACTTTTATTATAGCGCATACCACTAAAGGAAAAGGAATCAGTTATATGGAAAACGTATTGAAATGGCACCATGGCGTTCCTTCAAAAGAACAATACGACCTGGCTATTGAAGAATTAGACAAACAATTACAAGAACTCGAAACTGTTTTAAAATAATGGAAGAAATAAAAAGAACTGATGCCGCGAACCTCGAAGTTTTTTCTGAAGTTCTTCAGTCATTAGCAGCAACAGACAGGGATATTACAGTTGTCACAAGTGATTCTCGTGGCTCTGGAAAGCTCGTGCCATTTGGTCAAAAATATCCTGAACAAATTGTTGAAGTGGGTATTGCCGAACAAAATCTTGTAGGTGTTGCTACGGGATTAGCCAGTATGGGTAAAAAAGCATTTGCCGTCTCCCCAGCCTGTTTTCTTACAGCGCGGGCATTAGAACAAATTAAGAATGATGTTGCTTATTCTGACAATGCTGTAAAATTAATTGGTATAAGTGCCGGAGTTAGTTATGGTGCTCTAGGAACCACACACCACAGTTTACATGATTATGCGGTATTGAGAGCAATCAATAACATTGCTATTGTAGCACCTGCAGACAATTTTGAAACTGCTGAAGCCATCAAACAGGCAGCCAAAATGCAAAGTCCCATATACCTGCGTTTTGGTAAAAAAGTGATGCCTGCAAATCTTAATCCAAACAGAACAGATTTTAAAATTGGCAAAGGACGTATCATTCAGGAAGGAAGTGATTTAACGTTTATCGCCACAGGTGAAGCTGTACTTCCTTGTGTTGAAGCCGCTAAACTTCTGGGAAAAGAATATAATATTAGCTGTAAAATAATCAGTCTGCACACCATTAAACCTTTGGATACAGAATTATTATTGGCTGCAGCCGAAAATAAAAAGCCTATTATTACTGTCGAAGAACATTCCATCAATGGAGGATTAGGCGAAGCCGTTGCTTCTTTATTATTCCAAAATGAATGCACTAATAAATTTAAAATCGTAGGATTGCCGGATGATCATACCGTTTCGGGTTCGCAAACTGAAATTTTCAATCATTATGGCATATCAGCTGATGGATTAAAAAATACCGCTTTAAACCTGTTAAACCTATGAAGATAAAACACTTTTCCTTAGTGCTTATAGCATTTATTTTAGTTTTAGGCTGCTCTTCAAAAGAAAAAGCTGAGAAACCTAAAATTGCAGTCGTGGTTTCTACATTAAATAATCCGTGGTTTGTGATGCTGGCAGAATCAGCAGCTGAAAATGCCCGAAAATTAGGATATGAAGCCAAAATATTTGATTCACAAAACAATCCCGCTGTCGAATCAGATAATTTTGAAAATCTTATTTCTTCGGGTTATGATGCCATTCTTTTAAACCCAACAGATTCAGACGGCTCAATTTCGAGTATCTTAAAAGCTAAAACGGCAGGAATTCCTGTTTTTTGTATGGACAGAGAAGTAAACGTCGATGATGCAGCAACAAGCCAGATTCTTTCTGACAACTATTCGGGTTGTGTTGCTATCGGAATCGAATTTGTAAAAGAATTAAAAGAAAAGGGAAAGTATGTTGAAATCTTAGGACTTGTAGGCGACAATAATACGTGGGCGAGATCAAAAGGGTTTCATTCAGTTGTGGATAACTTTCCCAACCTAAAAATGGTGGCACAACAAAGCGGCAATTTTGACCGGACTAAAGCTATGGAAGTTTTAGAAACGATTATGCAGGCAAATCCTGATATCGATGCTGTTTTTTGTGGCAATGATGCTATGGCAATGGGAGCTTTTCAGGCTTTACAAGCTTCGGGAAAGGAATATAAAGTGAAAATTTTTGGGTTTGATGGCGCTGGTGATGTAGTGGAGAAAATCAGGGAAAAGAAAATTGTCGCTACAGGCATGCAGTTTCCTAAAGTAATGGCTAAGACAGCAGCTCAATATGCAGATGAATATTTTAAAGGAAGAAAAGTATTTCCTCAAAGAGTTCCGGTAGAAGTTGAACTGATCAATGCATCAAATATAAAAGACTATTAAAGATGAAAAAAAAGTATATTTATATTTTAGCCTTTCTTATAATAGCCATTTTAGGGTACAATTCTGTTTATTTTAAAAAACTGAGTGATATAAAAAAAGTAAAAAAGGAATCCTTTGACTTTAAAGCATTCGCTGATTCAATTTATTACAAAGGCATTTTGAAAAGCAAAAAGACGATTGCTTTGACTGATCTGATCGCTTCAATAAGAGCAAATCAGGAAGCCGCCTTTAAAAAACATGGTAACAGGTTAGGTATAGGGAATTCAGCTTATTTTATGATCAAAAGCACCGGAAAAATAATCGATATCAAAGATGGTATTTACACGATTGCTGATAAAAAAAACGGTGTGGTTTTCATTGACACCAAATACATCTTCGGAAATGATTTAAGAGATGCCTCAGGTCTAGTGAAACTAACTGATTTTAAAACTAATGCTCAATTTAACAAAGTATCTGAGAGTTTAAATGAGATTGTCCGAAATGAAATTATCCCTAAAGAAACTAAAAATGTAAAATTAGGTGATAGTATTTCATTTTCTGGAGCCATCAAATTAAATAAGAAACAGACTTTGTTTACTGACCTTTTAATTATTCCGTCACAAATTAAACTTCAGTAAATTGTTACAGGCAATAAACATATCAAAAGAATTCCCGGGAGTAAAAGCACTTAATCAGGTAAATTTTAAATTTTATCCTGGGAAAGTCAATGCCATTTTGGGAGAAAACGGAGCGGGAAAATCTACCTTGTTAAAAATTTTGACAGGCGTTTATACCCAGTATGATGGTGAAATTCAGTTAAACGGAGAAACAGTTTCATTTTCGAGTATAAAAGAAGCACAAAATGCCGGAATTGCGATTATCCATCAGGAATTAAACCTGATTCCGGAACTTAGTGTAACCGAAAATTTATTTCTGGGTAGAGAAATTAAAACTTCCCTCGGACTTCTGGATTTTTCAAAAATGGAAGCAGAAGCAAAACGTCTTTTTGAAAAAATTCAATTGAACGTTTCACCAAAAACCCTGGTACAGCATTTAAAAGTGGGTGAACAGCAATTGATCGAAATCGCAAAAGCACTGCTTTGTAATGCTGATGTTATTTTGATGGATGAGCCTACTTCTGCCCTTAGTGACAAAGAAATAGACAACCTGCACCGCATTATTTATGAGTTAAAAAAAGAAGACAAAACCATTGTTTACATTTCTCATAAAATGGATGAATTATTCAAAATTGCCGAAAACTATACTGTTTTAAGAGACGGAAACAGTATAGATGAGGGAGAAATGAAAAATACTACCGAACAGGAATTAATTCGGAAAATGGTAGGCCGTGATGTTTTGATAGAGAAAAAAAATACTAATACTGAATTTCAAAATACTATTTTAAAAGTAGACAACCTTAATCTGATCAATCCAAACGATAAAAAAAGAAAACTCCTTCATGATATTTCTTTCGAATTAAAAAAAGGAGAAATTCTGGGCATATTTGGTCTGATGGGCGCCGGCAGAACAGAACTTTTGGAGACCTTATTTGGTATGCATCCAACGAATAGTGCTTATGATTTAGAAATTGATCAGAAAAACACTTTTCATAAAAAACCAAAAGATGCTATTGAAAACAGATTAGCTTTTGTAACCGAAGATCGTAAAACAGAAGGACTGGTTTTAGGAATGGATATTTCATCCAATATCAGTTTGACAAACCTTCCCACCTTTGGGCTTTTGAAACCGTCAAAAGATAAAAGCGCTTCAAAAGATTACATTGAAAAGTTACGCATCAAAACACCCTCTGAAATGCAGTTGTGTCAAAATTTAAGCGGTGGAAATCAACAAAAAGTAGTTCTGGCAAAATGGCTTACGACCAATCCCAAAATCTTAATGATGGATGAACCTACGCGCGGAATTGATATTAATGCTAAAAATGAAATTTACAATCTAATAAAAGAACTCGCTGCTGACCACATGAGTATTATATTAGTTTCTTCTGAAATCCCAGAAATACTTGCCCTTTCGGATCGGATTTTAGTAATGGCTGAAGGAAAAATTAAAGCTTCCTATTTAGCTGCTGAAGCGAATGAAGATAAATTATTAAAATCGGCTTTACCGGAATAATTCTAACTATAACTATGACTATCTCCTTAAACCACCCTCTTGTCAAAAAGTCGCAATCTTTAATTGCGTTGTTTCTTTTATGTCTGTTTATCAGCTTATTGTCTGATAAATTTATGACCAGCGCCAATCTTTGGAATGTATTAAGACAAATCTCTGTTAATGTTTGTATTTCTGTTGGAATGACATTAGTTGTTCTGATGGCCGGTATTGATCTTTCGGTAGGTTCTGTCTTAGGTTTTACTGCAGCAGTCTGTGCCGGTTTATTAAAAAACGGGCTCGCATTTGAGACGATGGATTTATTTGTAGGCTTTACTGTTTTAGGCGCCATTTTAGTATCAGTACTAATTGGCCTCGTCTTAGGGCTCTTCAACGGCTGGGTAATTACGAAGTTCTCCATCCCTCCTTTTGTAGCAACACTGGCGATGTTAACCATTGCCCGTGGCTTAACAATGCTTTATACTGCAGGTATTCCTATTTCTAATTTAGGTACTGAATTTGAATTTATTGGTTCCGGATGGATGTTAGGAATTCCGGTACCTGTATGGATTTCCATATTCATGGTACTAATTGTAGTTTTCTTAACGAATAAAACAACTTTCGGAAGATATATTTATGCTATTGGAGGCAATGAAAAAGCGGCATTTTTATCCGGAATCAACATCAATAAAATCAAACTGGCCGTTTACGGAATTGCCGGAATGATGGCGGCTGTTGGTGGTGTTTTGGTCACTTCAAGACTAAACTCAGCACAGCCAAATGCCGGTACAAGTTACGAACTGGATTCAATCGCAGCGGTAGTTATTGGCGGAACATCGCTTTCAGGTGGCATTGGTACTGTTACAGGAACTGTAATCGGTGCCGTTATTATTGGTGTATTGAATAATGGATTGGTTTTACTGGATGTCTCGCCTTTTTGGCAGCAGGTAGTAAAAGGATTTGTTATTTTATTGGCCGTGATTATTGATAAAATGAATCAAAAAAACAAATAATAACCCTTTACTGAACTTGTTGATATTGAAGTGATTTAAACTTTTTTGATTGAAGCGAAAAATAGGGATTTTTGCTTCAGATTTTAGCTTTTTTGCACTGCATAGCAGCGCTACGGAGTAAAAAAACAGCTAAAATATGGGGTAAAAAAACCATTTTGTAGCCAATTGGAAAAAGTTTAAATAACTTCATTATCTATTTTAAAAGATAACTTCCAAAACAAGTAACTATAATTAAAAAATGAATAAACTGATTTTAACGATTCTATTTTGTATTGTTTCTAAAACAGTAATTGCGCAACAGCCAGTACCTGTCAAGCCTCGTATTCTGGTAAGTACAGATATTGGCGGTACAGACCCCGATGACAATCAATCTATGATACATCTTTTGATGTATAATGAGAAGTTTACTATCGAAGGACTTGTTTCTTCTCCTTCATTCGGTGAGGGCAACAAAGAAGAAATACTCAGAACTATTGATCTCTACGAAAAAGATTTACCAAAACTAAAAACACACGTCCAGGGATTAGCATCTCCTAAATATTTACGTTCTATAACAAAACAAGGAAGAAAGGGAGCTGCTCCATTGGAGGGTTTTACAACACCAACGGAAGGTTCTGACTGGATTATCAAATGTGCTCTTAAAAAAAGCAAAGAGCCTCTTTGGATACTGGTTTGGGGAGGTCTCGAAGATTTAGCACAGGCACTACATGACAAGCCTGAAATCCAAAAAAATATAAAGGTATTCTGGATAGGCGGCCCAAACAAAAAATGGAGCGCAAACAGTTACGCATACATAGCAATGAATTTCCCGGCTCTCTGGTTTATAGAATCCAATTCATCCTACTATGGATTTTTCTCAGATAATGTAGCCGAGAATTTGAACGGAAAAAATTACTATAAAAACTATATCAACGAAGCTGGTTTTTTAGGTAAAGACTATAAAGAGAACCGCTATAAAGGCAGGCTTAAAATGGGCGATACACCATCGTTACTATATATGATGGATGGAGACCCTAATAATCCAAAAAAAGAAAGCTGGGGAGGCAGTTACATTAAGTTTCAGCAAACTCCCAGAATTGTATTTAAAAGAAATACATCAGCACAGGACACAGTGCCAATCTTTTCGATTGTAGAATTTCACTTTAAAGGTCCTGTTGTAAATATTCCTAAAGATTCAGCTTGCATTACAATGACCGTACAGGCAGAAATCGGAGAACAAAAATGGGACGGATTCTACACAGGTGATGGAAATTATATCGTCAGATACTCTCCAAAGCGCCCTGAAAAACTGACTTATAAAGTTACTTCGGACATTCCGGGATTTGAAACACAGACCGGAACTTTTCTTGTAAGCAATCTATGGCCTGGAAAATCCAATGTAACAGACTACAGTTTAGGCAAAAACTGGTACACAGACCGACCAAATCCTGAACTGTATGATGGAATCTGGCAAGGCGGAAAAACAGTTTTAAAATGGAGAAGCGATGTTCTGTTAGACTGGGCTAAACGTTGGGAATGGCTTCGATAATAAATAAACAAATTTTTACTGTAAAAAGATAAATGAAAAAATATATTCTTGCCATTGATCAGGGTACAAGCAGTACTAAAACCATTATTTTTGACGAATTAGGACAGGCTGTTGCAAAAGGCAGCGTGGATCTAAAAACCAATTATTTTGACAATGGTTTTGTAGAACAAAATCCTGAAGATATTTATCAAAATGTTCTCGATTCTGTTCGCCTTTGTCTGAACAATTTTAGCAATCAGGGATTTCAGCTTACAGATATTGTTTCCTGCGGCATTAGCAACCAAAGAGAAACATTTGTGCTTTGGGACAAAAATGGAAAAGCATTGACTCCGGCAGTAGTCTGGGCTTGCAAACGTTCTATTGATATCTGTACCGATTTAATTGAAAAAGGACAAAATGATTTTATCAAACAAAAAACCGGTTTACTTTTAGATCCTTATTTTTCGGGGACTAAATTGCTTTGGCTGATACAACATGATGCCGAATTAAAAAAGAAAACAGAAAACGGAGAAGTTTATTTTGGAACGGTCGATTGCTGGCTTTTGTACAAATTAACCAATGGAACCCATTTCAAAACTGATTATACCAACGCTTCCAGAACCCTGCTTTTCAATATTCATACGCTAAAATGGGATACTGAAATTCTTGAAAAATGGGGATTACGCCATCTAAACCTGCCTCTCGCCTGCCCTTCTTCGCATGATTTTGGAACATTTGATTTGAGTCAGATTTTAAATGATAATACTACTATTTCTATTCCAATTACAGCTTTAATTGGCGACTCTCATGCCGCTACTTTTGGAGAAGGCTGTTTTGAAAAAGGTACTGCCAAAGTTACACTGGGAACAGGAAGTTCCATTATGATGAATATTGGAAATGGAGCCGTTTTATCCAATTCCGGAATGCTCACCACCATTTGCTGGAGTACAGAAAACCGGGTAGATTATGCACTCGAAGGTGCAATCGTTTCCTGTGGTTCTACTATCGAATGGCTAAAGAACGAATTGCAATTATTCTCCAATGTGGCCGAAACAGCAGTTATGGCAACGTCTATTGCTGACAACGCAGGCGTTTATCTGATTCCTGCTTTTAGCGGATTAGGCGCACCACACTGGCAAATGAGCCGAAAAGCATCTATTGAAGGAATGACTTTCGGAACGACTAAAAATCATATTGTCAGGGCAGCTTTGGAAAGTATTCCCTACCAAATAAAAGATGTAGTTGAAGCCATGGCAAAAGATATGCAAGCTCCTTTAAAATCTATTTCGGTAAACGGAGGCTTGACTCAAAACCAATTTGTCATTCATTATTTAGCCGATTTATTAAGAATTCCGTTAAACAAGCAGCGAAACCCGGATGTTTCTGCTTTGGGAGCCGCTTATTTATCCGGCTTAAAAAGTGGTGTTTACAGCAGTATCGAACAACTTTCGAATCTTATTAAAAACCAAACTGAACAGGTTTTTGCCGATCTGTCAAATGAATTGCCGGCAAATGGATATCTGGGATGGAAAGAGAAAATAAAACAGGTTTAAACAGAATTAAAATTGTGTTACTAGTCCTAAATAATAGATACAGATTATTTAGACAAATATCCTTAATTAAACACCTGTAGAAGCTTTTCTTTCATGTGTTTTTCTTTTAGTATTTATGCGTCATTAATGCAATAATTTAATAATATTTCAGCTAGATTTAAGTCTGTTAAATTTTCATTCATTTTGTTTTTTGAATCTTCAATGAAGTCAAAAAAATAATAAAAATCAGTCAAATTATAATACTTAACATTCTGAAATTCAAATTCAATTTTACCTTCCGTCTTTTCTATTTCGAAAAATTCTATTCCGTTGTTTATATTAAAAGGTTTTTGCATATAAATTTCCACAACTTCAGATTCAATATTTAGAGATTTATTTCTAAAAAATTCTTCCTTATTTCCTTTTGTTCTAAAATAATTTATTAGTTCTGTTAATGTCATGTTTCAGATAATTGTATACTATTCTGATTCTTCAGAGTAATTGCTAAATATTCCTTAGACTTGCGTCAGTTGTTAAAATCCGATTGAGTTCTTTCTGCTAAGATAATGCTTTTTAGAAATTAGAAATTCCTGATGATTAAAAAGCTGCAATTACGCTAATGTGTTGTTGTATGCTGTGCCTTACATTTAATTTCGCTATTGAAAAAATCGCAATAATATTAGCTAATTCTCCATTCAGATTTTATAGAATGATTTGTTTTCATTTATTCTATTTAATGAACGTATGCGAAATTTTTTCGTTGTATGTTTCCTCAAAAATAACCCAAAAGATTACAATCATCAAAAGAAAATTGATTGCCCTCTTCCCTTCTAAACAAAACTTATTTAAACAAAAAAATTACAGATTGAACTATTGATTATTCTTTAACTGTAACAATAACTCTTTGATATCTCGTCAAACGAGGAAAACCATGATCAGTGACTGCCAGAATGATATGCATAGTTCCGAGACCTGGTTCCATAACCCGCTTAGCAGGAACTACAAAAGAAGCTTCCTGCTGATCAAAGTTTTGTATTTCAATCGGCTGCCCGCTTTTTCCGCTTGAAACCGGAAAAGTTCCTGCTTCGGAGTAAAAGAACCAATTGTATGAAAGCGCATCTCCATCAGGATCATTGGAGCCTTTGGCACTTAATTTAATCAAATCCCCTTTTTTAGCATTGATATAGCTATCATGTTCTAATTTTACAACAGGCGGATGGTTGGCCTTTTTATAATCTTTAATGGTCCAGTCCATTCTTGCTGCAAAATCATTCTGAAAAGCCTCTCTCCATCTCCATATTGTTTCATGGTTTCCTTCATGCCAGCGACCATCATTACCTAATACTTCATCTTCTGCATCGGTCCATATCGGACGACTTTCGGCTAGCAGATGCCATTTTTGTTTTCTTGGCGTGTATAATTCATAACGGCCTCCCCAGCCTCCATATTCGGGATGCTCAGAAACATTTAATCCGTTGTTAATTAATGACAAAAATGACGGAGTATCACCTTCCATCAAAAATTCCCAAAAGGGATATTGGGCTCCCAGAGGGCCTTTAGATCTTATATTTTTACCCAGCCATTCGTTCGAAACAATAGTAAAATCGGCACCATCACATCGGGCGTGAAAAAAATCACCACTAATACCACTCCAGGTAGCATGATGATAAGCACCACCCTGATTAAATCCAGGACTTACTATATAAAACAAATTTGAAAATTCCTTACGAATCCACGGTCCGCTATCGTCCTGATCACACCCTCAATTTTGATACGAACTTTTCTAATTCTTTTGCAGAACGTGTCTGTTTTACTTTCCATAATGCCTGCCCTAATACATTTGGCCCTCCCCAAACCGGAACCCATAATGGCCTCGCATCATTTTTATCAACAGACTGAATTAATAATTCTGAAGCAGGCGAATCATGTCCTTTTCCGATAGCCTGCATTCCATATTTTGGTAATCCTTCTGTAATAACAGACTTCAAATAATCACCGGTTGGAAAACCTGTTTCATGTTTTTCCAGATTATCTCTTACTTTGGTATAAGCTTCAACAATTTCCTCCACACGGTATTTTGCAACCTTTTCTTTTTGATGAATCGAAGTCGTTGCTGTAATTCCTTCAATATCATAATTATTGGCATACACTAAAAACCGAACCAGTGACATCGCATCATCAGGCTCATTTTCTATATCAGTGAGTACAAAAACTCTTGGTTTGATCTGAGCAGTGACAAAAGTTGTAACTAAAAACAGTCCAATGAATATTTTAAACGGAGAAAAATAGCTTAAATTAATCTTCTGTTTTGTTCTTTTCGAATGATCCATAATCAGTTATTATTTTAGAATAGTGCACTGCGAATATACAAAAAGCAAACAAAAGAAAATAAAAACAAATAAAAGAAACAAAATACCGTAGGCACTGCAAAATCATTTATTCTCAATTTTCTTATAATCCTGTAAGATGATTTAATATTTTATGACTAAATTGGTAGTATGAGAACAAATCCGGATGTACTGATAATTGGAGGTGGTCTTGCCGGTCTGGCAAGTGCTTTGCATTTATCTAAAAAAGGACTCAGTGTTATTGTGATTGAAAAAGCGGCTTATCCCAGGCATAAAGTCTGCGGGGAATATATTTCTAATGAAATTTTACCTTACCTGCAATGGCTTGGCGTAAATGTTTCTGAACTTCAGCCTACTCACATTTCAAATTTTGAATTTTCAGCTCAGAATGGTAGAATCGCTCATACAAAACTTCCATTAGGTGGTTTCGGGGTCAGTCGTTTTGCACTGGATAATTTTTTATATGAAAAGGCAGTACAAAACGACTGTACTGTAATTACAGATTCTGTAATTGGGGTTTCTTTTGAAAACAATGCATTTACAGTAACAACTTCACAGCAGATTTTCATATCCAAAATTGTGCTGGGTGCTTATGGAAAAAGGTCAAATATTGATCAGTTACTCGCACGGGATTTTATTGCTAAAAAATCCCCATGGCTAGCTGTAAAAGGGCATTACAACGGCGAATTTGATAATAGCCTTGTTGCGTTGCATAATTTTCAGGGAGGTTACTGCGGTGTTTCTGTTGTGGAAAAAAACATTATAAACATCTGCTATCTGGCCGATTACGAAACTTTTAAGAAATACAAAAACATAGACGATTATCAAAAAGAAGTACTTTATAAAAACCAAAATCTAAAAGCTGTTTTTGAAAACTCTACTCCTATTTTTGAAAAACCGCTTACCATCAGCCAGATTTCATTTGATAAAAAAAATCCTGTAGAAAATCATGTTTTAATGATTGGAGACACCGCCGGACTCATACATCCTATGTGTGGCAACGGAATGGCGATGGCAATTCACAGTGCCAAAATCGCTTCAGAATTAGTGCTGGATTTTTACAGCGGAAAGATAGAATCGCATGCATTATTAGAAAAAAAATATAGAACAGAATGGAATAAGCATTTTAAAAACAGACTGATTATGGGAAGGTTTTTAGCCAAAGCTTTAACTTATAAAACTTTTACATCTATAATGACTTCTATGGCTGCATCAATGCCTTTTTTGCTTTCAGCAATAATCAGGCAGACGCACGGAAGTCCTATAAATATCAACGAATGAAACTGTGCACCAAATATAGAACAGAAGAAACTGAGATAATGGACGATTTTACGCTTGAGGGTGCAGAATTAACTGAAGCATTAGATCAGATAGCCAAAATCAATCAGCTGTTAGGAGGTAATAAATTAACGCTTCATGGATTAAAAAAGTTATTGAGAAAAACTGATGCTGTTAAGCCTTTGTTAATAGCAGATATTGGCTGCGGTAATGGGGATATGCTTCGAATGCTGGCACTATATGGTAAAAAAAAAGGTCTTAATTTTAAATTAATTGGTATAGATGCCAATCCTTTTACAATACGTTATGCAGAAGATCTTTCTAAAGAATTTGAAAATATAGAGTTTAAATGTATAGATATTTTCAGTCCTGATTTTGACTCCCTTAAATATGATATTGCCTTATGTACCCTTACCCTACACCATTTTTCAAGTACGCAAATCAAAGATATTTTGAAACATATTTATCATAATACTTCAAAAGGAATTGTGGTAAATGATCTGCATCGAAGCAAAACTGCTTACAGATTGTTTAAACTGATTTGTGATGTTTTTAATCTGAATGATATGTCACGTAAGGACGGACTGGTTTCTATTTTAAGAGGGTTTAAGAAAAAAGAACTGGAGCATTTCTCCGAAAAACTAAATTTTAAAAACTATGCCATAAGCTGGAAATGGGCGTTCCGTTACCAGTGGATAATTACAAAAATATGAGTGTAAAGATAATCACAGCTGTAAAACAGCTTCCGCAATATTCACGGGAGACCAAAGATATAATTCCTTTTTTGGATGTCTGGCTCGAAGGTCAGGAAGAGCGTTTTATAAAAAAAGTAAAAAAAATATTTGAAGGTGCAGCAGTAGATAAACGCTACTCTGTAATGGAACCTTCTGAAGTTTTTACGGCAACTTCATTTGAAGAAAAAAATGATATTTACAGCCGTGAAATGATTCTTCTGGGGCATCAGGTGTTGGAAAAAGCACTTGAAAAAGCCAGCTGGGATCCACAGAGCCTGGATTATATTATTACGGTGAGCTGTACAGGTATTATGATTCCGTCATTAGATGCTTATTTGATTAATAAAATGAAACTGCGTCAGGATATTGTGCGTCTGCCTGTAACAGAAATGGGCTGTGCCGCAGGAATATCAGGAATTATTTATGCAAAGAATTTCCTGAAATCAAATCCGGAAAAACGTGCTGCTGTAATTGCTGTAGAATCTCCTACTGCTACGTTTCAGCTGAATGATTTTTCGATGCCTAATATTGTAAGCGCTGCAATTTTTGGGGATGGTGCGGCATGCTGTCTGCTTTCGTCCGATGAAAAAGATACCGGACCTGAAATTCTGGATGAAGAAATGTATCATTTCTACGATGCTGAACATATGATGGGATTTAAGCTAACTAATAATGGGCTGAAAATGGTTCTGGATATAGAAGTACCCGATACCATTGCTGATCATTTCGAAAATATCATACATCCGTTTTTGAAACAGAACAACCTTGATATTAAAGATATTGACCACCTGATATTTCATCCCGGCGGAAAAAAAATCGTCAACACTGTTGAAGAACTTTTCTCTGGATTAGGAAAAAATATTGATGATACAAAAGAAGTTCTCAGACAGTACGGAAATATGTCAAGCGCTACTGTGTTATATGTATTAGAACGAATTATGAATCGTAATCCTAAAAAAGGCGAAAAAGGAGTTATGCTGAGCTTTGGTCCCGGATTTTCGGCACAGCGGGTTTTATTGGAATGGTAATATTTAGAAATTATGGAATTAACAGCTATTATAAAAAAACTTCCTTATAGTGAACCTTTTTTATTTGCGGATGAACTTCTGCATGCAGACGAAAATGGTGTAACGGGAACTTTTACATTTAAAAAAGAACTTGATTTTTATAAAGGCCATTTTAAGGATAATCCTGTGACGCCGGGGGTTATTTTAACTGAAACGATGGCACAGATCGGCCTGGTTTGCCTCGGAATATATTTATTAGGCGGAGATCTTAAAGGAGCTACTGTAATTGCGTTTACTTCTGCCGATATGGAATTTTTAAAGCCTGTATATCCCGGTGAAAAAGTAACCGTGAGTTCGCAGAAAATTTTCTTTCGCTTTGGCAAACTAAAATGCAGTGCTGTAATGAAAAATGAAACAGGACAGGAAGTCTGCCGTGGTATTCTGGCCGGAATGATAACTCAGAAATTATGAAAAAACGAATTGTAATAACAGGTCTTGGCGTAGCCGCACCAAGCGGTGTTGGAATTCCGGAATTTACGCAAGCGCTTAAAAATAGTGTCTCAGGCATTCGTCATAACTTGCAGCTTGAAGAATTACAATTTTCATGTCAGATTAGCGGGGAGCCTGAAATATCAGAAGAATTAAAATCGAAATATTTTACCGAGCTTGAACTTCGGGGATTTAACAGCAGTGGAATTTTATACGGTGTGATTGCAGGTATGGAAGCCTGGACCAATGCCGGACTACCAATAAATGAAAGTCCTGATTGGGACAGCGGTGCTATTTTTGGATCGGGTACTTCCGGTATTGATAAATTTCGCGAAAGCATTTACAAAATTGATGATTTACAAACCCGCAGACTAGGCAGTACCGTTGTAGCACAAACCATGAACAGCGGTATAAGTGCTTATCTTGGAGGAAAAATCGGATTAGGAAATCAGGTAACCACAAATTCATCTGCCTGCACAACAGGAACCGAAGCGATCTTAATGGCTTATGACAGGATACAGTCAGGTCAGGCAAAACGAATTCTTGCCGGAAGCACTTCAGACAGCGGTCCGTATATTTGGGCCGGATTTGATGCGCTTAGAGTTTGTCCTTCAAAATATAACGAAAATCCAAAAGAAGGTTCAAGACCTATGAGTGCTTCAGCTGCAGGATTTGTTCCCGGAAGCGGTGCCGGTGCATTGGTTGTTGAAGATTTAGAAAGCGCTCTGGAACGCGGAGCGGTAATTTATGCCGAGGTACTAGGCGGAAATATCAATTCAGGCGGACAGCGAGATGGCGGTAGTATGACAGCACCAAACAGTACTGCAGTACAGCAATGCATCAAAAATGCAATTACTAATTCAGGTATACATCCAAATGAAATTGATGCCATAAACGGTCATCTTACGGCAACAACAAAAGACAGTCTGGAAATTGAAAACTGGACAAAAGCACTGCAGCGAAGCGGTACTGATTTCCCTTATATCAATTCTTTAAAAAGTCTTACCGGACATTGTTTAAGCGCCTCAGGGAGTATTGAAAGTGTGGCATCGGTCTTACAGCTTCATGAGAATTTCTTATTTGGAAACATAAACTGTGAAGACCTTCATCCTGAAATTGCTGCGCTAATAGATCATTCTAAAGTCCCATTAAAAACCATTAATACTAATCTTAATATAATTGCTAAAGCCAGTTTTGGTTTTGGTGATGTAAACGCATGTGTAATATTTAAAAAATTTGAAAAATAAAATGGAGAGAAAAGAACTTACCCAAAAACTAAAAAACATTATAAAACCGTATGCTGCAGATAAAGATGCTTACGAAAACTTAACTGAAGAAACAGATTTTATAAAAGATTTGAAAATCAATTCTGCTAATCTGGTTGACATTGTACTTGATATTGAGGAACAGTTTGACGTCGTAATTGAAAATACGGATATGGAGCGTATGCTTGATGTAAAAACTGCTGTAGAAATTATTGAAACCAAACTTGCAGCTAAATGATTGGTAACGATGTTATAGATCTTCGGCAGTCTCGAATAGAAAGTAACTGGCAACGTAAAGGATTTATCGAAAAACTTTTTACTGATACAGAAAAGCAACTTATAAAAGACTACCATAATCCTGAAATAATGGTGTGGCTTTTATGGAGCATGAAAGAAGCAGCATATAAAATCTACAATCGTCAGACTAAAATACGGGAATACATTCCTAAAAAACTGTCATGTTCGATAATCAAATTAGTCCCGTATATTCAGGGTTTCGTGATTTGCAATGGAAACAAATATTATACTAAAACTTTAATAACGTCTGAAAATATTCACACTGTAGCTGCTTCGACTTCTGAAGACCTTAATAATATAATTGAGATAGAAAGAAAGGGAATCATAAAAACCGAAAACGGTATTCCGTATCTGTATGTTTCTAATGAAAATACATTTAAAGAGGTTTCAATAAGTAATCACGGGCGTTTTGAACGGGTTATCAGGATAGCAGAAAATTAACAATATCAATCTTTAGCAGCTCAGTAAATTACAGATTCAAAAAAATTATATGCTCTTTTTTCTGCATATGAATACGTTGAATCCCGCAATGGAAAAGCACAATGCCCTCCATATTTTGGGGTTTCCAAATAAACATAGATGCTGTTTTGAGCTATCGACCTTGGATAACATCTTTCACCTAAAAAAGGGTCATCCAGCGAATTAATAATTAAAACCGGAATGGTAATGTTTTGAAGGGAAAATTCCGGGGAGACACGCTCATAATAGTCTTCCCTACTTGCAAAACCATGTAGCGGTGCTGTAAAATACTGGTCTACTTCATCAAAAGAAGAAATTTTATCAATCTGATCACGGTTTATAAAATCAGGAAACTGCTCTGCTTTGTATTTTAACTTCCTTTTAATATCAATTGTAAAATTCTTTAAATAGACTCTGTTAAAACCTTGCTTAAGTATAGCCGCACTTGTTGCAATATGAGTCGGTACTGAAATCGAAACTGCAGCCTTTATACGTTTATCTATTTTTGTCCAGCCTAAATAATTAAGAAGCTGAACACCGCCCATTGAATACCCAATCAAGTAAACATCTTCAAATCCTTTTTTCAAAACGAACTGAACCACTTCATCTAAATCATCAACTGCTCCGTGATGATAAAGCCTAGGAAGACGATTCATTTCTCCTCCACAAGTACGATTGTTCCATGCGAAAACTGAAAACCCTTTCTGCTGAAAATAAGCCGCACAGCTATTGTTATAAGTTCTTCGGGAATCACCTTCTAAACCATGGCATAAAATAACTGCTTTTTTAGAATCATTTACAACAAAATCAATATTGATAAAATCTCCATCGTTTAATTCATGTTTTTCTCTTGTATAATCAGGAACTTCAAACTTTTTAAACAAAGCTGCATAAATAGTAGAAATGTGCCTGTTACGATGAAGAATAGAAGGAAGATTATACTCTGATTGTTCAATTATTGGCATAAAAAAAGAGTTTTATGGTGCTTAATACAAATCTAAGAAATCGGGCAATATATAATTAAAAACTATCTTTTAATTTTAAATTTAAAATAGATATTAATGAAATTTTAAGCCAAAAGATAAAATATCAGAGCAAAATAAATCCAAATACCAACATTAATTGGAATTTGGATTTTACAATATTGGGAATTTAAAGAAAATCTAATTGGTTTTATTCACTTTAATTCAGAACAAAAAATGAATAATTCAGAACCTTTTTAATTTAGAGATTTGTGAAACTACTATATTTGAATTATCATGAACAATAATCTACTAAATAAATTAAAGTGGATTTATCCGATCTTTATAAACAATGAGAATGTATTTTAGTTTTTTTCTGATTTTTATACAGGTTTTCTGTTTTGGTCAAATTTCTTTTCAATTGTTGAAAAAAGATCTTGAACATAAAATAGTGTATTCTGATTTTAAATCTGCTTTAGACATTATTAACAAGAACAGAGAGCATTATGACGATTTGAAAAAAAACGATCTGGATGTTATAAAAACAAAAATTCTAACCGAATTCGGTCTCTATGATGAAGCCTTTAAACTCTCTCAAAATCTGATAGATAACCCTGGAATTACAGAAGAGCAAAAACTAAAAATTCATGTAGAAAGGGCACTTATTTATGAAATAAACGATGTAGATAAATCCTGCTTTTCAGAATTAAAAAAAGCCGAAGCAATACTTTTAAAACACCCAGAATTTAAAATTAAAAATTACACTAATTTCCTTATCCGAAAATCCTCTTATTACAGGGTTAATGGCTTTTCAAAAAAGGCATACGAGCTTGCTCTACAGGCAAAAAAATATGCAGAATCTGTTAACGATAAAGTAAACATGCCTGTTGTAGAACTGATTTTAGGACTTGGCAACCGAAAAACAAATTCTGAAGCAGAATTACGGCATTACAATCGCGCACTTTATTTATACAAGCAGCTGAATCATTACGAAGCAGTTATTTCAATGTACTCCAATTTGAGTTGTTTTTATTTATCAGGAAGGGAATACAAAATGGCTAATACCTATATTGATTCGGCTATTGCTATTTCATCAAAATCAAGTGTTTTAAATTATAAAGCTGATGTTTTTCAGACCAAAAGCAATATTTTAGAAAAACAAAACAGAGCTGATTCTGCGTTGTATTACTATAAAATTGCTTCAGAATTGTACCGACAATACAATGGCGAACAGCGCGACCTAAAAGTCAGGGAACTTGAAATTGAATATAATTTTGACAAAGAAAAGTCTGAAAAGCAATTACTCAAAAAAGATATTAAAACCACAAGAATCTTAAATGTGACACTTTTTATATTGGTTCTGATTTTAGCTTTCTTTGCTTGGCAGATTACTAAAAACAAAAGAAAAATCGAGATTCAAAAACAAAAAATCGCCGAGAATAACATTACCCTAAAAACCAATGTAGAAGAAAAACAATTTCTTGTTCAGGAGTTGAATCACCGGGTTAAAAACAATCTGGCAGTGATTTTAAGCCTGATTGATTTTCAAAAAGATCAGGCAAAAAATGAAAATTATAAAAGTATATTTGACGATCTGCATCAGCGTATTAAGACAATAACCATCGCCCACGAATTTTATTCGTATAGTGTGAATTATAACGATAATGATTTGATTGAAGCTTCGAATTACATCAATAAAATCATTGAATCTCATCAAAACAGCACATTAAGAACATTTAGATATATAAATGATATTGAACCGGTTTATTTTAATGTTGATAAAATTCTCTCTCTTGGATTACTAATAAATGAATTGGTTACAAATTCTATAAAACATGCCCAACCAGAAGATGAACAGCTTGTTATACTTCTTGAACTTAGAAAAATAAATAATGAAGTTGAATTAAATTATTCCGATAACGGAACGGTTTTTAATTTTGAGAATAATAACAACTCTTTGGGACTTTTGATTATTGAAGGAATGGTTAAACAGTTAAAAGGAAGTTATACAAGAGAAAAAGCAAACTATAAAATAATATTTCCGAATGTCAGAAAATAAGAGTAGAATATTGATTGTAGAAGACGAAGTTTTAATAGCATTCTCATTAAAGAAAATGCTGGATAAAGATTTCTTTTCTGAAATTGCCCATGATTATGAAGAAGCCAAAATTCTGCTGTCACATAAACCCTTTGATCTTGTTCTGATAGATATTTCCCTTTCCGGAGATAAAACGGGGCTTGATTTGGCTAATTTTATTAATACCAATATTTCGATTCCTTTTATTTTTACAACTGCATTAACCGACAAAGGAACTCTCGAAAAAATAACAAATTTGAGACCATCAGCCTATCTTTCTAAACCTGTTGAAAGCGTTAACCTGATTACTGCGATAAAGCTCGCTTTGGCGAATGAAGACATGATTTTTAAAATTGAGATTGGAAAGCAAATCTATTATTTTCAGGCAAAAGATTTTCTTTTTGCCGAAGCTGATCATGTGTATGTTGAAATACATTTAAAATCCGGTAAAAATCAGATTCTGAGAACAACGATGACCTATCTGGAAGAGATTTTTCCGTCCAAACATTTCAAAAGAATTAACCGGAGTGTTGGTGTAAATCCTTATCACATCTCAAAAATTGTAAACGATAAATTGTTTATTGAAGATAGGATTTTTAAGATTTCTAAAAAATTTTAATATTATTTAGAACAAAAAAAAGGTGTTTCAGAACATCTTTTATTAATTGAGGGACAAAGTTATTAGTTTTAAACCTACAAATAAAACTAAGACTATACTTCTATGAAAAAACAATACTCTTTTATTTTAATAATTGTATTTATTGCCCTTTTTGTTCATAAAACACATGCTCAGCCTTATTACGCGCTCCCGCAATGGAACACCATAGGAACATATATGATAGGTAATGTCAACGTTGGATTTACTTATTCTGGAGATGCTGGTCTGGGAGGCTGTTGGGGGGTAAACTGGACAGAAAAGAATAATGCATATTTCACCTTTACTTTCGATGTACCTGTTGCAGGTGTGCGCATTTATGGTGTAAATTGGGATCCCATTCCCGGGTATACAAATAATGTGGCAGTCTCAATAAATGGTAACCCTTATAATTTGCAGGCCTCTAACCTATCCCCAAATTCTCATGGGAGTTCGTGCAATGGAACTAGCAGAACCACACAGGGCAGTATATCAGGAGGGAATTTAATTAATGGCTGCGGCACAATAACCATTACACAGCCTGGTATCACTTCTTTGAAAATACAAAATTCAGGAAATGGTGCCTGGGGTTTTAGAGTAGAAATATTGCCACTATTTACGACAGCCAATTCTCCTTGTGAAGGAAGCCAATTAAACCTAACCTCAGATTTTGCAGGATTGACCAGCGGTGTTACCTATAACTGGACAGGTCCTAACGGTTTCACTTCATCACTTAAAAATCCGAGTATAAGTAATGCCTCACCTGTTAATTCAGGTCTTTACACCGTAACAGCAAGTAATGGAACTGTCACGGCTTCACAAACAAACAATGTTTTTGTAAATCCAATACCGGCCGTTAACGCTATAAGCAACCAAACGCTCTGTAATGGTTCTTCAGTAAGTACGATTAATTTTAGCAGTCCTGCTTTTACAGGAACAATATGCGGTGATGTCAATGAAGGTGGCTCTCTAAGTCTTAATGCGCCTTCGGGTTCCATATTTACTAATGTACCGTTTGCCAGTTATGGAAATGCTACAGGCAGTTGCGGCAGTTTTATTTTAGGCTCATGCAATTCATCTAATAGTGTCAGTGTAGTATCAGCAGCTGCTGTAGGGAAAAATTCGTTTAGTCTTGATGCTACTAATGCCAATTTTGGAGACCCTTGCAGCGGCACTCCAAAAAACCTAAAAGTACAGTTAAATTATAGCACTCCAATTACTTATACCTGGACTAATAGCAATACATTAATTGGATTAGCTTCTTCCGGTACAGGTAATATTCCCTCTTTTGTAGCCACTAATTCCACTACCTTGCCTATTATAGCTACTATAACAGTTACACCTAAATATACTAATGGAGGCACTTGCTCAGGTGCTTCAAAAACATTTACCATAACTGTAAATCCAACTCCAAAAATTACTGCTCAGCCAGTATCCAAAACAATATGCAACGGAGCCAGTACCACTTTGACAGCTACAGCCAGCAATGCATCAGGTTATCAATGGCAGGTAAACCCGGGTTCAGGTTTTATCGATGTATCAGACATTGAACCGTATTCAGGTGCAACGACAACAACCTTGACTATCAACGAAACAACAACGTTGTTAAACAATTATAAATATAGATTAATAGCCTCCGGATCCTGTGATCCTAAAGCAACTTCAAATATTGCAACATTAACCATTCAAAATGAAGTAGATTCTCCAACTGGAGATCTTGTTCAGAGTTTTAATTCAGGAGATAATCTGAGTGTATTGATTGTGAATGGCCAAAATATTAAATGGTATGCCACAGCACAAAATGCAGCTAATCATAATGATGAACTGCCATTAAATACTACAATTATCAACAATACAATATATTATGCTACACAAACTCTTGGCAGTTGTGAATCTCCGGTTCCGTTGGCTATAAGAGCTTATAACCCTCTTTTGTCTATTAATGAAACTGAAAAATCTGATGTAGTATTAACGTTGTACCCAAATCCTGTAAAAGATGTCTTGTATTTTAATACTGAAAATGAAATTGACAAAGTTGTTGTTTTTGACATAAATGGAAAAAGATTGTTTGAAAAAGCTTTGAATGGTGATGATAAAATCAATGTTCAATCCCTGTCAAAAGGAATCTATCTAATTCAAGTTTTTACACAAAATGATGCGAAAAAAGTTAAGTTCATTAAAGATTAAATACTTCGTAAAATCCCAAAATCGATTAGCTGTTTTTCAGCCGGATTTGTAAATCTTTTAAACTAAAAAAATCCAAATTCCAATTATAATATCTTGGAATTTGGGTTTTTTGATATTGGGATTTTAAGTTTTTAATCCAAAATAAAGCTCACACTAACATTTGCTGTAATTTCTATTTCTCCAATAGCAAGCGTTTCATTTGAAGCTCCCAATGCGTCTGCGCTTTCTTTCATTCTCATAGATGCGTACATTGGCTGTGGGTGATATACTTGTGAATTGTCTGAAATAACAAAGGCTTTTCCAACTTTCTGGCCTAATACAGAAACATAATCTTCTGCTTTTGCCTTAGCATCTTTCATTGCTAATTTTCTGGCTTCTGACTGCAATTGTAATTCTTTGGACGATTCAAAAGATACGCGGTCAATACGGTTAATTCCCTGTTGAACCAAACCTTCCATTAATTCATCATATTTAGACAAATCTTTTACCACAATTTCTACAGTCTGTACTGCATTATAGCTTGTTTTCTTTTTTTCGTAATCATATTGCGGATTAAGCGCAACTTGTTTGGTTTTAAAATCAGCTGTTGGAATATTCATCTTTTTAATGAATTTCAAGACGGCGTCCATTTTTTCGTCATTTTGTTTTTTGACGTCCTTAGCATTATTTCCTTTAGTTTCAATCGTAGCCGAAATACAAACCTGATCTGGTGCTACTTTTACTTTTCCTTCCCCATTAACATTGATAAGAGGAATTTGTTTGTTTTCCTGGCCGTAAGACATAGTCATAAACATGATTGTTAAAAATAATACTAGTTTTTTCATTTTTGTTATATTTTAAATTATTGATAAGGGCATTCCAAAAGTTATGCCAGCATTACAATTTGCCTAATTTCGCCATTACAAAAAGTATCAAAATAGGAATTGCGAGTAAAATTGTCATCAAACTATGATCTGCCATCAATGACGGCTCTTTTATCAAAGTAATCAAATACCCTCCTACAGCTCCTCCAAAATGCGCCGTATGACCAATATTGTCATTCTTGGCTTTCATACCATAAATAGAATATAGTAAATATGCTATTCCGAAAACATAAGCTGGCATCCTTATAATAAAATATAAATCTACACTTGAATTTGGTTGAAGCAAAATAGCCGAATACAAAACTCCTGTTACAGCTCCTGAAGCGCCAACAGCTCTGTAACTATAATCGTTTTTATGAAATATCATAGTAAGTAAACTTCCGAAAATCAAACTTCCAAAATAAACTAAAATGAATGAAAAATTTCCTAAATAAGCAATAACTGTTGGAGCAAAAAACCAAAGAGTCAGCATATTAAAAATTAAGTGCATCATATCAACATGCAAAAATCCGGATGTAAGCATCCTTAACTGCTCACCCGAGCGAATACTTCCGACATGAAATTCGTATTTTCTGAAAAAAGCATAATCATTAAAACCTTTGTAACTTACAAGGACATTGGCAACTATAATTCCGACTAAAATGGTATTCATAAAAAATATTTATTGTGAAATGTAAATATAATCATTCTTAAACAGAAGTTAGCAACAAGCCAAAATATCACAGGCTATTCATTTTTACTTTATATTTGTGAAAAAAATTTACATGCAATTTCTTGTTTATATTTTAGCCTTCCCTTTTCTCTGGCTTATTTCCATACTCCCTTTTAGAATATTTTACTGGTTTTCAGATTGTGTCTATTTTCTGGTGTATTATATTATTGGCTATAGAAAAAAAGTAGTACGCGAGAATCTGGCTCTAGCCTTGCCTCATTTGAATGATGCTGAAAGAAAAAAGATTGAAAAGAAATTTTATCAGCATATGTGCGACATGTTTTTAGAAATGATCAAAACAATGAGTATTTCGTCTGAGGAGATGGAAAAAAGATTTCATGTCACTAATGTTGACCTGATATTAGATTATGCAAAAAAAGGGAAAAGCGTTATATTGGTAGCTTCTCATTATGCAAGTTACGAATGGCTTTTGACAATTAATCCAAAAATTGGTTTCCAGGGAATTGCTGTTTATAAAAAACTTGCCAATCCTTATTTTGATAAACTGGTTCGAAAAATCCGTTCAAAATACAATACCGAATTGATTCCAACAAAAAATGCAATTCCGCTGATGGCACAAAATCAGCGTGAAGGAAAATTGAGTTTATACGGATTAGCAAGTGATCAGTCTCCTAAACTGGACCGCATTTTTCATTCAAATGATTTTATGGGAATTGAAGTTCCTGTTCATACCGGTGCTGAAATGCTTGCTAAAAAATATGATTTAAGCGTCATAATGGTTAAAGTAAAAAAAGTAAAGAGAGGTTATTATGAAGCTACTTTTCTTTCTCTTGCCGACAACCCAAAAGATTTTGAAGATTTTAAAATTACAGAAATGTATATAAAAGAAGTCGAAAAACAAATTTATGAGGCACCTGAATATTATTTATGGACGCACAAAAGGTGGAAACACCGAAAAAAATAAAAAAAGCTCAAAAGTTAATATGACTTTTGAGCTTTTTTTATGGAGTTAACTTATTCTTTTACCAAATAAATTCCATCCTCTTTTATTTCGATGAGTTTTTCTTTGTATAAAGCTCCAATTGCTTTTTTGAACGTTTTTTTACTCATTTTCAAAACTGTCTTAATGTCTTCAGGATGCGAATTGTCATTTAAACGTAAAAAACCACGGCTAGCTCTTAATTCATCTAAAATTTTCTCTGCATTTGGTTCAATACTTTGGTATCCCTGAATTTGTAAAGCAACATCTATTTTATGATCAGGACGAATGTTTTTGATGTAACCGCGCATTCTATCACCGGTTCTTATCGAATCATCATATACTTCATCTTTATACAACAATCCTTTGTGTTGTTCATTGATGATAACATTGATTCCTATTTCAGTAATATGCGAAACGATCAAATCAACTTCTTCTCCTTTTTCAACCGTCAAGTTATCATTACTCAAAAACTGATTGGTTTTGCTGGAAGCTACTAAACGTTTTGTCTTTTCATCCATATAAAGATAAACCAGATAACGTTTTCCCTTTTCCATTGGACGAGCCTGCTCTTTAAAAGGAACCAGAATATCCTTTTCCATTCCCCAATCCATAAAAGCCCCCACCTGATTGATATAATTCACTCTTAAAAGAGCAAATTCATTTAGTAAAATATACGGTTCAAGCGTAGTAGCAACCGGGCGCTGTTCATGGTCCAGATATATAAAAACGACAAGTTCCTCTCCTATTTCAAATTCATTCGGAACATATTTATTAGGTAATAGAACATCATGAATTCCTTCAGGGTCTTTTTCAGGATTTCCTAAAAATAAACCAACTTTGGTATCACGTAAAATGGTAAGTGTATTATATTTTCCTATTTCAATCATATATTTTGAGTGCTAAACAACTAAGTCTTTAAGCTGCAAAGGTACGAAGTTTGAAAGTGTTTAGCCAAAAAAGTTATTCCTGACTAAACACTATAAATTATTTTTATATAAACTTAAATCAGTTCTTTAAAAAACTGTTTAAGGATAACATCATTTTCAGCAGTTGGGGTAAAGATTTCTAATATGCCCGGAGCATCATTAGCTGCATATAAAGATTTTATATTTTTCTCTAATGAAGCTGCATCTGTGGCTGTAAAATAATTTATTTGATACATTTTTGCCAGATGTTCTGCCGTTAACTGATGTGAAGTTTCGAAATAAATATTAAAAACAGGTTTTTCTTCATGACCCGGTAAAATCCTGAAAATACCCCCTCCTCCATTATTGATAAGGATAATTTTGAAGTTTTTAGGAATATAAGCGTTCCACAAAGCATTGCTATCGTATAGAAAACTAATATCACCGGTAATAAAAACAGTTTGTTTTGAACTTCCCACCGCTGCTCCTACTGCTGTCGATGTACTACCATCAATTCCGCTGGTTCCTCTGTTGCAAAAAACTTCTATAGACGAATCTATATCAATTAATTGTGCATACCGAATGGCAGAACTGTTACTTATCTGAAGTTGACTGTTTTTTGGCAAAGATTCAATTACCTTTTCGAATACTTTAAAGTCGGAAAACGGAATTTTATCTAAATACTTTTTCTTTTTAATTTTTCGCTGCTTATAAATGGCATTAATTTGCTCAAAATAATCACTTTCTGTCAAAATAGTTTTAGAAAATAAATCTTTGAAGAAATTATTTGGCTGCATTAAAATATGTTTTGTCAATGCATTAAATGTATCGTAGGCACGTAAAGTATCTATATGCCAATGGTGTTGCGGCTTGTATTTTCGTAAAAAAGCTTTAATACGTTTTGACACTACCATTCCACCGAAAGTCACTAAAATTTCAGGTTCAAACTCCTTAAAATCAGCATCATCAAAAGGTGTAATTAAAGTATCGATACTATTAACAAAATTAGGATGATACAAATTAGAAGTCGTTTCTGTAAGCACCACTACAGACGGGTCTTTTGCCAGATTTTCTATTATTTCTTCATCAATTAAGTCTGCTTCATTTACACCAACTAAAATAAGTTTTCGTTTAGCGGTGTTCCATACAGAAACAAATTCATCAATATTTTCGATTGTTTTTGTCTCTGCAATTTTTTCTAAACTGATAATTTTCGGGTTAACAGAAAGCGTTTCTGTTGTTTCATATAAAGGTTCTTCAAAAGGAGCATTGATATGAACAGGTCCTTTTTGAAGAATGGCTGTTTCTATGGCTTCGTTTATTTTTAAATCATTTTCCTTAGAAGCTTCTTCTGTTAAATTGGCATTGAAAACCGAATGATTCTGAAAAACATTTTGTTGACGGATTGTCTGTCCATCACCAACATCAATCTTACTTTGCGGGCGGTCTGCCGAAATTACAATTAGCGGAATCTGGCTGTAAAATGCTTCGGCTATGGCCGGATAATAATTTAATAATGCAGATCCTGAAGTACAGACAATTGCCGTTGGTTTTTTAGTTTGCTGGGCAATTCCCAATGCAAAAAATGCAGCACAACGCTCATCTGCTATACTGTAGCATTTAAAAGCATCATTTTGTGCAAAACCAATTGTTAAAGGAGCATTTCGGGATCCCGGAGAAATTATGATATTATGGATTCCTTTTGCTGAACAAATTTCGATAATACTTTGAGCAAGCGGTATTTTGGGGTAAATCATTCTAATGACATATTATTATTTAAGAAAACCAACTACTGAAATTTTCTTTTTTCTGAACACAAAGTTACAAACTTAACGCCTGATTTAACTTATATCTTAGCAAGATATTAAGACTGTTTTTAGAAAAACGGAATATATTTGTAAAATTGAATTTTCTCTGTTAAAATAAACACTTTATGCGTTTCTTATATCTACTTTTTCTTTTTGTTTCTCTACAGGTTATAACTGCTCAAAATCAATTTAATACTGATGGGCTATCCTATAAAATTGCTTTAGAAAATGCTAAAAAAGAGAACAAACCAATTTTTGTTATGCTATACGCTGACTGGTGTCCACATTGCAATCAGATGAAAAAAGAAGTTTTCAGCGATTCGAATGTTATGAACTTTTTAAATAAAAATTACATATGCATCTGGAAAAACATCGAAAAAGAAGAAGGTAGTGCTCTTAAAAATAAATTCAGTACCAAATCTCTTCCTGCTTTTTTGTTTTTAAATTCTAATGAAACACTTTTATATGCATTAAAAGGCGAAATGAAAACACCTGAATTTTTAGCCGAAGCAAATTATGCTTTGAATCCTAAATTTCAGCTGCCATATTTAGAAAAAGAGTTCTTGGCTGACTCAGGCAATTCAACAAAGTTCTTTACTTATCTGAATACATTAAAAAAAGGGAAAGAAAGAACAGAATTGTCTGCTCCAACTCATATTTACCTTAATACCCAATCTGATCAGCAATTGATAAGTGAAACAAACTGGCGCGCTATTGCAAATGGTGTTACAGATATTAATTCACGTGAATTTCAGTATGTTTTAAAACATCAGAAAGAATTTGCTGCAGTAGCATCTCAAAATCGTATTGATAAAAAAAATGAAAATATTGTAAACGAACTGCTTCGCCCTCTTGTAGATAATTTAGATACCATAAACTACTACAAACAAAGAGAGGTTGCAAAATCAATCCGTCTTCAAAAAACAGATTCATTAGTTTTTAAATTTGACGTAACACTTGCTGAACGCACAAATAACTGGGATTTTTATAAAAAAACAACTCTTGAAAATACTGAAAAACTGGTTTGGAATGATACCAGTTTCCTAAAAGAAATCGGTCAAACCTATTTAAAACATATTAGTGATACTGAAAGTCTTAAGAAATCTATTTTGTGGATCAAACATTCTTTAGAATTAAATAATTCATACGATGGAAATCTACTGGCCGCCCAACTTTATAATAAAATTAAAGACAAAAAATCAGCTTTGAAATATGCAAAAGACGCCAAAGCAATTGGTAAAGAAATGGGCTGGAATACCAAGGATGTTGACACTCTACTGACAGAATTAAACGCAAAATAAACTACACTAAAAAATGAACCTGAAACTTAGACCTGCAGAAAACAAAGATTTAGAAAAAATTCTTGAAATTGTTAATCATTCGATTTTACATACCACAGCAAATTATAGTTATGACATTCAGACTATTGAAGTCCAGACTAAATGGTTTGAAGACAAACTGGTTAAAAATCTCCCTGTTATTGTAGCTGATTTAGACGGAGAAGTTGTAGGTTTTGGAAGTTATGGGCAATTCCGCGAAAAAATTGGGTATCAATATACAGTAGAACATTCTGTTTATGTAGTAGATCATGTAATTGGAAAAGGTATCGGTTCAAAACTCTTAACTGAATTAATCAGCCTGGCGAAAAAACAAGGTTATCACGTTATGATTGGGGCTATAGATGCAGACAACGCCGGAAGCATTGCTTTTCATGAAAGATTCGGATTTGTCACTACCGGAACAATTCGTGAAGTCGGTTATAAATTTGATCATTGGCTTGACCTTGTTTTTATGCAATTAATTTTAGAATAATTAATTTCAATTTTTAAATAAATAATAAACGCTTAACAAATAGTATCTTCGCACCTTTGCAAATATTATGGACTTTACCCTGCTCTCTTCGCCTTTACAAGGATTTACCGATTTTCGTTTCAGAAATGCCCAAAACAAAATTTTTGGTGGAATTGATACTTTTTACTCTCCTTATATTCGTCTGAATGGAAAGTTGGTTATAAAATCATCTTATGAAAGAGATCTACTTCCCGAAAACAATATTGGTTTAGAGGTAATTCCGCAGGTAATAACAAATGATGCAGATGAATTTTTATTTGTAGCAAAATATGTCCGCGAATTAGGTTATAAAGAGTTAAACTGGAATTTGGGCTGTCCCTACCCAATGGTCACCAAATCAGGAATGGGTTCGGGTTTAATTAAAAATACAGACCAGATCAATCATATTCTAGACAGAGCACACTCAGAAACTGATATTATTGTATCCATGAAAATGCGTTTAGGATATGATACAACGGAAGAAATTCTGGATGTCTTGCCAATTTTAGACACTTATCCAATTAAGAATATTGCTATTCATGCACGAATTGGCAAACAATTATATAGAGGTGGTGTACATCTGGATGCATTTCAGCAATGTATCGACAATACAAAGCATAAATTGTATTATAACGGAGATATTACTTCTGTAGCAAAATTTCATGAAATGCAGGAACGTTTTCCAACCATAGATTATTGGATGATAGGGCGTGGTTTGATTTCTGATCCTTTTTTACCTGGTATGATCAAAAATAACACATTTGAATATCCTCAAAACAAAATGGAATTATTCAGTGAGTTTCATGATACACTATATGCTATTTACGGTGAATCATTATCCGGACAAACCCATATTCTATTGAAGATGTATCATTTATGGGAATATTTTGCCGAAACTTTTTCAAATCCGCATAAAGTATTGAAACTAATAAAAAAAGCCAAAAGCTTTCGAAATTACGAAGCAGCTGTTGCTTCTATTTTCAAAAACGAAAAATGAGATTTTCAGTTTCCTAAAAATCTCATTTCAAATTATTTTTCCTTAAATATTATCCTTTTATCCAATTCACGATTTCAGGATCTGTAGGCAACGTTCTTGGTTTAATCACTTTTACCAATTCACCTTTTTCGTTTATTAAATATTTCTGAAAGTTCCACTCTACTTCAGAATCCTGCAGGCCGTTTTGTGATTTATGTGTCAGGAATTTATAAATTTCACACATATCATCACCTTTTACAGAAACTTTATCCATCATTGGAAAAGTTACACCATAATTTTGCTGGCAAAAAGCTGCGATTTCCTTGTTTGTTCCCGGCTCCTGAGAAGCAAAATTATTAGCAGGAAAACCTACAATTACAAAACCTTTGGATTGATATTCTTTATACAAAGCTTCTAATTCTTTATATTGAGGAGTCAATCCACATTTTGAAGCCGTGTTTACAATCATGATTTTTTTTCCTTTTAGAGAAGAAAAATCAAAAGTATCACCTGATAAATCCTGTACTTTAAATTGATAAATGGTTTGTTTTCCCATAACTTTTTCTGTGTTAGGTTTTTTGATACTTGTTTGAGCCTGAACTTGTGCTGCTATTAAAAAGACTGCACTACAAACTAAAAATGCTATTTTATTCATCACTTATTTTTTTATAAAATTAATCAATTCTAACTGAAATCAAGAACCCTAATATTCATTTTTTAATGTAGAAAGATTAAAAAAGTAAAGCCTAACGTTAATCAGGCGTTAGGCTTTACTTACAAACAAATCAAACCATGAAATTAAATTTATTATTACTAAGTACATAATAAATATTCTTAATTACGGAAGACTAAACAGTCCAGCACTACTCATTAAACTGAACTGTTCTGCTCCCGTCCCCAAAATTTTTATTTTTTTTAATTTTATAAACTTTCTTATAGTTGATGCTTCGGATGTTAAAAATTATTATAACTGAGACATTTGTATTCAGGTGATTTACATAAGTGGTATTTGGCAAATACCCAATTTATCAACACATGCCTTATTCATTATTATAACTTTTCATTGGAGTCCGAAGACATCAACTAAGGCTTTATTGCTTAAAATAAAATCTTTTAAAACTTATAGGTATAAAATATATTTATTGAAACAATTTTATATTCCTCCACAGTTTTTTTTGCATTCAATTAATTTAGTCTGCTATTAAGGTCAATATTAAAATCTATGTTGTAATAGCATTTACGTAAAAGGTTTGTTTTTGGTTTTAAAAAAAGTAAAAAAAATCTCGTTTTTTTCAATATCCCTTATTTCACAGGGCTTTTAAGCGATAAAAAAAATAAAAAATAACAGAAAAAATAAATTATCTTTATAATGAGTCAGTAAAAAGTAAATTAAACTTTGTTAAAACTTTAAATCTAAATTTTATGAGTCAGGAAGAATTATTAGCTTTAATCTACAAGAAAGACGAAAGGGCTTTTACCCACTTGTATGATATGTATTCGAAAAGTTTGTTTTCGGTCATCAACGTTTTAATAAAAAACCGTGAAGAAGCCGAAGATGTTTTGCAGGAAGTTTTTGTAAAAATCTGGAAAAACATAGATACTTATAATGAAGGAAAAGGGCGTTTTTACACCTGGATTCTTAACATTGCCCGAAATACTGCTATCGACAAACTCAGGTCTAAAAATTTTAATAACTCACAAAAAAACCTTTCCTCAGATAATTTCGTACATCTGTTAGACGACAATAACAAAATCAATAATAAAATTGACATTATTGGAATTCAGGAATTTGTAAAAAAACTAAAACCAAAATGCATTGAGATTATTGATTTGTTGTTCTTTAAAGGATATACCCAGCAAGAAGCTTCAGAAGAATTGGCAATGCCACTGGGAACTATCAAAACACAAAACAGAAACTGTATTAATGATTTACGTAATTATCTAAAAATATAATGGAAGCACAAGAATATATAGAATCAGGAATTCTGGAACTTTATGTATATGGTTTATTGACCGAAACTGAAAATCTGGAAATAGCCGAAATGGCAAAGAATAATACCGAAGTTGATAACGAAATTATTTCGATTGAAAAAGCTATAGTAGCCTTGTCATCCAGTTTTTCACCTTTCCATTCGGTAGCGAATTTTGAAAAAATAAAAGCCCGATTAGAATTGAAACATGGTAAAGTTGTCGAAATCAAGCCAACTTCAAGCCGAACACAATATATCGGCTGGGCTGCAGCAGTATTATTATTGTTAGGATTAGGTTATCAGACTTTAGAGCTGACAAAAACTAAGGGCGTTATTGCAACTGTTGGCAATGAAAAAAACAAAATTGAACGGGAATTTGCTTATTTAGATAAACAAAATAAAGAAACCGAAAAAAATCTGACAATCGTTAGAGATATTAAAAACACAGGAGTAACATTAGGAGGTCAGGCTGTTTCTCCAACATCTTTTGCAAAAGTATATTGGAATAAAGACACAAAAACTACCTATATTGACGCTGCCGGTCTGCCAAAACCTCCAAAAGGAAAGGTTTATCAGGTTTGGGCGCTTAAATTAAGCCCGGTACTAACACCAACTAGTATTGGTTTACTGAGTAATTTTGACAGTAATAACCAAAAAATATTTGCTGTAGATCAGACTGTTTATGCAGAAGCTTTTGGTATTACACTGGAACCCGAAGGCGGAAGTGCCAGTCCAACAATGGAACAATTATATACTTTAGGAAAAGTATAATTTTAGAAAAAATAAAGTCTTTAATTAATCCTCAAATTGAAAAGTTTGGGGATTTTTTATTTAGAAAAAATCTTTGTTCAATCAAAGGTGTTTTTGAGATTCCCAATTTTCCAAAATGATTTAAAAATTAATTAAATCGTTTAAGCAAAGTGAATATTATTTTCTCGGCTATCAGTACCTTACCCATTTTTTGTAGCTTTTCGAAAAAAGGTTATCTAAAATTAATTTATTCTTATAAATATTTGAGTTAACCATATATTAACTCAAAACTGTACTTTGCAATCATAATTATTTTATAAAAATATTTATTATAAATTTTATTAGAATTAAATTTGTGCAATCGATTACATTAACCACTTGTAAACAAATTAAAACAATCTAAAATTTATTTTTTAACAATGAAAAAAACACTACCCCTAATTCTTTTCCTACTTAGTTTTTCGGGCATTTTTGCTCAGAATTACTACATGTCTGCACCTGAAGGTTTTGGTGCTGCTGCAACCGGAGGCGGAACTCCAACTGCTGCTAATACTGTTACTGTTACTAATTACGATCAATTAACAGCCGCTCTTAGCTCCAAAACAACTGCTAATTCAGTAATTTTGGTCTCTGGCACTATCATTTTTCCTAAATTATATAAAGTTACACTTTCTAACAAAACAATAATAGGGCTACCAGGAGCAAGATTCCAAAATACTCAGATTATCGTTGGCGATTCCCCAGCGTCAAAAGCCGTTTCCGGAATCCTTTATATCCAAAAAACTTCTGACAATGTTATTATTAGAAATATTATTTTTCAAGGCCCTGGTGCCTATGATGTTGATGGTGAAGATAATCTTACTAACGAAGGCACAAATGTATGGGTTGACCACTGTGAATTTCAGGATGGAATGGATGGTAATTTTGATATTAAAGGAGCAGCTGATAATATAACTGTTTCGTGGTGTAAATTTACTTATCTTAAAGCTCCGACAGCTGGAGGTTCTGGAGGTTCTGCTGATCACCGTTTTTCAGATTTAGTAGGATCAAGTGTTACTGATGCCCCAACAACAGATGGAAGATTTAGTGTTACCTTTAAAAACTGTTATTGGGCTGACGGTTGCAAAGAGAGAATGCCTAGGGCCAGAAATGCAGAATTACACCTATTAAACTGTTATTACAAAACATCCGTTTCAAGTGCTAAAGCAATTGGTCTTGGTGCAGGAAATAATGGTACTACCTGTTATGTAGAAGGTTGTGACTTTGCGCAGATAGCAACGCTATCAAGCCCTGTTTCTGAGGGTACGGATCCTACAAATGTAGGACTAACTGCTGTTGATTGTGTAAAAGGAATACCATCTGTAGCTGTAAATCCAAGTTATGGCAAAACTATTTCAAAACCATCTTATGTCTACACTACGTTTGATAATGTTGAGGATGTAGCAACTTACGTAGGAAATGCTAATTGCGGTGCAGGTGCTACACTGCAGGTTACAGCTACTGGTGTAATATCTTCAGGTTGTGATACAAATTTAGGAGTTGATAATAATGAAGCTAATTTAGAAGTTAAAATTTACCCAACTGTTTTAGATAATGTTCTAAACATCGAATTTTCAAGTATAGAAAATGGTAAAGCTGTTGTTGATATATTTTCTTCAAACGGAAGCAAAGTTTTAACCCTTTCAAAAAGTGTAACAGCTAATGAGAAATTAGAATTAAATGTTGCAAACCTTTCTACAGGAATTTATGTATGTAAAGTTCAAATTGATAACAGAGTTAAAACTTTTAAGGTTTTAAAAAATTAGTTTTAAACTATCAATAATTAAACCACTCTGAACTGAAAGTACAGGGTGGTTTTTTTGGTGAATGACTGAAAGTATTTCAATTTTGAAAACTTTTATCAATGATAAAAAATCAAAGATTATATTTTATTGTGTACTAAAGTGCTGCAATAAATTGAAGGGTTTTAAACCCAAACCTGAGACTAATAAATTCCATCGGTCAATTCAGTATTAATCAGGCGTGTAGGTTATTTGGTTTTGTTCAAATAAAGTTCAAAGTTTTGGATTACGAAAAAGATTAGATAATTTAAAGAGGAAAAAATCTATTTTCCTAACTCTCTGAACGGATCCTTTAGGTGATAAAAAATGCTTATTTTTATTATTCATTAAAAACCAATATATGAAAGCATTAGTCATTGGGGCCACAGGTGCTACAGGAAAAGACCTTGTAAACGTTATGCTGCAGGATTCTGATTATAAAGAGATTGTGCTTTTTGTTCGACGCCATAGTGGAATAAAACACCCAAAATTGACTGAGGTTTTAACCGATTTTGATAAACTGGAAGAAGTATCATCATTCATTAATGGAGATGTTTTTTTTTTCTTGTTTAGGAACTACGCTAAAAGTGGCGGGCACAAAAGAAAATCAGCGGCATATTGATTATGAAATTCCGTTGAAATTTGCAGAAATAGCAAAAGCTAACGGTGTTTTGAAAGCAGTTTTATTGTCCGCATACGGAGCTTCCTCTACAAGCAATGTATTTTACTCCAGGATAAAAGGAGAATTGGAAGACAAGATTGCCAGCCTGGCTTTTAATTCTTATATTATTTTCAGACCCGGACTACTGCTTCGTAAAGACACAAACCGAATGGGTGAACGCATAAGTGCATTGGTACTAAAATTTTTAAATGTATTAGGTTTAATCCGTAAATTTCAGCCAATGCCAACTTCTCTACTCGCAGAAAAATTAGCGAAGTCTCCCAAAATTTTACAGTCCGGAAAACATATAATAGAATTAGATAATATCTTCAGGTTTTGATGTTGATTTTTGATTTATTGTCGAATAATGGCTTGATAAAACCAGTGTTTTAAATATATTTAATATCTAAAACTTGTTGTTTTTTAGTGTTTTAAATAGGGATATTTCAATTTTTAATTAAAGTTTTTTGATTTTATTCTATGTCATCGGTTTTCATATCTATAAACATTTTTTTTCTTTTATATTTGAGTCCATTTGGGTTATAAAATGAAGACACCCATTTAGAAGATTCGGTTTTTAAATGTATGGGATTCTCGGTACCAGGTTTTTCAGACATTTTTAGAGCTGTATATCTTGCATAGTAATGATTGAATATTCGAATGAATTCTGTAAAGTACAAATCAGAAACTTCTTTATTTCCTCTAATAACAAGTGTATTTTCATCATTATTAGCAATAGAATTATCACTAAAATTCGCAGAACCGGTAATAACTATAGGGTCTTCACTAAGTGGATCAATAAGAAGGATTTTGTTATGGATAAAATTAGTTCCTATATTTCCTGGCTTTGAGTTTAATAGAAATCCCGCATGAGTTTCTTCCAGCCAGTCATAGAGTCCGTCTTTGAGGTATGTTCCGTAAACAATCACATTATCAAAATCGTTTGTTACCAGACTTGTATTTTTATCTTTTTTATCAATTATGATATACTTTAGATTATCTGTGGTATCGATAATTACTTCTTTCATTTTCTTGCTGAAAGAGAAGGGAAACATACCACATATCAGTTGTTTGGATGCATCCATATAATCGGCGTAAGTCTGTAGAATATTTTTCTTTTCACGTGGACTAAAGAAAACAGTCACACTATTTTTAGGAATTTCGTCATAATCAAGATCTGGCTGAATACGGACTGTTTTTTTGTCAAGGATATCATTCAAAGGATCCTCTACCAATTCTTCCCAATATTTAAAATATTTTTCTGCAATTTTTGTGTTTCGTATTATATGTCCAACGTTGCACTGCCCAAAAATTCCTTTAGGAGTAATATTTGTTGACCCGGTCCAAACTTCAATTGGCTGATCATCTTTTAATAAAATAATAAATTTATTATGCGCAATATATTTTTTTTCAGTTTCTGCTTTACGTGGAATCATAATTTTTCTTAGCAAACCGGCTTCATTTATGGCAGTGTTATTAGCTTCTTCTTCTCCTCTGGAGTCATAAATTATTTTGACATCAACTCCCCGCTCCTCACATGCTGCTTTAAAACTTTCCAATACTGGCAGATACTCAAATTCATAAAAAGCTGCCCGAAGCTTATATGAACTATCCTCTGCCTTATCAATAAAACCGAGTAAAGCCTCCTCCAGACCTCTAGAAAGCCATTTTAATGCTTCTGCAGTCTCTGTTTCGGTCATATCATTCGAACCGGGTCTTTTATTTTTGAACCTTCTGGCATAAGCAAGGCTTCCTGCAACCCCTCTGTTAAAATAAACTGAATGTTCTCCTGTATCTTCCGTAGGTGTTGTGAATCTTATAAAGCATGGTTCTTTATAAATAAGATATTTAGGTTTTCCGTAGACAGGGGTAACGATATAAGAATAATCATGATTACATTTTACACTGAAATCTTCCCACAAAAATGACTGTACCGGATGTTCATAAGTACTGTAAAGCTGACCTTCATGGGTATTGTCGGCAGTTTCTTCAAAATATTTAAATCCCTTGAGATAATATTTTTCATTCTCTGTATGATCTTCTCTTTCGATCGCAAATCCAAGAAGTCCTTCAGTCAGGCTTTTTTCCATTTCAAAGGAAAGCAGAACAGCTGAAGTGCCAATTACTGCCGTTATTTCCAGTCCGTTTTGTTTTGCTCTTTTGCGCATTTTTTTATTTTTTATTAATTAAATCAATACTTTAACTTAAACTTAAAATATATAATGGGAAGAATGTGGTATGTGAGTAAAAAAGGTCTAAGGCGTACAGTAAAAAAACGCTGCAGTAATACAGAAACTCTAAATTACGCAACTATAAAATACTGACAATGAGTAGTTTTACGTGTTTTTCTTTTAGTAACACAAATTTAATATGATACAATCTAAAGTTCTGATTTTGTGACTAAACTTTGATGTAATAGATGAACAGTATTTTTTATAAGTATTAATTTAAGTGGAATAAAAATAAATCTGTTTTTTTAATCTTAATTAGTTTTTTTATTTTGAAAATTTAAATAATAAATATTAAGCCTTTTAAAGAAAGATAATTCAAAAAGTGATTAATGTATCGAAAAATAATAAAACAGGTCCTAAATCGCAATTATTAAAGTTTTATTTAATAGTTTTTAATTATTTAATTTGTATTTTTAATAATAAAATATTATTATTTTGTGTTTTTTAAATTTATCTCTTTATTTCTTATTATAGATAATATATAAAAGGGGCACTCCCTCAGAAGTGTCCCTAATATAGTTGTCTTATCCTTGGGGCTGGTTAAAACAACAAATGTATTGTATGAAAATTGATTAATAGAAATAAGTTTTATGAATTTCGATCAACTGTCATATAATTTTCTAAATCATTTAATTTGCCGAATAAGTCAATATAGGTGGCAGATAGAGTTCTTCAAAATCAACCCCTGTAAGTTCAAGAGTTTTAAAAAAAGTTTTTACTTTATTTTTAGCCTGACTGTTTGTTCCTGTAAAAAAAATTTCATTTTCATTTTGCTTTAAGAACGAAAGCATGTCCTGATTTGCTATGTTAAGAATTTTTATCACATGGGCTTCAGGTAAAAGTGAGGCTATTATTTCACTTGATGATTTTACTTTTGAATTTGGTTCCAAACATTCTAAACTAAAAATAGGATTACTGGCATGTATTAATATTTTTTCAGTCATATCGGGTAGATCAGTCAAAAACAGCTGAAGATCTTCCCGTGGGATAAATAATATGAGTATTCCTGCTTTTGCAGCTTCATTTTTTGCAACCAGTTTTATCTTAGGCCCCATTTTTTGTATAAGATCTTTTAAATGAGAATTCTCCCGGGAATGACTAATTAGCACCTGATGTCCCGACTTAGCAGCTCTGTAAGCAAAATCTATAGTAAGACTGCATATACCTATAATTCCTATTCTCATATTATTAATCTACTTTTGATGTATTAAAATTCAATCGTTTTCGTAAATTGATTTAAAAACAAATATAGCAGTATAGAATATCTAGAAGCATATAAAGCTTTACCAAATAAACCTACATATGTGTAGATTTAAAACTACAAATTGCAAATTATAATTTATGTTTGTTAAGTTTGCGCGTTTAAAATTAGTCAAATGTCAAAAACAAGAGTTTTCTTTTCTTTTCATTATTACTGTTGTTTTTTGATATTGATGACAACAGTAAAAGGAATTTGCCAGCAAAATTATATTGCGAGATGGTTTACAGCTGATAATAATGAATTACCTCAGAGCAGTGTAAAAGCAATCGTTCAGGATAAATACAATTTTATATGGATGACTACCGAAAATGGGCTGGTTCGTTACGATGGCAATAATTTCCTTCCTTTTAATGCATCTACAACAAATTTAAAACATAGTCGTTTCACTGATATTTTTGGAAACATCCAAAAAGATAGTTTGTCAAGCTTTAACGAAAGTAAAAAAGAACTTGTACTCATTAAAAAAGGAAAGGTGCAGGTTTTAAAAAAAGATCAACCGGTCTATAAGATTATCCGTAACAAAAAACGTTTTTTCTTTCATGATGGTCTGCCTTCCAATTACACTATCAATTCATTTGAGCCTTATTACGTTAGATTGGCAAATGGAAATCTATTTTTTATTGACACTCAAAAAATAGAATTATGCGATGTGAAATTGCGAAGCATTTATAAACATGCTTTTAAGCACAATAGTGTTTTTAATTTTTTTTCACTAAATAATACTCTTTTTTATCTCTATGATAATGGGAATTACGATTATTTTACTAAAGGGAGAAAATCTTCAGGAAAATTAAAACTGCCTGTAAACAAAGGGAAATATAAGTTATATTGGAATATCACTACAGGTCAGGTTTTCTTACTAGTACAAAACAAACTTTACTTTTTATCCGGAGCTAACAATCAGTTGACTGCAGAACCAATTGTCGAATTCAGAGAATTTGAGAAAAGTAATATTATTTCTATTTATTATGATCGTAAAAACCTAAAGTTATATTTAGGAAGCAGTACAAACGGGCTGTGTATAATTTCTTTTCCTGAATTCAAAACTGTTAAAAAAGATCCTGAGAAAAATGAGGTTTATTATGGTGCCACCGCATTTAATGACAGTACAATTGTTACAACAGAAGGACTAATTTTAAACAACAGAAAAGTTATTGATAGTATTTCTTTTGTAAAAAGTGATTTTTTAGAGGAAAAACTAAGTATTGTTAAGGATGATGACAATAATATATGGCTAGGCAGAAGACGTAAAGTATATTGCTATTTAAAAAAATTCGGTTACAAAAAATATAAAACCTATCATTTTAGTCAAAATCCAAAAACGTTATTCAAAGATCATAGCAACACGATATGGATAAGTATGGGAGAAGATGAATTTCATAAAGCTAAATTATATTCTATAAAAAACAGCATAATTTCTCTTGCTGCAATTTCTAACAATAATATCAATTTTATAGCAGAATATGATCAGAATACACTTTATTTAGGAACAGAAAAAGGTTTATTAAGGTTTAGCAAAAATACAGGGAAAATATATTTTGTAAAAAAATCCGAAAAAATAAATATCAGGGGTATTTTTGTTGACAGTGAAAAAAAGGTATGGCTGACAACTTACGAAAAAGGATTTTTTCTCTACGATAATAACCATTTAAATAGTTTCCCTGCTGATGAAGATCATTACCTCAATTCTTCACATTGCATTATAGAAGATAAAAAAGGATTCTTCTGGATTCCTACCAATAAAGGTCTTTTCCAGGTATCCCGAAAAGTATTACTTAATTATAGCAAAAATAAAAAAGGCAATATCTATTATCATCAATACAATAAACAGGATGGCTTTTTAACCAATGAATTCAATGGCGGATGCCAGCCAAGCGGTAATTTGCTTAAAAATAATTATATTGTTTTTCCATCAATGAATGGTTTTGTTTTTTTTAATCCCTATAATGTCTCAACAATACTGCCTGGCAAAGAACTTTTTATTGACAAGGTTATCTTAGACCAAAAAGTACTCGTTCCAAAAGATACGATTGTGCTCGAAAACAATTTTCAAAGGGTAAGCTTTTTACTTGCTTATCCTTATTATGGAAATCCTGAAAACATGACGATTGAAGCAAAAATGGACAAAATTGGGCTTGATCGCTGGGAACGGATTAAAGATGAAAAATCGATATCTTTTACTACTCTTCCCCCGGGAGAATATAATCTGACTATTCGAAGTCTGTGTGGGTTTGATACCAATTATATATACAAAAAAGTAGTACTGATTGTTCCGGCAAAATTTTATCAGACCATTTGGTTTGCTATTTTTTGTGTTATTCTGTTTATTTTATTTATAATATTTATCTGGTATGTAAGATTGCATTATATCAAATTAAAAAGAAAGAAACTGGAGTATATTATTGCTAAAAAAACTAAAAAATTAGCAACTGCAATTCACAAGCTGGAAATAGCTGAAAACGATTTAAAACAGGAAATTAAACAGCATGAAACGTTGGTGAAAAGTATGAGTCATGATATAAAAAGCCCTTTAAAATTCCTTTCTGCTTCTATAAACCATTTGTTTATAAATGAAACGATCCAGGATAATATCAAACTAAAACAAAAGGTAGAAACAATACAGGCTTCAACGCAGCAGCTCTATGAATTTGTTGAAAACCTGATAAAATATTCTTCTATTTTTATGGAAGGAAAAAAACTTGAGGATAAAAGTTATTTTTTATATGATCTGATTGAACAAAAGATTCAGATTTTTGAAAAAATTGCAGAGGCAGAAAACATTCAGATCCTTAATAATATAAATCCAAATCTGGATATCAGAACAAATAAAAAAGCACTGTCAATTATCATTCATAACCTGATAGACAATGCTATAAAAAATACAAAAAACGGAACAATAGAACTGCTTTGTTCAACTCAAAAAAACATTCTTACGCTAAAGATTATCGATAATGGAAAAGGGATGAGCCAGGAACTTATTGATTATTATCTTGATTTTTATAAAAAGCCTATTGTAAAAAACTATCACTTAGGCTTACACATGATTATAGAACTTCTTATTATTATTAAAGGAAATATCAATATTGCAAGCGCAATTAATGAAGGGACAACTATTGAAATAATGGTAGAATATAATTAGTTTTCAGAAGTTTTACAGAGATTAATAAGCTCGACTATATTGCTAATTTTAAGTTTTTCAAACACCCTGGCTTTATAAGTACTTACAGTAGACATGTGAAGGTTTAGTTGATTTGAAATTTCAAGATTGCCGTTGCCGTTGATGAGTAATTCAACAATTTGAAGTTCTCTTTTTGATAAAACACCCAATGGATTTACAGCTTTTCTGCCTGTTTGAATTTCAAGCAGTTTGTTAACGAGTTCAGGAGAAGCATAAGTTCCGGATTCAAGAATTGAACTTATAGCAAACATCATTTTTTCTTCACTGCATAGTTTGTTCAGATAACCATTGGCACCAGAAGAAATGTATTTTAAAGCATATTGCTCTTCTTCATGGGCTGAAAAAACAAGTATTTTAATTTCAGGCTGAATCTCCCTTATACTGGTAATCATTTCTGTACTTCTTCCCCCCGGAATATTAATATCCAGAATGACCAGGTCAAAAGAAATGTTTTTTAAAAGTACAATGGCTTCAAAGAAATTTTCTGCATTTGAAATTGAGACATCTTCAAATTGTTTTTCTAAAACCATTGCGACTCCGTTTCGCACAACTAAATGATCATCAACTATTAAAATTTTCTTAGTCATAGTAAATTAATTACTACAAAATAACGGACTAAAATTGAAACATTTTAAATTTTGATATCTTATTTTTTAATAAATTTTAGCTCAGAATAGTCAAATAAAAAAATTATTCTTTTTTGGTAAATCCTTTTCTCGTCATTTCGCCCCATCCATGAGTTCCTTTAATTTTTTCTTTATATCCAATCAAAGCAGCATATACAGCTAATGGATGAAAGTAAACTGGTTCTATAAAAGCAGCTAATAACAACTTGAAAAAATCGGTTTGTTTAGGGTATTTATGAAAAGTACGTTCTTCACTCAAAAGAGCGATAACCGAAAAGAAAACAGCAAATGTATAAACAAAAAGAACAAGTAAAATAAAGAAATGCCAGTTTAATAAACCGAAAATGATAAATAAAATTGTAATTATAAGTCCTGTAAATTCTATTCCCGGAGCAAGAAATTCAAATAAAGTCCAGTAAGGTACGCTAATCATACCCAGAAGTTTATATTTAGGGTTCAGGAACATTTTTTTGTGAAAGCTCAATGTTTCAATTGTCCCTCTCATCCAACGGCTTCTTTGTTTTTTGAATATCTTAAAATCTTCCGGAGCTTCTGTCCAGCAAAGAGGATCTGGAATATAACTTACCGTGTAAGGTAGTTTGTTTTCGAGCATATAACGACGCATGCGTACGACCAGCTCCATGTCCTCTCCTACTGTTTTTATATTGTAACCACCGGCCAATATTGCAATTTCTCTGTCAAAAGCACCAAAGGCTCCGCTTATAAGCAGCAGACCATCAAGTCGGCCCCACGCCATCCTTCCCAACAGAAAGGCTCTTAAGTATTCTAAAACCTGAATCCTCGGAATTATGGCGTCTGGAATATTTACTTCAACCAAACGTCCATTTTTTATGATACACTGATTGGCAATCCTGACAACACCTCCGGTAGCAATAACGCGTTTACCATGAGACTCTAAAAAAGGTTTGGCCAGTTTCAAAAGTGAATCTTTGTCAAGGATACAATCAACGTCTATGCAAACTACATAAGGATTTTGTGCAATATTAAGCCCAACATTCAATGCATCGGCTTTTCCTCCGTTTTCCTTGTCGACTACGATTAATTTTTTAAAAGCTGCATTTCTGGAAGTATAAATTCCTTTAACCTTTTTTGTTTCAATTTTAGAATGGATATCAAGCTCGGTTAAAACGAGATCGTAAGTTTTAATAAGGATTTCCATAGAGTTATCCTTACTCCCGTCATTTACTACAATGACCTGATAATTGTTATAATTTAAAGAAAGCAGCGATTTTACATTTTCTTCAATAGTAAAACCTTCATTATAAGCAGGTGCAATTAAGGAAAGTTTAGGAGCAAATTCACTTGTAAGAAGCACTTCATAATCTACAAAACTGTTTTTTTTGAGATAGCTTCTCAGCTCTTTCATGGAGAGATAAGCTAAAATAAGATAAGAAGACATGATTAATATGGCGTAACCAAGTATAAGATATAAGTAGACATCTATAAACCATATCATTTCCTCATTTAAAAAAGCCATTTGTCTGTAAAGTAAAGTTAAACTGTTAATTCCTGTAATACGTTTTGTGCCTCATATTGTATCAATGCATTGGGAGTTCGCTCTGCCAATTGTGCTACATAAGGGACTTTTTGTGTTAGTTTAAGTTCTTTTATGAGTTTAAGACCAAGTGTAACAACGGTTGTGTTATGTGATTCAAGTAAGTGTTCAACCCCTTTTGTGTCACCAATATCATGTTTTTTAAATGCTGCAATAATATTTAGCTGTGTCCAGTCGTCAATCGGGTAAGGATGTGCTTTAAGATGTGTTATACCTTCTGTTCCTGCCAGTTTGATGCAGGCATTTATTGCTGTAATTTTCAAAGTTTTGTTTCGTGCTTTAGAAAATGTCAGGATTTTTTCAAATGAATCTGTAATATTCATTTCAGCAAGCTCAGTAATTCCTTTGCATTTCACCTCCCATTTCATGCTTTTGAGCATTTTGAAAGAATCATTAATCAATCCTGATTCTTTATAAAAATGTTCAAGTTTTTTTGCATAAACACCATCATAATTTTTATGAAGATTTATGACTGATTCTATTAAGACTTTTCGAAATAAAAGAGATCCAAATAGCATCATATATTCTTGTCTTTTCTTTATTTCAGCGAAAGGAGTATCCTCAAAAACTACCAAAAATATTAATTCTGCAATCTGTTGGTCGTGTTCTTTCCTAAGCTTCTCCCGTTTTATATTTTTATTTCTGCTGCCAATAATAAAAAGATATAAAACGATTGATACGCCCACAAAAAAACAAATTGAAAAAATAAGGAAGGGCTCTACCCAATGCTTATCTCTATAAAGCTCCCATATCTTTGTCATAAATTTAGAATCTTTTAAAGGAACATGAAATCTTCATTAAACACGTGTATTTAGTAGTTTGTTAATCCTTACTAAAAGTACAGCAGGGCTTACAGGCTTTGACATAAATTCGTTAGCGCCTAAATCAAAAGAATCAAGTTCTGTCTGTTCTACACTTGATGAAGTAAATATAATAATAGGAATTTCAGAATTAAGAGTCTGCCTGATATATTGTGTGATTTCCATGCCACTTACACCTGGCATGTTAATATCTGTTAAAACCAGGTCATAGTTATCGCTTTCAATAGCCTCCAGTGCATCTTTGCCATCTGAAAACTGATCTACTTTAAATCCTTTGGATTCTAAAAAAAAAGACAATGATTTGCGTAAGATATCATTATCTTCTGCTAAAATTATTCTCATCGGTATTGTATTTTTTGAAGCTAACTAAATTTATGACATATAATGATGCAAAACTATAGTATAAACTCCTTTTAACATAATTCCTTTAAAACTTTTACCACATCTACAATTCCACAATGTAAAATATTAATTTTATCTAAAGTTTCAGCCGTAAATTCTTCAATAATGGCCTCTTCTTCAATATCAGATAAATAATTGCTAAGATCCTCCAACATAAAAATATCCATACTGGATTTCATATGATGTGCCAGTTTTTTTACTGTATCATAATCATTATTTTTAAATGCTTCATCAAGTTGTGCTGCCTGATTCGGGATTTTATCTATAAAAAGGCTGATCATTTCTTTTTTGAAATCTGCATCTCCACCTCCCATTTCATCTAAAAAAGAAAAATTAATTTTACGTTTGTATCCATGCTCAAAATCTTTACTCATTACAGTTTTTATTGCTTTTAAAAGTACTGCCTGCTTAAAAGGTTTAGGTACATAAGCATCCATGCCTGCCTTGTAACAACGTTCCTGTTCACCAACTAATGAATGCGCAGTCATAGCTATAATCGGAATGGCTAATTTCATTTCATTTCTGATATATTCTGTCGTCTGGTAGCCATCTTTTACAGGCATCTGAAGGTCCATTAGAACCAAATCGTATTCGTTTTTAGATAAAAGTTCAATGCCTTCTTCACCATTTTCGGCAATATCTAATTCAAAACCAAAATTAGAAATAACGCTTTTGGCTAATTTTTGATTTAAGGGATTGTCTTCACACAGCAATATTTTAAGTTTGCCCAGATTGTTATCTGATACTTTATTAACTTTAATTTCTGCAGTATTAGCTTTTTTATAGATTAAGGTAAAACTAAATTCAGAACCTCTTCCTGGCTTACTCTTTACCTGAATTTCACCTTTTTGTAATTCGACAAGCTGTTTCACAATACTAAGTCCCAGTCCTGTACCTCCAAATTTTCTGGTAGTGCTTTCTTCGGCCTGTGTAAATCGCTCAAAAATAGTTTTAAGCTTATCCTCAGGAATACCAATACCAGTATCTTTTACAGAAAATCTCAGAGTGTAAAAATCATCAGTATCTTCCACTTTTTTTACTGAAATTGTTACATCTCCATCCTCTGTAAATTTGAGAGCGTTACCGGTAAGATTCACTAATATCTGATTTAATCTTCCCTGATCGCCAATTACCATATCCGGCATTTCGGCATCTAAATAAAGATTAAACTCAACGTCTTTAGGTACTTTAACTTTTAATAAATTATAAACATGTTTGAGAGTCTTTTTCAAATTGAATGGTTCTGCTTCTATAGCCAGATTTCCGGATTCTATTTTAGAAAGATCAAGAATATCGTTAATAATTAAAAGAAGGTTTTCTCCGGCTGTCTGTACGCTTTCGACATAATCAAGCTGGGTATTATTTAAATCTGTCTGACTCAAAAGCTCTGTAAAACCAATAACAGCGTTTAGCGGGGTTCTGATTTCATGACTCATATTAGCCAGAAAACTGTCTTTAGCCAGTACCGCACGTTCTGCAATTTTTTTCTGAGCATTTAACTCAATATTTTTTGTTTGCAATTCTAGTTGGCCAATTACGTGTTTTGCAACAAGTGACAAAGCATTTTTCTGATTTTCATTGAGTTCCTTAACGACATGATCTATTGCACAAATAGTTCCTATATTAAATCCGTCGGGTGTTGTAAGCGGAATACCCGCATAAAATCTGATTTTAAACCCACCGACAACATTAGGGTCATTTTTGAAGCGATCGTTTAGAAAAGTATCATTTATTTCTACTATTTCAGATTCCATAATAGTATACTGGCAGAAAGAAATTTCACGCGGTACTTCTGTAACACCGATTCCAATCTCAGATTTAAACCACTGTCTGCTTTCGTCTATAAACGAGATATGGGCGATTGGTACACCACAAATATAGGAAACCAGTTTAGTAGCATCATCAAAAGCATGATCTGGCAGTGTGTCAAGTATATTGTAGCGTTTTAAAGCAGCTAAACGTTCTAATTCGTTGTATGGAATAGGAAATTTTGTATTGTTCATTTTTATCTGAGATATGGCTATAAAGATAAAATATTTTCAGATAAAACCATGTAATAAATCGTGTCATCCCCAACAATTAACAGGCTTTATATATTTTAGCTGTAATAGCCTTTGGAGGAAATTAAAAACAGTTATTAAAATGAATGGAGCCGAAATTTTTCCAATAAAAAAGCTTTCGACTCCATCATTTAGGATAACATTATCCTTGAAATTGTAGATTATATTTTACTTCTAATTTTTAATCATTTTTGTTCTGCATAAAATCAGGAAAACCGCTTTTTGTCCATTCTAAGACTCTTGCCCGGGTTGCACGATTTTTATCGGATAATTCATGTCCCTGAATTTCTTTATAATCTCTTGCATGGTAAATCATTATCGTTGTTTTTCCGTCTTCGCTGGTCGTAAATGAATTGTGACCGGGACCATATCTTTTTAGTTCTTCATTGGTATAAAATACAGGAGCAGGAGATTTCTGCCAATTTGCAACATCCAGTAAATCTGCTTTTTCATCAATCCATAATAAGCCCATACAATAGTTATGATTTGTTGCACTGGCAGAATACGTTACAAATATTTTTCCGCTCTTTTTAATCACAGCAGGACCTTCATTAACATTGTATTTTTCTCTTTCCCAGCTGAATTCCGGTTCGGTAATAACTATTTCCGGACCTGTAAGCGTGGTTGGATTTTTCATTTCTGATAAAACTAAAGCAGTGCCATGATTCCCTCCTCTTACATTTTGTGCCCAGATTAAATATCTTTTACCATTGTGTTCAAAAGTTGTGGCATCTAATGAAAATGACTCCTTTTGCGTTTTTAGCTGTCCTTCTTCTGTCCATTTGCCTTCCATCGGATTAGCGGAAGGATTTGACAATACCCAAATTCTAATATTCCAGATATTTTCGGCTTCACCTGCAGCAAAATAGATATACCATTTTCCGTCAATTCTATGCAGTTCAGGAGCCCAGATATGACTGCCCATAACACCTTTTTCGTGTTTGTGCCAGACTTCTTTATCTTTTGCTTCTTTTAAACCGTTTATACTATTAGCCTTTCGGATTACAATTCTATCATATTCCGGAACTGTAGCTATCAAATAATATTCGCCGGCTTCTGTTTTATATACCCACGGATCGGCACGCTGTTCTGCAATTGGATTATTAAATTTGGATTGCGAATTGCCTTGAAATGGATTGATTACAGCCATTATTGTCAAAGCGAAAATTCTAATTAATTTCATGCTTATTTTATTTATTGTTTGTGTGTAATTTGTGTAACGAATTTGTTTTTAAAATACTAATATTGTTTTAGTTAAATACGATTACTTTTTTAATTAATTTATCATATTCTACGATTATGGAGCCATTAATTTGTTGCGAAACTTTTACCGGAATGAGCTCTTCTTTTTTCCACTTTTCACCTGATTTTTTCCAAAGCATCAGAGTAGCATAAATAGCTGTTTTATTTGATTTTGAATTGCCAGTGACATTTATTACCGAACTTTCATCACTTTCCGGGTGTAATCCTTTTGCTTTTACAACTTCGGTTTTATCCCAGCCTAAAAGTGGAATCATAGCCAGCTGGTATTTTCCGTTATCGATAATAGTCACTTCGTGCCCTGCTACATTTTTTTTAGTTGTAACAATTTCTTTGTCTAATTTCGGCAAAGCATAATGTCCTAAGCGCATTGAAACAGGCTTATCGCTGTTATTTTTATCAATTCTTAAAATTCCGTTTAGTAAAGGAATATCCGCTAAACTGAACTTTATATTTTCATCGGTTTCTAAAACTACATTTCGGTAATAAATGCCGTTTTCAAACTTTTTGAAAGTAAATAATCTAAAGGCTTCCCATTGGTCTTTTTGATTTTTAATCACATAATTCATTGCAACTTCACCATTTTGACCATCTGCCTGCCACGGGAAAGCACTGTTATAAGACAATCTGTTATAGTTTTCTGTCGATCTGAATTTCTGCCAGTCGCTGCTCACTTTTTCATGACACCACGCTCTAACTTCTGAAGCCCCAATATTAGGATAGTCTGTAATAAGGATTTGCGAATCTCCCTGATATTTATTGTAAACCTGATCTTTTTTGAATGTTGCATCCCAATCTCCATTGTTTTCTTTGGCTGTCCAAAACGGACTATTATCCGGCACCAGTAAGCCTAAAAAGATTTTCCCCATCCAATACACGCTTCCACGACAACTGTAATTTTGAACTGCAGGTTCAAATGCACCATAAAAGCCAAGTGTAGGTACATTGTCTTTCATAAAATCCGGATGCGTCAAAAATTGCTTAATTACTCCGGATGAAATTCTGCGCATCCATCCGTAATTGGTATTCGGATCATTTTGAAATCCCATTAACGGAAAAGGAACTACTGCACCGGTTCTGTAACTGATACTTCTTCCCCACATGATCATTTCACCATCTCTGCTAAATAAATAAGGATAATTGTTTTTTAAATCATTAAAATTCGAGGCAAATCTGGCCGCAATTTCAGGATAGTTTTTCTTTCCAAAAAACTCTGACCAAATACTTCCATACATCTGAAAAGCCCACATACTGTAATAATCATATGCAGGACTGTCATTATACCATCCATTGCCACGATAATGCTTTAGTGATTTTTCTAAATATTCAACCAATAATTTTTCATTAACTGTATAGCCTTGTTCTTTAAAAAAACTCAGTACAAAAATGTTGAAAAACTTCCAGTTAGAATCTACCGTAGGCCCGTCACCATAGCTAATCATTATTTTAGCCAGATCGTCTTTTTGATTTTGCGGAAGCGGTTTCCATAAAACTTCAGGATTAGTCAGTAAAGAAAGTGCCAAAGCGCCAAATTCAACCAGCTTTTGACTTGGACCACCATTTTTAGCACGCGGTTCAATATAAGTCGGACTATTCGGGTCTGTCAATTTCGCTATTTGATAGCGATAATAATCTGCTACTTTTATATTGTTGATTATCAAATTCGGATTTTCTTTCAACAAAGGCGAAGCAATAAATAAAGTTCTGCAAAGCCCTTCCAATTTTTCTGTCGGAACCTGATTTGGATTCGATGGATAACTTTTTCCTTCCTGTTTCGGAAATTGCATCGGGTCATCCAGTTTATGAATATAGCTGAAAGCTCCTTCCAATAGATAAAATGCCGCATCTTTCCAGTGCTGTTTTATCATTCCTGTATGTGGACTAACTGCATAATCTGGTTTTTTAATCTGAAATACAGCCGTATTTTCTTTTTGCTGGGAAAATAGAGACAGGCTGAAAATACCTGCGAAAAACAAGAATATTTTTAATTGATTCATTTTTAAATGTTTGTAACTATAAATTATAAAGAAACTATAGTATATATAAGTGTAAAAATAACACTTTTTAACAAGATTATATACATGCCGCTTGGGATAAATTGTTTTTGATTATATTTTTTTAGTTTAAGAATAAAGAAGCCCAAGCCCTGCGTTATGGAAAATAAGGCTTCAAAACAACTAGCTTATCTCCTGACAAATCAACCTCAAATAGTTTAGGAATCCTAATCGTTTTACCATCAATTTTTTTATGGCTGTGGACAGACATAAGCCATTTACCTTCAAAAGTCTGAAACAGCATTCCGTGACCAAAATTGGGTGGTGAAACAGGGGCTTCTTCCTGAATCCAGGGTCCATCCAAGGTACCACTTTTAGAATAGGCTACTCCCTGAGTATAAACATCGTAAATCCAGCTGGTCCAAAGCATTCCTAAACGTCCTGAACCTGTTTTAAATAAATACGGACCATCGGTAACTTTATTAGGCTTATCATTGCCATTAGAATCTTTTTCCCTGCTCCAGGGTGAGTCACTTGCTTTAAAGAGTAATTTTCCTTCTCCAACCGAGCCGCTTAAATCCGGTTTTAATTCTATTTTTTCTATAGTCCCGTTTCCATTTTGCAGCCATTCATAACAATAAATCATATAAGGTTTCCCATTCTTATCAATCCAAAATGTGCCATCCAGTGTTGGTTTATCAGCTGGTAAATAGATATCGTCTTTCATCGGTAAATACGGTCCCTGAGCATGATCGCTTACCAAAATATGACTTGCACGGCGTTCAATACTATTATCATCAACTTTATCTATTATTTTGTCCCTATTCGTAAAAGTGGCAAAGTAGTAATATTTATTTTTGAACTGATGCAATTCTGCTGCCCAAATCATCGGTTTTGGTCCCATCCAGGATTTTGGATCTGTTTTGGCAACATCGTATGGGCCATTCCATAATTTTAAATCTTTACTCTTCCAAAGAAATCCGCCAGTTCCGGTCATATAATACATGCCAGTTTTATTATCTGCTAAAATTGCCGGATCACTTAATCGGATTGAATCTAAAGGAACTGCTTCTTTTAATACTCTGCTTTTCTGAGCATTTATTATTGAAAAATAAAAAAAGCATGCACTCATAAAAAAAATAAAACTTGATTTCTGTATAAAATTTTGCTGGCTTTTCATTTTTTAATTATTAATTTTCTGTAAAATAAGCTAAATTCCAATTATCTAACCACTTTAAAACTGGTTTTTCTTCAATACACTTAATTGGCAGCCAGATATAAGTCCCATCAATTGGATTATCAGGCTTCCAGCGGTCTGCCATAAAAATAAACTGGTCTTTTTTGCCCTGAACCTGAAAAATATAAGTGCTTTGCGAATGAAATGTGAAATCGGCATCTTTACCAAAACAAGGGTTTCCTAAAGCTTCCCACGGCCCCCAGATAGATTTGGATTTAAAAGAACGTGCTTCATTAGGATCCCAGCCTGTACAGCCTGAGGTTATCATATAATAAATTCCTTCTTTTTTAAAAATTGCAGGTGCTTCGTTATGTCCTGCAGGTTCCACTCGGGTCCATTTTTCTGTAAAATCTAAATAGTCATCTGTCAATTCAGAAATATGAAGGGTCAAATTTTCCTCTGATGAATGAATAAGATACCCTTTTTCATTATCATCTACATAAACTGTCATATCTCTTGACATCTGCCCTTTTTTAAAATCCCTACGCACCAACATTCCGTTTTTGATAGCGGTTACCCATTCAGGGCTCCAGGATTTTAAATTGCGTTCAGTTGTCGAAGCTAATTTATATTCTTCCTTAAAATCCATTGGCCAGACTCCTTTATTAGGTCTATATGATTTTTTATATGCAAAAGGGCCTTTCGGAGAATCACTTATGGCTACTGCAGCTCTGGCAGAATCATAACCTTTTCCCTTAAATTCCAAATGAAACCACATGATGTATTTGCCTGTTTTTTTATTAAAAACTACTTTGGGGCGTTCCATGATGCATCCTTTTGTTATTTCAGAATTAGGATCATCTTCGACTTTTAGTACAATGCCTTCATTATTCCAGTTGTACAAATCTTTTGACGAATAACAGCTAACGCCTTTCAGCGCTGTATTTCCGCCTTTGCCTTCTGTTTTAAATTCGCCATACCAATAATAAGTTCCATCAACAAAAATAACACCGCCTCCATGAGCATTAATGTGTACGCCATCAGTATCTTTCCATACTTTTCCCGGTTCAAAAGAAGTGTTTTGTCCAAATACTAATGAACACAGAAAACTTATAATTATCGAATATTGTAATTTCATTTTAATTGCTTTTTTTGATAAACCCTGATATAATCTATTATGTATTGTGACGGTAAATTATCAGATGTAAATTCTCCACCGTTTATTCCTCCTACTGCCAGATTTACCAATAAATAATGAGGCTGCTGAAAAGGTTTTATTTTCTGATTTTTATATTTCATCGTTTCATCGACACTAATTTCGTTTAGCAACTGATCATCAACATATAATTTAATCCATTGCGCATCCCAATCCATTCTCCAGATGTGAAATTTGTTCGCCCAATTTTCATTAAAATCACTTAGCATTTTTGTAGAGCTGTCCCAGACTGTTTTGGATTCATCTGATTTCCAGCATGCATTTGCTAATATTTTTCCGGTGTAATATTCCATAATATCAATTTCCCCGTTTGCAGGCCAGTTTCCCTGTACGCCCAAAGTCCAAAAGGCCGGCCACATTCCTTTTCCAACAGGAATTTTAGCCCGCATTTCGAATCGGCCATACTGCCAGGAATGTTTTCCGCGTGTTATTAAACAGGATGATGTAACTTTTATGGAATCTCTCTTTTTTGTCCAGTCGGAATGAATTTCTGAAACAAAATCCGGGTTTGGTCTATTTTCTTTTCTAGCTTCAATAATCAGGAAACCGTTTTTACAGAAGGCATTTTTTTTTTGATACCATTGTGCTTCCTGATTTCTCACAAAGCCGGTTTCATAATTCCAGTTTTTTTCCTCTGGAATACCCTCAACAGTAAATTCGTCACTCCAGACCAACTGATATTCTTCTTTCTTATCTGGTTTCTCTTTAAATGAAACGAAACTATACAGCATTGCTGCACTTCCTAAAACCAAAAAACGATTCACTTTAAATTTCATTTCATTACTTATTTACAATTCGGCAGTATTATCATTTTTAAGAAAATGGGGGATCGCTCAAAATCCCCCATCGTCCAAAAACGCATTATAACCAAACTAACTTATTTTTTATCTGCTTAATTCTTATTTTTTGACAATTCGGATTGTTTTATCAGGGTAAGAATGAAGCTTTACGAAGTATATTCCTGTGCTGTTATGTTCCAGATTCAGATGAATTTTACCATTTTCGACAGCATAATTAGATTGCGAGATCAATTTACCATCAGCTGTATAAATGGCAATATTTTGAGATGTTACACTAATAGGAAAATCAATATCAAACTGTCCTGAGGTTGGATTTGGGAATGCTTTTATGTTTCCTGAAAATTCTGCCTGAGGTTTATTGGTTGCTAAAGTCGTATCGATGCTTCCGTAAAACTCAAGTTCAGCTATATTTCCGTAACCCGTTGGCGTGTACCAATAGATGTATCTGTATTTTGGAGTAGCCAAACCAGAATCCTGTGTAAAAACATCATTAGCCGGCGTACCTGTTATTACATGTAAAACCTCATAAGAATTAAGATAATCCTCGCTATTAGAACCACGTATTTCACTTCCTGTTATACGATTGCCAAAACCATTGCGCGGAACGTATCTGATATCCGTCAGACTGGCTTTGCCGTTTGTTCCGAAATCATAACCTAGATAACCAGCAGCAGTTGGCCCATCAACATAAGTCGTCAGATTTTCATCAAAAGCTTTCTCAATTGTAGCACCATTACTTTGATACGATCCGGAATGTCCAATTATACTGCCTGTAATTTTTTGCCCCTGCGCAGGTGTCGCGCTCAGAAGATTTGATTCAGGCCCTTCACCCAAAGTATTAAAGGCTGCAATTTTATAATAATAAGGCGTTCCGTTTGAAACTGATACGTCGCTATATGAATTCGTTGTAACGGTTGCTATAGTTGTAAAAGGTCCTGATGATGAAGTGGATCTTTTTACATAAAAACTAACGTCGTACATAAAATCCCATTCGAGATTTACTTTTGCATCACCATAAGCCAAACTAGCATTTGTAACAGCTGACGGAATTGCAAATGCCATTGTTTTAACATTTAAAGGCGTTGAATATTGGCTTTCACCACCTGTATTTACTGATGCGAGTTTATAAAAATAATTTGTATCCTCCTCTAAATTGATATCATCGAAAGTCGTTTCTTTTAAATATACAGCAACATCCTGATACGTGCCATTCAGTGTTTCTGATCTTTTGATTGTGTAAGATTCAGCTCCTGCAACTGCCGGCCATTTTAAATTGATTATGGATCTCGATAATGCTTTTCCTTCAATATCTGAAGGTGTAGCAGCAATTGGAGCCTGTTCGAATACCAAAATAGGTGAATATGCAGATTCTACATTGTCTTTACCCACAACTTTGATTCGGTATTCCGCTCTTGAATGTACCTGATCGGTCTGTTTGATAACTTTATAATCTGTTGATTCATAAAAAACTGAAAAATCATTTTCGCCCGTTAATTTTCTTTCCAGAATATATTTATTTACCAAATCATTATTAGTACCTGTCCAGTTTACCGTAATGTTTTGATAGTCGGATGACAGTTGGTAACTCAGTGTTTCGACTTTTGTTTTCCATGTCGAAATATACTCTCTGTTTGAACTATAAGCTTTAGCCGAAGCATTATTCGCATAATACTCTCCTGCAGGAGTTAAAACGACATAACTTGTAGCTGTACTTGAAATTACCGGTGCCGTTTGAAGCCATACATAATTTTGCCAGTTTGGATTTCTTGTTTTAAATGCATCGTCAATTGTAACATACATTGCCCTTGCATCCTGTACCCAGTTATAGATCGAATAGCGTTCTACATAGTCAGTAGTTTCCAATACATTTAATATTGCTGCAAGATCGTTTTTATGTTTAATGGCGTTTGCATCCGTCAATACAGTTGGACCATCAGGGAAATTATTGCCTGTCCAGTTTGCTCCTATATTCCATTCAGTAATCCAGAGCGGTCTTTTGTATCTGTCGTAGATATTTTGAAGGTCACTTTTCCACTGAGCAGCAGTTTTGTACCAATAACAGTGGATTGCTACATAATCAATTCTATAATTATTGGCTTCAGCCTGCGTCATAAAAGTTCCCATCCACGGATTGAACGGATCTGATGTTGCGGGAGAACCTAACCTTAAACCCGACTTCATAAGCGCTGGCCATGAAGCTATGGCTGCTTCAACCGTCATATTCGCCTGATCAGGACGATCTGGCTCATTAAATCCTAAAAGATGTGTATAACCTTCTTTTGTGTAAGCAGGTGTAAATGACGGCCAGAAATTAGTTTGTCTTATTGGCACATACTCAATATTAGGTGTAGAACTCATTCCGGTATTCCAGTTGTAATACCAGGTAATATTCGTTGCATCCATAGCTTCTGTACTTCCACCTGCAAGTCCTTTTTTGTTGACTTCATGCCATTTCATTGTTCTGATAAACGAAATGGTTCCGTTTAGATTAACAGGCAGAACCGGAACTTCCAAATCCTGATTTTCGGCTATAAAAACCCTGCTGTAACCGCTTCCGTCAGCATTTGAAGCGAATGTTACCATATAGCCTTTTTTTAATTTGAATGACTTAATCGCATTATCTAATGAACTTAAATTATCATGTGGTGTAACGGTTTCATATTGCTGGGAAGCTCCTCCAAAATTTTCTGCTGTAAAAACTTCTAATGGCTTTAAATCTGCAGAATAAGGAGCTACTACAGTTCCTCCGCCATAATTCGATACAATAACATTCGTTCCGTTACTGGCCTGAACACCATTTACTGATATATATTGCAGATAAGTACTAATAACTACAGAAGGCTTGACATTTTCAAAATAGACCTGAGCATTTGCCGAATTCAAATTTACCGATGCATTAATTAAAGGATTATAAGCATTTTTTAAATACAAAGAGGCTGATGAATTCAGTACTACTTTTGATTTTGCATAAGCTCCAACATTGACACTACTTGAAATATCAGCGGTTTGTAATGAAGGGCTGATAACTTTTTCCGGAGCATAGGCTGCGTTTTCAAAAGTTACTGAACTCACTTCCATGTCTACGGCACCGCTGGCGTAATTTTTACCAATAATGATATTTGCCAGCTGTTGTGTCTGAACTTTTAAATCTCCGATGCCAAAAAGAGCTTTATCGCCTGTAATATTGATATAATACGTTCCGGCACTTTGAGACTGAAAAGACAAATCGCCTTTTCTTAGTTTATTTACGACGCCAGTTACAAAACTTTTTGAGGAAATAACCGTACCACCACCATTGGCTAATGTTGAAACAGATACATTCATTTGAGAACCGGGAGCTAAATTTGAAATGTATTCATAAAGCCATGAAAACTGATAATCTCTCGACGCTTCTAATTGTACCGGAAATGAATAAACTGAATTTTCAGCCGTGCCGTCCCATCTGATATAAAGCAACCTTCCTGCGTAATTTGTATCATCTGACTCAAAGGTGTGTCCTGATGTTACATCCATATATCGTGCTCCGCTGGTGGCGTTTGCCGTGTTAAAAATCGCAGAAGATAATGAGTTGGTCCAGCTATAAGCGGCTGGTGAACCTAAATTATCATTAGCAAAACCATCCCAGGTATTAATTAAATTTGAAGATTTTAATTTTAAATCTCCAATAGCCATAAGTCCGGATCCTGCTGTGATCGTTACGTAATAAACGCCATCAGCATTTGAGATAAAGGAAAAATCACCTCTTCTTAATTTATTGGCATTACCTGTAACAAAACTTTTAGAGGCTATAACTCCGGTTCCATTTGCCGTAGCTGAAATGGCTACATTGATAGGTGTTCCGGGAGCAGAATTAGACACATATTCGTAAATCCACGAAAATTCATATTTGAGGTCTTTTTCCAGTTTTACAGGATAACTATAGGTCGAAGTAGAATATGCGCTGTTATCCCAACGAATGTACATTATTCTGCCATTGTAAGCAGTATTGTCTGATTCGAATGTATGTCCGGAAGTTACATCGAGATATCGAACACCACTGGTTGAATTAGCTGTATTCCACGGAAGACTTGCAGAAGTATTCGCCCAGCCGTAATCATTTGGCTTACCTGAATTGTTACCTGTAACACCTGCCCATCTTCCGAGAAGGTTATCAGAACCGTATACAGTTGGAGCTCCCGAGTTATCATTTACAAAATCAAGTGCTTTAGAAATAAGATAATGTCCATCCTGATAAATATTTACAAAACCATTTTTTACAGAATACCTATAAGTCTGTTCCTGAGCATTATCAGAAGAATTACTTAAATTTTCTATTGATGTTAAAATAGTATTATAATTAAAAGATGTTTTGTCTAAAGAAGTCCTGAATCCTAGTCCTGTTGTGTTTTTAACCTCTACATCCAGTCCTCTTCCCTGAGCCGAATTTACTTTGGCTTTTACCTCCAGTGTAAATTCTGTCTGATTGGACAACGGAAAAGAAATTATATCCTGAGCAGTACCATTATTAAATGTCTTTGAACCGTTCAATGTCGTAGCCAAATTTACTTTGACCGGCAGATTGGGTGCCTGTGCCTGTATCCGAAACAAAAAGATAGATAGTCCGAATACTAAAAAAGTGTATAATTTTTTCATATTAAGTCTTATTTAAAAATTGGTTTAAAATTTTTAGTTTATTCTTTTTCAGTTACCCGCCAAAATTTGGTATAGGAACTGAAATTTCATTGTAGAGTTTAATGTGAATTATAAAAAAGAAATTAAATATTTAATTTCAAATTGTTATACATATTAAAATTTGAATAATAGTATTTTAAGTACAATTACTTTATTTAATACTTTAATTATTATTATTTAAAAAATCAGCAATAGTAGCCTCGCAGTTCAAAATCGCGATTTGATTTTGAACTGCTATTACTACTTTATATTTGGGGAAAATTGAAATTTAGAACTTACAGAATAATTGAATCTGTAAACGTGGATGAATATTAAATCTGACTTTCATCTGCAACAGCATCCTGCCATTTATCCCATACTTTAACGTTGGCATCATAACCGTCGTAACCAAAGTTCTGACTTAATTTGCCTTTAATGTTAGCCGTTATAGCACTATTTGGAATTGGCCAGTAATTGTTGCGTTTGTCCATCGTATAAAATTTAGTCCCATTTGGTACCACAATTCCGCTTGGGTATTTGTTATAAAGTGTATAATGTACAATACGCTGATACCAGTAACTGCCTCCGGCTGCATCAGTTCCGGATTGTTTGTCCCAATTGTTTAAACTGTATGTCTGACCCCATTCATCAGGTTTCCCACTGAGTGCGAGACAATGCGAAATACGTTTTAATTCTACATTTCTCCATTCTTCCAGATAAAGTTCTCTTCCTCTTTCCGCACAAATATCTCCAATAGTTACGTTAGTATACATTTGAGAAGCTCCCGCTCTGGCTCTGACAACATTGACATCCTGAGCAGCCCCGCCAACATTACCCTGATAAAAACGTGCTTCTGCTCTTAACAGATAAGTTTCAGCTAAACGATATAAATACCAATGCGCTTTACTTCCGGTACTGGCTCCCTGAAAATCAGTTGCATTTGGATTAGTTTCATTTACAACATCATGCAGATAGATTTTATACAGTGGAAAGTCAAACCATTCACGAAGAGTGTCTTTTGATAACAGAACACCATTATGTTTCATTCTAAAATTTTGCTGATAATATGCAGAAGTCTTATCGCTGTATTTAAGATCTTCCATGTTCACCCAGTTACCAACAGTATTATTATGACGCAGATCCTGCTTGTCCTCAATACCGTTAACAACCCACATAGGATGCTGTGAATAATAGGAAGCACTAATTGTAGCAATACCACGTCCTAATGCTCTTGCATAATCATATTTGGCCTGATAATTTGCATTGTTTGAGGCAAAACGGGCAGCTGCCTGTTTACCATCAGGTGTTGTTAAAGTACCAGAATTCCAGTTAGGTCCAAAAATCCTCATACAGGCAAAAGGTAAAAACGACTGTACTCCTCCGTTTGGCATAATCAATATTGCTTCCTTATTAGCAGCGATAACCTTGTTTTCAGGTCTGTGTAAATCCCAAATAACGTTTCTGGTAATTGTCCATGTTGTTGGATTTCCTCCCTGATCAAAAGTTCCAAAATTACTTTGCATTAAAGAATAACCTGACTGATTAATAAGGATATTTGCCTGCGCTTCAGCTTCTGCAAATCTTCCTGAAGCCAGATAACATTTAATCAGCAATTGACGGCATGCTCCTTTATTCACCACACCTAAATAAGGCAGTTTTGACTGTTCCGGAACCCATTCTACAGCCTTTTCCATATCTGCCGTAATCATTTCAATGATAGCTTCTTTTTTAGTAGAGTAATAACTCTGTTTTGGAACTTCCAGAATTTTAGTAATTAACGGTATATCTCCAAATTGATATACCAGATTTAGATAGCGATATGCTCTGTGAAAATAAGCCTGACCGATATATTTATTCTTAACTTCCTGAGTTAAACTGGTCACCTTATCAATGTATGTCAATATAGTATTGGCATGTTTAATACCGGTATAAGCTTCGTCCCAGTAAAACCCAAGATAAAAATCATCATTTGTTGCCGTTTTAAAACTTCCGGTAGGGACTATCGTATTAGCAAAATCAGAAATAGTACTGGTGTTATCAGTTTTTCCATATTTTGCCATATCAGAAAAAACATATTCCGTACCAATAGGCACACTATTACCGGCATTATTGTAATGAATATAATTATTACGTAATTGTTTATCAGCACTTGCTAAAACTGCCTGCAAACCAGATTCTGTTGAAAATGTAGTTTCAGGTTCGTAAAACGATAGTGGATCAGGCTCCAGAAAATCCTTTGAACAAGAAGCCAAAAGAGCAGTCATTGCTACTAAAGGTGCTAGTGTTGAGATTTTATTTTTTATATATTTTTTCATTGTTGAATAATTATTAAAGTGAAACGTTAAAACCTAAATTAAACATTCTCGTAGCCAGTCCACCTGTTTCCGGGTCTCCATAATACTTCCATTCTCCGGAAGCAGACCATGTTGCGGCGTTTTGAACTGAAGCATAAATTTTGAAATTCCTAACATGCAGGCGGTCTAAAAGATCTTTAGGAAGCGTGTAAGCCAGCGAAATATTATCTAAACGAATAAAACTACGATCGTATAATTTTTGTGTTCCGGCTCCTGCTGGTCCTCTTGCATCAAGACGTGCCCAGTCATTGGTAGGGTTATCAATTGTCCAATATGGATTTACAAACGGGTTATAATTGTTTGTATACAAACTACCATCATTGTAAGTATTCATATAGCGTCCGTCAAGTGATTTGTGCCCCATGTAGGAATACATATTGATTGCCAGGTTCCAGTTTTTATAGAATTTAAATTCATTACGAAGAGACCAGTTAATTGGAGGAGCTGTCTGTCCTAAAAATTGTTTGTCTTTTTCATTATAAACAGGTTTTCCATTTACATCATCAGCCGTGTAGCTGTTTTCAACTTTTGGATCTCCAGGACGCTGTCCGTATTTTGCAGCTTCTTCCCACTCCTCTTTTTGCCAGATTCCGATTACTTTGTAATCCCAGATTTGAGAGATTGGTCTTCCTATAAACCATCCATTGGTTTTATCATCAGACTCTTTTTTTCCAATAACATTACCATTAGCATCCTTGATATCTTCCATATTACCGTATAATGCATTAATGATATTCTTGTTGTATGAAAAGGCGGCCATAGTAGACCATTCAAAATTTGGATTTTTTATATTTATGGTATTAAGAGCTATCTCGATACCTCTGTTTTCAACTTCTCCAAGATTGGTTGCAATTGATCCAAATCCTGTAAAACCAGGTAAACGTTGAATCATTATCATGTCATGAGTAACTGATCTGTAAACATCAATTGTACTTGTAATTCGATCATTTAAAAAACCAAGATCAAGACCAATATTGGTTGCTTCTGTTTTTTCCCACTGCAAATTTGGATTTGCCATACGATCGATTCCTAAATATTTCACATCAACAATGTTTCCTGAAGCATCAATATAACCCATTGTTGCACCGGTACCAGAACTTAAGTTTGCTAAAGCTATGTAGGGATCAGAAAGCGTTCTGTTACCGTTTTTACCCCATGATAAACGTAATTTACCTGTACTCATAGGAGCCCAATTGAACCAGCTTTCTTTATTAAAAGTCCATGCAGCTGCTACAGAAGGGTAAACTCCATACGGATCTGTAGATCCAAATGCTGAATATCCATCGCGGCGTATCGTTCCTGTTACCATATATCGATCATCAAACGAATAGAAAAGTCTCGCCATTAATGCATCGGCCGTTTGATGCGTATCGTTGGATGTAAATGTACTGTTTGCAAGTGTGGCATTAGCAATATTATGAAACCCTAATGCATCTGAAGGCTGAATATTATTGGCATCAATGCGATCTGACCATGTTTTCAGTTCTTCAGCTTCCTGAACAAAAGTGGCTATAATGTGGTGTTTTTCGGCAAATGTATAATCCCATGTTAAGGTATTATTCAGATTCCATGTAAAATTTTTACCATTTTCCCTATCTACACCTATAGTAGCAGCATTCCATCCTTTATGTCCTGCTGACTGAAAATAACGATTGTAAAAAAATTGATAGCGTGGCGCCACATTAAAAGAATAACTAATTCCAAAAGGTAAACTTACCTTGGTATTGAAAATAGTATTCAATACAGTATAGCCTTTTTCAAGTTCGATAAACTGACGATCATAGTAATAGTTATATCCTCCAATTGTTGCCCCCATCGGTTGTCTTTCATATGCGCCGTTTGCATCTTTAAAGTTAGAAAACGGGCTGTTTCTTAACATATTAGCATCCCAGTAATTTGTACCTGTACCAACAGCAATATCTCCATCTGTACGATCCTGAAAATTAACGTTTGCTCCAAATTCCAGCCAGCTCGTAATTTTGGCATCCACTTTCATATTGGCACGAACTGCTTCATAATCATTACCTTGTATAGCTCCTTCTGAAGTTAAATATCCCAAAGACATATAATAATTTACTTTATCACTTGCTCCTGAAACACTTAAATTATTATCATGATTGATTCCTGTTCTAAAAGTACTGTCATACCAGTTGTGTGTTTTTCCTTCTGTAAAATTTTTCAAAAGCGTTGGGTCGGTAATTCCCAAACGCAGTCCCCATACTTCATTCAGACTCTTTCCTTGTGTTTGTCCAACAGGCTGATAAGCCAGCCATTGTGCTTCAGTAATGCCATATTGGTCTAATTGGCCTGGATTTGTATAGTATCCTGGTTTGCCGGCAGCGGTTCCTGTTATCCATGCTTCATAATTTCCGGTAGCTGTATTTTGACCATATGTCTTAGCCGTTTCCCAATCCTGACGATATTTTACATATCCTTCCGGAGAATATACATCGCGATAGGCACTTTCATTGACAATTGTTGTGTTGGTAGTAACGTTTATGACAGGCTTACCTGTTTTTCCTCTTTTTGTCGAAATAACAATAACTCCTGCAGAGGCTTTAGAACCAAATATAGCTGTTGCTGATGCATCTTTTAAAACATCAATCTGACCAACATCATCAGGATTGATTTCTGACAGTTCTCCATAAAACTGCATTCCATCTAAAATAATAAGAGGTGAATTACGATTTGCACCATCAGGATTGTAAACAGAAGTCTGGCCTCGAATCTGTAATGAGCCTCCTCCTTTTGCATCAGCTGAGTACCCCACTTTCAAACCTGGAACGCCTCGTAATAAATCCTGAACAGTCTGTGGATTTTGATTTGCCAAAGCTTCCGGCTTAACCTGAACAATCGCTCCGGTTAAATCCTTTTTCTTCATTTTACCATATCCTACGACTACAACTTCCTCTAAAGCTGCTGCATTCTCTTTTAATTGTACAACAATATTCGATTTGTTTTTTACAACTATTTCCTGGGTTATAAAACCAACAAATGAAACAACCAATACTGAATTTTCATCTCCTGCTAAACTAAATTTTCCGTCGAAATCTGTTGTAGTTCCAATTTTTGTTCCTTTTATAGAAACAGTAGCTCCCGGTAACGGAATACCATTTTGATCTTTAACCTGTCCGGTTATACTGTTTTGCTGCTGTATTTTTTCAAACTCTTTTGTACTCGCTGATGCAGCAGTATGTGCATGCATTTGAGATAAGGAAACCAATACACAAAATATTGTAAGTTTCTTTTTCAAATCAAATCCTGATGTACAATCAGGAGCTTTGATTTTCCTAATAAAATTTGTCATTTTTGGTAGTAATTTTTGGTTAATTGATTAGTTAAGTTTGTAATAGCAGGAGAATACAATTGAGAATTCTAAATTGATTTTTTAGAACCATAAATTCTATGCAACCCCATGATTTACAAGACAAATCTAATTCAACATGTATAAGTGAAAGGGGGTAATTACAGCATTATAAAAGGGGTAAATCAGCATTTTACCATTAAATACAAGTTTTTTTTATTGTCATGATAAAAAAACATGGTTAAAAATATTTTATACATAATTATTTAAAATTCAAAACGAGATTTTTCAGGGAATTAAGTAGTTAATTTTTATCATAAAAAGATTAATAATTAGCTTAAAAACAAAAAGGCTGTCAAAATAGACAGCCTCATAATAGTGTGAAATAATGATACATCATTTTACATAACGATACATTTCTGATGCTGCGAGTAGAAAAGCCCCTACTCCAAAATCAGCTGTAGAATTTTTGTCTACCACCTGCCCCGGAATTGCTTTTTCTCCAATAGGCTGCATATATCCAACTGTACCATCTTCCTGAAGTGCAAATGTTGTTAAGTAATTCCATGATTTTTGGACAACAGGCAGATAGGTTTTCTTATCTAAAATTCCGTTATTGATTCCCCATAAAAATCCGTACGTAAAAAAGGCTGTTCCGCTTGTTTCAGGTCCCGGGGCATGTTCAGGATCGAGAATACTTCTTGTCCAATAGCCTTCTTTTTGCTGAGCTGCTGCTAAAGCCTGAGCCATATCTTTAAAACGGTTAATGTATTCGCTTCTATGTTTAGCTGTTTTAGGCAAATCCTGAATAATTTTGGCATAACCGGCAAAAATCCAGCCGTCTCCCCTTGCCCAAAAGTCTTTTTTGCCGTTAGCACTTTTGTGTTTTGGATAAACATATTTGGCATCACGAAAATATAGTTTAGCTTCATTATCATACATAATTCCATCGGCATATTGCAGATAAGAATGCAGCTTTTCCAGATACATTTCGTTTCCGGTAACGTTGTATAACTTTGTCATTACCGGCATTACCATATATAAACCATCTACCCACCACCAGTAATCAATTGCTGAAGTGCTCATTTCATATTCCATCACTTCGCGGGCACGTGCAATTTTGCGTGGATCGTTTTTTCCTGTAAAATTGTATAAGTCAATATAGGTTTGAAAACAAATCTGCCAGTCTCCAAACAAAACGTGTTTGTCGGTTTCTCCATAATTGTATTTCCACTCCGATTTGTCATTTGATTTGGCTCCCATCCATTGGTTCTTCTCGGCCCAGACCATAGAATAATCCAGATACTTTTTGTTTTGGGTCACTTTGTAAGCTTCCATATTTCCGGTATGGTAGGCCGAAACATGCCAAAAAGAATTCCCAGGTTCAGGATGTGTTTCCTGCCAGTGATTGTTGACTTTATTAATAATCGAAATAACTTCTTTCTTTGATTGTTTTATCGCTGATGTCTTTTGGGCTGTGCTTTTGCAGCTTAAAAGGGAAACAGCCGCCAATGCAATAAAAAATGAGTTTTTTAAATTTATCATTATATAAAAATTTGGTTTGAAATCTGTTAGTAAAGTTTTTTCTAAACACATAGAATCATAGTTTTTGTAAACTCTAAAAAAGGCGTTTCACTTTATATAAAAAGAATCTATATTAGCCTTTAATTTTTTTAGTAATCATATCTATAGGTTGAATATTCTCCTTTTTGAATAATTGTTTTATAGTCTCTATCGAATTTTTCTTCAAGCTCAGATTTAATTTTTTCCGCCTTGTAGTTATAATGTTTCTTATTTAAAAAACCGACTGTTCGTATTGTAGGATGTTCAAGAATTGGTTTTAAATTCCCATCCAAAATGTTCGTATTTACAAAACGGAAATCTATAAGATTGGGAAAATCACTTAAAAAATTAAGGTTTTCAATCGATGCACAGGAATTTAAACACAAGACTTTAAGTTTTTTTAACTTCGAAAGTTCGTCAGTAAATTTAAATTTTTTAGATTGGTTGATATGTAAAAACTCTAAACTGTTACTAGTCTGTCCCAAGCCTTTATCATCTTCAAGCTTTGTACAATAATGCAGTTCAAGTCTTCTGAGATTATTGAATTTTTCAAGCCCTGTTAAGTTTCTAATATTAGCCAAATTTAATTCAAGATATAAAAGTTTGTCGTTTTTTGATAAATTATCAAATGAGTTTAGCTTCTCTTTTAAATGCCATATAATTGCGTATTCAGAGTTTTCAAAAATCTTATTTGCTGTTTGAATAGAATTTTCTTTAAAATTCTTATGAAAAATTTTGTTCTGCTCTAATTGTTCAAGCCATATTGTGTTATATCTCCAATCCATTTTCTGTCTTATCTTTTATTGTTTCAATTCGCATTATAACGATTATTTTTCAGCATGGTCAATTGGAATCTGCTGACCAGACCATATTTTCTTTTGTGTCCACGGCTCATAAGCATCCCTCCAAAACGAATCTGTTTCCGGTAAGCCCAAAACTAAAAAGGCTTCGGAACACAAATATAAACTTCCTGTTGAGATATAACCTTCACCAATGTTATTCTGATGACCGTATAAACCTACCTGAAGCCAGCCTTTTTTATCAAAAGTACCTTTTGCATTTATCTGGTTGTGAATCATAGTATAGAGAGCCGACCGAACCTGTGCGGGAGCAACTTCTTTTGGCAATTCTTTCCAGAGCGCAATTTGAGATAATAACTGAAAAGCACCAAAACGATACGCTAATGATCTGCCAATGGGCGGATAAGTGCCATCTGGAGAGATAAATCTTTCCTGAATAGCTGCATAACGTCTTGCTCTTTTTAATTCGGTATGATAATCGGTTTTGTAGTCGTTGTTTTTCTCTTTCAATACAGTTAAAATATCCAGTTGCATAGGATGAATTACAAAACTGTTGTAATAATCCCAGTGAAAATCAGGCCCATCACCGTATGTTCCGTCGCCCAGATACCATTTTTTGTGTTCTGATAAAGCATAATTCAACCGGTTATTATCCGGGTCTTTATCGAATTTAATTATGGCAGCTTCTATCATTCCGGCAAAAAGCAGCCAGTTGCTATGATAAGGTTCAATTGCTCTGGTTGATTTTAAAGCTTTAATAACATTCTCTTTTGTAACAGGGTCCAGCGGTTCCCAAAGTTGCTTTGGTGCACGAAGCAAGGCTTGGGCAAAAAAAGCCGCATCAACAAGAGGTTGTCTGTCTTTTACAAAATTCATAAAATCTGCCGCGTTGGGATCTGTAGCATTGTGAATGGATTTCTGAGCCAAATCAATATATTTTGCTCTCAGTTTTCCTTCAGGAGTTTCATCCGGGCCTAATTCCAGCCACGGAGCCATTCCGGAAAGTGTTCTTCCAAAAGCTTCCAAATAGGTTACATTAGTTCTTTCATCCCAGGCACCTGGAGATTTTTCTACGGGCATTAATACTTTTAATTGATTTTTACTTAATGCATCCAATACGGGATCTCCTATTTTGATTAAAGAAGCGACGAAAAATTCACGCACTTTTTTAGGTGAATCTTTTTCAAGCTTTTTTGATTGTGACTGAATTGTATTAATCTCTGTTAAATATATAAATGCTAATAAAACAGCGTTTCTAAAATATTTACTCATAACTCGTTTGATATAATTAATTTCTTAACACATAGAAATTATAGTTTTGTATTCTTAAAAAAGGCGTTTCACTTATTCAAAAACACAGAGTTGCTATATGTAAAGAATATTTTTTTTATTTATTAAAATTTCTTTTGCTCCTTCTGAATAACATTGTCATCCTGAGCGGTGTCGAAGGCTTTTTAACCGTAAAAGCTTTAAGGGCTTCGACTTTAGTTCATCCTGAAGGAAGCCGAATGGACTCAGCCAGACAGTAGTTTTCAATTCACGTTGATTTCCAGAAACTTTCATTCAAAATATATTTATTATCCTTTACATTTTGATACTTCTTCTTAAACTCCGAAGGATTTAAATTATAAAATTGCTGAAAGTGTTTCCTGAAATATTTAATATCACCAAAACCGGCAATTGAAGCCGCTTCACTGATCTGCAAATCTGTAGTAATTAATAATGTTGCTACTTTTCGCAATCGTACATTTCGGGTAAACTCAGAAACCGATTTTCCTGTGATTTTTTTGATTTTTTTATACACCAAAGAATAACTCATTCCTAAATGTTCAGATAAATCATTTACATTAAAATTCTCTACATCCAGATTCGCATCAATAATATCTACGATTTTATCAATCAGCTTTTTATCCTCATCAGATAACTTTAAACTGGCTGATTTTTTGGTTACCGAATTAAGCATATAATTCTGTTCACTGTCACGTCTGGCAAATATTCCGCTGATTCGGGCCAATAAATAATCGTTATCAAATGGTTTTGTAATATAATCATCAGCTCCTACTTCTGCACCTTTTAATTTTACATCTTCAGAAGTTCCTCCTGTAAGCAGTATGACCGGAATATGCTTTAATTCTTCATCGGTTTTAATGTGTTTGCAAAAAGCGACTCCGTTCATTTCTCCCATCACGACATCAGAAATAATCAGGTCCGGCATTATTTTTTTAATTATGGCTAACGCTGCTTCTGCATTTTCAGCTACCGTAACATGATACTTTGGCGTTAATATCCGCTTTAAATAATTCCTGATCTGAACATTATCATCTACCACCAGAATACTTTTTGCATCCTTAACCAAATCATGAACATTCTCAGGCTCTTCAACAGTTTGCAGAACATTTTCCTGTACTGCAGTATCTTCTAAAACTTCTTCTAAAAACAAGGTTCTGTCACTCAAATCTTCACGAATTTCAACATCTCCAAAGTGTTCTTTTCCGAGTAATAATCTAATTTCAAAAACAGATCCTCCATTTTCATTATCACGACAGCTTACTTTTCCGTGGTGCTGTGTAATAAACTGCTTTACGAGATAAAGACCAATTCCGAATCCTTTTCGGTTATTCCGTATGTTTTGATTAGACTGATAAAACAGGTTGAAAATTTTGTCTTTATCAGTATCCGAAACTCCTTCTCCATTATCGATAACATTGATAATTACCTCATTTTCTGAACAACGTAAATTAACCGTTACAGCTCCGTTTTCTTTTTCTGTAAATTTTAAAGCATTCGAAATCAAATTAAAAAGCGCCATTTCAATTTTTTCCCGATCTACATAAACCATTACTTTTTCTTCTGAAATACTAAAACTGTAATCGATTTTTTTGGTTTTGGCATGCTGCACAAAACAGCTAAAAACCTCTTTACATAATTCTACAATATCAATCAGACCAATTTTGAGTTTTCCGGTTTCAGTTTCGGTTTTTCTAAAAAGAAGCAGTTGGTCAACCAGACTCAGTAACCTTCTCGAATTGCTGTACACCATTTCTATAGCCGCTGGATCTATCTGCTGATCTGTACCATAAATTATTTCCTTTAATGGATTGATAATCATAGTTAAAGGCGACCTGAATTCATGTGAAATATTAGTAAAAAATGTTAATTTCTTTTCATTCAGTTCTTTTTCCTGTTTTGCTAAATCTTGTGAAAGCCTTACCTCATATTTCAGTTTTTCCTGTTGGCGCTGGTATTTATCGACTACATAAATAATCAATCCAACGAAGAGAAAATAGACAAAATAGGCGAAGCCGCTTCTGTACCAAGGCGGTAAGATGGTAACAGGTAATGAAATAGATTTTGTATTCCATATTCCCTCTGCATTGGTAGATTTAATTTTAAGCACATAATCGCCTTCTGTTATTCTGGAATAATTTGCATTGCGGATATTGTCCACATAATGCCATTGCGAATCCCAGCCTTCTAAAAAATAAGCATAGGATATTTTTTCAGGCAGACTATATTCTAATGCGGCAAATTCGATATTGAGCATCGATTCATCATACGGTAATTTTAATTTATCAATTCCGAAAACAGACAAACCCTCTTGATCGTAAACCTTATTATTTACTTTTATCGAAGTCATAATCAGCTTTGGGAAATCATGAAACTGATTCGTTATTTTGGTATTGATGATATTAAAACCTTTAATTCCGCCAAATACAATTTCGCCCGTAGAAAGTTTCAGGGCAGCATTGTAATTAAACTGATTGCTTTGAAGTCCGTCAGCATCATGATAACTGGTTATTTTTCCGTTAGATACATTGTATACAAATATTCCGTTATAGGTACTGCACCAATAATTCCCCTGATTATCCTGAACAATATTTAATACGGAGTTATTGGGAAGTTTATTTCTCTGAGTCAAAAAACTGCTTTTAAAAGTCTGCGGATTCAAAAGCATCAAACCGCCTCCTTCTGTACCCACAAGCATTTTTGTATCAGAATGCGAAACAATAGAACGTACCGGATATTTTACATCAATCTCTTTTCGTTTCATTGTTTTAAGATTGAGCTGATACAATTTCGAAAAATTTCCGATCCAAAGGTTACCGTTTTTATCTTCTGTCATCGAAATGATTCCTCTGATTTTGGCATCCACAAAATCAAAGTGATCCGTTGTTTCATTATAACGATATAACCCTTCTTCATCCGGAGAAGCGGCCCATAAAACGTTATTTTTGCTTCGAAAAAGTACCCAGATATTCTTTTGATTTCCATTTAGTTTTGGATTAAAAAGACTGTATTTTTTAAAGCTTCGGGTTTGGGAATTAAACCGACAAACTCCTCCACCGTAAGTCCCGAACCAGGTTCCTTTAGTGTCTTTTACAATGGCTGAAACGAAATTATTTGATAACGAATTGGGATTGTTTGCATCATAGGAATAATTTGTAAACGTATTATTCTTTCTGTTCCATAAACTTACACCGCCTCCGTCTGTTCCTATCCACAGATTTTCATTGTCCTGTTCGGATAACGAAAGAATAAAATCACTTGGCAGTGTATTTTTTATCTTTTCGTTTTTTGAAATTGTCGTAAAAGGGCTTTTTCTTTCTTCAATTGTATTAACACCTCCGCGCAAAGTTCCAATCCAAACGCGGTTTTGATTATCTGAAAACAGAGAAGAAATAGCGTTACTGTTAAGCTTTTCTTCATTCAGGTCTGAACTTAGCGGAGAAAAACTGTCGGAAGTATAATTGTATTTTACAATACCGTTCCCGTTTGTAGCGATCCACAATTCTTTTGCTTCTGGTTTACACATCAAATCTGAAACAGGATACTGAATTTCCTGATTCTTATAAAAATGATGCGTTTTATTTAAAACATTATATTTCAACAACCCTTCTTCTGCTCCAAGCCAGATATTTGAAAACTTATCATATAAAATACAGCCGCTTCCTAAAACAACCGGAAAAACTACTGAAAGTTTTCTGGCTGAAATATCCATAGTTGCAAGCCCAACACCGGCAACAGAACACCACAATTTACCAGATTTATCAAAATCGATTTCCTGAACATGATAGTCCCACAGTAATTTTCCCTTGACATAAAGTGGAATCTGAATAATTTTCTCTTCATTTCCTGCGTAATAAAGCAAACCCTTACCTGCTGTCGCTATATACATTTTTGATTTAAAATCCCTGATTTGATTGACTACAAAATCAATCACTTCATTTTTGGAAGTTTTCGCATCTGTATAACTCTTTGTTGTAAACTTGTTTCTTAAATAATCATAAACACTAATCCCCCCTTTTGTACCAATCCAAATTTCATTCTGAGTTCCGCAAATACTAACAATTCTGTTGTTAACTAACGAATTGGCGTCATTGGGTTCGTTTCTGAAACTCAGAAAATTATAACCGTCATACCTGCTGATTCCGTCATATGTTCCAAACCACATCAAACCCCGTTTATCTTTATAAACAGAAGTCACAGCGTTATTGGCAAGACCATTTTGGATTCCGATATAACCAATATCATATTTTTCCTGTCCGTATTTTGGAATTGAAGTTTTTACAGCCTGAGGCTTAGCCGTAACGCAAACTAAAAACATTAAAAATAAAAGGGCTTTATTTCTCAAAATATTAGGTATTTAAGGCTAAATATAACTTAAATCAGAAAAACCTATGAACAACTCATAGGCTTTCTTTCTACACAAACATAAACAAAAACGTCAAATTATTTGATTAATGAAATTATATAAGAATAACTGTATTGTTTGTCCAATAAACGGTACGGATCATGAGGCAAACGCCCCCAGCTGTCATCACCGCCAAGACCTCTTTGTTTATAATCCACATGCAGATAAACTGCTTCTTTTGAATCTAAATCCAAATCTGAAGGATGGCGCTGAGCCTTCGTTTTACCAGGATCTAAATCCTCTGTTGAAATATTCAGTGCACTAAAACCAAGAGTTTGTAATCCGTCAATTTTTACGCCCTGTCCTTTATTGTTTTTTAAAGTCAGCCAGCGAACATCTGTCTTGTAACCACCTTCCTGAGGGCGAATGTAATTACTTGTGTACTGATTGATCACTTTATCTGAATATTCACCAACAAACGAAGCCGAATTTCTATCGGAGTAATTTTCCCATGGTCCTCTTCCGTAATAAGTAAGGTTATCATAAGAGCCGTTTAACTTTGAACGCATTCCGAAACGAGGCAATTCAGGCAATTCTTTTCCGCTAATATCAATAGCTGCAGTCACTTTTATCGAGCCATCGTTCTGAATCACATAATTTACTGTGTAAGGAACATCAACTCCGGCTAATTTGTAGGCTACTTTTACAAGCAAACTTTCTGAAGTATTTTTATCCAGCTGAGCACTTATAATGACTGGGTTTTTGGATGCCTCTTTCCAGATTACCAATTTATTCTGCATATCGCTTCCAAAATCATTATCTGTTGGAGCACGCCAGAAATAAGGCGTCGGAAAATTGGTAAAAATAGCATTATCGGCATTTTTTAAATTGTATTTCAGGATTTCCCCTTTTTTCAAATCAAATTCTCCTGCTACATTTTCTGTTTCAAAAGAAAGCACATTATTCTTAACTGTATGCTTCACTTTAGATGTACTTTTTGCAATACTGTTATTTTTAAAATAAGAACCTTTTCCTATTGCAAATTGTTGTCTGGCAAATTCATGACCTTTTGCCACTAAAGGCGCATCGTATTTTGAAAATGCATAAACATTTAAAAAATATTCTGAAGTTTCGTCAATCAAACCTAAATCTAAGGCTACTCTTTTCTGTTCTCCAGGAGCGGCATCTAAATCAAATTCTCCTGATTTTGTTTTTTCTCCATTTTTAATTACTTCCCATTTAAAAGCATAATCAGACAGATTGGTAAAATTAAAACGATTGACAATGGCTAATTCATTTGAGTTATTGAAATGAAAATCAATGTTTTGATATACTTTTTTAATTTCATACAAAGCCGATTTTGGAGTTCTGTTTGAAAATATAACACCATCTGCACAGCCATTTTCGTCATTTTGAAGTTTCTCAGCTCCTAAATCACCGCCGTAAGCCCAAAATGTTTTGCCTTCTGCATTTTTGGTTTTGATACCCTGATCCACCCAGTCCCAGATAAAACCACCCTGCATATGCTTACTGCTATTGATAATATCCCAGTATTCCTGAAAATTTCCGCCACTGTTTCCCATTGCGTGAGCATACTCACACATAATGTACGGACGTTTTTTATCAGCTGCTGCATAACTTTTCATGCTTTTAATTCCTGGATACATTGGACATACAATATCTGTATTTTTATTTTCTCCAGCCTGTTCAAACTGAACCGGACGAGTTGAATCGACTTGTTTTAACCAGTCATAAGCGTCGTAGAAAACAGGACCGTTCCCGCATTCATTTCCTAATGACCAAATAATGATTGAAGGATGATTTTTGTCAGCTGCAAACATTCTTTTAATACGATCCAAATGTGCCGGTGCCCATTCAGGTAAATAAGCAGGATGTTTTTTCTGATCGAACCAGTTTTGCCATTCGGCACCCATAGCGTGTGATTCGATATTGGCTTCATCCACAACATAAAAACCATATTCATCACATAATTCATATAAATGCGGATCATGCGGATAATGACTCATCCTAATTGCATTAATATTGAATTCTTTCATTAACTTAAGATCTTTCAATGAAGTTTTTTCATTTGGGACATGCCCTGTTTCGTCATCATGTTCATGAATATTTACTCCTTTAACCAAAACTGCTTTTCCGTTGACCAACAATTGAGCGTTTTTGATTTCTACTTTTCTAAAACCTGTTCTTTTAGAAACAATTTCGAGCGTTTTTCCTTTATTGTCTAATAATGTAATTTTGTATCGGTACAGATTTGGCGTTTCTGCATTCCATTGTTTTACATTTTCAATTGTACCTGTAAAGCTGATTTTTTCTTCTTTGGCGTTTACCTTTTTACTTTCAGAATAAACTGTTTTTCCTTCTTTATCAAACAATTCTACTTTAACAGACGGATTTTTAATCGTATTCTTTTCGAAATGTTTTAGAGTAACATCCAGATTGAAAATTCCGTTTTTGTATTGATTGTCCAAATCACTTTTTACAAAATAATCCCAAACTGTAGTTTTTGGCATTGCCTGCAAATACACATCACGTTCGATACCGCTTAACCTCCAGAAATCCTGATCTTCCAGATAGCTTCCGTCATGCCAGCGAAATACCTGAACCGCAATTAAGTTTTCTCCTTTTGTCAGAAAAGAAGTAATATTAAATTCTGCCGGAGTTTTGGATGCTTTGGTCATACCGACTTCTTTTCCGTTCAGAAATACTCTGGCATAGCCTGAAATAGAACCAAAATGCAATATAATTTCTTTGTCTTTCCAGGAATCAGCTACCTCAAAAGTACGTCTGTAAGTAGCCACCGGATTATAATCGCCATTTATAAAAGGAGGATTTTTAGGAAAAGGATATGTAATATTCGTATAAATAGGGATATCGTAACCCTGTAATTCCCAGTTCGAAGGTACCTGAATATTTTTCCACCCGGTATCATTCAGCATAGTTGTGAAAAAATCTGTTGGTCTTTGAGACGGATTTTGAACAATATTGAATTTCCAGTTTCCGTTCAAACTCTGATACAATTCTGATTTTTGAAGATTATTACCTTTTAATTCGACTTCATTACTGTATAAAAGGAAGGAACTCCTGCCCGCTTCTTTCCCCCTGTCAAGTATCCGGGGATTTTCCCATTCATTATTTTGGGCGTAATTATTTTGCAGGCTCAAAAACAAAGCAAGTGCTAATACAATTTTTTTCATTTAATTATTTTTACAAAATCAGGTTAAGATGTAGTACTCCGCAATTTTATTTCAGATTCACTTTATAATTATTATCAGAAAAGAAATTAAAGACAAACTGAATCAGAAATAAAGAACTTGTTACAAATTTAGATAACGACACATAAGCCAGGAGGGGCTTTACAACAAAATAGAAGGGGTATATCTGCATCTGCTGTATAAAAAAGAGTTAAAAATGCCCCAAAAAGGGGATTACTTCACAAAAAAATAATCGTTTTTAAAAACTTCTTTCAAGCAAAATCGATATTCTGTCCGCTTTGGATTAATTGAGGAAGCACATTCTTAATTGAGAATTTTAACAAAAAATAAAGTTTCTTTCTTGACATTTTTTGCTAACTTCAATGAAATTAAGTTTTCTTTTATTATAAAAACAATTAATTATGCGCGTATCTGTCATTCGAAAAAATATAAAGTTTACCCCAGATTCCCGAAGAGTTGTAGCAAGATATTTTATGAATGGTGATGAACGGACGCAACAAATGGTAATCCGTATAATGATGCTGGATGAAAAACAAGTGTATGATACCTTAGAACAGACACTTCGTGAATTTGCCAGGCGCCACCGAAATATTTCGGCCATTTTTTTCAGACACTGTGAAAAAATAAAGCCTCTGATTGAAGCTATGCAGATTGATTACGAAGCAATGTCCCTGAATCGAAAAATGCTGATTGGTTCTTATTGCACAATGGAATATGCTATAGAATCCGCAGCCATTTTTAATCCCTCAATCGTAGAAGATTTTGATCAGTCCGGACTTGAGACCGGTGAAAAAAGAGTCATCATTTCTTTTCGTGCAACAGGTGAAGGCCATATTTCATCTATTGTATTCAGAAGAGGAATTCTCGACAAAAACAACGATTTACAGATAATGAAAATTGGGAATCAGATTGATAAAGCAGATATTGATCATAAAAGTTTATTCAATAAAAAACGCTTTTTGACCAAATTGTCTGAGATGCATACTCAGGACAAATACATTGACCAGATTATGCAGGGGCTTCCGGATGAATTTGAGTTTGTTGTCCTTAAAAATATTGTGAATACAGCTTTAAACGATCCTTCAATGAAGCAAGAACGAAGAACTGCTCTTGAAGAAATCATCTGGCTGGCCAATTCATTTTATGATTTACAATTCAGCCATGATGCTGATATTACAGAAAGGGTTATTTTTCCAATATCTGATTCTGAAAGCCGTGGAATAGAAGATGCCCGTTTTGTACGTTTTGTTGATGATGATGATTCTGTAACTGTTATGGCAACTTATACAGCTTATAATGGTCATGCGATATTACCTAAGCTTATTTCTACAGAAGATTTTTATAGTTTTAGGGTAATGCCATTGCATGGAGATGGTGCACAAAATAAAAATCTGGCTTTATTTCCACGAAAAATAAAAGGAAAATACGCTATGCTTTCCCGAATTGATGGTGTAAACAATTACATCATGTTTTCTGAAAGAGCAACACAGTGGAATAATCCAATTCTCCTTCAGGAGCCAAGATATACCTGGGAACTGACACAAATAGGAAATTGCGGTTCTCCTCTTTGGACTGAAGATGGCTGGCTTGTAATCACTCACGGTGTTGGTACAATGAGACGCTATTGTATTGGAGCATCATTATTTGATCTTGATGATCCGTCTAAAGAAATAGGCAGACTTACTGAGCCTTTACTTGCCCCGTTAGAAGATGAGCGTGAAGGCTATGTTCCGAATGTTGTATATTCCTGCGGAGCAATTATTCATAACAACAGTCTAATATTGCCTTATGCTGTATCGGATTATTCATCTACGTATGCTGTAGTGGATATGGTCGAATTATTAGATGCTTTAAAAAAAAGTAAATAACGAATTAAAATGATTTTATAAAATTAGTCCCATTTCGTTGAAGTGGGATTTTTTATTTGATAAATTTTATTTTTACCCTAAAAAGCTGCTAAACTTTAAATAAGCTGATTTAAGAACGCTTTTTTATAAAACGAGGACTTAGTACCATTTTTTCAAAAAAATCTTTTTAACTAAAGATATTTAAGTGATTTTTAATAAAAATATTTTATCATTATTATTTAATTGATAATAAAAATTGATTTATATGATTTTAAAACAAAAGCCTCCAATATCAAATGATTTTGGAGGCTTTGAATATTTAAATCTTTTATTTACTCTTTAATTTCAAAACGGTTACCGAATAAGCTTGCAACTTTAGGGATGCTTTTTCACCTTTCAAGCTATAAGTACTTTCTTTTGGACTTATTTTATTAGGAGCGGCAAAGGTGTTTTCGTCTTGTAAATTTGGACTTGCAAGTGTAATTATAGTTCCTTTAGAAGAAAATTTTCCTCCCTTTAAATCAACTGTAATTTCTTGTGGCGTTGCGGCTGTATTTACCAGTTTTATAATTACTTCTTTTGTATTTACATCTTTTGTAGCAGATGCATACAAATCATTTTGCCCTGTTAAAGGCTTTCCTTCTTTGGTAATATTCAGTAAATCGGTTCCTTTATTGGTAGAAAATAATTTTTGAACATAATAATTAGCAGAGCCATAAGATTGTAAATTATTAAACCAGATCATATCAGGTGTCCATTGCCATGCATCTTCATGAGCCATTAACGGAGCGTACGATGTCATATTTACTACTTCTGCGTTTCTCTCTAATCCGGTCATGAATGCTGCTTCAGAAAAAGCACACTCCCAATTGTTTCTGTTATTTGGATTTGCACCTGAAACACTTTGCGCAGCATATTCACCTGCAAATATTTTTGGACCTTTTCGGTCATAATTATCATAACGGGAAGCATTTTCTCTAAACCATTGCGGACTTTTATAATAATGTTCATCTATCAGTTCTGCATTGAGCTTTTTAAGTTCTGCCATTGCGAAGTCAAAATGTTCACCATCCGGTGATGGCCCGCTTCCTGAAACAATTATGATGTTTGGATATTTTGCCTTTATTGCTTTTTCAAAAACTTTATATCGTTCAATATAATCAGGTCCCCATTGCTCATTTCCAACACCAATGTATTTCAGATTAAATGGTTTTGTATGTCCCATGTCGGAACGAATTAATCCCCAGGTAGTTTCTTCTGAACCATTGGCAAATTCAATTAAATCTAAAGCATCCTGAATATAAGGATCTAACTCTTCTATAGGAGCCAATTCACCTGTATTGTACTGACATGCCATTCCACAGCTCAAAATAGGTAACGGAGTTGCACCAATATCTTCTGAAAGCTGGAAATACTCGTAAAAACCAAGTCCGAAACTTTGAAAATAATCTGGAGTCTGTTTATGATTGAATTCCACATTCCAGCGGTTCATCATTGTTCTTCTGTCTTCAACATCTCCCACCGATTTTTTCCACTGATAACGATCTGACAAAGTTCTTCCTTCTACTATACAACCGCCAGGGAAACGCAAAAATCCCGGTTTTATATCATACAAAAGCTGTACAAGATCTTTTCTTAAACCGTTTTTTCTGTTTTTCCAGGTATCTTCAGGAAACAATGAAATCATGTCCAAATCAATTGTACCTGTTCCTTCAAAAGTTATTTTTAGTTTCGCTTTTGCTTCAGTTTGAATAGCTGTAAATTGTGCAGTATAACTCTCCCATTCATTTGATGTAGGAACAATACTCGTTTCGCCAATTACTTTTTTATCTTTATCAATTAACTGAACAATTATTTTTTTAATGGCTCCGTTATGATTAGCAGCTTTTAGAGAAAAATTGTATTTGGCATCTTTTTTAACCCCCATTCCTCTAAAACCTTCGTTTATTATAGCATATCCTTTGTCGTCATTGATAAGGATACGGCAAAAGTTTGGATTGGTTTCGTTTTCTAATACTTTAATAGGAGTCGCAACACCGGAATTCATATTCATTGAAGACCTTTTGGTATTCGGCTGTTCCCATCCCATCAAGGGTTTTTCAAATTCAAAAGATCTGTTTTTAATCATTTCGGCATACAATCCGCCATCTGCAGCAAAATTGATATCTTCAAAAAACAAACCGAACATGGTAGGCTGAATCTTTGTAACGGTTTTAGCAACATCAACTTCTAAAATTGTTTTTTGGGCATGTATAGAAATACCATTGAAAAGTAAACCGCCAATGATTATCTTGGTAATAATATTATTTTTCATTTTTTATGATGGTTGATAATTTAGTGTTGCTAATTTATTTAAAGTTTATTTTAAAAAGCTGATTTTGCAACAATAATTTGAATTATTGTTTTTTCACCGCTTCATATTTCTGTGGAAAAGCTGATTCACCATCTAAATTATTCACTTTTAAAACATCAACATTTTTACTCTCGACAGCATATTTAAAATAATCCGGTCTGTTTTTTCCCCAGTTTACAGAACAATTTTGAACTTTTATATTTTCAGCTGTATCCAAATAGAAACCTGAGGTACTGCCTTTCACAAAACCATCCATTTTTGACGGACGGCGATCGTAAATTCCTCCGGAAAAATTAGATGTTTTATCAATAAAAACATTCACACCTTCAAAAACGATGTTTTTTATTTTGTCCTTCGTTTCTCCACTAACATAAACTCCATTCTCACCAAAACACTGAATGTTCGTAAAATAAATATTACTGATTGCCCCTACTTTTCCTTCTGTAGCACCTTTTGGAAAACGCCAGTTAGCATCTTTGTGGTTTCCGTTTGCGCGACTGTAAGCTGTTACATAAATAGGTTCTGCTTTTCCCCACCAGGTATCAGTCGTTAGCTGACCTTCGATAATCATATTCGAGAAAATAACATCGCTCACAGTCCCTTCATCCCTATTCTGAATTCCAACGCCTCTATTACTTTTTTTGATGATGCAATTATTGAAAACCACTTGTCTGATAGCATCCATATTTTCTGAACCGATTTTGATTGCGCAACTGCTGCTGGTCATAGTACAATTTGTAACCGTAATATTTTCGCAGGCACCAAATTCTTCAAATTCTCTTCTGTTTTTCAGGCAAATGCAGTCATCACCACTTTCGATATAACAATCACTGATGCGAACATTTTTAGAATGATCCAAATCGATACCATCGCTATTTCGAACTTTTAAACTGTTCAATAAGGTAATTCCACTAATAACTACATCATTGCAGCCTACCAGATGAACCGTCCAATAAGCTGAATTTCCGATATGAACATCTTTTATTCTAATATTTTTTCCTCCAATAATTGTCAAAACATGAGGACGCGGATCTAATACATTAAAAGGTTTCAATATATAAGCATCATCTTCTTCAGCTCCCATAAAAGAGATTCCGTTTCCATCGATTTTACCGCTTCCGCTAATGCTAAAATTTTCTATATTCTTCCCTCCAATCCAGATGGTACCTTCTCCTTTATTTTCACGAAAAGCACTTTCTGTGTATAATTTTTCATCAGGACTTGCCAAAATTTTAGCTCCTGCCTCAATATGCAAATCTACATTCGATTTTACATTAAAAGGTCCTGTCAAAAATGTAAAAGGTGCCGGAATTAATACCTGACCTCCCGTTTTGCTACAGGCATCAATAGCTTTTTGGATTGCAACGGCATCATTCGTCTTGCCATCTCCTTTGGCTCCATATTTTTTCACATCATACACTTTTTGCGCTACGGCAGTCAATGAAATACAAAAAATGATTGCGGTAATTATAGATTTCTTTATCATCTGTTTTTATTTTTAAAGCTTAAATAGAATCCATTCAAAATATAATTTTAAACACATAGGAACAAACTATCCGAAATACTTAAAAGTCGTTTCACTCATTTTAAATACACATGAGCTATGTGTCCGATTGGTCATTAAATCTTTCTTTTTAAAAGGAGAAAGACTATGCTTCTATGTGTTTAAAATTTATTTTTTAATTCATCGAACGAATTATCCCTTCTTCCAACCCCCGTAATTCAGCCAGTCCTCTTAATCTTCCGATTGCAGAATAGCCCGGATTTGTTTTTTTATGTAAATCATCCAGCATCTGATGTCCGTGATCGGGTCTCATCGGAATTCTGGAATCAGTTCTTCCTTCTGCAGATCTTCGTTTTTGCTCAGTCAATATTTCTTTAACAACGGCAAACATATCTACATTTCCTTCTAAATGATTGGCTTCGTAAAAATTTCCCGATTCATCTCTTTGCGTACTTCTTAAATGAATAAAATGCACTCTGTCAGCAAATTTCCTGAACATTTGTTCTAAATTGTTTTTCTGAATTACACCAAGTGAACCGGTACAAAATGTGATTCCGTTATTTCTGCTTGGGACTTCTTTTGATAAATAATCAAAGTCTGCTTCTGTACTTACCACTCTGGGTAATCCTAATATCTGGTAAGGCGGATCATCCGGATGAATACACATTAAAACCTTATTTTCCTCAGCAACAGGAATAATCTGTTTTAAGAAAGAAACCAAATGTTCTTTTAACTTTACAGCATCAATACCTGCATAAGTGTCTAAAGTTTTTTGAAACTGCTCCAACGTATAACCTTCTTCTGCACCCGGCAGACCGGCAATTATATTTTTGATCAGTTTTGTTTTGTCATCATCAGACAGTTTATCTAAATATTCTTTGGCTTTATTTTTCTGTAATTCAGAATAATCATTTTCTGCATTTGGTCTTTTTAGCAGATAAAGATCAAATGCAGCGAAAGCGGCCGTATCAAAACGCAGTGCTTTGGAGCCATCTTCTACTTCAAAAGCCAGATCAGTTCTTGTCCAGTCCAAAACCGGCATAAAATTATAACACACAATCGAGATACCACAGCTTGCCAGATTTCGAATGCTCTGTTTGTAATTTTCGATATAAACTTTATAATTACCTATTTGCGTTTTGATGCTTTCATGAACCGGAACTGACTCTACCACAGACCAGATTAATCCACTGTTTTCAATTTCGTTTTTTCTTTTAACGATTTCATCAACAGTCCAGACTTCTCCATTCGGAATATGATGCAGTGCCGTCACAATCCCGACAGCGCCTGTTTGTTTTATATCTTGCAATGTAACCGGATCATTCGGTCCGAACCATCTCCAGGTTTGTGTCATTTTCATATAGCAATATTTTTTTAAAATTTATTCTGAGTTGAATTAAAGCCTTTTTGATAAACAAGGACTTCGACTCCGCTCAGTCTGACAATCTGTATGTGATTATGTTTTAAACTCCGCTAAAAGCAGAAAATCCTCCGTCTAAAGTTACTTTTGATCCTGTAACAAATTTAGAAGCATCACTTAACAGCCAAATTAAAGCTCCGATCAGTTCATCCGGATTTCCAAAACGGCTAAAAGGCGTATTTTGGATAATTAGATTTCCTCTTTCGGTAAGGCTTCCGTCTTCGTTTGTTAAAAGTTTTCTGTTTTGTTCTGTCAGGAAAAAACCAGGAACAATAGAATTCATTCGTATTTTGTCACCAAATCTATTGGCAAGTTCAACCGAAAACCATCTTGTGTATGAATCAATAGCCGATTTTGCCAGACTATAGCCTAATACTCTTGTCAAAGCATGTTCTGATGAAACGGATGAAATGTTTACTACACTGCCGCTTCCGGTATTTTTGATGGCTTCACCAAAAACCTGTGTTGGTAATATGGTTCCGAACAGATTTAGATTCATGACTTGCTGCAATGCCTCAATATTTAATTGAAAAACATCTTGTCCCGGCTGCACAACAGCATCAGGCATGTTTCCGCCGGCTGCATTTACCAATCCGTCTATTTTTCCGTATTTCGAAAGTAATGTTTCACGGGCTTTTATAAGATCCTGTTCATTGGTAACATCCGCAATTAAGGCAATTGCTTGTCCTCCATTCTTTATAATCACATCAGCTCTTTCATTTGCTACTTTCTCATTTCGGCCTAATACACCTACGATTCCACCTGCCTGGGCAATTCCGTTGATAAAAGCTTCACCTAATATTCCGGTGGCCCCGGTTACTACTATTACTTTTCTTTGTAATGAAAAAACGTTATTCATTTCTATAATTTATAAGTCAGTTTTTAAATAATTAATGAGCCGGTAATACAAATGTATTTTGTTTTGGTTCGCTCTTTCTTTTCAAAGTTTCTGCATCAAGGTTAGCTGAGGAAACATCTTTAAAAATAACCTGATTTGTTTTATCTGATGGAACATCAATATTTTCCATATATAATTCTTTTACATCATCAAAAACAAAAGCCGGACGAAAATCTTCTTTTTCAAGAGCCAGCCTGATGTTCTTCATTTGAATTCCGTTTGCATGTCGAACATAAAAGCCCCATGAAGGTAATTCGCCAAACATTGTAAATTCAGGATATCCTTTTATATTTTCTAAAACATCTTTTAATCGGGTCAAAGGCAGATAAGCCATTCCTTTGGAAGCCCTTCCAGGATAAGTAATTTCAATGTTTTCCAAAGTCACGTTTTCAATAGAATATCCGGGAATTCCGACAATAGAAGCTGGGAAAGGATTATGAAAATAATCTACTTCCGGTCCTCTTAAATCATAATCAATATCCGGACGTCCGAAAGGAATTTGAGCTTTTACGTTTTTAATAGAAACATTTTTGATGTAACCCGGTTTCTCTCCATTTCTGTGCCCTAACCTAATTAAGATTGCATTTCCTGTATTGACAGCCGTTATATTCGATACTTTAATATTTTCTATTTCTGCACCATCGACAGATTCAATCGCAATAGCCGACCTGAAAGTATCAAAAACTTCAATATTTTCTATGGTAACATTTTTAAAACTTCCATAGGAACCTGTACCAAACTTAACTGCACTGGCACTTGATCTGATGATACAATTGGCGATATAAATGTTATTATTTTGTAATCCTGGAGAATCTGATTTTAAACAAATACCATCATCAGCTGAGTTTACATTACAATTGGTCACACTAACATTTTCACATCCATTAATATCTATTCCGTCATTGTTCCAATAAGCTCTGCTTTCTACATTTATATGATCAACAACAATATTAGAGCATTTTTCAAAGCACTGAACCCAGCCAGAACTGTTTTTCAGCGTAATATCTGTGATTTTAATCGAATCGCATTTTACAAAAGAAACTAATTTTCCTCTTCCATCTCCTGGACGCAGCCTTCTGTAATTATATTCTGAATCAATTCGTACTCCGGTATGGTGCAGACTATCAACGGCCAAAGCTAATTCTCTTCCTCGTCCATCGATAATTCCTTTTCCGGTAATCGAAATATTTTTCGAAGCATAAGCCAAAACTAACGCTCTTATTCCTTCATATTTTGGATAATCGTTAACATCTGTACTTCCCAACAAAACAGCTCCTTCTTCAAAAAATAGTTCTACTCCGCTTTTTAAAATAATACTTCCGGATAGAAATTTTCCCTTAGAAAAAACAACTCTTCCTCCTTTATTTTTATTAGCTGCATCAATTGCTTTTTGAATCGCTTTTGTATTTACTGTTTTACCATCTGCAACAGCGCCAAAAGAAGTAATCAAATAATCTTTCTTTTTACCAGCATAACTTTCTGTATTAAAACTAAACAGGAAAAGAAAAAGTAAAATGACAAAACTGCTTTTTAGAATTCTTTTATTATTCATTATATTTTCATTTATATTACCCTCAATTATGTTTACCAAAACACAGTATATAATGCTACTAATATTCCACTAATAATAAAGGAACCAATAATAAACTCTGAAGAAACTTTAAACATTGATGTATCTACCTCTATACTATGAGTTTGCTGCTGTTGTTCTGATGAAGGTTTCAAAAGACTAATCACTATCATTAAAATTACGATTATAAAGAAAGAAATCGTCATTCGGTCTAAAAACGGATAATCAGGAAAGGCTCCGTTGGTCCACATTGGCAGAAATTTTAATACAGCAGCAACAGGTACTGTAAATAATGCTCCGGCAAGTCCGGCTGCCGGTGTAGTTCTTTTCCAAAACATTCCCAATAAAAAGATAGCCAAAACTCCCGGTGAAAAGAAACCAACATATTCCTGTATAAATTGATAAGCCTGATCTAAAGATTTTAATTGAGGTGCCACAACAGCCGCAATTATCATACAAACTATTACACAGCCTCTTCCGGTAAGTACCAGTTTTCTTTCTGTTGCTTCTCTGTTGAAATACTTTTTATAAATATCTAAAGAAAAAATAGTCGAAATACTATTGGCTTTACCAGCCAAAGATGCTACAATTGCCGCTGTTAAAGCTGCCAGTGCTACTCCTTTTAATCCGGCCGGCAATAAATTCATTAATGTTGGGTAAGCGTGATCCGGTTTTAAAACCCCTGCTGCATCTACCATTTCCTGCTGAAACATTCCGTTTTGGTGCATTACATACATGGCAATCCCCGGTAAAACGGCAATAATTGGAACTAATAGTTTTAAAAATGCTGCAAATAAAATTCCTTTTCGGGCTGTTTTTAAATCGGCTCCCAAGGCTCTCTGAACAATGTACTGATTACATCCCCAATAGGCCAGATTATTGATTAACATCCCTCCTACCAATACCGACATTCCCGGTAGTTCAGCGTAATGCGGATTCGATTTCTCTAAAATCATGTGCAAATGACCAGGTGCTTCGTCAGCAATAACCGCAAGTCCTTTTAAAATGTCTTTTCCAAAACCAAACTGCTCTGATAACAAGGTTAATGCTAAATACGTCGTTACCAAACCTCCCAAAATTAGTACTATCACCTGAAACATATCGGTATAGCCAATTACTTTCATTCCGCCTAAAGTCACAATGATCGAGAACAAACTCAGTCCAATCACACAAAACTGAAAACTGACAGGTGCTATCGATGAAATGGCTAAAGCACCTAAATAAATAATAGACGTAAGGTTTACAAATACATATATTAATAACCAGATTATGGCCATTATCGTACTTACTGTTCCGTTATATCTTTTAGCCAAAAACTGTGGCATGGTAAAGATTTTGTTTTTAAGATAGACAGGAAGAATAAACATAGCTACGATAATCAACGTTGCTGCCGACATCCATTCGTAAGAAGCAATCGCCAGTCCGATGGCAAAACCGGAACCGCTCATGCCTATAAAATGTTCTGCTGAAATATTAGAGGCAATTAAGGAAGCTCCAATGGCCCACCAGGTAAGTGAGCCTTCTGCCAAAAAATAGTCATTGGAACTGGTCATTGCATTTTTCTTACTTCTGTAAATGTACATTCCGTAGGAAACAACAATCACAAAATAGATAAGAAAAACAATGTAATCTGCACTTTGTAAAGTATTCATAATGAGGTTGGTTTATTAGATAATTAGTAGTGGTGGTTTAGTTGTTTTTAGTTAGTTTAAGGTATAATTTTATAGAATCAGACTTTTAAGAACCATTTTTTCTTATATAAAAAGTAAAGCAAAACAAGCTGTACAAATGTTACCGATATAGTTGCAAATACAGGCTGCCAGCCAGGAGGAGAAAATTTAATTAATCCACCAAAGACAAAATCGGCAGTGTGTTTAAAATTGACTATACCTTCAGACGCCATATAGATCAAAATTGAATTTGAACCGATTAATACTAAAGGGAAAGCCCACTTGTGAAAGCCCATCACATCAATAATCAGGTAAAAAAATGTAAAAAACAGGATGCTGAATCCACCAACAAAACAAACAAAGGAGCTAGTCCATAAATGTTTGTTGATAGGAAAATCATAATCCCAAAGAAGCCCTGTACCTATTAAAACAATAGCCGAGGTAACCAGTATCAATATAATTTTATTTATCGAAAGAAAGTCTGCTTTGGTTTTTAAAAAAGTCCCCAAAAACATTCCCAACAAAGCTGTAGAAACGGCTGGGATGGTCGAAAATATACCTTCAGGATCATATACTTTGCTGTGTAGTCTTCCCGGAAGCAAGAGACGGTCAATGTAGCCTTCCAGTGATCCTTCTGCTGTTAGATCGCCTGCTCCAAATCCGGGAACAGGTATTAATTTCATCGCCAGATAATAACCTATCAAAATACCTGCAAACCAGATTATCTGCTTTTTTAAATCAAAATTCAAATAAATCAGTCCTGCAAAAAACCAGGCAATTCCGATTCGTCCTAGTACACTGGCAAAACGGGTTTGGTCATATCCGTCAAAACGCAATAAACCGTTGACAACAAATCCAAGGAATACCAGAATGCAAGTCCTTTTTAGCATAGACAGGTATATTTTTTTCTTTTCCTGCGAAGGAAGTTCACTTGGTGCTATTACTCCTGCCAGTTTCATTTTTTTATCGAAAGAAAACGGCATTGAAACCCCTGCAACGAATAAAAACACCGGAAAAATCATATCATAAAACGTGATTCCATCCCAGTCAGTATGATGCAATTGCGAAGACATCCAGACAAAAACCGGAATTGGGGCTGCTTTGGCCAATGCGTGAATGATATGTTCGCCGCTCATAATCCAAAACATAACAAATCCTCTCAGAACGTCTAAAGAAACTAATCTGTTATTTGTAATAATTTTGTTCATACCGGATTTATTTTAAAGCATATTTTACCTGTTGATTCCTGCATTGAGTATCAACTTATTGTTCTGTTTATATGAGTATTTATTGATTTACAAAATTATTTCGCCAAAAGTATGGCGGTTACTCTTTTTTAAATGACTTGAAAATTTACAGCAATCACGTTCATTTTATCTGAACGTGATCGGATGTAAAAGTGAAATACCTAAGTGCTAAACGGGGCAAGATTTAGCATGCTTAAATTACTTCGGTTATTATTCTATTGGTTTTATAACAAATCCGTAACTGTATTCATTTTGCGTCAGTCGGTATTGTTCATGCGGTGGCAATCCCCAGCTGTTGTCTCCTCCTAATCCACGCTGGGTTAAGTCCACACAAACTACGACTTCATTTCTTGGTGTAATATCACTGGCGTGAATATTTTTTTTAGAAATTCCGGCGTCAAAATCACTTGGATAATTATTCAGTGTACTGATTCCCAAAGGCTGCAGTCCTTTTATTTCCAGTCCTTTTCCACTATTGTCTGAAAGCGAAAACCAGCGAACATCTGTTTTATATCCATTTTCCTGCGGCCGTGTGTAAGACACGTATTGATCCGCTACTTTGCTCTTATAAATCCCTTTGAAAGCTCCTGTGTTTCTGTCCGGATAATTTTCCAAGGGGCCTCTTCCGTAATAATCCAGATTTTCAAAATTGTTTTTTAAGACGAATAGCATTCCAAAACGAGGCATTTCCGGTAAAGAGTTATTGCCTTGTTTAAATGAAGACTGAACTTCTAAAGCGCCGTTATTATTTAGAGAATATTTGATGGTATAATCTGAAAAAACATCATTAAGCTTTAATTTTGCTATGACATATTTTTTTCCGTTTTCTTCCACAACCTGAATATCCTCTAAAGTGGTATTTTTTCCGGCTGTTCTCCAGACATTACATCTAATCTGCATTTTATTTCCCATATCATTATCGGTTGGGGCTCTCCAAAAATGAGGTTCCGGATATTGTTTAAAGTATTCCTCCCCCTTTAAACTGTAATACGAAATCAACCCGGTTGTCTTACTGATCTTAACTGTAACATCTGCTGAACTCAAAACAAATTCGTTTTTATCATCCTGAATCTTAGAAGTATTTACCAGTTCTGTCTTCGTAAAATATTTATCACTTTCAATAACAAATTGTTCCCTCGCCACTTCAAAATGCTGAGGCAGTAATTCAGAACCAGTTTTGGTAAAGGCAAAAACATTCAGTAAATATTCAGTTCCTTCTTTTGCCTGTAATTTTGGCAAATCAATTTTGAACTGTTTTTTTGATTTTGGATTCAGGGAAACATAAAGGGTACCTTCTTTAATGATTTTCCCATTTTCTACAACTTGGTATTCAAAGTGGTATTTCTCCAAATTTGTGAACCCAAAATCATTTATTATTTCAATAACTCCGTTCTTAATATCAACAGATTTAAATAATATGTCCTGATATACTTTTTTTACTTCAAATGCTCCGGGATGCGGAGTACGATCCGGCCATACTAATCCGTCATTGCACCCATTTTCATCATTTGTATAATTTTGACCACCCATATCACCTCCATATGCCCAATATTCGCGTCCGATTTCATCTTTCATTTTAAATCCCTGATCTACCCAGTCCCAGATAAAACCGCCCTGCATATTTTTGCTTCCGCGAATGATATCCCAATATTCCTGAAAATTACCTGTGCTGTTTCCCATTGCATGAGCATACTCACACATAATATATGGGCGGGCAACTTCTTTACGAGCAGCATATTCTTTCATGTACGCAATTGTAGGATACATTGGGCAGATGATATCGGTGTTTTCATTTTCTTTTGCCTGTTCAAATTGTACCAAACGTGTATTGTCCCTCTTTTTTATCCATTTGTATGCATCATGAAATACAGGTCCGTTGGCACTTTCATTTCCTAATGACCAAATGATTACGGAAGGTGCATTTTTGTCCCTCTCGACCAAATTGTAAATTCTGTCCATATGAGATGCATGCCATTCCGGAAGATAACCCGGATTCGTTTTTGGATTCATCCAAATAAGGGGCTGTCCCTCTACACCCATTCCGTGGCTTTCTATATTGGCTTCATCTACAAGATACAAGCCATACTTATTACAAAGTTTAACCCATAAAATGTTATTCGGATAATGGCTGCAGCGAACGGAATTTATATTCAGCTGTTTCATCATTTTGATGTCTTTCATCATCGTGGCTTCATCCTGATAATGCCCTGTTATAGGATTATGCTCGTGGATATTGACTCCATGAACCATTAATCGTACGCCGTTTACGAGTAATTCCCCTCCTTTTAATTCTACCTTTCTAAATCCGATTTGTGTTGAAGTGGATTCAATTATACTGCCTTTTTCATCTTTTAATGATAGAACGAGTGTATATAAATTTGGTGCTTCACTGCTCCACAGCTTTGGATTGGAAACATTTTGAAAAAAACTGACTGTTTGGGTTTTGTTTGCCTCAAAATTCACTTTTAAATCTTTAACAAAAATTGCTTTCCCTGAAGCATCAATTAGTTTAGTAGTTAATTTTTGATTTTTTACAGCAACAGAAGACAGGTTTTTTAAACTTACTTCAACATTTAAACTTCCGGTTTTATAATTTGAATCCAAATCAGGTTTAGCAAAAAAATCAGAAATCCGAATAGTATCAGTACTGTACAAATAAACATTTCTGTCTATGCCCGAAAGTCTCCAGAAATCCTGATCTTCCAGATATGAACCGTCGCTCCAGCGATATACTTCTACAGCAACATCATTTTTACCCGGTTTCAGATATTTAGAAATGTCAAATTCGGCAGGGCTTTTTGTATCTTCAGTATAACCTACTTTTTCTCCGTTTACCCAAATATACATCGCCGATGTTCCTGCTTCGAAATGAAGGTAAACATGACGGTTTTTCCAGTTTTCCGGCAGTATAAAATCTCTTTTGTATGATCCAACCGGATTATCAGCATGATTGATAAATGGCGGATTCCTTTCAAAAGGATACGTAATATTGGTATAGATTGGAATTCCATAGCCTTGTAGTTCCCAGTTAGAGGGTACCTGAAGCTCTTTCCAGTTTAAAGTGCTAAAATCTGTTTTGTAAAAATCTTTTGGCCTTTGATCGGGTGTTGGGGACCAGGAAAATTTCCATTTACCATTAAGGGAAAAATACCATGGTGAGTTTTCATATTGATCACTTACAGCAGATGATTCGTCTGCATAAGGGAGAAAAGACGCTCGTGCCGGTTCTCTATTAATCTGAAATACCTGCGGATTCTCCCAGTCATTTCTGTCTTTTTCCTGTCCTGCAGCACCTGAAACAAAAATTACTAACAGACCAAATAAAAATATTTTCGTTTTGATTTTTTGCATTTAATTCTATTTTGAAATATTCCAACCCAAAGAATTATAAAATTCTAACCAATATAAATTATACTTAGAAATTCAGTTTTTCCGGCAAATATTTAGCTACTAATTCTTTATAGTATGGCAATAATGCTTTAACATCCGGTTTAACAGGCGCTTTTGTATATAAGTCGTAGGGATTAAACTTTCTTACCCAATCAAACATTTCGATATCTTTTTCATTCATCAAATGTGAATAAGCGTTTTCTTTGTGCTGAGAGTAAAACGAATGATAGCGAATCATATACAAAGCCGGATCCGGTAAATAGTCTTTCATGATCTGATATAGGTATTCATCATGTCCCCAGCTCATTTTTACATTTTCAAGACCACAATTTTCGGTATAAACTCCAAATTTAGTATTGAATCTCTCATCAGTATAATCCGGATTATCTTTGAAAAACTCAGGATAAACAATTTTATCAGAATAGGCACATCCTACAGGGAAAGTATCTCCTACAACTGCCCATTGAGGTTCTCCGAACAAACATAAAATTTTACCTAAATCATGGATAAAGCCGGTAAGTACAAACCAGTCAGGGTGACCATCTGCCCTAATCGCTTCTGAAGTCTGCAAAAGGTGTTGTGTCTGATCTAAATCAATGTCCGGGTCACTGTCGTCAACAAGTGTATTCAGGAAATCAACTGCTTCCCAAATTGACATTTGTTTTTTATTAAACTGTAAAAATTCCTGCTCTTTGCTGCATACGAAATCATAAGTCTGATACGTATGGTTTATTCTGTAAAATTCTCTAACCGTTTCTACTCTTTCTGAATCTACATAATTTCTAAACTCTTCTTTTTCTTTTACAGGTTCAGAAGGATCCGGATAACGTATTAACAAATCATCTTCCCACTCATCTAAATTATGCAACGGATTATCTGTGTCTATATTCTTTTTCATAAGATTTTAAATTAAAAGTTATAAGACAAAAATAGATTTAGTAACAGGAAACAAAATGGACTAATACATCAAAAACATGGATAGAATTTAAAATTATATGAATTTTTCAATAAAAAATAGTTATTAAAGTTATTGTGAATCAATGCCGAAGCCTTTATTTATCCATTGTACAAATTAATTTATTAAATCTAAAAGGAAAACCCGTCGGGTGAAATTGATTAAAAAAATTGATTTGATTATAAAAAGTATAAAATCAGTAGTGAACCATCATTTATAACTCAAGGAATTGATGTTATCCTGAGCGGAGTCGAAGACTTTTGAACACGAAAGAGCTTCGACTACGCTCAGCCTGACACTTATTTTTAATTTCACCCAACGGGTTACAAGGAAAAATATTTAAGATCCAAATATTTGTAGAGACGCACAACCGTGCGTCTCATTTTCTGGTTTATCAATGTGTAGATGCACTACTGTGCATCTCTACGTTTGCAATTTTTAATCAAAACGTTCTTTGTACTTTTTAAACAAAGTATTCATTACTAAAAGTACTACTCCAACGCCTAATAAAACTAAAGCCCTGATAAGGAAATCTGCATTTGATAAATCGAAAAACATAAGTCGGATTACACAAACACCGACTAACGAAAGTGAAACGTAACGGAAATATTTTTCTTTAAGGATAATTCCAAGTACTAGTAATCCTAAAGATTCTAAAATCCAAAAGAAAGTTAAGATTCCTTTGTCGAACGTGAGATACAAAAATAACCCGATGCTAAAAGTCGCCGGATAAATAATGATATTGTTCTTAAACTTGAAATCTTCGATATATTTATAAGTAATAAAAATATACAATGCTAACAGTGCAAATATGATGAGATAAACATATTCAAATTTAGATTCGTAATAAGTGAAACTAATAAAAGCTAGATGAAAATTTGCTAATAAATAATATACAACACTGATTTCTTTTTTGCTTCCTATTTTTTTATAATAAAGCCCCATGTTTATTATGGCTGTTGCCGCCCAAAATACAGGAAGCCATTTGTGTTCTAATTGTGTGAACATAATGATAGAGAGCCAAATGTTTATGACAATCTGATAATCTATCTTTAGTGATTTTATAAACTCTTTTTTGTTTATCAAAAGTGCTAAAACAATCAATAAAACGATACTTGAAAGCTGTAAGCCCCATGCAAGCAAGGTAAAATCATTAAGTTCTCTGATACTATAAAAAATAGAAGTCATAATAGATAAAACTGCAATGCCTAAAACGGCTTCCGGAGCCAGTTCTATTTTTCTGTATAGTATCAAACCAAAATTCAGGATTGCCAAAAGCATTAATAAAGGCGGTAAATAAACCACTTCAACCTGAATAAACCATAAAGCGATTACCCATATATTCTGAATAACAGGTAAAAATGCAATAAACATTTTCCCTCCTTCTTTTGGGCTTTTCATTTGAAGATAATTATAGCCTACAGATAATAAAACAAGTACTCCCTGCGTAATGTAAAGCATATTTTTACTAACTGTATTTGAATCAAAAGCAGCTAAATAAAGGCTTAAAAATATAGCCACGTTTAAAAAGACAAAAGAGTAAATATTATAACGTTTAAGTCTGTCAATTTTTTGAAAAACCCAAAAAGTAACCAATGCTAAAACTCCTAAATAAACAGGAATGTAGTCCATTTGAATACAGGAAAATCCAAAGACCAGAGCGTTAAAAAGAATGAATTCAGAATTTAATCTGTTTAACTTCCCCCAACCTGAAATCACAGCATTCGATTTGTTTCTGATTTTGTCCGCAAATAGAATATAGATTTCAATTATAGAAAGTCCAACAGCAGTTAATCCAATTTCGGTATGAGTTAAAAATCGGGTATTATAGGCAAACAAAGCGCTTCCAAAGATCGAAAATACCAAACAAAAGCCATAAAGCACTATTTGGTTATCCGTTCTAAGTGTTTTTCGTTTAAACTGAATCCATAAAAATTCGTGATTTAGCAAGGCAATACCAAACCATCCTAAAATCTGAATAATAGTATAAGACGCTAAATATTTGTATAAAAGCGAAACCAATAAACCATTTACGCCAATAATTCCAATGGTTTTGATGATTGAATCATCATTATAAAATAATTTCACAAACCAGTTACCTGTTATTACTGCAATAATCCCTAAAAAGAAGGCAATATCCAAATTAGATTTTGGTTCTGTGAGAACTAATAGGGTTCCTGTGAAAATAGTAATGATTAAAAAGATAAATCTACCTAGATCAAAAGTATTCGTTCTGAATCTGAATCGTAAACCACACCACATTAAAGCAATAAATAAAAGTGGATAAAAAAACGAGAACTCAATCGTATGATACCAACTTATAAAAAACAATATGGAAAAAAGAACAGAGAATATTCCGTTTAAGCTTAAATCTTTTTTAATGATAAAAGGATCTATTTCGAAAAACTCTTTTTTTGCAGCAGAAACAACAGAGACCAGTAATGTCATAGAAAACATTGCAATCACAGTGGCAAAAGAATTTGTAATGTGACTTTGTTCAAATGACGGATTGATGTACGTCACAAAAAAGACAAAAGCAATTAAACAGAAAATATGATTAAGTCCTAAAAATATTTTATGCAGTAAAATTTCTTTGCTTTTGTAAACTACGAATAAACAAGAAATGATTAAGAGGTATAACCCACAAGCTATAACATCAAAACCTACTTTCCAGTCGTTCAGCATTATAATAATTAAAGCAAATAGAATAAATGAAACCATTCCGTCTAAATGGTATAGCCAAAAAATCTTTTTCTTTCTGGCAAAAAGAGTTGCAAAAATACAAATGATGGCTGCAGCAAATAAAACGAAAATCTTGATTTTGCTTCCTGTGGAATGTAAAATTAAACCTGTAGCAAATAAAATCCAGTTGGTCAAATGTGTTATAAAAGCAATTCGGTCAAAACGTGTATCTGCATAAATATTACGGTATTGCATGTACATGCAACTTACAGAAACCAATATAATACCAATTATAGCAAAAATGTTTTGAGAAGGACTTAAAGAATGTGTACCCTGAGTAAACCAAATGTCAAATATGATAAAAGCAGAAATAACAATCAATAAGTGATATTCCCATTTTTCTTTATACGATAAAATTATTCCGGCAGTAGCAGTTCCTGCCGCTAATAAAAATGTAATTAAAAGTTTTTCAGGAATTACACATAAAACCAGGACACTCAGAATCACGTGAAGCGATAAGAAAGTCTGCTGTTTTATAATATAACCAACATATAAATTGATTGCAATTCCAACTCCAATGAGCGAATATGCGAGCGGAATACTATGCACAAACGTGAGTGCCGGAATTTGCGAAGCACCAAAACAGCCAAACAAAAATAAACTTGCGCCTGCACTACGAAGCCAAAGTCCTGTTTTAAACCATTTTTCTTTTTTCTGTAAAAAGAAATACGAGCCAACCAAAATTCCTGCATAAAGCCAAAGAATCAAAATTCGAAGCATTGGTGAAACTTTCAGAGCTGTATAAATGCTCAGATAACCAATTCCTAAAACCATAATAGCCGTTCCTAAAATTCCGGTCCAGTTTTCGGCAAATTGCTTTTCCAGCTTTTTTATTAGAATCGAAAATGCACTTTCTACATAAATTTCTTCTTCCTGCTTTTGAAATTCCGGTTGTGATTTTGGTTCATGTGTTTCATGAATTTCAATATTTTCTACAGCTTCCGGAGTTTCTATTGCGGAAACATTTTCTTTTTTATCTTCTGAGTAAACCGTTTGCTTTTCGTAGCTCAAAGTAAGTATTTCAAGAGCTTCATCGACAGCAGTATCTGTTTCCGTCTGAATAGTATCTCCAACAATCTCGAGTGGCACGGGAACAACCGGAGAAACAATATCTTGTACCTGTTCAGGAATTATTTCTTTTTCATGTGCTTGTTTAGCAACAAAATCAGATTGTTCAAGTTGCTTTTTGATTTCAATAATTTCCTTTTTCAAGGCATTAAAATCCTCTTTATTTTTTTTATAAAGAGAATCTAAATGTTCATTTTCTATTTTTAGTTTCGAAAGATTATTAAATAAAACAACAACGCATACAATTAATGCAAAAAGAATAAAATTCTCCATAGTTCAGATTTAGAACCGGCTAATGTAAGAATTATACTTTTAATTCAATTTTCAAAAAACACTTTCTTTTTATAAAATTGACTTTTTACATTTAGTGTACAATATGGACTATTTAACAACTCTTTTTACAGATTTTGCCTAAATATTTTTGCTTTTTTATATAATAAATTTTGGTCCCTCTAATTGATAAGCTTACTCGGAGGAAAACCAAACTGTTTTTTAAAACATCTGCTGAAATATAACGGATCATTAAACCCGACCATATTCGTTACTTCAGAAACGTTGTATTTTTTTGTTTTTAAAAGTTCTGCCGATTTTTTTAAACGGATGGTTCGGATGAATTCGTTTGGAGCCAGATCTGTCAATTCTTTTATCTTTCGGTATAGTTTTGACGAACTTACTCCCAGTTTATCACACAAAAATTCTGTTGACAAATCCAGTTCGCTCAGGTTATCATTGATTAAAGCGGTAATTTTTTCCATAAACTCTTCGTCTATTGGAGAATGGGTCAGTAAACTTACTTTGCTCTCTACTTCTCCTGAAAATTTTACTTTCAGATCTAATCGTGATTTGATAACATTCTCGATAACTGATTTTAATAATGTTGGTTCAAAAGGTTTCACCAGGTAACCATCGGCACCTGTTTCGTATCCTTTAACTTTGTCAACATTTTCCCCTAATGCCGTTAGGAGTACAACCGGAATATGGCTGATAAATTCATCGTTTTTTAGTTCTTTGCAAAATTCTAGCCCATCCATTACAGGCATCATTACATCGGCAACACATAAAATTGGCTTTATTTGTCGGCAAATTTTAAGACCTTCTTCCCCATTCTCTGCATCATACACTTTATAATAATCAGAGAGAAAATCTACCAGATATTTTCTAAGCTCACTGTTATCCTCAATAACCAGTATTTTTTGTTTCAATTCGGTATTCTGAATCGTTTTTTTAACTGATTTTTCAGGAATCAGCATGCTCAGATTATCATTTTTCAAAGCATACTCAAAAACTTCTTTGCTTTCATAAGAAACACGATCTATCGGAATTTCAACCCTGAATGTACTTCCTTTACCTAAAGAACTTTCTACAGCGATTGATCCTTTGTGAATCGCTACTAATGATTTTACCAAAGACAAACCAATACCTGAACCCGTATTATGAGCTTTACTGTTGGTTGCCTGATAAAATCGTTTGAAGATTTTTTCCTGACTTTTCAGCGGAATTCCGATACCATCATCAATTACTTCAATAACTAGAATTTCATCTGTATTGTTTTTTAGTCGGATGAATAAATCTACATTTCCGTATTTATTAGTAAACTTCAAAGCATTGGATAACAGGTTGTAAAGAATTTTATCATACTTATCATTATCTACCCATCCCTCAATAGATTCGTCCTCAGTAATAAAATTCAATTTGATTTTTTTGTTGAAAGCCATTTCTTTGAAAGAATCAAAAATGTTTTTCGAATAGCTCAGAATATCAGTTTTTGTGACCTTAAGTTTCAATTCACCTGATTGTGCTTTTCTAAAATCAAGTACCTGATTTACCAGATTCAATAGCCTGCTGGCATTTTGATAAATAAGATTGTACCTGCTTTTTTCATAATCTGTAGCATTACTGTTTTCGTCCAGTAATTGCTTTGCAGGACCTAAAATAAGTGTTAACGGTGTTCTTAACTCATGAGAAATATTGGTAAAAAATCGAAGCTTTTCGTTATTCAGTTTTACATCATGCTCCCTGTTTACTTTTTCGGTAAGCAATTCCTGTTTCAAGCGAATACGGTTTTTAATTTCTCTTCTGATAAAATAAAAAATAAGGGTCAGAAGCAGGAAAAACAATAAAAATGAGATTGGAGTAAGCCAAAATGGTGGAAGTACTTTGATTTTATAAGAAACAACCTTACTCCAATTGCCGTCGCTATTAGCCGATTTTATTTTAAACACATAACTTCCAGGATAAAGGTTGGTGTACTGAACGGTTCTTGAATTGCTGTTTGCTGATATCCAGTCCTTATCAAAACCTTCAAGCATGTATTGAAATTTATTCAGCTTTTCATTTGCAAATGAAGGAGTTGAAAACTGAAGAGAAAAGTTTCGGTTCTTGTAATTGAGTTCTACTTCTTTACCGTAATTCAGCTCTTTTGAAAGCGGAACATCACCGTTGATCTCCATTTCCGGAAACACCTCTTCATTCTGGATTTTAAATTCGGTAATTACCGGTAAAGGTGACCATTTATTTCTTTTCATCGATTGCGGTGAAAAAGAAATAATACCGTTTTTACCGCCTAAATAAATATTAGAATTAAAGTTAAAAAAACCTCCTGAACTAAATACATCCAATCTGTTTCCGCTGTTTACATGGTAAATATTAATGTCTTTCAGATCAGATTTAACCCATGCAATACTGTTATTGTTGATATTTAACCACAAATCCCCTTTTGCATCTGATAACATATCCGTAACCCATTTACCCGAAAGTTCCTTAAATTTGGTTATCGTAACAAATTTGTTTTTTGAAGTATCATAACGACATAATCCAAAACGTGTCGAAGCCCAAATCCTCCCGGCTTTGTCAATCATAATATCGCTTACATTATCTTCATGCGGAGCACTGTTTTCTCTTTTGGAAAGTGTTTTATAGGTTTCAATTTTGCCCGAAATAGTATTGTATTTTACAACACCGGTTTCTGTCGCAAACCAGATATTATTTTGACCGTCTTTTTCTATGGCATTAATTTGAAAACCGGGTAATAATTTACCTTTTGAAGTCTGAACTGATAATGTTCTGGTGTCCAGAATAACCGCTCCTTCTCCAAATGAACCTACCATCATCGACTGATTGTCTATTTTATTAAAAGCAAATACAGGAGACGTTTCAAAGCCTGCAGAAATTTCTCTGGCACTATTTGAAGCATAATTATAGACTAAAATATTTCCGTTCCAGAGTCCGCAATAAAAAATCTTTCCATCATCAGAATAAATACTGGCTATGTCTTTTCCTGTATTATATAAGGGAGCAAATCCATTGGAACCTGAAATAAAAAGGCCATTATGATTGGTTACGACAATTACTTTTCCGTCATACGTTTTAGAAAAACCTCTTATACGCGGTGCCTGATTGCCTATGTAACGCGAAATATCTTTATTAAAGTTAAATTGATTTTCGTAAGGATCATACTTATCCAGTCCGTCTTCTGTTCCGATCCATAATACGCCTGAGGCATCAAAATAAAGTGCCGAAATCAAATTGTCAACGATAGAAGTGTTGTCTGACAATATGGAATAATACCATTTGTAATTCCCTTTCTGTATATCTTCTAATTGTTTGCAAACCAATAACCCTCCGAGAGTTCCTACCCAGTATTTACCATCAGGTGCCTGAGCAACTGATAAAAAATAAGGCCCTAAGCTTCCTCTGATTTCTTTGTTTTCAATATATAAGTTGGTAAAAGAATCTTTCTTTTGATCCAGTTTATAAAGCCCTTCACGGGTTCCTACGAAAATATCGGATTTTGCATCTTCATAAATAAAGTTGACATATGGGTTTTTGATATTAGAATTTGGAACTGTAAGTGTGTAATTATTAATTCTTACTATGGCACCTTTTGAATCCAGCGTTATTTTAGCCACAGATCCTTTTTCGTAACTCCCAACCCAAATATTTCCTTTTTTATCTTCAAAAATTTCTTTTACATAATCAAAACCTTTAATCGGAATCTTTTCAAATCTGTTTTCTTCAAGTAAAAACATATATGCCCCTTTGGTTTTAGTCCCAACCCAAACTCTTTTAAATTTGCCTACATGTACAGAACGAATTTCTTCTTCAGGTAAGCTGTTTGCGTTGTTTTTATTAGGCAAAAAAGTTACAAAAGCCTGAGTATCCATTTTAAAAAGCGTCAGACCTTTTCGGGTACCAATCCATAAGTGGTTTGATGCTTCATCGAGTTCTAATGCTGTAATGTCGTCATTGTATAATTTATTATTGCCAAGTGAAGAACTTAGATAATTCTTGAACTGATAGCCATCAAAACGATTCAGTCCGGAGAAAGTTCCAAACCATAAAAAACCTTTTTTATCCTGAACAATATGTCTAACAGAGTTGTGCGACAACCCATTATTATCGTTGTAATGTGTAAATTTTATATTCTGCGAATATGAATTATAAAAAATGAATACGATCAGAAATAATATGAAAGGATTTTTTCTCATAAAATAAATTATAAATAGAATTGAGGTTTTTGGTTAAATAAAGTTAGCTAATTTTAAGGATTTATGCGCATGATCTGATTCGTTTTTAAGTCAATCTTAAAATGATTCGAAGGTTTGCTGTTCATTGTTTTCAGAAATATTTTTCCCCATAAAACCAGTTTCTCATTACTTGATTTTTCTAATTGTCCACAAACTATTTGGTATTGTTTTAATCTATTTGTTCCTATTTCAGGAATGGCCAATTCATCAGCGTTTTTCAATCTGTAAAAATCGAAAATCATGTCAAAACCTGTCCAGGATTCAAAATCTTTTATGGTCAGAGAATTATTTTTAAACGCTGCATCAACTTCTGCATTATTTTTATTTATATACGCTAAATCTGCTCCTGAAAGTTTTAAAAGAGAGACTGAAATATCTAAAGGAAAATCTTCCGGTAAAAACCGAAGCCTCACTAATTCCTTTAGATGCCATTTTGTAAAGTCTTTATAATCTTTAGTATTAAGAATTTCCCTATTCCAAATTGAAGGGCTTTTTATCTGCTGTAAATGAGTATATTCTTCATTATAAAAAGGAAACAAACTATTAAAATTTAAAACCTTGTCCATCACCACAGTTTCTACTTCAAGAACTGTATTTGGATGTATGGTTAGAATTTTATAAGCAGGCATATAAGCAGCCAGAGAAGGAGTCTGAATATTAAATAGCGTATTTCCTTTTGCAGTTGTTCGCACTCCCGTATCGTTGATGTGCATATGTCCGCCAAAATGAATCTGAATTCCTGCATCGGCAAAAATTTGGGCTACTTCTTCATTTGGAACTCTTGATAATTGCATTTTGTTTGACCCAAAAAGCAATTTTAATTCAGGAGAAGCATCATCGTTAAAATCCACCATCGGATAATGACTGAAGGCAATCAAAGTTTTTCCTTTTTGTTTTGCTTCTGTCGAAACCTTTTTTACCCAGTCTATTAAATGTTTTTTATAAATGAGTACATTGTTGTAACCAATACTGGCACCGGAAAAATCATGAGGATCATTAGGTAGACCTGATAATTTTTCATTCGGAACATAAGCATTCGCATCTATTGCAAGGAGCCACACTCCTTTTACAGGTTCAACGAGATAACTCGCATCAGGAAGAAATAAATTCGTGTTTTTTACAGAATAAGTTCTTTTTTCTAAATCCGATTCAGCTAAAGCTTTTTCGAAATTATAACTTTCATAATTATAATCTGAAAATGGAGTTTCCCAATACAAATAGTTTTTTTGCGGAAAAAATCCGAAAGCCTGCATTTCATTTAGCGTTTCTTTGTAGCCCCAGTTTTTGATATCGGCTGTAATAACAGGTTCTAACTGATTTTCATGTTTAGGAAGATTGTTTTTGGAGCTGCTTATAATTTGTTCTTTACCGTCTTTCCCTAAAAAATCGGTTTTTAGGGCTTCCTGAGCAAAGGGTTTTACCACATCGTGATTTCCGGTAGTTACAAAAAATGACATGCCGTATTTTTTAGAATACTCGTCAAGTATTTTCCTCAAACCTCTCACATGAACGGGCTGTCCATCATCACTAAAATCACCCGGAAGTACAACCTGTTTGATTCCTCTTTTTGAAATATCATTTAAAGCTTCTAAAAAAGCAAAATAGTTTTCATTAAAAATTCGGGTCGAATGCAATTGGGCATTCATTGTCCTGATGTTAGCGTATTCTCCGGTTACGGGATTTTGGATTCCCTTGTAATTATTGTCTTCGAATTTTGCAAAAATATCCTGTAAATGAGCATCGGCAATAAAAGCGATTTTCAAAGATGCTTTTCTTTCTGCCTTATTGGATTTACAGGCAAATGAAGAAAGTGTTAGCAGTATGCAAATTGATATTCTTAACATATAACTTTTTTATTTAAAACATAGATTTTGTAAACTAAAAAAAGGCGTTTCACTAATTTTAAAACACATACTTTAATTAATATATTAGGTGTCATCCTGAGCGGAGTCGAAGGCTTTTAAACCATAAGGGACTTCGACTCCGCTCAGCCTGACACATCTTTAATTCAAAATCTTACTGTTTATCTATCATTAGTTTTTGTTCTGACAACTCATTTTCTAACATTGCTGAAACTACATTTTTGAAAATTATTTGTTTGTGTTTTGTTTCAGGAAGATTTATTTTCTCCATATTTATATTTTGGACATCATCAAATATAAAAGCAGGCCTGAAATCAGCATCATCTAATATGAATTTGATATTTTTCATAGTTATTCCGTTGGCATGTCTCACATACAAACCATAAGCAGGCAATTCTCCAAACATAGAAAATTCAGGATAATCCTGTGCTGCTTCCGGAACCTGATGTAATCGGTTTAACGGAATATAAGCCATTCCCTTTGTAGCTCTTCCGGGGTAATTGATTTCGATGTTTTCTAAAACTACATTTTCGATATTATGCCCTTTCAAGCCTACAATCGATGACGGAAAAGGATTGTGAAAGAAATCGACTTCTGGTCCTCTTAAATCATAATGAATGTCGGGACGTCCGAACGGTACTTGTACTTTTATATTTTTCAAGTGTACGTTTTTTATACTTCCGGGTTTATCACCTGTTCGCTGTCCCAAACGTATAAAAACAGCATTGCCTGTATTCACGGCATCTATATTTGAAACCTCTATATTTTCTATAAAAGCACCATCAACAGATTCTATTGCAATGGCTGAACGAAATGTATCATAAACCTTAATATCCCTGATGATAACATTCTTGAATCCGCCAAAAGAGGCAGTTCCAAACTTTATGGCACTTGCGCTGGATCTTATGGTACAATTAGAAATACAAACCGAATCATTATAAAATCCCGGGTAATAGGATTTTAAACAAATTCCGTCATCGGCAGCGTTGATATCGCAGTTGGTTACTTTTACGTTTTTACAATCTGTGATATCTATTCCGTCATTGTTCCAGTAAGAACGGTTTACTATTTTGAGATTATCCAAAACTAAGTTGTTACATAATTCGAAGGACAAACCCCAGCAGGAAGCTTCTCCTGCTTTCAGTCCTTCGATTACAATAGATTGACATTGTGAAAAACGAAATAATTTTGGCCTCATGGTTTCATTTGGTCTGTTTCTGCGAAGACTGTATTTTGGATCTACAGCAATACCTGCATGATGAAGACTGTCAATATTTAAAGCCAGTTGTAAACCCTGACCGTCAATAGTTCCTTGGCCTTTTAACGAAATGTTTTTGGCTTTATGAGCAATAATCAAAGCCATTTGGGAGTTGTCGTCTTTCTTAGGAGAATCAGGTCTTCCTTCAAAAGTCATATTTGGGTAGTCTTTCGGATTTGTACTTCCAAGTAATACCGATCCTTCTTCAAAATATAAAGTTACATTGCTTTTTAGTAAGATACTCCCTGACAAAAAGGTTCCTTTGGGAAAAACTACACGGCCTCCTTTATTTTTGAAAGCGGCATCAATTGCTTTTTGGATTGCAATAGTGTTAATCGTTTTTCCATCTGCTTTTGAACCATATTGGGTAATTAGAAAATCCTTTTGAGATTTCTGCGCATTCGATTCAAAACCAAACGTAAAAAGACTGATTAATGAGGTAATAAAAAACAGTTTTAGTTTAATTTTTGACATTTTTATTCTTTTAGTAAATACCGTCAAACAAAAAAAATTAAACTAAAACTGTCTGTAATAAAATATAAATCAGATAATCTTACTATTTAATGTAAGCTTCTAATTTATCTAAAGTGTTTAGTTCTGTTTCTCTTGCGCAAGAAGATATAATTTTTGTTTCTAAATGTTTTGTTGGTTTAGAGATTAACAAATATTGCGTTCCATCATCATTAGTTTTTACATAATCTTTAGGATTGTACATAATGGCAGCCCCAACTTCAATAATTTCTGCTGCTACGTCTTCAGGGTGTTTTCCCCATACCGCAATATAATTTGCACCTTTTTTAATTCCGAAATCTTTAAAATAATTGATTCCTGTAACAAATTGTACTTTTTCACCGGTTAAACTGAAAGCCTCTACTTTAGCATCTCTTTTTCCTGAAAATACAGTTACACGAACCATGATATCTACTTTTTTCCCTTTGTAAGGAACACCTTTTGAAATCATTTCCATCCATGAAGTAGTATCTGTTTTTCCAACACGGGCCAAACGGTTTGTAACAGGGTTCAACGGAACTACTTTTTCACCGTCCCAAAGTTTTACACCTCCTAAACCACTGGTTGCTGCTACTTTATAATAATCAGCTCCCCAGCCTTCTTTTTGCTGTTCCGGAGTTGGGTACCACTGTGCTTTTTTAAGTTCTAATCCTGCTTTAGCTTTATTATATACATCAATAGCTACTTTATCGCTAAAATAAATTCTCAATGCCATCCACTCGTTTTCAATTGCCGGTCCGTGATGCCCGATTGTTTTGTACAAATCTCCCGACTCTGAACCAATATCTGTTAAATACGTTATTTTATCGGACTTCATATACAAACTGGTGTCTGTATTATTTTGTGCAAAACCAATACAGCAAAACAGTAAAGCAGCTAAAAATGATAATTTCATAATTTCAATTATTTATAAGATTAATTTAATTTCCGTAAAAATAAAACAACCTTTCAATAATACCACAACATTTTTTATAATATTAAGAAATTAATCGTTTAAAAAAGTTAAATATAAATTTCACAGATTCACACAAATTCAAATCTGTTTTTAATTGAAACTAATTCTTAAATTAAATTATTAATTCATTAAATTAAATTTTAAAACTGACTAAGACTTATTGAAAATTCATGTAAGTAGTGTTTAATTAAGAAATAACCATTTTGTGATGAAATGGCGTAAATCCGGTAATGTATACATGTTCACCATTTGTGCGCAGACTTCCCTGATGATAGGTATATTCCTCACTATCCAGATTTTCTATATTTAAATGCTCACATTTCCCCGGGCCGAATTGTATGGTATCTCCTCCTGCTGAAAGTGTTCCTTGTCCTGATTTCAGGAAAAAATTCTTTTTTTCATCCATTATCGCACCGGTTACATTGCTTCCTTCTTTAAAGCACATTTCGATAGTTACTTCCACATTTGGAGGCCCGTCCACTTTAAAATCAAGACTTAACGCACCGTTATTTTCTGTAATTTCAATAACAGTTGTCTGCGTTTTTACGTTGCTTTTTATACGGGAATCAAAATCCATTTTATTCCAAAAACGTCCATCAGGAGATTCGGATAGTTTGTAATCACCATCTGCTTTGCGAAATTCTTCGGTAAGTGGCTGATAGTAATCGGCTTCTTTAGTTTCTTTCAGAATGTATTTATTTCCCTCTTTTATGATTCCGTCACTGCTGAAATATCCCATCCTGAAAAACGAAGTAGAAAGGCGCATGTATTTTAGTATTGCTTCTCCTTTTCGATACATTAAAAAATTCGGATTCGAGGATCTTCCTGAAACAATCATTACCGGCTTGTCATTCCCTCCAAATAATGTTACCGAAGTTTTACCGCGTCTAATCCTTGCCAGATTTGAAATGGCAAAAAACTTCTCAAAATCATTTTCAACCGTTCCTTTTACAGAAATTTGTTTTCTGAGTTCTTCATTTTCCATAAAAAAGGCCAAAGAATCGGGCAAAATTTCGTTGGCAAAATCCGGAAGTTTTTCAATAACATTAATCATATAAGCAAATACCGGATTATGGTTTCGGATTGCCATATATCGGTACTGCAGATAAAACTTGGAAACCTTTAAATTCATAAACTGATCCTGTCTTTTTGAATCAACTGTAACCAGATCACCATTTGGTTCAGTGTAATAAAAATAAGTGATCAGATTCTTATTTACTATTTCCAGCAGCTGCGGTCTGTTTAATAATCGGGACATAGTAATCAAAGCCTTGTCTATCACAGCTGAATAAATTCCGCTTCGTTCAGCATAATGCCCGTCTTCATTCATATAAATCCCCTCAGCCAGCCATTCGTCAATTCTTCGCACGTATCTGGCATCAGGATATAAAAAATTAATATTAGCCAAAGCAGCACAAATCACCCATCTGTGGTTGGGTGTATGAACACCTCCGGTAACCATAGCCTCTCCTGCATTCAGAATAAACTTTTTCAGTTTTTCCCGTAATCCTTCTAAATCTTTTTGTTTGTTGTTTTTTAAAATGATTGCAGCAGGACAAATATATTCTAAAATAAAAGCCGTGTCTGGCGGAGACTGCCTGTTTCCTCCTGCATCCAGTGTACCATCGCTGTATTGTTCCTTTAACAAAACATCAATAGCTTCATTCAGTTTCTCAGTCAAAATTTTTGACTTATAAAATTCTGATTGCTGATTAGATATGGAAGCTGTCATTGTGGTTATAGCAGCTGCAATTCCGCGAAAATTATTGAGTTTCACAGCCGGATCAACCGGAGCTTTGTTTAATATGCTTCTAACCTTCGCATCATTGCTCAAAATGAGCTTTTTCATTAATTCAGTATCTTCTTTCGCAGTAATGTTGTCTGAAAAAAAATCATTTGCAAAAACAACATTACTCACTAAAGCTCCTGCAAGCGAAAGGCCTCCCAGCCTTATAAACTCTCCTCGGCTCATTTGATGTTTCATATTGTTATTTATTACTGATTTAACTTTTTGATTTGGTTTATTAAAAATATCCCTAATTACTTATCTACAATTTTTACTAATGTCCAGTTGATTCCCAACGGGTTTTTAGTTATTTTACAGATTAAAGGATACTCAGGATTTTTTACAATCCACATTTCGGTTTCATCAATCTGTGCGATTATATGCAGAGCATCTACAGATTTTCCTTCAATGGTTATACTGTTTTTATCTGTGTCTTGATCTAAAACATAAGTTGTATTATTGTAAACGAATTTGTTGTTTTTCACTAAATCCTGATAAGCTGACTGTGAAATCATAAAGAAAGTTTCGTTTGATTTCAGATTTAAAATCGGTGCATCTTCGCCTTGATTATAACTTAAAGCATTACCGTTTTTCAGAGCTTCAGTAGTAGTAACAATATTGCTATTGACATCTCTTGTGTCGAGCTTCAAAACAAGTGCATCTGCCGTTATTTTAGACGTCAGTGTTAAAGTTCGGGTTTGACCGTGGAGTTTGCAGATGTAATGCAATTCGGTATTGTTTTTTATTGTTGGAACAAAACCCTGTGCTGAAACTAACTGAATTATTCCACAAAAAAGGACGGTAAAAATTGTATTTTTCATCATTGCTTATTTTTTTGGTGGTAAAATAGTTGTTCCCCAAACAGAAGGTTTTGAATCCATTTCGAAAATCAATTCACCTCCTTTAACAATATCTTCATGCGAAATCCAGGCTTTGTTGTAAGGCTGTCCGTTTAAAAGAGCAGTTTTGATGTATTTATTTTTTTCGCTCATTTTTTTGGTCATAATCTTAAAGTTTTTGCCTTCTCCTACTTGTAAAGTAATTTCTTTAATCAAGGGTGTATTCAGTAAATAATAAGGCTGACCGGCGTTTGGATACAATCCCATCATATGAAAAGCCAGCCAGGACGACATAGCACCTGAATCATCATTACCAGGCAACCCTTCGTGTGACGTATTGAAATTATCTTTTATAATGGCTCTGATTCGGTCACTGCTCAAATACGGTTTACCTATCCAGTGATACATTGTAGGCGCCAAAAAGGAAGGTTCATTCGAAACGTCATACAATTTAGAATCAAAAAAAGTATCCAGTCTGTTTTTGAAAGCAACGTCACCACCTGATCTGCGAATAACCTCGGGAAGATCATGCGGAACACTTAACGAATATTCCCATGAAGTTCCTTCATAAAAGAATACGCACCAGTGGCAAACGTACCATGGGGATTCTGTAATGACTGGGGTATATTTATAAGTCGGTTTCTGAATTTTTGATTCGCCAAAAACAACATCATCCAGCCAGTTACCAGAAGCGTCTTTTGGCATAATGAATCCTGTGGCACCATTATTCACGTAATCTGAACGCCATAAATTTTGCCAGTTATCAGCCTGTTTGATATACTGATTGTAAATTTCAGTATGATTTAAACCTTTGGCAACCGTGGCAATATTATAATCGTTGTAAGCATAATCCATGGTACGGTTTCCGGCACGATCTGTACCAAACGGAACATAACCTAAACGTAAATAATCCAATAAACCGCCTCTTCCTTCTCTCTCTTCATTTCCACCAGGCGGTATTGTCGCATCTTTAAGCATTGCTTTTAATGCCAGTTCATAATCTATTCCTTTTAAGTTTTTTACAAATGCATCAGCAAGAACTGTCTCTGCATTTGAGCCACCCTGAGTTCTACCGTTATCATTACCGCTTCTGCCTTCCGGTAAATAACCTTCTCGTTTGTAAATGTTCAGCATTGCATTGACAATTTCTACCTGACGTTTAGAATCGATAAGCGTAATCAATGGACTCGAACTTCTAAAAGTATCCCAGATACAATAAAAATCATCGTAATAGGGTTCGTCATTCGTCCATAAAGGATTTTCTCCGGTTCTGTCAACAGGCATAATCATGGTGTGATATAAACCAGTGTAAAACATCTTTTTATAATCTGCAGAAGTATCGGGAGAAAGCTGAATACGGCTTAGTAACTGTTCCCATTTGTTTTCTAAGGATGACAAAACCGTATTGAAATTCCAATGTGGAATTTCGACTTCAATATTGTTTTTTGCTTTTAATTCGCTTAAAAAAGAAATACCAATTTTCACATTGAGTTCCTGTTTTCCGTCTTTCCCAAAAGAAACCAAAGCAGCTGTTTTTTTTCCTGAATCAAATTGAGCCGATTGATTATTATAAAATTTGCCGTCTTTCCATGTAACGTATTTTGCAATTGGCTGATCAAATGTTGCCCAAAAGTAAACAGTATAAGCACGTCCGTTATTCCATCCGCCTCTGATTCTGCTGTAACCACGAACTTCGGTATCTGAAACAATTTCAATCTGAGAACCCACAAACTGCTGAGCTTCCCTTCCTTCAGGTTCATGAGATTCTCCCAGAAAAAATCCCGGGTCAATTTTTAAATCTTTTGTTGCATTTTTTGGATACGTAATTCTGTAAAATGAAACTTTCTCGGCGGTTGTAATTTCAGTTTTAATGTGATTTTCTTTAAAAACCGTTTCATAATAACCCAGTTTTACATTTTCTTCAGTCCTGTGAGAAGCCTGATCAAGCTTATCCAAAACGCCAGAAAAAGGCATAATCTGAATATTTCCGTATTTAGGTCCACCACCAGTTCCGCTCACATGAACCTGACTAAATCCGGTTACTTCTTTAGGCAATGGCAACCAGCCACTGTTGGGGCTTACCGTACAATCGGGACTAGGTTTAACCATTCCGTATGGACATGACGGACCAATAAAAACACGGCCTACTCCTTCAGAACCAATCATAGGATCTACATAATTGTGAACCGTTGTCTGGGCATAATTTGCTGACGTACAGCATAATGATATTCCTAAAAAAATGATCGTTTTAGTAGATATTTTCATTGCTCATTTTATTTTTTCGGTAATTTATAATTAGCCTCTACTGTTAAAAGCCTTCCACGGAGTTTATCCTGAGCGAAGCCGAATGGACTCAGGATGACATTCAAATCCAATGGATAAAAAAAATATTATTGCTTAGAATTATTAGACATTTCTAAAATCAATTTTCCTCCGTTTGTAACTGCACTGTGCGAAATAGTCTGTTTTTCTACAGCTGTATTATTATAATTTATTCTGTTGATATAAATGTTTTCAGGACTGTTTTTTGGAGCTTCAATAACAAAGTTTTTGCCTTTGTAATAGTTTGGATTTAGTTGAATGGATACTTTAGTAAAAAGAGGACTTCCTATTTGATATTCAGCTTCTTTGTCAGTTCCTCCATTCATTTGAAACAAACCAATTTTAAGTAAGACATTCAGACTTCCCATTAATCCCTGATCTTCATCTCCGTTGTACCCTGTAGCCGGAGATAATCCGCTAAAAGTTTCTTTTATTACGTTTCTGGTCCAGTATTGTGTGAGATCAGGTCTTCTTAATAAATTAAAAATAAAGGATGTCTGAATAGAAGGCTGGTTTCCGAAATTGATTGGAATACGGCTGAACTCAGGGTGTAATTCCGCATCATGAGATGTTCCTGATGTAAATTTTAAATCCTTTGCCGTTTCAAATTGCTTATTCAGTTTTTCAACTGCTTTTTCCTTTCCTCCCATCAATTCTGCCAAACCATCAATATCGTGCGGTACAAACCAGGTTGACTGAGCTCCGTTTGATTCTATAAAACCGTTTTCATATTTATACGGATCAAAATTTTCAAGCCATTTTCCTTCTACATTTTTAGGACGCATCCAGTCTACATTTTTGTCAAACACATTTTGATAGTTTTTAGATCTGGTCATGAAATAATCATAATCTTCCTGATGATTTAATTTCTTGGCTAATTGAGCCAGCGTCCAGTCCTGATAAGCATATTCCAATGTCTGGCTGGCTCCGTCCTGATGGCTTCCAAAATCGCCTTCCGGAATTGGATAAGGGACAAAACCTTTTTCGATATAATATTTTAATCCGCCACCCAGATTTGTATTATGTTCGTATCCAGCTTTTCCCATGATACCATTTAGCATATGGTTTTTCTTCAGCGCAACATAAATAGCCTCTAAATCGTCTTTTACGATCCCTTTTTGAATGGCTGTCACTATAAAAGGAGTCGTTGAAGCTCCTGTCATCACATACGTATCATTACCTCCTGATGGACCACGCGGAATCATACCGCCATCTTTATAATATTGCATTAAAGAATGCACAAATTCATCCATAATTTCGGGATAAACCAGTCCCCATAACGTATTAATTGTCCATTGAGCGCCCCAGAATGCATCTGAATTATAGTGATTGAATTTTGGTTTTCCATTTTCATCAAGCGGTAATTGTCCGATTCTGAACTTTTCTCCTGTATTGTCAGGATACGCACCGTTGGCATCGCTAATTATTTTTCTTCCCTGCAAAGCATGCCAGAGATCAGTATAAAATCTTCGTTGATCGGTTTCGGTACCGCCTTCAACTTTAATTCTGCCCAATAAGTTATTCCATTCATTTTTTGAATCAGCAACTGCTTTATCAAAATCCCAGTGAGTCAATTCTTGCTGTATGTTGTTTGCTGCATTTTCAACCGAAGTGTATGAAATACCTGCTTTCATCAATATTTTGTCTTTGGTCTTGCCAAAATATACCAAATAATTTCCTGTCACTGCATTTCGTTCAATTGAAGTAATCGGTTCATTAAATTTAATTTTAAAATATACTGTTAAAGGCTTTGGGCGTCTGAAATTGGTACTTAAAACCAACGATCCTGAAAGTTCATAATCATTGTTTTTTTCAAGTGTTCCATTAGTGTTTTCGCAAGGTCCTAAAATGGTGTTTAGATTGAAAAGAATTGCTTTTTGGGCGTTCGTTGGAAATGTATATTTATGAAAGCCAACTCTTTTTGTACTGGTTAGTTCTGCTTTTATTTGATACCTGTCGAGTACTACGGAATGATAACCTGGAAATATTTTTTCAGATTCATGACTAAATTTAGAATAAAAATCTGAAAAGATATTTGCACTATTTTCCGTTGTGATCGTTACAGGCATTACTGAAAGTGCAGACATTTGCCATTCATGAACATGGCTGAAACCTTTAATTGTATCAGTAGTGTATTTGTATCCGCCTCCCCAGTCTCCTTTGATTTCAGTATCAGGGTTTAGATTGACCATACCAAACGGACGGTTTGCAGACGAAAAGTAAAACCATCTTGAATTTTCGGTATCAAGCAAAGGATACACCATGTTTACTGGCTCTTCCTTTGGTAAGGAAACACTCTTTTCTGCTTTGCATGACACTAAAAGAATAAGAACTAAACTTATTCCAATGCATCCGGTTTTATAAATTTTATTGAGTCTCATCTATTATAAAGGTATTGGCAGATCTTATTAATTTGTATATTGAATAAGCTTTTTGATGATTTTGCATTCAATTGAAAATCATCAAAATTTAACAAGTAAAATATTATATTTATTTAAAAATGAATAGATATATCAAAAGCAAACTATATTCAAAAAAAGGACAAGCAGGTTTTTAATAAAAAGGAGAAGAATATTATCTTCTCCTTTTTATGAGTTAATCTATTTACAATCCATAATATTTCTAATTCCAGTCATTCTGGATTAATGCAGGATTTAAAACCAAAGCATTAGTTGGGATTGGAAAAATACGACGATTAGTTGTTGCATCAGTTTTAAAGCCCCATTGTCCTTCATATTTTCCAAAACGAATCATATCGTTTCTATGCCATGCTTCATGAGTAAATTCACGACATCTTTCTTTGTAAAGATCTTCTAAAGTTACACTTGTCCATGCTGCAGATGTACTGCGGTTAGAACGAACCATATTAACTAATGAAAGTGCTGTCTGACCTAAAGTCTCACTTCCTCCGCGAAGAATCGCTTCAGCTTTCATAAGGATTACATCAGAATAGCGTAAAAATGGTACATCATTATTCTGGTTACGGCTTGTAGAAGTAGCGTCAGGATAAAATTTAATATTTCTGTATCCCATATTCCATGCAATTTCATCATTTCCGCAGTCGAACAAAGTAGGATTCTGACGCAGTACAATATCCGGAGTTAAATTTACCTGATATGTATAAGCAGCGCTACCATCTGAACCTGTATAAAACTGATCATAACCTTTTTTAGTTGTAGTAACAGTTACCGGAGTAACTCCATCATTCATATACTGTAAACCGGTCAGCCATTGTTTGTTACGAATATCATTAGCATCATCAAAATAAGCATAAAAAGATGGCAGGGTACTTCTTGGTGCACTAGGCGTAAAAGGTAATCCAAATTTTGCTCTTTCAGAACGAGGCACATCATAACGCGCATGATACATCTGACCGTTATAGCCTACAGCAGTAGCAGCCGGATCGTAAGGAACTGCAAAAATGAATTCTTTCATCAATGGTCCGTTTGTTGGATAAAACATCTGAAGATAAGATGCTCTTGGTTCAATAGCATATAATCCTGAATTGATTACAGCATCACAAGCAGCAATACAATCGTTATAACGCTGAGTCCCTGTATAAACCTGTGCATTCAGATACATTTTTGCTAATAATGCGTTTGCAGTTTGTTTATTTGGTCTTCCATAAGTAGTAATGCCTGATGCAGCATTTAAATTTGGCAACGCTTTTTTCAATTCTTTTTCAATGAATTCAAAAACTACTTTTCTGTCAACTTTAGCATGAGCTGTAAAATCTCCATAAACAGTGTCTAAAGGAATGTTACCATAACTATCCATCTTCATAAAATAAGAAATGGCGCGCATTGTTTTTAATTCTGCAATCATAGTCGATTTACTTGCTCCTTCCGGCATTGCCTGATTCAGTATTGAAATCGCCTGATTACTTGTTCCAATAACTTTTGAAGACCAATCCCAAAGACTTGATACCCATCCATTATCCGGTGTCCAGTCGTGGTAATGCAGCATTCTGTAGTTTTGGTTATCATACCAGTTTCCTCCACGGGCAGGCATAATAGACTCATCTGTACTTAATGTTTGTGTAAACCACCATGCAAATGAATATTCTCCTCGGAAAGCAACATATACCGGACCTGCTGTCTGAATATACTGTGCTTCATTTTGCGGAAATACATCCGGGGTAAGCTGTGTTTCAATTGGAACATCCAAATCACTGCAGGAAGATAATAAGCCAGCTACAAGTAATGGAAGTCCTAAATATTTTAATATCTTTTTCATAATTTTTACAATTTAATTTTAGAATACCACATTTAAACCAAACAAAAAGGTTCTGGTTTTTGGATAGAAGTTATTTGAATCTACACCAGGAGCAGTTCCTCCCTGTTCTACTTCCGGATCAATTCCTGAATATTTAGTAATAACAAAAAGATTGTTTACTGTTTCGTAAATACGGATTTTTTTGATGTACTTACCTACTTTACCAAAATCATATCCTAAAGTCAAATTATCTAATCTTATATAACTACCGTCTTCTATAAAACGAGATGAATATTTATAAGCATTCAAATCATTTGGAGATTCATTTGCTGCATCTGCCAGAATATTAGTTGTCATTGCCGTAGTAGGTCTGAACAAATCTGCACGGGTCGCGTTGAAAATTTTGTTACCAAATACTCCTCTGAAGAAAATGTTCAAATCAAATTTTTTGTATGTGAAATTATTATCCCATCCCAGTAAAAATTTAGGCTGTGCACTTCCTGCATAGTGGTAATCTGTACCAATTGCAGGTGTAGTTGTTAAACTTCCGTCTTTTGCAACATACTGAGAAACACCATCTGCATTTTTCCCTGCATATTTAAGTGTAAAGAACTGACCAAGAGGTTTTCCTTCTTTAAAAATCTGTAAAGTACTTCCTGTTTGTCCAGCACCTTCCGGCTGAACTCTACGAATAGAATCTCCTCCAATGAAATATGGATTTGTTAATTTAGTAATCTCATTTTTATTATGAGAACCATTCAAATTGGTTGTCCAGCTAAAGTTTTTAGTTTTAATTGCATTGATGTTCAAACCAACCTCAATACCTTTATTAGACATATTACCTCCATTGGCAACAATTGTTCCTACTGGTACCAATACCGGGTTTACAGAATAGTTAAAGATCATATCTGTAGTTTTCTTGTCGTATAAATCGACAGAACCGGATACTCTTCCTTTTAAGATTGTAAAATCAAGACCAATGTTTGCTGTCGCTGTTTTTTCCCATTTCAAATCCGGGTTAGCTGCCTGATTTGGACCGTAAGCTCCTATCTGCTGTCCATTGTAATAGAATGTTCCAAGGCTTCCTGAAATAAACTGTGCTGTGTAAGCATTAAATCCTGAAGAGTTCCCCGTTTCACCATAACTTGCACGAAGTTTTAAATCGGTAAAAATTCCCTGGTTTTTCATGAAACCTTCTTTATCGATTCTCCAGGCACCCCCTACAGAAGGAAAATAACCCCAACGATTATTTGCTCCAAACACAGAACCACCATCTCTTCTTAGTGTTCCCTGAATAAGGTATTTGTCTTTATAATTGTAATTTAGACGTCCGAAGTAAGAAATTAAACGTTTTTTCTGATACGCTTTGCTGTCACCAAAATTTACTATGTAACCGGCAACTGAATTATAGTTACTTAAAGCAAGGTTATTATAACTTACAGCATCTACAGGAAAATTAGTTGTTGTAGACTGAAATCCATCTCCTAAAACATCTTCCTGCCATGAATATCCAAGAACTGCCTTAATTTTATGATCACCAAAATCTCTGTCCCAGTTTAAGAAGCTTTCAATAATTGTATTAGTGTTCTGATATGAACTTCTCAATGCTGATCCGTTTACTCCAAAATTCATTAATGTATGTACAAGTGGTGCATCAGGATTATTGTAGAAATTAGCACTATTGTATTTTTGATAATAACTGTCATAAAACTCACCATGTAACGAATTTAATTGCTGGTAAGACAGATTTAAGTTATAAGAGAATCCAAAAGGAAGTTTTACCTCTGTAGTGAAACTACCAACAAAATTATTTGTTTTTGTATCATCATCTCCATGATTGATCATGGCAACAGGGTTAAAATAACTTGTCTGAATGAAATTCTCAAAATATGATCCATCCTCGTTTTTAACCGGAGAAACCGGAAGGTGATTTACTGCCTGTAAAAGCACTGTGTTACGCTGAGGAACATTAGTATATTTACTGTTTGAGTTCGTTACATTCAATCCAAATTTAACCTTATCATCAAATGCAAATTGTTCAACAGCTAAGTGGGCAATCAATCTTGAAAAATTACTGCTCAAAAGAACTCCTTCTTTATTGATGGTAGAGATACTTGCAAAGTAATTTCCATGTTCACCTCCACCGCTCATCGAAAGGTTGTGGCTGCTTGACAAAGCACCGTTCTCTCTCAAAATTGCTTTTTGCCAGTCTGTATCTGCACCTTTGTCATTTTCAGGAGTAAAATTCAGATTGTTTTTAGTTGTAAATGCTCTAAGCTGTTTAGCGTTCATCATGTCTAGCTGGTTAGAAACATTTTCTTTACCAAAATAATTGCTGTAACTAATTTGAGTTTTATCCTTTCCTCCTCTTTTTGTTGTTACCATGATAACCCCATTTGCAGCACGGTTACCATAGATAGCAGTTGCAGCAGCATCCTTAAGTACGTCGATAGTAACAATATCCTCTGGCGCGATGATAGAAATATCAACACCCGGAATTCCGTCTACTACATAAAAAGGTCCCTGAGAACTGTTTAAGGTAGAAGCTCCACGCAATACTACTGATGACTGTTTAGTAGGATCTCCACTGGTAGAAACATTCAAACCTGCCACTTTACCCTGAAGTAACTGACCAACGTCACTGATTACTCCATTATTTAATTGATCTGCTTTTACAGAAGTTACGGAAGTTGTCAAATTTTTACGGGATCCTTTACCATAACCAACAACAACAACCTGCTCCAAAGCAGTAGTAGCAGAAGCCAGTTTAATTGTAAAATTTGTTTTTGATCCGTCTAATTTGATTGTCTGATCTGTAAATCCGATAAAAGAAACCACTAAGGTTGCATTAGGATTTGAAACAGACATTTTGAATTTACCGTCAAAATCTGTTACTACACTATGGGTAGTACCTTTTTCAAGAATATTAGCCGCGGGCAAGGGTAAATTCTTTTCATCTAAAATTACACCGGACACTTCTGTTTTCTGTGCCCATGAATTAATTGAAAGACCTAAAAAGAAGGCTAACAATAAAAGTTTTAATTTTTCCATACTCAGTATTAGTTAATTGGTTAAATAGTTTAGACGAAATTAGTTTTAAAGAATTATTAAGAAATGGACATGTTATTCATAAACATGGATTTTTTTGTTAACCCCAGTAAATTAAAGGGCTACAGAAGGTCGTCTTGTTAAAATCTATAACAAAAGTCTTATTAATATATCCATCTCACGAAAGCTTCCATCGCTGCATAATGAGATAATCCAAGCTGATGATATAAATGTGCAGTCTCTCTGTTCCTGTCTTCGGCACGCTGCCAAAATTCCCTGCTGTCAGAACCCTGAAAAACCACTCCGTCTTTTTGTGACTGGTGTTTAAAAATGGCTTTTCTCTTTTCAAGTACCTGATCCGGTCCCATTGGTACAGCCATTTCTATTTCATCAATTCCCCATTCCTGCCATGCACCTCTGTACAGCCAAACCCAACAGTCTTTCATAAAATCTTTTGACTTTAATCTTTTTACAGCTTCAAAAACAGCGTCCAGACATACTTTATGAGTTCCGTGCGGATCTGCCAAATCTCCGGCAGCATATATCTGATGTGGTTTTATTTTCTCAATCAAATCCATTGTAATCTGAATATCCTCTTCACCTAATGGTTTTTTCTCAATAGTACCGGTTTCATAAAAAGGAAGTTCCATAAAATGAATCTGGCTATCTGGCAATCCAACAAAGTAACACGTAGCCTGTGCTTCTCCTTTTCGGATTAATCCTTTAATGTTTCGTACTTCGGGAATATCAATTTCACTGTTCTTTTTATTTTGAAGAAATCGAAGTGATTCTTTGTAAATGTTATCGGCTTCAGCACTTTTGATTCCGAATTTATCATTGTAGTCACAGACAAAACTCGCAAATCGCAAAGCTTCATCATCGGCTACAGCAATATTCCCGGAAGTCTGATACCCTATATGTACTTCGTGTCCCTGCTCGTGTAAGCGCTTGAAAGTTCCTCCCATACTTATAATATCATCATCAGGATGCGGACTAAATATAAGGACACGTTTTTTTGCAGGTTCTGCCCTTTCAGGTCTTTTGCTGTCGTCTGCATTTGGTTTTCCGCCCGGCCATCCGGTAATGGTATTTTGAAGTTTATTAAAAATCTGAATATTGATATCGTACGCCGGACCTAAATCTGCAAGTAAATCACTCATCCCGTTCTCAATATAATCGGCATCCGTTAGCATCAGTATTGGTTTTTTCAAATGCATTGCAAGACCTAAAACTGCTTTTCTAATCAATGTATCTGTCCAGTTTACTTTTTCAACCAGCCAAGGTGTATTGATGCGGGTTAATTTTGAAGCAGCAGCTTTATCCAAAATAAAAGTGGTATTGCTATGTTCCTGTAAAAAAGAAGCCGGTACCAAATTGGTTACCGACCCTTCAACCGAAGCTTTAATAATATTTGACTTTCCTTCACCCCAGGCTAACAGTATTACTCTTTTGGCTTCCATAATTTTTTTAACCCCCAAAGTAATTGCAGTTCTTGGAGTATTATTCAGACCCGAAAAATCGTTGCTTGCCGCTACACGTGTAATATGATCCAGAGCCACCAAACGGGTTTTTGAATTTTGAAGTGATCCTGATTCATTAAATCCGATGTGACCATTACCTCCAATTCCTAAAACCTGTAAATCGATACCGCCCAATGCTTCAATCTTCGTTTCGTAATCAGCACAATAATCCCCAATTGCTTCTTTGGATAAAGTACCATCCGGAATATGAATGTTCTCTGGTAAAATATCCACATGATTGAATAATAATTCGTTCATAAAACGTACGTAACTGTTTATAGAATCCGGTTCCATTGGGTAATATTCATCCAGGTTGAATGACACTACATTTTTAAAACTCAGTCTTTCTTCTTTGTGAAGCCTCACGAGTTCTGCATATAAGCTTTTAGGACTTGATCCTGTTGCTAACCCCAATATACATAACTGATTTTGGGCTTGTTTTTCTCTGATCAGATTCGCTATTTCATTGGCTACTGATTTAGAAGCTATCACTGAATTTTCATAAACCACAGTACCAATATTCTCAAATCGCTTTTCAAAGCTTGTTGCTTTGTCTATACTGCTTTTTAACATTGCTTTTATTTTTTAGTTAGTATAATTTTCTAATGCATTTCTTTGCTTTCGCACCATTTTTCTTCCCATTGTTTTATTGATGCTCTTACTTTCGCTTCATCAAATGGCGTGTTGTTAATAGCTGACTCTCTTTGCGCCTGTAAAAACATTTTCCATCTTGGCCAGTAAAAATCTTTGTACATACCTTTCCAGGCTCTTGAGGCATAATCATTTAAATGTCCTTCTCCGCCCCATAATGTTATTAAAGCTTTGGCATTTTTTATATACAATCTGGATACTTCAGAAGTTGTTCCGTAATCTGATGCAGATTTCAGCCAGTAATTCAGATTATTCAAAGGCTGACCTGACATCATAGTATCAATATCCAAAGCCTGTTTTTCAATCTGTCTGAATAAATCGTCTCCTTTTTTAATGTCTTTTGATTCATAGGCGGCAACACATTCCATTAGCAAATCATCAATACATAGTGAATAATAGTGTCTGGAAACATCTATTACATCATAATTATAAAGATTCTTTTTATCGAAATTTTTAGCTTCTTTTTTCAAAAGAGCAATAGCCTGTTTTAGCTTTTCCTTGTCTCCCGGATTTCCTTTAAATTCGGTTACTTTTAATGTAGGTCTTTTAAAAAACAAATAAGCTCCTGCCCAGTCATTCCACCAGCGGGTTTCCCAGTATTTTGTACTATATACAGATTCTGTCAGTAATTGCCAGGCTTCAATAACGGTCTCTGAAGTTTTTCCGTATCGGGCATTCAAATGTTTCTTTAACCATTCATTGACAGGTTCTTTCCCTTGTGTCCATGGAAGATCATAAATATATTCGTAAACTATCGAATTGTTATTTAAACCTTCAGGCATTACACCATAACCTACGATATTTCCTTTGTTAGGGTTTTGTAATAAGCCGGTAAGTTCTTTTTTGTAAAAATTTAAATCTCCGTAAACCGGATTTGATCCTCCGTAATTATGAACATAACCATAAGACCATTGCTTGCTGTAAAAAGCTTCCTGATTTTCCCAAACCTTGTATCTATCATTTGCATAATCCTGAACAATCATTCGGTCGTTTGGTACTTTACTCAAAAAAGCTTTAGTAGCCTCTTTAGTCCAAAATTCTTTGTTATCTCCAAAAAGCCAGCCTTGCATTACCCAGGTCGCTCCGGGCGATGCTTCATTAATAGTTTCAAAAATAGTACTGCCATAATCTGACAACTCCTCGTATTTATGTTCTTCAGAAACCGGTGGTGTTATTTCGTTAAAAGAATCAGCCAGATAAAAATCAGACTGTCCGTATGTTTTTGTGTAGATTTCTATAAAGCGTTTTCCAATTTCTTTAAATAAAGGATCATTAGGATCTAACAGATAAGTGCTTTCAAACCCTCCTCCTGACCATGATTTTAATTCACTTATTTTTGAATTAGGATGCTGTTCTGCAAATGCTTTTGGCACATATCCGCTAAAAGCAGGCACAACGGGATGCATGCCTAAAGCTCTCATTTTTTGCAAAATTTTCTTCTGAACTTCTTTCTTTTTATTGATCCATTCCTGAGGTAAAGGCCCGTCAAGGCTGTTTATGTTGCCCATTCGCTGCCATGGTAAAAATGCAGGCCCTGCAAAATGTGCCTGTAATTGACTATCTGTAAGTCCATATCCTTTCCATAACTCCTGCCAAACAGCTTCCTGTCCTTCCAGAGCTGTTGGCAGATTGATTCCGTGAAGTGCCATCCAGTCAATTTCCTGTTCCCAGCGTTTCCAGTCCCACCATGGAGTTGTATACCCAAAAGTACAGGCATTCAGATATTTTCTATATTTAAAAGGAGTAGATTCCTTTTTTGAATATTCAGGCCATGTTTTAGGAAGATTGATTCTGTTGCCTTCCCAACTTACCGAAGCTGCTCCAATATCATTAAGAAAAGTATAAGCCGCATAACAAACAGCAGTATTAGATGTGCCGCTAATTTTTACTTTATTTCCTGTCGTTTCGACTTCAAAAGAATCTGAATTTTGATTTTCAATAATATGTAAATCAAACTCTTTTGCCCGGTTACCAATTAGCCTTTCAATTACGGTCCGGGCACTTTTTGTATTATCTTCATTTTGACAATACGCTTTTGAACCAAAAAGAAATAACATTACAAAAACCAGTATAACATCATTTATTAAGGAATAATCGTTTTTAATTTCCAAACACTCACTTTTCATACAAATACCTATTTATAGATTAACACAATTTTATTTTCTTAAAAACACTGACGTAAAAAAATAGGGAGATTAATCAATTAATCTCCCTTCAAATCAACTTAAAAACTAACACAAAATTTAAGCTCAATATTCTTTATGAAAAATACTGACATCAAACACTTAATCTTTCTAACAACTTTAATGATTAATTAATGATAAAATTACTGCTAAAGAATCTTTAAGAAATGGACGAATTGTTCAAAACTATGGACGTATTATCCATTGTTTAAAATTGAAAAATCACCCCTAAGGATGAAGAAGCCACTAGGGTGAATCAATAATTTTGTTTGGAAATGTTATTAAGATTATTAAACCCTTTGAGTAGTTATTTTAAAGAGTAGTTATTCTTAATATAAAATGCTGAAGAATTTTTTCAGCTATTGAAGTTTTCATAGTACTTTTCCAAAAGTGAAGCATTACCGTCTTGAGAAGCTAATTCCATGAGACCCGTTTCACACAAGGCATCCATTCTGCAAATCTGATCTTTATCTGAATTTAATTTCCCTAAGTTTTTGTCAAAGGCGTTAATCGTTTCAATAGCATTTTTGACAATCGTTGTTAGTTGCTTAAAATCATCTTCAGAAAGCTTACTCTCTTTTACATAATTTTCCAGCCTTGCTCCTTTTCTATACTTTGGGTATTTTTCAAGTCCCATGAAATTAAGCATCCACGTCTTATCATAATATCCTATAGTTTTAATGATCCCGATATAATCTGCAATTAACTCATCATGCAGGTTGTTTGAAGCAAGTCCATGTTTTTTTAATGTATATAAATGGGTAAATTCATGTTCTCTTCTAATTGAGACAGAGTGTGAAATCCATAAATCATAAGGCAGACCTAGTTGATTTGCAGGAACGTTACTATAAGGCTTTGTACTTAAAACAATTAATTGATCTTTATATAAAGAGGTATTTCGTATAACATTCGAAAATTCGGCATTCCAGTTCCCTAAAGGATTATTTCCCATCCAGTTTTCTTTTAAAACATTAAGTTTTTCCCAGTTATTGATACCATTTATTAATACAGCTCCCATTGAGAGCGGAATTTCAACCGGATTATTTTTGTGCAGTAAAGACTGGATTATTTTTATAAAATCTTCTTCATTAGAAATTGTCAAAAGGGGTACTTTGCCAGCAATAGAATCATTTATTTCAAATTTTATATTTTTTGGATCAATCAGTTCAAGCGAAGTTTTCAAATTTGAACAATCAATTTTACCTCTTAGTACAAAGTCTTTGTATATTTCTGATTTTTCTATTCCGGTTTCAATTGGAAAGTTTAATTGAGGATAACATCTTTTTAATGTATCAAAAGTGTTTTCTGAATTGTCCTTTTTAAAACAGTTCTCCCAAAATTCAACATCAAATTCTTTCGAAAAAGAATTCTTTTTAGATGAATCAAATTTATTGAAAAGATATTCTTTAAGATTTCCTGACACTTCCAAAGAAACTTTCTGATTAACTTTTATGGGAGTTGAATAATTCATTATCATGCAATTTGACGTTTAGCAAGCTGGGTAAACAAACCATCCAGCTGCATTAATTCGTCATAAGTACCCGATTCAGTGATTTCTCCTTTATCCAGAACAAAAATTCGGTCTGCATTTTTTATGGTACTCAATCTGTGCGCAATCACAATTCGGGTTGCCTGTAGTTTGTCTAAACTTTCTGCCACAATATTTTGTGTTCTGTTATCAAGTGCGCTTGTTGCTTCGTCCATATAAAGTAACCTTGGTTTATGTACAATCGCCCTTGCAATCATAAGTCTTTGTCTTTGTCCACCGGAAAATGTTCCAGCTCCTTCGCTTATAAAAGTATGCAGTTCCATTGGCATGGTTTTGATATCCTCTTCCATTCCGGCCATACGTGCAGCCTCCCAGGCATCATCCAAAGTTAACTCTGAATTTCCAACAATATTCTGATAAATACTTCCTGACATCAATGAACCGTTTTGCAAAACTACCCCAATTTGCCGTCTTACCAACTCTTTGTTCATGGAATCAAAAGTATTTCCATCATAAAAAATAGATCCCATTTCGGGATGTTCGAATCCCAGCAGCAGCCTCATGATGGTAGATTTTCCGGAACCCGAAGCACCAACAAAAGCCACCATTTCGCCTGGCTTAATTTTGAAGGTAATATTTTTTAAAATCAAAGGCTGATTTTCGTTATATCTAAATGAAACTGAATTCATTTCAATTTCACCTGCCAATTCCCCCGGGTCAACACTTTGTTCAACAGATTCTGTTTCTTCTTCTAAAATTGGTTTTACCCTTTCGTACAACGGAATAACATTGAGCGAAGTTATAAAAGCCATACTTAACCTTAAACTATCACTTAAAAACTTATTAAATGCTGTTATAAAAGCCATAAAAGCACCTACGGTTATCATACTGGTTGCTTTATCCGCATTCAAAACTGTGTAATAGATAAATGAAAAAAAGAAAATACTCGTAAAGAGCGGATACGAACTATTAAAAACTTCTACGAAATTCTGATAACTGCCGGAACTAAAACCTAAGGTTTTTAGTTTTGAAAATTTATCTGCCCAAAGAGCAAAAACCCTTTTTTCTCCTCCCGTTATTCTTATTTTACTGATTCCGGATAAAAATTCAAAAAGAAAACCCTGAATTTCCCCCTGATATTTAGAAACTTCCCTGTCATATTTTAATTTAAAACAGCCCATAACAATCATAAATACCACGGCAACTAAGGCCAATCCTACCCCAACCCAGGCTAAACCCGAGTCATAATAAAAAAGAAGTATCAAATTAACGAACGAAAAAGCCCCGCTCAATACAGCTGTCATCAGAGTAGTAGAAAGAATTTGCCTTATTGAATTAATACTCAGAACTCTGTTAGTAAGATCACCCGCTGTATATTTTTTATAAAAAGTTACCGGTAATCTTAGTATATAATCCATAACACCGGCCTGAAGGTTAATACTTGATTTTGATTCCACACGCATTTGCAAAACTCCCTGAACAAGCTGTAAACCAGCAGTAACCAGAGCTATTATGATCATAATACTTAATACCTCAAAATGAATTGACCTGTCTGCTGTCGGAATAACATCATCAAATATGATCCCTGACAATATAGGAACCAGTAAACCAATTAAACTGCCTGCAAAAGATGCTAAAATTAATAGTTTAGCATCCCTTTGAACTCCATTCATGGCAAAACCCAGTACTTTTTTCATGGAATCCATTTTTACATTAAATCCTGAAAAAAACATATAACCAATCGGTTCTAAAGATTCTGCTATCTGCTGATTAACCACAGATTCCGTTCCTGTTCCCAAATTTTTTATTAAATAAGAATCTGACGTTTTTTGCATTAACGCAACAGGTTCGTTATTAGATTTCAAAAAAGCGAGTAAATGGCCGTTTTCTTCTTTCCACCAGGTATCTCTTAAAATAATTTTGCGTACTCTTATTTTAGAGCTTTTTGCGATGGCATACAGTAAATTATTTGCACTGTTCTGAGTTGTTTCGATATGTTTGGGTTCTTCAAATTTAAATCCGCTATAATCTCCAATCAGTTGGCATGTCGAATAAAGTATGCTTTGCTTATTTGCATTTTTGAGCGTTATCTGCGGAACATTTTTTTTGCTGCCTGATACTATTGATTTTATCTTCTCTAACGTATTTTTTAGTTCATCTTCCTCGTTGGCAATTTTATCAATAAAATGTATGTTTTCTAATAAGCTGTTGCTTTCTATGTCTTTACTAAGCTGATTATAAAAATAGGATTGCATTTTTTCTAAAGAAATTAAAAAATGGATTTCTTCTTCTATAACTTCTCTGGTACTTAAGACTTTTATCTCGGAATCATCTGACAAGGATTTTATCCATAATTTATTGGATACCGGTATTGGAAAACCCAGTTCATCAACAGCGGTACTGATCTTAATTTCATCTGAAAATACTGAAATATTTCCTTTAATTAAACTAATCCAATTTATTCCATTTGAAGGATATGCAATATTTTTTTCTCTTAAAAAAACATAACCATAATCGTTTAGTACAGTATAAACTCTTGGAGTTTTGTTGAAACTTAATTCTGTGGATGTTTTTAAAATCCATTTATTGATCATGTTTTTTAAAAAGAAATGATCAACATTCAGGAGTTCTCTTTTCGGAATTGATAACAGTTTCGCTTCATTCGAAAAAACAATCAGCCTGATGTTATTGTTACATTCCTTAGGCAATAAACTAAACAATAATTCTCCTTGTTTTGCAGAATAAAGATATTTTAAGGCACATAAATATTCTCCCCGTTCATCAATTTTGGTATAAAATACATTTACCTCGCCCGAAATAATCATCCAAAAATGGTCTGTACTATCAAGAATTAATGGTTTTTCAACACCGATATGTATTTTCTCTTTCGCTGACATATTCTTTTAGATTTATTTAGTTTCTATCAAATGAGAATAAGTACCATTCAATTTTAATAGTTCCTCATGAGATCCCCGTTCTACTATCTTACCGTATTCCATAACAATAATTTCATCACAGTCCATTATAGTACTTAATCTGTGAGCTACAATGAGGCAGGTGCATCCTCTTTTTTTGATATTATCCATCACCGTTTTTTCAGTTGTAGGATCTAAGGCACTGGTTGCTTCATCCATTACCAAAATAGTCGGATTTCCAGCTAACGCTCTTGCTATTTCAATACGCTGGCGCTGTCCTCCACTAAAATTGGTTCCGCCTTCCATTACGGCACTGTCGTATCCATCATTTCTGGCAGCAATCACATCATGAATAACAGCATCGCGGGCAGAATTGATAATATGTTTCTCAGGAATCATTGTATCCCAAAAAGAGATGTTTTGCCTAATTGTACCGTTAAAAACAATTACATCCTGATCTACTACTGCCAACGAACTAGTTATAATGTGTCTTGGAATATCTTTTCTGTTTTTTCCATCCAGCAAAATTTCTCCTTTCCACGGATCATAAAGTCCCGAAGCAATTTTTGCTACTGTCGATTTCCCACTTCCGGAACCGCCTACCAGCGCAACCCTGCTTCCGGGTCTTAGTTTTAAATTGAAATTTTCAATTAATGCCGGCATTGTTGTGTTGTACCCAAATGTGACATCTTTCATTTCAAAATAGCCTATCAGTTTGTTTTTAGGTAATTCATTATTTGCATCTGAACGGGCTTTATTTTGCTCCTTTTCCCTAATAAACTGATTATCGATTTCATAATTTAGTACATCGTCAATCCGGCCCATATCGCTTTCGGTTTCATGAAGCATGGTTCCTACACTTACGAGCTGATTAACAGGATTAATGAAATTGGACATTAAATACGTAAAAGCAACTAAGGCTCCCAAAGTCATTTCTCCGTTCATAATCTGAATAGCTCCAATCCCCAGGATCAAAGAATTTGTCAATGAGGTAATGAGGTTAGGCATAATATTTAGCCTTATAGTCAGCCATCCTAATTCCTGCTGCGCGTTCATCACTTTGGCAAGATATCCTATCCAGTTCGTAAAAAAATCATTTTCTCTTCCTGAGGCTTTTAGGGTTTCAATCATACTAATTCCCGAAGTTGTGGTTCCCAATAACTTTCCTGTTTCATTGCTTAATCTGCGGCTTCCATCCTTTCGTGCAGTCGAAACATATCTGAGAATTAATATATTTAACCCTGCCATGAAAACTCCAATTAAGGTCAGGATAACATCATATGAAAACATTAAGGCTGCATAAAACAGTACCGCGATAACATTTAGTGCTGCATTTGCTAAATCTCCACTTAATAATTTAGCAACTTTATCATTCAGTGAAACCCTGTTACCCACTTCACCGCTGTATCGCTGAGTAAAGAAAGCTATTGGAAGATGAAAAACATGCCATAGAAATTTACTGGAAGTCACTAATGCGAGTTTAGTTTCTAATTTGAGTAAAAAGTATTGCTGAAGATAAACCAGGACTGAATTGATAATCAATATTCCTCCCATTATCAACAATAATGGCATTACAAATCCTGAAAAACTGTTTATCAGATATTTATCTATAAACACTTTTAGAAATGACGGAATTACTAAACCGGGAATTACTAAAAACAAACTTGCTAAAATGATATAAGAAATACTTAATTTAGAATTAGCTACTCTTGAAAGCAATGAAGCTATTAAACCTCTTTTTTCGTTGCCTTTTTCAAAAGCTTCATTCGTTTCAAAAGTTAAGACAACTCCTGTATACGAATCATCAAATTCCTGGTGGCTTACATGGTATCTTCCCTGAGCAGGATCACTTAAATATACTCTCTTTTTAGTAAAACCTTCTAAAACCAGAAAATGGTTAAAATTCCAAAAAATAATGGCAGGTGTTTTAATCTGCATCAGTTTTTCGATAGACTTTGCATAGCCTTTGCCTTCCAATCCGAATTCTTTTGCCGCTTTTAAAATATTGGTTGCTTTTAAACCGTCTCTCGAAACCCCGCAGGCAATTCTTAATTTTTCAAGAGGAACAAACTTACCAAAATGACCTAAAATAATACTTAGAGCCGCTGCACCGCATTCGACACTTTCCATCTGTAAAACAGTTGGAACCTTAACGGGTCTGGCTTGTTTTTCGATAACAAAGTTTGCGCTAATTTCCATCTGTATTCATTAATATAAGTCAAAAAATTTCTTGAATGCCGGAACCACAATCGTTACAGGAGGTTCTTCTTTGATAGTAACTTTTCCCATACATGAAGTACCTTCTTTAATAAAAACATCAGGTCCTTTTGCCGAAGTCCATTTAAAGCCACTGTAAGATTCAGGATCACTTTCAAAATCCACATGAACTTCAAATAATGTTCCTGAAGCCAAAAGACTTTTTGCAAGCTGATCATTTTTGACCGATATAAGCATCCCTTGCTGTGTCACAGGAAAATCAGAAACATACGTTACTTTTCCTTTTATAAATCCATATTCCTGTGGCTGAACGGTTGATGGAACAACTAAAGCTTCCATCCCTTTTTTAATTTTTTTACCGTCTTTTGAAGGAATGTAAAGCACACCTTTTAATTGGGACAATTTATTTTTAGTTTTATTTTTAACCTTAAATAAAGGAGTTCCTGCACCAACCACCACCCCGGCATCGGTTAAAACTTCTACCACTTCTCCATCGTACGGGCTTTTTATATTTCTTTGATTATCATATCGTTCTGTTAAAAATTGCAGATTTCTTTCAGCCTCAGCTATTCTTTGATTTTGCAGTGTAACTTTTTGCTGCAGATCAAATCCCAGATTATGCTGTTGATTAGAAGTTTCTACTTTTTGACCTTTCAGTCTCTGAATAGTATTTTTTGAATTTTCAATTTGCTGTTTGGTATTGGCTACTTCAGATTTTGTTATCAGTCCTTTACTTAAAAGACCATTCTCAGATTCCAGCTGAGTATTTAAAAATAATAGTTTCTTTTTTTCTGTTTCAATTTCCCCCTGAATACTTGTCTGTGTCTGTCTAATCATTTCTCCCTGTAACTGTGTACCCTGGCTTCCATAAGTTGATAATTTTCCCATTTCAAACTTCCTGTCAGAGACAACGGCTTTAGCATCTTCTATTTGCTGAAAAAGCTCAGGCTGCTTGATGGCTGCAATAATATCTCCTTTTTTTACCTTATCACCTATCGCAACTTTTAATTCTACCAATTGCCCTTCTGAAGTAGCAACAACTTCATGAACCTCTCCGCCCAATACTACTCCAATTACATCCAGTTTTGTTTTTACGGTACCCGCAAATGCCCAAATTACACCTGTAAACAATGCCAGTGCAACTGTAATTAGGGCAATCCATGCTTTTGGACCTGTAACTTTAATTAGCTGATCTAATTTTTCCGGAGTAGAAAGTTTTTCTAACGCCGATTTTCTGAAAAAACTTGCTGACATGATTTCCTGTTTTTTTATTGATTTTCTATTGTAGGAACAGTATAAAATGCGTTTTGAATAACATTAAAATCAAGTTTATCCTTAGATATAAGAGTTCCTGTTTCGTGTCTGATGCTTATAATTGCATTTGAAAACTGTTGTTCTGCATTGAGGTATTCGAGTTCTGAATAAGTATATCTTTCCTGAAACTGCATCAAATTGAAAAGAGTTGTCAAACCCATCTGAAACTTTGTTTGTTCATTATTAAAAGCTTCCTGATAGAATGCCATAGATTCTTTTGCTTTTTCCAGAATAAAAACACTATTAGTTAAATTATTAAATGCGATATTAACATTTAACTCAATGTTTCTCTGTGCATTATCACTTATAACTAACTGATCTTTTACAGCAATTTTACTGATTGAATAATTTCCTTTTGCAACATTATTATTTAATGGAAATAAAAACGTCAGTTTTGCTCCTCCCCCAACATCCTGCCCCTGATTGTTTACAAATGAGGATAAGGTTTTATCAACTCCATTTCCATTACTAGTACTTCCGTAATAAACAAATCCGGTCAAATCCAGTTGAGGTTTTAAATTATTTTCAGCCAATTGATATTGAAGTTCTACAGCTTCAGAAATCTTTTTTATAGCTTTTAAATCGCCTCTGTTCTCCTGAGCTGCTTTAATAAATTGATTTTTATTGATATTTTCCCTGTAACCGCTTTGTGAAACTTCCGGAAAATCATTTACAGGAACATCCAATTGCTGGCTTTCTTCATCAGATAATCCGATAGCTCTTCCCAGGGTTAACCTTGCATTGTATAGATTTTGTCTGGCCACAAAGGTTAGCCTTTCCTGATTAGTCAAATCTGCATTAATTTGAGCCAGATCTCCCTGAGGTTTTTTATCTGCCTTGATTAATTCTTTTGTCATTTCCAGCAGGTTTCGTACTCTGGTTTCATTTTGGATATAAACATCTAAACTTTTAAATGCCGTGTAATAACTCCAGTATGCAGTCCCTATTTGTAAAATTTCATATGAATTGGTAAACTCATAATCATATTTATTTTTATCAGTATAAAGATTTGAAATTCTCTCTCCTGTGGTTGCAATTCTTCTTCCTCGCCCCCTTAAAAGTGGCTGAGTCAGTGAAAAATTAGCGACTCCGGTATGGTTGCCATAAAAAGGTCCCACATATTCATTAAAGTTATTGAATGGAAAATTGCTGTCTTTATAAAGATATCTTAGGCTTACTTCTGCAATTTGTGATGTCCTGAATTTTTTTTGCAGGTTAGCCGAAAATTCAACTGAATTGGATTTTAAAGGACTATCAACATATTCGTTTCTGGGATCAGCATCGTATAAATTATAATTACTCCGCTGGTAAGAAAGTCCTGAATTTAAATTATAATCAAATGTACCTGACTGTACCTGTACACTGGCTTCTGCATTTTGTATTGTATAATAAGTGCTTATAATATTTGGATTTTTATTAAATGCTATACCCGAAATTTCGATCAAATCACATTTAATTTTAGATTGACCATATAGACTGTTAACGGTAACGATCAATCCCATAAAAAAGAAATAGTAAGCCCTCATACAAATGCTGATCTTTATGATTTATACTTTATTATGCCTGAGAAAATCTATTCAAAATTTGCCCGAAGCGAGAACCTGCCTGAGCGACGCCATCTAATATTTTTGTATCAATTAAATCTTCTTCTTCAGCCGTACCGTATCCTAACTGATCTGTGGTTTTTCTTAATCTGTTGGAAAGAAATAATGCCAGTGCATAATAAAAATTGGCTTTAAAATCTGGGTTAGTAGAAAGTCTTAATTCTACAGCCTGCCGGGAAATTTTATACACTGTTGATGCTTTTTTTGCAATTACAGAAACTGAAGGAGGTCTCGTTTCCAAAAAAGACATTTCTCCTACAACCTCTCCTGATCCTAGAGTTGCAATATCCTCTTTATCTCCATTTTCTGCACATACAGATAACTGACCAGATAATATTATAAACAAACTGTCAATAAAATTGCCTTTCTGAATTAGTTTTTCTCCAATTCCTAATTCTATTTTTTGACCATTTTGCATCATCCATTCTACATCTCTGCTATCTAACTGGCCTAAGAAAAAAAGTGCTCGTTTCATAATGTTTTTTTTAAGGTTATACTAATTTATTTGAATCCATACTGTTGATTAAGACAAAAAAACTGATATATCTGACACTAAAATTTATTTATGCATTCTCCTTAAAGAATCATATAAACTTTCATAATCAGTAATTACAGAACCTTTTGAGATGCCTCCGTTTACCGTATCCAGCTTTTCTTCATCTAATTCAACATCTTTAATATTTGGTCTTACAGGAATATTAATGTATATATACTCTGGATTAGACTGATCAACTACCATTATTTTTTTTCCTGTTGGGAGACTTCTTCCAAAAAACGTTTCCAATGTTTTTTCAGGATTTGCAATTAGTGATTCTTTAAAATCATTATTTTCCCAGGCTTCTGTGATAATTCTGAAAAAAACATCCTGTCCCTTTTTTTGTTCTTCTGTTAATATCATTTTTCTCTTATTTAAATTTTATTTATGCTGATAGTTTATGTCTTTTATATTTTCATCTCAAAGAATTTATTAACTCTTTAGGTGAAATATCATATTGACTTGAAAATAGTTTTGAAAAATAATGCACATCATTGTATCCTACAGAATAAGCAACTTGCGATATTGAATTTTGAATATAATTATCAATCAGATGCTTTGCTTTGTGCAATCGCAGGATGCGTATATACTTATTGGGTGTCAAATGAACCAAATTGGCTATTTTTCTATGCAATTGTCTTTCACTAACTGCCATTTTATATGATAGTTCATACAAGTTCATATCATTTTGATTGATTGAACTGTAAATTTCTTTTTCTAAATTTATAAGCCAGTCCTGATCTAATTTTGTGACTTTCTGTGGATTTATTTTATTCAGGCACAAACTCTGAACATTTTTATTGGATTCATATATTTCAAAAATATCAGGACGACCCTGGATTGTCAGGCTTACAGATTTTGATTTGATTTCTTTTAAAATTTCCTCAATCAGATCATTTATTTGTTTGCTGCTGGAAAATATAATTTCATTTTGAGTTTTATTATCCACAGTATCAGTACTTGCTGTAATAATTGTATCTAAAGGGCTTTTAATATTTTGAACAATCTGAATCAAAATATCCGGAGATGACCAATCTATCGTATTTTTTGTTATTTGGTTAATCATTTTACAGTTTAATTAATTGGTTAATCAATAATTCTAAATGATAGTTGAAGGTTCTTTAAGTGTAAATCTATTTTATAATTAAAAAAAAGATTTCTATTGAGATTTTAAGCCTGAAGTTTATATTCAGCATTTTCAAAGCTGGATATTTTATCAATATATTGAGATGTTACCAAATCCTTGTTATTAGAATAGAACTCTTTTAATCCGTCATAACTCATTGCTATTGGAATGGTTTCAGAGCCTAAATAATTGACTGAATTTCCTATAACATCTGTTTTTATTCCGAGCAGGTTCATGATTCTTAATAACTTGCTGTCACATTCTGCAAAAGCAACGCCACTTTTTTGTTCACATATAGGAGCGATTGCACATACCATTAATCTTCTGAACAAAGTTCTGTCCTTAATATTCTTTCTGGTTGCAAATCTTCCTATATGCCATACTGAGGATAAATTTTCGGGGTAATTCAAAACACTTAATGGATTTATATCAAAAATTTTCTGGATGGGAAGCCTAACTTTATAATCCCACTTAATCACCCGTATTGAGCCCTGAATATTTCCAGAAACATCTTTGGCCACAAAAATTTCAGAATCCTTAAAGTAATTTAATTCTTCATCGTACACTTCCTGAGTGTCGTTTACAAGTTCCGTTGTAGTTACATCTTCGCAATGATGACTAAAATTTTCTTCAACTACGAATTTGGCTAATTCTGTGAGCTGATTTAATTCTAATCTTTCCAGGTAATTTTGAGTTATAGTCATGATGCTTATTTCTTTTGGTTAGTAACAAATCTAATTTTCATATGGCGTTATATCACTACACTAAATAATAGTAGTTTACTGATTACCAACAAACTACCTTTTAGTGTAGTTGTTAATTTTAGACCATATAAAAAAATTATATTGTGAGAAAAAAGCTGTTTTGCAATACGAATGCAGTTTTACAGGATTAAAGGAAATCCTAGATCAATTTTAAACCTAAAAAACATTTACAAAATTTTCAAGACTGATAAAGTGTTATTATTCTTATTTACACAAGAATAATGTAATTTTTTTCATACATAATAAAAAAAAAGTAACTTTGATAAAAATTAGGTAAATGAAAGACCCAAATTTAAATTCGTTTTTTGATTCCAGAAATATAATTGAAGGATTAACAAACGAAGAGAAGGCACAAAAAAATGATTATTTAGAGCCTATAAAAGCATTTGCAAGAGCTACATATACAAGCATTTACGTTATAGATTATTTAGAACAAGGATTTGAGTTTGTTTCAGATAATCCACTATTTTTATGTGGAAATACGCCACAAGAAGTTCTGGAAATGGGATATGCTTTTTATTTTAAACATGTTCCTCCGGTAGACCTGGAGTTGTTATTGAAAGTCAATTCTGTTGGATTTGATTTTTATGAAAAAATACCACACGAAGAGAGGATTCTCTATACGATCTCTTATGATTTTCATTTAAAAAACCAAGAAGGGAAATTGATTTTGATCAACCAAAAACTTACTCCGGTTTTTTTAACCAATACCGGAAAAATATGGAAAGCTATTTGTGTTATTTCGTTATCGTCTGAACGTAAGGCGGGAAATATTAAAATTCATAAAAACGGCGAGAATAAAGTTCACAATTATAATCTGGCTAAAGATCATTGGGAAGAGTCTAAAAAAGTTTCTTTATCTAAAAGAGAAACAGAAATTTTGCAGCTTTCCAGCCGTGGTTTTACTATAAATGAAATTGCAGATGTTTTATTTATTTCGCCTGATACCGTAAAATTTCATCGACGAAAACTTTTTGAAAAATTAGAAGTCACTAATATTTCAGAAGCAATTGCATTTGTAACCGGCAATAAATTAATATAAAAACTTCGTAACTTTTATTTAACGAACTCTTTTAAAATTTAATTTTTTGTTTCCGTTAGTGACAATCGTTAAATACTTATCATTAATCTGATATTTTCCTTTAAGCAAAATTACCTTTGCAGCATTTTGATTTACAATCGAATTTCCTTCATCGTAATTCAATTTCTTGTTATGATCTTTTACTAAATTCTTAAAAAATATGGAATCTTTGGTAAAAGAGTACACTCCTTCATTTACTTTGATATTATTGCATTTTTGATTGATAGAGAAAGTAGTAAGAGCTTCAAAGTTTAATCGCTCAAATTCAGATGATGCATCTGTATTCTTCCATGTGCCATAAAACTGATTTTGCCCCATAAATTTATTTTTCAAATAACTTAATCCACAAAATAATCCTATAACAACTACTATAATATAAAACCATTTTATTTTTTTTAATCGATTAACCCAATTTGGTCTTTCCTGATTAGAAAACAATGGAGGTTCTATAAAAAAACATTTATAAAAAAGCGGAAATTCTGAAAAGAAAACAAAAAGCCCCATTATAGTCAATAAAACTGCCATGCCTTGCGCACCGCTAATGCTGTAGGCAAAATCAACCAAAAGAATATTGACCATAAAAGATAAAAACAACACAACACCTATTCTTGTTGTTTTTCTAAAAAATAACAGAAAGGCACTTACTATTTGCAATACCGCGATAAGTATGCCGTACCAATGAGAAAAGCTATAATAATACCAGGTTAATTCAAACCCGTTTAATGATCCTATAGGTTTATCATACGTGCTGGGCTGGGCTACAAATTGTGTTCCTAAAATTTTAGCAAAAGCATAAGATAAAATCATTGTTGCCATAAAATAGCGACAAAATGTATACAAAAAGTAATGTGTTTTATTCAACTTCATAAATTTGTTTTTTATTCAATTTCTGATTAAAGTTTAATAGAATCATCAATTAGTATCATTTGATTCTTAAAATCTTCAATGCTTGCGTTTCTTAATTTGTCATATATATTTTCGATAGCATTACGTTTGATTAAATTGACACTTTTTTTGTGGGGTACATTAATCTTATTGTCCAGGACATCGATATAAAATACAGGAATATCATCTTGCAACATTTGCTCTCGTTCAAAATCTAATAGAGAAGACCAATTATTTGATACCAGATATGCTTTGGCCAGAATCTCGAGTTTTATACCATACTTAATAGCATCAGACAGATACTCTGGCTTGTTTAGAAATTTTAAAATTTTAGAATAAACCTTAGTTTGCCTATTGATAAAACGAATTTTAAAATTATAGAAATTAATAATCGGAGAATTTTCAGATTGAAGGTATTTTTTATTTTCTAAAATTAAATGATACAACTTTTCAAATCCTGTTTTAAATTCTTCTTCATAATCGGCAAGATTTTCGATTGAATTATTAAAAAGAGGCTTATTTGATTTGTATAATTTTTTGTCTTCTATCTCAGATATTACAACCATCTTATCCTTATTATAATCTTTAATTTTCAGCATCTGAATTTTACCTTCTAATGAGGTCGAAGACCCAAAACCGTACATATAATAAGGTAATTCTAATTTTTTTATTGGTAAAAGCGAAGACTCTAAAACTGTTCCTGAAATAGTATCATCATAAGTTTCATCACTCTGTAAAGCTATTAAAGGATTAAGTATAGTTTCGTGGTCTATTAAAACAGGACTGTTTCCGGATGCTATAATGTTTTCAAAATGAAAATCTCTGGAATTCAAAAAATAAGCAATTCCTAATAAAATACCCGCTCTTTCATAATAAAGTTTAACATCGTCAATCGTTTTACACTGAGAATTTTCGACAAATTCTATCCAGCCATACGTTTCTTTATCAAGTATTTTAAACGTTTTCAGGTCTTGTTTTAAACTTATATTAATCCAGTTCAAAAATTGATTGTAAGCTTTTGTAATACCAATATTACTGGGTTTATAAACTATTTTATTTGCGTTTTTAAATTCAATAATTACTGTAGATTCACCATTATGCAAATCTCCAGAATTAAAGTATATTTTAAAAATCGAATCCAGTTTTTTATTAAATAAAACCTCCAGATCTCTTTTATCTGCTTCAAACCTTGTAAATATATTGGTTATAAAATGAATATATTTATCTGTTCTTGTCACCAGTTTTTTTGCCAATACCGGATATTTAAAAAATAAATATTGATATTTATTAGATAAATTTTCTGAGACAAATTTTTTATAATTGTAATCGTCGCCAGAATCTTTACTTAAATTCTCTTTTTTAAACTGATCGAATTCGTCAAATAAAATTAAATACGCAACATTTAATAAATCTTTATGTAAAGCTATTTTTACCTGATCGATAAGATCATGCATTAATACTACATTTGATTTAGTTAAATTTTGATTTAATTTTTTTAAAAAATAATCTATAAAGGGAATAAATAGATGATAGAATGCATCTGTAGCGTTTTTCAATTCTGCAATTGATTGTATGCATTTTGCATCTATTAAACTTAAAATTTCTTCTAAAGAAAGAATCCAGGCAGGAAAATTGATTTTTTGATCGTTTTCGTTTATGTTAGACAGCATTATAGAAATGTCTAAATGATCCAGATTATTTACTGTACAATATTTTTGAAAAGCCAGATCTGAATCCTCTGTAGATATTGTTTTTTTCCAATAATCCAGATAATCGAAACTTTCGTTTTTATTAAAATCATATTTATTTTTTTTACTAACTGCCAATATTTCAAAAGGAGTTAGAGATTTAAAATATAATTCTTTCAAAAATCTATAATGTACCATAGATTTTAAGATTAAAGGGTTATAAAATATCTTGTTAAAAAGAATTGCTAATCTATGTGAATAAACCACATAAATTAACAATGCTTTTTTGATTACCAATTGTTTAGCGTGGTATATTTAAGCAAATTTGATTTTTAATAACCTGAATTATAGCTTTCTATATAACACACAAAGGGAATTTTTTATTAGAAATCTGATGATGTATCAAGACATAATAAAGTCCATCCCAATTGAAATTTAAAACCTCCGGCAACAGCCTCTAATTCAGCCTCTGTTAACTCTACGCTGTCCGGGTTCGCAGGAACATTGATATAGAAAGTAGATGGATCTGTCTGATCAACAGCAACTATTTTTTTCCCTTTTAAATCTAATGGCTGACCAAATAATTTTTCGATGGCCTTCGCAGGATTGCTTACCAGTTCTTGTTTAAAAGCTTCATCTTCCCAGGCTCTGGTAATGATTTTTTTTAAGTTTGCTTCTGTATTCGATTGTGCTTGATTTACGTCCATGATGTTAAATTTTAAAAATTAATATTTTATTGATTTATTTTGATGATGCTGATTAGAAATCTGATGATGTATCAAGACAAAGTAATGTCCATCCCAATTGAAATTTAAAGCCTCCGGCAACAGCTTCTAATTCAGCTTCTGTTAGCTCTACATTGTCCGGGTTAGCAGGAACATTGATGTAGAAAGTAGATGGATCTGTCTGATCAACAGCAACTATTTTTTTTCCTTTTAAATCTAATGGCTGACCAAATAATTTTTCGATAGCCTTAGCAGGATTGCTTACTAGTTCTTGTTTAAAAGCTTCATCTTCCCAGGCTCTGGTAATGATTTTTTTTAAGTTTGCTTCTGTATTCGATTGTGCTTGATTTACGTCCATGATGTTAAATTTTATAATATTAATATTTTATTGGTTTATTTTGATGTTATTGATTAGAAACTTGATGATGTGTCAAGACAAAGTAATGTCCATCCCAATTCAAATTTAAAACCACCTGCAATAGCTTCTAATTCTGCCTCAGTTAACTCCATGCTTTCGTGATTTACAGGAATATTAATGTAGAAAGTAGATGGATCTGTTTGATCGACAGCTACTATTTTTTTTCCTTTTAAATCAATTGGCTGACCAAATAATTTTTCGATAGCCTGAACCGGATTACTTACTAATTCTTGTTTGAAAGACTCATCTTCCCAAGATTTGCTAATGATTTTTTTGAAGTTTGCTTCTGAATTTGCTTGATTTGTGTTCATAATTTTAAAATTTTAATGGTTTTTAATTAATAGTTATAAATAAAAATGAATGATCGCATTATTTAATCTAGACTATGATATAATCTTTTAATGTTGGAAAAAGACTATTTACCAAATCTCTCCAAATGGCCTGTCCTCCTCCTGCAATTATTTCTAATTGATCTTCTGTAAGTTCTATATCATCGATATTTGGTTCACTCGGAATATTCACGTAAACCTTAGATTTATCTGTCTGGTCATTAATTACCAGTGTTTTTCCTTCTGGTAAAACAATCTTGGCTCCTGTCAGATTTTCTATTGCTTTTATAGGATCTGAAACCAGGCTTTTTCTAAAATTAATATCTTCCCAGGCTTTGGAGATTATTAATCGTAAAACTTCTTCTTCTTTTTTCTGTTCCATCGTTTATTCCTTTTGTACAATGTAAAATTAGAATTGTCTTACATTATAAAAATGCCAAATAAACTGACAAAAAATACTTAATTATGTATTTTGTCGACTAAAAATGTATTTTTATCGATATAAAAATTATTCCTTTCAACAAAATACATTTTAATTTCTCCCTTCCCTTTAGCATAAATATGACCACGGTATTGAAACAGGAAGCATTTTTCGTCTTTGATCAAATTATAAAGGGATTCACTTATATTCACCTTGCCTTCCATTCCGTTACTTTCTACCCTGCTGGCAGTGTTTACTGTATCTCCCCAAACATCGTATTGAAACTTTTTAACCCCTACAATTCCGGCAACAATAGGTCCGGCATGTATACCGAGACGCATTTCAAAAGCTGGTTTGTTTATAACTGAATTTTGAATTTTTCTTTGTATCATAAATTCCTGCATTTCCAATCCTGCAGATACAATATTTTTTAATGAATCTTTGTTTGGATTAGGTATACCACCTGCTGCCATATAAGAGTCCCCAATGGTTTTGATTTTTTCTATGTTGTATTTTTCAGAGATTAAATCAAATGCTTTAAAACAAACATTGATTTCTTCAACAAGATCCTGTGGAGACATTTTTTCGGCTGTCTGAGTGAAGGATTTAAAATCGGTAAAAAGAATAGAAACCAAATTAAAATCCCGGGCATCAACAAACCCTTTTTCTTTTAATTCTTCGGCTATATCTTCAGGAAGGATATTCAGTAACAATTTTTCTGAACGGTCTTTTTCGATTTTTAATGCTTCTCTGGATTTTCTCACATAGTTTAATCTGTTCCATAAAGCAATAGCAATTAAGAGTAAAAAGCCCAAAGAAATAATAATGATATTCCTTTGTTTTTCTTTTTTCTGGACTTCTTCTTTATGTTTAAGCTGAATTTTATGCTCTTTGGTAACATAAGCAATACTATCCATTAATAGTGCTTTTTGAAATTCCATATTAAGAATTTTATTGGAAGTTTCTTCAGACTGCAAGCTGTCGTTATATGCATTGGATTTTTCGTAATACTCTAAGGCTAATGTAGTTTTTCCAGAAGATTTATATGCTTCATAAAGACACTTACAAGCCTCTTTTTTAACAGATAATGCTCCCAAATTTTCTGCAATTTTGAGTCCTGTTTTGCATTTTTTTATTGCCAAATTACTTTTTCCATCCTTATTTAATATGGTACCAATGGCTACTTCGGAGATACTCGTATATTGTAAACTGTTGATTTTTTGCGATGATTTTAAACAGTGGTTATAATAAGAAAGAGATTTTGTAAAATCATCCTGAAAATTAAATAGTTCTCCTAAATTATACAGAACTTCTATTTTTTTTTGTTCATCCTTTATTTTTTCTGCAATCGCTAAAGCCTGACTGAAGTATTCATAAGCTCTGGCATAATGTTTTTGCATCATGTAAATTTTACCTGCACCGTTTAAATTATGAGAAATTCCTGCAGAATCTTTTAACTCCCTATAAAAGGCATTAGCTTTTTTAGAATAAATCATGGCATTGGAATAATCTTTTATATCGATATATATTCCACCAATATTTTGCGTTGTTGCAGCAATAATTTTCTTATCGCCTATTTTTTTCTGAATTTTAATTGCCTGATTGTAGAATTCTAGGGCTTTAGGATAATTACCTAAATAATAATAAACAGCCCCCATGTTGTTTAATGCAGAAGAAACTCCTTTTTTGTAATCAATCTTCTCATAAGTTTCTTTACATTTCGTATAAAAAGAAAGGGCTTTTAAATAATCGCCCTGATAATAATATGTTATTGCAATTTTATTGTAACTGTTTCCAATACCTTTTTGATTGCCTGACTTTAGGTAAATTTTAAAACTCTTTTGAAAAAGCATCATCGCATCTGAAAATTTCCCTGCGTTTTGTTGCTTTTCCCCTATACTCAACAAACTATCTGCAATTCTTATATTTTCAAGGTTGAGATTTGCACTTCTTTTGCCTTGATTTGTTTGTGCATGTAATTTTATACTTGTTCCGAATATCAGAAAAAGAAATAAAATTGAATATGTATGCAAAACTTTCACTATTCATTTATGTTTAATTTTAAAACGTATATGTTCAAAAGGAGCATATACGTTTCACAATGAGTTTTCTGTTTATCCGGCAAAAAGTGACTATTTAACAATAATTGGAGGTGTTTGTCCATCACCACCGCCTCCGGAAATGATGTCTAATTGTTCTTCCGATAATTCTGTATCATCTTCAACTTCAACTAAATTAGGATTAGGCGAAATATTAATAAATATTACAGATGTATTCGACTGGTCTACAACACTAATTGTTTTTCCTTCAGGCAAATGGATTGGCTGTCCTAAAAAGTTTTCTAATGTTGCAACCGGGCTGGTTATTAAATTGTTCTTAAACACAGGATCTGTCCATGCTTTTTTAACAATAGATTCTAAAATTCTTTCATCAGTTAATTCCATTTTTCTATATTTATGATTAAAGTTATTTTTTGTTATTGTAAAATTATCAGCATAAAATAATATAGAATTGCCAAATAGACTGACAAAAGATCAAACAGCTTATTTTTTACCTTTTTTTGTAGTATTACATAATTTCTTTTTTCATATACTATAGACCTTTCTTACCACAAAAAAACTGCATTAAAATTTTCATTCTAATACAGCTTTTAAATTAATTTTTGAAATTCTATTTGATTGTTGTAAGGTAAAATTCCGGGAATTTTTTTACAGGTTTGTTGGTACTGATATCAAACGCAATTTTAGTACAGACAGCAGCTACAAGCCAGGATGCTATTGACAGCTGAGGAGGAGGAAGTTTTTTATTTTCTTTTTTATATTTATCGATTATTTCCTCCAGCCATTCCTGAGGATTTCCGGAATATCTCATATAGTTTGAAACATAATCTACTACATTAACTTCGTTGAATTTTTCATCAGGTTTTTCTAAAGTATCTAACCCCTGATTTTCCGGGATTATTAATACCAGAGCTCCCCATCCCAAATTATAAGGATGTAGAACCGGAATTTTTTTCTTTTGACATATAGCATCAAATAACAATGGAACTTCAGAGGTAAAATCTAAAGCATTAATAGCAATTTTATGATCCTTAATATATTTATCAACATTCTCAGGTGTTAAAAAACAATTATGTACCGTAATCTTAGCTTCTTTGTTAATTGAAAGTAATCTTTCTTTAATAGCTTCTACTTTAGCTGTTGAGATATTATTTTCAACATAATTTTGTCTGTTTAAATTAGACAATTCTACAACATCGCCATCAATTATTGTAATTTTTTCAAAACCTAATCTTAGCAAACACTCTGCAATAACGCTACCAATACCCGCTCCACCCAAAAGGATAGAAGTTCTTTTTAGCTTTTTTTGTTCTTCCTGAGATATATAAAGTCTATTTCTGCTGTAGTTATTTTTCATATATTTTCTTACAAAAATAAATAAAAAAGCAGTTTTAGCTCAATAAACAATAGTTAAAAATTTACATATCAGCAAGTTAAAGTAACCCGTTGAATGAAACTAAAAATAAGTGTCAGGCTGAGGCGAAGCCTTTTCGTGTTCAAAAGCCTTCGACTCCGTCTCAGGATGACATCAATTCCTTGAGTTATAAATGATGTTTGACTACCGATTTTTATACTTTTTATAACCAAATCAATTTTTTAATCAATTTCACCCAACGGGTTAAAGTAAATTATTTTTAAATATTAAAAAAGAGTACTTTCAAAAGGAGAAGCAGGTAAATTTTCTTTATTATATAAATTGGCTTCCACAGGATTATCAGCCCAGGCATACCTAACTTTTATCGGATTTGCAACTGAATCGCTCCAGACAATCACTTTGTCATTTTCAATTCTGGCATTTGCCCATATAAATTTTCCATCAGCTCTGGCTATCGCAAATCCTTTTAAAACTACATTATTTTTTGCAATTAAACCTGTTCCAATATCCGAAAAGCTTAGTATTAATTTATTTTCTTTTTGCATCATTGATTTAAAAAGTGGTCCGGATGAAATCAGATTTTTTTCTCCGTAAACCATTTTTCTTGCCTGCAAAGCCAGTCTGTAACCAACATCGTATTTATTTAAAGGATGAATATCATTCCACTCCCCTAAATCAATTGTCACTGCCATAGCCGTATTGAGAACTGATAAAGTATTTTTTTGCTGCTGTCTCAATTCAGCCCAATTGCTTTCAACCGGTTCAGGTTTCGATTCCATATAATTGGCCAACTGAACGTATATAAAAGGAAAATTGCCTTGTTTCCATTCTGCTCTCCAATTGGCAATCAATGTTTCCATTAAAGCCGAATACTCTGCAGGATTTTTGGTACTTGATTCTCCCTGATACCAAAGAACTCCTTTTATCGCATAATTTTTTAACGGAGCAATCATAGCATTATACAGTCCAACGGGTTTCCATCTGATAAATGTTTGCGATGGCAAAGGCAGCATTTTTGTTCCTAATTTATACTTCCATAAACCACTTAAATTTATGGAATCATTACCATTTACCAATTGATATTGTTTATCCATAACAAAACCTCCCCTGCCTGAGTTGTTTATGACACGGATGGTAATTTCATTTTTTCCTTCTTTTAAAATGTTTGAATTAAAAGTGTATTTTCTTGGCGGATACAAATACGAAGTTGTTCCCACAAAATGACCGTTTACAAAAACCGAATCAGCATCCACAATTCGTCCTAAAATAAGTTTAGCTGAATTATCTTTAACTTTCTGTATTTCAAATTCTTTTCTAAACCAGACAGCCCCGTTTACATTTCCCAAACTATTATCTGCCCAATAACCCGGAACATGCATCGTATTCCAGTCTGCATCATTTAATTCCGGATTTGACCATTTATTCTTTAAACCTTCATCAGTTTTATTCACTAACTGATACCATTCGTTATTGATTTTTTTATCATTTGATTCAATTTGAGCTATCAGGTTTTTATCCTTAAACTTTTCATATTCCTTATAGTATTCCGGAAACTTTTTAATTCCTTCAGCATTAATCCAGGATTCGGCCGGAGAGCCTCCCAAAGCAGCATTAATCAATCCGATTGGAACTTTATACTTTTCATAGATTTCATTGGCAAAAAAATAACCAACCGCCGAAAATTGCAGAATGTTAGCAGGAGTTACTGAAACCCAACTCCCTGAAGAAAAATCTGTGTTTTCTTTTTCAAAATCGTATTGATCAGGTACTAAAAATTGTCTGATAGCCGAATTGTCTGCTTTTGCAATTACATGACTATATTTGTCCTTAACTCTTTCCATCGGAAGTTCCATATTAGATTGTCCCGAGCAAATCCAGACATCACCAAAAAGAATATTTTTTAATGTGATAGTATTATTCGCTGAAAAAGTCATTTCGTAAGGGCCGCCTGCTTTTTGCGGAGGTAAAGTAATAGCCCATGTCCCATTTTCCGCTGTAATAGTTTTGTATATTTTATGATTAAAATTTAATTCTATTTTTTCTTTGGCAGCAGCCCATCCCCAAATTTTCACTTTGGTATCACGCTGTAAGATCATGCCGTCGCTAATTAATCTGGGCAGTTTTATCTGAGCGTTTAAACCAAGGCTGATAGATAATATAATCAGTACTATTATTTTTTTCATCATAGGATCGTTGAATTTTATTGCTTAAACCGATAAATCATTCATAGGTATACAATTTGATTTTTTGAATTTCATAATCGCCAACAGAGATTCTGAGATGCCTCCCCTGATGGGTCTGATCACCGTTAAAATGCCTTACCGTCTTCCAGACATCATTTTCAAACTTCCCCTGATCTGTTTTTAAAATTCCGACTTTAAGAGCTGTACTTTTTAAGGATTTAAAAGTTACTACAACTCCGGATCCGGCGATATAAAATTCATCCGGAGCGATTTCGATTATAATAGCGCTTGACATTGGCCAAACATCTGCTTTTGCACCATCGGACCAGTTTAAAGTATAATCATGTTTAAATGTAAACTCAAAGTTACCTAACTTAATTACCTGTAATTGATTTTCTTTATCTAATAAAACACCATCGATTTTCCCTTGCCCTTTTTTCGCTTCAATAACAGGTGTCAATTGTTTTACAAGATTATAAATTTTTCCGAGCGGCTCTTTTTTAGCATCAGCAACAGATTCGATTGAAAAAGGAGAAAAACCAATGGCTTCATAATGACCAATAGCGTATAATCCTTTAAATGGAGCACTTTCATCAAAACGATGTTCGGGAATAAAAAGAGGATCTCCCTGACGGGTAAACAAATCATTCCAGTGTTTAAACAAAGGGTTATAAAAATCAGGAGAAAGTAAATCGACTGATGTACCTGCAGCTTTCCAGATATCCATTAAATGCGGTAATGGGCCGGCACTCGGATATTCTCCCGGCTTCTTTTCAGGAGCATTTAAGGCTGCATTTACAAATAGTGGTAATGCATAAACATCTTTTCCTGCTTTGGCTATTTTATTAGTGAATTTTGCAAAATACCAAGCCATGAAAATTTCGTCTGTATGAAGACCTTTACCAAATATTTGTTCCCAGTTTCCTGAAGTTTTAAAACCGTTCTTCTTCCAGATTTCTAAAAATTCAGGGACTAGTTTTTCTTTGTTTTTCTGCATGTATTTCAACAATTCATCAGGAACCTGTTTATTAAAAGCTTCGTTTGCTAATCCACAATAATCCCGGGCAGTTGGTAGCATCCCTATTTCATTTTCAACCTGAACCATAATTACCGTTTGTTCTTTTTGATCAACATCTTTAATATGACTCATTAATTTCTGAAAAGCTTTTAAATCGGCTTCTAAATTATTTTCGCTGAAAGGAGTTAGAATTTCGTGACTTTTATTTTTATCGTCCTTAACTCTTGGATATTTCTTCTGGTTTAATTTTACCCATTCCGGTGCGTGGCTGGACATACTGTTTTTCCATGATCCGAACCAAAGAAATACCAACTTTAAGTTTTCTTTTCTCGCCCTTGTAATTAAATCATCTACTAATGAAAAATCAAACTTACCTTCCTGAGGTTCTATGAGTTCCCAATAAACCGGAGTTAATACTGTATTCAGATTCATATCAGAAAGTTTAGCCCAGATAGGTTCCATACTTTCCATACTTGTAGCAGAAGAATTTCCTAATTCTCCTCCAAGAATAATAAATGGCTTTCCTTTGGCAATTAACTGAGTTTTATTTCCTTTTTTTTGAAGATGAGGAATTTTATCCTGCGCAAATCCAAATTGAATTACCAGGAAAACTAATAAAATAAATCTGCCTTTTTTAAAATTAAACATTCTGTCTTTTTTAATATTAAAAATCATTTTTCAATTTCACTTTAAAATCAAATATTTAAAAATAATGAATCCATATCAAAACCTCATATGGATTGAGGCTTTAATACGGATTCATTATAATAATAAAAATTAAGGTTGCAGTTCGCCTGAAAAGTCTTTACTTACATCTTTACCGGCAAGACCATCAGCTACCCCTTTATAGGCATGTTTACGTTTATAGCTGGCATCCCACACGTTTGGAGATTCGTCAGGCAACCAATATTCGTGTTCTTGTTCGTTATCTGATACTCCCCAAATCGTTATTCCGTATTGTTGAGCAACTGGTATGTATTTTTTATAGGAATCAATAACATACTGATACATTGCTGACTGATCTGCTAATTGTACAGCTGTTGGACTTTTTGTTCCTAAACGAATATCCAGCTCAGAGATTTTAATTAGTTTTCCTGATGCTGCTAATTTTTGGAACATCTGATCAATTTTAGCTTTGTCTGTTGTCAAAGATATGTGCATTTGCGTTCCGATTCCGTCAACAGTAGCTCCCTGACTTTCAATATATTTAACATAGTTAATTAATCCGTCACATTTATCCAGTCTGGATTCTAAATTATAATCATTTATAAATAATTTATCGGTAGAATTACCATATTGACGAGCCAGTTTAAATGCTTTAACAGCATAATCTTTTCCTAGATATTTCACCCAGTAAAATTCATCATTTGCCATATCAGTAACAACTCCGTCACGTAAACTTCCATCTTCTTTTACCGGTTCGTTTACTACATCCCAAGCATGAACATCATTTTTAAAATGTGTCATCATTTTTGAAATCCAGTCAGTCATAGCTCCATCAATCAGCTGTGTTTTTTCTGCATCTGTTTTTTCGATTGTTATTGGATCCGTTTGTCCACTTCCTGAAGATGATCCATCTGTAACCAAAACATTGTCAATATAATATGTTCCTGCTGTTCCTCCTAAATCAAATCCAAAACCAGTCTCACCTCCTTTTGCTGTGATTTTCCATTCTATCAGTTTCCATGTAGTTGTCGTTGACTGATCTGCCTGATAACTTGCATTTGTCGATGGTGTAGTTGAACATCTTACTGATCCATTAGCTTCAGAACGAATCATATAAGAAATCGTATAGCTTTTTCCTGCTACCAATGAAGAAATAAAAGTGGTCTGAATCTGAGTTTTCCATTGGCCTCCAGCATCAGATGTTGCATTTACTACTTTCATAGATCCACTACCTTCGTAAACATTTGCTGCTCCTGTTCCTGCACTTAAAGCGTCAGTTGCACCATTGATTCTGTTCCATCCGGTAATGCCTGAATTGAAAGTTCCATTAGCAATCAAATTAACTGGTCCTGTCGCAGCATCAAGATCTACAACTGCCAAAGTATTTACATCAATCAAGTAAGTAACGTTTGGCAAATATCCTAAATCTAAATTGAACTGAAAACTGGTAGCTCCTGTAGCAAAATCACCTGGAGCCAGTTTAATTTTTACTTGTTTCCATGCTGATGTTGTTGAAAATGCTTCTGTAAATGATCCACCTGTAGCAAACCAATCTTTCCAAGGATACATATTGGTTAAACTTGAGTTGAAAGAAATACGTCCCTTACCAGTTACATCTGATTTTACGTAAAAAGAGATTTCGTAATTATGATTGCTCACAATTGGAACTGCTGGTGAAGTTAATTGCAAATTATAAGCTTGTGATGAAGTCGCACTTGAAATTAATTTTATGGCCTTTGAGGTACTCGTTAATCCGGCGCCATCAACTATTGAAATTCCTGCACCGGGATTATTTCTTGACCAACCGCTAAAAGTACCATCTTTTAATCCGGCAATATTCAATGAATTTGCCCCACTTGATCCGGGAATAATAGTTGGCGCTAATAATCCGTTTAAGTAACTCGCATTATTATTGGAATGCCAAACCAGTGTATGCCCATAAAGTGATAAACCAGCCTTTTTAGTTTCTGTTACAAATTTATCCATCGTTGTAAAATCAATGCTTCCGTTTGATTTTACCATGGCCCCGTGTTTCATTTCGTAACCCGGAACTACTTCGTCAAAATTTGCATTAACAATACTTCTATAGGTTTCATCTTCTAAATACAAACTTACCCCTATTCCGTTTCCTAAATTAAAAGTAGAATAATTTTTAAGAGGTTCGTATCTCGTAATTTTTTCGGCTAATGCTAAAGGCAGTTCAGATGATGCAATTTCACCATGTCCTTCAACTTTTTTCCACTCCATCAGATTATCATCGCATGATGTCAGTAACATTAAGGATGAAGCGATTATTGGTATTATATATTTATATTTCATTGGATATTTTTTTTAGTTAGCAAAATCATCATAAACCGGTGTGTTTAATGATACAACTCTCCAGTTATCAGTATAAACTTTTACCGTAGTTGGTTTTGAAGCAAATTCAACTTCACTGTCATTCCCCAGTACATCTTTCATCTTTACATCGGCATTTTCAAACCATATTCCAAAATTTTGATACGTTGCCGCTTCACGATAAGCCAGTACTGCTTCGAAAGTGAAATCAGCTTTAGACCATTGATAAAATTTATTAAAAGGAATAGTAATTGTTACCCAGCCCGTAGTTTGAAAAGCAACTGATTTTCCGTCAATCAACCATGGAATATAGTTATAAACTCCACCAGTCCAGGTTCCTCCATTAAAATTATTGATGGTACATATTTTTAAGTAACCTGAATCTTTCCAGGCATCAGGAACATAAATATCAAACTGAAATGCTACTTTATCAAGAGGAGTATTTGCCGGAATATAAGGTGTTAATTGTGTTCTCCAATTGTCTACTCCTGTTCCAGCGGTCCAAACTTCTGTTGCTCTAACAGTTGCTGCCGGAATAGAAGCAATACGATCAGGACGATGTGGTACATATTTTCCATGAGACAAATTTGTCTGACCAATAGCAGCTGACCCAAGATCTGTCGGTGTGATCATACCTGGTATCGTTGATGTACTCCAATAGCCCTGAGTTCCGTTTCCGTCAAAATCTAAAATAATTCCTTTTTTAAAGTTAAAATAAGCCGGTGAATAAACTCCTCCATTAGAAGTTTGTACATATAATGAACCTCCAGTATCCGAAACGCCATTTGGCATAGTTACAGTAAAAAATTCACCATCTTCATCTGAAGTAATTCCAGTACCTACTTCAACATTTCCAGGAAAAATGACTTTACTTACTTCTGTCAAACCAGTTCCGGTTATGGTAATAGTTTCGCCTACATTAGGCATTGTGTTTGAAACATTTGTAATTACTGGTTTTCCGGCACGAATTTCAAAAGGCAATGTAAATTCGTGAGAATCATTTGCAAAACGAATAGTATTTCTAACTGAAGGATCAGCATCTAAAATAGGGGTATCAGCCGAAACATTCACCAACATTGATTTATCACTTACATAAACAACATTAAAATAAGTATTATAGCCATTAATGTAAACTCTTTTTAATCCTTTAAAGCCAGAACCTTCAATGCGTAATAACTGTCCTAATCTTGCAAAAGAAACTTCTCTGTCTGGTACAGATGAATTTACATCTTCCAAAAACACTTTTGTAATCGTTATTGGTCCGCCGCCTTCATTAGAATCGCTATTGTCGCAAGCCGTAAACAATATACTGAAAACCATTAAGCCAAGGAATAATATGGGTGTCCAGTAATTTTTATTTAAAATATAATTTTTCATATTTCTTGAATTTCTGTTTTAATTAAATAAATCAGTTATTTTACTTTCTTTAAACTCATAAGGAACAGGGCTCTCACTTAACAATGGATTCTGAATTACCTCTGATTCCGGATAAGGCATCAAAAAGATTGAAGAATCAATTACTCCGATTGCTCTTGGTGAATTTGTTCTTGTTGCATCAACAGATACTGTATTGGTTGCCGCATTATAAGTAATTGGAACAATGGTTTGTCTTGTCTGACCTGTGATGTAATTGATAACTTCCTGCTGTTTATAGTACGATCTTCTAACCAAATCATACCAGTATTGTCCTTCCATACACAACTCTACTCTGCGTTCGTGTCTAATGTCTTCATAAGTAAGACTTGTTTTTAAATCAACACCTCCTCTGGTTCTAAGTGCATTGACCATTGCCAAAGCGGTTGCATCTGTTGTAGAAGTACTGTTTCCTAAAATTGCTTCTGCATAATTAAGATATACCTCGCCTAAACGCAACATATAGGTATTAAGAGCTGAGTTTTGTTTCGAAATTTTACTGTTATCTTTTGTTGAACCAACGACACCTTTTTTAACGTTTACAAAAGTATTGGCATGATCTACAGTATAACCGCCATTTGCTACATTGATTTCCGGGTAAAAATCTTCATCAGCCATCCAGGTTGCATGACGTCTGATATCTTTTGTTTCATATTCATATAAAATATCATTTGAAGCTCTTGTCCAGTATCCCCAGGCAGCATCATCTCCGGTAATGTCAGATCCTAATGCAAAATAGGCCTGTTGTGTATTGTTTACGCCATAACTCCCGTTCGGAACCCATTGCAAAGCAAACATTGACTCAACATTATTATTATTGTCAATTTTGAATAAATCTGCGTAACTAGGCAATATCGTGTATGGCCCTTCAGAGATAGCTTTTGAAGCCGCTTTTTTTGCTAATTCTAAGTAATCCTGATTTCTGGTTCCTGAATTTGGATTGTCACTTAACCCCGCAACCGATAAATAAAAACGGGATAACATTCCAAAAGCACTGTATTTAGTCAGACGCCCAGCCTGACCTGCAGTTTCCGGAAGATATTTTGCAGCGAATTCTAAATCACGGATAGCAAATTCATAAACATCTTTTACCGGATTGGTATTAACTACAGGATTTTTAACCAAATCTGCCGGATTTGTAGAAATTATGACATTTCCCCATAAAGAAGCTAAATACCAATAAGCTGTTCCTCGCATAAATCTGGCTTCAGCAATGTATTTATTTTTAATGCTTTCATTAACAGTACTGCCTTCAATTCCTATAATAACATTGTTTGATTGCTGCACAACATTATACAAAGACCCCCAGGCAGAAACTAACGGACCTGTTAACCCAGTTTCAGTCAAATCGGCAAATGGATAAATATAATCTGAATATGGAGCATACAAATTATAAGATCTTCCATCACCTAAACCATAGTAGAATTTGTCATTAAAATCAAACCATACTTTATTATACAAAGGAGCTGTAGCTGCCTTAAAATCATCTTCGGTTTTATAAAAATTTTCTTTTGTAATCAGATCATTTGGTTCAACTTCAAGAAAGTCGCTACAACTAGTCCCCAAAAAAGATAAAGTGACAAAAAGGAAAATGCGTTTTATATATAAATTTTTCATCTTATTTTATGTTTAGAAATTAACATTTACTCCAAATGAAGTAATACGAGGAGAAGGATAACGTCCATTATCAATACCTGAATAAAGAGCATTATTATTTAGGGATCCAACTTCCGGTTCATAACCTGAATACTTACTGAAGGTAAGCACATTTTGCATATTAGAATATACTTTGATACCGGCAACACCTAATTTGTTAGCAAATGATGCTGGTAGATTATACGCTAATGAAATATTTCTGATTCGAATGAAAGATCCATCCTCTACAAATCTGTCACTGAAACGATAATTCGATGTAGAAGCAGCAGATGAAGCAGCTATACGCGGCATATAAGGATCTCCTCCAACTATTTCGACATTTCGGTAATCATTCGGTCCATTTGGATCGATTAAAGCTAATTGCGCATACCCTAAAGCTGTACTAAATAAATTAGTGTTTTCTCTTGGATTTTCTAACCATCGGCGTTGGTAATTCACAACATCATTTCCGTAAGAACCATCAAGGAAAATATTGATGTCAAATCCTTTGTAAGTAAAAGTATTATTGATTCCGTATGTAAATTTAGGTAATGGATTCCCAATATATTGCAAATCTTTATCATCAATTACACCGTCTTTATTGGCATCATCAAAAATATAATCTCCAATCCATACTCCGTTTTCTCCAATTTGCATGTCTTTTGGTAAAGCAGTTGGTAAAATATTTCCGGACGCATCTTTATAGTAGAAATCTGTCGCTTTTTCAAAACGTCCAATTACTTTGTAACCATAAAACTGACTAATTGGTTTGCCTACAGCAGTTCGGGTAACTACAGTAACATCAGAACCTTGCTGAACTGTTCCGTCGTAATGACCAGAATCACTGTTTAATTTCAAAACTTTATTTTTATTCATTGAAAAAGTAAAGTTTGATGTCCATTTAAACTCTTTATTTTCAATATTAATGGTATTTAAAGAGATTTCAAAACCTTTATTTTCAAGATCTCCAATATTATACCAAGGCGAAGAAGTTGCCCCCTGGCCAGATGTTCCTACATACGCAGGTAAAGCCAATTGGTTTATTAAATCAATTGTTTTTTTTATGTACACATCAGCAGTCAGTTCTATTCGGTTATTAAAAAGACTTAAATCGATACCCGCATTAGTTGCATATGTGGTTTCCCATTTTAAATCTTTATTTGCTGTATTTGAAGCCAGTAACCCAGTCCCCCAATTCGCTGTTGCACTAGATCCATACGTTGAAGTATAAGCATAATTTGGTACATTCTGATTACCAACAGCTCCCCATCCCAAACGGAGTTTTAAATTATTGATTACTTTATTATCTTTTAGAAAACTTTCATTTGAAACCCTCCAGGCAAATGCAGCTGATGGAAACCAGCCCCAACGGTTATCTTCATGAAATTTAGAAGATCCGTCACGACGAATAGTAGCCGTTAATAAATATTTATCATTAAAAGAATAAAATAATCTTCCGAAATAAGAACTCAAAGCGCTATTGCTACTGTGGTTATCAACTCTGGCTGTAGCCGGATCTCCCATTGACAAATCTGTAGAAGTATTGGTTAAATATCCTGAGATATATCCGTATAAATTTTCCCAATGATTTTCCTGTAATTCCTGTCCTAACATTGCATTCAATGAATGTTTTCCAAAATCACGGTTGTAACTTAATACATTATTCCATATCCAGTTTTTACTAAAACCTTTAGTTCTGGTCCCCTGACGAATCTCATTAGTGATAGCTCCAAATGTATAAGAAGGATCAAAAGTATAAGCATTTGAAAAACCGTAATCTAAGGAATATTGAGTTTTAAAAGTTAGACCTTTAGTAAAAGTAATATCAGCAAATGTATTGGCTCTAAGATTAATGTTTTCATTATTATTAGTTCTTAAAGAAGCCAATCCGATTGGGTTATTTTGTACAAACTGATCTGTGTCAGGACCGTCAAAATTTCCATCGGCATTACGAACTGCTACGTTTGGTGTCTGTTTTAAAGCTGTTAGGATTAAAGACCCATCATTGATTGTAGTATTTTGTTTTGTATTACTCAAAGCAAAATTTAAACCTAGTTTTAAATAATCTTTAACCTGTGAGTCTAAGTTACTGCTTAAGTTAAGCCTGTCGAAACTTGACCCCATGGCAATACCCTCCTGATCTAAATACCCAATTGACATATAATAAGTACTTTTTTCTGATCCTCCGGAAGCAGATAGATTATAATTTTGCATTAAAGCTTTATCAAAAAGTTTATTTTGCCAGTCTGTTCCTTTTCCAAGTAAATCAGGACGAATAAAATTGGCATCCCTTTCAACAATTCCTAAGTCAGAACGTGTATTTTTAAGAGTTGCATATTCCTGAAGATTTAACACATCTAAATGTTTTGGGATTTCCTGCCATCCTGCATAACCGTTAAAAGACAAACTTAACTCTCCTTTTTTACCCCTCTTAGTTGTAACCATAATTACCCCTGCTGCAGCTCGAGATCCATAGATTGCAGTTGCAGAAGCATCTTTTAAAACATCAATGGAAACAATATCTGCAGGATTTATTGTTGCAATTGGATTTACATTTACATTACTGTTACTATTTGAATCTATAATAACCCCATCAATTACATAAATCGGTTGGGTTGCACCATTTATACTGCTAATACCACGAATTTGAACCGAAGATGCGGCACCTGGAGCACCACTATTTTGCTGCACCTGTACCCCGGCAGCACGACCTTGCAAAAGTTGTTCAATAGAAGTAGTAACAGATTGGGTAACTGCTTTGCTTGTTACGGTAGATACTGAACCTGTTAAATCTTTACGCTTCATGGTACCATATCCAACTACTACAACTTCTTTCAGATCATTTAAGTTTTCTTCAAGAACTACATTAATTTTATTCTGATTACCAATTGAAACTTCTTTGGTTTTATAACCAATAAAACTAAAACTCAAAATAGCATTTGCAGGAACAGAATTAATACTAAACGTACCATCAAAATTAGTTACAGTAGTATTTTTTGTTCCTTTAACTATAATATTAACTCCAGGTATTGGACCATTTTTATCTGAAACTGTTCCAGATACATTTGTTTGAGCATTTACCGAAGCAGAAAATACAGCCATTAGGATCAGGAACCCTAAATTTTTGAAGTATTTCGATTTGCTTTTAGTAATTAAAAAGTTAGTCATAAATAATTGATTTAATTAGTTAATAAGTTATGGTCTGTTAGTTTTTAAAATTTTATGAAAATAATTGTGGTGGCCTTTATAAAAACAAATATATATAAAATACAACAATACACAATCGGTTGCGTTAATTTTTTTTATCAATTTCAAAAAAAATATTTACTAAAAAAACATATTACATATTAATAAATGAAAAATGATACATATTATTCATTTTAAGAAACCTGTAGAGCTTAAACATTACATTAATTTAACCCTTTATAATTATTTCTTAAAAAAAACATAAAAAAGAGAAATTTACTTAAGAGCGAAATACGAGTAAATTTTTGCCAGATTTTTAACGCTTAAATATTGCCAAATAAAGATATAAACCCTAAAATCTTACAAAAGACAAAACAGCGTTTTAAAAAATAAGCGAAAGAAAAATCAAAAAACGAAAAACTCCTTCCAAAATAGATTTGAAAGGAGTTTAATAACTTTTAAATTTAGATTTGTGGGGCAAATAAAACTTAATGAAAATGAACTATTTATAAGTTCATTTTTTTAGCATCTTCTACAAATTGCTTCAGTCCAATATCTGTCAAAGGATGCTTTAATAAGCCTTTGATAGCAGACAAAGGGCCCGTCATAACATCAGATCCTATTTTGGCACAATTTACAATATGCATTGTATGTCTTACTGAGGCCGAAAGAATCTGGGTTTCATAATTGTAATTATCATAAATTTCCCTGATCTCCGCAATTAAATTCAGCCCGTCTGTAGAAACATCGTCAAGTCTTCCTAAAAACGGAGAAACATACGTAGCTCCTGCTTTTGCTGCCAATAATGCCTGACCGGCAGAGAATACCAAAGTTACATTGGTTCTGATTCCTTTTGAGGAAAAATATTTACAGGCTTTTACTCCATCACCAATCATAGGAAGTTTCACTACAATCTGTTTGTGTAAAGCTGCCAGCTCCTCACCTTCTCTTATCATTCCTTCAAAATCTGTTGAAATCACTTCAGCAGAAACATCACCATCGACAATATTACATATATCAAGGTAATGCTTTAAAATATTATCTTTCCCTGTAATGCCTTCTTTGGCCATCAATGACGGATTTGTTGTTACTCCGTCCAAAACTCCCATAGTCTGGGCTTCTTTAATATCTTCTAAATTTGCTGTATCTATAAAAAACTTCATTTTTTCTAAATTTTAATGGTTTCGATAGTTCACTGAACAATAATTTGGTTAAAAAAAGGTACAAAAAAAATTAAGGTCATCGGAACTAACTAAAACCTCCGACCCTAATTTTCTATAAATAGCTATATCAAATTATCTCAAATAAAGGCTTTTTTGAGATTGAACCTCTTTAAGATTCATCATTATTGTAACTATTCTTTTAACTCAACTGTATGAACAGAATTTATTTTAAGATTATATGTATTGATTGATAATGTTTTCAAACAATTCCTGCTTACCGCTTTGAAGATTTAATTCTCCATTTTCGTGAGCGATAGTGTAAAGATCTTTTAAACCTAATTTTCCATCAGCAAAATCTTTACCTTTTCCAGAATCAAATGAGCTGTATCTTTCTTTTCTTAATTTCTCGTATGGAGAAGAAGAAATGATTTTATCAGCAGTCAGTAAAGCTCTTGCAAAAGTATCAGCTCCACCAATGTGTGCTAAGAAAACATCTTCTAAGTCTGTAGAATTTCTTCTGATTTTAGCATCAAAGTTAACTCCACCGCCTTGTAATCCGCCAGCTTTTAAGAAAACCAACATGGCTTCAGTAGTTTCCTGAATGTTATTTGGGAACTGGTCTGTATCCCAACCATTTTGGTAATCTCCTCTGTTCGCATCGATACTTCCTAACATTCCTGCTTTTGCAGCTACTTCTAATTCATGTTGGAAAGTATGCTGTGCCAAAGTAGCGTGGTTTACCTCGATATTGATTTTGAAATCTTTATCTAAACCGTACTCTTTTAAGAATCCAATTGCCGTAGCAGAGTCAAAATCGTATTGGTGTTTAGATGGCTCCATTGGTTTTGGTTCGATGAAGAAAGTTCCTTTGAAACCTTGTGCTCTTGCATAGTCTCTTGACATTGTTAAGAATTGTGCCATGTGGTCTAATTCTCTTCCCATGTCTGTGTTTAATAAAGACATGTAACCTTCTCTACCGCCCCAGAATACGTAGTTTTCTCCACCTAAAGCGATTGTAGCGTCTAAAGCTAATTTTACTTGTCCGCCAGCTCTTGCTACTACATTAAAATCTGGATTTGTAGCGGCTCCGTTCATGAATCTTGGATTTGAGAAACAGTTTGAAGTTCCCCAAAGCAATTTAATTCCTGATGCTGCTTTTTTCTCTTTTAGATATTCTGTAATGAATGCCAAACGTTTTTCTGATTCAGCGAAAGTCGCTCCTTCAGCAATCAAATCGTAATCGTGGAAACAGAAATAATCGAATCCCATTTTGCTGATAAATTCAAAAGCAGCATCTGCCTTATCCTTAGCTGCCTGATATGGATCTGATGATGCATCCCATGCAAAATTTTGAGTTCCTGGCCCAAATGGATCGCTACCTTGTCCGCAGAAAGTATGCCAGTAAGCAATAGCAAATTTAAAGTGATCACGCATTGTTTTTCCAGCTACAACCTGGTCTGGATTGTAATATTTAAACGCCAAAGGATTGTCTGACTCTTTTCCTTCAAACTTAATTTGGCCAATACCTTTGTAGTATTCTTTATCTCCTAAAATTATCATCTTACTTTTTTATTTATTTGTTAATATTAATTCTAATTCTTGTTTCCATTTTTGATAAGCCTTTTCATACTCTTCTTTATTTTTTAATGGTAAAAAGGTCATTACATGATCGTTGGTTGTAATTGCCGAACCAAACTTTTCAAAATCACCATCAGTTAAACCTACTGCTCTGGCTGCTCCTACCGCTCCGGTTGTATTGTAGATTTCTATTTCATATCCAATTAATGTAGCTACTGTATTTGAGAAAATTTCTGAACGGAATAAATTGTCATTTCCTGCTCTGATCACATTAATTGTAGCATTGTCATCTTTCAAACATTCCATTCCGTATACAAACGAAAATGCAATTGCTTCCAATGATGCTCTGTATAAATGAGCGTTGGTATGAATATTAAAATTCAGATTTAAAATATGAGATCCGATGCTTTTATTGTTAAACATTCTTTCTGCACCATTTCCAAACGGAATAACAACCAATCCTTCTGAACCCACATTTACCTGAGAGGCTTTTTCATTCATCTCTTCATAAGATTCATTTCCGGTATTGTTACGCATCCATCTGTATTGAATTCCTGCTCCATTGATATTCAGCAATTTTCCAACTCTTGGGTTTGACTCTGAATAATTTACATGAACAAAATTGTTTACTCGTGTACTTTTACCTGAATTTGTTTCTGTAACAGCATAAAAAACACCCGATGTACCTCCGGTTGCTGCCACCTCTCCCGGGCGCAGCACATTCAGAGACAATGCATTATTCGGCTGATCTCCGGCTCTGTACACAATCGGAATTCCAACAGGAAGTCCTGATTCCTTCGAAGCTTTTTCAGTAACAATTCCCTGATTGGTGAAATTTTCTACAATATTTGGCGTCAACGACTGATCAATTCCGTAGTAATCCAAAAGCCAGTTGGCTACTTTATTTTCTTTATAATCCCAAAGCATCCCTTCAGACAAACCATTTTTAGTTGTCGTTACTTCACCTGTCAATTTCAAAGCGATGTAATCTCCAGGAAGCATGTATTTATCTATTTTACTGTAAACCTGAGGCTCATTTTCTTTTACCCATTTCAGTTTTGAAGCAGTAAAATTTCCTGGTGAATTCAATAAATGTTCAGCACATTTATCTACTCCGATTTCAGCGTAAGCCTTATTACCGATTTCAACCGCACGGCTGTCACACCAGATAATTGAATTTCGTAAAGAAGCTCCTTCTTTGTCCACAATTACCAATCCGTGCATTTGATATGAAATACCAATACCCTGAATTTTAGAAGCATCAATATTCGCTTCTTTAATCGCTCTTTTTGTTGCTGTACAAATATACTGCCACCACATTTCAGGATCCTGTTCTGCCCAGTCAGGCTGTAATGACAAGATTTCCATTTCGTTCTGTGGCTCATTCAGTACAATAACTTTTTTGCCTGTAGCTGCTTCAACAAGGGCAACCTTTACTGAAGAGCTTCCAATATCATATCCTATATAATACATAAATTTTATAATGATTCTCTTAATATTAATTTCGTTGGTACATAACACTGCGTTTCTTCGTCATGCGTAATAAATGCAGCTATTTTGGTTCCTATTTCTTTAAAATCAGTTGAAACAACTGAAATTCCTTTATAGATAAACTTCTTCATCGGCGTTTCATTATAAGACAGAAAACCAACATCTTTTCCGGGTTCAAGATCTTTCTCTTTACACTGTTCTAAAAAATGTCCCAAAATCCTGTCACTTACACTGATATAAGCTATTTCTTTCTCGATATTGAACTTTTTCGGATCGGTGATAATACCGTATTGAAAACCAAAATTACCACAGAATTTCTTGAAAAACTCCACCGTTTCCCAAGGATGATTGGTAAAATCCGGATATACAAATTCTATTTTTTTATACTTTTTAAACAAATCAGCCGCCTGTGTCAAAGCATCATAAAAAGCTTTTCCAAAATCCTGAAAAATATAATTACTAACTTTTTTAGCCTGAATATTCCAGTCAATCAAAAGTAGTTTATCATTCGAAATCGATGATAATGCCGGGCCAATCGCAGCGTTATCAAAATTCATTACCACATATTTGTAATATTTCCCGATTCCGTTATTAATGATCGTTTTAAAAACATCAATATTATAATGATGAAACTGTACATCAATAATCACATTCTCAGGCAGATTATTCACAACCGAATGATACAAAACCTCTTTATAAGCCTTAAAAGTGTCTAAAACCAAAAGTACTTTTCTGGTTTCACCAGCTACATAATATCCTTTATTAGGTACTGAATCAATAACTTTTTGATCTTTCAAAATCGAATACGCCTTAAAAACCGTATCCCTCGAAAGCTGATATGTCTTGCAGATTACATTCACTGACGGAAGCAAATCTCCCTTTTGTAAAATATTCTCAGCAATAGCATTCGTAATTCCGTCAACCAACTGCTGGTACTTCGGAATATCACTTTCGTGATTGATTACAAATTCAAATTTCTCTTCTTCTTTTAGCATACCGTTCTGTTCCGTTCTGTTATGCTAAAGTAGATAAAATTCTTTTACAAAAAATTATTTTTTATATTAAAATTGTTAATTTTCTATCACCGCTAAAATATGGGCGTATCCCTACGGGTCGGGCTATCCGTTTCAAGTCCTCGCCCGCTCGTTCCTCGCAGCTGTGGGCTTTCCTTTTCTATCCCTTACGCGAACGGTTTCAAAAGAAGTTACGGTAACACTATTTTCAGAAATGATTCTTCGAAGTATACATCCCCAAATACGTCCCAACAAAACCACCAGCCTCTTTTGTACTCAAAATAGATCCGTCAGCATCTTTTGTCAATAAATTCCAATCCCCTTTTTCTGTTGTTTTATAATAGAAACTATACCATCTTCCGTTTCCTTCTATTTTAATAAACAATGATTTATCAGTATCTAAAAGTTCTTTTTTAGAAATAACTTCCGAATTACCGCTATTGATTTTAGCAGCTGTACGTTCTACAAAAACCTCAGGTTTATTGTCAGAATTCAATCGCTTTCCGATCAAAAAATAATGTTTTTCATTCTGAAAAGCAGTCAAACCTGCAACCTGTAGATTATCTTTTGGCGTAAATTCAAATTTTACTGAAGCTTCAAATTTTAAATGCTGCTGTCTTCTTCCTATAAAAGAAAAATTGGTTTCAGTATGAATCGATTCTGATCCTGGTCTGATTAACAATTTTCCATTAATCAGCTCGTACCATTTTTCTTTTGGTGTTCTGATAAAATTCCACTTTAAATCTAATTCACTGGAATTAAAATCATCTTTCGAAACGAAATTTCCGTTTAAAGATTCTGCCTTAGTTTTTGAAACCGGCAGGTTCGGACGTTGATGAATCATTGGAATCGGTTGGTTTCCTCCCACAATTTCCGGCCAGTCATTTTTCCATTCTACAGGCATCATAAAAGTTTCTCTTCCTGTATTGTATAAATCCTCTCCGTAAGGTCTGCATCCTAAAAACACAGCCCACCAGTCTCCGTTTGGCAATTCTACAAAATCAGCGTGACCTGTTGTGGAAACTTCATTTTTACGATTTGCATCTAAATGTGACTGTGTTAAAATCGGATTACCGGCATAGCTTTCATAAGGCCCGTAAATGCTTTTGCTTCTAAAAACGACTTCCGAATGATTAAAACCGGTTCCTCCCTGTGCACAAATCATATAATAAAATCCGCCCTTTTTGATTACATGCGGACCTTCAATCCAGACCGGTTTTTTCAACAAATCTGTTCCTCCGTTAATCACTAATTTAGGCTCAGTAACCGTTTTTTGTTTTTCTAAATCATATTCCAGCATATAAATAGCCCTATGGCCATCGTGAAGCGAAACATTATTGGGCGGAGGACCATTATGTGTAATGTAAACTTTTCCGTCTTCATCAAAGAAAATATCCGGATCAATTCCGTTAACCTGTGGAAGTACAATCGGATTTGACCATGGTCCGGCTGGGTTTTTAGCAGTAACAATAAAGTTACCAACACCGCTCACATTAGTACAAATTACATAAAATATTCCTTTATGATATCGGATAGTTGGTGCATACATCCCGCCTGACAAACGTGAATTCCCAAAATCAGCCTGTTCAGGACGATTGATAATATTGCCTATCTGTTTCCAGTTTACCAAATCAGTACTTTCAAAAATTGGTAACCCAGGAAAATAACAAAACGAAGAATTGACCAGATAAAATTTATTTCCAACCCTGCAAATAGTTGGATCTGGATAAAACCCTGTCAATATCGGATTTAGATATTCATTGTCTGATTTTACAATATTGGTATAAGCATCATCTTTTCCTTTATACTCAAACCAGTCAAATGAAGCATAATCGGCATAAACAACCGATTGTGATTTTTGTGAAATTTTTTTGCATGAATAAATAGAAACCAATAAAACAGCTCCAATTATAAGTTTAAGATATATAGTTTCTTTTTTAAACATACTCACTAAATATTCAATTAAAATCTGACGAAATTATTTATTCTTCTTTTCCATAAGGATCAATCGTATTGATTGAACCATCTTCATTATATGTGATTTCAGTAACTTTTATCGATCTCAAATGCGTAACACCTTTTGAAAGACTCGAATCATGATAAAAAAGATACCACTTTCCTTCTACCTCACAGATAGAATGATGAGAAGTCCAGCCAATTACCGGGTTTAAAATTCGTCCCTGATACGTAAACGGTCCATAAGGACTGTCACCGATGGCATAACAAATAAAATGTGTATCTCCAGTAGAATATGAAAAATAATACTTACCATTATATGTATGTATCCATGGACCTTCAAAAAAGCGCTGCTCATTATTCCCTGCCAATAAAACATCACCATTTTTGTCCAAAATTTTAATTTCTCTTGGAACTTCAGCAAATTGTTTCATGTCATCACTCAATAATGCTACGATAGGTCCTAATGCCGGTTCGTTTTTATGTGGCTCTTCGTTATCTTCAGAAAATTGATTATTTCTGTATTTTTGAAGCTGACCGCCCCAAATACCTCCAAAATAGAGATAAAATTTTCCGTCATTGTCCTCAAAAACAGCCGGATCAATAGAATAGCTTCCCTTAATTGCTTCGGGTTCTGCCATAAACGGTCCTGTTGGCGAATCACTAATCGCTACACCGATCTGAAAAATTCCGTCTGCACGTTTTGCCGGAAAATACAAATAGTACTTACCATTTTTACAGGCGGCATCAGGAGCCCACATTTGTTTCTCGGCCCATTTTACATCTTTTACATGCAGAGCAAGTCCGTTATCGACTACTTCAGATTCTATATTTTCCATAGAAAACACATGGTAATCTTCCATTCCGAAATGATCTCCATTGTCATTAAACGGAATTCCCGCATCAATGTCATGTGATGGATAAATATAAATTTTGCCGTTGAATACATGTGCTGATGGATCGGCTGTATACATGTGTTTTACTAAAGGCTGTGATATCGCTGTTTTGTCTATCGTTTCAAAATTAATTTGTTCAATGCTATCTTCAGGCATAGTCGTATTTTGTTTTAATGATAATAATTTATGCTCTTCTTTCTTTTAAATCACTTTCTATCTGCACTTCCATTTTCTTGTCAATTTCATAGAAAAACAACAATCCGCCACCGATCAAAAAAGGTATTGCAGGAAAGACACTTACCAGTAATTTGATTCCGTTAATGGCAATATCACTTTGTGAAGCGGCATTTGGTACATAATCAAAGTGCCCCAAAAGAGACGTAGTCAAAGCACCACCAATACTCAATCCGGCTTTTAGCCCCACCATCATTGCAGAAAATATAATTGCGGTAGCACGGCGGTTGTTTTTCCACTCCGAATAATCTGCCACATCAGCAATCATCGCCCAAAGAAGCGGAATTGTGATGCCATAGAAAAAACCGTGAAAAATTTGAGAAAAAAACATCAGTCCAACAGCAGTTGGCGATAAGAAATAAAAAGCAATTATAAATAAGGTCGAAATAAAAAGAAATAATCCGAAAACGTTTCTTTTACCGTATTTGTCAGCGAATCTTTTTGATAATGTAATTCCAACTATCATAAAAATAATTCCGCCGGCATTAAACAATCCAAAGCCAGCAGAAACAGGATCGTCTCCAAAAGTGTTTAAACCTATACTAGAAAGAAAATCTAAAATTGGCTGAATAAAAACAGCTAATTCATCTTTGTTTACGTAGTTTTCAAAATAATATACATACGAGCCGCCCTTCATTGCCAGTGTTACAAACACAAGGAGAGTAAGCGTCAGCATGATAATCCATGGTTTGTTTTTTATCAGATCGCTTAAATCTTCCTTTACGCTTGATTTTTGTTCCGGCTTTGGTACAATGCGTTCTTTGGTCGTCAGAAAAGTAATCAATAACATAATGGTTCCGATAATTGCGAGTGCTGTCATCACTTTTTCTATTCCTATCGCTTTGTCTCCATTTCCGGCACTTTTGATAATTCCAAGCATAAAAACCTGTACAAAAAACTGCGCAAACATTACAGCTACAAATCGATATGCCGACATACTGTTTCGCTCGCCCATATCCCCTGTTATAACGCCACTTAAAGCAGAATAAGGCAAATTATTGGCTGCATACAACAATAACAATAATGAATAAGTTATCACAGCATAAATTACTTTTCCCTGATACGAGAATCCAGGCGTTGTAAAAGCCAAAAGTGCAATAATGCCCAAAGGAACTGATGTCCACAAAATCCAGGGACGAAATTTACCCCATTTGGTATTCGTTCTGTCTGCCAATGCTCCAATAACAGGATTGAAAATAAAAGCAGCGATTAAACCCACAACCAACATAATTATGGAGGAATGCGCTGGTGATAAACCGTAAATATCGGTATAAAAATAAGCCAGATATGTCATCAATGTCTGAAAAACTAAGTTAGCAGCCAGATCTCCAAGGCTATATCCTATTTTTTCTTTAATGGATAATTTTTGAGAAGATAAATTCATTATTCTAATCGTGGTTAGTTAGGTTAGTTATATTTAGTAAATTATATTGTTTTATTTTTTTGGCATTAAATATTATCAGTTATAAAGTCTTATGTTAAAAAACTAAGAAAAATAACAAAACAATCGGTTGTGTAAAATTATAAAAAAAAGTATAGCAACCAAATTTAGTTTGCCTTATTACCGCTTTATTTCAAAAATTTAATATTCTGAAATCTAAGCTTTTATAGTAAGATCGATTATTTCTTTAAATCAATCAGGGCATCGTATGCTTTTTTAGGCTGAAGCTGAGTATCAAATAATAAAGGATAATTGGTTCTTCCTTTTATTGGCCAGTCATTCAACCATGATTGACCGTCATAAGTTCCCCAAAATGTCACTCTGCTAATCTTATCTTTATGCTTCAAAAATAATTTAAAAATATCCGAATAGCGCTGAGCCAATTTTTGCTGAACAGCTTCAGGAAGACCATCGGGATATGGATTCATTTTGGCACTTCCTTCAAATTTCTGATTGATTTCAGCACCTTTTAAATCCCAGGGATTTGGCAAAACAGTAATGTCCAGTTCTGTGAAAGCTACTTTAAGACCCAATTCAGAATAAGCTAAAATCGTTTTTTCAATTTCTTCTAATGAAGGTCCTTCCAGACTCCAGTGTCCCTGAATCCCTACTCCATCTACTTTTCCGCCATGCTCACGAATGTATTTTACCAATCTTAAAGCACCTTCTCTTTTTTTCGGCTCTTCAATATTGTAATCGTTGTAATATAATTGAGCTTTAGGATCTGCTTTTTCTGCCAGTTTAAAAGCGTCTGCAAGATAGCTCTCGCCAAGTGTATTCAAAAAAACTGATTTTCTTAAGGTTCCGTCATCGTTCAAAGCTTCATTGACTACGTCCCAGGAATCAATCTTTCCTTTATATTTAGAAACAATCGTACTGATATGATCTTTCATAAACGCTTTCATTTCAGTACTATCCTTAATTTCGCTCATCCATGGTGCCAACTGACTGTGCCATATCAAAGTATGTCCATGAATAAACATTTTATTTTTTTCGCCAAACGCCACAAATTTATCAGCTAAAGCAAAATCATACTTGTCTTTTTGAGGATGCATATACATTGATTTCATGATATTCTCGGCTGTAATTGCATTAAACTCTTTTCGAATAATTGCATCAGCTTTTGTATCTTTTTCTTCAATCTGGTCAGCATTTAAAGCCGTTCCTATATAAAAATCTTTTTTATAAGAATCTGCCAAAGAAGCAACTGCCTTTTTTGACGTACAATTTACAAACAGCACTGCTGTGACTGCCAGTAAATAAGGACTGATTAGTTTCATTATTTTGTGATATTTTAGGTTAATAAGTTAGTCAAAAGTTTAAAAGTCAAAAGTCAAAAGAAGCAAAGTCAAAAGAAGCAAAGTCATCAATAACTACTGAAGACAAGTTCTATACATCGTTTTGTTTCATTTTAAAATATGACATTATGCTATTATTAATTAGTTTTTAAATTGGATCAATTACCCGGAGCAAACGGAAACTTTAGTGATTTAAAATACTCTAATGTTTCCGTTGGCTTTTCTACTCCTTTTGGTAATTCTTTACCTGAAAATTGCTGAAAATATAACAAACAGGCATCGCGCCACCATTTTGCTTCTTTATACTGAATATTCAATAACATTTCAACTTCCTTAAATCGTTCTGCATCAAGATAAGGTTTCGTTTTATTCCATGTATTCTGCATTTCTTTTACCTGATCAACACCTTCCTGATATTTAAGCGCCATTCCGTTCCAGAGCGTCTGCCCGTTTTTTAATTTATAATCCCAAGAAACATGATGAAACCATAATAAATCTTTTTCAGGGCATGTTTCTGTGTTATCAAAAATTTTCTCAACCTCTGAGGCATACTGTGCTGTCGCATTTGTACCTGTTTTTGACCGGTCGAAACCAATTCCGTTTTTATCTGCTTTATGATAGTACACCGGATTCCATTCGGGTCTGGACAAGTTTGAAACCCAAGGACCCGGACCGTAATGATGTCCCGTATCCATAATATGATGCAAACCAAGAGGCGTCATATAATTTACGACTGCTTCACGTGACTGAAGCATCATTTCCTTAACCGGTTTGATAAAATTTTCATTATTTGAAAAAGTGCATCGCAGCCATTCATCTGCAATAGTTTCTGAATCCAGATAAGGATCCCAGGCCAGTCTTCCGAAACCATACCAATTTGCCTGAGCAAAAGGGTGTCCTGTCCAGTTTAAATCGTTGCCAATATTGGAAACTCCTGCAATTCCGGTAAGTTTATGATGATCCAAAGTACCGTCAACCACTTTTGCAACTAATGAACCTTTTCCTTTTTGATACGTATCTGACTCTAAAACTTCCTGATATAATTTAGGCAGGTAAACTAAATGTGTGCTAAAACCCAAATATTCCTGTGTAATTTGAAATTCCATCATTAAAGGTGTTTTCGGCATTGCTCCAAATAAAGGATGAAAAGGTTCTCTAGGCTGAAAATCAATCGCTCCATTTTTTACCTGAACGATTACGTTATCTTTGAATTTTCCGTCATACGGTTGGAATTCGGCATAAGCTTGTTTCGCACGGTCATTTGCATCATGTTCAGAATATACAAAAGCCCTCCACATTATCACGCCTCCAAAAGGAGCTACGGCATCAGCCAGCATATTGGCACCGTCAACATGATCTCTTCCGTAATTTTGCGGTCCCGGCTGTCCTTCTGAATTCGCCTTTATCAAAAATCCTCCAAAATCCGGAATTCGTTTATAAATTTCAGCAGCTTTATTTTTCCACCAATTAGCCACATCAGCATCTTTTGGATCTGCCGTTTTCAATCCTCCAATTTCGATTGGTGCCGAAAAACGCGCTGTTAGATAGACTTTTATTCCGTACGGCCTGAATACATTTGCCAGAGCTTCAACTTTCTCTAAATATTGAGGTGTTAAGATCAGGGCATTTGCGTTTACATTAGTCAAAACCGTTCCGTTGATGCCTACAGAAGCATTTGCACGCGCATAATCAATATAACGCTGATCAATAAAATCAGGGAGTTTTTGCCAGTTCCACAAAGAGAAACCTGCATAACCGCGCTCAACTGTTCTGTCCAGATTATCCCAGTGATTTAGAATTCGAATATTTGCTTTTGGGGCATCAGCGATATTCAAATTATCGATTGTTTTATTCGTCTGAAGCAGTCTCAAAAAATTATAAACACCATACAAAACTCCAATATCATTTTTTCCGGTAATAAGTATGTGCTTTTTATTTTTTAGTGAAATGGATTTGATTATAAATCCTTCTTCGCTTATTTTATTAAAATCAGAGCCAGCAACTTTTTGAATTTCGGAACTTAATGAGGTTTTAGAACCTATAATAATTTTATTCTCTCCTTTGATTTCTGAAAAAACCTCCGGTTTGTTTTCTAACATATGAAAAATCCCGGTTTCTAACTCTTTTATTGAAATCTTTAAAGTTTCAGAATTTCCCAAAGAAACAATTCCCTGTAATTTATTTCTATATTCTGAAGCCAGCCCAGTGTTGGTTATTTTATCATATTGAAGCCATAATTTATAATCCTTTTGTGCTGTTGCAGAAAAGGAAACTATAAATGCAAGGAAAATTAATCGTAATGAAATCATCTTTTACTAAGTTATTCTTTTTTTAAACATTCGATTAAATTATGAAACGCATATTTTATACATGAATAATAGATTTATTAAAATTTTATTCTAAAAAATACATTATCACAAATAAAACAACAAAAACAATCGGTTGCGTAAAAATATAATATTGTAACTAAAGAAAAAAATTAAAACTGATTTTTTTAGAAATTATTTTCCGGTTAATGAGTTTAATGAATTGGAAACGGCTGAATTATAAAGCCTTCCTATGGGCAGTTGTTTGTCTTTTACCTGAACTATATTTCCATTAAAACTTACAATTTTACTTATAGCAACTAAAAAAGAACGATGTATTCTGCAAAATAATCCTTCAGGCAGCTTCTCCTCCATTTCTGAGATAGACTGATAGGTTTTATAGCTATTTGTTTCAGTGTAAATCATTAAATAATTTCCCTGTGATTCAAAATAGTCAATTTCATCCAAAAAGAGTTTCAGCATTTTTCGTTCGCATTTTACGAAAATGAATGGGTTTTCTGATTCCGTCTTTTTTGTAAGCAGCACTATTTCATTTAGTTCCCTCATTTTACTGTACTTATTTATCGCTTTTGCAAAACGTTCATAAGAAATTGGTTTTAAAATATAATCGACCGCATCTAATTCAAAACCTTCAACAGCATATTCGGTATAGGCGGTTGTAAAAATGATTTCCGTTTCGGGAGGTATATTCCGTGCAAATTCAATTCCTGATTTTCCCGGCAGGTTTATATCCAAAAATATAAGATCGATTTTTTGTGATTTCAAAATATTTTGTGCCCCTGAAACACTGCTGAATTTTCCCTTTAACTCTAAAAAATCAAATTTTGCGATGTGAAGCTCTAATAATATAGAAGCTGGTAATTCATCTTCGATTATAATACAATTAATGGCTGCCATCTTTCATCTTTAGTTTTAAGGAAACAAAAAAACTGGTTGTTTCATTTTTAATAACCAGAATATGTTCGCCCGGATAGAGTAATTCCAGTCTTCTTTTCACATTTGCAATTCCGATTCCTCTGCTTGTATTTTTAATTGAAGCATTAAAGTTTTCAGGAAGGCTATTTTCTATTTTAACCACAAACCAATCATCTGTTATACTGATTGCAATAGTAATCCAACCCTGATTATTCTCGTCTAGACAATATTTATAGCTATTTTCGATAAACGGCAGTACTAAAAAAGGCTCTATGGAATGATTTTCGATTTCTCCAAAAACACTAAAACTCAATTGAAGCCGATCATCGAAACGCAGTTGCTGAAGCGAAATGTAATTTTTAAGATAATCGATTTCATTCTCCAGAGAGATACTTTTATTATTTACATCATAAATCGAAAACCGAAGCAAGTCTGATATTTTTAGTACAATCTCTGCCGAATCATCTGATTTGCTTAGAATTTTAGAGTACAGACTATTCAGGACGTTAAACAAAAAATGAGGATGAAACTGGTTGCGGAGCGAAGTTAATTCGGCTTGTAATTTCTCTGATAGTATAGTCTGTACCTTATTTTTTTCTTCAGCCAAATGATAAAACAACCGAAAAGCAACCGGAATGGTAACTACAAACTGCAATTTACTCACATTGTATAAAAACACCGGAGCAGACAAAAGTGGTTCAGTCTTCCAGAAAGTTAAATAATAACGAAGAATGATATAATTGTCAATTAACCGCTGTAGAAAAGCAAAAAGCAAAATCATAACGATATAAGCCATAAAAAAGGCAACTGTTTTTTTTCTGAATAACAATTTCGGCATTAATAAATCAACCACAATAGTTACAAAACATATTTTGGGCAGTACACTATACCATTCATTTCGCCAGGCTACAATAAAATCTCCTTCTGGCAATCCCTGAATCAGGCTGAATAGCAAAATATAACCCAGCCAGTAGAGTGCATAGAGTTTAATTAGCTGAAACCTGTTTTCAGGATTGTATGTCAATAGATTCATTTTTGTAATGTTTTGCCTAAATGTAAAAATAGTGCTTTTGTTTCAAACGAAAATTGCTGTTTACCATGCAAAACATGCTGTTTAAATAAGTTGCTTTTTTGAAGGGTTAAAGAAAAATATCTTTCGCTCATAAAACTAACTTAAAAACAACCAAAGATGAAAAAAACACTCTTTTTTTTCTTTATTTTAATGGGTTTAGCGTTTACCGCAAATGCTAAAAATGATGTCTATCCAACAAACTGGTGGACCGGGATGAAAACCAATTCTATCCAGTTATTAATCCGAAGCACCGGAAATGCTTTTACATCTGACAATGTCAGTATTAATTATCCGGGTATTACCATTTTAAAAACACATCCCTTTTCAAACAAAAAGTATCTGGCTGTTGATATTTTAATCGCTCCCGAAACCCTTCCCGGTGAAGTGGTAATTGAAGTCAGTCAGCAAGGAAAAAAACAAAAAATCAACTGGCCAATTTATAAACGAAGAGCAGGAAACGGAACTCAGTATGCACAGGGCGTGAATTCAGCTGATTTTATTGACCTGATTATGGTGGATCGTTTCAGTAACGGAGATGCTACAAACGATCGTATAAAAGGAATGAGAGATCAATCTCTGGATAGAAACCAAATGTACGATCGCCATGGCGGAGATTTGCAAGGTGTAATTAATAATCTTGACTATTTACACGGATTAGGTGTTACAACTTTATGGTTTACCCCAATTATGGAAAACGATATGGTCAACAGAACCGAGCATGGTTATGCCATTACAGATCATTACAAAATTGATGCGCGTTATGGCGGTGATGAGGCTTATAAAAAATTAAGCAACAACCTGCATCAGCGTGGTATGAAACTGATTTTTGATGCGGTTTACAATCATTTCGGGCTTTATCATTTTCTGGAACAGGACGCACCGGATAACGACTGGGTGCATCGCTGGCCGGAATATACTCAGACCAATTACAGAGAGCAGCCTTTATTTGATCCTTATGGTGCAAAATCAGATCAGAAAAAAATGAGCAACGGCTGGTTTGACAAAATAATGCCGGACATCAATCAGGACAATCCTTATATGGCAAATTTTCTAATTCAGAATTGTATCTGGCATGTCGAAACCTTTGGCATCGACGGAATTCGTCTTGACACTTACACCTACAATGATTTAAATTTTGCCAATCGCTGTAACGAGGCAATTCTGAATGAATTTCCTAAAATCACCATTTTTGGCGAAATTATGGTACACGGAGCTGCAAACCAGGCTTATTTTGAACAGAATACTATTGACACCAGTTTTAAAAGCAACCTTCCATCGGTAGTAGATTTCCAGAGTTTGTATTACGGAATCATTCCTGCCCTCACCCAGCCTTTTGGATGGACAGATGGCGTAAACAAATTGTACTACACACTTAGTAGTGATTTTTTGAGCAAAAATCCGATGCAGAAAGTATTGCTGTTAGACAATCATGACGAGCCAAGATTTTTCTCTGTTGTTGGTGAAAATGTCGAAAAACAAAAAATGGGCTTTCAATGGCTTTTAACCTGTCGTGGCATTCCGCAATTGTATTATGGATCAGAAGTATTGGTAAAAGGTTTTAAAGCTCCCGACGGATTGGTGCGCTCTGATTTTCCCGGTGGATGGAGTTCGGATACCAAAAATGCCTTCACTGGAAAAGGTCTTACCGAAGATGAAAAATCTACTCAGGATTTGGTTCGAAAGCTGGCTAATTTCAGAAAAACAGCTTCGGCAATTACCACTGGAAAAATGATGCATTACATTCCGACAGAAGGTTTATATGTGTATTTCAGGTATGATGAAAAGCAGACTATTATGTGTATCATGAATACAAGTAACAGTGATAAAGAAATTGATTTTCAGAAATATGACGAAAGAACAAAAGGTTTTAATTCGGCAAAGAATGTAGTAACAGATGAAGTTTTTTCATCATTAAATAAAACTACAATTCCGGCTATGAAAATGTGGGTTTTAGAACTAAATAAATAATCCGGAAATGTTTTATTTAAAAAAAATAGTGCCATTAGTATTTTTCGTTCTCCAATTAAGTTATGGCCAGCAGGCACCAAAACCAAATCGGAAGGTTTATAACACAAAATCGACAGGAACACTCCCTCCGCCGGTTATAGATGGCATTTTAAACGACGAAAGCTGGAATATTGTCGAATGGACAGGCGATTATATAGAAAACCTTCCTGACGAAAATACGGAACCCATTGAGCAAACGAAATTTAAAGTACTATACGATAAAGAGTTCATCTATTTTGGTTTCAGATGTTATGACAAAGATCCGAAAGGAATCGTAAAAAGGTTATCCAGACGTGATGGTTTTGAAGGCGACTGGATTGAAATCAATATCAGCAGTCATTATGATCAGCTTACGGCTTTTTCATTTGCTGCATCGGTAGCGGGTGTAAAAAGCGATGGTTTCATTTCTGATAACGGAAAAACCTGGGAGGGAAACTGGAATCCGATCTGGTATCTGAAAACCAATATAGATAATGAAGGCTGGACTGCAGAAATTAAAATTCCGCTGAGCCAGTTAAAATTTAGTGATGCCCCTGAACAGGTTTGGGGGCTTCAGTCTACACGCCGGTATTTCAGGACAGAAGAACGTTCTCTTTGGCAGCGAATTCCGCTTGATGCTCCGGGCTGGGTAAGTGAGTTTGGAGAGCTGCATGGTTTGAAAGGTTTATCTCCAAAAAGACAAATTGAAGTCCAGCCATTTTTGCTAACTAAATTAGAAACATATCCAAAAGAAGCAGGAAATCCTTTTAAAACAGGTAATGATTTTCAGGTGAACGGAGGTTTGGATGCAAAGATCGGAATCACAAATGACCTGACCTTAAACTTAACCATTAACCCTGATTTTGGTCAGGTTGAAGCTGATCCCGCTGCTATTGTACTGGATGGTTTTCAGGTTTTTTATGATGAAAGAAGACCTTTTTTTGTCGAAAACAGGAACATTTTCAACTACACTTTTGCTGATGATCAGGACAATTTATTTTATTCCCGCAGAATTGGAAGAAACCCCAACGGACAGCCTAATCTTCCGGAAGATGCTTTTATGACTATTCCTGTCAATACTACGATTTTGGGTGCTGCAAAATTTAGCGGAAAAACCAAAAACGGCTGGTCAATAGGAGTTCTTGAAAGCGTAACAGGCAAAGAATATGCTAAAATTCAGGAAAACAATTTGAAGAGAGAAGTTTTAGTTGAGCCTTTAACCAATTATCTGGTTGGTCGTGTACAGAAAGATTTTAATAATCGTAACAGTTACATCGGAGGTATTTTTACAGCAACCAATCGAAATTTAGAAACTGATTTTCTGAATTTTATGCATACATCAGCTTATACAGCAGGAATAGATTTTAGGCACAACTGGAACAACAGAAAATATTATTTTAGAGGCAATTTCGTGACCAGCAAAATTGAAGGAAGCCAAGAAGCCATTACGGCAACCCAAAGAAACATGACACATTTATTTCAGAGAACAGATGCTGGACATTTGCAGGTTGATACTGAAAGAACATCACTTACGGGAACAGGCGGACAATTTGAAATAGGTAAATCAAGCGTTGGCAACTGGCGTTACAGGGGATATTTAGTGTGGCGATCTCCTGAATTAGAACTAAATGATATTGGATTTTTAAGACAGGCTGATGAAATCAAACAATACACATTTTTGTCTTATGAAACCTTAAAGCCTTTTGGCCGTTTTCGAAAAGTAACCACTTATTTCGACCAGACTTCAAATTTTGATTTTGAAGGAAATTATAACAGAATGCAGTATATGCTGGGTTCTGATGCCGTGTTCAAAAACAACTGGAACCTGATTGTTTCAGCTATCTATAAACCTGTAAATTATTCGAATTCGATGCTTCAGGGCGGCCCAAGATTTCGTTACTCCGAAGATTTTTTCAAATCGATTACTATCGTTTCAGATAGCAGAAAAAAATTCAGATACAGCATGGCTTTCTATAACAATAAGGCCAAAAATAATTCTTTTTCATACTCTGAAATCAATATTGGTCTAATCTATCAGCCTGTAAACGCTCTTACACTTTCTGTAAATCCTTCACTTTCTTCCAATAAAAACAAATTACAGTACATAACACAAACCAGTTTTAATACAGAACCGCGATACATTACTGCCAATTTAGACCAGAATACTTTTAGTACCTCAATACGATTAGATTACAATATAAATCCGAATTTCACTATTCAGTATTACGGTCAGCCTTTTATTTCGAAAGGAAAATACAATCAATTTAATAAAGTGATCAATCCGGTTGCAGCGTATTATAAAGACAGGGTAAGTTTATTTGATCAGGACCAGATCAATTTTAATGAAAGTGAGAATCGTTATGAAGTGGATGAAGACACAAACGGTTCAACAGATTATACAATACACAACCCCGACTTTTCATTTGTGCAGTTCCGTTCTAATCTGGTGGCACGCTGGGAATATATCCCGGGTTCTGAAATCTTTTTTGTGTGGTCACAGGGAATCACTTCAAACGGAAATCCAAATGAAAAACTGATATCAGAATTAAACTCACAAATTTTAGGCAGAAAACCAACTAATACCTTCCTGATAAAAATGACCTATCGATTTCTGTTTTAGCTACTCAAACTAAAACTTTAAAATAAACACATATAAATTTAATAATTAGACTTTTAACAAAACAAATTAAATATTTCCTTCAACCCAATTCAATGCTTTGTTGAATTCAACTTTTCTAAAACCACGAAACTCTCCCGGAACAATATAGCTAAAGCCATTTGTAAATGAAATTATCTCTTCTGTATCAGTTACAATGGCAGCTCTGTTCCATTTTCCTAAATGTTTCAGTCCAATTAAGACATCCTGCAGCCATGCTCCTGCAGTAACGTTTCCAATATCAGTATCCAATACCAGTAAAAAATTAATTTCATTGATTCTTTTTACCAAATTATCAATCGCAGGAACTACAAGTGCCTGAAAATCTTCTTTTGTTACTTCTGCAAGGGCTCTAAAAGCAACAACGTTATCTGCTGTGTCAATTATGTGTATCATGGTTTTATTTTGTTTAAATTTTTACCCTCAAATTTAAAAACACATAGAGCAGATTTCTTTATAAGATATTACTTAAAAATTATAAAATATCTATCTTATCAGATGCTTTATTGTTTAAAATATTCAGCTAAATTAATTTCGATAAATTTTAGTTAACCTTTTAAATAATTTACCTGTAAAGAGTACTAAACCTAGTATAAAAAAATTAATTTTGAGAACCCAATTCATATTTAAAATTATGTTTCAAAAAAGAAATTTTCTCCATCTGCCTGCGGTATTAATTATCTTATTTTTTGCTTCGGCTGCCAGTTCACAAACGACGTCTCCCAAAAAAGAAACCCGCTCAAAATTATTCGAAGAAACGACTACAGACAGTGATTATCTGATCGCTATTGAAAAGGCCGGTGAAGTAATGGAATCTGCCTACAATGATGCCGATTTTGACAGTGCTTCTCACCATTTGTTTGGCGAAATCAAAAGAACACAAGGAAAACTTGACCTTATTTTGACAAGTTTAAAAGGCGCCAATCCAAACGTGCGTAACCAGCAAATGTATCATACTGTTTTAAAAGAGTTGCAGCTGCAACTGGATGAACAGAATACTGCTATTAATTTGCGCAACGAGAATCTGGAAAAAATTAAAGCCAGATTTATTGAACTCCGAAAAGATAAAACTTTGATGGGGCTTTTAAAAGATACTATCCGGCGTAAACAGTTCAAAAAAGAGTTTGCAAATCTTAAAAAAAGATATCTTGCAACAGACAGTTTAATGACTAAAAATCAGGGGATTTTAAATGCAAAGAAAAGATTAACAGTACAACGAAAAATTGCCGTTTCCAATGCTTTGATCACTGTCGAAAACAATCTGGAAAAATCAGGAATCAGTATGCTTCATAAAGAATATCCTTTCTTGTGGAGCGTCAATGAATCTATTCCTAAAAAAGCAATAAAACACAATATAGGAGCCAAAATAGTAATAGAAGAAAGTGTTTCAGAATATTATTTGAGTTATCGAATTGGCGGACTGATTACGCTACTATTTTTTATGGGACTTCTAGGCTGGTACATTTCACGAAATTTAAAGTTCCTGAAAACCAACGGATACACTGATAATCTCTCGCTTTTTAAATTTAAGTATTTAAACAGAGGTGTCATAGTTCCTGTGGGTGTAATTGGGCTCAGCATTGCCGTTGTCAGCAATTTGTATGCCCCTGCTCTGTTTTTAGAATTGCTTCAGCTTTTACTGCTCGGATTCCTGACCGTACTTTTCAAAAATCAATGGTCAAATGTTTCCATGAAAAATTGGATTTTTCTTTTAGGATTGTTCTTCGCACTTTGTTTTCTTGATCTTTTTATAGAAATTGGATTTTTACAGCGATGCGCTTTTATTTTTATTAATATTTGTGGAATCCGCTATGGCCTGGTTCAGATTAAAAGTCTCAAAGAGCAATTGTATATTAAAGGTTTCTTTAAATGGGCCAGCATTATTTTTATTGGATTAAATGGTTTATCCATACTTTATAATCTTTTTGGAAGAGTATCGCTTTCGAACATGCTAAGTTTAACCGCTTTTATTTCGCTTACGCAGATTGTGGCATTAAGTGTTCTTTTGAAAATCATTTTAGAAATCATTATTTTACAAATTTATACCACACGTATTAAACGTGGTTTCGAAAAGATTTTTGATCATGAAAACCTATCTGATACACTAAAAAAACCATTTATTATTGTAATTAGCTACATGTGGTTGGTGGTTATTGCCTCAAATTTGAATATTTGGGAATCGCTGCATTCTTCTTTAGGAAGCTTATTAAGCCATCCAAATACTATTGGAAGTATCACTTTTACTTTAGGAAATATTGTACTTTTTTTTATTATTATCTGGGTTGCTCATTTGCTCCAAAAATATGTGGCCTACTTTTTTGGTGAAATTGATGATGAAAACGAAGAAAATATCAATAAAAGGCAGCATTCAAAATTACTAATTACCAGATTGCTTGTATTAATTGGCGGTTATCTTTTGGCAGTTGCCGCATCCGGAATGCCTTTGGATAAGTTGAGTATTCTATTAGGGGCTTTAGGAGTTGGTGTTGGACTCGGGCTTCAAAATGTCGTAAATAATTTTGTTTCAGGTGTAATTTTAATTTTTGATAAACCGATTCAGGTGGGAGACGTTATTGAAATCAGCGATGAATCCGGCAGGGTAAAATCGATGGGATTACGAACTACGAAAATCAACGCTCCTAACGGTGCCGAAATTATTATTCCGAATGGAAATTTATTATCTCAAAACATCACAAACTGGACCTATACTGACAATTTTAAACTGGTAGAAATTTCAATAGAAATTAATGGTGACACAACTCCAGATAATATTAATGCAATAATAATGGAGGCTTTGACAAGTGTAACTTTGATCAATATGGAGAAAACACCTCAGATTTATTACAGTGCCATTTCTGAGGGCAAATATAAAATTCTGGTGAAATTCTGGTGCAGTATTTATCGTACTGAAGAAACTGTAAGCAATACACGTCAGGTTCTGTTTAGCAATTTTAAAGCTAAAGGATTGACTTTTTCAGCTTAATCAGCTATTTATATAAAAACAAGAACGCCTCAAATTACTGAGGCGTTTCTTTATTAAACAAATTTTAATTAATGTTTACCATTTCCATGTGAATGGTTTTGCTCATTTTTAGAGTTTCCTTTGCCTTTACCATTTCCATTATCATGTCCGTTCGACTTTTGGTTTCCTTGAGACTTATAATTTTTCTCCGGTTTTGGGCCTCTGTTTTTTTGAGGTTTCCCAACATATCCTTTTGGATAAGCCGCTCTGTGTTTAGAATGATAACTATACGGTTTGCTGCCTCTGTAATCATTTAAAACAACTTTATAACCTGAATAGAAATCGTAATTTCTGTATCTGGCCGGTACTCTTCTTTCACGAACCCATACACCATTATTAAAATAGATATATTGACTTTCTGTTACATCATAATAGATATCAATATCCGGTAAATAATAATATCTGCTGTCATCATATCCTACTGGTCCCCAATTTGGCGGTGTACCAATATTTACATTAACCGAAACCTGTGAATGTGCCAATGCACTCATAAATATTGCTATTGCAAATACTAACTTTTTCATCTTTTTTTGTTTTTAAAAATTAATTTCATAAGAAATTAATCTAAAGTAGTGCCAATATTTAAGTTTATCATCTTAACTATACTAAACAGTAAAAAAAATCGACGAAAACCACTTTTTAGCCGATATACATTTCAAAAAAAAAAGAGCACCTCAAATAACTGAGGCGCCCTTCGGTTTAACAAATCAATCAACAATCATTTTTTTTATTTTTATTTCCATCCACCGCCTAATGCTCTGTACAAATCAACAACAGCCTGCAGTTTCTGCAAATTATCGTTTACCCCGCTCAATTGAGCTGCTAAAAGGTTTTGTTCTGAAGTTAATACATCAGTATAATTTGTGGCTGAACTGTATTCTAAAAGCTGTTTAGTATAATCAACAGCTTTGATTAAAGCTTCAATTTGTTTAGTTCTCGAATCTTCTTTTTCTACCGCCATTTGATATGTATACAATGCATTTGAAACTTCCTGTCCGGCCGTTAATAAACTTTGCTGAAAGTTATTATACGCCTGTAATTGCTGAGACTGGGCAGTTGTCAATCGCATTTTATTAACTCCCTGATTGAATAACGGCTGCGTTAACCCTCCAATTATCGAATAGAAAATAGAATTCGTAAAAAAGTCTTTTAGTTCCAAATTCGAAAAACCACCGCTTGCAGTAAGCGTCAGACTTGGGTAAAAATAAGTCTTAGCCAGATTAGTCGATTCGAAGGCTACTCTGAAATTAAATTCGGCCTGACGCACATCCGGACGATTTTGTAATAATTGTGAAGGCATACCGATGGCAAGATTTTCAGGAATAATCTGTGTTCCTAAAATTCCTCTGTCAATTGTCCCCGGAGCCTGTCCTAATAAAATATTGATGGCGTTTTCAGTTTCACGAATACTTTGTTTTAAATCCGGAATCAAAACTTCTGCTGCATGCTGATTGGCTTCGCTTTGTACAACTGCCGCACCTGTTACGATTGCTCCTTCTTTTAAATCTTTAATAGTTTCAACATTTTTGATACGGCTTTCTAATGTTTCCTGAGTTATAACCAATTGTCTGTCATAAGCCAATAAACGGAAATAGTTATTAGCAATATCTGAAATCAACTGCGTCTGAACCGCTTGTTTTGCAGCATCCGATGCTAAATAAGTTGCCAGAGCCGCTCTTTTAGAACTGCTCAGTTTTCCCCAAATATCTGCTTCCCAGGAAGTACTTAAACCTAATTTATAGGTTGTTGTTAAAGTATTTATATTCGCTCCTCCAAAATTCAATGAAGCTTCTGACTGTTTCGAATGTGTTGTACTGGCATCTAATTGTAAAGTAGGATAATAGGCTAATTTACTCTGACGCAACGAAGCTTGTGCCTGAATAATATTCTCAATAGCATTTTTCAAATTAAGATTGTTATCTAATCCTTTTTGAATCAATGCATTTAATTTTTCATCTTTAAAAACACTTTGCCACGGCATATCAGCAATCGTAGTCGAATCGGCGGAAGCCTGATCTCTGTATAACTGGTCTGTTTTTAAAGTTTTGGGACGTTCGTATTTTTGGGTAACGCATGCACTCAGAAGTACGGCTGTCATTACCATCAAAATATATTTATTTGAACTATTTGTCATTTCTTTTGAATTAAATTTTACTCTTTGTGAGCTTCTATTAAATGAATTTCTTCCTCATCATCTTCATCATCATAACCGTCCTTTGCCGGTCCACTCACCTTTTCCTGTAAAGTCTGGAAAATGATAAACAAAACCGGAATCACAAAAACTCCTAAAATGGTTCCGATTAACATTCCTCCAACAGCTCCGGTTCCAATTGATTTATTTCCTACAGCTCCTGCTCCTGTGGCGAACATCAAAGGAACAAGTCCGAGGATAAAGGCAAATGAAGTCATCAAAATTGGTCGTAAACGTGCCACGGCTCCTTCAATTGCAGCCTGAACAATCGGTAATCCTTTTCGTCTTCTGTCTAAAGCAAATTCGACAATCAGAATACCGTTCTTCGCCAGAAGTCCGATTAACATGATTAAGGAAATCTGCAGGTAAATATTACTGTTCAGTTTGAAAATAATCGAGAATAAATAGGCTCCTGCCAATCCAAACGGAATTGAGAATAATACCGCAAAAGGCAAAATGTAACTCTCATATTGTGCACTCAGTAAGAAGTAAACGAATACCAGACACAATATGAAAATAAATATTGTTTCACTTCCTGAAGCCAGTTCTTCACGCGTTAGACCTGAGAACTCATAACCATAACCAGCCGGAAGGTTTTCTGCTGCTACTTCCTGAATTGCTTTAATTGCATCCCCAGAACTGTAACCCGGTTTTGGCGCTCCCGTAATGGAAATAGAGGTAAATAAGTTAAATCTCGAAATAGACTCCGGTCCAAAAACTCTGGTCATGTTTACAAACTCCGTAATCGGTGCCATATTTCCTGCACTGTTACGAACAAAGATTTTATTCAGCCCCTGAGTATTGGTTCTAAACTCCGGAGAAGCCTGAATCATAACACGGTATTGTTTTCCGAATTTATTAAAATTCGAAGCGTACAATCCTCCGTAATACCCCTGCATAGTTGACAGAATCGTATTTACTGAAACTCCTGCATCTTTCGCTTTCGCTAAATTAATATCCATCATATACTGAGGGAAACCAGGGTTAAATGGCGTTGTCGCATATTGAATTTCAGGACGCTCAGCTAATTTGGCTAAGAATTCATTATTGACTTTATAAAACTCAGCTGTTGTATGACCTCCTTTATCCTGCAATTGGAATTCAAATCCTCCACTTTGTCCAAATCCCTGAATCGTTGGTGGTGAAATAAAGAAGATATTTGCTTCACGGATTCCGCTTGTTTTGGCAAACAATTGTCCAATTACATCATCAACACTTAAATCACGTTCATCCCATGATTTCAATTTCACAATAACCATACTATAAGCACTACCTGCTCCGGCTGTAAAGTTTTGTCCTACGATACGGAGCGTATTTTTAACTCCCGGAATTGTTTTTGCAATACTGTCAACTCTTTTCGCAATTATATCAGAACGTTCCATAGAAGCTGATGGCGGTAAGCTGATGTTCGCAAAAACAGTTCCCTGATCTTCCGAAGGAACGAACGCAGACGGCGTAGTTTTCATCATATAAACTAATGCTATACCTGCAATCACAATAGAAGCCAAAGCAATCCATTTTTTTACGGAAAGAAAACTTACTGATCGTTTATATCTTTCGGTAACGTTATCAAATGCAACGTTAAATGAAGTGTAAAACCGCTGTAAATAACTTTTGTGTTTATGATCATCTGCATGAGGTTTCAATAAAAGCGCACACAAAGCCGGACTCAGCGTCAAAGCATTTACTGCCGAAAGGATAATCGCAACCGCCAGTGTAATACCAAATTGTTTGTAAAAAACCCCTGTTGATCCATTGATAAAAGTTACCGGAATAAATACGGCAGCCATTACAAGTGTAATCGAAATAATTGCTCCGGAAATTTCATCCATTGCATGAATTGTCGCTTTTTTAGCCGATCTATAACCGTGATCCAGTTTGGCATGCACCGCCTCGACAACCACAATCGCATCATCAACCACAATACCAATGGCAAGAACCATTGCAAAAAGCGTCAAAAGATTAATCGTAAAACCGAATAAATTCAGGAAGAAAAATGTTCCCACAATCGCAACCGGAACCGCAATGGCTGGAATCAAAGTTGATCTGAAATCCTGAAGAAAAATAAATACTACAATGAAAACCAATATAAAAGCTTCGATCAAGGTATGGATTACTTTCTCAATCGAAGCATCCAGATTTTCGTTAACATCTACCATGATGGTATATTTCATTCCTTTTGGAAAACTCTTCGCCGCTTCTTCAATCAATTTTTTAGAATTGATAATTACGTCACGTGCATTCGATCCAGGGGTCTGACTAATAGCCATAGCCGCCGATTCTACTCCGTTTGTTTTAATTGTTGAAGAATAACTTAAAGATCCTAACTCCACTTTAGCCACATCTTTAAGTCTCAGCATCTGTCCATTTCCAACAGATTTGATTACGATATCTTCAAATTCTTTGGCACTGGTCAGACGACCTTTGTATTTTATTACATATTGGAAAGCCTGATTGCCGTTTTCTCCAAATTTACCTGGCGCTGCTTCGATATTTTGTTCAGCCAAAGCTGCTGAAATATCACTCGGAATCAATTTATATTGCTGCATTACATCCGGTTTCAGCCAGATTCTCATAGAATAATCTTTTGAACCAAAAACGGTTACATCTCCTACTCCAACTACACGCTGAATCTGAGGCACTAAGTTAATTTTAGCGTAATTTTGAAGAAACGTCTGATCGTACGCTTTGTCATCACTATACAAAGAGAAAATCAATAAGTTACTACTCTGACTTTTGGTTACTGTAACCCCCGCCTGAGTAACCTCTGAAGGTAATAAACTTGTTGCTCTGGAAACCCTATTCTGAACGTTTACCGCTGCCAAATCAGGATTTGTACCTACTTTAAAATAGATTTTTATTGAGGCATTCCCGTCGTTTGTTGCTGTAGAAGTCATGTAAGTCATGTTTTCTACACCATTGATTTGCTCTTCCAGTGGAATCACAATACTTTTCAGTACCACATCAGCGTTGGCCCCTGTATAACTTGCCGAAACATTTACAGTTGGCGGCGCAATATCCGGATACTGCGATATAGGTAGCTCAATTAGGCCTAAAACACCTAAAATAACGATAATAACAGATATTACCGTCGAGAGTACAGGTCGTTGTATAAATTTTTTAAACATGTGTTTTTATTTTAAATCTGCGTAAACCGTTTCTGCATTTTGATTTTGAGCCTTAATTTCTGTTCCGTCTTTTAGTGTTGCCACACCTTCCAGAACGATTTGATCTCCTGCTTTCAAACCATCTGTAACTACATAGTAATTTCCGGCATTGTTATCTAAAATCGAAATATTTGTGCTTTTTGTTTTACCATCTTTTCCAACGACAACTGCAAATAATTTATCCTGAAGTTCATAAGTAGCACTTTGTGGAATAATCAAAGCATCTTTTACTTCATTTGGAATTCGAACCGTAGTGCTGCTTCCGCTTCTGATAATACTTCTTGGATTTGCAAAACGCGCTCTAAAAGTAACTGAACCCGTTTCTGTATTGATTAATCCGTTTACGGTTTCAACACGCCCTTTTTCCGAATAAGCTGAACCGTCAGAAAGCACAAGGGAAACCGCAGGCATATTTTGAATTTTTTGAGCCAAAGTCACTCCAGGAGCTTTGCTTTGTGTAAAGTCTAAAAGTTTCTTTTCATTGATAGCGAAGTAAGCATAGACATTTCCAATACTCGAAACCGTAGTCAATGCTTCAGCTGTGTTTGAACCAACCAAACTTCCTAAACGAAACGGGATTGAACCTACAACTCCGTTTACCGGACTTGTAACTGTTGTATAACCTAAATTGGTTTTGGCATTCACCAGACTTGCATTTGCCTGAGCCAATGTAGCCATAGCTGATTCATAAGTATATTGTGCCGACTCTAAATCGTATTTACTAATAATTCCTTTTTCTACCAAAGGTCTCACTTTATTAACTGCCAGCTTTGCAGCACTAACTTCTGCCTGAGCACTTTTAATACTTGCTGCAGCTGTACGAACCTGCTGCTCATATTCGGGAGCACTGATTTTAAACAAAGGCTGACCTGCTTTTACCACTGCTCCTTCATCTACAAATATTTTATCGATATAACCCTCAACCCTTGGACGGATTTCTATGTTCTGCTGTCCCTGAATACTCGCAGGATAATCGCTGTATAAAGTGGCAGATTCCGGCTGTAATGTCAGCGTTTTATACTCTTTAATCTGTGGCGCTCCACCGGCCTGAGCCGATTTATCATCTTTCTTACCGCATGAAACGATAATAAGAGACACTGCTAAAATACTTAAAAATGATTGCTTATTCATTGTCAAAAATGTGTAATTATCTATTTATTTCTAAGCAAAAGAACTAAAATAGAATACACAAAAAATTTACAATAGACGAACAGCAAAAGACAATCGATAGAGATATCCTCACACCCGATGGATATTTTACAAAAATTAAACAAGCGTTTAATTTAGATGTTATCGGCTCTAAAATGGTTTTTAAAGACTCAAACCCTATTTTGGGCGATTGGTTAATTATTGTATTTAAATAAAATGTAATATTGCCTTCAAATAACGACAATTCATTATGGCAACAAACATTTACAGGCCTTATTTATTTACCGGAATCCATATTCTTGGCTGGTTATTATTGGGATTTATTATGCTGTTTTACATCCCTTTAACCTGGAATGTAGTACTTCCTGGCGTGTTTTGGTTATGGCAGATGATTATTTTGTTTCTGCTCATTATTGTTTTTTATTCTAATGCAAAAATCATCGTACCGAAAACCATTATTAGAGACAATACTTCGCCATTTTTGGTTTGGGCATTTCTTACGGTTTTTGCCATGCAGCTTATCGCTTACTTTTATACTTCGCAAACTGATCTTCATACTAAAGTGAGTTTGGTTTTAGGATTTAAAAAATACCGAAATCCTTATTTTGATAACTATGTTTTAATGTTGACTTTACTGGTTTTGGGGATCAGTACGAGCTGGGCGATGTTGCAATACTGGCAAAAAGCTGCACAGCATAAACAAAAACTGGAACAGGATAAAACAGTAGCCGAACTGGCAATGCTGAAAGCGCAGATTAATCCGCACTTTTTTTTTAATTCGCTAAATAGTATCTATTCGCTTACTTATACTGATATCGAAGATTCCAGAAATGCGCTTCATACTTTAAGCCGAATGATGCGATACCTGCTTTACAGTACAGAAGAAACTACGACATTACTTAAAGAAGCTGATTTTATGAAGGATTTCATAGCACTAATGAAACTTCGCGCCAATAGCAAATTAACCATTACAACAGACATTCCCGAAAAAATACACGATTATCCAATTGTTCCGATGTTATTATTACCTTTAGTAGAAAATGCATTTAAACACGGAATTCATGCGACTGACAAAAGTGAAATTCATATCAAACTCAGACAGAACGTTAGCAATCTTGAATTTGAGGTAGAAAATACGTATTTCGAAAAATCGGCTGTATCAGACGTAGGCGGAATCGGTTTAACGAATACCAAACGAAGACTTCACTTAATTTATCCGCACAAGCATACCTTAGAAGCCGGTATTGCTGCAAATGGTAAATACAATGTAACACTGAAATTAAATTTAGCATAATCATGGTATTAAAATGTATAGCAGTCGATGACGAACCTCTCGCATTAAAACTCGTAGAAACTTTTATTGGCCAGACTCCTTTTCTTGAACTGGCGGCAAGCTGTGATAATGCCGTTGAAGCAATGAGTTTAATTCGCGAAAAACAACCCGATCTTGTCTTTCTCGATATCAATATGCCCAATCTTACCGGAATGGAGCTCGCAAGACTTTTACAGGAACATCAGGGACCAACACCAAAAATCGTTTTTACAACAGCATACAACCATTATGCAATAGAAGGTTATAAAGTTAATGCTGTCGATTATCTCTTAAAACCTTTTAGTTACGAAGAGTTTTTACGGGCTGCCAATAAGGTACTCCAAATATCCGAAGAGGCTTCAAATCACTACCAGCCCATTGCTGCAGATGATGAGTTTTTTTTCTTAAAAGTTGAATATCAGTGGGTACGAATTTCTTTGAAAGATGTTCTATATATCGAAAGTTTAAAAGACTATGTAAAGGTGCATCTTATTGATTCTCAAAAAACTGTCCTTTCTCTTATTTCATTAAAAGCATTAGAAGAAAAATTACCATCGGCAAAATTTATGCGAATTCACCGGTCATTTATTGTCTCACTTGACAAAATAAATGCCATCACTAAAAATTCTATTTTAATTGGAAAAACAGAAATTACGGTTGGTGAGCAATACAAAGAAGCCTTTAAAACCATTGTTGACAGATGGTTAAAATAAAAACAGAATTAGATTATCATGGAAAAAAGATCAAACAAATATTACCTGACTTTAAGTCTTAAGGAATATGCAAATGGCGAAACAGAACCCGCAAAAGAACTAGGAATAGAATTTAGCAATCATGATGAAATTTTTGGAATCATTCAAAGAATGAAAGACAAAAATTTATTTGACGATCCATCTGAAGCAACTCAGTTTGCAATTGGACTAAAATTATTCAGCGAAATAAAACTTAAATACCGTAAAAATCCTTTATTTGATGAGTTAAACGAAGTTTTTCCGGTCTTTATGAAAAAACTGAAAAGTTTATAAAAAACAAAAGCGCTTCGATTATCGAGGCGCTTTATTTTTAGAGGCTAACTTAAAATTAAGCTTTAGCTTTTCTCTTTACTGTACAGCCAATTTCTTTTGTCTGAGTGATAGCAGGTTTTTGATTGTTTTTTAATGAAGCAATAACATCTTCGGCATATTTTACTTTTTCAGTTTTAGTACCTTCCGGATCATTATCGATTGCTCCTACATATTCAACAACATTTCCTTTTGAAGTTTTAGAAACGATAAAAATGTGTGGTGTACGTTTTGCACCAAATTGATCAGTCACTTTTTGTCCTGCATCAAATAAATAAGGGAAAGGGTATTTTTTTTGTTTTGCTAAATCCTGCATTTTAGCAAAAGTATCATCCGGCTGGGCTTCAGGATCATTTGGATTGATTGCGATTACCGGATATCCCTGAGGTCTGAATTTATTATCTAAATCGATAATTCTCTGCTCATAAGCAACCGCATATGGGCATGTATTACAGGTAAATACAACAATAAATCCCTTTGCTTTTGGAAAACTTGCAAAAGAAACTTCTTTATTGTCTACATTTTTCAATTTGAAATCCGGTGCAGCATCTCCGGCTTTAAGAGTTGTCGTTTGTGCCTGAGAAAAGAAGGCAGAAAAAGCCAGCACCAATAAAATGATTATTTTTTTCATAGTTAATAGATTTACAGTTTTTTATATTCAGTTAATAATTGTTCGTAGGTAAATTCACTTTCGACAAATTTTCGTTTGTCTCCTTTGATAAAAATAGTTGCCGGAATGCTTCCTGACCATGAAGGATCAATTCGATCAATATATTCCTGAGGACTGCTTTCATTCAGTAAAAAGACTTCATTTTTAAGGTTTTTTCTTTTTACGAAAGGCACTACGGCAGAACTCAGCTTTGATTTAAAATCTACACTAATCAGCAATACAACTAATTTGTCTGATTTATATTCTGCACCCAGTTTTTCAAAATGAGGTAATTCCTTAATACAAGGTGCACACCAGGTCGCCCAAAAGTTTACAACATAAGTACTGTCTTTTCCGGTTTTTATCCTTTCATTCAGCTGATCAATATTTATAAGTTTTACATTTTGACTATAGGCCGTAAATGAAAAAGCCAGAAAAAGAAAAACATATATTGTAAAAACGTGTAATCTCATGAATTTTGAACTTTTATATTTTTTGTCTTACAAATATAAATTAATGAAGCTTTGCCTGTTGTTAATAAAAGTTAAATACAAAAAAATCTTTATAGAATCTAATAAGAATATTTAATCATTTAACTATGAGCACTTTATCTTATTTTTCTTAAATTTAACTGTCAAATATGGAGCTTAAATTTCCATTCACAAAACTCCTTTTTTTATTGTTTTTATCATTTATAAATTAGAAAAAATGAAAAGCTTTACACTTTCCGCAATCTTAATTATCTGTTTATTAATTGTAACAACTGCAATTTCTAAAGACACTTTTTCTACTGAAAACAGAAAAACCAAAGCATACAGCTATGATACTCCAACAATTAATGATGGAATATTAGCCGCATTTTTCAAAAAATATTCCAGTTTAAAAAAATATCAAAATGAAGTCACGGCACTTTATAAAGACAAAGCCTATCAGTCGATTTGGTACGAATCTAATGAAATCAATGAATTGGGGTATTTATTGTATCATAAATTAAATATGGTCAATGACGAAGGAGTTGAAATTAATTTTCCCTATAAAAATATAATCGGTCAGATTTTTAATGAAAATGCCGAAGAGAAAATTTCTGAAACAGATACAGAATTATTTTTAAGCAGTATGTATATTATTTACGCTAAAAGTGTTTATGAAGGACTTGACGGAAAAACGGTTAGTGATTTGGGCTGGTTTTTACCTAAAAAAGATATTTCTTACTCAACTTTACTCGACTCATTAATTATTAATCCTAAACTATTGAATAAAAATAATCAGGTACTTTTTAGTCAATATTACAAACTTCATGAGGTCTTAAAAAAATACAGAGCAATAGAAAAAAATAACACCTGGACAACTATTACTATGGATATTCCATTCAAAGAATTAAGACCTGATGATACCTCAAATACAGTGGCGCAAATCAGACAAAGGCTAACAGTTGTAGGCGATCTGGCAAGAGATTCAAAAAGCAATATTTATGATGAAGAATTAATGGCAGGAGTATTAAAATACAAAAAAAGATATGGACTGATCCTTAATTATAAAATTACAAAAGACCATATTGATCAAATGAACGAACCCGTAAGCGACCGTATAAAAACACTTATGCTCAATATGGAACGTTGCCGATGGATTCCGCCATCATTAGAAAAGGGGCACGAATATGTAATGGTAAATATTCCTTCGTTTATGCTTTATTATGTTAGAAATGGCAATTTTGAAATTGAATCGAATGTATTTATTGGCACGCCACTAACAAAAACAGTAATTTTTAGCGGTCAGATAGACCGAATTGTATTTAGCCCTTATTGGTACGTTCCGGCGAGCATTATCAAAAACGAACTGAAACTAAAAATGGCAGAAGACAAAAATTATTTGGCCGACCACAATATGGAATGGAATAATGGCAGAGTCAGACAGAAACCCGGTCCAAAAAACTCCTTAGGGCTTGTAAAATTTATGTTTCCTAATCCAAATGATATTTATTTGCATGATTCACCCGCCAAAAGTCTTTTTACTTTTGAAAAGCGCATATTTAGTCATGGATGTATTAATGTAATGAAAGCAAAAGAATTAGCAATTTCTATGCTAAAAGAATATAAAGACTGGCCGGTAGAAAAAATTAACGATGCTATGAATGGTGAAAAAGAGATTACCTGTAAACTTACCACAAAAGTTCCCATATACATCGGATATTTTACTGCATGGGTAGACAGAGAAGGTCAAATCAATTTTTTTCCTGATGTTTATGACAGAGACACACATCTAAATAGTGTTTTATTTCCGGATGATAAATCTTTCAAAACAGCACTTATGAAATAAAACAAAAACTATTAACTATTTGATAACATTTAAGTTACTATAAATTTATATTTGTTTTCTTATTTTGAATAAAACAAATATTATGAAATTCTTCAGCTTAAAATTTCTGGTTTCATTCAAAGAATGGCTTTTTCTAAGAGCAATGCACTCTTCATTCATTCATTAATTTTCAAAATCAAGGAAAATACATTTGAATGAATAAATTAGAGAAGTCATTTTTAAATAAGGATCAATTTGGTTCTGATTTTCTATGGGGCGTTTCGACTGCCGCTTTTCAAATAGAAGGTGCACATGATGCAGACGGAAAAGGTCTTTCAATATGGGATGTTTTTACCAAACAAAAAGGTAAAATAAAAAATGGTCACCATGCCATAAATGCTTGTGATTTTTATAATTGTTATAAAGACGACATCCATTTAATCCGCGAATTAAACATTCCAAATTTTAGATTTTCTATTAGCTGGTCACGTATAATGCCTACTGGTCAGTATCCTGTCAATCAGGCAGGCATAGATTACTACAATAAAATAATCGATTTTTTACTGGAATGTAATATTGAACCGTGGGTGACACTTTACCACTGGGATTTGCCGCATGCCCTTGAAGTAAAAGGAGGATGGACAAACAGAGAATGTGCATCCTGGTTTTCTGATTACGCAGAAGTATGTGCTCAGCATTTTGGTGATCGTGTAAAAAACTGGATGGTCATAAACGAACCTTCTGTTTTTACGGGTGCAGGATATTTTCTCGGCATTCATGCTCCCGGAAAAAAAGGTATTACCAATTACTTGAAAGCTATCCATCACGTAACTTTAGCTACAACTGCCGGCGCAAAAAAACTAAGACAATACATTCCTGATGCCAATATCGGTACTACGTTCTCATGCACTCATATTGAACCATTTTCAGATAAACCAGCAGATGTTCAGGCTGCAAAACGTGTCGACACCTTATTAAATAGAACTTTTATAGAACCTATCTTAGGGCGCGGATACCCACAGGAAGATCTTCCTGTCCTTAAAAAACTCAATAGTTATATTCAGGGAGAGGACCTTAGTAATTTAGCTTTTGACTTTGATTTCATAGGGCTTCAGTGCTATACCCGTGAGATTGTAAAATCATCCCTGCTTATACCCTACATAGGTGCCGAATTAGTGAGCGCCGAAAAAAGAAACGTTATCTCGACTGAAATGGGTTGGGAAATTTATCCTCCTGCCCTTTATCATATTCTTCAGAAATTTAATTCTTATGGAGAAATTAAAAAACTAATTGTTACCGAAAACGGGGCTGCATTTCCTGATACTGTTACTAACGGAAAAGTATATGATATTAAACGAACTCATTATATACAAGATCATTTAGAGCAATTACTTAAAGCAAAAAAAGAAGGCTGTAAAATAGACGGTTATTTTGTCTGGAGTCTTACCGACAATTTTGAATGGGCAGAAGGTTACAATGCAAGGTTCGGATTGGTTCATATTGATTTTGAAACCCAAAAACGAACCATCAAACAATCCGGAATCTGGTTTCGGGATTTTTTAGAACACAATACTCAAATTATATAATTAAGAGCTTAAAATTATATAAATACATCCGTTTTATCATCCTTATATTTACTTACTACATTAAATTTAAGGATGATGATGGATATTTCAACGCAAATCTTCTGGCTATTTACCCTGGCTATACCCATTGCATGCATCAGCTGGACAGTTACTAACGAAGAAGTATTTCGTGAACCTAGAGAATGGTGTATAAATCATTCTCAAAACAACAGGAAATATTTAAACAGGAAGTTTTTTTATCTCTTTACCTGTGAATATTGTTTCAGTCACTACATTACTCTGTTTTTTATTCTTTTTTGCAACTTCAGGCTTCTGATACCAGATTGGAGGGGCTATATTATAGCTGGATTTTCGCTTGTATTTTTGGCAAATATTTACATGAGTTTTTTTGCTTTATTAAGACAGACTATTAAAAAAGAAAAGGTTGAAATTAAAAAAATTGAAACCGATACAAGCGAATCTCAGGAATAAAACAAAAAAATACAACAACCTTTATTACAGATACTTACTTCAAAAAAAACTTTTATAATGAATTCTTAAGAAAACTGAAAAAACTTTTTTTTTAATCAGATTTTTTAACGTAATTTTAGCATATACAGATCGCATATGTTTTTAACATTCTAAAAATAAGAAGATTACACTTTTTCAGATTACCCGCCCTTTGTAGAATATTCATTTTAAAAAAAGAACCTATGAAAGTAAGTAAATTGATGTTTTTCGTTTTTTTCGTTTTAACTTTTCAATCCTTTGCCCAAGTTTATACTGACAAAATAGTTGGTAAAAAAAATGAGGAGCTTATTGACAGCTTAAAAGTTGAAGATTATCCATATGCTTTACCTATCTGGGGAGAAAAAGTAGCACAAAAAGGCTATAAACTTCCTTATTCTGCAGGAGTTTCTGTGAACTGGTTTTGGCAGAAATCTGAAATTGTTATTAATAATCTTGACGTAGGTTTTAATGGCGGAACAAAATATAATCTGGATGAAATTGTTCGATTTGAAAAATCTTATGTTGAAGCAAGCGCACTAACCATAAGACCTGACATTTGGCTGCTTCCTTTTTTAAATATTTACGGAATTTTTGGAAAAGCTAACACCTCTACTAAAATTAGTGCCGGAATCTGGGTGCCTGATGCAGATAATAACTGGTCGAAAATTACAAGTTTTAATACCCAGGCAAACTTCAATGCTACAACTTTTGGTCTTGGTATGACTCCCACAATTGGCATTGGCGGAGGGTGGTTTGCTCTCGATATGAATATGGCATGGACGGATATTAGTTCTCTGGACAAACCTGCTTTTTCATACATTTTTGGACCAAGGTTGGGTAAGACTTTTAAATTTAATAAACCTGAACAAAATATTGCCGTTTGGGTTGGCGGTTTCAGAGTACATATATCAGGAGATACAAATGGAGACTTGCCTTTATCAGATTTTATAAATCTGGATAATGCCCAGCAAAAAGTGGATGACGGTTTTGCAAAAGTGGCCGAAAACCAAACAAAAGTAGATAACTGGTGGGATGGCTTAACCCCTGCAGAGCAAAAAAATCCGGTCAATGTTGCCAAACACAATACAGCAAACAGAGCTTTAGAAAGTGCAGGAAATATTTTGACTTCTTTAGACGGAGCTTTGAGTACGGTTGAAACTTCATCTGTACAATACTCACTTCAAAAAAGACCAAAAGATATGTGGAATTTTATTGTAGGCTCTCAATACCAATACAATAAACATTTTATGTTTCGTGCAGAATGTGGTTTCTTAGGCAGCCGTACTCAGGTATTAGGAAGTTTACAATACCGTTTTGGACTTTAATTCAGTCATATGAAAAAGGTTTTGCTAATCACTTTTACTTTCTTTTGTTTTGCTTCGGCACAATCACAGGTTTTGATTTCCTTACTTTTTGGAGATAAACTTAATTCTCCTTTTTTGGAATTCGGTTTAGAAGGCGGAGCTAATTTTTCAACTATTTCAAATCAGGAAACTTCCGGAACTAATGTCGGTTTTAACCTTGGCTTTTATTTCGATTTTAAATCCAAAAAGAACCCAGCCTGGATGATCAATACAGGGGTAATTGTTAAATCACCAATGGGAGCTAAAGGTATTCCTGTATATTCTTTAGATAATGAAGATTTAGACAATACATTTGATGGCGGAAGTATTGATCGGGAAATTCGTTATTTTAATGTTCCCATCTTAATTAAATACCAGTTTAGAAATAATATTTATTTGAAAGCCGGTCCGCAATTTGGTTTATTAGCCAAAGCCTTTGATGAATTTAGGAAAGAAGTAGATGGTGATGATGTAACTTATAAAAACAACATACGAGATAAAATACATGTCATAGATGCCGGTATTGCCATTGGCACCGGATATCATCTGAATGTTGGAAATGGCTTAAACATAACTGCTCAATATTATTATGGCTTAGTTCCTTTGATGAAAGGAGATTCAAGTCCAAACCAATACAACAGATCTTTTTATATAACAGCAGGAATACCAATAGGAAAAGGAAAAGCTGCAAAAAAACGAGCAGAAAAAGAAGCTTTAGAAAAAGTGATTCTGCCGGAAGAAGAAAAATAATTGGAAAATAATATTTTACTGAGCGGTAGCTTTTAACATCAAAAAACAACAAAATTTATTATAAATCTTATCGCATCCAATTACTTCCAAAAACAATATAGTAAGCCCATTCTTCAGGACCTTTAGCAACATCTATACCCATTCTTAATTTGAATTTACGGGCTATTAAATACCTGAAACCTGTTCCATAATTGTAGACTACAGGTTTAGCAAACGCTTTGTCCCAATCATTAAATGCGCTGGCTACACCGCCAAATCCCATAAGACTCCATCTTCTGTATAAATCCCATCTAAATTCTGTTTCGGTAACTAAGCTTGTTTTTCCCATATATCTGGCCGCAGGAACCCCTCTTAAATTAATTCCTGGCAAAAGATAAAAAGGAGGACTCCCAAAGGCCCGCTCTCCTTCAATCCTCAAACCACCTATTAACTTTTTTGTAATCGGATAATATCCGATTGCTGAAAAATTTACCCTCCAGGCATCATAATCACTTCCGATTGCATTATCTGACCAGAAAAAATCTGATTGTATCCTTATTCCTTTATCAGGTGTAAAAATATTATCCCGCCCGTCAAACTGAATCGCTCCTCCAAGCTGACTTACAGTACTTTTTATATCTTCCGGCTGTACGAAAGGTGGAGGAATATTTATATTTGGCAAATTGATTTTAGAATTTAAAAAAAGATATTGAGGCCCTGCACTCCATTTTGCATTATTAAATTGCTTCAACCATTGGGTATAAAATATAAATGTTTTAAAATTGAGTTTAAATTCCTCGTCGTTTTTATTTGGTAAATTATTTGCATAAAATGATAAGTTCATATTGCCATAACCTGCCATAACACGATATAATATTCTCGGTTTTATCAAAGTAGCGGAACGAAAAGCACCAGCCATCCAGCTTTTGTTTGCTGTATACATTCCTATTCCACCAGTAATATCAGGATTTATGAATCTTTTTTTTCCGTTTTCATCAATTACCGGAGCATGTTTTTTAAGAAAGACAGGAACGACTGCTCCTCCAAAACCTCCTACTGCCGGTTCTGTTATAATAGTAGGTACTACAATAAAACCATGTGCATATATAATGTAATCACTTAAATCAAATGCGCCATCAAGAGAATCTTTTAAGCTAACACGCTCGTCTTTTTGTCCCAACATCACATTTAATGACAAAAGAAAAAAAATACTTGTTAGGGTAGCTATTTTTTGAAAACGCTTTGTTTTTTTCATACATAGAATCTTAACATTTCACATCCATTCATTTGAAAACAATAAGATTATTTATAGCAAATTTATTTTTTAAGCTATAGCGTTATTTGCTTTATCGGTATTTCCTCTTATCAGTTTAAAATATTCTGATGGAGATTTTCCGGTATGCTTTATAAAAGCTCTGAAACAAGTAGTCCTTGATTTAAATCCTGCACCCCAAGCCATTCCTTCCAGAGATAAATCTTTCCATTCCGGGTCATTAATTCTCTCATTAAAATATTCTATTCTTTTAAGATTTACGTAATCCTGAAAGTGAAGATTGAATTCTGAATTAATTAGATTTGAAAGATGGTGCACTGTGATTCCGGTTTCATCAGACAAATCACGAATTACAAAATCCTTTTTTAAAAAGAGTTTTTTGTTTCTAAAAACATTATCCAGTTTTATTAGATACTCTTCTTTTTTTTCTGGTGTTAATTCTTTAACTAATGAAAGAGTATTTATGTTTTCATCTGTTTTATTATCATGGGAATCATCTTTTATCATATCTAAGTTTTCCAATGAATCATTGTGAAAAATTTGTGGCTTAAAATAGAGCCATCCTACAGTAAAAACCAAAACAGATGATATCAAAATATAGCATACAAAATCCCCTCCTTTAATTTTACTAATCAAAAAATAATGAACAAAAAGTGTAGAAAACAAAAACAATATTATCAAATTATAAAGCTTTATCCACCTGAAGACTTTTATTCTGTTAAACTGATTTGATTTAAAACTTTTCAAGTCATAATTTAAAATCATCATAGTCTGGCAAAAGGCATAAATTAGCCAAATACTAATACTTAAGACAGAAAAAGGATTATTTATTTTAACCGATAAATATTCTATACCAGGAACATCAATATAATTGCAAGCCCAAACAATGAATGTGAGACTAAAATAGAATATAAACGGTAAAATATGCAGCCAGTCATATTTTCTAAATATCCTGTCTGAAAATAAAACACTTCTGACATATAAGAAAGCAGAAGGCGCTACTAAAAAAATAAAAGATTTTGTAATCATTAACAGATCTGGAAACTTTTTAAAGATATTAGCCCATAAGTAAAAATTATAAACACTTACAACAGCAAGACTAAATAGAAACAGACCTAAAAAAAAGCTTTTGGAATAGTTTTTTTTCGAAAAAAGAACCATAAATGATGTAGCAAATCCAACAATTGCTGCTATAAAAAAGAAAAGAGAAAGTACAATATCCAGCATAATCTTTTAATCTTGATTTTACAATATATTTCTCTATTTAAAATTTGAGAAACCTGAACTATCAAAGGCTTTATACTTATTTCTGAAAGCACAAATAAGTATAAATACCTTGTGCATTTTATTTATGTACTAAACTAATAAGCTATTTTTTTTCTGCTCCCGGAGGAAAACCTTCCAGAATTTTTTTGATAGCACCATTTATAAATTCTTCAGGATTATCAGGCTTACTGTCAATTTCGGCATTACCGATTCCCTGCCAAACCAATTTATCTGTTTTAGTAGAAACAATATCAATAATCAGCGAGCCATCAACATAATCATAAGTATTGAATGTTGTAGTACCGCTGGCCATCATACCACCACCGCCCCAATATCCGTATGGGCGATACATACCTCCGTAGCCATAATAATTTGAATTAGCTGAAACCGAAGTTTTGTTTTTTAAGATAGAAACCGCATTTACTTTTAAATCTGGGTTACTTGTAGATTCTGTAAAACCTTTTGCGGTCATTTCGGCACGAATTGCTTTTGCTACACGATCAACATTTAATTGGTTTACCTGACCTTCCTGAGCTTTTAAATCAAAAACTGCAAAAGTTTTGAATTCACTAAAGTTGATTGCGTGATCATAATCTTTTGTGACATTTACTGTTGGAGAACAGCTGAAAAACAAACCCAATAAAAACACTGTAATTGTACGAAGATTCTTTCTTTTAATATTCATCTTTTGTTATTTATTAAATTAGTAATTAAATTTAGTTTTAACGAGAAATTATTAAAATTATGAACAATAAAAATGAAGGTTAAATAGTATTAAATATTTATTAAACAAAACATAAATATCTATATTACAACACAATACATTCAAAGTTAGAATAATTTATTTGATAAATGCCAAAAAATGTAACAAATTTGAAACAGGAATATTCTTATCCTTTTAAAGCAAATTTAAAAATACAGAAGTAATACTCCTATTTTTTAGGGTTTCAAGTTGTTTCATTTTATAAAATGAAACAACAAAAATTGTATTTTACTCACAAAAAACTAAAAATAGAGAAGAATTAAGTAAAAAATTCAAAGACACAGGGGTTTTTTCAATAGGAACTTTTAGAATTAATATGCTTTTAAAAACATAGTGATTTTAATAATTATAAAAAAAAGCTGCATTAATCATCTTTAAAAATGCAGCTTTTTTTAAAACAGGTATTTTATAGTTTAACTTTTCAAAGAAGCCATATCAATTACAAAACGATATTTGATATCACCTTTTAATAACCTTTCATAAGCATCATTAACATCGTTCACGCCAATCAATTCAATATCGGCTGTAATATTGTGTTCAGCGCAAAAATCAAGCATCTCCTGAGTTTCTGCAATACCACCAATAGCAGAGCCTGCAAAGCTTCTTCTTCCTAATATAAGACTAAAAGATGTTACAGGAAGCGGTTCCATTGGAGCGCCAACTAAAACCAGATTTCCATCTACTTTTAATAAATTCAGATAAGAATCAATACTATGTTCTGCCGATACGCAATCTAAAATAAAATGCAGGCTTCTGGTATGCTGTGCCATCTGTTCCGCATCAGTAGACAGAACTACTTCATCTGCTCCCAAACGTTTAGCATCTTCGGTTTTAGACAATGAAGTTGTAAAAACTACCACATGAGCTCCCATTGCTTTCGCTAATTTTATTCCCATATGTCCTAAACCGCCAATACCTACAACCCCTACTTTTTGACCGGGACCAACTTTCCAGTGTTTCAAAGGAGAATAAGTTGTAATTCCTGCACAAAGCAAAGGAGCAACTCCGGCAAGATCAAGTTTATCTGAAATATGTAATACATAATTCTCATCAACTACAATACTTTCCGAGTAGCCGCCAAAAGTTTGTGTACCTAAATGTTTGTCAGGAGAGTTAAATGTTAATATACTTCCTTCATCGCAAAACTGCTCCAGATCGCTTTTACAATGTTCACATTCCCTGCATGAATCAACCATACAGCCTACTCCTGCTAACTGACCTACTTTGAAATTCTTAACGTGATCCCCCACTTTTACAACTCGTCCAACAATTTCGTGTCCCGGAACTATCGGGTAAATTGTTCCATGCCATTCGTTTCTTGCCGAATGAAGATCTGAGTGACAGATTCCGCAATACAAAATTTCAATTTCTACATCGTGTGCCTGTACTTCACGGCGTTTAATATCTAATGTTTGCAATGGTGCTTCGGCAGCTTCTGTACCAAAAGCTTTTATGTTTTTTGTTTCCATATCGTTTTTTGTTTGTTTTGTTTCAGGTTTTCTTTGTTTCAAGTTCAAGTTCTAGAAAACTTATCTGCTGCTTAACAGAAAATATTCTCCGTCTGTTACTTTTTCTAACCATACTCCGTGCCCCTTATCTACTTCGGTAATAATGGCAACGTAGGAGAATTTATCAAAAGGAGTTGCTCCATACCAATGCTCTACTCCTGGTAAAATTGTCACTACTTCGTCTTTTTGAAGTTTTCGAACGGCTCTTCCTCTTTCCTGATAATATCCCATTCCTTCTTTTGCAATCAGCATGTGCAGACCTGCATTGCTATGCCAATTACTTCTCGCACAAGGTTCAAAAGTAACTTCCTTTATAACAGTATTTTCCGGATGAATGTCACTAGTTTGTTTTTTATAGGAAACATCACCCGTCATATAAGTATTCGGGACTTTTCCTTCTTCGATAACGGCTGAATAATTTGTTGACATAAATTTAGTTATTTTTTAAGTTCGATTTTATTTAAAACTATTATACTCCTCATTACTAACAGGTTCTAACCAATCTACAATTCCTTTTTCTGTATTGGTACTGATAGCAATATGAGTAAATTCACTTTCAGGAGTGGCTCCGTGCCAGTGTTTTATTCCGGGTTGAATGTTAACAACGTCACCAACTTGCAGTAATTGAATTGGTTTGCCGATTTCCTGATAATATCCTGTTCCGTGGGTAACTATTAAAATTTGTCCGCCTGGATGTGTATGCCAGTTATTTCTGGCTCCTGCTTCAAAAACAACATTTCCAACTGCAGTATTCAAAACAGGATCATTAGGAACAAGCATTTCAACCCAGGCTTTTCCTGTAAAATATTCCGACGGTGCTAAATCTCCTTTAGGAAAAATGGCTTCATTATATCTATTATCTGATGTTTTCATAAATTTCTAGTTTTGGAATTATCAGAATCAGAAAACTAAATTTTGAGAAAGCCAGAAATCGCTTTATGAAGTATTATTTAGTCTGTTAAAAACTGATAAAGTATTAATACTGTAATTTCAGAAGCAAAATTAGATCAGGAATGCTTCTTAAAAATAACAATATTCAAACAAAAAATTATGAAATTGAAACAATTTACATTCGAAGTGATTTCGGAACTGTTCCTGTAAGTCTTTTAAAATAATTATTAAAATAACTCGGGTATTCAAATCCAAGCGAATAACCAATGTCTGAAATACTCCAATCGGTATGCTGTAGTAAAGCTTTAGCTTCGTTGATAATTCTTTCAGTAATATGTGCTGTAGTCGGTCTTCCTGTAATTTCTTTTACCGAACGGTTTAAATGATTTACATGAACAGCAAGACTCTGCGCATAATCCTGAGGCGTTTTTAAAGCCAGCGGTTCGTCTTTGGTTTCTATTGGAAATTGTCTTTCTAATAACTCTAAAAATAAAGAAGTAATTCTTGAAGAGGCATTTTTATGTTTAAAAAAGTTCTCCGAAGGCTGCATTTTCATTGATTCATGAATAATCAGGTTGATATAATTGCGCATTAAATCATCTTTAAAAACATAATCCGTTTCTTGTTCCTCGATCATTTTCTGAAACAAAGAATCGATAAAAACCTTTTGTTCAGGTGTTAATGTAAAAATTGGGGTTCCACCTATTTTAAACAAAGGTGATTCATGAAGCGTTTCTGAGCGGTCTTTTACTTTTAAAAATTCTTCGGTAAAAACGCAGGCATAACCTTCATATTCAGGAGAAACTATTTCCCATGAATACGGAATAATCGGATTGCCAAAAAACAAAATAGTTCCGTCAGTTTCTATTCCGCGATCAGCATAATGAATAAGACTTTTACTCGTATTTATACATATTTTATAAAAATCCCTTCTGTTATAAGTTGGTATTTTGCTTACGTCACCACCAACTTCATAAACTTTAAAACCTTTTAGCTTTAAATCTGAAGTATTAAAATCACAATTCTGAGTTTCTGCCTGATTATTCATTTTGCAAAGTTATGAAAATCAAACAAACAAAATTTACTTGTTTCAGGTTTCTTTTGTTTCAGGTTTCAAGTTATTTACACTACAAAAACCAGAAATTCAAAACTACTTTTTCAGAACTAAAGCACCTGCATTTAAACCATTGGCTGTAGCTGATAAAACTACTTCTGTAACGTTTTCTTCTTTTTGAATGATAATCTGAGCATATCCGTTAAAAAGCTTTCTTTTCCATGGCTCTGCGGGTGTAATCACCTGAATGATTCCTGGATCAGTATTCATTACGTCCCAATCCTTTACTTTCTGCAAAGGCGGCGCAATGATCTGAATGGTGTTTGTTCCCTCCTTTAAAACACTGCTATTCAAAACATACTTTTGATCATCTTCTGTACTGGCAGTAATTTTATTTCCGTTTACAAAAACAACCGCATCTGTACCTATTTTTTTATAAAAGAAATTAACTGAATTTGTACTTAAATTGCTACTCAATTCAAATTTACCACGATACACATACGACGGAGCCTGCTTTTTATAATCACGGTCTTTGAAGGCTTCTTTCCAGTTATTATCATCAGAAGATACTTGGTTTGAAGTATTTGCCGAGGCTAATTTCTTTTCTTCAAAATTGGTAATCGGTACAAGTTCTATATTATCTATAAACTGATCTTTTTCTAATGAAGTTGGATTACCGTTTCCAATACCCAGAATCTTTCCTCCTTTTACAGAAAATGCAATTTCATGATTCGAAGTTGGCACATGTAATCCCTTTTTGTCTGTAGTTTCCACAGTCACAACTACAACATTTCCGTTAGGCTGATTTTCTTTGTCTGCAGAAAGTTTTATATTTTGGGCAATCTCAGTAGTTTTTTGAATTTCAGAAAGTACTTTTTTGCCGTTTTTATATCCAATTGCTTCAAGAGTTCCTGGTGCATAGTTTACTTTCCATTCTAAATGACTATTTTGTGTCATTTTCTTTTTGCCAAGACTCTTTTTGTTCAGAAACAGTTCCACTTCTTCACAATTTGAATGTACCCAGACATCAATTTCTTTCCCTTCCATTCCACTCCAGTTCCAGTGTGGCATAATATGCAAAACCGGTTCTTTTCCCCACCATGATTTCAGGTAAAATACATTGTCTTTCGGGAAACCGCAAACATCCATCATTCCGAAATATGACGTAACCGATGGCCAGCCATAAGGTGTAGGTTCGCCTCGATAATCAAAACCTGTCCAGATAAACATTCCTGCTAAATAAGGTCTTTCGGCATAAAACTTCCATCCTTCTTCGATACTGTAAAATGTTGGACGTGGTTTTTTATCATAAGCACTTTTATAATGTTTGGCTTCATCATCAAAATAAATACCGCGTGTTGCAAACGTAGAACCTTCTTCCGTTCCCATTCCCGGCTGTTGTTTAAATTGATTTCGGTGTGCATCAATATCTCCGTTACCCAGATAATTATAGCCCATAATTTCGACTACAGACGAAATACCGCTTTTAAAACCACTGCTTATTCCAACAGTTACTGGTCTTGTAGGATCAATACTTTTTGTGAATCCCTGCATCACATTCGTAACACGTTCGCCAACTATACCACCTTCGATATTCCATTCTTCATTTCCAACCGACCAGCAAAAAATACTTGGATGATTTCGGTCACGTTCGATCATTCGTTTTAAATCATTGAGGTGATAGTCGTTAATTCCCATCAAACGGGTCTCATCAATAACCAGCATTCCGAGTTTGTCACAGACATCGAGTAATTCTGGTGTAGGCGGGTGATGTGAACAGCGATAGGCATTCGAACCCATCTCTTTCAGCTTTTTGATTCGATAATATTGCAGTTCATCCGGTAAAGCTGTTCCAATTCCGGCATGATCCTGATGATTATTGGTTCCTTTTAATTTTAGCGATTTTCCGTTAAGAAAAAAACCTTGCTCTGCATCAAATTTTATCGTTCTGATTCCGAAAGAAGTTTCATAACGGTCAATTGTTTTTCCTTCCTGTTTAATTTCAGTAATCAAACGATACAAATTAGGATTTTCAATATCCCACAATAATGGATTACTGACTTGTAACTTCGAACTGTAATTAGATGTTTTATAAAAATCAGGAGCAATAACATTTTGAGAAACCGTTGCAATTTGCTTTCCTTCAGCATCTAAAATACTTTGGAGAATTTCAATTTGACCTTTATAATTGCCTTTATTTTCAACAAAAACTCCCGCGGTGACTTCAGCATTGTTTTCTTTTATTTCGGAGGTTACATAAGTTCCGTTTGCAATTACATGAATTGGATTTGTTTTCTTTAGGTACACATGTCTGTAAATTCCGGCTCCTTCATAAAACCAGCCTTCTTCCATCGAAGCATCTGCACGCACCACAATCGTATTTTCTCCTCCGTAATTTACATAAGCAGTAACATCATATTCAAATCCGTTATAGCCACTTTCTTCTGTTCCGAGAAAATAGCCATTGAAAAACACTTTCGAATTTCTAAAAACACCATCAAATTTTAGTGAAATAATTCGGCCTTTGTCACTCTCGGGAATAGTGATTTTTTTTCGGTACCAGCCGATACTTTTTTCAGGAAAGCCTTTTCCGGCTGTTTTAAATCCATGGCTGAAACTGCCTTTTTCGCTAAACAACTGTTCAACCGCCCAATCATGCGGGAGATCTAATTTTCGCCATGCACGGTCATCAAAATTTTGAGCTGCTGGTCCGTCTCCAAATCCGGTTTTAGTTAAATAGGAAAAATATCCTGTTGCATGATTAAAATCTTTCTGGGTATCGTATAAATGACCAAATGAAAAACGCCAGTCTTTATCAATTAAAATCTGGTCTCTTTCAGCCTGATTTTGTGCTGAAATACAAAAAGATACAAAAAAAACAAAACAGAAGAAAAATCGATTAATAGCAATAGATTTCATAAATAATTCCGGTTAATTTGATGGTTGTGTAAAGTTTATAAATATACTTTTTTAAAAGCACCGGAATTAATAGTATTTTATCAAAGTTTAATGAATTTTAGTAAGCGAAGGCTTTTGAATACGAAAGGGCTTCGACTAAGTTTATCCTGAGCGAAGTCGAATGGACTCAGCCTGACACTCATTTTTAATTTCACCCAAAGGTTACATTATTTTCTAACCAGCGAAATATCATCAACCTGACAGGAAGCATTTGCCTCACCATCACACTGAAAACCAATTTCAACTTTGCCATCCTTTACAGGTATGTTTTTTATCGAAATTGTTTTCCAGTCTGAATTTTCGTCTTCAATCTTATATTGTAGTTTTATGCCTTTACTTAAAGCATACATTTCTAAGTTTTTAAAACCTTTAGTGTTCTTTATTTTAGCGGTAAGAATGTAAAATCCGTCTTCTAATTTTACGTAAGGTGATGAAGTAATGTTTTGAAAAATTTTTCTTCTAAAACCAACTTTATCTTGAATATTTAAACTTTTTTCGCCTATTACAACTTCTCTGTCATCTTGTGTATTGAAATAATTGATTACTGGAGAAGTTAAAGTATCCAAACTTATTTTATTACCTTCAATAACTTCATTAGTCCAGCCTGTTAATTCTGTTTGTATTGGTTTTACAGGACTTGGAATATGTCTTCGATCTGCTTCAAAACTTCCATTTTTTACATAATTATTATCGTTGGCTACATTCCACTCACCTGTTTTAGCATCAATATTCCACGAACTAAGTGAATTAAAATAAGGTGTTTTTCCATCGAAAGACATTGGACACCATTGATTATAACCTAAACCATTGCCCGCAAAATCAGCCCATCGGTCTCCGCAATATAATATGGTTTCCTGCTTGCTTCCTTTTACAGAAAAGAAAAAACCGGTTTGAGATACGTGTGCAAAATCATCTGAAGCCCCGTTTGTAATCAGCATTTCATTTGTAGGCAGATAAGGTCCCCTGATATCATCGGCAACTAAATAATAGGCAAACGAAGCATCCCAGCCATAAATATTAGATGCATACATATAATATTTGTTTTGGTACTTGAACATGCAGTTTCCTTCACGACTCTCGCCTTTGAAAATCTGAGTACAGTCTAAAAGATTTACTTTACCCTCTTTAATACCAATTTCTGAAACATATATTTTATTCCTTCCTTTTCCGTAAGAATAAATTAAATACGATTTTCCGGTATCTTCGTCAGTAAATACAGTCTGATCTCCGGTATTACTGGTTCCAATCATTTTCTCCATATTGATTTTCTGATGCCAGCTAAATTGTCCTGTTGGAGAATCTGCAAGCATAATCAGTACTTCACTACCATGCTGCACAAACATGGCATACTTATTCAGTTCTTTTATGTACGCTACTCCTAAACGCCCTACCCATGTTTTACCTGACTTATTCACATCGTCTTTGGTTACAACATCTCCTTCAAATGTCCAGTTAACTAAATCTGTAGAACTATAACAGGTAACCGATTTAAATGTAGCATTCGGCAAAGTGATATGTGGAGCATTTCTGTAGATATCCGCTTCTTCATATTGAACACCATACCAGTAATATTTTTGTACTCCTGCAACGGGTTTTGAAAATTTAAAAATACCTCCCCCCTGACTGTTTAGTGGCTTTCCGTCTTTTGTATTCCAAAAAACATCATTTTTGATATTGCCTTTTTGTGCCTGAACAGGATTAATGATGCTTAAAGCCAAAATAGTCATCATTAAAACAGGGTGTATTTTTTTAATTTTCATGTTTTTATCTTTTAATTACAATCTTGTACATATGAATAAGTCATATAAGTTCATCTATTTTTAAATGTACTTATATGACTTATTTATTCTAAAATCTACACTAAATGAAGATTTTCTACTTTAATGAAAGTTTATTATTTCCCAATTATTTATTTGAAGATAAACCAATTACAGTGATCGAATAATCCCTTCTTCAAGTCCTCTTAATTCAGCTAAACCTCTTAATCTTCCAATAGCAGAATAGCCCGGATTGTTTACTTTTCCTAAATCATCCAGCATTTGGTGTCCGTGATCAGGTCTGAACGGAATAGAAAGATTATTATTTTTTTGAATCAACAATAATTCTTTAACTACTGCATACATATCAACATTTCCGTCTAAGTGATCTGCTTCAAAAAAATTACCTTCTTCGTCTCTTCGTACATTCCTCAAATGAATAAAATGTATTTTGTCGCCTAAAGCTTTTGCTATTTCAGGTAAATCATTCTTTTCTGATGCTCCAAGAGAACCAGTGCAGAAACAAATTCCGTTTGATTTATAAGGTGCTTTTGAAAGAATAAAATCATAATCTTCCATTGAATTTACGATACGAGGCAATCCTAAAATATCAAAAGGAGGATCATCCGGATGAATAGCTAATTTTACTCCAACTTCATCTGCAACCGGGCAAATTTCATTCAAAAAGTAGCTCAGATTTTCTCTTAAAGCTGCTCTGTCAATATTTTTATACGGTTTCAATTTTGCCTGCATATCGGCAACAGTCATCTTTTTTTCTCCCGGAATTCCAAACATTACAACATCTGATAATGCTTGCAATTGTTCTTCGTTTAATGTGTTAAAACGTTCTTTTGCTTTAGCTGCAATGCTTTCAGGAAAACTGCTTTCTGCATTCTCTCTCTTTAAGATATAAATATCAAAAATAGCCAGATCTACCCAGTTAAAATACAAAGCCTCAGAGCCGTCAGGCATTACGTAATCCAATTGCGTTCTTGTCCAGTCATTAACCGGCATGAAATTATAGGTAATAATTTTGATTCCGCATGCCGCAACATTACGGATGCTTTCTTTGTATTTTTCGATATAAAGCTGATAATCTCCGGATTTTGTTTTAATGTCTTCGTGAACCGTAATACTTTCTACAACGTCCCATGTCAGACCATATGCTTCAACTTCGGCTTTTCTCTTATTGATTTCTTCAACTGTCCATACATCTCCGTGAGGAACGTGGTGCAGGGCTGTTACAATTCCGGTAGCACCGGTTTGTTTGATATGCTGTAAACTTACCGGATCATTTGGTCCGAACCATCTCCAGGTTTGTATCATTCTGTTCATATTGTTCTTTTCTTAAAAATTATACACCGCTAAAGATTGTAAAACCACCATCTATAGTCACTTTTGAACCTGTAGCAAATTTTGAAGCATCGCTTAGTAACCAAACCAAAGCTCCAATTAATTCGTCCGGATTTCCAAAACGTTTGTAAGGTGTATTTGCTATGATTAAATTACCTCTTTCAGTCAAACTTCCATCAGGATTCGTTAATAAAGTACGGTTTTGTTCTGTTAAGAAAAACCCTGGAACGATCGAATTCATTCTGATTTTATCTCCATATCGTTTTGCCAATTCAACAGAAAACCATTTGGTGTAAGAGTCAATAGCTGATTTTGCCAGACTGTATCCTAAAACTTTTGTGATTGCCTGTTCAGTTGCTACAGATGAAATATTTACGATGCTTCCAACGCTTTCATTGTTTTTTATTACTTCACCAAAAACCTGAGTTGGCAAAAGTGTCCCGAATAAATTCAGGTTCATCACTTTTTGCAAAGCATCCATGTTTAATTTAAAAATATCCTGATCTGACTGAATTACAGCCTCTGGCATATTTCCTCCGGCAGCGTTTACCAAACCATCAATTTTTCCGTATTTTGATAGAACAAGGTCACGTGCTTTTATCAAATCACTTTCGATGGTTACATCCGCAATTAAGGCTATTGCTTGTCCTCCATTTTTGATAATTAATTCCGCTCTTTCGTTGGCAACTTTTTCATTTCTTCCCAAAACACCAACTATACCGCCAGCAGCAGCGATACCGTTAACAAAGGCTTCACCTAAAACTCCGGTAGCTCCTGTAACAATTATTACTTTTCCTTCTAATGTAAAATCTGTTTTCAATTTTTTAGTTTTTAGTTTTTTTAATCCAGTAAAAATACAATTAATCCTCTTGCGCCGTGTGCGCCCAACACTAAAGATTGCTCAATATCTGCTGTTTTTGAAGGTCCTGCAATAAAAGTCCCAAAACCGTACTCCAGATTTCCAATTCTTTTGTAAGCCTGATGCATCATTGGTAATATATCATTTTTATTGACGATAATTGCTAAATATTGTGCGATAAAAGGAGCTACACGCTGTCCTAATATATCATCAGTTACCCAGATGGCGCTATTTTCGGCAACACCAAAATGACCTTTTACTATCGCTAATTCCACATCCTGAAGCGTATGCGGATCATCATTTTTCCAATCTAATGATGCCACTTCAGAAAGCTCAGGAATTGTAGTTATGATTCTTCTGTCAAGTGCATAATTATTTCTGATAAAATCTAAAATTTCACTATAATTTGCCACTTCAACACTCTCTCCACCAATATTTTTCAAAACTGTTTTATAGGTTTCCAAAACATTCGGGTTTTCTGATCCCAAAACCTCTAAATCGGGTAAATCAGTCACAAAATCAGGCTGATTTTGTTTTATTTTCTTTAATATTTCAGCTTTACTGCTCATTATCCTTCGCTTTAGATTCACGTGAATTTTTCTTGTACCATTCTCTAAAAGATTCTTCAGGAACGGCCGGCATTTCACGTTGATCATACCATTTGTTCATTTTATTATTTACTGCTGCAGGAACGTTTTTCATCATAAATCTTCCTGATTTTCCTGCAATATTGAATATCGTTGGATTAGCCAAAACAGTTGCCATAGTTTTCATGGCTATTGTTTTTGCTGTTGGCGTATGGCCTTCTTTAACCAATACCTGACGCCATTTGTACAATTGATCGTGAATATCAATTTTTACAGGACAAACATTGGTACAAGATCCACAAAGCGTACTGGCAAAAGGCAAGTCGGCATTTTTACTCATATCCAGATTTGGAGCCAAAATAGAACCAATTGGCCCAGCAACTGCATTATGATAACTATGTCCACCGCTTCGTCTGTAAACCGGGCATGTATTCATACAGGCACCACAACGAATACATTTTAACGAGTTTCTAAATTCTTCTCTTCCTAATTGTTTGCTTCTTCCGTTATCCACAATAACGATATGCATCTCCTGACCTTCTCTTGGCTTTTTAAAATGACTTGAAAAAGTAGTAATTGGCTGTCCGGTAGCACTTCTGGCCAACAATCTGAGGAAAACTCCCAGATGTTTACGCTGTGGAACAAGTTTTTCGAATCCCATACAGGCAATGTGTACGTCTGCGAGATGTGCGCCCATATCTGCATTTCCTTCATTCGTGCATACTACAAATTCTCCAGTCTCTGCAACAGCAAAATTTACCCCTGTTAAAGCAACTTTTCGGGTTAAAAAAGTATTTCTTAAACTTTGGCGTGCAGATTCTGTTAAATATTGAGGATTAAAATTTCCTTTTTCAGTACCCAAATGTTCGTGGAACGTTTCACTTACATCTTCTTTTTTAAGGTGAATAGCAGGTAAAACAATATGGCTTGGCGGTTCTTTACGCAGCTGTACGATGTATTCACCTAAATCGGAATCAATAACTTCAATACCTTTTTCTGCCAAATAATCGTTTAAATGGCATTCTTCAGTAAGCATTGACTTTGACTTTACCATTTGCTTTACATCATGCTTCGCCATTATCGAATGTACAATCTCATTATGTTCTTTTGCATCGGCTGCCCAGTGAACAGTAATTCCGTTTTTTTGTGCATTTTCTTCAAATTCAATTAAATAATCATGAATATTGGAGAGCACATTATGCTTAATTTGTGAAGCCGTTTCCCTAAGCAATTCCCAATCCGGAATGTTATGTGCAGCCCTGTCACGTTTTTCACGAACAAACCAAAGTGTTTCATCATGCCAATTTACACGTTCAACATCTTTGTTAAAACGTGTAGCCGCTTCGCTATGTGGTATTGTTTTTTCTGAAGACATTTTTTATTATTTTAAAACAAACCCGTTGGGGTCAATTTAGAATCAATTTTTATTTACAAAATTCAAAACATTTTCATGAATGTTCTGGTTTTCCTGAACAGCATCAGCAGCAACATTTTTCAGAAATATATTCTCCACCGGAAGTTCTTTCTGTCCTGAAATTTTCGAAATAAATTTTACATTTGTTGCTTTAACATTATCCAGATATACATTTTTTATTGGCGTAAGTCTACGCTCAATAGTCGGAACTAAAGTACGCCATTGATACAAAACATCTGTATCTATACCAAGTATTCCTGCATCAATTTTACCAGAAACAATATTACTCATATAAATATTGTTTACAAACCCTCCTCTGCGTTCATTTGTTTTTATGAAAAGAAGATGATTCAGTTTTGCACCATCGACAACCGTACAATTATCAATAAAAACATTTTCAATTCCACCGGATAATTCGCTTCCGATGGCTACTAGCTGATGACCATTTTTTACGATACAATTACGAATAACAATATTTTTTGAAGGTGTATTTAATAACCATGCATTTTTTCCGCAACCTGATTTTATGGCAATGGCATCATCTCCCTGATCAAAAACACAATTTTCAATTAATACGTTTTGACTCATTTCAGGATCAACTCCATCATTATTATGTCCGTGTGCATAAACTTTAAGATTTCTGAGCACTACATGTTTAGATAAAAAGGGATGAATCGTCCAGAAAGGACTGTTTGTAATCGAAACACCGTCCATCAAAATATTTTCGCAACGGTTAAACTGAATGAACTGAGGACGAAAACGGGCAGTATCATTTGCCATTTGTCTTTCTTTCATCGGTTTATTGTAGGAAGCCAGATTATACAATTTTTTCAGGCTTTCCATATGTGATTTTGGACGTGTAAACCATTGTTTCCAGATATCCATTTTGGCTTTCAGTTCACCTTCTCCTGTAATGGCAATGTTTTTACACTTATAGGCATAAATTAATGGTGAATAATTGAAGCATTCATATCCTTCCCAGGTTGAGTTTACTGCTGGTAGATAATCATTTGGATCTTCTGAAAAAAGTAAAACAGCTCCTTTATTCAAGTGAAGGTTCACATTGCTTTTAAAGTGAAATTTCTTTGTCAGCCAATCGCCTTCGGGGATAACCACAATTCCTCCACCTGCCTTGCTTGCTTTGGCGATTGCTTTATTTATAGCATCAGAAGTTTTGTCTTTATTTCCCTTAACAGCTCCAAAATCAACAATCGAAAATTCTTTACACTTACTAAAATCCGGAATTTTTATAACCGGCATTTCAAAAGGCGCTTTTACCACTACTTCTTTTAACGTTACCAAAGACGGATCTTTTTTAAACGATAAAAAAATAATCGAAAGTATTAATACAAAACCGAGCGTCAATTTTTTCATAAGTAAGCTATTTTAACACATAGAGACATAGATTTTAAAGCTTTAAAAAGGCGTTTTACTTTGCTAAAAAACACATAGCTATGTGTAAATGATTTGTCATTTATTCAATCTTAATTTAACGATGTTTCTATGTGTTTAAATTTTTGTCCTATTTTATTAAACTATTCTATTCCAGAGTTTAATATTTCAGCAATATGAATCGTTTTTATATGGCTTTTTTGCCTTTTCAAAATTCCTTCCAAATGCATCAGACAAGACATATCTCCTCCTGTAATATAATCAACATCGTGCTTTTCATGATCTTTGATTCGGTCCTGACCCATTTTTACAGAAACCGCTTCTTCAGTTACGCAAAATGTACCTCCAAAACCACAACATTCGTCTTTTCTGCTTAATGAAACCAAATCCAGACCTTTAATATTGTTCAGTAATTGTTCAGGTTTAGAGAAATATGGTGCGTTCAATTCGGTCATCTGCGAAAGCTTAAGCCCGCGTTGTCCATGGCAGCTTTGATGTATCCCTACTTTGTGCGGAAAATTTCCTTCGATGTGATCTACTTTAAGTACATCAGTAATAAATTCTGTTAATTCAAAAACTTTTTTGCGCATTTCTGCCGCCAGTTCTTCCTGTTTTTCATCATGCAAATGATCTTTTACATGCAAAACACAACTTCCTGAAGGGCAAACGATATAATCAAATTCTGAAAAATTAGCTATAAAGTTCGCATCACAGCCTTTGGTTAAATGTGCATAACCGCTGTTAGCCATTGGCTGACCGCAGCAAGTCTGTTTCATCGGAAAACGGACATCGCATCCCAGTTTCATTAATAGTTCATAAGTTGCAATTCCTACTTTAGGATAAAATTGGTCGACGTAGCAGGGTATGAATAATCCAATTTTCATATTCTTGGTAATTATAATTTTTTCACGCAGATTTTTAAAAAGATTTGAGCTGATTTACATATATTATTTTAAAATTAATTTGCTATAATTTGCAGAATCAGTGTCAAACAAAATCTATATTTTTTCTGCGGTAATCTTTTTTTACGCAGTTTATTTTAAAATTAAATCTGCTTGATCCGCAAAATCTGCGAGAAACAAAATACTCCCGCAGATTTTGCAGATTTAGGAGATTTTTTTTCTAATCCTTTAATCTGCTAATTTATCTTAATGTTTATAAAACTTCAGATCAATTAAATCGTTCTGGATAGGTTTAGGATTCCAGTTTTGATGAATTGCTAATGCTGCTCCCAAAGCACTTGCCTGTGCCATTGACGCTGCATAAACCTCTATATCCGGGAAAGCTTCGGCCAGTAAATTCATGAAAATTGAATTTTTACTAAAACCTCCATCCACAAAAATTTTCTTTACAGGGCTGTTATGAATCACTAAATTAGTTGAAAAAACCTGTTGTTCAACGAGATCCAACATTAATTGATGATAAGCAATTTCGTAGGTTTTGAAAGTAGAAAGATCCCTCTTTTGAAAAGGACATTCCTTAAGAATATCAAAATCGTACTTTTTCGGGTATACAATCTGAAAATTTACCGCTCTCAAATTCGATACTATTTTTTTATCAAAATATACTTCTTTAAAAGTATCAAACGGCACGTTGAAATGCTCTGCCAGTCTTTTTGCCTGCACTTCATGTTCGTTCCCTGAAAACAAACGGGCTGCTTTTACAGGTTTTTCTGTATATTGCATGTAACACAGACAGTCGTTTTTAAGCTCCTCAAACGTTAAAGGTTTATTGTTAAAAGGATTCAGGGAAATACTCCATGTTCCGGTTGACAATAAAACAAAAGGCTCTGTAAAGTTTATCGTATAAGGAATAATTGCCGATGAACTGTCGTGCAAACCAATTCCGATAGCCAAATCATCTTCTTTCTTTATAACATCTTTGCCATAATGAAGTGGTGCCAATTTATCCTTTATACCCTCATTTTTAAGCCATTTGTGGTACTTCATCTTTTTAAAATTCCAAAGATTTGTATGGCAACCAATGCTTGTAATGTCTGTATAAGCTTCACCGGTTAACAGAAAACTTAGATATTGCGGCAAGTGCAGGCAATATTTTACTTTTTCAAATAATTCCGGTTTTTCTTCTTTTAACCTGTAAATCTGCATTCCGGAATTCAGGCTTCCTAAAACAGGAGAAGCTGTTTTTACTGCAAAAACTTCTTCTCCTTTATATTTTTTGTAAAAACCGTTTTTCAGTTCTTCCGGATAATCTTTTAAATAATTGTATAAAGGTGTCAATGAATTTCCCTCTTCATCAATATAAACAAAACTAGCTCCGTAAGTACTGAAATTAATAGCTTTCAGAACATAATTGTTTAGTTCTTTTATTTCTGATAATCGTTCGAGAATCCAGTTTCTTAGTACATCAATATTTTCGCAGGGAAAACCATCTTCATCAACGGTTTCGTCCAGATTTACTGATTTTTCCCAAACGATTTTATAATTTTCATCAAATAAAAATACCTTTTTGTTGGTTTTACCAATATCAAAAATTGCAACTACGTTCATTTCTTTAGTTCTGAGTTTTGAGTTATAAATTATGAGTTAATTTCTATTCGAAAAATTCATGGTTATGAAGCAAAGTCTTTTGTCTTTTAAACTTATAACACATAATTCATAACTCATAATTATTATAATCCTGTAGCTACGGTTTTTAATCCTCTTTCGCCAATTAGATTTCCTCTAACGTCAAGACTACGGTACAATTCAACCGGGTTTAACGCTGCACCTGAACGCAAACGAGCCTCAGCAACCAAAGCACGAACATCTGTACGGAAAGCATTTTGAAGAATTTCCTGTGCTTTTACCACATCATTTTCTTCCTGAGCAATTTCTAATGCTTTTCTGTCAACAGAAAGAGCCTGAGCATAAGCAATCATAATTGCTTCAACAGATTGCAATAAATCTTCTAAAGGATCTTTTACGTTATGAGATGCATCAATCATCCATCCTAAATCTTTAGCATGGTTCATTCCACGAGCGTCCATTCCTTCAACCAATTCGTTGAAAATCAAGAATAACTGATACGGTTTTAATGCTCCTGCAGTTAAATCGTCATCACCATATTTTGAATCATTAAAGTGGAAACCACCTAATTTATTATCCATCAATAAAATAGAAACAATCTGCTCAATATTTGCGTTTGGTAAATGGTGTCCTAAGTCAACAAGAGTTTTGGCTTTATCACCTAATTTTTGAACGTATGAATAAGACTGTCCCCAATCTGCTACAGTTGTAGAGTAAAAGTTTGGTTCAGCACATTTGTATTCTAAAAACAATTTCCAGTTTGAAGGTAATGCATCATAGATTTCTTCTAAACTTTCTAATGTATTTTGGTATGCTTTACGGAAGTTTAATTGCCCAGGGAAGTTAGAACCATCTGCTAACCAAACAGTAAGAGAATCAGATCCTAATTCAATTCCGTGCTTAATAACTTCAATATTGTGAGCAATCGCCTGTTTACGAACTGCTTTATTTACGTTTTGCAAAGAACCGTATTTGTAAGTATGCTCAGCATTTGCCTGATCCTGAAAAGTGTTTGAATTCATAGCATCAAACTTCAATCCGTGTTGTGCGGCAAGAGATCTGATAGCATTATAATCTGTCGGGATATCCCACGGAATATGTAAAGAAATCGCTCCTGAAGCATTGTTTAATTTATGAAGCAAACCTACATCTTCGATTTTTTCTTCTAATGAGCGAGGTTCTCCTCCACCTGCAAAACGTCCAAATCTTGTTCCTCCTGTTCCTAAAGCCCAGGATGGAATTGCGATTTGAAAATCGATTAATTTTTGAATGATAGCTTCACTTTCTGCAATTTCTGAAGCTGTAAAAACCAATTTATTCTGATGTTTTTTTAATAAACCATCATTATGAGATGCGATAATGTTTGATTGAATTAACATACTTATTTATTTTTAAATAGGGTTTACAATATAAGGCTATTTCTATAAACCAAACCCTTGTTATACGTTACTTTTTTGTGTTTTTTTGTTTGTTTTTAATGTGTTTAGGAAATTTATTTATAAAATAGAATTGTCATAAAAAATCTAACGTCCGACCGAAATCGAACGTTAGAAAACAAAAACCACTTTGTTAAATAAACTTAAAAAAAACTAAACAACTTATCTGTAAAAGCCCATTGTTACTCCGCCGTCTACATTCAGGGCATTTCCTGTTGATTTATTCAACAGTCCTCCTACGAATGCGAAACATGCGTTTGCAATATCATCAGGCAATATAATTTCATTTAATAATGTGCGTTTCGCGTAGTAAGCAGGCAATTCTTCAACGGTAATTCCGTAAGCTTTTGCACGACCTTCAGCCCATCCACCAGACCAGATGTTAGAATCTGAGATTACAGCATCAGGATTAACTGTGTTTACACGAATTTTATCAGCACCTAATTCTGCAGCCATCAAGCGTGTTAAATGTGCCTGAGCTGCTTTTGCAGAACCGTATCCAGGATTGTTTGGACCAGCCACTACAGCATTTTTAGAAACAATGTTTACGATATCTCCACCAAAACCTTGTTTACGCATTACTTCGATTCCGGCTTTAGAAACAATAAATTGTCCTTTCACCAAAATATCATATAATCTGTCCCACTCTTCAAAAGTATGTTCAGCGATTGATTTTGAAATACTGATACCTGCATTGTTGATGATAATATCAGCACCACCAAATGCTAAACAAGCAGCATCTAAAGCTTTTTCTGTACTTACATCGTCAGTAACGTTTAATAATGTACTTGAAACAGCATCTCTACCGAATGTTTTGATGAATTCTGCTTTTGCACCTTCTAAACGCTCTTCATTGATATCGTTGATTACCACACAAGCTCCTTCTTCAGCAAATCTTTTAGCGATAGCTTTTCCAATTCCACCAGCAGAACCGGTAACTAAAGCAACTCTTCCTGAAAGTGCTTTTGGTTTTGGCATACGCTGTAATTTTGCTTCTTCCAACAACCAGTATTCGATATCAAAAGCTTCCTGATGTGGTAAAGAAGTGTATTCAGAAACCGCTTCAGCGCCTTTCATTACATTTACTGCATTGATATAGTACTCAGATGCTAAACGAGCCATTGTTTTATCTTTGGCAAACGTAAACATACCAACTCCAGGATATAAAATTACAACTGGGTTCGGGTCACGCATTGCAGGCGAATTAGATTTTTTACAAGCATTGTAATAGTCTTTGTACATTGCTCTGTAAGCTTCAAAAGCAGGAGTCAATTTTGCTTTGATTGCATCTACGTCTGATAAATCTTCATTTGGATCTAATTCTAAAACCAAAGGACTGATTTTTGTACGCAAAAAGTGATCAGGGCAAGAAGTTCCTAACGGAGCTAATTTTGACAAATCATTAGAATTGATGAATTCCAAAACTCTTGCATCATCAGTATAATGACCAATCATCTGACGCTCTGATGAACAGAAACCTCTTAAAATTGGAGCTACTTTTGCTGCTTTTAATTTACGATCCGCTTCCGGAAGGCTGTCTATTTTTTTACCTCCAAAAACAGGACGTTTTTTTCCGTAGTTGCTTTCTAAGTATTCAGCACATTTCTCAATTACTTCAAGTGTGTTGATATAACTTTCGTAAGCAGTATCTCCCCATGTAAACAAACCATGAGAACCTAACATGATACCACGCAATTTTTTTCCTTTTTTCTCAGCTTCTTCCAGACAGCTTCTTAACTGAAGCCCTAAGTCGAAACCTGGACGCTGCCATCCTACCCAACCGATTTCTCCGTCGAATAATTCTTCTGTGATTTTTGCTCCGTCTTTAGCAGCTGCAATTGCAATAGCGGCATCAGGGTGCAGGTGATCAATATGTTTAAACGGTAGGAAACCGTGTAATGGCGTATCAATAGAAGGTGCTTTAGAAGCTAAATCAAAAATACAGTGGTTAAATAATTCAACCATTTCATCTTCAAATTCAATTCCTCTGTATACATTTTCAAGATTGCGTAATCTGTCTAAGTAAAGAGCAGCACACCCTGATTTTGTCAATGTTCCGATATCTCCACCAGAACCTTTAATCCACATTACTTCAGAGCTTTCGCCTGTCAATGGGTCTTTATCAGTAATTTTAACCGAAGTATTTCCTCCTCCATAGTTTGTAAGTCTTAAATCTGCTCCCAATAAATTAGAGCGATAGATAAAAAGAGCTACTTCATCTCCTGCTAATGCTGCAGCTTTAGCGTCATCCCAAAGGTAGCTTACGTGCTGAAAAGTCATGTTTTTTGTGTTTATATTTGACATTTTAATATATTAATTGATTATTATAAAGAGTTCCCAATTCCGACTACCACAATAGATAACATGATAAGTCCGATGCCCAGCAAAAATGTGTTGAACGTTACTTTAGCCACACCTTTCCATTCTTTTAAATAGAATCCCCAGAAGTTGGCAGTAAGTATAATAGTTGACATGTGTAAAATCCATGAACTTGCTCCGTTTCCTAATTTACTTTCACCCATTCCATAGAAGAAAAACTGAAGGAACCACATGGTACCTGCAATAGCTGAGAAAAGTATATTTTTTGAAATCGGTGTTTTGGTGTCTGTGTAGTTTCCAAAAGTTTTATTTCTAAAATTAAGGTAAATACACCATATAAAGTTGGTCGTTAATCCGCCCCAAAGTATAACTATATAGGTAACGTTGTTTTGGAATAAGAATTCGCCCTGATTTGGATTTAATGTTTTCCATGCTTCATTAGCTACATCTGCCATTGGTTTTCCTGCTTCAATTCCGAAATTAAAGAATGAACTTAAAATACCTGATACGATAGCAATAATCAAACCTTTTACTAAGCTGAAGTCTTTGTCTTTATCTTCGTGTCCTGTTGCAAAATCTTTTTCTTTCAGCATTCCAGCCTTTCCTAAAATGGCAATCCCGATAATACATATAAGTACACCAACCAGAACCATTTGTCCACCTGTATTTGCAAACATGTCACTAATTGACTCCTTCCCTTCTGTTGGACTGAAATTATAGTAAATTGGCGGAATCAAAGCTCCAAAAGCAGAACAAAATCCTAAAGTGATTGAATTACCTAATGACATTCCTAAATAACGAACACCTAATCCGTAAGTCAATCCTCCTATTCCCCAGATCAACCCCATAGTATAAGCTAATACTTTTATGTTTGGAGCTGCATTAGCAATTATATCTGTAAAATTCGGAATTGTTAAGTAAGCAGCGATTGGCGGAACGATCAACCAGGAGAAAAAACCTCCTATTAACCAGTAGCTTTCCCAAGCCCAATCTTTAACTTTTTTAAAAGGCATATAAAAACTGCCTGACGAAAATCCTCCGATGGAGTGAAAAATAATTCCGAGTAATGATTCCATTTAATTTTTTTTGTGGTTTAAGTTGATAGTAGTAGTTATTGGTTTGGTAAAATAAGAGAATGTAAAAAAGAAAACTATCCTGTACTGTCCTTTCCTTAATTTATATTTATTTTAAATCATAAATTATTGCAAGAAGAATCAATTTATTGTGATTTTTTAAATTTAAAATTCATATTTTAGCGAACGCTTGCGTAATCAATATCTTTTAGTGCTTTTTAAAGAAAATTATTACAGATAATGCAATTATAATACCTTCTCTTTCAATTAAGAGAGCCTTTACTATACTACACCATGATTAAATTAATTAAAATAGATGAAGATTCAAGGGTACCCAAGTACAAGCAGATTGTAGATTCTATACTACAAAACATTGCCAATGGTAACCTGAAAATAAATCAAAAGATTCCTTCCATAAACAACTTCAGTGAAGAGTTTTATATGTCGAGGGATACTGTTGAGAAAGCTTATAATATTTTAAAAGAGCGTAAAATTATTTCTTCTATAAGAGGAAAAGGATATTATATTACCCGAACGAAATTAGAATCTAAAGTGAATATTTTGTTCCTGTTTAATAAACTGAGCGCATATAAAATGAAAACGTACAGCTCTTTTATTAATACATTAGGAGCAAATGCACATGTAGATTTGCACATATATCATTGTGATGAAACCTTATTTTTAAATCTGCTGGATAAATTTGAAGGAGCATACGATTATTATGTTATTACGACACACTTTAAAACAGACGAATTAAAACATTTGAGTTTTACTGATGAAGTTGCAAAAGCTATCCAGAGAATACCACAGGACAAGCTGGTAATTATGGATAACATAAAAATTGGTTTAGGAAGCGAGGTCATCAAAATATATCAGGATTTTGAAAATGATATTTATAATGCCTTAAAAGAAGGACTTACGAAAATAAACAAATACAAAAGACTGATTTTAATATACCCTGAGAAAGCCGTTTATCCTTATCCAAGAAGAATTTTGCATGGTTTCAGAAAGTTTTGTGTAGAACACGAGATTAATTTTGAAATTTTAAGCGAGGTTTACGATGATATGATCCTTAAAAAAGGAGACTTATTTATCACTATAGAAGAATCTGATCTGGTTAATTTAGTCAAACAAATCAGGGACGAAGAATACGTATTAGGAAGCGACATCGGCATTATATCCTACAACGATACTCCATTAAAAGATTTATTAGGCATAACAGTTATGTCTACCGATTTTAATGAAATGGGAGAAATCGCTGCAAGAATGATTTTAAACAAAGAAAAAGGAGAAATTAAAGTCCCTTTTAATTTTATAGACAGAAACTCTATTTAATTATTGTAAGACTTTATGATTATTTTTGATTTGTATTCGTTACAAAACAGCTCTTAAATGTTAATTTTTCAAACTTATTTCTTTTATTTAGAATTAATATAAATAATATTTTATCTTTGTCACCAGCTTCTGGCCTAATACCACTTAGGATAATTAATCCTTAACCAGAGTTCAAAAATAGATGAATATTAATACCTGCTTAGAATCCGAAACTTTTGAATCTTTTAAAAAGGGAGAAGAAGCTGCGTTTACTTATTTCTATGATAAATTTTTCCGCAGGATTACTTCTTTCAGCGTTCAGTTTATTTATGATACTGATGAAGCGGAAAACCTTGCACAAGAAGCCTTCATAAATTTATGGCAAAACAGGGAAAACATTGATTCCATAAACGGAATACAATCGTTTTTATATACTTATGCTAAATCTAAGTGCCTAAATTTAATTCGTCATAACAAAGTAAAAGACAAATTTAAAAGCGACTTACTCAACCAAAAAGAAAGAGAACTTGATATTGAAGTTTTAAATTCAATCCAGTTTGACACGTTAGAATTAACTGAATTAGAACGACTAATTCAGGAAGCCATTAACGATTTACCTCCAAAAACCAGAGAAGTTTTTATCAAAAAACGTTTTGAAAACAAAAAAAATGCAGAAATAGCCGACGAAATGAATGTTACTCTAAAAGCCGTTGAAGCCCATATGACAAAGGCTTTGAAGATTTTAAAAGTAAAATTATCGGACTATACATACCTCGTATCCTATCTTTATTTGTAATAATTAAAAATTAAACATAGGGTTTTTTATTTCTGAAGTGTACTAACTATAACGAGACACTTAAAACTCAAAAATGACATCAGAAATAATTTACAAGTACCTGAATAATGAAGCTTCAGAACATGAAGTTCAAACACTATTTGAATGGATTGATGCTTCTGAAGAAAATAAAAGGCATTTTATAGCTATAAAAAAAGCCTGGGTAATTTCTTCATTATCAGAGGACATTTCAGCAGAAACAATTCCGGTAATCCAGATTAAGGCAAAGAAAAAATATTCTGTTTATTTAAAATACGCTGCAGTTGTATTTGTACTCCTTGGTTTAGGCAAAATAGCTTTAACTTATACGAGCAATCAGCTTCCGAAAAATTCAAAAGAAATCGTTCTTGAATTAGGTAATGGACAAACGCAATACATTACCAATAAAAACCAAAAAAAATTAGTGAATGATAAAGGCGAACTGATCGCTAAAAAACTTCCAGGTCAAATTGTGTATTTTGGAAAAGCTAAAGATAATGAGTTAATATACAACTCACTTAAAGTTCCTTATGGTAAGACATTTAAACTTATACTTTCAGATGGAACAATCATAAATCTGAATTCCGGAACCACTTTACGTTATCCTGAACAGTTTGGAATTAACGGAAAAAGAACTGTTTATCTGACCGGAGAAGCCTTTTTTGAAGTTGCCAAAGACAAAGAACATCCTTTTATAGTAAATGTCAATGAGGCAGAAATTGAAGTTTTGGGAACGAAGTTTAATGTAAGTGCTTATCCTGAAAACCCATCGGTTAATAGTGTTTTGGTTGAAGGAAGTATTCAAATGTATGAAACTCAAAATACATCAAATTCGGTATTGCTGAAACCAAATCAAATGGCTACATGGCTAAATAATTCAAAAAAAATTACAACAAAGTCAGTTGATCCTTCTTTTTATTCGGCCTGGACAAAAGGAGAGCTTACCTTTAAAGATACTCCTTTTTCAACAATCATTAAAATAATTCAACGCACCTACGATGTTGAAATTATTAATAAAAATTCGGATTTAGCTAAGCAAAGTTTTACCGGATCTATTAAAATTAGTGAATCGAGTGTCGAAAATATTTTAGAACTCCTGAAACGTGACACTCCGTTTGATTATACGATTGAACAAAATAAAATTACCATAACCAATATTCCATAAACCACTAAAAACATGATATTTACTACAAATTTTTCAAGAAAAATTATATTTTTCTTAGCCATTCTTTTATTTGGTTTTAAAGGTTTTTCCCAAAACAAATCGATTACATTACACTATAATAATGAGTCAATAAGCATTATTCTTAAATCTATTGAAGAACAAAGCGATTTTAGAATCATATACAACACAAAAAAAATTGATATTGATCAAAAGACAAGCATAAATGTTAATAATGCATCATTAGAAAAAGCTTTAAAGCAATTATTTAAAGGAAAAAACATTTCATACTACATTCAGAAAAAGCAGATTTTACTAACGAGCTCTGCTCCTGCTTCAACCGATAGTTCAGAAGAAACAGAAAGAACAATCAAGGGAATTGTACTGAATGCTAAAGACAAATCTCCTCTTCCAGGGGCCACAGTAATGGTGAAAGGAACCGGAAGAGGCGCCATAACCGATTTTGACGGAAGATTCATTTATCAGTTAAGAGAAAAAGATATTGACAATGTTGTGCTTCAGGTTGTGCTTTTGGGAATGATAAACCAGGAACAGGAAGTTGGCAATAAAAATAATTTTACTTTTTACATGGAAGAAGCAGTAGATGAGCTGAATCCGGTTATTATCACATCTTCTTACGGGACAAAAAAACTAAAAGAGGAAATCGTAGGAAGTATTTCTACCATAACGGCTAAAGATATTCCTGTACAACAAGCATCTGAAAGTATTGACAAAATGCTGGAAGGACAGATTGCTGGGGTTTTGATTGAAAATACGTCGGGGATTGGCGGACCTGTAAAAATCAATATTCGTGGACAAGGAACTATAAAACCCCTTGGAATTACTGTTACGGGGACTTCAACACAGCCGCTTATTATTGTTGATGGTGTAATTATGGCTGAAGAATCCTTTATCGACAGTTCATTTTTTAATGGGCAAACTGCAAATTCTGAAGTTTTATCAAATCCCTTGGCCCAGATTTCTCCTGATAATATTGAAACATTTACTGTCCTTAAAGATGCAGCAGCAGTAGGTATATATGGCGCTGATGGCGCGAATGGCGTAATTTTAATTACAACAAAAAAAGGAAAAATAGGTAAAGCTAAATTTGGTTTTTCAAATCAGTTGGGAGTTTCTACAGCCATTAATCAGATAAAATATTTAAATGGTGAACAATATACAGAAATGAGAAACGAATATTTAAAGAATACGACTTCAGGATATATACCCGTAGCTTATAATGGTGTTAACACAGATTGGTTTGATTTATTGAATAATTCTGGAATATATAATAAGTATAATTTTAATGTTTCTGGTGCGAACTCAAAGTTTTCATACCGAACAAATTTAGCATATTCAAATATAGAGGAACCACAGTTAGGTAACACTACGAAACAATTTAATGCAGGAATAAATTTAGGTTACAGAGAATCGAAATGGGATTTTAATCTATCCTTAAATCCTAGTTATATCAAAAAAAATGCCCCAAATGTTTATTATTCATTTGCATATATCCCAACGCAAAAACCATATAACGAAGATGGTTCTTATGCCTTAACAGGTGTCACTGGGCAAAATGGAGGCAATCCTTTAGCTGGTATTGATCAAAACAAAAATGAAACAGATACATACGGATTATTAGGAAGCATTAATTTGGGATATCAATTTAACAAAACTTTAAAATTCTCTACACTCTTTGGAATTGATTATAAAGACAAAAACCAAGATCGATATTATTCCGGAGAAAACGAAAGCGGACAAAACAACGGAACTTTTGTTCTGGATGGCATTACTTACCCTAATTGGGGAAGACGCGTCATTAATAAGCGAAATTCAACTAAATGGAACTGGCAGGGGCAAATGTTATTTAATAAAGAAATTAACAAAAACCATGGAATTGATGGCGTTTTAGGATTTGAGCTTTCTGAAGAAAACGGAAGCTTTAATTATTCTGCAGCTACCGGGTTTGTAAATCCAAATATTGTCAACGCTGTTACAAATGCACTACAAGATGATAATCTTTTGACTCTTGCAGACGAAAGAAAAGCAAAACAAACCTATAGAAATGAAATTAGTTATAGTTCAAGAGTTTCCTTGTTTTCACAAATTAATTATAACTATAAAAAGAAATACTATTTCTTAGGAAATTTTAGACGTGATGAAAGCTCTGTTTTTGGTAATGATAGTAATGTTGCTTTAAATAGTGGTGCGGGATTGGCCTGGATAACGAGCAATGAGCATTTTTTAAAATCAAATTCATGGATTGATTTATTAAAATTTAAAGTTAGTTACGGTTCAACAGGTAATTCAAGAATTGGTTCTTATCGCTCAAAAGGTTTGTATGATATTTCACAAAATGGATATAATGGTGAAAATTATGCAACTGTGGCTGATGCGCCAAACGGTAAGTTAAAATGGGAGAAAAATGTCAAATTTAATACTGGTGTCGATTTTAATATATTTAACACAGTTGAATTATCTCTGGAATATTATTATGATGATTTGTCTGATTTAATTGTTAGCAGAGAAATCCCGACAGAAAATGGCTACAATGCTTTAGAACTAAATGCAGCCAGCATGTACAATAAAGGTTTTGAATTTACAACGAGAATTAAATGGATGCAAAAAAGCAAACTTAAATGGACAACATCCTTTAATATCTCAACAATTGAAAACAAAGTAACTGATTTAATTGGCTTAGGCAGTGACTATTCTGAGTCAAATATAGCATTGGCACAAAAAATCGGATACAGCACAACTACTATTTGGGGGGTAAACTGGATTGGTATTGATCCGGCAACCGGTAGAGATCTTATTCGAAAAAATGGTCAGGTATATGACTCAGCAACTTATTCCAGTTTGTTTACTAATGCAGATTGGGAACCTATTGGTGATACACAACCTAAAGCTTTTGGAGGATTTAACAACAGATTTTCATTAAACGACAATATTACTTTATCTATAACCGGCGCTTTTCAATGGGGTGGAGATAAATTAGTCTCTGACGATATTATTGCAAAATACAGAACAACTTCAAACCGAAATATGACTGTAAATGCTTATGATTATTGGAGAAATCCCGGAGATAATGTTTCTCAGCCTTCACCTGGTAACAACCCAATAATCCCTAACATGAGTAAGTACGTTTACGATGCAACTTACATTAAAATAAATAATATCAACCTGAGCTACAATGTACCTGTAAAAAACACTTTTCTTGACACTCTAACTCTTTTTGGAGATGTTTCAAATGTACTTTATTGGTACAAAGAAAAAGGCCAGTCAGGAATGAATGGCATTCGGGAGCTTAATTATACTTATCCGCAGGCCAGAACTATTTCTTTAGGAATTAATACTAAATTTTAAAAGATGAACAATTCTAAAAACATTAAACAATTTATACTTACAATTCTCTTACTAATACTGTTTTTATTGCAAAGTTGCAGTGATTTTCTGGAGCAGGAACCAGGCACTCAAACTTCAATAGATGAACAACTGTCAACTAAAAAGGGGGTTATACAGGCTTTAAACGGAGTTTATGGGGATATCAGGGATGTTGTAAGTGGCCAGGTTTTTTTAATTTATGCAGATATTCAAGGTGGAAACATCAAATTAACACCAACAGCAACTACTAATCCAAAAGGGCAATTTAGAATTTCAGAATATATTACAAATTTTTACTCTTTTGAAGATTCAGCTGACAGTTCAAATTTTTCTGCTTTTTATGGTTACGCATACGAAGTTATAAATGAAGCAAATTTGATATTAGAATTTACAGATCAATTGTCAGATGCAACACAATCTGAAAAAAATGAAATTAAAGCTCAAGCTTTGACAGCGAGGGCCTACATGCACTTTTTATTAAGCGAAATTTATAGTCAAAACTACACTTATACAAATGATGCCTCCCATTTAGGGATTGTGTATAATACTAAATCCATAAAAAATGGATTGCAGTATCCATCAAGAGAAACAGCTGCAAATACCTATTCGTATATTATAAATGATATTAAAACAGCAATAGATTTGTATTCAGGCGATGTACTTTTAAATGGTCCTGCTTATTCATATTTCAGTAAAATAAATGCAAAGGCTTTACTATCCCGGGTTTATCTATCAAAAAATGATTGGAAGAACGCTTATGAAACGGCAAATGATATTATTTCAAATTCAGGAGTGACCTTAATGAGTTCAGGAAATTATATTTCGCAATGGGAACAACCAGATTTACCAGTTTCTGAAATTTTACTCGAATTTTCAATATCAAGAACTGCTGAAGGAACTGCCTCCAGCTCATTATCTGCTTATTTTGGATATACTTCTCCAACAGTTTATGCTGATTATGTTGCATCAGAAGATTTGGTAAATCTATATGAAACAACAGACATTCGAAAACAATTATTCCTAAAACAGCCTTTAATAACATATGTAGAGTTACAATCTGTAAACAGGGATTATTATTTTACCAAAAAATTTCAGGGAAATCCAGGATATGTTGCTTTTAGACTAAGCGAACAATATTTGATTCGTGCTGAAGCTGCCTTAAAACTGAATAATTCAAACCAGGCCAAAACTGATATCAATACAATAAGAGAAAGAGCAAACGCAAGCTTACTTACAGATTCAGAAAATTTAGAAGATGCTATATTTTTAGAGCGACGAAAAGAACTTTGTTTTGAAGGTCATCTGTTTTTTGATATAACAAGAAATCATAAGGATGTCTCCAGAAATAACGGATGTATTTCTCTTAATTGTAGCCTTACATATCCTTCTCTCAAATTTGTATTGCCAATACCTCGCAATAACATTAACCTTAACACAAACCTGAAACAAAATGAATCGTATTAAAATTTTATCCATATTAAGCGCTGTTATTGTATTTTTTGGTTCTTGTTCTAAAGATGACTATAAATTAGACTCTAGAAGCGTAGATCCATTTGTACGTTTTAATTTTTTAACGACTTCGGCAGGTGTACCCTTAGAATATCCTACTAAGAATACAGGTCTTATTCCGGTAAACACTTATGAAAATAAATCTGTTAAAACCTTAAAAATTCCGGTTGCCTTAACCTCTGCAACATTAAAATCTCCAGTTATAGTTAATTTCAGTTCTACAACATCAGGAGACCAGAATAGTTATAGTATGACACCTAAAAACGAGTTACTGTTTGAAGGAAATAAACTAACCGATACCATTTTTGTTTCTTTCGATAAAAGATGGCAAGATAAACAGACCATTACCTTAAAATTAGAAAACGCTTCTGATCCTCTCGTTCATATTGGAAACTTAAATACCGAAGCTACTAATAATATTTTTACCATCAATTTAGGCGAAGTAGCCACAACCTACAATTTCCCGGTAAAAGATTTTACAATCAAAGGTGAAGTTGGCGAAAAAGTAGATTTTAAAGTAAATTTTCCAAATGGCTTTATTCCTTCAGAAATTGAAAACTTAGAAATTTTTAGTTTCTTAAACGGATTTGATTACTCATTGACACATGATGATTTTGGAGACAACAGAAACTCAATTACCTATCATCTGACTCTTTTAGAGGATCTTCAAAAAGACGATGTGCGATACCAGACTAATATTACATTAAACACAACTTCAAATTATACTGCCAACGGAAATACCATTTTAACAATTACAAAACCGGTAAAATCAACAAGAGATGTTAATGCAAACCCGGCCTCAAAATTTTATGATTTAAGCAATTCAAATTATTTGACTTACGGTGTAAACTGGTTTGACAGAAGTGGTACCTGTGTATGGCAGGCTTTTAATGCATTGACTTTCCCTGTTGTAGTTACAAAAGATGATCCAAATGCAATTTTATACAGTGATAAGGGAACAACAAATCCGGATGACGATGTGTACCATGATGCTTTCAAAATAGGTTTTCGTGTAGCTACCGGAACGAATACTGTAAATTCTTTTAATTTAAAAAGATGGTTTACCAATCCAAGCAGTTCTGCTGCAAATTCTCCGGGCTTTAATATAAATCCAGCTCTGGAATTTTTCCCTGAAAACGGAACCAGTAAAACCAATGGAACTGTACTTGTAATTCCGCAATTTATTACAATTGCAGGGACTAACGGAAATAAATACAATATTGCAATTGAAGGCGAAGGAACTTATAAAGAAATAAGCTCTGGTTTATTTGAAATTTCTTTTGAATTAAAACTTACCAATGAAAAATTATTTGGAGGTACTGTTACAGGTAAATATAAAATTTATAATAAAAACGGCTTTCCAACAGTAACACCATTAGATGAGCCTTGTAGAACTGCAATTGACCTATAGATTATGAACGCAAAAAAATTAATAGTACCTGTCATATTACTGTTGAGTTTAACAGCATACAAAAGTATCGAAGAACCTGATTATATTGATATTCCCGAATTACGAAAGCTATATTCAAGCGGAGACTCTTCAAAATGGCCTGCTGCAGAATTGCATGAAAGTATAGACAAATCTAAATTTCAGGATATCGGGGTACTTCCTGCTGTTCCTTACCCTGCCTACAATCCATATTCTAAAGAAAAAGAAAGTCTTGGTAAAGTATTGTTTTTTGATCCGAGATTGTCTTTGAGCGGACAGATTGCCTGTGCTTCCTGTCACAATCCTGAATTAGGATGGACCGATAACCTGACCCGTTCTTTTGGTCATGACCGTCAGACCGGAAAACGAAATTCGATGACTATTTTAAATTCGGCCTACGCTACATCTCTATTTTGGGATGGTCGAGCGAAGAGTTTAGAAGATCAGGCACAATTTCCTGTTCAGGATCCTTTAGAAATGAACGAAAAACTGACGATTGCAGTAAGTAAAATTGGAAAAATAAAAGGATATAATCCGCTTTTTGAAGCTGCTTTTGGAGACAAAAAAGTGACTCTTGAACGAATTCAATATGCTATTGCGACATTCGAAAGATCGATTAACAGCCCGAAAAGCAAATTTGACAATTTCGTTAGCGGGAAATCAGAAGCTTATACCGACCAACAGGTAAAAGGATTGCATTTGTTCAGAACCAAAGCACAATGCATTAACTGTCACAACACGCCTTATTTTAGTGACAATCAGTTTCATAATGACGGACAGGTCTTATTCGGGACCAAAAATGAAGACTTTGGGCGTTACAATGTTACAAAAGATGTTAAGGATATTGGCAAATTCAGAACGCCTACACTACGTGAAGTGGTCAATACAAAACCATGGATGCATCATGGGCATTTTCCAACTTTACTGGATGTTGTTGAATTGTACAATTTAGGAAATCCATCCCCTGTTCAAAAAAAATATCTGGGAACGTCGCGTGATTCTTTAATTCCGAAAGTAGATCCAATGCTCAAAAAGTTAAGCTTGAGCAAAGAAGAAATGAGTGACTTATTGGCTTTTATCGAAACTTTAAGTACACCGACAAGAAGGATTATGGCTCCGGATCTTCCAAAATAATTTTTAGTGAAATTTTAAAAAAATAAACCAATATGAATCAATTAATTAACCAATTCTCTACAGGGCTATTCATATATCAAATCTGCCTTTTATTGCATCTCATATTAACGCCAATTACAATATTCTACATTGTAAAAAACAAACACAGGTTTAAACAGCCTTATATCTTAGCCTTTTTTGTAATTACATTTCCTTTTATAGTCTCAATACCCGCATTAATTGCACTTAAGATCAAAAAAACAGAAGCCTGATCCTTTTATAATTTCACTAAAAAAATTCAATTCTTTATAAATACATTAATTTAATACCAGTAAAATATGAAAAATAAATACCTTTTTTTATTATTAATTTCTGCCTTATCGTTTGGGCAAATAGTTCAGGTAAAAGATATATATCCAGGAAGTACTAATTCTGTCGCAAATTCATCAAGTCCTTCCACTTTCTTTGATTACAATGGAATATTATATTTTAGAGCAAATAATGGTACAGATGGTGTAGAATTATGGAAATCTGACGGAACTGATGCCGGAACTGTTTTAGTTAAGAATATTAATAATACAAGCACTCTGGCATCCGCTTCAAATCCCTCAAATTTTACAATTTTTAACAATCAATTGTATTTTTCGGCTTCAAATGGAACAACTGTAAATAGTACAGAACTTTGGAAAACTGATGGAACTCCAGAGGGAACAAATATGGTTATTGATATAAATAAAACATCTACTACTGCAGTTTCAAATTCAAATCCACAACTTTTTACCATAATTAATCCAACAACTTTACTGTTTTCGGCGACAGATGGCCTAAAAGGCACACAATTATGGAAAACTAATGGTACAGAAGCTGGAACTTCAACTGTTTTTGATTCCGGAACTGGTAATACTATAACCTGGATGGAAAACCTAAACGGTATTGCTATATATGGTCAGATAACAACGGGACAAGGAAGAGAATTATACAGTTCTGATGGTAATTCGGTAAACTCTAGAATCAAAGATATATATTCTGGAACTCCTAATGGTGTTGGAACGTCGTCTTTTAGAAATGGAAACACCGTTTATTTCCCAGGGAATACTAGTGCAAATGGAAGTGAATTATGGAAAACGGACGGAACAGAAGCCGGAACAGTATTAGTAAAAGATATCAACCCTGGCACAACTGCTTCAGCACCTGTACGATTTGCAAATTCTGGAAATCTAACTTATTTTAAAGCAAATGGACCAAACGGTCAAGAATTATGGAGAACAGATGGCACAGAAGCTGGAACTGTTGAAGTTGCGAATATTAATACAGCTGCTGATGGTTCTTCCAATCCTGACCAAATTGTATCTATTAATGATGTGATTTATTTTTTTGCGGCTGATAACGGAACCAATTATGATTTATACAAATACGAAAATGATCTTTTAACAAAATTATACGATTTTAATGCATTGACAGGTACAGTCTCTACTAATTATGTTGAATTAAACGGAAAAATTTATTTTGCGGCGGATAGCAATTCTGATGGTTCAAGAGAATTATGGCAAACTGACGGTACTGCTTTAGGAACAGTTGCTATTGCAGGACCAACAAACATTTTAGAGTTAACCAAAGTAGGTAACAAACTATTTTTTGCAGGAACAGTTGCCGACGGACAGGAACTTTTCTCTTACACACCTCCTACTCTTTCTGTAAAAGACCAGGATAAGTTAGAAGCTGTGGCGGTATATCCAAATCCTTCAGATGGAAATTTCTTCATCAATAATACTGATAATGAAACTATACAATACGAAGTGTTTGATTTATTAGGTAAAAAACAAGCGGCAGGTCAAACAAATGATAATTCACTTCATTTAAATTTAAAAACAGGTTTGTATATTTTAAAACTGACTAAAAACAGCCAGACTTCAACAACTAAAATTATTATCAAATAGTTGCTTTTAATATAAACAGGTTTGTTTTTGCCCCAATAAATCACAAATCTAAAAAGTCCGTTTCATGTATTTGAAACGGACTTTTTTATGTGCCTTTTTAAGAATGATATCATACGGAATTTAGTCGAAGGACTTTTTTACCGAAAGAGCTTCGACTGAGTTTATCCTGAGCGAAGCCGAAGTGGCTCAGCCTGACATCTACGGCTAATCTAAATAAAATCTACTCCTTCAAAGGAACCAAAACAATATTAGGTTTTGGAGCCGGCTGCATCCCGCTTCCAAAATAAAAACCAGTATGAGGCGGCTGGTTGTAACCCACATTTTGCCAGGCAATACTCAAACGGTACTGAGGATCGTGCATCAAAGTATATTGTTTAACATCGGTTGGAATTGTTGTCGAATAAATTCGTAACTCTTTATTGTCTTCGCTTCTTAAAATCAGTTCTTCTCTCCAGTCTCCCAAAATATCTGCAGAAAGTGCCGGAGTCGATTTTGTTCCGTTATTCGAAACTGCTCCTGTTGCCGTAAACAATCTGCCCTTGCCATATTTGTCAATATAATTTGAATTCAGAATTTCTCTTGAAGTATCTCCATCCCAATAAATAAGGAAATTGATTGATTTTGGAGCATTCCCTATTTTATTTCCTTTCATATCATATAAAAACGGAGAACCGGACCACCAGCATTGTGCTCCTTTTCGGCTAGGATCAATATTGTCTGCGACTCCTCTGCCAACATCTTCATTTAGTGAATCGGTAAATAAAACTTTTCCGTCTGCTGCTGAAAACACGGCTACACCCGGACCTGTTGTTTTATTTTCAATTTCATGAATTCCAAAAGCTTCCAGACCGGGAACATCCAAATCCAGATCTGAAACATGCAGCGCATCTCCGTGCCTGAAACCTGTTGTGTACAATCCTTTGCCATCATCATCTACGCACATCGATCCGTAAATGATTTCGTCTTTTCCGTCATTATCAACATCAGCTACTGTTAATCCGTGATTTCCCATTCCGGAATACGGATTTTCAGCATCTTTACTGTCAAAAACCCATCTTGAAGTCAGCTTTTTATTTTTAAAATCGAAGGCTGCCAAAACTGTTCTGCCATAGTATCCACGACACATTACCACGCTTGGATGAATGCCGTCCAAGTAAGCAACACAAGCGGTAAAACGGTCGATTCTGTTTCCTTTGGTATCATTTCCTCCGCTGCCTCCATGTCCGCCCCAGCCTGCTAAATCCCCTCTCTCCGGAATATAATCTGTAGTAGTAACCAGTTTACCGGTTTTGCCGTCAAAAACCGAAAGATATTCAGGGCCTTTTAAAATCTTACCATAAGTTCCCGAATTAGAATCTCTGTCTACCCAGTCTTTTGAAGCGTCACCCACAACATTCCCCTGGCTGTCCGTTGTTCCGTCGGCTGTTTTGCAAACCAGTTCTGCAATTCCGTCACCATCCAGATCATAGACCATAAACTGTGTATAATGCGCTCCTTCGCGAATGTTTTTGCCTAAAGTAATCTGCCATAAAAACTTTCCGTCTAAAGTATATGCCTGAAAAATTGGTGGATCAGTAATACCGGTATGCGAATTATCATGCCCTTTTCCGGTCATGTGTACCACCAAATCATATCTTCCGTCTCCGTCTAAATCCCCTGTCGAAAGATCGTTTGAGATATATCCTTCTACCGGTTTTATCGCAATTGACAAATAATCTTTGTCCGGACTTGAAGCCGGAATCGTAAAACTTCCTTTGGCTTCTGTTTCTTTTTCCTTTAAAACCGTTTTTACAAACCAGGTATTTTGTTCCTTCGGATTGGCTTTTGTGTCAACAAAATTTGTAGCTCCGGTGATCGGATTCTCGTTTAATTTTACTGCTTTCTTTGAACCGCTTTTTCGATATAGATTAAACGCCAGATCATCGGCATCTGTTCCTAACACCCGCCAGCTGATAAAAAACTGACCTTTGTCTTTTATGGCGATTACACCACGATCTAAGCTTTCCATTTGTCTTTGAGCAAATAATATTGAACCTGACAAAAAGAATAACATGAATAAAATTTTATTTTTCATAATTTGGTTATGGTTGGTAAAGTTTCATGAATGCTTAGACTGTTTTTTGCAGGAATGGTTTACTTCAAAAAAAAACAATCTCGCAAATTCGCAGAATTACAAAGAAAAATACACAATAAAACCTTATGATTCAAAGACTTTAGCTTTACTTTGGATTAATTTAAAAAAGATAAAATTTATTCAAAGGAAATCAGAGGTTAACTATCTATTTTGCTAGTTAAAATAAACTCAATGCGCGACACAAATGCCCTCGGAAACTATCAATACTTTTCAATGATCCGGAAAAAGAAAAGAGTGATTGTAGACCGTTGCGTTAAAGAATCAAAACAATAAATAAGTATGTAAAAACTTCTCTATTTAGAAAATCAATTTGCTTCCATGAGATAAGATGTTTTTTTGCAAGAATATTTTCTGGTTCTGTGCTGTAATGGTAAATCAGAGAGCGGTTAAGCAGATTATCAATATGAAATCGCCTACATGATCCAAGATTACAAAGGAATTCTTGGAAAAAAGCCATATGAATTAAAAAAACATAAGATTACATTTAAGTGCAACCTTATGTTTTGGCATATATTTAGTTATCTTTTTTTATGTTCAATGTTTATGTCTGCTTCCCTCTTTATATTTTTTTTTGCGGACAGGATTTATTTCAAGAGCCTTACGCATCAATTGATCGGCATTCATCTTAGAAAGGTCAGTTATGGAATCTAGTTTTTCTATACGTTTTTTAAGATTTGATATAATATTTTTGACTTTTTGCGTATTATTGCGGGATATCATTTCTTTTAAAAGATAAGGATATTTAATATTAAATTCTTTTCCTATTTTTTTTGTTTCAAATTCATTTAATAATAGATGATATCCTAGTCTGACCCAAGTATAGGATATTCTTAATTCTGCGATTCTAGCCTGGTCCCAATTATTAAATTCAGCCATCAATGCTACACTCAAAGAGTCTCTTGCTGTATCTGTTCGAGAAAAATTGTATTTCTTCTTAAACGCTTCAAATTTCTGAGAGTTCATATTGACCTTTAAATTTTGGTCTAAATAAGTGTATTTTTTTGTAAAATAGTTTATTCTCATGAGACTATCCATGTAAGGAGTAGAAGTGGGTAATGAAGTTTTCCTATTTTCTTGTGAGAAAGATACAGTAAAACATAAGATTAAAAGTAAAATATAATTCATACTGAACATTCGATAATTTAAAGAGGCTCGAAATTTGCTTCCTGTCTAAACAAAAAACCACAATTTAGTTTTGGATAAGCTCTACATATCAAGACCCAGCCATACTCCATTTCATCATCATTTAAGAAGGATTGGTCTGATTGATCTACTTTTCCATGAACAAGTCTTGCTAGACATCCTGTAGACATACCGAGACGATCACAAGTGAAATGTCCATAACCTTCATCTTCGTAAGCATCGATTATATATTCGTCATCCCAACACATAAATGAAACGGAACCGAGACCAAGTAGCGGATCTATTGCATCTATGATATATGCTGACATCATTTTTTGTGATATAGATTTTTTTGTATTTTTTTTACTTGAAAGTTCTTCTTTTCTTTTTAATGCCTGTGTAAGAAAATTATCTGTAGTGTGATAATGTCTTAAGATATTTTTTCTTGATAGTTCAGAAAAATTCCCTTTCATATCCAATTGTTTTTCAATGTCGCTGAAAGTTACCTGCGTATTTGAAGATTCTGAATCATCAGAACTACACGAAAAACAAATAAATAGTGCCATTAAGGCCATAAGAAGTTGATTTAGTTTCATATGCATGTGTTTAAGGATTACGATTTAATTATACAACTTATTAAGATTCTATTATGAGTCAATAAATTATGCTTTTGCAAAAAAACTATTTCTTCATCAAAATAAATATAGTTTTTTTCCTTCAAAACAAATATATACATAACCAACAATACTTACAAATTATTCAGAAGAAATATATTACTATTTTTGAAAACAAATTAAGATCACCCTCTGCGAATTGTTCCTAATGAAAAGTTATGACAAACGTCTCCGACTTTGCCAAGAATAAAAATTTTAAATCTGAATAAAATAATTAAAACATCTTCTTAAATCCTTCACTCTTAACTTTCCATGTTCCGTCTTTAGGAAAGCCTGGATTCTCGATTGTATTTCCTTCCCAGCCGGCACACATCATCGCAACAGCTGATAATAAACCTCCATTACCAGGGAGATAAAGAGTTAACCTTGGCGATTGATAATTGTGACCGTTTTTCAGATACGTGTTTGTTACCACATTCATAAAAAGGGCATCAATCGCTTTTTCAGGCATTTGCAAACGAGCTGCAGACATCGCTGTCATTGGGAAATCCCATCCCCAGGTTTTATCCCATGACCAGGTATCCCAAACCAAATCAAAAGTGTTTTTCATGATTTTTTTATCCAGAAGAGAAGTCTCCGGAAGCATTCCGAAAGTTCCTAACACAGATGGATGATCTGTTTTGAATTCAGGATTGGTATAGGAATCTGTAGCGCTTTCTGTTGCTAAATAAACCTGACTTGCAATTGGCAAAGGTGATAATTTTGCTAAAACCGTTTCCCACTTTTCAGGTACTTTTTGGTTTAATTTTTTCTTCCAGCTGATAGCCGTTTTCAAAGCCCAGTTCCAGTATGCTAATTCATAAGTTGGGTTAAAAGTTTCTATGGCTTTGAATCTTTCCTGAGCCGGAATCACGCCCGGTCCTAAAACGTAACGATCATTTTTGCTGTCATAGTTAGCGAATGAAGCCATAAAATCTGCCGTTGCAAAAACACGTTCACTGTATAAATTTAATGTTGTGGTAGTTGGTTTTGCCTGATAAATCAAGTCTGCATAGGTAATAAAATGTGGCTGCTGCCAAATAAGAAATGCCCCTACCGAAGACGGACTTTCATTTCCATCATAATCTGTCATTTTTTGCCATCTTGCACCTTCAAATCCTTGTCTTTTAGCGATATTTTTAGCCTTTTCAAAAACTTTCTGATACCACGAAAGACTTTTCTCTAATAATTCAGATCTGTCCCAAAGTGCAAAATGGACTCCGTGCCACCAATGCATTTCCAAATGTGGTTTTCCGAACCAGCTGTTGTAAGTCAAACCAGTTTCCTGTGGCGGAACTTTCCCTGTACACTGCAATTTGGTCAGGTATTGCGAAAGAATCACACGTCGCTCCAATTCATGCGCACGCTTGTCTGTACTGCCTGAAAAATCAACTGCTGCTCCGCTTTCCCAAAAACGTTTCCATTCTTTTATACTGCTGTTTTCAATGTCTGCAAATGAAGAAATTACAGATTTGTTTTTATCTGTTAGAACGAACGAACAGCTTAATTCGATTGTATTGCTTTTTGAAGGTTCTACAATAAAATAATGCTTTGCTTTTTCTTTAATCGATGCAGTGCCTTTCCATTTCAGATTAATATCATACGAAATACTGTCCATTATGTGTGTAATGGTAGCTTCTGATTTATTTTTGATTTTCAGATTGCTTTGATAATCTTGTTTTCCTCCCCATTTTTTTCCCATTTCAGTCCCCGCAATAGCAACCTGCGAAATAGCAACATCCTGTTTTTCTTCCCATTTCGTCCCCATATCACCCCAAAGTCCTGTTGGAAAAGGGATTCGAACACGAATTTTCAAACGCCCTTGCTGAATTAAATCCGATTCTACTTTAAAACCTAAAGCATCTTTGGTTTGATCACATGCCGTTATCACTTTCACGGAAGTGCCTTCCACCTCAAAATAGCTTTCAATTTTTCCTGTCCATAAATCCAGCTTTTGATTAATGGCTTTAATATCTTCCGGCTTTACCAAACTGCCGTCTTTTTTGGTGATTTCAAAACCTATATTTCCCAATTGCAATAAATGAGGGTTCTGACGAAACCATTCGACCGCTTCTTTTTTTCTTGCAGGCTCTTTAATTTGTGTTGAATACGAAATCTTACGACCATACTGATCTACGTCTTTTAAAGTCTCAGAAAACTTATAATTCTCTGTATTTTTATAACTGTCCCAACCCCATTCAGATTGCGTTCCAAGCAGAATTCCGTTTTGATATTTTTCAGGAAAACTTTGTAATCCCGTTGCGTCTACAGTAAAAGCAAAAGTACCGTTACCAACAGTTAAAGAAGCTAAAGTATCTATTGCGGTAATTTGAACATTATGCCTTGTTACCAATGCTTTCCTGTCTATTTTTTGTTGCGCTGATAGCGAAATCGAAAATACAAATGCAATAATTAATTGATATTTTTTCATTTGAATATTTAGTTTTTAATTTTGATCGTTCAGTTATCAAGTTTAGGAAATTGACTAATTATCTAATTGTCAAATTATCTAATTAATGTAGCACTCATCAGTCCAATCACCACATCATTGGCAATGGCTTTCAGAGTAAGACTTTTTAAGATTTTATTTTTATTTAAAGGTAAATCCAGAATCGTTCCTGCTCCACCATCAATTCCAAAACTGGAATATCCTTTTATAGTTGTAAAATCTTTAAAGGTTCTCGAAATTTCACCTGATTTCAAATACACTCTTGGCGGTTTTGGAGCATCTGTGGTAAACGCAAGTCCGTCAACAAAATAATCCTGCTCAATTGGCCACCAGTTTTCAGGGTTTTTTAATTGTAAAACTTCCGAAGTTCCGTCTGTGTAGTTTACCTCTATTTCTCCATTTACAATACGGCTTTGCATCGGATTTGTAGTTCCGGCTACCATAAAATAAATGTGCGAAGCTTTTCCGGTTAGCGGAACACTAATACTTTTTGGAAAATTATCCCATTGTGATGTAAAAATGATATTTTTCAAATTTGCATCAGAAGGTGTTTTAAATGCAATACCTTCAGGAGTACTAATTTCTCCATTTGCTTTTGCTTTTTTACGCAATCCTGTATCGTCCAGTTTTACGGAAACATTTGGATAACACCAATTCCCTATTCCGTTTTTTGGAAGCTGTAAAGTTACTGTCTGCGGTCTCGGCGATAAATATTCCTGATTGAAAACATCGGTTACTTTCGAATTAAAAAAAGAAGAAAGAGAAACTGTTTCCTGTTTTTTTGAGTTATTCAAAGGAATATCCCAGTTTGTAAAAGTTACTTCTTTTATCGTATTTGAACCTGAGTCAACTGAGAATTTATTAGTTCCCGGGACCAACTTCGTAAATGGAATAACAAGAGTTTCCTTCTGATTTACCCCTAAAGAAATCTTTTGCTGACTGTCTTTTGCGGAAGCATCAAAAACTACATTTCCTTCAATTTTGTTTTCCGAATTATTTTTCAGGGCAATCTCTATAGTATTATTTTTTAACTGAACAATTTCAGATTCAATTTTAGGTTTTAAATCCACTTCAACAGGCTGCCACCAGATTAAATCTCCTTGTTTTAACTGAATAAAAAATGTTTTAGCCTTATTGCCATATACAATTGCCTGATACGATTTATTGTTTTTTGAAACTTCGCTCAAAACAGACTGTGGATCATAAACCGAAACAATATCTGCCTTAGCCGTTGTTATGCCAAAAGATTCACCTGCTGTCAAAGATTCTACAGATTGTATTTCTTCCAAAGTTTCGCCTTTCCAGTTAATTTTCACATCATAAGAAGCCTCATAAGGTACTTCTACAGCAATTTTTGGAGTACCGATACTTTCCGAAATATTTTTCCAGTTAACTGATTTTCCGTTAATCGTTATATTATCAATTCCGTCAAAAGGTACATTTACAATCAATTTCAGGTTCATTTTGGCTGCAAACTGATTTTTTATAAGATATGAATCTGTTTTATTTTCTCTTTTAAAATCAATTGAAACATCTGGAATATTTAAAGCTGCATGATTCCATTTTGAAGGAAATCCAGGCTGAATCGTTAAAACTTCCGCCAAAGCATCAGGCTGGATTCCGAAAAGCCCTTCTACTAATGTTCTGGAAGCCATTCCAATTGGATCAGCAAAATCACGATACAATTCACCTCTTATTGCATCCTGATATAAAAGCTGTTCAAAACCACCCGGAGAAGCGCCCAGATACATACTTTCGATCAACACGCTTTCCCACATTTTAAATGCTTTTTCAGATTGTCCCCCCTGCCAGAAAGCCAGCGACGTATGTAGTTGTTCTGCCAGCGCCACATTATTAATAGACCACGTGTAAGGTTGCCAGTTGGTGGTGCTTATCGTGTAAAGATCAGTTTTATCAAGTCCTTCTGCCGAAATCGGAATATGCGGAATCTGCTTGTCAACATAACTCAGCATTTGATAACTTTCAAATGGATTAGATAACTCGGAATCAATTGTGTGATAAATACTCCAAACTCCGGGAACATCATGTAATAACCTTTTTCCCATAGCATCTTTATATTCTGCAAAAATTCCTTTCTTCGGAATCCAAAGCTGGTCTTTAGAAGCTTTTAGGATTTTATTTGCTTCTTTAACGAAAGGATTTTCGTCCTGCTGAATCTTTTTGGCAACTTCGGCAACCGTTTTATTCGCATAAAAATTATACGCAGAAGAATGAATTACACCGCCTCCGCTGTATTGCAACGCATCGCTTGCCCAGATTGTAGCGTAAGCATCATACAGTCCGTCATTATCCGGGTCAAAGTTTCTTTTTTCCCAGTTTAAATGTCTTTGGATTGTGGGCCACATTTCTTTCATAAACGAAGTATCTCCCGTCCATTTAAAATGTCTCAGCATCTGATCGAAAAAAACCAGATTCATATCATAGTGATGCGCTACCGTATTTTTATTCGGATTACGGCTGATGTAACCGCTACTGAACATCGAAGTTCCCATTACTTCTTTCTGGCGGGCAAAATTGCGAATCGTATCCAAAACAATAGGACCATTTTCAGGAGCTGTTACCTGTGATTTACTGTAACTTGTAAGATGTGTTTTCGCACGATCATGCCAGCCCAAAGGGTCGGCTGTATAGGCACCACGCCACGCATTCAGATACATACGCCATGCGATCGCACCATGAAGGTAAGCAGGACTTTCCCAAATTCCGTCAGCTGCTATTGAAAGTGCCGAGCCTAAAGTATTAATATAAGGATCCGGAGTTGTAACTTTTACCCTATTTGCCAAAAGATGTGTTTCCTGAACCGATTTATCATACAATTGTGATAATCCTTTTTGAGAAACATCAGATTTTAGCTCTTCGCTTGAAAACAGCCAATACAGTTCATTTTTTGAAGCTACATTTTTTCCTGTAATGAGCAACAGACTTTCAGGATTGGAACTATATAATTCCAATGGTGTTTTTTGCAGTTTCGGATTGGCTAACTTGATATCAGAACCCGGAAAATACCCCACAAGACTTTTGTTGTTACCTGTTTTATCTTTATTGCTTTCAGAACCGTATTCCAGTAAAAAAGACTGTTTTTTAATAGTAAACCTATTATTGGTACAATATTCCGGCTGTAAATAAAACACCGACTCAGGATCGGCACCAATATCGCCGTCGCGACTGAACTTTTTACCGGTTGCACCTCCATAAGCCCAGACTAAATTTATCTGTTTGGATACATTTTCGCTAGAAACTTTTACAATAAAGCCTTCTTTTTCTTTTAGAGCAACAACTTTTACAATTAGTTTTCCATTGCCTAAAATGGGATCCTGAATTTCGTATTGCATTGTTCCCAACACATATTTGGTATTAATTTTTGAAGCTTCAGTAATCCACTTACTGTCTTTACCATTAATCAGACCCAGTTTAAAATTCCCTCCCATTCCCGGCATGTACATCGCAAATTCAGGCAAATCTCCAGTTTCAACTCTAAAACCTGTATTTGAACCATAAAGTGCCCTGTTGAATTTTCGGGTACCATTTTTTAAAACAAAACTGTTCCCTTCCGGGACATAATGCATTTTACGCACAACTTGTTTTTCCTGTCCGATAACCAGTACAGGGCAAAGCAATAATAAGCCAATAAGAGTCGGGATGGTATTGTTTTTGGTTTTCATAAAATTTAATAATTCAGAGGCACATAATCATTATCAAATACCTAATGATTTTGATAATTTAAACGCAATTTCTCTGTTTTTTTACGGTATAGCATCCTGTACCTACCTGATTTTTATAATATCATAATTTATATTCTTTCATTTTTTTAACATCATAGTACAGGATACTATATAAAAATGTAACTGTTAGTTTTGAAAATACAATAATTTAAATAGAAAAACTTTGATAAATATTAAAACTTCTCTCTGTGCTATTTTTTGTTTTGTCTTACAGCTCAATCTGTTTGCCTTGAACAATAATTCTTCGGATAAGATAAGACCACAAAAAACTACTGAAAGTAAATTATTTAATTTTGGAAATGCCTCAAAAAATAAAAAAGGAATATCCATAAACACTGCATTGGCCTATAATACAGCAACGGGTTATGGTTTTGATATTAATTCAGCTTCCAATGCTACAATCAATCCAAATACATTTTCTGCAGTTAAACCAACTTATTTTTCCGTAAAACTTGAGGAAGGAAATTATCAAATTGAGGTTGTAATGGGAAGTTCTGATAAACAGACAAACATTACTATAAAAGCAGAATCACGAAGATTGATGCTGGATCAGCTTTCAATTAAAAAAGGCAAACCGATAACCAAAATTTTTAATGTAAATGTCAGAACTCCAAAAATTGATGACACTCAAAATGTCTCATTAAAAGACAGGGAAAAAGACATTTTGAACTGGGACGACAAACTCACACTGGAATTTTTAGGAGATGTTTCAATTCAAAGTATAAAAATTACTCCAAAAGACAATTTAACAGTAGTTTATCTTGCCGGAGATTCAACGGTTACCGATCAGGATGTTGAACCTTGGGCTTCGTGGGGACAGTTTATAACTAATTATTTTGACAACACTGTAGTGGTAGCTAATTATGCGGTTTCAGGTTCGGCACTGAGTTCTTTTAAAGGTGGAAATCGTTTAAAAAAGATTCTTTCTTTAATTAAAAAAGGTGATTATTTATTTGTGGAATTCGGGCATAATGACGAAAAGATAAAAGGTGAAGGAAATGGTGCCTGGGGTTCTTACTCTACTCTTTTAGCCGAATTTGTCCAGTCTGCCAAAGACAAAGGTGCTATCCCGGTTTTGGTAACTCCGACACAACGACGTGCTTTTAACGAAAATGGAACTTTAAAAGAAACTCATGGTGATTTTCCTGCGGCTATGCGAACCGTTGCTCAAAAAAACAATATTGCTCTTATTGACGTTACTAAAATGACAACCGAGTTGTATGAAACCTGGGGCGACGAAACTTCCAGAAAGGCTTTTGTACAATATCCTGCAAACACTTTCCCGGGACAGGTAAAAGTTTTGGAAGACAACACTCATTTTAATAGTTTTGGAGCAAACGAAATTGCACTTTGTGTTCTTAAAGGAATTCGTGAACTTGATATTCCTTTAAAAAAGCAAATTCAAAAAGCAGTTCCTAATTACAATCCAAAGAAACCAAATTATATTTCAAACTGGACACTTCCGATGAGTGACCGATTTGAAGTTACTAAACCAGATGGCAACTAACCATTATACAAACCCTCATTTATGTTACTAAAAAACACCATTCAAAACTTTACAATTGCTGCTGTTGCTTTATTTTCATATCAAAATAGCGCAGCACAGCAAACTGATAAAGTCTATCTTTCCGGAAAAGATTTTGAACATCCTGTAAAATGGGATTTTTACTGTACCGGAGGCAACAACAGTAAAACCTGGTCTAAAATAAATGTGCCTTCTCAATGGGAATTAGAAGGCTTTGGCGAATATACGTATGGAAGATGGTATAAAGAACTGAATCAAAAAGAACCAAGTAAGGAAGAAGGTTTGTATAAATTTGAATTTGAAGTTCCCGCTGATTATAAAGACAAAGTAGTTCAGATCGTTTTTGGAGGAGCCATGACGGATACCGAGGTAAAAGTCAACGGAAAACTGGCCGGAGCAATTCATCAGGGTGGTTTTTATGAGTTTAAATATGATATTTCATCCTTATTAAAATTCGGTTCTAAAAATACTTTGGAAGTTCATGTATGGAAACATTCTGCAAATAAATCAGTGAATGCTGCAGAAAGAAGAGCTGACTGGTGGCTTTTTGGCGGAATCTATCGTCCGGTGTGGCTTGAAGTTTCTCCTAAAACCCATATCCAGCATATTGCTGTAAATCCAAAAATGGACGGTTCGATAACAGTAGATTTAGATCTAAAAAATGTTTCTAAAAATGCGGTTTTAGAGGCTACTCTGAAAGGTTTAAAAGGAGAGAAATTCGAAACTTTTACTTTTCCTGTAAAAGCAAAAAGTACTACTGCATCAATTGCAGCTCAATGGAAAAACATCAAACCATGGAATCCGGAAAGTCCTAATTTATATGATCTGGAGCTTGTTTTAAAACAAAACGGAAGTATCGTTCATAAATACGATAAGCGAATTGGTTTCAGAACTTTAGAATTCAAAAAACAGGACGGAATTTATGTAAATGGTACCAAGATCGTGATGAAAGGCATCAACCGCCATTCGTTCTGGCCTGAAGGAGGAAGAAGTACCAGCAAACGCATCAGCGAATTAGATGGTAAATTATTAAAAGACATGAATATGAATGCCGTTCGTGGGCACTATCCGCCTGATGAACACTTTCTGGAAGTTTGTGACTCTTTAGGACTTTTTGTACTGAATGAATTAGCAGGCTGGCAAAACTCTTACGATACCGAAACCGGAACCAAACTGGTTACAGAAATGGTGGTACGCGATGTCAATCACCCTTCTGTAATTATTTGGGATAATGGTAATGAAGGCGGATGGAATTATAACGTAGATAAAGTTTTTGAAGATCATGATCCTCAAAAAAGAATCGTAGTGCATCCATGGGCCGATTTCAATGGCTGTGACACACACCACTACCCGACTTATTTAACCGGAATGCATCGTTTTAATAATGGTGAAAATGTATTTTTCCCAACTGAATTCATGCACGGAACTTACGATAACGGTCATGGAGCCGCCCTTGAAGATTTCTGGACACGTTACAAACAAAGTCCATTGTTTGCAGGAGGATTTATGTGGGCAATGCTGGACGAAGCAGTATTTCGTTCTGACTGGAAAGGCGATACGAAATTCGACTCAAAAGGCTCTTTGGCAGCGGATGGAATTTTAGGGCCACACCGTGAAAAAGAAGGAAGTTATTATACTGTGAAAGAAGTCTGGGCACCTATTCAGTTTCAGCCAAAACAGGTAAATGCAGATTTTGATGGTTCTTTCTTAATTACGAACGACTATCTTTTCAGCAATCTGAATTCCTGCAAAATGCAATTTAAAGTTTTAAAATCTGATAATGATGTTCTTTATACGAATGGAACTTCTGCAACGATCAGCTCCGGTAAAATTGAAATTCCAAGCATTGATCCGGGCGAAACACGTAAAGTTAAATTTGCTGTTCCTTCAAATTTTGCAGAAGGAGACATTTTATCCATTACGGCTCATGATCAGTTTAATAACGAAATTTATACCTGGACATGGCCAATTCATAAAGCAAAATATTATGCAGCTAAATTTTTAGCGGTTCAAAATACAAAAGAAAAGGCTTCAGGTGTAAAAACAGGCAACGAAATCACATTAAAAGGAGGTGCTGTTACGGTAACTTTTGATGCTTTGACAGGTGAAATTACTTCTGTTAAAAACGGAACTTCAACTATTCCGTTAACAAATGGCCCACGCCCGATTGGAATGAAAACCAAACTAAAAGAAGTTCAGCTGTCACAAGAAGGAGACAAAGCGATATGCAAAGTAGTTTATGCAGGTGGTTTATCTTCCATAAAATGGATTATGGAGCCGGATGGCAGATTTAAAATGGAATTGATTGCACTGAAAAATTCAGAAAATAATGGAGGCTTTGACGGTGCAGCTTTTGAAGATAAAATCAGTGCATTCGGAATTACTTTCAGTTTTCCTGAAAAAGAGGTTACCGGAATCAAATGGTTTGGAAGAGGGCCTTATCATGTATGGAAAAACAGAATCAAAGGAACTACTTATGGTATCTGGGAGAAAGATTACAACACAACTATAACAGGTGAAAGTTTTGAAAATCTGGTTTATCCTGAGTTTAAAGGTTATCATGCCAATTTATTAGGTGCAAATCTAAAAGCGGGAACATCATCTTTCAAGGTTTTCAGTGAATCTGATAATTTGTTTTTAAGATTATTTACACCGGATTTACCTAAAAATAATTTCCCGGGAAGTTATCCTCAGCCTGATTTCCCGCAAGGAGATATTTCATTTATGTATGAAATTCCGGCCATGAGAGATTTCAAACCTTTAGAACATCAGGGACCTGAAAGTCAGCCAACCAACATTCGTATCAAAAGCGGTGATGATGGTATCAAAATGAATTTATGGTTTGATTTTAGAAACTAATATTTGGTTTTTGGTTGATGGTTGATTGTTGTTGGCTTTAAAAGTAAAAGATTAAAGTCAAAACTCTAAACCGTCAACTATTAACTATCAACTAACAACAAAAAAAATGAAATCAATTAAAATACTTTCTGTCTTATGCCTGACAGTACTATTTTTCAATTTTACTTCAAAACAAAAAGACAATACTAAACCTACTGTTTATACTGTAGGAGACTCCACCGTAAAAAATGGCCGCGGTGACGGATCAGGCGGACTTTGGGGTTGGGGAGATTATATCGGTCAGTTTTTGGATACTACAAAAGTCAGAATCGAAAATCATGCTTTGGGCGGAACAAGCAGCAGGACTTTTCAGGATAAAGGTTTATGGACAGCCGTTTTGAATAAACTAAAAAAAGGCGATTACGTCCTTATTCAGTTTGGACATAACGATGACGGACCATTAAACGATACGCTGCGTGCCAGAGGAACAATCAAAGGAATTGGAGACGAAACCAAAGAAATAGACAACCTCCTTACCAAAAAACATGAAACGGTTCACTCGTACGGCTGGTACATTCAGAAAGTGGTTCAGGAAGCCAAATCAAAAGGTGCTATTCCAATTATTTGTTCTCCTATTCCACGAAACGACTGGAAGGAAGGGAAAGTACCCCGCAATGACAAATCATACGGATTATGGGCCAGACAAATTGCAGAAAAAGAAAAGGTAACTTTTATCAATCTGAATGAAAAAATGGCTGTTGAAATGGAAAAGCTTGGTGAACAAAAAGTAACCGGCACTTATTTCTACAAAAAAGACCATACACATCCATCTGCAAAAGGGGCTGTATTAGCAGCTTCATTAATCACAAATGAACTTAAAACAAGTAAAATTTCTTTAAAGAATTACATTTTAAAAAATCCGAAAATTGTACTTCCGGCGAAGAAAAAAGTCTTTCTAATTGGCGATTCAACGATGGCCAATAATAAGAATGAGAATGCTGTTGGCTGGGGAGTTGCTTTTCCACAGTATTGTGACACTACGAGAATTGAAATAATCAATAAAGCCCGTGGAGGCAGAAGCACCCGAACATTTGAAAAGGAAGGTTTGTGGACTGAGGTAAAAAACCAACTTAAAGCAGGCGATTATGTAATGATTCAGTTTGGTCATAATGATGCCGGAGCGATTGATAAAGAAAAATTCAGAGGTTCATTAAAAGGAAATGGTGATGAAACACAACAAGTAGTTCGCGACAGCTTAACCGAAACCGTACATACTTTTGGTTGGTACATGCAGAAATTCATCAGGGAAGCTAAAGAAAAAGGCGCTATTCCAATTGTTTTAAGTCAGACACCAAGAAACGAATGGCCAAACAACAAAGTAGAACGCAGAACTGATACTTATGGAAACTGGTCGAAAATCGCTGCCGAAAGAGAAAAAGCATTTTATATTGATCTGAACGAAATTGTAGCTCAAAAATACGAAAATTTAGGCAAGGAAAAAGTAAAACCGTTTTTCCCGAAAGATCATACGCACACAGGAGCTGAAGGTGCCGCTTTTAATGCGTTGACAGTAGCTGAAAGTCTAAAAAAAATAAAAGACTGCGGATTGAGGGAATATATTGAAATTCCTTCAAAGTAAATTTTCATTATGAAATACAGATTTTGACATTTTTGAAATCATGATTTGCATCACAATTTGAATGTAAATCATGATTTTTTTATTATAACATTATCAAATTAACTAACCAACATAAACAGTGTTATATGAGTTACTTTACCAAACACACTTTTTTAAATTCAAAAACCATTTTACTTGCGTTGTCAGGACTTATTCTTTCAGCAAATGGTTTCGCTCAGGAAAAATATGTTGCACCACAATCTGAAAAAGATTGGGCATTAAAATATCAGGCAATCAGCGGTCCAGGCATTCCCGTGAATGGTGACGGACTTGGCGGATGGCGAAGCGGAACTGATGGTGTTTATTATGAAGGTCCACAACCCAGACCAGAATATATCCTGACTTTTACAGGCAAAGCGAAAGGAACTGCTGTAGAAAAAGGTCTGGTACCTCCTATTCTTCCTGCTATAGAACTGCATTTACGCGACGGTGTAGTAACACTCGGTCATGATGGCAATTATTACTTAACGGGCTCTTCTGGAGATAATATCTGGGGATTTACAAAAGGTGTTGAACTCTGGAAATCTCCTGATCTTAAAAAATGGACATACGTTGGACTGGTTTGGGATATTGATAAAGAAGCGGAAGATTGGGTAAAAGAATGGCGAAAACATCCTAAGCAGGCGGTCAGAGCTGTATGGGCTCCTGAAATTCATTACATCAAAAAAAATTATTATATCTGTTTCAGTATGTGTCCTGATGGTATAGGAATTCTGAAAAGTACAACCGGAAAACCGGAAGGCCCTTATATTAATGCTTTTACCGAAAAAGGTTCGATTGTATCAGGAATTGATCCCACGTTATTTGAAGACACTGACGGAAAAGTATATTTCACATACGGAGCCGGAAAAGAAATCGCATTACTAAAAGACGATTTTAGCGGATTTGCAGCGCCTTTCAAAAAAATAGATTTTGCAGAACCAGATCATAACAAAACTCATCACGCTGAAAAATGCAGTCGAAGAGGTATGAACGATCTTGGACATGAAGGCGCAGTACTTTTCAAACGAAACGGAAAATACTATTTGGGTGCCGCTGACGATTACGAAGGCAGATACTCAACTTGTATTGCTATATCAGACAATATTTATGGCCCTTATGTAAAACGCCACGAATCGATTCCTTGTGGTGGTGGAACTGGTTTCTTTAAGGATAAAAATGGCGATTGGTGGTCAAGTTATTTTGGTAATGACAGTCAGTCGCACTTTCGTGAAAAAATTGGATTCATAAAAGCTTCCTTTTCTGATAGCGGAATCATATATCCGGCAAAAGATCAGCCTTTTGTCAAAAAAGAAAAACAACAGGAGTGGCTTGAGACCTGGAAGAAAATATGGAAAAACAAGTACAATTAAAACCACTAAAAAAGTGAAGTGCAAAATTTTATTCATTACAATCTTTTTAAACTGCTTTTATTCTTTTGCTAAAGAATATTATGTAGCACCTAATGGAAAGGATTCTAATACCGGAACCAAAGACAGTCCTGTTGAAACAATAAAAAAAGCCCAGACATTAGCCAATTCAGGAGATACGATCTACATCAGAGGCGGGCTTTATATGATGAAAGAAGAGCAAATTGCTCAATATTATAAAATTTGGGCTTTTGTAACCAAACTGGATAAAGATGGTATTAATTATTTAGCTTATCCTAATGAAGCTCCTGTTTTTAATTACAGCAATATAAAACCCGAAAACCGTCGGGTAATTGCATTTTTGATTAGCGGAAACAATATTAAAATTAAAGGAATTGAAGTAACCGGAGTTCAGGTAACCATAAAAACGCATACTCAGTCTGAATGTTTCGCTATTCAGGGAAACAACAACACGCTGGAGCAACTAAAGATGTACGACAATATGGCTATTGGGGTTTATATCACAAGAGGTTCCAACAATCTGATTTTAAATTGTGACGCCTACAGAAACTGGGATTCTGTATCTGAAAACGGAGCTGGTGGTAACACTGACGGCTTCGGCTGCCACGCTCCACAAGGCAATAAGAATAATGTATTTAGAGGATGTCGTGCGTGGTTTAACAGTGATGACGGTTTTGACTTAATCAATTCTGCAGAACCTGTATTAATTGATCATTGCTGGGCATTTTATAATGGTTATACTTTCGACTTTAAAAAACGTGCTGACGGCAACGGATTTAAGTGTGGTGGCTATGCCAGTACGCCGCTAAACCAATTACCAAATCCGATACCCCGAAATACAATTCAGTTTTGTCTGGCAGTAGGAAATAAACAAGGTGGTTTCTACTCTAATCACCATTTAAACGGTAACAACTGGTACAACAATACAGCGTATCGAAATAGAGCTAACTATGATATGTTAAACAGAAAAGACCTAAAACCGATTGATTATCTCGAAGATGTTCCGGGCTGGAATCATGTATTAAGTAATAATTTAGGCTACGGAGCCAGAGGTGCGGAATTGGTCAATATAAAAAAATCAGCCTGTACGTTAAAAAACAATTATTTTGACCTGAGTGTAATGATTAAGGATTCTGACTTTTTAAGCCTCGATGAATCATTTCTGACTTCTCCGAGACAAGTCGATGGCAATCTTCCTGAAAATAATTTTATGAGATTAAATTCTTCCTGCCCAATTATTGACGCAGGAGTAGATATTGGATTTCCGTTTAAAGGAAAAGCACCCGATTTGGGCTGTTTTGAATCCAAATATTAGACTTATACATTCCTTGAGAAATTTTATAAAAAAACCTCGTTTAAATTAAACGAGGTTTTTAGTATTATTTTTTTGATTCTTCGATAGAAACTTTTCTGAACTCTTTCAAAAGTTTTTCAATCTCTAAAGATGATTTACGTGCTCTTGCTCCAGCTGCTTTAATACCTTTCTCAGATAGTGATTCAGCTTCTGCTTTAAATGTTTCGATTTCGGCGTTGATTTTTACTAATAAATCTTTCATGATAATTCTGTATTAAATTAAGGGAGCAAAAATATAAGTTTGCTTCATAGTTAACGTAAGTTTAGTGTTAAAATTATCCCTATTTTTCTCTTTACTGTTATTTTTTTTTCAAAAGAATTAAACATACATTCATAATCAATTGGTTACAAAAACAACACTAAAATTATTTTTCACTTAAAAACCTCATTTTTTAGTCTTATATCGCTTTTACGCGGTATTTTGCGTCTAAAATCTATTTAATTTTATCATAATTAACCTTTTTAGCATCTTTTTTAAACTGATTTTCAAGAGCAGTTTTCATTTCTTCAGCTACAGATTTGTTTTCTGCTACAAGATTATTCTTTTCCTGAGGGTCTTTTTCAATATTATATAATTCATAATCTGCCGGAGTATTAGCATGTCTTGTTCTGATTATTTTCCAAGGCTTATTAATTAATGACTCCTGCAAATGACCTCTTACATAAATTTCCTTGTTAGCAATAGTTTTGTTTTCAGAAACCGTTGACCAGACATTTTTTCCTTCAATACTTTGCGGCATATTGTTATCTCCTGCCAATGATAAGATACTTGGCAATAAATCTATCACTGAAATGTAATTATCATTTTTATACTTTTTTAAATGATCTTTCCAGTAAAATATACACGGAACCCTGATAGCTCCTTCATAATTTGAAGTTTTCCAGTCTCTCAGCGGTGTATTGTCACCCAAAACGGTATTCGATGGATGAATTCCGTTATATTCGTTTTTAGAATCCCAATCTTCCATCGCTCCATTATCGCTCATAAAGATTACCAGAGTGTTTTTATCCAGCTTTTCCTGTTTTAACTTCTCAAGTAATATTCCGATACTGTTGTCCATATGACTCATGGCGGCTGCATAGTCCCTGCGTGAACTGTCTTTTATCGAATTCATATAAGGGTCTTTCCATTTTTGTTCTTCCTGCAAAGGAAAATGCGGAGCGCTATAAGCCACCTCTAAAAAGAAGTTTTTCTTCGGGTCTCTTTTTTCAGAAATCCATTTGACAGCTTCATTGGTAAGCAGGTCTGTTACATGTCCTTCTTCTTCTATAAATTCACCATTTCGATACCAGCTCTTATCTCCATTCTTATACAAATGGGTGTACTGATCTAATTGCCCGTGCAGAAAACCATACGAATAGTCAAATCCGTACGCTTTTGGTCCGCTGCTTGGCTGTAAACCAAGATGCCATTTACCAATAAGTGCTGTTTGATAGTTATTTTTATGTAATAGTTTCGGCAATGTCGGAATTGAATCCGGAAGTTTCAACTGGCTTTTATCACTGATTGGAGCTACAATTCCCATACGGCTCGCCGGTTTTCCGGTAAACAAACTGGCCCTTGACGGTGAACAGGTTGGATTGACATAAAACCGATTCATTTCTACTCCGTTTTTGGCCAGAAAATCAATGTTTGGCGTTTTTATTTCCGAACCGTGATACCCAACATCATTCCAGCCCGCATCATCAGCAATGATCAAAATAATATTCGGTTTTACTATTGAATTCTTTTGATTCTTCTGACTATACGAAAATGAAAAACAAAACGATAGCAGTATTAAAAGTTGATTTTTTGTATTCATATATTTTTATCATTTAAAAAATAATCTTAGATATTAAAAAGAGCTTCTATTCCGCTCAGCCAGACACTTATTTAGATTACACAAACAATTACAATCATTTCACATCGATATAATCCAGTACTATTCCCGTCTGATTTACAGCAATCGTAATAGTATGTTTTCCTTTATTTGCAATTGAAGCAGGCAGTTTTACAATAGCACTGTTACGTAGCACATTTTCTTTCCAGGTTTTGTCTCTGTCTTTTGTGTTAATTGAAAATAACTGAGACTTATTTCCGTCAATCTGAACTTCAATTTGATGATCAAAATTGTTTGCATGCGTTGGAAGCAAATGAATTTCTATTTCGTAATCTCCGGCTTTATCAACTTCAAATTCATAGGAAACTGAAGGTTTATCGTCAAAATAAGAATGTTTAAACGGAAACAAGGTAACCGAATTATTGCTGTATCCTAAACCGTTTATTGTTTCCCATTTGTAGTTTTTTGCCGTTTTATTTGTGACAAAATTATTTGCATTGATTCTAATAACTAACTGTGAATCTGTTTTTTCAGCAACCTCTTGTGAAATAGCAGGCACTTTTATCGAATCAAAAACCGGTAAATTTCTAGGATGCATTGACATCATTTGGTTCCATTTTCCTTTACTTATTTTGTTATTGTAATAGGCTGTAAGTTCTTTGATTCTTTCATAAGCATTCGCTGATAAATTCATATAACTTTCTTTTTGTTTTAAATCGGTTGTCATAGCAGCGAGATTCCAGTATAAAAATTTATGGTTCATATAGGCTGCTGCCTGAATGGGATAAGCTACCAATTGAAAATAAGCATCTTCTCTTCCGTCAGGAACCGCTGGACCGGTATCTACACCAACAGCAGAACCCCATATATCTACTTCGTTGATTAAATTATCGTAGGCTTTTATTCTTTCCAGACATTCTTCTTCCGTAAAGTCAGAAAGCTTTATTGGTGTAGTTGGTTCAGTCTGACTCCATCCCATATATTCCGGCTTTCTAAGAAATGCCAATCGGTAATACTCTTCAAATACAGGACCTAAATATTCTGCAATTAGAGGAGAAAACTCTCTGGTAAGCCAATCTTTTAAATATTGATTGATTCCATCGTGTTTTATACTGCCAATATTCCAAGCTAAATCAAGAAAAAGTTCTGTATCATATTCTGCTGGTTTTATGTCACCCACATTTACAATCCACATTTTTTTAGCACCGTTTTCATAGGCTTTGGTCATTTCGTACCAAATCAACCCCGGTTGCGTTGTACTCAGCCAAAGATAATCGTGTGGTCTTCCCCAATAACTGATGTGATAATAAACACCGCTTCCTCCTACTCTTTTTTGCTCTTCTTCATTGCTAAGACGACGAATATAACCGTAATTATCATCAGGCCAGACAAGGGTAATATCGTCCGGAACTTTTAATCCATTATCGTATAATTCTAATACCTCTTTGTACGGAACAAATGCCTGCGGAATCTCTTTTAACGGTTTTTCAAAAGTATTCGAAAGCATTTCACGCTGATTCAGAATGATTTTTTCGACCATACCGATAGATTCTTTCAAATCTTTGGCACCTTCCATTTTGCTATCGTGAACACCACGCATGCCCAAGGTCATAATGGTTTCATTTTGTGCCGATTTTAATTCATCCAATCGATCCTGCCAATATTTGTCAACCTGAGTTTTATTGGTGAAATAATTATAATCTCCGTGAATTTTGGTTTTCCATTCATCAACATTATTCCGAAGCATCGGTTCAGCATGTGAAGAACCAATAATCATGTGGTATTTCTGTGCCATTTCTTTATTCCCCGAAAGGGTAAAAAAACCTTTTGTAGACGGATGCATCGCCGGCCAGATCGTATTGGCTTTTAAGCGTAGTAACAACTGAAATATCTTTTCGTAGGTTTTGGGTCCAATGTTTCCAACTTCCGGTTCGAATGTTTTTTCTGCCCAGGGTTCTAATCCCCAGTCTTCATCATTTAGAAAAATCCCTCTGTATTGAACTGATGGCGATGAAATAATCCCTTTTTGAGGAAGCTTTAACGCTAGTTTTTCTTTTTTTATCGGATTGACATCTGCCCACCATTTCCATGGAGAAATCCCCAGACGTTCTGTAATTTCGAAAATGGCATAGACCGTTCCTCTTACATCACTTCCAACTACCCAAAGATTGTCCTTCTCTTTTTTTATGGAAAATTTCTCCCATTGATTTGATAATTCCTTCTGATTTGATTTAGAATTAAACAGACCGGAAGAAACCTGTCCTATATAAATTCCTTTTTTCGAAATAGTTTGCGTTGAAACAATTTCGGGTCTTTTTCCGGTTATCTCTTTTACATCATCAGCTAATTCATTTACAGCCCATAAAACCAGTGGATCCGTGTTTTTATCAATACAAATTGAAACTGACTGATTTGAATCTGCTATTAAAAAATCGACTAAATTTTTATCCTGGCTGTAGATGTTGACACTTAAAAAATTAAGGAACAACAGAAACCCTGCAAATATCTTTTTATTCATATTAAAATTTATTTTGCTATAAAAAACAAAAGTTCAAAGTTTACAACCCATTACGTCACAACTTTGAACTCCTGTTCCTTTATATTATTAGAAAAAATTACTCAACTAACTGCTTGTTTATACGCACATTTTTTAAAGTAATTCCGTCTACAATACTTTTATCAATAGCCGGTTTTGTTGCTTCGATATTCAGGTTTTCAAATGTAAAATTAGATATACGAACATTTGGATCTTTTTCTACATTAAAAAACGTATCCGATTTCATTTCGATATTTTTCAAAGTTACGTGATCACCATAAGACAATGGAATATCAGGACGTCCTTTTAAGTCAAAAAATTGTTTCCAAGCCAAAACAACCAAACAGTTTTTTGCTGTTCCTTTAATGTCTTCAACCCTGATATACTCATATCTTTGAGGAGTATCTGGTCTCATTTTTAGCCATAACATTCTGGTTGCACCTTCAATTGTACAATTACGCATGATAACGTTTCTGTTGTGAATGGCTTCACTTCCGTTGGTTAAAGCCGAATGGCAAAATCCATATATACAATCTTCGATTATGATATTCGCATTTCCTCCGTTATTTTTATCCTGATCTGCATAAGGACCTTTTCCGCCTTTTAAAGCTACAGCATCATCATTTACAGACATATAACAGCCTTTTATCAAAACATTGGTACAGATATCAACATCGATAGCATCTGTACTTGGGGCTTTTACTTCTAAATGGGGAGAAAAAATATACACATCCAGCAATTTCACATTGTTGCATTTGTAAAAATGATTCGTCCAGAACCCTGAATTGATCAGTTTTACATCCTGAAATTGTACATTATTAGAGTTCCATACAAAAACCAGTCTTGGTCTTGAAACCTCTAAATTTGTACATTTTGGATTGATTTTACGTCTCTCCCAAAAAGCTTCATAGTATTTATAACCGTTTCCGTTAATTGTTCCTTTTCCTGAAATAGAAAAATTATCTACTCCATATGCATTTACCAAAGCCGGAAAATAATCCAGGTTCTGACCTTCCATCCTTGAAGGCATAATTGGATAATTGGCAATATCATCAGAACCTTTTAGAGTTCCTCCTTCAGCAACATATAAACTTGTTTTAGGTTTAAAAAACAAAGCGCCGCTCAGGAAAACTCCTTTTGGAATTACAATTACACCTCCACCGCTTTTGGCTGCTTTATCAATTACCTTTTGAATCGCAATGGTTTGGATTTTGGTACTATCTTTTGTAACTCCAAAATCTGTAATAGTATATTGTTTTCCTAAATCTTTCAATTGAAGTTTAGTGTAATCCTTAAACCATGGTGTAATGGTGCTTCCATCTGGAAAGGTGTCGTTTTTATAGTTTTGAGAAAATGCAGACTGGGAAATTCCCAAAATGCAGATTGCAAGTGTCAATAATCTTTTCATTATCTTTTTTGGTTTTTAAATTTTATGAGGTTTTATTTTAATTTGGTTGATAGAAATATAATATCCTGTACTTCCGTAATTTGCCTTTCTTTTATCTGACCAGTTTGGTCTTTCTCCGGTAACAGAAACGGTTAAATTATAATTGCCTTTTTTAAGCAGCGGAGATCTAAATACTTGAGTCAATGTCGAAAATTTGCTGTACATATCAACAAATGCCGATACAATTACCTTGCCTTTTTCATTGGTTAAAACCACTTCTGCATAACCATTTTCGGAACCAACTGTACTATACAATGCAATTTGCTCACCGGCAAAACGAACTGTAAACGAAGCATCTTTTTCATCAGATCTGCTTTCAGATGCCGTTTCTTTCCAATTACCTTTATATTGGATTTGTGTATCAGTATTTTTAATAATTATATCATTATTATCAGCCACAGATGTAAGCCCTGTAATTGTATTGATTTCCCAGGAATCCTTATACTCAGGAATCGAAATTGATGTTCCCGAAATTACAAGTGGCTGCCATACATAAGTTGCCGAAGAAGCCTGCTTAGGAAAGGACCATCTGTCCCCCATAAACATATACGTTGTATCTTTTGTACCCTGAATTGGCAATACAAAAGTTGATTGTGAATTCCATGTCAGAGTACCTTCAGGAGCTATTAATCCCTGTGATTGCCACGGACCTTTCAGTGAGTTTGAGGTGTAATAATAATTGTCGTTTTTCTCCCAGCTTGTTAGATGTGAACCAATAAAATAATATAGCCCGTCTTTTTTAAGCATAGTCGGAGATTCAAATCCGGAGGTGATATTTTCGTTTACTTTCTCCGTAACCGATTTAAAATCGTCATTCAGTTTATAAATTTCACCTCCGTGAACCAAAATATAACCGGAACCATCAGTATCCTGAAAAGTCCCCATATCCCATTTTTTTATTGGTTTGCCCTGAAACAAAAGCGGACCTTTAAACTGATACGGACCTTTGATTTTTTTAGAAACAGCATATCCTACAAACTGATCTTTGTACGTTAAAGTATCTGCATGCATGAACATGATAAATTCTCCTGTTTTAGGACATTTCATCACTTTTGGTCTTTCACCTACTCGGTTCGTACCCAGTTTACCCGATTTTTGCTGAGGAAGTGCGATACTTTCAAATTTCCAGTTATACAAATCTTTGGAAGAATAACAATTAAATCCTGTAAAAGCATTACTCGCATCGGTATGAGCTTCACCAAAAAGATAAAATGTATCTTTCTCTTTAATAATATTGGCACCATGAGCACTTACAACATTTCCGTTTTGGTCGAACCAGGGGGTTCCGGAATAAATCGCATCCCTTTTTCCAGATTGCTGTCCTAATGAAATAACAGTGCTCATTAGTAAAATAGCACAAATGATTTCTCTGGTTAAGCCACTGAAAATAAAACGATTATTTCTGAACATTTTTTTATATAAAATTACAGTAAAACCAAATTTAGTTTTTCCATAAGTCATCAGTATCCTGTTCTATACTGCATTTCTTTTTAAATCACTTATTTACGTTTCAGCCATTCTTTCGGAACATTGACAATACAGATATTCATCGTGCGATTATCCTCGGAGAGCATCGCTGACTGAATTTGGATTTTTGTTCCGTCCCTGTTAAAAGTTGGATGAATATGATCAGCAGCTGTTTGTTTATGTCCTGTAGTAAGCATTATCATTTCGTTTGTCTTTCGGTCAATCAAATACAAACTTCTTGAAAAGTCGTCACCAACTGCCCATCTTCCATCAGCAGAGCCATGCACATGCCATAATCCACTGCCGCTTTTGGTTTGTCCGGCGATAATCATTTCACGGGTTCTCAGATTTACAATTGCTAAACCTGTTGGTTTTTCACGGGTTCCTGTATTTCCCCAATTACTTTCCTGCCCTGGGTTTTCAGGATTTCTGATTTCTCCGTTTTTCGCAGTTTCAACTGGTATTTCTTTTTGAATATCAATTTTTCGATGCCCCATAATTGCCATCGCCACTTCATCTTTAGAAATTACGGCTTCATGCGTTACCCATTCATAATCAGATTCGGGATACAATGGGCGCAAACCTGTTCCGTCTGCCATAACAGTCCATGTTCGTTGAGGTGACTTCCCTCCTGTTTCCCAACAGAAAACAAGCTCTCCGGGATTCCATATATTAGACTGGATATGTCCCACCTGAAATGGCACCGAAACAACATGTTTAAATTCACCCGTTCTTAAATTCAGACTGCCAATTCCGCCCGGTCCTGCTCCCATATTTCTGGGACCAATACTTTTTTCAATTTTAACATTCGGATCTAAATATCTGGCAGCTTCTTCTTTGCCGATTCTAAAATAAATTCGTTCCTCATCAGCATCCAGAGCCATATCGCCCGAAGCACCCATTTCGGGATTTGTTATTCCGCAAATTCGTTCGTAAGCTGAAACGGGTTTCATTTTTCCGGCCTGACTGTCTTCAAAAACAGCTTCCAGATTCACTTCCATAATCTGCATTTTATCTCCTTCTCCCTGGCGCATAAAATACAGTTTCATCGATTTTTGAGCCATGCAAAGCGTTCCTGTATAACCACCCTCTGTTACCTGAACCATTACTCCTGATTTTTCGTTGACTGCAACAACTTCTCCATTTGCTCTTTTCGTCCTGAAGATTAGCCATTCTCCATCTGCTGTCCACTGAGGATGCGTAGGATACGTTTTAGAATCTCCGGCAGATTTTGTAGTTAAAAAAATCAGTTCCTGACCCGTGACAGGATCCTTAATTATCTTTTTTTCTGATGGAAACCTGGTACCAATCTGGCTAAAAGCTGTTAGGGTAACGAATAAGGAAAATATATGTATTGCTGATTTTAATTTCATCTTGGTTTCAATTTTAGGAATTGACAGGTCAGTATAAAAATTTCTTTTAGTACTGCCTCAATTAATCTCGCAAAGGCGCAAAGACACAGAGTTTTTATTTGAAGTATTATAATTTGGCTAAAGCCGATAATTCATAAAAATTTTTAACCTCCAGCCTTAGCTGGAGGCAATTCAATCTTAACAAAGCTTTTGTTTTTAACTTTCGAAAAAATATTTTAATCTTAATTATGACTAAAAATTTAAAGACTTAACCTCTCTATTTGTGCAGATTGTTTTTACCTTCAACTTTTAATTGTATAGCGCTATCGTTTATCTGAAACTGAGTATCTTTTAGCAACAAAATCACTTCGGCTCCTGCCAATAAAACAGGGCCATAACCATGAGCAGCAAAAACATTTATCGGACGATAATAGTAAAACGCAGGATCAAAACCCATTCCTGTTCCTACACAGGTTCCTTCTACCTGACCCTTATCGTTTACTTTTGAGGCAACTGCATTCCAACCCAATAAAACGGCTGGCCCATATGTCATTTTATCAACATAACCACGATTAATCGCTCTGGCGATTGAATACGTATAGATAGCAGTGGCAGAAGTTTCTAAATATGAATCGTTTCTGTCTAATAACTGATGCCAAAAACCGGTTCCGTGCTGATATTGTACTAATCCTGCAATGTGCTTTTGTAATTGTGATAACACTTGTGGATATCCCGGATGACTTTTAGGTAAAACTTCAAGTAATTCAACCATAGTCATTACAGCCCAGCCATTTGCCCTTGCCCAGTGAAACTGTGGATGTACTTCCATAGACTCAACCCAGCCGTGCATGTAAATTCCTTTCTGCTCATTAAACATTCTTTTAGAAAACTGATTTACCTGTTTTACGGCATCATCAAAATATTTTGAATCACCCGTATAAGCTCCCATTTGCGCTAAAGCCGGTACACTCATAAACATATCATCAAGCCAGAGTGTATTGTCCTGAGGTCTGTTTCTGGCTAAAGTTCCGTCTTTTAACCTAAACTGCTCACTGCTGATGAAGTGGATATAATTATTAACCAAAGGATCGATGTTGGTTTTTAAACCGTCTTTTTTGGCTTTAATGAAGGCAGCACAAAGCGCTCCTGCAAAATCCAGCGCTTCCGGATGAAGCGTTTTGAGCATGTCTTTATCCTTGATGTTTTTTTCCTGAATATTTGCTGCAACATCAGCGATTAATTGTATTCTTTTATTTGAATAATCGGCAAAGTATTTTTCTCCTGTAGCCTTAGAAGCCAAAAGCATTCCTGCATAGGTAACGCCCCATTCGTAACTGGTTAGTCTAAAAGCTCCTGGTTCGAAAATAATGTCTTCTTTATTTTTTTTATAATCAGTAATTTCTGCTTTTGTTACTGCACTTACAATTTTTGAAGCCGAATTTTTATCTAAAAAATTATAAACTCTGTCCAAAACCACTTTTATATCTTCTTTTTGCGGAATAACATAAGGCGTTGGATAATCCGGTTGCATTAAATGTAATGGTGCCGTAGCATCATTCTTCTGGGCATTTGCAAAACTGCAGGCTCCAAAAACTAATAAGGTGATAATCTTAGTTGGTTTATAGTTCATGGTTAGATGTTTTTTAGTTAGTAAAATTTATTATTTCTTTATTTCAACGGTTATTCTGGCAGAAAGTTGTTTTGCCAGAGTGGTTACATAATTGCTGAAATAAACGGAATCTTTAAAGTTTTCATCAGCACTCAGTTCCCATCCTGCGATTGGGTAATAACTAATTGGCTGATTGTTTTTTGTATCCACTTTTATCAAATAGGAATTGGTCAATTTACCTGTCTTTGGAGCTTCAGTATATCCTTTATAATTCGCCTTCGGAATAATAACAGCTGTTCCTAAAATCCATTGACGCTCATAAGTCAGTTTATCATGCTGAATAAAACAAACATAATCTCCGGAATCAATTACCTGCAGCGGATTTTGATTATTGATATTCGAGAGCGCAATAACCAACGTTTCATTGCCTTTCAATCCGTTTAAGGAAACAGTGTTTTTATAGCCATACATTCCCGGCCAGATTGACGCGGTTTCCTGTACCTGATATTTATTTCCTGAAGCCTGCCAATTTTGATATTTATAACTCAAAACAGAATTTACCGGACCTTCACTTACAATTTTGAAAGTCGTTTTTTCAACGTTATTTATAGTATCATTGATTAGAATACCAAGTCTGTTGATTTCATCCCCCACAAGCAATCCGTAACCACCTAATCCGGCTGAAGTTCCTACAGGAAAAATATCCCTTCCCCAGTCGTGCATCTGATGGTAATTATCTTCTACGGCTCCTGTGCTACTGATACCAACATTTTCAGGTGTAATTCCGGGAGTCTTTTTTCCGAAAACATCTTTACAATTTCTTCCGTCCAGATAATGTCTGAAACCCACTTTATCATTTTCCCAGGTTGGGCCGTCAGTCTGGTATTTTTGAAAACCTAATTTTTTATACACCTGATTCGCTAATAAAACTTCTTCAGTTGCCGGCTGCACAGGTAAATTTTCAGCTTCTCTCTTTCCGAATCTTGCACTGGTTTTTACTATATATTTAGGAATTGTATCGGACCATTTCAGTTCAATAATTTTCTTTTCTTTTGGAGAAAAATCAGCTACAAAAAACAACTCATCCCATTTTCCGTCACCATTCAGATCGTTTATCTGAGCCGGAATGGTATCTGAATTTTGCAATACTATCGGAAAAGATTTTTCGGTTCCCTTTACTTTTAACGTGCTTCTTTTTATTGAAACTGCTTTTTGAGGCAATTCCAAATCCGAATTATTAGTTAAAACAATTTTAGCTGATTGTGATTTTTGCGCTTTACAACTTAAAAAAATCATAGCCGATAAAGCTATTGAAAGACTGAGTTTCGATTTCATTATTCTTGTTTTTATTTTACTAACTTATTTGACCGCAACATCCCAGATTTTTGACAATCTAGATTTTCCTTTTGGCCCTGAAATGTCTAAAACTACAACATATTTTCCGGCATCCTTATATTCATGAACCGGATTTTTTTCTAAAGAAGTATTTCCATCACCAAAATCCCATTTGTATGATTCTATTTCGCCTAGAGACTGGTCGATAAAAGCTACTGTTCTGTTATTTTTATCAATGACATTGAAAGTCCATTTTGCACTGATTTCCTTTTGAAATTGTTTTTCTAAAGGCATTAATTTAAACGAAAGACTGTAAGATGCATTTCCATACATTTTATGTTCTTTTGAAAGATTCCAAAAACCGTTGTTTTTGTCGTTATTTACATCATCATAATCTATAATTGCCCAACAGAGACCTATGTTTTTGTTTTCTTCTAAAACAGATTCTACTGCTCTTGACGGATCATTTCCTGCATAATCAAAAGGAGTAATCCAGAATTCTAAAGTCAGTTTTCCTGATTCTCCTGCTTTAAAATTATAATTTGAAGCTGCATTAGCATACGGAAGTTCCTTAATCCAGGGCTGACTTCCCCAAACCAGTGTCCAGTCTTTTCCTTCTGCAGGCGTAAAAATATGATAATTCTGAGCATGAACCCCATGATAAGAAAAATAGGCATCCATCGTATTTGTCAATGCAGGATTAGGATGAAACCTGTCTATAAACGGCCCGCCGGACTGATCTGCATCAACAATAACTTCAAAAGTATCATTGTGAAGACCCGGCAACGAAAAATCCCAATAATCATCATAAGCCTCATATAAAAAATACAAACGATTCAACCCTTTAACCCAGGCAACCTTAACACTTACATCTAAATTTTTAGGATTTGCTTTGGCATGTTTTCCACTGTCTTCCCATAACTGATCCATTCCGACAATATAACTTTCAGGAACCATTTTCCAGTCATCAGCTTTTCCGTCTATGGTTGGAATTTTATTGGCTGGAAACTGAAAAACTTTAAAAGTTCTGGTGTCTTGTGACCAGCTATAAAAACTCAAAAAGAAAAATAAAATTAAGACTGCTACTCTATTTTTGTTAGGCTTCATTTAAGACAATTCTTTTGGTTAAAATCATTTTCTGCTACAACTTTGAAATATCAATAGCTTTATATTTTAATGGATTGGCAGATTCTCCTTTAAAATTAATCAATTCAATCCCCGTAGATTCAACTGCCTGGACAGCATTCGTAAAATAATCCGGAATATTATTTCCCCACCTTATACTGCAATTTTCCAGCACTATGTCGTCTGTAAACCGAATTGAGATTCCAGGCGTGTCATGTTTTTCAATTGATTCATAGGCTTTTGTAGGTTTGTTATCAAATACGTTTCCCGGATATTTTGTCCATCTGTTTAATGTAACAGCTACATTTTTAAATCGGATGTCTGAAATCCGGCTTTCCTTTGTACCGTTTACACGAATACTGTTTTCAGCTAATCCCTTTACATTTTCAATTTTTACCTTATAAATTTTTCCAATTTTAGTTTCTGGATTTCTGGGTATAGCTGTTAGAGAAATTGCCTCACCTCTTCCCCACCAAGGATTCGAATGATATCGTGACATAAAATTAATGTCTTTAAAAAGAATATCATGAACATTACCTTCATCCCGAAGCTGAATAGTTAATCCACGACAGCTGGTTTTAATTTCACAGCGTTCAAAAACTACATTGCAGATATCCTGAGTTGTTTCTGTTCCGATTTTCACACCTGAGTCCTGAGTTTCCAGCTCACAATCATGAACCCAGATATTCGATGACGGACCATAATCGGTTTCCTGCTGAGTCACTTTTATTACTATTGCATCATCTCCGCAGCTTATTTTACAATTACGAATTTCTACATTTCGGCAATGATCAGGATCTATTCCGTCACAATTAGGTACATCAAGGTTGTTTTTGATTTTAATACCATCAATTAGCACATTCTCACAGCCTAGCATGTGAAGACTCCATGACGGTGCCTTTTCAATAGTTATATCGATTATTTTTAAGTTTTTACATTTGGTCAGGATAAATAATTTTGGTCTCCATTTCATTGGCATCCAAATCTCCTTAATCGTATCATAATGCGTCATAAATTCCAACGCTCTTCCATTAATGTTCCCTGTTCCTGATATTTTTAAATTCTCGGCATCATTAGCAATTATAGATCCCTCAACTGCATAATCATCATTTTTTGTACTGACTAAAAGCTGGGCGTTGCCCTCTAAATGAAATTCTATATTGCTTTTTAAAACAAGGGTACTAATTAAATATTGACGATTCTTTGGAACTAAAACTTTGGTTCCGTTTCCTAATTTCGCCGCTTTGTCAATCGCATTTTGAATTGCTTTTGTATCAAGTGTTTTTCCATCTCCTTTGGCACCGTATTTAGTAATATCAATGACAGTCTTGCTTTGTGCAACTAAAGACTGAATCCCTGTGTTCATTAAAACCAGAAATATCAAAAACGTATGAAAAAGAGATTTATTCATTCCTGTTAGTTCTTTTTTTAAATATTTCTAATAATTTATGATTACACTAAATTCTATTTCATTACTCTCAAAAATTAGATGCAAACAATTTAAAATATAATTAATAAACAAATTTGAGCTATCCCGTTTTTGTGTGAATCACAAAATAATTAATCCAAATGGAAAACTTCCTTCAGACCAATAGCAACAGGAGAATTATCAGGATTGGTTTCCATAATATCGCCCATGTAAGCCCACCATTTTTTCACAATCGGATGATTTGGTAATAAATTAAAATCAAAATCAGTACTTATTTTTTGAACTGCAAAAAGAATTAAAGTTTCTTCATCCAAAAAAATACTGTAATCCTGTATTCCCGTTTCAGAAAGCAGGTTTGACAGTTCTGGCCAGATTTCGTCGTGTCGCTTTTTGTATTCAGCCTCAAATCCCGGTTTTAATTTCATTTTAAAAGCATTTCTTACCATAATTTTTAAGTTTTTAAGAGTTTTCTCTAAAGATATTTATATTATTTTGAAAATAAACGAAGAAGCTGTTTCAAATTTTCCGCCTTGTGAAGCAGTAAACAAATAAGTCGCTTTTCCGTTTTGAAATAAGAGCTGAGGGCGTTCTGCACGCCCATATCTATTAAGATGTTTTAGTGCTATGGGCTGACTGATATATTTATTCAGCGGCTGATAGGAAATTAAAGGATCAGACCAGTGAATTCCATCTTCGGAATCCATATAAAGCCCGTAATCCTGTCCAAAAACACCTAAATCCCTAGCCAGCATTTTGAACTTTTTATCTTCATACCATACAAAAGCATCTTCGCATTGTTTATTATCTCCTAATTTTGAAAAATCAACAACGGGATTACCTTCATATTTTTTGTAAGGTCCTTCCAAAGATTTAGCAACAGCCAATCCATATTTTCTGTTGCCTTTAACTGGAAATTTTGGATGCTCATAATTTTCCGTATCCAATGATTTATAGTACAGCCAGTATTCTCCATTGGGATGTTTTAAAAAAGAAGGATTTGTAGTCAAAAGATCATCCCATGAACCTTCATTTCCAGGAAGCAACAAAGGTTTGTCAGGTCTTTTCCACGGGCCATAAAGAGAATCTGAAATTGCCAATCCGATACGTTTGGTATTCATTTTACCATTTGAATTTCCCATAAAAAATAACGCATATTTTCCATCAACATAATGAATACTTGGGTTATGACAAGTTGTTGCATCCCAAAATCCTTCACCGCGTGGAGCCAGAACAGTACTTACATACGTATAAGGTCCTTCCGGTTTATCGGCAACGGCATGAGCTATTTCTGAACCGTTAATCCAGCCGCTCATTGATTTGGCTTTTGGCCAGCGGGAAAAAAAAACATGAATTTTTCCATCAGGTCCTTCAATAGGGCTGTTACACCATACATAGAAGTCTTCAAATTCAAGTGCACGACCTACCGGTTTAAGTCTTTTCTCGAAATCAGAAAGTATCGGATCAGATTGAAAATTATTACTCCTGAGTGGAAACGGCAAACACAGCCCAATAAGAGCAAGCGAATTACCAATTATGAATTTTCTTCTGTTCATTTTATTTTTATGTAAAAATCAAATTTTCAATATTTTAAAATAATTTAATTAATGTTTTAAATTAATATTAACTGGTTTATCTCTATCACAGAATAGTTCTCCATTATTATATTCTAATTCAGCTACCTGTATCGAACTTCTCCTTGTTTCAAAATTATCAATTCCTTTATTTTCAGGTATTCTTCCCGGGTGTGTAAAATAAAACACATACGCTTTATCATTATTTACGATAACATCAGCATGTCCACCAATTACTTTGTCATCTTCACCCGTTCCCGGAATTTGAAGAATGTTTTTCTCCTGTCTTTTCCAGTTTATAAAATCATCAGAAGAAAAAACAGCCAGACCCTTCCATGGATCTGTAATCATCCAGTTTTTTCCTTTCCAGCTAAAAATTTTAGGACCTTCTCCCCTGTCTTTTACTACTTTTTTTCCACTGTCTGTCCAATGGTACAAATCTTTGCTATCCGCATAATAAATGGATTTGCCATCATTTTCATTGTTGTAATACATACGCCAGTTTCCATCGGGTAGTTGAAAAACAGAAGCATCAATGCAACGTTCAGAAGCCAGTTTTAGTTGTGATTCAAATTTCCAGTCAATTAAATTTTTACTGGTCAAATGCACAATATATCGAGGATGTTTCCAATCTTCAAAAATACCCGGAACAATTGTCAGGTACATATGGTATTTATTTTTATGTTTAATGACTTCCGGAGCCCAGTACGTAACATCCTTAATCGTATAGCCAATATTGCAGTTGGTTTTATATTTCCAGTGTGCCCCATCATCTGATTCAGCAATGCCAATGGGAGTTCCATGTACCCAACTCACCCCATTTCCATCAATGTTTGCTCTTCGATTGGTATAAAACATCAGCCATTTTTCATCTTTTTTGCTCCAGATAATAGTCGGATCAGCTGCACCGTCAAAAACAGGATCACGATATAAAGGTTTATCTGCAGTTTCATTTTTTATTTCCTGACCAAAAGCAGAAAGACAAAATATGAAGTATAAAAAAAATATTTTTTGAAAGTTTATTAAGGAGAATTTCATGGAATCTAATAAGTGATAATTTCAAATATATTTATTTATTGTTCGAATACTGTCCTGTGCTATACTGTCCTTTTTAAAGCATAAAAAGAGTGATTAGTACTTAGTCATTAATGATTAGCTTTTCTTTTAGCTATCTTCACTAATCACTCTTCACTAATCACTCTTCACTTAGCACTTACAATATTATTTTTCAATCAGAATTTTAAGTGTTTTGGTTCCTTCTTCGCTAATTACTTTTAGAAGGTAAACACCATGATTGCAATTAGGAATATTAAATGCAGCACTTTGATCATTTCCGGTAAGTTCAACATCTTTTTTCACTAAAACCTGACCTGTGATATCTGAAATTATAACGGTTGCCTTAGATGATTTATAACCATTAAATCTAATATTAAACTGTCCCGAAGAAGGATTTGGATACACCTGTACTTCTGCGGTTACAGAAGCCGTTTTTTTAACTCCTAGATTCGAAATGTCTTTTATAACAATATTCGATGCCGGAACCGGAGCCATATCATACCCTAAAAAATAACTTGGATGAGGAGGCTGATTGTAAGCTGAATTTTGCCATGCAATTGCTGTACGGTATTGAGGATCGTGCATCAAAGTAGGAATTCGGTAATCTGTAACAATATTAGTAGTGAAAAGAATGAGAGCAGTATTGTCTGTTCGACGTAGAATAATCTCCTCTCTCCAGTCACCCAAGATATCTCCTGTAAGAGCCGGATTCTTTTTTGAATCGTTATTTGAAGAAACCGGAGCTGCCTGATATATCGTAAATAAGCGATTTAATGATTGTGTATTATAATTCCACTTATCCATAATTGTTCCGTCAAGTAATTCACGGCCTAAATCACCATCCCACCATACAGCAGCATTTACAGACTGGCTTCCGTTGGTTGGTTTACTTGTTCCGATCTGACCATCCTGTACATTATAAAGATTACCGGAAGAACTCCACATTTCATACCCTCTGTGATTTGGATCTATATCTGCTGCCAAAGCACGGCCAACATCACCTGTGGTAATGGCTCCAAAGATCATTTTTCCTGTTTTAGCATCATTAAGCCTGATTCCGTATGGACTATATTGCCCTTCAGACTCAAGACATTGCCATATTTCCTGACCTGGTCGATCGGGATCCATATCCGACATATGAAGAGCATCTCCATGTCCCTGACCATAAGTCCAAAGACGTTTTCCATCGTCATTTATAGCACTTGATCCATTGATGATTTCATCTTTTCCGTCACCATCTACATCACCAATAGTCATCTGATGATTCCCCTGGCTTGAAAATGCATTATTAGCCGGATCACTAGAATCTTTACTGTCAAAAATCCATCGAAGGGTTAACTGTCCATCACGCCAGTCATAAGCAGCACGCATTAATTTATCATAATATCCACGGCCTACGATCAAACTTGGACGAGCGCCATCTAAGTAAGCCACAGCTGATACAAAACGATCCTGACGGTTTCCGTAAGTATCACCCCAGTCTGCAGTATTTGCTCTTGCCGGCTGATAAGCAACTGTTGACATAGCAGCACCTGTCAAACCATTAAAAACAGTCAGGAATTCAGGTCCAGCCTGTACCCATCCCCCTGAATTTCGATGATCAACAGTAGCATTACCAATCACTACTCCAGTCCCATCAATAGTTCCGTCAGCTGTTTTTAAAATTATTTCAGCTTTTCCGTCTCCATCAAAATCATACACCATAAACTGATTGAAGTGCGGACCGGCATTTACGTTTTTACCTAAATTGATACGCCAAAGCAAAGTACCGTTCATTTTATAGCAATCGAAAATTTGTTCTCCCGAAAAGCCTCCACTATTATGATTTAATAAAGTAGGATCCCATTTTAAGAAAATTTCATATTCGCCGTCTCCATCAACATCTCCTACGCTGGCATCGTTTGCGGTATAGGTGTATGCTGTTCCGTCCGGAATTGTACCTCCCGGCGGAATTTGCAATGGAATCGACAATTGATTATTTACCCAAACCGAAACAGGAGTCGATGCAGCACCTTCTGTACCACTAACAACTGTTTTTATTGTGTAGCTTCCATTTGTTGCAATATTATCGATATAGTTTGTCGAAGTTGTAATAGGGGTCGAATTAATTTTTACATTATCTCTGTAAACATTAAAAGCAATAGTTGAAGGATCATTACCTAACAATCTCCAGCTAATGAAAACCTCATTAGCTGACTTACGTAAAGCAACAACACCTCTGTTTAAAAATTCTACCTGTTTTGGCGTATTCACTATTGCGTCAGGCAATGCTAATGTGTTTAGCCTAACGTTATCGCCGTAGGTAGTGCTCGTACCTCCGCCATTGATTGCATAGGCTCTTACATAATAAAGTGTAACAGGTGTAAGTCCCGGAATGCTTACTGAGAAACTTCCTGTGCCAGCAGTAGCAGCTACAATTTTAGTATTAGCTACCGTTGGATTAATGCTGGTGCTATAAACAATACCTCTTTCTGTAATTGCTGTTCCTCCATCTGAAGTGATATCTCCTCCTGATTCTGCCGTTACAGAAGTAATATTAGTGACGGCATTTGTGGTTAAAACTGCCGGTGGTGGAGCAGGAACATAATTTCTAACAATTGGCGTTACAATACCTCCTGTATTTGCTTTTGTATAAACAACAAAAGGGTATGAACTTCCGGCAGCAATTGTTAAATTCCCAGCCGGTTCATCAATACCTCTGATTACAGTTGGATCTTTCATTTCTGTCCATGCAGTTGCCCCCGCAGTTTGTTTAAATACACGGGCTGCATATGGCGGGCTACTACTCGTTACATTATCAATAAAAGAACAATAGAGATTACCCGAAATATCCTTAATTAGACTTAAGCTGGGAGAATCTCTTGTACCTAATCGTGTGACAGCACTCCAGGCAGGAGTTGCAGCATTTTTACTGTATTCGATTACTGTTGCTCTATTATTACCGGCTGGAGAAGTAGTCGCATCAAAATATACAATTACCAGATTGTTTACAGAATTAAGAACCATACTCGTATGCCTAATGCCTCCAGTAACAGGAGAAACAGAAGCTTCAGACCAAATTCCTCCAGCGCATTTATACAATTTCATTGTACCTGTAGTGGTCGTTGCAGTGGCTAAACTACAAAATGCCAACCAAGGTACATCTGCCTCATCCAATACTAAACTTACTCCAATAGCTATTGAAGCAGCATTTACTGAAGCACCCCCAACAGCTACCCACGAAGTTCCATCAAATTTTTTTACAGTTGGAGTTAGTGAAGCACCTTCTCCAAAAGCAATGTAAGGATTGTTATCCGAGTCAAAAGTCAATGAACAACGTGGTGTTGAACCATATTGCGAAACACTACTGGTAACTGAACCGGTCGAAACATAAAGGTTATTAATCTCGTTATTTAATGGTTCCCATGTATCTGTAGCCGTATTGTAAATTTTCACTGCCAGTTTATTACCATTTGCAGCATCCACATAAGTAACATAAAAGCGGTTGGTTTTATCTAAAATGATTCTGGAAAAATTAAGATTCGCTCCAATATCATTACCTACTTGTTCCCAATTTCCTGTGGCAGTGTTTCTCTTTTTAACTTTGACAACAGGTCCGGTTCCTTCTCTGAATACTACATAAGGAACGTCATTTAAAACAGCAATAGAAGTATAGCTTGATGCAACAGCAGAGACCTGAGATTCATTTCCTAAAATATTCCAGTTTTGTGCAAATGAGTCATGAGCATTCAAAAAACTAAAAAATGCAACAAAAATAATTTCAAGGAATCGCTTCCTAAAATGAATTGGTTTAAATTCAAAAAGTACTTGTTTTTTCATAAATCGTTGGTTAAAAGGTTAGTGATATTAAAATTATCGGGATAAATATTTAATACCGTCCTGCCCTACCCTGCTAATTTTCTGAAAATTAGTTTTTTACACTTTAAAACAGTGTAAACAAAATTTTAATTTACTAGAAATCAATAAATTAAACAACCTAACCACCCTGTTAAAAAATACACATATATTTTGTTATAAAAATCAATATTCACTTTTTAAATTCTTAATTTTTAATCAAATAATAAAAAAATAGCATAATTTAATTCATAAAAAAATCCCTGTTCATTTTAAACTCAAAAATGAACAGGGAACATTATAAACTAACTAAACTAAACTCTGATTATACTTTTCGCTTACCAGTTATCTGTACGAAAAGGAGATGCCGGTAAATTTTCGACATTAAATAAATTAGGTTCCGGAACTGCTTTCCATGCAAAACGAACTGCTACCGGATTTTTAACTTTTTCAGAAGAAACTACAATTGTCTTTCCGTCAATTTTAGCAACTGCCGGATAAAAGATTTTATCCTCACCGGCAATTTCAAATTCCTTTAAATTTTCAGTTGTTTTTCTGAATCCTGAATCAGCATAATCAAAAAATAACTGAATTTTATCTTTTTTAATTTTCAAATGATTATAAATTGGTCCCGAATAAACCAGTTTATCATCTTTATATGTTTTAGCTAAAGAAATTAGTGCCAGTCTGTGTCCAACAGTTTGCTTGTCTATCGGGTGAATGTTATTGGTATCTCCAACATCAGTTGTAACTGCCATACCACTATTGCCTATTTTTTTTAATGAAAATAACTGCGCTTCTCTGATTTCTGGGGTTTGTCCTTTATGAGGCGTAATTTGCACATAATAAAAAGGAAAATCACCTTGTTTCCAGTCATCCCGCCAGTTTTTTACCATGGCAGGAAATAAAGTTTGATATAATTTAGCCTTACCCGAATTACTTTCGCCCTGATACCAGATGACACCTTTCATTGTGTAATTGATTAGTGGGTGTAACATAGCATTATAAAGTACATAAGATGTTTTATTCGCTTCTTTTTTAGGCTTTTTAATTTCTGTTTTAGATGTATTATTAACCTGCTTTTCATTTCTTAAATTCAGATAATACGTTTCCAGTTTTTCCTGATATGCTTTTTCGTTTTTAGCATCTTCTTCCAGAATAGTTAAAAAATCCGGATTTTCTTCCAGGACATTCTGAGAGGTCCAGGCTTCTGCTTTTGTGCCACCCCATGACGTTGAAATCAGACCAATAGGGATTTTCAGTTTCTGATATAAATCCCTTCCGTAAAAATAGGCTACTGCAGAAAACGTTTTAATTGTTTCCGGCGAACAGGCTGCCCATCTTCCTGTTACATCATCAAGTGGTTTTGGAGAAGCATTCGTTAAGACCGTAAATAGTCTGATATCAGGAAAATTAGCATTTACGATTTCCTGCTCATAGTTTTTAACCCCTGTTTTCCAAGTACCTTCTTCTTTTCCAACCGGAAAATACATATTCGATTGACCGGAACAAATCCAGACTTCGCCAATAAGAACATTATTAAGTACAATTTTATTTGAAGCATTAACGGCTATTGAGTATGCTTTTTCACTTCCCTGAGGGGTATCTACTGCTACTTTCCAATCTCCCGTTACATTTGCAGTGACTTCTACAGGACTATTTTGCCAGCCTAACTGAATGTTTATCTTTTCGTTAGGAGATGCCCAGCCCCACAAATTAACTTTTGCATTCTGCTGTAAAACCATATTATCACTAACCAAAGCCGGCAATTTGACCTGCGCTTTTGAAGAAAATGATACATTTAAAAAAATTAAAAATAAAAACAGATTTCTTATGAAATTCATAGGTTCAAAATTTACTATTTAGAAACCTAAAAATAAACGACTAAAACGATATAGCCATCCTGTGCTTCCCTGCATCCAGTATAAACAAAAAAGGGACAATAACTAAGTTACTGTCCCTTCTTTTTAAACTAAACTATCCAATTTTAAAATTCTATTTAATACTAAATCAGTATTCTAAAAACTAAACAGTCAAATAAACTAATTTTTAATAACCCGGATTCTGCATTGCATCTTTTTCTGCTGCAGTTAGCGGTTTACCGTTTGCATATATTCCATCAAGGAAAGTTTGAGGAATAGGGCGCAAGTTGTGATAATCCTGAATGTTTGGTGCAGCTTCTATATTATAAGCTTTAGCTCTTGCAACCAAAGTTTTAGTTCTGCTTAAATCCTGCCAACGATGGAATTCTCCACAAAGTTCTCTTGTACGTTCATTTAGCACTAAACATAGCATTCGGTCATAATCACTTGTATATCCTAATTTTGTAATTACAGCAACATCTTCAGCAGGTAAAGTACTGGTACTGGTAATATTCAGACTGGTTGCAGCCGTTGTAGCTACAATATTATTAGACTCATAATACGAATTTTTAGGAGTATAAGAAATTGGGATACCAGCCTGACCTGCAACTGTCCATGCAGCAGATCCATCTACATAAGCTGAACGGTCTTCACCAACCTTATATGCTCCACGATTTCTGACTGCATTAATGTACGGCAAAGCGTCAGCGAATGAAGCGGCACCCTGTTTAGCTAAACGTACTTTTGCTTCAGCAGCTATTAAATACGTATCTGCAGAACGTGCTAAAATAATATCCCTAGATCCTCTTTGACTTGTTAAATCGATTCTTGATCCATCCATATATTTGCTTAAAGACGGAAATCTTACATCGGCCATAAGCCCTACATTATCTGCTGCATATTGTACATAAACACTAGGCACTTTTTTTGCAGCTCCCGGAATAAGAAAATCTGTATTTTTAGTTTTAGCAAAACGATTATCCGTTGAAGCATTCATTATGTAAACAATACCTAAATCACCATTTACATAAGTAGTTCCGGACTGATTATTAACGATACTCTTTGTTTGAAAGCTTTTCCAAAAACGGGAATCATTTATTTTATCATATACATCATAAGTATAATATGTCGGAGCCAAACGGCTAAATGGTCTTCCTCCTGCCAGATTTCTCCTCATTTGAGGCAATTGATCATAAGTTGAAAGGAAATATAAATGTTGCCAATTCGACCCAGTATTTAACTGACTTGCATTAAATTGACCTGCTAATATTATTTCTGACAATTTTTCATTAGCGCCATCTGGAGCTGTGAAATTCCATAAATCAACATAGTTAGGTGCTAAAGGGTGATGAGATATAACTTCATCTGCAAGAGTAACTACTTTTTGTAAATCAGCTGTTTTTGTAGCTGAATTCCAAGTATCGTTTATTTCACTCGCACGAGACAAATAAGCTTTTGCCAAATAATGCGCAACTGCATCCTTTGTTATTTTTGCTGAACCTCCGGCATTGTCAAGTAAATCATAAGCTTTTGTAAAATCATCTATAATTTGAGTAAATACTTGTTCAGCAGTAGCTCTTGAAAACTCAACTTCAACAGTAGTACTCAAATCTAATTTTATTGGTACACCTCCATACTGACTTACTAATTTTAGATAATTGAAAGCTCTTAAAAAATAACCTTCGCCTAAAGCTCTTTTTTTAATCGCAGCATTAGTTGAGACAATTGCTGTAGCCGATTCAATCAAGGTATTTGCGTTTCCTATGGCAACGTACAAGTTATCCCAATTGGTATTGGCAGCAACAGTATTTGCATTAGAAACTGTTACAAAAGAGTTTAATCCTGATGCATATGAATTCCAAATATGATTTGAAGGATCTCCTCCTGCATGAAACTCATCAGTACCAGACTGAGTAGCTGTAAGTGGTACTTCTAATGCAAACTCTAAAGCAAAAGACTGATAATAAGTCCCTACTGCTAAAGCCTGAATACCTGCTTCGGTTTTGTAATAATCTTTAGTATACCCTGTGGTTAGCTTTTCGTCCAGGAAGTCATCACTACAGGAACTTCCAAGGCCTAATGCTGCAATTAACATCAAATTGATATATAATGTTTTATATTTTTTCATAATTTTCATTATTAAATTTTAATTTTAAAGTTCAACATTCAAACCTAAAGTAAATCCTCTGTTAGAAGCGGTTGTCTGCGTATCCAAATCCATCCATTTTACTTTATTATAAATCATCCCCGGGTTCATAACCTGAATATAAAGTCTCAACTTTGAAACCCCAGCTTTTTCAGCCATTTCATTTGTAAAATTATACCCTAAAGATATATTTCGCATTTTTAAAAATGCCCCATCTCGATAACCTAAAATTGGGAAAAAAGAATCCCCTGTACCTGCTGAATAAATTGGTTTTTGATATTCAGCATTAATGTTGTTATCCGTATAATAATCAATAGATCTCTGACTGCCTTTTGCACCTTCATTTTCACCAAGTGTATTATAAAGATACCCCAGGCGACCATAAATAAAGAATGATAATTCTACATTTTTATATCTAAATGTATTGGTCAAACCTGCAATATATTTAGGATCAGCACTACCAATTATAACACGGTCATTATTTGCGTCAATTTTATAATCGCCATTTTGATCAACTGGTCTTGCATTACCAAATGAAAACCCGGCGCCATTAGCATTAAATTTAGCCATTTCTGTTGCATCTTCCGGTTTCCAGATTCCGTTTGACGCATATCCGTAAATAACATTTTGTGGTTGCCCTATAAATAAATTATTATTGATATCATCGAATTTACCATTCGCTAAGGTCACAATTCTGCTTTGCTGATATGAAGCACTTAAATTTGAACTCCATTCAAAATCTTTGGCTTTTACATTTATAGTATTTAATGTCAACTCGACACCTTCTCCTTCAGTTTCACCAACATTTTCATAAGTATCTCTATACCCTGTAGGTGTAGGAACACTTCTTTTTAACAGTAAATCCGTTGTATCACTAGTATAGTACTCTAAGGTTCCTGATATTCTGCTATTCACAAAAGAAAAGTCAACACCATAGTTAATTTGTTTCGTTTTTTCCCATCCTAAATCTGGATTTCCTAAAGTTGCATTATTTACTATACCGGAACCGTTAGGATAAACAACACCAGCCAATGGCGGCTGTGTAGAATAAGGATCAACGGCAGCATTACCGGTAACACCAAAACCTATTCTAAGCTTCAACTGATCTATCCAGGAAACATCACTTAAAAAACTTTCCTGATTCATATTCCACGCCAATGAAGCACTTGGAAAGAAGTCCCATTTTTTTCCATCTGCCAATTGCGATGCTCCATCATAACGCCCGGATGCAGTTAACAAATACTTATTATCATAACCATAAGTTACCCTTCCCATATAAGATAGTAAACCAGACTCGATTAAATTAGAAGAATAGTTACTCAGAGTTACATTAGCAGGAGTCAAAGCATTCCATTTGTTTTCAGGATTTTTAACATCATTTGCTGCCATACTACTATCTTCATACTCATATCCTGTTTTACTTTGTAAAAAGGTCAAACCTAAATCATGTTTACCAATAGTCTTGTTATAATAAAGTAAATTATCCAATGTATAAGATATTGTCTGCGCCTTTATCAATGAAGCAAAACTTGTTCCTGAGCGGGCTGCAGATCTTCCATCCAAAAATACTCCATCGCGATAGGAAGTAATATCTGGTCCAAAGTTCATTCTGTATTTTAAACCGCCTAACACCGGAATAAGCTTACCTAAATCTACCTGAGCATACAAGCTACCAAAAGCTCGTAATGTTACACGCTGATCCTGAGAATATTTATCTTCATCAATAACTGTTCTGATAGTATTATCTCCACCCGGATTATCAATTCTATTACCATTACTATCATAAGGAACAGCATAGGGAAGATTAAGACGTGCTGTATTATATATTCCGGTTGTACTACTTACAGCTGTTCTTCCTATATTGGATTGTCCATACTCATTTATACTATAACTCGTATTAAGATTAGCTCCCATAGAAAACCAATCTGATGGTGTGATATCTACATTGGCTACACCGTTATAACGTTTGTACCCCTGTCCTTTTAAGACTCCTGTACTTCCTGTATAACCAAATGAACCATACCCTTTCATTTTTTCAGTTCCTCCACTAACAGCTATGGTATGCTGTTGCGTAATTCCTGTACGGGTTATAAACTTTGTCCAGTCTGTTGTAGCTACTTTTGAACCATCCCATGTACCACCTTCCCATCCTTTAGCAATGTTAGCCCAGGCAGAAGGATCAGCAGATTTTAAGAAAATCAATTCATCGTTAGCAATGGTTGGAGCATCTCCTTTTGGAAAAGCAGATGGATTTGAATAATATCTTGCCCATCTACGAAAATCAATATATTCACCAGCCGTCATCATTGGAGCGTTTTCATGAATTTCTTCAGTAGTTAATGAAGTATTATAATTTAATGAAAATTTACCATTTTTACCTTTTTTAGTAGTTACAATGATAACTCCATTTGCTCCACGGGAACCATAAATTGCAGTTGCAGATGCATCTTTTAAAACATCAATAGACTCAATATCAGTAGGATTTAAAAAGTCAATCCCTCCTGCATTTGAATCACTGACATCACTAACAGACTTACCTAACGCTCCCGCTAATGGTTTAGAGTTATTAATAGGCACTCCATCAACTACATAAAGAGGGGAGTTCGAAGCAGAAATAGAACGTGCACCACGAATCGTTACCTTTCCCACTGTACCTGGACGCTCATTTGAAGAAATATCTACCCCGGCAGCTTTTCCCTGCATTGCCTGAACAGCATTTTGAACAGGTCTGGAACTTATTACTTCAGAACTTACACTTACGATTGACCCGGTTAAATCCTTTTTCTTTTTTACACCATATCCTACAACAACTACTTCTTCAAGTGAATTGTCTTCTTCTTTAAGCACAACATTATAAACATTTGTGTTACCAATAGTAATCTCCTGTTTCTTAAAGCCAATAAAACTATAAACAAGTACGTTTCCAGGAGCTGCTTCAATAGAATAACTTCCGTCAAGGTCTGTACTCACCCCTTTCTGACCTCCTTTAATGAGTACATTAACGCCTGGTACCGGTAAACCACCAGCGTCTTTAACTACTCCTTTGATTACTTTGTTCTGCGCATAAACGGATACATTCAGCAATGTAATCAACGCTATAGTCAACAGAAGACTAAATTTTTTTTTCATAAAAGTTAAATTTTGGTTAATTAATTAGTTGTTTTCAAATTTATTCATAAAGAATATTCGCACTATCCTGTAGTATCCTGCATACTTATATTATAACTTTATTTTTTTATTTGTTAATGTTAAAATTTTCAATAGTTCATTTGATATTCATAACCATAAAAATATAATACAAAATAAGTCAGTACCTTATAAAAACTAATAATTCCATAGGCCGGAATCTATTTTATTCAAACAATTAAACAATTATTAAAAAAATATGCAATCGATTACACAAATGTATTATTATTTTTACAATAAAAAATAAATCATTAAAAACATTTTAAATAAATAATAAATAGACAAAAAAATTAAATAAAATATAAATATTATATTCATAATTTACAGAAAAAGACTAATATTTTAACATAATTGTAATCGATGACACTAAAAAACAGAGCACTTAATAACTAATAATTACCTTACAAACAAAAAAAACCGCCTCAGAAACTGAGACGGTTTAAAAAAACAAAATAAAAAATTGGGGCAAATTTATTTTTATTAGTCGTAACCTAAATTTTGATCATAAAGCCCAGGAACTGCTAACATTTCCTGCAATGGTATTGGATAAAGCAACATATTTGCATCAATAGTTCTAATCTTATTACCAGTATCTTCTGCAGCTTTCCAAGCATTCATAATCGTTATCGCATTACCTGACCTAATCAAATCAAACCATCTGGTTCCTTCTGAAAAGAATTCTTTTCTTCTTTCATCAAACAACTGATCTAAAGTAATATTAGAAGCATTTGCCGTTACACCTGCTCTTGTTCTCACCTGATTCACAATTCCATCAACCTCGGCCTGGGTTCCACCTCCTCCATGAAGCGTACATTCGGCCATCAGCATTAATACATCTGTGTAACGAATTACCATAAAATCAACTCCCCAGTCCTCGCGTCCTCCTGTTCCATATCTGGCCGGGTCTATATATTTTTTGAAAACCGGAAGCGTATAACTTCCTTTGTAAGTCCCAGATGCAACTGTATAACTTGTTGCAATTCCAACAGTTTTTCTATTATCATTAGCCGCAAACATATTCAAAAAACCAGTTGAAATTGGCCTGGCTTCTAAAGATCCTTGAGCTGTTCCAATACCTACTGAAGCAAAATAAGGTTCATAGCCAACTTCAACCATAAAGTTTCCTCCAATGGAACTTGCTAAACTTTGTGTATAAGGAATTGTAAGGACATTTTCTTTATTAGTAATTCCTTCTACTTTAAAGATGGCTGCGTAATCTGTACCAAATGTATACAATCCGCTTGCTTTAACATCACTCAATTCTTTATAAGCTTTATCCCATTCATTTAAACCAAGCATTGCACCATCAATACCATAAGTTGGACTTGAACGGGTCATATAAACCAGACCTAACAAAGCTTTCGCTCCGTATTTAGTAACACGTCCAACATAGGTTGCGTCTGTAGTTGGAGCCGGAAGATCTGCAATTGCTAATTGTAAATCTGAAATAACCAAGTTGTAAATATCTACAACCGGACTTCTTCCAATTTTCGCAGATTCCTGAGCTGTCATTGTTCTATCAATCAACGGAACTCTTCCAAACCATCTTAATAAATCAAAATAACAAAATGCCCTTAAGAAACGGGTTTCAGCAATCATTGCCGCCTTATCTGTCGGATTTGTAAAAATCTGATCTCCTTTTTCAGCAATTTTCTCTAACAATTGGTTTGCTTTGTAGATCGCATTAAAATTACTCACGTAAGCTTCCTTTACATAAGTATTAGAACTAATAGAGGTATAAAAACTGTTGATCCCTTCCCAATCTCTTGAAGCTGTTGTGAACGCTAATAAATTATCCGATCTGGTCTCACTTAAATTCAATACACGGTTCGCATAACCATAAGTACCCGTTCCATGAAAAGCAACAGAATACACTGCATTTCTTGCCTGGATAAAATCTCCGGGTGTAGCATAGAAATTCTCCTCAGTTCCCTGAGACAAAGGAATTTGTGTCAGTTCATCGGCACAGGAAGCTGTTCCCAATAAAAGCAAATTTGCCGCTAGTAAATAAATATATTTTTTCATTTTAATTAAAATTAATGTTAAGACCTAAAACTACAGATTTTGCTAAAGGTGCACCACCATAATCAATAGGAACAGCAAAATCACTATTTGAACTTCCTGAAGTATTCACAGCTTCAGGATTAAAACCTCCGTCATATTTATTCCAATAGAACCAGTTTTCACATGTAATATATAATCTGGCATTATCAACTCTTTTTAAGCTTTTAACAGCTTCTCTCAAATTATAACCAAAAGATACGCTTCTCACGCTAAGATAATCAGATTTGTACATCCAATCAGAATTCGGCTGAAACCCGAAAGAAGTTTTCCAGTTACCTCTTACAGCAGGATCCACATTTAACGCATTTTCTACAGACCCCATTCCGGTACGATTGATAGCTCTTCCTGTTAACCCATAAACCGTTCCTCCATTTTGACCTTGCACCAATACGCTTAAATCAAAATCTTTGTATTTAAAAGTATTTGTAATACCCCAAGTATATTTTGGAGTTGGATTACCTAAATCAACACGATCTTCGGTGTTGATTTTTCCATCACCATTCTGATCAATATATCTTGGATCTCCCAAAACTAGTTTATTCCCACCAATAGTAGTTCCACCTGCATCAATATCAGCCTGAGTCACAACGCCGTTTTGTTGTAAACCGAAAATCATATACATCGGTTTTCCAACTTCCAATTTTATAAACGGGACATTTGCACCAAAATCATTAGTGATTTCAATTTTAGTCTGATCCGGCCCTAACGCCAATACCTTATTTTCATTATGACTTAAATTAACCGATGTTTTCCATTCAAATTTACTAGTCTTAACGTTAACAGTATTTAATTCAAACTCCCATCCCTGATTTTGCACAGCTCCAACATTAGTAAGATAACTTGTAAATCCTGATGCTGCAGGAACAGGAAGTCTAAGCAGTAAATCTGTATTCTTTTTTCTATACATATCAAATGTTGCCGAAATTCTATTTTTTAGGAACGAAACATCCAATCCGAAATCAATACTTTTAGACTGTTCCCAGTGCAACGATGGATTTCCTATAGAATTCACCCCTTGTCCTATTCCAACAGCTCCACCAATTGCATAATTATAAGATCCTAATGTTGAATAAGATGAATAACTACCTATATTATTACTACCATTAGTTCCTGTGCTGGCTCTAAATTTTAATTCGCTTAACCAATCAACATTTTGCAAAAATGATTCCTGCTTAATTCTCCACCCTAACGATAGAGAATAAAATGTACCCCATCTGTTATCACTTCCAAACTTAGAAGAACCATCACTTCTTACACTTGCAGAAAGCATATATTTTTCTTTATAATCATATTGAAATCTACTGAAAAACGATAATAAAGTATTTTTTTCTGCATTAGTAGAACCCAATGACCCTGTAGGAAGTGTTTCTGTACTAGAATTAGTATAAAGTCCTCCCGAAGAAAGAAGTGATCTGGTAATTTTATAAGAACTAAATGATTCTCCTAAAAGAACATTAAAACCATGATCCCCTACAGATTTATTATAAGTCAAAGTATTCTCATTAACAATATTTAATCTTCTATAGGTATTATAAGCTCCCCTTATACTAGCCAAAACATCATTTGGCGTATAACTTTCAAATGTATTATCTGAATTATCAAAGTTAATCGTACTTTTTAATGTAAAAGCATTTGCAAATTTATAATCAGCATAAGTAGAAACAATGTTTCTATACATCGAGTTTTTACCTGTTCTGGCCAAAGCATTAAGCATATTTGTTGTACTACTTCCCCATGCGTATCTGGTTGTATATTTTTCGCCAGCTGCATTAGGAGCACTTTCAAAAACAGGAGTTGCTGTTAAAGCCTTAAATAATGTATTATCTTTTCCTTCAACACCTGGGTCATTTCTTTCAGAATAAGAAGGAGAAAAGTTAATACCAATTTTAAAACTATCAGATAATTTAAAATCAATATTAGCTCTTGCAGAAAACAAGGTATAATCTGTTCCAACAATATATCCGGTGTTTTTTTGATAATTAGCAGAAACATAATAGTTAACTGCATCTGTTGCTCCTGAAGCTGACAATTGATAATTACTAAATTCACCAGTACGGAAAACTTTGTCCTGCCAGTCTATATAATCCAATCCAGGATGCCCCGGCATATCCCATCTTTCATCGTACAAATAGGTATAATAACTATTATTACTTGGTACCAGAGGAGTCGATGGGTTTTTTGCATTATATGTAGCAATACGTTCAGCATTCGTCTGATCTTTCGAAGCCCCAGGTATACCTGATCCTGCCCACTGGGTATCAATCATAGTTTTAGCTCTTTTGATCCATCCTTCAGCTGAAAGCATATCAACTCTGTTTGCCTCTTTATTTATACCTCCGTAAGTATTAAAAGTGTATTTCGTTTTTCCTTTTGTTCCTTTTTTAGTAGTAATCAAAACAACACCATTCGCTGCTCTCGAACCATAAATAGAGGCTGCCGCTGCATCTTTTAAAACCTCAATAGAAGCAATGTCGTTTGGATTCATATTGTCTAAAGGGCTCCCACTTGAAAAACCTCCATTAACATTGGTCCCTTCAGTAGAAAGAGGAAAACCATCAACTACATACAAAGGTTCATTTCCTGCCGTAATAGATCCGGCACCACGAATTTCAATACTAAAAGGTTGTCCAGGTAAACCTGTAGTCTGCTTAACACGAACACCAGCAACCTGACCTATTAAACCCTGATCAACTCTTGAAATTGGTCTTTCAGTAAAATTTTCTGTCTTAATTCCGGATATCGCGCCTGTCGTCAACTTCTTTTTTTGCGTTCCATAACCAATAACAACAACCTCATTCAAATTTGCGCTTTCAGCATCTAATGAAATATTATAAGCATTAGATTCGCCTACTTTTTGCTCTTTCGAAACAAAACCAACAAAGGAAAAAACTAAAGTTTCACCAGGAGAAACCGATATTTTATACCTCCCGTCAAAATCTGTGCTTGTACCACGATTCGTTCCTTTTACCAATACGTTTACTCCTGGTATGGAGAGTTTAGCCGGATCAGTAACCGCCCCTGTTACCTCTTTGTTTTGCGCATAACCCGATGCGTGCAATATTGCAAACATAGCTACCGCCAACAGTAAATTAATTTTATTTTTCATAAAAGTTAAATTTGGATATAATTTAGTTTTCTCAAATTTATCCAGAAGAGATATCGACGCCATCCTGTAGTATCCTGTTAATGCTCAATGCATTATGAGTTTTATTTAATTTTTATTTAACAAGAAACAGACAACTTACTGATTAACAACACCAAACCTTAACCGTATTTCGTAATGTGAAAAATAAAATTTAACTAAATTATTTTTTAAACATTCGTAGTTTTTACCCTAAAATAATAAGAAATTTAAAAAAATATACTTTATTATTTATTCACTAATTTATTATCAATAATTACCAATCAGGATGCCACAGGATAGCAAATTCACAAAAGCTTTTTATTTTTACTAAATTAGCTTTTAAACAAAACAGACCTGATTTCATTACTATCAGGAGTACATTCTATCAACCATTGAACACAGACTTATAATGAAACTTTCGAAAATCCTGATTTCTTTTTTATGTATCCTTTGTTTTATTTTCAATTCATTTTCCCAAAAGTCAGACAAATCTCCCTGGCCAGATTCCAGTAATATCAATCAGCCATGGACTCGTTGGTGGTGGATGGGAAGTGCCGTAGACAAACCTAACTTAAAAAGAAGTCTTATCGATTTTCATAAAGTTGGAATTGGAGGTGTAGAAATCACACCTATATATGGTGTGAAAGGAGAAGAAAATAATTTTATTGATTATCTGTCGCCAAAATGGATGGATATGCTTGATTATACTATTCATGTAGCAGACAGTCTTCACATGCAGGTAGATATGGTTTTGGGTACTGGATGGCCTTATGGAGGCTCTCATGTTACATTGCCTCATGCCGCCTCAAAACTGATTGTGGAAAAATACGATCTAAAAAAGAACGAAACGATAGACCGTACTATTAAAGTCGAAAACACTAAAGAAAAAACTCCTGCTGAACTTTTATATGTGGTAGCTTATGGTAAAGACGGGAGTTATGTAAACCTGACAGATCAATTGCAAGGTAAAAATTTACTCTCAAATGATAAAGGTATTGAAGGTGCTCACATAGCGCTACCAAACACATTAGAGCCAAACAAATTAAAATGGAAGGCTAAAAAAACAGATTATACTATATATGCTGTTTTTAGTGGAAAAACCGGTCAACAGGTAAAAAGAGCAGCTCCTGGGGGCAGTGGATATACTTTAGATCACTATTCTAAAGAGGCTTTAGAAGCTTATGTTGTCCCTTTTGATAAAGCTTTTAAAGGCCGCGAAGGAAAAATAAGAGCTATTTTTAATGACAGTTATGAAGTATACGGAACTGATTTTACACCTAAGTTTTTTGACGAATTCAAAACCAGAAGAGGATATGATTTGAAACAACAACTTTCTGTTATACTTAGTGATACTGATGACGAAATCAGCAACCGAATCAGAAGTGATTACAGACAAACTTTATCCGATTTATTATTGGATAAATTTGATAAATCATGGACAACATGGGCTAATAGTAAAGGTTTCAAAACTAAACTGCAAGCTCACGGTTCTCCTGGGAATTTAATCGATTTATACGCTTCTGCTGATATTCCGGAATGTGAAACTTTTGGTTCAATGCCATTTGACATCCCGGGTTTCAGACGTGAAAAGGAAGATATCCGTGAAGGTGATGCCGATCCTGTAATGCTTAAATTTTCATCATCAGCTGCTCATATCTCAGGAAAAAATCTGGTTTCATCTGAAACTTTTACGTGGTTAAGAGAACATTTTAAAACCGCTTTATCACAATGTAAACCTGAAGCGGAAGATTTAATGCTAAATGGTGTGAATCATATTTTTCTTCATGGTTCAACTTATTCACCGGACAGAGCTGTATGGCCGGGCTGGAAATTTTATGCTTCTGTAAATTTTAATGCAAATAACAATATATGGGAAGATGCTCCTTCTCTATTCTCCTATATTGCAAACTGTCAGTCAATGCTGCAGCAGGGAAAACCTGATAATGAAATTTTGTTATACTGGCCTATTTTTGATACCTGGGACAAATATCATAAAGGAACTTTATTTTTTCAGTTTAAAATACATTCTTTAGACGAATGGCTGCACGGAACTGCTTTTTACAATACTACTAAAGAGTTAATGAAAAAAGGCTACGGAGTCGATTTTATTTCTGATAATTTTATTACCGAAGCAAAAGTAGTTAACGGAAACATCAGTCTTCCGGGCGGTACTTTTAAATCATTAGTTGTTCCTGCATGTAAAAAAATGCCTCTTGCTACTTTGCAAAAACTGATTGAATTACAAAAAGCCGGAGGCAAAATTATTTTTGAAGGATTACCTGAATCTGTTCCCGGTTTTAATGATTACAAAAAACAGGAAACAAAACTTCAGGCTGTTTTAGCCGAAAATAAAGAAATCGTAAAACCTGTTTCGAATATTATTGAAACATTAGAAAATGCACAAATATATCCTGAAACGCTTGTTAGTACCGGTTTAAAATTCATTAGAAGAAATGTAGATGGTGAAAAAATATATTATCTGGTAAATCATACTCCAAAAACAATTGACGATTTCATTCCGTTGCAAATCGGTAATAAAGAAGTTATCATTTTTGATCCATTAAACAGAGAATTTGGAAATGCTGTCGTTAAAAAATCAGACAATACAACTTTGGTTAAAATCAAAATTGAACCAGGACAATCTTACTTTTTAAAAACAGAAAACACAGCTTCGCAAAAAAAGTGGAACTATTACGAATCCGCTGCTGATCCAATTATCTTAAAAGGAAACTGGAAAATCAATTTTGACAAAGGCGGGCCTAAATTACCTTCAGCTACAACAGTTTCTAATCTGGAATCATGGACTAAATTAAGCCCGGAAGCCGAAGCATTTTCAGGATCTGCAACTTACACACTTGAATTTGACAATCCAAATACTAAAACAGAATCCTGGAGTTTAAATCTGGGAGATGTTCGTGAAAGTGCAAAAGTCTGGTTAAATGATCAATTTATTGGTACTGCATGGTCTGTTCCTTACAAACTGAACATCGGAAAATTAAAGAAAGGAAAAAACACTTTGAAAATTCAGGTAACTAATCTTTCTGCAAACCGAATTATAGATAAAGAATTAAAAGGCGAAGAATGGAAGATTTTCTATGAAATCAATATGGTAGACAAAGATTATAAAAAATTTGACGCTACAAAATGGAGTCCAATGCCATCCGGATTATTAGGCCCTGTTACAATTACACCTTTAAAACAACAAAATTAATTTCTCAATAATAATAAAATGAAAAAGTTACTTTTAGTTTTCGCTATATGCTTTTTATATACGAATACCACAAATGCTCAACAGCCTTTTGACAAAAAACTGGTACTAAAACAGATGATTTTGGCCAATGATTATTTTATGCAAAAATGGCCGGAAACAGGTAAAACCATTATCACCAACAAAGAACGTCCAAGCAACATCTGGACCCGTGGTGTTTACTATGAGGGATTAATGGCTTTACATGAAATTTTCCCAAAAGAAGCTTATTACAAATACGCCTATGATTGGTCGGAATTTCATAAATGGGGTTTTAATGGAGGAAACGTAACTCGCAATGCAGATAACTACTGTGCTGCTCAAACCTATATTGATTTGTACAATTTAGAGCCGGATGCTAAAAAACTAAAGAATACAAAAGCAAATATTAATATGCTTTTAAATACTCCTCAATTAGATGACTGGTCATGGATTGACGCTATTCAGATGGGAATGCCTGTTTTTGCAAAAATGGGTGTTTTAGAAAAAGATAACCGTTATTTCGAAAAAATGTACCAAATGTATATGTATTCCAGAAACAAACATGGTGATAACGGGCTTTTCAATCCAAAAGACGGTTTATGGTGGCGTGATGCCGATTTTGATCCTCCATACAAAGAACCAAACGGTGAAGATTGTTACTGGAGCCGTGGAAACGGTTGGGTAATTGGTGCTTTAGCAAAAGTATTGACGATAATTCCTCAAAATGCTCCTCACAGAGATCAGTATATAAAAGATTTAAAAACGATGGCTACTGCTTTAGTTCCTATCCAAAGACCTGACGGATTCTGGAATGTAAGTTTACATGACCCAACCAATTTTGGCGAAAAAGAAACATCAGGAACTGCTTTATTCGTTTACGGAATAGCATATGGTATCAATAACGGAATTCTAAAAAAAGAAACATATTTACCTGTAATCGAAAAGGCCTGGAACGCTATTACAAAAGATGCTTTGCATGATACCGGATTCTTAGGGTATCTACAATCTACAGGAAAAGAACCAAAAGACGGACAGCCATTATCTTATGATAAAATTCCTGATTTTGAAGATTACGGATTAGGTTGTTTTTTATTAGCAGGATCAGAAATTTATAAAATGAAATAATGAAAAAAGCATTCTTCTATTTTATTTGTATGGGAATAAGCTTTTCTGCTTTCTCTCAGAAAAAGGAAATTCCGCTATGGGATAAAGTTCCTGATGTCATTGAATCTAAAGAATATACAGAGAAAATAGTTACCAATAAAGATGGAATTGCTGTAGATGTCCGCAAAGTAACTACGCCTACCCTTACAGCCTATTTTGCAGATCCCGAAAAATCAAACGGAACATCTGTTATAATATGTCCCGGAGGCGCTTACGGAATGCTTGCCATTGACAAAGAAGGTTATAAAGTTGCAGAATGGTTTAACAGTTTAGGAATTAATACTTTTGTTTTAAAATACAGATTACCAAGCGATTTAATCATGAAAAACAAAACTGTTGCACCTTTACAAGATGCTCAGGAAGCTGTTCGTCTGGTTAGAAGAAACGCTGTAAAATGGAAACTGGATCCCAACAAAATTGGTTTTATGGGATTTTCTGCCGGAGGACATTTGGCTTCAACTTTGGCAACGCATTATAATGATAAGGTTTACACTCCTTCAGATACCATAAGTGCAAAACCTAATTTTTCAATTTTAATTTATCCAGTAATTTCCATGCAGGAAGGTGTTACACACCAGGGTTCAAAAGATAATTTATTAGGTAAAAATGCACAGGGAGAAATAGTCGAAAAATATTCTAATGAAAAGCAGATAACTGCTGAGACTCCAAAAACATTTTTAATTCATGCTACTGATGATAAAGCTGTTCCTGTAGAAAATAGCATAAATTATTATTTAGCTTTAAAAAAAGAAAAAGTTCCGGCAGAAATGCATTTATATGAAAACGGAGGTCATGGTTTTGGTCTTGGCGTAAAAGGTACCAATGCATACTGGCCTGAAACCTGCAAGAAATGGCTGACTGTTAACAATTACACCTTAAAATCTGATGGTTATGTATTCACCTATTTTAAAGGGAATGGTGAAGATGGTCTTCATTTGGCTTACAGCGAAGATGGTTATAAATGGAACACCTTAAAAAATGACACATCCTTTTTGACGCCAGAAGTTGGAAAAGATAAACTTATGCGGGATCCTTGCGTAATAAAAGGAGGAGATGGTTTATATCACATGGTATGGACGGTCAGCTGGACAGATAAAGGTATTGGCTATGCTTCTTCAAAAGATTTGATTCACTGGTCAAAACAGGAATTTATTCCGGTTATGGCACATGAAGAGAAGACAAGAAATACCTGGGCTCCAGAAATTACGTATGATGAAAAATCTAAAACCTACATGATTTACTGGGCTTCTACTATTGACGGAAAATTTCCTGAAACCAAATCAGAGGAAGAAAAAGGATACAATCACAGAATTTATTATATCACAACAAAGGATTTTAAAAAATTCTCTAAAACCAAATTGCTTTACGAACCTGGTTTTAATGTCATTGATGCTTCTATTGTAAAAACAAACAAAGGCTACACCATGTATTTAAAAGATGAAACTAAAGTACCGGTTCAGAAAAATTTAAAAATAGCGACCAGCAAAAAACTGGAAGGCCCGTACACAAAAGCAAGTGAGCCTATCACAGGAAATTACTGGGCTGAAGGACCAACTGCAATCCAAATAGACAATCAGTGGATTGTTTACTTTGATAAATACACCCAGAAAAAATACGGAGCTGTTAAACAAACCTCTAAAGGTTGGGAAGATATCTCAGAACAGGTAAGTTTTCCTAAAGGTACACGCCATGGAACTGTCATTAAAGTTTCTGCAGCTGAAATAAATGCTTTAAAAAAAGAATAGAATTTTACATATTTCAGAATATAAGTCCCCTTTAAATTTACCCATACTATTAAATTAAACTTTGATTTTTCTTTCTATAATTTAACAAAAGGTTGTCCGAAAAAATATAGGACAACCTTTTTTTATTCTAAAATATTTGTATACATGAAAGACATAATTACATATTTTGACTTTTTTGTACACTTCCGATTCTTTGACAAGAGACTAATATGTTCTTCATTTAAAGTCTGATTATAAAAATTGATTATATTTTCAGTATTACTAAAGTACGGCAATAAATTACAGAATTTTAAACCCGGATATAAGATTAATGAATTTCTAAATCTGTCTTTTACAACTATGTAAGAATAATAAAATATAATTTTATCCGAATATGTTTGCAAAAGTAAATTTAAGCCCTATTTTTGAAAATAAATTCTTACTTATTAGTCAGCGAACAACTTATGGCACATTTTTCAGAACAAGTACATATCAGTATAGGGAGTTTTACCCAAAACGTAGTTTATCATAATTTAGAAGTGTCACAAAAGATGGCAGATCATCATCACTTTTCTTTTGTATGGCAATATACCGGCAAGGCAATCATAAATCCGGCAGATCAGGCAAAGGCATTGAGAACGTACCTTGGCGATGAAGTTATTTTTACCTTTAAAAGTCTTACCGGAATCCGATTGATGAGCAAAGGAATCATTACAGAGCTCTCCTCCATAGATCTTCATGGCAGTGCCGAAGGATTACATGTAAAAGGCGTCAGCCACAGTATCGTTCTGGATGATATGAAAAAATCAAGGACCTACCAACAAAGGGGGATGGATGATATCGTATTGGATATTTTAGCAGAAGGTCCGGGAGAATTCTATGAAAGAGATGCTATAAAATCTACTTATCTCCAGGAGTTCAAATACATGGCTCAGTATAATGAAACCAATTTTGATTTCTTAAAACGATTAGCGAAACGTTACGGACAATGGTTCTATTTTGACGGAATGCGAATGCAGTTCGGACAGACCAAAACCAGTAAAATAAAACTTATTAATGGAGCATCATTACATAGTTTTAAAATTCAGACCAACATGGCTTCCCATAAAATTTCTTTGGGAGGTTATGATTACAATAGCGCTTCAAATATTCGTAATGCCTCAGCAAGAACATCTGCAGGAAGCAAAGACAGTTTCTCTGCTGTTGTAGGGCACAATCAGGGAACCGTTACCCAAAACGACCTGAGTAATGGAGCTTATACCACCAACGCCCAAAGCAGCGAAGAAATCGAAGAAATGGTCAAATTGCAAACAGCAGGAAGTGATGCTAATAGTGTGTATTATAGCGGAATATCCTATTTTCCATTAGGGCTTGGACAGGTTTTTAGCATCATAAACCAAATCGTAGAGCATGAGCTCATTGTGACAGAAGTAAAACATATTTCGCA
>NZ_JAAEHL010000020.1 GCF_010614725.1 Flavobacterium ajazii
TTCATTGGCTGTAGCTGTAGCGGTTCCGTCTGTAATCACATAAGGAATGCTGATCGCTGTAGCTGAGTTAAAGTTTGTATTTGGTGTAAAACTAATCACACCTGAAGCGGTAATGTTTACTGTTCCGCTGCTAACCGTGATGGTTTGGGTTGTACCTGTTAAAGCCGTTCCGTTGATCGATGTAATGGTTAAGGTATCTCCGTCAACATCTGTATCCAATGCTAAAGGATTTAAAGTAACTGTACCATCTTCGGAAACGGTATAACTGTCGTTTACTGCAACCGGAACTCGATTAATAATCTGCAATAACGCAGCATTAGATGAAAGTTGCGCACAAACATTTGAAGTACTAGTTACATCTAATCTGTACTGATAGTTATTATATGAAAGCGGAATATTCGTTAAGGTTAAAGAATTTGTAGCTGCATTTGAAAAAGCAGGATTCGTTCCTCCATTAGTAACAGTTGTCCAGTTTAAACCATTATCAATACTTTGCTTCCAAACATATACAAGTTGATTTCCTGTAACTGTAGCTGTAAAAGTTGCATTTAAGCCCGGATTTGTATTTATATCCGTAGGCTGGGCTGTAATTGAAACTTTATTTGATACTAAATAATTTGCTTTTGATGTACCATTAGTATTTACAGGAACGGTATATGGTGCTGCAGTTACCTTACCATCTGCCGCATTTGTTACCGGAGGATTTCCAGTACCATAATATCCATTTGAATCTGGATCTACCGTAGTACTTCCATATGCTTCGACTGAATCCGGACATCCATCATTATCTGAGTCTAAATCCAGTTGGTTTATAATTCCATCTAAATCCTCATCATACCTATCATCAATACCATCAGAATTTGTATCCACAAATCCGGCAGCATCTTTATCTACATAATTCAATTTTTTATCCCCATCTGCATCTCCAAAAGGATCTGTTAAACCTCCTATTTCAACCGTATCTAAAATACCGTCATTATCATCGTCTAAATCACATTCTACATTAAGACCATCATTATCCTGATTTCCTTCATAATTAGGATTTTCTATAGGAATATATAACGAAACACTTCCTCCAGTTGATCCATTTTGAGATCCATTTCTTTGTCCGTCCAAATGCTGTCCTCCGATACCTCCGGTAGAAATTAATGTTACGTTAGCAGGAAGACTTGCTAAAGAATAAAGCAAAGCACCTCCACCACCTCCACCACCTGGACCATGATAAGTGTTTGTATTTAAATCCTGACCATCACCACCTTTAGTAGATACTGTCAGATTACCTGTAAAGACAGGTGACTTTAAAACTACGGTCCCTCCGGCACCTCCACCGCCTCCACCATCTGGTGCACCTGTAGGATTAACCGCTAACGGTGCGAAACCATCAGCAATAATTGAATAACCATTTCCTATAATTTCGTTAGCGAAAATGACAACGATACCTCCGCCATCTGCTGCAGAAGATGGGTTACTTGTTGTTACGTATCCCGATCCTCCGGCTCCACCAAGGAAAACTTTATCCTGAGCAAAATAAGTTGATAAACTTACACCACCTATCCCACCGGCATTTAGTCCATTAACATCACACCAACGTTTTCCTCCTTCTCCTCCGGCTCCGTAGTTGGATCCTCCTCCACCTCCTGAATCACCAGAAACACCCGAACCACCTCCATTTGCACGTGGAGATCGTCCTCTGTTGTTATTTGTATTATCTATAACAATACCATCCCCTTTTGTAAAAGAAGCTGTATAAGCACTATTTTGAACGTATTGAATATTAGGATTGATGGTACAATCATTATTAGGTCCATTTGTTAACATTTGGATTCCCTGATATCCCTTTCCTGCAACATCTATATTAGCATTAAAAGTTACTTTATCGGCCTGAATAGCCAATACGCCTCCAGTTTTATCTGCATTAATCCAGTCTTTAGCCGTTAAAGTTCCATTAATATTTACTGTTCCTGTGTATTTTGGAACTCTTACAACCTGCACTAAACCACTAATTGTATAATTTTTAATTAAAGGATATACAGGTGTTATTACATTACCTACAATACTTTTAATTTCAAAAAACTCATAATTACCTGTATTGTTAATAGCTGATATATTTCCACCTGTACTAGTATTGGTTACATCTATTGCAGCACCCTTCATTTGAATAATCAAAGCCTTATCTCCAACAGAAAGCCCAGCTGAATTACTAACTGTAATAGTATTAACACAGGTTAAATCACAAGGTGCACAAACTGGCTGATTGATCGCTGTAACCGAAAAATAGCTATTTACTATCCCTGAAATATTGGTCTGGGAAAAACCATTCAGGTTAAAAAATAAAAAGAAAAAAAACAGATGTAGATTCAATCTCTTTTTTTCATTAATCAATAACATTTTCAGACTAAAAATGATGTGTTCCTTTTTATACAGTTTTAGCAAAAAAGACTTAAGAAAAATTACCTCAAATAATGGCAACATTTTTAGTTTTTGAAAGACTTCCCAAAAATTAAAGAGTCGTGTTTTTTTCATAAAAATAAATATTCTATTTAGTAGCGTGCAAAAGAACAAAATGAAGTAACCTTTAATTGATGAGCGCGACTAAACCTTGTGCAAAAACGAAGATTTTGGCAAACAAAAATATCTCACAAAAACACAATCAAAATAAGGCACTGTAATTCAGTTGTTTATTTTTAAAACAAAACCTTACTGATTTCTAAATATTCTTTTTAAAATTGTAATCTTCTACTCTATTACGCTTAAAAAAACAATACGTTTTGAAAAAAACATCTTTTAAAACTTCTTATATCTCCATCCTTAGTCATTTTCTTTCTAATCTAATGACCTACTAAAATTGAAACTTTACTCACAATTTTATTTTCATACTTTATTTACATAAATCAACTTTTATTTTTAACTAATTAAATAGTACCAAAAAAGACTTCAGTTAGGAGGTTACAAGGCAAGTATGAGAAACTATTTTTATGGCATCAAAATACAATTACTAACCACAAGAAATGGAATTACAGTAGTTCTTCATTTTACACCAAAGAAAACCTAAGATGCCAAAGTATTAGGAAAAATAATTAACAAATTACCCACATAAGCAACATGTATATGTAGATAGTGCTTATACGAATTATGACTACAAGATATTCCTTCTCAGAAAAAAAATATCTTAAGTAGAAGAGATACAATCGAATAAAAAAATGAAAAACTAAAAATCAAAAATTAGAAACAGCTATATATAAGTGGCATCAAAAAAAAGTTTTCAAGAACAATGCAGTTACACTTCGTTACGCTTCAAATATTCATTACAAAGCTAACCTTATTTGTGTTTAGCTACAATTGAGTAAATCCATTAACTAGCAACTTAAATTAATTCAAAAACATCTTTTTCTGAACAAAAAAATTACTTTTGAAATCCATACAAAATTATATTTGATTATGATTCTATAGAGAAAATCAGGATTAGCATTTAAAAATCATTTTTTGCAACCAGAAATAATCCTAAATATTTATTTTAGACGTTTTATAAATATGCTTTGACAATATATAAAATAGAAATACTCTAATAATATTCAAATGTTCTCTTGTCTTTTCTTAAGAAATATTATTATAAAGTTAGGCTACTTTTTACACCAATGATTATGTTTAGTATTTTGTATTATTCTACTCTCCTAAAAAAATGAAAAAAATAAAGGTTTTTTCTTACATAACATATGAGAGATTATTTTTTATTTATAATGTTAAGACGATAAATTAGCTTTTCTTTTTAAAGTATTATTGTGCTTTTTTATAAAACCAAACCTTACTTTACCTAAACAGTACATTGTTTTTGCCAGAAAAATATAATTCATTACATTCGCAATCCATTAAATATAAAGCTCTTGAAAACAAAAAAACGTTAAAATGACAAAGTTTATATTTTTAAATAGAATTTATTTTGTCATATTATTTTCTATAGTTACAAACCAAAATTATGCCCAAACAATAAGCCTAAAAGAAGGCCAAAAATACCCATATAACTTAACTAATTCTGTATCAACATTTAAAGATTCAACAGCCAGTTTAGGTTTAAGAGAGGTTCAAAAACAAATTTTCACTAAAACAAAAAAAGAATATCTTAGTTTTCCTTTTTCTAATGCTGTTTATTGGATAAAATTTAAAATTAAGAACAACTCTTCGACACATAGACAAGAGTTATTTTTACTATGGGCGAACCCATTAGTGGAACAACTTGATTTTTATATTTCTAATTCTTCCCAAAAAAAATATTCTCATAAAACACAAAAAATTATTACATCTGAGAGAGAGAAAACATTGATAGACGAATACCCTAAATTCCCTATTACATTAGAACCTAACCAATCTAAAAGTATTTTTATAAAAGTTAGTAGCAAACGGGGACATTTTGCAATGGTACGGCTTTATTCAAAACAGGCTTATTATTTTTCTCGTATTGATAATTGTACTACCCAAGGCTTGTTAAATGGGTTAATTATTTTTAGACTTTTTTTAATTTTCACTCTTAGCTTTTTTGTAATTAAAGAATTGGATTTTAGGTTATATTCAGTAATTATTGTTTTTAAAACTTTAGCTTATTGGGGGTATACTAATATAGCAGGTCCTTTATTTACAAACAATCCAGAACTGGCAGTCAAAATAAATTTTTTATGTTACAGTAATTTCTCAACTGGTGTTGCCATTTTTCTATTGTATGCTGTGGACATTAAAAAAATATCAAATTCGGTGAAACGATTTATTTTAATTTCAATTTTCGTTTCGTTATTTCTGAATGTTATGACTTTTTTTGATTATCAATGGTATTGGCTCAAAGGAGGAATTTATAATGTCGTTTTATCTTGTATTTATTTTCTTGTTTTAATTATCTATTGTCTTTACAAAAAAATGCTGATTGACATTTATTATGCAATACCAATCATTTTAGGATTAATTGGCACCACTCTACTCTATTTTCCACTTACCGGATGGATAGAGTATTTCCCATTTTACGGCTTATCATATGCTCTTTTTACCATTGAAATCATTGTTTTTATATTTTTCTTAGGTAGAATTATTAAAAAATCAGAACAGAAAAAAGTATTTTCGGAGAAACAATTACAACTAAAACAATTACAAAACAAGCAACTTAAAGAACTTGATGACTTAAAAACAAGATTTTTTACCAACATTTCTCATGAATTTCGCACTCCACTTACCTTATTGGTAGGTCCTGTTGACGATTTACAAAAAAAATACCCTAATGAAAGTATTCTGAAAATAATGCAGCGTAATTTGAGCAGATTACAAAATTTGATCAATCAAATACTAGAAATCTCAAAACTCGAAGCCGGAGAGATGGGAATTCAAAAAGAAAAAGCAGATATAGTTTTATTTTTACAGCAACTAATAGGATCTTTCGAATCGTTAGCACAAGACAAAAGCATTGTTTTTAATCTATCTATAAACCAAAATCAGGAGTTCGGTTATTTCGATTTAGATAAACTAGAAAAAATAATTATCAACTTACTATCAAATGCTTTTAAATTTACGCCAAAAAATGGAAGGATTACAGTACAGATTCTGTTTGATAATTTTGGCGTTTCATCAATCAAACACAAAACTGAGCGTAGTCTGGAAATAATCATCGAAGATTCAGGAATTGGAATAGCTCAGGAAAGATTATCCTATATCTTTAATAGATTTTATCAGATTGATGATTCGAACCAACGTCAGCATGAAGGAACAGGTATTGGTCTGGCACTTGTAAAGGAATTGATGGATGTATTAAAAGGAACTATTAAGGTAGAGAGTAAAGTGAATAAAGGTACTCGTTTTTCCTTAAACTTGCCCTACGAACATTTAGACACACCTACAAATTATGTGCATACTTACAAAGTAAGCACTAATTTACTACCCCATTTTGAAATAGGCAAACCAGATTCAGAAAATCAGCAAAATAATAATGATGATGCAAAAATCATGCTCATTATAGAGGATAATCCCGATTTGCGTTTTTATATAGCTTCTATTTTCGAAAACCAATACCAATTGATTATGGCAGCAGATGGTGAAGAGGGATTGGAAAAAGCAATTGAATTTGTTCCAGACATTATAATTTCTGATTTGATGATGCCCAAATTAGATGGATTGAGTTTATGTTTTAAACTTAAAAATGATGAAAGAATTAGCCATATCCCTATAATTATGCTTACAGCAAAGGCCACAGTAGATGATAAATTAGTGGGATTACAACAGGGTGCTGATGATTATTTATCAAAACCTTTTAATAAAGAAGAACTAATCCTGAGGGTAGGCAATTTAATTCAGCAAAGACAATTATTGCGAGAGAAATATACCAACCAAACCATTGAAATTAATCCCGAAATAATCGTAGTGCCTGAACCTACGATAGAGGATTTGTTTATCGAAAAAGCACAAGCTGTTATAGACAGCTATTTAGAAAAGAGCGAATTTGATGCCGCTACTTTTGCCAGCGAAATGAAGCTGACTTCTGTGCAATTGCGTAGAAAATTAAAAGCCATTACCAACCAAACTACTAACGAGTTTGTAAGAAACTATCGTTTAGAGAAAGCTTCTGAAATGCTCAAAAAAGGTAACAAAACCGTCTCACAAATTGCATTCGAAGTGGGCTTTGAGAGTCTGCCGTATTTCTCTAAAGTATTTCAGGAGAAGTTTGGGAAGACGGCTTCAGAGTGGCGGTAGCTATAATTTAGACAACTGATAATTTCCGTCTTTACGAGGAACAAAGCAATGACTCTAAAAAAAGTAACAAAATATAAATGTTTTGTTCTACGCAAATTAGAACGATTGATTTTTCAGGAAGCTATATTAACTATAAAATTCATTAATAATGAACGTATTAGTTTTAAAAAACTATTAATTAGTACAAAAAATTTGTTTTGAGGAATAAAAAGTTTAAAACAAGGAACGAAATAATAATTATTAAAAAAAGCGGCTATTTCAATTTGAGACAGTCGCTTTTTTTATCAAAATGAGGAATAGAAAGTATTTTTTGGAGAATAACATTGGGAAGGTTTTTTTATAAGTTTGTAAGGCTATTCGTAAACAAAAATCGATTGATTACGAATCTAATTAAATATAAATAATTAATTAAAACACCAACAAATGAAAAAACATTCTGTTACAATTAACAAAATTACGTGTAATTCTGCTTCAGAAATTGGACACGACGAAGTCTATTTAAAATACCAAAGTGATGCAGGAGTTACTTTTAGGGTACCTAAAAACAGAGACGACTCCGAATCCATGAAAAGTGGCAATACTTGGGTTCCTGTATTATTAGACCCTAATGGAAGCCAAATCCCACTGACAATATATTTTGATTACGAGGCACTTGTAACCTTGTGGGATAAAGATGAAACAAATTTGTATATCAATGATACTTATTTACAAAGCTATGATTTTAGACCTGGATCGGGATCGGGACAAGTTAGGCTAAGCAATCTTAATGGTCAAAATTACAGTATTGAGTACACTTACAACAAATAAAAAATCATTTAATAATTTAAAAAATACTATCCAATGAACAAACAATTAATAGCCGATTTGGCTCCTTTTATAGAAAATTACGATAAAACAAAGCAACCTTTAGGGCAGGTATTTAGACAAAACAATACTATAACTATAACCGAGAAAGAGCTGTTTATTGAAGCCTTTAAAGCTTGGAAAACCTATCAAGCGTCAGCCGATGGTCTGGAGTTAAACCTCTTAATTAGTGAATCTAACTTGCTTGGAGTTCAACAAAAACTAAAATCAATATTTGACAATAAAGTGTTTGATTCACTTAAAAAATTATTAGACATCACTGGGCTAGATGCAGGTAGTTTTTCTATTGGTCTTAATATTGAAGCCGAATTGTTTTTTGGTTTTACAGCAACAATAGGTCTAGCAATAGGAGTAGGAATTAACAAAGGAGTATCTTCATCCGAGTTTATTTCGGTTGAACTAACCGAAGGAATAGACGAAGGAGTCCTTTTAGGTGTGCATTTTGGACTTTGGTCTAATGCTCCTGCTGATTTAGGAGGTTTTTCACTAGCCACAGAAGTTGAATTAGGATTTGCTTCAGAAATTGCCACAAAAATAGTTTATGCTAAAAGAGGTTCTAATAAAACATTAGGAGTTACAGCAGAGATAGGTGCTCGTGAAGAAAATGGAGTGAACGAGCAAGAGAGTTACACTATTGTTCTAGATTCTCAATATTTAGAGGGATTTAGCCGAACTTATCAACCCGTAAAAAACAATTTATTGATTATAGAATCCATAAAATGTATTCATCCAAAAAATGATGGTGGAGGAAATGAGAATGAGATTTATTTTACATTCAAAGCAGATGAAACAATCACTCCATATCGCTATCCAACATACGACTATATGTCTGTAAAAGAAGGCTATACTTGGAATTGTGGACGATCTATTTGGTTTGACAATACTATAGAAATTAAGCTTTATGATGATGATGGAAATGGATTAAACGGTAGTGACGAAATAACCAAAAGCCCTATTAAAATAAATATTTCAGACTTTGTGTCAATCAATTCATCTAAAATTTACATTATCGATTATAAGGATGGTTTAGATCATATAGAATACGAGATTAACGCAACCTTAATTGCAAGTAATGTAAATCACAAATAATTGGTTTTATTTTTTGTCTAATTAATGAAATTCAAAAAAATAGATTTGGCAACTTTTTACCAGTTGTCAAATCTATTCTCTTTTTCTGAAGATCCGTAAATTTTACAAGAAACCCTAGCAAAAATAAGCCCTCCAATTCCCACCCTGTCCAAAACGAGGAACAGAAAGTCCATTTTGAGGAAGGCAATACCTTGTTTTTTGACCGAATTTTGTCGGGATTAAAAAACAAAAATATTATGAAATTATCTGCACTCTTTTTTCTATCCTCCTTACTTGGTTTTGCACAATACACCGCTATTCCCGATATTAATTTTGAAAACAAATTGATTGCCTTGGGCATTGATTCAGGGGTTGCCGACGGACGGGTTTTGACCGCCAATATATCCGGTCGGTTTTTGTTGAATGTGTCCAATAGCGGTATCAGTAATTTATCGGGTATTCAGGATTTTACCAAATTGCAGGTTTTATATTGTCAAGACAACCAGTTGACTAGTTTAGATGTTTCTCAAAATAAAGAATTGAACTATTTAGATTGCTCCAACAATGCCTTAACAAACCTGAATGTTACAGGAAGCAGCAAATTGGCTACTTTGAATTGCGAAACCAATCAATTATCAAACATCGATTTTACTACAAATCCCGTATTGTACAATTTATACTGCAATTCGAATAAATTGACAAGTTTGAATCTTGCTGCCAATCCTGATTTGAATTTTCTCTTTTGCTATACCAATCAATTAACTAGTTTGAGTGTTATCACCAACACCAAACTGACTAGATTGTACTGTCAGGAAAATCAAATAACAAGTTTGGATGTGTCAAGCAATACTGCTTTAAAAGACTTAAATTGTCGTACGAATCAATTGACGAGCCTAAATTTAAAAAACGGAACAAACACCTCGATTGCCACTTTTGAAGCCAGACTAAACCCCAATTTAAGCTGCATTCAAGTAGATGATGCGGTGTATTCCAACACCAATTGGAGTACCCAAAAAGATGCTACGGCAACCTACAACACCGCCTGTTCTAACTTGGGGGTACAAGAAACTGTTTTTGAAAAAATGAGCCTCTACCCCAATCCAACCCAAGGCGAATTGCATATAGACCATATTGTTTTAGAAAAAGCAACCCTTTATGATGCCTCAGGAAAACTTTTGAAAACAACAAAATTTACAAATGCAAGCCAATCTAATACCCTCAATATGGAAGCATTCTCAAAAGGAATATACTACCTCTTTTTGGAAAGCGAAGGGACTCATACAGTTAAAAAAATTGTAGTAGAATAATCCAGAAGCAAACAAGATAGCACCATTGTTGTTTTACCATTAAATCCCGTCTCGACTCCCCATCCTTTGGAGGGGCTGGGGGGAGGACAACCCAATTTGTCCAAAATGAGGAACAGAAAGTCCATTTTGAGATAACACTTGCTTGCTGTTTTGATATAATTTTGTGGCTAGAAATTTTATAATAACAAGCCTCTATCCGCTTTTAAAAACACTGCTAAAACAAAATAGTTTTTTTAACCATACTTTTGCAAAAAAAATAAATAGCCATAGCCTACCCAACTATAAATACCCTTATTATGAAAAAATTGTACACTCTATTATTCTTTTTGGTTGCTATGGCACAAATGCAGGCGCAATGCTTGTCTTTAGCAACACCTTATAACAGCGACAACTCGAATAAAGGAGTTATGTTTAATATTGTAACGGGTGCTACACCAATTACAATTACCAGTTTTGATATGAATTTGATTGGTACTGTCACGGGTATTTTTGAAATATATTATAAATCGGGTACTTATGTTGGGTCAGAATCTAATGCTGCAGCCTGGACTCTTGCTGGAAGTGCATCTGTAACTAGTTTAGGGACAAATCAAACAACACCCATTCCTTTGGCTTTGAGTATTCCTATTCCTGCTAATACCACTTTTGCATTTTATATTACAAACAATAATCCTATTATACCTGCCGGAGTGCGCTACACTAATGGCACTTATACCACTTTGGCATCAGACTCCTATATGAGTATTGCTGGTGGAATAGGCAAAGCTTACCCTTTTGGAAATGATTATCTTGGTCGAAGAGTAAATTGCACACCTCATTATTATATTAATTCGAACGCTTGTCTACCCGAAATTAACCTGAAAGGCAACAGCGTTTCGATTGTGAGTGGAGATGCAACTCCGAGTGCCGCCGACCACACCGATTTTGATTCTGTAGATCTAGCATCAGGAACTGTGGCACGAACTTTTACTGTTGAAAATACAGGAGCTGTTGCTTTAAACCTAAGTGGAGTAGCCATCAGTGGTACAAATGCAGCCGATTTTACAGTAACAACCCAACCTACTTCGCCAGTAGCTGCTACCACAGGAACAACTACTTTCGCTATTACTTTCGATCCATCGGCAGCAGGAACAAGAACAGCAACCGTTTCTATAGCCAATAACGATACCGATGAGAATCCCTATACTTTTACTATTCAAGGTACAGGTATTTTATCTAGCAATCCTTTCATCACGCGTTGGGATTTGTCTAAAGCAGGATCTGGTGCAAACGAAATTAGTTTTGGTGTATCTACTGTGGGCAACGTGCATTACACTTGGCAAGAAGTAGGTGGCGGTGGTGCAACTGGTTCGGGTTCATTCTCGGGTTCATCGGCTGTAATTACTGGTTTGCCTACAAACGCCATTATCGATTTGAGCATTGATAAAACCAATTTTAGACAAATAGCAATCTCAAATGGCACAAACAAACTGCGTTTGACTGATATAAAACAATGGGGCGGTGTAGCCTGGACATCGATGCAAGGTGCTTTTCATGGTTGCAGTAATTTGACTATTTCGGCAACAGACATTCCAAATTTGAGTGGCGTAAGCTCTATGGAAAGTATGTTTAACAATTGCAGTACGTTGAATGCTCCTGCCAATATCAATAGTTGGAATGTAGCCAATGTAACCCGTATGAAAGATATGTTTTATCAAGCTACAGCTTTCAATCAAGATATAAGCAATTGGAATGTGTCTTCGGTTACCAATATGAGTTCTATGTTTACCAAAGCAAGTACTTTTAATCAAAACATTGGCGGTTGGAATATTTCGGCGGTTACAGATATGAATACGATGTTAAAAGAAGCGACTGCTTTTAATCAAAATTTGGCTGCTTGGGGAACAAAGTTTAATACCAATGTAAATATCGCCAATTTATTAGATCTAAGTGGTCTTAACCTTGCCAATTATGATGCTACCTTAATTGGTTTTCATTCGGGTACCGTTACTGGCAAATCCTTGGGTGCATCTGGATTACAGTATTGTGCTGCAACGGCAGAAAGAACCAATCTTATTTTGCCCACAACTAGCGGAGGCAAGGGTTGGTCTATTACTGGCGACAATAGTAGCAGTGGATGCGTTTCGGAAATCAACATTAAAGGAAATGGCAACACGATTCTACATAATGACACCAGCCCATCTACTACCGACCACACCGATTTTGGTTCGCTAGCTTTTACTTCGGGTACTATTGCACGAACTTTTACTATCGAAAATACAGCAATTGCACCTTTGAACTTATCGGGCACTCCAAAAGTAGCTATTACTGGTGCAAATGCAGCCGATTTTACGGTAACAACCCAGCCTACATCGCCAGTAGCTCCTACCACAGGAACAACTACTTTTGTGGTTACTTTTGATCCACCAACAGTAGGCTTGCGTACTGCAACTCTTTCTATTGCCAATACGGATACCAACGAGAACCCTTATACGTTTGCTATTCAAGGCACAGGCACAGGTGTATGCAATCAAGTTGCCACCGCTACCGATAATATGACTTGGAACGGAATTGCAAACAATGATTGGAGTAATCCTTGCAACTGGACACCTAATGGTGTGCCAACCACAACCAACCAAGTAATTATAAATGATGTAGCCAACGATCCTGTTATTAAGAACGGCATTACCGCAGTAGCCAAAGAAATGTATATCAATGTATCGGGTAATTTAACAGTAAATACAGGGGGAATATTAAATATAAACACCAGTGCACAACCTAATTATATAACCATACAGGGTAATGGAGCTTCAATAAACAATGAGGGGACAATAAACGTAGGTACAGGCAGTGGATATGGGATTATAACTACGGGATCGGTCTCAGCAACAATTACGAATCGAGGTGTTATAAATTCAAATAGCTCATTTGGAATTGATTCTGAATACACATCGCTGTTAACTTTTACTAATGAAAGCACTGGGATATTTAATGGTAATTTTAGAGGAACAAATACATCTGCACTAAACCTAACCAACCACGGAACAATAAATTATACAGAGGGAGGAAATTGTTTAACTTTTAACGCTACATCTAGTTTAAGTAACGATGGAACAATCAATGTTACCGCTGGATTAGGAATTTCTAATGCAACTGGAGGGACGATTACCAACTTGGCTTGCGGAAAAATTATAATGACTGCTGGAAATTACTCAAATGGGGGTACAACCACCAACGCAGGACTTATTCAAATAACCAATGCTTTAACCAATACAGGCACATTTACCAACAATGGTGTTTTAAATTATGGTAGCAAAACAGGTACTGTAAACAACACTGGCAGTGGTTCTGTACTTGTTAATAATGCACAAACGCCTATTTTTACCTATGGCGGTATATTTAATGGCACCATCGATGGTATTTTTAGCAATGCTACCGCTACGACATCGGCAGGGGCATTTACGGCTCCTAATACTTTTGTACCCTTGGGAGCATTGCCTACTGTTTCGCAAACATTGTATGCCAAAATTACCCCTAGCGGAGGAAGCTGTAGTTATGTAGTGCCTTTTATATACAATAACTTTAAATCATTTATTACCACCTGGAAAACCGATAATTTAAGTGCAGGTTCTACTAACGCTACTTCGATAAGGATTCCTACTTCTGGCAGTGGTTATAACTATGATGTAGATTGGAACAACGATGGCACTTTTGATCAATTGGGACTTACAGGAAGTGTAACCCACGATTACGGTACAGCAGGTACTTATACCGTAGCGATTCGAGGCACTTTTCCTAGAATTTTTTTTGCTAATGGAGGCGATAAAAACAAAATACTCAACATAAACCAATGGGGTAGCATTGCTTGGACGAGTATGCAATTTGCTTTTGAGGGGTGTGTCAATTTAAACAGCACCGCTACCGATGCACCCAATTTGTCAGGAGTTACGAATATGTTTTCTATGTTTGAAGGAGCAACGACCTTCAATACAAACATTAATTCTTGGAATGTAGGGAATGTTACCAATATGGCTTCTATGTTTGAGGGAGCCACAGCCTTCAATCAAAATATCAATTCTTGGAATGTCGGAAATGTTACCGATATGGTTTTTATGTTCAAAGGAGCCACATCCTTCAATCAAAATATCAATTCTTGGAGTGTAGGGAATGTTACCAATATGTTTGGAATGTTTAATGGAGCCACAACTTTCAATCAGAATATTGACTCTTGGAATGTGGGGAATGTTACCAGTATGAATGGAATGTTTTCTGGAGCAACGGCTTTCAATCAAAACTTGAACTCTTGGAACGTAGGGAATGTTACTAATATGGTTTCCATGTTTAAAGATGCCACAGCCTTCAATGGAAATATTGGTTCTTGGAATACAATAAATGTTACCTCTATGGGAACTATGTTTTCTGGAGCCAAGGCTTTCAATCAAAACTTGAACTCTTGGAATGTAGGAAATGTTACCAGTATGGCTTCTATGTTTCAAGATGCCACAGCCTTCGATGGAAATATTGGTTCTTGGAATGTAGGAAATGTTGAATTTACAGTCTTTATGTTTTCTGGAGCTACGGCTTTTAATCAAAATATTGGTTCTTGGAATATAGGAAAGGTTAACCATATGGGCTATATGTTTTCTGGAGCAACGTCTTTCAATCAAAACCTAGCCCCTTGGGGAACAAAACTAAATACTACTGTTGATTTGACAAATATGTTAGATAACTGCGGTATGAATGTTGCCAACTATGATGCAACACTTACTGGTTTTAATACAGGTACTATAACTGGCAGGTTGTTAGGAGCAACAAACTTAAAATACTGTGCCTCGGCAGCTGATAGAGCCAATTTGGTTAAACCAACAGCCACAGGAGGCAAGGGTTGGACAATTACTGGAGATGCCTTGAGTGCTACTTGTTATCCAGAAATCAACATTAGAGGCAATGCCACAACAATTGCTAATAACAATGCCACACCAACTCTTGCCAACCACACCGATTTTGGTTTGGTAAATACAGCTTCAGGCACTATTGCAAGAACTTTTACTATCGAAAACACAGGAGCTGGTGCTTTAAACTTATCAGGAACTCCACTAGTAACCATCAGCGGAAGCAATGCGGCAGATTTTACAGTAACCACCCAACCTACTTCGCTAGTAGCTGGTACCACAGGAACAACTACTTTTGTGGTTACTTTCGATCCATCTGCATTAGGCACACGCACAGCAACCGTTTCTATTGCCAACGATGATACCGATGAGAACCCGTATACTTTTGCTATTCAAGGAACAGGTACACTCTCTAGTAATCCTTTCATCACCCGTTGGGATTTGTCTAAAACAGGAACTGGTGCAAACGAAATTAGTTTTGGCATAGAAACTTCAGGCACAGTACACTACACTTGGAACGAAGTAGGCGGCGGAGGTGCAACAGGTTCGGGTTCTTTTACAGGCACATCGGCTACAATAGCGGGCTTACCTACAAATGGTATTATCGATTTAAGCATTGATAAAACTAATTTTCAGCATATTGTCATTAATAATGAATCAGACAACCTACGTTTAATCGATATAAAACAATGGGGCGATGTAGCTTGGACATCTATGCAAGATGCTTTTTATGGTTGCAACAATTTGAATAGTACAGCTATAGATATTCCTAATTTATCGGCGGTTACCAATATGAGTTTTATGTTTGCTGACTGTACTGTACTTAATGGTCCTGCAAATATAAATAATTGGGATGTAAGTCATGTAAACGACATGAGTTATACATTTTATAAAACTACAGTTTTCAATCAAAACCTAAGCAATTGGAATGTGGGTGCTGTTACCACTATGCGTAGTATGTTTTTTAAAGCAAGTAACTTTAATCAAAATATAGGAAGCTGGAACATGAGTTCCGTAACAGCTATGGGATCTATGTTTCGAGAAGCTACAAATTTTAATCAAAACATAGAAAACTGGAACGTGAGTAATGTTGTAACAATGAATTCTGTGTTTCAAAAAGCCACCAATTTTAATCAGAATATAGGAAATTGGAATGTGAGCGCTGCAACATCTTTGAATGATCTCTTTTTTGATGCCACTTCCTTCGATCAAAATATAGGCAATTGGGGAAGTAGCCTTAATCCTAGTGTCAATATGACAAATATGCTATACAATTCAGGCTTGAGTGTGGCTAATTACGATGCTACTTTGATTGGCTTTAATAACGGTACGGTTACTGGCAGAGTTTTGGGAGCCAATGGACTAAAATACTGTGCCTCGGCAGTAGAAAGAGCCAATTTGGTTAAATCAATAGCCACAGGAGGAAAAGGTTGGTTAATCACTGATGCTGGTGTAAGTTGTGTCCCCGAAATTAACATTACAGGCAATAGCACCACTATTGCTAATGCCGATACCACCCCATCCAGCGCTGACTACACCGATTTTGGTTTGGTAAATACAGCCTCAGGAACTATCGTAAGAACTTTTACTATCGAAAATACAGGAACTGCTGCCTTGAACTTATCGGGTACTCCTTTGGTGAATATCAGCGGTACAAATGCAGCCGATTTTACCGTTACTACCCTGCCAAATAGTACTATAAACGCCTCGGGAAGCACTACTTTTGCCATTACTTTCGATCCATCGGCAGTAGGAGTCAGAACAGCCACAATCAGCATAGCCAACAATGACGCTGATGAGGGTACTTATACCTTCGCTATACAAGGTACAGGAACAGCAGTTGCCAATCCTTTTGTTACCACTTGGAAAACCGATAATGCAGGTTCTTCGAATAGTACTTCGATAACCATTCCTACCAACAACATTTATGGCCCTTACAATTATGATGTAGATTGGAATAACGATGGCGTTTTTGAACAAACAGGAATTACTGGAAACGTTACCCACGATTACGGTACAGCAGGCACTTATACCGTAGCCATTCGAGGCACTTTTCCCTCTATATATATTAATAACACAGGAGACAAACTCAAATTATTAGAAATTAATCAATGGGGATCGGGAACTTGGAACAGTATGGATGCCGCCTTTTATGGTTGCGAAAATATGATAGGAAACTTTTCGGATGCACCCAAATTTGCACCAAATACTACGCTTTATAAAATGTTTCAGGATTGTAAAAAATTCAATTCAGATCTTAACAACTGGGATACAACCAATGTACGAGAAACTGCTGATATGTTTTATGGCGCAAGTCTTTTTAATAATTCTATCGCATCGTGGAACATCAATAATGTTACCAATATGCAGTATATGTTTTACAAGGCTACGGCTTTTAACCAAAGTCTAGCCTCTTGGGGAACACAATTCAATACTTCTGTAGATATGTTTAATATGCTAAATTTTTCAGGAATAGATATTGCTAATTATGACGCTACACTTTCGGGCTTCAATGCAGGTACCGTTACGGGCAGAAATTTAGGTGCGCTAGGACTACGATTTTGTGCTTCGGAATTTGACAGAAAGAATCTAGTAAAACCAACTAGCAGCGGTGGCAAAGGCTGGACAATTGCTGGCGATAGGATTTGTAGAGAAATCAATCTAATAGGCAACAATACCCCTATTGCCAGCGGAAGTACAACACCAAGTCTTGCCAATTTTACGGATTTTAGGAGCGTAAACGAAGCGGTTGGCTCAATTTCGAGAAGGTTTTATATCGAAAATACAGGAGCACTTTCTTTAACCCTAACAGGCACACCATTAATAGCTATCAGCGGTGCCAATGCCAGCGATTTTACGGTAACCCAAATGCCTGCTTCCGCAACAGTGGTAACTAACGGTATTCGTTATTTTGAAATTAGCTTCGACCCATCGGCAGTAGGCTTGCGAACTGCAACCGTAACCATTGCCAGTGATGATTTAGACGAAAATCCTTATACTTTTGCCATTCAGGGCACAGGAAACGTAGGCTGTATTCAAGTAGCCGATGCTACCGAAATAATGACTTGGAAAGGATTCGATAACTCCGATTGGGCAAATCCTTGCAACTGGTCGCCCAATGGCGTACCAACGGATACAAATGTTGTTATAATAGAGGATGTTACAAACGATCCAGTGGTATTGAATGGTACCACTGCCAAGGCTTTTCAAGTGGACATTAAAACAAATAGTACCTTGACTGTAAATGCTGGTGCTACAATGGATTTAATAAACAGCAACAACGACGAAGGTTATTTAAAATTAAACGGTCCAAACAGTTCGTTTCTTAATGACGGAACTATTAATATAGGAGCTGGAAATACAGGTTTATATTTCGGAATTTTTAGTACTAATGTATCAAATAGTATCACTAATAAAGGAATTATAAATTTGAATACACTAATTGGATTTGTCAACATTACTAGCAATACCAACTTTACTAACGAAAGTACAGGAGTTTTTAATGGTAATTTTCATAACCAGTTTGGAACTATAAATATTACCAACCACGGAACAATAAATACACCGACACTAGCAAATGATTTTATTAAATGCTACACTCCAACAGATGCAATAAACCTGGTTAATGATGGTACTATAAACATAACAACTGGAGCGGGTATTTCAAATGCTACAGCTAGTACCATTAACAATTTGGCTTGCGGAAAAATTGTAATGACTGTAGGAAATTATGAAAATGCAGGCACAACCACCAATGCAGGTTCGATTGCAATAACCAATACCCTAAACAATACAGGAAGCTTTAGCAATACAGGCGTTTTAAGCTATGGAACCCTAACTGGAAATGCAATTAGCGGTACCGATTTTGTAACGGTTAACAATAGTCCAATGCCTATATTTACGTATGGAGCAAGCTTTAGCGGTACCATAAACGGCATTTTTACCGATGCTGCTGGCACGATATCAGCAGGAACATTTGTAGCACCCAATACATTCACGGCATCGGCCAATGTGCCAGCAGGCTTGCAAACGCTGTATGCCAAATTTACACCAAATGGTGGGGCTTGTGGACATATAGTTGCATTTACATACAATAATCCATTCCCAGAAATCAATATTACCGGAAATGCTATTGCCATTGCAAATGGCAGCACTGTTCCAGCAACGACCAATCACACCGATTTTGATGTTGTAAATGTTAGCTCTGGAACGATTGCCAGAACTTTTACCATCGAAAATACTGGGGCAGGATTTTTAAATTTATCAGGAACTCCTTTGGTTGATATCAGCGGAGCAAACGCAGCAGATTTTGCTGTTACAACTTTGCCAAACAGTTCGATAGCCACAGCTGGAAGTACCACTTTTGCTATTACTTTTGATCCTTCGGCAGGAGGTCTTAAAACTGCTACGGTTACTATTACTAATAATGATATAGACGAAGGCACTTACAGCTTTGCCATTCAAGGAATGGGTTGTGATACTACAATTAGTGCAGGCACAATTACCCATCCAACAACTTGTTTGGGTACGGATGGAAAAATTAATTTTGCAACCACCAATTTAGTTGACGGAAGCTATTCTTTGCAGTACACCAAAGGAGGCACAGCAACTACAGCCAATGTTTCTGTTGTATCAAACGGATTTATTTTGACCGGGTTAACAGCTGAAATTTATGATGATTTCAAAATCAATTATTTGGGTTGTACAGCTTCGGATGGAACTTCAAAACAATTGATTGATGATGCCGATACTACCGCTCCAGTTGCCGATGTTTCGACTTTGCCAACTGTAAACGCTCAATGTTCGGTTGCGAGTTTAATCGCTCCAACAGCTACGGACAATTGTGCAGGAACAATCACGGCAACAACCAATGCAGTGTTCCCAATCACAGCTTCTACAACGGTAACTTGGACGTATTCGGATGGTGTAAATTCATCGCAACAAAATCAAACCGTAACCATTGCCGATACTACCGCTCCAGTTGCCGATGTTTCGACCTTGCCAACTATAAACGCCCAATGTTCTGTTGCGAGTTTAACCGCTCCAACAGCTACGGACAATTGTGCAGGAACAATCACGGCAACAACCAATGCAGTGTTCCCAATCACGACTTCGACAACCATAACTTGGACGTATTCGGATGGGGTTAATTCATCGCAACAAAACCAAACTGTAACTATTGCCGATACTAC
>NZ_JAAEHL010000021.1 GCF_010614725.1 Flavobacterium ajazii
AAGTATAAGTTCCAAGGTCAGGAGCTCCAAGACGAGCTGGGACTTGGTTGGTACAATTACAAATGGAGAAATTATGACCCTGCCATTGGTAGGTTTATGTGTATTGACCCTTTGACTGAAAAATATGAGGATTATACTCCATATCAATTTTCTTCAAATCAACCAGTTCATGCAAAAGAGCTTGAAGGATTAGAAAGTTCAAATGATTTAAATAAAAAGACTCCTACGCAAAGAGCGTATAATCCAAAAACTGGTAATACTGATTTGGTTAAATTGGTAGTCTATGCTACAGCTGACTTCTTAGAAAGTATAAATACATATGTAAGAGAACAGGAAGAGCCAAGCAATAAAGAAATAACGACTACCGCAACTTCTAAAAAGGGTGGAGGTGAAAACGAAAAATCAACTGGGAAAAAAGTTGGAGATAATATTAGTGCTGATGCATTTCTTGATGGTGCTCCTGGTGCAGCAAAAACAGGAAATAATCTTAAAAGTAATAAAGACATAATGAAGGCATTTGCTGATTTACGTAAATTATCTGATAAAGTAGATAAAGCAGAAAAGAAGGTTCAGGAGGCAATTAAAGAGAACGCAGGTAAAAAAGAAAAGGCTTCTGATATGGTTCAAACAGTAAATGACCCTAAAAATCCAAATAATAATCAGTATGTTCGTAGAGATGTTTTAGAAGCACAAGAAAAAAAGAAATAATGAAAAGAAAATATATAATAATATTCGCTATACTACTTTGTCTATTAGTTTTGTTTTTTTTTTTTGAAAGATGAAAAAGTCTATACTTATGAAGAATATAGTTCTTCTGGAAAATTAATAAGTACAAATGAATATGTGATTAGAGACGGTAAGTCGGTTCAGCAAGGAAAATTTGTGAACTATAATGAAAAAGGAATTAAAATAGCCGAAGGTAATTTTTTAAATAACGAACCTAATGGAAAAAGCATCTATTATTTTGACAATGGAAAATTAGAATCCATTCAGTACAAAAAAAACAGTAAAATTATAGAAGAAAGTACTTTTTACAATACTAATGGTTTAATTAGGAAATATATTATGTATAATGATATTGGAGAACCTTATTTTATTATAAGCTTTGATGAAAAAGGAGTAAAAGAATATAATGGTACTACAATTAAAGAAATTTATCAATCTAAATTTTCTAATAAAGAACAATTTTTTAAAATAGGTGATGTTTTAAGATATGGTTATATTCTTGCCAATATCCCAAATGCAAAATGCAATTTTAAAATAACAAATATGAATTTAGATGACTTAAAAGTTAAAAGAGACATCAAACATTTACCTCCGACTCAAATTGAAGTTCAAGAGATTTTAACTAAAATTGGAAAAAATACAATTAAAGCAATAGTAAGTTATGAATTTGAAGATAAAATTACTCCAACAATAAATGATACTATTTCTTTTGAGATATATGTAAATAAAAAATGATAGTGGTTTCAAAATTTGAAAAGCTTTACCTTTTAAGAAACATTTTTTTTCCAATTATTTGTATTGGTCTAAGTATTTTGTTAATAGATGTTAAGATGTATTATAAAAAAGATGCGGATGTCACTTTTCCTGTCACTTTTCTTTTGATAGTTGGGTGTTTAGTTTTATTTTATAACTTAAATTCAATTTATAAACTCATTTTAGAAGAAAAAACAATCATAAAAATCTACGTTCTATCAAGAAGGAAAGAAAGTATTCCTTATACATCTATCAAAAGTTTAGACAAAGAATTTATAGATGGTTCTCATATTTATGAGGTTGGTCAAATTACTCCTGGGTATTACGATTATAAATTTAGTCTGGAAGATGATAAAGAACTGATTATATCTCCATCAAATTTTAAAAATTATAAACAACTAATTACAGAAATTAATCTACGTTGTGGTTGGTAATGTATCAGATGTATTGGTGGTTAATTATTGCATCTAACATTTACAAAAAAAACCGATAGGCAGAAATGTTTTCTGTGCCGGCAAAGAGAATCGACAAAGCATATAAAAAAAAGAAACCTCGCAAAATTGCGAGGTTTTTTTGTGTTTATAAATAAGAATGCTACTCTACATTAGCAAATGCTTTTCTGGTTTTGAAATCCCTAATATAAGTGTCGATTAAATCGTACAATGTCTGTTTTTTACTTTCCTCCAAAAGTTCCAGTTCAATAATACGTTCTAGAGTTCTTTTATCAAAAGAAGTTTGACTGGTCTGCCCAACCAAATAATCTAAAGAAACACCAAGAGCATCTGCAATTTTTTTGGCAGCATCAATAGAAGGAACTGCTTCACCTCTCTCGTATTTACCAATCATAACCCTAGAGACCTGACTTTTTTCAGCCAAATCACTTTGTGAGAAACTGTTTTTGTCTCTTAGTTGTGATATAATAGTACCAGTGTTCATGTCTAAAAAGGGATAAAAGTTAATATTATTGATGTTAAAAAGCAAATTTAAGAAATTATAAGATACAAAAAAATCGAATAGGATTTGTCTGATTGAAAACAATTAGATACATTTGTATCTAATAATAACAAGAGTTTTTTTTTATATTTTTTCATTATGACTTCTAAAAATCCCAAACAAGTCAAGCTTCAGCCCAAACACAGAGCCTTAACCTATGGATGTAAAAAAGTTCCGTGGTTAAGCGTGAGCGGAGTATGGCTTGAAGAATTAGGATTTAAAGCCGGTGATATGGTGAGAATCCTAACGAGCGAAAAGCAGTTAATCATAGAGCTTATAGAAAATCAAATCCCGGAGAAGCAACCCCTGAAAAAACGCAAGCAATGACCATAGCCGAAATCAAAGAAAACCTAAACCTGTCAGTTGTCTTAGCGCATTACAATTTAACGCCCAACAAAAACAGTATGCTGTTGTGTCCGTTCCACGATGATAAAACCCCGAGTTTACAGGTAAGTTTAGGTCAAAACCGTTACAAATGTCACGCTTGCGATAAAAAAGGTGATGTGATCCAGTTTGTCCAGGATTATGAAAAACTAACCAAACACGAAGCCTTAAAAAAATGTACCGCAATGATAGGAACCATAACGCCAATACAAAAAACAATAGTAAAGCAAGAGCCAAAAACAACGGCAATAGTAAACACTTACTTCCTTGAAAAGATGTTTTTAAGTTTTAGAAAAGGTTTGTTGTGCAGTGAACCGGCCAAAGAATATTGCCAGAGCAGAAATCTGGATTTTGACAAATTAGAAGTTGGTTTTAATAGCGGGCAGTTCCATCACGGAGCAAGAAAAGAAGAACAGTTGATTAATGATGCTTTGCAGTGCGGACTGCTGACACAGGCAGGAACCAACAGCAGAACAGGCGGACAGGCTTACAAACCTTTTGGAAATAAATCAATCTTGTTCCCTTTAAAAAACAAGGAAAACCAAATCGTATCATTTTACTTTAGAAGCACGATAAACAATGAAAATGCAAAGCATTTTTATCTTAAGAACCGACAAGGTTTATACCCCAATTACCCAAACCCGGACACCAAGAAATTACTATTTACAGAGGCTATAATCGACACAGCGAGTTTATTACAAATAGACGAAATCAAAGAGAATTACACCCTATTAACTTGCTATGGAACCAATGGACTAAACGACGAAATCTTAAACGCTATCAAACCATTAAGACAATTAGAAGAAATCATTTTCTTCTTTGATGGAGACAAAGCAGGAAACGAAGCGGTAAAAAGGTATGTTGAAATAATCCGAGAGTTACACCCAAAAATAAAAATAAGCGAGGTAGAAACACCAAAAGATGAAGATATTAATAGTTTAATCCAAGGACACGAAAACGAAATCTTAATCCATTTAATCGAGCAAAGAAAAGAACTCCCCTTTTTATTTTCAATTGAAGATAAAAGTACTATTGAAAAAGAACCAGTACAGCCAAAAACTACTGCAGAACCAAAACCCAAACAACCCATTTTAGAAAACACCATTGATATTTTAAAGCAAAATAATCTACTGCAACAAATCAATAAATTAATCGAACAAAGCGGGATTATTGGAGAGGAAAACAGCCGATTATTGTTATTTATCATTGCATCAAGTTATAAAACCAAACAGCCCTTACACGCCATCGTACAAGGAAGTTCAGGAAGCGGAAAAACCCATTTAATCAGCAAAATAGCAGATTTAGTACCGCCTGAAGATGTTTTACGATTTACAAGAATAACAGAAAGCAGTTTATACAATTGGGGAGAATATGACTTGGTAAACAAACTATTAATCATTGAAGATCTGGACGGATTAAAAGAAGAAGCGCTTTTTGCCATGCGGGAATTAATCAGTAACCAAAGGTTATCCAGCTCGGTATCCATCAAGGATAAAAAAGGCAACATCAAGAGTACCAAAAAAGAAGTAAAAGGCATTTTTAGCAGTCTGTCAGCCACCACCAAAGGCGAAATCTACGAGGACAATATGAGCCGGAGTTTTTTGTTGGCGGTAGACGAAAGCCAGGACCAAACTGATAAAATCATAAACTATCAAAACAAGCGCATAGCCGGAGAAATCAACGAAACCGAGCAGGAAAAAGCCAAAGAACAATTACAAAAAATATTAAGAGCTTTAAAAACAGAAGAAGTACAAAACCCGTATGCCACTCAAATACAACTACCTGAAAACGTACATAAAAAACGAAGGTTAAACGAAATGTTCCAAAGCATTATCAAGCAAATAACCATCATCAATCAGTACCAAAGAAACACCAATAACGGTAAAATAATCACTCAAATAGAGGATGTAGAAAACGCAGTAGAAATACTTTTTGAAAGCATCATCCTGAAAATTGACGAGTTAGACGGCAGTTTAAGACAGTTTTTTGAAAAGCTGAAGAAGAAGTTCAAGACCGATGATTTTACACGTTTTGAAGCCATGGAAACCACAGGATTTAAAAAGACACAATTACAGCATTACATCAATCAATTGGTACAACTGGAATACATCAAACAATTTGGACACGGCAACAAAGGCTATAAATATAAAATCTACCACTTTGATGATATCCAAAGTGTTAGAAAGAAACTCAAAGACCATTTTATACAACAGATTAAACAACTCAATCCTAATCAATAATTGCCAGCGGTGGCTCACCGCCCGAACACTAACGAACACTAACGAACACTAACGAACACTAACGAACACTAACGAACGCTAACCGAACACCAAACGAACACTAGATTTTCAATAAACCCAACAACCATCAACTATAAACCAAAAACTTTGTCTAGCGTTCGGTCGAAATAAAAAGTACAACCTCAAAAACGTAATAGATGATAATAGAAGATACCATAAATGACTTTAGGAGAGAACTGAAAGGCTTGGGATACAGTAAAACGGCAGTAGATAATTATCCAAAATATGCACAAAAACTATTAGAATATACCAAAGAAACTGCTCTAAAAATAACCGACCAGCATATAAAAAACTACTACGAATATTTAAAAGTCAAACCAAGCAGAACAACAAAGAAAATCATCAGCCAAAGCCATATTTACAGCCAGTTATTAGCCATTAAACTCTATTTTGAGTATCTGGAAAGAACCAAAACTATCAAACGAAATCCTTATACTTTACGAATAAAACAAACTGCCAAAAACGAACGAATAGTATTGAGTCAGGAAGAAATTAAATTACTGTATGAAAGCTGTCTGAATATCGTGGAGAAAACAATATTACATCTGTGTTATGGCTGTGGATTACGAAGAAATGAAGTAGAATTACTGAACCTGAAAGATGTAAACTTTGAACAAAAACTACTCTTTATCAGGAAAGGAAAAGGTAAAAAACGCAGGGTAATACCACTTACAGAAGCTATTGTAAAAGACTTAAGCAAATATTGTAATGATATTGAAATCTACCGAAAAGAAACTCAGGAAAGCTTTTTAATCAGCAGTTTAGGAACTCCAGTAAAAGGAAGTACAATTTATAAAACCTTTAAAAAAGTACTCCAGAGAACCCAAAGCTTAAAGCCTGAAAACTATTGCCTGCACTCGCTTCGCCACAGTATCGCAACACATCTTTTAGAAAATGAAATGTCAATCGAAATGGTCAGGGATTTTTTAGGGCACAGCCAACTCGTATCGACACAGATTTATACCCGAATTAATTTTTTAAAAACAAAATTACATCAATGAGTATAGAAGAATTTTTAAGACAAAGTTTAATGCAAAGTTCTGCCCAAAGTTATCTTTACGACATCAATACCTACAAGAAGAACAATAAAAATGCAGACAAATATGACTATGGGAAAGTAATGCAATACATAGAAATATTGCGCAATCAGCACAGCGTAAGCAATGTAAAAAGAGTAATCGCCTCTATCAAAAAATATTACGATTATTTAATTGAAACAGGCAAAAGAAAAGACAATCCGGCAAGAGCCATCAAAATACGGGACGGTAAGGAAAACCCAATCCAATTGCAGGACTTATTTACCGAAAAAGAGTTGCAAATACTGCTAGTTCCAAGAATAGAACGCTATCCATTTTTAACCAAAAGGAACAAAATAATAATAAGTTTATTGGTTCATCAGGCTTTACGAATCGGAGAAATAGAACAGCTAAAAGTAACCGATATTGATCTAGAAAAAGCCACAATCCAAATAACCGAAACAGGAGTTACCAACGCCAGAAACTTACCTTTAAAAGCCGAACAAATCCTTTTGTTGTATGAATTTATCAATCAGGACAGAAACAAGCTAAAAACGTTTAGAAATGACCAAAATGCTTTATTGCTGGGCAAACTTGGAACTCCGATAAGAAAAGAAGATATTGATTATCTGATTACTACCTACCAAAAGCAATCCAAAAAGAAACTAACGGCAACAACCATCAGACAAAGTGTAATAGCCAATCTGTTAGCCAAGAATAACGACCTTAGAATCGTACAGCATTTTGCAGGACACAAAAGTCCGGACACTACAGAAAAATACCGTCAAACAGGATTACACGCACTAAAGACAGCCATCGAAAAATTGCATCCCATCAAATAAAAATAGGTTTAAAAAAGAACAATCGGAAGCAAAAAAGCGGTCTCCCTCCGGTCGCTTCCTTTGTTCCGCTGGGCTGTTCCAGTCGGCTGAAAAAAGCCTCCGTTCCACAGTCCACTCGTCAGCATAGCACCTGCCAGCCTTGAAAAAAGGCAGGCAGTTACTACGCTTCCTCGCCCCAGTCTCCACACGGTCGCTTCCTGCGTTCGTCGGGGCTACTACATCCACAATACCGCTTCATTACGTTACGCTCCGCTACACTTCATTCAGCCGTATTTGCGTCTGTCGCCCCTTGTTTTTTCAGCGGTTGCTCATTCGCCCAGCCATCGGGGTTGCCCCACTTCGTTCTGCATTGGATTAAGGAACGCTGACGCTGACTTGTATTTTTTCCCCGCCGTTACACGCTCGCATCCCTTCAGCCCAGAAAAAGGGCTTCTCGGTCTGCGGTGGCTGTTCGAGGCCGCAACACCGCGTGGCGCTCCTCGGTATTGTTCCGTGAAAAACTCCACAATCCCTGCGGTGCTTCGGGGTGTTAGTTGAACCGCATAGTTCAGTCGCCACAGGGCTATGCTCATTTTTTTGGAAGAATGCCAAGGGATTTTTTTTTCAATTGAAAATTAAGGAAGGCATCCTTCCAAAAAAATCGAGCGCACGATTAAAGACAATCAGCCGAATTGGTTTTTGAATTTAAACATCTGGTATTTTTGGAAATCATAATCGATAAAAGAACGGAATCTTTTTTTTCAATTGAAATAAAAAGCTATTTTTGAAGCACGTTCTTACAAAAAAGGTCTTGCTCGCGGGAGCTGAAAACAGACGCTCGGGCGAGGCAAAATATTGAGCAGGCGCATACAAGTAT
>NZ_JAAEHL010000022.1 GCF_010614725.1 Flavobacterium ajazii
CTCCCGCGAGCAAGACCTTTTTGTAAGAACGTGCTTCAAAAATAGCTTTTTATTTCAATTGAAAAAAAAAGATTTATTTTTTCTTTCCAGGGAACATTTTACTAAATGGTATTTTGGGCAACACTTTTTCAAAAAAACTTGCCATTAGAGGTATTCTGTCTTTTTCGACAAAACTTAAGATAATAGTCATCACAATGATGAAGACTAAAACGATTATTAATGATAATAACATTGTGTTCATAATATATTCTTTATATATAAATATTCCCATTTTTCAAAAAAGTTGATTTTTTTTTAAATTATTTTTTACTCGCTTATTAGGGTTTTAGACCGCAAAAAAGGACGGTTTTCTAAAAACCCTAGCGTTTGCAAGGTATTTATAGGTTTAAAAATAAAATAGGACACAAAAAATCACCCTTTTAAAACCTTATTTCAATTGAAAAAAGATTCTGTTTTTATCGATTATGCTTTCCAAAAATGCCAGAACATTCCGTTTTGCCTAAACTTGGCTGATTATCTTTAATCGTGCGCTCGATTTTTTTGGAAGGATGCCAGAACCTAAAAGGTGTTTTTTAAGATAAATTTCCCTGGCATTCTTCTAAAAAAATGAGCATAGCCCTACGGCGATTGAGTTATGCGGTTCAACTAACACCCCGAAGCACCGCAGGGATTGTGGAGTTTTCACGGAACAATACCGAGGAGCGCCACGCGGTGTTGCGGCCTCGAACAGCCACCGCAGACCGGGAAGCCCTTTTTTCGGGGCTGAAGGGATGCGAGCGTGTAACGGCGGGGAAAAAATAAAAGTCAGCGTTAGCGTTCCTTAATCCACTGCAGAACGAAGTGGGGCAACCCCGATGGCTGAGCGAATGAGCAACCGCTGAAAAAATAAGGGGCGGTGGACGCAAATACGGCTGAATGAAGTGCAGCGGAGTTTACGGAGCGGAACGTAATGAAGCGGTATTGTGGATGTAGTAGCCCCGACGAACGCAGGAAGTGAGTGTGTGAAGATGAGGACGAGGAAGCGTAGTGACTGCCTGCTCTTTTTCAGAGCTGGCAGGTGCTATGCTGACGAGTGAACTGTGGAACGGAGTCCCGCCTTTTTGCGGGACGACTGGAACAGCCGAACGGAACAAAACGAACGACCGGAGGGAGACCGCTTTTTTGCTTTCCGTCTTGATTAGCAGATTGTTTCTTTTTATTCCTATATTTGATGTATGGATTTAATAAACGCTATCGGTTTTATTGCTTCTCTTTTTGGGATTTATTCGTTTGTAAAAAACGATACTTCCTTATTTTCCCTTTTAAAAAAAATCCTGACTAGTTGTGGTTTGCGTTTAAATTCACAACATAAATGCTATTCTTTTACTTTTAAAAAAAATCTAACCAGTAACATATTATATTACTAAATAGCATATTATGTTATTTTATCGGATTGGATGTAATTTGTCAATAGCTGTCTTTAGTGCGTGTAATCCTGTTTCTTTGTACTTTTCTGTAGTATCTAAATGCTTGTGTCCTGCGAACTCCTGAACAATGCGTAAATCATTATTCCTGGCTAATAAATTGGCTATAACGCTTTGTCTGATCGTTATTGTTGTGAGTGTTTTTCCGCCAAAGTCTTTTCGATTGTACGTTGATAATAAATAACTAATATCTTCGATTGTAGTTGGTGTTCCGAGTTTTGATAATAGTAAATAATCTTCTTTGGTTCTAAAAGTAATAAGTTCTTTTCTGTGCTGGTTTATATACTCGTGAAGCAGTAATATTTGTTGTGCTTTGAGTTGTAAGGTTCTGTTATTGGTTAAGGCTGTTCCGTAGATTTTTATTTGTGCTTTTTCCAGATCTATGTCCTGGATTTTTATTTTGATGAGTTCGCCTGTTTTGATTCCCTGATAAATTAGTAAACTCATTATAATCTGGTTTCTTTTGGCCAAAAACGGATAACGTTCAACTCTTGGTTTTAAAAGGCTTTGTAGTTCTTTTTCAGTAAATAAATCCTGTAATTGGATGGGTGTTTCTTTACTGTCTTTTAGCTTTATGGCTCTTGCAGGATTATCGGTTCTTTTGCCTGTTTCAATTAGATAATCATAGTATTTTTTGATACTGGCTACTATTCGTTCAATGGTTTGTGGTGGATATCTGGAGCGTAAATTTTCAACGTATCGCATCACTCTTGCATAGTCATAAGTTGCAGTTCTTTTGTTTAATAATTGGTATTTTTCTATTTCATATAAATAGTTTTTAACCGTTGAAGGCTGTAAGTGTTTTAATAAATATTCTTCTAAGTTCATTGCTCATTGTTTTAGTTTTAAGTGATTTACCCTTGTATAAATCTGGGTTGTCTTTAAGTTCTGATGTCCTAAAAAGTTTCTGACCATTTCAATACTCATTTCGTTTTCTAACAAGTGTGTGGCTATGCTATGACGTAAACTATGCAAACAAATAGTTGCGCCTGAAGTATTTATTTTGGCTTTTTTCAGTAGTTTTTTAAAGGTTTTATAGATCGTTGTTCCTTTTATTCTGTTGCCTTGATGGGTTATAAAAAAGGCTTCTTGTTTTTCATTCCTATACAACTCACTTTGCTTGTAGTATTCTTGTAAATCGTTTGTTATTTTCTCTGTAATTGGGATTACCCTGCGGTTTTTACCTTTTCCACGTCTTACAAAGAGTAGTTTTTGCTCAAAATTCACATCTTTTATATTCAGGTCCTGGGCTTCGGTTCTTCGTAATCCACAACCATAACACAAGTGTAATAATATGGTTTCTTCTAGGTTTTGAGCGGTTTTATAGAGGATTTGGATTTCGTTTTGAGTAAGTATGTTTCTTGGATTATTGACTAGGCTTTTAACTTTTAAAGTATATGGATTTCGCTTGATTTTCCCTAATCGTTCTAAATATTCAAAAAATAATCTGATTGCCAGTAAAATGCTCTTTATGTGGCTTTGGCTTATAGTTCCTGTTCTTTTTGGATTGGGTTTGGTTTGTAAATACTGGTAGTATTCCCTGATGTGGTTCTGGGTAGTTTTACAAGGGCTTTCTTTGGTAAATTCTAATAGCTTTTGGACATATTTAGGGTAATTCTGTATTACTGTTTTGCAATATCCCAGGTTTTCCAGTTCCTTTCTAAATTCATAAATCGTATTTTCAAACATAGCTTTAATATGATGTTTATAATGCCTATGATGTTTTTGCTTACTTCTTTTTTGGGGTTTAGGGTCGCCAGATATAATTTTAGAGTTAAGATTCTATATTTTAGATTGTTACACTATTTTCTAGTGACCCAATAGCGACCCACAGCAACCCAAACTTTGGTCATAATTGCTTTAATTCTTCAATCTGCTTCATAAGAAAACCTTTGATTTCGGTTCTTAATTTTTGATGGTTATCCCAATAATCAACTACATATTTCAAACCTTTGTTAGAAAAACCGCCTTTGTATCTGATGTATTCCAGTTCGAGTAAACTATTGATAAACCGCTGTAACTGGGTTTTGCTGATGTTGAGTTCCTGACGGATTTCTCTTTGTGTAAATTCAGTTTCTTTGCTTTTTACATACTTTTTTAGTCGTTCAAAAAATTGTCTTAAACTGCCGTCGAGTTCATCAACTTTTAAAACAATGCTTTCAAAAAGCACTTCTGTTGCCTGTTCTATGTCCTCGATTTGGGTGATTAACTGATTGTCTTTGGTAAGCTGTCTTTGGTGTTGGTTCAGGAACGTAACCTGTTTTATTACGGCTTGGTACATTTCGTTTAGCCGTCTTATTTTATGGACTTTTTCAGGTAATTGTAATTTGGTAGCGTATGGGTTTATAACTTCGTAATGGGTTAAGTTCCGTACCATTTGCTGTATAAAATGAACGGCTTTTTGCTGTGTTTTGGGGTCGATTTCTCCCGCATTTCGTTTGTTTTGGTGCGTGATAATTCTTTGGGTCTGTTCCTTGCTTTCGTCTACGGCTATCAAAAAACTACGGCTCATATTGTCCTCATAGGTTTCGCCTTTGGTGGTTGCCGATAAACTGCTAAACTGTCCTTTTACTTCTTTCTTGGCTGATTTATTGTTTCCTTTTTTGTCTTTTATTGATACGGAACTGCTCAAAAATTGGTTTGATATTAATTCCCGGAGCGCATACAAAGCATCTTCTTTGAGGCCGTCCAAATCTTCGATGATGATGATTTTTTGGAACAGGTCGAACTCTCCCCAGTTGTACAGACTGCTTTCGGTTATCCGCGTAAACCGAAGTACGTCTTCTTGTGGCATTAAATCAGCTATTTTGCTGATTATATGGGTTTTTCCGCTTCCCGAACTTCCTTGTACAATACCGTGAATAGGGTGTTTGTTTAGATAACTGATAATAATTAAAAACAACAATAAGCGTGAGTTTTCCTCACCAACGATACCCGCTTTGCCTATTTGTATATTCAATCTATTTAATAAATCTTTGGCTTTTAAAAAGTCAACTACATTCTCTAAATTGGTATTTTGTATTGGTTCTGCAGTAGGTTTTTTGGTGGTGGTTTTGGTTATAATATCTTCAATTGACCCGAGCGATAGCGAACTGGCGGAGCAAAAAGAAAGATTTAGTTTCTTTCTTTTCTCTAAAAGTTCCGTAAATATTTCGGGTTCGTGCAGTTGCAGGGTTTCGTTTATGTCTTTGTTAGGTAGTTCTATTGTGGATGTTTTGTATTGCTTGAACTGCTGGGCATATTTTTTTATGGCTTCGTTTCCTGCGGTATCGTTGTCAAAAACAAATATGATTTCTTCCAGTTCTGTGAGTTCTAAAATAGCGTTTTGGATTTCTTCGTTCAGCCCGTTGGTTCCGTAACAGGCTAATAAACTGTAGTTTTCTGCTATTTCTGTGATTTGTAACAGGCTCGCACAATCAATAATACTTTCGGTCAGGATTAGTTTTTTAGTGGCTGGACTGGGGTAATGGGGATAAAGCCCACAACGGTTCTTCAGATAAAAATGTTTGGCTTCTTTTTCATTTATCGTGCTTCTAAAATACAGGCTGACAATCTGATTTTCTTTGTTTTTTAATGGGAAGACAATTGATTTATTTCCAAAAACATTAAACGCTTTTTCGCCTGTTTTACTGATGATGTTCCTGTCCAGAAGCAATCCAACGGCTAAACAATTATTGATTAGGGTTTCGTCTCTTCGTATACCGTGGTGGAACTGTCCACCATTAAAACCAATTTGTAAAAGCTCTACATTTAGATTTCTTTTTTTGCAGTATTCTTTCGCTGGCGGACTATTAAAAATTCCTTTTCTAAAACTCTGGAACATCTTTTCTAAAAAAACACTTTTGTCTTCTGTGATTTTTGTCGTTTGAGTTTTTATAATATCAGGAACGTTTGTAATTACTTGGCCAATCATCGTTACACATTTTAAAATTGCTTCCCGCTTGGTCAGCTTTTCATAATCCTGAACAAACTGGATTACATCGCCTTTTTTATCGCAGGCGTGGCATTTGTATTTATTTTGCGTTGGATTAACTTGTAAACTGGGTTTTGTGTCTTCGTGGAAGGGACACAACAGCATATTGTTTTTGTTGGGCTGTAAATGGTAATGCGCTAATACAGCTGACAGGTTTAGGTTTTCTTTGATTTCTGATATGGTCATTACTTGCGTTTTTTCAGGATTGGCTTCTCCGGGATTTGATTTTCTATAAGTTCTATGATTAACTGCTTTTCACTCGTTAGGATTCTCACCATATCCCCGGCTTTAAATCCTAATTCTTCTAACCATACACCGCTCACGCTTAGCCAGGGAACTTTTTTACATCCATAGGTTAAGGCTCTGTGTTTGGGCTGAAGCTTGACTTGTTTGGGATTTTGGATTGCCATAAGTACTGGGATTTAACGTTTGTGTTAATTTGATACGTCACAAATATAAAATATATGTATCAATAAAACAACTAATAATTTATCAAAAAGATACATATTGCTTTATTTGTGCTTTTTGGATAACTTTACAACAAATTATACAGTATGCAACACATTGGTAAAAATATAAAGAGGATAAGGGAAGAAAAAGGATTAACCCAACAATCCATTGCAGACCTTATTGCAATGCACCGTTCTAATTATTCAAGGGTAGAGACAGGCGACAGGGATTTGTCTATTGATGCCATTAGTAAAATCGCTAAGTATTTCAATATGACTATTGACCAGCTTGTAAACTTTGAAGGAGATATTCCACAAGAAGTAACCATAGAAGATAAAACACTTGTAGAGCAGGTTAAATTGATTCAGGAACTTGAACCCGAAGAAAAAAGTATGGTTTTTAAAATGGTCGATACTTTCCTGACACAAAAGAAGTTTAAAGATTTCTTTCAGAAAAATGTAGCTTCGCTATAAAACACAAAAAAACCTCGCTGATTGCGAGGTTTTCTTTTTATATGCTTTG
>NZ_JAAEHL010000023.1 GCF_010614725.1 Flavobacterium ajazii
CAATATTTTAACATACTGAGATAAAGAAAAGTAAAATAGTTTAGAAAGTTTCCTCCCGAGCCTTGCGGCCCGGGAAAAGTCGTACATAAGCTTACGGATTATTAGTACTACTCGACTATGACATTACTGCCTTTACATCTGTAGCCTATCAACGTGGTCATCTTCCACGATCCTTAAAAGAAATCTCATCTTGTGGTGGGTTTCGCGCTTATATGCTTTCAGCGCTTATCCCTTCCCAACGTAGCTACTCTGCGGTGCCCCTGGCGGGACAACAGATACACTAGAGGTTAGTCCAATTCGGTCCTCTCGTACTAGAATCAGATCCACTCAAATTTCTAACGCCCACAGTAGATAGAGACCGAACTGTCTCACGACGTTCTGAACCCAGCTCGCGTGCCACTTTAATGGGCGAACAGCCCAACCCTTGGGACCTTCTCCAGCCCCAGGATGTGACGAGCCGACATCGAGGTGCCAAACCCCCCCGTCGATATGAGCTCTTGGGGGAGATCAGCCTGTTATCCCCGGCGTACCTTTTATCCTTTGAGCGATGGCCCTTCCATGCGGAACCACCGGATCACTATGCTCTACTTTCGTACCTGATCGACCTGTATGTCTCTCAGTCAAGCTCCCTTATGCCATTGCACTCTACGCACGGTTACCAAGCGTACTGAGGGAACCTTTAGAAGCCTCCGTTACTCTTTTGGAGGCGACCACCCCAGTCAAACTACCCACCAAGCAATGTCCCCCGCAACGCGGGGTTAGGCCTCAGATAAACAAAGGGTTGTATTTCAACAATGACTCCACAACGCCTGGCGACGCCACTTCACAGTCTCCAACCTATCCTACACATCATTTATCCAAGGTCAATACTAAGCTATAGTAAAGGTGCACAGGGTCTTTTCGTCCCACTGCGGGTAAACGGCATCTTCACCGTTACTACAATTTCACCGAGCTCATGGCTGAGACAGTGTCCAGATCGTTACACCATTCGTGCAGGTCGGAACTTACCCGACAAGGAATTTCGCTACCTTAGGACCGTTATAGTTACGGCCGCCGTTTACTGGGGCTTCAATTCAATGCTTCTCCGAAGATAACATCTCCTCTTAACCTTCCAGCACCGGGCAGGTGTCAGGCCCTATACTTCATCTTACGATTTTGCAGAGCCCTGTGTTTTTGATAAACAGTCGCCTGGACCTCTTCACTGCGGCCAGCTTACGCTGGCGACCTTTCTCCCGAAGTTACAGGTCTATTTTGCCTAATTCCTTAGCCATGAATCTCTCGAGCACCTTAGGATTCTCTCCTCAACTACCTGTGTCGGTTTACGGTACTGGTACTAATTACCTGAAGTTTAGAGGTTTTTCTTGGAAGCCCTTAGGCGCACTATCTCTTTGTCCGAAGACTCCGAGTACTATCGTATTTCACCAAGCTCTCCGGATTTGCCTAGAGAGCCTATAGCTAGGTACTTTAACGAACTATTCCGTCAGTTCGCGGCGCTTTCATCACTCCGTCACCCCATCACAGTAATCAGTAGTACGGGAATATTAACCCGTTGGCCATCGACTGTCCCTTTCGGGTTCGCCTTAGGTCCAGACTAACCCACAGCTGATTAGCATAGCTGTGGAAACCTTAGTTTTTCGGTGTGCGGGTTTCTCGCCCGCATTATCGTTACTTATGCCTACATTTTCTTTTCCAGCCAGTCCAGCATACCTTACGATACACCTTCAACCCTGCTGGAATGCTCCCCTACCACTTTGCATTGCTGCAAAATCCATAGCTTCGGTAATATGCTTATGCCCGATTATTATCCATGCTCGTCCGCTCGACTAGTGAGCTGTTACGCACTCTTTAAATGAATGGCTGCTTCCAAGCCAACATCCTAGCTGTCTGGGCAGACAAACCTCGTTCTTTCAACTTAGCATATATTTGGGGACCTTAGCTGATGGTCTGGGTTCTTTCCCTCTCGGACTTGGACCTTAGCACCCAAGCCCTCACTGCTGTAAAACATTATATAGCATTCGGAGTTTGTCAGGAATTGGTAGGCGGTGAAGCCCCCGCATCCAATCAGTAGCTCTACCTCTATATAACTATTATCAGCGCTGCACCTAAATGCATTTCGGGGAGTACGAGCTATTTCCGAGTTTGATTGGCCTTTCACCCCTACCCACAGGTCATCCGAAGACTTTTCAACGTCAACCGGTTCGGACCTCCACTGTGTGTTACCACAGCTTCATCCTGCCCATGGGTAGATCACACGGTTTCGCGTCTAACACTACTGACTAAAGCGCCCTATTCAGACTCGCTTTCGCTACGGATCCATCACTTAATGACTTATCCTTGCCAGCAACGTTAACTCGTAGGCTCATTATGCAAAAGGCACGCCGTCACCCCACGAAAGGGCTCCGACCGCTTGTAAGCGTATGGTTTCAGGATCTATTTCACTCCGTTATTCACGGTTCTTTTCACCTTTCCCTCACGGTACTGGTTCACTATCGGTCTCTCAGGAGTATTTAGCCTTAGCGGATGGTCCCGCCAAATTCAGACAGGGTTTCACGTGCCCCGCCCTACTCAGGATACCACTATCCTTTACACTTGTTACCTATACGAGACTATCACTCTCTAGGGTCCTACTTTCCAGTAGATTCTAGTTCCTTGTGCAAGAAATATCGTGGTCCTACAACCCCAACATTGCCGTAACAACATTGGTTTGGGCTAATCCGCGTTCGCTCGCCACTACTTACGGAATCACTTTTGTTTTCTTCTCCTCCGCCTACTTAGATGTTTCAGTTCAGCGGGTTTGCCCACCTATCGGTGTACTATGTCTTCAACATAGTGGGTTGCCCCATTCGGATATCTACGGATCAATCGGTGTGTGCCCGTCCCCGCAGCTTTTCGCAGCTTATCACGTCCTTCTTCGCCTCTGAGAGCCTAGGCATCCCCCATACGCCCTTATTTTGCTTATTGTACTTACGTTTTTATTTGTCTCCAAATAAAAAGCGTGTTCTTTCTACTTTTTAAATATTTTCTTATCTCAATATGTCAATGAACTTTGTGGAGAATAACGGAGTCGAACCGTTGACCTCCTGCGTGCAAGGCAGGCGCTCTAGCCAGCTGAGCTAATCCCCCAATCTAATTATGAATTGTGAATTATGAATTATGAACTTCTATTCATAAGAACTCAACTCTAGAATTTCCTTTTTAATTAAGCTTTTCAGTCTTTTATCTTTTAATTTTAAAATCTTTCAATCTTTAAATTTAAAGCTTAAAAAGTAGTCCCGGGCAGACTCGAACTGCCGACCCCTACATTATCAGTGTAGTACTCTAACCAGCTGAGCTACGAGACTCTGTTTTACTTAATTCTTTATCATTTTTTTTAAATTAACAGCAAGAGTAATACAATCTTAAGATTCAAAACCTATAGTTTTTGCATCTTATTTCCTCAGCGTGCCTTTCGGCTAACACTTGAGGCTCTAGAAAGGAGGTGTTCCAGCCGCACCTTCCGGTACGGCTACCTTGTTACGACTTAGCCCTAGTTACCAGTTTTACCCTAGGCAGCTCCTTGCGGTCACCGACTTCAGGCACCCCCAGCTTCCATGGCTTGACGGGCGGTGTGTACAAGGCCCGGGAACGTATTCACCGGATCATGGCTGATATCCGATTACTAGCGATTCCAGCTTCACGGAGTCGAGTTGCAGACTCCGATCCGAACTGTGACCGGCTTTATAGATTCGCTCCCCCTCGCGAGGTGGCTGCTCTCTGTACCGGCCATTGTAGCACGTGTGTAGCCCAAGGCGTAAGGGCCGTGATGATTTGACGTCATCCCCACCTTCCTCACAGTTTGCACTGGCAGTCTTGTTAGAGTTCCCGACACTACTCGCTGGCAACTAACAACAGGGGTTGCGCTCGTTATAGGACTTAACCTGACACCTCACGGCACGAGCTGACGACAACCATGCAGCACCTTGTAAATTGTCTTGCGAAAGATCTGTTTCCAAATCGGTCAATCTACATTTAAGCCTTGGTAAGGTTCCTCGCGTATCATCGAATTAAACCACATGCTCCACCGCTTGTGCGGGCCCCCGTCAATTCCTTTGAGTTTCAGGCTTGCGCCCGTACTCCCCAGGTGGGATACTTATCACTTTCGCTTAGCCACTGAAGTTGCCCCCAACAGCTAGTATCCATCGTTTACGGCGTGGACTACCAGGGTATCTAATCCTGTTCGCTACCCACGCTTTCGTCCATCAGCGTCAATCCATTAGTAGTAACCTGCCTTCGCAATTGGTATTCCATGTAATCTCTAAGCATTTCACCGCTACACTACATATTCTAGTTACTTCCTAATAATTCAAGTTCAGCAGTATCAATGGCCGTTCCACCGTTGAGCGATGGGCTTTCACCACTGACTTACTAAACCGCCTACGGACCCTTTAAACCCAATGATTCCGGATAACGCTTGGATCCTCCGTATTACCGCGGCTGCTGGCACGGAGTTAGCCGATCCTTATTCTTACAGTACCGTCAAGTTCCTTCACGAAGGAGTGTTTCTTCCTGTACAAAAGCAGTTTACAATCCATAGGACCGTCATCCTGCACGCGGCATGGCTGGTTCAGGCTTGCGCCCATTGACCAATATTCCTCACTGCTGCCTCCCGTAGGAGTCTGGTCCGTGTCTCAGTACCAGTGTGGGGGATCTCCCTCTCAGGACCCCTACCCATCGTTGCCTTGGTAAGCCGTTACCTTACCAACTAGCTAATGGGACGCATGCTCATCTTTCACCGTTGTGACTTTAATAATTAAACCATGCGGTTTGATTATACTATGAGGTATTAATCCAAATTTCTCTGGGCTATCCCTCTGTGAAAGGCAGATTGCATACGCGTTACGCACCCGTGCGCCGGTCTCAAATTCCGAAGAACTCTACCCCTCGACTTGCATGTGTTAAGCCTGCCGCTAGCGTTCATCCTGAGCCAGGATCAAACTCTTCATCGTATATTTT
>NZ_JAAEHL010000024.1 GCF_010614725.1 Flavobacterium ajazii
ACTTACAACTCGTGTAAATAACTATTTTTGGGTAAACGTAGTTAACTAAAAAGGGTTTTTAGACGAACTGACGTTAGTGGCAAGCTCGCCAAAAAAAAGCAGAAAAAACAAAATTTATATGGAAAATACCATTAAAGAAATTAGCAGAAATGCTGTTATTCCTTTACAAAACGTATCTAAAAACGGAGTAAAAAGAAGAAAAGAATTTAACATAAATTGTTGCGATTTAGAAGATTATAATCATATTAACATTACTAATTCTGATAAATATGAAAAAATGTTTACTGAATTAAAGGAATTTGTTGGACCTTGTTTGTATTACTTTGAAATAACTTCCGACAACTTAACTTCCGAAATAATTGATAGAATAAAGCAATATTCAACTAGCGAAAATTCGAAATCAATTCCTGCGATTAAAACGAAAATCATAGAAAGCAAAATACTTTACGTAGGAAAAGTTAAACGCCATTTTTGGGGAAGACTTATTCAGCATTTAGGTTATTACAAAGTAAATAGAACACAAGGATTACAACTATTTTATTGGGCAAAAGAACTTAATTTGAATTTAAAACTAACTGTTTTTGAATTTGAAGCTGAAATGATTAATCTAATGGAAGTTTTAGAAAATGATTTAGCCAAGCATTTAAACCCAATTTTAGGAAAACATAAATAACTTAAAAAATGAACAAAAAACTATTTTTTGCATTTGTTGCATCTCTATTTACAATATCAATCTTTTCACAAGTCGAAATCGGAAAAATTGAAAAAGCTGTAGAAGTCGAAAAAAAAGTAAACTTCCCTCCCTACAATCCAACCGAAAATTTTATCGAACATTCAGAATATTATCGAGCAAAAGTTACTCAAATACTTGAAAGCGGTAGTGGGAAAAATCCATTTGATGAAAAACAATGTGAAGCCAATGAATATTATAAGAGATATAACGGTTTAAAAATATATTACCCAACATATTCAGACAATTACCGAAAAAATGATATACTATTTTTTAAGAAAACCGACAAAATTGAAATTCTAAATTGGTCACAAATCGGCAATAAATATTTCACTATTGCTAATATTAATCCTTCATTTGAAAAATCAGAAATATATAACGAAGTCAAAAGCAATTTTGGCAAAGATTTTTTTGCAGATATATTGTTTGAACTAAAAGATAATTCAAACAATGAAACTATTTATGTAATTGAATCCTCATCAAATCCGCAATTTATTTTATCACCATATTTTGAAAAAAAGAAAGAATTAATAAATGGAAAAACCTTTATTGCCATTAATGATTTTAACGCAATTAGAAATCCTATATCAAAAACTGATTACACAATGTATATTGATAAAGGAACTGAATGGAAAGGAGAACTTACATTATTAAGAAAAAAAGATTTAAAAATAGAAGAAAGTAACAACGCTGATGATGAAGAAATTGTATTTACAGTTTTATTAAGCAATGAAAAAGATAAAGTTATTTTTGATTTAAAAGGTAGTAGATGGAATTTTGAAGATGTGCTTTTAACGAAAAATGATTTTGAAAAGCTAAAAAAAGGAAATGCAAATAAAAAGAAATTAGAAGAAAGTGCTCTTGTTAAAAAATATGGCGAAAAATTTGGAAAATTAGTCTACCAAGAGAAACTGACAGTAGGAATGTCAAAGGATATGTGTTCCGAGCTTTTAGGAACAACTTTAAATAGAAAAAATTATAAAAATGCAAGCGGAGAAATCGAAATTTGGGAATATACAGGAATATATAAGCTATATTTTAAAAATGGAAAATTATCAGAAATCGTAAAATACTAAAACAAAAGAGCCTGCCACTAACAGCTACTACAACGGATTTGGGCAATTGGTTTAATGGAAAGATGGTTTTGTATTTGTTATGATTTGGCAAATCCGAAGAATGGGCTTAATTTAGTCCCAAACCCGCTGTAGTAGCGGGACGTTACCTGCTATATTCCCAAAAAACCGGAAATCGAAAGATTTACATTATATTTGAAAAAAATAACAAAATCTAATACAATGCAGAAGATAAGTTTTGAGGAATGGAAGAACAGTATGTCATTTATGATTGACGATGTTTTCGATAATAATTTTTTACAAAGTATAAAACCATTAACTCAATTTATAAATGATTCAAGCGGAAACTTAAGCTCCACTGAAAATCTATCTAAATTCCTTACAATTGATGATGATAATTTTAATGCATTAATAAAACTAAAAGCATTAGTTTCTTTAATTGGTCTTTCAGAAGAAAGGCTGAAAAGAGTTGTTTCTTTGTTGAGATACAGAATTTATAAAGAAGAATTTAATACTGAATGGGATATAAAAAGAATTTCTAAAACAATGCAACAAAATATTGAGTTCAAAAATATTTTGATAGATTTCTTTTTGAATGGTAGATTTTCAAAAATTGGTCACGAAATCCCATTGTATTATATGAGAAATTTCAAACTTAAAGACAAAGAATTTATTTCAGATTTATCCAATTATAGTTATGTTCAACGTATATTAAACGATAATGAAATCCAAGGTAAATATTCAAATGAAGTCGGAGCTCACGTTGAAACTTTAATCAAAAATAAAATTGAAGATTATAAAAAAAGAATCAAACCTGATTTGACTTATGAAACTCAAAAAGAATATCCTTTATTCAATAAAAATATTGATTTTTTGATTCCTAGTCTTGGAAATCCTATTCTTTTAATGGAATCTTCATATAATATTACAACAGGAAGTGGACAATCTAAACGAGCAGACCAATTAGTAGAATTATACGGAATTTTAATGAGACATAATGCAAACCATCGAGGGAATAGAATTACAATGATTAATTATTGTGATGGTTTTGGTTGGGTAGGAAGACAAAACGATTTAAACAGAATTTACAATGCAAGTGATTATGTAATAAATCAGAAAAACATAAACCAATTAGATGAAATATTAAGTCAACATTTAAAATAACAAAAAAATCGCCATAGGCGATTTTTTTGTTATTATGCGTTAATCAATTGTTCTTTAATTTGATATGAATTTTTAGCATATTCAATCGCTAATTTATTTGCAACAAACTCAACAACAGGAACTGCAACCGTATTTCCTAATAAATCAAAAGCATCATATTCTTTTGTTGGAATTTCATACCATTCAGGATAACCAAATAATCGAAGTCCTTCTCTAATTGTTAATCGTCTTAACCCTTCTCCATCAGGAACAGCCAAACGGGAAACATCAGTAGCTACCAAAGTTGGGGCAATATCATTTGGATCTAAAATTTTATTAATTTCAAAGCTTAATTTTCCTGTTACAATATTATATCCTTTTGGTTTTGTTTCATCATAAACCCTATACGTTTTAATACCATTTTCTGTTTCTTCTTTAATCAATTTTTTAGGAAACTCAAATTTCAAATATCCTTTCTTTGTTAAATCTTCCAACATTAAAAATAATTCATTTTCTGAACAATCTATGAATGTATTAATTTGTTGTAATGTTAACGCCATTCCGTCCATCCAATCAATTCCAATTTCACTCGCCCATTGTTTTTTACGTCGTTCTCTAAACAACTTATTTAATAATATTGATTGTTCCTTTGAAATTTCTCCTTTTAATCCAATTTCCCAACTATGTATATTATTTTCACCGCCTCTTTTGTCTTTTATAGATTTGCCATACAAATCCTTTAACTCTAAATGCGAAAATAATTTATTCGTGAAATCAGAATTAATAGTTGGTAAACCTTTTTCAAAAATACTTTCAAGCTTATTATATTTTGGCTCATTTCCGCTCAAATCAATTGTTTCGTTTTTTGTACCAACAATAAAAATTCTTTTTCTTGATTGTGGCAAACCAAACTCTAGAGAATCAAAAACTTTCCAAGAAACATTATATCCTAATTCATTTTCTAATTTATCAAGTATTGTTGAAAGTGTTCTTCCAATTGTATCAGTTTTAAATTCCAAATCGTGTTTAACTAAACCTTCAACATTTTCCAAAATAAAACCATAAGGCTTTTTATCTCTCAAAATTCTTTCTATTTCAAAAAAAAGAGTTCCTCTTGTGTCAACAAAACCCTGACGTTTTCCACTTGCGCTAAAAGGTTGACAAGGAAAACCACCTAACAAAAAGTCAAATTCGGGTATAAATTCATTTCTAATATCAAAAATATCGCCCGCTAAAAAATCTTGCCCAAAATTATGTTTTAAAGTTTTTATAGCATATGGTTTTATTTCAGATGTCATTACACATTCTGTTTCAAAACCTAAATTTTTAAATGCGTTTTCAAAACCTAATCTAATTCCGCCAAGTCCAGCAAATAAATCAATAAACTTAATAGTATTATTTTTCATTGGAAATTGTATTATATTCAACATTCGGTTCTGCAACTATTTGTAACTTATTTGATTCCAAAAAATAATTATTTTCATATTCTTCTATGGTAAGTTTATTACAACCAATTACAGAAAGACATTGTAAAAAAAATGAAGCACTAAAAGTACCACGGCTTATTTTACTATCAATACTCGCTTTGGTTTCTTCTATTTCAATTCCTTTTAGTAACAAAACTAAATCTGAATTTGTAATACCTCTTTTTATCAATTCTGATTTAAGAAGACGTTTCGCTTTTTCATTCCAATCCATAATCAAAAAATTAGATTTATATTGCGATATTAAACAATAATTATCATATATGCAAATAAAAAATCATATTTGACAAAAAATACAGCAGGTAACACACGCTACAAGCAATTTGGGTATTAGGCTTAATTTAAATATGGTTTTGTATTTGGAAGATTTGGCAAATCCGAATAATGGGCTTAATTTAGTCCCAAACTGCGTGTAGCGCGAGAACGTCAAACTGTCTAAAAACCTCCCTTTTCACTTTAAATTCATTGGCTTAAAACTTGGCTAA
>NZ_JAAEHL010000025.1 GCF_010614725.1 Flavobacterium ajazii
AAATATCCAGGTTTTAGCCAAGTTTTAAGCCAATGAATTTAAAGTGAAAAGGGAGGTTTTTAGACAGTTTGACGTTCCGCGGCTTGGCGTGGTTGCGAGCTTCGGAACTGATTATTTTCTGTTAAAGATAAAATTTCTTGCGAAATGTAAACCTGATTTTACTACTAAATTCGCAATCACGCCAAGCCGCTGTTATGCCTTCGGTTTTTTATTTATTCCAATTTTCGGTTTCGCTTCCGCACCGTTTAAGTCGGAAGTATTTTAAAAATTATTTATTATGGCAAAGTTTTTTTCAAAGTTTTCTTTAAAGTGTCAATCTTTTTGGCGGTTACTTTCTCAACCACTTCCTTGGGATAAATCTTTAAAGGTTTGGCATCATTTTTTAATGATTTTGATTTCTCTTCTAGGTTTATTATTCGTTGTTCTAATTCGTTGTTTTTAGTACTGTCTTTATAGCCAAAATATATAGAAACGAGTACGGCAATTATTGAAATGACTAATGGGTACCATTTAGTTTTTAGAAGCCATTTATTGACTTTTGTAGATGTAATTATATTTTCTAATTCTGCATCTTCTTTTAATTTTAAAGCTAATTCTTTAGATTCTATATCTTTAAAAGAAGTAAAATTATAGCCTTCTTTTGTGAGAGTATAATTATAGTTTTCTCCAATGACAGGTTCTATTAATTTTAAATTTTTAAGTATGATATTAAAAATAGTTCCTTTTGTATCTGAATCAGGAAAAAATTCGTCTAAATCTTGCCTATACATAACTCTATTTTCAGATTTCTTAAATTCTGAAATAATAAGTTCAATTAACTCTTTATGTTGTTCTTTCATATTTATGTTCTGTAAACTGAGGCATAACGTTCTGGCACTACAGCGGGTTTGGGACTAAATTAAGCCCATTTCTCGGATTTGCCAAATCATCCCAAATACAAAACCATCTTTCCATTAAGTCCAATGCCCAAATCCGTTGTAGTGGCTGTTACAAGACGTAGCTATATGCGCAAACATTTTCTTCTTATTTGAAATTTTGAAGTTTTTTAAGAGTAGTTATTTTTCTCTCTTAGTGAACTAAAATAGAATTTTAGATGCTATAAACAACTAATATTCTTCTAAATAGTCCTTATTATTATCTATTATTCTTAATTTTTCTAAGTTTACATTTTGTGGTAAAATATAATTACCTACAAAATCAATGTCAAGATATTTATTGTTAAATAATCTTTTGTATAAAGGAAATACACCTCTATAATAAGTAAAACTTTCTCCTCTTTTGTAAGTATAAGTATGAAAAACATAATCATTTTGCCAAAAATCCTTGTATTTCAACAATGCTTCATTACTTATTTTTATATTTTGCAATATGGTAGGTAATTGAAAAAAAGATTCACCTTTAGAACCTCTAGAATCAGCAAATAAAGGTAAATCTAAGTCAAATAATTTACTTAGAAGCCAGCTATTCCATACAGCTTTTTTATTATAGCGTATAAAATAAGTGAAGGAGATTTTGTTGAAAATTTCTTTTATAAAACTAATGTCTGCTGTATTCACTGCAATTAAGTCCCATAAACCCTGTATTTTATCAAATTTATCAATATATGGAATTATATTTTCTGAATTCCACTCAACTTTAGTTACAATGATTTCCCATAGGCCATCAACATTGTCAAAAATATTAATTAACGGAATTATATTTTGAGAATTCCATTTAAATTGTCTTTTTTTTTCTCTAATTTCATCTACTTCTCTTTTATTAGGATCAGTCAGTGACAGATTAATAATGAATGAGTGATAGTCAATTAAGGCTTTTTTCCAATTAAAATCAAAAAAGATTTTATTTCTTATATCTTCCGATTGTGTTATTATTTGGGTACCTACTATACCTATTGATTTTAAGTTAGTTTCTAAGACATTAGACTCGCATAAATAAGCTAAATCAATTAAGTTTTGATATTCAATAAAAGGATTAGATGAAAAACTTTTGAAATCAACATTTTGATATTTTTTTTTTATAATGTTTTCAGAATTATAAATAAAATCATTCTTATGTATTTTTTTCTTATCCATAATTTCTACTTAGTTTGATTTTTTTCTTCAGCGTTTTTTTGTTTAAGATTTAACTATAGATATCTTTAAATTCTGTGATTTCAGAAGCTATGTCTTGTAACGGCTGTTATGGTGTGTAGCGACACGTATGTTGAGCACCAAAGCTTGGACGTTTCAATTATAGATTCCAATTTCGGATAGCTTCCCTCCTTCTGATTTTCGTCCTGATTAGTTTCGGCTTTTAAATTTCAAACTTTAGTTAAATGCAAAAAAAATTCCGCTTTCGATTGTCCGAAAAGCGGTTCACGTTTTGTTTTTCCGCAACAATTTAGCGGTGAGTTTCAGTTCAGATTTCGGTCAGATCGGTTTCTGCTTCGTTTTGCTTTTCCGAATTAAATCTCCTGATTAAATTCAGCTGTTTCTCGTCAACTGAGCTATACACCATAACGTTCTGGCGCTACACGAGGTTTGGGATTAAATTAAGCCCATTTTTCGGATTTGCCAAATTTTCCAAATATAAGACCATTTTTAAATTTAGCCTAATGCCCAAATCTCGTGTAACGGCTGTTGTGGGAGGGTTTCTTGATGCGTCTAGTTTATGTTTTTAGTTTCAATTTTCGGCTTTTATATTCTGTTTTCGGTTTCAGCAAATCGATTTCGAAAGTCAGCGTAAGTTTGGCAGATTGAGTTTTCACGCTTCTGCTTATCGATTCCAACTTTCACGTTTCTGCTTTTCACGCTTTTGCTTTTCGGCGTAAGTTTGGCAGATTCCAATTTTTCAAATTCAGCGTTCTGTCTGCGTTCTGTTTTTTACGTTTCTGCTTTGATTTCTATTGAAAATAAAAGCGTCAATTCGGCACGAATTGGCTGTGAAACTCTCCCACAACGTTCCGCAGCTTGGCGCAGTAGCGGCTGCGTGAAACGTATTATTTCTTGCTAAGATAAGATTTTCCAGCGGAAAATCGAACGTTGTTTTAAAACTAAAAGTAGCTATTGAGCCAAACTGCTGTTATAAGCTGCCTTTATTTTGTTTTATATACTAATTCCATATCATGAGAAGTTACAAAAACAGGGATTTTCGACCAGTTTTCGTTTCTATTATCGGCATCTATATAAGTTTTATTAAATAGTTCTTCCAGTCTTAGAGTTATTAAAATTGCGCAAAGATCACAAGCGATTTCTAGATTTACATCATTCCATTTTTCATTTTCCATATAATCTTTATAGACGTTTTGCAAATCTTCAAATCCCGTAATTGTAAAAATCCTGTCAGTTGAATAATCATAATCAGCAAGCCAATCAATATCATCTAAGTCATTACAAAAACTAAATGCAAAACCTGATAAAAACCATAAATCATAATTTATTGTAAAACCATTCATCTCACAGTAAATTGCACTAAGGTTTTTGCCAGTTGCTTTGTTTTTTTGAAAGAGTGAACTTAGAAAACTTTCACTTTTCCCTTCAAAATAGTTTTTTGAGTTTTTATAGAATGTTGCTAAATAATCGTTTAGATTTTTACCTAAATGGAGTAAATCACGATTTAGGACTTTATGGAAATCTGTTGTTGGAAGTTTTTTTAATTCAGATTCTGTAATTTCAATAGCCTTTTCAAGGTTGCCAACTTTGACAAATTCGTTAAGTTCATTCTCAAATTTATAAAAATCCATATTTCTTTCTTTAAATACTCTTTCTTAAGGTTGCTTATAACGTCAGTTCGTCTAAAAACCCTTTTTAGTTAACTACGTTTACCCAAAAATAGTTATTTACACGAGTTGTAAGT
>NZ_JAAEHL010000026.1 GCF_010614725.1 Flavobacterium ajazii
ATGGTAGTATTGCTTGCGGCATAGTCTGCTCCTGATGCCGTTCCGCTGAACCCTAAGCTTACTACTGTATCGGTAGTAGAAGCGGTGCTCAGTGTAGCGGTGATCGTTGCAGTACCTGCTGCATTCTCAGCGATACTCGTTGTGCCGCTTAAGCTTACAGTTGGTGTGGTTTCATTATCTGTGATTGTTACAGTGGCCTGCTGAACGCCGTTTTCTGTAGCGCCATTTCCGCCTGTAACATTAGTAATGTCGATGATCACAGTTTCGTTGCCTTCGTACAGGGCATCATCAGTCGGATCAATAGTGATCGTTCCGGTCAACTGTCCTGCAGGAATCGTAATGGTAGTATTGCTTGCGGCATAGTCTGCTCCTGATGCCGTTCCGCTGAACCCTAAACTTACTACTGTATCGGTAGTCGAAGCGGTGCTCAGTGTAGCGGTGATCGTTGCTGTGCCTGCTGCATTCTCAGCGATGCTTGTTGTTCCGCTTAATGTCACGGTTGGTGTGGTTTCATCATCTGTAATCGTTACAGTTGCCTGCTGAACGCCGTTTTCTGTAGCGCCATTTCCGCCTGTAACATTAGTAATGTCGATGATCACAGTTTCGTTGCCTTCGTACAGGACATCATCGGTCGGATCAATAGTGATCGTTCCGGTCAACTGTCCTGCAGGGATCGTAATGGTTGTATTGCTTGCGGCATAGTCTGCACTGCCGGCCGTTCCACTGAACCCTAAGCTTACTACTGTATCGGTAGTTGTAGCAGTGCTCAGTGTAGCAGTGATCGTTGCACTGCCTGCTGCATTCTCAGCGATGCTTGTTGTGCCGCTTAAGCTTACCGTTGGAATACCATTGCTATCAGTAATTGTTCCTGTTCCATTAGCTGCTGAATTGGTTGTATTTCCACTAGTAACAGTAGCTTCAATAGCGAAAGTCTCATTTGGCTCGCTGATTGTATCAACTGTTGTTGGAACATTTACTGTTATATTTGTACTTCCGGCTGGAATTGTTACAGTTGTATTGACAGTAGTATAATCCGATGCCCCTGCAGTACCATTTGATGTAGTTATTGTGATTTCAACATCATTACAAGTGGGAGTGCTCAAATCGATATTAAAAACAGCATTATTACCTTCTAATGCCGTGGCATTTGAAATACTAAAAGAAGGAAATGGATTTACTGTTACCGTAGCTGCTGCAGAATTTAAGGCTGCACATACACCACTTTGTACTATTGCTCTATAAGAGGTAGTAGCTGTTAAGTTATTTGTCGTTAATGTATTGGTCGTATTAGCAATTGGTGTCGCTACTGTAGCAAAATTATCTAATGATGATTCCCACCTGATTACACTACCCGTATGTCCGGATAATGTCAGTAAAGTACTGTTCGTTCCTGTACAAACAGTCGTGCTTCCTCCAATAATTCCTCCGATAGAAGTCGGATTAACAGTGAAAGTAACATCTGAAGTCGTAGCCGCACAGGAACCGTTGGCTGCAATCGTATAACGGATTGTTACCGAGGTATCTGCTGACACGTCTGCCGGGGTATAAGTCGTTCCTGAAATGCTTCCGCCTCCTGAAACTACCGACCAGCTTCCGCCTGCCGGTGTAGCTGACAACGCTTTGGTCGTATTTTCACAAATTGCTGTTGTTGAAGTCGTATTGCTGGCTGTTCCTGTAAAAGGATTAACAGTGAAAGTAACATCTGAAGTCGTTGCGGCGCATGAACCGTTGGCTGCAATCGTATAACGAATCGTTACCGAGGTATCTGCTGACACGTCTGCCGGGGTATAAGTCGTTCCTGAAATGCTTCCGCCTCCTGAAACTACCGACCAGCTTCCGCCTGCCGGTGTCGCTGACAACGCTTTGGTCGTATTTTCACAAATTGCTGTTGCCGCAGTCGTATTGCTGGCTGTTCCTGTAAAAGGATTAACAGTAAAAATAACATCTGAAGTCGTAGCCGCACAGGAACCGTTGGCTGCAATCGTATAACGAATCGTTACCGAGGTATCTGCTGACACGTCTGCCGGGGTATAAGTCGTTCCTGAAATGCTTCCGCCTCCTGAAACTACCGACCAGCTTCCGCCTGCCGGTGTAGCTGACAACGCTTTGGTTGTATTCTCACAAATTGCTGTTGTTGAAGTCGTATTGCTGGCTGTTCCTGTAAAAGGATTAACAGTGAAAGTAACATCTGAAGTCGTTGCGGCGCATGAACCGTTGGCTGCAATCGTATAACGAATTGTTACCGAGGTATCTGCTGCCACGTCTGCCGGGGTATAAGTCGTTCCTGAAATGCTTCCGCCTCCTGAAACTACCGACCAGCTTCCGCCTGCCGGTGTCGCTGACAACGCTTTGGTTGTATTCTCACAAATTGCTGTTGTTGAAGTCGTATTGCTGGCTGTTCCTGCAAAAGGATTAACAGTGAAAGTAACATCTGAAGTCGTTGCGGCGCATGAACCGTTGGCTGCAATCGTATAACGGATCGTTACCGAGGTATCTGCTGCCACGTCTGCCGGGGTATAAGTCGTTCC
>NZ_JAAEHL010000027.1 GCF_010614725.1 Flavobacterium ajazii
ACGTCAAACTGTCTAAAAACCTCCCTTTTCACTTTAAATTCATTGGCTTAAAACTTGGCTAAAACCTGGATATTTCGTATCTTTTTATATGAAATTTATCCAAGGAAAAGACCGCAACCAATTGGAGTTTTTTAGCCTGAATCAGGCTGTAACTCCCGAGAATGAAGTCCGTTTAATTGAAGTTTTTGTGAGTTCTTTAGCTTTTAAGGAGCTTGGCTTTAAAACCGATTTTATTGAAAACGGAAGACCTGCCTATCATCCTTCCGAACTCTTAAAACTTTTTATTTACGGCTATCTTAATCGTATTCGCTCTTCAAGACAATTGGAGAAAGAATGTGGGCGGAATCTCGAAGTAATGTGGCTTTTACGTGGGTTGGTTCCCGATCACAATACCATTGCCAATTTTAGAAAAAACAACGAAAAGTCCATCCGGAAAGTGTTCCGAAAAACCGTTTCCCTGGCACAGGATTTTGAACTCATTGGAGGAACTTTACTCGCTGGGGACAGTACCAAACTCAGAGCTCAGAACTCTAAAAAGAATAATTTCAATCCCAATAAAATTGAAAAACACATTGCCTACATCGACAGTAAACTCGAAGAATATACCCAAATTTTAGCCTCACAAGATGGTGATGTTTCTGAGGACCAAATCAACAAAAAAATCAACAAACACATGGCTCAGAAAACCAAGTATGAGCAAATGAAAAAAGAATTGGAAACTACCGATGCGGTTCAAATATCCACTTCCGATCCTGATAGTAGGCTACTCATCACCCGAAACAACATTACCGAAGTCGCCTACAACGTACAAACCACGGTAGATGCCAAACACAACATTCCGATTGATTTTAAAGTCACCAATGTAAACGATTCCAAAGCCATGGGAAACATGGTTAGACGAACCAAAACTATTTTAGGACAATCCGAGTTTACCATTCTCTACGACAAAGGCTATTATACCGGAACCGAGTTTACCTATGCCGACCGACATGGTGTGGAAGTGATGGTAGCGGTTCCGGCGGCCTCGGCTCATGCCCCTGATGTGGATTTTGATGTGGAGCATTTTACCTATGACAAAACTAGCGACAGCTATATTTGTCCTGCCAATAAAATACTAACTACCAACGCAAGATGGTACACTAAAAAGAACGGAAAAACCACCAATAAAATCAAGCATTACAAAACTTCGGCTTGTTTGACTTGTGAATTCTTTGCCCGTTGCACCAAAAACGCCAAAGGGCGACTTATAGAACGCAGCGAACATGCCGATTTGATGGATGCCAACAAAAAGCGTATTGAAGTAAACAAAGAAATCTACCGAAAACGGCAAGCCATTGTAGAACACCCTTATGGAACGATTAAACGTCAATGGGACTTTTACTACATCATGACCAAAAAATCGATAAAACACGCCTCTGCTGATGTGGGACTCATCTTCGCAGCTTACAATCTGCGCCGGATATTTAATCTTGTTAGCCAAAATCAGTTCCAAAAGCACCTAAAAGGCTTTGCTCTTTATTTTTTGAGTTGCTATGAGCTATTTTTAGTATTTTTAAACTCTTTTCTTTTTCATGAAAAAGAAAACTCCTTTTATGAAATTTTAAATTAAAATCACTTACAACTCGTGTAAATAACTATTTTTGGGTAAACGTAGTTAACTAAAAAGGGTTTTTAGACGAACTGACGTT
>NZ_JAAEHL010000028.1 GCF_010614725.1 Flavobacterium ajazii
GTGTGTTTTGTATATACATCCATCCTGAAATGCGATACAGAGTTTCTTCTGTATTATTTATAGCAATCCACTGATTGCTTTGAACCGATCTTCCATCAGCATTACTGCTACCATCCATAGTAATTCGTGCTGAACGATTTCCCGAATGTTTCACAGTAGTGTCAAAATTTAATAGAGGATGAGAAATCTCTGGGTCAATATTACTCCAGCCTGTATCAGTTTCAAAACCATCCTGCCATGTGGTTTGATAAATGTTAGCGACAGGAGGAGCTATTATTCCATCATTATTGCTGTCTGTATAACTCAAACGGATATTGCCCAAATGATCTTTGTACTGATAAATATAATTAAAATTTCCTGAACTATACTCTACATATCCTTCCGGCTGCGGGAAAAATTTTAATACGTTGTTTACATATTGAAATCCACCGGCATAATCTGTTGTAGTTGTGCCCGAATTTATAACTTTTTTACTCTGTTTTACACCAGCAGCATCGTATATATACTCTATACTTTTTCTGGTATCAAGAAATAGTATTTTAGAAGGCAGGTTGAGATGGTTGTAGATAATGTTTGTGATTGCTTTGTTTTTATCTACAGTCATATTTCCATTGTCATCATAACTGTAATCATCGCTTCCCTTGTTAACATCTTTGAAACCTTCATCGCTGTATGATGAAATATTATCATCAACTTTCATCAGTTTATTGCCTTTGTCATACGTATAGGCCAGCTGATCAATATTTGTATACCAACTGCTGGATCCAGGATTCTGCATATTACGAGATAATGCCATTATGTTTCCATTACGGTCGTATTCTGAAATACTTTCATTGAATTTGTAATTAAATACATTATTTTCGATATAATTAGCCTCTTTAAATCTATTTAAGGCATCATAAGCATAATTATACTGTTTTAAAGCAGGATTAAGGCTGTTTGATTTCCATAAAGTGCTGCTGATATTACCATTGTATAAAGGCTTGTTTTGGTAATAGGAAGTAAGTGATGGATTGACTATAGTATTATAGTATAATCCAAAACCAAATAAATCATTATCCGTACTCAGGTTATTGGGGTCGTTGATACTTTTAAGCCATCCCCGGATAGTATAGGCATAGTCAACTTTTTGTAATCCCTGAGGGGTTTTTCCACCCACTTTTTTACTGACTAACTGGCCTAACTCGTCATAAGTATTGGCTACAATAACTTCCGGAGTACTGGCTCCATTGATGGCTTGAGTGTGTTCTGTAAGTCTTCCGGCATGATCATAAGCAAAGACATCTACTATTGTAGTTGTAATTCCGTTTCTCAGATGCGTAGATGTAGTTCCCAGGGTTTGGCCAATAAAATCGAATTGGCTTTTTACCGTGCTGGTTGTGCCCAGATAATCGTTTTTGCTGTAGTTATAAATTGGTCTGCTTTTAGCATCATAATAAGTTAGGCTAGTGATCCAGCTAGTCGTTCCTAAGACACGGATTTTGCTACCTGTAGCAAGGCCTTTGACATTGGTAATTGGCGTAACGTTATAAGATGCTGTTGAAGCACCTCCGTTTAAATCAAAGTCATAATCATCATAATAATTAATCGTGAACAGATTAATATCAGTTGGGTTTGGAAAAGCTGAGTTGCTGTAATATACTGTAGTTCCATTGATGGTGTT
>NZ_JAAEHL010000029.1 GCF_010614725.1 Flavobacterium ajazii
CAAAAAAGGTCTTGCTCGCGGGAGCTGAAAACAGACGCTCGGGCGAGGCAAAATATTGAGCAGGCGCATACAAGTATCGCTTTGGAGGTAAAGAGTTGCAAGATGAACTGGGACTGAATATGTACGACTTCGGAGCAAGGAATTATGACCCTGTATTAGGCAGATGGATGAATATTGACCCATTGGCAGAACAAGGTCGTAGATGGTCACCTTATAATTATGCTTTTGATAATCCTGTTTACTTTATTGATCCTGACGGTATGTGGCCAGGTGAAGGAATATGGAATTCCATTAAAAGTTGGTGGAACAGCCCGAGTGGTAATTATGGTACTGCAGTTCAAAGGGTTGCTGCACAATCTTTTAGTGCTCCAGACATGCCTAAACCAGAAACAAAAGGAGAGGCTGTGGTAATGAGCATGGCAGCAGCAGCATACAATACTGGACATTCTGCACCAGGAAATCTAAAGATACCTGCAAAAACAAATGTCCCGGCAGAAACTAGTCAGCCAAAGACTGTGCAAACTAATGGAGAACGAGCAACCGAGATACATCAGGCAGTACCTAAAGCAACACAAACGAGAACTACTATAGCCGTAGCTGATGCAACTGATTCTGGAGGAAAACCTGTTAAAATAGTTGGATCAAGTGAGAACAGGTTGAGAGTTGCTCAGAGAAATATGTTAAAGGGTAATGAGGTTGAAGCAAAAGGTAAAGGACATGCTGAAGTTACAATTTTGAATTATGCTCAACAAAATGGCTTTGATGTTTTAAATATTGGTGCTAGCAGACCAATATGTGAAGGTTGCGAAGTTTGGATAAACAATGCAGGTGTTACCCCAACAACACCTTTAAAAAGGAAATAATAAAATGGATGAGTACAGAAATATAATTCGTCAAAAATTAGATGTTTTAAATGGCGATAAAAAATTAGCCTTTTCATTATTGATATGTGAGAGGCTTCTTCCTAACTATGTGTTTTTTTCCAAAAAATATAATTACGGAAACCCGATTGAATTAAATAATATAATCTTAGTCCTTTACAAAGATTTACTTGAAAAGAATAAGGGTTACAATATTGATGAATATATTGATGTCGTTGAAAATATCACGCCAGATACTGAGGATTACAGTACAATTTTAGTTTCATTTGCTTTAGATGCATGTACATCTATTTTGAGTACTTTATATTTTTTAAAGGATAGTGATGTGGAAAATATCATTGATGTTGCAACATATGCAAGAGATACTGTTGATATGTTTATTCAGGAGAGAGATGATCTAAATGTTAATAATAGTGAATTAGAATTATTAATTGAGCAAGATTCATTTATGCAAATTGAAAAGAAAAGACAAGTAGCTGTTATTGATTATTTAGACAACATTGATTCAGTAACACAAAATGATTTAGAAATATTAAGACAAATAGTAAAAGAAGATATTATTGATTTAAGTTTATTACAAGAAGAATAATTACAAGATCAGCAAAGCATATAAAAAGAAAACCTCGCAATCAGCGAGGTTTTTTTGTGTTTTATAGCGAAGCTACATTTTTCTGAAAG
>NZ_JAAEHL010000002.1 GCF_010614725.1 Flavobacterium ajazii
ACCCCTCGACTTGCATGTGTTAAGCCTGCCGCTAGCGTTCATCCTGAGCCAGGATCAAACTCTTCATCGTATATTTTTATAATGTATATTCGATGCGTTATTCTAGTCGGTTATATTTGAATCTCGCGATTCTATTACTCTTATTCCTTCTGTTCTAACATCGCTGTTAAAACGGCTGTCAATTCAATATGTCTACGAACGTAATCTCTTTATTTTTTTCGCCTTTCGTTTGTTTCTCAAAGCGGGTGCAAAACTAAAACTAATTTTTAAAACCTGCAAGAAAAATTTAAAAAATTTTGAAACTTTTTTTCGCCTCTTTTTCCTTATTTTTCTCTCAGTATTTCTATGAACTTCGCTTCGTTTGCGGGGTGCAAATGTAAAAAGCATTTTCAAATCTCACAAGCTTTTCGCAATCTTTTTTTTAGAAATTTTACTCCCTTTTTAATTGCCTTACCTGTCAGTATTTCGATGAACGCCTTCGCTGTTGCGGGTGCAAAAGTACAACCTTTATTCGCTTTCGCAAGCTTTTTTAATGAGTTTTTTTCCTTTTTTTTAAATCTTTTTCTTAACTAACTCATAACAGCTTATTTACATTTTGAGTTTTTTCTATTTATAGTAAGTTTTTTCTGAATAGAACCGGATTTTTGGCAGTTTTTACCCTTTTCTCTTTATCCTTTTTGAAGAGTTTTTATCTTTTACCAAGCTTTTTAGAGGATTTTTAAGGATTTTAAAACCCTTTCCTGCTCAAAAATTCTTTTGAAAACGCAAATCCATAGCCCCGATAGAAGCGAAAATCCTTTTGGGACCGGGGTTCGGCCCAAAAAGATTGCAGAGGATAGCGGGAAATAGCTCCTGATTATTATGCAAAATACAATCTAAACTATACTTATATTAATATGCATCTAAAAAAACAAAACCGACAGGTTTTAAAACCTGTCGGGTCTTTATCTTTACTTTTCTATCTATATAGTTTAAGATAGAAATGTTTTATCAAACACTAAGATTACTTAATAATAAGTTTTTCCGTAGCTGTTTTACCATCTTGTTCTACATTTAATATATATACTCCGGAAGGAAGCCTTGACAAATCCAACTCTTTACCTTCTGTTTTTAAATAAAACACTTTTTTACCTGACATATCCGAAATTCTAATGTTTTTAACTGTAACAGGATCTGTCTCTATATATAATTTTCCATTAGTTACCGGATTTGGATAAATTACAAATCCTGGAATCGTATTAGTTGGTATTCCTAAACTACATGCTGTAGTTGAAACATTAACTGTACGTATTATTGATGCTTCATTCCCCATAGCATCTTTCACTGTATAAGTTAAAACATACGTTCCTGAAGTATTCACATCTACAACACCTGTTACTACCACATCTGTAGTTATATTGGTATTTAAGTTATCTTTTGCCTCAACTCCTGCTTCTGTATATGCACAACCTTTATCTAACGAAACCACTGCATTACCCAATAATGTTATGATTGGTTTGGCATACTCTATTGTTACAGTCCAATTTTCTATTGTCCCGTCTTGCGCGATTACATTGTAAACTACCGGCGCAGCATAATTTAATACCGATACACCACTATTCTGAGGATAAGTACCAATTCGTAAAACAGCAAAATTTGATAATTGGAAAATTGGCATTAATTCACTTAAATCTGCATTATTATTAACATAAACAGTTACTTTTTTAGCCACCGGATCAATTATACTTGTACCAATCTGATTTTGCACTGCGTAATCAATAATATTAGCTTCTGGATTTTTTGCATTGATAGTAATATTATAATTAGTTGCAGAAAGTTTATTCTCTGAAATTACAGTAACTAAAAAGCTATTTGTATAATCTACTGCAATGGTTTTTGAATTTACCTGTAATATTCCGTCTATATAAAGCTCTGCTCCAGGTGAAACTACAAAATCTGCAATTAGATTTGTAACATCAACACCAAAAGACACTGTCTTTGTCACATTATTACCTACGATATCAGTATTAATTTCCTGAGCCAAACTTGAATTTGACGAGGTTTTGAAATCATACGAAAGTAATTTACTTTCATTACTTAAACCTGTAATAATTTTAATTGTATAGTTTTCTATAAGTCCTGTATTAAAACCTGTTCCCAGCACTGTAAATGTAACCGGATTAGTATAATCATTACCTGAAACACCACTTATTTGCTGAATACCGTTAATGGTTGCAATACTCTTCATTCCTAAAGAGAAATTTGCAACTGCATTTGTAGCATCTGCCCCATCATTTAACACTACTGTATATGTTTTAGTTATTGCATCATAAGATGACGATAATTGATTTACAAAATTGATACTTTGCATCAGAACCGGAACATTCCAGAATTTACCTTCCCCTAAGCCATCTGTGTCTGCATTTGTTACTACAGCTGTATTATCACTAATAGTACGATCAAAAACAAATTGCTTATTTCCTTCTGCAAAAGGATAATAAGCCAATAATCCTGGTTCGTTTCCAACATATTTTGTTGTAGCATTTGCAATAAGTGCTGCCTGGCTACGAACACCCGACCAGATACGGACCTCATCTATGTTTCCATTCAGACCACGTGCTAGACCAGCATTATTACCAATATAAATTGCTGATGCACTATTACTACTTGCTGCACCTGCCGTACCTGTACTTGTAAAAGGAACTTCTACGCCGTCTATATAAACTTTATAAACATTGGCTGCACTTACTGAATATGCAATATGATGCCAAACGTTTTGCTTGATAGAATTTGCACTGGTATTAATTACATACGATCCTGCTGCAGTTGTTATAGAAATCACTAAACTATTTTCTTTATATATAGACAAATTACTATCATTATGAATAAAGACCAAAGCTGTTCCTTTGTCTAAAAGCCTTCCATATACCGTTGATCCTTTTTGTTTCACCCAAGTTTCAAAAGTATAATTATTAGTAAGATTTAAAGCGGGCGAAGTATCTGTTTTTATAAAATCATTGATCCCATCAAAAGTTCCCGTAACATTTGTTACATAATCAGCAACATGAGAAATATTTAGAGTTTTGGCATCATTAGTCGGATCTGTATCTCCTGCTAATTTTGTATACACTTCTAAAGTATAATCAGCCGGAACACTTAAATTCGCTTTTGTTGAAAATGTATAATTAGCCAACGCACCTGCAGCAATTGTTGCGGTAACAGTTTCAACCACTTCAGCACCTCCATTTATTTTGTAGGCAACAGGGAAGTTAGAAATTGCCGTGTTTGATAAATTACGAATTGCAGCTGTAACTGTAACCGGAGCTTTTCCTGGTTTAATTGGCAGTGCAATTCTTTCTACACTTGCATTTGCAGGTGTATAAGGCAATACATCAATTGTATATTCTTCTACCTCAAAATCTTCTCTTGAACTGGTCAAACCATCGAATGTTGGCCCTAAAACTACATTATAATATTCTTGAGGAGAACGGAACATATGGATTACACGCATTTGTTTTTCTCCCGCTGTTGTACCTGCCGGAATTGTTAAACCTCCTGTAAGAGTAAAATTATTTCTAAAATAATGCGTACTTGTTGTTGAAGGAAGTGCAGGCGATGCAGATGTTTGTAATGTATTTACCCAAAAAGTCCCTGCATAAAATTCATCTGTTAAATTCCCATCGCCATTTAAATCAATAACTATCATTGTGAATACTCCGACAGAAGTAACTTGATCTCTACTAATTGGTGCCTCAGGTTTTGTTATTGTAACTTCTGGCTGATATGTAAATCCTGCATAAACCGGAATCTTTATTGATTTAAAATCAGAATAAGCTGTAGTTCCTGAAGAATTCACAACATCATTCCATTTAAATTTAGAAATAGCATATCCATTTGTATTTGTATGAGTTGGCAGATCGTTTTTATTATAAACGTTTTTTTCACGAATATCATTAGTTATATTATCATCTGCGATATCAACGCCGCTTTTAATTGTATAAGTTGCATCAGTAATTGACAAATCCGCTTTAGCAGTAAACGTATAACTTACTGTAGCATAAGCTCCAATAGACGGAACAAGCTCTGTCACTTTTGCCCCACCATTAACCTGATAAAAGACCGGATAATCTGTTAAAACATTAGGTCCTAAATTCGTAACCCTTATTGTAATATCATGAGCATTAGATTTTTTACCTAAAACTTCAGGAGCCACTATAGAGGCAATACTTACATCATTAATGGTTAATTTTGGAGCACACGTAATTGTTGCAATCCATCCTGGTGTATTTTCGATTTCATCAGAAACAAATCTAAAAGTTAATTCTCCATTTGTTGCTGAAGAAGTCAATGAAGACGGCAATGCATTTCCTGTAAACGTACCTAATAAAGGAGAAGAAGTATTCGGTCCGTTATAAACATATAAAAAGTCATAATCTGTTTCTAAATCAAACTCACTAAATTCAACTTTTATACTACTCCCCGCAGTTGCCGGCACAAACGTAATTGTCTGAGTAAGCTGATCACCATAATTGCCATAACGAGAACCACTATCTGTAAATTCTGCAGAACATGTTGTCATACTCGCTCTTGATCCCATTAATACATCTGAACCAATATTAAAAACCTGCTTGCTCAATGAATTATTACCAGCCACTGCATCTGTAGCATAATTTACATTTGCTATTACTGTATAAACACCTCCCGTCGAGAAATCTGCTTTTTGAGCAAAATCATATGACACTTCACTTAAAGGAGCAATAGGTCCTGGTATCGTTTCTACCACTTCTGTACTATTATTAATTTTATACGAGACTGGTATATTACTTACAGCAATCGGAGAATGATTGTAAACTTTTATCTTTACGGTTTCAGTTGAAGTAAATGCTGCATTAGTAGTTAATGCCAATAATTCAAGATCATTAGAAGTAGCTTCGAAAATGTTTACGTTATCAATATAAACTGCACTATAAACATTTTCACTACTAACTACAACAAAATCATTATCTATAACTGATTCAAAAGCTACACTAAATACAGTTCCTGCATAAGCTGATAAATCATAAAGTAATTCTGTATCACCAGACAAAGCTGCACCTCCATAAACACTAACATTTTGAGTACTTGCTACAGGAGTTCCATTAATTACAAGTCTGAAGAAATTTTTATTTGCAGCTCCAACACTGTTCCAAAGCAAATTGAACTTCAGACGCAATGCTTTTCCCGAAAGGGATGTGGCATCTATATCACAAAAAGATACCTTTTTAATATAATCCGGATTGTTTGTAAACGCATTTGCAGTTGTACTTGATATCCAAGGAGAAGCTGATGGAGTTCCTGATCCGGCCATTTTTGCTCCATCTAAAAAATCAGCACTAATATATTCATATTTCACAAGTCCTGTGGATCCTTTAGAAAACACATAATTAGCTGCTTTTCTTGAATTAAAATCCTCAATAAATGGTAAATTTAGCGGACTTAAAAGTGGTTGAGAAACAGGTTCTACATTTACTGCTCTTACTCTTTCAGAAACGATTCCAGTAGCTATGTCAACAGCACGGACAGAAAACCAGTTATCGTCTCCAGCCGTAATATTTGGAAAAGTATAAGTTGGATTTGTAACTGTTGCAACAACATCAAACTTATATCCATTCATTTTTAATACTTCATATTTAGACCCCGGAATTGCATCCCAATCCATTTGATAAGATGATGTACCACATGCCGAAGGAGCAATAACTAAGTTTTCCGGTTCTTTGATGATATTAAAAACTTCTTTAGAAACGTCTACTTTTGAGCCTGCAATAACTCTAATTTTTGCATTTGCAACTATATCTGCCGGAACTTTCCATGCAAAATTCCTTGCTGCTGATGGAATATCTTTTGCAATTAATTGATAAGTTACCCCTCCATCAACTGAATATTCAAGAGTAAAAGGTTTTGCTTCTCCTTCATAATCCCAACGAATATATTCTGTTGTTTCGGTATTGAATTTTTCTCCTCCTACCGGATATGTTAAAATTAATTCAGGAACCACATAATCGTAAACTACAGAAAATTGCTGCGTATTAAGAGGAACTCGCGTTCCTGTAACAATAATTTTATATGTCCCCGGAGCCGGATTATCTAATGTTACTTGTTCGATATTATTTACATTATCAACTCCACGCACAGCATTCGCATTCGGAACTGTTGGATTTAAAACCCATGGAAAGGTTGTTACACCATCTTTTACGATTTTGATATCTAAATCATTTACCTGAACCGATGCTGCACCTGGCGTACCACCTATATCTGTATAAGCAAGAAGCACTTTTAATGTCACTAATCCTGCCGGAACTACGATATCTTTTTCATAAGAAACACCATTAGCAACTGATGCAGTATAGAACATTTGTTTATCTAAAACTTTAACCGCACGTAATCCGTTTAAGTTTCCAAAACCATATTTGTAATCTGGCCCCGGATTCCCAGCATCTTTAGCTGTATTGGTTACCAAAGCTTTCATTAAAGAAGCCAATGGTTTTTCTCCGTAGGTATTTTTATACCTCTCATACAATAACGCCAATGTCCCTGTTACTCCCGGAGTTGCCATTGAGGTTCCGCTCATTACCTGATACGAATTACTGTAATCTAATGAATAAACATCTGTACCTACTGCAGCAATCTGAGGAACTAAACGCCCATCAATTGTTGGTCCGAAACTACTATAACTACTAATTAAATCATTAGAATTATTAGCAGCAACATGTAATGAGTTTTTTGAATTTTTAGTTGAAGTATTAAATCCTCCAGGATATGCCGTCTGAGCATTTCCATTTGAATATACGTTTAGTAAATAAGGATAAGTTACAGTAACGTTATCATCACCACGATCACCTGTATTGTATCTGCCTGTATTATATCCGGAAGTAAGATTTACTCCGTAAGAATTTGAAGTTAACTCAATTCCATCATTTACTGCCGCAATTACTCTTTCTTGCTGAACAGACAGACCATTAGACTGTGTATTAAAATTCCATCCAAACATCTGCACTTCAGGAGCCATTCCTTTTGCTTTTGGATCCAATAATCCTGCACCGCCTATAGTCCCTGAAACATGATCACCATGAGAAGAATTTGATTCATACTCTCTGTTTACAACTCTTCCTGTATGGTCTTTATGCTGTTCAAGATTTCCATCCCAAACACCAACCTTAACACCTTTTCCCGTTAAGCCATAACCTAACCCTGGAATTACTGAACCAAGAATATTTGCTTTATGTGATGAAACACCGGGTTTGTTATCGCTTTCTACCGGAGGCGGCACCAATTCAATATTCTGTACCCAGTTAAATTTAGCAACCTCTTCAAGTTTTTCTATACTTGCCTCCAAGTGAATTTCGCTAAAATTCGCATCATTTCTGACGCTTTTTATAAACAAACTTGCTAAATCATCTCCAATAGTCTTATTATCAACCCCTTTAAAGTAGCTGACAACAACTTTTACTCCATTGCCTTCTTTGGCATAATCCGGAATGACATTATCAACAATTAGCGGATCTAATTTATATTTAGGATCAACAGTAATCGATGTCCTTATATTAGCAAAAGCAGTACTATTATTATAAAATTCAGAAGAAATTTTAGCATAATAAGCATTATTTGATAAATAGCTCAGTAAAGTTACTCCTGCTGATTTCATTTTTTGCTGTTCATCGACCGTGGGTATTTTGGTAAATTGCAACAAAGTGTACTCTACTTTAGGAATTTGCTTTCCTGTGCTTTTTTTCTCTTTAAACTGTTGTTTAAAATTTGATGTCGTTACTATTTTATTTCCGTTTACTGAAATCACAAAATCAGAATCAGAAATCTTTTGTGACCATAATGGAATAGTCATTAATAACATAAATAAGCTAAGTAATTTTATTCTCATAATAATATCCTGTTTAATAAAATGTTACAAAGTGTAAACTTACAAAATCATTCTTACAAAATGTTACATTTGTAAATAATTTATTAAAAAAACATTAAATTAAAACAAAACATGGTTAATATCAAGTTTTACAACAAAACTAACTAACAACTTACAATCTCAGGACCAGATAAAATCAGTAAATAATAACAAAAATCAAAATAATTTAATTACATCCAACAAGTTGTATGTATTTTAGTAATAAGTTATATTTGCATTCACAAAATTATAAACAATGATCAAGATTACTTTACCCGATGGGTCAATTAGAGAGTTCGCTTCAGGCGTAACTCCAATGGAGGTCGCTAAAAACATTAGCGAAGGTTTTGCTAGAAACGTGATTTCTGCATCTTTTAATGGTACAACTATTGAAACCGAAACTCCATTAACTACCGACGGTAATCTTATTTTATATACCTGGAATGATGCTGAAGGTAAAAAAGCTTTCTGGCATTCGACTTCTCACGTAATGGCTCAAGCTCTTGAGGAATTGTATCCTGGAATTAAATTAACTCTAGGACCTGCAATTGCTAATGGGTTTTATTATGATGTAGATTTTGAAGATCAGAAAATATCTGAAGCTGATTTTAAAAAGATCGAAGATCGCATTCTTGAAATCTCAAGAGGAAAATACGATTTCAAAATGCGTCCTGTAACTAAAGCTGAAGCTTTAGAAATGTATAAAGATAATGTTTACAAGACTGAATTGATTTCAAATCTTGAAGATGGAACTATTACATTTTGCGATCACGCTACTTTTACTGACTTATGTCGTGGTGGACATATTCCAAATACTGGAATTATCAAAGCTGTAAAAATCATGAGCGTTGCCGGTGCTTATTGGAGAGGTGATGAAAAAAATAAGCAGTTGACGCGTGTTTACGGAACTTCTTTCCCAAAACAAAAAGACTTAACTGAATATCTTGAACTTCTTGAAGAAGCAAAACGTCGTGATCACCGTAAATTAGGAAAAGAACTTGAATTGTTTGCTTTCTCTCAAAAAGTGGGTCAAGGTTTACCTTTATGGCTGCCAAAAGGTGCTGCTTTAAGAGATCGTTTGGAGCAATTCCTGAAGAGAGCACAAAAGAAAGCAGGTTACGAGCAAGTTGTGAGCCCACATATTGGACAAAAAGAACTTTATGTAACTTCTGGTCACTATGCAAAATATGGAGCAGACAGCTTTCAACCAATTCATACTCCAGCTGAAGGTGAAGAGTTTTTATTGAAACCTATGAACTGCCCTCACCACTGTGAGATTTACAATGTAAGACCTTGGTCATATAAAGATTTACCTAAGCGTTATGCTGAATTTGGTACTGTTTACAGATATGAGCAATCTGGAGAATTACATGGATTAACCCGTGTTAGGGGATTTACTCAGGATGATGCTCACATTTTCTGTACTCCGGAACAATTAGATGAGGAGTTTAAAAAAGTAATTGACCTTGTATTATACGTATTTGGTTCTTTAGGTTTTGAAAACTTTACTGCCCAAATCTCATTAAGAGATCAGGAAGACAGAGAAAAGTATATTGGCACTGATGAAAACTGGGAAAAGGCAGAAAATGCAATTATCAATGCAGCAAAAGATAAAGGTCTTAATACTGTTGTAGAATATGGTGAAGCAGCATTTTATGGTCCGAAATTAGATTTCATGGTAAAAGATGCTTTGGGAAGACAATGGCAGTTAGGAACTATTCAAGTAGATTATAACTTGCCTGAGCGTTTTGAATTGACATACAAAGGTGCCGATAATGAATTACATCGTCCTGTTATGATTCACAGAGCTCCTTTTGGATCTATGGAGCGTTTTATAGCTATTTTATTAGAACACACAGCAGGAAATTTCCCTCTTTGGCTTATGCCTGAGCAAGCTATTATCTTGTCTTTGAGCGAGAAATACGAAAATTATGCTAAAAAAGTTTTAGATTTGCTAGAAAATCACGAAATTCGCGCCCTAATTGATAACCGAAACGAAACAATCGGTAAAAAAATTAGAGATGCAGAAATGCAGAAAATTCCGTTTATGCTTATCGTTGGTGAAGAAGAAGAGAAAAACGGTACAATTTCTATTCGTCGTCACGGTCAGGAAGGAAAAGGTAATATCACAGTTTCAATCGATGAATTTGTATCGATTGTAGACGAAGAAATAAAAAAGACATTAAAAGTATTTACAGTTTAACTTAAATTAGAAAGCCATAGCAATAAAAAGTAACAGAGGTTCTCAGCAACCTCGAGTAGAAAAAAAAGATGCACACAGAATAAATAATTTTATTCGTGTTCCTGAAGTACGTCTTGTAGGTGAAAATATCGAACCTGGGGTTTTTAAAATCGCTGATGCATTACGTTTAGCTGACCAGCTGGAGTTGGATTTGGTTGAAATATCGCCAAATGCTGAACCGCCGGTTTGTAAAATTATGGACTACAAGAAGTTTGTTTACGAACAAAAGAAAAGAGACAAAGCTTTAAAAGCTAAATCTTCGCAAGTTGTTGTAAAGGAAATTCGATTTGGTCCTCAAACTGACGAGCATGATTATGAATTTAAAAGAAAGAATGCTGAAAAATTCTTAAAAGAAGGATCAAAATTAAAAGCATTCGTTTTCTTCAAAGGTCGTTCTATCATCTATAAAGATCAGGGACAAATTTTATTGTTACGTCTTGCTCAGGATTTAGAAGAACACGGTAAAGTTGAGGCTATGCCTGTTTTGGAAGGAAAGAGAATGATTATGTTCATTGCTCCGAAGAAAAAGAAATAAGTCATAAAGTTGAAGATCATAAAGTCGAAAGCCAAAGAAGGCTTTTAAACTTTGAGACTAAAGATATAAGTAAGTAAGAATAAATTAAAACACTAGGAAAAATGCCTAAAATGAAAACAAAATCTAGCGCTAAGAAACGTTTTAAAGTTACTGGCTCTGGAAAGATTAAAAGAAAGCATGCTTTTAAAAGTCACATCTTGACTAAAAAATCTAAGAAACGTAAATTAGCTTTGACTCACTCAGCGCTAGTTCACTCTACAGATATGAAAAGCATTAAACAACAATTAAGAATTATCTAATAATTCTTTAGGTTAAAAAATTATTTATATAACCTTGGAGTATGGCTTTGAAGTTCCTTTGATTCAATTCAGGACGCCTGCTACAAAAACACATTAAAATTATGCCAAGATCGGTAAATTCAGTTGCTAAAAGAGCAAGAAGAAAAAAAATAATGAAGCAAGCCAAAGGTTTCTTTGGTAGACGTAAAAACGTTTGGACAGTTGCTAAGAACGCGGTAGAGAAAGCAATGAGCTATGCTTACCGTGACAGAAAACAGAATAAAAGAAACTTCCGTTCATTATGGATTCAACGTATTAACGCTGGAGCTAGATTAGAGGGAATGTCTTATTCTCAATTCATGGGTAAAGTTAAAGCTAACGGAATCGAGTTGAACCGTAAAGTTCTTGCAGATTTAGCTATGAACCACCCAGAAGCTTTCAAAGCTATTCTTAATAAAGTAAAATAAAACGTTTTATAAACTCAATTTAAGATTACTTACTTATCATAAAAAACCCAATCATTCGATTGGGTTTTTGCTTTTTTATAACAAATCTTATTTATCTTTAAACCGAATACTCAGAAATCATCTATATGCATGCAGCTCTTTTAGATCACATACAAAAATTCATTACATTAAATTCTGAGGAAATTAATATTCTTGAATCAAACATTACTCTTTCAAAAGTAAAAAAGAAAGAACATTTACTGAAAGAAGGCCAAGTCTGCAACACTATGTATTTTGTAACAAAAGGCTGTGCGAGACAATACATAATTAATCCAAAAGGAACAGAACAGACACTTCAATTCGCAATTGAAAATTGGTGGATAACTGATTATTTGAGTTATCATAATAATACCCCATCACATTTTTATATACAAACTGTTGAAAACTGCGAAATCGTAGTATTAGAAAAAAATGTCTTAGAATCTCTTTTAATCCAAATTCCTAAACTGGAAAGATACTTTAAAATTGTTTCCCAAAAATCATTTGGAGCCGCTCAAATGAGAATCAAATTTTTATTTACAATGTCAGCCGAAGAAAGATACAACCATTTTAAAAACCAACAGCCAGATTTCGTACAGCGTGTTCCTCAATACATGCTAGCCTCCTATTTAGACTTTTCTGCTGAATTTATGAGTAAAATCAGGGCAGGTAAAGTCTGATCTGAATTTCTTGAAGCAGTTCAAGTTTTTTAAAGTATACATGCCTGACCTTTGTAATGAACTTTAAAAACATATAAAATGAATTCAAGAATAGTTATCCCGCAAGTTGCTCCAGAAGCTTACCAAGCCTTAATGAATTTAGAAAAATATATTTCTACAACTTCATTAACTTCAACTCATAAAGAATTAATTAAAATTCGCGCATCCCAAATAAATGGCTGTGCTTTTTGTATCAATATGCATACGGCCGATGCGAGAAAATCAGGAGAAACAGAACAGCGTATTTATTTAATCAGTGCATGGCGAGAAGCAGATGTATTTACAGAAGAAGAAAAAGCAATTTTAGCTTTAACAGAACAAGTAACATTAATCAGTAATCATGTTTCTGATGAAGTTTATCAAAATGCCGCCAGCCTGTTTGACAATAAATATCTGGCTGAAATTATTCTTACCATTATTACAATCAACTCATGGAACAGAATGGCAATCACAACAGGATTAAGAGCTTCCTGACTTAATTAAAACAATTTAAAAAGGGCTTTTACAAATAGTAAAAGCCCTTTTCTATATTTTATATCCAAAAGGATAAAAAATTATGTTTTCAATTTTTTCTTTTTTGCTGCAGGAAACAGAACATTGTTTAAAATCAGCCTGTAACCCGGAGAATTTGGATGTAAATCTAAAACTGTTGGCGGATCACCTACCTGATGCTGAAAATCCTCAGGATCATGTCCTCCAAAAAAAGTAAACATACCTTTACCTTTTTCGCCATGAATATAACGAGCTTCTCCGTTTAGTTCACAAACACCCATAATTAAAATATTTGATTTAATTAAAGTAGCATCAAAAGAGGTCGTCTGTCCCATAAACCCTTTTACCAACTGTGTATGATTTTGACATAACATACTCGGAATCGGATCCCATTTGGCTGAATATTCCATTAAAGTGAAATAATCTTTTTCAGGAGTAATTCTACGCTTGGTAGTCATGTCAATATCTGAAAACTCATATTGTTCCGGCCTTCTTTCAAGTGTAAAATCTTTAAATGCAAAAGAATTACCATAATTTAATTTTGATTGATAATTTGATTCACTTGCGTCACCATCAAACATAGCTTCACAAATATCTACGCCATCAGCCGCCAAAGAAATATCAAAACTATCAGTAGCAGAACACATAGCAAACATAAAACCTCCTCCAATAACGAAATCTCTAATTTTTTTTGCAACAGCTCCTTTTTCCTGAGAAACCTTTGCATAACCTAATTTTACGGCTAATGCTTCAGCATCTTTTTTTTGTTCAATATACCATGGTGTATTTTTGTAAGCTGCATAAAATTTCCCATACTGTCCTGTAAAATCCTCATGATGCAAATGCAACCAATCATAAAGCAATAATTGATCACTTAAAACTTCTTCATCATAAATAGGGGTAAACGGAATTTCTGCATACGTAAGCACTAGTGTAACAGCATCATCCCATGGTTGTTTCCCTTTTGGCGTATAAACTGCTATTTTCGGAGCTTTTTCGAGAATAACAGATTCCATGTTTTGGGAAGGACTTGAAATTTCCTCTAAAATTGAAGTTTCTTCACTATCAGACAAAATTTCGAAACTTACTCCACGAATCTTACACTCTTTACGAATTTCATCTGCATCAGGCAATAAAAATGACCCTCCACGATAATTCAGCAACCAACTTGCTTTATAATCCCTGCTTAAACACCAATAGGTTATACCATAAGCTTTAAGATGATTCTGCTGGCTCGTTTCATCCATCGGAAGGAGAATAAAAGATGCTTTTACTGATAATGTAAATAAAAAAAGTATTATATATACTAAGGTTTGTTTCATTTCAAAATCTATTTAGTGTAAAGATATAAAAGGAAACATTTAAAACCTCGTCTCAAAAGTTTGATTTCATTATACTGCAAAAATTAATTACTTTTTTTACTTATTAAATCAAAAACAGGTATAAATACTTACAAACAATAAAGCACTTCTCGTTAAATTTGAATAATAAAAAAAACAAGCGAAAGTAGTATTTGAAAATTAACAAAATGAAAGTTAACGATAACAATAAAGAAACAAAACAACTAAATGTTTTACAAAAAATAGCCCTTGGTCTATTAGCCATAACCATTATATCTTATTATGTATTATCTATACAGTTTTTAACTAGCTAAAATTTAAAGAGTCAAAACCGCAATTTCATTTTGAATAGCATAAACAACTAATCCGGCAATATTTCTGGATTCTGTTTTAAGCAACAAATTATTTCTGTGTCCTTCTACAGTTCTTGGACTTAAAAATAATTCTTCGGCAATTTCTGCAGTTGTTTTTTGATTACAGATAAGTTGAAGTATTTCGATTTCTCGTGGTGACAAAAATCCTGACTCTAAACTAATTTTAGAGTTTTTAGATGACTGAATGGAATCCTGTATTGTTTTTAAAATATTCTCATTATAGAAAAAGCCTTTTTTGGCTACTTCATTAATTGTAGTAATTAAGTCTTTGGGAGTTGTGTTTTTAATTAAATAAGCTACTGCTCCAACCTGAATCATATTTGTTATGAATGATTTTGTTTCATAACTTGTTAAGGCAATAATTTTAATTTCAGGGAAAATTTTTCGAATAATTTTGGTCGCTTCAACACCATTTAAAACAGGCATTTTCAAATCCATAATAACGATATCAGGTTTTATCTCATTTGCATTCAAATTTGAAATCAGTTCATCGCCATTTGATGCCTCAAAAAGAATTTCAATATTTTCTTCTCGTTGAAGCAAAAAAGAAATGCCTTTACGAAATAAAACTTCGTCATCAACCAAAGCTATTTTTATTACAGAACCTTCCATTTCTTTTAGGCTTTAAATTCTTTAACGGTATTGAAATTACAAAAATATATCATGCAGAGTAAAAAATTATCACATACTACAAAAATAATACATCATAAAACAAGTAATTTTGTTAAAAAGTAAAAAAAACATCAATTCCTTTACCTGGATAGGAACTTATATTGATAGTTCCATTCAAAAAAGATATTCTGCTATCAATGTTTTTCATTCCAAGCCCCTTATGATTTTCAGAATCTTCACAATCAAAACCTATCCCATTATCCTTATAAAAACAAGTATTTATTCCGTCAACATTTTCAAAACGAATAGAAATCTCAGATGATTTTCCGTGTCTTAGGGAATTATTCATTAATTCCTGTAAGATCCTAAATATATGCAAATGCCTGTCTTTCTCTTTTTCATCAAAATCAATTTTATTTTGATAAGAAACCTTAACAGATTTACTACTTTCAAATTCTTCGCACAACTCTTCTACACCAGCATGAAGCCCAAATTTATCAAAAACCGGTGGTAATAAATTATGAGCAATTTTTCTTGAATTATCTAATGCTTTTGCGGTAATATTAATAATATTAGTAGTGATTTCTTTCGTTTCGTTCATTGTTAAATTAGCCGAAGTAAGCAAATAACTATTTAAGGATACTACATTCAATTTAGAACTAATGTCATCGTGCAGATCCTGGGCAATACGTTTGCGTTCTTCTTCCTGTGCAAGAATAACAGCACATAACTGATCCCTTTGATGTGCTAAGATTAAATCTTTTTTTTCTAATTCCTTTTGAATAATTTTCTTTCTGGAAAAATAAAAAAACACAATTAAAGCAACCGCCACAATCATAAAAAAAAGGGATATGTACAAGATGATAGCTACTATCTCTTTTTCAGGAACTGAATTCAAATTCATATAAGCTTTGTGGTATTTCTGTTATAATAGAATATAATCTACCATCAAAGATATTCTATTTAGAATTATATCAATAAAATAATTCAAATAAAAAATCCTCAGCAAAAAACGAAGTTTTGATAAGGATTTTTAAACGAATGTATTTTTCTGCTTTAGAAAAATATTTTATTCAAATCTTAACTGCTTTGTTTTTTAAAACTTATTTTCCATTCGAATAAGATAGTAAAGTAATATATTACCACCAAAAAAGCATTTAATGTCCAGCTAAGATATTTAATATCATCACTAAGATTTTGTGACAAATTTCCTATCAACAACAAGACAGTTGCACCAAGCAAATAAATAATGACACCAATTGTTACATAATAGTATTCTTTTGGTTCTGTAAGCATATTATAAAAATGGATAAGAGCAAAACCAACAATTAATAACGAAGTAATTGTTATTTCAAGTAAATTAAATTTAGTCCATTGAGAAGAATCTAAATAAAATTGTATACCAAAAATTATCAAAGCCAAAGTAATAGTAACAGTCACAATTCTTTTTTGAGTTTTGCTTTTAAATAATGATTTATAAAACAAACCCAACAAAATCATTTGCCCAATAAAAAAAAAATTGACTAATAATAAATTATTCATTTTTAAATGATATAGCACTTCCATACCAAATTGTACAAAAGATGTAAAAGCCAAATAACCAACAAAAAAAACATTAGCCTTTTCTGTCCAGAAAAAGCTAATGCTATATAAAATAAGGTTAATCAATAAAATGAAATAACCTAAATATATTAAGAAATCTATCATTATTATAGTGGAGTCTCAGGATCTCCAAAAGGAGGAACAGGACGACTTGTATCATAAACAACAGCTGAAGCTTCTTCACTTTTAGCAGCATTTATTCCACTTTTGAAAACATCTTTGTAAATTCCTGTTTCAGAATCGAATTTTGTTCCAACAAATATTAGTGTTTCTTCTCCGGCATTATTAATTCCTTTATAAGCACGAACCGCATCGATATCCTGATCCAAAACCAATTTCAAGGCATCAAGAGGAATTAGGTATCCTGTAATCTTTTCTCCGGCTACTTCTTTTGAATCACGGTATTTTTTTGTCCATTCAATACCTTCTGACAATGGTATTTCAACATTTCCAAAATTTAATTTTTCCGACATAATTTTAATTTGTTTTTGGTTAAAGTTAATATTGATTATTTAAAATATTTGTCTGCTAAACTAATAAAATATTTTAAAAATCTAAGATTTAAACCGAAAAAAGAGCACATTAAAACTTTAATAAAAACTACTGAAAAACAACAACTTAATTAAAAACAGGTATAAATACGTGTATCTATAATTTTATTATGATTTAACTTTGATTGTTAACTGTTGATTTAAAAAAACATTTTTATGCCAAATAAGATCATTTAATTTAAACAGTAAAAATTCCGCCTGATTCTTACAAGAAGCGCAATGAATTTGATAATTAACAAACTTTATAATTAATGCAATAGCTCTTAACTATTTATTGAAAAATTTGATACATGGTAATATACTTTTCATAACACAAAAAAAGGCATTCATACCATTTATTAGTATAAAAAACAAACAATAATCTAGTTTTGGGATTAATCGAAATTAATTTCAGTCAAAATATATTGCCCTAAAATTCAATTATTTAGAAATCAAACTAATATAAAAAGGCATAAAACACTTGAATATTATTTTTTAACTATATAACTAAAATCTATGTCTACAGAACCATTTATCGGAGAAATTAAAATTTTTGGATTCGACTTTCCACCTAGAGGCTATATGAGCTGCAGTGGTCAACTCTTATCAATTGCTCAAAACACTGCTCTTTTTTCTTTACTCGGAACCGTGTACGGAGGAAACGGACAAGTAACATTTGGACTTCCTAATTTACAAGGCCGTATGCCTATTGGACAAGGACAAGGTCCTGGACTTCCTTCTTATGTTATGGGACAGCTTGCGGGTACAACTAATGTAACATTATTAACATCCAATATTCCGTCACACGTTCATACATTAAATAGTGTTGTAGTTAAACTACAAGCTTCATCAGCAAATGCAGATGAAAGCGTACCGGAAGGTAATTTCCCTGCAACAACTACAACACCGTCTTTTTCAGGTAATGGAGCTACTCCAAATGTTTTTACTGGAGGAACAACTGTCAGCGGAACGACAGATGCAACAGGAGGAGGTCTTCCTATATCAATTATGAACCCTTATTTAGTTATCAATTATTCAATAGCTACTCAAGGAATTTTTCCAAGTAGAAATTAAACAACCTTAAAGCAACATCTTATGTCTACAGAACCATTTATTGGAGAAATAAAAATATTAGGATTTAATTTTGCTCCCAGGGGTTATGCAACTTGTCAGGGACAAATTATCAGTATTGCCCAAAACACAGCTTTATTTGCTCTCTTAGGAACAAATTATGGAGGAAACGGACAAACTACATTCGGGTTACCTGATTTGCAAGGACGTGTACCTATCGGTCAGGGACAAGGAGGTGGCCTTCCAAATTATACGATAGGAGAAACCAGCGGAGCCACTACTGCTACTTTACTTTTATCAAACTTACCACAACACATTCATACACTAAATAATGTTAGTGTAAAAATACAAGCTTCATCAGCAAATGCAGATGAAAGCGTACCGGAAGGTAATTTCCCTGCAACAACAACAACACCGTCTTTTTCAGGCAACGGAGCTACTCAAAATGTTTTTACTGGAGGAACAACTGTCAGTGGAACAACAGATGCAACAGGTGGGAATTCCCCTTTTAGTATACTGAATCCTTATTTGACTATTAATTATTCCATTGCGACAGAAGGAATTTTTCCAAGTAGAAATTAATTTAAATTATTAAAAGGAAATTTTCATTATGAAAATTTCCTTTTTTATTATTCAATACTATATGCAAACAATAGGAATTTTATTAGCCAGATCAACATACTATCAAACCATTGGTTTTGATCTTTATGAAGGATTACGTTCGGGATTAAACCACTTAGGAAAAAGTGATATTCGCATCATCTCGGAAAATATAGGTTTTGGGGCAGATAAACAACAATGTTATCGTAGCGCCGAAAGACTTTTACTTGAAGAAAATGCTTCTGTTGTTATTGCTTACATTGGACATCGCATGGCTCAATTGCTGCGACCTCTTTTTCTTGCTGCCAATAAAATGCTAATTGTTTTAGATGCAGGAGCTAATTTACCTCATGAATGGCCAACATGTCCTAATATTTTTTATCATTCGCTTCATAATTCCTTAGGGGCTTCTCTCGCAGCAAAAAAAGCGATAAATGACGGCTACAAATCAGCTGGTATGGTAACCGGATATTATGATGGTGGTTATTTACATACCTATAGTATCGCAAAGGGTTTTGAAGAAAATGGAGGAGAAATTTTTTTCAACCACGCAACTGGATACAAGTCTGAAGATTTTACTATAGAACCTCTTAAAAATCATTTGGAACAATTTCCAGATTGTGCGTTATTAAGCTTGTTCAGTGGAGATTTTGTACAGTGGTATTTTGAAGGTATCCAAAAATCATTTAAAGAACAAAATCTTCCTATTTATTTACCTCCATTTGGTTTTGAAGAAATGATGCTCGCTGATACAGAATATCCAGGAGACAATATAAAAGGTATTGCAGCATGGTCAAAAAAAATAAAGTCTAATGAAAATAAAATATTCATTGATGCTATTACCTCTACTGGAAGAACACCTAATTTATTTTCATTATTAAGCTGGGAAAGTGCTGAAATTGCAATAAAAATTTTAGACTTAATTCAAGAAAAAAACACTACAGCACAAATAGCCTCCGAATTACATTCATTTACATTCAAAAGCCCTAGAGGTAAAATTTATTTTGACCAAAAAACAAATACTTCCATTTCTCCTCTTTATAATGCAGTTCTAATTTCTAATGATGAAGGAAAATGCGAAATAAAAATAGAAAGCACTGCAAATAATGTATCTGAACATTTTGAAAAATTAATCAATCAAGATCTTAATAATTCAACATCTGCCTGGTACAATAGCTATGCTTGTATTTAATTATGGAAACACAAAAAAAAATATTAGTACTGTGTGGTGGTAAATTTGCTTTTAAAGCCCTTCAATTATTAGCATATGAAAAATTCATATGTGCTATTGGGATTGGTAAAGGAAACTACACAACTATTGATGCTCTTGAAAGAGAATCAGAAGAAAACAATTTCGGTTTTAAATCTTTTCCGGATAATAAAAGTATTTCCGAAATGAGAAACTGGATTGACACGATTCAACCTGACTATATCTTTTGCATCTCATTTCCATTTTTACTTACTGAAAGTATTTTGTCATACGGTCAAAATAAATTCATCAATTTTCATCCGGGTCCTTTGCCACAATATCGTGGACCAATGCCAATTTTTGAAGTTCTTAAAAATCAGGAAAACGAAACTGCAATTTGTGCGCATTTCATGAACACAAAATTTGATGAAGGAAATATCATTTTTAATGATCCTATTACTATTGAAACAGGTGATACTTACGGTAAACTATCTGTAAAATTAAGTGAACATATGGCGCAGGTTGCCTTGAATATGGCAAATATGCTGCAGTTTGCCAATAACATCCCCAACGAACCTCAAGATGAAACACAATCTTATTATTATGAAAAACCAGATTTGTCGGACACTTATATTAATTGGAAACGAATGACTGCAGAAGAAATAATCTCATTAATAAATGCTTGTAATCCATGGAATAATGGTGCAGATGCAACATTATTAGGAGAACAAATTAAAATAATTTCTGCTTATTTATTAAATGAACCTCATGAAAATCAACCGGGAACAATAGTTTCTTTTACCCATACCCTGAATATAGCTTGTGAAGATAACAAACAAATCGCAATTGAAATACTTAAAACAGATTATGGTATAATAACAGCTTCACAATATATGACACTAAACCCTGTCATGACAGGAATTCTCAATTAATTTTTCACAAATAATATTTAATTAAAATTATGTAATCATGAAAAAAAACTTTACTTTAATTTTTATATTGCTCCTCTCCCTCTTTTGGACAGGAGGAAATGCTCAAACGCAATTCTGGAGCGATACCTTTGAGGATCTAGGGGCTCCAAGTTCAGGTCTCCGCACTTCATCATATAACACAGGTGGACCATCAATTCCATATTCTTATTACTTTTTAAGAACAGATGGTACCAATATAGCGTTACAGGCTGCTTCCGCTCCTGAAACAACTACTACATATCAAAACATACAAGGTACAAAATTTTGGGCTGGAGAAGATTTAGACAGAGTTGGTACTGGAACTAATAATGCAGCCGATAAAGTCCAAAATATTACCTGGACTGGAATTAGTATAGTTGGAAAATCCGGGTTATCCTTTAAAGGTTTATTTGCTGCAAATAGTGGACATGACTGGCAAAATATAACAGATTTCCCAACTACGTATGACTTTTTAGAAGTCGAATATAGAATTGATGGCGGTGCCTGGACATTATTGGGAGGAATATATGCTGAACAATCTGCTACAGGTGGATATGTACAAAAACGTCTGAGAGTTGACACTGATGGAAATAAATTTGGAGATGGGACAGTTTTATCAAGAACTTTTCAAGAGATAGACTGGAATATAACCGGAACTGGAAGTTTATTGGATCTTCGTTTCCGTGTAAGCGCTGATGCAACTGGAACTCAAGAATTTGCTATAGACAATTTTAGATTATTAGAAGCACCAGCATGTGTTCCTCCGGCTGTACCGACTGTATCAACAACTGCTGCTACTTGCTCGGCTAACGGAACGGCTTCGATCGCTAACTATTCCGCTTTACTGACTTATACTTCAACTCCGGCAGGGGCAACTGTAGGTGCGTTGGGTGCTATTACAGGAACTGCAGGAACTGCTTATACTTTCACGGCTACAAATGCTCCAAGTTGTACTTCGGCTGCTTCGGCTTCGGTTACAATTCCTCTGCAATTGGCTGCTCCGGCTGTGCCAACTGTATCAACAACAGCTGCTACTTGCTCGGCTAACGGAACGGCTTCCATTGCCAATTATTCTGCTTTACTGACTTATACTTCAACTCCGGCAGGGGCAACTGTAGGTGCGTTGGGTGCCATTACCGGAACTGCAGGAACTGCTTATACTTTTACAGCTACAAATGCATTAAGCTGTACTTCGGCTGCTTCGGCTTCGGTTACAATTCCGCTGCAATTGGCTGCTCCGGCTACTCCGACTGTATCTACAACTGCTGCTACTTGCTCGGCTAACGGAACGGCTTCCATTGCCAACTATTCCGCTTTACTGACTTATACTTCAACTCCGGCAGGGGCAACTGTAGGTGCGTTGGGTGCCATTACCGGAACTGCAGGAACTGCTTATACTTTTACAGCTACAAATGCATTAAGCTGTACTTCGGCTGCTTCGGCTTCGGTTACAATTCCGCTGCAATTGGCTGCTCCGGCTACTCCAACTGTATCAACAACAGCTGCTACTTGCTCGGCTAACGGAACGGCTTCCATTGCCAACTATTCCGCTTTGCTTACTTATACTTCAACTCCGGCGGGGGCAACTGTAGGTGCGTTGGGTGCCATTACCGGAACTGCAGGAACTGCTTATACTTTTACGGCTACAAATGCTTCAAGCTGTACTTCAGCTGCTTCAGCATCGGTTACAATTCCGCTGCAATTGGCTGCTCCGGCTACTCCGACTGTATCTACAACTGCTGCTACTTGTTCGGCTAACGGAACGGCTTCCATTGCCAACTATTCTGCTTTACTGACTTATACTTCAACTCCGGCAGGAGCAACTGTAGGTGCGTTGGGTGCCATTACAGGAACTGCAGGAACTGCTTATACTTTTACAGCTACAAATGCTTTAAGCTGTACTTCGGCTGCTTCAGCATCAGTTACAATCCCTGTACAATTGGCTGCTCCGGCTGTACCGACTGTATCTACAACTGCTGCTACTTGCTCGGCTAACGGAACGGCTTCCATTGCCAACTATTCTGCTTTACTGACTTATACTTCAACTCCGGCAGGAGCAACTGTAGGTGCGTTGGGTGCCATTACAGGAACTGCAGGAACTGCTTATACTTTTACAGCTACAAATGCTTTAAGCTGTACTTCGGCTGCTTCAGCATCAGTTACAATCCCTGTACAATTGGCGGCTCCGGCTGTACCGACTGTATCTACAACTGCTGCTACTTGCTCGGCTAACGGAACGGCTTCGATCGCTAACTATTCCGCTTTACTGACTTATACTTCAACTCCGGCAGGAGCAACTGTAGGTGCGTTGGGTGCTATTACAGGAACTGCAGGAACAGCTTATACTTTTACAGCTACAAATGCCTTAAGCTGTACTTCGGCTGCTTCGGCATCGGTTACAATCCCTGTACAATTGGCTGCTCCGGCTGTACCGACTGTATCTACAACTGCTGCTACTTGCTCGGCTAACGGAACGGCTTCGATCGCTAACTATTCCGCTTTGCTTACTTATACTTCAACTCCGGCGGGGGCAACTGTAGGTGCATTAGGTGCCATTACTGGGACTGCAGGAACTGCTTATACTTTTACAGCTACAAATGCCTTAAGCTGTACTTCGGCTGCTTCGGCTTCGGTTACAATTCCGCTGCAATTGGCTGCTCCGGCTGTACCGACTGTATCTACAACTGCTGCTACTTGCTCGGCTAACGGAACGGCTTCCATTGCCAACTATTCCGCTTTACTGACTTATACTTCAACTCCGGCAGGGGCAACTGTAGGTGCTTTAGGTGCTATTACCGGAACTGCAGGAACAGCTTATACTTTTACGGCTACAAATGCATTAAGCTGTACTTCGGCTGCTTCAGCATCAGTTACAATCCCTGTACAATTGGCGGCTCCGGCTGTACCGACTGTATCTACAACTGCTGCTACTTGCTCGGCTAACGGAACGGCTTCGATCGCTAACTATTCCGCTTTGCTTACTTATACTTCAACTCCGGCGGGGGCAACTGTAGGTGCATTAGGTGCCATTACTGGGACTGCAGGAACTGCTTATACTTTTACAGCTACAAATGCCTTAAGCTGTACTTCGGCTGCTTCGGCTTCGGTTACAATTCCGCTGCAATTGGCTGCTCCGGCTGTACCGACTGTATCTACAACTGCTGCTACTTGCTCGGCTAACGGAACGGCTTCGATCGCCAACTATTCTGCTTTACTTACTTATACTTCAACTCCGGCGGGGGCAACTGTAGGTGCTTTAGGTGCCATTACCGGAACTGCAGGAACTACTTATACTTTTACAGCTACAAATGCTTTAAGCTGTACTTCGGCTGCTTCAGCATCAGTTACAATTCCGCTGCAGCTTCCAGTTCCTAACAATACAGCAACTCTTACATCTGGTGTTATTGCAGCAACTCAAACTGGTGCTTCATACCAATGGATCCAATGTCCTGCCACTATATTAATTGGTGAAAACGGGCAATCATTCACTCCAACGGCTACCGGCTCTTATGCAGTTGTCGTAACTGTAGGAAGTTGCAGTGTTATCTCACCATGCGTACTTGTAAGTAGTTTAGCTAATCCTAATCTAGAAGAAAAATCTAAATTTGTAATATATCCTAATCCTAACAATGGTACTGTAAACATACAAACTGACCATGATAGTGATTTAATCATCACAAATCAATTAGGACAAACTATTAAAACTGCAAAAGTGATATCTGATACGATTAATACAATTAATCTTGAAGGCAATGCTGATGGAGTTTATTTCATTACAGAAAAGAAAGGCAGTAAATTAACTACTCACAAATTAATTCTGAAAAGATAATCTAAAAGGTTTTATAAATTCTTTAAAATCAGAAAGGGAAAAATCAAATAATTTTTCCCTTTCTTTTTATATCAATTTAAAATTAATCTACCTCTTAAAATGGCACATCACTATCATCGTCGTCATCATTCAGATTACTTCCGAAAGCTTCATTAGCTGAAGGAAGATTATTAGTAATAAACGGATTATCATCATGATTCATTTTTGACGGCAAATCATCATAACTACCTGAAAATTCATCAAGATTATCAAACTTTCCTAAGTGGCCTAAAAATTTCAAACGAATGTTTTCAATACCACCATTACGGTGTTTTGCTATCATAATTTCAGCCTGGCCAGCGGTAGGCGAAGCTTCTTCATCATCCCATTCCTCAATTTTGTAATATTCTGGTCGGTATAAAAACGAAACGATATCAGCATCCTGCTCAATTGCTCCAGATTCACGAAGATCTGATAATAAAGGACGTTTACTAGAACCACGTGTTTCTACAGCACGCGACAGCTGAGAAAGTGCAATAACCGGAACGTTAAGTTCTTTTGCCAAAGCTTTTAAGTTTCGGGAAATTGTAGAAATTTCCTGCTCTCGATTTCCTCCTCCTTTAGCATTTCCTCCTGCAGTCATCAACTGTAAATAATCTATAATGATAATTTTAATACCATGCTGCGACGCTAAACGACGGCATTTTGCTCTTAAATCGAAAATAGAAAGCGAGGGTGTATCATCAATAAATAAAGGCGCTTTCTCTAAATCTTTCACTTTAGTACTCAACATTGTCCATTCATGAGCCTCTAATTTACCTGTACGCAATTTTTCTGATGACAATCCTGTTTCGGAAGAAATAAGCCTCGTAATTAACTGAACAGATGCCATCTCCAGAGAGAATAACGCTACTGCGTGCCCATATTGGATAGCAATATTTCTAGCCATTGAAAGTACAAATGCCGTCTTTCCCATCGCTGGTCTGGCTGCGATAATAATTAAATCACTCGGCTGCCATCCAGACGTTAACTTATCCAGATTATGAAAACCAGTTTCTACACCACTTAATCCTTCTTTTTTAGAGATTTCTTCAATTTTCTTTTTAGCTTGTAAAACTAAACTTTGTGCCGTTTCAGAACTACGCTTGATATTTCCTTGTGTTACTTCATATAATTTAGATTCCGCTTTATCTAATAAATCAAAAACGTCTGCACTTTCATCATACGATTCTTCAATAATTTCTGAAGAAATTCTAATCAAACTTCTTTGAATAAACTTTTGAAGAATAATACGCGAATGAAATTCGATATGTGCAGAAGAAGCAATTTTCTGGGTAAGTTGAATCAAATAAAAATCTCCGCCCGCTAAATCCAACTTTCCGTTTTTCTTTAACTGAGTTGAAACGGTTAAGATATCTATTGGTTGCGTTTCTGTAAAAAGTTGCAAAATCGCTTCAAAAATATATTTGTGTGCGTCTTTGTAAAAAGCATCAGGCTGCAAAATATCAATTACATCATCTACCCCTTTTTTATCAATCATCATTGCACCCAACACAGCTTCTTCTAAATCAAGAGCTTGCGGCGGTAACTTCCCTTTTTCTAAATTGATAATTGTGGTTTTATCGACCTTAACAGAGTTTAAGTTTTTGAAATTTTCCATATAGCGAAAGTAGCAAAATTTAAAAAAAATCTGGCTATCTAGTTATAACTAATAATTGTTTATAAATAATCTTGATTTGTTCATAACCAAAAAAAAATCCGAAACCACAGGGCTTCGGATTTTTAATCATACCTTATGAAATTACTCTTTAAACTCGCCCATATTACTGTATTTGTCCATTCTTTGGGCAATCAAGTCGGCTGTTGATAAGTCTTTCAATTCATTATATCCTTTAGTAATATATTCCGCTACTGTCTTAAAAGTAGTTTCTCTGTCATAATGCGCTCCACCAAGTGGTTCCGGAATTACATCATCAACCAATTTTTGTTTTTTCATGTCAGAAGAAGTCAGTTTTAAAGCTTCGGCAGCACGCTCTTTGTACTCCCAGCTTTTCCATAAAATAGAAGAGCAAGATTCCGGAGAAATAACAGAATACCATGTATTCTCTAACATATAAACTTTATCTCCAACACCTATTCCTAAAGCTCCTCCTGAAGCACCTTCACCCACAATGATAGTGATAATTGGCACCTGCAAACGAACCATTTCGAAAATATTTCTCGCAATAGCTTCTCCTTGTCCTCTTTCTTCAGCTTCAAGTCCTGGGTATGCACCTGGAGTATCTACTAAAGTTAAAACCGGGATTCCGAATTTCTCAGCCATTTTCATTAAACGCAAAGCTTTACGGTATCCTTCCGGATTTGCCATACCAAAATTACGGTATTGCCGTGTTTTTGTATTAAAACCTTTTTGCTGACCGACAATCATAAACGACTGACCGTTTATTTTACCAAGACCACCTACCATTGCTTTATCATCTTTAAATCCACGATCTCCATGAAGCTCTAAAAATGTATCTCCGCAAATTGCTTTAATATAATCTAAAGTATAAGGTCTGTTTGGATGTCTTGACAATTGTACACGCTGCCAGGCCGTAAGGTTTTTATATATCTCTTTTTTTGTTTCCTCTAATTTTTTGTTGATTTCCTTACACGTTGGTGTTACATCAACGTCAGATTCTTTTCCAATAATAACACACTTTTCCAGCTGTTCTTCAAGTTCTTTAATTGGAAGCTCAAAATCTAAATATTCCATGGATTTTTGAATTTTGTTTTTAAATCGAACCGCAAATATAAAAATATTATATCATTGGCGAAGTTAATTGTTATTTAAAGTATAAAATGCAATCTAAAAATAAGTAAAATATTACAGTATTTATTTCTTCTTCTGATAATGCTTGAAAACACCGTTTAGAATAACCGTTATAATAATTATTACTGCTCCGATATAAAACTCAACACTCATTTTTTCTTTTCCTCCTAAGATAAAATAAGCCAGAACGATTCCATAAACAGGCTCTAAATTAGTCGTTAACATTACTGTATAAGGTGTTAATCGCTGCATTACTTTTACCGAAGCTGTAAATGCATAAGCCGTACAAATTGAAGCTAAAATCAATAATAAAACCCAGTTATTTAAAGACATTACAAAGAAATCTGCTGTGAATTTTCCCTGAAACAAAAAATAAATCGTGATAAAGAAAACTCCCGCGCCAAACTCATAAAATGTAATTACTGAAGGTTCGTGATCCGAAATAAGTTTTCCGTTCAACAAAGTAAACACTACACCAAGAATTATAGCTGCCAAAGCGTAATAAACACCTGTAAGATATTTAATCTCGACCTGCAATATCAAAGCAAGACCAGCAATAATGACCAAGCCGAAAAGAACCTCATAAAATAATATTTTTCTTCCGTAGAAAAGTGGTTCGAGCAATGACGCAAAAAAAGCACCCAATGAAAATATCGAAAGTGTAATTGAAACATTTGAAACATGGATGGCTTTAAAAAAGAAAATCCAATGCAGTGCAATCAGTAAACCAACAAAAATCAATTTAAAGAGTTCTTTTATAGGAACCTGAAAAGACTGTTTTTTATAAGCTATAAATGCTCCTAAAAAAATTAAGGCAAGAAGCATTCTGTACCAAACCAGATTTTCGGCATCAATAGTAATCAAAGCGCCCAGGATAGCTGTAAAACCCCATATAAAAACTATTAAATGAAGATTTAAATAGCTTTTTAAATTATCGTTTCGCATTGCGTAATAAGTAAATTGCCAAAGCCCCAAAAACTATATTCGGGAACCAGACTGCTAAAAAAGGTGAAAAAGTGGATTTTTCGGCAAGAGTACCAAATATTTTATCAAAAAACACAAATGAGAAAGCTATTGCAATTCCTATTGCCAGATTAACTCCCATTCCGCCACGACGCTTCATAGATGAAACTGCCACTGCAATAATAGTCAGAATAAAAGCAGAAACTGGAACGCTGTATTTTTTATAAAGTACCACCAAATATGTATTAATATTTCCGGATCCTCTTTTGCGTTCTTTATCAATAAAATCAATTAAATCGCCCAGAGAAAGTGTTTCCGCAATGTAAACCACCGGAGTAAGATCGGCCAGTTCAAACTTAAATTTCATTTCCTTTTCAGGATTTTTCTCTATTATGTCATTTAGTTCACCTAGTGTTCTTTTCGTATAATCATAAAGAATATACTTCTTCTTTTTAGGATCCCAAGTAATTCTGCTTGCAGTAATTTTATAAGTCAGTTTATCTTTTTCAAAATGTTCAAGTGTGAAATTAAATGCGGTTTTGGATTCTTCATTAAAACTATTGACAAAAATAAAATCGTTATCATTGACTTGTCTGTAAACATTGGTGTTTTCACCACGCATCAGCTGTTTACCATTTCCTTTTAAATAGGTATATCTGAAATTATTAAACCCTTCGCTGGCTGCAGGAACAATAAAAAAACCCATCAGAAGCACAAAAACCGAAACGATGGAAGCCCCAATAATATAAGGTCTTAAAAAACGCGTAAATGAAATTCCGGAGCTTAGAATCGCAATAATTTCAGTATTATTCGCCAGTTTTGAAGTAAACCAGATTACCGATAAAAACAAAAAAATAGGAAACAGGGAATTCGCAAAATAGACTGTAAAATTGTAGTAATAAATAGCTATTTGGGTAAAAGGAATTTTATTTTCCAGCATTTTATTCACCTTTTCAGAAACGTCAATTACAATTCCGATTGGAATAAATAAAAGAATCATCACTGAGAAAGTGACTAAATATCTTCTTAAAATATACTTATCTATTATTGTCAGCATAGATTATTTGTTTCAAGTTTTCTTTGTTTCAGGTTTCAAGTTTTGAGAATCAATTCTAAAAAGAACTTGAAACCTGAAACTTGAAACTTAAAAACTTTTTAAAGTCTTTGACTCATATTTTTAACCATCATTTCTTTCCATGGTCTGAAATCTCCAGCTATGATATGTTTTCGGGCTTCACGAACCAGCCACATATAAAAACCAAGATTATGGATTGTTGCAATTTGTTTTCCTAAATATTCATTAGCAGCAAACAAATGACGCAAATAAGCTTTTGAATATTCTGTATCTACAAAAGTATGACCCATTTCGTCAATTGGCGAAAAATCCGCTTCCCACTTTTTGTTTTTTATATTTATAGTTCCATTTGCCGTAAACAACATTCCGTTTCTTGCGTTACGAGTTGGCATTACACAGTCAAACATATCGATTCCTAGTGCGATATTTTCTAATATATTTATAGGAGTTCCAACTCCCATTAAGTAACGAGGTTTATCTTCCGGAAGAATTTCGCAAACCACTTCTGTCATGGCATACATTTCCTCCGCTGGTTCCCCTACTGATAATCCTCCAATTGCATTTCCCTGCTGTCCGGAATTCGCAATATATTCTGCCGACTGACGACGTAAATCTTTATACGTACTCCCCTGAACAATTGGAAAAAACGTCTGTTCATATCCATATTTATAAGGAACTTTTTCTAAGTGATTAATGCAACGATCTAACCAGCGATGCGTCATATGCATCGATCTCTGAGCATATCTGTAATCACAAGGATATGGCGTACACTCATCAAAAGCCATAATAATATCAGCCCCAATTGTTCGCTGAATTTCCATTACATTTTCCGGCGTAAAAAAGTGATACGAACCGTCAATATGCGATTTGAACTTCACCCCTTCTTCCTTAATTTTTCTGTTAGATGAAAGAGAATATACCTGATATCCTCCAGAATCTGTTAAAATATTACGATCCCAATTCATGAATTTATGCAATCCCCCCGCTTTTTCAAGGATTTCAGTCTGTGGACGCAAATATAAATGATAGGTATTTCCAAGGATAATATCCGGATTAATTTCCTCTTTAAGTTCACGCTGATGCACCCCTTTTACAGAAGCTACAGTTCCAACAGGCATAAAAATAGGAGTTTCTATAACCCCATGATCTGTAGTAATACTTCCTGCTCTCGCTTTCGATTGCGGATCTTTTTGTAATAAATCAAACTTCATCTGTTTCTTTTTTCAGGGTGCAAAGATAGGTTAATTTGAGAGATTTTTTATTAATTAGATAATTTGTCAATTAGAAAATTAGATACTGTTTTTCAATAACTTGAAACATGAAATATTAAAAATTGGAATTTAGAACTTCAAAATCATTCTGGACATCCCCTAACGGTTGGGCTATTCATAGTATTCCAAATTATAAAAAATAAGAGCTAACTATATTTTGAGACAACCTCTTTTCAAATTTTAATTTTCATAAAAAACATCCAAATAGAAATATCTGCTTTCAAAAATTTAAATCATTTCCGGATTTTTTTTTGAGATTAATAAAAAAAGCATCAGAATTTCACAATTGCAGTAAACTAAAGCAGAAAATCATTTGTCAGCCCGCAAAATAAAAATTACTTTTGCACCAGTTTAACTTTTACATATAAAATGAAGCCTAACACACAACAATTAAGCGATTTAACGATCCAGGTAAGAAGAGATATTCTTAGAATGGTACATGCTGTCAACTCAGGTCACCCAGGTGGTTCATTAGGTTGTACTGAATTTTTGGTTGCATTATACCAAAACATTATGGAACGTAAAGAAGGTTTTGATATGGACGGAATCGGAGAAGATCTTTTCTTCCTTTCAAATGGTCACATCTCACCTGTATTTTACAGCGTTTTAGCAAGAAGTGGTTATTTCCCTATTTCTGAGCTTGCTACTTTCAGATTATTAAACTCTCGTTTACAAGGACACCCTACAACTCACGAAGGATTACCAGGAGTTCGTATGGCTTCCGGATCATTAGGACAAGGTTTGTCTGTCGCTCTTGGTGCTGCACAGGCTAAAAAATTAAATGGAGACAACCACTTAATTTATACACTACACGGTGACGGTGAATTACAGGAAGGTCAAAACTGGGAAGCTATCATGTATGCTTCTGCAAAAAAAGTAGACAACCTTATCGCAACTGTTGACCTTAACGGAAAACAAATTGACGGAACAACTGACGAAGTTTTAGCAATGGGAAGCCTGCGTGCTAAATTTGAAGCTTTTGACTGGGAGGTTATCGAAATTACCAAAGGAAACGACATCGAAGCCATCATTGGAGGAATGAATGAAGCAAAAGCAAGAACAGGAAAAGGAAAACCGGTTTGCGTATTACTTCATACTGAAATGGGTAACGGTGTAGATTATATGATGTACAGCCATGCTTGGCACGGTAAAGCACCAAATGATGCACAGCTTGCAACTGCTTTGGAACAAAATTATAACACTGGAGGCAATTCAGATTATTAAATAAAGCTTTATGCCTTAAGCAGTAAGCCTTACTTATTGCCTAACGCCTATTGCGTACAGCAAAAAAACAAAAATGAAAAAATATACAAATACAGGAAGTAAAGATACCCGTTCAGGTTTTGGTGCGGGAATGACTGAACTAGGTCAAAAAAACGAAAAAGTCGTAGCATTATGCGCTGACTTGATTGGATCATTAAAATTTGACGAATTCAAAAAGAATCACCCAGAGCGTTTTTTCCAGATTGGAATTGCAGAAGCTAATATGATCGGAATTGCTGCAGGTTTAACAATTGGAGGAAAAATTCCTTTTACAGGAACTTTCGCCAACTTCTCTACAGGAAGAGTTTACGATCAGATTCGTCAGTCTGTTGCTTATTCTGATAAAAACGTAAAAATATGTGCTTCTCACGCTGGTTTGACTCTAGGTGAAGATGGTGCTACTCACCAAATCTTAGAAGACATCGGATTAATGAAAATGTTACCAGGAATGACTGTAATCAACACTTGTGATTACAACCAAACCAAAGCTGCAACATTAGCACTTGCAGATCACCACGGTCCTGCTTATTTACGTTTCGGACGTCCGGTTGTTCCTAACTTTACTCCTGCTGACGAACCATTCGTGATTGGAAAAGCAATTATGTTAAATGAAGGAACCGATGTAACAATCATTGCAACAGGCCATTTAGTTTGGGAAGCAATTGTTGCTGCTGAAGCTCTTGAAGCAAAAGGAATTTCTGCGGAGGTAATCAACATTCACACCATTAAACCTTTGGACGAAGAAGCTATTTTGAAATCAGTAGCTAAAACCAAATGTATTGTAACAGCTGAAGAGCACAATTACCTTGGTGGCCTAGGAGAAAGCGTATCAAGAGTATTAGCCTTAAACACTCCTGCTCCACAGGAATTTGTCGCTGTAAAAGACAGCTTCGGTGAATCAGGAACTCCTGAGCAATTAATGGAGAAATACAAACTAAACAATCAGGCGATTGTTGAAGCTGTAGAAAGAGTTATCAAAAGAAAATAAATTTAGTTTTCATTCATAAAAAAACCTCGAAATTCACATTTCGAGGTTTTTTTATATGATTTAAATCAATACCAAGATATTGGAGTTTCATGCCAACCATCTGCCATTTGAAATTGAATTTTTCCTGAAATAACAAAATTATGATATGGATTAGCAAGAACAAATGAACCAATCCAAGTAGACAATAAAAATGTTTTACTACCTGTAACTGCATCAGTACTAAAATAAGGAGTATTCCACGTTTCGTCATTTGCTATATATTGAGACGAATAATCCCTCTCCTTTGAATTATCTGTTTTCCATGAACATGTCCAAGTCGAACAAGATCTATATTGCATTACGCATCTTAAATACATCTTGCTAGACTGAATTTGATTATTAACAACAATGGTCTCATTAAATAAATCTAAAACATGTCGTAATCTAACCCCTGGAAAATTAAACTCCCCTTCACCATTTATAAAAGTTTTGGTTCTATTTTCATTAGGAATCACATCTCTACTTGTCAATGCACTTTTAGAACCTGTATAATTCAACAATTGCCCATAAATTTCAAAATTCCCTTTGATTAGACTTAACTCTTTCGAACTCTTACTTGCATCATCTTCTGAAAGCAAGTAAAAATTACGTTCATTAAGCCAAATAATCTTCCCACCTATTTTAACTTTTGAATCATAATTTAAGACTGCTCTTAATGCATCTGAATATATGATTCGTGTATCAGACAAAAAATCTTCTTCCATTTCATTCGAATCATCTGAATTATTCAATAACGATTCAAGCCTCTTGTTTGAAATCCAATTTTGAACATCTTTTGAGGTTTTCATTTCTGATATCTCAGAATATTCTTTAACAAAAGATTCATCATTTTTAAAAGATAACATTTTTCCATCTAATACCAAAGAAGACACATTTGACACTGGAGCATTATTAGACTCATTCTGATCTTCATTGCTACATGACATTGTAGCTAACAGAATAAATAATGCAAGTAATTTTTTCATTTTTATACATTTAAGATTATTAAAGCAAAAATATAATCTTTTTCCTTCATAATACACGAGAAAACAAATAAAAAAAGTATTTTCTTACATTATACAATAAAAAAACCTCGAAATTCACATTTCGAGGTTTTTTTATTGTATAATGTGAACTTTTATTTTTTCGCAGTTACCGTGGTAACTTTAGTTGTATTGTGCGCCTTATCAAGATGTATTTTAAGTCTGCCTTGCGTAGTATAATCATATACATTTCTTGTTACACCATCTATCGTTTCAGTCTTAACAAATGCAGGAATCCCTCTTGGCTCACTATTCAATGCTTCATTTGTATTTGGCGTTGTTGGATCATCCTCGACTGTAAACGGCTCGTACGGATAATATTTACTCGGCCCAAAAGCACCTCCAACCTCAGCAGTAGGCTTTGTAATTTCTAAAAGTGTTGTATACCCATCACCATCATCATCAATATCAATAAAATCGGCAAGACCATCTCCATCTGTATCATCAATTAATTCAGCTGGCGGATTTGTATACAAAGTCTTATTACTAAAATCATACACATAACCATCTCCATTAATATCTTCATCAATATCTAAAATACCATCACCATCATGATCTAATCTCTGTATGTCATATAATTTAAAACTAAAAACCAAAGGAGCATATGCAGGAATTGTACCAGACCCTCCGGCATAATATGCCAGCCCTGAAGGTAAAAACATAACTCCTGCTCCAAAATCACTATATGTAATAGTACCGTCAGCATTTACTGGATTAGCCTTACCTGCCTTAAACTTAGGAAAAATTTCCTTCCAACCATCTACAAAAACTCCATTGGCACCCAAACCGTCTAAACTAAAAGGTCTTCCCAAATTATAAGAAGTATCAAAAACGGTTCCGTCTAATAAATTCCCTACATATGAAGTATTAATCCTATCGAAATTACATGGTGCTTCCCCAACTCCTTCATTTAAAACCAAATAGTACACTTTGTATGTAATATTATCATTATAAACATTTCTTGACTGCAAAGGATAAACCGTCTGATCCCAAATAGAAGTCTGAGTACCTCCTGCTGGAATCTTGCTTATTTTTATATCAAAATCTGCAGTAACTTCTTCAATATAATTTGTTTTTAGATATTTTTCAATCGAATCGTTATCTGCCTTGGCTTGCTCTGAATAATCTCTTAACGGAACAGTTACCACATCATCATCGTCATTTTTATTACAGGAAACTATAGCTGCGGCGGCAATCAGTAAAACAAAAAAATATTTAATTTTATTCATTATTGTGATTTTTTTAGGTGCGCAAGATACAATATTGATTTATTTTTGTAAAGAATTTAACTCTGATTTTAGAAAAATTATGCGAATAGATAAATACCTCTGGTGTGTAAGATATTACAAGACCCGAAATATGGTTACAGAAGCCTGCAAAAAGAACCATATTACTGTAAATGGACAAATAGCAAAACCCTCTAAAGAAGTTTTTCCTACAGACAGAATTACATTCAGAAAAGATCAGATTACACAAATTATAACTGTACTAGATATTCCTGAGAGTCGTGTTGGAGCAAAACTTGTAGATATATATCGCAAAAACGAAACACCTCCGGAAGCTTACGCGCATTTAGAATTATTAAAACTCTCCAAAGAACATTACCGTAAAAGCGGAACCGGACGACCGACAAAAAAAGACAGAAGGGATATTGATGATTATGGAGATGAAATTTACGAGGAAGATGATGAGGATTAAATTCCAATTCAGAAATTCCAAATTCCAAAACATACGCCTATAAAATTCTAATGTTTAAATTCATAAAACCTAAAACCGACACCATAACATAGTAATTTTAAAATTTCAAATTCATTCCCCAAACATTGGTATTTGGAATTTCAAAAATTGGAATTTAAATTAGTTATATTAGCAAAAAAAATAAATCATGAGCAAAAACATCATCTTAACGAATCAGGAAATTGAACACAAAATAAAACGTATCGCTTATCAGATTTATGAAACTTTTGTAGACGAAGAAGAAGTTGTGATTGCCGGAATAGCAACTAACGGATATGTATTTGCCGAAAAAATAGCTAAAGCCTTAGATACTATTTCAACTTTAAAAGTAACTCTTTGCGAAGTAATCGTTGATAAACAAAATCCTGAAACACCGATTCAGACTTCACTGCCTGCTTCTGAATATTCAAATAAAGGCCTTGTACTGGTTGATGATGTATTAAACTCCGGAACTACATTAATATATGCTGTACGCCATTTTCTGGACGTACCGCTTAAAAAATTCAAAACAGCAGTACTAGTTGACAGAAATCATAAAAAATACCCTGTAAAAGCCGATTTTAAAGGAATTTCACTTTCTACATCCTTATTAGAACATGTACAGGTTATTTTTGATGAAAACGGAGGTAATTATGCGTCCTTAAGCTAAAACATCCAAAATATCCTGAACTGTTTCTTCAATTGATTTATCATCAACAGAAACCTTATGCTGGGCATAGTTATAATAGTAGCTTCTGTCAAATAAGTGTTTCGCAATAAATTCTTTCATTTCGTATTCGTCCATGTTAGCAATTAATGGACGTTTACTTTTATTATGCACTAATCTGTTGTATAAAGTATCTATCGACGCCTTTAAATAAATAGAAACTACATCTTCCCTTTTTAATAATTCATGATTATTGGCATAACATGGTGTCCCTCCCCCTAAACCAATTATACTATTTTCTGAAGACTGAAGTAATTCTACAAACATTTCGTGTTCTAATTTTCGAAAATAGACTTCCCCTTGCTGTTCAAAAATTTCATTTATGGATAAATTTGCTCTTTTTTCGATGCATTTGTCCAAATCTAAAAATGGAATATTGGTAATTTTCGACAAATTTTGGGCAATTGTAGACTTTCCGCACCCCATATAACCTAATAAGACGATTTTTTTCATTGTAATAAAACCCTATAAACTAAGGCGTTGTAAAATTTGATTAAAAAAAGACAAATTTATAATAAATTTGCTTGCAATTAATAAAATAAACTCCTTATATTTGCACCCGCATTCAAGGAATTAAATGACTCGATAGCTCAGTCGGTAGAGCACATCACTTTTAATGATGGGGTCCTGGGTTCGAGCCCCAGTCGGGTCACAAATTTTGTGATAAACAAATTAAATTTCTTGAAAGCAATGACTCGATAGCTCAGTCGGTAGAGCACATCACTTTTAATGATGGGGTCCTGGGTTCGAGCCCCAGTCGGGTCACAAAAGGTCGAGTAATTTAAATTACTTGACCTTTTTTATTTTAGGCCATGTGGAGAAACGGTAGACTCGCCATCTTGAGGGGGTGGTGCTCGTAAGGGCGTGAGGGTTCAAATCCCTCCATGGTCACTATAAATTTTGAAAGCCTGCAAAGTATTATTTTGCAGGCTTTTTTATGGTTTGAAAATTATTATCTAAAATTTTAATTTTTTGAAATATCAATGTTTACGGCAAATTTTGGTTCGAACTCCGACAAGTCTCCAAATTTCTAGAACATCATTATTATTTGGATGTTGAAGATAAAGTTATTAAGTTCACTTTGTCTAATAATAGTATGCTAGATTGATTTGACATAAACTGACTCTGTTTCACAATAAAAAGTAAATGCAAAAAGAATATTCTACAAACTTAACACATCACTATAATTCCTATTTTGGAATTGTTGGAAAAAAAATTAAATGGGAAATAGGCCCTACATGGAAAACCCATCCTGAGTTCTTCGTTTTAGAATTTCCTCCAAATAAAGTTCACAACATGTGGACATATTGTAGTGTTGGAATGTCAGCTGATTTAATAGATGATAATCTAATTGAGTTAGTTATTTATTCTCCCAGACAAGATAGCTCTTTGGTTGAATTATTGACTGTTCATGCCTCTCATCATAGACTGACACCTTTTAATATTCATCATACCTCTAATATTGGAAGACCTTGGCTTGAAAATTCTATCTGTGACCATGCATTTATTTCGTTACCTTATCTTGATGGCGAGAATTTGGAAATTTTTCAATTTGAAGAAAAGGTAATTCATTGCTATTGGCTTATTCCAATTACACAAATGGAAAGAGATTATAAATTTGAGCATGGTTGTGAGGCATTAGAAGAATTGTTCGAAGAGAAACAACTGGATTATTTAAATCCATTAAGAAAATCCTTAGTTTAAAAGATTATAATCAGAAATTTTAAATATAAACAAAATTATGCTATTTGGACTATTTAAAAGTTTAGATGAAAAAGTTAAAGAAGATAAAGAAAACTTAATTTCTAAGTTAAAGTCTTCTGATGCAAAGACTCTAATTATTGAAATGGGAAGCAAAAATTTTATTTCAAATAATATCATTAAAAAGCAGAAACGAGACCAATCTTTTGGAAGTGAAGATTATTCTAGTTGGTTTGCTTACAGGGTTTCGGATGAATTAAGTGATATAACCTTAAAGCCAGAACTTATCGAATTACTTAAGGACAAAGATTTTTTTCAATATAAAAAATACGTTTTAAGATGTTTAAGCAGCTTATGTGTAAACTGTAAAGATTATGAACTTTTTGACTTTTTGATTTCAGAACTAAAAAAAACGGACAAAGAAGAAGTAATTACAACAGTTTTAAGCAGACTTAATGAATTAAGAAAACCAGCCACACTCAATATTGATTATCTTAAACAATTATTACTAACAGGAACTTATCAGAACAGGATTGATGCACTTAATGCCTTAAAAAACTCAGAGCATAAAGATTTAGAAGAGATTTTAATATTAAAACTGAAGACTAGTGATCAGCATACTAAATGTATGATTTGTGCAACCCTTAGATCTACTGGAACAATAAAATCATTAGAAACGTTGAAGGCAGAATTTAAAAGAACAAGAAGCAATGATTTAAAATATTTTATTGAAAGTGCAATAGATGAAATAAATGAGCGAGAAAATAGTAGAATCTAAAACATTTAAGTACCAACCAAAATCTTTAAATCTTCTAACAAACGATTCGAATTCTGTACCGTCATGGTCACTAAAAATGCATTTTTTGAAAGACAAACGCCTTATTTATAAGGCGTTTATTTGTTTGTATTAAAAGTATAACCCGACAATATCCCGACATATTTCAGGCTTTATTTTATTTATGAATTACGGAATCTTCTTCAAAGTTCAACTTAACCATATTTATAAATTTCAGCTACCTGTTGCAATTTCTGTAAGTGCTGAAATTGAAGGAAGCAAAAAATAAGCTGTTCCGCGAGTAACCACAAATTGCGGTAAAGGCCCCTCAATAATTATATTTGTCCCGTAATTCATCGGTATTGTAAAATTCGGATCGACATTACCCGGCAATGGATTTATACGGTTAGCCACTAAGGGATCCTGAGGAGTATTTTCTGCCGGATCAAATACATTACTGAAATTATTCATATTAATCCATCCATATAACGTTTCAAACTGGCTGCTCAGATCACCACAAAGAAATAAACCTATTAACCCACGGTCTGCTTTCGGATCAACCGATACAGGTGCCCCATAAGCCATTCCTCTCCTTATTATACGAGGTACAATATCTGAACCTGCTACATCAACTCCTTCGTCTCTTGGATTAGACACTCTGGTATGTGCAGAAAACGGACATTTTAGCCCTTTCATATCATCATTTGCCAAATATCCAAAATCTGTACTTTTTGAAGTGCTTTCTTCAGGCTGAGCTGGTGAAAGTGTTAATGGAGAGCCGTTTCTCCAGCGTCCGCACATTTTAGCAGCAAGCCATTCAATCGTATCTTCTTCAGTTTTTTTAATCTGCGGAGCTATCAGCTTAGACTGTTCTTGTAAAAAACTTTCAAATAGTTCAACATCCTGATAAAGGATTCTAAACGCATTATAACAACCATTTCTGGCAAATTTTGCTTCTGGTCCCGAAAGAGGTCCGGGTATTGGATTTTCAGCAGTGCTGTATCCTATCAAAAAGTTATTGAGATCCTGCTGGTCTTTACCAGCGGGATTATCATTTAGATTTGGTTCATCAATTGAATCCCTATAGTTAAAATGAATATAATCTGCAGGACTTAACAAATATTGCTCTAATCTGCCAGCATTTGACTTTAATGGATCCAGTGGTTTTAATTCAGTAACCATTCCATTAGTTTTACTGGCTGCTTCGGTTATAATTTCAACCAGTTTATTTTGAGCCATAGCATTCATTGCATAAGCATGCACAACACAATGAAGATCTTCATTTGCAAATTGTTTATTCCACCATTCTGACGGATCTCCATCACCATAATCTCCTAAAGATTGCTGTGCATTATTAGGATCCCAGGGACCTTTTTTAAACGTTGAAGAGAAGTTTGAATTTGGAACATCAAGGTCTGGTTTTACAATTGCAATTCCTCTGGCCGTGAGACCGATATTCAGCATCATTTTCGGCTTTAAGGCTCCCCAGTCTTCGGCACTCTGAAGGTATGGAAGCAAATCCTTAAAAAAACTTCTTATATATGGTAAATTTGACAAGTCTTTATTGAAGTTAAAAAGCATATGTACAGAACAGGGATGCGTGTAACCATTAACAATAAGTCCTTGTATATCGTGTAATTCAGGCGTATTTGTTTGAAAAGATTGTGTAGAGATCATGAAGTTATATTTTAGCAGTAAAAAAACAGCCGAGTCAGATAACTCAGCTGTCATTATTCTTTCTCTTATACTCTATTATTTAGAAAATTTTGCTACAATCTGCTTTACTGATTGCGGATAAGCGAAATAAAGTTCTTTAGGCTGGCTAATATTACGATCGTTTATGAAATTTGAAAAAATATCAAAAGTAATATCATCAGGATTAGTTGGAAAACCTTCCGGTTTATTTGCCCATAGACCGATAAGACCAATAAATGCTGTCTTGATAGTTGGTGAATTTTTATAAAATGCCTCCAAATACGAATTCATATTACCGTCAAATTCTGTTATTACCAAAACCCCAGCTATCCCTTCACCGTTTGAATTTGGCACACATGCAATTCGGGCATAATGTACAATTGCCATTTTATCTAAAGCTGCTTTAGTCAGTTCATTATTAAAATTTTCAGCAACAGATTGGGCAATTGCCTGCGCATCGGCAGTTTGGTAAATAGGAACATACATCGTTAATGGATTCACAGTTTGCATAGTAAATTTAGTTTAAGGTTGCTTACTCTTTGATCCCGTTTTCAGCTTCGCGGGTTATTACTTCAGATGATTCTATTCTTTTTTACACATTTCAAATCATGTATATCTTTCTCGTTTATTAATACCTTTTTATGTTTTGTAATTCAAACCTAAAATCAGAAGGTTTATCCCAGGATGTTCCGTCAGACATAACAATATCTGCACTTTTAAGAGCAAACAGATTAATTGTCGCTTTTATCTGTGAGACAACAGCCGGACTCATTACATCTCCTTCTTTTATTTGAGGTATTACTCCGATATAAAATAATCTACGAAGTCCAAAAACGGCTTTCTGTCCCGGCAACAGGTTTCTTTTTTTCATTAAAAGCTTTCCGTCTTTATAACAATTTACATCTACAGATCCTGGACCTAAATTATTTCTAACTTCAAATTGACTAAACTTTTCAGCACGATTAGGCGATACCTGCAAAACATTTCCTGATGCAGTTCTCACCATCTCATAAACTTGTGGCTCACCGGCAAATATTCTGGGTGTGGAGTTTCCGCGGAAATCCGACACTGAAACTTCCAAATCTGCAGGATAAACAAAAGAATTTGTATCTAATCTGCCACAATCATTAATTACTTTCCATGCAACAGCACTTCCTTCAAAATCTTCAGCAAAGTTTTTATGGAAAATAACTATGTTATTCTTATTTGTATCCGTTGATTTGTTGATAAAATTTAATTTTATGTCGTATATCATCGGAGATTCATTTTCGAAGTCATGAATTGTTTTTAAAATATTTTCGGATACAAGATTATATTAAAAAAGGAACGCTTAGAATTAAATGTTTTAAGGATAGATTATAGTGTCATAAAGCAGTTTATAAATGGTATGAGAAATTCATTTACATTCATAAATCAACAAAAAAGCCTTCCGAATTGATTATTCGAAAGGCTTTCTTTAGTATGGCAAAATGCTTATTTTAAAAAGGAATCTTTTTAATTTTCTTAAATCTATTCCTTAATTAATTTCTCTACTTTACTTCCTTTTTCAGTAGTGATTCTGACAAAGTAAAGTCCGTTTGGTTTATTAGAAATATCAAACTTAGCTGTAGTATCATTCTCAATTGAAGTCTGAAGCAGTCTTCCCTGAACATCAAACAGTTCAATATATTTTATAATAGTATCACTGTTGACATTTACGTTGCCTTTAGTTGGATTAGGATATAGTGAAATACTTTTATCGACTTCAAAATCCTTATTTCCTAATGATTCAAAAACAGTTTCAGCTTTATTAGTTTCAATTGGTGCATTGTAATCAAAAAAGATATTAGCCGTTTTGTCTACGAAATCACCATTCAGAAGATCATCTGCACTTTTTATTTTAAACAAAATATTTCCGTGTCCGCCTACAGGGTTTTTCTGTTTGGAAGTAGAAGAAGCAGCCAAATGGATTTTTGCAAAAACAAATTCAACAATATTTCCGTGAATAACCGTCTGAGAAGAATGCGAAGAATTTAACAGCTGTAAAGAACTAATATCGTATTTACTTTCATCAACAGCAATTTTCACTACTATATTCTCAGCTTCATATGTTCCGGTATTTTCAAAATTGACGATATAATGTAAATATTCACCAATTGCGGCTGGAGAAACGCTTTCGCCTTCCAGGCAGGTAATATCATTAGGATCAAATGAACCTACAACGATTTGATGATAGGTAAAACTATTATCCGCAGGTGATTCATCTCCGGCAACGGGTGTTATAGCAACTGTAAAATTGAATATATCTCCATTATTTACCGCCGGAGTTTCTACCGGACTATTTACATTGAATTCAAGATCGATTGTACGGCTTTCAAAAGGCAGCAGACCATTATAAGCCCATTCTAAATTATTCGTTGTTTCGATATCAACTACGGGTGAGGCCGAAAGCAAATCCATTTTTGAATCATCAAAAGCTAATGTAATATTACCTGAAAGCACCTGATTTCCTTTGTTTTTATAGACAATTCTGTATACTGAATCAAATCCCGGTCTTGCAGGAGTTATTGGACTGATTACTATTTCTACATCGGGATGTACTCCATTTGCAGACAAACAAAAGCTTTGGTAATTTGTATTATAGTTGTTATCTGTAAAGTTAATTGTTGCTGATGCAGGTGAAATATTGAAAGCTCCTGCATTTTCTATGTTTGGAAATATATTATACGTTCCAGCCTGCGTATAAAATGTCGAAGTTCCGTCAGTATTTGTAAAAGCTGAACCTGTAATAGTTCCGTCGTTTATGTCTATCCTGATGTTTGAATGCAAGGGATCGTTAAGATTACAGCCGTTATTATTTCCATCAAATATTGTCGTTCCAACAACTGTATTGTGCTGTCCTCCCGGAGTGAAGCTGCAATAAGAATTAGCCACAGTGGTTGTCATTCCCATACTATTTAGTTGCGATTGCACATACGCCATTTGAGCATCATCGGCACAAATGTAAGCCAAGCCCGGATTTCCGGAAAAATCAAGAGTTTCACTACGCCCATTTTTCATGAATAAATTCGTAAGCAAATTATTAGCGCAATATAAATTTGAAAGATTTTTTAATGAACTCACATCAAGTGTTGTGATTAGATTGTTTGTACAGGATACAGTTCCAAGTCCCGGACAATTATCAACATTAAGATTTGTAATCTGGTTATATCTGCAATCAAGAGATCTTAAATTTGACAAAGTACTAATATCAAGATTCGTTAATTGATTATTTCTGCATTCGATATCCAAAAGATTTGTCAGACCACTAAGATCAAGAGTTGTAAGCTGATTAACACTGCATCCTAAGGATAATAATGAATTTAAATTGCTGACATCCAGATTTGTTAACTCATTACCGCTGCAATACAAACTTGTAAGCTTGGTCAGATTATTTACATTCAGACCTGAAAGTTTATTAGCACCACATTGCAAATAATCCAGGTTGGTTAAATTATTTACATTCAGCGTAGTCAGTTTGTTGTTGTTACAGCTTAAGTTAGTCAGGTTTGCAAACGTATTTACATCCAGACTTGTGAGTAAATTATTGCCACAGTGTAATTTTGTAAGCTGACTTAGTCCGTTCAGATTTAAAGTAGTAAGCGCATTATAGCTGCAATTTAATGTTGTAAGGTTAGACATACCTAAAACATCCAATGTACTTATAGTGTTATAGGAACAGTCTAATTCTTTAATATTTATCAAACCAATCATATTGAGATTCGACAGTTGATTGTGAGCGTAATTCAAATTTGTCAATTGTGTCAATCCTATCAAATCTAAACTTGTCAGGAGATTATAAGAACAATCTAAAGTAGTCAGATTTGTCAGTCCGTTTACAGTCAAATCAGAAAGACGGTTTTTGGAACATTTTAATTGTTCCAGAAGCACTAAATCATTCACATACAAAGAAGTAATTACGTTTCCTAATGCGCCCAATACGCCATTATAACCATAATTGGAACAATCTAAATATTTCAGTTTTGTTAATCCTCCAACAGCTAAAGAAGTAATTTGATTTCCTATGGTGGTTGTCGAAATATGATTCGAACAATCTAAATATTCCAGATTTGATAATCCACTTATGTCCAGACTTCCCAAAACGTTATTATTACAGTCCAAATGCTTTAAATTAGGTACGCTGCTTAAGTCGATATTGCTTATTTTATTTATACCAAAATTCAATGAAGTCAGATTCGTCAAATTAGTTAAATTCAGACTTGTCAGTTTGTTATTATTACAATTTAACGAAGCCAGATTGCTCAAACCATTTAAATTTAAACTTGTCAATAAACCATTGGAACAATTGATGGATTTAATATGAGTTGTACCCGAACCGTTTACAGTCAGACTGGTGGTTTGGTTATTAAACATATAAATATTGGTAAGAGCATTTAATCCCGACACATTTAGTGTGATGTTTGCCGGAGTTAAATTTAAATTAAGATTCTCAATATTAGGAAAACCATTTAAAGTTAAAACTGAATTTGAACCTGTGTATTGAAACGTTTTTAAAGCGGTTAAATCAGAACCGTTAATAACTAAATTATCAGGCAGATACGAACAAGCCAAAGTTTTAAGACTGCTTAAACCATTCAGATTTAGAGTTGTAATATGATTTTCGCCGCAACTTAATTCGGTTAAAAGAGTTGTATTACTTAAGTCTAAACTTGTAATTTGATTGTAAAAGCAGGAAAGATAAGTAAGTTTAGTCAGAGCACTAACATCCAGACTAGTAAGTAGATTGTAATTACATTCCAGTTTATCCAAATTTGTCAAACCATTTAAGTTCAGATTAGCCAAATTATTATAGCTGCAAAGCAATGATTTAAGATTTGTTAATCCGCTTACATTTAGATTGGCGAGTTTATTAGTTTCACAGAGTAATAACTCAAGACTGGTTAAACCTGCAAGATCAAGGCTTGTAAGCTGATTGTTGCTGCAAAATAAAGTCTTAACACTGGTTGCACCATTTACATTAAGGCTTATTAGTTTATTATTGCTGCAAAACAATGTTTTAAGGTTATTCAAACCACTTGCATCCAGACTGGTTAGTTGGTTTTGATCCATAAAAAGGTTGACAAGATTGGTTAATGTACTAACATTGAATGTAGTCAGATAATTGACAGAACAATTTAACTGGGTAAGATTGGTTAAAGCTGTAACATCAAGATTTAAAAGGATATTACTGGAACAATCTAAACTTTTAAGATTGGTAAAACTGGCAATTCCAGTTAAATTAAGAATTCCTGAATTAGAAACTTTCAGCTGATATACTGCTAAGGCTTCATTGGTATCAATTTCACCGTTGTTATCGGCATCGACTTTAATTGAAATTCCGGCGGCATTCAATGCTATGGAATTTGTAACATCAGCTTCCAGCAATTTGGCTTTGAAATTTGCATCGGGGACAGCAACGTTTTGTGCCTTTACTATCGTGGTCAGTAAGAGCACAAACAAAAGTATTTTTCTTTGCATAATTAAAAGGTTTGTTTGGGATTAGTTTATAGTTTGGAGATATATCTTATAAGGATTTAATCAGTTCCTGCAGTTTTTCCTTTTTGCTTTGGGCAATTGGAATGTTGCTGTTATCGGCCATAATTACATAGCCCCCATCTGATTTTATATACGATTTCAAATACGAAAGGTTAATTAAATGCGATTGGTGAATGCGTTCAAAACCATGTTCTGCGAGCAGTTCTTCATATTCTTTTAATGTTTTTGAAATCAGGACCGGTTTGTGATTTTTAATAAAAAACTCGGTATAATTGGCTTTAGCTTCACAACGAATAATATCTGCGACTTCAAATAAATGAATACCATCACTTGTAGATAAAGCGATACGTTTGAAATTATCTACTTTTTTGCGAATGTTTTCCAACAGTAAATCAATGTTTTCAAAGGAATTCTTTTTGCCAACAGCATCTTTTATTTTGACCATTGTATCCTGCAATTCTTCAGGATCTACAGGTTTCAGAATAAAATCGAGAGCACTAAACTTAAATGCTTTTAACGCATATTGTTCATGAGCCGTAATAAAAACAACATGTGCCTTTATTTTTCCGTTTACTTTTGAAAGGTTTTCCAAAATATCAAAACCTGTTCCGTCAGTCAGATGAATATCAAGAAAAATAACCTGTGGTTTTAGTTTTTCAATGGCAGCTATGCCTGTTTTGACACTTTCGGCTTCGCCAATAATAAAGATATCATTGGTATAACGCTCTAAAAGTGCTTTTAAACCTGTTCTTAAATGCTTGTCATCGTCAATTAGTAATGCTGTTATCATTGGCTTGTGGTATTATGATATATATTGAACTGGCAAATATAAAATTGCTTTGGTACCCGTTTGGGAGTCTGTATTCAACTCCAGAATCTCAATTTTAGCCGATTTAGAAGTTATGGATTCCATAATTTTCAAACGTTTCTTCGTAATGCTCAATGCCATAGAACGATGGGCGGTAACCGAATTTTCTTTGAGCAGTTTCGATTCAGACAAACCAATTCCGTCATCGGTAATGGTACAGATCAGCTGTTCATTTTGTACATCAAAATCAACATTTATTTTCCCCTTTCCTTCTTTGGGAACCAAGCCATGAAGAATCGCATTTTCTACAAAAGGCTGAATCAATAAAGGAGGAAGTCCCACGTTAAATTCGACGTTTTCACTTGAATTGATTTCGAATTCAAATTTATTATCAAAACGAAGCTGTTCCAGTTCAAGATAATTCTGAAGGCTTTCGATTTCTTTGTCTATCGGAATAAGCGAACCTTTAGAATATTCAAGTGTAAGGCGCATCAATTTTGAAAATTTCGACAAATATTTCAGTGCTGAATCGGTTCCGTTCTGCACAATAAAACTCGAAATTGAGCTCAGGCAGTTGAATACAAAATGAGGGTTCATTTGCAGATGCAGTGCTTTCTGTTCGTATTCTGCTAACTCTTTTTTAAGTGTGAGCTGACGTTTTATCTGCATTCGGTTATAAATGACCCAGCCTAAAACAATCAGCAAAATTCCTCCCAGGACAGAGAATACCACCAGTTGAAATTCTCTTTTATGCTTTTCAGAAAGTAAGGCCTCTTTTTTTTGATATTCATAATTCATTTCGGCCATTGCAAACTTTTGGCTTGTTTCCTGATTGCTGATACTGTCACGGGCAATAATGGATTTTTTATAATGAACCAATGCTGCCTCAGGCTGTTTTAAGGATTGATACAATTCGCTTAACAATTCTTCCGAATGATACGTTTGATCCAGAACACCAATTTCCTGAGCATAGTCTAATGATTTAGTTGCAAAGCTTATAGCCTCTTTGTATTTTTTCTGCTCCTGCAACAACAATCCAATGTTGTACAAAGCAAGAGAAGCTCCGAATTTATTCTGAATTTCTTCATACAAAACCAATGATTTCTGATAATATTCATCCGCCAGAATAAAATTCTTCTGTGCTTTATAATAATCCCCTAAATAATTATTGAGTAATGCAGAACCGCGTTTGTTTTCGTTTTTTTCAAATCCTTTTTGAGCTTTCCGGTAATACTGAATTGCATTATGATATTCACCGGTTTCAAAATAAATAACCCCAATATTGGTCAATGTCATAGGAGCATTTTGTTCATCCAAAACGGTTTGTATCTTGTGGGCTTCTTTAAGGTATTGTAATGCTTTAGGATATTTTTGTTGTGATTTATAAAGAATTCCAATATTGTTCAGTGTTTTTGAAACGCCCGTTTGTTCTTTAATCTCCTGATAAATTTTTAATGCTTTTTCATAGTTTTTTAATGATGATGTATGATCCCCTTGCTCTGAGTATACAACGCCTGAACTCGCATAAGACCGTGCCAGACCACTCTTTATCCTTTTTTTGCCAGTTTCTTTTTGTAAAGCAGTTTCAAATTCTGATTGTGCTCTTTTAAAGAATTTCAGGGCATCCTCATAATTACCAAGAATGATAGAAGCATTTCCCTTGTTTACATAAGCTGTTGCAAGTCCAAAATGATATTCCTTTTTCAAACTGATAGCAATTGCTTTTCGGGTATAAAAAAAAGTCAAATCAGGATCAATTTCTTTATATAAGTCTGCTATTTTATTATACTGATCAACTTTTAAGCTATCTGTTTTAATTTTCTCCACTACCCTTTTTAAACTATCTATCTGAACATTCTGCGCATAGAATGTTCCGCAAATATGAAAGGCGAAAAAGACAAATATTTTATAAAATTTACGATTCACTTTTATGTTTTGGCTGTTGTCTTACAAATGTATAATATGTTTTTTAGTATCATAATGCTAATTATTATTCAGCTCTTTCTGGTTATTATTTGATCATTTCGAATTATTGCAAACGTTACAAAACATCCCTTGAAATATCCTATCATTCCTTTTGAGTTTTATTAAAAGATTATTAGTACTATTTTTCTTTTGATTCAGAAAAAACATATACTTTTACTGCCGAAAATAAACGAATTATACTACATGAGGAAACTTTACTTCTTACACATACTTTTTATCATAATAATCACCACTTCAGTTTATAGTTTTGGCAGTAATAACAGAAATATTCCCATTAATAAAAACTACAGCAATTTTATAGCTCCCAGTGTAGATTTTACTTTTACTAATGATGGTGCCTGTTCCGGAACTCCGGTCACATTTAGCGCAATTGTAAATGGGAGCGCTCCTTTTTCTTATAAATGGGAGTTTGGAGACGGAAAAACTTCTACTGACATTAACCCAAGTCATGTTTTTACTGCGGTTGGCTGCGGAACTCAAAATTTTAGTGTAAAATTAACCGTTACTGACGCTACTGGTCAGACAGGTTCGATTACAAAACCTATTTCTGTAAAACAGAAACCCGATTTAAAGTTTACAGACCTTAATGCTCCGGGATCTAATAAACCTTTTGAAAGATGCGGGGACAATAATTCAAATCCAAAATATACTATTAATGTTGGAAATAATTCAACTTCTGTTTCTTGTATAACATCCTATAATGTTGACTGGGGAGATGGTACTTCAGAAACGAATGTTAGTTTTCCAAAAACACATCAATATCAAAAATTAGGTTCTTTCAATATGGTCATAACCGGAATTGGAAGTAATAGCTGCAACAATTCTGTAACGTATGTAGTCAAAAACTCGAATAACCCAATTGGTGCTCTTATCGCTCCGGGAAACACAACCAATTTATGTGTGCCGGTTGACCCTATGGATTTTGCAATTGGATCATGGGCGCTTAACCCTTCAGATACCAGATATTTGGTTGACTATGGTGACGGCTCAACTCAAAATTATACTCAGGCTCAACTGGAAAGCTCTGTATATTACAACAGTCTAAATCCTCAGGCTTCACAAAATTTTCCTATTCCTCATAAGTTTACAAGAGCCAACTGTCCATCAGGAAATACTGTTACTTTAACCATTACAACCTCCTGCGGAAGTACCTATCTTACTGCTGGCCCCATTATTATTTTAGATGTACCGGTAATCAATTTTAGCGTTCCGTCTGTTGCATGTGTAAATTCATCTGTTTATTTTAGCAATTCAACGTACGCAGGCTACACTAATGGTTGTAGTACTCAAAATGTTTATACCTGGGATTTTGGAGATGGAACAACTTCGAGAGAAGTTAATCCCTATCATGCGTATGCAACACCAGGAAGATATAAGGTTACATTGAATGCAACAACACCATGTGGTGTCGGAATTACTCCTGCTGCACAATATATATGTGTTGAACCTGTGTTACAACCACAATTTACCTTTGGTAATGCCTGTGCTTCAGAAACAGTTCAGATAACCAATACTACCGATACAAACTTAAGCTGTGGCGTCTCAAGTTTTTATTGGGAAGTTACGAATTATTATGAAGCTTTTTGCGGTAAAGAAACATCTCCAGGATCAGGAAGAGGATCCTGGAATTTTGCAAACGGAACAAATTCTTCCTCTAAGGATCCGGCTTTTAATTTTACAACTCCGGGAGTTTACACTGTTCGATTAAGAACAATTAATTCTTGTGGAATTTATAATTATAATTCACAGCAAATTCAGGTAAAAAAGAGACCTGTTATTTCTCTAAAGCCAATCTCAGATTTTTGTAAATCGGCAACAATTTACCCTGAAGGCCTAGTAGAAGAAACGTGTTCTCCGTCTTCAGAAATAAGTTATTCATGGAGTTTTCCCGGAGGAACACCTTCAACTTCTACATCACTTAACCCTGGAGCCATTAATTATACTACAACCGGTAATTATGTTGCTACTTTTAGAGTTACTAATAGCTGTGGTACAACAGAAGTATCCCGAAACTTCTCTGTAGACATGGTTCTTTCACCTGTTATAACTCCTAAAACAGCAAAAATATGTAGTGGAAATTCTTTTCAGATTACGCCTGTCAGTAACGGAACAACAGATAATGTGCCATCAGGAACTACTTATGTATGGTCTGCTCCGGTAGTTTCTCCGCCGGGTGCCATAAGTGGTGCAAGTGCACAATCGAGCCCAAGAACAAGTATTGGTCAGACATTAATAAATAATACAGCCAGCCCTGCAACGGTAACCTATACGGTATCACCAATATCTACTCAGTGTCCTGGTCCTGATTTTACCGTTACGGTTACGGTAGACCCTTTGATAAATGTAGTAGATAGTATTAAAGGTGCTACTTGTTTTGGATCTGGCGACGGTTCTATTTCTATAAATGTAACCGGTGGTATTCCTTTTACAACCGGAAATCCATACCAATTCTCATGGACTGGCCCTAATAATTTTACAAGTACAAGTGAAGATCTTTCTAATTTAAAATCAGGTTATTACAATTTAAGGGTTATTGATAATGGAAATTGTCCTTTTGTGAAAAGTTATTATGTTCCTGAACCGGGATTATTTCAATTTTTCCCAGGCAAAAATGATATAACTTGTTTTGGACTAAATAACGGATCCATCAATCTATCAACCACGGGAGGAACACAACCTTATAATTTTGTATGGACAAAAGACGGAAATCCTTATCCGGTTAATTCAGGAAGCTTAAGTAATCTGGGACCGGGAGTTTATGCCGTAACCGTTACAGAAGCTAACAATTGTAACATTCTTACCGGAACCTATACCATTATCGAACCACCATTACTGGAAGTAAAATGGGAAAGCCAAGTGGATGTTTTATGCTACGGATATAATACCGGTGAAATCAATGTAAGTTCATCAGGAGGAAGACCTGCTCATCGTTACAGTTGGACAGGACCAAACGGTTTTAGGAGTAATCTCCAGAATTTAAAGAACCTTTATGCCGGTACATATAATTTAACCGTTACCGATAATTCCGGATGTGCTGTACAACTGAAGGTTGAAATACTTCAAAACCCTGAAATAAAATTAAACTATGATGTTACACATTTAACCTGTTACAGCGTTAGAGATGGTGTAATCAAAATTAATAATATAACAGGCGGTGTTCCTTTTGCAACCGGCGATCCGTATATTATAAAATGGAGCAATTTAGGAACAGGAATGGAACAATCTAATTTGTCAGCAGGAAACTATTCAATTACCATTACTGATGCGTTAGGCTGTCCGAAAGTATTTCCGATAACAGTTAACAATGCCCCGGTTTTTAGAATCAATCCTGATTTTCAAAATATTTCGTGTCATGGAGCAAATGACGCCCACATCCGCCTTAATCTTGAGGGTGGACAGGCACCGCTTAAACTGGAATGGAGCGACGGCTCTACAGCCGGAATTGAAAGAAACAATCTTGGTCCGGGAAGTTATAAAGTAAAAATCACCGATGCCAAACTATGTGTAATAGAGGCAGAATATATCGTTGTTGATCCCCTTGAATTAGAAATAAGAGGAGATGTGTCAAACCCACTTGATTGTGTTAAAGCAAATACGGGTGTTATAGACCTTATCGTAACAGGCGGTACTGCTCCTTATACTTATGTTTGGTCTAATGGCGCACGAACTGAAGATTTGAGCCAGCTTACCCCCGATAACTATACTGTTACAGTAACAGATTCAAGAGGCTGTAAAAAATCAGATACCTTTAAAATTATCCGATTTGAACAGCTTACACCTACAATCGAAGTTTTAACGGATTTTAATTGCGATACCAGATTTGTAGATCAGACATTCGTAGGACATGTTAAAGGAGGAATTCCTCCATATACTTTAAAATGGTCAGACGGAGTTGTTTCCGGTGCTAATGGTGAAATAATGAAAACCGATAATAAAGGATTAATCATTTTTACCGTGACCGATAGTTTTGGCTGTACAGCTGATGTAAATCATAATGTCAATAAACCTGTGTTAGGCGTAGCAAACTTTTCTACCAGTTCTTACGGAAAAGAGATGTTCGACCTGTATGCTATTTATGACCCTGTTAAATTTACAAATTTAGCCACCGGAGATTTTATAAGCACATCATGGGATTTTGGAGACGGCAATTTTTCTACAGATACAAATCCGGAACACATTTATACCAGAGAAGGTAGTTATACTATAAAACAAGTCGTTAATTATCCTTTTGGATGCCAATATTCTTATGAGGCTACAATACTAGTTGAAAAAGGATACAAACTGGTTATGCCAAACGCTTTTACACCGAATAATGACGGTATCAACGATTCATTTGCACCTGTATTTCAGGGACTGAACAATGTGACTCTAGATATTTATGACACATGGGGAGGTATCATTTATACAGAAACCGGCGTAAACATTCATGGATGGCGAGGAAAAATTAAAGATCTGGATGCTGAAAACGGAAACTACTATTATAGAATAACGGCCAAAACTTTCTATAACCATACCATAACCGAAAAAGGATCATTAACATTAATTAAATAAAAGCAACAGATTTAAAAATGAGATTAAAATTACTAGTTGTTATACTGATAACATGTTGTTTTTATACCAAAACAAGAGCACAGGATCCAATTTTTACACAATATTTTTTAGTTCCCGAAACCTTAAACCCAGGTTTTACCGGTTTTATGGAAACTACTTATGCCGGAATCATTCATCGTGAGCAATGGCCTGAATTAGATTTAAGCGTCGATACAGATTATGCATTTGTAAATACCTGGAGCGATAAACTTAATAGCGGAATTGGCTTAAATATTTTAAACCAAAGAGAAAATGCTTCCAAATATAATTACACACAAATCAATGCCAATTATGCCTACAGGGTAAGGATAAATGACACCTGGACATTCAGGCCGGGTATCGAAGCAGGATTTGGTTTAAAATCATTTGCTTTTGGCAATTTATTGCTGGAAGACCAGATTAACATAAACGGACCAAATAATGGAAGTTCGATTGATCCTTTACTGGCCAATGACAAGGTTACTTTTTTTGATGTATCTGCCGGTATGGTTTTTAATACCGATGATCTTTGGATTGGCCTTTCGATGAAGCACCTCAACAGACCAAATATTGCTCTGAGTGCAAATGGGAACCTGCCTTTAAACACATTTTTCTCGCTAAGCAGTGGATATGAGTTTCTCGTTGCAGATTATATTGATGTATTGTTTTTTCCGTATGAAACCAAAATGTTTTTTACATCAAATTACATGCAGCAGGGACGCTACAACCGATTTGATTTAGGGGCTTCCATTTTATTCGAAAAAATGTTTTTTGGAACAACCTTCGTTACCAATCCTGCTAAAAACGGAATGAATAATGAATTGCTAACTTCTGTTAACTTTTTTACCGGATTGCAATACGAACATTTACGATTAGGACTTTCATATGATCTGAATACAACCAAAATAGGAAGAACAGGAGGTGTTTATGAACTTTCATTGACGTATCAGTTTGATTTGGCTCGTAAGTGTTTTGGATGCCCAAATTATGGAGATAACTAAATCAAAGTACATTAGCTAATCTATTTGAACAAAAACTCTCAGAATGAAAATCTGAGAGTTTTTTATTATGAGTCGTTTATTTTCCGGAAAAAGTCTTTTCTTCTTCAATTAAACTATTGTCCCGTTTTCTTTTGACAATTCTGAGAACAATTCGATTAAATTATGCTCAGGATCTCTAAAATGTACCACTCTAATCCCCCATGCTGTCATGTCTTTTGGCTCGGTTAAAAACTTCACCCCTCTACTTTGTAATAAATTATAAGTCGTATCAACACTGTCTACTTCTATGATGATAGCCATTTTGTCCTGAAAAGTTTCATTTTTTTCCACTTTTTCATTGATAGCAAGGTTCATTAATTCTGCTTTAAATAATGCAAGTCCTGAGGAAATACCAATATTAAAACTGGCAAAATTATCTCCCGATTTTCCCCACGTACATTCTAATCCAAGGATATCGTTGTAAAAAGTAAAACACTTATCAAAATCATTTACTAAAAGTCTAATGTTGTTAAATTTCATTTTGCTGTTTTTTATTAATTTAATATTTAATTATAAATGCAAAACTACTTTTCGATTATCGTTGCCAATTGTAAAAATCGGTCGTTTTTATTTTCAAATAATTCCGTTGGATTGTTTCCTGTTACTTTTTTCAGGTCTTTTATAAAATGGGACTGGTCAAAATAATTATGTTCGGGATAAACCTTCCCATTCTTAATATGTGTATACGAAGCGTAACATTTTAAAATCTTACAATATGATTTTAGAGAAACACCAAATCGGCCTTTAAAATAGCGGTTAATTTGCCGGCTTGTCCAAAAGACCTGTTTTGAATAATTTTCAACTGTTAGTTCTCCATTTGTTTGATACAACAAGGAGAAAAGCTTTTGCTTTCTATTGTCAACTTCTTTTTGACTATCCAAAATCGAAAGCATCCTTTTATTCAGTTTATCTGTTACACTTTCTAAATCTTCAAATGAAGTTTTATCTAATTCCCAAAAACTGCTTTCTTTTATTTCTTCACTATCACAAAATGATGCAATACTTTGCTGGACAATATAATCGGCTGCCAATAGCTTAAAACGAATTCCAAAAAGCCAGATATTGGGGTCAATGGATATTTCTACTTGTTTTGTCCACAAACCTGTTAATGAAATTTCTTCCTGCTTATGATTGTTAAATGACACAATCAGATCAAAACAGCCGTCAGGCAGAATTGTAAAGTCAAGTTTCTCATCTGTCGAATTATCGAACCACCAATAGTTCTTAACAAAATCATTTAAAGCTATATCCGGCTGAAATTCTTTATAAATCATTTATTTTTTTATCTGTTAGTTTACAAGATCTGTCTTTGACATACTTATCAATAATATACTGTGTTACGGGCTTTAATGACTTTTTATTCTGTTCGGGATGCATACCATGTGTATTAAAGAACTCTACACTATCTCCTATTTTTGCATACCAAATAATTGCTTCTCCGTTTTTAAAAAAAGTAGTGGTATCACACACCTGAATTTTTCTAAGATTAATTATTCTTTCATCAAAGGGTTTGACAACATTGTAGGTTCCTATTCCCTGAATTTTTAAATCACAGCTTACTTCTTCATAATGATCGCCCGACCATTGCATGCATTCGTTCTTTTGTGCAAAGTAATAATAAACTAAAAGACCCAGAAAAGAAAGTATTCCTATTCCAAACCATTTATTCCATTTTATCTCACCGTTCCTTTCTTTTGACTCATCTTTAAAACCTAAAAATAATTCTACTGGTTTAAGAACTTGTGTTGTTTCAAATTCTTTTAAAACACCTTCTTCTTTAGGAATTCTATTATCTCCGATTAATTTGTCTTCTTCATTGAATAGCGCCGTTTTGTCTAAATTTTCTTTCTTCCATGAATTCTCCTCCTCATTTAATTTTTCTCTTTGAATCGAATCTTCTTTTTTAACTTCGCTTTCAATTTCAGACTCTTGAACTGTTTCTATTTCATCCTTCAAATCATTTTCCTCTTCTGCATTTTTCTGATCATTGGTATAATGCTTTTTAAACTTCCCAAAAGGTCTAAATTCAAAATCAACTAAAACTGCAGCAAAATTTATAGTATCAATTTTTGCTGGTTTCGTTTCTCCTTTAAAAAATCTTCCAACTTTTTTAAACTTATCGGTATAAGTAGTTGAAGTATCTTCATTATTTGAATCAAATTTAAATTTAAAAAAATCACTATATGCATTTAAATCATCTGTGTTTTCATTTGATTTAAAAATCTTCCAACACAAATCTCTCAGGTTAGCTTGAGACGGATTATTCAAATAATTAGAATAAATCCCATCTTTTTCTTTTTCAAATTTACTTCTAACTGCTTCTTTATAATCATCTTCATTTAAAGTATTGTTATACATAGGCATCACTTTTTATACTATTTTTTTCAGGACATCATCGGATTTTTCCGGACATCTCAAACCTTTATCGGATTTAAATCGACTTTTCAGGACGTCCGGGAATTCCGTATCAATTCAGGTTTACAATGGTTGTTACTTTGCTTCAACAAAACGAGTTAATACTTTGATCTGCAGGTTAAAACAAAAGTACAAAACTAGTTCAATTAAAAGTGCGGAAAACCGTAAGACGGACTTTATCCGGGAAGTATAAATAAAATTTTACTGTTCTGCGCACTTCACTTCCCAACCAAAATTAGGTATTGCCAAACAAGATCTGGACAGAATCCGGACAGCAATACCCATTTCTAATCTTAAAAAAATTAATAAAATGAAAAAGATTTTTTTACTGGGAGCGTTTGCGCTATTGACAACTACATTATTTTCTTGTACAGCTGATGAATATGAAACTGAGGCTAAAGACACACCTACATATGCAGACGGCCCTGGAGACTTGCCAATAAAAGTTCCGCCACCTCCTACAAAATAATGGTGTGCATGAAAATTAATTATTATTTTCAGTGTATAATTTTTAAATCCAAAAAACATGAAAAATTTATTTTTATTGGGAGCGTTTGCGCTATTGTCTACTACTCTGTTTTCCTGCACTGCAGATGAATACGAAACTGAAACTGAGGCAAAAAAAACAATTAATCCTATAACGCCAACATACGCAGATGGGCCTGGAGATGATCCGGTAATTCCGCCACCGCCACCACCAAAATATTAGTCATTTAATCTTTTAATTTATAATTAATTAGTACATTCGGGGAAAGTAAATTCTATGTTACGATCCCCGTTTTTTTGTTTCCTCATTTTCCTTTTACTCCTTTCGTGTACGAAAAAAACAACAATTATCCTTAATAAGGAGTCTTTAAAAAAGGAAGCTGTTGACCTAAGGAATAAAGGAATATCAAGCATGGAGAAAAGAAGCTTTAATACTGCTTTCTACAATTTCAACAAATCGAAAATAATCTTTGAAAAAGTAAAAGACAGTACCAATATTGTTTATAATCTTATCCAAATGGCTTCCATCCAACAAATCAACGGCGATTATTATGGCAGCAAAGAAACTCTGACAGAAGCATTACCCTATCTTAAAAAAAAAGACATTTATAGTGCTTCCATCAATAACTTTTTCGGAATTGCTGATAAAGAGCTTTCTCTTTATCGCGATGCTATTTATTATTACAAAGAAGCCATAAAAGATTGTACAGATGAAATATCAAAACAATCTCCTTTAAATAATATTGCAGTAGTTTACATTCAGCAGAAAGAATACAATAAAGCAGTTCATATTTTAGAATATATATTAAACAAAAAAATTATTGATAAAGACCCTGCCAGTAAAGCACGTGTATTAGACAATCTGGGTTTTGCTTATTTTAAAAAAGGGTGGAATGAAAAAGGACTTATATGGATGGACCAAAGTTTGGAGTTAAATAAAAAAGCCAAAGACCCTTATGGATATATTGAAAGTAATTTGCATCTCTCTGAATATTATTTAAAAAGAGATGTTAAAAAATCAATTCAATATGCTCAATATGCATATCAAACTGCAACAAAATTTAATAGTATAGACGAACGCTTAAAGGCATTATCATTTTTAATCTCTAATGGTTCGGGAACTAAATATGCGCAAAAGTATATTATCTTAAACGATAGTATAATTAAGGTAAGAAACAACTATAAAAACAAGTTTGCCAAAATAAAATATGACTCTAAAAAAGAAAAAGACGAAAACCAGAAACTCCGGTTAGAAAAAGCAGAAAATTTATTAGCGCTTCAAAAAGCAGAATACCAAAGAATCTTTTTCATAATAGGAATTATTTTCTCGTTCTTTTTAATTGCATATTTAATAAAACGTCATAAAAACAAAACCCGCCTTGTCGAAATAAAAACGGCTTACGATACCGAAACCAGAATTGCCAAGAATATCCATGATGAATTGGCCAATGATGTTTTTCATGCTATTACTTACACTCAAACCCAATCTTTAACTTCAGAAAATAACAAGGAAACCTTATTACAAAATCTAGATCATATTTATTCCCGGGTTCGCGGAATATCCAGGGAAAATAGTAATGTTGATACCGGCCCTAATTATGCACTCAACTTAAAAGAAATGCTTTCAACTTATAATAGCAGCAGTACCAATGTTATTATTACAAACATTGAAAAGATAAACTGGGACAACATAGATGATGAAAAAAAGGTTACCACCCATAGAGTACTTCAGGAATTAATGGTCAATATGAAAAAGCACAGCGAAGCTCCTTTGGTTGCTATTAAGTTTGAAAGTAAATCAAATTTAGTGTCTATCAATTATACGGACAACGGAAAAGGCTGTGAAAAATCAAAAATTACAAAAAATGGTTTGCAAAATATGGAAAACCGTATTCTGGCCATAAAAGGAACAATTACTTTTGATACTGAACCTAATAAAGGTTTTAAAGTAAAAATAACAATGCCTAAATAAAAGCCTATGTTTAAAAAAGTAATAATAGCGGAAGATATTGATGCTATTAATTTAGGAATCCAGGAAGTCTTAAAAGATTTAAATATTGTCAATTTTCAACATTCAAAATTTTGTGACGAAGCATTTTTGAAAATCCGAAAAGCCATTCAGGACAATGACCCTTACGATTTATTAATCAGTGATCTTTCATTCAAAACAGACCATCGTGAAGTAAAAATTTCAAGTGGAGACGAGCTAATTCAAAAAGTACGTGAAGTACAGCCCGGTATTAAAATCATAGCCTATTCTGTAGAAGATAAAGGTTTCCGGATTAAATCTCTTTTTGATAACATCGGAATTGATGCTTTTGTCCTTAAAGGCTTAAACAGTATCGAAGATCTTAAAAAAGCAATTAACATAATTTCGACTTCAGACCAAAAATTTATTTCTCCCGAAGTTGCCTCTTCATTGCAGGAAAAGAACAACTACGAAATTGACGATGTTGATATTCAAATTCTAAAACATTTGTCTGCGGGTACTTCACAGGATGAAATCATAGAAATTTTTAAAAACTCAAACATTAAACCCAACAGCAAAAGCGCTGTCGAAAAAAGACTGTCTAAACTTAAAGACTTTTTTAAAGCAAACAATACCGTTCATCTGGTTTCGATTACAAAAGATATGGGGATAATTTAATTTCTCCTCATTATATTTTTTAAGCTCCTTCGGGGGCTTTTTTTATGGCTGAAATTTAAAATTCACGGATTATGGTTTTCCGTAAAATATTGATTTAAAACAGGTTTAAGTTTGAATTATCAAAATCAATAACTAATTAAAACTTTTTAAATCATGAAAGATTATTACGTAAACAACACTGCTCAATCAAACGGAGACCATGAAGTTCATACCGAAGATTGTATCTATTTACCATCGAACAGAAAATATTTAGGCGCATTTTCAGATTGTAAATCTGCCGTTACTGAGGCTAAAAAAACTTATTCAAAATCAAATGGCTGTAAAACTTGCTGTCCTGCATGCCATACCAGCTAATCTATCATGGGCTTTCGATTTCAAAAAAGAATTAAGCTTGGAGGCGGACTCGGACTAAATATTAGCAAATCCGGAATTTCTCCGAGCTTAAGAACAAAAATGGGAACATTTAGCAGTAAAAAATATTCTGTTAAAACCGGAATACCCGGAGTACGATATCAAAGCAGTGGCTGTCTTGTCCTGTTTGTCTTCACTGGACTTTTTGCATTTTTAATTTACACACTCTAAAATATAACTACTACACATGATAACACTAGAACTTAAAAGCCATTTTCTAAGATTGTATCAAATGGCATTATCAGATGATCACTTTGATGTTTTGGAACTTCAAATGCTCTACCATTTTGCAGATGAAAGAGGAATTCCAAAAGAAGAACTTGACAAACTTTTTTTAAATCCTGTCAATACCGATTTTATAGTTCCCGAAGCCTTAACTACAAAAATTGAATATCTGTATGATCTGGCAAGAATTATCTGGGCTGACGAAAAAGTAACGGATGACGAATTGAATATGCTTAGAAAATATTGCAAAAAATTTGATTTCGTTGAAGAAAACATCAATGATTTGTCTGACTATCTGATTGATTGTGTCCAGAAAAACATTGGTAAAGAAGAAATTATTAGTCAACTAAACCCTTAAGCCATGAAAACACTTTCACAATTATTTAGTTTAAAAAAATCTACAGATTCTTCTTCTAAACTTTTCGAAGAAAATGAAGAAGACAGAGAACAAATCAGAATTACTTATTATCAGAGCGGTTTCGCTGCTTCAATAAAAGCAACGGGCAAACCAATTGTCCTGAAAGCCTGCTTACAAAACTTATACATGAGTTTTGAAGATCAGTGCCGAAAACAAAAATTAGAGCAGGACAAATTAAAACAGCCTTATCGTGAAGAACAGGAAAAGAATCGCACAGAACTCAAAAAGTGTGAAACTGCAATTGGGATTTACGAAAAGAAAGAACAGGATATCAACGAATCTGCTGATTTGATAAAAAATGAAATCATCGAAGTAAAACGTAATCCTGACAAATTTGGAATTGAAGATGGCAAAGGATTAAAAGCACAATTTTATATCGGTTTGTTTTTACTGCTTCCTATCACGCTTTATGTTTTGGTGTTTTATGTTTCTGCATCTTATTCTGCATTTTTTAAAGAATTCTCAAATGATAGTTTAACAGCTGCTATTTTCGACGCCGATGCCTTAACAAATTCTTTTAAGGCAAGCTGGCTTGAAGGAGTCTTGGTAGTAACAATTCCTTTTGTATTCATGGGATTAGGCTATGTAATTCACATGGTACAAAAAGGAAAAGGAATTAAAAATGTCTTCAGAATGATTGCTCTTTTTGTCACCACCTTTTTATTTGATGCTTTATTGGCCTATCAAATCGAAAAGAAGATTTATGAATTCAATAAAACAACAGATTCTGCTCCTTACAACTTAAATATCGCTTTGGGCGAAGCTGAATTTTGGATGATCATTTTTGCTGGTTTTGTAGTCTATATTATCTGGGGACTTGTTTTTGATTTTGTAATGAAAGAATTTGAAAACATTGATAAAATCAGAGCTTTTATAAGAGGCAAAAAAGAAAATCTGATTGATTTAGAAAAACTGAAAGCCGAATACATCAATAAGATAAATGATTTCAAACAGCAGATTGTAACGGCAAACGGAAGGATTTCTGAACTTCAGTCTAAAATTGATGGATTTGTATTTCCGGTAAAAGAATACCTGCATTATCATCATCAATACAAAGAAGGGTGGTTTCAGGCCATAAATACCGAAATTGCTCTGGCACATAAAGAAAAAACAGAACTTCTGGAAAGCTGTGAGCTTCACTCTGAAGAACATCTTAGCAAATTAAACCTGGTCGATCCTGACTTTCAGCATTTGGTATATTCTAAAAACTAATCCTATGAACACTATTTTGAAAATATTTACCATATCATCATTACTCGTTTTGACATTTTCATGCAAACAGGAACCTGATAAAGATACAGAAGAGCTTAGCTCTAAAAATACTAAATCCGAAAATTATAATATTAGTATACTTCTCGATTTATCAGACAGAATTAGTACTGAGAAAAATTCTAACCCAACAATGGAATATTACCAAAGGGATTTAGGATACATAAAATCAGTTTCTGAAGCTTTTACAGCACATTTAAAATCAAAAAGAATACGCCAGATTGATGACAAAATGCAATTATTTTTTAATCCGGAACCTAAAGATTCTGATATTAATTCGATTTCGCAGAAGTTAAAAATTGTTATTGATAAAAATAATGCTTCAAAGGATTTACTAAATTCTATCAATGCAAATTATGCTTCACAGACTTCAAAAATATACGAATCAGCCATAAAGGACAACAATTTTATCGGCTCTGATATCTGGAGTTTTTTTGACACTAAAGTAAAAGACCAGTGCATAGAAAACGATGACCGAAATATCCTGGTTATACTGACGGATGGCTACATCTTTTATGACAATACTATAATGAAAGAAGGAAACCGTACATCTTACATTACTCCGGAATTAATTCGAAAGAATGGCTTAAATACCAAAGACTGGGAAAAGAATTTTGAGGGCAAGGATTTTGGTTTTATTAAAGCCGGTGATGATTTATCTAATCTGGAAGTTTTGGTTTTAGGTATTAATCCGAATCCAAATAATCCTTATGAAGAAAAAGTAATAAAAGCCTATTGGACAAAATGGTTTACCGAAATGAAAATCAAACATTTTGAAATCAAAAATGCTGATCTGCCTTCAAACATGGAGAAAATCATTAAAGACTTTATACTAGAAAAGAAATCCTGAATCGATTTTATTTAGAAAATAATAAATCAGCCTTTACGGATTTCAATAAAATACTGATTTTAATTGACTCTACATTTGAATTATTAATTTAAACCAACAACCAATGGAAATCAATATTCAACTAAAATCATTAGCCGATAAAATCAATCAGCTAAAAAACAAAATCGACACAGAAGAATCTACCAAACATGCTTTTGTATTGCCTTTTATAAACTCTCTCGGATACGATGCTTTTAATCCGCTTGAAGTTGTTCCTGAGTTTACCGCTGATCTTGGTTTAAAAAAAGGCGAAAAAGTAGATTATGCCATTTTCCAGAACGGAGAACCAATCATAATAGTAGAATGCAAAAGCTGGAAAGAAAAACTGACCATTCATAATTCGCAGTTATTTCGCTATTTCCATGTTACCAAAACCAGATTCGCTCTCTTAACAAACGGAATCAATTACCAGTTTTTTACCGATCTGGATGCTCCAAACAAAATGGATGAAAAACCATTTCTGGAATTTGACATCACAAATCTTAAAGAAAATACGATTAACGAGATTACCAAATTTCACAAATCTAATTTCGATGTAAATAATATTGTCAGCAATGCGAGCTCTTTAAAATATATCAAAGAAATCAAAAAGCAGATCAATGCAGAACTTGAAAATCCATCGAATGATTTCACTAAACTTTTTGCAAATAAAGTATATGTCGGAAGATTAACTGAAAAAGTAGTAGACGAGTTTAAGGATTTGGTTCAGAAATCACTTAGTCAATACATTAATGACAAGATTAATGACCGTCTCAACGCTGCATTAACAAAAGAAACAATTAAACAGCAGGATGAAGAAATAGTACCTGCCGAAGAAGATGGTAAAATCATTACCACTGAAGAAGAACTGGAAGCTTACAGAATTGTTGTAGCGATTTTGAGAAGAAAAATTCCGATTAAGAGAATTGTTCATCGGGACACACAATCGTATTTCGGAATTCTTTTAGACGATAATAACCGAAAACCGCTTTGCAGGCTACACCTTAACGGAGGAAAAAAATACATCAGCCTTTTTAATGATAACAAAACAGAATCCAAAACGGCTATTTTATCTATAGATGATATTTACCATTTCGAAAAAGAATTGCTGGATACCCTGGAAATTTATGATGGTCAGGTTCAGGTGTAAAACATTTATTTTAGAAAATTTAAGATCAAATATTTAATCTAATAAATCAAAAAAATTATGGAACATAAAGTAGTACCCTTCGCAGCTTCAATAGATAGAAAGAAAAATTCATCAGCCCAAATTGCAGAACAGTTAGAAAGTCTGATAAAACATTATTCTGAAAAAGACTGGCAATATGTCCGCGTAGAAAACATAACCACTTTTGTGCATGCAGAACATGGCTGTTTTGGATTTGGAGCAAGGCCTGCCCAAACACTCTTTACTCATTTAGTTATCTTTAAAAAATAGATGAAGTATTTAATCTTGTTTGCTGTTAAAATGTATTGGAACATTGTTCCGCAATCTAAAAGAAGAAAATGCATTTTTAAGAAATCCTGTTCAAATTATGTTTTTGAAATAACTCAAAAAGAAGGTTTTGTAAGCGGTTTAAAAGCATTCTGGTTTCGATACAAAAATTGCAGGAGCGGTTTTCAGGTTTTTAGAAATCCAATTAATGATAGCGTTCAAATAATTCTTCCCTCTCAGATTATAGTTGAAAGGGAAGAAATAGCGGAAAGATTAACTCTTTAAATTTCAAAATAAAAGGAAATATAAAATCAGGTATAAGTACTCATTTTAAACGGCCAGATTGTATTTAGATTTATCACAAATTGACTAAAAACAAATTCTAAAGTACTGACTTAAGCCAACTTTACTTTAAAAACCACGCTGCTTATGCTAAAGAACTACTCCATCCTGTCTTTACTATTTTTTACATTTTCCTGTAAAAAAGCTGATGCTCCTCCTCCACCGCAAATCAATTCTTTTTACAAAAAAGTGATTACGGCAGACGACCGCAAAACAATTACGCCCGAAGAAGCCAAAACATATCATGTTGACAAAACCTATCAATACGAATACAGAACCGGATATTCAGGACATTATGAATACAATTATGATGTAAAAGGGACCAATAGTAAAGGCGACTCTGTTTTCGGGAATATAAATGTGGAGGGAAAATACGGCGCCGGAATTTTAATTAATGACAGCGTTGGAGATATCGAAATCAACACAGAATGGATTTCTTACGGAAAGCTAAAAGCTTTTGATAAAAAAAGAAATGAATATTATTTAATGGTCAAATAAAAACGCCTCAGATGAAATATAACCTATTATTAATCCTGCTATTTGTTTCTCTTTCTTCTTTTCAGCCTGTGGAGAACAATGTATTTATATGCGGACCAACCGGCGCAAAAAAATATCATTATAAAGAAAATTGCCGTGGCTTAACCGCTTGCCGACATCAATTAACAAAAGTACCTCTTTCGCAGGCGCAAGGCTACGGATTAACGCTTTGTGGCTGGGAAGATTGAAATTCAAAACCTCTCCGAGTTAAATTCGGAGAGGTTTTGTTATTATCATTAGTTATCCTAAGCAGGTTCCCACAATTCAATTTTGTTGCTCTCCGCATCCATGATATGTACAAATTTGCCATAATCATAAGTTGCAATTTCGTCAAGGATAGTTACTCCGTTTTCCTTAAGTTTATCTATCAGACCTTCAATATTCTGAACGCGGTAATTGATCATAAAATCTTTTTTGGATGGCGAAAAATATTCATCTCCTTTTTGGAAAGGGCTCCACTGTAACGAGTTTATTTCTTCAGGTTTATTGACGTCGCGGGATTCAAAACTTGAGGTGCCCCAATCACTGATTTCGAAACCCAAATTTTTGGCATACCAGTCTTTTGTTTCCTGCGGATTATCTGAAAAGAAAAAAATCCCTCCGATTCCTGTTACCTTTGGTTCTAATTTATCTGTTTGCTTTTTTTGATCTCCCATAATTACTTTTTTAAGTTGTCAGAATCATCAACTAATATAATGAAATTCAATACATCTTAACTATTTCATCTGCTTTATATCGATAAGTAAAATACTTTCGAAAGCTGCATTTTAAGTTAAATATAAAAGACTTTATATATAACCTCGAAATAAAAAAACGGAAATAACTTTTGTCAGTTATTTCCGTTTTAATTCTAATTCAAAATAAATCTGGTATTCCCTTAAATACATTTTATCTGGTATAAACAGTAATAACACCTGTAGTCTTATCTTTTAATTTTAGTTCTTTGTTCGTAAGATTCATAATATCAGAAGTAGAACTTGTACTACCAACACTGATCGTTAAATCATTATGAGATCTTACATAAGTTCCTGTCGTTTCTGTCAAGGTACAGCTGGATCCATCATAATCACCAATTACTGCTGCATTACTCAGTCTTAAATCTAAGTAATCTTTATTACAGCCGCTTTCGTTTTCCGGTGCATCAAATAACACTTCATTTCCGTTAGTATCTGCTGATCCTACCTTGCTTAACTCATACTTTCCCTGAATTGGTACTATTGTTTCTCCGTCATTGTCTTCGTTACTGCAAGATGTTGTTGCGAATAACCCAAAACTTAGTGCTATTACGTATAAAAAATTTCTAGTTTTCATGTCTTTTTGTATTTAAATTATGTTTAATGCTAAATTACATTCAACATAAGCAAATGAGTTTCATAATTATAGAAATAACTTACATAATTGGTATTGTGGTCAAAAACACGTTTTTATAGCATCCACTGAAAGGATTGAGTAAATTATCTTACTGCTTATATTGCTCTCAAAGAAATCTGTAACAGATTAACTTCTGTTATTTCTGTTTTTTATCTATAGTAATCGTGAGCTTGTTTTTCTTTTGTTCTATGTTTACTATTTGTCCTTCTCTGAAACCCAGTTTTTCAAGCCATTTCCCTTCCAGCCTAATTTCAGGAATAGTGGTACCGCCATAAGTTCTGGCCTGATATTTTTTATGAATTTTGAGTTTTCTAAATCTGTTCATTGTTCCAGTGTTCGTTATTACGAACACAAGATACGTATTAATTTTAGATATTCGCTATAGTGAACACGAAAGAAGAAAAATATTTTAAGGATTTAGGCGAAAAAATTAAGCAATTGAGAGAGGCAAAAAATCTTGATCAGAAATCTTTTGCTTTTGATTGTGAAATTAGTAGAACTCAATTGCACATGATTGAAAATGGTAAAACAAATCCTCGATTACTAACCTTAATTAAAATCACAAACACTTTGGGGATTTCATTATCAAACTTAGTAGATTTATCTTAAATACCTCCGCGACTAAATCTGCAAAAAAATCTGATGCCCATTTGTAACGAGTATCAGATTTAGTTGTTTTCATTTACAGGACATAACCAATTTCCCAAATGTGTCCAAAAGGATCTTTTAGCTTTCCAATTCGCCATTCTTCTTCTGTAGTCATCGGGCATATTTCAGTTGCGCCAAATTTTAAGGCTTGATCAAACAACTCATCTGCATTTGGGGTTGTAAGAATTAATCTGACAGGACTATCGGATTCAGTTTTAGGACTTAAGTTGCCAAATTCCGGTTCTTCATCTCCAATAAAAAATGAGGCATTTTCGATAGCTAATTCAGCACTTATTTTTCCGTTTGACAATTCATATTTCGCTTTTTCGGTTGCACCAAACGCAGCAACGTAAAAATCAAGGGCTTTTTTACCATCATTTACTGTTAGAAATGGTTTTATACTTATTGTATTGTTCAGAGTCATTTTATAATGATTTTAATTGTTGTCTATATTTTTTTTGCAAAATCTGGTGCTCGTTTACAACGAGTACCTACTTACTTCAAACATAGGTTATAGCGTTTGCAACGCGGCTCATTTACCACAATGGTTCAATTGCAACATTACAAAAAACAGTATTATCTTCTTCGTAATTTCTATAACTGTTGTTTACATAATCCTGTTCATGAAAAACAATTTGGGCCTCTACAGGTTTCAAACAAGCATCAGATTGATCTCTTATCTAATTCTCAAAAAGTCTTCTGTCTCCAGTGTTTATTAGTTCAATTGCCTCCTTATATGTCAACGCTAATGGTTCTACAGTGTAACTGCTTAAAAACACACCTGATTCACTTTTTAAAAAACCAATCCAAAATAAGTTAATAGAGTGATCACAGAAAGGTATAAAATCTTCATCCTCATCTTCTTTATAATCTTTAAGTATTTTACTAAGAGGAGAAATCGACATCAATTCATTTGTAAAATCCCAATCCCGAAATCCATTTGCCAATTTATATAGCTCTTTAAAAGAATTTGGAAATGAAAAATTTAGTTCAGCTTCTATTTCTATTATCTCTTTTAGTGTTGCTGGAGGGTTAAGTTTTATTCCCATTTTTCTCCATCTTTCAACAACACTTCTAGCCCAAATCTCATCTTCGCATTGAGGCATATCCAAATTATTATTCATTGGGTTATTTTTATGGTTGCACCTTAACTCTTCTTCATATCAGCCAAAGAATGGCTACAATTCCATCTATTAAATGAATTTATACAATAAGAAATACTGGAATTAATTTCAGCTAATATAACAATCTTATTATTACAAAAGAAAATCAACATTCAAATCATCCACAAAAAAACCTCCCGAAAATTTCACTTTCCGGGAGGTTCAATCCTACAACTATTAATATAAAAAATGATATTATTTCCAGCCGCCGCCTAAGTCTTTGTAGACATAAACTGCTGCGTTGAGCTGTTCTTTTTTGGTATCTATCAATTCTAGTTTTGATTCTAAAGCATCACGCTGTGTCATCAAAACTTCGAAATAATCTACTCTTGCCGACTTAAACAAGTCATTCGATACCTCGATTGATTTATTTAAGGCGTCAACCTGTTGTGATTTTAAATCGTAACTTTTCTGTAAATTATCGATTTTAGAAAGCTGATTTGAAACTTCCAGATACGCATTCAAAATGGTACGGTCATAATTGTACAAAGCCTGAAGCTGTCTTGCATTGGCACTTGAAAACTCAGCCTTGATCGCATTTCTGTTAATCAGTGGCGCTGCAAGATCTCCTGCAAGTGAGTACAAAATAGATTCCGGAAATGTAAATAAATAAGACGGTTTAAAAGCCTGCACGCCAAATGCAGCCGAAATATCCAAAGAAGGATAGAATTCGGCACGGGCAACTTTTACATCTAATTTGGCTGCCACCAGTTCTAATTCGGCTTGCTTCACATCCGGGCGGTTCATCAGTAACTGAGACGGAATTCCGGAATTTACTTCAGCAGGCAATAAAGCCAAAAAATTACTATTGGTTCTTTTTACTTCCTGCGGATATCTTCCTAATAAAAAATTGATTTTATTCTCGTTCTCCTTAATTTTCTGAAGAATATCAAATTCTAAACTTTTTGAAGTCAATACCTCAGCCTGAAACTTCTGAACACCAAGTTCTGTAGCTCTTGCAGCCTGCTTTTGAATTTTTACGATTTCTAAAGCATTTGTCTGCAATTCGATCGTTTGTTTTACAATTTCCAACTGATTGTCTAAAGCTAATAATTCGTAATAGGAATCGGCAACCTCAGCAATCAGATTGGTAATTACAAAGTTTTTCCCTTCTACGGTTGCCAGATAGCGGTTTACTGCCGCTTTTTTAGAATTGCGCAGTTTTTTCCAGATATCTACTTCCCAATTGGCATAAGCAGCAATGGTAAAATCACCCAGCGGATCTGGAGTTTCTACCCCAGGTTTTATTTCTGTAGTAGCATCACCTGCACCCTGACTCGTGTAGCGCCCTACTTTTTCTAATCCCGCTCCGGCACGTACACCTACAGATGGTAATAAAAGTCCTTTTTTAACACGGATATCATTTTTTGCAATTTCGATTTCCTGCAGGGTAATATTTAACTCCTGATTATTTTTTAAGGCTGCATCAATTAAGTCAATCAGATTCTGATCTTTAAAAAATGTTCTCCACTTCATGGAACCTGTATTGACTGTGTCCAGGGTTTTCCCTGTTCCAAAAGATTCCGGAACAGGCGCACTTGCCGTTGCAGTCTCTGCTACAGGAGCTTTACAGCCCACTGCAGCAAGACAAAGACCTAATGCAATACTATATTGATATGCTTTGAATTTATACATGATTGTTGTCAATTTCTTCAGTTAATGGATTTTCTTCTTCATGTTTCACCAGTTTATACTTCTCGGCAATTCTTCCAAAAATGTAATACAGTCCCGGAATCACAAATACCCCGCAAATGGTTCCGATAAGCATTCCTCCTGCTGCTGCAGTACCAATGGTTCTGTTTCCAATTTTACCCGGACCAGTCGCAAAAGCAAGCGGCAATAATCCGGCAATAAACGCAAACGAAGTCATCAAAATCGGACGGAACCTAGCTTTTGAACCTTCCATTGCAGCTTCCAAAACTGATTTTCCTGCGGCATGTCTTTGAATAGCAAACTCTACAATCAGTACGGCATTTTTACCCAGCAATCCAATAAGCATTACCATGGCAACCTGAGCATAAATGTTGTTTTCTAATCCTGCGAATTTCAATAGAAGGAAAGCTCCGAAAATACCTGCCGGCAATGAAAGAATTACAGATAATGGCAAAATGAAACTTTCGTACTGAGCTGCTAAAACCAGATACACGAATCCTAAACAGATTAAGAATACCCAAATGGCCTGATTTCCCTGAGCCACCTCATCGGCAGAGATACCTGCCCAGTCAATATCATAACCTCTTGGCAGTTTTTTGGCTGCCACTTCCTGAATCACCTTAATCGCTGTTCCGGAACTGTAACCCGGAGCAGGACCACCACTGATCTCTGTAGACGTGTACATATTGTGTCTCGTAATTTCTGAAAGACCGTATACTTTTTCCAGTTTCATAAAGGCTGAAAACGGTACCATTTCGTCATGATCATTTTTTACATACAATTTCAAAATATCATCCGGCTGAGCACGATATTCCGGTGCTGCCTGAACGATTACTTTATAGTTGATTCCGTATTTAATGAAACTGATTTCATAGTTACTACCTACAAGCGTTGATAAAGTGTTCATCGCATTTTCGATAGAAACTCCTTTTTGCTGTGCCAGATCATTGTCGACTTTCATCATGTACTGAGGGAAACTCGCACTAAAGAAACTGAACACGTTAGATAACTCAGGACGTTTGTTCAGTTCTTCAACAAACTCTTTATTTACCTCTTCCAGTTTTTTGAAATCACTTGTACCGGTTTTATCCAATAAACGAAGCTCAAATCCTCCAGCTGCTCCATATCCCGGAACTGCCGGTGGCTGGAAAAATTCGATATTGGCTCCCGGAATATCTTTTGACTTTTCTTCCAGTTCAATCATAATTTCCTGAACAGATTGCTTTCTGTCGTTCCAGTCTTTCAGGTTGATCAGACAGGTTCCGGCATTTGCTCCTGTACCTTCCGTCAAAATTTCATAACCAGCCAATGATGAAACTGATTTTACACCTTCTATACCTTCGGCTATTTTTTGTAACTGCTCTGCAATATTATTTGTTCTTTCTAATGATGAACCCGGAGGAGTCTGGATAATCGCATAGAACATTCCCTGATCCTCATTCGGAATAAATCCAGAAGGAACCGTTCCGCTTATTAACCATGTTCCGGCGCAAAATCCAAGAAGTGCAATAACTGTTACCGCTCTTCGGTTTACAATTTTTGCCAGTACATTTTGGTATTTTCCCTGAGCCAGGTTAAACTTGTTATTGAAACCATCGATAAACCTGTTTACCGGAGTTTTCTTTTTAGGTTTACCGTGATTATTTTTCAGCATCATCGCACAAAGAGCCGGCGTTAAAGTCAAAGCCACAATACCCGAAAGTATAATTGCAGTTGCCATTGTAATTGAGAACTGTCGGTAGAAAACTCCCACAGGACCTGACATAAAGGCAACCGGAATAAATACTGCCGCCATTAAGAAAGTGATTGCAATAATGGCCCCCGCAATTTCATGCATCGCTTTTTTAGTAGCCTTAAATGGCGACAGATGTTCTTCTTCCATTTTGGCATGGACGGCTTCGATAACGACAATAGCATCATCGACGACGACTCCAATTGCCAATACTAAAGCGAATAACGTAATTAAGTTAAGCGAAATATCGAAGAAAGTCATGAATACGAATGTTCCCACCAATGAAACCGGAACCGCAATTGCCGGAATAACCGTAGAACGCCAGTCTCCTAAGAAAAGGAACACTACCAAACCTACCAGAATAAAAGCTTCAACCAAAGTGTGAATTACTTTTTCGATAGAAGCATCAAGGAATTTAGAAACGTCATACGAGATTTCATAATCCATTCCTTTTGGAAATTTGGTTTTAATTTTTTCCAGTTTGGCTTTTACATCTTCAATAACCTGATTCGCGTTACTTCCAAAAGATTGTTTCAATACAATTGCCGCAGATGGTTTTCCGTTCAGGTTCGAATAAATATCATACATTGAACTTCCGAATTCAATATTGGCAATATCTTTTAAACGTAAAAGTTCTCCATTAGGATTAGATCTTACGACAACATTTCCGTATTGTTCTTTGGTTGTAAAACGTCCTGAATATTTCAATACGTATTCAAATGCCTGAGAACGCTTACCGGAACTTTCCCCTGTTTTTCCCGGAGATGCTTCCAAACTCTGGCTGGATAATGCTTCCATTACCTCTTCGGCAGAAATTTTATACGCCAGCATTCGGTCCGGTTTTAACCAGATACGCATGGCATATTCACGAGTACCTAAAATATCTCCCGATCCAACACCGTTTACCCTTTTTAACTCTGACAGTATATTGATATCTGCATAGTTATAAAGGAACTTCATGTCGGTATTTTTATCAGTACTGTAAAGATTCACGTACATCAACATACTTGGTACCTCACGGGTAATCTTTACCCCTTCTCTCACTACCAAAGGAGGCAATTTATTGGTTACCGAAGCCACACGGTTCTGAACATTAACCGCAGCCTGATTCGGATCTGTACCTAAATTAAAGACTACCTGAATACTTGCCTCACCATCATTTCCGGCGTCTGAGGTCATATATTTCATTCCCGGAACACCATTTAAGGCTCTTTCCAACGGAATAATAACCGATTTGATCATCAGCTCTCCATTCGATCCCGGGTAATCTGCCGTAATATTAACCATCGGAGGAGATATAGAAGGGAATTGCGTAATAGGTAAACTGATTACAGACAACACCCCTAAAAAGACAATTATCAGCGATATTACTATCGACAGTACAGGTCTTTGTATAAATTTATTAAACATCTGTTTGCTTTTTTAATGATTGAACTAAGAGAAAGTTTAAAATTGTTTCAGGTTTCAAGTTTCAGGTTTAAGCTCAACTTGAAACCTGAAACTTGAAACAACAAAAACAAAAACCTATTCTGCTTTTAATCGTAAATTGTTGATTACCTTTTGCGGAGCGATGTAACCGTAATTGATTTTGTCATCTTCTTTTACTTTCTGAACCCCTTCCAGTAAAATTTTATCATTTTCAGTAAGTCCGCTGCTGATCACATATAAATCCGGGATTTCGCCTGTAATCGTGATTTCTTTTGAACTTACTTTATTGTTTTTACCAACTATGAATACGTATTTTTTATCCTGGATTTCATAGGTTGCTTTTTGTGGAATCACAATAGCATTTTTCAACGGAACCAGCATCTGAACTTTTCCGGTTTCACCGTTTCTAAGCAGTTTTCCATTATTGGCAAATCGTGCTCTAAATGCGATATTTCCGGTTTCATTATCAAATTCACTTTCAATAAGTTCTACTTTTCCTTTGTATTTAAAAGATTCGCCATTCGCCAGAAGTAAGTTTACATTATTTCCGGCACGGTCTTTTACATTAGTCTGATATTGCAGGTATTCCGGCTCAGAAACATTAAAATAAGCAAACATCTGACTGTTGTCAGAAAGGCTCGTCAACAATTCTCCTTCATCAATAAGGCTTCCTAATTTCAACGGAATACGGTCAATCGTTCCGTCAAACGGAGCTCTGATTTCAGTAAATGATAAATGAAGTTTTGCCAGTGCCACTTCTGCTTTTGCCGACTGCAGTTTTGCCTGGGCAACGCTTAATTCGTTTTTAGAAACAATATTTTTATCTGCCAGGGTTTTGGCGTTTAAAACTTCAATCTCTGCAGATTTTTGTTCTGCCTGTGCTTTCAGTAATTCTGCCTGATACATATTTGGCATGATTCTGAACAATAACTGGCCTGCTTTTACAAACTGACCTTCATCAACATAAATATTTTGTAAAAACCCTTTTTCCTGGGCACGAATTTCGATGTTTCGTACAGAACGTATCTGCGAAACATACTCTTTGGTAAACGAAGTATCAATTTTTACAGGATTAGTTACTGTAAATTTTTCCGCTTCCTCTTTTTCTTCTTTTTTAGATGTACAACTGGTTAGGCACACTAAGGCAATTAAGCCTGTGAAAACAATTCTTTTCATGATTTAAGTATGGAAATTAAGCGATTGAATGCTTGGAATGCAAAGATTCCTTTAGAGGTAAAAGCATCAGTAACCATAGTCAGAACAGAACTGTCCCATGTGAAGAAATAAAATATACATCACGAGATATGAATATGCTCATAACTCAGGCAACCGATGTATAATATTTATCAGATTCTTAAAACGCGCTGCGTAATGTAAATAGGATTTGAATAGCCACAGAATGGCACAAAGAATTTGAAATGGCTGTAATAATTAATCGTAATCTGATCTGAGAATGTCAGATACCAGCTATCAAGCAGACTATAATTTGCAGCAAAAACTTTACCGCCTAAATCATTTTTAAGAGAATCACCGCCCAGAAATTCCTCATCAAGATCAACGTCAGCTTCTTCAATGATAGAAGTTCCCTGCTCGTGGGTGATATACTTTACGCGGTGTTTGTGTTCGTAAGTGTGATGAGAATTTTGGTGTGTACCGGCATTAACATATTGCCCTCCGCCAAGCAGAAGGAAATTCATGAATACCAGAAATACAATTATTCTTCTCATATTGGTTGCGAAAGTAAGCAAAGAATCGAAACAAAAAAATAAATTTTAATAAGGTTTAACAACTAAAAACGAACGAAAACGTTTTCAATCACTAATTATAAATTTAACAATTCAATTTTCAGATTTTATTTGTAAAAAATAGAAGACTTTTTCTTCAATCGCTCTATAAAAGCTTTTAAATTGATTTTAAATAGTTTACCTTTTAATTTAATTGATAAAAAATATCTTCCCATGTCGTTATCGGCAAAAAAACACAAAATTTTAAAGTTTTTTATCATATATTTGCCGATAACGGCAGTTTAAATAAACTATGAGATATATTTCAGTTAGTGAGTTTGCTAAAAAATGGAAACTATCCGAAAGGACTGTACGTCACCATTGTGCTACAGGAAAAATAAATGGAGCTTTCCTTACTGGTAAAACATGGAACATTCCCGAAGATACCGCATTAGCTGAAAAAGGAAACAAAAAATTCAGTAATAACATATTGCTCAATCACTTAAAAGAGCAAAAAGAAATGAAACTAAAAGGTGGTATTTATCATCGGACACAAATTGATTTTACTTATAATTCCAATCGTATTGAAGGAAGTAAACTTAGTCAAGAACAAACACGTTTTATTTTTGAAACTAATACAATTGGAGCTTCTAAAGAAAGTGTGAACGTAGACGATATTATTGAAACTTCCAACCACTTTCGCTGCATCGATTTGATTATTGACAAAGCAAAAAGCAAGCTTACAGAAGGTCTAATTAAAGAGTTACACTTTTTATTGAAATCAGGCACATCAGATAGCAGAAAAGATTGGTTTAATGTTGGTGATTATAAAAAACTGCCTAATGAAGTTGGAGGTAATGAAGCTTGTCCTCCTAATAAAGTTTCCGCAAAAATCAAAGAGTTACTTTTTAACTATCATAAAAAAGAAAAGAAAACCTTTGAAGATATTATTGCTTTTCATCAGCAATTTGAAATCATTCATCCCTTTCAGGATGGCAATGGTCGCGTAGGAAGATTAATTATGTTTAAAGAATGTCTTGCCAATAATATTGTTCCTTTTATAATTGATGAAGAACTAAAACTATTCTATTATAGAGGCTTACAGGAATGGAATCTTGTGCAGGAATATCTTTTAGACACTTGTCTTACCACTCAGGATAACTATAAATCTCTCCTTAATTATTTTGAAATAAACTTTAAATAAATGATCCTCTATACATAAAATTTAATTCTTACTTTCCATTTTTTTTAAGCAAAAGACTCACTCTTGCAAAAGAAATATTTCTATATTCGTTTCATATTAATTTAAACCCCAAATTAGTTTTTATGAAACACGTATTACTTACTTTATTTTTTATGGCAACCTGTTCAGTATGGTCACAATCAGCAAATGATTATTTCGACAAAGCAATGAAAAAAGCTGAAACAGGAAATACAAAAGGTGCTATCGCAGATTATACTAAGGCAATCAGCAAAAACCCTAAATTTGTAGAAGCTTACCAAAACAGAGGCGTTGCAAAATTTAAACTTGAAGATTTAAAAGGTGCTTTGGCCGATTTTAACAAAACTCTGGAATTAGATGACTTTAATTCCGGTGCATATTCCGGAAGAGCAAATGTCAATTACAAATTAATGAATTATCCTGATGTAATAAAAGACTGTACAATGTCAATTAGCATCAATCCAAAAGATTATGTGGCTTATAACCTTAGGGCTTTAGCATACAATAAATCAGGTGACAAAAAAAATTGTTGCAAAGATTTTTCTAAAGCAATAGAGTTAGGAAGTCAGAGCGCTATTAAAAACAGAGCTACTTTCTGTAAATAGAATATTTTTAATAAATCGTATACAAAGCAATCTGTAGAATTTAACTTTTTACAGATTGCTTTTTTTGTATAAAACAGGGTCTTATCAACCTAATCCTTACATTTGTTCAAAATAAAAACAAATGGCTCTTTTAAAAAAAATAAACCATAATTTTCAAACAGATCAAAATTCAGGTTTCGGTACCAATGCGAACAGTTACGGCGGACGATTTGTAAATAAAAACGGAACCCCTAATATCGAAAAAAGAGGCATGCATTTGTTACGCAGAATCAGCTGGTATCATACCATGATTGATATGCCCAACTGGAAATTCATGCTTATTCTGTTTATATTTTATATTGTAATCAATTTTCTTTTTGCAATTCTTTATTATGTAATCGGAATTGAGCATCTTGACGGAATTGCACAATCTCAAAGTATATGGACACAATTTGGCCAGGCATATTTCTTTAGTGCCCAGACTTTTACAACAGTTGGCTACGGACATATCAGTCCGACAGGATTTTTAACCAGTGCCCTTTCTGCTGCAGAAGCTTTAATAGGTCTTTTAAGTTTTGCCATTGCGACTGGTTTATTTTTTGGAAGATTCAGCAAACCGACAGCCTTTTTAAAATTTTCGCATCATGCCTTAATTTCTCCTTATGGAAAAGGTAAAGGACTGATGATTCGTCTTGTTCCTTTTAAAAATACCAATTTTACAGATGCTAAGGCAAAAGTGACTCTCGGAATGACTGTGGAAGAAAACGGGAACCTCACAAACAAATTTTATAACCTTGACTTAGAACTGGATCGAATTAATGCCCTCTCTTTGAGCTGGACATTAGTTCATCCCATTACAGAAAACAGCCCTTTATATAATTTTACTGAAGAAGATTTCAAAAAAAATCATGGTGAAATTTTGGTATTCATTACCACTTTTGATGATATGTTTAGTAATACAGTTGCTGCCAGAACCTCTTATACTTTTAATGAAATTATCTATGGAGCAAAATTTCAGACCATGTATAACCGAAGCAAAAACGGTTCAAAAACCATTTTACATCTGGACATATTAAACAATTTTGAGAGAATAACCTTCTAATACTATCATTTTAAGCCTTCCATAAGGGTTTTTTCAGATTTTATTCTATTTTTGTTTATCCAATTGCAAAAAATGATAAACAATATTAAGACCGTTTTCAGTATAAAAGATCTTGAAAACTTATCCGGAATCAAAGCGCACACCATCAGAATATGGGAGAAAAGATACAATGTCCTTGAACCAATGCGTACCGACACCAATATTCGGTTGTACAATATTGCCAGTTTACAAAAACTCTTAAACATTACGCTTCTTCACGAATACGGATACAAAATATCCAAAATAGCTACTTTTCCTGAAGAAAAAATTCCGCAGCTGGTTCGCGAAATTACGACCAAAAAAAATTCAAAAAACTACGCTATCAATTCTTTTAAGATGGCTATGATGAATTTTGATCAGGAATTGTTTTTCAACACATTCGACTGGCTAATTTCAGAGAAATCATTTCAGGAAGTTTTCAAGGATCATTTCCTGCCTTTACTGAAAGAATTAGGCTTATTATGGCAATCCCAAACCATAAGCCCGGCCAATGAACACTTCATGAGCCACCTTATTAAGCAGAAAATATTAATTTATACTGAAAGCCTTCAGATTCTGAAACCAACCAGAACCGACAAGGTATTTGTGCTTTCACTACCGATGAATGAAGTACATCAGATAGGTTTGCTGTACATTCAGTACGAAATTCTATTAAGGGGTTACAAAGCAATTTATTTAGGCGAAAGTATGCCGATAGAAAATCTTCAGGACCTTACCAGACATTTCAATTCAATAACTTTTGCTACCTTTATGACTATTCAGCCTGATCCTAATTTTGTTAATCAGTATGTAAAACTGATGGAACAAAAACTGCTTTCTGAAGACAATGAAATCTGGCTAATGGGAAAAATGACGAAACACATAAACAGAGAAAACTTATCCGAAAGAACATTTGTTTTTGACTCCATGGAGGAAACTATTCTTAAATTATAAGTTTTTATACATTTCGTTAAACCAATTTCAATAACAGATTCAGGCTGTCAATTGATATCGTATCGTTATGAAATTATACAAAATAGAAACCGTACAATATATAAATGCCAGCATTTTTCAATGCTGGGACTTTTTTTCGAGTCCAAAAAACCTGCAAACCATAACACTCGACAACATGAGTTTTGAAATTCAGGATTTTGATGACAAGCGAATGTATCAAGGACAAATTATCTCCTATACTTTAAAACCACTTTTGGGAATTAAAATTTCCTGGGTTACCGAAATTACTGCCTGTCAAGAAAATCTTTATTTCTTAGACATTCAGCGATTTGGCCCTTATAAATTATGGCACCACAAACACTTTTTTGAACCTACAGAAGATGGCAGGACGAAAATGACAGATATTGTTCATTATGCATTACCACTCGGAATTTTAGGACGCCTCATGAACCGGTTAGTGGTAAAAAATAAATTGAAAACCATTTTCGAATATCGTCGTAATAAGATTGATGAATTGTTTAATCCAAAATTATAATTACAGATTTTAAGTTTAAACACATAGAAGCATAGATTCTGTTTGTGGCTAAAGGCATTTCACTTGTATTAAAACACATAACTATGTGTTGAGAAATATGTTTCTTCTTTACATCCTTTTCCAAAAAATTAAAATCTATGTCCCTATCTGTTAAAAAATATCCAGTAAAACTCATACAATGACAAAACAAAAAGTTACTTTTTTCTGGTTTAGACGTGATTTACGTTTAGAAGACAATACCGGATTATTTCACGCCTTACAATCCGGTTTTCCTGTGATTCCGCTTTTTATTTTTGATGATGCGATTCTGGAAAACCTTCCAAAAAATGATGCAAGAGTGAGTTTTATTTATGATTCGCTTGAAAAGATAAATATTGAATTAAATGCTTTAGAGTCTTCAATTTTAATTAAAAAAGGAAATACCAAAGACGTCTGGCAATCACTTATCAAAGAATTTGATATCCAAAACGTTTTCTTCAATAAAGATTATGAACCTTTTGCGATTAAACGTGATTTATCAATTATTAAATTATTAAAAGAAAATAATATTGAATCTTTCTCTTATAAAGATCATGTGATTTTTGAAGAAAAAGAAATCACAAAAGCAGATGGGCTTCCGTACACGGTTTACACGCCTTACAAGAACAAATGGCTGGAGAAATACCATTTTTCAGGTTCAGCACCAGAATATGATACCAAATCCTACTTTTCGAATTTTGCAAAAAATCAGTTTCCTTTTCCAGATTTGCCCGCCATTGGCTTTGAAAAAAGTGTTATAAAAGTACAATCGCATAATTTAACCCAAATAGCCAATTATAAAGAGACACGGGATTTTCCGGCTTTGGACAGTACCTCTTATCTTTCTCCACATTTACGTTTTGGAACCGTTAGCATCCGAAAATTAGTAAATTGGGCAAACCGAAAAAACCAGACTTTTTTAAGTGAACTAATCTGGAGAGAATTCTTTATACAAATTCTGTTCAGCTTTCCAGATTGTGTCAATCACAATTTCAAATCAGCTTATGACGGGATTCAGTGGCGTAATAATGAAGAAGATTTCAAGCGCTGGTGTTCCGGAACAACGGGTTATCCAATGGTCGATGCCGGAATGCGCCAACTCAACGAAACAGGATACATGCACAATCGCGTGCGTATGGTTGTTGCCAGTTTTTTATGCAAACATTTGTTGATTAACTGGCAATGGGGAGAAGCTTATTTTGCAGAAAAACTTTTAGATTTTGAACTAGCTTCAAATGTAGGTAACTGGCAGTGGGCAGCCGGAACAGGCTGTGATGCCGCACCTTATTTCAGGGTTTTTAATCCGGAAATACAACAAAAGAAATTTGATGAAAAAGGTGAATACATCCGTAAATGGATTCCTGAATTTGATTTAGGATATAATGAACCAATGATAGATCATGCTTTTGCAAGGGACAGGGCGATTGCGACTTATAAGGCGGGGATACTTAAATAAAGTTCCAAATTTTAAATTCCAAATTCCAATCATTATGTTTACTACAATTGGAATTTGGAATTTTTATATTGGAATTTCTAAGCCTAATATTTCAAATAATTCTCAACAACGATCTTCGCTTTCAGATCAAACATTAAATTGTACAGCCCGAAGAAAGTACGGTTCATGTAAATAAAGTGTTTGGATCCGCGGTTTCCGTTCATTTTTTTCAGGTTGGTGTCTTCTGAAAAGCGTTTTCCTAATTCGGCGATAGCGTTGAAGAACGTTTCATCAGCAAAATCGAAAGTTTCGTTTTGAAAAGGTTTAGTAAACAATGATAACAAATCATGGAACATCGCTGTAAAATATTCGATTTCAGCAGGTGTATCGTCTGTGCGAAGGATTTCTAATTCGAATAATTTATCGTTGAAACGATTTTTATCGGTAATGACATTTTTATTGATGAGTTCGAAATACGGAATATAAAAATCATTCGGAATTTGTTTCATACAGCCAAAATCTAAAGCAATCAAACGGTTTTGATCGTCTACCAAAAAGTTTCCGGGATGCGGATCGGCGTGAACTTTTCGTAACACATGAATTTGATACATATAAAAATCCCAAAGCGCCTGCCCTATTTTGTCGCCGGTTTCACGATCAAAATCTTTTACTGTAAATTCCGAAAGATGAATTCCGGTCATCCAGTCCATCGTAATGATTTTCTCTGATGAAAATTCCGGATAGTAATTGGGAAAAAGAATGTTCTCAATTTTACTGCAGGCTTTTACAACTTCTTCGCTTTGCTTTAATTCCAGTAAATAATTGGTTTCTTCAATCAGTTTATCTTCAACTTCCTTAAAATATTTATCAGAATCTTTTCCCTGCAGATTAAACATTCTAATCGCAATTGGTTTTACCAAAGCCAAATCAGACGAAATGCTGTTGGCAACACCCGGATACTGAATTTTAACTGCCAGTTTTTTTCCGTCTTTCTTCGCCAGATGCACCTGTCCGATACTTGCTGCATTAACAGAATTGGCATTGAACTCATCAAAAATTTCATACGGTGTTTTACCAAAATTGCTCTTGAACGTCTTTAACACTAAAGGAGCCGAAAGTGGCGGAACTGAAAATTGTGACAACGAAAATTTCTCCACATACGCCTGAGGCAAAAAGTTTTTGTCCATGCTCAGCATTTGGGCAACTTTCAGAGCGCTTCCTTTTAAGCTTTTTAATCCGTCGTAAATATCTTCTGCATTATTTTCATTGAGTTTATCGCGTGTCAAATCCGGGTTGACTATTTTTTCAGCATAATGTTTAACATAGTTTACTCCAATTTTAGCACCTGTCTGAACCAGTTTTCCGGCTCTTTCTATTTTTGAAGTTGGTATATAATCGATTGTTTTCATGATTTACTGTATATTTTTTCTTTAAACAGAAATTTTCCTAAATCTATCAGATGGTTCATTGGTGCGACATTCATTAATTCGAACGAAGCATTGACTGATTTCTCTATAAAAATATCTGTTTTTTCAAAAGCTGCTGATGAATCGTCTATCCAGAATTTTATCGTCATCATCAACTGTAGCCAGGCACTTTCCTGAATGGCTTTTTCCTGAAACTTCTGCAGTTTTTCAACTTCAAGTCTGTAATCATCCGTCAGGATTTCTGAAACATATTCTTTGAAACTATCACGAAGAGAAGTAAGTTGAACCAAATTCTTTAACGGATTTCTGTCCAGCTTAAGCGATTGCAGAACATAGCTTCTGTTAGCAGTTAATATTTCGAAAAAAGTGAAATAAAAACTCAGCATTTTGTTCTTCATATCGTATTCTAAATAATCAGTGTTTTTGTGCAGCAAATCAATTGTGTTTGCAAAAAACAATCTGAAAATTTCTTTTTCCAAACCTTCCAGCGTTCCAAAAAATGGATAAAATTCAGCCTCTGTAAAATCATTTTCTTTGGCAAAATGATAAACCGATTTTGGTTTCTGGCCTTTTTCCAAAACTTCATTCATGTATATTGAAACGATATCTTCTTTACTGATTACCTTCTTTTTAGCAGCCATTTCTTTTAAATTTAGAATTCGTCCTAAAGGTAAGCAATGTTTGAGTATCTTTATGAATCCTTAAACAGCTGGCACTGTTAAATATATTATAAACTATCATGGCTAAAAACGTATTATTAACCGGAGGAACCGGATTCATCGGCAAACATCTTACCAGTTTACTGATTGCTAATGGTTTTTCGGTATCTATCTTAAGTAGAAGTTCCCGAAACAATACTGATTTTATTACATATTACCAATGGGACTTAGATCGTAATTATATTGATGAAAATGCCATTTTAAATACCGATTTTATTATCCATCTGGCAGGCGAAGGAATTGTAGAAAAACGCTGGACGGAAAAACGAAAAAAAGCCCTTTTAGAAAGCCGTACAAAACCCATTGAACTTATTTATTCGGTTTTGCAAAAAAATAACAAATCACTGGAAGCTTTTGTTTCGGCTTCGGCAGTCGGAATTTACGGAGCAATAACATCTGATGAAATTTGTATTGAAGATACACCGCCGGCAAATGATTTTTTAGGTACTACCTGCCAAATTTGGGAAGAAACCGTTGCTAAAATTGAATCATTAGGAATCCGAACTGTAAAAGTCAGAACCGGAATTGTGTTGGGAAGAAACGAAGGCTTTTTAAAGAAATTAAAACCCAGCTTTAAGTCAGGATTTGGAGCCATTTTAGGAACCGGAAACCAGTATATTCCCTGGATCCATATTGACGATTTGTGTACCATTTATTTAAAAGCAATTCAGGACAAGGCAACAAACGGTAATTATAATGCAACTGTTTTAGACAACACAACCAACGCTGTATTATCTAAAACACTTGCAAATTTATATGGTTATTCCATATGGCTGCCCAAAGTTCCTGCTTTTGTACTTAAACTGCTTTTAGGAGAAATGAGCGTTGCCGTACTTAACGGTCAAAGGGTCTCTTCAGAAAAAATCAAAAATACGGGTTTAAATTTCCAGTTTGAAGATTTAAAAACTGCACTTTCAAACTGTATCTCCTAATGCCTGGTTTTCATTTCAGTGTCAAAAGCATTTCGTCATTTCCAATCACTCCGTTTAACTCAGTATTGACTGTTTTTGCAATTTTAGCAGCTATTCTGTTCGGAATTTCAATATCAAAATCGGCAATAGAAATAGGAAAATCCGATTTAATCTGTATCCCTCCATACACCTTTTTCAACAATGCTTTTACCGCAATCTCTTTGTATTTTCCTCGGATCATCAATTTTCCTTTGATTACATATTCTTTCTCCGTTTCATCAATATCTTTTAAGTCAAATTTTGCAATTTTGCCTTTAAAAAAAGCTTTGGGATAACGATCACTTTCTACATAGTTTTGATTAAAATGCTCTTCCATCAAATCCAGTTTAAAATGAAAATCTCTCATAACAACAGTACATAAAAATGTACTTGCTTTAGGATCTAAAATAATCATAACCGATTTGTTTACCGCTTTTATTTCTTCGAAAAATGGTACGGTAGCTTCAAAATTTATTATTGCCTTGTTGGTAGTAATTTTTTCCTGGGCAATAATAGAACAGGCGGTAAACAATAAAATAAAAAATACAGTTCTTTTCATAATCGTCAGCATTTAAACAATTATGTCATTCGGTTTTTATTTTAAGAAGAAAGAAAAAAACTAAGATCAAAAAAATCGAATGGCGTACTCCGTGAAAAAATATAGTAACTCAATGATTACACTTAAAGTTACGAAATTTTCAGGAGTCTGGCTGATGATTTTATGCTAAATATTTGTGAATCTTTATATTACTTTCTTCCGACTTTTATTAAAGTATAAAACGTTAATATCAGGAGTTAACATCATTCAATTTCAGGGAATAATGTCATCTTAAATGAAGTCAAAAGTTTTTTAATCACAAAGGGCTTCGGCTCCGCCTGACACTTATTCCAAATATAACAAACTGATTTACAAAACTATTAACCAATTTCAACCAATACATTGTATTTGTCTAAACTCGCCAGATCTTCAATCGAATTTACTTTGGCTTCTTTTGCATGTTCTTCTATTTCTTTTCTGGTTTCTATTTGTTTGATACATTTTCTAAAACGACGTACTTCATCCAGATTAGTTAAAATGAGTCCCGGAACCTGAATACTTTTGCCTTCTTTATCCTTGGCAACCATAGTAAAATAAGACGAGTTACAATGTTTAATCACACCCGTCTGAATGTGCTCTGCCTCAACACGGATGCCTACAATCATCGAACTCCTCCCAACATAATTTACGGATGCCTTCATGGTTACTAATTCTCCAACTTCAATGGGTTTTAAAAAGTTTACCGTATCTACTGAAGCTGTTACGCAATAATTGCCGCAAAATTTTGAGGCACACGCAAAGGCAATCTGATCCAGTAATTGTAAAATGTATCCTCCGTGAATCTTTCCGCTGAAGTTTGTATGCGACGGAAGCATCAATTCTGAAATACTAATTTTTGATGAAGAAACGGGTCTGAAATCTGTAGTCATTAATCTTGTAGTTTATGGTTTTGTTTAGTTTATTTTAAAATGAGAATTTAATTCAATAATTGATTTTCATCAGTATTTGAAGCTCTTGCAATAATATTTTCCGGAAGCGTTTTTTTAGCTTTAGCTCCCATTTTTCTTAGTTTTTCAACACTCGAAATCAGGTTTCCTCTTCCGTCGACAAGTTTATTCATTGCGTTTTCGTATTCAGTTTTGGTGTCTTTTATTTTGTTTCCGATTTTTACCAAATCCGTTACAAAACCTTCAAACTTATCGTATAATGCTCCTGCCTGACGTGCAATTTCAAAAGCATTTTCCTGTTGTTTCTGGTTGGCCCACATACTGTCAATAGTTCTTAAAGTAGCCAGTAATGTAGTTGGTGTCACAATCACAATATTTCTTGCAAAAGCTTTATTGTATAAAGCCGAATCTTCGTTTAAGGCAATTGCAAAAGCAGGTTCTATCGGAATAAAAAGTAAAACAAAATCGGGGCTTTCAATTTGGTACAAATCATGGTAATTTTTGCTTCCGAGCTGTTCAACATGCCTTTTTAGTGAATTGACATGTTCTTTCAGAAATTCATTTTTAAGGCTTTCCTCCTCTTCATTTACCCATTTTTCATAAGCTGTCAGAGAAACTTTCGAATCGACAATCATTTTTTTACCATCAGGCAAATTAATCACCACATCAGGAAATACACGATTCCCGTCAGCATTCGTAAAACTTTGCTGTACTTCGTATTCTCTTCCTTTTTCCAGCCCTGATTTTTCGAGCACACGTTCTAAAACCAGTTCGCCCCAATTGCCCTGCATTTTACTGTCACCTTTCAGTGCTTTGGTCAAATTCAAAGTTTCTTTACTCATCTGAACATTCATTTCGCTCAAACCTAAAATCTGCTGACGCAGTGCAGCATGGTAATCTATGCTTTCTTTATGAGTTTGTTCTACTTTTTGCTCAAATCCCTGAATTTTATCCTGCAAAGGCAAAAGGATACTCTTCATATTTATGGAATTCTGTTCCGTAAATTTTGCCGATTTCTCTTCGAGAATTTTATTGGCTAAATTTTCAAATTCTTTGGTAAATTTTTCCTGTAATGCTGTTATTTCTGCTTTTTGCTCTTTATGACGTTCCCATAAATTTTCAAAATCAACTTCTTTTTTAGAAAGCTGAATTGCCAGACTGTCTTTTTCGTTCCGAATATTTTCTTTTTCTGAATGAATTAAATGAAGCTGTTTTTCAAAACTGTTTTTATCATTTTGAAATTGTTCTTTCTGCAATTGAAATTGGATATTTGCTGTATTTAGCTTTTCGTTCAGACTAACTTTCTCCGACTCGAATTTACCCAAAGACAATATTTTACCTAAATAGATTCCCAGGAACAAAGCAATCAGAAAAGCCAATAAAAAGGGAAGTAAATCGAACATAACTACGTTAATTTTAAGTAAAAGTACGCAATAATACGTAGTTCCTGATCTTTATAACTAAAATTTCACGAATTAGTAACCATTCTAAATTAAATAAACAATTGACATTTTTTTTAAATTATTTTTCTCCTGACGCAACCTTTTTTAAACAATAACATCTATTAGAAATAAACCTAATAATAAAATCATGAAAAAATTAATGTTGAGCTTATTTATAGCTTTTGGACTAAGTTCATGTTCTTTGGGCGACGATTTGCCTACTGATACTTGTGGAGACTATACAAACCTTGCTTTTACCGGTTTCCCGCTGCCATGCAATTACACTATCAAGGAATCACCAGTCAATTCGGCTTTTGCTATTATAACCTCTGAAGAAAAACTGAATCAGTATTTTACAAAACATGACAATACCTGTACGATTTCGAGCGATCCTACTATTGATTTTACTAAATATTATCTGGTTGCCATTTTTTCAGGAGAGAAAGCAACTACCGGCTATGGAATAAAAATCACTTCGATAGTAGAAAATAGCTGTCAGATTGTGGTTAATTTTTTTGAAAGTGGTCCACAAACAGGAGAAACCACTTCACCAACGAAAACATATCCTTCTGATTTTGTTTTGATTCCTAAAACAACTAAACCTGTTTATTTTAACAAAACTACAGAAAACAAAGACAATATAGTAATTGGAACTTTTGGAGCCACTAATGACTTTTTCCAACTAAATGACTATAACATTCTTAAGTTTTTAAATGTTGCCGCTGAGGAAAGTTTTCAATTTAATCAATATAAATACACTGCTACAATAAAAAGGGGTGAATATACGTTGTTCCTGAAAAGTGTCCCAACTGAAATCTTAAACTTAAAAGGCCAAACCAAAATCTACGGAGCTCCAAGCTCGTCAAATTTGGTTTATTTTGAATTACACCAAGGTGCCAGTACAACAAAAATCTACATCGACAACAACGATACTGATGATCAGAGTACAGAAGTTAAAGCTTTCAAGAGGGCCATTAAAGACAAAATCCTTCTTTTAAAAGTAAATTAACATGAGAAAAAAACTATTCTTTTTTATTGTATTTGGAATTTTTGCAACTGCTTATTCTTTAGAAGCAAACACAGCCGAAACCAGCAAAATTATCAACACCTGGATTTGGGAAAAAACTATAGGGGGAGAGAGCAATCCTTATATTTCAACTCCCAAGTCAACAGGATTCAATAAAAAAATAGTTTTTACTCAGGACGGAAAAATCATCACCTACAAAGATGGTGTCGAGATTCGAAACAGCGCTTATGAAATAAAAAAAGGAGTTAGTTTTTTTGATGATTCAGAACAGGAACTAATCTCTTTTGAGGGCAAAACTTACATCATAGAAAACCTTGACAATCAAAACTTAACATTAATAAGTAACGATTCTGAAGGAACACGTACCATCTATAAAAAATAGTCTGAATATTTAAAATTCGTTATTTTTGCCAAAATCAAACCAAACTGTTTTTTGAAAAACGACTTAGATACATATATAAAGCAATGCGTACAAAATGACAGAGCTGGACAACTGAAAATTTATCAGTTGTTCTCTCCTGTCTTATACGGTATTTGCTTAAAATATATGAAAAATGAAGATGACGCAAAAGATGTTTTTCAGGAAGCTTTTGTTATCGTTTTTCAGAAAATCCACCAATATAAATTTGAAGGAAGTTTTGAAGGCTGGCTAAAACGAATTTTCATCAACAAACTAATTGAAACACTAAATAAGAAAAAAAAAGAAAGTTTCTTTTTGGATGTTTTTGATCCTGATACCGATTTTATAGAAGAAGAGGAATTAGACATCATTACAGTACCACAGGAAAAACTGCTTGAATACATTAGGGAATTACCCGATCAATACCGAATGGTTTTTAATTTGTATGTTTTCGAAAAAATGAAACATAAAGAAATTGCAGAATTACTCAAAATTTCGGAAGGAACTTCAAAATCAAACCTAAACAGGGCCAAAAAAATTTTACAGAAAAAAATTTTGAGTATTAAAAATTTTAAAACAGCATGAAAAAGCAAAAAATAGAAGATATTTTTTCCTCAATAGAAAACTTTTCGAGTGTTCCGCCACCCGAATTGTGGAGGAAAATTGAAGAAGAACTTGACAAACCTAAAAAGAAAAAAAGAATTGTTCTTTGGTGGTCGGCTGCTGCATGCCTTTTATTAGGATTACTACTTCCATCTGTTTTACATTTTTCCTCTGATTCAGGAATGAAAATACAAAATGACGGATCTGTAGAAAAAAATGTTGTAATTGATGAAAACAAAAAAGACTCAGACAACAAAACAATTTCTACAAAAGATGATATTATCGAAAAAGAAACCGTAGTAGCTGAAAGTTCAACTATAAAAAACACATCAAATCAATCTGCTAAAACACAAAAAAATAACGCCTATAAAACAAACATTACTAAAACTTCTGACACTAAAATGAATTTCGGTACAAACGAGGAATCAAATACTAGTGAAGAAAATAGCAATCAGACTATAGCTGAAAAAACTTTTAGTACACAAAAACAAAATTCATTTAATTCTTTTTCTAATAATCAATTACCAAATTCTAAAAAAAGAAATGAAAATCAGGCTGTAGCTGAAAAATCCTTTAGTACACAAAAGCAGAATTCATTTAACTCTTTTTCAAATAATCAACTACCGAATTCTGTAAAAAACAATGAAAATAAGACTATAGCTGAAAAAACTTTTAGTACTCAAAAACAAAATACATTCAATTCTTTTTCAAATAATCAATTACCGAATTCTGTAAAAAACAATGAAAATCAAGCCGTAGCCCACACAACTTTTGGTACAGAAAAACAAAACACTACTAATTCTTTTTCAAAAAGCACAATATCAAATTCTGTTTTTGAAGAAAAAGCAATTTCCAAAAACGCTGCTGTTATTGCTTTAAATCGATCAAATTCAACAGAAAAAAATAATTCTTTAAATGAGAGACAAACTGTAACAGAAACTATCAGTTCGAAAACTGCCATTGCAGAACTTACTCAAAAAAACAATGCTGCATTGAGCAAACAAGATTCTATTCAGTTAGTTCAGTTACAAAATTTAGAAAAAGGTATTGCAGAAGTTGAAACTAAAAAAGACAAAAAAACTACGCCTGGTTCTAATAGTGAAAAATGGTCTTTGGAAGTTTTTGCGGGAATTGCTAATTCTGAGAATTACGGCAAACAAAAGACTCTTGGAAATGTTAATGAATCTAAACAGACAAATACATACGGAGTAAAAACAAATTACAAACTAAATAAAAAGTGGGCGGTAAGTTCCGGTTTAAAACTAAATGAACTGGGACAAAGCATTGCTAATGTTTCATACTACAATAATCATGAAGCAGTATCAATTCCGTCAGCCCCGCTAACAAATGACTATTTACAAAGTAGTTCTACATTAATTTCGCCAAAAATAACAGATAATTCCAGCTATGTTTTTGTTTCAAAAAGCACACAAAACACTTTAAAAAGTGACAATGTTGAAAGTGGAAATATTAACCAGAGTTTAAAATATATTGAAATGCCACTTGAGGTCTCTTATTCCCTATTCAATAAAAACAAAACCAATATCAGCCTGAATACAGGTGGTTTTGTTGGAAAACTGATTTCAAACGATGTGACTTTAAACGGAAGTTCAATAGGCGATAACCTAAACGCAAATGATTTTGTTTATGGCTCTTTGTTAAGCAGCACTTTTCAATATCAATTATACAAAAAAACACATGTTTTTGTTGAGCCGGGGATGAATTATTACATCAATCCGCTGAATAATCAAACTTTTAACCAATTTCAATGGTCGTTTAATTTTGGCCTTAATGTTTCGTTTTAATTCTTAACTAAAATGGACAATCATAAGCAGTGGACTAATTCAAAATCAATATCAAATGATTTAATTCTTGTAAAAGAACTAGTTTTTAACTGTTGCAATTTAAAATCCACTCTGCCTGAACCGGAAACAGAAAGTGCTGAATATAGTGCTTATCGTTTTGAAATCAACGATAAAAAAATCTGTTATAGGGAAGCTAAAATTACACCAACAAAAACGGGACAGTTTGTTACTTTGTGGAAACGGAATATATCAGGCACTATTGAGCCATTTGATTTTTCGGACCCAATCGATTTTGTGATTATCAGTGCCCGAAAAGAAAATAATTTTGGATTATTCATCTTTCCGAAAAGTGTTTTACTGGAAAAAGGAATTTTCTCTACTTCAGCTAAAGAAGGCAAAAGAGCAATTCGTGTTTATCCACCCTGGGACATTACTACAAGCAAACAGGCTCAAAAAACGCAGGAATGGCAGGTTAATTATTTTTTAGAAATATTCGAAAAGGAAACTATAGTTTCAAAAGCAAAAAAATTATTTGATATCTCATAAAAAAACAGGCAGTCTCAAATGAGCTGCCTGTTTTAGTTTATATGCCTGTCTAGTTTATTTCTTTAAAACTTTTCCTTTAAAAATAACTTTATTATTTTCTGTCAAAGTATAAATATAGAATCCCGACTGTAAATGAGTCACCGGAATTACCGTAGTACTTATATCCTGACCTGCCTTAACATCAACAGTACTTCCTGTCAGACGCCCGTTGCTGTCATAAAGCCTTAATTTCAGATTTTTATCTAAATTGCTTTTTACCTGAAGATTTATAGCATCTGTAGCCGGGTTAGGAAATACCTTTGCTATAAAATCCACGTTATCAAAATCCACAGTCCCCAAATTATCAGATTTCAATTCAAAACGGGCAATTACAGGACCATGGTCAGAAGTTGTAGTGGTATAATTTGTAATATCTGTACGAGGATCATAAACTGCAATCGAATTTGGTATGTACTCATCTGTCAGTTCATTAGAAATAACAATATGGTCTAAAAATCCTCCAGAGCTTAAAAAACTGTAAGCACCCGCCTGACTAATACCTAATGTAAGCGCATTGTATCTGCTGGTATCATTTACAAAAGCCTCATACGAAGACGGATTTGGCGTAAGAACAGATGCTTTTACATCGTCATTAAAATCTCCCAAAATCATGAAATTTGCATTTGGATAATGAACATCCAGACTGTCTTTTAATAATTCTGCATCGTATTTACGCATATTGTATCTTGAGATATCTGTTCCACTATTGGCTCGGGCATGAAGATCAATCAGGCTGATTTCTTTTGTTATTCCACCAATATTCGTTTCTATCTGTACCATATAAGGCAAACGTCCTGATGAGAAAAAACTTGCTCCGTTTCCTCCAGGATAATTCGGCAAAGTTGTAGTTCCCGCACGAACCTCATCGTACAAATCTTTAAACATTACCCGGGTCTTTTTAACTGTAGTGGTTTGCGTATTATAAAGCACCACTAATTTTTGAGGAGGAAAATTCGGGTCTGGTGCATTAAATGAATACGACCATGATGTAGAAATTGTTTTATCAAATGTTTTACCGTTGATACTTATTTTTTGAATCAATATATCAATTGACGGATCATCAGACACTTCCTGAACTACATATACATCTGCATTGAGTTTGTTCATTACCTTTGCTATATTCTCGATTTGCAAAGCATCATCCGTTGGACCAAATTCAACTCCGTCAGTACCTTTTACATCAGTACCGAAAAATTCTAGATTATAAGTTACCACATCAAAAGTATCTGCTTTTGGAATTGAAGAACCTGTAAATGATCCAATTTGTTTATTTAATGAAGTCCCGGTAACTGTTAATACTCCTGAAATTGTTAGTTGCTTTACAGAAGGAGCAAATTGCACATAAACCGTTTTGTTGTTTGCAGCATCCGTAGCATCGATAACCACACTAGATTGAAATGAAATATTATCCAACGACAATTTGTAATCTGCAGGAGCTGTAAGAGTAATGTCTCCATAACCTTCCGCTTTAAAAATAAAAGACTGGCTTGCAGAGACTACATTTACATTTACATCACCAAAATCCAAAACAGGATTGGCATCTACATAACCTGCATCGTCTGTAATTGCGATATCATCTAATGACCATTCTGCAGCAAAATTAGTTCCTCCTGCTGTAGTTTCGTAAACCCAGGCCACATAAGTATTATTTGATTTAAATCCGCTTAAGTCTATATATTGTGATGCTGTGTAAGTTCCGGTTACAGTTGGAAATTTACCATTTAATGAAACCCAGGTTGCTGTCTCCGGATTGCTTTTACCGTCATAATCTGTCGAAACCATTAATTTTAATTCGGGACCTGCGTAAAATTTACGTGAATAAAAAGATAACAATATAAATTGACTAAAATTATCCAGACGTAATCTTGGCGAAATCAGCCAGTCTTTACTCGCTCCGGTATCAGAATATCCGTTCATCAACACCGCACCGCTACCAGAATTTATATTTCTTGCAGTCGCAGTATATGCCCATGCGTTCAAGCTTCCCGATGTGTTATGCTGAGTCCATCCGCTGTTGGTTAAAACATTTGCATCATTAAATTCCTGAACATACGGATTGATTCCAACTCCGGTCAAAGTAATGTTTTTTATTGCCGCTCCTGCTGATTCATGCGTAATCGATCCTGAAAAAGCAGCCGTAGAGTTTGGAGTAAAACGAACATAAACCGTTTGTGCTGCATTTGAAGCAAAATCAGATGCTGCATAAATTAAAGAAGAACCAAATGTGTTATTATCTTTAGAAATAGTAAAATTAGCCGGTGCTGCAACTGTTACATCTGCAGTAAGATTTGATCCCTGAATCTGGTAACTTAAACTTTCAGAATTATAATTGGCTTCAGAAAAACCTAAATCAAGAGAAGAAACCGAAGTAGCCAAAGAAGGAATAGGCACGTTTGATGTTGTAACATCAACCTTATTTACAACTGACTGAATATTTCCATAAGAATCTTCAGAAACAGAAAAAACAGCATAAGCAGTATTCAGGCTTAATCCTGCAAAACTTTTTACATATTCCTGAGAAGCATCTGTGATATCTAAATATCCTGATTGCAAAGCTGCTGCTCCTGTTGCATTCTGACCGGCTTTTACCTGAACAACTGATGGCGCTATACTTCCTCCCGGCAACAACACATAATACGTTTTTCCAATTTCATCAATTTTATTAATAAAATCAAAACTTTCGCCCAGGATATTATTTGCTTTTGGATAATCGGTAATATTAACCGGAGCATAAATATCACTTCTTATATCGACATTATCAATTGCAAAAGATGGTCGGGATCCACTGCCTGATACTTGTCTTGAAATCCATCTGATTTGCACCACAGGCTGATTATTACATTCTGCAGGCAAAGTCACTTTTTTCATTTGTGAATTTTGTGGTGTAATAACTCCTGATCCCGTTTGCGTAATTGTATTATTGCTATAGGCAGTTTCTAATAATGATGTAAAAGAGGCTGTAGTACCTACCCTATATTGCAGAACCATTTCATTGATACGGGTGTTACTTCCTCCGTCATAAGGATTACGGATTGTCATGGCATCATACTGTACCATTATTGCAGACTGTCCCGTTGCATTAAAAGCAAAACCAATTGTTAAATCTGAAGAACCGTTATTCAGAAAACCAATTTTACCATTGTAATTATGAATATTCCCGCTGGTTGTACTTGCAGAACTACTAGCAATCAATAGTTTGTCTCCAATTAATGTTGCATTAGTATTAAAAGAAGATCCTGGAGCTCCTGCTGCGTTCCATCCCTGGAATCCAGATGGGTACTCTGTAGAATTTGCGGCTAAGGAACCAAAATTTTCTGTGTATGGTAATGATCCCACCGGAGCTGGCATTGTCTGTGCAGTCAGAGTAGCTGACAAGCCCAACAAACATAAAAAAGCCATTAAATACCTGAAGAAGTAAATGTTTTTCATAAGCTTTAAATAAATTTTTAAGACAATAAAATTATACCCTTTAAAGTTAAGGGAATATTATAAAACCGTCAACTTAAAAACCTTTTACTTAAAAACCTTTTACTTAAAAACCTTTTACTTAAAAACCTTTTACTTAAAAACCTTTTACTTATAAACATTTGACAACAAAATACTATTTTTGAACAACTTTTATTCAATATTATTAACAAACCAGTCATCAATCAATAAAATTAACATTTTAAACATTCCCAATCTGTTAACAAAAAGACACAAAATATGGCGCATAAAAAAAGCCATCTGAAAAACAGACAGCCTTTATAAATCACTTCAAAAGTTCTTAAATTGCAGTATAACCACCATCAGCAATAATGTAACTTCCAGTAGTAAAGGAAGATTTTTCAGAACTTAAAAAAACAACAAGTTCTGCAATTTCTTCTGATGTCCCTAAACGGTTCATCGGAGCTTTTGCCGCAACAGCATCCATCATACTTTTGTTTAAATTATCTTTTAACAAGGCTGTTTCAATATAACCGGGACCTACTGCATTACAGCGAATATTTTTTTGTGCATACTCCGCGGCAATATTTTTTGTTAATCCTACAACTCCATGTTTTGAAGCAGTATAAGCAGGACTGTTTGGAGCTGCAACCTGTCCGTGAATCGAAGCGATATTGACAATACTTCCTCCTCCGTTCTTCTCCATTTGCTCCAATTGATAACGACAGGCATAAAAAACACCACTCAAATTGAGTGCAATTACCTTATCCCATGCATCCGGTTCATATTCTCCTGTAGGTTTTGCAGGACCGCCCATTCCGGCATTATTACAGGCAATATCGAGTTGTCCGTATTTTGATACCGTAACTTCAACCATATGTTTGTTATCAAGCGCACTCGAAGAATCGCCTTTTACAAAAAAAGCCTCTCCTCCGCTATTCTTTATATTGTTTACAGTTTCTTCACCATGCTCAACATTAATATCCGAAACTACTACTTTTGCTCCTTCACGGGCGTAAGCTTCTGCTACAGCGCGTCCGATTCCTGAACCGCCACCCGAAACAAAAGCTACCTTGTTTTCTAAAAGTGCCATATTTATAAATTTTAAAATTGTCCTTTAAATTTACGAAGACATTCTTGGGTAACCTCCTTTAAAACCTGAGTTTATCATAATATTAACCCGATATGCTAATCAAATGTTATTTTAGAGAAATGAGCGTCTAATCTGTAATTTTTTCGTTATTAATTAGTCTTCATCCAATTTCATGTTCCCTCGGTCTTCATGACTTTCGGGATTGGAATTTGGATAACGGTTTGGCGTAATATCCGAATTTCGGTCTTTGTTTTCTACTGTTTTATTTGCTTCTTCATCCGTTTCTACACCACGGTTTGCATTGGGGTTACCCGGATTTATTGAAAATGCTTTAGTAATATCCTCGTTTTCGTTTCTTGCCCGTTCTACTATTTGCTTATTCCCATCCGCATCAGTTACCACTTCTTTTTTCAGATTCACATCATCTGATTTTCCGTCGTGCGAAATATTTTTTCCTTTAGATTTGTCTATATTTTTCTGTACTCCATTTATCTTCTTAGAGCCTAAATCATTAGTTTCCATACTATTATTCTTTAAAATTTGCATTATAATATTACGAATTCTAAATTTTAAAACTCAATGGTTTAACATTGCTTTTGGTTTATTATTCGATTATTTTTAATGAAGATGAAACCACTATCTTTGCAAAAAAATTAAAATGCACCGACACTTCATTCTTTTTAAACCTTATGGCTACCTCAGTCAATTTATTTATGAATTAAAAAGAAAGAAAAAGCTTTTGGGCGAATTGCATGACTTTCCGGAAGGGACAATGGCAATTGGGCGCTTAGATGAAGATTCGGAAGGTTTACTGCTTTTGACTACAGACGGAAACATGAGCGAACTGGTTCGTAGCAAAAAAGTAGACAAAGAATATTTTGTTCAGGTCGACGGCCTGATTACCCCCGAAGCTATAGAAAAACTGCAAAATGGTGTCGAAATTGGTTTGGACGGTGGTAAATACAAAACAAAAAAGTGTAAAGCAGCTATTGTGACCGAAATTCCAGATTTTGGGCCCAGAGCAAAAAAAATCAGAGACGAACGTCATGGTCCTACTTCTTGGGCTTCGATTACTGTGAGAGAAGGAAAATTTCGTCAGGTGCGAAAAATGACTGCCGCAGTTGGTTTTCCCACTTTACGATTAGTCCGTGTTCGTATAGGAAATGTATATTTGCAAAACTTAAAAGCGGGTGAAGTACTCGAAGTTTCCGATTTTCAATTAGATAATGAACCAATTTGATAATGCGGCAATTAGTCAATGAGATAATTATTTCAAAACTTCTAAACATTTAACCTCTAACATTTAACTTAAAAAAAATGCTAAACGTTGTTCTTGTAGAACCGGAAATACCAAATAATACCGGAAATATCGGGCGCTTGTGCGTAGGTACCGAAAGCCGTCTTCATTTAATTCATCCTTTTGGATTTGTAATTAATGATAAAAACCTGAAACGTTCCGGATTGGATTACTGGATACATCTTGACGTAACTGAATATCAAACTGTAGAGGAATGGATTACAAAGATTCCTGATCAGTCACGGGTGTTTTTAATGAGTTCTCATTCTGATAAATCGTATCTGGAAAACGAATTTCAGGATGGCGACTGGCTGGTTTTTGGTAAAGAGAGCGTTGGTTTGAGCAAGGAATTTATGGCTCGATTCGAAAATCATTTGACTATTCCGATGTCACCTCTTATTCGCAGTTTTAATATTGCCAATTCAGTTGCTTTTGTGGTTGGGGAAGCTAAGAGGCAAATTGGCTTGAAGAAAGTTTAATATAAAATCGATAGTTCTAGCCCTGATAGAAGTGTAAATCCTTTTGTGCTGGGGTTCAGCACAAAAGATTGAAACGGATAGCAGGAATAGCTTCTAAAAATTAACTCACAATAAACTTCCCTTTTTCAGCATCAAAAACAATATGTTCATCTTTAAATAAAGTAGTAAAACTTCCTTTTGAGATTAAATTGCAAGGTTCATCCTGTAATACCATTTCGGGTGTCATAATAATCATCTCATCACTCAGCTGAATAGCCAAATCGATATCATGAGTTGAAAATAAAATACATTTCTGGGTTTCTTCTGTGAGTTTTTTAAGCAATTTGAACAATGAAACTTTATGTAGTAAATCAAGATGGGTTGTAGGTTCGTCCAAAATGATCAATGGTGTATCCTGTGCTAACGCTCGTGCAATCAAAACTTTTTGCAATTGCCCATCACTGATTTCAAAATGTCTTTTTGAAGCTAAATGTTCTATTTGAGTTAATTTTAAAGCTTCGTTTACTTTTACGATATCTTCGGGAGTTAAGGTTCCCATCCAATTGGTATAAGGCTGACGCCCTAAAGCCACCAATTCAAAAACCGTAAGATTACTTGGAGGCAATTTTTCGGTTAAGACCAGACTCAGGTTTTGAGCTAAATCCAAAGGCTTATAATCTGAAATATTTTTATCATTCAGAAAAACACTTCCTGACAAAGGTTTTTGGATTCCTGTAATCGTTCTCAGCAAAGTTGACTTCCCTATTCCGTTGGCTCCAATTAAAGCGATAAGTTTTCCTGAATCCAAATTTAAATTTAGATTCTCAGCAATAACCGTAACACCTTTTTTAGATTTATATCCGATATTTAAATTTGTAGTATTTAATATAGTTTTCATTGTGACTTATTGTTTAAACACATAGAGAACATAGTTTTCTTTTTTTCTTTGACAGTTTATTTTAAAATTCACTTATAAATTAACACATAGCTGTTGTCGCTAAAACTTTGGCAATAATTTGAAATATTCATTTACAAATGTTTTTTGGCCTTCTTTAAAGATATTATGACAATTGAAGTTAATTATAATTCCCTTTGGCGCTTTGGATAATTTCATATAAGTTAATAGTTGTGCTTCATGGATGGGACTTATTTCAGAAACCGTTTTTAACTCGACAACCAAACAATTTTCTACAAATAAATCACATCTTAGATCTGTGTTCAATTCTTTGTTTTTGTAAACCAGTGGCACTTTCATTTCAGTAAAAAAATTCAACTTTCGAAGTTGTAATTCTTCCTTTAGACATTGATGGTAAACATTTTCGAGTAATCCCTTTCCAATTATTTTATGCACTTCAATACAGGCACCAATTACATTATATGTTAATTCGTCTAAATACTTTTGAGTAATCATTTTCAGTTAATAAAATATAGAAACAATTTTAATCTTCAATCTATCTATGTTTTTTGAAGAAAAGTGAAATGCCTTTTTAAGCTTTCAAAAACTATGTCTCTATGTGTTAAAAAAAACTAAAGATATAAAAAATTGTAATCTTTTACTGAAAATTTCTTTTTCGAACCAATAACCAAATTACAACCGGAGCCCCAATTATAGACGTAATAGCATTAATTGGAAGCGTCACATCAAAGCCTGGCATTTGAGAAACGATATCGCAGAATAACACAATAATAGCCCCAAAAAGCAATGTACTCCAAAACAAAACCTTGTGATCGCTGGTCTGAAATGTCAGTTTTGCAATATGCGGAACCGCTAATCCTATAAATGCTATGGGACCGGCAAATGCCGTTATACTTCCTGATAAAATACTGGTTGCAAAAATGATTACTAATCGAGTTTTTTTCAAATTCAGCCCCATACTTTTCGCATAGTTTTCACCTAACAACAAAGCATTTAAAGGTTTGATACTTCCGGCACTTAAAACCAGACCAAAACACACAGAAAAAGATAAAATACAAATAGAATTCCATGAGAGGTTTCCAAGATTTCCCAACGACCAAAAAGTAAATTTCTGAAGCTGTTCAGCTGTACTGAAATAAGTTAAAACACTAACAATTGCTGTTGTAAAACTCCCAAACATCAAACCGACAATTAAAATTGCCATAGTATCTCTTAACCTTTGTGAAACTAACAAAACCAGTAATAAAACAAGTGTACTTCCTAAAGTAGATGCCAAAACGATTCCGTAAGATGACAAAGCAATGAGTTTTAAAAAATAAGGCAAAAAACCTGCTCCCAAAATTACAAACGCTACTCCTAAACTTGCTCCTGAACTTAATCCTAAAACATAAGGTCCTGCCAACGGATTTCTAAATAAAGTCTGCATCAGCAAACCGCTTATAGAAAGCCCTGTTCCCACCAAAATAGCCGTGATGGCTTTTGGTAAACGATAATTAATTATAATATATTCCCAGGTCGATTTACTGGCTTCTCCTCCGGTTAAACTTGTATAGACGTCTTTAAACGGAATATTAACAGACCCCAGACTAATGCTCATAAAAAACATCAGTAAAAGCCCTAGAGCCAAAATGACAAATAAAATAGTATTTCTTTTTTGGTTCGCCAATTTAATTCAGTTTGATTGCAAAAGTGAATTCATAACCCGGCAGTAAATCCGGATGAAAAATCTTGATATAATCCTTCAGTACCAAATCCGGACGACTTGGCGATAATTCGTAATAAATCGTTCCACCCGTAGCACCAAATTTACTTTCTAATGTATAAACCGTTTTGTTTTTAAAAGCGTCAAATTCGCTGTAATGCGGATTCGCTTTTTGCAATTCGTCCAAAGTTTTAAATGACCCTGTCACAATCCATGCATTTGCCGTTTTCGCTTTGTCCAGTACTTTTTCATAAGACAATCCCTGGCTTCCTGTTCCTTTTAGATCAGACCATAAATAATTTGCCTGAGCATCTTTCATAAATTGGGCAACCCAGCTATTTCCTTTGGCCACATACCATACATCTTCGTACATGGAGCCGTATAAAACTGTTGAACTGACAGGTTTACCGGCAACTAATTTCTTCGCCTGATTATAGCTCTCTACGATTTTATCAAACAATTCTTTTGCTTTTTCTTCTTTACCAAATAAGGCCCCGTAAAGTTTAATCCATTCTGCTTTTCCAAGAGGAGACTGTTCCATCCAGTCACCCTGAATTAAAACGTTCAATCCGCTTTTTTTCAGATTATCCAGCATTGGATTATTATTATCGACACCAAAAGTCACAATCAGATCCGGGGACAATTCTATTAATTGCTCAATATTCAATTTTTCGTTTTGTCCAACATTTTTAACTAAACCTTTGTCAATTAACGCTCTTGTTTTTTCGGAAGAAATGTAATCTGTATGTGGAAAACCCGTCAGTTTATTTTCGACATCCAACATTTCCAGAAACGGAATATTGGTTGTTGAGGTTACCACGACAGATTCCAAAGGAACTTTAATCATTGTATAATTCTGTAGACTATCTGGCACCTCAGCGTCTTTTTCTTTCAAAATATATTTAAAATTTTTATTCGCTTCCGGCCATGGATTTGAAACTGTAACCACCGAATATCCATCGCGTTTTACAATTGAAAGTCCTGAAGCATATTCAATACTGTTTTGAGGAATTTTAGAAGCAGCTACTTCTGTGGTTTCATTTTTTTTGCATCCCGTCAGAAGAAAAAAAGATATGATAAAAATAAAATTGAAAAAAAAATGTTTCATGTTAAGGTCAGTTGTTTCAAGGGGTATGGCATTGTTATTGTTCGTCATTATCGTTCCCTTATCAATAATGGCAAAGGTAACGTAATTTATATTTTTTTGTTTATCTTTATTCTTACAAATTTAAACAAACACCTTTTTTTACATATTATGAATATTATAAAAACAAAAGTTTGTTCAAGCTGTGAATCTTCTTTTAGCTGTGGAAATATTTCTGCTGAAAATAATTGCTGGTGTAACGATTTTCCTCCTATTTTCAATCTTTCAGAAGGAGGAGATTGTCTTTGTCCCGAATGTTTCAAAGAAGCATGTGTTGACAAAATCGATGCTTATGTCGAAACTATTACTCCTAAAAAAGCCCCTAAAAATAAAGCCATTTGTTTACCAAAAACTGAAAAACTAATTGAAGATATTGACTATTATGTAGAGAATGGCAATTATGTTTTTAAACCCTGGTTTCATTTAAAAAGGGGAACCTGTTGTGGGAATGCCTGTCGCCATTGCCCATATTAATTGTTAATTATAAATTGTTAGTTCTTAATGAAAAATAACATTGTAAAAGATAAAAGTTTTGATTTTGCTATTCGAATAGTTAAATTATACCAATATCTATGTATTGAGAAAAAAGAATTTACGCTATCTAAACAGCTCCTTCGATCCGGAACCAGTATTGGTGCAATGATAAGAGAAGCAGAGCATGCTGAAAGTAAAAATGATTTTATTCATAAATTTGCAATTGCACAGAAAGAAGCCAATGAAACAATTTATTGGTTAGAACTACTCAAAGCAACTGAATATTTAAGTGAAAAAGAATTCGGAAACATTCATGATGATGCAATTACAATATTAAAATTAACAACCAGCATTCTTAAAACTACTAAAAACCAAGTTATTGCTAAGCAAGTCCTTTCTTAATTAATAACTAACAATTCATAATTAACAATTCCAATTAATGATTTACTTAATTACCGGAGGCGAACGATCAGGAAAAAGCAGCTATGCTCAAAATCTGGCTTTACAGCTTTCAGATGCTCCAATGTATGTGGCAACTGCCAGAAAATGGGATGATGATTTTCAGCACCGAATTGACCGTCACCAAAAAGAGCGCGACGAACGCTGGACAAATATTGAAAAAGAAAAATATTTGAGTGGAATTGACTTCTCAGACAAAACAGCTTTAATCGACTGCGTAACACTTTGGTTAACTAACTTCTTTGTTGACACTAAATATGATATCACATTATCACTGGAAGAAGCAAAGACTGAATTTAAAAAAATAGCCAGTCAACAAAATACCAACCTGATTATTGTTACAAACGAAATCGGTATGGGCGTGCATGCCGACACTCACATTGGGAGAAAATTTACCGAACTGCAAGGCTGGATGAATCAGTTTTTGGCTTCAAATGCAGATGAAGTGGTTTTGATGGTTTCGGGGATCCCTGTCAAAATAAAAGGTTAAGTAAATTTCAATGGCAATTTCAAAAATCAATATCAATAAATAAAGAAATTCCAAATTTTAAATTCAAAATTCAAAAGCTCTGCCTTAACTTTACATAAATTCAAACATCAGGATTAGTGCAATTGATTTTTGAAATTGTATTGATATTGATTTTTGACATTGTAATTGATTTTTGAAAATGAGCAATCTGGACGATATATTAAAATCACGCCGTGATACACGACACTTTACAGCTGACGAAGTTCCTGATGAGGTAATTGAAAAGGCTCTACAGGCTGGACATTGGGCACCTTCTGTCGGGCTGACAGATGCTACAAGATATTACATCATCAAATCGGCAGAAGTAAAAAATGCTGTTAAAAAATTGTTTTTAGATTATAATAAAAAGGCTGAAGAACTTACTGATAATCCCGAACAAAAAGAACTTTATAAATCTCTTAAACTGGAAGCAATTGAAGAAGCTCCAATTGGGCTTATAATTGCTTATGACCGCTCTGTCCTGAATCAGTTTACAATTGGTACTGTTGGAAGTAATGAGGCAGTAAAATTCAGTTCAGTTTGTGCAGCTCAAAATATCTGGCTTTCGCTAACAGAGCAAGGCTACGGAATGGGCTGGGTTTCGATTTTAAATTATTATCAGTTTAAAAAAATACTTGATTTACCCGAAAATATTGAGCCTCTCGGTTATTTCTGCATAGGAAAACCGGCAACCAATTACGGCAATCAGCCCATGCTGCAGCAATTACACTGGAAACAAAAATCGGAAGCTCCTGATTGTACCGAAATTAAAAATGTTATTGAAAATCCTGTTTCAGATTTTGTTTTAAATCCTCAGTCTGAAATTAGAGACAAAACAAATTTCAGCAGGCTTTTACAGGAAAAAATAGATTCCAAAACCAAACCTATTGGCGCTTTAGGGACTTTAGAAAAGCTGGCTTTTCAAATCGGAACAGTTTTTAAAACTTTAAACCCAAAAATAATTAACCCAAATATTGTCGTTTTCGCAGCCGATCACGGAATTGCAAATCACGGTGTCAGTGCTTATCCACAGGATGTGACCAGACAAATGGTGAATAATTTTCTGGAAGGAGGCGCTGCGATTAATGTTTTTTGCAATCAGCATAATATCAAACTCTCCATTGTAAATTCCGGGGTCAATTATGATTTTCCAACGAATGCAGAATTAATTAATGCTAAAATCGCAAAAGGAACCCAATCTTTTTTGCATGCACCGGCAATGAGCGAAATGGAATTGCAATTGTGTTTTGAAAAAGGAAAATCAGTTGTCGAACCTATTGCTCAAAATGGCTCTAATTGTATTGGTTTTGGTGAAATGGGAATTGGAAATACTTCTACAGCTTCTGTTTTAATGAGCATCTTAACGGGTTTCCCGATTGAAGAATGTGTCGGAAAAGGAACAGGAGTTGTTGATGAAAAATTGATTCAGAAACAAAACCTGCTTAAAAAAGCAATCGAAAATTATTCGGGGCCAGACGAATTAATGTCACAGCTCGCCTACTTCGGAGGTTTTGAAATCATACAAATGGCAAGCGGAATGTTAGCTGCTTTCGAAAATAACATGCTTATTTTGGTTGATGGTTTTATTTGCAGTGTTGCCTTTTTAATTGCTTCCAAAATAAATCCTGATATTATACAAAATGCTATTTTCTGTCATTGCTCTGCAGAAAAAGCACATCAAAAATTATTGAATTATCTACAGGCAAAACCAATTTTAAATTTAGATTTGCGCCTTGGTGAAGGAACCGGCTGCGCAGTTGCTTTTCCAATTTTAAAATCTGCTGAAGCTTTTTTAAACGAAATGGCCAGTTTTGAAAGTGCAGGAGTTAGCAGAAAATGAAGAAATTGCAATGTCAATATCAATTGCAAATTTCAATTTAAAAATATTCTATAAATGAAAAAAGAACTCCATATATTTTTTACCTGTTTGATGTTTTACACCCGGATCCCCTGTCCGAAAAACATTAGTCACGATCCTGAATATTTAAACAAAGCTACTCGCTACTTCCCCTTAATTGGCTGGATTGTGGGGAGTATTTCATTTTTTGCCTTCTATATTTCTTATCTTTTTCTATCTACAGAAACGGCTGTGATTTTAGGAATCATCGCTTCCATATTAACAACAGGAGCTTTTCACGAAGATGGTTTTGCTGATGTATGCGACGGTTTTGGCGGAGGCTGGACCAAAGAAAAAATCCTGATGATTATGAAAGACAGTGCGATTGGAGCTTATGGTGCGATTGGACTGGTTTTGTTGTTTTTATTGAAATTCAAATTACTTTCAGAATCTATTTTGCTTTTTTCTAATCACAATTATTTGATTTCTCTATTGTTTATTTCTGCCCATTCTGTAAGTCGTTTGGCGGCAATTTCTATTATTTTTACTCATGACTATTCTCGCGATGATGCTTCGAGTAAAAGCAAACCTATTGCAAAAAACTATGGCTGGAAAGAAGTTTTCGGTTCTTTTTTCTTCGGGCTGCTTCCATTATTGGCACTCTCCTATTTTCAATATGAAATCCTTTTAGTTCTAATTCCGGTTTTCATAACCCGCTATTTTCTGGCTCGTTATTTTCAAAAATGGATTGACGGTTATACCGGAGATTGCCTTGGCGCAACACAGCAGGTATGCGAAGTTATTTATTATTTAAGTCTTCTTTTTTTATGGAAATTTATTTAGTCCGTCATACCGAAACGATCTGTGAAAAAGGAATTTGCTACGGACAATCTGATGTAGATTTAGCATTACCTTTTGAGACAATTTTTAAAAACATCCTTTCGCATTTACCCTCAGAAGCAATAATTTTTTCCAGTCCTCTGAAGAGGTGTGTTACTTTGGCAAAATACATTCAGAACAATATAAAAACCATTTCTTACCAGGAAGATAAACGCCTGATGGAAATGAATTTTGGTGATTGGGAAATGAAAAACTGGGATACTATTCCGCAGGAACAGCTTAATCCGTGGATGCAAGATTTTGTCAATATTAAAGTTTCAAATGGAGAATCTTTTATTGAATTACATGAAAGGACTGGTCATTTCTTATCCGAAAAAAAATCAAAAAAAATAAATTATCCTGTTATTATAGTAGCTCATGCAGGTATTATCAGGAGCTTTTTATGCCATCACTCTTCACTGCCGTTAAAAGATGCGTTTCAAAATAAAGTAGATTTTGGGGAGGTCATCAGAATAGATTTTTGACATTATTTGTTTAGAATTTTTATTGAAAAGTAGAACAAATTTGAATTTTACATATTTTTAACATTATCTTTGCACCCGATTAAGGTTGTGTTTTAATTACAAAAAACACATTAAAAGGGAATCAAGTTATTGATTTTAAATTATTTAAAACAAAAAATCTTGAGCTGTACCCGCAACTGTAAGCTTAGTTCTGTCAAAAGAATGCTTGTTGTTATCTACAAAACCACTGTCATTTATTGATGGGAAGGTAAACAACAAGACGCAAGCCAGGAGACCTGCCTTATTAACAAATATCGAACTCTCGGGAAAAAGAGTGTAGAAATTATGACTTTAAAAATACGTTTTGCTTTTTGTTTGCTGCTTTTGTGCCAGATTATTTCGGCACAGAACGATTCTATTATGAAACTGAAAGAAGTTGTTGTTTCAGACAATAACCTCAACAAATACTCCAATTCTCAGTCAGTTTTAAAACTTGGTGACTCGATCATCAATAAAAATGAAGCATTGCTGACCGACCTGCTAAACTTCAACTCTACACTTTATTTTAAAGAATACGGTCGCGGAATGCTTTCTACGGTTTCTTTTAGAGGAACGACTTCATCTCAGACTGCTGTAATCTGGAATGGGATTAACATCAATTCGCAAATGAACGGCAGCACCGATTTTAATACAATTTCAGGCTCTGATTATAATTCCGTAAGTGTGAAAGCCGGAGGTGGAAGCGTAATTTATGGAAGTGGTGCAATTGGCGGAACAGTACATTTAAACAACGATTTGGACTTTTATAATCGCTTTGAGAATAATTTAAAACTCGATTACGGAAGTTTCAATACAATTGGAGTTAATTATAAAACTAATATTTCCAACAAAAAATGGAGTGCTCAGATTGGTTTTTCTAACAACAGTTCTACAAACGATTATAAATATGTGAAAAAATACACCTGGAAAGGTGAACAACGCTGGAACCGAAATGGAGAATACAATATTTTTACAATGAGTGCTAATTTAGGCTATAAACTAAACACCAAAAACACTCTAAAACTATACAGTCAAACATCAAACACAGACAGAAATACTTCTTTAATCACAGAAACTGAAACGCCAAGTAAATACATCAACGGTTTTAACAGGAACTTATTAGAATACGATGGTAATTTTGGCAGATTCACTGCAAATTTTAAAACAGCGTATATTTTTGAAAATTACCAATACTACGCTGACAACGCTACCAATAACTATACCTACGGAAAAACGGAAAGCTTAATTACAAAAGCTGATTTTGGTTATACTTTGTTTAAGTCAACCCAAATAAACGGGATTTTAGATTACAACAAAACCACAGGAACCGGAAGTGGTTTTGGAACCAATACCCGCGAAATCAGTTCGGCTTCTTTATTGGTAAAACAGGATATTTCTGCAAACTGGAAAAATGAATTTGGAGTTCGAAAAGAATTTACAGACAATTACAAATCTCCTATTTTATTTTCTTTAGGTTCTTCTCATCAGTTTGGCAAATTGTACAATTTGAAATTGAATGTATCCCGCAATTTCAGAATCCCGACCTTTAATGATTTATATTGGGAAACAGGTGGAAACCGTGATTTAAAACCTGAGAGTTCCTATCAGGCAGAAGTCGGAAACGTATTTACATTTAGCAACATTACGCTAACCCAGACTTTCTATTACATCAAAATAAAAGATTTATTGCAGTGGGTTCCTGGCAAAAATGGTATCTGGACTCCACAAAACACTGATAAGGTAAACAGTTACGGAGCAGAAACTTTACTTGGCTGGAGAAAACAATTTGGTAAAAATATTTTTGCAGTTAATGCAACTTACGCACATACCATTTCTGAAAATATTGACACAAAAAAACAACTCTTTTTTGTTCCTTTTGATAAAGCTACAGCTTCTGTTTCTTATTCCAGAAATAAAATTTCAACCTATTATCAATTTTTACATAACGGATTTGTCTACACCCGAGCAGACAATGATCCGGATGAAATCATAAAAGATTATATGATATCCAATATTGGAGCCGATTATGATTTTAAATTTTTAGATTCTTTCAAATTGGGTTTTCAGGTACTGAATTTATTCAACGAAGCTTACGAAAGTCTCGAAAACAGACCTATGCCGGGTCGTAATTTTAATATGTATTTAATCTTAAAATTTTAATATAATGAAGTTTAGCAAATTATTTTTAATAGCACTTAGTGCCTCTATATTCGTTTCGTGTTCAAGCGATGATGAAGATTCAAACGAACCACAAGGAGTTTATGATAACGGAGTTTTCATTTTAAATGAAGGAAGTTCAGATCAGGGAACTGTTTCTTTTTTAAGCGAAGATTTTAGCGTTTTCACCAAAGATGTTTACACTGCCGCTAATGGTGATGACTTGCTTGGAAAATATGCGCAGAATATTTTCTTTTATGGGGATAATGCTTATATCATTGCCGGAGGTTCAGACGTAATTAACGTAGTTAACAGATATACTTTCAAATTAGTTGATAAAATATCAACAGGTCTTAAAACTCCAAGATACGGTGTCGTAAAAGACGGAAAAGCATATGTAACCAATGCAAACACCTATTCATACATAAATCCTGCAACTGGTAATACGGACGATTATGTTGCCATTATTAATTTAAAGACCAATAAGTATGAGTCTAAAATTGATTTGAATGCAACTGCCAATCGTTTAGTTGAAGAAAATGGAAAACTATACATTACTGAGCCTTATGACAATACTAAACTATTGGTAGTAAATATTGCTACTAAAAAACTGGAAACATCAATAGAAATTGGGTCATATGCTGATTCTATAGAGGAAGAAGATGGTGTTTTGTATATTTTAAGAGCCCCTTATGGAGACAGAAGTGAAATTGTAAAAGTAAAATTATCTAATAAATCAATTTCTAAAATTACTTTTCCTGAAACTTTAGACAGAGCTGGTTATATGGATATTGAAGATAACAAAATTTATTACACATCAGGAAGTTCAGTTTATGTAATCAATACCAATGCAACAGCAGCTTCAACTACACCAATCGTAACCTCTCCTGCCAGTAATGTATATGGATTTGCTGTAAATGACAACCGTATTTACATCGCTGACGGAGTTTACACACAAGATGGTGCAGCTTATATTTATGATTTAAGCGGAAATTTACTAAAAGAAGTAACCTCAGGTGTGGGAACAAACGGTTTTTACTTTAATGATTAAAAAATAATTATCAATTAGTTAATTTTGTTTTTTTTAAATTGTTTTTTGGAAAAAAGGCTTTCATCAACTGAAAGCCTTTTTTGTATTTCTCAGGTAAATTTTAATGAATATTTTTTTACAAGCTATATTTTTTTTCAGTACATTAGCCTCACACTTAGTATTGATTATCAATTAATTACATTTTAAAAATTAAACCCAACTTGATTTTCAAGAGATAATTTAACAAATAACCGTTATTACTCCTTTTTGTTCTTTTTATGATGCCCTACTGATGAATGCTCAAATGCCGACACTCAAACGGCAGATAATTTAGAATAATCATAATTCCGGATACAAGCAGATCATTTTTGATGATGAATTATTTATTTCAATTACAATTCCGATTTTAATTTAATTCTTTGTTTATATGAAAGAAATAAAAATTACTCAAACCCTGATTACTTTTGCAATAGGAATCGTAATTTGGCTAATTCCCGCTCCCAATGGTCTTACAGCCGAAGCCTGGCATTTATTTGCCATTTTTGTTGCTACTATTTTAGGCATTATTTTGAAAGCGGCTCCTATGGGAACCATGTGTATGATTGCAGTTGCCTTAACCGCTTTTTCACAAGTTTTGGCTCCAGGCGATCCCGGAAAATCAATCACACTGGCTTTAAAAGGTTTTGGGGATAAAGTAATCTGGCTTATCGGAATTTCATTTTTCATTGCAAGAGGATTTATTAAAACAGGTTTAGGAAACAGAATCGCTTTTTTATTTGTTAGGTTCTTCGGCAAAAGTTCCCTTTGATTAGCTTACGGATTAGGATTGGCTGACTTAGTTTTGGCACCTGCCGTTCCCAGCAATACAGCCCGGGGCGGCGGAATTGTTTACCCAATTATGAAATCAATGTCTATGAGTTTTGGTTCGATGCCTGAACAGCCTGAAACGCATCGAAAACTAGGAGCCTATCTTACTCTGAATTGTTATAATACCAATTTAATTGCATCTTTAATGTTTCTGACAGGTACGGCAAGTAACCCAATGTGCCAAAAATTTGCGCTTAACTTAGGAATCAAAATCAGTTGGATTTCCTGGGCAATAGCTGCGATTGTTCCCGGTTTAGTTGCTTTTTTTGTAATTCCGTTTGTATTGTATAAAATTTATCCTCCAGAACTCAAAAAGACCGGAGATGCACCACAATTTGCTGCTCAGAAATTAAAAGAAATGGGCGCAATATCCCGCAACGAATGGATGATGCTGCTAACCTTCTTTATTTTGTTGTTTCTCTGGATGACAGGTGATTTATTTTCAATCGACGCTACTTCAACGGCTTTTATTGGTTTAGTCATTTTGCTTTTAACTTCGGTTTTAACCTGGGATGACGTAAAAGCCGAAAAAGGTGCCTGGGACACCATCGTCTGGTTCTCTGTTTTGGTAATGATGGCAAGCTCACTCAACGAATTAGGATTTATTGGCTGGTTTAGTGATTTGATAAAAAATCAGATTGGAGGTTTAAGCTGGCAAATAGCTTTTCCTATCATTATACTGGTATACTTTTTCAGCCACTATCTTTTTGCAAGCGCAACTGCACATGTAGCCGCCATGTATGCAGCTTTATTGGGAGTTGGAATCTCTATTGGAATTCCTGGTTTACTTCTCGCTTTTATGCTTGGTTTTGTAGGATCTCTTTATGGAACTTTAACCCATTACGGACACGGACCCGCACCAGTTTTCTTCGGAAGTGGTTATGTCGACCTGAAAAGCTGGTGGATCAAAGGATTAATAACCGGATTGGTTATGCTCTTTATCTATATGGTAATTGGCGGATTATGGCTCCGTTTAATTGGTTATTTTTAAATCCTGATTCCTGGTGGAAGCAATTCTTTGTATTTTGGATTTTTTTTGAAAAAAACAGCAATTTTTGGATGAATTGGAACAACTCTTAATTTTTTCTCTGTACTCAGTTCCATTATATTTTTCAGCAAAGAGTCAATCACTGGCTGATTTTCAAAATTTTCAGGCGTATTAATTTTGGTTAAAAAAATCTTTTTCTCCTGAAATGAATACTCAACACTTAATAAGCCCTCAGGGATTGTGGCTTCAAATTGTCTTGCAAAAGTATTGTCTTTAATTTCCATTACGGTAGGCTCCATATTTATCATGTTTTTGGGGTGAATAAAAAATATTAGAAAATGAACGTGAAATTAATATCCGATAAAATCTTTTAATAAGTTCTTTACCTTCAAAGAATTCGGATTGCAAAGATAATCATTTGATTTTCAATAAAAGACATTTTATTGAAAGATGTAGAATGATTTTAAATAATAATGTTTATTAATTTTATTATAATTAAGCTTAAGAATTGCCATGTATATTAGTAAAAAAGGTAAATTTAGCTTCAACTTAAAATCACTCTCTGAAAAATGAGCAAAATTCCTGTTTATTTTATGCCTGGATTAGCTGCTAGTCCTACCATTTTTGAAAGAATTAAATTAGATGAAACTGTTTTTGAAATGTTTCTGCTCGAATGGGAAATTCCAAACCCAAAAGAATCATTATCGGATTATGCACTTCGGATTACAAAAAACATTCAACACGAAAATCCGGTTTTAATTGGCGTTTCTTTTGGTGGAATTCTGGTTCAGGAAATGGCCAGACATATAGAAGCCCGAAAAGTGATTATTATTTCGAGCGTCAGAAGCAATGTTGAATTTCCAAGGAGAATGAAAATCGGGAAAACTACAAAAGCTTACAAACTCATCCCGATGAAACTCATTTTAAATATTGAGAATCTTGCCAAATACTCATTTGGAGAAAAAGTGAATAAACGCATCAAATTGTACGAGAAGTTTTTGGCTGTACGGGATCTTAATTACCTGCAGTGGGCCGTAGAATCTGTTATTTTATGGGATAGAGACAAAATAGATGAAAAGGTAATTCATATTCATGGTGATCAGGATGATGTTTTTCCTATAAAATACATCAACAAATGCATTGTTGTAAAAGGCGGTACTCACATTATGATTCTGAATAAATACAAATGGCTGAATGAAAATTTACCTTCGATTATATTAGAATCTTAAAATTCCAAATTTAGAAATTCCAAATTCCAAGTTTTTAACCTATCAATTACCTTAGCCATAATAGAAGCAGCGTACCTTTAATTGCGGGGATTCACCATTAAAGATACAAGCGGATAGCAGTAAACAGCTCCAAAAAAAAATCCCAAATTCCAAAAAATTTGGAATTTGGGATTTTAAATATTGTAATTTAAAGAATTTAGATTTTCTTCATTTGTTCTTTCATCATTGCGATTTGCTCCTTCAGCATCCCCTGTTTGTCTAATTTTTTAGCTTCATTCAGTAAATTAGTCGCTTCCAGTTTTCTTCTTCGTGACATGGCAACTCCTGCAAGATTAAGTTTAGCAACAGCTAAATCCATATCCATTGACAATCCAAGTTCAATTGCTTTTTTGAAATGTTTTTCAGCCTGATTGATATTAGTCTGAGACAACATGATCCCTTGTAAATAATTTAAGTATCCTTGCTGTTTTCTTACCAATGCCGTTTCAGGATTTTTGATGTATGCCAGCCATTTTTTAGCGCCTTCAAAGTCTTGTTTTCTTAATTTAAGGAAAGCTAAAAGGATAAACTCGTTTTTAAAATAAAGAAAAATTGGAATTGCTGTCAGTAAAATAAGAAATATACCATTCCCGATATTACTTTCTGTAAATTGCCAAATGCCCGCCACTACAAGAAGTCCGGCCAGAATAAGTTTTATAATTTTGTTAAACATAATAGATGTATATTTGTGTCTGCAAAGATAGCAAAAGGAATTAAAAATATTTTTATAAAACTGCTTGCCAGAAAAAAAAGTCTTTGTATATTTGCACTCGGTTTTTGAACAACGATATCCAAAACCAAAATAACGAGTTAATAGATACCATTTTTAAAGATACAAAGCAATGAGCAAAAGAACATTTCAACCATCGAAAAGAAAAAGAAGAAATAAGCACGGATTTATGGACAGAATGGCTTCTGCGAATGGAAGAAAAGTTCTAGCGCGTAGAAGAGCAAAAGGAAGACATAAATTAACTGTTTCTAGCGAGCCTAGACACAAAAAATAATGTTTGTATAAACATACATAAGGCGATTACTTTTTTAGTATCGCCTTTTTTTATACCTTGTCGGTAAAAATTTTCTCAACATTCTAGTTTATAGCACACTAGAAGCGTTTTTTAAAATCGTAAATAACTACACAATACATATAAAATGCCTAAAGACACATCAATAAAATCAGTTTTAATTATAGGTTCAGGACCTATTGTTATTGGCCAGGCTTGCGAATTCGACTATGCAGGATCTCAATCTGCTCGTTCGATTCGTGAAGAAGGAATTGAGGTTATCTTGATTAACTCAAACCCAGCGACAATTATGACCGACCCATCTATGGCCGATCATATTTATTTGAAACCTTTAACGACAAAATCGATTATTGAAATTCTTAAGGAACATCCACAAATTGATGCAGTTTTACCAACAATGGGAGGACAAACAGCATTAAACTTGTGTTTGGAAGCTGAGGAAAAAGGAATCTGGCAAGATTTCGGAGTAAGATTAATCGGTGTTGATGTTAATGCTATTAATATTACAGAAGACAGAGAGCAGTTTAAACAGCTTTTAGAAAAAATTAATGTCCCAACTGCACCTGCAAAAACAGCTACTTCTTACTTAGAAGGAAAAGAAATTGCTCAGGAATTTGGTTTCCCGCTTGTAATTCGCCCTTCATTTACACTTGGAGGAACCGGAGCAGCTGTGGTTTACAAAAAAGAAGATTTTGATGAGCTTTTAACCCGCGGGCTTGAAGCTTCTCCAATTCACGAAGTTTTAATTGATAAAGCTTTGATGGGATGGAAAGAGTACGAGTTAGAGCTTTTAAGAGATAAAAATGACAACGTTGTAATTATCTGTTCTATCGAAAACATGGACCCAATGGGAATCCACACTGGAGATTCGATTACAGTTGCGCCTGCAATGACATTATCAGATACAACTTTCCAAAAATTACGTGACTACGCTATCTTAATGATGAGAAGTATCGGAAATTTTGCTGGAGGATGTAACGTACAATTTGCAGTTTCGCCAGACGAAAAAGAAGATATCGTAGCCATCGAGATCAACCCTCGTGTATCTCGTTCTTCTGCTTTAGCATCAAAAGCAACGGGTTATCCAATTGCTAAAATTGCATCTAAATTGGCTTTAGGATACAACTTAGATGAATTACAAAATCAAATTACAAAATCTACTTCGGCTCTTTTTGAACCAACTTTAGACTACGTAATCGTAAAAATACCACGTTGGAACTTCGACAAATTTGAAGGTTCAGACAGAACTTTAGGGCTTCAGATGAAATCTGTAGGTGAGGTTATGGGAATTGGACGTTCTTTCCAAGAAGCACTTCATAAAGCAACACAGTCTTTAGAGATTAAGAGAAATGGCTTAGGAGCTGATGGAAAAGGATACAAAAATTACGAGCAAATTATCGAGAAACTAACCTATGCAAGTTGGGATCGTGTATTCGTGATTTATGATGCAATTGCAATGGGAATTCCATTGAGCACAATCCATGAAATTACAAGAATCGATATGTGGTTCTTGAAACAATATGAAGAGCTTTATACTTTAGAAAAAGAAATTTCAAACTACAAAGTTTCAAATCTTCCAAAAGAATTATTGCTTGAAGCAAAACAAAAAGGTTTTGCAGATAGACAAATCGCTCACATGATGAGTTGTCTTGAAAGTGAAGTGCATACTTTACGTACAGACATGAACATCAACCGTGTATTTAAACTGGTTGATACTTGTGCAGCTGAGTTTAAAGCACAGACTCCTTATTATTACTCTACTTTTGAAGCCGAAATCGAAAAAGCAAACGGAGAACGCTTTGTAGACAACGAAAGTATCGTAACAGATAAAAAGAAAGTGATCGTTTTAGGCTCCGGACCAAACCGTATCGGACAGGGAATCGAGTTTGATTATTCTTGTGTACACGGAGTTCTAGCAGCAAAAGAATGCGGTTACGAAACGATCATGATTAACTGCAATCCTGAAACGGTTTCTACAGATTTTGATACAGCTGATAAATTATACTTCGAACCAGTTTTCTGGGAGCATATTTATGACATCATTCAACACGAAAAACCAGAAGGTGTAATCGTTCAGTTGGGAGGTCAGACAGCGCTTAAATTAGCAGATAAATTATCTAAATACGGTGTAAAAATCATCGGAACTAGTTTTGACGCGCTTGACTTAGCAGAAGACAGAGGACGTTTCTCTGACTTATTAACTGAGTTAAACATTCCGTTCCCAAGATTCGGAATCGCAGAAACTGCTGACGAGGCTTCAAAATTAGCAGATACTTTAGATTTTCCTCTTTTAATTCGTCCTTCTTATGTATTAGGAGGTCAGGGAATGAAAATTGTAATCAACAAAAAAGAGCTTGAAGAACATGTTATCGATTTGTTGAAAGCAATTCCAGGAAACAAATTATTATTAGATCACTACTTAGCAGGCGCAATCGAAGCAGAAGCTGATGCAATCTGTGATGCTGATGGAAATGTTTACATCATCGGAATTATGGAACACATCGAGCCTTGCGGAGTTCACTCTGGAGATAGTAACGCAACATTACCTCCTTTTAACTTAGGAGAGTTTGTAATGCAGCAAATTAAAGATCACACGCATAAAATTGCAAGAGCTTTAAAAACTGTAGGTTTAATCAATATCCAGTTTGCGATTAAAGATGATACGGTTTATATTATCGAGGCAAACCCAAGAGCTTCAAGAACGGTTCCGTTTATTGCAAAAGCTTATGGAGAACCTTACGTAAACTACGCTACAAAAGTAATGCTAGGTCACAGCAAAGTAACTGACTTTGATTTCAACCCACAATTAAACGGTTTTGCAATCAAACAACCTATTTTTTCTTTCAGTAAATTCCCGAACGTAAACAAAGCGTTAGGACCAGAAATGAAATCAACAGGAGAAAGTATCTTGTTTATTGATGACTTAAAAGATGATCAATTCTATGAATTGTACTCTAGAAGAAAAATGTATTTGAGTAAATAGTAATATTTACTTCTTAAAATAACAAAAGCCTCAAATTTAAAATTTGAGGCTTTTTGCTTGAAATATCTAAATATTTATTTTACGATTATCTTTTTAGACACATTATTAACTTTTAAAATATAATTTCCAGAAGTTAAATTAGGTGGTAAAATAATTTTATTGTCTTTCGCTTCTGACGATTTAAATTCTGCAACCAGCCTACCTGCAATATCGAATAATTGAATCGCTTTTAAATCAGCTTCGTTATTTTCGATATATAAATAATCTGTTGCCGGATTAGGATAAATGGTAAATTCATTATTGCCAGAATTCTGTACATCTCCTAATCCTAAAACAGGATCTGTTATTTTAATTATTTTTTTTGTACTCGAACCTGTACTAACATATAATGCACCATTGTAAAAAGCCATTTGGGCAGGAGTATCATAATCTGTATTAAATCTGATAAATTGAACCTGATCTCCGTCAACACCTCCGGAAGGGAATCGAAAAATTCTATTTTGTGATCCTGTCGAAATATACAAATCCCCATTTGGAGCATAAGCTACATTGGCCGGGTTGTTCATTCCTGAAATTAGAGTACTAACAACTCCTGCAGGAGTTATTTTTTTAATTGCACCATCAAGTTTGTCAGCAACAATTAAATTACCCAATTTATCAAAAGCCAATCCGTTTGGTGTCGTAAGACCAGTTACAAAAGTCGAAGTTATTCCGGCAGTCGTTATTTTTTTAATATTTCCAGAATTAGCTTCTGAATAATAAACATTTCCAGAAGCATCAATAGCTATTCCGTATGGACTGTTTGTAGCTGTATAAGAAGTAACAACTCCGGCTGCTGTCGTCTTTGTAATTTCATTGCCGAAATTACCCGATCCAGCTATCCAAAGATTTCCACTGCCATCAAAAGCAATCTGTTGTGGGGAAGCATTTAGTGTGCTAATAAAAATAGACTGTGTAAGGCTTGGAGTAATTTTAGTCACTTTATAAGCATTATAATCTGCGACAAATAAATTTCCTGAACCATCGAATGCAATTCCTGTAGGAACCCCCAATCCTGTTACATAATTAGTTGGAGTTTGTGCATTGATACTAAACGTTGATAATAGAGCTAAGAGTAAAACTTTTTTCATGCATTAAATTTTTATATTAATCCAAAGATAAAATTTCCACTCATGAGACTTTACTTTTTTATAAGAAAATATACCCTTATTTTTATTTTTATTAAAAAATTAAAATTTTAGCTTTTTTATTTAAGTTATCTTAGAACAAAGTTTGATAAATAAAATTCTGACATAAAAAAAGCTCCTTTTTGGAGCTTTCTGTTTTTAATTAAGATGTATTATTTAGCCTTAGCCAATTCCTGTAAAGGCTTTAATTGTTCCATATCTATTTTTGATTCTTTTAAAACCGACATTAAAGTCATTATATTATTCGGATTCATGTTTTTACCCAAAATACGAATCACAGCAAAACCATTTTCTTTTCGGTTAGCAAAAATCACAAATTCTTCTATATTTTCATCGGCACCAACAAAACTTATAGAAGCACCATCTTTACCAGAACCAACCTTCATTAATTCCTGATATTTAGGATTTCTCAAAATGGCTTTTACCCTGGCTCTTTCTGTTTCAAATTGTGTTTGATTTTTATCATTTGCTTTGAAAGCCAGAACATTCATTTTATCAAAAGAATTCAAAGCTTCAGTTTGTTCTTCGGATAATTTTGCTTTGTCAACATTTAAAATATCTGGCGAAACATCTAAAGCAATAAAATCTTTTTTCTCCGAATTTTCAACAAAATACTTTTGAAGTGAAGGTTCAGAATTACAACTTATTAAAGTTAGCAACACAAAAAAAACTGAAGTAAAAACAGTGGTTCTCATACTATTTTTTGCCTTTTGAAGCCTTTTTTAAATCAGAACCACCCGGAAGCTGCATTTTGTCTGTCAATACTGAAATTTCATTCAGATCAAAGTTTCCTGTTAAGGACAACAAAACAGTATCTTCATTTTTTGCGCCATCAATAAACATAAACAACTCTTTTATTTTTGTGTCGCTTGTACCAGATTTAACGTAGATTTTCACATTTTTACCACTATCGCTGATACGCATTAATTCTTCTAAACTCGCAGATTTAATATATTTATCAGCCGAAAGTTTCATATCTGCTTCCACTTTTGGATTGCTGGTTGTAAATACTTTTAAATTATCCAGCTTTTTAATAAGATTCATGTACTGCTGAGTTTCTTTATCAGATGGATCAACTTTTACTTTACTCATTATATCAAACATTTTTTTGTTTACAATCACAGACGTCACATCATCCTGACCGTCGTATTTATCAAAAGCACTTTGTGCATAAAAAAACTGACTAATTAAAGCAAAAACCAATGTCAAAATGATTTTACTACCTATCCTATTATTATTTTTTCTGTATTTGTCAATTATTGATTTCATTTTTATCAAATTTAATTACTGTTTAAAAATTTTGTTTTTTGATTGTTCATATTCTTTAATGTATTGCACACTTTCTATACCTACATTAACATTGTTTGATAATAAATTCAAAGCCTTTTGTGTTGCTTTTAAGGCCTCTTCGGGATTATCGTAGGTTCCTAACTCTGTTTGCGAAGCCACTACAGCTGCATTATTTTGTTCGCTCACAAAAAAGTAAGTTCCGATACCCAGTAAAAGAACAACTGATGCCGCAATCGATAACCACGCTACTTTACGTTTCCTGGATTGAAGTGGAATTGCTACTCCTGTTCGAGCGAAGCTCTCCGGTTCATACGTTGTTGTTTGTTCTTTTACTTTAGAAAAATAGGCAAAAATAGGTTTGTATTGCTCCAAATGCTGCGCAACATCCGGTGAAGAAAAATATTCTTTTAATTCGTTTTCTTCTGCAATAGTTGTTTCTCCCTGAAAGTATTTTTCTAATATATTTTCTATTTTATTTAATTCCATAACTGTGTGCATTAAGCATTGATTCTCTAATTTTTTTCCTTGCCCTTGAGAGTGCTACCCGAATTGCAGTTTCATTCATATTTACAATTTTTGCAATTTCCTCAAATTCATATTGCTCAACATCCCGCAATTGAATCAACACCTGAAGTTGTTCCGGCATTTGATTTATTATTTTTTCAACCCATTCTAAACTATTCGAGTCTTCGAGTTTTTTATCTAATTGAGGTTCTCGATCTGTAAAATTATTGTGCACAATTTTAAGATTATCTGCTCTTTTTGATTTTAACTGATCCAAGCAATAATTTTTAGTCATCGTCATCGCCACAGCTTCAACATTATTATAAGTACTTAAACTTTCTTTTTTATTCCATAACTTAACCATTACCTCCTGAGTTGCATCTTCAGCTTCTTCTGTACTGGCAAGCAATCGTTTTGCCAGACGAAAAACTTTGTCTTTGAAAGGATTTACTAATTCTATAAACACATTTTGGTTCATAAATTATACGGTTATTCGTTAGCTTATATAATCAAGACGAGTAACTATTAATTTTGTTACAATCAAATTAAAAAATATATTGCAAAAAAGTCCTACAATACATTCAAGTTAAAACTAAAGATACTATTTTTACGTTGATACAATATGAAACCTAATAGTATATGAAAAGAATATCAAAAAATTTAGTTTTATTATTTTTGGCAGCATTTAGCCTGCAGGCCTGTGATGACAATGATGATGTTGCTACTCCAAAAAATCTCCAAATAAATAATTTTATTTGGAGAGGACTAAATGAAGTTTATTTATGGCAAGCTGATGTACCAAACCTTGCCGATAACCGTTTTGCAGACCAAAATGCGCTGGATTCATTTTTGAAAGGATATTCAAAACCGGAAGATTTATTTGAAGATTTATTAAATAAACCTGAAAGCAAGTATCCTAACGGAGATGCAATTGATCGTTTTAGCTGGATTGTAGACGATTATACTGTTTTAGAACAAGAACTAAACGGAATTACAAAAAACAGTGGTATTGATTTTAGATTAAGCAGACAATCTACAGGATCGAACAATTTAGTAGGTTATATACGATACATTATTCCTAACTCAGACGCATCGGGCAAAAGTATAAAACGCGGAGACTTATTTACGAGTGTTAACGGTACCCCGCTTACCATTTCCAACTACGAATCATTACTTTTAGATTCTGATAGTTACACTTTAAATCTGGCGGATTATAACGGAAGTACTTTTGTTCTAAATGGAAAATCTGTTTCTCTTACCAAAACGGTTTTAGAAGAAAACCCGGTCTTAATCACCAAAACAATAACTTCAGGCAGCCACAAAATTGGATATTTAATGTATAATGGCTTCTATAATGAATATGACGATGCCCTTAATCAGGCTTTCTCACAATTAAAAACATCAGGAGTTACAGATTTAGTTTTGGATTTAAGATACAATGGTGGTGGCTCTGTTCATTCTGCAACATTATTAGCAAGTATGATTACAGGACAATTTAAGGACCAGGTATTCTCAAAAAGACAATATAATTCTAAAATAATGACAGGTTTAACCAATGATGACCTTGAATCATTTAATGAAAGATTTACGGACAAAACAGGCAGTGGAGCCACTTTGAACAGTTTAAATCTAAACACTGTCTACATTATAACAACCGGAAGTACTGCCTCAGCCAGTGAATTGGTAGTAAATGGCCTAAAACCATACATCACTGTGATTCAAATTGGTGAGACCACTGTAGGTAAAAATGTTGGTTCTTTTACAGTTTATGATTCTGAAACCTTATCAAAAACCAAAGTAAATCCAACTCATAAATATGCGATGCAGCCTTTGGTCTTTAAAATTACAAATTCAGCTAACTTTGGAGATTACACAGGAGGACTACCACCGACCTACCAACAGACCGAAAGTGTTTTTACATACGGTGTTTTAGGCGACCCGTCAGAACCTTTATTAAATCTTGCTATCTCAAAAATTACAGGTTCAACAGCAAAAAGAACACAAACAGACAAAGACCAGACTCTCCCTTATTTTTCAGACTCAAAATCAATGCGCCGTTTTGGTCGTGAAATGTACATAGATAGTCCTTTGAAAAACTAAAAAAACAAAAAATAAATGCCCCAAAAAAAATCTTTTGGGGCATTTTTCTTTAAAAAGAAAAGCATTTTATTACTTTTCAATTTCTCTCATAGAATCCATTTTCTTATGCGCTAAGAAACCTGCTATATCTTCAAAATGCTCTTTTACACGTTTGTTTCCGAACTCAAAAACTTTAGTTGCCAATCCGTCAAGGAAATCACGGTCGTGAGAAACCAGGATTAAAGTTCCGTCAAAATCACGAAGCGCATCTTTAATAATATCTTTTGTCTTCATATCAAGGTGATTCGAAGGCTCGTCCAGAATTAACAAGTTAACAGGTTCCAACAATAGTTTAATCATTGCCAGACGTGTTTTTTCTCCTCCGGAAAGTACTTTTACTTTTTTGGTAATATCATCACCCTGAAACATGAAAGCTCCTAAAATGTTTTTAATCTGGGTTCTGATATCTCCAACCGCAATACTATCAATTGTTTCGAAAATTGTTGCATTTTCATCCAACAAAGCTGCCTGATTTTGAGCAAAATATCCAATTTGTGCATTATGACCAATTTCTACACTTCCGGAATCAACACCAATTTCTTTCATAATCGCTTTAATCATTGTTGATTTTCCTTCTCCGTTTTTCCCGACAAAAGCAACTTTCTGACCACGCTCGATTACAATATTAGCGTCTTTAAAAACAACATGATCACCATAAGCTTTAGACATTTCTTTTACAATAACCGGATATTGACCAGAACGTGCTGCAGGTGGGAATTTTAATCGTAATGCAGAAGTATCCACCTCATCAACCTGAACGATTTCTAGTTTTTCAAGCATTTTTACACGAGACTGAACCGCATCTGTTTTAGAAAACGTTCCTTTAAAACGTTCGATAAACGCTCGGTTATCAGCAATCATCTTTTGCTGTTCATCATATGCTTTTTGCTGATGAATACGACGATCTTTTCTAAGTTCTAAGTAATGAGAATATTTTGCTTTATAATCGTAAATTCTCCCCATTGTCACTTCGATCGTACGATTGGTGATATTATCTACAAATGCTCTATCGTGCGAAATAACCACAACTGCTTTGGCCTGAGTCAATAAAAAATCCTCTAACCATTGGATACTTTCAATATCCATGTGATTAGTAGGTTCATCCAGCAAAATCAAATCTGGTTTTCTTAATAGAATCTTTGCCAGTTCAATACGCATTCTCCATCCTCCTGAAAACTCAGAAGTCTGGCGACCAAAATCCTCACGCTCAAAACCTAGACCAACTAAAATCTTCTCAACCTCTGCTTCGTAGTTTACCTCTTCAATTGCATAAAATTTCTCGCTTAGGTCAGAAACTCTTTCGATTAGCTTCATGTAATCATCGCTTTCATAATCTGTGCGAACGGTCAATTGCTCGTTGATTTCATCAATTTCGGCTTTCATTTTAAAAATCTCACTGAAAGCTTTAGACGCTTCTTCCATCACAGTAGCTCCGTCCTCGGTTAGCAAATGCTGAGGCAGATAAGCGATTACAGCTTCTTTAGGAGCAGAAATACTTCCGGTAGAAGGTTTGTTTGCTCCTGCAATTATTTTCAAAAGTGTCGATTTTCCCGCACCATTTTTACCCATAAGGGCAATTTTATCATTTTCATTAATAGCAAAAGAAACATCACTAAAAAGTGTAGTTCCGCCAAACTGAACCGAAATATCGTTAACTGTAATCATGTTAGATCTTTAGATTTTAGACTGCTTAGATTGTTCGTTTTCTGAGCAAGTATTTTTTTGAAGCCGCAAAGATAGATTAATTAGACAATGTGTCAATGAGATAATTAGAAAATGTGCCAATTTGAGAATTAGATAATTTTCAAAATCTTAAATAAAACAAAACCCGAAAGTTTTAAGACTATCGGGTTTTCATTATCTCATTTTCAAATTGACTAATTATCTCATTAAATCAGTCTTTTCTCCATTTTTTTGTTTCCTCAAAAACATGCTCTAAAATTGCAGCTTCCGTTTCATCAAATTCAATATTTCTGCGAGCCATAACCAGTTTTGCAGTTTCAAAAGCTTTTTTGGTAATATAAGTTGTAAAACCAGCTGCTCCGCCCCATGAAAAACTCGGAACAAAATTACGAGGAAAACCGCTTCCGAAAATATTAGCACTCACACCTACTACCGTCCCTGTATTAAACATCGTATTGATCCCGCATTTACTATGATCCCCCATCATCAGACCACAAAACTGAAGTCCGGTTTTAGCAAAACCTTCCGTCTCGTAACTCCATAATTTTACTTCTTCATAGTTATTTTTCAGATTCGAATTATTACTGTCTGCTCCAATATTACACCATTCACCCAAAACAGAATCACCTAAAAATCCATCATGTCCCTTATTTGAATTTGCAAAAAGAACAGCATTTTTAACTTCTCCTCCTATTCTGGATCCCGGCCCAACTGTTGTGGCTCCATAAATTTTTGCATTCAGTTTTACCTGTGCATTTTCACATAAAGCAAAAGGTCCCCGAATTACAGTTCCCTCCATAATTTCAGCATTCTTACCTATATATATAGGACCTGTTGAAGCATTCAAAGTTACAAACTCCAGTTTCGCTCCTTGTTCAATAAAAATATTTTCAGGAGAAATAACATTTACACTTTTTGGAATTGGCTGTGATTTACGACCTTCTATCAAATAAGCAAAATCTGCACGAATTGCAGCATCGTTCTTAGAAAAAATATCCCAGGTATGCTCAACCGTTAGACAATCATCATTGTACTGAATAATTTCATATGAGTCAAAATCAACTTCTTCCTGATTTTCGGTTGTAAAAAAAGCAATTACATCATCACCTTTAAAAATTGCCTGATTTTCCTTTAGTTCGGAAACCATTTCAACAAGCGTATCATTTGGCAAATATGCTGCGTTTATCATTACATTTTCCTCCATTTCTACCATCGGAAATTTGGCAGACAAATATTCTTCTGTAATTGTAGTGATTGTAGATCCTAAACGGGCTTCCCATTTTTGACGAATCGTCATGATTCCGATTAAGATATCAGCCACGGGCCTTGTAAAAGTAAAAGGTAATAAAGCGTTTCGAACGGGACCGTCAAAAAGAATGTAGTTCATATATAATAAATTTGGTACTTGTTAAAATCTTGATTTGGTTATCATTTCCAAAGTTACAAATATTTATGCGTTAGACTAAAGATCTGTTTTCATAAAACAAAGAAAACTCTTCTGATTATTTTCGAAAAATTAGATTTAAGCCATAAAAAAAGCCTCCCAAATGGAAGGCTTTTGTATCAATATAAAACAGCTATTATTTTTTAGCGTGTTTTGCATATTTAGTTTTGAACTTGTCAATACGTCCTGCAGTATCGATAAGTTTAGATTTACCAGTATAAAAAGGGTGAGATGTTCTGGAAATCTCCATTTTTACAACTGGATACTCAACTCCGTCAACTTCAATTGTTTCTTTTGTATCTGCTGTAGATTTAGTGATAAAAACGTCATCATTTGACATGTCTTTAAATGCAACTAATCTGTAATTTTCTGGGTGAATTCCTTTTTTCATCTTTTCTTTTATTTATTGTTTCAGAGCATTTTTATTTTGAGGCTTTCTCATGGTTAGAAAAAGGTATAAACAAATGATACTCTTTTTATTTAAAAATTTAATTATTTTTGAGTGTGCAAATTTACAATTCTTTTTTAATAAACAAATACTTAACCTGCTTTTTTTTAGTTAATTTCAAAAAGCTTTTTTTATCTTCGATTATATTGGGAATTGCTATATTTGTGGATTAATTTTAAAACATATAAAAAAATATGATTAATGAAGTTATAAAGAAGAATGGAATTACATTTGGTTTAATCATAGGAATTGTTGCTTGTCTGTCACAAACCTTTGTATATGTTGGGGGATCCACTGTTTATAAAAGCTCTTTATTTGGCATTATTGTTTGGTTATCATATTGGGGCATAAGGATATTTCAAGCTATTATAACTAAAAAACAATTAGAAAACACAATTACTTTAAAAGATTCTTTTACTACTTTATTAATATCGACAAGCATTGGAATATTTATATCAATTACATTCAACTACATCTTATACAACCATATAGCTCCTGAATTTAAACCTGAGATAAATAATTTTATGAACTCAAAACAATTAGAACTTTTTAAAGCTATGGGAAAAACCTCATCTGAACTAAATGAATTATTAAAAAACGATAATTTTTCTATTGGAAATCTTATTAAGGGAGGACTTTTTTCAATCGTAGTCAGTTCTATATTCAATTTAATCGTATCAGCAATTATCAAATCTAAACCATTACAGCAATAGTGAATTTATCTATACTTATACCGCTTCTAAACGAAGAGGAATCACTAAAAGAACTCTACTCATGGATTATTAAAGTGATGCAGTCTAACAATTACTCTTATGAAATCATTTTTGTAGATGACGGTAGTACAGATGATTCGTGGAATATTATCGAAAGTTTTTCTAACGAAAATCCGAATGTGAAAGGAATTCGCTTCATGAAAAACTTCGGAAAATCGCAGGCCTTACACGCCGGTTTTGCAAAGGCCCAGGGTGATGTCATCATTACAATGGATGCCGATTTACAGGACAGTCCGGATGAAATTCCGGGATTGTACGAAATGATTACAGCTCAGAAATATGATTTAGTTTCCGGCTGGAAAAAGAAACGTTACGACTCTGTTGTGGCAAAAAACCTGCCTTCAAAATTATTTAACTGGGCAGCCAGAAAAACTTCGGGCGTTGAGTTAAATGATTTTAATTGTGGTTTAAAAGCTTACCGAAATGTTGTCGTAAAAAACATCGAAGTTTCAGGCGAAATGCATCGATATATTCCGGTTTTGGCTAAAAATGCCGGATTTGGAAAAATCGGTGAAAAAGTAGTTATACATCAGGCCAGAAAATATGGCGAAACCAAATTTGGAATGGAACGTTTTATTAACGGATTCCTTGATTTGATTACGATTTGGTTTTTATCTCGATTCGGAAAAAGACCAATGCACTTGTTTGGTGCGATTGGTTCTTTTATGTTTATCATTGGATTTTTAGCTGCAGGCTATATTGGCTTTTCTAAGCTTTACCACATGTATACCGGAATGAAATACACACTGGTAACCAATAATCCATGGTTTTATATTGCTTTAACTACAATGATTTTAGGAACTCAGTTGTTTTTGGCCGGATTTTTAGGCGAAATTATTTTACGTACTAAAAGCAACGAAGCCCGATATAAAGTTGCCCGCGAGGTTAATTTTTAACGTAAAGCCCCAGCCCTGATGGGAACGGCATCCTTTTGTGGCGGTCCCGATAGCAATCGGGACACAAAAGATATAGTGAACAGCAGGATTTAGCTCCTGAAAAAACTTATTTATAAACATTAAAAAAGACATTTATTATGAATATAGCTCCTAATATTTTAGACGCCGTAAACGAATGGCTTACACCTACATTTGATAAAGAGACACAAGCTGCTGTTAAAGAATTAATGACAACATCTCCAAAAGAACTGAAAGAAAGTTTTTATAAAAATCTGGAATTTGGAACTGGGGGAATGCGCGGTGTTATGGGAATTGGAAACAATCGCATCAACAAATATACACTTGGAAAAAACACTCAGGGACTTTCTGATTATCTGCATGAAGTTTTTCCGAACCAACCTATAAAAGTTGTTATTGCTTACGACTGCCGTCATAACAGTAATACTCTTGCAAAAGTAGTTGCTGACGTTTTTTCAGCAAACGGGATTCAGGTGTATTTGTTTTCAGATTTGCGCCCAACACCTGAATTATCATTTGCACTTAAATATTTAGGATGTCAATGCGGAATTGTATTGACTGCTTCTCACAATCCACCGGAATACAATGGCTATAAAGTATACTGGCAAGACGGAGGCCAGATTGTTCCTCCTGAAGATACTGCTATTATCAACGTAATTGAAAGTTTAAATTACGATAAAATCAAATTCAATGCAAATGAAAGTCTGATTCAGTATATTGATACCGAAATTGACAAGGCTTTCGTAAAATCATCTATCGAAAACGCAAGTTTCAATACTCCGGCTGAAGCCAAAGACAATCTACATATTGTTTTCACTTCGTTACACGGAACTTCTATAAAATCTGTACCTGACACTTTATCTGAAGCTGGCTATAAAAATGTTCACATTGTACCGGAACAGGCTATTCCTGATGGAAATTTCCCTACAGTTAAATCTCCAAACCCTGAAGAACCGGAAGCACTGACTATGGCTTTAGCTTTGGCAGACAAAACAAATTCTGATATCGTAGTAGGAACAGATCCTGATTGTGATCGTTTGGGTGTTGCTGTTCGTAATAACGATGGTAAAATGATTTTACTTAACGGAAATCAGACCATGGTTTTAATGACTTCTTTCCTTTTAAAACAATGGAAAAAAGCAGGTAAAATTAATGGGAAACAATTTGTTGGCTCTACTATTGTTTCGACTCCGATGATTATGGAACTGGCAACCAGCTATGGCGTTGAATGCAAAGTTGGTCTGACAGGTTTTAAATGGATTGCCAAAATGATTAAAGATTTTCCTGACCTTCAATTTATTGGAGGTGGCGAAGAAAGTTTTGGTTTCATGGTTGGCGATGCTGTTCGAGATAAAGATGCTGTTGCTGCAACCTTATTAATCTGCGAAGTTGCTGCTCAGGCAAAAGCTGCAGGAAGTTCTGTATATAAAGAACTTTTACAGCTTTATGTAGAAAATGGCTTCTATAAGGAATATTTGGTTTCTTTAACTAAAAAAGGAATTGAAGGTCTGGAAGAAATTAATCAGATGATGATTAATCTAAGAGAAAATCCATTGAAAGAAATTAACGGACAAAGAGTTATCATGGTAGAAGATTATCAGTCGTCTGTTGCTTTGAATTTACTGACAAGCGAAGAATCTGTGATGGATATGCCAAAATCAAATGTATTGATTTATTATACTGAAGACGGCTCTAAAATTTGTGCCAGACCAAGCGGAACAGAACCAAAGATTAAATTCTATATCAGCGTAAATGCTGAAATTGAATCAGTTTTGGATTTTGATGAGGCTGAAAAATTCTTAGACCAAAAAATACAGAATATCATTGCAGACATGCAATTGAATTAATAAAAGTTCCTTCTTAAGTAAATCCAATTTATACACACAATATCACAATTGGTAATCTTATACATTTAAGCTCTGATTTATATTTCTCAATACAAATCAGAGCTTTTTTATAAAAAAAAGCAAAAAGAAATTGAAACCTCCCTAATTCGATTAATTTTGTGCGATAAAAAAATCAATATCAAAAAAATAAATGAGTAATTTCAAAAAAATACTACCTTTTATATCTCCTTATAAAAAATATGCCTTCTTAAACATCTTTTTTAATGTTTTGTATGCACTTTTCAGCACCCTATCGTTCATGGCATTGATTCCAATGATTCAGGTTTTATTTGACAAAACGAAAAGAAATACCATCATGCCTACATATGAAGGAATAGCGCACATAAAAGAATATGGAGAAAACTACTTAAGTTATTACATCACCACCAATACAGACCAAAATAATCCGGGTTTTGTACTTTCAGTTATGGTAGCCATCATAATTTCTATCTTTCTATTAAAAAACCTGGCTGATTATCTGGCAATGTTTTTTGTTACTTATTTACGAAATGGTGTTTTGAAAGATATGCGAAATGCGATGTATAAAAAAACACTAGAATTACCTTTGGCTTTTTTTTCTGAAAAACGAAAAGGAGATGTTATTTCGAGAATTTCCGCAGATGTAAATGAAGTTCAGAATTCTTTTTTGGCCATTTTAGAACTTATTGTAAAAGAACCTCTAACCATTATCTTTACTATAATCGCTATGTTAATTCTTAGCGCTAAACTAACTTTATTTGTTTTTGTCTTCATTCCCATTTCAGGATATATCATTTCTTTAATCGGAAAAAAACTTAAAAAGAAATCCAGTAAAGCCCAACAGGAACAGGGTACCTTTTTATCTACTATTGAAGAAACTATTGGAGGATTAAAAGTTGTAAAGGGGTATAATTCTGAAAATTATTTCAATACCGTGTTTCAGAATTCAACAGAACGTTTTTTTAAGTTATCAAATAGTATTGGACATCGTCAAAACTTAGCTTCTCCCGCAAGTGAATTTATGGGAATCATGGTTATTACCATTTTGTTATGGTACGGAGGTCAGATGGTTTTAATTGAAAAAACCCTGGACGGAGCATCATTCATTGCTTATATGGGACTAGCTTATAATATCCTTACACCTGCAAAATCAATTTCAAAAGCATCATATGCTGTAAAAAGAGGAAATGCCGCTGCTGACCGTGTATTGGAAATTTTAGAACAGGAAAACACTATCACTTCTAAAGAAAAAGCATTAGAAAAAACAGGCTTTGACAATAATATCGAAATTCAGAATATCAATTTCAAATACGAAAACGAAACCGTCCTAAAGGATTTTTCACTTCAAATTAAAAAAGGCCAGACTGTTGCTTTGGTAGGACAATCAGGAAGCGGAAAAAGTACTATTGCAAACCTGCTAACCCGTTTTTATGATGTGAATGAGGGCTCAATTTCTATTGATGGAGTAAACATCAAAGACATGAACCTGCAGTCTCTTAGAAGTCTTATGGGATTAGTTACTCAGGATAGTATTTTATTTAATGATACTATAAAAGCTAATATTTCTCTAGGAAAACTAAATGCTACAGATGATGAAATCATAGAAGCTTTGAAAATTGCTAATGCTTATGAATTTGTAAAAGAATTGCCTTTAGGCATTTATACCAATATTGGCGATAGCGGAAATAAATTATCCGGAGGCCAAAAACAGCGTTTGTCTATTGCGAGAGCGGTATTAAAAAACCCTCCAATTATGATTTTGGACGAAGCAACATCAGCTCTTGATACCGAAAGCGAAAAATTTGTTCAGGTGGCACTTGAAAATATGATGCAAAACAGAACTTCAATTGTTATTGCTCACCGACTTTCTACAATCCAAAAAGCAGACGTGATTGTTGTAATGCAAAAAGGACGAATTGTAGAACAAGGAACTCACGAAGAATTAATTGCACACAACGGCACTTATAACAAACTGGTGACGATGCAGTCTTTCGAATCTTAAGATTCATCACAACATTAATATTATTTTACACAGATTAAGGAAACATTAAAACTAAGTTTAATTTCTTTAATCTGTGTTTATTTTTATAACTTTAGGTTAGTAAGAATAAATCATTTAATTCTCTCAAAATGTATCTTAACAACCCAAACATAAAACTGCCTGACGATCCTGATACTGTCGTTTGGAAATATCTTGATTTATCTAAATTTCTTGATTTACTGCTTTCGAAAAAATTATTTATGTCCCGCTCTGATAAATTTGAAGATCAGTACGAAGGCACCTTTAGCGAACCAACTTTCGAAGAAATTAAAAAACTCGCTATTGACAATCCTGAGTTTTTAAATTATTACAAAACACATCGGGAAAAAGTAGCAGTCAGCAGCTGGCATATCAACGAATACGAATCGTTTGCAATGTGGCAGATTTTCACACAAAACAGCGAAGGATTGGCCATACAGTCCACTATCGGAAGATTGCAAAAAGCGGTAAATCCTGAGCAAAATTTTGATCAGTATATCGGTGAGGTAAATTATATCGACTACAAAAAAGAATACATTCCCTTTGACGACTCCTTCTTCCCCTTCTTATTTAAAAGAAAAAGCTTTCAATACGAACGCGAAGTCCGCATTATTACAGACACTTCCCAAAGCACTTTAAAACTGAATGAAGGATTAAAAATCAATGTTGACATCAATGAGTTAATTGAAAAAATATATATCCATCCCAAATCAGAAAACTGGTATAAGAAACTAATAATTGAATTGGTTGAGCGTCTTGGTTTTGGATTTGAAATAGAAAAATCAGATTTGGAAAGTGATATTTTGATTTAGTTTTTTAAGCTGCTAAGATTCTAAGTTTTTCTTCAGCAATTCTCAATCTTGTCATAAATAACAAAAGCCCTTTAAAATTAAAACAATTTTAAAGGGCTTTTGTCATCCAAAATCTTAGCTCAGCATTTGAAACTTTAAATTGGTTTATAATTTTTCACTTCCCATTTCTTAGAAGTTAAATCTATGTAATTATAATGCAGTACATCATTTTTATCAAACTGTCCGTTTTGATTGGTATCTTCAATTGTTCTAAAATATAAACGGTTTTTAGATTCGATTACACTCCAGTCCACAAGCTCATGCAAATCCGCTGAAACTTTCGTGAAGTTTTCTCCGCTAATATCACTTAAATATAAAGTTTTGATATCACTTGTATCAATTTTGCCGTCTTTGTTTGTATCAGAATCTGTCAAAGTATAAACCATTATTTTATTTTTGGTTTTATCCGCAACAGTTTTTAAATATGTAGCTGTTAAAATCAAAACCGGTTTATCAGACAAGGGTCTGATAGAATCTGAATCTGTTTTTTGAAATTTCAAATTTTGCAGATATCCCGTAATTTCAAATTCTCCTAAATTCGAAATAGTAAAACTCACATCATTTACACTTGATGATCCGTAACGCGCTTTTGTTCCCTTTTCAAAAACTCTTAAATCTCCAACCGGATGAATTAAATAATCTGTCCCTTCCATCTGAATAGGAAGATCAGCAATTTCAATTTGAGTAGAATCTGCTTTTGTAACACTTACTTTGTTTGACACATCGTAACTTACTTTTGGTTTTTGAACTTCTTCCCGGCAGCTGGTTAGTGTTACAACAATTGCTAAGGCTGTATATTTAAGGTACTTTTTCATCTGCAAATTATATTCAATTATCAAATATACTATTTTTTGATTCTAATTTTGGTTTTTATTGATTTTTACTAAGGTAAAGATGTTGATTAGAACAATTCCTAAATATCCTAGAAGAATAAGCCATTGCTGCTTTAAAAATGATTTTTGAAAAACATTAAGCTCTATTTTCCGACTCTCTTCTTCCATTAAACGTGAATTTCTTAAAGAATATTCTGTAGTTCCACAAACAAATCCACGCTTCTTTGGCCTAGCACAAGCAATTATATACATATTATTACCAAACAAAACCCATGTTGGGATTTTTTCTTCAGAAACAATATCGATTACATTAACAAAAGTATCATAGTCTGTTTTTGGACCAAATTGAATTTTTGCCCCATTAATAGTATCATAATATTTCACTAAATCATGCATAAAAAGTCGCAATTCTTTTAGTTTTTGCTCTTCTTTTGATTTCTGGTTATTGAAATTAAATATTTTATATTTTCTTAAATCCCAAACTTTATACTTTTCAAAATCTTCTTTATTTGGAAGTGAAAAATCTAAAGCTTCATAATTTTTAAAAGCCTCAATCTTATGAAAATGATACAAACAAAACAACGGAATAAAAACCAAAGAAATCATTCCCGGAACGTAAAAAATTTTCTTTCTTTTTTCACGTTTTTCGATCATAACCTCGCATTCAGTTTTATATTAAAAACCCTTGAAGTCATATAATTCGGAACTGCGTATTGATTTTTAGTATAAGCATCGCGCACCCATGTATTGGTGATCGCATTTTGGTTATTGAAAAGATTGAATATTTCCAGTCCTAATGAAAACTCTTTAAAATTTTTCAGCCAGCCTGTCTTTAAATTCTGATTACTGCTGTCGACAAAAACTTTTGCAAAACCAATATCTGCACGACGATAATCGTTCAGTCTGTTTTGATATAAATATGGATCTGAATAAGCCGGCGCACCACCAGGTAATCCTGTATTGTAAACTAAGTTTAAATATACTTTCACACTTGGAATATTAGGCATATAGTCCTGAAACAGCATTGCAAATTTTAAACGTTGGTCTGTTGGACGAGCGATATAACCTTTGTTTTCGTAGTTTTCTTCTGTTTTCAAATAACCAAAACTTACCCACGATTCTGTTCCCGGAACAAATTCTCCGTTTAATCTGAAATCCAGTCCTTGTGCATACGCCTTGGCATTATTATCTGCTACATAACGAATTCGTACATTATCAATCGAATATATATTGACATCTGAAAGTGATTTATAATAAAGTTCAGTGACCCATTTAAAAGGACGGTTCCACATTTTAAAATTATAATCATTACTCAAAACAACATGTACAGATTGCTGTGCCTTTACATTCGGATCAACATTACCATTCATATCCCTGAGCTCCCTATAAAATGGCGGCTGATGATACAATCCTCCTGAAAGCCTGAAAATCATATCCATATCCCAGTCCGGTTTTAAAGCAAATTGTACACGCGGACTAAAAACAGTCTGATTTTTACCTTCTACGTCTGCCCCTGAAACCTGCCAGCTTTGAAAACGAGCCCCAACAGTATACCAAAATTGACTAGAACCTAATTCTGTTTTATTATTCCATTGAGCATAACCTGAAAATCTGTTTATATCATTAAAATTAGTTGCACGAATATTTTGGTATGGCAAAAGTGGCCCTGTGTATGGTTCGTATGGCTGGTTATTTTTAGGGAGATCCAAAATAGGAGGATTTATCGAAAATCCGGCAGAATCAATCACCTCCCACTCCACTACTCTGTCACGTATCGATTCTCTTGTAAATTTCAATCCGAATTCTAACTGGCTATTGTTTTTCCATTCTTTAAAACCTTTGAATTCGATATTTGCAATCAAAGCATCCAGATCATTTCGGGCGTGATTGAGCTGTGTACCGATACCTCTTGTAAAATCAACATTATCAGGATTCATATTTCCATCTTCATCTACATTTCCTAAACGGTATTGCGCCAAAATATCAAAATGTTCCTGCTCAATAGTATGAAATAAAGACCCAATCAATTTAAAAGTAAGAGTTGGCGAAGCTTTATAAGTTGTTTTAATAGCTCCAAAATAAGTATCATACTGATCTTTTTCCTGTCCTTCATAATAAACCGCAAGTGCCATTGGCTGATCAATTGTCCCAAATGTTGTTTGTCTCGTTAAGGGCTGGTATAAATATTTATTTTGAGAAATATTTCCTAAAAAGCTTAATTGCCATTTTTGAGAAACATCATAATTAATATTCGTCTGAATATCTGCAAATGTTGGTGTATAATTAGTTTGTGTATCCTGACTGTTTACAAGCAAGCTATTATTACGATAGCGCACACCTGTTACAGCGGACCATTTTTTGTTTTTAGAAACGGCATCAATAGCTAAACTTCCGCCAAGAAAACTAGCTTCAAGCACAGCTCCGAACTGAGTTGGTTTTCTGTAAGTAATATCTAAAACAGAAGATAATTTATCTCCAAATTTGGACTGAAAACCTCCGGCTGAGAAATCTACATTCTGCACCAAATCAGTATTTGTAAAACTCAGTCCTTCCTGTTGTCCTGAACGAATTAAAAACGGACGATACACTTCGATTTCGTTTACATAAACCAAATTTTCATCATAATTACCTCCCCGAACTGCATATTGGGTACTTAGTTCGTTATTCGAATTTACCCCCGGCAATGTTTTCAGCACATTTTCTATCCCTGCATTTGCTCCGGGTATTTTTTTTATAGTAGACTGATCAATAACCGTAATTCCCTGAACCCGTTTTTTATTTTTTGAAGAAACAAAAACCTCGCCCATTTGCTCTTCCGAATTGTTCATTACAGGATTAAAAACAAAAGTTTCATAAGGCTTCAGATTTACTGTCAGCGTTATCATTTTTAAAGAAATGTGCGTAAAAATCAAAGCTACTTTTTTGTTTGATGGCACAAAAATCTGAAAATGACCTTTAGCATCAGATTTCGTGGTTTTATCACCTGCCGAAATATTAACATCTGCAACAGGATGATTTTCACTATCTAAAATAAACCCTTTAACACGGGCACTTTGAGCAGAAACGGCACAGCCAGTCCATAAAAAAAGAAAAACAATTATTAACTTAAAATGATTCAAAGGTTTAGATTTTATTTTTGTTGACTTCTAAAAAAACGTGTTTCAAAGATAGCAGAATTCCCCACATTATCAACTACTTCAATTTTTAAATCGTTTGCTCCTTCTGCGACTATGTTATCATCAAAATTGTGTGTTATTTTTCTAGTTTTGTTATCATATTCAAACAAAATCCAGTTTCCGTTCAGATATCCGTTGTATGATTTGATTCCGGACAATGCGTCACCTATCGTAAACTGAATGTTTTTAACACCGCTAATCCATTTATCCTGAATTGGCTTAGCTATTTTTATAACCGGAGCTATCGTATCTAAAACCAAACCGTATTGCCCTAATGTTTTTGACTTTGCTGTAAAAATATTATCCTTTCTCGTAGTTGCATTATAACTCCTATTGTTTCCGCTTATTCTTCCAATAAAAAGTTTATCCCTTAAAGTTTCAGAATAAGTACTGTCTTTTATAGTAATAGTAAAATTAGAATGCACCGGAACAACATCTTCATGAATATAAATCCGATTGTTTTTTACATCAAAATTCAAATTAAAATCTTCATAGAAAGTGCCCGCAGGAAAGAAAACAGACATATTATCTTTTTCAAAATTCGAGTCCTTATTGTATCGAATGAAATATTTCCCGGCTGCAGGTTCTGCATTTATAACCGGTACCTCCGAATCATATTCAACAGGAACAGTAACCGAACATAAATTTCCAAAATAATCAGAAACATCAATTTTGTAAGTTGAAGCCAAATTAGGTTCAACGGGAATTAATCCATTAAGAGAGTCTGCTTTTATAATACTCAGCGCAAACGGAGTTTTCATAAATAACTTTTGCACGCGTTGTCCCGTTTTTTTATATTTCGGATAATCAATAAAAGCATTAATAAAACGCATTTCATCAAAAGAATACGTATTAAACTGATAATTATAATTTTGATTTCCGTTTAAAAAAGTACTTACATTAAAGACACCATTTTTATTAAACGAAACATCATCGGTATCAACAGCATTTATCCCAAAACCTATTCGTCCATTGGCTTTTACTTTACCTGCTAAATAAGTTCCGTCCTTTTGAAGCGAAAGATTAAGTAATAAAGGCTGTTTGGATTGATTTACCGTTGTATTATCCATTGGATATACAAATAAGCTCGAAATCGTTGGTTTTTTAGTATCCTTTATATTCTGATCAAATCCAAAAAACATAGGATTTATAACAAATTCTGTTTTTGTATCACGAAATTCAAAATGCAGATGCGGTCCTTCAGAAGAGCCTGTATTCCCCGAAAGCGCGATTATTTGACCTTTGGTTACAGGAAGTTCGTCTGGTTTTGGAAACATTTCGATTTCAAAAGACTTTTCCTTATAATGTGTTTTGTGAATATAATCCTGAATTGGTCCGACTGCAGTTTGTAAATGTCCGTAAACTGTAGTGTAACCATTGGGATGCGTGATATAAATACATTTTCCGTTTCCAAAAGTCGAAATTTTTATTCTGGACACATATCCATCTGCAACAGCATACACATTTAACCCCTCCCTTTGATTTGTTTTCAAATCAAATCCGGCATGAAAATGATTAGGCCTCAATTCTCCAAAATTCCCTGATAACTGCATCGGAATATCAAGTGGTGGGCGAAAATAATCCTTTGGATGTTGGGTCTGAGCAAAAATAAAATTGCAAAAAAATAAAAAAAACGCAGAAAATTTCATAGGTAACATTTTTGCTAAGATAAAAATTAAGGAGGGAAAACCGAAGATAAAACTGTAAAAATACAATTCACTGAATTTCATTAATTTGCTTATTTTTAATGCAAAAAAATCGATAAAAAATTGCATTAATAAAAAGGAATACTAACTTTGTAGGATTAAGTAATGAATAGGATTTATAATGAGTGTAATTGCTGAAATAATTGATACTCTTGAATATAAAGTCGAAAAGCTTTTTGCGAAATCAAAAGCTTTAGAAAAAAACAATCAGGATTTACGATTAGAATTAAACAAAGCAGCGCAAATTATCCAGAAACAATCTGAAGAAATTGAAGCTTTGAAGAAGCAATATGAAACACTTAAGATAGCCAATTCGTTGCTTGGCAGCGACAATAACAAGAGAGAGACAAAGCTTAAAATAAATTCATTAATTCGCGAAATTGATTACTGTATTACACAATTATCAGATTAGTAAATATGGACGGAAAGCTTAAAATTAAAATATCAGTTGCAGACCGGGTTTATCCGTTAACGGTTGACCCTGCTCAGGAAGAAGGACTTAGAAGCGCTTCTAAAAAAATTGATGCTATGATTAAGCAATTCGAAGAAAATTACGCCGTTCGCGACAAACAAGATGTATTGGCTATGTGTGCACTGCAATTTGCATCGCAGGTAGAACAAAAACAAATTGATTATACTAATGATGATCAGGAAATCATCAAAAGAATTAAAAAATTAAATTTGCTTTTAGATCAATATCTCGAAAATTAAACGTTCTTTACATAAACTAAGATACTGCCTACATTAGTTCACATTTGGTAAACTCAACACTAACAAATTAGAATGAGCAAATCGTCGCTACTATAGTATGCCCTCCTTTTGGCTGGGAAACTTGAACAGTGAGTTAGCTCAAAACTTGTCTTTACGAGTTTATACAAGCAATTAATGTAGGCTTTTTTTATATATAAACCCTAACAAACATGGACATCATAACAATCATCATTGGTATTGTAGGTATTGCAGCAGGTTTTGCAATAGCTAAAATTATCGAGAAAAGTAATATTTCTAACCTAATCAAAAACGCTAAAAAAGAAGCCGCTTCAATTTTAAAAGATGCTAATTTAGAAGCTGAAAATATTAAAAAAGATAAAATTCTTCAGGCAAAAGAAAAATTCATAGAATTAAAATCCGAACACGAACAGGTTATTTTGGCAAGAGACAAAAAAGTCGCTGAAGTAGAAAAAAGAGTACGTGATAAAGAATCTCAGGTTTCGAATGAACTTTCGAAAGCTAAAAAAGTTAATGATGAATTTGAAGCTAAAACAGCTGAATACAACAACAAAATTGAATCTTTAGACAAAAAACAGGCTGAAGTAGACAAACTGCACAAAAGCCAGTTACAACAGCTTGAAGTAATTTCTGGTCTTTCTGCAGAAGAAGCAAAAGAACAATTAGTTGAAGGCTTAAAGGCTGAAGCTAAAACAAAAGCGATGTCTCAAATTCAGGAAACTATTGAAGAGGCAAAACTTACTGCTCAGCAAGAAGCTAAAAAAATCATTATCAATACAATTCAAAGAGTTGGAACTGAGGAAGCGGTTGAAAACTGTGTTTCTGTTTTCAACATTGAATCTGATGATGTAAAAGGTAGAATTATTGGCCGTGAGGGACGTAACATCAGAGCTTTAGAAGCTGCAACAGGAGTAGAAATTATTGTTGACGACACCCCTGAAGCCATCATCCTTTCTTGTTTTGACCCGGTTCGTAGAGAAATTGCCCGTTTGTCTTTACACAAATTAGTAACTGACGGACGTATTCACCCTGCGAGAATTGAAGAAGTTGTTGCTAAAACTGCTAAACAAATTGATGACGAAATTATCGAAGTTGGAAAACGTACTGTAATCGACTTAGGAATCCACGGTTTACATCCAGAATTAATTAAAGTTGTGGGTAGAATGAAATACCGTTCTTCTTACGGACAAAACTTATTACAGCACTCCAGAGAAGTTTCTAAACTTTGTGGTATCATGGCTGCAGAATTAGGCTTAAATGTAAAATTAGCAAAAAGAGCAGGTTTGCTTCACGATATTGGTAAAGTTCCGGATACTGAAAGCGATTTACCTCACGCTTTATTAGGTATGCAATGGGCTGAGAAATACGGTGAAAAAGAAGAAGTTTGCAATGCTATTGGAGCACACCATGATGAAATTGAAATGAAATCATTATTATCTCCAATTATTCAGGTTTGTGATGCGATTTCAGGTGCAAGACCAGGTGCAAGACGTCAGGTTTTAGATTCATACATTCAGCGATTGAAAGATCTGGAAGATGTGGCTTACGGATTCAGCGGTGTTAAAAATGCTTATGCCATTCAGGCTGGTAGAGAACTTCGTGTAATTGTAGAGAGCGAAAAAGTTTCTGATGAAAATGCAGCCAATCTGTCTTTCGAAATTTCACAAAAAATCCAAACCGAAATGACTTATCCGGGGCAGGTAAAAGTGACCGTTATCCGCGAAACCAGAGCAGTAAATATTGCTAAATAAGTTTCTCAAAATATTTTCATAAAAAAACTTCTCAGTAACGGGAAGTTTTTTTTTATTTCTGATTTTACCTAAAGCTATCGCCTTGGATGAAAACTATGCATTACTTCTTTCAGAAAGCTTCTATCCAGATGAACATAGATTTCGGTAGTTGTTATCGATTCATGCCCAAGCATTAACTGAATAGATCGTAAATCGGCACCATTTTCTAATAAATGTGTAGCAAAAGAATGTCGCAAAGTATGTGGACTAATATTTTTATGTAAACCCGTTTTTACCGCTAAATCTTTAATAATAGTAAAAATCATAGCCCGGGTCAACTGATTTCCTCTACGGTTTAAAAACAAGGTATCTTCGTGCCCTTTTTTGACATTCAAATGAGTCCGTACATCCTTGCGATAAATTTCAATATACTTTTGAGTTAAATCGCCAATCGGAACAAAACGCTCTTTGTTACCTTTTCCGGTAATCTTAATAAAACCTTCCTCAAAAAACAGGTCTGAAATTTTTAAAGAAACCAATTCAGAAACCCGAAGCCCACAGCCGTACAAAGTTTCAAGCATTGCCTTGTTTCTTTCCCCTTCATTTGAACTTAAATCTATAGCAGCTATCAAATTATCAATTTCTTCAACCGATAGCGTATCGGGAAGCTTACGACCTGTTTTTGGCGTTTCAATCAATTCCATCGGATTATCTGTCCGGTAATCTTCAAAAACCAGATAATTAAAAAAGCTTTTTAAACCTGAAATAATTCTCGCCTGAGAACGTGGATTAACTTCTTTTGAAACTGAATAAATAAACTGCTGAACAGTTTCATCTGAAATTTTTATCGGAGAAATATCTATTTTATTTGTCTCTAAAAAAAGACATAACCGCTCAATATCAAAGCTGTAATTCTCGATTGTATTTTTAGACAGACCACGCTCAATTCGTAAATACGACTGATAATCTTTTATGTAAGTACTCCATTTCATATACACAAAGTAACATATTTTTGGAGCATAAAAAAACCTTCCCGATTAAGAGAAGGTTTTAAAAAAACATTTTTTTTTATTAGAAGTGTAAAGCAAATCCAACATTAAATTGAAGAAAGCTTTCAGCAATTTTATCATCAGTAGTAAAATTGTAACGTAGACCTGGCTCAACAGAAACATTTGGTCCTAAAAAGATAGCATATCCACCTTGTAAACCTACAAAAGAAGGATTATCATCAGCATCTTTAATACTAACTCCTGTATAAGAAAGTTCAACTGGGATTTTGTTTACAACATAGTACTTTGCTCCAATCTTGTATGAAAAGATACTACTATCAAAACCATCATCTCCATATCCTAAACCAAGTTTAACCGCTAAATTGTTAGCTACGAAGTATCCACCTTCAGCTCCGATATTCCAAGCTGTATCACCATCTGTTGATGTCAAAGAGAACGCAGTGTTTCCTGTTCCAGCACCAAATGCAGTGTTAGCTTCAATTAACCATTTTCCTTTTGCTGTTTGTTCTTGTGCATTAGCAAATCCAAATGCCATAACTGCGATTGCAGATAAAATAATTTTTTTCATTTTTTTGATAAATTAATAGATTATTTAGTAGGGCAAATCTATAGAATTTAACATTAACAAACCAAATTAGAACAACAAAATAATTAACAGCATACATTGTAAAAATCCTGTTAAAAAAATCAAAAATCTAAATATCAAACAATTACATTTTCAAATATCACTAAAAACCGTTAGACAAAAAAAATATTAATTATTAGTAAAATTCTTTCTTATTAATTAAAAACGACTATTTTTCATTCATTTTTTAATCAAATGGAAATATTATAACATCAAAAACAATAATTATAAAAAGACAGAGTTTTATTTTTTGTTATTTAGCAATTAATTAAATCTTAAAAATTAACATTATGAAAAAAATAATTTTAGCTACGGCTTTATTCATTGCCACATCAGCATCAATTCAGGCACAGTTATTAAAAATCGGAGTTAAAGCAGGGGTAAACCTTGCAAACCAAACAGGGGATGCTAGTTTTGATGGAATAGATTACAGCAAAGATGGAATAACCAGTTATCACGCTGGTTTAGTGGCAGAAGTTAAACTACTAGAAAAATTTTCTATTCAGCCCGAACTTTTATATTCTACACAAGGTGCAACTTATAAAAATGCTGCAGAGGAGTTTAAAAACGAATTAGGTTACTTATCTATTCCTGTAATGGCTAAATTTTATTTAAGTGATTCCTTTAGTCTTGAACTTGGACCACAGGCATCCTTTTTATTAAATCAAAAAGATGATGTAGATTTTGAAGAGCCAGAAACTTTTGAGTTTGGTCTTAACGCCGGATTAGGTTTTAAAATCACTGAAAACATTTTCATTCAGGGCCGTTATGGTTTAGGATTAACAGAAGCTTCAAAAGATGCAGATATAAAAAACTCAACCATACAGTTATCCGCTGGTTTTATGTTCTAAAATATATCACATAGTTTTACAAAAACCGTTCTATTTATTTAGAGCGGTTTTTTTATTTTTACAAAGTTCAATGGCAATTAGCAATATTAAAAATCCATTGCAATATCAAAATTCAATCCCAATATTAAACATATATGAAAATCGCTATTATCAACGGACCCAATTTGAATCTATTAGGAAAACGTGAACCTGAAGTTTACGGAAGCCAGACTTTTGAAGATTATTTTGAGATCCTAAAACAAAAATTCCCAAACGTTGAGCTTTCCTATTATCAAAGTAACATCGAAGGTGAACTAATTGGAAAAATTCAGGAATATGGTTTTACATACGACGGAATCATTTTGAATGCCGGTGCTTATACTCATACTTCAATTGGTCTGGGCGATGCGATGAAAGCCGTTACAACTCCGATTATTGAAGTACATATTTCAAATACTTATGCCCGTGAAAGCTTTAGACATCAATCCTATTTATCCGGAAATGCAAAAGGTGTCATTTTAGGTTTTGGGTTAAAAAGTTACGAGTTGGCCATTCAGTCCTTTTTGTAAATAACGATTTAAATTAATATTCTCTCGCAGATTTTGCAGAACCTAAGGTTTTTATCTAAAAATCTGCTCAATTTGCTAAATCTGCGAGAAACATAAAACATTAAGCTTTCAAATTTTAACTACTATTGCTAGCAAATTACTTCTAATATCACTTTTACAATTTAACAAATTATTAATAAGCTCAGATTCAGGTTATTCTATTTTTGTAAGACAATCCACTTACATGAAAAACATTATTTTATCTGCCCTTTTATTTTTTTCAATTTCAAATTTTGCCCAAATCAAAGGAACTATAACCGATGAAAAGGGAAATCCCCTGCCGTTTGTATCCATTTTTGAAGAGAACACCTATACCGGAACTACCTCAAACGAACAGGGAAAATATCAGTTGAATGTAAAGGAACCGGGTAAAAACAAAATCATTTTTCAGTATCTGGGTTTTAAAACCCAAAAACTCACTGTTGCTTCAGACTCAAAATCAATAATTCTTGATGTAAAAATGTCCGAAGAAAGTTTTACTTTAAACGAAGTCATTATTGACCCTAAAAATAATCCCGCAGATGCCATTATAAAAAGTGCAATTGCAAACAAAAAGGAGAATTCAGATAAAACAGGACGTTATACAGCCGACTTTTATTCGAAAGGGATGTTTAAAGTAAAAGACCTCCCTAAAAAAATTCTGGGACAAAAAGTAGATCTTGGCGAAGATATGGCATCCAATTTAGATTCAACGGGAACCGGAATTTTATATCTATCTGAAACTATTTCAAAAATCACTTTCGAAAAACCGGACAAGTTAAAAGAGAAAATAATTGCTTCTAAAATCTCTGGAAACGACAGAGGATATAGCTACAATACTGCAGCCTTATCGACTTATGATTTTTATGAGAATACCCTGGACTTCGATATCAGGCTCATTTCACCTATTGCAAATAATGCTTTCAGTTATTACAAATACAAACTTGAAGGCACTTTTTTTGACGACAATAAACATCAGATCAACAAAATTAAAGTATCTCCTAAACGTGATAAAGAACCTGTTTTTGAAGGTTACATTTATATTGTCGATGACAGTTTTGCCATTTATGCCATTGATTTAGACATCAAAGGTTACCGAATGAAAAACGAATTTACCGAAGTGATGAGTCTAAAACAGAGCTTCAGTTATAATTCTGCCAATAAAATCTGGTCCAAAAATGCACAAACCCTATCGTTTAATGCGGGCTTTTTTGGAATAAAATTTTCGGGAACTTTCAACTACGTGTATTCTAATTATGAATTTCCTGCTGCATTCGAAAAGAAAATTTTTGGAAACGAAATAGTCGCTTTTGAACTTAACGCTAATAAAAAAGACGATTTGTATTGGAATGAAATTCGTCCGATTCCGTTAACGCTTGAAGAAAGTACTGATTATGCAAAAAAAGACAGTCTGCAGACAATTAGAAAATCACAAAAATACACTGATTCTATAGATGCTAAAAACAATAAATTTAAGATTATTGATATTTTAAGAGGCTACGATTATAAAAACACATATGAGAAACATTCTTTTAAATACGAAGGTTTATTAAACTTTACTTCATTGAGTTTTAATACAGTTCAAGGCTTCAATCTTGATTCTGGATTTTCATTTAAAAAATGGAATGAGGAAAAAGGAAAAAGCACACTAATTAGTACAACCTTTAATTATGGCTTTTCAGACCAGCGTTTACGTGTAACCGGAGAATTCAGTCATCGTTTCAATACTATCAATTACGCATCAATCTGGGTTTCGGGAGGAACCAAAACTGCTCAGTTTAATGGATCCGAACCTATTACTAAATTTGTCAATTCTATAAGCTCTTTATTTTTTAAAGACAATTATATAAAATTGTACAATTTAGAATTTCTTCAGGTCAATTATGCTCAGGATATTGCAAACGGAATAAATCTCAACGCAAAAATTGCTTACGAACAACGAAAACCGCTCTTTAATACAACTGATTATTCTTTCTTTAAAAGAGATGATATTTATTCATCAAATAATCCACTGGATCCCGATGATTTTAGTACTCCCGCTTTTACTCAGCATCATTTAATTAAAGCCAATCTGAATTTGAGAATTAATTTTGGAAACAAATATATTTCAAGACCGAACGGCAGGTATAATTTCAAAGATGAAAAGTATCCAACTGTTTATTTTGCTTTTGAAAAAGCTTTTGCTGCTAGTGAAAAAAATTACGAATTCGAACGCATTGGAACTTCAATTCAATATGATTTAAAATTAGATAACAAAGGTCTTTTGGGGATGAATTTTAAGGCCGGTAAATTCTTCAATGCCAAGAACATTGCTTTTATAGATTACAGGCATTTCAACGGAAACCAGACACATATTGGCACGACAGACCGTTATCTTAATGTGTTCAATTTAATGCCTTATTATTCGAACAGCACAAACGACAGTTATTTTGAAATGCATTTGGAACACAACGATATGGGATTTGTAACCAATAAAATTCCATTAATCAATCTTTTAAAATCTACAATGAATATCGGATTTCACTCATTAGCAATTCCCGACAGAAAGCCTTATTCTGAGTTTACAGTTGGTTTAGACAATTTAGGTTTCGGAAAATTCAAATTGTTCCGAATTGATTATGTTCATTCTTATCAAGGCGGCGTTCAGCAAAACGGTGTTGTATTTGGGTTGAAAATTTTGAATGTATTAGATTAAAAAAGGTTCTAAGATAATAAGATTCTGAGGAGCTAAGTTTTTTCTCTGCAATTCCTTTGTTTAAAAACAAAAGTGTCTACAAATAAAAATCCTTAACCTTAAATCTTTATCTTTAGTTTTACGCAGATTTTACAGATTTAAGCGGATTTTCATTTTGATTCTCTTTACGTGGACTTCGACTCCGCTCAGCCTGACAAAAAAATTGATTCTAAAAAACCTTTGTCCCTTTGAAACTTTGCAACCATGAACCTCTAACAATGATAATCATCAGGTTCAATATGAATTAGAACATTTCCTAATTGAGGAATTTCTTCTTTTAGTTTATCTTGTAATTTGTGTGATAAATCATGGCCTTCTTTTACCGAAATTTTAGCAGAAACAATGGCATGAAGATCTACATGATAACGCATTCCGGCTTTTCGGATATAACACTTTTCTGTTCCAAGAATACCAGGAACTTTCAAAGCAACAACACGGATTTCTTCTACCAAATCATCATTAAGATTTTCATCCATGATTTCGCCAAGAGCCGGTCTGAAAATTTTATAGCTATTATATAAAATAAAAAATGCTGCAAAAAGTGCCGCCCAGTCATCTGCAGATTCATATCCTTTACCCATAAACAAAGCAAATGAAATTCCGATAAAGGCTGCTACAGAAGTTATTGCATCGCTTCGATGGTGCCAGGCATCCGCCGCCAAAGAAGTACTATTGGTTTGTTTGCTTCGTTTCATTACCAATCTAAAAGAATATTCTTTCCAGATTATAATCGCACCTAAAACGTACAAAGTCCACAATTTCGGTAAATCATGGGAGGTCTGAATATTAGCAATACTTTCATAACCTATAATTGTTGCCGAAGTAATTAAAAACCCAACCACCAAAAATGTAATCAGGGGCTCTGCTCGCCCATGCCCATAAGGATGATTTTCATCTGCCGGTTTATTCGAATATTTGATTCCGAACAGCACCAAAAACGATGAAAATATATCCGTGGTAGATTCGATTGCATCAGCAATCAGGGCATAAGAATTGCCAAAAAAACCTGCTAAGCCTTTTGTAAGGGCTAAGCAGGTGTTTCCGGCTATACTAAAGTATGTAGCTTTTATAGCTTTTTGTTCGTTTGTCATTCAGACTATTTTTTTTTCGCCACGAATTTCACGAAGACTAACTTTGTGTTTTCATTTCACTAATTTAAAAAACTAAATTTGTGAAATTCATGGCTAACTTTTTTAAGCTCTAACGATTTTAGCTCCAATGGCTCTTAAACGCTCATCGATACGCTCATATCCACGATCAATTTGTTCAATATTTTGGATTGTGCTTGTTCCTTTTGCTGAAAGTGCTGCAATCAACAATGAAATTCCCGCACGAATATCAGGAGAAGACATTGTAGTTGCTTTCAATTGTGATTCAAAATTATGTCCCATAACCACAGCTCTGTGCGGATCACATAACATGATTTTTGCTCCCATATCGATTAATTTATCCACAAAGAACAAACGGCTTTCGAACATTTTTTGATGAATTAAAACATCTCCTTTTGCTTGTGTTGCCACAACCAAAACAATACTTAATAAGTCAGGAGTAAAACCTGGCCATGGTGCATCAGCAATAGTCAAGATAGAACCGTCGATATCTGTTTTCACTTCGTATCCGTCTTTGTGAGCCGGAATGTAAATATCGTCGTTACGTTTTTCGATTGTAATACCTAATTTTCTGAAAGTATTCGGAATCAAACCTAAATTCTCCCAACTTACATTTTTAATCGTGATTTCGCTTTTTGTCATAGCCGCTAATCCGATCCAAGAACCGATTTCAATCATATCAGGAAGAATTCTGTGTTCACAACCACCAAGGCTTTCAACACCTTCGATAGTCAATAAGTTAGAACCAACTCCAGTGATTTTAGCTCCCATAGAGTTTAGCATTTTGCATAACTGTTGTAAGTAAGGTTCACAAGCAGCGTTGTAAACTGTTGTTTGCCCTTTTGCTAAAACCGCAGCCATTACAATGTTTGCAGTTCCGGTTACAGAAGCTTCGTCAAGGAGCATATCTGTTCCCTGAAGACCTTCTTCCGGTGATTCTACTCCGTAAAAGTGATCTTCTCTGTTGTATCTGAATTTTGCTCCAAGGTTAATAAAACCTTCAAAGTGTGTATCTAATCTACGACGACCGATTTTATCCCCTCCCGGTTTTGGAATATATCCTTTTCCGAAACGAGCCAAAAGCGGTCCAACAATCATAATAGAACCACGAAGCGCTCCTCCTTCTTTTTTAAAAGCTTCGGTTTCTAAATATCCAACATTTACTTCATCAGCCTGAAAAGTAATCGATCCTGGTTCGTTACGTTGAATTTTCACCCCTAAATTCCCCAACAAAGTGATTAATTTATTGATGTCTATAATATCAGGAATGTTATTAATTTTTACCTTCTCTCCTGTTAGAAGCACGGCACATAAAATTTGTAATGCTTCATTCTTTGCTCCTTGCGGAGTGATTTCTCCTTTTAAAGGAGTTCCTCCTTCGATTTTAAAAATTCCCATAGTTTTTTTAGGTTCTTCTTTAAGATACTAAGGTTCTTAGATTCTAAGATTCTGAGTCAAAAACTTAGTTACTTAGCAACTTAGACACTTAACAGCTTATTTGTTTTGATTGTTATTTTTCTGAAAAGGTTTTTTACCTCCTTTATTATTATTTTTATTGTTTTGAATTTTTGGCTGTCCAGGCTGTGAAATTTTATTCGACATGCGTTTGTTGGTACGCATCAAATCAGTTGTATTTAAAAGCTCCTCTGTACTTTGCAACAAATTGATTTTCCCTCCGGACAGTTCGTATAAATGTTCAAAAATCACATCATCTTTTACGGTGTCTTTGTTCCAGCTTAAGAAAGATTTTTTCATGTGGTTGGCAATAACCAAAACCAAAGCATTTTTCATTTCTCCTTCTTCCCATTTGTTAGCAACATCAATCATGTATTTAATGTTGTTTCCGTAAAATCTATACTTAGGAAAATTTTGCGGATACTGTAAAACATCCGGTTTTAGCTCCAAAACTTCTCTGGATGGAATCGGGTATGGAGATTCAACATTCAGTTTAAAATCAGACATTATAAAAAGCTGATCCCAAAGTTTATGCTGAAAATCCGGCACATCACGCAAATGCGGGTTTAAGCTTCCCATAACCTGAATGATATATTTTGCGGCTTTATTGCGCGTTTCATCATCTTCGATTGCAGTAGCCTGATCTATCAGTTTTTGTAAATGACGACCATACTCCGGAATTATTAAGCGCTGTCTTTCAGAATTGTATTCTAAATTATAGACAACATCACTCGCGGCTTCTCTTTTATATTTTTCGATCATAAGTTTATAATGAAACTATACCTTCTATTGTAGAAACTTCTTTGTATTTGCTAATCACATCATCTGAACTGTTCATAGTAACATCTACAGAAACGCTGGTAAATTTACCGGTTTTAGATTTTGTTGTTTTAATAACCGCCCCCATTCTGTCAAAAGCTTTTTGAACACGCTCAACATTATCGGCTACAGACGGCACAATAAATTTGTATAAGTATTCTGCCGGCCAGGTATTTGCGTTATCCAGCTCGACTTTTAATCTTTCATAAAATTCGGCTGTGTTTTTTTCTTTATCGTTCTCCATTCGTAATTAAAAATAAAGGCAAATATACGTTTTTGATTTCTGATTTTAGATTTTTTTTCAATCCCAAACTTCTTATTATTTTCTATTCTATAAATAATTCAAATACAAAACAATATCTCCTCTTTTAGCCCTGATTAAGGCGGCATCCTTTTATGGTGGTGTTCACCATAAAAGATAAAGCCGAAAGCAGGAACCTATGTCTGCAAAAATGCCAAATCTTTCGCTTCAGACAAATAATCTTTTTAATTATGAATAAGTTTAGGTAAATTTGCGCTTTATTTTTAGAATAGTGCAAAAAGAAATCATAGTTCTCCTTGGCGGTCCTGGCACAGGAAAATCTACGCTTATAAACGAATTAGTTGCTCGTGGCTATTGCTGCTACCCTGAAATTTCAAGAGAAGTTACACTCGAAGCCCAAAAAAGAGGTATCGAGCAATTGTTTTTGGAACAGCCTTTATTGTTCAGCGAAATGCTGCTTGAAGGTCGTATTCAGCAATTTAAAAGTGCATTAGAAGAACCTGACAACGTAGTTTTTATTGACCGCGGAATCCCTGATGTTGTTGCTTATATGGATTATATTGGCGACCAATATCCGGAGTTTTTCACAAAAGCCTGTGAAGACTACAAATATTCTAAAACTTTTATTCTGCCGCCCTGGGAAGAAATTTACGAAAGTGACACAGAACGTTATGAAAATTTTGAACAGGCGCTGGAAATCCAGAAACATCTTATTGAAACCTACAAAAAATATGGTTACGATTTAATTGAGGTCCCGAAAGACACGGTTGAAAACAGAATTCTTTATATATTAGACAAAATTTAGCAGCCTGGTTTAAAGTTGCAAAACTAGAAACTGATTTCTAAATTTTTAACTTTAACACATTGGCCATGCAGGATGCACAGGAAATTCTTTTTAAATACTGGAAACATTCCAGTTTTAGACCGCTCCAAAAAGAAATTATCGATTCGGTTTTAGAAGGTCAAGATACTTTTGCTCTGCTGCCAACCGGAGGCGGAAAATCCATTTGTTTTCAGGTTCCCGCTATGATGCGCGAAGGAATATGTCTGGTAATTTCACCTTTGATTGCCTTGATGAAAGATCAGGTAGCCAATCTTCAAAAAAGAGATATCAAAGCAATTGCACTTACTGGCGGAATTCACACGGAAGAAATCATCGATCTTCTGGATAATTGCCAATACGGAAATTACAAGTTTTTATATCTTTCGCCTGAACGTTTACAATCGGACTGGATTTTGGAACGTATAAAAAACCTTCCCATCAATTTAATTGCGATTGACGAAGCGCATTGTGTTTCGCAATGGGGACACGATTTCAGACCGGCTTATTTAAAAATTTCCGAACTTAAAAAATACTTCCCTAAAATTCCGTTTTTGGCTTTAACTGCGACTGCGACTCCAAGAGTTGTTGAAGATATTAAAACCGAATTAGGATTAAAAGACACCAGACTTTTTGAGCAGTCTTTTGAAAGAAAAAATATCGCCTACATGGTTTTTGAAGTTGAAGACAAATTATATCGTGTGGAACAGATTTTGAAGAAAAATCCACAGCCTTCTATTATATATGTACGAAACCGAAAATCGTGCCTGAACATGTCAACGCAATTACAATCATTAGGTTTTAGGGCGACGTATTATCATGGCGGTCTTTCGTCCCACGAAAAAGACAAAAACATGCAATTATGGATGTCAGAGCAGGCACAGGTTATTGTAGCCACAAATGCTTTTGGAATGGGAATTGACAAGGACAATGTAAAAACTGTTATCCATACTCAACTACCTGAGAATTTAGAAAATTATTATCAGGAATCCGGGAGAGCAGGAAGAAATGGAGAAAAAGCATTTTCTGTTTTACTTTTTAACAATTCAGATGCGAATCAGACAGAACAGCAGTTTTTAAGTATTCTTCCTGATAAAAAGTTTTTAAAAACGATGTATGTCAAATTATGCAATTATTTTCAGATTGCTTATGGCGAAGGTATCGATGATTCACATTCTTTTAAAATGAACCATTTTTGTAATAAATACGACTTCCCAACTTTAAAAACCTATAATGCTTTGCAGTTTTTAAATCAGCAGGGAATTATCACAATGTCTCAGGAATTTTCGGAAAAAGTTACGATTGAATTTTTGATTGAGTCCAAAGAAGTTATTCGATACATGAGTCTGAATCCGAATGATGAAGAAATTATTCTGGCAATTTTAAGAACGTATCCGGGCGTATATGAAATGAAAACTCCGTTAAACCTTCCGCTGATTGCAAAAAAATCTAATCATTCTGAAGAACAAATCTCTGCTGTTTTAGAAAAACTAAAAGAAAAAGAAATTATCGAATATAAATCCAAAAACAATGATGCGACTATTTTATTTAATGAAGTCCGCGAAGATGATTTGACCATTAACCGGATTTCAAAATATCTGGAAAAACAAAACAAACTGAAACAAGATCAGCTTTTATCTGTACTCCATTATATAAAGGAAGACAAAACCTGCAAGAATCGTTTGGTTTTGGATTATTTTGGAGAAGAAACTAATTCTAATTGTGGTGTCTGCTCCTACTGCATCACCCAAAAAGGTAAAATAACCGAAGCCGATTCTATTGCTGATAAAATTCTTCATTTATTAAAAACAACTGCATTAACTTCGCGGGAAATTCAGAATCAGATAAAGTTAGACACAAAAGATGTTTTAGCAGCAATTCAGGAATTATTAGAAAATAATCATATCGTTATATTAGCGAACAATAAATACACTTTAAGAACTTAATGGAAAAATTACGAATTATATTCATGGGAACTCCAGAATTTGCAGTCGGCATTCTGGACACCATCCTTAAAAACAATTATGAAGTTGTCGGTGTTATTACAGCTGCAGACAAGCCAGCAGGACGCGGACAAAAAATAAAATATTCTGCTGTAAAAGAATACGCACTCGCCAACAATCTTACCTTATTACAGCCAACGAATTTAAAAGAGGAGAATTTCTTAGCAGAATTAAAAGCTTTGAATGCTAATCTTCAAATTGTAGTCGCCTTTAGAATGTTACCGAAAGTAGTTTGGGAAATGCCATCTTTAGGAACTTTCAATCTTCATGCCTCTTTATTACCAAATTATCGCGGCGCTGCACCAATTAACTGGGCAATTATTAATGGCGAAACCAAAACCGGTGTTACGACTTTCTTTATTGATGATAAAATTGATACCGGAGCTATGATTTTGAATTCGGAAATTGCGATTGAACCACAGGAAAATGCAGGGCAATTACACGACCGACTTATGCATTTGGGAAGCACAACGGTAATTAATACTTTAAAAGTGATTGAAAACGGAAATGTTACCACAACAATTCAGGAAGACAACGACGATATCAAAACAGCTTATAAACTAAACAAAGAAAACTGCAAGATTGACTGGGAAAAATCCGGAGATGAAATCAATAATTTAATTCGAGGATTGAATCCATATCCCGCAGCCTGGTGTTTTCTGAAAGATAAAAACGAAGAACTGAGCATTAAAATATACGAAACCGTACTTATTTCAGACACTCACAGCTATGAAACAGGAAAACTGATTAACAGCAAAAAAGAAATCAAAATTGCAATAAAAGAAGGATATATTCAGTTATTAAGCCTACAATTACCAGGAAAGAAAAGAATGAAGGTAGCCGAATTATTAAACGGCACCACTTTTTCTGATGGTGCAAAAGTTTATTAAGCTCAGTAAAACAGGGGTTTGTACTTGTTTTTAGTCGACAAACAACATGTTTTATGAACAAAAAAAGCAAGTTATTAACAATTATTGCTAAAATTAAAGAAAACACTTGCACGCAACGGATTTCCTACTAAATTTGTGTATTAACAATTTTTTTAACCAACAATTAATAACTAATTATTATGAACAAATCAGAATTAATCGATGCTATCGCTGCTGATGCAGGAATTACAAAAGCTGCGGCAAAATTAGCTTTAGAGTCATTTTTAGGAAACGTAGGAGCTACTTTGAAAAAAGGCGGAAGAGTTTCATTAGTAGGTTTTGGATCATGGTCAGTGTCATCTAGAGCTGCCAGAGATGGTAGAAACCCTCAAACAGGAAAAACAATTCAAATCGCTGCTAAGAATGTTGTAAAATTCAAAGCCGGAGCTGAATTAGAAGGTGCAGTGAACTAAAAGTAAGAAGTTCCCTAAACTTATAATATAATTAAAACCTTCCCTATGGAAGGTTTTTTTGTGCGGTTTAACGATTTTATTTGGGTTTTTAAAATTTTTATGATTAAATTTAATAAAAATTGTAGCCGTATGATTTCAGAAAAATTAAAAAAAGGACACCTGCTTATTGCCGAGCCTTCAATAATTGGAGATTTATCTTTTAACAGATCGGTAATTTTATTAGCAGACCATAACAAGGAAGGATCAATAGGTTTTATCATTAACAAACCGTTAAAATACACTATTAATGATCTGATACCAGAAATTGATGCCAGTTTCAAGATATATAATGGGGGACCTGTTGAACAGGATAATCTTTATTTCATTCACAACATCCCAGAACTGATTCCCAACAGTGTAGAAATTTCAAACGGAATTTATTGGGGAGGAGATTTTGAATCAACTAAAGAATTAATAAATGACGGATCTATCCGCAAAAACAACATTCGTTTTTTCTTGGGTTATACAGGCTGGGATGAAAACCAGCTGGAGAATGAAATGCAGGGAAACTCCTGGATTATAGCTGATAACAATTATAAAAACAAAATTATCGGAAAATCAGCCACCCATTTCTGGAAGGAGCAGATTATTGAACTTGGTGGAGATTATCTCATTTGGTCGAACGCACCTGAAAACCCATATCTGAATTAATTTTCAGATATGGATTCATTTAATTTCTGCACCAATAAAAAGGCCAGATTACTTGTAAATTCTTTTTTTCGGTATTTTGTTATCGGCTGTATTCCTGTGATTACATTTGTCAGAAATAATTCATCTGCTTTTTGAAGATCAAAAGGTGAAATTATTTCTTCAGAAACCTCTACTCCTTCTAGTTTCTTAGCCAAAGTCAGGATTTGTTTACGCATAACACCGTTTAAACACCCTTCAGAAACAGGAGGTGTAATCAGTTTTTTCCCTGTTACCATAAATATATTCCCCTGTAACACTTCGACCACATTTTTAGTGTCATTCAACAAAACACAGTTCTCAAGACCATTTTCATGAGCAAAAATACTTCCCGTAACATTTATCATCTTATTGGTAGTTTTAATCGACGATAACAATTGTTTGGTGACATAGAAGTCTTTATACAAATCAACTTCATACTGACCATTATTTAAAGTATAAGAAGTAGCTTCAAGTACCGTGGCGTGAATCAGGTATGAGATTTCATTTGTCTTCGGTAAATACACCCCCCCATCATTTCTAAAAACAGTTATTCTTGCTCTAGCCGAATCTGATATCCCTATTTCCTTTACCAGTTTCAAAACTTCTTCTTCAAAATATTCCATCGTGAAATTCATCGGAATTTCCATTCTTACCACTCGCATCGAAGCCATCAGCCTGAAATAATGATCCTCCAGAAACAAAATTTTACCGTTGCTTATTTTAAGTGTTTCAAAAACCCCATCCCCATACAGAAAAGCACGATTTTGGGTTAGTAAATTATCGTTCTGCGCAACTATGTTTCCGTTAAAATTAATCATAAAAAAACCCTGAATTTTGTTCAGGGCAAATATAAGATATAAATACAGACTTTACTAAACAGAACCTATAAGATGTTTCAGGTCTGATATTTGATTCTCCCACAATTGTTTAGCTTCCCCTACTTCTTCTTTTTCCGCAAAGTCAATCACCATCAACGACACATCTTTGGTAAGCTCATCTACTAATATATGTAGCTCAAAGAAATACTCTGTATCCTTACTGCTTTCATCTACCCACTTAAATTTGACTTTTTCACCGGTTTTCTTAGATGCCAAACGTGCTTTTTCCTGCGAATCGTTCCAGATAAAAGTAAAAAATTCACCTCTTGAGTTAACATTGTCTGCAAACCATTCAGACAAACCTGAAGGAGTTGATATATATTGATACAATAATTGCGGAGAAGAATTGATCGGGAACTCTATTTCGTAACGTACTTTTGACTCCATATACTTCTTTTAATTTTTTCGAAATATAAGAATATCTGTCCAAAAACAAAGCATTTTTAAAAATATTTTTTTTTCTTCATTTTATGCTTGTAAGCTTTAATATTATTTATATCTTTGCACCCGCAATCAGGAATACAAATGATAGCAGTCCAGGCGAGGTAGCTCAGTTGGTTAGAGCGCAGGATTCATAACCCTGAGGTCACGGGTTCAACTCCCGTCCTCGCTACAAAAGGCAAAACCCTTAAACAGAAACGTTTAAGGGTTTTTTATTTAAATTAATTCTTTATTTAGCGAAGAACTTTATTAAATTAGCATCTTTACAAACTGGGATAACAATACAACATGGATATAGTCAAATTTAAAATCACATCAAAAACGATTAAAGTAGAAGTTCGTAATTCGAATAATTATGTATTTAATTTCAATACAGCTTTAGAGATTGCAAAAGAAGACAGGGATGTTCTTTTAAAATTATACAATGCACTGGATCTCCTTTTTAAAAAGGAAAATACAGGAGAGACTAAAAACTATATTTCGCCCAACCAAACCAATATACTTGACCAGATTTCAGCAGCTGATAATTTAGAGGAAGAAAAACAACCAAAACCATAAACTTATTTAACCCTGACGCAAAAACTATTTTCCTGAAATCAGCTTTTCAATTTCAACAGAAGAAATTTTTGGATTAGCCCCCGAGAATGAAGCAACCAAAGCTCCTACAGCACAAGCAAAATCAATAGCAGCTTGCGGTTGTTTTCCTGTAAGCAAAGAAGTTATTAAAGCGGCCAAAAAAGAATCACCAGCCCCTACTGTATCTACAACCTTAACAGTATAACCATCGTTTTTATACAATTCCCCTTCCCAAAACAGTAATGCACCATCTTTTCCTTTTGTCACACAAATAGACGATGTATTTGTTCGTGAAGCTATAAATTGGATATTTTCTTCAAGCGTAGTAAATGGAGATTGCCAGACTGCTGCAATTTCCTCTATTTCTTCATCATTAAATTTGATGAAATTTGCTGGAATCATCAGCTTTTCTAAAACCTCATACGAATAATGAGGTTTTCGCAAATTGACATCAAACACTTTATAAACTTCGTTTTGCAATAATATTTCCAATGATTTACGGGACACTTCATCCCTGCATACCAAACTTCCGTAAATTAAAACACTAGCATTTCCAACCAAAATTTTAGCATAATCATCTAAAACGATTTTATCCCAGGCTGAAGGATATTTAATTTCATAAGAAGCAGAACCATTTCTATCTAATATTACATTTACCAAACCTGTAGGATATGTGTCGGATTGTAAAATAGCATTCGTCTCAATCCCTAAAATTTCTATTTCACGAAGAATTGTAGCTCCATCTTGATCCTGCCCAACACTGCTGATCATTGAAACTTCACAGCCGAAGCTTTTCATTCGCAAAGCAACGTTTAGCGGAGCCCCACCGATCTTTTTTTTATTTTCAAAAACATCCCAAAGAATTTCCCCAAAGGCTACTGCTTTTATTTTTTTATTACTATCCATTTAATTTTTTTCTAAAATTACGATTTAAAATAAAAAAACTATTCTATTTCATAAACATTAAACAGTCTAGCGCATAAAAAAAAGGGAATATCCATTAACTGAACATTCCCTTTTGATATTTTTTAGAACTAAATTAGTTCACCAATACTTTTACTGATTTTACACCTTCTACAGATTGTGCTTTAACAATATAAAAACCACTATTAACATCCAAACCTGTATCTTCGTTAACTTCAATGGATTTTACTAACGCCCCAAGTACATTATAAATATTTACTTTGGTAGTAGATTTCACATCTGATAAAAATATTTTACCATTATTAGCATAAATATTTACATTATTCACTTCTGTAAAGGTTTGAGTTCCTAAAACAGCATTAGTAACATCCGATTCATAAATTCTATAAACATTTAACTTACTTACAGGATCATATAAAACATAATCTCCAGTTGTACCTGCAGTTATATGAATAACATAAGATTGAGTAAGATTTCCAGTAACAACAAACGAATCTGCCGCTGTTGGACCAGCAACAGTAAACGATGCACTTGTAGAACCTGATGTAGCATCAGAAGAAACAAAAATCGTCAACTTATCTCCAGCTGTTAAAGCAAATTTAAAATTATATTTATTAGTAGCATTTCCAACTGCATTAGATGCTAAACGTCCAATAGAACTTGGAGTCGGAGTAAAAGCTGGAGAAACTCCTACAGTTCCATCATAACGAGTCAATGCCGTATTATCCGTTCTTAATCTAGCAGATCCACCAGGAGTAAACGTTAATTTCCCTACAGTAAAAGTGGTATTAAGCACATTATTTGTACTTGCAGCATTAGGCACTGTTGGATTAGTACCTGTACCAGGACCATACAACGCATTGATAACACTTACCGAAGTAAGATTAGTATATCCAGCTATAGTTGCACCTCCAAAATCGTAAACATTTTGGGCGCTAATAGAAGATGCCGTAAATAAGATAATAGAAGCAAAATAAAGTAATTTTCTTTTCATAATTTATAGTTTTTATAGTTTATTAATAATCCATTTGTAATCGATTGCATAAAAATAGCTTTTTTTTATTAACCATAAAAATTTTCGTAAATATTTTTACACATACTATTTTAAATTCGTTAATTATTCATTTTATTACAAATTACAAACAAAACAACAAAAAAAGCAAGCCTGAGACAAAACTCAGACCTGCTTTAGAATAAATTTAAATTTATAAATATTAATGCGTAATCACTTTTACTGATTTTTGACCATCAGCAGCTTTAATTACTACAATCCAAACACCGTTTTGAAATTCAAAGTCGATATCCTGACTTGTTTTAAATGATTTCACTTTAGCTCCGGTAATACTATAAATCGCTACAGCAGTTTCAGATTTTACATTTGAAACTGTAATTCTGTTTTGGTATCCAACTACATTCACAGCAGAAGTTGGCGTATTGTCTTTTACTCCTAAGTTTTCGTTAGAAATTAATTGCGGTAACGGGTCCCAATTATCGCTTCCTTTTGTAAAATTAAATGTAGTAATTGCCGTACCATCATTTAAAACAGGACTACTTAACACAGGGGTAGTCCAACCAGCACGACTTGAACTGTTATTTGCTCCAGAATTTTCAATAGTCCCATATTCATACATTTGAAGAGATTGCGCAGAATTTAGAGAATTTAACCATCCAAGAGGAATAATTAGTGACTGACCTACATTTCCTGGAAAAGCAGATGCTTCTATTGTTGTATTATAAAAAACAACTTCGCTAGTAGTAGGAGCCCATGGGCGTCCAAAATAACCTGGCTTGGAACCGCTGGCAGATGCCGTTTCAGTTCCCGGAACAGCAGAAGTAACCTTACATTCGTACATTAAATATCCTCTTCCTGTTAATTGCTGCGGAGCAGTGATGTAACAAACATCGCTACTAACATCGCTAGTATTCATTGCCAAGTCTGTTTTGTAGAATACAGCGTTCATTCCACCAAAAATATAATCTGTACCTCCCATCATCACTCCTTTGTACACTACCACTCTTGACCCTGTACCGCCAAAGAAAGAATCTTGACGACCTACTACTCTACATTTATTTAAAACTACTTTATCAATATTATTAGCAATAGCTAATGCAGCTGCTCTTTCAACAAATGATTTGTTCTGAACAACAGTACTTCCATAAGTTGTTGGACGAACTCCTTTATTTTCTAATCCAAGCTCTACTATATCCTGAGACTCTTTTAATGAGATATACTGATTATACGAATTTTCAAAAATAATATCGTTAGCTTCAAAACCATTTGCAGTCACTACAACGGTAGCATTCCAATAAGAACCGTTTGTAGTTCCGGCACCAGCATTTGTATAAGTTAAGGAACCATTTTCCTTATTCACTCTTAACACGTCGGCATCCCATTTTTGGTTTTTCATACTATAATAATTGTATCCATGACCATAATAAGAGGTGATTCTAACTGATGAACTTCCAATATCAACACCTTTATTCAATAGCTCAATAGTTGGAGTTGAAGCGGCATTTTTCAAAGTCACATTCGCCTGATTTATCACTAGCATTTCTTCATAATTCCCCGGATCAACCATAATCGTTACACGCTCCGTAGCTGTACGCGTCATTCTTGTAACATCTGCAAGTGCTGCATTAATAGTTTTATAGGGTTTGTCTGTACCTACTGCTAACACCGAAGCATAAGGCAAACTACTTGTTGAAGCTGGAGCCACAAAATCAAGTGTTTTAGAAACAGCAGCATTATTAACTTTTAAATTAGACGTTAGCGTCATCACAACTACACTATTATCTAATCCAGTATAAGAAATGCTATATGTTCCATTACGTAAAGCTATTCCTGAAACTGAATTAAAATTATAGACATAACCGCTTTCGTTTAAGTTTGTGAAAGTCAATTTCAAATTACTAATTTGCGTAGCATCCAAACCTGTAGTATTAATTGTAACAGGGTACGTTTGTTTTGGTGTAAATGCTAAATCAGCATTTGTTGCTGCAGTTAGAGTAACTGTATTTGCCAACAATTCATAATCGTTTACACCTTGGCCTGAAATTGTATACTGTGTATTTGGCTCCAGTTTTACACTATACGTAGAATTTCCATTATTTACAACCGGTTTAGGAACATAAATTTTATTTGCTGCAGGATCTGCCACATACGTTAGCCCGGTAAGTTTCGAAATATCTGAACCTAATCCTGTAATAGCCCCTGATACAGTATATGTATCCACTGCCTTAACCATCAAATTATGACTAGTAGTTGTATTGGTAACCGATAAAGTGGCACCGCTGTTAATAACATAATCATTAGCATTTACTAAAGTTATTTTATAGTCAAAACCAGAAGGCAAACTTACATTGTACGAACCTGAAGCAACAGGAACTGTCCATGATTTTCCGGCTAAATTTGTAAACATCAATGAATAACCGGAGATTCCGGCAGCCAAAGTTTCATCAATTGTACCTGTAATATTAATATAAGTTGCAGGTTTTCTTAAAATCCTGTAAAAGCTTCCTTTTCCTTGCGTACAGTAAATTTTAAAAGTTCCTCCTTGTTTCGCAACAAACTTTGCTTCCGTTACTGAAGACGAAGATTCTGTAACAGCAAATTTTTCAACTTGTAAAACTCCATTTGAAACACTTAACTCTCCAGGTTGAGCATCAACCCTACAAACAACTGTTACTTCATCATCTTCATTCAATTTCAAATCAAAATATCTGTTCGTCCCTGTTGTTGTCCCATTACAATACACTCTACCAGTATATCCTGCTGCTGAAGTTCCTAAAGCAGAATCATAACGAGTTAAACCTGTGTTTGATGTTCTTAATCGATCTGAAGTATTACCAACCCAAGTTAGATCGCCAACGGTAAAAGGCGTAGGCAACGCAAAACCTGAACTACCTACCGTTATAGACGAGGAATACCATCCGTTAATAATATCCACAGTTAATTGTTTCGTATATAAATTAGAATCATCAAACGGTGTAGTTGTTACTACTGGCTGCCCTAGAGCCCCAAAGTCCCAAACATCGGTTTTTTGGGCATAAGTAAACGATACAGAAAACAGTATCGTAATAAGCAATAAACGTAATTTTGTTTTCATAAAAAGTGGTTAAAAAAATTAGTAAATTTTTGATTGTTTATTATTAATGGTTAATATTTAAATCCGTTGGCTTTATCATGGTAAACTAATAAACCAACGGATTCTTTTTATTTTCTAAAATTCAAAAGCACCTAAATCAGGCAATGCTCCATTAAAAGGCAGTCCAACATCTACTCCTTTATTAATCATATCACTGTCTGACTTTAAGTGAAAGAAAGTTACATCCGGCAAACTGCCATCTGCTTTTCTAGCTCCCAGTAACTGAGCATAATCAATACTGTTAAAATCATCCGCTGTGACTGTTATTCCGTTTTGCCAACTGTTATTTGTACTATCCACAACATCAGCCAAAGTTGTTCCGTAAGCACCTAAAACATTACTGTTTTTAATAATAAGTTTTGCCAACGGATTCGTGCTGCTGAAAGAATAATTTCTACCGTTGTCATAAGCCGAGCAATTATAAATGGTAACTTCTCCTCTGTTACTATTATGATCAAAACCATCAGCAACATTTCCTGCTGCTATACAGTTGGTATATTTTGCATTATGTTTCAATAGTTTGTCATCACTACCCCCTGTCTTAAAGCCATTTCCGTCTCCGGCTCCTTTACTTCCATCTTTAAGATAACCATTTTTAACTGCCCAACAATTTTGGTATGTTGTAGAAATATTATCAGCACCTCTCAGATAACCATCCCATCCATCATCCAGGTTTTGCCATGCACGGCATCCTATAAATTTGTTACCGGTACCTGCATTTAGCTTACAGGCAAAACCATCAGCGTTTTCAAGACTTGAATCAGCATTGAAATAAGAATCACAATTCAGAATTGTATTATTTGCCGCACCGTTATCCAATTGTAATCCTGAATCTGAACATTCTGAAAAAGTCATGAACTCAATTATATTATTGTTCCCTGTAATCTGCATTCCATTGTCACCGGCATTATAAATATCAATTCCTTTGAAATGCCAGTAATTTGCTTTTAAAACAATACCCTGATTAGAAGAACTTTCAGTCATAGCAGAAAAATCGAATTTTGGTCTTACTGCTCCATCTTTCGCTTTAAGCGTAATTATTTTATCTGAAGTACCAGAAGTGCTTATCGTGATTTTTGAGGTCATTGCATATGTTCCACCATTCAAAACAATCGTTTCACCTGCCTTAACTTTACCAAGAGCCGTATTCAATTCAGCAACTGTTGAGACCTCGTAATCAGCTACTGGAGTAGTTGAAAAACCTGTAATATTAATCACTTTAGTAGCAATAACAGCACTTTTATCATTTGCCGTAGCTGTTACGGTAATAGTTCCGTTTTTCTTTGCTGTAATTAAACCCGTAGAAGAAACATCTGCAACTGCTGCATCAGAAACTTTCCATGAAACCGATTTATCTGTTGCGTTATCCGGTATTACTTTGGCAGTCATTTGACCAGTCCCACCTGAAGTTATATCCGCTCCCTGAATTTCGATATTCTGAACCAATACAGTCGAAACTTCACTAGCAGAATCATCGTCTTTTTGACACGAAATCAAAGCGAATAATACTAAAAGCCTAAAAATTGTCTTTATACTCATTTCAAAATCAAATCTAATTAATAAGATGTTTTTTACTAAAAAAGGCATGCGTAAACGTTTAAATTCAGCATGCCTTTTATAATTAACAAAATAAGTTTTTATTTAATCCAACGTGGATCACCAACTTTTCTATCAATCAAAACTTGATTTTTAACTGTGAAATCACCACCGGCTGCATTAACAAATTGCGGATCTAATGCAGTTCCCGCACCATCTGCTTTTAAAGGTGCAACAGCAGTCGCATCATTAAGCGTAGGAGCATTAAAGTAATTATTGTTTTCAAATGTCGGTTCTAAATCTGTTGTAGATTGATTAGAAAACCTTGCAATTGTTGCAGCAAAAATCGAATTCTTAACTGTAACTTCGTTTGTTGTAAAACGAACATACATAATTTGAAGACCACTAGCTGCAATTGTATTAGTTACACCATACAAAGTACAACTATCAATTGTTACATCTGATGTAACAGTCCCAAAAGTAGTGGCATTATCTTCTCTTATGAATGCTGCACCTGGTACACAATTATTAAATGTACTCTTTCTAAGTATAATTTCATCTGCGAAAGCAGCTCTAAAATCTATAAATGACCCTGATCCTGCTGTTCCAACATTGGTAATGACAGAATTTTCTACAATTATTGATGGAATATTAGCCGCAATACCACTTCCTGCTCCGATTAAAGTACGTTCGTAATCATGAATCGTACACCCACTAACAAGAAGCTTACTATAATTCCCACTAACCGAATACCTTATAAAATCTATTTTATTACTTGCTGATGCAGGAGAACCTGTTAAATCCAAATCTATTAAATTAATATTACCTGTAACACCAGTGGTGAAAAGAGCCAAAGAAAAAGTAAGTTTTAATTTTGGTTTATCAAAGCTTCTTAAACCTCTTATAGTAATTGGCTTATTAAGCACAATAGTACTTACTTGAGATGTATAATCTCCAGGCTTTAATATCAAAATATCATTTGCCCCTGCATTAGCTATTATTGTTGCCAAATCATCAGTTGGACCAACCTCTGTACCATCTGAAAGATCAACCTCTGTTTGAATTACTTGCGAACCTCTTCTGGAAGTATTATTGAATATATCTGCAGTATATTTAGTCAACGAGCTTAATCCTGTAACTATTGCAACGCCACTCGTTTTTTCACCTGCAGTAATAGTATGAGTAACTGTAGGTTTTGTCTCATCAGCAGGTGTAAGTACTATTTTTGTAGCACTACTGTTTGCAATCCATCTAAGAGTAGCTTCTTTTCCTAAGATATCACCAGCCTGGGTAGCTAAGAAAATTTGCTCGTCTAAAGTTTGAGCCGTAGTCTCTGACCACTTTGAATCCTCTTTACCTCTATTGCTTACTGCTTTTACTCTGATTGAATAAAGTGTTTCTCCTTCTAAAGCTACAGTTATCGGTAATTGATCAGCGGTAACATTTAATTCTTTAAAAATAGTACCAAAATCAGCATCATTTGCACTAAACTGAACTACATAATGATCATCTGATTCATTGGTATCCCAAACTAACTCAGCAGAAGTTCGATTACGAACTGTAGCCTTGAAACCAGTTGGGGAAAATTCACGATTAGTATCCAATACAGTAATAAGATCTTCTGTATAACTTTCGCAGCTTCCGGCAAGTACAGCTAACATTGAAGCAGCAATTATTCCTTTGAGTATATTTCTTTTTTTCATAATCTTCTTTTTCTACATTAAATAATCATACAAAAGTATTATTGGTTTGGATAACCATAATCATTTAACAATTGTCCATTACTGTTACTAATAAAGTATTGCCAAATAGGCCAAAACTGACGATTATCAGGATTAACACCTGTTTTATACACCGAATTAATTTTAGTATCGTTCAAATTATTCCATGTAAAAGATGAATAATCAGCACCTGGATTTGTAGATTCACCGCGATTTAATCCATAAATCGATAAAATAGTAGTATTATCTAACCCACCATATTTAGATTCATTAGCCACATCTTTTACATATTTATAATATAATGTTGCAGGCACATCTGAATATTCATTAGCTCTATCACGTAAATTAGTCATTTTAGTTTTCGATTCATCCAATTTAGCTTTTAATAGATTCCAACGAATTAAAGCTTGTTTACGCTCCATTTCACCAGTAAACTCAAATTTATGCTCTTTTACAATAGCTTCAAACATAGCTTCTTTTGAAGATAATGCATTTACATAGGCATCCACTTTAGTAGCTCGGTCAGCAGCTGCAAAAGCCCTTTCTCTTATCTGCTTCAAATATGTCGCAGCTGCACCTGGTCCTTCTAATTCATTTGCTGTTTCAGCAGCAATTAACAATACTTCAGCATAACGCATATATACTTTATTTACTCCATCATCACTGGCAGCAGTAACTCTTCGTTTCATCCATTCATAACGATATTTACCAAAATACCATGTATTCAAAGCTACCAATTCCTGTTTAGCAATACCATTCACAGCAGTACCCCAACGATAAGGCACACAAGTTACATCTCTACGGGTATCTTTTTCATCAAAGTCATAAAAAACAGTAGGTAAAGGCCCAGCTGAACCACCTGGTCCTGAACCATTTGACTGAAATTGATTTGGTGACTGATTTTTAACTGCAAAACTATATAATACACGTCCACGACCTTCAGCAAACGGGATTTCCCAAAGTGATTCTCCTCCTGCAGTTATATAATCTTGATTTACATTTCTCCAAAACCCTTCAAAAGTAGAGTCTAACTGCGCTGTACCACTTTGAATTACCGAACGTGCTTCATTTAAAGCTAAGGCATACATTTTAGCAACAGATAAGTCAGGATCATTACTTCTGCGGATTCCATCAGGATATTGTTGATATCCTGAAGCTACTAAAGCCAACCGTGCTCTTAAACCCTTTACAAAAGCTTTATTAATACGCTCAACTGTAGAAGTTTCAGACGATGCATTAGGCCAAGCCACCAAGGTTGAAGCTTCTCCTAAGTCAGCAATCAATTGTTTATAAATTATATCACGATTAGTTTTAGGAAGATATAAAGTTTCGTTGTTGATAGGTTCAAAACGATATGGCACATCACCCCATGCTCTCATTAGATCAGCATAATAAATAGCACGCAATGTTAATGCCTCACCCAAAAGTTGTCCCATTTCTGTTCCTGGGGATGGATTTCCATATTGACGAAGACCTCTAATAGCGATATTAGCACGCTCAATACCTCCATACATCGAAGCCCAGGCATTATCAGCTGTATTCATTTGATTATTATCTATTTTAGCATCGTAAGTACACAAATCAGATTGTCCTGAAACAGATTGTGAATTATTGTACCATTCTGCATCTGTATTCATCCCATAAAATGGTAAAAAACGACCACGATAGGAATTCGTTTCTCCAAAAGGCACCTTAATTCCGTCAATAGCTCCTTTTGCTAACCCCGGAGTAGAAAAAATTACAGATTCATCTAATGTAGATTGTGCCGGAGCTTCCAAATAATCATCTCCAAACTCCTGACAGGCTGTAAAAAGTGTAGCCAAAGCTAATCCTGCAATTATTATTTTATGTTTCATTTTTTTGTACTACTTTAAAATTAGAAATTAACATTTAGACCGAAAATCAACTGCCTGCTACGTGGGTATGCTGATGAATCAACACCCGGTGACAAAGTCGTTTTTCTTCTTGTTGAAACTTCAGGATCTGAACCCGAATAATTTGTCCATACAAATACGTTACTAGCTGTCAAATAGCCACGTAACTTTGTTAAACCTAAATGAGAGATAAAACTTTCAGGCGCAGTATAACCCAGGGTTAAAGTATTTAAACGTAAGAAAGATGCATCTTCTACAGCCCAGTCACTCAAAACAAAACGTCCCATATAAGGTGACCACATAGTTGTATTTGCATTCAAAGCTGCTAAAGCGGTAGGATCTGTAACTAGTTCCCCTGTAGTAGGATTCAAATTAGTCCAACGTTTTCCGTCAGCCATAACAGTACTTAAATTTCTATACTCCCCATTAGTTTGACTGGCTGTAGAAAATTCAATTTTATCCGCATTATAAACATCATAATCAAGAGCCCAGTTAAAAGCTGCAGATAAATCAAATCCATAAGCATTTGCATTAATTACCATACCCCCTGTATTTTTCGGAAGTGCACTACCAATAATCTCTTGATCTTTACTATCAATTATATTATCGCCATTCAAATCTTTTAATTTCATCGAACCTGGCATTGCACCAACAGGACCATTATCAACTAAACCACCTTTTAAAGTATATGTAGTTCCATTCCAATCAAAATCGGAAACCTCATAACGACCAGCATTTCTGTAACCATACATTTGTCCTAAAGCATAACCTTGCATTACCATATAATCGTTAGTAATTTGATTTGATGCCCAACCTGATGAGTATGGAAAATCTCCCATTATACCTAATGAATTGATTTTGTTTTTATTTATCCCTACGTTAAACGAAAAGTTTAACCCATAGTTTTTTGCTTCAATTGCAGCAATATTTAAACTAGCCTCAAAACCAGTATTCTGAGTTTGTCCCATATTACGATATTGGTATTCATAACCCGTACCAGCTACAGGAAATTCAATTAACAAATCACTAGTTTTATTATTGTAAAAATCTAATGTTCCACTAAGACGGTTATTGAAGAAACCAAAATCCAAACCTATATTTTGAGTAACTGTAGTCTCCCATTTCAAATTAGGGTTAGCCATATATTTACTATTTGTAGCCCAACTAGTTGAAACTCCATTTATTGTAGTTATAGGTTTAGACTCAAAGTTTTGAACTGTTTGCCCAGTAGGAATATTATTATTACCCGCTTCTCCATAACTAGCACGGATTTTTAGCTGACTTAACCAACTTTGATCTTTTAAGAATCCCTCTTCTGAAATTTTCCAGGCAGCAGCAAAAGCTGGAAAATATCCCCATACATTATTTCCTAAAAATTTACTTGAACCATCTGCACGAAAAGTAGCTGTTAACAAATAACGATCTTTAAAATTGTAATTTGCTCTACCGAAAAAAGACAATAATTTATCATCTGGAGCATAATAATTATCCACAAAACGGGCTTGATTAGAATTTGAAGGCGTTCCTACATAAGCTGGATTAACTGTACCAGATTGTGTTGTTAATTTTCTTGACAGATCCAAATCAAAAAAATCAGGAAAACCATGAAGCGTATTTGTCAAAGTTGTTGAAGTTGTTCTGAGAGTTTCTTCTCCTACTAATAAATCTATATGATGATTTTTACCTAATAATTTTTTAAAATCATAATTTAAAGTATTGGCATTTCTAAATCTATTATCTTTTTTATCCGTCATTATCAAAGCCGGCATTCCTTTAAAAGGAGCCGTAACATCAGGTGAACTATTAACATAATAAGTTGATGTTCCATAAAAACGAGCATCCTGATAATAAAAATTATCCAAACCTAATTCAGTTTTAAATTTCAAATTATCAACCAACTCCCATGAAAAACTTCCTAACATATTAAAGTTTTTACGCGATTGTTCACGGTCATTATCCCAAACTGAAAGCACTGGATTAACTAAACTATTGGCAACATCTTCATTTGTTTCATCAGTTGAAATTCCTGGGATTGGCAGTGGAGCATAAGCAATTGCATTTCTCAAACGGGAATCAGCTGATGATTTTTCATTTTGTTCGTTTACTCCACCACCATTAATTTGAGTATCAGAATAACGCATTGTATAAGTTAAATCAATTTTATCATTCACTTTACTCTTTAATGCTAAAGACAAGTTATTACGCTTATAGTCAGAACCTAACATAATCGCTTTTTCATCATAGTGAGCATAATTAAAATTGTAATTCAACTTCTCATTTCCTCCTCTAATACCTAAATCACGGCTTTGAACCTCCCCTGTACGTCCAAAAATTTGTTTTTGCCAGTCATTCCCTTTCATTCCTTTATACATATCGTAATCCTGCCAATTACCAAAATAGTTCGTATATGATGTAGGATTAGAAGCTACTTTTGTACCTGATCCTTGATTTAACAAAGCGTACTCATATTGCCACTTTACATAATCCTCTACCGGTAAAACATCAAAATCTTTAGCTCTGGTTTTCATACCATAAAACGCATTAAAACTAACCGCTAATTTACCATCTTTTCCACTTTTTGTTGTAATCAAAATTACACCATTAGCTCCACGCGAACCATAAATAGCTGTAGATGAAGCATCTTTCAATACTGTCAGTGTTTCAATATCAGAAGACGAAATATCACTCATACTATTTACCGGGAAACCATCCACTATATATAGAGGCGCTGCAGATTGCGTTAAAGACCCTCCACCACGAACTCTAATACTGATTTCCGCATCAGGAGAACCTTCTGAACTCGTCACTTGCACTCCTGCAATACGACCTGTCAAAGCTTCAGCTACATTAGGAACAGGCACTTTTTTCAAATCCGTACCCGAAATACTGGCTACCGCTCCTGTTAAATCAGACTTTTTAACTGATCCATATCCTACAACCACTACCTCATTTAAAGCATTTGCTTCCTCAGCTAAAACAATATTAATCGTTTTTTTACCAGCTACAGCAACTGACTGTGTTGTAAAACCTATAAATGAAAACTCCAAAGTTGCTTTTGAATTCGATAGTTTAATTTTGTATTTACCATCAAAATCAGTTGCAACACCGTTTTTCGAACCTTTTTCTAATACATTTACTCCAGGCAAGGTTAAACCTGATGCATCTTTTACGACACCTTCAACTGTTAAATCCTGTGCACTTACCTTATTACTGGTAAGCAAACACAAAAATAAAACAATTGCAAACCAACAATTTGTTCGTTGATCAAATAACTTTTTAAAATTCATAGTTTACTGTTTAGTTTATTTATATAGTTTATTTAAAAGTTCACATTTTATTAGCTTATTTATTTGGAATAAAAATCCTGCAAAAACATTGAAAATGTTAAAAAAAAACGGTTTTTCTTTCACAAAAAAACAACATGTAATCGATTACACAAACATAGAAAAAAAATCTATATAAAAAATTAAATTTCATAAAATAATCACAAAAAAAATTACGAATAAAAAATTATTCTCTTTTTTAATATCATATATTTATTTTTTTACCTCGATAATTATCAAATACACTTTTATTTTTTTTAAGCTTATTAAAATATTGAATTAAATTCAATCGATTGCACGTTCTTAAATCATTTTAACAATTCCAAGAAAAACGTGGATAAAAAGCAATTTCTTACGAATTCAGAATGATTGTAAATTTTGGAAGAAAAATCCAGTTATTATTCCAAAAAGAAAAACTCCTTTATTCAGTAAAAAGAATACAAGCGATATGTTTTGACTCTTTTTTTCACAAAAAGCACCTCAAAGCATTAAGTTTTTTATCACTTAGTCATTCCATGTTAGTTTCGCTTATAAAAAAAGAGCAAATAAGAAATTAACAGGGACCTGTTTTGATTAACCTAAAATGTATCAATTTACACTTCGTTAAACCAACATACCTCCCTTTTATAAATCTTTTTGCATAAAAAAACCTTTAAACAAATATGCTTAAAGGTTTTTATTTTCAAATTTATTCTTCTTAAATATTCTGCAACTGTAAATTTACTTTATGTTTCTGCATTAAAACAAAAGTAATAATTATTCCGGTCACTGCCATTGCGACTCCGACAAGATTCGGTGAAGCAAAATCATAACCAGCAGCCAAAGGCAACCCTCCTAAAAAAGCTCCCAAAGCATTTCCAACATTAAAACTTCCCTGAAGTGATGCCGATGCAATCATTTCAGCATCTTTAGCAGTACGTATCATCAACATTTGAATAGGAGCAATTACTGAAAAAGAAATAGCTCCTGTTAAAAAAGTCAAAAACAATGATACATATTGATTAAAGGAGAAAAAGTAAACCATCAATAGATCAACTACCATTATAAGTAACAAAGCTAATATGGTAGGTGCCGGAGAATATTTATCAGCCAGTTTTCCTCCTGCAAAATTCCCGACAACCATTCCGAAACCAGCAAGAATTAAAATATATGAAACATCTTCTGGCGAAAAATTAGAAATATTAATTAATAAAGGAGCAATATAACTGATCCACGCAAATAATCCTCCAAAACCAATTGCAGTGATTCCGATAATTAACCAGGCTTCTGTTTTTTTGAAAAACTGTAATTGTGTTTTCATATTGACATTTCCTGCTTTTTCCAATTTTGGCATCCATAACGAAATAAATATAAAGGTAAGCAAACCCGTAAAAGCGATTAATATAAAGGTATAACGCCAAATAAAATGATGTCCTATATAAGTACCTATTGGCACACCAATTAAGTTAGCAATAGTTAATCCGGCAAACATAATAGAAATAGCCTGTGCTTCTTTTCCTTTATCTGCCAGACGGCTTGCAACTACCGCTCCTACTCCAAAGAATGCTCCGTGTGGTAAACCAGAAAGAAAACGAGAAGCAAATAAAAAATTATAATTTGGCGCAATTATCGAAAGCGTATTAAAAACGGTTAGCATCAACGCCAATAGCAAAAGCATTTTTTTTGGCGGAAAGTTTCTTCCTAAGATTACTAATAACGGTGCGCCAATAACAACACCCAAAGCATATGATGAAATTAAATATCCAGCAACGGGAATTGACACCTTCATATCTGAAGCAATATCAGGCAAAAGGCCCATCATAACAAATTCAGTTATTCCTATAGTTAAGCCTCCTAAAGACAAGGCAATAAGACTTTTTTTCATTTTGATTCTAGTAGAAAGGAAATTAATTTCTACGATACAAATTTAACACCGTTAACCATCAAAAAAGTTGTATATTTACGATATAAAATTGTAAATTTAAGTTATGCCTAAATTAAATCAGTTTAAAACGTTAGTTCTTGATGAATTTGAAGAAGAAAAATTTCATCTTCCTCCACATACGCATACCTATTACGAAATCATCTATATTAAGAAAGGAAGTGGCGTTCATCATTTAAACAACAATCTATTAGTTTATAAAGCAGGAGACTTATTTGTGATTTCACCAGACGACCAACACTATTTTGATATCAAGAAAAGTACCCGCTTCATTTTTATCAAATTCACTGATAATTATTTCAACTCTAAACAGAGTCTTACCTGCGATGAATTTCTAGTAAATACTCCCGAAAGTTTCATGAGGGATAAAATTTTAAAAGAAACCGTTTTAAAATTTGATGAACCTTGCAAAACAATTCTAAAAAACACGGTCGAAAATATTGTAACCTACGATCGTTATATTGATGTTACCACTTCTCCAATTGTTTTTTATCAGATTCTTTCGATTTTTGGCTTGATTAAAGAAACTATTCGCTGTATGAATCTGCAGATGCAATCGACACATTTAGACAATGAACAAATTGCGAATTATATTCATCAGAATATTTATCAGCCAAAATTAGTTCAGGTTAAAGTAATTGCAGAGCATTTTAATATTGCTCACACCTATTTCAGTGCTTATTTCAAAAGGACTTTTGGCGTTAGTTATCGCGAATACATTCATAATTTACGAACCACTTTAATCGAAAAAAGGTTTCACAACAATCAATTGCCGATTAAACAAATTGCGTACGAATTTGGTTTTACAGATGAAAGTCATTTAACCAATTATTTCAAAAAACGAAAAAACATGAAACCAACCGATTTCAAAAAACTCTAGTTAGCGAAATCTTAAATAATGATTTGCTCGAAGTTTTTTAACTAAATTTGTATTTCTAAAAAACAATTTCTTTGAAAAAGAAAATCCACATAATAATGCTTTTTATAACTCTTAGCTTCTTTTTGAATCCGAGTTATACTTATGCATGCAATACTGGACATTCTAAAGAAATTGCTTCTAATGAAGAAAACAGCTGTTCTAAAAAATGCTGTGAAAAGAAAACTTCAAAACAAGAAAAACATAATTGTGATGGGAAATGCCGTCATTCTGGCTGTAATACAACAGCATTTCAAAATATCATTTTAAACTCAAACGAATTTGATTTACAGAAAAATGTTTTCAATTTTTCTATAAAAAATACTTTTACTTATTACGCTGAGGTTAATATTTCTGCGGGTTTCACTTCAATTTGGCTTCCGCCGAAAATATAATTATTGCATTTGTAACAGCCCATATTGGGTCTTTTTGAAATCAACTTTTTTAATTAATTTTAAAGGAAATAAATTCCTTTACCAAACAGTATATACGATGAAAAAATCAATCATAGCTTTAGCAACAGTATTTACAGTATTATTTAGCGCCAATACTATTCAGGCAAAAAACAATAATTCTGAATTGACAGCAATTGAAATCGCCGATTCTCAATTACAATCGGTTTACGATGCTTATTTTACAGTAAAAGATGCACTTATTAAAAGTGATAGCAAATTAACTTCAGCGAAAGCCGCAAGTTTATTAACTGCAATCACAGCAGTAAAAATGGACAAATTAAAAAGCAACGAACATACGGTTTGGATGAAAGTAGTTAAAAAATTAACTGCCGATGCCAAAAGTATTTCAGCTACAACGGATTTAAAAAAACAACGTGAGACTTTCAAATCGTTATCTAAAAGCACTTACGATTTGATAAAAGTGTCAAGTCCAGCAGAACCAATCTACAAACAATATTGCCCAATGGCTGATGCTGACTGGCTAAGCAAAGAAAAAGCAGTTAAGAATCCGTACTATGGTTTTTCGATGCTGTCTTGCGGAAACGTCATAGAAACGATCAAATAAATATGAAGCTCTACATCAAAAACATGGTGTGCGGCCGATGCAAAATGGTTGTGAAGTCTGAGTTGGAAAAACTCGGACTTCAAACTATTGCTGTTGAATTGGGAGAAGTTGAATTACAGAACGAAATCAACGATTCGCAAAAAGAGGTTTTATTAGAAAATCTCCAAGCTTTAGGTTTTGATTTGATCGATGATAAAAAAACGAAAACCGTCGAGAAAATAAAAAATCTGATTGTCGATTTGGTTCATCATAAAAACAATGATTTAAAAATCAACCTATCAGAATATCTGGCAGAAAACCTTAATCAGGATTATAATTCGTTGAGCAACTTATTTTCTGAAATCGAAAATACGACTATCGAGAAGTATTTCATTAGTCAGAAAATCGAAAAAGTAAAAGAATTGTTGGTTTATAATGAACTTTCTCTTAGCGAAATTGCCGATATTCTCAACTACAGCAACGTAGCACATTTAAGCAATCAATTCAAGAAAATTACGGGCTACACTCCTACTTCATTCAAACAATTGAAAGATAATAAACGTATTCAGATAGAGAATTTGTAAAAGTCAATCTCTCGCAAAGGCGCAGAGACGCAAAGTTTTTTTATTCTCCCGCAGATTTGGCAGATTTAGCAGATAAATTAATTGTAAATATTAAAATTTAAATCAGCTAAATCTGCAGAATCTGCGGGAGACATTTTTTAATTATCTTAACAAATATAAAACTTTGCGTCTCTGCGATTTTGCGAGATTAATAACAACCTTAAAAAAATCTGCTTGAAACAAAAATCTTAGTAAATCTTACAAATCATTCTCAAAATTATACAAATCGTTGTAAATTGTACTTCTGAAATTTGCATTGTAATACTTAAAAACCAATACAATGACCCACCAATATATAATTTCAGGAATGTCTTGCAACGGATGCCGAACCAAAGTCGAAAAAACTTTAAATGAGGTCGAAGGCGTTCAGGCAGAAGTGACTTTAAATCCGCCAACGGCTGTCATAACAATGGAAAACCATGTTCCGACAGAAAAATTTCAGGAAGTTTTATCGGCCGCAGGAAATTATACCATTGCAATGGATTCTCCTAAAAACCATTCTGAACCAGCAATAAAATCATGCTGTTCGGGTCATAAAAAAGAGAACCACGATCACCATAAAACAGCTGAAAAAGTACATCAACATAGTGCAAATGGCCTTTATTATTGTCCAATGCATTGCGAAGGCGACAAAACCTATAATAAACCTGGAGACTGCCCTGTCTGCGGAATGGATTTAGTGCCACAAGTTGCTATCACAGCAACACAATTTACCTGCCCGATGCATCCAGAAATTGTTTCAAACGAACCAGGCGACTGTCCAATTTGCGGAATGGATTTAGTTCCGATGCAGGCTTCAGAAAGCGAAGAAAACAAAACCTATACGGATCTATTGAAAAAAATGAAAATTGCGATTTTGTTTACGCTTCCTATTTTCATTATTTCAATGTCAGAAATGATTCCGAATAACCCGCTTTACAATATAGTGTCTATTGAAAAATGGAATTGGGTTCAGTTTTTATTTTCGATTCCAGTTTTATTTTATGCGGGCTGGATGTTTTTTGTTCGTGCTTACAAATCTATTGTGACTTGGAATCTGAATATGTTTACTCTAATCGGAATTGGAACCAGCGTTGCTTTCCTTTTTAGCATCGCCGGAATGTTTTTTCCTGATATTTTCCCAACCGAATTCAAATCACATCACGGAACGATTCATTTGTATTTTGAAGCCGCAACCGTAATTATCACTTTGGTTTTATTGGGACAATTATTGGAAGCCAAAGCACATGGACAAACCAATGGCGCAATAAAAGAATTACTGAAATTGGCTCCGACAGAAGCTACTTTGGTAGAAAATGGAGTAGATAAAGTAATTTCTATTCACAACATCAAAAAAGGCGATTTACTTCGTGTAAAACCAGGAGAAAAAATTCCAGTTGATGGAAAAATAACTTCTGGTGAAAGCAGTATCGACGAATCGATGATTACAGGAGAACCAATTCCCGTAGACAAAAAAACAGCCGATGCAGTTATCTCAGGAACTATAAACGGTACCAAATCATTTGTGATGATTGCTGAAAAAGTCGGTTCAGAAACGATGCTTTCACAGATTATCCAGATGGTAAATGACGCCAGCAGATCTCGTGCTCCAATTCAGAAATTAGCCGATCACGTTTCTAAATATTTTGTACCCACGGTTGTTATTATTTCTGTGTTGACATTCTTTCTTTGGGCGAAATTTGGACCAGAGCCCGCTTATGTTTACGGATTAATTAATGCCATTGCCGTTTTAATTATAGCCTGTCCCTGCGCGCTTGGATTGGCGACACCAATGTCGGTTATGGTCGGAGTTGGAAAAGGCGCTCAAAACGGCATCCTGATTAAAAATGCAGAAGCCTTAGAAAACATGAACAAAATTGATGTTTTGATAACCGATAAAACGGGAACAATTACCGAAGGAAAACCGTCGGTTGAAAAAATAGCTGCTGTTAATAATGACGAAGATTTTCTGCTTGAAAACATTGCTTCGTTAAATCAGCACAGCGAACATCCATTAGCGCAGGCCGTTGTGCATTACGCGAAAACAAAAAACACTATTTTTAAAGAAGTTCATGGTTTTGAAACTATTGCTGGAAAAGGCGTTTTAGGAATCATAGAAAACAAAAAAGTCGCTTTAGGAAATAAAAAATTAATGGACGAAATTGGTGCCGCTATTTCTTCAGATCTAGAAAAACAAGTTATTGCCGAACAGAATTTAGGCAAAACTATTTCGTATATTGCTATTGATCAGACTATTTTAGGCTATGTTGCTATTACCGATGCCATTAAAGAAAACAGTGCAAAAGCGATTCAAGAATTAATTGCACAAGGTGTTGAAGTAATCATGATGACGGGTGATAATCATAATACTGCAAAAGCAGTTGCCGATCATTTACATCTAAGTTCTTTCAAAGCAGATTGTCTGCCCGAAGATAAATTGAAAGAAATCGAACGTCTGCAAGCTCAAGGAAAAATTGTTGCCATGGCAGGCGATGGAATCAACGACGCTCCTGCCTTAGCACAATCTAACATTGGAATTGCTATGGGAACAGGAACCGATGTTGCGATTGAAAGTGCTAAAATTACTTTAGTAAAAGGAGACTTAAACGGGATTGTAAAAGCAAAAAAACTCAGCCATTCTGTGATGTCAAACATCAAACAGAATTTATTCTTTGCTTTTATTTATAATACTTTGGGCGTGCCAATTGCTGCTGGAATTTTATATCCGATTTTAGGAATCTTGCTTTCGCCAATGTTGGCTGCAGTAGCAATGAGTTTAAGTTCGGTATCCGTAATCGTAAATGCTTTGCGATTGAGAAATTTAAAATTATAATCATTCATGAAAATCAAATACCTCTTTATACTTTTCTTGGTCGCTTTTCAGCTAAAGGCACAGAAAATCGTACGTTACGATTTACATGTTCGCGATACGATTGTCAACTTTTCAGGTAAAGAAAAACGTGCGATTGCAGTGAATGGACAAATTCCGATGCCGACGCTGACTTTTACCGAAGGCGATATTGCGGAAATTTATGTGCATAACGAATTAAAAAATGAAGATACAGCCATGCACTGGCACGGATTATTTTTGCCTAATAAAGAAGACGGTGTTCCATACTTAACTCAAATGCCGATTGAACCGGGAACAACTCATAAATATACATTTCCAATTATTCAGAACGGAACGTATTGGTATCACAGCCATTCAGGACTACAGGAACAAATTGGTTTATACGGACTTTTTATCATCAATAAGAAAAAAGACGATGCAACGATTAGAAAAGGCATTGACGATTTACCGACAATTCCGGTTATTTTAAGCGAATGGTCAGATCTTAAGCCTGAGAATATCCAGCGAATGCTTCATAATGCCAATGATTATTTTGCTATAAAAAAAGGAACCACTCAAAGTTATTTTGAAGCTTTGAAGCAAGGGCATTTTTCGACCAAAGTAACCAACGAATGGAAACGAATGAATGCCATGGATGTCAGCGATGTTTATTATGAAAAGTTCCTGATTAACGGAAAAAACGAACAGCAGTTTTCAGACCTTAAACCAGGTTCAAAAGTAAGATTACGAATTGCTAATGGTGGTGCTTCTAGTTATTTCTGGCTGACGTATGGCGGTGGAAAAATCACCGTTGTGGCCAGCGACGGAAATGACGTTGAACCGGTAGAAGTTGATCGTTTGATTATCGCGGTTTCTGAAACTTATGATGTCGTGGTTACCATTCCAGAGAACAATAAAGCTTTTGCCTTTTTGGCTACAGCCGAAGACAGAACCGGATCTGCATCATTGTTTTTAGGAAATGGAGAAAAACAGCCTGTTCATCATCTTTCGAAACTAAAATATTTTGAAGGAATGAAAATGATGAACGATATGATGAAAATGAATGGCGAAATGAACGATATGGGAATGAATATGTCATTGAACAAAATGGACATGAATGCCGTTATGTATCCTGAAATTTCGGGAGAAGATGAAAATGCAAAACCTGCTATGGATCATTCCAACCATAATATGGACGATATGAAAATGGAACGTGACAGCACCGAAACTTCTGAAATTGTGACTTTGAATTACGGAATGCTAAAATCGCCTTTTAAAACCAATCTTCCGAAAGACGCTCCGGTAAAAGAATTGCGTTTTACGCTTTCTGGAAATATGAATCGTTATGTCTGGAGTTTGGATAATAAAGTAGTTTCTGAAACAGATAAAATCTTAATCAAAAAAGGAGAAAACGTTCGTATTGTTTTATACAATGGATCAATGATGCGCCACCCCATGCATTTACATGGACATGATTTTAGAATTTTGAACGAACACGGCGATTATTCACCGCTCAAAAATGTAATTGATATTATGCCGATGGAAACCGACACAATCGAATTTCAGGCAAATGCCGATGGCGACTGGTTTTTTCATTGTCATATTTTATATCATATGATGGCAGGAATGGGAAGAATTTTTAGTTACGAAAATTCAGCACCAAATCCGTTGATTCATCATCCAGAAATGGCCTATAAAATGTTAAAAATGGATGACCGTATGTTTCATTTTATGGGTGAAAATGATTTTGCTTCAAACGGAAATGATGGTGAAGCTATGTACAGCAACACACGCTGGAGCATCGGAACAGAATGGCGTTTAGGTTACAACAACGAACATGGTTATGAAACCGAAACTCATATTGGAAGATATATTGGAAAAAATCAATGGTTAATGCCTTTTATCGGTTTTGACTGGCGTTACCGAAAAATGGGAATGGACGAACAGGAACAAAATCTTTTTGGACAGAAAAACACCAAAGACAATCGTTCAGTTTTCAGTTTAGGTGCTGAATATACTTTACCAATGCTCGTAAAAGCACAAGTTGAAGTGTATACCGATGGAAATGTAAGAGTACAGTTTGAACGAAAAGATATTCCGCTCTCACAAAGACTTCGAGTGAATTTAATGTGGAATACGGATAAAGAATATATGACGGGACTGAAATACATCGTTGCCCGAAACTTCGGAATCACAACGCATTATGACAGTGATATGGGAATTGGATTTGGGTTTAATTTGAATTATTGATTTTTTGAACGATATAAGTGATTAAGTAAATATATAATAATGTCTTTTAAAATTATTCGAAAAGTAAAACTGAACTATTTAATGGCATCAATTTTGAAAAGGCAAATAATCACCCAAAATCACTTTAAACTAAATTTATGTACGGAATTCTATTACTCTTATTACTTACCTTGCCTTTATTATTTCAAACTATGTTTGGGAGAAAAGCAATTTCAGAAAGCATTAAACTAAATTTGTCGGAAGTATGCCTGATTAGTTTTTTTTCGCAAATTCTCTTTTATTATTTTGCTTTTAAATTACTCGATTATAAACTGAGATCTGAGTCTAATGGACAATTTCATTGCGGAATGCCTTTTGTAGGACTTGTAATCATAGAATTCTTTTTTATAATTGTGTTAATTATCATAATGGTAGTTCAGTTCTTCATAAGAAAATCATATAACCGTAATATTGAAAAGCATTGAATCTTCATATTTTAGATTCACTTTTACTAAAACATTAACAAATCCCTCATTTATACCAATCATAAAACCTTCTATATTTGACTCACTAATTATACTATTACTAATAAAAAATTATAACAAAATGACAAAAGTAATCACCGTAGTAACCGTTGCTCTATTTTCAATTGGAGTAAGTGCTCAGCAAACTAAACCAACGACAAAAGAAAAAGCAAAAAAAGAATCTTGCTGCAAAAAAACAGCAGCAGAAAAAAAATCTTGTTGCGCTAAAAAATAAATTGAACCTGATTTCAACAAAAAGACCTCGCTAAAAACGAGGTCTTTTTGTTATATAATTTTATACCTAAAGATCTACTTCAAACGAACACTCCATTCAAAATCCATTTCAGAAACCTGAACACCTTCTTCATTTGTTCCTACCGATTTCATCCAGAACGTCTGCCCTTCTCCGGTTTCTATCGTTTTTTTGATAGCATCTGCAATTAAATGTCCGTCGTTGCAGACAAATGTAATTCTACCAGTGGCTTTTTTACTGAAGTTTCCTTTATTGTTGGCTACTAACATTGATATTTTTCTACCGCTTTCCTGAATTTGAGAAATCACTAAAGCACCCGTCGTCAGCTCAGCTGCCATTGCCTGAACTGCAAAATACATCGAATTAAAAGGGTTTTGATTAATCCATCTGTGTTTTACTGTTACTGCACAACTGTTTTCGTTTATATCTTTTACACGTACCCCGCAAAAGTAAGCTGATGGTAATTTGAAGAAGACAAATTTATTGAGTTTAGAAACTGAAACTGCCATTTGATATATTTTTTATGCAAAAATACAAAAAAACTATGCGCGCACAATAAATTCATTATACTTTCAAACATAACCAGTAAAATCAGGCATTTCAAATGATTTTGAGCAAATTATCATTATATTACAAATTTCAAACTTGTTAAAATTTTGTTAATATATGGTACTATGTAAAACAAGATACTGTTTTTTAGATATATATTTGCATAAGAAATTACTATATACTTTTAATCATGGAAACATCAACACCACTCATCATGGAAAAAACATCAGAAAAGAATACAGCAGCATTTACTCATTTGAGTACATTAAGTCAGTACATCATTCCGTTTGGGAATTATATTTTTCCACTTATCATCTGGACAAATTATAAAGACAAATCTGAATTTGCAGATCACCACGGAAAACAGGCTTTGAATTTTCAGTTAAGCTTATTGCTTTACACTTTGATTTTAGCACTTATTGCAATTCCGATTTTTGTAACTGTGTTTTTGCAGAACCTTCCAATCGAAGCAATTATTAATGATGAAGATTTTATCATCAGAAATTTTAATCTTGAAGGAAATATTGGTCTTTTAAGTGTTGGGATCACGGCAGTAATTCTTTTTGGATTATTAAAATTTGTTGAATTCTTTTTAGTGATTTATGCTTCGATAAAAGCTTCAAACGGAGAATTATACAAATATCCGTTAACGATTCCTTTTATAAAGTAATTATTAAAGGGTTAAAGGTTATAGCTAAACCGGAGCCCCAGCCCTGATAGAAGTGGAAATCCTTTTGTGCCGGGGTTCGGCAGAAAAGATTGCAGCGAATAGCAGGAAACAGCTCCTAAAAAACAATCAATCATCAATCATCATCATCATCAATCAAAAAACGAATTGTTCAATCTAAAAAAAATGAAATGAAATTATGAACATTGAAAACACAAAAGCACAGATGCGCAAAGGTGTTCTTGAGTTTTGCATCTTATCGGTATTAAAAGAAAAAGACGCATATACATCTGAAATATTAGACACTTTAAAAAACGCAAAATTATTAGTTGTTGAGGGAACTGTTTATCCTCTTTTAACCAGACTAAAAAACGACGGCTTACTCAATTACAGATGGGAAGAATCGACATCGGGACCACCAAGAAAATATTACGGATTAACCGAGATAGGACAAACATTTTTAAACGAACTTAGCGGAACCTGGACAGAATTGTCTGATGCCGTAAAACTAATCACCAATCAAAATCAATAAGTCATGAACAAAACAGTAAATATTAACTTAGGCGGTATGTTTTTTCACATCGATGAAGATGCATATTTAAAATTGACACGCTATTTTGACGCTATAAAAAGATCATTAAACAACTCATCTGGTCAGGATGAAATTATTAAGGATATCGAAATGCGTGTTTCTGAACTTTTAACAGAAAAGCAAAAAAGCGAAAAACATGTTGTTGGCTTGAAAGATGTTGACGAAGTGATTGCGGTAATGGGACAGCCTGAAGATTACAGACTTGAAGACGAAGAAAATGCAAATCAGTCTTTTAATTATGCAAACACAAAGCACAAAAAATTATACCGTGACAAAGAAAAAGGTATGATTGGCGGTGTAGCAACAGGTCTGGGACATTATTTTGGAATAGATGCTGTATGGGTTAAAATCGTATTCTTAATATTTGTTTTTGCAGGTTTTGGAACAGGGATTTTAGCTTATTTCGTTCTTTGGATTGTAACTCCTGAAGCAGTAACAACTTCAGAGAAACTGGAAATGACAGGAGAACCAGTTACGATTTCAAACATCGAAAAAAAAGTTCGTGAAGAAATAGATTCATTATCTGATAAATTCAAAAATGCAGATTATGATAAAATGGGAAACCAGGTAAAGTCGGGAGCTGAGAGAATAAGTAGTTCATTTGGAGACTTTATCATGACGGTTTTTAAAATCTTTGCTAAGTTTTTAGGAGTAATTTTGATTATGTCAGGAGTTACTGTCTTAATATTATTATTAATTGGAATATTCACTTTAGGAACAAATGTTTTTCTTGATTTTCCTTGGCAAAACTTTATCGAAGCCGGTAACTTTACTGAATATCCGATCTGGTCATTTGGTTTATTAATGTTCTTTGCTGTTGGAATCCCGTTTTTCTTTATGACACTTTTGGGTTTCAAATTGTTGTCTCCAAATACAAAAACTATCGGAAACATTGCCAAATATACTTTATTAGCGATTTGGATTATTGCTGTTGCCATTGCGATCAGTATAGGAATCAAACAAGCTACTGAAATTTCATACGATAATAAAGCGGTAGAGAAAAAAACAATCAACATTACTCCTAATGATACGCTTTATGTAAAGTTCAGATATAATGATTACTATGCGAAAGATTTAGATCATCATAAAGATTTTGAGTTTGTACAGGACTCTGCCAATAATGATTTAATCTATTCAAATGATGTTCGTTTACATGTTTTGCATACCGATGAAGCAGCTCCTTACATACAAATCGAAAAAAGTGCAAGGGGAAATTCATTTACAAGTGCTAAAAAAAGAGCAGAAAAAATTATTTACAACTTTCAGATCAAAGGAAATTATTTAATTTTGGATAATTATTTTCTTACAGATGTGAAAAATAAATTCAGAGGTCAGGAAGTAGATGTATTTTTATACTTACCAGAAGGTCAATTATTTAAACCAGATGCTTCAATACAGGACTATGATGACTCTGAAAATGATTTCTTTAACTTACACTTTAGCGGAAACTATAGCTATAAAGTACAGGGTTCTAAAATTAAATGTTTGAATTGTCCTGCAGATGAAGACGATTATAATGATAATGACTATAAAAATGACAACGATTACGTTAATGAAAACGATACTGTAAAAGAAGTTTCGATTAAAATTAATGGAGAAGAAGTTTTAAATGCCAAAAAAGGAAAAGGAAGGCTAACCACTGATAAAAACGGAGTTATAATTAAAATTAACTAAACCATGATAAAAATAATCATTCATATTACGAAATTCATTATTGCAGCTATTACTGCATTATTGTTTGCCTCATGTAACTTTAATTTGAATACGATTGAGGGCAGCGGAAATGTAACCACTCAAAAAAGAATCGTTGAGGGTGATTTTAAAAAAGTATCTGTTAGCAATGCTATCGATGTGGTAATCATACAGTCTGATTCGACTGAAATTACAGTTGAGGCCGATGACAATCTGCAAAAAGACATTATTACAAAAGTAGAAAACGGAACATTGATTATTAAATGCAAATACAGTTCATTTGGTGATGTTACTAAAAGAGTAACTGTAAAAATGCCGGTTATCAACAAACTGGAGGCTTCTAGTGCGTCTACTATACAAGCTCAAAAAGTGATTCTTGGAGAAGATATAGATCTGAAAGCATCCAGTGCTGCTTCAATAGATGTTAACATTGAATCTGACAATATCTCCAGTGATTCTGGAAGCGGAAGCACAATAAACATACAAGGCAAAGCATTAAAAATAAAAGCATCAGCATCGAGCGGGTCCAGTATTAATGCTGAAAAACTTCTGGCTAATGAAGTTCATGCAGAAGCCTCAAGCGGAGCCAGTGTAGATGTACATCCTATAGTAAGTTTAAAAGCCGAAGCTTCTAGCGGTGGAAGCATTAATTATGACTCATCACCTAAAACAATCGAAAAAACTGAAAATTCAGGTGGGAGCGTTAGCAAAGGATAACCTTACTATGTGTTAAATATAAAAGAAATCATTCATCAAAAGTGGATGATTTTTTTATATTTGCCAAAATCAAAATACAGAATTAATGAAGAAAAACGCAGCCCTAATGTTATTGCTATTAGTTACTACATTCACTTTTGCGCAAAAAAGAGAAAAAGTTAAAGGCACTAAAATTGTTACAACATCGGTAAAAGAAGTTGGTGATTTTGATGCTATCGAAGTTGATGACAACATTGAAGTTTATTTGGAACGAGGCGAAAAAAACGAAATAAAAATTGAAGCAGATGACAATCTACATGATATCATCGGAATGGATTTAAGAGAAAAAACACTTCGTCTGTATACATCAAAAGAATCCACTATTTTCAAGAAACTATCAGTCCGTGTTACTTATACCAAATCATTTACGAAAGTAATTACTAAAAACGAAGCTATTGTGTATGCCATCCAGGAACTTCAGTTAGATGATATTAACTTCTATAGTTATGACTATTCTAAATTGTTCTTGAATGTAAATGCAAAAAAATTCAGTTTAACCGCTGACGATAAATCTAAAACCGAGCTAAATTTAAAATCAGATGAAGGATCTTTACAATTAAGTAAAAATTCAACTATTAAATCTTTGGTATCTGCAATTAAGTTCAAATGCGATTTATACCAAAAAGCAACAGCTGCCATTGAGGGTGCTGCTGAAAAAGGAAGTATTAGAATAGACAATAATTCGAGCTTTACAGGATCGAAATTCACCATAAAAGAAGCAAATTTTACTGCTGAAAACAATGCAACAGGAACTGTTTTAGCCGAAACTTCTATTTCTCTTGCAATAGGAGACAAAGCAGAAGTTTCACTTTTGGGAAAACCAAAAATAGAACTTACCCGCTTTAGTGAAGAAGCTAAACTTATTAAGAAGATTAAATAATTTTTTTTGTTTCAGGTTTGTATGAATAAAAAAATCCATTCGCATCACGAATGGATTTTTTTATTTACAGCCTTTCTAGATTTACACTCAAATAACTTGAAACTTCAAACAGAGAAAACCTGAAACTAAATCTTTACTCTTTAGCAGCTAAATATCTTTCGGCATCAAGTGCGGCCATACAACCTGTACCAGCTGCAGTGATAGCCTGACGATACACATGATCTGCTGCATCTCCTGCTACAAAAACACCTTCAACATTTGTTTTAGATGTTCCCGGAGTATTTACAATATAACCTGTTTCGTCGAGAGTGATGTAATCTTTAAATATATCTGTATTTGGTTTATGACCAATCGCTACGAAGAAACCTGTTGCAGGAATTTCAATTACTTCTCCACTAGTTTTATTTAATGCTTTGATAGCATGAACTACATTTCCGTCACCTAAAACTTCAACAGTATCATGATTCATTAAAATCTCGATATTCTCAGTTTTACGAACACGCTCCTCCATAATTTTAGAAGCTCTGAATTTCTCACTTCTTACTAACATCGTTACTTTTTTACAAAGTTTAGATAAATAATGTGCTTCTTCACAAGCAGAATCCCCTGCCCCAACAATTACAACTTCCTGATTACGGTAGAAAAAACCGTCACAAACAGCGCAGGCAGAAACTCCTCCACCCATATTCAAATAATGCTGTTCTGATGGTAATCCTAAATATTTAGCTGAAGCTCCTGTAGAAATAATAACCGTTTCACAGTGCAATTCTATTTTATCATTAATCCACACTTTATGGATATCTCCTGAAAAATCAACTTTTGTAGCCCATCCGTCACGGATATCTGCTCCAAAACGCTTTGACTGTTCCTGTAACTGAATCATCATTTCAGGCCCTGTAACCCCATCAACATAACCCGGAAAGTTCTCCACTTCATTTGTAGTTGTCAGCTGACCCCCTGGCTGCATTCCCTGATATAAAACCGGATTCATATTTGCTCTGGCAGCATAAATAGCAGCAGTATAACCTGCAGGACCAGAACCTATAATTAGGCATTTAATTTTTTCGATTGTATCTGACATAGCATTTATAGTTTTTAGAGATGCAAATGTAAACTTTATTATAAAAAATCACCCTCAAAATAAATCCTAAATAACTATCTTAAAATAAGTTTTATTTATTTTAAAATTTTCCTTTCGTAAACGAAATTTATTTATATCTTTGCATCCGCTTTCGGGCAGTATTCCAAAATACATCTTCGGGGTGTAGCGTAGCCCGGTTATCGCGCCTGCTTTGGGAGCAGGAGGCCGCAGGTTCGAATCCTGCCACCCCGACAAAAGTCTTTTCAAAAATGAAAAGACTTTTTTTTTGTTCTAAACTAAACATCCGGAACAATTATCCTGTCCTGATTGAAATTGGAAAGATTTCAGATTCGAATCATTCCACTCCAACAAAAACCCTTTTCATTTTTGAAAAGAGTTTTTTAATAGTCATTCATTTTTTATGAAAGATTTCCCAAGCACAACATTTTTTTGCAAAATCTATATTAAACAGCAAGAATCTTCGTTAATATTTTTCATTCAAAGTAAAATTAATTTCACTTAAACACCCACCAAACAAAGGTTCAGGAGCGTTTCATAAATGTTAACAAAATAGATTTTCAAAAACCATAAATAATTGTATTTTTACGGTTCAAAATTCAGAAAATAAATGGGCAAAATCATTGCTATTGCTAATCAAAAAGGAGGCGTTGGAAAGACTACTACATCAGTAAATCTTGCTGCCTCATTAGGTGTTTTAGAGAAAAAAGTATTGTTGATCGACGCTGATCCACAGGCCAATGCTACATCTGGCCTAGGAATTGACGTAGAAACAGTTGAAACTGGAACTTACCAAATTCTTGAGCATACCGTAACACCAAAAGAAGCCATTTTAAAATGTACATCGCCAAACGTTGACGTGATTCCTGCCCACATTGACCTTGTTGCGATCGAAATTGAATTGGTTGACAAAGAAAACCGTGAGTACATGCTAAAAAAAGCATTAGAAGAAGCAAAACAAGAATATGACTATATCATTATTGACTGTGCTCCTTCTCTGGGTTTACTAACTCTGAATGCTTTAACTGCAGCTGATTCTGTAGTTATTCCTATTCAATGTGAATATTTCGCACTTGAAGGATTAGGAAAACTATTGAACACTATTAAAAGTATTCAAAAAATCCACAATCCTGATCTTGACATTGAAGGGCTATTGTTAACAATGTACGATTCTAGATTACGTTTATCAAATCAGGTTGTTGAAGAAGTCCAGAAACACTTTAATGATATGGTTTTTGAAACCGTTATCCAGAGAAATGTAAAATTAAGTGAGGCTCCAAGTTTTGGCGAAAGCATCATCAATTATGACGCCACCAGCAAAGGAGCAGTAAATTACATTAATTTAGCTCAGGAAATTATAAAGAAAAACAGCAAATAGTTTTTATGACAAAAGCAATTAAAAAACAAGCCTTAGGAAGAGGATTATCAGCATTATTAAAAGATCCTGAAAATGATATTACATCAGTAGAAGATAAAAATGCTGACAAAGTAGTTGGAAACATTATTGAGCTTGAAATAAGTGCTATCGAAATAAATCCGTTTCAGCCCAGAAGTAATTTCAACGAAGAATCACTACGCGAATTAGCTACTTCCATCAAAGAACTTGGTGTAATTCAGCCTATCACTGTTCGAAAATTAGATTTCAACAAATATCAGTTAATCTCCGGAGAACGCCGTTTACGTGCTTCAACATCAATTGGACTAACTCATATTCCGGCCTACATCCGTATTGCTAATGACAATGAATCATTAGTAATGGCATTAGTAGAGAATATTCAGCGTCATGACTTAGACCCCATCGAAATTGCTCTCTCTTACCAGCGTTTAATTGACGAAATTCAATTAACTCAGGAACAAATGAGCGAGCGAGTAGGAAAAAAACGTTCTACTATTGCCAATTATTTACGTCTTTTAAAGTTAGACCCTATTATTCAGACAGGTATCCGTGATGGTTTTATCAGCATGGGACACGGAAGAGCTATTATCAATATTGAAGATTTAGATGTTCAGACTGATATTTACCAAAAAATAGTAAGCCAAAACTTATCTGTTCGTGAAACGGAAGCTTTAGTTAAAAATTATCACGAAGGAAATCAGCCTAAAGCCGAAGGAAAACCTAAAGCAGATTCTGCGTTTGTAGTTAGAGAAACTCAAAAAAACACTTTCAACGACTATTTTGGATCAAAAGTTGACATAAAAGTGGCTGGCAACGGAAAAGGAAAAATCACAATCCCTTTTAATTCCGAAGCAGACTTTAACAGAATTATAAAATTAATAAACGGATAGTGAATAAAATTGTCCCCATAAGTCTTTTGTTCTTTCTCTTAGGAACCGTCTCTCTTTTTGCCCAGGCAGAAAAAGAAACGGTTTTGGTAGCTAAAGACACTAGTAAATTAGAGGAAATAGATCCACTAAGACCTGCAAAAGCAGCCTTCTACTCAGCAATTTTACCTGGTTTAGGACAAGCATACAATAAAAAATATTGGAAAATTCCTTTGGTTTACGGTGCAATTGGCACCAGCCTGTATTTCTACATTGACAATAACAAAAAATACAATGATTATCGTGACGCCTATAAACGAAGACTTGAAGGTTATAACAATGATAATTACCAATATCTAGACGATGACAGGCTTATCGCCGGTCAGAAATTTTATCAGCGTAATCGCGATTTATCGGCTCTTTTTGTTGTTGGATTCTATGTTCTAAACATCATTGATGCCAATGTTGATGCTGCTTTAATTCAATTTAACGTCAACGAAAGACTATCGCTCCGTCCGGAAATTTACCCTGCGGATGTAACTTTTAAACCGAATGTCGGACTAACTTTTAACTACAACTTTTAAACAGCATTTTTAATCTGTTTAAATTTAAAAAAAATACAAAAAAAAATGAAAATTGCACTTTTAGGATACGGAAAAATGGGTCAGGTAATCGAAAGAATTGCACTGGAAAGAGGTCATGAAATTGTTTTGAAAAAAGACGAGTTTAATACTTACGACGGACTTTCGACAGCAGATGTTGCTATTGATTTCAGTGTACCTACAGCAGCCGTAGACAATATTTCAAATTGTTTTCATGCAAATGTTCCTGTAGTTTCAGGAACAACAGGATGGCTGGACCGTTACGATGAAATGATAGCACTTTGTAACGAAAAACAAGGTGGTTTCATCTCCAGTTCAAATTTCAGTTTAGGTGTTAATATTTTCTTCGGACTTAATGAATATTTAGCCAAAATTATGGCTCAGTTTGATTCTTATAAAGTATCAATGGAAGAAATTCATCATACTCAAAAATTAGACGCTCCAAGCGGAACGGCAATTTCTTTAGCAAAAGGCGTTATTGAAAACAGCAATTATTCGGAGTGGACTTTAGAAGAAGCAAAAGATAATCAAATACACATCGAAGCTAAAAGAATTGGCGAAGTTCCCGGTACGCACACTGTAAATTATGACTCAGCTATTGACAGCATTGAAATAAAACACACTGCTCACAATCGCGAAGGTTTTGCGCTTGGTGCTGTTATTGCTGCAGAATGGCTTGCAGGAAAAACAGGAATCTACACTATGAAAGACGTTTTAAATCTGGAATCTAAATAAAATCCAAAAAATAATATTCTGAAATTTCAGAACTAAAATATAAAACTATGACACTTTATCTTTGGTTTGTTTTTTTCTTAGCAGTACAAATAATCCATTTTTTAGGTACCTGGAAATTATATCAGGCTGCCGGCAGAAAATCATGGGAAGCAGCTGTTCCTGTTTATAATTCTATTGTTTTAATGAAAATCATAAGCCGCCCAACATGGTGGACATTATTGCTTTTCATTCCGATTATAAACCTGATTATGTTTCCTGTTGTTTGGGTAGAAACCTTAAGGACTTTTGGCAAAAAATCAACTTTAGATACTATTTTAGGAATTTTTACATTCGGATTTTATATTTATTATGTCAACTATACACAAAAATTAGAGCATAATGCAAACAGAAAATTAACTAGCGAAAACAAAACCGCAGATACAGTAAACTCTTTACTTTTCGCAATAATCGTAGCAACACTGGTTCACACTTATGTTATCCAGCCTTTTACTATTCCTACTTCTTCATTAGAGAAATCATTATTAATAGGTGATTTTTTATTTGTAAGCAAAGTAAACTACGGACCAAGAGTCCCAATGACAACAGTTGCTTTACCAATGGTTCACGATTCTATTCCATTAACAAAAAAGAAATCTTACTTAAGCTGGCCGCAATTACCTTATTTCAGGCTTCCTGCTTTAGAACAAATAAAACGAAACGATATTGTTGTTTTTAACTGGCCGGTTGATACTGTTCATTATTTCTTTGAACCAAAAGGAAGACCAGGTGTTATAAAACCAATTGACAAGAAATCAAATTACGTAAAACGCTGCGTAGGTATTCCTGGAGACAATTTATCTATTAAAAATGGTTTAGTATATATTAACGGTAAAGAATTAATTTTACCCGAAAGAGCAAAACCCCAATACGAACATACTATTTATGCTGCTAAAGGCGTATCTAACGAATTATTAAAATCTACAGGTTCTACTGAATTTGCAAGAACATACATAATCAAACCAAATAGCGATGCGCAATTAGAAGCCGTAAGACCTTATATTATGTCTGCTAACCATAATCCTGACAATTCATACACCGTACAAACTGGATTTAATGGAATCCCTGCTGATGTGATTACAAAATCAGGATTATACGCTCAGGAACAATATCTGGCTCAGGCAAACGCAAATCTAACATTAAAAGCCGCAGCTGAATTAAGAAAAAACTCAACGATAGATTCAATCGTTAGGTATATCGACAAAGGAAAAGGAGATGTCTTAATCTTCCCTCACAATGGAAAATGGACAATGGATGAATACGGACCAATATCAATTCCTAAAGCTGGTGAAACTGTACAATTAAATAGTAACAACATAACTTTATACGAAAGAATAATAAAGGTATATGAAGGAAACAAATTAGAAATCAATGGTAATGAAATTAAAATCAACGACCAAGTAACTAACTCTTATACTTTCAAACAAGATTATTATTGGATGATGGGAGACAATCGTCATCATTCAGAAGATAGTCGTTACTGGGGATTTGTTCCCGGCGACCATATTGTTGGTAAACCTGTTTTTATTTGGATGAGCTGGGATACCAACGGAAAAGGAATCAACAAAATTCGCTGGGACAGGGTTTTCACAACTGTTGATGGTGAAGGCCAGCCTCAGTCTTATTTCAAATATTTCCTAATTGTTCTCGCCCTTTATTTTGTTGGGGAATTCTTCTGGAAAAAGAGAAAAGAAAACAAAGCATAAATAAAATAAGTTATTTTTGTTTCAGGTTTCAGGTTTCACGTTCTTAACGTCAACCTGAAACCTGAAACTTTTAAACTCTGAAACAAACAAAATGAATTCCTTATTACTTCCTACCTATTTTCCTTCAATTAGTCATTTTGCGGTAATGGCTCAATCTGAAACTATAACTTTTGAAATGGAAGATAATTTTCAGAAACAGACCAATAGAAACAGAACTTATATCTATAGTCCGAATGGAATTCAATTATTAAACATCCCTGTCAAACATTCTAAAACCACACATCAAAAAACAAAAGATATTTTGATCGAAAATGAATTTGACTGGCAGAAACAGCATTTTAAATCATTAGAAGCTGCATACAGAAGCTCCCCTTTCTTTGAGTACTTTGAGGACGATATTGTTCCGATTTTTGAAAAAAAACACACCTTTTTAATGGATTTAAATTTCGAAGTTCTGGACATTGTAACAAAATGCCTCAGAATGAAATTAGAATTTGGAAAAACTACTGAATATTTCCACGATGTTTCAGATTTTGCTGATTTCAGACGTTTGGCAAACGGAAAAAAAGATGCTAATTCATTCGAAAAATACCCTCAGGTTTTTGATGACAAACATGGTTTTATCAACAATTTAAGTGTTTTAGATTTACTTTTTAACGAAGGTAAATTCGCAATGGATTATTTAAAAACGCAGAAAATTATATAAAATTAATTGTGAATTGTAAGTTGTGAATTATTTTCATATCACTTAACTTTTTAATTTCAGACTTTTGACTTTCCACTTTCGACTAAAAAATCATTCCATTGAAAGTCTTGTCATTATTGGATAATGATCTGAATTTTCAAAATCAGAAAAGCTTTCAAACTGCTTTACTTTCATTTTAGGATCTGTAAAAATATAATCTATCCGGGCCGGATAATATTTGAATTTGTAAGTCGCTCCAAAACCCTCTCCCGCTTCTTCAAAAGCATCTTTCAGTTTTCCTTTAATATTTCTGTAAACATAAGAAAACGGACTATTATTCATGTCTCCACAAATAATAATCGGGGTTTTACATTGTTTTATATTTTCTTTGAAAATCTCTGCCTGTTCCTGCTGCTGCCTGAATCCCTTGCTTATTCTGGCAAAGATACGCTGCGATTTTTTTTGGTTAACATTATCAATATCATCAGAAATCTCATTCACATCAGGTGAAATTTTAATAGACTGCAAGTGCATATTATAAACCCTGATCACATCCTTACCACGTTTTATATCTGCATAAACCACATTATTATCCGAATTAGGAAAAACAATATTCCCTTCATTTATAATCGGAAATTTTGAAAAAATGGCCTGACCGGTTTTTATTTTTTTTCCATCAATAAAGATATAACGATGAGGATATACTTTTAAATCAAGATGAGCAGAATTAGAATATTCCTGTATACACAAAATATCAGGGTCTTTTTCATCAATAAAAGTTTTTATATTTGACGGAATATCATCACGATCCAGCCATTTAAAAACATTAAAAAGCCGAACATTATAGCTCATTACAGAAAAATCCTTTTCTCCTTTAATATATTCTTTACCTGATATTTTATAAAATTTACTAATAAACGTAATTCCGGTCAATAAAACCAAACCTGACAAAATAAGACGTTTTTTAAACTGAATTGCCCAATAAAGAAAAAACAATCCATTTGCAACAAAGAAAGCAGGCATAAACAGTGTAAGCACCGATAAAAGTGGAAAACTTTTAGGTGCTAAAAAAGGTAAAATATAAATGCTGAATGTAAACACAGTTAGCACCATATTCAAAAAGAACATTATTTTGTTAAACCACGAAAGGTTCTTCATATTTTTTGGCTAAGGATTATTTTCCAGCTTTAAATAAAAACTCTTTTTCTTCTTTTGTGAGACAATCATAACCGGACTGGCTGATCTTGTCTAAAATTTCATCAATTTGTTGTTGCGTTTTGTCTTTCGTAACAATTCGTGATGTGGTTTTCTCTGTAGGTTTCTTGTAATTTTTATGAACTTTTTTGAATGGGGTCGTTGGGGATTTTCTAAATAAATTGGCAAAAAAATCTAATATTTTAGAAACAACAACACTTAAATCTGTACCATTTTGAAGCATTTTTATATATACAAATCCGAAAAAAGCTCCTGCAAGATGAGAAATATGTCCGCCCATATTTTCTAACCGAAGCTGCATTAAATCTAACAGCAAAACAACTCCTGTAATATGCCAAAGTTTCACATTACCAAACAAAAACAGCCTAACATTCATTAATGGCTGATAGGTTGTAGCAGCCACCAAAATTGCCATAATTGCCGCCGAAGCCCCAACTATTGATGCTGAGTTTCCTAAAACATAATAACTTAAAACAAATACAATCCCTGAAAATATAGCCCCTAAAATATAGAGCCCTAAATATTGCTTTTGATTAAAAAATGTCAGGAATAAATTACTGGCAAAATTCAAGACCAGCATATTAAACAGCAAATGCATGAATCCAAAATGGAAAAACGCATAGGTTAAAAATGTCCAAGGTTTGAACATAAAAACCTGCGGATCTGATGACAATGCAAGCCAATTAGGAAAATCAAACTGGCCAATTGAAAATTTATAGAAGACTAAAGAAATAAGAAAACAAGCAATATTCCAATAAATCATGCGCATTGCGATGCCTCCTAATTTATATTGCAGTTTTAGATCGTCAAGAATATTCATAAAGTCTTCGTTTGATTTTTAAAGTTAATCATTTTAAAGTTAAAAATTAATTCCAACGATTGTTATTGAACTGATTTTTTTTCCAGTATAACATCATTAAAAAACCGGCAATCGCTCCTCCAACGTGAGCAAAATGGGCAATCCCTGTACCTCCACTTCCAAAAAGGGAGCTACCTTTAAATCCTAAAAATAAATCAATTGCTAAAATTCCCGGAACAAAATATTTCGCTTTGATTGGAACAGGAATAAACATTAAGGCTAACTCAGCATTAGGAAACATAAAGGCAAAAGCGGTAAGCAAACCATAGATTGCACCAGAAGCTCCTAAGACAGGAGATTGTACAATTCCAGCAGCCTCTCCTAAAATATTAAATTGTTCTTGAGTACAATGTGCATTTTTTAGAATAGCAGCAACTTGACCTTGTATAATTTCCCCAGATTCATATCTTGTATTCAAAATTAAATGAAGGTCAGCTTTAGATAAATTCAATTCTGAAACCGAACTCAAAAGCGATTGCAACTGAAGGTAATTTACTCCTGTGTGAAGCAAAGCTGCTCCTAGTCCACATGAAATATAAAAAAACAAGAACTTTTTTCCTCCCCAAAAATGTTCCAATGCAGAACCAAAACTATATAATGCAAACATGTTAAATAAAATATGAGCAAAATTTGGCCATGGTGCATGCATAAACATATGAGTAATAATCTGCCAAATTTGAAAATTATTACTTTCAGGATAAAACAATGATAAATACCCATAAGATGCATCTACCAACTGAGAACCTACAAAAAAAATAATATTAATAATAAGGAGTTGTTTTACAACTGGAGTGATATTCATCATAAGGCAAACTTTTTATCTATATCTTCCACACGCATAGTGATGAAAGTAGGTTTTTGAAAAGGTGAAATATTAGGATCTTTACAGGCAAACAAACCGTTTACTAAATTATCTTGTTCTTTTTCGGTTAAATATGATCCGGTTTTAACCGATAAACTTTTGGCCATCGACTTGGCAATAGTATCATTCTGACTATAACTGTTGGCAGGAATGCCGTCCTGTAAATCACTCAACAATTGTTCTATTACCAGCGGAACTTCACTTTCGGTAATATTTACCGGAATTCCGGAAATCACAACATGATCTGACATTGTCGCATCAAAGACAAATCCGGTGGTTTCCAGTGAAGGTTTTAATTCTTCAATCAGTTCCATTTCTGCAGAAGAATAAAATAAATCCAGCGGAAAAAGCAATTGCTGACTTGAAGCCTGCGTAACGGTCATATTTAGTAAAAACTGTTCGTACAAAATACGCTGATGAGCACGCTGCTGATCCACAATAACCATTCCTGATTTAATTGGCGAAACAATATATTTTTTATGAATCTGATACGTTTTCTGACTAGTCTGTTCTACCTCATCGTCGTTAAACAAAGAAGAAGTCACTTCTTCATTTTCGAATGTAAAAGGCGAACTTTCTATACTTTCAGAATTTTCGGTATCCAGTCCCACATACAAACTTTCCCAGCTTGCAGTAGGCTCTACTCGTTTTGAATAACCAGAATAGGATGACCCGGACGAAGATCCTGAACTGTAGTTTGAAGGTCCCGAACTGGCTTTACTGAAATGCTGATTCGTTTTGTCATCGGTAAACGGATTAAAAGTGGAATCAACCTGAATTGTTGGCGTTTCCGCCTGCATATCTTTATAATGATATGGTGTATCTAAATTTGAATCTCTGTCAAAATCCAAAACCGGAGCCACATTAAACTGACCTAAACTATGTTTTATTGAGGCTCTCAAAATAGCATACAAAGCTGATTCATCATCAAACTTTATTTCAGTTTTAGTCGGATGTATATTAATATCAATTGTATTAGGCGGTACCTGAAGATACAAAAAGTAACTTGGCTGTGAACCATCTTTCAATAAGCCGTCGTAAGCTGCCATAACTGCATGATGCAAATAACCGCTTTTTATGAAACGATCATTTACAAAAAAGAACTGTTCTCCTCTATTTTTCTTCGCAAATTCAGGCTTGCAAACAAATCCTTGAATATTGATAATCTCTGTATCTTCATTTACAGGAACCAATTTTTCATTAGTCTTACCAGACATAATTCCAACAATTCGCTGACGATAACCTGCTGCCGGAAGATTATACATTTCACTCCCATTATGATAAAAAGTAAAATGAATATTTGGATGTGCAAGTGCCACACGCTGAAATTCATCCATGACATGACGAAATTCAACCGTATCCGACTTTAAGAAATTACGACGTGCCGGAATATTAAAAAACAGATTTTTCACGGCAAACGAAGTGCCTTTTGGTAAAACAGCCACTTCCTGCGAAACAAATTTACTACCCTCAATTACAATGTGCGTTCCTAATTCGTCCTGATCTTGTTTGGTTTTCATTTCCATGTGGGCAATTGCAGCAATAGAAGCCAATGCTTCTCCACGAAAACCTTTGGTTGCAAGAGAAAACAAATCTTCTGCCTGACGGATTTTTGAAGTTGCGTGGCGCGCAAAACACAAACGGGCATCAGTAACACTCATCCCCTTGCCATTATCAATAACCTGAACCAATGATTTACCGGCATCTTTTATAATCAGTTTAATGTCCGTTGCATTTGCATCAACAGCATTTTCTAACAATTCTTTTACCACTGAAGCAGGCCTTTGGACCACCTCTCCAGCAGCAATTTGATTAGCAACGTGATCAGGAAGTAATTGAATTATACTTGACATTAAAATTTAAGATAGTAGATTAACGATTTAAGAATTTTGATTTAAAATCTAAACTAAGGTATACAAATTTAATAATTTTCTCTTGGCTTTTAGAATATGTCATGTCATAAAAAAAACAAAAAACCTATACCATTATTACACAGTATAGGTTTTAATATTTTTAAAACAAACGTGTTTTATTCGTTTTCTATTTTTCTTGGTGAATCTTCAATCTGCAGAGCACCGGAAGTCAGCAAAGGCTGGTTGAATGTATGTGCAATTGAAGCCTGCTGACGAATGTAGGCCATTTTAATAGCGGCAATTGCTGCTTCTGTACCTTTATTTCCGTGAACTCCTCCGCTTCTGTCAATTGACTGCTGCATGTTATTATCTGTTAAAACACAGAAAATAACAGGAATATCGGTTTGAACATTCAAGTCTTTAATTCCCTGTGTAACACCTTCACACACAAAATCAAAATGTTTGGTTTGTCCCTGAATTACACATCCGATTACAATAACCACATCAACGTTTTGTGTCTGAAGCATTTTTTTTGCTCCATAAATCAATTCAAAACTTCCCGGAACATTCCAACGGATAATTTGCTGTGCAGGAACTTCACAATCGATCAGCGCATCAAAAGCACCATTATAAAGTCCTTCTGTTATAGTATCATTCCATTCAGAAACAACAATCCCAAATCGAAAGTCTTTCGCATTTGGGATTGTGTTTTTATCGTATTCTGATAAATTTTTATTTTCGGTAGCCATTTTTAATATTTAAGATTTAACCCTTATTTCGGGGTTGATTTAGATTGCAAAAATACAAATCTAAAAACTAAATCTGAACTCTAAAAATTAAATTATTGCGCTAATCCAATCAAAGCATCAACTGAAGCAGCTTCAGGAGTTCCGTCAAAATTTTCTTTGATATCTGTCAAATATTTTAACGCATCTTCCTTCTGACCTAAAGCCAAAGCTGTTTTACCTGCTTTTAACAAGAAACGAGGAGTTGTAAAATCGTTTTTGTTAGATTCAGCAGCTTTTACATAATAACTTAAAGCTTCTTTTTGGTTATTTTTCTGAGAGTATGCATCTCCTATAGCTCCAGTTGCCAATGCACTCAAAATCATATCACCCGACTTAAACTCTCCAAGATATTTAATTGCATCGTCAAATTTACCTGTATTCAAATAGGCCATACCAGCATAGTAGTTTGCTAAATTTCCGGCATCTGTTCCAGAATATTCTTCTGCAATTTTAATGAATCCGAATTTACCTTCAGAACCGTTCAATGCTAATTTGTATAATGAATCACTTGCTACACCATCAACAGCTTTTTGGAAGTTTTGCTGTGCAACAAACATTTCGTTAGCAGCTTCATCCTGTTTAGGAGTTTCAATAAATTTCTGGTAAGCTAAATATCCAATAGTAGCAACTGCAATACCAGCAACTAAACCAATAATGATTTTTTGATTTTTAGCAACCCAGTCTTCAGTTTTTGAAGCAGTTTCATCTAATTTAGAAAAAACACCAGCTGTTGTGCTGTCTTTTTCATCAATTACTACCTGTTGTTCTTCAGTTACTTCTTTTACTTCCTTCTCTTTCGGTGCTTTATATCCTCTTTTATTGTAAGTAGCCATTTAAAATTAATTTAGTGAACGGCAAAAATAAAATTTTTATTGAAACTGAGATAAAAAAAAGCAAAATTATCACTATTTTAAAAAAAATATTTTACTAAAGCATTTGTCCTTTCGCAGAAGCAGGAAAATAAATCAGCCTAAGAATCTTCCGAAACCAATTATATCGATAATTTTCGGTAATTTGCAGCCTCAAATTTTTGCTGCCAAAAACGGTGAATTTTTCACGTGGAGTCCCTAAAAAATGCATTTAAACAAAATTTCTTTATTCAATTATAAAAACTTTTCCGAAGCAAGTTTTGAATTCGACCTCAAAATCAACTGCTTTGTGGGAAAAAATGGTATTGGAAAAACCAACGTACTGGATGCCATTTATCATCTTGCTTACGGAAAAAGCTATTTTAATCCACTTGCTGTTCAAAACATCAAACATGGTGAAGAGTTTTTTGTAATTGATGCCGAATTAAATAAAAACGAAAGAACAGAGCAGATTGTCTGCAGTTTAAAAAAAGGACAAAAAAAGGTTTTAAAGCGAAATGGTAAACCCTACGATAAATTCTCAGATCATATCGGGTTTATTCCGCTAGTCATTATTTCGCCTGCAGATCGTGATTTGATTGTTGAAGGAAGCGAAACCCGCCGAAAATTTATGGATAGTGTAATTTCTCAGTTAGATTCTACTTATCTCCATCAATTAATAAACTATCAAAAAGTAATTACGCAGCGAAATGCCCTTTTAAAGTATTTTGCCCTTAATCATACTTTTGACAACGACACCTTATCTATATATAACGAACAGCTGAATGAATACGGAAAATCGATTTTTGAAAAACGAAAAGATTTCCTTGAGCAATTTATACCAATATTTAATGTACATCATCAGGCAATAACCGGATCTGAAGAAAGCGTACAATTGGTTTACGAAAGCCATTTGCACGAAAAAGACCTTTTAACGCTTTTACAGGAAAACATCAATAAGGACAGAGTGCTGCATTATACAACAGTCGGAATTCATAAAGATGATTTGTCTTTTGAAATTGATTCACATCCGATAAAAAAATTCGGATCACAAGGACAACAGAAGTCTTTTCTGATAGCCCTAAAATTAGCTCAATTTGAGTTTCTGAAAAAACAAAGCGGTGTAAAACCCATTCTTTTATTTGATGATATTTTTGATAAACTTGACGAAACGCGTGTTGCCAAAATTGTAGAAATGGTAAATACCGAAACTTTTGGACAGCTTTTTATTTCTGACACGCACCCGGAACGCACCGAAACGATTGTAAAATCGACACATCAGAGTTATAAAATATTTAATTTATAATTTTTATGATTTCAAAAAATGATATAATTTGTATCATTTTCAGAATCAGTCCCAAAACAGAAATCATTAAATTAGCCTAAACAAAACTTAGAAAACAACTGCAATAAATATTTAAGAAACATGTTAGCGAAAGAATCATTGCAATTTTTAGACGATTTAAAAAGAAACAATAATAGAGACTGGTTTCAGGACAATAAAAAACGATATGAAGTTTTTAAAAAAGATTATCATCAATTGGTGAGCGATTTTCTCGATGTCATGAAACCACTCGATCCTTCCTTAGAATTATTGGAAGTCAAAAACTGTACTTTCAGAATTAACCGTGATATTCGTTTTTCTAAAGATAAATCTCCTTACAAAGCACATTTAGGAATCTGGATGTCTGGCGGAACAAAAGGTTTGAACCGCGCCGGATATTATGTTCATATCGAAAAAGGCGCGAGTTTTATTGCTGGCGGATTTTATTCACCTGAAGCAGAAGACTTAAAGAAAGTCCGTAAAGAAATTGCTTTTTTCTATGATGATTTACAGGAAATTTTAAATGATAAAAACTTCAAAAAAGAGTTTAAAAGTTTAGACATAAACGAAAACAATTCACTTAAAAGTATGCCTCGCGGTTACGAAAAAGACCATCCAGCAATTGAATTTTTAAAACTGAAAAGCTTCACTGCAACTCAAGTTTATAACGTTTCTGAAGTCTTGGAAAAAGATTTCGTAAAGAAAATGAGTCAAAAACTTATTGCTTTAAAACCTCTAAACGAATTCATCAACCGCGCTTTGGATACTGAAGAATTTTAGAAAAAAAACGCCATGAATTCACGATTTATTCAAAATTAATTCGTGAATTCGTGGCGAAAAAACTTTTATAATGAAAAGGAAAATACTTTTTCTTGGAGAATCTTATCGCGCCGACGCCATTACCTGGATGAAAGGCCTGAAAGAATTTGGCGATTTTGAAATTATTACCTGGGAACTTCAAACTCCAAATAATCAAAGATTCAAACGTATTTTAGAGTATTTATTTGCCCCTGTTTCTATTCAAAAAATCATCAGAAAAGAAAAACCGGACATGATTATTGCTGAAAGAACAACAAGTTACGGTTTTCTTGCCGCATTATCAGGATCCAAAACTATTGCTATTGCACAACAAGGCAGAACCGATTTATGGCCTGAAACTTCAGTTTTATATCCTTATAAAAAATTCATTCAGAAATATGCTTTTAAAAAAGCGCATTTAATTCATGCTTGGGGACCTGTCATGGCTATTCACATGAAAGAGACTGGTGTTGAAATGAATAAAGTTTTAATACTCCCAAAAGGAATTGATTTATCAATTTTTACTCCTTCAACTAATAATTCGAACAAAATTGAGGCAATTGTAACACGTTCGCTACAGCCAGAATACCGACACGATTCTATTCTAAAAGCTTTCGGAATTTTAAACCAAAAAGGAATTGATTTTTCTCTGACCATTGTTGGAGACGGAACAAGATTGCAGTTTTTAAAAGATTTAGCAAAAGAACTCCAGATCGAAAACAAAGTAATATTTACAGGAAGAATTCCGAATACAGAACTTCCAAAATTATTACAGCAATCGAATATTTATATCAGTATGCCAATTACCGAGGGTGTTTCGGCCTCTTTATTTGAAGCTATGGCCTGCAATTGCTATCCTGTCGTTTCTGATATTCCCGGAAATCAAAGCTGGATTACACATCGCGAAAACGGACAGTTAATTGAAATCGATAATGTCAAAATGCTGGCAGAAGAATTAATTTGGTCTTTTGAAAATCCTGAATTACGAAATGAGGCGATTATTCGAAATAGAAAATTTGTGAAGGAGAATGCGAATTATTATATTAATATGACGATTATTTCAGAGAAATATCATGAGTTACTGAATCGAAACCTAGACTATTAATATGGAAAAAATATTAATTTTCACTCCTATAGCATTAGCTTTCGGATACTTATTTTTTTATATGCTTTGGGGACAAGGATTAAACCCAAAAACTTTTAGATATAATACTCTTTTTGACAATGCTAAACTAGTAAAACATTTAATTTTTGCTTTCTGTTTTTTCATCATTGGAATTTTTAGATTGAAATCAAATCCTGCAGGTGCATTTTATTTTGTTCCTTTAATTTTCATTTTATTAGTTAGACTTTTCAACCCTCTTTTTCAAACTTTATACAATCGAAATATTATAATAGCAACTAAGTGGGATTACCCACCTAGAGGAAAAAAGGGAATAAAAATTTCAGATCGAATAATTGGTGCGTTAATTTTGTTACTTTCTATGATTTCCCCTATAATCCTAATGATTTTATTAGAAGACGCTTAAATTAATCATGAAGAATTCCAAGCTTTCGTTCCTAGCATAAAAATTTGCACTCTTTTCAGTTACCAAAACTTATAATTCATACTTTTGAATTCAGATTAAAAAGCCTTTTTATTTATGGAAATCCAATCCAACTTTTCTTTAAAAAACTATAATACATTTGGCATTGATGCTAATGCTAAAGAATTTGTTGCTGTACATTCTATCGCAGAATTGAAAACCGTTTTAGAAGAAAACAAAAACAAGAAAAAATTTATTTTAGGAGGCGGAAGCAATATGCTTTTGACGAAAGATATTGATGCTTTGGTGATTCATATCGATTTAAAAGGCAAAAAAATCACGAAAGAAGACGATGATTTTGTTTGGGTAGAAAGCCAGACGGGAGAAGTATGGCATGATTTCGTTCTCTGGACAATTGACAATAATTTTGGCGGTTTAGAAAACATGTCATTGATTCCCGGAAATGTAGGCACAACTCCGGTTCAGAATATTGGAGCTTACGGAACTGAAATTAAAGATACTTTTATTTCTTGCGAAGCTATGAATATTGCAACTCAGGAAATGAAAACTTTCACCAATGCGGAATGCAATTTTGGCTACCGTGAAAGTATTTTCAAAAATAAAGTAAAAGACCAATATATAATTACTTCGGTCATTTTTAAACTGACCAAACGCAATCATAAAATCAATACTTCTTACGGGGATATTCTGGCTGAATTAGCAAAAAACAATATTACTGAACCTTCCCTAAAAGATGTCAGCAATGCTGTAATCGCTATCAGAAAAAGTAAATTACCAGACCCTAAAGAGTTAGGTAACAGTGGAAGTTTCTTTAAAAACCCAATTATCTTAAAGTCTGATTTTGAAAAAATTCATCAAAAGTTTCCTGAAATGAAATATTATGAAGTTTCAGAAACCGAGGTAAAAGTTCCAGCTGGCTGGCTGATTGAACAAGCTGGTTTTAAAGGAAAACGTTTTGGTGATGCCGGCGTTCATAAAAATCAGGCTCTAGTCCTTGTAAATTATGGAAATGCAACCGGACAGGAAATTTTAGCAGTTTCAAAGGAGGTTCAAAAAACCGTTTTTGAAACTTTTGGCATCCATATTGATGCAGAAGTAAACGTTATTTAAAAAGGATTCATTTATTTTTGCTATTGATGAGAAAACTAAACATTAGAATTATCTTAATTCAGTTCTTTGGAATGATTTTCTTCATTAATGGAATCCTCCAACTCAGAATTTATAGTGTAACTGAAAAAGTCATTTGTCTAAAAAATCATTTTCAAATTCAAAAACCAGAATATTACAATCAATTATTCCCAACAAAAGAAGATGCCTTAAGCTTTTGGCCCGGAGTATATGTCTGGATTTTTTTGGGTTTATTAGTTGGAATATTCTTAATTTCTTTCCTCAACTGGAAAAATAAACTTTCACCATTAAATACCATCATAATTGCAATATCCCTTTATGCCCTCTTAAGACTTAAATTTTTCAGAAGAGAAATAGTATCGCATTTATTCCGCCCTGTTAGAACAGCACTTTTTAATGATTTGGGAGCACAATGCCTTTTTGAAGGAATTATTTTTACAATCATTGGCTTAACCATTTTATACTTAAGTGCTAAACCAAATTTATTTAATTCCAAAAAGCCTTTTGAAAGATGACGAAAATTCTTTCCATAAAAATAACGAATCCAAACGACGAAAAGACTTTTCAAATTACAGAAGAATTATCTGCAAATTTATTTAACCGTTTTGGAAGTGATGGAAAGAATTCATTCACAGACTGGCAGTATGACAACTTTAAATTTGTATTTGTCATCGCTGAATTAAACAATGAAATTGTAGGATGTGGAGCGATTAGACCAATTAACGAAAACACTGGTGAAGTAAAACGAATGTATTCGAAGCTTCCGCGAAAAAAAATCGGACAGACGGTTTTAGACTTTTTAGAAGCAAAAGCCAAATCAATTGGATACACAAATCTGATTTTGGAAACCCGCATAAAAAATAACGAAGCTGTTCAATTCTATCTCAAACAAGGCTACAACGTAATTCCGAATTACGGAAAATATGCAGATCGGCCGGAAGCAATTTGTTTTGGAAAATCATTGACATAAAACAATATGAAATGTACACACCTGATTTATATAAAAACGAAAATCCCGAAGAAATCAGAACTTTTTTAAAAGAAAACAGTTTTGGAATCCTAATCAATCAGACTAACGGAAAATTATGTGCTACTCATATTCCAATTGAACTTGAGATTAATGCTGACGGAAAAGAAGTTTTACAGGGCCATATTTCAAAACTTAATCCGCAGGCAGAAGGTTTTCAGGAAAACGATCAGGTTTTAGCTGTTTTTACAGGCCCACACAGCTATATTTCTTCATCCTGGTACGATCACGAAAATGTACCAACCTGGAATTACATAGCCGTACATATTTATGGAAAAATCAGAATTGTGGATTATGAAACTTCTGTAGAGCAGTTAAAAAAGCTGGTTGATAAATACGAAGCCAATTCTAAAAATCCTGTCCGGGTAGAAAATTTATCAGCAAAAACTATGCGTGAAGCGAGAGGAATCTTTGGTTTTGAAATCGAAATCAATGAAATTCAGGCGACTAAAAAACTATCCCAGAACCGTGATGATTCTAATTACAAAAATATAATTTCAGAACTGGAGAAAACGGAAAACCCTCAGGCTATTGCTGTTGCAAAAGAAATGTCAAAATGCCGAAAGTAAATCGGTTTTAACTATTGAAAATTAGGAATTCATACCTACATTTGCACTCGCAAGATTCGGAAATTAAAAGACATTAAAACATATGCTTATATTTTTACTTTACTTCTTTATTGCTGTTGTATTCATCCAGGTTTTTTACTACTTAGGGATTTTCGGAAAGTTTGCTTTCGCTAAATCTCAAAACATTACCCAAAAAAAACTTCCGGTTTCAGTAATTGTCTGTGCCAAAAATGAAGAAGAAAACGTAAAAAAATATATTCCGCTACTGGCAGAACAAAATTATCCTGATTTTGAAATCGTGCTAATTGATGATGCTTCAAGCGATGAAACCTTAGAAGTCTTTGAAGAATTTGAAAAGCAATATTCTAATATCCGTTTAGTAAAAGTCCAAAACAACGAAGCCTTTTGGGGAAATAAAAAGTATGCCCTGACTTTAGGAATCAAAGCTTCAAAAAAAGACTATCTTTTGTTTACAGATGCTGATTGTTACCCAACTTCAACAGAATGGATTACAGCTATGAGTTCTCAGTTTACCATGAACAAGACTATAATCTTGGGCTACGGCGGTTACGAAAAAATTAATCGTTCCCTACTGAACAAAGTCATTCGTTTTGAAACTGTTTTGACTGCAACACAATATTTTTCCTGGGCCAGAATCGGACTTCCATATATGGGAGTTGGAAGAAATTTAGCTTATAAAAAAGAAGAGTTTTTTAATGTAAATGGTTTTATCGAACACATACAGGTGCGTTCAGGAGACGATGATTTATTTGTAAATCAGGCTGCAAGAAAAGCCAACACTACCATTGCGTATGCTCCTGAAAGTTTTACCTATTCAAAACCGAAAGAAACTTACAAAGAATGGTTTTCGCAAAAAAGAAGACATACTTCGACTGCTAATTATTATAAATTTTTTGATCAAATACAACTGGGGCTTTTTTACAGTTCACAATTATTATTCTTCGTATTAGCCATTGTTTTATTGTCATTTCAATTTCAATGGATCGTGGTTTTGGCTCTATTGGCAACCCGTTATACTATTGCCTGGACTGTAACCGGATTCTCTGCAGGCAAATTAAAAGAAAAAGATCTTAAAATTTGGTTTCCGGTTGTAGAATTCATACTTATATTCACACAAATCAATATCTTTATAACCAATATTTTCTCAAAACCTGTACATTGGAAATAAATTCTAAAATAGAAAAAGCAAAAAAAGGTGATCAGATTGCCTTTACTTTTTTATTAGATTTCTATTGGAATGAAGTGTACAGCTTTATGCTAAAACGTACCGAAAACGAAACTACGGCTGAAGATATTACCATTGAAACTTTCTCAAAAGCTTTCGATAAAATTGCTACTTATAATCCCGAATTTCAATTCAACACCTGGTTAATTGCCATTGCAAAAAACGTTTATATTGATTTATTAAGAAAAAAGAAAACCAGTCTTTTTATTGAAATCACCGACAACGAAGATCAGCAGGCATACAATATTGCCGATCCTACTCCATCTGCAGAAGATGCATTAATTAAGGAGCAAAACCTTTCCCGTTTGCTTTTATGCATCAAAGAATTAAAACCACACTATCAGGAAGTCATTCAGTTACGTTATTTTCAGGAAATGACCTATCAGGAAATTGCACTCAAAATTGATGAGCCTTTAAGCAATGTAAAAGTAAAATTACTCCGCGCCAAAAAATTATTGGCAGAAATTATCGAACGTAACAGATAATTTACTATCTTTAAAAAAAGGATAAAATATCCATAATTTTATTCTTAAAAAAATAAACAATTCACATACCAAAAGTTCTTTGTTTTCGTTTTTAGTTAAACTAAAATCCTTATTGCTTATGATTTAATATTACTTAACCTTTTAAATCCAATTACCATGTCTAAATTAAGCATCTATGAAACCAAGTGGACCGATCTTGTTTTCGAAAACAAAAACAAAGAATATGGCGCGTATCAATTACGCCAGGAAAATGCCAAAACAACTGTCACAGCACTATTTATGGCCCTACTGTTAATAGCAACCATAGGAAGTGTATCGATGCTGATTGGTAAATTCACAACAAACTCTCCTATTACTGAAAGCATTCCTCCGATTGATGACGTAATGAGACCAGTTGATTTAGACCAAATAGTAAAGCCAAAAACAGATGAAGCTGTCGCTCCGCCACCAGCACAGCAACAACAGGCTGTTGCACAAGTAACAGAGGCTCGTCAGTTAGTAAATCCTGTTGTTGTTCCTACCCAGGATGCTTTACCAGAAATCGCTCCAAACAAAGACAACACACCTGTTGTAGACAATACTTCTACAGGAAACGGTACTGTAGTTAATGCATTACCATCATCAGGTAGCGGTACAGGAGACGGAACCGGAACCAGTTCAGGAGTTGACGGCGGAACAGGAAGTACCATAATAAACAGTGCAATATTAGACAAAATGCCTGAGTTCCCTGGAGGAATAGGCAAGTTTTATACTTATGTAGGAAACAATTTCAACAAGCCAGAACTGGATGCCGAGAAAACATTAAGAGTATACGTTTCTTTTGTAATCGAAAAAGACGGTACAATGACTGATATTGTAGTAAAAAGCGATCCAGGTTACGGAATGGGTAAAGAAGCTGTAAGAGTTTTAAAATCTCTAAAAACAAAATGGGCTCCCGGAATTTTAGACGGAAAACCAGTAAGAACGGCGTATAACCTTCCGATTACTATAAAAACAGAAATGGAATAATGATAGAAAAAAGCAGAATTTAGGTTCTGCTTTTTTTTTGATTAAAAATGTACATTTATATCAAAATTAATCAACCCAGCGTCTAAAATTATTTTTAATGCCTTTTACCTTTTCTCATCCCGCGGTTGTTTTACCATTTAAATATTTACCTAAAAATTGGTTTTCATTAACAGGGCTTGTCATTGGTAGTATAGTCCCGGATTTCGAATATTTTATCAGAATGAAAGTAAAAGTCTTTACAGCCATACACTTGATGGAATCTTATGGTTTGATTTACCTCTTGCTCTTCTTCTCTGTTTTCTTTTTCACAATATTATTAAAAAACAGTTGTTCCAAAATGCACCAAAGGTATTTCAAATACGATTTTTCACTTTTAATAATTTTGACTGGAGCAATTCTTTTAAAAAGAACTGGTTTGTTATAATAATATCAATTTTAATCGGAACAACTACACATCTTTTGTGGGACAGTTTTACTCATGATCACGGATATTTTATCAATCATATCGCCAGTCTGCAAAAAACTTTTGTTATTTCTAATATAAAAATTCCAGCAATAAAAATTGCACAACATTCAAGCACAATTACAGGAGGAACTATTATTATTTATACCTTTTTTAAGCTACCCAAAAGCTCTCCTCCAGTTTCTTTAATAAATAAAAACTATTGGATTTTGTTATTATTAATCTCTACTACGATTTTAGCATTTAGATTTAATACAGGTCTTGGAGCTAAAGAATATGGCAACATTATCGTTTCAATTATTGCATCTATTCTAATTTCATTAATTCTGACACCGCTTGTATTAAACTTAAACAAATTTTCAAAAAACCAGAAAATCGATTAATTTTACAATAGTTTAACAAATAAATCAAAATTAAAAACAGTAAAAAATGGGAATATTTTCAGCTATTCTTGGCAATGCCAGTTCTGTAAACCAAGAAGATTTAATTAAAAAATACGGACAGCTTTTAACTGATAATGAACAATTTGAAATAGGTTTCAAATTAATCCGTGACACTTTTATCTTTACCAACAAAAGATTAATTTTAGTTGACGTACAGGGAATCACAGGCAGCAAAACAGAATACAAATCAATTGCATATAAAAGCATTACACGATTTAGTGTAGAAACTGCCGGAACTTTTGACCTTGATGCCGAATTAAAAATTTGGGTTTCAAGCGAATTACAGCCAAGCATTGTAAAACAATTCAATAAATCGGTAAATGTGTATGACGTACAAAAAGTACTGGCACATCACGTTTTAGGTTAAAAAAATAAGCCCGACAAGTTTTAAATTTGCCGGGCTTTTTACTTATTTTAGAAACTCTTATTTCTTTTTTGTTGTTGTCGTTTTTTTCTTCGTTGTTGTCTTTTTTGCAGGTGTGGCTGCAGGTGCTGTATTTACTATTTTTTGCTGTACATAAGCTTTATACAAGCCATCTTTCTCGGCTCTTTTTTTGGCATCCTCGGCTCTCTGTTTTGAATCAGGATGTGAACTCATCATTCTCTCTAAAAACGATGCTTCTGTACCCTCACTCATTTTAGCCAAAATTCTAAATGCAGATTCTTCAGCATTAACATTATAGCCGTTTTTCTTCATAAAATTATACGCAAATAAATCGGCCTCAGCTTCTTGTTTTCGACTGTGCTTGCTGTCAATCATAGCACTTCCAATTTTTCCTAACTGACTGTCTGTAACACTAGAAATTGTAGCCGACTGTGAAGAAGCACCATCAATCAGAGCCTCTTTTTGGTAAGCCGCACGCATAGCATCCCTTGAATCATTATTAGCAACGTGACCAATTTCATGACCAATTACTGCCAGCAATTCATTATCATCCATTATATCCATTAATCCTGAATACACACGAACACTACCGTCTGCCGTTGCAAATGCATTTACTTCTTTTAATTTATACACTTTATAATTCAGGGTATAACCTTCTCCTGAGGAATGTTTCCCAAAAACCCTATTTAGTCTCAGTGTATAAGGATCTGTTGGACCGGCCACCTGATTCTCTGCATCCAATTTATCAACGGCTTCCTTAGATAATTTTGCTGCATCAGCGTTTGTTAAAGTAAAACTTGTAACTCCTTTTTGAAGAGCTCCAATGGCCTTATCTCCCAAATTAATCTGTGCATTCATTTGGCTTACACCAAAAGAAGCAAACAGAATTCCTAAAAGTATAAATTTATTTTTCATTCTTAATCAGATTTAAATTAACACTACAAATATACTTAGAACTAAAATTATAAAACCCTTAATATTTATTTCTTTTTTAACCATTTAAACAATAAGTTCATTGTATTATTCAAATTCGGACTTAATTTATCATATAAAATTAACAAATCATCGATAATTAACCAATAAAATCGATAAGATAGTAATTAGACAGTATCCTAACTTATACAAGTTTACGTATATTTGTAGTTCAATTTTAATGTATGGAAACCGCAATAGAAAATATACCAACCGGAAAGCCTAAATGGTTAAAAGTTAAGCTTCCTATTGGACAAAAATACACTGAACTTCGTGGTTTGGTAGACAAATACAGCCTCAACACCATCTGTACCTCAGGAAGCTGCCCAAATATGGGCGAGTGCTGGGGAGAAGGAACGGCCACTTTTATGATTTTAGGAAATGTATGTACACGTTCATGCGGTTTTTGTGGTGTAAAAACCGGAAGACCCGAAACTGTAGACTGGGATGAACCTGAAAAAGTAGCCCGCTCTATCAAAATAATGAATATTAAACATGCTGTAATCACAAGTGTAGACAGAGATGATTTAAAAGACGGTGGTTCTATTATCTGGATAGAAACTGTAAAAGCAATCCGCAGAATGAACCCAAATACTACACTTGAAACTTTAATCCCTGATTTTCAAGGTATCGAAAGAAACATTGACCGAATTGTAGAAGCGAATCCGGAAGTTGTTTCACACAATATGGAAACTGTTCGCCGACTGACCCGTGAAGTGCGTATTCAGGCAAAATACGACCGAAGCCTGGAGGTTTTACGTTATTTGAAAGAGAAAGGAATTAACAGAACCAAATCAGGAATCATGTTAGGTCTTGGAGAAACTGAAGAAGAAGTTTTTCAAACCATGAGAGATTTACGCAATGCAAATGTCGATGTAGTAACTATCGGTCAATATTTACAACCAAGTAAAAAACACTTACCGGTAAAAGAATTCATAACTCCGGAACAGTTTGAAAGATACGAGAAATTTGGACTTGAATTAGGATTCCGTCATGTGGAGAGCGGACCTCTTGTTCGCTCATCTTACAAAGCACAAAAACATATATTGTAAAAAGTTTATTCGGTTAATCTTTAATTTGTTTTAACCGATTAAACAAATCAACAGCTTAAAAATTTGAAAACTAGAATTGCTATAAATGGTTTTGGAAGGATCGGCAGAAATTTATTTCGATTACTTTTAAATCATAACGAAATTGAAGTTGTTGCAATTAATGATATTGCAGACAACAAAACAATGTCACATTTAATAAAATATGACAGCATTCACGGAGTTTTACCTTTTGCGGTATCTCATGATGAAAAAGGCATTTTTGTAAATGAAAAACATTATTTATTTTTTCATGAAAATAAGATTTCAAATTTAGACTGGAAAAGCCATAATATTGATTTTGTAATTGAATCAACAGGAAAAAACAAAACGCACGAAGAACTAAATGCACATATTGAAGCCGGCGCCAAAAAAGTGATTCTTTCTGCTCCGTCTGAAGTAGACACAATAAAAACAGTTGTTCTGGGGGTAAACGAAGGAATTTTGGACGGAAATGAAAAAATTGTCTCAAATGCAAGTTGCACAACAAACAACGCCGCTCCAATGATTAAAATTATTGATGAGTTATGCGGAATTGAACAAGCTTACATTACAACAATACACTCTTACACAACAGACCAGAGTTTACACGATCAGCCACATAAAGATTTAAGAAGAGCAAGAGGAGCCAGTCAGTCAATTGTTCCGACAACAACAGGAGCTGCCAAGGCACTTACCAAAATCTTCCCTAATCTGCACCAAAAAATTGGAGGTTGCGGTATTCGTGTACCGGTTCCTGATGGTTCTTTAACAGATATTACATTCAATGTAAAACGCGCTGTTACAATCGAAGAAATTAATGAGGCTTTTCAAAAAGCCTCAAAAACATATTTAAATAAAATACTGGATTACACAGAAGACCCAATCGTATCCGTTGACATTATAGGCAATACACATTCTTGCTTATTTGATGCCCAATTGACATCTGTCATAGATAAAATGGTAAAAGTAGTAGGCTGGTACGACAATGAAATAGGCTATTCATCAAGATTAATCGATTTAATTCTGCTGATGAGAAAAACATAAGATTCATTATAAAAAGTATTACAATATGAAATACCTTTTTATTTTTATCAGTTTTTATTACACCTCTTTGTATTCGCAAACCAAAACGGATATAGACAGTATTTCGTATTACAACAAAGCCATAAACGTCAGTCTTAAAAATAAACAATATGATAAAGCTGTATTGTTTACAGAACGATCTATAAACTATTGCCAAAATCATCATTTAACAGAAAATCAGGCAAATCAAACTTTTAAGCTTGGAAAAATCCACTACAACCAGTTCAATTATGACGAGGCTTTAAAACAGCTTCATAAGAGCATTACCTTATTTAATAAGCTCCCATTATCAGCAACCAAAGCACTTGCTTTATATTACATCGGAATTGTAAACACCGAAAAAAAGAATTATGAAACTGCCGAAGCATACTATAAAAAAGCAGATGCAGTTTTCAATAAACTGAATTTAAACGACTCTCAGAATTTAAATTTACAAAAAGCAATTGAACTTAAATCCCATAAAGATTACATTTTAGCTTCCAAAATTTTAAAAAAAATAATCCAGCTTCCGGACAATAATAATTTTTCAACACTCAGATCCGATGCTTATTATCAGCTCGGTTTAATTGCTGTACAACAAAAAAATGATTCGGCTATTGTTTATTTTAATAAAGCACTAAAACTTTATCAAAAAAATCAGAATTTAAAACAAAAGTCAAAAATTATTCTGGCGCTAAGTCAATATCATAAAAACAAAAAAGATTTTGAACTTGCCTTTAGCTATTTAGATGAGTACCAGCAGATCGAGAATTATATTGTAAAGCTTAAAAATGCTAAATTTGTTTTTGACGAATTCAAAAAAACAAAGAAAAATGAACTTTTAAATGACGAATTTAAAAGAAAAAGTGAAGAAACTGCACAGGTAAAAACATACCGTTATTCAAAATTAATCAGCATTTTAGCGATTGCCCTTATCTCTATTTTATCGTTACTGAGTCTGGCATTGTACAAAAACAATATTATCAGAACGCAAAACAATTTACTATTAAAAGAAAAAAACAAAGAACTCGTAATAGCCAAAAACAAAGCTGAAGAAGCGACAAAAGCGAGATCAGAATTTCTATCTACTGTTAGCCATGAACTCCGGACACCACTAAATGCCATTAACGGAATTGCTCATATATTAATTGAAGACGACCCAAAAGAGTCCCAATTAAAATATTTAGATTCCCTGCAATTCTCCGGAAATTACCTCACAACATTTATCAATGAGATCCTTGAAATAAACAAAATTGAATCGACTAAAATTGAAATTGAAAAAATCACTTTTGATTTAAAAACACTGCTTGTCAACATTCAAAATTCATTAAAAGAATTAGCAGCTGTCAATAACAATCATTTTAAACTTGAAGTAGACGATGCTATTCCGGACAACCTTATTGGCGACAAAACTAAGCTGTCACAAATAATCCTGAACCTGATAAACAATGCTTTAAAATTCACTCAAAACGGTGAAGTGAGTGTAATCGCTAAATTAGATAATCTTGAAAACGAAAATGCTACTGTTTACTTTGAAATAACAGATACCGGAATCGGCATTCCAAAAGACAAACAAAAAAAGGTTTTTGAAAGCTTCTCACAAGGTTCTGTAGAAGTAAATCGAAAATATGGAGGAACCGGTTTGGGACTTACCATAGTCAAAAAACTAACAGAACTTTTGGGTGGAAAAATAAAACTACAAAGCGAGGTTGGCAAAGGATCTTCTTTTAGTTTAAAATTAAGTTTTGGAATAAGCGACAAACCATCAACAGATATTCCGGAAACTAAAATATACAATGACTACCAACTAAGAAACAAACTGATTTTATTGATTGAAGACAACAAAATAAATCAGATGATAACGAGGAAAATGCTGGAGAAAAAATCCATGAATTGTGAAATATTAGATACCGGCGAAGAAGCCATAGAACTAATAAAAACAAAACAATTTGACATGATTTTAATGGATGTTCACCTTCCCGGAATCAATGGAACAATTGCAACCCAACAAATTCGTGAATTTGACAAAACCACACCTATTATTGCATTAACAGCCATTTCACTTGACGAAAACAGAGATCAGCTTTTATCTTTTGGAATGAATGACGTCATTACAAAACCCTTTGTGCCTGATGAGTTTTATAGTACAATTGCTAAATTTTTTAAATAAATTATCTAAAAATTTATATTATCCCTGACAAATTTCAGAATTGAAGCGTCAAAATTTTGCTGATGCCTGACAAAAGAACTTTTTATTGGCAGATAATATAATTGTAAAAGCGATCCTGAATCTTTCAGCCGCACATAGTCTTTTTCAGTAGTAATGATTTTTTCATTCCCGGCTTTGTCCTGAATTGCCTTTAAGTCTGTTTCAGAAAAATGATGATGATCCGGAAAAGTCAGACACACATCATTTTCATTCTTTAAATAATCAAAAAAAGGTTTTGGCTTTGCAATTCCGGCCAAAAGCAGTTTTGGCTCTGATTTAATTTCGTTTACAGCAATTTTTTCTCCTACATTATAAATTGCATCATCATAATCTGTAAACGTAAAATAGATTTGCTGTGAACAGTTTAGTTTTAATTTCTCCCGAATCTCACTTTGTTTTTCATCAGACAAATTCTTCGGACATTTGGTAACAACCACAATATTAGCCCGGTTGGCTCCGCTCCTGCCTTCACGCAAATTTCCGGTTGGAAGCATAAAATCATCAGCATACAAATCATCAAAAGCTGTCAGTAAAATATAAAATCCTGCTTTTACTTTTCGGTGCTGATAAGCATCATCCAGTAAAATAATTTCCGGTTTTATTTTCTGTGAAAGCAATTGCGTAATTCCGTTAGCCCGATTGGCATCAACCGCCACCTGAATGTTTGGAAATTTTTGATAAAACTGAAAAGGTTCATCACCCAGAATTTCAGCATTTGAATTTGAATCAGCCAGAACAAAACCTTCTGATTTTCTTTTATAACCTCGACTTAAAGTGGCTACTTTGTAATTATCCGACAATAACCGAATTAAATATTCAATTTGAGGTGTTTTACCGGTTCCGCCTACGCTAAGATTTCCAACCGCAATTACAGGAATATCAAACGAAGTAGATTTTAAAATTCCTTTATCAAAAAGGAAATTACGGATAGAAGTAATAAATCCGTATAAAATAGCGAAAGGAAAAAGGATTTTTCTAAGTAAGTTCATAAAGTTATTTATCTGAATAATGTCCCATTGCGGAAATTACAAAAACGGTTACAATATCCTCCTGCACTTTATATATAATTCTGTCTTTAGAGTTTATTTCTCTCGACCAAAAACCACTTAGTCCGTATTTTAATGCTTCCGGTTTTCCAACGCCTTCATAAGGAGTTTCACTAAGTTCTTCTAATATTTGAGTGATTTTTTTAATACTGGCCTGATTACCTGCTTTAAAATGTTTCTTTAAATGTGCTTCAGCTAATTTTTCTATTTTAAGCCCAAACTTCCCCATACATCTTTTGGATCAACATCAGTATAATCACCTCTTTTTGCTGATTCTAAAACCATTTTTACAAATTCAGGATTATAGGGGCTGTTTTTTTTTATAAGTTTCTTTGAATCTGTTTCTACAATCTCTACTCCATCAGCTCCTTTAACAAAAGCTTCAGACAAAATAGCCATAAAAGCTTTTCCTGCTTTAGTACGTTCGTTAATTTTTATTGTTACTGTAGTCATATCGATTGATTTAGAATTACAAATATACAAAATATGCATTATTAATGTAAATAATATGCATTCAGCAAAGGTCAACTTCAAACAAATTCGTTAATTTGTTAATACAAATAATGAAAATTTAAAGATGAAAATCAAAAATATAATAGACGTTCTTGAAGAAATGGCTCCTTTGGCCTATGCTGAAGATTTTGACAATGTTGGGCTTTTAGTCGGGAATTCAGAAACTGAAACCACCGGGGTTTTGATTTGCCATGATGCTTTAGAGGCAGTAATTGACGAAGCCATTACCAAAAACTGTAATCTGGTGGTTTGTTTTCATCCAATATTATTCTCCGGAATCAAAAAAATCACCGGCAAAAACTATGTCGAACGTGCCATTTTAAAAGCCATCAAAAACGATATTGCTATTTATGCCGTTCATACTGCTTTAGATAATCATTCGCAGGGAGTAAACAAAATATTTTGTGATGCATTAGGCTTAATCAATTCAAAGATTTTGATTCCTAAGCAGAATTTCATTCAAAAACTAGTTACTTACACAGTTCCCGAAAATGCACAAAAAGTACGTCTGGCACTGTTTGAAGCCGGAGCCGGAACAATTGGCAATTATGAAAACTGCAGTTTTAACTCAAACGGAACCGGAACTTACAAAGGCAATTCTGAAAGCAATCCTGTAATTGGAGAACGCCACGAATTAACAGAAACAGAGGAAATAAAAATTGAAGTTACTTTTGAAAAATATTTACAATCCAGAATCTTAAAAGCGCTTTTTGCGAATCATGTTTACGAAGAAGTGGCTTATGAAATTTATGATTTACAAAATTCGCATCAAAACATTGGTTTAGGAATGATTGGTGAATTTGAAACCGAAATGGATGAAAAAGAGTTTCTGCATTTTGTAAAAGATAAAATGGTTGCTGACGGAATCCGACATTCAGCCTTTACAGGAAAAAAAATAAAAAAAGTAGCTGTTTTGGGCGGTTCGGGAAGTTTTGCCATTCGAAACGCCATCAACGCAGGAGCAGATGCTTTTTTAACTGCTGATTTAAAATATCATCAGTTTTATGAAGCCGAAAACAAGTTACTTTTGGCCGATATTGGTCATTTTGAGAGCGAACGCTATACAAAAAATTATATTGTTGATTATCTTAGGAAAAAAATCCTTAATTTTGCCATCATTTTATCAGAAGAAAATACAAATCCAGTTAAGTACTTATAGAATATGACGAATACGAAAGAATTAAGTGTTGAGGACAAGTTAAGAGCCATATACGATTTACAGCTTATTGACTCAAGAATTGACGAAATTAGAAACGTACGAGGAGAACTGCCTTTAGAAGTTGAAGATTTAGAAGATGAAGTTGCAGGTCTGAACACTCGTTCAGAGAAACTGAAAGGTGAACTAGAAGTGATTGAAGAGCAAATCAAAGCAAAGAAAATTGCAATTGAGGAGCACAAAGAGGTTATCAAAAAATACACAAAACAACAAGAATCTGTTCGTAATAACAGAGAATTTAATTCTTTGACAAAAGAAGTTGAATTTCAGGAATTAGAAATTCAGCTGGCTGAAAAACAAATCAAAGAAATGAAAGCTTCTATTGAGCACAAGAAAGAAGTTATTTCAAATCTAAAAGAAAAATTAGAAGCTAAAAGCTCACACTTAAAACATAAAAAATCAGAGTTAGATGCTATTATGGCTGAGACTCAAAAAGAAGAAATTTTCTTAACTGAGAAATCTGCTGAATATGCCGCACAAATCGAAGACAGATTATTGGCAGCTTACAACAGAATCAGAAGCAGTGTTCGTAATGGTTTAGCTGTTGTGTCTATCGAAAGAGGAGCTTCTGCCGGATCATTCTTCACAATTCCTCCACAGACTCAGGTAGAAATTGCTTCAAGAAAGAAAATCATAACGGATGAGCATTCTGGAAGAATCTTAGTTGACAGCGCACTTGCTGATGAAGAGAGAGAGAAAATGGAACAATTGTTCGCTAAAATCTAAATAAAATTGTCCCGATCAACATCGGGACTTTTTTTTACCATAAATTTTACCAGGTTTGGGACTTAAAAAAGGAATTCGTTTTATTACATTAAAATCGGTTGGACAATATATTAACTTACTTAGTTATATCCGCCCACAAAAAGCTGTTGAACTTTCTTATGCGCTTTTCAGCCAGCCACGTGATGGCAGACTGCAAAAAGAAAAACTGCCAAAAATCCTAAGAAACACAGAAACAGAAACGTTTCATCATAACGAACACCATTTTCAAACCTATATCTGGAAAGGAAACGAAACCAAAATCTTATTGGTTCACGGTTGGGAAAGCAATTCATCAAGATGGAAAAAAACGCTTCCGCATCTTCAAAAATCCGGAAGCACCATTATCGCTCTTGATGCACCTGCTCACGGACAAAGCAGCGGAAAGGAATTTAATGTTCCGCTTTATGCTGAATTTATCAATAAAGCGGTAGAAAAATACCAGCCGGATATTATCATCGGGCATTCTATCGGGGGTGCAGCCTGTGTGTACCATCAATATTTGTTTCCAAATACCAGCATTAATAAAATGGTTATTTTAGGAGCACCGTCAGACCTAAAAACGCTGATTGATAATTATGTATCGATGCTGAGTTTAAATACCAGGATGTTTTCGCTTTTAGAAAATCGTTTTTTAACGCATTTCAATTTTAAACTCGAAGATTTCTCCGGACAAAAATTTGCTTCTCAATTCAATATTCCGGGGTTAATTGCTCATGACACAACAGACAAAATTGTTGCTTTTGAAGAAGGGAAAAAAATCGCCAGCAACTGGAAAAACAGTCAGTTTATAGAAACCAAAGGGTTAGGTCACGGCATGCACGATGATGAATTGTATCAAAAAGTGATTGCCTTTTTGTTTTCTTCGAAAGGTTCAGAATAGCAAAGGTTCAAAGGAACAAAGACTCGTTATATCTTACTTCTAACTTAATTCATAACTCAAAAAAATGATAGCTGTAATTTTTGAAGTCATCCCAAACGAAGGTAAAAAAGAAGAATATTTAGATATTGCTGTAAGTCTAAAGCCTGAATTAAATCGTATTGAAGGATTTATTTCTATTGAACGTTTTCAGAGTCTGAGTGACCCTGGAAAAATTCTGTCTTTATCGTTTTGGAAAAACGAAGAAAGTATTCAACAATGGAGAAATCTAGAAATGCACCGCCAAGCTCAGGAAAAAGGCAGAAATAAAATCTTTAAAGATTATCATTTACGAATTGCAACCGTAATTCGTGATTATGGAATGTTTGAAAGAAATGAGACTCCTGAAGACAGCAAAGAATTTCATCATAAATAGGACAATCAAAGTCATAGAGAAACAGAAATCTATTTAAAATTTCTAAATTCAAACCAAATCTAAAATTCTAAGTAGCCCAGCAATCTAAGAAGTCTAAAATTTGACTAATTTTGTATCATGGAAGAAAATCTAAAACGCCTTAACAAATTCATTGGAGAAACCGGTTATTGTTCACGCCGGGAAGCAGACAAACTGATCGAAGAAGGACGAGTAACCATAAACGGTTCTGTACCCGAAATGGGGACCAAAGTTTCACCTGATGACGAAGTGCGCATAGACGGAAAACTAATCGTTGAAAAACACGAAAAAATGATTTATCTGGCTTTCAACAAACCGGTCGGAATTGAATGCACCACCAATCTGGAAGTCAAAAACAACATTGTCGATTATATCAATTACCCAAAACGTATTTTCCCGATCGGAAGACTGGATAAGGCCAGTGAAGGTCTGATTTTTATGACTAATGACGGTGATATCGTAAACAAGATTTTGCGCGCCCGTAACAATCACGAAAAAGAATATACTGTAACCGTAAACAAACCGATAACCGACCGTTTTATACAACGCATGGGCAACGGAGTTCCTATTTTAGATACCGTTACCAAAAAATGCAAAGTAGAACAAATCAGTAAATATACTTTTAAAATTATCCTGACTCAAGGTTTGAACCGTCAGATTCGTAGAATGTCTGAGTATTTAGGATATGAAGTTACTGCACTGAAACGTATCCGGATTATCAATATCTCGCTGGATGTTCCCGTTGGTCGCTACAGGGATTTAACCGATGCTGAAATCAAAGAATTAAATCAGTTAATCGAGCCTTCCAGTAAAACGGAAGAGGCAAGTTTTCCCAAACCTGAACCGGCTACAAGAAGAGCTGGATTCATTTCGAAACACGATCCCCGATTTAAAAAAAGAGGAGATCGTTAACAGTAAAGTTGAAAGTTTAAAAGTCCTAAAGTCAAAAGAAACAAGACCTTGAATATCTATTGAATATAAGCATTTTAGATTGTTTCGTTTAATCTCAAAACACAACATTGTTTCATTTCTGGCACTTAGTGTTATATAAAAAATATTTATTTATACGCATAAATGATATAACACTAAAATACTCAAAAACAAATTTTATTTCAATACTCTAAAGTGTTTTACAAAGTCTTTGTATTTGTCACTTAAGGTAACTTTATGTTTTCCTTTTAAGACAATCAAATTATCATTTACAATTATTTCCTCTATTTTACTGGCGTTTACAATATAATTTCGGTGGGTCTGAAAAAATTCCGACGGATCCAGAAGCTGAATGATTTTGGTCAGTGAAATTAAAATGACAAATTTTTCTGTTTCGGTTATGATGTTACAATAGCGGTCTTCGACTTCTATGTACACAATATCCCTGATTTGAACTTTCTTCAAGGATTTATTTTTTTTAATAAACAGCGAATCGTTACTGACAACAGCATTTTGATCTTCGCTATGGAAAGCATTGGTTTGTCCGTAAAACTTTTCGACTGCCATTTCAAGTGCATATAAAATTTCAAGCTCATTGAATGGTTTCAACAAAAAGCTAAAAGGTTTGGTCAATTTAGCCCTTTCGAAAACCTGACGGTCTTTTGAACTGGTTAAAAAAACAAATGGTTTTACGCTATTGGGAACAATATTTATGGTTTCTGCAAAGGTAATTCCGTCCGGTTTTCCGTCTAAAAAAACATCGATAACCACGATGTCAATTTCTTTTTGATAAAATAGCGTTAATGCATCCTGATACGTACGGGCAATCCCGGCAATGTTATAATTATTTTCAGTAAGTACTTTTACAAGTGCGTCGCTTTCTTCCTGTGTATCTTCGACAATAAGTACATTTATATTATCCATGGTTTTTAAACTTTGGTAATGCTATGATAATCCTGGTTCCAACATTTTCCTCACTCTCTATATCGAGTTTCCCTTCGTTTTTACGAATCAGGCTTTTACACAACTGCATTCCCAATCCGGTTCCTATGATATCATCGTTTTGCTTTTTCGAAAGCAAAATGGTTTCTTTTAATAATTCTTTTCTTGTCGCTTCGTTCATTCCTAATCCGGTATCTTCAATTACCAGATAACAAAATTCTTCTGATGAAGGACGGCTGTAAATAGAGATCGTTCCGTTTTCTTTAGAGAATTTAATCGCATTGTCTAAAAAATTCCGAATAATGATTTTGAGCGAATCCAGATCGGCAAACACATAATCTGAAGCTGAAACATTGCTTTTAAATTCAATATTCTTATTCAACATCAAAGGTTTGTAATTGTACTCTACATGCTCTACAATTCTCATCAAATGCAATGATTCCTGATAAAAATAACCTTGTTTGGTTTGCAGCAAAGCCCAATTGAGCAGGTTGTCTAATAAATTATACGCACCACTGGCAATTGAACTGTTTTTGTGCAATAAAACATCGAGTTCGGTATAGTTTTTACTTTCCAGATTCTGGATCAATTTACCATTGCTGGTTTTTAAGGCGTTTACCGAAGAACGCAAATCATGACTGACAATTGAAAACAATTTATCTTTTGTAGCATTCAGTTCGTCCAGTTCGTTTTTCTGAGCCAGGATTATTTTATTGTTTCTGATTTTCTGCCTGTAAAAATAAACTCCGGTACCCAACAGTACAAACAACAAAACCGAAGAAATGAGAAACCCATTTCTTTCGGCTATTTTTGCTTTATTTTCTGCAGCAAGAACGTTGACTTCTTTTTGCTTTTGCTTGACTGCAAATTTCTTTTCAACTTCTGCAATCTCCCAGACTTTGTTTTGATCGTTTAAAGAATCTTTCCAGGTTTCGTATTCTTTTCTGTAAGTTAAAGCTAAAGGGAAATTTTTTCTGTTCTCTTCTACTACTGCCATGTTTAATGTGGCATTTTGTTTTAACTCAAATGATTTTACTTTTTTAGAAAGATGATATGCTTTTTCAAAATAGGGTATTGCTTGTGAATCTTTATATTGTTCATAATATAAATTAGCTATATCAACATATGAACCAATAAGCATTAAAGTATCTTTTTCTGCCTCATGTTCATGAGCACTTTTAAATAAATATTCTTCTGCTTTATCAAACTCCTTCAAATGCAAATAACATAATCCAATATCATGCAAAACATTATTTCCTTTTAATGTACTATTTTTCGAAGCAGAATATTTTTCTATCTCCTTAAAATAACTTAGCGCTTTCTTAAATTCATTCTGTTCTAATGCAATTTCTCCTAAAAGACTTTTAACTTTATGGTAAAACTTAAAATCATTAGAAATTCTATTAAATTCTTTCTTTGCTTCATTAAGAAGTTTTTTATTTCTAAAACTAATAGCTCTAAAGTAATGGCAATAGTTCATAATTTCAGTGTTTGCATTAGCATCACTAAGCTGTTTCATAGAATACACTAATGTAGAATCCCATTTTTCCTGTAAAAAAAATGCCCCAGCAATACTAAAATTAACCTGCTCTTTAAACTCCTTCGTTTTTAATTTAATTTCAGTATTAAAAGCATCATCATTAGAGGGTTTTAATTGCGAAAATGCAAAAAGCTGAATTAATAGAAATATTAAAACAAAATAACATTTAACTTTAATCATTATATTTTATGATTATATTTTTAATATCTTCATCTATCAAAAACATATTAATGATAATTGTAGAAATATATTATTTTAGGAGAAAATAGTTATTTTTCACTTCTAATTAGTTGGTTGAACTATAGTAACTGTGCCTCTAGATGTTACTGGATCAGAATCCCATAGAAATGTCTGGATTGATGTTAGCTTTGAAAGTCCTCCAATAAAAATATCTGCATCAGCCTGAAAGATTACTTCATAAATAAACAAATCTCCTGATAATTCTTCAGGCTGATTGTATACTATAAAAAATTGCAATTGTGGTTGTCCTTCTATATCTATATAGGTATTCTGAATTATATTATAATCAAGTACTTCATTTTTGATAACCTCAGCAGCTACATAAATAATAGCATTCATTGTAAGTGTATTCTCTCTGGCAGAATAATAGGCTTCAACATAAGGAGCTAAAATCTCTACAGATTTCGTTTCCTGAAATGTCACATTTCCTATTGAATTTGCTCCTGCTACAGGCGTAATATCTGTTCCTGGAGGATAAATGATTACAGGGTCTTCAATCGGGGTAGTTTTTTCCATGGTAATAAATTTTAGGGGTTAGGTTAAATTAATATTTTGCATTTATGAAATAGTACTCAATTAAGGCATATTTAACTGACATAACAAGCAAGATTTCGACATCAAATATAACAAAGTATTTCTGAATAAGTTTTGTTTAAGTGTACATTCAACGTTATTATTTGCTTTTTGTCAATAAAAAAACAAACCAAATCAATACAAAAAAATATTTTATAAAAAAAATCCTACCGTTTGATATGGTAGGATTTAGTCGTTTTTTGTTTATTTATTTTCTTTCAAAAACTCATAATACAATGTTTTTGATAAAAATGATTTTTCCTGATAAGAATGAATCTTGTATTCTCTTGCAGTTTCTTTTACTTTACCATCTAAATTGTTCTTAAAAAAATATTCCCTCCTTGATTCATCATTAAAATTTAAATCACTAAGAAACGTAGGCTCTACTCCTTTGTTTACTGAAATATTATAATTGGTAATCAGATTTCCCCAATTGAAATAACTGCAAACCAAAATCGTTCCGTATAAATACCAAATCATGTGGTTAAAAAGATAAGCGTTTGTTTTTTGCCTGATAATTTTTTGAAAAGAAAGTATTAAACCAATAATGGCTAAAGCTAAAAATAAGTATACTCCCAGTCTTTTATACGTTAATCCGAAAAAGGCAATATATTCGGTGTTTTTAGTGAATGCACTTATAATTAAAGCACAGTTTAATGCAATCCATATTTTGGCAAGTCTTTTTAGACGGGCTGCTTTTTCATCAAAATTGAATCCTCCTTTAAAGTAAAACAGAATTACTCCTACTGCCATAACGATTGAGAAAATCACAGCATTTACGCGTTCGTGTGTATCTGAGCTTAAATTTGTTTTTTCGACCACCTCAAAGAACTGTTCGTAATTATACGTTCCAATGAATACCAATAACATCAGGTTTAAAAGTACGAGCGTAATTTCGCCGCTCTTTCTTTCAAAATCTACATCAAGGAAAGAAAATGTATTTTGGTTTTCTATTGCTTCTGTATTGCTGAAATCATTATCCAGTAAATGCTTTTTTTCATAACAAACTTCCGGAATCCAGTAATTCCAAAAACTGAAAGAAATATAGAATCCTAAAACGGAAATAACGATTAACTGCCAAAGATCAATATCTAAAGTATAATCTGTGAACAGAGAAGAAAAATGGTCGCTTCCGAAAGAATAGACGATAAAAAACAATCCCAGAAAAACGGCCGGAATAACGACAAAGGCAACCAGTTTTTTAGCAAAATTATTATGGATTTTCTTTTCGGGAAGCCATTGTTTAAACATTAAAATGCGTCCTAACGACGTAATTCCGTTTAAAAAAATAAGAGGTACTACCTGAATGACTTTAAGTTCTCTTTCATGAGTTTTAAACTGTAAAAAGGTAACTGACAATGCCAACGCCCAGAAAGAAGCAAAATCTCCGTACCAGGCAAACGCCAGACAAGACAATATGGAGGTTACGACTAATATTAAATGGGTTCTGTCTGTAAATTTGTCCTGAAAAAAATAACAGATTGCAGCGGTAATCACTAACCCGAAAAGAGCCAGATTAATCCCCATTGTCTCATTGTAAAAAAGCAGTGTAAAAATCAAACTGCCGGCCAGAATAAATTGGTGTTTTTTCATGATTTTAGAATTATTGTTTATAGTTTTTACATTTAAAAAGTACTTTGTATTTCAAAGTTTTTAGGTAAAAAAATTTAGTTATTAAAATTTCATTAATTTTTCCAGATAATTAAGGTGTTCTTTAAAAGCAGCACGACCAATATCGGTAACTTTATATGAGGTTTTAGGTTTTTTGCCTACAAATTCTTTCTTTACTTCAATATACTGGGCTTTTTCAAGAGCAGAGGAATGACTTGCTAAATTACCATCTGTGATATTCAAAAGTGTTTTCATTTCGGTGAAGTCAATCCACTCATTTACAATCAGAATAGACATTATCCCTAATCTGACACGGCTTTCGAAATCTTTATTTAATTTATCAATAATTCCCATGGGGTTATTTGTATTTTTTGAACATTATTAATCCGTACAAGATATGTAAAATACCAAATCCAATTATCCAAAAAATCAAACCATATCCTAAACAAAACAGAGAAACAAATCCTAAAACCAATTCGCAGTATCCCAAATACTTCACATCCGAAAATGTATACTTTTCAGCATTTATTACAGCTAATCCGTAGAAAATTAATGTTGCAGGTGCAATTAAAATGTATATGTGGTGGTACAAAAGTGCCAGACAAAATATACCGCCTGCCAAAAGTGGAATTGCTAAATTTAAAAGCATATTTTTAGTCGCCGATGTCCAGATCGGCAAATCATATTTTTTACTTTTTCTTATGGTAAATAAAATCCCGAAAGTTAAGGCGAAGACTAAAATAAGGAACATGGTCAAAATTAATTCTGAAATCAAATCAGAAGAAAAAGTTCTTTCTTTTATTTCAAAATAATTAATTCCGTATTTCTCCAATACAGCATAAACGTACAATCCGCCGATAAGGGCAGACAATCCCGCAAAAACTCCTGAGAGTCCGCTTAAGGATATAAATCTTGAAGAACGTTCCATCATAGAACGAATATGTGCTAAATCTTCCTGGTGCTTCTGATTCATAATTAAAGTACTTTGCAATACAAAGTTATTGTTTATTTTGAATTGGCAAACTAAAAACTGAATTTATTTATTTTTTGTCTGTAAAACTCTTTTAACTCCTAATGTGCGTGAGGGATAACTTCACTTAATTTTTATTTACATCTGAATTCAGTGAACTTTGTTTGAAATAAGCTACCGAAGTAGCATGGATAGACCGTATTGTGAAACAAAAAAAGCCTGTTCACACGAACAGACCTTTGTAATTTCTTAATTTATTGATTTAAAACCATCTTCTTCTTTTGAAAAGAAATACGCCAAAAGCAGATAACAGAACTGAAATGAGAAGAAGAATCCAGATACCATATTTACTGTCTTCCAATCCATTCGGTACATTCATCCCGTACAGACTGGCAATAAGCGTGGGAATCATCAGAATGATTGAAATTGAAGTCATCTGCTTCATAATGTTGTTCATGTTATTGGAGATTACAGAAGCATAGGCATCCATCATTCCGGTTAAAATATTACTGTAAATATTGGCCGTATCCTGTGCCTGGCTCAATTCTATTTCAACATCTTCCAGCAGTTCCAAATCGTAATTTGCTTTGTGAGCTTTTAGGTTTTTAATCCGCTGAAATAATACATCGTTAGCTTTTAAGGAAGTAATAAAAAACACCAGGCATTTTTCTATTTGAAGGAGTGCCTGCAGTTCTTCATTTTTGATTGATTTTTCTAAATTATCTTCTGCCAGTTTTATTTTTTGATTGACTTGTTTCAAATATTTTAAATACCATACACTGGATGAAAGCAATAATCTTAAAACCAAATCGGGATTGTCTTTGATCCCTATATTTTTACGCTGTGAGTACAATACAAAATCAGCTATAATTTCTGTTTTGTAAAAAGTAATAGTTACACAGATGTCTTCTCTAAAAATTACGCCCAGAGGAATGGTTTGAAATGGCAATTTAACATCATCACTTTTGATGGGAACCCTCATAATAATTAATGTCCAGCCATCTTCAATTTCGATACGGGGTCTTTCGTCGATATCTTCGATATCATTGTAAAAGGCTTCGGGAATCTGAAGCTCTTCTAATAAATATTTCTTTTCTGAATCTGTTGGATCCTGAATACTAATCCAGCAATTTGGTTTCCATGTTGGGATTTCTGTTACTCCGTTGTTGCTTGTGTAAAATACTTTCATTTCAAAATACAGGTTTTATGCAGCATTTTGAAAATTTTCAAAAGCTACTTTAATTTAATACTAACGAATAATAATCGTCCATTTGGAGAAGTGTTTTTTAAGTGGCGCAAAATTATCTTTTATTTTTTAGAACAGAAATTTAAAATTATTAATTAAATACTAAAATAATTCCGGACAACATGAGCATATCCGAAAGTTTTGTTATGTTTTTTCTGTAAAGCTGAAATTATTTTATTTATAGTTTAATTCTTTTTCTTTATCTCAAAATTTTGAAATTTATACAATAAAGAGAACATGACATAGCGCTTTAAAACAGTATTTTCTGAATCGACTACTGAGGTTGGCGTAATAGTCCTGGAAGTACTCTGATTTTGATTCAGTATATCATAAACTTTTACTTTGAAAGTAAACTTGTCTTCAGCAAACTTATAAGACAAACTTGTGTTCCATAAATAAAAATCTTTTTTGTAAGGCCCTGAGATGTTTGAATTATATGAATAGCCAAAATCATTACCCAAAACCCAGTTCTTAGGCCAGAGAGTAGTCATTTCCACATTAAAATTGTGTGTTGTATTTGAAGTTGAACTTATGGAACTATTACTATATCGGGTATCATTATAAGTAAAATTATAAGACGGTTTGATGCTCAGCAATTCTCCATAATCATACGAGAATCTCATTCCCGGCATAAAACGCAGTGATTTTGCCGAATACAACTCACCATTAGTAAAACCTTTATCATAATTATAAGTGGTACTTAAATTAAATCTCAGCCCATAAGTATGGGCATCCTTTTTTATAGATTTACTCCATTCCCCTCCTACAATCGTATTATATGTTCCGTATACGTTATCATAAGTTGAAATTTGTTTTCCTGAAGCATTATAGGCTGAAGCTCCTACTATCTGATTATCATAATAGGTTGAATTTGTATAAATGTAATAGCCTGAACGTGACTGGAAATCATAGTCTGAAAAAGTAAGGTACAAAAAATGTGAAGTTGAAGCCTTAAGGTCAGGATTTCCGGTTCTGACCACTAGCGGATTATCCAGATTAGCAACTGCCAAAACCTGATAATCTTTTGGAATCGTAAACCTGCGATCATAAATCATGAAAATACCTTTTGACTTCGTAAACCGATAATTCGTCTGAATTGTACCTTCGGGAATAACATAGTTTTTATTCAGATCGGTTGTTTCATTCAAATAGAGCGCATGATTTTGTGTCTTTACAAGATAAGTCCCTGTAGATACCGTTAAATTGAATTTCTTTTTATTGATGCTAAATCCAACTTTAGGGCTAATTTGAAATCTATTAGAAGAACTGTAATTACTATACAAATCATTATAATCATCATTCCCTCCATTACGATCGAATGTTTTTTTATCATCTATTGTTTTTTCAAAATCTGAAACAATTTTAAAATTTAAACTTACTGAATCGCTTACAGGTTCAGTATATTGAATCGCAGACGAGTATTTATCTCTATCTGTATTCTGAATAACATCCTGGATACGCTCATCATCCGGGCTTGATCCGTCTGTAAAAACAGTCAATGAATTTATTTTAGAATCGGAATCGTTTCTTGAATTTTCGTTCTGAAAATTGGCTGTAAAGTATCTTCCTATTCTCTTCCCTTTCGTAAAAACGAAAATATTATTTTGAAAATTGCTATTATCCGTTTCATTCGTATTATAAGAACCGCTTGTATTGATTAACTGATTGTTCTCATTCCATGTTTTTTTATCAAAATCACTTATTGATGTGGTTCTGCCTATTTCAATTTTTGGTGTAACAATAATTTTTGTAGCAGGCGAAATATTATATTCGAAATTCAAATCAGCATTGTGTTTATTAAAATCCCTGGTGTCTTTAGAATTAGACACAGCCAGTAATGAACCGGTTGGTAACAAAGTTGCTTCTGTTGTTGTGTTATTATTTTCAGAGTTTGAATTCGTAAAGTAATAATTTACGTTAGAATTAGCCCCTTTAAACCATTCATCAGCATAATTCAATCCAATCATATTTGATTTTATTATTCCCGGACCTCTTCCAATTACAGGACCTCGGGAACCTGGATTCCTGCCTCCTCCCATGTTATCAAAAACCTCATCCATAGAAAACCCTGTAGCATTGATATTATTGGAAGAAGCCAAAAAGCTAATGCGTTTTTTATCTTTAAAATAACTCATCAGAGCACTGCTTTCATAACGTTCAGAGCTGCCGTAACCACCAAGTACCTTTCCGAAAAAACCTTTGTTTTTGTCTTTTTCTATCGTTAGATTGATAGATGCATTATTTGACGTTGAGGCTTGTTTGGTAAATTCCTGTTCTTTGGTTTTGGTATCCGAAACCTGTATTTTTTTTATAATTTCTGCCGGAAGGTTTTGAAGCGCCACTTTTCCGTCTTCGCCAAAGAAAGGTTTTCCGTTTACCAGTATCTGATTAACCTCCTTACCATTTACCATTATCTTTTTGTCGGCATCAATGGTTACTCCTGGCAGTTGCCTCAGCAAAGCTTCAACATTAGCATCCGGGCGCATTTTAAAAGAGGAAGCGTTAAATTCTACAGTATCTTTTTTAACACGAACAGGAGCCTCGCTTTTTACAATGACTTCATTGAGTTCGTTTTCATGTTTCAGAAGTTTTATAACTCCCAAATCCATATTTTGAGTTAGTTTTTCAATGGTTTCAGAAAACTCCTGATAACCTTCTCCTGAAACTTTCAAAATAATATTTTGGGAGATTGCTTTGGTTTCTAATTTAAAGTGACCATTTTTATCAGAAAGAGTATAATTTATTACCGAAGAGTCTTTGGGATGAATCAGGTAAACTGTTACTGCCTCAATGGGTGCTTCTTTTTCTGTAACAATTTTACCATTTAGAGCGATACTCTTTTGTGCTAAAGAAGAAAAACAGCATAAAGAAAACACAATGAAACTTAACGTTTTTATCATATCATTCATTATAAAGTACCTTTATTTAAAAGAACTGAAAAAGCATCAAAAGATATCTGGAAACCTACAATTTTCACCATAAATGACTTATATTTTTTATTAAAAAAAACTCAATTATTTATATTTTATTGTTTTATTAGGGTCAAACTTACTTTTTAATTCAAAAAATAAATCCCAACAAATGTTAAATAGACAAGCATAAAACCAATACATATGTTAATTTTTTCAAAATAAAACAATTCTATAATTATCTAATCTCTAAAATACATACTGCTTGTTTTATCTACATCAAGTCTTATTTTACCGTTTATAGCTACATCAAAAAAAGAATCATTAATCAGGAATCCTGACACATCTTTTATTGCTTGTTTTGAATTTACATAAAGTGCTGTTTTATCCAGTTTAAGATTAGCAGATTCTAAATCACCATCCAAATGAATACTTGACTCTTTTGATTGTATTAAAGCATACATCGCTTTATCAAATCTCCAGTCGAGCTTAGATTTATCTGTAATAATATTCAAAGTATCTGTACGAAATTTCATTATCCGAATATCTGAATTTTCCTTAGCCACTACACTTTTTATATGAGTACAAACAATTTCTGTTACATTTCTAGTATGCTTTAACCTGCCCTTTTTGGGTTCCTCTGAAACAACAAAAAGAGTATCATTTCGAACTTTAAAAGATTTAATGTTAGGAACTGTTCCGGGCAAATAAAGCTGATGTATTTTGTTTTCTTTTCCGTTTACTAAATGAAAAACAGCACCAGGTTCTGCTACTACTACCGAAAAAGGATATAAAGGTTTTTCCTCTCCCAAAAAATAAGCTGGATCATCATAGCTTTTATAATATTTTGAACCAATATACAATAAGAGGATTCCCCCAAAAAGGAAAATTAAAAAAGATGAAATTATGATGTTACTTGTCTTCATAGTCGTTGTTTTTAATAGCCGTTAATAGTTCTTCTAAATCGGTAGTGGTAAGTTTCAGCAGTTTTACTTTAAGAATAAAATCTGGCAATTCCTGACTGAAAAAATTAGATTTTTCATTGGCTTTAATTAAGTCTAAAGCTTTTTCTGAAACAAAAAAACCAATCCCGCGTTTGTTGTCAAATATTCCGGATTCCTGCAAGTTAGCATAGGCGCGCATTACTGTGTTGTGATTCACTTCAAATTCAGCAGCCAAATCCCGTACTGAAATCACCCGGTCACCCGACTGCAATTGCCCTTCTAAAATTTGCTGGCAGAGATTATCTACTATCTGCAGATAAATCCCTTTGGTTGATTTAAAATCCATATTAAACCTCCTTTTCCTTTAATTTAAAATAAGCTAATGGTAAAAAGAATATCCACGACAACAATGATAAAGCTAAAAGGGAAAATTTAGTACTATCTAAATTTTCTGTAACATTAAATGTCTGCAATTGAAGATCAAAACCTCGTGTTTCCTGAGGATAAAAAATATGAGAAAGTATCACTGAAAACAAAATACAGCTAAAAAAAAGAATTCCCGAAATCACAACTGTTTTAATTAAAGCATAACGTTTAAAAAAAGTTGTACCCGCAAAAAGATAGACTCCATAAGAGAAAAAAGCAAAAACCGTAAAAATTATCTGCCAGGTATCCCATAATTTAGTTCCTCTGCTTACTAACAGACTAAACTCAAAATAAGGAACTTTTGAAGGATCAAAAAATTCATTTCTAAAAAGAATTTCAGGTTTTAAAGAAGCTTTAGCCAAACGAATTACGATCCAGAACAGACCTAACGCTGTAGGGATAAAAACCCCTATTCTAACCAAAAACTGAACTAAAAACTTCTCAAAAACTGATCCCGGAGTAAGCAAATAATTACCCGTTTTAATTTTATCTGCCAAATCAGGAAATGCAGTTCCGATAAAAACACCTGCTCCCATCATATAAAATGTAAAACAAGTCAAATAATAAACATTAATCTGTTCCTGAAACCTAATCAGAGTAGCTTTATTTGAATTTAAAAACCAATAAATCAACACATAAGCTACAAATCCCAAACCTAAAATAGTAAGCAGGTATTTTGTTTTATTAATTAACAAATCCTGTTTCAATAAATTACTAAACCTCCTTAAATTAAAATGATTATTAAATGACATGACTTTTGGATTTTAAGGTTACTTTATTCATTATGGCATTAAAAAGCAGTTCGATATCTATTTCGGTTTCATCTGTTTGATCTGCCTCTGTGATGATGTGGTATCCTCCCAGACATTTCTCCTGATAAATTGGTTTTTCGAGATCTGATAAAACTGCAACGGTTTTAAATTGAAGCTCTTGACTGATATTAAAAACCGATTCATTGTATACTATCCTCCCTTCATCAAGTACAACAATAGTATCAATTATGGTTTCAATATCTTTTACCTGATGGGTTGAAATTAAAACCAATTGTTCTTCGGAAACTGAGCTTACCAATATTTTTCGAAATAAACTTTTGGACGGAATATCTAAACCATTGGTTGGTTCGTCCAAAATCAACAGACCGCAATTAGTAGATAAGGCAAAAGCAATGAGGAATTTTTTGCGCTGTCCGTGAGAAAGTCCGTTCAGATTTTTTTTAGGATCTAATTCAAATTCCTTCAATATTTTATCCATTTTTTGATAATCAAATTTTGGATATAAAGGAGCCGTTGCTTTCAAATAAAGTGAAATGGTTGTAGACGGAAACGAAAACTCTTCAGAAACCATATAGGTGTCTTCTAAAAAATTTGGCAACCTATCAAAAGGTTTGAAACCATTAATTTTTAACTCTCCAACCTGTGGTTTCAGCAGACCTGAAATCAATTTGAGTAACGTAGATTTACCCGCTCCATTTTTACCTAACAAACCGACAATACTTCCCTTCTGTTGCTGAAAAGATAAATCAGTAAACAAAGCTTCCTGCTTTTTATACTGAAATGTTAAATGCTGAATATCTATCATATCATATTTTATTAGTGTACTAGTTTTGTAGTACACAAAGAAAAGATATTTTTTGGAAAAAACAATTCATTTTAGAAAAAAAAGCTAAAATAAAAACACTCAACTCTAAACAGATCAACTACTTAAAATAAAAAAACCAATAAAATCAAGGCTTCACAAGTAATATATTCAGAAAGAAAAAATAAAATATTAAGACAACTTCATTCCTTTTTCAGTACAAAAAAAGCCCTAAACTTTCGTTTAAGGCTTCTATAAAAAATATAAAATCTAATTTAATTTCTTGCACTTCTCATTTTTCGTGCTAAAAGTGTATTCTTAAGCAGCATAGCAATAGTCATTGGTCCAACTCCACCCGGAACCGGTGTAATAAATGATGCTTTTTTGCTTACTCCGTCAAAATCAACGTCACCCTTGATAACGTATCCCTTTGCATTTGATGCATCTTCTACACGCGTAATTCCAACGTCGATAACCGTCACACCTTCTTTTACCATATCAGCCTTTAAAAATTCCGGAACTCCTAAAGCTGTGATGATAATGTCTGCATTTTTAGTGAATTCTGCTAAGTCTTTAGTACGACTGTGTGTTAATGTAACTGTAGAATCTCCCGGATTTCCTTTACGGCTCATTAAAATACTCATTGGGCGTCCTACGATATGGCTTCTTCCAATTACAACGGTATGTTTTCCTGAAGTTTCAACTTTATAACGCTCTAACAATTCCATAATTCCAAATGGTGTTGCCGGAATAAAACTTTCCATTTCAAGCGCCATTCTTCCAAAGTTAGTTGGGTGAAAACCGTCAACATCTTTATCAGGATCAATTGCTAATAAGATTTTCTGCTCGTCGATATGTTTTGGCAAAGGTAACTGAACGATGTATCCATCCAGATTATCATCTTCATTTAACTCTTTAATTTTTGCAAGCAGTTCGTCTTCGGTAATGGTTTCAGGTAACGAAACTAAAGTCGAATCGAAACCGATTTCCTGACATGATTTTACTTTACTTCCTACGTAAGTTAAACTTGCTCCATTGTTCCCAACTAAAACCGCCGCTAAATGAGGCACTTTTCCTCCGGCTGCTTTTATAGATTGAACTTCGGCTGCAATTTCGTTTTTAATGTCGTTAGATGTTTTTTTACCGTCTAGTAGCTGCATTTTTTTGTTGTTTTTGTTTCAGGTTTAAAGTTTCAAGTTATTTACCGAACTTAAATTTTTATGTAAGTAAAAAAGTTTCAAATTTTAGTCTCATAACCTGAAACCTTAAACTTGAAACTTTTATTTTTTTATCTCGGCATTCCTCCTGGCATACCACCCGGCATACCTTTCATACCTCCCATCATTTTCATCAGATTTTTTCCGCCTGGACCTTGCATCATCTTCATCATTTTGCTCATCTGGTCAAACTGCTTCATCAACTGATTTACCTGCTCGACTTTTGTTCCCGAACCTTTAGCGATTCTGGCTTTTCTTTTTACGTCTATAATGGCTGGTTTGCTTCTTTCTCCCGGCGTCATCGAATAAATGATCGCTTCGATATGTTTGAATGCGTCGTCTTCGATTTCTACATCTTTCATGGCTTTTGAAGCACCTGGTATCATTCCAACCAAGTCTTTCATATTACCCATTTTCTTTACTTGCTGAATCTGCGTTAAGAAGTCATCAAAACCGAATTCGTTTTTAGCGATTTTCTTTTGAAGTTTTCTTGCTTCTTCTTCGTCAAATTGTTCCTGAGCTCTTTCAACAAGAGACACAACGTCTCCCATTCCTAAGATACGCTCAGCCATACGTTCCGGGTAGAAAACATCAATTGCTTCCATCTTCTCTCCAGTACCCACAAATTTGATTGGCTTGTTTACAATCGATTTGATTGAAAGCGCAGCTCCACCACGAGTATCACCGTCTAATTTCGTTAAGATAACTCCATCAAAGTTTAAGATATCGTTGAAAGCTTTTGCTGTATTCACAGCATCTTGTCCTGTCATAGAGTCTACAACGAACAATGTTTCTTGTGGCTGAATTGCTTTGTGTACACGTGCAATTTCGTCCATCATTTCCTGATCTACTGCCAAACGACCTGCTGTATCGACGATCACAACATTGAATCCGTTTGCTTTGGCGTGTTTAATTGCGTTTTGAGCAATTTCAACAGGATTTTTATTTTCCGGTTCTGAGTAAACCTCAACACCTATTTGATCTCCCACAACATGTAACTGATTGATCGCCGCAGGACGGTAGATATCACACGCTACAAGAAGTGGTTTCTTGTTTTTCTTTGTTTTTAAGAAGTTTGCTAATTTTCCTGAGAAAGTAGTTTTACCAGAACCCTGAAGTCCTGACATCAAAATAACAGTTGGATTTCCTGATAAGTTAACCCCGGCAACATCTCCGCCCATTAATTCGGTAAGTTCGTCTTTTACTAACTTAACCAATAATTGCCCCGGCTGTAATGTTGTTAATACATCCTGACCAATTGCTTTGTCTTTTACTCTGGCAGTAAAATCTTTAGCAATTTTAAAGTTAACATCGGCATCAAGTAAAGCACGACGAACTTCTTTTAAGGTATCGGCAACGTTTACTTCTGTAATTTTACCGTGTCCTTTTAATATATGGAACGCTTTATCTAACTTATCACTTAAATTATCAAACATATCATTTTCTTTATTTGAAGTGCAAAGATAATCTAATTAGATATTTCAGGCAATTTTTATTTAAGTGCAATTACGTTTGAATTTTATCGCAAAAGAAGCAAAGATTTAAGCAAAATACAGTATGTTTTTCAGCTTTATAGACATAAGAAAACTACAAGTCTAATTGCTATATTTTATCTTTTTCTGGTCAATAAAACACCCCCTTCTTTGGTATCTGAAATTCTAAACTTGCCCAGATTTTTATATTTCTTATCATACATATACATCGTAGGTGCTGCACAGGTCCCTCTCTGTTCAATATTATCTATGAATAATTCAATAGTAGTATTGTTAATTCTTTTATAACGTCCATTTACGGTTGTAAAACAATCTAGTCCACAAAAAGCAAAATAATAACTTCTAAAATGAATACTATCCTCAAAAACCAATGCATTACCAAAGCTATCTTTCTCATCATAAGGTCTTAACTCATATGCATCTATATTCCGATTTATACCTACTTGTTTTTTTGAAACCCACTTTTTCGAAATTAACAAATCTATTTTTTCCGTTTTGTTCTTTACTTTGCCTGAACCTGTAATATTTTGACCAGATACACCACTACAAAACATTCCTACAGCTAAAAGAAATATTATTTTCATATTTAAGTCTACTTATTCTTGCAAATAACGTTTTCTAATTTCATCAATTAGATTTTTCGCCACTAAAAAAACATTATCATCATCGGAATAATAATATTCTTTTAAATTGTACGATTTATTACAGGCGTACAAAATGCTTAAAACCTTTTTTATTTCATATTGGTTATCACCAAATTCGGATTCAGATTCGGATTCTTTTTCCTTTCTTTTTAGTAGTACTTCTAAACAATTCGCTATTGCCAAATCTGTTTCATTTTTAAAACGGTCATAAAATAAAGGAACAAGTTTTTCATACTCATAAGAACTTTCACCTTTTTTAAACCTTGAAATAATAAATTTCTTTAATCGTTGCTGATTAGCTGCGTTTAAAATAGCAGAATCTGTAATAATTCCCTTTTGTTTGTAATAGCGTACAAATGTACTTTCTGGCATAAGCTCGGTATAAGAGCCATCTGCTAAAAAATTTGCCAGATCATTAAGAATATATTCACTAAGAATGAAATCGACAGATGCTGCATATCGCTGTTTATCCTCCTTTAAATTTGAAATCTCAATAGCTTTTTTTATTGCCTCTTGTATGGCATAAGCTTTTGAACCTACACAGGAATACGACAGAATCAAGCGATAGTTTTTTTTCTCTTTTTTCAAAAAAAGAAAGTCATAACGAATCTCCTGATTATTAAAAGCTTCTCCTATTCCATATCCATTAGATTGTAAAGTATATGCTGGCTCTGAAACATTTTTACAGATAATTTCCTGTGGTATTTTCTTGCCCTTCGGAGGTTTTAGCCATTCAGCAACAATAACATGAGAAGTCGTCTGAATTCTCTCGAATGCATCGCTTAAAAGTTCATTAGTAGTAATGCTGGAATCACGTTTTACTATACAAATTGCATCACTGTTTATTAGTAGTTGTCTTAATGCTTGTGATCTTACTTGTATCACAAAGAAGAATAAACCCAAAATTATAATTCGTCCCAAGCGTGCCATAAAAAAAACAATATTTATTACTTATTTACAATCGTTGGAAATATTTTAAAATTGAAAATAAATAAACGGCTGTGATCCCGCTACCGCTGTTGCATAAACAATCCAGTAGACAAATCCCAAAATTATTGCTTTTATTAATAATGGTGTTTTGTCGAAGACAGATTTCATTCCGTTGGTGAATGTTTCGGGTAAAAAATGCCAAACATAACCGAATAACATTAATCCAAACACATTTTTATAACCTAGTATGATTGTCTGCCAAAGTTCAGGTTCAAAGGTTAATTGACCGATATTGTTAATTACCTGCAATGCTGTTTCGAAATCCCTTGCGCGGAAGAAAATCCAACAGAAAACTACGAAATGGAATGTGATTACTATTGAAAAGAATCTCCAAAAGAAATTAGGACTTTTATCTTTTTTGGATGGAAATAATTCCATGAAGATTTTATGAACTGCTAATGCTAAACCGTGCAAAGCTCCCCAAACAATGAACTGAGCTCCTGCTCCATGCCATAATCCGCCTAAAAGCATTGTAGTAAACAAGTTCAAATTGGTTACTAAAGTTTGTTTCTTTTTACTTGAAAGCAAAAATGACAAACAAAAAAGCAATATGGAGACCGTAGCAACAATCAGCGGAATTATACTGGTATTGTAACTTGTAATTCCCCAAAGCAATAGCCCGAAGAAAAATATACTTGGAAATAAATATCCAGCAAAAGAACCTTCGCGGTTTCCTCCCATTGAAATATACAAAAAGTCTTTTAACCAGGTTGAAAGCGAAATATGCCATCTTCTCCAGAAATCGGTAATAGATACAGACTTGTAAGGCGTTCTAAAGTTGGCTGGTAATTTAAACCCAAGCAATAATGCAATACCAATTGCCATATCTGAATATCCTGAGAAATCGCAATAAATCTGAATGGCATATCCGTAAGAAGCCATTAAATTCTCAAAAGAAGTATAACTCAGAGGCGTATCAAAAACACGATCGACGAAGTTTACCGATATGTAATTTGAGATAACCGTTTTCTTAATCAATCCGCCAATAATCAAAAACAAAGCATTGTTTACATCTTGTTTTGTCAGATTCAGTTTTTCATAAATCTGTGGCAGGAAATCTTTTGCACGCACAATTGGCCCGGCAACTAACTGCGGAAAAAACGAAACGAAAAATAAATATTCGATGTAGTTTTTAGTAGGTTTAATTTCTTCTCTATAAATCTCAATAATATAACTCATTGACTGAAATGTATAGAACGAAATTCCAACAGGAAGGAAAATATCATGAAGCTTGTAATTACCATGAAACATATCATTGAAAGTTACAATCATGAAATTCATGTACTTGAAATAACCTAATAATCCTAAATTCAGAATCACACTTATTACAAGATATATTTTCTTGGTACTGTCTTTTGTGGCTTTAAAAATAATCTGACTCAATCCATAATCCACAACTGATGAAAGCAGCAAAAGCAAAAAGTAAATACCACTTGACTTGTAGTAAAAGAAAAGTGAAAAAAGAATAACGTAGGTTAATCTCAAATAAAATGTTTTGCGTAAAAAAGCATACACAAAATAAAAAACCAGAAATAATCCTAAGAATAAACCGGTGTTAAATAATAATTTTTCATCAGGATCGTAAACAAACCATCCTTTTACCTGTTCTGTTGTAATTGCACCAAAATTTTGAATGAACCAATTATTAATGCTATCTATTGTTGTCAATTTACTTCTTTAAATTAAAATTATCGTATGCTTTTAAAAACGCCTCAGTAAACAAGCTTCCTTGTTTTTCATATCCTTTTTTAGAATAATGAACCCAGTCTCTGCCAATTAATCCCTGCGTTTTTAATTGTCTTATTCCTTTTAAACCGCCAAATTCATCGTATAAATCCCAAACGGCAAAACCATCTTTCTCTGCAATATCATTTATACGCTGTGCATATTCGCCCACATAATTATTCGGTTTTCCTCCTCTGAATAAAGAAGGCGGCGGTGTCATAACGATTATCGGAACATTTATATTCTGACTTTTCAGGTTTTTAATAAACTGACGCAATCTTTGAATATAATCTGAAGCCTCCAGTTTATCGAAACTTTCATTTGTTCCTAATGAGAAAATTAAAAGATCGGGATGCAATGCATTTAGCTGTTCAAAGAATAACGGGTATTTATTGTAATCTGAAAATTTGGCACCGTTTACTCCGATTCCGCTATAAGTTAGCCCAGAAGCATTTTTCTCTAAAACCAATCCGCTTAATTCATAATCTTTTGCTTCTTTCCCCGGAATTAAATAAATTTTATCTAAGGCTTTTTCTGATTTATAATAATGACAAAAAGCATCTGATTCAAGATTTAAAGGAACAAATTCTGATGTTTTTATATTTTTTGGACGTGTCTGATTTGTTGGAATTTTCAATACTCTGCCTGCACGAATATTATTTGATTTCAGCTGATTGGCTTTTTTAATTTCGGCTACAGAAACGTTGTATTTATTTGCAATGATAGATATTGCTTCTCCTTTTTTGATTTTATGAGTAATCACTCTTCGCTCTGTAGTCTCAATAAATTTGGTTTGAGAAGAAGAAGCCAAATCAAACATATTTTGGTTCTTTGGCGTTATAATCTGAATGGTATTGAACTTGTACGAAGGATCTTTCACACTCATTTCGATAACAAATCCTCCGGTGTCTCTCCAAAGCCCAATTCCGCTTAAACCAACCGGATAACCTTTGGCCGGATAAATATTTCGATAACTGCTCCAAACCCTGTTACAGCGAAAACGCTCATTATAAGATCCATTTGTTTTGGCCAATTGATATGGAAAAACAAATCCACGACCAGCATTGCCAAATTTCTGCTGCAGAATCTTTCTGATTTTGTTGGTCATCAAATCGCCCTGAATATGCGAATCACCAATATGTACAATATTTATTTTTTGATTCTTTTCGCTTTCATTCTCACTCAGTTTCTTAAAAACATTTTCTAATACCCTTGCATTATAAATATGGTTCCCTTCATAAATTTCACCACTTAGCGTATCTTTTTTGCTAGTCATATTTTTAGTTATTGAAAGTGAGTCTGATTTGTGCTGATTATCATTTGTCGAGAAAAAAAGACAACAAAAGAAAATAATAAGTTTATTCATTTACGCTGTCATTTTTCACAGATACGGAATCTGCTTTGGGGTTTCTAATCACTTTTGGCTTTACACTTAAATCACGCTTTTCACGTAAAGCTTTATATTGTTCGTATCCTTTATTTAACTGATTATACAGCAAATTACCAATTGCTTTTGCTCCACGCTGATTAAAATGCGTATAATCTTTATTGGCTCTGGCCGGAGATTCATCAACCCATTTTACCATTGATCCGTCACCGCCCATCAACATATATAAATTTACAAAACCTGATTCGGTTTCAAGAGCATATTTCTTTTGTGATTTCATCAAAGGAACAACCGCAGAATCGGTTTTCATTTCCAAATCGTACTTCGTTGACTTATCCGCTGTCGAAACAATCAAAATAGAAACTCCCGGGAAAGACTCCTTTATTTTATTTACTGCCTTTGTCATTCCTCTTTCGTACCATGAGTAATTTTTGGTTCCGTAATTCAGTACATTGGTTCCGTAATGCAAAATAATCAAATCGTATTTCAGATTATTATTAAAAGCCTGCATCACATTCGCATTAAATATTGAAAGTGGCAATCCTGAATTTCCTCTTTGCGAAAAATTATCTACGTGAACACCGCTTCCGTTATCAAAATTAAATCCGAAAATCGGAATTGAATCTGCATGAACAAAATTTGCTTTAAAAGATTTTATGCTTCCTGAAGTAACTTTTAGACTGTTTACCAAATTAGACGGATTCAGGTTTTTTCGAAGCGTGTCTTTTCCAATAATAAAATTCACATTTCCTTTTTTAGACGATCTTCCGTAAAATAAAGTTGGATTGTCTAAAGTTGTCGAATATTTATTGGTTCCGGCCTCATATTGTACCCAGGTCACATTGTTTTTATCATTTGCAAAAAACACATGACCGTTTACACCAAATGGACTGGCTGGTCTTTTTACATTCAGGTAAGATTGTGTTTTCCAGTTTTTAGAATAAGTAGATTTTACAGAACCACGAGATGCAGCCGACTCCGAAGATATCGAAACAAAACCAACTCCATGTCCTCCAAAACGCTCCTGATAATTGGTACGAACGTCCTGCACGATCAAATCGCCATCTGTCATTGAATCGCCATAATAAGCAATCCTTACATTTTGCCCCGGATTTTTCTCTAACTGATATAATTTTTCGTAAAACGAAATCAGATATTGATACCCTTTGTATTCATCAAAAGTTTCAGATGGAAATTCGATTCCTTCAATATTTTCATAAACGATTTCTTCTGCTCCTTCAGCATCAGTTCCATTGATACTATCGTTTACACTTAAAGAATCTTTAGCTACGGCTTCTAAAAGCAAACTATCTATAAGAACGTTTTTAGAGTTCATTTTACTTTCAGAAAAAATTTTGTCCGGTAAAACTTGTTTAAATCCAACGAAAGCAACAACAGCAATAGCAACAATGGCAAAAGACTGAAAAAAATATGGTTTTGTATTCACTTATTTATTATAAACTTGAAGGTTGAAATTAACAGAAATAATCTGAAAAAAAATCCTGTTAATTGTATTTTTAAAAATTGCTGTGCAAAGATAGAATTAAACATTAATTAAAAATTGTTTTTAAACAATAATGTATAAACTAAAAAGAAACCGCCTCAGTATTGAGATGATTTCTTCTTTTTCAACGTTCAAAAACAACCGTTTTTCACAATTAATTCTTTTCAAAATACAGATATCGAGTATTTTTACTGTCACTTAAGTCCCGAAAATGTATTTTAGAATTATTAAACTCAAACAATTTCCACGTACAGTCCAGTTTATGAAGCAAATCTGAACTAAAGCTTATTTTAAAATCCCTCACACCGTTTACAACTTTAGTTTCCCACTGTCCGGTTTCCGAAACACCTTCTTTTGTCGCAACTACAGATTTATCATTTTTAAAAACAAAACTATATCCACTATATATGGATGCTTTTTCTGTTTTATCATAAAAACAGGATATATTCCATGATCCATTTGTTATAACTTCTGTAAAATCCAAAACAGTCGTATTGTTATCCGGACAATTATCAATTGCATCCTTTATAGCATCCTCGAATTGAGCATTATTCGAAATTGTTTTTGTCTGATTATTATAATCTGTAATCGAAACAGGATATTTCAGAGCAATATACTGACTGTCAGTCAGATTTTTTATAAAATTAAAAAACGCCTGATCGCCTGTTATTGACACCGAACTTCCTATTTGACTGGCACTGTTATAAATATTGACTGTTATAGGGTAATTAATGTTTAGTCCGTTTATTTTGGATAAAAGATCCGGATAAAGATTCCAATAATCTATTAATGCATTAAAATCTGCTTCATTTGGAATATCTTTTTCGATATAGTTATAATAAATCATTGTTACCGGAAAATCTATTTTTACAACATCATCATCTGTATAGCTTGCATTAATGTTATCGAATATCTTTTGATAATCTGCCGTAGTATTCACGGCAATATTTTCATTATTTACAGTAACAGTATAAGGTAGTTTTATGGTACAATAACTCGACTGATCGACCACATTATCTCCTACTGTTTTTACCATAGCAATCCTTTGAAAATAGGATGTAAGCGGAGAATAACTTGTAACCGTTTCCTGCGGATTGTAACTCTGTTCATTTATTTCGCTTTGACAAGAGAATAACAGCAGGAAACCTATAATAGGTAAATATTTTTTGAAACGAAACATAGTGATATTTTTACAAAGGTAATCAAATTTAAGAATACAGGTTTCAGCGAATTTTAAGATGGATTATCAAATAATTGAGATTACTTTTTTACTAATAATCCTTTTCGGTTATACCTGAATAAAAACAATTTACTTCACTTTTACCCTACTTAAGTTAAAAAGAAATACTTTTGCAAATCCCAAATTGAAAGATATTACTGCTAATGTCAGCCACAAACCAACCAAATACCTGCGATGAAATAATTTTTTCGTCTTTTTTCAAAAGTCATATTAAAGAGCTTCGGAATTTTCTATACTACAAATTTGGCAATAAAAACCAGGCAGAAGACCTCGCTCAGGAAGCATTTATCAAACTTTGGCAAAATTGTGCTTCGGTACCAATCGAAAAAGCAAAATCATACATTTATACTATTGCAAATAACAGCACGCTAAATGAAATTGCGCATCAAAAAGTAGTTTTGAAGTATGAAAAAAACTTCATCGGTTCAGACAGAACCAACGAAAGCCCCGAATATCTTCTGGAGGAAAAACAATTTCAGTCCAAACTTTTAAAAGCCATTGAAAACTTAAACGAAAAACAACGTGTAGCTTTTTTGATGCATCGAATCGACAAAAAAAAGTATAGTGAAATTGCGGTGGCTCTGGATATAAGCGTAAAAGCTGTTGAAAAACGCATTCATCTGGCTTTGTTAAACTTGCGTAAAGAAATTGATATATAAAAAGTAGGGTAAATCCAGTTCTAGTTGTTTAATGATACAAGTACCAATACAATGAAAAAAAATCGCTTATTGGCCAAATGGCTCAACGATGATTTAACGGAGGATGAATTAGCTGAATTTAAAGCGAGTCCGGATTACGAAAAATACCAAAAGATTAAAAACTATACCCAGCATCTGCAAGTCGATGATTTGGATGAAGATGCTATGCTGTCAAATATTCTTCAACAGAAAAAAGCAGCTCCAAAAGTAGTTCCGTTATATAAAAAATGGATGTTTCGCGCAGCGGCTATTTTTGTTTTAGCTCTCACAGTTACTTTTGCGGTAAAGAGTTTTGTCCCGGAAACTGAAACTGCCAGTTTTGGGGAGAGAAATACTTTTTTGTTGCCTGATAATTCTGAAGTCGTACTGAATTCAGGTTCTGAAATAAATTATAAAAAATGGAACTGGAACAACAAAAGACGGCTTAAACTTGAAGGAGAAGCTTATTTCAGGGTCTCCAAAGGCAGAAGATTTGAAGTTCAGACCGATCTTGGAAAAGTATCGGTTTTAGGAACTCAATTTAATGTCAGAGCCCGAAAAAACAGATTTGATGTAATGTGCTACGAAGGCCGTGTAAAGGTAAATTACGGAAGTACACAAATCATTTTAACTCACGGACAAAGCGTTACTTTTCAAAACGGAAAGCAGTTCAGTACTTCTATAAATTCCTCTAAACCGGAATGGATGGATAATCAAATATTGTTTAACAAAGAAAACATCAAAAATTTACTGGACGAAGTCCAAAGGCAGTATAATATCACAATCGTATTAAATGCTAAAGATACAACTTCGCTATTTACCGGAAAATTACCGGCTGATGATCTTGATACTGCTTTACAAATCATAAGTACAACCTACCATTTGGAAGCGAAAAAAGTATCGGAAAATAAAATAATTTTTGACGAAAAATAGATGTTGGGCCCCAAACAATTTCATTTTTCGTTTTTTTTGTTTTTCCTTGTCCTGAACATTTTTGCTCAGGGCAAAGGAAAAACTACATCTTTAAAAAACATTATAATTGATATTGAACAGGAGCATCAGGTAAATTTTAATTACACCGAAGATAATGTTTCAGGCTTGCAATTAATACCTCCCAAAAAATCATTTTCTTTAGAACAAAAACTGCAATATCTCACACAAAAAACCAGATTATCTTTTGAAATTTTAGGAAATAAATACATCAACGTTTATAAAAACCTACATAAATCTGAAATAATTTGCGGATATGTTTTTTCTGACACCGACAAAAAACCCATTGAAAACGCAAACATTCATTTAAACAATGACACAGAGACCATAACAGACTCAAACGGATATTTTGAATTTGAGAAAGATTCAAAAAATGTCTTTTCAATAAGCCATGTCGGATTTATAACCCAAAAGGTTTCAGCAGTTCATGCAGATTCTAAAAACTGCCTCAATATTATATTAGAATCTGAAGTTACAGAACTTGAAGAAATCAAAACCAATCCTATTCTGGCTTCAGGAATTTCTAAAAACAGTGATGGTTCTTTTGAAATTAAACCTAAAAAATTTGGTATACTGCCCGGACTTATTGAGCCTGATGCTTTGCAGACCATGCAGCAAATTCCGGGTGTGAACAGTCTTGACGAAAGTGTATCGAGCATCAACGTACGTGGCGGTACACACGATCAGAATTTATTTTTATGGAACGGAATACGAATGTACCAGACGGGACATTTTTTTGGTTTAATATCCGTTTTTAATCCCAATCTGGCACATACTATTTCTATCTACAAAAGCGGGAGTTCTGCTTTTTATGGCGAAAGTGTTTCAAGTGTTGTAGCTATTTCTTCCACACCTGAAAAAACAGAAAAAAATAGCTTCAGTGCAGGAATAAATATGATCAATGCTGATATTTATGCCAAATACAATCTTTCTAAAAAGAGCTATATCGAAATTTCAGGACGAAAATCGATTACAGATTATGTAGAAACGCCTACTTATAAAGAGTATTTCAATAAGGTATTTCAAAATACTACAATTACCGATTTTTCTCAGAACCAAAATATCAATTATAAAAGTGACAGGAAATTTGATTTCTATGATGCTACTTTTAAATACGTCCAAAAAATAGGACTCAAAGATCAGCTGATAGTAGATTTGATAACTATAAAAGACGATTTAAAAGTCTTTCAGAGTGCTACTTCTTACAACATAATTAAATCAGAAAACAATATTTTACGCCAGCAGAACTATGGTGGAAACCTATCCTGGAAGAGAAACTGGAATAATTTTAACACAACTAAAATTAATGTTTACAACTCGTCGTATGAACTTTTGGCTAACCAGAGAACTACAAATGAAAATCAAATAGTCACGCAGGAAAACACGATTGAGAACAACGGAATTAATCTGGAAAACAACCATACGATTAACTCAAAAATTATTTTTAACAACGGATATCAGTTTAATGAAGTTGGTATTACCAATCTGGAACGGGTTGATAATCCTAATTTCTACAGTAAAATTAAAGATGTTTTAAAAACGCACTCTTTAATTTTGGAAGGAAAATATAATGATACGCTTTCCAGAATAATAGTGAATACCGGAATACGATTAAATTATATTGAAAAATTCAAAAAATTCATTCCCGAACCCCGCGTTCAGATTAACTATGGCTTTAGCAAAAATCTAAATCTAGAGTTGTTGGGAGAACTAAAAAGTCAAAACTGTCAGCAGATTATTGATTTACAAAAAGATTATTTCGGTATCGAAAAAAGACGCTGGATTATTTCGAATAATGAGTCAATTCCGATTCAGAGAAGCAGACAGATCTCTTTAAACTTATTTTATAAAAAAAATGACTGGCTGCTGGATATCGAAAATTTTTATAAAAAAGTAAAAGGAATTACGACTGCAAGCCAGGGGTTTCAGAACCAGCTGGAATTTGTACGCACAACCGGTGATTATGAAATCGTAGGGACAGAAATTCTGATTCAAAAAAAGATGAACCACTTTCTTACCTGGCTTAGCTATACCTACAACAACAATAACTACCATTTTTCAAATTATGAATACCCTAGTTTCCCGAACAACTTTGAGCTAACTCATACTATTTCGTGGGCTGCGATTTATGAAAAAAACAATTTCAAAATCGCTTTAGGAACCAAATGGTCTTCCGGCAGGCCAACAACTGCACCGGACATTTCTCAAATCGATCTTTCAGATCCAATTCTGGTTTACAAAAAACCCAACAGTACTAATTTGAATGTCTTTTCGCAGGTTAATCTTTCCTCTACTTACAAATGGGAAACGGCAAACGGCATTCAATATAAATTAGGAGTATCGATCCTCAACATCCTGAACAGGAAAAATGAAATAAGCGAATATTACAGAATAAGCTCCCTTTCTAATTCTATAGAAGAAGTGGACACTTTCTCGCTGCAAAGAACTCCAAATGTGAGTTTCAGGGTTTCTTTCTAACTCTAACTATCAGAACGTTATAAAAAACACCTCTGTTTTTTCATCTTTTTTTTACAAAAACAATAATTCTTTGGTAGGGTAAACTTTATCAAGGCTGTTTTATCATTGAATCCATTTAAAAAAAATAGAAAATGAAGAAAAAAATAATTGGAACAGCTATGGTAATAACTGCTTTTGGAATTTTCGGTTATTGCTACATCTGGTATGGGGGCGCCAGAAATGTAGCAGCCGAAGATGCCGTTTTTACCGTTTCCTCAAAAAGTATTATTGATGAATTTGATTCTAATATTGACAAATCAAATACAAAATACCTGGAAAAAGCCATAGCTATCAAAGGAACTGTCAGTCAAATAAATCCAAAGCAAATTATTATAGACAACACCATTGTTTGTGATTTGAAAGAATCAGATCCTTCAATCAAAAAAGGGCAGCTTTTAACCCTCAAAGGAAGAGTTGTTGGATATGATGACTTAATGGGAGAATTAAAACTGGACCAGTGTTCGGTAGTAAATAATAATTAATAAAATTAAAATGAGGAATTTTTCAGGCTTTTTGCTTCTGTTTTTTTTAACAACAAATCTATTTGCCCAGGATGATTTACTGAATCAGCTGGATAGTGTAACATCTAACGAAAAACAAATTGAAATAGCGGCTTTCAAAGGATTGCAGATTGCCAATATGCAGTCTACAAAATTGCCTGCGAAGGGAGAATGGTACATGCTTGTTTCACATCGTTTTGGCGACTTGTCCGAAGGATTTAATAATTTCTTTGGTTTAGATAATGCCCTGACAAAGTTTGGTGGAATCTATGGTGTAACAAACTGGCTGAGCTTTGGAGCTACGAGACATACATACAATAAAATTTACGAAATAACAGCCAAATATAAAATGGCCAATCAGGAAGTAAACGGATTTCCTGTGACTATTGTAGGATACAATACGATGGATATCAACAGTGCACTGGAAAAAGAGCTGTATCCTAATATAAGATTTTCGGATCGTTTAGCTTTTACAACTCAATTATTAGTTTCCAGAAAAGTCAGCGAAAAATTTTCTGTCGAATTAGGTCTTATTAATGTCTATAAAAACTTATATGACGATGCGCTTGAACAGCAAAACGTATTTTCGGCAGCAGGAGGATTACGCTACAAGATTGCCAAAAGAATGAGTGTTAACCTTGAATATGCTGCCCGCGTGATTACAGAAGAAAAGGATATAGACCCGTATCATAATCCGCTTACGGTTGGTTTGGATATTGAAACCGGCGGACATGTTTTTCAGCTTGTATTCTCCAACAGCCAGCCTATGAATGATGTCGCAGTATTTTCGACCGCTTCAGGGGACTGGACGAAAGGGAAAATTTATTTTGGTTTTAACATGTACAGATCCTTTTAAAAGTAACAACTATTTAAGTTAAAAATATTATTTCCATATGAAAAAGAGTATCCTAATCATACTATTTACCTCTGCAGCATTTTTAGTTTCCTGCACGCCCCGAACTTACGAAGATATTTCAGAAACAGAGATAAGTACTTCGCCAACTTATACGGCGAATATTGAAGCTGTAATACAAGCAAATTGTGTAGGCTGTCATTCTGATGGCGGACAATTTCCAACTTTAGAAACCTACGATCAGGTAAAAGATGCTACTCAAAATGGCGATTTAATCTGCAGAATTGATCAGACCCAGTCTTGCGGGAGCGTAATGCCCAGATCGGGACCTATGCCAAGAGCAACTATTGACATGATTATACTTTGGCAAAAAGAAGGATATAAAAATTAAAACTATATAACATGAAAGAAATACTAATATCAACATTGTTTTTATTGGCGGGAAACGCAGTTTTTTCGCAAAAGATGATTACCCGAACCGGGGAAGTAAAATTTGAGGCTTCAATGCCGGCTTTTGAAGAAGTAGCAGCAACAAACAAAACAACTTCGTGTATTCTTGAAAAAAGCACAGGTGACTTTGTGGCTTTGACGCTAATAAAATCATTCAAATTTAAAGCTCCTCTGATGGAAGAACATTTTAATGAAAATTATATGGAATCTTCTCAATTTCCAAAAGCCACTTTTAAAGGGAAGATTTTAAATTTTGATGACAAAAAATTATCAGCTTCAAAAACAGCTTATGATCTGGAAGGCGATTTAACCATACACGGTGTTACCAAAAAGATAAAAACTAAGGTTAATCTTGCCTTAAGCGGAGCAAAAATTTTGGCATCAAGTGCAATTTCAATAAAACCTCAGGATTACAAAATTGAAATACCAGGTTTAGTAAAAGGAAAAATTGCAGAAAATGTAAAAGTCGCTATGAATTTTGTTCTTGAAGCTAATTAATCAAAAACTATTTTATCATGAAAAAATTAGTATTGCTTATAATGTTGTTATGTCTTTCTATTGCTGAAGCACAAAACAAAACGGTTTTTGATATTGCCCGAACCGGAACTTTAGCAGAGATCCAGACCCTGAACAAATCAAATCCGGATTTAATCAATTCCCTTAACGAAAGCAAAACAAGCCCTTTAATTCTGGCCTGTTACAGAGGAAATACTGAAGTCGCCAAATTCCTGATAGAAAATGTAAAAGACATTAACTACAACTCTGATATGGGAACAGCGCTGATGGCTGCAACTTATAAAAATCACCCACAATTAGTAAAATTATTACTCGAAAAAAAAGCCAATCCAAATGCAACTGATGTCAACGGAACCACAGCATTGTCACTTGCAGTACAATTCAAAAATGATCAGTTAGTCAAATTGCTTTTAGACTATAAAGCAGATAAAACCATTAAAGATAACAAAGGAAAAACAGCATTTGAATATGCTGTTTTTTCTCAAAATGAAGAAATAATCAACCTTTTAAAATAAGTCCATTATGAAAAAAATTACTCTTTTAGGAATTTTAGCAATTAGCTTAAGCGGTTTCGCTCAGCAAAAAACTACCGGAGATGTTACTTTGTCAACCAATATGACTGCCAATTTAACCTTAAACAACACTACATCGAAAGCTACTCTCAAACTTACCGGGCCTTCAGACAGATGGTTTGCATTACAGTTCGGTGCTTTTGGATCGGGTGGCGGAATGGAATCCGGAGAAGATTTAGTATATACCAATGCTACAACATTAATTGATGCAAGTCAAAACGGAGTCGGTTCTGCACCAGGTACAGATGCCTCACAAAGCTGGACAGTAACCTCAAATACGGTAACTTCGGGAATCAGGACTATAATAGCAGAACGAAATCTATCAACTGGAGATGCCAACGATTATACCTTTAATTATGCTAACACTACTATTGATTTTGCCTGGGCCAGAAGAAGTAATGCAGGTTATGCAATGAACAACCACGGAGGTGCAAATCGCGGATATAATGTTAGTGTACCTCTATCTGCTTCATTAGGAGTAGATGATTTTGGTCTGAAAGCTTCTGCTATTTATCCGAATCCATCAAACGGAAATTTTACTATTGAAACCAAAACAGGTTTAGATCAAATAAATGTATACTCTTTGATTGGAACATTGATTGAAACTATTGAAGTAAAAGATAAATCTAACACTGTTGAAGTATCCCTGAAAAATTTGCAATCAGGAGTTTACCTAATAGAATTACAAAACGATCAGGAAAAAACCTGGAAAAAAATAGTTCTTAATTAATTATTCTCTTCTTAGTAGTTTTAATAAAAAAGAGGTTAGAAAAAAATTCTAACCTCTCCAAAAAAAAATAAAAAAACCAAGTTATTAACTAATTAAAAAGTTAAATACTGTCTATCTGAAAATGAACTTTCCGGTTTTAACCTCTGCATTGTCTGATATAATTTTATAAAAATAAACCCCTTTTGAATAATTTGAAGGGATATTCCAATTTACAACCTGATTTGGAGTAACACGCCCTTTAAAAACAGATTTTGTATCTGGTAAGCTTTCGGAATAAACAATAATTTCTATATCTTTCTCTGTAGAAAAAGTAGTTGAGAAGTTTATTGATTCTGATGTTGGGTTTGGGTATACTGTCAGGTCTGAATCAATATTTTCCGTAAAAGATGTTTTATTTGCAGAGCTTTGAATTATTGGAGCTGTAATTATATTACTGTAAGAAGACTTATTTCCTGAAATAACTCTTCTGTAATATTTAATAGTTAAATAACTCTGAATTGGTCCTCTATAATTTTGCTCACTCCCTGGCATCATACTTGGTCCTTCGATTTCACCATCGGGAAGTTCAAGATAGGAATAATATTCATATCTAAAAGTCCCTGTACCTCCTGTTGGCAAACTTCCAATAATGTCATTCCCCGACAAAGTAATTGTATTATTTTGAATAGGCTGAGCAGGATAAATTGTCACAATGTTACTACGCGAAATTTGATTCCCCGATCTAACTTCTCTATAAATAAATCCTTCAGAATTTCCTAAATTTTCCATAAATTGGTAAACACCATCTGGTATACTCCAATCTTTAGTAGTATACCCCATCCATTGCCAGCCTTCTCCCTCTAAAATATAAGCATACCAGCTATAAGTAAATGAACCTATTCCGCCCGTAGGAGTACTTCCTTGTATTTCTGAGCCTGACAAAGTAATTGTATTATTCTCTATTGGTGTATTAGGCAATATCGTAACTGTCACTTCATTACTTGTATCAGTAAGTGTACCAAATAACGATGTAACAATTCTTCTATATGATATTGTCGAAACTGAAAGATTTGTAGGTTGAAAAGTGACACCTGTTGCTCCTGGTATATTAGTCCATGCCCCCCCACTTCCAATCTTTTGCTGCCATGCATACGTATATAATCCATTTCCACCGTTTGGAGTTGGTCCGTTTATCGAACCTACAGAATCCCCTTCGTAAACTGTCTGATTTCCTATAATATAGTTACTTGTTATTAACGGAACTATTTTTACGATTACAGTTGTTCCTAAAATAGGACTATTATCTATTGGAGAAAATTGTGCATATATAGAACCAGTACCTGAAGGAAAATGACTGGATTTTAGTTCAATCGTACATTGTCTACTCACAGATGCTGATATAGCATTTTGACCAAATAAAATAGACACATGTTGTATATTTGTACTACTATTTAATTTGCTATAAACAGATAACGTTCCGCCTTTTATTAGTGCAAAGCCGGGATTATTGATCCTTAAATCAAAAGTTACAGAAACAGTTCCACCCTCAGCGATTTGAATTGGTGAACCACTTGCAATTGCGCTGCCATTTGTGTATTTCAAATTGGATATTGAAATCATTTCGGTTTGAGAATAGCCAGAAATCGCAAACAGTCCTACAAAAAATAATATTAGTAATTTTATTTTCATAATTATGATTGATTATTTAACATGAAAAATATATTTTCATCTGGTTCAAAATTTTATTTTAGATTTCTGTTTATCAAACTAAAACTTAAAACAAAACTTATAATAAAATAAATTTATTTGTATTAAAATGAATTGAAGATTAAAAAATAACCACGAATTTTTTATAATTCGTGGTTATTTATATTCTTAGAATGTTGTAGTACTATTTGCCTGGTATGCGAAATTGAAAGTATAGTATCTTGCTGCATCTGTAGCTGCAGGTGTAGCTGGTGCACCTTGGTAGTAGCTTAAAAATTCTACTTTTGCATATTTACCATCATGGGTTTTTATAACAAATACTTTTCCAGCTTTTGCAGAAATAATATGTGTAATAGAATTATAATCATACCATGTATTATCTCCTGATGTAGGAAACGCATAGGTCGAAGCTCCATCCTGAGCAAATGTAGCTACAGCCGGAAATGTAGTAACCCCTGCAAATGTTCCTGACACGATACTTACAGCTCCTGTTCCTGTTCTTTCTGGCTCGTCAGTGATTCCAATTTTAGCTCCCCCGTTAACAATAATAGCAGTACCACGAAAAGCGATATCCCATTTATCTGTAGTAACAATTTTATTTTCAGCAAAACTGAATTTTGTAAATTCTCCACTTGCTGCTGTCCCTCGATCACCTCCTGTTTGTGGGGCATAAAGATCTGAAACTTTTGTTGTTACTACTTCCGGAATCGTATTATCCTTATCATCACTGCTGCATGATGCTGTAAAAATAAATAATGCTAAAAGCGAAAGTTTTAAGAATTTTGTTTTCATTGTGTAAAAAGTGTTTAAATAAATATTAATTAAAAGTTATATTGAATTCGTGCAAAAAATTGTCTTCCGGCAAGGCTCGGAATCTGTCCCGGATCTGTATAATCAAATAAATTATTAGCCCCAGCCTGAAGCATTAATTTATCAGCTACAGTTTTTGAAATTGATAAATTGGTTAAAAAGTAGTCATTTACAAATTTGTCGTATTTATCCAGAATGCTGTTTCCATTGGTATCAAACATTCCGTACTTACTTTTATAAAAAACACGTAAGTTGATATCGGTTTTTATATTCGGAATCGAGTACAAAACTTTAATATTAGCTGTATGTTTTGATCTGTTATAAATTCCAAAATAATCTGATTTATTAATTTTAAAAGTTTGTAGTTCTGAATTACGGACATATTGGTAATCTTCAAAATTGTCAACAACATCTTTATTTTTAGCAATTAAATATTGGTATCCTAACGATAAAGAGAACTCTTTGGTAAAACTATACGTTGAATTATACTCAATACCGTAGGTGAAAATTTTATCGAAATTAGAATAACTAAAAATATTCTGACCGTTTGTTTTTTGAGCCACAACCTGAGTATCAATCAAATTGCTAATTGAATTATAAAAAGCATTGATATCCATTCTTAGCTTATTTCTTTTATAATAAGTTCCAAAATTGAAATTAACAGAACTTTCTGCCTCTAATGGTTTGTCAAAACTAATTCCTGCTACTCTGGATAAAAGCTGTCCCTGCTCTTCAAACTGATCCAGACGGGCTTCGGCAACATTATACCCTAAAACGGTGTAACCAACAGAAGGATTAGTAAAATCGAAATACAACTGACGGAAATCCGGTGCTTTATAGCCATACCCAACCGAAGATTTTAAAGATAAATTATTATTAATTTTATAATTTACAGCTAGCTTAGGACTTAACTGCGATGCATAAACACTATGATTATCATACCTGAATCCGGCCAGAATATTCCACTTTTCAGTAGGATTGTAATCATATTGTACAAAAACATACTGCGAATTAAATTTCACATTATCTTTAAAATAGGTCCTGTCCAGACTTTCATAATTTAACCCTACTCCGGCTGTTAACTTGTCCTTATTTATTGAAACAGTAGTTCTGACCTCGGGTCTGAAAAGCCATTGGTCGTAATATGTATCTTCATAACGAACATCGTTCTGGTCATTTAAAAACGAATCATTTTTATAATTGGTCGCATAAAATTCATATTCAGAATATACTTTAGGAGTCCATTTGTGTTCTAATTTGATTTGCGAATTCCATTCGTTTTCCTTTGCTTCGCCACTATATGTTTCAGATCCAATCACAGCTGCATTATCTGCTTTTTGATTAAAAAAACGATTACTTACGATTAGTTTCAGATTTTCAGAAAAATCATAATATAATTTTGGCTGAATTGTAGTATTATAGTATCCTTCTACATTTTTCAGCACTGAACTTTCGTTCAAATCAAATCCATCTGTTGAATAATAGTTAGCAAACAAATTAGCTGCAAATTTTTTCTTCTTCCAAAGCAAATTAGCATTGGCATCACTGGTATTAAATGTTGCATATCTATAAGAAAGACCACCTGCCAACATATCTTTCGTAGGTCTTTTTGTAATTACATTAATAACTCCACCCATTGCTTCAGAACCATATAAAGCTGATGATGCACCTTTTACAATTTCAATTCTCTCAATATTTCCAACAGAAATCCTGGACAAATCCAAAACTCCTGAACTTCTTCCTACAAGTGGCAAACCATCAATCAAAATCATAGTATAGGCTGCATCCAGACCCTGCATCTGAATCCCCTCAAAACCACTTTCATCGGGAACCAGAATAATTCCCGTTTGTTCATTTAGGATTTCGTTTAATCTCGTAACACCTGTTTTTATAATTGCCTCAGATGTAATAATTGTCATGGGCAGTGGTAATGATGAAAGTACTCTTTCGGTTCTTGTCGCCGTAGTAACCATTACTTCCGGCAATTGATTTGCAGCTGTACTATCCTTTGGCTTTTCCTGAGCAACAGAAATTTGACAAAAAACAAACAGAGCAAAAAGGGTAATTTTAATTTTCATTATTTTTATTCAGTCTTAATAACTCTGCAAATATATAATTATTTTTATTTATTCTAAATAAAGTTTCTATATTTGCAAAAAAAATTAAAACCTATAATAATATAGTTATGATTACAAAAAGCCTTTATTTTTCAGCCATCATGGCTTTAACTTTTGGTTCAGGTTTCAGCCAGGACAAAAAACAACAGGACATAAAATCCATCAAATCCATGTGTGGCTGTTATGAAGTAAAATTTAACTTCACAGAAACATTTTCTTACCCAAAAGATTCTCTTAGCTACAAACCATCTGAAACCAAACATGAGTCGGCTTTGGAATGGGTAGAATTGGTAGAAGATACTCCAAATAAAATCTCAATGCAGCATTTATTGATTGTAAGCGATGATATGATTATTAAACACTGGAGACAGGACTGGTTATACGAAAACACAGATTTATATTTATTTGACAAAAACACTTCATGGAAATATAAAAAACTGGATAAAAAAGCAGTAAAAGGACAATGGACTCAAAAAGTATATCAGGTAGACGACAGTCCTAGATACGAGGGAACTGCAACCTGGGTTCATGTAGACGGTCAGGATTACTGGGCAAATGTAACTGATGCCCCGCTGCCAAGAAGAGAGCATACAAAACGTAACGATTATAATGTTTTAAAAAGAAGAAACATTCACGAAATCACTTCAACAGGCTGGAATCATGAGCAAGACAATCAAAAGCTTGTGAGAGATGACAGCGGAAAAGATGTCCTGTTAGCTGAAGAAAAAGGTATGGACGTTTACACTAAAGTTGCAGACAGTAAATGTCTTGCAGGTCAAAAATGGTGGAAGGAAAATAATGCGCTTTGGAAAAATGTGCGTGACAAATGGCAGACACTTTTTGAAAGACATAAAGACTTAAACTTAGAAGCTAAAGTAGACAAAAAATCACTTTATTCTCTTTTGTTTGATTTGAAACCAAACGCAACAAAAGCAGAAACTGATGTAATTATCGACAAGTTTGTAAAATAAATTGTTTTGTGTTAGTTGTTTAAAAAGCCGGTAAACTTAGAGTTTACCGGCTTTTTTTATTTATTGTGCACATTCAGAATAAGTGATCACATGCTTTGTTAAATCTGTCCATTTTGGATCTGCAGAAGATTCTGCAATTAATTTCTCACAGCTTTTCCACAAAGGCAAAAACTCCTTTTTATAGTCTTTTTTCTTAAGCAAAAATGCAGGCTCATTCTTTTTTGCCACATAGAAAGATTTAATATCTCCCCCAACAAATTTTACTCCTCCTACTCCTAATGAAGCTGTTTTTTTTGCATAAGGATCACAATAAATTCTAAATTCTTTACTAAAAGAAGGATTCAGAAGCTGCATTAATAATTTTGTATTTTTCTTTTTAATCTTAACATCTGTAGTTTCAAAATAAGCATAACCATCATTTAAATGAGTCTCATTTAGCTTATCATCATTCCACTTTTTAAAATCTGATGCAAAATTTATTTTTTTTCCTAGATTATCAAGTCCACTTGGCGGTAAATACATGAATTTTATATCTTCCGGTTTCAGTTTATGCTTTTTTCCTGATCCGTCTTGCAGTTTTATAAATTCGATTAAACCCTCATCTCTGTCAATATCTTTGATTGTCCCGTTTATTTCAGTACCGTCTGCCAAAGTTATATAAGCTGTCTTATTGTGCGAAAAACCATAAGAAGGTGCAACTAATTCCTGTGCACTAACTGAAATTGTACCAAACGCAAATAAAAGCGTTAGAAATTTAAAAGTTTGTTTTTTAATCATTGATATTAATTTAAATTACGCTTACTCTTACGATTTTCAGCTTACTCGATATTGTCAATTATTTACTTGAAATTGAATATTAACAAGGAAATTTAAACCAAATTTTCTTATTGTAAACATAGGGATAAAAAGCATATTTACAAATCAAAAAATATTTTTTTAGCAGAAAATTAATCCTAAAATACAAACCTCCCAAACACAAAAAAACTTCTTTTTTAACAGATAAAAAAAAGAGCCAAATAGCTTTTTACAGTTATTTGGCTCTTTTAAATTTAATTTTTATAAAGTTTTACATTCTCTCCGGAACCTCAATTCCTAATAATGAAAATGCTGATTTGATAACCTCAGCAACTTTTTGTGAAAGCTGTACCCTGAAGATTTTTTTAGTCAAATCTGCTTCACCCAAAATGTGAACCGATTGGTAGAATGAGTTGTATTCTTTTACCAGATCATAGGTGTAATTTGCAATTAAAGCAGGACTATGATTTTGAGCTGCGTTCTGAATTACCTCAGGGAAAAGTTCAATTTGTTTTACCAGTTCTTTTTCTTTTTCATGCAATTCTTCAATGGCTGTTTTCACAGAGAAATCAAAATCTGCTTTACGGATAATCGACTGGATTCTCGCATACGTATACTGAATAAACGGACCTGTATTTCCTGCAAAATCAACCGATTCTTCAGGATTAAACAAAATACGTTTTTTAGGATCTACTTTTAAGATGTAATATTTTAAAGCACCAAGACCGATTGTCTGATATAATTTGGCTTTTTCTTCAGCAGAATAACTGTCTAATTTCCCCAAGTCTTCAGCAATTTGTTTAGCTGTAGCCGTCATATCATTCATCAAATCATCAGCATCTACAACTGTTCCTTCACGGCTTTTCATTTTTCCGGATGGCAAATCAACCATTCCGTATGATAAATGATATAAGCTTGAAGCCCAATCAAAGCCTAACTTTTTAAGAATTAGAAATAATACTTTGAAATGATAATCCTGCTCGTTACCTACAGTGTAAACCATTCCGCCAACGTCAGGCATATCTTTTACACGCTGAATCGCAGTTCCGATATCCTGAGTCATATAAACTGCAGTCCCGTCAGAACGCAGAACAATTTTACGATCAAGTCCTTCATCAGTCAGATCAATCCAGACTGAACCATCAGGATCTTTTTCAAAAACCCCTCTGTCAAGTCCAACCTGCACAACATCTTTTCCTAATAAATAGGTATTGCTTTCATAATAATATTTATCAAAATCAACTCCAAGGTTCGTGTAAGTTGTCGCAAAACCGTCATACACCCATTGGTTCATCATTTTCCAAAGTGTAATTACTTTTTCATCTCCTGCTTCCCATTTTTTCAGCATTTCCTGCGCTTCAATAATGATTGGCGCTTGTTTTTTGGCTTCTTCTTCAGTTTTGCCGGTTTCTATTAATAGGTTAATTTCTGTTTTATAAGCTTTATCAAACTCTACATAATATTTACCAACTAATTTATCGCCTTTTAAACCGGAAGTCTGAGGAGTTTCACCGTTCCCGAATTTCTCCCAGGCCAGCATCGATTTACAGATATGGATTCCACGGTCGTTGATAATTTGTGTTTTATATACTTTTTTACCGGAAGCCTTCAAAATTTCAGCTACAGAATAACCCAATAAATTATTACGAACGTGACCTAAGTGTAAAGGTTTATTAGTATTAGGAGAAGAATATTCTACCATTACAGCTTTATCTTCCGGATTTGGAGTTACATAACCAAACTTGTCACTGTCTTTTATCCCATTAAAGAAATTCAGATAATAACGATCAGAAATCACAATATTCAGGAAACCCGAAACAACATTAAAGCGGGCTACTTCTGTAACATTTTCAACCAGATAGGTTCCTATTTTATTTCCTAATTCGGCAGGATTGCTTTTAATCACTTTCAATAAAGGAAAAATTACCATTGTTATATCTCCTTCAAACTCTTTTCGGGTAGCCTGAAATTCGATTTTATCCACAGTAACATCAAATAATGCCTGAATGGCGCTTTGTATAGAAGGTGTAAGAATTTGTGATAATGACATGTAAACTTATTTTAAAGTGAGCAAATATACTGCTTATTCATCAATTAGAGAAAACGAAAAACATATTAAATAATGACTGACAATTCGAAATTCTCAAAATCACACCTGCTTTAATTGTTAAAATTATCAAAAAACCAAAACGTTAATCTCCTACGAAACAACACATCTGAAAAAAAATATTTTTTTACTGTTAATTTTTTGTAACAAATCGCAGGCAAAAAGGTCTTATTAAAAAAATTGAAACACAATCATCATCAATCAAATCAAAATAATCAATTATCAAATTATGAAATTAAAATTCTTTCTGTTCGCATTACTGGGGGTAATTGCAACAGCGAATGCCCAAAATTCGGGAACGGTTTCGGGAAAAATTATTGAAAAATCGAATAACTCACCCATTTCTTATGCTACAGTTTCAATTAAAGAAAACGGAAAAGTAATTTCAGGTGTAAACACAGACGACAACGGGGATTTTACAATTAAAAACCTGGCTTTAAAAAGTTACACAATCGAGATTCAATATATTGGTTTCAGAAAATATATTGGGTCTGTAATTTTAAGCGAAAACAAAAAATCGGCTACAGTAAATGTTTCCCTTGAAGAAGAAGCAACACAACTGAAAGGCGTGAATGTTGTAGCGGAACGTTCTACTATTGAACAAAAAACCGACCGCAAAGTAATTAATGTTGGTAAAGACTTAACTACTGCGGGTGCTTCAGCATCTGATATCATGAATAACATTCCATCCGTAAATGTAGATCAGGACGGAAAACTTTCGCTGCGCGGAAACGATAATGTACGTGTATTAATTGACGGAAGACCAACAAATCTTGATCCGGCACAATTGCTAAAACAAATTCCGTCTACGTCTATCAAAAAAATTGAACTGATTACAAATCCAAGTGCAAAATACAATCCGGAAGGAATGTCGGGAATCATCAATATTGTATTGCACAAAAATGCTAATACAGGTTTTAACGGAACTTACAGCGGTGGAATTACCTTTGGACAAACTGCAAAATACAATCAGTCTTTAGACCTAAATTACAAAACCGGAAAAGTAAATTTCTTTGGAAATGCAGGTAATAATTTTGGAACTCATTTTAACGACGGGTTTATCACAAAAACTGACAAAACCATTATTCAGAATTTAGACATTACCAATGAAGACGATTCCTATTTATACAAAGTCGGAATGGATTATCTAATCAATGACCACAACACTTTGTCTTTTTATACCACTCAAAACAAAGCTACAGGCCTTGGTTATGTGAACACTGATATTGACTACATTAATTCACCTGATAACATTGTAAATATGTACCAAAAATCAAAATATCAGGGACCAAACAAAACCGGAACTTATAATTTTGCTTACAAACATATCTTCAAAAAAGAAGGACACACTTTAGATTTTGAAGGAAACTATAGCGACACTGAAGAAACTCAGAATGCGACTTTTGACACAGAAACTACAAAAACTGATAACACATCCAGCAGTGTTGTGTACAATGATTTTATAAATGACGAAAGAAAGCTGACCACTTTGAATGTTGACTATGTAAATCCGTTAAACGAAAAAACCACTTTTGAAGCAGGTGCAGAAGCCAGAATAACCAGAACCGATAATAACTATACAACAGATAATTCTTTGGTTACTGATAAAGTTTCTTATTATACTTATGATACTGATATCTATTCTGCTTATATAACTTTTGGTCAAAAATTCACTAAATTCAATTATCAGTTAGGAGTACGCTTTGAAAGCTATAAAGTTGTCGCTAACCTAAATTCAGGTCAGGATAAATTTGACGATGATTATATTACCTTATATCCATCTGCTTATTTAACGTATAATTTAAATGAGAAAAACATTTTGCAGCTAAGTTACAGCCGTCGTGTAGACCGCCCAAGTTTAGAACAGACAAAACCTTTCCGTGAGTTTTCAACACCGTTAGTCACTTCAGTAGGAAATTCTGATCTGAGACCTCAGTTTACTAATTCTATTGAAGCAAATTATACAAAGACAATGGAGAAAGGAAGCTTTACAACTGGTGTGTTTTTCAGAAGTATCAATGACCAAATAAGCAGAACTTTAAGTCCTGATCCGAGTAATCCGGGTTACAAACAAATTTTAAGCTTCACAAATTACGATCATAATACTGCTTATGGGTTTGAAGTTTCATTAAACTATAAATTAACTAAATGGTGGGATATTCAGCCTTCTATTGATTTTTCAAGCATTAAACAACAAGGAGTTGTGTTTAAAGATGCTAATTCACCAGAGGAGCGTAACGTAACAACTTCTGCATTTAACGCCCGAATGAATTCTAACTTTAAAACCTCAAAACGCTTAAGCTTTTTATTATTTGGTTTTTACAGAGGGCCAGTTGAAGATGTACAGCAGGAAAGAAAACAAATGTACAAAATGGACATTGGTTCACGCTATACTTTGTTAGACAGCAAAATGAATATAAGTTTACGTTTTAATGACGTTTTCAATACCATGAAATATGCGTTTGATACCGATTATCCTTACCCACAATCAGGACAATTTACATGGGAAAGCCAAACCGTTTATTTAGGTTTAACCTATAATTTTGGTGGAGGTAAAATCAAAAATTTACAGCGTAAACAAAGAGAAGACAACACCAATAAAGGTGGCGGCGGAATGTTTTAATCCTTTCTTACTTAAATCAGTTTAATTTTAATAAACACTTGTAGAGAAAAGTCCTGAAGTTTGCCAGCTTCAGGACTTTTTATTTTGTAAATGAATCAATAATGACTTTATTTCATCTGGACTGGCTATTATAGAATCATCTGTAATAGCAGAAGAATGATAAAATGAAGGCTCTAATTTTTGTTTTAATAAATGAATATTTGAGGATCTCAAACCGCCTCCTGGCATGATTACAATTCTGCCTTTTGCCTGTTCCTGAATTTTTTCTATTACCAAAATTCCTTCTACAACATTTTTTTCCTGTCCGGATGTCAAAATTGTTTTGAAACCACAATCAATTACATCTTCAAGAGATTCCTGGACATTTTTAACAACATCAAAAGCACGATGAAAAGTACAAGGGCATGAACCTGCTAAATTGACCAGCTCCTTATTTCGAATTTTATCTACACTGCCATCAGAATTTAAAATCCCAAAAACAAACCCATCAATTCCTAATTTGGTAAATTTTTGAATATCTTCTTTCATTTGAACAAAATCTTCATTTGAATAGACAAAATCTCCACCTCTGGGTCTAATAATTACGTGCATCTTAATGGTTAACTTCTCCTTGACTTTTTCTGCCAGAATATAGTTTGGTGTCGTTCCTCCAAGCTCCATGTTTTCGCATAATTCTATGCGGTCAGCCCCATTTTCTTCAGCAATGACAGCAGATTCATAATTAAAACAGGCTATTTCTAATTGATTTTTCTTCATGATTAAGTACTAAAAAAGATTTTGACAGCAGTCGGTTTGATATTGGGTATAAAAAAACCTACTCTAAAAACGAGCAGGTTTAAATTTATTAGATTGGTTATTAATTACCATTTTATAATAGCACTTGCCCAGGTAAATCCACTTCCGAAAGCAGCTAAAACAACTGTATCACCGGACTTAATTTTTCCTTGTTCCCAGGCTTCTGTCAATGCGATTGGAATTGATGCTGCAGTTGTATTTCCGTACTTCTGAACATTGTTATGCACCTGATCATCTGTCAATTTGAATTTATTCTGAATGAATTGGGAGATTCTCAAATTTGCCTGATGCGGAATCAGCATATCAATATCCGAAACCTGTAAGCCATTTGCTTCTAAACCTTCATTGATAACTTCTGCAAAACGAACAACTGCATTTTTAAATACAAATTGTCCATTCATATATGGGTAGTAACTTTCGTCATTAGGATCATTATCAGCAATAATATCGGTTACCCAACGCGCTCCCATCCCCGGTGCCTGCAAAGCCAGTTCTTCGGCATGCTGGCCTTCTGAATGCAAATGAGTTGATAAAATTCCTTTGGTCAAATCTTCTTCACGGCTTAAAACTGCCGCTCCTGCCCCATCTCCAAAAATTACAGAAACTCCGCGTCCACGTGTGGTCATATCTAATCCTGTTGAATGTACTTCTGAACCAATAACCAAAATATTTTTATACATTCCGGTTTTAATATATTGATCCGCAACAGATAATGCGTACACAAAACCGGAACATTGATTTCTGACATCCAAAGCTCCAACAGTTCTTAATCCTAAATCACGCTGAACTAAAACTCCAGGTCCTGGAAAATAATAATCAGGGCTCAGTGTAGCAAAAACTACAAAATCAATATCTTCTTTGGCAATACCAGAACGTTCTATTGCAATTTTAGCTGCTTTTACCCCCATTGAAGTTGTGGTATCCTCTCCACGAATGATATGTCTGCGCTCCTGAATCCCTGTTCGCTCCTGAATCCACTCATCATTGGTATCCATAATCTTAGACAAATCATCATTTGTCACCACATTTGAAGGAACGTAAAATCCTAATCCCGCTATTCTTGAATGATACATACTTTTATTATTTGTTAAAAATTTGGACTGCAAATTTAAGTATACTTTAAAACATTAATGTACAAATTACTACTTTTTTCGTAATTAACAATTCTATTTTGTTTTTAAAATTATCACAGCTTCTTTGATTGTTTAAAAAAAATGCTTTTGTTTAATAAATCTAAAAAACACAACGAAAACAATAAAAATGTAACATAATTACAATACTTTAGTCTAACTAAATACATCTGCAATTTTTAACATAAAAATTTAAATTATGAAATTAAAAGTTACACTGCTTTTATTTTTAAGCTTGGGGTTTGCTTTTGCACAAGAAAACCTCACGTATCAGAAACCATCAAAATCAATTTTGGATTTAGCTGATTATGAAAGAGCTCCTACAGTATCAATGGATACAAAAAAAGAGTACATGCTTTTATCCTACAGAAGCACATATAAAACCTTAGACGATCTAAATCAGGAAGAACTTCGTTTGTGAGGTTTAAGAATTAATCCTGTAACAAATATTTCGAGTACGGTAACGTATGTCAATAATTTCAAAATACGAAAAATAAGTGAGAAAGAAGAAATACAGGTTTCCGGTTTACCTGAGAATCCTAAAATAAGTAATGCGCTTTGGTCTCCCGATGATAAGAAAATTTTGTTTTCGCACACCACAAACTCCGGTGTCGAACTTTGGGTATTAGATGTAGCAAGCGCCAAAGCAACTAAGCTTACCGATGCAACTGTAAATGCTAATCTTGGAAATCCGTTTAGCTGGTTTTTAGACAACGAAACTATTTTGGTAAAAATGCTTCCTAAAAACAGACAGCCTCTGCTTGATTCTAAAAAAGATCTTCCGACAGGTCCGATTATTTCAAATACTTCAGGAGAAAAATCACAGAACAGAACGTATCCGGATATGCTGAAGAACAAAAATGATGAGGCTAATTTTGAAAACATTATTACCTCTGAATTGTATAAAGTAAGCCTTAACGGAACTGCTACTTTGTTCAAAAAAGCAGCCATGTATGCCGGAGAACGAATTTCTCCTGATGGAAATTATATTATGGTAACTACTATTGAAAAACCTTTTTCTTATGTTGTCCCGTTAAACAGATTTCCGTCTAAAACAATAGTTTATGATAAAGATGGTAAAGAAATAAAAATAGTAAACGAAGTTCCCTTAAATGAAATAATGCCAAAAGGCTTTATGGCTGTCAGAAAAGGAAAAAGAGAAATGGCATGGCGAAACGATAAACCCGCAACTTTATCCTATGTAGTTGCTTTAGACGAAGGAGATCCTGCAAACAAAGTCGCTTTTAGAGATGAAATTTTTCTTTGGGATGCACCATTTACAAACAACACTGTTGCATTAACAAAAACGCCTCAAAGATTCAGTAGCATTACCTGGGGAAATGACAATATAGCAATTGTTACTGATGAGTGGTACGATACAAGAAATACCAAAACGTATCTGATAAACCCTTCTAATCCGGCTCAGGAGCCCAAAGTAATTTCAGATAGAAATTCTCAGGACATCTATTCTGATCCAGGAACTTTTGAAACCAGAAAAAACCAATACAATAAATATGTGCTGGCAATTGAAAACGATAATGCATATAGAATTGGCGAAGGTTTTACTAAAGAAGGACAATTTCCTTTTATTGATGCTTTTAATCTAAAAACATTAAAAACTAATCGTCTTTATACTTCTTCTTATAAAGATAAAAAAGAAGATATATTAGAAATTGAGGATTTTAAAACCGGGAAAATTTTGGTGCAGATTCAGTCAAAAAATGATTACCCGAATTATTATTTCAGAAATATAAAAAAACAAAACGGCCTGAATCCGATTACCGCTTTTAAAAATCCGTTTGAAAGTATTAAAAATGTCAGTAAAGAAGTAATTAAATACAAACGAAAAGACGGAGTTGAATTATCCGGAACTTTGTATCTTCCAGCTGGATATGACAAAGTAAAAAAGGAAAAACTGCCATTATTAATCTGGGCTTATCCGGCAGAATACAAAGACAAAAATAGTGCGGGACAAACAAGCCAGAACCCAAATGAATTTACTTTTCCATATTATGGTTCGTTTGTATATTGGGTAACAAAAGGATATGTTATTCTGGATGATGCTGCTTTTCCTATAATTGGAGAAGGCACAACAGAACCAAACGATAATTTTATCACACAATTGGTTGATAATGCTGAGGCCGCAATAAATGCGGTTGATGCTTTGGGATATATTGACCGCAAAAAAGTTGCAGTAGGCGGACATTCTTATGGTGCTTTTATGACAGCTAATCTATTGACTCATTCCAATCTTTTTGCCTGTGGAATTGCGCGAAGCGGTGCTTACAACAGAACTTTGACACCTTTTGGTTTTCAGTCTGAGCAGCGTAATTATTGGGAAGTTCCTTCTGTGTACAACACTATGTCTCCTTTTATGAATGCTGACAAAATGAAAACCCCAATTTTATTAGTTCACGGAGAAGCCGATAACAATCCGGGAACTTTCACTTTACAAACAGAACGTTATTTCCAGGCATTAAAAGGATTAGGCGCTCCGGCAAGAATGGTGATCTTGCCTAAAGAATCCCACGGCTATGTTGCTAAAGAAAACATCCTGCACTTGCTTTGGGAACAGGATCAGTTCTTAGAAAAACATTTAAAAAACTAATTAAAATCCATTTAGTTTATACATCAAAAAGCCCCTGAAAACATTTTCAGGGGCTTTTAACTTTTACTTTGATTAACCTTTTAACCAGGCATTTTTAAGTTTTTCTTTTGAAGGATCAGTTGCTTTAAAAGTTTCTGCTTCTTCATAAGGGAATTTCACTGTTCCTTTAATTGTTTGTTCAGCACCTGTTCTTCTTATCTTAACTGTTATTGGATCGTTTTCTTTCCAGTTTTCGCTTTCACCTATCAGTTCATAAATATTATCTAATGAATATGCTTTATTGTTGATAGCCAAAATAACATCTCCAGGTTTTAGATTCAAATTAGTAAAAAAAGGATTCAACTCTACATCCGGACGAACGCTTATTTCTTTTGTTTTCGGGTCAACTCCTATATAAGGAACCTGACCTTTTATAAAAATAGAACCCGCTTTTTTCTCAGATGCTTTTGAAACACCTACTTTTGCTAAATACTCATCATAAGGAATCGGAGTTGTTCCGGCAACATATTTTTTCAGGAATTCACCCACTTCTGGATAGGTTAATTTTGTGATTTTATCAAAAAGTTCTTCGTCATTAAATGGTTTTTCAACACCATATTCGCTAGATAATTTCTGCATTAAATCAAGAATTCCCCTCTCTCCGTTACTCTTTTCCCTGATGATAATATCGACGCACATCCCGATCAAAGCTCCTTTTTCATATACATTTAAGTATTGGTCTTTATACGGCTGCTCTAAAACATTTTTACTCATCACAGTAAAAGACATCGTATCATCTAAACCTTTTGCATGTTCAATTTTATCGGCAATACGAGTGTAAAATTCCGCTTCATCGATTAGCCCCTGATTGATCTGGAAAAGGTTGGCAAAATATTCGGTTACACCTTCATACATCCATAAATGCTCAGACATTTTTGGCGCATTATAATCAAAAAACTGAATTTCTTTTGAGTGAATTGTCAATGGAGTCACAATATGGAAAAACTCGTGAGAAACCACATCTTTCATAGTTTCCACCAGTTTCTCTTTTGGCATAGATTCCGGCAAAACTACTGTCGTAACTGTCGGGTGTTCTAATGCTCCAAAGCCATGAGCATCATCTTTGGCCAGACTTGATAAATACACTAAAACAGTATATTTTTTGGTTGCATTTACTTTTCCCAAAAAGTTTTTTTGAGCCGTCATCATCGTTTTCATCTCAGGCGAGATGCTTTCTGCAGTAAATTTACCTGTCGGAGAATAAACTGCAATCAGAATATCCATTCCGTTAACATTGAATGTTGTATAATCAGGTTTAGAATACATTATTGGATTTTCAACCAAAACAGCATAACGAGGTGTTGTAAAAACATCTGTTGTATTACTTGCATCTTCATCTGTCATTGAGGTAGCTCCCCAAAGAGTTTCTGGATGCGTAATTGTAACTTTATACGGAATATCTAATTTATCCTGAAAATATCCAACAAAACCATGGGTATTAACTAAGAAATTTATACCTGCATTGATATTAGTTCCGGCTGGCGAAAACACATCATCATTACCAAAGCCGGTTCCTTTTTCTGTATCAAAAGTATCACCTACTAAATAAGTTACCGTTTTTAATTTTTTAGCATCAGAAATAGACCAGGAATTATCATCAAGTCTTTTAACTGTTAATGCATTTCCTTTTGCATCAAAAGCTTTAAAATCATCTGAATATTTTCCGTAATTATCTGTAGAATAAGTTCCCGGAACAGTTTTAGGAATACTGTAAATTATCTCATCCGTTTTAATCTCTGGTGCCGTAACCGTTACCAAAACTTTATCATCTTTTACGTCTACAAGATTAATGTTAACAGCAACATTATTTTTTGCAGCGCCAGTTGTTCCCGTTTTACAGCTCCAGAGTGTAACAGCCAGGGCTAACGTGTAAATTATTTTTCTCATTTATTTCAGCGTTTAATTTTTTTGTATAAGTCTTGAAAAATGCAAAACTGTTACAGTTAAAAATAGAAATAAAAAAACTCCTGAATTGCAGGAGTTTTTCATTAGTCAAATTTATTTTTTATATAATATTTTCCATCCAAATCTTCATCAAAATCGTCTATTTTTATCGGTTTGGGTTTGGGCTTATTTGCAATTGCCTTCTTTTTCCACATCTCAAATTTTTCAAGAGGCATTTTACTTTTCATTATTTCCAGAACTTCTTTTTCTGACAATCCAAATTCTTTTTTTATAATCTCAAATGGATTTTTTTCTTCTAATGCCAGGGAAACTAGCTTTTCAGTTTGCTCCCAATTCAACTCTTTGCGGTTACTCTTTTTCATCTCGTGAAAATTAATTCAAAAATAGAGGGTTAATGATTAATAGATTGATTTTCAATTTCAGTATCAATATTAATAAAAAAAATAATTAGTTGATCAGATTGAGTGTGATTTTTTTACTGATTTCAGTGTTTTTTTACAGTATATGAATTTTAATATATCTAAGTTATATTTTTTTCATTTTATCATTTATTCTTAAACTACATATGCATTTTTTTTTAGCTCTATACAGAATTTAGATTTTTATAAACTTCAAAAAAAAGAGAAAACCAGTATCTTTTGATTTTCTCTTTCTAATCTTAAAAAATAAAAATGTTATTCTGTTTCATGATTTTGTAATACTGTCTTGTAAATAAACCCGGCAACAATGGCTCCTAAAATCGGTGCTACCCAAAACAGCCAAACCTGAGACAATGGTTCTCCACCTGTAAAAACAGCCTGCGATAAAGATCTTGCAGGATTTACAGAAGTATTTGTAATCGGAATACTTATCAAATGGATTAAGGTTAATGCTAATCCGATTGCAATTCCTGCAAATTTTCCGTTAGCAAATTTATCTGTCGCACCTAATATCACCAACAAAAAGAACAGTGTCAGTACAAACTCAGCGATAAACGCAGACTGAACAGAATAACCATCCGGTGAAAATGCTCCAAATCCATTCGAAGCAAAAGCACCTGCTCTAGTATTATCTATAACATTTCCGGCTTTTCCCGACCAGATAATAAATAACGTTCCTGCCGCAGCCAGAGCCCCTATACATTGTGCAATGATATACGGAATCAAATCTTTTATCGAAAATCTTCCTCCGGCCCATAAACCAAAAGATACAGCCGGGTTAAAATGTCCTCCTGAAATATGCCCTACAGCATATGCCATCGTTAATACCGTCAAACCAAATGCTAATGAAACACCTGCAAATCCAATTCCCAATTCAGGAATTCCGGCTGCAAAAAGAGCACTTCCGCATCCTCCAAAAACAAGCCAATAAGTTCCGAAAAACTCTGCAAATAATTTTTTCATAATAAATAATTTTAATTAAATGGTTAATAGTTAAAGGGTATATTGGTATGCCCATAAAATCAACAAAAGCTGTAATGGCATACGTAACAATAAAATCCATTTTGGCAAACCAAAACTTGCTTTTCTATTTTGATACATGTAAATATTTGCAGGGAACACGACAATCAGAACAGCTATGATTCCCCATGCAGCAAAATGTTTCGAAAACGGAAAAGTCAGGAGGAAGCCTAAAATTACTTCGGCAGCTCCACTTAAAATATTTAATAATTTGGGATTCGGAAAATAAGGTGGAATGATTTTAAAATACACTTCCGGCACTCTGAAATGATTAATTCCGGCAACGATATAAAGAAAAGCCATTAAATACAAATGCCAGGGTAAATTCATGATAATCAGAGTTTAACACGAATTTAAGGATTTTTTAAAAACCACTGTCTGAAAGTATGATTTTTTTTACAAACATTTACAAATGATTATCTTTCCTGAAACTAATATTCATTATAATAATTGCCAAAATAATAAGTACAATACCAACCCATTGCAATAAAATCACTTTTTCGTTTAATAAAACAAAAGCCATGGTTACTGAAACCGGAAGTTCAAGTGCAGAGACAATACTTCCTAAACCAATTCCGGTTAACGGAAAACCAGCATTCATAAGGATTGGCGGGATAATCGTTCCAAAAAGAGAGAGAACAATTCCCCATTTCAGGAAAATTGAAAAATTAAAAGGCGCATTTTGTGTTGCCAAAGCAAAAGAAAAAACAATAACAGCACCGCCCAAAAGCATATACAAACTACGTTGTGCCGAAGAAATGCCTACAGCAACACGATTTGCCGTAAACATAGTTGTAGTAAATGATGCTGCGGCCAGAATTCCCCAACAAATTCCTCTCCAGTCTAATTCGATATCATTATTTATAATATTAGTCGCCAGTACCGTTCCGCCAAGAACAATAAAAACCGCAATTATTTTTTGTAGTGATGGTATTTTTTTTTCTAAAATCATTTCAAGTAAAACTCCCATCCAGACAGTCTGCATCAACAAAACGATACCAATAGAAACCGGGATATATTTTACAGCCAAATAATAAAACAAACTGGTCATACCCATAGAAGTTCCTGCAAACATTAAATTAAAAATGTTTTTAGTTGTAGCTTTCACCACATTATCTTTATGTTTTACTTTTTGAAAAGCATTAATCAATAACAACCCCAAAATACCCAATATAAATTGAGAGGTAGTAACTTCGGCAGTGGTAAAACCCTGATCATAAGCGATTTTTACAAAAGTAGCCAGCATACCATAACTAGTAGCGCCCAAAGCAACCAGAAAAACCCCTTTCAATACATTTTTTTGAGACATTAATTTTATTTTAAAAATTTAAGCCTGCAAAGATAACACTTAGTTTTTTGCTGATTATTTTAAAAACAGAAATAGCAAAACTTTAACTTCAGAATGCTTTAATATTAATTTCTGAAAAATTAAACCTCCAATCCTCTCCATTTAAAAAATTTCTTTATTTTGCACCAAAATCTAAAAACAATGAAAAAATTAATTATTGCATTTATTGCAATTGCCTTAGTAACTGTTTCATGTGATAAAAAAGAAACCACAGACGGTTTACACCTTACAGGAAATGTAAAAGGGTTAAAAGAAGGAACATTATACATCCAGAGATTTGCAGACACTTCTTTGGTAGCTATAGACAGCATTAAAATAAACGGTAACTCAGCTTTTGACACCAATATAAAACTTGAATCCCCGGAAATGCTTTATTTATTTCTGGATCGTGGCGTAACCAACTCATTAGATAATAATATTATGTTTTTTGCTGAGCCAGGAAATATAAATATAGAAGCAAACCTTGATAATTTTATAAATGGAGCCAAAATTTCGGGTTCAAAAAATCAGGAACTTTATGAAGAATACCAAAAAGTAAACTCTCGTTTTAAAGATGAAAGCCTTAATTTGATCGAAGCAAAATTCAAAGCTTTAAAAAGACAGGATCAAAAAGCAATTGACAGCATTACTGCAAAGGGCGAATCAAATACAAAGAGAAAATATTTATTTGCCACGAATTTTGCTATCAACAATAAAGATCATGAAATTGCTCCATATATCGCCTTGGCAGAAATATATGATATCAATATCAAATTTTTGGATACTATCCAAAAATCTATGACGCCTAAAGTAGCAAAATCGTTCTATGGTAAAAAACTTACCAAGTATGTAAACGACATCAAAAAAGAAGAAAAGAAATAATTCGATATTTTAAATCAAACTAAAGGCCTGAAACAATTCAGGCCTTTGTTATTTCAGAGAATTTCAGAAAGATAAACTTCCCTTTAATTGTTATATAAAAAAATCCTGCAAGTATAAAACTTACAGGATTCCTTATTTACTTGTTGGTCTACTAGGACTCGAACCTAGAAAGACGGCACCAAAAACCGTAGTGTTACCATTACACCATAGACCAGCAATGCTGTTAAGCGGGTGCAAAATTAAAACTTTATTTAATTTATACAAATTTTTAAAGAAACTTTTTTTTGCAATAAAAAAGCCTCTCATTTCTGAGAGGCTTTTCTGTTGGTCTACTAGGACTCGAACCTAGAAAGACGGCACCAAAAACCGTAGTGTTACCATTACACCATAGACCAGCAGTGCTGTTAAGCGAGTGCAAATTTAAGCCTTTATTTAGTTTATACAAATTTTTTAGTCAAAAAAAATCATTCTTTTATTTTTTTAAAACATAAAACCCTACCAAAATATCAAAACCATCTCAAAAACAGCATATTAATTCCATCAAATACTTTTGCAGAATTTTTTGTTAATGCTCGTTTCTTTACACAAAAAAACATTTTCTTTGTAAGATAGAAAACATTCAAAATTTTAACACCAAAATATGGCACAATTCAATTTCAATAAATGGAATACAATTATTGGTTGGTTTGCATTTGCAATCGCTTTAATTACTTACACACTAACTGTTGAACCCACCATGAGTTTCTGGGATTGCGGTGAATATATTGCTACCGCAGCCAAACTTGAAGTTGGCCATCCACCCGGAGCACCTTTATTCCAAATGATGGGAGCATTCTTTGCCATGTTTGCAATCGACAACCAACATGTGGCATTAATGGTAAATATGATGTCTGTTTTTTCTAGTGCTTTTACAATTTTATTCATGTTTTGGTCTTCATCTATGATTTTGAAAAAAATTATAGGTCGTTTTACCGAAATCAATCAGAATAATTCAATTGTAATTTTAGGAAGTTCTTTCGTTGGTGCTTTAGCCTATACTTTTTCAGACAGTTTTTGGTTTAACGCTGTCGAAGCTGAGGTTTATGCTATGGCTTCTTTATTAATCGCATTGCTTTTCTGGCTTGGTTTACGCTGGGAACAAGATATGGACAAACCAAAAGGAAACAAATGGTTATTGATTATTTCTCTTGTTGTTGGTCTTTCATTCGGAGTTCACTTTATGGCCCTGTTAACTATTCCTTCAATAGGTTTTTTATACTACTTTAAGCATTACGAAAAAGTCACCATTAAAAACTTTATTATAGCCAATATCGTTGTTATTGGAATTTTGTTATTCATTTTCAAATTACTTCTTCCGTTAACAATGGCTTTCTTTGGAAAAACAGAAATTTTCATGGTTAACAGCATGGGACTGCCTTTTAATTCAGGAACCATTTTCGTCGCTTTGCTTTTTGTTGCCTTCTTTTATTTTGGATTAAAATTCACTAAGCAAAAAGGACTGATTTTCTACAACACCATTATTCTTTGTATTTTATTCATATTGATTGGTTTTTCTACATGGATGATGTTACCTGTACGTGCAAACGCTAATACAGTTATTAACGAAAATAAACCATCAGACGCTACAGAGGTTTTAGCTTATTACAATCGTGAACAATATGGAGTAAATCCATTGTTTTATGGTCCTCAATACACAGAAGTTTTCGCAGGATTAGACGCAAAAACCCCTTACCTGGACAAAAAACCAAACTACGAGAGAGATTACAAAACAGGTAAATATATCATTACCAATAATTATAAAAACGCAGATCAAAATTCTGATGATAATCAGAAAACGATTCTACCTAGAATGTGGAGTACTGAAAATGGACATATACAGAATTATATCAACTTCACAAATCCTCCTCAATTCAAAATAAACCCAAATTATCCTTATGAAGAAGATTTGGCAAAATACGGAATTGATGCAGAACAGTTAAACGAAGAAGAGTACAACAAAGCTATTGCTCAATTACGCAATGAAGTTGAAAAAACTGTTCACGAATTCAGACAGGCTTATGCTCAAAAACAAATCGATAACGAAGGATATGTGAAATTCCTGAGAAGTTATGGAGATTATTTAATTATCGAAAAACCATCGACTGTTGACAATTTCAGTTTTATGTTTGAATACCAATTTGGATACATGTACTGGAGATATCTGATGTGGAACTTTGTTGGAAGACAAAGCGATGTTCAGGGAAAATACGACAACTTAGACGGTAACTGGATAAGCGGAATCAAAGCTGCTGATTCGCTACATTTAGGTTCTCAAGATAATTTACCCGCAGATGTCCTAAACAATAAAGGTCGAAATGTTTATTATTTCCTTCCTTTTATTTTAGGCTTAATCGGATTAATGTATCATGCAAGTAAAGACCTTAAAAGTTTTTATGTGCTTTTAACACTGTTTTTATTTACCGGAATTGCGCTTAAAATTTATCTAAACGAAAGACCTTTCGAACCCCGTGAACGAGATTATGCCTTAGTAGGTTCGTTTTACGTTTTTGCCATCTGGATAGGATTTGGAGTTTATTCGTTATATGAAACGATTCAGAATTATCTTGCTCCAAAAATTGCAGGACCGGTTATTATTGCTGCAAGCTTATTGGCTGCTCCTGTTTTAATGGCTTCTCAAAACTGGGATGACCATGACAGATCAAACAGATACACTGCTGTTGCAATGGCAAAAGCTTACCTCAGTTCTTGCGACAAAAATGCTATTTTGTTTACCATTGGAGACAATGATACGTTCCCGTTATGGTATGCACAAGAAATCGAAGGTATCCGTACAGACGTAAAAATTGTCAACACAAGTCTTTTCATGACCGATTGGTATATTGATCAGATGAAAGCCAAAGCTTATGAATCAGATCCGCTCCCAATATCATTTACACATGATGAATTTGTTGGAGATAAATTAGACTATGTAGCTCATATCCCAAAAGTTGAAACACGCTGGAATATTAATGATTTCATCAGTTTTATCAAAAACCCAAAATCAACTGTTCCTTTGCAAAACGGGCAAATAATCCATTTTTTCCCAACTAATAAAATCAGAATTCCGATTAATAAAAATGTAATTATCAAAAACAAAGTAGTTAACCCAAAATACAACGATTCTATTGTTCCTTACATGGATATAGACATCAAAGGAAGTGCTATTTACAAAAATCGCTTAATGATGCTGGATATTTTAGCAAATAACAATTGGAAAAGACCAATCTATTTCAGCGGAGGTGCTTTTGATGATGAAGATTATTTATGGCTTAAAGACTATTTACAGCTTGACGGAATGGTATATAAATTAGTTCCAATTAAAAACGTTCCTTCAAAAGATGGAGGACCAATGGACATGGGACAAATTGATGCAGATAAAATGTACAATATCGTAACCAAATGGGATTGGGGGAATAGTGAAAGCGATAAAATCTATCACGATCCTGAAACTAGAAGAAACAGTATCACTTATCGTACAAACCTTTCCCGTTTAATGAATCAGCTTATCGCTGAAGGCAAAATAGAGAAAGCAAAAAACATAATCAGTCTGGCCATGACAAAAATGCCATTGGACAAATTTGGATATTATTCATTAGTAGAGCCTTTTACAGACGGCTATTACAAAGTTGGCGAAAAAGAAAAAGCACATGACTTACTTAATAAACTGGTTCAGAAATACAAAGAGAACCTAAATTATTACGCTACCCTAAGTCCATCAGACCAATCTGATTTAGCTATTGATATTATAACAGATATTGAACGCTACAGAAGCCTGCTTCAGGTTATGAAAACAAACAAAGACATGGCTTTTTACAACAATCATAAAAAGACTTTCAACACCTATGTAAATGTTTTCGAACGTTTTGGAAGAGAAAAAGAATAGTATAATATACAAAAAATATACTAATTAAAAAAATGCGGTGCTGTTAGCTAAATAGCACTGCATTTTTTAATTTTACATATCTCTAAATTGTTTCAAAATGAGCTTTTATTGGGTCAAAACAAATTCATTCATAAAAAGGGTATTTTCTAAATATTGTTGGGATATTCCAAACAAGGAAAAGAAAATATACCTAACCTTTGATGATGGGCCAACTCCTGAGGTTACTGACTGGGTTTTATCTGAATTGAAGAAATTCGATGCAAAAGCTACTTTTTTCTGCATTGGAAAAAACATCAATGCCAATACATCTTTATTTGAAAAATTAATCACTGAAGGGCATTCTATAGGCAATCACACTATGAATCATTTAAACGGATGGAAAAGCCAGACAAATGATTATATCGAGAATGTAAAAAACTGCGCAGCCATTTTGGCAAACGAGAAAAGATTAAAAGGATTATTATTTCGTCCTCCTTACGGAAAAATCAAAAAAGCACAATCTAAAATCTTACGAAGTTTAGGTTATAAAATAGTGATGTGGGATGTTTTGAGTGCAGATTTTGATCAGAGCATCTCTCCTCAAAAATGTCTCGAAAACGTAACAAAAAATGTAAAATCAGGAAGTGTGATTGTTTTTCATGACAGCATAAAAGCATCGCAAAATTTAAAATTTGCACTACCTAAAACATTAAGTTTTCTAAAGGAAAATGGTTTTGTATTTGATGTAGTCCACTAAAAACATCCTTGGCAAAGTTATGAGCCGAACTGTTCCTGAACAATTCCAATAATTGTGTTGGCATCCAGCTCACCGGACTGTCTCCAGATCATTTGTCCTTCTTTATAAATCATCAGCGTTGGAAGCCCTTTAATTCTTAAAGCTTCTGCTAATTCCTGATTTTTATCTACATCAATTTTAATCACCTTGGCTTTATCACCAAGCGCTGCTGCAACATCCTTAATAACAGGGTGCATTAAAACGGATGATTCGTTCCAGTCTGTGTAAAAGTCTATCAACACAGGTACCTGAGCGTTTATAAGTTCTCCAAATTTTGACATAAAACCAAAAATTTAAATTTTTAAATCTGCTAAAAAAGAGATTCTATTATACAAATGTAGCATTTTTACCGAATTAAGCCACACTGTTACCTTTTTTTAGTTCGATAACTGTGATTTCAGGCATAATTCCAACCCGTCCAGGATAGGCATGAAAACCAAATCCTCTGTTCACATAAACATACCTGCCCACATTTTCATACAACCCAGCCCACTGCTTATAAATATATTGTGCAAGACTCCATTTAAAATACCCTGGAATTTCTATACCAAACTGCATTCCGTGTGTATGTCCGGACAATGTTAAGTGAAAATTTTTAGGATGTTCTTTAATCTCATATTCCCAATGACTTGGATCATGGCTCATCAAAATCTTAAAATCCTCCTCAGCTACATTTTGCGAAGCTTTATTTAAATCTCCTGCTTTCTTGAAGTTTTTCCCCCAGTTTTCTACTCCGATTAAAGCAATTTTATCATTCCCTTTTTGAATATAAATATGCTCGTTGAGCAACAACTTAAACCCAATTTGATGATACAGGTTTTTAATTCCCTGAAAGTTTTCGTCTTTTTCTTTCTCAGATGGCCAGCTCACATATTCACCATAATCATGATTTCCCAAGACCGAAAATTTACCGTATTTATATTCTTTTATCCTGTTGAAGGTATCCAGCCACGGATGCATTTCTTTTGCATGTGTATTGACAATATCTCCGGTAAACAAAATCATATCCGACTCCTGATCATTTATCAAATCTATAGCGTAATTTATTTTTTCAGGGTTATCAAAACTCCCACTGTGTACATCAGAAATCTGAGTTATTTTAAACCCGTCAAAAGCATCCGGCAAATCAGGAAAAAAGATGGTTTGTTTTATCACTTTAAAATTATACTTTCCTTCGAAAATTCCGTAAATCAGGGATAAAAAAGGAACGGCAGCCAATCCTAAAGCCAGTTGACTGATAAACTTCCTTCTGTCAGGCATCATTTCCTTCCTTGGAGCATTGTACATACAATAATTTAAAATGCTGACTCCAATTCTAAAAATATCTTCACCAAACATTACCAAAGTAAGCACAATTTTTGGCACATAAACCATCAACATCAAACCCATTGTAAACATGGTATATTTGGTTTGTCCAACTGAACGGTCGAATTGTGTAAAAGAATATATAATAAAAGCCAAAAGCAGTACACTTATAACCTGATAAGCAATTAAAGCCCATCTTAATTTAATCAAAGTACGGAAGGCCTGGTAAGAATAGAACTCAATAAATAAAAAAAGAGCACAGAGAATTACAAAACGAAGAATCATTATTTACAGTTTTAAACAAAGTAACAAAGAATGAAAATTTTATCACTTTCTATTATCAAAAATTTAACTCAACAAACCACAAAAAGCTGATGAATTACTCCATCAGCTTTCGCTACAAATTTTTTAAAACCTTTTTATAATCCACAGCAAAGTTTGTTGAACAAACCTTTGAAGTTTATTTTTGAACTTTTGCAGCTTCAGGCTTAGCCACATCTGTTTCTGCTTTTGTTTTTGCTTTTTTATGCCTTTTTTTGTCGTGTTTGACCGTTTTAACTTCTTTTGAAGTTGTTGCCTGAACAGGAGTTGTCTGAGCATTTACCATTACAGTTGTTCCTAAAAGAAATACCGTTAACATTACTAACTTTTTCATAATTGTAGTTTTTTTTATTTGTATTACTTCATTTATTTGATTCAAAGATAGAATCACTAAATGAAGACAAAATGAAGATTAACCTTCTCTGAAAAAATTAACTTTTAGTTATATTTTCATTTTTTACAAAAACAGCAAAGTAAACTTTGTCCCTTCATTTACAACAGAAGAAACTTTAATTTCGATGTGATGAAAGACCGCTATACTTTTGGCTATAGCCAATCCTAAACCCTGCCCTTCCTGATCAGAACTCACTCTTGCAAAACGATTAAAGATTTGTTCGGTCTGAGATTCGCTTAATCCAATACCGGAATCTGCAATTGAAATAAAATATTGATTCTGTAAAAAACCATCTGAAACTATAATTTTACCATCAGACTTGTTATATTTTACAGCATTTGTAATCAGGTTATAAATCAGGATATGAATTAATGTTTTATTTCCTGTAAAGACAAAATCATGATTTAATTTATTAAAAAAATGAATTCCCTTATCATCAATACGGTCCTGAAGATCTTCCTGCAGTTCACTTATCATTTCCTGAAAATTAATCCTTTCATTTGACTCGTATTGATTATTTTCAATTCTTGAAATCAACAATAAATTATTTATGATTTTCTTCAGCATATCCAAGGTTTTCAAAGAGCCTGCAATTTTATCAATTGCATTATCATCTAAAGATTCATTCTGCAATAAATTTTCAAGTTTATTTTTGAGCAATGCGATTGGGGTAAGAAGTTCGTGTGAAACATTCGAAATAAACTGTTTTTCCTTTTTAAAAACTTCAGCAATTCGGTCCATCATTTGATTCAGAACAAAATCCAGTTCCCTAAAATCTCTCGAAGCTGCTTTGATCGGAGTATGATCAAATGTTTCTGGTTCGTTTACCCGCCTGATTTTCGTATCGATAATTTTATAAAATGGTTTTAAAAGATATTCTATATAAAAAGTATCAGCCAAAAAAGTAATAAAGAGAATCACCACAAAAACTATTATGATGAAAAGTTTAATTACAAAAGTTAAATCGTTAACCTCACTCAAACTGCTACCAATTTCAAGCTGATAACCTTCGCCTTCATAGGTAAAATGATGCTGAAGAATTCTGTATTCATTTACTTCTCCTTCAACTTTCCGATACTCATTACTGAAAGTTGTTTTTTTCTGACGGGGTTTTACAGAAACACGGGAAAGAACTAAAAACTCACTGTGTAGTGTTGAAAATTGCGAATACGTTTCTGTTGAATCTCCTTCATCTTCAATAAAATCATTTATTTCCTGCTGATTTAAATGTTCAATGAATTTTTTCTTTTTTTCTACAAGTCCATTATTAATATGCCGATATACAACATTTTCTACCAAAATAGGCAGCATCAGCCATAAAATCAAAATGACCAGCAATCTTGTCAGTGCATTAAAAATGGCTAATTGATGTTTTATTTTCATAAAAATCAATTTATTCGTTTATACGATAACCAACATTCCGAACAGTTTCAAACCAATCTATCGCTGCATGTTTATCTAATTTCTTTCTGAGATTTCGGACATGGACATCAATAAAATTAGAATCTGAATTTACTTCCAAAATATCTCCCCAAATATGCTCAGTCAATTGAAGACGTGTAATGACCCGATTTTTATTTAGAACTAAATATTGAAAAATATCAAACTCTTTTTTCGTCAAGTTAATCGGATTATCATTAAAACTCACTTTATAATCCTGAAGCTGTAAAACAAAACCATTAATAGTAAGATTATTCAAAGTAAATCCGTGGATTCTTCTAATTACAGCAAACAATCTTGCACTAAGTTCTGTCAACGCAAAAGGTTTTGTCAAATAATCATCAGCACCTAAATGCAAACCATTAATTCTGTCGTCCAGTTCTCCTCTTGCTGTTAAAACAATAACTGCCATTTTTGATTTTGTTTTTCTAATGGTCTGCAGCACTTCAAAACCATCACCATCCGGAAGCCCTAAATCAAGCAGCATAGCATCATAATCATTACTATTGAATTCTTCCAAAGCATCGCTGCAAGTATGCGCAATCTTACAGATGTACCCCACATTACACAAAAATTCATAAACTTCTACGGCAAGTTCCCGATTATCTTCTACAATCAAAACATTCATCTACAATGTGTTTAAATTCTATTAAAATTAATCATTTACAAAAACCCAAATAATACATTATTAAAACATTAACGCAAAAAGCTGACAAATTTCTTTATCAGCTTTTATCACCTGCATTTTTATAATTACTCTCCCTGTTTTGTTTCCTCTCAATCATTTAAAAACAAAACAAAAACAATATTATTTTTTCATTTCAGCTTTTGGAGTTTCTGTTTTTGAAACTTCATTTTTTACTGATTTTGTTTTTTTATCAGCTTTATGTTTTTTAGGATGTTTTGTTGCTTTTACTTCTTTCGTTGGAGTTTCTTTTCCTGTTTTCGCCGGAAATGCCTGAACCATTGCACTTGTTCCTAAAACTGCTACTAATAACATTAATAAATTTCTCATGATTTCTAAGTTTTTAAATTAATAACCTTTTATATTATACCTCAAAATTATATTGACAAAATGAAGAAAAAATGAAGAAGTTCTACATAATGAATAATTTAACTAGACATTAACTATTAGGATAATTTTCAAAAAGCAAATCGTTTTTTAAAACCCAATTGTTTATTTTTACAGACTAATATTTTTTATATGTCTACTCAAAAACGCCTTTTTCTTCTAGATGCTTATGCATTAATTTTTCGTGGTTATTATGCCTTCATTAAAAACCCGAGAATCAACTCAAAAGGAATGGATACATCTGCAATTATGGGTTTTATGAACTCACTTTTAGATGTTATTAAAAGAGAAAAACCAGATCATTTGGCTGTTGCTTTTGATAAAGGCGGAAGTCATGTAAGAACAGAAATGTTTGTTGAATATAAAGCCAATCGTGATGCAACACCTGAGGCTATTAAAATTGCAGTTCCTTATATTCAGGAGTTATTACGCGCAATGCATATTCCAATTATTGAAGTCGAAGGATGTGAAGCCGATGACTTAATTGGAACTATTGCAAAACAAGCCGAAAAACAGAATTATAAAGTTTATATGGTAACTCCTGATAAGGATTTTGCTCAATTGGTTTCTGAAAATATTTTTATGTATAAGCCTGCCCGTATGGGTAACGGAATCGAAATTTGGGGAATTCCAGAAGTTTTAGCAAAATTTGAAATTGAAAGACCGGAACAGGTAATTGATTTTCTTGGAATGATGGGTGATGCTGTCGATAATATCCCCGGACTGCCTGGTGTGGGCGAAGTAACAGCTAAAAAATTCCTTAAAGAATTTGGCACTATGGAAAACCTTTTAGAAAATACACATTTGCTAAAAGGAAAAATGAAAGAAAATATCGAAGCTAATAAAGAAAAAGGTATTTTATCTAAAAAACTGGCTGCAATTATTACAGATTGTGACGTTACCTTTAATGAAGATGACTACGAACTTTCTCGTCCGGATATTGAAAAAACCGATGCTATTTTTCAGGAATTAGAATTTAGAAGAATGGCAGAACAGTTTGATAATTTGTTTAAAACAGACGGAACTCAAACCGCTCCTGCTCCATCCGACGCTAAATTATATAAAAAATCACAGCCTAAAAATGAAGACCAGTTTGATCTTTTTGGAAGTACTTCTGCAGAAGATGATTTAGATACTGCAAGAACTTCATTCTACAATACTTTAGAAAATACTGAACATTCGTATCAAACCATACAGGGTGATTTAGGAATTAAATTGCTTTTACAGAATCTGCAAAAACAGACTTCTGTTTGTTTTGATACTGAAACAACTGGAATTGATGCTTTACATGCTGAATTGGTTGGAATGTCGTTTTCTTACGAAAAAGGAAAAGCTTTTTATATTCCGTTTCCGGAAAATCAGGAAGAAGCAAAAACTTTGATTGAGAAATTTGTTCCGTTTTTCGAAAATGAAAACATTGAAAAAATAGGACAGAATTTAAAATACGATTTAAAAATCCTTTCTAATTATGGCGTTACGGTAAAAGGAAAACTTTTTGATACGATGATTGCGCATTATCTGATCAATCCGGATATGCGCCATAATATGGATATTTTGGCTGAAACGTATTTAAAATATTCTCCAAAATCAATTGAAACTTTAATTGGAAAAAAAGGAAAAAATCAGCTTTCTATGCGAGATGTTCCTTTAGAAGACATCAAAGAATATGCAGCCGAAGATGCTGATATTACACTTCAATTAAAAGAAATCTTTACAACCGAATTAGATAAAACTGAAACTAAAAAATTGTTTGACGAGATAGAGATTCCGTTAGTAAGCGTTTTGGCTGACATGGAAACAGAAGGAATTCGTCTGGACGTTGATTTCTTAAAAGAAATGTCTAAAGAAATAGATGTTGAAATCAAATCTTTAGAACAAAAAATTTACGAAACTGCAGGAGAGAAATTTAATCTTGCTTCTCCAAAACAGTTAGGAGATATTTTATTCGATAAACTTAAAATTGGCGGAGCTAAACAAAAGAAAACCAAGACAGGTCAATATGCGACCGGAGAAGAAGTTTTGACGTATTTAGCAAACGACAACCCCATTGTAAAAGACATCTTAGACTGGCGTCAAATGGTAAAATTACAAAGTACTTATATTTTGGCTTTACCTGAACAGGTTGACAAAAAAACACAGCGTGTTCACACCGACTATATGCAGACTGTTGCCGCAACAGGGCGTTTGAGTTCTAATAACCCAAACTTACAGAATATTCCAATTCGTACCGAAAGAGGCCGTCAGATTCGTAAAGCTTTCGTTGCACGCGATGAAAATTACACCTTAATCTCTGCCGATTACTCTCAAATTGAGTTGCGAATTATTGCAGCTTTAAGCGGTGAAGAAAATATGATTAAAGCTTTCCAAAACGGAGAAGATATCCACAGAGCTACCGCTGCAAAAGTATTTGATGTAGCATTAGATGAAGTCTCCCGCGAGCAAAGAAGCAACGCTAAAACTGTAAACTTCGGAATTATCTACGGTGTTTCTGCTTTTGGATTAAGTAATCAGACTTCGTTATCAAGAAGCGAAAGTGCTGCTTTAATTGAAGCCTATTACAAAACCTATCCCCGATTAAAATCATACATTCAGGAACAAGTAGAATTTGCCCGCGAAAATGGCTATGTTCAAACAATCTTAGGCCGTCGCCGTTATTTAAAAGACATTAACTCTGCAAATGCAGTCGTAAGAAGTGCCGCTGAACGAAATGCTGTAAATGCTCCAATTCAGGGAAGTGCAGCCGATGTTATTAAAATTGCAATGATCAATATCCATAAAAAACTTCGTGACGAAAACTGGAAATCTAAAATGCTGCTTCAGGTACATGATGAGCTTGTATTTGACGTGCATAACGACGAATTAGAAAAGATTCAACCTATGATCAAACACGAAATGGAAAATGCTTTTAAAATGACTGTTCCGCTAGAAGTTGAATTAGGTTTAGGCAAAAACTGGCTGGAAGCACATTAATCACAAAACACTCTTATTTCCTTAATAAAGAAAACACTCTTTTATAAAAAAATCCATTCGAATCGAATGGATTTTTTTTCATATTTTATCTTGCAAATAGAGCTCCTAATACCGCAAAAACTAATATTAATCCATACAATATCATAATTGACAAAGTAAAGATTCCAATAAATTTATAGTGTGATTTTAGGTATTCAAAAGAATTAGTTAACGCCTCTGAATCATTTTCTCTAAAAGCTCTTTTTGCATTTACCGCAAACTTATTTAAATAATAAACCGGAAAAAAATAAATAGCAGCTATAACAAAATAAAAAACTCCCATCATTACTCCAAAAGAACCTCCCATTACTCCCATTCCCGGAACAGAACTTCCGAGTGTAGAAAAAATCGCCCCTGCAAAAAGAGCAATTAAAACTATAAGACCAATTCCAATATAACCAAGAATTGATAAAAAGTATGCCCATTTAGCCGTTTCTTTTAAAAAGTCTTTTGCAGATTCATCGAGATGCAGCTCAAATTTTTCAAATACTGAAGTTTCTTCCATTTTAAATATTTTTTAGTTAGGTGAGCAACAAACATAAGAAAAATATTGTTTAAAAAACTGTGTCTGAAATTTCAAAAAATCAATTCAAATTCCAATTTAAGATCCGAATTTTGAGCAAAAAAAAAACCACCACATTTCTGTGATGGTTTTTGAGCCGATAGAGGGACTCGAACCCACGACCTGCTGATTACAAATCAGCTGCTCTAGCCAGCTGAGCTACATCGGCCTATTTTACGGGTGCAAAGATAAAATTGTTTTTTATATTTCCAAAATAAATTTGACACCTCTCTCTATAATTTAAAAAACCACCACATTTCTGTGATGGTTTCCGTTGAGCCGATAGAGGGACTCGAACCCACGACCTGCTGATTACAAATCAGCTGCTCTAGCCAGCTGAGCTACATCGGCCTCATTACGGGTGCAAATATAAAGCGGTTTTTGGTTTTGCCAAAATAAATCTGCACTTTTTTATACTTTTTTTTGCTTATAATGCGTTGATTTTTTCAATCAATTGATTAGCAGCTTGTTCTAATTCAATGTTGATTTGTTTGAAGTGTGCTTTTTTATTTTCAACGTTTTTAGCGTTCACTTTTGTAATCAAAGTATCAAAAGCATTGATAGCTTCATCAACTAAAGCATTCGTTTCCGGAGTAGGATTTCCTGTTGTAGACATCTCAAACAAATAAACTGCCTCAATAATATCTCCTAATACAAAATTGATGTCTTTCTTTAAATTTTTAACGTTTGCCATTTTTATTATAATTTTAATTTGCGTTTGCAAAAATACGCATAATCTTTAGAATATATGTTAAGAAATGTAAATTTCTAAAATTGAAGCATTTCCATTCAAAACAAATGCTTTCATCTCCGCAGGAACTAAAACAGTATCCCCTTTTTTATACGATTGCTTAAATCCATCGTATTCAATTTCAAAACTTCCTTCAATACACATATAAACCGTAAACGTCTCGCCTGATTTTGAAACTTCAACTTTATTTTCTAATGGAATAAAATTGGTCGTAAAATAAGGACAGTCTACAACAACATTTGATGTATTAGTTTTTGTCTCGTATTTTTTCTGCGTATCTACTTTATTATAATTTATAGCATCTAATGCCAAATCTACATGCAGTTCTCTTGTATTTCCCTCAGCATCTTTACGGTCAAAATCATATAAACGATACGTTATATCTGATGTCTGCTGAATCTCAGCTACAACCAATCCCGCGCCTATTGCATGAACTGTTCCGGTTTCTAAAAAGAAAACATCTCCTGATTTTGCTTTAACATCATCCAAGATAGAAACTAAAGTCTTATCATTTAAATGTTTCAAATATTCTTCTTTACTTGAATTTTCTTTAAAACCAACAATAATCCTTGCATCAGCATCTGCCTGCATGATGTACCACATTTCAGTTTTACCAAATGAATTATGTCTTTCTTTGGCCAGTTTATCATTTGGATGCACCTGAATCGAAAGATCTTCACGAGCATCTAAATATTTAAAAAGTAAAGGAAATTGTTTCCCAAAACGTTCGTAAACTCTAGTCCCAAGAATTTCATTCGGAATTTCATCAATAAGTTCCATTAATGTTTTCCCTTTCAAATCACCATTCGCTACAATACTCACATCGCCTTCTACAGTAGACAGTTCCCAACTCTCACCGGTAATTTTTGAAACAATTGGTTTATTTAGAATTGTTTTTAGTTTTTCTCCTCCCCAGATTCTTTCTTTTAAAATCGGTTCAAATTGCAAAGGGTATAATTTTGATTTCATGTTTTTTTTGAGGCTAATATCTTTATTAATTCAATATATATCTAATACTATTTTTAAATTTTATAATACTAATTCCTTAATTGTTTCCAATGCTTTCGGAATATGACTAGCAGCATTCATACTGTCAAAAATCAGAATTACAACACCGTTTCTGTCGATAACATAAGTTACTCTTCCAGGCAAAAGTCCAAACAAATTATTTCGGACTCCAAAAAGATGTCTAAGCCTCTTATCCTGATCTGACAATAAGATAAAAGGCAGTTCATGTTTTTTGGCAAACTTATGATGTGATTTTACACTATCACTGCTGATTCCAATTACTTCAGCTCCTAAATCTTTAAAATCTTCATATTGATCCCTAAAACTACAGGCTTCAGTAGTACATCCAGGCGTATTATCTTTTGGGTAAAAATAAATCACGAGTGGCTTTCGACCTAAAACATTCTTGCTTTCGAAAACTTCTCCGTGACTATCTTTGGCAGTAAAATTCGGAACTATATCTCCTATTTTTAGTGACATTCTTTATTCTCCTTTATAAGTTACAAAATTGCGATCCGTTTCATTCAAAACAACTTCTAAATCAAAATCGGTCTGAATTCTTTTTCTAATTTTATTCCATATCACAACAGCAATATTTTCTGCAGTTGGATTCAAATCCTGAAATTCCGGTACATCCAGATTCAGGTTTTTGTGATCAAACGGAAGTTCTACTTCTTCACGTATAATATCCGCCAATACTTTCACATCTAAAACAAAACCGGTTTCCGGGTCAATTTTTCCTGTAACACTTACTGTTAAACCATAATTATGACCGTGAAAATTAGGATTATTGCATTTTCCAAAAACAGCATCGTTTTTTTCAAATGTCCAGTCTTTCCTGTACAATCGATGTGCAGCATTAAAATGCGCTTTTCTTGATATGGTTACTTTCATCAGGTTGTGGTTGGTATCGTTAAATTTTATGGTCTTCTAAATAATGATAAAATTCATCAAAAATTATTTTAAACCAAACGGTATAAATTTCGGGCTGTTTTTCAATATCTTCTCTTATATCTTCAATTTTCATCCATTTCCAATCCTCTACCTCATCTAAATTAATAGCCGGTTTATCATTATAATACCCTATCATCACATGATCGAGTTCATGCTCTGTTAAACCATTATCAAAAGGCGCTTTGTATATAAAATGAAACAATTCCTTCAATTCTGTCCTAAAACCCATTTCTTCAAACAATCGTCTGCTTCCTGCTTCTGTATTGGACTCCCCTTCACGCTGATGACTGCAACAGGTATTGGTCCAGAGTAAAGGCGAATGATATTTTTGGTGAGCACGCTGCTGCAGCATTATTTCATTTTTATTATTTAAAATAAAAACCGAAAAAGCGCGATGTAAAACTGCTTTTTCGTGTGCTTCTAATTTTGGCATTAAACCAATTTGCTCGTCATTTTGATTAACTAGTATTACGTTTTCTTCTGTCATAAGGCGTGTTGATGTAACAAAAATACGAAAAAAGAAATGGCTTGAAAATCTCAGAAAAGATTATGAAAAGTTTAACTAAGCTCCGAATCGCCTTATTTTACTGAAATACAACATACTGAATTTACTAAATACTCAAAATTCCTTTAAAATAAAGACATAAAAACTGCATCATCTTGTTTTTCGTAAATAAACAAAAAGTTAAAACATACTTAAACATATCTGAATTACCATTTAAAGGTATTTTTACACAAAATCTCATTGTAACTTTGGAACACAGACTAATACATCAAAATATGAAAATAAAAAACATAATTCTTAACTTCTGCTTTATTTTACCTCTTTTTATTTTGCAGGCATGTGGACAAAACACAAAAAAACAACCCGCAAGTAATACCACTCGAGAGAACACGATAAACAAACCCGGAAACCCTTATTATTCAAACACAGACACTACAAAACTTAAAGTGAGTGATGCCGAATGGAAAAAAGTTTTACCTGAAGATGTATATGCAGTAATGCGTGAAGCTGACACCGAAAGACCCTTTACCGGAAAATACTGGAATACTGATGAAAAGGGAACTTATTATTGCGCTTCGTGCGGAAATAAACTTTTCAAATCTACTGCTAAATTCTCCAGTAGCTGCGGGTGGCCAAGTTTCTTTGAACAGGAGAACAAAAAAAGCATCATATTTAAGGAAGATAATTCAATTGGAATGGAGCGAATCGAAACATTATGCGGACGCTGCGGTGGTCATTTAGGCCATATATTTGACGATGGTCCGGAACCTACCGGAAAGCGTTACTGCATGAATTCAATCGCTCTTGATTTTATCCCTGAAAACAAACAAAAATGACTATGAAAAATATATTTTTAATCTGTTTTTTCTCCTTATTTCTAAGCGGATTTTCTCAAAAAAAAGAATCTAATTTCGAAACTATCACGCTTGGCGGAGGATGCTATTGGTGTGTCGAAGCTGTTTACGAAAACTTAGAAGGAGTAAAATCTGTAGTTTCAGGATTCTCTGGGGGAACGGTAGCAGATCCTACTTATGAAGAAGTCTATACAGGAACTACTGGTCACGCAGAAGTAGTACAGATAACATACGATAAAAGCATCACCAATATCAACGAAATTTTCAAAGTTTTCTTTACGGTTCACGATCCTACTACCCTAAACCGTCAGGGCGCTGATGTTGGGACTCAATACAGGTCTGTAATTTTCTATAAAAATGAAGAACAAAAAAAAGCAGCCCAAAGTATCATTGCCGATCTAAACAAGGCAAAGGTCTACAATAACCCAATCGTAACCAAAGTAGAACCTTTTACAAAATTTTATAAGGCCGAAAATTACCACCAGAATTATTATGCAAACAACAAAAACCAGCCCTATTGCAAAATGGTAATTCAGCCTAAAATCGAAAAGTTTGAAAAAGTTTTTAAAGACAAATTAAAAAAGAAATCTTAAAAAAAACTATCTCTTATTCCAAATCAAAAAGCCTGCATCAATTATGACACAGGCTTTTCTATTTTATAAGACAGTTCTTCTTAGTGAGTTACGTCCAGAGAGTAAAATTTAACATTAGCAAATGCTCCAGTTTCATCTCCCTGAAGATTACATCCCACAGTAAAATAATTATCAAATGAATTCCATAATTTATAATCGCCGCCAGAGTATACTTTTTTCTCACCGTTTACACTAACCTCCATTTTTCCATCAGAAATTTCAACCTGGAAAGTAAATTTATCAAAATCTACTTTGTTTTTAAATGTATAACCATCATCATCAATCCAAGAGTCTTCTTTTAACACATCTATTCCGGTGATAGATGGGTCAGCCAATCTTTTTGATCTCAATTTCACATATCCATTATCCCAAAAAACTTTAAGGATTGACGGAGCAGATTTATCTTTTGCACCTATCTGGTTAACCTGATCTTCTTTTAACCTTCCTCCAATCTGAGCAAATATAACACGTGGATATTGATCGTTCTTTTTAGAAATATCTCCCATTTTAATAGAAGCCTTAAGTTTAGCTCCTTGCTTAAAAGACCAGCTTGCATCACCTCCAAATGAGTTTTGCTCTTTTAAATCTGTTTTATTAAAAGATCTTTTAGATTTAATAGACGGGTAAACATAAAAAACTAATGACCTATCTGTTAAATCATTAAACATAAATTTAGTGATTTCTACATTCTCAGAATAATCCAAAAGCTTTGGTGCTTTATATGTTGTTACTGAACCTTCAGGAATTGTTAATTTCCATAAAGTCAAATCTATTTTTGGTGCTTTTTGAGCATGAATTATAAAAGTAGTACTTGCGAATAATAATAAAAGATAAGTTCTAATTTTTTTCATTTTTTTGCTGTTTTTGGATTAAATAATTTTGTAAAAGTCAATTTTTAAGAAAACTTGCAAGCAAAAAATATTCCAAAAAATAACTTCAGAAGTTTTTTTTAGGCAAATTTTAAATTGCAGGAATAACTTTGTAATCGATTGCATAAAAGTAGATTTTTTTTTTAATTTCCTTATATTTTTTTTATTATTTTTTTTTATTTCTCAAAAAAACATACAAAAAAATCCACTTTTATGATTATGAATTAAAATTAAATAGCCTTCGTTAAGAAAAAAAAAGCAGAAATAGCAAATCTTTGAAGATTATATAAAATAGAGAATCATAATTTCCAAAAATTAACATTGTTATTTTTCTCAGAAACAAATAATTACCAAGTAATTACACACAAAAATATTTTGAAGCCAAAATATCTCTAACCATAAAGAAGAAAACTGATAAAAACAAAAATGTAACAAATGTAAATTTTAACTTCCTTAAGCACATAAAAAATTGACATTAATTACATTGAACTGAAGTTATAATCTAAAAACAATTTATCAAAAAAACAGATAACTACTCCTAAATTAACATATGACTTATGAGTACAAAATTCTTTTTCTAATACTGCCTGAATATATTGGAGCAAAAAAGTTTATTCCAAAAATTACTTCAAAGATTCCGCAATCATTAAAGCACATTTTTCACCATCAATTGCAGCAGAAATAATTCCACCTGCATAACCCGCACCTTCACCGCAAGGATACAGTCCTTTTATTTGTAAATGCTCCAAAGTCAAAGGATCTCTCGGAATCCTGACAGGTGATGAAGTACGGCTTTCAGGCGCATGCAAAATCGCCTCGTTAGTCAAATAACCACGCATTGATTTTCCGAACTCCTGAAAACCCTGACGCATAATCTGAGTTAAAAACCCAGGAAAAACCTGCCCTAATTCAACCGAAGTGGTTCCGGGTACATACGAAGTTTTCGGAATATCTGCTGAAACTTTGCTTTTAGTAAAATCAATCATTCGCTGGGCCGGAACTTTTTGGGTTTTTCCTGCCAAATGCCATGCTTTTTGTTCGATACTTTTCTGAAATTCCATTCCAGCCAAAGCCCCAAATTTTGCAAAAGGTTTAAAATCCTCTAATTTTAATTCGACAACAATTCCGGAATTTGCTGTTGACTGATCCCTTTTTGAAGGTGACCAGCCATTTGTAACCACTTCTCCCGGACTTGTCGCACATGGTGCAATAACACCTCCCGGGCACATACAAAACGAATACATCCCGCGGCCGTTAATTTGTTTTACAATTGAATATGGCGCTGGTGGCAAATGTTCTCCACGGAAATCACAGCTGTATTGAATACTGTCAATTAATTCCTGTGAATGTTCTGCACGAACTCCCAAAGCAAAAGGTTTTGCTTCTATAAAAATCTCCTTTTTATCTAATAATTCGAAAATATCACGAGCTGAATGTCCTGTTGCCAGAATCAGTTTATTAGCATGAATTTTATCTCCATTCTGTGTCACGATTCCTTCAACTTCATTATTCTTTATCAAAATATCAGTTACACGGGTTTCAAACAAAACCCGACCGCCAAATTCAATTATTTTTTCACGAATATCTTCAATAATTTTTGGCAATTTATTAGTTCCTATATGAGGATGCGCTTCAACCAAAATAGCTGATGAAGCTCCAAAAGCTACCAAAAGTTCTAAAATTCGTGTTACATCACCTCGTTTTTTAGAACGTGTGTATAACTTTCCATCTGAATACGTCCCGGCTCCCCCTTCTCCAAAACAATAATTTGAATCTTCGTTTACGATGTGTTCACGATTGATAGCTTTTAAGTCCCGACGACGTCCTCTAACGTCTTTTCCACGTTCCAGTACAATAGGCTTCAAACCTAACTCAATTAATTGCAATGCCGCAAAAAGTCCAGCCGGACCTGCACCAACCACAATAACTTCCTGGGCACTGGAAACATCTTTATATATAGGAAGCTCAAGTTTTGTTTCCTGAAAAGACTCACCTTTCAAATAAATAAAAACTTTTAAATTGATTTTAATCGCTTTCTGACGTGCATCAATAGAGCGTTTTAAAATCGAAACATGCTGAATTTCCTGAGCAGAAACTTTGATTTGCTTAGACAAATAGTCTTTTAGCAATGATTCGTTTGCAGCAATTTCCGGTGTTACCTGAAGTAAAAGTTCTCTTGGCATTATATCGTATTTATTCTATTAGCTTTTCTTTCTATGAAAAGAACATGCAAAAGTAGTGTTTTGAAACGAAATTAAAAGAGACTTTGTACCTTTGTTACTTAACCTTTGTTACTTAACCTTTGTATTTATAAATAATGTCCAGAAAAATAAAACTGATTTGGGATTTCCGTGGTCCGGCTTCTGCAAAAACAGCCGAACATCATGAAATACACCTGAAAGAATATATAGCAATCGAAAAATTACCTTTAAATATTACCGGATTTAAAATCATAAACGATATGCATGCCACAGCTTTTATGGTGGTTACAGATAAAAATATGATTCAGGTAAGAGATGCTTTGAAACCGCATCGCGGGGAAGTTTATATCGAAAGTTAAAAGTCCTAAAGTCGAAAGTTTTATATATCTGACTTTAAGACTTTCGACTTTATAACTTTAAGACTAATTAGCTACTTCACTAATAAATTTGATACGCATTAAACGTAATTCATCTATATCATAATCTCCATCGAATTCTTTAAGTGCATCTTCGATTTTATCGGATTCTGATTCCATGAAATAATCGTGGATTTCTTCCTGCTGATCATCATCAAGCATATCATCTATCCAATACTTGATATTTAATTTCGTTCCGGAATATACGATTTGTTCCATCTCCTTAATTAAGGCATCCATTGTTAAACCTTTTGCAGAAGCAATATCTTTTAATGACAATTTTCTATCAATATTCTGAATGATGTACAATTTATTGGCAGAATTTACACCGGTAGATTTTACAACTAAATCGTCCGGGCGAATGATATCATTGTCCTCAACATAACGACTAATTAATGTTACAAAATCCCCTCCATATTTCTTTGCTTTTCCTTCTCCAACACCGTGAATATTATACAATTCCGTTAACGAAATCGGATACTTCAAAGCCATATCTTCAAGAGATGGATCCTGAAAAACTACAAATGGAGGAACCCCAAGCTTTTTAGCCACTTTTTTACGAAGTTCACGCAGCATTCCCATTAAAACTTCGTCTGCAGTTCCTGATGATTTTGAACCTGTTACTACTGTTTCATCATCAGATTCACTATATTCATGATCTTCAGACATCAGAAACGAAACTGGTTTTTTAATAAAGTCCAAACCTGCTTTTGTAATTTTTATCACACCGTATGTTTCGATGTCTTTTGACAAATAGCCTGACACCAAAACCTGTCTTAATAAAGCCATCCAATATTTTTCATCATGATCTGAACCTGAACCAAAATAAGACTGTGTATCTGTTTTATGTGCTTTAATAACTGCATTAATACGCCCAATTAAGGTAAACACAATTTCCTTTGACTTATAAATATGTTTTGTGTCGCGAACAATTTCGAGCAATTTAACGACCTGATCCTGAGCTTCGATTTTATTTTTAGGATTACGTACATTATCATCCATATCTGCGCCTTCGCCATTTTCACCGTCAAATTCTTCTCCGAAATAATGAAGAAGGAATTTTCTGCGCGACATTGAGGTTTCAGCATAAGCCACAACTTCCTGTAAAAGTGCAAAACCAATTTCCTGTTCAGCAACAGGTTTCCCTGACATAAATTTCTCCAGCTTTTCTACATCTTTATAAGAGTAATATGCTAAACAATGTCCTTCACCACCATCACGTCCTGCGCGACCGGTTTCCTGATAATAACTTTCCAGCGATTTTGGAATATCATGATGAATTACAAAACGAACGTCTGGCTTATCAATTCCCATCCCGAAAGCGATTGTAGCAACTACAACATCTACATCTTCCATCAAAAACATATCCTGATGTTTCGCACGGGTTTTCGCATCTAAACCTGCGTGGTAAGGAACAGCACTGATTCCGTTAACCTGTAATACTTCTGTAATCGACTCTACTTTTTTGCGGCTCAGACAGTAAATAATTCCTGACTTGCCTTTATGCTGTTTGATAAATCGAATAATGTCCGACTCAACATTTTTTGTTTTTGTACGAACTTCATAGTAAAGATTTGGTCTATTGAAAGATGCCTTAAAAGTATTAGCATCAGACATATCCAGATTCTTCAAAATATCTTCCTGAACTTTAGGTGTTGCAGTTGCAGTAAGCCCTATAATAGGCACTTTACCTAATTGCTTAATAATACTCCTAAGATTTCTGTACTCCGGCCTAAAATCATGTCCCCATTCAGAAATACAGTGCGCTTCATCAATAGCCACAAAAGAAATTGGCACGCTTTGCAAAAAAGCAACATATTCTTCTTTTGTTAAAGATTCGGGAGCAACATACAAAAGTTTTGTTAAACCAGAGGTAATATCCTTTTTGACCTGAGCAATTTCAGTTTTGGTGAGGGAAGAATTGAGTACATGTGCAATTCCGTTTTCTGAAGAGAGACTTCGAATCGCATCAACCTGATTCTTCATCAAAGCAATCAAAGGAGAAACAACAATAGCAGTTCCGTCCTTAATTAAAGCGGGCAATTGATAACAAAGAGACTTTCCACCGCCCGTAGGCATAATTACGAAAGTATTCTTCTCATCTAAAATACTCGTAATGACTTGCTCCTGCAAGCCTTTAAATTGGCTAAAGCCGAAATACTTCTTTAATTCTTTATGTATTTCAATTTCGTTTGAACTCATTCTTTATATTAATGGATATTTTGTATAAATTTGCAACACATAAAGATACAAATTTCTTTCACACTCACAAATTTTAACTTTCCTGTTTTGATTACAAAAGAAAATATTTTAGCTATCGCAAAAAAAACAATATTATCTGAAAGTGAAGCAATTACAAAGCTCATTGATTTCCTTGACGAAAATTTTTACGAAGCTGTACAACGCATTTACGAAACAAAAGGCAGATTAATTGTTACGGGAATTGGAAAAAGTGCCATCATTGCGCAAAAAATGGTTGCCACGTTCAATTCCACAGGAACACCTTCAATGTTTCTTCATGCTTCTGAAGCAATTCACGGTGATTTAGGAATGATTCAAAACGAGGACATTATCATTTGCATTTCAAAAAGCGGCAACAGTCCTGAAATCAAAGCTTTAGTTCCTTTATTAAAACGTTTTGGAAATACTTTAATCGGAATGACAGGAAATATTACTTCGTTTTTAGCCAAAGGTTCAGACTATGTCCTGAATACAACGGTTGAAATCGAAGCGTGTCCGATAAACCTTGCCCCAACCAACAGTACTACAGCACAATTAGTTATGGGAGATGCCCTGGCTGTTTGTTTAATGGAAATGCGTGACTTTAAACCTGAAGATTTTGCGGTTTATCATCCAGGCGGTGCTTTAGGAAAAAAATTATTACTTCGTGTAAAAGACATGATCGAACATTCATTAAAACCTACAGTAAGCCCGGACACCTCTGTTAAAAAAGTAATTTTCGAAATTTCCGAAAAAAGACTGGGAGTTACAGCAGTAGTTGAAAACGACAAAATTGTGGGAATCATTACCGACGGAGATATACGAAGAATGCTCAACGACCGTGATACTATTGCCGATTTAACTGCAAAAGATATTATGAGCAAAAATCCGAAACTGGTTTCACCTGAAACGATGGCGGTTGATGCATTAAATATCTTAGAAGACTTCTCTATAACTCAGCTAATTGTTGCTGACAATGGAGAATACAAAGGAGTTTTACATTTACATGACATTTTAAAAGAAGGAATAGTATAATGGCAAAGAAAAACCTTGGCGAGATGTCATTTTTAGACCATCTTGAAGAATTAAGATGGCTTTTAGTAAGAAGTACAATTGCTATTCTTGTAATGGCTTTTATCACTTATTTTTTTAGTGATTATTTATTTGATGAAATAATTTTAGGACCAACAAGACCTAGCTTTTTTACTTATGTATGGTTTTGCGATTTATCTCACCAATTAGGGTTTGCAGACAGCATATGTATTACTGAACTGAATTTCATTATTCAAAATACTGAAATGGAAGGGCAGGTAAATATTTTTGTATGGATGTGTATTTTGGTAGGTTTCATTTTAGGTTTTCCTTATATCTTATGGGAACTTTGGAAATTTATAAGTCCGGCTTTATATGAGAAAGAAAGAAAAAATGCTAAAATCTTTATTTTCACTTCTTCTCTACTTTTCTTTTTAGGAGTTATATTTGGATATTATGTAGTTATTCCAATGTCTGTGAATTTCGTTGCCACTTTCTCTGTAAGTGATGTTGTAAAAAACCAATTTACACTTGACTCTTATATGGGAATGGTAAAAACCAGTGTTCTCGCAAGCGGCTTATTCTTTGAACTGCCTATTATCATTTATTTTTTAACTAAATTAGGATTAGTAACCCCGGTTTTTTTAAGAAAATATTGGAAGTACGCCGTTATAATTATTTTAATTGTTGCTGCAATCGTAACGCCCCCGGATGTTGTGAGTCAGACTATTGTAGCAATACCAATGCTGATTATATATGAAGTAAGCATCCTAATTTCGAAAATAGTTTATAAAAACAAAACAACATAAAAATGTCAGATATTGTTCAGGAATTCAACGAATATCGTTCTAAAATGAACGAAAAATTACTCGCTGACAACAACAAGATTGTAAAGCGAATTTTCAATCTTGACACCAATGCTTATGCAGAAGGCGCTCTTGATGTAAAAACAAAAGAACTTCTAGGTTTGGTCGCATCAACTGTTTTAAGATGTGATGATTGCGTAAAGTATCACTTAGAAACCAGCTATAAAGAAGGAGTAACTAAAGAAGAAATGATGGAAGCAATGGGAATCGCAACTCTGGTTGGAGGAACGATTGTTATCCCTCATTTAAGAAGAGCTTACGAATTTTGGGAAGCTCTTGAAGAAACTGGGAAATAATTAGAAAATGTGTCAATTTGACAATTATATAATTTTTTGAGATGCTCTAAATTATTTAATTATAAAAACGCAAATTCTAATTTTTGAAAACGCAATAATTTGTTAATTGATTCATCGGATTGATTATTTTACATTTATTTTGCCTTTTAAACAAATTATAAAATTGATTTTGAGTTAGCTTACAATTATCTCATTTTCAAAATATCTAATTAAGAAATGAAGCTAAGAGCCGATAATTTAATAAAAACATATAAAGGACGCAGTGTTGTAAAAGGAATTTCTGTTGAAGTTAATCAGGGAGAAATCGTTGGACTTTTGGGTCCAAATGGTGCCGGAAAAACAACTTCTTTTTACATGATTGTAGGATTGGTAAAACCAAATCAGGGAAATATTTATCTTGATGATTTAAATATCACTGATTATCCAATGTACAAACGCGCTCAGCAAGGAATTGGTTATTTGGCGCAGGAAGCATCTGTTTTTAGAAAATTAAGCATTGAAGACAATATTTTAAGTGTTTTACAATTGACCAAACTTTCAAAAGAAGCTCAAATTGCCAAAATGGAAAGTTTAATTGAAGAATTCAGCTTAGAACATATTCGTACTAACCGAGGCGATTTACTTTCCGGAGGAGAACGCCGTCGTACCGAAATTGCACGTGCTTTAGCAACCGATCCAAAGTTTATTTTATTGGATGAGCCTTTTGCAGGAGTCGACCCGGTTGCCGTTGAAGATATTCAGCGAATTGTAGCACAGTTAAAAAATAAAAATATCGGTATCTTAATTACTGATCACAACGTTCAGGAGACTTTAGCGATTACTGATAAAACATATCTGATGTTCGAAGGAGGAATTCTGAAAGCAGGAGTACCAGAAGAATTGGTCGAAGATGAAATGGTTCGACGAGTTTATCTTGGGCAAAATTTCGAGCTTCGTAAAAAGAAACTTGAATTTTAATAAATTATCTGTGAATGGTAAAAAGTGAAATATAAATTACTTTTTACCATTTTTTTTCTCACATCTCACATTTTACTTTTTCACATTTTACTCCACTGTAATAAACTGCAACTGTTCAAAATCACCATTGTAAATATTCACATCAACACGATGTTTGATTCCTGGCAGAGTAGCTTTTTCTGTAAACTGCCAAAATAGCCAGTCCTCATCAATTTTTTCTCTGTAAAAATTATAGTTGGCTATCCAAAACAAGTAATCACTGAATTCTTCTTCAAGAAAATCGTCATAATAGCGCTCTCCAGTATAAATAATTGGGCGAACTCCATAATGCTTTTCAACCTTGTTCAGCCATCTTTTCAATCCTTTTTTCAAACTATCCAAAGGCTGGTTTTTAGGTAGTTTTTCAATATCCAAAACAGGAGGCAAATCACCTTTTTGCAGTTTCACCGTTTTAATAAAAAGGTTAGCCTGTTCTATTGAATTTTCGTTAGGACGGTAATAATGATAAGCACCTCGCATAATTTTATGCTCTTTGGCACCTGACCAGTTTTTTTTAAATTTACTATCTACCCAGTTATTTCCGGCAGTCGCACGAATAAAAACAAACTGCACAGGATATTTTTCTTCTAAAAGTTCTATTTCGTCCCAGTCTATTTTTCCCTGAAATTCAGAAACATCAATTCCGATTACTTTCCCTTTATGTTTTTCTAAAACCTGAATATTCCGAACATCCGAAAGATGTTTATCTACTTCATCTTCTCCTAAAGATTTATCCGATTTAAAACCGAGATAATACGATAATCCATCGCGATAATGATAAACTACACTTACAAAAAGCATTACAAAAAAACAAAAAATGATAAACCGCAAAGCTCTGCTAAAAATTGATCTTTTAGGTTTTGCCTTTCGGGAATAGGAAGTTCTTCTTGCCATTCGAATAAAACTACTTTTTCAGAAACTTATTATTTATGACTGATAACAATACATAAAAAATGATGATTACAGGAAGTGCACAAAATTGAAGCAGAAAAAGTAAAACAAGAGAGATTGTTAAAAATACAATTTGCAGCACATTATCTTTAAAAGTAAACTTCTTAATTTTTAAAGCAAACAACGGAATTTCTGCATTCAAAATATAGGCACTGCACAAAACAATTGCAAAAAGAACCCAATGATTCGTCAAAATTTCGAATAGCATGAATGAATCTGAGTACTCAATTACTAAAGGTAGACTTAAAATAAAAAGTGCATTAGCAGGCGTTGGTAAACCGATAAAAGAATCTGTCTGACGCGTATCAATATTAAAATTAGCCAATCGGTAACAAGAGCCCAAAGTAACAATAAATCCTAAAAACGGAATAAAAGCAGATCCGATTACTTCATGCGGATTTGCACTTTTCACAAACAAACTGTACATAACATAACCCGGTACAACTCCACTGGTTACCATATCTGCCAAAGAATCCAATTGTAATCCCAATGGACTGGAAACTTTAAACAATCTTGCAAAAAAACCATCAAAAAAATCAAAAAATATCCCTAAACAAACCATGTAAAAAGCCACTTCATAGTCTTGTTCAGAAACAAAAACAACAGCAATACAGCCACAGAAAAGATTGATTAATGTAATTAGATTAGGAATATGTTTTTTAATGTTCATCTTTTATAATTTTGCAGATAGAAAGAGCAAATTTAGCATAATAAGTCCATCTTATATGCGTTTTTAATAGAGTTTTTTATCCTTTAGCAAACTTTTACATTATTTATGAAAAGGAAGAAATAAGCTCAGTAAAAAATTATATTTTTGGTAAAAATTTAAACAAGCTTAGGTTTGAAAAAATAAATACATTGAAAAAAATCCTGGCATTTTTATTATTTTGGAATTGCATTTCAAATTATGCGCAAACCGTTCGCAAATATTCGAATGAGTTTATGAATATTGGTGTAGATGCTGCAGCTTTGGCGATGTCAAGTGCTGTAGTCGCTTCAACCGATGATGTCAATTCGGTTTACTGGAATCCAGCTGGACTGACAAATCTCGAGGACCATCAAATTTCGTTAATGCATGCCAATTACTTTGCAAACATTGCACAATATGATTATATCGGCTATGCAAGCCCAATTGATGAAAGAAGTGCCTGGGGAATTTCAATGATTCGTTTTGGGGTTGATGACATCATGGACACTACCCAATTAATCGACAACCAGGGAAATATTGATTACAACCGTATCAGTCTTTTTTCTACCGCAGATTATGGTTTTACTTTTTCCTATGCCAGAAGATTGCCTCTTGAAGGATTTCAATATGGCATAAATGCCAAAGTAATTCGACGCATTATTGGAAAATTTGCTAATTCCTGGGGTTTTGGTTTTGATTTTGGGCTTCAGTTTGAGAAAAACGACTGGAAATTCGGATTGATGTTAAGGGACATTACCACAACATACAACATCTGGAATATTGACGAAGACGAGTATCAAAAAATCGCAGACGCTATTCCGGGAGAAAACAATGAATTACCTGAAAGCACTGAGATTACACTTCCTAAAGCCCAATTGGGTGTTTCAAAAAAGTTTGAATTTCATAATGACACCAGCCTTTTGGTTGCTACAAATTTAAATATGCGTTTTGAACAGACTAACGACATTATTTCATCAAAAATGATCAGTATAGATCCTGCTCTCGGACTGGAATTTGGATATACTGATTTAGTCTTTTTAAGAGCCGGTGCAGGTAATTTTCAAAATGTAACGCAATTAGATAATTCAGAAAAGTTAAATTTTCAGCCTAATATCGGACTAGGATTTAAATACAAAGGAGTTCAGGTAGATTATGCCCTGACAGACCTTGGAAATCAAAGTACTGCCATTTATTCCAACATTTTTTCGCTTAAAGTAGATTTAGGCATCTTTAGATAAGGATTTATTTAAAAAAACTAAGACATGAAAAATTCTATCTTTCGAAAAACGACATTGTTATTACTATTCTTAATCAATTTTAGTTTTGGACAAAATCTACCATTATCAAAAGAAGCACATATAAGTGTTTTAACATGTGGACTTGGTAATGAATCCTATTCTTTCTTTGGCCACACCGCCATTCGTGTTGCAGACCCTGCAAACAACATTGATGTTGTATATAATTATGGTGCTTTTGATTTTAGGACTCCCAATTTTATCGCCAAATTTGCAAAAGGTGATTTACAATATTTTGTTATTGCACATTCTTACGCTGATTTTATAAATGAATACAACTACGAAAAAAGAAGTGTTTATGAACAGGACTTGCTAATTCCACAAGAAGCGAAACAAAAAATTTTTAATAATCTGAACACTACCCTATTATCAGAAGAACGTTATTATACTTATAAATTTATTGATAAAAACTGCACGTCTATGGTAGTGGATATCATTAATAAAACATTAAATGAAAAAGTAATTACCAAAAAGGGAGACACAGATAAAACGTATAGGAGCATTTTGTTCCCTTACTTTGACGGGCATTTTTATGAAAAACTGGGAACAAGTATTATTTTTGGGACTAAAGTAGACCAATTAGGAACCAAAATATTCTTGCCGTTTGAACTAAAAAACAGTTTAGAAAAAACGACTTTTCAAAATCATGCTTTTGTGAGTCAAAGCAAAACCTTATTAAGTTTTGAAAAAGAAACACCAACTTCATGGTGGAATAATGTTTACAGTTACATTATTCTTCTTGGTTTTATTGTTTTGATAAACAAAAAAATTATTGATAAAATCTATTCATTCATTTTATCCTTAATTGGGATCTTTTTTGTATCGATGGGATTTTATTCTTTCCATCTGGAATTGGCAATGAATTATAATGTATTGTTATTTAGCCCTCTTTTACTGTTTTTGATTGTTTTTTCAGCAATGAACAACAAAAGATGGTCTTACAGATTTGCAGTTTTACATCTAATTTTATTGCTTATTTATACTCTTTTTATAATCAACAAAGCACACTTTTTCATTGTTCTGCCAATGATAATTACAAGTGGGGTTGTTTTGGTTAGAGCTGCAATCAGAAACAAAAAAAGAATTCCGATAATTATCTAAAGATTACATTACTGTCCTCTGTAGAACAAAACAGTTGTGATGGTTCTGAAAGTTATGCTCAAATCGAGAAAAACACTTCGATGTTTGATATAGTATAAATCGTATTGAAGTTTTATAAGACTTTCTTCTATAGATTCACCATATGAATAGTTAACCTGAGCCCAGCCCGTAAGACCTGGTTTTATAACGTGTCGTGTTTCATAGAACGGCATTATATCAGCAATTTCTTTTACAAAAAACGGCCTCTCAGGTCTTGGACCAATAACTGCCATATCACCTTTCAAAACATTGATAAACTGCGGCAGCTCATCAATTCTTGTTTTTCGCATTAACTTCCCAAATGGAGTAATTCTTTTATCATTTGATGTTGCAAAAACCGCTCCGTTACTTTCAGAATTCTCAGTCATTGTTCTGAACTTGTAAATCTCGAACACTTTGCCATATTTGCCAACTCGTTCCTGTGTATAAAACAAAGAGCCTTTATTCCAAAAAATATTCGCTATGAAAATCAAGGGAATAAAAACAGCACAAGCACACAAACCAACAAACGAAAAAACAAGTTCCAATACGGTTACTACCAACAAATACAATTTATTATTATTACTTCGGCTAAAAGGGAAAAAACGATAAAAATCCCTTGAAATATACTGAACCGGAATACGCTGCGTTTTGTTTTCATATACCTGGGTATACTCCCTAATGATATTCCCTGATTCAAGCAAGTGTAATAACTGCTGATATAGATCTGCTGTAATTCCTTTTGTTTTTTGAGAAGCAATAACAATTTCCGATACATTATTTTTGCTCACAAAAGCAACCAAATCTTTTTTCTCAATTTCTTTTATATAATTCAAAACTGGTTCTTTTTTATCTAAAAAATCTGAGCTTACAAAGCCTATAATTTTATAATGAGGATCGACATTCTCCAAACCTACAACCAGTTCCTTGACCTGATCTTTGTTGCAAATTAAAATTACGTTTTGTGAAAATCGGTGTGTAGCCAAAAAGAAAACATAAAAAAACCTCCAAATCAATAATGATCCAAGAATTGTAAAATAAAAAATGAGGATTACTAACCTCTGTTTTGGAAGTTCGGGAGACAAAACGGGTGTAAACAAATACACTAAAGCGGTTGTTGTTACAGTTAAAACAACACTCTGAAGAATCTGAAACTGATTACTGGCAACCTGAAGATTATACATCTCAAAAATAGCACCAAAACCACTCAGATAGACAATGAATAAAAGTGGCCTGAAATAATTTTCATTATTCAAATTAAAGTATGGATAATAAAAAAACTTATCCATTAAATATAGAGCCAATAAAATAAATCCAATATCAAAAAGTCTGAGAAGTAATTTTCTTTCTGATATTTCAAAATGCATTCTTTTTTTTGTTTGCATATATTTCTATTTTTTAAGGGCTTTAATCTGAAGCAAATGTATTATAAAAAACAGAAATTAATCGCCTGAAATTTCTGCTTTTTCAGGAATTTTAATCTGTACTAAAAGAAGCGATAATGCATATACAAAAGCTGGAGCAGCTGTTCGCATAGCAGCGTGATTAATAGTTAACAGCCAAAAAAGTAAAAAAGAAATAGCCAAAATATTTTGACGATTATTAATAAACAAAAACAAAGGGGTGAAAAACAAAACAAAAAGGGCTAACAAACCAAAAGAACCGTGCTCGGCCAACATTCTTGTAATTTCGTTATGAGATGCGGCAAGAATACCTGTTTTTTTTCGTCTTATTTCCTTATTTTTTCCAACACCAACACCAAAAACAGGATTTTCCCAAAACATTTCTAGTTCTGAGGTAATTAAAGTTTCTCTCCCTGTTAACTTACTTTTCTTTTCTCTTCCTAAAGCATCCTGATTAGCATATCTTTTATTAATCAAACCTCTTGTTTGCAGGGAACTATAGCCCCATACTCCCAATCCTGCCATAAAGGATAAAATGATAATAATTCCTATTTTGGGTTTAGTTTTAAAATTAGCTTGAAAAAACATTATTATCAAGAGAATAAAAATCATCACTATGGCAGTAATTACTCCTCCTCTTGAAAAGGTAACAATTCCTCGAAATGCGAAAACCATAACAAATCCCGCATTCACTAATTGAATTATTCTACTCTTAGAATTAAAAATTAATAATACGAAAAACACAAAAATACCTAATCCTAATAATGTGGATACCTGATTAGGGCCAAAACCTCCAGATGTTTCAAAATTAGATTGCGTTCCTGTAACAACATCCTTAACACTAGGAGTATAGATAAACAGATAAGTAACTACAGAAACTAATGACAAAGCAAAAGCAGTCATTACACTCAAAACACGTTCAAATGTAATTTTTCTTTGAAAACAATAAATAGAGCTAATTCCTAAACATACAGGCCCAGAAATATTGAAAGCAATCGCTTTTCTGACGTCTGTTCCAAAATCTAAAGTTTGTGTTGCTAAAATAATACCTGGAAGTAATAACAACAGAAAAAACCAATACAAAAAAGCCCTATTTGAAAATCCAGAATAAACCATCCCAAGGAACATAAAAATCATGACCGAATATTTACCAAACTCATTCAAAAGCATTCCATCAGTCATTCTTAAAAGAACCTCAGCACCTACAACATAAGCAGACATAATAAGGACTTCGTTATTCTTATTCTTGGTTTTAACAATATAATAGACTCCAAAAACAAATATTGCTAATGTATATAGTTTTGAAATAAAAGGCATTACAAAAATTACAGCAGCAATACCTACATGAAGCAATAGTAATTGTATATATTTTTTTTCAGTATTATTCATTTTCAATACCTTTTTTTATCCAACTCAAATAATTCATTATAATAGCATTTCCTGAAAATTCCTCATCAATAGTTTGCTTTAAATTTGATGAAAATTCATTACGCAAGCTAGTTTCTTTAATCAATCTTTCTAAATTAATCGCAAATGAAGAAGGGTCATTTGAAGAAACTAAAAAACCATTTTCTCCCGAAACAACAACAGAGCCTATCTGACCAACATCTGTAGATACCACTGCCAAACCTTCTCTGCCATATTCTAACAAAGCAACTGGCAAACCTTCAGAAACTGATGTCAAAATCCCAATTTGGCATTGATTCAAAATTTCATTCACATCAGAACAGGAACCATACAAAAAGACTTGTTCCTGCAATTGTTTTTCTACTATTTGAGTTTTAATTTTTTGTGCATAATCATCTTCGAAATCTTTCCCTACCAAATGAAAAGTCCAATCAATCCCTTTTTCTTTTATTTTTTCGGCAATTAACAAAAGTAGTTCATGATTTTTCTGAGGTCTCAAATTTGCCAGACAAACAATACGCTTTCCCTTTTCTCCATAAAGAATCGTTTTAGAACTTTTATTGCCAGATTGTTTTAACGGAAAATTTGGCGAATAAATAACTTTTTTTGTCAAAAGAAACTTTTCTGACCAATCTTTTAAATTTTGATTTACAGAAATTATTCCCTCAAAAAAAAGCGAACTATACCTTAGTATTTTATGAGGACGATCTATCAAAAATTCACTTTTACCATAATGATCATGCCAAACAATCTTTATTTTGGGCAAAGTAAATTTCAGTAAAACTGCCAAAAAAAAAGAAGAACTGTGTGCCTGTAAATAATCGATTTTGTTTTCAACCAAATACTTTCGTAATTTAAATATCGCTTTGCAGTCAATCCTATTTTTCTTCTTTAGGAAAAGATAACTTACCTTTTCTGGAATCTCATTTTTCAGACTTCCTTCTTTTCGGGTAGCTACTAAACCAGAAAAATCAATAGTATTTGCTAAAACAATGGCATAATTTAACGCCATTCGCTCAGCACCACCAGCTTCCAGAGAATCTATTAATTGTACTATTCGCATTTTAAATTAGTTTTTGAATAGCCGAATTAAACTTCTCTAATGTATAAGTTTGCGACCAATTTACAGCAGCATATCGTAATCGCTCAAAATACTTCGGGTTTTCAAAAATATTTTGAATTGTTTTTACATCTGCAATTAAATTCTGTTCTAACAACACCCCTCTTTCTCCTTTTCCTAACATATACGAAACACAAGATACTGGAGTTGCTAAAGGTACACAGCCCCAAAACATCCCTTCGGCAATTACTTTTGGCCAGCCTTCGCTTTTTGAAGCCAAAATAACAAAATGACTATTTTGATAGGCTTTTTTTACGGTTACTGCCGATTGATTTCCATGTAAAAAAACAACTTCCTGCAAATTATTTTGTTTAATAAAATTTTCTAATTTGGCACGTAATTTTCCTTCACCATATAAATCTAAAACAACAGAATAGCCCAAAATACAAAGCTGCTTTACCACCTCAATAGCATATAACGGATTTTTACCTTCGACTAATGTTCCTGCAAAGACCATTCGGATATTAGTATCTGTAACTTTCAAATTCTGTAAAGTTTTTTTCTCTGTTTCTGAATATGAAGCTGTAAAAAAAGGTAAAATATTTTTTGTCTGATTAGACCATTCCCCATACACTAACACTTGTATATTCTTAGTCAAAAAAGTATTAGACAACAGCCATTTTTGTAAACGATATGTCCACGGTTGTGCGCTTTTTGGATCCCAATTTCCGGCATATTTGGCGGTTTTCTTTTTATGTGGAAAAAAAATCTGAACCAAACAGCCAATCAAACCAACATTTCCGGGACAACGCAAATGAATGTGATCTGCATTATTCATCGCCCAAAATATCTTCCAAAAGATAATTGGCAGTTTGAGAACTGAAATTAAACCATTTTTTATACTTGTAAAATTAAAGTTTGGTACTTTTCGAAAATCAATTTTAGGGTGTAGATAATCCAAATCAATGGAGGTAATGTCGTTACTTGACAATGGAGCTACAATGATTACCTCATCAATATGTTTTAACCAAATATTCATCTCACGAACATAAGGAGCATAACCAAAATACTGATTCGCTATCATTTTATGTTCGACATGGGAAATAATAAGGAATTTCATTATAACAACTTGGGTTTATTAAAAATCAAACTCCACCACCCTATTATTCGACCAATCGTTTCGGTAAAAGCTTCTTTTTTTTGAGAACCGCTTAAGCAGTTCGTAAATCTAATCAAAGTTAGTAAAATAGTAATAGCATGCCACTTGAAGCGGTCTTTGAATTTTGGTTTTGAATTTTTTACCCTCCACACATACCAACCGTTTCTAACCACCATTTTTCCATATTTATATTGATTAGGCCTTCCAGTTGCAGCATGGAAATGTCCTAATTTTGCCGAAGTATTTAGATAGAGTTTTCCAATTTTAGAAACTCTTAGTGTAAAATCTGCATCTTCATATAATCCGTAACCTTCAAAATAAGTAGAAAATTGTAACATTTCGAATACTGTTTTTTTGAAAGAAGAAACACCTCCCATAAACATCTCTACATCATAAACTTTACCACTTGGAGGTAAAAATCCGACACTTCTACCGTGCGAATATAAAGATGGGTATCCTGGAGGACAATCACTATCTAATCTCATTTTTTTTCTAAGAATAAAACGAGAACCATCTTTTCGTTTCCATCCGTCAAAATAAAACTCATTTATCTTCGGTTCATAATTTTCGCCTGCTTTTTTCCATTTGACTTCATTCGAAATATAACCTCCTACTCCCAAAGCATCCGGATATAATTGATATGTTCTTATTAAATTAATAAAATAATCCGGCTCTAAAACCGTATCATCATCCAAAAAGCAAATGATTTCAGTAGATGCTGCAACTTTGCCAATTCCAAAATTACGTTGTTTAGTCAACCCTCGATTTTCATCGGAAACCAAAAAATAATCCAAATTCTGAAATTGATTTTCTCTTAAAATCTGTTCTGTCTCCTGATTCGTGGAACCGTCAACAATCATAATCTCATCAGGATATAAAATTTGTCCTTGAACCGATTGCAATAATTTCAGCAAGGGTTGAGGGCGCATGTAAGTGCAAATGATTAACGAAAATTTCATTTTTTATTTTCTAAAAAAATTGAATAAATCTGTAAAAAGTAAGCTTCTCTTTCCAAATGGGTTTCCCATAATTTTCGATTGTTTTTTTGCATCTCTTCAAAATTATTTGAACTTATTTTTTGATGAAAATTTATAAATGCTTCAACGATATTCTCTTCTTTACAAATTAAACAATGTTTTTTCCAGTCGATGTGATCAGCAAACGGCAGCCTAAAATCAGTATCTACAACTATTGGAATTCTCCCCAAAGCCAAGGTTTCATAAAAACGTACCGAAAAATTTCCGGCTCCTCGCATACAAAACGTATAAGGATTATGTGCGATATTTTCGAAAAATTCAGTTGTTGTTTTTCGTAAATCATCGTCATTTTGCACTCCCGCCCTATAACTAGTTCTATATATAAAATCCGTTTTTATCAAATTACTTTTTTCTAGTTTTTTTAATAATTGAAACCGTTTAAGACTTGACGGAAAAAATGGTTGATAATCTGTCCTTACTTTAGCTAAAAACCTCTTTGTATTGTATTTAAAATAATTTAAAACTTCTTTTATTCGTTTTTCTGTTGAATTATTAGCGTGCCCAACAAACCCAATTTGCGGCATCTCTTTTTTCTCAAGCGGGCTAAATTCAGTATTAAGATATTGTAACGGATCGGAAATAAAAGAAGGAAAAATAAATGTTTTCATTTCTAATTTCGAATCAAATCCTCCGAGGCGAAAAGTATATACATTTGTAGTATTTTTAATGGTTCTACCAAAATCTCCCGCACTATATATCCATATCTTTTTGCCAAATTTATTTGCTTCACTAATAAAAGAGAACAACTTCTTTTGATTCCCAGAATTATCATACTTTGCAATATCAATAGGTATGACCGCTATATCGCATTCCTCAATATCAAAAACGATCTGGTATTTGGCTAACAAATTAGCATTAGGCACATACCATAAATCTAACAATAATGGAAAAATAAACTTCCTGTTTTCTGGAGTTAGGTAATAAGCATCTGTATAAAGTTTTAACATGTAAGTTCAGATTAACAAGTTTATTTATGAAATGAATTTACTATTTCCGATGATTGAAGCGTACTTAGAGAAACTGCTGCTGTACATTTCATCAATTCTGACAAAACAAACAATATCACTTTTAACTATAAAATAAAAATCCAAAAATGTTTTTAAATGATATTCTTTATTATTGTTATTATTTTCCAAATGATGTGGTACTCCATCAAGAGTTATGTACTCAGTGTTTTCTTTTATATAATTTAAAAAAGTTTTACTATCAGATAAAACATATTTTATTAGTCCTGGGTATTTATTACTTATTTCTTTAATTTGACCTAATACTTTTTGGATCAAATTATTTTTTCTTGATTCATCTAACTTTATTTTGGTTGTATCTTTAAAATCTCCCATTAATGAAGTGAATCTGGTATGAAAAACAAGTCTCTCTATTTTAGGAAGCTCATCTATCTTTTTTAATAAATAGCTTGATGGTTTGAAAAGTTCCAGATAACTATTTTTCCAAATAGAATTTAACTCTTCCTCATTTTTGCCTTTGCATAACTTCGAGAGGTAATCAACATTCGAATAAATTAATATTTTTTTTGCTTTAGTTTTTTTTATCAATTCTAAAGGATCAGAATTAAAATCATTTATTAAATAAAATATTTTAGTAGAAAAAGGAGTATATTTAATTTCACTTTTTTTTATCCTCCAGTCTATTTGATTAGGAACTAAAAATGATTCTAACTCAAACGGATGATTAAACAAAATCTTAAAATCAGAATCAATTAGTTTAGAAGCTTCATAAAAAGAGATTATTCCTTTTAACCTATCAACCAGACCCCCATGTGGGACATTACCATCAAAACAGACTATAATTTGTCTTTTTTTATATTTGGAAAAAAATGAAATTCTCCTCATATAATAACCAAATAAAATTAAATGCTTTGATTTTCGAGATAGGATACTCTTGATTTTTTTAACTAACATTTCTAAAGCTTATTTTATTACTCCATTCTACACTACAATTCCATTTTTTTTGGAACATTTTATAGAAAGAATACCATTTTACAAATGGCTTATTTTTGACAGATTTTATAAAATAAATCATTTTGTATCTCCGTATTTGACTAGAAAGAAAATGTTTTCTTTTTAAATACATAATAGTTGGCGAGGGTTTAGGCTGAATAAGATCATCTTCCCATTGTTTTTTTATAGGAATTCTAAAGCCTCCCATTGGAGCTTTCAAATGAATAATTTTTAAATCTGGAAAAAAAAGAATATCGTTACCATTATTTCTTAATTGACAACCAAAGTCAGTGTCCTCACCATATCCAAATTCAAGTGCCATGTCAAAACGAATCTGGGCTAAAACACTTGATTTAACAAAACTATTCCCGGAACCAAAAATACCTGATTGATGTATTTTAGTAAAATGCTGTATTTCATCAGGTTTTAAATATACCGTTGTAAGTGCTTTTGAACCATATTTAATAGCTTTCTTGAACACATTTTCAATTAAATTTTCATCAAATCGATTATCATCATCATTTAAAAATACCCACTCACTACTTATTTCTGCTAAGGCTAAGTTTCTGGCATTACAAGCACCTGATTGATGCGTAAAAATATGCTTGATTGCAAAAGGCCATGATTCTGTAGTCAAATAATCCAACTCACTTTCACTTCCTTTTTGAGGGTTTTGTTCTACAATAATTACTTTTTTAGGCAAATGGGTTTGTTGAGCTAAGTCTTTTAAAACATCATACAAATAGCTTTTTCTTCCAATTGTCGGAATAATAACATCAATTGTTCCTTTATCAACCACCGTCATTGACGATTTTACTTCAATCTTCTCTAAATCGATTTTCAAATTTTTTCTTTTTTTACAGAAAAGAGAAAAAAGCATAGCTAAAACAGGAAACCTACGTTCATAAACCATCAAATTAAACAACAATAGAAATACCCACTGCGTTTTATAATGTTGCTTTACAAACTTAAAAACATCAACTACCGTGGCACTTTTGGGTTCAAAAAGGCCACTAGCTTTAAACAATTTAGGTTCAGAATAACATAAGAGTCCTGAAAGCATAAATGTTTTAGCCAAAGAATTTAAATAATAATCAAAATCCTTATCAAATGGAACAGAATTTTTGATGTGAATTAAAACAGAAGCATGAATCATTCCTCCAACACTGCTCATTTTCCAAGTTGGATAACATACTTTTTTATTTACATTTAAAAATACAGACTCATCGACATAACCAAGCACATCTCCAAAATAATCTGAATCACAAACGGTATAGGATAACATTAATCGATCATGATGAAAAAGTGCATTTAATTCGTCTAAATTCAGAGCATCTTTGCAGGCACTATGACACCAAACCAGTTTTTCACTTTTAAATTCATGAGCCAGAATTGACAAAACTTCTGCAATAGTAAGTTTCGTTTCAAAAGCAAGTAATTCTCCTGCTTCCGTTTCAACTTTTAAAACCTTACTACTATTATGATAAACAAAAATCAAATTTTATTTTTTTATTGATTTATAAAAAGCCAGACTTTGTTGTACGACTACTGAAAGACTGAATTTTTGAATTACTTTTTCTCTGGCAGAAATTCCAAATTGATTACGCAATTCAATATCAGAAAGTAATGCATTAATTTTAGAAGCGTATTTCAAATGATTCTTAGGATTTACCAAAAAACCATTGACACTGTTATCAATCACAGCTGTTGCCCAACCAATATTTGAAGCCACAACTGGTTTTTGCATCGCCATCGCTTCTATCCAGGAAACAGGTAAAGCCTCTGCAAAAGAAGGAAAAATACAAACTGCTGACTCTGCAATATATTTTTGAATTTCATTATACGACACAATTCCTAAATAACTCACATTAGGTAAAGCTTCTTCAGAAAACAACAATTGCATTATTTCCCACGTAGAAGCTGACCCCGAAATAATATCCTGAACATCTTTGCCTACTAAAATTAATTTTACGTTTGAATTGAGTTTTATCAGTTCATTAAAAATCAGCGGCAATTCTAACAAACCTTTTTTCCGAATTAAACTGCCAAAATACAAAACTGTATTCGGCACACTTTGTATTTCATGATCTAGTTTAAAAGAATTTATATCAATCGAATTAGGAATAACTATAAATTGCTTTTTTAAACCAAAAACTTCATTGGTTTTATCAGCTGTAAATTGGCTAACAGACAATAAACCATCAGCATTTTGCAACGCTCTTTTTTCATAAAATTTATTGATCCACTTCACAGGACGATTATCCAAATGACAAAAATAGGCATCCGATCCGTGTAGTTTTATCACAACCGGACATTTTTTCGGTTGAATAAATGACGTAATTCCTGTCCAATCGGGTGCCTCAACGAGATCAATTTCTTTATTCTGATATAAATTGTTTATTATTTTTTCAATCTTTTTACAGGTCAAATACCAAGACAGCCCTTTTACTTTCACGTTCTGAATTTGTTGAATACAAATTCCGTCATCATTAAAAATAGCATCCTCTTTTTGACCATAAACCAACACACGAACCTGACAGTCTTCCTGTAAAAGCCCTTTAGCCAAATTTTTTATGCTGGTACCAATTCCACCTGAATTACCTGTTCTTGTATGTGGGTACTCAGGAGTTAGAAATGCTATTTTCATATTAAATTATTTCCTTTCTGATTGAACTTAAATTCTCTTTTTCTAATTATTTTTTTTCCTAAGTTCTGAAAAGGAATCTCTATTGTATAATATGTTATTGTTGATATTATACTTGAAACAATTAATGTCAGTAATAATCGAAATAAAAAATTAATTAAATATAAATTACTAAAATCAATTAAATCAAACTTTGCTAACCAAGAAATAACAATAAAATGAATGATATACATACTAAAACTAATTCTTCCAACATATTGAATAACAGCATTAGAAAGAAATTTTAATTTTTCTTTACTTAATAGAACCCCAAAAATTAAAAACAGAATTCCAAAAAGAATATGATTTAGATATAAGAAATCTATTTTTATTCCTACCTGAATGAATAGTAAAATAAAAAACAGAATCAAAACTTTAGTATTTATTTGTTTTAAACTAGTCTTATCTTCAATAAAAAAATACATCATAATACCCAATGCAAAAATTGGCAATTGGCAAGGGAAATAATAAAAAAGAAATTCTCTCCACAAATAGGTCTCCGGAATAACTTCAAAACTATGAAAAAACACCTGCAATATTAATTTAATTAATAACGTGAAATTCAAAAAAATAAAAGCCTCATTTATATTTCTTATTTTTCTAAACAAAAAAGGAGATGTGACATAAAAAAACATCTCAACAGATATAGACCACCCACCTGGTATAAAACTATTTATCCAATAAGGACTAATCCCATGTAGAAAAAAGACATTTGATAATAAATTACTCTTTGAAATGTACAACTGACTACCAAACCAATAGGGGAGATCATAAGTTATTCTAAAAAAATAATATATAATTCCTAAATAATAAATAGGTGCAATCCTAAAAAACCTTCTAATAAAAAAATTCTGTACTGGTCTCTTTTCTAAATTTTCTCTTCCTTTATAAGATCTAAATAATGTAAAAGCACTTGCTATGAAAAAAAGCTGTACCCCTCTTGCTCCTAAGCTAAAGAAGGCAGAAAACAAATAAGAGCCTTTTACAGCTCCCAATTGAGCTGAATGGCAAGATATTACCATTAAAATTGCTATACCTCTAATTGTATCAATATAGTGCAGTTTTTGTAATTTGACTACATTCATTATTTAGAGAAAAAATCAGTAATAATTCGTTGCGTAAAAATTCTCGCCCCCTCATCGTTCATGTGTCCACAAGAAGAAAAATACTTATCTTCTACAACCACATTTTCATAATTGTAAATTTCCGGATAGATTTTTTTTACTTTATCAAAATAATCCATGCCCTTTACATTTTCGCACATTGGAGTCATCACTGCAATTAAATTGATATTTCTTTTTTTACAAATTTCTTTTATTTCTTCATAATATTTATTCCTAATTGGTTCGGTTTTTAGATTTTCACCACTAATCTCAGAATTATTAGGTAATCCATGATATCCCCCGTTATCTAATTCATTACCTCTTTTATTCAAAAAATTCATAACAACTTCTCGAAAACCAATTTTAGTATCATATTTCATATATTTATAAAAAGGCACATTATATAAAAGATTAAAATCTGACAAACACTCTAAATGCCTTTTTACAGAATCTGATCTATGCAAGTATGGTAAAAATTTCAAGTAGATCGCCTCTGATTTTTTGTCTGTCCTTAATGTTACATCTACATCTATGATTACATTTTTAATTGTATTTTTTTTCTCAAGCAATAGTTTTAAAACTAAATCTGATTCAAATAGTTTTGCTCCTTGCATACCAAAATTAAAAGCAACCATTTTTTTATCTGTAAACATTTTAGTAACAAGATGATTATCTGCACGTGAAGAACCTAAAATTACAACATCGTATGCTTTTGGTTTCTCATTATAGGCATAGCCGACTTTACTTCTATAATTTGATTCTTTAAAAGATACTGTATAAATATAATCTAAACCATAAGCTAACATCACTATAAGAAACATTAGTGACAGAAGATATTTTATGAAGTTCTTCATTTATTAAAGAAGTCTTTTAATATTCTTGCTGTAAAAATTCGCGCTCCCTCATCATTCATGTGCCCACAAGACGAAAAATATTTATTTTCAAGAACAACATTTTCATAATTGTGAATTTCCGGATAAACTTTCTTAACCTTATCAAAATAATTCATTCCAACAACGCTTTCACACATAGGTGTCATGACGGCTATAAAATTGATTTGATTGGCTTTACAGATATTTTTAATCTCTTCATAATATTTGTTGTGGGGTAAAGGATTAAGATTGACAATATTGTTTTTCATATTACCCTTTTTATGTTTCAACAATGGATAATATCCCTGATTATCTAATAAATTTGTTTTTTCTCCTTTTACCGTTTTATAAACTTCTCTAAAACCAATTTTACTATCGTATTTAATAAATCTGTAAAACGGAATATAATACAACTCATTAAAATCAGACTCTTTAGAAAAATGATTTTTAATAACTTCTGAATTATGTATGTAAGGCAGAAATTTTGCTGAAATTCCTTCTGCCTGATGGTCGTTCGATAAATTCAAATCGGCTTCCAGAATTATATTTTTGATTGCATATTTCCTTTCGATCATTAATTTCAATAATAAATCAGCTTCAAATAAATGGCCTCCGCTCATACCGTAATTAAAAGTCTTTAGACCTTTCTCCTCAAACATTGATGCCACAAAATGATTATTAGCTCTTGAAGATCCCAGAATAACAACATCGTATTTTTGAGCATCTGAATTAAAAACAGTTTCTATTTTTCCTCTGTTTTTAGATTGTCGAAAAACAGAAGTATAAAGTCCGTCTAAAGCAATTGCCAGCAAGACTGTAACGAAGAAAATTTGGGTTATATAAATTAAAAAACGTTTCATTAAAACTGAAAATAAATAAATTCTTTATAATCCGAAAAAGTTCCAAAAGCCATAATGGCAGCAATTGCCAAAGCCAGTTTTAGCATGCTTCTTTTTCCTGACAATGGTTCTGTCTTGGTTCGGTTAAACCATTCAACCAAAACAAATATTCCAATCAGTAAAACTAATTCATAACTGTAGCGTTCGTTATCTAAAAACTGAAAGCTGAAATCTTTATTGGTAATGATACGTTTTAAATACGAAAAAGCATCGGTAATAGTTCTTGCTCTAAAAAATACCCAGGCAACGCAGGTCAATAAAAAAGTATAAAGAATGCTTAAAAGTACTTTTACCGAATCGAAGTTCCATTTTAAAACAATGAAGTCCATATTATTTCGGTTACTGTTGGATAATAATAATGGTAAAAAATAAACTGCATTAAGGAATCCCCAAAAAACATATGTCCAATTGGAGCCATGCCAAAAACCACTCACTAAGAAAATGATGAAGGTATTTCTAATTTTCATCCAAAGCCCGCCTTTGCTTCCCCCAAGAGGAATATATAAATAATCACGAAACCAGGACGACAGTGAAATATGCCAACGACGCCAAAATTCGGCTATGTCTCTGGAGAAATATGGATAATTGAAATTACGTAACAATTCTAATCCGAATAGTTTTGACATTCCCAATGCCATATCCGAGTAACCCGAAAAATCACCGTAAATCTGAAAAGCAAAGTAAACGGCTCCCAAAACCAGTGATAACGAGTTCATGCCTTGATAATGATCAAAAATAGCATTGGCATAAGTCGCACAACCATCGGCAATAACCACTTTTTTTACCAAACCCCAAATAAATTGGTAAATTCCGGCTTTTGCCTGTTGGTAATCAAAACTTCGTTTTTCTTTTAATTCTGGCAATAAGTGAGTTGCCCTTTCAATTGGTCCGGCTACCAAAAGCGGAAAATAACTCACAAAGAGTGAATAATCTACAAAATTGTATTCTGCTTTAATTCGTTTGTAATAAATATCAATTACGTATGATAAACCATGAAAAGTATAAAACGAAATTCCGACAGGCAACACTATGTCTAACAAAAACGGACTGACTTTAAAACCAAATCCTGTAAGCAATTCAGCAAAAGATGAAGCAAAGAAATTGTAATATTTAAAAACTCCTAAAAAGCCTAAATTGACCGAAACACTTAGCCAAAACCAAAATTTTCTGGATTTATTAGATTCGGATTTTTCGATTTGAATTCCGGTATAATAATCTAAAAAGGTTGAAAAAACGAGCAGAAACAAAAAACGCCAATCCCAACAAGAGTAAAAGTAATAACTTGCTACAATGAGCAAAGCGTTTTGAGCCGTTTTGGTTTTGTTAAATACAAACCAATACAATATAAAAACAATGGGTAAAAAAAGAGCAAACGCCCAGGAATTGAAAAACATGTATCCTTTTTTGAAATTTTAACTTTAATAATCAATGCTTTGTAAGCAGTTTAAAATGATTTTTTACCATTTTTTGCAAAGAAAAGGAATTGGCAATTAATTCTCTCGTATTGATTGATATCTTTTTATGTCCGAGATGAATATCTTCGAGAATTTTAGCCAAATTGGTGATATTTTTGGCTTTAAAAATGTATCCGTTTTGACCATCACTGACAACTTCTTCGTTTCCTCCAACATTTGTTGTAATTACCGGAACATTGGCCGCCAAACTCTCTAAAATCGAAAGACTGAAACATTCCATGTGCGTTGGCTGTAATAAATAATCGTATTGACAGAAGATTTCATTAAGGTTTGGTTTACTTCCCATAAAAGCAAAACAACTTTCCAGTTTAAAACACTGAATCATTTCCAGAAGCTCCTTTTTATAAGGTCCCTCTCCATAAATATCAATTTTTATTTCGTTTTTTATTTCTGAATCAAGCAAATTAACAGCCGTAATCAAATCCTGAATTCCTTTGGACTCTCTAAGATGTGATGCTACCAGAAAAGTTGGTTTTGCAATATTTCTTTTTTGTCGAACCAAAATTGTATCAATGATAACACCGTTATAAATCGTTTGTACTTTCGGTTTTAAATGTGAGCCGAAATCTTTTAAAATCTCTTTTACAGTATAATTGGAAACCCCTACAAAAACATCGATATATTTTGAGAACAGAAGTCCTTTCAGTTTTTTTTGTATTTTCTTTTTGAAAGGATAACCATTTAAAGGTCTCGGATTATGGTCGATTACAATTATTTTAGCAGTAACTCTTTTTTTTGTTTCAGCAAAAAAAGGTGTGCATAACTCTACAAAATGGGTTATAATATGGGTGTAATCTGAATTGTTATTTTTTATAAAATGAAGAAAATAATTCTCAACCGAAATATTTTCTTCAGAATATATAGTCAAATCGGCATAACCTCCTTGCTTTGATTCATTAGGAAAAAACCAATCTACAGCGATATTATTTTCTTTGCATTTTTTGTCAAAATCCCAGAAAAAATAATCCATTCCACCTACTCGTTCAGGTAATAATTGGTAATTGCAAAGTACTGCGATTCTACTCATACTTTTTCTTAAACAGTATTTTATTAAGGAACTTAATGATTTTTGATTCTACCTTTTGAGTATAAAGAATACTGAAACCAATCATAAAAACTATAATTAACAGCGGAGCAATAAAACTATAAGGATAAAAATAATGCACTATTCTCCTTATCCATGCCACACCTATATTTTCGTGAATTAGATATAAAAAATAGGAACAAAAACCAATTTTGACTACTATTCTATTTTCAAAAAAAGATAACGTTTCAGGATAATAAACAAATAAGAAAAAAAGTCCAAACATTACTGAAAATGAAACCAATTCATTCGTAACAAAATATAGATTTACTAAAATAAAAGTCCCCGCTAAAAATAGCAGATACCAGAAATTTGATTTGTTTTTGTATAACATAAAAAACAATGCTCCGGATAGAAAAAAAGACAGATACTGTATAAGATTGAATAAATTAATAAGTTTCTCTATCAATTTAATGTGGTTCAGCCCTAAAAAAAGCAAACCATAAAACAACAACAACAAAATAAAACAGGTTACAATAAAGTTTCGCTCAAAACGGTATTTATCAGCAAAATAAATCGTGCTTGCTAAAAAATAAAACTGAATTTCCGGCCATAAACTCCAATAAGAATAATTGATATAACTGAAATGGTTTTTGGTTCCAAAAATTAAATCGAAGACATTTGGAGGCAAAAAAGTTATACTGGTAACTAAATTTCTAAAATGATTGCTTCCGTCAAAAGTATTTGTCGAATCAAACAATTTTAAAAAGACAAAAGTAATGACAGAGGCTATCAACATAGAAGGGAACAATCTGATGAATCTTTTTTTCCAAAAAGCAATTCTATCGTTTGTTCCTTCTAATGTATAACAAATAACAAATCCGCTAATCATAAAGAAAAAAGGAACCCCTCTAAAACCATAGTGGAAAAAATCAGCTCCATAATACGGTTTTTCAGCATCATTCCAACGATAAAAATAATGATAAAATACAACCGCTATAATAGCAATTGCTCTAAATCCGTCCAGGATTTTTATTCTTCCATTGATATGGGCAGATGTTATAAAATTATTATCCAAAATGATATAATGTTTGCGCTATTCTTTTGCTTGTCCCTTTTAGTTCACCTCCTATTTGCATTTGAATCAGTTGGTTTCTGTTTTCTGCATCAACTTCAGGAGATTCGAGATATAAATTTATTGAACTAATTAATTCCTCTGAATTCTTCACAATTCGGGTTGCATGTGACGCTACTACGTTTTTAATATGCGGATATTCTAAAAAACGTTGATCATCATACAATCCATTATCTGAATTACCAAATACTGGATTAACAACCGGTTTTTCAAATTGCATAAAATCTAAACTCATCGTAGAAAGCATGTTAATATTCTGATCCGAGAATTCTAATATACTTCTCAAATCAACGACATCTTCTTTTGATGGAATTCTTTGCGACCATTCTTCCTGATGTCCATTTCTAGCCAAATTCCATTTGGGATAATTCCATTTTATAAAAGGAAACTTTTCAACAAAACTTTCAAATCGAATAGGATCTTCAGCTGGGGAAGTTCTTACTAAAAAGTTGACTGCTGGAATTCTATTTTCCTGAATGGCTTGTGCAATCGTAGTAATATATAATTCATCGTTTTTACTGGTCGAAATATCTCCACAACTAAAACAAATTGTTTTTTTGGTTGGATCTAAATTAAATCGGCTGATAAACTCGCTTTTCGTAATTTTATACCGATCTAAAACATAAGGTTCAAATTGAGGTGTTCCTACAACGGCAACATTTTCGGGTTTTACTTTTTTATAGAAATGCAATAATTCTTTTTTCATTAAATCACTCCAAACCAAATAATAATTAAAGTTTGCAGCCATTCTTCCTTTTGAAGCCAGATTATCCCAACTAAAAATGAATGAAGCTGTTTTAACTTTAAATTGCTCCGCCTGATAAACTAACGGAGCAATAAAAGGTGGTCTTTGATGCGTGAAAAACAGTACATCGAAATTTTCTTTTTCAAAAAGGGTTTTATATCCTTTTACATTAGGATTGTTTTTAAAAGACAGTTGTTGTAATGCATTATAAAACTGAATAAAACTTTCATTATGAAATAGAGAAGTCCATTTAAAAATCAATCGGGTTGCATAACCTCTTGGTGTTTTGGTCTTTGATTTATTTGTATTTAAATTATCTGTAATCCCAAAATTATTTTTTTTGTGCAATTGTAAATGAGCCACTTCTTTGGTCTTTCTAAAAAACCATGTTTGAAATTTTTCTTCAAAAATGGATAGTTCAATCACTCTTGTTTTTTGCAAAAACCCTTCATAAACAGATGCTGGCAAACAAGACAGGATTACCACCTCATCGAATTGTTTTTCCGCTTCTGACAAGAAATCACTTAAGACAAAATTTCGAAACCCTACACCATCAGTAATTACGACTCCTAGTTTTTTCATTATTTTATTTGACAAATATTTCCGATTTATTATTTTGTTATTTTTTCTCCTAAGGCAATTCCTTTAATTTCTATAAATCTGTATGTCACTTTTGAAATCCAATAAGTTATTATAATTATTAAAAAATAAAAACATCCAAAAACTATATTACTTTGCAAAATGTTGTCTAAAGGAAAATAAAAATCTAAATACTTTTTATATAATCCTTTTAAAACATAACTTAAAACAGAGATTATTAAAAAATGATTTAAATACATACTGAAACTCACCACTCCAATTTTCTGTACAAAATCATTAATGATAAATTTATTATTAATCGTATAAGTTCCTATTGCAAATAATACAAATATAATTCCGTATATATATTCCTTTTTCATAAAATAAAATGGGTATTTCAGACTAAAATCAAAAAAAGAACAGCCAAAATACAGGAAAATTGAAACTATCAATATTATTCGGCCCGCGCTAAACGATAAAATAATACTTTTATTAATGTAGTACAAAATTATTCCTAAAATGAAGATTGGTAATTGATTTGGGAGCCAAAAATACAAAGACCATTTATTGATACTTTCAAAAACCGAATTCAATAAAAACATAGTAAAATCTAAAAAATAATGATTTATCGCAATTGAAAACAATGCAGTAATTAAAAACAGCCCAATTGCTTTTCCTAAAGAATTTATGTATTTAAAGAGTGTTGGAATCAATAAATAAAAAAGCATTTCTATTCCTATTGACCAGCCACCCGGTGGAATGTCATTAATTCCCGGCAGATAAATTCCATTTGTAAAAGTATAATTAGCGATTAAATTTTTAAAATTAATTGTATTGTGCTTAATTACAATTTTATAAAAAATATAAATTAACCCAGCTATATAATAATACGGTGCAATTCTAAAAAATCTACGAATAAAGAAATTACGATTTGTAAGTTCTCCTTCTTCCAATCTCCTTTTAGAATAAGAATTATACAACGTAAAACTGCTTAAAATAAAAAAAAGCTGAACTCCTAAATCTCCATTACCGTAAAATTTACTACCCAAATCGGATATCTTGAATGATTGTGAGCTATGAATGAGAATAACCAATAATATGGCATAACCTCTAAGGGCATTTACCCAATTGTATTTATCAGCAACTATCATCTTTAGAAAATCTTCCCTATTCGCTTTATTATTTTAAAAGCTTCTTTCTCGATTTTAACCCTTAATGGAAAATTATCAAAATAATCATCTCCTCCTTTAAAATGAATTATCTCTTTTTCTGTTATTAAATTATTCTTTTTTTGTGCTTCTAATGCTATAATTTTATTTGATAAAAATGGAAATAACTGATATTCATTCAGTATTAATTCCCTTGCTTTTACAATAGCATCCAAATTTTCTTCCCACTTCTTAGAATTTACTATTTCTTTTAAAAACAAACCAATATGTTTATCATTAGGATCAATCTGGATGAAAGATTCTTTTGGAAAAAATTCATCTATTTTATTACACCCAAAATACAAAGGCATTGTATAACTTAAAAAGCAGTCTGCTATTTTTTCTGTCCAATAATAATCACTCTGAAAGTTTTCGTAAGCAATTGCATATTTAGCCTTGCTCAAAACGTCCCATTTATCATCTATTGGATTTATTCCTCTGCCATAAAGGTTCACAAAAGAAAGATTTTTAATGTTATCCAAAAAGTCCATTCTTTTCGTATGCCCTTTCGAAGATCTTTGATTACTTGTAATCCAGACTATATTGTTCTCTTTTGCTAAATTTTCTGCTTTTAACTCCTTTAAAAAATCAAAACTTTTATTAACATGCCAGGGTAATGCTCCATGAGATAAGATGTTATTTTTCTTAATATCTAACTGATTAATTATTAGTTTTACATTTTTATTTGCATATTGTCTGTATTTAGAAACCTCATTCGGTGGTTCTAAACAAAGATTTATAATGTTTTCTCTGTTGACTTTAATAGAAAAATCTTTCTTTGGATAATCTAAAACAACTAAATAATCACATTCATCAATAGCATCTTCTGTAAAAAGTAAATCGCCCCATTTCATAGAATTATCAGGGGTCTGTCTTTTTAAATCAGGATAATTGAAGTAACGTTCAATTTTTATTATCATTTTTTAAAAATCTCTAAACTGTTTTTGATGATTTAACTCCCAAATATCTGTTTTCTGAAGACTTTTCAAAAATAATTCTGCACTGTTTCCTTTTCCAAAATCATTATCTGAAACCTGAACTTTGTGAAAATCAATAATTGAAAGTGCTTCGGTAATCTTTTCTTTAGAATAATCTATATTAATAATATCGGCATGAACAGCCCTGTTTTGCTGACGGGTTCCTATATTAATAATCGGAATACCATAATAAGGAGCTTCTCTAATACCTGCGCTACTATTGCCAATGATAAACTGACAGTTTTTTAACAAAGTCAAAAAATACTCGAAACGAAGTGAAGGAAAAATTCTAAATCTGGAACTCTCTTTCAGCTTTTGGTAGGCCTCAATAATATACTGACTCCCTAAATCATTGTTTGGAAAAATCACCACATAATTATGATTGTCTTTTAGCAAGCAGTCTACAAAAGTAGCAGCATAGTCTTTCATTAATTCATATTCGGTTGTGACCGGATGAAACATTACTATGGCATACTTTTCAAAATCGATTTCATAATATTGTTTTACAATTTCTAAATCCGGCAATTGATCAGAAAACATAATATCGATATCTGGTGAACCTATAGTAAAAATAGATTCTTTAATTTCGCCCATTTGCTGTAATCTCTTCGCAGCTTGTTTATTAGAAACAAAATGAATATGACTTAATTTACTAACACTATGGCGAATCAATTCATCTACCGTTCCCGAGATTTCTCCTCCTTCTATGTGCGCTACTAAAATATTATTTAAAGACCCTACGATAGCTCCCGCCAAAGTTTCTACCCGATCGCCGTGTACGACAATCATATCAGGATTAACCTCTTTACAATAATTTGAAAGCCCTTCAATGGTTTTTGCTAAAGTCAAATCCATTGTGGTTTCGTGAGTATGATTTTCGAAAGTAAAGACATTCTTAAAGTTACAACGCTCAATTTCGATTAAAGTATATCCATATTTTTCCTGTAAATGCATCCCGGTTACAAACACAAAAACTTCAAAATCCTGACGATCATCAAGAACTTGAATTAAGGATTTTATTTTACCGAAATCGGCACGGGTTCCCGTCAAGAAAAGAATCTTCTTCATTTATTAATCAAAGTCTGAAAAATCTAATTGCGCATCATTTTCAATATCCCTGACAGCTTTTTTTCCAAGTAAATCATTAAAATGTTCAGCCAAAATTTTACCTGTCCCTGGACGTTTTACCCAAATATTTTCTTTGGTTAAAACCTCTCCTTTTTTAATTGAAGCAATCGTGCAAACTGTTGCAAAAGCAAAATCTATAGTAACCTGTTCTTCATCTGCTGGTTTTTTTGTTCCTCCACGCATTTGAGCTATTTCCGAACTGGCAATAATTAATTCCTGACACGCCTTTTCATCCATGCTGCAAACAATATCAGGACCGGTACGTTGCATGTAATCTGTAAAATGCCTTTCTAAAATGCTTGCTCCTAAAGCTACCGCTCCCAAACAGGCATTATTGTTCAAGGTATGGTCACTCAGTCCAAAAACCTTATTCGGAAAAGCAGCATGCATCTCCATCATCGCACCAAACCGTACCAAATGTATTGGCGTTGGATATAAATTGGTTGTGTGTAAAATTGCTACCGGAATATTGTGTTTATCAAAAACAGCAACTGCCTTTTCGATACTTTCAATGGTATTCATCCCAGTACTTAGAATAACTGGTTTTCCAAAAGAAGCAATATGTTCTAATAAAGGATAATTATTGCATTCTCCTGAACCAATTTTATAAGCCGGAATATCAAACTTTTTTAATCGTTCAGCTGCAGCTCTGGAAAACGGTGTCGAAATAAAGATCATTCCTTTGCTTTCCACATAATTTTTAAGTTCTAATTCATCAGCCTCATTCAGGGAGCAGCGTTCCATGATTTCATAAATAGAAACATCAGCATTACCCGGAATTACTTTTTTTGCTGCTCCACTCATTTCGTCCTCGACAATATGAGTCTGATGCTTAACGACTTCAACACCTGCCCTATGAGCAGCATCTACCATCTCTTTGGCTACCTGCAAAGAACCTTCGTGATTAATTCCTATTTCGGCAATAACCAGAGGCGGATAATCCTGCCCTATTTTTCTTCCTGAAATTTCTATATATGGATTCATACAATGAGTTATGAGTTATGAGTTATGAGTTTTTTGTAAAGATATTCGGCATACTCAAAATCATCCTGAGTATCAATATCGACATTGGCAAAAATATGATTTACTTTGAATGGAAAAGCATTTTCTGTAATAATAATGTCTTCTAAAATTAATTTAGCTTTGGTTATATAAAGTAATCCATTTTCAAAATATAAAGGCTCTAAATCCTGACTTCTTTGACCAATTTCGTAATTAAAAGGAATAAATTTATTATCTGCTATTTTTCCGAATTTCTGATGATTTCGACTTACAGTAAACAAACTGTCGCAATTGTTTTTTGTGAATTTTTGAAAAGCTTCTTTTAGTAAATTTCCAGGACGCAATGGATTGGTCGGTTGTAACAAAATTACATTTTCAACTTCCTCTATATTTTCTAAAACGTGCCTTAATGCCGAAACCGTTGGTTCTAAATCACCCGACAATGTAACTGGTCTGTCAATCACTTTAACACCATATTGCAGAGCGACTTCCTTAATTTGGAAATCATCGGTCGAAACATAAATTTCGTCAATGATATCTTTATTTGCCTGTGCGTACAAAATACTATGCACAATCAACGGAATTTCTCCTAATGATTTTATATTTTTTTGAGGCAATCTTTTAGAACCTCCACGAGCAGGAATAATGGCAATGGTTTTCATCTACAATTATTTTTTTCTTTATTGTAATTCATCTTCAGGTTGCCAATAGATTTTTGTGCCCTCTAATTTTTGATATACATTGTATTCCTTTATTGATAATCTATTTGTATTTTGGATAATTTTCGGAATTGAAAATACAACATCCAACATCGCTAATAAAATTGCTTTTAATGCTTTTAAATCACCTCTGAAAACTTTCAGCTTAAACTGCATCCAAACAGAATAAGTAAACCTTCTCGGAATATCTTTTAAAGGATAAAACAAAAAATACAAATACCAACCCGAACGCAAAGATCTTCGTAACCGAATACCATAATCTTTATTTTTTGTACGTGATTTTATATCGACCCTATGATTGACTAAAACTTCCGGTAAATAATGAATTTCCCATTCTTTTTTAAATAATTGAAAAGATGCAAAATCTTCTTCACCGTAAAAAATAAACCAAGCCGGATAATCTGGAATATCCCGCCATGCTTGCATACGCCACACATGTCCGCATCCGACAAAACTCTTCATTCGATGAGAAACTTCAAAAGTCTTAGTTTTTTCAGGTTCATTTGTGTTCCAATAAATCCGAAACCCAAGTAACCCAATTTTAGGGTTTCGTCGAAAAGCCTGTTCTATACTCTCCAACGGATTTTGCGTAATAAAATGTAAATCGTCATCAATGGTTATCGCAAATTCTGTGCTTACCAAATCCAAAAGTCGGTTGCGGCTGTAAATTAATCCTTTGCTTTTTTCATTTCGGATTAAATGAATTTGAGAATAATTTTCTCTAATAAAATTTGAAGTCCCGTCTGTAGAACCATCGTCACAGATGATGCATTCTACAGCTCCTTTTTTGATTAAATCCTTAATTTTATGCAATGTAAACCTCAAATCCTGAATCCGGTTTTTGGTTGTAATAAGAATGGAAAACTTTTTCGACATAAAGAATTAATACTTTTCAATCATAGATTTTGGCAGTTTTTTGTAGTTCAAAAACCATCTCATGAACCATTTTTCAGACAGTAATTTTGTAAAAAGCCGGTTTTTAAAGAAATAACCAAATGAATTAATAACTTTCTTTTTCTCAAAACCAAAATCGGGCTGTATAAATTGTTTTGTATTGGTTTGCTGAACTTGCATCCAATCTTCTAACACATTACCCATATGATAGGCATAATTATCATGCGTCGTAAGACGCCAGTAATCTTTTTTTAGTGATTCTTCATCCAAATAACTTTCGCTTCCGGCACCCATTTTATGGCCTATATACGAAACTAAATTTTCAAAAACATCTTTTTTATACGTAGCCACAAAATGTCCGGAACCCGCCAAAACTTTTAACCCATTCGAGGTTTCAATCCCTAACGCATATTCTAAATAATCAGGGTTATAATCCCTATCCCAGCCAATGCTATCATAAAATTGAATTAATGCTTCTTTGTTTTTAACCGGTAAAAATTTAAAATTTGAATTAAAAAAATTATCCCAAATCAAGTTACTGCAATTTGACTTGTACATTCCAAATTGTGGTACAATACCCACCACGCCAGCTTTTGGAATGTTTTTAAAAACTTTTAGGGTTTCGTTTTGCCAGTCCTTCAAAAAAAGCACATCAGAATCAGAAATAGTCACCAGTTCAATTTTATTACCAGCCAGACCTTTCAAAATAGCATTCAGTTTTCCGATATTTTGGGTATGAATGAGCTCTTGTATTTTCTTCTCTTTTAAAAGAACATCCAAGTAATCTTCAACTATTTTATCACTCCCATTATTGACCACTGTAATAAAAGTTTGATGATGTACCGAAGCAAATAAAGACTCCAAACATAATTTGAAAATCGCTAAACTATCCTTAAAATAGCCCTCCTGACTGGGAATATATACCGGAATAATGATTTGATGCACATATTGTGAGTCTTCATTCTTTTGGTCTTTATTGGGGTTGAAGCCTACTCTCATGTAATTAAAACTGTTTTGGCTTATTCAGTAAAAATTTAACCATAAAAATCAAACGCTTGAAAGCATAAAAAATATCTGTAATATAATTTACATGAATTTTAAAGATGGAATGTAGAAATCCTTTAATCGATTTAACAAGCGTAAATTGAGTGTTATGCAATTGATAACTTCCAATTGTTTCATTTTTGAATCTGAAAAAATTTTGAGCCTTATTACGCTGAATATGATAACAAAAAATAGCGGGTACAAACTCAATTAAATACCCATTTTTGATAACTCTTTTACTCCATTCTTTATCTTCAAAAGTAGTGATATCGCTTTTAAAAGGATGCTTTTGCCAAACTCTTTTATTAAATACTGATCCTGCAAAAATAAGACCAGCCCTATTATAATCTTGTACACTTGAAAGATTATTAATGTAGCCCGAATAGTCATTAATATTATGCAAACATCTCAGTCCAGCCAATTCTTCTTCTCTCCCTTTAAACTTTTCTTTAATCAGTTTAAAAAAGTCATGACTCACCGGAAATGAATGTGCGCTAAATATCACAACAATATCATTTTTAGCACTTTCTGCCGCTAAATTAGCACTTCCTCCATAGCTGAATTTTTCAATAGTAATAAATTTTGCTTTATATTTTTCGGTAATAAGTTTACTATTATCTGTTGACAAATTATCTAAAACAATAATTTCATCAATATCATCATGATATCGTTCACTTAAGTTATTAAGTAAAAATTCTAAAGATTTATCCTGATTTTTATTTCTTATAACTACTGATATTGTCATGCCCTAATGTGAATTATTACAATTAATTTAACTTAAACATTTTTTTTAAAACGTCTAACAAACTTACTTTTTTAAGTATTCCTTTTATTTTAAACCCAACTTTATAACTATTCGAATCTTTAATTTGTCTGAATTTGTTTTGCCATTCAATAAATAGCATGCTTTTTCTTTCAATGTTTAACAATAATAATTTTTCATATTCATCAGAAGTCACTAAAGCTTTGATATATTTTAAAGCTTTGATATAATTCGTGTTTAAGAAACTTGCATCACTTGTCATACTTACAGGCTGAACTCTGTAAAAAGCTAGTTTTTCATTAATAAAATAACATTTTGGATTGTTTTTAAAAATTGAAATCCACATAATCCAATCTTCTTTAGCATTTAAAACTGTTGGAAAACGAAAATTCTCAAAACATAAAGCCGGAAAAAGACCGCAATGAATTGGAATTGCAAAACTATTATCCCAATTAAATAATATATTATGATAACTTATAGATTCTAACTTTAGCTCCCAAAATGTTGGAATTGTTTTATCTATAGAACCTTGAAATTTTGTAAAATTAGAGATTACAATGCATTCTGTATCTTTTTGAATAATTGAAAAAGCACTCTCAAATTTTTCTTTATGAATAAAATCATCTGAATCTAAAAACTGAATATAATCTCCGTTAACATTTTCTAAACCTGTATTTCTTGCACTGCTTAATCCACCATTATCTTTATTAATATATTTAAATCGTGCATCTTTATTTATCCATTCTTGAGCTACTATTTCGGTATTGTCTGAAGAGCCATCATTTACAATAATACATTCCCAATTAATATAAGTTTGTTCTAATATAGACTGGAGACATTCATCTAAATATTGAGCTTGATTGTAACAGGGTACTATTATTGAAACTTTTAGCTGGGATTTGTCCATTTTGTAAAAACATATTGTTCTGCTTCTAATTGATATTTATAATAGTCAGAAGTTAGTAATTTAGTAAATATATTAGAAATCGTTTAGTAATTTTTGTAGGCAAGAAAAAATTTAAACCTAAATAAAAATAGGTTATGTAAGATTTTGATATATACTTAGTATTCTTTTTAATTAAAATAGACAATTCTTTCTTCGTAAATAGATTTTTTTTATATATAAGTTTAAATTGTAATTTTAATCCATCCTTAATAAGTTTTTTATAATCTGGGAAAAATTGCAATAAATCATAAAAAGCATTTGGAATTTTATTTAATGCCATTTTGTCTGCAGAAGTAGCGGAATTATTATGGATTCTGTATTTTGCTAAAATATAATTCAAAGAACAAAAAGTACAGTTAGACATAAGCAATTTCAACCAAAGATGATAGTCTTCTACATTTTGTATTTCTAATTCTTCTGAAAAACAACCAACCTTTATTACTTTCTCTTTTTTTACTAAAACGGTTAATATGGGAATTCTATTCATTTCCAGAAAAAATTTAACCCAATTGTTATCATAAAAAATGTCAGCCTGAATATTCATTTTTTTTGAAACATCAAATATTTCATCATTATTAAAAATATAAGCGTTGGAAAAAACCAAATCCACATTCTTTTTTTGAATCTCAATTATTTGAATATTTAATTTATCAGGTAACCATAAATCATCTGCATCAAGAAAGGCTAAATATTCACCTTTTGATTTTGAAATACCTAAATTCCTGGCTTTCCCTTGTTTACCATTTTCCTGATAATAGTATTGTATGCGATTATCTTTTTCAATCCATGATTTAACTTTTAGTGCGGTAGCATCAGTTGAACCATCATCAACGATGATTAATTCCCAATCTGTATAAGTTTGGCTAAAGACTGAATTAATTGAATCATTGATATAATTTTCGGCATTATATGCTGGCATTATAACAGAAACCATTGGTGATTTTATAAAGTTATCCACTCTTCTGGTATTATAGAATTTATATCAATCTCTTTTATCTGAAACCAATTCTTAGGAGCCACAACTTTTTTTTTCGGATTGTTATTTAACCATGCAGACCACCAACTAAAGGAACTGTTGGCAATTATGTTATGACTGCAAATACTCATCAAAAACATGTCCATCCAACTATCTGATCCTTTATTATGATCAACAAAAATTTTATTAAACTCAAAATCTTCAAAATTCTCTTTTACCCATTCAGAATCATCTGAAAAAAAAACAAAAGTTGGATTTTCTAATTGGGAAGTAATAAGAGAAATTGCCTCTGTATAATACTCAAAACTACAAGAGCCATGAAATTGATTTGTAATTGCATCTGTAATATAATCACCTCTTCGAATATGAACTGCAACTGTGTTTTGATTCTTTAATAAAGGAACTAAATCTATATTTTTAGGTGAAAGCTTATTTATTGGAAAAATAAACAAATCCTTTATATCATTTTCAAAACCTTTGAAATACTTAAAACTTTGAAAATAGCCGATTGCAAAAACCGGTGATTTTAATGAATTTGCTTTTACAGAAAATTCAAATGTAGGCTCATTAAATTTCTTCGGGTAATTTAATTTTAATTTTCTTTTTACTTTATTTATAAAAGACAGATTATCAAACAATAAAACATCAGACTTTTTTGCAAAAACATATTCATTATCAAAAATTGAAAGTTCAAAATTTCTTGGGGTATAGCCTTCTCTTTTATCAGTTAATTTATAAATACTGTCTTCAATAACAATCTGATTTTTATTCTTTTTTGCTAGAATATTTGCAAATGCATATTGAAACATCTGGTTTCCTAACCCCCCTTGTATTTTAATAAGTATCATTTAAATTTATCTTTTAAAGCATCTATGTCATGCATTAACTTATAGTTTTGTTGCAACCATTCAGAATCTTTATCCCACCATTTAAATTCTTCTAAAAATGCTATATCTTCATCAGAAAAACGATATTTAATTATTTTTGCAGGTGTACCTCCCACAACTGCATAAGGAGGAACATCTTTTGTTACAACTGAATTTGCTGCGATAATTGCTCCATTTCCTATATTGACATCGTCTAAAATAATTGAATTAACTCCAATCCATACATCATTACCAATATTAACGGTTCCCATTTCATCATAAAATTGAACATCTGTAAAACTAAATCCACATTGCTTATGTATAGAATAAAAAACAGGATGAGTTGAAACAAAATTATTAACGGGATGTTTTCCTAAACCGACTCCAACTCCCTGAGCAATAGAGCAAAACTTACCAATATTGCAATTTTGTAACGTTACTCTAAAAGCACTATAGGTGTAATCGCCGTATGTTACATTATATAAATAACTATCATCATTTATCTTATTAAACCTTCCAAATTTGGTTTTAACAATTTGGCAATTTTTTCCTATTGATACATCCAAGCTAATATTTTTATGCACATTACTTGTAGTAGGAAATAATCTCTTTTTAATTTTTTTTAAAATTTTCTTCATCGAAGCCTTTATAGTCATATTACTCAAAAATATCTGGAAAAAAACTACTCTATCTTTGAAAAAATCTTTACTAACTTAAAGATTTAATTACTCAAATTCTTCCATTCACAATCTAACAAAACACATCCAAAATCTAAACCAGGATACTGAGCAAAATCTGAACCTGTTTCAATAATCTCAAAAGATAAACAATCTGCCAAATAATCAATAAAAGCTATGTTCGGAATATGATAAATAAACGTAATCTTGAGTGAATTAGGAGCTAAAATCTTTTGAGGAATCAAAACTTTAAATTCGCACTCCCCCTCTTTGTCTACAAAATTTGAAATTTTCACATCTGATGAAAAAATAACTCTTTCTTTGATATCAACAACTCTAAATCCAACATTACCTCTCAATGCTTCCTCTCCAATCTTAATTTTAATAATGATTGCTATTTCTTCTTCAAAACCAAATTCAGTTCTAACCTCATTTTCCTTATCTACTAACGAAAGACTAATAAATGCTGATTTTTTATGTGTAGGCTCTGAAACATATCTTCCTCTATATCCTTCATACTCATTCGATTTTAGATAATAGTCAATTCCTTCATTTGTATTACCTTCAAAAACGATCCTTCCATTCTCCATCATAATTGTTTTAGTACACAAACTCTTCACAGCCGCCATATTATGACTCACAAACAACACGGTTCTTCCTTCACCCTTAGAAATATCCTGCATTTTACCAATGGCTTTTTTCTGGAACTCTGCATCTCCTACTGCCAAAACCTCATCAACTACCAAAATTTCAGGTTCCAGAAAAGCGGCAACTGCAAATGCTAATCGAACGGTCATTCCGCTACTATAGCGTTTTACGGGAGTATCAATATAACGTTCACATCCTGAGAATTCAATAATTTCATCAAGTTTGGAGGTAATCTCTTTTTTGGTCATCCCCAGAATAGCTCCGTTTAAGTAAATATTTTCCCTTCCTGTCATCTCTCCGTTAAATCCAGTTCCTACTTCTAAAAGCGAAGCAATACGCCCACGTGATTTAATGCTTCCTGTAGTAGGAGCTGTAACTTTAGAAAGTATTTTTAACAAAGTTGATTTCCCTGCTCCGTTTTTACCAATAATACCTAAAACTTCGCCACGCTCTACTTCAAAATTAATATTCTGTAATGCCCAGACGTAATCTGAAGTTCCTTTTGTAGAGCGGTCGTTAACTTCTCCAACTTTTAGATAAGGATCTTCTTTTCCTCTAATTTGATGCCACCAACGATTTAGATCATGGCTCAAAGTTCCTGTTCCTACTTGTCCTAAGCGATATTGTTTAGAAATATTTTCGGCTTTTAATATAATGTCTTTCAATTTAGAGTTCGATTAGAAATAAAATAATATTTGAATATATTGAAATTGATATTTAAAATTGCAATTGATATTATACTGTATCAATAAAGCTTTTTTCGGTTCTATTAAAAATCAAAAGCCCTATAAAAAATATAGCTATGGTCACTATTAATGTATAACTAAGCCCTAAAATTGAAATTTCCCCAACATTTAAAAGCATATAACGGGAAGTTTCAATAATGTAGGCCAGAGGATTATATTCTACTAACCAGCCAAATGCGGGAATTTTATTCTTAATCAGTTCCATTGGATACATCACAGCCGATAAATACATTAATAGTTGTATTCCAAAAGTTACCAAATAACTAAAATCCCGGTATTTAGTAACCATTGATGAAATTAACATTCCTAATCCCAATCCTAAAACACCCATGACAGCAATTAAAACAGGAAAAAACAATACTAACGGACTCAGTGCTAAACTAGCTCCTTTGAAACAATATAGAATATAAAATGTAATAAAAATTATAAATTGAATTCCGAACTTCAACAAGTTTGAAATAACAACTGATAGTGGTGTTATAATTCGAGGAAAATATACTTTTCCAAAAATACTAGCGTTTGCTTTAAAAGTATCTGAAGTCCCTGTAAGACAAGCCGTAAAATAATTCCAAACCGTAATCCCTGCTAAATTAAATAAAAAAGGAGGTACAGTACCTGTATTAATTCCGGCAACGTTATTAAAAATGATGGTAAACGTCACCGAGGTAAATAAAGGCTGTATTAAATACCACAACGGCCCTAAAACTGTCTGCTTATAAACCGTAATTACATCCCGCTTAACAAATAGAAACAATAAATCCCTGTATTGCCAGATTTCTTTAAAATTTAATGAGAAAAATTTATTTTTTGGCGTTATTTCAAACAACCAGTCCTTATTGTCATTAACATTGTTCATTTTAAAACTATTTTCCTGTAATGCTTTTTTCACCTTAACCTCTACAATTAACAGGATTTTACCTGTGCAGAAAAAGATTGAAAAAGCAAAAAGGCGTTTTTTACAAAACACCTTTTATTTTTAATTTTATCTTTATTTTATTTATCCAAAACTTCAAAAGTAGAATTCATACTTTTAAATTCAGGAACAATTTTTTTCATTTTACTTACTATGTCATCATTACTATAAAAATTGGAAATTCCTATAAGCTCCTCAATTTCAATGTGCAGGTTTTGATATTCGTCCTGAATTTCCTGCGCAATCATAATTTTGTTATGATAAGTGGGAAGTGTTTTCGAAGTATCGTTTAATAACTCTTCATAGAGCTTTTCACCTGGTCTGAGTCCTACAATTTTTATTTTTATTTCTTTATCAGGTATGAAACCAGCTAACTTAATCATTTTTTTAGCCAAATCAATTATCTTAACAGGTTTTCCCATGTCAAAGATATAAATTTCGCCTCCATTTCCCATCGCGCCAGCTTCTAAAACCAGTTGGCAGGCTTCTGGAATTGTCATAAAGTAACGAATAATATCCTGATGAGTAATCGTTACGGGGCCTCCTTCGGCAATTTGTTTTGTAAACAAGGGAACTACAGAGCCATTAGATCCTAAAACGTTTCCAAAACGAGTCGTAATAAATTTGGTTCTGCAACCTGATTGTTCCTCTTGATTTTTTAAAAACAAAGACTGAACATATTTTTCAGCAATTCTTTTACTCGCTCCCATAACATTGCTTGGATTCACAGCTTTATCAGTAGAAACCATTACAAATTTCTTCACATTATACTTACAGGAAAGATCTGCCAAATTTTTTGTCCCTTTTACATTCGTAAGAATCGCCTGAGAAGGATTTTCTTCCATTAAGGGAACATGTTTATAGGCTGCTGCATGAAAAACTACCTGTGGTTTAAAATCCGCAAACACTTTTTCTAAAGCTTTTTTACTTTTGACATCTGCAATGACAGCTTTTATTTTTGTTTGTGAGTCCAATGCCACTGTCTCTAAACATAAATTATGTAAAGGCGTTTCTGCCTGGTCCAGAATTACTATCGTTTTTGGGTTAAAACCTAAAACCTGCCTTACAATTTCGCTCCCTATAGATCCTGCTGCTCCAGTAATTAGTATGACTTTATCCTTTAATTGCTTAGAAATCGATTTGCTGTCTAATACAATCGGTTTTCTTTCAAGTAAATCCTCAATCTGAATATTCTTTACTTTCTGGGAAATTTCTTTCTGGTTCTCCCAATCTGAAATTAATGGAACCGTATATACTCTGTAGTTGAATTCCAAACACTGATCAACAATTATCAGCTGCTCATCTTTGGACAAACTTTTATCTGCAATGATAATCCCTTCTGCAGCTACTGATCTCATTAAAGCCGGCAATCTTTTCTTTTGAATCAATATTGGTAAATCCAACATTCGTTTTGAAGCATTTTGACTGTTTTTATCAACAAAACCAACAATCTTAAATCTTGAAGGTGTTTCAAACTTTAATGCGTTGGCAACTGAAATTGCATTGGCGTCGGTACCATAAATTACTGTCCGTATTAACTTCGAATCTATTTTTTCCGAGAAATAAATTTCAAAAGTCTGTTTTACAATCACACGGTATAAAAATAAACCACAAAAAGAAAGTACTAAGTTTATAAAAAGTGCTGTGTTTAAAAATGCCTTATGTCCTGTATAAAGCTCAAAAAACAAATTAAAAATCAAAAAGAAAATCAAAACCGACATTTGAGAAAACAACAGTTTTATTGCATCAATATAGGAAGAATGCCTTATAATCCCGGAATATGTCCTAAACAGCCAGAAGAAAAACAAATTAATGGTTAAAAGACTCGATACAAAATAAAAATGATATCTCGTTATGACATAACCTAATGCTGTTCCTTCAAACAACATATAGGTAAAAGTAAACGAAAAAACCAAAACCATTACATCTATAGCTACAATAATCCATCTGGGCAAATAACTAAGATTATTAATATTTGCTTTAATGTTTCTTGGCGAGAATTTATTATGCAACAACGCTGCTATTTTGGTTAGTGGGTTCGTATCCAAGTTAGTTCTCTTTAATATTGAAAAATTACACTTACAAAAATACTAATTAAAGATTTTAAAAAATATTTCTTTTAAAATTAAAATAGGTTACTTTTTCTCTTTTGTCTTAAAAATTCCATTAGATAAGACCCGTATCCTGATTTAACCAATGGTAAAGCCAACTTTTCTAATTCTTTATCTGAAATAAAACCTTGGCGCCATGCAATTTCTTCAATACACCCTACTTTTAATCCCTGTCTTTCTTCTAAGACCTGAACAAATTGTCCAGCCTGCATTAAACTGTTAAAAGTTCCTGTATCCAACCAGGCGGTACCTCTGCTCAAAATACCAACTTTTAACAATCCTCTTTCTAAATATACCTTATTAACATCTGTAATTTCATACTCGCCTCTTGCACTTGGCTGAATACTTTTAGCAACTTCGACAACTGAATTATCATAAAAATATAATCCCGGAACCGCATAACTTGATTTTGGATTTTCCGGCTTTTCTTCAATAGAAACTGCTTTAAGGTTCTCATCAAATTCTACTACCCCATATCTTTCCGGATCCGAAACATGATATGCAAAAACAACACCTCCGTTTGGCTTTGTATTTGATTTCAAAAGTTCCTGCATATTGGAACCAAAAAATATGTTATCTCCCAATATTAAAGCAACATCATCAGTTCCTATAAATTCCTCACCGATTACAAAAGCCTGTGCCAAACCATTTGGAACTGCCTGTTCAGCATAGCTGAATTTGCATCCTAAACCTGAGCCGTCACCTAATAATTTTTTAAAATTAGGCAAATCATGAGGAGTAGAAATAATTAATATCTCGTTTATTCCCGACATCATTAATGTTGATAGGGGATAATAAATCATTGGTTTATCATACACCGGCATCATTTGCTTGCTCATTGCAAGGGTTAAAGGGTGCAATCGTGTTCCTGAACCACCAGCTAATATAATTCCTTTCATATTACGATATATGATTTAGTCTTAAATTTCTAAATAGAAATTTTAATTCAAAATCCATTTTTTTAGATAAACATTCTTTTTAAACTCTCTTTATAATTAGGAACATCTAAATTATAAATTCTTTTTATTTTTTTCTTATCCAATAATGAAAACTCTGGACGTTTGGCAGGAGTTGGGTAGGATACTGATGGAATTCCTTCCACATTGCAATTATAATTTCCAAATTCTTTGATGCTCAACGCAAATTCATACCAGCTTATTTCACCTTCATTCGAATAATTATAGATTCCTGGTATCCATTTCTCAGATTCCAGAATAACTATCATAGCCTTTGCCAGATCAGCAGCATAAGTGGGAGAACCAACCTGATCATTTACCACATTAATAGATTCTCTTTCATTCATGAGACGCTTCATTGTTTTAACAAAATTATTTCCAAATTTACTATAAACCCAAGAAGTTCTGATAATTATAGAGTTTGGATTTTCTTTTAAACAAGCTATTTCGCCTGCTAATTTACTTGCACCATAAGCATTTATCGGATTAGTTTCTGCTTCCTCACTTAAAGCTATCGAAGAAGTTCCATCAAAAACATAATCAGTAGAAATATGAATTAATTTCACATTATTATCTTTTGCATATTTCGCTATCAATTCTACCGCCAAATGGTTTACAGTAAAAGCCAAATCTTTTTCTGATTCTGCCTTATCAACTGCTGTATAAGCTCCACAATTAAGGATAATATCAGGATTTATTTTATTTAATTGAGTATTTAGTAAATCTAAATCGTTTAATGTAATCTGAGTTCTGTCTGCAAAGACCCATTCGTACTGAGAATAATCTGAAGAAAGCCCAGAAAGTTCAGCCCCTAATTGTCCACTGGCACCTGTTACTAAAATTTTCATCATTAAAACAAGCTATTACAATTTTCAACAAAGGGTAAAATCTGATCTTTTTCAGACACAATTGCATCATTCAAATCCATTCCCCAATCAATATTTAAAGACGGATCATCAAATTTAATTCCGCCTTCTGAAGCCTTGTTGTAAAACTGATCGCATTTATACATTACAGAAGCTGTCTCACTAATTACAGAAAAACCATGTGCAAATCCCTGAGGTACCAACAATTGCTTTTTGTTCTCTGCTGAAAGCAAAATACTAAATGCCTTTCCGTAAGTAGGAGAATCTTTTCTTAAATCTACCGCTACATCTATAATTTCGCCTTTCAAAACTCTAACCAGTTTAGTTTGTGCAAAAGGAGGGTTTTGATAATGTAAACCTCTCAGAGTACCTTTTTTAGAAAAAGACTGATTATCCTGAACAAATTCAATATGTATTCCTAAACTTTCAAATTTTGTCTTGCTATACGATTCAAAAAAATATCCTCTCTCATCGCCAAAAACTATTGGCTCAACTATTAGTAAATCTTTAATAAATGTTTCTTCAATTTTCATATTAACTATTATAATTATTAAAGAAGATATGGATTACTTCTTTTATCCTCTCTTTTTCTTCTTTTGTCAGACTAGATCCTGAAGGCAAACACAATCCTTTTTTGAATAACTCTTCAGCTACATTTCCACCATAATATGGATAACCAGAAAAAACTGGCTGTAAATGCATTGGCTTCCAAATAGGGCGGCATTCAATATTGGCGTTTTCTAATGCAAGTCTTAAACTTTCCCTGTTTATATTTTCATACTCTTTAACTAAAATTGTACTTAACCAATAATTTGAAAAAAAATCTTTGTTGGCAGTCTGAAACAATTTTATTTCTTTAATATCCTTAAAAATCTCCTTATAAAAATGATTTATCTCTCTTCTATAGTCAATGTTTTTATCCAAAACTTTCATCTGCCCAAGTCCTACTCCGGCACAAATATTACTCATTCTATAATTATATCCTATTTCACTATGTTGATAATGAACCGCTTTATCTTTGGATTGGGTTGCGTAAAAAATTGATTTTTCTTTTAATTGTGTTGATTTTGAAACCAATCCTCCTCCACCGGAAGTGGTAATAATCTTATTACCATTAAAAGACAGAATTCCAAAAGCCCCAAACGTCCCGCATTTTTTTCCTTTGTATGAACTTCCTAATGCCTCCGCACTATCCTCAATAACCGGAATTTCATACCGTTCTGCAATCGCATGAATTTCATCTGCTTTATATGGACTACCGTACAAGTGAACAGCTATAATTGCTTTTGGTTTTTTTCCTTTTTTAATCCTGTCACAAATTGCAATTTCGAGCTGTTCAGGACATATATTCCAGGTTTCCAACTCACTGTCTACAAATACCGGAATTGCCCCCTGATATAAAATTGGATTAGCCGATGCAGAAAACGTCAAACTTTGGCAAATAACCTCATCTCCCGTTTTAACTCCTAATAAAACTAACGCTAAATGAATTGCTGATGTTCCTGAATTCAGAGCTGTTACATATGACTCAGCATCAAGATAATTTTCTAAAACTTCTTCAAAATCATTTACATTAGGACCACCTGAAGTAATCCAGTTGTCATCAAGTGCTTTCTGAATATACTTCTGTTCAAAACCACTTTGTTTGGAGAGTGATAAAAAAATTCTTCTGTTATTCATTAATTTTCCAATAATCTGGAGCATAACGAACATCGTCATCACTAACAGCTGTCAATGGTAAGGTAGAAAACGATATTAATTTTGAACCTGTTTCTAAAGATTCAATTGCATTTGCATAACCTTTAGGAATATGCACGATTTTACTTTCTGTAGCAGTCACTATTATAGTTTCGATAAGCAAATCTTTTGAAGGATTATCCCAGTTATCAATTTTTATAAAATGAATTTTAAAAGATCCACTTATGCAATAGAAATTCTTAGCATCCAATTTATGTCCCTGCCATGCCCGAATTGGATTTTCATCAGAATTACTGATAATATAAAATCTTTCGATATCCTTAAAACTAAAATCGTTTACGTAAGAAATCGTGCCGCGATAATCGGAAAAATTACCTCCCTCAATTATTTTAGGATTCATGAATTCAACTTTAAAGCCCTTTTTTTCAACAAATAAAATTTCGACATATAAATAAAAAATAAGGGGATTATGACTATTGTAAATATTAATCCCTCCTGAATTTTTTGATATAAAAATATCACTACACCTGATACTATTATTTGTGCCAAAGCATAATATAATGCTACTAATCTATGTTGAATTTTATATTCATTGCTTAAAATCTGATATAAGTGTAGACGATGAGCTTCAAAAATATTTTGTCTCAGGTATAAACGATGTAAAATTGTACAAACACCATCTGTTCCATAAACTGCAAAAAGCAAAATCCACAGTACTGAATTTGTTGTCAAAATAAGTTTTAAAATAAAATAAATAACCCAAAATGCTATTGCTATACTACCAACATCACCAGCAAAACACTTGGCTTTTTTTCGATAATTAAAGAATAGAAAAACCAAACTGGCAATCATAGCATATTTTATAAAACTGCTATCTGTAAATAACTGGATATTTTTATTTACATATAACAATGACCCCATGATTACCAAAGTATATACCCCAGTAATACCATTAATTCCGTCCATAAAGTTATAAATATTTAAAAAACCAATAGCAGCAATATAAATTACAATAATTATAAGAATAGAAATTTCATGAAAGACGCCTAAATCATAAAGTACCAAAGTAATAGCAAAAAAATGAATTGAAATCCTTATTTTATTTGATAAACTCTGAATATCATCCCAAAAACTTACTAAACTTACCAATGTAATTCCGGTGAAGAAAAAATAATTGCTTTGTATATGCTGAATAAAATAAATTAATGCAGAAAACCAAAAAATTACTCCGCCGCCACGTAATGTGATATTTGCATGAGAACTTCTGTCGTTGGGTCTATCAATAATATTGTAATGGTCAGCTATCTTAAAATAAATCAATTCAATAGCGATGAATAAAAATAGTAATACTATATTGGCCATAAGTAAAAGGCATTTTTTATGTTGTTTTTTATTTGCTGTTCTTTGAAATATAACCTTAAAAAAACTGAAGTGAATCTTCGAAAAGTTTAGGTTAATAATAATCTGATCTATGGTTGTTATTATATCGTTATTTTTATGTGATTTTAAAACTAATTTTTTAATTTGATAACTCGAATACTTCTGTAAAAAGTCTAGCTTTTTTAATGTATAAAAATAATTTACTAAAATGAATTTATTAATTCGCTATTTATTCTAATACTTTTCTGACGGCCACAAAATACTTTTATAAGGTACAAACTTGGGCGTATTACTACTAGGAAGGTCGAAATCTTTCTTTAATGCATTAAAAAATGCGCCTAAATAAAGCCCGTAAAAACAGACAAAAAAAAGTAATCTTTTACGGTTTTTCTCTAAAAAAATTAAATCGCCTATTATTATAATTTCAAAAATCCTAAAATAATTGGAAAATCGAATCAAATCATTACTCTTCGAAAAAAAATTAACAAAAACAATTGAAAAACAATATAAAACTATTAAGTATTGCTGATAGGAATATTTATTTTTAAGTTGTTGAAAATAAAATAAAATTAAAATTCCTTGCAGATTCATGATAATTATTTTTAGAAAATCAGTTGGTATAGCTTCATTCGAAAAATAATGTATATACCGGGTTTTTTCAAATAATGCTCTAAAAATTTGGAAAAAATCTAATCTTGATAAAAGGAATGAAATAATTAATAAACCGTATAGATGATTTACTCTTACTTTATACCCATATTTAAAAACAAAAAAGAACACAAAAAAAGCAATCAAACAGCTGTTATGAATAGATATACCTATGAACATCAATAATAAATAAATTAAATACTTTTTATTAATCAAATAATAAAAAGCATAAAAACTGATAGCTACTGAAAAAGACTGCCTAATCATTGAAAAAGATGATAAATACAAACTTGGAATCAGCATATAAAATAAAATAGCAATAGCAGAATTTCCAGTATATTTTCTTACACCTAAAAAAAGAAAACAATAAGTCAAAAAAGAAAAAAAGAAAAAAAGAAAAGCAGGACTCAAATTAATCCAGCGAAACAAGTTCATGATTGCTACAAAACCAAATTCTAAACCATCATCCCTAGTTTTATATAGATACCAATTAACATAACTTTGATAATCCGGACCAATTCTATCTCTAAAACCACCAATTAAAATCATGATGAGCAATAGAATGATGCTAATCTTTTTTTCTACATCTGGCTTAAAATAACTAACAAAAAATAAAGCTAGTATAAGAAGAATCAATAAAATATAAAAAAACATATCTTAATTTAATGTTTTATATTTTGCATCTAAAAGCTTTACTTCTTTAATTTCTGATTGTAACATCGCTAATAACTATATTTCAGCTTCCCGATTACTCTTTTTATTTACATCTTAACTTTTGTTCTAAATATCTTTTTTTAATACTAAATTCCCAAAAGTCTAAATGTGTGTTTTTTTGTAATTCTCTATTTTTCATATTCATTAACTAAGTTTTACTTTATCCTAAACGATTCATAAGTCTTTATCAATCCTTCCTCTACAGATACTGGCAAACTTTTCCCAATAGCATTAATAATCTTTTGATTACTAACCACATAGTTTTCAGTTAATTTTTGCAAACGCTCTGAATTCAAAGGTAAATGCAAAAAATCCCCTGCTTTTGCCAACCCATGAATAAAAGAGACAGGAACTGACCAAATTTTACATTTTCTTTTTAAAGTATTGCTTAACAAATTAATTAATTCATTTGTAGATAACGATTTATCGTCCGCAAGATTATAAACCCCTGATAAAATATTTTCATTATCTAACAACTCTTTTATAATAAAACAAAGATTTTCAACACTCAAAAAAGAACGGTTGTTCTCAAAGGCACCCAATGGCCAAGGAACTCCTTTTGCTACCAGTTGGTATAACAAATTAAGATTTCCTTTGTTTCCCGGACCGTGTATCATACAAGGCCTTAGGATATAGATTCTCTTCCCTACAGGCAATTTTTTATTCAGAATATATTCCTCTGCCTGATATTTGGAAATACCGTAATGAGTTTTCGGATTAGGATCTGCTTCTTCTGTTAAAACTTCTTTTACTTCATCTGCAACAGCTTTTACAGTACTCATAAAAATAAAAACAGAGGCTTTTGAAATTAAAAAAGCATCAAATAATTGTTTTGTTAATTCAAAATTTGCCTCGTAATAATCTTGGGGAGCAGATACCTTTTTTAAATCATGTGCTTTTCCGGCAAGATGGATCAAAGCATCCGCTACAATTTCAAATTTCTGATTAGGCATGTATCGCACATACATCGGGTGCACATCATGTGAAGTCTTTAAATATCCTTGAAGATTTTTGCCTAAGAATCCTGTAGAACCTGTAATATGTACTTGCATTTTAATTAATTCCTATATTTATAGCTATAATATAATGCCATTACATTATCAGGCAGAATCTGTGTTAAAAGAAGAATAAAAATACCTATAAAGTTAATAGGTATAAATTTAAAATTAAAATTTCTAAATCGAGCGTTTAAAAAATACCTGTAATGTTTGGTATTTCTAATAAAATCGTTTTGTCTGTATTTTATTAATGGCACCGCTAAATTTGAAAATCTCACACCATTATTTAACCATCTTAACCATAATTCAATATCTTCCGCATATTTAAAACTTTCATCATACCCCCCATAATTACTAACCAAATGTTTCTTAAACATTACTGTTGGGTGTGCAATTGGACAATCAATTTGCATTTTCCATCGAACTTTATTAGTTCCGACGGGATATAAACGAATTGCCTTAACTTCTTCTGTATTATTAATAATTTGTATTGCACCACCCAATACATCTATATTACTATTACATTTCATATAATTTATTTGTAGCTCAAACCTATTCAAAAAACAAATATCATCAGAGTCAAAACGCGCAATTATATCATATTTAGCAATGGATATCCCGAAATTCAAAGATTTTGGCAAGCCCAGTCTATCTTCAGTTTTAAAATATCTAAACCTTTGATCTATAACACAGTAATCTACACAAAAATTAGAACATTTTATATCGGTACTATCATCAACAAGTATTACTTCAAAAAATTCATATGTCTGATTAGAAATACTTTCTAAACTCTTTTTTAGAATTTCTGGTTCAACATTAAAGACCGGTATAACTATTGAAATATATTGATAATCCATTTAATACAGATTTCAAGATTTAATATCTGCTCCACATAGTTCTTTCATAACCATATGACCGAACATCAAATGAATATCCTCACAAAGCTGCATATCATATGATGGTATCCAAATACATTTTTTAGCAATTTCTTTTGCTTTGCCACCATCGTATCCGACAATTGCCAAAGTTTCAGCTCCAATAGAGTTTGCATATTCTAACGCTTTAATTACATTAGGAGAATTACCACTACCACTAACAACAATCAACAAATCATCAGATTGCATTATTGACTTTAATTGCCCAGAAAATATTTCATCGTAATTCATATCATTACCAAATGCAGTTATGAGACCTATATTGTCGCATAATGAAACTCCATTAAATTTATTACCTGTTGCAATATTTACCATCTTATTCCAATCTGTAATATAATGTGAAGCAGTATATGCACTTCCTCCATTTCCACATGTTATTATCTTATTACCAGTGATGTACTTGGACTTTAACAATTCGATAGCTTCATTAATTTCTGAAATATCCATTTTTTCAAACAATGAAACGTGGGAATCAAAATAATTTTTTATTGTAAATTTAATGTTAGTTGACATATAATTTTTTTTATTGATTAAAATTAATTGGTTGGCTGGTAATGAACTATTTGAGACCCGGCCATATCGAATTTAAACTTCACACGTTGTAGATTAACTAAGGATTTTGCAATTGAATCATGTTTATCCGGAGGTGCAAAAAACATAATAAAACCTCCATTACCGGCACCTAATAATTTTCCGCCTAACGCACCGTTCTTCATTCCTTGATTATACCAGAAATCAATTTCAGAATTCGTTATTCCTTTCGTCAATTGAGATTTTAAAATCCAATTCTCATGAAGTATTTCACCAAAATTAGTGATCGAATTACTTTCCAGTTCGTGTTTCAAATCAAAAGTTAATTCAACCATTCGACGCATTAAAAGTTTTCTGTCTATGGAAATCAAATCTTTAGACTGCTGTGCCAAAAGTTCTGAAGCGCTCCTTGTTCTGCCAGTAAAAAAAACCAAGGTGTAGTCCTCGATCATTTGGATTGTCTTAGGACTGCAAATAATTGGATCAACTGTTACGGAATCATTTGGATGAAATTTAATTAGATTCATTCCGCCATAAGATGCAGCATATTGGTCTTGTTTTCCGATTGGTTCTCCACATTTTAAAATTTCAATATTGCAGGCTTCACTGGCTAACATTTCCTTAGAACTAAATTGATTTTTATATGCATTTAGAGCATTTAATAATCCAACTGTGAACGAACTCGAAGATCCTAAACCGGAACCTTTTGAAGGAATATCTGCCATTGAGGCAATTTCAATCCCCCCGTTTATACTCATATGTAATAATGCTTCTCTAAAAATAGGATGCTCGATTTGACTGACAAAATCAACCTCTTCTGTTTTACTGTAATTGAGGCGTATTTTGCCATCAAATTTTGGATTTACTGCTACATAAACGTACCTATTGATACTTGTTGACAATACTGCACCTACTTCTTCCTTATAAAAAGCAGGCAGGTCACTGCCTCCGCCTACCCAACTCATGCGCAAAGGGGTTTTACTTATTATCATTTTTTATTTTTTATTTTATGAGTAGAATTTATCGCACTTTCTCTTACAGCTTGAACTTCATCTACCATTCGAGCTTTTAATTTTTCTTCAATAGTATTACTGTCTTCTTTACGCCAGATATAATCTTTAAATCTTCAACATCAACAAATATTCGGACATTAGAATTTGTACAAAGAAATTCATCCAATAATACCGGGACTCCTTCTAAGATTACAATATCTTCAGGTCCAATTGAAATAACTTCATGATTATTGGAATTCCGTTTTAATCTATCATAAATTGGCACTTTAATATCCAGTCTTGTTTGACTATTCAAAAATTGTTCTGCAAATTCTCTAATACCGGACATGTTGTATCTATTCAATACTCCAGTACCTTCATTTCTTTTCTCAACGGGAAAAATCCAACCATCTGCACAAACTATATGAACTGTTTTTCCAATATGCAAAAGTAATTCTTCTACAACCTTGGCCGTAGAACTTTTTCCTGCTCGGGCAGGTCCTCCTATTAAAATCATTCGGGCTTCACTTGCTAAAGGAATTATAGGCATAATCCTTTTCGTCAACAATGCATAACCCTCAATTACCCAATCAATAGCTTCTTCTAAATCTGAAAAGATAAAATCTGGTTTTATCGAATATTTAGCATCAGTCCCTGCATGACCAGTTCTTACTAACACCGTATGCAGGCCTGAATTTTTTCCTGCCTTTATATCTGAAGTAGTATCTCCTATAAACCAAGACTTTCTTCTATTTATTTCTAATTCCTGAATTGCTAAATCAATGAGTCCTGTTTTGGGCTTGCGACAATTACATTCTATCTTTAAATCTGCAATTTCTCCTGAAAAACCTTTGTGAGGATGGTGTGGACATACATAAATCTTATCCAAATACGCATTTTTGAGACCTAAATCATAGTCTAATTTATTATGGATTTTTTTTAGACCACCCCATGTAACATCACCTCTTGCAATGACAGGCTGATTGGTAATTCCAACTGCCAGCATTCCTGAACGATTAATTTTACGGATACCTTCAGCAGCTCCATTAATGAGTACCAACTGTTCAGGCTGTGAAAGATGGTTAACTTCTTCATTTATTGTTCCGTCTCTATCTAAAAATATTGCAGTTCTTAAATCCCGTGTTGACAATTTTTCGGGCAATCCCAAAACAATATCCCTTTCAACTTTATCTAATCTTTCGGGAGTACCCATATCCTTTATATACTCTTGTGAAACATAGCCAAAAATATTTCCATCTATATTAATTATAGTAGGAAAAGTATCCTTTGCAAGATCATACTTCCCTGTTTTTGGAATAACTCCCGTCAATATTTCCTTTTCAACTACATAAAGAGCAGCATTAACTAAATTGGGTAAGTAAATATTTTCAGGGTGGGGATAAGGATGAATCGCAAGAATTTTGCAATTATTATCAATTTCTACTAAATCTGAGTCATTCGGATGGTCATTTGGATGAACCATTAAAGTCACATCTGCCTGATTATTAACATGAAAACCAAGTATCCCTTCCAAATTAACATCCAAATAAGTATCACCATACATTACCAAAATCCTATCACTTAAAAAATCGAAAGCGTCAAATAGTGCTCCTGCAGTACCTCTAGGCTCCCTTTCGATAATATACGAAATTGTAACACCCCAATCGCTCCCATCTTTAAAATAATCGCTTATTACCTCATGTTCGTAATGAACCAAAAGTGTTATATTAAATAGTCCAAACTTTTTACACAATTCAATTTGGTGTTCTAAAACAGGCTTTCCAAGTAATAAAGCCATAGGTTTAGGTAAGTTTCCGGTTCTTGATTTCAACCTTGAACCCATTCCTCCAGCTAAAATTGCTACATCAATATTGTCTTTTTGTTGTTTCAATTGATATGATTCTTAAAATAATACAAATAAACTATTATACTCCCAATTGTAAGGCAATTTGATCTATTGCCTTTTTAACGGCATCTTCAGATCCTAAATTGGGAGACCACCCGAATGACCTAAGTTTTTCAGTAGAATAGTTAAATTTGGGAACATCTCCTACCCAACCTTTATTACCATCTCCAAAAACAATTTTTGCTGACGGATTAACTCTTAAAATAACTTGCTCAGCAATCCATTTAACTGTAACCCCTTTATCATACGGGCCAATATTTACAATCTCCACTTTATCGCTTATTTGTCGGTTTGAAATTAAAAGCATTGCATTAATTAAATCTGATACGTGTAGATAAGCTTTCTGCTGTGTTCCGTCACCGAGAACTTGTAATTCGTTTTTATTGAAAAGCAATTTATTTATAAAGTCTAAAATAACACCGTGTGTAGCTGGTACTCCAACAACATTAGGAAAACGAAATATATTTGCTCTATCCAAAAAATCTTCTGCTGCAGCCGAAATTTGGGCTTCAGATGCAAGTTTCATTGCACCATAATTAGATATAGGTAAAAGTGGCCCGATAGACTCATGTATCATTGTATCTCCAAAATCCCCATATATTGCAGAACTTGATGCAAAATTAATTACTTTAACATTAAACTTCTTCATTACTTTTAAAACTTCGAAAGTTGTCAGAAATGTGTCTTTCAAATCAATCGCAGGATTTAATACTCCTGCAGGAATATCTGAATTAGCTGCCATATGCCAAACTTCTGTAATATCTGCGTTTTCTTTCGCTTCTATAAAAGCCTTTTCACATTCGGAATTTTCAGCAATATCAAAATTTAAAACTTTAAGTTCTGTACTACTTTTATATTCTTCTAAATACTCTAGCTTGCCTCTTGAAAAATTATCAACTATTGTTACCTTATAACCTAAACTAAGTAATATTTTTGCTAATTGACTTCCAATAAAGCCTGCTCCTCCTATTAATAATGCGTGTCTATTCATATTTATTTTTCTTACAAAATGTTTTTAAAATACTTTAAATAAGCTTCATCAAAAAAAACTTTTAAAAAATTTTCAGCTCTTAGTCTAGCCTCTCTAGATACTTTATTTAATTTATTCTTATTCTCTACCAATTCTAACAACTTAGATGACAGAAAATTCACGTCTCTTTTAGCAAGTATATAACCATTTAATTCATTTGTTATTAAATCATTTACTGCACCATCATCCGTTGCAACCACAATACATCCTGAAGCCATAGCTTCTAATACGGGCAGATTAAAACCCTCTGACACTGAACAGGACAAAAGAATATCACAACTGGAATAAAAATAACTCATTTCGATTTCATTTTTAGGAAAAACAAATTTAATATCCTCAGAAATATTTGATTCTAATAACTTTTTATCGGGTGTAGCACAAATAAATTGAACCTCTAAACCCTCACTTGCAAAATCTTTTCTAATTATATAACTGCTTTCTAAGAAAAAATCAAAACCTTTATTAGGTGAACTAGTCGAAACAATTCCAATACTTATAATATTTTCTTTAAAAAACAATCTATTGTCATCAAAAAATACATCTCCGACGTAGTTAGGTATTACTAAACCTTTCTTATTATAATTAGTAAATACATGATTCGAAACAAAAACCCGATTAGCTGAAATGTTTTTAGAAACAAAATACAAAAATTGATTAATATTTCTTAAAAACAGGTTACCGTTTGAAATAATTGAAATACTATCCAGTCCCTGAATTAAAAAAATTATTTTTTTGAAATCAAATCTTATTAACCTTGTTATAAAACTTAATACACTAAGTCTAAAATTACTCGTTATTATAACATCGTTAACACAAATAAGCTTGAAAAACAGTTTAAAAAAAAATAAAACTTTTGAACTATCTTTTGTAGATCCAATATATTCAATTGTAATCTTATCACTTAAATTATAAAAAGCTTTTACATCTGTTTTTTGAACTAAAATTAGCACCTCAATATTATTCTCAGCCAATAAATTAACAATAGCAGTTAGAATCTTTAATCCTCCAGAGGCATTAAATTCTTCTATCACAATAGTACATTTCTTTCTCAATCTATTAAGATATTTACTTCATTTTATTTGTCATAAACATAAAGGATTCAACCCCTCTAAGGCCATCAAAAATTCCTAAAAAAAATTTGTATACATTTACTCTGGCAATCCCTAAAAAAATGCATTTAACAGGAAAATAAAAAAACCGCATTATTAAAATAATTGATAGAAAATTGAATAATCCGTTTTTTCTAATTAAATATATAGTATTTAAGCCTTGCATATATATTCTAATCTGTGAAGAAATATTGAATTTTCCGAGCCAAGTCAAATTCGTATCCCCAAAACTATGATTATATTTTGGAGTCTCAATTTGTTGTATATACCCGCCTATAGCAGTCAAACGATAAGCAAAATCCCAATCTCCATAATCCATAAATAAATTTTCATCAAAAACCAGTGGAACATAACTCTCTACCTTTGATTTCATTAAGAATGTAGTAGATGCTTTAATTAATATTTTATCTTTATTTAAGGGATTAATTTTATTTTTTTTATCCAAAAATGTTGTAGCGACGATATTGTTGCTTTCTTTAAAACATTTAAATGAAGCTTCAATGAATTCTTTTGCAATTTCATATGTAATAACTGTATCTTGGTCCCAAAGCCAATAATATTCATAATTAGAATTTGCAGAAATTATTTCATTATATGCTTTAAGTGTACCCAAATTAGAGATCGATTTTTTTATAACTACAGAGTCATAATTAATAAAATCTTCTAGAATTAAAGAACTAGAATTGTCAAATATGAAAACATCGCTAATTCTGGTCAATATCTCTAATTGATTCTTGATTATTTTATCATCAGGATAATAACAACAAATTATAGAACAAATATTTTTTTGATTCATAACACTATTTTAAACTAAAAAATAAACAAAGCAAATTATCCCATTTAAAAAAATCAAGATTTTTTTGATTTAAAAAAATGATCTAACCAAAATTTCAATATTTGTTTAATAAAAATCCAGTTCGAAACTACTTTAGACTTACCATATATTACGGCAACATTTTTAGATTCAGAATATGCTTTAATACTTTGACTTACGCCTCCCTCTAAAAAAATGACGAGCGGTTTTTTAACGTACGCTATCGTCAAATTTAAACTCGTCAGCATACGATTTATCCATTCTAAATCTCCCGAAGATTTGTAATTAATATTAAAAAGGCCAATTTCGTCAAAAAGAGTTTTCTTAACTAATAATCCTGGGTGGGGCAGATACATATGTTGCGGATTAAAATTTGATTTTTCAAATTTCTCAGGCATAATCGGAATTAATTTTCCATTTAACAATTTCAGGTTAATTCCAAAAGAAATTACGTCCCTTTTCAGATCTAATTCATTTTTCACCAAATCTGAAAAATTAGCGACCAGTAGATCACCAGCATTTAAAAAAGAAATATAACTACCTTTTGAAACTAAAACTCCTTTATTCATAGCGTCATAAATGCCGGAATCATTTTCTGAAATAAATACATCTATAAATCTTTCATATTCCTTCGCAATTTTACATGTATTATCTTTTGAATTCCCATCAATCACAATATACTCAATCCAATCTTTTTTTTGAATTCTAACACTTTCAATTGTCTCTTTTAGTAAATATTCAGCATTATAAACAACAGTTATAATACTCAACAAAGGAAAATTCTGATCTGTCATAAAATATGATATAGATAGCCGTTAACATAAAATACATTTTCGCAGTTAATTCTAAAATTAGCTTTTCAATATTATAGAAAGATTAAAATGTAATTTAATCTGCTGAAAATTGTTCAAATTCAGTTTTTCTAACATCGTAGCTATCAATTCCCCACAAAAGGTTATCATATTTAGCAAGTGAATTAGCATTCCCCTGATAAGTACGAAGAAATCCGAAAGTAAAAAAAAGAATTAAAAAAATATATTTATTCTGTTTAGATTTTATAAGCGAGTAAATATTAGGATAAAGAATCCAATATGAAAAAACAAATAAAACTGAAAACCTTTCTGAAAAGACACTGATTTCTGAGAAATTTAATATAAATATAAAATATATCAAATATACATTATAAAAAATCCTATTCATCGAATTTTTTTCAACTAATCTATGATAATATATTGTAAAAAAAACAAATGAAAAAATTCTTTCTAAATATCCAATTGAAAAAACAACTTCTGTAGAAAAATCTGAATGAAGAGCCATTTTATCGGAAATCATACTTATATTTATGAGTGTAAGTAAATCCCCTAAAATAAAATTAATCCACTTTACGTGAAATATAAATACAATATTAGAAATAATAAATATTGACCACACAATAAATCTAGGAATATCTTTGTTAAGAATAAAATACAATGGAATAAATAATATTGCTGAGAAATGAAAAGTTATGCCTAATAAGTTAATAAAGAAATAAGGTATGAACTTTCTATTTTTAAGATATTGTAAAGACAGTAAAAAAAGAATAATTGATTTTGAATTTCTATACAGGTTAAATTCTATGAACAAACCGTTCATCACAAAAAAAACGATGAAAGCAAGTACATAATATTTTGCCTGCGTTTTAAATACCTTATCTAAAACCCATAAGTCAATCCCTGTATTAATAAAAACCCAAACAAAATAATTAGGAAAAAAAGATTTTATTAAAATACTATAAAAAATAAAACCAGGCTCCATTTCGCCTGTACTAAGTTCTTTAATAATATTCCCATTCCATAAAGTTGGTAAGTTTTCAAATTTTGGATAATAGCTATACCAGTCGCTATAAATATGGCCTCTTAATCCAATAAAAAATAAAAACAATACAATCGTAAAAAAACGAATATTAAAATTTGTTTTTTTTTCGTTGATATTACCTCCTTCTTTAAAAAATAAAAATATCAAAACAAACAAAAAAAATAGATATGGAACTGAATTGAGAAAATATAATTGAGAACTCATAAATTTTCATAAGAATTAGTGCAAAGTGTTCTTAATGTGAATCGAAGAACTTACTTTTATGATTCTTTACACCATTATTTGGTAAATAATTTAAAATAACACTCTCTATACATTTTTCCAACATTTTCTTCCTTACACTTTAATATTTCTAAATTTTCAATCAATTTATTATTTGATTCTAAACTGTTATTAATTGCAATCTCGATATCCTTAACTAAATGTGATTTACACAAAATAGCATCTTTATAGTAACTTTGATGTGCATAACTCTTATCCATTAAAACTACTGGTTTATTCATGGCAGTTGCCTCTAAGGCACTGATTGGCTGCGTCTCATCAAAACTTGGCAAAGCAAATAAAGAACAGTTCTGATAGGCTGCAACTAAATCTTCTGATCCCTTCGGTAACTCTTTTATCCATAATACATTATGATTTGATTCAACCAGTTCCTCTAGTTTTTTACCATATGATAATTCTCCATCAAGTATATTTCCAATTAAAACTAAATTTTGCTTTAAATTAATACAGGCAAGTGCCAGATTATATTGATTTTTACGCGCTGATATATTACCCGTACACAAAACGTAATCACGAATACCATATTTAATACCAAAATCCAATTCTTGTTTTTCAAAATATTGATTCTCAACAATATTAGGAATGATATCAATTTTAGAGAAAGGAACTTTATAATATTTATTTAACATTAAGCCTTGTAAATCATTTACCACTATGATTCTATCTATAATTTCATAATATCGAATCTGTTGTTTGAAAGACTTCGAAAAAATTACTCGATAAAAATGCCCTATTTTTGATCTGATTGTTCCAAAATATGGTAGTAAAACTGTTGCTACAATAAACTTTTCTGCTTTCTTAGACCAATCAATAACCTGATAATTATATGTCCCAATACCCCATAAATGAATAATATCAAAGTCTGAATCTCTACTCCAAACATCTAACTTGCTTGCCAATATTCCACATTTTATAACAGAATCCATTGTATTTAACATTTGCATATCGAAACCTCCGAATGCAAAACAATGGGGTTGACAGGGATAATATTTTACTTTCATAAATAAATTAAATGTCATGTTTATATTGAAATTATTATCACTATAAATTAGAAAAACGTTTTTTCAAATATTCATAGATGATGAATGCTATTGAAAACTTAAAAAGTATTAAACAATGTACTTCAAGTTTTAAGAGCTATAACTTTAATGGTCATACCATTGTTTAATTACAAAAACAACACTTTTCAAAAAACATATTTATCACATTTAAAAAATCATTAAGATGCATTTAAAAAAAATATTCAAATGGTTGGTCAATTTTATAATTTCATAAAAACCCGGTTGTGTCCAACGGACAGAATTTCTTCGAATAAATCTAAATTAATTTCCGAAGCAACAAAAGAAGGACCAGGATGTCCTGCTGTTGAATAAAAAGATGGGGTATAATCTGTATTTAATGAAGCATCATCTAAAACAAGCAAACCACCTTTCTTTATACTGTCTGCACAAATATTAAAGTCTTGTTTAACAATTTCATAATCATGATTGCCATCAATATAAATGAGATCCCATACTTTAGATTTAATAACTTTTATCATATCTTCATCTGTAGAAAACCCCTTATGTAGTACTGGGAGAGGTAGCTTAAAAAAATCAAAATTAATCATAACATCTTTATAGTAATCTAGATTCCCTAAATATTGAGATACTTTATCCCCAGCAGACGTAAAAGGACTAATTCCATGAATATCTACTTCAAACTCAAATTTTTTTCCTAATAATGAAAATAAAGAAAGTGTTTGACCTCTATAAATACCAATTTCCAAAATATATTTAGGTTTAAATTTCTTAAAAACAAAAAACCACATAGCATGAAATGCATCTTCCCCAAAACCCCTAAAATTTTGAGAAAAATAAGCACGATGCTCCTTTAGCCATTTTGGAGAAAGATTCCAAAAAAAATGATAAAAATAATTGTATTTTTCATTTCTGCTTTTTAAATAATGGCTTATTTGAGATAACGAATATATTTTATCATATTTATTGATTTTCCTTCTTGTGAAAGCTAATTTAATTTTGTATATTCTAGTAAATAAAATTTGTTTAATCATGTATTTTATTTTTTAAAATCAACAAAAACTTACATAAATCGTATTCAATTCAACGCTTTTAAAAACACTAATTTATCACAAAATTTTAAAATAATTTACATTATAAAATTATAGGTAAACAAGGCATAAATGTTATAAAAATTAGCACATCGCTAAATATTAAAAACAAATAATTTATAAATTTAAAACTTCACAACCTTCATTCGATATAGGACTTTGACATTTTTAAGAATTAATATCAAAATCAACTTTCGAAGTTATTTAAAGGGTTTCAAGTTTTCTATTAATATCATTATTTTTTAAATAGTGCTTTAAATAATCTTTATGTTTATTCCAAACGTAGTGTCGGCTTCTATTTATAATCCTAGTAGCATTTTTTTGAAATTCTTTAGATCTTCTAGAACCACCCCATTCAAAATCTGACTGATACTTCAGAGGAAATAATCCATTTATAAAACCTTCTTTTAGTCCCCTCAAACAATACTCAGGATCATCATATCCATAGGGAGCAATATTTTCATCAAAACGTCCCAATTTCGACAGCATATTCCAAGGTATTATATTTGGTCCGTTAATGGCACACATTCTTGGATAGAATTTTTCATATTCTCCTTTCTGATAATCTGCATGATCATCAGGACTCTGAATTAAGTCAACATTTACAATCATTCTTTTAAAATCATTCCTAATCATGTTTTTTATCGAACTTGGCTTAATATTTGCCCCATATCTTAGTGATACAGCTCCCAAATTATTAATTCTTTCATATAATTCAACAATCTTTTTTTCTGAATCATAATCCTGTAAAATAATATCATCCTGCATTATTATAGAAAATCCATTTTTTACAGTTTTTAGCCCCGCATTTACAGATAAAAGCATGTGTACATTTGGCATTAATATTTTTTCTGCCTTATGCGATGAATTTTTTATAAATTCATCAACAATCGATTCGGATCGATCTGTACAACCATCAACAATTAAAACAATTTTACTTTCTGAAGAAGCACATTTTTCAATTCCTTCTAATGTTTGTGGCAAAATATCTTCCTTATTAAAAATCGGGACTATATAATTAAAATTCTTATTCATCATTTTAAATATTTATATTATTAAAAATTTCTTCTTTAAGATCAATTGCTCTTTTTATGCAAACATCCATATTGTAATATTCCCATTCTCCAAATCTCCCAATTGAATAAATCCCAATTGAATTTAGATAATCAAAAATTATTTCTTTGTTTACTTTATAATTATCATCAAATACTACATAAGCATGATTAGAAACATGATAATCCAATGGTCTAATTAAAAAGGGATCTTTTTTTCCGTATGTTTCCATTTCTTCATAACTTCTTTCTCCAATCGTTTCAGTAATTGTATAATTCATTTTCGGAGCAAAAAAATTACCAATGTGTATATAACGATGGAAAATAGTATTAGAATCAGGTAAATAAGTCCATGTTTTTTTAGTAGGTTTTGTTTCCCACAGCATTGTACTCACTTTATTATATTTCAGTTTTTTCGCAGCATGAATAACATCCTTTGGACAATTTGAAATAAATGTTGGTAATTCATTTAGAGGTAAAGTGCTAATTAGTTTATCATATGAATAGATTCCATTAACAATCCATTTATTGTCATCTTTATTAAAATAAATAGACTTAACATCAACATTTTGTTTAATATTAAGACCAGAAGCTAAATTATCAATAAAAGTATTTTGATTATTAGAGTTGGGATAATAAAATTCAGAATGAGGCATCTTATCTTCAGAAACTCCTATCAAAGACTGAAAAAATGATTTCACATCAGGTATAGGCAGCTTATCTTTAACCCAACTTGGATCCATTTCCTTAGGGTCTCTATTCCATATTTTTCTATTGTATGGCAAAAAATACTCTTCTGTTAAAGTATTTCCAAATTTTTTACGAAACCAATCTTCCAAATTTTCGTAAGTTCCATCATCTTTTGCATTTAAGAAATCCTTCACAATATTAATAGCTAACTCATTATCAAAAGAAGAAATCTGCTTAACTGCAAATTCAATTGGGTAACTTATTTCATTATCTTTAAACCTTATTGCAGCATCTCTTGTTACCTTATGCCATTCAGAAGAAGGCATTATATGTTGAAAAACAAAGTCAAGAACATCAGGATATTTTGAATTAAAGCAATGTCCTCCAGTTTTATGATAACTGATGCCCTCTATAGATTTTGTTTTGGCGATACCTCCAAATACTGGAGATTTATCTAGTAATTCAACTTCAAAATCTTCTGTCAAAAGCTTACCAATACTTAAACCTGAAATTCCTGCTCCTAATATTCCAATTTTAATTTTCTTTTTCATTTTGTACTTAGATTTATATATGTTTTTTTGATGAATAGCCAATATTTTTCAAATAGCGAAAAGCTAATCTATAACTAGGTATAATATAAAACAAACCATATCCAATAACTGTAGCCCAAATTATTCCGCTGACACCAAAATTCAAAGACAAATATATTTTTAAAAATAGTGAACATATAGAAGCTAAAGCTACTATCAAAATTTGTTTGTGTAACAATTCACCACTATTCAAAAAAGTAGACATAACCCCTCCATAATTTGCTATAAGTACATACATATAAAAACCTAACAGCAAAGACCAAGATGGCATAAATTCTTTTCCAACCCAAAACGATATAATCTGCCTACCAAAAATTAATAATGGTAATGATATAACGGCAGCTCCACTTATACTTAATAATAATCCTTTTTTTAAAGTCTTTTTTGCCCATTCAATATCACCACTAACCATTGCTTCGGCAAAAGCAGGCCATAAGGGTTGGATAATAAACTGAGTGAACATTGAAAATAAAAAAACCTTTTTAACAATTTCATAGCCCGCAACTGATTTAGCTCCGAGAATCTGTGCTAAAATTAGATTATCTGAAGTATTACCAAGTAATGTAAAAAGTCCCAATAAAAAAAAAACAAATCCCGCATTCATTAGTTGTTTTCCAATAATTACATCAAAATACTTTAATTTTGGTATTAGATTGGATCTTTTTTTTGTAAATAACATCATTCCATTTAAAAGCGTTGCTATTAGCTGTCCACCTGAAAAGGTAATGACCAACCAAACAAGACCACTTTTAAAATAAATGCATAGTAAAAGCCCAAATAAACTCAATAAAGAACCAACTATTAACCAAAGCTGAAATCTGTAACCTTCTTGATAACCGTCTTGAATTCTTTGAATAACACCTAAAGGCATATTGATTAAAAGCATAACTACAAGCACAAACATTGTTGGTCCAGATTCCTCCGTTGCAATTTTAGATTTGACATTAAAAACACTTTCCCAAGAAATAAATGGATAAATAAAAATAAAAACTAGAAACAGTAAGCAAGCTATACCTGTTAAAATAAAAAAAGTGCTCGACACCGCAATTTGGGCATCACTTTCACTCTCTTTTCCATTTGCTTTTGACACCGCATTTAACAATCCATTCCCTAGACCCAAATCAGCAAACCCCATTAGAGCCAATATTGAAGATATAGCCATCCATAAACCATACCTTTCTGCTCCTAAATAACTAAGAGTCAATGGCACTGTAATTAAATTAATGGAAGCCGAAAAAATCTTTACAATTACAGTACTTCCTCCAGTTAATAAAATACGTCGATATCTTTCTTTTGATTTGCCCTCAACTGTACTAATATCATGCGATGTAAACTGAAAAATATTTTTAATTTTGATCCAGTTCCCAATAAAGAATACAAAAACTTTTTGCACTATTAAATAAATTTAAAAGTTTATGATTTTAACGAATATAATGTATTTGATTAATAAAATGTAGTATGTAAATATTTAGATTATTCCTTATTCTTAATTTATTTAATACAAAATCAAAACATTTAAACAATCTTAAAGCTAAACCTACAATATTTTTAAAAACCTTTTCACAATCAATATTAAAATGACTAAAAACCCAGCTAAAAACCCTCCCATAATCAATCCTTTTGCTTTTCCAAAACGCTCTTTCGGTAAAGGTAAAATTGGCCTGTCAATAACTTGAATTAAAGGAGTTTCTTTACGTAGCGTTACTTTAGCCAATTCTGATTGCTTTACCAACTCTGTAAGGATTGTGGTATTAGCCTGAACATCGACTTGTCTTCTTGCGGAAGGAGTCCTACGAACATTAAGAGCTGGATTCAAATTAAAAGTGTTGTCATTAGCCACTGCAACCCCAGTTATGGCATTATTTAATTCAACACGAACAGAATCTACCTGATGCTCTAAAATTTTCATGTTCGTACGCGCTTTTTTGCTTTTGGTATCTACATAAAATTTCCCAACCTGCTTTGCAAGCGCTTCACAGAAATAGAGCGAAAATAATTCATTTCCTGTAGTTACATCTATCGATGTAATGGCTATTTTTTTATCTCTTTGGGCAACGGATAACGAAGATTTTGATAAATTTTTATAAATTACCCCTAATATGCTATCATGAATACGGGTAAAATAATCACGTCTGTAATTAGGTAAGAATTGGATATTCTTGAACTTAGGGTTCTTATTCCAGCTATCTCTCCACTTATTATTTTGAATATACATTTCTGCTAAGGAAATCTCTTTTCCATTTATGTTCACAGGAGATAACAATGTCTTTTCTACCATCGTACGGGATTTAAACAACTCGGTCAAATTAGAGCCAGTGAATATACTACCGCCGCCGCCGCCTAAATCAAAACCAAAAGAACTGGCCAATGAACCGAGGCCTCCTCCTCCGCCACCTTTCTCATCTTCCACCGCAAATGTTAAAGTTGCTGTATAAACTGGTTTTTTTGTAAAAGAGTAGCCCAATCCTAAAATTCCCCCTAAAATTCCTGCTAAAAGGATTACTTTCCATTTCAATACCAAATAGAAATACCATTCCTTTCCTTTTTCTAATAATTCTTTTAAAGATATTTCGTTGTTAAGATTTTTTTCGCTCATTCTTATATAAGTTTTATTTCTGAATCATTATTACAGTTTTTTACATTAGATTCCTTACCAAAATAATTCTTAAACGTCTTTCGTAACAGATAATTTTAAACTAACGTTACTTAAATGCAGTAACTATAAGCAATGCCAGACTGGTGATTACACTTCCTATGCTTACCCATTCTCCTGTAGACAATTTTTTAGTTTCCGGCTTTTCAGGAACTACAATTTGAGAGTCTGGTGTAACCTTAGGATAAGATCTGAAGAATAAAAAAGAACCTGTTACAGCTGCTTTTCCGTTTGGATAAATAATATACGCTTTTTTCTTCCAGCCTTTACTATCAACACCACCAACTGCATTTATATAATATTTAAAACCTTTTCCACTTCTATATGGAATTTCAGAATTAAGTAACACATTTCCTGTAACTTTAACTCCTTCATTTAATATTGTAATTTCAATTTCATCATCAGGAAACAAAGTAACATTTGAATAGTGTTGTTTGTCTTTCACAATTTTTTTCCAATCTACAGGAATTGTAACATATTTTAATTCATCTTTTAACTTTTTTGCAAGATCTTGTTTTAGAGTATCATTTTTAGACAGATTTAAATCAACTCTCTTTATCTCATCAATTTGTTCTTGTTTTATTGGTCTTTTAATTTTCATTCCCTCCAAATTAGCAACTGAGGTTAAGCCTCCAGCCCGCATCACTACATTATAAACAGATTCTTTTTTATTTGCCAAAACATATTTACCCGGATAAGCTACAGCCCCACTAATTGTAACCATTTGTGGTTTTTCGTAAACAGCCATTCTTCTAATATTAATAACATCAAACGGCTTCAAAACAAAATTTTTCACCTGCTCATTGTTATCCGCCGTAATTTCTAATTCTACTAATTCAATACGTTTAGGATTAGTATCGTCAATCTCATCTGATTTTATCATACGGGCAATTTCCACTCTTTTAGATGCCGAACCTGTTAAACCTCCAACCTGCACTACTAAATCATTCAATGTCAGATTTTCATAATAATCATACACCCCCGGATTTTTTACTTCACCGTCAATAGTAACTTTATATTCTTCTCTAAAATCTAAAATTGAATATACTGTTACTTCGTCTTCTCTTTTTAGTTCAATGTCAGCATTCAAATCTCCAGACAAAGCATTTACTAAATCAACATTTACAATTTCAGTTGTCAAATCAGATTTTAAACGAATAATTCGGGCTCTTTTAGTATAGGCATCTTCTTTAAGTCCTTCTGCTCTGGTAATAAGATCTGAAATTCTCATCCCTTCATTGTAAGAATAATAATCTGGTCTGAATACAGCTCCTTCTATTTTAATTCTATTTTCAAATCGGTTTAAAATTTTAGTAACTCTAAAAACATCTCCGGATTTTGGCACATATGAAGAAAATTCATTTTCATTAACATCAAGAACTTTAAACTCCTTACCTGTCTTTTGCAAAACATTTACTGATGCTGTATAAGCAAATTCATTAAAACCGGAAGCAAAATTTAATAAATCTGAAAATTTTTCACCTTTTTTCATCTCAAAAATTCCCGGTCTCTTTACTTCTCCCTCAACAGTCACTCTTTGTGTGTAAACTGGAATCCTAATCACATCGTTTTCTTTTAAACTTACATTGTCTGACTGATCACCTTTAACTAAAAAACGATAAATATCTATGTTTTTATAAACTTTGTTATTTCTAATTAATTCTATATTTCTGTAACTACCATTTTTCCCTGGTCCTCCTGCTAAATGTAAAGCATTGTAAACAGTTGCCAGAGATGAGATAGAATAATTTCCCGGTTGTTTACCTCCTACAATAGTAATTTTAATAGTTCTGATTCTGCTTAAACTAACACTCACCTGAGATTGCCCGGACCTTACCGTACTATAAACTTTCGCAATTGCAGATTTAATTTTTTGCGTTGCAGCTTCAATTGATATCCCTGCTACTGAAATTTGTCCTACATACTGGATGGATATTTTACCCTCAACACTTACCGGTGCACTTGCATTATATTCCTGTACTCCGTAAACACTTACCTGAAGCTCATCACCCGGACCTAAAATATAATTCACTGGAGTGGCAAGGTTGGAATCTGGTTCAAAATTTAATGTGGGATTATCAAACAATTCAGAACCAAATATTAAGGCATTGGCAGAATCTTTTACTTTATTATTTACAATTTTGTCATGAGGACGTCCCAAATCGTTTTTATTTCCAGCAGTTTCAATGTTTTTTTTATTACTCACTACTGTTTTTTCATTCACTCTTACTTTTAGCTTAGAAAACTCTACTGCGCTCATTCCTTTTGAAATAGCCATAGGTTCAGCTTCTTCAATTGTCATGTTGTTATTTTGCAGTTGTGTACGTATTTTAGCAATATCTGCATCAGATAAATAATCCACTTTTAAAGTACTTAAATCACTGGATTTTATTAAATCCTGAGCATTAACCTGAAAGGAAAATAAAAAAGTAAAAAATAAAAGAACAACAGTTACATATTTCATATTTAATGATGTTTTGATTTTTTGAAAAAATTCAAATCAGAATAAAATTATTTCAAGAGTATTGTTTTTTGTAATAGTCTTTATAAGAACCTGAAGTTACATTCTTCAACCATTCTTCATTGGTTAAATACCAATTGATTGTTTTTTCTAAACCTTCTTCAAATGTTACAGATGGTTTCCATCCCAATTCTTTATTAATTTTAGATGCATCAATTGCATAACGCAAATCATGACCTGGTCTGTCTTTTACATAAGTGATTAACTTTTCACAAGTCCCAGAATCCCTTCCTAACTTCTGATCCATAATCTGGCATAATAATTTAACTAAATCGATATTTTTCCATTCATTAAAACCACCAATATTATATGTTTCATGGTTTTTACCTTGATGAAACACCAAATCAATTGCAATAGCATGATCTTCAACAAAAAGCCAATCACGGGTATAATTACCATCTCCATAAACAGGTAATGGTTTATTATTGATAATATTATTGATAAAAAGTGGTATTAATTTTTCAGGAAAATGATATGATCCATAGTTATTAGAGCAATTTGTTAAAACATATGGAAGACCGTAGGTTTCGCCATAAGCTCTTACGAAATGATCTGAACTTGCTTTTGAGGCAGAATAAGGAGAGTTTGGATCATACGGAGTAGTTTCTGTAAAAAGCCCTTCAGTTCCCAAAGAACCATAAACCTCGTCTGTACTAATATGATAAAATCTCTTTCCTTCAAAGTTGTCTTTCCATTGTTTTTTTGCAGCATTAAGCAAATTCATGGTACCTATAACATTTGTTTTCACAAATGCTAATGGATCTTCAATTGATCTGTCTACGTGAGACTCCGCCGCTAAATGCAAAATTCCGTCAAAATTATGAATTGAAAAAAGTTCATTAATAAATGCTTCATCAACAATATCTCCTTTTAAAAAATTATAATTGGGTTGATTTTCTATATCTTTAATATTCTCCAGATTTCCTGCATAAGTCAAGGCATCCAGATTGTATATTTGATATTCAGTATATTTATTCACAAAGCGTCTCACCACATGTGAACCAATAAATCCTGCACCACCAGTTATAAGAATTTTTTTCATTTTATTAATTTAACAATTCTGAATTTTGACTTTCCAACTCACTGTATATATCTTTTACATCCTGAGAATTTTCTTTTTGTAAAATTAGATTAGCTGTAGGTGTATAAACAAAAATAGTATTTTTTAATCCCAAGAAAGTGGTATACTTATCACAGCCTATAACCATATTACCATTTTTATCTACTGAATGCCCTTTAGAAACCAAATAATCGTAAACAGATTCAAACGAACCTAAATCAGACCAGGCAAATGATGCCGGAACTACTTTTATTTTTTTGCTACGTTCCATTACAGCATAATCTATACTAATTGATGGAATTTCTAAAGAAGTTTCTAAATCTAAAAACCCTTCTTTACTTGACTCCCAAACAATTTTGGACTTTTCATAAACCTCAGGCTGAAATTGTTTCAATTCTTCCAAAAGGACGCTGGCCTTAAAACAAAACATTCCGCTATTCCACAGAAAATTTCCTTTTGCTATAAACTCTTTAGCTGTCGTTTCATTTGGTTTTTCCCTAAATGACAACACTTTATCTCCTTTTGATTCTATATAACCATAACCTGTTTCAGGTTTAGTTGGAATAATTCCAAAAGTTACAATAAAACCGTCCTTAGCCTTCTCAATTGCCTGATTAATAGCATCATTATAATCTTCTATTTTATCAATAATATGATCTGATGGCGTAATTATCAATATATCATCAGGGTTTGATGCAAATGCAGCAAAGGCAATAGCTGCTGCTGTATTTCTTGGAGTTGCTTCTACAATATTTATATATTCTGTTTGGGATTTACCCATAACATTCCCGCTTAAATGATGGTTATCAGCATTTCCTACTACCATTACTTTATCTGCTAAATGACTGTTGCGATCTACAGTCATTTCAAACAAAGATTTTCCTTCAAATATTTCCAAATATTGTTTAGGCTGGCTTTTACGGGAAAGAGGCCATAATCTGCTACCAACTCCTCCGGTTAAAATAACATGTGTAACTAAATTATTTGTATTCATTTTTTTCTAAATAAAAAAGAAGATTAAAAATCTATAATCTATTATCTGATATAGTTCCTAAAACTCCTTTTACATCATATATTAAACTATTGCTTTTTTGAATTTCCAAAAAATCTAACTTTAAAAATTCTGAATGTGCAACTCCTAAAACTATAGCATCAAATTTTTCTTCCGGAAGAATGTTTGTTGTCATAAGTCCGTATTCTTTTTTAACCTCTTCTGTATTTGCCAACGGATCATATATTGTAACGGAAATCCCATATTCTTTTAATGCCCTTATGACATCTACAATTTTAGTATTGCGAACATCCGGACAGTTCTCTTTGAAGGTAATCCCCAACATTAAAAGCTCTGCATGGTTTACTGAAATACCTTTTTTAATCATTAATTTCACCACCTGAGATGCGATATATTCGCCCATACTGTCATTCAAACGGCGTCCCGCCAAAATTATTTCAGGATGATAACCAAATTCTTGTGCTCTTTGTGCTAAATAATATGGATCTACACCTATACAATGACCTCCTACCAAACCTGGTTTAAAAGGAAGAAAATTCCATTTTGTGGCAGCCGCAGCTAATACTTCCTGAGTATCAATATTCATTAAATTGAATATTTTGGCAAGTTCATTTACAAAAGCAATATTAATATCTCTTTGCGAGTTTTCGATTACTTTGGCAGCCTCGGCAACTTTTATTGTAGGCGCCAAATATGTTCCAGCTGTAATAACTGACTTATAAAGCGTATCTACTTTTAATCCGATCTCTGAAGTAGATCCTGAAGTAATTTTTAGAATTTTTTCTACAGTATGTTCTTTATCTCCAGGATTAATTCTTTCAGGTGAATATCCCGCAAAAAAATCTACATTGAATTTTAATCCTGATATCTTTTCTAAAACCGGAACACACTGTTCTTCTGTCACACCAGGGTAAACTGTAGATTCATAAATTACAATATCGCCTTGTTTCAGCATCTTACCTACTGTTTCACTAGCTTTATACAAAGGAGTTAAATCCGGACGATTATTTTTATCTACCGGAGTCGGAACAGTTATAATAAAATAATTACAACCAGTAATATATTTTATATCTGAAGTACAATAAAGACCTTTTTCTTCATTCAATGTATCAACTAATACACTTTGTAAAATAACATCCTCAACTTCTAATGTTGTATCAGTACCTTGTTTTAAACTTGTTATTCTTGATTCGTTAATATCAAAACCTATAACAGGGTATTTTGTAGCAAATAAACGAGCCAAAGGCAAACCTACATAACCTAATCCGATAACGGCTACCTTTATATCATTATTCATATCCTTGATTATTTTTCGTTTATTATATACACAGCTTCGCTATCCAAAGTCACAGATTTGACTTGAATAGAAAAATTGAATTTCGGCAAATATAGCACAATAAGTCAATTTTATCAACTTTCAAAACATCTTATAATTCTCCTAAAAAAAAATATAAATTAAAAAGCTATAAGTCAGTAAACAAAAAATAAATATCAAAAAAAAAGAACAAAAAATCACTAAATTTAGTGATACTTCATTCTTTTCTTTTATTAATCCCTTAAAGACAATTAATTGTATTCCAAAAAATACTACAAGGATTCTTTTTTGTATCTTATTTTTAAAATACACCCCAAGGTTTCCAAAACCAGTATATAATGTGTATTTGTTACTTCTTTAACAACTGCCTGATGATTATTAAAAGCCCCGGCATCCAATTTTATCTTATCGCCCTTTTTATAAGGCATTACCAAAACATCTGAGATATTTGTATCAGAAAGGCTTTTTTTTATTTCAGAAATTTCCTCATCACGAACTATAGCGGGTTTACCTAACCAAAATAGATACCTGACAACACCCGCAATCTGAAAAACTGAATTCCTTTCTAAATCAGACAACCTGACAAAAAGATAAGAATTAAAAAGTGGCACTTCTATTTTTTTCTTTCTGTCAGACCATTGTTTAATCTGAGTGATTACAGGGCAGTAGGATTCTATCCCTATCTCATTTAATTTTTCTGCTACCTTTTTCTCCCACTTAGGCTTTGTATAAACAACATACCAATTCATGCAATTTATTTTAAGCCCCTATTCCGTTATAAACAAAACCAATTGATTTTAATTCTTTTGCATTTAAAATATTTCTTCCGTCAAAAACAAAAGCCGGCTTTTGCATAGCATCGTATATTTTTTGCCAGTCATATTTTACAAACTCGTCCCATTCTGTAAGCACAGCAATCGCATGAGCATTTTTACATGCCTCATAAGGATTTTCAAATGTAGAAACTGCATTAATATTTTCTAAAGAACTTCTTGTCTCTAAATAATCCAAATCACTCAAAATTTTATTGCGTGATACTTTTGGATCGTAAACAGAAATTTTTGCCAATTCATTAATTAAATCATCCGCAACATATATAGCTGCAGATTCACGCGTATCATTTGTATCTTTTTTAAATGCCCAACCTAAAAAAGCTATTTTTTTATCAGCAACTGTATTGTAAAGGGTCTGAACAATTTTGTTTGAGAATCTTCTTTTTTGATAATCATTCATAATAATAACCTGCTCCCAGTAATCAGCAACTTCATTTAAACCATATGATTTTGCTATATAAACTAAATTCAGAATGTCTTTTTGAAAACAAGACCCACCGAATCCAACGGAAGCTTTTAAGAATTTAGATCCGATACGGCTATCCATCCCAATAGCACGTGCAACTTCATTTACATCTGCACCCGTTTTTTCGCACAATTCAGACATAGCGTTAATCGATGAGATACGCTGTGCTAAAAAAGCATTTGCTGTAAGCTTAGACAATTCAGAAGACCAAACATTTGTTGTTAAGATCTTATCTTTACTAACCCAATTGGCATAAACATCAACTAAAGCGTTAATTGCCACTTCTCCTTCCGGTGTTGAATCTCCTCCAATTAAAATTCGGTCTGGGTTTAGTAAATCATCTATAGCAGTACCTTCCGCCAGGAATTCTGGATTTGAAAGAATCTGAAACTGAACTCCATTTCCTGTATTATCCAAAATACTTTTTATGGCTTCAGCAGTCCGAACAGGCAAAGTCGATTTCTCAACAACTATCTTATTACTTTTAGAAACTTTAGCTATTTGTCTGGCACACAACTCTATGTACTTTAAATCAGCTGCCATTCCTTTACCCTTACCATAAGTCTTTGTTGGTGTGTTTACAGAAATAAAAACAACCTCTGCTTCATCAATAGCTTTTTCTACATCAGTCGAAAAGAAAAGATTTCTGCCTCTTGCTTGAGCTACAATTTCTGAAAGACCAGGCTCATAAATTGGAATATTATCCGTATTTGGATCGTTCCAATCTTTAATTCTCTGTTCATTCAAATCGACAACAGTTACCTGGATATCCGGGCATTTCTGCGCAATTACCGCCATAGTAGGGCCTCCTACATAACCTGCACCAATGCAGCAAATTTTTGTGATTTTCATATTTTCTATATTACTACTTTCATTATTTTAAATTATTCCAATACCATTTTACTGCTTCTTTCAGCCCTGCTTCCAGCGAATATTCCGGATTATAACCTAACATCTTTTCGGCTTTGTGTATACTAGCTAATGAATGTGGAATATCCCCTACTCTTTCTTCTCCATAAATAACAGGCACATCCGCTATTTTCGAATCATATTCACTTAAATATTTTTTTAAATAGCCGACCAAATCATTTAACGTGTTTCTATCTCCAAAAGCGGTATTATAAACGGTATTAACTGCCTCAGGTTTTTTGGCTGAAATTGCCAAAGCATTCATCTGAATTACATTATCAATATAAGTAAAATCCCTTGAATAATTTCCATCACCATTTATAACAGGACTCTCATAATTCATTAACTGCATTACAAATTTAGGAATAACAGCTGCATAAGCGCCTTGTGGATCCTGTTTTCTTCCAAATACATTAAAATAACGCAAACCTATGGTTTCCAAACCGTACGATTTACTAAAAATCTCTGCATATAATTCATTCACATATTTTGTAATTGCATAAGGCGATAATGGCTTTCCTATTATGTCTTCAACTTTTGGCAGCCCTTCTGAATCACCATAAGTAGACGAGCTCGCTGCATAAATGAATCTTTTTACTTTAGCATCACGTGCTGAAACCAACATATTCAAAAAACCCGAAACATTTACATCATTTGTGGTAATCGGATCATTAATTGATCTTGGCACAGAACCTAATGCAGCCTGATGCAGCACATAATTTACGTCTTGAACAGCCAACACACAATCATTTATATTCCGAATATCTCCTTCAATTAATTTAAAATCAGGATTGATTAAAAAATCTTTCAGATTATGATGATGTCCTGTCGAAAAATTATCCAGACAAACTACTTTTTGCCCTGAATTTAAAAAATATTCACATAAATTAGAACCTATAAAACCGGCTCCTCCTGTAATTAAAATAGTATTTTGAATGGATGTCTTCATCTATTTTAAATTATTATTTTTTAAATTTCTTAAAAACTTTTTTCACAAAACCCAGCTGATCATCTTCTTCATGATATCCGTTTGCATATGCTCCATAACCATAGCCGTAACCATATGCCGATCCGTATTTTGCTTTATTTTCAAAGCCATTCAAAACAATACTCACATTATTCAGCTCTCCTCTTTTTACACGATTATTTAGCATAGTAATCATTTCCTTTTTTGAATAATTTTGTCTTACGATATATAGTGTAACATCACTAAACTGAACCATTTCTAACGCATCTGCAACAAGTCCTACTGGAGGTGTATCAAGTATGATATAGTCGTAAGTTTTCTTAAGCTCATCTATAAATTCTCCCATTACTTCACTAATAATTAACTCTGAAGGATTAGGCGGAATAGGCCCTGAAAGAATAACATCAAGATAAGGAATCTGGGTTTTATTGACTATTTCTGACAATGTTTTTTGTCGTATCAAATAATTAACAACTCCGTATTGATTTGTCAGGTTAAATTCATCTGCCAGCCTTGGTTTTCTTAAATCCATTCCAATTATAACCGTCTTTTTTTCACTTAAAGCAAAAACAGTGGCAATATTTATCGAACAGAATGTTTTACCTTCACCACTGATTGACGAAGTAATCATTAATGTTTTTGCTCCATCAAGCTGTTTTTTTTTATATAAAAACTGCAATGAAGAACGAATACCTCTAAAAGCTTCAGACAATGCTGATTTTGGCTTTTGAAAAACTGCTAAACTTGTATCTTGCTTATTTATCCCTACAACACCAATTAAAGGAATTTGTGACTGATTACTAATATCCTCTGCATTTTGAATTGTATTATTAATAAAGAAAATTATAAAAACAATAATAAGAGGAATTAAAACCCCTAAAAACAAGGCCAAAACATAATTCACAGAAGTTTTTGGACCAATTAGCCCCCCACCTATGTCTTTTGCTGTATCTATAAAATGAATATCCGATAAATTGGATGCTTTTACAATATCAGCTTCATTTCTTTTTTGAAGAAACGTACTGTATATATTATCACTTAAATCATATTTTCTTTTGATTTTCAACAATTCTTGCTGTTCTTCGGGAAGTCTTTTAATAGTACTCTCTGCTTCACCTATTTTGTTATTGACTAAAGCCAAATCATATTGTAAAGATGACTTTGATGTAGCAATGTTTTCTAACAGTACATTTTTCAAAGCAACCATCTGGTTATCAAAATCCTTAAAGATTTTATCACTTTTTACCGCATAAGCCATTTCGGATCTTTGGGTTGACAAACTAATAAGCTTTGAAATATTCGTGACAATATTAGGGTCTTCAATTCCGGCAACAGAAGGCGCCGGCAACTTAGAATAGTCCACACTATTGTTAAGATAAGCCTTCAAAGAATTATAGTAAGCAATTTTACGCGTTATTACATCTTTTTCAACGTCAAAATCTAAAATTTTATCTGAAAATTTCTCGCCACCTTGTTCGATAGCATAGATGTTTTTATCTTTTCTGAAAGATTTAAGTTCATTACCAGTTTCTCTCAACTGTGATTCCATTGCTACAAGTGTACTGTCAATAAAATTTATCGTATTAGTCGCAAATTGGTTTTTACCATCTAACTGAATTTTAATCAACATTTTAACTGTAGAATTCAGATATTCGACCATCCTGGCTTTGTTTGTACCCTGAAGTGAAAGCGCTAGGATTGACCCAGCTTTTTCATCGGCTTCAACTCCAATCCCCCTATAACGAGCTACAGTAGCATCAAAATCATTAAATTTTACAAAATATTCTTTTCCTTTATAAATGCCTGGACTATCTGTAATTTCAAGCTTCCAATTTAAGAATGGCAAGACAACATTTTCTCCAACTTTATATCTTTTAACAAATTCGACAGGCTGAACAAATGTGTTGCTATAAGAATTATTAGAATAGGTAAACAATGAAACAGAACTACTCTGAAAAGGTATCCTTATTTCATATTCGTTTGGACTTAAAAACTTAACACTTATTAACGTCCCTATTAACTGAGGTTTAGTTTTGTCAATATTAACATAAAAAGGAACCGCTCCATACACATCGAGCATATTGTATTGACCTTTTTCAAGATAATCTACATAAAATTGTAATTTATCTACTACCAATTCATTATGCGATCTTGACTGCAAAATAGTTGAAATACCACTTACCTGATCCGAAATCCCTCCCCAATTAAAAACCAAGCTTGTATTGGATGTAAAAAAAGGATTGCTTTCTTCTTTAATAGAAATCAAAGTTTTCATTGCATAAATCTTTTCTTTACGAATATTAACCTGATAGGCTATCGCAAATGAAATTATTAAACTCACCAGAAACAGCTTCCAATATCCGGCTATTTTCAGCAAAAAACCTTTAAAATCAAAGCCCGGATGATTTTCAAAAATTGAAAAATCTTTTATATCTAACATTTCTTGTATTTAGTTTTTAATTTTTCAACAACACAAAAAGTGTCGTCCCCAGAGATAATAACGTTATAATTGTCCCTAAAGACTGAAGACCCGTCTGGCCGGTTCCCCATGTTTTTTGCTTTAGCGGTTTTACATATATGTAATCATTCGGCTGTAGATAGTAATAAGGTGATTTCATCACGTTTACATCAGTAAGATCGACATCGTTCATCTGTACTCCTGTAGGTGTCTGACGTATTATAGTTACTGCTTTACGATTACCTACAGTAGTAATATCTCCGGCATTAGCAATGGCTTCCATAATATTTACATGTTCCTGAAACAATGTTTTAGTGCCTGTATTCCCTACTTCTCCATTTATTGTATATCGAAAACCTGCTAATTTTACAGTAACAAAGATATTTGCTTCTGTTTTAAAATATTCTTCCAGCAGTTTCTTTTCAATTTTAAGACGTACTTCTTCAAGTGTATAGCCAATTACATTCATTTCTCCTAAAATCGGCATCCTTATATTACCATGGTCATCCACAGTAAATCCATTAAAATACAATCCTGTTTCAGACCTATTACTATTACCATCAGACTCTTCTGAAGGCTTAAAAATAGCCGTTAACTTAGGATCTATTGCTTTGATTTCCACACTCAAAATATCGTTTACCTGTAATCTGTAAGGCTTCGATCCAACTGCAGAAATAGTAGTTTCATTTCCGACTGTTCCTTTGTCCTGCAAATACACCAAATCTTTTACAGGGATACATGATGTAAAAAGTGTACTGATTAATAATAATAAATAAAAACAGTTTTTCGTCATTTTTAAAATTTTATACGCAAATATAGCTATTCATTTAGTCTTCAGGAAATCTAATCTGATTGTATTTCTTTAATTGTTTTTGAATGTTTTTTCGAAAGGTACACGATGCAAAATGCTTCGCCCCAGCGTAACTTCATCAGCGTATTCTAATTCGTCACCTACAGAAATTCCACGTGCAATTGTAGAAATTATAATTTTAGAATCCGAAATTTGTTTGTAAATATAAAAATTTGTCGTATCCCCTTCCATAGTAGAACTTAAAGCAAAAATAATTTCGTCAACCTTATCTAGCTTTACTTTCTCAATCAAAGTTGTTATATTCAACTGCCCTGGTCCTATTCCTTCAATTGGAGAAATCTTACCTCCTAAAACATGATAAATCCCTTTATATTGCCCTGTATTTTCTATAGCCATAACATCCCTAATATCTTCAACAACACATATCGTCTTATAATTTCTTGATAAATTAGCACATATTTCACAAACTTTTGTATCTGAAATATTATGACAGTTTTCACAAAATTTAATATCCTCACGCATGTTGAGTAACGCCTGGGACAAAAAAACAGTCTGTTCTTTAGGCTGTTTTAGCAAATGAAGTACCAAACGTAATGCTGTACGCTTGCCTATCCCTGGCAATTGTGACATTTCACTGACCGCTTTTTCTATTAACTTTGATGAAAATTCCATGAAAGCAAAAGTAATGTTTTAAATGATTTAGTCGGTTTTAAAAAGAACCTGAATGTTATTAAAAAACACTAAAGTTCTCATTAATGATATTTCTAGCCTTGATGGAAACGACATCCTTTTGCACTAGGGTTTGGTATAAAAGATATAGTATACAGCAGGAACAGCTTCTAAAAATCAGTACTGATTTGTCGCTAATAAAACTAATGTGCAGGCCACTTCTACTTGGATATTATTAAGTTCTAATAATTGGTACAGCTCAGGGTTCTCTGTACCCGGATTAAAAATTACCCTTTTAGGTTGTGCTTCGATAATATAATTATAGTAATCACGCTGGCGAACCGGATTTAAATACAGAGTTACAGTATCTATATTTTTAACAGGAATAGCCTTGGTATGAATTTTCACACCTGCAACTTCTCCTTTGTTCTGACCAATTGCTAATACAGTATATCCTTTTTGAGTCAACATATTTATAGCCCTAAAAGCATAACGTTCCGGTTTGGTTGTCGCACCAAGAAGCAAAGTTTTTTTATTTTTCATTATTTATGAATATGGCAACAAAAGTAATCAAAAAAGGCTGAATTTCCTGCTCGTTATTGATTTAGAGGTATACAAAGAGAAAAAACAATATGCTAGTATCATTTTAGAGTAAAAACTTAAAATTTAATTACTTTTACTTCATCAACCCAAACATACTATGGATTTATTCATTTATTTATTTGCTGCTCTTTTTTCTGTTTTAAATCCAATTGGTACTGTTCCTATTTTTGTTGGACTTACCCACGATGACTCAGCCGCGGAACGCTCCCGAATTTCATTATGGACAGCCATTAATGTTTTTATTATTTTGATGGTTTCTTTTTTTATCGGGCAGTATGTATTAACTTTTTTCGGAATCAGTATTGATGCACTTCGTATTGCAGGTGGTCTGGTAATTTTGAATTCCGGTTTTTCATTGTTGTCTGGAAAAATAAGCAAGAAAAGAGGGATTAACAAAAAGATTGAAAATGATGCACAAAAGAGAAACGACATTGCATTAACACCATTAGCAATTCCGATGTTGGCTGGGCCGGGATCTATTTCTTTATTAATTGCTTTTTATCAGGAGCATCACGAAATGACCGAAATAATAATTTCAAGTTTAGCCATTTTAGCTATAGCTGTTACCATTTTTATCATTTTAAAAAGCGCACATTACTTAGCTCGTATTTTAGGAGCCTCAGGCATCGTTGCTATTTCCAGAATAATTGGTTTTATTGTAATTGCAATAGGAATCCAATATATCGTCAGTTCTATAATTAATATCGTAAAAGGAAATTTGATGTAAATCTTTAGAATATTTAAAAACAAAATTCCAAACTCCAAGCTGAGTATTACAGAATGGAATTTGGAATTTTTTATTGAAAATTTTAACTTTAGTTTCTAGGCAAGAAAACTTCGGCCATCATACATCTTGCACTTCCGCCACCACAGGCTTCAATAGTATCTAAGCTTGAACTTAAAATTTCAGCATGATTTTCCAATTGTTTAATTTGCTTTTCGGTTAGACTCTGGTGTGCTGAAGCACTCATAATAATATATTTTTTATCATTTGCCCCTCTAACTTCCAGCATATTTCCCGCAAAATTATTCACTTGTTCTTCTGTAATTAAAATGATTTCCTTTTTATCAGCTTTCAGGCTTTCCAAAACCATTTTTCGTTCTTTTTTATCATCAATGCTATCTGCACAAATAACCGCAAATGTTTCACCAATACACATCATTACATTGGTATGATAAATCAATTTACGTTCACCTTCAACAGTTTGGAAAGCCTCAAAAATTACCGGAGCATAATCAAAATCCTCACAGAATTCAATAAACAATTCTTCATCTGCACGAGGAGATAAAGCACAATATGCTTTTTCATTAGCTCTATCCAAAATCAAACTTCCTGTCCCTTCAAGAAAAATACCGTCTTCTTCTGCAGAAGTATAATCCATAATATCGTTAATTTCAAAGCCTTTTTCTTCCAAAACATCTAAGATATCTTCACGACGTTCCTGACGACGGTTTTCAGCAAACATAGGATACAAGGCTACATCGCCATTTTCATGAAAAGAAACCCAGTTGTTTGGAAAAATACTATCTGGGGTATCTGTTTCGAGTGAATCTTCTACAACAATTACATCAACGCCCACCCCTCTCAATTTTTCAACAAAAACATCAAATTCTTGTTGTGCTTTAGCATTTACAGTACTAGGTAAAAGTCCGTCTAAAACTTTTTGATAATAATTATTTACAACTGTTTGTTCATTCATCCTGAATGCAACTGGACGAATCATTACTATTGCATTAGTTGTTTGTTTCATGATTTTATATTTTTTATTTTAAGTTTCAAGTTCACAACAGAAAACCTGTAACATGAAACGCCTTTTAATTTCTAATTAACGGTAAAGTTGAACATCTTAATAAACCCTCCTGTTTAGCAATTTCAGCATAAGGAATTTCTTCGACTATAAAACCATTAGCCCGTAGCCAATTGTTCAATCTTGTAAAATTCTTTTCTGAAACCACAACATTTTCATTAATAGAAAACACATTAGAAAACATATTATACATTTCGTTTCTTTCAATATGGAACAAATTTTCTTTTCCAAAAAGTTTCACTAAATACATATAGTCAGCTTCTTCACGGAAACCTCTTTTATAAATAATCCCTTTGTTTTTTCCCACAGGCTGAAAACAACAATCTAAATGTAGTGCATTATCCCTCGCTTCTATTTTAGACTTAACCAAATCAAATTCTTTGACTATTTTATTTGGAAATAATTCTTTAATAAAATCAACTCCTTGTATATTGGTTCTGGCGGTGATATAATCTTTATAATCACTTCCTTTGTAAGTTCCTATGAAGATATGATCATTCCAAAGCATAACATCACCTCCTTCTATATGAACATCTTCTGGCGGTCGCACCACTTTTAACGGATCAATCTCATCAATTACATACTGAATTGCATCAAGTTCTCGTTCCCTATCTGGCAGAATATTTGATTTTATGAAAATGTCGTCGATTACAAAACCTATATCTCTGGCAAAAATCTGATTGTAATTTTCAATCATTTCCGGACGATAAACTTTTACATCATACTTTTGAAAAACAGCATTAAAAGCATCCATTTCGACAATCATATCTTTTTCAAGAGGATATGTCCCTGCTTTTATATGTTCCAACGACTTAGGATCATAGGCTTCCTGAATTGATGGAGTTGGCCCATTATGAACAGCAGACCCCAAAACTACAGCCCGTAATCTTGACGTTTCGTTCTTAATATTTAATTGCAACATAAATGTTAGATTTTGTTGCAAATATAAAAAAAAGCTTCACAGTTAAGTGAAGCTTTCAGTATGATTATTTATTAGATTTAAATTCTCTCAACGGATGACCTGTATAAATTTGTCTTGGTCTACCAATTGGCTCTTTGTTCTCACGCATTTCTTTCCATTGCGCAATCCAGCCAGGTAATCTTCCAATGGCAAACATAACAGTAAACATGTCAGTTGGAATCCCTAATGCTCTGTAAATAATTCCAGAGTAGAAATCAACGTTTGGATATAAATTTCTTGATTTGAAGTAATCGTCTTCAAGAGCCGCAGTTTCTAATTTTCTTGCAATATCTAAAATCGGATCTTCAACTCCTAAGGTTTCCAGAACTTCTTTAGCCGCTTTTTTAATGATTTTTGCTCGTGGATCAAAGTTTTTATAAACTCTATGTCCGAATCCCATTAAACGGAATGGATCGTTTTTATCTTTTGCTTTTGCCAAGAATTTATCAGTATCTCCGCCATCCTTGTTGATTTCTTCCAACATTTCAAGCACAGCCTGATTTGCGCCACCATGAAGAGGCCCCCAAAGGGCAGAAACTCCGGCAGAAACAGAAGCAAACAAACCAGCATGCGAAGAGCCTACCATTCTAACTGTGGAAGTAGAACAGTTTTGCTCGTGATCAGCATGAAGAATAAACAATTTATCTAAAGCATTAACAATTACTGGATTTGCTGAATAAGGGCCTGTAGGTAATTTAAACATTAACTGCATAAAACTCTCAACATATCCTTTCGTATTATCATAATAATTCAAAGGATACCCCATTGACTTTCTATAAGTCCATGTAGCAATTACAAGAAATTTAGCCATTGTTTTACAAATAGCTTCATACATTTCTTTTTCGTTATCAACATTTACTGCTTTGGGATTAAATGCTGTTAATGCACTAGTTAACGCAGACAAAACTCCCATTGGGTGAGCTGTTTTTGGGAAACCATCAATGATATTTTTCATCTCTTCGTTTACCAAAGAATGCTTTTTAATACCATTTTCAAAGTCTTCTAATTGTGCAGCTGTAGGTAATTCTCCAAAAATCAAAAGATATGACACCTCTAAGAAACTAGCTTTTTCAGCTAAATCTTCGATTGAATATCCTCTGTAACGTAAAATACCTAATTCTCCATCCAGAAAAGTTATTTCACTTTTGCAAGAACCTGAGTTTTTATAACCCGGATCAATAGTAATAATACCAGTTAAATCACGTAATTTGTTAATATCGATAGCTGATTCATTTTCACTTCCTGTGATTACTGGAAGTTCAATTTTCTTACCATCTACTTCTAATGTAGCTATTTTTGACATAATATATCGGAAATAATTCTTTAAAATAATAATTTATCAAATCTAAGGAATTTAAGACTAATTAAAAAAGGAATAATGCTATGAATTTGTTAAAACCCCAAAAAAAAACCACCCGTTTTCACGGATGGTTTGATTCTACAATATAATCCTTACAATTATTTAATCTTAAAAGCGTTTAACCCAGGAAAATAAGCGGTATTTCCTAATTCTTCTTCAATTCTTAATAATTGATTGTATTTTGCCATACGATCTGAACGAGAAGCAGAACCGGTTTTAATCTGTCCACAGTTTAAAGCTACTGCTAAATCAGCAATAGTATTATCTTCTGTTTCTCCAGAACGATGAGACATTACAGAAGTATAACCAGCGTTTTTAGCCATGTTTACTGCTGCAATAGTTTCAGTTAAAGTACCGATTTGGTTTACTTTTACTAAAATTGAGTTAGCAATTCCTTTTTCAATACCAGTTGATAAACGAGCAACGTTAGTAACAAATAAATCATCACCTACTAATTGTACTTTATCACCGATTTTTTCAGTTAAAGCTTTCCATCCATCCCAGTCATCTTCGTACATACCGTCTTCGATAGAGATAATTGGATATTTAGCAGCCAATTCCGCTAAATATTGAGCTTGTTCTTCTGAAGTTCTGATCTTTCCAGTTTCTCCTTCAAATTTAGTATAATCATATTTACCGTTTACATAAAACTCAGAAGCAGCACAGTCAAGAGCAATCATAATTTCGTCACCGAAAGTATATCCAGCTTTTTCAACTGCCAATTTGATGGTATCTAAAGCATCTTCAGTACCTCCAGCCAAGTTTGGAGCAAAACCTCCTTCATCACCAACAGCTGTACTCAAACCTCTATCGTGTAATACTTTTTTCAAACTGTGAAAAATCTCAGTTCCCATTTGCATCGCGTGTGTAAAAGAAGTAGCTTTTACTGGGAAAATCATAAACTCTTGGAATGCGATAGGCGCATCAGAGTGTGATCCACCATTAATAATGTTCATCATCGGAACTGGTAATGTATTTGCAGAAACACCACCTACATATCTGTATAATGGCAATCCAAGTTCATTTGCAGCAGCTTTTGCAGCAGCTAAAGAAACTCCTAAAATAGCATTAGCTCCTAATTTAGATTTGTTTGGAGTTCCATCTAAATCAATCATTAATTGGTCAATTGTGTTTTGTTCGAAAACAGAAGTTCCAACTAATTCTTCAGCAATAACAGTATTTACATTATTCACTGCATTCAAAACACCTTTACCCAGGTAAGCTTTACCTCCATCACGTAATTCAACAGCTTCGTGCTCTCCAGTTGATGCTCCAGATGGAACAGCAGCTCTACCTAAAACTCCATTTTCAGTTACTACGTCAACTTCAATAGTAGGATTACCTCTAGAATCAAGAATTTGTCTTGCGTGAACTTTAATTATAATACTCATTATTTTTGTTTTTTATTAATAAATTATATATTTTTTTTCGAAATTATAAAAATATTTAATACTATAAACGCATTTTAGTCATTAAACACCTTTATTTATTAACTACATCGTTTTAGACCTTACTACTTTTAATATTCTCCACAAACTGATCAAACAAATAAGATGAATCATGTGGTCCTGGACTAGCTTCAGGGTGATATTGTACTGAGAAACAATTTTTATTCTTCATACGCATTCCAGCAACAGTATCGTCATTTAAATGTATGTGGGTTAGCTCTAATTCAGGATGACCTTCCAAAGCATTTTTCTTTACAGCAAATCCGTGATTTTGAGAAGTAATTTCTCCTTTACCAGTTAAAAGATTTTTTACTGGGTGATTAATTCCTCTGTGACCTCCAAACATTTTATAAGTCTGAACTCCATTTGCCAAAGCAATAATCTGATGCCCTAAACAAATTCCAAATATGGGTTTATCGTCTGCTATAATCTTTTTTGCAACATCAATAACTCCGTGCAATGGATCTGGATCACCAGGGCCATTTGACAAGAAATACCCATCCGGATTAAATGCTGATAATTCCTCGTAACTTGTATCGTATGGAAAAACTTTAATGTAACAATTTCTTTTTGCAAAGTTTCTTAAAATGTTCTTTTTAATTCCAAGATCAAGTGCCGAAATTTTGTATGTTGCATTTTCGTCTCCAACAAAATAAGGTTCTTTTGTAGATACTTTTGACGCTAACTCAAGACCTTCCATATTTGGCACATTTGCCAACTCTTTTTTTAGGTCTTCAATTGAAGTACCATCTGTACAGATCACAGCATTCATCGCACCATTATCACGAATATAACTTACTAGAGCCCTCGTATCAACATCAGAGATACAGATTAGATTTTGTTTAGCAAAATAATCTTCCAAACTTCCTGATGCTCCTTCACGTGAATAATTAAAGCTAAAATTTTTACAAACTAAACCTGCAATTTTCACGCTTTCAGATTCAACTTCTAAATCATTTATACCATAATTCCCAATATGTGGATTTGTGGTAACCATGATTTGACCAAAATAAGAAGGATCAGTAAAGATTTCTTGATAACCAGTCATTCCAGTATTAAAACAAACTTCACCAAAAGTTTTACCGCTGATACCAATAGATTTTCCGTGAAAGATTGTTCCATCACTAAGTAATAAAATGGCGCTCTGTCGTGTTGTATATTTCATTATTTAATTTGTATTGTTTTTTATCGTCTTAAATCCAAAAGGACATTAAGTATAATTAGATATTTTGCAAATTTAATTCTTTAAAAGAGTGTGTCCAAGATTTTTTAAAACTTTCATTCATAAAAATAAAACCACTCAATTCAAATAAGTTAGATTTCTCCAACCTTCAAAAAATTCAAAAAAAAAGGATAAACTAAAAATTAGTTTATCCTTTAATATTATAGAATGATTACTCTCATAATTATTCAGAAGCTTCAGTAGTCGTTTCTGTTTCAGCAGCAGGAGCTTCTGGAGCAGCAGCTTCAGCTTTTTTAGCTTTACCACCACGACGGCTTTTCGCTTTTTTAACTTCTTTTTTACCTCCGTTGTAAAGTTCATTGAAGTCAACAAGTTCGATCATCGCCATATCAGCGTTATCTCCCAAACGATTTCCAACTTTAATGATACGAGTGTATCCACCTGGACGGTCACCTACTTTAGCAGCTACATCTCTGAACAAATCAGTTACAGCGTATTTGTTACGTAAGTAAGCAAAAACAATACGACGATTGTGAGTTGTATCCTCTTTTGATTTTGTAATTAAAGGCTCAACAAATTGTTTAAGCGCTTTAGCTTTAGCAACAGTAGTGTTAATACGCTTGTGCTCGATAAGAGAACAAGCCATATTAGCCAACATAGCTTTTCTATGTCCAGTCTGTCTGCTTAAGTGGTTATTTTTTTTTCCGTGTCTCATGACGTGTTTTTTTTATCTTCATCTTGCTACAATCCACCATGGAGAGCAAAATATGAAGTAAATTATTCTTTATCTAATTTGTATTTAGCTAAATCCATTCCGAAAGTTAAATTCTTAACTGCAACAAGTTCATCAAGTTCAGTTAAAGATTTTTTACCAAAATTACGGAATTTCATTAGGTCATTTTTATTGAACGATACTAAATCACCAAGTGTATCAACTTCAGCCGCTTTCAAGCAATTTAATGCTCTCACAGATAAATCCATATCAACAAGCTTAGTTTTAAGCAATTGTCTCATATGCAATGACTCTTCATCATACGATTCTGTTTGTGCAATTTCGTCAGCCTCAAGTGTAATTCTTTCATCAGAGAATAACATGAAATGGTGAATTAAAACTTTAGCAGCTTCAGTAAGAGCATCTTTTGGATTAATAGATCCATCAGTTTTGATTTCAAAAACTAATTTTTCGTAATCCGTTTTTTGCTCAACACGGAAATTTTCGATTGCATATTTTACATTTTTTACCGGAGTAAAAATAGAATCTGTAAAAATCGTTCCAATTGCAGCATTCTGTTTTTTGTTCTCTTCAGCAGGCACGTATCCCCTACCTTTTTCGATTGTTAAATCGAAATTCAATTTGATTTTAGAATCTAAGTTACAGATAACAAGGTCTGGATTTAGAACTTGGAAACCTGAAATAAATTTTTGAAAATCACCTGCTGTTAATTGATCTTTACCAGAAACAGAAATAGTAACTGATTCATTATCGATATCTTCAATTTGACGTTTGAAACGTACTTGTTTTAGATTAAGGATAATTTCGGTAACATCTTCAACAACACCTGAAATAGTAGAAAACTCATGATCTACACCTTCGATACGAACAGATGTAATTGCATAACCTTCTAACGCTGAAAGCAAAACTCTTCTAAGTGCATTACCAACTGTCAATCCATAACCAGGTTCCAAAGGTCTAAATTCAAATTTACCTTCAAAATCGGTTGAATCGATCATGATAACTTTATCGGGCTTTTGAAAATTAAATATTGCCATAAATTTCGACTAAGTCAATTATTATTTGTTGTACAACTCTACGATTAATTGTTCTTTAATGTTTTCTGGAATTTGAAGTCTCGCAGGTACAGAAACGAAAGTTCCTTCTTTAAGATCGTTATTCCAAGTAATCCATTCATAAACATGACTTGAATTTGATAAAGAACGTTCGATAGCTTCTAAAGATTTAGATTTTTCACGAACAGCAACTTTATCACCAGGCTTAAGGTGGTAAGAAGGAATATTTACAACTTCACCGTTTACAGTAATGTGTCTGTGAGAAACTAATTGTCTTGCACCTCTACGAGATGGAGCAATTCCCATTCTAAAAACAACATTATCTAATCTTGCTTCACATAATTGTAAAAGAACCTCACCAGTAACACCTTTAGTAGCTGATGCTTTTTTAAATAAACCTCTGAATTGTTTCTCTAAAATTCCATAAGAATATTTAGCTTTTTGCTTTTCCATTAACTGAACAGCATATTCAGATTTTTTTCCTCTTTTTTTAGCCATCCCGTGTTGTCCAGGAGGATAATTTCTTTTTTCGAAAGCTCTATCGTCTCCGAAGATTGCTTCGCCAAATTTACGAGCAATTCTAGTTTTAGGACCAGTATATCTTGCCATTTCTAAAAATTAAATTTAAGGTAGAGATTATGAATTCAGGTCATATCCTTCGATAATCGTTTATTCTACCTTGTTATACTTAAAATATATTATTAAACTCTACGTCTTTTCGGAGGACGACAACCATTGTGAGGCATTGGAGTAACATCAATAATTTCTGTAACTTCAATTCCACCGTTATGAATAGAACGGATAGCAGACTCACGTCCGTTACCTGGTCCTTTTACATAAACTTTCACTTTTTTAAGTCCTGCCTCAAGTGCTACTTTAGCGCAATCTTCTGCTGCCATTTGAGCTGCATAAGGAGTGTTCTTTTTAGAACCTCTGAAACCCATTTTACCAGCTGAAGACCAAGAGATAACTTCACCTTTCTTATTAGTCAAAGAAATAATAATGTTATTAAAAGTGGCAGAAATATGAGCCTCACCCGTTGATTCAACGATAACTTTACGTTTTTTTGCAGTTGCTTTAGCCATATTACTTATTATTTAGTTGCTTTTTTCTTGTTAGCAACAGTTTTTCTTTTACCTTTTCTTGTTCTTGAGTTGTTTTTAGTTCTTTGCCCTCTTAATGGAAGACCAGATCTATGACGAATACCTCTGTAACAACCAATATCCATCAAACGTTTAATGTTCAAAGAAACTTCAGAACGCAATTCTCCTTCAATTTTGTAAAATGAAACTGCATCACGAATTGCTCCGATCTCGTCATCATTCCAATCTTGAACTTTTTTATCCTGGCTAACCTGAGCTTTTTCTAAAATCTCAATAGCTCTACTTTTTCCTAATCCGAAGATGTAGGTAAGTGCAATAACACCTCTTTTGTTTTTTGGGATATCTACCCCTGCTATTCTTGCCATAATTATCCTTGTCTTTGTTTAAATCTAGGATTCTTTTTGTTTATTACGTACAGTCTCCCTTTTCTACGCACGATAATGCACTCGGCACTTCTCTTTTTTACTGATGCTCTAACTTTCATAGTAATTATCCTTTAATATCGATAAGTAATTCTTGCTTTTGACAAATCGTAAGGACTCATTTCCAGTTTCACCTTATCACCAGGTAATAATTTGATATAATGCATTCGCATTTTACCAGAAATATGAGCAATTACAATGTGTCCATTTTCTAACTCTACACGGAACATCGCATTAGATAATGCTTCAATAATTGATCCGTCTTGTTCTATTGCTGATTGTTTTGCCATAAATATATTAAGCTACTGCTTTTCTATTTTTACCAGTCTTCATTAAACCATCATAATGTTTGTTTAACAAGTATGAATTGATTTGTTGAATAGTATCTATTGCAACTCCCACCATAATTATTAATGAGGTACCTCCAAAAAACATTGCCCAAGACTGTTGTACATCCATAATACTTACAACAATAGCTGGGAACACAGCAATCAAAGCAAGGAATAAAGATCCTGGGAAAGTTATTAAAGACATCACTTTATCTAAGAAGTCAGACGTTTCAGCACCAGGACGAACCCCTGGGATAAAACCACCACTTCTCTTTAAATCATCAGCCATTTTGTTAGTAGGAACAGTAATTGCTGTGTAGAAAAATGTAAATACAATAATTAAAGTTGCAAATACAAAATTATACCAAAAACCGAACATATCACTAAATGTCCCAACAATAGATTGTGATGCATCTGATTTAGACAATCCAGCTACAGCCGCTGGTATAAACATAATTGCCTGTGCAAAAATGATTGGCATAACTCCAGAAGCATTAAGCTTAAGAGGAATCCATTGTCTGTTACCACCTGCTAAATCCTGCTCATAATCTCCAGTTGTTGTACGACGTGCATACTGAACCGGAATTCTGCGAACAGCCATAGTAAGTAATACACAAGAGATAATTACTAAAAGCCATACGATAATTTCAATAGCCATTAACATTAAACCTCCTGTATTATTAGTAACTACAGATTTAAATTCTTGCATAAAAGCTTGCGGTAAACGAGCTAAAATACCAACCATAATTAATAATGAAATTCCGTTTCCAATACCTTTATCAGTAATTTTTTCTCCTAGCCACATAGCAAAAATAGTACCGGTAACTAAGATAATTACAGAAGAAAACAAAAACTCAGGCGAGTCAAACCCTAACAAAAATGCATTGCTAGGCAGTGTTCTGTATAAATTATAGATATAAGTTGGACCTTGAACCAATGTAATAGCAATAGTTAACCAACGTGTGATTTGATTAATCTTTTTTCTACCACTTTCCCCATCATTTTGAAGTTTTTGTAAATAAGGAATAGCAATCCCCATTAACTGAACAACAATAGATGCAGAAATATAAGGCATAATCCCTAAAGCAAAAACTGAAGCTTTAGAGAAAGCACCACCTGTGAACATGTCCAGGATAGATCCCAAACCATTTTTAGTTTGTCCCGCTAACCCCATCAATTGAGTTGCATCAATTCCAGGAAGCGTTACGTGTGCTCCAAAACGATATACTAAAAGTAAACCCAATGTAATCAGGATTCTGTTTTTCAGTTCTTCGATTTTCCAAACATTGCTTATTGATTCAATAAATTTCTTCATACAATAGAAAAATTATATTGTTACTGCTTCACCACCAGCAGCTTCGATAGCAGCTTTTGCAGTAGCAGTAAATTTGTGAGCAGTTACTTTTAATTTTGCTTTCAATTCACCTCTACCTAAAATCTTAACGATTTCATTTTTAGAAGCCAAACGGTTCGCTACGAAATCTGCCATAGTAACAGAATCAGTAATTACTCCATTGTCTACTAATAATTGAAGCGTATCTAAATTAACACCTTCGTATTCTTTACGATTGATGTTTTTGAAACCAAACTTAGGCACACGTCTTTGAAGTGGCATTTGTCCACCCTCAAAACCAATCTTTTTAGAATATCCAGAACGAGATTTTGCTCCTTTGTGACCTCTTGCAGCAGTACCACCTTTACCAGAACCTTCTCCTCTACCTACTCTTTTATTTTGATTGTGTGTTGATCCTTCAGCAGGCTGTAAGTTACTTAAATTCATAACAGTATTTGTTATTTAGCTTCTTCAACAGAAACTAAGTGTTTAACTTTGTTTATCATCCCAAGGATAGCAGGATTTGACTCATGCTCCACAACTTGTCCCAATTTACGTAGACCTAAAGCTTCCAATCCTCTCTTTTGAGAAAGAGGGCAATTGATTTTGCTTCTTACTTGTTTTACTAATAATTTAGCCATAATTTCCTTGAATTAACCTTTAAAAACTTTTTCTAAAGAAACACCTCTTTGTTTTGCAACTGTATGAGCGCTTCTCATTTGCAATAAAGCATCAAAAGTTGCTTTTACTACGTTATGTGGATTTGATGATCCTTGAGATTTAGATAATACATCGTGAATACCTACTGACTCAAGAACTGAACGAACAGCTCCACCAGCAATAACTCCAGTACCATGAGATGCTGGAATTAAGAATACGCGTGCACCACCAAATTTACCTTTTTGTTCGTGAGGAACAGATTGTCCATTCAAAGGAATTCTAACCAAGTTTTTCTTAGCATCTTCTACTGCTTTCGCAATTGCTTCAGAAACGTCTTTAGATTTTCCTAATCCGTGACCAACTACTCCATTTTCATCACCTACAACTACAATAGCAGAAAAACCGAAAGCTCTACCTCCTTTTGTAACTTTAGTAACACGATTAACACTAACTAGACGATCTTTTAATTCAAGACCACTAGGTTTTACCAATTCTACATTTTTGTATTTAGACATAATATATTAGAATTTAAGTCCAGCGGCTCTTGCGCCTTCTGCTAATGATTTAATACGACCGTGATACAAATACCCACCTCTATCAAAAGTGATAGTATCAATCCCAGCTTTTAACGCTTTCTCTGCAACTAGTTTTCCAACAGCAGCAGCTACTTCAACGTTAGTACCTTTTCCTATTTCTTTTTCTCTTGAAGATGCAGCTAATATAGTAACTCCATTTACATCATCAATGATTTGAGCGTAAATTTCTTTATTACTTCTAAAAACAGAAAGTCTAGGTCTTGCAGCAGTACCACTAACCGATTTTCTAATTCTGAATTTAATTCTCTGTCTTCTTTCAGATTTTGTTAATGACATAATCTTATATTTTAAGCTGATTTACCTGCTTTTCTTCTTAATACTTCACCCACAAATTTAACACCTTTACCTTTGTATGGCTCTGGCTTACGGAAACTTCTGATTTTCGCAGCAACTTGTCCTAAAAGTTGTTTATCAAATGATGTTAATTTTACGATTGGGTTCTTACCTTTTTCAGATACTGTTTCTAAAGATACTTCTGGAGCAATCTCTAAAACAATATTGTGAGAATATCCAAGAGCTAAATCTAACTTTTGACCTTGGTTTGAAGCTCTATAACCAACTCCAACTAATTCTAGTTCTTTTGTGAAACCTTCAGAAACACCAACAACCATATTACTGATCAAAGATCTAAATAATCCGTGTTTTGCTCTATGGTCTTTATGATCAGATGATCTTTCAACTAAAACTTGATCACCTTCAACTGTAACATTTACGTCCGAAAACTCTTGTACTAGTTGACCTCTTTTTCCTTTTACTGTAATGATACCGTCTTTAACTTCTACAGTTACACCAGCAGGGATTACAATTGGGCTTTTACCTATTCTTGACATCTTATCTAGTGTTTAAAATTAGTATACGTAACAAATTACTTCACCACCTACATTTAATTGCTTAGCTTGTTTTCCAGTCATCAAACCTTTTGATGTAGAAACAATAGCAATTCCTAATCCGTTAAGGATTCTAGGTAATTTGGCAGCACCTGCATACTTACGTAAACCAGGTTTACTAATTCTTTGGATATCTTTAATCACAGGCTCTTTAGTATCTTTATCATACTTCAAAGCAATTTTGATAGAACCTTGTACAGTATTCTGCTCAAATTTGTAACTTAAGATATAACCTTGATCAAATAAGATCTTAGTTATTTCTTTTTTTAGATTAGATGCTGGAATTTCAACAACTTTGTGGTTTGCAGCCACAGCGTTACGAACTCTAGTCAAATAATCTGCAATAGGATCTGTATACATATGTATTTGATTGCGATTATGGTTTTCGGGAGACACTCGTCTCCCGAACCTTTAATCAATTAAAATTATTTTTTGGTTTGCAAAAGTAATAACTTATTACGAGATTACCAAGACGCTTTTTTCACACCTGGAATTAACCCATTATTAGCCATCTCACGGAAAGTTACACGTGAAATACCAAACTGACGGATATAACCTCTTGGTCTACCCGTTAACTTACAACGATTGTGCAAACGAACTGGTGAAGCATTTTTTGGTAATCTTTGTAAGCCTTCGTAGTCTCCAGCTTCTAATAAAGCTTTTCTTTTTTCAGCGTACTTAGCTACCGTTTTCTCTCTTTTAACCTCACGGGCTTTCATTGATTCTTTAGCCATGTCTTAATTCTTTTTAAAAGGTAATCCTAATTCAGCCAATAATGACTTTGCTTCCTTGTCTGTTTTTGCAGTAGTAACAAAAGTAATATCCATTCCTGAAATTTTGTTTACTTTGTCAATATCAATTTCCGGGAAAATGATTTGCTCTAAAACTCCAAGATTGTAGTTACCTCTTCCATCGAAACCAGTAGCTTTAATACCACCGAAATCTCTAACACGTGGCAAAGCTGAAGTAATAAGTCTATCTAAAAACTCATACATTCTTTCTCCACGTAAAGTAACTTTTGCTCCAATAGGCATTCCTTTTCTCAATTTGAAAGACGCAACGTCTTTCTTAGAGATTGTAGAAACTGCTTTTTGTCCAGTGATCTTTGTTAACTCATCAACAGCATAGTCAATAAGTTTTTTATCAGATACAGCTGCACCAACTCCACGGCTCAAAACGATTTTTTCAAGTTTAGGAACTTGCATTACGTTTGTATATCCGAACTCTTCTTTAAGAGCAGAGATTACTCTACTCTTATATTCTTCTTTTAGTCTAGGTGTATATGCCATTACTATAGTACTTGATTAGATTTTTTTGAAAATCTTACTTTCTTATCTCCTTCTACTCTAATACCTACTCTAGTTGTTTCCTTAGTTTTAGGATCAATTAAAGCAATGTTAGAAATTTGAATAGAAGCCTCTTTCTTAACGATACCACCTTGAGGGTTTTTAGCACTTGGTTTAGTGTGTTTTGAAACCAAGTTCACACCTTCAACTATCGCTTTGTTTTTTTCACGGTAAACACGTAAAACTTTACCTTCAGCACCTTTATGGTCTCCAGCAATAACTCTTACGATATCTCCTGATTTTATTTTTAGCTTTATCATCTTAAAACGAATTAAAGCACTTCTGGTGCTAATGATACAATTTTCATGAATTGTTTTTCACGAAGTTCTCTTGCTACCGGACCAAAAACACGAGTTCCTCTCATTTCCCCTGCAGCGTTCAAAAGAACACATGCATTGTCATCGAAACGGATATAAGAACCATCAGCTCTTCTCACTTCTTTTTTAGTACGCACAACAACTGCAGTTGAAACAGCTCCTTTTTTTACGTTTCCGTTTGGAGTTGCATCTTTGATAGAAACTACAATTTTGTCACCAACAGAGGCATATCTTCTTTTAGTACCTCCTAAAACACGAATAGTTAAAACTTCTTTAGCTCCCGTGTTATCTGCTACTTTTAGTCTTGATTCTTGTTGTACCATAATTATTTAGCTCTTTCTAAGATTTCAACTAATCTCCAACATTTTGTTTTACTTAAAGGACGCGTTTCGCTAATTCTTACAGTATCTCCAATGTTACAGTCGTTTTTTTCGTCGTGTGCAACATATTTCTTAGTTTTCAACACGAACTTACCGTATAATGGGTGTTTTACTTTTCTTACTTCTGAAATAACGATAGATTTATCCATCTTATTTGAAGTAACAACACCTATTCTTTCTTTTCTTAAATTTCTTTTTTCTTCCATCTTTCAGCAGAATACAATTATTGTAACTCTCTTTTAGTTAACTCTGTAGCTAATCTTGCAACTGTTCTTCTAACGCTTCTAATTTGAAGTGGGTTAGCAATTGGAGAGATAGCATGAGCCATTTTTAGGTCAGCATATACTTTCTTAGTTTGACTAAGCTTTTCTTGCAACTCCGCTGCAGAAAGATCTTTTATTTCTGATTGTTTCATAATAAATATAAATTATGCTTCGAAATCTCTAGCAACGACGAACTTAGTTTTTACTGGAAGTTTTTGAGCTGCAAGACGCAAAGCCTCTTTTGCAACTGACAATGGAACCCCTCCAACTTCAAACATAATTCTTCCTGGTTTAACAACAGCAGCCCAATACTCAACTGCTCCTTTACCTTTACCCATACGTACTTCAAGAGGTTTCTTAGTAATAGGTTTGTCTGGGAAAATTTTAATCCATAATTGTCCTTCTCTCTTCATGTAACGAGTTGCAGCAATACGTGCAGCTTCGATTTGACGAGATGTCAAGAACATTCCATCTTCATGTACAGATTTAATACCAAACATTCCATTTGAAAGTTCATGCCCTCTTTGAGAGTTACCCTTCATTCTACCTTTTTGTACCTTACGGTATTTTGTTCTTTTAGGCTGTAACATTTTTCTTTAGTTTAAAAATTTACTTTCTTTTACGAGCGTCTGGTTTTCCACCCTTGTTAAAGTTAGATTTGCCTCTAGGAGCATCTCCACCTTTTCCACCACCTGTACCAGATTGTTTTTTGTCCATTCCAGCAAGTGGAGAAAGTTCTCTCTTACCGTAAACTTCACCTTTCATGATCCATACTTTAATACCCATTCTACCATAAGTAGTGTGAGCTTCAGCAAGAGCATAATCAATGTCAGCTCTGAAAGTTGATAGAGGAATTCTACCTTCTTTGAAACCTTCTGAACGCGCCATCTCTGCACCATTCAAACGACCAGAAATCAAAACTTTGATACCTTCAGCGTTCATACGCATAGAAGCAGCAATAGCCATTTTGATTGCACGTCTGTAAGAAATACGGCTTTCGATTTGACGAGCGATGCTTGTAGCCACAAGATAAGCATCTAACTCAGGTCTTTTAATTTCAAAGATGTTGATTTGAACCTCTTTGTCAGTAACTTTCTTAAGTTCTTCTTTCAACTTGTCTACCTCTTGTCCACCTTTTCCGATAATGATACCAGGTCTAGCAGTAGTGATAGTAACGGTTACAAGTTTCAAAGTTCTCTCGATGATTACTTTTGATACACTAGCTTTTGATAAACGAGCGTGGATATACTTTCTGATTTTGTGATCTTCAGCTAATTTATCGCCGTAATCATTTCCACCATACCAGTTTGAGTCCCATCCTCTGATGATACCAAGTCTATTTCCAATTGGATTTGTCTTTTGTCCCATGCTGCTTAAGAATTGCTTTGTGTGTTATTGATAGCTCCAAGCACGATTGTAACGTGGTTAGAACGTTTTCTTATTCTGTGTGCACGACCTTGTGGAGCTGGACGAAGTCTTTTTAACATCATTCCACCATCTACTCTGATCTCTTTAACAAATAATCCAGCTTCTTCTAAATTACCTTCACTATTTTTTTGCTCCCAGTTGTTGATTGCAGATAATAATAGTTTTTCTAATTTTCTTGAAGCTTCTTTAGAACTGAATCTTAAAATGTTAAGTGCTCTTTCTACCTTCTGACCTCTTACCAAGTCCGCTACTAAGCGCATTTTTCTAGGTGAAGTAGGGCAGTTATTCAATTTTGCGAAAGCGATAGACTTATTAGCCTCTTTTCTCGCATCTGCTGTTTCTCTTTTACGAACTCCCATTGCTTCTTTTATTTTTTACCTTTATTTTTTGCTCCAGCATGACCTCTAAAAGATCTAGTTGGCGAAAATTCTCCTAATTTGTGACCTACCATGTTTTCTGTTACGTAAACTGGTACAAATTGACGACCGTTATGAACTGCGATAGTTTGTCCAACGAAATCTGGTGTAATCATAGAAGCTCTAGACCAAGTCTTAACAACTGCATTTTTACCACTTTCTACGTTTTCTTGAACTTTCTTGTCTAATTTATAATGAACGAAAGGTCCTTTTTTTAATGAACGTGCCATATCTTATTATTTCTTTCTACGTTCTACGATATACTTGTTACTCGGGTTTTTCTTAGAACGAGTTCTGTAACCTTTAGCTGGCAATCCTTTTCTTGAACGTGGATGCCCTCCAGAAGAACGTCCTTCACCACCTCCCATAGGGTGATCAACAGGGTTCATCGCTACTGGTCTAGTTCTAGGTCTTCTTCCTAACCATCTTGTTCTACCTGCTTTACCAGATACAACTAATTGGTGGTCAGAGTTAGAAACAGCTCCAATTGTAGCCGAACATGTTAACAAGATTAATCTTGTCTCACCTGATGGCATTTTAATTGTCGCATATTTCCCGTCTCTTGCCATTAACTGAGCAAAAGTTCCAGCTGAACGAGCAATAACAGCTCCTTGTCCTGGACGTAACTCAATACAAGATATAACAGTTCCAAGAGGAATTCTACTTAAAGGCAAAGTATTACCGATTTCAGGTTGAGACTCTGGCCCAGAAACTAATTTCTGACCAACTTTCAATCCGTTTTGTGCGATAATATAAGTTTTCTCTCCATCAGCATAAGCTAATAAAGCGATAAATGCAGTACGATTTGGATCGTATTCGATTGATTTCACTGTAGCTGGAATTCCATCTTTAGTTCTTTTGAAATCGATGATACGATATCTCTGCTTGTGACCACCACCCGTATAACGCATGGTCATCTTTCCTTGACTATTTCTACCTCCTGAGTTTTTTATCGGCGCTATCAAAGAGCGTTCCGGCTTATCAGTTGTAATAGCGTCATAACCATTCACAACTCTAAATCGCTGACCCGGGGTAATAGGTTTTAATTTTCTTACTGACATTTTTCTATCTTAGATATTGTTGTAAAAATCAATTGTTTCTCCTTCTTGTACTTGAACAATTGCTTTTTTGTATGCATTTGTCTTTCCACTGATTAAACCACTTTTAGTGTATTTAGTAGATCTATCTGGTCTCACATTCATTGTATTAACAGAAACGATAGTTACTCCATAAGCAGCTTCAACAGCTTTCTTAATTTCAACTTTGTTTGCTTTTTTGTTAACAACGAATCCGAAGCGGTTTAGAACTTCACTTTCTTTGGTTACTTTTTCCGTTACTATAGGTCTGATAATGATGCTCATATTCCTATTATTTACTTAAATTTTCTTCAATTAACTCTAAAGAACCTTCCAAAAGCACTAAATTATTAGCGTTTAATATTGCGTAAGTGCTTAATTCTGAGCTAGTTACGACGTTTGAAGCCTTTAAATTACGTGACGACAAATATACATTTTTATTTGACTCGCCCAATACAAATAAAGATTTTTTATTCTCTAACCCTAAAGCTTTCAAAACGTTAATAAAATTTTTAGTGTTTGGTACTTCAAAATTAAAGTCTTCAAGAACTACAATATTTGATTCTTTTGCTTTAATAGAGAAAGCCGATTTTCTAGCTAATCTCTTTAAACCTTTATTCAATTTGAATGAATAACTTCTAGGTCTTGGTCCGAAAACTGTTCCACCACCTTTAAACAAAGGATTCTTAACACTTCCTGCACGAGCAGTACCAGTTCCTTTTTGCTTTTTAATCTTACGCGTACTTCCAGTTACTTCAGCTCTTTCTTTAGCTTTGTGAGTACCTTGTCTTTGATTAGCAAGATATTGCTTAACATCAAGATATACAGCGTGATTGTTTGGCTCAATTGCGAATACTGAATCAGAAAGTTGAACTTTTCTTCCAGTATCTTTTCCGTTGAAATCTAATACTTTTACTTCCATTACTTCTGAATGATTACATAAGAGTTTTTGTGACCAGGAATACACCCTTTAACAACAAGTAGATTCTTTTCAGCAACTACTTTTAAAACTCTAAGGTTTTGAACTTTTACATTTTCTCCTCCCATTCTTCCAGCCATACGCATTCCTTTGAATACTCTAGATGGATAAGAAGAAGCTCCTACAGAACCTGGCGCTCTTAAACGGTTGTGCTGACCATGAGTAGCTTGTCCAACCCCACCAAAACCGTGACGCTTAACAACACCTTGGAAACCTTTACCTTTAGACACACCTTGTACATCTACAAATTCTCCTTCTTCAAAAATAGTAACATCAATAAGATCTCCTAATTTTTGTTCAGTTGCAAAATCTTGGAATTCAACGACTTTTTTCTTAGCAACAGTTCCAGCTTTTTTAAAGTGACCTAAAGCCGCTTTAGTAGAATGTTTCTCGTTTTTGTCATCGAAACCAAGTTGCAACGCTTCATACCCGTCAACCTCGTTGGTTCTGACTTGGGTAACAACGCATGGCCCAGCTTCGATTACTGTACAAGGAATGTTTTTCCCGTTTTCGTCGAAAATACTAGTCATGCCAATTTTCTTACCAATTAACCCAGACATAAATATTAATTATTAATTACTAAAATTCCCTTCAATTTGAAAATAACAGAAATTTCCAAACAGGGAGTGCAAAAGTAGACATTAAAATTGAATAAACCAAACGGTTACAAAAATTAAATCGCTCATTATCAAAATCCAAGCATCAAAACAACACCAAAACAGGTTTCTTTTACTCAAAAACACAAATCAAACTTTTCCACCAAAACCAATATCACACTTAACAATTATTTAAAAAATTCACAACATAAAACCGTCGCACATCCTTAAAACAAAGACATTTACGTCTTTTACCAAATTTTACAACTGCAAAAATATTATATCAAAAAACAACTATTTAACAACAACAAAAGCGAGACACTCCTGTCTCGCTTTTTATATAAAAAAATATAAAAAATTATACTTTTATCTCTACTTCAACACCACTTGGCAGTTCAAGTTTCATTAAAGCATCAATTGTTTTAGACGAAGATGAATAAATATCAATCAATCTCTTGTATGACATTACTTCAAATTGCTCTCTCGCTTTTTTATTAACGTGCGGAGAACGCAATACAGTGAAAAGTTTTTTGTGAGTTGGCAACGGAATTGGACCTGTCACAACTGCTCCAGTAGTTTTTACTGTTTTCACGATCTTTTCAGCAGATTTATCTACTAACATATGATCGTAAGATTTTAGTTTTATTCTGATTTTTTGACTCATTTTCTTAAAATTAAGCGTTACCTTTTGCTTTTTTGATTACCTCTTCTGAAATATTAGAAGGTGTTTCTGCATAGTGAGAAAACTCCATTGTTGAAGTCGCTCTACCAGAAGATAATGTTCTTAATGTAGTTACATAACCAAACATTTCTGATAAAGGCACATCAGCTTTAATAGTTTTAGCACCATTTCTATCACCCATGTCATTAACCTGACCTCTACGACGGTTCAAGTCACCTACGATATCACCCATATTTTCTTCTGGAGTAATAACTTCGATTTTCATGATTGGCTCAAGAATAACAGCTCCAGCAGCACGTCCTGATTCTTTATACCCCATTCTTGCAGCTAATTCAAAAGAAAGTGCATCAGAATCCACAGGATGGAAAGATCCGTCTAATAAAGTTACTTTCAAACTATCAACAGCATATCCAGCCAATGGACCTGTTTTCATAGCCTCACGGAAACCTTTTTCAACAGCAGGGATATATTCTTTAGGAACGTTACCACCTTTTACCTCATTAACAAACTGTAATCCTACAGGAACTTTACCATCAACTTCATCAGCAGGCTCGATTCTAAATACGATATCACCGAATTTACCACGACCTCCAGATTGTTTTTTGTAAGTTTCTCTATGTTGAGCAGATTTAGTAAACGCCTCTTTATACTCTACTTGTGGCTCACCTTGATTAACCTCTACTTTAAACTCACGTTTCATACGATCAACTAAGATATCCAAGTGAAGCTCACCCATACCAGAAATAATAGTTTGACCTGAAGCCTCATCAGTTCTTACAGTAAACGTTGGATCTTCTTCAGCTAATTTAGCTAAAGCCATACCCATTTTATCAACGTCAGCTTTAGTTTTAGGCTCGATAGCAATACCAATTACCGGCTCTGGGAATTTCATAGACTCCAAAATAATTGGATTCTTTTCATCACAAAGTGTATCTCCAGTTTTGATATCTTTAAATCCTACAGCAGCTCCAATATCTCCAGCCTCAATATATTCGATTGGATTTTGTTTGTTAGCGTGCATTTGGTAAATACGAGAAATTCTCTCTTTGTTACCAGAACGAGTATTTAAAACATAAGAACCAGCATCCAAACGTCCAGAGTAAGCACGGAAGAAAGCTAAACGACCTACGAATGGGTCAGTAGCAATTTTAAATGCTAAAGCAGCAAATGGCTCTTTTACATCTGGGCGACGTAAGATTTTAGTTTGATCTTCTTCTAACAATTCAGCATCATCAGGATGAATTCCTTCGATACCTTCTTTATCTAATGGAGATGGCAAATACTTACAAACAGCATCTAACATGAATTGAACTCCTTTGTTTTTGAAAGAAGAACCAGCAAGCATAGGAATGATTGCCATATCAATAGTAGCCGCTCTTAATGCATTGTTGATTTCTTCCTCTGTAATAGAGTTTTCATCTTCCATGTATTTATCTAAAAGATTTTCATCATAAGTTGCAATCTCTTCGATAAGGATAGAACGGTAGTGTTTTACATCATCAACCATATCAGCTGGGATATCAACAATATCAAAAGTAGCTCCTTGAGTTTCATCATGCCATACAATAGCTTGATTTTTCACTAAGTCAACAATACCTTTAAAATCTGCTTCATCACCAATAGGCAAAGTAATTGCAACCGCATTCGATTTCAACATATCTTTAACCTGTCCGCATACAGCTAAAAAGTTAGCACCTTGACGATCCATTTTGTTTACGAATCCCATACGAGGAACTCTATATTGATCAGCAAGTCTCCAGTTAGTTTCTGATTGAGGCTCAACACCATCAACAGCACTAAACAAGAAAACCAAACCATCAAGTACACGTAAAGAACGGTTTACCTCTACAGTAAAGTCAACGTGTCCAGGAGTATCAATAATATTAAAGTGGTAAGGCAATGATTCTGGAAGAACTTTACCTTGCTCTGTTGGAAAATTCCAAGTACAAGTCGTAGCCGCAGAAGTAATTGTAATACCTCTTTCTTGCTCTTGCGCCATCCAGTCCATTGTTGCAGCACCATCGTGTACCTCACCAATTTTGTGTGATTTTCCAGTGTAAAAAAGAATACGCTCAGTTGTTGTTGTTTTACCAGCATCAATGTGAGCAGCGATCCCGATATTTCTTGTATATTTTAAATCTCTAGCCATTTCTTTACGAATTAAAATCTAAAGTGAGAGAATGCTTTATTAGCTTCTGCCATTTTGTGAGTATCCATTCTTTTCTTAACTGCAGCACCTTCTTCTTTAGCCGCAGCTAAACACTCAGAAGCTAAACGCTGTGCCATAGATTTTTCATTTCTTCTTCTTGAATAAAGTATTAACCACTTCATTGCCATAGAAATTTTTCTGTCTGGACGAATTTGCATTGGGATTTGAAATGTAGCTCCACCAACTCTACGACTACGTACTTCTACGTGAGGCATAACGTTTGTTAAAGCATCTTTCCAGATCTCTAATGAAGTTTTCTCATCATTTTGCTTTTTAGTTTCGATGATATCAATAGCATCATAAAATACTTTAAAAGCTGTAGATTTCTTACCATCCCACATTAAGTTGTTCACAAAACGTGTTACTAATTGGTCATTAAACCTTGGATCCGGTAAAAGTGGTCTTTTCTTTGCCGCTCTTTTTCTCATGTCTTTTTCTTAAAAGTTTTTAAATTACTTTTTTGCTTCTTTTGGGCGTTTAGCACCGTACTTAGATCTTCTTTGCGTTCTTCCTGCAACACCTGACGTATCAAGCGCTCCACGAACGATGTGATATCTAACACCTGGTAAATCTTTTACCCTTCCACCTCGCACTAATACTATCGAGTGCTCTTGTAGATTGTGTCCTTCTCCTGGGATGTAAGCATTCACCTCATTACCATTTGTCAAACGTACACGCGCAACTTTACGCATTGCAGAGTTTGGTTTTTTTGGTGTAGTAGTGTAAACACGCGTACAAACCCCTCTTCTTTGAGGACAAGAATCTAAAGCAACCGATTTACTCTTCTTAGTGATCTGAGTTCTTCCTGTTCTTACTAATTGTTGAATTGTTGGCATAATTAATACTAAAAATTATTATGTTTATTAAATTCCCGCTTTTTACGGGGTTGCAAATGTATAAAATAAATTCCAGTATACAAACGTTAAATCATTAATTTTCAACAACATTATTTATCCTTATGATTTTCAAAACAATCTACAGATATTTGCAGCACTTTAAACAAACGAAACAATTACTTTTGAAACAACTGTTTACAATATTTCTTTTTTACTCCATAAGCTATTCTACTTATGCCCAATTTTTTAATTTAAAAATACAAGGCACAAATAAAACCGAAAATGCGATTATAGACTCTTTAAATTATATCCAAAAACACTCAAACATTAAATCTCTAACAACGGAAGCAACCAACACCATAGAAAAACTTAACAAGAAAGGATATTTAGACATTAAAACACTCGAAAACAACAAAACAAACGACTCTACTTACTACTACAAACTATCCCTTGAAAACAAAATAAAATACACCTATATATATATAGGTAGAAATCATTCTTTTTTAAAAAATTCAGAAACACAAAAAGACACTGTAATTATACCATATGAAGAGACCGAAAATTACCTAAACCAAAAAATTATTGACGCAGAAAAACAAGGCTTCCCATTAAGTAAAATAAAACTAGAAAATATCCGAAGAAAGAATTTAATAATTTATGCTAATTTATTTTTAGATTCTGAAAAAAAACGCAACCTAAATTCCATTATAATAAATTACACAAACAACAATCGCAAAGATTATTTTCCTAAAGGACACCTAAAACAACTAAACAAAAAATACGTCAACAAAACATTTAATCAAAAAATAATAAAAGAACTTTATGACGACATCAATAATTTCGGATTTGTAAATCAGTCAAAATATCCGGAAATATTATTCACAAATGACTCCACAAAAGTTTATGTTTATCTTGAAAAAAGAAAAGCAAACAACTTCGATGGTTACATTGGTTTTTCAAATGATGAAGACAAAAAAATTAACCTAAACGGATATCTGGACATAACGTTACAGAACATTCTTCTGGCCGGCGAACAATTTTCATTGTACTGGAAAAGCGATGGAAACCAACAAAAAACATTCAATACAAAACTAGAAATCCCTTATATCTTCAAATCCCCCTTAGGAATCAAAGCTCAACTGAATATTTTCAAGCAAGACAGCACATTCCAAAACACAAAAACAGCAATCGATTTAGGATATTATCTAAACTACAACACTAAATTATACATAGGATACCAATCAACCGAATCCAGTGATATACAAAACGCAAACAACACAAGCATAAGCGACTTCAAAAACTCTTTCACTACTTCTACATTTGATTACACAAAAACCGACCCTCTTAATAATTTGTTATCAAAAAAGGCAAATATTAACTTATTATTTGCTTTTGGAAAAAGAAATACCAATAACCAATCCGAAACAGCTGCCTCCAGCAGACAATTTTATACCAACCTAAACTTTTCGTACAACTTCGAACTCAATCAAAAGAATTTCATTAACATAAATTCACAGAATTTTTATCTTTCAAGCAAAACCTATCTTGTAAACGAATTGTTCCGTTTTGGAGGAATAAATTCAATTCGAGGTTTTCTGGAAAATAGCCTCCAGGCAAATCTATTTTCATCAATTCTTACAGAATACCGATATGTGGTTTCAAAAAATCTATATATAAATTCAATTCTTGATTATGGAATTTACCAAGACTTAACAAGAACTGAAAACAAAACCAAAATCAACAAATTAACAGGAATTGGAGCTGGTACAACAATACAAACAGTAAACGGATTATTAAAGATTAACCTTACAAACAGCATTAGTAATGACCAAAATTTAAAATTATATAACACTATCATAAACATATGTTATAATGTTAAATTTTGATGTTTACCGAAAAAACATTTTTATTTATTAGGATAGTTAACAAATTATTAAGAGTTTTGCGATACTAATTCAAAATATTTAAAAATGAAACTAAAGTTCAATGGATTTTTAGTGCTTTTATTGGCACTAGTTGCGCAAATCACATTTGCACAAGAAAGAGCTGTTTCTGGAACAGTTTCTGACAATGCAGGAATGCCTTTACCGGGCGTTAGTGTATTAGTTAAAGGAACTAAAGCAGGAACACAAACTGACTTTGATGGAAAATTCTCTATTAAAGCATCACCAAGCCAGATATTGGTATTTAGCTACATTGGGATGAAAACTCAGGAAGTAGCTGCAAGTTCTACAAATATCAATGTAAGTCTAAAAGACGATTCAGTAGAACTTGAAGGCGTTGTAGTTACAGCATTAGGTATTAAAAAGGATGAAAAAAAACTTGGATATGCCGTATCTAAAGTAACTTCAGACGAAATTGTTAAATCTGGAGAACAAAACGTACTTCAGGCATTAGCAGGAAAAGCCGCAGGTGTTCAAATTATTGGTTCAGGAGGTACCCCAGGAGCTTCCAGTAAAATCATTATTAGAGGAGCAAATACCATTACAGGAACCACAGATCCTTTAATTGTTGTAGATGGTGTCCCTATAGACAATAGCACAACTCAAACAACAGCTGGAGACAATCCTTTTAATGCTAATTTATCAGGTATCAACAACTCGAATAGAGCATTAGACATCAATCCTAACGACATTGAAAGCGTTTCTATACTTAAAGGACCTGCAGCAGCAGCTTTATATGGTGCCAGAGCTGGTAATGGGGTAATAATCTACACAACTAAAAAAGGGAAAAACGGAAAAGGCTTAGGCATTGATTTTTCTAGTTCATTGGCAATTGACAAAGTAAGTCAATTACCTGCGAGACAGAACAAATATGTCCAAGGTACAACTGCAACTGCAACTACAATACCTAATAATACACCACAAAGCTGGGGACCTAGTGCTGAATCTTTAGGAGTACCAACTTATGATAATGTTGGCAATTTCTTTCAAGACGGTATTACATATACTAACAATATATCCTTTACAGGAGGAGATCAAAAAGCATCTTTCAGAGCTTCTTATGGTAATGTAACTCAAACAGGTATGATTCCTGAAACAGAGCTAAAAAGAAACACAATAAGATTTGCAGGAGATTTAAAATTAAGTGAGAAATGGAAAACTGGAGGAAGTATGCAATATACGCATACTACTAACACATTAGCACAAAATGGAAGTAACACTTCTGGAGTAATGTTAAGTTTAATGCGTTCTGTAAATAACTATGATTTAAGAAATTACAAAGACGAATTTGGCAATAACACAAATTATTATGCCCCATATGACAATCCTTATTTCACAGTAAACGAAAACCCTGCTACTAGCGATGTTAATCGTGTTTTAGGAAATATTTTCTTAACTTATAACCATGCTGATTGGCTATCTTTAACTGCGAAAGCCGGTATAGATACCTATTCAGATGCTCGTAAACAAATTTTTGCAATATCATCAAATGGTGATAGTTTAGGAGGAATTGGTGAAGTTGCTTACAATAGCATAACTAATAAAGACTACTATGGAGATTTAATTGCAACTGGTTTGTTACCGTTAAAATCAGACTGGTTAAAAATCAACTATACAGCTGGTCTTAACTTACGTTCTACTCAATATCTGGATATTTTTTCAAGAGGTAAAGGATTATCCGTAAGATATGTATACAATTTAGCGAACGCAACTGAATTATACGCTTCAAATTATGAAGAGAACTCTATATCAAGAGCTTTATTTGCACAAGTAGATTTTGACATTAAAGATCAAGTCTTTGTATCTGGTACAGTAAGAAAAGAATGGTCTTCTACCTATGGAAGTAATGTAAAAAGTGCAATATTCCCTTCAGGAACAGCATCATGGATTCTTTCAAACACTTTTGACTGGGCTAACTACGTAAAAGTAAGCTATGGGTACGGAGAAGTCGGTATTGCACCAGCACCTTATCGCACTGTAAGTGTATTTGCGCAACCAAGTATTACTGATGGATTTACAGATGGTTTAAGCTTCCCTTATGATGGCATAAATGGTATGGCATTAGCTGGTCGTTTAGGAAACCCAGATTTAAAACCAGAAAGAGTATTAGGTCACGATTTAGGACTTAGTGCTAAATTATTAGACAATCGTTTAGCTGTAGATTTAAATCTTTACTATAAAACATCTAAAGACTTATTAATTGATGTTCCATTAGCACAATCTTCTGGATATTCTTCACAGTACAAAAATGCAGCAGAATTGACTAATAAAGGTATCGAACTTGAAATTGGTTACGATATTTTCCAAAAAAGCAACCCATTTCAGTGGAATATCAACTTAAATTGGGCTAAAAACGAAAATGAAGTTACTGACATATCTGGAGGTTTAAGCGAAATTTCTATAGAATCTGCTTTCTCATCAATTGGATATTATGCTGTAGTAGGACAGCCTCTAGGAAGCTTTTACGGAACAAAATGGTTGCGTGATGCAAATGGTCAAATTATTGTTGGATCAAATGGTCTGGCTAAATTAGATCCAGAAACTGGAAATCTAGGAAACTCCGCTCCAAAATGGACCGGAGGCATCAGAAACACATTCACTTTCAAAAGAGTTACTTTATCAGCATTATTAGACATTAGACACGGAGGTGTAGTTTACAACGGAACGGGTGCAAGATTAAATACTATAGGAATTTCCGCTGCTTCTGCAGACAGAGAACACACATATATAATTCCTGGTGTTAAAGAAGACGGTACTCCAAATGACATTGAAATATCAGCTAAAAGTTACTGGCAAAATTTCAAAGGAGATAGTAGTTTAGCTGCCGCTGAAGAAGCAACAACTGATGTTAACTGGATAAGATTACGTGACGTAAGTCTTACTTATGATTTCAATGTAAAACAATTTCCTTTCCTAAGTGCTGCACAATTATCATTAACTGGAAGAAACTTATGGCTTGACACAAACTATAAAGGAGTAGATCCTGAAACTAGTTTGACAGGTGCAGGTTCGCGTATTAACGGCTTAGATTATTTTAATAATCCAGGTAGTAAATCATTTATAATGGGGCTACGTGTAAGCTTTTAATTTAAATTAAAAAAAGATGAAAAAATATATAAAAAACATAATTCTAGGAGCGTTTAGTGCTAGTTTATTAGTTAGCTGTCAAGCAGAATTAGATGACTTTAATAATAATCCAAACGACCCAGCTACTACTAATCCATCATTATTGATAGCTGCAATGGAAGTTTCAACTTTCCAAAACCATTCAAGTGGATTAATGAGAAATTCTGGAATCTTCACCCAACATTTACAAGGAACAAACATTGGACAATTAGGTGCAATAGGTCTTTATATTGTTAACGAAGGAGATGTAAATAATGAATGGAATACACTTTATCAGGTTACTTTGATGAATGGGCATATCTTAAATAGAGATTTTGCTGTGAATTACCCATATTACAATGGAATTGGACAAGTTTTAACCGCATTAAATTTAGGATACGCAACAGATATGTGGGGAGATGTTCCTTATGACGAAGCATTTCTTGCTGCTGAAGGAAATAAAACTCCAAAATACAATACACAACAGGAAATTTATACTCGATTACAAACCATACTTGATCAGGCTATTGTAAACTTATCAAAACCTAAAGCTAGCAACGAAGAAGTACCAGGAGATGATGATTATATTTTCAAAGGAAATATTTCAAAATGGATCAAAGTTGCTAATGTATTAAAAGCCAGATATGCATTAAGACTAACTGCTGTGGATGCAAATGCTGCTCAAAAAGCCCTTAATTACATAACCGCTGCTGGAATGACTTCTAATGCTGATGACGCAAATACTTACTTCATTGACAAGCCAAACTCATGGAATCAATGGTATGCATTTAACGACAATCGTACAAATTACTTAAAAATGGGTAAGTATTTTGTTGATTATTTAGTTACTAATGATGATCCTAGATTACCATTCATGGTTGATATAGATGATGACGGTGGATACTCTGGAAATGCACCAGAAGACGATGATTCCGTTCACACATCTAACATAGGAGGCTACCTAAGTAGTTCTCTTGATGATACAGATGGACAAAGAGGGTTTGCCAGTAAAGATTGGCAAATTGGTATCGTAACTTATGCTGAAGCTAAGTTCATCGAAGCTGAAGCAAAAGCAAGGTTAGGCCAATCTGGAGTTCAAACTGCATTAGAAGAAGCTGTTACCGCTTCTGTAACAAAAATTACAGGTGCAGCTCCATCAGCTACTTTCTTAGCAAACGCAACTGCTACATTTGACATTGCTAATATTATACAGCAAAAATATCTTGCTTTATTCTTAACAATGGAGCCATATAATGATTACAGAAGAACAGGTTTTCCTGCTTTGATACCAAACCAAAATTCAGATACTAAAGTTATTCCTGTAAGACTGCCTACTCCATCTGATGAGAGACAATACAACCCTAATGCAACTGTAGTTAGTAATGTAACAACTAAAGTTTGGTGGGACGCTAACTAATATTAGCTAAAAAACAAAACAATACAAAACCACTCTGTTCATTCAGAGTGGTTTTTTTTATATAAAACATTATACCTACATTTGTCTTATGGAAAAAGAACATCAAATATTTGGAATCAGAGCCATAATAGAAGCAATTCAGGCAGGAAAAGAAGTAGACAAAGTATTCATCCAAAAAGAAGTTTCGGGTGAATTAATGAAGGATTTAATGAAGGTGATGAAACGTGCGAATGTGAATTTCTCCTACGTTCCTATTGAAAAGCTTAACCGTCTGACATCAAATAATCATCAGGGAGCTGTTGCGACCATATCCCCTATTGGATTTATTGAATTGGAACATCTTGTTGAATCTACTATTGAATCTGGTTCAAAGCCTTTATTTTTAATCTTAGACCAGATTTCTGATGCACGAAATTTTGGTGCTATCATCAGAACAGCCGAATGTACCGGAGTAAACGGAATTATCATTCAGAAAGCAGGTTCTGCACCTGTAAATGGTGATACCGTAAAAACTTCAGCCGGAGCAGTTTTTAATATCCCTATTTGCAAAGTAGAACATATCAAAGACGCTATATTTTATCTGCAGGGTTCCGGAATTAAAACTGTTGCTGCAACTGAAAAAACAGATCAAAACATTTATGATATTACACTAAACGAACCTGTTGCAATTATTATGGGATCTGAAGATAGGGGAATTAACCCTTCTGTTCTTAAAATTGTTGATGAAAAAGCAAAATTACCTATGTTTGGTTCTATTGGATCTTTAAATGTTTCTGTAGCCTGTGGCGCATTCTTATATGAAACAGTCCGTCAAAGAAGTTAAATACGATTATAGAGTTAAGATGCCAAAATAAAATTTAAACTATTCTGATGCATTTTCAAACTGCTCCATTTAGATTAATAAAAAAACTCAGTTTACTTACTGCATTATTTATTATGAATTTTAGTTTCGCGCAAACCGAAACTTATGGACAATTTTGGAACGAATTACAATTTAACAGAACTCTAAATCATAAATGGTCTACTGAATTAAACATCAGCAGCAGCTATAGTAGCACAGAATCATCTTCAAACATTTTTCAGAATAACATTCAAAGATCATTCAGAGGGTGGGGACATTATTATTTAACACCGCGCTGGAAACTTTCTTCATTTGTGGCGTATTATAACAATAAGGATGTTCCTGAAATTGGACAATACAAATCTCCTGAATGGAGGTTTGCCCTGCAGGGAATATATTATTTTCATAAAACCGGATATACTCTTAGCACCAGAATGAGAATCGAACTCAGACACATGAGAAACGAAGATTATGACTATGAAAATGTGTTACGCTATCGACAGCAAATTAAGTATATTAAACCTATCAACAGTAAAGTTCTCAGAGAGGGTGTTGTTTATGCTGTTGCATCTGATGAATTGTTTTTTAAATCCGATACAAAAGTAACAGGAGTAAGCTTTTTTGACCGGAACAGGCTAAATTTGGGCGGAGGATATTTATTTAAAAACGACATACAATTAGAGTTAACCTATGCAAACGAATATCTTCCTCGTGATAACAGAAACCAAATTATAAATGCTGCATCCTTAACACTAATTTTCAATAATCTTTTAAAAAATATTAATAAAAAACTGCATCACAAAAATGAGATCATAACCCATGACGAGTGATTCTATTTATCTTCTTCTTTAAAAACACAAGCCAATTGTCTCATTATAGCCTGTTTATGCAACTTAAAGTTATAACTTCGAACAAACTCAGTTCCCTGCATGTTAATTTCTGCCGTTATAGCTTCAAAATTCAAAAAAGCCTTAATATCATTACTATCGATTAAATACAAAACCTGCATTATCGAATCATTATTTTTATATTGAGTGTCGTAATGAGTCAATTTATATTTCTTTGTATCAGCGAGTTCAATTATCAAATCATCTTTAATTTTTTTGCCTTCTTTTTTAGAAGGAAATGGCGTAGGCTGCAAAGCAATAAAATAATTTTCTTTGTCTGTTACTATATTTATTTTCAATGATTTTGATTTTGTCGTATAAAAAACAGCCGGTTCAAAATAAAACTCCATAGTACCATCAGCTAATACTCTGTTTTTTATATCACACTGAGCAAAATTTTTTGAACTGATTATCACAGATAGAAAAACGGTTATTAAGTATATCTTTTTCATACGAAACATATAAAATTATCCCCACAAACAAAAATAACCAATTTCAATCAAACTAACATTTTCCAAATCATTTAATCTTCTGATTCTGATTTCGTTATGATATAATTTACCGAAACATTAGAATTGAAATAAGTAGAAATTTCTTCTGGCTCTACGTCCCGAATTTCGGTATTAACAAAATTACCATTTTCATCAAAATGTTTCATAAAAGGATCCTGAGCAGGATCAAAATCTGGACTTTGCCAGTCATAAACAATTGGCTTTGCATACTCTGGAGATTTATAAAACAAAGACATCCCAAACCCGGTTATAAAACCTCCTAAATGCCCTTCCCAGGAGATATTTTGATCTACATCCGGAAAAACATACCAGATCATTCCACCGTACAATAAAATTACAGCAAAAGACAATGCCACTAAACGATAATATCGGGTCTGAATTCCTTTAAAAAATATAAAACTTACCAAAACATAAATTAAACCACTAGCCCCAATATGATAATTCTCCCTGCCAATTAACCATGTAATTAAACCCGAAAATAAAATTCCATAGCAAATAACTCCTAAAGATTGTTTTGGATAAAAAAACTGCAATGCCGGCAATAGTACAATAAGTGGAATTGAGTTATTATAAAGATGATTTAAATTCTCATGAATGAAAGGACTAAACAAAACCCCCTTTAGACCTGAGAAATCACGAGGATAAATCCCGTTTTGATAGAAATCGAAATCAAACCGAATCTGGATCCAATAGATAATCCACAAAAAAAGGACAAACAAAAGAGGAAGTCCAACTACAGTGTTTGAAAACTTGAAGTGATTATCATTCATATTCTAAAAGAATTTATTGAACAGAAAATATCAAAAAACCTTCCAAAATAAATTTTCTGATAATTTGTCAGCAAAATACGGGAAATAGCTTAATGACAAAATAAATAGCTCCTGAAAAAATTTAAATTAGAAATTGAAAATAGTAATTTTACAAAATGGAAGCACCTTTAGCCGAACGCATTCGCCCACAGAAATTAGAAGACTACATTAGTCAAAGCCATTTGGTTGGACCAAACGGATCATTAACGCAGCAAATTTCGAAAGGAATTATTCCGTCATTGATTTTCTGGGGACCACCCGGAACCGGAAAAACGACTTTGGCACAAATTATAGCACAGGAATCCAAAAGACCTTTTTATGTACTAAGCGCAATAAATTCTGGGGTAAAAGACATACGCGATGTAATTGAAAAAGCAAAACAAAGCGGAGGCCTTTTTACAGCTAAGAACCCAATTTTGTTTATCGATGAGATTCACAGATTCAGTAAATCACAGCAGGATTCACTTTTAGCAGCAGTTGAAAAAGGCTGGATTACTCTTATTGGAGCAACAACCGAAAACCCAAGTTTTGAGGTTATACCCGCACTATTATCCCGTTGTCAGGTTTATATCTTAAACGCTTTTACGAAAGACGATTTAGAAGCTTTATTACACAGAGCAATGAAATCAGATACCTTTTTAGCTTCTAAAAAAATCGTTCTGAAAGAAACCGAAGCATTGTTACGCCTCTCCGGCGGCGATGGCCGAAAACTGCTCAATATTTTTGAATTGGTTATAAATGCTTCTGCTAGTGACGAAATTATTATTACAAACGACAGGGTTCTTGAACTCGTCCAACAAAATACCGTTTTATATGACAAAACCGGAGAACAGCATTATGACATTGTTTCTGCTTTTATAAAATCAATAAGAGGTAGTGATCCTAACGGGGCTGTATATTGGCTAGCCAGAATGATAGAAGGCGGTGAAGATGTAAAATTTATCGCCCGAAGAATGTTAATTTTATCCAGCGAAGACATCGGAAATGCAAATCCTACGGCTTTCATTATGGCAAACAACACTTTTCAGGCTGTTTCTACAATTGGTTATCCTGAAAGCCGGATTATTTTAAGCCAGTGTGCCATTTATCTGGCCACCTCACCTAAAAGCAATGCATCATACATGGCTATAGGCAATGCACAGCAATTGGTAAAGCAAACGGGGGATTTACCAGTTCCAATTCATTTACGTAATGCACCAACAAAACTAATGAAAGAATTAGGATATGGCGAAGACTATAAATATTCTCACGATTATGCCAATAATTTTGCCGAACAGGAATTTTTACCAGATGCTATAAAAGAAACAGTTCTTTATAATCCTGGAAACAATTCGAGAGAGAATAGCAACCGTGAATTTTTAAAGAACCGTTGGAAAGATAAATATGGCTATTAACCAAATTTATAGTTTAGAATTTAACTGAAACTTTTTCAGAAACTAATTTGTCATCTTTATAATATTCAAAAAACCATTGATTATCTTTTGCATTCAAAGTTCCCTGAACCCCGTCTTTTATAGCAATGAAAGAATCAGGACGAGAAGTTTTCATCAATTTCATAACCACTTTTGGTGTTTTGTCAATTAACTGATAACCTGTTTCTGTTGGCTGAGCATACAATAGATTAGGATCAGAAAGATTTACTGCAGTTGTTGAAACAGCAGAAGTTGTAGAAGCTACAGAAGTAGTAGCCGGAACTGATGAAACGGCCGCAACAGTAACCGCTGGTGTTATTGCAGAAGATACTACACCGGTTTTTCCATTATATTTATAATGCAGATTATTTACTGAAACGAAAGCCAAATCGAGACATTCGCGGTATGCAGTTTCAAAATCTTTTTCTTTACTTCTCCCTATTTCCGAAGTATACATTACTTTACCGTAACAATCTTTAAATTCTATAAAAAGTTTTGTAACCAAAAAAGCATTATCCCTTTTTACATCTGCATATAATAAATCACAACGGTTAATTAATTCTGCCGGAAGCTGATCATTTTCATAATAAGCTTCAAATCCTGCCTTAATTAGATTTGCTTTTGTCTGGGTTGAAAGCCTGTATGGATTTACCCCTTTTGCAAAATCAAATTTTATAGGTACAATAACTGCTTTAAAGTCGTTTACAGATTGCGAAAAACCTAAAAAGGAAGTAAAAAGAAAAAGCAATAAAAATTTAATTCTCATAATTATAAATATTTTTTAAGTTCTAAAAGATTGTTTATTTGTTTAATATTCATAGGTACTTCTACCTTCTTATCGTTAAAAAAAATAGCATCAAGACCAGCATTCAACGCACCATTTACATCCGCATCCAGACAATCACCAATCATAATACAATTTTCTTTTGAAGCCTGTGCCAAATTCACAGCATAATCAAAGATAATACTATTTGGTTTTTTTACACCTGCCAATTCAGAATTTGTAATCGTACTAAAATAACCCGACAAGGCCGCATTGTTTATTTTTTTATCCTGAACACTTGCAAAACCATTGGTAATGATATGCAAGTTATATTTCGGTTTTAAATAATCCAAAACTTCAATAGCTCCTTCAAAAAGATGATTATTATCTGTTAAAAATTCAATATAATCATTTGCTATTACATTTATATCTTCATCAGAAACAATCATTCCCAAAGCATCAAAAGAGAATTTCAATCGGTTATAACGTAATTCCTGATGTGTAATTTTATCATTTTGATATAATTTCCAGCAGGCCTGATTTACAGGAATATATTTTTCTATAAAATCCTGACATCTGATTTCCGGAAATTTGCTTTTAAAAATCCGTTCAAAGGCCATTTCTGAGTTTCTGTCAAAATCCCAAAGCGTGTGATCCAAATCAAAAAAAACGTCCGTAATATTTGTATTCATAACTTATAAAATTCCTTCATCCGCAAAACTATAATATTTTGTTTCAGTAATAATCAAATGATCTAAAACTTTAACATCTAATTGATCACCGGCCAGTTTTATTTTCTTTGTAATATGTCTATCGGCTTCACTCGGAATCAATCCGCCTGAAGGATGATTATGACATAATATCAGGCCAGTCGCCCCATTTTCTAAAGCAAGTTTAAAAACAATACGCACATCAACAATAGTTCCTGAGATACCTCCTTTACTTAATTGAGATTTTAAAATTACCTTATTGGAATTATTCAGAAAAAGCACCCAAAATTCTTCATGCGGAAGTTCCCCAATAATAGGCTGCATGATTTCGAAAACAATTTTACTGGATGTTATTTTTGTTAATTCGACCGTATCCTCTGCCCTTCTACGTCTACCTAATTCAAGTGCTGCAATAATTGCAATGGCTTTTGCTTCCCCTATTCCTTTAAAATTAGTTAACTGGCTGAGAGACATTTTTCCCAAAGAATTTAAGGTATCTACACTCGATAAGATTCGTTTACTCAAATCAACAGCTGATTCGTTACGACTTCCCGAACCAATCAAAATTGCAATCAGTTCGGCATCGCTCAAAGCGTTTTTGCCTTTAATCATTAATTTTTCGCGCGGACGGTCGTCTTCAGACCAATTTGTAATTGGAAAATGTGTTGCTTGCATTTGGTTAAATATTAATGTTTTTGCTCATACAAACACTATTTTTTTGCCCCACATAAGGTTCGTAGTTATCAGTTATTTTAAATCCAACTTTTTGATATAAAGTAATTGCTTCAACTTGTTTATACAGTGTTTCTAAAATCAAAACTTCGAAACCTTGTTCGATTGCCTTATTTTCAACTTCCTTAATAATTAGCTGTGCCAATCCAAGTCCTCTTGCTGCAGGTAAAACAAACATTCTTTTCAGTTCAGCCGTAGTATTATTATATTTTTTAAAACAACCGCAGCCCACTGGTTCGCTGTCTAGATACAACATAACCACATTGGGGTTGAATTCTATCAAATTATTTTGCCAATAATCCGTTTTTAATTCCGGGTAACGTTCCCACAAAAAAGTATCAAAAGTGTTGTATAAAAATATGAAATCAGGATTTTCGCTTGTTGTATAGACAACTCTAATTTTTTCAGGCATATAGTTTTATCAATATTTTCAAAAATAAGAAAAATCATTCAATAAAAACTCATTTGTTATTTCGATAATCATTAATTTTAAAATAAAAAAGAATGAAAACTATCTGTCTTATTTTTATTGCGCTCTTCTTCTTTTCTTGTAATCAAAAAGAAAACAACAAATTAGCTTTTAGTACCCCTACTAAAACTGTTGCAAAAACTTTTGAAGAAAAATTATCCGAAGCAGCTGTTTCCATAATTGATCCATCGATACAATATGATCCTGCCTATTTTGCCATAAAATATCCCAATGGTGACATACCGGAAGGAAAAGGTGTCTGCACCGATGTAATAATCAGGGCGTACAGAAAATTGGGAATCGATTTGCAAAAAGAAGTTCACGAAGATATGAATGCTAATTTTGCTCTTTATCCCAATTTAAAAAAATGGGGAATGACAAAAACAGATACAAATATCGACCACCGAAGAGTTCCTAATCTAGAAGTTTTCTTTGAAAGAAAAGGAACAAAATTAGCTGTTTCTGAAAATGCAAAAGATTATAAAACAGGAGAAATCGTTACCTGGATGATAAAAGACAAACTACCTCACATTGGAATCGTCACAAACAAAAAATCAGATGATGGTAAACGAAATCTAATTGTTCATAATATTGGCAGCGGACAGGTTTTGGAAGATTGTTTGTTTGAGTATAAGATTGTCGGACATTATATCTACACAAATTTAAATTAGATAATAAGATAATGTGCCAATTAGATAATTTAAAAAAAAGTGCCAACTGAAAACAATTGGCACATTATCTAATTATCTCATTTACTAATTAATCAACTCCTTAACGTCATCAAAATTTAAACCTCCATAATTTCCTGAGCTCATCAAAAGCAAGGCTGAATTGTCCAGATTTAAATTGAATAAATATTCTTTGAATTCAGCTGGATTGGTGTAAATAATCAAATCTTCTCTATTAAAAGAATTGGCAATTTGTTCGTAAGTTACTTCTTCCAGTTGTTTAATTTTTACCGCATCCGGTGAATAGAACACAACGGCTATATCAGCATATTCTAATGCGCCCTCGTATTCTTTTAAAAATTCAGCGTTTAAACTGCTATAGGTATGCAATTCCAAACAAGCTACCAAAGTTCTGTCCGGATATTGCTCTTTTACTGCTTTTGTAGTTGCAGCTACTTTACTTGGGGAATGTGCAAAATCTTTATAAGCTACTTTACCTTTACCTTCCGCGATTTTTTCTAAACGTTTTGATGCTCCTTTAAAACTTGCAATTGCTTCGTAGAAATCAGCTTCGTCAACACCCATATTCTGGCAGATCCATTTTGCACCGGCAAGATTATTTAAGTTATGAGCTCCAAAAACCTCAATTGGCATATCTCCTTCAGGAGTTTTCAATAACGTTACGCCATCACTTACTGAATATTCCGGTGTATGATAAGGTAATTTACGAATTGGATTTGTTGCAGCCTCAGATACACGTTTTACTTCAGGATCATTTTCATTGTAAACCAAAATTCCGCCATTAGTAATTTTCGAAATGAAAATTTCAAACTGCTCTACATAATTTTCATAAGTTGGAAACACATTGATATGATCCCAAGCAATTCCTGAAATTAAAGCAATATTTGGCTGATACAAATGAAACTTCGGACGACGGTCAATTGGAGAAGATAAGTACTCATCACCTTCCAGTACCATAAAATCATTTTCTTCTGTAAGATGCACCATGGTATCAAAACCTTCCAATTGTGCTCCAACCATATAATCTACTGCGATATTATGGTAATGCATCACATGCAAAATCATCGAAGTAATTGTCGTTTTTCCGTGAGAACCACCAATTACAACACGGGTTTTATTTTTTGATTGTTCGTATAAAAACTCCGGATAAGAATATATTTTAAGCCCTAGTTCCTGTGCTTTTAGCAATTCAGGATTATCTGCTTTGGCATGCATTCCTAAAATTACAGCTTCAATATCTGCAGTAATTTTTTCAGGAAACCATCCCATTTCTGCAGGAAGAATTCCTTTTTTCTCTAATCTTGATTTTGAAGGTTCAAAAATAGCATCGTCACTTCCTGTAACATGATATCCTTTATTATGTAATGCTAATGCTAAATTGTGCATCGCACTTCCGCCTATGGCGATGAAATGTGTTTTCATTTAAAATTTCAATTTTTAAGTTCCAAATTCTAATTGATTTCAGAATTCAGTATTTGAGATTTGATTATTTTGAGTCAAATTTTCGTTTTAATTCCTGAGCTTTTTTGGGCTCTTTTAATTTGTTCAAATATAAATTATATAATTTTTGAAATGTAACTTTTGAATTGCCAATTTCGTGTGCTTTTTTATAATTTTTTTCGGCCGAATCGTATCTTTTAAAATACTCCTCGATTCTTCCCTTAGATAAATAACCGTCAACAGGTGAAATTTTCGCCAGTTCGTTTGAATAGGATATTGCTTTTGATTCGCTCCCGCCTAAAATTCCGGGCAGCTGCAGATAAATTTCAATCAGAGCCCATCGGGCAGGAATGTGCTTTTGATTGAGACTAATCGCTTTTTCAAAAGCTTCTCTCATATCGTCTACCATTCCAAAAGCCTTTATTTTATTAACTTCGTTGGCTCTCATCGCCAAGCAGCCACCAAATTTATAAAAATAATCAGCCTCAGCAGGTTTTAATTCTTTCAGTTTCCTGAAATATTCTGCCCCTTCCATCCATGATTTCTGATAAGCAGCAATCTCACCCAAATATTCAAGAGTTTTTATATCTGAAGGTCTGGTTTTCAAAATTCCTTCAAAAATAGTCTGGGCTTCATCGTATTTTTTAGCATGAAATAATTTTTCGGCTTTTTCAAAATTCGATTGTGACCAAATCAAAATTGGCGCAAGCAAAAAAAGAAGCTGCAGAAGTTTTTTCATAACTCAAAAATAAGGAATTATAAAATGCATATTTTGCTTTTGGTGATAAATTAGTAATTTGTACGAAAATTTTTTAATGACTTACAAACTCTAAAAAACATAAATAGCAAAAACTACCTTATGAAAAATATACTTTTTGTTTTTTTACTCTTCTCTATTTCTCTATTTGCACAACAAAACGATAAAAAATGGACTAAAGCCATTAACTACGAAAATGAAGGCAAAATTAAATCGGCTAATGAAGTAGTCGCTAAAATTTATAAAAAAGCCGTTGCTAAAAAAGATGAACCACAAATGATAAAATGTTTTTTTTATCATTCCAAATATCTTCAGGTTCTTGATGAAAATGCAAAAACCAAAATCGTAGAAAACCTAAAAAAAGACATCAATAGAGTTTCAATACCTTCAAAAGCAATTTTGAATCTCATATATGCCAAACATTTAAAAGACAAATATAATTATGATGACGTATACGCTATTGTTGATAGTGCAGTGGCATATGTAGACAGTGCTGCAGCAGTTGTTGATAGCGCGGCTGCACTCATCGATGCAGCGGCTGCAACGATTGATACTGCTTCTGTTACAGGTATTAAAATTGAAGAAATTGATTCAGTAGCGGTTCCGGAATCAGATTATGTTACTGCGGAACTTATTTCTGAAAATGATGTAGTTCTTGCATTCGAAAAAACATTGGAAAATGAAGAAATTTTAAAGAAAACGCCATTAACATCTTACAAAGATATTTTTGATTTTCCTTTGCTCGAAAAATTTAAAGAAGAAAATGTATATACTTATTTAGTAAAAGAAAATATTGATTTTTATAAAGAGAAAATAGAAACCTGGAAAATTGATCATACAGCTTTAAACAATCATAAAGAGGAACTTTTAGGGGATTCTGATACATTTTTAAAATTCAATCTTGATTTTGCAAAAGATGAGAATACCAGGAAAGTTGTGTCTTTATATCAAAAACTAGAAGCAGATAATCCGTCATTAGAAAATCAATTTGACCGTGCACAATTTTGCTCTCAAATTTTACTTGATTCGGCCGAGAGTTTTAGTTCTTATTTAGATCAACTTGCAAAAAAAGCGACTAAAAATGACCTTACTCAGAAGATAAAATTAGAAAAAGCTAAAGTTTTACTGCAATTGGCTTCAAAGGAAACCTATCCTAATAATAAAGTTGAAGCCTTAGCATTGCTTGATGAAATTATAAAAAAAGATGACAAATCAAATACTTCAAAACTTGCTTCTGTTCAAAAACAAAATATACTATCAAAATTTCTCTCTGTTGAGCTTATAAAAAACAGTTATGAAAATGAAAATACAAGAGCTCACATTCAATATACCAATGTAAACAAACTAAGTATTTCTTTTTATAAAATTGATCTATCTCAAGCTTTTAAATTTGAAGAAGTATCTGAAATTAGAAAAGACAGTTTGGTAAAATTGATTCTTCAGAAACAAAAGAAAATTAGTTCTGAAACTTATAACTTAATTGATAAAAAAAATTATTTTCCTTACTCAACGGAAGTATTATTAACAAAATTACCAAAAGGAAATTATTTGGTTTATTTTGAAAGTGACTCAGATTCAAAAGACAAAAAGGCATTTGGTTATGAAACTATTACTGTTTCAAATATTTCAGCACTTGTTTCCAGAAAAGATCAAACCGAAACCTATCAGGTTTTAGATCGAAAAACTGGAAAGCCTCTTGAAAATGTCTCTATCCAACTTAAAGATGAAGTAAAAAAGACAAATATTGATGGAATAACATCATTTAAAGTTAGCACCAATCAATATGCATATGATCCCAGAAGAATAAAATTTATTCTTGAAAATGATAGTATTGTAATTCCAAAAAATTATATTCAATATGCTGAAGAATATAAAACATCTGAAAATAAAAGAACAGATGCAAAGGTCGAATTCTATCTGGACCGCGCCATATACAGACCTGGTCAAAATGTTTATTTTAAAGGAATTGTCATTCAAAAGAACAAGACTAAAACAAGTGTTGTAGCCAATATAAACTATAAAGTTTTCGTTACGAATGGAAATTATCAAAAGATAAAAGAATTTGACGTGAAGACAAATGAATATGGATCCTTTTTTGGAGAATTCATAATTCCTAAAAACGGTATGACAGGCAGTTATCACATTGGAGTTTCTCGCCCTGATGATATTGAAAAAACCGACGAAACATTTTGGAACAATACAAATCTGGAAAATTCTACAAAATATTTTGACGTTGAAGAATACAAACGTCCAAAATTTGAAGTGACTTTTGATACTAAAAAAGAAAGTTTCCAACTTAATGCGCCAGTCAAAATAAAAGGAAATGCAAAAGCTTTTGCAGGAAGTTCTATTTCAGATGCTGTAGTAAAATATACTGTATCAAGATATACTACTTATTTTAGAAATTATTACGGTCGTGAAGAAAATGAAACTTTGGTTGTTGGAGAAACTAAAACAGATGCTTCAGGGAAATTTACTATTGATTTTACGGCATTACCTTCAGAAAACAGTTTAAAAGAAAATTTACCAGTTTTTAATTATGATATCGAAGCTTCTGTTACTGATATAAACGGAGAAACGCATACAGCACAAACATCCGTAAAAATTGGGTATCATGATTTAATGTTAAATGTGCAAATTCCGAATCGCATTGATACCAAAGACAAAAATGAAATTAAATTAAGCAGCACCAATCTAAATGGTGAATTTTTGGCTGCTAAAGGTGAAGTAAAATTATACTTTGTAAGTCCTTTTTCTAATAAATTCAAACCTGCAATTTTTAATAAAGCTGAACTGGAAATGATTTCTAAAGAAGATTTTGAAAAATTATTTCCTTATGAAATGTCTGAAAACTCAATTAACAAGGAACATTCAGAAACCTTATTATTCTCAAAAAAGATTGATACTGAAAAAGATAAAAAAATAGTTTTAGACTTTATTTCGAATTATAAATCTGGGAATTACAAAATAGTATTTTCTGCAAAAGATACTTTTAATAATCCTGTCGAAGCGACTTCAAACTTTAGCATTAAACAAAGCAAAGACAAATACGATCCAAGTAAATTATTTACCGTAGAGCAAGTTAACACTGATCCTAAAAAAGATGGTTATACTTTAATAAAAGTAGCATCCGTTATTCAAGAGCTTTATCTGATAACCAATGCAAACTATGAAAATAAGATATATTTTGAAAACGTTGTTCATTTGAAAAATCACGAAACAACCATCAAAATTCCTTTAAAAAATGAATTTGAAAAACAAATAAAAATAGGATTTGATTGTGTTTTTGAAAATGAAAATTTTACAGATGAAATTGCAGTTTCTTTAAAAATGCAAGAACCAAAACTAGAATGGACTGTAGAAAGTTTTAGAACTAAAATACAACCCGGAAGTCCTGAAAACTGGTCATTCAAATTAAATGGTCTTCATACCAAAACGGAAGCAGAAGTTTTGGCTTCGATGTACGACAGCTCTTTAGATCAGTTTACCGTAACAGAATGGGAGTTATTAAATTTTAATAATTACAATTATAATCGTGCTAATTTTAAAACTTCAATAGGTTTTGAACAAATCTATTCTAATGTTAATTATTTAAACGATATACATCTTCCGTTCGATTTAAAAGATGAAGAAATTAAACTAAAATGGTTTGGTTTTAATTTTCACAACAGTAGATATGGCGATTCGTTGGGCATTACAATTGCTGATATTAAAGATAAAAAAGTAGGCAGCGAAACGATCAAAGGAGACCCAGATGCAGTACTAACTGTTGATGAGCCTGTTGGAGTCGGAGCGGTAAGTAATGTTGTTGTAGATTCTGCAGCAGCAAAAGTAGATATGGTTCGATTTGTAAAACCTGCTTTATTAGCCGCATCGTCAAGTCCTGAATACTATTTTCAAACTAATAAAGTAAAATTTGTTCCGGGTCAAAAAATTACAAGTGGTTTAACCTCGATGGTTATTAAGGCTACAACATTATATATTATTGACGGCGAAATTTCATCTGAAGATAATTTCAAAAAAATAGATCCTGAGAATCTTCTTGATATAGATTTTTTAACACCAGATAAAGCCACGGCGATTTACGGAAACAAAGCATCCGCAGGAGCAATTATAATTTCAACCAAAACAGCGTTACAAGACTTAACCCAAGTAAAAGCCAGAAAAAACCTTTCTGAAACCGCTTTCTTTTTCCCAAATTTAAAAACAGATTCTAAAGGAAAAGTGAGTTTTAATTTTACATCCCCGGAAGCTTTAACCTCATGGAAACTTCGTCTGCTTGCACATAACAAAGAAGCCGCTTCAGGTTATTTAGAGAAAAGTGTTGTGACTCAAAAAGAACTAATGGTTTTACCAAATTTTCCGCGCTTCTTCAGAGAAAAAGATACAATTGTTATCAGCGCAAAAATTTCGAATGTTACTGCCGAAGCCAAAACCGGAATTGCCAGTTTACAATTCTTTGACGCTGTAACCATGCAGCCAATAGATGCTAAAATGCTGAATACCGATAATATTAAAAATTTCACCATTCCACCTTATGGAAATACAACTGTCAACTGGACAATTTCAATTCCGGAAGGCCTGCAGGGGGTTCAGTATAAAATTTTGGCAAAAGCAGGTAATTTTTCAGATGGAGAAGAAAATATCTTACCCGTTCTGACCAACAATATGCTGGTTACAGAAAGTATTCCCGTTTGGGTTCGTGAGAATTCTACAAAAGAATATACGTTTGAGAATTTAAAGAATAATAATTCAACAACCTTAAGAAACCATCAGTTTACGTTGGAATACACCTCAAATCCAACCTGGCTTGCGATTCAGTCACTTCCTTATCTGATGGAATACGAGCATGAATGTGCCGAACAGACTTTTGCCCGCTTTTATGCAAATGCACTGGCTTCTGAGATTATTTCCAGCAATCCTAAAATTGCAACTGTTTTTGAAGACTGGAGAAAAAACGGGAAACTGAATTCTAAATTAGAAGAAAACGAAGAATTAAAATCGATAATTCTGGCTGAAACTCCCTGGCTGAATGACGCTTCACAAAGCGAAGAGGAAAAGAAAAAGAACCTGGCGCTTTTGTTTGATTTGGAGAAAATGAAAACATCTCACGAAGCTACTTTCGAAAAACTAAAAAAGAAGCAAAACAGCTCCGGAGGTTTTCCGTGGTTTGAAGGCGGTGATGAAAGCGAATATATTACCAGACATATTCTGGCAGGCTTAGGACATTTATCAAAACTGAGCAAAGACGAAAAGAATGCTTTAAAAATAAATGAAATTGCAAAAACCGGAATTCCGTATTTAGATCAAAAGTTTTTAGAACATCATAAAACGAGAACTCGTAATCTTAAAAAAGGAGATAAATTTTTATGGTTTAATCCGTATTCTGACTTGCATTATCTCTATACCAGAAGTTTTTATTTAGAGAAATACCCTCTTTCTGATACTTTGAAAAAAGCAACGAAGTTATATCTGGAAACTGCTAAAAAAGAGTGGCTAAATTATTCTATTTACGAAAAAGGGTTAGCCTCTTTAATTTTGAATCGTTTTGAAGAAAAAGAAAGTGCTAAAACAATTATTGAAAGCTTAAAAGAAACTGCATCCAACAATGAAGACTGGGGCATGTACTGGATTGCCAACAAAGCAGGCTGGTACTGGTATCAGGCTCCAATTGAAACTCAGGCATTGCTAATTGAGGCTTTCGCCGAAGTAAATCAGGACACAAAATCTATTGATGCTATGAAAGTCTGGTTATTAAAAAACAAACAAACCAAAAACTGGCCAACGACAAAATCAACGACCGAAGCGATTTATGCTCTACTAATGCAGGGAACAGACTGGCTTTCTGTAAAAGATAATACCGTGATAAAATTGGGAGATGAAAAAATCGTAACTAAAAAATTAGCAGAAAACGAAAAAGAAGCTGCAACCGGTTATATCAAAATGAACTGGAGAGCAGAAGAAGTGAAAAAAGAAATGGCTTCAATAAAAATTGAAAACAAATCTAAAGTTCCCGGTTTTGGTGGTGTTTACTGGCAGTATTTTGAAGATTTGGACAAAATCAAAAATAACTCCGGAGCGGTTTTATCAGTTGCAAAAGAATTATATCTAAAGAAAAGCACTTTGAAAGGTGATGAATTAGTAAAAATCACAAGTAAAAATCCTTTAAAAATTGGTGATTTAATTACCGTGAGATTAATTATTTCTGCGAAAGAAGATACAGAATACATTCATTTGAAAGATATGCGTGCTTCCTGTTTTGAGCCAGTAAATGTACTTTCTGAATATCAATATAAAGATCAATTGGGTTATTATATGAGTACAAAAGATGCCGCAACTCATTTCTTCTTTAGCAGGATTAACAAAGGAACTTATGTGTTAGAATATGATATAAGAGTCAATAACAGCGGTGAATTCTCTAATGGAATTACTACTATTCAAAGTATGTATGCTCCGGAATTTGCGAGCCATACAAAGGGTATTAGGGTGAAAGTAAATTAACCTGTTGATAAGGGCTTCGACTCCGCTCAGCCTGACATAGCTAAAATCAAGGTAACAAAAACCCGACAGATTTGAATTCTGTCGGGTTTAATTTTTATACAAAATTGAGATTATTTTGCAATCGTCAATTCGTCAATAATATTTTTTGCTCCTGCGTATTTGTCGATAATCCAAAGTACGTAACGAATATCAACGTTGATAGTTCTTTGTAATTTAGAGTCGAAAATTACGTCTCCTGCCATTGCTTCGATGTTCCCGTCAAAAGCGATTCCGATTAATTCTCCTTTTCCGTTAAGAACCGGTGAACCAGAGTTTCCTCCTGTAATATCGTTATCAGTCAAGAAATTCACTGGCATATAACCCGCTTTATCAGCATATTGTCCAAAATCTTTTGCATTGTTTAATTCTAACAAACGTTTTGGCAAATCAAATTCAGCATCTCCGGCTTTGTATTTTTTTACCATACTAGCCATATCTGTATAATTGTTGATTTTTGCATCGTTGCGAGGATCAGCTGGTAAAGCACGAACTTTTCCGTAAGTTAATCTCAAAGTAGAGTTTGCATCCGGATATTTAACCGCATTCAATTTTGATTCTCTTAAACCTTCTACCAATAAACGGTAAGCGGTTGCAAAACCATCATCCGCTTTTGCCTGATCATCTGATTTAGCTCGGTACTTTGTCAACAAATCAGTAGAGATAATATACAAAGGATCAAGTGGAAGTGCCGCCGGTTTTGGACTTGCTAAGTATTCTAAAACCTTTTCTTTAGATGTAAAGAAACTTGTTTCAGTTGCTTTTGCAATATCCGCAGTAAAATCACCATTATTAGCTGCTTTCATTTTAGCGATTTGTGGCGCTAAACCATATTCAGCCGCTTTTGCAGCATATAAATTTAACTGCGCTGTCAATACATCTTTTTCTAATGGAGGATAAAATTCACCATAAATACTCTCCACCATTGCATTGATTTTAGGAAGCATTTCTGCTTTTTTAGCATCATTTTCCTTAGAGTATGCAATTAATGCATTTCCTAAAGTTGCAGGTCCTGTTGCAAGAGCTGAAGTACGTAAAAGCTGTATTAAATAATTATCATGAGTCGCTTTTAAATTCGTTTCTCTGTAATAATCATTGATTGTTGGAATAACATTTTCGTATTTTTCTTTATTAGCAGGTTTACTCGCCCATTCGTAAAATTTATCTTCCTGAGCTGCTTTTATATCTACTGTTCCAGCTTTTGTCAACGCATCAATCATACCCTGACGGTTTTTCCAGTAATTGGCAGTCGAAGCATATTTTGAAGCATATTGCAAACGAACAGTAGCATCCTTATCCATATACTTTTTCATTTGGTCCATTCCGGTTTTAGCACCTTCAACCCATGCAGGATAAGCATATTTTATGTTTTGTTCGATTCCTCCGGCCGGCATCCAACGGTTTGTTCTTCCTGGGTAACCTAAAATCATTGCAAAATCATTTTCTTTTACTCCTTTGATACTTACCGGAAGATAATGTTTTGGCTGCAATGGCACATTGTCTTTAGAATATTCTGCAGGATTGCCGTCTTTGTCAGCATATACTCTGAACATTGAGAAATCTCCTGTTTGACGAGGCCACTCCCAGTTGTCAGTGTCTCCACCAAATTTACCAACACTTTCAGGAGGCGTTCCAACTAAACGTACGTCTGTATAATCCTGATAAACGAAATAATAATATTCATTTCCCTGAAAAAAAGGACGAACAGAAACGGTATATTTTCCGCCTTCGTTATTTTCCTTTTCGATTAAAGCAATTTCCTGCTGAATGATTTTGTTTCTTTCCGTTTCTGTCATAGTAGGATTTACTTTTGACAAAATTCTTTTTGAGACATCATCCATACGCACGAAGAAACGAACATACAAAGATTTTGGCTTCATTTCCTGACTACGGTCTTTCGCCCAGAAACCATCTTTTAAATAGTTTTGCTCAGCAGTTGAAAGTTCAGCAATTGCATCGTAACCGCAGTGGTGGTTGGTTAAAACCAAACCATTTTTAGAAACAATCTCAGCAGTACAGCCTCCGTTAAACTGCACAATCGCATCTTTTAAACTATGGTGGTTAATGCTGTAAATTTCTTCGGCTGTCAATTGCAGACCCATTTTCTGCATATCTCTATGATTCAGTCTTTCGATGAACATTAAGAACCACATTCCTTCATCGGCTCTTACAGGGAATGCCATAAGGCACATGGTCAAGAATAAAATTATTTTTTTCATGTTATTTTGTTTAAGTCTTGCGAAGATAATTCATTTTCACAATCATAACACTTAATTCACATTGAAAATCAAATTTAGAAGTCTCTTTTTATTGCTTTTTTGCGAATTTAACATTTTATTAAAAACAAAAAAGGTGTCCTGCAGTACAGAACACCCTCATATAAAATTCAATATTTTTTTTACTCATTAAGCATTTTCCAAAGCTTATCTTTCAAATCAGTCAAACCTTGCTGAGCAACAGATGAAATAAACATATAAGGAACTCCTTTGAAAGAAATATCTAACTCGGCTTTCAGTTCGGCTTTCAATTCATCATCCAGCATATCGCATTTTGAAATAACGACAAGACGTTCTTTGTCTAACATTTCAGGATTATATTTCGTCAACTCATTAACCAAAATATCATATTCACCTTTAATATCTGCCGTGTCAACAGGAATCAAAAACAATAAAGTTGAGTTACGTTCAATATGTCGAAGGAAATAATGCCCTAAACCTTTTCCTTCTGCAGCACCTTCAATAATTCCTGGAATGTCTGCAATTACAAAAGACTGAAAATCTCTGTAAGCCACGATTCCTAAATTAGGCTTTAAAGTAGTAAAAGGATAATCGGCAATTTTTGGTTTTGCTGAAGTCAATACAGACAATAATGTAGATTTCCCTGCATTTGGGAAACCAACCAAACCAACATCTGCCAGAACTTTAAGTTCCAAAATCACATCCATTTCTAAACCCGGTAAACCAGGCTGTGCGTAACGAGGCGTTTGATTTGTCGAACTTCTAAAATGCCAGTTTCCTAAACCTCCTTTTCCTCCTTTTGCCAGAATCTTTTTTTCACCGTGTTCTGTAACTTCAAAAAGCGTTTCCCCGGTTTCTTTGTCTTTTACAACAGTTCCAAGAGGCACTTCAATGATTTTATCTTCTCCGTCTGCACCTGTACTTCTGTCAGAACCTCCGTCTCCACCATGACCCGCTTTAATATGACGTGCAAACTTTAAATGAAATAATGTCCAGAGTCCTTTATTCCCAACTAAATATACATGTCCTCCACGTCCACCGTCTCCTCCGTCCGGACCTCCTTTTTCAATAAATTTCTCTCTATGTAAATGCGTAGATCCTTTCCCTCCTTTTCCGGAAGAAACATATATCTTAACGTAATCTACAAAATTTCCTTCTGTCATTTTCTTTGTTTATGTATAGTTTCAGGTTTCAGGTTTCAGGTTATGCATTACGCAACTTGAAACTTTAAACATGAAACAAATTTTCCTCTACTCTTTTAAAGCTTTTACTAACACTTTATCAATCTTAACGCCGTCCATATCGACAACTTCTAAGACAAATTTCTGCCAAACTAACTTCTCACCTTCTTTTGGGATATGAGAAAGTTCAGTCATAATCATTCCACTTACGGTGTTTACTTCGTAATCGTTTGTTAATTCGTCTAATTCAAAATAGGTTAAGAAATCGTGCAACGAATAATGCCCGTCAACCAGCCATGAACCGTCTTCTCTTTCTATAAGCTGGAATTCATCTTTGTAAAATTCAGATGCGTCACCAACCAAAGCTTCAAGGATATCGTTCAGGGTAATCAGTCCCTGAAAAACGCCATATTCGTCTGAAACCAACGCATAATGAATACCTGTTTTTTTAAAATTTTCCAAAGCTTTGTAAGCAGTGGTTTGTTCCATTAAATAAGGAGCTTCCGTCATTATTGAAGCCAAATCAAAATTATCTTTTTCGATATTGGCAAAAATATTTTTTAAGGTCACAACTCCAACAATATCATCATAATTATCATTGTAAACCGGATAAACTGCATGTAAATCCTGAACCACCAGCTCTTTAATTTTAGCTTTATCTTCTTTTAAAGGAAGCATATCTACCGATTTACGATGTGTCATCAACGAGCTTACTTTGCGGTCTCCAATATGAAAAACTCTCTCCACAATATCCTGCTCAATTTCCTGAACTTCCCCCACTTCGGTACCCTCTTTAATGATGGCCTTGATTTCTTCTTCCGTAACTTTTCCGTCAGCGGTTGGTTTGATTTGCAAAATATTCAACAAGAAATCTGTTGAAGAAGTTAATAACCAAATAAATGGTGCCGTAATGATCGAAATTACTTTCATCGGCATGGCTACCATTTTGGCAATTGATTCTGGATAATTTAATCCAATTCGTTTTGGCAGTAATTCTCCCAAAACCAATGAGAAAAAAGTCAATACAACTACCACAATTCCAACTGCAACTGAATGTGCATAAGGTTTTAAAACTGCAATGCCGCCAACAAAAGTTTCGACATCCATTGTGATTTTATCTCCGGAATAAATACCCGTCAAAATTCCGATTAAGGTAATTCCGATTTGTACTGTTGATAAAAATTTGTTTGGGGAATTGGCTAAATCGAGTGCCGTTTTAGCGCTTTTGTTGCCTTTTTTTGCTGCTGTTTCAAGCCTGTTTTTACGGGCCGAAATCAAAGCGATTTCAGACATGGAGAAAACTCCGTTTAATAAAATCAGAAAAAATATAATTAGTATTTCCAATTGAGTGTAGGTTCGTTATAAAAATGTTTTCGTTAAAAATAATTCGCAATCTTGATTTTTAGCCCAGATGGAAGAGAAAAGCCCGGAGCTAAAAAAACTAATTTTTCCTACCAGAAAACAGCGACCAGCGGAAGCTCGTTTTATGGTTTGGAAAAATAGTTTTTTTAGCGAGGACTTGTAACGTACAGCTGGAAAAGCTTCTACAAATTATCTATAACTGACGTTAATCGCTCTGTAATCTGCTCGATAGTTCCGATACCGTTTACGGCATGAAATTTATTTTGCTCTTTATAATACCCAATTAACGGAGCTGTTTTTTCGTTGTATTCCTGATACCTCATACGAATTTTTTCTTCGTCCTGATCATCTGCTCTTCCACTTGTTTTTCCTCTTTCTAATAAACGTGCTACCAAAATTTCGTCATCAGCTTCTAAAGCGATTGTTGCTGTTACGCTTGATCCGATTGTTGGCAAAAATTTATCTAAAGCCTCTGCCTGATTAATTGTTCTTGGATAACCGTCGAACAAAAATCCTGCTGTATCCGGATGCTTTTTTACCTCATCAATTAACATTGCAGTTGTTACTTCACAAGGAACCAATTCTCCATTGTCCATAAAAACTCTTGCTTTTTTTCCAAGTTCAGTATCATTTTTTAAATTGAAACGAAAAATATCTCCTGTTGAAAGGTGTGTTAAATTGTATTTTTCTTTTAAAAATTCTGCCTGAGTTCCTTTTCCTGCTCCAGGCTTTCCAAATAAAACGATGTTAATCATAATGAAAGTAATTGTTGTGCTTCTTGTTTTTTAAGAAGTTTAAAATGAATATATAGTTGTCTTTGTTTAAAATTATTCTGCTAACTTATAGATTTCGGGTAAATTTCTCCCTAAACCATCGTAGTCCAGGCCGTAGCCTACAATGAATTTGTTTGGAATCCTGATTCCGATGTAATCTATTTTGATATCTTTTTTATAAGCATCGGGTTTAAAGAACAAAGTTGCAATTTTAAAATGTTTTACATTTTGTTCTTTAAACTTATGTTTTAATTCTTCGATTGTATTTCCTGTGTCAATAATATCTTCGATTATGACAACAGTTCTTCCTGAAAGGTCCTGATTAATTCCGATTAATTCTTTAACCGAATTTGTACTTTCAGTTCCTTCATACGATGCCATTTTGATAAATGAAACTTCGCATGGTTTTTTATATTTTTTCAGAAAATCAGCTACAACCATAAAAGCGCCATTCAAAACTCCGATAAAAATTGGTGTATCATCCCCAAAATCATCTTCTACCTGCGCCACTATTTTGGATAAAGCAAAATCAATTTCTTTAGCCGAAATAAATGGAACGAATTGTTTATCGTGAAGTTGTATCATTATTTCTATTTTAAAATAATGGACAAAGATACTGAATTCGAATTTGAGAACCGAAAATTGAGTCTAAATTTGTATTTTAAAATCAAATTCAAAAAAAATGCTTTCTGAACTACAAGAAAAACTGAATTACGTTAGTGCTCATAGAGAAAACCGCTTGAAATGCGCACAAGATGTTCTTGAAAACCCACATTTATTTGACGAATTGGTTTCGATTTGCTTTTCGCCCGAAGATAAAAACAATCATAAAGCCTGCTGGATTTTAGAATTTGTTTCGTACGAAGAATTGCATTGGATTCAGCCGCATCTTGATTTTTTCTGTTCGAATCTGAAAGTTTTAAAAGACGAAAGTTCCATGCGTCCTATTGCAAAAGTGGTTCAGCTTTTAGTAAAATCACATTACAAGAAAAGCGAAAACGGGATTCAGCTTTCTGAAGAAAATCTACAAAACTGTATCGAAGCCTCTTTCGACTGGCTGATCAACGATACCAAAGTCGCCACAAAAGCCTATTCAATCAGAACCTTATATATACTAGGAAATTATTACGACTGGATTCATCCTGAACTCAAAGTCATAATTGATAAAGATTTCGGAGACCACTCCCCCGCCTATAAAGCCGTCGCCAAAGAAGTTTTGAAGAAAATAAAATAAGTTTTTGATAGCCACGAATTCACGAATTATTTTTTTACATATAATTCAAGAAAAAAAAAATTCGTGAATTGCTTCGACTATTCGCTATCGCTCGGGTCGTAGCGAAAAAAACTTGTATACAACGAAATTTTGGCTAAAAAAAGATTAAAAAGTATCTTTGCAAAAACACAACACAAAATGAATTATTTTTCTTCTGATTTTAAATTAGGAATATTAGGTGGCGGACAATTAGGTAAAATGCTTTTGTTTGACACCCGAAAATTTGATATACAAACTTACGTACTGGATCCAAGCGACGAAGCGCCAAGTAAAATTGCCTGCAACAAGTTTTTTCAAGGCGATTTAATGGATTATGAAACTGTTTACAATTTCGGAAAACAAGTCAATGTTTTGACTTTCGAAATCGAATTGGTAAACCTTGAAGCTTTAACGCAATTGGAAAACGAAGGTTTAAAAATATATCCTTCTCCAAAAACCTTAAAAGGAATTCAGAATAAAGGCGTTCAAAAAGAATTTTACGCTAAAAATAATATCCCAACCGCACCATTCGAAAGATTCGAAAATTTAGATCAACTAAAATCTAAAATCAGCGATTTAAAATTACCATTTGTGTGGAAATGCACCGAATTTGGTTATGACGGAAACGGTGTAAAAATAGTTCGTCAAGCATCAGATTTAGACACGTTGCCAAATGTAGAATGTATTGCAGAAACTATGGTTCCGTTCAAAAACGAATTGGCGGTAATTGTAGTTAGAAATCCGTCAGGAGAAATGAAAACATATCCGGTTGTTGAAATGGAATTTCACCCAGAAGCCAATCAGGTTGAATACGTAATCTGCCCTGCAAGAATCGATGAAAAGGTAGCTGAAAAAGCCAGAGCAATCGCTTTGAATGTTTCGGAGAACTTCAATCATGTTGGTCTTTTAGCAGTTGAAATGTTCCAAACCAATGACGATGAGATTTTGGTAAACGAAGTTGCTCCACGTCCGCACAATTCTGGACATTATTCTATTGAAGCCAGTTATACTTCACAATTCGAAAATCATTTACGCGCTATTTTAGATCTTCCGTTAGGAAATACAGACAGCAAAGTGGCCGGAATTATGGTAAACTTAGTTGGAGCCGAAGGTCATTCTGGGAATGTAGTGTATGAAAACATCGAAACTATTTTAGGATGGAATGGTGTTACGCCACATATTTACGGTAAAAAACAAACGCGTCCTTTCAGAAAAATGGGCCACGTGACAATCGTAAATGAAGATATGGCCGAAGCAAGAAGAATTGCACAGGAAGTGAAGAATACTATTAGAGTGATTTCGGAATAATTAAAAAATTTAAAGATTGAAAAATTTAAAGATTACTCTGATAATTTTTAAATCTTTCAATCATTTAATCTTTAAATAAAAAACATGAGCAAAGTAGCTATTATAATGGGAAGCATCTCAGACATGCCAGTTATGCAGGATGCAATCGACATATTAAAACAATTCAGTGTAGAAGTTGAAGTGGATATCGTTTCGGCACACAGAACGCCGGAGAAATTATTCGACTTCAGCAAAAATGCACACAACCGTGGCATTTCGGTAATTATTGCCGGAGCGGGCGGTGCGGCGCATTTACCAGGAATGGTCGCTTCAATGTCTCCGCTTCCAGTAATTGGAGTTCCTGTAAAATCAAGCAATTCTATCGATGGCTGGGATTCTGTACTATCGATTTTGCAAATGCCGGGCGGCGTTCCAGTTGCAACAGTAGCTTTAAACGGAGCAAAAAATGCCGGAATCTTAGCGGCGCAGATCATCGGAAGCCACGACAAAAAAGTTTTAGATACTATTATTTCTTATAAAGAAGAATTGAAAGCGGCGGTTAATAAAGCCGCTGAAGGGTTGAAAAAATAATTATTCCACAGAGATACACAAAGACAAGCACAAAGCTTCGCAAAGAATAATTAAAAAAACTTTGCGAAGCTCTGTGTGTTTTTTCTTGGCGAAACTTTGCGAAATATCCAATTCCAAGAATTAACTAATCCTTATAAAAATTTCTAAAAGAAAAACTTAACTTTGAGAAAAAAGCAAAATGAACATTCAAACTTCTAAAATAGAGCTCGCTAAAATAGTTTTAGACATTGAAAATCCCGATTTAATTCAGGAAATTGTCGAGTTCATTCAATCCAAAGAAAGTCTTTCAGAAGAACAAAAAAGCAAAATAAATGAGGCTATTTATTCTTTAGATAATAATGAAGGAATTTCACATGATCTTGTTATGGAAGAAACCAAAAATCGTTATTCAAAATACTTTAAATAATGAATGTAATTTGGGCTCCACAAGCTAAACAAGACTTTTGGAACAATATCGATTATTTGGAAGCTGAATGGTCTGAGAAAGCTGCTCAAAATTTCATTGAAAAAGTAAATACCACAATTGCACTTTTAAAAAATGACAATGTTTTATTTCTTAAAACAAATTATAAAAATGTTTACAAAATTGTCATTACCAAACACATTTCACTTTATTACCGTATCGAGAACACTAATTTAGAATTACTTCGTTTTTGGAATACTTTTCAGAATACGAAGAAATTTAAATTATGATTTTCTAATTTTATATTTTTAAACAGCATAAATAATATGAGCGTATTAACCCAATATTTCAACACCAAACATAATACTGCGCCTTTTTCGCAAATAAAAATCGAAGATTACGTTCCGGCTTTTCAGGAAGGAATTGCTTTAGCGAAAGCCGAAATTGATGCGATTGTAAATAATCCTGAAGCACCAACTTTTGAAAACACCATTGTTGCAATGGATTATTCTGGCGATATTTTAGATCGTCTTTCGAGTGTTTTCTTCAATTTGAATTCGGCTGAAACGAATGACGAAATGCAGAAAATTGCTCAGGAAGTTTCTCCTTGGCTTTCTGAATTCGGAAATGACATTCGTTTGAATGCGGATTTGTTTGCGAAAGTAAAAGCAGTTTACGATCAAAAAGAAAGTTTGAACCTCAACTCGGAACAAACTACTTTATTAGATAAAAAATACAAAAGTTTTTCAAGAAACGGAGCCAACCTTCCAGAAGAAAAGAAAAACCAATTAAGAGAAATCGACAAAGAATTATCGAAATTGAGTTTGCAGTTTGGCGAAAATGTTTTGGCAGAAACCAACAATTTCGAACTGCATTTAACTGATGAAAAAGATTTATCAGGTTTACCGGAAGGCACAATCGAAGCGGCAAGATTATTAGCCAAAAATCAGGAAAAAGAAGGCTGGATTTTCACTTTAGATTATCCAAGTTATGTTCCGTTTTTGACTTACGCTGACAATCGCGAACTGCGCAAAAAAATGGCAATTGCATTTGGTGCAAAAGGTTTCCAAAAGAATGAATTCAACAATGAAGAAAACGTTCTGAAAATCGCCAAACTTTGTCACGAAAGAGCCAATTTATTAGGTTATAAAACGCATGCTCATTTTGTTTTGGAAGAAAGAATGGCCGAAAGTCCAGAAAAAGTTTTCTCTTTTTTAAATGATTTATTGGCAAAAGCTAAACCAGCGGCGCAAAAAGAATTCGCTGAATTAACTGCTTTCGCGAAAGATTTAGACGGAATCGAACAATTAGAAAAATGGGACGGCGCTTATTATTCTGAAAAATTAAAACAACAGCTTTTTAATTTAGATGATGAAAAACTGAAACCGTATTTCCAATTAGAAAAAGTTTTAGATGGCGCTTTTACGGTTGCCAAAAAATTATACGGATTAACTTTTACAGAAGTTTTTGATATCGATAAATATCATGAAGAAGTTACGACTTACGAAGTAACAGATGCTAACGGCAATTTAGTTTCGATTTTCTACGCTGATTTCTTCCCAAGAAAAGGAAAAAGAAATGGTGCCTGGATGACTTCATTCAAATCGCAATATGTAAAAAACGGCGTAAACGAAAGACCGCACATTTCGAACGTTTGTAATTTTACAAAACCAACGGAAACAAAACCATCGTTATTGACTTTTAATGAAGTAACGACTTTATTCCACGAATTCGGTCACGGTTTACACGGAATGCTAGCTGACACAGTTTACCCAAGTTTATCGGGAACTTCTGTTTACTGGGATTTCGTAGAATTGCCAAGTCAGATTATGGAAAACTGGTGCTACGAGCCAAAAGCTTTGGCTTTGTTTGCGAATCATTATGAAACGGGAGAAATCATTCCGATTGAGTATGTTCAGAAAATTAAAGAAAGTGCAAGTTTTCAGGAAGGTTTGGCGACTTTACGCCAATTAAGTTTTGGATTATTAGACATGGCTTGGCATGGACAAGATCCAACTGCTATTACAGATTTGAAAACTTTCGAAACTGAGCAATTTGCAAGCACTCAATTGTATCCAGATGTAAAAGAAAATGCAATGAGTACAGCATTTTCTCATATTTTCCAAGGTGGATATTCTTCTGGATATTACAGCTACAAATGGGCAGAAGTTCTAGATGCAGATGCTTTTGAATATTTCCAAGAAAAAGGCATTTTCAACGAAGAAGTTGCGAAGAAATTCAAAGACAATGTACTTTCAAAAGGAGGAACAGAACATCCGATGACTTTATACAAGCGTTTCAGAGGTCAGGAACCAAAACCTGAAGCTTTATTGAAAAGAGCAGGCTTGGTTTAGACATTCTTAGATTTTTAGACTTCTTAGACTATTAGATATTTTGAAACCGAAGCATTTTCCGCTTCGGTTTTTTTATTTGATTTTACTTAGAAATAAATTTAGTTATCTTCGTGTTTTTGAATCTTAATCTTACAAATACAAGCCGTGAAAAAATATTTCAAAATAGCTCTTTATCTAGCAATCATCGGACTGATTTTGATTGTTGCAGTAAATTATTATGTAAAATCTTCGACTAAAACTAAGATTTATTATTCAGTAAAAAAGTTCCCTAAGAATGATGTGGGAATTATTTTTGGAGCTGGAATCAGAAATAATCAGCCAAGTAAATATTTAAAAGATCGACTTGATGCCGGAATTCTGCTATACAAAATGAAGCGAATCAATAAAATTCTACTTTCGGGGGATAATGGCCGTGATGAATATGATGAATTAACGGTCATGAAAAACTACTGTTATAATCATGGTGTTGATACCTCAAAAATTTTTATTGATTATGCTGGCTTCGACACCTACTCGACTATGTATCGCGCGAAACATATTTTTAAGATTAAAAGAGCTACTTTAATATCTCAGAAATATCATTTAAACCGAGCTATTTATATTGGAAACAAACTTGGTGTAAAATCAATTGGTTTTTCTGCCAACAATGGAGAATATCTTGGATACAATTATGTTTGTTTTAGAGAATACGGTTCCATTTTCAAATCGTTTTTTGATGTTTTGAGAAATCGTGAGCCTCATTTTTTAGGAAATTCCATTGATATAAATGGTGTGTCAAATTATTCTAAGGAAGATAAAAGATAAAAAAAGCCTGCAAATTGCAGGCTTTTTTGTGAAAATAATTTTAATTTTCCATATAAGCTTCAATTGGAGCACAGCTGCAAACTAAGTTTCTGTCACCATAAGCGTCATCTACACGACGAACTGATGGCCAGAATTTATTGTCAGCGATGTAATCTAATGGGTAAGCTGCAGTTTCTCTAGAATAAGGGAAATCCCAAGAATCAGAAGTTAACATTGCTAATGTGTGCGGTGCATTTTTCAATACGTTGTTTTTATCGTCAGCAGTTACAGCTTCGATTTCTTTTCTGATTGAAATTAAAGCGTCACAGAAACGGTCTAACTCCGCTAAATCTTCAGATTCTGTTGGCTCGATCATTAAAGTTCCAGCAACTGGGAAAGAAACCGTTGGAGCGTGGAAACCGTAATCCATCAAACGTTTTGCAATATCACCAACTTCGATTCCGTTTTCTTTAAATGCACGGCAATCTAAGATCATTTCGTGAGCTGCTCTTCCGCATTCTCCTGTATAAAGAATTGGGTAGTGTCCTTCGAAACGTGCTTTCATGTAGTTCGCGTTCAAGATCGCATGCTCTGTAGCGCTTTTTAATCCTTCAGCACCCATCATAGTGATGTAGCCATAAGAAATCAAACAAACCAAAGCAGATCCGTAAGGTGCAGATGAAATAGCCGTAATTGCTTGCTCGCCGCCAACATTTAAGATTGGGTTTGTTGGCAAGAATGGAACTAATTTTTCGTTCACACAAATTGGTCCAACTCCAGGTCCACCACCACCGTGAGGAATAGCGAATGTTTTGTGTAAGTTTAAGTGACAAACGTCAGCTCCAATTGTAGCCGGATTTGTTAATCCAACCTGCGCGTTCATATTTGCACCGTCCATATATACTAATCCGCCGTTATCGTGGATTAATTTTGTGATTTCGATAATTGAAGATTCGAAAACTCCGTGAGTAGAAGGATACGTTACCATTAAACAAGATAAATCATCTTTGTGTTCAATTGCTTTTTCTCTTAAATCTTCTACGTCAATGTTTCCTTCTGGAGTCGTTTTCGTAACAATGATTTTCATTCCGGCCATCGCTGCAGAAGCAGGGTTTGTTCCATGAGCCGATGAAGGAATCAAACATACATTACGGTGACCTTCGTTTCTTGACATGTGGTAAGCACGAATTGCCATTAATCCAGCATATTCTCCTTGAGCACCTGAGTTTGGCTGTAAAGTTGTTCCAGCAAATCCAGTAATTACATTTAATTGTTGCTCTAATTTTTTAAGCATTGTAAGGTAACCTTCTACTTGGTCAACGGGTGCAAACGGGTGAATGCTGTTCCAGTTTGGCATAGAAAGAGGCAACATTTCAGAAGCTGCGTTTAATTTCATTGTACAAGAACCTAATGAAATCATCGAGTGATTCAATGATAAATCTTTACGCTCTAATTTTTTGATGTAACGCATCAACTGACTTTCTGAATGATGATTGTTGAAAACATCATGAGTCAAGAAAGCAGAAGTTCTTTCTAACGAAGCAGGCAATTGACTAGTTTCAGTCAATTCAGAAACCGTAACAGTTTCTTTTCCTAAAGCTTCAGCAAAAATCGCAGCGATTTGGTTGATGTCTGCAACAGAAGTTGTTTCGTTTAACGAAATCGAAACAGATTCAGCATCAGGATAGAAGAAGTTTACTTTGTTTTTCTCAGCAACTGCTTTTACTTTTTGAGCATCAGCTTTTACTAAAATAGTATCAAAGTAAGCCGTGTTGGTTTGGTAAACTCCTAATTTATTTAAAGCTTCAGCAGTAGTAACTGCAGATGCGTGAACTTTATTTGCAATGTATTTTAATCCTTCTGGTCCGTGGTAAACAGCGTACATTCCAGCCATAACTGCTAATAAAACCTGAGCAGTACAAATGTTTGAAGTTGCTTTTTCACGTTTAATGTGCTGCTCGCGAGTTCCTAAAGCCATACGTAAAGCACGGTTTCCATTTGTATCAACAGAAACTCCAATGATACGACCTGGCATAGAACGTTTGTACTCATCTTTAGTTGCAAAGTAAGCAGCGTGAGGTCCGCCGTAACCCATTGGTACACCAAAACGTTGTGTAGTTCCAACAACTACTGCAGCGCCCATTTCTCCCGGAGGAGTTAAAGTTGCAAGTGATAAAATATCAGCGGCAAAGGCAACTTTGATTTCGTTTTCTTTTGCTTTAGCAACAAAAGCACTGTAATCATTTACTTGACCGTATTTTCCTGGGTATTGTAAAATCGCTCCGAAGAATTCATTTGAAAAATCAAATGTTTCATGATTTCCAACAACTAATTCAATTCCAATTGGAGTTGAACGCGTTTGTAAAACTGATAAAGTCTGAGGTAGAATTTCTTCAGAAACGAAGAATTTGTGTGTGTTATTTTTCTTTTGATCTCTCGTACGAACGTCAAATAATAAAGCCATAGCTTCTGCAGCAGCAGTACCTTCATCAAGTAAAGAGGCATTGGCAATTTCCATTCCTGTTAATTCGATAACAGTAGTCTGGAAATTCAAAATAGCTTCAAGACGACCTTGAGCAATTTCTGCCTGATAAGGAGTATAAGCTGTGTACCATCCCGGGTTTTCGAAGATATTTCTTTGAATTGGAGCCGGAACGATAGTTGGGTGGTAACCCAAACCAATGTACGATTTAAATGTTTTGTTTTTCTTTCCTAATTCGCGAATATGATTTGCAAATTCGAATTCTGTCATAGCAGGATCTAAATTCAAAGGCGCTTTTAAACGAATATCGTCCGGAAGGGTTTCGTAAACAAGTTGCTCGATTGAGTCAACTCCAATGGTTTTCAGCATATGCTGAAGATCTGTTTCTCTTGGACCAATGTGTCTTAAAGCAAAAGCATCTGTTTTCATTTGTAACGATCTAATTTTTTTAAAGAGAATGTAATTGCAGGTATATTTCAGATTTAATCGTGTTTTATACAGGTTTATTACATTTTATAGTAAATGTGTTGTTTTTTTGTGGCGCAAAATTAAGTATTATTAATAATTTAATGGGTATTTTTAACTTCAATTTTTATGAAATTTACAACCAATGGGTTGGTTTGTTAACAATTGATTAGATTTGAGCTATGAAACTACTGAAACAGATATTCGATTTTTATTTAAACAGCAGCATTCATGTGGCTTTGTCCTGTTATGCTCTGGTACGGATTACGTTTCACGTGTTTCATATACAGTACGATGAGCCCATGGCTTTGTTTGTTTTTTTTGGAACAATTGTAGGATATAATTTCGTAAAATATGATGCGCTGGTTCGGGTTAAGAGAAATCCAATCGGAACTCAGCTGAAAATTATTGCTGTTTTCAGTTTTATTTCTGTTATTTTAGTTGGTTATTATTTCTTCCATTTGAAAAGAATAACGCAAATTGTTTCGATAGGCATATTTGCTATTACGGCACTTTATACGCTTCCCTTTTTTCCGAATCGAAAGAATGCCAGAAATTGGGCCGGTGTAAAAATCTATATTGTAGCACTTTGCTGGGTTGGAGCAACACTGGTTTTGCCTTTAATAAATGCGGAAATTCCTTTTACTACAGATTTTTTTATTAAATGCATTCAGCGATTTGTATTGGTTTTTGTCTTGATTTTAGTTTTCGAAATCATTGATTTGGCTAATGATGATCCACATCTTCAAACAGTTCCTCAGACAATCGGCGTAAAGAAAACTAAACTTTTGGGACTCTTATTATTGATTCCGTTTTGGTTTTTAGAGTTTTGTATTTCAACATTTAATTATCGCGACCTCTATATCAATTTTCTGATGGTTGGAATGTTGATGCTTTTTATCTTGTTTGCAAAATCAAAACGATCCAAATATTATACTTCTTTCTGGGTCGAAAGCGTGCCAGTTCTTTGGTGGCTAATGATTTTATTTCTCTAAAATTAAAATAATCATTTTTTAATAATTTTCATGACTCTCTTCCTTATGCCGGGACAGGATATGTTTTTTCCAAACCCTGATAATTTATTTCTTACATGCTCTATGTCAATTTTCATCTCTTTCATAACTAACAATTTCCTTCTCGTGACATTTCTTTTCTAAGTCCTACAAATCTGATATAGTTTTGATATAGAAAATTAAAGAATACTTCTTTGAAGATCTTAGAAATAGAAATAAAAGTGGAGCAGATCCCACTAAAAAAAACGAGGCGGTTCTGAAAAGCCTTATGAGTAAGAGAAAATATTAATTGAAAAGTTATGGCAGATTTATTAGCAGGTGCTTATTTAGCAAAAGGCACAATCGGAAATGTAGGAACACCAGGTGCTCCAGTTGCAACATTTAGTTTAGTAGTGGTACCATCACAACATTCTGTAACAGGAACAGTGGTAATTACTCAGGCGGTAAACGGTCCTGATAGCCATATCGTTGTTCAGGTAAAAGGAAGAATTTATTCTACAGGACTTGGTAACTATACTCAGGTAGTGAGTTTACAAGGACAATATGTACAGTCTTTCCCTCCTCCGGCAATTGGTTCTTTCTTAGCAGATTTTAATGCGCATTTGGCTATCGATAATGCGTGGAACGGAAAAGGAGGATTCTCTTACTACCAACATCAAATCGAAAATGTACCGGTTACAGCGGCAAAAAACCTAAAAGAACAATTGGCATAAATTTACATTCCTGAATGATATTTTATTTAAGGGTAGGAAGAAAAAAATGATGACCAATTATTTTACTTTAAAGATCGTCTGCTTATGGCGATCTTTTTATTTAAATTTTATTAAAGAGTTTGTTCGAACCAACCAATAATAATCACTAACAGGTTATGCTTTTTTGGGGGAAAGTTAATCCGTTTTGTGGGAATTAAAGTTGTTGTTTTTTCAGATAACTCTATTTGTTTTCAGCTATTTTTTTGAGGGTTTTATTTCTTTCCAATAGAAAATAAATTAGATGATTTGTTAAAAACATAGTATCGAATAATTTTCCGATAATGCCAAACGGAGTTTCATATTGCAGTTGATCTGTCATTATTGTAACTCCGTTTATTTCTTCAAAAAAATGTTCATGTCTAAAAGATTTGAATTTTCCTTCTTCCATTTCATCCACAAAATAATCACAAAAAGTCATCGCTGTAATTCGGCTTTTATGAGTCAGGTAAAATCCGAAATGTTTGCCGCGCCAGGTTACTGTTTCGTTTAAATTGATTAAGCCTGAAGTGATACCTGCAATTGCTTTTTCTTTTGAAGGAGCTGCAGATTGCTGATGAATATCTATATTTCTTGATACATCAAAAACAGTTTTTAATGAAGCATTTATTTTTGTGGTTAGATTAATAGTTGTCATTTTTGATTTTCACTTCTTTCTTTAATTACTTTTAAAATATTATTTTGGATATCTTTCATAATCCATGTTCCCCAAATTCCGGCATATGAATTGAATGTGGTTTTCATTGAAAAGTTACTATACAAAATTAATTTGTATTGATTTTTGGATATTTTTTCTAATTCGTATGTACCATCGAGCATATCAAAATATTCTCCGCCAATCAAAATGTGTTCGTCCAAAGTGGTTGATGGGATCTCATAAGTATTTGCTCTTATTTTAAATCGCATTAATTTTAAGTCTTTGTATTCAGTTACGGTCTCATGGAAAATAAGACCTTTTTCGAAAATTGCCTTTCTGTAGCCACCAATTTCTTGTTTGTCTAGTTCTGCTTTAATTGGCTTAGGGAAACCCAGCCACTTTGTTAATGCAGAGGAATCTTCTGTTGCTTTTATTTCTTTCACAGAAGTTACGTTTTGCCATATTTTAGTGTCATCACTATTAATTATAATTGAAGTATAAGTTTTAAAAACTTCAGGGTTTGTTGGAATACTGTTTTCAATTGGTCCAATTATAAAAGGAAGTAAAACAAGAATTGATAGATTTAAATTTTCCTGCTTTTTAGACTTCTTTACTTTAAAATGCCCTGCAATTAATCCTCCAATAGAACTGAAAATCAGGAATAAAGATGAAATCATTACCCAGCATGCCCAACCTTCCAAACCAATTAATATGGTCAAGAAAATGACCAGTATAATTGGTAACCAAGGTGCGAAAAATCTATAGTTTACAGATTTTACTTTTTCCATGCTTGAGTAATAAACTGTAAGCGCTCCGATTGCAACTGGAACCAGTATAAAAAATGTCCAGGTCATTACCGATAAAAAATCATCAAAAATTGAAGCACCAAATATAATTCTGAGTAATAAGGCAAATAAAATCGGGATTATAATTATTTTTAAATATTTCATTGGTTTAGTTTTATTTAATTAAATTTTTAAATGTACCTTCAATTTCTCCAAACTTAAATTCAAAACCTTTTTCCAATAGTCTTTTTGGAATCACATTTCTACTTTTCAAAACCAATTCGGTTTCTGTTCGAATAAAGAAAGAACCAATTTCCAGTAAAAAATTATTCAATGGAATTCCAAAGGAAAAACCAACTGCTTTTCGAAGTTTTTCCATGAAATCATTATTTCGAATAGGTTTTGGAGAAACAACATTTACGACTCCTGTTATTTCTTTTTCAATTATAAAATCAACTGCATTTGCAAAATCTTCTTCGTGAATCCAGCTGACAAACTGATTTCCTTTTCCCTGCCTTCCTCCAAAGCCAAATTTTGCTAAAGTCTTCAGCGGAATAAAAGCGCCGCCGTTTTTCCCTAAAACAATAGAAGTTCGTAAAGCTGTTTTTAAAGTTTTTGGAGTTTCGGTTTTAAAGAATGCTTTTTCCCAGGAAAGTGCCACATTTATAGAGAAATCATTTCCTATTTCGCCATCGGCTTCATCCATTTGTTTGTCTAATGAAAAACGATAAATAGTTGCTGTTGATGAATTCAGCCAGTGTTTTGGCGGATTTTTACAATTTAAAACTGCTTTGTTCAGGATTTTGGTACTTTCAATTCGTGATAATAAAATGGCTTTTTTATTCTTTTGAGTATATCGGCAATCTACAGATTTTCCGGCAAGATTGATTAGAACAGTTGCGTTTTCTAACTCCTTTTCCCAGCCGGAAAAAGTTCTGGCATTCCAGTTTACATATTTAATTCCATCGACAGTTTTTGAGTTTCTTCTGGTCAGAATTACAATCTCTTCAAATTTATTTTTGAAATGATTTACCAAAACCTGCCCTAAAAAACCGGTTCCGGCTGCGATAATGAGTTTTTTCATTTGTGTAATTTTTTTCGCCACGAATTCACGAATTATAAATAAATTATTTTAGTGCGAATATGAAAAATTCGTGAATTGCTTCGCCCGTTCGCTATAGCTTGGGTCGTGGCGTTTTTTTTTATTAAGCTTTAAAAACCAGTCTTTCTTCTTCCTGAGCTTCTTTTGCTTTTCTTTTTCCTCTAAAGAAGAAATATAAATTAAAGAATAACATAACCCCCAAATAAATAGAAAACCCGCCAATTTTGTAGCTTAATCTTTCAATCAGTTCCTGATAGCTGTTTTCGCTGATATTCATTTGAAGGATCATAAGAGCAAAACCAATATTTAAAAGATAAAATCCGGTTTCAAAAAGTCTGTTGGTTGCTTCGGCTATATCTTCACGGCCTTTAAAAATATCCAGCATAAAAATTTTACCATTTTTGAAAAGCGTTTTAGAAACATAATAGGTAAGGAATAATGCAATTGGTAAATAAATACTGTAACCGATTAAGATTTTTGTAGTTTCCATAATATTTGATTTTAGTTGTTATTTAATTAGTTTGTGAATGTACTTTGTGATAATTATAATATTGAGATAATGCAATACTGATATAATAAAAATAATAACAGCGGTTTTGAAGCAAATAATTTCAGTCAATTGTGTGAGCGATATTATTTTTTGCCAGGAAATCAATGTCATGGCACAATAACCAATATTCAAAAGGTAATAACCCAAAAGCAAAACCTGATTGATTTTCTGACAGATGTCAGCATGATTCGGAATCAGTTCTGCAACATAAATGTTTCCGTTTTTGTAGCAGATTTTTCCAACTCTCAGAATAATAAAAATCGTAATGCTGAGGTAAATGAAATAGGCAATGATGTTGAGGTTCATATACTAGCTTTTTTATAAATTAATACAGAAAAATATATTGCCAATATTAGAGGAAGGGTAAATTGAGTATATTCCAAAATAGGCATATAGATGATATTTGAATTGCATATCCAGCAAAAGAAAAATAGCAACACGCCAGATAAATACCATTTTAGCATTTTGTCTTTTGGATCGTAAATTAAAAGTGATATGCCTGAAATAACTTGAAACAGACCAATTAGTGGCGTAAACATTAAACCATAACCGATTAAATTTCCACTGCTTTGTTGTGTTATAAAACCTAAGGCAATAAGAATAATTGGAATTCCAATTAAAAAGATATTTATACAATTTAGAACTTTCATAGTTATTGATCGTTTTAAACTTTCAGAAAAAAATGAAAGTTTTGGTTAAATTTTTTTACTTCATAATTTTCATAACCAGTTTTCCCAGCCAGTTATCATTAAATTCCGTCATTTTGTCTAACATATTATCCGCTTTTAAAACGAAATCATACAATTTGGAAGTCTGATCTACAAAATGTTGTTCTTCAGCAGAATCTTTGGCTTCAATTGTCGAAACTTCCTTTAAGATTTTAAGTGCCGGTTTGATTTCTCTTTTGCTTCTTTCTCTCGAAATTTTTACAGCCAATTCATCTAAATCTTTTTCGGCAGTAAAAAACTCTTTTCTTTCTCCGGCTTTGTATTCTTTATACACAATTCCCCAATCCATTAAAGCACGAAGGTTCATGCTGGCGTTTCCTCGGGAAATCTGTAATTCCTCCATTATATCTTCCATAGAAACAGCTTCGTTAGAGACCATTAATAAAGCATGGATCTGTGCCATGGTTTTATTAATACCCCATTGAGAACCTAATGCTCCCCATGTCTGAACGAATTTATTTTTTGCTTCTTTGAATTCCATGAAGCAAATTTAAGTAAAAGTTTTTAAACTTTCAAAAATAATTGAAAGTTTGTTTTGGAAGAGTGATTTTTTTTAGAGAATAATCTTATGACTTGTTTTTTGTATTTTATGACAAGGAATATTCTTTTTACAACATTATATGTTTAATTGTCTGTTTATCAGATATATTTTTACAAATAGAAAATCAATTGCAGTGGAGCAGAACCCACTAAAAAAAACGAACTGTTAGCATTCAGAAAATAATGCTAGGCGCAACCTGAAAAGCCTCATGAGTAAGGACAAACCAACAAACAAGTTAATATTATGGAAACTTTACAAGAAATTTTACACGAGAAGGTAACGGTAAATGCTATTGGTACACCAGCAGAATATGATGTTTATGCGGAATATATGTCTAATATTATTAAGCAGCTTCCAAATCCAGGAAAATTGAAATTGTTAACTAATACTTCAAGCGCACAAGCATCTTTCTTCTTTTTAGATGACGTAACAAGTGCTGTTAATGGGACTTTATACAATAATGTATTGAACCAAAGAATTAAAGGAGAAGGAAAACTTAATGATGTTGATCAGGTTGGTCTTACACAAGATGCCTTTACTAACAGTTATCTTAGTGTTTATACAAAAATAGGATATCAATTATCCCCAAATGATAAGGCAACTCAGCAAAAGATTAATTCTGATGTTGCTTCAACTGTAAGAGCACTTATTCCAGTTTGGAATAATTGGTGGGAAGCAATTCAGCCAAAAGACGTAAACAAACTTAATGCGACCAACAGCGATATTGCTTTGATTCAAATGACAAATACTTTGAATACAGTTTGGCTTAATCCTGATTACAAAAAAGAATTAGAAAAAGACCCTTCTTATCCTTATGTACATTTGAATGATTTTAATAAAATCTACAATAAAACACCATTGTCAGTTTCTAAACAGATGAGAGACTATATGATTGAAGTATTTAACAAGTCTGGGGCAGCCGGAGCTATTACAGCCGATATTGCAAATGCAACTCAAACTTTGGCAGGTATTATCAATAATATCCAAAACCCAACATTAGGTAGTGATGGAAATGGGGGAATGTCAATCACTGGATCAGACAACCCAATTCCTGGATTGGTATTTGAACCAGCCAGACCAAATGCTTTAGTAAACCAGCTTTCTACTGTTCCGCCTTCTTCTGTATACAGATTTTCAAGAAGAGTTACAAAATCCAGCGAAACTACACTAAATGTTCAGGCTTCTGTAGGCGCAGAAATCTCAATTCCATTCTTGTCATTCTTTTCTGTTGGAGTAAGCGGAGGTGCAAAAACAAGTATTTTTGAAAGAGATTATTCTGGTTCAGATTTTAAAGTAGAGATCGTAATTAATAATGCAACATTGAGTCCGCTTATGAGCAGCAGTCCATTACTTTACAATATTTCAACTAAACAAGGATGGATGTCAACTTCTCCGGTAAAAGATGCAATTAAAAATGGATATCCAGCGCCAACAGGAATTACTGGTTATGTATTTAACAGCAATCCTAATTTTGACTTTGAAGAAGGAGCAGATTTTGGATATGTTAATTCATTAGTATTTAGTCAATTTCTAGAAATCAGCATTAGTTTCGAAAAATGTGACAGCAAACAAGTTAGAAAATATTTTGAAGAGCATATAGATACTGGTGTATACTTCTTAGGTATTCGTTTAGGTGGAGCAAGCCAATCTTCTAGCTACAGCTATTCTTATAGTGAAGAAACAGCTACTTCTATTAAAGTTACTGTAAAACCATTGGCTCCAGGATATTCTCCAGGAACTGACAGTATCAATCAATCATTATCTCAATTAGTTGCAGTAGGCGTACAATATCCTTTTGCTTAATTTATAGTTCTTGAAATAACTTAAATAGAGGGTTGTTAATCATGCTCAATGATTGATAACCCTCTTGTTATTATTCTTCAATTTTATAATTTAAATGAAATTAATAATGGAAACTTTTATAAAGGACATTGATGACAGTGCATACGCTAAATATGTACCAGATGATACTCCAGAATATCCAATTTATGCTGAATATATGTCTAATATCATTTTGCAACTGTCAAAATTAGGCAGACTGCAATTTTTAACAGGAACATCAAGTGGACAGGCATCATTTTATTATAGAAGTTTTTTTGATGGACCTGTTAACGCTAGCTTATATAATAATTTTTTGAATCAAAGAATATCAGGGCAAGGAACTCAATATGGAGTAAGACAAGTTGGTTTGACATCAGACTCTTTTATAAACAGCTATCTTAGTGTTTATCTGAAATTAGGCTATCAATTATCTAAAGCAGACAAAACCGCTCAACAAAAAATATATAATGATGTTTCGGCTACAGTAAAAAAAATTACTCCATTATGGAATAAGTATGTGAATGACTTTGAACCAAAAGGTATTTTAAAACTAAATGAAACAAATACTGATATAGCATTAATTCAAATCACAGACGTATTAAATACGGTATGGATTAATCCTGATTATGTTTTAGTATTGAAAAAAGATCCCTCATATCCCTATGAACATATCGATGAATTTGAGAAAATTTATGCTAAGATTCCAGAAACCGTTCCTAAAGAAATGAAAGAATTAATGATGGAGATTTATTCATTATCTGGTAAGGCAGGAGGAGTAACAGCAAAAATTGCTAATGCAGTTCATACTATTGCAATGATAATTTATAATTTGAAATTACCTACCGAAGCAAACAAAGCAATTCCTTTAACAGGAATAAGCAGCTTAGTTCCGGGCCTAACTTTTGATTCAATACTTAGTCCTGATGATATTATCAATAAATTACGAACTTATCCAGTAGTATCATACACTAATAATAATAATGTGACTAAATTATCTTCGGATCTTTTAAAAGTAAGCATGCCAGACTCAGAAGAAATACCTATTTCTCCACTAAAATTTTTATCCAATACTTTAGAAAACGGAGAGATCAGCAGTGTTTTTAAACAAACATTCTCAGGGGCATCTTATGTTGTAAAAGCAATTGTTAATAACCCTGTTTTCGATCCGAATATGGGAGTGAATCCTGTACCTTTTGATATCCTGTCAAATACCGGCTGGATGAATCCTGAACCAGTAAAAGAAGCAATTCAGCACGGATATCCAGCTCCAACAGATATTACAGGCTACGTTTTTAATAGCGAGCCAAATTTTAATTTTAAAGAAGGTGGAGATTTTGGATTTATAAATGGCATTGTCTTTAGTCAATTTCTAGAATTATATATAACATTTGTAGACTGCAATGTAAAAAGAGTGAAAAAATATTTCCAACAAAACAAATTATCAAATTTTAGTTTTCTTGGAAAACCAATTGGGAATCCAACAGATACATTGCCCTATACCTGTGAAGTTGGGCATGAAACAAATACAACTATATCTGTAGTGATTAAACCACCACCACCAGGATACATACCTCCTGATTCTGATATTACAAATTCTTCCTGTCAATTAATAGCAGTTGAAGTTGTTTATCCATTCGCTGATTAAATTTTATTGAAGAGTTTTTATCGTTTATCTTAAAAAAAAATTAAACCTTTTATTAAATATCAATTTTGCTGTGCAAAAGATCTCAGGAATAATTTAAAAATTATTTTTTAAGAGTTGTAAATTTATGTTAATTGGAGGTTTGAACTTTCATTTAAGGAAAGGGAAAGATATTTTTGTAAAAATCACTTTTTATGGAATTATACTACACCTTTTCGGTACTTATTGTACTGGCTTCTTTCTTCGCCTATTTAAACCTGAGATTTTTAAAACTTCCGGGAACTATCGGAATCATGATTATTGCAATGCTGGTTTCTGTGGGAATTCGCCTTTTGGGAGATTCTTATTTTCCAACAACAACCAAACATTTTTTTGATTTGATAAAAGAATTTGATTTCAACGAAATCCTTATGGGAGCCATGTTGAATTTTCTTTTGTTCGCAGGTGCTCTGCATGTAAATATGGCTGATCTTAAAGAACAAAAAGTGCCCATCATGATTTATTCTACGGTAAGCGTAGTTTTGTCAGCCTTAATTATTTCGATGCTGCTTTATTATATTGCGCCGCTTTTAGGAATAAAAATTCCTTATATATTTTGTTTAGTTTTCGGAACTTTAATTTCCCCAACAGATCCCATTGTTGTTTTGGGAGTTTTAAAAGAAGCTAAAGTTCCAAAAAGAATCGAAACTAAAATCGTTGGTGAATCATTGTTTAATGACGGAGTTGCAGTAGTGATGTTTGCTGTTGTTCTTAAAATGGCAACCGATGCCACTTTTGATGCCACTTTTGGCTCAATCACCTGGTTGTTTATAAAAGAAGGAATAGGCGGACTTTTATTAGGAGCTCTTTTTGGTTTTACAGCTTCAAAAGTCATGAAAAAAGTTGATGATTATAAAGTTTCCGTTTTAATAACACTTTCTATCGTAACCGGAGGATTTTTAGTTGCTCAAAGCCTTCATGTTTCTAGCCCACTGGCAATGGTTGTTGCCGGATTAATTATAGGTAATTATGGTAAAAAAGTAGCCATGAGCGAAGTCACTAAAGATTATCTGGGAAAGTTTTGGGAACTTATTGATGAAATCTTAAATGCCGTTTTATTCCTTTTTATTGGTTTTGAATTGTTATTACTGCCAGATTTAAACAAACAATTACTGACTGGTTTAGTAGCTATTTTTATTGTCCTGTTTTCAAGACTGACTTCTATAGTTCTACCTTGGAAATTCTTTGATATCTTCAAATTCTTCGGAATCAAATCGGCTTATAACAAAGGCTCTTTAATGGTTTTAGTCTGGGGAGGAATCCGAGGCGGTGTTTCGATTGCATTGGTACTTTCTATGCCTGAAGGAGAATATAAAAACCTTCTTTTGGAAGTAACTTATATTGTGGTTTTATTCTCAATTGTAGTTCAGGGACTGACAGTTGGAAAATTAGCTAAAAAAGTTTTAGCTAATGAATAAAATCTTTTAACAACAAAAATATCTTAATGGTCTTTGAGAAATTTTCAATTTGCTGAAGCATTTCAATCGTTTGAAATCTCTGTAAAATTAAAAAATCATTAAAAAATAATCAGTTTATCACTTAAAAAATTGTTATTCCATAATTATATGCATGCATAGTAATTTTTATCCTTGTAATAATATATTTATTTATAAATTAGCCCAGAATTTATAGGAAAAAGGATCCAATGAAAATAAAAATTATAGGTATCGGAAGTTATATTCCGCAAAAAGAAGTTAAGAATACCGATTTTGATAAACATGTTTTTTTAAATGAAGACGGAACTCCTTTTGGATATCCTAACGAAACAGTAATAAAAAAATTCAAGGGCATTACCGGAATACAAAACCGTCGCTATGCCGAAGACCAGCATATCACTTCAGATTTAGCTTTTTTTGCTGCAGAAAAGGCAATTGCTAATGCTAATATTGATAAAGAAACATTAGATTACATCATCTTTGCTCACAACTTTGGAGATGTAAAATCCGGAACAATTCAGTCAGATATGATTCCGAGTCTGGCGACCCGCGTTAAAAACAAACTGGATATCAAAAACCCAAAATGTGTCGCTTATGACATTCTTTTTGGCTGTCCGGGCTGGATCGAAGGCGTATTGCAGGCTAATGCTTTCATCAAATCCGGAATGGCAAAGAGAGTTTTGGTAATTGGAGCAGAAACCCTTTCGAGAGTTGTTGACGATCACGACCGCGATTCGATGATTTATTCAGATGGAGCCGGAGCTTCAATTTTAGAAGCTTCTACTGACGATGCCGGTTTACTGTCTTACGAAAGTGCCACTTTCGCAAATGATGAAGCAAACTTTCTTTTCTTCGGAAAATCATATAATCCTGATTTAGACCCTGATGTAAAATACATTAAAATGTACGGCCGTAAGATTTACGAATTTGCTTTAAACAATGTTCCATGCGCCATGAAAGAATGTTTAGACAAAAGCGGAATTGCGATCGATGAAGTCAAAAAAATCCTGATTCATCAGGCAAACGAAAAAATGGACGAAGCCATTATCGAACGTTTCTATAAATTATACGGGCAAACACCGCCAAAAGACATCATGCCAATGAGTATTCATGACTTAGGAAACAGCAGCGTTGCAACCGTACCTACCTTATACGACCTGTTAATTCAGGGTAAATTAGAAAATCACGAAATCAACAAAGGAGATGTTGTTATTTTTGCTTCAGTTGGAGCAGGAATGAATATCAATGCTTTTGTATACCGATATTAAATTTTAGTAGCTGTTCCGGCTATCCATTACAAGTCCACACTTAAAAAATGTGTTTTTATTGCCTTAAAAAAGCTTCTTACAGTCGCTTCTTTAAATCTGCAAAAACTACACTTTTTAAGTCGTGGGCTTTTCATTTCTATCCGGGCTAAAAAACACCAAAAAGAGAAGATATCTTTGTATATTTGCGACCTAATTAAAATCAAGAACGAGAGATTGATTCGTTCGCAAAGACTATGTACGAAAAAACGTTTCCGAATAAAAGATTTAAACTTACCCTGGAATTTTTAAAAAAACACGTTAGCACATCTGAAACCATTTTTGATTTTGGTGTATCAAATCCATTTTCTAAAATAATGGAAGAAAACGGCTACACTGTAAAAAACACAAAAGGAGAAGATTTAGACAACGATCATACTGCTTTACAAAAAGAAGAATATACTGTTTTTACTGCATTTGAAATTTTCGAACATTTACTAAATCCGTACACCATTTTAGAAAACGTAAAATGTGACAAATTGTTAATTTCAATTCCATTACGTTTATGGTTTTCACCGGCATATCGTTCTAAAACAGATATGTGGGACAGACATTACCACGAATTTGAAGACTGGCAGCTGGACTGGCTTCTTGAAAAAACAGGATGGAAAATTACCGATCGCTTGCAATTTACACATCCGGTAAAAAAGTTTGGACTTAGACCATTATTAAGATATTTCACTCCGAGATATTATATCGTGGTAGCGGAAAGAATAAAATAAAAATTCCAATATTTAAATTCCAAATTCCAATTAGACTAGCTTTAATTGGAATTTGGAATTTAAAAAAAATGGGATTTTAAATTAAAAATTTATGAAATATTACATCGTCATTCCCGCACACAACGAACAGGATCTTATTGGTCTTACTTTGCAGTCTCTGGTTACACAGACTGTTTTACCTTCGAAAGTTGTTGTTGTTAATGATAACTCAACAGACAAAACAGAAGAAGTTGTATTGGGTTTTGCAAAAGAAAATCCTTTTGTTTCTGTTGTAAACAAAACTTCAGATGCAATTCATATGCCGGGAAGCAAAGTAATTCAGGCTTTCCAGAAAGGTTTTGAAACTTTAGATTCAGAATATGACATCATTGTAAAAATAGACGGTGATTTGATTTTTCCACCAAACTATTTTGAAACCATCATCAAACATTTTGAATCAGATTCAAGAGTTGGAATGGCTGGCGGATTCTGCTATATTGATAAAAATGGCGAATGGATTTTAGAAAACCTTACCGACAAAGATCATATTCGCGGGGCACTAAAAGCATATCGAAAAGAAACATTTCAGCAAATTGGAGGTTTACGTCCTGCAATGGGTTGGGATACGGTAGATGAATTACTTTGTAAATATTACGACTGGAAAGTTGTCACAGACGAATCTTTACATGTAAAACATTTAAAACCAACGGGTGCCAATTACAACAAAACAGCTCGTTATAAACAAGGGGAAGCATTTTATACTTTAGGTTATGGCTTTTGGATCACAGCGATTGCTTCTGCAAAATTGGCAATGATGAAGAAAAAACCATTTCTTTTCTTAGATTATATCAGAGGTTTTTGGAAAGCAAAAAGCGCCAATACTCCGTTATTGGTTACCCCTGAACAGGCTAAATTTATAAGGAAGTACCGTTTTCAAAAAATGAAACAAAAGTTAATTTGATTGCCAAAAGAACCGAAAAAAGGGAACTCATAACCCAAAACTCGTAACTTCTTTTTACCTTAGCCAATATTTGTAAAACTATGATGTTAATTCGTTATTTATCCCAGGTTGGGAAATATTTTTTAATGCTGAAAGAAATTTTCAACAAGCAGACCAAATGGCCTGTTATGAAAAATTTAATTCTAAAAGAAATCGACGACCTTATTATTGACTCTCTTGGAATTGTTTGCTTTATCTCCTTTTTTATTGGAGGGGTTGTAGCTATTCAGACAGCGCTAAACCTGACTAATCCATTAATCCCAAAATATTTAATTGGTTTTGCAACACGTCAATCTGTAATTTTAGAGTTCGCTCCTACTTTTATTTCGGTAATTATGGCTGGTAAAATGGGATCTTACATCACTTCAAGTATCGGGACCATGCGTGTTACCGAGCAAATTGATGCGTTGGAAGTTATGGGAGTAAACTCATTAAACTATCTTGTTTTTCCAAAAATAATAGCCCTGTTAATGTATCCTTTTGTAATTGGAATCAGTATGTTTTTAGGGATTTTTGGAGGATGGCTTGCAAGTGCTTACGGTGGATTTTCTACAAGTGAGGACTTTATTTCCGGAGCTCAGATGGAATTTATTCCGTTTCATATTACCTATGCTTTTATTAAAACCTTAATTTTTGCAATGCTATTGGCAACAATTCCATCTTTTCACGGGTACTATATGAAAGGCGGTGCATTAGAAGTTGGTAAAGCAAGTACGGTATCGTTTGTATGGACATCAGTTTGTATCATTCTTTTTAATTATATATTAACTCAATTATTGTTAGGATAATGATAGAAGTAAAAAATATAGAGAAATCATTTGGTGACAGTAAAGTTTTAAAAGGAGTTTCAACCGTTTTTGAAACGGGGAAAACCAACCTGATTATTGGACAAAGTGGATCCGGAAAAACAGTTTTATTAAAAAGTTTACTTGGGATTCACACACCTGATTCAGGGACCATTGAGTTTGACGGAAGAGTATACTCACAACTTGATCCTGATGAAAAAAGAGAATTAAGAACTGAAATCGGAATGGTATTTCAGGGAAGTGCCTTATTTGACTCGATGACGGTTGAAGAAAACGTTGCATTCCCTCTAAAAATGTTTACAAGTGATAACAAGGCTAAAATTAAAGAACGAGTTGATTTTGTTCTTGAAAGAGTAAACTTAGTTGAAGCGCACAAAAAATTACCTTCAGAAATTTCAGGAGGAATGCAGAAACGTGTGGCTATTGCCCGCGCAATTGTAAACAATCCGAAGTACTTATTTTGTGACGAACCTAATTCGGGGTTAGACCCGAATACCTCAATCCTGATTGATAATCTGATTCAGGAAATTACTAAGGAATACAATATTACAACCGTAATCAATACCCATGACATGAACTCGGTAATGGAAATTGGTGAGAACATTTTATTCTTAAAAAAAGGAGTAAAAGCCTGGCAGGGAACTAAAGAGGAAATCTTTAGAACCGATAATGAAGCTATCGTTAAATTTGTTTATTCTTCGAATTTATTTAAAAAGGTAAGAGAAGCTTATTTGAAAGGCTAGAATTTTGAAATTCCAATATCTGAAATCCCAAATCCCAAACTGTTTCTAAATTGGAATTTGGGATTTTTTTTAATTGGAATTTTTCAAAGTGATTAATTCAACTTCAGCATTTGGATTAAAAAGATACAATTTACCTGAACTAATTTCGAGACATTCAAAACGTTTTGTCCTGACTGCGATCTTCTTGAAAATTTTACCGTTCTTGATTCTGAAAACACTGCCATAAGGAATTTCAAAAACATAATTCTTATCATTTTCTTTGTCATATTGTTTAAGAGCCAAAGAAAGCGTTGTGTCCGTATCACTGCTTGCGGTCGGATTTTTAAAATGCCTAGCTAACAAAGGCAATAATTGCCCAGGAAAAATCTCAGGTCTGATAAACGGAACCATCATTCGCTGAAAGGTAAATTTCCATTCATCCCCGTGAGGTTTTATATTTCGTCCAAACTTCTCAAAAGCTACTAAATGAGAAATTTCATGGATCAGCGTAATTAAAAAACGATATTTATTTAAACTCGCATTGACCGTAATTTCATGTTTTCCACTCGGCCCTCTTCTGTAATCACCGTGACGGGTCTGGCGTTCGTTTACGATTTTAAGATGTACCTGATTGGTAACTATCAAATCGAAAACAGGCTTTACGGCATGTTCGGGAATATATTTGGCTAATGTTTCGCTCAATTTTGGTTAGATGTTATCTGTTAAATGTCAGAAGTTTGGAATTTGGATTTTAGTTACTGGAATTTAATTACGGATTCGTAGAAGAAACCTCCAATACTTTTCCGTTAAAATATTTATTACCGTTAAGCGTAAAATCATAAATATAAGTCGCCATTCCTTCTGCAGAAATTGGTGCCTGATAGCCGGGAAAAGCTTCATTCAGCATTTCAGTCTGAACAGAACCTAATGCCAAGACATTGAATGAAATCCCTTTTTCTTTGTATTCTTCAGCCAATAATTCTGTTAAGGTACCAACAGCTCCTTTGCTTGAACTATAAGCGGCAAGACCTGCAAATTTAAGACTGCCTCTCACCCCACCTATCGAGCTGATGGTCACGACATGACTTCCTCTTTCAAGATACGGCAAACAAATTCGGGTAAGGTTGGCTACGGCAAAAACATTCACTTTATAAATGCTTTCAAAATCAGCCTGAGTGGTTTCTGCAAAAGGCTTCAGCAGCAAAGCACCAGCATTATGTACCACAGCATCTACTTTTTTCCAGGTTGAAGAAAGAAAATCACTTACAATACCGAGTTGGGATTCATCTGCCAGATCAACTGAAAGACAGGTAACATTTTGGTGTTCTAAAAGTGCTTGTGGAATTTTTCTTGAAATGGCTAAAACCTGATGTCCTGCATTTGCAAACTGTAATGCCAGTTCATAACCAATTCCTCTTGAAGTTCCTGTAATTATAATATTTTTCATGGCGTAAAAATAATCAAATCTTATAAAAGGAACCTTTATTTGGTCATCGTAATTTCCTGAACCGGTGATGTGGCAATTTTGGTAACAGCCGGCAAAAACTCCTGTGTAAACTTAGTTATATGCGGAATATTCATTACCTGAAATTCATCTGAAGGATGATGATAGAAATCAAAGTTTTCAAAATCAAAAGTGCTTATGGACTGGCAAGGCTTTTTGAAAACATCATAAAAAGAATAATTATCAGAACGATAAAAAAGCTCATATTCTGCCTCTTTTGGCAGGAAACCAATCGTATTCTTTCCGGTGTACTGATTAATTCTCTCTGCCATATTTGACTTATCGAAGCCTGTGATATAGGCAAGATAATCACGTTTCATCGGTACGCCAACCATTTCAATATTTAGCTGAGCGTATAAATTAAAGTCTTTCTTTTTAAGTTTCTGCACCAAACTTTTCGATCCTAACAATCCTTTTTCTTCTCCGGCAAAAAACACAAAAAGAATACTCCTTTTATTCAATTTTGTCTTCGCAAAATATTTAGCCATTTCTGCTACAACAGTTACTCCGGAAGCATCATCATTTGCTCCGTTATTAATAACATCACCCTGTTTATTTTTCAGCAGACCGATATGATCGTAATGCGCACTCAAAACCACAAATTCTTTTTTGAGCTCCGGGTCGTTTCCTTCTAAGTATCCAACTATATTATAAGCTGGTGTTTTAAAATTCGTAAGGGTATCACGATACGTACTGAAATAGGGTTTTACATTATTCTTCTTAAAAAAATCCTCTAAAAAAACTGCTGCTTTTTCAATACCTCGCGTACCCGTTTCTCTACCTTCTAATTCATCTGAAGAAAGGTATTTTAAAAAATCAGAAACTTCATTTTGTTCAACTGTATATGTAATTTCAACTGATTCAGATGCTGAAAGTGAAGCTTTTTCACTTATTGTTGAAACTTTGGATTTACATCCTAATAAAACAAATGGCAGAAGAAAGTATAGTTTTTTCATAAAAATGATTTTGAGTAATAATGCTTAAAAAGGAAAATTTCTGAAAAGTAAAAAAAATAATCGTAAAAAAACCCTTTCAAAGCTAAAAAGACCGAAAGGGTTTTGAATCTTAGATAAAGAGGAAATCATTCTGAAATAACCGCCCTTGAAATCACAATTTTCTGAATTTCTGAAGTTCCTTCATAAATCTGGGTGATTTTAGCATCACGCATCATACGCTCTACATGGTACTCTTTTACGTAACCATTTCCACCGTGAATCTGAACCGCTTCTACGGCAGTATCCATTGCAGTCTGAGAAGCAAATAATTTAGCCATTGCACCGCTTACATCATAATTTTTATGCTGGTCTTTATCCCAGGCAGCTTTCATGCACAAATGACGCGCAGCTTCAATATTAACCGCCATATCTGCCAATTTAAAAGCAATAGCCTGATGATTGCAGATTTCGGTACCAAAAGCTTTACGTTCTTTTGAATATTTCAAAGCCAATTCATAAGCCCCTGAAGCAATTCCCAGAGCCTGAGAAGCAATTCCGATACGGCCACCTGCAAGTGTTTTCATGGCGAATTTAAAACCAAAACCATCCTCCCCAATTCTGTTTTCTTTAGGAACCTTCACATCACTGAACATTAATGAATGTGTATCAGATCCTCGGATTCCCATTTTTTGTTCTTTTGGCCCAACAGAAAACCCCGGCATATCTTTGGTCATGATCAAAACATTTATTCCTTTATGTTTTAATTCAGGGTGTGTCTGAGCAATTACTAAATAAACAGAAGCCGTATTTCCGTTGGTAATCCAGTTTTTTGTACCATTAACCAAATAATGGTCTCCCATATCAATTGCAGTAGTTTTTTGTGACGTGGCATCACTTCCTGCTTCAGGCTCACTTAAACAAAATGCCCCGTGAATTTCTCCCGAAGCCAGGCGCGGCAAATATTTTTGTTTTTGTTCTTCAGTTCCAAATTCCTGTAATCCCCAGCAAACTAAAGAATTATTTACAGACATTACAACCGAAGCCGATGCATCAACTTTAGAAATTTCCTCCATTGCAATTACATACGAAACCGTATCCAGTCCGCTTCCGCCATATTTAGGATCAACCATCATTCCCATAAACCCTAACTCTCCCATCTTTTTTACCTGCTCGGTTGGAAAAATTTGTTTTTCATCCCTCTCAATTACACCCGGCAATAATTCGTTTTGCGCAAAATCTCTGGCTGCCTGCTGAATCATCAAATGCTCTTCTGTTAGATTAAAATCCATAATAGTGGTTCTTTAGTTGTTAAAATGCTTTCCGTATTTTCTTAAAAAAAGCTTTTCAAAGATAAATTTTAAATACCAAATAACAATGCATGCATAGTATTTTAGGTTTTAATTAAAAAATACGATAACGTTTTCGTTGATACATTAAAAAAAAATCATTAAAACTTTAATTTCACAATATATTACTCAGAATTTAAGAGGAATATTGTTGATTAAAAAAATTAAAACGGGCTCATTCAGATATTTCGCAATAGAAATATAACAAAAGCTGAAACCAATACAAAACAACAATAAAATTACTCCTACTAATTTGATTCTTAATTCAATAGATTTAAAAAAACGAAGACAATATCACAAAAAACTTGACGTTTAAAAGACTGAATTTTAGAAATTAACAGTATTTTTGCAAAAAAACAAAACACTAAAAACAAAAAAAACAATTTATCAAGAAAGACTATGAAAAAGATTTTACTGTTGCTTACACTCCTTTTAACCCTGCAATTCTCGGCATCTGCACAATCACAATTTGACGTAAATGGTGTTACTGTTCCCCGAAAAATTGAGGTTTTCAATAAAACTTTACAAGTTAACGGTGCCGGAGGAAGATCAAAAATGTGGATGGAAGTATATGTTCAGGCTTTATATTTATCACAATTAACACAGGACGCACAATTTATTATCGAAAGTGATACAGAAATGGCTATTCGAATTGAAATCACTTCTGCCATGGTTTCTGCCAACAAATTGGGTAAAGCCATGGATACAGGTTTTGAAAAATCAGCCGGAGACAATCTTCAGGCATTACGACCAAGAATTGATGAGTTAAAAAAACTTTTGAGCGATAAAATTACAGAAAAAGACGTGTTTATATTAGCCTATAATCCTTTAGATCAAACCATGAATATCTTCAAAAATGAAGCGCTGAAAGGAAAAATTCCGGGATTCGATTTCAAAAAAGCATTATTCGGAATCTGGCTTTCTGACAAACCGGTAGACGAAACCTTAAAGAAAAACTTATTAGGACAATAATCGCCTGATTTTTAAAAATTTTAAAGCCGAAAACTTTTTGTTTTCGGCTTTATTTTTTTCATTAATAAAATTGACACGAAATACATTATTCGCATTATTCTATTTCATACATTTACAAAAACTAAACATACTTTAACAAAATGAAAGATTTATTGCAACAATTTGAAAACAAAGACCCTGAAATTGTTTTTAACTGGAAAGATTCTGAAACAGAAGCCGAAGGATGGACCGTAATCAATTCGCTTCGAGGAGGAGCTGCCGGCGGAGGAACCAGAATGAGAAAAGGTCTCGATATGAACGAGGTTTTATCATTGGCAAAAACGATGGAAGTAAAATTCTCAGTTTCAGGTCCTGCAATTGGAGGCGCTAAATCCGGAATTAATTTTGACCCTAACGATCCCCGAAAAAAAGGTGTTTTACAGCGCTGGTATAAAGCTGTTTCTCCTTTATTGAAAAGTTATTACGGAACAGGCGGTGATTTAAATGTAGATGAAATTCATGAAGTCATTCCGATGACAGAGGAATGCGGGGTATGGCATCCGCAGGAAGGTGTTTTTAACGGGCATTTCAAACCAACTGAAGCTGATAAAATCAACCGAATTGGTCAATTACGTCAGGGTGTTATAAAAGTGATTGAAAATCCTAAATTCTCACCAGATGTAACCCGAAAATATACTGTAGCAGATATGATTACCGGTTTTGGTGTTGCTGAAGCTGTTCGTCATTTTTATACAACTTACGGCGGAGATATCAAAGGTAAAAAAGCAATCGTACAAGGTTTTGGAAACGTGGGCTCGGCAGCTGCTTTTTATTTAGCCGAGATGGGAGCTAAAGTGATTGGTATTATTGATCGCGACGGAGGTCTAATCAAAGAAGAAGGTTTTTCTTTTGAAGAGATCAGAACTCTGTTTTTAAACAAGGACGGAAACAAATTAGTCGCTGACAATATGATTCCGTTTGAGGAAATCAACTCTAAAATATGGACTATTGGAGCAGAAATCTTCACACCATGTGCTGCTTCAAGACTGGTAACTCAGGCACAAATAGATAATTTAATCGCAAATGGCCTGGAGGTTATTTCATGCGGAGCGAATGTACCTTTTGCTGACAAGGAAATTTTCTTCGGATCAATCATGGAAGAAGTAGACCAAAAAGTAAGTCTGATTCCTGATTTTATTTCGAATTGTGGAATGGCAAGGGTTTTTGCATATTTCATGGAGAAAAAAGTTCAGATGACGGATGAGGCAATCTTTAACGATACTTCAGAAATTATAAAAAATGCGATTGTAAAAGCTCATGCTTTAAATCCTTCAAAAACAAATATCAGTGCAACTGCTTTTGAGATTGCGCTGAAACAGTTAGTATAAAAATTTTCATACCCTATTTTAAAAGAATCAAATAATAAAATTTGATTCTTTTTTATTTCTCGCAGATTTAGCAGATTAAGGAGATTTTTATTCAATGCTCCAAAAATGAATCTGCTAAATCTGCGAGAGAAAAAATTCAGAGTTCATTTCTGAGCTTAATCCTACCTTCGTTCTAAACAATTTTTAGTACTTTTAGGCGTTTTTATTAAATACAATTACAAATTCAGAATCAAAATGACCCTGACCGATTCTTCAGATAAAAAGAAATCATTATTAATCTCTACAGCTATATACGCAGTATTATTGCTGTTACTTTTTTTTATACGTTTCTGGCCTCCATATAACCCTGAAAATAATGTTGCACTCGCTGAAGGCGGAGGTGGCGGAGGTGTTACTGTAAATTTTGGGGATAGCGATTTGGGTTCGGGAGCTAATTATAAAAGTGAAGTACTGGATGTAAAAAACAATACTAAAGCAGCTCCTGCAAAAGCAACTCCTGACGAGTCAATTATTACACAGGAAAATTCAGCTACTGATGAAACAGACGTAGTGATTCCGACAAAAGAAAAACCTAAAAAAAGTACTCCTGTTGTAAAACCGGAAACAAAACCTGTTCCTGAAAAACCAAAAGTTTCGAACTCTACAAACGATGCTTTAGCCAGCATAATGAAAGGTTCAAACAAAGGTGGAGACGGAGATGATAAAGTAGCTGGAAACAAAGGAAAAGCCAACGGAAGCCTGAGTTCGAATGGATATTACGGAACCGGAGGGTCAGGTGGAGGAACCGGTGGCGGTAATGGAACAGGAAACGGCATAGGTACCGGAAGCGGTTACGGAGCCGGGAGCGGAGGTGGTTCCGGCGGTGGATCAGGATATTCTTTAGGAAACAGAAAAGCCTTATCTAAACCCGCACCAAAATATACCTGTAATGAAGAAGGAAAAGTTGTTGTTGAAGTTTCGGTAGATCAAAACGGGAAAACAATTAGCGCTACTCCCGGAATTAAAGGAACAACAAACACTGCAAAGTGTCTATTAGATCAGGCACGAATTGCTGCTATGAACACCAAATGGGAATCTGACAATGATGCTCCGGTAAAACAAGTTGGAAAAATTATTTATAATTTTAGTTTGAATTAAAACACTAATTTCTAGGATTAACACGGATAATTAATAACATAAAAGGCTTTCTGATAGGTTTTCAGAAAGCCTTTTTTTATTACACTTTTTGTCATTTGACAGTGCTTTGTGAAAATATAAACATTGTTCTTTAAACGTCGTTCTCGCGTGAGGGATTACTTCACTTAATCTTTATTTTCATCTGAGTTCAGTGAACTTCGTTTGCAGCTGGCTACCGAAGTAGCGCGAAAGCCCGACCGGAATAAAAAAATGGGCGAATCAGCACACAGTTGATTCGCCCATTTTTTATTGTGGTCACGCCCAAATGATTTTTTTACTTTGGACTCGTAGCAATCACAAATTTCAAATTGTTCTTCACCCCTATCTGTAATACATCTACCAAATCCTGAACCTGTAAATTAAATGGGATACGAACTACAACGGTTTGCTGCTTATCGTCTCCAATTTTAGACATCAGGCTGGTTTCTAATTCTTCAAAAGCGACCGGCTGTTTGTCAATATAGAATTTTTTATCCTCAGTAACCGATAAACTAATGAGCTGTTTATTGGTTTTTTCGTTTGCTTTTGCTTTCGGCAATGTCATTTTGATCACATTCGGATTTGCAAGCGTTGAAATTATCAGGAAAAACAACAACAGGAAAAACATAATATCACTTAACGACGATGTCGCCACCTCAGCATGAAATCTTCTTTTTCTCTTGATAGACATAGCTTATGCTCTTTGAATTATATTGACAAATTCTAATATCTGTTTCTGAATTTTTAAGGCAAAATCGTCAATTTTACCATTCAGAATATGGTACGCACTGTAGGCAATAATACCCACAATAAGTCCTGCACCACTACTGATCATTTTTTCGTACAATCCTCCGGAAATGTTTCCGATACTAATATTCTCGGTTACAGAAATGCTGTAGAAAATCTTGATTACTCCCGAAATAGTCCCAACAAACCCTAAGGTTGGCGCAATACCGGCAATAAGACCAAGATGTCCGAGGCGGCTTTCCATTTCGCCAATTTCAATATCGGCAGCACGGTCCATATTCGATTCGATTTCAGCAATTGGACGCCCAATAACCAAAACGCCTTCTTTTAAAACATTTCCGGCAGACGTATTGCTTCTTTCTACAATAGATCTGGCCAGTTCAATATTTCCGGAATGCAGTTTATCTCCCACATCTTGCATCAAACGATTGTCAATTTTAGATGCCCTTGTGATATATAAATAACGTTCTATGATAACGTAAATGGTATAAAATAATAAGATTGCAATTGGAATAAGAAACACACCTCCTTTTAAAATAAATCCTAAAACTGAAATTTCGGTATTGGGTGCAATTTTTTCGATAACTACGTTAGATGCAGCGTTTGTGATAGTATCTGTCTGTAATTGAATGAAGCTAAACATATATTAATTCTGGTTTATTATAATTAATTCTAAAAAATATTTGAAATTTGCAATAAAGATAATTTTCGCTCTATTATTAAACTAATAAAATCGAAAATTATTTCAATTAACCGCTATTTTATTCGAAAATGAACTATCAGGAAACTACCCACTGGATGTTTAATCAATTGCCCATGTATCAGCTTCAGGGGGCTTCAGCATACAAAGAAGACTTAACCAATATCAGGCTGCTGGCGACGCATTTGGGCAATCCGCAGAACAGGTTAAAATGCATTCACGTGGCAGGAACGAACGGAAAAGGTTCTACTTCGCACATGCTTTCTTCTGTTTTGCAGGAAGCAGGATACAAAGTTGGTTTGTACACTTCACCACATTTGAAAGATTTCAGGGAAAGGATCAAAATAAACGGAGAAGAAATTTCGGAAGATTTTGTTATTGAATTTATTGCAAAACACAAAGATTTCTTTGAAGCAAACGATATGAGTTTTTTCGAGATGTCAGTTGGACTGGCTTTTGACTATTTTGCTTCAAAAAAAGTTGACATTGCTGTTATCGAAGTTGGATTAGGCGGAAGACTTGACGCTACAAATATTATTACCCCCTTAGTTTCGGTAATTACAAATATTGGTTTAGATCATACCCAGTTTTTAGGAAACACGCTGGAAGCAATTGCGGGCGAAAAAGCCGGAATTATCAAACCGAACGTCCCGGTGGTTATTGGCGAATATACACCGGAAACTCAGCCTGTTTTTTTAGCTAAAGCAAAAGAAAACCAGGCAGACATTTATTTTTCATCGGATTTGATTTCTGAAGTTTTCCCTTCTGATTTGATTGGCGATTATCAGTTTCATAATAAAAAAACAGTTCAGCAGACGATTGTAATTCTAAACAATCAGACTGATTTTAAAATTTCGACCGAACAGTTAAAAGAAGGTCTATTGCATGTTGTAAAAAATACAGGCCTGCAGGGAAGATGGCAGCAACTGGGCGAAAATCCAAAAATCATCTGCGATACCGCACACAATAAACATGGATTAACGGTTGTCATGAACCAGCTTCAAAATGAAAAATATGAAAAACTGCATATTGTTTTGGGTGTTGTAAATGATAAAGATTTAGATGCTATTCTGCCTTTATTTCCAAAAGAAGCGCAATACTATTTCTGCAGTCCGAATTCTTCGAGAGGTTTACCTGCCGAAACCTTAAAAAATGCCGCGGAAAAATACGATTTAGAAGGAGAAAAATATGATTCGGTTGAAATCGCTTTCGCGGAAGCAAAGAAAAATGCTGCCAAAAATGATTTTATTTACGCTGGTGGAAGCACTTTTGTTGTAGCCGAATTGCCTTTAAATTAAAAACAGTTCTTTTTTATCTAAAAAAGTTTCAAAAACACTTTTAATAACAAATTCATAAACAGGGAGATAAAATTTATTTAAAAAAAGTTTTATTTTTTTAATTGATTTTGTTTGCAGAACTCAAAAACTAGCGTATATTTGCACTCGCAATCACGAAATGATAGCAGCCTAGTAAAAAAGGGCGATTAGCTCAGCTGGTTCAGAGCACCTCGTTTACACCGAGGGGGTCGGGGGTTCGAACCCCTCATCGCCCACAAGTTTAAAAACAAATGGTTTCAAAATCCGATAAATCTTAAGATTTATCGGATTTTTGCTTTTGCGCATATACCAAATTATTCATTCAATCTTAATTGGAAAGGGACAAAATCGAGACCCTGAAAATTTTAGCATTTAGGGTCTCGCTAAATCTTCTCAATCCTTGTAAACAGTCGTACTATCAACCAGTTCAATGCTTGTTCAGAATACGTACATCTTGTTTGTTATTATTTAGAAAATTAAATTGAATACTAATTAAAAGGTCACCACAATGAAAGCAAAAATCACGCTACACATTTATGCAAAAACCACAAAAGCTAATACAGCTGGACAATTACCAATTTATATTCGATTAACTGTTGACGGCCAACGTTTCGAATTTAGTTCCAAGAAATTCATTGAAAAATCCAAATGGTCTCCGGAATTATCCAAAATGAAAGGAAGCTCGGAAGAAGCCAGAACAATAAATAATTATCTAGATTTAATGAAATCGAAAGTTTTTGACATTCAAATGGAGCTAATCCATAAAAACGAAGAATTATCCCTGGAGAATTTCAAGTCCAGAATATTAGGAACCCATCAGCGTGAGCGAATGATAATTCCAATTTATCAAAATCACAATAATAAAATCGAAGAACTTATTGGAAACGGCTATGCTTATGGAACACTGGAACGCTTCAAAATATCTTTGAAACACCTGCAAGAATTCATTTTGTGGAAATACAATATTTCAGATATTAGTATCAATAAAATTGATTACGCTTTTGTAACTGAATTTGAATTCTACTTGCGAAGCGTTAAAAAATGCAATAATAATACTGCTGTGAAATATGTTAGGAACTTCAGAAAAGTAATCAAAATTTGTTTAGACAATGATTGGTTGGATAAAAATCCTTGTAGTCGATACGAAGGAAAAATGAAAGAAGTAGAACGAGATTTTCTTACTGAAGAAGAACTAAACAGAATTTACAATAAAAGATTTTCATCAGAACGACTAACTTTAGTGAAAGATATTTTTATATTCTCTTGTTACACCGGATTGGCTTATGTTGATGTAAAAGGTTTGAAGAAAGATCACATTGCAATAGGCATCGATGGCGAAAAATGGATATTCAAAAACCGTCAAAAGACAGATACCAAATCAAAAATTCCAGTACTGCCAATTGCCCAAGAAATCATTCAAAAATACGCTAGTCACCCTAAGTGCTTAAACGAGAATACTATTTTACCCATTTTGACCAATCAAAAAATGAATGCTTATCTCAAAGAAGTTGGAGATTTATGTGATATTTCAAAAGAAATTACTTTCCATATGGCTCGACACACTTTTGCTACTTCGGTAACACTTACAAACGGCGTTCCTATTGAAACGGTAAGCAAAATGCTTGGTCATAAAAACATTCAAACTACTCAACATTATGCTAAAATTTTAGACCAAAAAGTAAGTGAGGATATGCAGGTTTTGAGAGATAAACTAACTATTAATATTGGCAGAAAGATAGTGTAAATATTTTCTAATATTTAAGACCGCTATTTTTAGGATTTATTATAAATTTAGCTTTTTTAAAATGAAAATAGATAATGAAAAAACGTTTTTATCTACACGCCTTAATTTCATCGCCTATTCTTGCTATTTACGGTATTAGTCCTTTATATATCTTTAATATATATTCAGTAAAATATTTTTTTTTCACGCTTTTAGGAGCAACAATTAACAATTTGATTTTTTGGATTATTAACATAGTCCTGATTTTATATTTGCAAAATTCAAAAAAATGGTTTGTATGTCTGCTAAGCTATCTTATTACACTTTCTGTTATTCCCCTGCGAACATATTTACTAAATATTTTTAAATTAACCTCCGTTTTTGATTTATTAGATGTTTATTATCTATACCCTGCAGTATCGTCTATCGCAATAAATACAATTATTTTAATGATATGTAATTCCATTATAATGTCTCAAAAGAAAAAAAGCATTGAATTTAAATTAGAACATCTCAAGGTAGAACAACTTGAAGCCCAAAAACAAGTTTTAATACAACAATTACAACCTCATTTTTTATTCAATTCACTTAGTGTTTTAAAATCATTGATTAAAGTGGATAATGAAAAGGCGGAAAATTATGCAATTAAACTTTCAGATTTTTTACGATATTCTGTAGAATCACATAAGACAAATACCGTGACTGTAGACGAAGAATTAAAATTCACAAAGGATTTTGTTACGCTTCAAAAAGTACGTTTCGAAGATGCTTTCATTTTTCAGTGTGATTTACCAGACGAAATTTTGCAAAAGAAAATCCCCGTTCTTGCTCTTCAAACCTTAGTTGAAAATGCTATAAAGCACAATTATTTTACTGAAAAAAGACCTCTTCTTATAAAAGTTGCTTATGATAATGATTGTATAAGTGTAAGTAATAATAAGGCTTCTATAAAAGTAACTGAACGAACTTCTACCGGATTATCAAATCTTAACAGAAGGTATGAAATTATAACAGGAAAGCCCATTGAAATATTAGATACTGAAAATTCATTTTGTGTTACATTACCATTAATTAGCTGATGAGAATTTTAATTATTGAAGACGAAAAGATTACAGCAAAAGATTTAGCAAAAACGATTTTGTCTGTAGAACCCGATGCTGAAATAGTAGGTTTTTTGCATTCTATTGAGGATGCTTTACTGTTTTTTCAACAGGATCAAAATATTGATTTAATCTTTTCTGACATCGAATTAGGTGATGGTTTGAGTTTTGAAATCTTTGAAATGGCAAACATTTCAATACCTGTAATCTTTTGTACTGCTTATAATGAATACGCATTAGAAGCATTTAAAGCATTTGGAATTGATTATATCTTAAAACCTTTCAGTAAAAATACAGTAGGTAATGCACTCCAAAAATACTTTACAATCAAAGATAAGTTCTCTGTTAGAAACAATGAATATAGCAACTTAATTAGTATCTTAAAAAATAATTTGAATTCTTTAAAATTACCATCAATCATAATTCAGCAAAAAGATAAAATTTTACCAATAAATGGTGAAAATATTGCCCTATTCTATATAGAAAATGATTATGTTTTTGCATATACTTTTGAACAAAAAACATTTATTATTTCGCAGAAATTGGATTCCTTGGAAAAAACTTTTTCCCCAGTTTTTTTTAGGGCAAACCGCCAGTTTTTAATAAACCGTAAAGCGGTAAAAGATGCTTCACATCATTTTAACAGAAAAATATTAGTGAATCTTACTCTCCCATTTAATTATCAAATTATAATTGGTAAATTAAAAGTTACTTCTTTTATCGACTGGTTATCGATTTCTTAAGTTGTGTTCCGTCCTCTTTAAACCTAATTTGTCCATTTCGGACATATTGTTATTTCATAGCTCATTTTAGTTGAGCAATTTTGCTTCATAAAATTTATAGTTTATGATAGCAAAAAAAATTATTCTTGTAATTAGTGCCTTGTCACTAATGTGTTTCCAGACAATTAATCAAAATTCCAATATTTTACTTGGTAAATGGAAAGGAAAAAACGACTCTAAACTTTCTATTGAATTTTATTTGGGCAGCGATGGTGCTTATTATGGAAAAATAAATGATCCAAATGATAAGTATCATGGAAAAACTATTTTTAAGAAAATGGTTTATAATGAGAAAGGAAAAAGTTTTTCAGGTATCCTAAACCCTGCCGATAAAGACATTACTCTTGATGCTTCAATTTATATTGAAAACAATAATAGCATAAAAGTAGTCGCAAAAAAATTATTGATAACTAGAGTGATTTATTGTTCAAAGGTTAATTGATAATGAAGAAAACAATTGTATTACTTATGATATGTTATATATCAAACACCTATTCGCAAGAAAGATTTACGAGCCTTAATGCTGTTTTAGAATATGCATCAAAAAACAGTCTAACACTCCAAGGTAATTCTATCAGATATAATCAAGCAAAAAAAAGAAAGTTAGCAGCTATTGTAGGAATATTGGATCCGTTAGGAGGAGGAAATTTATCTGCAATAAATAATTCAAAGTTACCCGTTACACTATTTCCTGATGTGAGCAATCCCGGAGTCTATAATGAAACAAAATTTGGCAAGAAATACAATACTTCATTTGAACAAAATATTAGTGTTAAACTTCTCAATTTAGAAGGATGGGAAAATCTGAGATTAGCAAAGATTAATTTAGATCTTACAAATTCTAATTCTCAAATTACAATAAAAGAACTTCAGGAAAACATTGCAAATAATTATTTTAATATTGTCTCATTGCAAATACAAAAAAAGAGCGCGTTACAAAATCAAACTGTAGCAGATACACTTTATCAAATTGCATTAAATAAATATAATCTTAGCCTGGTAAAACAACAAGATGTAAATGATTCAAAAGCAAATTTTCTGAACACAAAAGAAAATGTAAATCAAATTGAATATTTGATTCAACAAAATTATTTAAGCTTAAAAAACCTTTGTGACATTCCGGAAGAAGAAGAAATTGTAATAGAAAACAATAATCCAGATTTTGTTCAAATTTTCAACCCTAATGTATTAGAAAACACCCTTAATCTTGATAATGCAATACTTAAAGAAAAATATGCATTAAGAAATTTCGAGCAAACCAAAAATTATACTTTACCAAATATTTCATTCATTTTTAATCAATCTTCTCAACGATATAGTGATCCATTCAAAGTGTTTGGAGGCACTTGGTATAAAAGTAGTTATATAGGTTTAAATTTTTCATTTTCGTTACCTATTAATGCTGGTAATATGGCTAAAAAGTTTAATGCAAAGTATGAATATGAGCTAACCCAAAAAGCGACAAAGCAAGCTAGGATTAAATCCACTTTAAACGTTAGAAATCTTGAAAATGAATATAACAAGAACAAATCACAATATCAGTCTAATAATGAAATTTATATCCTAAGAAAAGATACTTACGAAAAAAACAAAAGACTATACATTTCTGGACAACAATCTCTGGATCAGACTTTAAATAGTTTTAATGCAATGGTAAATGCTGAATATAATCTTATCTCATCAAAGATTAACATTCACTTAATTGAAGCAAGAATTGATATTAACAATAAAATCAGATAAAATGATGCTATTAACAACGAGTTTATGCAAACAAACGCCGATGTGTAAAAGGCGTTAGCAGATATGACTGCTAACAAAAAAAGATACATGAAAGCTTTATTACATAACAAGACACTGAATGAAATTTTAAATTTTATAGCTATAAGTATGATTGTTTTGTTACTAAATTATTTCTTTTTCTATTGGGAAAAATTGTACCGGGAATATTACTACTATGCCTCTTTCGGCCAATAAGTCTAAATAAAATTATAAGAATCCATCAGTTATAAAAAATTCATTAAAAAAATAATATGCCTACTATAATAGCAACTAAAAATCAAACTCTAATGAATACAGATATAGAGAAACATATACTGGAAGTAGCTAAAAAAGTTTTTTTAAAAAGAGGACTTGCGGGTACCCGATTACAAGAAATTGCTAATGAAGCTGGAGTTGGTCGTACTGCATTACATTATTATTTTAGAAATAAAGAAAAGCTATTTCAGGTTGTCTGGACCAAAGCTTTTGAACAAATCGCATCACGTGCAAACTTTGTTTTTAATCCAGACTCTTCAATTTTTGAAAAAATGAAACAATTTGTTGACGGGTATTTTGAGAGTGCTTTGCTACATCCGGAATATGACTTATTTATTCTAAGTGAGTTTAACCAAAACCCAAATATGATGAAAGATATATTTTTATCGGGTATGTCATTAGATTCTTCTAATAGTTTATTGTATGAAATTGAGAAAGCTGTTAAAAACAATGAGCTTAAGGGAGATCCGGTACAGGTTTTAATAACATTACTTTCTTTATGTATTCATCCCTTTGCAGGAAAATCTATAATACAAGTTTTATTAAATCTGAATGATGAAGAATTTTTAGAACTTATGAAAAACAGAAAGTATATTATTCATGAATTTATTGAGAAAAGCTTCAGATAAAATTTTAACAAAAAGAACGAATACCCCTTTTGTTTTTTTTTGCATACAATTCGACAAAATTGTCAAATAATAATGATAGACATTTTAATCAAAACAATAATTTAAAAACAACATGAAACTTAAACATCAATTAGTTGGCATATTAACTCTGTTTGCTGTTATAAATGGAACGTATGCGCAAAATACATTAACACTTGAAAAATGTATTGAAAAAGCTTTAGATCAAAGCTTACAGTTAAAGTCAGACAATTATGATTTAGAAAAAACAAAAGCTAGTATCGGTCAAGCATACAGCACACTATTACCTTCAATAAATGGTAGCGCATCCTATCAATATTATTTTGATGTTGCAACTTCTATATTACCATCTGAATCTTTTGGCGGACAAGCGGGTTCTTATAGTGCTGTGCAATTTGGCGTCCCTCAAACAAAATCTGCAGGTATTACTTTAAATCAAACCGTTTTTAATGCTTCTTCTTTAATTGCTTTAAAAGCTGCAAAAGCTTATTTAAAACTGAATCACCTGCAAATACAAAGTAGCAAAGAAGAATTAATTTACAACATAACGGCTACGTATTACAACATTCAAACTATTGATAAGCAAATTGATTTAAGTAATAACAATTTAAATAATACTGAAAAGTTGTTAAAGTCAACACAAGACCAATATAAAGCAGGATTAGCTACGCAGACAGATGTTGATAGGTTGCTTGTGACTAGGGACAATAGTGCTGCAAGTGTTGAAAGTTCAAGAAACTCCAGAGAGAAATACTACAATCTTTTAAAACTTTTAATGAATGTTTCCTTAAACGATTCGATACAGGTAGTTCCTTTCACTGATATAGAATTAGATGCTATTGCATTACAACAAGCTTCATTTAATGCAGAAAATAAAACCAACTATCTACAAATAGTTGAAAATAAAACCATAACTAATTTACAACGCAAAAACATAAGCTATGGTTATCTTCCTACACTTTCAATGACAGGTAACCTAAGTTATTCAGGATATTATACTTCTTCTAATCCTTTAAAAAATCTTAATGATAAATGGTATCCCTCCTCATACATTGGACTAAATTTAAGTGTTCCTGTTTTTGATGGATTTAGCAAAAAATTTCAAATAAAACAGAAAGATTTTGAACTTAAAAAACTAGACATACAAGCAGAACAAACCATTTTGCAAAACAAGAAAGATGTTGCTGACGCTACGGCTGATCTAAACAGCAATTTTATTACCTACGAAAATCAAAAGAGAAACTTCGTATTAGCACAAAAAGTGATGAAAGATATTGAAAGCCAATACCAAAATGGATTGGTTAAAGTAAGTGATTATATTAATTCAAATACTGAACTTCAATCGGCTCAAAATAATTATATAACTGCAATAATTAATATTAAGCAAGCCCAATTAAATTTAAAGAAAGCACAAGGAGAATTGATTAATTAAAAGTTAAAACTAATTTATAGAAAATATGAAAAAGAATACAAACGTAATACTTATCGTTCTTACGGTAACTGTAGCAATGACATTAATTGCATTTAAGTTAAATTCAAATAAAGAAGAGCAAAAAGCAAGAGTTTATCAACCTGATTCAAGTACTAAAGCAATAATTCAGGCTGAAAAAGTAAAAGAAAGTGGCTTTATTGAAACCGCTCCATTTGTTGGTTCTTTTATTCCAAGCAGAAAAGTTACTATTTCAACCGAAACTTCTGGTAAAGTAATAGCTGTTTTTATTAAGGAAGGTTCTACTGTAGGTACAGGTACAATAATTGCTCGTCTGGATGACGGAGTATTGCAAGCACAATTACGCTCTGCAAGGGCCAGTTTTAACCTTGCATCAAACACATTAGATAGATATGAAGCAGCCCCTTCAGGAGTTACTCAGTTACAAATTGAAAATGCTAAAGCTCAAAAATTAACTAATCAAGCCCAAATTGATCAATTAATTAAACAAATAAGTTTTTGTGTTATCAGATCTCCTTTCTCTGGGGTAATTTCTTCAAAAAATATTGAATTAGGGGCTATCGTATCTATAGGCACACCATTGGCTACACTGATAGATATAAACAGTTTGGAGCTAGAAATAAATGTACCTGAAAGACATCTTTCTAAGTTTAAAGACAATATGAATTTAAAAGTCAAATCTGACGTCTATTCTGATGCAATTTTTAATGGGAAGGTTAACTTTATTGGAAGTCAGGCTGATGAATCTCATAATTACACAGTAAAAATTTTAGTTTCTAACAATAATAAAACACCTTTAAAAGCAGGAATGTATGGCAATGTTACAGTTAATAATTCAGTAACAAACGAAGCAATAAGTATTCCACGATCTGCGCTTACTGGCGACTCCTCAAACCCAAAAATTTATGTAGTAGAAAATGGCGTAGCCAATTTAAGAAATATCAAAGTAGGATTTAGTAATGAAACATCTGTACAGGTAATAAGTGGTCTTGCACAAGGAGAAACCGTTGTAACTGGCGGAATAGTAAATCTTACAAATGGTTCTAAAGTAGAAATTAAATAAACAAATAATCATGAGTTTAACAGAAATCGCAATAAAAAGACCTTCTTTAATCATTGTTATATTTGCAATTTTAATTGGAGGCGGGCTGTTTTCATATAGTCTTTTGAGTTATGAACTTTTGCCAGATATGAGTCAGCCAACTTTGTCAGTAATGACAAGTTACCCTGGTGCTTCTCCCTCAAATGTAGAACAAACTGTTTCTAAAAAAATTGAGGATGTTATTAGTGGGATTGATGGTATAAAAAGTATTTCAACCCAGTCTATGGAAAGTACTTCAATAATCACAGCTGAGTTTAATACTGATGTAGATATTGATGAAAAACAACAAGATGTACAGCGCAAAATAAATAATATTATGAGTGATTTACCATCTGAAGTAAAAACTCCCAGTATTAGTAAAATATCTCCCAGTGATCAACCTATTATTCAACTTACAGTAACTTCAAATTTATCAAATTCAAAATTTTATGATATTATAAAAGATGAAATCAAACCACAAATTCAACAAATCGCCGGAATTGGAGAAATTACTTTGATTGGAGGACAAGAACGTGAAATTCAAGTGAATATTGACAGAAATAAACTAGACTATTATGGCTTATCACTATTAAATATCACACAAGCAATAAATAATGCCAACGTTGAATTCCCAACTGGTAAAGTTAAATCTGAAGATACTGGGCAAATGACTGTTAGATTAACAGGTAAATTCAATTCAGTAGAACAGTTGAATGATTTAACAATTGCATTACCAGCTTCTGGAAGCCCTATTAAATTGAGTGAGGTTGCAATAGTAGCTGACATTACAAAAGCTCCATCATCTATTTTTAGATATAATGGACAAAATGGAATTGGTCTATTAATTAAAAAACAAGGCGATGCAAATGCAGTTGCAATTAGTGAGCAGGTTAAAGAAAAAATAAAATTGCTCGAAAACAAATACCAAAAAGAGAATGTAAAATTTATTACTGCAGATGACACGGCAGATTATACTCTGGATGCTGCTGATGGAGTTATTCACGATTTACTTATTGCCATTCTTTTGGTATCCGCAATTATGCTTTTGTTTTTGCATAGTATCAGAGATTCTTTAATTGTATTGGTTGCAATCCCAACCTCATTAATAGCAACTTTTATAGCTATGTATATGTTTGGATATACATTAAATTTAATGACTCTTTTAGCATTATCACTTGTAATTGGGATTCTGGTAGATGATAGTATAGTGGTTTTAGAAAACATTCACCATCATCTATTAATGGGTAAAGACAAAAAAACAGCTGCCCTTGATGGTCGTAATGAAATTGGATTCTCAGCAATGGCAATTACAATGGTCGATGTAGTAGTATTTACACCATTGGCGATTTTAGATGGTATTATTGGTGATTTAATGCGTCAATATTCATTAACAATTGTCATTTCTACATTAATGAGTTTATTTGTTTGTTATACATTAACTCCTTGGTTGGCTTCTCGATATGGAAAAATAACAATTTTAAATAAAGACAATTTTTTTCATAGATTCCTTATCTATTTTGAAAACGGCTTAAACTCATTTACGAATTGGTATGCTGGCTCATTAAAATGGGTATTGAAGCATAAAATTGCTTTTTCTGTTTTCATAGTTTCACTATTTGTAGCTACTGCGATGGTATTAAATATGGGAGTTATAGGTAGTGAGTTTGTTGCTCAAACAGATAAAGGGCAATTTAGATTGGCTTTGGAATTTGATAAAAACACCACTGTCATCCAAAATAATATTAGAAGTAATGAAATAGAAAACTATTTGCGTCAACAAGCTGATATAACCACTGTTTTTAGTAACGTAGCTGGTAGTAGCACTTCATCTTTAGTTGCAGGTGTTGGATCTGATTATAAAACAGAACTTACAGTAACATTAGTTGATAAGCTTCAAAGAACTCAACCTACAGAAGAACTTATGCTGAAATATGCTCAAACAATCGCTAAAAAATTTGCTGGTGTAAAAGTAAATCCGACAATGGTTAGTATGGTAAACGGTGGAGAACCAATTCAAATAATTTTGAGCGGAGAAAATACAACACTATTAATGAGAGAAGCGAATGATTTAAAAAACAGAATCAGCATTTTACCAGGTGCAATAAACACAAAACTGAGTGTTGAAGAAGGAAACCCCGAAGTAGAAGTAAATATAGATAGGGAAAAAATGGGTCTTCTTGGGTTAAATATCAATACGGTAGGTGCAACACTTCAAAATGCCTATGCCGGTAATGATGATGCTAAATTTCGTGTAGGTAACTCAGAATATGATATAAACGTAAAGTTTGATGATTTTGATAAAAAGAGTGTCGAAGACGTTAAAAATCTCACTTTGACAAATTCTTCGGGCAAAGCCATAAAACTATCTCAATTTGCAGAAATAACTCAGGGAAGTGGTCCAAGCGTTTTGGAACGTAAAGACAGAAGAACTTCAGTTACTGTAAAAAGTGATGTATTAGGCATTACTTCGGGAGATTTAGTAGAAATCATTAAAAAATCGCTTGTAGAAAAACCATTGTCAAAAAATATAGATATTAAATGGAGTGGAGATGCCGAACGCCAAGGAGATTCCTTTGGTTCTCTGGGAATTGCAATTCTTGCTGCTATTATCCTAATGTATTTAGTAATGGTAGCCTTATACGATAATTTTGTATATCCATTTGTAGTTCTTTTTTCAATTCCGGTTGCATTTGTGGGTGTGTTTTTACTATTGGCACTCACCAAATCGTCAATGAGTATATTCACAATGTTAGGTATGATTATGCTTTTAGGGCTGGTTGCCAAAAATGCTATCCTTATCGTTGATTTTGCCAATCAAAAGAAAGCACAAGGAATATCCACATGGACAGCACTTATTGAAGCCGGAAAAGGCAGATTACGTCCTATTTTAATGACAACAATAGCAATGGTTATAGGTATGCTGCCTATTGCTTTGTCCAGCTCTTCTGGCTCCGAATGGAAAAATTCACTTGCATGGGTAATCATAGGAGGGCTTTCAACAAGTTTGTGTCTGACTATTTTTATTGTTCCAATGATATATTACTCTATTGACAGATTCAACTATAAATGGAAAAAATGGTTTCCGGAAAAAGAAACTACATCACAGCAAATTACCGCAACTACACACCACTAATCTGTTATAAATCCCCCATTTATATAGGAGATTTATAAAAAAAGAAAAGAATAAACAAGTAGGATTCGTAGTTAGTCGATATAAAAAACACCTCATTCAATTTAACCTAAAAACAAGAATAAATGTTAAAAAAAATCATTAATCTGGTAAAAATGGGCAAAAATGTATTAGATGCCCGTATTGAAATAAAACATCAACTTTCTAAAAAAGAGAAAGTAACTACACTTAGTGGCAAAGTGGTTTCCGCTCAAATTCTTTCTCAGGAAGAAAAAGGAAAACGTTTAGCCAGGTATTTTGAGATACCTATGGCAAAACCCAGACAGGAGCATATAGATATACTTGCCAAAGGTCCTATTGATCCATCATTAGCTTTGCCGTTTGAGCGTTTGAATGATTTACTGAAACCCGGTTATCTCGATTCTGAAATTGGCTATTGTGTTTTCCCTAATGGAGATGGATACTTGTCTTCTATTGTTCAAATGCCAAATGTTACTGCCAATATGCTAGATTGGTGGTTTTGCTGGCATCCGTTAGACAGTTTGAGGTATAAGGTCTGGAACCCAAAGGCTCATTACAGTGTGGTTGTAGATGATGTAAACCGTAATCACCTGCTCAATACAGATATTCCCATGCATGAAAGACCCTGGGGAACTAAAAATGTCGTAAACGAAGATATTGGTGTTGGTCCTATGAAAATCGAAATAGGGTTTATTTCTCCATTTGATATGGGGTTTGACAAGGAAAGGTTTTATCAGGGAGCAGAAACGGCTTTTTGTGGTGATACAGATAATAAAATGGTTCATATAGCCAGAAAACTAGAAGGAGGTGGCATAGAGTTAAGAAGCCGTTTTTGGAGTCAAACACCAGTCCCCGTAAATATATTGAAAGAGCTGGCCTTTCACAATTTAGAAGAATATACCCATCTGGCCAATATACTACCAGCTTTATATGAAGAGTTTGGTCCCGAAACAAATTAATAAGTCATCCATAAATCATTTTCTAAATTCTAAACAGTATCATCATGACAAAAATTAAAATAACAGTGGCGATATTACTTTTATCGTTAACATGTCTGGCTGTTACTAAAGCCATCGGGTGGAAAATAGCTGAAGGGGGTATTGTTAAATTTTCCGGAGACGATATAGACGGAAAGTTTGAAAAATTTTCCGGAACGATAAATTTTGACGCAACAGATTTGCAAAATTCTAACTTCTCGGTAAATGTAGAAGTCAATTCAATTGCTACTGGAAACTGGATTAAAAATAAGATCGCCAAAGGAGAAAAATGGTTTGGCACCGACATGTATCCAACTATCAACTTTGTTTCTGGTGAAATTACCAAAACCGATACAGGTTATTTGACAAAGGGCAATTTAACGATGCATGGAATTACGAAGAAAATTGAAATTCCATTCACTTTTTCCAACAATGTTTTTAAAGGAAAATTTAGCGTAAACAGGGTTGATTATAAGGTGGGCAATTTAGAAGGGATGTCAAAAAAGGTAGGCAATAAAATTAATATAGAATTTTCAGTTCCGGTAAAAAGAAAGTTTTTGTATTAACTCATACCCGGTTATTCATTTCATAGGGTTAACAATAAAAAAATATAATAGATATGTTAGCAAAAAAAATTATGCTTGCAATTAGTGTTTTGTCACTAATGTGTTTTCAGACAATTAATCAGGATTCTAAAATCTTAATTGGCAAATGGAAAGGGGAAAAAGATCCGAAACTTTCTGTTGAATTTTATTTGGGTAGTGATGGTGCCTATTATGGAAAGATAAGTGATCCAACAGATAAATATTATGGGAAAACCATTTTTAAAAAAATGGTTTATGATCAGGATGAAAATTTTTTTTCAGGTATTCTGAATCCAGCCGACAAAGACATTACACTCGATGTAACTATAAAAATTGAAAACAGTAATAGGATAAAAGTTGTTGCTAAAAAATTCCTGATGACTAGAGTAATTACCTGTTTAAAAGTTAAATGATAATGAAGTATGACACATAGTCATTTTGATATAGATAAAATAATACTAACAAAGGCAGGTGAATTATTTGCCAGGGAGGGAATAAAAGCAATTTCAATGGATATGATTGCTGCTGAGTGTAAAATTTCAAAAAAAACCATCTATAAGAATTTTGAAACAAAAGAATTCCTAATACATAAAATTGTTTTAACGACTTTCTTTGAAAACACTTTAGGATTTGAAAAATTAAATTATACAGAAAATATTTTTGAAAGTATAGAATTTATATTCAATGCCATCGAAAAAATTTATTCGGTACTTACTCCAAAATTTATTCTTGAAACAAAATCTAATTTCAGGAATATTTATGATTTAATAACTCATTTTGAAATGATTACTTTAAAAAGTAATATACAAAAAATAATTTACAAAGGTCGTTCTCAAAACATTTTCAACGATGTACCGGATGAAAATTTTTCAATTGAAATATTTTTCAACTTTTTACATAATCTAATGAATGAATCTGGATCATCTTTATGCATACACGATCAAATTAAATGTATCAATAATTATTTCCTGTACAGTTTACTAAGCCCTAAAGGATTGCAAATTCAAATAAAGTCTTTTAAAAACGACATTGACAACAAATAATTATACAATCTTAGTAGTTGAAATTGTGCAAAATTCAAATTCAATGAAATTAGAAAGAATGCAGTAAAAAATAAAATATCTGAAGTAAAAAGATAAAGAAATAATTCAATAAAATATGGACGTTTTTAAAACAAAATTTTTAACTATAACTTTTGTCGTTTGTATATTTTTTTATGCAAATGCACAGAATAATGACTCCATTAATAAATCAAAAGCAACCAAAATTTTTTTAAGCCAGCCTAATTTTAGTATGTATAAAGACAATTATTTCATAACAGGCACAGCATTTAAAGAGAACCCAACGATAAATAATTCAGATGCTAAATTTCAAATTAGTTTTAAATATAGAATAGATGAAAAACCTGTGTTTGATAATGTTTATGCATATTTAACCTATACCCAAAAGTCTTTTTGGGATATTTACCAAAAGTCAAGCCCATTCGGTGATATAAATTTTAATCCAGGAATTGGATTAATTAAACCTTATATGAACAAAAAAGGGAGATTAGGATATTATTCCATAATGTTGGAACACGAATCCAACGGAAAAGACAGTATTTATTCCCGAAGTTGGAATTTTATATCACTAAATTGGAGTGCTGAAATTAACTCCAGGTTACTTATTGAAACAAAGGCTGTAATTCCGTTTAGTTATAAAACTGATAATCCGGATTTATTTAAGTATATCGGATATGGGGATATAGGATTTACTTATATATTTTTTCCTCAAAAACTGTATGCTAAAATTATTTTAAAGAAGGGAACTTCATGGGACTGGAAAGGTTCAATTGAAACACAATTGTTTTTCAAGCCAGTTCAATCTTCAAATTTATATATAATGTTACAGGGATTTCACGGATATGGCGAAAATCTTTTAGAGTATAATAAAGAAGTAAATATGATGAGAATAGGAATTGTTATCAAACCAACTTTTATGAATTTCTTTTAAAATTTTTCAAATAGCACCTGCATAAGTATGAAATCTAAATAAGATTAATTATCAAAGTTATAAACCCAAAATCACCCGGTAATTATGGCAATAATAAAAAATGAACGTTTAGGAAATATAGGGTACTGCTCAGACAAACAAGGCGTATTAACGAATTTTATATTCGAAATTTTATCAGTAGAATACAAGGATAATTTGTATGGATATTTCAGTATAAAAGTAACAAACGATAATTTAAAGTTTATTGTTATCAATAATCTTAGTATTTGTGGTTCTTCTTCCACGACTTTTCAGACAAGATTATTAGAAGAAGGTTTTTACTTATGCTATCCGGCTTTAAACCACAAAAACATACTTGACATATTCAGTTTTGAATTTGACTTATTTAAAAGAAGGTCATAGTGTATCAAAAGATAAACTTACTCTTTTCCGATCTCAATGAACAATTAAATTTTATTGATTTAGAAATTGATGATACCATTAAACGATGTGAAAAAGCAATTGAAATAACAATTAAATCAGTTAAAAAACTTAAAACATTGTTTCTTAAAGAAAAGATCAAAAACCAAGAACAAGAAATAGATTTTTTCAAAAACATAAAACCAAAGTTTACCGCAAAACTTATTTATTATAATATTATTTACAAAATTGAGACTAAAAAGCCTTATGGTGGTGAACGAGTTGTAAAGAAATATCTTAACAATGAACTTGAGAAATTGAAGCGTTATTTCGACAATAATTTAGACTTTTATGGATATTACAGAACAGGAAATAATTATTTAGACTTCAAATATTTTGTTCGAGGTAATTTTGATATAAAACTGACAATTGATAGTTTCTTTTTCGAAGTTGATCATAATTTTGCAACCTCGCACGATTTCAAAGTGGCAAAAATCTTGGCTCACGATTTAGTACAAGTATATTTAGAAAGCAAATTACTAGAAATTAACAGCAATGGAATTATAGAAAAATCACAACGCAATCACAACGTAAAACAAACTTGGACTGGTTCAAAAGTGGCATTAATTGAATTATTATATGCCTTACAATCCAAAGGAACATTTAACAATGGTACTTCTGATTTGAAAGATATCGCAGAATATTTTGAAATGGTTTTCGATATTGATTTAGGACAATACCGTCGAACTTTCCTTGAAATCAGGGCAAGAAAAAGCGATAGGACAAAATTTATTGACAACCTGAAAGAGATTTTAGAAAATAGAATGAATAATTCCGATGAGCCAATTTAAAAACTCATTTGTTCATTTTTAGATAAAATCGTTCACAACGCGAACCCCGTTGTGATTTTATTTCAATCTAAACTTACAATTTTGTTCCATAACAATCTAAAAACCTCACGTTATGGCAATTGAAGTTATTACCCGCGAAGATTTAAACGAATTCAGAACACTACTTTTAGCAGATTTAAAAGAAATACTGCAAACCAAACCAGAACAATCCAAACAGTGGCTCAAATCTTCTGAAGTCAGAAAGATGCTAAACATCTCTTCAGGCACTTTGCAAAATCTCCGTATCAACGGAACATTATCTTACACCAAAATCGGCGGAATTATTTATTACGCATACAGTGATTTAATAAAAATGTTAGATGAAAATAAAGTGGATGCAACAGTCACCTTATTCAATCCAAAATGGCTGGTACGATGAATTACATAAAGCATCTAACAGGATTTTTCGAGAAAGTGGCAACTGACAGAACACTCAATCCAACACACGTTAGTTTGTATATGTCCTTGTTTCAGTTCTGGAATTGTAATCGGTTCAAAAATCCAATCAGTATCTCTCGCGATGAGGTAATGCGTATCAGTAAAATCAGTTCTAAAGCAACCTATCATAAGTGCTTGAAAAACTTGCATTCACTCGGTTATATCAACTATGAACCATCTTATAATCCCTTCAAAGGAAGCCACGTTTATTTATTCAATTTTTCAGACGATTTAAAGCCAATTCCAAAAAGCGAAAAAATTACAATACCAAAAAATGAACCTGTTTTTGAACTAGTTAATGAACAAGCAGTGAACAAGCTTTATACTAGTAGTAATACAACTAATGAAACAGGTACTGAACAAGCTCTGGTATCTTATATAAACAATACAAACATACCAAACATTTCAAACGATTTAAAGATTGTAAACTTGGACGAGCAAGCAAAAAAAAATGAAAATGATGATCGTTTTTTAAAAAACGAGGCTGCTGAAGAAAAAGAAAAAAGTTCCGCCAAAAAAGAAAAAGAGTCAATACCAATAATTGAAAATGTCAAAGCTTATTTTTTCGAACAACACTTTCCGGAACTTGAAGCTATTAAATTTTTCAATTACTTTTCCAGCAATGGTTGGTTAGTTGGTGGCAAAACCCCGATGATCGATTGGCAGGCATCAGCACAAAATTGGATATTAAACGCACCTAAATTCATTTCAAATGAACCACAATCCAACAGAGCAAAACATCTCAACACAGGAACAGACAAAGATTATTCAGAGCCATTATAGCTATACTGAAATAATCCTTTGGCTCGAAAAAAAAGGTATCGAATTATACGGTAATCATTTCAAAATCCTTGATAGTGATCATCCCATAATTTACAAACTCATTGCTTATTTCGTCAAAGACGAAGTAACTTGTTTTCAATACAACATCAACCTCAACAAAGGAATTTTACTTTCTGGCCCAGTCGGCTGTGGCAAAACATCACTGATGAATTTAATGAAACACCTGACGTCTACAGAACATAAGTTTTTCGTAAAACCTTGCCGAGACATAAGCTTTGAATTTATCCAGGACGGATACCAGATCATCCATAAATACAGCAAAGGCAAACTATATGAATCAGAACCGAAAACAATATGCTTTGACGATTTAGGAACTGAAAACAATCTAAAATACTACGGAAATGAATGCAATGTTATGGCTGAAATTCTATTAAGTCGTTATGATATTTTCACAAGCAAGAAAATCCAAACACATATAACGACAAACCTTTCGGCTTCTGAAATTGAGAATGTTTATGGAAATCGGGTACGTAGCAGATTAAGGGAAATGATTAATTTGATTGGATTTGAAAGGAATATTAATGATAAAAGGGAATAAAGTCAAAAATACCTACATTTATAAAAAAATATAATTTATAAATGTTAGAACAGATTCTGAACACATTCGATGTCAATACTGATGCAGTTGCTACCAATCGAGGATTTTATTATCAATATTTATCTGTCTTAAAAAAATGGATTCAAAATTTTGTTGAAGATAAAAACATTGTAACATATACAGAAGTTGATAATGATATTAAAGAAGTAGGACAAGAATTAATTTTTACACAAATAAAATGTTATTCTTCAAATTTCAGCTTTAATTCAGAAGAAATTAAAAATTCAATATTTAATTTTTGGCTACTTTATTTGAAATATAATAGTTCAAATGAAAATATTAAATTCTGTTTTTCAACAAATACAAAAATTGCCCCAAGAGAAAAATTATTAGATAAATGGTCAGCGAATCCAGAATTAAATGATAATGAACTATATAAACTATGTAAGGAAAAAATCAAAGAAATTTTAATTAAAGAAATTAAGGTTCGAAAAAATAAAAAGCTTCAAAATAAAATTACTGAAATTCAGAAAACTGAAATTAAGTCTGCTTCCGAATCTTTTAAAAAGTACATCCAAAATACCGATATAGAAGAATTTGTTAGAAATATAATTTGGGAATTTAATAGCATTTCACCCGAAGAATCAATAATTTCAATAAGAAAAGATATTGATTTATTATTGTCAAATTTAAAATTCAACAACAAACCATCAGCTTTACTTTTTAGTGTATTATTGAGCGAAATTTATAAAAAATCTCAAAACACGAATAAGGATGATAGATGTGTAACTAATGAAACAATATCAATAATTTTAGAACAGACAGATGATGAGTTGAAAAAAATCATCGATAAGAAGTTTACTAAATTATTACGAATTGAAATAGAACAAATCCAAAATGACATCCAACATATTCAAATAAAATTAGGGCAACAAGATGAAGAAATAAACATATTAAAAAACAATTTTACTGATTTTAGTAAAACAAAAATCCCAAAGGAATTAACTTTTATTCCTGATATAAATTCTACTGAAATACTAGGTTGGGATGATTTTATAGTAGATATAAATGCCAATCTTAGAGTAAAAAAAACAATTTCAATATTTGCTGAAGGAGGAATGGGTAAAACTTCATTTGCAAAAAAATACTTGAAAACATTTACCGATTATGATCATATTATTTGGGTTAGTGTTGAGAATTCTATTAGCTATGCTTTTTCTTTTGATGAAGTTTTACAAAAAAATTTGGGAGTTGAATTTATTAAAAGTGATGATATAAATAAATTTAAGTTAATCTTAAATGATATAAATAAAATTGAAGGTCACAATTTACTCATTGTTGATATACAACAGTCTGAAATTGATAATACTGAATTAAAATTAATCGCAACTATAACAAATTGGGAAAAAATAATACTTACTAGAAGTCATATTAAAAATTTCACTTCTTTTAAATTGCCTAGAATAAGTTTTGAATATGCTAAAAAAATATTTACGTCAAACTATAGTAAAGAAGAAATTGATAATAGTTTACTAATTGAATACTTCGAGTACATCGATTACAATGTATTAGTAATTGAATTGACTGCGAAAACAATTGAAAACAGTATTGATTTAACATTAAATACTTTTTTTAATCTACTAAAAGACCAAAAATTAGATGACAATGATTTTAATATTGACATTGAAGTTAATGACGAAAATGAAGTTATAAGAATATTCAATTTTTTACTTAAAAAGTTTAGCCTTAATAATCTTAATTCAGAAGAAAGAAATTATATTGAATATTTAGCATTACTACCATCAAGTAATATCTACATTGAAGATATTATTTTAATAAATGGTATTGATTTTTACGATGAAAACAAAATAACTATTGGAAACATAATAAATTCTCTAGAGAAAAAAGGTTTAGTTGAATACTCTTCTGATCGCAAAAGAATAAATATTCACAGAATCATTAGAGAAATTATTATTTATAATTCAAGAAAAGAATTTAACCCATTCATTAATTGTCTTTTTTATATCGTTTGGCTTACAGCTAGAATAAAAGAAGGGCAAAATCAACCTTCAAATTCTATTAGATTTTTAAAATACGCCGAATCAATATTAAATTCTATAAAAGAAGAATATAGAAAGAGTGTCTATCAACCGCTTTTGATGTTAGAAAATGAACTTTTATATTCCTACCGGTTTTTTATTGATATTGGCATAGGAAACGAACACAATCTTCGATGGAATAATTTAGCATTAAGAGCTCAAAAATATCTTGGTTCAAATGATCCCAATTTAGCGGTAATATATAACAATTTGGCATTGTCATTTGCTTATAATGAAGATTTTAAAAATGCAATTATTTATTTCAAAAAAGCTTTAGTTATTTTCAAAAAGGAGGAGTCAAAATGGGTTGATATAGTAATAACGATTTTAAACAACATTTCAAATATTCATTTAAAAAGCAAGGATTTAATAAACGCAATGAATGTATTCAAGGAAGTACAAGAAATAAGGAGAAGATACAATTATTTTGACGGACAACAATTAGGAATTGAATATCGAATTCTTGCAGATTCATATAAAATTGCAGGAGATTATGATAAAGCTATTGAGCTGTTGTGCGGGGGAATTAAATTACATAAATCACTTAACATTCTAAAACGAAATGATTTTTATTTATCTGCATACTACAACCAATTATCACAACTTTATCTATACAAAAATGATATTGGACAAGCTATAACCAATCAAGAAATGGCAATAAAAACATTAGAAGATATTAACCTTAATAACAGTGATTATCTCTTGCAAATGTATACGATTGTTTTAAGTCTATATCAGCACGAAGGAATTAAAAATAAAGAGGAAGAAGTAATTAACAAGATTAATTTATTTAAAAACATTCAATCTTAAAATTTAAAATTAATTACTGTTTATGGCAAAAATCAACCGAAAAAACAAAACATATAAACTCAATAATTTACCTGAATTAATGAATAATAGTTTTGTATTTAATAGTAAAACAGGCTTAACAGGTTCAATGTTTTCTCGTCCAGTAATGAACACACTTGGAATTTATAAGCATTATGCAATAGTTTATGGTTTTGATAAAAACAACGTATTATGGATGATAGAAAACAATGTTAATGGTGTCGAATGTATAACCTTTGAAGACTTTTTAAATAGTCAGAATAATTTTAAAGTCGAAGTGTATATTAACAATCCTTTTTCAAGTCAACTTATTTTACAAAGAGCAAAATCAAAAGCAAATGCGATATATTTTCCAAATGATTTTAATTGTGAACATTTCGTGAATTATTGTCATACAGGTATTTCTCATAGTAAACAGGTTCAAGTAACTAAATCAGTTTTTGATATAGCTATTACTTATTTAGAATTAAAAGTTGGTTATGAAACAAAAAATGAAGAATTATTGAATTCAATAAATGAGACTAGAAAAATTCTTGATATTGAACGTTCTCCAGAATTTCAAAAGTCACTTGGAGAAATAATGAAAAAAGATGGTAGTTCTCAATAGTTTATAACAAAGTACAATCAAATGGAACACACAATAAAATTATTTTTAAAATTAGGTAGCGAAGAAAATATTCTCGATTTATTCGAAAATGGCACTATTTATATGAATACTATAGAATACTTCCGTAAAGTAGAAGATGAAGAGTTACGAGGCGATAAATATGAGGGAGTTTCAAGAATCATCAATTCATTACCCGGTACTTTTAAAATACCCGGAATCGATAGAGAATTCAATTATATAAAAATGCACTTGAGAGAAGCTCATAAAGAAGTTATTGGAAATATTTATTCATTGTATACAATATCGTCAAAAGGATTTCCTAATCCATTAGATTTTGAATTTGATAAAAGAAATTTACGATTTGGGACACATTGTTTGATAATAAAAGATCTTCCTTATTTCTTCAAAAAAATCAAGAAAGAATTAAAAAAGAACAATTATAAATTCAATTATGATTTTGTAGATTATTATGATAAAGAAGAGGTTAATCGTGAAATCACATTATTTGAAAAACCTTTAGAATTTGAATATCAAAAAGAGTTTAGATTTTATGTTGAAGACTATGGAATGAAACCTATAAAAATTCAAATTGGTTCTTTAAAAAAATACGCTGAAATATTGAAAATAGAAGATTTATTAGAACTGAAATTAGTCCCAAACGAAGTTTAGTTTATATCGTTATTTTTTAATTTCTTTGTTTTATAATTTGTAATATATGCTCAACCCAACCGAAATAAAATCAATAGTAAGCTCTGGAGAAGGATTTAATGCCGAATTCAAAGAAAGACTGCCAACCAATCTAAAAAGTATTACCGAAGAAGTATGCGCTTTTGCAAATGCTTCTGGAGGTGTTGTGCTAATTGGTGTTGATGATAAGAATATAATAAAAGGAGTTACTATCGATAATTCCAAACGTTCAGCAATACAAAACTCTATTGGGGAAATTTCACCACCATTACAATGCGAATTCTACATTGTTGATGTTGAAGGTAATAATGTTGCAGTTATTGAAGTGCCGTATGGTCAAAACAAACCTTATGTTTTATCAGGTGCAATTTATGTGCGCCAAGGTCCAAATTCTCAAAAACTTACAACGGTTGAAGAAATGAGAAACTTTTTTCAGCAAGCTGAAAAAATATATTTTGACGAAGCTTCTTGCAAAGAAATTGACATCAAAAAAGATATTCCAAAAGAAAATATTGACACATTCAGATTTGAAGCAGGATTGGTAAACAATACCTCCGACGAACAAGTTTTTAGCAATTTGAAATTAATCAGTAATGAAGGTTATTTAAAGAATGGTGCCGTTTTATTTTTTGCCAAAGAACCAGAACGCTTTTTTGAAAAAGCAGTTATTCGCTGCGTAGCTTTTGATGGTTTAGATAAAAGATACATTATTGATGATAAAATAATGGCAGGTACACTATTTCAACAATATCAACAAAGTATGATTTGGCTTAAATCTAAACTAAATGTACGATATGATATTGAAAATGAAGGTGGTAAAGCGAGAAAAGAATTATGGGAAATTCCAGAAACTGTTTTCAAAGAAGCCGTCATAAATTCACTAGCTCATAGAGATTATTACGACAAAGGCGGACGAATTACAATTGAATTATTTAATGATCGTGTTGAGATTACAAACCCTGGCGGATTAGTAAGTTCCATTGCAAAAAATGAATTTGGCAAAAAAAGTTCCAGCAGAAATCCTTTAATTTTTGGATTATTCGAAAGAATGCGATTAGTTGAACAGATTGGTTCCGGCATCAGCAGAATGCGTGATTTAATGAAAGATGAAGGATTAACTCCTCCTGAATTTAATACAGATGGAATGTTTACAGTAACTTTCAGAAGACCTTTTGATTTCGAAATGTGGGTGAATAAGTGGGTGAATAATTTATCAGAAAAACAAATTATAATTTTAAAAGCCATTCACGAAAATTTAGCAGTAAAAAAATCTACTCTACAGGAATTGACTGATTTTAGTGCATCTGCCATTGATAAAAATTTAGAAATCCTTAAAAAAGAAGGCCTATTAGAACGTGAAGGCACAAAAGGCGGGGTTTGGATTTTACATTATATTTATCCAAAAGTAAGTGAATAAGTAAGTGAATAAATAAATCATTTTTAATAACCCATTATCTCATTCAGCTACACAAAACTTTCATTTAGTCCAAGTATTCCTAAACTCAAGTCTTTGTTTGCTTCATTTCGTTAATTACATTTCTAATAACGAGAATATCTTTTTCGTTCGAGGGTAAAAATCAAATTGATTTTGAAAAAACATTTAATTTTTCAACTTCCGGAATTAATATCACTAACTTTTTAAGAAAAAATCTAATGTTTGTATATTCTTTTAACACGTTGTTAGCAAGCAATCAATATAATTTAATTAATTTTGATATAAATTAACCTCAAAATGAATAAGTTTCGCATTATAGTAATCGTATTATTTGGTTTCTTATTGATGCCAAGTAGTTCTTTTGCTTGTGAAAATAATTCCACAAAACATTCTGCTACAAAAGAAACTTCCTCAAAAATAGATAAAGATGATTGTTGCAAAAGCAATCATTATTCCAAAACGAATGACCACGAAGGATGTAAGGGAAAATGTAACCATTCTAAATGCGTTTGTATTATTTCTTGCAAAACCTTTATTACTATTAATGAATTGAAATTTAATAGCAATCCTTTTAATTTCTCTTCAGAAAAACAAAAATTTTACAATTATGAAACCTCAATTTCTTCTGGTTTCAATTCTCTTTGGCTTATACCCAAAATAAGCTAAATTCCAAATCGGATAGCCATAATTGTATCTAATTGATACTAATTATTCTATTCCAAATCATTTATTTTATCGGTTAATTTCAATTTCAAAATGATGGCTTTGCTATGATGTCATTTTGTTCTTGTTTAACCAATTCAATTATAAAATTATCATACAATGAAATCATTAAAATAATAAAAAGATGAAAACAATAATTATAGTATTAAGTGCATTTTTTGCATTTAGTTCAACAGCAATAGCGCAAACAGCTACAAAAAAGGGCGAACAAAAAACAATTTACATTTGCCCTGCACATCCTGACGAAATGAATCCAAACTCTGGAAAATGTCCAAAATGTGGAATGGAATTGACAAAAACTACAGAAAAAATAGATACCCACGCTCTAAAAGGGAGTCAACCTATGAGTAAAACGGTAACTAAATATGTTTGTCCAATGGACGGATCAACTTCTGATAAACCTGGGAAATGTTCTAAATGTACAATGAAAATGGTTAAAACCACCGAAAAAATAGGTACCCACGCTCTAAAAGGGAGTCAACCTATGAGTAAAACTGTAACAAAATACGTTTGTCCTATGGATGGTTCAACTTCTGAAACTGAAGGAAAATGTTCTAAATGTGGAACGGGAATGGTAAAAATAACCGAAAAAATAGATACCCATCCGCTAAAAGGAAGTCAGCCTAAAAGTAAAATTGCAACAAGATATGTTTGTCCTATGGATGGCACAACCTCTGATACCAAAGGAGAATGCCCTAAATGTGGAATGGAAATGACTGAAAAAAAAGAACAATAAACACTAATCTTTAACAACACACCATAAATATTTATTTAAGATGTGTTTCTATCCAAAGATGTTTGAATTACTATTTTTTATTTAAGGTTAATGTTGAGAATGCTTGTTGTAAAAAGACAAGCATTTTTTTTATGCAAAATCAAAACTTAATTTGTTACAAAGATATTCTTCACTATAATAGTTTTTAATAACGTTTATTTTAAAACAGACGATTTACATTCCAATTGCCACTCCTTTGCCAACGCTCCAAAAGTTTTTGTACGCCCTAGAACGTTTACGATTCAAAAGAAAATTTAATGGTAGGGCAACAAAAACTTTCCCCAAGCTGTGTTACATAATTGAGCATTATAATTCATTACAAAGCTTTTATATTGTTTTTTGTTTTTGCAATGAAGTTATAATATCATTTATGTAAAACAGCCGCACACCCAACGCGCAAGGGGTTTGCTCCAGGACAACTTTTTGAGCAGCTCCCATCGCATCACCCAGCCGCTCAAAAAACCGTCCTTCACAAACCCCAATCATCGCTTCGATTCAACTTTAATTATTAACAAAAATATTTTGTTCACATAAGAACTTATCAATGGTTTTAGCAACAAACCGTATAAATTGGTAGTGTTTGCATTGCTTTTATGAGTAAAAAAATGGCTTTAACATGTAGTTGATATGCCTATGGATAAAGCCATTTTTCTACCCATAAAACCAAAAAATGCCAGCAAGAGTGTGATTTTTTATTTGCCATAACTATCAAAGTAATTGTTTTCACGATGGCCAAGATGCCATAGCAATTTCATAGCACATTCTTTGGTAACCGATAATTTAATAATCCCAAGAACGTTTGTGGCATCAAGCCATCATAAAAACAATTAGAAACACCCCCAGTAAGCAAATAAAAAATCACACACTTGCCTGCGCGACTGCCTCATCACACTAGGAATTATCTTTTCATTGTTTTTGTAAGTATTGAAAATCACTTTACAACATTTACGATAATCAGAAAAATTTCCAAAAAGTGATTTTCAATACCCACAAAATCAAGTCCAGGAAAGAGTATGAATTTTCAAACCAGAAAAATAATTGGAATGGATTTTTATATCTCTTTTTTCTGTTTTGAAAATTCATACCCTTTCTGTAGAACTTCAATCTTTCGAATCAACTTTTTTAGATCTCATTTCATAAGAAGTCTATCGGTCACGAGAAAAATAAAAAAATAAATAAAAAGAAAGTAAAGGTAAGTTCCGGTTTCAAGAAAATCAAGTTCAAGCCCTACGGGTTTTCAATAAAATCTCCACCCTACATTTTCGCTCGCATCAACATTTGACTAGAATCAAAATTCCAATTCCGAACAACTTTATCGTAAAAAGCCGGGTAGTATTTTTTTGAAAAAACTTGCTTTTCTTGAAACCTCCACTTGAGAAGATGACTTTCTTTTTTTTTCTTTTTTTTCTTTTCAAAAAATTTAATGGGTGCGGAGCGTAGCGAGGAACACTCGGTTTTTAAAGAGAAAATTAAAAAAATGAAAATATATCAAATTTTTAAATCCGAAAGTATGCCCAATTTCATCATCAAAACACACCAAAAAGATACGTTGTACACCAAACCTCATTTATTCATACTTAACAAAGGAATGAACAGCGGTAAACCACAAAAAGAACCATTTACAAACAGTTTTGTGGTCATTTTTCAAAACGAGGAAGATTGTGAAAACATCTATTTTGTTGCATATAGTTTATGGCAAACTAAATTTTGGCATCCATATTTAGTAGGTTCTGTTATTCCATTTTTACGCCTTCCAGATTTCTCAAAAGAATTCAATCCAAAGGCTCGTTTAATAATGCAAGAACACGAAGAACATCAAAAAAATATCGCAGCTCTCAAGCTTTTGGAGAAAAAAGAGAAACAATTTCACGAGAACATCAACCTTATCAGTGACTTACGCAAAACCATTTTATACAGGTATTGCAGAAAATAATTATGAACTCAAATCAAAACTTATGAAACTATTTATTTTGTACCAAACAGACAATTGGAAATCCAAAGCATCAAGAGTGTGTTTTGGAGTTTTCGGCACCAGAGCCAAAGCTATTGACGGCGCAAAATGGCAAGAATTATACAATCACAATTCAGAAGTGGTAGTTTTAGAAGTTACACTTAATCTATTTGAAGAAGTTTAATTTTTAGCCACAAAAAAAGCCCATTCCTTGCGGTTTGGGCTTCATTAATGTCTAATCCAAAGGTCACCACAACTAGAATTAGACTATTTTTTGTGCTTCTTAATGAAAATTTTGAGTACAAAAGATATTGTAAAACTGACAATCGCCCCAAGTGTGGCAAGAATTATAGTTTTCAGTACATCTTCCGAATGTAAGTTCGGCAAAACACTCAAAAATGTACCGCCAGCGGTACCAATTACAGTCGAATTACTGTGTTCCATCGGCTTTTTCGGTTGTCAATTGACTAACTGCCGAAATAACACCTCCAGCAACCGCCAAATAACCTGCTGCCGAAGTAACAATAACTGGCAAAGTAACCGGTGCAGCCAAAATTGTTCCGCCAACGGCGGCCAATGCTAAACCAATATTTCGAAGCACTTTGAAAAATTTTGGAGTTGGAGCTTTTGCTCTTTTTATTACATTCATAAATTAATGAATTTAAGATTTAACAATCAATTCAATACTTTCGCCTTTATCCAAAGCTTTATAAACCAATTCTTTTAATTTGGCAAAAGCTTTTCGAGACATCAGCCCTAAACCTGGTCCAGAAAGTTTCGTTACTGGAGCAATACAACCATTCAATTCTCTCAAAGCATTATTGGCAGGATGGAATAGAATCAAACTTCTATTTTTTACATTAATTATTTCCAAATGCCATTGAAACTTCTTGCTGTATCGCTTTTTTATAAAATATTTCCTTTCCGGAATGCAGGAAACTTTCGTTTCGTTATTTTTCCAAGGCAATTCAATGGTATTACAGATGAATTTACCCTCGTATTCGAGTTTACCATTCGTTCCATCAGGGAAATAAGTTCTAGTTATCAAGAGAATCATTATACTCCGCTATCTACCTTCACAATTGATAATGGATTGTAAGAGCCATTTTTCAAGGCATACATTTGACCATTTACCTCTTGGTAAAACTCCACTCCCAAAGCTAAAAACAGAGGTTTGGTACTGGCAGGAGTTACAGGATTTGAATGATTAATAGCAACCGAAGGATTGATGTCCCAAGGCAAAATAGCCGTTTCTGAATTTGTAGCAACAAAAGTTTCAGCTTCAAAATCAATTTCTGCACCAGCAGAAATAACTTTATAATGAGTGGTTCCGCTAGGTGCAGCAATCATATTCGAAGGAACAAATGAAGCTAAATCAACAATAATATCACCCGTTACCCGGTTGATAGTTGCCACAAAAGGAGCGAACAAGGTTGTCCCTAGTTTTCCACCAATATTGAATTCAAAACCTGCTAAAAGTTCGGCTTCGCCATCAATTATATTTCGCAATCCTCTAACACTAGTGGTGTCAGCTTGGATAACTTTAACCATTTGCTGCGTCAAACGACTAACCATTCTGCTGTCCGCAGAATTCAAAAGCAAGGCTCTAAATGCTGTTCTCAAAATCTTCCCAGCTTTTCCCGCTCGACCAAATTCAGAACCATTTTCACGTGTTCTTTGAAACGCAGGATCGCTCGCAATTCTGCTCGCATCGATGCCACCTTTTTCACGTGCCAAATGACCATCTTTGGTTTTGTAAAAAGTAATATCTCCGATAGTACCTTTTAATTTAATTATGCCTTTTTGTCTTGCCATAATTCCTAAAATTTAGATTAATAATTATTCTAAATCATCTTTCCGTTGCAACATCTTCCGATTGATTTCGAAACAAATTTTAAGCTATTTCAGAACAATAAAAAGGGGCAGGTGTCCGATATGTCCTAAAACGACACAAATGACTCAATAGAGCATCAATAATCATTATTAACCGTCTTAAAATAATGATTAAATTGCACTAGTTTTAAAAAGAGTAGCAAGCTATCAGAAGTATAGCATAGCCTACTCAAAGCTATAGATAGAGTATGAAAATGCAAATTAAGAGAATATGCATCTATCCAAAAGACATTGAGCGCATCACAGGCAAGAGTTACAGACAAAGTGCTAGAATGTTACAAGCTACTAGAAAGAGCTTTAATAAGCTTGAAAATGAGTTAGTAACCATTGAGGAGTTCTGCCTGTATGCAGGTTTGAAAATTGAACAAGTAGAACCGCTAATTTTTGGATGAAAAGAAGAAACCAAAAAATAGAGAATAAATTTCCCTAGAATACCCAACTAGTTTAATAACTAGTTCATTTTTTAGTATGAATTAATTGTAGATACATTTGGTCAATACCTTATTAATCAGTAAATTTACATTATAAGATTTAGTGATATTTGTATCTGTTTAAGGAGCAAAATCGAGACCCTTATGTTTTAGACTAATATATTTTGCTATATATCAACGCATTGAGGATTAAGTTCTAATCCCTCATCGCCCACCAACAAACTCCTTAAGAAATTAAGGAGTTTTTTTTTGCATTATTTAGCTGCCTGCAACTTTTAAAAAAAGCAAAGCTTCTAAAAGTATTTTCTCTGTAATTTACAAATCCTAAATCAACATTTCAACTTTCAAATAGTTAACTAAAAAAAACAGCATTTATATCCATAAAAAAACTCCATTAAAAAAATGGAGTTTCCTGCTTAAAATTTCAGTACTATATTTTGTCCAGTGTGATTTTCATCTCTTTGCTTTCCAGTATCAATTTATCTTCTGTTATTGTACTTTCGCAAGGATAGGGCGTTCCTGTTTCATCTTTAATTACAAGGCTCTTCCCTCCTTTTGTTAAAGCATAAGTACCATCTGTTATTTCTCTCTGCAAGAACCCTGTTACATGTCCGTCTTCTGTAAATGTCAACATTCCGTTAGCCAGAATTGCACTTTTTGCAGAATCTGAAAGCGGTAATTTTGGTTCTACAGCGGTAATTTTCCAGGAATTAACCAATCTGTCACGTTTTTTATGACATGAAACCATTAACACGGCAAATAATAAAATCCCATAGATAAATAAGTTAGATTTTTTCATGATTTTTTGATTATTAGGTTAAACACGAAACAAGTTACAAAAAAAACAAATCCAAAATACTTAAAATCAATTATTTACACAATAACAATCAAATTACAGTTTTTCTTTGTATTCACTTATACTTTCAAACTTTCATGAACTATGCATTCTATAATCAACACCTTTTAATTGAGTTTAAAAATATCTTCGTATTTAAGATAGCCTTTTCTACTGATTACATACAGAGGAGTTCCGTTTCCATCTTTGATCAATCCCATACTTTCATCATCTGATTTAGGGAAATTAATTTGATAACTCCTTCCGTCTGCCAGTTGGATTCCGTAAGTCGACACAGAGTTTTCAATTTGCACAGAATTCTGGCTGTATTCAAACTTTTCTTTTTTACCGGAACTGTTTCTAACCGTAAAGTCTTTTGCATTAAAAAACAATTCGAATTTTTCACCTTTGGCATCTGTAGCTTTCCATGAACCACGATAGGTATCCGAACCACTGCAGCCGACTAAAATTACTGCTAAAATTCCCAACAGGGCAATACTGATTTTTTTCATTTTATTTATTTAATTATTTAGGATTATAAGATTGTATGCTTTTTATTCTAATTCCAAAAAAACAATCGTCCATACATCCTTTAGGAACATAACCACAAGACGAGATTAGCCCATTGTTTTTTGCTTCAAAATACACTGTTACATCTTTTCTTTTAATCAGCCATTCCTTTTCTGCTTTACTATAGATTTGATCTACTGTTAGAGCTTCTGCAGCTGGTGAATTCTCATAACTGTTTATTTCACTTTCTTCTTCAGTCCATTCTAATGGTATGCTATCAGGAATATTTTCAGTATTTCCGGTGTATTTAAAATGCCGCTGAATTACTTTTCCATTTGACACTGTTATTGTAGTTTCCCAACCATATGCCGAAAAAACAGTACCACCCGATACAACATACTTATATGAATTATTTGAAGATTTTTTAAAATCTAACCAGGCACTTTGGCTTTTTTCGAAATCATTTTGATGGTTTAATTCATCGTCTGATGAACAGGACAACATTAAACTGCTTATTAATACTAATGCAATTAAGTAAATTTTGGTTTTCATAATTTTTTGATTTTATATTTCATCTATATAGATGGAAATCAAAGCATTTAGTTGCGTATCTATTAACAAACTTATCCTCTTAAAACTACCTGTATCAATATATTTCTTTACGAATATAGCATTATTTTTATTACAAATTATAAACACTTAGTTCAACCCAAATTTTCTACTGAAAACCAATCTGCATAAGGATGGGAATGGCATCTCCCGATTTAGAAAAACAAGACTTTTGCCATAGTTTTTGTTAATCGGGAATATAATGGACAGCCTCCCGATAGCCATCCGGACAAGCTTATGCCCAAATTATAAAGCTGAATTTTATAAAAAAACTCCATTGGTAAAATGGAGTTGTGATTTTCTAATGTGTATCGGGAGTGGTTTCATCTTCGGGATTACCTATTTTTCGCCAATAATTAGCAAGTAGAGAGCCCGAAACATTCATCCAGGGGCTGAATACCGCTGAAGCCAGACCAACTGTTGCCAGCTTGCCCATCGCCCCTGCCAATCCGGAAGCCATTCCGCCGTTTTGAAGCCCCACTTCGAAAGCAATGGTCTGACTGCTCTTTTTGTCGAGACCACTTAATCTGCTGAGCCAATAACCAAAAAAATAACCCGCTCCGTTGTGCAGTACCGAGGCAAGGAAAAGCAAAAATCCGATCTGAATTAAATTATCTCTTCCTGCAGCGGTGGTCACCAACGTAAAATAGATGATTCCGAACATCGAGAAATACGGCATAATGACATCAATTTTTGGATATACCTTATACAATAAATGATACAATGTTCCAACGATAAAAGCACCACAGCTGAAATTGATGATTTCTAAAATATGGGCTAATGATGTATCTTCTTCAATTGCGAATGAATTACCGATGAATACAATGATAGCCAGCCAAATAGTTGATATGATAGTCAAAACATAGATTCTTCTTTTTGCAACAACTCCGTAGGTCTTTAAAATATCATGAATCATGGCTGCCGCCAAAGGCACAAGGACGATTTTAATAATTTCCATCATCATATTGAAAAAATGTACCTCAACGAGAGTTCCTGCAAATATTTTCATCAAAAACGGAGTCATAATTGGTGCTGCCAAAGTGGACATTGCGGTTACGGTTACAGATAAAACCAGGTTTCCTTTAGCAATATACGTCATCACATTCGAAGCCAATCCGCTGCTGCAAGATCCTATAAGAATGATTCCTGCCGCGATTTCGGGTTCGAAACCAAATGTTTTAGCGATTAAAAAACCCATAACCGGCATGATGGTAAAATGTCCGAGCAGGCCAATAAGAACGCCCTTGCCCGATTTTCGAATACCTGTGAAATCCTCGATACTCATCTGCGTTCCCATTCCGAACATTACCAATTGAATGATAATCAAAATAAGCCATTTGTTGCGCATATCGAAACTGCCTACGTGCAGGAAAAAGTCAGGATAAATCAATCCGGCGCAAACTGCGGTAATAATCCAAAAGGTATATTGATAACCGCTCAATATTTTCACATGTCCTGCTCCAATGGCAATACTCGAAAACCCAAAGATTAACCCTAATTTCCAGATGATTTCCGTTTGCTGAAACCAGCCTAAACCGGCTGCAATAAAAAATATCGGAACAGCCCAAAGAAAATATTTACGCATACAAATGAGTATTAAAACATGTTATTTATTTAAATCTTTTATTTTAAACCATATAAGTTATATAAGTCAATATAAGTTGTTGCTTTTTTACGTTTAGCTTAAATGAACTTATATAACTTATATGGTAAAAATTAATCTGTTATTGTTTTTAGAAATAAAGCTCGGCCAGTTTTTTCATGGCAATGGCCGGGCTTGCCAAAATTGGAATCAGTTTTTCTTCGGCACTTAAGCCATCGACAACTCTTGCCATTGAGGCCTGCGCCAGAACAATTACATCTACTTCTTTCATTAATTCTTTAAGGGCTTTGGCAACCATTTCGTCATGCTTGGCCGCCTCTCCGCTCATTAAAGCTTCAAAAGCACCTTCGCATAATTTAGAAGTAATAGTTGCGTTTTTGCCTGCCAACTCTGCTCTTCTTCTAACCAAATCACTCGTTGGTTCTAAAGTAGTTGGCAAAGTGGCAATCACTCCTATTTTATTGCTGATCTGCACCGCTTCATCTGCCATAGCCTGATCTACACGAATCACCGGAACTGTTGCTAATGTCGCAGCCGTTTCAATCGCAACACCAATAGACGAACAGGTTACTAAAATTACGTCGGCTCCTGCAGCTTCGGCAGCCTGAACATGGCTTACGACTCTCGCAGCCGTATTGGGCATTAATTTTCCTTTTTTGATTACGTCTTTTATCAGACTGTCATCTACAATATTGAAGGTTTCTGCCCCATTTAAAAATTCATTGCTTAACTGCTGAAATAACGGAACCAATGTTGCCGATGTATGTACAAAACCTAAAACTTTTGCGCTCATAATTTTTCTCCTTTTAATACTTTTATAAAATAATCGGCGGTACCTACCTGTCCGCCTTTAAAATTCATTTCTATTCCATTTACCCATTCACTGTCCGAAATCGCCTTACAAAGCGGTGCTCCGGGCGCTATTGGTGCAATCATTTCTAACGCCAGAATATCCAATTCAGAAGCAGCATAACTGGATGTATCGCCACCTGCGAACAGGATTCTTTTTAACGGAATAGCTTTTAATACTTCATTGGTTATTTGTCCCAAAATACTTCCATATACACTGCTGCATTGTTTCTGAATCTCGTTTGCCGAAAAACCTTTGGCTGAAAAATACGCTTCGGTTTCTGCAATACGCGAATCGTTTGAACCTGTACTAGTATGCAATACCGTACTTTTTCCCTGATTGAAATTTTCAACAATTTGAGCAACAGTATTTTTTATAATTGCTTCCTGATTCTGAATATCCACTGCTTTGCTTTCTAATGCGATTTCCAAAAACCCATTTTCGAGGGCATATTCAATTTGGCCGGATGTTACCGGAGAACAGCTTCCCGATAAAACGAGTATGGGTGAAACTTCTCCTGCTGATTCAAATGCTATTTCGTTTCCAATCACTTTTTTGTCTTTCCAGTCTAATCCCAAAGCCATTTCGATTCCGGATGAACCTACTGAAAACAACGTTCTTTCGGTTGCCAATTGGTTAAAAACACTTCCGATGGTTTTCAGATGTTCTAAATTGAAACCGTCAAAAAACAAAATTTCTGCTTTGCTATTTTCTACCGCTTGAAGAACTTCTAAAGTCCCTTTTTCAATTGTCGTTAAATTGATAAGGCTTATAGATTTCTCCGTTTGTTTTGCCATGTGCAAAGTCAAATCACCTTCCAAAGCGGGCGTAACAGGATGTTTGCTCATAGATGGATGACGATCGATACGATAAATTTCACCACTGCCAATAGTTCCCATTCGGGCAAAAAGATTTCCGAAAACACAAAATCGTCCCAAATGTGGTGCTGACGGCGAAACCAAAACGGTTTTTTGATTGAAAACTTCGCTTCCTATTTCGATTGCTTTGCCGATGTTCCCCACATGTGGCGCAGAATCGAAAGTGGAACAGACTTTATAATGAAAATGATTTGGGGCAAAACTTTTCAGATTTTCAAAGGCATTACAAAGTTCTGTTTCCATTTCCGAAGGTAACATCGACCTGCTTTTTCCGGCCAGACCAATGGCCTGAATTCCCGGAAAGCGATCTAAGTCCTTTTGTTCGGGTTTTCGAAGAAAGAGAACAGTTTTCACTCCGGCCAGCGTTAGGAATTCAAGGGCATCCGTAGAGCCCGTGAAATCGTCACCGTAATAGGCCAATAGCAATTTATCTTTCTTCATTATTTCGAAAATTTCTTTACCGATTCGGCAAATTCAGGATATTTCAAAGCGGTTTCTTCCACAGACAGACCGTCAACCGCTCCCTGCCAGGCTTGCTGTAACGCATTTACTCCGGCTTTTGGCCCCATTGGATGTGCCAAAATTCCACCTCCTGCCATATAGAGCAAATCGGTGGTTTGGGTTCTTCTGTAGGTTTCTACGGCTTGTCCTCCCCATTGTCCGGAAGACACTACAGGTAATATTTCGTATCCTCCTAAAAACGGTTTTAAACAGGATTTTATCGAAGTCACTACTGAATCATCGGATTCCCAAAATTTATTCTGGATACCGTTGACGTGTAGCTGATCTACTCCTGCCAGACGCTGAATCTTTTGGTAAGCCGGAAATTCAATTCCCAGCAATGGATGTCTGTTCAGCATTCCCCAGCCGTTTCTGTGCCCATGGATAACGAGTTCGCCCCGATCACAGATTTTCTTTGTTCCTGCCAATCCCACACTATTGATGCTGACCATCGCACAGCTTCCTTTTTCCTGCTGAATCAAATCGTATTTGCGCTGCATTTTGTCAATTTCATCACTGATATTGAAGGCATACATTACCTTTTTACCTGTCTTTTGTTCGTTGTCGCGAATGACTTTCATAATGCCTTTTACACGATCATCAAAAAACGAGTTAGCTGCTGATCCCATCAATTCATCGTCTTTGATAAAGTCGATTCCCGCATCAATAAGTGATTTTACCAAATTGGCAGTTTCCTCCACACTCATTCCGATACTTGGTTTTATAATGGTTCCAATCATCGGTCTGTCGGTTACACCACAAGATAATTTGGAACCTTTGATTCCGAATTTTGGCCCTTTGAAATGATTTTGAAAAGAATCCGGCAGTTCAAAATCCATTAGTTTCAAACCGGTAAATTGTGTGATTTCGTATAGATTTCCCTGTAAAGTGCTGATCAGAACCGGCAGATTATAACCGAAATTCTCTATCGACCAGCTTACTTTTACTCTTGCTTTCTGGTATTTTTTCCCGTAAATACTTCCTCCCGGAATGGATGGCTCATCAACCAAATCTAATAATTGGATATCTTCAACACGTGCCGCAAAGCGTTTTTTCAATTCTTCTGTTTCGCCCGGCACGGACACAAAAGTTCCTGACGACTGCTCACCCGCCAAAACTGCTGCTGCCTGTTCTACCTCATAAGGGGTTTCAATAAGATACTCCGCAAAAACTCTTTCCATTATCCTTCAATTTATTTTTAAGAAATTCTAAATAAATGAATTTATAGGGAGTAAGTGTCCTGCAGTGTGCTGTATGTGATGAGTTATTTTAACAAAATAAAAATTAATTCTATTTTCTTTTGTGTCAAAAAATATTAAACCCGCAAAATCTTTTCCATTTTTTTGCCTTTTGCGAGTTCATCTACCAATTTATCTAAGTAACGTACCTGGCGCATTAACACATTCTCGATTTCCTCAATGCGATATCCGCAGATTACGCCCTTAATGAGCGAAGCATTAGGATTGAGGCTGCCTTTTTCAAAAAAGTCTTTAAAAGTTATTTTTTCATCAATCAGTTCCTGTAATTTCTTTTCGTCATATCCCGTCAGCCATTCGATTATCTGATGCAATTCAGTTATGGTTCTGCCTTTTTTCTCCACTTTAGCTACATAATGTGGATAAACCGAAGCAAATGTCATTTGGGCTACGCGTTCATTTTGTTTGTCGTTAGGCGTCATAAGCTTTTTTGGATTACGAATTGATTCTGATTACAATACGAATATAATAGTTTCCATCTGAATATTATTCTGACAACATTTACATTTTGCATTGTTAACAAAGTTAAAGATACTGCTATTATTAACTTTAATATATGCAGGCACACATTACAAACAAATCAGATGGAAAAACAATTCTCTCCTCTGCATTTGAATTCGTATATTCGCCCATTATTTTGAAAAAGAAGGATGATTGCAAAATTGAATGAAAAAAAATCCTATCCATGGATTGTTGTTGGCTTGTTGTGGTTTGTTGCTTTATTGAATTATTTAGACCGACAAATGCTTTCCACTATGAAATCAGCGATGATGGATGACATTCCTGAATTGGCTAAAGCTGAAAATTTCGGTCTCTTAATGGCTATTTTCCTTTGGATATATGCGCTTATGAGCCCTGTTTCGGGAATTATAGCGGATCGGTTTAACCGAAAAAGAATAATCATAGCTAGTCTTTTTATTTGGTCAGGGGTAACTATGGCGATGGGTTATGCTACAACTTTCAATCAGATTTATATTTTGCGTGGCATTATGGGTTTTAGTGAAGCTTTTTATATTCCGGCTGCATTATCCTTAATTGCAGATTACCATCAGGAAAAAACACGCTCTTTTGCTATTGCAATTCATACCACGGGAATTTATTTAGGACAGGCTCTGGGTGGTTTTGGAGCCACTATTTCCAAACATTTTTCCTGGCATTTCAGCTTTCACTCCGTAGGTTTACTCGGTGTGCTTTACAGTATAGTTTTAATATTTTTTATACAGGAAAAGAAAACTTACTTTTTTGACGCTACAAAAAAATCATCTGTCAGCTCTGAATTCAGGCAGATGTTTAAAGGATTGGGAATCTTATTCGGCAATATCTCTTTTTGGGTTTTGCTCTTTTATTTCGCTTCACCAAGTTTACCGGGTTGGGCGGCCAAAAATTGGTTACCTACCTTATTTACCGAAACGTTACATTTAGACATGGCTTTGGCAGGCCCCATTGCAACGGTTACCATTTCGATGTCTTCCTTTTTTGGCGTTCTAATTGGTGGTGCCATTTCAGACAGATGGGTGATGAAACATCTTAAAGGAAGAATTTACACCAGCGCTATCGGGTTGTTTCTTACCATTCCAGCCTTGTTTTTATTTGGCTACTGCTGTGACATAGCAGCGATAGTTTTTGGCGCTATCCTTTTTGGACTTGGATTCGGAATATACGACACCAACAACATGCCTATTCTTTGTCAGTTTGTTGCGCCCCGCTACAGAGCTACCGGATATGGAATTATGAATTTCGTAGGTATTTCAGCTGGAGCTGTTATCACCGAGTTCTTAGGAAAAGCCGCTGATAACGGTGGAATGAGACATGTTTTTGTACTGCTGTTATTTGTAGTTGTTACTGCGATTGTTTTACAGCTGGTTAGTTTGCATCCAAAGACTATTGATATGACCGAGGGGGAATGAGGGTTGAAATTTAGTCCTTTTATTAAAAACTAAACTCAAATAATTTACCAGAATCGCCAGAATCATTTAATTCAAGACAAATTTCTTTCGTGCTAAATGTTTTTAATATTTCAGCTGGAATATCATGTTCAATTGAGGTAAAAATATATTGCATATTATATTCTACACAATATTCTTTGACTTTATTAATGAAATTTATTTTCTTTCTATTATCTAATCCTTCAAGTGCACCATCATGATAAACAAAACGATAAAACGACTTTTTATGATATGCAATTAAAACAGCTAAATCAAAAGATATACACAACATTTTTTGATAAGTATTTCCTTTACTTTCGGCTGTTATATCAACTTCATTATCTTTTGTTACTTCAACTTTAAAATCAATATTTCCTTGGCCATTTTGTTTCATAAAAATGATTGCAGGAACATTAAAAATATATTTAAAAATATTATGAAAAAGTCTTCTTATCTCAGGGTAATATTTATTATCATTAGAAGAAATCTGAGAATGAATATCTTTTATCAAAACCTCCAACTTCTCATTAAGTAAACTTGTTGTTTCATTTAAAATTGAAATTTTATCAATACTTTTTAGTTTTTCATCAAGCCTAGATATTTCACCTTCAACTTTAGTTAAATCTATTTGATATGACTTAAATTTATTGAAAGAATTTTTGTCTTTTAAAACAGACAAGATTTGATTTCTTTTTTTATCATATGCTAACATTGACAATCTAACATCACGTATTTTTTGTGTCAACTTCTCAATTTTCTCTTCTAAGTATTTATTCCTTTCCTCAGTAATTCTTACATTAAATTCTTCTAAAGCCTTATAGTCTTTGACCAAATTATCAGGAAAGAATATTTCTGCATCTGCATAAATCCTTTTTAATTGATCAATATCAAAAGAAATGTTTTGAGAAAATGATTGTTTTGCTTTATCTAAATCAAACTCTAAATTGTATTCCAAAGTGTTTAAGTCAGAAATTTGTTTTTCGACTTCTTCAATAAGTTCTTTATTCAATTTTCTTTCTTGTTGATAGAAATTAAAATTATCTATCTGCACTTGCAATTCTTTTTGTTCAGCTGATTTTAAATCAATTGCTCCTTTTATTTTATCTAATTCTTCTGTATCTACTGCGAATTGATTTTTTATTTTATTTACAAATGTTTTTTGTTCAGAAATCTGATTGTCAGTTTCATATTTATGAGTTAATAATTCTCCATTAAAGCCCAGTAAATCAAACACCATAGGTTTCCAGTATTCATGTTTTCCTACAAATTTAGAAAGCTGAAATACATCACTATAATCTTTTTGTGAACGCAAAAAATAGGTAACAGACTTTCTATATGACCAATTTACTAAAATATCAAAGCCGAGATATTCATTTAAAGTTTCTACAGCCTTTTCAAAGCCCAAATTTTCTTTATCCCATTCATTAGTATTTAATAAACTAACCGTATGAGTTGTAGTTTTAAATGAAATTTTTGTTGAAGTATCAATTGAACGCTTAATTGTTAAATATTTACCACTGTTTAATAATATCTCTAAATAAAAAACATAGCCCTTAAATTTATCTTTGTACTTATAAAATATATCATCTCCACTTGGACCACTCAACAACATAAAATCAATCACCTCGATTAGTCTTGATTTCCCTAAGTTGTGTGAGTCTTTATTTAGGTCAAGTTTTTGTGTAACTTTAGCCAATACAAGGTTAATTCCATCATTAAAAACGATATTTTTAAAACTTTTATTTGCATATAATTGGCTCAGCTTCATTTGATGTATTCTATTGTGTCAATATCTTTTTGATATTCAATTTTACCAAGCAAATATAAAAAACTTAATGCAGGGATAAAGACCTCCTTTGCATTTATTCCTCTTGATAAAGTTACTTTTTCTAACAATTCATCATATTTAATAACTTCCTGTTCCTTAACTATGCTAAGAATAACACCTCCCAAATTTAATAGGGAGAGATTTAGATCAAGGTATTTATGTGGCGCTATCATTTTGTTTTTCCAATATCACAGTTAAAGTACATAAAATGAATAAATACACGAACTATTTTTCTATAATCTTTTAATTTATCTTCATTGTCACCTATTACACAATCAACTAAATGTTTAATAACATGTTCAAATTCATTAAAACGACTTCTTTCAATTGTAATTGACTCTTGTAAATCACTTATCGTATTAGCATACATTCTAGTATATTGTTCATTTTTGGGATCACGTAAGAAATTTTCAATTTCTTCAAAATATTGTAAAGAATGATCTTTAATAAAATCAAAATAATCCTTACTCAAATTATTTAACTCATTCTTCCTCTCTTTATCAATTAAATCAAAGTTTATTAGATAACTTTTTGCCTCAGACGATATTGACTTACTATTTTCTGCAAAATCTACAATAATTTCTCTTATATCTTTCTCATAAAATCTAAGAGGTGTAATAAACTTATATAACCCAAACTGATTCGCTATTTGAGGTGAATCAGTTAAATATGTATCAATTTGTTCTCTACCTATAATCTCAACATTCTCGATTCCAATTCCATCTTGTAGCATCTTGATAATTATAGGATGTGATCCTCCAGACAACTTTCTATTTGTAAATATTATATAATTATCAAATGGTGTTATTGTCTTTACTTCATTAAGACGTTCAATTTCCTTATTTAAAATACAAGATCTATTAACTGAAAAATCATTATCAGCACAACTTGCATTTAAAACTTTAGTGTGTTTAGCTTGTATATTAAATTTTCCAGACCAAGGTTCAGAATTAGAAGGAAAAAAATCTGCAGTCCCTGTAAACCAACTATCTTTTGCTCCATCTTTTCCTAAAGAGAATGTTTTACAACCAATTCCTAAAATATCTTTACAAATACGAATTATTAAATTCTCAAATTCATCATCGCTTAAATTTTCATATGGAAATTGGCTCATTTTTTAATATATGTTACTATTTTTTTTCTAAAATTTCTTATCAAGGCAAATATAATATTATTTTTATTACAAATAATAAACATCAATTTAACCTAAAATATCTCATGAAAGCCAACTCCCGCATGAGGGATGAAAATGGTATTCTTTTCTTTTCCTTCTTTAGGAAAAGAAAAGATATAATGTACAGCCCGACCCTTGTGGTCATGCCCAAATAATCATCAAAATTATTCCACAAAAAAACTCCATTATCGCTAATGAAGTTTTGAATACAATTATTTTCTGAAGTGCTTATTCTACTTTTACAATTACTGTAGATGACATCCCGTTTACGGTGGAGGCTTTTAACTGAATCTTTTCTTTCTTCCCGTTCGACTGGATGATGGCGATGCATTTTCCGTTATAGACTTTGCAGGAATTCGCTTTAAACGACTCCAAATTCGCCTGATAACCGTTGTCAACTCCAACTAATTTTCCTCCGCCTGTAACTTCAAAGTTGATCAGGTCATTGGCATTTGGCGAAAGGTTTCCGTCTTTGTCCTGAATCGAAACCGTTACATAAACCAAATCGTAAGTATCATTTTTAATGGTTGATTTATTTACTTTCAAATCAATTTTGGAAGCTGCTCCAGCGGTATGAATTTCTTTTTCCAAGACTATTTTTCCGTCTTTTCTGGAAATGGCTTTCAGCGTTCCCGGTTCGTATTTTACACGCCATGAGATATGCAGATCGTCGTTTTGTTTGGCTTTTTTGCCTAATGATTTTCCGTTCAGGAATAATTCCACTTCATCAGCATTGTTGTAATACGCCCAAACATCAACTTCCTGCCCTGCTGTCCAGTTCCAGTGTGGAAAAATGTGCAAAACGGGTTTCTTCGTCCATTCACTTTGGTACATATAATAGACATCTTTTGGAAGTCCCGCCAAATCGATGATTCCAAAATACGAACTGCGTGCCGGAAATGGATATGGATCTGGTTCGCCTATATAATCAAAACCAGTCCAAACAAAAGTACCGGCAATGAAATCGGAGTTTTTTATTGCTTTCCAGCTTTCTTCGTGCGTCGAACCCCAAAATGATTTTACATTATCGTAAGCCGAAACCGTAAAATCTGCATTACCATCAAATTTCTCTCCGTATTTTACCGGCCAGGCTTTAACCACATCCGAAGGCTGGTCATAATGTCCGCGGGTTTCGAGTGCAGAAACAGTTTCAGAAGCAATTATTTTCTGTCCTTTGAAACGGGTTGGAAAGGTTGTGTAATCTTCGTGCTTGTAATTAAAGCCTAACAAATCCAAAGCACCTGATTGATAAATAAAATTCTTCTCCGGAACATTCTCTGTCAACGCACTTGTTATCGGACGAGTGGTATCCAGATTTTTTACGATTTGCGCCAATTCTCTGGTAATTGCAATTCCTGTGCTGTCAAATTGTTCACGGATTTCGTTTCCGATACTCCACATCATCACCGAAGGATAGTTGCGGTCTCTCAAAATCAAATCTTCTAAATCTCTTTTGTACCAATTATCCCATTCTTTGTGAGCATCATTCTTTACTTTTGCTTTTTTCCAAACATCAAATGCTTCGTCCTGAACAATGAACCCCATTTCATCACACAATTGCATCATCTCCAACGAGTGCGGATTATGTGACATTCTGATGGCATTGCAGCCCATTTCTTTCAGTAAAGTCAGTTTTCTGCGAACGGCATGAATGTTTTCTACAGCTCCCAAAGCACCATTGTCGTGATGCAGACAGACTCCGTGTATTTTGGTTGGTTTTCCGTTTAAAGAAAATCCTTTTTTGGCATCAAAAGAGAAAAATCGAATTCCTAATGGTGTTTCATAAGTATCAACCAATTTTTTATTCTCGTAAATTTTGGTAAGGACTTTATACAAATACGGATTTTCAGTATCCCATAAATTTGGGTTTTTCACTTCCAGATTATGTGTTTTTTTAGAATTGGAATTAGCATCTATTTTTTCTGTTGACACTGCATTGGCTACTTCTTTGTTTTTAGCATCAACAATTGAAGTAACAAATTTGAATTCTTTTACAGTATTTGCTTTATTTTCTACGGTCACTTCAAAATGTACCGATGCTTTTTCTTTGCTGATTTTAGGAGTGGTTACATGAGTTCCCCAATGTGCTACGTGCAGTTTTTCAAGAGCCACCAAACGTACATTTCTATAAATTCCGGAACCAGTGTACCATCTGGAATTGGGCTGTGCATCGTTATCGACTTTTACGGCAATAACATTTTCTTGTTTTCCGAAATGCAGATAAGGAGTCATTTCATAAGCAAAGGAAATGTACCCACTAGGACGAATTCCCAGCGACTGACCATTAATAAACACTTCACTGTTCTTAAAAACACCGTCAAATTCTATCGAAATCGATTTGCCTGCCCAATCTTTTGGCAAAGTAAATGTTTTGCGGTACCAGCCTTTTCCTGCCGGCAAAAATCCTTGTTTAGTTCCTGTTGGAAGATCTTTATTGAATGTGCCTTCGATACTCCAGTCGTGCGGCAGTTCCAAGGCTCTCCAATCGGAAGTGCTGAAATTCGCATTGACTGCCTGTGGATGATCCCCTAATTTAAAGTTCCAGTTTTTATTGAAATCTTCGACAATTCTGGCTTTTTTTTGCGCTGATGCAGAAGCAACTAAAAGCAACATTAGTATTGATGTTCCAACTTTTCGTAAAATGTTTTTATGCATATTCATAAACTTATTTTTTTATGTTGTTTGTCATTGCGAGGAACGAAGCAATCCCATAACGTGAGCAACTACTGTGATTGCTTCGTTCCTCGCAATGACTTTATTGAAATTCGAAATTATCCAACAACAATCCTTTCATATCATCAGATTCTATCGTGATTTTATAGGTTCCCGCATTGATGTAACCACCGGAAGTTGTATTCAGTATCTTCCATTTTTCTGCTGATGGGAAAAACTCAATCGTGTCATTTCGCATCATGATTCCATAGGCATCTTCCATTTTGAATTTGACTTTTAACGGGGTTTCGTTTCTGTTCATAAAACGGAAACGCATCAGGTAAATTCCGGCAACACCCGGCTTAACTTCAAACTGAATGCTGTTGTTTGTTTTTTCCTTGAATTCGATATAATCGGCTTTTTTGAAATTGCCTTTTTCGATTCCGGTGCCGGTTGTTTTGGCGGTTTCGGCTTCTAAAAGTACAACGGGTCTTGAATCGTCTTTTTCACCCATATCGTAAGTTGGAACGACAGCTATTGTACTATTTTCAAAAAGTACTTTTTCTCCTTTTTTGACTTTTTTATGGAATACTGAAAATTCAACCTTATCTGAATTTTTAGCAGTTTCTTCCATTCTTTTATAACCTGAAATTGAATCTTTTGATTTGCTAAACAGATAAATTTCCGAATCTTCTTTGGTTACGAATGAACCCGAAGATTTTAATTTTGACGAAATCTGCAAATAATCGGCACCAAAAACTTCTGAAGGCAATTGCGTAAACACAACATCCGAATCTGAATATTGTTTTGAATTGATATCCAGCCAGGAACCGATTTTAGTTTCTGAATTACTTTCAACATTCTGAATATTTCGTGGCGAAGCCGAAGCTCCTTTTACTGACTTATCTTTGGTAGCAATGGCAATTGCCGAAATAATCGCCTGACTCGCTTTTACATTCGGGAAAGAAATAACAATTTTTCCATTTTTACTTTTTACTACAAAAGTTTTCTTTAGCGCCGAATCGTGTCCGACTTCGCTCCAGATATCCAAATCTTTCAACACCACACTATCATTGATCGCTACGTCAAACAAACGCCAGCCTTTGCAGTGGAGTCCGCCTCCGGTTCCGTACCATGGTTCTGTAAAATACAATTCTACCAAATATTCTCCATCCGGAGCAGGGAATTCGTAACGCAGTTTGTCGATTCCGTATCTGAAACTTTGGAATAAATTCCAATCTTTAGTTCCTGCAATTGGGTCGAAAGTACTTCTTTGGCTTGCATAAAAATCGGGCAATTGTTTGAAATTATCTGTCCATGACAAAGAACCCCAAGTGTTTTCTCCGCTTTTATGAACATCAGCATTCCAAACATTTCTGTTAGAATCTTTGATTTCACTTCCTCCGGAATTGACTCTGTAAATATAGTTGTAGCCTTTCTGAGGTTGTAAAATTGTTTCTTTTTTAGTTTCTAATACGTTAAAATTAGGTGCTTTTGGCAGACTGTTCAAAATGATATAATCTTTTGCAACAGCTTTTCCGTTTACATAACCTACGGCGTACAAAACGTTGTATTGAACATTAACATTATTAAACTGAAAGTGCTGACCCAATCCCGGATTTTTTAGTTTTCCGAGTGATGTTTTATTAACATCATTGAACAATTCTACCTCATCACAATTGGAATAGACATCGATTCCATTTTTGATTCCCGGAGCATCCCAACGATTCTGCCAGGTATGCGAAACGATATAGACCATTGGATTGGTTTTGTTCGAAACATAATTGGCGCGGTACATATAATACGCATCCAGAGGTTCTCCCCAAATACTGAAAAGTCCTTTATAATTCACAGGTCCTACTTTATCGATATCCCTGAATCCTTCGCCATTTTGCGAACGACCCGGATTTTCGTGCGAGGCAAATAACCAGTTGAACTGTCCCGCAATTTTGTCTTTTACCGATTCGGCTTCGCGGACTTTGATTTCCATTAATTGCGAGAAACGGTTTTCGCTCAAAATTCCTTTTTGATCGAATTCACCCTCGGTGTGCAGGTCGTGTGAGCGCCAGGCACCGTATTCTCCGTTAAGCAATTGCTTGCTCATTTCGACATCGTAATTGAACGGATCTCCTCCATAGGTTCCTGACCAGTTTTGCACCACATTCCAGTCGGTTCCTTCGCCTCCGTTGCAAGTGGTTACGATGCGTTGTGAAGCGGACATTGGATCCATTTCGCGAATGATTTTGGTACATTCTTCGGCAAATTCTTTTGGGATGGTGCTTTCGTTCTGTAATCCCCACATTACTACTGACGGACTGTTTCGGCGTTCCTTAATCCATTCGCGTAATAAGGTTTTAAAATTCTCTTTGAATTCGGGAGTGTCGTACCAGATATGAGCTGAAAACTGACTCCAGAATAAGATTCCGTTTTCGTCCAGTTCTTTTTGGTATTCTAAATTATGAGGCTGGTGCGCTTCGCGGAAAGCGTTGAAACCTCCAGCTTTTATTTGTTCAATTCTCGAATGAATCTGCTCATTTGAAAACGAATGACTGTTCCCGATTAAATGTTCGTATTCGCAGGTTCCGTTGATGAACAAGGGCTCATCGTTGATGAAAAAACGGTTGTCTTTTCCGTCACGGCTCACCGGCCAGCTAAACCAACGGATTCCGTATGGTGTTTTTAGTTCGTCAATCTTCTTTCCGTTTTCAAAAATGGTAGTTACCAATTCATACAAATACGGATTAGATGGAGACCATAATTTTGGATTTGCAATTTCCGGAAGTGATTGTGCTATTTGTTTAGTTTCACCTGAAGTGTTTTTGACATCAGTTTTTACACTAACAACTTTCTTTCCTGTTTTATCAAAAAGGGTGTTTTCGATTGTAACATTTCTGTTTGAAGTCCCGTAATTTTTGATTTCAGTAGTAATATTCAGAACTGCTTTTTGTTTGGAAGTCGATTTATCATTCCAAACATGAACGCCGAAAGGTTCTATTCGAACATCATCAGTAACGACTAAAGTTACGGGTCTGAAAATACCCATTGGCTGGGAGCCTTCGGAGAATCCCCACTCTCCGGAACATCCGCCACAAACCCAAGGCAAATCAGCAATGAATGACGGATGCGATGCTTTGACTATTATATCATTTTCTTTTTCGAAAGAAACGGCTTTTGTAATATCAACTGTAAAAGTAGTTCTTCCGCCTTTGTGTTCACCTACTTTTTGGCCGTTTAACCAAACGGTGGCATAGGAACTTACGCCTTCAAAAAAGAGGAAAAGCCTTTTGGAATTATCTTGTTTGTCTAGTTGTAATGTTTTATGGTACCAGGCAGTTCCGTGTAAATTTCCGTGTTTGGTTCTTAGGAAACCGTAATACTGATCCCAGTTGTGAGGCACGTTTACTTTTTGCCATTGGGAATCTACTTTTGGATTTTGCACAAAGGTTTCTTCCTTTTCCGGAAGCTGGTTCAAAACAATGGTTTCCCAAGATGAATTCAGCGAAACTTCTTTACGAAACTTCGCGGACTCCTTGTTGCCCTGACTCCAGACAAAGCAAAAACTTGAAAAAAAACATAAAATAAAAAAAACTATTTTCTTCATATATTTTAAACCATATAAGTCATATAAGGTTATTTAAGTTTGTTACCTCGATGAGACCTAACAGGTTTTGAAAACCTGTTAGGTCTTTTTGTTCGCGTGAGGGATAGAGGCGATATCCTTTTATGAAGCGATAGCGTAATAAAAGATAAAGCCGAAAGCCCGACCCATAGGGTCACGCCCAAATTATTTTAATAGAACAACCAGTCTACCGCGCCTTTTTCGCCTGCATCGATGTAACCGACATCACGGGTTGTGATGGTTTGATCGGCATCGATGAAGCCTAAAATCAGGACTCTTCCTTTTCCTAAATCCAGTTTGTTTTCGCCCGGCTGGAAGGTGTAGGTGTGAATGTTTATCCTTGGCAATTCTTTCAAATTCATTGCACTTGCCAGAATCACTTCGGCTTGTCCGTGTGCATTTCCGGAAGCATCTGTTTCTAAACTTGGCGGGAACAAAAATCTTTTCTGATCAGAATTGAAATAACCAACAACCAGTTTTACGGCTTTAGTGTTTTTGAATTTCAGGTGTGTTCCGTTTTCGTTTTGTGATGTTTCATCGAAAGCAATTCCTTTTAGGTTTTGCAGTTCAGGAGCTATTTTTGTCAGTTCAGAAATTGGTGTTCCGTATACTTTTGTTCCGCTTTTGACTGCGTAAGTTCCTTTGCTTTCGCTTAATAAGGTTACCTCAGCGGTTTTCCACGGCTTGCCTTCTTTAGTTACGATTTTACCGTCTTTTGATGATTTCAGCAAATCTAAATTTCGCTTGAAATTAGCCAATTCACGTTCATAATGTGGCAATAATTCAGCCCATGTTTTGTTGTTTCCATCGTCTCCGCCAATCGGAATTCTGCGTTGTGCCGTCTGCATACTGTTCGCATATAAATAATGGTCTTTGGTCAAATTGACCAATTTTTCATAATATTCGATGCTTTTTTCAAGATGCGGAAGCGCTTTATCCAAATCGGAAATATCATTAGAATAACTGTATCGCAACACTAACAAAGCTGTTTTTACTTTTTCCGAAAAGAAATCGGCGAAAGCTTTGTAAGCGTGTACATCGTTTTTCAGACGCAGGAATTCTTCTTTGTCTTTGGTTACGCTGGCCTCGGCTTTGTCAATGGCTTCAACGGCTAATCTTCCATGTTCTGTGATTTCGGCAATAATCTGCGTTGGCAATTCGCCTGAATGCGGTTCTTTGTTCCATTCTTTTTTGGCATATTCCAAAAGCAATTCTCCCGCAGGCCCGCAGGATTCGTGGAATCCCGGATAGACCCTCCATTTTGATGGATTGACCAATTGGCTTTCGAACATTCCTAACAATAAAGTCTGACGATTTCCTTCGGTAATTCCGAAACGTCTTAAAGTTTTTGGAGCAATTTCTCCGGTTTCTTCGTAGGCTTTTAAGATATTATTGGCACCTTCTGAATCGGTTCCGTATTTATTGGCCAAGTCTTTATCCCAATATTTGATTTCTTCATTTCGGTCTCTTTTGCTATCCCAAGCGTATCTTGCCCAGGCTTTGTACCAAATCCAGTCACGATCCATTTCGAGTAATCGTTTACCATCAGCCAATTTATCAGCTGAATATGGCCAGTCCCAGTAGGAAGCCTGCGGATATAAGTGCAATGCATTGGCTCCGTGAACGCTGTGCATCGCTTTAACCGTTTTCTGGATAAAGTCCGGCGATCCGTAACGGAAAGGTTCGAGGTTTGCCAGAATATGTACGTTTTCAATATGAATTGATTTAAGAGAACTCAATTGTTTGTGCGTTTCGCCCCAAGGTCCGCCAGGTGTATAAGTCGTCAACGATTCTCCGGTGTATTTGCTTTCTGTGTACAGGTTTTTGTACAATGGAAGCGATTTTTCCATTACCAAAGGTCCGTCGGTGTCGTGAGAACGCAGAATAATTGGCGGTTCATCGGTTCTTCCTAATGCTTTCAGTCCGTCCTGAACACCCGGAATAATGGTTTTGGTAAACCATTCTACGTCGTCATCGACAGTATTGATGGCTTCTCCAAGGCAAACCAATAGTCCAACGTTCGGATATTTTTCGATAAAGGCACTAATTGATTTTCGGGTATAATCGGAAAGCAAAGGTGTAATTGGTCTTGAACGATCCTGTGTTTTCATATTATAATGCTCCGCAAAAGGTTTGGAAACAATGATATTATAGAACATTTGGATGACCCAGATTCCTCGTTTGTTGGCTTCTACGGTTAGGTATTTGTAGATTTCCTCGTTCTTTTTGAAATCTTCGTCGCTTACTTCAACGGCAAACGGATAATCTTTTAGTTTTACCAAAGAAGCAAAAGGGTGTCCATTCCATAGGTACAATGAGTTCATGCGGTTATCGACCATCATATCGAGGTATTTTGTCCATAGTTTTTTATCGTAAAACCAAGGAAAAGTTTCCGGTGTATATGGGTATTCGTAAACGTCCCTGCCAGGAAGGTAAACCGGCTTCTGCATTCCGATACAGGCTCCTCTCAAAACCATTTCGGGACTGTCTTCAATATTGATTTCTGATGGAATTTCGCCAGTCGATTTAATGCGGTCAATCAGTTCCATTGCGCCGTATAAAGCTCCAGTTGCATCGGTTCCTTCAATGTAAATGAAGTTTTTTTGCGTACGGATTTGGAAACCTTCTTTCTTTGTTAACTGGCTGTCATCGATTTTAGCAGTTTTGGCGTTTTGATTCCAAAAATCGGTTCCTTTTTCGCCAATAACGATTACTTTATCTTTTGATTTTTTAGGTGCTTTGTCTGCAAAAACTACTTTGAATCCTTTTGTTGTTGCTGTTTCGGATAGTTTTTCGGCTCCGTATTTCGCTCTTGGTGCATTGGCATCACGAACAATGGTGATGTTTTGTGCCGATGCAAAAGTGGCGTATAATCCTAAAAAGAGTAAGCTTAGATATTTCATTGTATTTTAATTTTATTCCTGAGAATGATTTTTAACCACATAGAAACATAGTTTTATTTTAATCAAAAAAGGCGTTTCACTTTTTTTAAAAACACAGAGCTATGTGAACCAAAATATTGGCTATCCAACTCTTTTTTTCTATGTTTCTATGTGGTAAAATTTTATTTTTATTGGTTACACCAAATAGATTGCTCTTGTTTAATTCTGAAAAATTTTCTTCAAATAAGCTACGTTGGCTCCGTAATTGGCTTTTACGTTATGTACCTGCGTTACGTCGCGGGAACGTTCTACGATCAGCCAGCCACTCCATTTCATTTCGTCCAGCGTTTTTTTGATTTTTGGCATATCAACGTTTTTGTCGTTTTCAAGCCAAACGCTGTCTGTTGTTGAAGCGTGAATCTGAGCCAGGTGTTTTTTACCTAAAATTTTTAATTCGGTTGCGATGTCTCTTCCGTTATCTACTGCGTTCGCAAAATTGAAAGAGCTTTTAATGTGTTTACAGCCAATTTCTTCCAATAGCTTTTTTTCTTCAGTCGCATTCAGTGAAGTTTCAATAGCAATTACTCCGCCAATTTTACCGACTTGCTTTCCGGCCCATTTTAATCTTTCGATAATGATTGGACGCAGTTCCGGATTTTTCGTCAAATCACTTTCGGTACCCAAAGGCAGATAAGCGACTTTTACTTTCATGTTTTTCATTGTTGCCACACAATCGTTAATCATCAAGTTAATTGAATCTCTTTTGGCAAATGATTGTGCGTAAAATCCGGACATTGCAATCGAACTGATTCCGACACCCGTTTCTTTGGACTTATCCAGAAATTTTTGTCTTTCGATTGGATCACCTAATTTACTGTCAAATGTGGGTCTTTTTCCTAATCCGCCCATATCGAGCTCGATTCCGTCTGCTTTTATTTCGCTAGCCAAACCAAAGGCACCGAGTTTTTGTCTTTTTAAAATCATCCAATCGCAGACTGCCACTTTGTATTTTTGCTTTTTTGATGATTGAGCAGAAACTTCGCTATTGAAAGTACTGCACAAAACAGCAAGGAACAAGACAATGGCGTTTCTTTTAAAATAATTTACTTTCATTTTTTATCATTAAAAATCTGCTGAATCTGCTAAATCTGCGTGCTTATTTTTTTCTCACGCAGATTTACGCAGATAATTTTTTAAATCTTTTAATTTATTCTTCTTCCGCTTTAACAGCCTTTACTTCAACGCCTTCCTGTCCAGGCCAGATTCCGTTTTTGATTGGAAGTGCTACCAGTTTTTTAGGATCAATTTTTACGTATTTCAGTTTTTCTCTTCTCCAAGTATACACTATATGCACCATTCCGTCTGAGCTCTGAATGATCGATGGATAGGAATATTGACTGATTTTTGAATCTTCCAAAACTAATGTCGCTTTCCAATTGATTCCGTCATCAGAAATAGATAGGTTTAAAGGCGTTCTTGGTCCTTTAGCTTCTTTTCCCGGAGGCAAAACGTGGTTGTAAACCAATAAATGTTTTCCGTTTTTCAATGTTACAGCATCGGTTCCTGAATTGTTATTTGGTAATCCGATTAACTCCAACTCTGACCATGTTTTTCCATTGTCTTTAGAAAAAGTGCTAAAAATGGCTCTGTTTTTGGTTCTTCCAATCGCCTGAACACTTCCGTCTTTATGAAACAAAATACTTGGCTGAATAGCATTTATTTTTTGTTTTCCTCTTGAAATAGTATCGCCCATCACCCAGGTTTTTCCAAAGTCCGGGCTTGATTCCATACGTAAATGCCAGCCATTTCCTTCGATGCTTGAAGGAAGCAATAAAGTTCCGTTACTCAATAAAACCGGTTTGTTTTTGATTGGTCCCAAGAAATCTTTACTCGGCATATCAATTTTATCAGACCAGGTTTTTCCTCCATCAGAAGAAGTTCTGTAAACACCCCACCACTCGGATGGTTTTGGCCCTATTTTATAAAACAGCATCAAATCGCCTCCCGGAATTTGGTACAAAACAGGATTCCAGGTTGGAAATCTTTTCCCGTCCGGCATCACTCCATCGGCTACTTTAATTGCTTCACCCCATTTATCGCTTCCTTTTGGTTTAATCGCTGAATAAATACAAACGTCTGGATGTCTTTCGTGCGATCCTCCAAACCATGAAGCCACTAAATCTCCATTGGTTGCTTCCACAATGGTTACAGCGTGACAGGAAGGATATGGTGCTTTGTCGTAAATGAATTCATCTACCAAAATCCCTTCTTTCCATGTCTTTTTTTCTAAAGCCGATTTACAGCTTCCCAAAAGCAATAGTCCCAAAAAGGCAATCGTTATGTGTTTCAATTTCATTATTTATATTTTAAAATATTATGTGTTTTATTTTCAATGGATTACACAAAAATAAATATGCAAAAATTTATTAAGTGTAAAAATAACACTAAATAAATGATTTTGCAACCTGTACAGTCCTGAATTAAGGAAAATTTGTGTTTTAAAAGAATATTATGAGATCGCTATTGTAAATTCTATCTAGTTTTACAATTGCCTTTTTTGAAATTTTCTTGCAATAAGAGAATACTTGTTACGAAACAATCTTTATAATTTATTCAGACAAACCTTTTTTCTTTGGGGGCAGAAAGTTCTCGCCTGTAACCACATTTTTACCCGTTTGCTGTTCTAATTCTATTCTCGCATTTTTAGCAACTGCACCACCTTTTTTACCGGCTTTAGCATTTTCCAGTAATCCTTTTGCTTCTTCATTTTCGGCTATTTGTCTGGTAGAAAGTTCGGCAAGTGCTGTAAAAATCAATTCTGCTTCGCTCATGTGGTCGCGTAGGTTTTGTGATTTTAATCCTTTTGCTTCTTTGTGTTTTTTTACCGAAAGTCCTGTCCATTCCTGATGGATGATATTGGTCAGAATAGCAAATTCTTTTTTCTCCTGAATACCTGATTCTTTCCAGTAATCGGTGAGTTTATTGCGCGTCTCCTGTCCCATCATTCGTTGCTGAATCCACTTTTCGCTTCGTCCGTGCTGTTTCCAGTTTTCTCTGGCACGGTCTATACTCTGTGAAGGATCCTGAATTTCCTGAATGCGTTCATAGCCTACTTTTGCCAGCCATTGTTTAAAAGGCTCTGCTTTGGGTGATGGAATAGATTGTACCAATCGAAGAATATGCTCAACATTGCCTGCCAATGTTTTTCGTTTTTTCCCATTGGTAAGCATCGTTACCTGGGGACAATTTGTCCCTATGTAACTTCCAAGTTCAACATCTCTTTTCCTTATTTTTTTTAAATAGTCTGTAGGGTTTTTGGAATCTGTTAAAGCTTCAACAATGTCTACTATTGAAAAATACCATATTTCATTATCAGCATCATAATGACTTCGTACTTTTTTATCTTCGAAAATTTTAACAGCGTCCATAATTAGGTTTTAAACTTACTAATACAATAATACGAAAAACCTTCTTTATTTTACACTCAAAACATACGACCCTGATGGCAAAGTCAGGATGATGTTATTGTTTTCGGTTTTATAAGATGATTTATCAAGTTTCTGATTGTTCACTGTTACCGAAGAGGCATTTTTTGTTGGCAAATACACCACAGCCGATGAATTGGCCGGAATAGTAATTTTCCATTCTAAAGTGTTTTTGTTTTTCTTCCAGTCGCTTTTTATCAGACCATACATAGATTCATAAGACGCGTTTACAAAAGTCAATCCCGCATTAAAATCCGGTTTCATAATTATTTGCTTGAAACCCAGAGTTTCAGGATTGCTCTTGATTCCTGCCATATTTTCGTAGTACCAGATCAGTAAATCGCCCAAAAGCATCACATGATTTTGTGAATTCATGGACGGATCAGCGGTATTTCCGTTCCATAATTCCCAAATGGTGGTGGCACCGTTTTCGACCATAAAGCCCCAGCTTGGGTAGGTTTTGTTGGAAGCTAATTTGAAAGCTAAATCCCCTCTTCCGAAATTCGTCAGCGTTCGCATCAAAAATTGCGTTCCGATAACTCCTGTACTGATATGTCCTTGTTTAGTCACCTCAACTTCGTGAGCCATATTTTGAAATACTTTGTCTTTTACATCTTCAGGAACCATTCCGAAAGCCAAAGGCAAGAGATTAGCCGTAACCGTATTATTGGCGTAAGTGTTTTTGTCAACATTAAAAAATTTAGTGTTGAATGCTTTTTTGATTCTTGTAGCCAAATCATCATAATGTGCAATATCGGCATCTGCATTTGTTATTTTGGCAAACTTTTTCATGATTGTCAAAAGCTGATAATAAAACGCACTCGATAACAATTGTCCATCGGTTAAACGGGCAGGATCTTTGGAACGAATCAATTCCAGCGATTCCGGCGGAACGCACCAGTCACCGTATTTGTCCTTATCCATCAAATCATTTTGCAGATAATTTTCCTCCATATACACCATCCATTTTTTCATGTATGGATATTGTTTTTTAATCACTTCCGCATCACCAAATTGTTGGTACAGCATATCACCCACCGTGATGTACGTTCCCGGCCAGGTCACATTATCACCATAATAACGCCAAAATGCCGGCGCCACATCAGGCAATCCTCCGTCCTGTGTTTGGGAATATTTGATATCATCCAGCCATTTGACATACAAAGTCTGGTTATCGAATAAAAAACTTTCGCCATAGGCACCTGTTGTGCGGTCGCCCAGCCAAGGCTGACGCTCATTTCTTTGTGGACAGTCAATCGGCATTCCTTTGTAATTTCCGCTAATTCCCCACCAGGCATTTTTGAAAATCTGGTTCATTGTGGCATCCGAAGATTCAAATGTTCCAGTCGTTTTAAGATCATCATACACTACTTTTCCAACGAAATTATCTAGTGTTGGTTTGGTAGAAAAACCCGAAATTTCTACAAATCGGAATCCGTGAAATATAAAACGTGGTTCCCAGATTTCTTCGCCTTCTCCTTTTAAAGTATAAACATCGGTGGTTTTGGCATCACGCAAATTGGCAATATAGAGCGAACCGTCTTTCTGCAAAGATTCTGCGAATTTCATTGTGATTTTATCTCCGCTTTTCCCTTTTACTTTCAGTTGCAACCAGCCCACCATATTCTGACCCATATCGAGAATGTAAGTCCCTTTTGCAGTAGCTTTAATCGAAATTGGTTTTACTTCGCCCATTATTTTCATATACGGCGACATTTGCGCTTCATAAAAACCGCCCGGTTCCTGAACGTATCGTGCATTTACCCAGTTTTTATCGTCAAAATTGATGGTAGCCCAGCCTTTCATTTCCTTGCGGGCATCGTATTCTTCACCGTCGTATTCGTTGTTGGACAAAATTGGTCCATCAGTAGTTAATTTCCAGGTGTCATCAGTTCTGATAACTTCTTTGCTTCCATCGGTATATTCGACAAATAACTGCAAAGCCATTTTCGGAAAACCAAATGATTTGATTTTATAAGGTTTGTAATCCTGACGCATTGCAAAAAAACGTCCATTTCCTAAAATCGTTCCCAGCATATTTTTGCCTTCTTTCAGTTGCGAAGTCACATCAAAAACATTGTATTTTACGTTTTTGGTGTAATCCGTCGGAACGGGTGCCAAAACCTGATCGCCAATTTTGTTTCCGTTTATGTACAGCTCATACAAGCCCATTCCCATAATGTAAACCTTGGCGTTTTTGACCTGTTTTTTCAGGTTGATTTCTTTTCGCAGATAGCGTGCAGACAATTTGGAATACTGCGAAATACTGTCATCTTTCGACAATTTTTCATAACCAATCCAGCGAGTTGATTTCCAATCGGCATAGGTTAAAATCCCGATGCTGAAATGTGCAGTTACAGCCGATTTGATTTCGCCTTTATTCGTAAAAACAATTACTTTCCAAAACGCATTTTGTCGGTCACCCAGCTTTTTTCCGTTGTAAATAATATTTACCGAAGCATCGCTTTCTATTTTTCCGCTATCCCACAAATCGGCCTTGTTCGCATTTAGGTTTTCTAAAGTCGAAGCGACCATAATTTGATAGGCAGTCTGTTTTACATCGTTTACATCTGCTTTTATTTGCCAGCTCAAACGAGGTTTGAGTACATCAATTCCTTCCGGATTGTTCAGCATTTCGCATTGCAGGTTGGTGACGCTGATTTTATTTTGGGCTTGCGCCGAAAGCGAAATCAAGGTTATAATGATGAATGTATATAGAAATGATTTTTTCATAAGTTGTAATTTTTATTTCACGCAGATTTTGCAGATTTAGGCAGATTTTATTTGAATAATATTGAGATAAAAATCTGCATTTATCGGGTAGGACTTTTTCGTTAGTCCTTATTATCTTTTCTGTTTAATAATGGTCTATGCTTTTTTATTAAATATTCTTCCAATTCATAACGTCCAAATGCAACTGGAAAAAGTGTCACTTTACACGTTTTTAAAAACTCTGTTACCTTTCTATCCTCCATTTCACTGAAATACCGTTTTTTACCTTTAATTTCTAGAAGCTCAAAACCTAAAATATCAGTTCCTATATGTCTTCTAAGTGCGGAAAAATATGTCCGCCCACTATGAGTTTTTATTCGCTCTCCAATATCTGAACTTTCTCCAATATAGATCAGTTTATCGGACTTGTCTTTTACAAGATAAAGTCCAGCTGAACTGATAATTTTTGTATCAAACCAAGATGCAAAAGTTGATTTCAAAACTTTTATTTCTCCTTCTTCTAATAGCTTTTCAAAATTTTCTTGAACTGCGTTCCAAAGTCCTTTTTGGTCTGCAATTACAAAATTTTTCCTTTTGGCAAGTTGGAAACCGTTAAGTTTCGTTGGCAAGTTGACAATACCAAATTCTTCAACTTCTTTTCGTCCAATATTTGTCGAAATAAATTGAATTTTAAATTTATCTATTGTTGTTGATTTTACGAATTGATTTGTAGAATTTAGTTTCTCAAAATTCTTGTAAAAAGTTGATGTCGCTGGCTTAAATTGTTGCTTAAGTCTTTTAATAAGTTCTTTTCCTTCACCAACATAAAACGGAACTTTGTCCAATGATATCAAATAATTTCCAAAACCTTTTTCATTAACAGTAGAAGTATCACAAAACTGTTGAGTTTTTAATTTATTTAGTCCACACGATAAAATTTCGTCAGATTGTTTTTGAATTATATCCCAACTATATTTCGACATTTATCTATCCGTTTTATTTAATATTCGATCTTTTAGCATTAATCTCCTTAAATCCGTTCAAATCTGCTTGCAATTTTTCTATTCCCCCACTAATTTCTCCAATTTTTCTGAAACCGCAATTTCCTTTCCGTTTTTGAAGATTCTGAATCCTTTTCCTTTACCATATTTCTCTCCTGTTTTGTCCCAAAGAATGGTAATAATATTCCCGTGATATAAAACGTTATCCAGACAAAACCAATCCCATTTTTCCTGTGGAATCAACGGATTCACTTCAATCTTTTCATCCGCTCTCGGGCGTAAACCGACCAATCCCGTAATCATCAAATCGTTAAAAGTCGAATGGTTGTAATAACGGCTTCTTTCTCTGTCGCCCATTAACCAATACCCTGTCGTTTCATCCAGATATTCTCCCACATACGGTTTTCCTCGGTAATATTGTGATTGCACATACAAATCCATTTGCTTGAAATAATCGGTTTTGGCAACATAATTCTGATTGTAATTATTCAACACATTCGCCAAAGCTGTCAAAGTCTGTGAACTCGCAAATGGCCAAATCGCACCGTCCCATTCGCAGGTTCCGGTTCCATGGGTTCTAAACCGCGGACTTCTGCGCTCGGCAGTCGTCAATCCAAAAGGAGCCGAAAACCCTTTTTCATCCTTAATCTGTTCCCAGGCTTTTTCAAAACCTTTATTTTTTTCAGGTAAATTAAAATACCACGGAATAAATCCAATCGCCTCTCTTACCTGTGCCAGCGTATCTTTCTCGGTAAACGTTTCAAAGAATTCACTTTTCGAATTCCATAATTTGGTTTCTACCAATTGTTGCAAAACATCGGCTTTGGCTTTAAATTTAGCTTCGACTTCTTTGTCTCCTTTCATCGACGCCATTTTAGAAATTGCCACGGCATTTCCATACATATAACTGTTAATCGTTGGTCTTGCATTTTGTACTTTTCGACCACCACTCAACGATTCTTCCATTCCGTCTTTTACATCGTGCTGCCAAAACAAACCATCTTTGCGCTGGCGGTCTTTTTCCCAAACGGCATAATCCGTAACCATATCCGGGTACATATCCAATAAGAATTTTTCATCCTTATTGACCAAATAACGATTGTACAAAGCATCAGCCGTCCAACTGCTGAATTTATACAATTTGTTCATCGGTTTTCCTTCATTACCACGGTACCAAATTTTCACATCCTGCTCAATGTACTGCGGATCTTGCACCCAACGAAATTCATTAATATGATGCCCCACTGCACAAGCAATCAAATTGTATTTATCGGCATAGGAACGATCGACCAAAAACTCTGTGATTCCATAACCTAAAGGTGTTTTCTTGATATGCTTTCTTGCACTCCACCAACGGAAATAATAAATCTCCTCAAAATTTTGCTGTGGACATTCAAACAACGGAACATTCTTTTCCATCCACGCCCACGCACTGTCATTCGGAATCGCAAATTTCAAGTTCTCGTCTTCCATCGTGTTGAAATAATCAACATAATGCTTGAAGTTCTCTTTTTGCAAAACCACTCCTTTTCCCTTTCCGGAATACCCCGCTCCCGATTTACAACCGCTGTTCAAAGCCGAAATCAGAATCAGCAAAGCAATTAACTTATATTTAAAATGATATAACATTGAATCTTTTTTATTGTTTAATAGTTACCCTGTTTTGTCATTGCGAGGAACGAAGCAATCACAGTTGTTGCTCTCGTTATGCGATTGCTTCGTCCCTCGCAATGACTATTAATTCGCTGAAAAACTATAAGTCTGCCCCGCTTTCATTTCTACATCGTATTCATTGTACTTTGGCAACTGCACTTTAGGCAATTTTGCTTCTTTAGCAATAATCGGTTTTTTCACTTCCACATCATAAAACAACGTATTCGGATTTTTACCTTTTGCTTTTTTAAGCGTAATTCCTTTGTCTGCTTTCAAGGTATTTTCCAGTTTCAATCGACAGTTTCCTCCAATTTTCGAGTATACTTTCAAAGTCGAAACTTTATTGTTTTTCCAGGTCATATCAATTACAAATCCGCCTCGGGTTACTAAACCTTTGATGCTTCCGTCTTTCCAAACCGTTGGTAAAGCCGGTAATAAATGAATCGCATCTTCCTGACTCTGCATCAGCATTTCGGCGATTCCTGCGGTGCATCCAAAGTTACCATCAATCTGAAACGGCTGATGCGCATCGAGCATATTTGGATAAGTTCCACCCCCTTTTCTTTGGTCAGCGGTTACCAAATGCAATTGATCCTGGATTAATTTATAAGCGTGATTTCCGTCTAATAATCTTGCCCATAAATTCACTTTCCAGCCCATTGACCAGCCTGTTGATTCATCGGTTCTGTAAATCAGGGATTGTTTGGCTCCTTCAAACAATTCCGGTGTTTTGATTGGCGAAATCTGGTTACTCGGAAACAAGCCGTACAAATGCGAAACGTGTCGGTGATTGTCTTTCGGATTGTCCCAATCGTCCTGCCATTCCTGTAACTGATTGTGTTTCCCTACTTTCATCGGAGGCATTTTAGCCAAAGCATCACTTAATTTTTTAGTATAATTTTCATCAGGAGCAACTAGTTTCGAAGCTTTAATCACATTCGAAAACAAATCGAAAACCAATTGATTGTCCATCGTAGTTCCCGAGGCAATCGTTGATTTCCCGTCTTCTCCGGCATGAGTGTTTTCAGGTGAACTCGACGGCACTACGACCAAATAACCCGTATTCGGATCCACAACCATAAAATCCAAAAAGAACTGCGAAGCTCCTTTCATAATCGGATAAATTTCGGTCAGGTATTTTTTATCTCCGGTATACAAATAGCGTTCCCATAAATCCTGACAAACCCAGGCACCACCCGTTGGCCACATTCCAGACGTAGCTTGGTCAACTGGTGCTGTAACTCGCCAAATATCGGTGTTGTGGTGCAAAACCCAGCCTCCTGCATTGTACATCATTTTGGCCGTTTCAGCTCCCGTCACACTCAGCTCTTTTGCCATTTGGATAAAAGGCTCGTGCATTTCAGAAAGATTGGTTACTTCTGCTGGCCAATAATTCATTTCGGCATTGATATTTGTTGTGTATTTACTGTCCCAAGGTGGAGTTACCATATCGTTCCAGATTCCCTGTAAATTGGCTGGCTGACCGCCCGGCTGTGAAGACGAAATCAATAAATAACGTCCAAACTGAAAATACAAACTCGCCAATTGCGGATCGAATTGATTCTTGAAATCACGAATACGCTCGTCAGTTGGTTTCTTCGCATTTTCATTCGTTCCCAAATCTAAACTCACACGGTTGAAGTAATTTTGGTAAAAAGCAACGTGATCCTTTTTGATGGTTTCAAATGATTTAGGCAATGCTTTTTCTAAATAGGATTTGCATTTTGGCGTTTGGTTTTCGTCTAATGTTTTGTAATCGACAAAATTGGTTGCAATCGAAATGTACAAAGTAGCTTCATCGGCTCCATTGATGCTCAAAACACCATTTTTAGAAATCACTTTTCCACCTTTGTTTTGAACAGCTAAACGCCCTTCAAATTTCACTTTTCCTTTTACACCTTCAAAATTGGTTCCGGTTCCGGTCATCACTATTTCGCTGTTGTCCGAGAAAGAAACTGTTTTGTCAATCGGAGAATTCATCATCACATTACAGGTGATTTTTCCGGCTTTACTTGCTGATAATTTAACCGCAATAACTTGATCTGCAAAAGCGGTTAAAACTTCTCTTTTATAAGTAACACCATCTACCTCATATTGCACCGAAGCGATAGCATTACTAATGTCTAAATCACGATAATAATTTTTGTAATCGTTGTGTCCATTGAACGAAATATACACGCTCCCAAAAGTCTGATACGGCATACCGTCATTAGTCTGCGACATAATATCTTGCGTTGCCAAATCCTGTGCTTCTTTGAACTTTCCTTCGAAAACCAATTGACGTACGATTGGCAATGCTTTGATCGATTTGTCGTGCGCATTACTGTTTGGCGAACCTGCCCAAATGGTTTCTTCGTTCAACTGCAAACGCTCTATGGATGGATCTCCAAAAACCATTGCGCCCAAACGTCCATTACCTAAAGGCAAAGCTTCGTTCCAGATGGAAGCGGGTTTGTTGTACCATAATTTCAGGTCGCTGTTGGTTTGCGCTGTTGAGTTTTGTAAAACAACTAGTGAAACTACTAGAAAAGCAATTATTTTATTTTTAAACTTCATCTTTTATACTTTTTGGACAAATGCCCTAATTATTTTTAACCACAAATTGCACAAATTAGCACAAATTTCTTCAAGTTACGAGAGCGCGTGAGGGATAGAAGCTAGCTACCGAAGTAGCGCGGATAGCCCGACCCAATTTGGGAAAGGGGGCGAGTAAACGGTTTCGAGAGTTGCCCCCTTTTTCAAATTGGGTCACGCCCAACTATTACTTCTTGACTTCATACACTTTCAGATTTTTTTCTCCGAACATTTCATATAATTTGTTGATGTCTTTCAATGCATTTTTAGGCAGATTTTCGGCTTTGTTGCCAAAAACATATAATTTGTCATACGGTTCAATCACGCAGGTTGACTCGTCGATTTCGCCTTTTTCGTTCTTCACTTTGTTCAGATCCAGACCTAAATATTTTGCCATAAAAGGATACAAAGCCATACGTTTTGAAACTCCAAAATCGTGTCCTTCGCTGGCTAAATGCACATTTTCGACCAAGTCTTTTTTACCGTACAAATCATAAGTGCGTTGGATAAAAGGGAATTCCAATTCGGGAACGGCCAAAGTCCAGTCTTTTCCGTCGGAAACAATCAATTGCGGTTTTGGCGCCATCATTGCCGAAACTTCAGCATTGTTGGTTCCGTTGCCACAAAGGTGAATTCCGCGACCGCTTTCGCAAGGACAACCGCCAGAGAAATGTGACGAAACCATCACCACCGGAGCGGTAACTGTAACCCTGTCGTCTAAAGCGCCTAAAAACATTGTGTGCGAGCCTCCGCCAGAACCGCCTGTAACGCCTACTCGCGACATATCAACATTTTTTTGAGTCGCTAAATAATCCAATAATCGGATTCCGCTCAACACCTGAACGGTTGAGGCAATGCTGTTGCGGTGTGTTTCGGTTGGAAATTGCAACAGTGATTCGCCCCAGGCAAATAAATCGTAAGCTACGACAACTGCGCCCATTTTGGCCATCATTGCACAACGGTACTGCTCGTCTTTTCTATATCTTCCGTCACCAAAATGTCCGTCGGGCGTTAAGATAACTGCCGATTTTTTGTTGAACGGATAGGGTTTGTAGATTGAACCTGTGGTGTAAACTCCCGGAAGGATTTCTAATGCTATGTTTTCGATGCTGTAATCTTTGTAGATTCTTTTTGGTGTCAAAATCGGTTTTGATTTGGGCATTGGCGGTGCTTTATCCAAACCAAATGACGTAAACATACAGGCTTTGATTTCTTTTTTGCGGGCTTCCCAATCGGAAACGTTAGCATATAAAGTCGTCAAATAATCTAAGCGTTCTTTACCTTTATCAACCGAAACTTTATGGTTTTCATATTTTCGGATTTGATAGGTTCCATCGGGCTGTTTGAAATAGGTCAGTTCAAAAGGCACTAAAACATTAGCCAAAGAAACTTCCAGATTTCCCTGTTCGATACGCCAGTCGGCATAATCGAGTTCTTTTCCTTTTAGTAAACCGCGGTCGTCGATAACTTTTATCTTAAAAATGGTTTCAATTTTTTGGATGGTTTCAGTTACGGGTTTTCTGAAATTGGTATCCGATGTGCATTGTGCGTTTGAAGTCGTCAATGTGAACATTGAAACCAAAAAAGCAAATGTTATGTTTTTTAAATTTTTCATTTTTTATTTATTGTGAATTCCTATCAGACCTAACAGGTTTTGGAAACCTGTTAGGTCTCTCTGTAGAAGCTATAATTTACATTCAATTGTATATTTTCCTGATCCTAATTTTAAATTTTCAGTCAGTTTTCCGTTGACTTTTATTTCAGAATTCTTATCAACTGGTAATTTTACTGTCGCTGATGTATTCGCCGGAATCTCTACTTTCAGAATTAATTTTCCGTCTTTTTTCTCCCAAGCCGAAGCAATTTTTCCGTAAATGGATTCGTAAGTCGCTTTCGCAAAAGTCATGTCGCCCACAACTTCCGGCTGAATAAAGAAATGTTTGAATCCCGGATTTTCAGCATCTGGAACGATTCCGGCAAGGCTTTGGTAAAACCATTCTTCGATTTGTCCCATCATAAAATGATTATAGGAATTTCCTTTTGTAGGATCCCATTGCTCAGTCAAAGTGGTCAGACCAAATTTAATCTGAAAACCATAGCCCGGTGCATCGTAATGATTGTTGATTTTGTACATCGTTTCGTTTTGCCCGTTTTGTGCCAAAGCCTGAAACAAATAACGGTTTCCAACATCTCCTGTGGTCAGTCGGTCACCTTTGGCTTTGATGTCAGTCAATAAATTATCCATCACCGCTTGTTTGTATTGCGGTTCTACGATATCCATAAAAATTGGAACGGCATTGCTAAACTGACTGCTGGTACCGTATTGTTTGGTTTCGGGATTAAAAAATTTGTCGTTAAAAGCCTTTTTAATGTCTACAGTCAGAGTTTCATACTTTGCAATATCCTCTGTTTTATTGAATAATTTAGCAGCTTTTGCAACCAAACTGGCTCCATAAAAATAGTGCGAAGTTGCAGAAAGCGCAATCGGACTGTTTTTGGAATAACCCGCAGGATGTGTTCCATAATCGTACCAGTCCCCCAATCCGTGAGACACGATATGATTCGTTGCTTTTGTTCCTAAATAATCAACATATTTTTTCATTACAGGATAATATTTTTCGATTAACGAAGCATCGCCGTAATATTCGTAATACATCCAAGGAAGGATTATACCCGTAACGCCCCACTCGGGAGAATCGGTAAAATCACCTCCGAAAACCACATATTCAGGAACGATGGACGGAATCAATCCATTGTCGCGCTGTGCATCGGAAATATTCTGCATCGTAGCAGGAATGAAACTTTCGAGATTGTAATTAAAAAATAATCCAGGACCATTCAGATGAATTTCCTCTAACCATCCCAGTTTTTCACGTTGTGGACAGTCGGTAAAAACACTTTGAAAATTACTTTTTATGGCATTGTTAATCAGCAAATGTGTTTTGTTGAAAATGTCGTTCGAACATTCAAAAGTTCCGGCTTCACCTGCCGAATTGTAAATGAAATTCGATTTTAAATCTAACAATGTCGGAAGATTTTCATTCTTCGTTTCTTTATAATTAATGTTCTCTATCTGCACGTATTGAAATCCGTAGAAACTGAATCTTGGTGTCCATTCTTCGGTACCTTCGCCTTTCAAAGTGTAATCGTAATAATACGGTTTTCCGGTTTTCCCCTGACTAACGGTTCCGTCTTCGTTCAGGCTTTCGCCCACCCAAACGCGAACGGTCTGTCCTTTTTTCCCTTTAACTTTTATGCTGGTGAATCCCGAAAGATTTTGTCCCATATTAAAGATATAGAAATTAGGCTTCAGCTCTTTTGCCGTTTTAACTTCGTATTGTTTTTGGATTGTAATTGGTGATGTAGTCTGTGGTCTCAAAACACCTTTTGGGGCTTCCTGAACGACTACTTTTTTCCAATTGGCATCATTGAATCCTTTACTATTCCAGCCTTTTTGTTCTAAATTAGCATTGTAATCTTCTCCTCCAAAAATACTATTGTAAGTAATTGGGCTTTTGCTGTATTTCCACGTTTCATCTGATTTTATGATTTCGGAAGAGCCATCTTTGTAGGTAATTTTCATTTTGAAAAACAAAGTCGGAGGCCCAAAACTCACAAAAAACTTGGTGTATCTCGCTTCCAGCGTGTTGTACATTCCGTTTCCTAAAAGTACGCCAATTACGTTTTCGCCTTTTTCTAATGCTTTTGCGTTTAGCTCGTAAATATTATAATTCACGCTTTTGTCGTAGTCCGTCCACAAAGGAGCAAACTCGCTGTTTCCAATTTTTTTACTGTTGATGGTTAGTTCGTAATGCCCTAAACCTGAAATGTAAACCACAGCTTCTTTGATTTCTTTGTTAACCGAAAAAGACTTGCGAAGCATAATACTTCTTCTTGACAACGAATCGGAAGCGTTGATATAAGAGTCTTTTTTGGCACGGTTAAAAGTGGCGGTGTGATAAGTTCTGCCTTCCGGCAAATGACTGTCGGCTTTGGTAATAGCTCCAATCCAAGTTGGATTCAAATCGGATGTTGCAGAAGCCGTTCTGAAAGAGGCAGTTTTGCTCCAAGCAGAAGCTTTGTCTTTCTGGTTCCAGACTTTGACTTTCCAAAAATATTTGGTTTCTGTTTTTAATAGGCTTCCGCCAAAGAGAATCTGCAGGTTTTTATCGGAATTGACTTTTCCACTATCCCATATATCGCCCTGACCTTTTTTTAGTTTTTCTTCGGATGAAGCGACTAAAATCTGATAGGCTGATTGAGTTACGTTTGATTCTTTTGAAATCAATTGCCAGCTTAATCGCGGTTGATTTGAAACGAAAGCCAATGGATTTTGGGTCATTTCACAAGTCAAATTTTCGGCAGAGATTTGTCCGTTAGTAATGAAAGTTACTAAAAGACAAAAGAGGAATACTATGTTTTTGAAATTCTTCATGTTTTATTTTTTACACGCAGATTTTTTTAAATCGTTAAACCTATTTTTAACCACATAGAAACATAGATTTTTTTCTGAATAAAAAAGGCGTTTCACTTTTTATAAAAAACAGAGCTATGCGAACCAATATATTGGCTTAAAAACTCTCTTTTTTCTATGATTCTATGTGGTTAATTTTATATTTTTTAATCTTTTAATTATTCAATCTTACAATTTTTTCGTAACCAATGATTTAATATTAAAAACCGCTTCCGGAATTAATTTTCCTGTATCCGGTAAATCGGTAAAATCCGGCGTATCCGGTTCGGTGTCAGCATTGGGTGTGTAACGCTGATCGCCTGTGCGGAACATAATACGTGAAATTCCATCAACCGGAGCATAGAATATTTTATTGGTTTCTTTGCCGTCATTCACTTTTACAGTATACGAACGAGAAGTTACGTCTAATTTGACTGTAATCGTATAGTCTTTTCCGGCTTCGTATTTCCCTAATCCGCCATGACGGGCTCCGTGTTTTACTTTTATTTCTCCATCTGAATCGAAAACAATACGAATCGCTGGTAATCCTTGTTTGTTTTGGAATTCCACCTGCAGTAAACCGTGGTTATTTTGTTCCGGTTTTACGGTGAAAGTCGCTTCCATTTTTTGTGCAAACGGAATCACACGCTCGGCACGAGAATAGTCAAAAAAGTCCTGATCTCTTAGTGTCAGCCATTTTTTGCCGTCTGTTTTCTTCTCGATTTTGGTGGAAGCCCAGGACAAATCGTAGGTGTTCCATAATTTTAATTCTTCGCCGTTTGGCAAATCATTGAAAACATCGTTAGCATTTTCTTTTACTTCGCTGGTTACAGGAACAGGAACAGATGCTACCCAAATATCTTCTTTGTTTACGCTGTAACTTACCCAAAGTTTTCCGTCAGGCGGAGTTCCATCTCCTTCATTTATTCCGCGAACGTATTGAGGGCCGGCAGATTTGTAGTTTCCTCCGTAACGCATCGGACTCAATTCTCCGTGAACTAATAATAAATCTTTATAATTCAGTCCGTCGTCACTGGTTGAAATCGCCAATGGCCAACGGTATTCCGAAGGATTATAAACTGTTGCATAACGGTTATCGGAGGTTTTTTGTCCCCAGATTTTGGCATTGCTGTTTACAAATCCAGGGGCTCTTACCGGTATGTATTCCCAGGTTTTACCTTCGTCTTTACTTAAGGAAGTTAAAGCAAATTTCCATAAACCAACTACGTTTCCGTTTGGCAAATGGTAATAATTGAACGCTTTGTATTGTTTTTTTAACGGAATCAATTCATCATCACGATCAGCTTCTTCCACCCATTGTTGCATTAACAATGGTTTAGAAAGCAATTCATTGCAGGCTTTGATAAACTTTTTGTCTTTACTTTTGGTAAAAAATGGAAAAGTCGTTGGCAATGGATTTCCGGTTTTATTGTATCGGATAAAATAAATCGGGCCGTAAGTTCCGTCTTTGTAGATTTCACGCACGACACGTCCAATTCCTTTTCCGTCATTGGGATCATCTTTTTTGTCTAATGCCACTCCGTAATAGCCTATCGCTAATAATCTGTTATCGGAGGAAACATAAAAGCCCATACGCTGGTGCATAATGGCATCTATGTTTTTGGCAACTCCTTCTACTCCTTCTTTTTTGAATCCGTCGGGAACGTGGTAAATTGGGAAAAGCACGGCTGGTTTTGTCCAGGTAACTCCGTCTTTGGAAGTCATTATAAAAGTTTGACTCGGCGGAGTGTGTTCGCCTGACGGGTCGCTCAAATAATGCAGATAAAAAGTATTGTTCCAATACGCCATCATTGACTGATGGTTGTATGTCCATCCGAAACCGTCTGCTTTTTCGGGATGTTCTCTGCTCGCACGCATAATTTGTGTGGCGTGAACACCAACTGCAGGACTCAATTGCCCGTGGTGGTAATCAACATTGGAAAGGGTTTTACCTGTATATCGTATCGTGTCCTGTTGGGCTTGCGCCGAATTGACTGCAACACAGCTTAACAAAAGAGCTGTTCCTGTTACGATATTGGTTTTTATGTTTTGAAATGCAATCATTGCTTTTATTTTGATAACTCCTGAGGCCTAACAGGTTTTGAAAACCTGTTAGGTCTGTTGAAGATAAATTATTTCTTTTCAATTAATCCTTTTAGAACTTCTGCGGAAATGGTTGTGATGGTTCCGTGTTTGTGTCCTTCGGGAAGACTTATTTTTGTGGAAACATCTTCAAAATGTACAAAATCAGAAGTGCTTAAGGCTTTGTAATTTTTGGATCCGTAATTATCATAATAGAGTAACCAGTTTTTACCGACTTTTACAACCGTCGGTCCCTCTGATAAATATTCCGTTAAGGGTTTTGATCTTTTTTCGAATGGGCCTAAAGGTGATTTTCCGAAAGCTACTTCTATGTTTCGCATCGGTCTGGTGTTGTCTTTTAGCACCAAAACATAATCTTTTTTGCCTTTTTTTACGATGACACAATCGATGACACTGAAACCTGGGTCATAATATAATTTCGTATCCGAAAAGGTTTTGAAATCCTTAGTCGTTACGTAATACATTCTGTGGTTGTTTTTTTCATCTTCAACTCCTTTTTCGAATCGGAAAGGAATTGTCGAAGCCCAGATAATGATGTATTCTTTTTTGACATCGTCATAAAAAATCTCGGGCGCCCACACGTTTACAACTTCGGGTTCGTGTTTCATTACCGGAATGTATTGTTGTTCCGACCAATGAATTAAATCTTTAGAATTGGCGTATCCGAATCCGTTTCCGCCTTTCCAATCTGTTGTCCAGACCATGTGATACGTTCCATCAGCTCCTTTTGTGATGGACGGGTCGCGCATGATTTTGCTGGCCCCGATTTCAGGTTTTAGGAATGAGCCTTCAAAACCTTTCCAGTTGTAGCCGTCTTCGCTATAAGCTAAATATAAACCTTCGGTAGCGGGTTCCCTGAAAGAGGTGAAAAGGAAAATTTCCTTTTTTTTCTGGGAATAGCTTAGAGCGAAAAGTGAAAGCGTTAGTATGATGAATATTTTTTTCATGTTTTCTTATTAAACACAGATTTCACAAATTATCACAGATTCTTCTTTATTCATTTTAACTAACTCAAAACTTTACCGCAAAGATTCGCAAAGGTTTACGCAAAGAAGCGCTAAGCTTTGTATTCCTAATATTTTAGTGCCATTTTTTATTTACATCAATTAATTTGTGCCAATCTGTGAAATTCGTGTTACATTATTAGTCTATTCTGAAATTGCTTTTTTATCCAAATCTTTTCCTTTTTTTACGGTTGTGGTTACGTTGCTGAATACATTGTTTTTAAGGAAAATATTCTTTGTATCCTTTCCGTTTGCTTCGATGAAAACATCGGTGGCGTTGAAAGGAAAGTTGTTGTTGATCATAATATTTGATGCATTGTCGATTTTAATAACCGGCACTTCTTTGATTGGCGTTGAAGATCCTACGTTGTCCAAAATCAGGTTTTTAGCATCCAGAATTTTGAAAGATGAACCTACGGTTGCGTTTACTTTTACGTCGTGAAATTCTACATCGGTGGCGGTGTTTACAGTGAAACCTTCTTTGCCATCCATGTTGATATTAGAGAACGTGATGTTTTGAATTGGCATTTCAACAATTCCGCGAACGAATCCGGCTTTGTTGACATTTCCGCCCGTAACGTTGCTGATGTGGATGTTTCTGAAAATCGGCGTACGCTCGGTAACAGGTTCAACCGGATTGTCTTTATCGTAGAAAAGATCCAAAATAATGGCTTCTTCCTTGATATTTTTCATTACGATATTGCTCACGCGAATGTCCTCTACAACTCCGCCTCGTCCACGGGCCGCTTTGATACGGATTCCACGATCGGTTCCGTCGAAAACGCAGTTGGAAATCGTGATTTTTTTGATTCCGCCTGACATTTCGCTTCCGATTACGACACCGCCGTGACCGCTTAACATCGTACAGTTGGTGATGGTTACATTTTCTGTTGCTTTTCCGTATTTACGGCCGTCTGCATCACGACCCGATTTGATGGTGATGCAGTCGTCGCCAACGCTAATGTGGCAGTTTGAAATGTGAACATTGGTGCAGGACGAAGGGTTGATTCCGTCTGTGTTTGGGGAATGCGGATTGAAAATCGAGATTCCGGTAACGGTTACATTGTCACAGAATTCAGGATTGATCGTCCAGAAAGGCGAGTTTTTGAACGTTACGCCTTCAATCAAAATATTCTTGCAATTATAAGCCTGGAAAAAAGAAGGCCTAAAAAAGTGTTTGTCAATCGTTCTTTTGTAATATGGCTCGTAAACAATTCCTTTGTTTTGCTCGGTCCACATTTTTTGGTATTTGGTTTCGGGAATCGGACCTTTGGCGGTTTCGATTCTGTAGACTTCATTCCACCATGCTTTTCCCTGTCCATCGATTATGCCCCTTCCTGTGATGGTGATGTTTTCGACATCTTTGGCATAAAATAATGGGGAGAATGACTGCATCACGATTCCTTCATAACGCATTTCGACATACGGAAGGTAGTCATCGAAGTTCTCTGAAAATTTTAAAAGCGCACCAGAATCTAAATGGATGGTGATATTGCTTTTTAGTTTTAAGGCGCCTGTCAGGTATTCACCAGCCGGAAAAAAGATAGTTCCACCACCATTTGCTGAAGCTTTATCGATGGCTTTTTGAATGGCTTCGGTGCATTTTATGCCTTTGTTGTTTCCGCCTTCGTTTAGGATGTTTAGCCAGCCGTCATTAGCAAAAGCTGAATTAATTCCGGTTATGAAGCAGAGTAGAATTATAATGTTTTTGATTTTCATTGTGTTGTTATTTTTGGCTCTCGCAGATTTGGCTGATTGTGCGGGATTTTTTATCTGCTTGATTTGCAAAATCTGCGAGAGCTATTTTTTTATTTTTTTGAAGTTAGAATTAAAACCCAGTCGTTTCCGTCTTCTTTTTTGCCGGAAGGCTGGAATTCTTTTTTGCCTTTGTTGTCAAAAATTCCAATCTGTGTTTTTTCTCCGTTTCTTGGGTTGTACCAGCTTGCGGTTACTTTATCTCCTGTGATTTTACCCATATTCACTGTAATTTTTCTTCCGTTATAGGTGTAAATCAAAGCGTACTCTTTTCCTTTTATTGCTGGTAAGTAATCGTATTTTTCGCCTTGATTTGCAATTATCGAAGCATCAGCTGTTCCTTCTGTGAATGGAAATTCCAACATCAGGTTTTTGATATAAATCATTTGTCCGGCTCCTGGATCATTGAGGGCATCTGTCCACAACATTTTGTTTCCGTAGGCTGGTTTATCTCCTTTTCTAAATATCTGCATTACGGCACTGTGTCCATAAGTGTAGCCCGAAGCTCCTGAAAAAACAGACCAATAGCCGTAACGACGTACATCATTAGCATTCCATTTTGGCTGTAAAGTGTCGTGTAATCCGTGTGGAATTCCTTCGTAAGATGGTTCTCCGTCCAGTGTTGGCTTGGTTGGTTTTAAATCCCAGTCTCTTAAAACGAATTTGTAATTGTCTTCTTTGAAGGCTGTCGGATCAGTTTCCTGTGCGTAGGTTTTATGTCCGGACTGGAACATATTGAAATCCAACCAGCTTGCATTATGAAAATTCTCTGAGGAATCGGTTCTCCCAAAAGGGTGAAAAGTCATCAGCTGATCCGGATTATTGGTTTTGATGGTTGTTCCGATAGCATTCCAAATGTCCTGAAATTCATTTCCTTTGGTATCGCCTCCGTTTAACCAAATTACATTGGTTCTCTTTTTATATCTGTCTGCCAAAAATTTAGCGTATTTAACCGCCTGTTCTTTGCTGACTTTATTTCCTTTTGAAACGTTGGTTCCCCAAACTGGCACCATTGCCACATAGATTCCGTTTTTTTGAGCTACTTCCAAAGTATAATCTACGTGATCCCAGTAATCGTATTCTGGAGCATTATTGGGATCATTTCCTGGTGAAGTAATTTGATCCGCCAGATTATCATTCATCAATGCCTGATCACCATAGACATTTACGGCATTCAAATTATGCAATACCATTACCTGAACTACGTTAAAACCTTTTGCTTTTCGGTCTTCAAAATATTTATTTACACCTTCTCTGTCCAGTTTACTGAATGCCAGCCAGCCTGTATCGCCCAGCCAAAAGAAAGGTTTCCCGTCTTCGGTAACAAAATAGTGCTGATTTGGTGAAACTTTTAGTTTAGGCAGGTTTTTAGATTGCGAAAAACCAGTTTGTGCTGTCAACATAAAGCTGATGCTTAGGGCAAATAGATATTTCAGGTTCATTTTATTTTTATTTTGAATTATGATTTATTAGTCATTGCGAGGAACGAAGCAATCTCACTAGTTGCTCTCGTTATGTGATTGCTTCGTTCCTCGCAATGACAAAACTTGGTTAATTTTTCTTCACTACAAATAGTACTTTTTCTTTGATTTCTGACTGCGGAATTACAACTTGTTTTCCTCCGCTGATATTTGCTTTTTTCGTGATATTTCCATTGGAAGCATTGATTGCATACACTTCAAAAGTTCCTTTTTGATTCGATAAATCGACCGAAACATCCTGATCGTTTTTCAGATAAAAAAGATAGGCATTCCCTTTATTTTCCAGTGTCCAGAGCTTGTCTGAAAAAGTAGTTCCTTCTGCAAACTTCATACCAGTTAAGGCAGAATGAAAGGCAGAAAGTTCAATTTTTGGAACATTTGCCAAAGAGGCTCCGGCCATTAATGCCGGCCATCCAAATCGTGGTGCTCCCATCGTGGAATATAAGACTGCTTTTTCAGGATATTTTTCTCTGTATTCACGAACTGCTCGATACACCTGATCGTCTGTTTCTTTTCCGGTTTTGATTTTACGGGCATGCTGGCGTGGCGCGAGATTTTTTCCGCCTTCCGGAGCATACAATGTTCCGTCTTCTCTATAATACCAATATCTGATATCAATTACATCAACGGTTTTCACTCTTTCGCTGTCATTTAAAATGGCATCCTGAACATCTTTAGTAGCACTTAAAGCGATTTTGGATTCATTTTGATGTGACTTTTCGTAATTGGCTATGACATCAATCCAGAATTGCATAAAACTTAAAGGGCCTGTATATTCGGCACTTGTCAATTGCAACACGTTAGCGTTATCTTTGAAATTTTCTAGATTTTTTTCGATGAATGCTACGTGCAGTTTTCTGATGTCGGCATTTTTTACATCATAAAATTGTTCGGCAAGGAAAATCCTTTTATCACCTGCATAAGGCGGTGGTTCCGGCAATCCTGTGGTATTGATATTATTGGCCGGACGCCAAGAGGAACTTGCCCAGTGTGCTCCTGCTTCTAAAATATTATGCTGAAAATAATTTTCGTTTAAGAGTATTTTATTTTTTTGACCAGCCAACTCTGCAAAGGTTTTTAATCGGTTCCAATAAAAGGCGTTGTATCTGGTTAGATCGTATTTACTCAAATGATCCCAGGCAATTCCTTGTCCGCTTCTGTCGAAAGGCTGTTCGTAGAATGGTGCCCACACATCAGCATCGATTCTTCGGATTCGTTCGTGATCTGCCATTCTTTGTTCGTACCAAAGTCCGTAATTGTGATCGATTGCCGACTTATTGTTTTCGACTAAATAATTTACTGTTTCCTCCAGATTATCGGTATAACCTAATCCATAATGTCCCGGAACAAATCGGGTAATGTGAGGTCTTGATTTTGAAACTTCCGATTCACGCAAGCTTCCTCTCCACCACGGCACATCTACAACTTCTCCGGTAATAACTCCTTTTGAGGTAGTTAATAATCCATTGGTCAGAGTAATTTTATCGGTATTGGTATTCGTAACTGCATCGGCTTTTACTTCGTCAATACGTTTTGCTTTAACATAATCGATTGAAATTGGATTTCGAGTAGATGCTTTAGTAATAAACTCTTTTAAGGTTTCATTTAATTTATAAGCTTCGGCGGTTAAGACTGTAGCTTGTTCAATTGTCGGGCTTGAAGAAGGTTCTGAACCTAAATCCATAATCTGCGCATCCATTGGTAATTTACCCAGACGCTGTTGCAATAAAGCATAGAATAAACTTCTTGGACTGATGTGATTGTTGACGTCTTTCCAGTGTCCGTTTCCTGCCCATTGCGCCCAGACTCCAAATGCCCAGTTGTTGGCTGTTGGCGGATTGTAATTTTCTATTTTAGATGCTGAAGTTTCCCAGATGACACTATTGGCAACATTCCAGCCTAAACCTCTACCGTCCTGTTCTTTGTTTTTGAAACTAATGGCATTTCCGTCAATTAGGGAAACATCAAAAAGAATTCCGGTTGCCCAGCTTCCGACAGATCCGCTGAAACTGTACGGCAGATGTGATTCGCATTGCAAAAAGACGTTTGGCCCTGCAGTAGCGTAGCCTCCAACCACAAAATCATTGTAACCGAATTCAGAATAACAACGCTGAAACAAGGTTTGCTGTCCTTCTGTATAAAAAGTGTTTCTTCTATGTGATGCGATTTCTGAAATTGGATTTAAGGAAATACAATCTTCAACAGTAATTCTTTTGGCTGTTTTTAAAATAGAAACCGCGCTTCCTGCAAACTGTTCAAAATTGACTTGTCGTACCCAAACATCTTCAGCATTTTCAACAGAAATTCCTGTCCAACGGTGCTGTTCATCTTTGGGATTTGTTGTGTCATATTCTGATTTCAAAGTCAGGTTTTCTACACCGACGTTATTAATTCGGCCAAACCAAATATAATTTACTACCGTTGATTTGGATAATTCTTCTTCCAAAGCATTTGTCAATGGTGAATCAATCGTAATTTTATTCCCCTGAACATTTGTAATTTCCCTGTCGGCTCGAATGACAAAATCATCGGCTTTCCATCCAATCCATCCGCTTTCTCCTCCGTAATCAGCAGTTCCTAAAAGTTCAATCCAGTTTTTTGTGATGGGCGTGTTGATAACAATATGGTCTCCTTTTTTGAAGGCGTTGCCATTTTTTACCGTTAAAACAGTTGCTCCAAGTGGCGTGTAATTAGTCGCTAATTCTGTCGTTTCCTTAAAAACACGGTTATTAATTCCACTGATATTGACGATTGCTTTTCTGTTGATTGTAGTCCCTAAAAGTATGGTTCCGTTATTTCCTGAACCGCTTCCTCTTAATACAATTCCGCTTTCCTTGATATTGATTTCGCCCGAAACTTTGAAGGTTCCTTTGTCTAAAAGTACGGTTCCTTTAAAACCTGTTGCATCGGCTTTCAATTTCGCAACATACTCTATCGCTGTCTGAATTGTTTTTGTGGCATCTCCATCGATGTGTGGTACAAAAACTTTAATGGCTACATCAGGAATCGCTACCGAAGAGGCTTTATATCCGGCAAAAGAAAAATCGGGAATCTGGTTTCCTTTTGCATCAGCGGTACGCTCGAGTTTTCCTTCTTTTGATTTTGTAATATCGGGGAATGTGTTTTGTGCCGTGCTGATATTGGCACTAAAGAAAATAACAAAACAGGACAACATAAGTAAATCCTGTTTTGTTATGATATTTTTGAGTTGAATAAAATTCATTTTAATTTTAGATTTCTTTTAGAATGTAGAAAATAGAATAAAGAATATAGATTTTCTCATGATGAGTTCTCTCTTTTTTCTATTCTCTATATTCTATTTTCTATAATTTTTTCTTCTATTCTCTATTAATCTTTACTGCAATAAAACTTTAGACAATGTATCTGTATTATTTTCTGATTTTGTCCAGTCTGTTTTACTGTTTGGATCAATTCCGTTGAAATATTTCTCTAAGTTGGTGTATCCGTCACCGTTGCTGTCTTTGTTGGCATCGGAAGCGTCATTCGGATTTAAGCCAAATTTCTTTTCCCAGGCATCCGGAATTCCGTCGTTATCTGAATCTTTATAGGCTTTTCCTTTGTATTCCGGATAACCTCCAACCTGGTTCGGATGTGTGATAATACCTTTTTTATATGAATCGGCAGGTAATCTTCTTTTGATGAATTCTTTACCAATTGTATTTTCCAGACCGTCTTTTACTTCTATTTTTCCGGTACGAACCTGTTTGATCACTCTTTCGTCAACAGCGTCTCTTTTTGGTAAAGTGGCTCCTACATTATTCAATACAAAATCATAAGCCTGCTCTGCTTTCATGATTGAAATTGGTGGCATTGCAAAAGCTTTTGGGTATTTTATTTGTGCCAGAAAGTCTTTGGTTGCTTCTGCTGACTGGTCTTCCAATTGTACTCCGCCATTCCAGTTATCAGCTGTTACTTCAGGAGAATTCACTATGTAATTCCCATCAACGAAAGCTTTTCCGTATTGTTTTGGGCTGATATAACCTGATTCCGGTTTGATGATTCTATAACGAATCGGCTGATCGGCTGGCGTAATTGGTCCTGGTTTGAAATAATTATTGATAATGTTGTATTGCGAACGGTAATCACCACCATCAAGCGTACGGTTCCACCAATTGAAAACAACATTATTCACAAAGTTAAAACTTCCGTACATTCCAACTGAGGCATTTCTCGAAATATTATCGGCCCATAAATTACGGATAAACATACTATTCAAACCACCAATAGTACTTCCGAAAGCGTGATTGTAAGTATCCAGACCTTCTGCTGAAATGGTATTTTGAATGGTCACATTAACAGCCGGCAGTTTTTCTAATTTTGATTTTTCATTTGCCTGAAACTGGTGACGATACAACGAAATATTTTCGTCTAATCCCCAGCTCATGGAACAGTGATCGATAATTACGTTTCCGATTACGTTTCCTCCCAAAGCATCGTCACGACGGGTCACTTCGGTTTCTCCACGGCGAAAACGCATATAGCGGATGATAATATCGTGTGTGTCTAATAAAACAGATTCTCCCGCAACACAGATTCCGTCACCCGGAGCGGTTTGTCCTGCAATCGTGATGTAAGGCGCACGAACGGTAATTGGTTTTTTAAGGCGAATGATTCCCGAAACATTAAATACTACGGTACGAGCTCCAACAGCTTCGAGCGCTTCACGAAAAGTTCCTTTTCCGCTGTCTTCTAAACTTGTGACAACAAATATTTTACCTCCACGGCCACCTGGCGTCTGAGCTCCGCCTCCCATTGCACCGGGAAAAGCAGGAATATCGGCATGAACTAAATCGGTTGGTAATGATGCCCAAGGCACATAAGGACGTCCTTGTAAAGCTTCGGCTTTGATGATGTTTTCATTGGCTTTCCAAATCTGATCCAAACGATCACTTTCGGCCTTCATCATCGCATCAGTTTTTTCCTGAAGCGTTTTTGGAATATCAGGATACTGAGCATAGGCTGATGAAAAAAAAGAACAAAAGGACACTGCCATAATTGTTCTTCTAAGAATGTTTTTTTGGAAATTGTTCTGCATGAGTTAGTCTGAAATTTATAAGTTAGACTAGTTGGATACTGTAATCGATAAAAGGTTTAATTTAAAAATGTTAAAATTACACTTATTATTAAAAATAGCTGTTATTCCTTCTTTTTATTTTTTTCTTTTTCGGCAATACGTTTATTCCAGCCTTCACGTTCTTTGGTCAAATCATAACCTTCTTTAGACAAGTAATTGTTGATTCTTCCTTTGTATTTACCAAACCAGGCATGCTTTTCTTTCGATGAACCACCATCCATAGCATGTTCTCTTGCTTCAACTAAAGCATCATAAATATACTTTTTTTGGACTTCGGTCAAAGTTGGTATCATATCATTGTAAGCCGTTACCGTAATTGGAAGTACTCCATAAGTCATTCCGTCTTTTACCTCGGTAATTTTTGCTTCGTTTAACTGAGTTCCTAATTTTTTCAAATAAGATTTATGCAGTTTGTCAATTGATTTGTCGGCATCGGCTTTCAATTTATCAATTTTCTCGTTTTGCTTATCTTTTGCTAAACTGCTGTCTTCTTTTACTTTTTTAACTTCTACATCTCTAGTATCCTGAATTTTACTCAAATCACGAAACTGCTGTGCAATGATATTCGTTACAGCGGTTTCTTTTTCTTTGTTATTCAAGGCCAATTTCTCGACAATTTTTGCCGCTCTTTCGTTCGTAACCTTGATATATTCCGGATCTGCGTATTGTTGTGCACTTAATTTGCAAAAGGCGAAAAACAAAAACAGCAGACTTATTTTTTTTATCGACATCATCTTATTTATTATTTTAGTTTAAAGTCAAAGGTCATAAAGTCAAAAGTTTTATCTTAAACTTTATGACCTAACTTTACTTTTTTAATTTAAATCTAACAAAGGTCTTACCAAAGTTTCTTTATTATTAGCTAAATCTGTCCAGTCTACTTTGATGGCAGGGTTTACACCATTGATGTAATCTTCAATGTTAGAATAGCCATCACCGTTTAAATCTCCTTTTGCATCAGATGGATCTTTTGGATTCAGACCGTATTTTTTCTCCCATGCATCCGGCATACCGTCTTTGTCTGTATCAACATAAGGTTTTCCTTTGTATTCAGGATATCCGCCTACCTGCGAAATGTCTGTAATGATTCCTTGTTTGTATGAATCCATCGGCAAACGTCTGTGTTCAAACTGATAGAAAGTCTTTTTCTCTAAACCTTTTGCATATTCAGGAACTCCTGTTTTAACAGTTCTTACGATTCTTTCGTCAACTTTATCTCTGATTGGCAAAGTAGCTCCCACATTTTTCAGCACGAATTCATAAGCTTCATCTGCTTTCATAAAAGGACGAAACCAAGGCATTGGGAAAGGTTTGTCGCTTTTCATTTTATCGAAATAGGTTTTAGCTTCATCATAGCCCATTAATTCCCCTTTTTTGTTTTCAATCTGAATACCTCCGTCCCAGTTGTCTTTGGTTACCTTATCGTTATTGTTAACGATATTTCCGTTTACATAAGCTCTTCCAAAAACCATATAAGGCAGTTTGCTCCTTCCTGATTCCGGTTTTAAGATTCTATAACTGATAGGCTCATTTAAATTCGTTACAGGTCCCGGTTTGTAAAAGTTGTTGATGATATTATAATTAGCTGTATAATCACCACCATCTGTTGATCTGTTATACCAGTTGAAAACAACATTATTTACAAAATTGAAAATTCCGTTCCATCCGATAGACGGGTTTCGACCTGCATTGTTTGCCCACATATTTCTCATGAAAGAGCAGTTTTCTCCACCCAGAGTACTTCCAAAAGCATGGTTGTACGTATCCAGAGCTTCTCCGAATAAACTGTTTTGAATGGTAATGTTTACTGTACCTACTTTAACTTCCGGATAACCAGCACCAGGATTATACATATGTCTGTACATAGACATGTTTTCATCTAATCCCCAAGTTGCAGAAACGTGGTCGATCATGATATTTCCAACAGGGTTTCCTCCGATAGCGTCATCACGACGACCTACAAAAGTTTCTCCTCTGCGAAAACGCATGTGCCTGATTACAACATCATGAGTATCAATCCACACTGATTCACCAGCCACACAGATACCATCACCCGGAGCAGTTTGTCCTGCAATTGTGATATAAGGTGCACGAATGATTAACGGGCTCTTGATTCTGATAATTCCTGACACATTGAATACTACAATCCTTGCTCCACCTTGTTCACAAGCCTCACGTAAAGTTCCCGGCCCACGATCTTCCAAGCTTGTTACAACATAGACATTTCCGCCACGTCCTCCAAAAGCGTACATACCTCCTCCTTCAGCTCCTGGAAAAGCAGGTATAGACGCCTGTGGTAAATCTGTTGGTCTTGATGCCCATGGAATAAAAGGTTTACCGTGTTTCGCTTCTTCTTCAATGACAACTAATGCTTTTTCCCAGGCTTCGTCAGAAAGTCTGTTGGCTTCCTTAATAATTGCGTCTTGTTGTTCCTTAATTTCGGGGCTAATTTTTGGGTATTGGGCAAAACATTTTATGCTTCCCAAAAGCAAAAGAGGCAATACAAATAATGCTGAATTTTTCATGTTAATTTTAATTTGATAATTCGATTTAAACAAATCACCTGTATCTTTTGAAGAAATACAGGTGAAAAGTCTAATTTAATGTTAACGTTTTATTAAGGTATTAATAAAAATGCCTGAAAATTATCAGGCATTTTTAAGTTTTAAAATTTATTCTTGAAAATTATAAGTTCCTTGTTCTCCAGATGCACCATTCCAACCTTTATTTTGTATTAACCATGGGTTTTGTGCCAAAACAGTTTGAGAAAGCCCCATAATATAATAATTCGGTCTAAATAGAATATTAGTTGGTGTACCACTAACATCATCCATCGCTTTTGGCGGAGATTTCAACTCAAAGTTAGTCGTATAAAAAGTAGCTAAAGCTGTTATTTGAGTCTCGAAATTTGCAGCATCCGGATCTACTGATATTGTTGCACGTGCAGCAGTCAATGGATCTGTATTTACTGGGCTAAACCCATTCTTATAATGTAAATAATTCCCTATACGCTGTGTTCCGTTTATATCAGCAATACCAAGCTTTACATTTGTAGCATCCTGATTTACAGAACTATCATCACTATATAACATCCAACGCTGGATATCCCAAAAACGTTTTCCTTCATAAGCCAACTCTACTCTACGTTCATACAGCACTGCTTCAATTGCAGCATATTTATCAGCCAATGTCCCAATTCCATAATTATCTGCTGAAGGAATCCCCACACGTTGTCTTATTTTTCCTAAATACGCTAAAGTATTTGATATATCTTGTTTAGCAGCGTAACATTCAGCAATATTCAACAACAACTCCGCATAACGGTATTCCATAATATCAGTACCTGAGTATTGAAAATTACTTGTATTAGCAACTGTAGGGCTTGACATCTTGCGAACAAAAGCAGGACTTGGAACATCATTACCCATACTAAACCCAAAAGCTGTATTAGAAGCACTACTTACCGCCCAACGATATGCCCAAACAGTTGTTTGGACTGTAGCTCCTGTAGCATTATTATAAGGCCAAGCACAGCCTGAAAAACCAAAAGTTCTATAAAAACGTGGATCGCGATCTTTAAAAAACAAGAAATCATTATATGGATAAGTAGTAGAAGTTGTAGGGCGTTTTCCATCCTTCATAGGAAACAAATCAATCATACGTTTAGGTACTTTTACACCACTACCAGCTACACCTCCCTGGCTAGCAAGTCGAATTGATTTTTCCCAAGAATTGTTTGAATACAATGCTGTAGTACCATCAGCCAAAAGTTTAATAGTAATAGCTTCTTTATTAAAAGAGTTATTATTAATATAAAACATTTCTGCCCATTGTTTGGCGTTTGTTCCATACAAGCCATAGCCATCAGCAGTTAACTGTGTTTCAGCAGCTAATCCTGCTGCCAAAGCTTTATCCCAACGATCTGTTGCTGAATCCCAATTTTTATTGAATAGTGGACTAGCATAAGTCAATAACACTCTTGATTTTTGAGCTAAAGCAGCACCTTTAGTAAAACGACCGTAATTAGCCGCATCCCAATTTGGAGGCAATAAAGTAGCCGCCTGATCTAAATCGGCAACTATTTGATTCACTACTTCAGTTACCGTAGCTCTGGGTAATTTAATGGATTCATCTGTTGGAGATGCTTCCTGAACTGTAGTTACAATAGGAACACCACCATACATGCGCATTAAATCAAAATATTGTAATCCACGTAAATAATATACTTGTCCTTTTATTTGATCACGAAAAGTCTTTGATAAAGCGGCTCCAACTACATCCAATTTTTCCAACAAAAAATTACAATCCCTAATTCTGGTATAAGGTTCGTTTCTAAGTGTTGACCCTAAAGTAGTCCCATAATAGGTTGAACCATCCGCTGCATTTTGCAAAGTTACATTTGGATTAATTAGATTTGAAATTCCTCCCACTTCTTCTGTATAGGAGGTTTCAGCTGTAGTCCAAGAAGCTACCCTAACTGCCGTAGGTGTTTTATACCCATCATAAAAATCATAGTATAAATTATTTACGTATTGATTAACGCGGGTTTCACTTTCTAAAAAGCTCTCATCGTAGTATTTAAACTGCTTTTTTTCTTCTAAAAAATCATCACTACAAGACGAAGAAAACCCCAAAACCAGTAATAATGAAACTACTATATATTTATTAAATCTTGTTTTCATAATTAAAATTAACTTTAAAATTAGAATGTTACATTCATACTCAATGACCAAGTTCTAAGTGTTGGATACTTTGCAGTAGAATCATCATACATATTACGGTACTTTTTTGGATAAGGATTATACAAATCCCAAAGATTCTGACCAGTAATACCTAAATTAATGCCATCAATCTTTGTAGATTTAAGTGATTCCTTTGGAATAGCAAAACCTACAGATAAATTTCTAACTACACATCTGAAATTATTTAATTGCCAGAAATCAGATGGACTAAAATTCGTTGTTTGATACATATTTGGATATTTTCCATTTGGATTGGTGGTAGTATCATACATATCTGTCCAGAAAATCTCATGTGACCAGTCATTATGCGTACCACTACTTGAAGTACCAATTCCTTGTTTTACTAAGTCTATAGTATTATATCCTCCCCAAGTGGTAGCAATTTGAGTTTTAAAATAAAAACTATCGTATTTGAATCCAAGATTTGTGGTAAATCCATAGGTTATATTTTTATTAACCAATTTCACATAATCTTCATTACTGGCAATTTTCCCATCTGCAGGGGCCTGTTCTCCTGTAGTAGCGTTAAAAACACCTCCAACATCTTCATAAGCTAACATACCTTTTCTCATCATTGCTACATTTGTAGTTGTAAAATAACTTGGTGTACCTCCAACAGCAGCAGCACGTTCTGTTAAGTACTGCCAATAATTAGCAATATCCTCATCAGTACGCAGAATACCATCTCCTGTCGAAGTCTCTTTCCATGTTCTAAATCCCCAAACTGGATTAATCAAAGAATTACCCTCACGAATTGCGTTGAAAGACGGGTGTTGTAAAGCCCCTTCCGGATACTTTTGCACTTCATTATTACCAAAACCAAAGTTTACTCCTACATTATAACTTAATTTGTCTTTAATTTTATCATTCCAATTAACAGAAAACTCAGTTCCCCAGTCGTTAACAGCTGCATAATTTTGTTCTGCTAACCCTCCTCCTACAGAAATTGGAGTTCCTGCCATACTTGCTAAACTAACCAACATATCAGTTGATTTATTATAATAATAATCAGCAGATATTTGTAATCTATTATTTAAAACTGCTAAATCGATTCCATAATTTTGCTTAAGGCTAGCATCCCATCTAACCTCTGAATTTGGTGTAATACGAGGTGTTATACCTGTTCCCAAAAGACCTCCTCCAGAACCAAATTGAGCTCCTTTATCGACAATTGGTTCATACAATTGCTGCCAAAGCCAAGGTCCAATAGCATCTTTTCCAGTTTTACCAATAGAATAACGCAGTTTTAAATTATTTACCCAGGAAACATTATCTGCAAACCATTTTTCTTTAGACACAACCCAACCAAATTGGGCCCCTGGGAAAAAGCCCCAGTAATTTTTTGGAGCAAACTTAGTTGAAGCATCTGAGCGGAAAATGAATTCAGCTAAATACTTATCCTTATAACTATAATTTAAGCGTCCTAAATAAGAAAGAGTACCTGATTCTACTTTTGTAGCTGTCGAATTACTACTTATTGGTCCTGCTGTAGTATAATCTCCCAAATAATCTTTTCCGGTACCTTCATAAGCCAAACGTAAATTTTTATTATTTAACTCAGAACGTTCCATACCAACCATCGCATCAATAGCATGATCACCAAAAGTTCTGTTATAGTTAACAAAAATATTAGACTGAATCATTTTGTCTACGTCACTATAATAGTACACTCTGGACTGAGCACTATTCGTTTCAATAAGATAATCACCATTTGGATTAGTAGTAAGATCATAAATTGTAGGATCGGCAGCAGAAGCCAAATGATTACCAATTGTCTCATAATTTCTTATTCTAGCCAAATCAAATGGCAATTGTGCTTGTTCAGTATTAGCACTTGATTGAGTTCTGGCATAACTTCCTTTAATAGACATTCCTTTAATAAAAGGCACTTTATAAGTCAAATTCAAATTCACATTATAAGAAAAGTCTTCATCAGTTTGTTTACCAGCATCCAGGGCTGCAAAATAATTCCAACCTGCAATAGTCCCTCTGTTATTAGCGCTACCTAAGTTAGCATCTGTACGAGCAAACGGGGACATCCAATATTCTTTACCATTTACAGTAGTTTGCCAAGGAATGTATTTTGGCATATGCAACAAATACATATAATCTGCCTGTTCTCCTGAAGAAAGGGAACCAAAACTACTATCGTTTAGATTTGCAGATGCTTTCGTAAATGATTTTTGAGTATCGGTTGAAGTTCCGGAAACCGAAGCTGAAAGTTCTAAATTATTTGTCACTTTTATTGTAGTACCTGTACGGAAATTCCATTTTTTATAATCTTGGTTTCCTAAATTGGCTCCCTGAGTAAAAAATGCTCCACCAGCAAAATAAGTAACCTTATCAGTACCACCGCTTACATTAAGAACGTGTCTTTGTTGCAAAGCTGGTTTCCATGCTTTCTTCAACCAATCATAATCCAAACCTTTCATTTCTTCTAATTCGTCTTGAGAAAAATATTTGGATTGATTCGCCTCCAAATTAGAACTTAAAAATCTGTTTTTCCAAACCCCATGCTCATAAGCATTCATTGTTTTTTGATGACTTACCGCATCATTCACAGCAAATTGAGCATAATAAGAAAGTTTAGCTTTACCCTCTTTTCCCCTTTTTGTTTTCACAATAATAGCTCCCTGAGAAGCACGAGCACCATAAATGGCAGCAGAACCGTCTTTCAAAATCGTAATATTCTCAATTTCTGAAGGATCCAATCTATTAAAAGCCTCTTGTGTAGGCAAACCGCTTTGAGGATCAATTTGCACCATATCATCAATTACGATCAAAGGAACTTTAAATAATGAGGTAGCATTTGTAAATCCAAAAGATTGACGGATAGTAATATCCGCAGCCCCACCTGGACGGCTAGATCCATTTGCATTATTAACATTTACTCCTGGAGTTAACCCTCTTAAAGCTTCTGCTAAATTTGAGACTGGCAAATCTCTTATATCATCTGGTTTAATAGTTACAATAGCACCTGTAACATTATTCTTTTTCTGTTTACCATATGCTACAACCACAATATCATCCAACACATTTGAGTCTTCTTGTAATTTAACATCCAGATTAGTACGCCCGTTTAATGGGATTTCTGTTTTTTTCATTCCAATAAAAGAAAAAACCAATGTTGCGCCTGGCTTAACACTAATTTCATACTTACCGCTGTAATCTGTAGTAACGGTGTTTTTGGATGATTTTTCGGTTACGTTAACCCCAGGCAAAAGAAGCCCTGAATTATCAGTAACGGTACCTTTGATCTTAATTTGACCTCCTGAAGTTTGGGCATGAGTGACCATACTCATTAGTGCAAACAAAATAAAACTACATCTTTTTAAAAGTGCTTGTTTCATAAATGATTTAGTTAGATTAATAGTTAGTTAGTTTAAAAGCATTTTTAATTGTTAAAGAAAAGCTACATTTTAACAGATTTTTCATGTGAGCGAAAATTAAACGTTAAAAATACATTTATTATTTAGTTCCAAAAATAGAACGATTGAATATGACAACTGTCCTGTGGCATCCTGCTTCAAAATTATCTTCAAAAAAAATCAATAAAAAAAATTATATTGTCAAAAAAAAATAAAACAAAATACAGCAACTCAAAAAAAGACAATGTTTTTTTGAATATAATAAGTTTGAACTTCAATAAAGTAAGTAAAAACAGCCAAAAACCTACAAAATTGACAAAATACTTCTAAATAAAGATGTTAATTGCTAAATAATAAACAAAAATAAAAGTACAAAAAAATCTTTTGATCTACTATATCGTTATAGTAAATCACTATGAATTGAATTAAAAACCTTACGAAAACGTTTTCAAAACACAAAAGAAAAAAAAAGAAAAAAAAAGAAAAAAATAATAATTTTTTTTTAAAAAGAAGAAAAAACTGAATAATTTTTTAAAAATGAAATTTCAAATTTTAACAAAAAAGGCGTTGTTCTTACATTACAATACCTTTTTTATTTCAGATTACGAAGAACTATCCGGTATTTTATAATCTTTTCATGGCTTTGAAGACTAATCTTGCCACTTCCTTACCTCCGGCAGTTTGAAAATGTGTATTATCTTTCTGTCCTGTTGGGAATCCTGGATATAAATTTCCTTCAAAATTCATAAAATAATTTTGAGTAACATAATCTTTACCTTTAGAACTAAAAAACTCCATAGACAATTCATTAAGATCAATCAATTTAACGTTTAATTCTTTAGCAACATCTTTAGCTGCCTGTGGATATTCTCCGTGAACATTAGACAACTTTCCATCTTTCCATGGATAATTACGCGCAACTGGGGTAAGCACGATCGGAATCGCCCCTTTTTCTCTGGTCTGATTTATAAAAAGGCGCAGGAATTCTTTATATCCTTCAATATTTACATAACGTTCTGTTTTTTCTTCAGAGGAGTCGTTGTGCCCGAATTGCATCATTACAACATCTCCTTTTTGTAGCGTTTTATAAACCGCTGCCCAACGTCCTTCCTGAAAAAAGGTTCGGGTGCTTCTGCCGCCTTTTGCCCTGTCTTCTATTTTTACTTCTTTGGCAGTCCCCAGTATATTTTTAACCAATTTTAAACTGTCTTTCTGGAAAAAAGGCTGAAAGACCTGTCCCCAGCCAACCTGAGGAAATCGCTTGCTTTCATAATCTTTTTCGAGTGAATAATCTGCGACGGTTGAATCACCAATCAAATAAATGGTAGTTACTTTTGATTTAAAACTAAAAGCACTTAGAACAAGTATCCCAAGAAAAGCAATTGCTGCTATTTTATAATTTTTCATAATTCTTTATTCTTTTGGATTCCAACCGTTTAATACTTTTTCTAAATCGTATTTTTTTAGATCTGATTTTTTCAATTGATGTGACCAGGAAACTCTTTTAGACAAATCTTTCGCTCCTTCGCCTTTGCTTCCTAATTCAGCGTAATAAACCGTTTTTTCTTTATCCGGAAAATTTTTATCCCCTTTCCACGGATTCCATCCTTCAGGAACAATATGCGAACCTAATTCTGTATTAATAAATACCGTTTTTGCAAAAGGCCTCCATGGACGTCCCAGAAAAACCTTATCAACAGTATTATCTTTTGCTGTAAGTTTGCAATCTACAAATACAAATCCGTATTTATCCTCTTGGGTTGTTGATGCTGCCGTAACATAAGAATTGCTTAAACTTTCGATAGTACAATTTGAAAAATAAGCTGTTGCTGCACCAAAAATAAAATCGACTGTACCATTGATATAACAATTTTCGAAATAATTTCTGGTTCCGCCTTTTGCCAAATATAAAGTATCCTGATTTCCTAAAATCGAACAGTTTTTAATTGAAACCCTGTCGCCTTCTGTATGTAAAGCCACTGCCTGACCTACTCTTCCGGCGGTATTTTCTACAGTCAGATTTTCTACTGAGCAATCATTTCCCTGAACCAATAAACTATAAGATGTATAAGTACTGAATTTTGTATCTCCGGTAACATCAATTCCTCTGAATGGTTTTCCGGAATAATCATTGTATAAAATCACCGTTTTCTCCCTGTCAGAACCTTTTAAAGTGATATTTCTTTTGAAAGCCGGAATCACAACCTTTTCATTATAAACTCCTTGTTTAATTTTAATAACAACTCGTTTTTCGGCATGATCCCTTACTTTATTTATTGCTTCCTGAATGGTTTTAAAATCTCCCGAACCATCCTGCGCAACAGTTAATTCAAATCGATTGTCGGTTGTTTGTGCTGATGATAAGGTAGAACTAAAAATCAGTAATAAAGTTATAATGCATTTCATCTTTCTTTTCAATATTAGTTTATCTATAATTTAATTTAAAAAGTATCAACATTTTAATTTTATATAATTATACAAAACTAAATATTACCATTCATCACTTTCAATTAATGAAACACAAAAGCAAGTCAATTCAGTAATTAATTCTGTAAAGCCTGATAATGTAGACACTTTTAGGTTTGTAAAAATAAAGATTTACACCTAATATTTTTGAACAAATAGAAACTTTAAAAAATTGAATTTATTACTTTAATACCAATCAACACTACCATCGTTTTTTAATATGAAATTTTTTTTCACTTTGTTAGATTCATCTATAAAATGATATAAAGTATTTGTTGTTAAAATTGCATCTGCAATAACAGTCCATTCATCTTTTTTTAAAGGCGTTTGAATTATTTTCTGACAGACTTCCTTATTTGTTCCAAATTCTAAAATTTTAACATTGTTTTTGGCGTTCTTTAATTCTTTATTTACATAATCATTTAAATTAATAACTCTTTTAGATTGCATTGAACTTAGAAATATTATTTCTCCTAATTTATTGAGAATAAAAGGTTCATTTACTTCCTGAAATGCCGAATAACGATACCTGTTCAGGCAATATAAATTATCTTTAGCCACATTTTCAAATATCGCTGTTGACTGATTTGGATCATATGAATAATTAACCGGCCTCCACCAATTGTCCTTCCAAATACATAAATAAATAGGCTCCTGATACTTTTTTTCTAATGGTATTTCTATATTTTCAGTTTCAAAATACTCTGAGGTTACATCAATACTATTATTTTCAAAAAAATCAGCGTAAATAAAATTATTGTCTTTTATTGTTAACTTTTCGGAAGTCAATGCAAATTGCTTCCTGTAAACTTTCGGTGCATTTTTGTATGGTAAATTAAAAAATCCCGGTCCATTATTAGATAAAGCATCGAAAGGATACTTTTTTTGTTTTTTTGTATCTAATACAAAACACCAACCATGTCCCACGTCATCCGAAGCTCTCTTATATGGAATACCATCAAAGCCGCAAGGAATTCCAAAAGCACGAAGTGCAAAAACTACTAGATTACACATATCATCACATTTACCTTCTTTGTCACGCAATAGTTCCGAATAGGAACGTACTTTTTTTTGACTGAAGTATCTGCTACCTCCAAATTGAAAACGTTTTTGATAAATTTTGTTTATATAATTTGTAGCAGCCAAAACGGTTGTAAACTTATAAACAGAATCTTTTTGTACTTGAGAAAAATCGCTTAAAACAGCCTCTCGCCATGATTCCAATTTTTCACTACCTACTCTGTAAGGCAAAACATATTCGTAGAAGTCAGCATCAGATATACCTCTGCAAAAAGGGCTTTTTTGTTTCACATCAAAAGCACTATCTATATTGTCTATTAAAAATTTAGCCGTAATTTTTTTTGAATCGGGTACAAAAACTTCTTTCTCCTGTAATTTCCCTCTAACTTTTGCAACTGAATCCAACCATTTCTTTTGAGCAGTTTCATCTTTGAAATTAGCTATATTATAGTTTACAGAAGTTCCTTCTTTATCTACCAAATCAATCAAAGTAGTGCCTTTTTTATCAATATTAGCAATTAAAAAAAAGGCTGCCTTCAATTTATCCTGGTTTCCTTCTTTTTTATAATGGTTAATAACTGATGTTAACTCTGGTTGATCTTTAATTATTTTAGTTATGGCACTTCTATCGATTTGCGAATGACAATTAAATCCGAAATAGAGAATAGAAATAAATGTAATAAGGTATTTCATAAAATTTGGATTATATAAACAGAAGCATAAACCTATGCTTTGAAACTTCTGTTTGTTTATATTTCAATTTTTAAATCTTAGATTCTTGAAATTGATGAAATTTCTCCTGTCAGAGAATTAATTTCCATTTTGTATTTCACAGGAACGACAATAGCTCCATACCCACCAGCTGTACTACCTATATACATACTTTCTCCTTCATATTCTAATATTGGAATCGAATTTTCATAATAACTATTTTGTCCCACCATTGAATGATCTACACTGTTATATCCTGTAATGGTTGTTCCTGCTGCTGGCCATATTGGATCATTATCTGTATAATTGGAAGTGACTCCATATATGTGATAAAATGGCGTGTGTCTTTTTAGAAGTTCTACTTTAAGATCCAAAGTATAAATAGGAGTAACAATTCTAACGGTTGTTGTACACTCTTCTCCATCTATATTAGTGATTACTGGTGAACCTATAGAAAATGTTTCTGAATTAACATAATTTAAGAACTCAAATCGTGAAAAAAAACGGTTGCGATAGCCTATTTCCGCTATAGCATCAGGCGGTACAACAGGCGGTACTGGAAATTCTGGTACTGGTTGACCTTCTTCCCAACATACTTCTTCATATACAGGAAGTATAATTACTGTTGTGACGTAATAACAATTTGTTGATTCAAGATTCTCATCGCATTCCTCCTCCGCAGCATAGAATGATACATAAAAACCTTGAAACATTTGAGCACAAGTTTTGAGTGATTTAGCAGTAGCCGTTCCAAACATTTCAGATAACTTTTCTTCACTTGCTTTTCGTTGAACCAAACCTGGATTTCCATTTTTTATACCCAAAATACTTCTATCCAGAGCCATAAAATATCCCATCCACGTACCTTTATTCCAAAAAGGAAGTTTGTTCGTTTTGGATTTTAATTGGGTACGAGAAGTCATATCAAAAGTAATTTCCCCTTTATCGTCTTTAACGAGTGCCAATACACCTATTACGTTCTCTTTGTCTGTACTCAAAAATGGCACAAGAATTCTCTTCTTCCCTTCAATTAACAAGAATTTTGCTTCCTGCCACATTACTTCATTTTTAGACAGTCTTCTTTCTAGTGATTCCCGGTGTTCACTTTTTTTTAAATCGGCTATGACATTTTTTAGAATGGTACTCTCACCATCATATATCCAGACATATTCGGGATTCGTAATTTGAGTTTCATCTCTTTCTACTTTATCAACCGCACAGGAGATCAATAGCAGTAACAAAGAAAGTACTGTTAAAAATTTTAGACTTCTCATCATATTTTTTAGTTTTAAAAAGATTAATATTTTAACCTCTTGGTATAATTAAATTGTTCGATTTTAATATTGTTTATGATATATTGAACCAATATTAAGGCTGTTGTTTTGACTAAAATTATTAGAACTTTCAAAGTTTTCTCTCAACGGATTGCTATACAAAATTTTTAACATCTTTAATCTTCGATTCTTGAAATAGATAGAATTTCTCCAGTATGTGAATTTATTTCAATTTTGTATTTTGCAGGAACACTGAACAGTACCATACCATTCGCACTTACTTTATATCTAGATTCTCCTTCATATTCTACTATCGAAATTGAATTTTCAAAATAATTATTATAAGAGTTCATCCAGTGTTCTGCATTATTAGAATTTACCCAAAATGATAAAAAATCTGAGACGTAAGAAGTAACTCCATTTACATAGTAAAATGGAACTGAAGCATTTCTATTAAGTAATTGTTCAATTTCAATGTCATAAGCAAAAACACTATTCACAATTTTAACTTTTGTGATGCATCCTTCCCCATAAGTATTGGTGATTATTGGTGAACTTATTGAATATGTTTCAGATTTAACATAAGCTAAGAAAGAAGCTTGTGTAAAATTATTAATATTATTATACGAAATTGCTCCTGGAACATAATTCGGATCTGTTGGAATAACCGGATCTGGTAATGCCGGAGGATCTGGAAGTTGTGGTGCAGGTTGACCATCTTCCCAACACACCTCTTCATAAACAGGAACATAAATTATTGTAGTAAAATAATAACAATTTGTTGATTCAAGATTCACATCGCATTGCTCCTCAGCAGCATAGAAAGACACCGAATAACCTGCGAACTGTTGTCTACAAGTTTTAAGTGACTTAGCAGTAGCTGTACCAAATATTTCTGCCGTCTTTTCTTCACTAAGTTGAATTTGAGCCAGCCCTGGGTTTCCATTTTTTATATTCAAAATATTTCTGTCTAGTGCCATAAAGTACCCAGCCCATGTACCTTTGTTCCAAAAGGGAAGTTTGTTGTTTTTTGTTTTTAACTGGGTACGAGAAGTCATTTCAAAAGTAGTTTTTCCTTTATCATCTTTAACAAGTGTAAGTACGCCTATTACATTCTCTTTGTCTTTACTCAAAAAAGGAACAAGAATCCTTTTCTTACCATCTATTAACAAAAATTTTGCTTCTTCCCATATTACTTCATTTTTAGATAATCTTCTTTCTAATGATTCTCGGTATTCACCATTTTTTAAATCTGCTATGACATTTTTTAGAACGACACTCTCTCCATCATATATCCAGACATTTTCGGGATTCGTAATTTGAGTTTCATCTCTTTCTACTTTATCAACCGCACAGGAGATCAATAGCAGTAACAAAGAAAGTACTGTTAAAAAATTTAAATTTCTCATCATAATTTTTTGGTCTTAAGATTAATAATAGTTTAGTAAAAGTCTAATTGATTCTTAGCTTTATGCTTGATTCTAATCACTTCAGCACTTGGAATTTTAATACTCGTTTCAAGTATTTTCTTTGCATAGTAATTAGATTTTTTTTTATCTCCTCTTCTGTTATAAAAATCTAATAACTGCTCTAATGGTAGAAACAAGTGAGGGGAAATAAAATGAATTTTTAAATAATCTGCTTCTGCACTTTTATAGTTTCCAAGATTCTCATTTATCTGAGCTGTTTTTCTATATAATCCTGAAAAACTTGCAAGTCCTTTTGCTTTTTCATAGTAAACTAAAGCTTCTTGAGGTGTTTTTTCTTGTATAACATTAGCATAATGAGACAAAAATGCAGCTTCATATTCTAAACGTCTAGAAGCAAATACATAAAGAGTATTAGATAAGTTGGGATCAGAAAATTGCAATTCACTAGCTTCTTTCCAGGCCTTAAAGCCTTTGTATTGATAATTGCTCGCAAAAAATAATAAACAACACATCAAACAAAATAATATTTTTTGAAAATTTACCTTTATTGTAAAATTTAGAAGTAGAGGTGTATACTTCTGCAAACCAATTTGATTTAGCAAAATTAATTTAAATGGTAAAAATTGTAGAGGATACGAAAATTGTGCAAAAACCAATATTACAGAATATAATGAAAACGATACTATTGATGAATTTCTTTTTATATAATTGCAAAAGTCAGTATTAGGCTTTAAAATCCAAAAACAACATCCCACAACGAGTAGTATTCCTAAGATTCCATTTTCAATTACAAATTTCAAAAACTCATTAAAAGTTTGTTCAGTAGCACCTGCCAATAAAATCTCCTGATTGGTTCCTCCATTCATAAAATAATTGGCTTGAAAATTAAGGTAATCAACACCAAAAAAACCATATCTAATGCCCGCATATGGATTTTCAAAAAATGATATAAATGAAATTTTCCATATCAGCAATCTTCCATAAAAAGAATCAGTTCCCTTATAAAAAAAGACGAAACATAAGATTGGCAATCCAATAAAAATAATGTATCTTAAATTTTTCCACTTTATAACTCCTTTAAGCAGCAGCAAAATAAGCACAGAAACTATTAAAGATAGTATTGCTGCGCGTGATGCACTTTTAATAAGGACAACCAATAAAATTATTGCAATTAAAATATAGACTATTAGTTTTAAATGTTTTTTTAGAATTTCTTTTTGAAGCAATTCATTGAATACCAACAACAAAACAACTGCTATAAAACCGCCTAAAGGTGCCGGATTGGGAAAATTCCCCAACATATTCCAGAAGTAATCAGGCGAAGGAATATATCCTGAAAGTTCAAACAAACTATATACTGACAAAAAAAAACCTATGCCAATAATAAAATTATAATAGGTTATAAAATCTTCTTTTTTGAAATGAATTGTTTTTACTGAAATGTAATAAAAGATCAGCGAAGCTGTATTCAGGACATGTATTTCATTAAAAGAAATAAGCCTCGAGGCACGTGATAATAACAAAAATATTAAAATAGAAATAACAGCTATATCAACTTTACCAAATTTTAAAGGTTCTCTTGAGAGCACAAAAAAAACTATAGCAAATAAAAGAACAGTAAATAATTGATAATATTCATACTCCTTACGAATCCAAAAATCACAATTATAGTTATAAATCAAACTCAAGGAAAGAGTAGAACCCAAAAGGAAAACCTTTAAAAAATTTAATTTTAAGATACCCATAATGTAATATTTATGCCTGAAAAGGCAAAAATATAAAACATTTCTTAAAAAAATAATTAAATATTTAAGGTTTAATTTGTTAAATAAACATATTTGTTATATTCATAACTTTTATTTTGAAATCATTAAATACATTTATTAACACTCAATTCAAAATAGTTTAAGTTACTTAAATGATAATAAATAAAAATAAATATTAGTTTTTCAGGATATTTATTTCCTCCAGCCATTGCTCACAAATATCAGTCCATAAATTCGTAGAACCCGGATTATTTCTTAATGCAATGGCATGCCCTCCCTGATTGAAAATATGCAAACTGGAAGGAATGTGATTAGATAACAAAGAATCATAAAACATAAGACTGTTTTTTGGTGATACCACTTTATCGTTAAAAGCATGCGCCATAAAAGTCGGTGGTGTATAATCGCTCACTTGAAATTGCAAGGAATATTTTTTCACTAATTCTGCAGATGGTTTTGTCCCCAACAGATTTTCTGTACTTCCTTTATGACCATCTTTTCCCATATCAATTACCGGAGAAATCAGTATCATAAAGTTAGGTTGAAAAGTATAACTGTCCAGTTCATCCCCAACTTTTGCAAAATCGTCTTTGATTGTTCCGAGACTTGCAGCCAGATGTCCTCCGGCAGAACAGCCCATTACTCCAATTTTATTTGTATCAATTTTCCAGTTGACAGCGTTTTTACGGATGATTCTCATTGCTCTTTCGGCATCCTGTAAAGGAGCTTTCTCTCTTTCTTTGATGTCGGCAGAAATCGGCAATCGGTGTGTCAGTACAAAAGCATTAATTCCGATTGTATTAAACCATTTTGCTAATTGGAAACCACTAATATTATAAGACAAATGATGATAGCCTCCTCCGGGAATAATCAAAACAGCCGCACCTTTATTCTCCTGAATTGAAGTGAAAAAAGCGTGAATACCGGGTGTTCCCACTTGCATTACACGCTCATTACTGATACTGTCCTTTATAACCAATCCTTTAGAATTGGGCATTTTATTTTTCTCCCAAAGCGGAATATATTCTTGTGCCTGCATCCGAACAAATGCAAACAATACTAATAGAAATATTTGCTTATTTCTCATTTTTATTTCTTTAATGTGACAGCCAGACAGACATTTCGCCTTTGCCATGATTTCCCCACGCAAAATAAGGAATTAATTTCACAGTATATTCTTTGCTGTCTTTTGCAGAAAGTGGTTTGTAGAGTTTTTTATCCCAGGAAACATCATTATTAATTGACGAACTGGCAATTATACTCAATAATTGTCTATCGTGAATTTTTATAAAATCGGTAGTGAATTTAGAATTGATATCCAAAACAACTTCATTGATACTTGTATTCGCCGGAAGCTGATCAGATTCTAAGCAGTAAACAATCGGACCTCTTTTTACAGCAACCTGATTTTTCACTTCTTCTACCAATGGATTAGCCTGCATCAGTTCAACCGGCATTGGGATATTCAATTCGATAACATCTCCTTTTTTCCATTTTTGTGCTATTTTTTGATACGAACCTGATGCTACAGTCTCATTTATATTTTTACCATTAACTGAGATCGTTGCCCCTTGGCTCCAGCCCGGAATTCTTAAAAGAAAAGCATATTCTTCTTTTGGAGCTTTTATAATTTTCAGTGTTATTTTTCCATCCCAAGGATAATTGGTCTGCTGTTCGATTTCAATTTTTTCTCCCGAAAGAGTTTTTGAATTCAAATTATTGCTTCCATATAAATTCACATACAATCCTTCTTTCGAAAAACTATAAGCGTAATTACTTACCTCAGCAATCGTTCTAGTTACGTTGGGTGCACAGCAGTTTGACAAAGCGATATAACCTTCGCGTTCCTTACTCCATCTTTGTTTAAAAGGTAAATCTTTAGAGACATTCAACGGATTATTATAAAAGAACTCTTTTCCTTCCAGACTAATTCCGGATAACACGCTGTTATACAATGCCAATTCTACAATATCAGCATATTTGGCATCTCCTGTAATCTGAAGCATTCGCCAATTCCACAACACATTTCCAATATTAGCACAGGTTTCTGTATGAGCTGTTGCATTTGGTAATTGAAAAGGTCTTCCATAGGCCTGATGAATTTTCTGAACATCAGCTGGATTATACGATGTCCCGTCTGGCGAAACACCATCATACAAAGAACCGCAGGCTCCAGTGATATACATTTTTCTGTAAGTTACATCATCCCAAATCGATTCCAGATTATCCAGTAATTTTTTCTCTCCCGTTTCTGCATACAAGTCGGCTACACCTGCGTATAGGTAATTCGCTCTAACGGCGTGACCCATTGCATTTGTCTGCTGCCTGAACGGAATCCTGTCCTGATTATCGTCGGTTCCGTCATCGGTAGTTCCTCTGATATCGATTAGATTATTCGCCAATTCCAGGTATTTTGGATTTTTGGTCGTGCGGTACATTTCGACAATCCCCATATAATGCGACGGACAAATGGCGTTTCGGGCTAATTCAGGAGAGGCTTTTTTATAGAAATCATATAAAAAATCGGCAACGCCTTTAGCAATATTCAGAAAATTATCTTTCCCGGTGGCGCGATAATGAATACAGGCTGCAGTCATCAAATGCCCCATATTGTATTTTTCGAAACCCAATTGTTTTTTTACTTCTTCCGGCCCTAAAGTTCCCCAGCGTTCATCGATTAAAACTGGCGTATGCAAATAACCGTCTTTACGCTGTACTTTGGCAAAAAGCGCAATGGCTTCATCCATTTCGGCATCGAGTTTTTTATCTTTTGTTACAGCATAAGTGGCAGCCATTCCTTCAAAAATCTTGTAAAAATCACCATCATGAAACGAAGGCCCTTTAAAAGCTCCTTTGCTTAATCCTGCTGCAATTTCGAAGTTTTTGTAAGCATGTGAAACTTCATCGTTATGATACAAATCCCACATGTACGGCAAGGTATTTTTGGTTTCTACATCAAATTGTTCTTTCCAGAATCCGTTTGTCCATTTTACATCTTGAAGGCCCACACTTTGCAGTTTGGAATACGGACTTTCTGAATTCGCAACCAAACCTTTATTCTGAGCAAAGATTACAGTTGAAAGAAATAATGACGATATGATGATGTTCTTTTTCATTTTGAATTAATTTTATCTGCTTGATCTGCTAAATCTGCGAGAGAATATTTTTTTCACGCAGATTCAGCAGATTTTAGCAGATTATTTTTTGATTTTTATTTCTTGCCTAAAATCTCCTTAATCTGTTAAATCTGCAAGAGCTAAAAATTTTTTCCCGCAGATTTAACAGATTCTACAGATTTTTTTCTTTTAAATAAATCTGCGCAGATCTGCCTAAATCAGCCAAAATCTGCGTGAAATCTTTTACTTAACAAAGAAATTAATAGTTCTGCTCATAGAATCTCCATCCGCATCTTTTACCGTTACTACGAAAGAAGCAAAACCTTTATCAAGAGCCGTGAACTGAATTTCTTTTCCTTTTAAATTGGCTTTTCCATTTTTTACTTCAGAGAAAGTGTAAACTGGTTTAATCTCAAAACCTTTGAAATAATCTGCCACGTTTAAAGTCTTTTTATCTTTTAAATTGATAAAATAATGAGGCTGAGCCAACCAGTCTAAATAATTATCCAACTGCGTAAATCCATCTTTATCCATATCTGAATTGGCATCAGAGAAATCTCCTGAAGGGGAGTTTTCATTCAAACTAAAAGCTTTTTCCCACCAGTTTGGCAAACCATCATGATCCGTATCCCAATCAGCTGGGCGAGTTTCTGATGCGAAGTTTGGCCATCCTCCTGCATCTTGTTCGTTGTCGATCATACCACCTAAACCGCTTTTGCTTCCTTTGTAAGTGAAAGTTCCTTTTAAAGTTTCATCGATAATTCGGTTATCGTGTTTGTCAAAAAACGGCTGATTTGCCCCTACATCCGAAAGTACATTTTTATACGCTCCTTTAGCTGATTGCGTATTTATATAAGAAGGGAAAAATGGTTTATCAACGAAAGTTTCATATTCTACTTTCTCATTATTACTTATTGTAGACTTTCTTCCTTTGTCCTGAGATTTCTCATCAAAATAACCCGGCATTATGTTTCCGTCAAAATAGTAACGTTGCATTCCTTTTCCAACACCTTCGTGCTGTGCATTTAAAGCGACAAATATTTTAGTTGAAGCACCTGGTTTATAATAATTGTTTACAAAATTTACTTCATTCGCACCACCGTCAGTTGTTCTAGTACCCCAGTTGTAAACCACATTGTTTGTGATATCCAGTCTTCCTGTGTAATAACCGTCTCCGTTCAAACCTCCTCCAATACTCCAGTTACGACCTTGATTGTGCGCCAGTAAATTATGATGAAAACTTCCAATATCTCCGCCAATTGTTGCTGCAAAACCGTGCATTTTTCCAGCAGGATATTTATCGTGTCCAGCTACGTTTAAAGCTTCTGAAATTAAAGTTCTTTGTAACGTAATATGATGCGCGCCACGTGAACTAAACGATTCATCGATTGTCCAGCTTATCGAACAATGGTCAATAATACTATAATCTGCCCCCGTTAATCCCATTCCGTCAAAAGTAGTTCCGCCACCGATACGAACTGTTAGAAAACGAATTACACCATCATTCCCAGTTAAACCAATCGGCGCTCTACTGATTGTAATTCCTTCTCCCGGTGCAGTTTGTCCCGCAATAGTAATATAAGGCTGATTGGCAACCAATCTCGAAGCCAATTTGATATTTCCTGAAACATTAAAAACAATCGTTCTAGGGCCAATTTCCTGATTGATCGCATCACGTAAACTTCCCGGTCCGTCATCATTCAAATTTGTTACTTCTACTACTTTTCCGCCACGTCCTCCAACGGCATATCTTCCGTAACCTTCAGCTCCTGGGAAAGCCAATTGCGCGGGTTTAAATGACCACACATTTCCTAAAGTTATAGAACCGTTATTATCAATTTCATCCACTCTCCAATAATACGTTGAACCGCTGTATAAGTCAGAAACGGTAAAGCTTTTATCGGTTTGTTTTCCTTTAAATTCTTTTGAAGATTCGGTAGCTGTTTCTACCGCATTTTTATCAGTTCCAAAATAAACTTTATGAGCCACTACATTTTTTGGAGCGTCCCATTTTAAAAGTAAACTTTTGGTTACTTCAACATGTTCATCTCTGTTTTTTGGTTCCGGAGTGCGCGCCTGATTCATTAAGTTTGGCGTATCCAATTCAAAACCATTAATTACAATTTGTTTTACAATATCAGGATTTGAAGTAGGATCAATTTCAAAACGAACAATCACATCTTTTCCTTTTGAAGCGTTAAAAGTCAAATATGCCATAGTAGCATCAATCTTAGCATTGGCTCTCTGACTGGCATTTACGGTTTCCTGAAGTTTTCCGTCAACATAAATTTTTATGGGTGAATAAGTCTTTCCTGTAATAACATCAAAAGCATTATGAAATGTCAAAAGTGTGTGCTTTCCTTCTTTTAAACCGCTGATTTTTAATTCTAAATTTTCAGCCGTTACCAATCCGTCGCTTCCCAATTTATTGTAAAAAGGAGCGTTCATCCCCACTTTATACCATTTTGAAGTGAAGTTTCCTTTTAGTTTAAAACTTACTCCGTTAAACGTTTTCTGGTCTTCTTTATTTTCATTGATAACCCAAGCTTCATAACTCGGATCGTGAACTTCTTCTAATCTTCTTTGAAAAAAGTCAAAATCGACTTTTATAATTTGTTTATCAGTATTTTGAACTGATTGTGCTTGTCCGTTTGTAGTCAAAAGTAAGGACAAAACAGCACCACTTATTAATTTCTTAATCATTTCTGTTAGTAATAGTTAGTTTAATTTCATTTTCTCCGCTTCAGATTTCCCAAGCAGATTTATAATGTCTTTTTTTCTTTCTTCAGGAATTACTTTTAAAACCTTTAATTCTCCGTTTAAGAGTTCGGCTTCAATCGTAGTATTTTGTTTGGCATGTAATTTAAAATGAACGTTCCAATCTTTTGGCCACGCTGGAAAAAGATAAATCTTACCATCAGTTTCTTGCAGAAGCATTTCCTGCATGCCAATCATTCCAGATCCGCCCCAATTATGATCGGGAACCCAGTCAAATCCCGGACCCCAGAAAGCAGGAAAACGTCTTTCTGAATTCGCCATTTTCATAGTATTGTATTTTGCGGCTTCATCTGTTAATCCCAAACAAGCCGAGAAAATATTGTCTTGTTTCCAGCCTACATGGCTTCTGAATTTTAAAGCATCTGCATCATATTTCCAAGTATTCAAAGCCGTTTCTAGATCAGGTTTTCCTATGCCGTAAATTCCCCACGGATAAACAGAATATAATTGTGGAACTTCAGAATTATTGACTCTTTCCCAAGATTTGGCAGGAATCAAAACTTTATGATTTTCGATCTGCCCAAAATTTAAAGGCGGAATTCGATTTTGAAATCCCTTTACATATTCCAGATCTTCTTTAGATAATTGTTCTGAAGAAAGGTTTAAAAGCTGTGCTGTAATAACTTGTAAAGCCGAAATCGTACTATTTGAATTATTCGCCATTTTATACGTTTCTGCTCCTGAACCCGGATATAAAACTAATTTTCCGTTTCCGTCCAACGCTTTCCTGCCTCTTTGTTTGGCTAAATATTGATAATGTTCATCAAAAAAACGAAGACAGCTGATAATGAATTTATTGTATTTCTGAATATCTTCTCCTGCATATTCTTTTTGCTGAAGCATCATTTGGCAGAATTCTAAAACGGTATCCCATTCATATTCCAGCCACGCATTGTATTCCATTCCCGGATCGTAATCTGCAGGGCGTTTCCATTCGTATTCGGCTGGATTTGGCAAACCGAAATTTTCTAACTGTTCTGTGAATGATACTCCGTTGTGATTCCAATAAACTTTACTTCGTAATTCAGCATTTTTTTGCAAATCCAAATAAAAACTCAATTGCGATTTCATCATATCAAAATCACCGTTTTTTACCATCGGAAAATAAACCAATCGCTGATTTTGAGCCGTCATAGTTCCTCCGCCCCAGTTTCTGAAATCTGGTGTAAAATCTAGGTCTTTATTGGTGTAAACAGGATCAACCGTAAAAAGTCCGCCGTTGAATTTCGTTGGATATTTTCCATAAGCATTGCATCCCAACATATATCGAAACAACTGATAATTCTGTCCGATTTGATATACCGAATCTTTCTCAATCGATTGATTTTTTTGGGTGAAAATAAAACTGCGGTTCCAGAAATTATTCCACCATTTTTGAGTGTTTTTTTCTGCCAGTTTCGAAGTGTTTTTATTAGCCGAAATCAAACTTTTTAGCCCATTATTCCAAGTCAAAAAATCAGATTGATTGGTATTTAAATAAATTTCTAATGAATGCTTTTTGGAAGGTTTTATGCTTGACAAATTAAAACCTTTGAAATCGGTTGATTGGTATTTTCCTAAATACGTTCCGTTTGGTTTTAGATTATTTCCTGTCATGAATCCGCCGAAAGTTAGGTTCGCAATCGGGTTCATCATTTGATCTTTAACCGATTCCATTTTCTGTTGTTTTACCGCAACGTCAAAAACGGTATTTTCTCTGTTTCTGTGGTAAAATTTGATTCCGTTATTTTCAAACGAAATAGAATCTTTAAACATAATAAGTTCTCCCTGAGGTGCCCATTTATAAGAATTCGCATTGTTTTCTTTTCCTTTCGGATAACGGTTCTGATAACGCCAGCTTTCGTACGAAGCCGTCATTTGCAACGCATTTTTACTTTCTAAATCAACATGAATAATCGGTTTAAAAACATCTACCCAAAGTTTAATTTTAGTATCATTCTGACCAACCAAAACATAACCGCCTTTGAGTTTTAATTCCTGATGAAAACCGTCTTTCCCTTCAAACGGATTCGGCGTTAAAGTCACTTTTACACGACCTAATTTCAATAAAGTGTTATGTTCATCAAAAGTCCCACTTCTCGAAAAATAGAAATACAAATCGCCTTTTTCTACCCAGACATTCATACCAATATCACCGCCACCCAAAGGCATCGATTCGGATGAATTCTGACTCTGCGTTGTCCAAACCTGATTGTAATTTTCAAGCGTAGGGATTTGTGCTTTAAGACAAAGCGTTGTGAAGAAAAGTATTATTAGTATATTATTTCTCATCGTTTTCTCTCCTGCAAGGTTTCCAAAACCTTGTAGGTATTTATTTTTTATTTTTCTCTCGCAGATTTTGCAGATTGAGCAGATTTATTTTTATCTCCAAAATCTGCCAAATCTGCGAGAGTTATAATTAAGCTTCCTAAAATCATCAAGTTAAGTTCCTATATTTATCGATTTACGAGTGTGATTTCTCCTTTCAGTCGAAATGACAAACTAGGCGTTAAACTCATAATTCAATCACACCTACAAGGTTTTGAAAACCTTGCAGGAGCGCGTGCGTATTACCACTCATCTGTTCTAAACGAAGAAACAGGCAAACCTCCCGCGCTGAACAATTCCGCTTTAGCGAAATCCTTCCATAAATAACGTATTGCGACGGGTTTCTTTACTTTATCTGAAGTCAGAACTACTGATTTTCTTCTTACGACTGTTTTTGCCGGATAGAAAACTTTGTCTTCTCCTGCGATTTCGAAACCTGTGACTTCTTTATCATAAGATGTAATTCCGGTTGCTACGTCATCAAATGAAACAGTTACAGCGCCATCTTTTATTTCCATCGATTTGTATTTCGGACTTTCGAATTCAAAACCTTCGATTCCGTACGTTCTTGCCAAAGCCTGAAAAGCCAGACGATTTCCGCCTTTTTCTTTATCCATTGGGTGAATACTGTTTTCTTCTCCAACATCCATTAAAACCGCCATTGCAGAATTCGGAATTTCCTTTGAAGCCTTAAACTGAGCCTCTCTCAAATAAGCCGAATTGTATTTTTCCTGATAATCTTTTGGATGAAAAGAAGCATAGTTGAACGGTGCAATCTGCGCATAGTAAAACGGAAAATCGCCCTGTTTCCATAACGCTCTCCAACTGCTGATCATTTTCTTCATTAAGGCGGTATATTCAGAAGCTCTTTCGTAATTTGATTCTCCCTGATACCAGATACAGCCTTTGATTCCGTAACCAATTACAGGCGAAAGCATTCCATTAAACAAAGTCGTCGGAACACGATTTGGATCTTTTGCTAATTCTTCTTTTGTGGTCGGAATTTTAGCACTAGCAAAATCTTTCAGCATTTCCTGATTCATCCACGCTTCCATACTGGAACCTCCGTATGAAACATGAATTAATCCAACCGGAACGTTTAAAACTTCCTGCAAAAGCGATCCAAAATACCAAGCCGTTGCACTAAAATTAGAAGTCGATTTTGGAGAAGCTTCTTCCCATTTCCCTCCAAAATCTTGCAAAGGTTCTAAAACCGTCGCTCTTGGAATCGTAATTAAACGAATGTTTTTGTTGGTTGACCTTACAATGATTTCGTTTCCGTTTTTAACCGGCTGTCCCTGAAATCCTTTCAAAGGCATTTCCATATTAGACTGTCCGGAACAAAGCCAAACTTCTCCCAACAAAACATTTTTGATGGTTGTTTTTTCGTTTCCTTCTGAAACTTCAATGGTGTAAGGTCCCCCGAAAGTGGAAGTCTTTAATTCCGTTTTCCATTTTCCTGAAGCATCGGCTTTTGTCTTGTAGGTTTTAGCATCCCACGAAGTTTTGATTACGACATTGGCGTTTTTTTCTGCCCACCCCCAAATTGGTGCGTTTGATTTTTGTTGCAATATCATATTGTCGGTGAACAATGCTGGCAGTTTGATTTTGGCATTTATTTGAAAGCTCGCTAAAATCGTTAATAATGCAATAATTGATTTTTTCATTTTTTGTCTATTTTTTGCCACAGATTAAAAGGATTAAAAAGATTTTTTTTTCGCCACGACCCGAGCGATAGCGAACTGGCGAAGCAATTCACGAATTTTCCTTAATTCTGCCCTCTTTAATATATGGTTATTTTCTTTTTCAATTGCCTCCAGTTTTAACTGGAGGATCATCAAATGTTTATTCTTAATGGGCTTTAGCCAAACTAATTATTTGGCTAAAGCCTTGTTGTGTCTTCTTTCTTAACCTCCAACTAAAGTTGGAGGCAATTGATTTCTTTCTTTGTTTTCAAAAAAAATCCTTCTAATCCTTTTATCCCGATAGCTATCGGGAGTGGCTAACATTTATTTCTCCTGTAAAATTGTAACCGGCCCTAACAATCCTGCTTTCAACAACGGTTCTCCTTCTAAACGAAACGGCGCTGTTGTCCAGGTTAATCTTTCTTCTTTTGGTAATTTTTGATCGCCAATTAATCTGTTTCTCCAGGTATTTGTGATTTTAATTTCTATCGTATTTTTTCCTTTTTGCAAAGCTTTTGAAATATCAGTTTTGAAAGGGAAAGTCCAAAGTGTTCCACAATCTTTTCCATTGATTTTGATTTCAGCGATATTGGAAATTTCGCCTAAATCCAGCCAAGTTTTATCTGCGCTTTTTCCTTTCCAAACAAAATCTTTTCTGTAAATCACAGTTCCCGAATAATATTTAATCTCATCATTTTCAGAAGTACTCCAATCGAAAAGCTTGTTTGTTTTTACTGCTTCTTTCGGCCCTTTAAAAGCTGGATCGAATTGCAATTCCCAATTTTCCTCTAAAGTTTGAACTTTCTCAAATTCAGATGATTTTCCTTTTGCTAAAACTTCTTTCGCTTCATCTTTAAAAATCACAAAACCAGATTCATTTGCTTCTAAAGTTAAAGAAGCGATTGTTCTTCCATTTTCTATTTTCCAATTGGCTAAAGCCGAAGTTTGATCTGTCATAGGATTATACCATTGTGGCACTTTTCCTGAAATTCTGAAAGACGTCTCAAAAGAACGTTTTTCTACTTTTTGATTGGAAATGAAATAAATATCTTCAATATCCGATTTACGATGCGCCCAAGCTAATGTTTCTGAATCTGCTCGGTTTAAATTTGGAAAATAAATATCTTGAGTGATTCCAATTGAACCAAAATCGTTTCCTAGATACGGTAATTTGACAACTGTTCCTTTTCCGATTTTCCATGTTGATGAATTGGCATTATTCCAAATTTCATCAATTACATACTGCCATTTCTTTTGATCGGCTTCAGAATGGATTCCCGGTTGAAGATTTGGTTTTTCATCCACAAAAATAGTTCCACCGTCTTTTAGCAATTGTAATATTTTTTCGGCGGAAGCCAAAGAAAGCATTTTATTCGGTGCCATTTTATGACTTCCCGGAAAGAATAAAGCCCCATATTCAATTCCGCCATCAAACGAAATTTTTCCGTTTACCACTTTCGCACGATTGATTAAAACATCGGCATTAAAAGAATCATATTGGTATCCATTTAGCGGATTAATCCATTGCGATAAATCGGTAATATTTTTAGAATACGTCACTTCTTTTGGCATTTTCGCCGTTGGCTGACCTTCATTTTCTAATCGGATTTTCTCGCTTTCGAGTCTTTCTTTTCCAAACACATTCGGCATAAAAGGCACTAAACGATCAGGCACAAAAGAACGTGAAGGAAAATCTTCGCCAATAAAAACCGCCAAATCAATTACAGGTTTTCCTTTTTGTAATTGAAACTGTACTCTTTGGCAATAATCAAACCATGCTTTTCCAGGTTTCCACCAAGTTTGGTCTCTTTGGAAAAAAGTTCCGATATCGTCTAAAGTCATTCCCGGTTTTCTATCCGTCCACGGATTGTGGACAAAAACGTGGTAAAACAAACGGTTAATTCCTAAGGCATAATTGCGGTCTGCCGTTGTTTTCAGATTTCCGGGATGTTCGTCCCAATCCATTCGCAGGGCCGTAAAAGATTCGGCCTGAATAATATCTTTTCCGTAAATATGTCCTCCCGAAATAGCATCAACCATATCAAAAGGTTTATCGTGTGTTGGGCTTTTCAGCCAAAATTCTCCACCTGGATAATCGACATATTTATAATGCAACAAAGCATCACTCATCATTGTTGGCGCAACATTTTCCGAGCTAAATTTAACGTTATTTTCTTTCGCAATCTGGGCTACCGTTCCGTAGAAATTATCCGCCACAAAATCAGCAATTGTTTTGCGGACATCGTATAAAACTTTCTCTGAGAAATCGGCACTTTCTACAGGAATTCCCGCCATTACAGGCAAATATTCTACAAGATCATAACCACGTCTCTTTTTAAATTCAGCCTGAAAAACCGAAGACCAGTTTTGGCTTCCGCATTCCCAACTGTCAAAATGCAGGATTTCCAATACTTTTGAAGCCAATTCTGTCCCAGCGGAACGAACGGCTTCTCCAAACCAATGATCTAACTGAAAACGAATTAATTCGGGATTAAATTTATCTACTTCCAAACCTTTTCCTGCTCCGCCAGTTGCATTTTCATGTCCTGTCGAAGTATGTCCCATTCGGATAATTTTCCATTTTCCTTTTGGTGCTTTCCAGTTTAAGTTTCCTTCCGCATCTACAAAATTGGAAATATTAATGATTTCTGATTTTTTGAATGCATCAGAATTTGGAATTTCTTTGTCTGTTGTTTGCGTAGTCAAACGCCAGATTGCTCCTGATTTCCCTTCGTAATTATTAATCAGCGATTGATTCGAAAGTGTAATTTTACTGACTTTCAAATTCTGTTTCCACTTTGCAAAATCTAAATCTTCTGCTCCGGGTTCTGTTCCTTTTGGATCGTAAACAAATCGGAAATATTTTGCTGTTACGGGAGTAATTGTATGTGTATTTGGGAAATCCATGTCCTGCCAGCCGTGACGTGGCGCAATCATTCTTTCGTGGAATCTAAAATTGATTCCGTCATCGCTCACTTCTACAATTAGACGTTGTGCCTGAAAATCTCTTCCTTTGGTTTCTATTACAATTGATTTGCAGGTAAAAGGCTGTGCAAATTCATACTGAATCCAACCCGCATCGGCAAATTTGAAGTTCTCGTCTTTTTTAGGATCTGCCAAAAACGATGCATCGGTATTGTTGGATGTCGTTACTTTTGGCAGTTGCATTTGCGAAGTGATTTCGTATTCTTTAATCGGAATCGCAAAAGTGGCAATGTCTTTATAATAGTCTTTGTAATGCGCTGGAACTGGCAATTTTGAAGTCACTTTTTTTCCGCCTAAAATTTCCGTCGTAGACCAGACTACTTTTTGCATCGACATTTCTGGCGTAATCCACGGTCCTCCTGCAACGGCGAATCCGTCAGCTCCGTGAAAAGCCAATTTCAAACCTAAGCGATCGGCTTCTTTAAAAGCCCAATGAATCATATCCCAAAACTCCGGACTCAACTGTAAAACCGGCGGTTCAATCAATGGTGGATTGGCTGGGCCTTTGATGGTCATTAAATATGCACCCGCAATTCCACCTTGTTTCATCGCTTCTAAATCGGCTGTAATTCCCGCTTTAGAATACGCCGATTTCATCCAATACCAATATACCCAAGGTCTTGAGGATTCTAATGTTGGCTGAAAAGTAGTTTCTTTTTTATGGACTTCCTGCGCGGAAAGGAATCCCACAAGAAATAACATGAAAAAGAGGTGTTTTTTTTGAAACATTTTATTGTTTTTATTTTGTTCGTAAACCCGACAGGTTTTTAAAACCTGTCGGGTTTGATGTATTTCCGTTTTTTTGTCATTTCGACGAAGGAGAAATCTTCGCAAGAAACTCTACAAAGTTGATCCAGCATGCGGAGCTACTTACGAAGATTTCTCCTTCGTCGAAATGACAAACTGTACTTATACTGTACTTTATCTATAAATACAAAATACCTAACAGGTTTTGGAAACCTGTTAGGATAAATCGTAATCTAATATTTAAACTTCTTCAAACTATTTTCCAATTCATTCTTCGAACCGCTGAAAGGCGTCAAATAAAAACTGTAGTCATAATTTCCAGATTTAATCTGATATTGTTCTAATGGCTGTGCTACAATCGTCCAGCTGTCATTTCCTCCCACACCCATTTGGATTAAATCGATGTTTACAGTTAAAAATCCTGGATCTTTCAAATCGTACGTATGTCCTGATGCACTTAGGTTTTCTTGCGTGTATGGCCATGCGCTCATGCTTAGAACTTTAGTATCGTTTACTACTAAAAATCCGTTATTTTTTTGTGGAGTGCTTAATGCCATCCATCTTACATCACATCTGTTTCCGTTTTCCTGTGGTTTTGGGTAATGTTCGATAAAATCATTTATTGGAAGCGAATATTTCCCAACAAACGAACCAAAACTTCTGTCGCTGTAATTTTCCAATTCACCTTTTCCGTACCATGAAATCTGGTCGAAACTTCTTTTAACTCCCATCTGCATTCCGATTTTTGGAATGTTTGGCAGTTTGTCTGATGCTTTTAAGCTGTAATCTACTTTTATTAATCCGTTTGGTAAAATACTGTAAACCACATTTACGCTTGCACTGTCTTTTATCACTTCATAATTACTTGTGATTTTAATTGCTGAAGCCGATTTATCAATGGCAATATTTACCAATTTTGGTTTTGCTTTATACCATTGTTTTAATAATTTTTGAGACTTCCAACCACGTTTATCGTTATCTGTAAGCGGTCTTACAAAGTTCGGAAGCAACGGTGCAAAAACCTGTTCTTCTCCATTAAAAACATACGAACTCAAAGCTCCGTTTGTTTTATTGATTGTAATATCAAATGCTTTTCCTTTGATTTTGAAATCAGAATCTGATTCAGAAACATTGCTATTTTCTTTTTTAGATTCAGTTGAAACAACTTCTTTCTTTTTCAACACAAACTGATCTTTCGCGACAGCGTAACCTTTTGAAGCCCAAAGTTCATCTTTTGAAAGCTGGAATTCTATATTTAAAATATATTCAGCATCAGCTTTCATATTTGGCAAATAAGAACTGATATCTAAAGTTGTCGATTGTCCTGCTTCTACTTTCAAAGGTTTTAAAATCTGAGTTTTAATCACATTTCCGTTTTCCAACACCTTTAAAACCGGAATATATCCTTCTAAAGATTTTACTGCCTGACGGTTTTTAATTTCTAATTGATTTCCGTTTAAAGTTGAAATCGCTGGCTGATACACCCATTTATTCTCAAAAATAGAACCTTTTGGTTTTCCGTAAGAATCAACAATTCCTTTTGTATTGAAGTTTCCGTCGTGATATTTTTCGCCGAAATCTCCGCCATGTGCAAAATAATTCTGACCTGATCTTGAATCAAATTTTACGATTCCCTGATCTTTGAATTCCCAAATACAACCTCCAATAACTCTAGGAAGCGAACGGAATTCATCCCACAATTCTTTTAAATTTCCAACCGAATTTCCCATGGCATGAGAATATTCGACAAAAATAATCGGACGTGTATCTTTCTTTTGATCGACTAAAAATTTAGGTGTGAAAACGCCTGGATAAAAACGGCTCACCATATCGACATACGAATCATCTTGCGGGTTTTCGAATCGATAGGCGTGATCGATTGTTTTTGGATATCTCGGATCAAGCGGATCAATATATCCGTCTAATTTTGCATTTCCTTGTGCAGGTTCGTAATGTACCGGACGCGTAATATCAAAATCGTGAACCCAACCCGACATTGCAGAATGGTTCGGCCCTTTTCCGCCTTCATTACCCAAACTCCACATTACGACAGACGGATGGTTTTTATCTCTTTCGACCATTCGAATCATTCTTTCCATATAAGCGTTTGTCCAAAGCGGATCGTTGCTTAATTTACCACCTATTCCGTGTGTTTCCTGATTGGCTTCGTCCATAACCATGATTCCGTATTGATCACATAATTCGTAGAAATAAGGATCGTTTGGATAATGGCTTGTACGTATAAAGTTGAAATTGAACTTCTTAATTGTGGTAATATCTTGTTTGATATCTTCTCTCGTAACGGCTTTCCCTCTCGTCGGATGATGATCGTGACGGTTTACGCCATATACATACGTTTCTTTTCCGTTGATGAGCATTTTACCATTCTCTTTCGAAAATTCAATCGAACGGAAACCTACTTTACAGCTTTTAGCCTCGGTAACATTTCCATTTTTATCTTTTAATGAAATAACCATCGTATACAAATTCGGTTCCTCTGAACTCCATTTTTTAGGATTTTTAATGGTTTCCTGAAAGAATCCAAAACGAACATTATCCAAACGCGGATAACTTTCGTTGATTAAATCGATTACAGGTCTTTGAAGCGGTTCTTTGAACATGGCAGTATTATTAGCATCGTACAACTGAACATGCATCGTATAATCTTTGATTTTTGCTCCAGTCAAATTCTCTACTTTTGGACGCAATTTGAAAATAGCATCTTTGTATTCTTTATCTAATTTCGTTTGAACAAAGAAATCTTGAATACGCAGTTTTGGCTCGGCCATAATGAAAACTTCACGCTGGATGCCGCTCATTCGCCAGTGATCCTGATCTTCTAAATAAGAACCATCTGTCCAACGAATTACACGAACAGAAACTACATTTTCTCCCGCTTTTAAATAGGGTGTAATATCAAACTCTGACGGCAAAAAACTGTCTTCGCCATAACCTAAAAATTCTCCATTTAACCAAACTTCAAAACCTGAACTTACGGCACCAAAATGAAGCGTAACCGTCATATCTTTCCAATTTTCAGGAACGGTAAAACTTCTTTGATAAGAACCTACTCCGTTATAATCTTTCGGAATATAAGGCAGATTTATTGGTCTAAACGGATAAACGGCACTTTTGTAAATCGGATTATCATATCCTTTCATTTCCCAGTTGGAAGGTACTTCGATTTTATCCCAGCCTGAAACAGTATTTTTATAGAAATCTTTTGAAGCTTCTTTTAGATTTACAGCATATTTGAAATCCCAATCGCCATTTAGCATCTGGATTCGGCTTTTGGTTCTGTCGCCTTTTAAAGCATCTTCAACAGAAGTGTATGAATATGAAGTCGCTCTTGATGGCTGTCTGTTGATGCTTGTGATTGTTGGATCTTCCCACGGAGCAAATTCGTACTTTTTATTCAACTCTGGAACTCCCGCTGGTTCTCCTGTTACAGATTGGGCGTTAATGTTAATTGTGAAAAGTAAAATTACAGTCAAAAAGCCGAAAGTCGAAAGTCGAAAGTTGAAAAATTGCTGAATATGATTTTGCTTAAACATTATTTTATTTTTAGTTTTTTTGTCATTCCGACGAAGGAGGAATCGCACTAGAAATTCCACAACTGTAATCGACAATCTTTGTGGTTACGAGTGTGATTTCTCCTTTCAGTCGAAATGACAAACTTGGTCTTTATTTATCTTATGGTTGTTAAACCTGACAGGTTTAAAACGTACTATATCTTAATTCTTTGTACTTTGTACTTTCCTCTTAATTCTTCTTCTTCTCAGGCGGTGCCACAAAACTCAATTTGCTTTTCCCTAAATCTTTAGAAGTTGCAATGGCAATTCCTCTTTGTTCTGCTTTGTTAACCGCGCAGTAAAAATGATAAACAACTCCATCATGTTTTACTACAAATGATTTATGAGCAAACAAATCATCGTAAGGTTCAGAAGATTTAACTAAATCGTCGCCTTTCCAGTCGGTCCAGTTTACTAAATCATTCGAAACGGCGAAACGGTTAAATGCACCTTGATTCCAACCCGTCCAAAAAGCTCCAAAATAGAACATTACCCAAGTATCATTAATACGCTGAATATAAGCATCTCCTGAAATTCCTTTATGATGGTTGATTAAGGGTTTATCACCATAACGTTTCCATGTTTTCATATCGTTTGAAACCGCCATTGCGATACGCTCCGCACCTTTTGCTGGATTTAAACTATCTCCACGAGCATTGTAATACATGATAAAATTGTGTCCCGTCAGTTTATCTTTATCACGGATTACACTGTTTTTATACATCGTACTATTATCCCACCATTTGGCGTCTTTGTCTTTTGGCGTTAAAACCGGATTTTCTAACCTTTGAAACTCGTGTGGTTTCGTCGGCGATTCTTTAGTATATGCCATTCCGATTGATAAAACACCTGCTTCGTAACCTTTGCTGTCTCCTCCAAAATAACTCATCCAGTATTTATCATCGTATTTTTCCCATTCGTAACTTCCGCCCCAAGTCATATCTTGCAAAGAAATATATCCTGCTTTTTGATTGACATCCCAATGTTTTTCGTTTTCTGAGAAAGACATTACTTTTCCCAGATGTTTCCAATCTAAAAGATTATCGCTTTCTGCTAACCAGGTTTCATAACCTCTTCCGTCGTAAATTAAATACGTCATATACCATTTCCCACCTTTTCTAAACACACTTGGACAATCCATTTTGTATGAATTGTCGGTAGGAACCATCACCAAACCGTATTTATAAGGCGTTTTGATTTCTTCGTAAATCTCCTGCATTACACTGTCGGTGATTTCTCTTTTCTTGTATTTGGTTGCACAGCTGGTTACGGCAAGTGCTGAAATGGCTACGATTAGATATTTAATTTTCATTGTTATGTTTTTTTTGCCACGAAGGCACTAAGGCTCTAAGTTTTTTTATTTGTGACTTTGTGTCTTTGCGAGATTAATTTTTAAGCTTTTTATTTAACTCTCGCAAAGTCGCTGAGACGCAAAGTTTTTTTTCTCTCGCAGATTTTGCAGATTTGGCTGATTTCTTTATCTGCTTAATCTGCAAAATCTGCGGGAAACTTTATCTTTTCAATTCTTTTAATTTAGAATCCATCACATCTCTGTTCAATTTTACTTTTACCATTCCTGTTGGATGAAATCTTCTCTTTAAATCAATTGCATTGTATACGATTGTATAAACATCATTTCCTTCTGGGATTAAACACAATGGCGTTCTCATAATATCCCACCATTTATCTACTTTGGTTTCGATTGGTAAATAATGTGCTTCTGCCCAATTAACACCGTCTGCTGATAATGAATACGCAATCATATTTGGTAAATGATGACCCCAGCCGTCTGGGCCTCCGTCGAAAATTGCGATGTACAAACCATTGGGTAATTGACTCACAATTGGGTTTTCTACAAATTGCGGATGAATTGTTTTTATCGGCTCCAAACCTTTATTCAAACGAGTCCAAGGCCCTTCGAGACTATTTGACTCTGCCAAAGCCACAAACCAGCCTTTTCCTGATTTCTTAGGATAATCTGCCCATGAATTGAACGGATATGCACCGCTATAGAATCCAAAATATTTATCGCCCACTTTATATGGAAAAAAAGAAGCCACTCCTTGTCGTCCTTCCCAAGGCTGTGAATCCAATCCTGGTTCCATAATAATACCCATATCTTTGTACGGACCACCAATTCCGTCGATTCCATCTACAGTTGATTCGCAACGCCAGATTCTTCCAAAGGAATGATTCGGCTGAATTTCTTTATGAACGGTGTAGGCTAAATAATAACCATACCATTTGTTTGCTTTTTCGTTGAAAACCGGCATATACGACCAAATAGCACCACGACGGTCATTCATTGGATTATCGTCTTCTGTTACAGCGTAAGTTCCGCTTGCTTGGTAAATTGTCGATTCTCTTTTCCAGTGAATCGCATCTTTACTTGTCCAGTGCCCTATTTTTGTTTTTACACGATCGTAATAGTAATCAACGCCTTTTTCTCCTGCTCTTTCTGTTGGAAACATGTGGTACGTATCCCCAACTTTTACAACACGTCCGCCTTCAAAACCGCCCTGAATTCCTTCTGTTCCGGACATTCCTTCATCAATAACGGGTTTGTTTTCTCCACTGATAATTTCGAAAAGTGGTTTTTCATCTGAAAAATCTTCTATGATATACGGAAACTTCCATTCTCTTCCATCTAACATTTTAGCATCCGTTTGCACTAAAGAACTCGTATTATTTATAGCTCCCAATACCATAAATAATCCCTTTTTGTTGGGAAAAATGGTTTGAATTCCTTTTTTCACTTCCAAAGCATAAACATCAACAGCCGGAAGTCCCGTAACTGTAACTCCATTTTGGATAACCAACTGTGCATTTTCCAATTGATTAGCCTGCAAATAATCTGAAGAAGTATCCTTAAAAATTCCGATTAACAATTTTGAATTGTGCGAAAAATTTAATTTTAAGGGATCTTGAGTTCCATTTTTATAACTGTCCAATGGAAGCCGAACTGCTTTAAATCCACGCAATTCTGTTGCCAATCCTACCACATTATGTTTACTTCCCGAGAACACGTGAGCATATTGTTGCAAAGTGTAGGTCTGCAGTTTTTTTGTAACAACAGTGTACGAAACTGGTTTCAGTTCTTTATTCTGTGCTTGCGTTAAATTGGGTGCTATTAAAATAAACAATGCCAATAAGCACCTTTGAAATTTTGTAAGACTCATAAATTATAAAGCTTTGTAGCTAATTTGATAGGCTACATTTGGTTGCACCATTAATTGATATTTATTTTTAGAAACTTCTGTAAATGCTCCTGAATTTGATTTTGGTTTTGATTTACTTTCAACAATCAATTTCCCCTGACCTTCAACTGCTTTTACTTTAATTTCTGATTTGCTAACGTACAAAGCCACTTCTCCGTTTGGCGTAGGTACCTTTCCTTCCATCCATTGCAATCCTCCAAGGTTTGGTTTGATTTCGTATTCAGCATAACCCGGAGCAGTTGGTTTTACACCCAAATAATATTTTCCTAATAAATAAATCGGACTCGCACCCCAAGCATGGCAAAGACTTTTCCCGTATGGACGACCATACATTGTTAAATGCTCCGTTCCTTTTTTGTTTGGTCTGTATTCCTCCCAGAAAGATGTTGCGCCTTCATTCAGCATTCCACCCCAATAATCTTTCATTTCTTTTAAAACATAATTCTGTTCGCCCATCGCACACAACGCTTCTAACTCGTAAAAACGCATGTATGGCGTTGTGATTTGAAGAACATCTTTATTGAGTAACACTTTATTTTTTACGCTTTGTTTTTGTTCTTCATTAAAATAATTAAAGAAAATACCAAACATATTAGCGTATCTGGTTACGATGTTTTGTATTTTTCCATCGATACGCTGGTGTTTCATCACGTTTTCTTTTTTATCCCAAAAGACATCAAATAATTTGGTTTTTAAATCAGTTCCTAATTTCTGATACTGTTTTTGATCTTCAGTTTTCCCAGCAATTTCAGCACTTACCGCCATTGCTTCTAAACTTCTTGCTAAAAGCATTTGTTCAAAACTCACTTCTCCCGTTTTTGGCAATCCGTCTGCCCAATCAATAAAAACCCAGTCCCCTTCTAATGGTTCAAGGAATCCGTTTTTGTTTCTTCTTTCTAAACAGAAATCCATCAGCGATTTCATTCTTGGATAGAAAGTTTTGATGAATTTCGTATCGCCTGTGTGTAAGTAGTAATCGTAAACACCTACAAACCAATACAGCGAATAATCCATAATGATATTTACGTGAGCCGTTACAGGATCTTTTCCGCGAAGTGCTAAAAGCGTTCGTTCTACAGAAGCCGAATCAAAGAACAAATAGTAATTCATTAAATAACTCTGATACGCATCACCAGACCAAACCCAGCGATCGCGTTTTATTCCGTCTATAAAAAATTCTCGAGAAGTTAAATGCATCGTATAAGCTGACACATCCCAAATATTATTCAATTGTTCGTCTGATGATTTGAATGCGCCGCGATAATCTAATGGCAAATATTCATAAAGCATCGAAATTGAATCGTATTTTACTCCAGCATCTGCTTGTACTTGAACATAACGGAATGCTTTCGAGCCATTATGTGTATAAGTTTGGGATTGTTTTCCGTCAAAAGATAAATGATCTAAAGTTTCGCATTTAGCAGAATCCAAAGCTTCTTCACGAGATTCCCCATAATAAAGCGCTAGTTTCCCTTTTCCTTTTAAACCATGAATTTTAATATAACCGAAAGTCTCTTTTCCAAAATCTACCAACTGACCCGCTCCAATTTTTTCTGTTTTCTTTGCACTTAAAGGTTTGGTTGTTAGTTTAAATCCCGAAGGTTTATTCTCTGCTGAATCAAAATTCCAGGAACCAACAGGAACCCATGGCGTACCAGATTGTTGCGCTTTTCCGGTTTCGTCAATCCAAAGTTTATCTTCGTTGGTTACTTTCCATGAAGCATCAGATTTAACGTATTTTCCATTAATATAAATTGCCGGCAATACTTCCTGATTGTACACTTTAAAAGAAATTTTATGTTTTCCGGCTGGAACCGTTATTGATTTTGGCTGTCCGTAAATCTGAACGCCGTCTAAAAGTAATTGAAAAGGTCCTTCTGAGTAAATTTTCACGTCGTCTGGTTGCGGAATATCTACTTCTGTTTGAAAAGTAACCAAAGCATACGGACTATAATATTGCCAAAGCGGAGGAAATACTGCTTCGCGTTCTGTGCGTCTTACCTGCATTTTATTGCTTAACCAAACTTCGAAATCGCCTGGATACCAAATCCATGTGGCAGGCTTATTTTCCTGAGCAAATACAAAAGCTGAAGAAAATAAAACTATAAAAACAAATAATTTTTTAAAATTTTGAAATCGATTTCGCATAAAAAGATATTTTGGGATTAAAGATAAGTGTTCCTTTTACATTTCATAACCTGTACTGTCCTGTACCGTCCTGAAATTAACAAAATATTCCTTTTTTGAGAGAATTTTAAAACATTATTAATTTATAATAAAATATCTTTAAAACTGAGTCATATAATTATGAGGTTAAAAACTCATTTCTGATCCTCTAAAATATAATTAGAAGGTGTAGTTCCTAAATGTTTTTTGAACATAAATATAAAAGCACTGGCCGTTTCATAACCCAAATCGAGTGCGATTTCTTTTATGGATTGTTTTTCGCCTAGTCGTTTTATAGCTTCGAGTAATTTTAAGCGGGTACGCCAGTCGCTAAAATTCATTCCGAGTTCTTTTATGAACAATCGGGATAAGGTCCTGCTGCTCATAAAAGAAATTTCTGCATAATGGTCGATCGTGTTTTTACTGGCGACATCGTTAAGTAAAAGTTCCACTACTTTTTGTAACCTTTCGTGATTGGTTGTCGGCAGGAAAGTCGCACTCGGTTCAATTAAAGTCAGTTCATCCAGAAACACATCAATGATTCTTCTTTTTGCGGGTGCAATATCTCCTTCTGTTCCAAAAGAAATGATTTTGAACAACAATTGTTTTAGAAACACCGAAATATCAAAAGAAAAACTCGCAGTCGGCAGTCCGTCTGTAAATGATGGATCAATAAAAGCACTGTACAAATTGACATCTTTCTGAAACGAAACCTGATGCTCGACGCCACCCGGAATCCAAAGTCCCTGCAGCGGATTAACCACCCAAATCTGATTATCGACCACAACATTCATGACTCCGCTTGTCGCGTAAATAATCTGTGCCCGCGGGTGCGAATGCGAGACACAAACGGCATCGTTTACCATTTCAGTATACCCCACAACCGGTAACTCAGGATTAATTTGAAATCCAAAACTCACTACTTTATATGTCCGAATATCATTATTCATTGTCCAAATATAGTAATTACGACATTATTATTTCTTTTCACCTTTGTAAAAAATAATACAACTGTTATTTTAAATCATTTTAAAACCTGAAAATAACTCATGGACACTATTAAAGCTCATCCGGAAATTATCAAAAAAACCACCTATTCAATCTTATTCATAATCAGTTTTTCGCATTTAATCAATGATCTTTTGCAGGCTGTAATTCCGTCAATTTATCCTTTGCTCAAAGACAATTTTAATTTGAGTTTTTCCCAAATCGGTATCATTACTTTTACGTATCAAATCGTCGCGTCTATTCTTCAGCCGTTTGTCGGAATGTATACCGATAAAAAATCGAAACCTTATTCTTTACTAATCGGAATGTCGTTTACGCTTGTCGGGCTATTTTTTGCTTCTATTGCCACGAGCTTTGCTTATCTGTTGTTTTCGGTAAGTTTAATCGGAATCGGATCTTCGATTTTTCATCCGGAATCTTCGAGAGTAGCGCATCTCGCTTCGGGCGGTAAAAAAGGACTGGCGCAGTCAATCTTTCAGTTGGGAGGAAATGCAGGAAGTGCCATCGGACCATTGTTGGCCGCTTTTATCGTCATTCCGCACGGACAAACTTACATTGCATGGTTTTGCCTTATTGCACTGATTGGAATTTTTGCATTGTATAAAATTGCACTTTGGTACACGGAACATTTAGCTGAAAGAAATGCCAATAAAGCAGCGCATAAAATTGAGACACATCATTTGTCTAAAAACAGAGTAATCGTTTCCCTGATTATTTTATTGGTTTTGATTTTCTCCAAATATTTCTACATGGCCAGTATAACGAGTTATTACACTTTCTTTTTGATTGATAAATTTCACATCTCAATACAGCAGTCACAGGTTTATTTATTTTTATTTTCAGGTGCAGTTGCTGCAGGAACCTTAATTGGTGGACCGATTGGAGATCGTTTCGGAAGAAAATATGTCATCTGGATTTCTATTTTGGGAGCTGCTCCTTTTACAATGCTGCTGCCATATGTTTCTTTATTCTGGACAGGAATATTATCTGTCATTATCGGACTGATTATTTCGTCTGCTTTCTCTGCTATTTTGGTTTATGCCACCGAATTAATGCCCGGAAAAGTCGGTCTGGTTGCTGGTCTTTTCTTTGGATTTGCTTTCGGAATGGGCGGTTTGGGTTCTGCTGTTCTGGGAAAAATAGCCGATGTAACGAGTATTTCTTATGTATTTAGCATTTGCGCTTTTCTTCCTTTGCTTGGAATCATTACCGGATTTCTGCCGAATATTGAAGGAAAGAAAAAGACTAGGAATTAAATTTCTGTTCTAAACACATAGAAACATAGTATTTGGATTGTCTTTAAAGGCATTTCATTAAAATAAAACACATGAGCCTGTCTCAAAGGACAACTTCATGTGTTTTTATTTTGAATTTATTCCTGAAGCCTGACAGTATCATTATAAATCACGACATATTCCCTTTTGTCTACCAATTTCCCTATCCCTTTTTGGGTTATAAAATTAGGACTAAAAGCTACTTCGATGCCTCTAAAATTCTTTTTGTTCTTTTCGTCCTGTTCATGATAATAGACATTGAAAACAAATTTAAAGGTATCATCATTGTATCTGTTCATAACACCTAGTTGAGTATGAGCATCCACTTTTTCACCTAGCGTAACACTAATTGATTTTTCCTCAACTCCCGAATAAGTAGCAAAGGTTCCGTCAGCATGTTCTATAACAATTTGCTTTCTCTCAATACTGGTAGTTTTTTTGGTTACTTCGTCGTAATCTTTTTCAGAAAAATTTCTAATAATGGCAACAGTTCCTTTTCTCATACTGAAAATAGTATCCTGATTTCTGGAATAAACAAGATAACTCTTCCACCTTTCAGGACTCATATCACTTCTGGTGATGGCATAAATTTTTACCACATTCCCTTCTTTAAAAGGGAGTGAATAGATGATATCCTGATTTACAGTCGGATTTAAATAGCCCTGAGTTGCATTATACGTATATAAAAAATCGATTTTTTTATTCTTATTGATTGGCTTTAACGTAAAAAGTAAACCTGAATCGGCAGTTGCATTAAATTTTGTAACACTTGTTACTGCATTTATCAGTTTTCCGAAATTGACGCTGACTATATAACTGCCTACTGCTTCTTTGGTATAAGTAAAGTCAACACTATTATCCGCATTTGTAATTGGTTTTATAATGACTTTTCCTGATTGCGGATGTACATAATTACTAAAAATTACAGAAAAGATTAGTGCGATTAATACTTTATAATTCGACATATTTTTCTTATTTAATTTTAAAGTGAAAATAATAAAAATTTACAAATGTCTACTCTTTAATGATGCGTTTACTAATTTTATTTCCGGAAGTTATCAAGTTCAAAATATAAACTCCTGACGGAAGATTCTCTAAACTTAAGTTTTGTATCTGCCCATTCATTGTTTTATTAACAATCAATTTACCCGATAAATCCGCCAATTCTATTACTGTACCTTTTACCATTTCATTGTCTAATTCTATTGTCAGAATATTTTTTACGGGATTTGGATAATAATTAAATGCAAAACCAGAGTTCGTATCTTCTATCGTTTCTCCAGCCAGATCTGTATTTATTTTTTTAGCGGTTGTAAAGTTACTTTCAGCATAACCCAAATCAGGATTACTGCCGAAATACGAAAGACCAACATTCGTTCCTTTGTCAATCAGATCGCTTCCCTGAACTAATTTGAAAGGCAAATTAGTCGGAAGATCACCATTTGACTGTCGGGCTGCTATGGCAAGTGAAGTACTGGTACTTGTAAAATCGGCAGTGCTTACAGTTACACTTAAATTCCACGAGTTGTTTTGCTGCGTGGCGTTTGAAATTGATATAGTTCCGGATAATGAAATATTATTTTTGAAAATATGTTTCTTTCCAGATTGCACCGGATTTCCAAAACCAAAGTTGATGTTGTTTCCGAATCCTGTACAATTATAAACCGTTATGCTTCCGGTATTGTTATTCTGATCAAATCCTTTTTTGGGATGTCCTATCGCAACACATCTAGTCAGTACATTGTCTGCCGGAACAGAATTTCCTCCTACTTTAAAACCATTTCCGTTTCCGGTAAAGCCTCCGTAATTCCACACATCTACTCCATTTCTGATTGCCCAGCAGTTTTCGAAAGTCACTTTTTGGGTACTGTCAAAACAATCGTATCCGTCATCTGAATTTTCCCAGGCACGACAGTTAATGAATTTATTTCCCGGTCCCTGTTCTTGTTTTGGGCCGAATCCGTCTGCCATGCTTCCCTTCTTTTTAGGGTCATAATTTCTGTACGCATCGCAGTTTTTTACTGTGGTATTCGAACCTCCTTTGTTAATTTCCAGACCGGTATTACGATTGTTGTAAAAAGCACAATTTTCAAAAACAGTATTAGAACCTGTTACATAAGCGCCCTGATAGCCCGCTCTGGTAATGGCAATTCCTTTAAAACTCCAATAAGAACCTGTAATGCTAAAACCGTACGAATCCTGTACCCATTCCTGATCCGGAAACGAAAAATCTATGATCGCCCTTCCGTTGTTTACGCATTCCACCTTAATAGGACTTGCCGAAGTTCCTGATTTTGTAAATGAAATCGTGTTTTTGGCACCGGTAGTATACGCAATTGTATACGTTCCGGCCTGCAATAAAATAACATCTCCGGCAACGGCTTTGCCAACAGCCGTTTTAAAATTCATTGCGTTAGTAAAACTCGAACCAGAATTTGAAGCAGTTCCGATTGGTGTTACATAATAAGTAGCTGCAGAAACTGATCCCGATATCAGAAAGGACAGCATTAAATAGTAGATTTTTTTCATAAGTGTTTGTGTTTATTTTAACAACACAAGGTACTTATGGTTTTTTATTAAAATATTGAATTAATTCAATGGTTGTTGTGAAATTGGATTTGATTTTAGAATTGGAAGAATGATTTAGAGATAAATTATATTTGAATTTTTTGTGATACGAGCTAAAAGAGCATTTTTAAATATTAAATTGAAACAAATATTTACTCCTCTATTTCTGTTTCGTTGCTCACCGTGATGATAATTTTATTTTCTTCAAGTAAAACTGTTACGAATTGTCCGCAATCGAAGCCAATTCCCTGAAGCCACTTCCCACAAAGTCTGATTTCTGGGAATACAACATAACGATGGTATGACCTTGAAATGTATTTTTGATGTACCTTCAATTGCCTTTTTCCTGTGCGCTGAATTATATTTTTTTGCTTCATTACGACAACTTATTTACACAATATTATAATAAATAATATTTAAAACAAAATAAATCAACACGAAAAAGCAATTTCAACATATTAAACTTTGATTTTCAAGTATTTAAAATTTTGCGATATTTGCAGGAGAATTCATAAATCAACATAGTGTCAAAAGAAAATTTAAATAGAATAAAATCTGTCTTAGCTGAAAAAAATAGAAGTGGAAAAGAATTAGCTAATCATTTAAACAAAACGGAATCTACTGTTTCTCGTTGGTGTACAAATGAAATTCAACCGTCTATTGAAACACTTTATGAGATTTCTATTTTTTTAAAAGTGGATATTCGGGAGTTATTGGTTTCTACTGTGAAGTAATTGCTATTACTATTTAAAATATAGATGGCCTAGAAGTTTTAAAATTCTTCATCTAAATATTGTTCATTTTTATCATTTTCAATAACTTCTTTACTAGGAAACTTATCTAACCAAGATTGGATAGATTTCGGTTTGTTTTTAATTTCATTTGGCACATTTGAAAAATATCGAATTGAATCAATCTCTGGATCAATAAATGCACACCAAACACACCCTGACTCATCTAATGCAACTATAGATTCCATAATTGTATACAATCCTTTTACTCCACCTGATATTACTGTTAGACTTTTATCCTCCGAATCTTCTTCAAAATGTAACTCTTGAAAATTTCCTAAAAAAATTGATAAATATTTACCTGTAATTCTTTCTATTTCGTTAAGGTCAATTTCATCTATGTGACCATTATCGACAATCATCTCTGTTTCATGAATATAATGTCCTGAAAATGTAGCATTATAACCATGGAAAGTATCACAATTTTCTCCTTCTTCAACTTCGATAAACCATCTGTCATTTTCAAGTCTTCTACGAAAAATAATTCCACAATTTTGTCCATCAAAAGTTTTAATTTTTGAATAAGCCGAATGCGGAGTCATAATTTGTGCTTTCCCAGAAATGTTACCGGATCTTGCCCCATCATAAATTGAAATAGTAAATAAAAATGCATCCGATGAAACTCTACTAATATGCAACTGCCCGCCACGAACTTTAATTTTAGAATCAATTGTCCATTTCCCCCACCAAACAATTTTTTCTTTTAAAATAAAATCATTAGCATAATGCTTTAGAACATCTCGAAATATACTTACTAAGGTATTTTTTAATTTATTTCTTTCTTCACTTTTACTTTCAACAGAGCTGTCTAAATTATATTGTAAAACACGTCTTCCTCGTAAATCGAAAGGCAACATATCTATACTACCGTAAGCTGTATTTTGTATCATTATAATTCTATCCCAACCGAGTATTGCAGAAGCAAATCCCAATTCATACAAAACATTTGGATTTGGAGTAGGGCGAGCTGTAGATGAAAAATTAATAATTGAAATATCGCAAATAAAAACATCTGATTTTGCGATTTTGGCAGTAATAGATTCGACTATTGAAGGACTGCCTACCATGCCATAAGTATCTCTATCAACAACAGCATTTAATAAAAATTTTTCATCTTTGGCGAGAATTTTTACAGCTTTTTCAAGAACTTCTTGAATAAATGAGCGATTAAATTTATTCTCCAAATCAGATTGCCAAGAATAGAATACTGTATTATTCATATTATATATCTATAATTTCACGCTTCTTCCAATTATGTACTTGTGAATTTTGGAAGTATTATAAAAAACAAGTTTACGAAAATATTCTTTCTATTTCTTAAAAAGGAAAAACGCTTCCTTGCACAAAAAGCGTTCTATCATTATATTAATCAAAATTATTCAATTACCCTAAAACCAAATCATCACTTGTTAGTCTTACTTTTGGTTTGCCCAATTTTATCACAGCCTCCTTTACCTTAATTTGATCTTCTTTGGAAAGGAAAACCGGAATCAATACAGCTATTTCTATTTTTAATAACCGATTTATCACAATTAAATCTCTTAAAGTAAAAGGTTTGATACCATTCATAAGTTCAGACATATGAGTCTTACTTTTATGTCCTAAAATTGAGCCTAAATTTTCCTGAGTCAATTCCAGTTCTTTGAGTTTTTTTCTGATTGCCTGTTTTCTGTTTTCCAGAAAAACTCTTTCTAATTCGGCAATCTGTTCTGCTTTGTCACTTTCTAAAAGTTTGGCATCATCAATTTGATTAACATCACTCCATTCTGCATTTTCATATTTTTCAATTATATCACGCAGTTTAGTTCTTAGCTTTTTAAAGTTGAAATCTTCCTTTGCAAGAAGTCTCAATTTTCTGTCGGCAATAAGCGCTCTTTCATAATCCAATTCGTTTGTGATTACGCCCTTTTCTATTAGTTGCTCTATGTCAAAATGTGTTTTCATACTATATAACCGTTTTTTCTCAACCATTTTTCAATAGTCGATTTGGTATTTTTAAATGTCGATTCATATTCCTGATGCGTTCCGGCCCAAACAATTGTAGCTTCACCGTCCTCATCAAACTCAATCAATATCAGTGTTCTGTGAATGTGAATATCAAAAAAATAAAATCCGTCATTATGAACACAATCTGCATCATTTCTAATGTCGTTAATATTTTTTTCGTTAGGATTAAACTTTTCTAAATCTGTGATTAATTTATCAATTTCAATACATAGCTTTTTATTTCCTATGTTTTTCTTTTTGATCTTTAAGATTGTCTTTTTCCCTATAATCCTCATACTAATGGCTTTGCAAATATAAATAAAGTTATGATATAAACCGAACTTTTGTTTGTTCGTTTTTTATATTAGAAATAGTTTCAAATATTTCCATAACGGCAAACCTAATTATTTTTAACTTAAATTATAAATATTTACTTACTTTTTTTTAACGTTAAAAACATAAAAAAACGCTTCCTAAAAAGAAAGCGTTCTGGTTAATATTATTTAGTAAACTATTAAATTTCAGTTTTTAAAGAAGATTCTACAAAATTAAAAATTACCTCAGCAGGTATTGCCAAAGAACACGTGCGACTAAATCGGGCTATATTAATTCCTATAAAAGTTCCATCAGCTTTAAAAACAGGGCCTCCACATTGATACGGTTTTAACTTTGCATCATGCGCAAAAACAGATTCAAAATTATCAAATCGTTCACTTCTGCCACCTTCAAATTTATTCGAAGGGTGATCACTTAAAGGAGATTTCTCTAATACTACGTTATAACTGAACTCCTCTCCGTTTCTTAATCCCTTTATCGAAATCGTATCACCAACCAAATACTGCATTAATTCCCTGCCATAATCTTCGGGCTTCGTAACAGCAATACCGTTAATAAATTTGACCTGATCCTGTACTTGCAGACCTGCTTTTGCAGCCGGACTATCCGGACTAAAACTGGTGATTGTTATATTTCCTTTAATAAAATTGGCTCCGGCACCAAAGTAACCTTTAGCAGGTTTAGCCTCAAACTTAAAGACATCAGATCCTAAAGAACTTAATTCATTTTTATTATCACTTAAAAAACTAACAAGGGGTATTCCAAGATTCTTAAATGATTCAACAGCTTTAGTATTAGAAATTGCATCTTTATTAATTTTATTGATTTTTAGGAGTGCTAAATCATTTGGAAAACTAGTAGCAACAACTTTTGCATCGTATAATTTACCATCAATTTTAACTACAACTGCGTTTGTTAGCAGACTGCTTTTGGTAACAATGCATGTAAATTTTCCTGATTTATTGTCTGGCTTAATAAGCGTACCAAAAGCTATTACTTTTGCTTTATCATCCTTACTTACTATTTCGACGATTCCTTTTGCCACTAAATTAGGAGGAGTAACGCTTAAATTTATAAGTTTATCTTTTGAAGTGTCAGGTGCAAATTGTTGTTTATTTGAAGGCAGTTCTGCGTAATTTACCGGTTGCAGCAAATCTTCCCAATATTCTCTAAAAAGATTGACAGGTGACTCGTAATTAATATCTTCATCTATGGCGATACGGCTATGAATTGCAATAACCCTCCCCAGATTATCAAAAAGCGGACCTCCGGAATCCCCTGGCTCCATTTTGCAGGTTGAAACTATAAATCCCCATGGATCTAACGCGGTTGTTATTTTACCTACACGTATGGTTGGAACATCCTGATTAAGGGTTGTTGGATACGCTATACTGACACACAAATTATTAGTACTCATACTATCCGACCAACCCATTTCTGCAAAAGGGTAAGTTCCCGGATCTATTATTTTAAGCATTCCTATATCTGGTCTTCCCTGCATGGATTTAATTCCCATTCTTCCCAAAGCCTTAGCTTTCACCTTTTTTCCATCAGGAAAATGTACACTATAAAAATTCCCCGGATGAATAGCATGAGCTGCAGTTAAAATAATTCCTTCTGGCTTGACGACAACACCTGAAAACTGCGGGCTGTTTTGTTTTAAGTTTAAACTATCAATACCCCACAGCTTTACAGCTGCGGGATACGATTTTTCTAAAACTTTTTTGACGGCTTTATCCTGAATTTCTGTATGCTGTGCTCTTACAACGCTGTTGATTAACAGTACGAATACAAATAAATTTTTCAATAGAAAAAATACTGTTTTTTTACTTTTCACTTTCAATTGCTTTAGCTAACTGGTCTTTTAAGGATTCGCTGAAACCAGTAAATTTCTGAATTATTTTTCCTTCTCTGTCAATTAAAAACAGGGTTGGTATACCCACAATCATAAATTCTTTTAGTGTCTTATCTTTATCGGGACTTAACACTTGTGGCCATGGCATATTTTCCTGGGCCATAGCTTTACGCCATGCTTCCTGATTAGAATCTACGGAAACACTTAATACCTCAAATCCTTTGTCTTTATATTTAGCGTAAAGTTCTTTTACCGCCGGAATGGCTTTTCTGCAAGGACCACACCAGCTTGCCCAAAAGTCAATTAGCACATATTTACCTTTAAAAGACTCTATACTAACAATATCCCCATTAGGCGAAGGATAGGCAAATGAAGGTATTTGACTTTTAGTTTTTAATGAATTTCTAATATTCTTCTTGGTTTGGTACTCCTTATCCAGATATTTCAGATTTTCGGACTGTGGATATTTTTTTAGTGCTTGTTGCATGTTTGATTCAAAAAACGCACTATCAGCATCAGTAGGATACAAACTCAGTAAATAAGCGATGGCTGGACTATCCGAGTTAACTTCAATAAATTTCTCTAAACGAAGTCTGTTAAATTCACCTGATTTTTTAATAAACCCATCACTCTTAATATACTTTCTCCAGGTTGAATCCTGCTGTGCAGTACGGTTTGCCACCAACCACTCATCATTCAATATTTTCATTTCTTCTGAAGCAAGATATTGATTGTAATCAGCTGCATTAATAATTTTAGTTGCTTTAGAAGCACTTTGTAATTCGACAAAACCGGAGTTTTTCATTTTAAATTTAGACGTATCATAACCACGGGCAGAAATTTTTACATCTGCATCGGCCCAAAACGATGCGGTTTGCCATTTTAAAATATCTAAGGAATACAGCGTTTGTTTTTTATTCGTTTTGAGTTTGAAATCTCCCTGTTCATTTATTACTGTTGAATCGATAAGTTTTCTTTGACTTCCAATTCCTTCATATAACCAGATCTTATTGTATTTTTTAAAAATCTCTGGGTTGAGATTTTGAACATGTCCATGAATAAGAATTGATTTCTCTGATTGTGCTTGTAAAGCAAGTGATGCGAAAAAGAAAAAAATGAAACTTAGACAAAAAGGGGATATTTTTTTTAATTGTATCATGATAGCTTATTGTTTAAATATTTCTTTTAATGTCTGATCTAGTTCTTCATGTCCGGAGCCTTTCCAACGTTTCACTAATCGTCCTTCTTTATCTAATAAAATTTGAGTAGGATATGCCTCAATACTATACATTTCAACAACATCCTGTTTTATATTAATTTCGTTATTAATAACATTTGTCCAGGTTAACCCATCTTTTTCAATAGCTCCTTTCCAATTTTTTTCAGCTATAGCCTGACTTTGAACTTTTTCACTTGCAACACCTAAAATTTCAAAACCTAACGATTTGTATTTAGCATATAACTCTTTTAAATGTGGATTAGCCGCACGACACGGACCACACCAGCTGCCCCAAAAATCTAACAGTACATATTTCCCTTTAAAATCAGAAAGTTTCACCAGCTTACCATTTACATCAGGTTTGGTAAAATCAGGCATCGGACCACCATCGCTTATTATTTTATTTGCCTCAATTTTTGATTTTATACCCTGACCGTATCTGGTATTTTTGTATGTTGGAGACAAGGCATTGAATGCTTGTTCTAACTCGCTTGCAGAATAACTTTTGGATGTTTGATTTAAGTAATAAATACTGGCAAGTAAATCGGGATTTTCTTTAATAAAAGCATTTTTACCATCTTCAATCGCCTTTCGGTTGGCCATCATCTTTTTTAAATGCTTCTCCGTCTCTTCTTTGATACCCATCATACGAATTTCAGTGAATTGCTGCTGAAGCGTCATCATTTCTTTTATGTTTTTGGCTTGTAATTTTCTTAGTTTTGTAAAACCGTCATTATGGATATCGCCTGTTACTTCAGCCAGATGTAGTTCATCTACATTACCATTCACAGTAATATTCGCTCCTTTACTAAGAACAATTTCTAAACCCGGAGCTGGCATATACATACCTGTTTTACCTCCACCCAGGTAAATGTTACGATCGTAGGTTGTTCTTAATTGCGTAACAATAGGCTCATCTGTGGCTTTACCGCTCAATTCAAATACATCATTTTTTGCTTGTGCTTTAATATCTCCTTCAGGCCCGGGAACAATTATTTGCTCGTTCCCCTGTCCTTTAATCTTTCCTTTAATAGTAAAGTCTTGTGCACTGACTGCAATTGCAGCGGAACACATTATCATTGAAATTATAAACTTTTTCATTTACTTGATTTTATTATTTTTTTTTAAATTACTTATTATATTATCCCGATACTTTTTTTATGGTGTATCGGGATTAAATTGATTACCTGACAATAAATGGTTTCCAGGCCATGGCTTTAATTTTACCAAACCCTGAGTACTTTTTTTCTGTACCCGTAATAATTGCACCATTGGTTTCATTTACACCCATTTGATAAACCGATCCTGTTTTTGTGCTTTCATTATAAGTTGCGATGTATAAAATTTTACAAAAATTCTTAGGATCATAGATAACACCTGTGGCTCTGTTTTGATTATAATATTTTTGTAAAGAAATTGTAGTTATGGTTTCGCCTGCCGGAGGAGTCCACAGTTTATCTGTAGTACCGGGCGTGTATTTAAACTGATATAAATTATTAGAAGAACTATAATAAAATACTTCGCCATATGTCCCTGCAGCAATAGCATTAACATTGGCTATTTCGGGACACGAACTCATGTTATATTTACCTCGTCCGATTGTAGTGGTTTCTCCACCAATAAAATTTGCGGTTAATAAAAAATAACTACCACTATCATCTTTCATAAGCATATGTTCGAAATTGCTAAATCCTAAATCGGAATCGATTAATTCTAAACCAACATTTTTGACATCAAATGCAGCAGTTGCAGCCTGTGTAGTGGCAATAGGAATAATTTCTGCACCTCTAGAAACCACTTTCACAAACCTCTTATTGGTCTGGTCGTATAAAATTGCGTCAAAAGCTGCACTTGTTGCAGTTGCCATCCAGGGTGCTAATTTTCCATAGCTGCCAGCTAAGGCATCATTAAAAGCTCTGTCTCCAGGTGCAATAATGGTATAATCAACTACATGTAACTGATTGTTATTTATTAGAAATTCCTTTCTGGCTATAGTTGCAGTGACAAATTCAGGAGCTTTTATTGCCGGAGGTGTCCAAAACATTTTATCATTAAAAGTAGCCATACTTCTAAACGTTGCGGGATCCACTCGGACCGCATCATTAGCGCTTTGTATATATAAAGCATGAGCTCCGGTTAAGTTGGCAAGTGAATAAATTAGTGAACCAGGTTTACCTGGTATTGGAGCTCCATTGGCATTTGCATATAAGTCATAAAAAACACGTTCATTAGTGGCGGTTTTAGAAATTTCATTATTCGTTATCAAACCAACATCTGTATTTCCATCTTTTTCGTAGAGTACCATCCACCCTTCGGCTAAAGCAGGAGTGACAGCAACAGGAAACTTTGCAAATGTTTTTACTCCTGTATTAGTATTAGTTACTGTAAAAAGAACTTCCCAAACTAATTCATTGGCTGTAATCTCTTGATGAAGGTGAACAGTAGTTGCCAAATTGTGTCTTTCCAGAATGTCTTTATTTATCTGAGCGGGATACATTTCCCAACTGAAACTTAATTCCTTAAATTGAGGATTTTCAGGATTTACTTCCGTGCCCTTATAGATTACTTTAGGTTCTAACGTTAATATGTCATAACGTAAAATAGAATACGAGGTTGCCATTCCGGAAACATCGATAGTTACTTCGTCTAACTTTTCATACTCATAATTTCCTTTATCATCATAACAGGAAACCATTGTAATCACAAGAAACAAGAAGCTTAACAACTTATATATATTTGTTTTTCTCATTTTTTAAATTTTTAAATTAGTTCTATCCAATGATTATGGAAAAACAACTAATACATTATTTTCATCTCTCAAAGGCTGACTGTGCTCCTGATTGTACTTTATCAATTCGCTTTTGCAACGATTTTGGTAATACTGAGCACGCGTATAACTAATTTCGTTAGGAGGAACAGGTGTGCCCGTATAACGAACCTTGAATACCGGAGCTTCACCGATTATGGTTGTAATAAATTGAAATTTAACATCAGAGTAAACACCGAAAAAAGTAGACAACCTATAATAAGGAAGCGGGTCTACATCCCAATGAGCAGGTTTACTAAATTTGTCCCTGAAAACAATTTTTAAATCAGAACGTTCTGTGATTCCTTTTTTAAAGTTTTCATTTTCTTCAAGACCAAAGACAATCTTAGCAGAAGTATCTTTAAAATCAGAAGAACGATAGATATAAATAGGAAAAACGTCCTGATATGTATTTGCTTTTAGTACATAGTCCTTTAACTCATAATGAACTCCTTCTACAATTGCATTGGTATCTCCGCCTATAGGTTTTAACCTGAAAGTTCTGTCCTGAGCACTAGAAAATCCGGTTAATCTAACAGAGAACATGATACTGTCTACAGCATTAAGTGATTTAAAAGCATAATTGTATTCCAAACTGTCCGGCTTCATCGAGTTAGTGCCTAACCACAAGTTCAGTCCACTAAAATCTTCGGGGTATATTGATTTGGGTTCCTCTTCGCATCCTATAAATAGTAAGGAGCAGATTAGTATTGCAAATGTTATATTTTTCATAGTAATGAAATGTATTTTTTGATTATTGATTATCTACTCTGCCAGGTGCGTTATTAAGCTCACTTACCGGAATTGGCAATTTGTAACCTTTAATGGCGATTATATCATTAATTGGTGAGCGGGGAATGCGGGTTGCGTTTAATCTTTTATGAAAAAAGAAAAGCTGTCCTTCACCTATAACATCCTTTCTAAACTCTTGTAATAAAACAGCATCAAATACAGCGTTGTCAATAGTCATTGTGCTTAAACCTCTGTGTGTGCGTACCTCATTAATCAATGCTGAAGCCTTTGTGATATCTGTATCTTTGAGAGCTTCTGCAGCAATAAAGTACATTTCAGACAATTTAATAATTGGCATTTTATTTCTATAAGCAGCAGGCCAGGTTGTACTTTCTAACTGTTCGTACTTTCTTAAAAAATAATTCCCTTCATTATTTGCCCTGTACCAATATAGATATCTGTAATCGTCTGAGTTACTATCGTAATATTCGGTTCTGGTTGGAGGAAACATATAAAAAACATTACTGCCGCCTGTCGTGGTAAATGAGTTTTCATAAATAGTATTCATTCGAACAATATTCAGAGCGAATAAATGTTCCGTAGAAAATGTAAGATCTGAATTATTTGCATCTACCAGGCTATTTTGAGTAATCCATGGAAATTTTGTTGAATTTATTACCTCCATAGCATTAGAAGCTGCCTGGGCATAATCATGTTTGTAAAGATAAACTCTGGCTAAGAGTCCTTTAACCGCATAATAATTTAAATGCACCTGACGGTTCATTAAATACCCATTATCATCTCCAATAGTAATTTGCTGCCCTGTTACTATAGGGTCATTTTTCAATAATTCTGCTGCCTGGTTTAAATCAGTAATAACATTATTAATTACGGCATCTACCGAAAGTTGCGGTGCAATTTCTTTACTGGCTTTTGTGAAATAGGGAATAGCCAATTTGTTTGGGTTTTCCTTATAGCTTGCCCCAAATACACGAAGAAGGTCAAAATGAATCCATGCTCTTAGTGCTAAAGCCTCTCCTTTTATAATGGCAAAATTATGATCTCTAAAGACTCCTTTTTTAGCATCAATTTCTCCTAATAATTTATTGTCATTCGCTATTGCGTTATACATTTGATTCCAGATAGCATCAATTCTGTTTAAAGAGGTAGTGCTGTTTTTATAATCATAGGTCTTGTCAAAGTCATAAGAGATACTTTGAAAATCCCATTCAGCTCCCAAAACTCCAATTAATCCGAAAGTCATTTCTCTTCCATACAATGATTCGTAGGTCAAAGTCGTGTAAACGCCTGCCAATGCTTCTTTGAAGCCGCTTTCGGACGAAAATAAATTACTATCACGAACCTGGGATTTGGGTTCAACATCGAGCCAGTCTGTACAGGAACTCAAAACTAATGATAGTGTTAAGACTATTATTTTGGGTAATATTTTATATGATTTCATGGTTTAAAACTTTATACATTAATGTTGTATCACTTAAAATGATGCCTGGACAGAAAAAGAAAACGTTCTTGCAAAAGGAAAATCTAATCCTCGTTCGGCTCTAATAGTTGACATTCTTGCTAAATCGTTGCCGAATAGTGTCAATCTTAATCTGCTTAAATGCGATTTTTCTAAAAAGTTCTTATTTCTAAAATCATAAGAAACATTCACAGAATTCAATAGTAATTCATCAAGATCCTGAACAAAACGGGAACTTGGGTTGGTTCGGGTCGGAGTACGTCCAATTGCTTTAAAGAAGGCATTATCGCCAGGATTTTTCCAGGTATCTGTAAAGACACGTTCATCTACATTATATTGAATATCCACATTTTCTACTCTGTCTACTAATGTCTGATTGTAATATTGGCCTCCAAAACGATACGAAAATGCGCAGTTGACACCAAAGCCTTTATATTGTGCGTTAAATCCAAAACTTCCTCTGACCTTCGGCGTAGATTCTCCTACAGCAACCTGATCATTTGGGTCCCAAACGTAAGTTAGATCCCCATTCTTTTTCACAAAAATTTCGCTGCCCGTCGCAGGATCAATTCCCATAGATCTAACGGCCCAAATAGCTGTAGTAGATTTTCCTTCCTGATATCTTACAAAGGGTTTTGTAGATGTACCTCTGTCTGCTTCTAATTCATCATTAACTGAATTTAGCGCATCTGAAATTTTTACTAATTTGTTTTTATTAGATCCAACGGTTAGAAATAAATTAACAAAACTACTGCTGGAAGGATTACTCCATGCTTTATAGTTTAAAGTGGCATCGATACCATTATTTCTTAATTCGCCTAAATTTTCTGAAATAGTACTAAACCCTACAGAACCGGGCATGGCTACCTCAGTAAGCAGGTTATTAGTAAGACTTATGTAATAATCAAATCGTAAAGATAATTTGCTCAATAAGCCTAAATCTAAACCAAAGTTATAATCTTGTGTTTGCTGCCACTTCAGCTGATCGTTTGCTAAACCTATTAATTTTGCTCCCACTATGTTGTCATAATAACTATCTGTAAAATAGTTGTAAGTAGCCATGGCCTGATAAGGGTTAAAATTTTGGCTTCCTGTATATCCGGTAGAGGTGCGTAATTTTAATTGTGTGATCCAGTCTGCTTTGAAAAATTTTTCTTTGTGGATATTCCAACCTAAACCAACCGACCAGAAGCTCCCCCAACGGTTATCGGCGCCAAATACACTGGATCCTTGTAAACGATATGTAAGATCTGCCAGATAGCGGTCATCGTATGAATAGTTTAACGCAGAAAGTAATCCCGTTTCCCTGGTAAGAGCATCAGCACCTGATGGTCGGCCATCCTGAGCATATTGTCTTGCAAAATTGATATAATCCACTCGGTCATTTAAAAAGCCCTGAGCATGTACTCCATGGCTTTCGCTTCCTACTTGATATAAATTCCATCCGGCATTTAAGTAAAAAAGGTGCTTATCTATCGTTTTGGAATAGTTTAGCGTAAGATCTGTTTTGATAGAATGACTTTTACCATCGGTTATCGTATAATCTCCTCTTCTATAAAAATCTTCTTCCGAATATTCAGCATAGCGGGTATGGTTGGCGGGATAAAAATCTTCTCTGGTTTCATGAATTTGCGTATAGCCCAAACGACCAACAATTTTAAGTGCTTTAGACAAAGACCACTCTGCCTGAAAATTATTGGTGATATCGGTGTAATCACTAAAATTTTTAGTTCCTAACGTAGCATTAAATAATGGGTTATAATAGTTTACAGGAGTTCCGGATCCGGAATTAAACTGTCCTAATAATTTTTTAATATTGCCATTATCATCAAAAGGAGTCCAATACGGATTTAATCTTGTGTATTCCGAAAATGAACCATAAGGAGAATCATAGGCATGAGTTCCGGTAATTGTCAAAATATTTCTAAAAATAAAATCACTTACACGATACGATAAAAACAGATTTCCCGAAGTGGTTCTACGCCCTGACTCTTTCATAACTCCCGGTATGGAATTATAGGTTAAATCTGCACCATAAGTAAAATTATCATCCCCTCCTTCCAGAGACAATGTACTTTTATGACCTACAGCTGTTGTTAAGGGTTGCGAAAGCCAATAGGTATTAACGCCTCTTGCCACCTCAGCATAGGTTCGGTTATATTGCTCCTTAAGTAATTGTTCACTGTAATAATAATTAGAACTATACCTCCCGGCATTTAATTCTACCTGAAGTTTTTGCTCGGCATTCGTTAAATGATAACTACTCAAATCCGGGGTGGTTACATTGAAATCCCCGGTGTAGCTCAGTCTCATTTTCCCTTTTTTAGGTCTTTTAGTTTCAACTACAACCACACCGTTTGCTGCTCTGGAACCATAAATAGCTTTTGCAGCAGCATCTTTAAGGATGGTTACAGCGGCCACCCTGTTCATATCTAAGTCGTAAATTTTCTGCAGAGTAGTCTCAAACCCATCTAAAATAAACAAAGGGGAGTTTGGGTTATTTGCATATTCACCACTTAAATTAGGTAAGCTATTAGCGCCTCTGATTTGTATGTCTGGCATCATGTTAGGATTCGAACCTGCAGCAATATTATCAATTTGAACAAATGAGGGGTCAAGTATTTTTAAACTTTGAATTAAGTTCTGATTTCCTATTGTCCTCAATTCTTCGGCAGTGAATGTAGAGGCAGCTCCGGTAAAACTTTCCTTATTCCTTGTATAGATTCCGGTAGATACAATTTTTACTGCCTGAAGTTCTGTAACATCTTCTTCTAAAACTACTTTAATTTGCTTATTACTATTAATCACAACTTCTTTAGTTTTATATCCTATATAGGAAAATTGAAGAACATCATTTTCAGGAACTTTCATTGTAAATTGACCATTCAAATCTGTAATTTCAGTAGTTTTTGCTTTTTTTGAAGTTACACTTACTCCCGGTAAAGCCAAACCTTTAGCATCTGTTACAGTTCCAGAGATTTGAATTTCTGCCTGCTGATTAGAATTACGGAAAATTGCTACAGGAATAGGTTTAATTACAATAGTGTTATTTCCTGCTAATGAAAATTCCAGCTTATTAGCCGTGACACACTTTTCAAGTAAATTTGAAATTTTAACTGATCCCTTTTTTAAATTCACTTTGGGTGCATTTAAAAACAAATTCTGAGAATAGATAAAATTGTAATTGGTTTGTTGAATAATTAAATCAAATATTTCATTGACACTAATTGTCACGTCTTCCTTTATCACAATTTTTTCATTTTGAGAAAAAGCAGTTGTTGGTGACATACTAAAAGCCGTGAGACAACAGAATAACAGTATGGTTCGAATCATAAAAATAAAATATCGATCCCAACAAGGGGGACGAAAAATGGTTTGGTTAATTTTCATAAATTTGTTTTGGTGATTGGTTATTAAAATAATTGGTCATTATGAATCAAAAAGGGGGATTGTTATACACCGGCCAAAGTTTATATGCTTTCCCTCTTTTTACTTTTATTTAAAAATTACAGTCTTCTCTTTTATTTCATACGATTTAATTTGGTTAGTTGTTTTGATTAATTCCAGTATCACTTCAAGGTTTTGATTTTTGCTGAATTGTCCCTTAAACTTTTCATTTTTAATCGTTTCACCTTTAATGACAAAATCGACGTCATACCATCGGGATAAAACTTTTACTATATCTTTTAATGTCAAATCATTAAAAACAAACTGACCGTTTATCCAGGCTAATTCAGTATCTAAATTCGCAGGAGCAATTCGTAAAGAAGAAGTGACTGAATTCACGACAGATTGTTCTCCAGGGTGTAATTCTTCTTTTTTATCAGCATAATCAATAGCAACCTTACCCTCTTTCAGGGTGGTTATCAGATTCTCTTCATCTTTATATGCTTTGATATTGAATTGTGTGCCGAGTACTTCAACATTTTGTCCTTTGGTTTTTACGTTGAAGTGTGACCCTTTATGAGCTGAACTTGGAGACACTTCAAAATAGGCCTCACCATACACTAATTCTACAGAACGAGGCTTACCGTCGATAAAATGATTAGGAAATTTTAGCTGAGTTTCAGAGTTAAGTCTAACTCTGGTTCCATCGGCTAATAACAAAGAGAATTGTCCTGCACACGGAATGGTCAGGTAATTGTATTCTATAGCCGCATTATTATCTGAGTAGGTAACTGATTTATCATTAGTAGTTACTCCATTTCCCTTATACGTATTTCCGTTTCCTAAAACTATAGTCTGTCCATTCCCTAAAACTAAGGTCGCTTTATCTGTACCAGGCACAATAGCAGGTTTACCTGATGCAACGGTAGTTTCAATTTTGTTTGTAGAATCGTGTTGGGCAAAATAGAATAGAGTTCCTAATACAATCACTGCGGCTGCAGCATACTTTCCATACTTCCATAGAGGTGGTTTATCTACAGGTGCTCCAATAGCTTTTTGTATATTTTCCCAACCTCTTTTTTTATCTATTTGTTGTGATAATAACTGTCGCTGTCTTCTTTTTTCAGGATTGGTTATGTTTTCAAAAATATAATCCTTGTCTGTTTGCTCAAAAAGATCCGTTTCTTTTAGTTCTTCTGGATCTTTTTCTTTGACAAGCGACAGAGCAATTTGTCTTGAAAGTTCATAAAGTTTGTTTAAAGTCGTCATTAGTATCGTTTTTTTATACTAAGACGACAAAAAAGATAAAGTGGGTGTAGAAAAAAATATTTTTTTTAATGTTTTCTGCAAAACACCTAAATATCTACAACGAAATCAAGATATTGCCTAAAATATTTAGCTATTTTTTTAATTCGGCTATAAAAGCAAATAAGAGGAAATAATCTTTTAATAAAGGACGTAAACGTTTGTAAGCAATTTTTTTTTGCAGTTTAATTGTATTTAAAGAAATTCCAAGTTCCTCAGAAATTTCCGGATTGCTCATTCCTTTTATACTCAATTTTATAATTTGAGCACATTTTTCAGGTAGTGTTGTTATAGCTTTTTCTAATATATGATTTGTTTCAGAGATAACCACTTCTCTATGAAAAAAAGGATCCGTCTCCCATTGAGACAGGTCTTCTTCGCCAAGAGATTGTGTCGTTCTTACATAAGCACTCTTCAAATAATCGAGACACTGATTTTTAACTGCTGTATATAAATATGATTTAACAGCCTGGTCATGCTGAAAGACAATTTTTTCTTCCCATATCCTGATAAAAACATCTTGTACTAAATCTTGTGAGGCTTCAAGGTTTTCAATATACTTATTGGCAAACAGGCACAAACTAGTATACATAGTATCGAATATGTATTTATATTCTTTTAATGTTAATGTTTTCATTTCTGCCTTTGGAAAGTTAGGAATTCTGGTCAAAATTAGTTCTATACAAAACTATTTACCAAATAAATAAAAATTTCATTGGATAAAAACAACTTGAACTAATAAATTTGACATTTCAATCAATTTTTCGGATATAAATAAGAAATTATGTATCAATTTGATAATCTATCATTTTTAGAAAACAACGGAGGCATCATGTTATTTTGGTCGATTATAAGTGTACTTTGAAAATATGCTTAAAAAAAAAGACGCACTGCTGTGCGTCTCTACCTTTGATGCTATTTTTAACATTAATTGAAATTGAAAACAAGATACAAAACCAAAATCGTCAATCCCAGCAAACCAAATAACAGTTTAACCTTTTTACTGGTTTTAGGAATATCCCTTTCATCAGAAAAATTAACTTCAGGATTTTTATCTACTAAAGAAATTAGCACTGCAGCAATTAAAAGCACAGCAAAAATGTAAAAGGAAATTAATAAAAAGTGTGGCCAAACCGGGTATTTATCAGCAGGAAAAATCCATAAATACAATACCCCAACAAATAAACTAAAAGCAGAACCCCATGAAAGCGTTGCGTTCACCGCTTTTTTGGTAGTGCGTTTCCAGAAAACACTCAACAAAAACACCACTGATAAAGATGGTGCAAGGAAACCCAAAACCGCCTGAAATATGTTGAATAAATTCTGTCCTTTGATATTATCAATCGCAATGGCAATCAGGATGGCAAACACACAGCCTGCCCCAATTGTCAATCTTCCGATTTTGATCTGCTCTTTGATAGAAGCAGTCGGGTTGATTTTCTTTACATAAATATCATTCGTAAAAACGGTACTCAATGCATTCAAAGATGAACCAATTGTTCCTACCAAAACAGCAATCATGACACAAATCACCAGACCGTTCATCCCGCTTGGAAATAAATTGGTTACCATCGTCATATAAGCCAAATCGGAATTTTTACCCAATTCCGGAAACAAAACCGAACACAGGATTCCCGGTAAAATAAACAACGGTAAAGCCATTACTTTCAGCCAACCGATGAAGTTGACCCCCAATTGTCCCTGTTCTAAATTTTTGGCTCCCAAAACACTCTGAACCATTGACTGATCTGTACAGAAAAAGGCAACAGCCGCCACCGGATAACCTAATAAAATGGCAGGCCACGGATAATGTACATCGTCAGCAGGCTGAACTAAATTCCAGAAATTAGAAGGTGTTTTGACAATTAAAGCTTCGATTCCGCCTACTTTCTGCAAACCTAAATACGATAAGGTAAGCGAAACGACAATTAATAAAATCATCTGAAAAACATTCACTTTGGCAATGGCTTTCAATCCGCCTGCATAAGTGAAAATTCCGGAGAAAATAACCAAAACTGTCACGCTCTGCCACATCGGAATTCCTAAAATCTGGCGTACCAAAATTCCACCGCTGAATAATCCTAATGACAACCAGCTTACCAAAATCTTGACCATAGCATACCAGGCTAAAATTGTCTGGGTGCTGTCGCCGTAGCGCTTCCCCATATATTCGGGCATGGTACTGACTTTACTCGCAATGTATCTTGGCGCAAAAACAATAGCCAAAAGCAACAGAAAAACAAAGGCATACCATTCGAAATTTCCGGCAACGATTCCCGTCGCGTAACCAATACTGGCAAAAGCCAATAAAGAAGAAGGTCCCACATTGGTACCCCACATATTGAATCCTATGTTGTACCAGTTCAGGGAATTTCCCGCCATAAAAAGCGTTTCATTCTTCTTGCTCTGCTTCACGCTCACCACATATCCAATGACCAATAAAATCACCAGATAGGCAGCGACAATAATAAAATCCAGAGCCGTTAACTTATCGTAGATGCTGTTCATAGTCCGTATTGGTTAAGAATAGCAGCGATTTTTACTGGCATTCCGGTTTGTAAAGACTGATCCATTGCCTGAAGTAAAGCTACCGTTCCGATACCTTCTTCCATATTTGGATAGGCTTCAAAATTCTGTTCGATACTATCTACAAAATATTCTAAGTAATTCTGATATTCCCCACCGTGATGACTCTGACCTTCAAATCGGAAATAATATTTCAACGTACTGTCGCCCCAGGTAATTACTTTTTCTTCTCCGGTTTTGTCTGTAACGGCATAACGCAGTTCATGATAGTCGGCTTGGCTGGCACCTTCGGTTGCTCTTAAAATTGTACTCATTCCGCTGTCTCTTTGAGCTGGCTGAGTCGGCGAAGTATAAACTCCGCTTACTCGGGCGATTCTTCCATCGGTAGCTTTAAAGATAAAATGCATCGTGTCTTCATTCTTCAATCCTGCCGATTTTCCGTTACTGCTGATCATTCCATAACCCATCACTTCTTCGATGTTTGGCAGGTACCAACGGATGAAATCTACGGGATGACTCAAACCTCCGTACAGCCATTTGAAAGATTGTAACAACGACCATTCTTTCTTCAAAAACCATCGGTGATCAGCGTGATACTGGGCTTCAATCGTAATTAAATCTCCAATTAATCCTGCTTCATAATCAGATCTTTGTCTTTTGGCCGGTTCAAAAAATCGTGAACTCTGTCCGATGAAAACTTTTTTACCAGTTGATTTGCTTAACTCCAATAATTCCTTCGCATCTGAAAGGTCATCGATAAAAGGCTTAGTACAAACTACGTGTTTTCCGTGCAATAAAGCCTGCTTTACATGCTGAGCGTGTAAATGGTCTGGTGTATAGATAGCGATGATATCAATCGCATCATCGTTTAGTAAATCGTCATAGTTTGTGGTGTACGAATGAAAATCGAATTCTTTGGCTCTTTGCTTACACAAGTCTTCATTTCTGTCACATACTTTTACCAACTCTAATTTTGAACTTTCTAAAGCGGCCGACATTGTGCTTCGTCCTTCTCCAAGTCCCAGAATAGCTATTTTTAACATGAGGTGTGGTTATTTTAAATAGTTAGTTTATTTTATTTTTTTCACGCAGATTACGCAAATCGAGCAAATTTTCTTTCTTCCTGATTCTCCAGTAAATTTTTTATTCTTTATTCTTTTTTCTACTTTTTCTCTTCTACTTTCACTTTATTCAAAAAAATCCAAACTTCCCCAGGTTTTGCATCTTCGATTCCAGTCTGGTATTTTTTCATTAAGTTGTTCCAGTCGTTAACACGCGGGTTGTTTTCGGTAGTTTTCGGATTCAGTTTGTCCAGACTTTCCCCTTTCGGAATACTGATTACTAACATTAATTGTCTTCCGTTTTTGAAAACCTGTAACTGCTGAAAATCGGCATTACAGAAACCTTTTGCAATTTCCGGCCATTTTTCAAATTGGGTCGTGTGGTAATCTACATATTCTTTCTGCAGTTTTTCGTCTTCCACCAAATTTGCAGTAAGGATAATATTTTCCCATTCGGATGCTACTTTAACGTCTTTGCATCTTTCGAAATTCTGAAAATCATAAACTGGGTTTTCGTAGATTTTGATTTCTAATTTCGGAAAAGCCAAAGCCAGTTTTCTCTTCGTTCTTTCCGGCTGGTTCATCAAACCGTAAATTACCAGATGATTTTCCCATTGGTACAACTCTTCGCCTACAATTCGAAACCCTTTTATAGTCGATTTGATTTTTTCGATGTCCAGATCTTTTCCAATTACTTCAATAGCAACCGGTTTTGGCATTTCCTGTAAACCCCAGGCCTCGTCAACCACAACTTCTTTAACTAATAAACTGCTGTATGGTGCACGGATTCCTGCGTTTTCCTTGATTTTTGGATCTACAAAAGCATAATTATCCTGCCAGATATTCCCAGCCGGACCATTTTGGTTTTTTAAGATTTTCTGAATCGGAATCCAGTTGTTTTTGATCGTGAAATGTTGTGAACCTTCGTCTGTATACAAATACAGCCACAAAAACGGATCGTGTGCATACGGACTGTTATAGACTTTATCAATGTAATTCTCTTCTATTCGGCTCTCAGGCTGTGATGAAAGCGTATAAATTCCGGCTACATCGTGCAAATGTTTCGCATAATGATGAATTTTATTACGCAGAATTTTATTATTACGCATCACATTTTCAGTATGTGTCCATCCCCAGCCCATCGAGATTCCGCTATAAGCTACATCCGAAATTTCGTTGTGTTCAATAGTCAGGTTTTTAATGAAACCGGCTGCAATTCCCAAACATCCCCAATCTTCATTGGCTACGTTGGTAATTAAGTTATCAGCAATTAATTCGTCTGAGCAAACTACACGATCGTCTTTTACAGTATAAGGTAAATGTGCTTCGAATGATTCTTCGGAGAAAACTCCTAAATTGATTCCGTTTCCACCAATGTCTTTGAAAAGGTTTCCTTTAACAATATTGTGATTTGTTCCTCTGTGTAAATCCAAACCTGTAGAAGACAGATGCTCAAAACTGCAGGATTCAAACTGTGTATTATTAGCATAATTTACCTCAACAGCAGCTCTTGGTCTTCCTACCCAGCCCTGATTTTCTAAACTCGCCTGATTTGGAGTTCCTGGAGTTTTCAGTTTGTAAGCATCCAACAAATACATTCCCGCCTGCAAGGGCACATGTCCCTGCTGTGATGGACGAAGCCAGTTGCTGTACTGAAATGAAATTCCTTTGAAGTTAAAATGATGTACGGGAGTGTCCAAAGTTCCTTCAATTTTGACTAAATTTTCTAAAACCGGAGCAGTTACTTTAACCGAATTCAGTTCCTCTCCCTTTCTTGGAATATAATAGATTTTAGCTTTTTTTCTGTCTAAAAACCATTCGCCCGGTTCATTCAGCATTGAAATTCCGTTATTCAGATAGAATGCTGAATTTCCGTTGTTTTTTGAAATCCATGGCGCTGGCCACGGATGTTCGCTTTGGATTCGGCTTTCCGGCTGTTCGAAAGAAAGTCTCGCACTGTCTTTTTTGATTTCGATATTTTTGATTCGGAGATTAGCGATTGCCCACCACTGGACTATGTACATTTCCATTCCCGGTTCGAACTTCACCGATTTGTCTTTGAAAGGAATCCAGCAGGTTTCAGAATCTTTATCCCATGACAAAATTCTGTCCATTTGATTTCCAGCCGTACTTTTGGCTCTCACAGCTTTTTTCCCATTTACCCATAACTGACGGTAATTTAGAATTTCACCTGCCTGCTGTGGCGCATCGGCTTCCCAAACTGTTCCTGCTTTTAAGCTGTTTATGGCAAGTGCCGATTTTTTCCAGTTTTTAATTTCGATTCCTCCGCTTAAGATTGGTTTAGCATTGACGTCCGCTTCAATAGTCGTTGGACTGTCAGCCGTTCCGGAATCTTCAGGCCTTACGAATAAAGGTTCGTTCAAATAATACGTTCCGTTCATTACAATAATGCGGATTCCGTCTTTTATAGATGGATCTTTTAGACGACGCAGTTCCCTCGCCTTTCTCACAGCCATCTGAACAGTTGCCAGCGGACTTGATTTTGTACCAGAATTAGTGTCTTTCCCTTGTGGAGAAACCCAGATTTCAGCAGCATGCAATGAGAATGTGCAGATTGTTATCAAAAAGATAATTAGAACTTTAGTAAAAATATTTAAACGCATTTTATTTTTTTTTAGGTAAAACCGTAAGCTTTAATTCTTAACAATATATAAGACTTGTAAATAAATGTATTTTTTACACTTTTACCAAATGATGGGTACAATTTAATGGAACATAAAAATATAAGTGTCCTGCTCCCTCCTGTATCCCTTCTAACACAAATTATCAATACCCTGAAATTATTTACAAAAAAGATAACAAATTCGCTTTACAGACAATCTAAATCCTATTTCACCTATTAAATATATTGTAAATATTTTTATTAAATTTGTGCAATCGATTACATTGTAGTATTTTCGTTTTTTTAGGGAACTTATTTTACTATTTATAAAAAAAGTTTTACCAATATAAACATATCGTACTATTTCGATGTCAAAAAAATCAAACTTTAACTAATTCAATACGAATGAAAACTAATCCAACACAATTTTTCCGTATGCTATTGGCTGTTCTGACCATTAGCTATTCAGGAAATGCGGTAGCCCAAAAATCAAAATCCAATGGTACTTACGACAACATTGAATTTAAAATGGCAAAGGTCAATGAACCAAAAATTCCAAAAAACACAGTCAATTTAAAAGATTTTGGCGCCGTAAACGGAGGATATGTTTTAAACACAAAAGCTTTTGAAGATGCGATTAATGCTCTTTCTAAAAAAGGAGGCGGAAAACTAATTATTCCTCCTGGAATCTGGCTTACAGGTCCAATTATTTTAAAAAGCAAAATTGAATTACACGCACAAACAGGCGCTTTAATCAAATTTTCTCCTGATAAAAGTTTATACCCAATTATAGAAACCAGCTTTGAAGGTTTAAACACCTGGCGCTGTATTTCTCCACTTTACGGAAAAAACCTTGAAGATGTTGCTTTTACCGGAAATGGTGTTTGGGATGGTTCTGGCGAAGTTTGGAGACAAGTTAAAAAAGGTAAACTAACCGAAAGTCAATGGAAGAAATTTGTAGAATCAGGCGGAGTTCTGAACGAAAGCAAAACGAGCTGGTATCCATCTGAAACATTTATGAAAGCATCTGTAGGAGCAGATCAGAATGTGCGTCTGGATTTAAAAACTAAGGAAGAGTTTGAAGCTATACATGATTTTTTACGTCCAGTGTTAGTTAGTATCCAAAACAGTAAAAGAGTATTATTTGACGGACCTGTTTTTCAAAATTCTCCGGCATGGAACATTCATCCGTTATTGATTGAAGATTTGATTGTTCGTAATGTAACGGTTCGTAACCCTTGGTTTTCACAAAACGGTGATGGGCTTGACGTAGAATCCTGCAAAAATGTTATCGTTGAAAATTCAAGTTTTGATGTAGGAGACGATGCCATCTGTATCAAATCCGGTAAAGATAAAGACGGACGTGACCGTGGGGTTCCGTGCGAAAATATCATTGTAAAAAATAATATCGTTTACCATGGACACGGAGGTGTAACGGTTGGAAGTGAAATGTCTGGCGGTGTAAAAAACCTTCATGTATCGAATTGTTCTTTTATGGGAACTGATGTTGGATTACGTTTTAAAAGTAACCGTGGACGTGGAGGTGTTGTAGAAAATATTTTTATTTCTGATGTTTTCATGACCGATATTCCTTCTCAGGCCATTTCTTTCGATCTTTATTATGGAGGAAAATCTATTGCAGAAACTTTAGCTGAAGGTGGAAACACAATCAGTACCCAAAAAATGCCTGTAGACGAGAAAACACCTTCGTTTAAAAATATTTCAATAAAAAATATCACAATCGCAGGAGCTCAGCAAGCTGTATTTTTACAAGGATTACCTGAAATGAACCTTGAAAACATTGAAATCTCTAATTTAACTGCAAAAGCAGAAAAAGGATTTACTATTGTTGATGCTAATGGAATCAAAATCAGTGATATTAAAATGGATATCAAAACTCCGAACGTGATTAGTATCTATAATGGTAAAAACATGTCTTTTAAAAATATAGAATTTAATTCAACATCATCTGACGCTATTACTATTAATGGAGAAGCTACTGAGAACGTCGAATTTGTTCCTTCTGCAAATTCAGATTTTGCTAAGAAAACCATTATTGGAGAAACTGTTTCAAAATCAGCGGTAAAACTATAGTTGATTAAACCTTTAGGCTTCTGTTGTATCTAAGTAAAAAACCACAGAAGCCAACTTAAATATTTGCTATGAAAATCCTGCAAAAATTATCCAGAAACAAGAGTTTATTATTTGCTATCGCAATCTCTTTTTCGTTCCTTCATTCAATCGCCCAATCCGACAAGAATAATAAAGTAGCGATAAGTACAAAACCATTTGGTGACAGTACGAATCACTGGTATGGTATTGCCGATAAAAACAATATTGTAAATCCGATACCGAATCAGCCGAGATACGAAGAATCCGAATACACCAAAATAGCGGATAATATTATCTGCTTTCAGCGCGATAACGGAGGATGGCCAAAAAATTATGATATGCGTGCAATTTTGACACCTGAGCAAATAAACGATGTTGTAGGTTCAAGATCGGTTTTACATACCACTTTTGACAACTCTACCACATATACTCATGTCTATTATCTGGCACAGGTTTATACACAGACTAAAATCGAAAAATACAAAACTGCCTGTCTGAAAGGAATCGATTTTATTTTGGAAGCACAATATGCTAATGGAGGATGGCCTCAATATTATCCTTTGGAAAAAGGTTACAGCCGCCACATCACTTTTAATGACGGTGCCTACATGGGAATTATGAATTTGCTGGATAAAATAGTTCAGAACGATCCTAATTTTAGTTTTATAGATACTGAAACAAAAAACAAAGTAAATACAGCTTATGAAAAAGGAATTGACTGCATTTTAAAAACACAAATTTCTGACCACGGAAAGCTGAGTGCCTGGTGCCAGCAGCATGATGAGGTGACGTTGTTACCTGCATGGGCCAGAAAGTTTGAACCGCCAAGTGTGAGTAATGCAGAGAGTGTTGATATTGTTCTATTTTTAATGAGAATTGAGAATCCGAGTGAACAGGTTATCAGATCGGTACAAAGTGCTGTTAAATGGTTTGAGGATTCTAAAATATACAATACCAGAGTAGAGACTTTTGAAGCTCCGGAATTCGATTCAAAATTCAAAAAAGTTAAGGATGACCGTCGTGTTGTAAACGATCCTACAGCACCTCCAATCTGGACACGTTATTACGAATTAGGAACAGCAAGACCTTTATTTTGTGACAGGGATAGTGTGTACTTATATTCATTAGCAGAAGTAAGTCGTGAACGTCGAAGTGGTTATGCATGGTATACTTATAACCCTGAAAAAGCTCTAAAAAAATATCCGGAGTGGCAGAAAAAATGGACTCCTGAAACTGATGTTTTAAAAAAATAAAATCATAAAAAAGCGTGAATTTAAAATTTCACGCTTTTTTTATATTGAAATAAATTTATAATTTTTATACAATTATTCTCTACAGGCCTTAATTTAGCTTATAAATATCATCATATGTCAAATAGTCTTTTCTGCTAATACTAAAAACTTGTGATCCATTTCCATCTATAATTAGCCCTGCACTTTCGTCATTTTTTGGGAAATAAATTTGATAGTTTTGACCATTGTCTAATAGAATTTTACAAGTATCAATAGATTTATCTGAAGAACCATGATGCCCCATTCCACTTTGGGTATAACTATGTTTTACCGATTTTCCTAAGCTATTTTTTATAATAATTTCTTTTTGCGAAAAAATAATTTGATATTTCTCGCCTTTTAAATTTAATGCTTTCCATTTACCTTGATAAATATCTGATCCCTCACATGATAGAATTAAGAACATAAAACATATACCAAAAACTAATTTTGTTTTTTTCACAACAATATTTATATATTTAATTTTCTAATCATTTAGTTTATAAAATGATTTCGCATTTTCAAACCAAAATTTATTCTGATTTTCTATAGAGAACGCAGCCAGATAATCCTCTAAAGTTTTGACTAAATTACTATAATCTGAAGCCACATTACAAACCGGCCAGTCAGAACCAAACATTAGTTTATCTGCAGAGAAGTTTTCAAAAATAATATCCAGATAAGGTTTTAAATCGGATGATTTCCAATTGTCCCAATCGGCTTCTGTAACCATCCCGGAAATTTTACACCAAACATTTTCAAATTTAGAAATCTCTTCAATTGCTTTTTTCCATGATGCAATATCACCCGATTTGATGTTCGGTTTTGCAATATGATCAATTACAAACTTTTGTTCCGGAAATGATTTTACCAAATCTATTGCTGCCGGTAACTGACGATGAAAAATCAGGATATCATAAGTAAAATTAAATTCTTTTAAAGCTGCGATTCCATTACGAAAAGCTTCCCCGAACATAAAATCATCCGATTCTCCCTGCACAACATGTCTGAAACCTTTGAGTTTTTCATATTTAGAAAAATGATTTAATCGTTCTGAAATGTTATCAGCTCTCAAATCAACCCAGCCTACAACTCCTTTTATAAAATCATTTTTTGAAGCCAGATCTAATAAGAAATTGGTTTCTTCTTCAGACTGACTGGCCTGAACAGCCACACAGCCTGAAAATTGATTTTGGGAAAGCAATGGCCATAAATCTTCCGGTAAAAAATCTCTTTGAATCTTTTGCATCGAATCATCAATCCAGCTATCCCTAACCGGATCAAATATCCAAAAATGCTGATGTGAGTCAATTCGGTTCATACCAATTAATTTACATCACTAATTAAAGCACGATCTAAGTGTACATAACCTCCATCAACAAAAACAAATTGTCCTGTAGTGTGAGAAGAACGCTCAGAAATGATAAACAAAGCTGTATCTGCAATTTCTTCTGTTTTGGTCATTCTGCTTTCAAACGGAATACTTTTATTGATTTTTTTCAGAACAGTTTCGCCATCTGCCAATGTTTTAATCCAGTCTTCATAAGCAGGAGTATAACTCTCTGCAATGATAATAGCATTAGAACGAATTCCGTACTGAATCAAATCTACCGCCCATTCTCTTGTTAGTCCAAGCACTCCACCTTTCGCAGCAGCGTAACCTGAAGTTCCGCCTTGTCCGGTAAGAGCTACTTTTGAACCAATATTTAAAACATTTCCTTTGGATTCTTTTAAATACGGAAGCGCATATTTAACTAATAAAAAATAACTCACCACATTTAGTTTCAAAGAATCCATAAAATCTTCGTAACTAGAATCTAATCCCGCACCGTCATTTACACCTACGTTATTAATTACAGCATCGATTCTGCCGTATTTTTCAACGATTTTTTTAACGGCGTTTTCCATTTCTTCAGGATTTGTTACATCAGTCTGAACAAATAATGCATCAATTCCTCTTTTTTGAAGCTCTTCGGCATAACCAAAACCTCTGCTGTTTCTGTCTACCAATGCAGGAATAGCTCCTTCATCTGCCAGCCTTTTGATCATGGTTTCTCCAATACTTCCTTCTTTTCCGGCAGAACCGGAAACTACTACAATCTTGCCTTTTAAATTTAAATCCATTTTTTTGTTCATTTATGGTTTTCGATAGCTGTAAAATATATTTTAACACATAGAAACATAGCTTTAGAAACATACAAAAAGACGTTTCACTTGCATACAGACACATAACTATGTGTGAGAAACTAGTTTCTTTCAATTCTCTTTAAAAAGAAAATCTATGTTTCTATGTGTTTAAAACTATGGCGTAATCTTATTTTATCTCGATTAACGCTTTAATAACATTATTTTTTGGGTCAATCCAGTTTTCAAACTGATTGATCATTTCTGAAAAATCACCTCTGTGTGTAATGTATTTCTTCGGATCAATTTTTCCTGCTTTCAGACATTCCATTACATATTCAAAATCTTCGATGGTTGCATTTCTGCTGCTCATTAAAGTAGATTCTCTTTTATGGAAATCAGGATGACTGAAACTCAATTCTCCTTTTTGAAGTCCAACCAAAACAAATCTTCCGCCATGCGAAATGTAATTAAAAGCACTATTCATAACTTTTTGGTTTCCGGTCGCATCAATAACTACGTTAGCCATATCACCATTAGTTAATTCTTTTAATCTTTCAGCCACATCTTCGTTCAGCGGATTGATGGTTTCATCAGCATTCAGTTCATTTTTACAAAAACCTAATCTGTAATCGTTAATATCCATTACAATCACTTTAGCTCCGGCAATTTTAGCAAACTGAATTAATCCAATTCCGATTGGTCCTGCTCCCATTACTAAAACAGTATCCGTAGCTTTTACTGCTGCTCTTCTCACACCGTGTGCAGCAATTGCTAACGGTTCTACCAAAGCCAGTTCATCATAATCTAAACCTTGCCCGTGCAATAAATACTGCTCCGGAATCGTAACATATTCTGCCATTCCTCCATCAATATGAACACCAAAAACTTTGATGTTCGCACAGCAATTTGTTAGTCCGTTTCTGCACGCAACACAAGTTCCGCAATTAAAATAAGGTATAAAAGTTACTTTATCTCCCGGTTCAAAACCTTTTGCATTCCCTTTAATATATTCTGCAGCAAGTTCATGTCCCAGAATTCTTGGATATTCAAAATAAGGCTGCGTTCCTCCAAAAGCATGGATATCGGTTCCGCAAACGCCTATTCTTTTAATTTTCAAAAGCACTTCGCCTTCCTTTGGTTCCGGCATTGGTTTCTCTTTATATAGAAACTCTTGTGGCTTTTCACAAACAATATATTTCATTTTAATTCAATCAATTTAATTTTCAGAAGTACTGAACTTCCAAATTTGTATTATTTACTATAAGCTTTTGCTACTTGTCTGCTTGAACCTAAACCATCCATTCCTAACTCAATAACGTCTCCCGGCTTGATGTAGATTGGATCTGGCTTGATACCCAAACCAACTCCCGGAGGCGTTCCTGTACTGATAATGTCACCTGGAAGCAGGGTCATAAACTGACTTAAATAATGCACTAAAAATGGAATTTTGAAAACCAGGTTAGAAGTATTACTATTTTGGAATTTCTTTCCGTTAACTGTTAACCACATTGGTAAATTATTCACATCGGCAATTTCGTCCTGTGTAGCCAAAAATGGTCCAAGAGGTGCAAAAGTATCACAACCTTTTCCTTTTGCCCATTGTCCCCCCATTTCGATTTGAAACGCTCTTTCACTGTAATCATTCAATAAAGCATATCCTGCAACATAATCCAAAGCTTCTGCTTCTTCAACATAACTTGCTTTTTTACCGACAACAAATGCTAATTCAATTTCCCAGTCTGTTTTTTCACTGTTTTTTGGGATAATCAAATCATCATTCGGTCCGCACAAAGAAGTAGTTGATTTAAAAAAGATAATTGGTTCTGTAGGGATCGGAGCACCAGTTTCATGACAGTGATCTACATAATTCAATCCAATACAGATTATTTTTGAAGGTCTTGCCACCGGAGAACCTAAACGTACATTAGCATCAACTTCAGGCAGAACGGGATTACTTTCTAAAGCTTTCTTTAATTTCTCTAAACCATTGTTTTCGAAAAAAGCTTCATTAAAATCAGTTACAATAGAAGAAACATCATATCTTTTTTCTCCAATTATAACTCCTGGTTTTTCTTGTCCCGCTGCTCCAAAACGTATTAATTTCATTTTCTTTATTTTTTAAGTTACTAAGCTGCTAAGATTCTGAGTTTCTAAGGCTAAAATTTTTAGCCGCTTAGTCGCTCAGAACCTTAGTCTCTTTTTATTAATTATTTAATTTTATAAATCCTCCGTCAATAGGATAATCACTTCCGGTAATAAATCCGGCTTCGTCGCTGCATAAGTAAAGAGCCAGTGCAGCAATTTCGTCTGGTTTCCCCATACGCCCTATTGGCTGTGATTTTGATAATTTTTCGAAAATTTCAGCTTCTTTACCCGGATAATTTTTATTGATAAATCCATCAACAAAAGGAGTATGAACCCTTGCCGGAGAAATAGAATTGCATCGAATTCCTTCATCAATATAATCTCTTGCAACTGATAAAGTCATTGCCATTACAGCTCCTTTAGCAGTTGAATAAGCAAAACGATCCTGAATTCCAACCCATGACGCTATAGAAGCCATGTTTAAAATGACACCTCCATTTGATAATCGGAATTGCGGAATTGCAGCATACAAACAGTTGTAAACTCCTTTTACATTGACATCCATCACACGATCAAAATCGGTTTCCGGTGTAGTATCTACTTTTCCCACATGGGCAATACCTGCATTATTAATCAGAATATGAATGTTTCCAATTTTTTCAAATGTTTCAACAACCTCTTTCTGACTCGCCACATTGCAGGCGTATGAAAACACTTTCCCTCCTAATTGCTCAATATCAGCAACCGCATCCTGAGCACTGTCTATTGTTAAATCAATGATATGAACTTCTGCCCCTTGTTTTGCAAACAAGGTAGCGATTGCTCTTCCTATTCCGCTACCACCACCAGTAATGACTGCTTTTTTATTTTGTAATGAAAACATAATATATGTAGTTTTTTAAAATTATTGATTTAATTCTAAAGCCGCCAGAATAAAGGGTCCGGTTACTTTAGGGTCATTATCTTTCCTTTTTTCATTAATATAATATTCGAAAGAGCCATCACGATAAGGATTTCCTCCCAAACCTGCTACAGCACAGGCATTCGTAATTTCAATTTCTCCATTAGGATATACTTTAACAAATTTTGAAGTCATACCGTCAAAGGCCTTTTCTGCTATTTTTTTGAATTTTTTAGGCAAATATCCTTTTTTAGCTCCCTTTGCAAAAGCATAAGCAAACATAGCCGTCCCAGAAGTTTCTAAATAATTACCTTCACGGGTTCCCATATCAGTAACCTGATACCATAATCCTGATGGGTCCTGAAATTTCACTAAAGCATTCGAAATATTATTTAAATACAAAATCAGTTCTTTTCGTTTAGGATGATCTTTAGGAAAATAATCCAGAACATCAACTAAAGCCATTGTATACCAACCTATCGATCTAGACCAAAAATTAGGCGAAGTTCCGGTTTCTTTGTTTGCCCATGGCATTTGTTTGCTTTCGTCCCAAGCGTGATACAAAAGACCCGTTTTTTTATCTGTAGCAAATTTCTGAATCAATTCAAATTCTTTGGCAATTTCATCCAATTTAGCACCGTTTTCAAACATTACAGTATATTCTGCAAAAAAAGGTTCACCCATGTACAAACCATCCAGCCACATTTGGTTAGGATAGATTTTTTTATGCCAAAAACCACCACTTGGCGTACGAGGCTGCTCTTCTAATTGTTTACGCAAAGTCTGCATGGCAATTAAATAACGTTTATCTTTAGTTTGCTCATAGATGTCAAACAAAATTCGGCCCGTTGGTATATTATCAATATTAAAAGATTCAAACTTATACGTTTTAATATTTCCATCAGCGTCAATCAACTCGTCAGCATATTGTTTTGCATAAGCGGCATACGTTTCATTTTTTGTTTTTTTAGCTAATTCCTGAAAAGCATAAGTAACCAATCCATGTACGTAACTAATATGCGCTACTTTGGCATCATCAAGCATATACGATTGCGGGTGGCGTTGCATCAGTGTTAAAGCCATTCTTTCTGACCATTTCAGCTTTGTTGGAATTGTATTTTGAGCATTTGAAATCGTCGTTACAAAAATCAGTAAGACAATCATTTTAGAAAGAAAAGAAGTTTTAAGCATAACCGCTAATTTAAATAATTGTATTATATGTAAAAATTGATGTGAAAATAAATGTGATTTTCACATTTACAAATATAAAACTTAATATGGATACCCGGTAGTTATTTTAAAAATCAATAACGAAAAATAGATATAATTAAAAACAATATCACATTTTATGTGTAATTTGTATAAAATATAAAAAAAGCCTGCACTATCTGGGAAAAAACAAATCATATAATCTTAGCAATTGAATCTAATTTCTATATTTGTAAATGTGAAAATCACATTTATTAAATTTAGACAATCAAAATGAAAAAACTAAAAGGGATTACGTGGAATCATACCAGAGGTCTGTTGCCGATGGTTGCCACAGCTCAACGTTTTACAGAGTTGAATCCGGATATAGAAATCAGCTGGGAGAAAAGAAGCTTACAGGAATTTGCAGATGCTTCGATTGAAGACTTAGCCAAAAGATTTGACCTGCTTGTTATCGATCACCCATGGACAGGATTTGGTGCCGATACCAAAACCATTTTACCATTATCAGATTATCTTTCTGCCGAATATATAAAAGATCAGGAAACCAATACCGTGGGTAAATCTTATGGAAGTTATGTCTTTCATAATAAATTATGGGCTTTACCAATAGATGCAGCAACTCCTGTTGCAGCTGCAAGATTAGACATTTTAGAAAAACAGGGATTAAAAGTTCCACAGACTTACGATGATTTATTGGCTTTAGCCAAAAAAGGACTGATCGCTTTTGCAGGGATTCCGGTAGATTCATTAATGACTTTTTACTCTTTTTGCTGTAGTTTAGGTGAAGACCCTTTTCAATCACAGGAAAAAGTAATTTCTGTAGAAACAGGAAAAAAAGCTTTACAAATGCATCGCGAACTGGCTCAGTTAATGAATCCGACAAATTTTAATCGCAACCCGATTCAGGTGTATGAGGCCATGGTCAATTCGGATGAAATTGCCTATTGTCCTTTTGCGTACGGCTATTCTAATTATTCGAGAAGTGGTTACAGCAAAAATCTGCTTCACTTTTATGATTTGGTAAAATTGAATGATAAACCGATGATCAGTTCATTAGGCGGAACCGGTTTGGCTGTTTCTTCTTTCAGCCAGCATATTCCGGAAGCGATGAAATATGCTGAATTTACAGGATCTTCTCAGGTACAACAAAATATTTTTTCAGATAACGGGGGACAGCCTGGGCATTTACAAGCGTGGAAGAATGACCGAATCAACGGGGTAACTCATGATTATTTCAAAAACACATTACCTGCTTTAGAAAGAGCTTTTTTAAGACCAAGATATTCAGGACACATGTATTTTCAGGATCATGCTGGTGATGTAGTTCGTGATTATCTGATGAACGGAGGTGATGAAGAAGCTGCTTTATCTGCAATGGATACACTTTACATCAAGTCTTTAAACTTATAACACTATGAGACCATTAGAAGGATTAGTTGTATTGGAGTTCTGTCAATTTTTGGCAGGACCTTCTGCTGGATTGAAGCTTGCCGATTTAGGAGCAAGAGTTATTAAAATTGAACGCCCCATAAAAGGTGAAGCCTGTCGCCAGTTAAGCATCAAAGACCTTTTTGTTGACGACAGCAGTTTGTTGTTTCATACTATCAACAGAAATAAAGAATCATTTGCAGCCGATCTTAAAAATCCTGAAGATTTAATTTTAGTAAAAAAACTAATCGCCAAAGCTGATATTATGACTCATAATTTCAGACCCGGCGTAATGGATAAAATCGGTTTGACATTTGAAGATGTTTTGAATATCAATCCAAAAATAATTTACGGAACCATAACCGGTTACGGAGATAAAGGTCCCTGGGCAAACAAACCGGGACAGGATTTGTTACTCCAGTCACTTTCAGGATTAAGCTGGCTTAGCGGCAGAAAAAGTCAGGAACCTGTTCCGTTTGGTCTGGCTGTAGCAGATTTAATGTGCGGGAATCATTTCGTTCAGGGAATTTTAGCGGCATTATTGAAAAGAGCCAAAACCGGAAAAGGAGTTTTGGTTGAAGTAAGTTTACTGGAATCGGTTTTGGACGTTCAGTTCGAAGCTATTACTTCTTACCTAAATGACGGAGGACAACAGCCACAACGAGGAGATGTAAAAGGAAGTGCACATGCATTTTTAAGCGCACCTTATGGTGTGTATCCAACTAAGGAAGGATATCTTTCTTTGGCTATGGGCGATTTGCTTTTTATTGGAAATACTTTAGGAGTTGATTTAAATAAATATGCTGATAAACATTTGTGGTTCTCTCAAAGAGATGAAATCAGGGAAATATTAGCTGAGAAATTATTGACTCAAAAAACGGATTATTGGATTGAATTACTTCAAAAGGAAGGAATCTGGTGTGGCAAAGTACTTAATTACCAGGAATTAGACAGCCAGCCTTTTGTAGAGGAATTACAATTAAAACAAACAGTTAAAAATTCGGAAGGAGAAACCTTGGTTACTACAAGAAGCCCGATTCAGCTGGATGGAGAAATTTTGGTTAGTCCAAAAGCAGCTCCAAAAGTTGGAGAAGACAATTTAGCTATACACGAAGAGTTTATTTATTAAAATTGTTTAACCGTTGAGTCGTTTATTTGTTAAATCGTTTTGTCATCAGTTAAACAAAAAGATACTCAAAACACAATTCAACGGTTAAACAGTTAAACGATTAAACAAAAAAATGAAACCATTAGAAGATTATTTAATAGTAGATTTTAGCCAGTTTCTTTCGGGCCCTTCAGCAAGTTTGCGATTGGCAGATTTGGGTGCACGTGTAATAAAAATTGAGAAACCGGGAACAGGCGATATTTGCAGAACCTTATACACATCTGATTTGATTATGAACGGAGAGTCTTCCGTTTTTCATACCATCAACAGAAACAAAGAATCGTTTGCTATTGATTTTAAACAAACAGACGAACTCGAAAAATTAAAAAAATTATTAGCAAAAGCTGATGTTGTGATCCATAATTTCAGACCTGGCGTAATGGAACGCGTAGGTTTGAGTTATGATGAAGTCAAAAAAATAAATCCTAATATCGTTTATGCCGAAATTTCAGGCTATGGTACAAAATCCGAATTAAAAGATTTACCGGGACAGGATTTATTATTACAATCTCTGACAGCCTTAACCTGGCTGAGCGGAAATCAGGAAGATGGCCCCGTACCAATGGGATTATCAATTGTAGATATGCTGGCGGGTGCACATTTAGCACAAGGAATTTTAGCTGCTTTGTATAGAAAAGCAACTCATAATATTGGAGCAAAAGTTCAGGTAAGCATGCTGGAATCTGCTTTTGATTTTCAGTTTGAAACGATTACCACGTTTTTTAATGACGGTGGTGAATTACCAGTAAGAACGAAATCTAACAATGCCCATGCTTATTTAGGCGCACCTTATGGAATTTATAAAACCCAAAATGGCTATTTAGCTTTAGCAATGGGATCTATTCCGGTTTTAGCTTCGCTTTTAAAATGTGATGCGCTATTACAATTTCCGGAGAATAAATTTGAATTAAGGGATGATATCAAAAATATTTTAGCCGAACATTTACAGACTCAGGAAACCCAGTTTTGGCTCGATATTTTAGAACCTGCTGATATTTGGTGTGCTAAAGTTTTGAATTACAAACAGCTTTTTGCTGAAGAAGGATTTCAGGTTTTGAATTTTACACAAAGCGTTGAAATGCTCGACAATTACAAATACAAAACTACCCGATGCCCGATTAAAATTGACGGAGAAATTTTTACATCAGGAAAAGGTTCTCCAAAATTAGGACAGGACAATGAGAGAGTTATTAAAGAATTTATAGTCTAATAATGGAAAAGTTAAGAATCGCTGTCCGGAAATTTGATCCTTTTGAAAGTACATTGCAAAAGCTATGGGATTCTTTCTGCCTGAAAAACAACATCACTATTAAAGCAGAAATGATTCCGCTGGAACTGCACGATTTATATGAAGAAACCATTACCAATAAAGGTTTAATAAACGGCAACTGGGACATCGCACACATTAATACCGACTGGATTTTTGATGCTGCAAATGAAAGAGCAGTTCTGGATTTAAACCTATTGATTGCTGAAAATCCGCCATACAATTATCCTGAAGGCTGGCATCAGTCTTTATTGCATTTACAACAGATCAACAACGGCACTTACGGACTCCCTTTTCATGATGGTCCTGAATGTCTGATTTATAGAAAAGATTTATTTGAAAATCCAATTGAAAAAGAAAATTTCAAAAAACAATTTGGTTATGAACTGCATCCTCCAAAAACCTGGGAGCAATTCACTCAGATAGCCGAATTTTTCGACCGTCCTGATCAAAATTTATACGGTTCTGTTTTTGCCCATTATCCTGACGGACATAATATGGTTTTTGATTTCTGCCTGCAATTGTGGACCAGAGGAGGCTCTTTATTGAACTCCCAAAATCAAATCGATATTCACCACAAGGCAGCGATTGAAGCTTTGGATTTTTACAGAACTATAGCCAACAATAAAAAAGCCATTCATCCGCAATCCAAAGATTTTGGTTCAGTTGAAGCCGGTATGGCTTTCGCCAAAGGTGAAGCGGCAATGGCAATCAACTGGTTTGGATTTGCCTCAATGTGTGAAGTAATTGAAGAATCGAAAATAAAAGGAAAAGTAGATATTACGGAATTACCACATGATGAAAACAATAAAACGGCTTCACTGAATGTGTATTGGTTATATACCATTGGTACAGGAAGCAAACATCAAAAACTGGCATACGATTTTCTGCGATTTTCCACTACGCCTGAAAGCGATAAATTGCTAACTAATGAAGGCGGGATAGGATGCAGAAAATCAACCTGGAATGATATTGAAATCAACAAAACTATTCCGTTTTATCATAAACTGGAAACATTGCATGAAAACGCTTTAACCTTACCACAAACGCCGGTTTGGCCAAAAGTAGCCGAACTGATTGACAAAATGGTTTTAAAAGCTTTAGAAAGTGATATTCCATCTCAAAATTTATTACAAGAAACACAGAATGCTATTCTGCAAATTATATAATTATGAATATTCCATATAAACCCTTGTTACCGGAAACAAAACAGCCAATTATTATTATTGGCGCGAGCGGTATTGTAAAAGATGCCCATCTGCCTGCTTATAAAATGGCTGGCTTTTCGGTTTTCGGAATTACAAACAGAACGGTAGCAAAAGCACAAGCAATGGCTGAAGAATTTGGTATTCCAAATGTTTTTGAAAATGTAGCCGAAGCTGTAAAAAATGCGCCATCGAATGCGGTTTATGACATTACCGTATTACCTGATCAATATATCGAAATACTGGAACAACTTCCAGATGGCGCTGCGGTACTGATTCAAAAACCGATGGGAAATGATTTGGCACAGGCCAAAGAAATTGTTGCCGTTTGTGAAAGAAAAAAATTAGTTGCCGCTATTAATTTTCAGTTGCGATTTGCTTCTTTTGTTAGTGCAGCACGCTATATGATCAATCAGGGAATCATTGGAGATTTGTATGATTTAGAATTTAAAGTAACGGTAAACACCCCTTGGGAATTGTTCCCTCTGATTAAGGAACATCCAAGATTGGAAATACTTTTTCACAGCGTACATTATATTGACTGCATTCGTTCGTTTTTAGGGAATCCAAAAGGAGTATATGCTAAAACGACTAATCATCCTTTGAAAAAACTATCATCTTGCCGTTCTTCGATTATTCTGGATTACGGTGATTCGATGCGAGTGGTTATTAATACCAATCACGACCATCATTTTGGTCCAAAACATGAAGAAAGCTACATCAAATGGGAAGGAACAAAAGGAGCAATCAAAGCCAAAATGGGCTTATTGATGAATTACCCTGACGGTATGCCGGATGAATTTGAGGTTGCTTTAGAAAAGGATGGAAACCACGAATGGGAAAAAATCAAGCTGGAAGGTTCCTGGTTTCCGGAAGCTTTCATTGGTACAATGTCAAACCTAATGCGCTTTAAAGAAGGGTCTGATGATAAATTATTAGCAAGTGTGCAAGATGTTCTTGACACTATGAAGGTTGTTGAAGCCTGTTACATCAGTAATCAAAAAGGAGGAATTCCACTAAATGACTTGTAACAACGATTGCCCGCGTTAACGATTGAAGCGGCATCCTTTTTTGGCTTTTTCTGCCAAAAAAGATACAGCGGAAAGCGTGTTAAAACGCCCAAAAAATTATATAAATATAGTGATTAGTGAAAAGTCATTAATAATTAGCCGCTAAGCTAGTCACTAAGAACTAATCACTAAGGACTAAAAAAACTAAAAACATGTATTTCAAATCCACATTTTTCGAAGACTATCAACTTAATGATAAAAGAGTTACATTAGGCAGAACTATTACTGAAACTGATTTTGTAGTTCATGCAGGTCATACCGGCGATTTTTTCCCGCATCACATGGATGAAGAATGGTGCAAGACACAGCCTTTCGGACAGCGAATTGCCCACGGAACAATGGTTTTCAGCATTGGCATCGGTCTGACGGCATCTGAAATAAATCCGGAAGCTTTTTCCAAAGGTTATGACAGAATGCGATTTGTGAAACCGGTTCACATTGGTGACACCATTCATTCTGAAATTACCATTTCAGAAAAAGGAGAAGCCAAAAAACCGGATATGGGAACTGTGACGGAGCACGTAGAAATCATCAACCAGCGAGGTGAAGTGGTTTTGGTATGTGACCACCTTTTATTAGTAAAAAAGAAATAATCCTAAAATAAAAATCTAACTATGCAAGTAACCAACCAAACAGGCGACCAACACGAAGTGCCAACAGAAGGCGGAAAAGGAAATCAATATCTTTTACCTTTCATTTTAATTACCAGCTTATTTTTCCTTTGGGGAATGGCGCACAATTTGGATTCTATTTTGATTCCTCACTTAAAAAAAGCATGCGAATTAAACAACAGTCAATCCACATTGATTGATACTGCAGTCTTTTTTGCTTATTTTATTATGGCAATTCCTGCCGGAATGCTCATTAAACGATTTGGTTATAAAAACAGTATCATTATTGGTTTATTGGTTTTCGCTGCAGGGGCTTTTTTATTTGTACCGGCAGCAAACTCAAGAGCATATGAACTATTTTTATTTGCACTATTTGTTATTGGCTGTGGATTAACTATTTTAGAAACCAGTGCGAATCCTTACGCGGCTATTTTAGGTCCTGCAGAATCATCTTCTAAAAGATTGAATTTAGCAGCTTCTTTTAATGGATTGGCTGCAATGGTAGCTCCAATTGTTGGTTCATTATTTATACTCTCCGGAACGAATCATACTCCTGAACAAATGGCAGCAATGCCGGAAGCATCAAAAGCTGCCTATTTATTAGAAGAAGCTTCAGCAGTAAAACTACCTTACATTATTTTAGGAAGTGTATTGGTATTGGTTGCTATCTTATTTTATTTTATGCATTTACCATCAATGAAACCAAAGCATACAGAAGTAGAAGTTAAACCCGGTTTTTTCTCTGTTTTAAAATTTTCTCATTTAAGCTGGGCAGTTGTAGCACAATTCTTTTATGTAGGTGCTCAGGTTTGTATTACAAGTTTCTTTATCCGAATTGCACAACAAGGTGCCGGATTAGATGAAAAAACAGCCGGTTACTATCTTGGTATTTATGGATTCCTGTTTATGGCAGGACGTTTTATTGGGACTTTCTTTTTGAAGTTTGTTAAAGATTATGTTCTTCTTTCTATTTATTGCGTAGCCAGTATTTTACTTTGCTTAGTAGCCATTTATGGATCCGGAATTGTAGTTATTTACGCTTTAGGGGGAATTGGTTTCTTTATGTCAATTATGTTTCCAACTATTTTCTCTTTAGGATTGGTAGGATTAAAATCCAATACAGAAACTGGTTCATCATGGCTTGTAATGTCTATTGTCGGTGGTGCAATCCTTCCTTACGCAATGGGAACTTTAATTGACATGAAACATGACGATATTCAGTCTGGATATATCATTCCTTTGGTGTGTTTTGCAATTATCCTTTATTTCGGAGTATTTGGACATAAAGTAAAAAAAGTCATTTCTTAGTTAATTTTCAATTATTTTTATAAATTTCCAAGGAGCAATAATGTTCCTTGGAAATTTTATTTTTAAACTTTATCATTTCATAAATCTAACATGAAAAAAACTCTACTTACCTTTTATTTCTTACTTATTAGTTTCAGCATGACTTTACATGCTCAAAAAAATAAAACTTATGATATTGTCGTAGCTGCTGATGGGAGTGGTAACTACACAAAAGTTCAGGACGCTTTTAATGCTGTACCTGATAATAGTTCTAAACGCACTATCATTTTTGTAAAGCCTGGTACGTATAAAGAAAAATTAAAACTAACGGCAGGAAAGAAAAATATATCTTTAATTGGCGAATCTTATAAAAATACTATTCTTACTTATGATGATTATGCTGAAAGAGCTGGAGGAACTAGCAAATCATTTAGTGTTCTAATTGAAGCAAATGACTTTCTTGCAGAAAACATCACTTTTGAAAATACTATTAGTAGTGAGTTACCTGAGTATAAAAAAGGTGGTCAGGCAGTCGCTTTAATGGTCAATGGTGACAGAGCAATATTCCACAAATGCAAAATGAGCGGTTTTCAGGATACTTTTTATCTTAAAGCAAATAAGAGAACCTATATCAAAGATTGTATCATTGATGGAACAACAGACTTCATTTTTGGCGCAGGTATAGCCTTGTTTGAAAATTGTGTTATCCAATGCAGAAAAGACTCTTACATCACTGCCGGAAACCATGAGGCAGGAAAAAGTAAATATGGTTTTGTATTCAAAGATTGTGTCATAATGAAATATCCAAAAGCAGCCATTTCAAAAGTATCTCTTGGAAGACCTTGGGGAGCCGGTGCAAATACAGTTTTTATCCATTGTTACGAAGAATCAGCTATAATTCCTGAAGGCTGGTCGATATGGTCCAAAGATCCTGAAAATAAAGCTTATGACAACTGGAAAACTTCTTTCTATGCCGAATATGATTGTTTTGGTCCAGGTTCTGACACCGATAAACGTATTTCATGGTCGCGCCAGTTAAATAAAACCGAAGCTGAAGAATATACCAAAGAAAAAATATTTGCAGCAAACACAACGACTGCAAGTAATCTGGAAGGCGACTGGAATCCGATAATTGAAAAAGACAAATGTGATTCTATTTTACCTTCAAAAAAAGCGAAAAATGCCGATTCAAATTTTGAAAAAGCATTCAACTAAAAGAAAAACATAAAAAACCTTTAAGCGCATAGCATTTAAAGGTTTTTTATGTTTTAAATCTTATACATTTATTAGTCCCATAACAAAAGCTGTTTTTAAAGCTTCGGTTGTATTCGCAACCTGTAGTATTTGAATTATATTTTGTCTGTGGCGGCGAACAGTATAAACCGAGATATTTAACAAACTTCCAATCTGATCGCTATTACTTCCCTTCGCAAGATGAGCCAAAATTTCTAGTTCTCTTTTAGAAAGCAGACTTTCTGCGTAAGGTTTGTATTTATCTGATGTTATAGTGTCTCCTGTTCTAATGTTCACAATTTTACCTTCAATTCCGTTTCGAAATTCAGAATTAATAGATGGTGCATATAAACACAATGCAAATAAAACGCTTCCATTAGGTGATATTTTAAGATACATGGTCCGATGATTAATATAGCGCACATTTTTCTCATCAGAAGAGCGTAAACGACTAAAAGTACTGTAATTTCTATATTCTTCTTCAGGGAGACTTTTAAGATATTGAAAAAAATGAAGTTCTAATGCATGACGTTCGATTACATCATCCGAATTTAGCTTATCAAATATACAATCCTCAAAAGCTGAATCTATAAACAAATCACCTAAAGGAAGTCCAAAGAATTTACCAAAATTACCCGCATAAATATAACTACAGTCAGCCTGAAAATCCGAAAGTACCGCTACGCATTGCTCTACGGAAACATAAGCAGCAGTCATTTTTTTATAATCTTCTATATCGAGTATTTCGTCATCCAAAAAAGTTTGTTTTAATAAAGTAGAAGTCAACTGATCTTCGATGGATATGTTTGCCATAGTACTCAAATAAATTGGTTAATTTTAGGTATTGTCGATATTCGAAGCAGGGTGTAAATTTGAAAAACTAAGTTAGACTATTTATACCTTTAACAAAAACATTATGAAATCTAAATCCTTTATCTGTTGCAGCCTTTTACAAATTATTTTATTTACAGGATGTAACAATATTTCTAAAGAAAATAAAACTACCGAAAACGCAGCTGCGAAAACAAAAGATTCAGCGATTGTCAGTGGAACTCCATGCGATATTAAACTAAGTCAAATCCACTTTACAAAATCAATTAATGGCGCTGATACCCTGGCAAAAGTGGATAAAACAGAAAACATACTATTCAATGTAGGCGAGAAAAAAGATTATTTTTCAGATCCAAATAATAAACTATCAAATAATTCGGCCCCTATTCTTTTATCCAAACTTGATAATACAAAGCCTTTTACAATTACAGCAAAAGTAAGCCCTGAGTTTACTAAACGCGGTTTGTACAATGCCGGAGTATTATACTTATATGTAAACGATAGTTTTTATCAAAAATTTTGTTTCGAACAGGATGAACGCGGCAACCATAGAATTGTCACAGTTCGTACAATAGGAACCTCAGACGACAACAATCATGATGTTGTCAAAGCGAAAACAGTATACATGAAAATTTCATCAGATACAGAAACAGTAGCCAGCTATTATTCACTTGATAATAAAAATTGGCAAATGGTTCGTTTATACAAGAACAATTATCCATCAGAAATTTGGACAGGAATCAGCGCACAATGCCCGGTTGATAAAGGAACCACAAGTTATTTTGAAAATATTAGCTTAGAACAAAAAAGCGTAAAAGATTTTCGTTTAGGAATCTAAAAATATCAAAAGCTACTATTACAAAAGCGGGTCTATAAATGATTCGCTTTTTTTAGTGTAACATCTATCATAAGAAGTCATTATCATGGAAAGATCAAATCCATATTTCATAAACCCAAAAAAGCGTAATTACATTTATTTAGTAATTACGCTTTTTTTTGTTTTGGTACTCAGAGCGGGACTTGAACCCGCACGAACATTGCTGTTCACTGGATTTTAAGTCCAGCGTGTCTACCAATTTCACCATCCGAGCATTGTGTGGTACCTCCAGGGATCGAACCAGGGACACATGGATTTTCAGTCCATTGCTCTACCATCTGAGCTAAGGTACCTCTCATTTTAAACAAAAAACCCTTCCCGCTACCGGGAAGGGTTTTCAAAGAAAGGCGACGACATACTCTCCCACAATAATGCAGTACCATCTGCGCAGGCGGGCTTAACTTCTCTGTTCGGGATGGGAAGAGGTGAGCCCCGCCGCAATAACCACCTTAAGGTCATTCGCTGCAAGCAGCTTTTAATTATTAATTATCAATTATAAATTGTTAATTATCAATTAAGCAATATTTTAACATACTGAGATAAAGAAAAGTAAAATAGTTTAGAAAGTTTCCTCCCGAGCCTTGCGGCCCGGGAAA
>NZ_JAAEHL010000030.1 GCF_010614725.1 Flavobacterium ajazii
ACTTACAACTCGTGTAAATAACTATTTTTGGGTAAACGTAGTTAACTAAAAAGGGTTTTTAGACGAACTGACGTTAGCAGCAAGCTTCAAAAAATAGCAGTATAAAAACCGACTATGGAAAAACACAAGTTTTGGATAATTTTAATTAGTGGTTTACTAACACCTCTTTTAGTATATTTATTTCCAGTAGATGGTGGTGGTGCATCAATAATCTTTACAATTTCAATTCCTTTTTTTATTTTTATCTCAATCCTATTTGCTTTTTTATATAACAGAATATCTAAAAAGATTGAGTTAAAATGGAGGAGAAATTTATTCTTTTCATTTCTACTCTTTATTATTCTCGGTTTAACTTTTTATTCATTTCCCTGCTTTGACAGAAACAATCTTTGTCCTTGTGAAGTTGTTTATAATTCTGTGAAAACATTAAAAAATTATGACAAAATTAAATTCGATGACATTTTAATAGAAAAAAAGCAGTCAAATTATCCTTTAATTGTTGTTGCTCAAAAAAAGTATAAAAAAACATTTCCAAACAAAATTTATTATATCAATTATCAAGGAAAAGAAACTTTTACTTCAGAAAAATTTTATGCAATTTATTTCCGAAACGGTAATGTTTTTTCAAATAACAAAAATTTAAAAATTATCTTTTTAAAAGATGACAATGTTCAATTTTCTGAAATTTATAATAACGAAAAAATTGAATTTAAATCAACTAAAAGTGGTTTCGTAAATATGCCCAATGAATATATAAATTATTATAACAATGGTTATGAATACATAAACATCGAGAAAGAGTTTAAAAATTTCAACTTAAATATTAGAAAAGAACCTGAAAAAAACATAACAACGGAATATGGTTTTTATAAAATTCTATATTGGATTTCATAAAAAGCCAGCTGCTAACAACGGTTTGGCACAATAGCTTTTTTTTATCTTAGCATCACGTTCGATTTTCCGCTGAAAAATCTTATCTTAGCAAGAAATAAATCGTTCACGCAGCCGCTACTGCGCCAAGCCGCAAAACGTTAGGATGTATAGCTCCGTTGACGAGAAACAGCTGAATTTAATCGGGCGTTTTGGTTCGCAAAAGCAGAATGAAACAGAAACCGAGCCGACCGAAAACGGAATCGAAATTCAGCACTTAATTGTTGCGGAATACAAAACGTGAACCGCTTTATCGAAAACCGAAAGCGGAATTTTTTTGTCGATTTTTTTTTGAGATTTAACTGAAAGTTGAAACTCAAAAGCGAAAACTAATTGGAATGGAAAATCGGAAGGCGGAAAAGCTTGCCGAAATTGGAATCGATAATTGGAATGTCAAATCGTTCGTGCTCAACATACGTGTCGCTACACATCCTAACACACGCTACAAGCAATTTGGGCAATTGGCTTAATTTAAATATGGTTTTGTATTTGATAGATTTGGCAAATCCGAAGAATGGTTTTAATTTAGTCCCAAACTGCTTGTAGCGCGAGAACGTCAAACTGTCTAAAAACCTCCCTTTTCACTTTAAATTCATTGGCTTAAAACTTGGCTAAAAC
>NZ_JAAEHL010000031.1 GCF_010614725.1 Flavobacterium ajazii
GAGTTAGGACTTGGGATGTACGACTTCGGAGCAAGGAATTATGACCCTGCATTAGGCAGATGGATGAATATTGACCCTTTAGCTGAATTATCAAGAAGATTTAGTCCATATACATACGCTAACAATAATCCTATTTTCTTTATTGACCCTGATGGAATGATAGTCATAAATGGAGATCAAGTAGCAAGAGATGAGGCTAAAAAAACGCAAGAAGCTGCACAAGCTAATTTTGACAGCAAATCTGCTGGTTATGATAGAAAAACTGCTTCGAGAGAAGAACGAAAAGCTTATAATGATGCCCAAAGTGATTTAAACAAAGCAAACAGGGCATATGATCGAGCGAACTCTAAATACGAACACACACAAAAAAGTATTGATAACTTTAAAGCTGTAGATCCAACTAATTTTGCAATTGCTGATAATTTAACCTATAAAAATAATGCTGGTGAAACCAAAAATTTAGATATTGTTGTAACAACTGCAAATGCTTCTGATTTCGGAGGAGGCAAAACAGGTCTAGTAAAACCTGATGCAGATGGCAATATTAAAAATGATAAAATATACACTACTATAGGTCAAAGTGTAAGCATAACTTCAAATGTATTAGCTCATGAATTTGGTCATGGAGCATCTATAGCAGCAGATCCTGTTGGTTATTATAGTCAAATGGTAAGCAATCCAGATCAAAATTGTCAAGACTCCAGTAACAGAGATTCTACCTTATCGAAAAATGCAGTTGATTGGCAAGAAAGTTACGATACGAAATATAAAGCATATATTCAGGCACTTAAAAAGAAATAAAATGAAAACTAAATTTTATATTTTCATAATGATATTCAGTTCATTTGAATTGTTTTCCCAAATTAAAATAGATCCTATCTCAATTTTTAAAATGCAACTATTTTTGGACAGTAAGAATGTAATAAAAAATGATTCTTTATATAAAGCTTTTAGTGAGGTTGTTGATTTAAAATTAGACACACTTAAAATAAAAGGAGAATACAATTTAACGAAATCAGCATTAAGTCCGAAATACAAGTTTTTCCAATTAAAAGAACATACTTATAAAAAAGAGTTGAATGAAAATGAACTGCAATTATATTGGATATTTGGAGATAAAATCTGTTCAATTGCAATTAATCAAGAAACTGGAAAAAGTTATAGATTATTAGGATTTAACACGAATGATTTTTTGTCCTTTTTATCTGATTTTAGAGAAATCTATAAAGAAAAACAAGGAGAAAAATTGAGTATAAAAGAATTTTTAAAAAACTATACTGTTAGTGAAATAGATTTTGAATGTTTATATAAAGGGTTAAATAATAAAGAAATAGATGTAAAAAAATATCCCTGTTTAGTAAGAGCAAGCGATCCCATTTGGATAAAATAAAAAGACTAGCCAAAGCATATAAAAAGAAAACCTCGCAATCAGCGAGGTTTTTTTGTGTTTTATAGCGAAGCTACATTTTTCTGAAAG
>NZ_JAAEHL010000032.1 GCF_010614725.1 Flavobacterium ajazii
AATGTATCCGCCTGCGTATTCAGTAGTGCTATTGATGAGCGTTACTTGCTGGCGGCCCTGAAACTCACGCTTAATTACATTTTTAGAAACTTTTTGACCTGCAGCATCATAAACATATTGTATACTGGCACTCCATGTTCTTCCTGACATGCTTGCTTTTCCATTAAAAGGAATCACCCAAGGTAAGTTTAGATGATTATAGGAGATATTGCTTGTAATAATTTTGCCACTATCCTGAAGCATATTACCATTGTTGTCGTATGTATAAGTACTTGTATCTTTAAAACCTTCTGCAGAACCTGAACTATCTGCCACGTTCATAAGTTTATTACCTGAATCATAAGTATAAACCAAATTATCCATTTGGCCGAATTGGGTTGCAGCTTCGTCAGTATTACCCAGTCGAAGCAGGGTTAGAATATTTCCGTTTTTATCATAACTTAAACTTTCGTTATACCTGCTTATGTTGTCAACAGCATTGGTAAGCCTGTTTAAAGCATCGTAGGTATAAGTGTAATTTCTTAAACCGGTATCTGTATTGGCTGTTTTCCAGAAAGTCTGGCTGATGTTGCCGTTATATAATGATTTTGTCGGGTCTGCGGCATTATTATAATTGATCTGAAAAGCAAATAAATCACTGCCTATGTTATTGGCATTGTTGATGTTCTTGAGCCAGCCCCTGATATTATAATCATAATTTACAATTTGTAAACGTGATTGTGTTGTTTTTCCTCCAACCCCTTTGCTTATTAACTGACCTAATTCATTATAGCTATTGTCTGCAATAAATTCTTCGGCCTGACTATTTATCTTTTGTTTTTGTGTCAGGACTCTGCCCGCATTATCGTAAGTAAAGGTATCTATAATTGTGATAGGGGATGCTGAACCTTTTTGATGGGTATTGGTCGTTTCCATCACCTTACCTGCAAAATCAAATTTGGTTTTGGTTGTATTTATTACATCTAAATAAGCATTTTTAGCATAATTGTAAACAGGCCTTTCTTTACTGTCATAATAAACAACGGTTGTAATCCAATTAAGATTATTTAAAACACGAACTTTAGAACAGGTAGAAAGTCCTTTTGCATTTGTAATTGGAGTAATACCGTACGATATATCTGCCGTTCCTCCGTCCAAATCTATATTTTCATAATTATCATAGTAATTGATGGTGAACAAATTAATACCTGCATCAGGAAAAGCCGCATTAGAATAGTGTACAGAGAAGCCATTAATATTTAGTGCTGTCGTTTGTCTGCTTTCATACAAACTACTGGTTTGATCGGCCAATGTTTGCACTGTTGCTCTTGTCGTTTGCGCAGTATTGCTATATTCTCCTGTATAAACAGGCCTGCCAAAAGCGTCATATTTAGTAAAGAGCCATTTATTATTGACTCTTAAATTGGCATCCTGGGTCAGAACAAGTCTGTCTAGTTTATCATATACTAGGTATTCCCA
>NZ_JAAEHL010000033.1 GCF_010614725.1 Flavobacterium ajazii
AACACCATCAATGGAACTACAGTATATTACAGCAACTCAGCTTTTCCAAACCCAACTGATATTAATCTGTTCACGATCAATTATTATGATGATTATGACTTTGATTTAAGCGGAGGTGCTTCAACAGCATCCTATAACGTTACACCAATTACCAATGCCAAGGGGCTTAGTACAGGAAGCAAAATCCGTGTCTTAGGAACGACTAGCTGGATCACTAACCTAACTTATTATGATGCTAAAAGCAGACCAATTTATAACTACAGTAAAAACGATTATCTGGGCACAACCAGCACGGCAAAAAGCCAATTCGATTTTATTGGCCAAATCTTGAGAACTACATCTACACATCTGAGAAACGGAATTACAACTTCAATAGAAGATATTTTTATGTATGATCACGCAGGAAGACTTACTGACCATACACAAACCATAAATGGAGGCAATATGGAAATTATTGTAGCCAATACCTATGACGAGCTGGGACAATTAATCAGCAAAAAAGTGGGTGGTAAAACCCCTCAGGGATTACAAAAAGTAGATTACGCCTATACTATCCGTGGATGGCTTAAAAGCATCAACGACCCCAATAATCTGAGTCCGGATAATGATTTATTTGGTTTTGGATTATATTATAATACTATAGTTAATCCATCACTTGCTTCCTATTATCAAAACAAACCTTTATACAATGGCAATATCAGCAGCACTTCATGGAAATCAAACAGCCTTAGTCCTGCTTTAAAACAATACAACTATACTTATGATGCCTTAAATAGATTTAAAGGAGCTAATTATATCGAAAATAATGTATTCAATGATAAATTTAATGAAAGTATTTCAGAATACGACCGTAATGGAAATATTATGCGATTATTCCGTAATATGCCAAATCTTAGCGGAATTTATACGTATGACAATATTGATCAGCTGGCCTATACGTATGACAAAGGCAACAGATTAATCAAGGTTGATGATAATGCATCATATTCATATGCCAATGAAGGTTTTAAAGATTTAAATAAGGGAAGCGATGATTACAGTTACGATGACAATGGAAATATGACTGTCGATAAAAACAAAGCAATCACAAACATTATCTACAACCATCTCAATCTGCCTTCTAAAATACTATTTTTTGATACCAGAAAAAGTATAGAGTATATATACGATGCTGCTGGTGTAAAACAGAGTAAAAAAGTTATAAATTCGGGC
>NZ_JAAEHL010000003.1 GCF_010614725.1 Flavobacterium ajazii
GATGGTGTTAATTCATCGCAACAAAACCAAACTGTAACTATTGCCGATACTACCGCTCCAGTTGCTGATGTTTCGACTTTGCCAACTGTAAACGCTCAATGTTCGGTTGCGAGTTTAACCGCTCCAACTGCTACGGACAATTGTGCAGGAAGTATTGTTGGAACAACCAATGTAGTTTTCCCAATCACGGCTTCCACAACCATAACTTGGACGTATTCGGACGGTGTTAATTCATCGCAACAAAATCAAACCATTACCATTCAAGACACCGCCGCTCCAGTTGCTGATGTTTCGACCTTGCCAACTATAAACGCCCAATGTTCGGTTGCGAGTTTAACCGCTCCAACCGCTACGGACAATTGTGCAGGAACAATCACAGCAACAACAAATGCAGTGTTCCCAATCACGGCTTCCACAACCATAACTTGGACGTATTCGGATGGGGTTAATTCATCCCAACAAAATCAAATTGTTACTATTCAAGACACCACTAAACCTAACATTTCTTGCATAAGTGATCAAACTTTATCATGTGACACAACAATACCCGATTTTAGAAACTTAATTTCGGCTATTGACAATTGTGATGATTCTCCAGTAATTACACAGAATCCTGCTGCTGGAACGACACTTATTAACGGTATGAACATAAAAATTACAGCTACTGATAAGAACGGAAACAGTTCGGAATGCAACTTTACAGTATTCGAAGAAGCCATTTGGGTAAACGCTGGGGATGATGTTTACATAAAAGAAGGCGAAAGCATTCAACTTCATGCAACAGCATCGGCTACAGGAAATTTTGAGTGGGATACAACTTCAAGCTTAGATAATTTGCATAGCGCCACTCCTTTTGCAACACCTTCGGAAACGACTACTTATAAGGTTGTTTTTAGAAATTCGAAAGGCTGTACCATAGAAGATAGTATCACCATTTTTGTAGAACAAACCCCAAAAGATGATACCAAATATGGTTTTTCTCCAAACGACGATGGAATAAACGATTTTTGGAAAATTGATACTATAGAAGAATATCCTAATAACGAAGTTTACATATATAACCGATGGGGTGATTTGGTTTTTAATATTAAAAATTATGACAATGCCAGTAATGTCTTTAGTGGTATTGCTAATAAAAAAAGAAGTCTAGGAGCCGATGTTTTACCCGAAGGAACTTACTTTTTTGACATTAAAATAAACGGTAATCACCATCTTAAAAAAACCAAGGGATACCTTGTAATAAAACGATAAATAATGAAAAACAACTTTTTTACACGGACTATTATTGCCGTTTTGTTTACAATGCAACTTCAGTTTGTTTTTGCACAGCAAACCCCAGTTTTTGCTAATTACAGCTACAACACGGTGGTCATTAATCCCGCACATTCTGGTTATTATGAAGATGTTGATGTAACTTTTATAAATTCTGGATTCTTTAATTCGGTTGAGGGAAGTCCTAAAAACATAGGACTAACTGTAAATGCACCGCTGCGTTCCAAACATTTGGGATTGGCAGCGGGAATTGCAAGAGACCAAATAGGAGTTACAACAGCAACTAGTTTTTTTGGTGCTTACTCGTACAAAATCTTCTTCGATTCGGAATACGACCAAGGAAGATGGTGGGCTTATGACCCTAATATCTTATCATTTGGAATTAGTGCAGGAGGCACCATGTACAGCGAAGATTTATTAAGTCTAAAAATCGAAAATGACCCTGAATTTCAAAACAATGTCAATGCCTTTGTTCCTACTGTTGGTCTTGGTCTTTTGTACAATAAAGATCATATTTATTGGGGAATTTCGGCACCCAATATATTAGGAAACTCGCTGTCTTCTGAAAGAAATATTAATTTAAAAAATCCTTTTTACAGCTATTTTGGCTATCGTTTTTTTACCACTCAATTAGAGGAAATACTTGTAAATCCAAGCATGCTGATTAAATATGTTCCTGGAGCACCACTTCAGGCCGATTTTAATCTAATGATAAACTACATCAATAAAGTAGAATTTGGAGCAGGATACCGTACCAGCGAAACCGTCAATTTGCTGGCAGGATTTCATTTAGGAACTAATTTTAAATTATTATACAATTACAGCTATGCCCTAAAACAATATAATAATATCAATACCCACGGAATTATATTGAATTACAGGTTTGGCAAAGGGTACGAAGAAAAAGGTTTTAAATAAGATTCAATTATTCTAATTTAATCAAAAATTTTACTAGGCTAATAATTCCATTTTTTATATTAACTAACCAATTTCAATATTTTAACATAACTCATTTACTATTAGCCTACTTAAAATTTAAAAACTATACAATTTTTCAAGTAAAATTTAAAAATTTATTTATTTTATTAAGAATTATCTCTATATTTGAACTTGAAAAACAAAAATAACAAGATTAAATTTGTTAAATAAATAATTTAAATAATTGCTAAAATTATGATTCACTCTACCTCCATTTTCAGTTTTGCGACTATACGTAATGCATCAGACAAGAAAAAAATAGATCTTAATAAAAGTGTGATGCCAAGCACCGATTTATCAAAAAAAATAGTGCAAATCATAGAAACAAATAAATTAAGAGATGAAAAGATTAAGGCTCTAAACACATTTTTAAAAAATTATGTAGAAGGTTCAAAATTTTTCAAAACAGAACACGAATTATCTAAACAAGTAGTGTCTGATCCAAACATTAAAGATAAAAAAACAACTGATCTTGTAGAACAATTATATGACAACATAGTAGTTAATGTCTTAATTGGAAACACTCAATCATTGGTATATAAACTCATAATAGAAGAACTACAAACAATATTTCAAAAATTAAATGAAGAAACTATTAAAGATCCTAAAACAGTAAATATAATACTACCAAAAGGATTGTTACTTAATTTAGGCAAAAGTAATCTAACAGAATCTATAAATAAAAAAGAAACTGTTATCTCAAAAAAAACAACAGCTACTGAATCTGAAGAAAGATTAATTTCAAAACCAAGAACATTTATACAAGCTTCACATGGTAAATGGTATGATGCTGAACTAATGGGTAATTATATAGACATAAACCAGCAAACAGGCAATAATATTATGATATACAACGATGGCTGTCATACAAAAATTCCATTTCAAATTGCCGATTTAAGAGTTGTTGAAATTGAAACTATTGGTTATTTACCTAAGGAAATCGCACATGTAAATAATGTACAAGGCAATGAAAAACATACCAAAACTACCAGAAGATTAAAACGAATAGAAACTTTCGATTCATTTATTTCTGAGAACGAGATTACCAAAGAAACCGATACCCAATCTACCGAAAAATTTAGTATTGAACGTGAAGCTGCTCAAGTAAAAGAAGAGGAAAGCTCAATTAATGTAAATGCTAGTGTATCGGCTTCTTACGGTGTCGCCAAAGCTTCTTTGGATGCTGGTTTTCAGAATACCCAATCTGAGCAGACTGCAAACGCTACATCTCAGACATATGCCAAAGAAGTGGTACAAAAAGTGATCGATCGAGTAAGTAATAAAATTAGAAGTGAACGTAGTCTAAAAACGATAGAAGAATTTGAAGAAAATGTAGAGCATATTATAGACAACACCAATTCGTCCGAACCTAAATCTTATGTCTACAGATGGCTTAGTAAAATTGTAAAAGGAACTTTGAAAAATTATGGCAAACGTTTAATTTTTCAAATCGATATTGCACATCCATCCCATTATTATTTGTATCGCACCATGAATAGTCCAGTCGAAAAAGCCAACTATCCATTAGACCCTAGAATAGCCAAAATTAGAGATAATGAAATCACTGAAAAAGATGGCATTAAATTGTTTGATTATCTAAACCGAAATAATTATCAAGAGTTTGCTGATATTTATCAAGTAACCTTACCTTTTCCAAAAGATAAGGAATTGTTGATAGGTAAATCTTTCTGTGGAAAAGATGGTTTGATAGAAAAGGACATAATGGATATTGAAAAAGGCTACTGTGCAATTGAAGTAAAAGCAGTTGACTTGAGAGACGATTGGAATGCCGACAGTCAGGTCGGTTATTTTATCGGTGTTGAGGGGCAATTTAATGGTCCTGGCGAACATCATATGTGGGGAGGAGCAAGAGCATTTGGCTTAAATCGTTCCACAAAAAATATTGCTATTTCAGTTTTTTTCAAGGGTCCACATTATTCAATTCTAAATCTAGAAATTAAACTAGAACTAACAGATGAAGGAGAATTGGCATGGAAACAAGAGTGCTACAAGTTATTAATTGAAGGATACAATACTCTTAAAGAAGCTGCAGATATAAAAATGAATTCATGGAATATTAATGATATTGATATGAATCCAACTAAAAAAAGAGAACTCATCGCATCAGAATTAAAAAGAGATGCTTTGAAAAAAATTCTTGATTGTAATATTGCCGGACTCAATTTTACTGTTAATGATGAATACATAATTGGTGAAGAATACAATCAAAGTTGCTGTGTAGATGCTATTAATGCAGAAAAAGTTCGTTTCATAGAAAACTGTTTTGATTTTAAAAACATGACCTATGAATTATTCCCATACTTTTATGGAAATAAAAATAACTGGGATGCACAACTAAAATTAAATGACGAAGATCCTCATTTTGAAGCATTCTTAAAAGCATCCTACGCTAGTATACAGATTCCGGTACACCGAGATACTATGAAAGAACGTGCTGCTATCAATTTTATCTTAAACAATTCGATTGCAAACTATGCAGCTATACCTGCTAACGCACAAAATCTTATTGCTGAACTGGAAAATGAACCCGCAAGTCCTTTTGATTACGAAATTAATGCAAACCCTTCAATTCCACCTAAACCAATTACTACTGTAGATATTGGTATGTTTGAAGTCCCTACAGATCTTGTTATATTAGAATGTGGTACCGAAAGAGGTATTAAACCAAGAGAAGATCATGCTCTTTCTACAGCTATATTAGATCAATTTAAATCGCCTGCTATTATCGCTGATCCTTGTGTACATTAAAAATGAAAAAATAATTTGAGAATACTATTTTGAAATAATCAAATTTACAACGAATCATTTTGGAGACGGTATCTATAAAATATTAAGGAATGGCAAAAATAGAATTTAAAGAGTTAGAGCATATAGCTCTTGAAGGTGGCGGAGCAAAAGGCGTTGTTTATCTTGGTGCTATTGAGGCATTAGAAGAAAAAATGGAAGAAATTTGGCGTAAAGGTGAAGTTTTAAAAATGATTGAAGAAATAACACCTCACCTATCTCCTATACATAAAAAAGTAAAATACAATTCACTTTACAATGATTTAAAAAAAATAAACAGACCCAGTATTTTAAATTATTTCGACATCAACGGGCAACAACAAACTAAAATCAAAAGTATAGCAGGTTCATCCGCGGGAGCAATAACAGCTTTAGCACTAACATTGGGGCTAAACTCAAGTGATATAGAAAAAGTGCTAAATTATCCCTTTACTAATTTTTTAGAAGAGAAAGCTGTTGGTAAATACCGCATGATTGACAACTTGGGAAATTTAAAAATCGCACAAGATCATTATAAAAAAGTTGGTGGAGGTGAAAAACAACAGGAAAAATTTGAGTATCAGTTTAACCGTTATGCAAAAGTAAACGGAGAAATACCTAAGCTAATTTTACGTCAAACTCTAGTTGGTACAATTTTAGAAACTATCTTTTCAGGAGTAATCCATAAAATAGATGCAATTCAAAAAACGATTTCTCAAGACAATTTTAGAGATTTTATCCAACTACCATTACCAGGACCAGGATGGATTGATAGGCGCTTTGGTTATATAAAATCAATAGGAGTTTACAAATTTTTACAAATTCTTTTTACAGAAGGTCTATTTAGAAAGACGTTTCGAAAGCCATTGAAACTGGAAATAGATACTATTTGTAACCTAATTTGGGACAGAGGTATGTTTGCCGGCTTTAGTGTTAGAGAATTTTTTTTTGATCTTATTATTTACGCAGCGACGAGAGATACTCATTTTCAGCGAGGACTTTTAGAAAAAAAGTTGTTTACCAAAACAGAAATTGATGATATTAATAAAGCATACAAACATTTCGAAATAGGAAAAAGACCAGATGCCAAATTGGGACATGAAAGATATTTTAAATATTTGCAAAGTCTTACTTTTGATGATTTCTACAAAATTACAAATATCAACCTTGGATTTAATGTAACCAACATGACCCACGGAACATCCTTGCTTTTTTCACACAAACATACCCCAAATTTTTTACTCTTGGAAGCCGCTGCTGCATCTATGACAATACCTCCAGCGATAAAGCCTTTGTACACAGAATTGGATGTTTTTGAATTTAACAAAGAAAAAATTCCTGAAAAAATAATTCAAGGCAAAAATTTCGATATGGATATGTATCAAATTCACGAGTTTGCTGTAAAGAAATATATTTCAGTAAAGAATAAAGCAGGTATACACATTGACACAAATAATTCAATAAACAATAGTGGGTATTTAAACCTAATGCGAGAAGTTTTTAATTATCAAAATTTCAAAGATGAAGAAATAACTGTTGATGAAAAAAATATTATTCCCGTAACAAAAGATTTGATAAAGTATTATTACAATTCTGCCTACAAAGGTATGCTTGTAGATGGAGGTACAGTAAATAACATTCCCTATAGTTTTTTTAGAGAAGAAAATTTAGTTAACGAAATGCCTCTTCCTCCTAAAATTAAAAATGACATTTCTAGTATGCAAGGAGTATTGGCTCTTAAACTAGATGGCCTATTTCCTCCGGAAATTTATATTGCTTTTAATGAAGCCATGGATAAGATTTTAAAAGAAGATGCAGAAAAAAAAGATACAGAAAAAAAAGATACAGAAAAAAAAATAAACAGAAAAGTTTTAAAGCGTTCTTATAACGATCATTGGATGGATATTGATGGAACAAGGCAAAGAAAAATCAATACCAAAATTGAATCTGAAGCTAAAAGAATTTTATCAATAAACAAAATTAACATAAAAGAATATGGAACATTTCAAGACATCATATTTAAACTTCTAAAATCATATGCTGCTGAAAAAAGTATACCGCCATGGAAAAAGCAGGTAAGTATTCTATCATTGGTTGGGACACTACAACATAATCTATCTGAAACGAACCAAATCAAATACCTATCAGATCACAATCATATTATCCCTTTATACAGCTATGGAATTGACACCTATGACTTTGAGTTAAACAAATTTACAAACTTAATTAATTTATCCAACCGAAAAGCCAAAACAGCTGTTTTAAAATATTTTGATACGTAAATACAAAAAAATAACCCTATTCTAAAAATAGTTAACTTTGAAATCACACACAAGTTCAGCAGAAAAATTATTCATTCAATCTTAATTTGAAAAGGACAAAATCGAAACCCTAAAAAAATTAAAAATGATGCCCAACAGAAGTCAAATTGATTTTATATATAGAGTCTAGAAACAAAAAGCGATAATTCATTTTATTAGAATTATCGCTTTCTTTGTTAAAACAAACTAAATAATACGATTTTTATTGGAGATTATATTGGGCAGTTGCTGACAACGCTTTCCCTGTAGATGTCGCCTCTTTTTTTAATATTCCATCTACATAAATTTGAACTTTAAGTGTTGATGATGTAGAAGCTCCAACTCCGTTCATCACAATGTTAGCTACGTATGCATTTGCTGGCACAACAATCTCCGAGCTATTCCAAGTTGTTCCACTAAGACTTGATGCGGTTGTTAAACTGGTATCATACCCATAAACAACCATTCCTACATTAGCATCAGAAGAAGTTACAGCTTTGAATACGACCTTTTTTGAAGTATTAGATGAAGCAGGTGAATCATCATCACTATTACAAGAAGTTAATAGCAATGTAGAAAATAATAATAGAAATAATGCTTTTTGCGAAAATAGATTTTTCATTTTTTTTGGTTTTGAATTCATAAATTTTAATTTGATTGTTATAAGTTAATTCATGCTGTATAGAGATTAATAAATAAAAAGGTTGCATCCCCTTTTTTTTATAAATTCTATTTTTTTAATGTGTACACCACGTTGTAATTTAAGTTAAAGAAGTTTTTTTGTCATATCTGTAATTATCTAAATGATTCTTGTTATTAGCAACTACTCTTTTGAATAATTATTTTTAAAGTTTATATGTAATGCCAATTTTACCTCCGCTTGTTGCATTACCTCCCCCAAGCTCAAAATTTACTGCAATCTTTTGATTGAAAAAATACCTGCCGCCCACTTGTCCAGCGACTCCAAATGGTTTATCATCTACAAACGAAGTATTAGTATCTGCATCTTTTATAGTCCAATTATAATAGTTTACGCTTAAGCCTGCATAGCAGTCCCACTTGTTTTGAATATTTAAAACTTTATTAAAATGATAGTTAGCATTAACTTGTAAACCAAGAATAGTACTTTTAATATCATATATTTTATAGGATTGATAAGATGCTTCCGCACCAATAGTTATATTATCTGTAATTCCGTAGTCCAATCCTATATATATTGGCGTACCCCATCCGGAAGAACCAAACCCTGCATTTAATTGTATTTTTTGCTTTTCCAAAGGTGCTTGAGCTTTAGAAACTGTAATTGCTAATAATGATAAAAAAAGAAATAAATTTTTCATAAGAAATGATTTTTTTAATATTTTTTAGTTGTTATTGTTTAATAAAAAAGACTATTAGTCTTCACAATATTACTTTATAATTTGAGGGGGACAAATACCTATAAAAAAGTAATTATTTTTACCTGATTTCAGGTAGTTTTATCTAGTTAAGATTTAGCTTCTAATTTGTATTTTTGAAACCACATTTGTTATCGAAAGGCTTATTCAACTTTACTTTATTGTTTCTCCCTATAGTGTGTTGCCTGCTATCACACTAATATAAATGTTAGATCTATGAAGAAATTTATTTTACTAATAATAACAGTCATGTCTTTTTTAAGTTTACATGCTCAAAAACCATATGAGTTAGGCAGTAGTCAAAAAATTATTGATAGTTTAAAGACAATTTTAGCAAAAGAAAAATCAGATAGCTTACGAAGTATTATTTATTTTGAACTTTCACGGCTTTATATTGGGATTGATTTAAAACAGGTCAAAAATAACTTATCAGAGGCTAAGAAATTAATTCATGGCAATCCGTATTTGAAAGATGTTTCTTATTACTATAATGCCCCGTATAGCTATTACACTTCAAAAAACCTAGATACTTATTTAAAGGATTTAATTGTTATAAATGAAAAATTATTAAAATACAATATTCCTGAAGCCAAGATCTTAAGATTAAAAACACTAATCAACTTAAGTGTAATTCAAGGCTGGAAAAACAATGAGTTGGAATCGAAAAGGATTCAAATTGAAGAAGCTATTCCTCTTGCAAAAAGCATTTATAATAATGAACTATTAGGCACAATTTACCTCTCTCTTGCCAAAACTTTTTTTAATGAAAATAATTTGGACAAAGCCGAATATTATGGTAATCAAGCAATAAAAATTATTGAAAGTAGAAAATTGAAATCCTCTAAATATGACGAAAATCTATTCTTAGCTTATATATCTTATGCAGAAACTCTTTCACTTAAAAAAAAGTTTAATGAGTCTGAAAATATTTTAGATAAAGCGAATCATTTACTAAAGCATTATCCAAATTCAAATTTATATTGTAATTATTACTATACAAAAAGTTTCATAGAACTTAAAAGAAGTAACTATTTAAAATCACTTTTCTATGTAAATGAAGGGATAAAAAAAGCAACCACATTTGAAGACTTTTTTTTTGTTTATAGACTGAAATTATTAAAAATTGAATTACTAAGACACCAAAAAAAATACCTTGAGGCTAAAGTTCTAATGGCTCAGGTTTTAGAAAGTGAATACCAGCAAATAGATGAAAAAAGAGATAATTATAAAGAGATTGCATTTTTCTGTAAGCAGCTCAAAGATTTTTCAAATTCTGTAAAATATTATGAAAAATACATTGAATTAAGTGATAGTTTGAATGCTACCAAAACAAATAATAACATAATAGAACTCGAAGCCAAATACGATAATTCAGAAAAGCAAAAGAAAATTATTAGCCTTGAAAAAGAAAAACAAAAGGCAACACTTATTGCTGAAAACACTAGATTGTATAGTGTAATGTTTGGCTTGTTATCTTTAATTTTATTATTGGTTATATATTTTCTTTGGCAAAATGCGAAGGCACAAAAATTATTGACATTAGAAAAGGATAAAAATTACAATCAGAAACTCTCTTTTTTAAAAACTCAAAAAGAAATTGAAGTAATGCAAGCAATGATTGATGGTGAAGAAATAGAGCGTAAAAGAATTGCACGAGAATTGCACGATGGAATTGGAAGTAAACTCTCTGCACTAAAGATTTTAATGTTTCGATTTAACAATAAGCAGATTAGCAATGATAATTTGGCTCAATTTAATGAATTACTAAGTACATCAATTACTGAATTAAGACAAGTTTCCTATAATTTAGTCCCAGAATCACTTTTAAAATTAGGCTTAGAAAATGCTTTAAGCGATTTATGTTATCTTTTACATTCTGAAAAAGTAAAAATAGAATTCCAAGTGTTTAATATTACAAATACAATTCCTATTTCGATTCAAATAAATATTTACAGAATTATCCAAGAATTATTAAATAATGCTTTAAAGCATTCAGATTGTTCTGAAATTCTAGTTTCATGTAGTCAGAATGAAGATTCGTTTTTTATTTCGGTAGAAGATAATGGAAAAGGGTTTGATGTTTACAGTATTGAAAAAAAAACAGGGTTAGGAATAAAAAACTTAAAAAACAGAGTAGAATTATTTAGTGGAGCATTCAATCTTGAAAGCAATAAATCAGGAACTTATTATAATATTGAACTTAAAATATGAATACTTCCAAAAAAATAAAAATAGCAATTTTAGATGATCATCCTTTAATAATAGAAGGATTAAATCTACTTTTTTCTAAATCTGAAGATTATGAAGTTATTTCTGGATTTACCAATAGTACCAGTTTATTTAATTTCAAAAAACTAAATTCAATTGATATTTTGTTGCTTGATGTCTTTTTAAAAGATGATAATGGAATAGATGTATGCTTAAAAGTTAAAAAATACAATCCAAAAATAATTGTATTAGGAATGAGCAGTCAGTCTGAAAGAAGTATTGTTTTGCAAATGATAAAAAATGGAGCAAATGGATATTTATTAAAAAGTGCCAATCTGGATGAGTTTATTTATTGCATAAAAAATGCAATAGAAGGTAAAATTGTTTTCAGTAAAGAAGTTGAGACATTAATGAATATAGCCCATTTTTCTGACTTAAAAAGTATTCCTAGACTAACCCAGAGAGAAAAAGAAATTTTACAACTTTTAATTCAAGGTAAATCAACTCAAGAAATATCAGAAATTTTGTTTTTAAGTTTTTTAACAGTACAAACACACAGACGTAATATGTTAAATAAATTTCAACTTAAAAATGCAGTTGAATTAATAAATTTTGTAAATCAAAATGGATTGTTATAGTTGAGAGTTACTTTTGTCTTATCACAATTTTCAGTGATACTGTTATTGGCATTATATCATAAAGTATGTAAGTGAAAAGATGTTATGTTCGTCAAACTCTAACACCTACATTGAATAACAAATCCGAGATCTCTACAATTTTGAGGTTTTTGCTTCTTCCATCTCAATGATAACCGAAAACGTACTACGTCACCATTGCCTGTCCAAAAATACCCTTAAAATCTGTTTGTTTAATCGCTTAGCTAAATAGTCATTAAATCAAAGTAGGTCACAATAATTGAATAAATTACCTAAAATCAGGTAGATAAATTTACTTGTTATTGGGTATATCAGGAGAGTACTAGAATCTATACATTTGAAAAATGGGTCTCAGAAAAAACGATATTTATTTAATCATAAAATTCATGAAAGTAAAAGCTATCGCTCTGAATAAAGAAGCTAATCGTAGACAAGGAGAAAATAAATGAATTAATAGTTTTTTTGTAAATGAATTAATTTTAAACACATTAAAATGTTCGTTAAATTATTGAGCAGCAATAAAAAAATAGAGGTTGCTATAACCAAGATATTTAATTTCTAAATCCAAAATGAAATCAATATTCGATAATACAACAAGAGTAGAATTAATTAATAGGATAATGACTTTAAATGACAGTTCTATTCGTCAATGGGGAAAGATGAATATTCATCAAATGATAAAGCATTGCATTCTATGTGAAGAAATGTATTTGGGAAAAACTAAATACAAACGTAGTTTTATTGGATTCCTATTTGGAAAAATTGCATTGAATATATTGATAAAAAATGAAAATCCTAAAAAAAAGAACTCCCCAACAAAGGTTGATTTTAAGAACTTTGAACTATTAGGGAATATTGAAACAGAAAAATTGAAGTGGATAAAACTTGTTCAAGAATATGAAACTTACACTGAAAAAGAATTCATTCATTGGTTTTATGGAAAAATGACCAAATACCAGATAGGAATATCAGTTTACAAACATATCGACCATCATCTTAGACAATTTAATTCCTAACTTAAATTGATTTTGTAACAAGAAATGCGTTTAGCTGACTTATTTATAAGGACAATTATTAATTTACTTAATAAAGATAATTCTATGACAAAAAAAACATTTAGCAAAATAGTAATATTTTTTACACTATTTACAATAACTGGAATTTTAGGATTAACACTTTGGGATTATTTTCATGGTGGTGTACCAGGACATAACCTCTTAAAAAGAAAAGATTTGCCAAAAATTTCAAATTGGTGGGGATTATTATCAATTCCATTAGTAACCTTTATTTCATTAAAAAGAATTGAAAAGCGAATCGACTTTAAAACAGATTTCACTAATCAAATATTTTTTAAAAAACATATTGTGCCATTTTTAATTGCTCTTGTTTATGGTATTTTTATAGTTGTATTTTCTTCAACAGGAAATTCTAAAATATCCTATTCAATGTTTTTAATTCTATTTGTGGTAGCATTATTTGTTCCTATCTATAAATCAGAATATTTTTTAGGGTTTGTTCTTGGACTTACTTACACTTTTGGTGGAGCTCTGCCTGTAATCATTGCACTTGTTTTGTCAACTGTCTTCTATCTTTTGTTTAATTACATAGGACCAATTTTCGTATTTATTGGAACTAAAATTGGAGTTTTTGAAAAAGGTAAATAATTTAATGAGAAGCAAACGATTAAAATTATAAACAACAATATTAATGTCCAAAAGTCATAATTAATATTTAATACAAATAAAATGAAAAAATATACTTTACTCTTCCTCTTATTTTTTACCATTAACTTCATATCAACTTATAGCCAGTCTGGCACAAGTAAAAATATCAGCATATCCGAAAGTACTAAATATATTTATTGCGAACTGGTGCAGCAGGATGTATATCGGCTTGACGGAGTACGAACAACCATATTTCTAAATTTTGGCTCCAAATCAGAATACAAAAACCAGACTACAGAAAGCGATTTTATAAAGTTGCAAAAAGACGGAATGGACGCTTTAAACTATATGAGCGAAAATGGCTGGGAGGTCGCTTTTAAAAACAGTAGAGAAGCTGGTTCTGCAACTATCGAAACCATTTATTTATTACGAAGGAAACCTTTAGAAGAAAAATAATATTTTAATAGTATTTTAGAAAAAATATTACTTAAAATTTAATTATATGATTTTTAGAGAAGCAACAGTTGATGATATTGACAACTATATGGTTGTGAGAATGGCTGTAAAGGAAAATGTATTGAATAATCCAGCGTTAGTACCAAGAGAAGACAATGTGGAGTATTTAACAAAATATGGAAAAGGTTGGGTATGTGAAATTGATAATGTAATTGTTGGTTTTTCAGTTGTAGGATTGACGCAACACAATGTTTGGGCTCTTTTTGTGCTTCCAGAGTTTGAAGGAAAGGGTATTGGCAGAAAACTTCACGATATTATGATTAATTGGTATTTTAAACAGACAAGTGAAACTATTTGGTTAGGGACAGAGCAAAATACCAAAGCTGAAATTTTTTACAAAAACAGAGGTTGGACAATTGTAGGAATGCACGGATCTGACGAAACGAAATTTGAAATGGCATTTGAAGATTGGCAGAGAATAACAACGGACCACCGACATCAATAACTGTTGCAGGTGTTCCGTTTTTGAATGATAATAAAACAATAGACATAAAAGTGACTCTATCTTTTTACAATACTAATATAATGTGGATTTACAATTTTTATCAAATGCAACCAACCTTAAACTATTAGTAGCAAATCTGACAGGAGTTGTGATAGAAACCTCTCTCTGAATTTTTTAAGAGATATTACAGGTCCTTACCGAAACTTGAACAATAATAAAAAGCTATAATACAAGAAAAAAGTAATTGTAATTTCTTTGATATTTCTATTTATCCTTTTTTGACAAAATCACTTCCATAGGAAACAGACTATAAAGCATTTTTTCCAGAGTGCCTATGTTCAAAAAGTTCTAAGAATTTTAAAGATGATGAAAAGTACAAACGAAATTTAAGAAAACACTTTAAGCAACGACCTTTTGTTTTTCATATATTAAAAAGATAACTTAATTGTAATATACAATTAAGTAGAATAAAAATTACTATATTTGAGTATATTTAAATTTTTGGAAGATTTAGATTCAAAATAAAAGCTCTGTTATTCTTAAATTCAGGGCTTTTATATCATTTATTTTATATCAAAGAAGCGGAAAAAATGAGACCATCAATATCTTTGATACCAAATAACTTCTCTTAAAATCCTTTTTGTATAATAGCTCAATAAAATTAGAATTCACTTTTAATTCTCAATACAAATTTATTTAGTTATAATAAAAAAATTGACTATTATTAATCTAATAAAAAACGGATTTTTAGTTAATTTTTATTATTAAAGATACTTAGTATTTTGTTTTTAAATACTCTCGAGATGTACAACCAATTTCTTCTTTAAAGGTACTTGAAAAGAAGTCCGTGAAGAAAATCTAACTTTATCTCCTATTATATCAAGCGTTAACGAATCTAAAAGACACCTATCTTCTATTAGCTTTTTCATCTTCTATACTCAGTTTAGTACGTATTTTTGTCAATTTAACTTTAATATACTATTGAAACAATAATAAAGATGATGTTTAGGTACGTTCATAGATTAGTAAAGTCATTCTATTGAAAAATAAACATTTAGAAAAATTTTACTCATTTTTAATGTAATCTAAAATCGATTGAGATAATTCAATAAATCTTAATTCAATATCTTTTTGTAGGAGGCTTTTTGGGTAGATTTTTTTATCTAAAGCATCTGACATTTAGGCTAAAAAACTCTTAAAAAATCATTCGCTCTTATAGGCTGTATTTTTTCATTTTGTTGTAGAAAATAATCATTTATATTTCTTCTAGCGGTATTGCTATAAAACACAGCCGTTAAAAGATACTTTTTGATAAAAAACAACACATTGTGCATTAAACGAGGAAAGAACATAAATAAAACCTAGTCAAAAAATATAGAGTTACGGTTGATGCTCCAATTATGGTAAGTCATCAAAATTGCTATAAAAATAGTAAATACAGAAATATAGAGTACTACAAAGTTATTTTTTTTAACTTATAAATTATTGGCTTTTATGTTCTTAAAAGTTAAAAAATGCAGTTTTAAAAACAAGATTTTTTAAAATCAACAATGCTTGCTTTTTTCAAACCAAATATAAAAATATAAGATAATAATTGTTAAAAATATTTTCCATGCCAAATTCTTCGTTTTTGGACAATATTGAAGTGTAAAACATTATTTTGTAGGAAGATTTTACTTTTTTTTTGTGAGTACAAAAATCAATCCCATAGGTAGGTTTAATTTTAAAAACAAATAAAGCGAAAACAATGAGTAAAATCTACATAAGTAATAATCTAAGAGAGGACGTATACGTAATTGCCACAAAAAACACAGATTGGTTATTAGCAGATGTTGGTTTTGATACGATATCACTAGCCGCTAGCCTTGCTACATTAAATGCACCTGTTGCTATTAATTCGTTAAAAACTTTGTGGACTGCATTTAGTTATATCAAAACCATAGGTAAAGCCACCTATTTTCCAGCAGGAGTAGCTGTAAAAATATTTGACCAACTTCGTCCAAACGCAATAAAGATACCCTCACACGAATTTAAAGAAGTAACTAGTGACACTATATTGAAATACACATCTATAAGTGGCATTTTCTCTGAATTGGGAGCTTCAAACAAAACATTATTTATTTATACCAAAAACTTTCAATTCAGTACTACGTTCAATACAAATGATAACGATTCTTGGATTGTTATGGAACAAGGAGTTGTGAAAGCGAAATTTGGCACACTATGGCAACCAGAAGATAAAATTTACACTTTTAAATACGATAATATGGAAAATACAGATCAAGTTGTAAAAGCAATTTCAGATTTAAAAACAGTTCGAAAAGATTATGATAGTCTTTTAAATAAGATAGAAAACGAGACGTTTTCAATATCAGCTTGGATTGGTGATAATGTGTTTAGACCCGATAATCCAGAGAGAAAGAAAAATGCAATAGAAGCTATAAAAGGAAAGGATGGTATTATAACAAATATTGACATTGTTATTGACGAGTTAGATAAATTAAAAGATCTTTTGAAAGGAGATATTCAACAAATAATAAACAACTATGAGTCATGGAAAAAAGATGTTAATATTCAACTAGTATCCTTAAGTTTAACTGTACCAGCATTTCAGGATTCATTCACAAAATTTAACACAATTGATACAGTCGTTGGTATAGGAATAGGAATCTCGATATTTGCTGCACCTATTCTACCAATTGCATTAGCACTTTTTGGGATTATTGAAATAATTACGGCCATTTTTGCTGCGGAAGAAAGAAAAGATTTTTTTGAAAAAATAATGAATGAAACCAAAAAGTCAAATGAAAAAATAAAATCAGTTCGATCGGAAATTAATTCTTCTATGGAAAAAATTAAAACATTCTATAAAAATATTTTGACAACATTTTATGTTGCAGGATTTCTTACTGAAGTAGAATATAAAAAATTTAAAGAAATTGACACTAGCAAAGATAATGCTTATCATGAATTTACAGAGTTCATAATAATGCAAAGAACTGAAATGAACAAATGGACTGCTGCCATTAAAATGATAGAAAACACTGAAGAAGATGCTAAAGCTGATAATGAAGAATTTGACTTAAATACATCAATACGTTTCGCAGTCGTTAATCTTGATTCTATTACATATTATAATAAAAAAGAAAAAAAAGATATATTAAAAGCAATGTATTTATTGAAAGATGAATCAAAATCGGTTTCTGAAATTAGCTCTCAAACGGGTATTGAAGCTAAATACATAATAGATGCAAAAGCTGTTAATATGCTATTGCAAGGAAAAACACCAAGAGAAATTGCCGAGATGTTGAATATAGAAGAAAAGTTAGTTGAAGAACTTTCTAAAAAACACACATCAATTATTGATTTAATATCTAATAAAGCGTCAGCAGCTTAATTTTTTGAAGATAGGTTTTTAAAAGAAAAATCAAACAAATAAAGAATTAATTAAAATCATCAAAATGAAAAAAAAATCTATGCTTCTTTCTCTAGCTAGGGGGAAAACTTTAAAAATTGCATGTCTGCTTTTTTATGGCTTTTGTACGGCACAACTAGTGACTAATAATTGTGATAAAGTAAAAATTTCTGATGGACTTGCTGTAAAAGTTAACGGAAATTTTAGCAACACCGCAAATGCTGTTCTGGATATTAACGGTACATTAAATATAGACAGTAATTTGGTCAATAACGGAAGTGTAACAGGAAATGGCATCTTGCTTTATGTTTCTGATTTTACAAATTCTGGTAGTTTTTCGCCTGGTAATTCATCTGCAGGAGCATTGGCAATTAACGGTAACTTTAGCAATGGAACAGGTGTTTTAAATTTTAAATTAGCAGGTACTACAGCTGCTACTCAATATGACCAACTAAATATTACAGGCAATTTTAGCTGTTCTGGAACTATTAATGTAGCTACAATATCGGGATTTACGCCAGCTAGTAATACTATTTTTGAACTTGTTAATGCCTCAAGCCTTTCCGGAACTTTTGCTACAAAAAATTTACCTGCCAATTGGACTATAGAATACACCGCAACCAAAGCTTTGCTAAAGTATAACGGAAATTTAGCCAATGAAACCTTTGAAAAAAAAGCGCCAATAGTTTATTTTAAAAACCATGTTTTGTACATAACCTCAGAAATAGCGATACAAGATGTAACTATATATGATGTCAATGGCAAAAAATTGTTTTATCAAACTAAAATAAAAAACAATGATTATTCAAAAGAATTTCACTTAAATAATGGACTCTATTTTGTACATATTCTCGATGAAAATCACAAATTATCAATCAAAAAGGTCATAAACTAAAACAATAAATTCAAAATTACTTATATCATGAAAAATAACAAATTATTTTTAATTGCATTAATGCTTTTATGCGGAACCGTATTCTCACAAAATAACATGGGAATTGGTACCTTAACTCCTGATACTTCTGCCATCCTAGACGTAAATAGCACTACTAAAGGTATGCTTGTACCTAGAATGACAGCTACTCAACGTACTGCTATTGCTACCCCTGCTACTGGATTGTTAGTTTATCAAACTGATGGTACTTCTGGATTTTATTCTTATGATGGTAGTGCTTGGAAAAGTTTAATCGGATCAAGTACAGCTAATGCAACAGTTCTTCCTAATTTTTCTATCGGACACAATGTAACTGCTTCATCAACTCCAATAACACTTTACACAAGTGCTTTTACAACTACAACAGGGACATCTGTATCATCAGCAACATCTTTCTATATCCCTGGGGATATTACTTTTACCATAAATTTTTATTCATATGATGATGAAGCATATACCTATGAACTTTGGAATGTAGCTCCAGTTGCAAACGCTGTTAATTACACTACAACAGGTACAGTGCTTGCAACAGCTAATAGTACTGCATATTCTAGTGGTGCTCCCACTAATACATCATTTACTTATAGCGCAGTAGCAGGACAATTACTAACCATAAAAATATACAAACCTTCTGGAGTATCAAATACCACAACAGGAGGTTTCTATACAATGTTCTCGGCAAATTAGAGATACTCATCATAATTTTTGAAGTAAAAAAAAGATGAAGAAAAAATAGAGATTTTTCTTTTTTGAATAGCATAAAAAAATAGTATTAACGAGAAAGCCGAAAATCGTAACAAAGAGTAGGTCTTTTTAAATGAATTAAAATATTAAAGAAAAGATGGAAGATTATATAGGAGTAATTAAATTATTTTCAGGAAATTTCATTCCAAAAGGTTGGATGTTTTGTAACGGTCAGGAATTAGATATTGTAAAATATACCCCTCTATATTCAGTTATTGGTAAAAGTTATGGAGAAGCAAAACCCCATACTTTTAGAATACCCGATTTATGTGGTAGAGTACCCGTGGGCATTGGTAGTATTGATGAGAAATCTAAATCTTATTATATTGGAGAAAAAGCAGGAGAAGAAAGTACAATACTTAACTCTGCAAATATCCCTCCTCTTAGAGGTGGTTTTTCTGATAAGGCTACATTAGGAATACCTTGTGCAGCATCAGGAGGTGATAGCAGCCCTGTTGGTAAAACAATAGGTGATGGTAATACTACTATTTTTAGTAACGCTACGCCAAATCCTACAGACACACTTAAGCCGTTTAATTTAAACAAAGCAATAAGTGATGACCATATTGTTTACATCAATTTCAATAAAGAACCAATTGTGCCTGTTAGCAATGTTCAACCTGTTTTGGGAATTATTTACATTATTTGTTACCAAGGATTATTTCCCGAAAGAGAACAATAATAAAATTAGAAAGTATCAAACTCAATACTTATGAAAAGCAACAATTTGAATCCATTGACCAAAAAACATCAGGTAATTTCTATTTTATCTGCATTGTCTAATTGCAATCAAGGTATTGTAGGAAATACCGAAAAAGAATTGCAGGATCATTTATGCACGCAAGTAACTTCGGCTTTGAACAACGACATCATAAAAGCATACATTGGTGATTGGGATATTGTTTGGGGACCTTGTACTAAAAATAGTAAGCAAATAGGTAAAAACTTAAAAATTGAATTCGTTACAGACAATGCTATGTTTGTTGCAAAAGGTCAGGATCCTGATGATAAAACTAAAACACTTTACGTAATTTCTATTTCAGGGACTAATCTTATTTCAAAATTTGGATGGCTTGATGAAGATTTTAAAGTTGAAACTAAATTTATGAAAAGTTGGAAAACTATTCCTAATGCAAAAATAGCAGGTGGTAGCTATGATGGAGTAAAAATTTTGAAGAATTTAAAAAACGATAAAAATCAAAACATCATTTCTTTTTTAAATCAATTACCATTAGACCAAAATACAGAAGTAGCAACTTGCGGACATAGTTTAGCAGGTACTTTATCTCCATTATTAGCTCTTAAAATAATTGAATGGAAAGAAAAAGAACACAAATCATTTTTAGTTTCTACCTATCCAAGTGCAGGTGCAAGTTCTGGTAACAAAGCTTTTGTAGAATATGCCGAAAGTAAATTTGGCAACCATTATCATTCCGTTATTAATAATTATGATATAGTTCCTCATGCTTGGAACTCTAAAACGCTTTTACAAATTCCAGATATCTATAATACTGCTCCATTCGGATTTTTAACTATTTCAGAAAAGGTAAAAAAAGCTTTGGAATATTCAGAAAAAAATTGTTTAAAAAATAGTGAATATACCCGAATTTTTGATGGAAAGTCACAAGAATATAGATTTTATGGTGAGCCAGAAGTAGCTGCAACTTTTATTCGCGAAGCAGGATTTCAACATATTGATGCTTATAATTCACCCAAAGCTTTTCATTATGATGATGGAGTAGCTAATGCAGTAAACGTATATTTGGGACATTAATAATGAAAAGAACTTTTTGTGACATTTTAAAGTTAACTACTTAGTTTTTTTAACAACTAAATAGTTAACTTTAATAACTAAATAATCACAAACCGTTGTATTTTTAAGATTTTCTAAGGTTTAAAAGACTAATAGCTCTTTATTTTGATAACAAACATTAGTATTAGGCGATAGAAAACGTTAGAATTAGACGATAGAAAACGTTAACACAGCTTGCGTTTCATCTGAAATGTTATCGACTACCCGATTGAGAGTGGTTGTAAGTGACGAATGTTGCTTTGTAATTTTCAAAAATAGTAGCTTGCTTAATTAGAACTCACTTTTAATTCTCAATACAAATTTGTTTAGTTATAATAACAAAAATGCTAAATCAAAAAAATAATGACAGCTTAGGATTTTGTTTTTAAATATTCGCCAGGTGTACAACCAACTTCTTCTTTAAAGGTACTTTGAAAAGAAGACCGTGAAGAAAATCCAGCTTTATTTCCTATTGCATCAAGCGTTAATGTATCTAAAAGACCATCTTCTATTAGTTTTTTTGCATATTCTACCCTCAGTTCTGCTCGTATTTTTGTCAATTTAACTTTTAATATACTATTGAAACAATAATAAAGATGATGTTTGGGTACATTCATAGATCGGGAAAGTTCTTCCATTGAAAAATTAGCATTTAGAAAAATTTCACTCTTTTTAATGTAATCTAAAATTGATTGAGATAATTCAATAAATCTTGGTTCAATATCTTTTTGTTGTAGCTCTTCTTCGGGTAGGTTTCTTTCTTCTTTATCTAAAACATCTGACGTTTCGGTTGAAAAAACATCTTTTACTTCAGGTTGTATTTTTTCATTTTGTTTTACAAAATAATCATTTATATTTCTTCCTCTTTGCGGAATTCCATACAATAATTCAGGAAAAAATAACATGCTTAAAGGTATTATTAACAAGCAAAAACTAACAATATCCATTGGTAAACTAGTTTTAAATTGCCTAAGATCTGGATTTGGTTCCTTCAAAAAAGAATAGGAAAGTATCGCAAAAGAAACAATTATAAAGACAATTATAAAGACAAAACTAAAGAGCCATATTAGCATTTTGCGAGTTTGCTTTTTAGGAATACGATTATTGGTATTCATTTTAGCCCAAAAACGAAATAACATAATAAGTACCGATACAACATAAATACAAAGCAAAGCAGGTCTTGCAATGATGTTTACAATATTAGGATAAAGTCCTACTGTAAACGTTTTTGCAACCATAGTATCTTTGACTATTCTATGTGCCAATGATAATTTGTAAGTAAAAGGCGTTAGTAGGTAAGGTGTTATACTAACCAGATTGACAAAGGCTGGAATCAAGTGTAAACAATCTTTTTTGGTTAACTTACTATCATCAAATAAAGTACCTCTCACATAAAAATATAATAATGGCCCAATCAAAAAACCAATCGGAGCGGTATTATTATAAAAAATAGCCAGTAAAAACACACTCTTTTTAAAAAACAATACATAGTGTATTAAGGAATATGATGAGAGTACATAAATGAATCCGGATAAAAAAATGGAATTACGGTTAATATTCCAATTATGATAAGTCATCAAAATTGCCAGAAAAATAGTAAATACCGAAATATAAGGGTGCATCAAAGTTATTTTTTAAACTTATAAGCTATCGGCTTTTAAGTTCTGCAAAGTTAAAAAATACAGTTTTAAAAACAAGATTTTTTAAAATCAACAATGCCTGTTTTTTAAAATTAAGTATTTACTGGCAAAATATTTTTGTTTGCCAAAATCTTCATTTTTGGACAAGCTTTAAATCTTTACACAAGTATGTTTTTAAAGGTTTTTGTTGTTTTGCAAGTTCTTAATTTCTAATATACTTTTATGGAAAAAACACTACTCTTTGATTTTTGGAAAGTCTTTCAAAAACTTAAAATGCTATTGCTCCTTTTAGCACTACTCTTGACTCCGTTGTGGGGAAATGCACAGAATGGACACACAATACTAAATACCGCCAGTGTGGATTTAAGAAGTTCATACAACTTTGGCGAACATTGGAATGCTAAGATTGTTGGTTCTAAATTGTATATTTCGGCTATGATTGCCGATGGTGATCCAGAAAACATGGATGATTATCTAAAAAGATTATACATTAGCGTAGGTGACGAAGGTGATATTTTTCATTTGACTAAGCTTCTTTATTTGCCAAACATGAGTACTACTATTTTTCTTACCTCAGGAGATGGCGATCTTGATGATAGTTATTGGTATTTCGATTCCTATAGAACCGCAGGGCCTAATAATATTTCGTACTATGAAGGTAAAAGATACGGAGACAAAGGTGTGTTGTATATTACCTACCAGCTTCCGGCAAAGTTTTTAAATGGAAATCAGCTTACTATTGGTGGTGAGGCAGAGACGCTTGACAATGGTAATGGTGGCAAAAGTGGTAAAACTACTTATTTAAATGCTTCTTTGAGTACTCCAACTTTACCTGGTATGCCAACCGTAAGAGCGACTCAAGGTTGTAATTCAGTAAAATTATCCTGGGATAAAATGACTATTCCTTCGAGTTTTAATTCTGGCGATTTTAAGTATGTAGTCGATAACGGCAGTGGTCTTAATACCGAGGTATCAATTGACAAGACTAGTTTTGTGATAACAGGTGTTACTGGTGCTATTAGTCCAATTGTACGGTTGTATTGGCAAGGAACTTACATAGACGAAGCTTCTACCGAAGGTTCTGCCTACGACCCGTTGCCTATACCCGCCGATTTGACTGCTAGTACGACCAAATGTGATGGTTCAGTCGATTTAAAATGGCAATGGATGCAAGCCAGTCCGAGTAATTTTGTGGTGTATAGTTCTACTAGTCCAAATGGTGTTTTTACGGCTTTATCCGATGTTATTTCGGGGTCTAAACGTTCTTATACTATTACCGGACTTACTCGTGGACAAAAATATTATTTTAAAATAGCCGCCAATGGAGGGAAATGTCCTGATGCCAAAGGCGATAAATCGGAAGATGCTACAATGGGAATTTCTCCTGCTAATCCAGTAGCACCCACAAATGCCCAAATGGTTATGGTTACAGGTGCTGACTCTGGAGTGAAACTATCTTGGAATGAGTCTCAGTGGAGTTTGGAAGATTTTGAAAAAGCAACCGATCAGAAATACAAAATTTTTAGAAAGGATTTAAAAAAAGGTACTGAAACAACTATCGAGTTACCAATAGGTGATTTCTACGAAGGGCAAATTAAGGATCAAGTAGCCGGAAACAACGGGTATTTGCTAACTTATACAGACAAAGAAATAAGTACCTGCGAATCGTATTCGTACAAAATTGTAGCAGTAAACAGTTGTCAGTCGTCTGCAGCTGCAGTTTTTGTTCAGGACAATGCTTCAGACAAATTGAGTATTACCAATATTGATCTTTCGAGTGTGTTTTTGGCTAATAATCTGGAAACCTCAAAAGGATATTTTGGGAATTTAGTACAATTGGACTGGAAAATCGATGAAAATGCCGACTTTGTAGGCAATTACAAAATTTATCGTCGAGTGTTAAACAGCACAGTTGCTCCCGAATTGCAAGCTACAGTTGATAAAACCGTTCGTTCTTGGGCAGATAATAAAGCCATTGCACAAACACTTTATGAATATTTTGTAGTAGCTACTGCCGATTGTGGTTTAGAAAAAATAACCAGTTATGATATAAACGAAGTTTCAGGGACTCCATACACACAATTAACAGGGGTAAAAGGCCTGGCAGCAGGTATTGGGTTCCGATTGCCATCGGCAGTTGTAACCGGGAATGTAACATATGTAGGCGGTGTTGCCGTACCTAATGTAAAGGTGGTTGCCGAGAAAGACGGAACAGCTACAGGAAATGCTTTGGCTTTTGATGGTGTAAACCAAACCGTAAAAATCAATCCGAACCAAGAAAATATTGTGTATAATACAACCGGAATCTCAGTTTCGATATGGGCAAAACCAAAAGCGTGGACTTCTAAACAAGTTTTAGCCAGTCAGTCAGGTGTTTTTGAAATGGCCTTGCATAATGAAAGAGTAGAAGTTACTATCGCCGGAACTACTATAACTTCAAAAGCAAAACTGGTTGACGGTAATTATTCTAATATTTTTGCTACGTATGATAATAGTAAATTAGTATTATACATCAACGGAAAACTAGATAAATCGATTAATGCTAATGGTGCATTAACAGCCAATGTTAGCAATGCTATTTATTTAGCAAGTAACGGGTCTGGTGATTATTATAACGGATTGTTAGATGAATTCCGTATTTACAAAAACGCTCTTACCGCTGCAGATGTAGAACGAGATTACAGCCGATTGGTGCAGGCCGAAACTCCAAATATTGTTGGAAACTGGCGTTTTGATGAGGGGGTTGGGCCTTTTGTATTTGACTCGTCTAAAGAATCGGGTGTCTTTAATAAAATTGATGGCGATTTAATTGGTGCTACTTGGAGTAAAGAAGTTCCTTCGAGAGAACAATTAGGTTTTGCAGGATTTACAGATAAAAACGGAAATTACGTTATCGAGGGTATTTCTTACACTGGTTCGGGAGAAAATTTTAGTATAACACCAACTATAACGCTTAGTGGTGCTATTCATGCCTTTTCGCCAAGCAATCGTGTTTTATTTTTAGGTGAAGGCAGAAGCATCGAAAACAATATCGATTTTATCGATCAGTCTTCCTTTAATGTAACAGGAACCATTCGATATGATTTTGATAATACCGAAAATGACCCAACTCATTTTCAGAGTTCGGGCTCAAAAGGAGTTTCTATTTGGTTGGACGGAACACAACAATTGATGAAAAACGGACAAGCAATTTTATCAGATGAGTTTGGACAATTTCAAGTAGTTGTACCTATTGGTAAACACTTTTTAGAATTTAGAAAAGACGGACACACGTTTGTAAGCAATAAATTTCCAGCAACAGGTACTTACGATTATCAGGATATTTTGTCTGGCATAGAAGTCTTAGACAATACCAAGCATACTCTTACAGGTTGCGTAGTTGGCGGATTGGTTCAGGCGAACAAAAAATTAGGATTTTCCGATTATAAAGGAAAATTACAAACAGACGTACAACGTATTAACAATATTGGAGCAACTTATTTTACATTGACTTCAAAAGATACTCGTATTAAACGTTCAGTACAAACAGATCCTGAGACGGGAGAGTTTGAAATTAAGTTGCCTCCAAATGAGTACGAGTTCTCAGATGTGTCTTTTATTGGAGACGAAGCAAATCCAGCTGATGATAAAATTTTGTTTTTATCAAAAGACATATCTTCTATAAAATTAGACGATGATGCGGCCTATAAAGGAATTGAAGAAGAAGAGCCTGTTTTGGTTTCTGGAGGGTATGTTGCCCAAAAAGTAAGATACAACGCAGCCAAACGATTGATTTATAGAAGCACCCCAAGTATGGTGGTACAAAGTAATACTTCGTTAGATTATTTACCTAACACCCAAGAACTTGATAGTAATGGAAATATCATTACCGAAAAAACATTAGTGGGAGAAACTACGGTAAAAATATACGACAAAGAATTATCTAAAGACATTAATTTACCTACCAAAACATTGCCATATCCTGCTTTTTTACAAGGAAAAGGGTATCAGGTAACGATTAAAGCGGTTGAAAAATATGCGTATTACGGAACAAAACCTGTCAAAAATCCAGCTACAGATCAAGTACCAGTTTTGGATGGTCAAGTTACGATAAGCAACAATATAAGTGCTAAAGCAGATGGAGGTTCATCAGCAGCTTATCAGTTAACCGATGAAGAATGGGTTACTCTTTCAGGAAACACACATCAGTTTGATTTGCAAAATGATGGTAGTGTCAACTATAATTTTGTAGGTGGAGATCCAGATTTAATTCAAGGTTCTGGTGTTGAAGATACTTTTGTGAAATCAATGTCAATTACCTTAAAAACGGGCGATTATACTATTTATTGGCCTAATTCAAATGATGCTTCCAAAGGATATAAGGCGTATGTTTTGGGAGGTTCTAAAATGCCCGGTACCGATTTTATTACTGAAGCACCTGCTTCTATAACCACTACTATTAGAATTCCCCCAGGAAGCGGCAGTAGCGTAACTTTAGAAAAAGGGAGTACAATAACCAAAGAAACTACTAGCGGTACACAAGCAGGTGGAGATTGGAGTTTTGGTGCGGGAGTTGCTTTTGATTATGAATTAGAAACTCCTTTAGCGGGTCTTCATCTTGGTAAAAGTGAAAATCAAGTAATGGCTACCACTTATGGTTCAAGGTATTTAGGTAATGAAAAAACAAGTGCGAAAGCAAATAGTACAACACAAAATCTTACGATTACAGCCGAAGATGCTTTTGAAAAAGGCGATTTCTTTATTGCCGATTCTAAAAACATAGAAATTGGTCGGGCTAATAATTTAAAATTTATTTTGGCTAATAAATGTGTGGGATGTGTAGGGCCAAAAGTAACTGGAGATGATGGTCAAGAATACATTTTGAATAAAGGCGAAACTTATTACCAAAAAGAAAAAGGCGAAACCTTATTATTATATTCAGAAGACCATATCAAAACGGATATAATTCCGAAATTAGCAGCCATTAGAAATAGTCTTTTTATAGACCAGGCCAATGTATATGTTACAAAGTTGGATGCTTCAAACCCATTATATGGAGTAAATAATGACGATCCTCGTTTGGGAACTTTGGCGAATCAAAATGATTATACGAAAGATGATGCTGCAGATGATACAGGAGCAAGTTATAGTTTCAATCGATCAATAGCTCCTAAAACAAACGGTATTATTCAGGATAAAGTACGTTGGTATAATACTCAGATTAGAGCTTGGGAAGAAATTTTGATGACGAACGAAATTCAAAAATACACCGCTATTTCTGGTAACAAACCGAAACAGAAAAATATTTCTATTAGTTCAGGAATTGCATATTCTAACACTTCGACTACCGAAACTACCGAAACCACCATATCTTCTACTGAAGTGATGGCGGGAGCTTCTGCAGATGCAGAGGGGAAATTTTTATTAGGAGCAGGAGTTTTAATAGGCCCAGCCTATAGTATTCACGGTGGAGGAGATAAAACTTTTAGCGATAGCGCAAACGACACAAGCATTAACACCGTTACAACATCTTATACAATACAAGATAATGATAAGTACAATGCTTATAGCATGAATATTTATGACGGAAAAGGTAGTGATGGCCCTATCTTTCAAATTGTAGGAGGACAAACGTCTTGTCCTTTCGAAAGAGAAAAAGAATTAGAAGTAACCAAAGAACATACATATTATTTGGATTATTGGATAAAAATGTTTCCAACAGTTTTAGATGAACAAATAAAAAGTATAAAGAATAAACATCTTGTTGTAAGTCCTTTAGGAGTACAAATGATTGATAATCTTGACGAACAAAATCAAGAAATTGAAGCTGTAACTGCAGTTATCGAAGAGAAAAAAGCAATTTACAGCCAGTTATTGACGATGTATAATGATGCTGAAAAACCGTTATTAAGCAAACGTACCGTTCAAATCGAAAAACCGGGCATATTGGTAAATGGTAACGACAAAGCCACAATGGTAAACGTACCATCGAGCAAAGCCGCTACTTTTGATTTAGAATTACGCAACGAAACCGAGCTAATTCCTTCTTCGACAGATCAGGAGATTACGTATCAAATGTCGGTAGATCCTGCATCTAATCCTGATGGTCTGGTGGTATTACTGAATGGAGAAACCTTGGTGAAACCTGTGGAGGTTTCTATTCCTTTCGGACAAAAAATCCGTCAAACCTTAACTGTTTTACGAGGACCAAAAGAATACAAATACAAAGATTTAACCTTAGTTTTAGAATCAACCTGCGACGAAAGTATCCACAAAGAAATCACTATGGATATTGAATACATTCCGGTTTGTTCTGAAGCAACTATTGTTAGTCCAGGAAATAATTGGACTGTAAATTATGATGGTAATAACCGTTTACCGATTAAAGTAAACAATTACGATGTAAATTATCAAGGGTTTAAAGGAATTAAAATTCAGTACAAACGTGCTAGCGAATCAGAGTCTAGCTGGAAACTTTTAGAAACCTATTATCGAAATGATGAGGCACGTATCAATGCTGGTTCTGAAGAAGTAGCCAGAAAAGCGCCTTTATTAACAGAACAAGGTGGTACAGACTTTATTTACAATTGGGATGTGTCCAAACTAACCGATGATTTGTATGATGTACGTATCCAGAGTATGTGCCAGGGAGAGGCTGATGATGTTGTTTTTACATCCCCAACTATTACGGGGATTATCGATCGTATCAATCCAAGTTCGTTTGGTGCCCCACAACCTTCAGACGGAATCCTATCTGCGGGTGACGAAATCATGATACAATTTAATGAACCTGTGAATGCTGGTTTGTTAAATCCGTACAATTTTGATATTCGAGGTGTCATTCAGGGGGGCGAATTAAAACATCCTGCCAGCGTTTATTTTAACGGTGACAATGATTATATGGAAATACCAGAGGGTATTCAATTAAACCGTCGTTCATTCTCACTTGATTTTTATGCTAAACGTAAAAAAACAGGTTCAGAGATATTGCTTTCTCAAGGTAGCACCGAAGCACAATCATTAAGTGTTGGGTTTAATGCTGCTAATCAATTTGAGGTTGCTTTGGCGGGTGTCAAATTAAATTCGGTTAAAACGATTCCAGTCGATGACACATGGGTACATTATGCTTTTGCTTATGATGCAACAAGCCAAGAAGGTAAATTGTATATCAATGGATTATTAGATGTTGTAAAACAAGGTTATGCTCCAAATTATGAAGCAACAGGTAAAATTTTTGTTGGAAAAGATGTTTTATCGAGAGCATCTTCTTTCAAAGGAAACATGCACGAATTACGTTTCTGGGGCAAATCACTCACAGTATCTCAAATCAATGTTGTAGCGACAAAACGTTTGAAAAATAATGAGCCAGGTCTTTTAGGAAACTGGACAATGGAAGAAACAGAGGGTGTTATAATCAATGATATTGTTAGAGAACGTCACGCACAATTAATTTCGGGTTCTTGGCAAGTGGCTTTGTCTGGCAATGCGTTGTCAACTTCGGCTACTAATGCCCCATCAATTAGCTCGCCTGCTTATTTGGATGTAGCCAATTTTAGTATCGAATTTTGGTTTAAAGGCGATAAAACTACCGGAACAACTTTGTTGTCTAATGGTAAAGGAGACGATTTGGACTTAAACAAAAATGGTTGGTCTATTCGTGCCAATGCTTCAGGCTTATTAGAGGTTTGGAACAACAACAATACGTTTACGGCATCGCCAACCAATTATTTTGATAATCAATGGCATCATTTTGCGTTAGTTGTCAATCGTGCGACAAATACGGTTTGTTTTATTGATGGAAATCAACAAAATACTATTGAAACAGATAAAACTGGATTTATTGGATTTGGTGGAGCGGCACTGCATTTGGGTGCTATGGGCTGGGTAGATGCCTTTGGAACCACACATCAGTCACAACATTTTACAGGTTCATTAGACGAGGTTAGAATTTGGCAAGGTACTCGTTCTGCCTTACAAATTAAGCGTGATATGCATTATATGTTAACGGGCGATGAGGTTGGATTGGATTTGTATCTCCCTTTTGATAAATACAAAACTACAATGGGTATCGAAATGCTAGAAGCTTCAAAAGCCTCTGCAGCTACCGGAAATACTGCAGTAAAATCTAATGGTGTGGCTGCAGAATTGAATGGACAACTGGCTTATATGCAAGATACTCCTTTGGTAAAATTGCCAAGACCGGTTAGAAAAGTAAATTTTGGTTATTCGGCCAATCAGGATAAAATTATTTTAACGACTACCGATCCTGACAGTATTCTGGAAAATGTTATTTTGGATATTAGCGTGACCGGAGTACAGGATTTGAACGGAAATATCATGAGAGCGCCTGTAAGCTGGACAGCTTATGTAGATAAAAATCAGGTAATTTGGACAGAATCGGATAAACATTTTGCTATAGAATCAGGTGCAGGATTTACATTCGAAACCAGAATCGAAAACACTGGTGGAAAAGTGTTTAATTTCAACATTAGTAACCTGCCTTCGTGGCTTACTGTTAGCCCAAGCAGCGGTGTTTTGACTCCTGTAAGTTCAATTCCGGTTACATTTACCGTTGATAAAAATGTGAACATTGGGAATTATGTTCAGGACATTTTACTGGAAACAGAATTTGGATTTGCCGAGGTGCTAAATCTTAGTTTGGATGTTGCCAAGCCATTGCCTGCAGATTGGAAAGTTAATCCGGCTAATTATCAATATTCGATGAACGTCATTGCACAATTGAATATTAACGGAGATGTTTCAAGAGATCCTAATGATCAAGTAGCTGCTTTTGTTGGTGATGAATGCCGTGGAATTGCAAAACTAACCTACATAAAAGCCTTAGACAATTATCAGGCTTATGTGAGTATTTACAGTAACAAACCTTTGGGAGAAGCTGTAGAGTTTCGTATCTGGAATGCCAGCGACGGACAAATTCACAGGGATGTGACACCATCTTATACTTTTGACTCGAATACGGTAAAAGGAACTGCGATTAATCCGGAAATGCTTAAAGCAGTAGATGTTATCGAATATACGTATGATTTGCCAAAAGGCTGGACGTGGATTTCGTCTCACTTAAATTATAATTACAATCCGAGTAAACAGCTTACAACAAACGATTTGCTAAAACCAATCAAAGCAGTAAGCGGCGATTTGATTCGTGGTATTGATGCAGTAGATAGCTATAGCACTAAAGAAGGATGGTTAGGAACACTTACTGCCAAAGGAGGTGTTAAAAATGGAAGCGGTTACAAAATTTATGTAACAAACGAAAATCAGTTAAAATATAACGGACTTTTATTAAAAGGAAGCGATGTAAAAATTGATTTGGTAAAAGGTTGGAACTGGATTGGTTACATTGGTTTTAAAAATACGCCAATCAATCAGGCTCTGGCTGGTTTTGCAAACGTACAGGAAGGAGATGTTATCAAAAATCAATATCATTTAGCGATTTACAACAAGAACATTGGTTGGGTCGGCGATTTAACAGCGCTAAAACCAGGTGAAGGATATATGATGAAAACAGCTTCTGATGGACATTTTTATTATCCAAATTTGAGTTATTCGGCGACTAGTAAAATGTTAAATAACGAAAATCTGTACGCAAATCAGACTATAGAAGCGGTTACTAAATATGCTAATACAATGAACGTTATTGCAGAAGTAGCAGGCGATAATCAATCGAAAAACAATTATTTGAAAGCTTTTGTTGGAGAAGAATTAAGAGGTCAGGCGCCTGCTATTTACAATCCAACAACAAACAAAACCTCGTATTTTATGACTATTTATGGTAGTAATGATAACGATAAAGTGCATTTCGAATTTTTAAACGATGAAAAATCTGCTGCAATTAATGAAATAGTCACTTTTAATAATAATGTGGTTATCGGAGGTTTGACAACTCCAAAAGAGTTAACAATTGCTTCAGAAATACCTCAAGAAGATGTAATGAGTTTAATGGTATATCCTAATCCGTTTGCCAATGTGATTAATATTGATCTTTATCAAAATCATAAAATTAGTAGTATTGGTATAGCAGACATGAAAGGAGCTACTGTTAAAACTAATAAGGTTTTGCCAACAGATTCTAAAGTAATCATAAATGTATCAACCCTTCCTTCGGGAGTTTATTTGGTATTGTTTTATGATTTTAATGGAGATGTGCTGGAGTCCAAACGTATGATAAAAAACAGATAAACCTTCTTAATTGGGTTAATAACACTGCTATGAATTTTGTAGCAGTGTTATTTTTAAAACTTTTGCCAACGATTTACAATGAAATTATTCGATATAAGAAGCGTAAGTTCAAACCACGAAATTTAATAAAGTAAAAAATGAAAAAAATAATAATGCATACCTTTTTTGTGTTGCTTTTGAGTATCACCAGAGTTTACGCTCAAGTACCGACAAATTGGACTGTAAAGCCAAGCGATTATAATCATTCTATGGTAATCACTTGTGTTCTAAATATTAATTCTGAAGAATCCCGTAACACACAAGATGTAATTGCAGCTTTTATAGGCTCAGATGTCCGGGGAGTTGCTTCTCCTATAACCTATTTAAAAAGTCTGGATCGTTATGTTGCTACCTTAATCGTTTATAGTAACGACCAAGATGTTCCTATTACTTTTAAAGTGTATGATCAAACCAATAATATAATTTCTAATTCATCCGTAGCACCCATCAATTTTGTAGCCGATGGAATCGTTGGAACGCTCGAAAACCCTTTTGTTTTTAGTGATAGCAGTATTCCAAAAAAAATAAAGTACAACAATTTAATTACTCCAAACGGAGACGGACATAACGATCTTTTGGTTATAGAAAAATTAGCATTATTCGATCAGTATAACTTGTCTATCTATGATGTTAGAGGACAAAAAGTGTATGAAACAACCAATTATCAAAATGATTGGAGTGGAAATAATTTATTAAACGGAGAATACTACATCTACATTAACGGAAGAGGTCAGGATAAAAACAAGTTTGTTTATAAAGAGGTTTTGCATTTAATAAAAAATTAAAACCAATTGAACAAAATACCAATTGTACTATAAAACCTCACATCAAAAAAGGTTATAAATAGTCCATTTCTAAAACAAAAAAATTAAATGAAAAATATATCAAAAAGAATATTTTATCTATTAAGCTTTACCATCTTTTTTGCCCCCTTAGCCCATGCTCAATTTCAATTGAGCAATAGGCTATTTAAAGATAATAAAACGGCTATTAACGTAGGATATACCGGTGAATTTGAAAAAATCCGTATAGCAGGTGTGTACGGAATTACATCTAAAAAATTAGACGATGCCCAAAATTTAGTCTGGCAACAAGCGATATTAGATTTGCCATTGGCCAAAAAAGTAGCCATGGCAACTCTTTTTACCAATGTCAAACAAGGCGATTTTACACAATTCGAAATAAAGCAAGCCTTTGCTTATAAAATTGACATTGCGGATTCTCAGTCATTATCTGCTGGTTTTGGAATAACTTTTAATAAACAATCTGTTCACTACAGCAATGGTTTTGATCCCAATGATAACGTTGATTTAGAAGATCCTTACTTGTTAGAAAACAGTTTCTCTAAAGACGGATTTGACATGGAAGTTGGTTTTGTTTATAAGTACAAAAAATTGCAAGTTGCATTAGCGCTTCCTTCTTTATTAAAACAAAAGCAAAAAAATACAGGACTAACGGCTTATACAGAATACGAGTTTAAGCTAAACGAAAAATTCGATTTAACACCTTCTGTTTTAATGCAGGAAGCACAAAATAAAAAAGTAGAAGCATTAACTTCTTTTAATTTAAATTATATTAAAAAAGCATCATTTCAAATAGGCTACAGCAATTTTAAGCAGGCTGCAATGGGTTTTGGAATTAATTATAAAAAAATAAATTTTGTTTATAATTATTCTTTTTCTTCCAATTCTGAGTTTAAATCCTTAGTAGGCAGTACACAACAGATAGGATTGTTTTTCTCTATCTGAGACTTTTAAAAATGTAATCTTTGGGCATTATCAATTGTAACCAATTGTTTTTTTAAACCATTAAGAGCTAGTTAAAAATATTCATTATTGTTGATTTTCTTGAAAAGGCAAAAAACTAAATGGAAAAGTTTCTTTAATTAAATCCTATTGCTCTAGAAAGTTTGTAGTTTGTAACAATTTTGAAAACTAAAAGCAATTGTTTTACATTAAAAAGCAGCAGTCTAAAAAATCTTAAAAAGTTGATTTATAAAATTAAAAAATAAAATTCATGAACAAATTATTTCAAAAAATGAGTCTAGTCATGGTATTGGCATTTAATCTGTCTGAGGCACAAGTAGTATCTACATTGGCAGGAAGTGGAACAGCTGGTAGTACAGATGGAACAGAGACAATAGCTCAGTTTAATAATCCATATGGAGTTGCTGTAGATGCTTCGGGTAATGTGTATGTAGCAGATGGGACTAATAATAAAATCCGAAAAATAACTGCTACAGGAGTTGTTACTACTCTCGCTGGGAGTGGAACAGCAGGGAGTATTAATGCGACAGGTACAGAGGCTAGTTTTAATTCCCCTACAGGAGTTGCTGTAGATGGTTCGGGGAATGTGTATGTAGCAGATAATTATAGTCATAAAATTAGAAAAATTACATTTGCAGGGGTGGTTACTACTTTGGCAGGAAATGTTGCAGGTAGTACAGATGCAACAGGAACATCAGCAAGTTTTAGGTATCCAGCAGGTATAGCAGTTGATATTTCTGGGAATGTATATGTTGCAGATACCTATAATAATAAAATTCGAAAAATAACTGCTACAGGAGTAGTTACAACACTGGCAGGAAGTGGAACTGTAGGAAGTACAGATGCAACAGGCTCTGAAGCAAGTTTTAATCTTCCTAGAGGAATTACAGTTGATGTTTCAGGTAATGTATATGTTGCAGATTCAAAAAATCAAAAAATCCGAAAAATCACACCTTTAGGAGAAGTATCTACTTTGGCAGGTAATGGAATAAATGGTAATACAAATGCAACAGGCTCTGAAGCAAGTTTTAATAATCCTAGAGGAATAACTATAGATGATGCAGGTAACATATATGTTGCTGATTATACCAACCAGCAAATCCGAAAAATCACACCTTTAGGAGAGGTTACTACGTTGGCAGGAACCGGAAAAACTGGTAGTACAGAAGGTACCGCTTCAAGTTTTAATTTTCCAACCGGAATTGCAGTAGACGCTTCAGGCAATGTCTATGTAGGAGATACTAGTAATCACAAAATCCGAAAAATCACTATTAGCAATCTAGGAACAAACGATTTCTCTGCTAATAATGAAATCAATGTTTACCCAAACCCAGTGAAAGATGTTTTAAATATCGAACTCAATACCCAAATAAAAGAAGTAGAAATTTTTAATATACTTGGTCAAAAAATAGTCTCTGCTAATCAATCTTCAATAGAAACGTCAGGTTTAAAAATTGGCACTTATTTAGTAAAGGTAACTACCCAAAACGGAGAAACAAAAACCGTAAAAGTGATTAAAAAGTAACTTTAAACTTTGTATTTTGAGTTTATCAAAAATCAATTAGTCACTACTCAGTACTCAAAGCTGAAAGAAGTAAACCTATATTGAAGTCAAATATATAGCTCATAGCATGTTATTGAAAAGAAAAATTGCAGATAAAATTGCAGAAATGTTAAAGATAAATGAAAATTTAGTTAGAGAACTTTCTAAGATACACTCATCAATGTATTGATTTAATAATCAATAAAAGAATACTTTTTAATTTTAAATTATAAAAAAAGTTAAGAATCTAAACTAAAAAGTCTGTTTTTATTGAAATGACAGATTACATTATTTGTAATCGTACACAAAAAGTTAGTTTTTTTGTGTACGATTGCAAATCTACTCATAAATAATATAAACATAATTTTGTTTTTAAATAATTATCCTCAATGGGTAATTGGTAAATTGTTAATACAAATTAAAATGCAGTTAAAGTTAAAGAAGTTACCTTTATTTTACCTGCTGATCCGGAATAGTAATCCACAAATACTTCTATATAATCATTAGTATTCATGTCTATAGACCCTGACAAAGGAATAGCTACTGTATCAGAAATTGAACCTGTATAACCATATACTTTTGACTGACCTACTATCACTCCATTTTTAGCAATATAAAATATATATATTCCTGTTTTTCCATTACTATCTGCAACAAATGAAAGACTTCCTGCAAACTGTACTATTCGCTTTTTAAATCCGGTATAAGTAAGCCTTGCTGTATTATTGGCAGAAAATCTAAAAATAGAAGTTGTGGCCGTTGTTACTGTTATTTTTGCAGCTGTCCCTGAATTATCGACTGTAGCCGCAACCCCGGTACCTGGTGTCAAATTAACACTAAACTCACCTGTTGCATTAGCATCAGTTTCCGTTGGAATTCCCGGACATCTTACACTCCATTTGTTGTTGAAATTATATCCTGAATAACTTCCTGTTGAGTAACCATTAACATACTTACCTGTTGTAAGTGTTCCTGTATATACTACTGATTCCATTACTGCATCTCCGGTTATAACAGGATTGCTTGATACATCAAGCCCAATTGGAATTCCGACAACCTGAGTAAATCCTCCTACTTTTTCAACTAAACCAAAAGTCCCTTGCAGGGTTTCGTAAGTCCCTGAATTATTTCCAAACCAACCTACATTACTAAGCAATACTTTGCTTATATCCTTATAGATAATCCCATTTGTATTACCAAGGAACTGAACAATACTTAGAAACGCAAATGCCATATTCTCAATTTTACCTACATTACCAGACCCTGTAACAATACAATCTCTAAGAATTAAACTCTGTGTTTGGGTATTTGCAGCTATTGATCCTGTTCCGGTAATATCAAAAACCTTACCTGCGGCTGTAAGAGTCAAAACTCTTATTGATCCGCCAGTTGTACCTACAAATAAATCTCCGCTTGCTTTAATTAACTTGTCATCAGATGAGTCCAGTCCCATTATATAAGCATTATTTAACTCTATCGGAAAATTAAGATTTATTGTTCCGTTAATTTCATATAATGTATTAGAATTCAAAAGATACTTGGCTCCTCCCCCTGCAGTTAATTCTGCAGCTAAAACAGTTGATAAAACATCGGTTGATTTAATTAGCTTGTAATTAAGCCTTCCCTGAGCATCTCCATAAATTTTTCTCCAAACCGGAACACTGGAATCATAATATTCAAAAGCATTAAGATCCGTATCATAAACGATTAACCCATTAGCCGGACTTGCAATTGCAGTTCTTTGTGCTGTAGTCATTCTTGGTGTTAACATTCCCTGAGTAGTAGAAGTTACATCTAATACAGAACTTGCATTTGGAGTAACAGTTCCAATTCCAATTTGAGCATTTACTAAAAATGTTAACAGAAAGAAAAATAGCAAGAAAAATTTCGTATTACGATTTTTTAAAGTAGTTATTGTCATCATAATTTCTAAAATAATTTATTTAATGTTTTAATTTATTTGTGGTCTGAATTTGAAATAAAAACTTTTTGTGTTATTTTTTCATTGTTGGCTGTTAAGAATTCTGCAATATAGACACCCTGGCTCAAAGTACTGGTTGAAAAAGCGTAATTAACGTTAGAACCCAAATCCTTTTTGAATAATATAACTTTACCAAGCATATCATATAATATCAATGATTCTATGTCTAAAAGATTTGTATTTGTGGCATTTAAACTATGATTTGTATTATCCTGACTGATTATAAAATTTGTTATATCTTCTTTAACAGTTCCCAGTTGTTGACTTGCAAAGGTTATTTTAAAACGATCTGAATACACACCCGGTGTAACAGTAACCTGATATGATCCGTTTTTTATATCATGATAAGATGAATCAAAGGCATCATACAAGTAGATCGTTTCTGATGGAGTAAAATTTATAACCTCAGGAATATAGAATTTAAATGTAGAATTAATAGTAGCTTTTACTGTTAATGATATTCTTTTAGAAGGCTCAAAATTAGTTCCCTGAATAACGTAAGCCCCATTTTCTATAGAAAAAAGGACATCATTAGGAAGACTCTCATCCATATTCAAAGCATCAATACCAAAATCGATTCCGTCTGTAGCCTCTGGTAAAAACGCTAATGCTAATTGTCTGGTAAACTGATTATTAATTATTGTATTTAACTTAAAATGCGAAATCTCGACTGAAGCCACTTCATCGACTCCCATTTTTTTGGAAGTTTTAGCAGGTTTTTCAAATTTTGACAGCCCGCTGTTTTCTTTATAGTACACTCTGTGTGCATTTTTAAATGTAAGACTTCCGTTTGCCGTTCCATTAATTACAAACCCCTGTCCAATTGGAGAATATTTACGTTCTATTACAAGTCCTGAAGATGTTCCGGTTGTGTTTAATGATCCATCCGTATTATACGAATTAAAAGTAGCTGGTACATAAACACCGTTTGAACCTAAAGTACCTGGGGAATATGTCCCATACCCTCCTCTGTAATCAGCAACATAATGGGAGTTTATTGTTTTATCCTGCTCCCAAAAATACGCTACCCCACCAGAGGCACTATTTACGGCATCTAAAAGAAATGCATTAAGATGTAAGGCCGATGGATAAGGATTTCCTGTCAAAGTTGAACTATTTAGTCCTACTGCTATAGTAATATTTCCATCATTCGGTTTACCTCTAAAATCATACCTCTGTGCACCAGTACCCGGATTATTAGTTACTCCGGTGCTTTCAGGATCTGTAGAATCACTTCCGCTTGTTCCTTTCATTGTAAACCCCTCTCCTGGTGCAATTGTTGTTGCATTACCTACAGCAATCCATTGTGAGTAATTGTTTGCATTAGTTAGTTTATAAATCCAGGATGATGCTATTGAGAGAGGATTTGCAATTCCATCATATATACCTGTCCCAAGGCTTATAGCCGGAACTGCAGCTATTGAAGTAGTTGGTCTGTTTAATAATGTAATACCGAAATTGGTATTACCAATAGCCCCAGATGGTACACCAACAGGAGAACACCAATAATTATATTCAAAATTATCAGACGTTCCTTCCTGATAAACAGAAAAAATACCATTCCCTGTGTTTCCTGATGTACTAGTTGTCCCCTGTACAAGCTGGGAATTATTTCTCAGATAAAGATTTGAATTTGTCGCTAAATTTATATCTTGCCCTACATACAAGACCTGATCTCTTACATACATCGCTGCATTATTACCAAAATAAATTTGAGAAAGAGATTTAGAACTGATGAATAACAGATATATTAATATTACTTTTTTCATAATTATCATATTTACACTAATTTATTTTTTTGTCTTTATCTACATTAAAGACACTCATAATTGTGTTTGACTTCTCCTTGATTTACGAATCCAGAATACTCCTAAAAAAAGGCCTGCTACAACTAAAACATGAATTTCTTTATTAATATTTACTGATGCTGGTGGAGGTAAACCAGGCGGTGGCGGTGTTGGAGCTCCATAAGTTACATAATTTATAAAAACTACTGAGATTAAGATTTTTTTCATAAATTTCATTTTTACATTTAAGATAATTAACAAATTATAATCCTGCATTTAAAGAAACATGAAAGAGTAATTCTCTATAAAAAAATTAAGTATTTTAATAAATCAATTTTTATTAAAATCAAAACTCATTAAGTCTAACTCTTTGCCTATCAAATGTAAATTATAAATATGAATCCATTCTGCATAAATTACCTTGTAGGTATTTTTTTTTAAATAAAATTAATTTTAACTAAATAGACGCTTTTTTCTTAATAAATTTAAAACAACAATACCGTTTTTTACAGTTTAATCAAAAATAAATCACTGTTAATCAAGTGTTTTTATTTAAAAATCAAAAATAAATCACTATATAATAAAAAAAAAGTCTGCATTTAGTCGATTAACTGTAAAAAAAAACGCTGAAATACCAATAGTGATTATTAAAATTCTATCAATTATCATCAATTTATCTAACTTAATGCAATAATAATTTTAAAACATTAGGTTTAAACACTTTATTTCGTTTCGCGTGTCCCTTTCAATTCATAACTTTGGCAACTTTAAACTAACAATATTTAGAACTGCTAAGAAAAATGATTTCTTTTTTTACAAATTTCTTCTTAAAATTCCTTCTATAGTAAAGACAATATTATTTATATTTGCGCCGGTTTTATTGCGCCCCCCTTTTTTAACAATACAATACATGCAAAAATCAATACTTAAAGAAAAGTAGAGTGGAAAACAAAATTTAGAAGTAAAAACAGTAGTTTTAGAAATGAGGTTAACACTATCAGAGAATAAGACTTTTAACTTTCCCCACTCATCTTGTCATTTATTTTTAATTTAACACATGCAAGGAGTTATTATTTAACACTTACTAAAATTCAAAAATAAATCCTGATTAAATGTATAGATTAAAATAAAACCCTTTTTTGGAAATTAAACATTAGGTAATATTGAAATACAACAGATCAAGATTTATTTCTAATACCTAAAATTAAAATAATCGTGAAAAACAAAGTTTATGTGGAAAATTTATTTTGATCTTGTCTTGAATTCTGAAATAACGGTTTGGGTATTAGTAATTATTGATACGCTACTTTTACTTTTCTTTATTAAGGATCATATTAACAAAGAAAAAAATGCTTATATAGTTAAAAAAAAATCTGAACTTAAAATGAATAAATTTCTCAGCTTTTGGTCACGAAACTGCTAAGTATATAATTATGTAAAACGTGAACTTATTGAAAGAGTTTGTATTTTAACAAAAAACTGACTTACAAGTATTTAAACAATTATATTTTCATTCAAAGTATATTACATTAAACCTAATTTAGAAATGTAAAACAGAAACATCTGTAATGTTCAACCAAAAATGACCTTAGATTCAAAATCTTATATTCTTAAAACTCATTAAACAATTAACCTCAATATCATTGCAAAAATTAGTTCAAATAAAATAGACTTTAAATCAATTATAATCATCTAAATGAAAAAAACTATTCTGTTCTTAATACTATCAATACAATATATTTACTCGCAACACAAAACTGAAAAAGACAGTACAAAAAATAATCAGCTTGAGGAGGTTATCGTTACTGCAAACAAAATAGAACAGAAAAACATAGAGGTCCCTGTAGCAGTTACTTCTATTTCTGCCAAAGCAATATTAGACTCAAGATTGGTAAGCTATTCTGACTTAACAGGCAGAGTTCCTAATTATTTATATCAGGGTTCTAGTGTTGGTTTCCAATCTATAAATTCGATTAGAGGTATTCAGGTATTTAGCTATAACCCTGCAGTATCCATTTATGTAGATGATGTAAACTCATTAGATATTATGGCTGGAGGATTAGAGCTTACTGACATTGAAAGAATTGAAGTTTTACGTGGCCCGCAAAGTACTCTTTTTGGACGAAATGCTATGGGAGGTGTTATAAATATTTTCACAAAAAAGCCTATCAATAAAACTACGGGATTCATAGAACTTGAAAATGGGAATTTTGCTTTACAGCGTTTTTCTGCAGGTATTAAATCCCCTATTATCAAGGATAAATTATTTTTTGGTTTAAATGGACTATTCCAAAAAAGAGATGGCTTTATGAAAAATAACATCAAAGGGACGACTTCAACCGATACTAGCTTAAATGGAAGAACCATTGGCGACGAAGAAAACACCTATGGAAACATTTTTTTAAAATGGCTTGTTAATAGTAAGCTAAATTTTACTGCAAATGTAAAACATCAAAGAGATTTTTCAAATGCTTCCGGTTATCTGGTTGCACAAAAAACAGAAAAAATCGCATTAGAAACTCCAACAGTTATTAATCTGACCAGAATAGGAAGACATGAGAGAGAAATGACTAATTATTCCCTTATAGGAAAGTATCAGACGCAAAACTTTGAAATAACTTCTATTACTGCTTTCCAGCAAATTTCTTTTTCATTTAGAAATATGGATTTCCCAGGTTATTATGAATCATTTTACAGAACTGCTATTGGAGAAAAACTACCAACACAAAATGTTTGGAGTCAAGAGATTCGAATTAATTCTGCTCACAAAGAGAATAAATTTCAATATATTGTGGGTCTATACGGTTTTAAACAAATTAGCTACGATCCTACAAATAATTTAGCCTATGAGTTATCTCCAGCCAATTATGTAATTTATAGAAATAAAAGAAACAATAATGGATATGCAGCTTTTGGAGAAATCAGCTATAGAATTTTCGACAAACTAAAAGCAATTGCTGGAGTTCGTTATGATATAGAAGAACGCGAATCTATTTTTAATGGTTTTGGAGATGCTATTTTTGTAGGCGGGGTATTTACACAAATTAATCCTGACCTTACAAAATCGGTAAAATACAATGCCTTTTCTCCTAAAACCTCTTTAATTTTCAGTCTTGATAAAAAATCAAACATATATGCAACTTTTACACGAGGTTTTAGAGCCGGAGGAATAAGTTCACAGGCTGTTCCAGCAGGAGTTCGTCAAGATTATGACCCGGAATATTCAGATAATTTCGAATTAGGTTATAAAACCGGTTTTTGGAATAACAGAGTTAATTTTAACGCTGCTGCATTTATTATCAATTGGCAGGATTTACAATTCTCTAATTTAGTCGCACCAACTACTTATTCCATGGAAAATGTAGGTGATGCTTATTCAAAAGGTATCGAATTAGAGGCTAATATTATTCCTGTAAAAGGATTGCAATTAGATTTTGCTTATTCTATCAATGATGCTCAATACAAAGATTTCGATTTAAAAAGATTAAATTTTATAACAGGTTCACAGATTATAACACCAATAGGAGGCAATAAATTATCTAATGCCCCTAAAACAACATTTTACGCTGCCACTCAATATTCAATTAAAACTTCTGAAAATGTAAATTTACTGTTTAGGGTTGAATTTAGAAATGTTGGAGGGTATTATACTGATATTCAAAACAGTCTTTACCAGCCTACCTATCAAATCGTAAATACAAGATTTGGATTAAGTTATGACAATTATGGATTATTTTTATGGACTAAAAATTTAACAAATGAACATTATTTGTTTTATGGAAGCAGTGATACCAGTTTAAGAAGATCATCTGTAGCAGCAATGCCAAGTCAGATAGGAGTAACATTATCTGCAAGATTTTAGTTAATTATTAAGTAATATTAAAACCGATCATCTGTATTATTTTTTGTTTAAAGAAGATTTCTTTTACTTTATTATATAAAAAGCTTTATACCCGCCCATTTTGAATTGATCAAAAAGATGTGATACAGCACAGCGGACGGGTTTAAACTAATTGGAGCGACAAACAATTTCTTTGAACACAGAAAGCTAAATTGCAGGTGGGTGAATATTCAGCACGAAAAAATAGGTTCTGCCTAAAACAGCAAAATTTAAAAAAAAATCCTCTTTAGAGGTCATTCTTCCCTGAACAATTTACAGAACAAAAAACCCTACATAATAGTAAGAGAGGCATTTATAAATGAATCTTATTTTCAATTGCCTCAGCCTCTAAACAACTTGACTAATAATAAACTTTCTTATACAAACTAAAAATAAGCTGTTTAATTTCGTAAATTAATTCAAGCTGCTAGGTTTGTATTGCATAAAAAAACGAAGCAACCGTTTAGTAAATTTATTTTGCGAACTAATAAAATTACCCAATGTTTTGTAAAGTATCACTTTTTTTTAAGACAAAAGAATGTAAATCTTTAATCATCAAATAGGATATACAATAGATCACTCTATTGTGTATAACATTTACTTCACCATTATATCAATTCCACTTTGTTCCGCTTTAAAGCTATTTAAACTTTTAGAAACAAGTTTGTAGTCATTATTTTTTTTATCTCTTACTTTATCTAAAAAATAGATCTTACCATTTTTCCTAAATATTCTTGTTTTTACCTCTTCATCACTTGCTTTTTCATCACTGTTTAAATCAATAGTGAGGCATCGTGTCCATGGTTCGTTATCAGAATGAAGGTAAGTGATAATTTCATTATGCCATCCTTTTTTATATCTGTAAACAGAAAAATCATCTGCTCCGTCATTATCTAAATCTCCTTCTTCAAATAATTTATCATCATTGGGATTTAGTTCTATAAGATCAACTACAGAGAATGCTTTTCCTTTAGAAAAAACAATATGCCCGCTATTTGGAGAAATGAAAGCATAATCGATAAAACCGGTGCCGTCAAAATTACCCTTTATTTTATGAGTAACTTCATTGCTTTTTTGACTTTCAACTTGTAAACTATCGTTTAAAAATTGAGCTCTTTCAAAATCTATTGGAGCTTCTTCTTTTATAAAATAACGCCCAATAAAATTTTGTACAACATATTCTACGTGACCAGGAATGTGTTGATAACCAATATAATTTGCAAACCAAAGTGTGCCAGTACAAAAAATAAAAAGTGCTATAAGTTTGTTCTTATGTCTTTTAAAAAAAATCTTTTTCATCAAAATTTACCTTAAAATTTCTAATTCGTCTTTGCCTTTAGGAATGTACAGGTAGATCTTAAAGAAATCAGCAATCGTACCATCTCCTTCATCAAATTTTGCCCATAATGCTGATTTACCTCTCATTTTTGCTTCCTGACTTCTAAGCTCTAAACAAACTATTCTGCCATTACCATAAAGTTTAAGCTCATAGTCTTCTAATGGCTGAAGTTTATAATCCTTAATTGTAAAAGCTTCTAGTTAAGATTCTAATTTTCTAGTAATTTCCATTATTCGAAAACCATAAAGGTTTCATCTAAATTTCTATCCGTTTTGTAATGAACATCTTTTAATACTATAGATTCATTTTGTAATTTAGTATCAATTTTATATAAATTATTATCCGAACATAAATAGTAAAAAAAACTATTAACATAATTAACCTTACCAACTATTTTTCTGTTTGAAAAATATTTTCTTTTAGTTAATTTACCATTATTTTTATTTATTAATAATATATAATGTTCTGTATTAGCAACTAAATCATCAAAATTTGTTTCTATTGCTTCTAGATATTCTTCATTTGGGATTAAAAAATGTTTATTTCCCAAAACTTCTTCATCACTTTTGGGGAATTCTATTTTACAAACTCTTATTTGCCATTTTTTAGTTCCGGATAATTTATCTAAGCAAACTATTTCATCACGTCCATAAAAAACATTGTTTTCATCTATTACTAAATTATTCGTAATGTAAAGTTTTTTCTCTGGGGTATATTGCCATTGAACATCTTTTTCATCCATACATAAGACAATTCCGTGTTCATCAACTGAATAAAAAAACTTTTCATCTTTTATAACTTCATTATAAATAGAATTTTGGGAATCTACATACATAATTCCTTTTCCTGTATGTGGATCGATTATAGAAACATTACTAGCTAAACTTACTGCAAGAAAATTTTTATAAATAATTGGAGAACTTTGTATCGGAAAAGGATACTGATTAGTCCAATTCGTTTTCTTTGTTTGGATGTCTATGGATTTTAATTCTCCATGACTGTTTGCAAAAATTATTGATTTACCAAAAACAATAGGATATTGATAAAATAATAGAAAATCAACATCTGAAAAGTCATACCCATAGGAAGATTGATCAGGTGAAACTTTATCATTATATTCCCAATTTATTTTTCCCGATACTTTATTGAGTTCAATAATTCTTCCATCACAATATGTTCTATAAATAACGCTGTCTAGGATTGTAAAGTATGTGATTTCATCAGTGTCTTTATTACCCGATATTTTCCAGTTTAATTTTTCTTGTTTAAGATTAATACTGTACATATCTCCATTACTAGTTGATAAATAAAGCGTATTATATTTCCTTTCTTTGTTATTGCAAGAAATAAAGAATAAAAACAATAAAAAGTAAAAATAATTTTTAGTCGACATCATTATTATGTGGATTTAATTCATAATCAAAAGGAATTCTCTGTGAAAGATTTTCAACATACCAGTTTTCTGGATCGAAAGAGTATCTAACAAAATCATATGCTATTCTTAATGGCATTTCAATATTACTTAGGTTTTCATTTTTCGTATTAAAACCAGATACCATACAAGTAATTCTTGCGATTTCAACTCTATCGGGATCATTATTTAATAAAGGAGCAACATAGCATTTTCCCATTTTTAAGCTTGCTTCATACTTTTTGAGTAACTTTATAACGGGCTCACCATAATGCCTTACTATTGCATATTGACCTTCTGTATCAGTTGGAAAATCTTCTGCAACTTTTAATTTTGAAAAATCAACTTTTCTTAATTCTTCCAACTCTTCTTTAAAATCATCCTCAACTTCACCATCGTGAATATATAATAAACTGTCAAGAGGATATTTTGGTGGTTGAAGCACTACAATAGTATCCGGAGGATTTTTAACGAATTGTTTATCATACTCTTTTGTTATAAGTTGGTTATTATTTCTTTCCTCAGTAGTAAATTTATAAACAATGTATTCTCGCCAAAGATCGTGTATGTGCCCTGGAACATGTTTAAATCCTACCCAATGCATAAAAAGAAGTATTGCAAATCCTAAAAAGGAAATTGTAATAATCTTTTTTTTATGATTTCTAAAAAAACTCTTTTTTTTCATAGACTACCTTATCATTACTAATTCATCTTCACCCTCTGGAATGTATAAGTAAAACTTAAAAAAATCAAGCATTTCACCATCACCTTCATCAAATATTGCCCATAAAGCTGATTCTCCTCTAAAGTTATTATCTAAACTGTTAAGTTCTAAACAAACAATTTTCCCATTTCCATAGAATTTAAGTTTATAATTTTCTAAGGGCTGCATTTGATAATTTGGAATAGTAAAAGGATCTAAATACAAGTCTAAAATCTCTCGTAATTCTTTCTCATTAAAAAACAGACTTTGACGAGTTTCTTTTTCTTTTAAATCTAAGTATGAAAAATATTCTTCCTTTTTTTTCTCTTTTAGTAATGTTAACTGATTTTTATAAAAATCAACTACTTTATTTTCCAGTTTTTCAGGGTTCCATTTTCTTAAATCCTGACCTTTCTCTAAACTATTAAACTCATAAGGTACTTTTGCTTCAAAAGTAAAACTGGCTTCATAATAGGTTTTTCCTATGCCTATAAATTCTTTCTCCCCATATACATTATTATTTGGAACCGTTGGTGTAACATAATTCACAATTTTTTTTTCTGCTTGATCTCGCTTAGCATTATCATATTCTGATATTTCGATTTTCATTTCTGTATCATAAACAAACTTTGAAAGATCTCTCTCCCCAATTTTACCTGCTGGATACAATCTAAAAGTTACTTTTTGAATACCACTCTTAAATATATAGTGATTGATATCAAATGTTCTGCCTGAAAGTTCTTTTTGAAAATTTTTATGAAGAGGAATATCATTAACCAAAATTTCTGAAAAACATGAATATTGTTCAAATGTTAGAGAATACATGGGTTCATAATCACAATGCTTAATTGTTTTTAGCATTGTTTGTATATAATTTTCGCTAGTTAAATCGCTAGTTCTAGAAGCCTTTTTTTGCGAACAAGCTCCAAAACAAACCATCAATAAAGCATATAGCAAATATTTTTTCATTACGATTATCTCAAAATTTCTAATTCGTCTTTGCCTTCTGGAATGTATAAATAGTATTTTCTAAATGCTGCCATTGTACCTCCATCTTCTTTATATTTTGCCCATAATGCTGATTCACCTCTTAACCTACTATCAAGACTAGTAAGTTCTAAACAAACTATTCTTCCATCTCCATAAAATTTTAATTTATAATTTTCTAAAGGTTCTATTTTATAATCTTTAATAGTGAATGGCTCAAGATATTCGACTAAAGTTTCTTCTAAGTCTTTTTTAGCATAAAACAAACTTTGACTAGTTTCTTTTTCTTTTAATTCTAAGAATGAAAAATATTCGTCAGTTTTCTTTTCCTTTAGAAGTGTTAATTGGTTTTTATAAAAGTCAACCACCTTCTGTTTCAATTTTTCGGGATTCCATTTTCTTAAATCCTGACCTTTCTCCAAACTATTAAATTCGTAAGGAACTTTTGCTTCAAAAGTAAAACTGGCTTCGTAATAGGTTTTTCCTGCGGCAGCAAATATCTTTTTTGGACCGTTCTCATCAACTCCATCTACAGTAGGAGTTAAATAAGATGCCATTTCTTTACCTTTCTTATCTCTATTGATATTATCTGATTCACTTATACTAATCTTCATATCAGTATCTTCTCTTAATATATGATAATCAAAGTCTTTACCTTTAATTGCCGGGTATAATCGAAAAGTTACTTTTTGTAAGCCACTCTTAAAAATATAATCGTTAATCTTTATTGTTCCGCCATCTACAAGTTCTGTGAAATTCTTGTTTATCGGAATATCATTGACTAAAATTTCAGAATAACAAATATTTTGACCGTATCTCAAATAGTATACAGGTTCATAATCATAATGCTTAATGGTTTTAAGCATTGTTTCTACATAATTTTCGCTAGTCAAATTACTAACTCTAGGTTTACTTTTTTGAGAACAAGCACCAAAACAAACCATTAATAAAGTAAACAGTAAATTCTTCTTCATCAAAATTTATCTTATCATTACTAATTCCTCTTCACCTTCTGGAATGTAAAGGTAAAATTTAAAAAAATCTAACATCATCTCATCTCCTTCACCAAACTTTGCCCACAATGCTGACTTACCTCTCATTTTAGATTCTTGACTTGTAAGTTCTAAACAAACAATTCTCCCATCTCCATAAAATTTAAGTTTATAATTTTCTAATGGCTGCATTTGATGATTTGGAATGGTAAAAGGATCTAAATACAAGTCTAAAATCCCCTGTAACTCTCTTTTATTAAAAAATAAACTCTGACGCGTTTCCTTTTCTTTTAAATCTAAATACGAAAAATATTCTTCCTTTTTTTTCGCTTTTAGCAGTGTCAACTGGTTTTTATAAAAATCAACGACTTTTTGTTCCAGTTTTTCTTTATTCCATTCTCTTAAATCCTGTCCATTATCAAGACTGGGAAATTCATAAGGTACTTTTGCTTCAAAAGTAAAACTGGCTTCGTAATAGGTTTTTCCTGTTGCTATAAATTGAGTTACAGGATTACCATACTGGTCTGTTTTAGTTATTGTGGGTGTTAAATAAGAAGCCATCTCTTTTCCTTTATTATTTCTTTTAGCGTTGTCTGATTCTGTAATAACAATTTTCATATCTGTTTCTTCATTTAATGTATGATAATCAAAATCTTTCCCTTTAACAGCGGGGTACAATCGAAAAGTTATTTTTTGAATACCACTCTTGAAAATATAATTATTAATACTAATTGTTCGGCCACTTCCAAGTTCTTTATAGTTTTTATTTAGGGGTATATCATTTACTAAAATTTCCGAATAACAGATATTTTGAGAGTATTTTAAATAATACATGGGTTCATAATCATAATGCTTAATGGTTTTAAGCATAGTTTCTACATAATTTTCGCTAGTCAAATTACTAACTCTAGGTTTACTTTTTTGAGAACAAGCACCAAGACAAATCAACAATAAAAAACACAAGAAATACCTCTTCATCAAAATTTATCTTAAAATTACGAGTTCGTCTTCACCTTCTGGAATGTATAGATAGTATTGTAAAAAATCTGCCATCATACCATCTCCTTCATCAAATTTTGCCCATAATGCTGATTTATCTTTCATCTTTGGATCACTACTTATTAATTCTAAGCAAACAATTTTACCATCTCCGTACGATTTTAATTTATAGTTTTCTAATGGCTGAAATTCATAATTTGGAATAGTGAAAGATTCTAAATACGAATCTAAGACCTCTTGCAATTCCTTTCTGTTATAAAACAAACTTTGGCAAGTTTCTTTTTCTTTTAATTCTAAGTACGAAAAATATTCCTCTATTTTCTTCTCGTTTAGAAGCATTAATTGGTTTTTATAAAAATCAACCACTTTCTTTTGTAGTTTTTCCTGATTCCATTTTCTTAAATCCTGCCCTTTATCTAAGCTATTAAACTTGTAAGGGACTTTAGCTTCAAAAGTAAAACTAGCTTCATAATACGTTTTTCCTGTCGCTATAAATTGAGTTATAGAATTACCATACTGGTCTAATTTATTTATGGTTGGAGTTAAATAAGTGGCTATTTCTTTTCCTTTTTTATTTCTATCAATATTGTCAGATTCGCTAATAACAATTTTCATATCGGTTTCTTCATTTAACGTATGATAATCAAAATCTTTCCCTTTAGCGGCAGGATATAATCTAAAAGTTACTTTTTGAATACCACTTTTAAAAATGTAATCATTAATGGAATTTCCGTCACCATATGCAATTTCTTTGTAATTTCTATTAACCGGTATATCATTTATTAATATTTCTGAATAGCAAATGTTTTGTTCATACGTTAAATAATATATGGGTTCATAATCGTAATGCTTAATAGTTCTAAGCATTGTTTCAACATAATTTTCATTAGTTAAATTACCAGTTCTCGATGTACTTTTCTGAGAACAAGCACCAAAACACACCAATAATAAATTACAAAACAGATACTTCTTCATCAAAATTTATCTTAAAATTACGAGTTCGTCTTCACCTTCTGGAATATAAAGGTAGTATTGTAAAAAATCTAGCATGATACCGTCTCCTTCATCAAATTTTGCCCACAAAGCAGATTCTCCTTTCAATTTATTATCTAAACTGTCTATTTCTAAACAAACAATTCTTCCATCCCCGTACAATTTCAATTTATAATTTTCTAATGGCTGAAATTCATAATTGGGAATAGTAAAAGATTCTAAATAAGCATCTAAAACCTCTTGTAGATCCTTTTTATTATAAAATAAACTTTGACAAGTTTCTTTTTCTTTTAATTCTAAATAAGAAAAATATTCTTCAGTTTTTTTCTCTTTTAAAAGTCTCATTTGGTTTTTGTAAAAATCAGTAACCTTCTTTTGTAGTCTTTCAGGATTCCATTTTCTTAAATCCTGTCCCTTCTCTAAGTTCTTAAATTCGTAAGGTACTTTTGCTTCAAAAGTAAAACTGGCTTCATAATATGTTTTTCCTGTCGCTATAAATTGAGTTACAGGATTACCATACTGGTCTGTTTTAGTTATTGTAGGAGTTAAATAAGAAGCTATTTCTTTTCCTTTCTTATTTCTAATAACATTGTCAGATTCGGTAATAACAATTTTCATATTAGTTTCTTCATTTAATATGTGATAATCAAAATCTTTACCTTTGCTTGCGGGGTACAATCTAAAGGTTATTTTTTGAATACCACTCTTAAAAATATAATTATTAATTATTACTGTTCCGCCATCTCCAACTTCTGTGTAATTTTTATTTACAGGAATATCATTTATTAATATTTCTGAATAACAGGTATTTTGGACATATCGTAAATAAAATACTGGTTCATAATCGTAATGCTTAATCGTTTTAAGCATCGTCTCTATATAATTTGTACTAGTTAAATCACTCATTTTTTTTGTTTTTGTATTGTTGTTTTCTTTACAAGATGGAAGTATAAAAAGTAATACTAAAATTAGGATTGTATTTTTCATATTATTTTATTTTTGTGGTATGGTATTAAAAAGGTAAATGGTTTTCAGCGTCTTTGTAAAGCCTTCTAAAACTGTAAAATCAATTGGTTTACCATTTTTTTTGGAGGATCCAGCAGATTTTCGTCTTTTAACTTGAACCTTAATATTACCCAAATAAGTTCCTTTCAATCCGGAAAACTTTAGCTTCTGTGTCATAAATAATCCTCTTCCATTTACTTTGTCAAATCCATATTCGGTTATTACAAAAGCTTCACATTCCATTGTAAAAGCAATATTAGCATCAATTTTGGTTTCTAATGGAGAAAATTTGAAGAGTTCTGTATGATAATCTACTTCAAATGAAACATTGCCTTTTACTTTACTGCTATAACTAATGATGCCTCTTTGTGGTAAATTATTAAATTTATCCTTTAATGTGTACTGCTCAGTTAGTACATTATATTGTATATTTTGTTGTATGATTATGTCTCCAGCGATAGTTAAGCTAAATTTTACATCATCTTCTCCCATTTCAGACAATATATCATTTATTGCCCCATTTGTTTCTTTCTTTTCTTCATCTGTTTCATTTTTTGTTGCTTTAGCATGAAGGAGGCTTTTTATAGTATAATTTTTTGTAAAGTCTATACCTATAAGAGGGTCTGCCTTAATATTGGCTTCAAAGATTAATGCCATTCTTCTGTCTGCCTGCATTTTGTAATAAATACCTGTATTTACTGCAATAGAGGGAGATATAATTTCAAGTCCAGCATTGTCTAAAGCATCTTTTATTTTTTTTTGCTTTAGATGCAATTTTAACAATTTTGGCTTCTGCACTGCCTCCTCTGGTTACGTAGAGCATCAGTAAATCTATTACGATGCCTATTGCGACCATTTCATAAATGATAAACGCTACAATACGTCTGGTGGTTGTATCCGATTTAATAAAGTCAAGAGCCGTACCTTTAAGACTTAACGGTTCTTCTCTTTTCTCAATATCACGATCGTATACAGCGTGTAATCCTGCATCGAAATATTTTGCCTGACTTTGCATGTATGGCAATAGAACCTCCTTTGTAAGCCAGCCTCCTGGAACAAAATTCAAAATAAAACCTATAATAGAGTTTGTAAGTTCGTTTATTTCCTGTTGAATTCCGTTCTTTAATTCTAACGTTTTTATATCGTGAAAAAAATAAGGTGCTTTGGGTTTTTCAGCTTCGCTAATATTATAATTGTACATAAAATGCCCGATCCATACAATATCAGGATAAGCATTTATGGCGAAACTAGGATACTTGGTGCCGGAATAATACGTACAGGAATGAAGATAATAACTGTAAATATTTCTATAATTTTCTCCAAAATTAAAAAAATCAGTTATTTTCGGTACGGTAGACAGTCTGGAATTCAGTTTAACATCAATTGAATTAGGTTTGTTTTCAGTTAAATCATAAGTAACGGGTTGCTTATAACTATCAAACGATTTAATGGTATTCAGGTGTTCCTTTTTTTTATGACAGCCTATTCTAATAAATCCGTCTATATTAATTTTTAACTCTGCCGGTTTTTTATAACTTGGTACTACAACATCGTACACAAGTGTTTGTGCGTTATTTTCGAAAATCTTAAACCGCAGAGTGGTTCTTCTGTTTTCCTGGTGCTGCGCTTCAGACAGATTAGCTCCTGAGCGAACCGGCTTTGTTTTTCCGTATCCTTTTCCGGAAATTAAATGCGAAGGAACTCCTTTTGAAATTAAATATTTAACTGCAGCATCTGCTCTTTTTGAAGATAAATCCAGATTGTATTCCTCTGTCCCTCTACTGTCTGTATGAGCACCGAGTTCAACAGGCAGAAAAGGAGGCTGTTTTAAATAAGCAGCTACTTTATCTAAAATGGGTTTTGCATCGTTACGAATATCCCATTTATCATAATCATAGTGAATTTGCTCTACAATATTAAAATTATCCTTCGGATCCATTTTACGGATAAATTTTCCTTCATCAAAAAGCAAGTCTTTTTCTTCCAGATAGGTTACTTCAATTTTTTTAAACTTGCAGGTCCCTGCATTTTTTTCATATGTTTTTAACTTACCAACTTTTGCCTTGCTTAAACCAAGGTCTATTGTGGGCAAATCAAATTTATTTTCATCCTTAACCTTTAAATAACGAGCATGATAAACATCATTATTATCGTCTTTTATATATTTATTTGTTGAAGGGTCTTTTACTTTTATATAAAATTGTTCTGGATTGTCCCTATTTGTTATCTTGCCTTGCCAGGAAAGCGAATCTTTAATGATGATATTAACTTCACCATTATTTACAGGGATTTTACTATAAACTTTTATTAACTGATCGTCATTTACACCCTCTCCTCGCTGAACTCTTCTGTATATTTCGATAATCAGATTATTTACTCCATTTAATCCTTCGGTAGTAAGATTAAGCGGTTCTCCATAAGAAAACGGATGTGTTTTTCTAACATCCTGCCCTTTGGTTTCAGTAGCCCATGCACTGAAGATTATCTTAGGCTCACACCATCCGCTAATCAGTAAACCTGCAGATTTTGAGTATGACGAATTTAGCAGACTTGTCTGGAGATAATACGTAAAAGGGCCACAAAATTTTTTAGCCAATTTGATTCCGTAAATTTCATCGCCTTTTTTTGTCAATTTCAAAACACTTTTTCTTGGAGAATAGGTTTGAAAATGCCATAAAACAGTTCCTTTTTTCTCTTCTGCAGTGGTGCCATCATGCCATTCTGCTATTTTAAAGTAAACAAACTGGTCTGCTTTAATTTTAGCTCTAGGGTTTTTAACTGAAAAGTTACCTGCTATTTCACCCTTACCAGCCCATTCGATTTTTTTAATTCCTTTTGCCATAATTATATTTGTGCTATACCAGTGAAATCAAATTTTGGTTTCGTTAAATCATTCAAACCCAATAATGGATTAATTTTATTTTGAACGTCTGGATTTGCATTTTTAAGATTTTGTTCTGATGGTTCTGCGATTTGTCCATGATCTATTATTTCGATACAATCCGGTGTTCCCATTTTACAGGTAGCTTTACTATCTTCGAGCAGTATATTTCCGCCATTGCTTAGCGTTACCTTATCGTAAAAGTTTTTCCACTCAGAAATATCTACTTTGCATGGATTGTAACTTCCACTACCGTTTGGCTGCATTTTACAAGTTCCAAAAGTGTTCTTCTCTAAAGTTTGTCCAATATCTTTTGTAGTGGCTGTTAACTTTTCAGAACCATCTTTATCGTTTGTATAATGTTTCGATTGTGTTTTTACTTTTAAAGCATCATTTTGTGATTCATTGCTGTACTTGCATGTACAAGTCGCACCTTGTACGACAATATGTTTTTCGCTCATAATATTTAATTTATCTTCCTGTTATTACTTCCAGAAATAACTTAAAAATGCTTGATTTTTTCTCTTTTATTTCTTCATCTAAGAATGAAAAATTTGAACTTAAGTTCAATTTGGCGTTTTCTTCTATATTTGAAATAACAATAGTTAGTTTTTGAGGAAGATCTAATTTAATTTCACACTCCAAATAAACGCTTTCCAGGACGTTGGTGTTCGGGTCCAGAAAATAATACGCTGTATAGCTACCCTCTGCTTTTTCGGCATTGTTTTCTTCTGAATCATCTTCAGCAAATAACAAATTGTTTTCAAAGTCATTTTTGCTTCTTAGATCTGAAAGTATACCGGTTTGCGTTATATTAATTAAATTATAAGCATCAAGAGTGGGTAAAATAATCTGCTCAGCAGTAAATGACACATTTCCTGTTTTTTGTGATATAGGAAATTCTATCACCTGTTGAATGGTAAGGTTTTGGGTATATTCAATGTTTAGGCTGTTAAAAAAGACTTTTAAAAACCAATCTTTGGATAATGAATCAAAAATAATTTCATCATTTTGCAGTCTGTCTTCAAATTTAAGCAGTGCTTCATGTAATACTTCTCCCTGAAAATCCTTAAGTACTTTGCGCTTTACTTTCTGCCAGCGGTTGCGGATATCTTCATAATTATATATGGCCACTAATTCTCCTTTTGTATCAATAACTACTTGCAGGGGATAAAAGACTTTAGCCGTTTTCTCAGCTAATTCATCGGCCATTGTATCAGCCTCTTTTCCATCAATATATACTTGGGATATTCTATTAATTTCTATTAGCGAAAAATCATTTTTATCTTTATTTATAAACTTCACATTAATTTCTTCTTTTACTGTGTGCTGCTCTTCACCATTTTCTATGGTGTACATTGCTAAGTAATTATTGTTAAGTCCCTGAGGTGTAAATGGTAATTTGAAGTTGTTTGCAAAATGTACATTTTCACGATGCGTCGCTCTGGCGATTTTAGATTCTTCTGATTCAATGATCAGAAACTTCAAATGTGGTTTAAAGTCAGCTTCGATTAAATCATCTAAGGGACATCGCATATTATGATAAGATCTCAAAGAATAAGAATCAACTTCTAGTTTTTCTGCTACCTTTTTTAATGTATCACCTTCTTTTATTTTGTAAACTAAATGATTTTCATAAGCGAAATCAGGAATATATAACATGAGGTTAAATTTATTTTCGGGGTTTATTATATTTTTTTATTGATCAATCTTCCTGGCCATTTTTGTTTTCAAATCACTATTTTGAAGATTAATATCTATTTATTTTTAAATTGTAAGTAAAAAACCACGAAATTAAATTAAGGCTTTAGTCTTTAAATCATATTAGTTTTACTTTTCGTACAATGTGCTTTTTAAATATTAACAAGTTTAATAATACTTTTGAATGTGAAATTTTTTTGCGAATATATGTATTAATTTTTGAATCTTGTCTTGAAAAAATCGATAAAAAGTAAATTAATACGCTGATAAGAAACTAACTTATATTTAAAGCGTAGAGGTGTGTTTCTCCATTATTGAAGTGTCTAAAAATAAAATACTAAAACACAAACATCATTAGCTATATTGCGATTGCGTAATGAGCAATATAGCTAATGATGTTGTTCCGTTTTAAAGCGCCCCGCAATTGCCCACCCGTAGGAAGCTCAATTGCGGTTCGGTGGGAATCAGCCCACCATTATGGGTTCTGTTTTAAAATTTCCCAGATTCAGAAAAAATCCTCTGTGGGCGGTCATTCCTTCACGAAATAACTTCCATAAAAGCGATGCTCCCATACTGGCAAGTGTTGCATTTATAAACAAATCCTGTTTTTCGAGTGCCTCGGCAAGGGAACAACTCGGCTCATTGTTATCGCTCTGGGCTTGCAGTAATTCCTTAAATTCATCGGTTACCATTGGAAGACTCGACACAGTGTTGTATAGTTTGGAATCAGGCTGTTGGATTTCGCTGATTGTGGAAAGTATTGCCTGTCCTGTATTTTGAGCATTGCCGAGGTCAAGCCAATATAGGGATTTGGTACGTTCAAAATCGCTGTTTGCGTTGCAATTCAGCAGGAAATCTGCAACATCAAAACGTGCCGATATGGTATCCACACAACTTACATAGAGGTTCGACCTGCCACGATTGGGCAGGGATTTCAGATTTGCTGTTGAGAACTGCTCGATTACAGCTTTCCAATTCGTTCCGAAAAAACGGTTGGTGCGGTTGATGAGTGCTACGGCTTTAGGAAGTCCTACCTCAGCATCAGCAAAAAGCTGTCGTCCCTGATTGGCATTAGTGACTACATCATCATCAAATAAATTGACCTGCAATCCTACATGACCCAAAGCGATAAGGCTGTGGTTCATTCTTGCGAGTTCGGTGAGCATCCTGCTTCCTGTCCCTCCTGCCCCAATGAGATTTACCGTTATTGGGTTGGCTGGGTTTATCAGGTAATTGTGCGTATAATGCATGGTATTTTGTGTGTTCATGATAGTATATTTTTAATTGTTAAATCATTTTTAAGTAAGGATTTTAACGGGAAATGTTTTTCTGTATTTACAAGTTTTTGCCACATTTGGACTAAATTAGTCTTGATAGGACTTTTTTCTATAATCAAATGACTGAAATAGCTGTTAAAAAAATACTGCTCCCAAAGTAAGATAAACTCTTCCAAATGGCAGTTGGGCTTTATGTTAACTGATACCGTTCCCATACAAACCCTGCCATCGGTGTATACATTAAAAAAGGGTGCATGATATAAATTAGTCTGTTCATTTATCTGCGTTTCAGTATCCATTGCATAAATGTAAAGGGTGTTTTTAGAAGCTTTCCACAGCAAAGGCGGTACAAATGCTTCGCCGTTTTTTATCCCTAAACTTTCCACAAAAAACAAACTGACTTTTTGGGCAGGCGTGAACCAAATAGCAGAACCATTCTGCTCGGGATTGAGATGCAGTACATTTTTAGGAAGCATTCCTGATGGTTTTAGAAATTTACGTGTGAGTTCGTCTGACGTATCAAGGGTACTGGCGAGCTGTGTACTTTCTTTCAGGCTTAAGGGATGGGCGTTTATGGGACAGCCATTTTTATCCATGTCATAGGCTTCCACATAAATGGATTTTTCAGCAGAATCTTTCTGATAGACCACAAAGGCTTTTACAGGATTGTATAGGCTTCCGAATTTTTGGGTTATATCTTTCATAGCGTATTATTTAAAAGGGTGCATAAATCATTTAGAAGCGGAAACAATCTGTATTCAAAATCGAGCGCTTTAGGTCTTAACTCGTTTTGGGTATCATAGATTTGCAGTAGTGTCGGTTCTTCTATTTCGGAGCACTCGTTAAATTCATCATTGATTACCCGTGCAATATTCTCATAAAGTGCTCCATCGGTATCTGCGATAAAAGAAATATACTGTTCTGCCCTTATAATCCCTTCCTCACTTTCAAATTCCCGATTCGATGTATTTTGAAAAATTGTACCCGAAGGATATTCGAACATTAATGCCAATGCCTGTTTGGCAACACTCAGACAGTCTTTTTCAAAATCAGTATTGGATTTATAACTGTGGATACGTTTTTGAAAGACGTTTAAATGATAGGGATTATACATTTTACGGTGCATCACATCTCCATAGTAAGAAGCTGTGTTTAATTCTGAAATCATACTATTTTCGCCTTGGCAATCTTCATCCTCCAATTCATCAATCAGCCATTCTTCCATACATTCATAATGATAATACAGACAACTGCTGTCTTCCCTGTAATAGGGAATCCCTGCAATATGGTAGAGATAAGCAAAAACAGAGAGCAGTAATTCTGCGGTTGTTTTCTGTTTCCTGTTTTGCAACAGTCTGTACAGGGGCAGTACAGGAATATAGTACAGCGTATTGCATGTATTATATATATGTCTGGTCGCTAATTTTATACTTCCATCATCATCCTGCATAATAGACAATTCAATATCACACCCCAAACCATTAAGCTGTTTCTGCGCATCCGAATGTGCCAAGAGTATATTATAGGGATAGGATTTGCCTGTGGTATCCAAAACTTCAAAACCATACAGCCCTGTAAGTAGAGCAAGCGAACTGAAAAAATCTTTTTCCACCTGATTTTGGTTTGGCATTTTTTTACCCATCTCGAACAACGGCAGAAAGGAATGTCTTAAAAAACCATCGGCAAAAGGGCGAGCGGAGCGGAGCTGTTCGGGCTGTTTTTTACTTCCTGCGCATCTGCAAGCCGGTCTGTGTTTTCTGCCCATTTTCCTAACTGTCTGTATAGTCTGCATAACTTTTTATTTTTGGGTAGTTTGATACTGCCTGTTATCGTTTGCGTTTTCATGGTTTATCCTTTTGTGCCGATTTGTGATACAAATTTGTACTGCACTGCATCATCATTTATAACAGGTCCTTCTATGGATGCGGTTGTCAATATTGGATAGGTCTGGGCATAAAAGTTTAGTACCGCTTCGGGACTGAATGACGGAGATGGGTCAGCGAGTTTAATATCTATTTCTTTATCCCTAAAAGTAAATATGCGCTCTAAGGTGGTTGCTGTTAACATGGTTCATCTGTATTAGGGTCATTGAAAAGGTCTATTGGGAATTTATCGGAAAGCTCTGCTTTGCGGGCGTGAATAATGTCTTTATATTCAGGATAAAGTTCAGCAGACGGCACTTTCATCCATGCTTCTTTAAACTTTCCTGCTATTTCGAGTTCTTCTGCTTTTTTCATAGCAGATTCGTACTGTTTCTGCAATTCGAATTTTTCTTTGCCCATCTTCAGAATGTTGTCTTTTTCCATCTGCGAGGTCACTTTAGCCTGCTCTTTTTCTTTAAGGAACTGCTCCATATTGGCAAAAAGCTGTGCGGTATCTCGTACAGGCTGTGCAATCGCTTCAAAAAATCCTTTGTCGAGTTCCTCAGCCGTACCTTTGAGCAGAATAGGCGGTACTTTTTTACGGGCATCATCGCCAACAGTATCGTTAAAAAACAAAACCGATACAATGAACTTGTCAGTATCTTCCCTGGCTATGTTTATTTTCCAATTCCCTGCTACCTGCAAGGAAAGGACTGCTTTAAAAAAATTGGTTTCCATTGCTTTACTGTTTTGTTTCTTTTACCTTTAAATCGCTAATTTTTATAAGTTTTTCATACATATCCTGCCAATAGGCTTGTCGTTTCTTATCAAACTTTTCAAAGAGTTTATCGGTATGGGAAAAATTTTTGAAATAATCTGCCTGCTTTATTGCTTGGTTTAAATTGGTAACCTCTACATTTTCTCCGTTTTTATCTTCTATCTGTATCATGCTGTCAGGGTTTAAAAGAAGAGGCAGAAACTGCCTCTCCTGATTGGTTAATTAAGAATCAAAGCATCCGAACCTTTACTTGCAAAATCCACACAAAGATTAAAAGCCGATTGTGTGCGAATCTGCGCTGTGCCACCCATCAAAAGAGAAGTTAATTTGGCTTCTTCATCTTTGTAATTTCTCATATTCTGGAAGTAGCCCGTTACGGCGTTGTACGCACCAAAGACAGTTCCTTTAGTGGTGTCCATAAGCTGTGTGGGGTTGCTCATAGCATACTCGAAAGCACTATCAACCATATTGGTAAAACAAGTTGAAAGTTCATCCTCTTTACCATCTTGTATGGTTTTAAGCACTTCTTTGCTCGGAACAAGGGCAGACTGTATTAGTTTTTTAACTTCATTGTCTGTGATTCGGATTTTTGTCCAATGGTTAAAAATGGATTCCATCTGTGCTGAGAGCATATCGGATATACCCATTACTTTGTGTGCCTGTTCTAAACGCTGTTTAGCATTAGAAGTATGACGAATGCGAACGGTATTGGTCTTGTTGTTCATAGCGGCATTAAGCGTATTGTTACATACTATTCGTATGGGTGTGAATGCTGCTGTAATGCTTCCGCTTCCGTCATGGGAAGTTGTTAAGAACAAGTATTTTTCGATCAAATCATCGTTACCAAGCCTGATATAATCAGGCAGTTTTGCTGTTATAAAAATGCGTTCTCCTTTTCCGAGTGCCCCTGCGGTTTCATATAAAATTCCGTCACCGCCTACGATACTGTCAAAAAAAGAAAAGGCATCCCTGTTTTGTACAATCTGGTAATCTTTGCCTACCACACCGAGTACGGCATCATTATCGGTGCGTACCGTACTGAAATAATTCGGGACTTCTATTTTATTGTGAATGCTTTCATTATCCAAAATAATTTCGGCTGAAGTGGGTGTAAACAGCTTTCGTTTTTCTACTTCATAATCCAAACCTGCGTGTAAAATAGCTTCGGCGCTTGTTGGGTAATCGGTAATGATCTGTCCTAAATTGTGCCATGCTGTTTGTTTAGTGCTGAAAAAACTGTGTTTTCCTGACTGCTCGTTGTAATTTATATTATGTGCCATGATGTTAAATTTTAAGTTATTGTTATGTTTGTTAAAAAGGTACGTCCTGTGCTTTTTTTGCTTTCTTTTCCTTTACTGTTGAACTGGCTTTAGCTGTTTCTTCTTTTTTAGGAAAAACCAAAATTTTAATGTTATTGGTGTGAAAGGTCAAAGTGCCCACTGCTACACCTTCGCTGTTATTGTACACATTCAAACCAATGCGTCCAAAGAGCTGTACTAGAGTTCCTTTTTTAAGCCACTGTGCTGTTGTGGCATTCAGCCAATAGGAACAATTGATATAGGTTGTTACTTCTTTTACTTCTGTACTGCCTTTAGGCTTGTAGGTGTCATTGATGGCAATACTGAAATTGACTACTTGTTTGTCCCCGTTCACTTTTTGAACTGATGCATCTGCTGTTACTCGTCCTGTGATTTCCATAATTTTAATTTTTAAAGATTACTACTGTTTACTTTTCTCTAATCCTGCCCTAACAAAAAATGTTTTCAAAAGAAAAAACGGGAAAAAAGAAAGCAAGATGCCAGTGGATTAAGGATGCGCAAGTGCTATAAGTCCCGAAGGGTGGCAAGGGGAACGCCGCCATTATGCGCACGCAGCATGCTTGAGCCACTATCTTAGCTGCCCTTTTAGTCCGTTTCGAGTGAAAGCTTTAAGTGAAATTTTTGAAGTGTCTTTATAATGGAGTTTTAAATCATCAGAAAAAAATGAAAATATAGAATCTCAAACAAGATTCAATTATCTCGTCTATCCAAATAGATTTAGAAGAAAATCAATGATAGGAATAGCTGGAAGGACGATGGAATGTCAATAAGTATTACTGCTTTACAGCAATTTATTTTGAAACAGCTCATTGGTATAGCTGAAAGATTCGCATATATAAAAATTAGAAATATTTTTTGTACTTGTAAGATTTATAGTTTAAAAACATCTAAATTGTTCCAGAAAGATCCCCTTGAATAGTAAAGTTTCACTGAGCAATGAAAAGTTCTGTAAGGGTTTGTTTGTGAGAAGTTTAACAGATAGTGAAAATTATATTTAATAAATAAGCATATACAGTAAAATTATAGCAATGGAGCAAAACAGCATACAATTAAAGACTATTGGGAATTTGCTTCCTGATAGTTTTTTTATACCATCTTATCAAAGAGGATACAGATGGACCAGCAGAGAAGTAATAGATTTATTAAATGACATTTCTAATTTCACTCCTAAAGAATTGGAAACGGGTGATAAAACATGGTATTGTTTACAGCCTGTTGTAGTAAAAAAACAGGAAAGTGTTTTTGAAGTTATAGATGGACAGCAGCGATTAACTACGATCTATTTAATACTGCATTATCTTAATCAGGGGTATGTCGAAGAGAGAAGAAGGAAACTATTTGATTTAGACTACGAAACACGAGAAGGCTCGGCTGATTTCCTGAAAACAAAACTTTCGAACAAATGTATCGATGATTCTAATATTGACTACTTTTTTATTTCTGAAGCCTACCAAACAATTTCAAAATGGTTTTATGAACAGGGACAAGTACCAAATTTTGACATATCCTCCTTTGAATCAAAAATACTACACCATACAAAAGTAATTTGGTATGAATCTGTTGGCGATGATTCTATAGCAATTTTTACAAGAATTAATAGTGGAAAAATCCCTTTGACAAATGGAGAGCTAATCAAGGCATTATTTTTAAATAGTTCAAATTTTAGCAAAATAGACCCTGAAAAAATTAAATTGCGACAATTAGAAATAGCTTCAGAATGGGATAAAATAGAGTACAGTCTACAAAATGAAAGTTTCTGGTGGTTCATAAACGAAAAAGAAAACAAGTTATCGACAAGGATTGAATTTATTTTTGATTTAATGTCAAATAAGACAGATAAAGATGATGAACATTTTACTTTCAGATACTTTAATGACAAATTCGTAAAAAAAACAACTAAAGAAATAAATGCTAACTGGCTGGATGTTAAAAAATATTTTCAAATTTTAGAAGAATGGTTTTCTGAGAGAGAACTATATCATAAAGTAGGTTTTCTTATTGTCAACGGAATCAAGATAAAGGAACTTTTAAAATTGAATGAAAATAAATCTAAGAATGAATTTTTAAAAGAATTAAATGCTCAAATTACAGCCAAAGTACCAATTGACATTGATGAGTTAGAATATGGTAATGATACATGGAAAATTAAAAACATATTATTGCTCCATAATATACAATCAATGCTAAATAATGAAAACGAAACTAATCGTTTTCCTTTTGACAGATACAAAAAAGAAAAATGGGATGTAGAGCATATAACAGCAGTTGCAGATAAATTATCTACAGAGAAACATCAGGAAGACTGGTTAAAAGATACTTTAAAGTTTGTTCCAAAAGAAAAAATAAAACCCGAATGGATTAATTACGATAAAGATTCTTTTTTGAAAACAGCAAAAGAAATTTCAGATGTTTTTACCGATGGAATTGATATTAATGATATATCGAATCTTACGTTATTAGATTCCGCAACAAACAGGAGTTACAAAAACGCTGTTTTTCCTCTAAAACGAAGTACCATTATAGAGCGTGAAAAAACGGGTACATTTATTCCTTTGTGTACCAAAAATGTGTTTATGAAGTTTTACAACAAAGATGTTAGTCAGATGAGTATTTGGGGAAAAGAGGACAGAGAGGCATACCTAAATGACATTTTAACAACTTTAGAAATTTTTAAAAAATAGCGCAAAAGATGAATTCAGATATAGAAACTTCAAAAACAATGTCTTTTTGGCAATTACTACAATTACATAAAGTAGAAATACCTATTATTCAAAGAGATTATGCTCAGGGAAGAGAAGACAAATCAGAAATAAGACAAAGATTTTTAAACACGATATTTAATGCTCTATCCTTAAATAAACCATTGGAATTAGATTTTATTTATGGAAGTGTTATTGATAATTGTATGCAGCCGTTGGATGGACAGCAACGTTTAACTACCCTTTTTCTTTTGCATTGGTATATTGCCTGCAAAGAAAACAAGATGGCCGACAAAGTTTTACTTGAAAATTTTACATACGAAACTAGAACAAGTTCACGTGAATTCTGTATTGAGCTGGTACAAAAAGGGATTAATTTCGTGAACCTGTTAGAAACCGATTATGACAAAAATGGTATTCCTAAAAATAACCAGTTTTCTAAAACTATAATTGATTCTTCCTGGTTTTTTCTGTCCTGGAAAAAAGACCCAACAATAAAAGCAATGCTCTTTATGTTAGATGCTATTCATCAAAAAGCAACTGATAAAAAGTTTGAAAACATAAAAGACTTTTGGCGTAAATTTACTGAAGATCATAGCATAACATTTAATTACATCGAACTGAAAGACTTTGGACTTTCAGATGATTTATATATCAAGATGAATGCAAGAGGAAAACCTCTTACCGATTTTGAAAACTTTAAGGCTTCCTTTGAGAATAAAATCAAAATAGAATTTTGGGAAGAAAAAATCACAAATCCAACTGAAAAATTTACTCATAAAATAGACACCATTTGGGCCGATTTATTTTGGACTGTTAAGGATGGGGAGAATTTAACAGACAGTCCCTCTATAAAAATTATTAGTTCTATTTTACTTAGTTGTCTAGCCTTATCTGAAAAAGAAAAAGATGCGAAAGAAAGACGAATTAGACAAATATTAAACCAGCCAAACGTTATTCAACCCGAAGATTTTGACTTCAATTCTTTTTGTTATTTGAAAGAAGCACTTGACGGATATTCAAGTGTAAAAGATAAAATACAATTTAATTTCAATCTCTGGAGTTACTCAGATAATGAAATTAACTTTTTTGATACAATAGCAAAAGGGGATAAAATAGAATATCAGAAAATAGTATTATTTTATGCCCAAACCCAATATCTGCTAAATAATGGAGAAATAGACTCTACAAATTTCTCAGATTGGATTAGAGTAGCGAGAAATATAGTTGTGAATTCAACTATTGACAGTGCAGAAACTTTTACAGGAGCAATTCGATTAATAAACGAATTATCAATTGGAAGCAAAGGTATAGGTATCTATAAGTATATTTCAGAAAATAGTATTAAATCTGAATTCGCTAAAGACCAAGTAAAGGAAGAAGTTACAAAGTCAAAAATAATCTGTTTTAATGATAGTTATAAAGAAATCATTTTCAAAACAGAAGACACAAATTTCTGTAAAGGGAGAATTACCATTGCATTAGATTCTATAGCATTTGATAAAAATAACATTGAATCTTTTTCTTCAGAAAAATTATCTAAAATTGAAAAGGTATTAGATCATTATTTAAGTGATGATAATGATGTTTCAAATGACTTTAGAAGAGGTTTATTCACTATTGATGATAATCATTTTTATAATTATTGGGATACATCTTGGCTATATGCTGTTGACGCGCCTAAAAGATGTATGATTGGAAGTATCTATGATTTAAAAAGTTTTGCTTACAAAGCCAATTTCAGGAAATATTTAATTGGGCTATTACAACAATTAACAGAGAAAGGATTAGATGAAATTATAGAAGGTTACGAAATTCCCATCGATATGCCCAATTGGAAAATAAGGTTAATCAAAGAAAAAGGACTACTTGATTACAGCAACAAACATTATATCGCTATTAAAGAAGATGAATGCTGTTGGTTAATTCCTGAGAGTAAAGTAGCGAATAATAAAGAAGGAGCAAAAAAGTGTAAATTAATAAAGTAATTATAGTTCTGAACGTTCTGAACGACACTCAATATGAGTGTCGTTTTTATTTAAGAGAATTGGTATGTTGTTGAAACTTATATGAAAGCATCCTATCCATTACCTGTGTAATTAGAGCCGCTTTACTATTTCTCTTTGATTTTTTCTTTTAAAACAGTAGTCAAATGATATCCGCCTGTTTGAGGAGCATCTCCTTTAAATTCTACCAAATCTGCATCCCGGAGCTGACTGATATAACGTTCAATACTTTTTTTATTTATCTTAGTAATCTGTTCATAATCAGGAATTCTTTTTCCTTCGTTATCTGCAATTGCTTTTAAAAGAAGTATAAGTTTTATTTTCAAAGATTTAGTTGCTCCCTCAATTGCTCCCTCAATTGCTCCCTCAATTGCTCCCTCAGTAGCTCCCTCAGTAGCTCCCTCAAGTTCTTTATTAGGATTACCAATACTAGCATTATCTTGATAAGAATCAATATTATTAAAAAATGTAAGTCTAACATCCGTTTCATTAGTTATCCATACTGGTTCTGCAAGACCAGCTACTTTACAAGCATCTAATATCTTCAAAGTACCTCTTCCAATCTTTTCCATGAAACCTCTCAGAAATATAATATGAGCAATATCCGGATTTACAGGCATGGATAGATGATTTTTTTTAAGCTCTGTAGCTTTTAACGGAGATTTTCCGGAATTGGATATCTCTAAACGATCCTTATAAATTAATATCGAAACTGATCCGGAAATAGAAAAATAGTCCCGATGTACTAATGCATTTATGATACCTTCCCGTAGTGCAGACATCGGAAATATATAATTGTCTTTACGCTTCCAATCGTTATCATTAAATTTACTTGAAGTGGTTAAATGCTTTTCCAAAAATTTCAGTATTGATTCAATATTTTCAAAAAGGTTACCTTCCAAAAGTTGATCATCAAGAAATTTGTCCCCAGTTTTACCGTCCTGCAAAAATGCAATTCTAACCCTTGATTGCGGAATAAACCTGGCTGGATTTTTTGCAAAAAGAATGACAGCTGCATTGGTAAAACTTCCGTTTTGATATAGCCCAAAATGAGTTAAAAAAGCAATTGGCTCTTTTTTATATTCTTTTAGTTTGGTTTTATTTATTGTTTCATTAATTGTTTTCTGTATTTCATCTAAGTCCAGATCTTCGAGATCAACACCCATTGCTAATTGTCTTTCCCAATGCAGTTCTGTGGACTGCCGATTGTGGATTAATTCTGAAATTTCGGTTGATGTCGCTTTGATTGTCTGGCTGCCTTTTCGATAATAAATTCCACCATTAAAAATATAAGGTTGCTTAGAACCGGTCCATACCTTGATCGAAATAATTTTTTTATTCTGTAAAGGTTCAACTGATATCATAATGGGTGATTCCGGAATTATTTCTGCGTTCAAATATTCCGTTAATTCTGATTGTAATCTTTCTGGGTTTTCAACTCCAAGAACTTCTTTTTTTTCTCCAATACCAATTAGTACTTGACCTCCCTCGTTATTTAAAAAGCTACCTATCGTTTTACCAATAGTTTCCTTATTCACAACTTTTAGAAATTCGAGTTGATCGCTTTTGCCTTGTCTAAGTAAGCTCTCTATAAGTTCTTCGTTGTTCATTTTGTTCTATTTTGTAATTCTTTCTTTCTAAGTGATATATCGTGAAATTGTGTACTAATGAAAAGGTGTATTTCACTTGTGTTAAAAAAGGGCTGGCACCAATCTTTTCTGGCAATATTATACATATCTACAACCTTAACACTATCTAAAACAGAAGTTGATTTTATATCAAATCCATTTCTTTTTCCATCTTCTCCATGCATGAATTGATGCATTAACTTTCGTGTATATTCAATATATTTATGAGTTACAAACCATCGGGGTTTATCAAGTTCTACAGCCTTCTCAAATTCCTTGTGGGTAATTCCGGAACCATACCTTGGAAAAATAATTCCTAAAAACAAATCACAATTTTCTACAGCTTTAAGACAAGCTGCTTCCGGATTACTGCCAATCGGAACATAGATATTACCTTCTTTGGACATGATTACCTCATAACCAAAATTTTCTAATATATATTTGATCTGGTCAAGGTCGGATTCAGATCCGTAAACTGTTGACGATACCATTATTTTAAGCTTATTAACCATTCGGGGTAGTTTTATTGTTTATTTCTTATTTCGATCAAGAGAAAGAAAAGATTACTATCAACGAAATTTAAATCAAAACAAATAATTCATCTGCATTGTAAATATAACAATTTAAGCTAATATTACTTACACAAACAATTCTGTTCTAAAGTCATAGTATGTTTATTATTTCTAATCGGGAGTATCACTTCTTAATGACTAAATGGCTCAATTCAAGATCATTTAATAGTCTTTCTTTTTCAGCAAAAATAATGTCCTTGATATCTTTTTTTATCTGTAGGTAATTTCGTTGTACCATTGCATTATCGACTTTGCGAATGATAGGAATATCAATGTAATTATCCTGTTCTTTTTTCAGTGCTTCATGGTCATTTATTATTTCAGAATGAAAAGTTTTAAGTTCTATTTTGCAATCAGGATCATCGGCTACCATACCTACGAATTCACCGGAACTAAGTCCGGAAATTTTGGATGGAGGTACTGCTGATTCCAACTGTTTGGAACGGCTGATTGAAGTATCTCCACTATTAATCGAAAGGCTTTCCCTGTCCTGCATGATCTTGCCGAAACGCTCTGATAATTGCTTAGCAGTATCTCCGGTAACCTGTCCGCTGACTATGTTCCCAACAATATTCATAATCACATCGGCCTGTTCCCGTCCATAATCTTTACGCAGCTGGCTAAAATCCTGAATTCCCAAACAGGTTGCTACTTTATTACTTCTTGCAGTTGCAATTAGACTATCCATATTGTTGAGATAAATAGTTGGAAATTCATCGAATATCAAACTGCTTTTCTGTTTGTTCTTTTGGTTTACCTGCTTTACCAATCGGTTTACATAAAGTGATAATACAGCTCCATATATCTGGATTTTCTGCGGATTATTTCCCATACATACAATCTTGGGATCGTCTGGATTATTGATGTCCAATGTGAAATCGCTGCCAGACAAAACATAATACAATTGTGGTGAGGAAAGCCTTGCCATAGCGATTTTTGCCGAGGCAATTTGTCCCTCTAATTGGTCCATAACATTATTCAGGTAGGCATTCACAAAGGGATTAATAAGTACCTCAATTTCTTTTTCGGTTCTAAGTAGAGTAAACAGACTATCGTAATCTTCCTGCATGAGTTCAATTACATGGGGAAGTGTACAGAATTCGCCGTCTTTGTATTTCCGCAGATACCATATTATGGCGGAAAGAAAATTAATCGGAGATTCTACAAAAAAGTCACCCTGTCTTTTGATCCATTCCCTGTTGAGTCCCAGTAAAATAGTCCGGGCTGATTCGGAGGCATCGGTAATATCACTCATACCAGACGGCTCTAACGGATTACACCGGTTGGTTCTGGTCAGGTCATCAAAATTAATAACATAAAACTGAGGTAATTTCGGGTATAGATGTTTGTATTTAAGCCAGGTATTGTAGACAATTCTAGTCAGGTCATCAAACTTGAAATCATAGACAAACATGGTGAATTTTTTCCGTATGTGCTGGGTAATAACATGGCGTATAACGAAATAAGATTTCCCGGATCCGGGAGTACCTGAAACCAGCAATCCCCGAAAGGGATTAATAATATTTATCCAGCTGTCCCGTAACTTATCCTTTAAATGATATTTGGCAGGCAGATTAATAGAATATTCATTTTCCAGAAGTCTTTCTTCCTGAGGAAAAGTTTCATTTTCTTTATTAAAAATATCTTTGCTGTTGAGCCTGTTTTTTATAATACGCGAGAGTAATGTACCGCCGGAAAGGATCAGAAGAAATCCGCTCGACGTTAGAGTCATGTAGGTAATTGCTGCCAGCATCAGTTCTATTTTAAGGTATAGTGAAAGGCCGCTTATAAAATAAATTAGAATACCAGTAATGATGTAGGCGAAAGCTATTTTGTAATTCAGTTTTTCATCTTTTCGCCCTTTAACACCAATTAAGGAAATAATCAAAAATCCCAGCGCAAAAAGTTTAGATTTATGAAAATCACTGAATAATCCTGTCTGGTAGATATTACCCATAATTTTATCACTAAACCCACTAACCAGATTCCAATGCTGAAAGGCAGCGTAGCAGTAATAATAAAAATGAATTACTAAAATAATGATGCCAATTAGTCTTGTCATATCTAAGACCTTTCTTAGCGCCTGTTCGTTTTCTCCTGTCTGCATAGCCATAATTTTAAATTTTATCGATTATTAGACTGTCCTTTTCTTTTTTTCTTTTTGTTTCTAAGCTCGTAAGGAAGGTAATTAGCTGTCTGTTCAGCTTGCGTGATCATCTCTGCTAATTGGCTCATGATAGTACTGGATCCTACATATTTGTTATCCCTAAAATCATCTCCAAACAGTACTGCAACTATTTCTGACTTCGGTGTTTCAAATGTGATTTCGTGTAATTTTTTACTAATCAAATTTGGATTTTTTTGCTCGGTTGGATTAATGGATGCACAACGTTCCTGTATTGCTTTAGCACTGTATTGTTTACCAAGTGTACTTCCGTTAAAAACACATTTTGTGGTATGATCCACATAGGTAATCCCATAAAGCAATCCTTCTGCATTTTTTCTAAAAACGGTATTGATTCCCTCTTTTTCGAGTATTTTCACAAGGTCTGTAATCGATATTTCCGTTCTCAAAAAAGCCATATCGATAGCATTTTTTACCCTTCTGATATCTGAAATTTGATTGGCACTATTGGATTTAAATTTTTCTTCTAAAAACTTTAGAGTTGGTTTATAATAAAAGTCACTAGCTTTTATAGGTACTCCGATAGGTTTACCATTTTCATCAAGTATGCGATAAACTAGTCCTTTAGCTTTAAATATTCTTGAATTTTCATTGCCCCGGTCAGCCAAAATATTATATTGTTTGAGTACGGCATTGAGCTCCGCAAGGCTGGCAAATTTATAAGACGAAAGAACCTGAGACAATACATTTGAAATTGCTTTTTTGGACTGGATTCTTCCGTATCTGACTTTGCCTTTTGAAATAGGCTGAAGTTCGATATTCTGATTCTTTGTACGTCCCTCAGCTACGACGAGTCCAAAGGATTTTTCGATTTCTTTTCGTGCCGTTTCAGATTGATTGCAGCCTATATTATGCATATCGATCCTGCTTCCGTCAGCTCTAACTTTGATGGAGGTGATGTGAATGTGCGGATGTCCGGAATCGTGATGCTGGTATACCAGATAGGGTTGTTCTCCAAAACCAATTTTTTCCATATATAAATTAGCGACTTCCATCAGTTTATCTTTTGAATAATTTTCAGACGAATCAAAGTTTAGTGATATATGTACGCTGTTACGCTTTACATTGTCATTTAAAGCGGCTTGTTTTAGAAACCTGTTTAGTTTCATAGTATCACTCATTTTATCCACATCCAAAGGATAATTTCCTTCGCCGATACATTCTGCTACTCCTTGTTTTACTTTGTTTTCGTTGTAGTTAAAAATACTGTGTATCGAATGTCCGGTTTTTATGATCGCAACCATCTTAGTGAAATTTGCTGTATGTATTGCTTGATTTCTTCAACCTTCTCCAAGAGTTTTTTTTTATCCAGTTCAGCGCTAATAATCCATACTTTAAATTCCGGAATCTGATTCAGTGTATGCAGTTTTTTTACTGCCTGGTTAAAGTTATTTCCAATGGCACTTAGTTCCCCTCGAAGACGAATAATTTCCAGCATAAATTCGTCAAGGGATTCGTTGCGAAATTTAGTCGTAACAGGTTTGTCAAATAAGTGTCTGCGAATGTAGTCACTTAGCTTACGGCAAGTACTGGCTTTCCATTTGCGCTCAATTTTCATATACTCTTCGGGTGTAAATCGTAACCCGACTATACGTGTTCTGTTTAAATTTTCTTTTTCCATCATCTCTCTTTTTACTCATTAATTCAAATTGTTTTTATGGTATTCGTGAATTTGCTGCGCTTCATTTCATTGTTATCAAACTCTTTTTTATCCTTGTAGTTTCACTGCTCACGAGTTCCGAGTGTAGAGCAGCCAGATCGGTTGTTTAACAACCGGACATCTGGCCGTTGCAGGAACGTTGCAATCTTACTGATACTTTTAAATGTTCTTTAGACATTCTAGTATTCTTAAGATTTTAAAAATTAAAATATCCAATTATTACTTCTTTTGGACAATTTGAAATGTTAACTGTTTTGTTCTTGGAACTAGATAAACCTTTAGACAGTCATTAAAACTTTAGATTTTTCATAAAAAATCTATTTCATTTTTAGAACTCAAAGAAAGTGCACACTGCATATAATTTGAAACTACTGTAACGGGCTAGCTGTAATGTCAATTTATCCTCTCGATTTTAGATTTAAAAACGTGCTCTTTCAAAGCAATAAACCAAATTTTAAAGCAACAAAATCCTGACTGTTTTAAGGAAGGTTTTTGATTGTTCCTTTAACCTTTCCTGTTATTTCTTATACAAAATTAAGTAAGCGAAATGGATTTTACCTATGATGGACATATTATGTCCATGACACTTTAAGACTGGCTTTATACCTTTGTATAAATAAATTATTAATTAAAAACGTGAAGATTATGACAACAAATGATGTAGCCAGGGTTTTTGATACTGTGCTTAGTATACCTGGCATGAATGATGTAGTGAAGATTGATTTGAAAATTTCACGAAAAAATGTATTGCTATTAAACCATGTTATTGAACGTGGATTATCTGCTAAGGACAATGATAAACCATCGATTCTTATGACAAGTATTCAAGAAGAAAATCTTCAGGAGTTAAAACTATTTGGAGAGGAATGTTTACAAAAAGCCGGGCTAATTGAACTTAGTGAAAAACTAAGTTTACTTGGCGATACAATAAAGTAGCAACAGTTAAAAATTACAAATTACTTTGATGTCATTAGAAATTATTTTTCTAATGACATCTTTTTCATTATAAACTGCACCTTATCCTGTTTTTTAACTACGATTGAATGTTATTGAAAAATCTTGGCAGGTTTTTGATAATAATTTATATCAGCAAGTGATTTAATTTTGTCCATGACATTATAAATCAATTCTTTAATTACAAGTTGTTAATTTCTGCCAGGCTTAAAACTTATTAAATACTACAACTAAATTGGTTCTTGAATAAAACCTCATCTAAAGAATTGCTATTATTTCAAATATGATTAATTGCTTCGTTTAATTAATTTCAATTACAATGAAATCAAATGCAAAACTTAAGACTATAATTTTGGACTCAATTTGCTTATTGCTGGTACTATTGTTTGTCTATGCGGCAATAAGTAAAATGCTTGACTTTGAGAATTTTCAAATACAATTAGCACAATCTCCATTACTTAGTGCATTTGCCGGAATAATTTCTTGGGGAGTTATCATTTTAGAGCTTTTGATTTCAGTTTTACTTGTATTTAAAAGTACCAGAATATTGGCATTATATTCTGCTTTTGGGCTGATGGTAATGTTTACGGTTTATATATACATTATTTTAAATTACAGTTCTTTTATACCTTGTTCCTGTGGAGGCATACTGGAAAAATTAAATTGGAAAGAGCATCTGGTTTTTAATATTTTCTTTGTTATTATATCTGCAGTTGCGATACTGATCATCCCATTTGAGAAAGCTTCAGAGAGAGGCTTTCGAAAAGGAAGAAAGAAAAAATATTTATACCTAGCTGGCTGTACTTTGTTGGCTGTTATGCTAATGGCCGGATTATTTATCAAGTCAGAAAATATGATGCATTATGATAATTCATTTATCAGGCGCTATCCTCAGGGTACAGAAAAAAAATATGATACACAGATACAATACAATTCTTTTTATTTTTCAGGTTTCTCAAAGGGTAAAATCTATCTGGGTAATACAAGTAGTCCATTGCTGGTATCGGAATTGGATACTTTACTTAGAGGCAATACGAGACATAAAATCACAGTGAATAGTGACCTTTTGTCTACCGCTGTACAGTTAAAAGTTATTGATTCTTCTTTTTATTTGATTGATGGAAATGTTGCTTCAATATTTAGAGGCACTATTTCAAATTGGAAAGCAAAGTATAAATGGAATGGTTCTATTCGATTCACACAGCCTAAGGTCATTGATTCGGTTCATGTATCATTTAGAACTGTTGACAAACAAAGCAGTCAAAGTGAATTAGGAATTTTATACTTTGGAAATCCCTCTAAAGTAACTGTGAAGCATGATTTATTACAAAAGCAAGTTGATGGAATCTTTGATGTTGACGGAAGATTTTATTATGATTTTTATTCCCGGAAACACGTCTACATCTATTATTACCGCAATGAATTTATAGCTGCTGACCAAAATTTAAATCTTGCTTTTAGAAGCAATACGATCGATACGCTAAGTCCCGAAAAAGTAAAAGTTGCTTATGTAAGCAGCAGAGGCGAAAAAAAGTTTGCCGCTCCACCCGTAATTGTCAATAAATCTGCTGCCATTTACAAAAATCTGCTGTTTATAAATTCAGGAATAATAGGACGATATGAAGATAAAAAAATGTGGAATCAGGCTTCTATAATTGATGTGTACAATTTGAATGACAAATCCTATATATCCAGTTTTTATATCTACCATATTGATAAAGAAAAGCTAAAAGATTTTATTGTGACTGATAAACAATTGTATGCCCTAATCGGAACTCATTTGGTCAGTTACGGACTTAGCAGTGCCATTACAAAACATTATAAAAAGTAATTACAATATACAGCGCAGTATCAGGAGAAGATCGAAAACCTGTGATAGAGTAGATCATTAACCACAAATTATTTTAATCATGAAAACAATTTTTTCAAAACAGGTACTTCCTGTTGCGGTATTTGCCCTTGCAATAGCAGGTGCTTTTACAACCAATGCCATGGAAAGAAACAGTAGATCTGTAGATGCTATCGATGGTTTTAAAAGGCTAAATCCAGCAGGATTATGTGATGATGAACAGTCCTATTCTTGTGAATCGGTAAACACAGGAGCAATCTGCCGAGTGTCTGCTAGTCCTTCTTCACAACAGGTCTATGCTAAAAATGCCAATGGTGCCTGTACGGTCGAAGTTTACAGACCGCAATAAAAACGGTAAATGCAGTTCCAAAAGAACTGCATTTATTTTTTTCATTTTTATTTAATTTGCTTTAACAAATTCAGAGTTGCTCTTTGCTGATAAGTAATGGTCAAACCACCGCATGACATATTCTGTTAAATGTTTTTGCTGTTCTTTATCACTTAAAACATGCTGCTGATCCGGATATAAAAGCATTACATGTTTTTTTCCCAGACGGCGTAAGGCAAGATAGAATTCTAAAGTCTGATAATAATGTACATGCCTATCTGCCTCTCCTGCCCACGACAAGAGCGGCGTTGTTACCCTATCAGCATAATATACAGGGGAGTTAGCGAGATAACCGAGAAAATTTTTAAAAATTGAGCCGTTCATTCGAAGCTGCCCATACTCGTACTGAAAAAAATTGGGACGGTTGAAATTCCAGGACACATAAAGGTACCCGCTTATAAGATCAGTAATTGCGGCACCCGCTACGGCTGCAGAAAAAATATCAGTTTGCGTGATTATATAATCGGCTTCATATCCTCCAAATGAATGCCCAATCAGGCCTATCCTTTTAGGATCGACGGGAGCAATTTCCAACGCTTTTTTTGTTGCTGCCACTACACAATCAACTGCAGAATTTCCCGGATTTCCAAACTCATATACAATGTCCGGGAGCAAAACAAAATACCCATTATTGGTATAGTGGCTGACATTAAAACCATTGCCGCTGTATAGTGATGGATTAATATAATCGTGTACCGTTTCTGACTGTTTTTCATACACGTGAACGATCATAGGATAAAGTTTTTCGGAGCTGTAATTTGCAGGATAAAATAATGCTCCCTTTATACTATTTCCATTGCTATTACGGTAGTGAATTACTGAAGAGGTTCCTGAATTGAAATTTTTAAAATGAGAATTACTCTGATAAAGTGTGCGTACTTTTTTTTCTTTTTTGTCTCGTAAAAAAAGCTCTGGCGGTGTTTCAAAACTTTCTTCTTTGTAAACTACACTTTCACTTCCTGATGCTAATACAGGATCTGATATTTTATTTTCGCTGAGTACAATTGAACGTAATAAATTATTCTTTTTATACCACCATAAACCAGTTGTATTTCCATTTTTTGACTCCATAATAATTGATTTACCAAGATTAATTATTCCTGAGCTTACACCATCAAAATTGTTTTTTTGCTTTTGTTCAATTGAGGTAGTCTTAAAACGGTAAGTTACCTTTTCCTGTCTTCCGTGTGTTAATTTTTCAGCTTTCAAATTTTCGGCTGTTATTTCCCATACATCATACTGATCATAGAGCAGAATGGATTGATCGCCCGGTGTCCACGCGGGATTTCCATAAGGAAACGAACCCTCTCCACGATCCAAATCTTCAACAGAGAAAGATTCATCTAAATCTGCAGTGAGATTAGTATGTATATTTTTCTGAATGTCATAAATCCACCAATGATTATTTTTAAAGTATGTAATGTATTTTCCTGCTGGAGATAAAGAGATGTTATTAACACGATAATTAAAATCTTTTAAAAAAAGCTGCTGCACCCCATTATCCAGATTGATTGTTTTGTAATCTCTGGCGGAATGAAGATAAGGCTGAGGCTCATTGGCGACCGGGTTCCATAACACTGCAAAATTTTCACTTCCCGCCAGCATAATTTTAGAAAAAACGGTATCGGTGAGTATTCTAAAATCATTTTTTTCAGGCTGCCATACAGCTATCTTGGGCATCTTAATACTCCCGTCTTTTTCCCTTTCAGCAGGTTCTAAATATTTATCATCTGCATTCCATACCTGCACAATTTTTTTCTCTGCCTGTTTTAATTTCTGATTTAGGGTCTCAATTTTAAAAAACACCCGTTTACCATCTTCTGATATGATCAGATCTGTCACAGTTTCCTGTTTTATCCTGTATTTTTCATCAAAATTAAAAGTACTGTCAGGCTCGAAAACAAATATTTTTTGTGTATTGGTTTTATAGCAAACCAATTCTTTAATGTCTGAATCTGCAACTCTTTTTGACCTTATAAATACTGCGGATGCAGCATTTGGCTGCCAGACAAAATTTGTATAATTATAATTGCCGCTTTCTATGATTTTTGATTCTGAAAATTTTTCGTTTAGTGTTAAAATACAAACCCTGCAGCCGCTTGATGCAGATTTGCTGTAGATCAGCTGGTTTGATTTTGGATTGTAAGCATACCCCTTTACATTTTCTATTTCATAAGCTGCAGAACCGTCTAATGTTTTAATGATTATTTTTGTTTTGTTGTCTGTACGGAGAAAAATAATCAGATATTTTTGATCCGAAGTAAATAAGTAGTTATCTGCATTTTTTATCTTTTCAATTTTTCCTGAAACCAGATTAAGCAGTGAAAGTTCATTTTGATCGTTTCGGCTGCAAAACCATTTTTCTTTCAGAAAAGTTCCCTTGAGAGTTCCTGAAAATGCATAGTTTTTATTTGCCTTACTGCTTTTTACAAACAGCGTATCAGCACCTTGCTCATAAGATAAACTGTAGGTGTACCATTGCCCATTTTCTGAAATGTCTTTTAATTCCATGGTGCTCCACAATTTATAATCAGCATTACTGATATTTTTTTTGATTAGTCCCTGTCCCGATGCGGAACAGGTTACTAATTCAAATATGAGTACAGAAAGTATTCCGTAAACAAATCTTAAATCCTTTTTCATCTTTATACTGTATTAATATCCTGGATTCTGAGGAAGTAAATTAGGATTGAGCGTCAGTTCAGATTCAGGAACAGGGAGAAGATTGTCGGTGGAGTTCCATCCATTTTTTACTCCTGTCAACTGGGAGTCCAGCTGTCCGTTTCTTTTCAAGTCAAAGAACCGGTGGGCAGATTCCGTAAACAGTTCAAATCGGCGTTCCCTCATAACAGCTTCCAATATTTCCTGCTGTGAAACTGCTGTGGTATTGCCTAATCCTGCATTCTGCCTTATTTTGTTGAGGTCTTCTTTAGCCCCTATCAGGTCTCCCTGCTGTGCTCTTGCCTCAGCACGTATGAGATACTGTTCAGCAAGCCTGAATAAAATGTTATATTCAGTTGAAGCGGCAGTCTTTAATTTGACTTTGTACTTGCTGGAGAAATACCAGATCAAAGTCCCTTTCGTAACCGAGCCAATCCATTTTTGTCTTCTCTGGTCTCCAATTTCAAAGGCATTGACAAAATTTGGATTAAGTGCCACATCAGCAGGTGGTCCGGTCAGTAAAATCATTGATCCTCCCTCTGCGCTGTTCTGACCTTCGATTGCCGGTTTGTACTGCCAGATGGTTACAGAACTTCCTTTTAGAAATATCTTACTCAGATCATTTTCCCACTTGTATGTTTCGGTGTTGTTTAGGAGATAAGAAGCCGCATTGGCAGCTTCAGCCCACGCTTTGGAATAAAGGTAAACCCTTGCAAGAAGCGCCATCGCGACAGCTTTGTTCGCACGGCTGCGATCAGCGGACAAATAACTCTCAGGAAGAAAAGCATATGAAGTCTGCAGATCTTCTATTATTTTCGAATACAACAGGTTTGTACTGGTGCGGCCTATTGCAGTGTTCTGTTTGTAATCTGTTGCTGTAACATAAGGGACATCACCATACAGATTCAATAAATAGAAATGCAAAAGCGATCTTATAAACAGGGCTTCACCAATGAACTGGTTTTTATCTGCACTGGTAAGAGCAGCGGAAGCCGTTACTCCCTGTATTACTGAATTGGCCGCATAGATTTGAGAGTAGGCAGTTTTCCACCAGCTTACCACTTGCGGGTTAGTCGGCAGCAGTGTATTGCTGTAAAAATTCAATGTCGTACCTGAACTAATACCGTAGAAATTCAGTTCATCTGTATAAGCACCCATTTTTGTGGTTATCGATACACTGTTTCCAGTAAGCATCCCCGAATCGCGCAGGCTGGCATAAATATTTGAAACTGCGGCATTGGCAGTACTCTTATCTTCAAATACTGCTTCTGTAGAAAGCTGCCCAGAAGGGCTGTTAACCTCGACAAACGATTCACAACTGTAACCCGAAATCACTAATAAAGAGATAATTATTCTTTTAAAAAGGGTTATTTGCTTCCGTAGATATAATTTAGTTTCCATAATGTTAGTATTAGTTTAAAAAGTTAGATTAAGTCCAGTTGTAAATACTTTCAATGGCGGCAGGTATCCAGTAAACTTAAATTCAGGGTCATTGCCTTTATAGGGAGTAAAAGTCAGCAGGTTCTGTCCTTCAAAAGAAAGACGGCATCGGACTCCTTTTATCCAGTCCTCAGGTAATGTGTAGGATATTGCGATGTTCTTCAGGCGTATATAAGAGGCATCAGTAATGATTCCGTCACTGTTGAAATATTTATCCGAGGCATCCAGAACCTTCCCGTCAGCACTGGTGCTAAATCTTTGAAATTCGGCATTGTCTCCGCTGTTCTGCCATCTATTAAGAATTCTGGTTGTTTGATTACTCTTTGCTCCTGGTAAGCCGAGACTATATTCCTCACTATAATTTTTTTGCTTTGAGAACTGGAGCAGAAAATCAACCTGCCATCTTCTCCAATTAATTTGATTCTGCAATCCGCCAAAAAAATCAGGACTGAAATCCACAACAGTTTGCTTGTCTTCGGGCGATGTTATACGGCCGTCATTATTAATATCTTCAAATTGATAAATTCCGCTCTGCGCATCTATTCCGATATAATGGTAGGCTTTTATTATAGTAAGGGGGGCACCGATTACAAATTGGTTCTGATAAGTCGACCCCTTTAAATTGGGAAAGGACAATAATTTATTTTTGGCAAAAGAGATATTGAAGTTCGTGATCCATTTAAAACTCTCTTTTTCAAAATTGACAGTTCTTAAAGTGAGTTCAACTCCGCTATTTTGTACTGATGCATCCAAATTAGATTGAATAGAGGGAAAACCTGTTGTTCCAGGTAATGGAATACCAACGAGCTGATTGGAGGAACGGTTTTGATACCATGCACCCGTAAAGAAAATCCTGTCCCTGAAAAAACCAAGCTCTATGGCAGCTTCCGCTTTTTTATTAATTTCCCAGGCAAAGTCTGCATTAAATAAACGAGTTGGCGCTATTCCGGTTACGCCTCCATAATTTGTACTGGCAGTAGAATACGTGTCCATGAACTGATAATCCCCAATCTGATCACTGCCCGTAGTTCCGTAACTGGCTCTTAACTTACCAAAACTAATAACAGGATTAATGGTTTTAGTCTGGTTTTTATTAGAGAAAATCCATGCGCCTCCAACAGCGCCAAAATTAGCAAACTGATTTCCGGGACCAAAACGGCTTGAACCATCACGTCTTCCAGTCAGGTTTAAAATATACCTCTCGTTAAAAACAAAATTCAAACGGGCAAATACTGCCTGATATTTATAAATGGATTCTGTATCTGCTATTGCTTTGAGAAGCGTTGCTGAAGATAAGCTGTAAATAAGGGCATTGCTTGTAAATCCGGTTGCTTCCTGTACAAGCTGACTGCCGGATAATTTTTGAAATGTACTACCCAATAATGCCTGTGTTTTTAATTTCCCATAGGATTTCTGCCATTCGATTTGGGGTTCTATAATCCATGACTGCCTTTGGGTGTCGGTTGCAGTTATAATAGAATATTCGCTTCCGAGCTGATAGGCAGGATCAAACATAGTAGAAGGCTGGGTGCGGGTTTCGTTATGATTTGTATTGGTAAAACCCAGACTTGCTTTTGCAGTTAAACTAGGCAATATTGCATATGATAGCATTGTATTTGCAATAAGGTCATTGGTTGCAGTTTTATATTTGCCCTCCAGATAAGACAGAGGGTTTTCCCAAGTGCTGTTCTCCCAATTAAGGTTTCCAGACTCATCGTATAAAGAAGGTGCATTTGGAGCCAGAAGAACCACAAATTGTGAGAGGTCAATTCCCGGCTGGTTATTTTTCTGTGCCGTAAATCCTGTTGTCGTGTTGATTTGAAATCTGCCATCTTCAGATTGATGATTAAGATTAAAACGCACGTTTGCTTTGTTATAGTGGTAGTCTCCCGGAAAAACGGTTGTTTCGTTGTGCAGTGAAGAGCTAATCAAAAACTGGGTTTTGGATGATCCGCCGGATATTGATGCCTGAACGTCTGTGTAGCTCGCCATTCCTCCCAGAAGTTCTTTCTGCCAGTTGGTATATCTGCTTTGATCCCATGTGCCATTTACATCATAATCACTAGGGCCATAATCAATACCGTCATTAGCAAAAGCTTCCCGACGCATCTCCAGATATTGATCTGTCTTTAACAGATCCATAAAATTTGTAACCTTGCCTATACCTTGCCGTACATCTACTGTGTAACGAGTCAATCCTTCTTTTCCTTTTTTAGTTGTAATCAAAACAACACCATTCGCTCCACGTGAACCGTAAATAGCAGTTGCGTCAGCATCTTTCAGCACTTCAATGCTTTCGATATCAGCAGGATTAATAGAATTTAAAGGATCATAAGCAGAAGGAAGCACAACAGTACTGCGACTGCTGCCGACAGTTTGTGAAGAATAAGGAACTCCGTCAATAATATACAAAGGTGCGTTTCCATCACTTCGAATACTGTTTCGTCCTCGAATTTGAATATCAAACCCTCCACCGGCAACACCGGTTGTCTGGGTAATATTTACTCCGGCCATCCGCCCCTGCATGGCAGCAAGCACGTTTGTTACGGGCTGTTTCTCTATGTCTTTTGAAGTAATTTGGGCGATGCTTCCGGTACGTTCACTTTCTTTTACGGAATAATATCCAGCATTCACCCGAACCTCTTGCAAAGTTGTAGTGTCATAAATCAATTGGACATCTACGGTGTTACGCCCTTTTATAGGTACAAGGGTAGTTTTAAATCCTATAAACGAAACAATTAAGGTATCGGCAGCAGAGGCGAAAAGGTTATACTGCCCGCTATAATCTGAAATAGATGAAACATTAGATTTACCTTTAACCGCAATGGTTACACCCGGCAAAGGATTAATGCCATCGGTTACAGTACCCTGAACTTGATGCTGTTGATAAATAAAAGAGTTGTGCCGATAAGAAGATTTGGCAAAAAGAGACGAGAAAGACAGGCAAAGCCAGATAAAAAAAAGGCAATAAAGAGCTTTCCCATCCTTGAAAAATGAAAAAATATTCATAATATTGGATTGGTTAGTTAAACGAAGATTTGATTAGCTATGGTCCTCTGCAATAGTTTGGTCGCTGCAGTAGAGGGCCATTTTTTATGTATTAAGTAAACGGCTTAATAGACATAATAGGAAGTTTTTTTTAATACACAGGCATAATGAATTAAAAGTTTGGCATGAGGCGAAACATTTAAAATAATGAAGAAGTGTGCTAAGAATTTATCGAATAGTTGATCAAAAAAAAGTGACGTGGAACTCGACTTTATTGCTTAGAGGATTTACTGGACTACCTGCGCACAAATAAGTGAGCCCACGCACTTTTAAGCGTAGGCATTTGCACTTATCATCTTGCGCGCTAAAAAGTGTCCAGTTTTTCTAAGCAAGATTCAAAGCGAATGCTTCAAATATCTTTTATGAAGTATCGCAAAAATATGTATTTCATTGCAAATATAACAAAATAATTTAAAATGCGTATTTTCGTGCGCATTATTTTTTTTGCATTCGCTTTTCTTTGTTATGTATGAATGAGGCAAATAAAATAGTATGCAATTATATCTATAAGAATTGGATTGAATCTTACAAGTCTCAGCGCTCTTTCGGTTTGGATCATGGAATTGAAGAAAGTATTGTTAGAAAAATAAAAACTACTGCACTTCAAATTAAGGATTCTAATTATAATATTCCTGTAAATACATTGGAAAAAATTTGTGAAGCTAGAAATATGAGGCTTTCAGAATTTTTTAAACTTATAGATAAATAAAAAGATGCTTAGGCATCTTTTTTTATGCTCAATAAAATTTAAAACAGGTATTTATACGGTATCCTTTTCATCATTAAAAGAATTATTTTGTGGCTCTTTAATGATACAGATTATGGAAATCCATAAAATACAATAAAAGTAGTTTTTTATGTTTGGTCTTTAAATTAGGAAAATAGCCTAAAGCCAACCAAAATAGAACTCTTTAAGGCGATTTTTATTGCTAATATAAAAATAAATTGTGTGTATTTTCGAGCTACATAAATCTAAAATAAAAGCTAATAATAAATAAAAAATCTGAATATGAACTTATTAGAATTAGAAAACAGAGTTAATTTGGTAATATCAGATATAAAAGATAATGGCATTTATCCAAAGGAAAACAATATTATTGATTATAAACTTAAGTTAAACATAACGTCATCAAAGACTCCTATCGAAAATTTTTTGATGAATTTTGCGAAAGATATACTTTCTTTTTCCAATGCAGATGGCGGAATAATTTTAATTGGAATAAATGAAACAACAGCTGGAGTTTATAATGATACTGGACTTGATATAGCAAATATAAATTTATTGACTAACATTGATTTAAATGAAGTTACTCAACAATTTGTTAAAATTACAAATGTTGGTGTTTCATTGGATTTACAAATGTTTCAACTTGTATCAAGAAAGTTTTATTATTTAATAATTGAAAAAAGTAATAACATATTAGTACCAAAAGATAATTATCCTGATTTTAAAATTTTAAATGGTGCAATTTACTATCGTGGTGCAAGTAAAAATGAACACGCTAATCAATCAACTGCAAGCTTTAATAGATTTCTGCAAATGAAAGCAGGTGAAAAAAGCAAAGAATTTATGGAAATCTGGTCAAAACTACTTCCTGAAATGGTGGATATAAATCCTAGAGAAGTTTTGATTTTGAATCCAATGCAGAACAAAGTTTACGGATTTAATAGTAAAGACAATGTATTATCTGGAAGCGATATCGAAATTGACAAAACTAACAACGGAGTTTTTAATATTATTTTAAATGCAATAGCTGCTGGAGAAATTGGAAAGATAACAACAAATGAAGGAAAACCATTGTATAAAATTGTTGGCGAATTTCAAGATAATAGAGACCATATAATTTTAAGTAATTTGGTTAAAGCAGTTCAACAAAAAGCAAATTATAAAATAACAACAGCACAAATAAAAATCTTAATTTGTTACTTAAAATGGGCAACTATTGCAGAATTTAAAGTAGATAATCCCGATGAAAAAACTATAAATCCTGATTGTAAACAATTAATTTGGATTGAAACAATTGATAGTTTATCTAAAAAATCCAAAGTTTATTTTTCATCTGAATCAATTTTAGAGTTACTCAAAGTAATAAATAATCAAGAAAAACACCAAGAAATATTTAATAAAATACTAACGGAAAAAGAGAATAGCAAAAAGCAAAAACAAGACAATTTGAAGATCGCCTAAATAAAAAAAAAGCCCCCAACAGCTGCTTCTATTTATTTTTGGCACTTAGTTTAATAGAAAGTTGGTTTCATATTTGGAGTGATTTAGCAAATCCGAAGAATAGGATTTATTTAGTCTAAACCCGCTTTAATTCCAAACCGTCAGGTAAAAAAAGATAGAAACAATAAAATATATGGCAGACAGAACAGCAATAGACGCAATCCGAGGTTATTTTTATCAATTTGATTATTCAATAGCATCTATCTTAAAATTATCAAATGATACAGATTCAATCTTAATTGAAGGAATAGAGGATGTTGATATCAAAACAGCAAATGATACTGTAGCAACTCAATGTAAATACTACGAGAATACAGAGTATAATCATTCAGTTATTAAAAAGCCAATAATGTTTATGCTGGATCATTTTAAGCAAGTAAAATTAGGAAATCAACCTCAAATAAAATATAAGTTAAGAGGATATTATGAGTCAGGTCATTCAAAACTGTCATTACCTTTAAGTCTTCAAAATCTTAAAGATGATTTTTTGACATATACTCAAACTGAAAAAATTAATAATGTAAACACTAAAGTTAAACATTTTCATCACGATGATCTTAAACTGAATGATGTAGAATTGAATGATTTTTTGCAACTACTTGAAATAGATATTAATGCAATTGAATTCGAAAAACAGTATAACGATATTATCAGTTTATTGAAGTCAACTTTTAGTTGCAGTGCATTTTTAGCTGAATTCTACTTTTATAATAGTTCATTAAAAGTTATTAGAGATATTTCAAAAGATAAAAACCAATTAAATAGAAATATTAGTAAAATTGAATTTCTTAAAAGAATAAATAATTCAAGTGTATTATTTAACGAATGGTTTATTTTGAAAAAAGGAGAGAATGCTCACTATTCAAATTTAAGAAAAGAATATTTTGGAAGTGTAAATATATTGTTCAAAGAACGTTTTTTTCTATTTGAAATTAATCCAAACTCATATTCAAGAAGTGATTTAAAAACTCTTTTAAATTTGGTAATTAAAAATTATACAAAAATAATAAATCAACCTACTCCATTTAGCCCCTACATATATATTCATGGTGTAGATAATTTAGAATTAATAGAATTAAAAAAAGATTTAATTGAAGATGAAATAATCATTATCGATGGTTTTGATTTTGAAGGAGCCGAATTCAATCCAAAATCTGTTATAAAAAAACCAGCAATTTCAAATCAAATCAAACTAAAATTTATTAATAACATAAATTTTTTAAAAGATACTATTGCATTAACTGGAAGACGGTCCGAGATTTATCAGTTTTATCTAAACGACATTTTTTTTGATTATAATTCAAGTTCTATTAAAGAAATAAAAATCCAAGTTGACAATTTAAATAAAATTAAAAATATAATATAACAATGAGCACAGAAAATTCCATAGAGCAAAATGCTCAAGTTGTTGCCGTTTTTCCTGATAAAGTTAAGATAGTTGTTAAAGATCTTGAAATATTTAAAAATGTTGATGAGACATTGAAAGTAGGCTCATACTTAAAAATAGAGGATAGTGAAAATGCAAGTCTTATTGCAATAATTGAAAATTTTCAAATTTCAATTCGAGATACCAAAGACGAAAAAGGAGAAATAATACATGTAAGAGAACATATTATCGAAGCTTTCCCTCTTGGTGTTTTAAGAAGCGGGAAATTTGAAAGAGGTGGTGATTCCTTAGCTATTCCACCAAAAGATGTATTTCCAGCAACAATTGAAGAAATAAAGAAGATATACGAAGAATCTATTGCTCCACATGAAAGTTTTTGTTTTTCATCTCTTGCTTCAAATCCTTCTGTTAAAGTCCCTATTAATGGCAATAAGTTTTTCAATAAACATATAGCGGTTGTGGGTTCCACTGGTTCAGGTAAATCACATACCTTATCATCAATTATTCAAAAAGCAGTATCATCTAAGGATGGAAGTTTCTCTTTAAATAATTCTCACATAATTATTTTTGATATTCATTCTGAATATAAAGCTTCTTTTCCAGATGCAAATATTATAGATATTGGCAGCTTAATATTACCTTATTGGCTTTTAAAAGGTGAAGAGTTAGAGGAATTTTTTTTGGATACAGAAGCTAATGATCATAATCAAAGAGCAATTTTGAAAGAGGCAATTGTAAATAACCGAAAATTAAAATTTTCGGGAGGCGATGAAGAAAAAAATAGAATCCATTTTGACTCTCCTCTCCCATTTGACTTAAAAGAAATATTACAATATGTTTCAAACAGAAATAATGAAAGGAAAATCACTAACAATGATATAACCTGGGAAGATTCAACTGGTCATAAATTTATATTTAATGAAGAAAATTGTTTTCGCCTTTTCACAGAAAAATTAATTCCAACTGGAACAGCTGCTGCTGGGCACAATGGCAAATTAATTAATTTTATAAATAGACTTGAAAATAAACTTAGTGATAAAAGATTAGATTTTTTACTAGGTGAAAAATCAACAAAAATATCATTTGAAGATACAATCAAAAATTTGATTGGTTACTCATCAACAAATTCAAACGTTACAATACTTGATTTAAGTGGTGTTCCTTTTGATGTATTAAGTATTACTGTTTCTTTAATATCAAGACTTGTTTTTGAGTATGGATATATATACAAAAGACTACGATGTTTAAAAGATCCCAACGAAAAAATAAATAATGACATCCCCATTTTATTAGTGTTTGAAGAAGCACATAAATATGTACCTGATAGTGATTTAGCAAAATATAGATCTGCTAAACAATCAATAGAACGAATTGCTAAAGAAGGCAGAAAATATGGGATAACTTTACTTTTAGCTAGCCAAAGACCTTCTGAAATTTCAGAGACAATTTTTTCGCAATGCAATAATTTCATAGCAATGAGATTAACAAATCCTGTAGACCAAAGTTATGTCAAAAAATTATTACCCGATTCTTTGGGTTCATTGGTTGACAAAATGACTTCATTAAAACAAGGAGACGCATTACTAGTTGGTGAATCTATAATTTTACCTTCAATTGTAACAATAGACAGATGTGACCCCCAACCGTCATCAAATGATATTCCATATTGGGAATTATGGAAAACAGAATGGAAAGACATGGATTTTGAGGAATTAAAAAAAGAATGGTATAAATAAAAAATCTAAAAAGGACACAGGAAAAACAACGATTACAACAGATTTGGGCAATAGGCTTAAAGGAAATTTGGTTTTCGATTTGGGATGATTTGGAAAAACCGAATAAGAGTATATTTCAGTCTCAAACCCGCTGTAAACCCAGAACGTTATGCGCAAGTTTATAACAACAGAAAACCGAAAAAAATGAGTTTAATAAAAAACAAACCAATTGCAGAAATAAACAAGACGAGAAGAAATCCTAATGGTAGCGGTATTAGGTTTGAAGAATTTGGTAAATCAAAGAATATTTATGATTATTCAGAAGAAGAAATTTCTGAAATGCTTTTTGGTATTTACACTCATAAAAGAATGCTTTTAGTTGACGGCGATTATTTTATAGAAATGGACAATGTATTTCAAGTAATTTGTGAATTGGCTAATGTAACTTATGAGAAAAAACCAAGCTTGGAAGATTTAAAAACTAATAATCACAATATAATAAGCAACATAAGAACATTTTATGTAAAAAATTATTATCTAATTACTAAAGATAAATTTGGAGGAGAAACCAAACATAAAATCTCAAGATTTTTAGTCAAAGTGGGGGTTATTAGAAATGGAAGAAATCAATTTAGTGGTCTTTATAGCAACAGAAATTTATATAAAACTATTCAAAGCTACAGTGGCAAAAAATATCCAAAGGATTTATATCATCCAATAAAATTTTACATCAATGGTTTATTTTTTGGTGATCAATACAAAATCGATAATTTTATAGTGGAAAGTGAAATTAAGATTGAAAATACAAATTTAATGAGATAAAAAAACTGAATAAACAACAGTAATTTAGTTATATAGATGCTTTCCCAAGGCTGGTGTAAGTGTCACACTCCTTGACACAATAAAATCATTAAAATTTTTATAACGTTAAAAGAATAAGCGTTTAAATAGCCTCCTCTATCATTTGTAATCTTTTTTGGTTACATGTTCCTAAAGTATTAACTACAAAATAAATTAATGAATTCTTTATTTATAAAAACACTTTCCTTTATTCCATTTCTAGTTGTCATTTTGTTAGTATTAAATTTGACAATTATTGAAGATTTGACAATTTATAATATTGGATTTGTTTCGATATCTATGACTATCGCGACATTTTCAATTAGCTTTTCCCTTTTACAATATCAATTTTCTCCTTATAAAGCCTTACATCGATCAATGTCAAGAAGGCAATTAATTTTTTCTTATTTAACAATATTCATATCTCTAATTCCACTATTCTGTCTTTTTTATAATTTAAAATATGTTCCATTAGCAGGATTAATCTGTATTCCAATTCTTAGTTACTTAATAATTTTATTAGTTGTCGTAGCAAATGAAGAAACCAATCCTATAATTTTAGTGAAGCGGAAAATCTCTACTAAAAAAATAAATCAATTTATTGAAAATTTCAATTTAGAAGATAAAAAACAAATAAAGGAAATATCTGAATTGGAATTTTCTAAACCAGATGAAACCCCAATGCACGATTATGGAGAAACTAATTTTAAGCTAATAAATATAAAGGACAATCCGTTTTCGCTAATTTACAATTCAATCTCTATAACAATCCAAAACAATGATATTGAAAAATTTGCTGCATGTTTAAAGATGTACTTTGAAGCAGTTGATAATATTAAAAAAAATAAGATTTTAGAAACATATAATTTAAGAAATCGCATTGAAAAATTATTGTGCATCTCATTTGAAAAGATTTCTTTTCAAGTATGTGCTAACGCTGAACGAAAGGATTTCCAAAATATTCTTATTGGTACTTTATCTATTTATATAAAACGCAAAGCATTGACAAATGAGCATACTGACAGTACTTCACGAAAATTTTTGACTCTAATTTGTAAAAGTATAGAAACTCTATTAGAACACGACAACTACGATGATGCTATAATTATTATTTCGACTTTAAGACAACTATGTCAAAAAGGATTATATAATTTACCAAAAGATGATTTGTTTTTCAATAACCGATTAACCCTATACCCTATTCTTATTAAACAAATTGGACAAAAAGCAATTACTTTAAAAAATTCTGATTTTTTATTTAGATGTCTCGAAGAAATTGGATATTTAGGATGTACAGCAGTTAAATTAGATAATCATATTATTGGTGTTAGTTGTTTAGACTCACTGGTTCAACTCGGTAGAGAGTCTCGTGCTAATGAATTGAAATGCTTCTGGAGCAGTTGTGCTTTGGAACCTGTCGATCATGCAGATGAGCGAATCTGGTGGATGCTAACCTGGATGCTGAAAGTAAAAGAATCTAATCGTGAAGATTGGTTAAGATCTTTTCAGACAGCGTATTCAAGACTTAATGGAAAGGAAAGAAAAATAGAGATGAAAGATGAGAATGGTAAGGCAATTTTCGAATTTAAAGATGGTAAGGAACCATATATTGAAGGCTTTTTGGATCGCAATTATGAAAAAAAAATTGACTATTCAGATTTTAAAGAATTAAAAGAATCGAGACTTTATTAATATTTACTTTAACCAAAGTCTTTTTAAAGAAGTACTTTTTTAGTAAATGTAATAAGTTTACATTTCACTTCCCTATTAACTCTAATCAAACTTACCTTTATGAAAAACGAAAATGAATTAAAATTTGATAAAGTAACTGAACGTTATTTTGAATTCAATAATGCATTATTTGAGTTTCATAAATTATTCAACGAAAAGAATAAGGATGAACGAGCTATTGCAATTATAGGTGGAACATTTAGCGAAATGGCTTTGGAACATGTCTTAAGGTCATTTTTCCCGGAAGACGAAAAAGAAGTTGATAAACTTTTCGAATTCAATCAGCCTCTAGGAAACTTTAGCAGCAAAATCACCATTGCATATTCTTTAGGCTTAATTGATAAACTAATTAAACAAGATTTAGATCTTGTTAGAAAAATACGCAATAAGTTTGCCCATGATTTATATACTTCTTTTCAGGATCAACAAATAAAATCGTGGTGCAACGAATTAAAATTTCATGAAATTTCAATGATGATGAAAGCACCACCAGAAGTTAATGAATTAGAAATTTTTCAAGTAGGAGTTAATCAAATCATTTCACACCTAAGTGGATTAATATCATCAAGCAAAAAAGAAAAACGTAAAATTATTGATGATCTTAAGCAGTTTTTATAAGAGCATTATATGCTAACTATTTGTTGAATATTTGTTGAATATTTGTTGAATATTTGAGAATTTATAATTGTAATAATTTAACCGGGCTTATGAACTTACCCTATTTTGAAAATCTTCCAATAAATAAATTATCTTCAGTATTTGCTAATACTTCTGCAACTTATAAGTTTTACTGGTTTTTGGCTATTCTTGAACTGGTTGAAGAAGGTAACACGAACATTGAAAAAAGAAGATTATTCTCAAGAATGATAAGTAATGCCTGGTATACAGTTAATTATTTTCATGTTTCTTTTGGTAAACAAGATCTTATTCAAGATTCAGTTAGAGCTATTATAAAAATAGAGAACCTTACTATAAATGAAAATAAAAACACCATAAATACTGTTTTAAAAAATACTAATAAGATCGAAACTATCAAAATCTTGAATCATTTTGATAAAAATGTACCGCATTGGTTTATTTCATCTTGGTTTTCAGGAAATCGTAACGAAATTTATTCTCTTTCTCAAAATTTTGATCATGGATGCCTTTACCGTTTAGAAAAAGATTTTATAGAGATAAATCCGGTCTGGATTTCGTATTTAAAATTGAATTCAAAAATACTCAAAGATTTTTGTTTGTGGAATTTGTCTTTATTCCTTCAGAAAAAAAATTTAAATGTTCCAGACATTCCAAATAAAATAAGCAAATCAATCACGAGAAATTCTTTAGTTAAACAAACCAACGAATATTGGAAATTAGTATTTAATGAATTGGGATCGATTGATTGTATTTTTACGAACAACCGATTAGTTTTTGACGAAAAAAAATATGCCTTGGACCATTTTGTTCCTCATGCATTTGTTTCTCATGATTTAATTTGGAATTTAATTCCCATCGATAAAATTTTTAATTCTTCAAAAGGAGATAAACTTCCATCGGTAAACAGGTATTTTGATAAGTTTTATGATCTTCAAAAAACAGCTTATGAAATAGTTAAAAATCATAATTCTAAAAATAAATACTTAGAGGAATATCTTACTATTTTTCCTGATTTAGAAGATAATGAATTTGATTATTTGAGATACAAAGAAACAATCCAGCCTTTGATTACTATTGCTAGTAATAACGGGTTTTTATACATGAAAGATTCAGCATTTTTTGAATAAATACTCAGATTGTATATGAAGAGGTTTAACTTGTCTTTTATATCATCTCAGATAAAAAACAATCTAGCTGATATATTCTAAGAAGCTATAGTTATCATATTTAATACAATACCACTAAGCAATAATTGTAACAGTCAAAGATTTCTATTTTTAACATCTTTTTTTATTAAAATCTAAAACAAGTATTTCTACCTGACTAGTTTACTCCTTAATGAACTAATTTGTCCTTTAAATTCTACAATTACGGAAAACCGTAATAAATAGATTTTTCCACTTATTACTTTTGTGAAAATTTTAATTAAAAATGATTAATTATGAAGAGATTTACTGTTAGAGTGCAACTACATACCAAAGAGGGTAAACAATATGATTTAGACTCTGAAACTTATAAAGTCTTGCATGCTGAAATGCAAAGTTTAGGTTTTACTAAAACAATAGAATCAGTCCGAGGAACAATCCATGATTTACCTTCAGCAGAGTATAATTATATATCAAGCAATAATGGTGTCACAAAACATGACATATTGGGAGCAGCTAAAGAAGCTGGTAAGGCTACTGGACAAAATTTTTCAATTTTAGTAAATCCTATTGCGGATGTTGGTAGATGCTGGTACAATCTCGATGAGACTGAAGAAAGTGAAGATTAGTTTCAATATAATTTAGTGCAGAATTAGCCTAAATAATAAGAAAAACGATAAAGGGAGTTTCCCTTCCACATCGCAAATATACAGAAAGGGCTGTCTTTAAAACAGCCCTTTATAATAATAATACTGAATTTTATTTTTTAGATTTATCAATAGAAACTTTTCAAAACTCTTTTAAAAGTTCTACGCAACTGGCGCTCATTTTGAATTAGTGACTAGTTAAATTGTATTAGAAAAAGAGCGTTTGCAGTTTAAATAAATTCTTAGCCTTCCGAAGTTTACTTATGAATGTTTGTCATTTGTTCAAAGAACAAAAGCTATAAAAGTAGATTTAATCAAATCGACGAAAAACAAAGATCTACTATCAGAACTTTCAAAGGAAACAGTTGTAGAAGCAAAGGTCCATGAAACACGGAAGATAGATAATTGTTTAATTAGATTATTAAGATATCATGGAATTTCTAAAATCAACTTCAAGAGTTCCGATAATTGTAGATGAAAATCTAAAGCAGAAAATATTGGAATGGGAGCAGAAAAGTATATTTTATGGTGCATTTCCTGTTGTTGGAGATAGTATGACTTGTGACGACCAAAACAAGACAATACCGAACGGGGCTAAAGTTTTAGCTTATCAATTACAAATAGAATTTGAATCCGGTTTTTATCCATGGTTTGAAATACCTACGGGCGAACCTCTTTTAATTATGGGCACAACATCGAAAGGAAATGATTTTTGTTTGTGTAAAACTATATTTTTTTTAGATTCAGTTAATAATATGGTCTCATTAAGATCTTATAATCCAAATTATAGTGACCAAATTATCCCAATATCCTATATCAAAACTCTATTTAAAATTGAGTTGGTTATAAAATAAGCCTCTCAAGTTTTTCAGACTTGGAAATTTACAAGAATCCTGTTAAGGTAGTAACCAATATATTAATAATCTTTCACAGTGATCTAAAGAGCATGTAAATGTTTAAAGATTGTTCCTTGTATCTTATTAAGCATTATCATACTTTTATCCTTTATTGAAAATTTAAAATAAATGAAGGAAATAGCGGGAAAGATATTTGAGATTCTACAAGATTATCACTGCGATAGTCCTGAAACTGATCATAGAATGTCAATTGAGCATATAATTGAATGGGCAAATCAATTTGACGATGATGCAGAATTTGTTCTTACTGAATTGTTATATTTTTTACCGCAAATCTATATTTCAAAAAACAGAGCAATAGAATTACTAGAGAAACGCCTTGTCGATTTTCAAGCGTTTTATAAATATAGTTCAATGCAGGAATTCATCAATAATACAAACTTTATTGATACTCAAAAACCAGAAAAAAGTCAAAAAGAAGTCCTTTCAATTCTGAGAAACATTTTAGATGAAAAGTATGGAATTAATTACGATCTTTTGATTGATCAGCCCAAAAAGCATTATATATATTTTGATGATGTATTAGCTACTGGGGGAACTGTTTATAAAGATCTTTCAAATTGGTTATCTGAATCTACTCATCTTAAAGATGTTTTAAGTAAAGAAAAAACAATAGCACTAAGTTTGTTTTGTTATCACAAACTAGGTTTTGATAATATTGAATGGCGGTTAATGAAAGCGTTTGACGATCGAATTAAAAATTTTCTGCTAGTTGGATTTGATTATAAAATAGAAAATCAACTCAAACCCAAATGGATTGCAGAAAAGCAAGCGCTGAATTGTATTTATCCTTTGGAAAAACAACCTAAAGAAGTCTTAGAATATTTAGCATCACTTGAAGGAGAGAATACTGGTGTTGCAGCTTTTAGACCAGAAAATCTTCCTCTTAAGGAAATCTTTTTTTCAAGTCCTGAGAGTAGAATACGTTTTGAAAATATAGTATTAGAAAAAGGATTGGAACTAATTCAAAAAATAAAAAAAGCTGATCCCGATCCTCGAAAAAGACCTCTTGGAGATACTGTGAGATCTCATCGCACCCTAGGAACTGGCACTTTATTTTTTACATGGAGAAACATATCGAATACCTGTCCCGTTGTATTTTGGTGGGATGTTCCCGGTCATGACTGGATTCCATTATTTTGTTTAAGAAATAGAGGAACTAATTAATTTTTTCATTAATTTGCAATATGAAAATATCTGAAAGAACATATAACACGGCTGATGTTATTGCTTTTAAAAGTACAAAAGAAGAATTTGGAGGATTGTCTAATATGGCTCCTGGATATTCTTTACGTGTCAATGATATAATTATACCTTCAGCTGAAGCTTTATATCAAGTTTGCCGTTTTCCTTTGTTTCCTCATATTCAGGAAGAAATTATATCTCAAAACAGTCCTATGACTGCTAAAATGATTAGTCGTAAGTATCATGGACATACAAGACAAGATTGGGAAGAAGTAAAATACGATATAATGTACTGGGTATTGAAGGTAAAGCTTTCTCAAAACTTAGAGAAGTTTTATAACCTTTTACAAAAAACAGGAAATTCCCCTATAGTTGAACTATCTAATAAAGATAAAGACTGGGCTGTCGTCCCTGAAGGGCATAATTCTTTAAGAGGTAAAAATGCATTAGGAAGATTGTTGATGCAACTAAGATCTGAATATATTAATAACAATAATTCTATTGATTGTGTTGCCCCTTTAAATATAAACGGCTTCCTTCTTTATGGTTCGGAAATTGAAACTGTCTGCAATCCAGAAATTGAATATGAAAACCACTTCCTTTTTGATTTAGATTATGCTTAACTAAGAGTTATTTGCTATTTTTCTTAAAAAAACAGCAAATAAACCTACTGTTAACTTAATGATAAAACAATTTAGCTTTGGCAAAAAAATATAAATTTTGCCAAAGTTAGATTTCAATACCTCTACCTTAACACTCCTGAAAAATGGAATGATTTAAACCATTTCTAAGGTTTATCGATTTGCATATTTCGAAAATAAAAAACCTTCCAAAAATCTGTAAGGCTAATTAAGTAAAAGTAAGAATGAATTTATTTTTTAGATTCCTCAATAGAAACTTTTCTAAACTCTTTTAAAAGTTTTTCAATTTCCAAAGTTGATTTACGAGCTCTCGCTCCTGCTGCTTTAAAACCTTTATCAATTAATGATTCAGATTCTGTTTTAAATGTTTCGATTTCAGCGTTTATTTTTGCTACTAAATCTTTCATGATATTTTTTTTAAATTTAAGATGGCAAAAGTAAAGTTTTGCTTTTTTTATAAAGCAAAACTTTACGACAAAAATTAGAAAAACTTTAATCTGTATTTCCTATATTATCGAACCTCATTTTCTTGAGACATCTTATTTAGTTCATCAATAAAATAAGAAGTTGGACATCCGACTTCTGCAAAAAAGGCTTGGCTGAATTTTTTAGTACTGCTAAAGCCAACTTCTTCAGCCAATGCACTATTTGAATATTTTCTTATTTTACTGTCCTCTTTTAACAACTTTATTAGATAATGTATTTTAAGATCAGCAATGTATTTTACAAATCTCTTCCCTCTGTATTTATAAATTACATTTGATAAATATTTTGGGTTGGAATTGAATACAGCAGCAAGCTTTACGGAAGTTAAGTCTTTTAAAAGAAATTTTTTATCCCTTTCAAATTTTTCTAATTGCCTGAGTATATCTGCAACAGTATCTTTATTCATATTTCCAATTCCTCTATCTACATTTTTGACTTCCACTTTGGAATCAGCTTCATTCTTTGCCATCAATTCCTCAAATTTCTGCCTGTAAATATTCTTATTTCTGATATGTCTGTAAGCAATGAATAATACAACTAAAAAAAACAGAACTACTATACCAATGTAAATAAAGTCATTATACTTCCTTTTCTTAAACAAGATTTCAATATGCAGCTTGTCTTTTAATAATACTTTCGTATCATAATCTTTACGCACCCGACCTGAAAGATAGATGAACTTGTTATCTAATATGCTGTCCGCCTTTAGGAGCTTGTCTGTATAATAGAGCTGCTTATGAAGATCTTTTTTTGATTTGTAATACTTTAATAGCAATTCATAGTTCTGACGAAGATCTGGACGTATGTATCCTTTGGTATCAAAAATACGATCTACCTTAATAAAATACGGAAGTGCCATTTCAGGTTTATGAAGATTCCAGTAGCTTTTACCAATATAAAAATATCCGACAGACACATTGCCAAAATCTTTGTTTTTATTTATAGACGGAATTGAATATTTAATTTTTTTTATAGCTTCTGCATAGTTGTTTTTAAAATACTGATTGATTCCTTCTGAATGAATAAAGTAATCTTTCATTTCATAATTGTCGAGTCTTATACCTTCCTGAATACCCTTTTCATTTATTTTAGAACATAATCCGTAATTGCCAATTCTATTTTGACATAAACCAAGTAAATGCAATGAATTTAAATATGCCCTTGCGTTTCCCTTTCTAAAATAATCCGTACACTCTATCAATAAAGAAATTGCTTCATCATAGAAGCCCAGAAAATATTTTATACTGGCAATATGATATTTAACCTTATGTATTAAGTACTGATCATTGGTTTTAGATATAAAATTATCAGCAATGAGATAATTATCCAGCGCATTTTTATGCTCTTTTCGTGAATAGTAAACAATTCCTTTAGAAAGATAAGAGGATCCTATAAGCTCATTGTCATGTGATTTTCGTGCTGTTAAAATCATGCTGTCAGCATAAGCTAGTTGAAACTTATCGGAGGTATAGTGTACATAATTTTTATATCCGTTTACTATTTCTTTAGAATTTCTCTCTCTTTTAGCTTTTTGTAGAAAGTATTCAAGATAAAATGCCTGCCGATTTTTAATATCTGCGGTTGATTCTATTCTCTCAAATAGATAGTCATACGTTTTTCTTATAAGTGAATCGGAGGCTCTAACTTTATTTTCCTGAGCATGAAATTGATCTCCAAATAAAAAGACCAGTATCATTATATATTGTTTAAACATAAATTAAGTTTTAAATTGAAGCAATTGTCCTTAAATGCATTTTTTTAAGCAAAAAGCACTATTTGGTAAATATAATTTAATGGGAAGCTTAAAAGAGTATTGATGTTAACATAATTAATTGATTTTTAGTATGATTTACCATGAAAAAAGGGTGTCGATTTTCGGAAAATCGATACCCTAAATTCGGAAAATCGATATACAATGTTTTGCAAACTAGAAAATCTACATTTAGATTTGTTTCGAATTCAATAGCAAAAAAAACATTTGGCATCGTGTCGGATAAAAGTTCTGCTAGCCCGGGTGAAATGAACTGACTGAAAAAAAAGCAGTCGTTACATTTAACACTTTTTAATCATGAAAAATTTTTTATTATTGTTGGTGGTGATTCTTACATCACTATTGTTTTCTTGTACAAGCGAGAATATGGAAAGCTCAATTGGTAATTTGGTTGAAGAGAAATCTAAAAACACAGCAAAACTATTTCAAAATCTGAGTCCTGAAAATCCTGCTAATACATATGATATAGCAGGTAAAATACACAATGATCTTCTTGATGTTTACCTGTCGTGTAATTACACATTTAATACAATTCCTCAAATAAGCCAAATAGTAGATTCCATTTCGGCTTTAAATAATGACCTTTTAATTTTGGGAACAAATCTTCCAGTAAATTTTCAAGAAATACAAGAAACTGTAGATAATCCTCAGACAAAATTAGAACAGGCGATTGCAAACTCCTCAATGACAAATGCTGCTAAAATTTGTCTGTCCAACTACATGGCATCCTTAATTTTATGGGAAATAAATGAATATTCTGTAATTCATCAGTCCATAATTTCATTTGAAGCATCTGTTATAGCGAATACGCAGTTTAGCAGTGAGGATAAGAGAATCATTCTGACCACTTCATCTATAGTAAGATATTCTACCTATTACGCAAAAGAGCGCAAAGACAAAGACTGGGAAACTTCTGTTGGCAATCGTGTTGGTGCGGTACAAGGCGCGGTAGCTAATTCTTCAACTGCAGTTAACAAGTCAATCTTGACTGGACTCCTGATTCACAATCTCTAAGCTTAATAGTGATGTACTTAACTGAGTTGAAGGAAAAACAGCTGCAATATCTCTATTGCATGTTTTTGATTCTTTTCACCCTTGTAAGCCTTTATTTCATCATGGATTTATTATCCTATGATGAAATAATAGGCTATTTAAGTGATGGCGGGATAAAAACTGATTGTCCCTGAAGACTGGCCTATTTATTTTTTATAAACGGAGTCTCTAATTTATTTTTTGTCTGCGTTTCATTGATGGCCAGATTATTTGACAAGTAGTACTTTGTGTTTGATTTCATCAATACAAAGCAAACACTTAGAGCACAAATAAAATTAAACTTTATAAAGCATTTATTTTGGCATCTATTAAATCAATTTATAATCGCTTAGGCATACAAATTTACATTTTTGAAGCCATCACATCCAGGATTGTTTTGAGAGAAATACTTACAGTAGATAGATTTACCGTCTTGATGATAAATTCCGGGGCTGTATGTATGCACGTTAACAGCAGAAAGATCCATTTGTTTGTAAACGAGGTTATCGTTATTCCAAAAAGGTCATTATGTGAAATTTTAATCATAACTAATCCCTTTAAAATTAGCCTGCTGTCTTTTACCTCTGAGTTTGCTTTTCATAATAGTACCAGATGGCCCCATGTAGGATATTTTGAATTTTTTGTTGCAAAAGATGCTACTAAAATTTTTTTAAAGGACAAAGAAATCGGATTGCTGGTTGATTTGCTTAAAATAATCAATAGTAAAGTAAGTCGTTCAAATAAGCACATTTTTAAAAAGGAATTATTGCTTTTGAGTTTTAATCTTTTTCTCTACGAATTGGCAAGGTCTTACTATAGATCGGCATGGTATGAAAATGTAAAGCATACTGGAAATGAAAAAATCGCTATCCATTTTCTCAGATTACTAGAACTTAACTGCAGAAAAGAACACAGTGTAAAGTTCTATGCAGATGCTTTAAATGTAACAACAGGCCATCTTACTAAAACTATCAAACAAGTTATAGAAATAACAGCAAAACAATGTATCGAAAATGCAATAATTCTGGAAGCCAAAATTCTTCTTCAAAATAATGATTTAACCATTTTACATATTTCAGAAGAATTGAAATTTGCAAATACTTCTTTTTTTAGTACTTTTTTTAAAAAGCATACTTCCCTGTCTCCTTCCGAATACCGATTACAATTAAACTCACATAAATAATTAAATAATAAAGTTTTTTGACTGGGAAAAGGATGTTCTATAAGCATTGATTCAGAGTACTGTCGGCAATAATCCGGGAGAAATATTTACTAAGTAAAAGTAAAAGAAATGACTCAAACCTATCTTTTAGAATGGATGGACTTAACGGTAACCTCAACCCTTAATCCTAACAAAACAGATCTTACTATGATTACTCCAGCTCAATCAAGGGCGATTATAGAAAAAGCTGCTGAACAAACATTTTTTATTCAATCACAGTTTACTGTACAGGTTTTTTCTCTTACCAAAGAGAAACAGATCAAAATTTTAGTTGGAAATTATTATTCTTCATTACTCTTTCTTTTAAATAGAATCAGAGAGATAAGCAATGATACAGATCTTAACAAAGATAATCTAACGGAGGTCACAACGGCTCTAATATCTTGTCTGGATGAGTTAATAACCTTTCTAGAATCAAGATTTTCAATTTATTTAAATGCCAGCGTTCAAACTACTGAAAAGAAAACAGATGACCGTTTAACAATCAATAACCCTTCGAGTAAAATTTTATGCAAGCTTTCAACAGATCAGACTGCCTTAATATTGAGAGCATCCGATGAATTAAAAATTCTTATTTCAAAATCAATGAATCATTTATTTAAAACAATTGTTCCTTTTCTATCCACTCCAAACAAAACAGATATTTCTTATAATTCTATGAGAAGCAAAGCATACACTGCTGAAGAGAGAGATAAGGAAATAGCAATCGAAACATTGGAACGGATGATTGAGCAGATTAAAGAATATTAACTAAAACATTAATAATTTAAAATTAAAAAACATGAAAAAGCTATCTTACATTTTAACCTTTGTCTTTATTATAGTGACTGGCTGTACCTCAAAAACATTAGATGAAAAATTGGCTACTGAGCTTATCTTAGAAAAAAATAAGTATCCTCGTGTTGTAGATCATGATATTTTCTGCGGTGATCCTTCACACGCTTATACCATTTTTAAATCCGGGCTTGTAGAAAAAGGATTTGTAAAAGTGCTTCAGTCGAAGAAATTTGGTGATACAACTTCCTTTATAAGTTTTACTATTGCAGCAAAACCCTATTTACAACCGACGCCGAAAGACGACAAAATATCTAAAATTCAACGTGTAAAAGTAGCAGATGAAGAATTTGGAGCAATCAAAGAAATAAGAATGATGAGTTCCGGCAATAAGGCAATTGTAGAGTATACTACGATTCGAAGAAAGAATATTTTTGCTGCAGCAATGAAAAATGGGCTGAAAGACACACTCAATCATGAAGTGTATTTTATACAAAGCGATGGTGGCTGGCAACTGTTGGATAAAAAGTCGGAGATTGATTTTTTGTCATTTTAGAATAGGGATAAACGATCCTAAAATAATTGATTTGATCATAAAAAAAGCCTGAAAATCTAAAAAAATATTCTCAGGCTTTTTTATAGTGGTCCTTACGAACTGTTTAAGAACCATTTTTACAACATTTAAAGAAAATTTCAATGGTGAATTTTATTTATAGTAAAAAGGTTAGTGTATTGCAGTAAAAACATTCATTTCCTTCAAGTTTCAAAATTGAAAAATGATGTCTCCACCACTCAAGTTTTTCTTTTCGGGTAAAAGACTGAAAAAGAATATTGCGATATATGCAGCAGTCTCTTTGAGAAAAAAAGCTATTATTGAAACAATTTTTGGTCAATTAAAAATTTTTTTTCAAGTTGAGCATTCAAGAAATCAATCACAAACCAATTACTCTAGCAACATATTTTCAGCTTTAATCGTTATAACTGTGTTGATAAATCCTCTTTAAAAGGCTTTTTTTTGAGACTAAACAACTATTTTTTTTAATGATTAATATCAAACTCACGTTAAATATGCAAAAATTTAGTTGACAGTTAAAAATCTCCAAAATATTTTATCGAAGATTGTTCCTTTAATCTCGTAAACGTATGATTATTTATAGCACATAAGGTGTATGGAAAAACTTTAAGTATTAGCCAAAATTAATACCAGATATTTAGGTTTCGTTTTTCATGTCGGACAAATTTATACAAAGAAGCCACGAAAACTTTCATGGCCTCTTTAAAAAAAATAATGGTAATCTTTTTTCAAATAAATTATTATCCTTGTAATTGTGGGTTTAAAACCCCAGCTGTAACGGTATAAATTAATCCATTAGGGCCTTCTTGCGCAAACCCAAAAATACCATATTGTCCTTCCTGATAAATTTGGTTGTCTCTTTCATTATAAGGTATAGCTGCCCATTTTTGAACATCAGAAGCTTTAACTGTTATTTTGGTTGTAGGATAGCCTGAATCTGATGGACAAGAGATCTCCAGGTTGAAAGAAGTGTCCAGAATATTATCATCTGGAACCAAAAACCAAGTAGGTGTAGGTCCGGAACCATTTTGTCCGGGAGGTATTGGCAAGGCTACCATTTCGTTAATTGAAAAAGAGCCGGTTCTTAAATTTCCATTAGTAATTTTTGTTACTTCACAGAATAGTTGACTTCCGTCTGCTGCTCCTGCATCGTTTTGACTTAGAGCAGATAATTGAAATACTGTATTTGTCGCCATATTTTTATGTTTTAAAAGTTCTTTGTTTTTTAATTACTGTTTCCTATTTATTCTGGTAAGTGTCACGTATTTTTTAGATAATTTCCAATGTCCACTAGTTTACCTTTACGAAGGGATCCCAAAAATAATAACCAAGGCTATTCCCTGAATTATCCATTATTTGAAAAGTAATTGAATACTGTGTAGTTCCTGAAGCCAGTACATTAGAGTTATAGTCCGTCTGCTTAACCACTTGATAACCAGAAGACCCCGCTGTATCATAAATATTTCGGTAAGTAACAACAGAAACTGGAACAGAAATTGACGGGGGATTAGGTTGAAAGCCTGGAGTTATACCTGCAATTATTGCATTATGCTGTAAACCAGATCCTGGACATGTTAATTCCCATTGAATAGTATCTCCTACATTAGCATCAATTTCCAATTCGGAGCTAGCCCTGCCGTTATGCTCTTTACTATCTATGTAGCCCCTGCTTGTTATCATATACACATATATATCTGAATCATCGTTTGATCCCAGAGATGTTGGACTTGTTGCTGTTCCTCCTTTAAGATTCTTTGCAAGAATCGTTTCAACATCTATTACACTAAGAATGTTTATTGTTTTTGCCATGATTTCTAAAATTTATTTAGTTGTTCCTACTCATAAGGCTTTTCGGATTTCACCCCGTTTTTATAGTGGTTTCTGAACTCCACTTTTAAATAAATGAGTAAAAATAAAACTAGCTAGCTTTTTAATTTCTTTAGTAAAAGTATTGTTTTACAATAGTTTAAATTTAAAAAATCCCATAAGTATGAAGTTTTTATCCATAAGAAGGCGAAACTACGGAACAAGAATTTTTTATCAGCATTTTTACAAAACAAAATAGGTTTGCCTGTTAATTATAATATACAAAATGAGCTCAACAATTGTTGAGCTCATTGGATTAAAAAAATGTATTTAATTAATTGTCTTCTGCAACATTAAGCAACGAAATTTGCAATGTATCTGCAATAGCAGGATTCACTGAAACCAATACAGCTGAAAAACGATCGGAATAAGCAAAATTATAAGCATCAGAAAGTTTTTGTAAAACAGCAGCATATTGGTTGTAGTACAATGGGTTATTTTGCAAAGCACTAAATAGAGAAGTACTGGGTATGGAAAACCAATCAGTACTTGAAATCGCTCCCACTTTTGTTTTGCCAATTATTGTTTCAGAACCAATCGCTCCAATATTAAATCCTGCCAATAAATCGCCGGTTATCCACCCATAAACGTCGTTTGCAGGATTTTGAGAAGTTTCTCCATTAATTGAAAAAGAGGCATTGGCACCATAAATACCACTTGGATTGATTAAATCATTTTTTTTATAAACGATAATTGTTGTCCCAACTACACTGCCTATAGTCCCGGTTAAAGTAATATCACCTGTATTGTCAATTGTAGCTGTTAAATTATAAGCTTGGGCACTTTGAGGCCCGGTGGTTGGTACATTTGGCCCAACGCCATTAAACTGACCTGCAATTGTGGCTATAATTCCATTTCCTAATCCGGGTATCACTTTTCCAACCATCGTATTGGGTCCAAAATTTTGAATCAGTGAGTTAAGATAGTCCTCAAAAAGATCATAAGGCGTAACTGGAACACCACCAATTGGCGGATAAGAAGAAGGCCCAATAACACGTGCAAAACCAGTTCCAGGTTGCGTTGGCAACTGTTCAAAACTGCCAGGGACAAGAGCAGGCAAAGCATTGCTTAAACCAGACTGTGGTGTAGCTGTAATAGCACTTAATTGTGTATAAATCATTTGAGAAGTTTTACCTGTTTTAATGCCATTATCTGTTTGTACAATTGCCTTATGCAAAAAAGTCTCTAGCTGCATGGGAATACTCCAATAGTCAATACTGGTTAAATCGGCTACATCAGTCGGATTTCCATTAAACGTTAATTCCATTTTATCATAGCGAAGAAAAAAATTGGGGTCGGTAATATTTTGGGCAGGCTCATAACCCGCATTCAGAACAGACCATGTCTGACCATACGATATATAAATCCTGCCACTAAAATTTTGAATGGACACTCCTGCACCCAAATCAGTTAAAGAATACCAGTTCCCTTTTCCTGCTTCTTTATTTAACGGTTGTATTTCGAGTTCTAAAGGTTGTAACTGATTTGGATCCGGATAGTGTATGCTAAATAGAGCTGTATCACTTCCGGAAACAAAACCTATTGATACAAGTTTATCAGATAAGCCACTGTTGTTCTTGAAAATTACTTTTAATGTTGCCATACTATTGTTTTTTTTAGTTTATGAACTATTTATAATTTTAGTCCAATAAAGGTAGTATGGCAAATCATTCCGATTTAAAAAAAAGGAACGAAACCGTGATTTTTTTGAATAAGAATAGAAAATCAGTCCTAAAAATTATTTTCAGATGTTTTATCGTGATGCAAAAAAATAAACCAAGCGAATGGATGTCTTTTTGGAACAAAGCAGGACATAGAGATTATTTTAAAATGTATGTCTTGCTAATGATATCTTTGTATTTATCACTTAGTATCACTCTATGATTTCCTTGTAGTATAATCAAATTATCTGCAGGAATAATCTCTGTCATTTTTTTAGTGTTCACAATAAAATTTCTATGTGTCCTGCAAAAAACAGTACTGTCAAACAATTCTAAGATTTTTGTTAATGATATAAGGATGATAAATTTTTCTTTTTCTGTTATAATATTACAATATTTTTCTTCGACTTCAATATAGATAATATCACTGATATCTACCTTTTTAAGTGATTTCCCTTTTTTAATAAATAAATATTCTTTGCTAATTACTGTGTTTTCTTCTTCGCTCAGAAAAACATCATCTTGGGCATAGAATTTTTCGACAGCCAACTCAAGAGCATATAAAAGTTCAAGCTCATTAAATGGTTTCATCAGATAACTAAATGGCTTTGTCAATTTTGCACGTTCAAATATTTTTCTGTCTGTAGAACTCGTTAGAAAAACAAAAGGCTTTGAAGCATTTGGAACGGCATTGATGCTTTCCGCAAAAGCAAGACCATCAGGCGAACCATTCAAAAAAATATCAATTATCACTATGTCAACCTTATTGTTATAAAACAGGGATAAAGCATCTTTATGATTTCTAGCCAAGCCTGCAATTGTATAGTTATTGGCTTGTAATCCTTTTATTAGAGCATCACTTTCTGATGGTATGTCCTCAATAATTAATACATTAATATTGTCCATTGTGGTACTTTTTAGCCAAAGATACGATGATTTTTGTTCCTTTCCCTAATTCGCTTTCTATATCCAATTTCCCATTATTTTTTTGGATCATTGATTTACACAATTGCATTCCTAAACCAGTACCGATTATTTCTGCATTCTCTTTTTTAGACATTAAGGTGGTTTCTTTCAGAAAAGATGTTCTTGTGTTTTCGCTCATGCCTATCCCGTTATCTTCAATAATCAACTCGCAATACTCTTCATTAGTATTTTGAGTATAAATTTTCAAGATTCCATTCTGTTTTGAAAATTTAATTGCATTGTCTAAAAAATTACGAAGTATTATTTTTAAAGATTCCTGATCGGCAAAAACTATATCTTTCTTAGAAACTGAATTTTCAAAAACAAGATTTTTTTCAGATATTAAAGGGAGATAATTATATGCCATCAGCTCTACAATAAAATACAAACGCATGGAAGTTACCTCAAAGAAAGATTGTTTTGTCTGGAGTAGAGCCCAGTGCAATAAATTATCCAATAAGTTATAAGTACCATTTGCAATAGCACTGTTTTGATGTAAAAGAGAATCCAGTTCGTCCAGATTTTTGGTAGCTAAATTTTCCCTTAATTTAGTATTGCTGGTTTTCATTGCATTGACAGAGGAACGCAAATCATGACTTACTATAGAAAACAAGGTATCTTTAGTATCATTCAATTCATCAAGTGTCTCTTTCTGGGTTAAGATGATTTTGTTGGTTTTTATTTTTTCTCTGTAAAAATAAACAGCCGTTCCTAATAACAATAAAAGCACAATCGATGAGTAGAACAGCCCATTTCTTTCGGCTATTTTAATTTTATTTTCGGCTTGAAGCAAACCTACTTCTTTTTGTTTTTGTTTTATTGCAAATTGTTTTTCTAGCTCCGCAACTTCCCATATTTTATTTTGATTGTTCAAAGAATCTTTCCATTGATCATATTCTTCTCTGTATGTTAATGCCTTTGCGAAATGGTTACGGTTTTTTTCTACTACAGCCATATTGAGTGCTGCATTTTGTTTTAATTGGTAATTTTTTACTTTTTTGGAAAGATTATACGCTTTCTCAAAATAAGGAATGGCCAGATTATCTTTGTACTGGTCATAGTATAATGTGGCAATATCTCCATAAGAGCCTACCAATATTGAAGAATTATTTTGTTTTTCCTCTAATTTTATACTCTCCAGTAAATAATACTCAGCTTTTTTAAATTCTTTTAAATGCAAATAACACAGCCCCAGATTGTGTTTCACACTACTTTTTTTTATACCCAAAAGCTTATCTTCATGGAGTTTTTCAATTTCCTGAAAGTAATTAATTGCCTCTTTGAATTTTTTTTCTTCCAAAACTATTTGACCAAGGAGCATTTTACTGTGATTAAAGAATTCAAAATCTTTAGAAATTGAAGTAAATTCCTTTTTACTTTCCTTTAAAATTTTTTTCTCTTTAAAACTAAATCCTCTAAAAAAATGGCAAAAGTTTTCAATCTCCTTACTTTGATTCCCAATACTCAACTGTTTCATCGAGTAAACTAAAGTTGAATCCCATTCTTTTTGCAAAAAAGAATATCGTGCTTTATTAAAATTAGATTCACCCATATTTTTTTTGCTTTTCGCTATAATTTCTTTTTCAAAAGCACTATGATTTTGTTGGGGAAAAAATAATTGAGGAAAAAGTAAAAAAATAAAGATTACTATTTTAGAAACAACTTTCATTTGCTAATTTTTGTTAGCAATTTAGTCAAAATAAAAAAAACAGAGACTAACTAAGCCACTGTTTTTTTACTTCCCTGATTATCATAAACCAGTTTGCACAGTCGTTACTGTTCCTCTGGAACCCGTTGGATCTTCATCCCACAAAAAAGTAACAATTTCCTTTAATTTTAAAAGGTCTGGTATTGGCAAGTCTTTAGGCAATATCCTATTGGGAGTATAATCTTTAGGATTTGCTTTAAAACTCAATTGAAAAATATTGAATGTTGAGCATGGTTCAGGAGCTACATCATAGCATACATAAAAATTAGCATAAGGCATTTTATTATTAGTATAACTGAAATCCTGTATAACCGTCAATTGATCAGCTGTAACTTTTGTTTTTTCACTAATAAATACGACAATACTAATCTGCATCTCGTATTTTTTATTTATTGTTACTTGCGCAATCGGAGGTAGCGGTTTTTTATGTCTAGGGTTAGGGAATTTTATTTGATATCCCAAGCTCTTTACTTTAACTCCTTTTATTTTAATACCAGCCGGTTTTTCTATTCGACAGCAAGAAGTATCTTGTTGATCTATTGTACTCATAATTATTTGTTTTTAGATTAAAATCTATTAAATTAAAAAAATAAGATTCCGTTTTAACGAGAGCTTGTTTTTATGATCCTAATACGATATACAATTGTTTACTTATTGTTTATTCCGCTTCTTGTTCAACAGTATCGTTGAATCTGTATTTGTAGTACAGACCACTTCTCAATAGTATAAGAAAATGGATCCGTTGATCTCGTTCGCCGCCTGATAGCGTTTAGCATTCATAAATACAAACGCCAAAACTAAATACGAATCCTGGGTAGTACTTTGTTATTTTGTTTGTTATAATTTGATTAATTTACTTTAACAATCAAAATTTTAAGAACGTAGGCTATTTTAAAATACCAAGGTTCCTAACGAAATTTTTTCTTTTGCAGGAACAAATCGAATTGATCTCGGTTAAAAGCATTAATTTAATACTGTACAAAGAAAATTAAAAGGATAACTTTTATTGAGTAAATTGGTACGAAGTGGTCTTTTTTTGGAACGAAGTAAAATTTAAATGAGACGAACAAAGATATGAGCATGAACATCATACCTTTTTTGCCACAAAAAGTTAAGGTTGTCTCCTTTTACTTTAATTAAAAAGTCAAATCCCATTATTTTTAAACTTACACACTTTTTAGGACAGTGTCCACAGCTTTTGTCTTTCCTGTCTCATAACCTCAACCTTATTTTCCTCCAAGGACAAATTCATATACATGTACAGTTTCAGACAAAGGATATTGTTGACTAATCTTCATGGCAACTCTTACTTTTTGCATAAAAAACAAGCTGTGGTCTGACCTATACCATAAAATTTTAAAAATCAAACAATTATACAAAACACCAGTAAATATACTCATTTAAAACACAATTAAAAATACCTTTTGCAAACCAAATTTAACTTTATGAAAAAGGGTATTGGCAGTTGAACTCTCAACTTGATTACAGCCATAGCAGTGATAATTATGATATGATTTCTCACATCCTTTCTCTGATCCGCATTTACTACATTTAAAGCCATCATACCACTTGATTTTGCTTAAATCAATCATCTGGAATTTTGTTGTTAAATTGAGTATTTTTTGACCTTTAAATTCCTCCATTGTCTTAAAATTAAAGAAATAATATATAGAAACTAAATTAGTAACTCGTAAAATTTTATCTTCAAAAAGCAGGAGTCTTAAATGATTATCAATGAGCAGTATATAACCTTATAATTACGTTAATAAGAACTTTCTCGAAAATAAATCCAAAAAATGGTACTTTTGCACTGATTAAACAAAACAACAACTTTGAAAAAGTATCTAATCATATTGCTTAGCTGCATTATTTTAGTACCATCATTTGGTAGTGTGTTTGTTTATTTATCTTTTAAACTAGAGCAACAAGAGATTGTAAAAACCATCTGCGTACAGCGAAAAATGGTTTTTAATACCTGTAACGGACACTGTGAACTTCAAAAAAGTCTAAAGAAATACGACGACAACGAAAAGAAAATGCAGAACAACCTGAAAGAAAAAACAGAGTTGGTTTACATTTTACATACTTCAAATAATACTTTCAAATTAATAGAACCTATTGAAATCAAAGCAGACTTTCCAGCTAGATTCGACAATAAACCTATTTCTGTTTCAACCGAGACTTTCCGTCCCCCTTCTTTTTTTATATAAATTCTAATTTCAATTTCAATTCGTATTGGAATTACTTTTCATTGTTATACAACAATGAAATAGTGCTTGCACTCTAATAAAATTACAATTATATAAAAATTATAAAATGAAAAAAGGGATATTTTTTGCGGCAGCTTTGGCGGCTTCACTACAAATATATGCGCAAAAAAAAGATAGCATAACCAACAAATATACCTTAATGGACGAGGTAATTATTGAAGGAGTCAGAAAGTCCAAAGATGTTTCCAGTGAACTGGCTTCTAAATTGCCACTCAAGAACCTGGAAAATCCTCAGGTGACCGCTTCGGTTTCACCACAACTTATTAAAAACAGAAATTTTTTCACCCAAGGCGAAATGCTGAAAAATGCCACTGGTGTTGCCCCTAGTTGGGCGGGAATTTCACCTTATTATTCCATCAGGGGATTTCGTACCCGTTCCAGCTTCAGAAATGGTGTAAACGGTTATGTAGCCTCTGATATGGATCCAGTTAACATCGCTCAGTTAGAAGTGATAAAAGGGCCGAGCGCCGTAATTTTTGGAGGTGGTGGCACAACCATGATTACTTTTGGAGGACTCATTAATCGTGTTACTGTAAAACCCCAGCAGACCACTTTTGCTGACATTAGTGTAATGGGCGGATCTTACAATCTGCAACGGACAACTCTTGATATCAACAGACCTCTTGACAAAGACGGAAAGGTTCTTGCTCGATTAACCGGTGCTTATAGCTACAATGATACTTTTCAGGACCAAGGTTTTTCAAAAACATTTTTTTTAGCGCCCAGCATTTCTTATAAAATCAGCGATGATTTAAATATTCAGCTTGATGCCGAAATTTTAAACAAAACAGCTACGAACAATACGCTGTACCAAGTGGCTTTGGGGACTGCTAAATCAGCTGATGAACTTAATTTAGATTATTACCGATCTTTCAATGACAACTCGGTTACGATGAATAACAAGGCGGTAAATATTTATGGAAAAATCATTTACAGGCTTTCAGAGAATTGGAAATCAGAGACCAATTTAATCTCAGTCAATAATAAGACTCCGGGGTATTACATTAGGCTAAGATTAGATGACGACAGCAAAAATGTGACACGAAGAGTGTACAGAATGTATCCGGAAAATATTACCAGCCAACAAATCCAACAGGACTTTGTCGGGAATTTCAAAATTGGCAACATCAAAAACCGACTAATTGCAGGTGTTGAATATTATCATTATCTCTATGGGATTGCCAGTAAATCTATGAATTTTACTAAAGTTTCGGCTACTGCTCCAGATCCTCAAAATGCTTATTTCAATAATGAATATATTTCCGGTCAATTGGATTCAAAACCTTATGGAGAGAATTATAAGGCGATTCAAGATCATTATTCCCTATATGTTTCAGATGTTATCAACCCATTGGAGAATTTAAGTGTAATGCTTAGCGCCCGAATAAATTACATCAATAACAAAGGGACTGAGGATTTATTAACAGCAACAACTACCGGGGATTATACACAAACGGCTGTTTCTCCGAAATTGGGAATCAATTACCAGATTATCCCTGAAAGAATAGCATTGTTTGCCAATTATATGAATGGTTTTCAGCCGCAGGCACCACAATCAGTAAACGGACAAATGACAAATTTCCAGCCCGTTTATGGAAATCAATGGGAATCTGGAGTTAAAGTTTCTTTGAAAAAGAACCTTTTAGATGCCGTTTTGAGTTATTATAATATTGATGTAACCAATGCGGTAAGACAAAACCCAAATGATACGGCTTCCTACATGCAGGACGGCGAGCAGTGCAGTAAAGGTTTTGAGGCAGATTTAGAATCAAATCCGATAAGAGGACTCTTTCTGCATGCCGGTTTTGCTTATAATGACAGTAAACTTATTGTTTCAGATGCGCTTACTCAAGGTTTAAGACCTGTAGATGCCGGCCCTAAATTTTCCGGAACGTGGTATGTTAATTATGCTCCGCAGTCAAAAGCTTTAAATGGCTTTTCGTTTGGTATAGGGGGGAGTCATTATGGTAAAGATTTGATGATTAATAATACCAATGGTTCTTTTTACACGAATCCTTATACCTTGATCAATTCGGTTCTAAGTTTTGAGAAAACCCGTTATGTATTTTCACTTTCTGCCAATAACCTGCTCAATGAGCACTATTGGTACGGCGGTCGTGGTATGATTACTCCAGGAACTCTTCGCCAAGTGATTTTATCTCTAAAATTAAAATTATAATACTGTAATTCAGAACTTCTAGTGAAAAAAATTACAAAAACCTCATTTAAACTGCATAGTTACCTCGGATTGTTTTTCGGGGTACTGTATTTATTTTTTGGAATTTCGGGCGCTTTATTGGTTTTTAAAAAAGAGATCGAGTATTTCAATAATCCGCCGATGCATTATTGCGTTAAAGGCAGTAAAACCATTTCATTAAACCAGATGTATCATAAAGTCTCTGAGAGGTATCCCCAGGCGCGGCAGATCATGCTTCAGACTTTTCCCAGAAATACCTGCGACACCTATGAATTTATGATTTTTAATTATCAGGACAAGGCAAACGATAATTATCTCTATTGCTGTATGATAGACCCTTATTCTGGAAAAATTATGAGAGAGGGCAGTTTTGGTTCTTTGCAATCCCCTTTTTTCCGCTGGCTGTATGCTGCGCATTACTCGCTTTTAATTGATAAACCAGGCCGGCTTATAACGGCAATTGCGGCCATTACTTTATTATTAAACTTAATTACAGGTGTGATCATTTATCGTAAAAAGATATTTGCCGTACTTATTTTTAAAGAGAAGTTAAATCGTAAATCTTCCAGAACGCTTTCTTCTTCATTGCACAGGATTATTAGTGTCTGGACTTTGATGCTTAATTTCATTCTTTTTTTTACCGGTTTCTGGATGAATAAAAGTCTTTTTTTACCTGCTGAATGGGAATTAATTCCTAAGAAAGAACAGAATTATCAGGTAAAGGCAAATATTGACCAAGTAATAAAACAGGCTCGGGAGATTCCGAATTTTAATCCAATTGCCGTAAAAATAGCTGCTGATAAAAAAACAGACATTATAGTAAGCGGCGAGTTTTCGGATACTGAAAATCCATTGTATTTTGGGAAAGGCAGCGACGTTTATTATGACAGTGATAATGGCAATTGGATCAAAACCATACGCATTGAAGAAAAATCATTTTCTGACCGGTTTTATTGGATCATGAAACAGCTTCACAGAGGGGATTATGATAATTTTTGGATTAAAATTTTGTATGTAATTGCCGGATTTAGCCCTGGAATACTTTCTATTACGGGATTTATTCTTTGGAAAACAAAAGGCAAAAAGCAATAACTGCTTAAAAACAGTTTGAAACTTCATTATAAAAAATAATAGAATTGGGTGACAAATACTTATAATTTAGAATACATTTCTTGTAAATATTCATAAATAAATCTCCAATGAAGCAGGTCAGAATCATCGTAAACCTTAGCAAAAGAGCCCAAAGAACCTTATTTTACAAGATTGTAACGATCTTTTTTTCCATCTTTACACTTATTAAAAATGAGAATTTTTATAAAGAAACTGTAAAAACCCGCCACGATGAAGATCTGATGGTTTACAACCAAAGAAATGTTTAAAATCTTTTATAAAATGGGACTGGTCAAAGTATCTGAAATCGTGGGTTGCCTGCTCCCAGTCAACATTTTTTATCTGTTGTATTTCTTTGTAAGCTACATTTTCCCTTACAATACGGCTGTAGGTTTTTGGAGAAACGCCGATCTGCTGTTTAAAATGGTTTTGAAAAGAGGCTCTGGTCATTCCTACTTTATTGCGCAGCTGAACAATATCCATCTGGCCTAAACTTGTAATGATATGCTCCATAGCCACTAGAATTTCTGTCTTTGTTTTATTCTTAGACCTTACAGCAATTTGGAGGAGCCAATTATCTACTACTAGGAATCATACTGTCAATATCCAGACCGCAGTCATCCAGTTGATTATAAAATGTGACAGTATCCGGTAAAAAATTATCTGCTTCCATCCATTTATTGGTAAAATAGTTTTTGGGAATTCCAAACAATTCAAAAGCAGCACCCGCCTTAAGTTCTACCAGGATTTCTGAATTGACAATGGCTTCACTTGTAAAATATTTTACCTCATCAGTCTGCCCGCTAAAACGGATGCGTGCCGAGTGCTGTTCTTTCCTGCCAATATCAATTACACTGGCAGGCGAAACAAGAATAGCCAGTGTATTACTGACTGTTGGGGAGACTACCCAGGGCTGTCTGAACACCGGATCATTACCAAAGTAGATGATACGATAGCAAGATACTGAAGCAGAGGATGTAGGGTGTAAATTTTCAATAGAAAAAAAAATTAGATTACAGCATGCAAAAGTAAATAAAGCCGTAAATAAAAAATGCTTTTGGGCTTAGCCTTTTTTACAATGGAATAAAAAAATAAAGATTTTATTTGGAATTATGCGCTGTTTTATTTTAAAATGTGTAAGATCTCTGAATATTATTATTGCTAAAAAACACCTTTTTGAGAAGTAAAGAATCCTTAACCAGATGATTACAAAAAAGATTAACTTTGCACAAATCAACCTATCATGAAGAGTGAAGTTTCGAAGGTAACCTACAAAGACCGTATTTTATGGATAGCTTTCTATCCGCTGTCAGCAATATCGTTTCTTTTTTTTGCCAATGACAATCCAATAGCAAAACTGATTCGCTTGCCTTCCTTTTTCACCGATCTTGTTTTTGCATTGCTCATTACCTTTTCCACCGGACTTTATGTAAGGCAGATAATATTGTACTTTGATAAAAAACATCCTTGGCAAGAACATCTCAAAACCAGACTGTGGCTCCAGGCCTTGTATGGCATTCTGGTGCCACTCCTTGTTGCGATGATATTGGAAGTACTGTATTTAATCGCTATCAATATCAATTTTGCCAATTCCTCTATCCTTCATTTAGAACTTCCTCTGGCTTTTTTACTGCTGTTGCTTGTAAATAGCTTTTATGTTGGCGTATACCTATTTCAGAACAAAAAAACTGAAATCATTACTGTTGAAAAAATAATAACGCTCGAAAACAAAGCGACGATACCTTATTTTGTGGTGCACAAAGGCTTCAATGAACTAAAAATAGAAACGACCGATTGCGCCTTCATTAAAAGCCATGAAAAATTGCTCTGGCTTTACACTTTCGACAACGAAGTCTTTCGTTTAGATGGTACACTGGAGGAGTGGGAAAAGAAATTAGAAAGCAGCTTTTTTCGGATCAACCGTCAATATTTAACATCGGCCGAGGCTATTCAGGCTGTTATAGCTACCGAAACCCGAAAACTAAAAGTAGATTTCGTAATTCCTGTAAACGATGCCGTTTACATTTCAAAAACCAATACTTCCGATTTCAGAAAATGGTGGAAAAAATAGCTGTCCGTTTCAGTCTGTAATATGTCCGTTTTAGTTTTTTAGATCGTAAGTTACTAGCAAACAACCGTATGTAGAAATAATTTTGTAGCAAAATACAGAATTATTTCATGCATACAAAAACGATTTATTCATCACTATTAATTGGTTTACTATTTTCCTCCCTGGTTTATGCACAGGAAAAGGGTATTCCTATCACCGTATCTGCTTTTAATCAGGCTACATCAATGCCCTTTTCAGAACTGCTAACCTCCCCAATCCATCCCGGAATAGCAGTAGCAACCGAATTGAACTACAGCAAACAGCCAAAGCACAGCAGACTGTTTCAAACCATTGGAGCCAGTTATTACTATCACAGGTATTTAAATCAGGCTGTAACTGTTTTTTCTGAAATGGGTTACGAATATCGTTTTAAGCCAGGCATCGAATTATCAGCACTGCTCGGTGTGGGCTATATGCGAAGCTTTCGTAACGCAACAGAATATGCCTTTGAAAACGGAAGTTATTCTGCCACAAAGAATACAGGTACAGGACGTTTTGCACCCTCCTTTTCTTTAGAGACAGGCTATTATCTACATCCAAAAAGCATAACCAGCCTTAAACTATTCGTTCGCTATCAGGTATGGGTCGAATATCCTTTTTCGCTCGGATTTATCGATTTGATGCCACATAACAACTTACACTTAGGTGTAAAGTTTTTTATAGGTGCAAATAAATAATTAGCCAACTAATTGAATATTAAGCCTAAAACACATCAGCAAAACAGCCTGAAAATAGACCAGAATATGAGAAGCATAAATATAAAGCAGGTAGTTACAGAAAAAGACCTATTTAATTAAACGAATATCTAACAGTATATAAATTGATTAGCCAATCCTCTACCAGATAAAATAATTGACAATGAAAAAAATTTTTGTAGTATCATTTTTTGCATTGCTGTTTACAGCTTGCGAAAAAGACGAAGTTATCGACCCTAAAGCTTATTCCTGCAATTTTGATTTTGTCGACAATAGCGCAAGCCATCCCAAAGCACAGCAATACCAGGCAAAATTGGATGAAATAGTAAAAAAAGGAACTGTCGGTATTATGATGAGCGTGTACCATCCCAATTCGATACAATGGCTGGGAGCTTCCGGCAAAGCTGATATTTCTAACAATGTGCCCATGCAACCCTGTATGATCTCACGGATGGGATCGACGATAAAAATGTTTACTGCCACAGTAACAATGATGCTTTATGATGAAAATAAAATCAATCTGGACGAAAAAATAGCACATTACCTCAAAGGCAGTTACATCGGCAAAATCCAAAATGCAGAAACTGCTACCATCCGCCAGTTATTACAGCACAGTAGTGGTATTTACAACTACATTCAGAACCCGAAGTTTCAGACCGCTTCGATGAACAACCTCAAAAAAGAATGGCATGCTGAAGACTTAATGTCCTATGCCTACAATCAGGACGCCTATTTTGCATCGGGTACAGATGTGCGATATTCCAATACCAATTACATACTGCTCGGAATTTTAATAGAACAGATTGAAGGCAAACCTTTGCATGAAGTTTTCGAACAACGCATTTTTAAGGCTTTTGGAATGACAAAATCGTTATTCGCCTCAAAAAATCCTGTGCCACACAATATTGTTCGGGGCTATATAGACTTATACAGTAATTTTAAAATAACCGAAAGCACTTATTTCAGCGGTTGGGATTATTATACTGCCGATGGCGGGCTGATTTCCAATCCTTATGATATGTCACTATTCTTTCAAAAGTTAATGAATGGAGAAGTTGTAAATCCGAAACTATTGGCCGAAATGCTGACATGGAAAACGCCCCATGAACAGGATCCCGATTTCTTCCCAATTGAGTACGGATTGGGTATTTTTAAAATGAAAACCCCCAAAGGCGATGTCTATTATCACAGTGGAGATGCCATTGGCTATTATGCCAATATGATTTACATAACCTCATCAAAATCCGTAATCGTATATGCTGTAAACAGTAATTATGGCAAACTGGACGAATGGGTCTCTACCAAAAAAGCTATCGAAAATATATTGGAAACAGTCTGGTAAACATTTTAATACCAGATAATAAGAAGCAAAAAACGAATGATAAATTACTTTTCAAGCTAGCGTTTTTTACAATCATGAATGAATATGAAAAACTTTATTTGCAAAATCCTTAAAACAATACAATTATGAAATTCAGACAAGCAGTATTTGCACTTACATTATTAAGCATAACAATGTCTTGCAGTAAAGACACAGAAGACGATAACAGTACCTCAAAAGCAACCAATGTTTACGTAATTGGCTGGGAAAAGAACGATGGTAAAAATTTGGCCAAAATCTGGAAAAACGACACAGCAACCAATCTTACCAATTGTACACAATAAGCATTAGCATTAGATATAGCAATAGCAAAACAGTAATAAACAGTTGAGTAAAACGGAAGTAATTGTTGAAAAATCACAGTTTAGACAATCAACAAATTTGGTAATAATTAAGGAGCTTGGGTCAGTTAATGCACTGCCCTAAGTTTTTTGACCGTAATTCGTCATCTAGTAAGATTTTCTTTTTCAGTACATCTAATTTTAAATATAATCCATTTGGTTTACCAATAACTTTTAATCAATTAATAAATAAAAAATAAAGCTGTAAGATCTTTTAACGCAGCGTATCTAAAGAGTATAAATTTTCTAAAACTGCAATTTATGAAGTACTTATTTTTATCCTTATTGTTTGTATCGTTACTGTCCTGTTCAAAGTCAGGAGATGAAGACATCGTACCAGATAATCAGGCTCCAAAAGCCTTTACGCTTACTTCTCCTGCAAGTAATGCAACTGGTTTTGCCACAACACCGGCACTAAGCTGGCAAGCCGCAACTGACCCTGATGGTGATACGGTAACGTACAGTGTTTATCTTGACCAGAACGTCAATCCCATAACACTGATAAAAAGTGGGTTAACCGCTGTTAGTTATATGCCAACTACTGCGCTGGCAAACAATATTGTCTATTACTGGAAAGTAGTAGCTACCGATGCCAAAGGTGCAACCACGGCAAGCAGTGTGTTTAAATTTACAACTGTTGCAACTGTACCTGCCACCAAGAGCTTGCCCGTGAAAGTAACTCACACAAATATAAGTGGAGCGGTTACCCAAACCAGTACCATAACCTACGATAATCAAAAGCGTATCAATAAAGTCACAATTGTTAATCAAACCCCTAACCAAAACTTAACAAATACCTTTAGCTATGAAGCCGATAAAATCACTGAAATAATAGAATATAATGACCCAGCAATACAGACTAAAAAACAAATCTATTATTACAATGCTAATGGAGTGTATAAAGAAGAACAGTTTTTTAATGGCACACTTCGTTATATCATAGATTGGTACTACCGCCCTGATGGTGGAAAAGAGAGAAGAATAAAAAACACTTCAGGAAATCTCTTGACAACCTGGTATTACCGTTTTGGTGCAACTGGAAATATCGAACGTGTGGTAATAGATGATGTAAATGTTACAGTGGAAGATTGGGAATATATTTTTAGTAATTACGATACTAAATTACGTTCTATTTCAAATCCGGTAAATGATATGATAGCCTTTATTATGATGGGTTTTCCGGGAACAAATTTTCCTGCGCCCAATAATCCGCAGGCTTATATAAGGAAGTCGCTTACATCAGGTAATGTAATTAACACATCTACTTTGGAATACACCTACAACAATAAAAATCAGGTTACCGTAATGAAAATTAAGGATGCTAACAACGGTTCTTTAAAAGAAAGCCGTACCATCGACTATCAGGAATTTTAAATAGAAAATGATTAGATAACAAAACCTTATAGGTTTTAAAAATCTATAAGGTTTAATAAAAAAATGCAAATACCAACACTCAATAAAAATATCTCTCTTACAGACTTTAATGATTTTTATTGGTTAAAGGAAGAACTGGTTTCTTTTTGCAGGAACGAAAGCATCGGTACAGTTGGCGGAAATCAGGAACTGGCAAAAAGAATAAGAGCTTATATTTCCACTAGCGAAATTGTGAAGGTGAAAACAGCAATCAAAAAATCAAAATACACCTTTGACCGGAAGACCGAAACGCTAACAAAATCGACCATCATTACCGACAATTATAAAAACTCGGAAAATGTAAGGGCATTTTTTCTTACCGAAATAGGTTCGTACTTTTCATTCAGCGTAAAGTTGATGAACTGGATGAAACAAGCTAAAGGAAAGACCTTGCAGGATGCCATTGAAAAATGGAAGAAAATTAGCGCCCTGAAAAAAGATAAAGATTACCAGACCGAAATTGCCCCACAGTTTGAATACAACCGTTAGATGCGTGCTTTTTTTGGCAGACGATCCCCCCTTTACAGCAAAGGACACAATGAAATACTGGAAATTGAAAAAAGAACAACGTGGTACAAATGAATATGAACCAGAGGATTTAAAATTGATTGAACAGAAATAATATAAAAATGGATACAAACCAAACTTCCTTAAGTATAGCCTTAAAATACTTTAATGCCTGGTGCCAAAATGATTTTGAAAAGACTTCGTCCTTTCTCTCAGACAAAATCGCATTCGAAATGCTTATTAACAGTTATGTCAGCAAAGCTGAGTTTTTGCAAGCTGTACAGTTCACTGCAAGTACTTTACAGGAAGTTATTCTGCTCACACATTTGGGTAATAAAGAAGAAGCTGTTCTTATTTATACCCTTAAGCTAACAGGACTTGCCCCATTACAAATCTGCGAACATTTTAAAGTACGTGAGAGTAAAATTACATTCATTAGCCATGTACACGATACCCACGAGCTTCGAAATGCAGGTTTTGATAAAAATAAAACATAGTACGATGGCATATGATGAAGAATTAGCCAAAAGAGTAAGGGAATATCTGGCAGAATTTCCAGAATTGGAGATCGTTGAAAAGAAAATGTTTCATGGGCTTACTTTTATGGTCAACAAAAAAATGTGTGTAGGCGTAAGTGGCGATGAACTGATGGTACGCTTTGATCCTAATCTTCACAACGAATTTTGTGAACAGAATGGTTTTCGAGCGATGCTTACAAAAGGCAGAGAATATAAAGGTTACGGATACATTAACCCTGATTATATTAAAACGAATAACCAACTGAACAAATGGCTGGACATTGCATTGCAATTTAACAAAGAAATTAAAGCAAAGAAGAAATAAGTTTGTAAGATTTAATATAATCTGACATCTAAACCTATAAAATAATTCAAAAATCATGAAAAAACTGTCACTTTTTATTGTCATTATTTTATTTACCACATTTGCTTTTGCCCAAAACGCCGTTCATTTCACATAGCTTAGCAAAAAGGGAAATCCCATTATTTTCTTGCCACATATAGGCTGTTCTTCCGAAATGTGGAAAGGAGTTTCTAATAATTATGAAAAAACAAATACCGTTTACCTTGCCGACTTTCCGGGATTTAATGGAGAAAAAACCATTGATGCACTTTTCAAAGATGCTTATGTGAATGAAATTCAGCAGTTCATAAAAAAAGAATAAGTTAAAAGATGTGGTTTTGATCGGACAAAATTATGTAACTTTTATAACAGTTAAAACGGCGCAGTATGAGGATTTGAAAATAAAAGCCATCGTTGCTTCCGATTTTTATCCCAAATTAAATATGGTGTTGAATGCCAATATCACTACAGAAGAATTGGAACAAATGAAAAGCAGTATTCGTAAAGGAACTATGGAAATGGAGGCTGAAACATTTAAAGCCACTCAAAGACAAACAGCCGAAATGATGAACTTTACCAAGTCAGAAGATGTAGCGAGATTTGTAGAATGACAGGTAAAATCTGACAGAAACACTTTGCGAACAGTTCAGTAGTGATTTGCGCCTAACACTTGAAAATAATAAAATTCCAATACTGGTATTTACCACTTGGTATTTTACCACAACATATAAGAATATGCCGATTTCCGAAGCCAATAAAAAGCTGAAAGAAATGTACGGCAATACACCTAATGTAACGCACAAGGTAACAGAAGATGCCAAAGACTTTATGGCTACAGACGAGCCACAATGGTTCATTACTGAAATGAATAAATTTTTAAAATAATAATTGGAGAATAAGCAAAAGATATTCGAAAGCCTTTTTAACGATTATTAAGGATTGGGTTTTCCATTTTTGTTACAGCTATCTGTAGCGAAACACAGACAGAAGACCTGATACAGGAATGTTTTCGAAAGTATGGCTCAATCTGGATAGTTTCCAGTAATAAGTCTGATATTATAATAATCTAATCCTATATAACTTAGAAAAGCTACATAACGAGTAAATAATCAAATTATTCAAATTCCTGAACAGTACTTATGGCTCGTATGGAAAAATTCTATGTTGAAACACTTCGTAAATTAGAAACGGAAATCCACGAATTAGAGATTGAAGCAGATTGCTCCATTCAAAGAATAGAAATTATTGTAAACCTTATTGTTAATTCTTTATATAAATTAAAGATGTTTGTATTAGAAAAAGGATTTAAGAATACGGATGAAGAAATACATTTTTTCAAATATAAGAAACCGGTTATTGTTTCAAAATTAATTTACTATAATACCATTTATAAAATCGAAACAAAAAAAACTTATGACGTAAAGCTTATCATTAAATACCTTAATATCTGCATTTCCGTTATCAAATCTCCCTAATTAATATAGGGAATAAGTCAATTCTGTTTTACTTCCAGTCCAATTTAATTTTGACAGATCTATTGATTTGTTCTTATATCTATAATAATGTATTGTGAAGCTGGTCTTCAATATAAACTTTTATCAGCTCGTTAGCTATAATTTTTGGTGCCTTAAAATAGTGTGAGGTTGAAAAGTATGGTCTACTTCAAAATAGAAGGGGTCTAAACTGAGCTTAATATAGTGTTTCCCACGAACAAACAACTTATCATCAATAAAAGAATTATTGTTTCGGTATTATTTATAAAATTAAAGATTGTTATCACAATACCTTTTGAGTTTTTTTAGTTCGTTATTAAGGTAATTGCAAAGACATTTGAAAGCACTTTTAATATTGATTTAGTTGATTCCTATCATACGTTTATGGAACTGAAGCCCCGAAAATTAACCAACCGAAATTCCTTGACAGTCTACTTGATGTACTAATCAGCAAAATGGATGAAAAATACGAAGAAGAATAATTTTTTTTACAATATACCACCAAGTAAATGAATACCTTTTGTATATACAATATTCTCCGAACTGTTTTGCTTTTCTTTTTCTACCTGTCCCACAGTCTGCTATTTAGTTTCTGTTGCAATGGATAACTGTATCTTTTGCTCAATGGAAGTCAATTCTGTTTTTCTACATTTTTTTATTTTTTTTCTCCTTTATTTTACTGGGGGTTCAATGGGGTACAACTGGGGTACAACAAAAAGTTGTACTTGTGGCTGTTTGTAGTCTATTGTTTCTTTGCCCTGTAATGATGAAGATCCAGAATTGAATTGTCAACTGGATTATGAGAAACTAATGTAGAATGATAAAATGAAGAGCGTATGTTTACAAACATTTCATGGGGTAATTACATAGTTGTAGTTATTCTGCTATTGGCAAGCTGGTATTTATTTATTGGATTTCGATTTTATTTTGATGACCTCAAAGAACTCATATCAGGAAAACGGAAACTTCAATTTCGTGGATTTGAAAACCCAAATTATCAAGATCCTCAAACTGAACAAAACTATCAGGAATTACCAGAAACAATTTCAGACCAAACTTCTTTAGAAGAATTTGACACCACTTTTCAGGATGTTGATGCTCTGGTGGCAAGATTAAAGAGTTTTATCACAGATGCCACAAAGAAAAAATTGGTAAAAAAAGAATTTACCTATTATCTGCAACTTCTTTTAAGAGAATTTCCCTCAGTAAAAGACTCGCCTTTCAATTCTTCAATAAGCGAGCTGATAGTTTCAGAATGTGATAAACTCGAATCCATCACTTTAACCCAGAAGGAAGCAGAAGCACTTTGGGAATAAACTCTAAAACAATATAACGGAGGAACTGCCCCTGTCCATCCCGGCGCAGCAGGACAGATGTAACAGGAAAGAGGACTGCGACAGCGGCTACACCTCCGTTTTTTATCCGAATTTTTGAACTTTAAAAATAATGTGTGATGAAAAAATGGAACTGGAATTTTAAGAAGTTTATTGAGAAAAAAACATATACTATTGGTATTCTTCTGACACAAATTCTTTTTGTGATCAGTTATGAAACCTACGCCCAAGATGGTCTGGCAGGAATCAATGAAGCCAACCAGCAGGTACGAAGTTATTTTGATGCAGGCACAGAACTAATGTATGCCGTAGGCGCATTACTCGGATTAATAGGCGCTGTGAAAGTATATCAAAAATGGAACGCAGGTGATCCCGATACCGGAAAAGTAGCTGCAGCCTGGTTTGGAAGCTGTGTCTTTCTGGTAGTAGTAGCGACAGTAATCAAATCCTTCTTTGGGATTTAAAATGAATTGCTATGGAAGAGCTACTCAAAGAAAAGTTATGGTTCTATATTATCCATAACAATCCCGATTTGATGTTTACCCTTCAGGAAGATTACAGCGTACTAGATTATCTCAATGAAAAAATAAATGGAATTAAATTCCTATTGGACGATATGCTTTCTGATGGGACACCTAAATATATCATCGAAGAAATCTGTCTCAATATACTTACCGAAGATCTAAAACCTTCCCGGTTTTTATATATCCGCTCCCTGCTTTCTGATGAGTTTGAGAAAACCTATGTAGATTTTCAGGAATCAGGTATCCTGACCTTTGAGGTAATCAACCTTATGGAAAGCTGCAAACCCATTTTTGAGACCATTGGTTTTACTAAAGAAAATGAAGAAGATCTTGCTTTGAGAAATGCCCTTATTGGTCAGATTGCTGACTATCTGAATTGAGCTATTTATAGCAGTGTGTAGTATGAAAATGAGTAATTATGGCTTACAATCTATCCCAAAAACTAAGTATCAATATCGAGGCAATTACCATTGCCATGCAATGGCAGCAAGGTAATGCTTTATCGGAAGAAGCAGTTGCTACACTAAAGGCATATGCCGGATTTGGAGGTATCAAGGCTGTATTATATCCTCATAGTACTACCGAAGACTGGATAAAATCCGGAGCGACAAAAGAAGACCTGAAGCTTCATCCAGAGATGACAAGACTGCATGCAATATTGCAGGAACATTATTCTGAAAAGGATTATAATGCAGTTGTTTCATCACTTCGTAATAGTGTCCTTACGGCATTTTATACCCCGGAGATTGTTCCCAAAACTTTGTACACTGTTTTAAAAGAGCAAGACATAAACCCTAAAAACTTATATGAGCCATCAGCAGGATCAGGTATTTTTATAACTGAAGCAGAAAAAGTATTTCCAAATCTGGAACAAATTACTGCTGTGGAAAAAGACCGATTAAGCGGACTGGTGCTTTCTGCATTAAACAGTACACTTTTAACCAAAAACACCACTCATATTATAGGACTTGAAGAAGCTCCAACAAGTGATAATAACAGTTATGATTTTGTGGTCAGTAATATTCCTTTTGGTAATTTTTCTGTTTACGACGAAGCCTATCCTGATAAAGCGATTTCAGGAAAAATTCATAATTACTTCTTTGCCAAAGGACTGGACAAACTCGCGGATGGCGGTCTTATGGCCTACATAACTACAGACGGTTTTTTAAACAGCCCTTCCAATAAGAGTGCCCGCGCATATCTTTTTCAAAATGCAGATTTTGTGAGTGCCACCGTTATGCCTGATAACCTGATGAAGGAAACCGGAAATACGGATGCTCCTAATCATCTGCTTATTGTACAGAAAAACGAGCATAAAGAAATGCTGTCTGACCATGAAAATGAACTGCTGCAAACCGTTGAACTGGAAAATGAATTTGGAAAATACAGTATTAATAAATACCTGCACAACAGACCCGAACTTATCGTTGGTAATGAAATACAAGCCGGTAAAAACCAATACGGGCAGGCACATCAAAGTGTGAGACAAAATGGGGATATCAATTCTATTAAAGATCGTCTTGCAGAAAATATTTCCAAAGGACTAAAAGATAACTTTAAAAAGGAACTTTTTGAAAAAGCTCAAAAAATCGAGATCGCTCAACCCGCTGAAACAATCGGGCCGAAATTTACTTATTTACCCATGCCTGAGAGCAAAGCAAGCGGTATTTCAGTTCAGCTTGGCTTGTTTGATACTGTCCCTGCGGAGAACATCAACCGTGCGATGGATTACATCAATCCCCTTGATGAAACAGTAGTAGATAAAAAAACAGCAAGGATACTCAGCACTATACGTACCACTGATAATCCATCACATGAAAATGTGGTGCTGATTGCTGCCAAACAAAACAAGTCCAATCGGTATTTGTATAAATTATATTCTAATGTAAAAGAAATTGATGGCTTTTCAGCCAATTGGATGAATGGTGGATTACTGCCTCATGAATTACTGGCTTTATCCAATACCCTTCAGTACTATGATCATAAATATATTTATGAAGGAGACCAAACCCTTGAATCTGCCTTTAATCTGGAAAGACAGCTTTATGAAGAACTGGCGCCGTTCAAATCGTTCTATAAAGAAGGAACACTGGTTCGGCTTGGAGAGTCCGTTGGGATTATCAGTGACATAAATGACAAGCATAAACAGGCCTTTTTTCAGCCATTAGCAACACAGGGTAATCTCAAATTTTATGATTCCTATATAACTGTTCGGGATCATTATCTGGAATTGTTTGAGAAAGAGCAGTCAGACCAAACAGCCAGTGATGAAGTTCGAAAAAATCTCGATGAGCAGTATACAAAATTTGTTTCTCACTATGGTATTTTAAATGGTGCTGAGAATCGCAGGCTCATCATGCAGGATTCCGCTTTTGGTTTCACCATTCTTTCTTCATTGGAACGCAAAGAAGGAGAACGTTATTTAAAATCGGATATTTTAATCGAATCTGTATTAAAACAGCAAAAACGTTATTATACAGACGATCCCATTGAAGCATTAGCCCGAAGTCTAAACGAAATTGGAGCTGTTGACTTAGGATTTATAACTGCGGCGACAGGACTTGAACAAAATGAGGTTATAGAACGTTTGAACCATCATATCTATTTGAATCCAACAGGTCAGAATTGGGAAACTTCAGACCTCTACTTAAGCGGTAATGTTGTGGAAAAGTTACGGCAGGCAAAACAAGCTGTGGAGCTATATCCCGAAAATACGCAATATTACAAAGGATTGCAGGCACTTGAAAAAGTACAGCCTGAGCGTATCCCTTTTGAATTATTGGATTTTAACCTTGGTGAACGATGGATTCCCAGCCGCTACTATGAGAATTTCGCTGGAAAATTATTTGATCAGCCAACTGAAATTAATTATTTCCCATCACTGGATACCTTTAAAGTAAGTACAGGACACAATACCAAAATAGACCGAGAGTTTTCGGTAACTCCAAAAAGCGGCAGAACCACTTATGGCTACACGATACTGGAGCATGCCCTTGAAAATACTGCACCGTTTTTCACCTATGAAGTTGAGGGACCAGGCGGAAAACCAATCCGAATGCCCGACAATGAAGCGATACAGCTTGCACATCAAAAAATTGAGAACATCCGTAATGGTTTTATAGAGTGGCTGCAGGAATTACCAATAAGCGACAAAAATGAACTGGAAAGTCTATATAATAATACCTTCAATTGTTATGTATTACGCGAATATGACGGAAGCCACCTGAGTTTTCCGAGTCTGGATAAAAAAGCGCTTGAAATCGATGATTTATACAGCTCTCAGAAAAATGCGGCATGGCGTATTATCCAAAACCGTGGTGCTTTAATCGATCATGAGGTCGGGCTTGGCAAGACACTGACTATGATTGTAGCGGCCAATGAAATGAAACGATTAGGAATTATTCACAAACCTGCAATACTGGCACTCAATGCCAATGTAAATCAAATTGCAGCAACCTATCGAAAGGCTTATCCCAATGCAAGGATTTTAGCTCCGGGTGAGAATGATTTTACTCCGGCTAAAAGAATGAGACTCTTCCATGAGATTAAAAATAACAATTGGGACTGCATCATTTTAACGCACGACCAGTTTGGTAAAATTCCGCAGTCACCGGAAATACAAAAAGAGATCTTACAAAATGAGCTAGATAATATAGAACGAGACCTTGATACAGCCAGAGATTTGGGAGACGACATCTCTAAAAAGATCTTAAAAGGTCTTGAAATACGAAAAAATAATCTGGATGGCAGACTAAAAACACTGCTCAAAGATATAGAAGATAAAAAGGACAGCGGGATCAACTTTAAAGAAATGGGAATTGATCATTTGTTTGTGGATGAATCACATAAATTCAAGAACCTGACTTTCACGACCCGTCATGATCGTGTTGCAGGAATTGGAAATATGCAGGGAAGCCAAAAGGCGCTTAATATGTTATTTGCTGTACGCACGCTGCAGGAAAAATTCGATTCGGATTTGTGTGTAACTTTTCTTTCGGGCACTCCTATTTCAAACAGCCTGACAGAAATGTACTTGCTTTTCAAATACCTGCGGCCTAAAGAAATGGAACGCCAGCAGATTGAAAACTTTGACGGATGGGCAGCTGTCTTCGCCAGAAAAACAACTGATTTTGAATTTTCGGTTACCAACGAAATTATTGCCAAAGAGCGTTTTCGCCATTTTATTAAAGTTCCGGAATTGGCGCTATTCTACAATGAAATTACCGATTATAAAACAGCAAAACATATTGATCTCGACAAACCGGAAATTGAGGAACGGCTTGTCAATATCAGTCCTACACCTGAGCAAAGCCAGTTTATTATCCAGCTCATGCAGTTTGCCAAAACAGGTAATGCAACCCTTATCGGCAGAGCGCCCCTTACCCAGCAGGAAGATAAAGGCAGAATGCTCATCGCTACTAACTATGCTAAAAAAATGGCTGCTGATATGAGACTCATAAGTGATCGTTACGATGATCATCCAAACAATAAAGTCAATACATGCGCCAGAAATGTGGCTGAAATTTACCAGGTTTCCATGGAACATAAAGGCACTCAGATTGTTTTTTCGGATATCGGTACACCCAAGCCGGATGACTTTAATATGTACGATGCCCTTAAAGAAAAACTGATACGGGATTTTAATATCCCTGCCCATGAGATTACCTACATCCACGATTGGACTGACAAGAAGAAACCAGAATTGTTTTCTAAAATGAATACGGGTGAAATACGTATTCTTTTGGGCAGTACCGAAAAAGCAGGAACAGGACTTAATGTGCAAAAGCGTGTTGTGGCGATGCATCATATGGACATTCCCTGGAGGCCATCTGATCTCGGACAACGCAATGGCCGAGGAAGCAGACAAGGAAACGAAGTTGCTAAACAGCATTATGGTAATAAGGTAAAGAATTTCATCTATGCCACGGAGCAGTCACTGGACAATTACAAATTCAACCTTTTGAAGAACAAACAGACTTTTATCAGTCAGATGAAAAATTGTGAACTTAATGTCAGGACTATTGATGAAGGAGCCATGGATGAGCAGAGCGGAATGAACTTTTCGGAATACATCGCAGTATTATCAGGAGATACTTCTTTATTGGAAAAATCAAAACTGGAGAAAAAAGTGGCGGTAATGGAAAGCCTCAAAAAAGCACATTACAAAGAAATTTCCAGAACCAAATATCAGGTTGAATACCTCATAGAAGAAAAGGGAATCACCACTAAAACATTGGATAAATTAACTGCTGATCACAGCTTTTACAAAAACAATCTCAAGTATGAGCCTGATGGCTCTAAAGCCAATCCAATCCAGTTGTATAACTGCAGGACAGCAGATCCGGAAAGTATAGGTAAAGAAATTATCCTGCTCTATAAAAACTGGAAACCTCCCGAAGTAGAAAACCAGCCTAGAGAGATTGGAAAGTTATATGATTTTAAACTCTACATAAAAAGAGAACGTGAAGCGTTTCAAAATGATGGTTTGTACCAATACCGTTACTCTAACAGCTTTTACGCACAACGTTTGGAAGATGGTATCAAATATACTTCCAATGGAGGAACTCCCAATGTGGACAATCCAAAATTGGCAGCCCGCCATTTTCTTAATGCAATTGATAAGGTCGAATATCTCACACAGAAATATCAAAAGTCCCTGAATGATATTGAAAACCAGCTTCCAGAATTACAGCAATTAAGTACAAAAGTATTCAGCCAGGAGCATGAACTGCAAAAAATGAAAAGCGACCTCTCTAGTTTGGAAAGGGAAATAGCCCTGAAAATTCAGGAGAACCAATTGAAAGAAGCTAATCCACAGGATGATAAGCTTAATAATGAAACAAAATTAACCGATGCAGTGCCGGTCATTCAACTGCCAATAAAGAATGGTGAAGAGGCAAAGGGTTGTACAACTGCTGAAAGTAATACTGATAAATGGCAGGAGCGTTCTTTTTCAGAAATGAGACGCAGTAACAGAATGAAATTTTAAAATAGATCCCATGTCAAACAGTGTTTATCAAATCAACAAAGGAATTAACCAGAGCATCGAGTTTAAAGGTTTAAAGGCACAATATATCTGGTATCTGGGTGGTGGCGTAATTGTACTTATGATACTGTTTGCCATTATGTACATAGCTGGCTTACCCTCTATAATCTGTATAGGGATTATTGGTATTTCAGGAACATTATGGGTATTGAAAATATATAAAATGAGCCACAAATACGGTGAATATGGAATGATGAAAGCTTTGGCAAAACGACAGATTCCCAAAGCAGTAAAGTCCCAAAGCAGAAAAATATTTAGGATGATGAAATAGAATTTGCTCAGCTCTGCCTGAGCGGTAAAAAAGAGGATGATGGAAAAGATGATAGATGATATTTTACCAATTATGGATGTGGAGCACGATTGCATCCTGTCCAAACAAGGAGATGTAACAGTGGTTTTCAAAGCAGAACTGCCTGAGATATTTACCTTGTCGGATCAGGAATACGAAGCATTTCATCAGGCATGGCTTAAAGCCATAAAACTGCTTCCGAAATTTAGCGTATTCCATAAACAGGACTGGTTTATCGATAGTAAGTTTGAACCTGATTTCACAAGTGAAGATTCCAGTTTTCTTACCCGAAGCAGTGAACGTTTTTTTAATGAACGGCCCTTTCTGGATCATTCTTGTTACATTTTTTTAACTAAAAAACCGGCAGGAAGAAAAACATCGAGTTCCTTATTTTCAAATTTACTTAGAAGTTCAATAGTTCCGGAAGAAACATTAAAAGTGCAAGTACGTCAGGAGTTTATTGACAGTACCGGGCAATTCAGACGCATACTGGAAGACAGTGGTTTTGTAAAACTGACTCGTCTTGGAAACGATGAACTCAAAAGCCATAGCAGAAAAATTGGGATTATAGAAAGATATTGTTTTCTTTCTGAAAAAGAAAACTCCTTTGTTTTTAAAGATATCGCTTTTGATGATGGCCTGCAGGTTGGAGATAAACACTGTCAGATTTATACATTGGGAGATGCAGCTGATCTGCCTGCCTTATGTGGTTCCCGAATCAACTACGACCGATATTCAACTGATAAGACCAAATTCAGTATTGGATTTGCTTCAACACTCGGGCAATTGCTTTCCTGTAATCATATTTACAATCAATATATTTTTATAGAAGATTTTCAGAAAACACTTCAAAAACTCGAAAGTAAAAGATTACGTCTCCAATCCTTATCAGCCTACAGCAGGGAAAACCTGATTGCGCGTGACGCGACCAATGATTTTCTTAACGAGGCTATTAGCCAGCAACGACTTCCAGTAAAAGCACATTTTAATGTACTGATTTGGACAGACAATAAAGAAGAGCTCAAAGACCTGAAAAATAAAGTTTCTTCAGCTTTAGCTCAGATGGATGCTGCTGCGAAACAAGAAACGGTTGGAGCTGCACAAATATTTTGGGCAGGAATTCCCGGGAATTCCGCAGATTTCCCAATGAATGACACTTTCGATACGTTCACGGAACAAGCGACTTGCTTCCTGAATCTGGAAACAGGTTACCGCTCTTCACTGAGTCCAACGGGTATTCGATTGGGAGATCGCTTGACAGGAAAACCGGTTCATGTAGATATTAGCGACGAGCCTGTTAAGATGGGAATCTGCACCAATCGAAACAAATTTATACTGGGACCTTCGGGAAGCGGTAAATCTTTTTTCACCAACCATATGGTTAGGAGTTATTATGAGCAGGGAACTCATATTGTACTGGTGGATGTTGGACATAGCTACAAAGGATTGTGTGATATGGTAAAGGGCTACTACTTTACATACGATGAAAAGAACCCGATTAGGTTTAATCCATTTTACATCAGCGAAGGTGATACGCTCGATACCGAGAAAAAAGAAAGTATTAAAACATTGCTACTCGCACTCTGGAAAAAAGACAATGAGACTTTTAATAGAAGTGAATATGTAGCACTGTCCAATGCGTTGCAATTGTATTATGAAAAGTTAGACAGTAACTCGGATTTGTTTCCCTGTTTTGACAGCTTTTATGAATTTCTAAAAAACGAGTTTGTTACCATATTGGAAGGTGATAAGGTAAAAGAAAAAGATTTTGATGTGAATAATTTTCTTTATGTGCTTCGTCCATATTACAAGGGAGGTGAATTTGATTACCTGCTCAACGCTACCGAGAATCTGGATCTGTTAAAAGAACGATTTATTGTTTTTGAACTCGATAATATCAAAGACCATCCAATACTTTTTCCGGTGGTAACAATTATCATCATGGAAGTGTTTATCAGTAAGATGCGCAAACTCAAAGGCATTCGAAAAATGATCCTTATTGAAGAAGCCTGGAAGGCAATTGCCAAGGAAGGGATGGCAGATTACATTCGGTATTTATTCAAGACCGTGCGTAAATTCTTTGGCGAAGCCATTGTAGTGACTCAGGAAGTCGAAGATATAATTTCTTCCCCGGTAGTCAAGCAGGCTATCATCAATAACAGTGACTGCAAGATATTACTGGATCAGAGCAAGTATCAAAATAAATTCGAACAAATTCAGGAACTGCTTGGGCTTACTGATAAAGAAAAGGCACTAGTGCTCTCGGTTAACAAAGCCAATGATCCTGATAAAAAGTACAAAGAAGTGTTTATCTCCCTGGGAGGCATGCAATCTAAAGTCTACCGTACGGAAGTGTCGCTGGAGGAATATTTGGCCTACACCACCGAAGAAACTGAAAAAGTAAAAGTACAGGCATATGCCAGGAAATTTGATGGTGACATTAAAAAAGGTATTGCGGCGCTCGCCATTGACCTAAGAGTAAAAACATCATGAAAAATTAAACCCAAACAACAATAATATGAAAGCAAAAACTAAAATCACGATCTGCCTATTGTGCTTTTTACTCATTAGCACTCCGGCAAGACCGGCAACAGTGGCGGCAATACCAATTTTAGAAATCGTAAAAGCGGTTGCCAAAAAGGTAATAAAGGCTATTGATCTAAGGATTCAAAAACTGCAGAACAAAACGATCTGGCTTCAGAATGCGCAGAAAAAAATAGAGAATGTTTTATCCAAACTAAAATTAGATGAGATATCCGAGTGGACACAAAAGCAAAAAGAGCTGTACAAAAATTACTATGAAGAACTCGCAAAAGTCAAATCCATCATTACCTATTATCAGCGTATCAAAGACATCAGTAAAAAACAGGTTCGTTTGGTAGAGGAATATGAAAGAGCCTGGAACTTGTTTCAAAAGGATGCTCATTTTAATGCAAGCGAACTCAATTATATGCAAAGTGTGTACTCGGGAATATTAGATGAAAGCCTGAAAAACATCGATCAGATTTTCATGGTTTTGGATTCTTTTACCACGCAGATGAGTGATGCCAAAAGATTGGAGATCATCAACAGCGCTGCGGATCAGATTGATGCCAATTATGATGACCTGACACTCTTTAACAGACAGAATATACTGCTGAGTCTTCAAAGAGCCAAAACAGAACATGATGTCAAATCCATCAAACAATTTTACGGAATTCCGTAAACAACCTAAAAAATCATGAAAAAGATATTTTTACTAGTGCTTATTACTGTGCTCACTACAGGGCATCTTCAGGCACAAGCCAAACAGCAAAGGATGCTTTTACAGCAAATTGCAGCCCTGCAGGTGTATATAGGATATGCCAAAAAAGGTTATTCGGTAGTCAAAAAAGGGCTCAACACCATTGGAGATTTCAAACGCGGAGAATTTAATCTTCATAAAGATTACCTGAATTCCCTTAAGACAGTCAATCCCAAAATAAAAAAGTATGCAAGGGTAACGGAAATTATAGCGCTCCAGATCAAAATCATGAAAAGCTACAAAAGTTTGTATCAGCAAATCCGGCAGGATGATTTGTTTCATGGAGATGAAATCGATTATGTCAAAAGGGTATTTGAACGATTAATCAAAAATTGTGATACCAATTTGGATGAACTTTTAACAATCGTTACGGACGGACAACTCGAAATGAAAGATGATGAGCGAGTGAAACGCATTGATAGGATTTACCAGAGTATGCTTGATAATTATACTTTCTGTGAGAGTTTTAGTAATCAAACTAAAATCCTCGCTGTATCAAAAGCAGCCGAATTAAAAGAAGCTAAAAACAGCCGTGTCCTCAGCGGCATAAATACTGATTTGCCATGAAAAAATTACTGATTATAGGAACTGTATTTATTCTTTTTTTACTTCCGTCTAAAGTAACAGCCCAAAAACAGGAAATCCAGCAATTGATTTTGAACATAGAAAAATTGGCTCAGTTCAAACAGATTCTAAAGGACATGAAAAAGGGCTATGAAATACTAAGTGGAGGTTATAATACGGTAAAAGATTTGTCTGAAGGAAATTTCAACCTTCATGAAACATTTCTTGATGCGCTCATGCAGGTTAGTCCCACAGTTAAGAATTACAGGCATATTGGTGATATTGTTAATTATCAGGTGCTGCTGGTAAAAGAATACAAGTCCGCTTTTAACCGCTTTAGGGATAGTAAAAATTTTAATCCTGAAGAAATCGCCTATCTCGAAAGAGTGTATGATAATCTGTTTAAACAAAGTCTTAGAAATCTTGATGAATTGACTTCGGTGATTACCGCTAATAAAATGCGAATGTCAGATGATGAAAGGCTAGCGGCTATTGACAAAATATATGCAGATATGCAGGACAAACTTTTGTTCCTGAGAAACTTCAACAACAATACGGCTGTACTGGCTTTGCAACGTGCCAAAGAGCATAATGATACCCGCGCAATGCGTAATATTTATAAGTTAAATAACTAAATATCCACTCTCATGATAAAGATAAATAAGCACATATCACTTGTCGTAATAATGATTTTATCCCCCTTTCTGAGCCACTCACAAGGAATTGCAGACGACATGAACGGTCTGCATAGCGTGCTGGAACAATTGTATGATGAAATGATGCCTTTGTGCAGTAATCTCATTGGCGTCGGTCAAGGTCTTGCCGGTTTTGCAGCGATGTGGTATATCGCTTCAAGAGTCTGGAGACATATTGCAAGTGCCGAACCCATAGATTTCTATCCGCTCTTTCGTCCTTTTGTTATCGGGTTTTGCATTATGATTTTCCCGTCTGTACTGTATATGATTAATGGTGTCATGAAACCTACTGTTACCGCAACTGCTGCAATGGTCGAAGGGTCAAATAAAGCGATTGAAAGGCTGCTTAAAGAAAAAGAAGAAGCGCTCAAAGAAACAGATCCATGGAAAATGTATGTGGGTTCCACAGGAAGCGGCGATCAGGATAAATGGTACCGATATACCCATGATGACGCAGATCCGAGTGGACAGGGAATGCTGGATGGTATTGGAAATGATATCAAATTTGCGATGAGCAAAGCCTCTTATAATTTCCGAAATTCAGTAAAAGAATGGATGAGCGAGGTACTGCGTGTATTATTTGAATCTGCTTCCCTATGCATCGATACGCTGCGGACTTTTCAATTGGTGGTACTCTCTATTTTAGGCCCAATCGTTTTTGGTATTTCGGTCTTCGATGGTTTTCAACATACCTTGACCGTTTGGCTGGCACGTTACATCAACATTTATCTCTGGCTCCCTGTGGCTAATATATTTGGAAGTATCATCGGGAAAATTCAGGAGAATATGCTAAAAATTGACATAGCCCAAGCTGGAGAATATGGAGATACTTTCTTTAGCAGGACTGATGTTGCCTATTTGGTCTTTATGATTATTGGCATTATTGGCTATTTCACTGTTCCCTCAGTCGCTAATTACATTGTTCATGCCGGAGGTGGCGGTGCACTGGGACAAAAAGTGACCAGTATGTTTAGTAGTTCAACAACTTCAGTGATGAGTACTGCATCTCAAGGCACTACAATGGCAGCTGATGCAATGGGAAATGCTGCAGGGCGTATGTATCAGAGCATGGCGAATTCCGGTAATTCTGAGCCTTACTTCAAAGACAAGGAGAATTATATGGCCGATAAGTTAAAAGGTAAATCTTAATCCTAAATTCAAAGCTTATGTTTAGTAAAATGAAAAATATTGACACTGCTTTTCGTCATGTCCGCGGTTTTACGATGCTTGTCATTACTGGGTGTATCCTGATTAGCTGCTTTTCACTTTATAAGAGTTTCACACTCGTATCGCAAATGCAGAACAAGGTTTATATACTGGCTAACGGAAAAGCACTTGAAGCCTATGCTTCAGACCGAAAAGATAATATTCCCGTAGAAGCCAGAGATCATGTGAAAACCTTCCATAAGCTGTTTTTTACACTTGACCCGGATGATAAAGTAATTAAAAGTAATGTAACCAAAGCACTTTATCTGGCGGATGACAGTGCCAAACGCGTTTACGATGATTTAAAAGAAAATGGTTATTACTCCGGTATCATATCGGGAAATGTCAGCCAGACCATTCAGATTGACAGTGTAGCTATTGACCTTAGTAATTATCCGTATGGATTCCGATGTTATGCTACTCAAAATATTATACGCACGACCAGTATTGCACATCGGAACCTTATAACTGAAGGTAACCTTCGTAATGTGTCGCGAAGCGACAACAATCCACACGGCTTTTTAATCGAGCGATGGAATACTATTGAGAATCGAGATATAAGTACTGAAAACAGAAAATAATAAAACTCTACATCATGAAATTCACTTTTAAACGAAATAGCCAAAAAAGCGATGTTGTGGAAAGGGCTAAAAATAATCTATGGCAAAAGTTTGAACAGGCCAATCTCCGATTACAGTATAAATGTGCCCATTGGCTCGAACGTAAAACGGCTCACTTTTCACGTCTTAACTGGATAGTGATTCTATTGGCCTTTATAGTGTTTACAGGTGGATGCAGTATTTATCTGATTGTGAAAAGTTTTTCAGGTAATCCAACTGAAAATATTACTGTAATCCCAATAACCAAACCAGCCAATGCAATACCCTTAAAGGAAAAGCCTCTTGAACTCAATGAAGTTATTAGTAAAACAGAATTTGAAAAAATTGCAAGTTTTCGGAAATATATGGATAGTCTGGACCGCAGTCCCACAGGAAAAAAAACTTATGACAGTATTGTTTCAGAGCGACCCGGACTTCTGGACAGTCTGACAATAATAGAAAATTATTATTACTCACATCTTAAAAATTAATATCATGGAACAAAACACAAAATCTCTAAAAGTACTAAAGCAGCGTAAGATGCTGTTGGTATTGCCAATATTGGCTTTACCATTTCTAACTGCCATTTTTTGGGCATTGGGTGGTGGAAAAATGGATGCCTCTAACTCAGCAGTAACACAGCAAAAAGGTTTTAATCTAAAACTTCCTGATGCGAACCTGAAAGAAGGACTTCCGCTGGATAAAATGAATTATTATGATCTGGCTGCTCTTGATTCCGCAAAGCTGGATGAACTTATTAAAAAAGATCCTAATTATTTAAGCCAGTCCTTTCAGATTGATTCCACCGAGGACAGCAGTGCTGTTACCCATAGAAAAGAACGAAATGGTTTAAACAAATCCGTTTATCGTGATCCAAATGAAGAAAAAGTACATCAAAAATTGGAAGCATTGCAAAAAGCAATTAATGCACCTGTTCCAATTCCGGAGCAAAACAGAGAGTATGCTAAAATTTCAAAATCAAATGAAGACGCCTTGATGCATTCCAATGATGTGGACAGACTGGAACAAATGATGCAGTCTATGAATGATGGACAGGAAAGCCAGGATCCGGAATTAAAACAGCTCGGTGGAATGCTGGAGAGTATTCTGGATATCCAACATCCCAACAGAATGCAGGAAAAATTAAAAAAAGCGTCCGAGGCTGAGCGTGGACAAGTCTTCACTATTTCCACCAAGGAGCAGGAAGATCCTGTTTCTTCTTTACAAAACAAAACTGTTAATCATACTGAGTCAGGACCGAATAGATTTTACTCTCTGGACGAACCTGAAAATGATGATTTAATGCAAAATGCAGTACAAGCCATTATCCACGAAACACAAACCATTGTAAATGGATCCACAGTTAAATTCCGACTCATGAATGATATTTTCATAAACGGAGTTAAAATTGTAAAAGACAATTTTCTGTTTGGAACAGCTTCCTTAAAGGGAGAAAGGCTAACGATCAACATCAGCAGTATCAGATACAACAACTCCTTATTCCCGGTGGATTTGTCTGTTTACGATATGGATGGACTTGTTGGAATCTATATTCCGGGAGCTATTAATCGTGATGTAGCCAAAGCTTCTGCTGATCGATCCATGCAGACTTTGGGAGTTGCATCACTTGACGACTCATGGGGAGCTCAGGCGGCAGGAGCCGGAATTGAAGCGGCAAAAAGTCTTCTGAGTAAAAAAGTAAAGCTAGTTAAAGTAGTTGTAAAAGCTGGTTATAAGGTACTGCTGCACGATGAAAAGCAGAAACAAAATAATTCCAATTAAAAACTAAAAATGATACAGATGAAAAATTTTAAACTATTGGTGATGGGGTATTTATTATTGATGACCATCGATGTATTTGCACAGCAAACAAGTAAAAACCGTTTATCCAAAACAGAATCAGACTCTCTAAGGATAGCCTATTCAAAAACGACCAATATTATATTTCCTTTTGCCATAAAAAGTGTTGACAAAGGAAGTCCTGATATACTCGTACAAAAAGCAAAAGGTCTTGAAAACATCCTTCAGATCAAAGCTGCCCAAAAAGGATTTTTTCAAACCAATCTTACGGTAGTCACTGCAGATGGCAAACTCTATTCCTTCGTATTGGATTATAATGAAGATTTCCCGCAGCTGAATCTTACCTTGAATAAAACAAAACTGAACGGACAGGAAATTTATTTTTCAGATGAAGCTATTAATGATCAGGATATTGAGGAATATTCAAAATTAGCACTATACGACAAAAAAAAGCTGCGAGGTCAAAAGGAAAGTAAGTACGATATTGATTTTAGGCTCAACGGAATTTTTATACGTGACGAAGTAATGTATTACAGGATAAAAATAACCAACCATTCTAAAATCAATTATGAGATCGACCAGCTTCGTTTTTTTATCCGTGACACAAAAAAAATAAAACGTACTGCCTCACAGGAAATTGAAATTACACCCATTTATATCCTGAATAATGTTGATAAAATTGAAGCAGAAGCAGAAAACATCTTTGTATTTGCACTGCCAAAATTTACAATTCCGGAAAAAAAATTCTTAGCCATACAGCTAATGGAAAAAAACGGAGGCAGACATTTAGAAGAACATGTCAAGAATACAAAACTGGTGCAGGTTACTGTACTCCCTAAACTATAAACTATATAATAATTTAAAAATTGAAATCATGAACGAGAAAAATTTTGAATACTTAAGAGATCAGATTAAGTATACCGGATTCGGTGAAGCACTGGAATCTCAATTAAAGGAAAAAATGCAGAAGGAAGAGCCTAATTTTACTTTGACACATAATACGCAATATGGTAATGATACGACTCTAGCGACATTAAATTTCAATAAGTCGAAAGAAAGTGATCTGTATTTCTTTAATTCTTATAAAGTGGAATTGCAAAAAGAGAATTCTAAAGAATCTTTGGAGCAAACCTTTTATATCAATAAAGGCAGTAACATAACCATGAAAGAAGCTTACAATCTTATGGAAGGCAGATCAGTCAATAAAGATCTCACCAGTAAAGAGGGTGAAGTTTACAATTCCTGGGTTCAAATGGACTTCAAACAATCCGAAACTAATGGAAACTTTAAACTAAACCATTACCACCAGAATTACGGCTATGATTTAGAAGCAGCACTGTCCAAACATCCAATTAAAGAACTGGAAACCCCAAAATACAAAGAAGACTTGATGAATTCTTTGAAAAAAGGAAATCTGCAGAGCGCTACTTTCTTAAAAGAAGGCAATGAGATCAAGCAGTATATTGAAGCAAGCCCGCAATTCAAAACAATTAATATCTATGATAATAATATGAAACGAATTGACAATCGTAAAGCTCAAGAAGAAAAACAATCCGAAAGCCAGCAGACCTCAGAGAAACAAGGCAGTAAAAAGCAAAACCAAACAGCCGACGATGATGGACCTGAAGTGCCAAAGGAAGCTAAGAAAAAAAAGAAAAGTCAATCCATGTAATTAGTAATTATGAGCGAACAACTTCCCGTTAACAGAGTAGAAATGGAATTAAAACAGTGGCACTCCAGGGAAGAGCGTTTTAGCAAACTGTTTAATTTCAGCCTTTCCAACAATAGATCATTCCTTAAAGAAAAGCTGCACCACTACGAACGTATTGGAACAAAGTATAAGGACACTACAAATTTAGATGAACGTTTTGCTTTGCAGATGCTCAAACAGGAAAAAAGTAAGATTTTAAAACAGCTTTATCCTAATTTATTAGTTCGTCTTGTTCGTAAACTTCTCGTTGCGCCACTTATAGACCAAATTGCGGTACGCAAGGATGTAAAAGAAGAAAAAAAAAACAACCAATCGCTGCAGGAACAGGTGCAGCGTATTGGTTTTAGAGATTTATCAGACAAAATTGAACAGCAAATCAAGTTAGGTCACGAGCAGTTTACTATTCCGGTTTCCTATTACATCAACGAAAAAGAAAGACTGGATCATGAGTTATCTTTTTCTAAAGACCAAAGTGGAAAATATCAATTTAATGGTTATAAAACCACTTTGCAAAATGAACTAAAACCTGAAGAAAACAGAAGCCATTATTTCAAATTACAGGAAGGAAATTCTTTTGACACAAAACAGGCTTATAATTTGTTAGCGGGCCGGGCAGTTCAAAAGGAAAAATCCTGGATACAGTTAGATCTTAATGATAAAGAAGCAAATGGAAATCATCGTATCAAAGAATTTCATTCGGGATACGGCTATGATCTTGAAAAGGCAGTACAGCAGCTTCCCTTAAAGGAATTATCAAATAAAAATGGAGCTGATAAATTAAAGGATAGTCTAAAACAAGGAAATCGGTTGCCAGTAACCTTGATTAAAAATGGAAATGAACACCGGTTTTATATTGAAGCAAATCCTCAGTTTAAATCGGTAAATATTTATGATGAGCATTCCAGAAAAATTACGCTATCAACGGCATTGGGTAATAAAACAATGGAAACTGTAAAACAAATACAAAAAACGAACGAGAGCCATCAGGTTAATCATTCCAAACTGAATGGCATGCATATAAGCTGAGAAACTGAAATATGAAAGCACTACAACCTTTATCTGATTTCTTTAAGGCAATAGAGAAAGATTACCGTATTAGTATCACTCATATCGGTATATATGCTGCATTGCTTCAATTTCGGGTAGAAAAAGGTTTTGTTAATCCTATTGAGGTCTATCGATATGAAATTATGAAGTTAGCGAAGATAACTGGGCCTGTTACCTATCATAAATGTATGCGTGAGCTAAATGAGTATGGTTACATAAGTTATCTGCCAAAACGTAACAGAAACCAGAGAAGTACGATTTATTTCCCCATATGAATAATTGAATCAATTTAATTAGTAAAGCCCTCTTAAGGGCTTTACCTATCAAAAGTAATTAAAGGAGGTGTGTGATGGAAAATGAAAATGAGAAATTATTGGAAGTAGATCAAATAATTTTTGAAACTTTTGAAATGATTGAGCAGGAACGAGAGCAAAAGTTAGTAAATTTAATAATTGAAATAATTGTTTCATCTACTTTAAAAGAATATTATGAAAAAGGCAATTAGATATTTACGATTTAGTCAATTAGGACAAAGCAACGGTTCAATAGAACGTCAGGAAATGTATACCGATCAGTGGTTACATTTTAATAAAGTAGAACTGGTGGATTCTTTTATTGATAGAGGGAAAAGTGCTAAAACTTTTGATCGTCCTGATTTTATAAAACTACAAGCTTTCATTGTGAAGTATTATAAAAATGTTGATTATCTCTTAGTAGATCAACTAGACAGGTTTAGTCGCGACGCAGGAGAAGCAATGAATATGGTAAAAATGCTTCAGAAAAGATATAGTATTCAAGTCGTTAGTGTAACAGAAGGTATTACATTTGACTATGATACCCCTGGTAGTTTTTTTAGGGCTGGTTTACAATTATTATTGGCTGAGGAAGATAATATTAATAGAAGCATAAAAATAAGAGGGGGGCTTTACACTGCTAGAGCAAAGGAAGGTAGATATATAGCAACGAGCGCTCCTTTTGGATATTTAAAAGAGGGTGAAAGAAAAGAACGTAGATTGATAATTAATGAGTCTGAGGCTAAAATCGTGAAATTTATTTATGATTCTTATTTATTGGACGTACCATTATATCTCATTAAGAAAAATGCCAATGAACTTGGGTTTAAAAAGAAAGGCAATACTGCTATTGAAAGAATTCTTACTAATCCGGTTTACGCTGGTATGTTAAATGTCCAAGCTTATAAAGAATACCCTGGTGGTCTTTTCCCTGCAATTCATGAAGCCATAATTGATATGAGCACATGGCAAATGGTACAAAGTAAAATGAAAAAGCCAGAAAAAATAAGGACTATAATTGATGAAAATATTCCACTACGTGGATTATTAAAATGTCATTGTGGTATTCCGCTAACAGGAGCACCATCTCGTGGAAAATCTGGGAAATATTTTTATTACTACAAATGTAATTCTTCTAAGCACAATAATATAAGCGCAACAAAGGCTCATAGTCAATTTCAAAATATATGCGAATTAATGAGTTTGCCAGAAAAGAGGCTTCGTGAAATAAAAGATGGTTGCATGACTTCTATTCAACTAGAAATGAAAGCCAATAAACAAAAAGTTCAAGAAAAAAAGCTTGAATTAGAGAGTGTACAAGAAAAAATGTTCTCAGTTGAAGAAAAATGGATTAACAATGAGATCACAAAAGAAACTTATGATCGATGGTATGCAACTTACAATGGTACTATACAAAATTTGAAACAGACCATTAAAAGGCTTAATACAGATCAGAGTAAGGTATTTTTAATTTTAGAGAAAAACTTGAATTTACTTACAGACATGCATTACGTGTACAATAAATCTAATACTTTGCAGAAAAGAGATTTTATAAATATGGTGTTCGATAGCAATTTGTACTATCAGGAAGGCATTTATCGAACACCTACAATGAGAAGCATTTTCACTCATAACACCCTATTAATGAAGGAAAAAGGGTGCTTGATTTATGAAAAAAAACGGGATGATTTATCAATCATCCCGTCCAGTGGAGTCGCCGGGAATCGAACCCGGGTCCAAACAAGCAACTAAAGAGCTTTCTACACGTTTATTTCCTGATTGAATTTTCGATGTTAAGCTAGGTCAGGAACAACCACTCAACACTTATCTTCTTAATTTTCGAAATCCACCCGAAGCTCATGGAAATCTAGGTTTATTTTTACGGTTCCCCTAAACAGAACGCCACAAACCAAGGCTTTCAAGGAGAATCCAGCTTCCCTACCTTGTAGGGACGTGGCTAATCGTACTATAATTCAGATTATGCAGCTAAAGCGTAATTATTTTCGCCGTTTAAAAGTGTAAGATCTTATATTTACGAGCAAGGTCTTAATGCTCGACGTGCTTACTTTTCAATTCGACTTGCTGTCAAAACCAGTCGACCCCGAAAAATGAGTTTGCAAATTTATACTATTTGAAATTACTTTCTATTAAATTTTTCAGAAAAAATTGTATTACTCTTCGTCTTTAAACTGAAAAGGATAATCTCCAAAAACCGGAGCCAGTTTGCGGACTGCATACGTGTTTCTTGTCATCTTGTTTGACAGTGCAAGTATCGTTACACCTTCTTCTTTAAGCGTAATATAAGACGATGTGTTTCCGTGCCACCAGCCATTATGAAAATAAAAATTCTGTCCGCTTTCCCAATTGATCATTCTGATTCCGAGACCATAATTTTTGGTTCCTTTACGTTCATTGCTTTGTCCTGTGTAAACTTCTTTTAATAAAGCCGGTTTTAAAAAGTCAGGAGCATTTCTGGCTCTGTCAAACTTTAAAAGATCACGCACTGTTGAGAAAACATTTTTATCTCCATACACATTGTCCAGATAATCGAAACCTATTTCTACCCCATTGCCTTTATAAGATGGCACAATGTTTTTTCTTTCTTTATCATCATCAAACACATAAGTATGTGTCATTCCAAGAGGTTTGAAAATCATTTGAGACATTGCTTCTTTATAGGTCAGTCCTGTTATTTTTTCAATAATAAGGGCAAGCATAGCATAATTGGTATTGCAATAAGCAAAACGGGTACCTACTCTTGACTCCAAACCTACATTTTTAGTCGCCAGAATATCTAAAATATCTTTGTTGGTAAGTTGGTTGTGTCTGTCCCAAACCGATTTGTCCCTGTCTGTGAAATAAGCATAATTCCGCATTCCGCTACGATGAGCCAAAAGCATGCGAATTGTACATTCCTCGTAAGGAAAGGTCTTTAAAATGGTATTTACTTTTTGATCCAGGCCAATCTTACCTAAATTGATTAATTTTAAAACAGCAGTTGCAGTAAGTACTTTGCTCACAGAAGCAATTTGAACAGGAGTATCGGCCGTAATTTTAGTGTCTTTATTTTTATTAGCGAAACCATTATATCTTTCAAAAATAATCTGACCGTTTTTTGCCACCAGAAAGCTTCCGTTCATGCTGTTGTTTGGCCAGTTTTTATTATAAAAATGGCTTATTTTACCTTTTACCGAATTAATATAAGCTGCTGATATTTTCTTTTCAGGCCCCATCGGAACCATTTTACCTAATGTATCTTTTTCTTTTACAGCTTCATCCTGATTACTGTTTTTATCTTTTCCACATGAACTTAAAACTAAAATTGAGAAAAGTATTTGTGGTATATTTGTTTTTTTAAGGAAACTCATTTTCATCATTCTTTAAAAACAAATATATAGAATTCAAAATTGACGATTAAAGATTTTCAGAGAAGAAAATTCTTAAAATTAACATCTAATTAATATCTTTTTTCGTTAGCTTATTGTCCATCAGACTTTAAGGATTCATAATGATTAAAAATAAGAAAATCACAACAAAAATTTAACTATATTTGTTATATTTAAAACAAAATAAACACAAAAAGTTACATTATTAAATATCTAAAATCTAATAAATGAAATTCGGAATTATAAAAGAAAGAAAAAATCCGCCTGACAGACGTGTTGTATTTGCTCCTGATGCATTAGCAAAACTAAAACAGCTGTATCCTGAAACTTCTGTAGTCGTAGAAAGTTCAGATATTAGAGTTTTTTCAGATTTACAATATAAAAGTATGGGGATTACTGTTACTGAGGATATTTCAGATTGTGATGTCTTATTCGGAGTAAAAGAAGTTCCTATTGAAAATTTAATTCCGAATAAATCTTATTTCTTTTTTTCGCATACCATAAAAAAACAGCTTCATAACCGAAAACTTTTACAGACTATTTTAGAAAAAAACATCACTCTATATGATCATGAAACCATTGTTGATGAGCATAACCGCAGATTAATCGGGTTTGGAAAATACGCTGGAATGGTAGGTGTTTACAATGGAATCCGTGCGTTCGGAATAAAATTCGAATTGTTCAAACTTCCAAAAGCAGAAACTCTTTCGGGGAAAGATGCGCTAATCATGCAATTGAAAAGAATCACTTTACCTCCATTAAAATTTGTGATTACCGGAACCGGAAAAGTAGGGAGTGGCGCCCAGGAAATTTTAAAAGCAATTAAAGTAAAGGAAATCACGATTGATAATTACCTGACTAAAAATTATACCCAATCTGTTTATGTACAGCTGGATGCTTTGGAATATAATAAAAGAACTGATGGGCAGATTCTTGACTTTGTAGATTTTACTCAACATCCTGAAGCTTATATCTCTGATTTTGAAAAATTCACTAAAGTAAGTGACATTTATATTGCCGGACATTTTCACGCTGCCAATGCACCTATGATTCTGACTCAGGAAATGCTAAATGCAAAAGACTGTAAAATAAGAGTTGTTGCCGATATTTCGTGCGATGTAGACGGTCCAATTGCGAGCACACTCCGTTCATCTACCATTGCAGAGCCTTTATATGGGTATCTCCCATCTGAAAATAAAGAAGTGGATGTTTTTCATCCGGCAGCAATTGTAGTTATGGCGGTTGATAATTTGCCTTGCGAAATTCCAAAAGATGCCAGCGAAGGTTTTGGAGAACAATTTATGGAACATGTTATTCCGGCATTTTTTAATAAAGACAAAGACGGAATTCTGGAAAGGGCAAAAATCACCGAAAATGGTAAATTAACAGAGAGATTCAGTTATTTACAGGATTATGTTGATGGGATTTAAATTAATTGTAACTATTTTTAACCCGTTTTAAAAAGAGCATACTTACAATTAACTAACCAAAACATGAAAAAAACCGTATTCACTTTTTTTATTTTATTATTAAACTACGCACATCTATTTGCCCAAACCAATCCCGAAACTCCTTTATATCCAAACGGTATTGAAAAAAATCCGGTAACGCATCCCAATCCTGAAAAGGTAGTAGACTCCGTAATTAATCCGTTGTCATTGTCTCATAAAAACAGGGTAATCAGTAATATTTCGATTCCGACATATCAGTTATTCCCAGCTTCAGAATCGAACAATAAACATATTGGAGTAGTTATATTTCCTGGCGGTGGTTTAACTACGAATTGGGTTGATAAAGAAGGAACAGATCTTGCGATGTGGCTTTCTGAACAGGGCATTAACTGCATGGTCGTAAAATACAGAACCAACAGAAAAGATGAAAAAGGAGAAATGATCATTCCAATGGATGATTATAAAGGAGCCGTTTATCAGGATGCAAGAACGGGTATTTTAAAAATGAAAGAACTGGCAGAAAACCTGAAAATAGATAAAGACAAAATTGGGATTTTAGGTTTTTCGGCCGGAGGCTGGCTGAGCGAACGCATTGTTATCAAATCTACTGAAACAAAAGAAACGGCAGACTGGAAACCGGCTTTTGCTGCTTTAATTTACCATGGTAATACGCTGAGTAATTTTAAAAGAATCGATAATATTCAGGCCTTACCTCCTATTTTTATGGCGATTGCCCGTGACGACAAGAAAATGCCTGTAAAAGAAATTATTCCGGGTCTGGCTGCCATTGCTGCCGAAGTAAAAAAATCGGAATTACATATCTATTCCAAAGGTGATCATGGTTTTGGACTGGCTTATGACAAAGGACATTCGGTTTCAAAATGGAAAGACAGTTTTTACGACTGGTTACTGGATATTTACAATAAGTAAAACATATCAAACATTAAAAAAAATCCGTCTCAAGTAGATCTTAAGACGGATTTTTATATTTTGCATTTACCTATTTTACCAGATTTTCACCCTTTTTTCCGGGGCAAGGTACAATTTGTCGGTTGGTTTTACATTGAATGCTTCATAGAATTCAGGTACATTGCGAACCACTCCATTTACTCTGAAGTTTGCAGGTGAATGAGGATCAGTTGCTATTTGTTGGCGTAATGCTTTTTCTCTGGTTTTATCTGCCCATACTTGTCCCCAACCCAGAAATACACGCTGAATCCCTGTGTAACCATCTAAAACAGGAGCTTCTTTTCCATTTAATGAAATTTTGTAAGCTTTGATAGCAATACTTAATCCGCCAAGGTCACCAATGTTTTCACCAAGAGTATATTCACCATTTATATTTAGATCCGGAAATGCTTTGAAAGCGTTGTATTGCTCTACTAATGCATTTGTTTTTAATTTAAAAGCTTTTAAATCAGCTGCTGACCACCAGTTTTTCATAACACCATCTCCATCAAAAGTACTTCCCTGATCGTCAAAACCATGACCAATTTCATGACCTATTACCGCACCAATACCACCATAATTTACTGCATCATCAGCATTCATGTCAAAAAATGGAGGTTGAAGTATAGCTGCCGGAAATACAATCTCATTTAACGTAGGATTGTAGTAAGCATTAACCTCTTGTGGATTCATTTGCCATTCATTTCTGTCTACTGGTTTTCCAAGTTTGTCCAGATTGCGTTGGTATTCAAAAGCGGTTGCTCTTTCTGTATTTCCGTATAAATCGTTTTTATCAATAGTTACTTTTGAATAATCTTTCCAGGTATCAGGATATCCAATTTTAATCATGAATTTGTCCACTTTTTTAAGAGCTTCTTTTTTTGTGGTTTCACTCATCCAATCTAATTTTTTGATGCTTTCTGAATAGGCCTTCAATAGATTTTTCACTAAAACAGTCATTTTCTCTTTGGCTTCCGGAGAAAAACGTTTTTTAACATATACTTTACCAACAATTTCACCTAAACCACTATTTACTCTGGTTACGGCACGTTCCCAGTCTTCTTTTTGTTTTTCTGTTCCATACATTGTTTTACCGAAAAAATCAAAATTTTGATTGTCTATTTCTGTAGTTAAACTTGTAGCTGCATTATGTATAACACCCCATTTTAGAAAAGTTTTCCATGTGTTTATTGGAGTAGATTTGATTATATTGTTCAAACTTTTTGTATATTCTACCTGAGTAACGACTAATTTACTCTCTTTGTCAAAACCAGATGCTTTTAACATGGCTGACCAATCAAAATCAGGCATTAAAGTGTTTAAATCTTTTACAACATAAGGATTATATAATTTAATCATGTCCCGGGTATCCTCTTTCTTCATTTGCTTTGAAGCCAAAGCAGTTTCAAGTGCCAGAATTGTTTTTGCATTTGCAGCAGAATTTTCCAGACCTGCTAATTTTAACATAGCATCAATATGTACTAAATATTTGGCTCTTATTTCCTTCATTTTAGCATCAGCAGAAAGGTAATAATCCCTGTCTGGCAATCCTAAGCCCCCTTGCCAGGTGATAGTAGTATATTTGGTCGGGTCTTTAAAATCACTATAAACCGCAAGCGTTAAAGGAGTATTTATTCCTAAGCGATTAGCTCGTCCAAAATAGGCGGCTAAATCTTTATAGTCATTAATAGCATCAATTTTTGCAAATTCAGGCTTAATAGGAGTAACACCTTTACTGTCTCGTGTTTTTCTATCTATAAATGAAGCGTAATAATCACCTATTTTTTGTTCATCACTACCTTTAACATTGTTTGCTTTTGCAGCATCTTCAATTATGTCTTTTACATCTTTTTGTGATTGGTCATAAAGAATATAACCTGCTCCGTAAGAAGCCTTATCTGCAGGTATTTGAGTTCTTTTCTCCCAATTACCATTTACAAATTTGTTAAAATCATCGCCTGGTTTCACTAATGTATCCATGTTTTTTTTGATGATCCCAGAAATAGGAGCTTCTTTTTTTTGGCAGGATACTGCTGCTGCTAGTAAAATGCTTACACAAGCTATTGAATAGTTTCTCATTTAATTATGGTTTTTAATTATAGACAATAATAATTTTGGTCCTAAATATTTGTATTGAAATAAAACAGCTGTTTTGTTATAAAATTCAAAACACAAGTCTTTAATCAATAAAAATATAACATATATACCAAATATCGAGAGAATTATTTATTTATTTTTAGAGATTGTATATTACAACTCAATAGATGATTTTAATGATTCAGCATAAAAAAACGATAGAAAATCGAACTATTTCTACCGTTTTTTTACAAAGTTTAAATCTATATGTATATGATTATAATTTTTCTAAACCATATCTTCAGGTTTTACCCAGGCATCAAAATCTTCCGGGGTTATGTATCCTAAACGAACAGCTTCTTCTTTAAGTGTTGTTCCGTTTTTATGAGCAGTCTGAGCTATTTCAGCAGCTTTGTAATACCCTATTTTTGTATTTAAGGCTGTTACCAACATCAATGAGTTATCTACCAGTTCTTTGATACGTTTGTAATTTGGTTCAATTCCCTGAGCGCAATGTTCATCAAATGATACACAGGCATCGCCTAACAATCTTGCTGACTGTAAAAAGTTTGCTGCCATAACAGGCTTGAAAACATTCAATTCATAATGTCCCTGCATTCCTCCTACAGCAATTGCTACATCATTTCCAATGACCTGAGCGCAAACCATTGTTAGAGCTTCGCACTGGGTTGGATTTACTTTTCCAGGCATGATGGATGAACCCGGTTCATTTTCCGGGATATGAATTTCGCCGATTCCGGAACGCGGACCTGAAGCCAGCATCCTGACATCATTTGCTATTTTATTTAAAGCTACAGCCAATTGTTTTAACGCTCCGTGGGTTTCAACAATGGCATCGTGTGCAGCCAAAGCTTCAAATTTGTTTTCGGCAGTTACAAAAGGGTGTCCCGTGAATTGAGCAATGTATTCGGCTACTTTTACATCATAGCCTTTTGGAGTGTTAAGTCCCGTACCTACAGCTGTTCCGCCTAAAGCAATTTCAGATAAATGTGCTAATGTATTTTTAAGCGCTTTTAAACCATAAGCTAACTGAGCAGCATAACCTGAAATTTCTTGTCCCAGAGTTAAAGGCGTTGCGTCCATTAAGTGAGTACGGCCAATTTTTATAACGTCTTTAAATTCGGCTGCTTTTTTGACTAATGTAGCATGCAGTTTCTCAACTCCAGGAATTGTGGTTTCTACCACCACTTTATAAGCTGCAATATGCATTCCGGTTGGAAAAGTATCGTTTGATGACTGAGATTTGTTTACGTCATCATTTGCTTTTATGAATTGCTCACCTTCTCCAATTTCAAATCCTTTTAGAACCTGAGCACGATTCGCAATTACTTCATTGACGTTCATATTACTTTGCGTCCCTGAACCGGTCTGCCAGATTACAAGCGGAAACTGATCGTCTAGTTTGCCATCTAAAATTTCATCGCAAACTGTTGCAATCGCATCTCTTTTTTCGATTGGTAAAACGCCTAAATCATAATTGGTATAAGCAGCCGCTTTTTTTAGATAGGCAAATCCTTCTATGATTTCCTTTGGCATCGAACCTGCATCGCCAATTTTAAAATTATTTCTGGAACGTTCTGTTTGTGCACCCCAATACTTATCGGCAGGGACCTGAACTTCGCCCATGGTGTCTTTTTCTATTCTGTATTTCATTTTGTAGTTTGTAAAATGTGAAATGTTATTTATGAGATTTAAAAACTGAAGTTTCTTTTTGAAAACGAGTGTTTTAGCCCTGATGGAAGCGACATCCTTTTATGCCGGGGTTCGGCACAAAAGATATAGCGGACAGCAGGAATAGGCTCCTGAAAATTATTATGATTTTCTATGAAGTCTTTATTTAAAAGGTTTCGCATTCAAAAAAAAGCTTATTTAAAATGAGTATAAATATACATATAAATGTTATTTTACGAAAATTGATTTGGTTTTTATTGCTAACGAAAGATATATAACCTACATTTGCCATAACATTCAAAAATTCCGGAAAACATGTTTGAATTTTCACAGTACTTAGGTTTTTTACTTTTCTTAACCATACTAACTATAGGGTTTTGGTTAATGTTTTTCTTAGTTGGTTTCGTATCTTATTGGGTTACGGGAGCTAGCTGGGAAATGTTCAAAGAAAAAAGAGCCAAAAAAAGACAAGAAGAACAATCAGTTAAACTTTAATTGATTTCATAAAAAAGGACCCGCTAAAACGAGTCCTTTTTTTTATGCTAAAAAAAAGCAAATGCCAATAAAAACGAAATTCCAAATTCCAACTTTTACATTTGGAATTTGGAATTTAAAGTTTTGAAATTTAACCTGTCTTATCCAGGGAAATCTCCACCGCCTTCACCTTCATTTCTCGGTGCTGCGTTTTTATCTCTTTCTCCTTTTGGCTTGTTGAAACGATATGTAAATGACAAATTGAACTGACGCTTACGAAACTGGAATTCATTGTAAGAGGTCTGAGTTTTTACAGACGGCTCTACATTATCATCATAAAGATTAGTATAAGACCTCATGACTCTCGAGTTGAAAATATCACTAATATTGAAAGCAATTGTAGCCTTATCTTTTAAAACATCTTTACTGAAAGCTGTGTTTAAACCAAACTGATCTAAATTTCTGCCTTGTGCCGTTTTTTGCTGTCCGTTGTAAGTACCGTTTAACTGCCAGTCAATTTTGTATGGCAGGGTAATTTTAGAACTCATTCTGGCAAACCATGTATTGGCCTGATTATCTAAATTTTGCACAACAAGATTACCTTTATTGTCTGTATAGCTATTTTCTCCGGTTGTTTTTACGTTATAAAAATTAAAATTACTGTTTAACTTCCACCATTTGAATGGGGTATAATTGAATGTAAATTCAAAACCAAATTTTTGCTCTTTACCTAAATTGATAGGACTGCTTTTAATAACCGGAATACCGTCAACTGTTTCTCCCGGCAACGGAGTTACAACATCACCATCAGGAGTTACAACATCACCTGTTGGCATTCGTACGAAACTGAAAACATTTTTTGTATCTTCAAAATAAGCTGATGTGCTAAAAGTTACTTTATCCCAACGTTTTAGGTAACCAACATCATATTTATCAGTCAGCGAAGGATTTAAATCCGGATTTCCCTGAAAAATATTGACATTACTGGCGTAGTTTACCGCCGGATTCATAAAACGTCCTCTCGGTCTGGTTAAACGCTTACTATAACTTGCAGTAAAATTGCTCTGGTCTGAAATTTCATAACTTACAAAAGCACTTGGAAATAAGTTATTGTAATTTTTAGTATTGAAGTCCTTAGGGTCCTGTAACAAATTAACCTCAATATTGGTATCCTCCCAGCGTAACCCGAATAAGTACGAAAATTTATTTACTTTGAAACCATAAGAAGTATAAAGCGCATTTATGTTTTCCTTGTATTCTAAAGTGTTGGACAGGTCTGAAATCGGAGTATCAGAATCTTGATCACGAACAGAATATACGTTATTTAAATCTCCAAAACTTCCTTTGTATCCTACTTCAAACTGACTGCCCTCACCTAAAGGAAGAACATAATCCGCCTGTAGCTGAATTTGTTTTTGCACCTGATTATTTAAAGTGGTATTAAAATTAGGCGATGCTGTAATCACACTATTGCTATCATCAGTATTACGTGAAATCGATAAATCGGCAGTAAGTTTGTGTCCTTTATCGTTGAAGTTTTTGATTAAGTTGGATGTATATTCTACGTTTTCACTTCCGGTATCTCCATTATTTAATCGATATGAATTTCCTGTAGATACGCGATTAGCATCGTAATTATAATAATTGATCAGATCTCTGTCTTCACCGGTGTTTTTTTGGTAATTGATGGCATTTGTCCAGAAAGTAGTTGGAGTGATTGACCATTCTATTCCGGCTCTTCCATTAAAACCATCTCTTGTTCTTTTGGTGTCACGGGTTTCATCCAGATAACCTTTTGTAGAACCGTCTGCGTTAAAGTATTCTGAATTGGTTTTTCCCGCACCTTCGTTTGTTCTGTAGTTATAACCTGCTGTAGCGAAATAATTAAATTTCTCTGTTTTATAATTCAGATTCGCACTTAAACCATACGTCTCAGGAATACCTGTTGAAGCAATAAAAGTTCCGTTGAATCCCTGATTTTTACCTTTTTTAAGAATAATATTAATCAATCCCGAGCCTCCTTCTGCATCATATCGTGCTGATGGATTAGTAATTACCTCAACTTTATCAATAGCATCTGCCGGAAGCTGGCGTAAAGCTTCTGCAATATTGATTGCATTTGAAGGTCTTCCGTCAATTAAAATTCGGATATTATCACTTCCTCTTAAGCTTACATTCCCTTCTGTATCAACCGAAACTGACGGAACGTTATCCAGAACATCACTAACCGTCCCTCCTTTTACCATCATGTCCTGCCCTACATTATAAACCTTTTTGTCCAGTTTTATTTCAACAGATGATTTTTCGGCACGAACCACAACTTCATTCAATTGTGCAGCATCTTCAGACAAGTTTACGACTCCTAAATCAGTATCAGCAGAAATGCTTTTTGCTTTGATTTCAGTAGCTTTAAACGAAATAAATTCAACTTTGATATCATAAGTCCCGGGAGGAACTGCTAAATCAAATTCCCCTTTCGGATTTGTAATTCCACCTGCAACTACTTTTGTCTGATTAACGGGTGTAATCGAGATTGTAGCATATTCCAGTGGCTGTTTTGTCACTTTTTCTAAAACTTTCCCCGTAACTTTTACTTTGTTTTGTCCCGAGGGCGGATGTTGTGCATAGTTACATAATCCTGAAAGCAGCAATAGGGTTAATATTGCAAATTTGATTTTTTTCATTATTTTTCTGGTATTTCTTTTCTTTTTAGACCGCAAATATAGCTTTTGGTTTAAAAGAGTAAATCACAAAAAAATGTTAATCAGGCATTTTATATTTCTTCTAAAAAAGAAGCGACTTTATCCAGATCACGGCCAATTATAGCTTTACCATCTTTTATTACAATTGGTCTTTCTATCAAAATCGGGTTATCCGTCATAGCCTGAATAACTTGCGAGTCTGTCAGGGTTTTTCCTTTATATTCTTCAATCCAGATTTTTTCTTTAACCCTAACTAATTCAATTGGCTTCAGATTTAATTTTTCGATTAAACTTTTCAGCTCCTCAAAAGTTGGCGCTTCAGTAAGATATGGAATAATTTCATAGTCCTGTTTTGCATCATCCAGAAAAGCCAGACAACTTCTTGATTTTCCACATCGTGGATTATGGTAAACTTGTATCATTTTATTTTTTTAAGATGTTCTAAAATAATTGGGCTAAAAAAAGGTATTTTAGCAATCCCCAAAAATAAGATTTACTTATTAATTAGAACTCCATTTTAAATTTTAAATAACATGTTTTTAGAACAAGGAATTAAACCTGAAAATAAATTCTGGAAATATCTTTTAGGCTCAGTAGTCATAATATCGGCATCGGTTTTTGGTCAGTTCCCTTTATGGCTGGCGGTACAATATGAAACCCTGATCAACAAAAAACCTGAACCGGAAAATGATAAAATGCTAATGAAAATGTTTGATTCCAACCTGACTTTATTTTTAGTTATGGTTTCGTTTGCTTTTGCCTTGGCAGGAGTTTATTACGTTGTCAGATACATGCATCATCAAAGTTTCTTATCTGTAACAACTTCGCGAAAAAAAGCAGACATCAAACGTATTTTGTTTTCTTTTTTATTATGGGCAGGATTTTCTATACTGAGCTTTTTGTTTGTTTATTTACAATCGCCTGAAAACTTTATTTTTAATTTCAAACCAATTCCTTTTCTACTATTAGTTGTTATTGGAACCCTGATGATTCCGATACAAACCAGTACCGAAGAATATATTTTCAGAGGCTATTTAATGCAGGGCTTTGCTAATTTAGCAAAGAACAAATGGTTTCCGTTATTCATGACATCGCTTATATTTGGTTCACTGCATTGGTACAATCCTGAAGTTGAAAAAATGGGTAATATTATTATGATTTATTATATAGGTACCGGATTTTTTTTAGGAATTATTACTTTAATGGATGAAGGTATGGAACTCGCACTTGGTTTTCATGCTGCCAATAATCTGATAGGCGCTTTACTTGTAACTTCAGACTGGACAGTTTTTCAAACCTATTCTCTTTTTATTGATAAATCTGAACCTTCTGCCGGGTTTGATGTTATATTACCTGTAGTTATCATCTACCCTATTTTGCTTTTTATTTTCAGCAAAAAATACAACTGGACAAACTGGAAAGAAAAATTAACCGGAAACATCAAAAAAACAGACGATGAAGTGACCGAATTTTTAAATTTAAATTAATACACCATGCTAAACCTTACTCATAAAAACGTTCATAATTATTTTAAAATAAATGGTTATCATTTAAACGGAGACGATTTACGTTCTGTTGCTTATAGCTATGTTAAGGAAGGCGATGCCAACGAACAGGCTATTGGAGAGTTTTTACTGGACTGGTTTGATGAAAAAGAATATATCGAAATGAAAACATCCGGAACCACAGGACTTCCTAAACTGGTTCGGTTACAAAAACAAGCCATGATACAATCAGCATTGGCAACAGGTGATTTTTTCGGTTTAAAACCCGGGGACAAAGCTTTACTTTGTCTTCCGGTAAAATTTATCGCCGGTAAAATGATGCTCGTACGAAGTTTTATTCTGGGTTTGGAGTTAGATGTTACAGAACCCAGCACAACTCCGTTAGCCTCAAATGACAAATTGTATGATTTTGTAGCAATGGTACCTTTGCAGGTTCAAAATTCGATTGAAGCATTAAAAAATGTCAAAAAATTAATTGTTGGCGGGGCTAAAATGGATTCAGTTCTGGAAGAAAAAGTTTTGTCATTAAAAACTGAAATTTACGAAACCTACGGAATGACCGAAACTATCACTCATATTGCTGCTAAGAAAGTAGGAGAAAAAGCTTTTAGCGTTCTGCCAAACGTAAAAATTGCCCAGGACAGCAGAGGCTGCTTGGCGATTACAGTTCCTGCTATTTCCGACAATCCCATAATTACCAATGATCTGATTGAATTTGTAAAAGAAAATCAATTTGTTTTTTTAGGAAGAATTGACAATGTAATTAACAGTGGCGGTGTAAAATTAATCCCTGAACAAATTGAAGCAAAACTAATTGATAAAATTAATTCCAGATTCTTTGTTACCGGAATCCCGGATTCTGTTTTGGGAGAAAAATTAATTTTGGTTATTGAAGGAGAAAAAAACGATTTTCCAGCTGATTTTTTTGATGTTTTAGACAAATATGAAAAACCAAAAGAAATCGTTTTTGTCCCTAAATTTAAGGAAAACGAAAACGGAAAATTGTTGCGCAAGCCAAGTTTACACTAATAAACAAAGGGCAGTCTAAAAAAAAATAGAATACCCAAAAAGTTATACACTCAGGCCTTTTCTTTTGGTAAAATCATATTTTCTAAAAATTAATAAACTACTTTTTTCGAAATACAAAAGCTGCTCTAAGCATAGATAAAGTATGAATTATATCAAAAATCCATTCGCATAACGAATGGATTTTTTATTCTTAAAATATTCAGACTTAAAAATCCCGTTTCCAATTGGAGAAAAGATAATTAGTGTTTCTTTATTACCTTAAAATTGCTTGTATTGCCATTTTCGATGATTTTTACAAAATAAACACCATCGGCTTTATCTGAAATATCTATTTTATTTGTTCCCGAATTTACTTTTTTTGTTATTAGTAGTTGTCCTAAACTATTATAAATTTCAAGTTGCTTATCCGATGGAGGTTGCAAATAAAATATCCCAGTGCTTGGATTTGGATAGATTTTTATACTTGATCGGGCTTCAAAATCATCTGTTTTTAAAGATGTAATTGTTACACAATCGCTTATAATTGGAACAGAACAAGCCACAATTAAACGAACTGCATATTGACCTGAAGTTGTCGGTGTGAAAAATTGATTTGTTTCACCTGTTATTTCAGTACCATCACAGTTGAGCCATTGATAACCTATTCCTGACTGATCGGCTGTTAGTACACCATTATTTTGATTAACAGTAGTCAGGATATTTACTGGTATTGCAGTTATGGTCAAATCCAGTTTTTCGGTCACACAATTGTTTGTTGTTCCTGTATATATTCCGGATTGCGTATAGGTTTGATTGTTCCAGGTATAACTTCCGCAGGCAGTAATCTGAGTTATATTATCTGAGTTTGGTGTGATAGTTAAATCTAGCTTTTCGGTAACACAATTGTTTGTTACTCCTGTGTAAATTCCGGATTGCGTATAGGTTTGATTGTTCCAGGTGTAACTTCCGCAGGCAGTAATCTGAGTTACATTATCGGAGTTTGGCGTAATGGTCAAATCTAATTTTTCGGTCACACAATTGTTTGTTGTTCCAGTGTAAATTCCCGATTGTGTATAGGTTTGATTGTTCCAGGTGTAACTTCCACAGGCAGAAATCTGAGTTATATTATCTGAACTTTGGACTATAGAAACGGTAATTGCAACGGTCTCTGCTGTTGCACTATTGGCAGGTGTAAAAGTATAAAGAGTAGTTGTTGTTGTATTTACAGCCGGTGACCATGTTCCGGTTATACCATTATTGGATATAGTTGGCAATGTGAAATTATTGCCGGAACATATTGGGTCAATTGCAGCAAAAGTTGGTACAGCCTTTCTGTAAATTGTAAGGGTATAGATTTTTTCCTCCCCGTTTTGCGCCGTAACTTTTACTTCAATGGTATTACTGCCTACATTTAAATCCAAAACATCAGAAGCAGTTCCACTTGCTATAGCTATGTATCCAGCTCCATTTAGCTGCAATTTTGCTGATGCTAATGTATTTTCCAACGTTGGTGTTACCGTTATAGTATTGGTTTGATTACTTACAGAAGCAGTATAATTTGTAACTGAAGACGAGAAGCCTGGAGAAAAGATACCATCGCTTATTGTTAATGCAGTTAAAGAAGCATTGTTATTATTATAGTAATTTTTTTGAGACTCTTCAACTGTTTGTCTGTCTACTGTACTCAATACACTATTAAAAAGAATGAGTTCTGTTGTCCAGAAGTTACCGGAACCGCCCCCATCATTTCGATTGCCTATTTGTAAAGCATTGCCATTATCAGCATAAGCAGAAATGGTATTACTGCTGCTTTGAACCCCATTCATATACGAATAATAAGTACCCGAAGAAGGAATAACAAACGAATATACAGATGCAGGCACGGAAATACTTATATCTGATCTGGTTGAACTATTGGCAATATTGACACTGGAACCTGATGTTATGCTGGCATTACCTGTATAAAATTCACCACCGTTATTTGTAAAATCAAAAGGAGCTGGATAATGGGTATTTGTATCAACAGAAGTTCCTGTTTTAGTTACCAATGATGATGGAGTACTGCTGTTTCCTTTTGCAAAACCTACCATAGAAGCCGCTGTGTCAAAAAGAGTAGTTTTGGCTGTAGCCAGATGAGCAGTACCAAAATACAGGGCTGGTCTCTTATTTAAAACTTCTATTATACCTCCATTTACAATTCGGGGCTGTAGGTTGATATTGGTTTGTTCTACATGATTTTCATTACCGCTTTGGTCGTACCATTTAGTTACAAAACCACTTGAATTGCCAGTAAAAGTTTTTAAAGCATCAGTATCAAGTTCTCCATTGGTATTAAAACCAATATCCAGTAAAGTATTGTCACTGCTTCGGCGAACTTTTATGGCATAACCACTGTATGTACTGGCCAGTTTACGAAGAGAATAAGCTGTTGTCGCAAGTGTTGTATTAGATAATCCAACATTATCAAGTACCGTAACTATTCTGTTTATTTTTAGGGTATAAGTTTTGGTCTCTGCATTTTGTGCTGTAACTTTTATTTCAATTGTATTAAGTCCTTCAGCCAAAGTTAAGGAGCCAGAAGCACTTCCGCTTATTACAGTATTATAACCGTTTCCGTTTACCTGTACTTGTACCGTTGCAAATAGATCTTCTACTGTTGGTGTGATTGTGATGTCTGATATATTAGAAACAGTTGCAGTGTATGCTGTAGTTCCTGTTGCAAAAGCCGGACTTATTATTCCTGCTGTTGTGGTTAAAGTACTTAAATTGGAATTATTATTTGTATTACGAAATATAGAAATGGTATTACTTTCTGAACTGCTCATAATTAAATCAGGTTTTCCATCGCCATCTAAATCACCTATTGCAACTGAAGAATGATTATAAGTGGTTGTTAAAGTAACTTTAGGAGCAAAACTATCCGTATTAAAAGAGCCGATGGTTGCAGTATTACGAAGCAAATGAGCGATTTTAACCCCTACTTCTGTCGCGACTAAATCAGGTTTACCATCACCATCAATATCTCCTATAGCAACGTCTGAAAAATTTATAAAATTAGTGGCTGCTATATCTACTTTTGGTTCAAAACTACTACTGGTTATACTGCCATTTGTTATTGCATTGCGAAGGATAGAAATGTATTTGGAATTTCTAAAAACTAAATCGGGTTTTCCATCTCCGTCTAAATCCCCTATTTTTAATGACTGAGGTGAATAATTGCCTTTCCCAATTTCAACCCTTGGTGCAAAACTACTATTTGTAAAACTGCCAACGGTTGCTGTGTTGCGATATATGTAAAAACCTCCTGATTGATTGAAAGAAGCTGGATATGCAGTTAACAAATCAGGTTTTCCATCTCCGTCAAAATCGCATATCGTCATTGAGGATAGGTAGGGTGATGTGACAATCTCAAATTTAGCAGCAAAACTAATAATTCCAATGCTGCTTGTATTACTGAAAAGATAAATTGATCCTGCAAAATAGCTTGGTGCAGCTAAATCAGGTTTTCCATCCCCGTTTAAATCTCCAATTGCAATTGCTTCGTAATCTTTTCCTGTATCAATATCTATTCTGGATTCAAAACTGTTAACAGTAATACTGCCATTGGTTGTTACATTACGAAATACAGAAACACTGCTGATGGCAGCAATTACTAAATCAGGTTTCCCATCACCATCTAAATCTCCTATAGTAACTGAAGAAGGTTTATCTCCAGTTATAAGATTAATTTTGGGAGCAAAGCTACCAGATCCAAGATTACCGCTTGTTGACTCATTATGATAGATCGAAATGGTATTACTGTCGTAGTTTACCACAACTAAATCAGGTTTCCCATCACCGTCTAAATCTCCAATAGCTGTTTTTCGCGGATTACTACCAGTGGCAAAATCAGCGTTGAAAGCAAAATCACTGGTAGTTATAGTACTTTTTACTGGACTATAAACGGGGTTGAAATTACTTAAACTGCTACAGGCTAATGTTGTTGCGGTATTCAAAACTGTAATAGGACCATAAGTTGCTCCTGTAGGAACCCTGACCGTTAAATTACCTTCTGTTGAGGCTGTTACAGTAGCCTGTGTGGCTCCAAAAAAGACAACATTATTTACAGGTGTTGTATTAAAATTCGCTCCCGTAATAATTACTACATCACCGGGTTTTGCAGCAGACGGCGAAAAATCAGTAATAACCATATTTGATATAACATTTACTGAAGTTCGGTCGCTTTCACAACCTCCGATAGTCTGGCTTACATAATAAATCCCGGTTTTTATAGGCGTATTTGCAGCCAAAGCTGTTCCGCCAATTTCTGCAGAATACCATTTTATGTCTGTGCCCGTTGCTGCTAAATCAGCTACTGTTATGTTAGCATCAAAAACTTGAGGACTTGAAACTACCAGTGGAATATGTGAATAGGCTAAACTTGTACTGCCTGATACAACTGCTCCGGGAGAAACTAAGTTGGATGTATTAGAACTTAAATTAAAATTAGTAAGAGTTCCATTATTGGAATTTCCGCTGGAATCAGTAATTGATGTAACTGCTGTATTTGTTCCGGAAGCTGTTCCCTGGTTAAATTTATAGTAAAGTGCTAAACTTTTTTGTCCTGAGGATAGTTCGGAATTCATATTGTTTACAATTTCACACTTTGTCAATGCTCGTTTCCAGACACGAACTTCATCCATTTGCCCTTTAAAAAAAGTAGATTCTGTGCTATCACTCCCAATTCTAAACTCTCTGATACCATCAAGCAGTAATGGATAATCTGAATAAGTCCCTGAGCCAACCAGATTGCCATTGGCATAAATTTTATATCCCGTTTTTGTAATTACGTAAGCAAGGTGAAACCATACATCTACGGAATACGCATAAGTAGCATCAGCGGAGGTATTTATCCAATAACCTCCATTGCCAATGTCTGCATGAAGGGTATTGCCATTTTTAATTTGTATATCAAATCCTGGATCACTGTTGTTTCGAGTACTTACAATATGCATTGTTTTAGTAGCATCTCCGGGCTTTATCCAGGCTTCAATAGTAAAAGAGTCATAAATGGCTGTACCTGAATTTAATGCTACATAATCATTTGCACCATCAAAATCAAGTGCAGCACCCGTTTGGGAATACGAAGTTAAAAAGGAAAAAAAAGTCAGTAATAAGGCGTAAAATTGTTTCATAAAACTACATTTTGAAGACTATAAAGTGTATTTAACGCAACAAAACTATAGTTAAAAAGAGGAAAATCAGCTAACTAATGGATAGTCTAAAAACGACATGAAGTATTTCAAAACTTAAAGAATCAAAAATCAAATAACTGATTTTTAGATTATTATGTTTTTGCTTTAAAAAAATAACAAAAAACGAATAAGATCATTTTTTGACAATTGTCAAATTTTATTTTTTAGAATGGTTACGAATTTTCGCACGAACCCTGCTGAGTGTTTCGAGATTAATACCTAAAAAAGAAGCAATAAACTTTAACGGAATCCGGGTTGAAAGATGTTGGTAGGATTTAAGGAAATATTCGTATTTTAATTCGGCTTTGCTTAATCTTCCCATTAAAGCCCTTACTTCGGCATCTGCATAATATTTTTCATAAATACGTCTTGCCATGATATTGAAATCGGGATCAATAGTATACAATTGCTGTAAGTCAGAGTGTTTCATACCTAATAATTCAGAATCTTCAATAGCTTCCATATTTTCATAACTCGGAATTTGTAATACAAAACTATGAATACAGGCAACTAATTCATTTTCAACAGTAATCCAGGTAGTAATATCTTTTACGTCTTCAACATATCCTCTGATAGCACCTTTCTTTACAAAATAAATCATATCGCAGATTTCTCCTGATTTATGTAATTTTTTGCCTTTTCTTACTTTAATAGGATACGTATTTTGGATTAAAAAGGTTCTCGCTACATCAGAAATTGGATAAACACTATTAAAAACATATAAAAGGATAGCAGCCTCTTCAGGTGTACTGTGAGGTAAGTTTTTAAGTATTTTATCCATTAGTGTAGGTTTTTTAAATTTGTTTTTGGCTTTGTTCTTGGTGAGGTATTATAACTTGCCAAATCTACAATTGTTTCTTCTATTATCTGACAAACTTATAAAAAACAAAAAACTCATTCGTTTTACAGAATGAGTTTTTATATTTTTAGTTTTTTTCAATCCATTTTCTGGCATTAACAAAAGCTTCGTGCCAAGGCGAAACCTCGTCATTTCTGTCTTTTGGATAATGCGCCCAGTTCCATTGGAAAGTCGAACGCTCAATGTGAGGCATCATCACTAAATGCCTTCCGGTTTTGTCACACATCATAGCCGTGTTGTAATCAGAACCGTTAGGATTTGCTGGATAACCTTCGTAAGCATATTTCGAAACAATATTGTATTGGTCTTCTGCATAAGGCAATTTGAATTTACCTTCTCCGTGAGAAACCCAAACTCCTAAAGTACTTCCTGCTAAAGTAGATAACATAACTGAGTTATTTTCCTGAACTTTTACAGAAGTAAAGATACTTTCGTGTTTCTGGCTTTCGTTATGGTGCATTTTTCCGTGAACTTCATGTTCTGGATTGATAACTTCTAATTCCATAAACAACTGACATCCGTTACAGATCCCAACAGAAAGAGTATCTTCTCTTTTGAAGAAATTATCTAAAGCTGTTTTTGCTTTTTCGTTGTATAAGAAAGCCCCCGCCCAACCTTTAGCAGAACCTAAAACGTCTGAGTTAGAGAATCCTCCAACAGCTCCGATAAACTGGATATCTTCTAAAGTTTCACGTCCCGAGATTAAGTCTGTCATGTGAACGTCTTTTACGTCAAAACCTGCCAAGTACATAGCATTCGCCATTTCACGCTCAGAGTTACTTCCTTTTTCACGGATAATTGCCGCTTTTGGTCTTGGCTTAGAATTGTCAATTTCTGGTTTCTTTCCTGTAAAATGTGTTGGGAAAGTATAATTTAAAACCTGATTTTTATAGTTTTCAAAACGTGCCTGAGCTCTTCCATTTTTAGATTGTTTTTGATCTAATAAATAAGAAGTTTCAAACCAAACGTCTCTATAAGTTGGAATATCTAAAATCCAGTTTCCAACTTCTAAAGATGCTGTAGAAGTTACAGAACCAATTTTGAAGAATTCAACATTATTAGCTTTTAATTTAGCTTCAACAGCTGCATCAGATTTAGCTTGGAATACGATTCCGATGTTTTCTGCGAAAAGGATTTTCAGCAAGTCTTTTTCCGCGAAAGAGCTGAAATCAATTTTAGCTCCAAGATTCACATCAGCAAAACACAATTCTAATAAAGTAGTGATTAAACCACCGCTTCCGATATCGTGACCCGCTAAGATTTGGCTTTCGCCGATTAATTCCTGAATGGTATTAAATGTATTTTTGAAGAAAGAAGCGTCTTTAATAGTAGATGTCTCGTTTCCAATAGTGTTTCTGATTTGTGCAAAAGATGAACCTCCTAATTTGAAATCATCTTGAGACAAATTGATATAAAAGATTGAATCTCCGTTTTTCTGTAAAACTGGTTCAACTACTTTTCTGATATCTGTACAGTTTCCGGCAGCCGAAATAATAACCGTTCCTGGCGCAATTACTTCGTCGTTTGGATATTTTTGTTTCATTGAAAGTGAATCTTTTCCTGTTGGAATATTGATTCCCAATTCAATTGCAAATTCAGAACAACCTTCAACAGCAGCGTATAAACGAGCGTCTTCACCTTCGTTTTTACAAGCCCACATCCAGTTTGCAGATAAAGAAACTCCTTTTAACTGCTCTTTTATAGGTGCCCAGATAAGGTTTGATAACGATTCTGCAATTGCATTTCTAGATCCTGCAACCGGATCAATCAAAGCTGCAATAGGAGCGTGGCCGATAGAAGTTGCAATACCTTCTTTTCCTAAATAATCCAGCGCCATAACCCCAACATTATTCAAAGGCAATTGTAACGGACCAGCATTTTGTTGTTTCGCTACTTTTCCTCCAACACAACGGTCAACTTTGTTTGTTAACCAGTCTTTTGAAGCAACGGCCTCTAAACGTAAAACGTCTTTTAAATAGCTTTCGAAATCTGCAGCGTTATAAGCAACGTCAGCATATTTTCTGTCAACTGTATTGTCAGTCATAACCGTTTTTGGAGAACTTCCGAAGAAATCTTCTAAAGCATAATCCATCGGTTTTGAACCATTTGTTTGTGATTCGAATGTAAAACGGTGATCTCCCGTTACATCTCCAACCTGATACATTGGAGAACGCTCTCTGTCGGCAATTCTTTGTAACGTATCAATATCTTTTTGACCAATAACCAATCCCATTCTTTCTTGAGATTCGTTACCGATAATTTCTTTTGCAGAAAGTGTTGGGTCACCAACAGGCAATTTATCTAAATCGATCAAACCTCCAGTTTCTTCAACCAATTCAGAAAGACAGTTTAAGTGTCCACCCGCACCGTGATCGTGAATAGAAACAATTGGGTTATTGTCGCTTTCTACTAAACCACGAATTGCATTAGCAGCACGTTTTTGCATTTCTGGGTTAGAACGCTGAATTGCATTCAACTCAATTCCTGAACCAAAAGCTCCTGTATCTGCAGAAGAAACCGCAGCACCACCCATTCCGATTCTATAGTTTTCACCTCCAAGAATAACGATTTTATCGCCTTCTTTTGGTTTGTGTTTGATAGATTGATCTAATTTTCCGTAACCAATTCCACCCGCTTGCATGATTACTTTATCGTAACCAATTTTTCTGTTTTCTTCTTCGTGTTCGAAAGTTAAAACAGAACCTGTAATAAGTGGCTGACCAAATTTATTTCCAAAATCAGAAGCTCCGTTTGAAGCTTTGATTAAGATATCCATTGGAGTTTGGTACAACCATTTTCTTTCTTCAACTGCGTTTTCCCATTTTCTGTCTTCTTTCAAACGAGAGTAAGAAGTCATGTAAACTGCAGTTCCAGCAAGTGGCAACGATCCTTGTCCTCCAGCTAAACGGTCACGAATTTCTCCTCCAGATCCTGTTGCAGCTCCGTTGAAAGGCTCCACTGTTGTTGGGAAATTGTGTGTTTCTGCTTTTAATGAGATTACAGAATCGAATTCTTTTATTTCGTAAAAATCAGGTTTGTCTGCTGATTTTGGTGCGAATTGCTGCACTTTTGGACCTTTTACAAAAGCAACGTTGTCTTTGTAAGCAGAAACAATATCGTTAGGATTTTCCTGAGATGTTTTTTTGATTAATTTGAAAAGAGAAGTTTCTTTTTCTTCTCCGTCGATCACAAATGTTCCGTTGAAGATTTTGTGACGGCAGTGCTCTGAGTTTGCTTGAGAGAAAGCAAAAATCTCAGAATCAGTTAGTTTTCTTCCAAGTTTAGTTGAAAGATTATTTAAATACTCAACTTCTTCTTCGCTTAAAGCTAAACCTTCCACTTTGTTGTAAGCAGCGATATCATCAATTTCCAGAATTGGTTCCGGCTGAATGTTGATAGTGAAGATTTCCTGATCTAATTCGTTGAATTTTTGAGAAAGCATTGGGTCAAAATCAGTAAAATCTTCAGTTGCAGGATGAAATTCCTCAATTCTGATAATACCGGAAATTCCCATATTCTGAGTAATTTCTACAGCATTTGTACTCCAAGGTGTGATCATAGTGGCACGCGGACCAACAAAAAAACCCGTCAGTGCGGATTTTTCGATCTTATTTGCGTCGGCAAAAAGCCAGTTTAATTTTGAAATGTCTTGATCTGAAATTTCGTTTTGCGTTTGTACGGCAAAAACAGTTTTGCTTTGGTTTTCAAAGAAATGGATCATTTTTGTGTGTAGTTTGTTGTATTGAGGTGCAAATTTAGTTTAAATAAATAGCAAGCGCAAATTTGATAACAAACTCTTTCGAAAAAAATAAAATTGAACTGAAATTAAGTTAAAAATTAAGAATCTGCTTGTTTTTGGCTAAGAGACCATAACAAGCAGATTCTGATATTTTTTATTTCACGTAGATTTGACAGAACTAAAAAAAATCTGCCAAATCTGCGTAATAATTACTTACTCTACCACTATCTTTTTAATAATAGTTTTGGAATCTTTTTCAATTTTAACCACATAAATTCCTTTTGCAATATGACCTAATCTAATTACTGCATCGGTACTATTTTGTTTTTCGAAAACTTTTTGTCCTGTAACAGAGAATATTTCTAAGTGATAAGGAGAATCAAAGTTGCTTAAACCAATATTGAAATTTCCATTAGAAGGATTTGGAAAAATCAAAACATCATTTGAAATCTGAAGAGCTTCTTCCTCAATCGTTATTGCCATTTTACCGGATAAATTATTGCAAGTATCTGTTGTATACGAATCCCATTCTCCACTCAGATTAAAAGTCGCACTCGGAGAAGTTACAGTCGATTTTCTTCTTAAAGTAACGTCAATTGCAAAATTAGCTGTCCCTCCATTAAAAGTTCCGATGATATCGATTAGAACTCCGTTTTTAAATAAACCTACGGCATCATTTCCGTTAAAAGTTAATTCTGTTGCCGTTGTTGAAATATTGGCTGCACTAGTAGAAAAACAGCTTGAAGAAATAGAACTGTTTACAATTACAAATTTACTTCCCGTTGCTAAAGTTCCACTTAAAACTAAACCTGTACTCCATGAACCGGAACCATTGGTTTGTTTTTTAATAGTGTAAGCAGATAAACTAACAGAACTTCCGGTATTATTTGCAATTTCTAAAGCCTTATTATTCCCAGAGCCTTCAATGTATTCAGAGAAAAGCAAATCGGTTGCTGTTCCTGTTCCGCTGCTGTTGGTTGTAACTGAAATTGTATTGCTTGAAGATGAAGTATTTCCGGCCGCATCTTTTGCTTTTACATAAATTGAATAAGCAGTAGAAGCCGTTAAACCTGTAATTGTTGCGGTTGTGCCAGAAACCGTCGTTTTTAGAACATTATTTGCATAAATATCGTAACCTGTAACGGCAACATTGTCTGTAGAAGCTGTCCACGAAAGTGAAATTGAAGTTGCTGTTTTTGAAGTCGAAGCTAAACTTGTTGGAGTAGTAGGCACCTGAGTATCGCCTGAGGATGTTCCTCCCCAAATTAGATTTACATATTCGGGATGATCAATAAATGGATTTCTGTTATTCTGACGTGCGTAAATCGCATTATTTCTTGCAACTTCTCTTGCGCTTACAGGATCTTGCGCATGCCACGCCAAAAGCAGATTTAAAAAAGCGGTTGTAAAAACCTGATTGCTGGAACCATTAAACATGGCATAAGAATATCCTGCAACGGTATTTTCATATCGTGTTGCAAAGTAAAAATACATTCTCGCAATATCACCTTTAAATGCATTAACAGGTTCAAAAACAGTTCCTGAATATCCGGATACGGAACTTGACCCTAATTTGCTTCCGTTTTGAGAAGTATAAGTAGCAGAACTCACAGTTCCGTGTGGGTAATTTGAGCGTACGCCGTTTACTTTTCCGTCCGTTGGTGTAATAAAATGTGCGTCGGCAACCATTGGAGATTGTTCGTTAAAAACCGACTGTGGAATAATATGTTCTCTATTGTAGCAATCGCCCTCCACTGAATAGTTTCCACATCTTTGAGTAGTTCCGGTTGTGTAATTGTATGGATCTGTTCCTGATGGATTTTCAGAATACATATCTAGTATTGTACCGTCGTTTTCGTAGAAATTATCGACGTCTGAAGTTAGATAGGTTGTGTAAAGTCCGGCATAACCATTATTGGTATGGTCTTTAATAATGTTATACAATTGCGTTTTTAAGGCATAACCGGTTCCAGTTGCGGTGCTGTAATAACCCGAAGGAATTTGAGCAAAACCAATTGTAACAAACATCAATAACAGTAAAAAGTAGTTTTTTTTCATAATTAATAGTTTTTAAGATTTGGTTTGAATTGAATTTTTAATTTTATAAAACACTGAATTTTAAAGATTTAAAAATTAATTATAACAAATCTACTACTTTTATGAATCGAAAACGTTAAGTGATGTTTAATTTTAGATATATTTTCTTACGTAGTTTGATTTTAAGGAACAAAGGAGCAGTATAGCAAGTTTCTTAATCTCGCAAATACGCTAAGTCGCAAAGTTTTTTTAACTTTTAAAGATTAGATTTAGCGATTTAGCGTCTTTGCGAGCAAAAAAATCCAGCTTAAATAAATAAACTTATTTCGGAAAATCCTTATTCTGATAAGCTCCCAAATCTGGTGGAGAGGTTCTTGTGTTTCCAATAATATCCAACGGAATGATATATACCTGATTACCTTTAGCGAAAGCGGCAGAAGTATTGTCAATATTAAGCCTATTCAGATTGATATTAAAAAACTTCGGATTTTCGTTTAAAATAATGGCATTATAATGTGCTGTATCTGTACCAAACTGATAGTCCGGATTTGATGTGTTACCAAATTTAAGCAGACAATTATTTAACTGATAAACAAAAGCAGTATTTACATTTTTATCTAAATTGAATTCATTGGTATTTGAGCCATAAATGATACAATTGTTAAAAGTAGCCTGAGTAAGCGGATTGGTTTCAGGTGTTGCTTCAGCTAGTTTGTTACTTAAATTAACCGCATATTGCTGTCCACCAGACCAGTTATTATTAAAAGTACAGTGCGTAAATTTATAATCGCCTCCATAAACGCAGGATAAAGCTGCTAAACCCGCATAATTAATAACGATATTCTCTCCGTTAATTTTAGCATTTTGAGCAAGAATTCCGTAATTGGAACAATCATAAATCTGGGTGTTTTTAATCTGAAAAGTAGTTGCATCCTGATTTCGTATATCAAGACCAATTTTGGCATTCTTTAAAGTAAGGTGATTTATAGAATGATTCGTACTTCCTTCATCAAAAATAATCGAATTCCATTGTCCCGGAACATCTGAATACTCAGGTTCTAAACGGTCGCCTTCAAAAATCACTTCATTTTCCAGGTTTTTAGTCGTTGAAACATTTCCATTAATCTGAAGTGAAGCTTTATTACTTACAAAAAGCCCCGAATTATCATGAAAGTGTACTCTCGCTCCGGCTTCAAAAGTTACTGTTTTGTTTTCGGGTACTCCTGCGTATCCGTAAATCACATACGGTTTATCATTCGTAAAAAGTAATTCATTTCCGTTTGTGTCATCATTCTCATCCAGATAAAATCCGTCTACATCTTTACCATCAATCTGAATTTTTTCTTTAGTCCCATCAGAATTTTTCTTCGGATATAAAAATACAGCGTCCTGAATCAGAGTTACCAAAGCAACTTTTTGAAGATTGGAGCCACTGTCAAACTGAATTTCATCTGTATATAAAAAATCAACAGGATCAGCATCTGTAATGTCTGCTGTGGTTTCAATAAAAATATATAAACTGTCTTTGGCTAAAAGTGTAACATTGTTGAAAATCTTGCCATTATTACCGTTCATTCCGTCAACAGTCATTCTGTATTTTGAGGTCAAACCGTTTTTTAGCTGAATGACAGGAATATTGATATCATTTTTACTGCGGTTGTATACTTTTAAATTATAAGTGCTCGATCCGATATTTTTAAACACAGTATCTAAATAAACCGTGTCTTTTGAAAATTTTAAATCTCCGGAACTGGCAACCGTATCAAAATCAGTTCGACATGAAGTGGCTGCTAAAAGAATTCCAAAAATAAAGAGCACAAAATAATGACGCATTTGAATTGTTTTTCTGTAAAAATAACAAAAATCTTATATGCGAAAAGGGATTTTTAATTATTAGAATAGTATTTTCTAAATTCTGTCTCATCTTTTTATTTAATTTTACGATTTTAAAGCTGATTTTAATGAATTACACAAAAGAGCAAATTATAGCGTATTGCAATGAGTTTTCGAAAAACACCTTGATGGAAACGCTAAAAATAGAATATATTGACGCCGGAGAAGACTTTTTGACTGCCAAAATGCCTGTAAATCCAAGTGTTCATCAGCCAATGGGATTACTGCATGGAGGAGCTTCTGTAGCTCTCGCAGAAAGTGTTGGAAGTGCGGCATCACATTTTTTCATCAATGCAAAAGAACAGGAAGTACGCGGAATAGAAATTTCAGCAAACCATCTAAAAAGTATCCGTGAAGGAGTTGTTTTCGGGACAGCCCGCATAATTCATAAAGGCAGAAGCCTACACCTTTGGGAAATTAAAATTACTGATGAAGCCGGAAACCTGATTTCGCTTTGTAAACTGACAAATATGGTTTTGGATAAAAAGAAAGTTTAACAATTTATATTTCAAATTTTAATGACCCAAAAACATACTGTTTCAGTTTCTTCCGCTTTTAAAAAGATGACCACGAAAGCGATTCTTTCTGTTTTGTTCTTCTTTCTTGTTTATATTTTCCTGATTATTTGCGGAATAGGTATTACAGTTCTGGCGGCTATTGGCGGTATTGCAATTATCGCCGCTAAACCAACATTTATTACCATTATGATTGGCGCAGGATTATTGTGCATGGGAATACTTGTTTTGATTTTTCTTTTTAAGTTTATGTTCGTCAAACATAAAGTAGATCGTTCTCATTTAATTGAAATTACGCGTGAAGACGAACCAAGATTATTTGCTTTTATTGATGAAATTGTAAATGTTGTAGAAACTGATTTTCCAAAAAAAGTCTATTTATCTTCGGACGTTAATGCTTGTGTTTTTTACGATTCTACTTTTTGGAGTATGTTTTTGCCTATCAAGAAAAACCTTCAGATAGGAGTTGGCCTTGTAAATTCTGTTTCAGAAATTGAACTTAAAGCTATTCTTGCACATGAATTTGGACATTTTTCTCAAAAAAGTATGAAAGTGGGCAGTTATGTTTACAATGTAAATCAAATTATTCACAACATGCTTTATGATAACGATTCGTATAATTCGATAGCTCAAAGCTGGGGAAGCGTAAACGGATATTTTGCTTTTTTTACTGCGCTTGCTGTTAAAATTGTTGGAGGAATTCAGTGGATTTTACAGCAGGTTTATAATGTTGTAAACATTAGTTATCATGCATTGTCGAGACAAATGGAGTTTCATGCAGATGCTGTGGCTGCCAGTGTTACAGGTTCAAAGCCTTTAATTACTTCCCTTTTAAGACTTGATCTTGCTGATCATTCTTTTACTACCGTTTTAGATTACTACGGAAAAAAAATCTCAGATTCGATAACTACAGAAAATCTCTATTCGCAGCAATCCTTTGTAATGAATTTTATTGCTGTAAATAGCAATTTAAAAGTCGAAAATGATTTACCTCAGTTAACACCGGAATTTTTAAGCAGGTTTAATAAATCTAAACTGGTAATCGAAAATAAATGGGGAACGCACCCAAGTACAGAAGACAGAATTAAGGAATTAGAAAGATTAAATCTGGATGTAATCAACGAAAATAATGCATTAGCCATTGGGCTGTTTAATGATGGAGTTGCATTACAAAACAAGTTTACAAACAAAGTGTTTTCTTCTGTAACATATACGAATAATGTTGTTTTTCATAATAATGAAGAATTTGTAAAAGAATACAAAAAAGATTTTTTTGCTAATTCATTTGATGTAATTTACAATAAATATTACGATAGTAAAAATCCTGAAATTCTCGATTTTAATTCCTTAACACACGAATCAGCTAAAAAAGATCTTAAAGATTTGTTTAGCAATAATGCCGTTGATTTAATTTACAGTACAATTTCTTTAGAAAATGATATAAACACATTGAAGCAAATCGCCGGCGGAAATTTTGAAATAAAATCATTTTCTTATGATGGACATAAGTTTTTTGCCAAAAATGCTCAGGAACTAATAAACGAATTAGAACTTGATTTAAAAAAATCTAAAGAAGAAATCATTGAAAACGACAAACAAATCTATTTATACTTTTTAGAACTGGCAAAAAATCAAAATAAAGATATTGAGCTAAAGGAACTCTATAAAAAAATCTTTGAATTAGATAAAAGCTATGATGAGAGGATAGATTTTTATATCAAAATGATGAATGCTTCTGAGTTTATTTATCGAACATGTCCGGTCGAAACAATTAATCAGAACATGAAACTCCTCAAAAAAGAAGAAGAGAAATTTAGAAAACAAATTGAAAAACTCTTAGAGGATAATGTTTACAGACCTGTGATAACTGTAGAAATGAGAGTTTCATTCAATAAATATTTATCTGAAGAATGGGTTTATTTTAATGGCAATCAATATCTGGAAGAAGTATTGCAATTATTAACGGAATCTCTTGTGAATTATCAGTTTGTTATTTCAAGAACCTTCTTTGAAACAAAAAAAGAACTTTTAGATTACCAAGTTCAACTTTTAAATCATGAATAATTTTTTCTCAAAAACAAAACAACATTACAATCAAAATTTACCTTTTGTAATTTATTCAAAACCAAATTCATCTAATATTTTTGGAATTTTACAGCAAAATAACATTTTACATACAATTGCTGATTACAGCGAAAAAGGATTTGTTTTTGCTTCTTTTGACGAAAAACAACTTGTTTTAATTCCTGAAAGTGAATCTGAAATTATTACGGCTGAAAAAGAAATCACCGCGTTCGAATCTATAGAAACTGATGATTTAAATTTTGATATTAACGCTAAACTGCAATATGAAAGTTTGGTTTCGAAAGGAATTCAGGCTATCAAAAACGAAGAATTCAAAAAAGTAGTTTTATCAAGAAGTGAAGAAGTGCCATTGAAGGAATTTGATTTTATCAGTACTTTTCAGCATTTGGTTCAATTATACCCTACCACATTTTGTTATTGTTTTTTTCATCCTGAAATAGGATTTTGGATGGGAGCAACGCCTGAACAGCTTTTAAAAGCAAACGGAAATGTTTTTGAAACTACAGCTTTAGCCGGAACGCAAAAAGCAAATTTAGAAACTGAGATTCGCTGGGAACAAAAAGAAAGAGACGAACAGCAGTATGTAACCGATTTTATTATAAAACGTTTACGTGAAGTTGCCAATTCGGTTGTTGTTACAAAACCGTATAGCTTAAAAGCCGGATCGATTTGGCATATAAAAACGGATATATCGGGAGTTTTAAATGAAAAATCGACTTTACAAGAGGTTATTGATACATTACATCCAACACCCGCGGTTTGTGGTTTACCAAAGAAAAAAGCAAAAGCATTTATTTTAGAAAATGAAAATTACGACAGGACTTTCTATACAGGTTTCCTTGGCGAATTAAACAGCAGTTTTGCAGAATCAGATTCAAGTTCTGATTTATTCGTAAATTTGCGCAGCATGCAGATTCAGGAAAACAAAGCCATTCTATATATGGGATGCGGCATCACCAACGAAAGCATTCCTGAAAAAGAATGGGAAGAAAGCGTCAATAAATCGATGACGATGAAGAGAGTATTGAAAAAGGAAAAAAGAGAATAGAGTAAAGAAAATAGATAAAAGATCAATTTTAATTTTCAGAATTGTAATTGATATTGATTTTTGAAATTGACATTGAAAATTATGAAATTAGATATACTAGCCTTCGGGGCACATCCTGATGATGTAGAATTGGGCTGTGCCGGAACAATTTTAAAAGAAGTTTCTCTTGGAAAAAAAGTCGGAATTGTTGATTTGACCCGAGGTGAACTGGGAACACGGGGAACAGCAGAAACCAGAGATCAGGAAGCAAAAGACGCAGCAAAAATACTGGGAGTTGTCGTACGTGAAAATCTAGCCATGCGTGATGCTTTTTTTACGAATGACGAAAAACATCAGTTAGAAGTTATAAAAATGATCCGAAAATACAGACCTGAGATTGTTTTATGTAATGCAATCGACGATCGTCATATCGATCACGGGAAAGGAAGCAAATTAGTTTCTGACTCGTGCTTTTTGTCAGGTCTAATGAAAATTGAAACTTCACTAGATGGAGAGAAACAGGAAGCCTGGAGACCTAAAGTTGTCTATCATTATATTCAATGGAAAAACATCGAACCGGATTTTGTAGTAGACATTACCGGATTTGAAGAAAAAAAGATTGAAGCAATCCTAGCTTATAAAACACAATTTTATGACCCGGATTCAAAAGAGCCTGCAACACCCATTACAAGTAAAAACTTTCTGGAGAGCTTAAATTACAGAGCTCAGGACTTAGGAAGACTGGTTAACAAAGATTTTGCCGAAGGTTTTACAGTTGAAAGATGTTTGGCTGTCAACAGCTTAGGAGATTTGATGTAAAAAAGATGATTTTTTTTCATTTTTTTCTTTGTAGAAGCAAACCTTTGTTATATATTTGCACTCGCTAAGCAAAAATGGTGGTTGTAGCTCAGCTGGTTAGAGTAGCGGTTTGTGGTGCCGCGGGTCGCCGGTTCGAACCCGGTCAGCCACCCAGAAATTTAAAGCCTTGAAGAAATTCAGGGCTTTTTTTGTAGCTTAAATTCATTTAACCCAGCTCCTGTATTTTTTAGATAATAATCCCATTCCCAAACGATACTGAGATTTAGTTTAAAAACTGAAACCAAAACAGTGTTACAAAAAAAAGACTGCCTTTTTAGACAGTCTTTCATTTTTATACTTTAACTAATAGTAAACATTCTTTTAATTCTGGTTTTTCGACGATGAAGTTTAATAACCATTCTTGCAATTGTTCCATTTCGTAAGGTAACAGTGTTTTGATAGCTTTTTCTAATTCTTTGCAAAAAAGCACCGGGTCGAAACTTACTCTTTCAAGTATTGATTTCGTGTAATCAAACATCATTTTTGACATAATAAAATAAGATTTTGGGGGTTATCTCTATTTTTAAACTCGAGCCAAATTTAAACAAATATCATATATAAAATATTATTTTAACTTATTTTTTTCAAAAGATTAAGAACGAATACGTTTTCTTAATGAGTATAAATCAATATAGAATAATTCTAAATAACTCGCTTAAACCTCTTTACGAGCTCTGAACATTTCTCTTTTTCCCGGAGGTCCAGCCAATTTTTCAACTGTAAATCCGACAGATAGCATATTTCTTTTGATAATTCCACGGGCAGCATACGTAACCAAAACACCATTTGGTTTTAAACTATTATACATTTTCTGAAAAATATCAGCAGTCCATAGTTCCGGCTGCACCCGATATCCGAAAGCATCAAAGTAAATCAAATCAAAAACTTCCAAATCGTTTATTTCATCAAAAAATTGTTTTCTTTTGGTTAATGAAAAATTAGAGGTAATTTCATTTTTCTGATTCCATTCGCATTCATGCATTTTTTTAAATATATTTTCAAACGAGCCAGCCTCTAATTCAGAAACATAATTCATAGCCAAAACTTCCTCCGAATTAACAGGATAAGCCTCTACTCCTGTATAATCAATATATTGCTGCGAATCATTAGCATCAAGAAAAGTAATAAAAGCATTCAGACCTGTTCCAAAACCAATTTCAAGAATACTTACCGGTTTATCTTTAAACAAATCAAGTCCGTTTTTTATAAAAACATGTTTGGCCTCCTGAATTGCGCCATGTTTTGAATGATAACATTCATCCCATTCCTTTAAATGAATTGTAGTTGAGCCATCTAGCGTTTTTATAATTTCCCTTTTCATTAAAATTTGAATTTTGCAATGTGATTTTAAAATCAAACATTGTGTTTTATGTCAAATTTAGTCAAAACAAATGCGTAAAGCCTTAAAAAATCAAGGTTTTTTCATAAATTCTTTATAAAAACCAGTTAAAATTTTAAGTTTATTATAAGATAAATAAATCGCAGTCAAATGAGCTAATTAGTGTTTTTTTGGCAAGGAAATTATATATTTTTACTTAATTTTGCATTCAATAAATTCTATTTTATATCATATCATCACTTTAAGAGATCTTCTTTGATGATGAAAATTACGTAAAACTTACATTATTATGAGTACAACTCAAGCAAGCAAAATTGAAATCAGAAAAGCCACTTCTTCTAAAATTAGCAGTGTAGACTTTGAAAACTTAAGCTTTGGTGCTGTGTTTACAGACCATTTATTTGAATGTGATTTTAAAAATGGGGAATGGCAAACACCGGTCATTAAGCCGTATGCTCCTATTTTAATGGATCCATCTTCTAAAGTCTTTCATTATGGTCAGGCAATTTTTGAAGGAATGAAAGCTTACAAAGATGACAATAATGATGTTTGGTTGTTCAGACCTGACGAAAACTACAAACGTTTTAACAATTCAGCTGTTCGTATGGCAATGCCTGAAGTTCCTGAATCAGTTTTTATGGATGGTTTGAATGAATTATTGAAAATTGACAAAGACTGGATTCAGAGAGGTAACGGAAGCAGTATGTATATCCGTCCTTTTATGATTGCTACAGGCCCTGGCGTTGTGGCTAATCCGTCTGATGAATATAAATTTATGATTTTACTTTCTCCTGCAAAATCGTATTATGCTGGCGAAGTAAAAGTAATTATTGCAGAACATTACAGTAGAGCTGCTAATGGTGGAATTGGAGCTGCAAAAGCTGCAGGGAACTATGCTGCACAGTTTTACCCAACCAACCTAGCTAACAAAGATGGTTTCCAACAGGTAATCTGGACTGATGACGCAACGCATACTAAATTGGAAGAAGCAGGCACAATGAATGTATTCTTTAGAATTAATGATACATTATTAACTGCACCAACAAGCGAAAGAATTTTGGATGGTATCACCAGAAAAAGTTTAATTGCTATGGCTGAAAAAGAAGGTTTAAATGTAGAAGTTCGCCCGGTTATTGTTTCTGAACTGGTAGAAGCAGCTAAAAACGGTTCTTTGAAAGAGATTTTTGGAGCAGGTACTGCTGCAGTTATAAGTATTATCAAAGGATTCTCTTATCAGGATGTTTACTATGAAATGACTCCTGTTGAGAATTCATACGCTTCTCTTTTAAAAGAAAAACTAACAAATCTTCAAAACAAACTTGCTGAAGACACATTTGGCTGGACTGTAAAAGTTCAATAGTTTAAAAGATTTTTATAAAAAAAGAACCCGACAAATTAAAATTGTCGGGTTTTATTTTTATAAAAATAATTTCGAAAAATCAGGTTTAAAATAATTTGGTCCTTTCATTACTTTTCCGTCTTCACGATAAACAGGCTGTCCGTCTGCACCTAATTTACTCATATTACTGCGCTGAATTTCATCAAAAACAGCTTCAATTTTGTCCTGTAGCCCATGTTCGATAATTGTACCGCATAAAATATACATCATATCCCCAAGGGCATCAGCAATTTCAACCAAATCATTATTCTGAACCGCTTCAAGATATTCTTCATTTTCTTCTTTCATTAAATTATAACGAAGGATTTTTTTGGTCTCTCCTAAATCAGCAATTGGAGTTTCACTATGCCCTATCTTAAAAGCGGTATGAAATTCTTTTACAGCATCTATTTGTTTTTTCATTGTTTATTCAATTAAATGGACTGCCAAATTAGCAACTATTCGTATACAATTCTCTAAATTTGCCAAAATAATTTTATACTATGTTTAGTCAGGGACAATTAATATTTGCAGTTTGTTTTTTTATTGCTTTTGTAATCGTAATGATTTTTGCTTACCGAAAAGATTTAGCACTGCACAAAATTTTTTACAAAGGAAATTATAAGGTTTTAATCACTTTTCTACTTTTTATTCTGATTCTTTTTTTAATCAAATTCTTTTTTAAAAGATAAATGAAAAATTTATTTCTATATTTAAAAATGTAAATTAAGAAATAAAATATACGCTAACCTTTTTAAAATCGTTTAGTTATACATCTTGTGATTATGAATGTAATTAATGAAAGAAGTATTTTATTTTTGTTTTTCGTAACACAGGTAATAAATTTATAACTTTACGACACCAAATATCCGCACAATGAAAATCCTCAAATACCTATTCCTTTTATTATTACTAAGTTTTGTTGCTTTAAGCGTTTTTGTAGCCACCCAAAAAGGTCTTTTTACTGTCGAAAGAAGCAAGGTGATCAATTCACCCAGAGCTACTGTATATCACTATGTAAATGATTTTAGGAATTTTGAAGATTTTGAATCCTGGGCGGTGGAAGACCCTACGGTAAAAATGTCTTTTCCTGAAAAAACAACCGGAAACGGAGCTTCATTTTCGTGGGAAAACAGCGAAGGAAGGGGAAGTGGAATAACATTAGAAACGAAAGAAGGAGAAAGTATTCATCAGAAAATAAACTTTGACGGAACTGATTCTGATGTTCATTGGATTTTTAAAGATACGCTTAACGGAAAAACGAAAGTTACCTGGAAAGCAAAAGGTGAAATGAGTTTTTTATTTAAAATCTATACGGTTTTAAACGGCGGATCTGATAAAATAATTGGGACAATTTATGAAAAAACGCTTGTCAATATAGATAAAAATCTGGATTACGAAACAAAAACATATGCTGTGCAAGTAAATGGAGTTGTTAGAAAAACAGAGACTTTTTATATAAAACAAACCTTTACAAGTGAAATTCAAAAAGTAAACAAAAACGCAAGAGCTGTGATTCCAAAACTGATTGAATTCAGTAAAAAAAATAATTTATATACAAATGGTAAACCTTTTATTATTTACCATACTTATGACACAAAAACCAATCTGGCTAAAATTTCTATCTGTCTACCTATAAATAAAGAAATTTTGACAAGTACCGGAAGCGATATTTTATCCGGAAAATTAAAAAGTTTTGAAGCGGTAAAAACTACTTTGAAAGGAGATTATTCACATAGCAGCGAAGCGATTTCAAAAACAACAGCTTTCATCAACAAAGAAAAACTTGTTCAGGATTTAACCTGGTCGCATTTGGAAATTTTGACTGCAGGCAAACTGGATGTCAAAAGCTCTTCAAAATTAATCACAGAGTTTTACTATCCGCTTGTTCCAAAAGTAAAACCTGTTATTGAAGTACCTGCATACAAACCAGCTTCAACTGTAACTCCGGCTGTTAAAAAACCTATACAAACCCCTACCCCTACAACAACTCCAGAGGAAGAATCTGAATTTTAAAAAAAAATACATGACAGATTAAACCTTTTGTAATAAATTCATTCAAACAAGATAAATAAATAAAACTTGACAGACGAGAAGGAATTTATAGCACAATTATTAAATCCTAAAACGCAGAATGTTGCGTTTCAGACACTCTTGTCAGAATACCAAAAGCCCCTGTATTCCCATATTCGCAACATTGTTCTGGATCATGATGATGCTGATGATGTTTTACAGAATACATTTATAAAGGTATTTCAGTATTTGAAAAATTTCAAAGGAGAAAGCAAACTTTTTTCATGGATGTACCGGATTGCAACCAATGAAGCATTGACTTTTTTAAACCAAAAAGCAAAATTAAACGGCTTAACATCTGAAGCCTTACAGAATAAAACAATAGATAATTTAAAGGCAGACACTTATTTTGATGGCGATGAAATCCAAATAAAGCTTCAAAAAGCGATTATTACTTTGCCTGAAAAGCAACAATTGGTCTTTAAAATGAAATATTTCGAAGAATTGAAATACGAAGAAATCTCTGAAATTCTAGGGACTTCGGTGGGCGCATTGAAAGCTTCGTATCATCATGCAGTAAGAAAAATCGAAATATATGTTACATCAAATTAAACCTTTTGTTATAAAATATATCTTATAGACATTATGAAAGAATTTAAATTAGAAAATGAACCGAAAATAAAAACCGGATTTAAAACCCCGGAGCATTATTTTGATGATTTTTCGGCAAGAATTTTACAACAAATAGAAGAAACAGAAGTAAAGGTAATTCCGATTTACAAACGCAAAAAGGTTATTACAATGCTTGCTGCTGCGGTAGTTATTGTAGCTCTAATGATTCCGATAGTGAATACTTACAACAAATCGAAAGAACTTGACGAAGCAGCTTTAGAAACCTATTTGTCATATCAGTCTAACTTAAATCAGTATGATTTGATTAGGGAACTGGACACAAAAGATATTGAAGCAATAAACCAAAATGTTGTCTTAGAGCAGGAAACATTAGAAGATGTTTTATCTTCGAATCCAAATATTGAAAATTTAATTTCAGAATAAATTAAAATTATAAAAGATGAAAATTAAAATTATACTACCCATATTATTGTTTTTAGTTAGTTTTTCATTCTATGCACAAAATGATAAAGTTGATGAAAAGCGAGAAAAAATTAAAGCCTTTAAAGTTTCTTTTTTGACAACCGAATTAGAACTTACACAAGCTGAAGCAGAGAAATTCTGGCCAATTTATAATGCGTTTGATGACAAACAATATGAACTACGCCACGAAAAAATGAAAACTTATCTGCGTAAACTGAACGATGAAAACGTTAATTCACTTTCAGAAAAAGAAGCAGCAACTTTATTGTCTCAAATAGAAAGTACTGATAAAGAATTATACTTTTTAAAGGAAAAATACATGAGCAACCTTAGAAAAGTGCTTTCTGCGAAAAAAATATTAAAGCTTAAAAAATCTGAAGATGATTTCAATCGAAAATTATTGAAACAGTATAAAGAAAAAGCAGCTAAGAACTAAGAAGTATAAAAGCAAAATACCACGCATAATACCACAAGAAGCAAAATACCACAGAACAGCAGCGATAAAACCCCTATATAATAATACTTACTTTATTATTTAGGGGTTTTGTTTTTTTATTATTTTAAATGAATTCGTATTACTTTGTTATAACCTGCAGCAATTGCTGTGTTTTTATTTAAAAAGCGAATAGTAAATAGCTTTGTATCAGTAGATAATTGTGTCCAGTTTTCTCCACCATTTTGGGAATACTGTATACCTTCAGATCCTACACAAATAATTTCCCTGCCATTTCCTCCCGGAACATACTGTATACAGGATGCATATCCAAATCCCATGTTTTGACCAATAAGTTCCCATGTTTTTCCTCCATCTTTGGTAAAAGCTTTATTGCCATTTTTATTATTAGGAAATTCATAATCACCTCCTGCTATAAATCCTTGTTTAGAATCATAAAAATCAGCTGTAAAAATACCTGTCATTTCCTTTCCCTGAACAATAGGTGTTTCAGCCGTTTTCCATGTTTTTCCTTTATCCGGAGAGTAAAAAACACGAGCTTTTTTACCTCCTGAAACAATCCATGTATCATTGCCTTTAATCACAATATTAGAATTGCTGGCTGCAAAAGCAGCTTCACCGTTTGCATTAGTTGGTAATTTATCTGAGAGTACTTTTGTCCAGGTTTCACCTCCGTCACGGGTAATGATTATAGAGAAAGTGTCTTCTGTTGGATCGCCAACAGCAATTCCTTCGTTATCGTTCCAGAATTGCATGCTGTCATAAAAAACTTTTTCATGAATCTCTTTGTAGACTAATTTAACTTTTTGTGTTTTTTTTGAAATCTGATAAAGTAAAGCAGGATTTGCAATACTTAACAAATAAACATTTTTTGAAGTCTGAGCAATACTCCTGAATTCTAATTTTAAAGTATCACGATAAATATGTTCTTCAAATTTTTCATTTTTATCTAAATCATAATACCCGTAACGAGAATTATCTCCACCATACCAAATTTTATTTTTATCAATAGTAATGGCTCTAATGCTTATTTTTTCTTCAAACAAAGTATCTATTCGAATTGATGTAAAACCATTGTAAGATTTGGTTTTTAAATTATTATTCAGCGTTTTAAATGATACAAGCAGGATAAAAGAACATACAAATAAAACTGTTTTTTTCATAATTCGGGGAAATTAGTTTTTGCTAAAATACAATTTAATAATGAGGATTGTAAAATGTTATGTTTTTTTTCTGGCACAGTAATTGGATATTCTACAATAATTAATTTTAATAATAATTTGCCATGAAAACCAGACTATTTTTGATAGGGCTTTTGACATTAGGTTTTAGTTCGCTTCAGGCGCAAAACCAAACTACTGTTTACGCAAAAAATTCGGATATAAGTGATAATTTAGATTTAAGAGCAGTTGCTTCAATTTTTGGAGAGTCAGCCAATCTACAGGATTTTGAAAGAAGATTAAATGATCCAAAATATCAAATTTCAAATCTTGATTTGAACAATGATGATCAGGTTGATTATTTACGAGTTATCGAAACGGTTGAAGACAGAACTCACGTTGTTGTTATTCAGTCTGTTTTGGATCGAGATGTCTATCAGGATATTGCAACGATAGATGTCGAAAGAGATAATTATAACAAAGTAAGCGTTCAGGTCGTAGGAAACAGTTATTTGTATGGGGCTAATTATATTTATGAACCCGTTTACAATGTGACACCTGTTATCTATACGTCGTTTTGGGTAACCAATTATCGCCCTTATTGCTCTACATGGACATGGAATTTCTACCCAACGTATTATGTAGCCTGGAGGCCTTTTCCGATTTACAGATATAGAAGTAACATCAATATTTGTATCAATGTAAACAATCGTTACAATTATGTAAATTACAGAAGAAGTTACAGAGCTCCTGTGATATATGAAACAAGACGTTGCTATGGTTACGAAAGACAACATCCTAATTATAGTTTTTCACAGAGACACGCAAATATTAATAACCGATATGAATTGGATCAAAGACGTGTAGCAAGCAGAGATTATAACAGAAATCAGAATGTTTATAGTAACAACAGATCGAATTCCGGAAGAGTTTATAATGAAAGCAGGACTTCAAACAGAGTTTATAACGATAACCGAAATATATCTGACAGAAGTTACAATTCAAACAGAGCTGCTTCAGGCAGAAATGATAATCCTGTAAGAGTTGAAAACACCCCAAGGTATGAATCCAGAGGAAATTCGAATGACAACAGAAACATCTCTAACAGGAATTACAATTCAAACAGAATAGCTTCAGGAAGAGATAATTCTGCAACTGTAAACAATCCTGTAAGAGTAGAAAATACTTCAAGAAATGAATCAGGAAGAAATTCTAATGAAAGCAGAATGAATTCTTCAAGAGGAAACTCTGAAAACAGATCAGTTTCAAGCCCGAGAGCAGAATCTTCAAGAAGTTATGCTCAAAGCAGATCAGCTTCTGAAAACAGATCAGCGAGACCGCAAGCTTCACAGCGTTCTGAGTCTCCGAGAGCAAATCAGGAATCAAGAGGCGGAGGAAATTCACAAAGAGAAAATACTTCAGAATCAAGAGGTGGAGGAAGAAGAGGATAATTTAAAAACGAAGTTTTAAGTCAAAAAGAGCACAATCTAACGATTGTGTTTTTTTTTGTTCTTTTTAATTATAATTGACACTAATTTATTTTAAAACAGTAAATTTGCAACCGTCTTTTATAAAAATAACATGAGCGCAGCGCATAAAAACTTACACAGTAAGTTGTCTATTGGAGGTTTATTAATCACATTAGGAATTATTTATGGAGATATTGGGACTTCTCCATTGTATGTAATGAAGGCTATTCTTGGTGAACATACAATTGATGCTGATATTGTTTTAGGAGGTATTTCCTGTGTTTTCTGGACCCTGACACTTCAAACGACTATTAAATATGTACTTATTACCTTAAGCGCTGATAATCATGGAGAAGGAGGGATTTTTGCTTTATATGCACTGGTAAAGAAAACAAAAATAAAATGGCTCATTGTACCGGCCATAATTGGAGGAAGTGCCTTGTTGGCCGATGGAATTATAACACCGCCAATTTCGGTTTCATCTGCAGTAGAAGGGATAAAAACGTATTATCCTGAAATCAATACTATTCCAATTGTTATCGGAATTTTATTTGTTTTATTCACCATTCAACAATTTGGGACCAAACTCGTTGGTAAATTTTTTGCACCAATGATGCTTATCTGGTTTGCAATGTTGGGAACTTTAGGGGTTATTCAAATTTTGGAGCATCCTGAAGTTGTAAAAGCGATTAACCCTTATTATGCCTACAAATTATTGTCTATTCATCCTGATGGTTTTTTTGTTTTAGGTTTTGTATTTCTATGTACCACAGGAGCAGAAGCATTGTACTCAGATATGGGACACTGTGGAAGAAAAAACATCAGAATCAGCTGGATTTTTGTTAAACTGACTTTGGTTCTGAACTACTTTGGTCAGGCAGCTTATCTAACACATCATGAAGGAAGTACTTTACAGCAATTAGGAGGCCAAAACGGCAATCCATTTTACTTAATTATGCCACACTGGTTTCTTCCATTCGGAATTATAGTAGCGACGCTTGCAGCTGTAATTGCATCTCAGGCACTTATCAGTGGCTCATTTACTTTGATAAATGAAGCTATGCGATTAAATTTCTGGCCAAAAGTACGCATCAAATATCCTACTGAAGTAAAAGGACAATTGTACATTCCGTCCATTAACTGGCTGTTATTTTTTGGCTGTGTCGGAATCGTTCTGCACTTCGAAGAATCAAGTAATATGGAACATGCCTATGGTCTGGCTATTGTATTATGTATGATTATGACCACCATTTTGCTAAATTATTACCTGATCATGAAAAGAGTAAAATTGTACTTTATGGTTCCCTTAATTACAATTTATCTTGTAATAGAAGGTTGTTTTTTACTGGCTAATATCACCAAATTTGCCGAAGGAGGTTATGTAACTTTAATCATTGCAATAATGCTGATTTCAGTAATGACCATATGGTTTTTAGCTAAGAAAATTAATAAAAGCTATACTCAAATCGTCAAAATTGACGATTATAAGAAAGTATTAATGGAATTGAGCGAAGATTTATCAATTCCAAAATACGCCACTCATTTAGTTTATATGACTAATGCTAACCGTATAGATGAACTAGAGCAAAAAGTAATCTATTCAATCTTGCAAAAGCGTCCAAAAAGAGCCGATATCTATTGGTTTGTACACGTAAATATTCTAACTGAACCTTATAAAACACAATATAAGGTAACCGAAATTGCTAAAGACGATATTTACAGAATTGATTTCAATTTAGGATTTAGAGAACCAACCAAAATCAATTTGATGTTTAGGGAAGTTATCCGTGACATGGTAAAAAATGGAGAAGTTGATATTACCAGCCGTTATGAATCATTAAATAAAAACAATATTGTTGGAGATTTTAAATTCGTATTGTCTGAAAAATTCTTATCTAATGACTCTGATTTATTATGGCATGAGAAGATAATCATGAACTCCTATTTCTTAATTAAAAAATTAAGCTTGTCTGAAGAAAGCGCTTTTGGATTAGACAGCAGTTCAGTTAAAATAGAGAAATTCCCAATGGTACTTCATGCTCCGGAGAATATAGGTTTAACGAGAATTATAAAATAAACCGTTTCAAAAATAAATTCAAAAACACTCTTTTTATATATCAGAGTGTTTTTTCTTTTTTTATCTAAAATAACAATCAAAATTTAAAATTTAACTTTCAATCAATTAATAGTACCTTTGCAACTCAAATAATTAAAATGAGATTACACAGAAATTTAGTTTATACTACCATTGATTCTTTAAATGCAATTTTCAATGAAGGAGAATATGCAGATAAAGTGGTAGCCAGAGCCTTAAAAAAAGACAAGCGTTGGGGAAGTTCCGACAGGAAGTTTGTTGCTGAAACGATATACGAGATTGTTCGCTGGAAACGATTATATGCTGAAATTGCCGAAGTGAAAGAACCTTACGACAGAGATAATTTATGGAGAATGTTTGCAGTTTGGGCAGTTTTAAGAGGATACCCAATCCCAGATTGGAGACAACTGGAAGGTACTCCTGAAAGAAAAATAAAAGGTCGTTTTGACGAGCTCTCCAAAACAAGAGCCTTAAAAGAATCTATTCCTGACTGGATGGATGAATTAGGAGTGAAAGAATTAGGCGAAAAAGTCTGGGCAAAAGAAATCGCAGCCCAAAATCAGCCTGCTAAAGTTATTTTAAGAACGAATACGCTCAAAGGAACCAAAGAAAGCCTTAGAAATACATTGATGGATTTAAATATTGAAACAGAATATTTAAAAGATCAGCCCGAAGCTTTGGTTTTAAAAGAAAGAGCAAATGTATTTTTGACAGATGCTTTCAAAGAAGGACTTTTTGAGGTTCAGGATGCGAACTCACAATTGGTTGCCGGTTTTCTTGATGTTAAGCCGGGAATGCGTGTTGTTGACACCTGTGCCGGTGCTGGAGGAAAAACATTACATATTGCTTCTTTAATGGAAAACAAAGGACAATTAATAGCAATGGATTTGTATGAAAGCAAACTGAAACAATTAAAATTAAGAGCTAAAAGAAACGGCGTTTTTAATATTGAATATCGCATTATTGACACTACAAAAGTGATCAAAAAGCTTCATGAAAAAGCAGATCGTGTTTTAATTGATGCACCTTGCAGCGGATTGGGAGTATTAAAAAGAAATCCTGATTCTAAATGGAAATTACAGCCAGAATTTATAGATAACATCCGTAAAGTTCAGTCTGAGGTTTTAGAAAGTTATTCTAAAATCGTTAAACCAGGCGGAAAATTAGTTTACGCGACATGTTCTGTATTGCCTTCTGAAAATCAGGAGCAAGTAGAGAAGTTCCTGAAAACTGAAATCGGAAAACAATTTACTTTTATTGAAGACCGAAAATTACTAGCTTCAGATTCAGGTTTTGACGGCTTTTATATGGCTTTGTTGGAGCGTAAAAAATAAATATGGACCTATATTTAAAAATTCCTGGTTCCAGTTTTACAACTGGAACCAGGAATTTTTAAAACAAGTCTTTATTGTTTACATTCTACTTTAGTCAATGTATTTTTTACATCAAATTTTAGTTTTTTTCTGTCTTTAAAACTTACTTTTCCATTAGCTTCTACAACATCCCCGTAACCTTCAATATAGGTTCCATCTTTTTGCAGAAATGCTACTTCACGAATTGATGAAGCCCCTTCAGAATTAAAGGTATAATCGGCTATAAGAGTATCCCCGTAAATGTTTCCGATTAAAGTCCCTTCGTTTTTATCTTTTCCTACTATATTATAACTTAGTTTTCCGTTAACTTCCTGATGAGAGTTTACATTAAAACTCATTTCAATAACGCTTCCTTTTATATTCCACATATAGCACTGATCTCCTGCAGGCTCTACAATCTCAGCTTCTTTTGGAGGATTTGGAGTTATTTGTGGTGGTGGCAGTGTTGTCTCTTTTTTACAGGAAATAAAAAAACCTGCCATTATAATTACTATTGCTGATACTTTTTTCATAATTCAATTTTTATTGATTAGTATCCTAAAATTAATTTAAATAAAAAAAATCCATTCGCATAACGAATGGATTCTTTTATATAATTCCCACATAGGAATCTATGTATATTATTACGAAACGTCTACTGTAGTACGCTCTGCAATTTCTTTATAAGTTCCGTTAGTTAATTTTTCACGGATAGCTTCAAAAGCTGTTAATGTTTCTTCGATATCAGCTAAAGTATGAGAAGCAGTAGGAATCATTCTTAACAATATAATTCCTTTTGGAATAACCGGATATACAACGATAGAAAGGAAAATACCGTAATTTTCTCTTAAATCGTTTACCATTACCATTGCTTCCGGAATACTTCCTTCTAAGTAAACAGGAGTAATACAAGTATTAGTATCACCAATATTGAATCCTTTTTCTTTCAATCCATTTTGCAATGCATTTACATTCACCCAAAGCTTGTCTTTTATTTCAGATGATTGACGCAACAGTTCCAGTCTTTTCAAAGAACCAATTGTCTGAATCATTGGTAATGCTTTAGCAAACATTTGTGAACGCAGATTGTATTTTAAATAATCTATAACATCTTTATCAGCTGCTACAAAAGCTCCAATATTAGCCATCGACTTGGCAAAAGTAGAAAAGTAAACATCAATTCCGTCCTGACAACCTTGCTCCTCTCCTGCTCCTGCACCTGTTTTTCCAAGTGTTCCAAAACCGTGAGCGTCATCAACAAGTAAACGGAAATTGTATTTCTTTTTCATTTCAACAATTTCTTTCAATTTTCCCTGCTGACCACGCATTCCAAAAACACCTTCAGTGATGAATAAAATTCCACCACCTGTTTCTGCTGCTATTTTCGTAGCACGCTGCAGGTTTTTTTCCATACTTTCAATGTCATTGTGCTTGTATGTAAAACGTTTTCCGCTATGCAAACGAACCCCGTCAATAATACAGGCATGCCCATCTACATCATACACAATAACATCATTTCTGGTAACCAAAGCATCAATAATTGATACCATTCCCTGATAACCAAAATTCAATAGATAAGCCGATTCTTTCATTACAAAAGCAGCCAGTTCATTCTCTAATTGTTCGTGATATGTGGTATGACCAGACATCATTCTGGCTCCCATTGGCGCAGCTGCACCATAAGCAATAGCTGCATCTGTATCGGCTTTACGTACTTCCGGATGATTTGCTAACCCTAAATAATCATTCAAACTCCAGTTTAGAATATCTTTTCCTTGAAATTTCATTCTCGGACCTAACTCACCTTCCAATTTTGGAAATACAAAATAACCCTCTGCCTGAGAAGCCCATTTCCCTAAAGGTCCTTTATTGTCCTGAATTCTTTCGAATAAATCTTTTACCATAATATATAGCGTAGTAATAATTTTAATTTAATCAGCGAGCAAAAATAAATATTTATTCTATGGTATCATAATAATTTAAACTATGATTCAAAACCAAACCCCCTCTTTTGTAAACTTTTAAACCAAAATCTTCAACTTGAAGTAAAATTCTTCGTAATTTTTAATTTCATTTTGAGAAAACTCCAATTTAAAGTTGTTATAAATTCTAATAAAACTCATCTAACTTGTGTATTTTTTACTAATTTTAAAAACCTCTATATAAAAATCTTTAACACCTGATATAAATGGCTTTAACCAATACTAAAGACCTGAAACTGGCCGTACTCATTGACGCTGATAACGTTCCTTACAGCAATGTAAAAGGCATGATGGAAGAAATCGCAAAGCTTGGAACTCCTACTACAAAAAGAATCTATGCCGACTGGACAAAACCAAATTCAAACGGCTGGAAAAGCGTTTTACTGGAACATGCCATAACACCTATTCAGCAATATAGTTATACGGTTGGAAAAAATTCCTCAGATTCAGCTCTGATTATTGATGCTATGGATTTGCTTTATTCAGGAAAACTAGATGGATTTTGTATCGTTTCAAGTGATAGTGATTTTACACGTCTTGCTGTACGCCTTCGTGAATCGGGCATGAAAGTAATTGGTATTGGAGAAAAGAAAACACCAAATTCCTTTATCGTTGCCTGCGACCGATTCATTTATATTGAAGTACTGGATGGTGCCACTCAGAAGAAAAAACCAAAAGCTGCCGATACCAAAAAACCGGTAGAAAAACCTACTGCAAAGGCATTACACAAAATAGACCCTTCAACTATTGATTTGATTGAAGCCACAATTGAAGATATTGAAGATGATGACGGCTGGGCATTTCTTGGTGATGTTGGAAACTTAATTGTGAAGAAAAAACCCGAGTTTGACCCACGAAATTATGGTTTTTCTAAGCTCACACCAATGCTGAAATCGTTAACCGATATTCTGGAAATAGACGAAAGAGAATCAGATAAAAAAGGTATTAAACACGTTTACGTCCGATTGCGATTCAATTAATTCAAATTATTACATTTTTAAAGTTTTATAAACATGAGAAAAAAATTCTTTATCTACGGCTTCTTATTGTTTCTAATTGTTGCTGCCATTTATTATTATTTCAAACTTGGCTTTTTATTATTGATTATCCTTCCCTTCTTATTGGTTATCGGAATTTTTAACTCGGTTCAGAAAAAACATGCTATTTTAAGAAACTTTCCTGTTTTGGGGTATTTCAGGTATTTATTCGAAATGATTGCACCTGAAATTCAACAGTATTTTATCGAAAGATCAACCGACGGAAAACCTTTCTCCAGAAATCAGCGCTCATTAGTATACCAAAGAGCCAAAAATATTGATTCCAGTACTCCTTTTGGAACCCAGCAAAACTTAAACACAGAAAGTTATGAAGGAATCAAACATTCTATTTTTCCTGCAAAAGTCAATGAAGAACTTCCCCGTGTTTTAGTTGGCGGAAAAGACTGCAAACAACCTTATTCGGCTTCTTTATTTAATGTATCTGCCATGAGTTTTGGTTCTTTAAGCGAACATGCAGTACGTGCTATCAATATTGGTGCACAAAAAGGAAAATTTTATCAAAATACCGGGGAAGGCGGTTTGACCGAATTTCATTTAGCCGGCGGAGGTGATATAACCTGGCAGATTGGTACAGGATATTTTGGATGCCGGAATGCTGAAGGAAATTTTAGTCCTGAAAAATTCTCAGAAAAAGCCAATCTTCCTAATGTAAAAATGATTGAAATCAAACTTTCACAAGGAGCAAAACCAGGTCATGGAGGTGTTCTTCCAGCTCGAAAAAATACGGAACAGATTGCTAAAATTAGAGGTGTTGAGCCACATACTATGATTCTTTCACCTCCCGGACATACTGCTTTTTCTGATGTAAAAGGTCTGATTCATTTCATTAAACAACTTCGCGATTTGTCAAACGGAAAACCAATCGGATTCAAATTGTGTATTGGAAACACAGCCGAATTTGAAGCTATCTGCCATGAAATGATCGCTGAAGATATTTATCCCGATTTTATTACGGTTGACGGTGCCGAAGGTGGAACCGGAGCCGCACCGTTAGAATTTGCTGATGGTGTCGGAATGCCTTTTGAACCGGCTTTAATTTTTGTAAATAAAACTTTGATTGGATTAAATATTCGTGATAAAATACGCATTATAGGAAGCGGAAAAATCATTTCAGGATATTCTATTCTACATGCCATAGCCTTAGGTGCAGATATGTGTAACAGCGCCCGAGGTTTTATGTTTTCACTGGGGTGTATTCAGGCGTTACGTTGTCATAATAACGAATGTCCGACCGGAGTAGCAACTCAAAACAAAATGCTGATGAAAGGTTTGGTGGTTACAGATAAATCAGAACGTGTGTATCATTTTCATAAAAACACGCTTCATGCCGCAAACGAACTTTTGGCTGCAGCCGGAAAAACTTCTTTTGCAGATGTCGACATTAATATATTCATGAGAGGTGATGAATTTACCAATCTTTCAGAATTGTATTTCCCGGATAACTTAACCAATGTTACCAAACGAAACTAAAAAAATAAAGGCCTCTTTGAAATTAGCAAAGAGGCCTTCTTTTTTAAAATCATTTCAGAAGTTTATTCATTTCTTCTTTATTAATGACTTCCTTGACAAAAACCGTATTGTCATCAGCTAAAAAATAAACATGAAATACTACACCTTCTTCTATTAATTCTTTAGGAATTTGATTTTTGTTCAGCATTTCCTTCAGCAAAAGCGGAAAACTTTCTTCTGCCTTCTTCTTATTTGATTCGTTCTGTTCTAAATCTGTTTCGAATCTCAATTCAATTTTACCATCATTAATATAACCTCTGGCCGTAGTAAGCGTAACATCATCTGCTTTGAAATTTGCTGCTTCAGTATTATAAGCAACAACATATTCCTGTAATTTTTGCTTTGTATTTTTACAGCTGATCAGCAACATTACAACAAAAAGAGTAAAGATGATTTTTGATATTTTGTTCATCATATCTTTTGGTTTTGATACTATATTTCAACTTTTATTACAATCTTATTAAGCATTCCCTCTGTAATCATTGGAGCATGTACATCTTCCGGAAAAAGAATTACAAACTGATTTTCTTTTAGCTGAAAAAACATATCCGGAGTGTCGCTAAAAAAACGTACATCCTTTTCATCATTATAACCTCCGTTTGGGATTTTACAGTTTGCTCTCGGTTTCCATGCAAAAGTTTCAATTTCACTAATACAAAACTGAATATCGATATTTTTGTCATGACATTCAAAAGTCGTTAAACTTTCTTCAACTGTTTTTCCTTTTCCCTTAAACCCGAAAAACTTCACTCCTTCAGTTTCATGCTTAAAATCGGCAGGAAGATTCTGTACATCATTATTTCGTAAATAATCAAAAGCTTTTTTGAAAGATGGATGCAAAACTTCGTATTTCGCTGCATTCTCTAATGAATCTATAATCATAATTCTAATGTTAATTTGAGTTGAGTTTTTTATTGTAAAAATAAGACTTAATTTATTTCAATCTCTATAAATTGTATGTTTTAGTAAATCGGTTATAACTTCTTTGTAACTTTGTTTATCATTAATTTTCTTTAAAACAAGCAAATATTCCCTTTGAAAATTCAGAGAATCTATTATTTCATATCATTGATTATTGTTATTTTTCTTGGAATTATTTCACGAAAAATTGATTTTATTCCTTTATTGTTTGGAGATTTTCTCTATGCGGTTATGATATATGTTTTGATAAGATTTTTTCTGATCAAACACAAACCAATTCAAACTGCAATCCTTTCATTACTCATCTGTTACAGTATTGAATTCTTTCAGCTTTATCAGGCAGAATGGATTATTACTCTTCGAAAAACACTTTTTGGAAGATATGTTTTGGGACAAGGTTTTTTATGGACAGATCTTGTTGCTTATACTTTTGGCATTGCTTTTACCATTATCACTGAAAAAATTATTTTAAAAAACTGCACTTATGAAACTCGTTTTCGCATCAAACAACAAAAATAAAATCAAAGAAATCCAGAGCATTTTAAACGGCTCTATACAAATTTTAAGCCTTGAAGAAATTGGCTGTCACGAAGAAATTCCTGAAACGGCAGATACTATTGAGGGAAATGCTATTCTAAAAGCCAATTATGTAACTGAAAAATACGGTTACGATTGTTTTGCAGATGATACAGGCTTAGAAGTTACTGCTTTAAACGGAGAGCCGGGCGTTTACTCTGCAAGGTATGCCGGGGAACAAAAAGATTCTAACGACAATATGAACAAACTTTTAGAAGCCTTAAAAGACGAAACTGACAGAAGCGCCCAGTTTAAAACCGTTATTGCATTAAATCTAAATGGTTCTCAGCATTTGTTTACCGGAATTGCCAAAGGAAATATTATTTTCGATAAAACTGGAAATCATGGTTTTGGATACGATCCGGTTTTTCAGCCTGAAAATTATACGGAGACTTTTGCAGAACTAACTTCAGAAGTAAAAAACAAAATCAGTCATCGTGCAAAAGCAATTCAGCAACTAATTGATTTTCTGAATTCCATCAAATAATTGTTTAAAATACAACATTTTAAGGAGTAAAATTGATATTCTCAGACGTAAAATTATTCATTTATTCGGCAAATCGATTTTATAATAAACATAACTTTTTGATTATCAAATCATAACAAATACATAATTCTTAAAAATGCATTAGTTTATCTGAAATATTAACAGTAATTTTGCACCCTATTTTAAAAATACATATGAATAAATTTGAACAATTAGGATTGAATGAATCGTTACTGAAGGCGATTTTAGATCTAGGATTTGAGAATCCGTCGGAAGTACAGGAGAAAGCGATTCCCCTATTATTGGAAAAAGATACAGATATGGTTGCGTTGGCTCAGACAGGGACGGGGAAAACGGCAGCTTTCGGTTTTCCGCTAATCCAAAAAATTGATGCTGACAACAGAAATACACAGGCATTAGTTTTATCGCCAACAAGGGAGCTTTGTTTACAGATTACCAACGAACTTAAAAACTACTCAAAATACGAAAAAGGTATTAATGTGGTAGCAGTTTACGGAGGAGCTAGTATTACAGAGCAGGCAAGAGAAATAAAGAGAGGAGCACAAATTATTGTGGCTACTCCGGGGAGAATGCAAGACATGATTAACAGAGGTTTGGTTAATATTAAAAACATAGATTACTGTGTTCTTGATGAGGCCGACGAGATGTTAAACATGGGATTTTATGATGATATTGTATCTATTTTATCAGATACTCCAGACGAAAAAAGCACATGGTTGTTCTCTGCAACTATGCCACAGGAGGTTGCCAGAATTGCAAAACAATTCATGAGTGAACCATTAGAAATTACAGTTGGAACCAAAAACTCAGGTTCTTCTACTGTATCTCACGAATTTTACTTAGTAAATGCACGTGACCGTTACGAAGCATTAAAAAGATTAGCCGATGCTAATCCGGACATTTTCTCAGTAGTTTTCTGTCGTACAAAGAGAGATACTCAGGCTATTGCCGAAAAATTAATCGAAGACGGATATAGCGCCGCTGCGTTACACGGAGATTTATCTCAGGCACAGCGTGATGGCGTTATGAAATCGTTCCGTGGAAGACAAATTCAGATGCTTGTTGCTACTGACGTTGCTGCGCGTGGTATTGACGTTGATAACGTAACGCATGTTGTTAACTATCAATTACCTGATGAAATTGAAACTTACAACCACCGTTCCGGACGTACTGGTAGAGCTGGAAAATTAGGAACTTCTATTGTTATTGTAACTAAAAGTGAATTGCGTAAGATTTCTTCTATCGAGAGAATCATCAAACAAAAATTCGAAGAAAAATCTATTCCATCCGGAATCGAAATTTGCGAAATTCAATTATTGCACTTAGCAAACAAAATTAAAGATACTGAAGTTGATCACGAAATTGACAACTACTTGCCAGCAATCAACAATGTTCTTGAAGATTTATCTAAAGAAGAGTTGATTAAGAAAATGGTTTCAGTAGAATTTAACCGTTTCATTACTTACTATAAAAAGAACAGAGATATTTCTGTTCAGTCTTCTAATGAAAGACGCGAAAGAGGTGATTCTGAACCAAGAGAATTCAATAATAACGGAGCTGTTCGTTATTTTGTAAACATTGGTTCAAGAGACAATTTTGACTGGATGACATTGAAGGACTACCTTAAAGAAACATTAGACTTAGGTCGTGATGACGTTTTCAAAGTAGATGTAAAAGAAGGTTTCTCTTTCTTCAACACTGATCCTGAACATACTGATAAAGTAATGGACATCTTAAACAATACACAGTTAGAAGGTCGTCGTATTAATGTTGAAATTTCTAAAAATGACGGTGGAGGAAGACGTGACCACAACAACCGCGGAGGAAGACGTGATGCAGGAAGAAGAGATGGAAACTTTGCTCCAAGACGTGAAGGAGGTTTTAGAAGTGACAGAAACTCAGCTCCAAGACGTGAAGGTTCAGGTGGAGGTTTTAGAAACGAAAGAAGTTCTTCAAGAGAAGGAGGTTTTAGAAGAAACGAAGGAGGTTCAGAAAGAGCTCCAAGACGTTCTGAAAGCTTTGGTGATTCATCAAGACCAAGAAGACCAAGAAGAGATTAATAATTTAATTTCTTAAAATATTTAATCCCAAATTCCAATTATACCTGGAATTTGGGATTTTTTCTTATATCTAAGAATCCTTCTTCTGTCTTTGTTAATTTTCTGATAATTATATTCAGATACTGCGAAATATTTAATCCCGATTTACTACTTTTAGTGCTTTAAATCAGGATATGAAATATTTCGCAATTTTCTTTTTTACACTTTTGTCAGGCATCAGTTTCGCACAAGAAACGGGATCTACGGTTCCTCAAAGGGTTTCCGGTTACATTTATAACGACAATAGTAAAGAACCAATCCCTAATGTAAATGTTATCAACACCAACAAAGTACGTGGTGCCATGTCTGATGCAAAAGGATATTTTGAAATAGATGTACAGCCTAACGATACACTTCACTTCTCTATTTTAGGTTTTCAATCCCTAAGAATCAGGGTTACAAATGACTGGATAAAAAACAAGGTTACAAGAATTCAGCTTACAGAAAAAGCAATCGCTCTTGAAGAGGTTGTAATTGCCCCTTTTAATTTAACCGGTTATCTTGAAGTGGATTCAAAATTAATTCCAACTAAAGAAAATTACCGTTACAGTATTTCAGGACTTACGCAAGGTTATGAAGCAGGTGAATATTCTCCAAATGCTTTTGGAAAGGTTTTAGGATCTATTTTTAACCCCGCAGATATGCTTTATAATTTCTTTGGAAAAAATGGAAGAGAGCTCAAGAAACTCAAGGAAATGAGGAAAGATGACACTGTAAGGAATTTATTGGAATCAAAGTATGACCGCGAAACTGTATCTGTACTCTTAGGAATCAGTAAAGATGAAATTCCGCAAATTTTGGAACGCTGTAATTATTCGGAAGCTTTTATTCAGGAAGCAAATGATTTGCAGATTATGGATGCCATTAGCGCTTGTTATGAGCAATATAAAGTACTTAAACGAAATTAATTCACTTGAAAACAAAATATTAAAAACCTCAAATCCTTAAAATTTGAGGTTTTTTTATTATTATCATCCCAAAAAAAATAACAATTGTAGAAAACCTGAGGACAGAAAAAAGGTTTAAATACAGAATCCCTGCCAAATTAAAATTCACAATAAAAACTTTAAACCAAACATTTTAATCATTACAACAGAAAAGCATTATCTTTGAGTTAAAATCCTTATAAAAATTTAAAATACAGCCAGTTAAAAATCCAATAACTATTTTAAAAAAACGGATTATGAAAAAGAATTACGTTTTCAAAATTGTATTTTTATTGCTTTTCTTTTTAATAAACAGCAAAAGTTTTTCTCAACACACCGATTTAGTTGATGACTCCCAAACTCAAATTCTGGCAGACACTACAAAAAGTTATTTTATTCCTGATGCTTCTCACAAAGGAATGAAATGGTCAAGAACCAAGAACAAATGGTTTACTGCCAAACTAGGATTCGCTCCGATTTTAGATTACAACGCTAATTTTCAAAACCAAGATAGTAAAAACCAGGTTGGTACACAAGAAAGCAGATTTGATATTAGAAGTGCCAGAGTTATGGTAAGTGGCAAAATAAATTTTAAAAATCCATGGCAATACTTAATTAGTGTCGAATACAAAGGATTTGACCGACCAGAAGATGCAGACCAAATTGGAATAACAGATTTGAAATTTGTCATTCCGATAACCAAAAACAGCGATGTAATCGTTGGAAAAATCAAGGAAACCTTTATCTACGAAATGGTTGGAGATGCCGCCAATTTACCTCACTTTGAAAGAATTTTAAATCCTTTTTTTAATAGCCGAAATAATGGTGTTATCTATCGCCACTTTTTCCTAAATAACAGAATATCTGCTTCTGCAGGTGCATACAGTAGCTGGCCAACAAGTGACAAAAGCTTTTCAAACAGTGACGTAACATACACCGCCAGAATAACCGGACTTCCAAAATGGAATAATGATGGCAAAGAATTTATGCATATGGCAATTGGCTTGCGCTATGTAGATGTAAAAAATAATATTGTACGATTAAAAGGTAAAAACGAATCCAATATATCGAGTTATTATGTTGACACAGGAAACCTAAATGCACCTCATCAATTTAATCTTAGTTTAGAACAATTATGGAGCTTAGACAATTTTTCTGTGTTAATGGAATACGTACACAACTGGACGCCCACTTACGATTTAGGCATGCAGCAGTTTAGCGGTTATTATGTAACGGGAAGTTATATTTTTAGCGGAGAACAACGTCCTTATGACCAAAAAGCTGCTTATGCAAGAAGAATTAAACCAACAGGAAAATATGGTGCCTGGGAAATTATTGGCCGTGTAGGCTCAAATGATTTAGAAACCAGAGATGTTCATGGAGGCATAAACAATCATTATTCTTTAGGACTAAATTGGTGGGCAACCAACTATTGGAAAACCGGACTTATTTATGGAGTTGGAAACTTAGACAAAAACGACGTTATCGGAGTTACCAACAGTCTGCAATTTAGAATTCAGTGGATTTATTAAAAAATAATAGCAGTTTTCAATCGGTCAATTCCGAATGAAAACTGCTATAAGAAATATTATTTAACTGGAATATTTTCTAATATTTCCAATACAAATTTCCAGTATTTCTGAGCAGATGAAATACTTGCTCTTTCATCTGGAGAATGTGCACCATGAATTGTTGGTCCGAAAGAAATCATATCCATATCAGGATAATTAGTTCCTAAAATCCCACATTCTAAACCTGCGTGACAAGCAACCACTTTTGGTTTTTCGCCATTTTGTTTTTCGTAAATATCTTTTAAAACTTCTAATATTTCAGAATTTACATTTGGTGTCCAGCCCGGATAAGATCCTGAAAGTTCCACTTCACAACCTACTAACTCAAAAGCAGAACGTAAAGAATTTGCCAGATCAAATTTGGATGATTCAACTGAAGAACGCGTTAGGCAACCTACCAAAATTTCTCCGTCTTTAATAACAACACGGGCAATATTATTGGAAGTTTCAACTAAATCAGCCATATCAGCACTCATTCTGTAAACTCCGTTATGAGCAGCATAAATAGCTCTGATAATTCCTTCCTGAACTCCTAAATCCATTACTTTATCAGGTAAATCACTTTTTACAATTTCGATAGATAAATTAGGCTCAGTCGTTTTATATTCAGCTTTAATATCGTTGATAATTTCCTGCATATCAAAAACATAGGCTTCATCAAACATTTCAGAAATAATCACTTTTGCAACACTTTCTCTCGGAATCGCATTTCGCAAACTTCCACCGTTAATTTCAGCAATCTGCAATCCGAAGTTTTCAAAAGCATCAAATAACAAACGATTCATAATTTTGTTAGCATTACCTAATCCTTTATGAATATCCATTCCTGAATGTCCGCCATTTAACCCTTTTACTGTAATGGTATAACCTACAGAAGCTTCCGGAACTTCTTCATCATGATAAGTTCTTGTTGCCGTTACATCAATTCCACCGGCACATCCAATATCAATTTCGTCATCTTCTTCAGTATCCAGATTCAATAAAATCTGACCTTGCAAAATACCGCCTTTCAAATTTAAAGCCCCGGTCATTCCGGTTTCTTCATCAATCGTAAACAAAGCCTCAATTGCAGGATGCAAAATATCTTTGCTTTCCAGAATTGCCATAATTGTCGCTACTCCTAACCCATTATCTGCTCCAAGAGTTGTCCCTCTTGCACGTACCCAGTCACCATCTACATACATATCGATCCCTTGTGTATCAAAATCAAAAACGGTATCAGCATTTTTTTGATGAACCATATCAAGATGTCCCTGCATTACGATTGGCTTACGGTTTTCCATTCCCGGAGTCGCGGGTTTCCTGATGATTACGTTTCTGATTTCATCTTCAAAAGTTTCTAAACCTAAACTATTTCCGAAATTTTTCATGAACTCAATTACACGCTCTTCCTTTTTTGACGGACGCGGGACAGCGTTTAAATCTGCAAATTTATTCCACAGCGCTTTTGGCTCCAGATTTCTTATTTCCTGACTCATTATATTTTGTTTGATGTTTAACAATTAACAGCTTCAAAGTTACAAAGTTTATATTTTCTTTCCGCCACGAATTGCACTAATTAGTACTATTTTAAATCCTCAAACCTAAACCTTGTAAATACAATCTTTTTTAATAATAATATTGTATTTATATTTACGTATCTAAACATTACACTGTGAAATCAAAATACATTTTACCTTTATTTCTTCTTGCCCAGATCATCTTTTTAAAAATCCTGCCGTACTTTCCGGATTTTGTTGAAGGCTTTTACAGTAATAATTTTTATATCCGAATTTCACACTTTTCAAGAACACTTTTAGGCAAAATTCCGTTTTCTGTCGGTGACTGTATTTATGCAATTTTAATCATTTCTATAATCCGCTGGTTTTGGAAAATCAGAAAAACATGGAAATCAGAATGGAAGGACCATCTTTTAAAAATTACCGGCAAAATAGCTGTTTTTTACTTTTTCTTTCATCTGCTTTGGGCTTTCAATTATTACCGTGAACCTCTTTTTCAGAAAATGGAAATCAAAAGAGAATATACCGACGCTGAGCTTTTGGCTTTTACAAAACGGCTGATTGTCAAAACAAATGAAATTCACTTTAAAATCACAAAAAATGACAGTATTAAAATTGTTTTCCCTTATTCACAGAAAGAAGTTTTTCAAATGAATCTAAACGGATATGATAATCTGGCTAAAGAATACCCTTATTTTAAATATAAAACCTTAAGCGTTAAAAAATCTTTATTCAGTATCCCTCTGACTTATATGGGATTTGGAGGTTACCTGAATCCGTTTACCAATGAAGCTCAGGTAAACGATTTGCTTCCAATGTATAATTTTCCGATAACAAGCTCACATGAAATGGCACATCAAATAGGATTTGCGAGCGAAAGCGAATGTAATTTTATTGGTGTCCTGGCAACAGTAAAAAATGAAAATTTATACTATAAGTATTCCGGGTACAGTTTTGCTCTGCGTTATTGCCTTGGAATCTGGCAATTTAAAAACGAGAAAATTTTCGAACAGTTAAAAAAACAAACTCACACAGGAATTCTAAAAAATTATAAGGAAAGCCATGATTTCTGGAAAAAATACGACACTTTTATTGACGAAGGTTTTCATTTTCTTTATGACAATTTCTTAAAAACAAATAATCAAAAAGACGGAATGGAAAGCTACAGCAAGTTTATCGATTTAATGGTGAATTATTATAAAACCAGGGAATTATAATTTAACACAACTAAAGAACAAATACTTTTACTTTTAATGCAAAAAAACAAAACTCAACTGTAACAAAATAAATTTCACAACTACTAATATTTCATGAGCGAAAACTTAGAACAATCATTTGTTGCGCAGCTGCAGGCAAATCAGAATATAATCCACAAGATTTGTAGATTGTATACTGATGGCGAAGACGCTCATAAAGACTTGTTTCAGGAAATTACTATTCAGCTCTGGAAAGCGTATCCAAAATTTAGAGGCGAGAGCAAATTTTCGACCTGGGCTTATCGTGTCGCCTTAAATACTGCTATTACTTTATATCGAAAAACCAAACGAACCGTATCAACTGTAACATATGAAAGTCATCAGCATTTCGCTAAAGATGTTGATTATAATTATGAAGAGGAAGAACAGATTAAATTGATGTATAAAGCCGTTTATCAGCTCAATGATATCGAAAAAGCCTTAGTTTTTATGTATCTCGAAGACAAAGATTATCAGGAAATAGCCGAAACTTTAGGCATCAGTGAAGTGAATGCACGCGTGAAAATGAACAGAATTAAAGGGAAACTTAAAAAAATACTAAATCCTTAAAATACCACCATGAAAGAACTGGATTTATTAAAAAAAGACTGGAAAAAGAACTCGGATTCTTTTGAACAAATTTCTGAAAAGGAAATCTATAAAATGATTCATAAAAAATCATCTTCAACTGTAAAATGGATTTTGATTATCAGTATCCTGGAAGTACTATTTTGGACTGCTTCCAACTATTTTTCGAATATTGATGATATTCTAAAAAAAATGAATCATCCGGAAATTATACTTTATATGGAAGTTTTGATGTACTTTAATTATGCTGTAATTCTGGTTTTTATTTACTTTTTCTATAAAAATTACAAAACAATTTCAACAACGGTATCTACCAAATTACTAATGAGCAGTATTCTCAAAACCCGTAAAACTGTGCAATATTATGTTTGGTACAACTTAGGAATGATAGTCGTTTCGTCAATATTTAGCTTTTTTATTGGTTACGTTTACAATCCTGAAATGGAACTCATAAGAGAAAAATTAGCCCTTAATGGTAAAGCGATGCTATTTTCTATTGGAATTTTATTTATGATAATATTAGGATTCTTCGGAATGTTTTGGTGCATTTACAGATTGTTGTACGGAACTTTGTTACGTCGCTTATATGCTAATTATAAAGAGCTGAAGAAAATTGATTTTTAATGATTTATTTAATTTATAATAATTGTTTAAAATCTAATTTTCGCTTTCCGGGCCTTTATAACTCCATCTTCTCATTTCATTAAGTTCTTCCTGTGCTTTTAACTCTTCAGCTGGAATAACTTTTAAAAATGATGGATGTTGTTCTATTGCATATTCTACTTTTTCTACAATTTCTTCAATAGTATCATTTTCATAATCAATCTCAAGAGGTTCTTTGATAATGAATGACTGCAGAATATTTTTCTTTTTCACCCGCAATCCTTTTTTGTCAAAAGAACGACGAAAACCGTCAATAACAATAGGTATTACAATTGGTTTATGCTGTTTGATTATATGCGCAGTTCCTTTTCGGACAGGCTTAAAGGATTTTGTTGTCCCCTGTGGAAATGTAATTACCCAACCATCATTAAGTGCAATTTTGATGTTTTCAGTATCATTGGGATTAACTTGTCGTTTTTCTGTAATATCAACACCCTTTGCCCTCCAGGTTCTTTCGACTGTAATTGCGCCAACATATGCTAAAATTCTTGGCAGCAAACCGGCCTGCATTGTTTCTTTGGCACCAACATAATAAATATTCAGTTTGGGCTGCCATAAATAACCAATATTTTTAATAGTATCCTGACGACCGCTTAAACTTGCATTAAAAACATGAAACATAGCCACCACATCTGCAAAATAAGTCTGATGGTTAGATATAAACAACACATTCGTATCCGGCAATGTTTTAATTATCTCCGAACCTTCAATTTTTAAATCATTGAAACCTCTGTAACGTTTGTGCGTCATGGCCCCCAAAATACGGATCAGCCATTTTTTGATGAATAATATATGTCCAAAAGGATTTCGTTTAAACAATCCCATAGTAGTGAATTATGTTGTTTTTGTTAAGTCGCAAACATACAAAAATTATTTTTTTGGCAATTACTATAGACAATTTCAAAAAGAAACAGGTATTATAATGAATATCAAATCATTAAATTTACGTTTTTAAATCTTTCCGTCAAAGGCATTTTTCAAAACTTCCCTTAATTCACTTAATATCATGGCGGTTGCCCCCCAAACCATATGATTCTGGATATTAAACGCGGGAACTGAAATATTATCTGCATAAGAAGTTGATAATGTAGCCTCAATTATAATTTCATCGTTCAAAAAAACAGACAGCGGGAGTTCTATAATATCCGCAACTTCTCTTATATCCGGATAAAACGAAAGTTCCTGAGAAGAAATTCCCAAAAAAGGATGCACCAAAAAATTGCTGGGTGGAATATACATTGGAGTAAATTGCTTTATAATTTCAATTTTTTCAGATGAAACACCAATCTCTTCATAGGTTTCACGCAAAGCAGTTTCACTAAAATCGGCATCAGAAGCCTCATATTTTCCGCCTGGAAAAGCAATCTGGGATGAGTGGACACCATTATAAGCATTTCGAACAATTAAAATCAAATGTGCTTTTTCATTTTTGGGATACAACAACATCATTACGGCTGCAATTCTGGGATTCTTTGTTGATAAATCAAGATTCTTCATTAGCTGAACACGTTCCAAAGGAGCCATTTTTACATGTGCCTTTTCGGCAGGAAGTTCAGCCGGAATTATATTAGGAAGATGTTGTAAAAAATCTTGAAAATCCATAATCAAAGTTTACTTTTGTACTTTCAAACAAATAAAATATAAATATAGTCCAGAAAACGCGCTTGCACAAGTTTTCTAAAATCAAATCCAGAAAATGTACAGCAGAGAAGAATCACAAAAAATAAAAAGAGAATTTTGGGTAGCTTTCGCCGAAAAATATCCGCGTAAATGGGTTTTATATAATACCAAAATCAAAGACTTTTCTTTTAAATTTTATGTAGACAATAAAAAAGCACAGGTTTTAATAGATATTGAACACAGAAGTGACGAAAAACGAAATGCCTATTTTGAAAAAATTGAGGCTTTAAAAAATATTCTGGAAGAAGAATTCATTAAAGATTTGGTTTTCGAAAAAAACTATACTTTAGAAAGTGGCAAAACCATCAGCAGAATTTGGGTTGAAAAGTCTGGCGTTGGCTTCAGCAACCGAAATACCTGGGATATCATTTTTGATTTCTTCAATGAAAAAATGCATTCCCTTGAAATGTTCTATCTGGAATATGATGAATTTATCAAAGACATTGAGTAACTTTCTAAGTTTCTGAGAAACCAAAATAAAAAAGGAAAACCCTGCAACTTTTTACAATTAGCAGGGTTTCCTTTTTTTTAAATCAGACCGTAAAAATATTATAAACAATAATATGATCATCATAATTTATATAAAGCTGCTTACGATAATCCTGTTTTTTTCGGGTTATAATTGAAAGTTTGCAATCTCTTCCTTCATTGTCTTTGCATATGAAAGAATACACTATATCTGTATCATTTTCTTCTCTTTCAATATAATCCAGGATATTAAAAAGCTGAATTTCCTGAGAATACACTACAATTCTGTGTTTATCGGTATCTAAAACCACAGAAAGATTTACTAAATCCAAATTGGACCACTCTCCCCATTTTCCTTTTTGATTTTTCTGTAAAACACTAAAACCTGAAGTTTTGAAACGGTATGACTGGCCGTAAGACTGCTGTACGCCAAATGCTAAAAAAAGAAACAAAATATAGTTACGTAAAGTATTCATAATGTAGTTTGGGGCAATTAAAATTCAAATTTACTTTTTTCCTGACAGGCAACTTCAAAATCGGACATTATTTGTTGTATAATTTGTTTTACAGGTAAAATTTCATGAATTAATCCTGCAATTTGTCCTATTTCAAGCTCTCCTTCCTCAAGATCACCTTCAAACATTCCTTTTTTTGCTCTTGCTCTCCCTAAAAGCTGCTCCAAATCTTCTCTTGATGGGCATTTTGCATATAAATCCTGAACATCCTGATAAAATTTATTTTTAATCAAACGAACCGGCGCCAGCTCTTTCAGGGTCAATTGAGTCCCCCCTTCTTTTATACTAACTATTTTTTCTTTGAAATTATTATGGGCTGAAGATTCGACAGATGCTGCAAAACGGCTTCCTATCTGAACACCGTCAGCACCCAGAACCATTGCAGCAAGCATTCCTCTTCCTGTAGCAATCCCTCCGGCAGCGATAAGTGGAATGTTTATTTTTTCTTTTACAATCGGAATCAGCGTGAGAGTTGTCGTTTCATCACGACCGTTATGCCCACCGGCTTCAAAACCTTCGGCAACAATAGCATCTACTCCCGCTTCCTGAGCTTTAAGGGCAAATATACTGCTACTCACAACATGCACAACCGTAATTCCTTTTGATTTTAAAAAAGAGGTCCATGTTTTAGGATTTCCTGCCGAGGTAAAAACAATTTTCACTCCTTCGTCAACCACAATATTCATGATATCTTCAATGTTTGGATATAACATCGGAATATTGACACCAAACGGTTTATCGGTCGCTTTTTTGCATTTCTGAATGTGCTCTCTTAAAACTTCAGGGTACATTGACCCTGCTCCGATGAGTCCTAAACCACCAGCGTTACTAACTGCAGAAGCTAACTTATAGCCACTGTTCCAAACCATTCCTCCCTGAATTATTGGATATTTTATATTGAAAAGCTGAGTGATTTTATTCATTCAAAAATATTATTGTTTTATGATTTTCCCTGTTTTATGCAAACCATCGGCATCTAAAGTGTAAAAATAAAGTCCACTTTTTAAGGATTCAACTGAAACAACTGAATTTCCTTCCGTAATTTTTTTGTATAACACTTTTTGTCCCAAAACTGAGTAAATCGAAACCATAGCATTATTAACTGTGTTTGAAAACGAAAATACAATATGAGTTCTTGCAGGATTTGGATACACCTTAAAATCACTATTTACAAAATTCTCAACTTCCAGAGTAGTACCAAAATTTGGGATTCCGTAACCGTAATTATTGTTCGGAGTTAAATACTTATCTGAAGACTGAATGACCATATCCCTGATTTCCTGATTTGTTTTTGACGGATAAGCCTGCCACAAACAGGCAATTGTTCCTGCCATAATCGGACATGAAAAAGAAGTTCCGTTTGCTGTACCTATATTCCCCGAAACGTCAGAAACTACAGCTGCAGTCCCTTGTGCCATAACATCAGGTTTTATTCTTCCATCGTAACTTGGCCCTATTGAACTAAAACTGGATTTTACTTTAGAAGCCGTCACAGCACCAACTGTAATAACCGAAACAGCATCTGCCGGTGAACCAATATGTTTTTCTGTCTGCTCTCCTTCATTGCCTGCAGAAGCAACAACTATTATTCCTTTACTGAATGCAATTTCTGCACCTCTGGATATAAAATTAGTTGTTCCGTTCATATCACTGTAAACATGACTATAGTTGGCATTATCATAACCAAAATATCCTAAAGAAGTTGTAATGATATCGACACCTAAACGATCTGCTTCTTCTGCTGCTTCTACCCAAAGTGATTCCTCAACTGGGTTTTCTGAAGCTCCATTTTCTGTAATAAACAAATAATATGATGCATCGGGTGCAGTACCTATCAACTGGTTTTCTTTATATCCTCCCATAGTTGAAAGCACTGAAGTTCCATGACTGTCACCGGTATAAAAATTCGCATTTCTGGAAACGTAATTGTACCCCCCCAGAATTTGATTGTTATCTCTTAACTTTTGAAAAGGCTGAGCTGTATTTACACCTGGAAAACCACTATCCAAAACAGCAATTATTTTTCCGGAACCTGTATAATTTTGCTGGTGCAGAACTTGTCCGTTGAGCATTTGTATCTGGTTTGCAGATGTTCCGTAATTATAATTAATCGTTGTTTTGAGTTTATCGTTCGTTGCTGCAATTCGATTTTCAATTACCTTTTTAGAAGTTGTATTTAATGCCTTATCCGCAAAAACAACTTTATCCACAAAAGTAAATGATTTTAAAGCATTCACATTAACCTGAGTACCTCTAACATGAAGCGCATTCAGCCATTTGGACTGTGCCAGAACTGTAATACCGGTACTTCCTGTTACCTGATTAACATAAGTTGTTTCCAAAGGCACATCAGTAATATTCAAAGCAATATTTTGGTTCGTCCTACGATCAAGGGCACGCTGTGAAAGCATTAATAAAGGAGAATCCAGATAAGTCTGAGCATTGGGTTTAGCATTAAAATACACCCAGGCATCTTCCTGTGAAAACATCACAGTTGAAATCAATAAAAATAAAAAAGCGTAATGTTTCTTCATAAAAATTTACTTTTTAAGGTGAGAACCTTTTTAAAAAAGTATAAAGCTATGAAATTACTCCCGAACCAACTAATTCATTTCCTAAATGCCATGCTACAAACTGTCCTTCAGTAATGGCTGATTGCGGTTCATCGAAACGAACGTACATTCCTTTTTCAAATTGGTATAAAGTTGCTTTTTGTAAAGGCTGACGATAACGAATTCTTGCCATTACTTCCATACTCTCTCCAGCCTTCAAAGCCAAATCCGTACGAATCCAGTGAACCTCGGATTTTTCTATAAACAATGCTTTTTTAAACAATCCAGGATGATTGCTTGTAAGACCTGTATAAATCGTATTGGTTTCAACATCAGTTGCAATAACAAATAACGGATCAGTAGTTCCTCCAACATTTAATCCTTTTCTTTGTCCAACAGTAAAATAATGAGCTCCCTGATGTTTCCCCATAATTTTTCCCGTCTCAGGACGATAATTTAATTTTTTGGAGTCAATTTTCAATTCTTCTTCTAAAGATAATCCAACTGGTTTTTCAACACCATAAATCGGATCATTTTTGTCTATCTGAACAATTTCGCCTTCCTTTGGCTGTAATTTTTGCTGTAAAAATTCCGGCAAACGTACTTTTCCAATAAAACAAAGTCCTTGTGAATCTTTCTTTTCTGCCGTTACCAATTCCATTTCAGCAGCGATTTCGCGAACTTCAGGTTTAGTCAAAGCTCCGATTGGAAATAATGCTTTAGATAATTGTTCCTGAGATAACTGACATAAAAAATACGATTGGTCTTTGTTATTATCTGCTCCTGCAATCAACTGATAAACTGATTTGCCATCAACTTCAATTTCACTTTTTTGACAATAATGTCCTGTCGCCACATAATCAGCCCCCAGACTTAGGGCAATTTTCATGAAAACATCAAATTTGATTTCGCGGTTACAAAGCACATCAGGATTTGGAGTTCTTCCTTTTTCGTATTCGTTGAACATGTAATCAACGATTTTTTCTTTATATTCTTCGCTTAAATCAACAGTCTGAAACGGTATTCCGAGTTTTTCTGCTACCAATAAGGCATCATTACTGTCTTCTAACCACGGACATTCATTGGAAATAGTAACGGAGTCATCGTGCCAGTTTTTCATAAAAAGACCAATAACTTCATATCCCTGCTGCTGCAGCAAATAAGCCGCAACACTGGAATCTACTCCTCCGGAAAGTCCGACAACTACACGTTTCATTCTAAATTGTTTATGTTTTTACAAGGGTGCAAAGATAAATCAAATTATAGATAATTCGGGCAGTTTTAATCAGTTTATCCAATCGGGGAACAGATAAAACTTATGTTTTATTTGATTACTTTTAATTCTCAATAAAAAAATCATGAAAAAACATCTTTACAGTCTGTTTTTCTTTTTCATAATGTTATCTCTGAGTGCTCAGCGTCATTCATCTTCCTTACCAAATTACGAAGCTTTTAAGGTATTTCGGGGAAAACCTTTATCTGATAAATTTTCGAATATAGAATCGGTAAAGGTTATTTACGATTTGAAAAAACAAAAAATGTATTACTTCGACAGCAGTTTTATTCCACTGCATTTCGAATTCGTTACTAATTATTTAGGTTATGACAAAGGTTTGGAGATTTTCAACAACAACAATTACAGCAATACCGAAAAAAACAGAGAGTTTTTACTCGGAAATCTTAATCACATAAAAAATACTGATAAATGGATTTTTGAACTTGCCACATCTGACCACATGCCAATTGCACTCACTGAACGCTTTTTTAATCTAATTGTACAATCGACTTTTATTGGAAAAAACTTAAAATTTTACCTGAACAACCCTGAAAAAATAGAATGGTTCCAACAAGGAAAATTTAAAATCCCCTGTGTAAAATCAGATTATATTTTTAACGAAGTTACGTATCAGGAAGTGGTTTCAGGAAGCAACATTGGTATACTGAAACAGTATAAAATAAAGGATTTAGAAAGTGTAAAACCAAAATCTGATGAAATTATTATTTTAGACGGAACACCTGATGTTCTCCCAAACGTAAGAGGCATCATTGTAAACGAACTTCAGACTCCGTTGAGCCATTTGGTACTTTTAGGGAAAAACAGAAAAATTCCCATTATGGCATATACAACTGTTGATAAAGACAATAATATCAAAAAATTACTTTCGAAAAAAGTCGAATTAAAAATTGAAACCGATACCTTTTTCATCAAAGAAAGCAACAAAAAAATAATGCTAAAAACTAATTCAAAAAAGAAAAAATTAGTCATCGACAGTAGTGTTACTCAATTAGTAGATTTATCCAAAATCCCTAAAAAAGGGGTGAATTATATTGGTTCGAAAGCACAAAACATGGCTTACCTGATTGCTATTTCAAAAGAAATCTCTTTTAAAACACCCGAAGACGCCTATGCCATTCCGTTTCACTTTTATTTGAAACACACTCAGAAAAAAGCTATTTCTCCTTTGATAAAAGAACTTTTATCTTCACCACATAAAGATTCAGCACAATGGATAAACCAACAGTTAAAGAAAATTCGGGATGCTATTAAAAAAGAACCGATTGATCCGGAATTAATTACTAATCTAAATAAAACTTTTAAAAACAGGGCTTTTAAGAATTTTAGGTTCCGATCTTCAACTAATGCCGAAGATTTAGATGATTTTAATGGTGCTGGTTTATACGATTCTAAAACCGGAATTTTAAGAGACAGTATCAAAACTTTTGAAAAGGCCATTAAACAGGTTTGGGCGAGTACCTGGAACGAAGGCTCTTATAACGAAAGAGAACTTTTTGGTATTGATCAGCAAAACATTGCAATGGGCGTCCTGGTGCATCGGTCTTTTCCTGACGAACTTGCCAATGGCGTTGTAATCACAAAAAATATCTTTCGAAAAGATTTTCCCGGAATTACGGTTAATGTCCAAAAGGGCGAAAACTCGGTTGTTAAACCAGAAAAAGGAGAAATCTGTGAACAATTTGTCGGCTACTATTTTAATTCTGAAAAAGAAGAAGATTTTGAAACCGATTATACTTCGAATTCAAACTTAAACAACAATCAGCCTTTATTGACCCGAAAAGAAATGAGCTGGCTTTTTCTGGTCAGTACAACAATTGAAGAAAAAATGTATCGTTACTGGAAAAAGAACCGGTATCACCCTGTTGATATTGAATTTAAAATTGTGGGCGAAAAAAGAGATTTATACATTAAACAGGTACGCCCATTTAATGAATAATCAATAGAAAACCAACAGGTCAATTTCGTTTAAAACTCCATTTATATTCACAATTTTAAAATCAAAATCTTCAATATTAATTTTTTCCTGAACAGATTTCCGAATGTTTTGATTATCTAAGACAAAGCCCTTTTCTAAAACAATTTTTACCTCAACAGAATTAAGGTATTTTAATGCTTTTTTATTTACAATTACCGAAGCCATAATATAAAAGCCAATAATAATTAGCTGAAAAAACAGTAAAATTTCAATCTTTTCATACGGATACATAATATCCAGAATAGAAAGCGTAATGGTTGCAAAAAGAAAAATAATAGCGTTTACGGTAAACGATTGTGTCCTGAATCTTAAAATGGAAAAAATCGCAAATAACCCAAAACCTATCCCTACTCCAATTTCAATTTTGGTAAACAAATAACAAAGCGAGAAAGTACAAAGCCCGACAATAACCATCAATGGATTTATGGTTTCATTATCTTTTCTGTTAGAGAAAAAATACAAGACCAGAATTGAAAAAAACAATAAAAAAAATCTTCCTGAAAGTTCGTTTAAATCCATTTAAATCAAATTTTTAGCAAATCAAATTTAAACAATTTATCTTTCTTTCAGGAAGATCTGTATACTCGTTACTGTTTTTTTCGAAACAACTAATAAAACTATTCCATTTTTGGTTTTGAGTCGGCCTGATAATTGCTTTTCGGATCGCTCATATTTACTTCTTTCGTTAATTTACCTTTTAGATAAAACTGCCACATCCCTACTTTTTTGCCGTTCAGGAATTTACCTTTTGAAGCCACTGCGCCATCTAAATCATAAAAAATAGCTTCTCCATTAAACTGGTCTTTCACATAAGCTGTTTCTTCCTGAATGATTCCGTTTTGCCCAAATTTTTTATAAACACCTTCTTTCAGGCCACTTTTGTATGTTACTTCTTCAGCAACTTTTGCATTTGGGTAATAAACGGTTCTTTTGCCGTCCAGCTTTCCATTTTTATAATTTTCAACCGTCATTAAAACCTTAGACGCTTTGTGATAATATTTCCATTCGCCTTCATAATTTTTTCCTATCACTTTTCCTTCGCTTACTATATTTTTCTTCTGATCATAAAAAATAGTATAGGCACTTCCGTCATTAGCACTAAAATCCCGTGTTGCTATAACATCTCCTTTTTTAGTATCATCAAAAAACTTAAAAATACCAACTTCTTTTCCGTGGCTGAAAGTGCCCTCATAACGTGGTCTTTTAGAAACTTCATAAATACCTTTCCATACACCGTCTTTTTTGCCATTTGAATCCAGCTTGTTAAAATCCTGAGCAAACGTAACAGCTCCCATTAAAAACAAAAACCAAAAATTTTTCATATTTTCTTTTTCTATATAACAGCAAACATTGTTTTTTAGTATTGCAAATGTATAATCATTTAAAGAGAAACACATTTATTTCGCCCATAAAAAATCATAAATAACTCAAAATAAAGCACATTTTTTTTTGCAATAAAATTTTAAAAAGCTTTTATAATTTATAGAATAACTGTTCTAATTTAAACTATATTCGCAAAAAAGAAATACCAAAAATTATTATAAACCCAAGTATTAAATCCATACCCTTAATGAAATCCTTAAAACTACTTTTTCTAACCCTTTTTATAGGTGCAGCACAATTACATGCGCAGGCTAAAATTGAATCTATTACCTACAAATACCACCCACATTTTATGACAACCGACATAGGTCAGCCTGTTGCCGGAACTTATTTAATTGAAGGGAAAAAACAACCCATAATTCAGATAAATGCTGATGGAACAGGTGTTTTTCAGTTAGAAAATCTGTCAAAAAAAGAAATGGTATGGGGAATCGAATGCAGCGATGAAGGTATTCCGATCTACAAAGAAGGATACAACAGTTCATCTTATACATTCTGGTACAAATTAAAAGGAAGCGGTGAATGGCTTTACACACAATTTCTGATTCTTCCAACCAAGAAAAAAATGTACCTTTTGGGAGATCGTGTAAAAGATTATGGAGATCCAAATGAAGTAAAAACTCCGGCATCTAACTAAAAGATGTTTTTATGAGAAAATAGAACGTTTTCGTTGCTTTTCAAAACACATTCTTAAATTTCGGATTTTATTTTACCAAAATGAAAATTTTATCTAATTTTTATTTAATTTGCAATAAAATTCAACAAATCTTATAAAATGGTTACAATCACCCGCCTTTTTGATTTCCCCTATTATCAACAAGAAACTTATAGTCTTCCGGTTGCATTGGCTACCAAAAAAAACGGAGTTTGGGAAAAAACGTCCAGCAGTGAATATATTGCTAAAGCAAATGCTGTTTCGAGGGCATTATTGCGTATGGGCGTGCAAAAAGACGATAAAATTGCCTTAATCACCTCTAACAACCGTACGGAGTGGAATATCATGGACATTGGTATCCTGCAGACAGGAGCTCAAAATGTTCCTATTTACCCAACCATTGCGGAAGAAGATTATGAATATATTTTAAACCATAGCGGCAGTATCTATTGTTTTGTTTCTGATGAAGAAGTATTGCAGAAAGTAAATGCCATAAAAGCAAATGTTCCGACTTTAAAAGAAGTTTATTCGTTTAACGAAATTGCTGGCTGCAAACACTGGTCGGAATTACTGACTTTGGGTACTGATGAAAGCAATCAGGCAGAAGTTGAAGCCAGAAAAGAAAGTATAAGCACTGAAGATTTAGCTACAATCATTTATACTTCCGGAACTACCGGAAGGCCAAAAGGAGTTATGCTTTCGCACCAGAACATTGTTTCAAATGTTTTGGACAGTGCACCAAGAATTCCTTTTGATGCAGGAAAAAGCACTGCCCTGAGCTTCCTGCCTATCTGTCATATTTTTGAAAGAATGATTTTATACATCTATCAATATTATGGAGTGTCGGTTTATTTTGGAGAATCTATCGATAAAATCAGTGATAACTTAAAAGAAGTACGTCCAACTGTAATTACAGCAGTCCCAAGACTTTTAGAGAAAGTTTACGATAAAATTTATGCGAAAGGAACTGAATTGACCGGTATCAAGAAAAAACTGTTTTTCTGGGCTATTGATTTAGGTTTAAAATACGAACCTTACGGAGCTAATGGTTCCTGGTATGAGTTTCAGTTAAAAATTGCCCGCAAGCTTATTTTCAGTAAATGGAAAGAAGGTCTGGGCGGAAGACTAGATTTAATGGTTTCCGGAAGCGCTGCTTTACAGCCTCGTTTATCCAGAGTTTTTGCTGCTGCCGAAATTCCGGTTATGGAAGGTTATGGCTTAACAGAAACCTCTCCTGTAATCGCCGTAAACGACCAAAGAAACAAAGGGTTCAAGATTGGGACTGTTGGAAAACCAATTCGTAACGTTGAAGTTAAAATTGCCGAAGACGGTGAAATTTTATTAAAAGGTCCGAACGTAATGTTAGGCTATTATAAAGATCCGGAAAAAACGGCCGAAGCCTTACAAGATGGTTATTTCCACACGGGAGATATTGGAGAAATTGACAGCGAAGGCTTCCTTAAAATTACCGACCGTAAAAAAGAAATGTTCAAGACATCAGGCGGAAAATACATTGCACCTCAGCTAATTGAGAATGCTATGAAACAAAGCCGTTTTATTGAACAGATTATGGTAATTGGTGAAGGCGAAAAAATGCCGGCAGCTTTTATTCAGCCTAATTTTGAGTTTGTAAAAGAATGGGCGAAAATCCATAAAATCACTTTAGGTAATTCTACTGCCGAAATTGCTTCAAACCCTGATGTTATTAAACGCATAGATGAAGAAATAGAAAGCATCAACAAAAAATTCGGACACTGGGAACAAATCAAACGTTTTGAACTTACTCCTGATATTTGGTCCATCGACGGCGGTCAATTGACCCCAACCTTAAAATTAAAACGAAAAATTATTAAAGAAATCTACAAAGATCTTTACGCAAAAATCTATGGGAATATTCAATAAATCAAAATAATTTAACCAAAAAATGAAAGGCTGTCTCAAAAATGAGTCAGCCTTTTTAATTAATAAAAGTTTATCTTTTTGCTTTTAGTTTATACTTCATCACATCCTTAAGCAGTGATTTGTTCATTTGATTAAAGAAAAGCAGCTCAGAAGCTATATCTGGTCTTTTAGCAATCTTTTCTGATACGATTTCATATGCTATATTTCTGGTAATCTCTTCCATGCTTTGATGCTTTTTAAATTCGTGTTTTATCGCCTGCAAAAATAACTCCGAATTATCGGAAGAAACTTCATTTTCATAAATAGAGGTAATGGCAGTAGATAATTTTTCTGTCGATTGTATATTAGCAAAATAGTTATTCAAACAATTCAATGCATCTTTTTGATTTTTCCAACCTGTTAAAAGCAAATTTTGCGCTTCTTCCCGATTGTCCATTTTATCTTTAAGAATCAATGATGCTTTTACATATTGTGAGTTTGCTTTATAATTGTCGATTACAATAGTATAATGTTTATCTGCATCAGTTCTATTTTTTAGAACAGTATACAAATCTCCAACTTTTTCATGCTGATTCAATTCGGTATACAATTCTATAGCCTGTTTGTAAATATGTCCTTTTTCATAACACTCGGCTGCTTTATGTTTATTATGCAGGAATTTTAAATGAATAGCTGCCGCTTCACCGTACATTTCGCCTTTTTCAAGAACATCTGCTGCTTTTTGATGATTCTTTAGAAGTTTCAAATAGATATGTGCTGCTCTCGAATATTCTTTCTTTTCTATAAAATTCTCAGCCAGTTTTTCATATCGGTTTTGCAAACCGGCGAAACGTTCAGAATCTACCAAAAATGAACCTCCAGATCTACTAGATCCTGCCCCGGAAGAACTTGATGAATAACTCGGACTCGAATAACTCTCGGAAGAAGAACTTGAACTTAAGGCGAACGCTATAATTAAACCTATTACGAATACAATAACAAATAATGCCAGAGCCGAATCAGATCCGAGATTTATATTTGTAAAATTACAAGCGCGTACACTAATCAAAATAAAAAGAACAAAAACCACTTTAAAAACAGCTAAACCTCCACCAGATTCAACAGAACGATTCGTTACATTTCCTCCTCCTCTAAATGAAGTACTGCTGGAATTGCTGCCCGAAAATGAGAACTGTCCGTCATTTCCTCCTCGTGCTGTCCCAAGCGTGTCCAGCGGAATAGCCATTTTTAAAGCTGCTTCAGGATTTTTATCAAAAAAAGCCAGGAATTTGTCCATTTCCTGCTGATTCCCGTTCATTATTTTCTCAAGCTCAAAAGGCATTTCTTCGCTTGTTCCTTCTTCTGAAAATGGATTATCAATTTCTTCTAAAATCTGTTCTGTATCTATCTCGTAACGAAACGACGAAATGAAACCCGGAATATGAATCGTTTTTGAAGGCTCCAGTATTTCAGCATTTCTTGTCACTGGAATCGTTATCAAATCTATCCATGAAATCTCATCTTTTAATTCTGTCAAACCAATCTCAGGATGCATAAAATGATAATATTCTGAAAACAGATTCTGCCACTCTTCTTTTGTAAGCTGAGGTGTAATTTCAGTGTTTTCAGGAATGAACAATTTATTACCTATCAATTGGCAAAAATTATTTTTCCCACAATCTGTAATTTTGGTTTTGTTCTGGATTAAAACAACCAGACAGCCAAAAACTTCATTTGCATTTCTGCCGGGAACAGGAAAAACCTTAACCGCATCAAGTGATAAACCCATTGTCTGAATTTCATGCAGCCAATCATCAGGAGTAGTACTCCTGATGAGAATTCCTCCTTTCGGAAAAGAATTTTTAGTTGTTATGGTTAATTTCAGTTCCATGCTGTTTTATATTTTTTATAAATGCCTCAATATATTTTTCTACAAATTCTTTTTCCCTTATACTTTCCATAGCAGGATCAGAAATAAAATAATCGTTACCCGAGTACTCTTTTTCTGTCGCCATAACTGTTCTGTTGTTAATTATAAAAGGTATATAAAACTGAGGTATTTCCTCATTGCTGCTTTCAAACACAAGAATTCCATCTTTATTGGTTACTGTACTACCATCATTAGATTCAAAAAACAAAGTTTCTATATAACAAATTGTCCCGTTTCCTTCTATCATTTTCTTAAGGTTCTCGGCATATTCTCTAGTCACATTATTTAAAATTACGCCTAAATCCTCGCTCACAATTTGGTTGCATTCAGCCAGCGATTTATTAGTGTAATCCCTAATTATTTTTATAACATTCACTAAAGATGCCCCTTTTGTTTTTAGAACCAGATTTACTTTTTCCGTAAAACGTATGGATGAATCTTCAGAACTACTGAAACGACTGTAATGTTTCTTTTGAAATTCTAAATGCACAAATTCAAATCCGTTCACTTCTATACGATTATCGGTAATAGAAAATCCATGCACTTTTTTTATAGTGCTGTACTTAAACTTGCTTTTTTTAAAACTTTCTATAAACGAATTTCGTAAGCTGGAATATATATCAAAAGCTTCTTTTATCGCATTCCCAGTTTTCCACCCTATTTTTAAATCATCGCTAAGATGCCAATATGCTTTCCCGTTAGTAAAGTAAAAATCTTTATCAAACTCAAAAGCAGTAATTTTTCCTCCATTTAATTCACTTAAACCAAGAGTTTCACTTTTCAACTCACGAGTCTCCAGATTTAATATACTAACATTATGTACTAGTAAATCACAGAAATAATACAGTAAAATTTTCTGTCCTCTATTGTTTGTTTTGATAGCAAACTCTCCATTTCCAAAAGGAATATCTGAAGCTCTTTTTTCAAACCCTTTATCAAAAGTATTATTACTAAACAAAAACAAATTTCCTTTTACATAAGTGTAAAAATTCTTTCCTTCATGAAATATAGTATAGTAATTTCTTTCAACCGGATATAGCAACGGAATTTTATCTATTGTTACATCTCGTCTTTTTGGGAGCAAATCCTTTTTTTCTTTATACCACAACTCATCCAGAGGCATTATGATATGCTGAAGCATCTTTCTGCCTTTGTTTTGATTTTTGTAAACTTTAATGCTTTCCATTTCCATTTCAAAAACATACTTTATCTCAGAAAAATAAGTGCTTATCACATTTTGCATCCGTACTTGTTTCAGACTGTCTTCTGATGAAAAAAGAAAAACTTCCTGTGTTTCACCATTAATTTTATTTTGCTGAAAAAAGGATTCAAGTCCTGCAGAACAGTCCAATTTGCTATTAAGTTCTCCCAGCGAATCGATCACCTGATGAATAGTATCAAGTGAAACTTCTTTTACTTCATGTCCCACAACAAACACCCTGCATTTAATATCTGCTTTAGGATGTCTTGCAATGGCAATTGCTGAGGCGAATGACAAAATTTTAGGATTCCCCCAGTTTTTCAATGAGATGTCCAGCAGTAAGATTCTTTCAAACTTATCCTCTTCCGGCGGAACTTCTCTCTGAATATACAATGCTTCGTTATTCGCAATTCGGGACATAAAAACATCGTCGTCGTAAGCAAATTCAGAAATAACCAGTTTATCAAAATCACCTTTGTTTGTCAAATCAGAAATACCACCAAGAGGCTGTTGACCCGGATGGCTGTGATGAAGCGGAATATTCAGCCCCGACCAAAGTCGTTTGATAAGACTTCCTACCTGAAACGTACGCTCATCCTGGATAAGTTCTTCAACAAAATCGGCAGAATCTGATGGCTTCTTTTCTTCTAAAATTTCCTCTTCCAGTTTGTCTTTCAAATCCTCATGCGGAATACCTTCCATAGCATTCAAAATTGACTGTACTTTCGGAAACCTTACTTTCAGCATTGCGAGCGTTCTGAAATCTTTTATGAAATTAGCTTCATTAAATGCTTCTTTTACTGATGCTCTTACCAAATGATGTCTGTGATTTTTATATTCGTCCAGAATTTTTGCTGCTTTTTCAGAAGAAATCCTGTTATGGCATCCCTCAAAAATGGTCTGAAACAATTTTAATCTTTTTTCTCCAGTTTTATATTCATCAGGCAAAGCCGAAAGTTGTTTCATAAAACCAATTGCAGCACCTAATCTAAAGGAATGTTCAACTGGAAAAGTTTTACTTATTTCCCTGCTTTTTGCCCATGTATCAATCATCGCAATCGCCAGATCACTGTCATGATTCGTCGCTGTTATGGCTAATAATAAGGTCCCGAATGGTGGAAAGCTATTTTGAGAAAGATGTTCTAAAATTTCAAAAACAAATTTTTCATAAGCAATAGTTTGTCCATTCGGAATCGTGATCGTTTCAAATACACTATCCGAAGAAAATATTTGATTGTCCCATTCCCAAAAATAGTCGGCAAATGATTGAAAATATCTTTGAAATTCCATTTTTATTTTATGAAAAAGTTAATCGAAATGAGCTTATCGAAAGCTCTTTTATATTGTTTTTAGGAATTTGAGAATAACTGTTATCCTCATTCCATAGTATTATGTTTTCTTCAGACGGATTTAATTTCTCCTGAAGTATTTTGTTTAGTGCGTACCATTCGAAATCATATCCCGAAGGCATTAAAAAATCGTTTTTAAACCAATACGTATTTCCTTTTAAAGGCAGTAAGGGTGTTCCAAAAATCAAAGCTTTGTTATCAATAACTATCCATTTTAGAGGTCGAAGACGAAATTTTGGAGCAGTTTCTATATACGATTTCAACTCATTCAGATCGGTTAGCAATGCATACGCTTCTTTGGTGTCTTCTGACGGTTTTAGTGTGATCGAAAGTTTCTTCCCGACACCAAAAAAATTATGATTGAAACTTGGCAATGAAACAGGCAAAGAGCGCAAAATAGGCGTCCATAACAAACCAGAAGGCAGTTTCTTGGCCGGCAGCTGTTTTCCTTTTTCGAATAACAGATTTTCTTTCAGCTCGTATATTTTCGCATACGGAATCTGTAAAATCTCAGCCGAATTTATTTGTTCGGCTGAGAAGTCTTTTACCCAGATTGTATTGGCTTCAAAAGCAGTTTTGAGATTTTCCCAATGTCGTATGGTTGCTAAAAAAGCTTTGTTTTCTTTATTTATTTCTAAAAAATACATTTTAAATAGTTTGTAGAATTTTCTGCCACAAAGATTCTATATGTTCCTGAATATATTTTTTCTGTTCTGAATCTTTAATCCAGTCACAGCGTGTCTGAATGAATCTTAATTTGTCTTTGATTACATTTTGTTCTTCAAAAGAAAGGTTTTCATCCTGCCATTTTTCGGTTAGATAATTCACTTCTTTCATCACACTTTCGGCATCTGGAGTTTTATTGTACAAAGCCTGTGGATGTGCTTCTGTTGAATTGTCTTTTTCGATAATTTTATTGATAATTCCTTCCAGTATCTCAATTTGTTCTTCATTATCCCAGATGTATTTTAAAACCCAGAAATCAGAAAGAATAGCTTCATTTCTCCCGCACATTAAAGCACTGGCAGCGATTAGGTTCTGAAGTTTTACTGCACGTCGGTCAGATACTTTAATTCCGGTATTTCGAAGGCTGTGAATAATATCAACATATTCGTTTCGTGTAGCACTCAAATCGACCTGACGGCATAGTTTCTGCAATTCCCGAACTTCATCTGCTGAAATTACTGGTGTTTTTACGTCTGCATTACTTTCTAATTTCCATCCCGCAAGCAATACCTGGTAAAGCAAATCGGGTTCTACGTAATCGCATTTTATACGAATCAAAAAACGGTCAAGTAAGGCATTCAGCGATTCATCTTCGGGCATAAAGTTACTTGCTCCTACGAACATCAAAGCCGGCAGCTTTTTGGTTTCTTTACCACGACGGAAGATTTTTTCATTAAGCGCCATCAGCAAACTATTCAAAATAGCCGAGTTGGCATTGAATATCTCATCCAGAAAGACCATCGAAGCTTCTGGCATCATTCCGTCAGTATTCGTGATCAGTTCTCCTTCTTTCAGTTTTCGAATATCAAACGGACCAAAAATCTCGTTAGGCTCTGTAAATCGGGTCAATAGGTATTCAAAGTTTTTATCACCTTCAATTCCTTTAGACAATGCTCGTACAATGGCACTTTTCGCCGTTCCCGGAGGCCCTAACAAAAAGGCATTTTCTCTTGCCAGCAAACCAATTCCAAGCAGGTCAATAATTTCATTTTTTCCAACAAAGGTTTCTTTGATATGTTTTAAAACGGCATTTAATTTAATAGTAGCGTTCATTACTTTATTCTATTTATATAATTCGTTTATTTGTTTTTAAAGTTCTGCCCAGAATAGTTTTTGATAATCTCCAAATCCTATTTCTAATTGTTTTTTTATAAAATCGGACTGTGTCCATCGTATTGCTCTTCTATGTACAATTCGGTCTATATAAAGCTGAAGTAGACAGTCGTTTGCCTGAAGAATATCAAATCTGATATTTTCCAGATTCAAATCTGATCCAATGGCCGAATAATGAAAACGTGACAGATGTTTTTCTAAAATTGGAATAATCAAATCCTCCGGATCTATTCTTCTTATTTCATCGAGAATCTGCGGTAAAAATCGAAGACAGAGATCAGCTGAAAGTACCGCCGAAGCATCAAATTCTTTTTCGTAATCTGGCAAAATAGCATCAAGCTCGCTTATTTTATGTTCCCTATGGAGTAACAATTGTGCTGCCAGATAAACCGTTTTGGCGGCCCATAATGCTGCTTGTGTATTAAAGCCTGGTGTAGTTCCCGGATATTCCAAAATTTCTTTTTCATATTCTGTTTCAAGAAACAAAACCGCTTCATTTTCTTCTTCTTTAGAAATAACAATTATTTTGTCATATAAAATAACCTGCTCAATAGTCCTAAGATGATAGATCGTATCTAAAAAAGGTGTTTTCGTTTTACTCATATTGCGTAATCTTGTTTTTGAATAGAATTAATTTTCCAGGGGCATTTAAGAATTGTTTCATAAAATGCATATTCACAAATATATTATTAAATCCACACCTTTATTGAAATAGTAATTGGTAACAAATGTTTAAAAATCTGATTTATCTAATTGGAAAAGAGAAACCGCAGCTGTAAAACTGCAGTTTCCTTCTGCAGCTATCAACTATCCTTTTTGATAACTGCGATTAACAAATTAAATTCTAATTTTTCAGGCACCAGTTTAAAATCTTAGCGATGTTTTTGGCATCGTCTATACCTCTGTGATGTGTTCCTTCCAGCGGAATATTCAGCAAATGCAGTGCTCCGTTCATTCCTGTTGGCTTTACCAGACCAAACTTTTCGGCAAAATGTTCTTTTACGTTGATATGTTCGTCTCCCATTGGATATGAAATACCAAACGATTTACACTGTTTTTTCAGCATATCCAAATCGTACTGACCGTAACTTGCCCAGGTATACAAATCCGGATTATATTCATCAATAAGCTGATTGACGGCATCTTCAAAACTAACTCCATTCTGATCCAGCAAATCCTGGGTAATTGTCGTCAGTTCTGTACAAAACAAACTAACGGCTGAACGTTGTGGTTTTATCAATATTCCTTTATTTTTAGAAATCGCACCGGTTTCTGTATCCAAAACGGCCAAACCAATTTCTATAATTTCATTTTGCTGACCCTGCGGGACTGCTCCTTGCCAACATGTGGCTTCTAAATCGATAATAATAATTTTATCTGTAGTTTTCATTTTTTCTAATTTTTTTTAAAATTTACAATTCTCTGTCTCCAAAAGGAGCTTTCCAATCTTTCGCTAAAATGCGGGCTTTTACCTCATCATAAGAAAGCGGTTCGTAATTATGGCAGTCTACTCCTACGTCAAAAGAGCGGGAAGTTACATCATCAAACAAATGTCCGTGAGAGTGACCGTATAAGTGCCATGTGCCTCTAAAAGAACTTCTCCATACTTTCATTGCGTAGTGAAACAGGATTATCTTTTGTCTGCCATTTGGTGCATCTTCATCGGCGACACTTAATTCGTAATAATCTTTGATCCATTCAAATCGTTTCGCATAACTCAGTGCCGATTTATCGTGATTGCCTTTTACAAGAAAGATAGAACCGTTTAACTGGTCTAAAATTTCTTTTGTTCGTTCTGATCTTGCCAAAGAAATATCACCTAAGTGATAGACAATATCCCGTGGACTTACCTTTTCATTCCATCGTTTAATGAGCTCTGCATCCATTTCTTCGACCGAAGCAAACGGACGCTCACTAAACCTGATTATATTCGTATGACCAAAGTGATGATCAGACGTAAAAAATATATTTTGATTCATTGTTTTTTAATTTTTTAACAGAAACCATCTACAAATGATTTCTCTTTTCATTCTTTTTAATTTGATGGTCAAATATTCAAATTACACTGCGCAATTATTTTGCGCAGTGTGAAAAAAAATTAATTGATCCATTCAATTACAGTCGATAAATAGACTTGTCTGACTTCTTCAAATCGAGTAATGTTCGGAATATGATTTACTTCAAGTAAATATTTAGAACCGTCTTTTGCTACGATATAATCATTTCCAATCATATCCATTTTCAAAACTTCTTTGATATGAAGCGTGTCAGCCAGCAAATCATCATCAACAGGCATAAAACCTGCATTATCAGGATGAATCGATTTCAGCCAGTCTTCACCTTCTAACTTAATCTGCCAATAGGTATCTCCTATCATCATAATACGAACGGCTTCACCTTCATAATACGGTTCAATGGTAGCGGTAAACTCACTTTCCCACTCTCCGGTAAAACGGTGTTTATTTTCACCACAATGCCAGTTACCCCATTTTGCGACTGTATCATTCGTAGTATTTACAGAGGCCCCTGCACTTACAAAACCTCTCGGCGCACTAAATCTCGAAAGAGATAAAGCTTTTACGAGACAAGGAATCTTAAATCGGCATTCGAGCATTGCAGCCGGATTTGGATAACAATCTCCTTTCCAGATCGCAAGACCTGAAATAAAATCAAAATCATTATCGTAAATTCCGTAATAGACTACTTTATCTACAGGTAACATTCCTACTCCATTGGCTTTTTCCATATACAATACCTCATCTTTTACCACAATTTTTGGTATAGACTGGTGCCAGATAATATGGCCTGAATATTGGGCTTTTATAATGTCATATTCTTCTTGTTCTATGCCAACTAAGGCTATTCTGTTATAGATTTGCATTTTTTAAATTTTTATTTCTTTAAAACTTTATACAGCAATTTGGCTGCATTGTAAGCATCATCCGCTCCATTATGATTCTCTCCTTCAAAAGATTCTCCTATTAACTCCAGCTCTTTCAATAATCCTTGAGGTTTTTCCTGAAGGTAAACTAAATTAAAAAGTGTCTTTATATTCAAATAGTCATTTCTAAATGGATTTTCAATTGCTTTTGCTTTACATTCTTGTTCTAATATTTCTTTATCAAAATCGCCATAACCGGCAAATGTTCTATACTTTGCCGAATATTTGGAATTAATTTTCTTCAATGCTTTTTCAAGAGAAGTTCCTTCTGTCTGTAGTTTTTCATTTGTAATTCCAGTTAATTGGTGACAAAAAGAAGAAACTTGAGAAACTTCTGGTTTGATATAAAAACTTTGTTTATTTTCAATTTTTCCCGACGATAAGATTAACTTGCATACTCCTATTTCGATAATTTCTCTCTGATTTAAGAGTGTTTCCTCCTTAGATTCCCAGCAAGTTGCTTCAATATCAATCACTATAATTTTATCATATAACACCATGATTTCCAAATTCTTAACTATTATTTTTAAATAAATAAACAATGTTCCGATACTTTCTTTTTTTTTGAAATTGCTGTTCGCATCTCATAAAAATACCGGAACTGAAGGACTGCTAATCTCTAATAATTCTTTACTATTACTATTCATTAAGCACCACTTCCAATCGCTTAACACCAAAATCAGACTTTCTTAACTTACACATTCTATCATCTGATTTATGATGGAAAACAATACCTTCCATATCTGTTTCATCATTCATTAAGAAGACTTTTAAATCTTCAAAGGCAACATTTTCTAAATCGATTATTTCAGAACCATGTTTTACCAAAGTATGTTTCTCAAACTTTTCAGGGTTTCCTTGTATTTTGGGTCCGCATAATTCGTAAGTTCCGTCTATTTTGTTTTCTAAACGGTCGAAAGCTTCAAAGAAATGTTTGTCTTCAGATTTGGATCGGTCACATTTTAACCAGTGCGGGTGATGTCCTGAAACTGGATCGGCTTCCTGACACGGAATTGCGCCAGCTGGAATTTTTCTTCCTTTTTTAGCATCGAATCTTTTAAATATTTCTCCACCAATGATAGCTGCTGATGTACCGTCAAATTTTCTGGTTGCAATGGCTTCTCCTTCAATTACCCAAATATTTTCTATATTGATTTTATTAATTACCCTTCCTAAATCAGCAGGGTTTTTAGCAAATAATGTACTTATCTTTTTCATGTTCTTTCTTTGTTTTTTATGCAGCTAAATCGCTATGTTTTCTTTTTTCTATACTTTGGTTTGCATCTCTCCAAAGTCGCAGAGTCGTTTAGCTTTAATTTTTAATTCGTTTCGTTTTCTTACTAGAAAATTTTGTACAGGAGGAGAGACTCGAACTCTCAAAAAACTGATCCTAAATCAGCCGTGTTTACCATTTCACCACTCCTGCAATTTTCATCGTTTTTTATTATTAATGAGAAGCAGGACTCGAACCTGCAGCCTCCCGCATATAAGGCGGACGAACGACCATCGTTCTCTTCTCATTTTTTTTAAGCTACTGAGGTACTAAGATGCTAAGGTTCTAAGTTTTTTTAAACTATTACCTCAGAACCTTAGAGCCTCAGCTCCTTAGTACCTTAGCAAAAGCGGCTCATACGGGAGTCGAACCCGTTTCTCCCGAGAGACAGTCGGGAAGGTTAGCCAGTAACCCCAATGAGCCAGTTCCTTCTAGAGAACAAGTGATTTTGGAAGGATTCGAACCTTCGGCCATCTGCTTAGAAGGCAGACGCTCTATCCAACTGAGCTACAAAATCATTTTTTTGGGCATAAAAAAAGCACCCGGTTAAAGGTGCTTTTAAGATTTATAAGATATACCTATCCTATTGTCCATATTCATGCACCTGTATTATGTTACATCCAAGATCTAGTCTTGAGTGTAGTTGTCTTTCGCTGTATACTTTTAAATCAAAAATCATTTTATATGTTGTATTATATTTTGAAATCATTTTTTTATGAAAATCTTTGTTCTGATTTTCTTCGGCAAAGATAAAGTTGAAAAAATCAATTATCCAAATTATTTTTTGAATTATTTTACTGAATATCAATTAGTTATATTCAAATTAAATCAATAGAAATTCCTGTCCGCATACTGATGCAGATCCTTAATTGTATCAAATGACTGTCTCTCATCGGATTACTTCTTAAGATTGTATTTCACTATTTTGACTACTCATTAAGCATTTGTTGTAATAATTTTTTAAATAATTTTTGATTAAGGTGTTTTTACTCATTTTTTGCTTCGTTTTTCTTTACTAAACAAAAAAAAGCGCCTTGAAATCAAGACGCTTTTTATATTTTTTCGAATTTGTAACTACAAATTACGGTTCTATTTTATAAAATACATATCGCGTCCTGTATTATTAAGCGGAAATTCTCCCACTAAATAGCTTCTTTTTAGTCCTGCTGACAGGTCGATATGTTGGTTTTGTATTTTCATTTCGGGTGCAAATGTAGCTTTTTATATCTTAAATTAACAAATTTTTAGCAAAATTTAAAAATAGCTATTTTTAAAAAAGAAAAATCCTCTTTGGAATTCGTTTTTTATTGGTATAATTTTTCCCGTATTGCAATCAAAGTCTGAATAGCTTTATGCTCATCTGGTCTTTCGGGTAAAGTTGATGTCTGATAATGATTTTCGATGGAAGCAATCAGATTATCTGCCATCTTCAGTAAATCATCATATTCTCTGTTTCCTGCTTTTATATCCAGAAGTTCTTCGCGATTGGAAACCCTGATATTTAATTTTCCGGTGGAAAGAATCTGTTCAGCAGTCTGTAAAAGCCTGATGGTGTGCATCATGTTTTTGCTGTCGTAATTTTTTCCGTGCTGCTGGTTGGTGTTGTAGCGGTCTTCGTTGCGCTTTTCGATCCAGTTCCAGTATTCGGTGTATTCTTTGCAATATTTTGAATACTCGTCCTGATTGCAGGATAAATAGCCAATCAGTTTTTCACCTTTTGGAATTGATGAAACCGAAACTTCATTGGAGGTTTCTTTCTGAATGATTCCTTTGTAACCCAATGTTTTCTCATGATCGTAAAACATCGCAAATATATCCCTTACATTCGGCATTTTTGCTAATCCAATGTGTGATGCATCAAAAGAATGCTCTATCAACCAATCCCGAATAGGAATTGCTCCCTGTACGGACAAGTCGTGGCTTGTCCCTTCATGCAATACATAACAAAAATCCAAAAGGCTTTTCTTTTCTTTCGGCAGCGGATTTACGATTTTTTTGTTCAGGCCTCTCGCCTTTTTGATTTGCGTTACGGCATAACCGGCAAAAGTATCTTTACAGAGTTTCGACAGGAAATCTTCTATTTTTAACTGCTCCATCAACGGATGTTTGTACAAGACACAATCTTCCGGCGAAGCGAGAATTTCTAAAATATTAGGATTGTTTTTGATGAGTAATTCTACAAAACGACCAATTTCGTAATACACTTCATCATTGGTTTCATTACTTACCTGCGGAATATAATCTAAGCCAAAGAATTTTTCTTTTGGCAGATAATAAACGCCTTTGATATCGGTATCGGATGTTGGTGTATTTAACCCAAACGATTTACTTCCCGAAATTACTTCGAAGAGGATTAGGTTTTGGGATTTTAGGTCCTGGATGGTCATTTAAATTGATTTCTTAAACTATCTACAATTTCTTTAGCAACTCTCAAACCACATTTTAATTCTGAATGAACTATTGAAACTGCTTCCGGAATATTATTTTGCTCTATCAAAACTAAAACTTCTAGTTTTGTTTCATACTTTAAGTCTTCTACTTTCATTTTTTATTTTATTAACGTTCTAACAACTGGCAAAATAATGCTTTTTTTAAAATAAGAAAAAGAATATATTTACGACAGGTAAAAAACAACGAAAACCGTATTTTATCAAAAAATGGTGTATTTTACGGATGGCTGTTTTTATTAAAAATTTTAAATACCTTTGAAGTATGAGCACAGCAATAAAACCAAAACACATAGGCCGAAACATCAGCCGAATAAGAGAACTTCGTGATATGAAACAGGAAGCTTTGGCGCAGGCTATGGGCACAAACCAGCAAGCCGTTTCTGTTTTAGAAAATAGTGAAACTATAGATACCGATAAACTTATCGCTGTAGCAAAAGCTCTTGGCGTAACAGTTGAAGCTATTGAAAACTTTTCAGAAGAATCTGTTTTTAATTTCTTCAATAACTTTTACGACAATAGTTCAAGTCAAGGAAATAGCTTTAATCAAGGTATGAATGCTACTTTCAATCCTCTTGATAAAGTTGTCGAGCTTTACGAACGTTTGGTTCAGGCTGAAAAAGACAAGGTTGAGTATTTAGAGAAATTGATGAAGGGGAAATAATATTCTTGATAACGAAGATTTATCAAATATAAAATGCGCAATGAGAATTGCGCATTTTTTGCTTTTTATTGGAATTAGATCTACTATACTATGATTTACAAAGTAAATTTTAGGACAAAATAGTTTGTTAATATGCATTTTTAAATCAATCCTTGACCTTTGGATTTATTCCAATCTTTAATTATAAACTTTTCAAAACTCTCATCATTTGCATGCTCCAAAACAATAATTTGAGGTTTTATTCCTGTATTTGTATATATCAATTCTATTTCCTCACTCAATACTTTAAAAATATTTTTCACTTGATCTATATTATCATCAAACTTCATTAAATCGTCTTCATCTGTTAACTCTTCTTTTTTTGATGATCGAGGAAAATAGACTTGACTTGGTTGATCTAAAACTAAGAATGATGGTATTACAGATTTTTCATTTTTCAAATTCAAATATAAAAAGGATAAGAATATAGACAAATGTGATGCCAGCCAATTAGCGCCACTCCCCATTTCATCAAGTCTAATTTTACCATCTTTATTCTTATGATAAAAACTAAAATCCTCGATATTAAAATTTAAATCAATAGGTTTTAATTCTTCCTCGAAATCTAATTTTTCACAAATCCTATTCATATTCTCTTTTAGAAAAACTTCCGAATCTTGCTTGAATTTTTCTGGATTATATTTTAGTAGACTTTCTTTGATAATTTTCAAATCATTCTCTAATTGTACTAAATCCTTTGAATTCCCTTTTAGATTATTTGTTTCTAAAAAGGCTGTTATTAAGCTTTCTATTTTTCCTTTTTGATAAATGATCTGCTCTCTTACATTTTTAGCCTCAGTGAATGACTTATTATCTTTACTTAATAAAGTAATATTTTTTGTTAAATCAATTATTTCTTTCTCAATCTTCTTCTTTTCTAATTTTAAGTTTGATATTAATGGAGTATTGTCATCTGAAAAAGTTCCTAATTTAACCAATTCGTTAACTAATTTTTCTTTTGAAGTTGCTAAAACTGCTATATTTTCATTTAAAGAACTATTTGTGCTGTCACAAATTGGACAAATTAAATTAGTTGAATTTTGATTATACTTTTGATGTGAATGAATTTTCACTAATTCTTTAGCATAATCATACCCGTCATCGCTAGTTTGATATAAATTTATCAATGCCTTTTCTATTTCTTCTTTTTCAATATACTTTAAATTTCTTTCTTTTTCAAATCGGTTAATCTCCAGATAAACTTTTGATTGATCATTTAATATTTCAGGAGGAATTGGTAAATTTTTACCGATCTTTTTTAAATCAGTTATTGTTAAATTATCATCTAGAGTAAGATTAATCAATGAATAGTAAACTTGAATGGAATTCTTTAAAAATGAAATTTCATTTTCTTTGGATAATTTCATTTTATCAATTATCATTTTTTCAGTTTTTATTTCTCTATTCTTTTCTTTTTCTTGCCTAATTAAATCATAATAATTTTCATCAACTGCACCTAAAAGAACCGGTAATGACTCAATTACTCTTCTTCTTTTAATAATATCATCAAATCTATAAAATAACGCATGCTTATTTGCAATTAAATTTTGATGCTGAAACAAGAAAGAAACAGTATCTCTTATAGATAGCTTCCCTTTATTTTCTAATTTACTTACTTCGCTACCACTATTCAAATTACTAATAGCTAAACCAATATATTGTTCAAATTCTGTTTGAATATCATTTTTTATTGTACGTAAACTCAAATTATCAAAATATGATATTTTCATATCTTCTAAATAATCTTCAAATTCCGACTCAACATTTAGGTAAGCATAATTCATATTACCTGTTTTTTGCGCGGGTCTTCCAACAATTAAATAGAAATCATTAATTTTAAAAATGACAACAAATAATTCTGCAAAATCAGTTATTTTACCTTTAGGAACACTTGATCGTGAAGAGAAAAGGCAATAATCAATAATTTCTATTATTGCACTTTTTCCTGTTTTTGAATCTCCTGTTATTATATTTAGTCCTCCTTCAAAATTAATATACCTAGATTCTCCATCATCATTAAAAATGACAATTTTTTTTATTGTGATATTCATAACTCAGTTATTTTTAATTTAAGAAATATTGAAAGATAATTTTCTTTTGATATAATTCTCCCCAAATTATAAGAAGCTTTATATATTATCTTCAAACCTGGATCTGTTTCATGACGATAATCAATTCTGTTTTTTAATTTTATAAAATCGTTAACAATCAAATGATCGGCATTTGCTAAAACAATCAATGAATTATTGGTTAGACTTTTATAATTTTTAATTTCCTCATTTATTTGAGTTGAGAAAATTTTAAACTCAGATGTCAATATTAATGACTTAAAATTCGACTTTACGTTTAGTGTTGATAAAAAATTATTTACTAATACATCATTATAAATTATTGGCAAAACAATACCTATAAGTTCTGTTTTAATTCCATTTGTATTATTTGAATCAACACCTGATAAAAAATGATGAAGAATATTACTTGTATGGAATGGATTAAAAATCAATTGTTCTAATTCTTGTGATTTCATTTAGGTTTATTTAATTTCCAAGAAGAAGTATCATATTCTTCAATTATGTTATGAGTTCTACCTTTTGGGTAATAATTTTTTATCGTATCTGATTTAACACCAACCAAATCATTTTTTAAAGAAATTTTTTCTTGATGATTATCATAGAAAGATCTAGAATCTTTTTTATAATTATTAAATAAAGAAAGTCCTAATTTATTTTCAAAAGTAATTTTCAAATCATTAAAGCTTTCTAATATTTCTTCATCAAAATCATCTAAGCTTTTTGCAAGTGATTTTCTACTTTTGAGCATCTCAATTCTATTGATATTTGCTCTAAAATAATCATTTAATGCATTTGCAATTTTTGTTTCGTAATCTATGTTTTTTAATTCTGCCGTAAATTTATATCCTTTATCAATAATCGTTTTTGGATCAACTTTTATATTTGGAAAAATTAAATCATCAATAAGAAAATTTTTTAAATACACTTGAAAATCAATTTGGAATTCATTCTTATCAATTTTCCAAACATAATCATTCGAGATTATCAATTTTTTAGAAATATATCCCAAAAGCAAACATGAAAAAGATTCAATATTATTTTTAGGCACTGAAGTAGTAATTACTGGATGGTCAATTAAAACATCTCTATAAAACTCTCTTGCATTTTTTTGTTCATCTTCAATTTTAAATCGTTTAAGAATACTTTTTAAATCAACTGAATTACAAGACGTAACTTTATCATAATATGTTTTTATAGTTTTGTTTGAAATTACTGAGAGAACTTTTGTTTCCTTTTCAACCTCTGATAGTTCATTCCAATTTTCAAAAATTGACCCAATTCGTATTTTAGCTGTTGTATGTAAAATAAAGTAATTGTAATCTTTAAAATCATTTTGATTATCTATAATATTACCAAGTGTTTTCCAAAAATCTATATGTGTATCGTATAATTCTTTATCATAAATAGAATGTTTTATTTCAATAGATTTATCTCCATCTGATACATCTCCAAAACATTCTAAATGAATTACAGTATTATTTTTTGCATCAAGACATTTAATCAAAGCTACCATTTTTTGGTATTCAAACCCTAATATTTTAGTACTCGCATCAATATTGGACATTATTATTACATTTAAAGTGAGTTTTGCTAATTTATAATATTTAACAGGAATAACACCATTAAGTTATTAACATAAAATGAATTTATTTTTTTGTTTTATATGAAATACACCAATAAATAATCCCTAAATAATAATACTTTTCAGTTCAAAGGTGCGTTAGTTTTGCTAATAATTTTACGGATTTCCATAAATCTAAAAAATTTCTTCGACTTCAAATGTAAATAAACAAAAGGTCTTCAAACCAAGTAAAAACATCTGATTTAAATGCCAATAGTATAGTCGCACTTATAGCTTATTTTAACCATAAAGTTTTCCTAAAAAACAAATCCAACTCCTCATTCATCTTCTTCCCGCTTCCCAACTTACTTGCATTTTCCTGATTAAATTGTACCGTTTCCAATAAAAAATCAGTTATCAAAGTTTCTTTTGGGTGCAGGTATTTTTCGTCCTGAGTGGCTTTTATTTTTTGTAATTCCAGTATTTTTTCTTGTATGTTTTTCGGTGCTATTGGTAATAGATCTGCAAAAGCTACGGGCGGAAAAGTATTGTTTTCTATAATCCATTTTCCGGCTAAAGCGGTGCGTAAGGCGTAGAAATAACTTTTTAGTTTTACTTCTTCCATTTCGCAGACTTCCATAAAGTTTTTTGTCGTTCCTAAATAATGATGCAAAACTGCTATTGGCGAAAAACATGCTGTGGCTATCTCACGCATTTGTTTTGCAAATTCTTCGTTCTCATAATACACAACAGGCGAAAACAGCCATTCCATCAAAGATCCGCTGGATTTTGCTAATAATTTTATGGATTTCCGTAAGTCCCAGCCGGAACCGTCAAGATCGTCTTCGGTCATGAATTCGATTACGTCCGGTTTTTCCCAAAGTGATAAATAGTACTCAGGTTTGTGTTTGTAGATAAATCGAATATCGTAGTCGCTGTCCGGAGAAGCAAATCCCCAGGCACGGCTTCCGGATTCGGCAACAAAGAGTATTTCTACGTCTTTTTCGAGTTCGATTTGTTTTAGCTTTTTTAGTATTTCTGGTTTCATGGCTGGTTTCAAATGTAATTAATCGGGAATGTTTTGGAACAGGTAGTTACACCTGATTTTTTTTAAGGTGCTAAGATTCTAAGGTGCTAAGGTTCTAAGTTTTTTTCTCAAATCCCATTTGTGTCATTTCGACGAAGAAAACTTGAGCGATAGTTAACAGGCGAAGCAAATCACACTAGAAAATCCACAACCAATGTCTCCAATCTTTGTCGAATCCCGCGTGTGATTTCTCCTTCCGTCGAAATGACAATACTTTGTGGTTACAATGCTTACAAACTATTGTCGAGCTGCTCACGAAGATTTGCTTCTCCTGTTCGTTATCGCCCGGATCTCCTTTCGTCAAAAATGACAAAATGAAATGAGAAACCTTTGTTATTCTGTCTCTTTGTATCTTAAAAGTACGGTGTGCGGGACTCGAACCCTCATCCTCTCGCGTGGAAGCAAGTGTTCTTCCCGTTGAACTAACACCGCATATTTCTTAAAAAAGAAAGGTGTGCCGGACTCAAACCGGCAACCTCCTGCGTGACGGGCAGGTACTCTTTCAATTGAGCTAACACCTTTTTACTTTGCCGTTAAGACATTAATTTTTTTATTTACAGTCAAGATTTGACGTACTTTTTGTCATTTCAACTGTTAGAGACACGAACAGGCGAAACAAATCTTCGCAACGTAAATCGCAAATCTTTGTCAAATATTGCGTGTGATTGCTTCGCCAGTTCGCTATCGCTCGTGCTCTCGTTCCTCGAAATAACAAACATTACGTGTATTTATCCCAGATAAAAAAACTTTGTTGCTTTGCATCTCTGTAACTTTGAACCTAAAAAAGAAAGGTGTGCCTGGACTCGAACCTGCATCCTCCAGTTTAGCAAACTGACGCTCTTCCAATTGAGCTAACACCTTAGTAGGATAGTTGGGACTCGAACCCAAAACTTTTCCGGTGGTGGGAATATTTTTCCAATTAAACTACTATCCAAATTTTTACCAGTCTGAGACTTTATAATTTTTTAGCAGAACGCCAAATATACTGCTTCCTTTGATTCCCTGTACTATTGGATCAAAAATTCTGCTCGCGCCGTCTACAGAATCCAGCGGAGGCACATAACCGCTTTCAAATTGTTTTTTACGAAGGCTTTCTTTGGCTCCGGTCGAAATCCAGCCGACATCTACACTGGTCATATAAATCGAATCTTCAGCAAATTCTTTGGCAGATGTAAGCGTCATCATATTCAGTGCCGCTTTGGTCATATTCGTGTGCGGATGGAAAATCGTTTTATTGGTGTAACTGAAAATCCCTTCGGATGATGTGACATTGACTATAAAACGTTCGCTGAATTCTGAATTCAGAAATAACGACTTCAATTCTTTTATCAAAAAATAAGGCGCAATCTGGTTGATCAAATTCACCTCAACGAGTTCGTACATACTGATTTCTTCCAGAGTCGAATTCCAGCTTGTTTTCTCACGATTATCAACCGGCTGTCCGAAACGTGAAAGTGCTATTTCTGTTTTTTCCTCAAATCCATATTCAAGTGCTTTTACTTCGGCAGCGACCGGAGTTTTATTGGCAATCAATTTTGAATTTGCTGAAAATCCAATCAAAAGATTTTCTTCTTTTTGAATCAAAGGCGTGTAATATTCATCGGGATATTTAATGGTTTGCGCGGCATTGTTTATCAAAATATCCAAAGTATCAAATTTGGATTTGTAAAACGATACAAATTCATTTATGGCATTTAAATTTCGTAAATCAAGTCCGTAAATGATCAGGTTGTCTTTCCATTGTTCGAAATCTTCTTCTTGTTTGAACTGTTCTAAAGCAAGTGCCGGAAAACGGGTTGTAAGGACAACATTTGCCTTATTTCTCAGCAATTTTAAAGCCGTTGCAAAACCTACTTTTACACGTCCGCCGGTTAGGATTACATTTCGTCCTGACAGGTCAATATTTTGAAAACGCTTTTCATAATTTTCTTCGGCACAAACCGGACAAAGTCGAGTGTAAAAACTATGGGCAAGTTTATACGAATTATTGCAGGCATAACAGTTTTTAGGGAGATGCAATTCGGTAAACTGCTGTTCGTCTGGATTTTCTTTTTCGGCAAACAAGGTTTCTCCGTTTAAAGCTTTTGAAACCAAAGTCGCCCCCAGACTTACCTGAAGATCTTCTTCTTTTTTTGAAAAATAACTAACACTGCGAAGATTCTTTTTGGCATTTTTATGAATCTTGGTAATGAGCCCCGCAAACAAATCATTGTCCGGATTTTCAAACGGATTGTCTTTTAGAGTCTGCAAAACCTTTATGCAGGTTTCCCATTCTTCGGTACTAAAAATATATTTGTTTTCTGTTTCCATTTTTATTCTTCTAAAAAGTCTTCTAAAAATCCTATGAACTGTTTTCCGTCGGCAGTCCAGCGCAGTCCTTGTCCGTTTTCTACCCGAATTTCGTATACGAGATTGTGTTTGTAATGATAGAAAATATTCCACCATGTTTTATGGCTGATGATGTACTGAATGAGGTTTTCTACCCTTTCTTTTTTCTGGATTGTATTTCCTTTTATTTCTCCGAAAATACTGTTTTTATTTCTTCCCACGTGTTTTTCCCAAGCTCTCGCTGCTATCGAAATTTCTTTATTATAAGGCTGAAAACAACTTTCTAAAAGAATTTCTTTTGCAGGCGGAATTCCGTTTTCATCACGCACACTCGCAGGAGTTAAACGCTGTCCTGAAATAAGTAAAATACTTTCGAAAGGTGTTTTTTCGAATGCTTGAATTAAACTTTTCCGAAACTCATTTGAATCATTTTCAAAATTTTCCAGCGCAGTTTTAAAATAGGAAACAGCATCCTGCAATGAAACGATAATTTCTTCTTTAAAATAAGGCAGTCTCGAGATTTCTGTTTTCTGATTGTACAATAAAATCAGATTTTCCGAAAAAAGACTCAGATTTTCGTCTGTTAAAAACCGAGCGTATTTTTCTTTCCATTCCGAATTCAGATCTGGAATTATGGCTTTTATTTCATTGAAAAAGAGATTGGAATTCATTTTTTTATTCGCAGGAAATTATGGTTTCGGTTATATTTAGTTTCTCCAGAACGTATTTCATTAAATTAAAATTTGCAGAGGCATTGTCTAAAATCCAGGCATCAGATGTTACGGCAATCCAGCTGCTTTCGGCCAGTACTTTATCGGGATTATTTACGAGTTGTACTTCCCAATTGAAATTATTATTCTGAGCGATTTCTTCTATCATTTGTTTTAACTTTCCGCTGTTTGAAACGGGTTTATCAAATAACCAGACTGCTTTTTTAATTTTTTCTTTTCTGAAAAAGTCAGTTATAATTTCAATAGCCTGCGAAGTCTGATTCACTTTTTTATACGTTCCGTAAACACTCGACAAATCTCGGATAAAACCGTCTTGTCCTTTAAAAACATACGCATTCGACAAAGTACTTTCGAGTAAAATCAAAGCATTAAATCCGTCAATACAAATCTCTTTTCCTTCCAGTTCCTGACTTTGAATTTCTTTTGATTTTCTGTTTTCGATTTGCTGCTGGGAAGCGCTCATTCCGCGAACGGCTTGCTGCTGACGTGCATTTAATCTATAACGGTTTCCAACTAAGGTTAAAGTCGATTTTTCGCCGTAACCTCTGCTTAAAAAATAATGCATATCGATTACGGCTTCTTTTAGTTTGAACTGCATTTTTGCCGTTCCAAATAAATCGTCGTCACTGGCTTCTTTTCCTCGGTTTTTGAGATTTGTCATAGTTTAGTAAATGTATATTTTTAATCTCGCAAAGACGCTAAGTCGCAAAATTTTCTTTAGTCTGAATATTTTAAATTTTATTTTCGGATCTTTTTCCTAAATCCCAAAAAAGTTCTTAGCATTCCTCGTTGTTTCCTCCGCAACTTTATCCAAAGCAATTCCTTTAAACTGCGCAATTGTTCCGGCAACATATGGCAGAAAAGCAGGTTCGCAACGGCGTTCATGGTATTTCTTCAAAAGGCTGTTCGGAACATTTTTCGGAAGCATGAACGGCGCATCGGTTTCGATCATCATTCGGTCGAGCGGTACGTACTGAATGATTTCTTTTAAATGGCTGAAACGTTTGGCATCTGAAATTGCTCCCGTAAAACCCAGATAAAATCCGTTATCTAGATAGGTTTTGGCTTCCTGCAGACTTCCTGTGAAACAATGTACAACGCCTTTTGGCAGTTTCAGCAGATAGTCTTTTGTGATATTCATAAAAGAAGTAAAAGCGGCTCTTTCGTGCAAAAACAAAGGTTTCTGAACTTCAATCGCTAATTCTAACTGGGCTCTGTAACATTCTTCTTGTTTGTTTCTTGGGGAAAAATCACGATCAAAATCGAGTCCGCATTCCCCAACGGAAATTACGTGTTTTTGTTGTAACAGATTTTTTAATTTTGAAATGCTCTGTGCATCAAAACTTTTCGCATCATGCGGATGTATGCCTGCCGTAGCGTACAACACGCCCGGGTACTGCCTCGCAATCTTAGCCGATTCTTCACTATTTCGTACGCTTGTGCCTGTGAGTATCATTTGCGATACGTCGGCGTCGAGTGCGTCTTGTACGACATCGTCTATGTCGTTGTGGAATTGTTTGTTGGTTAGGTTAATTCCTATGTCTATGTATGTTTTCATTTTTTGTTTTTTATTTTAGAGAAAAGAGCAAAGAATAAAGAGCAAAGACTTCTACACTTAGTTTGAAAGTCTATTTTCTTTACTCTATTCTCTTGCTTCTTGTTAAAAATCTCCGTAATACACCTGAAAACAAGGCAATTTCAAATCATTTCTCCAAGTATCGACAACCTGGTTTCTATCATCTAATACAAATTCTACGAAGTATTTATCTTTTATAAATTCGTTATAGATTTCAGTTTTGATGATGGAATCTTTTCGGCTGTCTTTTGTTTTACGCATGATCAAATGATCGTATTCGATTTCATGTTTTTGCAGGAATCGTAATGTTGGCTCTTTGTATCGGTCTTCTCTTCCGGAAACCAGTAAAATTTCATATCCTAGTTTCTTGTAATTCCTCAATACATTTGCTACCGGATTGTTGATTTCGTCTTCGTCGCATTTGCTGGCATCAAAAGGGTTTCTTCCGTTCATTAAAGCCAGAGTTCCGTCAAGATCACAGATAATTGCTTTTGGCAGTTCCGGATTCTGCTCGCAGTATTCCAGATTTTTATCGACTTTTTTGATTGGTTTGAAATCAAACTTTTCTTTGGTTCTCTTCAGTTCGTAATACATTTTTTCGATTACCTTTTTTGGAACTTTTCGGTCTCTTTTGTTGTTTCGGTCCAAAAGTTCTTCAAACGGCAAATCAAAAACTTTGAATTCGATATTTGCCATTTCTGAAAATTCGGTTACCGGTTGTTTCAGGTATTCGGCTTTAACGTTGCAAGTATCCAAAATTACATTCCATCCATTTGAAAGCAGGGTTTTAATCTGAACATTGATGATTTTGGAAATCATACTTTCTACAGCTGGTTCCATTACTTCCTGAAACTGCGAAAACCTGATTTCATCACGACTAATTCTCATGGTTTTGGCTTCAGTTCTTATTTTCCATTCGGCAAACGTACTTTTTCCTGATGCCGGACAGCCGACTAATATGGTTAATGTTGGTGTCTTTTTCATTTTTATAATCGTGTTACAATCTCGGGTCTAATGTTTTTTCTATTTCTTCATTATTGATTCTTTTCAAAAGTAGCAGACGCATTAAATAATTTTCGTCTCCTAAATCTTTATAAGGAATCTGAAGCATCTTCTGATTGATTTCCCAGCCGTTTATAGACTGTTCTAATTTTCTTTTTACGTTTCTTTTATCTAAATAATAATCGAAATCCTGATGGAAATTCACTCCATAAATCATCGTCAGGTAATTGTTGTTTCTGACTTTAAAACAGGGTGGCAAACCTTTAATGTAATTCTGAATCGGTTTTATCATGATTCCTTCTTCGTTTGCTTCGGTCAGTTTTTCAAAAAAGGCATAAATTTCTTTCAGCTTTTCTTCTCTGTTTGAAGCTGTAATTTCCAAATGCAAAAACGGATCATCGTTTATCAATTCGTAAGTCAAATTGCTGTTTGGCAATATTTCTTCACCAGAAATTTTTACTTCTTTTAAGATTGTAAATGGTTTAAAATAGATTTCGCCTTCAATTCCAAAGGTATCAATCTGATTTTTAAACACATTCAATGATTCTTGCTGTTTCTCTAAATCCGGAATTTTTATCGCCTGCAAAGCATCATACTGACGTATAATGTGCGTTTTATGTTTCGCTGCAAATTCTTTCTTAGAAAGCTTTTCTTTATCTGAAACATAGGTTGTAAACGCTTCGCCATTTTTGACATTGATTATTTTTTCGATCAATCCGGATTCTTTCAGATACAAATTTTGTGTCTGCAAAGCGTCGTAGTAGCCTGTAAATTCTTTTTCGATTAATCCTCCTCCAAGCACTTTCCAAGGCAATAATTCAGAAGCAATCAAAAGGGTTTCGAACTCAGGGAAATCTGTAAGCATTTTAGCATGTAAATCTCTCAGACTTTCTATTGCCTGCTCTGTATTGATATGATCCAGCTTAAAACCGTTTCTGGAAACAAAATACGTTTCTTCGATGTTTCTCTTTAAATAAATGGTACAGTAAGATCCCATGTATTTCTTTTGAACCACAAATTCGGTCACACCACTTTCTACATAATAATGAATCGCTGTTTCAATACTTTCTATTTCGTTCTTCGGTTTGTATTTTGGCGCTGGCGAAATAGTTGGCGAAAAATCATTGATTTTGTTTTTACAAAACCAGTCTATCCTATTTCTTACTCTAAAGTCTAACATTTTTTCTACTTTTTTTGAATGATTACCGCACTTGTCGGATAAACTCCTTTTACACAATCTCCTACTCCGTGAAATTCTTTCGGATTTGGAAAAATTTCATTTATAAGCGATACGAACTCTGCATTTGATAATTCGAAATCATGATCGTCATGTCTGAATTCTTCTGTCAATTCGTAGTTTACATTAAATTCTTTGTCGGGCGTTGTGACAAATAACTGAGTAAATTTGGTATTGTCCCTAATCCAGATCAACAAGTTTTTTGCTTCTTCTACCGAATTATGTTCGATTACTTCACTTAAAATAATCTGTCCTTCAAAGCCTTTTAGTTCTTCGAGATTTTCTGTCCAGATCAAATTATCTGTTCGGTCTGATTCCTGAATTTTATCGGCAATATGTTTAAAATCAACTTCGTCGTAAGCATAATATTCTTCTCTAAATCCTTTTTTATGAAGCTGTTTGTAATACTGTAACTCACCACAGCCAAAATCCAAAATTGGTTCTTCAAAATTAATTCTGCTGCAGATAAATTCTTTTCTCGACTGATGCGTATCTGTAAATCCAAACTGAATTTCGTTATCAAAATAGGCTTCTAACTGAGGTTTAAATTTCTCAAACTGACTTGGAGAACGCATAATTCTTTTTATAAAAAGATAAAATACGAAATACGGAATTCCGATAAGATTGGTAAACATTGTGATATGTTTCTGAATGAAATAATCATCAATAAAAGTGTACACAGCATATTTGTTTGTAAAATGCGAAAACAATGATACCAATGAGAATTTCTGCATAGCTTCTCTTACTGTAGCGCCTTCGATTTTTAGTTCGAAATTGTTTCCTGTTTTTTTGACAAGTGTAATTCCGTCGATATATTTTGATAACAGATATTTTCCGTTTTTATACCAATTTGAATCAATAAAAAACGTAGGAACTTCTATCGTACATTTTTCTGTATCTACTGCTTCGTAATTTTTCTCTAACCACGGAATCACGGTTGCCGCCAAAGTGCTGTTTTCTTTATACAGATGATTAAAAAATTCACTCATTATGTTTAATGCCAATAATGGGCTGCAATGACTCTGAAAATCGATTTGATTTCCTTCTTCAGGCAGATAACTGTGCTTACCATCTAAAAACAGACAGTGATATTCGTTTTCGGCTATTACGTTTCCAATTAAAATTCCATTTCTCAACTCCTTCATATAAAGTCCCTGATCTGTATTTGGGTTTTTATGAAGGATGTCCAAAAAGCATTTATTATCTGATTTTATTTTTATAATCATGGCGTTTATTTTTTGTCTGACAAATATAGCTTTGTCACTGCGCAGTAATTCTGCGCAGTTTAAAATTATTTTTTATTCTTCTTCCTTATTAAAGGGTTTTTCAAATTTTGGCCGGATCTTTTTCCAGATTATTTCTGAATAATCTCTTTCGTCAAGCATTGAAAATAATACTTTTGGATGTTTACAAGTTTGAAAATAAAAAGCGGTTTCCTTTCGGGATTCCAGAATTTTAAAATCTAATTTACATTGATCTTCGATTGCTTTAAATTCATTTTCCAAATCGGCTTTTGTTTGTTTTACCCAGTTGAAAAACTCATCTGGAACCTGTTCTAAAATTTCATCAAATGGCTGATTGTTTTTTAGATATTCCCAAATAGTCAAATTAGAAACCTGAGTAATGATTTTATGTAAACGGAGGTATTCTTCAAATTTGATTTTTACCCGAAAATTGTTGGCGTACTTAATAATAAAACCTTCTTTATTGGCAAGTTCCATCTCTTTTAAAGTCTGAATATCTTTGATCCCGTCAAATTTCTCGACCAAAGGAAATCCGATATTTTCTAGCGAAAATTCGTTTCCTGACTCTGTATCAATAATTGCCAGTAAAACCAATTCTTCTGATTTTCCATAATCTAAAACAACTCGGTTTTCCGGATAAATAATTTCAAATAAATAGGTTTTGGTTTTATCCAATAACGACCAGGTTTCTTCATATTTTCCATGCAACATTTCATTTGCCTTATCTGACTGCTCGCTCGAAAATGAACCACGGCTTGCCATAAAAGGTTTATCGTTTATCCAATATAAAATTCCGAGTGAACCATCCATTTTATCATACACTTCAAAAGTGGTATCCGGAAGGATTTCATCTTCTATTTCACCCAGGTTGAAAAACTTAGGAAAAGGTCTTGCCACAACATTCCCCTCTGCATCCAGAATAAGACCACGACAGCTTATTGTGATTTCATTCCACACTTTCTCAAATTGGGCATTTTGAGTATAGTTATAAATATACAGATCATGTTCAGGATGTTTGTTTACCTTGACATAATTCTGCGAAATCATCTCTTTTAATAATTTTGTATTCATGAGTTCTAATCTTTGAACAAAGGTTCAAAATTGACTGCGTAATTATTTTGCGTGGTGAAAAATATTTACTTTGGCGCTATAGGATTTTTATCTTCATATTTATACTCCAATTTATTTTTCATTATAAAACTTCTACTTTTGAGTATCATTATGAAAATAGAAAGCCATTTTTGTAAGGTTTCAAAATCTGAATTTTCTTCTCTCAAAAGATATTTTTTCAGATCAGGAAATACATTTGCAATTTCATTTTTGGTGTACAATTCTTTTCCTTCATGAAGCGAAATAGCTTGTCCTAACTGAAATGCAATTGATTTTAGAATATCTAAATGATTCATGTTTTTTCCGAAAGAAGAAATTTGATTCAAATCTATTTTTTCTAATGCCTGAATCTTTTCGTCTAAATTTCCTTTTAAAGCATTTTTAATTAAAATCCTGTGTTCACTTTTGCTTAAAAAAGACAAAATCATTCGGGTACTTCTTAAAAATTTCAAATCAATATCTCTAACCAAAAGTTTTGTTATCTGATTTCCGAATTTCTGATGATGATTTTGATACGTATAAAACAATGCATTATTCAATTCATCTGTTGTGCCTTTATAAACCTCAACTAAATGACCATTTCTTTGCACTGCAAGATTAGCGTTGATTTTCTTTTCAGAATAAAATTTTGTTATAGATTCACTGAGTTTTTTGGATAACGAAAGTTTTTCCAAAATCGTTTCCGGCATTTCTTCTACAAAGAAAACCAAATCGAGATCGAGTGAATTTTCAGAACCAAATATTTGATAAATTGGCGGTTTCATTTTTTAGAATCTTAAAAGTTCATTTTTTAAATATTCTCGCAGATTATTTCCATACATAATAATATCAGCACCACAAGCAGAAATAACAGGTGAAAGATATTTATCTTCAAATACCACAAGAACGCGATAACCAGTCATTGGAATATATCCTACTATTTTTGAAACATCAAACCCTGCTTGAGTAAGAACTAATTCTGCTTCAGATTTGTTTTCATTAATATCATCAATAATCCATCTCGACTTTTCATAATCCTCCGGATATTGATGAAAAAAGTTTTTCCGTTCATACTCAATATCTGTTTTGTCTTCTGGATTAATTGAAATCCACTCCGCATCTATATTTGAAAAAATTAACAGCATCTCTCTGTATTGCCAAGGAAAATCAAATCCAAAAAATATTTGCAGTTCATCAATCTCTTTTCTGCTGATTCCTTTTAAAAATTTAGCATTTGGTTGTATCTGAAATCCCCAGACATCATCGCTAATTTCTATTTTCTTAAACCTTTTTTCAGCTTTGTATTTGATATCTTTGATTGTCATCATAAAGTAAATATTTATATTTTTTACATTAATAATTTTAAAAGAGGTAATATTTAGGAATGGTTTAAGTTTCATTTGGATCGAAGTAACCATTTCCTGACGACACTCTTTTTTTAAGAGCAATAGTTTATAAGTGATAATTTAGGACTCGAACCTAACTAATCAACCAACGAAGTAACACTTATATACGGCATCTTATTTTTTGAAAAAGTAATAATTGGCAAGAGTTATTTTGATCCCTAAACGAAGTAGCTCTTTGCACACGACATTTTTCAGTTTTTAAAAGAAGTAAAAAGCAATAAGAGAATTGGGCGGGGCTTTGTCTGTGCCAGAGTCGAACTGGATAACCTTGCTGATTTTACAGCTTCGTTATTCCTCCCCTAAAATTGGAGACGAAGTATCTCTTTTTTACGACATTCTTTTTTATTTTATTGGGTTATAAGCGAAAAGAGACTATTTTATGCGTGTTACCACTTACACTATCAGATTATCTGAACAGGATTCGAACCTATAATACAGTTCCCTCGAAGTAACTCTTTTCTACGACACCAATGTTATTTTTAAAACAAGGCAATAAGCAATAAGTGACATATCCTGCTCTAACCACTGAGCTACATTTCCGCAATTAAACAGAATTGGTGGGGTTCGAACCCACGACCCGGGCGTTATCAATGCGAAGTAACACTTATTTACGACACTTGTTTATTTCTTTATTTTCAATGAACTTATTTCTTTTACAAATATTCAAATTATACTGCGCAATTATTTTGCGCAGTATGTTTAAAATTTACAATTCTATTCGATTAATGTAATTCAAAGCACTGTTTTTATCTTCTAAAGCATTCAAAACATCAAATACTTTATCAGACCAGCCGGCTATTAAATACACATCGTTTTTTTCGATGTTTATTGGTGCCTGACCATAACCAGCCAAATCAAACAAATATAATTTTGCGTTTGGTGCAATACTTTTGTAACGATTCCAGGAGTTTGCAAATGAGTCTTTTGTATAAGTATTATTCCACATTTGAACATCGGTAAACAACATTACTTTATCTACAATTTCTTTTCGGCTGATTAAATCTTCTAAAACCAAATGACCGTTTGTAGCGTAACCTACTTCACCTTCACGTTTGTAATATTCGTTAACATTGGCCAATATGCTTCGTTTTGGCATATTGATTATTTTCCAACGATCACCAAACATACCACTAACAACATTTTTACAACGGCTTTGCATCAACATACCCAACATCAAACCGATATCATAAAGCAATACTTTACTTTTTGGTGAAATTGGCTGCTGCATTGAACCCGAAACGTCGCACGCAATTACAACTGATGTGTTTACATCAAAACCTTTTATGTTTTGAGAACTTACAGTTACAGAATCTTCTAAAGCATCTAAAACCATTGAAGTATATTTGAAATTCAAATCTTTCAATTCACGATACGCTGCTAAAAATCGGAAAGGTAATTGTTTTGAGTTTGCGACTGCTTTTTCGTTAGAAAGGTAATCGCAAACTTTTTGCATATGAAAACCAGAAACATTGGCACTTAAGATATTTCGTAAGTTACGTAACAATGCCATGTAACCTATTTTACCGCTGTCAATCAATTCTTCCCATTTTTGTTTGAATGCTCTTTGTTTTTCAGTTTCGTTATAAAATTTAATTTGACCTAATTGCGATAACTCAGTTTCCCAAGTATATGGCGTTTGCAAAGTATCATTTACCAATTTATTAAAGATAACTTGTTGCGCTTCATCTTTTGCTTTTGGATGAACTAAAAACAAAGCATCTTTTAATTTAACCACACCATCGCGATTGTATTTTGCAAATTGGTATTCGTCAAATTTGTTGAATGAAACGGCTAAACCTTTTTGTACTTGTTTGGATAAACGGTTTAATTTTTTAACACCATTTCGTTCGTTTGCCATTTGGTAATATGCCAACAATTCTGTTATCTCGTCTGCACGTTGTATAACATTAATTATCATTTTACTGATTAATGAATCGCCAGAATAAATCTTAGCCAATTCGACGATCAAAACCAATGGCACAGAACGCATATGCATTTCGTTTCGTGCATAAACCGCCAACTTTGCTACAAACATCGGATTACATTTTTTAATCAGGTTTTTGATTCGCTCTAAACGAGTTGTATCTTTTTCATAAAATGAAGCACTTAAGCTTGTTGTTACAACTGCTGCGTACAATTCGTATTCTGATGTTAAAGAAAAAGCCGGTGCATTTTCATGATTAACTATATTTTTTTTCTCTTTTGCTAAAAAATTAAATTTCATAATTTCTGGTTTTTAAAAATTAGACAATGGTTATTGTTTTATTTCTTGAGCAAAGATTTCAAAGCCACTACGCAATTATTTTGCGTAGTAAAAAAAGAATTTTAAATTTGAGTAAAAAACAAGATGAATCTACAGGGAATTTATTCTGATTTACTCTCCAACATTGGCTATTCAACAAATGAAATTCAGCAGAACTGGCTGGATTTAGAAAAGGCATATTCCAAAAAATCAAGGCATTATCATAATCTCACGCATTTAGAAGAAATGATTGAGCTTTTTGAAGCCTATCGAAACAAACTTGGGAACCCCAACGAAATATTATTTTCTATTTTTTATCATGATATTGTCTATTCAGCTTCCAAAAAAGATAACGAACTCAAAAGTGCCGAATATGCTTTGTCTGTTTTACCTGAAAACGTCAATCTAAATAAACAATTAGTTTTTGATGCAATCTGCGCAACGCAACAGCATCAGCAAAATGCAATTGAAGATATCAATTGGTTAATCGATTTTGATTTGAAAATCCTCGCTAAAGATTGGGAAGATTATAAAACCTATTTTGAACAAATTAGAAAAGAATACCGCATTTATCCTGATTTTCTCTACAAACCCGGACGCGCCAAAGCGTTGAAGCATTTTTTGGAGAATGAATTTATTTTTCAAACCAATGAGTTTAGAAGTTTGTATGAAGAAAAAGCTCGGGCTAATATTGAAAAAGAGATAAAGTTATTAAGCTAAAAAATCGAATCTGGCAAAGGCGCGAAGTCGCAAAGTTTTTTTTCACGCAGATTTTACAGATTTGAGCAGATCTAAAAAGATTTCTATTTTTTCAAATAATCTGCTGAATCTGCATAAATCTTTTTTAATCTGCGTGAAATAATCTTAACAAATCTTTTAATTAGAAAATCTTTGCGACTTCGCGTCTTTGCGAGCAAACACATACAGCCATGTCACAAAACAAAAACGCCTTAATTCGGTACAAAACCATTGACAAATGCCTTCAGAATAAATACAGGCAATGGACACTCGAAGATTTAATCGAAGAATGTTCTGAAGTTTTATCCGAATACGAAGGACGCCAAAGCCCCATAAGCAAAAGAACAATTCAGATGGATATTCAGCTGATGCGGAGTGAAAAACTCGGTTATAATGCGCCAATTGTCGTTTACGATAAAAAGTATTATAAATATGAAGAAGAAGATTTTTCGATAACGGATATTCCTCTGACGGAAACCGATATGAATGTTTTGACTGAAACAGTTTCAATGCTCAAACAGTTTAAAGATTTCTCCTTATTTAATGATGTATCGGATATTTTACAGCGATTGGAAGATAAAATCTACGCCGAAAAGTCGCATACAAGACCTGTAATTTATCTGGATAAAAATGAAAAGCTAAAAGGACTTCATTATTTAGACGAAATCTATCAGGCGATTATCAAAAAGATGGTTCTGATTATTACGTATAAATCTTTTAAATCTGCTGAGGAAACGAAATTCCATTTTCATCCTTTTATATTAAAGGAATTCAATAATCGCTGGTTTCTGATTGGGAAGAAAAAAACGTCACAGCCGATTACCAATTTAGCGTTGGACAGAATCATCTCTATTGATTACGATTTTAACCTTCCTTATCTAGAAGAAGATTTTGATGCCGATGACTATTATAAGAATGTAATTGGCGTAACGGTTAATTCGGGTCTACAACCTAGAAGAATAGAATTATGGGTCGATGCTTCGAATGCGCCTTACGTAATCACAAAACCGTTGCATACTTCTCAACGTTTGATTAAACAAAATGAAGATGGGAGTGTCATTGTACATATATATGTAATACCGAATTACGAAATGGAAAGGCTTTTATTAGGTTTTGGAAGCTGTCTTGAAATTTTAAAGCCTGAAGGTCTGAGAAATCGTATGAAAGAAACACTTCAAAAAGCACTGGCTAAATATGAAGGGTAAATTCCGACGGAATAAAACCATATTCCTTAAAATAGAAATCAAACGCTTAATTATTATAACAACAATTATTGTTATGGTAAATTCATTAAAACTAAAAAAAAGAATGGTATATTTCAATTAAAAAGAATCCTCTAAAACCCACAAATTCAAAAGCATTTACTAATTAACCTAAAATTTATGAAAAAATAATATGCATGCATAGTATTTTTTGATTATATTTGAAATCGATATAGTTACCTATGAAAGACAAAACAATAGATTATATTTTGAGAGCTACATGGCAGGCTGTTTCCAGAATGTATAACGAAGAAGCTGCGAAGTACGATGCTACCATGGCAACAGGATTTGCTCTTTTAAGTATGGATAAAGAAGAAGGAACTCCATCAACCGCTTTAGGCCCGCGAATGGGTATGGAAGCAACCAGCTTAACAAGAACCTTAAAATCTATGGAAGAAAAAGGTTTAATTGTTCGCAGAAAAAACCCAAGTGACGGCAGAGGTGTTTTAATCTACCTGACCGAATTTGGAAAAGAAAAAAGAGATTTATCTAAAAATACAGTTCTGAAATTTAATGAAACCGTTAGAAAACATGTATCAGACGAAAAACTGAAACATTTTATCGAAGTTTCTGAAATCATCAATGAATTAATTCAGGACAAAAATATATTCAATCACACGAGCGCCAGCGAACTGGCGAAGCAAAGAGAAAACACAGAAAATGAATAGTTTCAAATCAGTGAAACCATTCAAATTCTAGCAATAAAAACAATTAACAAATATGAAACGCACAATTAAAAAAGTCGCTGTAATTGGATCCGGAATTATGGGTTCAGGAATAGCTTGTCATTTTGCCAACATTGGTGTTGAAGTTTTACTGCTTGACATCGTTCCCCGCGAGTTGACAGAAGCTGAAACTAAAAAAGGATTAACGCTTGAAAGTAAAGTTGTTCGCAACCGTATAGTAAACGAGCACCTGGCGAATTCATTAAAATCGAAACCATCTCCTATTTACAGTCAAAAATTTGCAAGTCGAATCACGACTGGAAATACAACTGATGATATGGCAAAAATTGCCAATGTTGACTGGATTATCGAAGTTGTTGTAGAGCGTTTAGACATTAAGAAATTAGTTTTTGAACAAATTGAAAAATTCCGCAAACCAGGAACTTTAGTTACTTCAAACACTTCTGGTATTCCAATTCACTTTATGAGCGAAGGAAGAAGCGAAGATTTTCAACAACACTTCTGCGGAACACACTTTTTTAACCCTGCGCGTTACTTAAAATTATTTGAAATTATCCCTGGTCCAAAAACTTCAACCGAAGTATTGGATTTCTTAAACGAATACGGATCTAAATTCTTAGGAAAAACTTCGGTTGTTGCTAAAGATACTCCGGCGTTTATTGGAAACAGAATTGGTATTTACGGAATCCAAAGTTTATTCCATTTAGTAAAAGAAATGGGATTAACAATTGAAGAAGTTGATAAATTGACTGGTCCAGTGATTGGTCGTCCAAAATCGGCTACTTTCCGTACGGTTGACGTTGTTGGTTTAGATACTTTGGTACACGTAGCCAACGGTATTTACGAAAACTGCCCGAACGACGAACAACACGAATTGTTTAAACTTCCAGATTTCATCAACAAAATGATGGAAAATAATTGGTTAGGAAGTAAAACTGGTCAAGGTTTTTATAAAAAAGTAGATGCAGCTATTCTTTCTTTAGACTTAGATACATTAGAATACCGCGCTGCGAAAAAAGCAAATTTTGCTACTCTTGAACTAACAAAAACTATTGATAAACCAATCAATCGTTTCAAAGTTTTAGTAAAAGGAACAGACAAAGCGGGAGAATTCTACCGCAAAAGTTTCGCTGGAATGTTTGCTTATGTGTCAAACAGAGTTCCTGAAATCTCAGACGAGTTATACAAAATTGACGATGCCATGAAAGCTGGTTTTGGATGGGAAAATGGTCCATTCGAAATCTGGGATGCTATCAGTGTTGCCAAAGGAATTGAAATCATGAAAGCAGAAGGTTTAGAACCAGCTGCATGGATTACTGAAATGTTGGCTTCCGGAAGCGAAAGTTTCTATACTGTAAAAGAAGGAGCAACTTATTTCTATAACATTCCAACAAAATCTCAAGTAAAAGTTCCTGGACAAGATTCATTCATTATTCTAAACAACATCCGCGAAAGCAAAAAAGTTTGGAGCAATAGTGGTGCAATCATTCAGGATTTAGGAGACGGAATCTTGAACTTAGAATTCCAATCTAAAATGAATACAATTGGCGGTGACGTTCTACAAGCTATCAATAAAGCAATTGACTTATCTGAAAAAGAATATCAAGGTTTGGTTATTGGAAACCAGGCAGCAAATTTCTCTGTTGGAGCTAATATCGGAATGATTTTCATGATGGCTGTTGAGCAGGAATACGACGAATTGAACATGGCAATTAAATTGTTCCAAGATACAATGATGCGTGTTCGTTACTCTTCTATTCCAGTTGTAGTGGCACCTCACGGAATGACTTTTGGCGGTGGATGCGAAATGAGCTTACATGCTGATAAAGTAGTTGCTGCTGCAGAAACTTACATGGGATTAGTTGAATTTGGTGTTGGTGTACTTCCTGGCGGAGGTGGATCTAAAGAAATGGCTTTAAGAGCTTCAGATTTATTCCGTAAAAATGATGTAGAATTGAACGTTCTTCAGGAACATTTCTTGACTATCGCAATGGCAAAAGTATCAACTTCCGGTTATGAAGCTTTTGATACTGGACTTCTTCAACATGGAAAAGATGTTATTGTAGTAAACAAAGATCGTCAGATTGCGGAAGCTAAAAAACATGCTTTGTTAATGGCAGAAGCTGGTTATACGCAGCCTATCAGAAGAACTGATGTTAAGGTTTTAGGTAAACAAGCTCTTGGAATGTTCTTAGTTGGAACTGACCAAATGGAAGCTGGAAAATACATTTCTGAGCACGACAAGAAAATCGCTAACAAACTGGCTTACGTAATGGCTGGTGGTGATTTATCTGAAGCAACTTTAGTATCTGAACAATATTTATTAGATATCGAACGTGAAGCTTTCCTGAGTTTATGTACAGAACGTAAGACATTAGAAAGAATCCAGTACATGTTGACTAAAGGAAAACCACTTAGAAATTAGAAAATAGAACAAAGAGAATAGAATATAGATTTAAGACTGAATAAAGTCTATTTTCTATACTCTATCTTCTATACTCTTAACAAACAAAACAAATGAAAACAGCATATATAGTAAAAGCATACAGAACAGCAGTTGGAAAAGCTCCAAAAGGAGTTTTTAGATTTAAAAGACCTGATGAGTTAGCTGCAGAAACGATCCAGTTTATGATGGATGAACTGCCTAATTTTGACAAAAAACGTATCGACGACGTTATGGTAGGAAATGCCATGCCGGAAGCTGAACAAGGTTTAAACGTTGGACGTTTGATCTCTTTAATGGGATTAAAAGTAGAAGATGTTCCTGGTGTTACGGTTAACCGTTACTGCGCATCCGGATTAGAAACTATCGGAATGGCAACGGCTAAAATCCAATCAGGAATGGCAGACTGTATTATTGCAGGTGGTGCAGAAAGTATGAGTTTTATTCCGATGGGAGGTTATAAACCAACTCCGGATTATAAAGTTGCTGCTGCAGGTCACGAAGATTATTACTGGGGAATGGGTTTAACTGCTGAAGCGGTTGCCAAACAATATAATGTTTCAAGAGAAGATCAGGATGAGTTTGCTTACAATTCTCACATGAAAGCGTTGAAAGCGCAGGCAGAAGGAAAATTCGATAAACAAATCGTTCCGATTACTGTTGAGCAGACTTTCATCAATGAAAATGGAAAAAAAGAAACTAAATCTTATGTTGTAAAGCAAGATGAAGGTCCAAGAGCCGGAACTTCTATCGCAGCTTTATCTGGTTTAAAACCTGTTTTCGCTGCTGACGGAAGTGTAACTGCCGGAAACTCTTCGCAAATGAGTGATGGTGCTGCTTTTGTTTTAATCATGAGTGAGGACATGGTTAAAGAATTGAATCTTGAGCCAATCGCCAGATTAGTAAACTTTGCTTCTTCAGGTGTTGAGCCAAGAATTATGGGTATCGGACCGGTAAAAGCAATTCCAAAAGCATTAAAACAAGCTGGTTTAGAATTGAAAGATATTGATCTGGTGGAATTAAACGAGGCATTTGCTTCTCAGTCTTTGGCTGTAATTCGCGAATTAGGTTTAAATCCGGATATCGTAAACGTAAACGGTGGAGCAATAGCCTTAGGACACCCGCTGGGATGTACGGGAGCTAAACTTTCTGTTCAGTTATTTGATGAAATGAAACGCAGAGGTAATAAATATGGAATTGTGAGCATGTGTGTAGGGACTGGACAGGGTTCTGCGGGGGTTTACGAAGTTCTTTAAGAAGAGAATAGAATATAGAGAATAGATGTTTTTCTTTGAGAATAAAGAGATATACTTTTTGGAATGATAAAATGTTTCAAAAACAAATAAAAATAGTATTAATCTTACTTTTTTATTTTAATTTCTTAACTTGACTCAAAAAACATGAGACATAATTATAAGAACTTAAAGATTTGGCAACTTGGAATTTCAATTGCTAATGAAATTTCAGATGTATTAATAGAATTTCCTAAACACGAACGATACGATTTGAGTTCTCAAATAAGCAGATGTTCGGTTTCGATGCCTAGTAATATTGCTGAAGGATCTTCAAGAACCGATAAGTCTTTTAGTCACTTTATAGACATTTCTCTTGGTTCTTCATTTGAGCTTATTACACAATTATTGATTGCTAAACATAGAAAATATATAAACGAGATACAATTTAACCAATTAGAAATTAAAATAGAAGAATTCCAAAGAATGACAATGGGCTTTCAGAACGGTTTAAAGTAAGCCAAGTATAAAATCTATTCTCTTTATTCTATTTTCTTTTCTCTAAAAAAAAATAAAAATGGCAGATACAATCGAAAAAAACGTAACCCGTGGTGGTCAGTTTTTAGTTAAAGAAACAAAATGCGAAGACATCTTTACACCAGAAGATTTTTCGGAAGAGCAATTAATGATGCGTGACTCTGTAAAAGAGTTTGTGGACAAAGAAATTTGGCCTAACAAAAATCGTTTTGAGAAAAAAGATTACCCATTTACAGAAGAAAGCATGCGTAAAGCAGGTGAACTAGGACTTCTTGGAGTTGCTGTTCCGGAAGAATATGGCGGATTAGGAATGGGATTTGTTTCTACAATGTTGGTTTGTGACTACATTTCCGGAGCAACAGGTTCATTCTCTACTGCTTTTGGTGCACATACAGGAATTGGAACTATGCCAATTACCCTTTACGGATCTGAAGAGCAAAAGAAAAAATACGTTCCGTTATTAGCTTCTGGAGAATGGTTTGGTGCTTACTGTTTAACTGAGCCAGGTGCAGGATCTGATGCTAACTCAGGAAAAACTAAAGCGGTTTTATCGGAAGACGGAAAATACTACTCTATTACAGGACAAAAAATGTGGATTTCGAATGCAGGTTTCTGTAGCGTTTTCATCGTTTTTGCTCGTATTGGAGATGATAAAAATATTACAGGTTTCATCGTAGAAAACGATCCTTCAAACGGAATTTCTATGAATGAAGAAGAGCATAAATTAGGAATCCGTGCTTCATCTACTCGTCAGGTTTTCTTCAACGAAACAAAAGTTCCGGTTGAAAACATGTTGTCTGAAAGAGGAAACGGTTTCAAAATCGCTATGAATGCTTTAAACGTTGGTCGTATTAAATTAGCAGCTGCTTGCTTAGATGCTCAAAGAAGAGTTACTTCTGGCGCTGTAAAATATGCTAACGAAAGAATTCAGTTCAATACTCCTATTGCAACTTTTGGAGCTATTCGTTCTAAATTAGCTGAAATGGCAACTAATGCATACGCTGGAGAAAGTGCTTCTTACCGTGCTGCAAAAGATATCGAAGATAGAATCGCTGCTCGTGAAGCGGAAGGAACTTCTCACCAAGAAGCTGAATTGAAAGGTGTTGAAGAATATGCTATCGAGTGTTCTATCCTGAAAGTAGCTGTTTCTGAAGACGTTCAAAACTGTTCTGACGAAGGTATTCAGGTTTTTGGTGGAATGGGATTCTCTGAAGATACTCCAATGGAAAGTGCCTGGAGAGATGCTCGTATCGCTCGTATCTACGAAGGAACAAACGAAATCAACAGAATGCTTTCTGTAGGGATGTTGATCAAAAAAGCAATGAAAGGACACGTTGATTTACTTGGACCAGCAATGAAAGTTCAGGAAGAATTAATGGGAATCCCTTCTTTTGATACTCCGGATTTCTCTGAATTATTCTCAGAAGAAAAAGTAATCGTAACTAACTTGAAAAAAGTTTTCTTAATGGTTGCCGGAAGCGCTGTTCAAAAATACGGTCCTGAATTAGATTCTCACCAGCAATTATTAATGGCTGCTGCCGATATCTTAATCGAAATCTACATGGCTGAAAGTACCATTTTGAGAACTGAAAAATTAGCCAAATCTCAAGGCGAAGATAAAGTTCAGGAGCAAATTGCAATGGCAAAATTATACTTGTACAAAGCTGTAGATATTGTGAACTTAAGAGGAAAAGAAGGAATTGCTTCTTTCTCTGAAGGAGACGAACAACGTATGATGTTAATGGGACTTAAACGTTTCACAAAATACACTAACCTGCCAAATGTTGTGGCACTAAGAGAAAAAATTGCAGAAAAATTAGTTGCAGAAAATTCATACTGCTTCTAATATCACAATAGTTTTTTAGCTTTTAATTTGTTAAAGCCGCATTTGTCCCGAAACAAATGCGGCTTTTTTGCGCTGTCTCATTAAAAAAGACGAAAACTATAATTTTATTAATCGGTTTTATCTTAAAATAAAATTTTAATTCAGTTGAACTTTTCCTTTATCCATTTCACCTATAAAAGGAATCGATTCCTGAATTTCATTACGAATTACGGTCTGCAAATAAACTTCTAACTGAATGAATTTTGCAGCATTTATTGCTCCTATCGCTTTTTTCGCCTGACCATAAGTTTTGGTAAATAATTTTTCATAATCCTGATTATTTTTCAGAGTTCCTTTGGCCAATTCATCTGCTTTCTCGTCAGTAAGAGTCGCATAGTTAATAGCGTATTCATTAATCAGTTTTAACTTTGTTTGTCCAAGTGTTTTTCGCGCGGCTTCATAATTTTCGTAAACTTTTGTAAAAGCTGTTTCCTGAGTATCAGACAAATTCATATATTGTTTTACAAGATCAGCTTTAGATTTTCCATAAATACTCTGAACTAAATCAATATCACTCTTAAATAAAGATTGGGCATACGATGAAAATGAGGCAATTGCCATAACAACAATAATACTTAACTTTTTCATGGTTTTGATTTTAAATTAATTTATAACATTTCTACATTTTATCAAATACACTTAGTTTTTAAACAGATTATTTCCCTTTAAAAGAAGGAATATTGGTATGCTGCTGTTATAGCATAATAATTCAGCCCGTTATTGGTATAAGCCCCTATATGATATTGAAATCTGAGTGATTGTCCTTTAGCTATTGGCGTAGAAAAAGTTCCGCCAATCCTCCAGTTATCAATTTCACTATCATCAGAGACTCCGTCTGTTATTGTTTTTCCTCCAAAAAACCAATTCGTATTAAAACCAAGCCACATACTGTTTTTAAAGTAATAACTTGCATGTCCCTGCAAACTATAAGTATGCTTCTGCTCCAGTTTTTTACCTAAAAAATCATCGTTATCAGTATAAAACCACATTCCGCCATAAAGCTCTGCATATACTTGTGAAAATCGTTTAGAAATACCTATTTCAGGTTTAAAAGCCCAACGGTTTGTACCAATATTAACTCGTTTGTCACCATAATATTTCCCTGTTGGAATTGAGGTTACCAAACTGATCCCAAAAATTGTCTTTTGCTCATAGTTTCTAAATTCAGACCTATCGAGAGCCGGAGACCCTAATAGATTGACACCAACTCTAATTTTTGTATCACCAAAACCTGTTCTGGAGCCTGTTATAAAATCCCCGCTTACATTAGCCGATCCATCCATAAAAGAATATGGCAATGCAACCTGTACACGTGCCAGTTTGTTAGCAATCCCAAAAGTTCTTACATAGGTAGCGAGTAAATTATGACTTTGAATTTTAAAATCAGAAATAGGTAATGATGGCTCTGTCAATACATTTCCGTCTAAATATGCATATCCAAAGCCAACAACATTTAAATCTTTAGGTACATTGGCATACACTCTGGGTTCTAAATCCTGGCCATGAACAAAAATTACAAATAAAAAAGAGTATAATGTAGAAAAATGCTTTTCTAATAAGGTATAAAATATTTTTTCTGTCATAAATTAATAATTTCAGAACATAATAATAAACTACAACCTCGTTTTATTTTTTAGTTTCTTCCGGTTTTGGTGCATGAATTTCTCCATCATAAGAAATAAAGGCCCTGTTGTTACTATTGACTGAAAGAGATGCTCCTCCGTCAATATAAACTGAAAAAAAAAGGTCATAAACATCATCTTTACCTTTTACAGTTGCCTTTACATCGTAAGATTTTTTCTTTTTTTCAATTTGGATATTTTCAGGAACTCCTTCAAATTTTATTCCGCCATCACCTCCTCCGTAAGGGACATTAAATGCGCGCCCAAAGAAAGGCAGATCGCAGGTTGTCTTGGCCTCGTTAAATTTTAAAAAATAGGTATTATAATCTAAATTGAGAAGTCTCCCTCCCTGTGGCATGGCTTTTTGTGCTTCAAAAACAAAATTTTTAGAATCAATCAAGGCTTCAATTTCTTTTTGTTTTTGCAATTCCCTTTCTGCTTTTAGCTGTTTCTTTGATTTTTCCTGAGCTAAAACAGGAAAAACTAAGCAACAGGACAACACTAATATGAATAGTTTACTTTTCATAAGACAAATTTTTATTAGTTAATAAAAACAAAAACTATTTTTTGACAAATCGCATAGATGCAATATCGCCCGAGATAAGATTTAATGTCTTACCATCATCAGTTATAGTATAGCTGGTTATTTTTTGAAGTGCAGCCATAAAAACCTGTTCACCCTGCCCGTCCAGACACATCATTTTTGTCATGGCCATTGGCTGTGTAAAATCGATTTTATTTCCGTTCACATTTAGTTTTCCTGTAAAGGAATTACAACTGCTATTACCCGAAACCTGATTTTCTTTAATATTGAAATTTATCGTTGGTTTTTTATTTGGATATAAACCATCAAAAGCGATTCGGGGTCCGGTAATATAATTAAGTTCCCAGTTTCCTTCCAGTTTGGAAACAGCATCCTTCTTTTTACATTTAAAAACGCTACAGGAAATTAACAGGAAACTGCAAAATATAAGTATAGAAATATTCTTCATCATAATCTTAAAAGTTTAAATATTAATGAATTAGAAAACAGAGAACCTGATATTTTTTATTAAACACCTGTACGAATTTAAGGATTATTTTCGAGTTCGCCACCCAAAGCGAATTAAATTAGAACAAATAGTTTTAGATTTTTTTAACGTAAACCGTTAATGAATTTCATAGGTTTTAAGCTAAATTTACTTCATCTTTAATTTAAAAGCCTCACAAATGAAAAAAATAATTGTTTCTTTCGCTATAATTACAGCCTTAATAATTGGCTGTAAGACCAGTACAAAATCAAACGATGCAAAAACTTTAACCGTAACTTTAGAACCAAAAAGCAATAGCACAGTTACCGGAACAGCTACCTTTACAGAGAAAAACGGTAAAGTAACTTTTACAGCAAAAATAGCCGGTTTACAGCCGGGAATTCACGCAATACACATCCACGAAAAATCAGATTGTACTGCAGCTGACGGAAGTTCTGCCGGAGGTCACTGGAACCCAACCTTCAAAAAACATGGAAAATGGGGAGTAGGCGAATACCATAAAGGTGATATCGGCAATTTTACAGCAGATGCTAAAGGGAACGGAACTATCACTTTGACTACAGACGAATGGGCAATTGGCGGTGATGACGAAACCAAAAACATCTTAGGAAAAGGATTAATTGTTCATCAGGGTGCTGATGATTTTACCACTCAGCCTACAGGAAATGCAGGAGGACGTGTTGCTTGTGCAGGAATAATTAAATAATAAAACAACATCAAAAACCGTAATAACCACTATTTTTCACAAAATTTAGTGGTTATTTCATTTAAAAATTAATCTTAACACAAGAAAAAGATATAGCTTTGTATCCTCAAATTAAAAGTTAATGATTAACCCATCGGCACCTGGCTGGATAGACAAGTTTTTTAGTGAGCAAAAGTTTTCAGAAGCAATTCCTTTTGAAACACCTGATTCGTTTTACTATAACGTTAGGGAAACCGGTTTTATCTACGGTCATATCATTTCTATTGATTCTCAAATTCCAATTCAGATAAAAGGCTGGTTTAAAACCGAAATTTCAAAAACAGCCTTATTAAATACCTTGTACAATGTTTTCTGTCTGGAAAAAAAGAATTCTGAGCCGGAAAATTTTATAACAGAAGTCTTAAAATTTTATAATGAAATGAATCCTGAAGGATTTAATTTATTTAAAATGCTGCTTCCAAAAGATACTCCTGCACTTTCTTTAGAAAACATAATCGATCAGAGAGTGCAGACAAATGACAGTATCATTAGTAAAAACTTTTCGCATTTAGTAACCAATGCACTTTTATTTATAGATGTACTGGCTTTCAGGCAATATCTGGAACACGGTGCTATTCCTGATAAATATCTCAAAAGAATTGAAGAAACTGTTCTTGGAATTGTAGGTTTAGCGTTAAAAACCAAAACGATAAAATCTCAACATGACGATTTACTGATCAAACTTTTTGAGGCTTCAATCCGATATTCTAAATTTTCAAAAGTAACCGTTGAAACTTTAGAAACCTTAAATCTTGATTATTTCAAAAATAAACTGGAGCAATATTATTTAATCGACATGGCAGGAATGGCTTTGTGGAGTGATGGCGTTGTTGAAAATGAAGAAGCCTACTTTTTGTATTCATTAGGTGCTATGATGGAGGTTTCTGATAATTTTGTAACCAGGAGCATCAACACTACCAATGCTTTTATTACTACTCATAAAAATAAAATTCCGTATTTTAATTATTCAAATCCGGTAAAGCATTTTTATGACCAGATGACCCATACAGTTGTAAAATTAATTATTCGAAACAAGAACAGACTTCTAAAAGAAATTGTCCAGAGTAAGGAGTTAATGGTTTTACTGGCCTATTCTACAACAAGGGATTTGGATGCTAAGGAAAAGAAAAAAGTAAAAAAACAGCTTTTGGATATTTGCAAAACAATTCCGTCTCTTACCATTTTTTTACTTCCGGGCGGAAGTTTATTATTGCCGATTTTAATAAAATTTATCCCAACGATGTTACCGTCAGCTTTCAATGAAAATCTTGACGAAAATGAATAAAAAAAATCGCCAGTTAGGCGATTTTTTTATTGTAATGGTTAAGATTATAAATCTAACTGGTAAACCTGATCCAGCTCATCATTTGAACTGATTGTCACATTTAAATCTGTTACAAAACCTGAATTTAATCCATAAACCCAGCCATGAAGCATTAAATCCTGACCGTTTTTCCAGGCTCCCTGAACGATGGAAGTTTTAGCTAAATTGTAAACCTGTTCTTTTGCATTGATTTCTACAAACGCATTAAAACGTGCATCTTCATCTTCAATAGAATTCAAATATTTATCATGTAAACGGTACTCATCTTTAATGTGGCGAAGCCAGTTATCGATGATACCAACAGACTGATTACCCATTGCAGCTTTTACACCACCACATCCATAGTGTCCACAAACAATAATATGTTTGATTTTCAAAACATTCACTGCATAATCTAGAACACTTAACATATTCATATCAGAGTGTACTACCATGTTGGCAATATTTCTGTGTACAAAAACCTCACCTGGTTTTGCTCCAACTATTTCGTTTGCAGGAACGCGGCTATCCGAACATCCAATCCATAGCAATGGAGGTTGTTGTCCTTTTGCCAAATCAGCAAAATAATTTGGGTCTTTCGCTAATGAAGTCTCAACCCATTTTTTATTATTCTCTAATAACTGCTCATAAAATTTTCTCATTTTTTTATTTTTTGAATGGTATTTCCATGTAAAGTTACCTAAATTTTGATGGTTCTCACGTCATAGAAATACTTTAATTAATTTAATTTGTTTTAAAAATCTTCTTTCACTTCTTCTTTTTTCACCAATGCCCTTTTAGCCACATCATAATAATGCTCGATAGAAACGTGGTTATTGTTATCAGGAGTGTTCTCAAGTTCATAAGCTTCTTTGAAACCTTTAAGCTTTACTTTGATATTCTCATCGATAGCACGTGTTTCTTTAAATTCCCTGATCAAATCGAGTACATCGTGAGCAATATACTCTGTATCATGAGCATTAATAATTACTTTGGAGTTTTCCGGAATATCATTTAAGGTCTGCTTTATTGCAGCTTTATTTAAAAATGAAACTTCCTGAGCTAAATCGATATGAATGATGTCTCCATCTTCATATTCTTCTTTTTTAAAGATATAAGCTCTTTTTAAATTTCCTCTTAAAACAAAAATGATACTTATTATAATTCCCAACGCAACACCTTTCAGCAGATCGGTAGCAACAACAAAGACTAATGTTGCAATAAAAGGTACAAACTGGTATTTACCCTTTTCCCAGAAATGCATGAAAGTTGCTGGTTTGGCTAATTTATATCCCACTAAAATCAAAACGGTCGCCAGAGTCGCTAATGGAATTTTATTTAATATTACCGGAATAGACAACACGCTCATTAATAATAGTACTCCATGAATGATTGTTGACATTTTAGATTTTGCACCCGCATTGTTGTTCGCAGATGATCTAACCACAACAGAAGTCATTGGCAAACCTCCCAAAAGTGAGCTTGCAATATTTCCTATTCCTTGTGCCTTGAGTTCAACATTCGTATCCGTATAACGTTTTTGAACATCCATTCTATCTGAAGCTTCAATACATAGGAGCGTTTCAATAGATGCTACAATAGCGATTGTAACTCCTACAACCCAAACCTGTGGATTTGTTATGGCAGAAAAATTCGGTGTCACAATAATCGATTTGAAGTCATCAAAAGATTTTGGAACCGGTAAAGAAACTAAATGTTCCTTGGCAATTGCCAGTGAACTTCCTGATGAAATAAAAAACTCATTTAATACTACTCCTAAAATTACTGCCACAAGAGCACCAGGGACCAATTTTAATCTTTTTAAAAACGGAACTTTATCCCAGGAAATCAATACCACAAGTGAAATTAATGAAACCACTACAGCTCCTAAATGGATATGATTTAAAACATCAAATAAAAATGAAAAAGAATTGCTCCCATCATTTTGAATAAAGGCCTGATCACCTTCAAAATCAGCATCATAACCAAAAGCATGCGGTATTTGTTTCAGAATAATGATAATTCCGATACCCGCCAGCATTCCTTCGATTACGTTTGTTGGAAAATAATTTGATATACTTCCGGCTTTTAAAAATCCTAATGCTAACTGAATTACACCTGCAATAAGAACAGAGAGTAAAAACACATCAAAAGCACCAAAATCAGTAACAGCGGTTAATATAATAGCTGTTAAACCAGCAGCAGGGCCTGAAACACTGATATGTGACTGGCTTAAATAACCAACTACAATACCTCCAATAACCCCTGCAATAATTCCAGAAAATAACGGTGCACCCGAAGCCATTGCTATACCTAAACACAACGGAAGAGCCACCAAAAAAACCACTAAACCTGAAGCAAAATCAGATTTAAGGCTGGCAAAAAGATTAACTTTTTTTGTCATAATACAATACTAAAAATGATACATAAAAATCTACTGCATTTGTAATAAATACAGTTGGTTCAAAATAATCGGAAGTATTATACCAAGTTGGGAGGGGGTGCAAAAATGCTTGGAGAAATATTATCCAGTTTTACAATATTACCGGATAAAATGATTTTTGATTCTGTAAAAACAGGCATCAGCAGTTCATGTTCAATAGCGTCAGTATAAACAGCAGCTTTGATTTCTTTATTGGATTTCTCTTCCTCTGACATGCTGATTGTAATAGCCGCATTGTTGCTTTTCTTTATCATTGCCACAATTGTCGGCGTTGATAAGAAAGCAATAAATATGAATAATAATATGCGGGCTACTAATTTCATCTGAACAAAAATAATCTTAAACAAATAAAATCAAAGTACCTCGTTAAAATTTTTATAGAATTTTAACATTTGCAAAAAAGCTGAATAATCAAATTTGATCATTCAGCTTTTTAAATATTTCATAAACAATATTTTACAACTCTTCTTCAAGCCATGCATTCATCATCCAAATTGTTTTTTCCTGCTCTGCAATGAAGTCACTCATCATCGAATTAGTACCTTCATCATTGATTTCACCTGACTGATTAAGGATATTTCTTTCAATTTTCAACAAATCTGATAATGAATTTACAATCAGCTGAACTGCTTTTTCATCATTAGAAATATTCTTCCCAACTTTAAGTTTATTATTTTTAATATAATCCTCAAAAGTATGTAATGGCGTCCCTCCAATTGTCAGTACCCTTTCCGCAATCATATCAATTTTTAATTGAGAATCAGTATATAATTCTTCGAATTTTACGTGTAAATCAAAAAAACGTTTCCCTCTAATGTTCCAATGAATTCCTCTCAAATTTTGGTAATAAACCTGAAAATTCGAAAGCAATACATTTAACTCATTTACTAACAATTCTGATTCTTTAACCGGTAATCCTAAAATATTTGTTTTCATTATGCATCAATTTTATAGTATGTTTATTACAAATTTAAAATAACTTCTTTGAAATAATTATAAAAAAAAATTATATTTTCTTATTTTTGCATCATAAAATACTATTAAAATGACTATTACTCAATTACAATATGTTTTAGCAGTTGCCGAACATAAGAATTTTACATTAGCAGCAGAAAAATGTTTCGTAACTCAGCCTACATTAAGTATGCAAATTCAAAAGATTGAAGAAGAACTGAATATTTTAATTTTCGACAGAAGCAAAAAACCTATTCAACTAACAGATATAGGTCAAAAAATTGTAAATCAGGCAAAAAACATTGTAAATGAAGCCGACAGAATAAAAGATATTGTTGAGCAGCAAAAAGGCTTTATCGGCGGTGAATTTCGACTTGGAATCATTCCTACTATTATGCCAACGCTGCTTCCAATGTTTTTAAATAACTTTATAAAAAAATATCCAAAGGTGAAGCTTTTAATTGAAGAGCTAAATACGGATGAAATTATTATAAAATTAAAAAATGGTCATTTGGATGCTGCCATAGCTGCCACACCACTTGAAGACGAAAAAATCAAAGAAATTGTATTATACTTTGAACCATTTGTTGCTTATATTCCTGAGCATCATTCTGTTTACCAAAAAGAAGAAATTGAAGTTTCTGATTTAAACATCAATGAAATTTTACTATTACAGGATGGACACTGTTTCAGAGATGGTATTTTGAATTTGTGTAAAAACGGAACTGATATAGAACAAAACAGTTTTCAAATTCAAAGCGGAAGTTTTGAAACATTGATAAAACTAGCAGAAGAAGGTTTGGGAACAACATTATTACCTTATCTCCACACTTTGGATCTAAAGGAGTCAGACAAATTAAAACTACGCAATTTTAAAGAACCCAAACCTGCACGCGAAGTCAGCTTAATTTACCCAAAAAGCGAATTAAAAATACAAATTATTGACGCTTTAAGAAGTACAATTGCAGGTGTTGTAAAAGGAGCAATTGTTTTTCAGAATGTCCAAATTATAAGTCCTTTGCAAAAAAAATAATACCCGTTAATTCTCATTAGCATAAAATAAAAATCGTATCCAAAACTGTAAAAAACAACTTCTGGATACGATTTTTTTATGGCTTAAAATAAGTCTATTTGATTCCTTTTTTAAGTTTTTCAACTGAAGGATCTTCCAAAAGTTTTATTTGATTAACCACTATCTGTGCTATTTCTGTAGCTCCTTTTAAAGAAAGGTGAGTATCATCATCTTTTGCTTCTTTGTAATACGGATTTTCTCCTGCTTTAAAATGCAAATGTAATTGCTTTGATTTTTCAGGACCGTAAGATTGTTCCAGCAATTCAGTATAATATTCTAAATCGATAAAAGGAACTTTATATTCCTGGGCAACCAATCTGGTTTCAAGAGGGTAATCTCCATGAGTACCAATCAACACTCCTTTTTCATTGAAATTTCTTCTTGCTATTGAAGTTAATAGAATTGGAATTGCACCTTTTGCGCGACTTTCTTTTACAAAACGGATTAAATTGTGCCTGTATGCTGTATGTGGATTAGTGTAACGCAATGAATCCATATTTTTCCCATCATTATGTCCAAATTCAATAAAAACATAATCTCCTTTTTTTAGTTTTTGGTATACAGCATCCCATTGTTTTTCATCAATAAAACTTCTGGTACTTCTGCCATTTAAAGCTTTATTTTCAATAACAATATTATCATTAAAAAATTGCTGCAATACCTGTGCCCAACCGTGTTCCGGGTTCTTTTCAGGATCTTTTTTATTTGCCATAGTAGAATCTCCGATGGTATAAACGGTAGTCTTTTGTGCAAAACAAGCGGTTGAAACCAACCAAAAAATTAATATATACTTTTTCATTTTATTTGTATTAAACTATTTTGCTGCTGAAGGAACTGTAGCTTTTTCACCAATGAAAACTTCATTTAGAATTACATTTTCAGCATTTGAACTTGAAATGGCATTTTTTGCAGATTTAATTTCAATGTTGTTCAAAGAAATATTTTTAATCTTTTTGTCTGGAAATCCCTGAAGAACTATTCCTGAAGCCGAGGCTTTATTACAAGAAATATCAGAAAAAGAAACATTTGATATTTCAGACTGGTATCCTTTTCCTTCTCCATGATAGTTTGCTGTTATATAAAGACAATCTTCAACTTCGTCCAATTGAATATTTCTAACAAAAATATTTTTTATAAAACCGCCTCTGTCAGCGTTGGTTTTCAAGTAAATTCCTCGTTTTAGATAACCAACCGTTTTACAGTTTTCGACAAATACATTTTGTACGCCTGCAGACATTTCGCTGCCAATAACTACTCCATGAAGCCCTTTAAAATTACAGTTTCGGATAATAATATTTTCACTTGGAGTCGCTGAATTGGCTCTTCCTTCATGATCTCTTCCAGCTTTTATGGCAACATTGTCGTCACCATTATTGAAACTTACGTTTTCAATCAAAACGTTTTTGGCGTACTCAGGATCAATACCATCATTATTATAATTCAATGATTTATAACTTATCCCTCTAATTGTAATACTTTCAGATTTGAGTAAATGAACGCACCAAAAAGGAGAGTTTTCAATCCGTACATTTTCTAACAATATATTTGAACAGTTAAAAAACTGAATCATTTGCGGACGTAAAAAATAATCTGTTCCAAATTTTCTGTCTTTTAACGGAACATTCGTATGATTCATTTCACGGCTTAGTTCTTTTCCTCTTCCTTCTTTCGCTTTAAAAGTTTTCCATGTCTTACCTCCTTCTCCATCAATAGTACCTTCACCGGTTATGGCAATGTTTTTGCAATCATAGGCATAAATTAACGGACTGTAATTGTAAAGCATTGTACCTTCCCAACTGGTTAAGACCATCGGCAAATAATCTTCGGGCTTGTCACTAAATTTAATTTTAGCACCCTTTTCAATTTTCAAATTGACATTACTCACAAAATGAATTGGCCCATTTAAAAGATACACACCTTTTGGAACTACAATTGTTCCGCCGTTTTTCTTTTTACATAATGCCATTGCCTTATCAAAAAAAGGTTTGCTATTGGAAATTGAATCGCCTTTAGCACCCAACTTTACTACATTAACCTGATAAGAAGGTATTTTTGGCAACTGAATAACATTTATAATGGAATCTACTTTTGCTCCTGGAAATTTATTGTCCTGTGCAAAAATGACTGTTGAAAACAATATGAGAAAAAAAAGTCTAAAATTCATAATCCATATTTTTACAGACAAAACCTAATCGATTCTGCGATAAATCACTCTTAATCAATATTTTCTAAATTATTCTTTTTTGCCCATTTCTTATATTTTTTTAGAACTTCTTTAGGCTCATTAGAATACCATGAATAACCATTTCTTCTTTCTTCACCAATATCTGTTATATATTTCTTTTTAATCCCGTCACGATCACAAAAGAATGCTTCGTTCGTATCTAGTTCTGCAAATCTTGGCCAAATTGGCGCACTATCTACCATAGGATACATTTTTTTTCCTATTACCTTACCTTCTTCATCATATATACGTTCTTCCTTAAGATTCGTTATTTTTGTTTTTTCAAACCAGTCGTAAGCACTTTTAACAGCTGTTTTAATTTCCGGCGAAGGATTATCGATTGACATTAAAAACAATACAACTTTTGCAGATTCCTTTCCGCTTAAAGAAGCAAGTTCATAAGCTCTTGCATCAGCTGGTGCAAAAGTAACTTCGTCATGTTGCGCGCACCACACTGTCAAAACGCCATTTTGTTTGTATTGGGTTTTTAAAATACATTCAATTCCTTTATTAACTGCAATTTTGGCTTTGTCAATAACCTCTTGCGATGGCTTAATACTGTAATACGGAGTTTCATTTGCTATTTCTTTTAGCACATTCAAAACATCCACCATTGAATTGTCATTATAGGTAATATGTGTATAATATCCTTTTTTCAAAGGAAAATACTGAGGCCAGCCACCATTTGGATATTGTGCTGAAAGCAAATAATTTACTGCTTTTAAAAATGAATCCTTGTATCTTTCATCTTTTGTCTGTGCATACATTTTTGACACAAAAAGAATTTCCTGCGTTGTAGCCCTGTTATCTATCGTGCAATCTTTTCCGGATGATTTTAATGCCACTAACTTGCTTTTTTCTTCTTCCGTTAATTCCTTCAACATTGGAATATTTTTTGGCCACCCACCAATATCCCTTTGATAAAGCAAAACATTTTCTCCCACTTTTTTGCCTTCTTCCGAACCAAACCAGGCGGAGTAGCTTTTTAAAATTAAATCCGGCCACTTTTTGGCTTTATCCTGCGCATTTACACAAAAACTGCTACTGATTAAAAGTAATAATGCTGTTTTTTTAAGTTGATTCATTTAGTTTAGTTATTAATTTAGTTTTAGTTATATTCAGTTATTTATTTAGTTACTCTAAACCAATCGATTGCCACATTTCCGGCATCATTAATTACTCCTTCCCTAAGTGCTAAAAAACCCATTTTTGCACCAATCCATTTACCTTCCCTTGCTGTAAAGCTTTCTCCAACAGGGTTAAATTTTTCTCCGTCTTCACTATAGAAAAAATTACAAATTCCGCCAGCTTTCACTTTCACCTGCAGGTAAATTGTTTTGTCGGCTATCGCAATTCTTTTGCTTTCTGATTCAATTCCTTTTTTATCTGATTTTAGTGCTGTTTTTTGAGAAAGAAATAACTTTCCCTCATCTTGTTTTAAACATAAAAAACTATAATCCAGTCCCATAATTACTAATCCGGTAAACTCACCGTCGAATCGGGAATTAAATGTAATTTTTGTTGTTGCTGTAAACTCATTTGCAGGTAATTTTTGTAAAAGCAAGTTTGGAACATCAAACAGATTGTTATAATCTTTAGGTACAGGAATGCAACTTAGATTATAATAACCCATTGTAGTAGGAAGTCCCCAGGTTATCTGTGGATTGGCATGCCATTGCCATTGAAGTCCAAGTTTTGGACTATTGAATTCGTCACTTTCTGGCGGTGTTGCAACAGGAAATATTTTTTTACCAACATTAGGCTTTTTGTACACCATAACGGGCTCCCCTATACCATCGTTATCCTCATCATTTCCGATTACCGGCCAATCATTCTGCCACTTCATAGGCTGTAAATGGACAACTCTTCCGTAAGCAAACTGATCCTGAAAATGAATAAACCAGTCTTCACCGGTTTGGGTCTGTACCCACGCTCCCTGATGAGGACCATTTATAGTTGATTTGCCCTGATCCATCACTTTTCTTTTCTCATAAGGTCCAAAAACATTCTTAGATCTCATAACAGTCTGCCAGCCAGTAGCTACTCCTCCTGCCGGAGCAAAAATATAATAATACCCGTTACGTTTGTAAAATTTAGGACCTTCAATAGTCTGTTCATCTTTATGTCCGTCAATAATCATAACATCATCATTATTCGCTGACAAGCCATCCGGATTCATTGTACAGACAGCCAAAGCACTTTTTATTCCTGCACGGCTGCCTGCAAAGGCATAACCAAGATATGCTTTGCCATCCTCATCCCACAAAGGCGTCGGATCAATTAAACCTTTGCCTTCTTTTACCATAACTGGTTCAGACCATGGCCCTTCAGCTTTTTTAGCTTTCACAACATAAATTCCAAAATCAGGATCCGGATAATAAATATAAAATTCATTTTTATGAAAACGAATGCAGGGAGCCCACACTCCGTTTCCGTGTTGAACTTTATTATATATCTCCAAAGGTTTTTGTTTAGAAAGGGCATATCCAATTAATTTCCAGTTTACCAAATCTTTTGAGTGAAGAATAGGTAATCCTGGAATACAATTAAAAGATGAAGCCGTCATATAATAATTATCTCCTACCCTGATAGCATCAGGATCAGAATAATCGGCATACAAAATAGGATTTTTATAAGTACCGTCACCCTGATCGGCTACCCAGACATTCGAATTGTTTTCATCCTTTTGCTGCGCAACTAAATTTTGCACTAGAATACACAAAAAAAGAGATGTTATTTTGAAAAATTTCATTTAAGGTGTATTATCTGTTTAATTCTAATGCTGCTAAAATAAAAGGTCCTGTTGCTTTAGGATCATTATCTTTCTTTTTTTCATTCACATAATATTCATAAGAGCCATCTCTGTAAGGAGTCCCTCCAAGTCCAGCAACCTGACAAGCCTGGGTTAATGTAATAGTTCCATCAGCATCAACTTTGATTAATTGAGTAGTCAATCCATCAAAAGCTTTGTTTGCCAGTTTTTTAAATTTTGATGGTAAATAACCTTTGTTTGCTCCTTTTGCAAATGCATAAGCAAACATTGAAGAACCTGAAGCTTCTAAATAATTATCTTTTGAACCTGCTCTATCAGTTACCTGATACCATAATCCTGATTTATCCTGATATTTTGCTAAACTCTCAGACGCCTTATTCAAATAACCAACCAGTTCTTTTTGTTTTGGATGATCTTTTGGGAAATAATCCAATACATCAACAAGAGCCATTACATACCAGCCAAGAGCTCTTGACCAGAAATTTGGAGAATTTCCTGTTTCTTTATTTGCCCAAGGCATTTGTTTGCTTTCATCCCAACCGTGATATAACAAACCAGTTTTTGGATCAGTTGCATGTAATTGAATTTCTTCAAACTGATGAGCAATATCATCAAGGTTTTTTCCATTTTCAAAAGTTGCAGTATATTGTGCATAGAAAGGCTCTCCCATATACAACCCGTCTAACCACATTTGATATGGATAAATCTTTTTATGCCAAAATCCTCCACTGTTGGTTCTTGGCTGTTCTGTCAGCTGTTTACGCAACAATTGCAATGACTTCAGGTATTTTTCGTCTTTTGTTTTATCATACGCATTAAAAAGCAAACGACCGGCAACAATCATATCAATATTGTATTTTTCCAGTTCATAGGTTTTAATTGAACCATCACTTTCAATAAAATTATCTAAATATCCCTGGATATAGTTTGCATACCTTATATCCGGATTCTTTTTGTATAACTCCTGAAATGAATACAAAACCAGTCCATGAACATAATCCCATTTTGGAGCCTTTGCATCGTCAATCTGCCAGGATTCCGGATGACGTTTCATCAATGTCAAAGCCATTTTATCAGACCATTTCAAATCTTTAGAAACTACTGTCTGATTTTGAGAATCTGAAGTCTTTGCTACTTCCGGCTTGGCAGTTTTACAACTAAAAAATGTAAATGACACTAAAAGTGTTGCAAATTTTAAAGTATTTAACGTGCTGTTTATCATAATATTTATTTTTGACTTTTTATTGAAATTTATTTATCTAATTCTATCGCTGCTAATAAAAATGCTCCTAATCCGTGAGAATTGTCAGTTACAATCTTTTCGTTCATATAATATTCAAACGAACCATCACGATAAGGATTTCCACCCAATCCTGCGCTTGCACATACTTGTGTGATATGAACTTCACCATCCTTATCTACCTTTATAAGATTTTTTATTAATCCTTCAAAACCTTTATCCGCTACCTTTTCAAATTTTACCGGCAAATAACCTTTATGCACTCCTTTAGCAAGAAAATAAACCAACATTGAAGATCCTGAAGATTCTAAATAATTTCCTTTCTTATTTTGCAGGTTCGGAATTTGGTACCACAAGCCTGTTTTATCCTGATATTTGCTTACCGCAATAGCCAATTCATTTAAATACTTAATCAATTCATTACGTTTTGGATGATCTTTTGGAAAATAATCCAATGCGTCTACCAACGCCATACCATACCAGCCAAGTGCTCTTAACCAAATATGAGGCGCTGTTCCTGTTTCTTTATTAGCCCATGCCATTTGCTTGCTTTCATCCCAGGCATGGAAATACAAATCTGTTTTTATATCAAATGTATGCTGGTGAAGCAATTCAAATTGATGAGCAACATCATTTAATTTTTCTCCTTTTTCATACTCAGCTGTATATCTTGCATAAAAAGGTTCTCCCATATACAAACCATCAAGCCACATCTGGTTCGGATAGATTTTTTTATGCCAAAAACCTCCAGATGGTGTTCTTGGATAATCATCAAAATTATTTCTTAATGCTTTTAAAGCTGTCAGATATTTTTCTTCTTTTGTTTTGTTGTACAAATCGAAAAGTATTTTTCCTGCGTTTATATTATCAAGACTATGATTTTTAGGATCGAACTTTTTAATGTTACCCGTTTCATCGATAAATGTATCTGCGTATCCTTTTACATAATCATAATATTTTTGATTATTGGTTTTCTCATAAAGTTTCTGGTAAGCTGTCAAAATCATACCAATTTTATAATCCCACTTTGGAGCTTCGTGGTCATCTATTTTCCATGCTTCTGGATGTCTTTTAATTATAGACAAAGCCATTCTTTCTGACCATTTTAAATTACCAGCAATACTCTTCTGACTTTGAATATTATCCTGAGCAATTGTTTTACCACAGAAAAAAAGCAATACGATAATTGCAGTTTTAAAGAAATTTGTATTTATAGAAATCATCCTTAATTATTAAAATTAGATTTTAGCTTTTTATAATGAGAATATTTTTGCTTACAAAACTAATCCCCCAACATATTATTTGATCAAAATTTTAATCTTTAATTGACTCTATTTTCTTTTGATTGATGTAAGTGTCAATAAATTTAAATTTTTTGATGTTTTTCAGTAAATAAATCGAGTCTGCTTTTTCGATAACTACGTTTTTAAGTGTTACGTTTTCTACGGGAGACTCTTTATAACCTTCAGCCCAAACACCATATCTTCCAGCTTTTTTTACTTTTATATTTTCAAGACTTATATTTCTGATAACCGGAATAAAATTGCCTGTTTGAGCCCCATATACATTATAAAACATGTTTAATTTCAAAACACATTCTTTAACCGTTCCCACTTCCAGATTTCTTACATAAACATCTTCAATAATTCCTCCTCTTCTCGAATTGGTTTTAATACGAATCGCTCTGTCAAGATTTGGGCTGTCCATGACACAATTCTCAACAAAAACATTATTTACTCCAGCTGAAATTTCACTTCCAATAACAACACCTCCATGGCCGTCAATCATTTTACAATTTTCTACAATAATATTCTTACTTGGCATTGCTACTCTTCTTCCATCAGCATCTCTTCCTGATTTTATAGCGATACAATCATCTCCAGTATTAAAAACACAGTTCTTAATAATTATGTTTTGGGAATATTCAGGATCACAACCGTCGTTATTTGGACCATGACTATTAACTGTAACTCCATCAATAATAATATTATTTGTTTTTAATGGATGTAAAACCCAAAAAGGAGCATTAATAATCTTTACATCTTTTATCAAAACAGTATTACATTCAAAAAACTCAACAAAATTAGGACGCAGGTAACGTCCATCTCCAAAAACTCTTTCTGAAACAGGCACGCCTTTCTCTGCCATATCAACTAAAACTTCACGATTCGCAGGATCATTTTGAGAAGGAATACCTTTTTGCCATCCATAACTTTTACCCCCTGACCAGACCCACCAGTTTGTACTATCAGCCTGACCGTTTAGAATTCCCTTTCCTGTTATAGCTATATTTGTTTTATTTTTAGCATAAATAAGAGGGGAGTAATTCATCAATTCCGTTCCTTCAAAAGATGTATGGACTATGGGATAATCTTTTGGATTTACACTAAAAAGAATTTCAGCATTATCTTCTAAGTGCAAATTAACATTGCTTTCCATATGTATTGGCCCTGTCAGATATTTACCATTTGGTACAATTACTTTCCCGCCTCCATTTACAGAACATTCCTTTATAGCCTTTTCAAAAGCAATAGTATTCATTGTTACTCCATCAGCAAGAGCTCCATAATCTTTTACATTATAACTTTTGTCAGCAAATTTAACCTCAGTAATACTTTTAATAATCAAATCCTTTTTAATCCAAGGATCAACAATTGCCATGTCTGTAGTTTTGGTACCACACGACACAGCCAATAAAACATATCCAGTAATAAAAAAAGACTTATACATCAACGATTTACAGACACTCATTTTTAAAATATTTTCTGTTTTTAAATCTAACTTTTGTTGGCAATGTAATCGATTACACGAAAGTAAAAAAATAGATTGAACTCAACAAATTTATTTAAAAATAATTTATACATTTAATTTTTATTATAAAATTAATTTACACTTTTTGTAAAAAAATATACAATTTTTTATTATTGTCTTACTATATTTGACGAATAAAGTAATTGTAGGTAATCGATAACATTTTAAGTTGGGGTATCCAAAAAAAATGTATTTTTGTGTTAAAATAATCAAAATATTTTTTTTGAATGAGTGAAAAAATAACCATTTATGACATTGCAAAGAAGCTAAACATCACTGCCGCAACGGTTTCCAGAGCTTTAAATAATAATCCCAAAATAAAAGAAAGCACACGAGAATTAGTTCTTGAAACTGCTGCTTCAATGAACTATAAACAAAACAAATTAGCTTTAGCACTAAAAAGTGGAAGAAGCAATAATATTGGTGTTATCGTTCCTCGTATTGACAGTAACTTTTTCGCATCTGTAATTAGGGGTATTGAAGAAGAACTTTACCCTCACGGTTATCAGGTTATTATTTGTCAGACTCATGAAAACCCAAAAAGAGAAAGTGAAAACTTATACACATTAATTGACGCCCAGGTTGACGGTATTTTAATGTCTGTTTCTGATGTTAATGATGAAAACAACAGTGCTTTCCGCAATGTATTAGAAAAAAATGTCCCTTTGATATTTTTTGACCGAAGCAAACATATAGAAGGCGTAAGTTCTGTTACTATCAATGACTTTAAAGGAGGCTACATCGCTACAAAACAACTTATCAATCAGGGATGCAAACATATCGCACATTTATCCGGGGATCAGTCATTAGAAATTTTCAAAAACAGGTTTTTGGGATACAAACAGGCTTTGCTTGATAATGGAATAGAATTTAACGAAAAATATGTTATTCAGTCTAAAAGTAGCGTTGAAGCCGGGAAAGAGGCAGTTGACATCTTATTAGAACTTGAAACTCCACCTGATGCTATATTCTCTTCAAGTGATTTTGCTGCTTTAGGCGCCATCCAGGAACTAAACGAAAGAAATATAAACATTCCGGATGATTTTTGTGTAGCAGGCTTCAGTAACGAACCTTTTACAAAATTCATGGAAATGTCTATAACCTCTGTAGATCAGTCTCCCCTTGAAATGGGAAGAATGTCTGCTCGCGTATTCTTAGAGCAGGTAGACAAAACCGATACCATTAAAATCGAAAAAAAGGTAGTTCTTGCTCCGGAATTACACATTCGTAAATCTTCAACAAGAACTACCTCTTAGTAGTTTTAAGGATACGATTAAACATATATCCAGATTATTTTTTAAACCATATAAAGTCCATTTGAGAAAAGTATAAAATACTAACTAAATGAACTTTTATAACTTATATGGTTATTTTTAACACTTTCTATTTTAAAGCGAAACTCCTCTTTTCCAAGGAATAAATACATCTTGTTTCAGCTGATCTGCTTTTGTTTCAACGTTTCCACTTGCCAATTCTATAATGTAATCTACCAGTTCTTCTCCAACTTCGGTGATGTTTTTTTCACCAGTAATTACGGTTCCAGCATTGAAATCGATAATATCCGACATTCTGTTAGTTAATGCTGTGTTTGAAGCAATTTTTACCACGGGTGCAACCGGATTTCCCATCGGATTTCCTAAACCTGTTGTAAATAAAACAACGGTCGCTCCCGCTCCAACTAATCCTGTGGTACATTCAGCGTCATTTCCTGGCGTATTTAGAAGATTTAAACCCGGTTGTGAAATGTATTCACCGTAATCCAAAACATCTACAATAGGTGCAGTTCCACCTTTTTTAGATGCACCAGCAGATTTCATAGCATCGGTAATTAATCCGTCTTTAATATTTCCTGGAGATGGGTTCATATCAAACCCAGAACCTGCATCTACAACTGATTTTTCAAAAGCTTTCATCAAAGATAAAAACTTGTCTGCTTTTTCTTCGGTCACACATCGGTTCATCAATTCTTGCTCAACACCACATAATTCCGGAAACTCTGCCAAAATAGATTTGGCTCCCAAAGCTGCGAAAATATCTGAAACAACTCCTAAAGCCGGATTTGCAGATATTCCTGAAAACCCGTCGGATCCGCCACATTCCAAACCAATACTTAATTTTGAAACAGGAGCAGGTTTACGTTCAATTTGATTGGCTCTTTTAATAGCTTCATAAGAATCTTTAATCACCATTTGGAACATTTGATCGGTAGTTCCAATTTGTTGTTGCTCATAGATCAAAATTTCTTTATCATAATTTGGGCTCATTTTTTTCAAAGCATCTTGAAAAATACTAACCTGCAAATTTTGACATCCCAAACTTAAAATAGTTGCACCAGCAACATTTGGATTGTTCACATATCCTGCAAGCAGTTTTGCCAACAATTCAGAATCTTGTCTAATTCCACCACAACCACCTTGATGATTGATGAATTTTACTTCAATATTATCTAGAAGATTTTCATTTGAATTTCTTTCAGCAACTTCTTCTACACTTTTTTCTTCAATTAAAGAGCGTAGCAAATTTTTATAAGAAACTTCTTTTTTTGGCAGTAATTCGTTTTCGAAAATATCTTTCAATTTTTCGATATTTTTGTTTTCACAAAAAACCAAAGGAATAAACAACCAAACGTTTTTCGTTCCAACCTGCCCATCCGCACGGTGGTATCCGTTAAAAGTTTTGTCTTTCCAACGATCTACATTTGGCGGAGTCCAGCCCAAATTTCCTGTTTTACGAAAAACTTCTTCGCTTTGATGCTTTACGTTTTCGGTCGTAATTACGCCTCCTTTTTTTATAGGCTCTACAGCTTTTCCTACCAAAACGCCGTACATTATAATTTCATCACCAATTGCAAAATCTTTCTCTGCAATTTTATGTTTTGCTTTAACATCAGTTATTGGTGAGACTGTAGTTCCTTCAAACATAATTTGTTCATTTTGCACCAAATCGGTTAAAGCGACAATTACGTTATCTGCAGGATTTACTTTTATCAATTTTTTTTGCATGATCTTTTTTTTTTGTAAAGTAACGTAAATCTATTAGATTTTGTTGCTAAAATTAGCATAACCTTTTTCAATTCCATTTGCTTCAATTTCATTCAAAGCTACCACTAAAGCCTCTGATAGACCGTTAATTTTTGTTAAATCTTCACCCCAGAATTCAGTGTTAGCTAAAACTTTATTCACTACTGAATCCAAAGCTCCTAATTCCCAGGCATTTTTAAATGCTTCAACTAACTCCGGAGTATCTTTTACAGGCAATTCTTCATTGTTCCAAGTTCCTTTGTAGAATTGGATTAAACAAGCTAATGAGAAAGTTAAACTAACAGGTAATTTTTTATTACTGTTGTAATATCCTAATAAACTTGGCAAAACTCTCACTTTAAATTTTGAGATAGAGTTTAAAGCAATATCAGCCAATGCGTGTTTGATAAACGGATTTCTAAAACGGTCCATTACCTCTTCACAATAAGCAGTGATTTCATTTTTGTCCATAGCAAGGGTTTCGCTGATTTCAGCAATAACGCTGTCTACAAATGGTCCGGTAAAATCACCATTAACAGTTTCCATTACTAATTTGTTACCGTATAAAAGTGAACAAGGAACCATTGCGGTATGTGCACCGTTTAGAATACGAACTTTGATCATTTTGAAAGGACGAATATCGTCAACAATCTTTACATTCAAATCCGTTTTGTGGAATGGTAATTTAGCTTTCAAATCATCTCCTCCTTCGATAGCCCAAAGGAAAAATGGTTCAGCAGCAACAATTAAATTATCTTGGTAATCTAATTTACTATTGTATTCTTCAATATTAGCTCTTGGATATCCAGGTACAATTCTATCAACCAAAGTACTATGATACGTACAAGCATCAGATACCCAGATTTTGAATGCGTCCTCTAATTTCCATAAATCAACATATTGTAAAATAATTTTTTTAAGAGTTTCAGAGTTATAGTCAATCAATTCACAAGGAATGATAGTCAATCCTTTAGAAGCATCGCCATTGAAATGTTTGAATCTTTCATATAATAAAACAGTCAGCTTTGCAGGAAATGAAGCAGGTGGCTGCATATCCGGAGTATCAGTTCCGATAAATTCAATTCCTGCCTCAGTAGTATTTGAAACAATAAACTGAAGTTCTTCTTCTTTGGCCAAAGCTAAATAATCAGCAAAATCACTATATGGATTTATAGCTTTTACAATATTATCAATCAGCTGAATGTCTTGTATTTTTTCTCCTTTTTTAATACCGTTCATAAACAAAGTATAAAGACCATCCTGATCATTAATCATGTTTACCATACCATCTTTTAATGGCTGAACAATTGCAATACCGGCATTAAAATCAAGCTCTTTGTTTAGTCTATGAAAAGCGTAATCAACAAATGCTCTAAGGAAATTACCTTCACCAAACTGAACTACTTTAATAGGCTTTAATTCTTCTAAACCTGTATTTACTCTATTTAATTTTTTCATTTTTAAATCTTCTCTAAAAGTGTTATAAATAACCTCATTAATTCCTTACCCGTTTCATTATTGTAAAAGAAACATTACACTTGTAAAAAACAAACAAAACTTGCTGTGAGGAGTGACAAGTTTTATTTCAAGCGTAATGTTCAATTACAACCTTTAAAACTCTAAAAAAAACTGCTTTCCAAATAAGAAATAACTGATTATTCCTTATTTATTATTTTCTAATATTTTTAATGATGTTCAAAACATCGCTTACTTTATTTTTCAAGCCTTCAAAGTCCTGTTTATCCAACAAATCCTTCGAAATCAACTGAGAACCAAGACCCACACACGTAGCACCTGCATTCAGCCATGAAGACAAACTTTCTTCAGTTGGATAAACACCTCCTGTAGGCATAATTGTAGTCCATGGACATGGCCCTTTTATTGCTTTAATAAACTCTGGCCCGTAAGTATCAGCAGGAAACAGTTTTACCACTTCACAACCCAATTCTTCGGCTCTTGCAATTTCAGAAAGTGTACCACAACCAGGAGACCACAATACTTTTCTTCTATTACAAGCAATCGCAATATCTTCTCTAAAAACCGGCGTCACAATAAAATTTGCACCTAAACTCATATACAATGAAGCTGAAGCAGCATCAGTAACAGAACCAACCCCCAAAATCATTCCAGGTAATTCTGCTAAGGCATATTTATTTAAAGCCCCGAATACTTCATGAGCAAAGTCACCTCTACTGGTAAACTCCATTAATCTGGAGCCTCCATCATAACATGCTTTTAATACTTTTTTACTTAACTCAATATCAGAATGAAAAAACAAAGGAACCATCCCGTTGTCTTTCATTGTCTGAGCTACTTCAATTCTTGAATACTTTGCCATACTTTTTTATCTTGATACTAATCCCGCAGAATTTCCTCCTGCCATGTTTTCAACTTCTTTTAATGTAACTAAATTATAATCTCCGGCAATTGTGTGTTTCAAGCAACAAGCAGCTACTGCAAAATCTAATGCCTTTTGTTTATCATCTTTATATTCAACCAATCCATAGATTAATCCTCCCATAAATGCATCTCCACTACCTACTCTGTCAATTACAGGCGTTACTTCTTGTACAGCGGCATTATAAATTGAAGAACCATCAAATAAAACCCCACCAATTCTTTGATGTGAAGCACTAACTGAATAACGTAATGTAGTTGCCACAGTTTTTAAGTTCGGACAAAGCTCGTACAACTTAGAATATAAAGCTGGTAATGATTCTTTATTTTGATAATCCGGATTTACTTTAGGAATTCCTAACATAAAATAGGCTGTGTCAATATCTCCTAAAATAACGTGACTGTATTTTAATAACTCAGGCATAACCTCGCTTGGAGTTTTACCATATTGCCATAATTTTGATCTGTAATTCAAATCACATGAAATGGTCAATCCCAATTCATGTGCTACCTGAACTGCTTCCAGACAAGCTTCTGCAGCACTTTGAGAAATAGCAGCTGAAATTCCGCTAAAATGAAACCATGTCGCTCCTTCAAGTACTTTCTTCCAATCAACATCTCCTTTTTTTATCGTTGCCATCGAGCTGTGCGCACGATCATAAACAACATTACTTCCTCTCGTTCCTGCTCCAGTTTCTAAATAATAAGTCCCTAAACGTTCACCGCCATAAACAATACTCTTAGATTCAACATTCATCTTACGCATCTCCTGCACAGCGCAGTAACCAATTTCGTTTTCTGGTAATCTGGTAACAAATTCTGCATTGATACCATAATTAGCCAAAGAAACACAAACATTAAATTCACCTCCACCGTAAGATGCTGTAAATGCTTTAGCCTGAGAAAAACGCAAATGTCTTTCAGTTGAAAAACGCAACATTATTTCGCCGAACGCAACTACTTTACTCATTGTCAATATTTAATTAAAATTTAAAATATTCTTTTGCATTGTTATATGAAATATCAGAAACCATTTTTCCAATCCATTCCATATCAGCAGGAAGTTCACCTCTTTGAATTTCATCTCCAAGAAGATTACAAAGAATACGTCTAAAATATTCGTGTCTTGGGAAAGATAAGAAGCTTCTTGAATCAGTAAGCATACCAACAAAACAGCTGATTAAACTCATGTTTGAAAGAGCATTCAATTGTTTCGTCATTCCGTCTTTTTGATCTAAGAACCACCATCCTGAACCGAACTGTACTTTTCCTCGTACACTACCATCATTGAAGTTTCCAATCATAGTAGCCATAACTTCGTTATCAGCAGGATTTAAATTATAAATAATAGTTTTTGTTAATTTATCTTTACTGTCTAATGTATTTAAGAAAGCAGATAATTTTTGAGCCTGTGGGTAATCCCCAATAGAGTCCCAACCTGTATCAGGACCTAAAATCCTGTGCATACGTGCATTATTGTTACGTAAAGCACCTAAGTGAAACTGCTGGACCCATCCTAATTCATGATAAGTTTCACATAAAAACAATAATACAGCACTTTGGAATTTCAATGCTTCTTCCGGACTAACATCCTGATTTTCTCTTTTCTTTTTGAAGATTGCATTAATCTCAGATTCAGTGAAGTTTTCGAAATAAATCTGATCTAAACCATGATCACTTAATTTACATCCGTTTTCATTGAAAAACAGAATTCTTTTTCTTAAGGCATCAAGCAAATCAGCATATGTATTAATAGTTACTCCGGCAACATTACCTAAAGTATCTAAATATGCGTTATAACCATCATTTGAAATTAAAATAGCTTTATCAGGTCTGAAAGCTGTGCTCATTTTAGTTTCAAAAGGGTTGCTGTTCAATTTTTGGTGAAACTCTAAAGTATCAATTGGATCTTCAGTAGTACAAACTAATTCAGCATTTACTTTTTTAAGAAGGTTTCTTGTACTGTATTCAGGTGAATTTACTTTTGCAGAAGCTTCTTCATATATTCTTTCAGCTGATTTCTCATTTAGTAAATCGTAAATATCAAAGTAACGCGCTAATTCTAAGTGAGTCCAGTGGTACAACGGATTACGCATTGTATACGGAACTGTTTTTGCCCAATTTAGAAATTTATCTTTATCAGCACCGTTTCCTGTAATGAACTGCTCATTAATACCCAATGTACGCATTGCACGCCATTTGTAGTGGTCTCCGTTTATCCACACATTTGTGATATTGTCAAAAATTTTATCTTCAGCAATAAACTGTGGATTTAAATGATTGTGATAATCAATGATCGGCTGATTTTTTGAGTAGTTATGATACAACTCTTCAGCGTATTTATTTTCAAGTAAAAAATTATCGTTTATGAATGTTTTATTAGAGCTCATGTCTTTTAATATAATAGAAAATTATTCTTCGTTTGACGGTTTTCCAATGGTCGCAAGAATTCCGCCATCTACGTATAAAATATGGCCGTTTACAAAATCACTGGCCTTTGATGATAAAAATATTGCTGCACCGGCTAAATCACTTGGATCACCCCATTTTGCAGCCGGAGTTCTGCTAATGATAAAATCATTAAACGGATGTCCGTCAACTCTAATTGGTTTTGTCTGCTCAGTTGCAAAATAACCAGGTCCGATTCCATTAATCTGAACATTGTATTTTGCCCACTCCGTTGCCATGTTTTTAGTCAGCATTTTTAAACCACCTTTTGCAGCAGCGTAAGCAGAAACGGTATTTCTTCCCAACTCGCTCATCATAGAGCAAATATTGATGATTTTCCCTTGTCTTCTTTCAATCATTCCTTTTGCAACATGCTTGGAAACGATAAATGGACTTACTAAATCAATATCCACAACCTCTCTGAAATCAGAAACTTCCATTTCAAGTAAAGGAATTCTTTTAATGATTCCAGCGTTATTAATCAGAACATCGATTGGCCCAACTTCGCTTTCAATTTTCGCTACAGCAGCGCTAACTTCTTTTTCTTCTGTTACATTAAATTTGTAACCAACAGCATTAATTCCTTCACTTTGAAGTTCTTTTACAGCTATGTCAATTTTTTCCTGAGAAGAATTCCCATTCACAACGATAGTTGCTCCAGCCTGACCTAATCCTTTTGCCATTGCCATTCCCAGACCGTGTGTACTTCCTGTAATAAGGGCAACTTTTCCTTTTATATCAAATAAATTTGTCATTATTATCTTAAATCAGTGATTTTACAAACATCCATATCTCCGTAATCTAAATTCTCTCCTGCCATTCCCCAGATAAAAGTATAATTACTTGTTCCTGAACCTGAGTGAATAGACCAAGGCGGAGAAATTACAGCCTGATGATTGTTCATCCAGATATGTCTTGTTTCTTGTGGCTGTCCCATAAAGTGACAAACCGCCTGATTTTCCGGAATATCTAAATAGAAATAAACCTCCATTCGACGATCATGAACGTGTGCCGGCATTGTATTCCAAACGCTTCCTGGTTTCAATTCTGTCATCCCCATTTGCAATTGGCAAGTTGTAACCACACTTCCAATAATCATTTGATTAACGGTACGGTGGTTAGCTGTTTCCATTGTCCCTAATTGCAATTTATTAGCTTCAGCTAAACTTACTTTTTTAGTTGGATAAGTTGTATGAGCCGGAGCTGAATTCAAATAGAATTTTGCAGGATTACTACTATCATCACTTTTGAAGATTACTTCTTTGTTTCCGCTACCGATGTACAAAGCATCTTTAAAACCTAACTCATAAGTTGTTCCTTCTACAACAACAGAACCACTTCCTCCAACATTGATAATCCCTAACTCTCTACGCTCTAAAAAATAAGGTGCTTTTAACGGATCGATTGTATCCAAAGATAAATCACCTTTTACAGGAACTGCAGACCCTGCAATATATCTGTCATAGTGAGAGTAAACCAACACTACTTCATCCTCCTGCATTAAGTCATCAATTAAGAATTCTTCTCTCAATTGCTGCGTATCATATTTTTTTACAGCTTCTGGGCTTGATGCGTATCTTGAACTATATTTTGTCATAATTTTAAATTAATGTAATCGATTGCACAAAATTATATTTTTATATTTAAATATCATAATAGAAACGAAAAATTATTTGTGTAAATATTACACTTCTACCTTTTTCATCCTCGGAACTAAAATATGCATAATAAACCAGGCCAATAAATAAGATGCTCCACAAATGCAGAACATAATAAAATATCCTGTTTCTATTTTACCTATTTTAGTATAATAAACGAACATGTTCTTTTGAACCAGTAAAGTTAGCAAAATTCCTCCAAGCGCCCCGAACATTCCTCCAATTCCTGTAACAGAAGCTGTTGCTTTTTTAGGAAACATATCTGATACCGTTGTAAAAATATTAGCACTCCAGGCCTGATGCGCTGAAACTGCCAAACCAATCACTAAAATTGCCCACCACATATTGATAGTTCCTAAATACTGAGAAAATAGCACAGGTAAAACAGCAAACGCATAAATTAGCATACTTGTTTTGCGAGCTTTATAAGCCGGCCTGTTTTTTTCAATTAATTTCAATGGAAGCCAGCCTCCAAAAATACTTCCAACACTTCCAATAACATAAACTAAAGCACATGGCCAAATAATTTCAGTTGCAGAAAGTTTGTATTGCTTCATCAGAAAATCAGGCAACCAGAATAAATAAAACCACCATACAGGATCGGTCAATAATTTTCCAATTGCAAAAGCCCAGGTTTGACGAAAAGACAACAATTTCAACCATGAAACTTTCCCGGTATCTTCAGCTTCAATAACATCTGCTTTATCAGCATTAATATATTCAAGCTCTGCCTGTGACAAACGTTTTTGTTTATGAGGCACTTCATACAAAACGAACCATAATGCCAACCAAATAAAACCGATAATTCCAGTTGCAATAAAAGCCCATTGCCAACCATAATTTTCAGCGATAAAGGGCACAGACAAAGGAACAATTATTGCCCCAATATTACTTCCAGAATTAAAAATCCCCGTTGCCAGAGCACGTTCTTTTTGAGGGAACCATTCAGCCGTTGCTTTTATTGCTGCGGGAAAATTCCCTGCTTCAGTAATTCCTAAAAAAACACGTGCAATTAAAAAACCTCCAGTTCCGGTTGCAAATGCGTGCCCTACAGCAGCCAAACTCCACAAACCGGTTGCAATTGCATAACCTAATTTTGTACCTAACTTATCAATAACCCCTCCTGCAACGAGCATTCCGAGTGCATAGGCAATTTTAAAAGCCAATTCTATATTAGAGTAATCTATAACCTCCTGTTCGGGAGTCCAATGAAAGGCTTCTGCTAAAAAAGGCCTTAAATAACTGATTACATTTCGATCTAAATAATTTACGGTAGTAGCAAAGAAAACTAAGCTACAGATGGTCCAGCGATATTTCCCTATCACTGCATTGGTTTGGTTCATAATTTTGGTTGGTTTGGTTGGTTAGTGCTAGCATGAAAATCTTTTAAAGATCTGTAATTGGTCTATATTTTGGCACTAAGGTTTTCATTACAAACCAGCCAATCAAGTAACAAACCGCACAGATAGAGAAAATAATCATATATCCTGAATTGATACCATTAACAACAGTATCTCCTGAATCATGCAATAATTTTAAAAATTCATCTAAATTAGCAACTCCCTTTTCTTTTAAGAAAGCCGTTTCAGTTTCGGGATTTAAAAATTGAGGATATTTTTCTAATAAAGACTGTCCATTTATTACGCTCCAGTTTCTTTGCGTAAAATCAAATAAAACTCCTGAACCTTTGTTAATTAAAGTAGATCCTAAACCTCCTGCTAAACCACCAATACCTGTAATAGTAGCAATTGCTTTTTTAGGAAACATATCTCCAACAGTTGTAAAAATATTAGCTGACCAAGCTTGGTGAGCAGCACCTGAAATACCAATGATAATTACTGGTACCCAATAACTGATATATCCTAAAGGCTGTGCTGCTAATGCCAACAATGGAAAAAATGCAAAAATTAACATCGCTTTCATTCTTCCTTCATAAGGATTCATTCCTTTCTTATCAACAAAATAAGTTGGTAACCATCCGCCAATAATTGAAAGTAACGTAATTCCGTAAAGTACGAATAATGCGAATTGTCCATCTGGATCAGAAGATTTTATTCCATACACTGAGCTTAAATAAGCGGGCATCCAGAATAAAAAGAACCACCATACACCATCAGTCATGAATTTTCCAAATGCAAATGCCCAAGTTTGTTTGTATTTAAAACAATCTTTAAAAGTTACTTTAGTAGCAGTTTCAGGAACGTAACCTGCTATTTTACTATCAGCAATGTCATCCTGCTGAATGTATGCTAATTCGGCAGCATTAACTCTTAACTGGTTTTCTGGTTTTTCATACATAAACTTCCAAAAACCCATCCACAAAAATCCTAATGCACCGATTATAATAAAAGACATTTCCCAACCCCATAAATCAGCAATAACAGGAATTGTTAAAGGAGCTGCTAATGCACCAATGGTTGCTCCTGCATTAAAGATACTTGTTGCAAACGCCCTGTCTTTTTTAGGAAAATACTCAGCTGTTGTTTTAATAGCTGCAGGAAAGTTTCCTGCTTCTCCAACTGCCAAAACAAAACGGGCAAAAATGAATAAAGCAACACTCACATTAATAATTAATGCTGTATCTTTTACAGTACTGATTACTTCTTTTGCTCCGTGAAATCCAACAAACCAATTTCCTGTAATTATCCCTGATGTTGCAATACCTGCAAAAGCATGTAAACAAGCTCCTAAAGACCATATACCAATAGCCCAAAGGAAACCTTTTTTAGTATCCATCCAATCAACAAAACGACCAGCAAACAACATACTTACAGCATAAAATATAGAAAATAATGCAGTAATATTTCCATAATCATTGTTAGTCCAGTGAAATTCAGGAGCAATAAAATCTTTCCATGTCAATGATAGAACTTGTCTGTCCAAATAATTAATGGTTGTTGCAAAAAACAACAATGCACAAATACTCCAGCGATAATTTCCAATAGATTGGTTGTTTTGACTCATAGTAACTATGTTTGTTTTGGTTATTTAAAACCTTTTAATTAATTAAAAATGTATTTTTTACAATTACAAACAAACGTAATATTTTCATATTAACCATAAGTTTTTAAAATATAATTAATTTGCAAACAAAAGCTAAAAATGTAATCGATTGCACAAATATAGGTTTAAATACTTAGATTCCAAATAAATTACTTAAAAAATTATTTCACCCAAAAATTTAAACATATATTGCAAAAAAACAGATTCAAAATTACACATTAAACAATACATTTGTTAAATCAATCTCTCGAAAACACAGAATCAAAACACTGATATAAAACCAAATAAAACTTGCTAACAATATGCCTTTACATCGATTTCGTTTATTGAATATTCCAACATAGAAAATTCATAATAATTCGAAATTTTCAAACTCAAAACTACTTAAGTATTATAAAAATCTAACACTTTAAAAATTGAAAACATTGAAGAAAAATAATCTAAAAAAATGCTGTTTAATATGCTGTTTCGCATTTGGATTTATACAAAATTTACATTCTCAAAATAAAATCCTGCCTCTTTGGAAATCCATTCCAGACGAAATTAAATCTTCTGAGTACAAAGAAAAAGAAGTTATAAAGGAAGGAAAAATCCAAAGCACGAGCTTAGTAACCATTCCAACTTTAAGCATTTTTATCCCGAAAGAAACAAAACCTAATCAAACTGCTGTTATTATTTTTCCCGGCGGAGGATATTCTCACTTGTCAATGGATAAGGAAGGGACTAAAGTTGCAGAGTGGCTAAACAGTTTAGGCATTGTGGCTTTTGTTTTAAAATATCGTTTACCGAGCGATCAAATTATGAAAAACAAAACAGTCGGTCCTTTGCAGGATGCACAAGAGGCTGTTCGGTATGTTAGGTCTAATGCTGTAAAATGGAATATCGATCCTAATAAAATTGGTACAATGGGGTTCTCTGCAGGCGGACATTTAGGTTCAACACTGGCAACACATTTTGACGACAAAACCTATGAATCAAAATTCAACACTAGTGCCAGACCTGATTTTTCAATATTAATTTATCCAGTAATCTCAATGGACAGCAATATCACCCACAAAGGTTCACAAATGAATTTGTTGGGAAAAGATCCTTCGCAAGCGATTATTGATAATTTTTCGAATGACAAAAGAATTACACCACAGACACCTCCGACATTTTTAATTCATGCTTCTGATGATGGTGCCGTTTTACCTGAAAACAGCATCAATTATTATTTAGGTTTAAAAAAGAATAACGTTTCAGCCGAATTACATATTTATGAAAAAGGAGGCCATGGTTTTGGTTTAGGTGTAAAAGACACCAGCCAATTTTGGACTAATGCCTGCAAAGAATGGCTAAAAACCAACAATTACATTTTCTAAACATACTGTAAATCATAAAATTATCTAAAATCAGTTTTAATTAATTCATATATCGGGAAAAGTCGATATATTTGCATCATGGAACAAATTGAAATTTTTAAGGCATTGTCTAATAAGTCCAGATTACAAATGCTGGAATGGCTAAAAGAACCTGAGCTTAACTTTCCGGATCAAATTACTGCAGGATTTGAACATGGAGTCTGCGTGGGACAAATACAAGCCAAGGCAGGCCTTACACAATCAACAGTTTCTGAATATTTGTCAATTCTTCAGCGCGCAGGATTCATAGAATCTACCCGTGTTGGGCAATGGACATACTACAAACGCAACGAAAGTGCCTTTGAAGCACTCAGTAAATTAATTCAAAATAATTTGTAAATTACTATGAGTATAAACAGCCTGTTTTCTCCATTTAACTTAAAAACGTTACATCTTAAGAATAGAATCGTAATGGCGCCAATGACGCGCTCTTTTTCCCCAAACGGAACTCCAACCGAACAAGTTGCTTCATACTACCAAAAAAGAGCTGAAGGCGAAGTTGGACTAATATTATCTGAAGGAACTGTTATTGACAGACCATCATCATCAAACGATGCAAATGTCCCACATTTTTATGGTAATGAAGCTTTGAAAGGATGGAAAAAAGTCATCGATGGAGTTCATACCGCCGGAGGTCAGATGGGTCCGCAAATCTGGCATATGGGAATTATGGATAATCACCATTCAGGATGGGTTCCTCCTGTTCCTTTTGAAGGTCCGTCAGGATTCAATCGTCCTGATTTCAGAAATGGCATTGCCATGTCTGAAAAAGATATTGAAAATACTATTTTAGCTTTTGGAAAAGCTGCTGCTGATGCCAAAAGATTAGGTTTTGACACTATCGAAATTCACGGTGCTCACGGTTATTTGATTGATCAGTTTTTTAGAGCCGAAACCAATTTACGCGAAGATATTTACGGTGGAAAAACTTTACCGGAGCGTAACCGTTTTGCTATTGAGGTTGTAAAAGAAATCAGAAAACAAGTTGGAAATGATTTTGCTGTCATTATGCGATTCTCTCAATTTAAGCCTTCAGATTACAATTATAAACTGGCTAAAAATCCGCAGGAATTAGAAACTTGGCTTACTCCTCTTATTGATGCTGGGGTTGATATTTTACACTGTTCCCAACGTCGTTTCTGGGAACCTGAATTTGAGGATTCTGACTTAAACTTTGCCGGATGGGCTAAAAAAGTAACCGGAGCTCCAACTATTACAGTTGGTTCAGTTGGTCTTTCAAGTGATTTCTTTGGTGCTTTTGCAGGAGAAAGTTCTGAGCCGACTTCTTTAGAAGAATTAAACAGACGTTTCGACAGAGGCGATTTTGATTTGGTTGCTGTTGGAAGACCGCTTTTATCGGATCCAAACTGGGTTGCTAAAATTAAAGCCGGAAAAACAGATCAGTTGAAAGGTTTTAGTAAAGAAGCTCTGGGAGCATTAGTTTTAGAATAATTTCAAAAGTTATCAATTAAAAATTACCTTTGCAGTCAAATGAAATTCTTGAACAGCATATTACGCCTTCCTTTTTTCAGCACTTATTATTATGCAATAATACTTGCTCGGAAAGGCTATGCATATAATTCAACGTATTCGCGATTGTAAATTAAAAAGATAAATTATATATCAACCTTAAAGCCCGGGCATTATTGTCCGGGCTTTTTTTATTTTAACAAAAAATGGAAACAATTCAAAAACTTAAAGAAAACGTAGAAATCTTTTTGCCTGAAAATGGTTTGGAAGAAAAATTAAAACAAGTAGAAAAAGAAAACAGAAAACTTATCATCAAACTAGGTTTTGACCCAACTGCACCTGATCTTCATTTGGGACATGCTGTTGTGTTAAAAAAGCTAAAACAATTTCAGGATTTGGGACATCAAATCGTAATTTTGGTAGGAAGCTTCACTGCCCAAATTGGTGATCTAACCGGAAAAAATAAAAGCAGAAAACCTTTGACATCTGAAGAAGTCAAACATAACGCAGAAACTTATATTGCCCAATTATCAAAAATTATTGATATTGAAAAAGCTCAAATTGTTTTTAATTCAGAATGGCTTGATCAGCTTTCTTTTTCTGAAGTTATTCAAATTATGTCGAATGTAACAGTAGCTCAGTTAATGCACAGAAATGATTTTAACAAACGATTCACTGAGAACACACCCATTGCCATGCATGAACTAGTTTACCCAATTCTACAGGGATTTGATTCGGTAAAAATTAATGCCGATATCGAAATCGGAGGCACCGATCAATTGTTTAACTGCACAATGGGAAGACAATTGCAGGAAAGCTTCAAAATGCCTTCTCAAATTGTAATGTGCATGCCTTTGTTGAAAGGTCTTGATGGAAAAGAAAAAATGAGTAAATCGCTTCATAATACAATCGGTTTAATTGACGAACCAAATGAAATGTTTGGCAAAACAATGTCAATTCCTGATAATCTCATTTTAGAATTTCTAGAATTGGCAACTGATTTTTCATTCGAAGAAAAGCAAGAAATAAAGAAAAGATTAGAAGTTGAAAATCCAATGAACATTAAAAAATTGATTGCTAAAAATATTATCATTCAATACCATGATGAAAATAAGGCAGATGAAGCAGAAGATTTCTTTGCAAATCAATTTCAAAATAAAAATTTTAGTACAAAATCTTTTATTCCAATTTTGATTTCTTCTTTATCAAATGAGTCAGAAAATATAGCGTTAATAGAACTTTGCACTTTGTTAAAGAAAGACATTACAAAATCGGCTAATCGAAGATTAATTGAAAGCGGTGCAGTTCAAATCAATAATCTGAAAATTACACATGCTTATGAGTTGATTCAATTAAAAAAAGAAACAAAAATTAAAATTGGAAAGAGAAACTTTTATGAATTAAAATGATTGATTTTGTTTAAATGGGGTAAACTTAAAATTTATCCCATTTATAATTAATCTTCATCATCAGATTCAAAGAAATCATTTGGATTAAAAGAAATATCATCATCCGGATCTTTGTCAAGTGCATTTACTCCGGGCGGATTAAATAATCCCCAACTGTCTTTAATATAATTCCAAACATCAAAACTCGCAACCCAGTCAATAAACAACAACCGGAATTCATCAATTGTACTTCGCAATAAATCTATGTAATCAGTATCCGTAATACCTTCTTCATAACGTAAACTTCCTGCCTGTACATATAACTCACGTGCTGCTTTACGAATAATTGCAGCATTTTCCATTCTAAGATCATACAAATCCCCTCCTTCTGCTCCTGCAACTTTTATCGGCAAAATCATAGCATTTCCCAACATAAACCGAACTGTCATTTCCTGTAAAAATTCATTATCAGAAGGAATTATCTGCACCAATCCTTCTGTTAATTTATAAATTTGTTCTGCCTTTTGGTATATTGACATATTATTAATTCGATCTAACTCTGACATTTTTATCGTTTTTTATTTCAGTAGACATTAAACATCACGTCTAAAAAATATTGAAAAATTAAATTTGAAAAAATATTTTAATCTCGACAATCTATAGCAAATAAAGATGCACAACAGTGCATCTCTACATATAAAAACTTGATACGATTCTTTATTCCACAACAACTTTACGCTTTTGAAATTTATTTTGTAACCATTTTCTAACCGGTTCGTCATAAAATTTCAAACATATAAAAGCGATGATTACACTCGCAACTAAAACTCCTATCCCCACTAAATATCCGTCTTCTAACGAAATTTTATTATCTACCACCCAGGCAGAATACCAATAAATCAGCGGATAATGTGTGATATAAAGCGGATACGAAATATCACCCAAAGCTTTGCAAATTTTAAGTGAAAATGGATTTTTTATTTCTCCTCCTGCGCCAATAGATACAATCAAAGGAAACACAAGAATAATACAAAAAGATTCATACAGCCCGTTCATCCAAAGACTGTTCTCGTCTCCAATTCTCGGAATCGTCAAAACAATTGCGATTAATATGCTACACACCCAAAAAGCTCCTTTTATATGAATCAATTTTCCTAAACGGGAAAGCAGAATTCCGGCGAAAAAAGGATATAATAAACGGGTAAAACCAATATTCATTTGTTCCAGATCTAAGGACCATCCTCCAATAACATCACCTTTAGGGCCAAAAACAGTGTAATTAATCAGCATACCCGCAAATATTAAAACAAAGATTCCGAGCACTTTATTTGAAAATTTACAGAATAACAAAGCATATAAAATATTAGCAATATATTCGAAAAAAAGTGACCATGCCGGTCCATCAAGCGGATGCATTTCTCCCCAGCCTCTAATATCCATAGCCTTTGGAACCGGAATCAGAGTAAAACCGATCAGCATCACTAACAACAATTTCCATACTGGCATTCCTGCAATTTGTGGAAATAAATTATCCGAAGCCTGAAAATAATAAAAAACTGCTCCGATAATCATTCCCATAATTACCATAGGCTGCAGTCGGATTAAGCGTCTTTTGTAAAACTCCCATTGGCTCATTTTTCCCCACCGGTCATCATATGCATATGCTACAACAAATCCGGATAAAAGGAAAAAGAAATCTACTGCAAGGTAACCGTGATTGATAATTTGTTTAAAACGGTTTCCTAATGCAAATGTTTCGAAAACATGGAAAGCAACTACTAAAATCGCTGCTACGCCACGCAGGCCGTCTAAAATTTCATAATGTTTTTTGGATTTGATTTCATTAAAAGTTAAACTCATAAAAATATTTTTGGTGGTTAGATAGTTAATTTTATTTTTTGGCGGAGTCTAAAATAGCTAAATTAAGCTGAAGTTTTTCAACAAACAGAAACTTCGTTTTTACAATTCTGAAAATTACTCTTCTTCAACGGTAATTTTTTTAAAAGTAAAGCTGCAACTTTTTTACAATTGCAGCTTTACAACCAACCAATTTAGAAAATGAAATTATTGAAGTGAAAAACTCACTTTAGATTTTATATCCGTTGAAGATGCTCCGACAATAGCTTCAAATGCTCCCGGTTCAGCAACCCAGCCGTGTTTTTTATCATCAAAAAAGCTTAAAGCTGTTTTATCAACTGTAAAAGTTACCGTTTTTTCTTCTCCCGCCTGAAGCAAAATTTTCTCAAATCCTTTTAATTCTTTTATCGGACGCGGCAATGAAGATTTTAAGTCACTGATATAAAGCTGAACAATCTCTGAACCTTCCCTCTTACCTGTATTTTTTACTTTCACAGAAAATGTAATTTGATCATTCGCCCCAATTTGTTTTTTATCAGCAGTTACTTTTCCGTATTCGAAAGTGGTATAACTTAATCCATGACCGAAAGAAAATAATGGTTTTACTTTTTGTTTTTCGGCCCAGCGGTAACCAACGAAAATCCCTTCATTATATTTAACCTCATCACCACCCGGAAATTCTCCTAATGCGTGCGCTCCGTTATCCGATAATTTTACCGGAAAAGTAAAAGTTAATTTTCCCGATGGATTCACATCCCCAACCAAAACAGCTGCCAAAGCATTTCCGGCTTCAGTACCTAAAAACCATCCCTGAACAATTCCGGGAACTTCTTTTACCCACGGCATCGCTACAGCATTTCCTGAAATATTTACAAAAACCACATTTTTATTTACTTTAACCAATTCACTTATTAGTTTATCCTGATTGTATGGAAGGTTTAATTCTTTACGATCATATCCTTCATCATCCTGGTTGGGACTTTTGTTCAGTCCTCCAATAAAAAGAACGACATCAGCATCTTTTGCAATTTTTAATGCCTCAGCAGTCAATTCAGCCTCAGAACGTTTTTCTTCCAAACTTACTTTTGCAACAACTCCATTATAATTACTGGTTGGATCTCCAACATAACCTCGGGCATAAACGATTTCAGCCTGATTACCTATTCTTTTCTTCAGTCCTTCAAGCGGAGTGATTTCGTATCTTGCTTTAAGTGAAGAACTTCCTCCTCCGACTGTCATCATTTTTATTGCATTTTCTCCTATAACAACAATCTTTTTAGTTTTAGAAAGATCAATTGGTAAAACATTGTTTTTGTTTTGAAGCAATACGATTCCTTCTTCTGCAATTTTCAATCCTGCTTTAGCGTGTTCTTCTGTTCCAAATGATCCAAAAGGACGATTCTTATTCATATTTGTCAGGAAGGACAAACGCAAAATACGACGTACTTTTTCGTCTAATTCTTTTGTTCCTACTTCTCCTTTTGCAATCATGTCTGCATACGGTTTTGCCAGATAGTAGTTGTCATACGCATTACTGGTTCCCCATGTAAGTCCGTTTGTCCAGGAACCAAACTCCATATCCAAACCATTATGAATGGCTTGTTTAGTGTCGTGAACACCTCCCCAATCGGAAACAACCACCCCTTTAAAACCCCATTCCCCTCGAAGGATATCATTTAGTAAAAATTCATTATGGCAGCATTGCTGTCCTTTGTATTTATTGTAAGATCCCATAATTGCCCACACTTCACCTTCCTGAACAGCCGCTTTAAAAGCAGGCAGATAAATTTCATATAAGGCACGATCATCCACAATTACGTTTACCGAATTACGATTGGTTTCCTGATTGTTTAAAGCAAAATGTTTTACACAAGCGGCTACTCCAATTGACTGAACCCCTTTAATGTAAGGAACTACCATTTTTGAAACCAGAAAAGGATCTTCGCCCATGTATTCAAAGTTACGGCCATTTAAAGGGCTCCTGTAAATATTCACTCCCGGGCCTAAAAGCACATTTTTATTACGATAACGTGCTTCTTCACCTATTGATTTTCCATACAACAATGCTAATTCTTTGTTCCAACTTGCAGATAAAGCTGTAAGAGCGGGAAATGCAATACATGAATCGTTGGTCCAGCCAGCCTGCTCCCATTCGTCCCATTTTACTTCAGTACGAATTCCGTGTGGACCGTCTGTCATCCAGTTTTCCGGAATTCCAAGACGCGGTACACCAGGTGAGCTGAATTTAGACTGTGCATGAATCATCGCAATTTTTTCGCTGGTCGTCATTCGCGAAAGCGCATCTTCTAAACGTTCATTAATTGGCTTTTTATCATCCAGATAAATTGGAATTTTATTTTGTGCTTTAATTCCAAAAGAGATCAGCAATAATAAAACACTTATTGCTTTAACGTTTTTAAACATAACTTTTAATTTTTTTGTCCGTACTAAAATGAGGTTTTCTAAATAGTATGGTAAAACTAAAACGTTATCGTATTCGTAGGAATTCTAAATAAAAAAAGTAGTGATTTTAAAAATTAAATCACTGAAAACAAATATTTTAGTTTCAAAAAAGCAATAAAAAAAGTAGTGCTTTTAAAATCATAAAATCAGGCTTTTAACGAAATCAAACCTATTTTCATCACCATTTCTTCAAAGCCATTTCGGGAAACTACGGCCTTGTTTCTGGCTCTGGTACGATAATTATAAATAGTACTTAAAGAGTAACGAAGAAATGCTGCAATTTTCACACTATCGGTTATTCCGAGTCTGATCAATGCAAAAATTCTAAGTTCTGTATTGAGTACTTCTCCTTGTTTCAATACAATTTGTTCTTCTTTTATGAGCAAAGCATTAAAATCTTTCACGAAAGTGGGATACAAACTCAAAAAGATAATGTCGAAATTTTTGTATAATTCTTCCAGTTCATTATCAACCAGAGTAGTCGATTTCAACATTTTGTAAATCTCATCAAATTGTCTGGCCGTCGCTTTTTTGTTTAAAATCACGCGATAATTTTCCAGTTTGTTGATGTACGCAGAACACAAATTGAAGAAATGTGCAATGTATTCTTCCTTAATATGATTGGACTCCGACAATTGGGCATTACGTTCCTGAAGCTGATTATTGGTTTCTGAAATATCTTTGTTTAATTCGGCCAGTTTCTGACTGGTTTCATAAAGTTCTCCACGAATTCTGGATACTTTTTTCATTTGCTTGTAAACGTAAATAACCGCTGCAATCAAAAACAGCGATAGCAGACTAATACAAAGAAGGTAAACTTTAAGCTCAGCTTTTCGTTGGGCTTCACGTTCTAAATAAGCTGTATTGATAATGGAATACACCTGAGACATTAGGAGGGTACGAAACTGTACATTACAAAAAAGCGCATCCTCAATAGCAGATTGTGTTAATTTGTAAGCCATATCCACATCGCCAGTTTTATAGAAAACCAGTGCAAGTTCCTGTAGTGAAGCGTTATCTTTTATGGCTTGCTTAATATCTGAAGTTGCAGAAAGAGCATAATATTTCTTTCTTAACTCTACCGGGCCTTTGGCTTCATAAATGCTTCCTAAAAGATAGGTAATCATGGCATATTGCGGATTTCCGTCTTTGGTTACTTTCAGCAAATCCATTAATTCTTTTTCAGCAATATCAAACTCCTTGTAATAAATATTTCGCTGAATTTTATTGATTTTATAGTCTAAAGAATTAGGTTTTAAAACAACCAGCAATGAATCACGGTATTTGCCTATTTGCTCAATAAACACCTTACTGACACTATTTGCGTTATAATGCTCATAAAATTCACGGTACACAACATAGTAATTAGGCAGCAATGATTTGTCTAATTCTTTTTTACTGATACTTTTTAAAATGGATTCAGATTCACGGTATTTTCCAGATGAAGAATAAAGATTTGCTAATTGCAGCTGCGACAGGTCCAGTAAATCTTTTTTCTTAAGCTCAGCTGCTATTTTAAGGTTTTTCTTTACATAATGAATAGCAGAATCTGAGTTGAATTTCTGATATTCATTATATAAAGCATTGTTGTAATTGTATTCCTGTTCTTTTGATAAATCCTTAGATTTTATCTTTTTGAAATTTAAAATCCGTTCTTCTTTTAAACGTACATAATGCTGTTTGTTTTTGATAGCGCCATTTAGTCTTTCTAAAATAACATCTGTACTATCCGATGAATAAACCGGAAAGTGAACCAGAAGGATTATAAAAAACAGAAAATATTTTTTCAAGTGGCAATGAGATTTATAATTACAATATTAAAGAATTTAATTTTTAATTATACACTGCAATTGGCGCTCTCAGACAACTTTCAGGAATATCAAATGCATTTACCAGAGAAACCGCATCAGGCCTGATATCCCAGCAAAGCTGATTGACTATTTTACGGATTGCTTTGGTTTTTACAGCTTCCATATATCCATCCTCCAAATACCAGGCTTTGTTTTTTTCTATTTGCGAAAGCGCATACAGCTGATTTAATTTCAATAAAATTTCTTTTGTTTTTAAATCTTCTGTTTTTTCAATGGCGATTTGAAACTGCTCTAAAATCACACGCTCTAAATAAGCCGTAGCAACTTCAATCATTTGGTGCTGAACCACATTAAAAGCATCATAAGCTTCTAAACCGTTATCAACCAATTTCTTAATGCGTTTTGCAGCCGATGCTAAAATCGTTCTTTCGCGATGCTGAAAAGCCTGTAAATGAAACTGATAATCCAGTAAATGTTCTTCGTCTGTTCTTCTGGTTGCAATCGGATTTTTTTCTGCTATGGCGATTTTGGCATTTTCAAACACATAATTGATGATACCCAAAGATCCCATTTCTCCAAATGCTTTTCTGAATTCTGCCAGCCTGTTTTTGGCTACTAATTGCATCAAAACAGTGTTATCTCCTTCAAAAGTGGTATAAATTTCAGTATCATTTTTCAAGGCATCAATTCGGTTTTCAGACAAATAGCCTTTTCCGCCACAGGCCTCACGGCATTCCTGCAAAATATCCCTGGTACTCCATGTAGAATACGATTTCATTCCGGCAGCCAGAGCTTCAATATCCTGCATTTCAGATTCGGTTCTGTTTAAAAAACGGCTCGTAAGATATTGTAAGCCAAAATGTACCGCATAAGTTTTGGCTAACGGAATAAGCAATCGGCGCTGATGCATTCTGTAATTTAAAATTGGCACTTCAGATCCTCCTTCGGGACCAAATTGTCTTCGCTGATCACTATATCTGATGGCAATTGTAAGCCCTGATTTAGCAGCCGACAATGCCGAACGCGGAATTCCGATTCTACCGCCTACTAAAGTCCCCAGCATAGTAAAAAAACGTCTGTTATCACTCGGAATCGGGCTTTCGAATTCACCTTTGTCGTTTACAGAAGCAAAACGATCCAGCATATTTTCTTTTGGAATCACCACATTATCAAAACTAATTTTTCCGTTATCAACACCATTCAATCCCATTTTATGCCCGCAATCACCAATAGTAACACCTTCTAAAGTATTACCGTTTGTATCTCGTAACGGAACTACAAAGGCATTTACACCATAATCGTGACCATCAATAATCAGTTTGGCAAAAACAGTAGCCATTTGTCCGTGAACGGCAGCGTTACCAATGTATTCTTTTTGTGCTTTTTCGTGTGGTGTGTGAATGACAAAAGTCTGATCGCTGTGATTATAAGTTGCTGTAGTTTCCAGCCCTTTTACATTTGAACCGTGATGTGTTTCGGTCATCGCAAAACAACCCGGAAGTTTTAATGCGCCAATATCTTTAAGGTATTTTGCATAATGTTTTTCGGTTCCCAGTGACTGAACACTCATTCCCCAAAGTCCAAACTGAACACCAAATTTTATTACCAGACTCAAATCATGATAACTCAGCGTTTCCATAATTGCAAAATAATCCGCAATGTTTTCGCCACCTCCATATTGCTTTGGATACGCCATGTTTCCGAGGTTTTCATCAGCTAAAATTTTGCACCAATCGTATACTTTTTGGCGATAGACATTTATATCTGTAGAAGTTTCATAAGCAAACTCAGGTCTTGAAATAATTGATTTTACCCTTTTGATAATAGCTGCCTGTTCTCCATCCAGAATTTCAGTTAATTTCTGAACATCAAAATTATCATTGGTCTGAGAACTGGCGGTAAAAGAACCTGCCTTTGTTTTGAAATTCAGAATTACCTCTTCACCTAAAACCCCAAGGTCATTTTCCAGTTTTTTAAAATTCAGCTCTAAAGCTGCAATATTCGAGTCCTTATCAGAAAGTGCTGCTGCAATATCAAAAATTGACTTTATAGAAGATTTATCCTTAATAGTTCTCTCAATATCCGATTTCCATTGCGTGAGTTCATTTCGCGAAGGCGGATTAGAAATATCCACTTTCGAAAGAAGATATTGCTGTTCTTCAGCTGAAAGCAGTGTTAGAGAAGTAATAAATTCGCGTAAGGTCGTAAACTCTTTTTGAGTTAAAAGATCATCAGACCAAACTAGATATAAAAGTGGTATAAAAGCCTTAATTTTTAAATTCTCCATGGTAAACTAACTTATAATTTTGTCTGTGGTTAAATTAAGACAATTAATTGACCTGTTCTAAAAATTGCTTTCAATTAAGATTTTTTTCACATTTAAAGAATCACAAATAAAGCTCCATTATTGTAAATTCCTGACCTGCTTTATCAAACGTTTGAAAAGTGTCTTTCATCCCCAGTTTTTCATAAAAAGCTTTTTTATTGCTTCTTGCATTGCACCAGATTCTTTTCAAATTCTTTTTTTGAGCCAGACCGAAAATGTGTTTTAAAAGTTCAGAAGCTATTCCCTTTCCCTGATATTCGGGTAAAGTAGCAAGTTTTCTAAACTGCATTTCATCATCTGAAATAAAGCAGGACACAATTGAAACCATCTTATCTTCTGTAAAAACACCAAAATGCAAACCGAATTCATCTTCTACTAACTGAACAAATTCAAAAGGCTGTTCCGGCCACATTACTTCGTGTCTTATCTGCCAGGTGTCTGAACCTTTAATTTCTTTTATTACCATTTTAAAAAATAAAAACCGTCTGAATCAACAGGAAACAGACGGCTCTAATTTAGTTTATTTTTGTTTATTATTTAACTTCTGATAATCCGCGGGTTAGCCAGCCTCTTTTATTTGCCGTAACAAGTGCGTAAGGTGCAATCCAGAATAATCCAAAAGTGTAAAAAATGCTGTAAGAATATGCCCAAAATGCCTCTGAAAAACTATATCTTTTTGCATAGAATATAACCGGAAAACTGGATACAATTAATATGGCTAAAAATGTTGAACTCAGAAATAATAACGGATGAGTAACAATAAGAAACAGCATAAACAACAATAACGGAAAGGTCATAATCTGTTTCAGAGACTGGTTCATAAATAAAAGTCTTGCTCCAAATTTAGATTCATTTCTAAAATTCTTAAAAACATATTGTCCCATCATGAGATTCTCACGGACATTACTTCTTCCCCATCTGATAAACATTTTATACAAACCAGTATATTCTTCAGGTACGCTAGTTAACACCACCGCATTTTTTTGAAATAAAACGTGATACCCTTGTTTTAATATCATATTGGTCATTGCACGATCCTCGCCGATATCAGAAGGCTGTCCCATAAAAGTCTGATTAATCCATTCCAGAAGGCATCCAAACACAGCTGTTTTTCTGTAAGCTGCTGCTGCTCCTGGTGTACAAAGAACAGAACCTAACATACTTTCTGCCGAGCGCACGAATTCAAAACTCATTACAAAACTCACGTTAAGCATTTTTGGAAGTATTGCTTTTTTATTGTTCAAAACCTGAACATTTCCTGCAACGGCTCCGCATTTTTCATCTACAACAAACGGGCTGACTAAATTTCGCAAAGTATCTTTTTTTACAATTGAATCACTATCTACCGTTACAAAAATCTCTCCTGTACCAAGTTCAAATCCGCGGTATAGGGCGTGACGTTTTCCTTTGTTTTCAGGCTGTTGAAAAATGGTAAGACGATCACCCAGTTTTAGTTTTGCCTGCTGCATCCAATACCATGTATCATCTTTGCTTCCGTCATCAATTGCCAGCAGCTGCATTTTTTCTTCAGGGAAATCACTTTCTGCAAGACTCAATAAAGTATCCCAAACCAATTTTCCTTCATTGTAAGCAGGAACAATTACAGTACAGGTTGGCAGCAAATCGTCTGTAACCGATTCGATTGGTTTGTATCGAAAATACAGGTAAACATTATATAGAAAAACACCCGTTTGAAAGAAAAACAATAAAATCGTTACAATGAGAAACGGATAACCCCATGTCGAATTTATTCTTTCGATATGAAACTGATCAAAATCTGACTGGAATTCATATACAAAAAAGGCTCCTGTAAGCATTAAAATAAAACTGATTATGAGTACAGCAATCCCCAATGGGCTTGAAGTTTTTTCATCATGATTTTTTGATTTATTCTGAAAATTAAAAATCGAACTTTTTACTGTAAGTTCTTCTTTATGGATTTCACTAAGAGTTGAGGCGTAAAATTGGTCTGAAGTAATTGTCTCGCTTTTCATTATGGTCGTATTATCTATTTCTATCTAAAATGGCTTTTATTTCTAATTCTCTCTGTCTTGTTTCTATTTTTAGAGAATTATTATAACCGTGATTTTACAAGGCTTATGCCATTAGATTTTTGAACTGATAATTAAACAATTAGCTTTTTTATCAAAATTCAATGTGTGTATTTATTACACACTTTACGAAACACTATACACTTTTTGTTTGTTTCCAGGCAAGTTAAAAATCTTCAAACTACCTGCTAAAAAGAAAAAACCGCCTAATCCTAAAAAGGAAAAAGCGGTTTTGAAAATTAATATATAACCTTGAAGATTATAAAATATAATCTGTATTGATGAAATTAGACTCTTTACTGTTTAATAACTCCTGAAGGATTTCATTATTATAATCAATATCTTTTGAAGCAACAAACGTACGGATTGAGAATGAACGTAATGCATCCGGAATACTCAAAGTTCCTACTGCAGAATCCTTACGCCCTGTGAACGGGAATGCATCCGGACCTCTCTGACAAGAACTGTTCAGGTTTACCCTGCACACTAAATTTACCAAAGCATCGATAAGCGGAGCCAGCGTTTTGATGTTTTTTCCAAACAAACTTACCTGCTGTCCGTAATTTGATTCTGCCATATCTTCAAGAGGTTCATTGATATCTTTGAAAGAAATGATTGGAACTACTGGCCCAAACTGCTCTTCATGATACACTCTCATCTCTTTATTTACAGGGAATAAAACCGAAGGAAAAATATAATTTTCAGTATGTTTTCCTCCTTTTTCATTCAATATTTTTGCTCCTTTTGCTTTAGCATCATCGATTAACCCCTGAATGTAAGCCGGTTTTTCTGGTTCAGGAAGCGGAGTTAAAGAAGCTCCTTTTTCCCAAGGATTTCCGAATACCAAAGCATCAACTTTTTCAGAAAAACGTTTATTAAATTCTTCAGCAATTGACTCGTGTACATACAATACTTTTAAAGCCGTACAACGCTGACCATTAAAAGATAATGCACCCGTAATGCATTCCTGAATAGCCAAATCTAAATCGGCATCCGGTAAAATGATAGCCGGATTTTTAGCTTCCAGACCTAAAATCAGACGTAATCTGTTTTTGTTTGGATGCTGATCCTGTAAGGCAATTGCAGATTTACTATTTCCGATTAAAGCCAGTACATCAATTTTTCCTGATTTCATAATTGGAGAAGCGACTTCACGGCCTCTTCCGTAAACGATATTGATAACCCCTTTTGGAAAACTGCTTCTAAATGCTTCCAATAATGGTGTAATACAAAGAACTCCATGTTTTGCAGGTTTAAAGATTACAGCATTCCCCATAATCAACGCAGGAATCAGTAATGAGAAAGTTTCGTTAAGAGGATAGTTATATGGACCTAAACACAATACAACTCCAAGAGGTCCACGGCGAATCATGGCATGTACTCCCTGAACTTTAGAAAAATGCGAACTGCGTCTGTTTAATTCTTTATAACTATCAATAGTATCCTGAATATATTCAACTGTTCTGTCAAATTCTTTCTGTGAGTCACCAAGGTTTTTTCCAATTTCCCACATCAAAAGTTTAACCACCTCTTCGCGGGTTTCTTTCATCTGTTTTACGAAATTTTCCATGCATTTGATACGGTCAATCACTTTCATGGTTGGCCATAATCCCTGTCCCTTGTTATAAGCGGCAGTAGCAGCTTCAACAACCTCAGCGGCTTCTTTTTCTGCCATAAACGGAATAGATCCTAATAATGTCGGTGCATATTTCTCTGTAGATGATATCGTAGAAAAAACAGGTGTAGTTTGTCCTGTCCATTTTTTTAATTCCCCGTTTACAAGATATGTATCTTGGTTTACAAGGGTTTTAATTTGATACTCCTCTGGTATAAAACTCATAATCTGGTAATTTTAAGTTGGTTATTTAATAGTTTTAAAAGAAAAAGAGGCTTTTGCGCCTCTTTCACTTTTTATGGGTTTACGGTTTCGCCTTCCCAGTCCAGAATTCCACCAAGCAGATTATAGGCGTTTTCAAAACCTAATTCATTCATAATCTGACATGCTTTTGCACTTCTTGCTCCTGAGCGGCAATACACATAGTAATTTTTATTTTTATCTAATTCCTCTATTTCATAAATAAAAGCCTGGCCTTTATTGATGTCAATGTTCACAGCGTTTTCAATATAGCCGTCGTTAAACTCGTCTTCAGTTCTTACGTCAAGTATAACTGCATTTTCGTCAGCGCCTAATTGTGCAACCCAATCTTCTTGTGATAAATTCATAGCATTGTGTTTTTTGTAAAATTAAAAGTTTTTACTAAATAAAATACGTACAAAATACGATTTCGATTATTATTCACAGAAAACGTTTTAGAATAAGTATTATAATTAGTGTTTTACAAATTTACTCACTATTTTCAAAAAAACATATTGGAATATCGATAGAAAATAGGATTTTTTCATTTTAGGATTTCTTATCTTAAAAATAGTTTTCTGACAATTTATACCATTCTAATCTGTTATCTTTGCAAACAATTATAAATTTTAGTTTGTTTTTGATAAAATCTGTAACAACAAAACATTAAGATTTTATTTTACAGCAGGAATACAAAACGAAAATTTAATGAGTAAAACAGTATCATTTATTTTTAAATATCACCCATGCAGCCTTCATTAAAAACCCTTTTTCCAAATTTCTCAACCGAACTGATTGCTACTATTGAAGAAAACGGCAGTGCACAAGATTTTAAGGCCGGAACTGTTTTAATGCGAACCGGGCAGTATATTAAAAATACCGTTTTAATTACCAAAGGAAAAATCAAAATCTACCGCGAGGGCGAAGATGGCGGAGAGTTTTTAATGTATTATTTACAGCCGGGACAGGCCTGCGCCATTTCGATGATTTGTACCGCAAAAAGCGAAAAAAGCCAGATTATGGCCAAAGTAGTCGAAGATGTTTCGGTCATGATGATTCCACTACAGATGATGGACAAATGGATGATGGAACACCGCTCCTGGTACGAATTTGTAATTGAAACCTACAGAAGCCGTTTTGAAGAAGTTCTGGAAGTCGTTGACAACATCGCTTTCCGTTCTATGGATGAACGTTTGGAGTTTTACCTAAAAAGACATTCTGATTCCTGTGGCTGCTCTGAAGTTAACCTTTCACATCAGGAAATCGCAACTGAACTCAACACTTCCAGGGAAGTTGTTTCGAGATTATTAAAAAAAATGGAACAAAGAGGACTGGTTAAATTGAACCGTAACCAGATTGAACTGCTAAAATTTAACCATTAAGAAATTTAGCTTTACTTCAATAAATATTAGACTTAAAAAGTTTAAGAAATATTAAGAATTCGGCTTAACTTTTCTCAACTTAATAAATTAATGATTAATTTTTAGTACGGCTTAATTATCTTTAGCTACCAAAAACACAAAGTTAGACTTAATCATCTTAATATCTTAATATCTTAATGGTAAATATTATACGTTTTTACTACTTAATTATCTTTAGCTACTTAAAAACACAAAGTTAGACTTAATCATCTTAATGCCTTAATAGTAAAATTAAACCTTCTGTGATAAATGTTACTGTAGATTTCTAATTTACCAACCACCTTTGCATCAAAACAAATGCAATGGAATATCTGGGTTATTTTGCCTCAATCATTATCGGAATTTCACTGGGCTTAATTGGCGGTGGCGGATCGATTTTGACTATTCCGATCTTAGTTTATTTGTTTAAGGTAAATCCGGATCAGGCGACTTCATACTCCTTATTTATCGTTGGACTGACCGCCTTATTTGGCAGTTACAATCATTACAAAATGGGTAACCTGAAACTCAAATCGGCTTTGTATTTTGCGATTCCGTCTGTGGTTTCAATTCTGATTATCCGTGAAGTTATTTTTCCTCAAATTGCAGCTACTTTATTTTGCATAGCCTCTTATTCAGTTTCAAAAGACTTTCTGATTATGATTGTTTTTTCAATATTAATGATTACGGCGGCGATTTCGATGATTAAAAAAGAACAGCCCGAAATAAAAAATGCCGAAACCAATTACCTGCAATTAAGCCTGATAGGTTTTGTAGTCGGAATTGTAACCGGATTCCTTGGTGCCGGTGGAGGATTCCTTATTATTCCGGCCTTGTTGTTTTTTGCCAATTTACCTATGAAACAGGCCGTTGGAACCTCATTATTGATAATCACAATAAATTCATCAATAGGTTTTGGAGGCGATTTATACATCGGAACACCTATAAATTATTCTTTTTTATTAAGCGTTTCAGCCATGGCACTCCTCGGAATGTTAATCGGAAGCCAGCTTTCTAAAAAAATTGACGGAGCAAAACTAAAACCCCTTTTTGGATGGTTTGTACTCATAATGGGTTTTTATATTATCACAAAAGAAGTTTTCTTTAACGTTTAAAGTTTTGTGCAGTTTAGTAAGCCTGCACAGCTTTTTTTTTAATTATTTTGAATTTAGTTGTACTTGTAAAGTAGTCTTTGCCAAAATTTAAACTTTGGCAAAGATGAAACTAAAACCATCTTTTCTATTCCAAGACAGCATACAATAAAAGAATCCAGGGCTTTATTTCACAAATCTGGACAAAAAAATAGCCCAAAAATGAATTTTGGGCCAAAAACAGGACGCATTGTCAATAGAGTCATTTCAGATTTCCCCATATTTTTCTTTATAACGCCCAAGTTCAATTTCTGTCCTGTTTAAAAGTTTTTCTAATAATCTGATTTTGTCTTCATAAAGTTCTTTCAACGTAGAAGTATTTTCTGTATTTATCAAAATACTTCCATTGTTATTTCCGGTGATTCTATTAAAACTATTAAAATATCGGTCGTAATCAAAACTGATAATATCTTCAACACTCACATCCAGAATTCTTCCTATTTCGACCAGTTTTTCATAACTCAAAGACGTTTTTCCTTTTTCTATTTTACTATAACCGGCCTGAGTTACGCCTAGTTTTTCTGCCATATATTCCTGAGTGTAATTTTTTAACTCTCTAATGTTTTTGATTTTGTTTTTAATTGTTGTGGCCATATTTTTTCAATTTGGGGTCAGGTATAGCTAAAACAGCCCGCTATTAATTTTTTTAACAGCATAACTATACCTTATTTAGGGTATTCTAAAACTGCATCATTGTAAGGAATAGTAACGCAGTATTTCATTATTTTTTTCTGCTGGTAATAAAATAACCATACATCAAAGCTGCCATTATGAAAACTAAATCATAATGGGAAATTCCGAATAAATACATCTTTGATTTTTTATTTAAGCAGTCTTTTTTATATTTCTTTCAAACTGAAGATCCAGATAACGATCTATCTGTTTGCCTATCAGGAGACGGTCTTTTGATGCAATTTTAATTCTTATTTCTTTTCTGTAAATATCTTTTACAAATACGAAATATGCAAATTCTGAAGGGTTATCAAATCTTGCGATTATAATAAAAACGTAGCATAAAAGTGTCGGAATGATATAGTATAGATCCACTATATCTGTGAAAATCATACAATAATAAGCAACGATGGTTACGGCAATAAAGGCACCGTTTTCAAGAAAATATTTTTTCTTTTTTTTGAGCAGTCCGAGTTCTTGAATTTCATCAAAATGGTACTGCCAGTTTTTAGATTTGTAGTGAAATTTAATTGTGTCGGTAAAAATAGTAATGAACATAATAATAAGAAAATAAAGGTTTGCGTAAAAATCTTCCTTCAGGAATCTTCAGGAAAAAATTCTTAGATACGCAATATTAAGCATTAACTTCTTTTTTTTCTTACAACTCAAATTATAGAATATAACTGACAGTTGTAATTAAATCCTTAGAAAAAATACTGATGCAAATCACCTATACTTTTTTACTAAAATAGAGAATATTCTTTTGGGCGTTTCCTATCCCGATAGCTATCGGGAGGCTATCCGCTAAATTCCCAATTAACAAAAACTACGGCTGAAAAAGCCTTGTTTTTCTAAATTGGGAAATACCGCTACAAACGAAGTTTACTGAACTCCGATGAAAAATAAAATCATTGTGAAGTAATCCCTAACGCAATCTTGGGAAAATTAGAAATTTTGGATTTTATTTAAAACTGAGTTGCATTTTATCAGATATCAATTTTCAATTACAACAGATTTTATTTCCAGCACAGCTCCTGAAACCGGATTATAATTGACAAAATTGAATTTGCAGAGATTGTGGATATTCAAAAGTTTTCCGTTTGGCAATCCGTCCTGCCTGAAATGGGTCCATGGAATTTTTATAGTTTTGAATCCATTTGGAGATGCGGGCAAATCAGCTCTTGGATGCGATCCTCCATGCACACAGCCGGTTCCTGTTTCATTTCCTTCACGTGCCTGCAGTTTAATGGGCTGAGTTGATTTATAAATAATCTTTACAAAACGTGAATTATCGGATAAGTTAGTTGGAGGTCCATCATTTGAAACTGATGATGTGATCAGGACATTCAGTTCAATTTCGCCAACAGGATTATCTTTAGCGGTTACCCGAACAACACCTTCTTTTTGTCTGAATGTATTAATTACTTCAAAATTTTCCTTCAAAGGCCCTGCAATATGCCAAATGTTTGACCGGACTATATCTATATCTGGCTTTAGGATTGTTGTAAAACCTGAGGCTGTAAAAAAAAATGTAATTACGAAGATTGATTGCCGAATCATAAAGAATAACTTTTTGTTAATCTAAAAACATTTGTTTATTCCGATTAATAAAGACTATCAAAATCTTACTTAATTCAAAATTGGTTCCATATAACAATCCAAAAATTCTTCGCTAATTCCTTTTATTTTTCTTCTTTGACAAAGAGCATAAAGTTCTTCAACAGCAGAATATGGAAAATATCTAGTATCTAAATCTTTGAATTGTGGTTTATTTGCTTCTTTAATAACTTTATCTCTGTCTTCATCAGGAGCAACAATTACATAGCGAGTTGGGAATGGAGGAAATTTATCTTTGAAATTTTTCATTCTACTTAAGCCACTTATGACACCTGTAGATTGTTCAATTTCCATAACAGCAGGCATAAGTTTACCATTCTTAAACCAAATACAATCAATTAAAAGTGCCGCTTGAATAGCATCACTATATGCTGACATTAACTTTTCATCTTTCAATGAAGATATAACTCCATCATATTCACCAATCTTTTTATTTTGATAAAGTATTCCCTTATCATTTTGAGCAATCCAAGTTCTAAAGTTTAACTGATGACCAATAAAATATAAAGCAATTTGGATTTGAGCATGCCTACGTTGTATCTCTATATCAAGTTCTTGTTTTTCTATTGTGTCAGTTAAAACTAATGAGTCATAAAAAGCGTCCAAAGCTGGCATTTCAGAAATAACAATTTCTGTATCAATTTTTTCTATAATTCCAATTCTATGAGGTGTGTCTGGTTTCCATATTAAATGTTTATGACCATGTTTTATAGAAGTAAAACCCGCTTTATTTTCAATTCTACCTGGGTAACAAAAATAAAATTCGGGAGTATAAGCTAATAAAGCTTCCAATACACTTCGTGTATTATAGCTACCTCCTAGTACTCTATCCAAATTTATCGGTTGGTTTTTATGAAATGAATTAGCAACTCTCCAAATCATTTCTGAAGATATCGTTTCAACTTTTGCGTTAGCTTCAGTTCCACCCTTTGAAGTATCCCACCTTTTTATTCTAATTGGCCCTTCAGGTAAATCAACACTGTCAATTTTAATTATTCCTCTTGTTTTAGGATTTACATAATTGTAAAAGATATTTTTATCAAGTTGGTTAATTGAAGTAACTAAATTACTGGCTGATAACTTCCTCATGCTTACTGTTTATTTTAGTTTGTTCTATGAAATTAGAAATCGTTTCAGCTAATCCTTTAGCTGCTAAATAAGGAACACCATTTCCTATCGACTTAAACATATTTGTCAATGAGGTTGATTCAGGCATCACAAATTTCTTTGGTAATGACTGAATTGCTAGAGCTTCAGCAGCAGAAATTCTTCTTGCTTTGTATGGATGCAAATGAACTTCATTATTTCCATAAGCAGCAGTAGGTGAATATCTCCAACGATGTAATCTTTTATATGATTTTTTCAAATCATCACCTTCTTCAATTATCAAAAACTTTGCTAAACCTGCACGAGGTTGAAAGTAATGGTTTGCATTAGGATGATTTTCAACATCATTCTTGTTAAACCAATATTCAACGGTTAATTTTCTATCTATTTCTTTAGGACAATCTTTTACAGAATCTTGCAGAAAAACTTCTTTCTTTGGCCAATTCTGTGCTAATATCTCAGATGCTGAATGTTTCAAATTACTATTCCAATCAAACGATTTTAGAATTGGCGAACCATTTACTTGTAATCCTAATTCAGTTAGAACATCTCTTTTAAATCCAATCAAAATAATTCTTTCTCTATCTTGCGGTGCTCCATATTCAATTGAATTAATAAGCTTTTCAGTTAGATAATAGCCATTTGAAATAAGCTTTAATTTTATAGAATCAAAAAACTCTCTATGTTTTTTAGTTCTATATAATCCTTTAACATTTTCAAAAAGAAAAAAATCTGGAGAGTTTTTTATAATTAACTCAATGTAAGTACCTGACAATTTCCCATTTTCTCCCTTAACTCCTTTATTTTTCCCAGCAACTGAAAAGTCTGGACATGGTGGCCCTCCAATGAATCCAACAAAATCATGTGTTTCCTTTGCTGATCTAATACTTTCATTTAAAAATTGGGATTTATCATCTTCAAGAAATTTTGTTATATCACAAACATGATGACCATATCTAGGTTGCTTTATTCCCAAATCTTTACGAGAAGATTTATATATTTCCATAAATGGAGCGTGATACTCATTAACTAAGAGTGTTTCAAAACCTTTTGTCATTTCAAAACCCAAATCAAGAAAACCTGCTCCTGCAAAAAAGGAAAAAATACCAGTCTTGAATTCTTTTTCTATACTTATATTCATTTTACAAATCTATACATTTCTGATTCTTTATTTACTTTTCCAAATCTAAAGTATTAATATTTTTTGAACATACTTACATGCAATACTCAATGACCTTTCTATACAAGATTAAGTTATATACTTGCTAAAACAGGTTTGAAAAAACTGCGACAACAAACTAAAAAACTCAATGCTCCCCATACCCAACATCATCCATCTTTCCACTAAATATACGGTACTGAATAATAAAATAAACAATCACCAAAAACAAAGCTATAAAAAACCAGCTCAAGCCTGCATTTAAACCGTATTCTCCGGCAGCTGTATTGTAAATCGTTAATGACGGGTTCACTTTATTGGTTGAAGGCAAAACATTCGGAAAAATGGAAACCGCTGTTGAAGCAAATCCGCCCACTAAAAACAAAGTCGAAAACAGAAATCCGTAACCGTCTTTTTTAAAGGAACGAACTTTAAATAATCCTAAAATCCCAACAAAAGTCAATAACGGAAAAAACCACAAAATCGGATTTTCAACAAAATTGTGAAATGGTTTAGGCTCAATAAAATGCCAGACCTGCAGCGAAATAAAAACCAAAACCAGCAAAGCGATATTCAGCTTAAAAACCACATTTTTAAGCTGTGGATTCAGCGCTGAATTGGTTTTGTAAATAATCCAGTTGGCACCGTGAATAGTTAAAGCAACAACACTCACCACTCCAAGAAAAAGTGTAAACCAGTCTATAATTCCTAATTCATTTGCCTGCGGGCTAAACGTAGGATTCCATAAAGGCAGGAAGAAATAATGTGCTTCCTGCGTAGAAACGCCATTCTGAACCATTCCGAGATTTACACCACGAACGATATTCCCTAAAGCAATTCCGAAGAAAAGCGCCAAAAGCAAACTCGCGATTCCGAAAGCTTTGTCCCAAATCGCTTCCCACATATGATTGTGTACCTGTCCACGCATTTCTAATCCGATAGCACGGAAAATCAACAGCCATAAAATCATAATCAAAGGCAAATAAAATCCGCTGAAAGACGAAGCGTATAAAGTTGGAAAAGCAAAAAACAAAACACCTCCGGCGGCAATCAGCCAGACTTCATTCGCATCCCAAAAAGGACCTATCGAATTGGTAATAACTTTTTTGTCTCTTTCTGTTTTCGCAAAAAACAAATGAATAATTCCTGCTCCAAAATCGTAACCGTCCAATACCAGATAAACAGCCAGAATTCCCATTAAAACTACATACCAAAAAAATTCCATACTTATATTTTTTCTGTTGAAAGTTCCACATGATGCGGTCCTTTATTGATAATTTTTCCAACCAAAAGCAAAAACAGCATTCCGAGCAAAAGGTATAAACCTATAAAACCTAATAAGGTAAATAAGGTATTACCCGAAGAAACCGTTGGCGAAGCACCAGAAGCCGTTCGCATTAAATTGTACACCAGCCATGGCTGTCTTCCTAGTTCTGCGGTGTACCAGCCAGTTGTATTGGCGATATACGGAAACGGCATCATAAACATCAGCGACCATAAAAGCCATTTGGTTTCAAACAATTTCCCTCTGATTAACTGAAAAAGAGAAATAACCATCAAACCGATAAATACGGTTCCGAGTCCTACCATAATATGATACGCATAATACAATCCTGAGATATTGGTCGGATGCAGGTCTTCTTCAAACTGATCCAAGCCCTGGATTTCCTGATTCCAGTTTCCATACGTCAGGAAACTTAAAATATTAGGAACTGCAATTTTATTATCCAGCTTTTTATCTTTTACATCGGGCTGTCCTATCAAAACAATTTCAGAACCTTTTTCTTCTGTGTGAAAAATTCCTTCCATAGCCGCAAAAGTAACAGGCTGGTATTTTACTACATTTTTAGCCAGTAAATCTCCCGTTGGAACTGCGACAAAAAGACTCGAAATCAATCCGAAAATCACACCTGTTTTTAAAAACAGTTTACCAAAAGAAACATTCTTTCTGCTTAAAATATAAAAAGCGCCTATTCCGGCCACTACAAATGAACTTGTTACCAGGGAAGCCGCCTGATTGTGCAGGAAAGAAGGCCAAAGCCATGGGTTTAAAAATAATGCCTGAAAATTATTCAGTACAAATTTTCCGTTTTCAAGGATTTCATAACCAACCGGATTCTGCATCCACGAATGTGTGGCTATAATTAGAAATCCGCTGGCCCAGGAACCGATACAAATTAGTAATCCGGTTACAAAATGCCATTTATGCCCAAGGAGTTTTTCTCCAAATAAAAATAATCCCAGAAAAGAAGATTCAAGAAAGAAAGAGAACATTCCTTCCATTGCCAGCGTCTGACCAACAATTCCTCCTGTTAATTCGGAGAATTTTGCCCAGTTGGTACCAAACTGAAACTCCATCGGAATTCCGGTTACAACTCCCATTGCAAAATTCAGGGCGAAAATCTTCATCCAGAAATGGGTGGCGTGGTTGTATTGTTCGTTACTGGTTTTGAGATATTTCCACTTGAAGTAAACAATAATGAGCGAAAGACCCATTGTAAGCTGCGGAAAAAGATAATGAAAAGTAATGGTGAAGGCGAATTGCATTCGGTCATAAAAGAGCATTTCTTCCATAAGGTAATTTGTTTATGAAGTTCCACAAATTTACCGATTATAACCCGAATTGCTGTCCTGTAAAAAGACTTTATCGTCTAATATTTGTGAAACTTTTCAACAATTATAAAAAATATAAGCTGCAAATATTTAAACACATAGAAACATAGATTTTGTAAACGCAAAAAGGCGTTTCACTTGCTTTAAAACACAATAGCTATGTGTCTTTAGAATTAGTGAAACGCCTCTTTTTAAGCCATGAAAAAACTATGATTCTATGTGTTTAAAAATCATTCCTTTTTCAGAATCCCTTTTTCAACGCTTTCGTCTATCAAACCTTCAGCATAATTCCATAATGATTTTGATCCTTCTTTTATCACGCTTTTCTTTTCATAAACCTTATCATAATTCACTCCAAACTCTTTCCACGTTCCACCGTTGTTAGAAGTATTTTGCAATAAAGGTTCCAGTCTGTCCATCGATTTTGCAAATTTAGCTTCGTTGGTTTTCCCTTCTTCAAATTCTTCCCAGATTGAAATTAGTTCTTCTGCCTGATTTTTTGGAAGTAAGCCAAAAATTCGATTTGCTGCCAATCGTTCTTCATCAGTATTCGAATGATTTTTTACAGTGTCGTAAATAAAAACGTCTCCGGCATCAATCTCCACAATATCATGAATGAGAACCATTTTTACCACTTTCAGAATATCAATCGGTACATTAGAATGCTCTGCTAACACGATGGCCATCAACGCCAGATGCCAGCTGTGTTCTGCGTCATTTTCGCAACGATCACTGTTAAACAATTTCGTTTTTCGCTGAATGTATTTTACTTTATCAATTTCTTTTATAAAAGCAATCTGATCTAATAAATCTTGTGTGTTCATTTTATTTCTGTTTTGAAATGATATTCGTCATATACAAAATTAAAGCTTAAAGCGTAATTGCTAAACTTTAAATTAATTTATCTCAAATCACATGGCAAAATCTGAACTTTTTCACTCAAAAATCAAATTTCTGTAACATTAGTCACCTATTTTAAGAAAAAACAAAACTACCTTTGTTATCCCTTTATTATTAATGAATCATGAAAATCGAACAAATTTACACCGGATGCCTCGCACAAGGTGCATACTATATTACATCAAACGGAGAAGCTGCAATTATTGATCCTTTAAGAGAAACACAGCCTTATTTAGACCGTCTGGAACGCGATCAGGTTAAATTAAAATATATTTTTGAAACACATTTCCACGCCGATTTTGTATCGGGGCATGTTGATTTGAGCAAAGAAACCGGAGCACCTATCGTTTACGGACCAAATGCGGCCTGCGAATTTGACTGCATTTCTGCAAAAGACGGACAGGAATTCAAAATTGGAAAGGTTACTATAAAAGTCCTGCATACACCTGGACACACCATGGAAAGTACTACTTTTTTATTAATTGACGAAAACGGAAAAGATCACGCAATTTTCTCTGGAGACACTTTATTTATTGGAGATGTAGGCCGCCCTGACCTGGCTCAAAAGGCAGCCGGAATGACTCAGGATGAATTGGCCGGAATTTTATTTCATTCTCTAAGAGATAAAATTATGACTTTGGCTGATGACGTTATTGTTTATCCTGCGCACGGTGCCGGAAGTGCCTGCGGAAAAAACATGAGCAAAGAGACTGTTTCAACCATTGGGAATCAAAAAGCTACAAATTATGCTTTGCGCTCCAACATGACTGAAGCCGAATTCATCAAAGAGGTTACTGATGGTTTGTTACCTCCTCCAGCCTATTTTAGCATGAATGTTGCTATGAACAAACAAGGTTACGAAACCTTCGAATCGGTTTTGCATAATGGAATGAAAGAAATTGACGTAAAAGATTTTGAAGCTGTTACCGAAGAAACCGGTGCATTAATTCTGGATACGAGAAGCGCTGCTGATTTCAGTAAAGGATATATTCCACAATCCATTAATATCGGAATCAACGGCGATTTTGCTCCATGGGTTGGAACATTAATTGCCAATGTAAAACAACCTATTATATTAGTTACTACAATCGGTATGGAAGAAGAAACCGTAACCCGTTTGAGCCGTGTAGGTTTTGATACGATTATCGGACATTTGAAAGGAGGCTTTGAAGCCTGGAAGAATGCTGGTTTCGAAGTTGATTCCGTAAACCGAATTACAGCTGAGCAATTTGCAAACGAAGTAGATATTCAAAAAGACAAAATAATCGATATTCGCAAAGAAACCGAGTACGAGGCAGAACATATCGAAGACGCTTACAGCAAACCTTTGGCCTATATTAATGACTGGGTAAAAGACATTGACCCAAATGAGCATTTTTATCTGCATTGCGCAGGTGGTTACCGCAGTATGATTGCTGCTTCTATTTTACAGGCAAGAGGTTTCAGAAATTTCTCTGAAGTTGAAGGTGGTTTTGGAGCAATCTCCAAAACAAATGTCCCAAAATCAGATTTTGTTTGTCAAAGCAAGATTTTGAAAGCATAAACATTGATTTTTTTACCATATAAGTGATATAAGTTCATTTAATTTCTGTTCGATTTATACGCTGACTATAAATAATAAATGAAGATTGAGTATAAAACATAATCTTACTCTATAAACTTATATGAGCATAAGTTCGGCATAATTTAAATTCCAACTTATATTTACTTATATCACTTATATGGTAGAAAAAAACATTCTAATTTTTAAACAAACATGAGTATACTTGAAATTATTAAAGAACCATGGCCTTGGTATATTGCTGGCCCGTTAATTGGATTAACTGTTCCAATTTTATTAATTATCGGAAATAAATCTTTCGGGATCAGTTCATCATTGCGCCATATCTGTGCTATGTGTATTCCCGCAAATATTCCATTTTTTAAATACGACTGGAAAAAAGAAAGCTGGAATTTATTTTTTGTTCTGGGAATTTTTCTTGGCGGAGTTATTGGTGCTTACTTCCTATCCAATCCGAATGATGTTGTCATCACGCCTGAATTATCAGCAAAATTAGCTACTTACGGAATCACAGATCATACAGGTTTAGTACCTGCACAATTATTTTCGTGGGAAAGTTTATTAACCCTTCGCGGATTCATCATGATTGTTGTGGGTGGTTTTTTAGTAGGTTTCGGAACGCGCTACGCAGGCGGATGCACGAGCGGACATGCCATTATGGGATTATCAAACCTGCAATGGCCTTCATTAGTAGCTACATTCTGTTTTATGATTGGAGGTTTTGTAATGGCTCTTTTGATTTTGCCACATATTCTTTCACTTTAAAATTTCAAAAATGAATTTAGAAAATAAAAATATCGACGGCGAAGGAATCAACGCAAGCGAAAAAAAAGAAACTGCATTCGGAAACCTGAAATATTTAATTGTCGGCATCTTTTTCGGAATTGTATTCGTAAAAGCCGAAATTATCAGCTGGTTCCGCATTCAGGAAATGTTCAATCTTGAATCATTTCACATGTACGGCGTAATCGGAAGTGCAGTTGCAGTTGGAGTAATCTCCGTATTTCTGATTAAAAAATTCAATATCAAAACCCTTCAGGGTGAAAAAATCGAAATTCAGCCAAAAACGTTCAGCAAAGGACAAATCTACGGCGGACTATTATTCGGTTTCGGATGGGCCATTACCGGAGCTTGTCCGGGACCTTTGTTCGCTCAGATTGGTACTGGTGCAACAGTTATTGTTGTAACTTTAGCGAGTGCTATTGCCGGAACGTGGGTTTATGGCTTGATTAAGGACAAACTTCCTCATTAAAAATTAATTTTAGTTAGAAAACAAAATACACCCGACAGGTTTAAAAAATCTGTCGGGTTTGATAATTATAAAACACTCCAAAATGAACAAACTCTATTTTAAACTATTTATCGTCTTGTTATTTGCAAGCTGTTCCGGAAATAAGAAATCTAACGTTCAAATTTCAAATACGATTTATCCCGTTCAAATAGATAGTTTAGAATTGTTTGACCCATCAAGAAACCGAAAAATTCCTGTCGCTATTTACCATCAGAAAACAGAGAAAAAAATAATTCATCAGCGGGTTGTAATTTTCAGTCACGGATATGGCGAGAATAAAGGCGGAGACAATAAAATATATTCCTATTTAACTGAGAATTTAGCTTCTAAAGGATATTTTGTAATCAGTATTCAACATGAATTACCAACGGATGATCTTCTTGCAATGGATGGTGATTTTAAAATTACCAGAAGACCAAACTGGGAAAGAGGCTCTGAAAACATTCTGTTTGTACTGAATGAATTCAAAAAAACATCATCGGATTTAGACTTCAACCATCTTGCTTTGATTGGGCATTGTAATGGTGGAGACATGACAGCTTTATTTGCCACAAAACACCCTAAATTAGTTTACAAGATTATAACAATGGATAATCGAAGAATGCCTCTCCCAAGAGTTCATAGGCCAAAAGTATATACGCTCCGTTCAAAAAACTATGAGGCAGACAAAGGTGTTTTGCCTACGGAAGAAGAACAAAAAAAATATGGAATGACTGTTCAATTCACAACTGTCAACCACAGCGATATGGATAATGATGCTACAATCGAAGAGCGAAAAACACTCAATACTTACATCGAAAATTATTTAGACGAATAATATCATCCAAGAAATTTAAAATCATTTGGGCGTGCCACCATCCCGATAAAGAGGGCAAATTTACTGTGTGAATATACGCCCTCTTATCGGGATGCTGTCGGGCTATCCGCACTGCTTCGGCAGTTTGCTTCTATCCCTCACGCAGACAAGCAGGTTTTAATTACCTTTTATTTTAAAAATCAAATATTCACTTTCCTTTTCTTATGTTTGTTACGTAACAATAAGCCACAAAATATTCCGCAAAATATGAATCGCACAGAACAATTATCAAAACTACAAAACACACAAAATTGGGATGTAATAATCATTGGCGGAGGAGCAAGCGGGCTAGGAACTGCTCTTGATGCTGCCAGCAGAGGTTACAAAACCATTTTACTGGAAGCAGTAGATTTTGCGAAAGGAACTTCGAGTAGAAGTACAAAACTGGTTCATGGCGGTGTACGTTATCTGGCACAAGGCGATGTGCATCTGGTACGTGAAGCATTAAAAGAAAGAGGTTTACTGGCTCAAAATGCTGGTCATTTGGTCAAAAACCAATCGTTTGTTATTCCGAATTACAATCGCTGGAGCGGTTATTTCTATACAATCGGATTAAAAATTTATGATTTATTGGCAGGCAGCTTAAGTTTAGGTGCGTCAGAATATATCTCAAAGGAAAAAACAATCCAAATGCTTCCGAATGTGCAGAAAAATGGATTGGCAAACGGCGTTATTTATCATGACGGGCAATTCGATGATTCGCGATTAGCCATCAATCTTGCACAGACTGCTGTAGAAAAAGGTGCTTGTGTTATTAATTATATAAAGGTTGTTAATCTACTAAAAGATGATAAAGGAACAATCATTGGCGTACAGGCAATAGATCAGGAAACCGGAACTCAATATGACATAAAAGGATCTGCCATCATAAATGCTACAGGTGTTTTTACAAATGCCATAATGAAACTCAATGATAAAGTTTATAAAAAATATATCGTTCCCAGTCAGGGAATCCATTTGGTGTTTGACAAATCTTTTTTACCCGGCGATCACGCACTGATGATTCCGAAAACAAAAGACGGGAGAGTTTTATTTGCGGTTCCGTGGCATAACCGTGTTGTCGTAGGAACCACAGATACTTTAATTAAAAGTCATAGTTTAGAACCTGTTGCTCTGGAAAGCGAAATTCAGTTTGTTCTCGAAACAGCTCAGCGTTTCTTAACAAAAAAGCCAACCAGAGCCGATGTATTATCTGTTTTTGCAGGTTTACGTCCATTAGCAGCACCTAAAGAAGAAGGTAAAAGCACCAAAGAAGTTTCCAGAAGTCATAAAATTATAGTTTCAGAAACAGGACTTATCACAATTACAGGAGGAAAATGGACAACCTACAGGAAAATTGCAGAAGATATTATTAACAAAGCAATCAAAACAGGAAAGCTACCTAAAAAAGAATGTGTTACCGAACATCTTTCCATTCACGGGAATAAAGCTACCACATCTCTTGACAGAGAAAACCATCTTTATATATATGGCTCTGAAATTTCAAAGATACTCGAGTTACAAGAAAATGAACCTGAATTAAACGAGAAACTGCACCCCAATCACGAATTCACAATGGCAGAAGTTGTCTGCGCCGTTCGCTATGAAATGGCCAGAACGGTAGATGACGTTCTCTCAAGACGTGTTCGTTTATTATTCTTAGATGCCAAGGCTGCAATTGAAGTTTCAGAGAAAACAGCAAGAATAATTGCCTCGGAATTAGGTCACGATGAAGCCTGGATAAACAACGAAATTTCAAATTTCAGACAAATTGCCAAAGGTTTTCTTCTATCAGAGTTTCAATAAATTGTAAAATCAGTTGATTTTGAATATTTTGCATTTTAAATTATCTTACAAAAAGTCATTGAATAATATTTAATACCTAAAGCACTTCTTAACTTTAAAAAAATTATTAATTCACAATATAAGAACACGTTATACATTAAAATTTACTTATTTTTATTCCCACACAGCTATTCATTTAGCTTTCAAAAAATGCATTTAAAAATATTAACAAAATATTAACAATACATTTGTATATACAAATATAAAAAGATATACATTTGTATATACAAATTATACACTTACAACTATGACAATTGAAGAGGTTATAAAAAGTACTGTTAAGATGGATAATGCGAAAAAAGTTATTCTGAATATCATGTATACGCAAAATGTGATTCAGGATCATTTCAACGAGTTGATAAAACCGTATGATCTGTCCGGAGAACAATATAATGTACTACGCATATTAAGAGGACAAAAAGGAAATCCTGCCAATATGTGTGTAATACAGGAACGTATGCTGGCCAAAACCAGCAATACAACACGATTGGTTGACAAATTATTATTGAAAGATTATGTTACCAGAAATGTCTGCCCTGATAACAGAAGAAAGATTGAGGTTTTGATCACCCAGAAAGGATTAGACGTTTTAAAAGAATTAGACCCGAAAGTAGATGCACACGAGCGTGAATTTGCTTCCAATATAAGCCCTGAAGAATTAGAATTATTAAACCAATTATTAGAAAAATACCGAACCCAACAAAATTAATATTATGAGTACACTATTAGACAATTTAAATTGGAGATATGCAACAAAAAAGTTTGATGCAACAAAAAAAATCTCTGATGCAGATTTAAATACATTAAAAGAAGCTGTCAGACTGAGTGCTTCTTCATACGGATTACAGCCATTTAAAGTAGTTATTGTAGAAAACCCGGAATTAAGAGAAAAATTAAAAGCCGAGGCATGGGGACAAACTCAAATTACAGATGCTTCACACTTATTCATTTTTGCAAATGATACTTCTCTTGATGCAAATTCAGTTGATCAGTACATGAAAAACATCAGCGAAACCAGAGGTGTTCCTGTTGAAGCTTTAGAAGGATTCAGCGGTATGATTAAAGGACAGATTGCCGGTTTATCAAACGATGCAAAAAACATCTGGACTGCTAAACAAACTTATATTGCCTTAGGAACCCTATTAAGTGCAGCAGCAGAATTAAAAATAGATACTACACCAATGGAAGGTTTCAGTCCTGCAGCATTTAACGAAATTTTAGGTTTCGACAAACTAGGACTAAATGCAGCAGTTGTTGCTACTATTGGTTACAGACATGATGAGGACGACGCTCAGCATTACAAAAAAGTTAGAAAATCTCAGGACGAATTATTTATCACATTATAATTATTTAATAACAATCAAATTCAATTTCACAACATGAAAAATTTAAAAACAATTGCAATAGCATTATTCGTAGCAGCAGCTGGTATCTCAGTAAACGCACAAACTAAAAAAATCGACGTTAAGGCATCTACTATCAAATGGGTAGGTAAAAAAGTAACCGGAGAGCACTCTGGAACTGTAAACTTCAAAGAAGGAGCAGTAGTTTTCAAAGGAAAAAAATTAACTGGAGGAAGCTTCACAGTTGATATGACTTCTTTAACTGCAACTGATTTAACTGGAGAATACCAAGGAAAACTAAACGGTCACTTAAAAGCTGACGATTTCTTCGGAACTGATAAATTCCCAACGTCAAAATTAGTTTTCAAAACTATCGGAGCTAAATCTGCTGATGTTTACACAGTTACTGCTGATTTAACTATCAAAGGAATCACTAAACCTGTAACTTTTGACATCACTGTAAAAGGAAATACTGCTACAACAGCTTTCAAAGTTGACAGAACTAAATACGATATCAAATACAACTCTGGTAACTTCTTCCAAAACTTAGGAGATAAAACTATCAATGACGATTTCGAATTGGCTGTATCTTTGAAATTCTAAATTTCATTTGCTGATTCAGAAACCCCAACCGTTAATTTAACAGTTGGGGTTTCTTTTTTTAATAAAACATCGATAAAAGACTTAAAAGACCTGACCAAAAACACAATAGTAACGTTCTTAAAGTTGTGATAACACTATAATAATATAATGAAATGTTTTGATTAACATTCGGCCTCTAATTTTGACTTCGTTAAAAAACAATACAAATCAAAAACTAGAAATCAAAATTATAGTTATGAAAACTAAATTCTTCATTGCCATTATAACACTTATCAGCACATTTTCTCTTCAGGCACAACAACAAAAAGGAATCATCGGAACATCAAACTGGATGGACAACTGGAGCAATTTTAAACCTGCGAATATAGAATACAGCGAAGCAACTAATATTATTGCCGGAACCATAGACAAAGACACCAAACTGTTAAAACGCAATGTATACCAAATAGTTGGAATTGTATACGTAACCAATAATGCCATACTATCCATTGAACCAGGAACAGTAATTAGAGGTGACGACAAAACCTGCGGAACACTGGTAATTACAAATGGAGCAAAAATTATGGCCGAAGGTCTGGAAACTGATCCGATTATTTTTACTTCAAATAAAGGAACTACAGAAAGAAAACCAGGTGATTGGGGTGGTATCATTATCCTAGGAAAAGCACCTATCAACAAATTAGGAGGAATTGCAACGCTTCCATTTAACCTGGAAGCAACACTGAACCATTACGGAGGTACTGATGTTGATGATAATTCGGGAATACTTAAATATGTACGTATTGAATATTCTGGCAGAAAATTAAGTGCCTTGAAAGAGCTTAACGGACTTTCACTGGCCGGAGTGGGCAGAAAAACAGTTTTAAGCAATATTCAGATAAGTTACTCAAATGATGATTCATTTGAGTGTTACGGAGGGGAATTAAACATGAACAACCTGATTTCTTACCGTACAACAGATGATGATTTTGATTTTACACAAGGAGCACAAATCAATATCAGTAACAGTATTGCTATTCGTCATCCTTTTTCTTCTGATATTTCAGGTTCAAGATGTTTTGAAGTAGATTCATACGATAAGATTGAAAATACGGATATGACTAAAAAAATGACTAAAATAAATGCCAGTAACATCACACTTGTAAATCTGGAAGAAAACAATCAGGGATTAGTTCGTGAATCTGCTCATATTGGAGAAAATACCTTTTTTAATTTAACCAATAGTGTTGTTTCAGGTTTCTCTCCTTTTATCCTTTTAAATGGTGATATTGGAAACGGTGATGAGAATTTATCAAAAATTTCATTAAAAAACGTAATGGCAAACAATTGTAACGGAGGAATTACAAGCGAATCTTCAAGCAACGATGCTGGAATAAAAAACTGGTACAGCAAACCTGAATATGCCATAGAATTTACCAAAATAAAAAGCAGTGATTTGTTCTTAGCACCTAATATTAAAGGAAATACGGACTTCCGAATGAGACAAAACAATCTCGCTTCATCCCAAAACTAAGCCATCCAAAATCACTTTTCTTTTTACATTTTTAACAAATTTATGAATTAAGAAAAGTTTTTTTTTATTTTTGATGTACTCTAATTCAAATTACATTTATATATTTGCATCAACAGAATAAGATTATGAAAATTACAATGAACAATACTTGGTGGTGGAAGAATTTACGTCAAACGTCGTGAACAAAGCTTCCTATGGTATTGTAAAACTATAAATATAAAAGGCTTGTCATCACGACAAGCCTTTTTTTTTGGTCGGAACTTTAGCAGAAAATATTAAAACTAAAAAACACACATAAATTGAAACCTTTTATACTCAACACACACTACAAACAAATTCTGGCGGACACTATTACGCCGGTAAGTATTTATTTTAAAATAAGAGATAAATTTCCAAACAGTTTATTACTGGAAAGTAGTGACTATCACGGAAATGACAATAGTTTCTCCTATATCTGCTGCAACCCGATTGCTACGATTAAAATCGAAAACGAACTCATTTCGAAAACTTTCCCTGACGGAACAACAGAGCAAATCTCAATAGATGCTTCAACGAATATTCCGGAAGTAATTCAGCAATTTTCAGGTCAGTTTAAATCCGAGAAAAACGATTTTAAATTCATCAATAATGGTTTGTTTGGATATATTTCGTACGATGCCGTTCGTTATTTCGAAAAAGTAGAAATTGCAAAAAAAGATTCGGCAACCTTAATTCCCGATGTTTTTTATGCTGTTTATCAAAACATCATTGCAATCAATCACTTCAAAAACGAAGCTTATATTTTTTGTCACAGTGTTGACGGAAGAAATAATATCTCAGAAATTGAACAATTATTACAATCCAGAAATATTGCTTCTTATAAATTCACTAAAGAAGGTGAAGGTTTCTCAAACCTGACTGACGAAGAATTCAAACACAATGTAGCTTTGGCTAAAAAACATTGTTTCCGCGGAGACGTTTTCCAATTGGTTCTTTCTCGTCGTTTTACACAAGGTTTCAAAGGTGACGAGTTTAATGTGTACCGTGCTTTACGAAGCATCAACCCTTCTCCTTATTTATTCTTTTTTGACTATGGAGATTTTAAAATATTTGGATCTTCGCCTGAAGCTCAAATTATTGTAAAAAACAGAAAAGCCGAAATTCATCCAATCGCCGGAACTTTCAGAAGAACAGGAAATGATGAAAAAGATGCTGAACTGGCAAAAAAACTATCCGAAGATAAAAAAGAAAACAGCGAACACGTAATGTTGGTCGATTTGGCGAGAAACGATTTAAGCAGAAATGGTCATGACGTAAATGTAGAAAGATACAGAGAAGTTCAGTTTTTCTCACATGTAATTCACCTGGTTTCAAAAGTAATTGGACATTTACACGACAAAGCGACAACAATGCAGGTAGTTGCCGATACTTTCCCGGCAGGAACTTTAAGCGGCGCTCCAAAACACAGAGCAATGCAGCTTATTGAAGATTACGAAAAAACAAATCGTAATTTCTACGGAGGCGCAATTGGTTTCATGGATTTTGAAGGCAATTTTAACCATGCGATAATGATCCGAACTTTCCTTTCAAAAAATCATCAATTACATTGTCAAGCTGGCGCAGGAATCGTAGCAAGCTCTGACGAAGAAAGCGAAATGCAGGAGGTTTACAATAAATTAAGAGCATTGAATACAGCTTTGGAAATGGCTGAGAAAATTTAGTTTCAAGTTTTCTTAGTTTCAGGTTTCAAGTTGTGCGAACCTGAAACTTGAAACCTGAAACAATAAAAACAAAACAATAAAGAAATGAAAAAAATATTAGTTATAGACAATTACGATAGTTTCACTTACAACTTAGTACACTATTTAGAAGATTTAAACTGTGAAGTAACCGTTTACAGAAATGACGAATTTGATATTGACGAAATCGCTTCTTTTGATAAAATTTTACTTTCACCTGGACCTGGAATACCGGATGAAGCAGGTTTACTGAAAGATGTAATTCGAAAATATGCCCCAACCAAAAGTATTTTGGGCGTTTGTTTAGGACAACAGGCTATCGGAGAAGTTTTTGGAGGAACACTTTCTAACCTTGACAAAGTATACCACGGTGTTGCCACCAATGTAAAAAAGGCAGTTACAGACGAGTCTTTATTTGATGGCCTCGAAGATGAATTTGAAGTCGGACGTTACCATTCATGGGTTGTGAATGCTGATTTACCTGAAGTTTTAGAAGCTACTTCGTTTGAAGAACACGGTCAGGTAATGTCGTTACGTCATAAAACATACGATGTCCGCGGAGTACAATTTCATCCGGAAAGCGTATTAACACCAAACGGAAAAAGAATTTTAGAAAACTGGATTAAGGGTTAAGACAGTATTTTTTAAACAAATATAATCTCACAAATACAATTCAAATATTATAAATTATTGCGCAAGGAATAACAAAAAAACCTTGCCAATAAATTTATAATCAAATAAAAAACACTATGAAAAAAATCTTACTTGCTTTATTTGTTCTCTTTTCCGTTTATTCATTCGCAGCTGATGTCAGTGGTAAAGTATTACTAGATAATAGTGCAACTTTTGAAAATTGTACAATCACTTTTACGCCAGTTTCTCCTAGTGCTGTACTTACCCAAACTACCTCTCTAGCAAATGGTAATTTTACGATAACTGTTCCTAATGGAGTCTATAATATTAAATATGAAAAAACCGGTTATCAAACTTATGAATTATTGAACTATTTTATAAATGGCACAATAAATCTAAATGATGTAACACTATCATCTAACAACTTAATATTAGTAAATGGCAATGTAAGCGGTTCATGGAAAAAGGGAAATACTTATAGAGTAACAGGTAATATAACAGTTCCTGCAGGTCAAACCTTAACCATTGAAGAAGGTGTAGAAATAAAATTTGATGGTTATTATTCTTTAATTGTAAATGGTACTTTATTGGCAAATGGCACTGCTGATAAATATATTAAATTCACGTCGAACAGCACCTCTCCAACAAATAAAGATTGGAATCAGCTAGTAATAAATGGCATTACAGAAATGGATTATTGTATTGTCGAATATGGTAAAGCGAAAAATGATGATAATATCGGTCTTATAAATATTACTGGGAATTTAACTCTTACTAATAGTATAATTAAAAACTCGGAACAAAGCGCTATAAGTATACGAAATACAGGTAACCTCACAGTAAAAAATAATAAGATATATGACTGCGCTTATGGTTTTTCTGTTTACACAACAGGTATTGTGAACATAGAAGAAAATGAAATTTTTAACCTTTCAATAATTGGTATAAATATACATTTAAGTTCACCTCAATCAATTTTTAAAAATAATATTGTATATAATTGTGTATTTGATGCTATCCAAGTACAGGGAACATATAAAATAGAACGTAATATTGTATTTAATTCTGGAGTCGGAATCAATGTTGTATACGCCATGCCAAATATTATAAACAACACTATATTTTCTAATAAATATGGTATTAGCATATATAATAATGAATCTATAGTAACAAAACCAACGATTAATAATAATGTCATAACAGATAATTTATACTATGGAATTTACTCAACTGGAACACACAAACCTCAATTAGTTTCTTATAATTTATTTTATAATAACAAATTGGGGAATGGTAATAATAATTTACCTATAGGTGTTGGTCCAATAATTACCGTCAATAAAAATAACACTCCATCTGATGCTTATTACAATATATTTATAAATCCAGAATTTGAATCTATTAATCCTGCTGAAACTTCTTTTTGTATTTTAAAAAGTATTTCTCCTGCTATTAATGCTGGAGATCCATCAACAATAACATCTAATGGTACTATAGCTGATATTGGTGCAAAAGAATTAGGCGGAAATCTATCTACAGGAGATTTTAATAATTCTAAACTAGAAAGCATAAAAGTCTTTCCAAATCCAACAACTGACTTCCTATCATTTGAAACCAATCAAAATCAAACATTTGATAGTATAAAATTCTTTGACATAAATGGAAAAAACATTGATCATGTTAAATTAGACGAATCTAAGTCAAGTTATCAATGGAAAGTATCCAGCCATTTTAATACAGGAGTGTATGTTTATGTAATTATGAACGGAAATTCAATCATATACTCAGGAAAATTTATAAAAAAATAAAGACAAATTCTATAGTAATAAATAGAGTTTACTTCAATAAATAAATAAATGAAAACAATATTAAACAAATTAATCAACCACGAAGTGCTTACCAAAGAAGAAGCAAAAAATGTATTGATTAATATTTCAAGCGGTCAGTATAATCCAAGTCAGATTTCTGCTTTTTTGACCGTATTTATGATGCGAAGCATTACAATTGACGAATTAATCGGTTTCAGAGAAGCACTTTCTGAATTGTGTATCCGTATTGATTTATCCGATTATAATACTATCGATTTGGTAGGTACCGGAGGTGACGGAAAAGACACTTTTAACATCTCTACCTTAGCATCATTTGTAACAGCCGGGGCCGGGATAAAAGTGACTAAGCATGGTAATTACGGGGTTTCATCTATTACAGGTTCCAGTAATGTTATGGAAGCTTTAGGAGTTAAATTTAGTAACGACCCAAGCTTCCTTGAAAAATGTGTAGACAAGGCGGGTATTTGTATTCTGCATGCTCCTCTGTTCCACCCTGCTATGAAACATGTTGGACCACTTCGTAAAGAACTGGCTGTCAGAACCATTTTCAACATTCTCGGACCACTAATTAATCCTTCTTTTCCAAAAAATCAATTACTGGGGGTTTTCAATCTGGAATTAGCCCGAATGTATGCTTATCTCTATCAAAACACCGATAGTAATTTTACAATTGTACATGCTTTGGATGGTTATGACGAAATCTCTTTAACAGGACCAACCAAAATAATTACTCATAGTACCGAAGGCATGTTAAATCCTGAAGATTTTGGTGTTCAATTAATCAAGCAAAGCGACATTAAAGGTGGAGAAACTGTTGCCGAATCTGCTGAAATTTTCATGAATATTATTTCAGGAAAAGGTACCGAAGCGCAAAATAATGTCGTTTGTGCCAACGCAGCCATGGCTATTGCAACGGTTACAAAATGTTCTCCAATTGAAGGATTTGAATTAGCAAAAGAAAGTTTATTATCTGGAAAGGGACTAAAAGCATTAAATAAATTGAAAGATTTAATGATTTAAAAATTATGACTAAATCTTTTGAAGAGTTTGAAGTCTATAAAAAAGGAATTTTATTAGCTAAATTTATTTTTGAATTGATGAATAACAAGTCCTTTGAAAAAGAATTTGGCTTTAAAGATCAGATAAAAAGAGCCGTCATTTCAATAACAAATAACATTGCTGAAGGATCGGAATACAACAATAACAAACAATTGATTAAATATTTGAAAATTTCGAAAGGAAGTTGTGCAGAAGTTAGAAGTATGCTTATTTTATCAAGAGAACTTGGTTTATGTAATCAGTCAGAAATTCAAAAAAGTTACGACATAACGATTGAAATTTCTCAGAACCTTTCAAATTTTATAAAGTACTTAAACACTAAAATAGATGCTTAATTTAACAGATAACAAATAATTCAATCTTTAAATTTTTCAATCTTTAAATAAATAAAATGAACATATTAGATAAAATTATAATAGACAAAAAAAGGGAAGTAACCCTTAAGAAATCGATTATACCGGTTTCTCAATTAGAAGCTTCAGTATTCTTTGGAAAAGAAACTATTTCGCTTAGTCAGAAATTAAAGGAAAGCAACTCCGGAATTATCGCAGAACACAAACGCCGTTCTCCTTCAAAATCAATCATCAACAATAATTTTACAGTTGAAGAAGTTGTTAGAGGTTACGAAGATGCCGGAGCCTGCGGAATTTCAGTTTTAACCGATGGAAAATATTTTGGAGGTTCTCTTGACGATTTGCTTTTAGCTAGGGCTTCTGTAAATATTCCTCTTTTGCGAAAAGAATTTATTGTAGACGAATACCAGATTTTAGAAGCAAAAGCACACGGAGCCGATTTGATTCTGTTAATCGCAGCGGTTTTAACTCGTGAAGAAATCAAATCATTATCTGAATTTGCTAAAAAACTAGGTTTGGAAGTTTTATTGGAAGTTCATAACCAGGAAGAACTGGAAAAATCAATTATGCCAAGTTTAGATATGATTGGCGTGAATAACCGAAACCTGAAAACCTTCGAAGTAAGTCTTAATTTCAGTAAAGAACTGGCTTCACAAATCCCAAATGATTTTGTAAAAGTTTCAGAAAGCGGAATTTCATCAGTCGAAGCTATTCAGGAATTAAAACCTTACGGATACAAAGGTTTTCTAATCGGAGAAAACTTCATGAAAACGGATAATGCCGGACAGGCTGCAACAGAGTTTATCCAGAAATTGTAAAAAACAGTAACTATGACTATAAACAAGTCTATAGGTTTTATACTTTTAATCTTAATTTCTTTTCAAGGTATATCCCAAAAAAAGGAAGACACGCCTATTAAATTTGATGAAAAGTCTAAAGAGTATAAAGTTATTATAAACAAAGAAGTTCTAAAAAAATACTCATTTAATTCAGATTATCCAGCTGTTACTTTGAGTTTAAGACAAAATACTTTTATTTATTCTTTAAATAATAGCCCATATGAAAAAGCAGAAAATTTTAACCAGGAAAGTAAAAATGCTGATTTATGGATTGAACCAAGAGATCCAGAAATAAATTCTTTCCCTGAAGAAACCTCTCAGCTAAAATTAGTAAATCAAAAATGGGAATTTAATTATCTAAAAAACATTAAAGATTTTACTCTTAGTGAATATGCAATTGAGCGAAAAAATATAAAAACAGGAACAATTTTTCTAATAAAAATGACAGAAGGCAAAATATTCAAAGTTAGAATTGATTCTTTCAACATAGAAAAAGAAGAAATCAGTTTAACTTACAAATTGCTTGAATAAAAAAATAAGCTAAACACAATGAAACTCAAAATATGCGGTATGAAATATCCTGAAAACATCCTCGAAGTAGGTTCACTCCTACCCGATTATATGGGATTTATTTTCTGGGAAAAATCCGCAAGATATTGTGACGGAAATATTCCGGAACTTATAAAAACGATTAAAAAAGTCGGTGTTTTCGTCAATCAAACTCAGGAAGAAATTCTGGATAAGGTTGAAAAACACAATTTACAGGCTGTACAATTACACGGAAATGAATCGGTTGAATTTTGTTCAGAATTAAAAAAACAACTTCCTAAGAAAATCGAAATTATTAAAGTATTTTCGGCTGATGAAAATTTTGATTTTGAATTTATTACACCTTTTGAAAATGTCTGTGATTATTTTCTTTTTGACACCAAAGGAAAATTACCGGGCGGAAACGGAACAACTTTCGACTGGAACATATTAAAAAAATACAATTCGAAAAAGCCTTTCTTTTTGAGCGGCGGCATCGGAATGAATGAATTAAAAGCCATTGAAGAAATTTCAAAAACTAAATTACCTATTTATGCAGTCGACGTAAATAGTAAATTTGAAATCGAACCAGGGCTAAAAAATAAAAATCTATTAAGCAATTTTAAGCGCAAATTTGAAATTGTAAACATTTAAAATTTATAAAAAATGAGTTTTAACGTCAACGAAAAAGGATATTACGGAGAATTTGGAGGAGCTTACATCCCTGAAATGTTGTATCCAAATGTAGAAGAATTACGTCAAAAGTATTTAAGTATCATGGATGAACCTGATTTTAAAGCAGAGTTCAATCAACTACTCAAAGATTATGTAGGACGCCCTAGTCCATTGTATTTTGCAAAACGTTTGTCTGAAAAATACAATACTAAAATCTACCTTAAAAGAGAAGATTTAAATCATACCGGAGCACACAAAGTAAACAACACCATCGGACAAATTTTGCTTGCAAAACGTTTGGGTAAAAAAAGAATCATTGCCGAAACCGGAGCAGGTCAGCACGGTGTGGCAACTGCAACAGTTTGCGCTTTAATGGGAATTGAATGTATCGTGTACATGGGCGAAATCGACATTGCACGCCAGGCACCAAACGTGGCCCGTATGAAAATGCTGGGTGCTGAAGTTCGTCCGGCACTTTCTGGTTCACGAACCTTAAAAGACGCTACAAACGAGGCCATCCGTGACTGGATAAACAATCCGGTTGATACCCATTATATTATCGGATCTGCAATTGGACCTCATCCTTATCCGGATATGGTTACCCGTTTCCAAAGCATCATTTCTGAGGAAATCAAATGGCAGCTAAAAGAAAAAGAAGGCCGTGAAAATCCGGATTATGTAGTGGCTTGCATCGGCGGAGGAAGTAATGCTGCCGGAACATATTATCACTTTTTGCACGAGCCTGAAGTTGGAATCATTGCAGTTGAAGCAGCAGGAAAAGGTGTCGACAGCGGACACAGTGCTGCAACAAGCAAATTAGGAAAAGTTGGAGTTATTCACGGTTGTAAAACCCTTTTAATGCAAACTCCAGACGGACAAATTACAGAACCATACTCGATTTCTGCAGGACTTGATTATCCTGGCGTTGGTCCTATGCATGCGCATTTGGCTCAAACCGGACGTGGCGAATTTTTCTCAGTAACCGATGACGATGCCATGAATGCAGGTTTACAGCTTACAAAATTAGAAGGAATCATTCCGGCAATTGAAAGTGCGCATGCCTTTGCGGTTTTGGATCAGAAAAAATTCAAACCGACAGATGTGGTGGTAATCAGCCTTTCTGGTCGTGGAGACAAAGATTTAGACAATTATATTGACTATTTTAAATTGTAATAAAAGTTGTATTTTTGGGCGTTACCCAATCCCGATAGCTATCGGGAGGGCTGTCCGCTATATTCCCGATAACAAAAACTACGGCTAAAAGCCTTGTTTTTCTAATCGAGAGATGCCGCTCCCATCCCTAACGCACACAAAATAACGAGAAAAATATAGATTTATGGAACAGTTATTCTCTTACGGAACATTACAGTCAAAAGAAATTCAGATGCAGGTTTTTAACAAAGTGTTAACCGGAACCCCGGATCAGTTAACGGGGTACAAGCTAAAAGACCTTCAAATAGAAGAAGAATTTGGTATTGAAGACTATTTTGTAGCGACACCAAGTGAAAATCCATCGGATGCTGTAGATGGTATCGTTTACAATATTTCCAGTGCTGATTTGGCAAAAGCGGATCAATTCGAGTCCAACGCCTACAAAAGAGTTCAGATAACGCTGAAATCCGGAATTGTTGCATGGATCTACATTGAAAATTAAGCTGTTTCAGATTATCCTGCAAGTTTTTTTAAAACTTGTCGGAATAAAAAATAACTCAAAAACATAACAAACCTACAAGGTTTTGAAAACCTTGCAGGAGAAAGACATATCAAAATGAATAGAATAACTCAAAAATTACAAGAAGATAAAAAGATCCTTTCGATCTATTTTTCTGCAGGATATCCAAACTTAAATGATACCGTTCAGATTATTCAGGATTTAGAAAAAAACGGCGTTGATTTAATCGAAATCGGTCTTCCTTTCAGCGATCCTTTAGCAGACGGACCAACAATTCAGGCGAGTTCCACTACAGCACTTCATAACGGAATGACAACTGAAATTCTTTTCAACCAACTGAAAAACATCCGCGAAAGTGTAAAAATTCCGTTGATTATCATGGGGTATTTCAATCCAATGTTGCAATACGGAGTGGAAGCTTTCTGTAAAAAATGTGCCGAAATCGGAATTGACGGATTAATTATTCCTGATCTTCCAGTTGATGTTTATGCCGATGAATACAAAGCAATTTTCGAAAAATACGGTTTAATCAATGTGTTTTTGATTACGCCTCAAACTTCAGATGAGCGTATCCGCTTTATTGACAGCGTTTCAAACGGATTTATTTATATGGTAAGTTCTGCAAGTGTTACAGGATCTCAGGCAGGATTTGGAGATACTCAGGAAACGTATTTCGAAAGAATAGCAGATTTAAACCTGAAAAATCCTCAAATCGTTGGTTTCGGAATTTCAAATAAAGAAACCTTCACTCAGGCTACAAAATATGCAAAAGGTGCCATTATTGGAAGTGCTTTTATTAAACATTTAAGCGAAAGCGGAAGTGGAAAAATTGAAGAGTTTGTTGGTGAGATTAGATGATTAATGTGTTGAAAAATAACAAAAAACGGTATTTAATAACAAATTTAAATGCCGTTTTTATTTTAAGAATCTTATAAACATAACCTTTTCAAATATTTTATACCTTTGAATAAAATCAATTATTATGGATTTAGAAGCTCGTAAAATATCATTTGTACAAGAATTCCTTAGATTGGAAAATGAAGAAATAGTCAATCAGCTTGAAAAATTGCTTCATGAACAAAAAGTTCAATTATTAGACTTGGAAATGAAACCGATGAATTTGGATCAATTTAATAACGAAATTGACCAATCTGTAAATGATGCTGCTCAGTCCCGAATTATTTCTTCCAAAGATTTAAAATCAAGAATTCAGAAATGGGATTAACTGTTTATTGGACTCAATTTGCAGAGGATAAGCTTACGGATATTTTTGAGTATTATAAATATAAAGCAGGATTAAAAGTTGCAAAAGCATTAATTGATGGTTTAGTAGATTCCTCAATTTCACTTGAGTTTAATGCTTATGGCGGTCAAAAAGAAGAACTTCTGTCTGAAAGAATTCAAGATTTTAGATATTTAGTTTTTAAAAATTATAAAATTATTTACTGGATTGATGAATATAAAAATGCCGTTTATATCTCTAATATTTTCGACACCAGACAAAATCCTATCAAAATAAAATTAAGCAAATAAATAAAAAAGGCTGAAATAAGTTAATATTTCAGCCTTTTTTATTCAAAAACACCGAAACAGTTTTATGTTAATATTATGTTAAACAAAAACTAAACAAGTGTTTAATTTAAACAACTGTTTAGTTTTGTATTCGATTAGAAACAATACCATGTCAAACATCGAATTCAACGACAAAAAAATTCAGATTCTGGAAGTGGCTGAAAAGCTGTTTTCTGAGAAGGGATTTGAAGGCACCTCAATAAGAGATATCTCAAAGATTGCAAAAATTAATGTTGCCATGATCTCGTATTATTTTGGTTCAAAAGACCAATTACTGGAAGCGCTGATTATCTATAAAACTTCTGATTTAAAATTAAAACTCGAAAATTTATTACAGGAAAATACTGAACCACTTGAAAAAGTCAATAAATTAATTGAAATTTACATTACCAGAATCAATTGTAACAAAGGAATTTTCAGGGTTCTGCATTTTGAGCTCAACTCAAAAGAGAGAGAAAAGAGCATGACCGCCTTTACCGAACTAAAAAAAGGAAATTTAAAATCTGTTGAAAGTATTATTTCCCAAGGTCAGGCAAAAGGCGTTTTTAGAAAAGATGTTATCATTCCGCTTATCACACCTACAATAATCGGAACTTTTTTTCATTTTCATATGAATAAACCTTTCTTCGTGGAATTACTGAATTTAAACACCGAAGAATTGTACGACAATTATATCAAAACGACTCTTAAAAAGCACATTCAACAAACTATAAAAGCACTACTTGTTTATGAAAATTAGTCAATTAATGCTCTTTGGAGTTTTCTTTATCGGAATATCTTCAATAGAAGCACAAGAAAAAACAAGTTTAACCTTAGACGAAGCCGTTAAGCTGGCTTGGGAAAAAAGTAACGAAGTTACGCTTGCCAACACTAAGGTAAACACAAAAAAATATGAATTGCAATCGGTTAAGAATAATCAGTATCCGGATTTGAAAGTTTCAGGACAGTATCAACGTTTAGGAAAAGCTTCAATCGACCTTCATAACGACGGATCTAGTTCTGAGTCAATGGCATCTCCGGACCGCGCTATGTTAGGAATGGCTAATCTTAGTCTGCCAATCTTCTCCGGATTTAAAATTCAGAGCAGTATTGATGCGTACGATAATTTATACGAAGCAGAAACTGCCAATGCGGCTAAAACGAAAGAAGATGTCGCACTTCGTGTGATTACCTATTATACTGCGTTATACAAAGCACAAAAAACATTAGATCTTTTAAACGAAAACCAGAAACAGGCGAAACAGCGTGTAACTGATTTTACAGAATTAGAGAAAAACGGAATTATTCCGAGAAATGATTTATTGAAAGCGCAATTATTGGTTTCTAAAACGCAATTATCTATTGATGAAGCCAATAATAATATCAATAACATCAATTTCTATTTAACGACATTGCTTAAATTAGAGCCTTCTGTAAAACTTCAGGTTAATGAGGAGGATTTCTTTAATTTAAAAACAAGTAATGCTCCAACAAGCGATGCTTTGGCATTGGAAAACAGAAAAGATCTGGAGGCAATTCGTTTACAACAGAAGGCAAGCGAAGCTAACATCAAAGTGGCAAAAGCTGGTTATTATCCTTCTATTGCTTTGTTAGGAGGTTATACTGCTTTTGATCTAAAAGATTTCATTACTGTAAAATATGCGATGAATTTTGGCGTTGGTTTGTCTTATGATTTATCTGGAATTCTAAAAAATAATTCGCACGTAAAAGAAGCTGAAAGTAAAGCCCTTGAAGTAAAAAATTCTGAAGCACTTTTAACTGATCGTATCAAAGTTGAAGTTCAAAAATCTATTGAAGATTACGACTTGGCTATCAATCAAAGTGTGGTTTATGATGAAGCGTTGCAACAGGCATCTGAAAACTACAGACTGGTAAAAGATAAATTCGATAACGGTTTATCTGACACCAATGATTTAGTTGAAGCAGATGTTGAGCACTTAACTGCTAAAATCAATACTGCTTTATCAAAAGCTACTATTATTCAAAAATATTACGAATTACTTTCAGTATCAGGACAATTATCACAATCATTCAATCTTTCTAAAATATAATCGATAGCTCTCATGGAAAAGAAAAAAACAAATAAAAAATTCATCATCATACTAACCGTTTTGGTTTTAGTGGGAGGAACTTACGGAATATCCAAATATTTACACTCTCAGGCACACGAAGAAACAGATGATGCTCAAATCGAGAAAAGAATGAACCCGATTATCCCAAGAGTTTCAGGATATATCAGCAAGGTGTATGTGAAAGATAATGATTATGTAAAAAAAGGAGATACTTTATTTACAATCGACAAGAGAGATTATCAGTTAAAGATTGATGAAGCTAATGCTGCCTTATTAGGAGCTGAAGGTCAGTACGAAGCTGCAAAAGCTGATATTGGAAGTGCATACGCAAGCATTAATGTTTCTGATGCAAACATGAAATCTGCAAGCGGATCTATCGAAAGCGCTAAAATCAGATTGAGACAGCTTACAAACGATTATAACCGTTATAATAATTTATATAAAACTCATACCATTACGAAACAACAATACGAACAGGCTTTAACAGCAAAAGAAGAAGCAGAAAATCAGGTACGTGTTTTAGAACAACAGCAAAGAGCGAGTTCTTATCAAAAATCGGTTATTCAGTCAAAATCTAAAGTTTCTGACAAGCAAACAGAAGTTGCTGCAGCTAATATCAAAAAAGCAAAAACTATGTTAGATGTTGCTCATTTAAATCTTTCTTATACCGTAGTTACTGCTGCAATTGATGGTCAGGTTTCTAAAGTTGATATTCAGCCAGGACAATTGGTACAGCCAGGACAATCTTTATTCTATATCATTAATAATAACGAAGCTTGGGTTGTAGCTAACTTTAAAGAAACACAATTGAATAAAATGGTTGTTGGACAAAAAGTAGGCTTAAAAGTTGATGCTTATCCTAACTATGAATTTAAAGGAACTGTATCTTCTTTCTCTCCTGCAACTGGGTCTCGTTTTTCATTATTACCACCTGACAATGCAACAGGAAACTTCGTAAAAACGATTCAAAGATTACCTGTAAAAATTACGATTGACTCATCAAATGATCCTGAAAAAGTAAAATTACTAAGACCGGGAATGAATGTTGACGTTGATGTACATTTAAAATAAAACATGGCAGGAGCAGTACAAGCAGACGACGATTTAGTAGAATACGGCTACAGACGTGTTATCATTACGATTACAGCAGTACTTTGTGCATTGCTGGAAATTGTAGATACGACGATTGTAAACGTAGCGCTGACAGACATGCGCGGAAGTCTTGGTGCTACCTTGACCGATGTGGCATGGGTAATTACAGCATACGCAATTGCGAATGTGATTGTGATTCCGATGACGAGCTGGCTATCGCAGCAATTTGGAAGACGTAACTATTTTGTGGCTTCCATTATAATATTTACAGTCTGTTCTTTTTTGTGTGGTAACGCCACCAATATTTGGGAACTTGTAGCCTTCCGATTCGTACAAGGTATGGGTGGTGGAGCATTACTTGTAACAGCCCAGACGATTATTACAGAAAGTTATCCGGTAGCAAAACGCGGAATGGCGCAGGCTATTTACGGAATGGGTGTAATTGTTGGTCCAACTTTAGGTCCGCCATTGGGAGGATATTTAGTAGATAATTATTCCTGGCCTTATATATTTTACATTAATATTCCTCTTGGAATTATTGCTACGATTTTGGCTTTAACTTTTGTAAGAAGTCCGAAATATGGAGAAAAATTAAAAGCAAATCAGGTTGACTGGTGGGGAATAATTTTGCTGAGTACTTTTATTGGTTCTTTACAATTCGTATTGGAACACGGACAGCAAGATGACTGGTTTAATGATTCACTTATTGTAACCTTAAGTGTTGTTACCGTTCTTGGATTGGTTTTATTTATCTGGAGAGAGCTTACTTATAAACATCCAATCGTAAACTTGAGTGTTTTAAAAGACGGAAACTTAAGAATTGGAACCGTAATGTGTTTTATCCTTGGTTTCGGTTTATATGGTTCAACATTGATTATCCCAATTTATACACAGTCTATTTTAGGATGGACAGCAACTGATGCAGGTTTATTATTAATTCCGGGATCTATTACAACAGCAATTATGATGCCTTTTGTGGGTAATATGATTCAGAAAGGTGTTCCACAAGGTTATATGGTTGGAGTTGGATTTTTAATCTTTTTCTTCTTTACCTTTATGATGTACAGCCGAATGACACCGGATACGGGTGTTGAACATATGTACTGGCCATTAATCTTAAGAGGAATTGGACTAGGATTACTTTTCGTTCCTATTACAACACTTTCACTTTCAACTTTAAAAGGAAAACAGATTGGTGAAGGAGCTGCATTTACGGGAATGATGCGTCAGTTAGGCGGATCTTTTGGAATTGCGATTATCACAACTTTCATTACACGTTTCAGCCAGTCACACCGAGTAGATTTAATTAATAATTTAGATCCTGCCAAATTTGAAGTACAGCAGCGAATTGCAGGAATGCAGCACGCATTTATGGCAAAAGGATATAGCGCCGATGTTGCTTTGAAAAAAGCATATCAGGCAATAGATCTTTCTGTAATGAAACAAAGTACTGTAATGGCTTATATGGATATTTTCCTTTACTTAGGAATTATGTTTTTATGTTGCATACCGATTATTCTCTTTATTAAAAAAGGGAAGAACAAAATTAGTGCAGCCGACGCAATGCATTAATAATAATAATTTTATAATACGCAGAAACGCCGAATTCATCATTTAGAATTCGGCGTTTATTTTTTATCATTCTGTTCTACCGCAATCCCTATGGCTATCGGGATTGCGGTTAAAAAAACACTTAGCTTCTTAGTATCTTAGAGCCTCAGCACCTCAAAAGTTACCTTGTAAAAACCAAATGATTTCCTTTTGAAAGATTTGCATCAAATTGATATCCTTCGTAATTAAAACCTTTTAAATCATCAATAGTTTCTGCGTTGGTATCAATAATATAACGTACCATCATACCTCTCGCCTTTTTAGCAAAAAAGCTGATCATTTTTAGTTTTCCGTCTTTATAATCTTTAAAGTCAGGTGTGATTACAGGAACTTTTAAAGCTTTTACATCTACTGCAGAAAAATATTCATTACTCGCTAAATTCACGAATAATTCATCTTTCTTTAATTCTTTGTTTAAAGCTTTGGTAACAACAGGTTTCCAAAATTCGTGTAGATTTTTATATTCTCCAACCTGCATTTTGGTTCCCATTTCTAAACGATACGCCTGCATTAAATCAAGTGGTTTTAAAAGACCGTAAAGACCTGATAAAATTCTCAATTTTTCCTGAAGAACATCTAATTTCTCAAACGGAATTGTATACGCATCCAAACCTGTATAAACATCGCCATCAAAAGTATAAACTGCCGGACGCGCGTTTTCTGCGGTAAAAGGAGTTTTCCATTCCTGATTGCGTTTCCAGTTTAAGTCGGCTAGTTTGTCTGAGATTGACATAAGCTCTGATAATTCAGCTGGTTTTTTTGTTTTTACAACTTTATGAATCACTTTTGCTTCTTTCAAAAATGAAGGTTCAGTATATTGAGATGTTGGTAATTCTTTTTCGAAATTCAATGACTTCGCTGGAGATATAACAATTTTCATGTGTGCTTTTTTCTATGATTCAAAAATACAAATTGCATTTCTAAAAATACATCATCGTAATTGATTTGTTTTATTGTAACATAGTTTTTTAGCCACGACCCGATAACGAACATCTCTTTTTTTAATCAATTTTAATTCAAAAATTAGTATTAATAATGCAACCTATTAATACTGAAATTATATTACACTTTTTTACTTAAAACTATTAATTTATTCAAAAAAGTGAGTCATAGATTATAATAGGCATTTTCTATGTTGTAAATTTGCATGCAATTATTTATATTAAAGATGCGAATTATTAGTACTAAAATTCATATTGCATTTTTACTCAAAAATTAGTGAATTCGTGGCTATACAAACAAACTACAAAACTGCTTTACAAAACAAAATCTTCGATATCATTTCGAAAGCTTCTCAGGAATTAAATGTTGACTGTTATGTGATCGGCGGATTTGTTCGTGATTTACTTTTAAATCGTGGTTCTAAAAAAGACATTGATGTAGTAGCTGTTGGAAGCGGCATCGAATTGGCTCTTAAAGTTTCAGATTTACTTCCGAACAAACCAAAAGTTCAGGTTTTTAAAACTTATGGAACAGCGATGCTTCGTTTTGAAGATACTGATATTGAATTTGTTGGCGCTCGAAAAGAATCTTACACTCGCGACAGCCGAAATCCAATTGTTGAAAACGGAACTTTACAGGACGATCAAAACCGTCGTGATTTTACGATCAATGCTTTGGCTTTATCATTAAACTCAACTAATTTCGGAGATCTTTTAGATCCGTTTAACGGAATAACCGATTTAGAAAACAAAACAATCAAAACGCCTCTGGATCCAGATATTACTTATTCTGATGATCCTTTGCGTATGCTTCGTGCGATTCGTTTTGCAACACAATTGAATTTCGAAATTGAAGAAAATTCATTGAATGCCATCACAAAAAATGCGGATCGTATTAAAATTATTTCTGGCGAAAGAATTGTAGACGAATTAAACAAAATTCTTTCTACACCAAAACCTTCGACTGGATTTTTACTTTTATACAAAACAGGACTTTTAGATTTAATCTTACCTGAATTAACGGCGTTGAATCAGGTGGAAGAAATTGAAGGTCATACCCATAAAAACAATTTCTATCATACACTTGAGGTTGTAGATAATATTTGCCCAAATACAGATGACGTATGGTTACGCTGGGCAGCTTTATTACATGATATCGGAAAAGCACCAACAAAACGTTTCAATAAAAAACAAGGCTGGACTTTTCACGGGCATGAATTTTTGGGTGGAAAAATGGCGAAGAAAATCTTTGAACGTTTACACATGCCATTGAATCATAAAATGAAATTTGTCCAAAAAATGGTCATTATGAGTTCGCGTCCAATTGTTTTGGCGGAGGATATTGTAACTGACAGTGCAGTTCGTCGTTTGGTTTTTGATGCAGGCGAAGATGTAGAAAGTTTAATGACTTTGTGTGCTGCTGATATCACAACCAAAAATCCGGCGAAATTCAGGAAATACCATAAAAACTTCGAAGTTGTCCGTAAGAAAATTGTAGAAGTCGAAGAACGCGATCACGTACGTAATTTCCAGCCGCCAATTTCGGGTGAAGAAATTATGGAAATATTTGATTTGAAACCTTCTCGTGAAATTGGTATTTTGAAAGAAGCCGTAAAAGAAGCTATTTTGGAAGGTGATATTCCGAACGAATATCAGGCAGCATATGATTTTGTGATTAAAAGAGCGGAAAAATTAGGCTTGAAAAAAGTTGAGAAATAAGTATTATTTAATAAAATGAAAAAAGAGAATAAATCAGTAATCATTTGGTTACTATCAGGTTGTGTTTTATTATTTTTAATGGTCGTTGTAGGCGGTATCACTCGTCTAACCAATTCAGGTTTGTCAATGACCGACTGGCATTTGGTAACCGACACATTTCCACCTTTAACAGAAGCCAAATGGCAGGCCGCTTTTGATGAATATAAAAAGTTTCCTGAATACCAAAAAATCAACATTCACAATGATTTCCAGTTAGCCGATTATAAATTCATTTATTTCTGGGAATGGTTTCACCGTTTCATTGGGCGTATTATTGGATTGGTTTTCTTTGTGCCTTTCGTGTATTTCTTAATCAAAAAGAAATTAGATACTCCAACTATCAAAAAATGTATTGTGCTTTTGGCAATGGGCGGTTTCCAGGGATTTTTAGGCTGGTTTATGGTAAGAAGCGGTTTAATCGACAATCCGGATGTTAGTCATTTTAGACTTTCTCTTCATCTTACTTTTGCCTTTATTACTTTTGCCTACACTCTTTGGGTTGCATTAGATTTAATTTATCCGGAAAGAAATATCAACAGAATAATTCCGCTACGCACTATCGCCAGATATGCTTTAGCTGCATTATTAATCCAGATTATTTATGGCGGGTTTGTAGCTGGTTTAAATGCCGGATTAATTCACAACCACTGGCCTTTAATGAGCGATGGAGAGTTTATTCACGAGTCGGTTTTTATTGAGCAATCTTCTTTAGTAAAAAATTTAATTGAAGGAAAAAGCGGTGTTCAGTTTGTACACAGAACTTTTGCTTATGCAGTTGTTGCTGTTATTCTTTATCTTTTCTTTAAAAGCAAAAAATATTCACTTACCAGAACCCAGTCAAACGGAATTAACACTCTCGTGGTTTTTGTTTTTATTCAGTTTCTGCTTGGTGTTTTCACTTTATTGTACAGTGTACCTTTGGCATTGGGATTAATTCACCAAATTATGGCATTTTTCCTTTTGAGTGCCATGACATACACATTGCATCGATTGAGTAAATAAAATATGTTTTCAATAAATACAAAAAGAGCTTCAAAAAATTTGAAGCTCTTTTTGTTTATGTTAATTCCAGAGTTTTTTTATCCCAGCCAGCTCTTAAAATCCTGAACCTTTTCACGGCTAACAATTACTTCATCATCTTTATAACTTGGCAAAATCACTTTTAATCGAGAATTGGTATACACCTGAATTTCTTTAATCGCTTTTAAGGGAACTATGAATTTTCTGCTTATGCGAAAGAAATCCTTCTTATCTACTTCCTGTTCCAGAATTTCTAAAGTCGAATCGATCAAATAATCCCGATTGTCATAAGTATGAATGTAAGTTCCTTTGTTTTCACTAAAAAAACATTCAATTTCATCTTTGGTAATAACTTTTAAATGCTGACAGATTTTAACTGTAAACCTTTCTCTGTAAGTCTTTTCGAAAGGATTTGAAAGCATTTGACGTATTTGCTCAAAATTAAGCTGAAGGTTTTGATTTCCGGCATCTGGTTTCGGAATTCTGGTTTTATATTTTGCAACCGCAACTTCCAGATCATCTTCATCAATTGGTTTTAGAAGATAATCGATACTGTTTAGTTTAAAGGCCTTTAAAGCATATTCATCATACGCTGTTGTAAAAATGATGGCACTTTTAATATCTATCTTTTCAAAAATTTCAAACGATAAACCATCCGATAGCTGAATATCCAAAAATATCAAATCAGGATGTACGTTATTGCCAAACCAATCAATTGATTCTTCTACAGAATGCAGCATTGTTTGTACAGCGATGTCTAATTTTTCTAATTTTCGTTGTAATAATCTTGCAGCCGGTTTTTCGTCTTCTATAATTAAGGTGGTCATTTATTAAATTTGAAAAATTAAAAAATCTTGATTTTGGGTCATGGTCTTGCTAAAATTATTCCCATTTATTGGTATTCTGAGATTCTTTGTCCATATACTTCTGGATTTTTTTCTGTTCCCACTCTGCTCCAAAAAACAAATCAGGTCCGAAAACGGTAAAAGCATGAATCAACAAACCAATACCCCAAAATAATGCAGTAGAGTACGTGTGCCAGTCTGACAATCCACTATCATTAAATCTGTTTCCAATAAAATCTCTGTTTATATTTGAAATGATAATAATTGCATTTACTATTAAATATACTTTTAAGTGCGAATAAAAACCTTTGATTCTTTTTACTTTTTTATATGCTATTTCAAAACTTTCATTATTCTCAAACTCTTGCCCATACTCCTCGTAAAAGCGTTTTCTAAAACGTCCCATTTTTATACCGATTTAAAAAATTATTGCCATTTGTTTTTGTTCTCTTTTTCTTTGTCCATGATTTCTCTGATTTTTCTTTCTTCCCAGCCTTTCCCAAAAACCGGAAAAACCTCAAAAACTTTTAATCCGTGAAAAATTACCCCTATTCCCCACCATATCAAAGGCCAGTAAAACCATAAATGATTTGGCGTTGTATATAAATTAATAAAAATCAACACGATATTAACCCCAATATAAGAAGTTAAATTACTATAAAATCCTTTTATATTCTCGACTTTCTTTTTAGCCTGATTATACTTGTCTTCTTCGCTATAATTTATTTCCATGATTACTCCCATTTTTGTTTATTATTTTCTTTTTCCAGAATTTTATCTATTTTTCTTTTTTCCCATTCCTTACTAAAAAAAGGAAAACAATTAAAGACTTTTAATCCGTGTAAAACAACCACAACTCCCCAGCCCAGCAAAGAATACCAAAAATACAGATAACCCGGTGAAGTCATAAGATTTACAATTATAACAATTGGATTACAGAGAAGATATACTGTCAGATGCTCATAAAACTCTCTGATTTGTTTCACTTTTTTTTGAGCTTCATAATAACGTTCAGCTTCAGCATATTTCTTTTCCATCATTTCCAGGTTTGTTTATTATTTTCTTTTTCCAAAATCTCCCTGATCTTTCTTTCTTCCCAGTCTGAACTGTAGCCAAAAACTTTAAAAGCATGCATTACAACTCCAAATCCCCAGCCTAAAGCTGAAAACCAAAACCACTGAAATCCAGGAGAATATCTCAAATTTATAAAAATTAAAAACGGAATCACACAACAATACGAAATTACATTTGCGTAAAATCCTTTTAATTCTTCTACTCTTTTTTTAGCTCTGAAATAAGCTTTGTTTTCATCGCTATAGTCTGCACTTGTTTCCATAACTGTTATTTGTTTCGTTAAAATCGGAATCTTAACTGTGAATGTTTTTTCATTTTGTTCTACTAAAACTTTTCTGTTGGTTACAATTCCATATCGGTTTACGATATTCTGCAATCCAACCCCTTGCCTGTCCTGTAAAACTTCTTTCTTTTGAAAATCATTTTGAATTGCAAGATAATCTCCATCAATAAAGATTCTAATATGCAAGGGTTTTTGTTCGCTAACTACATTATGTTTTACTGTGTTTTCGAGTAAAAGTTGTAACGATAACGGAACCACTTTTGCATCTGGATTGATATTTTCTATTGGCAATTCATAAAACAAACTGTTTTCAAATCGCATTTTCAGCAAATTCATGTATGTTTTTGCAAACGACAATTCGTCTTCTACAGAAACCAGTTCTTTATCTTTTTGTTCTAAAACATATCGGTAAATTTTAGATAAAGAAGTGGTGAACCGCTGTGCATTATCCGGATTTTCTTCAATCAAAGAACTTAATACATTCAGGCTGTTGAAAAGAAAATGCGGATCGATCTGATTTTTTAAACTTTCGAATTTTGCATTTGCCGTTCCGGCGATAATCTTTTGTTGGGTTATTTCAAATTTTGAAGCCATTTTCCATTTTACCATAAAACTTCTGGCCTGCATGAAAGTCGAAACTCCTAAAGATAAAATAATGTAAAAAAGATGAACCCAAATCATTCTTTCGCTAAAGAATTTGTCAATTGGTAAATCCTGAATAATTACAAAAATGATATAATTGATTCCTAAAACGGCCGGAACAGTGTATAAAACTGTAACTAATATTCCGTAATATACTCTCAAATTGGTGTGTTCCAGCCAGTCCCATTTTTTATCTAAAAGAACGCTCAAAAAGCCGTTTCCAAAACCTAACCCAAAAGAATAAAGACAACTTAGTAGAAAGGTTAGTAATACGTTTTTAAAAGTTAAATCTGCTCCCAAAAAAGCTGAAAATATCACCGTAAAAACCATAGAAATCTTGAAACAAACAAGTGTACCGCTTCTTAAATCTGAAAATGTATTTCTATAATCTTTCATGGTAACCAGCTTAAAATGTTTTTATTTACAGTTTTTTTGTGTTTCCAAAGCCCTTTCTAATCCCCATTTTGGCGAAAACGGAGTTTCAGGTTTAAATGTACCAAAAAGTTCAATAGCTTTATTAACCTGAGCGCATAAAGGTTTTGTATCTACACCTGTCCATTTTGCACCTCCCAACTGATAATCTGCCTCACCAAATACTGCTCTTGGATTATTTGGATTCAAAACTTTTGCTTTTGCGTAAGCTTCCATCACCTTAGCAGAATATTTCATTCCGTTTGTCATCGGATCAGCAACTACATACGCCGTATAAATCAAAGCCTGTAAAACATATAATTCTGAATTAGCCTGGTCTTTAATTATTTCTGTGTCAAGGGCATCCTGTGCTTTTGTCAATAACAAATCTACTTTAGTTTTGTCTTTTTCAGAAAAAGCCGATGTTGTATTAATTAAAGCTACATAATAATTTGGCAGATAGCTGTTTTTTTCAGCAGTAGCTATTCTTTCAAACATTGCAGAAGCTTCTGTATTTTTTCCTTCTTTCCAAAGCCCGAAAGCTTTTCCCATTCCTTGTTCAAATTGTGTCTGAGCAGATAATAAACTACAGATGAATAATGTAATAACTGTGATAATTTTGGTCATGATTTCTAATTTTTTAAAGGTTATTTTTAACTAAATTTTTATTGATGATTAAAACTCTTTCTATTAATTTATACTTCAAAAGTATATTGGTTTTTAGTCTTTTAAAATTAAATGATACTGAGTTGTTGATTTTGATGACTGAATTGTTTTTTTTTGAAGATTCTAAGATTCTGAGGAGCTAAGGTTCTAAGTTTTCCCTTAATATCTTAGAACCTCAGAACCTTTTTAAAGATTCTTCAACTGATTTTCATTTTTATTATCGCTGATCGTCCAGAAGAAACCTAAGAAGAAAAACCTGTCTGCCGTTGGTACTACAGCCTGTCTTTGGTAAACTCCTGATGCATCTGGTGTTTTGGCATAATCGTATCCGAAGATATTTTGTGTTCCTAAAATATTCGAAACAGAGAAATAAAGGATTTTTTGTGTGGTCAGTAAATACGCCCAGTTAAAACTAAGACTATTGTACGACTTTGTTTTTCCGTTCATAAACTGTGTTTGGTTTGGATCGTTGTACGGACGCCCTGTACCGAAACTGTTTGTAAAACCCACTTGCGATTTCCAGTCTGTAATAAAATATTTTGTTACCACAGATAAATTATGATTTGCAATAAAACTCGGAGTTGCCATATTTGGAAAGTTTTTATACTGCCTTTCTGAATCGATATAAGAATAGGATATCCAGTATTCTAAGTTTTCATACAAATTGCTGTCTCTCCAGAACAAATCTATTCCTTTTGCATACCCTGATCCGTTGTTGTTGAAAATCGAATTGTACTGAATATTCTTTGTATCATACTGAACGAGATTGCTGTAATCTTTATAATAAGCCTCAACCCTGAAAGTCTGCCCCGGTTTTGTGAACTGATAATTCAGAATATAATGACTTGCTTTCTCGCTTTCAAACTGATGATACTTAGAATATTTAATATAATCAACAACCGGTATCTGGGAAAAATCTCCGTAAGCAAAAGAAAACTGACTGCTTTTTGAAACTTTGTATCCTAATGAAGCTCTCGGTGCAATATTATTTTCGTTTAACAAACCATTATTTGAATATCTCAAACCAACTTTTAGTGCCAAATTTTTAGAGAATGAAATATCTCCTTCTGTGTAAGCCGCAAAAATGTTAGAATCGTAATCATTTGTAACATCGATAGAAACATTATCTGCAATGTCTTCATTATATTTTGTAATGAAATAATCTGTTCCAAAAGAAATTTTAAAATGGTTCGAAACTTTTTTAGACAATTTTAATTTCAGCTGTGCTGCGTTTTCCTGACTGTCAATTCCGGTGATATCATATTTCAGTTTGTTTTTACTGTATCCATAACTAACCCCTGAAGTTATTTGCCAGCCTGTTCCAAAAGTACCTTTGTATGAAGAATTCAGGTAAAAATTGTTATTGTTCATGTCAGTCCTGACTGGATTTTCGAAATTGATATTTTTCTGATTCAAATCGAATTTTTCCCCATCAAAAGAAGCGTACAATTTGAAAATTCCGTTTGTAAAATTATATCTGTAAACCGTTTCACCTCCAAGCGATTGATAAGGACTGTTCCAGTCAACATTTTGAGGAATTACCGCCTGATAAGGAGCTAAATTAACATACATCATATTTACACTCAAAGAACTTTTATTCCACTTCTGAGTATTCCCTAAGCTCAAACCCACCGTCATCAATCCGATATCTGTTTTTTCGTGATCTGCTTCGTCCTGAGTATTCAAAAGCAAAACACTTGAAAGAGCTTCACCATATTCTGCAGAATAGCCTCCGGTAGAAAAAGCAATTCCGCTAAACAGGAAAGGAGAAAACCTGCTTCGGGTTGGTAAATTATTTGTAGTTGCGCCGTATGGCTGCGCTACTCTGATTCCGTCAACAAAAGTTTGGGTTTCGCTGGCTTCTCCCCCACGCACAAACAAACGCCCGTCTTCACCAACGGTTTGTGTACCCGGCAAAGTCTGCAAAGCAGCTACAATATTTCCGGCAGAACCAGCTGTAGTAACAATATCTAATGGTTTTAGAACAGATACTCTTGCTTTTTCGCCTGATTCTAAAGTTCCGGCGGTAATTACGACTGCATCAAGGGCATTTATATTTTCTCTTAATTTTACTGTTTGATTTTTATAATTGGTAACATCTATTTCTTGTTTGTAAGTTTCGAAAAGCAAAAAGCTAACCACTAAAAACTTATTTCCTGCTTCAGTAGTTTCAAAAGAAAACTCTCCGGTTTCAGAACTTGTGGCTCCGTCGTAAGTTCCATCTAAATAAATATTTGCTCCTGCTACTGGTTTTCCTTTTTGGTCAACTACCTTTCCATAAATAGTATTCTGGGCAAAAATAAAAGCTGCAAAAAGTAAAAAAGATATTGTAAAAAGTAATTTGGTTTTCATGTCATCTTTGGTTTTGATGAAGCAAATGTATCTCAACTATTCTTGTTAAAAAATATTAAATAACCCAATTGTAGAATTTCGGGGATGAGTTGTAAAATACTTATTTGTATCTTTAGCTAAGAATAACAAAACCATCGATCATGTCAGAAAGCAAAAGAATATCAAACCTATATCAATCTATTTACAATGGTAATCCGTGGCTGGAAGTTACTTTGGCCCATACACTGGAAAATGTAACCGCAGAGCAGGCTTACAAAAAAGTAAATCCCAACCTGAATACGATTTGGGAAATTGTCAACCATATTATACAATGGAGAAGAAACATTCTGCAGCGTATGCAGGGAGAAACCATTATAACTCCTGACCATAATTATTTTGTTCCGGTTATAGATCCATCTGAAGTTGCCTGGGCGCAATCCATTCAGACGCTTTCAAAATCACAAGAATCATGGAATGCTTTTTTTGAGGATTTTGACGACGAAGATTTAGCTAAAATTTACGCCAATAACGGCCATACCTACTACGAGCACATTCACGGAATTATTCAGCATGATGTGTATCATTTAGGACAGATTGTTATTTTGAAGAAAATGCTTTAAAAATACAACTATGAAAAAATCTCTTTTTGTTATCGGATTATTATTGACAAGCACGCTTGGATTTTCTCAGGAAACCGAAGCGAAATATGATGAAGCTTTAGCCAAATCACTTCACGCCGATGAATATGGAATGAAGAAATATGTTTTTTGTCTTTTAAAATCCGGAAGTAATACAACCGCATCCAAAGAAGAAAGTAAAAAACTTTTTGAAGGCCACATGGCAAACATCAATAAACTGGCTAAAGAAGGTAAACTGGTTGTTGCCGGCCCCTTCATGAAAAACGATAGAAACTATCGTGGTATTTATGTTTTTAATGTCGAAACTGTAGAAGAAGCCAAAGCCCTTGTTGCTACTGACCCGGCAATTCAGGCAAAATTACTTGAAGCCGAATTAACGCCCTGGTATTGTACCGCAGCTTTACAGGAAACTGTGAAAATACATGACAAAATTTCCAGGACGAAAATGTAAAATATGAAAACAGAAAAAGAAAAAATGATTACTGGCGAATATTACAACGCTTTTGATCCAGAATTACTAAAAGGCCGTCGTGCGGCAAAAAACTTACTGCATACTTTAAATATCAAAGAATACCGGGTTACCAAAAAAGCAAAAGAAATCCTGAAAGAACTCATTCCTAACGCTGGAGCAGGGCTTTATATTGAACCTCCCTTTCATTGTGATTACGGTTATAATATTTTCTGCGGAGAGAACGTTTATTTCAATGTGAATTGTGTTGTTTTGGATTGTGCACCTGTAACTATTGGATCAAATGTATTCATTGCTCCAAATGTTCAAATTTATACCGCCTCTCATCCGCTTGACGCAGAATTAAGAAAAACGTTAGAAAATGCTTATCCTGTAACAATTGGAAACGATTGCTGGATTGGTGGAAATTCTGTTATCTGCCCGGGAGTTACGATTGGAAAAGGCTGTGTTATAGGTGCCGGATCTGTGGTTACAAAAGATATTCCAGACAATTCGTTGGCTGTTGGAAATCCGGCGAAGGTAATTCGAAAATTAAATAATTGATGCATAAAATTCAAAATGCAATTTTGAAAAGAATAAATATATTTTTTTAGTATTTTATTTGATTATATTTGATATAAGCATATGCCAATTTTATGACTATAACAATACCTAATGATATCAAAAGTGAATTTGAGGGCTATGATTACATCATAACGTGGATAAATAAATACAAGCTTATTAAAAATACAGGAATTACATTTGATTTTGGAAGAGTTACGTTCTTGGAAGCGAATTTATGCGCTTTAATCGGAACAATATTTGAAATGTTGGAGTCAAAAAACAATCAAATAAAAATAATAAATATTCAACCTCAAGTAGAAACTATCTTAAGGAAAAATGAATTTTTAATACCATTTGGATTTGAGAAAATAACAGATCACTACGATACGGCTTTAAAGTATAGAAAATTCACTCCAAATGATGATATTGGTTTTAATAATTACATACAAGAGGAATTATTAAAGAAGCAACAGTTTCCTTCTCACAGTGAGAAATTAGGCAAGGAAATTACTCGAAATATTTTTGAAATTTATGAAAATGCACGTACTCATGGTCAATGTGATTTTATTCATAGCTGTGGGCAATTTTACCCAAGAAAACAAGACAAACCATTGCATTTTACAATAGTTGATAAGGGAGTTAACATTAAGCAAAACGTCTCTGCTTTTCATAATCAAGACATTAATGCTGCGGATGCAATTGAGTGGGCAATGAAAAAAGGCAATACTACTAAAAGTGGTGACACTTCAGGAGGATTAGGTTTAGCTGTAATATTTGAGTTCATTAAATATAATCGAGGAAAAATCCAAGTTATATCATCCGATGGTTTTTATGAGTATAAAAATGAAAGTGTAACAAAAAAGAAATTAGCCTCAATTTTCGAGGGAACTATTGTTAATATAAAATTTAACTTAAATGATTCAAATTATTATTCCTTAAGAAGCGAAGAGGAAGATTTTGAAAATATATTTTAAAAGGCGTAAATTTGCGCTACATTATTAACGAAATAATTATATTATTATGAAACGTCTAATTATTAGAGATATAATTAATTCAGAACTTGCGGTCTCTACTGAAAATGGAGAAAAAGTTTTCGAAATGATCGATTCATATCTGCAAAAAAAAGAAAAAGTAGAATTAGATTTTGCTGGTATAACAATAATGATTACAGCATTTTTGAATGCAGCAATTGGAAAATTATATGGCAAGAAAGAATATACACCTGCTTTTCTAAATGAATATTTAAAACTTGAAAATGTAGAATTAGAAGACCGAAGTTTATTTAAAGATGTAATTCAAAGGGCGAAAGAATATTTTGCAAACAAAGAAAATTTTGAAAAAAATTCTAATAATGCAATTTATGGGGACGATTAGAATTCAGGATTTTAAAATTGGTTTCACTGACCAATTTTTTTTTGACACAAATATTTGGCTTTTGCTTTTTGGCACTGTCGCTGATTTTCAAAATAAAGATCAAAAAATATATTCCAAATTTCTAGAAGAATTAATAACAAAAAACAAACCAATATATATTTCTTCTTCTGTTATTTCGGAATATGCAAATGTTCTGTTACGCAGAGATTATGATCAATGGATATCAATTGAAAAACTGGTAAATGCAAAATTTAAAACCGATTTCGTAGGAAGTAAAAATTATGAAACTTCAGTAGATGTAATTACAAAATCGATTAACAAGATTTTAAAACTTCCAAATATACAGCCAATATCCGACAGCTTCCATTGTATTAACATAAATAATATTGTAGAGAATTTTAAACTTGTAGATTTTAACGATGCATATATTTTGGAATTATCAACTTTAAACAATTATAAAATTGTTACTAATGATAAAGATTTTCAAAAATTAAATTCAAAAATAGACATCATTACTTCACAGATTTAACTAAACTTAATGCTTACCCTCAACAAAGTTCATCATATTGCCATTTTATGTTCCGATTACGAAAAATCGAAATATTTCTATACCAAAATTTTAGGTTTAACTATTATTCGTGAAATCTATCGCGAAGAACGCCAGTCTTACAAATTAGATTTGGCTTTGAATGGTTCTTATGCTATCGAATTATTTTCATTTCCTAATCCGCCAAAAAGACCTTCAAGACCTGAAGCCGTTGGTTTACGGCATTTAGCTTTTGAAGTGATTAATCTGGAAGAAACAATAACTTTCTTAAATTCAAAAAACATAGAATCAGAACCAATTAGAATCGATGAAACGACAGAAAAACGTTTTACATTTATCGCCGATCCTGATTTATTGCCTATTGAGTTTTATGAGAGATAAACACTAATACACAACATTTTTCTCATTTTATGTCATTTCGACCGAAGAGAGAAATCACAATAGAAACTCCGCAAAGTTAGCGTCAATCTTTGTTGAATCCCGCGTGAGATTTCTCCCTTCGGTCGAAATGACAAAACTATCTTTAAAAATTAGAACCTTTACATCTCTAAGTCTTTACGAGCAATTTTATACCGCTATGTAACCAAAAGCATACTGAAGGAATTTTCCTGTTTATATCAGTTTTAACACATTAAAATGATTATTTCCTATAAAAAACCGAATTTGATTCTTAATTTTGTAATCCGCAAAAAATAAATGCGGAATCTTCAAATTTATAATGATGAACAAAACGGCGCAAATCAAAAAAAATCATCAATTCATTAAATTCCGAAAATTAGTTATTGTTTCTGTTTTAATTGGTTTTCTTTCAGCTTTTCTTGGAATTTCCTTAAAACGAATTACGGAATATTACGAAGAAATCTTTTTTCATGAAGTATCTGTTCATCCTATATTCTACATCGTATTTCCAGTTTTTGGATTATCTGTAATTTACTTTCTCAGACAATATCTTTTTAAGAAAAAAGAAAATAAAGGAATCAAAGAAGTTTTCGAAAGTACAGCTTCTAAATCTAAAAATCTTCCTTCCTATAAAATTCCGTCACACTTCATCAACGGATTATTAACAGTTATTTTTGGAGGTTCAACCGGAATCGAAGTCTCTACCGTAGTAGCTACTGCAACCATAGGCTCTGTAGCACACGAAAAAGAAAATGTCTTCCGTCAATACAAAACCGAATTGATCTGTGCGGGAGTTGCCGCGGGAGTTACGGCTCTTTTCAGCAGCCCAATCGCAGGAATTTTATTTGCTTTCGAAGTTATATCCAGAAAAGTAACCCGAGCTTTTGTTATTTCAAATTTAATCGCGGTTTCTATCGCCTTTGGATTACTTTCTATTTTAAAAGAAGAACCATTGTTTGCAGTCTCAATCGTAACATGGAATTTAAAAGCGATTCCATATTTTATCCTTTTAGGAATTTTAGCCGGAATGAATTCGGTTTACTTAACCCGTTGTGTTTTGTTTTTTAAATCACAATTTGGCAAAATCGACACTCATTATTATAAAATATTAATGGGTTCAGTAGTACTGAGTATTTCTTTATTCTTTTTTCCACAATTATATGGAGAAGGTTATCACGCCATAAAAGGAATCTTTGGGAATGCTCATCAGGCTCAATTAACAATAACTTTGGCCTTAACATTTATCGCTATTTTAATCTTAAAACCAATTGTAACCTCAATTACACTGGCTTCAGGTGGTGACGGCGGGGTTTTTGCTCCAAGTTTGTTTATCGGAGCCTTTTTAGGATTATTACTGGCTTCTGTCTTAAACAGTTTCTTTCATGTAAATGTAATTCCGGTCAATTTTATGATTATCGGTATGGCCGCAGTTCTAAGTGCCAGTATCCACGCACCTTTTACGGCAATATTCTTAGTTTGCGGACTAACAAACGATTATACTTTGTTTTTCCCAATCCTTGTAGTTTGTCTAATTTCCAAATATACTGCAAAAACAATTTATCCGTATACTGTATATAGTTACTCCCCAAGTTTAATAAAATAATACTAAATTAATAATCTGTAGATTAATAAAATCTTCAGAATTAACAACCTACAGCAAAATGTATTTAAAAGCATAACGAATAAAGCAAAACAATATCATACTATGCCTGTTCAGAAAATAAAACGAAGCTACCGCAAAACACGTTATATTCTTTACAAAGAAACTCTAATTGATTACAAAGAACACTTTTGGTCTTTTTTAGGTTCTTTTGTCGGAATTGGAATTTTGGCCTATGTGCAATCTCTTCATTTTTCCGGTTCTGACGCCGTTTATTTAATTGGTTCTTTCGGAGCTTCGAGTGTTTTGGTTTACGGAATTATTCAGAGTCCGTTTTCTCAGCCCCGAAATTTAGTTGGCGGACATGTAATTTCAGCTATTGTCGGGGTAACGGTTCATAAGCTGGTTCCTGACATTATGTATATTGCCGCTCCTTTAGCAGTTTCAATCGCCATTATTTTAATGCAGATTACCAAAACGCTTCACCCTCCGGGAGGAGCAACTGCTTTAATTGCCGTTATCGGAACAGAAAAAGTAAAAGCGCTAGGTTATATGTATGTTCTTTCTCCAGTTTTCACAGGAGTTATGATTTTACTTTTGACAGCCTTGGTTTTTAATAATATGACATCAAGCAGAAGCTACCCTAGTCATAGCACGTATCATAAACATTATCATAGGATTCGAAAAAGACTGTCTAAAAAATAGTTCATTTAATGCCATCCTGAACTAAATTTAAGTAATGATTCTATTGAGAAGGGGCTTCGGCTCCGCTCATCCTGACAACTGATACTCAAATCAATAATCCTATTTGAAAATCTTTTCAACAAATCGTAATTCATAATTCGTATTTCGTTTTTTATATTTTACCTTTGACCTCTCAATAAAAACAAAGATTATGGTTTATAAATTTAGAGTAATTCTAGACGCCGAAGAAGATATTTTTAGAGACATTGCCATTCTTGAGGAAGATACACTTGAGGATTTACACAATGCAATCTTCAACGCTTTTGGTTTTGACGGATCTGAAGTGGCTTCATTCTATACTTGTGATGACACCTGGAATCAGGAAGATGAAATTCCGCTTTTCGATACAGGAGATGTTCCTGGAGAAATAAGAACCATGAACGATTATCCATTGTCCAGCATTTTAGATAAAGAAAACACCAAGATTATCTACGTTTATGATTTCATCAGCATGTGGACGTTTTTAGTTGAACTGGCTGCTATTGAAGATGAAGCTGTTGGGGTAACTTATCCTGAAACTTTATTTTCTCATGGCCAAATGCCTGACGAAGCTATCGAAAAAAACTTTGAATCTGATGATATGCATAACGATATCTACGGAGAATTTGAAGACGATTTAGACGAAGACGATCTTGACATGTTCGAAGGAGATGATAGTTTCGAAGATTATGGATTTGAGGAGAATTGGAATTAGTTTTTAAGGGACAAAGATGCAAAGTGACAAAGTGACAAAGATTTTCTAGTTAAGAGTTAATATTTTTTTGTAAGTTTTTACTTAATTTTATATTTAATTTTTTTAATATGAAAATATGAAAACTTTTCGCGACCTTTTGATCTGGCAAAAATCTATGAATCTGGTAACTGAAATTTACCAATTAACAAATTCATTTCCAAAAGAAGAAATTTACGGACTATCTTCACAAATTAGAAGATGTTCCATTTCAATACCAAGTAATATTGCCGAAGGATATGGCAGAAATGGAAAAACCGAATTACTAAGATTCTTAAATATTTCTATTTCATCATTATTCGAAATGCAGACTCAGCTTGAAATTTCATTCAATCTAAAATATATAACCGAGTATCAATTCAGTAAAACAAACGAAGAAAGCAGAGAATTAGAGCGAATGTTAAGCGCCTTTATAAAAAAATTAAAAGATAGCAAATAAAACTTGGTCTCTTTGGCACTCTGTTACTTCAAACCTAAAAATAAATGATAAATTTATTCAACACTCACATCGACACACTGGCGATACACCGCGTAGGAAACAAAAGCCGTAATGAGGCTATTTTTTTATCAGAGCAGCCATTTAATTTAAATGATGAAATTGTACCGCTAATAAAAGAATTCTTTTTTAAACCTTTTAGAGAAAAAGAAGAAAACTATTATCAGTTTGCACACGAAGTGGATCTGGACTACAACGACATGTTTAAATATGCAACTGAAATTTTTGATAATCCGGCAAATGTTCATGAGATTTCTAAAAAAATTACAAAACATTTGTATGAGCAGTCAAATCATCCGCATATTAAGAACGGAGAGGTTTATGTAACCTATTTGACTAATTTAAGTATCGATAATAATGTTGTTGATGCAATCGGAATTTTCAAAAGTGAGTTGCAAGCAGACTTTTTACAATTTGAAGAAAACGGAAGCAATCTTGAAATGATTCTACAACAAGGAATCAATCTGAGTAAATTAGATAAAGGATGTTTAATTTTCAACTTTAAAAAAGAAGAAGGATATAAAATCCTAACTGTAGACAGCAACCGTTATGATGCGCGTTACTGGTTAGAGCACTTTTTATCTGTTGATGCTTTTGAAGATGAAAATTTCATCACTAAAAAATATTTGAAATTCTGTCAAAACTTCGCAAAAGACGTTGTTTTGCCAGCCGAAGACAAGAAAGAGGAAGTAATGTTTATGAACCGATCTGTGAATTATTTCGCTAAAAACGATCAGTTTGAAGAGCAGAATTTCCTGAATGAAGTATTAGACAATCCTGATTTGATTCCTGAATTTAAAAACTATAAAGTTGATAAAGGAGAAAAATACAGCATCGAAGATGTTACCTCATTCCCTATTGCCAACGCAGCAGTTTCTGACGCCAGAAAATCGATCAAAAACGTAATTAATCTGGATACTCATATTCAGATTAAAATGGATTTCATCAATCCTGAAAGTGCAGAAAAATTTGTTGAAAAAGGCTGGGATGAAGAAAAGCAAATGTATTACTACTTAGTATATTTCAACAAAGAAGAAAAAAACTAAGTATTTCATTTCTATTACTTACTTACTAAAAACAGAAAACGGCAGTTACAGAAGTAATGCCGTTTTTTATTATGATTCAATTCTGCTTTTTAAATATTCGAGCATTTGTATCGTAATAGGCTTCGAAAGAAAATCAATTATAATAGGATATTTTTTCGCTTTATCTAAGTCTTCAGGGTTAATTGTAGAAGACAGCACAATAACGCTTACAGAATTAAACCCGTCATAGTCAGCAGCTGTAAAATGATCCAGAAACTCCCAGCCACCCATGACAGGCATATTTAAATCCAGAAAAATCAACTGAGGTTTTTTGACTGCTTTTGTGGTATTGTACTTTAAGGAATTAAAATACGACAATGCCTCTTCTCCATTCTGCGCTGTAATAACTTCATCTGAAAAACCAGATTTTGCAATTACTTTTTTAGACAACAGCAATGCAATAGGATCATCATCTATACATAATATTTGCTCCAGCATAACTTAATTTTTAAATGTTATGATAAATGAGGTTCCTTTATTAACCTCGCTTTCTACACTAATTGTTCCGCCCATAGTTTCAACCTGAGATTTCACAAGATACAACCCAAGTCCCTTACTGTCAGGATAATTATGAAACCTTTGATATAATCCAAAAACTTTATCGCGGTTCCTTTCCAGATCAATACCTATACCATTATCGGCAAAAGTCAAAAACACTGTTTGATCTATCTGTTCGGCTGTTATAGAAATTTTGAGTTTTCTATTCTCAGATTTGTATTTTATGGAATTTGTAAGCAAATTTAGCAATATACTTTCAATATATGCCTTATTTGTATTAAGTAAAGGAACCTTATCCAGTTTGAGTTTTATGATAGGCTTATGCATTTCTATCTGAAAAGACAACTGCCCAAATACATTTTCAAAGACCTCGCTCAGCGAAACCATTTCTTTTTGCATCGAAGGATTATCTTTTATAATAATCACTTTTACCAAATCATTAATCGTTTCGTTTAAAAGGTATGTTGATTTATAAAAACCATTCAGAATTTCTTCCAGTTCAGGATTTTCAATCGGAATGTCCTCAATCAGATTCAGAAGCCCCATTAGATTAGACAATGGAGCCCTTAGGTTATGCGAAGTTATATAAGAAAACTGCTTTAAATCTTTATTATTCTGGGTCAGTTCGCGGATCAAATGTTCTTTTTCCGTCTCCATCCTCCTTTCTTCAGTAATATCCTGCTGAATAGATATCCAATGCGACAAAACACCTTCTGCATTAAAAATTGGAATCATTGAAAAACGAACCCAATATTCATTTTTTGACTTACTATAACTTATGGTTTCTATTAAGCACTCTTTTTCTTCTTTGATGGCCTTTAATACTTTTTTCAGTGCTTCAGAATCTGAATTAGGTCCTTTAAAAACATTTGGTGACTGTCCCAGAATTTCATCAGATTCATATCCTGACATTTTAGAGAAAGCTGGATTTACATAAACAATCCTTGGAATTTTTCCATCTGTAGAATTAGCTTCGGTAATTAAAATAGAATCTTTGGACTGAATGATAACGGTTTCTAAAAGTTTAAGTCGCTGCTCTTCCTCCTTTTGTTTCGTAATGTCCTGAATAGCTCCAATCATTCTGACAGCTTTACCATTTTCATCCTTCAAAAGAAATCCCCTGTCCAAAACATATTTATAGGTCCCGTCTGAACATCTGAAACGATACTGGTCCTGCCATTTTTCAGTTTTTTGTTCAATAAAAGAATATAGTTTAACAGACATTCTGATACTGTCTTCGGGATGAATTTTATCAAACCACCATTTTGAAGTCAGACCAACTTCTTCCTGTTTATAACCAAAAACATTTTCAATTCCTTTATTCCATGTTATGTAGTCTTCCTGAATCCTCCAATCCCATATTGTGTCACTGGTAGCTTTTGCCACAATATCATATTTTTCGTTAGATTCCTTAATCTCCTCATTGGTAGATTGCATTTTTTTTAAAATAGAAATATTCCTACTCTCATTTTTAGACAAAATATAATTAAAAATTATACCTGTAAAAAAAATAAAAATGATATCTTTTAGAAAACTGAAGTAATAAAAATTCGCTTTCAAAGCATAGAAAACCAATAGCTTATGGCACAAAATAGCCATAAACAACGAAATAACAACATATATTAACGTAATTTGTTTCGGTTTGCTTTTCATTACTCAAATATAGTCTAAATAAACCAATTTGAAAAAAATTGAAACATTTTAAACTCTGCTCTGGTAAACTATTGTTTAAACTAATTCACTGGCATTACGCAAACTATCTTTAAAACGTTTTTTTTTACAAAATAAAGTGTACCTTTGCGCCCATTAAAAATCACAGATGGAATCTATTAGAAACATTGCAATTATTGCCCACGTCGATCACGGTAAAACCACTTTGGTTGATAAAATTATGTATCACTGTCAGTTATTTCGTGAAAACGAAAACACAGGTGATTTAATCCTGGATAATAACGATTTGGAGCGTGAGAGAGGTATCACAATTACTTCTAAAAACGTTTCTGTTCAATATAAAGGAACAAAAATCAATATTATCGATACTCCAGGCCACGCCGATTTTGGAGGTGAAGTAGAACGTGTATTGAACATGGCCGATGGTGTATGTTTGCTAGTTGATGCTTTTGAAGGTCCAATGCCACAAACTCGTTTCGTTTTACAAAAAGCGATCGATTTAGGATTGAAACCTTGCGTGGTTATCAATAAAGTAGATAAAGAAAACTGTACTCCAGAAGAAGTTCATGAGAAAGTTTTTGATCTAATGTTTGAATTAGGCGCTACTGAAGAGCAATTGGATTTCCCTGCTGTTTACGGTTCTGCTAAAAACAACTGGATGTCTGATGACTGGAAAGTTCAAACGCAAAACATTGAGCCATTATTAGACATGGTTATCGCAAATGTTCCAGCTCCTAAAGTTTCTGAAGGTACTCCACAAATGTTGATTACATCTTTGGATTTCTCTTCATTTACAGGTCGTATCGCTATTGGTCGTCTTGAAAGAGGTATTTTAAAAGAAGGTATGCCAATTTCTTTAGTAAAAAGAGATGGAAAAATCATCAAATCTAGAATTAAAGAATTACACACTTTCGAAGGTTTAGGCCGTAGAAAAGTAGAGCAGGTTGTTGCTGGTGATATTTGTGCTGTTGTAGGTATTGAAGGTTTTGAAATTGGTGATACAATCGCTGACTTCGAAAATCCAGAAGCTTTACAAACTATCGCTATCGATGAGCCAACAATGAGTATGTTGTTTACAATTAACGATTCTCCTTTCTTTGGTAAAGAAGGTAAATTTGTTACTTCCAGACATATCCGTGAAAGATTAACAAAAGAGTTAGAGAAAAACTTAGCGATGAAAGTTGGCGAAACTGATTCTGCTGATAAATTCATGGTTTTTGGCCGTGGTGTACTTCACTTGTCAGTTCTTATTGAAACAATGAGAAGAGAAGGTTATGAACTTCAAATTGGTCAGCCACAAGTTATCATCAAAGAAGTTGATGGTGTTAAATGTGAGCCAATTGAGGAATTAACTATAGACTTACCAGAAAATCTTTCAGGTAGAGCGGTTGAATTCGTTACTATCCGTAAAGGTGAAATGCTTTCTATGGAAGGTAAAGGTGAGCGTATGATCATTAAATTCAACATTCCATCTCGTGGAATTATCGGTTTAAGAAACCAATTACTTACTGCTACAGCTGGTGAAGCTATCATGGCACACCGTTTCATTGGATACGAACCATACAAAGGAGAAATTCCTGGACGTAACAACGGTTCATTAATCTCTATGGAAAACGGAAAAGCAATTCCTTACTCTATCGATAAATTACAAGATCGTGGTAAATTCTTCGTTGATCCAAATGAGGATATCTATGAAGGTCAGGTTATTGGAGAAAACACTCGTAGCGACGATATGACTGTTAACGTTACTAAAACGAAAAAACTTTCTAATGTACGTTCTTCCGGAGCTGATGATAAAGCCAGAATTATTCCGGCTATCAAATTCTCTTTAGAAGAAGCTTTAGAGTACATTCAAAAAGATGAGTATGTTGAAGTTACTCCAAAATCTCTTCGTTTAAGAAAGATTTACTTGAGTGAAACTGATAGAAAAAGATATAAAATCTAATTCGATTTTAAATCTCAATATAAAAATCCCAAATTCCAATTTTTTAGGAGTTTGGGATATTTTTTTAGCTTTGTTTTAGAATTTGGAATTTAAAAAATTGAGATTAAAAGAGTTATCTTTTTAAACTAAAATGCCCTTTTGCTTCGCGGCCATCTTGAAATTTTGCAGTATACCAGTAATCATCAGCAGGTAATGGACTTCCCTGAAAGGTTCCATCCCAGCCTGATCCAAAAGGCGAAATTTGGTTAATTAATTTTCCGTATCTGTCAAAAATATAAATTATCGATTTAGAATAAAAATCTGCACTTACACCTTGTACATTCCATGTATCATTATAACCATCTCCGTTTGGGGTAAAAAATTTCGGTGCTCCAAGAACTGCAATCGCTTTTTCAGCAATACCGCATCCATTCAAATCTTTGATGTAAATTGTATGAAAGCCCGCAGTAACATTTTCGAACAAACCGGAATCCTGGTAAGGCCCATTTGAATCCGTAATACTATAAACATAATTTCCCGGACCTGTTACATCTACCATAACGGAGTTATTAGTACTTAAATCCCTAATTTCAACATCTTTAATTTCAGCCATATTGGATGCCGCTACTTTTATAGTACGGATTCTCGAACAATTACTTGCATTTTTTACTTCAACACTATAAACTCCTTCTTTATTTACTTCTATCGAATAAGTAGTCGCCCCAGAAATTACATTACCATTCAAATTCCATTGATACGAATAATTATTTATTGATGTGCCATCATTAATACCTGCTTCAAGCTTCACCATAAACTCAGGCAAATTAATACAGACTATCTCATTTTCTAATCCGTTAGCATTTAAATCTATATTTGGAAATGGATTTACTATTAAATTAAAATTCACAAATCCGAAGCAATCGTTCGATAACGAATTTTCTATTCTTGCCCATATTTTTTGATTATTTGGATATCCGATATTTCTATAATTTGAAATATTGGTAATCGCTAACGAATTTCCTGAAATGTCTGTTTCAGCCAGAAAATCTGCCTCATTTTTGTAATAACTTATCGTATAATTTGATCCTAAAGCTGGAAGTGCGTTTTTGATTTGCTGTGTGACACTACTAAAATTAAAAGCGGAAACACCATCTGTATCTGTACTCACACCATCTACAAAATCGTCGCATAAATTATAATCTGCAATCTGAAAAGTAGTCGGCATTTGAGTTACCGAAACCAAAAGATTCAATTGTGAAATCGTAAAACAGCCGTTTGTATTTTCAATTCGTACATAAATGGTTTTATCAGAAGTCCTGTAAGCATATGGATTTGCAATTAACAATGCATTGTCTTTTGATTCTGCTGCTGCAAAAGTGGTATAATAACTGAATTTCTCTAAAGCAGAATTTGCAGAAATATCATTATTTTTCTGCGTGAGATTAAACATCGAAATACCATCTGTATCATCATCACATTGTACTAACGTTACGAGCGAATTAACTGTCGGCAATGCCAATATTGTCAAAATTGCTGCGTTGGAATACAATCCACATGAATTGCCTGTTCGGTTCAAAAACACTCTGTACTGATACGTATCCATAGTTTTCGAAACACCTGAAACTGCCAAGGATAATGTATTTACTCCCGAATATATCGCATTATTAACCAAATCTGCCCAGGTCGCTCCATTATTTGTAGAAACCTGCCATTGATAACCGGAAATTGAAGCAGCAGTTACTGTAAAAATTGTATTTTGTAATTCGCAAACCGATTTATTTTCCGGCTGGTTATCAATAACAATTGATGCTGCAAGTATATAATTTAAGTTTGGAGTTGTATAACCAATTCCGCTTGTAACAATACCGTTTTTATTTACTACTGGAGGAGAAACCGTTCCAAGATAACGATCATTATTAGCATCAATAAATCCTGCTTCTATCACGTCTGAACAAAGATCATTATCACTATCCCATTCAACAAAATTATAAATACCGTCTGAATCCGTATCAGCTATGCTATAATTTAGTTTTCCACTTTCAGGGGTAGTTTCTACAGCATTTGCCAATCCGTTTGAACCAAAATTATTTCCGTCAATTACACCATCCCGATTGGCATCAGCAGCATTACATCCGGATTCGATTAAATCGTAAATTCCGTCATTATCACTATCCAAATCTAAATAATCAGGAATTGTATCATTGTCAAAATCGGAAGGCGTTAATCCGTTCCCATAAACATCATCAATTCCGTCATGATTAGTATCAGTATTAGAAGCTGCTTTTAAATTTATGCCTTTTGCTTCTACAGCATCCGGAATTCCATCATTATCACTATCTAAATCCAACTGATCCGGAATACCTTCATTATCAGAATCTTTTGGAACACAGGCCAAATAAAATTTTAAGGATGTTCTGTTTAATACTGTATCGGAAAGATTCTGATGTTTAAAACTAATCATTTTAGACTGATACGTTAAAAATTTAAAAGTACCCGTACCAGCTGCCAAAGAAACAGCACCATTCAACCTGAAACGAATTTCGAAGGATGAAAATTCAGTTACACCACTTTCATAATATCCATCATAATTGGTATCTATTAATAATTGATTGTTTGGATTTAATACAGTTATCGTTTTGTTGGTTTCTGAATTTACAACATATTCAGCTCCAGAATTCAATAAATCTGAAGTATTTCCAGAAGTGATATAATCCAGTCCAACTGAAACAGGCTGAGCAAAAGTCATGGTATATTTTACCCAATTCGTTTTTCCCGCGGGTACTTCACTAACGAAACTTCCGTCAGGGTTCCCCGAAAAAGGTACGCTACCGGCGGTCATTGAAGTTGTGACTGCTCCTGTAAACGAATTAGCGTATGTGTTAACAGAAATACTATTCGAATTTAAATTGGAAAGATCTATATTCTGATTCCCAAAAGATTCAGTACAATTTGTTATACCGTCCCCATCATTGTCCTGATCTATATTATCATTGGATTTGTCATTATCCATATCTCCAGGACAATCACTAACCGGAATTTCATCTGAAAAATAATCTGTCCCACAAGCTGACAATGTTGCTCTTACTTTATAATATCCCGGTTGTGTTGGCGAATAGCTATTTGAATTAGCTCCCGGAATTTCGACATTATTAAAATACCACTGAAACACATCGAATCCTGCAACTGAACTCACATTTAGCCTAACATTAGGTATGCAGCCTGACTGAGTTACACTTAATTGCTGAAAATTAATTTCCGGTTTAAAGGTAAAACCCGAATAATACCCTCCAAATGTTGCCGCTCCATCGCTCCCATATGCTGCTAAGTATAATTGAGATGTCGAAAAAACGGATACGTTTCCAGTAAGACCTGTTAGAACATAACATTCATATTCAGTATTTCCTGTTACAATAGTTGGACCTAAGACTTTTACTTTTGTTGGCAATGTGGCCAAAGCATATGGAACACCGTCTATTATAAAATTTAAATCTGAGCCTGTTTTAGTAGTAAGAGTAACCCTGCCTGTAAAAACACGATTTCCAACTGATTCAATAGATGGAATATTATCTATAGATTTTGGAGTCTGACAGCTTAAAGGCGGTACAAAAAACATTTCCTGATTGGCTTCATCCTGTCTTAATGCGTCACCCACACTTTGATAAGCAAAAATATTTTTATCAGAACGTACATATAAATTTCCCTGAGAATTGTAATCTGAACCTAAAAGCGTAACGTACTCCCCCGCATTAATGGTATAATTTGAAGTTGCAGAACCATTTAAAAATATTTCGGTATTATCTTCATGTGCAATTAAAATCACTTTTTCTAAATTCACAGAACCTGTACTTTTAATAAAAATATAATCGGTACCGGTTCTTTCTGCCGAAACAATCTGATCAAAGCCTAAATCTATATTATTACTTAATTCGCCATTCGATCCCGCAAAAGAACCACAGTTTACAGCTATAGGCTTGTTAGAAGAAATTAAAGCCCCAATCAATGCGTCATTATTAGCAGCAGTGGGGCCCTGCACCGCAATAGTATAACTCTCACCACTATTTAAGGTTACACTTGGAGCTGAGTTTCCGCTTATAGCATTATTAATCAAAACTGCTCCTGTTTTGATATTGGTAAAATTAACTACCGTATTATTTTCTGTTGCCAGTACAGATGCAAATGTTAAATGCCTATCCGAATACCCTCTGTTTAATCTATTAGTAAGACCGCTAATCCTGAACTGGGTCCCTAATGCTGCCAAACCTTTAGAAACTATCTCACTGGACTGATTCCCGGTTCTGTCAATAATCCTTACTGTTGCATACACGACATCCGAAGCTTCAATAGTATAACCCCGGTTCGATTTAATAATACTAGCTTCTGTCTGGTCTAAAACCAATTGATTTACATTGTGCGTATTGATGTTAAAAATATAAGGAGTATCCCTTGAAACTGTTCCGGTAGTAATTGAACCTCCAATTTCGTTAATACTAAAATTAACAGGAGTCAGACTTGGAGTAGAAATATAAATATACTGTTCGCCAACAGGCACACCACTTGAAGCCACTACAGGCGGAATATAATGAGTTTTACTAAATTGTGAAAAACTCAAAAACGGCAGTAATAACAGTGAAAGATATAAACGTATATTTTTTAGCATTTTTAAAAGTAATAATTTTTGTATTACTTTTAAAACTAAAATAATGTTTCTGATTCAGACAGTGCTAAAAAGCACTATATCATCACAAAAAAACTATAAATCCCTATTTTTTAATATTTTATACGAAAAGAAAACAAATAAAAATATCCAAATCAATACAATCAAAACTGAAAAATAACTAACACTATAATCTTTAGCATTTTGAATGCCTATTTGATTTCCGATAGTTTTTACAACAGATAATCTCGAGAATGGTTCAACAATTAAATTTGACATCGCCTCTAAAGGAAAAAATTTTGTAATTGTATAACCAATTGTACTTTCGGGAAAAATTTTAAAAATTAAAAGGCCTTTTACAATTCCTTCCAGAATACTCCAAACCAAAAGAAAACCTAATGCAAAAGCAGATCGTTTTACTAAAATCCCCAAAAACAAACAAAAAGAAAAGAAACCTGTAAGTTTTATAAAAAACGCCAAAAGATAATCCAAATCACTAAAAACAATATCGAATTCTGTATAAGATGAAAAACAAAATCCTAAAATCAAACTCATTATAAAAACATAAACAGTTGAGCCAAAAGCAAGAAATACAACCGTTAAGAATTTTGATAAAATAAATTCTTTCTTGCTTAAACCATCAATCAAATTTTGTTTTAAAGTCCCGTAACTATATTCATTTGCCGTCATAGAAACAATCACGATAGCGAGAAAAAACTTGAGCCATGCAGCAATATAAGTATTAAAATGCCAGATAAACGGAAAATTAAAAATCCCCATTTCAGCTAAATGAAATTTAAAAAATCCGATATCAAATTTGACAGAAGCAATTAATGCAATAAAAGAGAGCAAAATAAAATACGTCAGTGTCAATATTTTACTGGCTTTATTTTTCCATATTTTCTGTAATTCTATAGAGAGAAGTCTATTCATGGCCGGCTTATTTTGAAGGTGCATTTTTGGTTAATTCTAAAAATTGAGCTTCTAAACTGTTTTTGCGTTTTACCAAATGACTTAGTATAATGTTTCTTGAAAACAGAAATTGGTTTAATTCTGAAGCTGACAATTCTGACTTTAAATAAACTAAAACCTTTTCTTCCTCTTCCGCAATTCTATCGATTGCAGGATGCTCATTCAAAACCGATTTCAAAGTTTCAATATCTTCTGACTGAACTTCAAAGAAACCTTCATTTGCCGACATTCCGTCAACAGAACCGGAATACAGCATCTCCCCTTTTCGTAAAACCACAACATGCGAACAAACTTTTTCGACTTCATCCAATAAATGAGATGCTAGTAAAATTGTGGTTCCCTGCGAAGCAATTTTTTTAATAATATCCCGAATCTGATGAATCCCCTGAGGATCTAAACCATTTGTAGGTTCATCCAGAATTAAAATTTCAGGGTCATTTAAAAGTGCAGAAGCAATTGCCAGACGCTGCTTCATTCCGAGCGAAAAAGTACTGAACTTACTATTCTTTCTTTCAACCAAACCAACTAAAACAAGTTTTTCATCGATTTTAGAATAATCAATACTTTTGATTTTGCAGACCAGTTTCAAATTTTCTTCGGCAGTCATATAAGGATAAAAATTAGGTCTTTCTATGATAGCGCCCACTTTTTTCAAAGCTTCATGTGTCTGCATTTTTCCACAAAACCAACTGTAATTCCCTGATGTTCGTTTTACAACGTTCAGAACAATTCCTAAAGTGGTCGATTTTCCGCTACCGTTCGGTCCCAGAATACCGTATACCCTTCCTTTTTGTATTTCAAAAGATATATTTTTCAGAGCTTGGATCCGCCCATATCGTTTATGAAGATTCTCAATTGTAAGTATGGTTTCCAAATTTATTGAGGTTTTAGTTTTTAGTAAGACGTTTCAAGCTTGCTTTTGTTACTTCAAAATATAAATTAATGTAAATTTGCATATAAAGATATAGAAAATGAGCGAGCCTTTAATGCTGTTAAAAAAGCCTTCTTACCCTCTAACACAGCCACTTTTAAGTTATCTGGAGCGATATGAGAGAATCTCCAAAGTTTCTGTATTTTATGATGACTTACTGCGCTTTTCAGGTTCTATAAACGTCTATGATAAAAACGATGCCGACACATTATGGATCAGGGTTTACTATAACGAGTTTGAGAGAAATGAAATTGACCTAAATCTGAAAAAAATCTATTCGCTTCTGCATTCTGACGGGAACAGCGAAATTATTCAGTACCTCAATGTTGATGCAATTGACTATTGTACTTTTGGAAACTCAAAACCTTTCCGAATCAAAGTCCGAAATATCCTGAACGACAATTACGTTCATTTTTATATCAAAAAAGCCGATGCTTCGAGAATTTACGGATTGGAATTAGAAGATATTCTTTCACCTGATAAAATCAACTTTTTAGTATACAATGATACTTTAATAGAAGAACATATTATTGGAATTCCCGGCGATGTTTTTATGGATACTTTACTGGACAAATGTACTGAAACAGAAAAAGCACAAATTGCAAAAGAGTTTGTAAAGTTTAATGAGCGCTGTATGATTCGGTTGTTGGGCGATATGAGAGCGTATAATTATGTAATTGTCCCGATTCATGATTTTGATCAGGTGGTTTATAAAATTCGTCCAATCGATTTTGATCAGCAATGCTATGAAGGTAATTTTAAAGTATATCGTCCTCAGTTTTTCAAGGAAAATTACCCAATGATAAAATTAATTAAAGACAAACTGGAAGAACGTTCCATTTTTCAGTATAAAGATGAGGAACGTGCTATTTTGGCTAAACGAATCCATTCTGCTGAAAACAGAATTAAAAAATTACTGAATATAATGTGTCACGATACTATTTCAACAGAAGAACATTTGAATCAGCTAAAAATGGAATTATACCGTTATACTAATGATATGAAATTTAAAAACGCAAAATCAATGGGACACATCATGCATGCTGCCTTCGAATTTATAACGCGTAACTTTAAAAACACCAACTTGGTTTAAAAAATAATTTTATGAAAAAGTCTTTTCTAATAATCGTTTCCATTGCTTTATTAGCTTGTCAGCAACAGTCTAATACCGATTTAAAAAAACTTTATTCGCTTCCTAAAAAATTAAAAGAAGTTTCAGGGATAACCTATTTTCCAGAAACCAATACGCTTTATACTTTGGAAGACAGCGGTAATAAAAATGCTATTTACGCAATTAATTCTCAAGGAAAATTAGCTAAAACTATTACTATTTCAAATGCAAAAAATGTAGACTGGGAAGATATTACCAAAGATAAAAGCGGTAATATTTATATCGGAGATTTTGGCAATAATGACAATGAACGCAGGGATTTATGCATTTATAAAGTCAATAAAAATCAATTAAATAAAGAAACTGCTTTGGCCGAATATAAAATTTCATTCTCCTATCCGGAACAAAAAGAGTTTCCTCCAAAAAAAAGAGAACTGTTTTATGATGTGGAAAGCTTCTTTGAACAAAACGGCTATTTTTATCTTTTCACCAAAAACCGAAGCAAAGGTTTTGACGGGACGGTATTTATTTACAAAATCAAAAATGCTTCAGGAACTCAAAAAGCAGTTAAAATAGGCGAATTTAAAACCTGCAACAACTACAATCATTGCGTTTTAACCAGTGCTACTATTAGTCCGGACGGTAAAAAAGTAGCATTGTTAAGTCACGATAAAATTGTTTTATTGAAAGGCTTCAAAGGAGATTTATTTCATAAAGGTTCACAGACAGAGGTAAATTTAAATCATTTTTCACAAAAAGAAGCCACGGTTTTCAAAGACAACAATACATTACTTATCGCTGATGAAAAAGCCGATAAAATTGGCGGAAATGTCTATGAATTTAAACTTTAAGTAACCTGAAATTTTAAGTTGCTAAGATCCTGAGATACTAAAAAAACTTAGAGTCTTAGCAACTAAAATTAAAAACTATACGCTGCTCCAAAAATAACTCTTCCCGGTTCATCAGGAGACTGGAAATAAGAGATTCTGGCAGTTACTAAATTGATTGCATTCAGCCATAATCCGCCTCCGTAATCCTGATGCCATTTTCTTGAATTTTCCCCGTCAAGCCAGATTCTTCCGTAATCAAAACCTCCCAGAATCCCGTACGTCATTGGTACAATTGTACGATTGATTTTCCCAATACTGAGTCGTAAATCACTGCTTTGAGAAAAATAGGAGTTTCCTAAAAAACGCTCGTTTCTATAGCCTCTCAAATCTGTATCTCCTCCTAAAAAAGCACCATGATAAAAATCAAAATTATTATTCAGGATTGTTTTTCCTTTCAAAAATGTAGCTAAAACTAATTTCCCGTTGTGATCAATTTTATGTGTAAATCCTAAAATACTTTCAATAGTTGGGAAATTTTGGTTGGTTTCAGTTAAGTTCGTTACCCACATTCCCGAAATCATAAAATACATTCCCAGAGTTGGTTTTGCTGTAAAATCAGAATTTCTAAACGCATATTTCACTTTCAAACCTCCGTAAGTCTGGCTATCAAACACATTCGGATTTATAATGCCCGGTATATCAATAAAACGATTTTCCGTTTCTTCAACTGTCAAACGCTGAAAAACTGGCTGTATGCTAAATTCACTTCCAAAACGCCCAACATGTCTTACTGCTCCGGAAACAGTAAACTTTCTAATACGGACTCTGTTGTAATCCATTCCAAATTCGTCGTCATTATTTTCAGTTTCATTCCCGTATCCAAAATAGTTCATCGCAAAATTTGGCGTTGTATACTGCGATTCAACATCAATAACCCATTTTCCTAATAATCCCGGAAAATGTGCTGCGTAATTAAATTCTAAACCACCAGTTGCAAAATAATAGAACCCGTTTAAAACGTGACGCTGTGTATAAGGATTTTGTTTGAAATTATTGACTGTATAATTTAAATTGACACCCAGTTTTACCCCATCATCCGGATTATAACCAATATTTGGAAGCCCTGCTATAACATTGTATTTTGGTTTTTCATAATTATACAAATTGACGTCATAATCATCTGTAAGCTGGGTTTTGGTTTTTGAATCTAAATTATAGGTATTTGCTTTTGATTTAAAATCATACACAATCACCTTTTTACCGTTTTCAATAGTATAGGTATCATTATTTTGACCACCAATCAAACGAATTTTAATATTGGATTTCGAATCTCCTTTTACTTCAAAAACGTCATTATCATCAAGACCATAAATCCATAAGTTTTTGGTTTTATCATCGGTTACTGTTTTGGTATAAACTAAATCATCCCCCTCTTTTTTAACTCTGAAAACCTGAACTTCTATGCTCTTTTTTGCATTATGATTGATTACAAATTTATCTTTTTTATCAGTTCCAGCCAGCATTACAGTTCGGCTTAACACATCTGAATATTTCGAAGCATATTTTTGAAGGTCTTTTTTTCTGCTTTTTAATTTCTGTTTGATGTCTTCAACTGTTTCGTCCTGAACTTCTTTTGGCATGTTTTTAAAAGCAGCGTCAATATCGGCATCCGATAGGTTTTCCTGAATATATTTAGCCTGTTCTATCCAGTCTTTTTCTTCAGCTGTTCTTAGAAAAGCCAAATCCATCGGATACGGCTCTCTTCCCAGCCATTTTACATTGATTTTATTTCCTTTAAAAGTACGCATGTGACGAATTGCCGGAATATTCATTATAAGTGAAAGCAAAGCTCCGTCATATTTTACAAAAGCCTGATCACGATCACGCGGAATTGGTTTGTAAACAACCTTATCTCCTTTTTTATATTCGCCCCAGCGCCACTGATCGCTATGCCTGTCCCAATCGCCAATTAATATATCAAACAAACGCGCTTTGATGTATTCTTTTTCATCAACTGTATATTTTTCATCCTTATGAAGATTTTTCATCATATCATCAGTGCTGATAATGTTTGATGGATTCCCAAAATTTTTAGCATCCAGATGATTGTCAGCCGGACGTTCTTCAACCATATACAACTGATCTCCGAAGTTTGAATTAAACTCTTTCAACCCGTCCTGTTTCGGAATATAATATAAAGTCGGATTAGTATGTGAAAGTCCTATCTGATCAGACATACTCGCAGTTACAAAAGATGCGTATGGATGAGACGTGGTATAAAAATCATATAGAAAACCCTCAGTATAAGTTTCCTTAAAATCATTTACAATATATTGATCTTTAAAAGCAACCGACTGCAAAAAAACAGTCGCACTTTTTTTCATCGCTCTCATTATATACTCACGCCCTTGCGGATCTGACATACGCAACGAAACAGATTGGTGTCCTCCTCCTTCACGAATAGGTTTCAAACCACCTTTTAAAGTATCTACAGTGGCCGTTCTGACTTCAATTGGCATGCTGTAATATTTTCTGTAATGATTCCCGAACAAGAATTTATGAAAAAGACTTTTTCTGGTCATCTCTGGAGAATAAATTGAAGTTTTAATCGTTGCCGGAAAGTTGTTCGGGATATTAGAAGCCCAGTTTATCTCCTTTGCTTTTATGATTTCATGTTCAAAAAGCTTTTTTTCCTGATTATTTTCGTTTCCAAAGAAAGCCACTTTTGCATCTCCGCTTTTGTATAACGTTAATGTTGCATAACCATTCCCTCCATACGAAAAATCAGTTGCATTTATTGCTCTTGCAGCTTCAGATTTTGAGCCGGCACCACTAATAATCTGATTGATATTTTCTTTGCTGATGTACTGCAGATTATGATCATGACCGGAAACAACGATTACATTTTTCTGCTTTTGAAGCAGTGTTTTAATTCGTTTTGAATAGATTGTATATTGTTTATTTTGAAGATCCTGTGGATTCGCACCGGAAGTTTTTCGAAGTAAATTGATAAACGACCCAATAACCGGAAGCGGAATCTTTTTCTCCAAAGGAAATAATTGTTTTTCCCACGAAAATTGCCCGCCGTGTGTTCCGTTACTCATCAAAGGATGATGAATCGCCAAAACCACTGTTTTCTCCTGATTTTTATTTAGAATACTTTCCAGTTCGTCAAAAAAGTCTTCTCTGGTTTTAATATCACAATTATCATTCATAGTTGGATGATTATCCCAGTCTTCAAGAAACCATTCACTATCAACAGTAACCAATGTTGTTGTACTGTCAATTTTTACATCTTCGATAGGACAAGCTTTTCTGGGTAAAAATGCTTTTTTATCATTCAGATATTTAGTCACATAATCAGCCTGACGTTCCAGGCCTTTGATACCGCTGTACCAGTCATGATTTCCGGGAATAAAGATTGTTTTCCCTTTAAAACCTTCTGATAATTTAAGCTGATTGTTTAGTTTTGTTTCAGCTAAGGCTTTGTTTTCGGTATTTTTATCACTTGGAAAACCTTTAGGATAAATGTTGTCTCCCAAAAATAACAAAGTCGCTTTTTTACCCGACTTTTTAAGTTTTTCATGTAATAATTCCAATGTTTGCTTTGCCTGTTCTTCATCAGCATTTCCGGCATCACCAACTAAATAGAAAGTATGTGCAATTTTTATAGTATCTGTTGCGTTTTGTGTTTCGTTGGCACTCACATTTTTTCCATATTGCGCTTTATGCGTCGCACACGAAATTATAAGTAAGGTAGTGATTATTGCTAAAGAAAAACTTTTAATAGCAGTAACAAAATGATTATCCAAAAACAATTTCATAATTTAGTGGTATAAAATATTCTTTATGAATCTAATAGAACAATCCGAAGATTTCGTCAGTAATTTACTCAAAGATAAACTATCTAATTTATATTCTTATCATAATTTCAACCATACTTTTACAGTCGTAAGTGCTGTAAAAGAGCTTTGCAAAAAAGAAGAAGTAAATGATGAAGATAAAACAGCTCTTTTGGTTGCTGCCTGGTTTCATGACACCGGATATATTGAAGGTTATGACAACCATGAAAAAGAGAGTGCAAAAATTGCTGAAACTTTTTTAAAAGAAAAAGGGCAATCGGATGAATTTATAAAAAGTGTTTCCAGTTTGATTTTGGCAACGATCAAAGACTATGTCCCTAAAACACATTTAGAAAAAATCATTAAAGATGCTGATTATGCTCATTTAATGGGAACAGAATATGCAACTACCTGCGAATTGCTTCGCTTGGAACTTAAGAACACTGGCATTGTCAACTTCACAAATTCAGAATGGACAAAGGAAAACCTGAACTTTTTACTCAACAAACATCGCTTTTATACCGATTATGCTTTAAGAAAATGGCAGCCTTTAAAAGAAAAAAACCTGATTCTTCTTCAGAAAAAAATAAGCAAACAGGAACTCAAAGCTTCCGCTGCAATTGAAGCAGAAAACAAAAAAAAGGACAAAACTGAAAAACCAGATCGTGGTATCGATACTTTGTTTCGTGTTACATTAGGAAACCATACACGATTAAGCGGTATTGCAGATAGCAAAGCCAATATTTTATTATCCGTAAATGCAATTATTATTTCGATTGCACTTTCATCTATTATTCCAAAACTAGACAGCCCGAAGAATGCACATTTAGTTGTTCCTACTTTTATAATGCTCATGTCCAGTGTAATTACAATCATTTTTGCGATTCTTTCAACAAGGCCAAAAGTAACATCCGGAATTTTCACACGTGACGATGTCGAAGCCAAAAAAGTAAATTTGATGTTCTTTGGAAATTTCTATAAAATGCCTCTTGAAGATTATGACTGGGCGATGAACGAAATGATGAAAGACCGTGATTATTTGTATTCAACCATGATAAAAGATTTATATTATCTGGGACTGGTTTTACAACGAAAATACAATTTGCTTAGAATAGCTTATAACTTTTTTATGTTCGGAATTATCATTACAGTAATTGCGTTTGTAATCGCTTTTAAATCAATTTAAAATTCAAAACATATTTAGATTGACAGCCTTGTTAAGACATCAAAGTCTATGTTTCTATATGTTAAAAAGAAAAAGCTCAACTTTTAGTTGAGCTCGTCTAACAAATCCTGATAAGTAATTTTTTTCGATTTAGAATTTTTTACGTTATTAATCACTTTTACACGTATCGCTTTTAAACCAGAAACACCTTGAAGATCTTCAACTTCAAATTGTTCAATTGCTGGTTCCAGGATTTTTTTGTGTTGTAAATATTTAATGTACTTTAAATACTCTGCTTCTTCACTGTTTTGAGAATAAACGATTGTAATTTTTTCTTTTTCAGTAATACGTTCGTCTGTTCCTTTTATATGCGATTTATCGATTCGTTTTTTAACAACTTCATATCTTGCATTATAGGTTCCATCAACATCAAAACGTTTTTCATCCATTCTAAAACGAATAGAGAGTGGCGAACTGAAAACCAGAATCAACGATGTAACATCCAATTCGTATGGTAGCGATTCTTTTAATTGATGATGCTCCAATTCCATTTCGCATAAAGTCTGCAACTGCCATAAACGCAGATTGTGCAGGTACATAATATCAAAAGGTTTGGTTGGCGAAATCGAAGCTCCGATATACAAATTATGTTCAACGCCATCCGTTTTAAAACGCTCATAATAATGCGGATAAATCTGTTGCGCTTCAACTTGTTTTTTATCCAGAACCGAAGCCAGTTTTTTATTGATAATCGACATAGCGTTATCAAACTTCTTTCTTTCCTGATAAAACATTCCTGTTTTTTCGTCCAGACTTTCAAAATACAATTCTTCTAACTTTTCGTTTTTAGCATTACTTTTGGTGTTTTTCAGAATAGGATGAATTTCTTCTTCAATATAGCGCTGAATATGCTGCTCCATATCTGCTTTAAGCGGAAAATCTAATTCGCTTCTAAGCGATTCCAGTTCAAATTTTCTTTGTTCTAAAAGAACCAGATTCGAATTTGGATCCTGATTTTCGAAAATTTCTAAAAGAGCCGTTAGTTGGTTTTTTAAATCGCTTTTTACAGTCTCATTTCGATGCTCAGATGAACCTTTAATATCGATTTGACCATACAAAGGGAATACATTCTTAAACACAATTTCCTTAAAAATATAATCTTTTGTATAATTCATATTTTGGAAATAATTCTGAGATTCTTTTCTAAATTTCCAATAAACGCTTGGGTGTATCGTTGTATATTCGCGCTGAATAATTGCCTCAATCTGATGTTGCATATCAGTATTATAACGATCAATAGTATCTGTTAAATATGGCAAAACCAATTCTAATTTTGTTGCATTAACACTATTTAGTTCTCTGGCATTTTCAGAAACCAATTCGATTACACCTAATAAGTGACCATCTTTTGTTACCGGAGCAAAAACACAGCTTTGAATTCCTTGTTTCAATAAATGTTCTCCAAGTTTTTTATTCGAAGATTCTTCAATAAATTTATTGACATTCGAAATTACAAAAGGTTCATTTTTATTGAGAAGATTTTCAAATGAACAGCCAAAAAAGCCATTTTTACAGTCAACCTCCTGATCAACCTGAAGTAAAAAACTTGTAATTTGTTTATCAAATTTAATAGGTCTAATAAATTTTTCTTCTTCAGGGTTATAAATAATAAAACCAACTCTTAAACTCGGAATTTTAAATATTGATCTGAAAATATTCTCCAAAACATCATTTGAATCGAGTTTTGTAGAATTTGGTTTTAATAGATTACTCTTTAAAGTAGAAATAGAACTTTCTGTAGTAGCATCAAAAAGAGAAACGATTCCGAAACCTTTTAAAATCCAGCTTCCCGGAGGAAATTTAGATTTCCACAAATTAATATCATTGTAATTATCAATCAGTAAATCGATATCTTCCTGAGTCAGTTGTACAGATTTATCAGTTGGAGTAATCTCCATAAAATCGGCATTATACAAAATGCGATAATGTCTTTCTACACCTTCTTCGTCAGGAATATCATAGAAAAATGGTTTATTGAAATCAATATGCTGATTGTAATAATAACTAAGAATCAGACAACAGTTATTGATGTAAAATTGATGATCATCAAAATCACGAATTTCCATGTAAAATTCATCTCCTGCATTTTTCAGAATTTTTTTAAATCGTTCTGTATAATTAAAAGATATGTTTTGAAACGGAATGGTTACGGCTTTAATTTCGTTATGAGTTAAAGCTGTCGGGAATAAATCTGCTAATATATTTTTTATTAAACCTTCGTTATTCTTAATAATGGAGTAATCCTGAATTCCGGTTCGTAATTCAGGTATAGATTCAATTTGCTTTAAAATTGCCTCAGCATAATTAGATCGGTAATCAACATCAGATAAAGCAATTTCTTCAAACGACTCAATCAGTTTGTGAAATGAGATTATAGTAAAGAAAGGACTTTCTTTAAACAAATGAGTATCCATCTGAAATATAGTTTTAGAATACAAAATTAAACATAAATTAAGAATCAGAGCTAATTTCCTCATTTCTTTCATTCATGACACAATAGATTTCTATTTTGAAAACAGTCCTGTTTATTGGGATTTATACTATTTAACAAAAAATTAACTTTATAAATAACGGAACGATCGTTCCGTTATTGTATCTTTGCTTCATATTAATTGAATAATCAATAACTTTAAAAGAATTTAAAATGAAAAATTTAGAAAACAAAGTTGCTATAGTAACTGGAGGAAACAGCGGAATTGGATATGCTGCTGCAGCAGAATTAGTATTAAAAGGTGCAAAAGTAATTGTAACAGGCAGAAACAGAGAAGCTTTGGTAAAAGCCGAAACAGAATTAAACGTTACCGGAATTATTGCAGATCAATCCGATTTAAAATCAATTGATAGTTTAGTAGAAGAAATAAAAACGAAATTTGGAAAAGTTGACATCTTATTCCTTAATGCCGGAATTGCCGCTTTTGCTCCAGTTGATTTAGCTACAGAAGAACATTATGACAGTATTATGAATGTGAATGTAAAAGGAGTCTATTTTACAGTTCAAAAAGTATTGCCAATTTTAAATGGTGGAGGTTCTATTATTTTTAATACTTCGGTAAATGCACAATTAGGAATGCCGGGTTCAAGTGTATATGGAGCAAGTAAAGCAGCAGTTTTATCTTTAAACAGAATATTTGCAGCAGAATTGGCATCAAGAAAAATTAGAGTAAATGCAGTTTCTCCTGGTCCGATTGAAACACCTTTATATGGTAAAGTCGGTTTAGAAAAAGAAGAAGTAGAAGGTTTAGGAGCTGCTTTAGGAGAAAAAATTTTGTTGAAACGTTTTGGACAAGCTGCTGAAGTTGCAAAAACAATAAGTTTCTTAGCTTCAGACGATTCTTCATTCATTACAGGAACAGAAATTGTTATTGATGGCGGACTTACTGTAAATACAGTATTATAATTTTTTTGACTAATTCAGGAACGATTGTTCCGTATTTTTAATATCTTTGTAAAAGAATTTAATTTGAATCTTATGGCTAGAACGAAAGAATTTAATGAAGATCAGGCTTTAGATAAAGCTATTGAAATATTTTGGCACAAAGGCTATAACGGAACATCTGCCCAAGATTTAGTAACCCATTTAGAACTAAGTCGCTCTAGTTTGTATGATACTTTTGGTGATAAGCAAAAACTGTTTTCAAAAGCATTAAGAAGATATCAAAAACAAGGAGAGGATAATATCGAAAAACTTTTAGATGAATCGACTGATATAAAAGCAACACTTACGATAATCTTTAAACAAGCCGTTTTAGAGAGTCTTGAAGACAGAATTACAAAAGGTTGTTTTATGGTAAACTCTGCTGTAGAGCTTGCTATGCATGACGAAGAAATTGCTAAGATTGTAAGCGACAACAGAAAAACCATTGAACAAATTTTCTTTAAAGCGATAAAAAAAGGACAAAATTCCGGACAGATTTCAGCTCAACAAGATGCCAGAATCTTAGCCCGATTTATTTTTAATAATTATTCAGGAATAAGGGTTTTAGCCCGCGCTGGCGAAAAAGACAAACAATTTTATGGCGACATACTTAAAGCTATATTTTTCATTTTTTAAGAACTTAGCAAACAGTCAAATCAAAAAAACTCAATTACACTTTTGTAATTGAGTTTTTTCATTTATAAAACAATAAAAAAAATAACCATTCTCTTTCTTCATTAATTTGATAATTAATTAAAACAAAAAAAAGTCCTCAATTGAGGACTTTCATATATCTGGTAAATTGTTTTTAATTACAATTTAGCAACATGTTTAGTTAACTTAGACTTCAGATTAGAAGCTTTATTATCATGAATGATGTTCTTTTTAGCCAATTTATCAATCATAGAGATTACAGTTGATAATTTTGCAGCAGCATCAGATTTGTCTGTAGCTAATCTTAATGCTTTGATAGCATTACGAGTAGTTTTGTGTTGGTATCTGTTAAGAACTCTTTTCTTTTCGTTACTTCTGATTCTTTTTAATGCTGACTTATGATTTGCCATTTTCTTTTAATTTTAGATGTAATAATTATTATAAATACTAGTTAAAAAAGAAAAACCTCCCACAATTATTAACAATTACTTTGGTTTTAACTAATAAAACAAAAACCGAGACACCAATTTTCATTTTACAAAACTTATTTACAACTAATTTGTAGTCCGTAGGGGAATCGAACCCCTGTTACCAGGATGAAAACCTGGCGTCCTAACCCCTAGACGAACGGACCTAAATTCTCCTAAGTTTGGAAACTTTTCAATATGTAATATAACTTGTAGTCCGTGGGGGAATCGAACCCCCCTTACCAGGATGAAAACCTGGCGTCCTAACCGATAGACGAACGGACCCTGCTTCTGTATTGCGGATGCAAAGATACATCTATTTTTTATTTGCGCAACACCTAATGCAAAAAAATATATTTTTTTTTAATAAGCCTTTGCAAAAAGCACTCTTTTAGAAGATGGTTTCCCAGTAAACACACAGGTTCCCGCCTCTTCAACAGCATCTAAAGGAATACAACGAATCGTTGCTTTTGTTAAATCTTTTATCTTCTCCTCTGTTTCAGCAGTTCCATCCCAGTGAGCAGACAAAAAGCCTCCTTTAACCTCTAAAACTTCTTTAAATTCTTCAAAATTATTCACTTGTGTAATATGACTATCACGATAGTCAAATGCTTTTTTAAATAAATCGTTTTGAATCTGTTCCAGCAAATCATTTACATAATCCACGATTTTATCTCCCTGAACAACTTCTTTCGTCAAATTATCACGTCGTGCCACCTCAAAAGTTCCATTTTCTAAATCTTTTGGACCAACAGCAATTCGAACAGGAACACCTTTCAATTCCCATTCAGCAAACTTAAATCCTGGTTTTTGTGTTGTTCTATCATCAAACTTAACCGTGATCTTTAATTTTCTCAATTTAGCCGTTAATTCATTAACTGCTTCTGCAATTTGAGCCAATTGTTCATCTGTTTTATAAATAGGAACAATAACAACCTGTATTGGAGCTAAATTTGGAGGAAGAACTAATCCTTGATCATCTGAATGCGTCATAATCAACGCTCCCATCAAACGAGTAGACACTCCCCAAGAAGTCCCCCAAACATGTTCCTGTTTACCTTCAGCATTCGCAAACTTAACATCAAAAGCCTTTGCAAAATTCTGACCTAAAAAGTGAGATGTCCCTGCTTGTAATGCTTTTCCGTCTTGCATTAATGCTTCAATACAATAAGTTTCATCTGCACCTGCAAAACGTTCTGTTTCGGTTTTCAAGCCTTTTACTACTGGAATTGCCATGAAATTCTCTACGAAATCAGCATAAACATTCATCATTTTTTCAGATTCTTCAATAGCTTCCGTTTTTGTAGCGTGAGCAGTATGCCCCTCCTGCCATAAAAATTCAGCAGTTCTCAAGAACAAACGTGTACGCATCTCCCAACGAACAACATTTGCCCATTGATTAATCAATAAAGGTAAATCTCTGTAAGATTGCACCCATCCTTTATATGTAGACCAAATAATCGCCTCACTTGTCGGACGAACAATAAGTTCTTCTTCTAACTTTGCATTTGGATCAACCATTAGTTTTCCAGGCTTATCCGGATCATTTTTCAATCTATAATGTGTTACAACAGCACATTCTTTTGCAAATCCTTCAGCGTTAGTTTCTTCCGCCTCAAACATGCTTTTAGGCACAAATAAAGGAAAATACGCATTTTGATGTCCGGTTTCCTTAAACATCCTGTCTAACTCTGCCTGCATTTTTTCCCAAATAGCATAACCGTACGGCTTGATCACCATACATCCTCTAACTCCTGAATTTTCAGCTAAATCCGCTTTGACAACCAGCTCATTATACCACTTGGAATAATCTTCTGATCGTGTAGTAAGGTTCTTACTCATATTATATAGTTTGGCACAAATTTTGTTTTAAATAATTTTAACTAAATAGTTTGACAAAACTAACTATTTTTGTAATGTGCAACAATAAAAAACACCACAGATATGAAAACTTCCACCTCCTACCGCCAAAACTCAGGTTATTTTTATGCAATTGCATTACTGGGTTTTCTATTAACATCTTGTGGCTCTTACCAAAACTCTTCTTATCACGATAACGACGGAGTTTACGGCAATTCATCATCCACTTACGTTCAACAAACAAACTCTACAAACAATCAGTATAAAGATTACTTCAAATCGCTGCAAAACGACGGACAGCCAACAGAAATTTTTACTGATGTAGACAGCTATAGCAACTATACTGAGAACGACAGCACTCAAACTTCAGCCACAGCTTATCCGGCTTGGGGAAGCTCAAGTTCAGAAGTATCAGTAAACATTTACTCAGATCCTTACTGGTCTATGGGATTTGGTTTTGGATGGGGATATCCATATTACGGCTATGGCTGGGGTTATCCATATTACGGATGGGGATATCCGGGATGGGGCTACTATCCTGGTTGGGGTTATCCGGGTTACTGGCCAGCTTATGGTTATGGATACAACAACTACTCCTATAGTTATGGAAGAAGAGGTTCTGCCTCTTACTATGGTGGAAGAAATTATGCTTCTAACAGAAGTTATAGCACCAACAGAAATTACACAACAAACAGGAACTATACTTCTAACAGAAATTACACCACCAATAGAAGCTACACCACCAATAGACAAAATAATTTTTCAGATTACAGAAGAGGCTCTTCTATAAACAGCAGAACATCAAGTCCTACTTTTACAAACAGAAGCAGTTCTGCTCAAAACAATAGCTACGATTATTCAAGAAGATCAAACAGTACAAATACAAACAGAACTTATAACTACAACAACAGTAGTAGTAACTCATCAAGAAGCTATTCAACACCAAGTTCTTCATCTTCCCGTTCGTACAACAGTAGCGGCGGAGGCGGAAGCATGAGATCATCCGGTGGTGGAGGTGGCGGTGGAAGATCGTACGGCGGAGGCGGTGGAAGAAGGTAACATTTTTCCTTCTTCAGCGTATCTAATTACACATTAAAACTCAACCAAAATGAAAAAAATATTCTTCCTATTTATAACAGGACTAACTGTCAGCGTCTCAAATTCTCAGGAAATCTCAGATGCTATGCGGTATGCGCAGGACAATATAACCGGAACTGCCCGTTTTAGAGCCATGAGCGGTGCGTTTGGAGCGCTTGGAGGAGATTTTTCTGCTTTGACAGTGAACCCTGCCGGATCTGCTATCTTTTCGAACAATCAGATTGGAATTACTTTTAGTAATCAAAACATTAAAAACAACTCTAATTATTTTGGCACACCAACAAGCGACAAGGAAAATTCTTTTATTCTAAACCAAGCCGGAGCCGTTTTTGTTTTCAAGGATCAAAACCCAAATAGCAACTGGAAAAAAATTACTATTGGAACTACGTATGAAAATACCGGAAACTTCAACAATAATATTTTTTCAGCCGGGATCAATAGATACAATTCCATAGACGCCTATTTTTTAGACTTTGCTGATGGAGTTTCCCTAAATACATTACAAAACGTTCCTTATAATAACATGTCATACAGACAACAGCAAGCTCATTTTGGATATGAAGGATATGTTATAAATCCCGTTAATCCGCTTGACGATGAAAATACACAATATGAAACCAACGTTCCTGCCGGAGGTAATTACGAGCAGACAAATGAAATTTACACAAGTGGCTACAACAGTAAATTAGGTTTTAATATCGCTGCCTCGTACAAAGACCGTATTTATTTTGGAGCAAACTTAAATCTTCATATTACAGATTACAGAAGAACCAGCAATTTTTATGAAAGAAACAGCAATGACCTTGAAGCAACCCCAACCATCTCTGATCTACGTTTCAATAATAATTTATACACCTACGGAAATGGATTTTCTTTTCAATTAGGAACTATTGCAAAAGTAACCGATGCCCTCAGACTTGGAGTTGCTTACGAATCAAACACATGGTACCATCTGTATGACGAAATTTCACAAAGCTTATATTCTACCAGACAAGCAGCGGGACAATCGGAAATTTACGAAAGCGTAAACCCGGAAATTATAAACGTTTACGATCCTTATGATTTACAAACCCCTGAAAAATTCACATTCAGCGGTGCGTACATATTTGGAAAATCCGGTTTAATTAGTGTCGACTATTCTATCAAAGATTACGGAAACACCAAATTTAAACCAACAAATGACTCGGGATTCAGACAGCTAAACAGCAACATCAATGACCAGCTAACTACAAACAGTGAATTACGCATTGGTGGAGAATTAAAAATCAAGCGATTAAGTTTACGAGGAGGATATCGTTTTGAAGGAAGCCCTTATAAAGACGGAAAAACAATTGGAGACTTAAACAGCTACTCTGCAGGTTTAGGATATAATTTTGGATCAACAAAATTCGATTTGGCTTATTCCTATACTGAAAGAGATTCAACCCAACGATTTTTTGAGGCCGGATTATTTGATGGAGCGCCAAACATCACTTCAAAACTTAACAATGTTACATTTACCTTATTATTTGAATTGTAATTAAAAATCAAAATAGATGATTGAAAATTTCCGTCTGGTCTTTACCCGGCGGTTTTTTTTTAGCCCTGATGGAAGCGACATCCTTTTGTGGTGGGGTTCACCACAAAAGATATAGCGGACAGCAGGATTAGCTTCATAAAAAACACCTAAATGAAAGCTAAACAAGCGGTGTTTGGATAAAAAAGTGTAATTTTGCACTCCAATTTATAAAAGTATGAGAACCAAGTCTTTAAAAAAGAACAAAATTAACGTAATCACTCTTGGGTGTTCGAAAAATGTATATGACAGTGAAGTGCTTATGGGGCAGCTTCGTGCAAACGGAAAAGAAGTTACTCACGAAGCGACTGCAAAAGAAGAAGGAAACATTATCGTAATCAACACTTGTGGCTTTATTGACAATGCGAAAGCAGAATCGGTAAACATGATTTTGGAATATGCTGACAAAAAAGACAAAGGTTTAGTTGATAAGGTTTTTGTAACAGGATGTCTATCTGAACGCTACAGACCAGATTTGGAAAAAGAAATTCCGAATGTGGATCAATATTTTGGAACTACGGAACTACCTCAGCTTTTGAAAGCTTTGGGCGCAGATTATAAACATGAATTATTAGGAGAGCGTTTAACGACTACTCCAAAAAATTACGCTTACTTAAAAATTGCCGAAGGATGCGACAGACCGTGCAGTTTCTGTGCAATTCCGCTGATGCGTGGTTCACACGTCTCTCAGCCAATTGAAAAATTAGTTAAGGAAGCACAAGGTTTAGCTAAAAATGGCGTTAAAGAATTAATATTAATTGCTCAGGATCTAACTTATTATGGTCTTGATCTTTATAAAAAAAGAAATCTTGCAGAATTATTAGAAGCATTAGCAGCAGTTGAAGGAATTGAATGGATTCGTCTGCATTATGCCTACCCTACCGGCTTCCCTATGGATGTTTTGGAATTAATGAAACGCGAACCTAAAATTTGCAATTACATTGATATTCCGTTACAGCATATTTCGGATAATATTTTGAAATCGATGCGTCGTGGTACAACTCAGGCTAAAACGACTCAGCTGTTGAAAGACTTCCGTGCTGCGGTTCCAGGAATGGCTATCAGAACTACTTTGATTGTAGGTTATCCGGGAGAAACCCAGGAAGATTTTGAAATTTTGAAAGATTTTGTTCAGGAAATGAAATTTGACAGAATGGGCTGTTTTGCTTATTCTCATGAAGAAAACACTCACGCTTATTTATTGGAAGATGATGTTCCTGCTGATGTAAAACAAGCCAGAGCTAATGAAATCATGGAATTACAATCGCAAATTTCATGGGATTTGAATCAGGAAAAAGTAGGTCAGGTTTACAGATGTATTATTGACAGAAAAGAAGGCGCTCATTTTGTTGGAAGAACAGAATTTGACAGTCCGGATGTTGATAATGAGGTTTTAATAGACGCATCAAAACATTATGTAAAGACAGGTGAATTTGTTAATATCAGGATAATAGAAGCTACAGAATTTGATTTATACGGAGAACCTGCTTAAATTTACGCTAACCAATCATCAATTTAAAATATTATGAAACCTATTCAATCTTTCTATCTTTTAATTTTTGCTTTATTAAGCTATAACTCTGTTTCAGCACAATACGGAAATGGATACAACAATGGTTATGGTAACGGTTATGGCAGAGGCAGTGGAATGGGTATGGACAGAAGCATGATGCAGGGACCACAAAGTACACCAAGCAAACCTAAAGAAGTTCCTGCGGAAGAAACAGCTGCCAAAATTGTTGAACAAATGAAGCCTGAGGTAAATCTTGACGAACTGCAGGCTATTGCCATTACAAATGTTTTGGCCGACAGCATGAGAGAGCAAGGCGTTCTTTTGAAAAACGAAAGCAGCAGCCAGGATCAGAAAATTGAGCAGATGAATGCATTAAGAGAGGTTACAACTAAAAAGATAACAGCTTTTTTGAATCCGGGACAGGTTGAAAAATACACTGCTTTTATGGCTAATTTTAAAGAAATAAAAAAGCCAAAATCCAAAAAGAAAAAAGATAAAGATTCAAAAGAAACAAAAGAAGTCAAAGAAGATACTGAAGCAATCAAACCTGCAGAATAATTATCCTGACTTAACCTAAAAATGTAATTAAGCATGTTAAAAAAACATTTTTTTTATCTGATTTCAGCAATTATTATCACCTCCTGCGGAACAAAAAACCCGTACAAGGCTACTGAAAAGGTTTACGATCAGCAGCTCAAAAATTTAGAAAATCAAATTACAAGTAAAGAAGCCCAGCCAATACCTCCTGCAGTTCCACCTGTCGTTATTGACACTACTTATGCTTCACAATTGGGTATTGTAAAAGATACTCTTTCAAAAACAGGATCTACTGCTTTATTAAATGGTATTAGCACTGAATGGGTAGGAACTGTCAATTTCAATTTAAGAAAACCGAGTTTCGTTATTATTCACCATACAGCACAAGATTCTTTACAACAAACGATTAATACTTTTACAAAAGCCAGAACACAGGTAAGTGCACATTATATCATTTCTGAAAACGGAAAAGTGGTTCAAATGCTAAATGATTACTTAAGAGCCTGGCATGCCGGAGCATCTACCTGGGGAAAAAATACTGATTTAAATTCTTCATCAATAGGTATCGAACTTGACAACAACGGTTTCAAGCCTTTTACAGAAGCTCAGATAAGCAGTTTAGTTGCTCTTTTGACCAAATTGAAAAAAGACTATAATATCCCGACACAAAACATATTAGGTCATGCTGATATTGCTCCCGGAAGAAAACAAGACCCTAGCGCCTTATTCCCATGGAAAACATTGGCTGAAAAAGGATTTGGAATATGGCCTGATGAAGTTTTAGAAGAAGCTCCTTTTGATTTTAAAATTGAACCTGCATTGCGAATAATTGGGTATAACACCAAAAATCTTTCGGCAGCGATTCAGGCTTTTAAACTGCACTATATACAAACTGACACCACCTCCGTTTTAGACAGAAAAACTATTGACACTATTTATTCGATTTATAAAAAGCAGGTTCAATAACTTTAAATTTCATATTTAAAAATGCGTTTCTAAATTGAATTAGAAACGCATTTTATTTAACAATAGTAGTCAAACTAAAGAATTATATCAAATCTACAGCAACGTATAAAGTTTTTTAGACTCTTTTAATAGCTTCTATGCTTTCAGGTGAAGTATAATACCTAAGTAATGTCTGATCGGTACTATTACTTGCTGTATTCCCCATACCTGTCGGTTCGGCTTGAGTTTTCAAGGATTTTTCATATTCCACTCGAGCTTCTGCAGTTGCATTATTAATATTTCCTGCAACAACTGTAGCAGAAGGCTTAACTTCTGTCCCAAACCAAATACCTGAACCGGCATTCCAATCGTTACCCGAGTATGTGAAGTTTTCCGATTTTGTAACCGTTCCTATATGCTGCTACAAACTTTTTGGGTAGTTGTATACGCACCGACAATCCTTGAAACAAATACAATTATTAAGACATTCACGGAAAAAGTCAGGAGACTTTTATCATGTTTTAAGGCTTTCAAGAACTTTTAAAAATACGCAAAGTCATGAAACTTTGCCTAGCAACTCACGCTTTCAAATAACACTTTGCGGAGCGGGGAATCTCATATTTGGAAAAATTTTCAGATAGGTGTCTAAATACAAAAGAGGCTGCCTATGCTTTTTAGACAGCCTCTTTGATTGACTTTATTTCTAGTTAATTTCCATTATCCGATCCATCGGGTAATTCAAAATCAACAATAAAATCAGTGATTGAATTTGTTACAATAAGGTTATTTTGTTTATAATGTTCTACATACATAGCTTTGTTACTATCCATTTTAAATAATCTATAATCAATGATAGATGACAAATTAGCTATATTTATTCTTAATTTTTCAATTTCTGAACCATCAATATCCTTGTTACTTTTTAAAATACCATTAAATAATAACAATTCATTAATCGATTCTATAATTTCCGTACACTTTAAAAAATTGTTTTTTCTAATTAGTTTATAAATTAAAAATTTAAATTTATTAAAAACTGAAAATGATTTATTTGTAATTACAAAATTTGAATTTAATGACTTTTTAAGTGAAAAATTCGAGACCAGAAAATCAACCACTAATTCTGGACTTATTTGATTCTCATAGTATATTCTAAGATTTAATAAAGGCTCGTCTCTGGATCGCGCAAGTGAGAGATCTATTTGCCTCAAATAGGCATATAAAAAAACTATAAATTTATAATTAAAATACATTTTCTTTTTCATAATATTATTTACCAATTAAACCAAGGTGTAACATATTTAGGTTTTAAATCTTGTAAATTTAAATGGTTTCCTCCTGTCAATATTCTCGCTCCACCACTTACGTGAGGTAAAGGTGTCAATTGACTACTTGGAATTGAAAATTCAACATAAGCACCTTTACCAGCTTGTCCAAAATTAGGATTGGTAGAAAATGGTTGTATTTCAACATCAACACCAACATCAATTCCTCCAGAAACTCTTGACGGAAAAAGTGTATTAGACTCTTTAATAGCTCTCAATGATTCAGGTGAAGTATGATGTCTGACTAATGTCATATCGGTACTATTACTTGATGTATTCCCCATACCTGTCGGTTCGGCTTGAGTTTTTAAGGATTTTTCATATTCCACTCGAGCTTCTGCAGTTGCATTATTAATATTTCCTGCAACAACTGTAGCAGAAGGCTTAACTTCTGTCCCAAACCAAATACCTGAACCACTAGCTTTAGCTGCTGAAAACCCCGAGACACCACCGCCAATTGCACCGAACACTGCCGACATGCCCAAACCGGCATTCCAATCGTTGCCTGATATCAAATTGGTCATTGCTCCTAAAGTAGTAGAAGTAGCTGCGCCAGATAATGCTCCCGGAATAATTCCAACTGCCCCTATGGCGGCGCTCATATATGCCCCTGCATAGCCTGTAGCAGCACCCATAAGGGCTCCTGTAAATCCTGCCATTAAGGATTGTTTTAAAGTACCTCCATTGAGTGCAGTACCCAATGTGCCACCTACAAAACCTGCTCCTGCACCAGCCCACATTGCCGCAACAAGAGGTGTCGCAGTACCCATTGAAGCTACTATCACAACTGCTGTAGCAACTGCTGCTGTTGCTGTTACAACGGTTTTCCAATTATTTTTCCACCAACTCTTCCAAGACTCCCCACTAGGATCTGTGTATTTTAATGGATTATTTAGCACATAACTATAACGGTTGTAGTTTTGCGTATCACCCGGATCCTGTACATAATTATCAGGCTGCAGGAAACGGTGGAGTTTAGGATCATACAAACGACCGTTCATGTGGATGAGCCCTACACTTTGCAAATGTTCATGTCCGGTATAACCTCTATCTAATAAACTAAGACCATTTAATGTATTTCCTGCCCCATCCTGTACTATTACATTACCCCAGGCATCAAACAAACGTTTTTCCAGCACTTGGCCTGTGGCATCGCTAATACCAACTATACTTCCTTGATAATCTCTTTGTAAATATAAATAATTCTGGGTAGCGCCATCACTTTTTAACACTACAGGCACACTGTAGCCATCGCCGCCTATATATGTTATAAACTCAACTGCTCCAGTCTGGATGTTGTGTTTAATCTCCATGCTGCCATCTGCAGAGTAGTATTTACGTAATGGTCTTAATAATTTGTCGTTATCTGTACTACCATAAAATAGGGTACTACGGCTATTAGCGTCGTTATAAGTAAAACTAATTTTGTCTTTTCCTGTTTCCTCGATTTGATAAGGGCTCTTAAAGGCATTGTAACTAATGTTTTGCTCGTTATTTGTTTGATAATGAGTTAAAGCATCGGGCGTAACTGTTATCGAAGTGTTTTGGTACGCTTTTGCAGTATTGGCATAATTATAAGTTCCTACTGCATTTTGAGTTATCCTTCCGCGGTCATCATAACTTTGTGTTTCGGTAAGTCCGGCGGTATTTTTAAACGAAGTAAGACGGTCTAAAGTATCATAAGTAAAACTTTCATTCCAATTGAATAAATTATTGGTTCTGCTGGTTAAGTTTCCTTTTTGAGGATCAAAAACCGTATTAAGGGTCATGATGTTTCCTGGGGAAACAATCAATCGATCCTGTTTAGTTTGAGAAATAAATCCATAAGAATCATAAGTATTTGTAATGGAAATATTTCCATTAGCCATAGTCGCACCCGTAAGCTGTCCTCTGGCATTAATGGTATTGGTTTGCCATAATACCTGAGAATTGGATGCGTCTATTATTTGCCAGGGCTGTCCGTTTTTATAAGTATGTTGTACGGTTTTGGTACTTGATTTTCCAGCTGCAGTAGCTATTGAAGTTTCAGTATCTATCCTGCCAAAGGCATCATAAGTCAATTGTTTGGTAAAGCTGGCATACGGAGTTGTTTCAACAGAAGAGGTCAATCTTTTATTGCTGTCGTACGTATAAACAGTGGTGGTAGTTGCATTATTTTCTAAGGCATCAACAAAAGTACTGGATGTTAGTAATTTGCTGGCAGCATCATAGGCATACGTAGTGGTACTGTTGGTATTCGTTCCAGCAATTGTTTTTTGGGTTAGTTTGCCTACTGTGTTTAGGGTGTAAGTTGTGGTGCCATTGGGTGTTGTTTCTGTTAAGACCTGCCCTACATCATTATAAGTGTAATTATATTCACCAGCCGATGGGTCAGTAAGTTTAGTTTTTCTGCCCCAGCCATTCTGCTCAATAGTCGTTACTTCTCCATTATAATTGGATGATTTTAGATTGCTATTGGCAAAATAAGTATAGGTAATTGTTCCGCCAGGGGTATCGGTCAAAGATACTGTATTGCCTAATGCATTTTTGGTTACTGATTTTGTTTTAGTACCGTCATTAATGGTAGTGGTCAAACCGGAATAACTGATGCTTGTCGTTTTGCCTGTAAAAGATATATTTTGTGTTGGTCTTCCAAACGCATCATATTGGGTTTCGTTCCATTGGCTTGCACTACTGCCGTCATAGGGTTCACTTACCTTAAAATTTCGGTCATAAATATCATACAGATAAGAAACACTCGAGATATTCCCATTTAAGTCTTTTGCACTGACGGTTATTTTTCGTCCTAAATCATCATAGAGTTCTTCATTAAAACTGCCGTCATCACCGGTTGTAGTTATTTTTGTTTTTTCGTTAATTTGGGTATAGGTATAAGTATTGTTTTTTCCTAGATAATCTGTAGTCTTTGTTTTCTTGAACCAGGCATCATATAAATAAGAAGTGGTTAGCCCATTCGGATTGGTTTCAGAATTTAATACACCAGTAACTGTATTGTAACTATAGGTTGTCGCTAGTCCTTCTACATCAATACTTTTGGTTAAAAACCTTCCTGAAGAGTCATATTCATAATTTGTTTCTCTCGGACTAAAATTGTTACCTGAAATTGTTTTTTTGGTAATGTTACCAAAGGAGTCATAGACATTATCTTCGGTGATAAAGTTAGTATTATGTCCCTTTTTCTTTACTTGAGTTAATAAACCACCTGTATTATAAACGTATTGTCCTTCAGTAGTCATAGTGTCTCCTGAAACTGTCACGCTTTGTGTTTTATTCGTGGGCCTGCCTACAACATAAGGAGAGCTTGTAGGCGTAGCATACGTCAAATTAGTTACTGTAGTTTGTTGGGTTGCCCCTCCTTCTTTTACTGTAACTGTTGATGTTGTTGGATTATTATAAACATCATACACAATGGAGGAAGTTTCTGTGCTGGTATTTTCCAGTCCATTGTATTGTTGAGAACTGGTAAGCTTGAGATTGAATACTTTAGCAGCACTTAAAGTACTAGTGTAGCTGGATGTTGATTTACTAATAAAATCAGACGGAGCAGCGTAGCTACTGGCATTTTGTTGACCAGGTACAGTATAGGTTTCTATGTTAGCTCCACGCAAGTTCGTATCAAATTTTGATACTGTTGAAATAATAGGATTATTATTGTCAAACCAATTGGTATTAGCCGTAGATTTAAAGCCTAAAAAACCTAATCCTTCAGTATTTGAAATTCCGTCATAATAGGAATACAATTGTTTTTTATAACCTGTGGCACTTTGTTTTTCTAACATAAAAACCACCTGCATGCTGGAAGCAGTTTCAATATTGGAATTAGGATAAGTCTCTGAATAAGAGCTGTTATAAATAGGACTATAAAAACCATTGTCATAATCAACATCTGAGTTTAAGGGTTTATAAGTGATGGATTCTGTTACACCATTACCAGTAGTAATAGAACCTAGTAATTGATCTTTAGTATTATCCTTATTAGAATTAAAATAGAAAATTTTATCATTACTTAAAAACGCTATTTCCAATGTTGGATTATAAGGCTTGTCTTTGCTTTGAATTCCTTTTCCTGTAGGCAGATAAATAGGAAGTGAGTTGAGAAATATATCGGATAGATATGGACTAATTGCTTCAACTGAAGTAGCACCGAAAGCTCCGTTGCTATTTTTGTAACATGTTATTGCTATCTTTCCTAAAGTATTTCCTGAGTTTCGGGTAGTCGTTGCTCTAAATAAATCGGATTTTCCATCTTTATCGTAATCAGATGCTGAATAATTGTGGGTTTCAGTTGAAATATTTCTATAATAAGGTGCTCCGGTAATTGTTTGTTTATAAAAACCTGTTCCTGTAGAGGAATATTTATACCAATCATACGAATCATACGCTTTTGGAATCATAAAATCAGTTTTTCCATCACCATTATAGTCCCCTAGTATAATTGTTTTGCTTGAATCTACAGAAATATTTGAATCTGAATAATCCCATAATACAACCAGCTGATTTGTATTATCTAAAGTGTAACTGGTTACTTTTCCATTTACGAAAACCATAAAGTCCGACTTCCCATCACCATTGATATCGGCTACTTCTATTCTGGAAGTCGTAGTTAAATTAGTTAACAATTCTCCTGAGTATGTTAAAAAATCAGATGTATTATCTCTTTTTAAATCAATAAAATAGACTTTTTTAGAAGTAATTGTTGATTTTATATATGGTTTACAACTAATTTGATTAGGAGTGTAATTATCAAGACTGGTGTCAATCGAAACTATATCTGTTAAACCATCTCCATTAAAATCTCCTGAAAGCACTCTCTTAGGAAATATTTTAGCAACTCGTTCTGGAGGAGTACAAGCATTAATTTTAAATAAGCCAACTAATGTAGTAGGAAAATTAACAACACGTTCATATTGATAAAGAATAGGGTAAGTAGCGGAAGCACTATAAACCGTAAAAGTATAATTAGTATCTGTTTTTTTAGCGACTGTCCATCCTTGTTTAGGCATAAGATGATTATTCCAACTTAGCCACGTGGTTGCAAAAATTTCTTCAAAAGCCCCTACATTATGCTGAGTGCCAAAATTCACGTAATTATCTGAATCTATACTTGAAAACAACCAGTATTTAGCCTTGCTGTCAGTACCGGTAGTTGGATAAAGTATGAATTCCATTTTTTCATCTCCATCAAAATCCCCGGAAACAGTTCCTGCATTTAATGAGGTAATATTTCCAATACTTAAATTGGTAGTGATGTTAGCGTAGGAAATAGATTCAGTAGTATCTTCATAAGTAAAAACCGTAGGATTATAACTTTTGGTATTATCACCACTTTTTTCGGTTATACTTGTTAATCGTTGATAGCCCAGAGAATTTGTATTATAAGCCAATTGATAACTTCTAAAACCAATACTATTAGCTGTAACAACAATGTTGTTTAAAATTTTGTCCTGTACAATCTTTTGATTGCCTACATAAAATTCTTCCGGACGACTACCCGTAGCATAATTAAACTGAATTTTGTTTATAGCAGTTGTCGCCCCTAATGTTCCATAATTAATAGTAGCAATACTCAAACTATTATTGACATTATTATACGTATAACTGATACGAACTCCCTGTGGATTTTCCCAATAGGTAATGGAATATTCAATTATACTTCTGGAATCTGTAGAATTTCCATAATAGGCCTTTGAACCATCAGGATATTCTACTAAAAAGTAAGATGGTCCATAAGTAGCGCCATTGGGGTGTACTCCATAAGAAGTAATCTTTATATTTGAAAAATTTTCGGTTTCATAAACGGTTCCATTCGCTCCATAAGTCCCTGTTTTAGCTATTAACCGTTGACCATCTAAAGCAAAACGATCTAAATTATCGAAATCTACTCCGTCAATTACACCGTCATGAAATTTTGTTGCTGGTATCCTTGTAATTTTAGAAACTCCGGTAATATTCCAGCCATATCCAGCCATGCCATTGCCCCCTTGGCTATTATAGGCTAAACTTATTTGAGGAACAACCCCATTAATTCCGGAAGGAACCATAATAGGAATATTGTAATTTGCACTTCCTGAAAGTGAAACTGATAATTGCCCTTCGGTAATTCCTACCTCACTAGAGTTACCCGTAGGGGTTATTGCTGCTGTAGATAGCATCTTTGCAGTTGAAGTCGAACTAAATGATTTTTTTTCAGTAATTATTACATTATTTTCAGAATCCATTCTTTTAATAGGAATTAAACCTTTCACAGGTATACCTCCCATATCTTGTGCAGACATAAAAAAAGAAAATCCTAAAAAAATTAGGCTAAAGTAAAATTGCTTCATATTTATTCTTTAATGATTTTAATTGATTTTTGTTCTCCATTACTGTAATTAAGCAAAACAGCATAAATACCACTTGGGTAACTCTGAAAAGGAATATTTTGGCTATTTATTTTAGAATCTACTTTATACTCGATTAATAACTGCCCTGTTATGGCGAAAACCTTAATTAAAGAAACATTATTCTCTGCCGAGAGTTGCCATGCAAGGTAAAGTTCTTCCTTTACCGGATTAGGGTAGTAGGAAATTACATCTCCCTGAGAAAATTTCAATAAATCATCTTCAGTAAGAGCTTCGATCTCTTTTATTTCTTTTGCAGGTTTTGAAGTGCATGATAAACACAATACACGTGTAATCTGATTTCCCGCATTGTCGTAACTAAATTCTAATTTTTGTTGTGCCTGTGTTAGAAAAGAAAATAGCAATATCACAAATAGTAATTCTTTTTTCATATAAATAGCATTGTTGGGTAAGTTTTAATTTTGTGCAAATATCCCTTAAAGTGACACTTATAAGCAATACCTACTTTTAGTGATATTATGAATAAATTCGTGTAAATAAAATGAAAAAACTCTATGTTTTTTTGTTCTGGCTTATCAATAATCTCCAAAAAGATACAAGAACCAACGCCTATTTTTGCAAATAACTGATCTATAGAAACCAATAAAAAAGCTGCCAAAAATTTTTACAATTTTTGACAGCTTCCAAAAAAAAAAAAAAATATCAATCTTTATCTCTTTTCCAAAAAGAGTATGTTTTTAATATTAAATCTTAGAATCCGTAAACCAAAGCTATAAGTACTTGTGAAGCAGATTTAGTAGGAAGTAAATCAGAATCTACGAACACTTCTTCTGAATTAGAATCAAGTCTAAACTCAGGGATAATAGTCAAACCGTTTATTTTATAATTTCCTGACAAAGTAAAAGCTGTAACTTTAGTATCTCCAGATCCCTCTTTAAATTTAAAATATTCACCACGCAACCCTAAAGAAAAAGCATCACTGATTGCATAAGATGGATATAAAGCTGCTCCAGTATAACCAACATCTCCTTCGTTTGAAAAATCAGCAGCATTTAAACCCAATTTAAATTTATCAGTTAATTGGAACGATCCTGTCAAGTCAACAATAGTTCCGCTTACTGAACCATCTAGAAAATTCAAATAACCACTCACTTTATCAGTTACATAAGACAATTGACCACCTACAGCATTTAATCCTTTTTGAGGATCAGCTTGGTAAACATTCCAAGAGTCATTAAATACACCTACCATTGCACCAAATTTCTCAGTTATTGCATAATTTGCTTTAACACCTGCATTTTGGAATGGCCCGTATGAGAACAAATAAGAAGTTGAGTAGTGAAAATTAGCTACAGGAGAGATTACTTCATATCCGATAAAAGTCCCCATGTAACCTGCAGTTAAAGTAAGTTTATCAGTAACTGCATAACTAGCATACAAATTTTGGATATGGAATGAATCCCCAGAAGTACTTACATTAGGAATAACATCACCATTATCATCATATACTACACCTGGATCATTTAGAAGCGATTGTCTTTGTCCTCTTGGCCCGAAAGACAACTCACCTACAAAAGAAATATTTTTTATTTTTTTCTTCAAAGCAATATCTAACATTCCTAAAGAAACAGAATTCTGATCTGTTGCGAAGCTTGTTGGGATGTTAGGAACTTTGGCAAAATCATATTTGTAATATATATCCCCTGAACCTGAGATTTCTAAAGGGGTAGTTTCTGGTGTTTCATCTTGTGCAAATGCAAAACTTGTTGTTAAGGCTAATGATAAAATACATAATACTTTTTTCATGTGTAAATTGGTTTTAGTTAATTAATTTGATTCTGGTTAGTTAAATTTTTATCTCTTATTTATAATACGATTTCACTTTTGAACTTCAAATCCCGTCTAAATCATCATCATTTCCTTCAGCGAATTTATTAACTTTTGTATGAGTAGAACAATCGAAAACCATTTTTTTGCCATTTTAAAAGCAGAATTACGGATTACAAAAATTAAATTTAAAATAATCGTTTTTTCACATTTATACGGGTATGTTTTTAAAAATACAATAACACAATTCAATCAATAAATACATAAAAAACAGGGTTTAAAACAAAACATAACATCAAAAATGCGTTATTTCTCACTTTTATTTAAACAAAAAACACACATACCCCTTATTTTTATAGGGGTTTAATCAAAAACAAACAAAAACAAAATAAAAAGCATATTTACAACACATAAAACAAACAGAAGAAAAACGCTCATTTAATTCCTACAAAAAAGACATCACTTAAAACCAGCAAAGGCCCTGTCATTTTAAACTCTAATAAAAACAAAAAGCCTGTCCAAACGAACAGGCTTTCCTTAAAAAACAAACAGATTTTACTCCTGAGTGTTGTATTTTCGTAAAAAATCACGAATCTTAATTCCAGATTCTTTCAAATCCTTTTCTTTCCAGTTTCCTTCCGATTTAGCAGATTTATACAAAATAGAACAGGTTTCTTCTTTATCAGATACCGACCATGTAATCCAACTTAAATTTCGGGCTTCCATCCAATCTATATATTCCTGCCAGGCCTTCATGTTCAAAGCTCCGTCTCCTGAAGCTTCCATACCGGCAGATTCAGACACAAAAATTGGCAAACCATTTTTAATAGCCTCGTCAGTCCTGTCCCTTAATTCTTTTCCGTGAGTAGCAGCATAAAAATGCATTGTATACATTATATTATTACATCCTAAAATCGGATCGGCTGCCGGAAGATTGACATCCTGATCCCAATGGGGGCATCCTACCAAAATAACATTGTTAGAATCATTTCCTCTTATCACCTTAATTACTTCCTCGGCATATGTCTTAATTTCTGACCATGTTTCATCATCTGGTTCATTAAATACTTCATATATTATATTGGGGTATTTTCCATACTTTTTAGACATCTCTGCAAAAAAGACCTTGGCTTCTTTTAGATTAACATTATGGCTATGCCAATCGATAATCACATATATATCCGACTTTATCGCACCTTTTATTACTGCCTCGATTTTATCTTTTGAAAACTTCGAATCCTTTATATATGACCTCTCTCCCAGTTCGATTCCCATAGCCGCACGAACCACATTACATTTAAAATCTTTTTTTAGCCAGTTAACAGCTTTCTCATTGTAAAATCTTGGCCACATACTATGCCAGCCAAAACTCATTCCACGCAAGACTACGGGATTATTATTCTTATCTACCAATTGAGTCCCCTGTACATTTAGCTGTCCATGTTTTTTTACAAATTGAGCATTAGCAAAGTAAGACATCAACAATAAAAGAATGAGACAAAAATTATTGATTAATTTCATAACATTTTTTTTAAGGAATCAATCTCAATGTAATTACATCATGAGAAGCCAGATTTGCTGTAAAGTTCTTTTTTGTATTGCCCGCTTCTTTATTTTTCCATAGGTCTTTCAGTTTAAAAACTGTTTTACTAAAATCGGCTTCATAACCAAAATCTACATCTTTTATAATATGCTTTTTCCAGTCAAAATTGATCTTTTTAGTTACTTCGCTTCTATTTAAAAAAGTAACTGCCCAATTTCCATCGAAAAGAGGTTTTACCCAAACTTCCAATCCGTCTTCTGCAAGATATTTAAAACCCTGAACACCTAATTTATCCTGATTAACAGCAATTAATTCTTTATTGGTTAAAATAGCCAACGTTTCTTTAGACATTTTTCTATAATCATTTCCACTAAATAGGGGCGAGGCCAGCATACACCATAGACTAAAATGCGCTTTATCTTCGGTATCATTCATTTCATTTCCTACCTCCATCATATCAAAATCATTCCAATGATCAAGACCTGAATATTTACGGATATCTTTTCGCATATCGGCAATTTTCATGAATCCCCAGGACGACCAGTTTTCAGGATGTTTGAATTCACAATCAAAGCACGGATAAATATCTCCGGAAATCCTCCAAAGATTTCCAACTGGTTTTCCCCACTCCCAAGGCTGGTTATCTCCCCATTCACAAAGACTAAAAACAATTGGTCTTCCGGCAGTTTTTAATGCATTACTCATTGTTGTGTATGCTTCCGGAGCTGTAATTCCTTTTGTGTTACACCAATCGTATTTTAAGAAATCAATTCCCAGCTTAGCATAAAAGCGAGCATCCTGATATTCATACCCACGTGTACCCGGATAACCTGCACAGGTTTGGGTTCCGGCACAATTATACAAACCAAATTTAAGACCTTTACTATGCACATAATCCACCACAGCTTTCATTCCGTTAGGAAATTTAACCGGATCCGGCACTAAATCTCCGTTTGCATCACGTTCTTTTGCCATCCATCCGTCATCTAATACTATATAATTATAACCTGCTGCTGCCAAACCAGAAGAAACCATAATATCTACTGTTTCTTTTACCAGTTTTTCATCAATATTGGTTGCAAAAGTATTCCATGAGTTCCATCCCATTGGCGGAGTCATTGCCAAGCCTTCAAATTTTCCTCCTGTTTGGTTATGTGTATTTCCCTGACTAAAACCCAATACGAAAAAATGCAAAGCCAATACTAAAATTATTTTTTTCATTTTTTTTAATTTTAAAAATACTTTATAAAAAATGTTCCCTAATTTTTCAATCAGGGAACATTTTTAACTAACTCAAATTAAACTTTTTTTTATTTTAATACAAATCCCATATCATCCATGTATATAGTATTACCTCCAAAATTTCCTGACTCTTGCAATGTTAACTGATCAAAAGTTGTCGGATTTCCTATTTCAGAAAAAGGAATTTCGATATAAGTCCATACAGAACTAAGAGATCTTTTAATTTGATAAGCCCATCCTCCAAACACAAATATTAAACTTGCATTAGTATTAGCAGAAGCACTTTTCACTCGAACTCTAAAAGCTTTATACTTAGAAACATCTCTGGAATTAAATTTCATATCAGCACCATCCCAGCCATTAAAAACTATTTTCATCGATGCATCACCCTGTATTTTATCTGTAGTATAGTTTGTATTAAACTCATTTCCACTCCATGTCCAGTGCCCGGTATCTCCTTGCAACACATCATCGTATAACGCTGAACCCACTCCTACACTTGAAGGAGTTGTCCCTGAGATATTAGTAACTGTTACATATTTATCATTTCCATTCGCAGGCATTTTAAAAGTGATTTCTGTTAAAGTAGAAGATAATACAGTTGCATTTTCTGTTCCAACTTTTACAATAGGATTTAAAAAATAATTCCCATTAATTGTAACAACATCTCCTTCTGCCGGATTTTCAGAATTAAACCAGTTGAATGTAGGTACTGGTGGCGCAACAGTTATATCAAACTCTGCAGTTCCGTTTTCTGTAACAACTTTAATTTTGTTTGATGCATCTGCATAAGGTGTTTTTTCATCAACTAATATAACTATATCAGTATCAGTAACAAATGCTGGCCCAAAATAAGTATCATAATCATTAAAATAAACTTTTTTTGTTGTCAAAAATCCCTTCCCATGAATTACATAATAGTTTTTAGGATCAACAATACTAACAGGCTCTAATGGCTTAATAGTTCCATCTTCATAATAGCCCGAAGGCATTACTGACTCAATCACTGGAGTACCTCCTCCATTCGAATCATTATCATCGTTTGAGCATGAAGCAAAAAGCATTAGAAATAACAAACATGCTGTTAATGAAACATTTTTAAAATTTTTCATATTTTATATTTTTAAAATTATTTGAAAGTATATGGTACTACTTCTGTCAATTTTGGATTTTTAGTCAAATCATCAGCCGGATAAGGTAATAAAAGGTTTGTTGCAGAAATAACAATGTGTTTTACGGTTAATCTGTTCCCTCTATTTTGTGCTTCCAGAATAGCTTTAGCTTTATCAAAAGGCAAGCGTCCTAAATCAAAATAATAATCTCCTTCGCAAGCTAATTCTGCACGTCTTTCTTTAAAAATATCATCGAATGTAATAACCGTTTTTGTAGAAAGACCTGCTCTTTGTCTAACTGCATTATACGATTTAAGTGCATTTGCATCTGTAGTACTTCCTGTCTGTCCTCCTAAAATTGCTTCAGCATGAATTAATAATAACTCTGCATAACGCATCATGTAGCTATTCATACTGCTTTCTCCATTAAACGCTGCGTTAAAAGCACCTGTTATTGGCAGATTTTCTTTCCCGATTACATATTTTTTTAATCCTCCTCCAGAGTTCTGAGCCTCATGCTGTATATCAAAAGTATAACCTAGAATTTTTGGCGCACCTAAATCCAGAGTTTGCGCATAAGTCAAATTTGGATAATAGTCTCCCGGAAGCATAAAAGTTTCAATTCTTCTTTTATCTCCACTCTCAAATACATTGTAAATTAAATCCTGAGAAGGAGCAATTTGTCCAGAATAAGAAGTTTCAACCAGTCTGTTTTCAGGAGCAAACAATGTATTAGAAAAATTACCGTCAAAATATCCACCGGTTCCTGTCCATTGCCATGCAAAAATAGACTCCTCATTATTATTATTTTTTTGCAAAAACAAATCAGCAAAAGACTTTGTTGGTAATTCTTCACCTCCTAATAATTTAAACTCCCCGCTATTAATTACTTCCTGGGCCATTTGTCTTGCCAAGTCATATTTCTTTTGATACAGATATACTTTTGCCAACATAGCTTTTGCAGAACCGCTGGATACGTGTGCATTTGCAGCATAGTCTGAACCTCTGTTTTTAGTTCTTAAATTTTCTATGGCAAATTTTAAATCATTCTCAATGAATTTATAAACATCCTCAGTAGGATTACTTGGGGTAACGTAATTTTTAGAATAATCAGCATTGTTTTCAATAATAGGCACATTTCCCCATAATCTTACCAAAAAGAAATATGAAAATGCTCTTATAAAATGACATTCCCCTAAAGCATTATTTAAAGCTTCTTTACTTACATTCGGCCCAACACTTTGAGGTAAATTACTAATATAAGCATTTGAATTTGCAATTGCACCGAAACAAGATCTCCATGAATCAGAAATATAACTTGATGTATTTGTAAAACTCAAATCGGTAAACTTCCCGAAATCATTGTAAACATCAGCATACATATTACCCGAAATAACATCAGTGATACCATAGAAACCTGCTTTATTCATATTAAACCAAACCAATCCATAAAGTCCATTGGTTGCATTATCTACTTTTAAGTCAGAATCAAAATAGTTCCCTATTGTAGGATTACCTTCTGCAGGAACATCTATAAAATCTTGAGAGCAAGAGGACGAGAAAAGCATCAATAATGCCATAAATCCTACACTTCCTCTTTTATATATATTTTTCATATTATTTTCTATTAAAATTCAACATTAAAACCAAAAGAAATTTGTCTTGGTACAGGATAACGTCCATTGTCAATTCCTGACATCAAAGCATCTTGATTATAAGATCCTACTTCTGGGTCATATCCTTTATATTTTGTAAAAGTAAAAAGGTTTTGTCCTGAAGCGTAAACTCTTAATCTTGATAATTTAATCTTAGAAATCATATCTATTGGTAAAGAATACCCCAAGGTTACATTCTGAATTCTTAAGTAAGAACCATCTTCAATCATACGACTTGAAACAGCATTATTGATATGATCATAAGCTGAAGGCGTAGGTAAAGAACCGTCTAAATTAGAGGATGAATAAAAATCAGCCGCTTCTGTTAAATAATTAGTCCCTAAATTACTATTCATTGTACCTGACGCACGTGTTAAGTTTAAAAGTTTGTTTCCTACAGTACCTTGTAAAAAAATTGATAAGTCAATATCTTTATACTTAAAGTTATTTGTAAAACCATAAGTGAATTTTGGATTTGGATTACCAATATTAGTTAAGTCACTTTGGTCAATTTTTCCGTCATTATTTAAATCTTTATATATTACATCACCTTTAACAAACTCAGGTAATAAAGAATTTGTTCCATTTTTCAGAGGCACTCTGTTTCCTGCTCCGTCTACGTGTCCGTATTTCAATAAATCATCATCTGTTCTATAGATTCCGACCGCCTGATATCCTAAGAATGAACCTATAGGCAAACCTTCCTGAGTTCTGGTAACACTTACTGTATTATAAGCAAGAGTTCCAGTTGTTTTTACGATATTCAAACCAGCCATATCGGTTACCTCGTTTACGTATCTGGTAAAGTTCAAACTAGAATCCCATGAGAAGTTTTCTGTAAATTTATTATGATACCCCAATGTAATCTCGATACCTTTATTTTCCATGCTCCCAAGATTAAAGTACGGAGGATTAACACCTCCTTCATAATCACCTCCTCCAGAAAGGTAATTTGGTAACGGAATCTGATACAGGAAGTTTTTAGAAACTTTTTTATACAAATCTACCGAAGCTGTTAACTTAGACTCAAACATGGTAAAATCTAAACCTAAATTTGTCTGCTCCTGAGTTTCCCATTTCAAATTTGTATTAGGCGTATTAGAAGGAAGATAAGACGTTCCCATAGAACTAATAACTACGTGTAAATTAGAATCGTACAAATTGTTTGGTACCTGATTGTTTCCTGTTTGCCCCCAGCCTACTCTCAGTTTAATATTGTCAACATATTTTCTTGTAGATTCCATAAAAGATTCATTTGAAATTTTCCATGAGCCACTACCTGAAAAGAAAGTACCCCATTTTTTTCCAACGAAAAACTTAGACGAACCATCTGTCCTTACTGCTGCAGTAACACCATATTTATCTGCATAATCATAAACTACCCTACCTAAATAAGAAGTCAAAGTTTGTGTACCTGAATAAACACTTTTAAGTTCAGACTCAGCCCAATCAGAGGCTGCAAGAGAATGATCACTATTATCTTTATAACCATTACCTATCATAGAATAGCCTTCCCAATGCGCTCTGTTTGACTCCTGAGCAGCAAGAATTGTAAAATTGTGCTTATCAATAGTTTTTCTATAAGTAAGCATGTTTTTTAAATTCCATGAATTACCTGAAGATGGATTATAGTATAGGCTTGCAAAATCCTTAACAGCATTACCCAACGTATACATAGGATCAAATCGCTGCCCTAAGTTATCATAGATATAACCACCAGCTTCAAAACGATAATCCAAACCTTTCAACAAGTCTATTTGGGTGTAAAAATTGCCTGAGTAATTTTTTCTAACTAATGTATTAGAACCTAACAAAGATGTAGCTACCGGATTAACAAACGAAGTTACACCGCCAGTTGGAGGACCAGCAAAAGCACCTGAAAGTTCTCTTACTGCAACATCTGGAGTTGCTAATAACGAAGTAGCAACTACACCATTAAATTGTCCGTTAAGAGTAAGCTTTTCATCTGTGAGCGCCCCACTCATATTAACTCCTACTTTAATAAAGCTATTTACTTTAGCATCAATATTAACTCTTACGTTATATCTTTTAAATCCCGATTCAATTACAATACCATCCTGATTTAAAACACCTCCTGAAATATAATAATTGATCCCTTCTTTACCTCCAGAAAAAGATAGCTGATTCGACTTCATTATACCTGTTTCGTAAATCGCATCCTGCCAGTCAGTTCCTTTACCCAAAAGCTCCGGATGAGCAAATTCAGGACGTTTCGAAGAAGGATCATAAACATCTGCCAAAGCGTTTTGATGTTTTGCATATTGCTGTAAATTCATCGAATTAAGCTTCTTTGGCAAATTACTTATCGTATAAGAGTTTTCAAAAGTTAATTTACCTGTTCCTTTTTTACCTGATTTAGTAGTTACAATTACAACTCCGTTTGCTCCTCTGGAACCATAAATAGCTGTTGCAGAGGCATCTTTTAAAATATCGATTGACTCAATATCACTAGGATTTATAAGTGCTAATGGACTTTGAGTAATATTACCGTTATTTGAAAAGTTAGAATCACCTTGTGCATTTCTTCCCGAAGTAGAAGAATTTCTTGCATCTCCTGATATTGGCACTCCGTCAATTACATACAAAGGTTCATTTGTTCCTGTTAAAGACGAAACACCTCTAATACGAACCGAAACGTTACTTCCCGGCTCTCCAGAGTTACTGTTTACTACTACCCCAGCTGCTTTACCTTGCATCATTTGATCAAAAGAAGCAACTTTAAGATTTTCGATATCTTTTGTACTAATACTTGAAATTGCACTGTTTACATCTTTTCTTTTCTGAGTACCATAACCAATTACAACAACATCTTTCAAGTCCTCAACAATTGATTTTAGAACAACATTTATAGTAGACTTACCATCAACAGCAATTTTTTGAGAATTAAATCCAATGAAAGAAAATACTAAAGTTGAATTAGCTGGTACATCAATAGTATATTTCCCGTCAAAATCAGTTGAAGTTAATGTTTTTGAACCTACTACGGCGATATTTGCGCCTGGAATCGACAGCCCTTTTTCATCTGATACCGTTCCTGAAATTTTAACCTGAGCTGTAATAAAATTACTCGTCAGTAACAAAAATAAAATCAATGGAATCGCTCTGTGGCCAGCGTTCCAATGAATAAAATTAGTCATTAGTTTTTTCATAATAAATGTTTGGTTAGTTTAAAGTTTAATACTTTATAAAAGCAGTTAAAACGAGTGTTTTTTTAACCGATTTACTTTTAACAAATCTATAACAGAAGTGAATGTGATATTAATAGTATTATATCATTTAATGATAATATTTTTACTCGATCAACACAAAAAAACATATAGTGAAATAAAAACGCTTATTTTTTAAACATTTCGCAACAACAACTATTCAAAACCTCATTTCAAATAAACATTAATCAACAAAAAAGCAAAATTTAAAACGATTTCGTTAAAAATAATATTTGTTTATGCAAAAAAAGTATCAACTACAAAATACGCTTCAGCCCTGAAAAATCTTCTCTGTACTGACTTGGTGTGCAGTTTTTAATCGCTTTAAAACTACGATTGAAGTTTGCAATATTATTGAATCCGGATTTAAAAGCAACTTCTGAAACACTCATATCTTTTTCAACAAGCCAACGAGCAGCATACCCAATCCGAATATCATTTATATAATTGACAAAGGTTTTTCCTGTACGCTTTTTTATAAAACGATTAAATGAAATTATAGACATATTTGCTACACTGGCGACATCTTCCAAAGTAATTTTTTCTGAAAAATGTTTTTGCACATATTCGTAAACGGTTTTCATTTTATCATAATCATCAAACGTATCATAGTCTACCGTATAAGTTGAAAGCAAACGCTGATTTCTGGAATTTGCCAAATCATACAACAAAGAGGTAATTTCCAAAAAATAATCCATACCATCTAGTTTTGAAAGCCTTACAAGCCTTGGAGTTAATTCTTCAGCTACTTTTTTCGAAAACAAAATACCATGAATCGATCGATTGAACATGTCGCGAATTGGATTCATAATTCGTCTTGAAAGCAAGGATTCATGAAATAAATCATTATGAAACTGAATCGTAATTTCATGAATTTTTTTGCTTGTGCACTTATTTAATTCCCAACCGTGATACAAATTCGGGCCAATCAAAACCAGTTCAACATTGTCAATTTCCTCAATATTATCCCCTACAACACGCTTCACTCCTTTTCCGTTTAAAATAAAATTAATTTCAAACTCAGGATGGTAATGTACCGGAAAATCAAAACTATCTTTAATTCTGTCAAAGACTAAAAAACTATCCCCACTTGACAAAGGCGCAATCTCTCTGTAAAAATTTTTAGCTGTGCTCATCTTATTATATATATTTAAAAGATCATGAAACAATGAAATCATTTGCAATAATATGATATATAATTGATAAAATAATATTAATTACACGACAAACATACTTTTATCTTTGAAAAATATAATTGTCATTTTTTCAAAAAGAGCAAATACAATAAACGGCAATCATTTTTAATCTGCTTTATTTTTGCAGTTTTAATAATATTACAGTTAAAACAACAAATACAGATTTATTTAAAAACCATTCTATTTTCTCAAAATGTATTTTTATATTTTTAGCTTTAGTGCTTAAACCATTTTTAAAACAAATTATGCAGAAAACGCCCTTATTCCTCATTATACTTACCTTTATTGGGGTTTCATGCTCAACAAAGGCAACAACTATTGATACAAATTTGTCACTTTCGGATAAAAAAGCAACAAAAGAGACAATTGTTCTATATAAAAAACTACAGCAATTAACTCAAAAAGGATACCTGTTCGGACATCAGGACGATTTGGCTTATGGTGTAAACTGGAAATATGAGCCTCATCGAAGTGATGTAAAAGATGTTACCGGAGACTATCCCGCAGTCTATGGGTGGGATATTGCAGGCCTTGAAAAAGACGATCCTAATAATATAGACGGAGTTCCTTTTGATAAAATGAAACAATATATTGAAGAAGCAAATGATCGAGGCGGAATTTCAACAATTAGCTGGCATTTTGACAATCCTGCAACTGGAAAAAATGCCTGGGACAATACTCCAAACGCTTTAAAAACCATTTTACCGGGCGAAAAAAACCATGCTAAATTTACATCATGGCTCGATAAGGCTGCCAGTTTCTTTTTATCATTAAAGGATAAAAAAGGAAAAAACATTCCTATTCTTTTCAGACCTTATCATGAATTAACAGGAGGCTGGTTCTGGTGGGGTAAAGGGAATTGCACCCCTGAAGATTTTAAAACAATCTGGAAATTCACTTTTGAATACCTGCAAAAAAAAGGAGTTCATAATTTAATTTATGTCTACAACACAAGCAGTTTCAATTCAAAAGAAGCTTTTTTAGAAAACTATCCGGGCGATGATTATGCTGATATTCTAAGTTTTGATACTTATCAAAATAATAATGACATAAACGGTGAAAAGTTTATTACCGAAACACAGAGCCAGCTTAAAATCATAAATGAAATTACTCAAAAAAACCATAAATTAATTGCTTTGGCAGAAGCCGGTTATGAAGCAATTCCTGACCCAAAATGGTGGACAGGAACTTTCTCCAAAGCTATTGGCGATTATAAAATCTCGTATGCTTTGCTCTGGAGAAATCATGGCTGGCAGGAAAAAGAACAAAAAATGCACTATTATGTCCCCTATCCAGGTCAGCTAAGCGAAAAAGATTTTGTCGAATTTTACAATCTTGATAAAACTTTATTTGAAAAAGACATTCAAAAAGTATCAAAGAAATAACTAACAACTAAACTACAACCTTTAAAAAAAAACTAAATGCACGACAAAATCAGCTTAAAAGAAAAAATAGGTTACGGACTTGGAGACGCTGCTTCTTCTATGTTTTGGAAAATCTTCAGCATGTATCTTCTATTTTTCTATACCGATGTTTTCGGATTGGCGCCAGCTGTAGTAGGAACCATGTTTTTAATCACCAGAATCTGGGACTCATGCTTTGATCCAATTGTTGGAATTATAGCTGACCGGACCAAAAGTAAGTGGGGAAAATTCAGACCTTATCTGCTTTGGATTGCCATACCATTTGCAGTTATCGGAGTTTTGACTTTTTACACTCCTGATTTTGACGAAAAAGGAAAAATAATCTATGCCTACGTAACATACTCTTTAATGATGATGATTTATTCATTAATCAATGTACCGTACGCTTCACTTTTGGGCGTAATGTCTTCTGACCGAAAAGACAGAAACACTTTATCCTCTTACCGAATGGTTTTTGCGTTTGGAGGAAGTCTTTTGGCGCTGTGGCTAATTGAGCCTCTTGTGAATTATTTTGGAGGAAATCTTAATTCAAAAACCGGCTGGTTAGCAACAATTGCCGTATTCGGGATCATAACAACAGCATTTTTCTGGGCTTGTTTTTTCTGGACAAAAGAAAGAATAAAACCAATTGAGGGTGAACAATCAAACTTAAAAGAAGATTTAAAGGATTTATTAAAAAACAGACCCTGGTGGATTTTACTCGGCGCAGGAATTGGAGCTTTGGTATTCAATTCAATCAGAGACGGGGCTGCAGTATACTACTTTAAGTATTATGTAAGCAGCAGTGTAAATTTTGATTTTTCCCTTTTTGGAACTGATTTTCATATGACCCCTACTTCCATCTATTTAGTATTAGGACAGGCGGCCAATATCATCGGAGTTATTATCGCAACACCAATTGCTAATAAAATAGGTAAAAAGAAAACCTTCTTTGGCGCTATGGCCTTAGCTGCCATTTTAAGCCTTGTTTTCTATTTCTTCGGAAAAGAAGATGTTTTCTTAATCATGAGTTTCCAGGTATTAATTAGTATTTGTGCAGGCTGTATCTTCCCTCTTATCTGGTCGATGTATGCTGACAGTGCTGATTATTCTGAATGGAAACAAGGACGCAGAGCGACTGGTTTGGTTTTCTCAGCATCCTCAATGTCACAAAAATTCGGATGGACCATTGGAGGTGCCGGAGCAGGGTGGCTTTTGGGCTACTACGGTTTTCAGGCAAATGTTGAGCAGACAGCCACAGCTCAAAACGGAATTCAGTTAATGCTAAGTATTCTGCCTGCCATTGCCGCTGCGGTATCAGTAGCCTTTATTGTATTTTATCCATTATCTGAGGAAAAATTACAAATCATAGAACAAGATTTAAACGAAAAAAGAGACCATATAAATTAAAACAGAGATTTAGAAATCAATTGATATGACAACAATAGCGACAGCTACGTTTCAGGACAGGAAAGTAGCATTAGAAAGAGAACACCAAACGCTCATTGAACAAAAAAATGAGCCTCAAAATACAATAGGAAACGGTATTTATCAGCGTTATAAAAATCCAGTAGTGACAGCTGCTCACGTACCTTTGAACTGGCGTTTTGACTTAAACGAAAAAACAAATCCGTTTTTGCAGGAGCGTATCGGAATGAATGCAGCTTTTAATGCCGGGGCAATCAAATGGAACGATAAATATTTATTGGCAGTACGTGTTGAAGGAATTGACAGAAAATCATTTTTCGCTATTGCCGAAAGTCCAAACGGGATTGATAATTTCAGATTTTGGGAAAAACCATGCGTAATTCCACAAACTGAAGAAGCGGATACAAATGTGTATGACATGCGCCTAATCAATCATGAAGACGGATGGGTTTACGGAATTTTTTGTACAGAAAGAAAAGACCCAAAAGCTCCAAAAGGAGATACGAGTTCTGCTGTAGCCAATGCCGGAATAGTACGCTCAAAAGATTTGGTAAACTGGGAAAGATTACCTGATTTAATTTCTAATACAGGTCAGCAACGCAATGTGGTTTTACATCCTGAATTCATAAACGGAAAATATGCTTTATACACACGTCCGCAGGATGGATTTATTGATGTTGGAGCAGGTGGCGGAATTGGTCTGGGCTATGTTGACGACATGAAAAATCCGATTGTAAAAGAGGAGAAAATTATTTTCGGAAAACAATACCATACTGTTTACGAATTAAAAAATGGTCTCGGACCTGCACCTATCAAAACTGAAAAAGGATGGCTGCATCTTGCACATGGTGTTCGTAACACTGCCGCAGGTTTGCGATATACATTATATATGTTTATGACGGATTTAAATGACATTTCTAAAGTAACTCACGTTCCTGCCGGTCATTTCATGGGACCTGAAGGCATTGAAAGAGTTGGCGATGTCTCGAATGTATTATTTTCTAACGGCTGGATTGAGGATGGTGATGGAACTGTTTATATTTATTATGCTTCATCAGACACAAGAATGCATGTTGCGATTTCTTCTGTAGAAAAATTAGTTGATTATGTAACTAATACTCCTGCTGATACGTTTATTTCTGCGGGTTCAGTAGAAACAATTATTAGCCAGATCGAAAAAAACAATGCAATATAATTCGTCGTGTCATTAAATTTAAAACAACTAAAAACAGAATTACACGTAGAACTTAATAGTATCCTTGACTATTGGGAAAACAATACCATTGATAATAAAAATGGAGGTTTTGTCGGGCAAATTGATTACAAAAACGAAACCATAGATAATGCTGAAAAGGGCTCTGTTTTAAATGCCCGAATTCTTTGGACATTTTCTGCCAGTTATCCTGTTACCCGAAATGAAAATCATAAAAAAATTGCCGAAAGAGCTTTCGAGTATCTTTCGGCTCATTTTTACGATAAAGAATTTGGTGGTTTATTTTGGAGTATCAATGCAGACACTACTCCAAGAGATACTAAAAATCAAATATATGCCTTAGCTTTTGCTATTTATGGCTTATCTGAATTCTACGCTATTTCTCAAAACAAAGAAGCTTTAGAATTAGCGATTTCGTTATACCAACAAATTGAAAAACATAGTTTTGACAAAACAAACAATGGCTATCTTGAAGCTTTTACCAGAGATTGGCAGCCAATTGATGATTTACGCTTAAGCGAAAAAGATGCCAACGAAAAGAAAACAATGAATACGCATTTGCATATTGTGGAAGCTTATGCAAATTTGTACAAAGTCTGGAAAAATGAACAGCTAAAAGATATTATCGAAAATTTACTATCAACTATTGAAAAGCATTTTATCAATATCGAAACCGGACATTTACATTTGTTTTTTGATGAAAACTGGAATGAAAATGCAGACGTTATATCTTACGGTCACGACATCGAAGCTGCTTGGTTATTACTCCAATGCGCTGAGATAATTGAGAACAAAGAGATCATTGCACGATTCCAAAAATATGCTATTCAAATTGCCGATGTAACCACAGAAGGAATAGATAATGATGGTGGTTTATGGTATGAATTAGAAATAAAAAACAATCATTTAATCAAAGAAAAACACTGGTGGCCACAATCTGAATTACAAATTGGATTTTATACTGCTTATCAGCTAACCGGTGATCAAAAATATTTAGATATAGTATCTAAAAACTGGGAATTCACTAAAAAATATCTTATCGATCACGAAAACGGGGAATGGTTTTGGGGAATTTATCACGATTATACGGTGATAAAAAAAGACAAAGCCGGTTTTTGGAAATGTCCTTATCACAACGGAAGAGCCTGTTTAGAACTTATCAGTAGAATTCCGTAAAAAAATCAATAACGCTAACAATACTGACTATGAAACCACTTTTTATCTTTAGCTTTTTTTTAATTTCTATATCAAACTTTGCTCAAACCAATCTGATCAAAAACGGTGGTTTCGAATTAGAAACTCAAAATTGGAATGGGGACGCCGCTACCGTTTCTCCTTATGACAAAAAAGTCGGCAAAAACAGCATTGTCATCAATCAGTTTGTAGGTGCAGAATGGAAAGCTTTAGATCAGACTGTTTCGATTCCGAAAAACACTTTTGCTATAGAATGCAGTGTTTGGATGAAAACCGATGGTGTCGAAAACCAAAAAGAAGAGTATAAAGCGGGAGCAGTAATTTTAGAGTTTACAAATGCAGGCGGAAAACAAATTAGTACTGAAACAATTGGTCGCGCTAAAGAAACCACCAACTGGACAAATTATAAAAAGACTATAAAAATTCCAGCTGATGCAAAAAAAATCAGAGTTATGCTCGCCTTGGCACAAACCAACGGAAGTGTTTTTTTTGATGATGTAAATGCGATTGCCCTTTCTGAAGAAGAGTATTTCAGACTACATCCGATTGTTACCATTCCGGAAGGACAAAAGACAAACGTTGAACCGAAACAATTTTCTAACGGAAATTTCGAAGAAAGTCTAAATTCATGGAACGGTTCAGGAATTATTTCTGCCATAGAAAAAAAAGAGGGAAATACTGCTGTAGAAATCACTTCAAAAACAGCCGAATGGAAAGCAATTGATCAGATAGCTGACATCAACAAAGGAGATAAAACTATAGAAGTTTCAGGCTGGCTTAAAGCGAAAGATATTCAACAAGGCAAAGATCCGTGGAATAACGGAATGTTTATTATTGAATTTAAAAAAGACGATACAACCAAAGCTTCAGAAGATCAGGTTATCGGAACTGTAACCGGGAATACCGACTGGACATCTTTCAAAAAAACATTCCAAATTCCGGAAGGTGCAAAACAATACCGAATTATGGTTGCAATGAGTGTTTGCACCGGAACTTTGTTTGCTGATAATATTGAAGTTAAGCTATCTAAATAAAATTTAAAATGAAAAACAAATTTCTAAAAACAGCATTTTTAGGTTGTTTATTCATCACTATGATTAGTTGCTCATCTGATAAAGAATCAAAAGATGAGGAAACAGATCCGCCGGTTTTAGGTACAGATGGCTTAACAACACAAAATGTGACCAATTATATTGTTGATAAAAAAGCAACTGTAGAAACTGTAGCTTTATTTTACAACCTTAAAAAACTAGGCAAAACCAAAGTAGCTATTGGTCAGCAATCGGCTTTTGATAGTTTTTATCAGGATACCGGAGGCGATTCGGATATTAAAAAAAATACGGGTTATGATCCTGCTCTTTTAGGATCTGATTTTATGTTTATCACTGATAAAAACAATAATAATCAGTCTGATAACTGGTTTTATCAACAAGAACAAAAAATCATCAGCGATACAAAAGCTGCTTATGCTAAAGGAATGATTAATACTTTCTCCTGGCACTTGAGAGAACCTTACAATGAAGATACTTTTTATACGGATGAAATGACAACCGACCAAAAAAGCAAGGCCTTTAAAAGCATTTTGCCCGGCGGAGTCAATCATGAATGGTACAAAAAAAAACTGGATAAGTTAGCAAGTGTATTTCTAAATTTAAAAGGTTCTAAAGGCGAATTGATTCCAGTAATTTTCAGGCCTTTTCACGAATTTGACGGAAGCTGGTTTTGGTGGGGAGCTAATTTTTGTACTCCCGAAGAATATAAAACCAACTATAAATTTACAGTTGAATACCTGAGAGATACCAAGGGCGTACACAATCTTTTATACGCTTTCTCTCCTGACAATTCATACACAACAGCCGAAGGTTATTTAAGTCGCTATCCCGGTGATGCGTATGTAGATGTTTTAGGAATGGATAATTACGGTGATTTTAATAATCAGGGAAGTTCAGGAGTTAACAAAGCTAACGCAAAACTTAAAATGTTATCCAATATGGTTTTAACGAATAAAAAAATTGTAGCTCTGACCGAAACCGGTTATCGGGTTACAGCAAGCACACCACCAATAACAGATTGGTTTTCGGGTTATTTATATTCGGCATTAAATGACAATCCAACATACGATGCTAACATTATTGAGGTAAATTATGTGATGTTTTGGTATAATGACACGAACGGTTATTATGTACCTACTAATTCAGTTTCGAATGCCGCAGATTTTAAAACATTTACCTTAAAACCTAAATCGGCATTACTGAATTCATTGCCAAAAATGTATGAATTACCAAAATAGTTTCTTAAACACGTAAAGGCCTAGCCCTGATAGAAGTGAAAATCCTTTTGTGCCGGGGTTCGGCACAAAAGATTGAAACGTATAGCAGGAAACAGCTTCTAAAAATATATCTATGAAAAACAGATTTTTAAAAACTCTCGGATTAGCTTTACTCGTTTCGACAATGGCGTGTCAGGCGCAGGAAAGAATTACGGTAAAAGGAACGCAATTTTACAAAGGAGATAAGCCATATACCTATATAGGCACAAATTATTGGTACGGAAGTTTACTTGGTTCTAAAAAAGTAGGAGACCGCAAAAGACTGCTTCGCGAGCTCGATTTGATGCAAAAAAACGGAATCGATAATTTGCGAATTCTGGTTGGTGCCGATGGTGGAAAATACGATTTTACGGTGCGTCCGGCGTTGCAATACGAACAGGGAAAATATGACGAAGATTTGCTTGACGGACTGGATTTCCTGATGAATGAAATGCGAAAACGCAAAATGTATGCAGTTTTGTACCTAACCAACAACTGGGAATGGTCCGGCGGAATGTCACAATATCTGGAGTGGAACGGCAAAGGCGCGATTCCGGTTCCAAATATCGCTCCGAATACATGGCCTCAATTTATGTCCTATACCGAGCAGTTTCATAGTTGTGAACCTTGTATGAAAGCTTTGGAAGATCATGTGAAATTTATTATGGGAAGAACTAATAAATATTCAAAAAAGAAATACACTGAAGACAATACAGTCATGGCGTGGCAGGTTGGCAATGAACCGAGACTTTTTACGGTTGAAAATGAAGCTAAATTTACAACCTGGCTGAACAATATTGTAAATTTAATGGACAGCCTGGATAAAAATCATTTGATTTCTACGGGTTCTGAAGGCTTAAACAGCTCGAATGACATTATTGATATTTTCGAAAGAACACACAAAAACCCAAATATTGATTATCTGACCATGCACATCTGGCCTAAAAACTGGAACTGGTTCAAAGCCGATAATGCCGAAACTACAATTCCTGCCACTATTGAAAATGCAGGAAAGTATATTGATGCGCATGTTAAAGTCGCTAATAATTTACAACGACCAATTATCATAGAAGAGTTTGGATTGCCAAGAGAAAATGAAAATCTAAATGCGGGAGCACCTTCAATTTACCGCGATCAGTTTTATAGTTATATTTTTGGCAGGGTTGCAGAAAGTGTTGCCAGTAAAGGTCCGTTGCAGGCGGCAAATTTCTGGGGATTTGGCGGTGAAGGAAAAGCAGTTAACGAAACCGGAAAATGGAATCCGGGAGAACCGTTGACAACTGACCCTCCGCAGGAACCACAGGGATTAAATTCGGTTTTTAATGACGATAAATCGACTCTGGAAATTGTAAAAAAATACAATTTGAAACTGAAGAAGAAATAATTTACTTTACCATATAAGTGATTATAAGTTCATTTAAGGAACTTGTAATCACTTTTATGATTTAAAAGCATACAACATGAAAACACTATTTGCCTTCTTATTGATTTTATTTTTTAATGCTTCTTTTTCGCAAAAGATTCAGGACTTTACTGTTGCATCTCCTAATGGGAAAATAAAAATCAGTATTGTGATTAACGACAAAATTACCTGGTCGGTTTCGCATGAGAAAGATATGATCCTGGCGTCATCTGCTGTTTCTATGACATTAGGTCAAAATGAAGTTTTAGGAAAAAATGCTTTGCTTTTGAATTCAAAAAGAGAAAAAGTAAATCAGACTTTTGAATCACCGTTTTACAAAAAGAGTAGTATAAAAAATCAGTACAATCTTCTGATTCTGAATTTTAAAAATGATTTCAGTATTGAATATCGCGCTTTTGATGATGGTGTGGCTTACAGATTCATTACCAAAAAGAAAAAAGACATTACTGTGAAATCTGAAGAAGTTTCTTTGAACTTTGATCAGGATTACAATACTTTAATGCCGTATGTTCGTGATTTAAGAAATCCGAAAGATTCTTATATTTCTTCGTTTGAAGCACAATACGAAAACAAAAAAATCAGTGAATTTGCTAAAGATACTTTAGCTTTTTTACCTTTTTTAATTGATTTTAAAAACCATAAAAAAGCTGTTTTTCTAGAAGCTAATCTCGAAGATTATCCGGGATTGTTTGTAACCAATAACAAATCGAAATCTGGTTTTGAAGCCCGTTTTTCTAAATATCCATTGCAGGAAACCAACGGCGGATTTAACAACATCAACCGATTAATTACAGAGAGAGCCGATTATCTGGTAAAAACAAAAGGAACACGAAGTTTTGCGTGGAGAGCGATTGTGATCTCTGAAAATGATGCTGAATTAGCCAATAATGATATGGTTCAGAAATTATCTGAACCAACTAAAATTAAAGATATCTCGTGGATAAAACCCGGAAAAGTAGCCTGGGACTGGTGGAACGACTGGAATATTTACAATATCGATTTTAAAGCCGGAATCAACACCCAAACATATAAATACTACATAGATTTTGCTTCAAAAAACAAAGTCGAATATGTGGTTTTGGATGAAGGCTGGAGTCTGGAAGATGATATCATGAAACACAATCCGAATGTTAATCTGGAAGCATTGATTGCTTACGGAAAAGAACGAAATGTAGGCATCATTTTATGGAGCTCCTGGATGGCTTTAACAAAAAATACAGTTGGTATTTTTAAGAATTATGCTGATTTAGGAATCAAAGGATTTAAAGTTGATTTCTTAGATCGCGACGATGCCAAAATGGTAAATTCAGTGTATGATATTGCGCAAAAAGCGGCTGATCACAAATTATTACTGGATTTTCACGGCATGTACAAACCAACCGGAATTCAACGTACTTTTCCGAACATTCTAAATTTTGAAGGCGTAAAGGGATTAGAAAACAATAAATGGACACCAAATGACGATGTTCCGTTATACGATTGCTCAATTCCGTTTATCCGTATGATGGCCGGCCCGATGGATTATACACCGGGTGCTATGCGAAACGCTACAAAAAGTGAATTCAGACCAAGCCATTCTACTCCAATGAGCCAGGGAACAAGAAGTCATCAACTGGCACTCTACACTATTTTTGAAGCACCTCTGCAAATGATGGCAGACAGTCCGACAGCTTATATGAAAGAGCAGGAAAGTACTGATTTCATTGCTAAAATTCCAACTGTTTTTGATGAAACTGTAGCTTTGGAGGGTGAGGTCGGAAAATTTGTTTCAATTGCCCGTAAAAAAGACAATGTTTGGTATTTAGGTGCAATCACAAACTGGGATTCTTCCAGAGAAATTACAATAGATTTTTCTTTCCTTGAAAAAGGCAGAAAATTCCAGGCTGAAATTTTTTCTGATGGTGTAAATGCTGATAAAGCAGCGAATGATTATAAAAGAGAAGTTATTACCGTTGATTCTACAAGTAAATTGACATATCGATTGGCAAGCGGTGGTGGATTGGCAATGATTATTCAATCAAAATAATTCAAAACAAAACATTCCTTTTCAAAGAGACGCACAAGTTTGTGTGTCTTTTTTTTGGATTAAAACCTAACCAATATATCTCTCACAAACCGTCATCATCATACTTCTCCTTTCAATAAAAAACTCACGCAGATTTTACAGATTAAGGGAATAAAAAATCTACTGAATCTGCAAAATCTGCGTGAAAAAATATTTTAAGACTCTTTTACTTCAACTCAAACTCACTCTCTAAACCTTTATCTGAACTTCCTCCTACTTTAATTTTAAAAGTTCCCGGTTCTACCAAATAGTTTCCGTTGTTATCATAAAAACCAAGTTCAGCATCTGTCAAAGTAAAGCTTACTGTTTTAGTTTCTCCTTTTTTCAAATTCACTAATTCAAAACCTTTCAGTTCCTCTATCGGTCTGGCAATACTTGCAAAATCATCGTGAATGTATAACTGAACCACTTCTTTTCCGTCATAACTACCTGAATTGGTCACCTCAACACTTACCTGAACCGATTCTCCTTTAGCAAAAGCAGTTTTATTTATTTTTAAATTTTTATAATCGAATTTAGTGTAGCTCAATCCGAAGCCAAAAGGAAACTGAGGTGTTTTTTCTACATCTGAAAAGTGTGACCAAAACACATTCTTATCCGCATTCACAGGTCTTCCCGTACTGTAATTATTGTAGTAAATAGGCACCTGACCTACATTTCTCGGGAAAGATATCGGCAGTTTTCCGCTAGGGTTATAATCTCCGTATAAAACCTGCGCTACTGCATTCCCGGTTTGGGTTCCCAAATGCCACGCCTCAACAATTGCCGGAACATGTTCTGCTGCCCAAGGAATCGTCAACGGACGGCCATTGTTTAAAACCAAAACAATATTTGGATTCACTTTATAAATTTCCTCTAATAACTCCTGTTGTAATCCCGGCAAATCAAGGTTCGTTCTGCTGCGTCCTTCCCCACTCTGAAAACCATGTTCGCCTAAAACCATTACCACAACATCTGCGTTTTTAGCTGCAGTTTTCGCTGCTTCAAATCCGCTTTTGTCTGTTGTATTAAAAACTACCTCATCCAGGAAAGTCGCTTTTCCAACAATCAAATCGGCTCCTTTTTCAAAAACCAGCTGATTATCTTTGTATTGCTGCATCCCTTCTAAAACCGAAACCGCAGTATTATCATCTGCCGCAATTCTCCAGCTTCCCAACGGACTGTTTTTATCATTTGCCAAAGCTCCAATCAAAGCAATTTTTTGTCCTGACTTCTTTAACGGAAGTAAGTTTTTATCATTCTTTAATAAAACAATTGACTTTTTCGCCATGTCCAGAACTCCGTCATTGTTGGCTTTATTTCCAATTGTCGCTTTTTCACGTTTTTCATCACAATATTTGTAAGGATCATCAAATAAGCCTAACTCAAATTTCACTCGTAAAATCCTTCTCACCGCATCGTCAATCAAAGCTTCTTTTACTTTTCCGGCTTTAACTAATTTCACAAGTTCTGCAACATACAAATGCGATTCCATATCCATGTCGGAACCAGCTGTAACCGCTTTTAATGCTGCATCTTCACCATCTTTAGCATACCCGTGCGGAATCATTTCACGAACCGAAGCCCAGTCTGAAACCACAAAACCATCAAACTTCCATTTGCCTTTCAAAATATCTCTTTGCAGAAAAACATTTCCGGTTGCCGGAATTCCGTTTACCAGATTAAACGAGTTCATAAAGGTTCTCACACCCGCTTTTGTAGCCGCTTCGAAAGGAGGCAAAACAGTATTGAACAATTTAGAATTACTGATGTCCACCAAATTATAATCACGACCCGATTCTACATAACCATACGCTGCAAAATGTTTTGCACAGGCCGCAATTGTATTTACTTTCGCCAAATCAGCAGTAGTTTCTCCCTGAAATCCTTTTACTCTCGCAACCGCAATTTTACTTCCCAAATACGGATCTTCTCCTGCTCCCTCCATCACACGTCCCCAACGGGCATCATTTGTAATATCTACATTAGGCCCAAAAGTCCAGTTAATTCCGGATGCCGAAGCTTCATCTGCCGCAATCGCTGCCGATTTTTTTATCGCTTCCAAATCCCAGCTGGCGGCTTCCGCTAACGGTATAGGACTTAAGGTTTTGTAGCCGTGAATGACGTCAAAACCAATAATCAACGGAATTCCTAATCGGGTTTCTTCAACCGCAATTTTCTGCACCGCACGAACTTCTTTCACACCGCGCACGGTCAGCATACTTCCCACCCATCCTTTTCGCAGATGTTCGTATTTTAATTCGGCATTTCCACCTTTTGGAGCTGGACCAGTCACATCCCAAAATCCATTATACTGATTCATTTGTCCCACTTTTTCTTCCAAAGTCATTAGTGGCAAAAGCAAGTCTATACGTTGTTCGATCGTTTTATTTTTATCCAGATGCGGTTTCTTCTGTGCATTCATATTTCCAGCAGTAAACAGGGTAAAAACCCCAATAATTAGTATTCTTTTATTTTTCATAGTGGTTGATAGTTTCATATTTTGGGCGTGTCCCTCCGGGTCGGGCTATCCGTTTCAAGTCCTCGCCCTTCCTCCGTCAGGGCTGTGGGCTTTTCTCTTCTATCCCTCACGCATTGGGTAAACGAGAGCTTTTCGGATTTTTTGATAAACTTTGTATTTCACTTCACGGATTTCGACTCCGCTCAGTCTGACAAAAAAAGTAAAAATCTAATCTCTAAAAATCTTTACTCTATATTCTTTGCTATCTTCACTCCGAAATAAAACAGGAAGCCGGCAGATTCGCTTTATTAAACAAATCAGACTGAATTGTATTTCCCCATGCAAATCTCACCTTTGCCGGGTTCGGCACTTTTTTACTCGTTACAATTACCTGATTATTTTTTATTGAAGCTTCTGCAGGATAAAAAATTCCATCGACACCAGCAACTTCAAACTGTTTCGTCACTTTGTTTTTAAAATATAATCCGTCAGCATAATCAAAAGAAACTATTGCTTTGTTTTTATCAATTTTGATTTCTTTAAAAAGTGGACCATTTACAAGATTGGAATTCGTTTTATAGGTATTCGCCAATGCTAAATTGGCTAAACGAATCCCAACAGATTTTTTATCCTTCGGGTGAATATCAATCGTATCCGAAACATCACTAATCACTACCATTCCTGTATTATTGATTTCCTTTAAAAGCTTTCGCTGAGAGTTGCGAAGAGTAACATTTGAGAAGTTGTTACTGCCTGTCTTAAAAGGTGCAATTTGTACATAATAAAACGGAAAATCATCCTGCCAGCCTTTTCGCCACGAAGTAATTAAAGCCGATAATGTTTTATCATAAACTTCTGAACCTACATTGGATTCGCCCTGATACCAAAGAGTTCCCGCAATTTTAAATCCAACAAACGGATAAATCATTGCGTTGTAGGAACGGCCGGGCTGTCTTGGTCCGTATTCCTGCTCGTTTAGTTTTTTGGCATTTTCTAATAAAACAGCATCGCTGTTAACGACTTCTTCGGGCATCCAGATTTCTGCGGGAGTCCCTCCCCAATTGGAGGAAATTAATCCGATAGGAACGTTTTTTAAATCTTCTCTTAAGCGTTTGGCGAAGAAGTAGCCAACCGCACTGAAGTATTTCATGGTTTCGGGAGTCGATTCTGTCCAATTGCCTAAAAGATTATTTTGTGGTGTTGTCGCCGTTAATTTTGGGACGGTAAAAAATCGAATATTAGGATTGGTTGCATTTTTAGCTTCTTCCTCGCCATTATCTATTCCCCAGCTTACAGACATTTCCATATTCGACTGACCGGAACAAACCCAGACTTCGCCAATTAAAATGTTTTTCAATATAACTTCATTGTAGCCTTTTATCGAAATCGTATAAGGGCCTCCTGCTTCAGGCGTTTTGATTTTAAGTTCCCATTGCGCCTGATTGTTTGCAGTAACTTTATATTCCTGATTGTTCCAGCTGGAAACCAATTTAATTTCCTCTTTTGGATTGCCCCAGCCCCAAATTTTCACTTCAGAGTTGCGCTGCAATACCATATTATCACCAAAAATATTGGGAAGAGAAACGTTTGCCATCATAGTGCCGGAAATCAGTAAGAAAACAAACTTAAATATATTATTTTTCATTTAGCAGTTTTTTTAAAAATGGTCCGTATTCATCTGCCATAATTTTATGCTCGGCAATGTTTGGATGTCCCGAACAGCCACTTGGTGTCATCGGTTTGAATTTGAAAATCAGAATTGGTTTGTGTGTTTTGTCTGCATCAAATTCGGCTTTTATTTTACTCAGGCAATTTTCAAAAATTACAGCTTTTTCTCCGTTTACCATTGGACTGTTTGTCAAAATCAGTTGTGCATCTGGATTGTGTTTATAAAGCATTTTTATAAAATCAATGTAATTCGAAACATACTTTTCAGAATCAAAAGACAAACGTTCTTTTATACCGTCACCATTTGAAAAATCATTAGTTCCTAAAGCTATACTGATAATTTCAGGCTGAAAAGCAAAATCATATTTAGGTTTTGAAGCCTCTTTTGTCAGATACAAATTTTCATAAACAGCAGGCATAATTGGCACATCCTGTCCCTGATCATTCCAGTTTCGATAAATCCCGATTCCGGAAACGGAGCTTAATAGATAGTCCGCATCAATAGTTCTGGAAAGAATTGGGCCGTAAGCGAAATAACCATTATGATGATCAAAATATTCGCCTTTATCACACGGAATTTCAGAAGGATCATTCGCAGCCCCACATGTAATAGAATCGCCTATAAATTCTATTTTCTTTTTCTTTTTTGCTGTTATTGTAGTCAGTTTTGCTGTTGTTCCCAGAAAAACTACGTTCCCCATTGTCGCCTCTGTTGCTTTATAGATCTTTAGATTATGTACTTTTTTATTCGAAGTAACTTTTACCGGAAAGGACTGAGGAGCGCCCTTTTGGACTGTATACTTCCCAAGGTATTTCCCGTCAAGTTCCAAAACGATATAATTTTGATGTTCCCAGGAATCAATGCTTTGCAGCGAAACCGTACATTCATTACCTGTAAAATTAAATGATACTGAAGAAGCTGTTCCGATTAAAACAACCTTATTTTCCTGTTGCACATCCACCCTGCCAGCATAAAGAAAGGTTTCTTCTTTTTTTTGGGAAACCGATACCGCCGAAATCAGTAAAAACGAAATTAAAAGTGGTATTTTTTTGATAAACATAATTTATTCGTTAAAATATAAATACATTTCACAAATATATCCGAATTACATTTTGCAGAAAGATACTAAAATGTCAAAAAGCAATAAAAAAACACCAAAAAACGTTTATTAAATTCATGCTCTTTTTGATATTCTAAGCAAACGCTTTACCTTTATAAACTAATATTTACAAGCCCTCAAATGAAAATTACTGTTCATGCCCTGTTGCTTCTGCTTACTGTTTTATTCTCCTCATTTACTTTAAAAAAAGAGAACAAAACACAATCTGATTCGGTAAAAAAAATCCAGGCTGCAATTGAGCGTGATTCTGTTATATCGTATGCAAAACAATATTTGGGAACACCTTATTTATATGCGAGCAGTAATCCAAATAAAGGTTTTGACTGTTCGGGGTTTGTCTATTATGTTTTCAAGAATTTTGGTTTAACCTTACCGAGAAGTTCAGGTGGTTATAAAAACATAGGTAAGTCATTGAAACCTGAGGAATTTAAGGTTGGAGATGTCCTTGTATTTTACGGATACAAAGACAGGAGTTTTATAGGACATGTTGGCATCATCTGCGAAGCCAACGGAATGCAGTCAAAATTTATACACGCCTCCTCCGGAAAAGCACAAAAAGTTACGATCACGGGACTTGATGAAGAGCATTATACCAAGCGATTTTATAAGTGTGTTGATGTTTTATCGAAATAATTTTGCAACAACACGAACAGCCTTTAGCTAACAAGCGAAGAATTTTCTAAATTGTTTTTTCACGCAGATTTAAAAAAGATTAAAGCAGATTTTTCATTGAAATGCAAAAAATCTAATTAAATCTGCTGTAATCTGCCAAAATCTGCGTAAAAAATTAACGTAGCTGCTTTACTCTTCCGTCAATAATTTGATCAGACTTTCATCTTTTTGATAAATATCTTTATAAAAATTCAACTGACCATCACGATCTACCCAGGCAGTGAAATAACCAATATAAACCGGAACTTTTTTCTTCAGGGTATACCAGCTTTCTTTTCCCGCATGCATGGCTTTGTCAATTCTTTCCGGTGTCCATTTCGGGTCATCTTTCAATAGCTCAATAGCCAGTTCACGAGGTTTTGCAACACGTACGCAGCCATGACTAAAAGCCCTGCTTTCTCTTTCGAACAAGCTTTTTGCAGGTGTATCATGCAGATAGATGTTACTGGAATTTGGGAATAAAAACTTAACCAGTCCAAGTGAGTTATTTTTCCCAGGAAGCTGTCTTACCGCACCATTATTCCATTCCAGATTTTTCTTTGCCAGATAATTTTTGTCTTTCGCCATCCCGGGTTTGATTTCACTTTTGATAATACTGGGAGGAACATTCCAATATGGGCTAAAAACAATATTATTCATCATTCCACTGAAAATAACTGTTTTTGTCATCGATTTGCCCACAACAACCGGAGATATAAATGCAATTTTACCATCTTCGATTATATACAATCTAAACTCCGGAATATTGACTTCGATATATTTTTTACCTTTTTCCAGTTCAGGATCAATCCAACGACAACGCTCCATATTAGCAATAATGGTTTTGATTCGGTCTGAAACCGGAATATTCAAATCATCAATATGTTCTAATAAAATTGTATTCTTTGGTGCGTAACCATGACGCAATTCGTAATTTTTAACCGCTTTCATCAAAACCGTATCACAAACGGCACTTTTGTTATCCTCCTTAAGATCTCCTGTTACAAAAAGCCTTTCTCTTATTTGTGCTATTGTTGTAGAAGAATCCCCTAATTTTAGGCCTTTATAATCTTCATCTACTTCAATTGTTTTCCATCCTCCCTTTTTTTCAATATCTCTGTATTGATGAAGTGCATCACGAAGTTTATAGTACTGGCTGAACATTTTACTCTTCTTATCGTCATTTATAGTTGATTTTTCAAAAAGAGAATCGGTTAAAACCTGATAATTAAGTTTCTTTCGCGGAAGCAGCCACTCTAATGAAATGGATGTTTTTTCGTCAAAACCTCTGTATACTTTTTCAGCATAGTAGAAATACAAATTGGTAATCATCAAATCGGTATTTACTTTTGAAAGTTTGTTGACCGAATTGTTCTCAAAAACCGAATTGATTTCTTTGTACGGAAAATTAGCTTTCAAACCTTCGTTTTCCAGACCTTTATATTTGTCATATAACGTATTTCCGAACTCAACAACGCCCTTATTATCAAGCCACAATTGTGTAGATTGTTTTTTACTGTATAAAGAAAAAACCTCATCCTGAAAGTTTTTCAGTTTCGGATAAGCTTCATAAAAGCGGGCGATTGCCAGGCTGTCAATTGAAAGTTTAAGTTCCGGTATTACAACCTTCTCTTCCTTTTGGTTTTCTTCTTTTTTATCTCCTTTTGAATTGCATGAAACAGCAATAAAAACAAGCATAATAACAGCAAACCTGTACCAAATTTTCATAATGATTTTTTCAATAAAAGTAGAAAAGTTTCTGTAAAAACAAATTCATTCCCAAAATAATTTTAGGCATAAAAAAACTCCGGACACATAACATGACCGGAGTTTTTCCCCTTTATATAATCAACTTTATTTTAGATAACTGTTCCTTTCAGAGTCAGGATTTTAGGCGTTTTTTCGGCACTTGTAGTTACCGTAACCGTTTTGGTAAAAGCTCCTTTGTTTGCTGCATTGTAAGTTGCTGTAACTTTAGCAGATTTCCCGGCAAGAATCGGCTCTTTGGTATAATCTGTTGCAGTACAGCCGCATGAACCCTGTACATTTGTAATTACTACAGCTGTTTTTCCTGTGTTTTTAAATTCGTAAACAATTGCTTTTGGCGTTCCTTGCGGAATTTGCCCAACATCAATTGTTTCTGCTTTCCACACAATAGTTCCTTCAGCAGCAACTTGTGTAGCCTCTGAAATTAATGCTTTAACCGGAGCGATTGCTGAGAATGACATTAATCCTAAAGCTAAGATTATCATCGAAATTCTAATAATTTTCATAATCTGTATATTTAAATTGGTGAATGGTTTAATTTTATATTTCAAAAGTACCTTACAAAAAAACAATTCGCTGTTAACCGGTTTCAAATGTTTGTTAATGACATGTTAACTGATCTTTTTAATTTAAAATTTGATTAATATTACACTTTCTAAAAGTTGATTTCCTTGAAAATAAACAGACTCAACAGCATCATTATCCTGGGATTAATAGCCATTATCGGCATATTAATCGCTCAATTGCTGTGGACAAAAGAAGCTTTTACATTAGAACAGAAAAAGCTAAGCCAAAAAACACATATTGCCCTGCTGGAAGTCGCAAAAAAACTTTATGAAGGAACTAATCATGAACTACCGGCGCAAAATCCGGTACAGAAAATTGCCAATGATTATTATATCGTAAATATTGACAACGATTTTGAACCCGATATTCTGGAGTTTTATCTAAAAACTGAGTTTAAAAAAATGAACATCACGACAGATTTTGAATACGCTATGTACAATTGTCAAAGTGACGAAATGGTGTATGGAAATTACGTTTCATTATCTGAAAAACAAAAAGCAAAACAAACCGTTTATTTTCCTAAACATAAAAATCTGGTTTATTATTTTGCCCTTCGTCTTCCGCATGAAACTACTTATTTATTCAGTTCCATGCGTTTTTGGTTTGTACTTTCCATTCTTCTGATTTTTATTTTACTAATTTATGTTTACTCGATTTTTACTCTTTTACAGCAAAAAAAATATTCGGAGTTACAGCGTGATTTCATCAATAATATGACACATGAATTTAAAACGCCTCTTTCCTCTATTTTAATTGCATCAAAATATTTAGCAGAACAAAATCCAATCAAAGAAGATAAAAAACTGCATACCTATACCAATATTATTATCAACCAGGGACAAAAGTTAAATCATCACATTGAGAAAATTTTAAACATTGCCAAATCTGATTACACTACTTTGGAATTAAAAAAAGAATCGTTTTTAATTATTCCCGTCATCGAGGAAACAATTGAAAATATTTCTTTGAAATACCCTGAAGCCAGCATCAAAATAGATTCTTCTTCAAAAGATTACCTACTTGAAACAGATGCTTTTCATTTTGCTAACCTAATTTATAATTTACTGGATAATGCTGTAAAATATTGCGATACAAAACCTGAAATCACCATAAGAATAATCAAAGAAGATTCTGTTTTAAAATTAGAATTTATAGATAACGGAATTGGAATTGCTTCAAAAAATATATCTTTTATATTTGATAAATTTTACCGCATCCAGAACGAAAAAAGCAATGAGGTCAATGGTTTTGGACTGGGATTGTATTATGTAAAAAAGATTTGCAACTTACAAAACTGGAAAATTTCAGCTGTAAATAACTTAAAAAAAGGCATTACCATAACGTTGTCTATTCCTTATAAAAATGATAAAAAGTAAAATCCTTTATACCGAAGATGATGAAACTCTGGCATTTTTAACCAAAGATAATCTGGAGCAGAATAATTATGAAGTCATTCATTGTCCTGATGGAAAATCAGGTTTAGAGTCTTTTAAAGATCAGCATTTTGATATTTGCATTTTTGATATTATGATGCCAAAAATGGACGGTTTTGAACTGGCTGAAGAGATTAGAAAAACAGATACCAATATCCCGATTATTTTTCTTTCGGCCAAAACTTTAAAAGAAGACCGAATCAAAGGCTTACGTCTTGGTGCCGATGATTATCTGGTAAAGCCTTTTAGTATTGAGGAATTAATGCTGAAAATTGAGGTTTTTCTAAAGCGTTCTCAGAAAAACAGCAAGGTTGAAAAATCGATTTACGAAATTGGTAAATATCAATTTGACACTAAAAATTTCATTCTTTTTAATGCAGATGAAAAAATTGGGCTCACACAACGCGAAGCCGAATTACTGAAACTATTTCTGGACAACAAAAATTCAGTTTTAAAGAGAGAGCAGATTTTAACCGCACTTTGGGGTACCGATGATTATTTTATGGGACGAAGTCTGGATGTTTTTATTTCGCGCCTCCGTAAAATCTTAGCAAATGAAAAAGGCATTTCTATTGAAAATCTGCATGGAATTGGATTTCGGTTTGTGATGTAATTTACAGATTATGATTATTAAAAATTTTGTATTTTTAATATTAAATTTTAAGATATGAAACTGCATCATTTACGCAATGCTACTTTAGTTATTGAAACAGAAAAACATGTCATATTAATTGATCCCATGTTAGGAAAGAGGAAAACTATCGCTCCTTTTACCCTTTTTCGTTATCCGCCAAAAAGAAATCCACTGACTGCGCTTCCCAAAAACAGCAGGGAAATTTTGAGTAAAGTCACACATTGCCTGATAACGCATTTACATCCGGATCATCTTGATAAAGCCGGTGAAGTTTTTCTAAAAAGAAAATCAATTCCAGTAATCTGCAGTACAAAAGATGAAAAAAAGATAACGCAGCGAGGTTTAACAGTAATTCAGAGTCTTGATTACTGGAAACCGCAAAATTTTCTGGACGGAAAAATAACAGGAATTCCAGCCGTTCACGGATATGGTTTTATAGCCAAACTGATGGGTAATGTCATGGGCTTTTTTATAGAACTTCTAAACGAAAAAACAATTTACATCAGCTCTGATACTATTTTTACTGATGATGTGCAAAAAGTATTAATAGAACTAAAACCTGACATTGCAACCGTTGCCTGCGGTACAGCACGATTAGATTTTGGACAGCCATTATTAATGAGAATGAATGATATCCTGAAATTTTGTGCTCTCGCACCTGGAAAAGTTTTTGCCAATCACTTAGAAGCTTTAAACCACTGCCCTACAACAAGACTACAATTAAAAGCGGCACTTTCTGACAATGGTCTTTTAAACAAAGCTGCGATTCCTAATGATGGGGAATGTGTGGAATATTGATTATAAAACCAGCAAACCAAATTCCCGCAGCGTATTGACTGGTTTCGAATACCAAAACAACTCAAAATCCTCTAATTCAGTTTCAAAATCAGTTTTTACTTCCTGAAAAGTATAATTTTTACTGTTTGAAACTGTGATTTTCTTTAGGATTTCCTTCAGCCACTCGCCTTCGTCTTTACTCGTCTGAATAGTAAAACTTTCTTTTTTATCGTGAAAAGTCAATGCCATCATTTCCCAGCTTCTTCCTTTTTTTGATTTTGTAAAGGTTTCTGCAGAAGGTTTCCCTCCCAGCCAGACTACTTTTGCATTTGGCTTGGTATTGAAATCATTTTGTTCTTCTAAAGCATTAAAAATAAAATCAGGATGGATTTTTGTCTTCGGAATTTTGAAATCAAACCAATCCTGTAATTCGTAATCAAAACAGATTCCGTGCATGAAATTAAAAAGTGATTTTTTTAATCCAAAGCTGAATTTATCATGGTTGATTCCTGTTGAATCGGTATAATCAATATCATTATTCGCAAAAGTTCCAATAGCCTCTGTTTTTTTGGTCACGCCAAATTGCTCCGGATACAACCCAACCGGGCTATGAGCAGTAAGTGCAAACTGATGCCAAAATCCGGACTGCAAAACGCCGGCTTCAAATAACTGGCGCACCATTTCGAGGCTGTCAACTGTTTCCTGAATCGTTTGTGTTGGATAACCGTACATTAAATACGCATGAACCATGATTCCTGCTTCTGTAAAATTTCGGGTTACTTTTGCAACCTGTTCAACGGTAACACCTTTATCAATTAATTTTAATAATCGGTCAGAAGCCACTTCCAAACCTCCCGATACGGCAATACAACCGGAAGCTTTTAACAATAAGCATAAATCTTTTGAAAAGCTTTTTTCGAATCTGATATTAGTCCACCAGGTTACTGCTAATTTTCTCCTTAAGATTTCAAGTGCCAAGGCACGCATTAAAGCAGGCGGAGCAGCTTCATCAACAAAATGAAATCCGTTTTGCCCTGTTTTTTCAATTAATTCTTCTATCCGGTCACAAAGTAAATTTGCCGCAACAGGTTCATAAACTTTTATATAATCTAAAGAAATATCACAAAAGGTACATTTTCCCCAATAACAGCCGTGCGCCATAGTAAGCTTATTCCAGCGTCCGTCACTCCACATTCTGTGCATCGGATTTACGATTTCGATAACCGAAATATATTTATCCAAAGGCAGATCTGAATAATCCGGCGTCCCAACCTGAGATTGTTTATAATCGTGTTTTAAAGAATTGTTTTTATAGACAACCTCTCCATTTTCTAATAAAAATGTTCGTTTATAAGAATCGGAATTTGGATTCTCTAAATTAAATATTAATTCTTCTATTGGGACTTCGCCGTCATCCAAAGTGATAAAATCGAAAAACTCGAAAACACGTTTATCTGAAAGTGAACGTAATTCGGTATTTGGAAAACCGCCACCCATTGAAATTTTAATTTCGGGACGGTTTTGTTTTACCCATTGCGCACATCGAAAAGCACTGTATAAATTCCCCGGAAAAGGAACAGAAATTAAAAACAACGTTGGGTTTACAGCTTCTATTCTTTCTTTCAAAAGTGATATTAAAATCGAATCGATATAAGTTGGTTCTTTTTGTAAAGCTTCGTACAATTCATCAAAAGAATTAGCACTTCGGCCTAAACGCTCTGCATATCGACTGAAGCCGAAATTTTCATCAACACATTCTACAATAAAATCCGAAATATCTTCAAGATACAAAGTCGCCAAATGTTTTGCTTTATCCTGAGTTCCCATTGTCCCGAAAGCCCAATCCAATTCTTCCAACTGCTCAAAACGGGAGGCCTCGGGCAGAAAATCTTCCTGACAAATCTGCAAAGCCAAAGTTGGATTTTTCCCCTGCAAAAACTGAATTACAGAATCAATGGTTTTAATATATTCGTCTTGAAGAGCAAAAATACGTTTAGAATTATCTGAGATTTCATTTCCACCAACTTCAAACTTAAAACTTGAAACCCGAAACAAATCTTGTAATCCTTTCTTTGAAAACAATTCTAGAATAACATCAATTCCCAAATCTGCCTGAACCGATTCTATATTTTTAGTATTCAAAAAACCTTTTATATATGCGGTTGCCGGATACGGAGTATTCAGTTGGGTAAATGGCGGGGTGATTACAAAAAGTTTCGTTTTCAAAGGGATTTATTTTTTGCAAAAATACGGGATATTTATTTTGTTTTCAGGAAAAGATTCAACAGGTTGCTTTAGTTAAATTTTGTAGATATTTAATTACATTTGCGGGCATCCAATTTATTTATATGAAACATCCTTTACTTATAGTATTTTTATTTATTTCTCTATTTTGTTATTCTCAGGAAAACTGTAATAATGGAATTGATGATGATGGGGATGGAAAAATAGACTTAAATGATGAAGATTGTATTTGTAACAATTTCACAACAACTTCACTTCTTCAAAATCCTTCTTTTGAAGAAAAAACAGGATGCCCTCAAGGTTATGATGATACCCCTACAGCCAATAATTGGACAAAAGGGACAATCCCGTCTCCAGACTATTTAAATAAAGACTGCTACCTTTTCAATACTATTTACACCAAAAATCTTCAAAATTTCCCTGATGGTAAAGGAATTCTGAGAGCAGTATACAAAAACAATAAAAAAGAATATATTGCTGCTAAGTTATCAACTTCATTACTTGCCGGGGTAAACTACCAGTTGACACTTAATATTGCCTCTTTAATGAGTATCGAAACAACCAACCTAAGTAAACGTTTTGATTTTAATTTTTTAGCGCCTACATATGTAACACTTTATGGATGTAATAACAAAGATAATTTACCATTATATACCACTTCAGATCCAAATTCATTTGACCCATCCTGGATTGAAATTGGAAAAGTTTTATACCAACCTCAGACTACTTGGGGAGAAATAACAATTAGTTTTACCACAAGTACTGACATTAATGCAATAATGTTAGGACCAGAGAAAACATTACCTCCATCATTTAACACTGATTATGAACCTTCTTTCTTATATGATAATTTAAGATTAAATACTGCTGAAAATTTTGGAGTTACTATTATTCAAAGTGGCAATTTCTGCAATAATGATTTAATATTGACTGCTAACTTAACTAAAACCATGAATTTGACAACAACTTTCCAATGGTATAAAAATGGTATAGCAATAAATGGAGCAACTAACAAATCTTATCCCATTCCTTCAGTTAAAACAAATCTGGGAGAATATACTCTAAAAGTTACAGATGGAAATGACTGCTTCTTAAGTTCAAAATTAACCATAAACAATTCAATTACTAATCCTCCTGTAACAGTAGTTCAGCCTACTTGTCAGGATCCAAATGGTTATATTAAAGTTAACGACCCTGGCATAGAATATAGTTTTGATAAAGGCTTGTCCTTTCTTTCAGATGACAACTATGTTTCAAAAGATTTAGTATGGCAAACAGATGGTAACTTTACCACAAAAGAATATGGTAAATATTATGTTCAAACAAGAACTGCTTCGGGATGCATTTCTACACCTACGATTGTAACACTTGATCCCCCAATATTACTTGACCGACCAACATTTTCAATTATTCAGCCAACTTGTAGTTCTGGTGGAACTATTACTATAACAACGCCGGGATCACAATTTAGTTTTGATGATGGTTTGACTTGGGATAGCGGTCCTACGAAAACAAATTTACCTGCTGGAAATTATTTACTTAAAATAAAAAACAACAGCGGATGCGAATCCTATTCACAAAACGTATTGCTTTTTCCTCCTTACATTGATTCTCCAGCCTATACTTTAACCCAGCCAAACTGTAATCAAGGGGGCAGTATTACTATTACTATTACCAGCCCCGCATCCGAATATAGCTTTGATAATGGAGTGACCTGGACAACAAATCCAACAGCTACTAATTTATCTTCTGGTTATTATAATGTTAGAATTAAAGATGAATTTGGATGTGAATCGAAACCTTATTTCAATCAAATTTATCTTAATCCATTTTCTAAACCTTACCTTGATTTTAAAGTTAACCAACCCAATACCTGCAGTAATACCGGAAGTATTGTTTTTTTTAATTCTTCATATAAATACAGTATTGACAACGGGCAAACATGGCAAGAAACATCTGCTTTTAATAATTTACAACCTGGCAATTACATATTAAAAACCCAAAACGAATTAGGTTGTGAATCACAAGTCAGTCAGGTTAAAATAAATTTTTATTTATCTAAACCGAGTTATACTACAATAAAACCTACATGTGAAACAAAAAACGGAAGTATTACCATAAATACTGCTGCATCCTTTTATAGTTTTGATAATGGAGAAACATGGACAACAAATCCAACAGCATCTAATTTACCTCCGGGTTATTATTATATTAGAATTAAAAATGAAATTGGATGTGAATCCGATATTGAATATGCCTATTTACCTCCTTTTTATCTTGATGAGCCTACATTCAAAATAATAAATCCCAATTGTGAAACAGAATCAAAATGGAGTATTTCAATTACAACACCCGCTGCGTCTTATAGCTTTGACGGAGGATTAACATGGGGCTCAAATCCAAACATTTCTAATTTGGATTATGGATATTATTTCTTAAAAATAAAAAATTCCTTAGGCTGTGAATCAAATTATGCTGTTGCCAATATAGGCAATGCTTATTATTTAGAAGCTCCCGAATTTTCGACTATACAACCTACCTGTACTACTCCGGCAAGTGTTACTATAACCACTCCTGCTGCATTTTATAGTTTTGATGATGGAGCAACATGGAGTACAGATCCAAATCTTACCAAATATCCTAATGGTGGCGTAAGTGGCTATCTTAGGATTAAAAATAAATCAGGCTGTATAAGTGAACATATTTGGTTTAGTCTTAATCAGAATTTCCTTGATGTCCCTGCTTATACAATAGTACAACCCACCACTTGTGATAGTAATGCTACCGGAAGTATTAGCATTAAGACATCAGCCGCCTTTTATAGTTTTGATGGCGGTTTAAGCTGGAGCACTAACTCTACAGCTTCAAATCTTCCTGTAGGATTTAAATATAAATTAAAAATTAAAAATAAAGAAGGATGTGAGTCAGGAAGCATAATCGTTGAATTAACTCCAGTTAAATTAAAAACTGCAGAATATACTGTTGTTTATCCAAGCTGTGGTAAAGGAGGCTCTATTACAATTACTACACCAGCACCATTTTACAGTTTTGATGGTGGTGAAACCTGGGGCACAAGTCCAACCGCTACAAATTTGCCTGTTGGTTTTTATTATCCTAAAATTAAAAATGAATCCGGATGTATCTCAGAAACACTTTATACTGTGAATTTCACAGAACAATATTTATCTAATTTTAATATACAAACAACCCAACCTACTTGTGAATCAAAGAATAAAGGAAGTATTACAATAGATCCTCTATTTGATCAATATAGCTTTGATGATGGTAGAACCTGGAGTCAATACAACACAGCCACAAATTTATCTCCTGGTAATTATTCCATAAAAGTAAAAAATAATTTAGGCTGTGAGTCCTGGTGGAGAGTTGCTACACTTTATGATTTTTATTTGCCTAGACCAAATTACACAACAACCCCTCCTGCCTGTGAAACAAAAGGAAGCATTACCATAACTACTCCAGCAGCTGCATATAGTTTTGATAATGGAAAAACATGGAATTCAAATCCAATAAAATCTGATTTGCCTGAGGGAAGTTATACTATTATAATTAAAAATGAATTAGGATGCGAATCATATCCTTACTCTCTATACCTTTACAATGTAAATCCTCCTGCTCAAACACCTGCTATTTCGATACAACAGCCAAGCAGCTGCACCAGTTCCACAGGAAAAATAACTGTAACTACGAATGCGAATCTATACAGTTTTGACGATGGTCTTACATGGTCTTCTAATCGTACCACAACCAATTTAACAACAGGCGATTATTTCATTAAAATTAAAAACAGCTCTAATGGTTGTCCTTCTCCATCGGTTAAAGCTACTATTAATCCCCCTCTTGATTCTGTTGGAATACCAAATTATACTATTACTCAGCCAACAAGCTGTACAAATCCTTTTGGATCAATTAACATTACAACAGTTGCTTATAGCTATAGTTTTGATAATGGATTAAGTTGGACAACAAATGCTAATGCTACCGATCTATCTTCTGGTCTATACAAAATTAAGATTAAAAATTCTGCAGGTTGTGAATCAGAACCTGTTACAGTTCAAATAAATACTCCCACAGATTTCCCTAATATTCCTACCTATAGCATTACTCAACCGAATTGTAATAATTCTAAAGGCATAATTACAATTAATACAATTGCATCTGCGTATAGTTTTGACAACGGTATATCATGGAACAACACGTCAGTTTCCACTTTTTTAAATCCAGGAGAATATTTTCTTAAAATTAAGAATTCTAATGGATGTATTTCTGATGCAATTAAAGCTATCATAATACCTTTTGTTAATTCATTACCCAAACCAACAAGTTCAAATCCTCAAGCCTTCTGTATCCAGCAAAACCCTACAATAAATGATATAGAAATTATAGGCCAAAACATAAAATGGTATGATTCTCAAACCGCAGGAGTGCTTTTGACAAATACAGCATTACTTCAAAACAATGTTGTATATTATGCATCACAAACTATAAATGGTTGCGAAAGCGAAAGAATTGCGGTAACTATCAATATTCAAAAAACCTTAGCTCCAACTGGAAATGCAAATCAGTCTTTTTGTTCAAAACAGAACTCAACAATTGCCAATATTCAAGTTACAGGAACTCAAATAAAATGGTATGATGCCTTAAATAATGGTTCTTTATTAGCCGAAACTACAAATCTACAAAATGGCAAAACCTATTATGCTTCTCAAACTGTCAATAACTGTGAAAGCCCAAGATTTGGAGTTACAGTTTCAATTGTAAATACACCTTCTGTCCCTACAGGGAATCCAGCGCAATCTTTCTGCAAAAAAGAAAATGCAACGCTGAGTGATATTCAGCTATCAGGACAAAATATAAAATGGTACGATACAAATATTGCAGCAGCCTCTTTACCTAATACAACTTTACTGGAAAATAACAGAACTTATTACGCTTCCCAAACGGTAGGATGCGAAAGTGACAGAACAGCTATTTTGGTTAAAGTTTACGATACCGCATTACCAACAGGGAATAAAAATCAACAATTTTGTATTGATGAAAATGCAACTATTGCCAATCTTACTATTTCAGGAACAGCTCTAAAATATTACGATTCTGCAGTGAATGGAAATATTTTAACCCAAACAACTTTGCTTCAAAACAGTGTATATTTCGTTACACAAACATTAAACAACTGCGAAAGTGAAAGATTAGCTGTTAATGTGAAAATTCAGGACACTCAGACCCCAATTGCTGATTCCCCACAAATATTCTGTATCCAAAAAAATGCAAAAATTAGTAATATTGCTATAAAAGGAGAAAACATCCAATGGTTTGAAAGTGCTTCATCTACTGTTTCTTTATCCGAAGCAACTTTGCTTGAAAACGGAATTACCTATTACGCTTCCCAAACCATAAATAATTGCGAAAGTGACAGAATTCCTGTAGCCATAACTATCCTTCCCGCGACAATCGGTGACTGTATTAATTATGTTGAAGAACTTCCTTTTCCTAAATTTTTTACGCCAAATAATGATGGTTATAACGACACCTGGACAATTGATTTTGCTTATTTAAAACCCAATACAGGAATCAGAATTTTTGACCGATATGGCAAATTACTAAAAGAATTGACTGTAAATACAGCTTGGGACGGAACTTATCTTGGACAAGATGAACCCGCTTCGGATTATTGGTTTACTCTTACCCGGTTCAACGGAACAGAATACAGAGGACATTTTAGCCTTAAACGATAAAATAATTTAAACCCAAGAAAGGATGCCATAATTGACATCCTTTCTTTTTTATTTATTCTTCTTTTTCTTTTTGACCGACTTGTCCTTTTTCGAATCACTATTCAGTTTTTTGTCCAGCCTTTTTTCAGTTTCTTCAATCGTATAATCATAACATGTATTGATTGTGGCAAGTTTTGCTTTTTTAATCACTTTCAAAGCTTTTTTAAAATCCTGCTGACGCTCAAAAAGTATTACTTTCTTCAAAAAAATCTCCGTTTTATTGATTCCTTTGACTGTCAATGCAAAATCAATCAGTTTCATTGCTTCTTCGTAATCTTCATTCAAGATCAGAGTATGAATATAAAAAGGATACACCTCTAAAGCATGAATATTAATTGAAAGTGCTTTCTGAAAATACTCTTTCGCTTCTTCATATTTCAATAACTGATCTGAAAAAACCTGCCCGTATAAACATAACGCCATGGTATTTTTATCATCATAAGATAAAGCGTAATCCAATGATTCGATGGTTTCTTCCAATGAATACGGATAATTGTCTAATGCCTGAAAAAGATATTTATCTACTGTTTTCATAATTTTTCTTTTCGAAAAAGCAAAAATCAAATCTTATTCACGGTCGAAATAATCTTCCCGTTTTAATCTTTGCCGTTCCGGTTTGTAATTTTTTACCTGTTTTTGTTTCTTAAAATCTGAACCCTCAAAAACCCGAATCGGATTCCCACGCTGAATTTGCAATTGGTTCATCCATTGTGCCTGAAATTCGGCTTTGAATTGTTTTACGGTTTCATCCTTAAACTTCTGTAGTAATCTTTCGGTTGCCAGCTTTTTATTCTGGTGTTGAGATCTTGAATCCATTGCAACTACACTAATTCCTGTAGGAACATGAGTCGCCCGTATTGCCGAACTTACTTTGTTTACATGTTGTCCTCCTGCTCCGGAACTGCGCATCGCCTGATACTGAATATCCTTCTCCGAGATTTGGGTCGTTGTGACTTTATCAACTTCAAAAATTCCGATAAACCAATTTTTACGCTTATGCAATTTTCTAAACTGACTCTGCCCAATCCACTGAATAGTTCCTGTCCATGAGTTTACAAATTCATTTAGATTATCACTTTCGAGTAAAACTGTAACTGTTTCTACCGTTCCGTTTTCGATTCCTTTTTCACGCTGAAGCAAAGTTGTTTTTATTTTATTCGCATTTGCTTCTTCCAGAAAAGTTTTCAGCACCTGAGCCACAACCCAGCTGCATTCAGCCGGGCCGCGCCCTGATGTTATTTGAATTATTTTTTCCATAATTTATCTGTCCATTCTAACGATTTTTGGTGTAAATGTTCCTAAAACATCCACCAGTTCCGTTTGGTTAGCCATTACTTTGTTGATATCCTTATAAGCCATTGGCGCTTCGTCAATATTACCACCGATCAGAGTCACATCATTTGCTTTAAGGACTTTTTTAATCTCACTTTGGGTAAATGATTCTTTACATTTTTTACGAGAAAACAGTCGCCCGGCACCATGAGAGGCAGAGTTTAAACTTTCACTATTTCCTTTTCCCTGAACAATAAATCCCGGTGCAGTCATCGAACCAGGAATAATCCCCAATTCGCCAGCATTTGCAGGAGTTGCCCCTTTACGATGCACAATTGCTTCTGTACCATTTACAATTTCTTTCCATGCAAAATTGTGATGGTTTTCAATGGTTACAACCACTCGTTTTCCTATCGCTTTTGCAATTCGACGATGAATATCATCATGACAGGCTTTGGCATAATCCCCTGCTAAATTCATAGCCAGCCAGTATTCCTGACCGTCGTGCGTATTCAAATCGAGCCATGCCAAATGCTGGACATTTTTAGGCAGCGGACATTGTTTAGTTGCCAGATAGGTGTAATGTTTTGCGATATTAGCCCCGAGTCCACGGGAACCACTATGCGAAAGCACTGCAAAGTATTCTCCAACTCCAATCTTCCATTCATTCAGGGGATTAGTAATTTTTGCAATTCCAAATTCCACAAAATGATTTCCTCCACCAGAGGTTCCCAATTGTTTATACGCTTTGTTCAAAAGGTTTTTTAAAAGCGGAATATCCTGAAATTCACTTCGGCTAAACACTTCGTGATCTGCGCGAATGCTGTGCGTTTCATACATTCCAAATTTGGTATTGTCTTTTAAAATAGCCTGTAGCTGATGTTCTTTTCCCTTAAAGAAAGAAGCCGGAATATCAAAAATTGACAAACTCATTCGACAGCCGATATCAACTCCAACTCCGTACGGAATCACGGCATTATCTGTTGCCAGGACTCCGCCAATTGGTAATCCGTAACCGGAATGCGCGTCCGGCATTAAAGCTCCGGCAACTGAAATTGGTAGTTTCAAGGCATCATACAATTGATATTTTGCCTGTTCATCAATTTCGTTTTCTCCGAAAATAGAAAAAGGCGCTCTCGTGTTGTTAAGCTGATGCATTCTGACCTGTACCGGATTCACCAATCCTTCTGCCACTTTTCCCCAGGTTCCGTGTCCGGTAAATTTTTCCGGAAACAGTAAAACTTCTTTGGCTTCGGTTAATATACTTTCTTTTTTTTCTCGTTTTCTGTATCGATTAATTTGCCCCAAAGCAATATTGATACTATTATTTTTTGGAAAGCCTATTTTAATCAGGTCTTTTCCGGATAATTTATTTCCCATTTGTTTTTTACTATTGAAATTCTTCCAAAATCAATATTGCCTGTTTCTTTTTTACAAAATGAAATACTTTACATCAAACCATTTAAGGAATAAGAATGTAATACAAAACATCATGCAAAATCTGAGCAATAGATTTTGATAAACATTTTATCTGAAACAGATAAATTCAGTTCGGATATTCGGGAATTTTTGAAGTGTCTAGAATAAAAAAAGCCCGAAAGTTATTTTTCTTCGGGCTTGTTCATATCTCTAAAATTGATTTGCTATGATTGAGAAAAGCCACGAAGACACATGCCAACAGAATCTAATCCTGATGCGATGTTTTGAGAGGTAAGGTTTAATACAAACATTGTCTTCGCTTATTAATAGTTAATTACTTATTTTCTGATGCAAATTTTGTGAATTATTTTTTTAATAAACAAATTAAATCATAAAATTTTCTTAAAAATATTTTTAAACAACTAAACCACAACGCCTTAAATACATAAAAAATATTTTACAAAAACAAATAAATTAGAAGTTTTTAAGATTTTTTCAAAAAAAAGAGGTAACGAATGACTCGTTACCTCCCTATAAATTAGTTTTCAGAAATATTAAAACTGATGTACTTTTTTAGAAATCACTAAAAAGGAAACTAAAGAAACAATAGCTGCAATTGTCAGGTAAAAACCAACATAATTCAAACCATACGTACTTGCCAGCCAAATAGCAATCATAGGTGCAAAAGCTGCTCCTAAAATTCCAGCTAGATTAAACGTTAACGAAGCTCCTGAATAACGAACAGTCGTAGGAAACAACTCTGATAAAAATGTCCCCAGAGGTCCATACGTAAAGCCCATCAAAGACATTCCGATACAAACAAAAGTGGTTACCAAAAACGGACTTCCGGAATTAAGGAATAACGAAAAGAAAAATCCAAAAAGGGCAATAGCAATTGTAGTGAAAATTAATATTTTTCGACGACCAATTTTATCGGCAACCAAAGCTGAAATCGGAATAAAAAGAGCGAAAAACAATACTGAAAATAACTGAATCAGTAAAGCATCTCTTTTTACATAACCTAAATCTGAAGTAACCCAGCTGAGTGTAAATACAGTCATTAAATAAAATACCAAAAAGGTTGTTACCGCTCCTAATGTTCCAAAAATCAATTGATTTTTATACGATTTAACTAACGTTAAAAATGGAATTTTTACTTCTTCGTGCGCATTTTTAGAATTTTCAAAAGATGGTGTTTCAGAGATTTTAGTTCGGATATAAAAACCTACTATTACCAAAAATGAACTAGCTATAAAAGGAATTCTCCAGCCGTAATTCATAAAATCTTCATTGCTCATTGAATCCGTCAACAATAAAAAAGTTCCTCCGGAAAGCAGCAATCCGATAGGTGCTCCCAATTGCGGAAACATTCCGTACCAGGCACGTTTATGCGGTGGTGCATTTTCAATCGCAAGCAAAACAGCTCCTCCCCATTCTCCTCCTAAACCAACACCTTGTCCAAATCGGCACAGCATCAACAATAACGGAGCGGCAACACCAATACTGGCGTAACCTGGTAAAAATCCTATTGTTACTGTTGAGATTCCCATAGTCAATAAGGCAGCAACTAAGGTAAATTTACGCCCAATCTTATCTCCGTAATGTCCAAAAAAAGCAGAACCCAACGGGCGGGATAAAAAGGCAATTGAAAAAGTTGCCAAAGATTCCAGTGTCGCCATGGTCGCATCAGCACCTGGGAAAAATAATTGTGGAAAAACCAATACAGCTGCATTGGCATAAATATAAAAATCAAAAAATTCGATTGTGGTACCAATAAGGCTTCCAAAAAGAACATGTTTTAAAGAGTTCTTTTGATTGGGATTATTTTTCATATGAAAACTGATATAACTTTTTTTTTGCCTACAAAAATAGAGTTTCATTATTAATAATTCATATTTAGCAGAATTAGTTTCAGGACACTTCTGTTTTTTTAACAAATTTCATGTGTTTTATATTTTTTCAAAAAACAACTTCTGATTTTATATTTAAAAACCTGATTAATAAGATCTTTATAACAAATTCAGAAAATCAAATCATAAGCAATCGTTAAAAACATTTTTAACTGTATATTTTCATTAAATTTACTGTCAAAAAAATAAAAAAACATGCCAACCGACTGTATCAGCTATCAGACCTCAGGATATTTCTCCAAATTGATACAAGATTATTTAAATCAGAAACCAGGCTTACAACCTTTATACAATTACTTTCCGACACTAGAAAATTTTGAAAAACAGATTATTGAAAAAGAATCCAATTTTGATCATACAAACCGGATTCCGTTGGTTAATACTTTAAAAAAGCAATATCGAAACATCGATATTTCAGATGCGACGAAACAGAATATTGAACTTTTAGCACTTCAAAACAGCTTTACAATCACTACCGGGCATCAGTTAAATTTGTTTAGCGGTCCTTTGTATTTTTTATATAAAATTATTTCGACCATTAATCTGACTAAAGAATTAAAGTCAAAATACCCCGCTTACAATTTTGTTCCGGTGTATTGGATGGCGACAGAAGATCATGATTTTGAAGAGATAAATTATTTTAATTTTAAAGGAAAAAAATTCAGATGGAATAAGGAAAGTACCGGGCCTGTTGGAAGGCTTTCGACTGAAGGCCTAACTGATTTTTTTGAAATTTACTCTAAAGAATTGGGGTCAAGTACCAATGCAAATGTTCTCAAAAAACTGTTTGAAGAAGCCTATTTAAAACATGAAAATCTGGCTGACGCAACACGTTATTTAGCTAATAGTTTATTTGCTAATTATGGCTTAATTATTTTAGATGCTGATGATACAGATTTAAAGCGTGCTTTTATTCCTTTTGTTAAAGAAGAATTAGAAAATCAGATCTCTTTCAAAACGGTTCAAAAAACCATTGAACAGCTTCAGGATTACAGCGTTCAGGTAAATCCACGCGAAATCAATTTGTTTTATATCGAAGATAATCTGCGCGAAAGAATCATTTTTGAAAAAGATCAATATTATGTAAACAATACCCGAATTTCATTTTCAAAAGACGAAATCTTGAAATTACTGGAAAGCAATCCTGAAAAATTCAGCCCAAATGTGATCATGCGCCCACTTTATCAGGAAATTATTTTACCTAATCTGTGCTACATTGGCGGAGGCGGAGAAATCGCGTACTGGCTGGAATTGAAAGCTTTTTTTGATGCCGTGAATATTACTTTCCCAATGCTTTTAGTTCGAAACTCAGTTCTTTTAGCAACTGAAAAACAAGCTAAAAAAGCCGATAATTTAAATTTAAGCTGGGCTGATTTGTTTACTAAACCTGATGATTTAGTGAATACAATCACACATAAATTATCTGCGTTTCCAATTGATTTATCTGCTCAAAAAGAAACATTAGAAAAACAATTTAAATATCTTTACGAATTAGCAGATCAAACAGACAAATCATTTTCGGGTGCCGTAAAAGCACAGGAAACCAAACAGAAAAAAGGATTGGAAAATCTGGAAAAACGTTTACTAAAAGCTCAAAAAAGAAAATTAGACGACGAATTACTGCGAGTAACCGATTTGCAATTTGAATTATTCCCAAACAAGAGTTTACAGGAACGTCAGGCTAATTTTTCTGAATTTTATTTAGAGAAAGGAGAACAACTGATTCCGCTTTTAATTCAGAAACTAAAGCCATTAGAACACAATTTCGATATCATAACAATATAAACGAGCATATATTATTGAATTTTCATCAAAAAAAAAGATTAATTTGCAACAAAAATAATTTTGTAATAATTCTGAGAAACAAATAACCACCTCTCTTCTCAAAATTATTATTCCATAAACCAAATAGCGATTTTTAAAAATTATTAATTAACCAATTTACCCAAAACCAATGGTAAAAGAACGCTTAATTTCGCTAGATATCTTTCGTGGACTCACTATTTTATTAATGACAATTGTAAACAATCCCGGAGACTGGGGCAATGTTTATCCGCCATTATTGCATGCCAGCTGGCACGGCTGTACGCCAACCGACTTAGTTTTTCCTTTTTTTATTTTTATTATGGGAGTTGCAGTTCCTCTTGCAATGCCTGATAAATTTTACGATGCCACAACATTCAGTAAAATTTTAGTTCGCTCAATGCGAATGCTTTGTCTTGGAATTTTCTTCAACTTTTTCGAAAAAATCCAGTTATTTGGTATTGAAGGAATTCCGCTTCTTATCGGACGTTTAACTATAACTATCGCAGTAGGTTATGCGTTAATGGGTAGTTTCAGTTCTAAAGTCAAAAATATTTTGGCTTTTTCTATTCTGTTTATTTATCTGTTTTTAGCTTACAGTGGTATCGAAGCCTATCATGATGTTCGCCTTCCGGGAGTTTTACAGCGAATTGCCATTGTATATTTCGTGGTATCGCTTTTATATTTAAAAACAACTCAAAAAACACAAATTATAACCGGAGCAGTTTTACTATTAGGCTATTGGGCCTTAATGACACTAATTCCTGTTCCCGGAATTGGAGCCGCTAATCTTGAAAAAGGAACAAATTTGGCTTCATGGCTGGATAGTATTTTACTAAAAGATCATATGTACTCTGCAACTAAAACCTGGGATCCAGAAGGAATTTTAAGCACTATCCCGTCTATCGTAAACGGAATCATCGGATTGTTAATTGGACAATTCTTGCAAAGTGATAGTCCTAAAACAAAAAAAGCATTAAAAATGGGCAGAATCGGTGCCGGACTGATCGCTTTAGGATTAATTTGGGATTTGGTTTTTCCAATCAATAAATCTCTTTGGACAAGCAGTTATGTTTTATTTACAACAGGATTAGCAACCGTGTTTTTTACCATATTATACTACCTTATTGATATTGCAGGTTATAAAAAAGGCTTTAAACCATTTTTAATCTGGGGAGTAAATCCGATGATTGTATTTTTCACATCGCAGATAATTCCGCAGGCGCTTATAATGATTCAGTTTTCTAATCCAAAAAATCCCAAGGAACAAATCAATCTTTTAGATTTCTTATATCGCTTTTGGATTGCACCTTTTTTCAGTAATCCAATGTCTGCTTCATTAGCCTACGCAATAGTTTATGTGTTTATCTGGACATTTGTTTTATGGATTTTATACCGAAACAAATTAATATTTAAAGTATAATTTTTTCAAACGAAATAGATAGAAACTCATTGCAGTGCATCTTTTTTGGGCATACAATTCATAATTCTCAACTTTCTTAATCAAAACATTATTCTACTGTGCTTTAATTATGAATTTATTAAAATCAATTCACAAAAAAGTTATATTTTTGCACCAAATTTAAAAAACACAAAAAATGGCTACAAATAGAACTTTTACCATGATTAAACCGGATGCTGTTGCAAACGGACATATCGGCAACATCCTGGCAATGATCACTAACGGAGGTTTCAAAATCGTTTCATTAAAATTAACGCAATTAACTGTAGCTGATGCAAAAGCATTTTACGCAGTTCACGCTGAAAGACCTTTCTACGGAGAATTGGTAGAATTCATGTCTCGCGGACCAATCGTTGCTGCAATTTTAGAAAAAGACAACGCTGTAGAAGATTTCAGAACTTTAATAGGTGCTACAAATCCTGCTGAAGCCGCTGAAGGAACTATTCGTAAAGCATACGCAACTTCTATTGGAGAAAATGCTGTTCACGGATCTGATAGTGACGAAAATGCTGCCATTGAAGGTGCATTCCACTTTGCTGGAAGAGAGCAATTCTAATTTAGATTTCTTAGATTGTTAGATTTTAGACTAACTTAGATACCATAAAAAACAGACCCACTTTCAATGAAATGGGTCTGCTTTTTTTATCTAATCAATCTTCTAATCTAAGTAGTCTAAAATCTAAGATGTCTAAGCAAGTCTATCGTAAAACCACATCCTTAACAACATCACGACCTAACTCTTCATTTATCATTTTCACAATTTTAGACTTTCCATGACTTAATTCTTCACGCAAAACAGCCGATCCCAGTTCAACATACAATGTACTTCCTTTCAAAACAACATTTTTTGTGTACGTTTTGACACCATTCCCCATTAAATTTGCCCAGGCTTCCTTTACATCAATCTGATCCATTCCGGGCTGCAATTTATTCACCTGAATAATCTGTTGCAAAACAGCTCCAATCGTACTTTCGTTATTTAGTCTTTTTGCCATCGTTTAATAAATTTACTGGTCCTGATTTTTTATAATGATATTTTTTATTCTGATCATTTTTTACCACAAAGGCCTCATCAGAAATCGAAATCAACTCCTCACTCCACTTGGCATAATCCGTTTTATAATCTAAAAAAGTTCCTTTGTCTGTAAACCGAACTGAAACATTTTCAAAAGTATCTGTAGTCAAAAAAGTTCCGTCTAGCTGCGCCATCACCTTTGTTCTAGTGCCTTTAGTTCCTTTAATCTGAAAATAATCAAAATTCTCATTCATTCCGTAAGCCTTCTCCTCACCCTTATCAAAAACCACTTTTTCAATTTCCCAGTAACCATTCAGTTTTGCAATATCTGCTGGTTTGATTTCCTGTTTGCAGCTTACAAACAAAAGCGATAAAACCAAAATAATAAAAGTGTTTTTCATAATGTACATTTTAATAAGAAGCTGTTTCCTGCTGTCCGCTCTATCTTTTACGGCAAACCCTGCCATAAAAGGATGCCGCTTCCATCAGGGCTATGACTCCCGTTTTCAAAAGATTTTTAGAGAACTACAAAGTTAACTTTATAAACTTTAAAAGAAATAAAAATCTGCATTACACATTAAACTATTTTATATATTTTTGGTCAAACCCCAAACCAAAAACACTTACCATGACTAAAACATTTTGTAAACTACTGATTCTGTTAGCATGTATCAGTTGCAGTAAAGAAGACAACACTTCTGACACAACTACAACCCAAAAAATGTATTTTCCACCCTTAACTGGAAATACTTGGGAAACAACATCAATTTCAGACCTAAAATGGAATCAGAATGCTGTTCAGCCGCTTTTAGACTATTTAGAACTCAAAAACTCCAAATCATTCATCATATTGGTAAATGGCCGAATCGTTTTAGAAAATTACTTCAACGACCATTCAGCAACCAAACTCTGGTACTGGGCAAGTGCCGGAAAAACATTAACGGCTACCGTTACAGGAATTGCGCAGCAGGAAGGATTATTGAATATCAATAACAAAGTTTCACAATATCTGGGCACTGGCTGGACAAGCGAAACACTTGCAAAAGAAAACCTAATTACCTGCAAACATCTGTTAACGATGACATCAGGTCTTGATGACAGCACAGATGATGTTGAACCTGCAGATCTAATCTACAAAGCTGATGCTGGAACACGCTGGGCGTATCATAATGTCTATGTAAAACTGCAGGATGTTGTAGAAGCCGCAAGCGGACAAGACTGGTCAGACTATTTCAACGCCAAATTAAGAGACAAAATCGGCATGAATGGCACTTGGGTTCAAATAGATGTAAACAGCGTTTACACAAGCAACACAAGAAGCATGGCACGTTTTGGATTACTGATGCTAAACAAAGGAAAATGGGACAACAACACCATTCTTAATGAAGCTTATTTCAATGAAGCCACCACTACGTCTCAAAACATCAATTTAGGATATGGATACTTATGGTGGTTAAACGGAAAAGCTAATTATCACTTGCCTCAGTCACAACTTACTTTTCAGGGAAGTGTAATTCCAACTGCCCCAAACGATATGTTTATGGCTTTAGGCAAAAACGACCAGAAAATCTATGTTATTCCAAGTAAGAAAATGGTAGTCATCAGAATGGGAGATGCTGCTGATGATGAAAATCTTGCCTTATCTGATTTTGACAAAGTTTTATGGGAAAAGATTAATGCTTTGTATCAATAAATACAAAAGTTAGCAATTTAAAGTAATTGCCAACCTTTATCTTTTAAAAAGCTTTTGCATTCCCTGCAGAAGCTTTTTTCTTCATCCAAAGGGTTACCTCCTTCTGCGTCCCGCATTAGACAAGTTTTAATTTTACAATGAGACAAACCTGCTGTGTGTCCCAACTCATGTAAAACTAACTTATAAAATTGTTCATTTTTATTTTTACGGGATAGTCTAAAATCAGAAACTACGCAAGCTTTTCCCGGTCTATACCCGAGCCCCATTACACCCCAGTCTTTAATTCCATTTTTGGTTGTACTGATATCAGCATGTGATAATCCTACAATTACAGAATCTAAACCTATTTTATTTCTAAGGCTTTTGATAATACTGTCAGCACGATATCTGTTTCTGGGTTTATAAAAAGATTTTTCAGGAAAAGAAATATTTTGCCTTAAAACCACATTAGGATTGACAATCTTGATTTGAGCAACAACCTGTTCAGCCTGCTTCGGTTTAAAGTCACCTAAAGGCTGAACAACAATTACTTTTTGAGCTTCTTTACATATTTCACTTTTCTTGTCTACGCATGAAAGAAGACTAAACAGCAAAATGAAACCATAATATCTCATAAAGTCAAAAGAAAGTAATTACAAAAACCTATCGTTTGGTACGGATTCTTTTCAGCATTCCTGCAAAAAAGGACACCAATCCTAAAACCAATAAAACATAATAAAAAGATAAACTTTCTTCTTTTAATAGATTTGCAAAAACAAAACACAAAACACTTGCAAAATAAAAAACAGCAGGTGTTATATTTTTTAAAGATTCAAAACTCATTATAAATTATTTAAAGAAACTGTCTACGAATTCATATTTATTAAAGACCTGTAAATCTTCAATTCCTTCGCCGACACCAATGTATTTTACCGGAATTTGAAACTGGTCTGAAATACCAATTACGACACCACCTTTTGCAGTTCCGTCTAATTTAGTAACTACCAGAGAAGTTACTTCTGTTGCAGCTGTAAATTGTTTGGCCTGTTCAAAAGCATTTTGCCCAGTTGAACCGTCTAAAACTAAAAGCACATCATGAGGTGCATCTGCAACCACTTTCTGCATTACACGTTTTACTTTTGAAAGCTCGTTCATCAGGTTGATTTTATTATGCAAACGCCCTGCAGTATCAATTATAACCACATCGGCATCCTGTGCAACAGCTGACTGCAAAGTATCAAAAGCTACAGAAGCAGGATCACTTCCCATATTTTGTCTTACTATTGGAACATCAACACGGTCAGCCCAAATTTGCAGCTGGTCAATGGCAGCAGCACGAAATGTATCTGCCGCACCCAAAACCACTTTATGTCCGGCTTTTTTAAACTGATAAGCCAGTTTACCTATCGTAGTTGTTTTACCAACACCATTTACACCGACAACCATTAAAACATAAGGCTTTTTATCCTTCGGAACTTCAAATTCTGTTGCTTCACCTGTATTGGTTTCAGACAATAAAGCCCCAATTTCATCACGAAGAATTTGGTTTAATTCATCTGTCCCTAAATATTTATCTTCAGCAACACGTTTTTCGATTCTCTGAATGATTTTCAGAGTGGTATTAACCCCAACATCAGAGGCTACAAGAATTTCTTCCAGATTATCTAGAACATCATCATCGACTTTAGATTTTCCTGCAACGGCTTTACTTAACTTTGAGAAAAAAGTAGTTTTTGATTTTTCAAGACCTTTGTCTAAAGTCTCTTTTTTATCAGTAGAGAATAATTTTTTAAAAAAACTCATTTTGTGTAGGTTATTTAGATTGTTTTAGATTCCATATTTTTAGATTATCTGAAATCCAAATCTTTAAAGAAAGCAAATTATTTTTAATTAGCCCCGATTACAGCGAAAATCCTTTTATTCTGGACCCCAGAATAAAAGATTATAGCGAAAAGCGGGAATCCATTATTAAAAAAAGCCAATTTTTGATGCTTCTTTAAATTTTAAACAAATATAAAAATAAAAAAGCTACTTTCGGAGTGAAAGTAGCTTTTCTATATAATGTAATTGTAATTATTTCTTTTTCAAGAATTCATCAACTTCTTCAGGAGCCATAATAGATTCTACGAATGTATATGCGCCAGTTTTAGGAGATTTCACCATTTTGATGGCTTTTGACAATCTCTTAGAAGCTGTTTGTAACGATGCTACGGTTTTCTTTGCCATGATTCAAATGTTATTTAACTTTTCATAAAACTCGAATGGCCAAACCATTTGAGATCTACAAAAATCTCTAATTATTACTTAATTTCTTTGTGAACAGTTACTCTTTTCAAAACTGGATTAAATTTTTTAATCTCTAATCTGTCTGGAGTATTTTTTTTGTTCTTAGTTGTAATATATCTAGAAGTTCCTGCAACACCAGAAGCTTTGTGCTCAGTACATTCTAAAATTACCTGGATTCTATTACCTTTCTTTGCCATCTTGCTATATATTTATTTAGGAAAAGATTATTTGATAAATCCTTCTGACTGTGCTTTTTTCAAAACAGCAGTGATTCCGTTTTTATTAATTGTTTTTATCGTAGATGCTGCTACTCTAAGAGTAATCCATCTATCTTCTTCTGGAAGATAAAAACGCTTTTTAACTAAGTTTACAGAAAACTTTCTCTTAGTTTTGTTCATAGCGTGAGAAACGTTATTTCCTACCATCGCTCTTTTACCTGTAAGGTCACAAACTCTTGACATTATACTTATCTTTTATCGTTATTCAAAATCAGGGTGCAAAGAAAAGAAAAATAAACCATTGTAGCAAAAAAATATTACACAATTTTCAAAATTTCTTTCTGCAATATTTCCAAACTCTTAATAGTTGCTCTATCTATCACTTTTTCACGCGGTTGTCCGAAGTTAAATTGTTCAGTAATGATACCGTTTGGAGTAGCTAAAGCTATAAAAACAGTACCAATTTCGGCATCAGAATCGCCTTTTGAAGGACCTGCATTACCTGTTGTAGCAAGCGCATAGTCTGTTTTTAGTAAGCTTTTCACATTCAAAGCCATAGCAGATGCCACCTCTGCACTAACTACCGAAAACTGATCTATTAAATTTTGTGAAATTCCAAGAACATTGACTTTCGTTTCTGTTGCGTACGAAACAACACTTCCTTTAAAATAACCTGACGAACCGGGAACTGCAGACAAAAGCGAAGCAATTCTCCCCCCTGTACAACTTTCCGCAGTTGAAATGGTTTTATTTTGTTTTGATAATAGCTTACCAATTACTGTTTCAATTGTTTCGTTTTCTTCGTAACCTACTATTATATCATGAATTATAGCATCTAAGAACTTAACATTATCTTCAATTGCCTTTTCCAGTTCTTCTTTATCAGTTCCTCTTGCTGTTAAACGTAAACGCACCCGTCCAGGATTTGGCAGGTAAGCTAATTTTATAAAATCTGGTAAATTATTTTCCCAATTTTCGATACGTTCTGCAACTAAACTCTCGCCCTGCCCGTAAGTCAAAATGGTTTTATGAATGATATAAGGACGCTTGTATTCGCGTACTATTTTTGGAATTATTTCTTCTTCAACCAAATATTTCATTTCATAAGGCACACCCGGAAGCGAAACAAATACGGTATTCTCTTTTTTCATCCACATACCTGGTGCAGTTCCAACCTGATTATGAAGTATCGTACAGGTTGACGGCACCAACGCCTGATCTTTATTCATTTGAGTGATAGGACGTTTAAAATATCCTTCTATCAAATGTGTAACATGTGCTAAAACCTCAGGATTTACAACCAGTTCATCATTAAAATACTCACAAAATGTTTTTTTCGTAACATCATCTTTTGTTGGCCCCAATCCACCTGTTATAATTACGATATCAACTTTATTCTGCAACTCCGAAAAAGTATTCAGTATCTGATTTTTATCATCACTAATAGAAATCATTTCACTAATTTCAACTCCAATCCTATCGAGTGATTTAGCAATAAAAGCGGAATTTGTATCTACAATCTGGCCAATTAGAATTTCATCTCCAATGGTAATAATAACTGCTTTCATTCTGACATAATATTTTACTTATATCATAACTTAATGATACGTGTTAAAGAAAAAATATTTAATTTGGATTTTATAATGGGAAGAAACAATCAAGCTATTTCAAAATATACTTCAGAATAAAAGAATCCTCAAAAAAGCCCCAATATTATTCTTAGTTCAAATTCCGAAACAATACTAAAGATCAAAGTCTTTCTTTATTTCCTTTATTGCTTCTTTAACCTGTGTCCTGATACTTTTAAAAGTTTCTACAATCTCTTTCTTTTTACCTTCGGACTTTGTCCATGCTTCTACTTGTAGAATTTCCTCAAAAGCAACATTCAGTCCCATTAAATCAAGGGTAGGTTTTATCTTGTGTGCATAGGAATAGGCATGTTTATGATCTTTTTTCTTAATACCTTCTTTAATCTGCTTTAAATCTTCCGGTACCTCTGTAACAAACAATCTTAGAATTTCATTTACAAACTCCGAATCATCTGAAAGCGCATATACTTTTGATAAATTGTATTTTAATGCCATTATTTTATTTGAATTCTAAATAATTTTTTATCCTCTAAAAACCCTTCCAAAACATCATTTGGACAAACAGCAGCAACTCCTGCAGGTGTTCCTGTAAAAATAATATCACCAATTTTTAATGTAAAATATTGCGACACATAAGCAACGAGTTCATCTATTTTCCAAAGCATTAGTGCTGTATTACCTTTTTGAACAGTCTGTCCTTTGTTGGTTAGCTCAAAATTAAGATTTTCAACAGAATTAAAAAGAGTTTTCGGCAAAAAATCCCCTACCACAGCAGATCCGTCAAAAGCTTTTGCTTTTTCCCAAGGCAAGCCTTTCTCTTTTAGCTTTGTTTGTAAATCACGGGCCGTAAAATCAATACCAACACTTATTTCATCGTAATACTTATGTGCAAATTTAGACTCAATATACTTTCCTACCTTGTTGATTTTTACAATCACCTCAATTTCATGATGAATATCCTCTGAAAACTCCGGAATCACAAACGGGTGCTGCTTCAACAAAACCGCCGAATCTGGTTTCATAAAAATAACAGGCTCTGCAGGCCTTTCATTTTTCAATTCCTCGATATGATTGGTATAATTTCTACCGATACAGATGATTTTCATTTTTTTTTTAAATTACTAAGACACTGAGATGCTAAGTCATCAAGAAACTAAAAACCCAGAATCTTAATACTTGACATCTTAGAAACCTATTTAGTGTTTAATTTTCTCAATTTAATTCCAGTCAGAACCTTTTTGGTATACAAAGGAAAATCCGCATTCTGAATCCAGTTAAAATAGCCCGGTTCCGACTCCATAATTTTTTCAACTTTTGCGCCTTTGTGTTTTCCGAAAGTAAAAATCTCTTCATTATCTTCATCAAAAGCAATCATTCCTGCAAAATCTGCTATTTTTTTGCGGGTAGTAAATTCAGACAAGACTTTCATATCATTTTCTAATTCCGGATAACGATCTAACTGGGCTTTTAATATTTCATAGGTCGCCATAGTGTCTGCCTCAGCCGAATGAGCATTTTCAAGACTTTTTCCACAATAAAACTTTAGCGCTGCACTCAAAGTACGCTCTTCCATTTTATGAAAAATAGTCTGCACATCTACAGATACCTTATTTTTCATATCAAAATCTACTCCGGCACGAAGCAATTCTTCTGCCAGCAACGGAATATCAAACCGATCCGAATTAAACCCTCCCAGATCACTGTCTTTTATCATATTATGAATATGTGGCGCCAGTTCCGCAAAAGTAGGTTCGTTGGCTACTTTTTCATCCGTTATACCGTGAACTGCCGTTGTTTGTGGAGGAATTGGGATTGTTGGATTAACCAGCCATGTTTTGCTTTCTTTATTTCCATTAGGAAAAACTTTAAATATCGAAATTTCCACGATTCGATCCTTTCCGATATCAATTCCCGTTGTTTCAAGATCAAAAAAGCAAATTGGTTTGTTCAGTTTTAATTCCATCTCCATTTTTTAAGTTTACAAATGTAATTTTTAAAGCCGAAATATCACAAATTTATTAAGGCAAACGAATGTTAAAATTATTTTTTATGAATAAGCATTTATGAAAAAAAATCCGGCAAAATTTTAAAATTTTGCCGGATTTAATGCTATAATTATATAATTTTAGAAATCCCTGTCAGCATCAAAAGCCTCCAGATACTCTGCTACCCTCTTTACAAAACTGCCTCCCAGAGCACCATCTACAACTCTATGATCATAAGAATGCGACAAAAACATTTTTTGACGGATTCCGATAAAATCACCTTCTGGAGTCTCAATAACTGCAGGCACTTTACGAATTGCACCTAATGCAAGAATACCAACTTGTGGCTGATTGATGATCGGAGTACCAAAAACACTTCCAAAAGTCCCCACGTTTGTCACCGTATAAGTTCCTCCCTGCGTATCATCAGGTTTTAATTTTCCGGCTTTTGCACGGTTCCCTAAATCGTTAACCGCTTTTGCCATACCTACAAGATTTAACTGATCTGCATTTTTAATTACCGGAACAATTAAATTTCCGTTTGGCAAAGCAGCGGCCATTCCTAAGTTGATATTTTTTCTTTTGATAATATAATCACCTTCAACCGAAATATTGATTCCAGGAAAATCCTTTATAGCTTTTGCAACCGCTTCCATAAAAATTGGAGTAAAAGTCAGTTTTTCTCCTTCTCTTTTTTCAAAAGCCATTTTAACTTTATCTCTCCATTTTACAATGTTTGTCACATCCACTTCTATAAACGACTGCACGTGAGCCGAAGTCTGCACAGAAGCCACCATATAACCCGAAATCAGCTTGCGCATCCTGTCCATCTCAACAATTTCGTCTTCTCCGTTTACAGAAACCGGAACTGCCTGAGTACTTTTTTGAATTACCGGTTCTGCCGTTTTTTGAGAAATAACGACTTTTTCCTCAGTAACTTGTGATTTACGGTCTTCAATATATTTTAGAATATCATCTTTTGTAACACGTCCATCTTTTCCTGATCCTGAAATACTTTCCAATTCCTCAATAGAAATTCCTTCTTCTTTTGCTATATTTTTTACTAATGGAGAAAAGAATTTTTCTGAACCTGAAAAATCCTGAAGAAACGAAACAGATTCTTTTACCATCTCAATTTCTTTTTCAATATCAGGAGCTTCAACAGGAATTACAGTTTCATGTACGGATTTTATTTCAGATGAATTACTTTCTGACGAATCGCCTTCTGTTTCAATAATTGCTATAGTTTGTCCGACCTGAACCAAATCATCTTTGCCAAATAATTGTTCAACCAAAATTCCCGACACTTCGCTTGGTACTTCACTATCAACCTTATCAGTTGCAATTTCAAGTACCGCTTCATCAGCTTCAATTTTGTCTCCAACTTCTTTCAACCAGTTTGTTACGGTTGCTTCAGCTACACTTTCTCCCATTTTTGGAAGTTTCAATTCAAATCTTGCCATATTATTAACCTAAAAGGTGATTTTGATTTTCAGATTGCGAAATTACCGAATATTTTAAACATAAATTACACAAAATACAATTTTTACTCAATTTTTATTACTTCACCCCGTTCATTTTTAGAATTGCTTCCAATAATAAAATTGGCCTTTTTTGGTAAAATTTTAAAAGTAACACTCTTATGTTTAACAGTTTCTAAGATTTCTATACATTTTTTAAAAGAAATATACTGATTATCCAAAATAACTTCGACTCTTCTCCCCTCTGAAACGAGGGACGAATTTACCATTTTTTCCTTTTTGAAATCGATAAAAGTGATTTTATTTTTCAAAACAGAAGACAACTGACTGCACCTATTTTCATCAGAAGAAAAGAAAATATAGCTTTCCGGCAACAGATTTGGTTTGGATTTTCCCTGAAACATTTTTACAAACGAAAAAAGAAAAATTCCTATTTTGATAAAAACCGAAAAAAACAAGGATTTCCTGAAATGCTTCTGATAAAAAAACTCCATTGCTTCCTGAAATCTTTTCATATACTTTTGATCCTTTATTGTACTTTCACCTTTATAATGTATGACAGAAGTTTCATGAAAATAATAATTGTTTCTTTTCTTTTGCAAAACAGAATAAGATAAATCTATATCATCGGCATACATAAAGCAATCTTCATCAAAACCTCCGGTTTCTAAATACAATTCACGTTCCATTACCATAAAAGCCCCTACTAAAATATCAACTTTTCCTGTCTGATTTTCTGAAAGATGCTGAGCATAGTACTGATTAAAAAGCTTTTGATTTGGAAAAATTTTATACAATCCAAAAATCTTTGTGAAAGCGACCCAGGGCGTTGGAGTTCCACGTTTACTTTCAGGCAGAAAATTCCCTGTTCCGTCAATAAGTTTACAGCTAACAATTCCGAGATCTACTTTTTTTTCGGCGAAAGCCAAAATTTTAACAAAAGTATCTTCTGCAACCACTGTATCCGGATTTAGAATACAAATATATTTTCCTTTAGCATGAGCTACCCCAATATTGTTTCCCCTTGGAAATCCTGAATTTTCTTTGTTCTCAATTAGCGTTACCTCCGGAAATCTACTTTTCATCATTAAACAACTATCATCATCCGAATTATTATCGACTACAATAATTTCCCCATCAATTGCAAAAAGTGCTTCCTGAACACTTAATACGCATTGTTCCAAAAAATAGCGTACATTATAATTAAGAATAATAACTGATAATTGCATAAAAAAATTAAGTTGAAATATTGGGGAAAGTTAAAAATTTTCAACTAAACCCAAACGTAAAGACCAGTCGTTTTTACTAACTCCATAATCCAATGCCAGATTACTGTTATTTTTTTTATTCCATTTAACCCGAAGGCCGGTTCCCACAGCCGGGTTCCATTGATGAAACTGATACGTTTCGAACTTTGAAACCGATGAAATATTAGAAAAAAACACAGCTCCGAAAAAACCATTTTTAGAAATATCTGTTCTGTATTCCGTTTCAAAATAAATAAGGGCATTGCTCCTAAATCTGTTTCTTGTAAATCCCCTTCCTGTTCTTCCGTCACGATCCCAACCAATACTTGGCAGATCCAGATAATGAGGTTTCCCTGAAAAAGTTGACCAATAAAATGCGCGATAAGCTAAAATTTCATGTCTGATTTTACTAAAAGAATGATATTTTCTCGCATCAAGATAAATAGATTTCCACTTCTTATTTTCTACTCCACTGGTATTAAGTCTAAAATCGGCTTCAATATAAGCTCCCTGTTCCGGATTAATTATATTCTTTCTGGAATCATACAAAGCCTGTACTGCAAAGCCAAAAGAACTGGCATCGGTAAAATCACCATTCATATATTTTGAATAATCCGTTTCTGTATCAATATAAGATTCTTCGCTAATATTTTGATAATTATCGTATAAGAAGCCTAGTCCCATTTGAAAATTTCCTTTTACTTTTCTTGTGATAAACTGATAAAAACGCCATTGCTCATAATTTAATGTGGACATTTCATCTTTTGTTGAGTGATTACCAAGTCCGTATGTAGGCTGCGGATAAATCAAAAACCGATAATCCCCGATAAAACTCCATTCATTATCTTTAGTATAAACATAGGACTGAATTGGAAAAACATACTGATTGGTAAAACTAAAGTAAGGAGTAAAAGAAACCTGCGACATCTTTGTCGTTTCTGAATCTCCTAAATAAAAAGTCGTTAGAAACGAAATCACCAACCCTGAGCTGGAACTAACATTCACAGGTGCAGGCAATAAAGAAAACGCAATTTTTTTATCCCTGTTTTTTTTCAGGGTGTCATTCTTGTTAAATATTTTATAAACTACATCGAGAATATCTTTTTCTTTATAGGAGAGTGTATCTTTCTGAGCATGACAAACCGGCATTAAAAAGAGTAAAATCCAGATTTTGTAAAATTTATAAATTGACACCATATTTATCTATAAAAATTATTCTTACAAATTTAGAATATTAAAAAATCATAACTCACTAATTATCAAACAATAAAACAAATAATTTTTAAATTACTATTTTAACTAAAACCGAATTTTATTCCTTTAAAATGAATAATCAAATCTTTTACAGTTGTAGCCACATCTCTCTGATTTTTTCTATTTTTGCCCTATGTTATCATTCTTAAAACAAAAGCCTTATTTAAAGGATCTCCTATCAGGCGGCTATATCGATATCCATTCGCATTTATTGCCCGGAATTGATGATGGTGCAAAAACAATATCTGAAACTAAAAGATTAATAAAATCATTGGAAACGATTGGGGTTTCACAATTCATAACTACACCTCATATCAGCCATTATATTTGGAATAACTCCCCACAGGCAATTCAGGATAATCATACCGAGACAAGTAAACTGTTAACCGAAAGCAACATTACAAAACCTTTCCTCGCAGCGGCAGAATACTTCATGGACGATTGGTTTGAAAAACACTTCAAAGATGAAAAGCTTCTTACCTTAAAAGACAATTATGTATTAGTAGAGATGTCGTACATGAATGCTCCGGTCCAATTGTATAAAATTTTATTTGATTTACAGGTGGCAGGATATATTCCTGTTTTAGCACATCCGGAACGTTATTTGTTTTACCACAAAAACATTACTGAGTACGATAAATTAAAAAAGGCAGGCTGTTTATTTCAATTAAACTTATTGGCTGTTGTAGGCTATTATGGGGAAGAAGTAACTAAAATTGCCGAACAGTTATTAAAGAAAGGAATGTATGATTTTGTAGGCACCGATGTACATCACGACAATCACATAGCAGCGTTTGAACAAAGGATAAAATTAAAAGATTCTGAAGGCTTAAAAAAAATCATATCTAACAATCAGTTTTTTAAATTTTAAAATAAATCTTCAAATCGTTTCATAAAAAAAAGGTTCAAATAATTTGAACCTTTTTTTTATGAAACATATCCTTATTAACTTATGTCTTTGATTTTCTTATACCATATTTTTTTCTCTCTTTTCACCCCGTATCCATAGCCATAGCCATAACCTTTGGTTGAATCTGTATCATTAAGAACCAGGCACATATTTGGCAATTTCTTTTCCTTATAAAAAGTATTTGCAATAGATATCATTCTCTTTTCAAGAACATTTGCACGCATTACATAAACAAAAGTATCTGCTTTTTTAGCTATTAGTAATGTATCAGCTACCAAACTTACAGGAGCTGTATCTACAATAATATAATCGTATTCTTTTTTTAATGTTTCAAAAAGACTATCAACTTTTTTGCCCATCAACAATTCAACAGGATTTGGCGGTATTACACCTGATGGCAATATGTAGAAATTTTCATAATCATCATGTTTAACAATATATTTGCTAAGGTCAGTCTCGTTTGAAGACAAATAATTAGTTAATCCAAAATTCGGTACTGAAAAATAGTCCGAAAATTTCGGATTTCTAATATCCATACCTACCAGTAAAACTTTTCTGCCAGACAAAGCAAATGTCGCAGCAAGATTTACAGAAACCAACGTTTTACCTTCTGCGGGAAATGTAGAAGTTACAAAAATGGTCTTAGCAATGCCCTCAGGAACATTTGTCAGCATAAACTCAAGATTGGTCCTAACAATCCTAATAGCCTCAGCCGAACTGGTCCTGCTTTCTGCCTTGATCAATTCATTGGTATTATCTGAAGTCGGAATATCACCAATAAAAGGAATCTGGGTTTTGCCCTCAAGATCTAATCGGCTTTTGATTTTGGTGTCGAGTAAATCATATCCATATATAATACCAAAAGGAATTAACAAACCTATTAACAAGCCGGCAAGATAAATAACTTTTTTCTTTGGACTAACCGGAATTTTATTGGCTTTTGCTGCGTCTATAATACGAGCATTGGGTTCAGTAGCCGCTAATGAAATGGCTGTTTCTTCACGTTTCTGCAACAAATACAAGTACAGTTCTTCTTTTACTTTTTGTTGTCTGGCAATTACCCTGAACTGGCGCTCCTGTACCGGTATTTTGCCAATTTTACTATTCAGGATACTTTCCTGACTTTTTAAATCCCGGTTTTGAATTTGCAAATTAGACTGCATCCTTTTCAGACTTGTAGCCACATTTGCCTTTAATGCAGAAATCTGCTGGTCTAATTTTATAACAGAAGGGTTTTCAGTCGTAGCCGATTTTAGAATTCGATTACGGTCTAAAACTAACTGATTATAGGATGTAATTAATCCACCCGCTTCTCCGGTTTCTGTTATAATATTGGTTGGCAACAAATCTGAATTGGTGCTTTTTTTAATAAAATCAAGTAATGACGAAACTACATTCAGTTGTATTTCAGTTTCTACCCCTTTTTTATCGTATTCATTTGAACCTTCAATAAAAAGTTTAGCCTCTGATTCGATATCTGTCAGTCTGTTTGATTTTTTAAAACTTTCCACATCCTGCTCTACACCGTCTAATTCCTGAGTTATCAACGTTAAACGTTCAGAGATAAATTTAGAAGTATTTTCAGAAATAAAATTTTTATCCTCAGCTGCATTTTCATTATAAATCTGAATCATATTATCCAGAAAGTCCTCAGCTCTTTTCTGAACGGGGTCAGTCATAGATACGGTAACCACACTGCTTGTTTTGCTAACAGGTTCAACTTTTACTCTTCCTCTAAAACTTGCTGTAATATTCTCAATTGGACTGATTATAATTCGAATAAACTTATCTTTTCCAACACTGTTTTTATTATAAAATGCGGTTTTCCCGATAACCAGTGTTCCGATACGGGTAGCTATTTTTTCATTAAACTTAAATTGTTTTTTTGTTGTTAAAATAACATTTTCACCCCCTTTTTTTTCAATTAATTCATTTTCTAAAGAAAATAAATCATTAGACAACAAATCTAATTTTAAAACCACATTTGCTTCATCAAATAATTCTGTCTCATTCAAAAAATAAACGTTCACAGGGCTTCCCCCATATATATCTCTATCTACAACATTACCTTCTACCTGCAAATTAATATTTAAATTAAGCTTTTTCACAGTTGATTCAACTAAAGTCCTTGACTTTAAAACCTCTATCTCGTTATCCAAATTATTGACAGAGCCACCGCCTAATCCTAAGTCTGAAAAAGCAGATAATTCAGAAAGCATCCCTCCTTTATTCTCATCTTTTACCAATATAGAAGTACTGGCTTCATAACTAGGTGAAGTGTATCGCAAATACAAAACTGCTAACACCAAACAAAGAAAAATGCTTAAAACAAACCATTTCCAGTGGATTAAATATTTATCCAGTTGTTCACGAAGATTTACATCATTAATTTCATCTTCTATAACTTCATTATAAAAATCTTGCATTTGTCTGTATTTTTATTTAAATATTAGAACGCAAAGCGATATTAAAATTGAAAGTCCCGATATAATAACAGATGTATTAGGACCGACCGCAGCAGCATTTATTTTGGTTTTATTAGGCTCTACATATATCACATCATTTTGGGCCAGATAATAAAAGGGCGAATTAATAAAATCTGCTTTAGTAATATCAACCCTATTATATGATTTTATACCATTAATTTCGCGTATAATCAGAATATTATCCCTCTTACCGTAAACACTTAAGTCTTTTGCCATAGACAAAGCTTCAATCAGCGTAATTCTTTCGGAAGCGACAGAATAAGTTCCGGGCATATTGACTTCGCCCTGCAGGGAAACCTTAAAATTAATGACTCGAAGATTAATAATTGGATTTTTAATGTAAACAGAGATTTTTTCTCTAAGTAATCTTAAAACTTCTGTCCTGGTCAGCCCCCCCACTTGTAATTTCCCTAAAACAGGAAATTCGATATTTCCTTCTTTATCAACCAGATAAGACTGTTGTGTTTGCTGACCTCCTGCTGCCATTAAATTGTTTGCATTAGGTACTATAACCGAAGTTAAATTGAAGGGAATCGCAATTTCAGGATCTTCAGCAGAAACTATAATCATTAATAAATCATCCGGCTGAATTTTTATTTCATAAGAGGCTATATTTTGCGAAATATTAGTCCCATCAATATTTTGATAATATACTATATCTTTTTTTGAGGCACAGGAAAAAAACAAAAACACAGTAAGATAAAACAGACTTGTTTTTCTAAATTTAAAAAAATTGAAATTCATTAGGACTTTGGTTTATACCGCAAATATAAAGAATAGCTTTTACTTTCTTATCTATATGATAATTGTCAGGATAATCAATAAACTGATTTTTATCTGTAATATCGATTTTATCTACAATAAAGATATAAACTCTAATAAGCATTTTCTTCACCTTTCACTACATTAATAATAGTTTTAATTATGATTTTGATATCTAACAAAATACTCCAGTTTTCAATATACCAGATATCATATTCTACTCTGTTTTCCATATCGATAAGCTCTCTGGTTTCACCCCGGTAGCCATTTACCTGAGCCCAGCCTGTAATACCAGGTTTCGTATATTGACGTACCAGGTAATTTCCTATCAAATCAGTATATTGCTTCGTATGATTGACCATATGGGGTCTCGGTCCTACCACAGACATATCGCCTAAAAAAACATTGAAAAACTGTGGCAGTTCATCTATACTCGTTTTACGCATAAAAGCACCAAACTTAGTAATACGTTGATCTCCTTTTGCTGCTTGCAGTTTGTCTGACTGTTTGTTTACCCGCATACTTCTAAATTTCCAGCAGAAAAAAGATTCATTATCTCTTCCGGAACGCTCCTGTCTAAAAAAAACAGGCCCAGGTGATTCTATTTTAATAAAAATTATAATTATTGGAAACAGCCATGGAAAAATCAGCAATATGACTCCCAGTGAAAAAACGATATCAAATGCCTTTTTTGACAACCTATTTACAGTATATTCTAGCGGTTCTGTACGGAACATTAAGACAGGGGTATTTTCATAAAATGAAATCTCCACCTTACTGGATTTAGTATACAATTGAAAATCGGGAATAAATTTAACACGAACCATATGATGCTCGCATATTTTTATTAATTTATTTATGATATTTATATTGTCAATATGTAATGCCACATACATTTCATCTACCTGATGGGCAATTACATATTTTTCTACTTCTTCAAACCCACCTAATATGGGTCCTGAAATAAAGGCGAAAGGATCTATTTTTTCATCAAAAAAACCTAAAAAGCGATACCCATACGTTAAATCTTTAGACAGGGTTTTTCGTATACGTTCGCCAGCATCGTTAGCACCAATAATAATTACACTTTTAAAATTATATCCTTTGGCTCGTATGTATTTTAAAAGTTCCATTGACAAAAACCTGGAGAGCATGAGCAAACAGAAGAAAAAGAAATAAAAATAAAGTAACCGAAGTCTTGAGATTTGTGAATACTTTAAAAAGAGCACAAAAAAAGCGATTAAGGCAATATGAAATACAAATTTTTTTGTTGTACGCTTTAAAATAGATTCTAAGGGTTCAATTCTTACTATACGATAAGAATCATTTCGTAATAACAGTGCAATCCATATTAAATTGGACAAAAAAGACACCGTTTGTACTTCTTTAAGAAAGAGCTTGTCAAGATTCCCAAAACGTACCCAGGAGGATAATACAATGGAAAAATTTAAAAGTATCACATCCCATACTACAAACAAAAGTTTAAAATAGCGGGAGAAACGGTGACGGGAAAGAATATCTAAAATTTTCATAAAATCGTAAACCTCTGTTTATAATACATCTTTAGCATAACTCATTTTTTTATATATTGCATCAAGGCGATTATTTTTTTTTGAAAAACTACCTTTATACCTGACATATTGTGATAATTATATATCTGGCAATCCTCTTTTAACACCTTAAAGACTCTTTTATAATCGGTACTTAGACCGCCCATTCGCATTTTTACTATATAAGCATTTAGATAACTCATCTTTATTTTATTCTTAAAAAGATAACGCAACAAAAACTCGGTGTCCGAAGCAATTTTAAATTTCAAATCATAATTGCCATACCTGTCAATAATATTTTTTTTGATATAAACTGTAGGGTGCAAAGGCAGCCACCCCGACTTCAGTTTTTTATAATCATATTCCCCTCCAATCCTATTTCTTACTATTCTCTGCTCTTCATCGTTGGTAACATAAATGCCGTTTCCGTAAATTCCGTCTGAATCCGGATTATTTTTAAAAGTATCTACTATTTTAGAAATTACTTTCTCATCATAAAAAACGTCGTCAGAGTGCATTAATCCTATAATATCCCCGGTAGCCATCGCTAATCCTTTATTTATTGCATCATACATTCCTTTATCAGGTTCTGAAATATATTTGGCAATTTTATCCGAATATTTTCTAATAATATCCTGAGTCCCATCTGATGAATTACCATCGACAACTATATATTCAATATCCTGATAGTCCTGATCCAAAACACTCTTTATGGATTGTTCAATAGTTGATTTTCTATTGTAACAAACTGTAATAACGGAGACCTTCATAAATTATGATTAACTAAGAAAATTATTTTATTTCTTTTTTTGGCTGAGTAATTCTTTGCTTTTCAAAACAATAAAATACTCATAAATAGATTGTAAAGTAGCATAAGTCATACCAGCACTGCCATCTAAAAATGCCCTTCTTACAATTACCATATAAAACCATTTTATTAAAGGACGTCCGGGTAATTTGTAAAACAATCCTTTTTGATGATATCTTTTTTCTGTAAAATCTTTACCAAACAAAGCCTTTCTGAAAGAAAAAGTAACGCCCTGATTTAAATCTTTAACCCTTGTCAAAGCTTCCATATCTGCGTAACTTAAATGTCTCTGAATCCAGAATCTAAATCCTTTACTAAATGGATAATGATCTAAGAAACCTTCGATTTTACCTGTCGGACCATCAGGAATTGAAACCGGATTTACCAATCTCTCATAACGCATCTTGTCAGGACGAAACAGTCTTAGGTAAAAAGGTGACATTTGAGCATGTTTAAGCCATTTCCCATTCCATGCAAAATCTCTTCTTCTCAATTCGTATGCAACAAATTCTGAATTATTATCTGGTTTAAGTTCTATTATGGCGTTTAATAATGATTCCGAAACCCTTTCATCAGCATCAATATAAAGTACCCATCGATATTTGAATTTTATATTAGTCAAGCCCCAGTTTTGATGCGCTGACCAATTATCAAAAACTCGTTGCGTAATGGTTGCTCCTGCATCCTTAGCAATTTCCAACGTTCGATCATCACTAAAAGAATCAAATACATGGATATCATCACTCCAAGTAACCGATGCTAAACAGCCAGGTAAATCTTGCTCTTCGTTTTTAGTGAGTATTAATATTGAAATCATATATTTTATAAATTAAAAATAACATCTAATAAGCTAGTTTAACATTTTCAATAATATGTTTTTCGTCAAACATCGAACATAAAACGACACTATTTGGAAAATCTTCAAAAATTTTATTAAATTTTTCTTTTGGGCTCTTATTTTTATCACCTCCGTTTAATGGTGAAAAAATTATATTTGACATTAATCCTCTGCCTTTAACTACATCGTCATATTCAAAAGTTCCTGATGAATTATTAAATTGTAAAACATCGAATTTGTTTAAATAAGTGTCATGTAAAGATTGCTGTGATTGCATGTAAGCTAAACCCCAGCCTCTTATTTTACCTTCTTTCTTGAAAATTTCTGCCAATTCTGCTAATTCATCAAAATATACTAAAGTATCAAGTGGCTCATGAATAAATAGATAATCTAAATAATCAGTATTCAATTCTCTTAGACTTTTTTCTACACTTTTAAGCATTTCGGTTTTGCGAAGTACTAAACGATTATGAAAATGATCTGCAATTTTAGGAATTTGGCTACTTTGAGTTTCTTTATTATGTTCTTTTTTTAAATTTTCACGAGCATATCTAACTAAAGGTTTAACAGGTTTAAGTAAATTAGCTTTCCAATTTGCATAAATACCAAATTTACTTGCCAGCACAACCTTATCTCGTTTATATTTGACAATTTTACCAACAAATTTTTCCGCCTCACCATATCCATAAGAACGTGCTAAATCAAAATGATTTATACCATTATCTAATGCACATTCTATTGCATACTTAGCTTTTTTTGAATCAACGGAACCCATTATTGGGGCACATCCAAAACCTAAAGCAGAAGATTCAATGCCTTTTATCAATTCAATTTTTCTCATATTTTTTTGTTAAATGATTTGCCAAGCGAACAGCAAAAGCTCCTAAAAAAAATGTTGGATTTGCCTGGCTTGATGTTGGAAAAACAGAACTGCTACAGATAAAAACATTTTCTGTACCCCATAGTTTTAAATCTCTGTCTACAACACCTTCCTCACTACTATTGGCAATTCTTGTAGTTCCCGACTGATGAATACCATCACACGACATTTCCTTTATTTTCTCTTGTAATTCTTTTTGTTCATACCAATATTCTAATTTCCCAGCACCAGTTTCTTTGAGCCAATCATCTAATATTTCATGAGTCTTTATTATGGAATCTATATCTACATCAGTTAATTTATAATATATTTTTAAAGTTTCTCCATCAGTATCCAATTCCATTCTATTCTCTTCAAAAGGAATTTGTTCAGTATGAAAATGAAGTGCATAATGATTTTTAGGACTATAAAGAAAAACTCCCGGAAGTTTACGTTTCATTAAGTAACGTTTAATAAAAATTGAGCCTGGAATTATTAAGGAACCTGGCAAATCTTTTATTACATTCCAAATATGCTTTTTGATCCCTGTGACTTTCCCTTTTGTTATTGAGTGTGCAATAGCAGGAGGAGCAAGTTTTCTTCCTATAACCGGTAGTAACATCATTAAATACATCACAGACATTGGTCCACTGCGATGTTTTGGATCAAAATATAAAGGATTATCAAGCCAAATTGCAGTATTTAAAAGTTTTTTTTCCAAAAGTAAATCCTTTGTAAACTGAAATCGTCTACGAGTATAAACACCATCTTTATCTTTTAGAAAACCATAATCTGTTTTTTTTGGATCGCCAATAAAATGAACCGAAGCAATTTTACCAGACAAATGCCCTTGATAATATTTACCTAATGCCTGAGGAACTTTTTTAAGTAAATTAAATAATTGCTTATTGCGAAGTAAAATCCTAGTTGTTTCCTGAGTTCCTGCTGCTAGAACAAAAGATTTTGCTTTTATTGTAAAATTTTCTAAACTTGAAACACATCTAATTTTTAAAGAATTAACACTTCCATTATCATTAGGAGCCTCAAAATCTCTTGCTTCATAACCTTCAATTACTTCAAGGTTTTTTAAGGCTTTTATATCATTTAAAAAACGTTTCCCAAATCGGGTTGGCATACTATAACGTTCCAAAACTGAATCCGTAACTATCCCCTTTTTAAATTTTTCTGAAATAGAGGTAACTTTAAAATCTATTGAGTTACTTAAATCAAACATTGGTTCACCACACTCAAAATATTCCGTCGTATTTGAAAGAAAATGTTTTACTTCATTAAACAAATCTAAATCCCAAGTACATTGTCCTTTTAAAACAGGACGTTGCATAAAATCTATCTCATCAAACATAACGCATCGCCCCCCCCAGGTTGCAGAAGAACCACCAAGACCTTTGTTGGTACATTCATAAGGATTGTGATGATTAACGGGGTTTGTGTTTATTATGGTCTCGTCCAAATTATTTTTTTCAAACATCTGATCTTTTACACCATACTCTATCAATAAAACTTTTCTCTCAGGATTTAATTTAGAGTATTCCATTGCTACAATCATACCAGCAGGGCCACTACCAACAATACATAAATCATAAAGAGTTTCAGTTATATTTTTAATTTCCATTCAATTTTTTTTTTCAACTAGAAAATTATTACGCTTTTTTATCAATTTACATGGATTACCGGCATATACTGACCAATGCTCCAGATTTTTAGAAGTAATAGAAAGCGCTCCTAAAACACTTCCTTCATGGCATATAACCCCAGGTAAAACAACAGCTTTAGCACAAATCCAAACATAAGGTTCAATAATGATTTCCTTTTTCATATAAGTGAACATAATGGTGTTATAATCATGAGTTGCACCACATAAATAAGAATCTTGCGACAAGATAGAATGATGTCCCAAAAAAACTCTCTCGGGATTATAAATTTCTACCCCTGGACCAATTGTAACTACTTCTTCTGTTTCTAAAAGCCAGGGAGCCCAAATTTTACAGGTAGGATATATAAAATTATTTTTACCGAGTTTAGCCCCAAAAAATTTTAACACAAAACTCCTCCAACCATGAAAAGGTGCAGGAGTATATCTACATAAGACAAACCACGATATCTGCCATATCAACCTTTTAACTTTATTCCATTTTGAAAAAATAGGTCTTTTATAAGCATCTTTATCATTTTTATTATGACTTATCATGACTATATATTTTTTAAAAGTAAATTACGCTTCTCGATCGCTTTTTTTTCAACCAAAATGTAAAATATTTTTCCTATTACAATACATACAAACAATGTCAATAAAGATATAATACCCTCATTAGATATATTATTTTTTTGAACTATCATTTCTATAAAATTTATCACTAAATTATGTGTAAGATAGATTGAATAAGCCATATAAGCACCTTCCTTTATAAAATTAAATCGAGAAATGAAAAATTCATCTGCAAAATAAAATGACAAAAATGTTAAACCAATAATAATGACCAATATTAAATAACCAAAACTATAAGTAAAAACAGTTTGAAAATTTGAAAGATAGCTACCGAATAGTAAAAAGACCATAAACATGAATAAACTAAAATATGGATTTACTTTAAACGAAAAATTATAATGATTAATTAAAAATGAAATTAAACACCCTAAGGCTATACCATCAAATCTAAAAATACTTGCTGTGGTATAATATCCCCAATTCATGTTAAGATAATTTCCAAAATAAAGTCTAATAAATGAGGGTGCCAAAACTAAAGTAATCCAAACGAAAAGCTGTAAATACTTGTTCTTAAGTAATGATAAAAACAGAACTATAAAGGGGAAAACCAAATAAAAATGTTCTTCAACACATAAAGACCATGATGCCAAAAAAAAAGGTATCGTTTGGTAAAAATTTTGAAAAAATAATATATATCCCCAATCGAAAGATTGTTTCTTGAAAAAATATACAGCTGCATATGAAATTATTAATGTAATTATATAAGGGGGATATGTTCTCAAAAAACGTCCTAGCCAAAACTTTAATAAACTAACATTCTTCTTTTTAAAATAAATATTTGAAATCAAAAAACCACTCAAAAGAAAAAACATTTCAACCCCATATTTCCCAACTTTAAGCAATACATCATATTTTATTATATTAGATAAAAATCGGGTTCCTATATGAAGGTAGACAACTAATAGTATTGCTAAAAAGCGAAATAAATCCAGATTTTTTATTCTTTTTTCCATATTCTAATTTTGAAAAGCGATTTAATTTTAAAAATAATTATATACTTTTTAAAGTTTTAACATACTTATCTGTACAAATTTTGACATCAAAATTATTTTGATAAGTTTCAAAGGCATTTTTACCTTTTTTTACTAAACTTTGTTCTGACTCTTCAATTATAGCTAAAAGAATATTCATTAATTCTTTCTTTTTTTTTAAATCAACTAACCAGCCACCTCCTCCATCAATAATTTCGCGCCAAATATTGATATTTTTAGTTATTAAAACAGGTTTTTTACAAGCCATAGCTTCGACAATCGCAATACCAAAATTTTCCTGATGGCTTGGTAAAAAATAAGCTGTACAATTATAAAATGCACCCCATTTCGCTTTACCAGATAACATTCCTGGAAAATGTATTTTTTTATTATTTAATGCTAGTTGTATCATTTCATTTGCATAATTAGATTCTAATGGCCCGGCAATAACCAAATCCGGCAAATCTAAATTCTCCTGAGATATTTCATTATATGCATTTATCAATAAGTCGACTCCTTTTTTTTCATGAATACGACTTAAAAAAAGAAAATATTTTTTATCCTTAACAGATAGGCAGCTTTTATGAAACTCTTCTTCCAGTTGCTTACTGTTTTCTGGAGGCATCTGAATACCATATCCTACATTAAATATTCTTTTAGGATTATAATTTTTAAAAGTAGTAGCAGCTAATAACATTTCTTCCTCACAAGTAAAAAAGACAGCATCAGCATGATTAATACATTTTTTTTCAATTAATGACCAAACTAATTTATTTCGCAAAGCTTTCCACTTTCTGTCTACTGCTTTTTGAAAATAAGGATCCAGCATGCCATGGGGCATAACTACTATCTTAGGAGCATATTGCTGTTTCTTTTTTAAGAATTTAATTGCTTTATAAACCGCTAAATTATGATACTGCCAAATCCCATGAACAATTACAACATCATATTTTTGAATATGTTCTTTTAGCCACCTTGATAATTCCGGTTGATATTTATAAGAAGTTATCCCGCTACCAACTTTATAAATAGTAAAATCATCAAGTACAGGATAATTACTATTCTTGTCATCCATACAAACTACTTCTGTTGTTATTCCTACTCTTTTAAAATAAGGTATAGCATTACGAATTCCCTGACAAGGACCTCCATTACTTGGATGCATTGATGAAATAACACGAAGAATTTTCATTGTATTCATTTATTATTTAATAAACTAAAGGTAACGAGTCCCAAAAATTAATTTATTTAACTTATCTGGAATAAAATTTATAAAATGCAAAAAAACAAAATAGAATACCGCATTTATAAAACCAAAATATTTGTTCCTAAAATAAAATATAATTTTAGGATTTGCACCTAAAGGTGAATATAATTTTTTGAACCTTTGAATAATATTAGTGTTGTTTTGTCTTACCCGGCAAATATCATTTTTTTCACCACTTGCAATAGCAACTCTTGTAGTAAAAACGGCAATACCATTGTTTTGTGCACGTAATCCATAATCTACATCACCTAAATCATGATGATAATGAATATCTAAATTGCCTAAAATTTTATAAACTTCTTTAGGCACAATAACAACATTTCCATTCATATTCCTAATAAGGTTTAATTCCCCATTTGGTTTAATTAATTTCTTATTAGCATCAAAACCACCATATAAAGTATCTTTTTTATCTGAAGTTTCTATTATTCCTGATATAATTGCTTTATCTTCTGTCAAATCTATACATGAATAAAGTTCATCAAAACAATTTTCATAAATAACGACATCATCATTTAACCATAGATAATAATCATAATCTTTTTTAGCTGCATATTCCCAAGCTAAATACATGCCTTTATTCCAAAAAAGATTACCTGATCCTGAGATCAAATTTACCTGAGGGAATCCTTCTACAACTGCCTTACTAGTTTCATCAGTTGAACCGTCATCAACTAAATATACATCTAAATCACTTTTAAGCTTAAAAAGTTGGCTTAAACAATTTATTGTTTTTTCTTTCCTATTAAAACAAGTTAATAAAACAGCTATATTATGCATTGAATCCATTTATTCATGATCAAATTTTGAAGTATCTTCTAAATTCTCAAATATTCTTTTTTTATTTTCACCTATTAGTTTTACAGGGAAACCACCAACTACTGAGTTTTGAGGAAAATTATAGTAGCTTTTATTGCATAAACTATTAGAAGCTACTATAAAAAAATCAGGTGTTTTAGTTCCTTTCATAACAGTTATTCTATTACCAAACCAATTATAAGATCCTATTTCAACAGAACCAACCTTATCATCTATTGAATTATCTAAAACATTTCTAATATAATGGAAATTAGTATCAAAGATTTGACATTCCCAGCTAAAATCAATTTCATCCTTAAACAAAATATTATTTTCGCAAAAAACCTTACTTAAAGCTCCAATACGTACATTCTTGCCTGTAGACAAAATGCCTTTTTTTTCAACTCGTATTAAACAGCCATGACCAATTTCAAGAGTACCATTTATTTTAAAAATACCTTTTAAATCTATAATAGTTGTAGTACGTGAAAACATTTCTGAACCTCTACCCCCAATTTTAATCATTCCTCTAGTTATTTTCTCACTATTTAAAAAAACTTTACCTGATAAATTTTCAAATCTTATTTTATAATAAAAATCAAAAGGAAGTTTGATGGCCTGTGAAAAAGGTAGCATTTTAAAATTAAAATAGATGATGGCTAAAAAATTATGCGCAAAAATTTTATTTATACTATCCATATATAAACAATTTAACTACCAATAAGTAGCTCCATCAATAGCTGAAGCCTTATCTGGTGTATTAATTTTTAATGGTTTTGTCCAATACTCATTATATAAATTGCAATACGGCTCTACAAATAATTCAGGTATTCCATATTCACGTCCATAACTAGGAGTATCCCATCGTTTGCCTTTGATGCCAAATAGTAACTGAACCCCTCCACCCATATGAAAAGCTTTTTTACCTATCCTTTTTATATGAGCTGCTAATGGCAAACCATAAGCTCCACAACCTAAAATACAAATATCAAAATCAATTTCTGAAATTTGATCCTTCATCAATTTTAATGCTTCAAACCAATCTTTATATGGGACTTCAATGCCAGCAGCAGACTGTATCGCTTTGTAGGTTATTAATTCAAATTCAGGAAGTAGATCAGGATTTTCAAAAAGTTTATCCCTTAATTTATATTGTTCCTGTATCGTTTCTTCGAAAGGATGAACAACCAATACTTTTTTTCCTTTTAAAACTCTTGTCCATGGTTTTTCTACAAAAAAAGGATATAGACATTCTAAATGAACATATTTTACATCAGAACGCAATGGCATGAATTTTTCATAATATTGAAATGATCCTAATAAATCTATTTGAGGTGTATCCGAAAGATAAAGTTCAGAAAACTCTTCTGCAGTTTCTTTTGTAGGAGGAAAAATCCCTGAAAACACATCCATGTACTTAAAATGTTTTTCATCCCACCATGGCAAATGGGTTTTATCTGTAATATAATTCCAGATCTTTTTATAATATTTTTCGTTACTAGTGATGCATAAGTAATTATTAATCGCAATTAACTCTGTTGTGCCAAATCTTGCAATCATACAAGGTTTGTTATCGTTTAATAAATCATAAATTTGATCATTTGCTGATTGCCTATTTATGTCACAATATGGGTTTTCAAATTTTTTAATTAAAAAAAACCTATATGCTTTTTTAAGAACTCTAACACTTATATCTTTTATATTCATCCAGTTTTGTTTAAATAGATTTTAATTAAATTTTAAAGTTTTTTTAAAGAACACTTTTATTTCCAAATCATCTAACTGTCTAATTTTTTTACTCATGCAAATTCCAATTGCAAAAAAAATAAATATTGAACTTACTGAAAAATATGTTGCATCTTCTATAAATGAAAAAAGGCCTTTAAATGCTACCCAGACCCCCAACATTACACAAAACCAGTTTCGGGATCTATAAATCCCTAAAAAAGATGCCTTAACAAAAAGTAAAAAATAAACCAATCCACCAATCATTCCTCCCCATTGTATATAATTAAGCATTCCTGATTCTGTTCTTCTACGACCTTCTTTATATATTTTATCAAAATCGGCATATGATACTTCCGTTAGTGATGTTTTTGTTTTTCCTGATGCTCCAAGTCCAAAAACAAAAGCTTCTTGTCTCTTTAATTCAGAAAAAACATCTGAATAAATGGATGTTCTGGAATCTATTAAAAGATCTTGCTTATTACCGTTACTAGTTTCAATACTATAAGTTTGCATCATGTCTCCAATTAAAAAAACATTAAATACTCCTGACAAACCTAATATTAAAAAAACAATTGGAGATGATAGCAAGAAAATTCTCGTACCCTTTATTAAGCTTAATACCCACATCCTTTTTTTCCAAAAAAAGCTAAGTGTTATAACGGATGCTATACAAATATTAATAAGATTTGAGCGATTTGAAAAATCACTAAAAAATGATATTAACGTTAAAAAAATAATAAAAATACGATTGATTTTATTAACAAAAGGTATCAAAAATATCATTAAATATATTGGCGATATAGATTTAGTAAAATCAATTGATAAAGGGGGCTCAAAGAAAAAAATAAAGATTGACAAAACAACCCCATAGGTCATAAATGATTTAATAAGACTATTAATTGATGTGTTATATGCTGCCAAATAAATAGAAAAATGAATTACTAAAAATAATGGGATTGTTGCTGAAAACATAGCTATCCAATCTTGATCAGATTTTGCATCATATATTCCTCTAATTAATACTAAAAGATTATAAAATAAAAAAAACTTTACATACAGTACGCTATCAAAGTTTATATTTATTTTTTCATTTATTACCTGCAGTTTTGCTACTATAATCAGCATTCCTATTAAAAGAATATATGAACATAACATAGTAATTAATACAATTTTACCTGGATAAATACTAACATACAATGCAGGAATTGTTGATAAGATAACGGTATATTTTCCTAATTTGGAAAAGTTCATTTAATTTAATTTAAAAATTTGCTCTAAATTTTTATTATAGCGCTCTCCATATGCTTTCCAGTTCAAATAGCTACTTACACCTGTAGAATATGATCTAAATCCCGTTTGATTTTGTGCTAAGGATAATGCCTCTTTTATACCTTTGTCTAAATCTTGAAATGTAAAATTTTCCATCTCAATAATCCATTTTTTATCTTTTAATATATTTCTTAAATCTCTTCCCCCAGTATCTTTTGTACAAACTATTGGCAAACCGCAAACTAAAGCTTGTGACTGAACCATAGCCAGTCCTTCCTCTCTTGAAACCAAAACAAATATTTTAGCTTTTTTATAGTAATCTATTAATTTTTTTTGGTCAACACTATCAACATGTGTCATATTATTACGATCAGGAAATGACAAGTCAACAATAGGTCCAACATGCAGAAAAGTCAATTCAGTCTCTTTAAAATACTCTATCAATAAGTCACATCCTTTTCGATAACTCCAACCTCCTACCATAATAATATCGTAATTTTTTTCAGACGATAATTCTGTAGGGGCAAACATTGACAAATCTACACCATATGGATTTTGAATTAGTTTATGTTCAGAAATACCTCGTTCAATAAAGCTTTGTTTAACATGATCAGATGCTATAGCTATATAATCAGCGAGTTTATAGCCTGTCAAAGAACGATTTATAAAATACTTATCCTGTTGCACTACGTTAGGAATAAGCGATAAAATTCTTTGTTGTTCTTCAATATGCTTGCTTCCCCATTCTAATATGGTAATAGCGTTATATTTTTTTTTAGCACTTACAAATGATTTTTTATAAACAGTACCTAAAGCAATATATACATCACATGGCTTCATAAAAAATGACAAATAACTATCTAATGCCCAATTAATTAATTTTAACGAAAATGAAGGTTTTTTTGATAATTTTATTAATCCTAAAAAAGGTAACATTATAAAAAACAATGAAAAACTTGATTCCTTTTTTAAGCCATATTTAATAGCCCTTTTTGTAGGTACATATGAATAAAAACGGACGTCATGTCCTAATGTCTCTAATTCTTTAGCTAAATCTAATAAATGAAATCGATGTGATGCTCCTATGTTTATTCTCATCAAATTTTTATTTTTTTCTTTTATTCCAAGTTCTAATATAAATCTTTAAATCTCCTCCTAAAAGAGATGGTACAATTAAATTGGAATGAACTTGCCCTCTTGTTTTTAAATGTAATGCCGGACTACCGCTAATAACACTCATTGTCTCTACATCTTTAGTCACTAAAGCACCTGCTGCACAAACTGCACCATAGCCTATTTTTCTACAGCTTGGCAGAACAAATGCACGTGTTGCTACCCAAACATAGTCTTCAATTATTATTCCATACGACTTAAATTCCCAGTCAGGGGAGTCAATCAGATGACTGCAAGTTAGAATTTCAACTCCTGAACCTATTATTACATTACTACCAATAGTAACTTTTGCTCTTAAATCTATTAAATCTGTCTGTATAGAACTATTCTCACCAATTATAAGATTCTTATTTGCATTTTTTGCTAATGAAAGCGGCAAAACCACGTTCTCTCCAATAATTGCTCCTTTTTTCCTTGCAACATATCTGGAATACGAATAATAAAAATATCTTTTCAACCTTGCTCCTATCCCTAAATAATAACGAAACAAGGATCTATTTTGAATATCTAATTCATATTTTGTTCTACTCATAAATGTTTTCCATATTTTTTAGCTGATATAATCTAAAATAAGAATATCCTCCATGCATTACTACCAAAACTGCTGATGTAACGATATTAAATATTAAAATTCCTTTTAAACTTGTAATGTCAAAAATAAAAGCACCCAAAACTATTGATAACAAATTAATACTTATATTTAAAACAGGGCTTATTACCCAACCTCTACTCCTACAAAGTGTATAGATTACAGTTGATATTATGTTGAGACAAAAAATAATTACTGTTAAAACTAATTCAGAATCTAAATTTTCATAATTGTTACCTAAAAGCCAAATAATTTGAGCTGAAAAAAACCATGTAAAAAACACAATAACGAAGCTGACACTAAATAAAAGCAATTGAATTTTTATCATTTTTTCTTGTAATTCTTTTTTTACTTCATTCAATCTTGAATATCGAGGTACTATTATAGTATTAAAGACAATAGTAAACAATGATAAAACGGCTCCAATTCTAAATAAAGCCCCTACCTGTGCTATAGAACTAGTTGCGCCAATAATTGACAAAATCCAGACAGTTATATTAGTTGAAAAAATATTATATACCTCTACAGGCAAAATACGCCTGACCATATGCAAAATATTCTTTTTGATTTGAGCATCCTCTTTTTGGTTTAAAGTAGCAAACTTATTGGATATTTTTTTTAGCTTAAAATTTGCTATTATTCGAGGTATGCCAGTAGCAATTATTGCAATTGGTGTAAATGCAATAAAAAAAACAGAAGGAATTGTCAACAATAATCTTCCTATGTTAGCCATTACCAGGTTTTTTTGTAAAGGCTTTATATCCTGATGTAATTTAGGAGCAACCTCGAGTAAAGAATCTGAAAGATTGGCATAAAAAACAGGAATTAATGAGAGTAATATTAAAATAGAGTAATACCAACTAGCATTATTATGCATCAATAAATAAATCAACACCGAACCTGCGATTAAAATACTTCCAATAGCAATTTTTTTTCTTAGGTTCATTCCCGTAGAAATAACCGCGCCTAATTTTTCTTTATCCTGCCAAACTTTTCCACCTTCTGCAATTACTCCAGAAACAATACCTCCATCTGCTAATATATTCATGGTTCCCAACATAGTATTAGCAAGTGTATAAATAGCATATTCAGCAATCGAAAAATTTCTAATTATAAAAATACCACAACCAAAACCAATAATCTGAATTAAAATCTGAGCCCCACCAGTAATACTTATCAACTTTCCCCAATGCATCCAATTATTATATTTTGGATGCCTTTTCAGTCGAGTTAACTTATTTTTCATAGAACGTAATTCATAATAACATATTTATTATCTTTTTTCATTAAGATGATTTCGAAGGTATTTCATTGCTGGTCTTTCAATGCAAAAAGTAATAAAAATAGCTAGTGAAAAAATCATAAAAAAAGTTATGGGTATATAAAAAATCTGATAGTCATGAATTTTTTTCAACCAATATATTATTCCATAACCAATATTTTCATGTATTAGATATAAAGAATAAGAAATTGTTCCAAAAAAAACTAAGATTTTATGAGTTAAAAATTTTAGATAGCTATATATAAACAAATAAAAAACAACATACAGAAAAATAACAATCACGTATTCTATTATAGAAGAATCAATTTCATAGAATATAATTAGTTCAGAAAACAAGCTAACAAATATCAATAAATGATAAAATTTATTTTCTGGTCTGTGTTTAATTAGATAAAAGAAAATTCCTGCTATAAAGAAGGGAGCAAATTTTAATATTAAAATTGCTGTTATATATCGTTCAAATGGTAAATCAAAAACAGTAAATATAATTGACAAAAACAACCATAAGATACAAATGGTAATAATTTGCTTTTGTTTTCCGAGAAAAAAAACAAAAGCCATGATAAAATAAAAAGCTAATTCTATTGCCAATGTCCAAAATGCACCATCAACATCTTTAACTTTAAACCAATGTTGAAACATTGTCAGGTTAATCAAAATCTGTTTTAACGAAAAAATTCCTCTTTGAAAAGGTGCTCCTAATAATGTTGTAATAGTTACAGACAAAAAAATTGCTGCCCAATATGCCGGATATAATCTTGAAAATCTGGATATTATAAAATCTTTTACTCGTGTAGTATTTTCTAATGTCATGAAAATTACAAATCCACTTATAATAAAAAATAAATAGACACCAAAATTGCCATATCTAAAATAAAATTTATCTTCTGATAAGATATGTAATCCATTATCATATCCAAATGTAAAATGAAAGAGTACTACAGCTATGGCGGCCAATCCTCTTAGACAATCAAGTTCTTGATATCTTTCCCTTTTACTCATAAAATATTTTGAATTATTTTTTTTTCTTTTTTCATAAATTATTCCTTTGCAATTCTATCATTCTTTATTAAACTTAGAAAAGAAATATTATTAGGTAACCAAATAGTTTACTAAAGCCTTCTTAAGATTATTTTAATTAGCTATCATTTTTTTATTCTTACCCCATAAAGTAAAAAATTAAAAATTGGAAACAACTCAACTATTTTACTAATTAAAAGGCAAAAATAAATCATTATCAAACTAAGAGGAACTGCTATTAATGCTAAAAAGAAAAAACTTATATCAACAGGAAGTAACATTGACTTTGAGAAAATGGTAAGAAACATAAAATGAGTTACATAAATCACTAGCGATTTTCTTCCTAAGAAACAAATAGAATTATCAAACCAGTTAGATAAACTAATATTCTTTGCTATATGATAAAAAATAATTATTGCAAAGACAGATATAAAAAACTTTAAAATTTTAATCTGTGAAGAGTCTATAAGATATATTAAATCATTATAATGACCGACACTGACAATAAAAAAAAGTAATGATAATGAAAGAATTACCTTGTTAGCAATTATTGTTTTTAGAAGATCATATTTTGATAAAAAAACACCAATCATCAAAAAAATAAAATAAAACAAATGATGAAAAATGGCTTCTAACTGGAGTAAATAACAAAGTATAAGAAATAAAGCTATATCAATAATGAGTATTACTAAATCATAGATGAACAACTTTCTTTTATTAAAACGTTCAGATACAATATGAAAAATGGAATAAACAATTAGAAAAAAGAACAGCATTCTTAAAAACCATAACCCTGGATTTTTAATTTCTTCCAGAATGACACCAAGAAAAGTCTCAAAACTAAAGTCTGTTTTTGATGTAAAACAATATTGCTCCAGTAATGGCCAAGATAACATCGGAATTAACAAATTAATACCTTTGTTTTTAACAAATTGAAGATATTCTTTTAAGGAGTCAATTTTTATGGTTTTATAAACAATATAACCGCTTAAGAAAAAAAACAAAGGCATATGAAAAGAATAAATAAATAAGAATAATTCATTCTTATGTGCTCCTTTATCTTCAATTAAAACAGGAATAATATGTCCTAACACTACTAAAAAAATAGTGAATCCCTTTAGTCTATCAATGTAAATATATCGTTCTTTCAATGTTTTATTTTACAACGACCAAAATAATTTAAACTCTATAATTAAAAACGAGATGCTTTTAAATAATAGCTTTTAAAACAATTTCAAATCACTTGCTACCATCTCTTTTACCAAAGCCGCTAAATCGTATTGAGGTTTCCAACCTAGTTTGGTTTTCGATTTTGTAGGATCTCCAATTAGCAAATCTACTTCAGTTGGACGGTAATATTCCGGGTCAACACGTACCACTACTTTACCTATTTCCAATTGGTATAGTGGGTTGTTACAAGCTGCCACTTTAGCCACTTCATTTTCATTTTCTCCTTCAAAAGTCAATGTTATCCCTATTTCTGCAAAAGCCATAATTACAAAATCCCTGATATAAGTTGTAACTCCTGTAGCAATCACATAATCTTCTGGAGTGTCCTGCTGTAAAATTCTCCACATCGCTTCTACGTAATCTTTAGCATGTCCCCAATCTCTTTGCGAGTTAAGGTTTCCTAAGTAAAGACATTCCTGTTTTCCTTTTGCAATAGCAGCCGTTGCCATAGTAATCTTTCGGGTAACAAAAGTTTCACCACGTCTTGGAGACTCATGATTGAACAAGATACCATTACAGGCAAACATATTATAAGCCTCACGGTAATTTTTTGTGATCCAAAAACCGTAAATTTTAGCAGCACCGTATGGGGAACGAGGATAAAATGGAGAGTTTTCATCATAAAAACCTTTTTCGTTTTTATTTTCAACCATACCTCCGTAAAGCTCAGAGGTCGAAGCCTGGTAAACTCTGGTTTTTTCACATAATCCCAAAATTCTAACAGCTTCTAATATTCTCAAAGTCCCTATTCCGTCCACATTCGCTACATATTCAGGAGAATCAAAAGACACTTTCACATGAGACATCGCTCCCAAATTATAAATTTCATCCGGCTGAACTTCCTGAATTATTCTAATAATATTAGTTGAATCAGTCAAATCACCATAATGCAATTTAAAATTAACATGTACTTCGTGCTGATCCTGATAAATATGATCGATTCGTTGTGTGTTAAAAGAAGATGCACGTCTTTTTACTCCGTGTACCTGATATCCTTTTTCTAATAATAATTCGGCTAAATAAGATCCGTCCTGACCTGTGATTCCTGTTATAAGGGCTACTTTTTGTGTGCTCATGGGTTTGAGTTATGGGTTATGGGTTATGAGTTGTAAGTTGTAAGTTGTGAGTTGTCTCTCGCTTTGCTCGATTTTTCTAAGTTCAGAATTCACTTATCTTCTCACTTTTCACTTCTTACTTTTCACTTTTTACTAATTAGATAAAAAATCTACATTTTTACTTGTTTAAAGGCTTCAATATTTTCTAAAAACCATTCGTAAGTTTTTTGAATTCCTTCTGTAAGTTCTATTTTATGTTTCCAGCCTAAATCATGCATTTTGGTAACGTCCATTAATTTTCTTGGCGTTCCATCAGGTTTAGAAGAATCCCAAATAATTTCTCCTTTATGACCTGTAATCTGTTGAATGGTTTCTGCAAGATGTTTAATTGTTAAATCCTCACCCGTTCCTACATTATACAAATAATCAGGTAATTTATTTTCTAAAGCAAAAACGACTGCCTGAGCCATATCATCTACGAATAAAAATTCACGCATTGGAGTACCGCTACCCCAAAGTGTTACAGGTGCATGATTATTTTCTTTTGCTTCATGAAATTTCCGGATCATTGCCGGTAAAACATGAGAAGTATTCAAATCAAAATTATCATGTGTTCCATACAAGTTTGTCGGCATCAAGCTCACGTAATCTTTTCCAAATTGATTTCGAATAGCCTGACAAGACTTTACACCTGTAATTTTAGCAATGGCATACCACTCGTTCGTTGGCTCTAAAGTATCTGTCAACAGATAATCTTCTTTTAACGGCTGTGGAGCTAATTTTGGATAAATACAGGAACTTCCAAGAAAAATAAATTTCGCTACATCATTTTGTAAAGCCGAATCAATCAGATTATTCTGAATTTGCATATTTTCCATAATAAACTGATATGGATAATCATTATTGGCTAAAATACCTCCTACACGGGCAGCTGCATCAATAATAACATCGGGTTTTTCATTAGCAATAAAATCCCTAACAGCTTGTTGATTACGAAGATCAAGTTCCTTACTAGACTTGCCAATCAAATTTGTAAATCCCTTTTCAGATAGTGTTCTCCAAATTGCGCTCCCAACCATGCCCTTGTGTCCCGCAATGTATATTTTTGCTGTACTTTCCATTTTTATTTAAATTACTTTTAATGCTTCTTTTTCAGCTACTACTTTTCTTAACCCGCTGCTTGAAAAACGATGATCCCTTGTATTAAAATACAGTTCAATTCCTTTAGACTCACAATACTCACGTCCGGTGAAGTTTTTTTCACGATATTCATCACCTAAAATTCGAACATCAATTTTAAACGATCTCAAAATATCTTCTAAATCCTGTTCTGTTGCATAAGGAACAATTTCGTCTACAAATTTGCATCCTTTTAATTGGATATAACGTTCTACAACGGTCTGTGTCGGTCTGTTTTTTTCAGGGCGATCCAATGTCGGATCAGTCTGCAAGGCACAAATTAAATAATCACATTGGCGTTTGGCTTCTTCCAGCATTGTAATGTGTCCTGCATGAAGTAAATCGAAGGCGCTAAAAGTAATTCCTATCTTCATTATTATCTTTTTATATAAAAAATGTATTAAAAATTCTTTCAGTTAATACGCTGAATCTGCGTGGAAACGATTTTGTCCCAAAGCTACAATAAAACCAAAAGTAAGTGCCAGATTACTGCCTGTTAAATCATTCCCAACTAAATCTCCATTATAATATAATTTTTGTGACAATGTAGATTTATAGGTCAAATCTGCAAAAAAAGAAACTTTTTCATTTATAAAAACATACGGTTTAGCACCTATCATTAAAACACCAATTTTATCACGATTGAAATATTGGCTGGACATTACCCCGGCTCCTCCACCAGCGTGAACCAATAAACCAAATTGACCACCTGTGTTTCTTGACAATTCAATCAAATTACCTAAATTATAGCAAAGCTCTAAACCAGCCACTAATTGATCACTTTTTTGAATTCCATGATTAAACTGATCAAAACTTAAAGATCCCATTACACCAACATCTTCACTAAACATATAACGTAAAGCTCCCTGACCGTGAACTAGTCCTAATGGTCTGCCTTCACCAGAAGCCGAAGTAAGAGATAAAGGAATAGCCATTCCAACTCCTGCTTCCATAAAAAGCTTATCATATCTAAATCTGTATTGAGCTTGTGAAACTGTTGCTACTAAAAACAAAGCAAAAAACATTTTTTTCATAAGTAGGTAATTTTGGGGTTTTGTTATTTTAAACATTAATAAAAAAATTAAGAATTACATTTTACAGGCGTAAGCCATTTTTCTTTTTTGTCATTATTCAGTTACTTTGAATGAAATTAACCTATATGTTAAATTTTATTTGTAATTTCATAAATCAATAACAGTCTTTTTCTTCTTAAATTCATTAGAGTAGTTTAGTCCAAACACAGCTACGCATTTCTAACTCCCATTTTATGAGGTTTTAGAATAAATTTAAAGTCTGCGCAAATGTATTGACATTTTTTAGATTATACACTTAAAAGTAGCTCTGTAGCGCTAATAAAACACAAACAAAAATACATTAATCTCATTACCAACCACATAACCTTATCAACAAATTACATCTATTATTAAAATTGTGATAAAAAAATAAACATAATTTAATTTAACGCCATTTAAATAAGAATAATCTTTTTCTTAAACAATAAAATTCCTGCAATTAAGAAATTCTGCAAAAAAATATGCCTACTTTTTAGGCATATTTTATATACATTCGCTAAAACTATCATCAAATATTTAAACATAACTGCTATTTTTTCTGTTTATTGCATTATGCTTATGAAGGAATATTTATTGTTTTTCTTTTTTTTTATTACCGTCGGTTACAGCCAGGTTTCCGGATGTACAGACTCGCTTGCAAAAAAACACAACCCCAATACTATTATAAATGATGGAAGCTACGAATATGAAAGCACGAAAATAAAAGCTGAATATTCAATAAAGCTTAGTGACTCTTTAAAAGAAAGTTCAGGACTCATTCATTTCAACCAGCTCTTGTGGACTCATAATGATGATCATGACAAAACCATTTATGGACTGGATTCTTTAGGAAAAATTAAAAAGAAAATCATTCTTCCTGAAGTTATCAATAATGATTGGGAAGAAATCTCGCAGGACAGTACAAATATTTACATTGGAGATTTTGGCAATAATTATTATGGAAACAGAACTGATCTGAAAATCCTTAAAATTGAAAAAAGATCTTTTTTAGAAGAAAATCCGAAAATTGAAACCATTTCATTCACTTATTCCGATCAAACTGATTTTTCTCCATCAAAACCTAACAAAACCAATTTTGACTGCGAAGCTTTTGTTGTTTCCAAAGACAGTATTTATTTCTTTACCAAACAATGGAAAACGTCTAAAACCAATATTTATGCACTCTCGAAAGGATCTGGAACTCAGATTGCGAAATTAAAATCTACATTAGACACAAAAGGTTTGGTCACTGGCGCAACTTATTTGGAAAACAAAAAACTAATTGTTTTGTGTGGCTATACCAAAGTTGGAAAACCTTTTTTGTATCTGCTCTATGATTTTAAAGATTATGATTTTTTATCTGGAAATAAACGAAGAATCGATTTAAAACTTCCCTTTCATCAAATTGAAGGAATTGCTACGAAAGACGGACTTCATTATTTTATTACGAATGAATCTTTGGTTCGGAAACCTGTTTTAAATATCCGGCAGCAAATCCATTATTTGGATTTGAGCATAATATTGAATCCCTATCTCCATAAACAATTTCCCTGACGCAGACACAATATCATTAAGTTAACAATTTTTCAGCCGTCACTTAATTTAATGAAATTGGGCGCTCGTTTACTATTATTTAAAACAAGACAACGTTACGAAGTGAGCAAATCAATGAGTGGACATAAAACAAAAAAAAGCTGCAAGAATATTTTGCAGCTTTTTTTGAGTAATTTTTATAATAAAAGTATATTCTATTTTTTTAGTAATTTTTCCAGATACTCAACTTTATCTAATCTGTATAGTTATTTTAGGACGGGTCAAGGACGGGTCATAGTGCATAGATAAAGTATGGATAAAGCATAGATAGTGCATGAATAATGCATGAAAAAATCTCGTACCCCACTCCTCCAAAATCTTGTAATGAAAAGCTTTGCAAACGGCTCTTTTTACGTAATTTTCAAAGTATACCACTAAACGAAAGGAAGCAGGCAATCGCTGATTCGAAAACCAGTAATAAATGTTACTCAGCAAATTCATTATTTAGATTTGAGCGCCGCTCTGGGTTCGTATCTCCATAAATAATTCGCAAATGCGAGATAATAGTTTACTTTTGCAAAAAGTTATGTTTTAGAAAACATTCATAACTCATAATTATAACTTAGAATTTACAAAGTGAATTACTTATCAGTCGAAAATATATCAAAGTCATTTGGAGAAAGAATCCTTTTTGACAACATTTCTTTTGGAATTAATAAAGATCAAAAAATCGCTTTTATTGCAAAAAATGGTTCTGGAAAAACAACCATAATGAGCATTATTAATGGTTTGGAAGAACCAGATACCGGACAAGTTGTTCTAAGAAAAGGAATCAGAATGGCGTTTCTTTCGCAAGACAATAACCTTCAAGATGAACTTACGATTGAGGAAAGTATTTTCGCTTCTGATAATGAAACGCTTAAAGTTATCGAAGCTTATGAAAAAGCTTTAGAAAATCCTTCAGATGAAGAAACTTACCAAAAAGCTTTTGATGCAATGGATCAGCATAATGCGTGGGATTTTGAAACACAATACAAACAGATTTTATTTAAATTAAAACTGGAAGATTTTAAACTTAAAGTAAAAAATCTTTCCGGAGGACAGAAAAAACGTCTTTCATTAGCTATTATCTTAATTAACCGTCCAGATTTATTGATTCTTGATGAGCCAACCAATCACTTAGATCTTGAAATGATCGAATGGCTGGAAAGTTATTTTGCGAAAGAAAACATCACGCTGTTTATGGTAACGCACGATCGTTTCTTTCTGGAACGCGTTTGCAATGAAATTATCGAATTAGACAACGGAAAACTTTACCAATACAAAGGAAATTATTCTTATTATTTACAGAAAAAAGAAGAAAGAATCACTTCTGAAAATGCAAGTATTGACAAGGCTAAAAACTTATTTGTAAAGGAATTAGAATGGATGCGCCGCCAGCCAAAAGCGAGAACAACCAAGTCTAAATCTCGTCAGGACGATTTTTACATTATTAAAGAAAAAGCACAAAGTCGACGAAAAGAAAATGTAGTTGAACTTGAAATTAATATGGAAAGAATGGGAAGCAAAATTATTGAGCTTCACAAACTTTCTAAAAAATTCAAAGACCGTGTTATTCTGGACAATTTCAGTTTTGATTTCCAACGTGGCGAAAGAATCGGAATTATTGGTAAAAACGGAACTGGAAAATCGACTTTCTTGAACCTTTTGACAGGAACAATTCCTCCAGACAGCGGACGCGTAGTTAAGGGAGATACCATAAAAATTGGATATTACACGCAATCCGGAATTAATCCAAAACCGGGTCAGCGTGTTATTGATATAATTAAAGAATACGGAGAATATATTCCGTTAGCAAAAGGAAAAATTATTTCGGCTTCGCAATTATTAGAGCGTTTTCTTTTTGATGCTAAAAAACAATACGATTACGTTGAGAAATTAAGCGGTGGAGAATTAAAACGTTTGTATTTGTGTACGGTTTTAATTCAGAATCCAAACTTCCTGATTCTCGATGAACCAACAAATGATTTGGATATTGTGACTTTGAACGTTTTAGAAAGCTTCCTTTTAGATTATCCTGGATGCTTATTGGTAGTTTCGCACGACCGTTATTTTATGGATAAAATTGTAGATCACTTATTTGTTTTTAGAGGACAGGGCGAAATCGAAAATTTCCCAGGAAACTACTCTGATTTCAGAGCCTACGAAGACAGCGCTGATGTCGCTCAAAAAGAAGAAAACAAAGCCGAGAAAAAAGACTGGAAACAAAACAATCCAACTGGAAATTTGAGTTTTAACGAACAAAAGGAATATCAAAAAATCGAAAGAGAAATTAAAGATCTTGAAGCTGAAAAAGCTAAAATCGAACAATTATTCTCTGACGGAAAAGTTGCTGATGGAGATATCGAGAAAAAAGCTAACGAACTTCAAAATATAATCAATAAAATTGATGCAAAAGAAGAACGCTGGTTTGAACTTTCTGCTAAACTGGAAGGATAACTTATTATACAGTAATTCCTTTCTAAATCTTTTAAAAAAATACTCATACAATAAACAATCCATGAAACAACTTATCTACACTTTATTTGCTGTAACGCTTTTTATTTCGTGTTCAAATGATAAAAACGAAACCAAAGATTATACTGCACAAAATGAAAAAGAAATCACAGAATATTTAGCGAAGAATAATCTAACTGCACAAAGAACCAATTCTGGCTTATATTATATTATTAATGAAGAAGGCGAAGGAAACAACCCTTTCATAACATCAAATGTAACTGTAGCATACAAAGGCAGTTTTACCAACGGAAAAGTATTTGATCAAAGTGATGCCGAGGGAGTTTCTTTTCCTTTAAGCAGAGTAATTGTTGGATGGCAGGAAGGAATCCCTTTTTTTAAACCAGGGGGAAGCGGATTACTTTTGATTCCTTCTCATTTAGGTTATGGCAGTAAAAGCAACAAAGTTATCCCTGGAGGCTCTGTATTGATATTTGAAGTAAAATTATTATCTATTAACTAAATTTATTTCATTTTCGATATCCGACATGCTGTTTCAAATAAAATCTTATCTAACATTTCTTTGGCATTCTAAAAATGAACATGCGGTTCATTCTCCATTTGTTTTTAGTTTGCTGACAAAATGTTTTTATGATAAGAAAACCAAGCCGGAATATACAACTCTAAAAAAACACAGAAAATCACTTTTAGAGAATAAAAACTTTATTGAAGTAACCGATTTTGGAGCAGGTTCAAAAGTTTTCAAGTCCAATAAAAGACAAATTTCTAAAATTGCACAGACAGCTGGAATTTCGACAAAACGAGCAGAATTATTATTTCGGGTTACAAATTATTTTCAGCCAGAAAATATACTGGAAATAGGAACATCTTTAGGCTTAGCAACATCGGCTCTAGCCTTGGGAAATCCTAAAGCAAAAGTAATCACAATTGAAGGCTGCCCAAATACTGCAAATGTTGCCCAAAATCAATTGGCTGAATTTGATTGTAATAATGTTGAAAATGTAATTTCTGAGTTTGAATCTTTTTTAATTTCCGAAAACATTCAATCGACAAATTACAACCTAATATACTTTGATGGTAATCATTCTAAAAAAGCAACCTTAGCTTATTTTGAGCTTTTACTACCAACAATTGACAATGATTCTGTTTGGATTTTTGATGATATTCATTGGTCAGAAGACATGGAAGAAGCCTGGGAAATTATTAAAAACCACTCAAAAGTAAAAGTCACAATTGACACTTTCCAATGGGGATTTGTATTTTTCAGACACGAACAGCCAAAAGAACATTTTGTAATTCGGATATAAAAAAATGACAACCATTCCTGATTGCCATTTTTCAAAATAATCTAAACTAACTAATCTATTTATTTTTTTGCTTCTTTATTTTCTTCAGATTTAGCTCCCATTCTGTTTATTTTATACATAGGTGCAAATTTGATTTTCAATCCGGCAATTTTTCTATTATCTTCAGCTGTAAGACCTTCTTTTTCAACAGTATTTTTACGGCTGTCAAGAGCTTCATACATCAGCTTGATTTCGTCCCAGTCTTCTCTTGAATACCTGTCTTTATTATTTTCTACAGTATGAACAAACTGCTGATAAACACTATGAATATTTTGAGCATTTACCCAGCTAAAACTCATATCATCACCAAGTTTTCCTGCACCAAACAAAGCATCTCTTAATTGTTGTTTAGGATTAGAAGCCGGAGGAGCAAATTGTGCCTCCATTTCGTTTTTGAATTCCTCATATTTAATTTTACTTGCATTTATTTTTTCAGTCGCAGCAGTATTGTCTTTAACATCAGCCAAAGCTGCCTGGGCTTCTTCAGATCTTCTGTCATATTCGGCTTCTACGTTTTTCCAATTATCTTTCAAATCTGCAGCGGCTACATTTTTAACAGAGTCAACATAAATTACATAGTTTTCAACTGTTTTCTGAGCTTTTTCTTGTTTTTCGTCTTTGCATGATGTTAACCCTAATACTAATAATGTAATTCCTGCAACTATCTTTATATTTTTCATAATCTTGATTTTTAATTAATTGATTAATCAAATTTACTAAACGCCCAACCTAATAAATTACATTATTATCATGTTTTTAAAATTAAAAATAGTTTAAATCTGTAAAACCTATAAAATAATGATAATCATGCAAAATCAATTTAAAAAAATATAACATTAATCTATTTTAAAAATATAATATATAAAAGCTTATTTACGAAAGACCTTTTGTAACAAAATCCAATTCTAAACTACTTATCATTTTTATTGAAAAGTGTTTTGTACTTTTAAATCCAAAATTATAAGAAGAAATGGCTGAACCATTAATTAAAATAACCGACATCAGACGAAATTTTGTTCTGGGTAACGAAATCGTTTATGTTTTAAAAGGAATAAATCTCGAAATACAAAAAGGCGAATACGTTGCTTTAATGGGACCTTCCGGATCTGGAAAATCTACTTTAATGAATTTATTAGGCTGTTTAGACACTCCCACTTCCGGACGTTATGTTTTAAACGGAAAAGATGTCAGCCAAATGAGAGATGATGAATTGGCTGAAATCAGAAATAAAGAAATTGGTTTCGTTTTCCAGACTTTTAATCTTTTACCGAGAACAACTGCTTTAGACAATGTAGCTCTTCCTATGATTTATGCAGGTTATGGAAAATCTGAAAGAATTGCCCGTGCAACCCAAGTTTTAAAACAAGTAAACCTTGCCGACAGAATGGATCACCAGCCGAATCAGCTTTCCGGAGGACAGCGCCAGCGTGTTGCTGTTGCCAGAGCTTTGGTAAACAAACCGTCGATTATTTTAGCCGATGAACCTACAGGAAACTTAGACAGTAAAACTTCTGTAGAAATCATGAAGCTTTTTGGTGATATTCACGCACAAGGAAACACTGTTATTCTGGTAACTCACGAAGAAGATATTGCTGCCTATGCGCATCGAGTTATTCGTTTACGTGATGGTTTAATTGAAAGTGATACGACTAAATAATTTTAGATTTTTGATTATAGATTATTTTCTAAATCTAAAATTTACGATTATAGTATTCCAATCTAAAATCAAAAATATAAACTCTAAAATATAAAAATGCGTCCATTTTATTTTGTGTTTCTTCTTCTGGCATTGGCTTCCTGCAAAAAGGAGGCAGAACATAAAAATTCCCAGCCTCAGCCCCTGCCGCCAAAACCGCCGAAAACAGAAATAAAATGGCTGACGGAAAACACGGTTAAAATAAAAGCCAATGGTCATTTATCTTATCTGAAAGGTTTTGATTGTGATTCAGTCATCGGAATTGATTATATTGGATTTTCCGGAGAAAATTTCTACCCTCCTATTAATGAAAAAGGACAGCACATAAACACTATTCTTAAAAAACAAAAACTCAGCAAAGAACAGGTTTCAAGATTAAATTCTATTTTCAGTAATAAAAAAATGTTCGAGAATCCGAACATTGCCGGCTGTTATGAACCCCGACTTGGATTTGTTTACTTTAAAAATAGCGAAGTGATTTGCCAGACCATAGTCTGCATAGGCTGTTCACGATTTCAGTCATCTGCAGAAACTGCAGGTACAAATGGCGATTTTAACGACAAAGCCCAATTAGAATTCAAAAAACTAAACAGCGAACTCGGTTTCAAAGAAAACTAAAAAACTCAGCATCCCAGCACCTTAGAAACTTAGCATCTTTAAAAAATGAAAGTATATACTAAAACCGGAGACAAAGGAACAACGGCTCTTTTTGGAGGGATCCGCGTACCAAAAGATCACATCAGAATTGACAGTTACGGAACTGTTGACGAACTAAACTCATACATAGGACTAATTCGTGATCAGGAAATCAATTCTCATTATAAGTCCATTTTAATAGAAGTTCAGGATCGTCTTTTTACTGTCGGTGCCATTTTGGCAACTCCGCAGGAAAAAGAAGTTTTAAAAAACGGCAAACTCAGATTAGAAAATCTCGGAATAATTGATTCTGATATTGAATTATTGGAAAATGAAATAGATAGAATGGAGGAAAGCCTCTCACCAATGACTCATTTTGTTTTACCGGGCGGCCATCCAACCGTGTCACATTGTCATATCGCAAGGTGTATTTGCCGTCGGGCAGAACGCTTAGCAGTACATTTAAGCCATAACGAACGCGTTCCAGAAATCGCAATTATGTACTTAAACCGACTTTCTGACTACCTTTTTGTCTTGGCACGGAAGTTGTCGTCTGATCTAAAAGCGGAGGAAGTAAAATGGATTCCCAGAAAATAAATTTTCTGAAAATTTCAAACTTTTAAATCCCAAATTCCAAACAAAAAATTAAAATCTTTCAAATTTAATTTTTACATAAAAAGCTTTAAAACTGGAGGTTTTAGCTTCAATTTTGGAATTTGAAATTTAAAAATTGGATTTTAAAAAGAGACGTTCTTAAATTTTATTAAAATAAATCAATTTTTACTTGTCTTTTTCAGTAAAAAATTTATTTTTGCACAAACTAAATCGACAAAAGATGTATTGGACATTAGAATTAGCATCCTATTTAAGTGATGCACCGTGGCCTGCTAACAAAGACGAACTTATTGACTACGCCATTAGAGCAGGAGCTCCTTTGGAAGTAGTAGAAAACCTACAGTCGATTGAAGACGAGGGGGAGATATACGAATCAATGGAAGAAATTTGGCCTGATTATCCAACAGACGAAGATTATCTTTGGAATGAGGATGAATATTAAAAAAATAAACCAAAGGAAAAAGTCTCATCACAGAGGCTTTTTTTTTGGTTCAAATACATATAAATAATAAAGAAATACAATAAATCATGAGTTTCATAAACAGTATTATTAAAGTCTTTGTGGGTGATAAATCACAGAAAGATGTCAAAGCTTTACAACCTTACTTAAATAAAATTAAAACATTCGAAGCTCCCTTAATGAGTCTGACTAATGACGAATTGAGAGGAAGAACTGTTTATTTTAAAGACAGAATAAAAGAAGCCAGAGCTGACAAAGATGCTAAAATTGCTTCGCTTAAAGCAGAAGTAGAAAACATCGAAGACATAGACAAAAGAGAAGATCTTTATGACGCTATTGATTCGCTTGAAAAAGAAGCTTATGAAATCTCAGAAAAAACTTTATTAGAAATTCTTCCGGAAGCATTTTCTGTTGTAAAAGAAACGGCTCGTCGTTTCAAAGAAAACTCACATGTTGAAGTTACTGCAACTGCAAAAGACCGTGAATTCTCAGCTGCAAAATCTTATATTACTATTGAAGGCGATAAAGCAATCTGGGCTAACAAATGGAATGCCGCCGGAAAAGACATCACTTGGGACATGATTCACTATGATGTTCAGCTGATTGGTGGTATGGTTCTACACGAAGGTAAAGTTGCCGAAATGCAAACGGGAGAAGGTAAAACTTTAGTTGCTACTCTTCCTCTTTACTTAAACGCTTTGACAGGAAACGGAGTTCACTTAGTAACAGTGAATGACTACTTAGCAAAACGTGACAGTACTTGGAAAGCTCCTTTATTCGAATTCCACGGTTTATCTGTTGACTGTATCGACAATCACCAGCCAAGCACAGAACAAAGAAAAAAAGCATACGACGCTGACATCACTTACGGAACAAACAACGAGTTTGGTTTCGATTACCTAAGAGATAACATGGCGCACTCGCCTAGCGATTTAGTTCAAAGAAAACACAATTTTGCAATTGTCGACGAGGTTGACTCTGTATTAATTGATGATGCCAGAACGCCACTTATCATTTCAGGACCGGTTCCGCAGGGAGATCGTCACGAATTCAACGAACTGAAACCAAAAATCGAAAACTTAGTTGCACAACAGCGTCAGTTAGCAAATGGTTTCTTAGCAGAAGCTAAAAAACTAATCAAAGAAGGAAATACTAAAGACGGAGGTTTCCAATTACTAAGAGCTTACAGAAGTTTACCTAAAAATAAAGCATTAATTAAGTTTTTGAGTGAAGAAGGAATTAAACAATTGCTTCAAAAAACTGAAAACCAATACATGCAGGACAACAATCGCGAAATGCATAAAGTGGACGAAGCTTTGTATTTTGTGATTGAAGAAAAAAACAATCAGGTTGAATTAACAGATAACGGTATTAAATACCTTTCCGGAGATACAGATTCAGATTTCTTCATCTTACCAGACATTGGAACTGAAATTGCTGCTATCGAAAAACAAAAACTTGACAAAGACGCTGAAGCAGAAGCTAAAGAAAGATTATTCCAGGATTTTGGAGTAAAAAGCGAGCGTATTCACACTTTGACACAGCTTTTAAAAGCGTATGCTCTTTTTGAAAAAGATGTAGAATACGTAATCATGGACAACAAAATTATGATTGTCGATGAGCAAACTGGTCGTATCATGGACGGACGTCGTTACTCTGACGGTCTCCACCAGGCGATTGAGGCTAAAGAAAACGTAAAAATCGAAGCTGCAACGCAAACTTTTGCAACTGTAACTTTACAGAATTACTTCAGAATGTACAGCAAATTAGCTGGTATGACGGGTACTGCGGTTACAGAAGCGGGTGAGTTATGGCAAATCTATAAATTAGATGTTGTTGAAATTCCAACAAACCGTGGAATTGCAAGAATTGACAAAGAAGATTACATCTACAAAACAACACGTGAGAAATTCAATGCCGTAATTGAAGACGTTACTGAATTATCAAACGCTGGAAGACCAGTATTGATTGGAACAACTTCTGTAGAGATTTCAGAGTTATTAAGCCGTATGCTTAAAATGAGAGGAATCACACACAATGTATTGAATGCTAAAATGCACAAGCAAGAAGCACAAATCGTTGAAGAAGCCGGTAAAGCCGGAGTTGTAACAATTGCAACAAACATGGCTGGTCGTGGTACCGATATTAAATTATCTCCAGAAGTAAAAGCTGCCGGAGGTTTAGCAATCGTTGGTACAGAACGTCATGATTCTCGTCGTGTAGACAGACAGTTACGTGGGCGTTCTGGTCGTCAGGGAGATCCGGGAAGTTCTCAGTTCTATGTTTCTCTTGAAGATAATTTAATGCGTTTGTTCGGTTCTGAAAGAGTTGCGAAAGTAATGGACAGAATGGGACTGAAAGAAGGTGAAGTTATTCAGCATTCTATGATGACTAAATCTATCGAACGTGCTCAGAAAAAAGTAGAAGAAAACAACTTTGGTGTTCGTAAACGTTTATTAGAATATGATGACGTAATGAACTCTCAACGTGAAGTAGTTTACAAACGTCGTCGTCACGCATTGTTTGGAGAGCGTTTGAAACTAGATATCGCGAATATGCTTTATGATACTTGCGAATTAATCGTAAGCAATAATAAAGTAGCAAATGATTTCAAAGGATATGAATTTGATTTAATTCGTTATTTCGGAATTACATCTCCAATCTCTGAGGCAGATTTCTTAAAATTATCTGACATTGAAGTTACAGGAAAAGTATACAAAGAAGCTTTAGCATTCTATACAGAAAAAACAGAAAGAAGCGCGAGAGAAGCTTTCCCAATTATTAAAGGAGTTTTTGAAGAGCCAAACAATCATTTCGAAAGAATTGTAGTTCCGTTTACAGACGGAATCAAAACTTTGAATGTTGTAACTGACCTGAAAAAAGCTTACGATAGCGAAGGTGCTCAACTAATTGCTGATTTCGAGAAAAATATCACGCTTTCTATTGTGGATGAAGCTTGGAAAAAACATTTACGTAAAATGGACGAATTGAAACAATCTGTTCAATTAGCTGTTCACGAGCAAAAAGACCCATTGCTTATTTACAAATTAGAAGCTTTCAACTTGTTTAGAGGAATGTTAGACAACGTGAATAAAGAAGTTATTTCATTCTTATTCAAAGGTGATTTACCTGCTCAGAACGCTCCTGAAATTCAAGAAGCAAGAGAAGTTCGTCCAAAAGAAAATTTACAATTAAGCAAAGACGAAATTCCTAACAGCGAAAACATCAATCGTGAAGCCGGAGAAACACAACAGCGTCAGGTTACCGAAACTATCGTAAGAGATATGCCAAAAATCAACAGAAATGACACTGTAACAGTTCAGGAAGTTTCAACCGGTAAAACAGAAACGATGAAGTACAAAAAAGCTGAAAGTTTATTAGCAGCCGGAACTTGGGTTTTGGTTAACGAATAAAATTCCAAAAGAGGTCTCTAAAAAGATCTTTTTATCAAATATTTAAAACAGCTGTAATTTAGTTATTACAGCTGTTTTTTTTTAGAAAATGACTAAAATGATTCTTTCAAATAATTTTTAAAATGTATTTTTGCACTCGAAAACAACGAAACACACTTTGAAACGACTTTTCGTCATATTTCTTTCCTGCATGCTATTAGTTCCTTCTTTTGGCAGTTTCTTTGTTTATACCTCATTCAAATTAAATCAGGAAGAAATTTCAAAAACAATCTGTGTGCAGCGTAAAATGGTTTTCAATACCTGTAATGGTCGTTGTGAACTTCAAAAAAGCTTAAAAAAATACGCTGACAACGAAAAAAGAATGCAAAATAATCTAAAAGAAAAAGTAGAAGTTGTTTACATTCAAAATACACCTACAGCAAATTTTAAATTAGTAACACTAATCGAATCTGAAGTTAGAATTTTCAATTCTTTAAACGAGAAGCCTATCTCCGTTTCAAATTCAATTTTTCACCCTCCATCCTATTTTATATAAATTCTGATGGCATTTCGCCAAAACTGAAACCCTGTTTTTTTTAGGCACAAGCCAAAAAGAACTGGTTACCCTTAATTTATATAATTTAAAATGAAAAAAATATACTTTACCCTGTTAATCATAGGGCAATGTGTCTTTGCGCAGAACAAAACGGAGCAGGACACAACTAAATCTCAGGAACTCGAAAATGTTTATATAACGGCCAACCGTACCGCAACTTTAAGAAAAGAAACTCCGGTTGCAATCAGTAAATTAACCGCCAAAACTATTAATGAGGCAAAGGCTACAGCCGTTTATGAAATCATAAATAAAACGCCAGGTGTTTTAATGGTCAATTTAGGAAATGAACAGCATATGATGTCGATCCGTCAGCCTATGACCACAAATGCCTATTATTTATACCTTGAAGATGGTTTGCCAATTCGCCCAATGGGAATCTTTAACCATAATGCTTTGCTAGAGATCAATCAATTTAACCTCCAAAGTATTGAAGTTGTAAAGGGGCCGGTTTCTTCTTTATATGGTCCCGAAGCTGTTGGCGGAACCATAAATTTAATTTCGCTTAAACCGCCTGTTGATCCTGAATTCAAATTTGGAATTCAGGCCGATAATTACGGTTACAGAAGATTTCAGGCAGCCGGCGGTGCAACTATTGGCAAAGTTGGTTTTCATATTGCCGGAATTTCAAGCCTTCAGGAAAACGGCTGGATGACCTATTCAGATTATAACAAAGATAATCTGAATGCAAGAATCGATTACAACATCTCTCCTTCTACCCGACTGATCAGCAACACCATGTACGGAAAATATTATTCTGACATGAGTGGAAGTGTAAATGAAGAAGCCTTTAACAACAGAACCTATAAAAGTACAACCGATTTCACCTATAGAAAATCTGATGCTTTAAGAACACGTTTAACTTTAGAACACGATTGGAACAGCAATTCAAGCAGTTATATCACAGCTTATTTACGTGACAACAAATTAGGTCAAAATCCATCATACGGAATTAAATGGAGTCAAACTGTTAATCCTACAACTGCTAAAGGCGAAGTAAATTCAAACAACTTCAAAAGTTACGGTGCAATCGGACAGCATACTCAAAAACTTGATTTCTTAAATACTAAAATTGTAGCGGGAGCTTTATACGATTACTCACCCGTTACATATTGGTCGTATGTAATTGATTTAAAAGCCGATTTAAATCCTGGAGAAGCAGGAAAACAAACTGTAGATTCTTATGAAATCATTGCCGAACATCCCGATTCAAAACTTTCAGATTATACGGCAGACATCTTCAACACAGCCGGTTATGCTCAAATCAGTTTTAATCCAATCGAAAAATTAGTAATTACTTTTGGAGGGCGTTACGACAACATGAAAGTGAATTATGACAATGCAATCGATCTTTCTTCTGGAAGTAAAGTCTATGATAAAATGACTTTCAAAGCCGGTGCAAATTACAATCCTTTTCATTTTGCAGGATTTTATGGCAATTACTCTCAGGGTTTTGCACCTCCCGGAATTACTTCTATCTTCAGAGCTAAACCGGGTACCGGCGGTACAACAGGCATTCCCGCCGAGTTTTATTACAACTTAAAACCGGCAGATTTTGACAACTATGAAATTGGCGGATGGCTTTCTTTCTTTCAAAACAAATTAAACTTTGACTATGCTTTCTATTATATGGAAGGCAAAAATGAGCTTTTAAGCATTAAGCTTGCAGATAATTCAACCGATTATCGTTCTGCGGGAGAAACACGTCATAAAGGAATTGAATTTGGAGCTTCCTATCGACCTTCAAAACAACTGAATATTCGTCTTGGCGGAACTTACGCACAACACACTTATATCGATTTTAAACTTTCTGATAAACCATCAGATCCAATACAGAATTTAAACGGAAAAGAAATGCCGGCTGCTCCAAGATGGTCCGGAAATTCAGAGATAAGTTATTATCCTGATTGGCTTCCTAATTTAAGGACTTCTGTCGAGTGGCAGCTTGTGGGCAGTTATTATCAGGATCAGATTAATACCGTAAAATATGACGGTTACAATTTGTTCAATGCCCGAATTGGGTATGAATGGAGAAAAATTGAGATTTACGGAAATGTAATGAACCTTACCGATAAATTATACGCCTATAATGTTTCGAGAACAAATGTCACAAACGCTCAGCCAACCTATACCGCTGCAGCACCAAGAACTTTCGTATTCGGAATACAATATAATTTTTCACTGAAAAAATAATTATTAGAAGCTAATCCCGCTCTCCGCTGTATCTTTTGTGGCGAACCCCGCCACAAAAGGATGCCGCTTCGATCGGGGCTAAAAACCCTAACAATGAGCAAAGAAATAACAGCCAAAAAGTCCAAAAAGAAGGATTCCAAAATAGTAAAAAAAATCAAACAGCACATGTACAAATGGCATCGTGCTATTGGTTTAATTACAATTATTCCGGTAATCTTCTGGACATTATCAGGTTTGATGCATCCGTTTATGGCGCATTTTTTCAAGCCTGAAATTGCGCATGAGAAACTGGAACAACAAATAATTAATAAAAATCAACTGCAGCTATCTATTCAGGAAGTTTTAGAAAAAAACAACATCACTGAATTTAAAAACTTTAGAATCGTTTCTTTTAAGAACACTACTTTTTATCAGGTCAAAACCCTTACCGGCAGTTTATTGTATTTTGATACTTCGAATGCTAAAAAACTCAAAAACGGTGACCAGAAATATGCAGAATGGCTTTCAAGATATTTTTTGGATGATCAAAAAAGTTCAGTCAAAAAGAGTGAAATTGTAACCGAATTTACTTCGCAATATAAATATGTAAATCGCTATTTACCAGTCTACAAGCTAACTTTCGAGCGTCCTGATACAATGGAAATTTATGTTGAAACCTCATCAGGTAAACTGGCGACTTACAATCCAGCTTCAAGACAATGGTTTATCTGGTTTTTCGACACATTCCATAACTGGTCATTTATAGATGCTATTTCGAACAACAGTATCCGGATAATCACCATGATTTTCCTGTTATCAATCATTGGATTTTCTGCACTGAGCGGTATCTTAATTTACGGTTTTCTTTGGAAACAATTCAAAAAAACAGATAGTTTACAACCCAAAAAAGGATTTCGAAAATACCATCGCCAAATCGGGATCTGGGTTTCGCTTTTTACATTGACATTTGCTTTCAGCGGTGCTTATCATGCCACTACCAAATGGGAACCTTATACTTTATCACAAATGATCTACGAACCTACTTTTGAAATCAAAGAAATTCCCGAAGCCAATAACAAGCTTGATTTAGACTGGAATCGTTTTCAAAACATGAGTATTATTACACTAAACGACAAGACTTATTATCGTTGTCAGTTGGCTGAAAAAGAAACAAAAAGATTCAAAAAACCAAAATCAGATTCTAAATGGAATAAAAATAAAGATCAAAAATCTGAAATCGTTTATATCAACGCGACTACAAATAAAATTGCGCCAAACCTGGATTTAGAATATGCCGAATTTCTAGCTTATTATTTTACCGATGGGGCACCAAAAGCTTCGTGCTGCGAAATGATTGATACGTCAGAAGATGATTCTCAGCCTTCGTTTGAAAATATAAAATTACTTGAATCAAAAGTTTTGACTGACTTTGAAAGCAGAGAATACGGCTTTGTCAATAAAAGACTTCCGGTCGTAAAATTAGCGTATGACACACCCGAAAAAACAACTTACTTTATCGAAACTTCAACATCAAGATTAGCAGCGGTTATCAATAATTCAGACCGGGTTGAAGGCTATTCTTTTGCCATTCTCCATAAATTCTTATTCATGGACTGGGCTGGAAAAAACATCCGTGACCTGACAATGGTTTTGGCTGCATTGACGATTCTAATCGTTAGTGTTCTTGGGTTTATTTTGTTTTTGAAGAAGTAAAATCAAAAGTAGCTAACAAAATACCAACTCTTGCAGATTTTCTTAAGATTGCGGGAGTTGGCATTTTGATATCACAGTATCCAATTGAATTATTTCCTTTTTTAATGTTTTAATTATCAGTATTAAAAAACCATCAATAAACTTAAAATACTCAAAAAAAAACAATTTATTGTAGTTATCTTTATCAAAACATTTTATATGAAAAAAACATTACTTCTACTATTAATTTCATATGCTTTTAGCTCTTGTATACGTCTTGACAATACTCCGGAAGACAATCAATTTAAACCCGTAATAGTTGAAAGAAGCAGTTTTGAAAAATCGATTGTATTAGAAAATCCTCAAACTATTATGAAGTCAGGAAAAATTTATATAAAAGGTGACTTGATGTTCATTAATGATGTTAACAAAGGATTTCATGTCTACGACTACTCAGATCCTAAAAATCCGGTTCGTTTACAATTTATAAAAGCACCGGGAGCAACAGATCTGGCTATTATTGATGATGTTATTTATATTAATCAGGCTGTAGATCTGGTAACGCTAACATACAATGCTGCTACAAAAAAAATTGAAATCACGAACAGAAACAAAAATGTCTTTCCTCAAAAGAAATCACCAAATGGTTTTTCTGCAGAAACTAAGGGGAACGAAATCGTAATTGACTGGAAATATAAATAATACACCTTCGACACTTACTCTAACTCATATTTAATTTAAAGCAATTCATTAAATATTTACTATCACCCCTATTCTGAAATTCAAAATAGCCCATTTTTAAACCAGCATTTACAATGAAAAAATTCATATACGTCCTAACAACTTTATTTTTAATCGGTTGCTCCGATTCAGATTCATCAGGAAGTGGAGATATTGGCCAAGGAGGTTCATTAGCTGTTTTTGCTATAAAAGGCCATTATCTTTATAGTGTGGATGAAATGAAACTGAATGTTTTTTCTTTAATTGACAAAGAAAAGCCTGTAAAAGTAAATGAAATTTCAATTGGATTTAATATTGAGACCTTGTTCTCTTATGGAGAAAATCTATATATAGGATCGAGAAACGGAATGTTTATTTATTCTGTCAAAAATCCTGAAAATCCCACTAAATTATCCGCAGTACAACATTTTACAGCTTGTGATCCGGTAATTGCCAATGAAACTCACTCTTTTGTAACTCTAAATTCAAATACCTTTTGTGGAAATAACATTAACGTATTACAGGTTTATGACACTAAAGACCTTGCAAATCCAAAATTAATACACAGCAGAACATTGATGCACCCTAAAGGAATTGGCTTTTTTAATACCGATTATTTATTGGTGTGCGATGACGTTATAAAAATTTTCAATATTCAAAATCCTGCTGAACCAATATTAGTTCATTCGATAGACAAGGAATGTTTTGATGTAATCGTTAAAAACAATACTTTGTTTGCAATTGGCGATAACGGAATTTATCATTACGAATTAAATGTTAATGACATCAAAGATGTGAAATCACTAAGCCAGATAAATTTCTAATGTTCCTGATAATATCGCGCTTCAATACGTTTAATATCTTTTATAGAGTTTTTCGCCCAATCCAAACGTTTCGCTAAAATTTCTTCATCAGACAACTGCCAGTTTATATCCGATCTTCGTAGTCTGTTGGTTAGGTTTTGAATTATAATGGCTGCCGAAACCGAAATATTCAGACTTTCGGTAAAACCAACCATTGGTATTTTTAAAAAACCATCGGCATTATCCATAATTTCTTTTGACAATCCTTCTTTTTCTGTTCCAAAAAATAATGCACTTGGTTTTGATATGTCAAAATCCTCCAGCATGCAGTCTTGTTCATGAGGCGTTGTTGCGATAATCTGATAACCTTTACTTTTTAAATCTGAAAGACATCCTGAAACCGAATCAAATCGATTAATATCAACCCATTTCTGGGCACCAAGAGCAATTTCTTTATCAATTCGTTTCCCAAAACGCTGTTCGATAACATTCAATTCCTGAATTCCAAAAACCTCACAGCTGCGCATTACCGCACTTGTATTATGCATTTGATACACATCTTCTACTGCAACTGTAAAATGTTTGGTACGATTTTCCAGAACATGCAGAAATCGTTCCTTTCGGTTGTCAGTCAATATATTTTCAAGAAAAGCGAGGTAATCTAAATCAATCATTTTGGTTTTGTTTGCGGCAAAAATAATAATATTTTATAATATCAGGCAAAATGACCAAAAGACCTCAAAAGCTTTATCAATCTAAACTGGTATGTTTTAATTCCTACTATTCTTAAAATCGGTTATTTTTACGAATTACTAACTACCTCATAAAATTAACCTTAATGAAGAAGCATTTTTACAAAAGCATTTTGTGTACTCTATGCCTAACTCTTTTTGCCTGTGCAACAAAAACTCCCAAAGAAATTCCTGTTGGATACGGATGGAGCAATAATTCTGTCAATACCGTTAAATTCAGAAAAAATGCTGTAACTACTTTCAAAGAATTTCAGTTTACTGCCTATTATGATGAAAATGGAACAGTAGTTTTAGGCAAAAGAAAACTAAATACCGATAACTGGGAAGTCGTAAAAACACCTTACTCCGGTAATTCAAAAGATGCTCATAACAGTATTAGTATTACTATAGACGGAGACGGATATCTTCATGTAAGCTGGGATCATCACGACACCAAACTTCGATATGCAAAAAGTAAATCATCATTAAGTTTAGATTTGGACAAAGAAGAACCAATGACCGGCGTTGCCGAACAAAAAGTAACATATCCTGAGTTTTATAATTTACCAAACGGAAATTTATTATTCTTTTATCGTTCCGGTGCTTCGGGAAGAGGCAATATGATTATCAATTCCTATTCCGTAAAAGATAAAAAATGGTCGCAAATTCAAAGCAATCTATTAAACGGTGAAGACAAAAGAAGTGCCTACTGGCAAGCAAAAGTAGATAAAAAAGGCACAATACATCTTTCTTGGGTTTGGAGAGAAAGCTGGGATGTTTCGACGAATCATGATATCTGTTATGCCCGCTCTTTAGATGGCGGTTTGACTTGGGAAAAATCAAACGGAGAAAAATACAATTTACCAATAACTGTTGCATCAGCAGAAATTGCATGGGAAATTCCAGAAAAATCGAGTTTAATCAATCAAACTTCGATGACGGCTGATGAAAACGGAAATCCTCATATCGCTAATTATTGGAGCGAAAATAATATACCACAGTTTCAGATTGTTTATTTAGAAAATGGCATCTGGAAAAAATCAAATACAGGTTTTCGAAACACACCTTTTTCTTTAGGAGGCGGAGGCACAAAAAAAATCCCGATTTCCAGACCTGATTTATTAATTAAGGAAGAGGGAAAAAATCGCTATTTGTACCTTCTTTTTAGAGACAGTGAAAGAGAAAACAAAGTTTCAATGGCTTATACGAATTTAAGTAAAGACAGCAATTGGAAAGTAACAGATTTAACAACAACATCAATAGGCGAATGGGAACCTAATTATGACATTTCACTTTGGGAAAAGCAAAAAAAACTTCATATCTTTCTTCAAAATGTAAATCAGGTTGACGGTGAAGGTCTGGCAAAATCAAAGCCTACGATGGTACGCATATTAGAAGTGAATCAATTACCCAAATAATTACAATTCAAACAATGAAAAAGAAATTAGTGGTTTTAACCGGAGCCGGAATAAGTGCCGAAAGCGGTATCAAAACTTTTCGTGACAGTGATGGATTATGGGAAGGCCACGACGTAATGGAAGTAGCAACTCCAGAAGGTTGGCATAAAAATCAGGAACTTGTTTTAGACTTTTATAATAAAAGACGTCAACAGCTTAAAGAGGTTGAGCCGAATTTAGGACATAAAATTTTAGCCGAATTAGAAAAAGATTTCGATGTTTACGTCATCACTCAAAATGTTGACGATTTGCACGAAAGAGCCGGAAGTACTAAAGTTTTACATCTGCATGGAGAATTACTGAAAGTCAGAAGTACCAAAAATCGCGATTTGATTTTAGACTGGACCGAAGATTTAGCGACCGGAGATCTGGATAAAAACGGATACCAGCTGCGGCCTCATATTGTCTGGTTTGGCGAAGATGTTCCTGCACTTGAAGAAGCGATTACCATAACAGAAACCGCTGATTATTTCGCCGTAATCGGAACTTCCCTACAAGTTTATCCCGCTGCGGGATTAATCAGTTACACCTATAGCATTACACCGGTTTTTTATATTGATCCGAAACCAATTTCAATTCCGAATATCAGAAACAAGGTTGAAACGATTGCAAAATTTGCTTCAGAAGGAGTAGCTGATTTGAGAGATAAACTATTGAATTTAGAAAAGGCAAAATGATTTTTGAAAGCTGGCTACAGCAGTTATCGCAATTCAATCTGGGTTATCTGGCTCTTTTCTTCCTGATTGAAAACTTAGTTTTAATTTATATTTCAGTTTTAATCGGACGAATAATTGAACCTGAGAATACTGTTTTGAAAGAGTCTGATCGTAAATGGGTATTTTCAACTCTCATTTGTAATACATTTATAACAATATCGGGTTTCGAATTGTATCGACTGGTAATCCTGAAAATAGATTTTTCAGCATCCATTGTGTCTTTCTTATTTGATACTTTACTGCTGATTATTTTGATGGACTTTTTAATGTTCTGCTTTCACTTCCTGACGCATCGTATAAAATGGCTGAACTCTATTCATCGGCTTCACCACACACATGTTGAAACTAATGTTTACAGTCTTTATGTGCTTCATCCGATTGAAACTTTGGGCTTCGGCTTTATCTGGCTTTTTTTAATTACGATTTTAAGATTTAACTATTTGAGTATCATTATTTACCTCATCTTAAATTTATCATACGGAATATTCGGTCATTTAAAAAAAGACATCTTTCCTGATTTTTGGTACAGAAATTATTTCACCAAATGGATTTCAACTACAAAATTCCATAACAACCATCACAAAAATGAATCTCGTAATTATGGTTTCTACTTTACGATTTGGGATAAAATTTTCAAAACCATAATTTAAGGCATAATATAGCTTCAGTAATTTTCAGAAGTTTTAACAATACCTTATATTTGCACCATTCGAAAAACAACATAACGATGACTACTCTAAACGAATTGAATGCTATATCGCCAATCGATGGAAGATATAGAAGTAAAACCAAAAATTTAGCACCTTTCTTCTCTGAAGAAGCTTTAATAAAATATCGTGTATTAGTTGAAGTTGAATACTTTATCGCTTTATGCGAAATTCCTTTACCGCAGCTAAAAGACGTAGATTCAAATTTATTTGACAGTTTACGAAACATCTATAAAAATTTCTCTACTGAAGATGCGCTTTGGATTAAGGAAACTGAAAAAGTAACCAACCATGATGTAAAAGCGGTTGAATACTTCATTAAAGATGCTTTTGAAAAATTAGGTTTATCTCAACACAAAGAATTCATTCATTTCGGATTAACCTCTCAGGATATAAACAATACAGCCATTCCGCTTTCTACTAAAGAAGCTTTTGAGCAGGTTTACATGCCAACCTTAGTTTCTTTAATTGCAAAATTGAAAGAATTAAGTGTGGAATGGAAAGACATTCCAATGCTGGCACGTACGCACGGACAACCGGCTTCTCCTACCCGCTTAGGAAAAGAAATTTTAGTTTTTGTAGAGCGTTTAGAAGAGCAGATGCGTTTGTTATTCAATGTTCCGTTTGCAGGTAAATTTGGCGGGGCAACTGGAAATTTTAATGCACACCATGTAGCTTACCCACAAATTGACTGGAAGCAGTTTGGAACTAAATTTGTTGAAACGAGTTTAGGTTTACAGCATTCGTTTCCGACTACTCAAATAGAACATTACGATCATTTTGCTGCGTTTTTTGATGGTTTAAAAAGAATCAACAATATCATTATAGATTTAGACCGTGATATCTGGACGTATGTTTCAATGGATTATTTCAAACAAAAAATCAAAGCGGGTGAAATTGGTTCATCAGCAATGCCACATAAAGTAAACCCGATTGACTTTGAAAACTCAGAAGGAAACTTAGGAATTGCTAATGCTATTTTTGAGCACTTGGCTGCTAAATTACCGATCTCAAGATTACAGCGTGATTTAACTGACAGTACTGTCTTAAGAAACGTTGGAGTTCCTATAGGCCACACTGTAATTGCTTTTGAAGCTACTTTGAAAGGTTTGAACAAATTACTTTTGAATGAAGCTAAATTTGCTGAAGATTTAGAGAAAAACTGGGCCGTAGTCGCAGAAGCAATTCAGACTATTTTACGTCGCGAAGCATATCCAAATCCGTATGAAGCTCTAAAAGGTTTAACAAGAACAAATGAAGCAATTGATAAAAATGCCATTCATAATTTTATCGCAACTTTAGAAGTTTCTGATTCAGTAAGAGCAGAGTTATTAGCAATTACCCCTAGCAATTACACAGGAATTTAAAGAAAACCTAAAATATTTTGTCAAAAAAAGCTATCTTTATCGGGATAGCTTTTTTTATTTAACCCGGAGTTATTAGACCAGATTACTTAACTTTTCCTTTTATAGGAATTCCGCGAATTCCATTTAAAAGAAAAGCTGGATTAGCTCCTGAAAAAAAATACCACCTTATATGATTGCCTTAACCGCCGCTGCTGAAAATACACACCATTTACAACCTTTGATCAGTGATCTGGGATTAATCCTGATGACTGCCGGAATTGCTGTACTTATTTTTAAAAAAATGAAACAGCCTTTGGTTTTGGGCTACCTGATTGCAGGTTTTTTAGCCGGAAACCATTTTGATTTTTTTCCTTCGATAACCGACATGAAGAGTGTTGAAGTCTGGGCTGAAATTGGAGTTATATTTTTACTTTTTAGTTTGGGACTCGAATTCAGTTTTAAGAAACTAATGAAGGTTGGCGGGACCTCATCTGTGACTGCCATAACCCAGATTGTATTCATGACACTCATTGGGTATTGCGTAGGACAATGGATGGGCTGGAGCAAAATGGACAGTATTTTTCTTGGGGCAACACTTTCTATTTCATCTACAACCATTATTATCCGGGCATTTGATGAATTGGGAGTTAAAGGAAAAAAATTCGTCGGAATTGTTTTCGGTGCTCTGATTGTAGAAGATATCGTGGCCATTTTGATGCTTGTATTGTTATCTACCGTTGCTGTAAGTAATGAAGTTTCGGGCGGAGAATTATTACAATCCGTCTTAAAATTAATTTTCTTTTTAATTATCTGGTTTTTGGGTGGAATCTTTATTATTCCGACCATTCTCAAAAAGGCCAAACATCTTTTAACAGATGAAATGCTGCTTATCATTTCACTAGCCATGTGTCTGATGATGGTAATTTTTGCTGCAAATGTTGGTTTTTCTCCTGCATTAGGTGCTTTTATAATGGGGTCAATTATTGCCGAAACCACTCAGGCAGAAAAAATTGAACATTTGATTCAGCCGGTAAAAGACCTGTTTGGAGCAGTTTTCTTTGTATCTGTAGGAATGTTAATTAATCCGATAACCTTGGTTGATTTTGCGCTTCCCGTTTTGATTATCACTTTAGTAACTATTTTTGGAAAAGCATTCAGTTCTTCATTTGGAGCTTTATTATCAGGTCAGCCTTTAAAACAATCTGTACAAACCGGAATGAGTCTGGCGCAAATCGGGGAGTTTTCTTTTATCATTGCCACATTAGGCATGACACTAAAAGTTACAAGCGGATTCCTTTACCCTATAATTGTGGCAGTTTCAGCCATTACAACCTTTACAACACCTTTTTTAATTAAATATTCAGAATCGTTTGCTCATGCTTTAGAACAAAAATTACCTAAAAAATGGGTTAAAAACATCAACCGTTATAGTGTAAATGCCCAGGCAATAAAATCGGTAAGTACCTGGCAGATTGTACTGCGTTCTTCAATAACTCAAATTATCCTTCATACTATAATTATTACAGCAATTATTTTATTGTCATCCAAATTTGTAGCACCTTTAGTTGCCGATACTAGATTTGGAAATACTTTAGCAGCATTCATAACTCTAATCGTAATTGCGCCTTTTTTATGGGCACTTTCGCTGCGTCGTGTAAAAGTTGATGAAGTTGAAGTACTTTGGGAAGAACGCAAATATCGTGGAGCACTTTTAATGCTTATCTTAATCAGAATGAGTTTGGGATTATTTTTTGTTGGATTCTTGCTGAATATTTTCTTCTCTCCTTTAGTGGCTTTTATCGCACTTATTATCGCTATTGGAGCATACCAGATTTTTCCGAAAAAATTAAATGAACAATATCATAAAATCGAAAATCACTTTTTGAAGAATTTAAACGATCGTGAAAATAAAAAAATAGACCGAAGATATGCCAATTTAATGCCCTGGGACGGCCACATGTCTATTTTTGATATTGGAAAAGAATCGAATCTGGCCGGAAAAACATTGGAAGAACTACATATCCGTGAACAAATGGGTATCAATATTGCCTATATAAGACGCGGTGAAATCACAATTCCAATTCCTACTAAGACTGAACGTTTATTTCCAGGTGATGAAATTTGCGTAATTGGTACTGATGCTCAAATTACTGAATTTACTAAATATTTAAACCAGAATGAGATTGAAGCTGCTAAAAATATTGAAGAATCCGAAGTCGTACTGCGTCAGTTGGAGGTTTCTAATGAATCCTTTATAGAAAAAAGCATTGGTCAGTTTAGAGGAAAAACCGGCGGAATGGTGGTTGGAATCGAAAGAAACGGAAACCGAATCCTAAATCCTGAGTCTAGTTTGATTTTACAGCAAAATGATATTATATGGGTCGTTGGAGAAAAGAAAAAAATGGCTGAGTTATTGAAAAGCCGCTAAGGAGATATAAACGATTAAGGTGCTAATTTCCCGAGATCATAATCTTAGAAACTTAGCACCTCATTATCTAGAAGCTAAAAAAACTTATTTATTTGGCTGCGGTGTCAAACGTAAATATGGTTTGATTGGTGTATGCCCTTTTGGGAATTTTGCCGGAATATCACTATCCGGAATTGCAGGAGCGATTACAACATCTTGTCCGTCTTTCCAGTTTGCAGGAGTTGCGACACTATAATTTGCTGTTAACTGCAAACTATCAATAACACGAAGTAATTCGTCAAAATTTCTTCCTGTCGAAGCCGGATACGTCAAGGTCAGTTTTATTTTTTTATCAGGTCCGATTACAAAAACAGAACGAACTGTAAATTTGTCGCTTGCATTTGGGTGCAGCATATCATACAAATTCGCTACTTTTTTATCTTCGTCTGCAATAATTGGAAAATTAACCTCTGTATTTTGAGTTTCGTTAATATCTTTTATCCACTCTTTATGCGAATCTAAACCATCAACACTCAAAGCAATAACTTTAGTATTTCTTTTGGTAAATTCAGGAACGTAATTCGCCACTGTCCCTAACTCAGTTGTACAAACCGGAGTAAAATCTGCCGGATGCGAAAATAAAACACCCCATGAATCTCCTAACCATTCATGAAAATTAACTGTTCCCTGTGTAGTTTCGGCCTGAAAATCCGGAGCTATATCGCCTAATCTTAATGTTGACATAATTATATTTTTTAGTTCCTCTAAAATTAACTAAAAAATGCATTCAGAAGACAATCAAAATTTAAAAATTAGTTAAAATTCTATTTTCCCTATATAATTAATTCATAATTAAATAAAACTCACAATAAAGTACCATATTGCGAGAGTTAAAAAGGAAATTGGAATTCCGAAACCAACCATCATACTGCTTAATTTTGGCTTCAAACCATAAGTCGAAGCCAGAATTGCTCCCGTAATCATCGGTGCCATAGCGGTTTCCATAATCGTTATTTTGATAGCCTCAGAATGCTGATTGAAAATAAAGACGTATAAAACTAAAATTACAAATGGCACCAGAATAAGTTTAAAAAAAAGTCCAAGTCTTAAAAATTTCCAGTGCTGGCTTTTTCTGTCAAAACTCAACTGTAATCCTACGGATAATAAAGCAAGTGGTGTTACAAAGCTTCCTACTTTTAATAAAATGGATTGAATATTTGAATCTAAATCGTAGTCATAGACATTCATCAAACAAGCCAGGACGAACATTAAAAAAGGAGGAAATAATAATACCTTTCTAATGATGCTCAACGTATCCGGACTTCCTTTAGAATAAAACGCAGCAACAAAAACCCCTAATGTTGAAACCACCACAAATGTTCCCGGCTGATCAACCAAAACAGCAGTTTCTAAACCTTTTTTCCCAAATAAAGCTTCAATTATAGGATAACCCAAAAATGATGAATTGCTTAATCCTGCAGTTAATATAAGACAGCCAATCAGTTTATTGGACCATTTTAACTTCTTTCCTAATAAATGAAAAAATACAAATGCCAGAATAAAAGTAATCCAGCCTGCTCCAATCGGAAACAACAATTCGTTGCTCCATTTTATTTTCGGAATATGATATAAGGTAATTGCGGGAAGACATAAATAAATGACAATCTTATTTAAAATCTTATAAGTATTAGACGGAAAACCTTTCACCTTTTGCAAAAGCAATCCTAAAAATAAAAAGAAGAATATTAAAATAAAGTTGTTCATATCAAGAGTTGCGTACAAAAGTAGGCATTTATTACTTAGTGATTAGTGAAAAGTGAATAGTAATTAGTCCAAATGATTCGTCAAAAACAGATATATTTCAAAGAAAAGTCATAGCACTTTAATAGATTCATTTTTACATCAAAATACTAATTACTAGTTACTTTTTACTTTTCATCAAAAAAAACGTTAAAATTAGTTTTTGCTTTATAAAACACCTTATATTTGTAACATAATTTATTACAGTATGCTTTCAGGTAAATTTGCCATCTCGGTTCACATTCTTACTTTGCTCACTAAATTCCCGAATGATTATTTGTCATCAGAGTTTATTGCCGGAAGTATGAATCTTAATCCTGTTTTGGTAAGAAAAGAAATAGCAAACCTAAAAGCACATCATATTGTAGAAAGCAAAGAAGGCAAAAACGGTGGTACTAAACTGGCTGTAGATGCTTCAAAACTCACTTTAAAAGAAGTATTTGAAATGACATTTGAAAAGATAGGTCTTGGTTATGCTAAAAACCAGCCAAATCCTGACTGTCCGGTTGGAAAAAAAATCAATGAAAATTTAGCTGTATTATATGCTGAAATGAATCAAAAAGTTAGTTTACAATTGAATGATGTCACATTGGAAGATTTTTCGGCTCAGTTTTAAAACTATTTTTTTAATCAAAACTGTAACTTTTTTTATTACTAAATAAATTTATATCTTATGAAAATCGCACTTATTGGAGCTACAGGCTTCGTTGGAACAGCTATTTTAAACGAATTAGCAGACAGAAAACATGAAATCACGGCTATTGCCAGAACTCCAAAAGACAACTCAAAAGCGACCTGGGTTGCCGCTGATATTTTTAATGTTGATGCATTGGCAGAAATTTTAAAAGGCCATGATACCGTTATTAATGCTTATAATCCAGGCTGGACAAATCCGAACATTTATGATGACTTTTTAGCAGGTTCAAAAGCTATTCAGGAAGCCGTAAAGAAATCCGGTGTAAAACGTTTTATTACTATTGGCGGCGCAGGAAGTTTATTCGTGGCTCCTGATTTACAAGCTGTAGATACGCCTGATTTTCCAAAAGAAATTTACCCGGGCGCCAACGCAGCAAGGCATTATCTGAATATCATTAAGGAAGAAAAAGAACTGGACTGGGCATTTTTTAGCCCGGCTTTTGAAATGCATCAGGGAACTAAAACCGGAAGAACCGGAAAATATCGTTTAGGTCTGGAAAACCCTGTTTTTAATGAAGAGCAAAGAAGTATTTTGTCTGTAGAAGATTTAGCCGTTGTGATTGCTGATGAAACAGAAACTCCAAAACACCATCAGGTACGATTTACTGCAGCATACTAATCAAAGACAGATTTCACAAATTAGCACGAATTTAAAGATGAGATAATTAATTCGTGTTTTAACAAAAAACAGTTTCCAAGGCAATTTTCTGCTTTTGAAACTGTTTTTGTTTTCAGTACTTTTACAATTCTAAAAAATGTGTTTTGTCAAGTTCAAATAAGCAGGCCGGCAGTTTAAACGAAAAAGCTGGAATTTCATCTCCCGAAATCACCAATGCATCGGCAATCTGCCAAATTAAAAACAAACGCAGGCAACAACCATCCGCTGAAGAACTTGTTTCAGGATTACTTTCCGGAAACCGAACAGCCCTAAGCCGTGCCATTACTCTAATCGAAAGCACAAATCCTGAGCATACTGAAAAAGCAAATAAAATCATTAAAGAATGTTTACCTAAAGCCAATAAATCAATCCGAATAGGAATTACTGGTGTTCCGGGTGTTGGAAAAAGCACTTTTATTGAAGCTTTTGGAACTTTCCTTACCCAATTAGGAAAAAAAGTTGCTGTACTTGCCGTTGATCCCAGCAGTTCACTTTCTCACGGGAGTATTTTAGGAGATAAAACCCGAATGGAAGAATTGGTAAAAGACGAAAACGCTTTTATACGTCCAAGTGCTTCCGGTGAAACTTTAGGAGGAGTCGCAAGAAAAACACGTGAATCGATTATCCTTTGTGAAGCTGCAGGTTTTGATACCATTATCATTGAAACCGTTGGTGTAGGTCAGAGTGAAACAGCCGTTCACAGTATGGTTGACTTCTTTTTATTACTCAAAATTTCAGGTGCCGGTGATGAACTTCAGGGTATCAAACGCGGTATTATGGAGATGGCAGATGCGATTGTCATCAACAAAGCTGACGGAGACAATATCAAAAAAGCAAACTTAGCCAAAGTCGAATTCAATAGAGCTTTGCATTTATTCCCTTCCAAAAAATCAACCTGGCAGCCAAAAGTCACAACTTGCAGCTCTGTTACCAAAGAAGGCATTCCAGAAGTTTGGGAGACGATTTTGAAATATTTTGAAATGACTCATGAAAATGGCTTCTTTCAGGAAAAAAGAACAGAACAAAATCAGTTTTGGATGATGGAAACCATCAACGAACAATTGAAATCAAACTTTTACAATAGACCTGAAATTGTTTCGCAATTGGAGCAAATTAAAAAAGCGGTGCAAAATAATGAAATATCACCTTTTGCAGCCGCTCAGTTATTATTAGAAAAGTATTTTAAAGCATAATCTTTCTGTTATTTATTTTAACGAACATTGTTAATTGAGTTTTTAGCCGTTTCATGCCGGGTTTTCAAACGTCTTTTATCTAAGGCAACAACAGTTGGAGCCAGTGTTTCTAATGCAGCTTTCAACTCTGAAACCGAAGTAGTTTTAACTGTTTTTTCTTTTATATTTTTAGTGTCCTGAGCTTTTACGTTTGTTAAGCAGCATAATACAAATGCGGTTGTAAACATTGTTCTTTTTAAATTTTTCATATTGATTGAGTTTTAATATTTAACAATAGATAAACAGGGTTTGTTTTTTGTTACCCTTTTGAACTAAAAAAATATTTTTAAACCCAAAAAAACTGCAAAAGATAAATTTTACCTTTTTACAGTTCTGTATGTTTAAGCGTTTTAACGAATATTGCCCACGGAATTTTTAGCTGTATCGTGTTTGGTTTTCAAAACGCCTTTTTCTATTGTAAAAGCCATTCTGACCTGAGTTTTTAAAGTATCTTTTAATCCTGAAGTTGCTTTTTCGACAACAACAAAACTTAATTCATATTCTCCATCAGCCAAATCAAACACCGTTTCATTTTGGTTATCCTGAATTTTCAAAACTTTATTTTCTGAATCAGGTTTTGCCATTTTACCAGTAGCTGCATAAGAAGCTGAAGCAGCTCCACTTCCTCCTCCTCCTAAATTGCCTACACTTGAAACCGCAGCCGAAACAATAGATCCGCCTGGCATAGCACCGCCCAATAAAGAAGCTCCCTGAGAAACTGCGCTACCTGCCGCATGTAGACCCTGATTGACTTTTTCACCAAATGCAGCAGATTCATTTTTGCTCAGTTCCTTAATACTTTTGTCTGTCGTATTGACTCTGTATCCTTCATTAGAAGAAAATAAAACAACACATCCGCCTTCGACTAATGCTACATTTATTTTACCTGAATTTACTTTCTCTCCAAAAGTTGCTCCCTGAGTCTGTTTGGCAACTGTAACATTCATTGAAATTCTGTTTGGCATTCCATTATTTATACCATTTATACTGCTTTTTTGTGCAGATACATCCAAAGTGCTTTCTGAAACCGGACCGGATTTAATCGCTTTTTCTTTAACAACTTTACCTTCCTGTGCTTTTACATTTGCTAAACAACATATTAGGAATGCTGCTGTAAAAGTGATTGTTTTAAGATTTTTCATATCGATTTAGTTTTAATCATTTATAAACAGATAAACAAAACTTATTTTTTGTTACCTTATTTTACTTACAGGGCAAACGTTTTATAAGAAACTAAAAATCAAACCATTAAAGTTACGACAATTTGATATAAATTGTGATTTTCTTATTGTTTAAAATTCAGACACTAAACAAAAAAGCTGCTAAAGAAGGTATTTTTCTTTAGCAGCTTTTCATTATCAAAATGAGTTGTAAATTATTTTTTTACATCTCTTAGCTTATATTTATTCTCCTTATACAAATTACCCGCAGTTATAACATGCGCCAAAGCATCTTTTGCCAATTCTTCATTTAATTTTACAGGAATCAAAGTTGTATCATTTTTGATTTCAAATTGCAGCGGTTTCAAATTTGGCTGCATAATTACAACCTGATTTTCGACTCTGAACGCATTGATATCATTAAATTGCATAATAGATCTACCCTGCGTTTTTACATCTAACTGATTTAAATTTCGCCCTACCATTGGCGTTTCAAACGAAAGTCCCAAGTAACTCAATAAGGTTGGCGGAATATCAATCTGACTTGCCAACTTGCTATATGAAACTCCTTTCGGAACTCCCGGCCCCATAATTAAGGCAGGAATATGAAATTTATTTATCGGTACTAAATTTTTTCCGTAAGTTCTGGTATTATGATCAGCAATAACGATAAAAATAGTGTTTTTGAAATATGCTTCTTTTTTAGCCATTTCGAAGAATTTTCCAATCGAAAAATCAGCATATTTCATCGCATTATTAACCGTTGCAGGTTTTTTATCATAAGGTTTGATTCTTCCCGCAGGATATTCAAACGGTTCATGATTTGAAGTTGAAAACATCAAAGAAAAGAAAGGTTTGTCTCCTTTTGATTTAAAATAATTATTGGCTTTGGTTACTAAATCTTCATCAGAGTATCCCCAGGTTCCTTTAAAAACATATTTATTTCCGTCTGATTCAAAATCGGTTTGGTCTACGATATCTGTAAAACCATTTCCGTTGAAAAACGAAGCCATATTATCAAAATTGGCCATTCCTCCGTAAATGAAACTCGTATCGTAACCTTTATGTTTTAAGGCATCGGCAAGTGTAAAAAATCCTTGCTGGGAATTTCCTAACTTTACTACACTTTCAGACGGAGAAGGTAAAAATCCGGCTACAACCGCCTCAATTCCACGAACGCTTCTCGTTCCAGTGCAATATAAATTGGTAAACAACAAACCTTCTTTCGATAATTTATCAAACTCCGGCGTTAAAGGTTTGCCGCCAAGGATTCCAACATATTCTGCTCCTAAACTTTCCTGAAGAAATATAACCAAATTATAAGGTTTCTTCAAAACAGAATCAGGCTGCTGCACATGCAGAAACGGAATCTCAGCATCAGTGAAATCACTAGGCCCGGCAATCATATACTTTTTTACACGTGCAATGGCTTCTGCTTCTTCCATTTTGCCATACATCTTAGTGTTTCCTTCGTTTTTAATCGAATAAGCAGCAAAAGCAACAGTGTAAAAAGAATTTAACCCCAGACAATTTGTCAACTGATCTGTAGAGAAAACAGCATTGCTTGCATTAATCGGTCGTTTTGAAGTCAAACTTGAACGTGCTCCGAAAAACAATAAAAAAGCCACTAATGGAAAAACCATTAATTTAAATTTATATTCGGTGCTGGTTGTATGAAAGAATTGTTTCCCTTTTTTGAAAGCGAAATAAATAACCACTCCTAAAATAAGGAAAGTGATAATGATAGAAGTCAGATACCCTTTCAAAAGCATTCCGACAACTTCCTTTGGATAAATCAGATAATCAAGGAAAATTTTATTCGGACGTGTATCGTATTGTTTTACAAAATCCGGTGAAGCCAATTCTACAAAAAGAATCAGAAACAGAAATAAAAAACTGTAAATTACCAGAAATGAATTGGTAAACTTCAGCCATTTATTAGGTAAAAAAGTAATCAAAAGTGCCGGAAGGAAAGACAGATAACACAGTAAAATCAAATCCATTCGAAGACCGATTGGAAAAATATACCAGAAATTTGGTGTTTCGACTACTCTGTCTTTAAAAATAAAAAATAAAAATATTCTACTTAAAGTAGTGATTAGCAATCCGATTAAAATAAAATTAAAAACGGGTTTTAAAAAACTTAATTTTTTCATTAGATAATTTTGATTGATGCCGGATAGAGACGCACTGCAGTGCGTCTCTACTCTTCGTAACGATTTATTTCTCTGTCATAAAAGTCATTTGCCTTTTCAATTAAATCTTCCATTTCTGCATTTAATTCGGCTTCGTCAAGATCTTCTGCTTCTTCCAAAAACTCAACCTCATCATCTTTTAAATTGATAATGAATCGAGGGTAATCAAGATGAATGATGAAAATATCATCCGGAAAATCAGTATTATCTCCAAGTAAAAATTTAGGTAGTTCCATGTTCAGTATGTTTTTTAATGGCTCAAATGTAGGTATTTGAAACTTAATTTTTGATTAATTTTTTTGTTAAGTAATGAAAGCGAAAATAGAGAAATAAAGCCGCAGCCGTTAACCCTGCCAAAAGCCCAATCCATACACCAGCTGCTTTCAATTGAGTGTATTCGCCTAAATAATATGAAATCGGAAAACCAATAACCCAATAAGCCACGAAGGTAATGTACATGGGAATTTTTACATCCTGCAAACCACGTAATGCGCCTAAAACCACAACCTGAATTCCATCAGAGATTTGAAAAACAGCCGCAATCAGTAATAGTTTTGAAGCTATTTCAATAACTTCTGTATTGTCTGTAAGCTGTATTGTATTTTCCATATTCAAAAAGATATGAGGCATGAACTGATGAAAAACCACAAACAAAACAGCAAAAACAGTTTCTATGATGATGGCCAGTAAAAAAATAGAACGTGCCACAACCACCAATTTTTTATAATCCTGAAGTCCCCTCTGGTTACTCACCCTGATCATAGACGTTACGCTTAACCCCATAGCAAACATAAAAGTCATCGAAGCCAGACTCAGCGCAATTTGATTCGCTGCCTGACTCGTTCTGCCAATATTTCCGCACAACCAGATTGAAGCCGTAAACAATACTACTTCAAAAAGCATTTGCATTGCAGAAGGAAATCCTATATTGATTATTTTTTTTATCGTTTCTTTTTTGATTTCCTCAAAACTAAAATTTTTAAAAAACTGTTTTAAGTCATTTCTTCGCGAAAGCATAATGTGCATGAACATCACCAGGAATATTCTTGAAATTACGGTTCCTAAAGCTGCACCAATGATTCCCATCTTCGGAAAAATCCAGATTCCGTAAATCAAAACATAGTTCATACCCACATGCAATACGTTTGCCATCACCATGGCATACATTGAATATTTGGTCAATGATAATCCATCAGCAAATTGTTTGTACCCTTGATACATAATTAGTGGAATCAGAGAAAAAGCGACCCAGTCCAGATAGGGTTTTGCAAGCGCAATAACCTCTTTCGGCTGATGCAGCATTTCCATAATTGGTTTTGCTAAAACGATAGTTCCAAAAAGCACTAATCCTAAAATGGTACACAAAAACAATCCGTGATGAAAGGCAGAACGGATTTTACCATCGTTCTTCTCTGCATCACCTTCTGCGACAATAGGCGTAATAGCTGTAGAAAAACCAATTCCCAAAGACATCGCAATAAAAATCATACTATTTCCCAACGAAACTGCCGCCAGCTCAGTACTTCCTAATTTGCCTACCATTATATTATCAACCATCCCTATTAAGTTATGGCCTACCATCCCTAAAATAACAGGATATGCCAGTCTTAAATTGTATGAAAACTCTTTTGTGTACTGCTTTAAATTCACTTGTATTCTTTTTAGCCTGCAAAGATAATCAGTTGCTTTCTATTCTTTAAAAATATTGAGTTAAATGAATTCCTTCAACAAAAAGAAATAAAATACCTACATTATTTTAACATTTTAATCAAATCTTAAATATAAAAAGACCGAGACATATTTTGTCTTTTTTTTAGTAAAAAACCAGTAAATACAAGGGTTTACATCTTTAGAACAATAACAAAAATTTTAACAATATTCACATTATGTAACGAATCTCAAAAATTATATAACGATACAGCAGCACCTCAAAACTAATTTTACAACATAGTAATTAAAAAAATACACGCATGAAAAATTTACAAAACCTCCGAATTCTATTTATTGCAGCAATTGCAATGATGTACACGACAACTTCGACTGCACAGCAGAATGATGAAATACAAAACTATGATCAAAAATTCAAATTAGGTTTTGGTGTGAGCGGTGGACTTCCGACAGACAGTGACGATTATGACTGGGCACTAGGTGGCGACGTAAGACTTCAATATGATTTATCCAAAAGAACTTCTCTAACCTTAACAACAGGGTTTACTAATTTATTTGTTGGAGATAATATTCCAGATTTAGGTTTTATTCCTGCAAAAGCCGGTTTTAAAGCATTCGTTTGGGAAGACCAGTTTTATATTATGGGAGAAGTTGGTGCCGGTTTTGCAGTAACCAACGGATACAATAATACTTCATTATTATGGGCGCCAAGTATCGGGTATGCCACAAAACACTTAGATATTAGTGTACGATATGAAGATTATGACAAATTCAATACCAACCAGATCGCGCTTCGTTTAGCGTATGGTTTTGAGTTATAAAAATTAAAATTCAGGTTTATTTTTATTTTTTTTGGTAGAACCCGACAGAATTTCCCCTCTGTCGGGTTTAGTTTTTTATAGAATTAGCCAATTACTTCATTTTCTAATTTTTTATCCTCCGAAATATAGTATTTTTACGAAGCATATTCCTGCTATTCATTGCAATACTTATCAATAAACTGCTTTTTTCCAAAGCCATAACAAAGCTTCCGCTGGTCGCTTCGTTCTGTCAGGAAAAAATGCATTTTCTTTTCAAAGTATTTTCATTACTATCAGGGCTAGACTTTCAATTTCAAAAGAACATTCTATTTTTATCTGAACTTCAATATTTCAATGACTAAAAAAATTTTAATTCTTTTCCTTCTATCAATTAATGTTTTGTATTGTCAAGACGAAGATGAGCAAACTATAGAAAGAGCATATATCGAAACATTTGGAAAATGTTTTTCTCAATTAGAACCACTTCAAGAAACTAAAAGTAAAACTGAATTAAAAAATATCTCTTTTTGCTCATTATATCAATGTATAAAATTTGTTGATTATGAAGATTATGAAGAAAAAATTCAAAAAGCAATTTTAAAAAGAGCATTGGAAATTGCTTTTTTACTTTATAATCAGAGAACTCCGGTTTATTTAGTAAGTGGAATGAATAGTTCTGAAAAAGCATTTCAAAAAAATCTAAATCTAAATGATGATAATAATTTAGTTTACATAAGTATTGCCGAATGCGTTTCTTCCAGCAGTTTAGAACAGATTAAGGAAATTGTAAATACAAAAACTTCAAAACTTATTGAATCAAAAAAAAGTAATAAAAAGTAAACTTATAATTAATATCAATGGAAAAATTCACATTAGAAATATTATTTCAAATCATCGGAATCGGTTCTGCATCTGGATTATTTTTTAACAATGATTCACTTTATGTCATTGGCGACAACAGCGGATTTTTATATGAATACAATATACCGAATCAGCAGTTAAACCAGCATGCTTTAATTGACAATCCGACGCAAAATATTCCAAAAAACTTAAAACCTGATTTTGAATCACTCACGCATCACAACGATACGCTGTATATTTTTGGTTCCGGATCGACAGAAAACCGAAACAAAATGATTGAGTTCGATCTGAAATCGAAAACGGTTTTACAGAAAAACAATCTGGTTGATTTGTATGCCTTGATGCAAAATTTCGGTGAAATAAAACCGGAAGACTTTAATCTCGAAGGCGCTATTTTTGACGGTGAAAACTGGTATTTATTTAACCGCGGGAACGGAATCTCAAACAAAAACACCATTTTTACAATCCATGCTAAAAATCTTGGAGAAGAATTCGCCCTGATTTCTGTCAATTACAAACTGCCAAAAATAAAAGGCGTTCGTTCCAGTTTTACCGATGCCATTTTAGTCGAAGACAAAATCTATTTTCTCTCCACCGCAGAAGACACCAAATCAACCTACGATGATGGCGAAGTCTTAGGAAGTTTCATTGGCCGGATCGATGCTAAGACCATGAAAATCGATTTTACTCAAAAAATAACTTCTACCAACAAATTTGAAGGTTTGACACTTTACAAAAAAGAAAATAATAAAATTGAGTTTTTGCTTTGCGAAGATAATGATACAGAACTTTTAGAAACAAAGGTTTATAAATTGACATTGCCTGTTAAGTAAACTTTGCGAATCTTCGTGTAACTTTTGAGAATCTCTGCGAAAGAGCTTTTCCACAAAGATTCTCAAAGATTTCACAGAGAAACACAAAGAATTCTGCTCATTGCTTTTACCCAAAAATAGAAATAACCAAAAACAATACTTCCAATTTAAATGCTCAACATTACATATTCAAAAAAAACAACTGTAATCATTGGTATCATCCTTTCAATATTCTTCCCTGTTCTGGCAATTTACTCTTCTTTATTATTTAAAGATTCAGGTTTTAGTAAAGAAACTCAATACTACATTTCGAGATTTACAATTTGGATTTCATTACTTCTTTTATTTCTATATTCTTTTAAAATAGAAAAACAGCCTTTTCTGCTTTGGAAAGAAACTGAATATCCATTTTCTTTTTTAGCCACAGCGATATTTAAGACCTTTTTAAAATTATTTCTTGCTGTTTTTTTCACAGGTCTTTTCCTTATGTTATTTAAAATAACTACCGAAAGTACTGTATTAAATAAAGCTTTGGTACTTTTTAAAAAGAGTTATGTATTACTTTTTTTTACTTGTGTAACTGCCGGTATTACCGAAGAATTAATTTTTAGAGGTTATTTGTTACCAAGATTAGAAGTCGTTTTAAAAAACAAAAATCTAGCTATAATTCTTTCCAGTATCCTGTTTGGAATCCTGCATATTAGTTATGGCACTTTAGCAAATGTTATTGGCCCGATTGTAATAGGATTAGTATTTGCGATTCAATACGAAAAATATCGAAACATAAAAATCCTTATTGTTTGTCATTTCTTATGGGATCTTTTTCTTTTGATGTTAAAAACAAAATAACCATATAAAAATCAACATATTAAAAATTAATTTAAATTATTTTTACATTTATTTTCATCCTCGTCCCAACCTTTTTCCCTTTTTAGTTCTCTTTATAATTAAAGACCAAAATTGTGATAAACGAAACGCTAATTTCTAACTGCAAAAAAATGAACCGTGATGCCCAGCGTCAGGTTTATGAGCACATGGCTCCAAAATTGTATCGCGTTTGCAAACGATACCTAAAGAAGGAAGAAGAAATAGAAGAAGCCCTGGCCGATGCTTTCTATACCATCTTTACAAAATTAGACCAGCTCAAAGAAGAAAAAGCCTTTGAAGCCTGGGCCAGAAAAATTACCGTTAATCACTGTTTGGCGACTATTAAAAAGAATACCAATTTCAACATGTATCTTGATGATGTAAAAGTACTTTCGCAGCCGTTTACAGATGAGATCAACACATTAGAAGAAGAAGATTTACTCAATTTATTAAACCATATTCCTGAAGGCTGTAAAACGGTTTTCAACCTTTTTGTCATTGAAGGTTTCGGACACAAGGAAATTGCAGCAATGCTTAATATTTCTGAAGGTACTTCAAAATCTCAGCTCAATGCAGCAAAAACCAAAATAAAGGAACTCGTAAGTAAATTGTATTATCAAAAAGCAAAATAGTCATGGACAATCAGGATAAAATATTCGATAAATTTAAAGAAGCCGCGCACAACTCGGAACTCAAAGATTTTCCGGGAATGGAAAAAATATGGTCTCGTGTTGAAGATAAACTGGACAAAAAAGAAGACAAAAAAACCATTGCTTTATGGAAAAAAATTGCAGTTGCAGCTTCTTTTCTGTTAGTACTTTCTCTGGGATTTCAATTTTTAAAATCAGACAAAGATGCTGTAAATGAGATTCCAAAAGTGGTGATTCAGGAAACTGAAAAGCCTCAAAAACCTAATTCAGACGCAAATTACGAAGTGATTTCTTCTGACTCCGGAATTGTCTCTAAAGCAGAGGCGATTAAAATTCTTGAAAATCAGGCAAAAAATAAAGAAAGTGTTGCTGTTCATGAAGTAATAGGAAATTCACAATCTGTAGAACCGTTAGCTCCTCCGACAATGGCTACAGAAGCTATTTCAGCTGCTCCCGTAAAAGAAGAACATTTTGAAGAAGACAACAATATAGTTTCAAAAAAAGAAACCAGTGAAGAAATAGATTATTCTTCTAAATTTAAAGAAAGAGAATCTGCAAAAGTTGCCTTTGCCGACAAACAAGAGCTAAAGTATAAAAAATCAGCACCATTGATTGTCCTTAACGGAAATGCCATGGCGCACAGTGACGATTCCAAAAGAGACAAAATGATGCAGGACGAACTTCCTAATCTAAGCCCTGAAAACGTAGAATCGCTGGTTGTTCTCGATGAACCTTTGTATATCATTGACGGTATTTATTATTCGGAAAATGATTTATTCGGAAAAAATCCCACAAGTCCTTATGCTCCTTTGAACAAACAGGAAATTAAAACCATTACCATTCTTCAGGATCTGGAAGCCACAGAAAAATATGGCGAAAAAGGCCGAAAAGGAGTTGTCATTATCACTACTAAAACTGGAAAACCGGCTCTGAAAAAATAGCCAAAAACCCGAACATTAATTCTAAAACTTATTATCATGAAAAGTCTAAAACTTATTTCATTAGCCATTACTATGCTTATATGTTTGGTATCAATGGCACAGGAAAGAATAATTACAGGAGTTGTTTCTGATGAAACCCGTCTGCCAATCCCAGGTGCAACTATTTTTAATCAGACCTCAAAAACGAATGCTACAACCAATTTTAATGGAGAATACAGTATTAAAGCACAAAAAGGAGATCTTTTGGTTTTTAGTTTTATCGGATATAAAACTCAAAGACAGAAAGTTGAAAACTCAAATACGATTAATATCAAACTGTTTCCGGAATCTAATAGTTTACAGGAAGTTGTAGTTGTAGGCTACGGAATCAGCAGTTCTGATTATAGTGCCAGAAGTTACGAGCGCGCTGAAAGAAAAAAAGAGAAAATCGCCGCCTCACAAATGCTTAAAGGAAAAGTTTCCGGGGTACAAATTTCAGCAAATACTCAGCAGGTTGCGAGCCCAAATATCTCAATACGCGGTACTGCATCTGTTTCTCCAAAAAACGAACCAATTTATATAATTGATGGAGTTCCTGCAAAAGCGGAGCAGATGGCAAAAATTAATCCGAATGATATTGATAATGTAAGCGTTTTAAAAGATACAGCAGCAACTTCTGTTTATGGAAATAAAGGGTCAAATGGCGTTGTAATTATTTCAACTAAAAATGAAATTTATAAAAACCTATCGGAAAAAGAATTAGACAAAAAATTAAACATAATTACACCAATCCCTGCAGAACCAACTCAGGAAGATTATGATACATTCGTAGAAAATGCTTTCGAAAGTCCGAAAACAGCACCGCTTTCTACATTTTCTATTGATGTTGATAATGCGTCTTACACCAATATCAGACGTTTTTTAAACAACGGGCAGCAAGTTCCAAAAGATGCTGTGCGTGTGGAGGAAATGGTGAATTTCTTTAAATACAATTATCCTCAGCCAAAAGACCAGCATCCGTTTTCTATCAATACTGAACTGAGTGATTCGCCCTGGAATTCCAAAAATAAAATCCTTAAAATTGGTTTACAGGGAAAAAACATTCCAACCGAAGATTTGCCGGCTTCCAATCTTGTCTTTTTAATTGATGTTTCGGGTTCGATGAGCGAAATGAACAAACTACCTTTACTGAAACAATCCATGAAAATACTGGTAAACGAATTACGCTCAAAAGATAAAGTTGCCATTGTGGTTTACGCTGGTGCTGCCGGATTGGTTTTGCCTCCAACTTCGGGAGACGAGAAAAAAACTATCACTGATGCTTTGGATCAATTAAACGCCGGAGGAAGTACGGCAGGAGGTGCCGGAATCAATCTTGCCTATAAAATTGCTTCTGAAAATTTCATCAAAAATGGAAACAACAGGGTGATTCTCGCAACTGACGGTGATTTTAATGTGGGAGATTCTTCGAATACCGACATGGAAAAACTAATTGAAGAAAAAAGAAAAACAGGCGTTTTCCTGACTTGTTTAGGTTACGGAATGGGAAATTACAAAGACAGTAAAATGGAAATCCTTGCCGATAAAGGAAACGGAAATTACGCTTATATTGATAATATTCAGGAAGCAAATCGCTTTTTAGGAAAAGAATTTAAAGGATCGATGTTTGCTATTGCGAAAGATGTAAAGATCCAAATTGAATTCAATCCAAAACAAGTGCAATCGTATCGTTTAATTGGATATGAAAACAGAAAACTTCGTCCGGAAGATTTTAAAAATGATGCTATCGATGCAGGTGAATTGGGGAGCAACCACGTCGTTACAGCTTTGTATGAAATCATTCCGGCAGGAGTTTCCAGTGAATATGTTACAAGTCTTCCTGATGATTTAAAATACACAAAAAATCAGGAAGTTGCATCTAATTTCAATAATGAACTGGCAACGATAAAATTCCGTTACAAAAAACCTGATGGCGACAAAAGTATCGAAATGGTTCAGGTGATTGAAAACAAAGCTGTTGCTTTAGAAAAAGCTTCTGAAGATTTTAAATTTAGCTCCGCAGTCGCCTGGTTCGGATTAAAATTGAGAGATTCAAAATTGATATCAAACAAATCTTCCGAAGAAATAATTAAATTAGCCAAACAAGGAAATTCAAATGATGACGAAGGATACAAAGCTGAATTTATTCGTCTGGTTGAAACTTCTAAAGAGTATAATTAATTTTCTTATTTACATTTAAACTTAACTATTACAATGAAAAAACTTCTTTTCGCATTATTTGCACTGTTAACGATAAATTCCTTTTCCCAAACTAAAAATTCAATTGATAAGCCTTATATAGAGTCTTCAGGTAAGGCAGACACATTAGTCATTCCAAATAAAATCTGGATAAATGTTCTTTTAATGGAAAAAGATTTTAAAGGCAAAAAGTCTGTTGAAGACATTGAAAAAGAAATGATTCAGAAATTACAAGAGATTGGTGTAGATGTAAATAAAACTCTAAGTGTCAATGACATTTCAAGCAATTACAAGTTTTATCTTTTAAAACAAACTGATATTTTCAAATCCAAATCGTATTCTATTTTAGTCAAAAATGCTTCCGAAGCTTCAAAAGTCTTTATCGGTTTGGAAAAAATCGGAATCTCAAATGTTCGTATTGAAAAAATTGAAAATTCAGATGAAAAAAAGATAAAACTTCTGATTAATGGAAAAGCTATGTTGAACGCAAAAGAAACAGCAGAAAGTTTTACTAAACCTCTAAATCAAAAAGTTGGTAATGCTATACAGATCAGTAATTTTGAAGATTTTTCGAGTCAATTAGCAGGAAGTGTTTCTGGAATTGCAATTAGAGGCTCCAGAAGTTTTTATGCCGAAGAACCTTCTAATGAACCTAATATTGAATTCGAAAAAATAAAAATTTCAAGCTCAGTACAAGTTAGATTTCTCGTAGAATAATTTAAATTAGCTCTATATAAATCAACTATAAGCAAAATTCATGAATCCCATTTTAAGCCAAAATCTATTTTTAGTAAAAGAACATATCGGAATGTTTAAAGCCTCAAACAATTACGATATTTATGATCCAAAAAGCAATCAGATTATCATGAACTGCCGTGAGAACAATCTTGGCTTTTTTACAAAAATACTTCGTTTTACAGATTACAAAAGAGCAACGCCTTTCAATGTTGAAATTACGACGGCCAGCGGCGAAAAATTAATTTCAGTAAAACGTGGTATTGCAATCTTTCGATCTACTGTCGAAATATTTGATGAAAAAGACAGACTTATCGGAACCTTCAAACAAAAATTCTTTTCTATTGGAGGAAAATTTGAAATTTTAGACAAAAACGAAAAGCCTGTCGCAACCCTTCAGGGAAAATGGACCGGCTGGGATTTTAAATTTTCACATGAAAATAAACAGCTGGCTCAGGTAAGCAAAAAATGGGCAGGAATGGGCAAAGAGTTTTTTACCAGTGCCGATAATTATGTCCTGCAAATTGAAGAAACTGTTCCTGCCGATTCTCCGCTAAGACAATTAATCCTTGCTGCCGTAATGTGTATTGACATGGTTTTAAAAGAATAAAGTAAACGTTGTTAAACTTAGATTAAGAAAATTAAAAAGCATCTTTTTGGTAAGCAAAAACTGTATTTTTGTACTACTGAACCGATGCTTTTTGCATTTCTAAAAAATAAAAACATGACTGATTTAAAAAATAAAAACGCACTGATTACAGGAGCTGGAAAAGGAATTGGAAAAGCTATTGCGATTGCCCTTGCAAAAGAAGGCGTAAACGTAGTTTTGGTTTCGAGAACACAATTTGATGTTGATCAACTGGCTATTGAAATTGAAAATTATGGCGTCAAATCATTAGCATTAACAGCTGATGTGTCTGATATAAACTCCATAAATACTGCTGTTGAAAAAGCTTTGGACAAATTTAAAACCATAGATATATTAATCAACAACGCCGGAATTGCTTCTTTTGGTAAATTTCTTGAATTAGAACCTGCCGAATGGGAGAAAATTATTCAGGTAAACCTAATGGGAACGTATTACACAACACGCGCCGTTCTGCCTAATATGATTGAAAGACAAACCGGTGATATCATCAATATTTCATCTACAGCCGGATTAAACGGAAATGCGTTAACGAGTGCATACAGCGCCTCTAAATTTGCTGTTCTGGGATTAACCGATTCTTTAATGCAGGAACTCAGAAAACATAATATTCGTGTTACAGCCTTAACGCCAAGTACCGTAGCAACTGATATGGCAAAAGAGTTAAATTTAACCGACGGCAATCCTGAAAAAGTGATGCAGTCTGAAGATATTGCAGAATTGATTATTGCTCAGCTAAAACTTAATCGCAGAGTATTTATTAAAAACAGCAGTATCTGGTCAACAAATCCTTAATTTAAAATCTAAATTCCAATCGCAAAAATTCCAAATTCCAATTCTTTTGTTTAACTTAAATTGAAATTTGAAACTGATTTTTAGAATTTAAAAACGAACAAAATGGAACAATATTTAAGACAATTGGTTTCAATTGCATTTACAGATAAAAAAGAAATATTTACCGGATTTCTGATTGATTATTCCGATGACTGGATTTTACTTAAAAACAATCCAATTGATTTTATACTTGATGGTTTTGTGATTTTGAAAAACAAAAACATTGAAGCAATCGAAAGAGATGAAGAACTGGTATTCAACGAAAAAGTGATTCGCCTGAAAGGATTAAAAACAAACGCAGAAGATATTATCCTGATTAAGGATCTGAGTACAATTCTGAATTACATCAGTAATAAATATGGTATTTTTCAGATTGTAAAAAAATCCCCTAAATCGGTTTATTTAGGAAAACTTATTGAAGTAAACGAAGAAATTCTGACTATTGATTTTTTAGATATCAGAGGTTCTTTTGGTGGCGAACTGAGCTTTAATCCTGACAAAATACGAGTTATTGAATTTGATTCGGATTATATTAATTCGCTAAAGCTCGTTTCGGAAGAAAAAGAAAACAACAAATAAGATTTATAAACACAAAAAAGGCCTTATTATAAAGGCCTTTTTTGTGTTTATGCCGAAATGACAATATTTATGAATTAAGCTTCAGTTAATTTATTTAAAAATTCCAGACGAACACTTCCGTCTTCATCAATTTTGGTCAAATTAATTTCGTGTAAAGTATTAACCAATTCTGGATTCCACGGTGTTTTTACTTTTACGTAGTTTTCGGTGAAACCATGAATGTAGCCTTCCTTATTTTCACCTTCAAACAAAACAGTTCTGTTGGTTCCTAACTGACTTTCATAAAAAGCACGACGTTTTTTAACAGACAAACCTCTCAGCATCTTGCTACGTTTCGCTCTTACATTGGCAGGAACAACACCAGACATATCTGCCGCTTCCGTATTATCTCTTTCAGAATAGGTAAAAACATGCAAATACGAAATATCCATTTCATTTAAAAAATGATACGTTTCTAAAAAATGCTCATCTGTTTCTCCCGGAAAGCCAACAATAACATCAACACCAATACAGGCATGTGGCATTACTTCACGAATTTTGTTTACACGATCAGTATAAACTTCGCGTAAATAACGACGTTTCATTAATTTCAAGATATCATTACTTCCCGACTGTAGCGGAATATGGAAATGAGGGACAAAAGTTCGGCTTTTTGAAACGAATTCGATAGTTTCGTTTTTCAGTAAATTAGGCTCAATAGATGAAATTCGCAAACGTTCAATTCCTTCGACTTTATCTAAAGCCTGAACCAAATCCAGAAAAGTATGTTCGTGTTTTTTATTTCCGAACTCCCCTTTTCCGTAATCTCCAATATTTACTCCGGTCAGAACAATTTCTTTGATGTCCTGGGCAGAAATTTCTTTGGCATTTTTTAATACATTTTCTAAAGCATCACTTCTTGAAATTCCTCTGGCCAAAGGAATTGTACAGTAGGTACATTTATAATCACAGCCATCCTGAACTTTCAGAAAAGCACGTGTTCTGTCACCAATAGAATAACTGCCAACGTAAAAATCGGCTTCAGCAATTTCGCATGAGTGAACCTCACCCATGTCATTTTTGCTCAAATCATGAATGTAATCAGTGATTTTGAATTTTTCTGTGGCGCCCAAAACCAAATCAACGCCATCAACAGCTGCCAGTTCTTCTGGTTTTAATTGCGCATAACAGCCAACCGCTGCAACAAAAGCCTTATCATTAAGTTTCATTGCTTTTTTTACCACCTGCTTAAACTGCTTATCTGCATTTTCTGTTACAGAACAGGTATTGATAACATATATGTCTGCTACTTCTTCAAAATCTACTCTGTCAAAACCTTCATCATTAAAATTTCTGGCAATTGTAGAGGTCTCTGAAAAATTCAGTTTACAGCCAAGTGTATAAAAAGCAACTTTTTTTCTATTTTCCATAGGAATACACTACGTTTTCAGTAGTAAGATTATTATATTTACATCCTCATTTGAAGAGTTTGCAAATTTACACACAAATTTCTTTAAAAGAAAATCAATAATGCATTATAAATCAATTGCTTGACCTAAACAAACATTTATTTTGCCATAAAAAACAATTGCCGAAAATTATAGCAAGACAAAACTTATCGAATTTCTCAAGTTTAAATTAAGTTTAAAAGAAATTCAAAAATGAAGGAAAACATCGACAAAAAGTAAATAAATCCGACCAAATACATAAAATTAACTTTAAATTTAATTTTTTCTTACATTTTTCTTTGTTAACAATAATATTAAAACTAAATTCACGCATCGAAATTTGATTAAAAAAAATTAAATCTGAACCACACTATTATTTGGTTAATAGCGTTAAAATTTCAACTCACTAACACAATGGGAAAGCCGAAAACCAAATTAGAGTAGGCGTTTTTTAAAAACTTAAAACTATATGAAAGCATTTTTCCCCACAATCTGCTTAATGTTCTTAACAATTTTTAATGTACAGGCTCAGACAAATACCTCAGCTGCTACTCCAAATCCGTTTCCAACAATCAGCACACTTACAACGTGGGCCAGTTTTAATTCTCAACAAAAGTTTGATATTGCCATTCGTGCTGTCGGATTTAAATTTGAAGTAAAAGAACCTGGAGATGGATCTACTGCTTACACATACATTAGAAAAGTCGTTGTTAACGAAGTTAATTTCACAGACAGAATTGTGTACAGAATTACGAATACCAATTCGGCAAGTATTATTTCACTAGTTACTGCTTCTACTGATTTGGTAAGTTTATATACTCCACAATTATCAACTTTTAAAAACAACAATTGCAAAACTGAAATGTCTAAAGACAAAAACACAACCTGCAGCTGTTACGAAAGCGAAAATTTTGCAATCGATCTTTGCGATGAGCGTGTAAAATTAACTATGGGTGACGGAAATAAATATTTCGTTTCTGTAGCTAAAAAATAATATTTCTAAAAAAGATTAAATATCATAAAAATTAAAATCCCAATTTTAAAGACATTTTTAAAATTGGGATTTTTTTATTGGATTATTATTCTAAAAAATTAATTCAAAATATAACGCTGTACCACCTCAGCAACACCATCATCATTATTTGAAGCTACAATTAAATCAGCTTTGTCACGCAATTCTGGTGTTACGTTATCAACCCAGACTCCTAATCCGGCGTATTCAATCATTGTTAAGTCGTTTCCTGCGTTTCCAACAGCAATAATTTCACTTTGATGAATTCCTAACTTACCTGCCAAAAATTTCAAACTAGCCGCTTTATCAATTCCCTGTTGAGCAGCCTCAAGGAAAAAAGGTTTAGACATTGAAACACTTAAATGTGGCATAGCATCAATTAAATCTTGTTCTAACGTTTTTAAATAAGCGGGATCTTGCAGCAAAATACACTTAACTGCAGGTCGGTCTACATAATCTTTAAAACTCAAAACTTTCTGATGTGCCATTCCGGTAATTTCTTTTTCGACTTCAATAAATTCTGAATCCGTTTCGCTAATGATTTGATCATCCAAATACGTGATAATATGTGCGTCCTTCTTTACACTATAATCGTATAACGCATGAATTTGTTCTACAGTTAACTTTTGCTCAAACAAAACCAAATCGTCTTTTACCCGACTTATTATTGCTCCGTTAAACGAAATCATATACGAATCGTTTATATCCAACTCCAGTTCTTTCGCATACGCAGTCATAGCAGACGTTGGGCGTCCTGAAGCTAAAACAACGTAAACACCTTTTGACTGAGCTTCAAGAAGCACTTTTTTATTTAAATCTGAAATTCTGTGATCGTCTGTCAACAAGGTGTCATCCATGTCGAGCACTAACATTTTGTATTGCATTATTTTTTTAGTTCATTAGTTGTTAGTCCTTAGTTTTTCAAGTTGAATAGATTACTAAGATTGAAAACTTTTTTAAATACTCATTCTAAACTTTTCAATTACCGGATTTGCCTTTGCAAAATCTGTTTCCTGAATGAAAATTTCAACAGCCAGATCTGTCCCGCCAAAACCTCCTAAACGCGCTGACTGAATATTATCTTTTTTTACGGTTTCTACACCTGCTTCTTCTAATCTTTCCTGCAAAGCAATTGCTAATACTTCACTTCCTGAAAACGCCTTCATTAATCCCATGACATTTATTTTTATTATTATTTTACTTTATTATTCTAAAATTATTTTTAATTGTTCCTGAAAATCTTCATTTTCATTTACACCGATATGTTCTTGATTTTTCAGCGGATAAAAACAGACATTTGATTTCAACAACTTTTTTAATCGGATTGAATTATCGATTGGAATCAACTGATCGTCAATTCCATGAAAAATATAAATAGGGCTTTTTACTTTTGGAAGATGTAGATTTGTTTCTAAACTAAACTTCTTCATAAAGTCAGGAAAAAAAGGCACTCTCGAACTGGACAATTCCAGAAAATTGTAATAGGGAGCCTGAAGAATCAAAGCTTTCGGATTATTTTCTAAAGCCAATTTAGCCGCAAAACCAGAACCAATTGAATATCCTGCAATAATGATTTTATTCTGAGAATATTTCTCAGTCACTTTCTTATATACGATAGAAATATCTTTACTTAATTGGTCTTCATTTTCGATTTCACCATCACTTTTACCAAAACTTCTGTAATCTAAAATAAAAATATCATAACCTAATGAAGTATATATTTTTGCAATTTTCCCCCATGTTTCGAGTGTTCCGGCATTTCCGTGAAGGTAAAAAACAAGACCTTTTGATTTCTCTGCTTTAAACAATAATCCATTCAAAATAGCTCCGTCAAAAGAAGCAATATTTACTTCTTCAAATTTCTGCTGATAATCAAATTTATAATCTTTGGGTAGTTTTGAATTATGAAAAACCATTCCAACCTGATTAAAATATACATAGGAAATAATTAAAACATATATAACTAAGAAAAAGCACAAAAGTACTATCCCTAAAAATTTAAATGTTTTTAAAATCTCCATATGATATAAAAAATCCCGATTTTCAATTGGTTAAAACTGAAAACGGGATTGGTTTCACTTTTTATTTATTCTTCTTCAATATCGTCTTCATCTTCATCTAGCTCTTCTCCATCTTCATCCATATCAAACAAATATGGCTCTATCATGATTTTGTCTGCCAAAATTTCAATACGTTCTGTCAGAGTTTCAGAAAATATAATTCGTTGCACTTTGGCAATACTATTAGAAATACGTGTAATTTTTGGATCATGACGTAATTTCAAAATTGGATCAGCATCATCCAAAATAAACATTTTGAGACGATTTACATTGTAACCCGCTGTACTGAACATATCGTTTAATTTGGTTGGTGTTCCAATTAAAACATCGATTCCGGTAGAAACATAGTTTTTGTCATAATCCATATCTCCTTTATCGTGAACACCGTAAACTTCAAGATTGGTATATTTTCCGTATTTTTCGAAAAGCTCTTCCATTGCCAGAACCTTTTCTTTGTCTTCAACAACAATCAAAGCGCGAGGAGATTCTTCATTTTTACCAGCCAATTGCTGAATAACATTCAATACAATTGTCGTCGTTTTTCCACTTCCTTTTGGTGAAATAATCACACAGTCGGCTCCACTTTTTATAGTCGAAAAAGTTTCCATCTGCAAAGCATTGGCTTCTGTCAGACCATTTTCAATCAACCCGTCTTGTAATCTTTCGTTTATTTTTTTTAGCTTCATTCTTAGTGATTAAAAGATTGAAAAATTGAAAAATTGAAAAATTACAGCTCAGGCCAAAATCCTTAAATCTTTAAATTTTTAAATCATTAAATTAATTTTATTTGCTCGCAAACATTTTTACGTCTGTTTCCGAAATTTCATTCCCACCTAAAATAATTAGTCTTTCAACCACATTTCGAAGTTCACGAATATTTCCTGTCCAATCGTATTCTTGCAATAACTTTATGGCTTGCGCCGAAAATGACTTAGCCGTATTTCCTTGTTCTGAAGCTATTTTTTCTGTAAAATGCAAAATCAAAGCAGGAATATCATCACGTCTTTCATTCAATGGTGGAACCTTTATTAAAATTACGGCCAGACGATGGTATAAATCTTCACGAAAACGACCTTCTGCAATTTCTGTTTTTAAATCTTTATTTGTCGCTGCAACAACACGAACATCAACTTTAATATCTTTATCCGCACCAACTCTCGTAATCATACTTTCCTGCAAAGCACGTAAAACTTTGGCTTGCGCCGAAAGACTCATATCCCCAATTTCATCCAGAAAAATAGTTCCTTTATCTGCAGCTTCGAACTTTCCGGCACGGTCTTTCACAGCCGATGTAAAAGCACCTTTTACGTGTCCGAACAATTCGCTTTCAATCAATTCGCTTGGAATCGCAGCACAGTTTACCTCGATTAACGGAAAACCAGCACGCTCGCTTTTTTCATGCAATTGATGCGCTACTAATTCTTTTCCAGTCCCGTTTGGACCTGTAATTAAAACCCTCGCTTCTGTTGGAGCAACTTTATCAATCATTATTTTTATATGATTAATTGATTCGCTATCACCAATCATTTCGTAGTTTTTGCTGACTTTTTTCTTCAGGATTTTATTTTCAACTACTAATTGTTTTTTGTCCAAAGCATTTCGAACGGTATTTAATAAACGATTCAAATCTGGTGGTTTTGAGATATAATCAAAAGCTCCTAAACGCATGGTCTGAATTGCCGTTTCCATATCACCGTGACCCGAAATCATCACCATCGGAATTTCTGGTTTTATCTTTTTTACTTCTTCTAAAACCTCAACACCATCCATTTTTGGCATTTTGATATCACACAAAACCAAATCATAGTCGTTGTTTTTTATTTTTTCAAGTCCCGCAACTCCGTCTTCCGCTTCATCAACCTGATACGAATCATTTTCTTCTGATAATATTTTTACCAAAACTCTTCTGATCGCTGCTTCGTCTTCGATAATTAGTATTTTACTCATATTTTTTAAGGTTCTGAGATTCTAAGTTACTAAGGTTCTCAGGTTTTTCGAAAAGAAGCTAAAAAAAATCTTAGCATCTCAGTAACTTAGTACCTTAGCAACTTCAAAAATTAATATTTAAGCCATTTATACAATTCTTTCCAGGTTGGTTTTTTGCCGTACATCAAAATACCCACTCGGTAAATTTTGGCAGCGAACCATACAACAAAGAAAAAGGTTGTAAACAATAATGATACCGAAATTGCAATTTGCCACCAAGGCACACCAAAAGGAATACGCATTAACATGACAATTGGCGAGGTTAACGGAATCATTGAAAAGATAACCGCAACACTTCCATGAGGGTCGTTTACTACTGTAAAGAATCCAATGTAAACACTCAAAATTAGAGGCATTAAAATTGGAAGTAAAAATTGCTGAGAGTCTGTTTGATTATCAACTGCTGCCCCAATGGCCGCATAAAAAGAACTATACAAGAAATAACCACCAATAAAATAAATTATAAAACCGATTAAAATACTGGCAATCGGCAGATTCCATGCTTCATTAAGTCCAATTTGCATCATTTCAGAAAAATTATGCCCTACTGACTGCATCAAAACAGGCGGGATTCTGGAAGCAGACCCTACATTTACTCCAAAGAATGCAGAAGCTGCAAACATTAATCCTAACCCAATTATTGCCCAAATCACAAACTGTAAAATTCCTGCGAGCGAAGTCCCAACAATTTTACCAATCATTAACTGAAATGGTTTTACTGATGAAATAATAATCTCGATAATTCTATTTGTTTTTTCTTCGATTACACTTCTCATTACCATATTTCCATAAATGATAATAAACATCATAATCAAATAGCCAAATGCACCTCCAATTGCAATTTTTATCTCATTTAAACCTTTCAGACTTTCTTCTCCGGAAGCTTTAACTAAATGAATATTCACATCTGACTGCGCTTTCTGGATTGCTAAAGTATCTAATCTTGCTTCTTCAAGATTTAGCTTTGTAATTTTTGAAGCAATTAAATCCTGAGTGTTTTCAACAAAAGAAATACTCGGGCTGTTATTCGAAATAAACTCGATTTTACTTTCTAAATCTTTTATGTTTTTCGTTTTCGGAATAACAATTAATCCGCTGAAATTTTCTTTTGTAATGCTGTCTTTTAAAGCTTTTACATCAATTTCAGATAAATTCAGATATTTAAATTCGGCGTCTTTTTTATTTTCTTTTAAAAAATCAGAGGCAAAAAGTCCGGTTTCGTCATGAATCACAATTCTTTTCGTTTCTGCTTTCATCGAACTCAAATAGCCAATAAAAACAGCTATAGCCACAAACAAAAGCGGGCTCAAAAAAGTCATGACAACAAAAGATTTATTGCGGACTTTGGCAATAAATTCTCTTTTTATAATTAATGAAATAATACTCATTTATTTAGATTATTAGATTTTTGGACTGACTTAGATTTTCAGACATTCGATTCTTAGCTTTAGTCTAATAATCGAATATCTAAGATGTCTAAGTTAGTTCGAGGAACCAGTTACCGTTTTAATAAAAATATCATGCACGCTTGGAATTTTCTCTACGAAATGGGTTACTTGTCCGCGTTGTGTCAGAACATGCAATAACTCGTTTGGCGAAGCATTTCCAATCTGGATATTTAACTTTAAATCATCATTTAGCGATTTAAAGCTGGCTGGAGAAACGGTAAACTTCTGAGTAATATCGTACATTAATCCTTCAACATTGTTAGTTAAAATTCCAACTTCAAAACTATTGGTTTTAAACTGACGCTTAACATCACTTACTTTTCCTTCTATCAGTTTATTTGATTTATGAATTAAAGCAATATGTTCACACATTTCTTCAACGCTTTCCATTCTGTGAGTTGAAAAAATAATCGTTGAACCATGTTCTTTTAAAGCTAAAATCTCGTCTTTAATTACATTTGCATTTACAGGATCAAATCCAGAAAAGGGTTCATCTAAAATCAGTAATTTTGGTTTATGCAAAACACAAACGACAAACTGTATTTTCTGTGCCATTCCTTTAGAAAGTTCCTGAATTTTTTTGTTCCACCAGCCCTGAATTCCTAATCTGTCAAACCAATAATCTAATTGTTTTTTGGCTTCAGCTTTAGAAAGACCTTTCATCTGAGCCAGATACAAACATTGCTCCCCTACTTTCATCGAACTGTACAGTCCTCTTTCTTCCGGAAGATAACCAATTGCCTGTACATGCTTTGGCTGCAATTTTTGACCATCCAAAATTACTTCGCCGCTGTCAGGCATCGTAATTTGGTTTATAATTCTGATAAGGGAGGTTTTTCCGGCTCCATTCGGACCTAAAAGTCCATATATACTGCCTTTAGGCACATTTAATGAAACTTCGTTAAGCGCTACATAATCGCCATATTGTTTTACGACTTTATGTACTTCGAGTAAGTTGCTCATGCTATTTTTTAGATTTTCTGCGTCACTTTACCAATTCTGGCGTAAGCGACTGTAAAAGTAAATAATTCGAAACGAAAATGTGTACTATTACGCAAAAAACCCATTCTGATTTACATTAGAATGGGTTTTGAATTTATTTAAACCTTTTAAAAAAGTAAGATTATGAGAACATATCTTTTACTTTTTCAAAGAATGATTTCTCTGATTTTTCCGGACTTGGAACAAAATGTTCGTCATTTAAAGCATTTTCAAAGAACTGTTTTTGTTCTTTGTTCAATGTTTTTGGAGTCCATACATTTACGTGAACCAATAAGTCTCCGCTTCCGTAACCGTTGATACTTGGGATTCCTTTTCCTTTTAATCTTAAGATTTTTCCTGACTGGATTCCTTCTTCTAACTTGATACGTACTTTTCCGTTGATGGCTTCAATATCTTTTGACGCTCCGAGAACTGCTTCAGGGAAACTGATATATAAATCATAATGAATGTTTTCACCTTCACGTTTAAGGAATTCATGCTCAATTTCTTCAATAACGACAATTAAATCACCTGGAATACTGTTTCCTGGGGCATCATTACCTTTGTTAGAAACTTTCAGCTGCATTCCGTCAACAACTCCTGCAGGAATTTTGATTGATACAGTTTCATCTTCCACAACCATTCCCTGTGCATCTGCTTCAGAAGGTTTTTTATCTAAAATCTGACCAGAACCGCCACAAGAAGGACAAGTCGATGCAGACTGCATTCTTCCTAAAATAGTATTGGTTACACGCATTACCTGTCCCTGACCGTTACAAGTCGTACAAGTTTTATATGTTACGCCTTTTGCCTGAACTTTACGTTTTACTTTTACTTTTTTCTCAACTCCATTTGCAATCTCTTCTAAATTAAGTTTAACTTTAATTCGAAGATTGCTTCCTTTCGCACGACGAGGACCTCCGCCTCCGCCTCCGAAACCACCAAATCCGCCACCAAAAATATCACCAAACTGGCTGAAAATATCATCCATGTTCATACCTCCGTGACCACCGCCAAATCCTCCGGAACCATCAAATGCCTGATGACCGTACTGATCGTATTTAGCTTTTTTCTGCGGATCACTTAAAACTTCATAAGCTTCAGCTGCCAGTTTGAAGTTTTCTTCTGCCTCTTTGTCGCCTGGATTTTTATCAGGATGGTATTTTAAAGCACTTTTTCTGTATGCTTTTTTAATTTCGGCAGCATCAGCATTTTTTGAAATGCCCAGTATTTCGTAAAAATCTTTTTTCATAAGTTAGATTAAGTTCCAAATCTTAAAAATTCCAAAATCCAAAAAATGCACTTGAAATTCTTATTGCATTTTTAGTTTCCAACAACAACTTTAGGGAAACGAATAATTTTGTCTCCTAATTTGTATCCTTTTTCAATAACATCAACAACTTTTCCTTTTAAATCGTCAGATGGAGCCGGGATTTGAGTAATAGCTTCTGCAACATCAGCATTAAAAGCATCTCCGGCCTGAATTTCAACCTGTTCTAAACCTTTACCTACCAAGGTATTTTTAAACTTTTCGTGAATTAATTCAACACCCTTTTTCAAATTCTCATCATCAGATTTGTTGATCTCTACAGCTGCTCTGTCAAAATCATCTAAAACCGGAAGCATCGCCAATAAAACTTCCTGATTGGCAGTTTTAAATAAGTCCAGACGCTCTTTTGAAGTTCTTTTTTTGTAATTTTCAAATTCGGCAAATAATCTCAAAAACTTATCTTTTTCTTTAGCTAAGTCCTGAGCTAACTGCTCTTCAACACTTAATTCTTCAACAATTAACTGCTCTCCATTAGCGTTAGTCTCTATCGTTGCATCATCTAATTCCTGATCGAATTCTGTATTTTCCGTAGTCATATTACTTTTATTTTTAAAAATATTTTTAAACTTCATTTTTTATTTCTTTGTGTTGGATTGCAAAAGTACTGCCAAATATTACAAAATGTCAAATTGTCACTTTATTAATTATACACATTTAAAAAACTAAAAATCAGCGCGATAAAATTTAGTATAATTTTAAGACTATTACGATATCGTTTATAGTATATTTGAAGTCAAAATCTAAAAACATATTATTTACCACCAAAATTGAATTTAAGGGTTGGCTTCGGCCTCTAAATAATTATTAATTCAAGTTTACCTTATATTAAAAAAAGCTTCGCCTTATAGAAAGACGAAGCTTTTTTTTATGTTTTACCTTTTATCTACAAAAGCTTTTCAACTTTTTATTGCACGGGCGGAGGGATTCGAACCCCCATCAACGGTTTTGGAGACCGCTATTCTACCCTTGAACTACGCCCGTAACTTAAGGCCGCAAATTAAAAGTTTTTTTTCTTCTCTGGCAACTATTTTAAAAAGAGATTTCAAAAGAAATCCCTTTAAATCTAACAGATAAAAAGCAAAAACCTATTTATCAAACAATTAACCCCGTAAAGTTTATTTTCAATATTTTCCACAGATTTAAAAAAAAGATTTAGGCAGATTTCTTAAACATTAAAAATCAAATTAAATCTGCTTTAATCTGCAGAATCTGCATGAATTAAAAATCTAATTATACCTGTAAAGCATTTTTCAATCCTTCAAAATCTACAGAAACCTGCTCTCCTGTCACTAAGTTTTTAAGCGTATAAGAATTTGAAGCTATTTCCTGATCACCAACCAACACAGCAAACGGAATCAGTCGTTTATCAGCATATTGAAATTGTTTACCAACTTTTACACTATCAGGATATAACTCTACTTTTATGTTTTCTTTTCTCAATTTCTGAATTGCCTGCGAAGCGTATAAAGCTTCTTTATTTCCGAAATTCAAAAACAATGCTTTAGAAGTCGCTGCAACTGTTTCAGGAAATAATTGCAGTTCTTCTAAAACCAGATAAATCCTATCCAATCCAAAAGATATTCCAACACCACTCATATTTTTTAATCCAAAAATACCAGTCAAATCGTCGTATCTTCCGCCACCTCCAATAGAACCCATCGCAACTGTTTTTGGAGCTGCAACTTCAAAAATTGCTCCTGTATAATAATTTAGACCACGAGCCAAAGTCACATCTAAATCTAAAATCGCAGTAGAAAGTCCTAATTCAGCAACATTGTCGCAAATAAATTTCAGTTCTTCAACACCTTTCATTCCTTCTTCAGAAGATGACAATAATTCTGAAAGCTGTGCTATTTTGTCTGCAAAAGTTCCTGAGAAACTAAAAAGCGGCTGTACTTTTACCAACGCTTCCTCAGAAATTCCTTTTTCTATCATTTCTTTTTTAACACCGTCTTCACCGATTTTATCCAATTTATCAAGAGCAACTGTAAAATCGATTAATTTATCTGAAGCGCCAATTACCTCGGCAATTCCAGATAATATTTTTCTGTTGTTGATTTTGATTGTCACACCTTCTAATCCAAGAGATGTAAAAACAGTATCGTATAACTGTACCAATTCAACTTCCTGCCAAAGTGATTTTGAACCTACGACATCGGCGTCACATTGGAAAAACTCTCTAAAACGCCCTTTTTGCGGGTTATCTGCTCTCCAAACTGGCTGAATCTGATATCTTTTGAAAGGAAATTCAATTTCACTTTGGTGCTGTACCACATATCTTGCAAACGGAACCGTCAAATCGTAACGCAACGCTTTTTCAGAAATTTTTCCTGTAAATTTATTTAATTCAATTCTTTGCTCTAAACTAATTTTCTCAGCAGAATTTAATTGTAATTCTTCAATTGACTCCGGCAATTCAATTTTACTTTTATTGTAGAAAAAATTACCCGAGTTTAATATTTTAAAAATCAGACGATCTCCTTCTTCCCCATATTTCCCCATTAAGGTATCTGAATTTTCAAACGAAGGCGTTTCGATTGGCTGAAAACCAAATTTTTCGAAATTAGCTTTTATGGTCTGAATAATATATTGACGTTTTGACACCTCGGCAGGTGAAAAATCTCTGGTTCCCTTTGGAATACTTGGTTTTGAAGCCATTCTTTTTAGATTATTAGATTTTAGATCTTTAGACTTTTAGACTTCGCTTTCTGAAACCTAACATTTAAAAATCTATTTTGAATTATATTTATTTAGAATTTTAGATTTCTCTTAATTCTAATCGACTGCAAATATCTTACTTTTTAAAATAAATAATACGGCTTTAAAAACAAACTTGTAACAAAAACCGTATTTTCGTGACAAATTGGTCATGATGCTAAAATTATTTAAAGAAAATATCCGTATTGCATTTGGTTCCATCAAAACGCAAATTCTGCGAACCATTCTTACTGTATTAATTATTGCTATCGGAATTACCGCTTTGGTTGGAATTTTAACCGTAGTAACAGCACTTGAAAATACAGTTTCTACCAATTTTGCTTCAATGGGTGCTAACACTTTCAATATTAATCAATACGAAAATACCGTTCGAAACCGTGGCGGAAATGAACGCGAAATAATAAACCCAATTATTTCGTATCCAGAGGCAGTTGCATTCAAAAACAAATACAAATATCCTTTTACAGAAACATCTCTTTCATTTACCGCAACTTCAAAAGCCGAAGTCAAATATTTAGACCAAAAAACAGATCCGGAAATCACTATTGTTGGCGTTGATGAACATTTTATAGGCAACTCCGGTCTGGAAATCAATTTTGGCCGAAGCTTTAATCAGTTTGATATTGACAATAATACTTATTCCTGTGTTGTAGGTTCTGATTTTGAAAAAGGTTTATTGAAAGACGTCAATCCAATTGATAAAATTATTTCAATCAGAGGTGCCCGTTTTAAGGTAATTGGTGTTTTAAAAGAAAAAGGTTCTACTTTCGGAAACAGTCAGGATTTGCGGGTTTTAATTCCGATTCAGGTAGCTCGATCCTTGTTTACTGCTCCAAACATCAATTATACGATGAGTGTGATGGTTTCAAAAAAAGAACTTTTAGACGAGGCCGTTGACAATGCGATAAGTACCATGCGAAGAGTCCGAAAACTGAGTCCTGTTCGTGACAATAATTTTGGCGTTGGCCGAAGTGACGATTTAATCAATAGAATCTTAGGAATTACTCAGTATTTAGACTGGGCTTCAGCCATTATCAGTGTCATAACTATTTTGGGATCATCTATTGCTTTGATGAACATTATGATTGTATCTGTTACAGAACGTACACGTGAAATTGGCGTTAGAAAAGCCTTAGGAGCCAAAAGATCTACCGTAGCATTTCAATTTTTTATTGAAACTTTACTGATTGGTCAAATTGGAGGTTTGATTGGTATCATGTTAGGAATGCTGATCGGTTTTGGAATAGCCACTGCAATGAGTTTTGCTTTTGTTATACCTTGGTTTGCCATACTAATTGCCTTCGGAACCAGTTTTGCAGTTGCCATTGTTTCCGGTTTATATCCCGCAATTAAAGCTTCAAAATTAGATCCGATCGAAGCATTGCGTTATGAGTAGATCTACAGAATTTCAGATTTTGTCTTAAATGAACAATAGATTTCTATGAATGAGACAAACTGTGCGTAAATACTTTTGCATAATCACACTAAATTTCCCCCTTTATCATTCGATCATTATCATAAATATCTTTTCGAAGATGGATATTTTTAAAATTCATTTTTTCCAGTAAATCAACCATTTCTTTCCCTAGATACTGATTAATTTCAAAATACAGCTGCCCTTTTTCTAATAGACTTTTCTGAGCTAGACCTGCAATTTTCCTGTAAAAAACCAGAGCATCATTATCATCCACAAAAAGAGCCAAATGTGGTTCGTAATCCAGCACATTCTTTTTGATTTCTTCTTTTTCTAAATTGCGTACATAAGGCGGATTCGAAACAATAATATCATATTCATATTTCAGAAGCTCCAGTTCTAAAACATTTTTATACATAAAAGTTACCCTGACATTATTGTTTATAGCATTTCTTTTTGCGGTTTCAATTGCTTTTTTCGAAACATCCATAGCAAAAACATCAGCGTTAGGCAGATTTTTGGCAAGCGAAACTGCTATGCAGCCACTTCCTGTTCCTATATCCAGAATTTTCAGCTTTTTAGTTTTATCGAGAATCTTATTTTCTTTAATAATCCACTCGACTAACTCTTCCGTTTCAGGTCTCGGAATCAAAACGTTTTCGTTTACTTCAAAATCCAGACCGTAAAAACTTGTTTTTCCTAACAAATACTGAATCGGGACTTCTTTTTTTAATTCTCTCACCAAAGAATCCCAAACCTCAAAATCATCTTCTGTAAATGACAATTCGTGATTTAAAGCTAAATCTATCTGACGCAATTGATGCTTATTTTCTAAAATTAAATAAAAAAAACTCTCGGCCTCATACGCATCATAAAAAGGCGAAAGCTCTTGAATAAACTGAGTTCTGTATTGTTTGATTTTCATTTTGTATTTGGGGCGTTTTTCAGCTAATCAATAGCTTTTTCTACAAATTAAGTATTACAAACTTAAATTTGTTACAATCTAAATTTTACAATTTTTTCAGCATCCAGACTGGACAGGACGTATGTCCGGTACATCCTAACGGGGCATCTAAATATTCGAAACCAGATTTTTTATATAATTTTTGAGCGGCATGCATAAATGGCATCGTTTCGATATAACATTTTTCAAAACCAAAATTTCTGGCTTGCTGCAAACATTTTTCCATCATTTTATTACCAATTCCCAAACCTCTTGTTTCTGGCAAAAAATACATTTTCTGCAATTCACAAATCTTCGGGTCGCCATTTTCTAAAGGTGCAATTCCGCAACAACCTACTATTTTACCTTCTTTCTCCACCACAAAATAAACCGACTTTGGCTTGTTATATTCTTCAAACATCAAATCTAAATACGGATCTTCATAAGCAGTTCCTTTTTTCGGAATCTCCATTTCATCAAAAACCGACCTTATTAATTGAGCAACTGACTGATTGTCTTCTTTTTTAATTTCTCTTATAATCCAATCTTCCATTTTCTGTAATCATTCTGTCTTTACAAAAATAAACATACTTTTCTGATTCTTTCACAACTCCCCTGTTAACATTCGACTGAAAACCCAAAAATGACTACTTTTGTACTGTGAATATACATGAAAAATACATAAAACGCTGTATTGAACTGGCCCAAAACGGTCTCGGAACTACATATCCAAATCCTATGGTAGGAAGCGTCATTGTTTACGAAGGCAAAATTATAGGCGAAGGCTGGCACAAAAAAGCCGGAGAACCTCATGCCGAAGTCAATGCAGTACGGTCTGTAAAAGACAAATCATTATTAAAAAAAGCTACTATTTATGTAAGTTTAGAACCTTGCAGTCATTTTGGAAAAACCCCTCCCTGCTCTGATTTAATTATTGCAAACGAAATTCTGAATGTCGTTGTGGGCACTGTAGATCCAAACGAAAAAGTAGCCGGAAACGGAATCAAAAAACTAATTGCTGCCGGAGCAAATGTTACAACAGGCATTTTAGAAAAAGAATGCAACGAGCTCAACAAACGCTTTTTTACTTTTCATCAAAAAAAGAGACCTTATATCATCTTAAAATGGGCAGAAACTCTGGACGGTTTTCTGGCTCCTGAAAAACAAACAGGTCAGGAACGTCAGCCGGTTTGGATTACCAACCATTATTCCAGACAATTGGTTCATAAATGGAGAAGCAAAGAACAGGCAATTTTAGTCGGAACCCAAACCGTAATTGATGATAATCCGAAATTAAATATCAGGGACTGGTCAGGGAACAATCCTGTGAGAGTAATTTTAGATCAAAATAACCGGATTCCAAAAGACAGCTTTATTTTTGATAACAGCATCAAAACTATAGTTTTTACTAAATCCGAAACAAACCTTTCAGCAGAAAACACTACCTTTGAAGTAATCAATTTTAATCAAAACATAATACCGCAAATTTTGGCTGTTTTATATCAAAATCAGATTCAGTCCATTATTATTGAAGGCGGTTCACAAACTTTACAAACTTTTATTGACCAGGACATTTGGGATGAGGCCCGGATTTTTACAGGAAAAACCTCTTTTAAAAACGGAATAAAAGCCCCGGTTATTCAAAAGAAAAACGCGACCAAAACTTACATTCAGAACGACGAATTAACATACGTTAGAAATCATGATTGATACTATAATTTTTGACTTTGGCGATATATTTATCAATTTAGACAAACAAGCCACTATTTCAGGATTACAAAAATTAGGCATGACAGAATGGAATGCCGAATTTGACCGACTGAACCTTTTATTTGAAACCGGCGATATTTCGCATGAAGATTTCATAGGCGGTTTTCAAAAACAGCTGCCAAACGCATCAACAGAAGAAATTCTGGAAGCCTGGAATGCTATTTTGGCCGATTTCCCTTTATACAGATTAGAATTCCTGCAAATGCTTTCTAAAAAATACCGTCTGTTTTTATTAAGCAATACCGATTCCATTCATATTGAAACTTTCGAAAACAAAAGCGGCGTTTCATTTTACAGCGATTTTTACCAGTGTTTTGAAAAAGTTTACTTTTCATTTGAAATTGGAATGCGAAAACCGAATGCGAATGCTTTTCAGTACTTAATCAACAAACATGAACTGTCTCCTAAACGTACTTTGTTTGTAGATGATAAAAAAGAAAACACAGATTCAGCAGCCTCTTTAGGATTCCATGTCTGGAATTTACAAGTTGGTCAGGAAGATGTTGTTGATTTATTTGAGAAAAAAATACTTTAGATTTTCACTTTGGAATATAACGACACGTATCAGACTATTGCTTTTGAATCTGAAGAAGTATTATTTAAGGAAAAGGGCAGCAAGTTCTTTGGCTATGCTTTTCCAATAGAAACAGAAGATGAAGTAAAACCCATTATTGAAAACTTAAAGAAACTGCATCCGCATGCCGTTCATTATTGTTATGCCTATCAAATTGGCACTGCACCAAAAATATCTTATCGGGCAAATGATGACGGAGAACCAAGTAATACAGCCGGAGCGCCAATTTATGGCCAGATACAATCTTTTGGCTTAACAAATATTTTAATTGTTGTCGTACGAATTTTTGGTGGAGTAAAATTAGGCGTTGGCGGATTAATCGCTGCGTATCGGACAACGGCTCAAATGACCTTGGAAGTTTGTGAAGTTGTCGAAAAAACAATTGATGTCCATTTTTTAATCTCCTTTGATTACAAAAACATGAATAAAGTAATGCGGGTAATTAAAGAAAAGAAACTGGATGTTACTTCTCAGGAAATGGAAATTAATGAAAATTCCGGTCTTCCGATTGGCAAAATTACTACCAAAACGCGAAAAAAAAATGCCGAATCAGTATTCGACATTTTTGATTTAATGTTTGAAATCGATATTAAAATTATCTAAATTAACATAAAAAGGTATCTCATTTTAACAATTATTCAAGCGTTTTAAACAATTCTAAAATATAATCAGGAGGAGCTGTCGGGCGACCCGTTTTTAACGAAATAAATACTAAAATAAACACCGCAGTTGTTAATAACTCATTTGCCTCATTATAAATTTCGCAGTCAAATTCAATCTTGACAGACGACTGACTTTTGAACGTTGTATGAATCGTTAAAAGCTCATCATAACGCGCAGATTTTTTATAATTTATTTGCATCGAAACAATCGGAAGTCCAATTCCGCTTTCTTCCATACTTTTATACGAAATCCCTTTATTTCTAAGCCATTCCACACGTCCTATCTCAAAATATGGCACATAATTTCCGTGATAAACGACTCCCATTTGATCAGTTTCTGAGTAACGAACACGCACTTGGGTTTGATGATTTTTCATTATTTAAAGATTATTTTTTTTTAAAATTTCAAAGTCTCCTTACAACATTATTTTATAAAATTAAGAAGCAAAATATTTTTTTTTACAGAATTTTGTTCACATATTTGTTATCCCGAAATACGGAATAAAATTGCTCCATTTTTATTAGGAGAATCTTTATCAATAATATAAAAATTTATTTGAATCTATGACTAAAACTGCTCAATCGGTATGGGAAAACTGTTTGTCCTTTATAAAAGACAATATTCAAGACCAGGCATACAAAACTTGGTTTGAGCCAATCAAATCAGTTGAGCTAACCGATAACGCATTATACATTCAGGTTCCAAGTAAATTTTTCTACGAATGGCTCGAAGAACATTACGTAAAATTATTGAAAGTTGCGCTTACCAAAGAACTGGGAAAAAACGCAAAGTTACTCTATAAAATCAAAATGGAAAACACTTATGGCAACAAACAGCCGTTTACCGAACAGCTGCCAAGTGCCAACAGAGTACCAATGAAACCGCAAGAGGTTGATGCTCCGTTTAAAAACCTAAATCCTGAACTTAAAAATCCGTTTGTAATTCCTGGGATTAGAAATTTAAAAATCGAATCGCAGTTAAATCCTAATTATAGTTTCGACAATTTCCTTGAAGGGGATTCTAACCGTCTGGCCCGTTCTGCAGGTATGGCAGTCGCCAACAAACCGGGAGGAACTTCATTTAACCCCTTATTGATTTTTGGAGGAGTTGGTTTAGGAAAAACACACTTAGCGCATGCTATTGGTGTTGAAGTAAAAGACAAATATCCTGAAAAAACAGTTTTATATATTTCTGCCGAAATTTTCACACAACAATATATTGATTCTGTAAAAAAGAACAATCGTAATGATTTCATTCATTTTTATCAATTAATCGATGTTCTCATTATTGATGATGTTCAGTTTTTATCAGGAAAATCAGGAACTCAGGACGTATTTTTCCATATTTTCAATTATTTGCACCAAAACGGAAAACAGGTAATTTTAACTTCGGATAAAGCTCCAGTTGACATGCAGGATATCGAGCAGCGTTTATTATCCCGTTTCAAATGGGGATTGTCTGCAGAACTGCACCAACCGGATTATGAGACCCGTATTTCTATTTTAAAAAACATTTTGTATCGAGATGGTGTTAATATGCCGGAAGACATTATTGAATATGTTGCCCGAAACATCAAAACAAACGTCAGAGAACTTGAGGGAGCTATTATTTCATTAATCGCTCAATCGTCTTTCAACAAAAAAGAAGTAACAATTGATCTGGCTAAAAGTGTTGTAGAGAAATTTGTTAAAAATGTAAAGAGAGAAATCTCTATCGATTATATTCAAAAAATCGTGTCTGATTATTTTCAGTTGGATATTGAAACACTTCAATCAAAAACAAGAAAAAGACATGTAGTTCAGGCGAGACAATTGGCCATGTTTTTTGCAAAGAAATTCACAAAGGCTTCTTTAGCAAACATTGGTTCCCAAATTGGAGACCGCGATCACGCTACTGTTTTACATGCGTGTAAAACTGTTGACAACTTAGTTTCTACAGACAAACAATTCAAAAAATTTGTCGAAGACATCAACAAAAAATTAACGCTATAAACGCGCATCATGCCAGTAAAAATTTTAATGGTTTGTTTGGGAAATATTTGCAGATCACCTTTAGCCGAAGGTATTTTAGCATCCAAATTGCCAAAAGAAAATTTTATAGTTGATTCAGCAGGAACAGGCTCCTGGCATGTAGGTCATTCACCTGACAAAAGATCTATTGCTGTTGCTCAAAAAAACGGCTTATGTATCGATCAACAAAAAGGAAGACAATTCAAGACTTCTGATTTTGATGAATTTGATTACATTTATGTCATGGATAATTCGAATTTTCGTGATATCATTCACCTTGCCAAAACTCCAGAACACAAAAGCAAAGTAAATCTTATTCTAAATGAATTATTTCCGAATGAAAATGTCGACGTCCCAGATCCATACTACGGAGCTGTTAACGGATTTGACAATGTCTATCAGATGTTAGACGAAGTTTCCGAAATAATTGCCCAAAAACTTATCAAAAAACATTCTTAATTTACTTTTTCAATTACTTGATGATCAATAATTGAAAAAGTATTTCATTTTATAATCTATAACATATGAAACTTCCGGGAAAATTATATTTAATTCCAACTACTATGGGCGAAAGTGACCCAATGGATGTTTTACCGCAAACTGTAAAAAGAAGTATTGAACTTATAGATTATTATATTGTTGAAAACGAAAAAACAGCCCGAAAATCCATAAAAGCAGTTTTACCGGAGAAAAAACAGTCGGAACTAGTTCTTTTTACACTTAACAAACGAACTGAAACAAGCGAACATTTAGAATTCATAAAACCTTTATTGGAAGGAAAAAATATGGGTTTAATGAGCGAAGCCGGTTGTCCGGGCGTTGCAGACCCGGGTGCAGTTATTGTAAAACTGGCGCATGAAAAAGGAATTCAGGTTGTGCCTTTGGTTGGTCCTTCTTCTATCCTATTAGCGATGATGGCATCTGGAATGAACGGACAGAGTTTTACTTTCAACGGTTATCTGCCAATTGACAAAGACGAAAAAAAATCAGCTTTAAGACATTTTGAAAAATTATCTCAAGATAAAAACCAATCACAGATTTTTATTGAAACTCCTTACAGAAACAATAAACTGGCAGAAGATCTTTTGCAGATTTTAAATCCTTCAACACATCTTTGTATTGCAACTGATATTACTTTGCCGACAGAATTTATCAAAACAATGAAAGTTTCAGATTGGAAGAAGCTGAAAATTGATATTGATAAACGTCCTACTATTTTTATTATTCATAAAATGTAATTTAAATCTCGTTATCATGAAAAAATTTTTAATTCTATTTTTAACTTTTTTTTTACAAAACATCTTTGCTCAAACTCCAACGAAAAGCGAAATTATCACATTGGATGAACCAATTAATAAACCTTACCCAGAAGGCGACGTTCCTAATAATGATTACAATGTTTATAATACTGCCGGAATAGATATTAAACCAGATTTCCCGGGAGGAATGATTGAATTTAATAAATTTGTTGAAAAGAATTTTAAAATTCCTGCAAGTAATCCAGAATTAAAAGGAAAAGTTTATGTCACTTTTGTCATAGAAAAAGATGGTTCTTTAAGCGAGATTAGAATATTGAGAGATATTGGCTTCGAAACAGGAAGGGAAGCAATTCGTGTTTTAAAAATGTCTCCGAAATGGAGTCCTGGAAAACAAAATAATAAAACCGTTAGAGTTCTTTTTTCTGCCCCTATGTATGTAAATAGTTCTCCAAAATAATTACTCTCAAGTTTTTTCTCTAATCAAACTTTATCATGAGTAAACTCCCTAACGTCACCACAAGCATCTTTACGGTAATGTCAAAAATGGCTGCAGAATACAATGCGATAAATCTTTCTCAGGGATTTCCAAATTTTCCCGTTGATGAAAGATTGACCGACATTGTTGCAAGATTAGCAAAGAAAAATGTGCATCAATATACGCCAATGGCAGGTTATCCGCCGTTGATGAATAAAATTGTAAAATTAATCCAGAGTTCTTATAATAGAACAATTAATCCTGATATAGAACTTTTGGTTACAGCAGGTGCCACTCAGGGAATTTTTACAACCATTTTGGCTTTAATAAAAGAAAACGATGAAGTCATTATTCTGGATCCAAGCTATGACTCTTACGAATCTCCTGTTTTACTATGCAAAGCCAAACCAGTTCGGGTGGCGCTAAACGATGATTACACTCCAAATTGGGAAACGATTGAAAAAGCCTGTTCTGCAAAAAGCAGAATGATGATTATCAACAATCCGCATAATCCAACAGGGAAAATTTTAACCGAAAATGATTTTATTCAATTAAAAAATCTTCTTGAAAAATATCCTGAAATCATTGTTTTATCTGATGAAGTATACGAATACATTACTTTTGAAGAAAAACATATTTCTACCCATACAAAAGATTTCCTTTTAGATCGTTGTGTTATGGTTTCTTCTTTCGGAAAATCTTTTCACATTACAGGCTGGAAAATTGGTTACACCATTGCTCCGGAACATTTAATGAAAGAAATCAAAAAAGTACATCAATTTTTGGTTTTTAGTGTTAACAGCATTTCACAGTTTGCAATAAGCGAATATTTAGATGTTGTTGATGTAAATTTACTTGGAAAATTCTATCAGGAAAAAAGAGATTATTTTCAAAAATTGCTTCAAAACAGTCGGTTTGAACTAAAACCTTGTGAGGGCACTTATTTTCAGGTTGCTTCTTATGCTTCAATTTCTGATGAAGATGATGTAACTTTCTGCAAAAAACTAATCACTGATCATGGAGTTGCTGCAATTCCAATTTCAACTTTTTATTCAGATCATAAAGACAAGAGATTAATTCGTTTTTGTTTCGCTAAAGATAACTTTACACTCGAATCTGCAGCAAAAAAAATATGTGTAATATGAAGTTTTTCGAAAATTTATAACAATATTATGCACGCATCCTATTTAAATTAACTAATTTTGTAAAATAAAAAAAGTATGAGCTATACAGATAAAATGTTACGGGACGATGCTTTAAAAGGTAAAGTCATTGTGGTTACAGGCGGCGGAAGCGGTTTAGGGAAAGCAATGACTAAATATTTTTTAGAATTAGGAGCTCAGGTAGCCATTACTTCAAGAGATTTAGAAAAGCTTAAAACAACTGCGACAGAGCTGGAAACTGAAACCGGTGGAAAATGTTTGCCTCTTCAATGTGATGTTCGTCATTATGAAGAAGTCGAAAACATGCTTCAGGAAGTTCTAAAAACTTTTGGAAAAGTAGATGTTCTTTTAAATAACGCAGCCGGAAATTTCATTTCTCCAACAGAGCGTTTGTCTGCCAATGCATTTGACACTGTTATAGATATTGTACTAAAGGGTACAAAAAACTGTACACTTGCGTTTGGAAAACACTGGATTGACAGTAAACAGACATCAGCAACGATTTTAAATATTGTAACAACTTATGCCTGGACAGGATCAGCTTATGTAGTACCAAGTGCTACAGCAAAAGCAGGAGTTTTGGCTATGACAAGAAGTTTGGCTGTTGAATGGGCAAAATACGGAATCCGTTCTAATGCAATTGCTCCTGGACCTTTCCCGACTAAGGGCGCATGGGACAGATTGTTACCGGGAGATTTGGCAGAGAAATTTGATATGGCAAAAAAAGTTCCATTAAAACGTGTAGGTGATCATCAGGAACTGGCAAATTTGGCAGCATATTTGGTGTCTGATTTTTCAGCTTACGTAAATGGTGATGTTATTACTATTGATGGAGGTGAATGGCTAAAAGGGGCAGGACAATTCAACTTATTAGAAGCAATTCCCGAAGAACTTTGGGACCAACTTGAAATGATGATAAAAGCAAAAAAGAATAAATAATTACAAGTGCTTACTAAATTCAGAATATTTTATTAAAACTATACTGATTGCACGAAATCCCGAAGGTTTTACTTTCGGGATTTTTTTTATGTTTTTTCGACTATAAGTGATATAAATTCAATGAAGTAAAAAAATGTTTGAATATTCTAATCACTTATATTTACTAACATTACCAATATGGTTTAAATGAATAATACATATAACCAATTCACTTAAATTATTATTTTTGCGAAACAAATTATAACATCAAAATTATGCTCATTATTGGACTTGCAGGAGGAACAGGAAGTGGAAAAACAACCGTAGTACATCAAATCATGAATGAATTGCCAGACACAGAAGTAGGCGTGATTTCTCAGGATTCATACTACAAAGAAACCCACAATTTGTCATTTGATGAAAGAGCCTTAATCAATTTTGACCATCCTCGTGCTATCGATTTCGAATTACTGGTAAAACATCTTAAAGCTTTAAAAGCAGGTGAAACAATAGATCAGCCGGTTTATTCTTTTATTCAGCATAACAGGACAGATGACACCGTTTCTACACATCCAAGAAAAGTAATGATTGTTGAAGGCATTTTAATTTTGACCAATCCGGAATTACGTGATATGTTTGACATTAAAATTTTCGTTCATGCAGATTCTGATGAAAGATTAATTCGTCGTTTAAAAAGAGATATTTCAGAACGCGGGCGCGATATCGACGAAGTTTTAAATCGTTATCAAAACACCTTAAAACCTATGCATGAGCAATTTATAGAACCCTCAAAAGCATTTGCCGACATTATAATTCCAAATGACAAATACAATACAGTCGCAATTGATGTGGTTCGTGCCGTAATTAATCAGCGAATTTCATAATTTTTATTGTAAATTTATTCCATAAAAATAAGGAGCTGTTTGCTTTGCCAGTTCGCTCCGCCCGTGTCCCGCTCTCGCCTTTATCTTTTTATCGCAGAAAAAGCCATAAAAAGGATACCGGCTCCATCGGGGCTAAAAATAAAACTAAAATGAAAAATCCGTATAAAGATAAATCCTGGTTCAGATTCCTAAGCAATAAATATGTTTGGGTTTTGCTGTTTTTTATAGTATGGATGCTGTTTTTAGATAATTATTCTTATTTCGACCATCGGTTTTTAAACGATCAGATTCATGAGCTTGAGGACAATAAAACCTATTATCAGGAAGAAATAAAAAAAGACGAGGAACAAATCAAACAACTCAAAAATCCTGAACAGATTGAGAAATATGCCCGCGAAAAGTACTTCATGAAAAAAGACAGTGAAGACATATACATTATCAAATTTGAAGGAGATACGATTCAGGAAAAAGAATAATTAGAAAAACATCAAATGGCTACTACCCTATTCGACGATTTTAGTCCGATTTCATCCAAACAATGGAAACAAAAAATTCAGTTTGAACTGGATGGAGCCGATTACAACAAAACTGTAATCTGGAATTCTCCTGAAGATATTCAGGTAAAACCATTTTACCATTACGATGAAGATTTTAAAACTGCTCCGGTAAAAACACAGGCTTCCAATTTTAAAATCTGCCAAAACATATTTGTTTACGATATTGAAAAATCGATTCAAAGAGCCATTAATACTCTGGAAAGAGGTGCAGAAAGTTTACGTTTTACCATTCAAAATGAAAAAATAGATATTCAAAAATTATTAAAAAACCTTCCTTTAGAAAACCGAATCGTTTACTTTAATTTGAATTTTATTTCAATCGATTTCGTAAAAAAACTGGATACTATTTCAATTCAAAAAAATACTCTTTTTTATTGTAATTTTGATCCAATTGGACATTTAGCCCGAGAAGGAAACTGGTTTATAACATCTGATAAAAATAACTTTGAAACTCTCGAAAAACTTTCGATAGCAACTTCCAATCTTTCTTTACTAAGTGTTGATTTAGGTCTCTACCAAAATGCCGGAGCAAATATAACACAACAGATTGCATACAGTCTGGCACATGCAAACGAATATCTAAATCGCTTTCCTGACTTGACAAAACCAATTGTATTTCAAATAGCTGCAGGAACTAATTATTTCTTTGAAATTGCAAAACTTCGTGCCTTGCGAATGCTTTTCAATTTAATTGCTTCCGAATACAATCCAGATTTAGAATGTCATTTATTGGTTACACCAACCAAACGCAATAAAACCATATACGATTACAATGTCAACATGCTTCGCACCACAACAGAATGTATGTCGGCAATATTAGGAGGTGCAGATGCTGTTGCTAATTTGCCTTATGACTTCTTGTATCACAAAGACAATGAATTTGGCGACCGGATTGCAAGAAATCAACTATTGATTTTAAAACATGAAAGTTATTTTGACAAAGTAGACAACCCAGCTGATGGCAGTTATTATATTGAAAGCTTAACCATTCAACTGGCAGAAAAAAGTCTGGCTTTATTTAAAGATATTGAAAGTAATGGAGGCTTTTTAAAACTTTTGAATGATGGAACCATCAAGAAGAAAATTCAGGAAAGCGCTAATAAAGAACAGGAATTATTTGATACCCAAAAAGAAGTTTTATTAGGCACGAATAAATATCCAAATCCGGAAGACAAAATGAAACACGATTTAGAACTGTTTCCTTTTGTAAAAATAAAACCAAGAAAAACATTAATTACACCAATTATAGAAAAAAGATTAGCTGAGAAAGTTGAACAAGAAAGACTTGAAATTGAGTAATTTTAAACGTAATTAATATTCACACCCAGAATGTCTCCATGATAAGAAAAGACCTTAGACATATCAAGTTAGATGTTAAAAGTGAGACGTTAGACGAACTGACGCATAACTCTGAGCCTATAAATCAAAATTTTACCACAGCCGAAGGAATCGAAATCAAAAAAAACTATTCTGAAAAAGATATTGAAGAATTGGATTTTTTAGATTTTGGAGCAGGTTTTGCGCCAAACTTGAGAGGTCCTTATACGACCATGTATGTACAAAAACCATGGACCATTCGACAATATGCGGGGTTTTCAACAGCTGAAGAAAGCAATGCTTTTTACAGAAAAAATTTAGCATCCGGTCAAAAAGGTTTATCGATCGCTTTTGATTTACCGACCCATCGTGGCTATGACTCCGATCATGAACGAGTTGTTGGAGATGTTGGAAAAGCAGGTGTTGCTATTGACTCTGTAGAAGATATGAAAATCCTTTTCGATCAGATTCCATTAGATGAAATGTCGGTATCCATGACCATGAATGGCGCAGTTTTGCCCATTATGGCTTTTTATATTGTTGCTGCAGAAGAACAAGGCGTTCCAACTGAAAAACTTTCAGGAACCATACAGAATGATATTTTAAAAGAGTTCATGGTTCGTAATACGTACATCTATCCCCCAACGCCTTCAATGAAGATTATTGCCGATATTTTTGCATTCACAAGTAAAAAAATACCAAAATTCAATTCTATCTCAATTTCAGGATACCATATGCAGGAAGCGGGTGCAACAGCTCATATTGAACTGGCGTATACTTTAGCAGATGGCCTTGAATACATCCGAACGGGATTATCAACAGGGATGACTATTGATCAATTTGCTCCAAGATTATCATTTTTTTGGGCTATCGGTATGAATCATTTTATGGAAATTGCCAAAATGAGAGCCGGAAGAATGATTTGGGCGAAACTGGTAAAACAATTCAATCCAAAAAGTGATAAATCATTAATTTTAAGAACGCATTGTCAGACAAGCGGATGGAGTTTAACTGAACAGGATCCTTTTAATAATGTAACCCGAACTTGTATTGAAGCTTCCTCAGCTGTATTTGGAGGAACACAATCATTACATACCAATGCCCTTGATGAAGCAATTGCTTTACCAACAGACTTTTCTGCAAGAATTGCGCGTAACACTCAGATTTTTTTGCAAGAAGAAACTAAAATCACCAAAACGGTAGATCCATGGGCAGGAAGTTATTATGTCGAAAGCCTTACCAATGAAATGGTAGAGAAAACCTGGAAGCTCATTGAAGAAGTAGAAGAATTAGGCGGAATGACGAAAGCCATTGAAACCGGAATTCCCAAACTTAGAATTGAGGAGGCTGCAGCAAAAAAACAAGCAAGAATTGACAGTGGACAAGATATTATTGTAGGCGTAAATAAATTTAGATTAGAAACAGAAGATCCTTTGCATATTTTAGATGTAGACAACCAAATGGTTCGCAAAAAACAAATTGAACATCTTTCAACAATAAAAACAAACAGAAATACTGAAAAAGTAAACCAATCACTCGAAAAATTAATTTATTGTGCAAAAACCGGTCAGGGAAATTTACTGGAAATTGCGATTGAAACTGCGAGAAACAGAGCAACTTTAGGCGAAATTAGTAATGCTCTCGAAAGTGTTTTTGGCAGGTTCGAAGCACAAATAAAATCTATTAGTGGTGTGTATAGTGCAGCAATTAAAAACGACGAGAATTTTGAAAAAGCAAAACAACTAGCTGATGTTTTTGCTAAACAAGAAGGAAGACGCCCAAGAATCATGATTGCCAAAATGGGACAGGATGGTCATGACCGTGGAGCAAAAGTAGTAGCCACAGGTTATGCGGATATGGGATTTGATGTTGATATTGGTCCGCTATTTCAGACTCCTTCAGAAGCTGCTAAACAAGCAGTAGAAAATGATGTACATATTTTAGGTATTTCGTCATTGGCTGCCGGTCATAAAACATTGGTACCTCAGGTAATTGAAGAACTAAAAAAACATGACCGTGAAGATATTATGGTCATTGTTGGAGGTGTAATTCCTTCGCAGGACTATCAATATTTATTTGATGCCGGAGCAGTAGCTATTTTTGGACCTGGTACAAAAATTAGTGATACTGCCATCAAAATTTTAGAAATCTTAATTGATTAAAAAAAGTCAATTGTATAAAAAAACCCGATAATTTTCGGGTTTTTGTTTTTTGTAATTTTTAATCGTTAATTGTAGCATTACTATCTGCTTCAATATAAGAAAGATCGTAACCTCCAAAGGCTTTCATGTAACTCTTTAAAGAAGTTCCATAAGCATCTCTGAAATGCCTGTTTCCCTTGTTTTTAAAGAAATTTTTTACTGACCCGGCACCTCCTAAGTGTGCAGCCGCTAAAATTCCCGATTCGGTAATTTCGATTCCGTCAATAATTTTTCCTTCGTACTTTTCAATCTCATTGCGCAAAATCCATTTATTTTTGGACAGTAACGCAATAAAAGCTTTCTCCTGTAAAGCAGGATCTTTTAAAAATGCTTTGTCATTTTGAACACCTACGGCTCTTAAAGTTTTAGAACCAAACTGGTATTTTCCCATGTACCCAATAGAATTTACTTTTCTGTATTTTCCCTGAGATTCTTTAAAAGCTATTGCTTCTTTGAAACCAATAAAACGATTTCCTGTGTATGGGACATTTAATTTAGTTGAAACAGGATAATCATCCTCTTTTTGTGATGGCAGTAAGTATTCTGATCCATCTGTTTTTTCTGTAATAAACCAAGGTTTGGTTTTCAGACTAAAGGGTTTAAAACCCAAACTTAAAAATGTAATAATAACGACTAAACCCGCATAAAAATACCATTTCTTTATCATAAATTGTTTTTCTTCAAAACGCTGTCACCTTTTTGAAATTTCTACGGTGCAAAGGTAATAAATCCAAAACAATACTGATAATCAACAAAATAGCGTTTCTAAAAATATATCCAATATCCTTTAAGCCCTTTATTTGCGGTATATTCGAGAGTTGGAGCCGGAATTTTTATGGTATTAAAAACTGAAAAAACAGTTTTCAAAAAATGCGATTTTGTGTTAATTTTAGCTAAATCGAGATCAAAAGAAAGATAAATCTGACGAAAATTTTCTGGATTTTGACCAACGTCAGGAATTTGAGTTTTATTATTTCCGGATAACATCGCTTCACCTCCATATCCAAAAGCAACATTTAACCACTTCGGAATTTTTGTTTCTTTAGCAAAAGAATGCAGGTTTACTGAAAGCCAATAAGTTTGACCATTATAATCTTTTAAAATTTGCTCATTAAGGGATTTCCCTAGCTTATCCGGGCTTTGATTAGCATACTTGGTCGTATGAAAAGAAAATTTAGGAGTAATTCGTTGTTCCTTCCAAAGTAATTCCTGAGAAACATATAAAGCGGTCCCGGCTGCGTTAGCAATTAAATCCCCCGAAGATGCTCCCCATTCTGTAGAGTATCCATCTAAAACTTCAACCGCAGTGAGAAACACAAAACCTACACCTGCTCCATAAATCAGTTGATTCTTTTTACTTGAGCCACTCCAATTCAGTGCTTCAGCACCAAATCTTCCTAAATGATAAGCCGAATATAAATGACCTATTTTATCCATTTGGAGCCATTCGTCATTATCATTTATAAAATGGAAATCAGATTTAGGATAGTCAGCATACCAAATCTGATTCAAACCAATTAAGGTTGCTGTGGCCAAAGCAGCCTCAGTTATGATAACTGCATTTTGCCTTTTTACATTTAAGGTATCAGAAGGCTTAAAAAAATTATCGATTTTATTCTGAGCTTCAACAGACTGAAGACTCAAAACGAATAAAATCGATAAAAATAAGGAAATTCTAAAATTCAAAACTATCTTGTTACGCCCTGACTGGCAATCCAGTCTGAATATTTTTTTGCATTAATTGTGTGCTGCTCATAACTCGAAGCAAATTCATGATAACCAAAACGATCTATACTCGCACAGAAATAAATATAATCGTGCTTCTCCGGGTTTAAAACTGCTTCAACGGCTGTAATATCAGGCATCGCAATTGGTCCCGGAGGAAGTCCAATATTTACGTAAGTATTATAGGGAGATCTCATAATTAAATCATTATAAAACACTCTTTTAATAACCTGATCGAAATTATTATCACGTAATTTCAAGGCATAAATCACTGTAGGATCTGCTTGTAAAGGCATTTCTAAACGTAATCTGTTTAAATAAACCCCAGCGATACGAGGTCTTTCATCCTTTTTAACTGATTCTTTATGTACAATAGAAGCTAAAATTGTAGCCTGAACTGGTGTTAACCCTTGTTTTTTAGCTTTTTCAATCCTTTCTGCAGTCCAAAAATTGTGGTATTCCTTAATCATTTTATCACGGAATTTCACTGCCGAAGTATTCCAGTATACTTCATAAGTATTTGGAATAAACATTGCAAAAACATTCTGTTCATTAAATCCATTTTCTTTTAAGAAAGTAGAATCTTTAATAGCTTTCAACAGTGACAAACTATCAGCTTCAATTTGAGAGCCTATTCTTCCGGCAAAATTCTCTAAACGCTCCTGATTATTAAAGGCTAATTTAACCGGAACATTAGAACGCATTGCACGAACTAAATCAATGTTGTTCATGTCTTTTTTTAGTAAAAAACGACCAGACTTTACATTTTCAGGATAGCTGCGTTTACTGGCAACCATTTCAAAATTGTCGAAATTCTTAATATAAGGTTCTAATATTTTTTTTACATCTGCATAGGTCGCGTCAGTAGGAACATATACGTAAAGTTCGTTTTCCTGAAATTTGGTATTGGCGCTAAAAATTTTGCTAATTAAAATAAATCCGTAAATCATTAAAACTGAAATAACAGCTACGGCAACTATCGTGATAATCTTTTTTAATTTCAAAGTCTAAAATTTAAATTTGTTTGTTTATTAACTGAAAAATTGCTTCGTCCTGATAGCGGTTATGAAACAAGATCCAGTCTTTCTTTATTCCGATTTTCTTAAAACCAAATTTAGTAAAAAGTGCGACACTGGCTACATTTTGTACACCAATATTTGCATACAATTGATGAAGATTTAAATTGTAAAAAGAATATTTTATTAAAAGCTCTAAAGCCTCAGAACCAATATTTTTTCTTTGATTTTCTTCTTTTTGAACAACAATTCCAATTCCTGCCCTATTATTTCTCGGATCAAAATCGAACAAATCAATCAACCCTATAGCAGGAAAATCTTCATCCTGACATATTGCTAAACGAAGCTGTTTGGCCTCATAAATATCCTGATGAGCATTTTCTAAATATTGTTTAATCAAAAAACGACTGTAAGGAGTTTGCGTATTGCTGACTTCCCAAATATTCTCATCATTTTCTATGGAGTAAATGAACTCTAAATCCTGAGGTTCAAGTGCTCGCAGATAAATATTTTCGCCTTTAAGAGTTATCATTATTGATTTTAAATTTCCTGAAGATTAAATCTCTATTGTTCCTTTAAAAACAAATTTTGCAGGACCAATTAAAAAAACATTAGTAAAATGTTCTCCCAACTTATCAAAAGAAACAGCTAGTTTTCCACCTTCAACATTTATATCAATTGAAGTTTTATCCGTTTGTCCCGTTGCATTCATGGCAATTGCAACAGCTGTAGCACCGGTTCCACAGGCTAAAGTTTCATCTTCAACACCTCTTTCGTAAGTTCGAAGTGAAAATTCAGAATCATTTATTTTTTTTACAAAATTGATATTACTCCCTTTTTGTCCGTATAATTCTCCGTAACGAATGGCTGCTCCGTTTTCTTTTACATTATAATGTTCCAAATCATCTACAATTTGTACATGATGAGGCGAACCAGTGTTTAAAAAAGTATATGATTCTTTCTTTTGAACTTCTTCAACATCAATCATCTGTAGTGAAACAATTGAATCATTATTTACTGTTGCATGATGTAAACCATCTGTAGCAATAAAAGTGGTTTTATTTTCGATAACTCCCAATTGATTTGCAAAAGCCACAAGACAACGACCTCCGTTACCACACATCGAACTTTCATTACCATCTGAATTATAATAAACCATTCTGAAATCAGTTTCAGTATCATTTTCAAGTAAAATAAGTCCGTCAGCACCTATTCCGAAACGTCTGTCGCATAAACGTTCAACAAGTTTTATATCTTCTTTTGGAAAGAAACCTGAACGGTTATCAATCATTACAAAATCGTTTCCGGTACCCTGATATTTATAAAATTCTATTTGCATTTCTGTTGGATTATTAAAGTACAAAAGTACGAACTATTAATTAACCATTTATTGTAATTTGTGAAATCATCTTGCACTAAATGACTTTGAAAAATTTAATGTTAAAATTTTAATATTATTTGTTCCAATATCACAATTTTAGAATTATAAAACAAATCATCTCATTCAAACCCTATAATTTTAAACTCAATATGTTAAATAGCATCATTTTTAACACACTATTAATTAATGAAATGTTAATCAATGTTAAAGAGCGTTAAACCATTTTTCAAAATAATTTTTTCCTTTAATTTTACGTTAGTAACTTAAACATAAATCCTAATTATGAAAAGATTTTCAAGCTTATTTTTAGTGTCATTATTGAGTGGTGCTACTACTCTTGGTGCTTACAAATTATTATTTGACGGCAACAATTCTTTATTGGGAAGAGAAAATTCTGTTGTTACTCTTGCCCCGAATTCATTTGGCAGAAATGTTGGTCTGGCTGCCGAAACAGTAGATTTTACAGAAGCTGCTGATAAAACAATTCACACTGTTGTTCACGTAAAAAATGTTTCCCGCAGAACAGTTAGTAATCCCATGATGGAATTTTTCTATGGCTACGGTGGAGGACAACAACAGGAACAGGTTGGAACCGGTTCAGGTGTTATTATCTCTGAAGACGGATATATTGTAACAAATAATCACGTTATTAAAGATGCAACCGAAATTGAAATCACATTAAACAATAAAAAATCATATAAAGCAAAATTAATTGGAACAGATTCCAAAATGGATATTGCTTTATTGAAAATTGATGCCAACGAAAAATTGCCATACACTGCTTTTGCAAATTCTGACAGTGTAAAAGTTGGAGAATGGGTTTTAGCCGTTGGAAATCCTTATAACTTAACTTCGACTGTTACTGCCGGGATTGTTTCGGCGAAAGCCAGAAATTTAGACACCAGCGGAATCCAGTCCTTTATTCAGACCGATGCTGCCGTAAATCCCGGAAATAGTGGTGGAGCATTAGTTAATACCCGTGGAGAATTAATCGGAATTAACACTATGATTTCTTCAATGACGGGATCATATGTTGGATATTCTTTTGCAGTTCCATCAAACAATGCACGTAAAATTGTTGAAGATATTATGGAATTCGGAAATGTACAAAGAGGGATTTTGGGTGTTGAAGGTGGTGAATTAAATAGCAACGCTTCCAAAGAATTAGGTATTTCTGAAACACAGGGCTTTTATATCAATAAGGTTACCCCTAAATCAGGCGCTCAGAAGGCTGGTCTTACAAAAGGTGACATCATTGTAAAATTAGATAATCAGAACATTTCGACATATGCAGATCTTTCTGGCTATATCAATACTAAAAGACCTAATGATGTCGTACAGGTTACTTATATTAGAGAAGGAAAATCTAAAACAGCCTCAGTAACACTTAGTAAAAATGAATTTTTCAGTACCGAATTTAAAGGAATTGAATTAGAAAATATTGACGCTGTAGACAAAAAGAAATTTAAAATTGATTATGGTGTAAAAATCAAAAACATTACAAATGAAAATTTGATGCAGTATCAAAATGAATTACAAGGAAATATTATTTTAAGTATTGATAATATTAAAGCGACCAATGTTGAAACAGTTTCTAAGCTTTTAAATAAAAAAGACGAAGGTCAAAGTGTCCGAATCGAAATGATCAATAAAAATGGAGAAATCTTTAGAATTATAATTTAAAAATAGTCATACCTAAGTTTCAAACTGAAACTAAAAATCAAGGAAAGCCATCTTAAAAAATTAAGGTGGCTTTTTTGTTTTTCAAAAATAAATCACAAAACAAATTACGAAATCGATTGAAATAAGTAGTTTTGCGCAAAATTTTAAAATAGTGAGCATTTTATTTTTTTAATTCGATTAATTATGAACAACAAAACTTTGTACCAAAAAGAAGTATCCCTACAAGTCGACCGAAGAAGAGCCGGTGTCGAATTAATTAAAGTCATAAGTGATTTATGGTATGACAAATCCATCGAAATGGTTTTATTTAAAAATCAATTATTGGATAAAAATGTTAGTGACATTATCAACTTGCATCAATACGCAGGAGAATTTGTCGGCAAGCCAATCAGCATTTTTGATTCTGTTGAAATTGCAAAAGTCATCTTGTCATTAGATTTTCCACCAGCGAAATTAGATCTTGGAAAACTAACTTATGAATATCAGCTGGAGGAAGAAAAATATCCTGATGCACGATATTTTGTGATGGACAAATTAAAAAAAGCCAAATCATCTAAAGAAATTCAGCCTAAAGATGTCATCCTGTATGGCTTTGGAAGAATTGGACGTTTATTAGCAAGAGAGTTAATGTCTAAAACCGGAAAAGGAAATCAGTTGCGCCTGAGAGCAATTGTAACCCGTGATAAAATTGACTCAGTAATCTTAGAGAAACGAGCTTCTCTATTGAGACACGATTCAATTCACGGAGATTTTCAGGGTTCAGTGACAGCTGACCCAAAAAATAATGCTTTGATTATTAACGGAACTACAGTAAACATAATCAATGCAAATTCGCCTGAAGAAATAGATTATACAGTATACGGAATTAATGACGCACTTGTTATTGAAAACAGTGGAGCTTTTACATCCGAAGAAACTTTAAAAAAACATTTAATTTCAAAAGGAGTCAGTAAAGTATTGTTGACGGCACCCGGAAAAGGAGTTCCAAATATTGTATATGGCGTAAACCATAATGAATACAATCCGGATGAGACAGCTATTTTTTCGGCAGCTTCATGTACTACAAATGCTATAACTCCTATTTTAAAAGTTATCGAAGATAGTTTAGGGGTCACAAAAGGTCATTTGGAGACTATCCACGCCTATACAAACGATCAGAATCTGGTTGATAATATGCACAAAAAATACCGTCGTGGAAGAGCTGCAGCCTTAAACATAGTTATTACTGAAACAGGAGCAGGCAATGCGGTTGCAAAAGCAATTCCGTCACTTGATGGAAAACTGACTTCAAATGCGATTAGAGTCCCGGTTCCAAACGGATCTTTGGTAGTTGTAAACTTAGAAGTCAAAAAATCAACCTCAATAACTGCTGTAAATAAAATAATGAAGAAATATGCCCTTGAAGGCGAATTGGTAGAACAAATTAAATATTCATTAAATAATGAACTTGTTTCATCTGACATTGTTGGAACTTCTGCACCTGCAATTTATGACAGTAATGCAACTATCGTTTCTAAAGACGGAAAAAACATTATCCTTTACATTTGGTATGACAATGAATATGGTTATAGTCATCAGGTAATTCGTTTAGCAAAGTATATTGCCAAAGTTAGGAGATTCACTTACTATTAATATAAAAACCAAAACCAACCATTTCTTAAACCATCAGAATTTTTCTGGTGGTTTTTGTTTTAAATAGGAAGTACTGTTGTACTTTTTACTTCAGAAATCACAAAAACAGTATTAATTAAGGAAACTTCAGGTAAAACAGATAATTTCTTTTGATGAAAATAATGATAGCTTTCCATATCCGGAATGATAATTTTCAGCATATAATCGAAGTTTCCCGATACATAGTTGCACTCTACAACTTCAGGCATATTTAAAATGGATTGATTAAATCCTTCAGAGGTATCGTATGTCTGTTTTGTTAAGGTTACCTGACAGTAAACAGTTAGATTATTCCCTAGTTTTTTCTTATTTAAAATAGAAACATACTTCTCTATAACACCTTCTTTTTCAAGTCGTTTAACCCGATCATGAACTGGTGTTAATGATAAATTTATTTTGTTTGCAATGTCTTTTAGGGTATAATGAGCATTTTCCTGTAAAAGACGTAAGATTTTTTTATCAATTTCATCTAAAGCCATAACGAAAACGTTTTCTATTTTTAATTAAAATCAGTCATTTTTTCTTTTTAAGGAAATAAAAGGGATTTTATAAAGAATATTTTTCTGTAAAAATATAAAATAAAATAATATTTTCTTATTTAAAACCTATTTATCAATAATATATTCTCTATTAATACATTTGTAACATAACTCTATAAAAAAACAAAATACATAACATTATGATAATAGGTGTTCCAAAAGAAATTAAAAATAATGAAAACCGTGTGGCTTTAACTCCTGCAGGTGTTTCTGAAATAAAAAAACACGGACATACAGTTTACATTCAATCTACTGCCGGTTTAGGAAGTGGCTTCAGCGATGAAGAATATGCAGATGCTGGTGCGGTTGTATTACCAACAATTGAAGACGTTTATGCTATTGCAGAAATGATTATCAAAGTTAAAGAGCCAATTGCTTCAGAATATCCCTTGATTAAAAAAGACCAATTACTTTTTACTTATTTTCACTTTGCCTCTTCTGAAGAATTAACTCACGCAATGTTAGAAAAAGGTGCAGTTTGTTTAGCTTACGAAACTGTAGAAAAAACAGACAGAAGCTTGCCGCTATTGGTTCCAATGTCTGAAGTCGCAGGTCGTATGGCAATTCAGCAAGGAGCAAAATATCTTGAAAAACCATTAAAAGGAAGAGGAATTCTTTTAGGAGGTGTACCGGGTGTACCACCAGCAAAAGTTCTAGTTTTAGGTGGAGGAATCGTAGGAACTCAGGCAGCAAAAATGGCTGCTGGTTTAGGTGCTCAAGTAACTATCATGGATTTAAGTTTGCCACGTTTGCGTCAATTAGATGATATTATGCCAGCAAATGTAAATACAGAAATGTCAAACCATTACAACATTACAAAAGCAATTAAAGATGCTGACTTAATTGTTGGAGCAGTTTTAATACCGGGAGCAAAAGCGCCTCACTTAATTACTCGTGACATGCTCAAATTAATGCGTCCTGGAACTGTTGTTGTTGACGTTGCTGTAGACCAGGGAGGTTGCATAGAAACTTGTACTCCAACAACTCACGAAAACCCAACTTTTATTATCGATGATATTGTTCACTACTGTGTGGCTAATATGCCAGGTGCTGTTCCTTATACATCTACTCTAGCTTTAACTAATGCTACTTTACCTTACGCAGTACAATTAGCAAACAAAGGCTGGGAAAAAGCTTGTAACGAAAACGAAGAATTGAAAAAAGGACTAAACATTGCAAACGGAAAAATCCTTTACAAAGGAGTTGCCGAAGCTTGGAATCTTCCTTTCAATGAAGAATTAGTATTAACAAACGCATAGTTATTACTAAAATAATAATTTATAATTTCTCAGAAAAAAGGCTTTTCAATACTGAAAAGCCTTTTTTTCATAAAAAACCTACCTTTAAAAGGACAGTTTCAAATTTTGTATTTTTAAAATATTATTTTTCATCTAAAACTTCCTGCATTACTTTAGCTTCTGTTCCATTAGGAAAAGTAACTTTTATTTTTTGAGCAATAGTTGGTGCAATTTCAGTAATCGCCTTTTTATCATAAGATTCTCCTTTTTTAATATGCCAACCAAAAAAAATTGCTGGTACGTGAGTATCATAAGTATAAGCCGTTCCGTGTGAAGTACCTGTTGGCAAATATTCAATAACACCTGGCTTACCAATTACAACAATATCACCATCCTGTGTTACATCATATCCTTTCGCAACAAAATTCAAATAATAATCATTTCCTGAATTAGCTAAAATTTCTTCTTCAGTATATACTCTTTTAACCTGTGGCAACGAAATTAAAAACTCCTTAAACGCTTGTTTTACTTTTACTAAATCTAAACCTTTGTCTTTAACAATCTGTTTATTGAAAAAGATATTAAAATTAGAATAATTCAAAAGCAAATCTATTCCAAACGTTTTCACAGAGAAATCCTGCAAACTCTTTCTAAAATCTTTTGACGGATAATTATCAACATCATATTTCCTGTCTTTCAAATAAATAACATTCTCTGCACCAGCATGATCAGCGGTTAAAAAAAGTAAATAATTATTCTTTCCTACTGTTTTATCCAAATAAGTTAAAAAGTCAGCTATTGTCTGATCTAATCGTAAATAAGTATCCTGAAGTTCCATAGAACGTGGTCCCAATAAATGTCCAACATAATCAGTAGACGAAAAACTCACGGTCAGGAAATCCGTAATATTATCTTTCCCTAATTCTTCTTTTTCAATAGCTTTTTTAGCAAAATCAGCTAATAAATCATTTCCAAAAGGAGTAGATCTCAATATTCCTGCATCATTTTTTTCATACATCGTTTTCAGATCATATGGAAAAACAGGTGCTGAACTACCATATAATTTGCCTTCGTAAGGATTATTATCGGGAAGGCTTTCATTATACGTTGAAGCAGGCTTATACAAATCCCAGCCTTTATTAATGTATTTCAGATAGTTTTTCTCATTATTGAATTCTGACACCCATTCAGGTAATTTTTCTCCATAAAATGTACTGGAAATAAAAGAACCTGTCTTGCTGTACCAAAAAGCCCAATTCGCAAAATGCCCGGCCGGCAAAATGGCACCACGATCTTTAAGACTCATTCCAATCACTTTTCCTTGAAAATTTGTTGCCATTCTAACTTCATCTGTAATGGTAGTACTCTGCAGATTTTTTGGTGACATTTCGCCTTCATCTGCAGTTCCGTCTCCGACAGTTTTTACAGAAGCATCATCCGTACAGTACATTTGTTTCCCAAGACTTCTGCTAAACCATTCATTACCTACAATTCCATGTGTAGCAGGTGTAGTACCTGTATAAATCGATGCATGGCCCGGAGCTGTATAAGTAGGCACATAATTATAATGCATATTTTGAAAAGTATATCCATTATTCATTAATCTTTTAAATCCGTTTGGAGAAAAATCATCTAAAAATCGGTATAAATATTCCATTTTCATCTGATCAACCACAATTCCAACAACCAATTTAGGACGTTGTTGAGCGACCATATTTGAAATAACAAATAACGTCAACAATACAATAGTTTTTTTCATAATTAACTTATAAATATTTAAAACAAAAATACAGATTCGAACCCAAAAAGGCTAATCAAGCCTAAACTTAAAACCAAAATTGCTTTTAATTTAACAAAAGTAAAAAGTTTTTTTTAGCGTTTCACATGGGATTTACGCTGTATCATTTTTCTGAGAAGTTTTTAGAATAAAAAAAGAAGTTTTTCACAAAAGGATAGTGCAACCAAGATCAAGAACATAAGAATTCATTATCACAAAAAGATAGCCCGATATTTCATAAACCCAAAAAAGCGTAATTACATTTATTTAGTAATTACGCTTTTTTTTGTTTTGGTACTCAGAGCGG
>NZ_JAAEHL010000004.1 GCF_010614725.1 Flavobacterium ajazii
CATTTATTATTGACTCTTAAATTGGCATCCTGGGTCAGAACAAGTCTGTCTAGTTTATCATATACTAGGTATTCCCATTGTTTTCCCGGTAATTTCTTTTCCACCAAACGATTTTTGTTATCATATTTGTATTGGTAGGCCAAATCATCTAATTGAGTTTGACTGATAGCTGTAGTACTAGTACTAACAGTACTTTGAAGAGTAGATAAATCAAAGAAAAAAGTCCCATAAAAAACACCTGTAGTTGTATCAGACAATCCGGAGGAATTAATATATAAATTACCTGAACTTATGTATACCGATCCAGCATCATTACCATTGCCAAAAGTTATATGTCCTAAATCCATATCAGGAAGCATGGGGGTTATAAAATCTAAATTCATGATAAACCCATCCCTAAATTGTAACTCACTCGCATAGGCATTAATCGTAATATCAAAATATCCGTTATAGATGTTAATACTAATATCATTATCATCTGTAGGGTGAACAAATAAATTAGGATAATCATCAATCCAATAACTTTGTTCCTCCCAATTATCCGATAAATTAATTGTCGTCAAACTCTCTGTTGTCATTTTTGGAGGCAATACATAGGTCAAATTACCAAAGTCATCATAAACATAATAAGTATCATGTTGTTCATTAGCTGTACTTGTTCCTACAGTACCATAGGTTCTTTTAAGAATCACTTGGCCTTGTTTATTTTTAAACTCTATCGTTGATCCATTTCTTTCAAGAGGATTGGCAGCAGTATTCTCGTCATAGGTTACTGTTTTATACAGTTCATTTGGTGCATAAAAGCCTGCGTCTACAATTGTTGGTGTATAAGTATTATTTGCAAAAGATAAATTCACTCTAAAACTTCTAACTTCATTAGCTATATTAGTTTGATAATCCATTTTTATTTCATGTCCGGAACCTAAAGCCCAGCCTGCACCCGGAGCAGCCTGTTTTAAGACACGGTTGAGTGGCGATGGTTCAAATTGTTTTTCACTAAATGGGTTATAGGTATATTCATATTTGGCTGTATTATAAAATGCAGTAGTTGCATTTAAAGCATCAGTCCTAAAAGTTCCTCCATTACTGGTTGCTGCATAAGGCAAATAATCTTTGCTTTGCCTACCAAAATCATCATAGGCAATTGGAGTGATAATATCTTCATTATTCCCACCTGCTTTTACCCCTATACTTTGCATAGGCCTACCCAAGCCATCAAAATGAGTAATATTTTGATTCGCCTGATTAATAGAAGGCATATTAATTTCTGTAGAACTCGCTACTTTATATGTAGTACTTTGAATATTATTTGTTGTTTGCGCCTTGATAACCATAAAGGATAAAAAGATCAAAAGGAATGCTATTTTTTTCATAACTTTTAGCTTTGTTTTACACTAATGAGATTAAAACTATCTTTATTCTAAACCTTGTTTCAGTTTCCTTACTCTGTAAGTGTTCCCGAAACATTCAGTATATTATTCCCATTAGTTCTATCTGAATTAATTGTAATAGTTGCAGATTGGAAACCAGATTCAGATCCTGCATTATGGAAAACTACATCAAAATCCTTATGACCTCCAGGAGCAATAGCCCCCGAATAAAACGGTCCCGCTAACGTGAATGTCCAAAAATCAGAAGATACAATTGACGAAACATTTAAAGTGGAATTTCCTGTATTATAAATTTGGATGGTTTTAGTGCTGTCATTATATCTGCTAACTGTTCCAAAATCAAGATTACTTATTGAGGTGCCATTGTAACGAATATCCATAATTCTTGAACCTGTACCAACAACTGCTGTACCTGTTCCTGATAAATTGATTTGAGGACCAGTAGCATTTGAATTAATACTAGCAATACCTGAATAAGCAGTTGCATCAGTTGGATTAAATGATACTGCAAGAGTTTTAGATTCTCCCCTTAATAAAGAAAATGGAACTTCTGAAGGGGAAACTAAACTAAATCCAGAAGGAAGCTGTATAGAATTAATATTAATATAAAGAGAAGGATACATAACAGGACTCGTATTTGTAATACTGAAATTCATTAAACTGGATGAACCTACCGGAGCATTTCCAAACGAAAGATTTTGATTACTCACACTGTAGGTTAATTTTTCAAAAAAAGTTTGACCACCTCCACAATTCAGATCTCCTGAATATGCAGGAACTATTATAGGACTATAAGTACCAGTCGGTACATAATTGTATTTATAATCCATAAGATAATTTCCTTCATCATCTTTTATTGTCTTTAATTTATTATCCGAATTGTAATCAAAATAGTTGATATTCCCTTTAGGATCCGTTTTGCTTGTTGTTCCTACCAAAGGATCATAAGTATAAGAAGTAATCATACTATTAGGCAAAAGAGTTCTTAATACAGACGTAGCAGAACGTAATATCCCTTCCTGCCCAGCTGTACCTATTGTTCGGTCATTATCTACATTGGATGCACTAACTACAGCATCAATTGCTGTTTGTATAGATGTTGTAATCTGTGACGATTCAAAATTGTCTATTTTTGCAATCGGATACCGTTTATTATAACCCCAAATATAAAAAGTATGCGAATCGTTTGCTTTAGAAACTTCCAAGACATTCCCTTTATCATCATAGCCATGATAGAAATAACGGGAATCAAAATTACCCCCCTCTTTTTTAGCATAGATTTGTTCCGGTTTTAAAATAGCATTTCCCCAATTTTTATAACCAAATAACTCTTTACTAATACTCATATTATTTTTTAATGTTTCTTTCTCAAGGATTGTAGTGCGATAATTATTAGATGCCAAGGTAGCCACCATAGCCTGTTGTGTGCCAGTCATAATACCCAGATCAGGAATTGCATCGCCTACCGTATAATAGTATTTTTCAGTAAGAACATCTCCTGTACTCGTTTTTAAACTTTTGGATTTAAGGTTAAAAGTATAAGTATCATCATACACAAATGAGGTTTCCGTAGTCACAGGGCTACCATGATTGTAACTTGTTTGAATTGTTGAAATTAATTTATCATTATTGATTTCTATAAAGTAATCATGCGGATTGAAAACAACATTAGCATTAAAAAACTGTGACATTGTAGTACCTAATGGATTTTCAATGTACATCCTATATGGTAATCCAAAAAAATGATGATTAGGAAAAGTCATTAGTCCAGCAATCCATCTTCTTTCATATGAATATTGATAATCTGTATGTTCTAAAACAGTATCATTATTATTTTTTATTGTTTTATTAATTAACCTTGGTCCTCCTGTACCCAAATTACGAAGAACCTCTTTAAAATATTCCCGTGTGTCTTTTCCAGTTTGGGTATCTAAATAAGTTGAAGGCGTATATTCGTATTCAAAAACAGTTTTGCCTTCATTACTATATTCCGTTACTTCATCATACCAAACATTAGGTTCAAATGAACTGTAATTACTCTGAGCGCTAATTATTCTTTCCCGATAATTTTGGAAATAAAGTGTAGAAAGATCCCACCCTCCCATATCATTCTCTATTCGAGCTCCATGCCCAGTATGTTGATTTTCACTCAAAAACGCATTGGAAAACCCATTTTTTTGTTTTAAAAAAGACATGGTCAAATTTCCTGCTCCAGATTCATTATGCCCATATTTGTATGACTTGACCATTGTTTTATTGGACACAGGATCATAGGTATTTATTTGTTTAATTCTAAGTCCCATACCACAAGAAACCCCTTCATCTGTTTGATAAGAATTAGGTTCATATTCAAAACTAGTTTGTCCTCCAGTAGGATATATTATATTTTTAAGAATCCGAGCCTGTGATTTTACAGGATCAAAACTACGATCAGCATAACCAACAACTCTATCTCCTATTGCACTCCAAGAAGTCTTAACATCTAGTGTCATTTTTGGAAACAAGCTCGTATTGGGTTTACCATTATACAAACCTAAAAAATCCTGACTCTTAAAAAAGTTCGTTATTTGTTGTTGATCATAGAAAAATTCATAGGCATTTTCACCACTTATAAGTAACTTCGTAAGTTGTTTGTTTGCCTTTTCCAACTGAATAATTTTGATGGCATTTCCCTCATGATTTCTAAAAGTTATTTTATCCAAAATATCGTAATCATTCGTAGAAGCCCCCTCAGAATAATCAAAAGATATACTTTCACCTGTATTGTATTCTATAGTACTTACGGACCTTGTTGTATAAAAATTATCATAATGACCAGAAGGATAAATAACACTATAACCAGTCTGACCATCCCATTGACCAATTGCCATGTTTGCAAAAGAACAATTAGCTTGATTATTATCAAAACCACAATCCATCATATCATTTACAACCAAAGATTCTACTAATTCAGCTAGACCAACATTAGCAACAGAATTCTCGTAATGAAAAATTACAGAGTTATTATTCCCCGGGGGGTCAATCTCTGTTAGCATCCAACTTGTAATACCTCTATCAGTATATTCTATGTATTCTGAATTTCCAAGAGAACTTCCAAATTTGTAAATAACACCATTTTCATCTGTAATTTCAAAAGAAGAAAATCTACCCTGTGCAGTTACACCCAATACTCTAATATCTAATGAAGATTGAGGAATCGTTGTGGCTTTGAGTGTCCCGGAAACCCATTCCAATATAAATGTAGCATTTGCATTAGGAAGATGAACACTAAATATATCATATTGAGCATCTTTGCCAGGTGTTACCCCAAAATTATTATCTAAAGCTGTATGAGGTGCTATGTCATTAAGATATAAGGGATCATTTAAACTTGAATTTGCTGTTCGTATGTCGTTGGTTGGAGCAGTATCGTCTGGATTCCCCACAATGGTTCTTGTTATTTTGAAACCAGGATATAAAGACCAGCCTAACCCTATTATGCCGGTAGCTTCATTTACTTTAATCCCCGAAGCATGATAACTTAAACTAAAAGGAATACTTACTCCAGATGCTTCCATGGTATATAACGGAATATTAATCTCAGGAATCCCTGTAGCTGTAGAAACCGGAAAACCTAAATACTTTTGAAACTGTGCCGAAACGGGATCTGGTGGGACAACATCTTTATGATAATTTTGTCCGATGGTAAACTTCACCCAAAAAATTGTTATAGCTAATGCTAAAATTCTTTTTGATTTCATAATCTTACTAATATTTGTAATCCTAACAATACTAAACCTATCTTAATGGGTGCTATATTAGTAAGAAAAATATTTATCAAATATAAATTATGAACTGTTTAGTATAAATTATCGGTCATTTTTATAAATTACAAACAAAAAATATAAAAAGCATCAAAAAAATATTGTGTTTATAATATTTCAAATCACCATATTTTTTTGGTAATTTTTTTAAGAGAAATTAAGATAGAAAATGTTAATAATAAAATACTGAACTTAAGTTTACAACTGAATAAAAAAGTGTTTATACTTTAAGTAATTTATAATCGAAGATTTTAGCTTCACTAAATTGTGGTTTATCAAAACAGTAAAAAATCTCGATAATTTTTAAGCAACGACATTTACCCAATCGCACTGCTCAACTGGAACATTGGCAAATACATCGCCACCAATAAAACTGCCACCAAAACCCCGACAAAAAGAATGATAAATGGCTCTAAAACTGTAGTCATCACCTTAGACTGCTGTACTACTTCCTGATTGTATTGCTCGCTGAGCTGTTTGAAAACATATTCTGTCTGGTTGGTTTCTTCGGCTACCTTGACCAGCGATATAATCCGGTTGTCAAAAAGCGGGGTATTTTTTAAACTGGAACTTAAACTGTTTCCTTTCAGAATGCTGTTTTCGACTTGTTCCAGTGCTTCCTGCAACGGGACAAACTGAATCATTTTTTTAACCATCTGAATACTGTTTAATAAAGGGACTTTTGCCGTAGTCAACAATGTAACGGCCTGAGTGAATTGTGCCAGATACACTTTGGTCATAAAAGCGCCCAGAACCGGAATTTTTACTAAAAAATAGTGTAGTGTCTTTTTGTACTTATGGTTGTCTTTAAAAAACTGCGTTGAAAATACGAAAGCAATGATGGCCAGTAAAAAATAAAGTCCATACGTTTTGGTCCATACTGATAATTTTACAATAAACTGTGTCAATACAGGAAGCTCCATATTGTTTTGCTTAAAGATATCCTGAAACATAGGCACCACATAACTCAGCATAAAAACAACTACCAATACCGCTGTACTTAATACAATAGAAGGATACGTAAGCGCAGCTACTATAATACGTTTTTGTTCGTTTTTACGTTCAAAAAAATAGCCCAGTTCCTCACATACCCGGGCTGTAGTCCCTGTTTCTTCCCCAATCTGAATCGAATAATATTCGTACTCTGTAAATGATTTTGAAACACGCAGTGCTTCCGAAAATGGTTTTCCGTTTACGACATCAGTCAGGATTGTCTGAATTAAATCTTTATCGGCACTTTTCTTTAATGATTCTATAATGAGCGACAGTCCTTCTTTAAAACTAACACCTGCCTTAAGCAAAACTGCCAGTTCAAGATAAAATGCCTGCTTCTTTTTATTATTGAAACTATCACCAAAAAGCGTAATTTCCTTTTTCAACAAAGTTTCAATACTGCCCGCTCCCTGAGGCTGAACCGTTTTTTTATTTGGGGTATTTTCAATCTTAAAGGCCATCTTCCTGATTCATAAAAAGGGTTAAGTCATTTTTTTTTGAAACAAAAATCCGATAATCGGGTAATTCTGTTTCCGCTACTACAGAAAGCGCATCTATTGGTCCTGATTTTATTTCTTTCCCTCTAAAAAATGCTTTATCGGGTGTTATTTTCAATTTAATAGTATCCCTATTTCGTAAACTGAATTTTTCCTGAAATGAATAGGTTATCGTATCTATTTCTGACATCATTGTGAGCACCTGTCTGTCTTTATCGTAACTTATCGTATGTGGTTCATTAAAGTCCTGCCAGAGTTTTTGTTCAAAGAGCACCAGCGTACTCGTTTTTTCAAAATTGTTCTGAATAGTATGAATTTGTTTCTGTACAATCCTTAAAACACTAAATGCCATTCCCACTACAATAGCCGTTATAATCATAACTACTATTAACTCTGCTAGTGTAAACGATTTCAATTTTCCTGCTCCCATAGTATCTGCTGTTTAGAAATTTCTTTTTTAGATACCCTGTTTACTGCTGAAACAGAAATCATTTTTTTATCTGAAACTGTTTCTAATTCAATACTGATGTCCCAGTCTTTATAATCTTCCTGATAAGGCAGTTTTATAACATTATGCTGCACTTCATACTCTAATTCGTTTATTCTGGTTTCAACACCATGCGTATTTTTTGAAAAAGTATTAAAAACCAGGTTGTTCAATATTAAACTTGACACAATGAATATGATTACGACCAATACCGTTGCTACAACTGCTTCGATTAATGTTGCCGATTTTATTTTTTTTAATACAGCCATTTCAAAACAGTTTTAGGTTCTTGCTCTAAAATTATACCGCCATATACTTCGGGAATATTTTCGTTTTCAATAGTAGCATTGTAAATATGATTCATAAAAATAGAACCTGCCTGATTGGCTACAAATTGTTTTGTAAAAACAGATCCGGAAACGATTCCTTTTATTTCAAAATTACCATTGCAATAGACCTGTCCTTTTATTCTGGCATCTTTTTCCAGAATAATCTGCGTTTGGAAATCAGGAGTTTCTTTTGTCTGAATATACGTAATACATCCTCTCAGAGTACTTCCTTCATCAATGAAAATCTGATTAGCGGACCGGTCATTAAAATTTAAATTATCTCCTGTACTGTTTTTATTATCCTGATACAATACTAAAGCCGAGGGGTAAGTTAAATTACATTTTTTACCCATTGTAATTTTCTTTGAAGCAATTGCCTGAAAACATCCAAGGGTTTCATCGTCTATTTCGATAACAGGCGCTATCAATATTACATCTTTCAGCAGGGCTGTTTTTTTTATTTTAATTGATGTTTCTGATTTAATTATGATATTTCCCGTAATTATCCTGTTTTCAATTATAATTGCCTTTTCAGAATAAAAACCCTTTGTTTTCGCTTTAAAAGAATTAATAATCCGGACACCTGAATTCAAATCAATAAATTCTTCTTGACGGTTTATTTTGTACTCTTTCAAATAAAAATTTACAGCATCCAGCAATGTTTTCTCTGGCTTAGGCAGCTCTGAAGTACTTTTTTCCTTACGACCGTAAATCAACTGAGAACCATAGTAACTATTTCCGGCTATGTAGCCCGAATTGACTCCCTGTACTGGCAAGAAAGCGATTCCCTGAATTTTGGTGTTACCAACCACAGTCAAAGCATTATGGGTTTCCTGTAAATAAAGTGTAGGCGATTTTTCTGAAATCATTACGGAGCCTATTATAGCTGCTTTGGTAAATTGCTTTTTACGAAATTGTGCCACCGAAATTCCTTTTTGAAACACACCCCATTGCGACAAATGCGTTTTTATAAACTGGTTTTCTTTTTTAATAAAATCAATACCGGTGGTATCTGTACTTAAATCTTTTTGTTGCAGAAGCGACTGAATTCCGATATCGACAATCTGAATGTTTTCAATAGCTCCTTTCGACTGTTCTTTCATATAGGTAAACGTGTACGCATACAGAACAATGCCTGCCAGAAGCAATGCAATAAGCACTGCAATAAATACTGTAAACTGCAAAGCACCGGATTTTATTTTGAGTTTTAATTTCAATCCTGAAGCATTATAAGATTGAGATTTCCCTTGTACTTCACATAAATAGATTCTTTATCACCATCTTTTAGAAAAATTTCATTTTCGGTATCGCCAATTTTCATGAAATAATTTTTATTATCTATAATAAGTACAAAAATCTTGTTTTTACCTTTTGAGTCAGCGATCAACCCTTTGTACACAATATTCGGCCAAACTAATGCTTCGGGTTCTTTAACTACTTTCGCCGTTTTAGAATGTGCTGTTTTTACTTTTGAAGCTTTTTCGGATACATACATTTTTCCAAGGAACGGATCTCTGTAGTTTACATTTATGGCAAAAGTTTCTCTTTTATTAATTTTTAAAGGCTTTAAGCTGAATTCCGGATTGCTGACAGGTAATGTTTCGTCAGCATTGGTAAATGAAAAGACCTGAAACAAAACAGCACCCCAAACCAATAAAACGAGTGGCAACAAAATGTATATGTTTTTTTTGTTTTTCATTTCTTAAATTCCTTTATTTTTCTGCATAATAACTTCTACAAACAACTGGTCTGTATTGGTTTTATAATTCCTTTTTTTATTAAAATTTAAATGTTTAATATTTCCCAGCATTGGGTTGTTCTCTACTTTGTTTAGTACAGCCAGACATCCGTTAAACGATCCTTCCAGCGAAAATGTGTAACTTGTAGTAGTAAATCCTTTTTGTGAGGCTATATGAGGTTCTTTAAAATCTACAATCTTTAAATGGTAACTATCACTGTAAGAAGTCAGTTGTTTTAATAAATCATTCTGAAAAGACTCAGATATATTCACATCATAATTTGCCAGTACCTGATCCAGCTGTTTTTCTTTTTGTACTAACTGCGCTACCAGTTTTGGCATATCGCTGTCTGCAGCTATCTCCTTTTGTTTGGTTTTGTATTCGTTATAATATTGTAGGGTATTTGAAATTGCAAAAGAGTAACAAACATAAAGCACTACACAAAAACCGGCTACAAGCAGCTTATTTCTTTTGTCCAAATTCATTTTACTTTAGTGTTAAATTTATAGAGAACGTCGTTTCATTGTTTTCATTCTTACCAAAATGAGTAATTAAAACTTTATCAACCCATTGAAGCTTTTCAATCTCTTCAACCCATTTTGTAAAATCATTATTTCCAATTGTGGCTCCTGAAATGGCAATAGTTTTGTCTTTTGTTACTATTGGCTCTTCGGCTTTGACTTTTTTTTCTAATGGATTAAAGACCAGTTCTGTCAATAAAACAGATGCCGGAACCTTATTAGCAATTTCATTGATGATTAAAGAACTTTTTGAAGTCATTCTTCCGTCAATCCCTTTTACTTTTTCTTCTTTTATAATAATCCTCTGTTTTAACTTGCTCACATCTTCAATTGAGGATTTATTCACTAACAAAGTTTCAGATGATTCCTGGGCCAATTTATAATAGTGTGTAAAAAAAACAAAATTGAGTAATAATATTCCTAAAACAACTCCAACCATTATTTTGATTCCTTTATTAAAAAAGGCCTTTTGTATATAATCATTGTATAATGAATCGCTGTATGATACTATAGAACCTGTATTCAAAGTATTATTTAGTATCAGTCGCAAAATTCCCGAAAAAGCCAACAGTTGTCGGTTTTCAATTTGGAGATCATTTATAGTATAGGTTACAGCAGATTCTAAAGTATTTGCTGAAATTATCTGGTTTTCCTCTTTTGATACACGCTGATGATTGGTATACAGTTCCTTTTCGTCTGTATATTCCATGATATCTGCTATTGCGCAAACACCGAGGCTGATTCCTGCAATTGTAATTTTCTGCTTTTGATAATTCTCTTGTAAACTATCTACATAAGATTTTCTGGCTATCGCAATTACAGATTTTGTTTTTAATCTCCAGATTTCATAATAAAATTCATCCCAGTTTGTGTTAGGAAAAGACTTATGCAGTAATTTTTCATCAGAGACCTCAATTCCTAAAACTTCCTTTTGAATAACCTGATTCGAATTTATAATTAAAAAAAAAGGCAGTTTAATATCCCATTTTTCGGCTATTTTTCCACTATAACCAACCCTGTCTTTTTTTTCAATTACCAGTCCTTCTTTTTTCTTTTCAACTAAGAGCAATGCTGTTTTTTCTTCATTATTTGAAGTAAAATGTTCAACACCTGTATATTGTTTTCCAAGTAAAAAGCTATTAAAAGATAATACCGCCATTAGTAAATAACTGTAGGTTTGATTAATACACTCAGTTTTTTCTTTGAGTCTTCTCTTTTTCGGGAACTAAACAGCCATTTTATCACCGGAATTCTTGATAATAATGGCACTCCTGACCCCGAATCATTTTTTACAGATTCTTCCAGTCCTCCTAAAACAATCAGGTCTTCATCCTTAACTCTGATGATGGACGTAAATTCTCTTGAGTTAATCCCCGGAGGCGCATCTGCATCCACTTTCTGACCATTAAAACTCGACTGAATCACTTTGATATCCAATGTAATCTGTCCGTTTCCGGAAACCAGCGGCATAATAGTTACGGATAATTCGGCATCAATAGGCTGATAGTTTTTAACTTCTGAAGCCTGCGGAATCTGTGAACCATAATAATTTTGATTGGTAACTACATAGTAGGTTGTTTCACCAATTGACAAATAAGCTTTATGTCCGTTTAATGTCGATAATCTTGGGGATGAACGGATTTTTACGTTTCCGTTTGTTTCCAAAGCTTTCAGGCTTAAATAAAAATTAGGTACTACTTTCCCAATATTCAAAGATCCAAATCCGTTAAACCCATCAATAATTTTGTTGATTGTCGTTGCTCCCAGATTAATATCGGCACTAGGGAAAACAGTACCGGAAGTTGTTACAGGCTTATCTCCGATCCCTGCTTTAATTCCTGTTTCAACTGTTGCGCTCCGATTGACTTCAAGCAGCATTACTTCTATCAAAATAACAGGAACGGCCTTATCAATATATTTTACAAAAGACTCAAACCTTTCTATATTAGCTGCAGGTCCGTTAACCAAAAAGCTATTTAACTCTTTATCGATTTTAATATCCAGATCTTTCTTTATTTCATCCGGAATAATTGTTAAAATTGATTCAGAAGAAGTACTGCTCCCAGTGGATGAAGAAGATGAATAATTACTACTGCTATTAAAATTACCATTCTGATTCGAATAATTAGAGTTTGAACCGGATCTGATATTGCTGCTACTATTGCTGTCAAAAGAATTATAATTTGAATAACTATTGGCATTATTGAGCCTTCCTGCGCTTCTTCCTTCCTTAGACGGATCACTCAAAATTTCAATTGAGCGGTGCATTAGAGGAATCGATTTTATAGTTCTCACTACCAGTTGATCTTTTGTCCCGAAATAATAAACCGAACCACTTTTTTTATACGTATAACCACCCGAACCTGATGACGATGATAATGATGCCGAGTTGTTATTATATTGCTGGGAATTATTATTTTGAGAGCTATTATTGCCCTGAGGAACATTTCCTTCTTTTGTTTCGAATAATTTTATCAAAAGTTCATCAAAAGTAATGTTTTTGGCTTTTACTGTTCCGTTTCCTGCATTTTCCAAAGGGCTTGATATGAACATATCAATATCCAGTTCGTGTCCTATATCGTAAACAATACTCGAAATTGGCGTATTTTCAAAATCAACGTTTAACAGCTTTTTATCAGCGTCAACTACCGTAAAGAAAAAGTTAGATTTTCGGGGACGCTGCGGTTTATTTTGTCTTATCGTTCCATTTGCATCGGATGTCCCTTCGGCCACAAAACTACCTTCCAGCTTGTCAAAAATATAGAAGTTATCTCTTGATTTGTTTACACTTAAATTATTAGCGTAAGCCAGTTTATTTAAAGCCGCATCAAAAGGCACATTTTTAATATAAGCTGTCAATAACTGGTTCTCCAGTCCCGGTGCAAAAACTAAGTTTTTACCGCTTTCATCCATTATTTTTTTGAAAACCTCGTATAATTTATCATCCTTCAGGTTCAATGAAAGTAAATCATTAGTTCCCTCATACACTACATCAATAACTTTTGCTTTTTGAATTTCTACAGGTTTTTCATATGATTTTATTGACAGAATATTTCCGGTAAAATCAATCGTCAGGTTATATTCTTTACATAAAAATATAAGCAGGTCTCCTACAGTTACATCTGAAAAATTATTTACAATATTAGTCTTGTTTAAATTGTTTGCAATACTAAAGTTTAATTTATGAACCTGCGAAACAGCCAGTAAAAAACTGGACAATGAAGCTTCTTTGATATTCACATTAATCTTTTCATTTAATCCAGGCGTATCGGCAGAAATGGCCTCAATATTATTTTTAAGCTGTGCTATTCTATTTTCCTGCGAAAATGAAATCTGAAAAAGCAGTAGTATTAATAGAGTAATTATTTTTTTCATGAACTATAAACTGTAATTTTTTATATAATTTTTTATTATAAAAGCAGCGAAAAAACTTCGTCAACAGAAGTTATTCCTTCTTTAATCAATAATAAGGCGTTACGTTTTAATGTAAAAATGTTTTTTTCATCCAAATAATCACTGATATCCAGCTGATTGTTTTTAATCAAATTGGACAATTCCGATCCTATTGGCAATATTTCATAAATAGCTTTTCTTCCTGAATATCCTGTATGATAGCAATGTTCGCAACCAACTGCTGTATAATGAGAAGTTAAATCATTTGGAATTTCAAAACCTCCCGGAAAAATTTCTGCTGTTATGGTTTCTTCTGTTTTACAAGAATCACACAACTTACGAACCAAGCGTTGTGCTACGCTGATATTGAGTGTACTTGCAATTAAAAATGACGGAACTCCCATATCAATCAACCTTGATACGGTTGCCCAGGCCGAATTTGTATGTATGGTAGATAACACCAAGTGACCTGTCAAAGCTGCACGAATTGCCATATTGGCTGTATTTACATCTCGTATCTCACCTACCATGATAATATCGGGATCCTGGCGCAGGAATGTTCTTAAAGTTGCTGCAAAATCGAGTCCGATGTTTTCTTTCAGCTGCACCTGATTGATACCTTCCAAAGTGTATTCAATCGGATCTTCAACTGTTAAAATATTGGTGTTCGTAAGGTTTAATTTTTTTAAAGTGGCATATAAGGTTGTAGTTTTGCCCGATCCTGTTGGTCCTGAAATCAAAACAATACCATTTGGACGTTTGATATTTTCGAGGTAAACAGCTAATTCTTTATCTGTAAAACCAAGAGATTTCATATCGATATGACTAGTGTCTTTACTCAATATACGAAGTACCACTTTTTCGCCGTGCAAAGTCGGAAGAACAGAAACACGGACGTCAAAATCCTGATAGTCTGTCACCATTGTAATACGACCGTCCTGTGGGAGTCTTTTTTCGGAAATATCAAGCTGGGCACGTATTTTAATTTTATTTACGATGACAGGATATTCTTCTGTCGAAATATGAAACTGCTCTTTCAGTTTTCCATCCAACCGGAAACGAACCCTTGCATTTTTTTCATAAGGTTCAAAATGAATATCACTGCTTCCTATTTCTTTAGCATTTAATACAATTTTTTCTAAAAAGTCAGCTGTATAATGTATATCTGAAATATTCCCTGAAGTCTTTCGATAATTTGTACTTAAATAACGGTTTATATTTTCTGTAGTATCTGTTTCTAACTGAACCTGAAAACTAAGCAAAACACTTAGTTCATTTTGAAGACCGGCAATATCTGAAGCATCCGTTTTTAATACGACAACTTCCTGATTCTTACCCACCGGAATTATTCTATAGTGATAGGCCTGTTCTGACTTTACAAGCTGCTGATATTCTATTGGAATGTCAAAATTTACCATTTTAATATGCGTATAAAAAAGTGTCGTTATAACAAAAAGAGGCTATATAAACAACACCGAAAAAAAGCGACATATAACCCGCTAAAGGGACTGTAGCCTGTTTTTTTCTATTATTTAAAACTAAATGCAGCATCAGGGAAAAAACAAGAGAAAAGACAAATAAAACCAGAAAGGAAACTATTGAAAATGCTCCGGCTATAAAAATAAAAAATAACACATCACCAAGTCCGATTGTATTTTTTAGCTCTAAGTTCCTAAACTTAATATACGCAGCACTTACTGCTAAAATTAAAATAACAAACAATAAATTAAAGCCGAAATTGGTAAAAGCAATTTCTAATGGTACATTTCCTAACTGAATTGTAAAAGCCAGGACCCCCATGATTGGATACAAAAACCAATACACCAGTCTGCTTTTAAAGTCCTGATATAAAACTAAAGCAAATACTATAACCAATATGGATTTCAAACACCACATTTAATCATTTATAACTTGCTTTGGAACACCATTCTGATCAATCTCCCAAACATTAAAAACGCCATTACCATTAAAATCTGTAATTGCTGTAGCTTTTACTTTAAACTCGCTATTGCTGGACTGCACGATTTCGTAAACGTAATTTGCGCTTCCGTTATCCTTAGTAGTCTTAGGGGCTTCAAAATCTATTTCGGTAAAATCAGAGCTGTATTTAGAATACATAAAATAATATTGCTTCTCAGCATTGTATATTGCTTTTAACTGAACCTGTGCTTCTACACTTTTCGCTTTTGTAATCAGCGGCATCAGGTTAGGCAAAGCAATCAGCAATAAAATTCCTATAATAGCAAGAACGATTAGCATTTCCTGCAAATTGAATGAGGGTAACTTTTTATTCATTTTTACTCATTAAAAAAACGGTTGAGTCGCAAATGTATTCTATTATTTTATAATAAAAAAAGTATTATACAACTTGTTAAAACAACTTTGTTTTTTTAACACTTTTCACAAATTTACATATTGTTTAAATTTCAACTAAACCTGTTCTTAAATCAAAACTAAATGTACTTTACTATTTAAAAATAAAGAACAAACTCTAAAAAACATAAACCATTCACAAACAAACACTTAAAGACAAAATAACAATTACACCTATTTTTATTACAAATTTCATTCATTTTTTGTAGTTCTTTTCATTAATTAAATTAGTTTTACCAGTCTTAAACAGAAGTTAAACAAATAATTTTTTCAATAACAGAAAAAACCACTAAACATTGAATAACAGCACATTAACTACTAAAAAACTATAAACCTAATTTTAGAAAAATTGAAAATGAAATTAAAATTACTAACCCTTACAAGTCTTTTTCTTATTAATTCTTTGGTAATTGCCCAAAATACAGTTCTTGGCGATAATGCAGGTCTTGGCGGAGGAATTAATAATACTTCTTTAGGAGCTAAGAGCGGTTATTCCGGAACACATAATGTAGCTATTGGAAAACAAGCGGGAGCCGTTAACATGGGGAATTACAATGTTTTTATGGGATATCGATCTGCATTACAAAACACATCAGGAGATTATAATGTGTTTTTAGGACAAGATACCGGAAATGCAAATCAAACAGGAAGACAGAATGTTTTTATAGGTGCCCAAGCAGGAAAATCAAATAATGCATCTAATAATGTTTTTATTGGATATGTTTCTGGAACAAGAAATTACACCGGGTCTTTAAATCTTTTTTTAGGTAACGAATCAGGCAGAAACAATCTTGGAGGAAGCAATAATGTTTTTTCAGGTCATGAAGCAGGATTTACAAATAAGAACGGTAATAATAATGTTTTTTCCGGTAAGGAATCAGGGGTCGCTAACATTGACGGAAATGGAAATACATTTATTGGTACCCAAACAGGATATGCAAATACATACGGTAGTTTTAACGTTTGTCTGGGATATAAAGCCGGTTTCACTAACATGACTGGTTCAAATAATATTTTTATAGGAAATAATGCCGGTGAAAACGAAACTGGAAGCAATCGTTTATATATAGATGGAGGACAAACTGCAATACCTCTTATTTATGGAAAATTTGATACTGACCAGTTAGGAATTAATACCAATGTAATTCCCGCAGGTTATACAATGGCTGTCAAAGGTAAATTCATTACTGAAGAAATTAAAGTTAAGGAATATGGATCTTCAGGATGGCCTGACTTTGTGTTCGACAAAGAATACAAACTGCCTTCCCTTACGGAAGTTGCACATTATATCAATACTAATGGACACTTACAGAACATCCCTTCAGCCTGTGAAGTAGAAGAAAACGGAATCCTGTTAGGTGAAATGAATGCCAAGCTGCTTCAGAAAATCGAGGAACTTACCTTATACATCATTCAACAGGAAGCCCGTTTCGATGATCAGGAAGCCCGTTTAAAAAAACTGGAATCGACAATGTCTTCAAAATAGTTTTCTGCAAATTCCAAATTCACATACCAAAATATAGTTTAAAATTACCCAATACCTTAAAATGAAAAAAGCTCCTTTGTACGCTGCAGGTTTTGCAGTCTTGTTAAGTGTTATCGCCATCTATTTTGCAAAATCAAGTTCTGAATTGGTTTATGTGGATGTAAACAAATTAATTACAGGTTACAGCAAAACTAAAATTGCCAAAGCCGAGTTTGACAAAAAAGCCAATTTAATGAAAGCAAATGTAGATTCACTGGTTGCAAACTGGCAAAACGAATTAAAAAACTACGAAAAGGAAAGAACTTCATTATCCCCAAAAGAATTGAAACTGAAACAAGAATTACTGGGCAACAAACAACAGCAGATCAATGGCTATCAGGAAGCCATCCAGAAAAAAATCCAGGAAGAAGACAAAAAAGTAACCCAAACCGTAATCAACGATATCAATGATTACATTAAAGAATACGGAAAAGACCATAATTACAAAATTATATTTGGCGCAAGCGGCGGCGGTAACATTATGTATGCTGACGAATCAACCGACCTGACAGAAGAAGTATTAAAAGGACTGAATGCTGAGTATGATAAAAAATAAACTCTTACCCTTTTATTTATTACTGTTATTGATTTCCTCCTGTACTCAGACTTTTGAGACAGCTGAGGAAATGAATTCATATATAAAAGAAGAAGATAACGGATACCTCTACAAAAAAACAGTAGCTGGAGTAGATTATGTTTTACAATACAAACCAACTGATTTGTTAGTTAATCAGGAATTAGGAGATAAAATTAATCCTTCCCAGATAGAGAAACTCAGAAAGCAGTATGGGCAATATCTATACTTCAATCTTTCCATGTCTAAAAATGATCAGGAATTATTAAACGGTGTTGCAGGAGACAAAGCCAAATTCGGACAAATGGTCAATGAACTGGCCTTTGGCATGGAAGAAAAACTGCACGTCTATACCCCTGCCAAAGACACCCTTGAACTGGCCGACTTTATTTATCCCAGAATGTACGGCATGAGCAACTCTACCTCGATTATGATTGTTTATCCAAGAGATCCAAAATACCTGAAAGAGGAATACCTCAATTTTGTTGTTGAAGAACTCGGACTGGATACCGGAGACATCAAATTTAAACTAGATACCAAAGCCTTAAATAACGAACCTCAATTACGTTTTTAACCCAACACCATGAAAAAATACCAAAAGCGCCATCGCATTATTGCCACTTTTTTTCTATTGATCTTTTTTCCAACGCTAATTCCAAATAATTTGTTTGCCTATAACAATGGACCAAATTCATTCGAAGCAGCTTCATTTGAACCTGTTGATGCAGCTGATATGGTTAATTTAGTGACAGGGGATATGTCTTATGTTTTACCGTTGCTCAATGTACCCAGTCCAGAAGGCGGGTACCCGCTAGCATTATCCTATCATGCTGGTATAGCAATGGATCAGGAAGCTTCATGGGTAGGGCTTGGATGGAGTCTCAATCCTGGGGCTATCAATAGAAATATAAACGGTTATGCAGACGATATTGATCAGGGAGATGATTATTCAATAATGTATGATCAAGGAGGAGAACTAAATTATTATAATGTTGGAATTGGTGGAAATATTAACGGAATTAACTTTGGTGTAGGTGCATACTGGGGTTCGAACAAAACCTTTGGTGGCAGTGTTACTCTTGGATACGGCCCGGTTTCTATTACAGCAGAAGATGGAAGCTTAGGTACAAATATTGGTATAGGAGCAGGATATGCTTCCGGAGAATATACCATGAGTAATAATTCGACTGGAGCAGCCTTGGAATCAATTATGCCAAATCCAACTTCAAGAAATAATGGAACAGGATTATCCAAGTCATCAACAAGTTTTGGGGAAAATGGATATGATATACAATTTTCTAATAAGAATTATTCAATTGGCTACTTGGGTTTTTATGCAAGTTATAGTCATACAAAAATAAAATACAGCCTTTTTAAGGAAAAACTATCCAGTTATAATGGTGTATTATATTCTAATGTAAATCCAGACTATAAAAATGCTATAAATTACGATACAAATAAACTTGCTATTTATGATGAAGGAGTCACTAATATCGAAAACGTATTAAATTCATCCAAAAATTACCTTTGCGATAACGTATTACTACCTAATTATGATAATTACAAAGTACAGGCGCAAGGTCTTTCCGGAAATATTAGCCCAACCTTTACAGAGGAAGCACAATTGCGCCATGAAAATATAACGTCTGATCTTTTTAATGTTTACAGGACGGATAATGGTATTGAAAGCGGATATTATGATAGTAATATTAATTATCACTCAACTTACAATACTCTTGACACCGATCTTAAATTAAATAACAAAATATTTTTTGATTTTGAAAATACTAATTCTTCTTTTCTAAGGATAGACAGAACCACTATTTCTACCACCCAACAAAACGATTGGATTCAAACAGTTCTTGCTGCCAAAACAAATAAAAGCAATAATTTTAGCGAAATAACCTCAAATGACAATGTTCCTTTAAAAAATAATCATAGAAAAAGAGCAGGAAAACATATTGAAGCATTTACCAATGAACAAATTCGATCAGGCAATGCTAAATTAATAAACGGTTTTATCGAAGCCCTAAATTTGAATCGAAATCAATTGGAAGTATATAAACCTGAATCCATTGGCGGGTATCAAATTACCGACGTTGACGGAAAAACATATCACTATTCATTACCAGTGATTAATTATGAAATTTGGTATAAAAATTTCAGCAATAAGGATAATGAAGATTCTAAATTCTTAGAAAGACAGCTTAACACACCGTATGCTACAGATTGGCTATTAACAGCAGTAACCGGTCCAGATTATGTAGATAAGAATGATAACGGTAAAGTTGATAAGGAAGATTATGGTTATTGGGTAGAATTTGATTATGGTAAATGGTCTGACGGCTACATATGGAACAGCAGCTCCGGTAAAAACAACATTGTTAAAGGAAGCGGAACTGAAGCTGACAATTACGAATACTATAAAGGAAGAAAACAAATTTATTACCTGGATGCAGTCAGAACAAGAACTCACACTGCATACTTTATAAAAAGCGTAAGACAGGATGCTACTGCAGATTATTTAACAAAATTCAATACCTACTCTACTAATGGCACTGCTACTTTTAATAGTACGACTAACCCTAAAACAGTTTCTTCTGCTTTAACTGGTTTTGATCTTGATAATAAATTAAAATATAAAAACATTCCCCCATTTCCTGTTAATAATAGTAATTGGAAATTTTATATGAACGGATACCAAAGAATACACACTTATTTGCATTTCCCTACGCATTATTCTCTTAAATTAGATAAAATAGTGTTAGTTAAAAATAACTCTCTAATTCTTGAAAAGAATAAAGGATCCCAAACATTAACTGCAAAGGGATATTTATATAGAAATCGTTCTTTTGAAGTGACCAAAGCAGTAAATCAAAAACTAGATTATTCAAATCATGAGGATATGAATGAATTTAAAGGAGTTTATTATACTAACACCGATTTATCATTAAAGGAAATTGCTATACATCAGAGCAAAAACATTCTGGATATAAGTGATCTTTACGGAATAGATGTTGATTCAAAAGCTGAAAAAATTATTAACCTTCAACATAATTATTCCTTAATTCCTGAATCTTTTCATTCCGAGGCATCTAACAAAGGAAAATTAACTTTAAATAGTGTTCAATTCTTAGGTCATAAAGGCGTATCTTATATTCCAAAATTTCAATTTAAGTATAATAACACTTCCTTTCCATATAGTTTAAACGATCAGGATGCATGGGGCTACAATAAAAATGCTCCTCATACCTGGAGCCTTAGTGAAATAATCACTCCTATGGGGTCTAAAATAACCATCAATTATGAAGCAGATGATTATAGCATAATAGCAACCAGTGCTTCAAGTTATGGAAAAGGAGGAGGAATAAGGGTAAAACAGATAAATACTTTTGAGAATGAAAACTTAGTTTCACGATCAAACTATTATTATAACAAAACAGGTACTGATAAAGATGTATCAAGTGCAAATTATAAATCATCAGGGGTAATATCTTATGTGCCATCTGACAATTTAAAACTTCCCTATATCTCTGAGTTGCCACCTCCTATAGTAATGTACAGTAACGTTTCTGTTGAACAGACAGCTGGTAATAATGAGTTGTTTTCAAGAACGGAATATAATTTTGAAACTCTGCCAGAATATACCGATGAAACAAGTTCAGTTTATAATTTAGGGAAATATTTTGTAGTAGAAAAAATTCAAAATGAAACTCAAAACTTGGGTCTGTCTCTGAATTTCACAAAATATAATATAAAAAACAGATTAAGTTATCTTGGCCGACTATTATCGATAAAAAATTATAATTCAAAAAACCAATTACATTATTTTTTAAAAAATGAGTATGCAACACCGGCAGACATACAAGACGAATTAGGTACTAAACAAGAATCATTTATATCTAAATCTTATATAAAGGAACCAGATCCTGCCTCTGCCGTATATAATCCTAATGTGACTTATGTAGCGTATGGATCTTATTTTGTAAATTATGGTAATGTAAACTCTATCAGCAAAATTTGGTACCCAAGCCAATTAACAAAAACTACTATTACCCAAGGCGGATATACCAATAGTACCACTTATAATAAATTTGATTTCTTAACTGGAAATGTTACAGAAAGTACAAGCACTACAAGCGATGGTAAATCTTACAAAACAAAAATTGTTCCTGCTTATTCAAAATACCCTGAAATGGGCTCTAAGGCTGACAATATCAATAATAAGAATATGTTGTCGCAAACAGCTGTTAACTATTCGTATATCAAGGATAATGGAACATGGAAAGAAACTGGTGTAGGCATTACCACCTGGAGCAATGTATGGGCCTATGAGGATATAGCAGGAACCAATGTGCCTGCAACAACTCTAAATGAAAAAATTTGGAGAAAACACAAAACCTTTGTCTGGAACGGTACCAAGGATGCCAATGGAATTTTTACCGGCTATGATGCTGTGAATGGAAGCGGTGATGATAATTTTATCTGGAACCTTCCGACGAGTGTAGGTATGAATGTTATACAGCCTTCACAGTGGAAACAAATCTCAGAGGTAACCTGCTATAATCATTACTCTATACCGTTGGAGATTAAGGATATCAATAATAATTTTGCATCTACCAAAATGGGGGACAATGATACCAAGGTAATGGTTAGTGGTAATGCTGGTTACAATGAGATGTTTTACACAGGAGGTGAATACTCAGTTTTAAATGGCTCAACATCATGGCTAGAACCGGGAATATCCTATTCCAGTACTGCATACCGAAGCGAAAATTATCCTCATACTGGTAAAAACTCAATTGCTGTTAACTCCAGCAGCCAATTTGGTGTTTTGATGAAAAGTGGCCAGCACAGGGCAGGAAAATATAAAGTCTCGGTTTGGCTTTCGATATGGAACAGCTATATGGCCCGGTTAAAGGTAAATAATGACATTCTTCCCTTTACCGAAAGCTACGATGCAGGAAGCTGGGTTTTAAAAACCGCTTATGTTGATGTTCCTTTAGGTGATTGTTCTATTTTTATCACTTCAAGTGGAGCGACCCTCTATTTTGATGACCTGATGATCCGTCCTGTATCCTCTTCTATAACTGGATATGTATACAATGAATGGGATGAATTAACAGCTATTATTGGTAACAATGGACTGGGTACAAAATTTGAATACGATGCAGCAGGAAGACTTACTAAAACTTATAAAGAGGTAATTAGCAAACCATCACCTGACGGGTTGTCTGGAGGATTCAAACTGGTTAAAGAAAATAAGATAAACAACAAATATTTTCAACAAGCCAACTAGCTTTATACAGTTTTTTATAATTTTTTAAAATAATAAAAATGATATATACTAAAAATATGCCTATACTGTTTCGTGTGTTACTTCTCATGGTTTTACTTATCAGCTCTGCTGGCAATGCACAATCCATAGCAATGGATACCAACGACGCCGGCGTACCCTTGGGAGGCACGGGATCATACTCACTCGATATGGACCCTCCTACTGCTTTTGCCGACTTCGGATGGTATATATACCCTAACGATGCTGGGGAATTTATCGGAAGTACGCCAAACAATAAGACCACACAGGTACAGATTTTCTGGAAAAAACCCGGAAAACATCAAATCTGGGTTGACTACTATAGCAGCCAGGGACCAAGTACCATAAAATATGATATAACTGTTTATGCCAGTGCTGATATGACTGATGCCATTACAATAGTGAGCAACTGTAAGAGCGTAGAGCTGGAACGAAAAGATCCTCCAACAGGGGTGACCTACTATTGGCAGAGTACAACCAATGGAACCAGCACAGAAAACTCTGCTAAAACGATAACGGTAAACAACGGAACAGAATATTTTCTAAAAGCTAAAATTGATTCTAATGATATCTGGAGTGCAACATCTGGAAGCGTTCAGTTCCAAATCAATCCCAATGCTTATTTAACATGGTATTTGGACGCGGATCAGGACGGATTAGGAAATCCTAACTACTATGTACAACAATGTACAAACCCCAGCACCCATAATGTTAAGTATGTTTTGAATAATACCGACACTAGCGATGGCGATGCCAATTTTATCAGTGATGATTTTAATTTACCAAACTCAGACAAAGAATTTAACTGGACCCATGAGATTACTTACAGTGTCGAAGGAAGGTTAACAGGCGTTTCCAGAACTTATTTTGACGACTTAGGGAAACCCGATGTATCGCTTTCAAAAGATATGGTCTCCAAAAAAGTATGGGGTACTGAAACCAGTTATGACAAGTTTGGAAGGCCTGATAAAACCTCTTTTATAGCACCATCAAATCTTTTTACCCTTAACAAGGTATCCTTTCTTAATTCAACTTTTCAGGCTCCGACTGCTCCTACTATTCCCAATATACCTGCTAACAAAAACGTTGGTAACATTACAACCAGCCAGACTATTCAGGTAACTAACAATATTACAGCTTCGGGAGTTATAAGCCCGGGACTGAACGTTACTTTTATGGGAAAAGATATTGTTTTGGAGGATGGATTTAGTGTAAAGGGAGCTTCTGGGGGAGTTTTTACAGCTACTGCCACAACTTCCTCAGCAAATAGTAATGAAACATTTCCTAGTTCTCCGTTTTTCAGTTATTATTCCGACAACAATACACTGGAACCTTTTCAGGCTACTGCCTCACAGCCCTATGCCCAAACGAATTACGATACCCTTAATCCAGAGAATGTCATCAACGTAGTGGGAGGAAATAAAATTAATAATGAATGGAAAACTGGGTATTCTTACACTGTACCTGCTGCACAGGAAATGTATTATGTATACGGGTCCGATTATTATGACGGGGCTGTAACTGCAAAAGGAGAGGAAGTAATTACCAAATTCTACAAATCGGTAAGCGTGGATGCCAACGGGGTAGAGAATGTTGCCTTTACTGATGGAGAAGGAAAAGTTTTAGCTACTGCACGATCGGGAGGAACCGCTTCATATCCAGTCGTTTCATTGATTGGAAACCAAGGATTTATAGATGTCCATATTCCGACAGGAACTAGCTCAGCTACCCTATTGGGGTTATCTTATGTGGATCCAAGTACTGGCAGATACGTTTATGCTTCTGCATCTGATATATATAAAATCTACGATTTAAAAACTGGAGAAATAGCCTCCACGCCTCTTACGGGAGGACATGCCTACAGAATAGAAGCTATATTCCCCCCAACAACAGACCCAAAGGTATATATTTCTAATGGTGTACCAACTTACGACGCCAACGTGCTAGGAATTTCATACAATGTAAATTATTATGATTATGCTGTAAATATTTATAATAAGGCTGGGGAACTTACAAAATCGATACAGCCTAACGGGTATATTGCCAACGCTACTATTGTTGCAACACCAGCTCATATGAGTTCGGATAATTTTGCTACAACCTTTAAATACGATGCACTGGGACAACTAATTGAAACAACAAGCCCTGATGAAGGAACCAGCACGTTTGAATATCGCAATGATGGACAGATAAGTTTTTCACAAAGTGCCCTGCAGGCACAAAACACAGAAGTTTCATATACCAAATATGACGATTTAGCAAGGCCGGTTACATCTGGAGTTGTTCATACAACGTGGAATTCAAGAAGTGAAGAATTTGACGCAGTTTCCCATACAGAACAGACTTTTACTGTTTATGATTATCCTGAAAATTACGCCCGATTTGTAGAAGAATTGCCTTCTAACTTAACTTTATCAAGTGTTTTGACCTCTGCCGGAATATTATCTACAGATTATACACAAAACAATCTCTCTGGGAATGTTGCCATAACCTACTCAAAACCGGCTGCAACAATTACAGCTATCACTTGGTATAGTTATGATATCTACGGAAGAGCAGAATGGATCGTACAGTACAACGAAGGTATTGGCGCCAAAACCATACATTACCATTATGATGCTGTAGGGAATGTTAAAAGGGTATTATTTCAAAAGGACAAAACGCCCGAATTATTTGTTCACCAATACTCTTATGATTTTAATAACGTATTGACAAAAGTAGAAACCTCTACAGACAATGTATCGTTCATTACGCATGCTGATTATTCCTACTATCAGACCGGAGAACTTAAAAGAGTAGATATTGCACAAGGGACTCAGGGAATCGATTATGTTTATACCCTGGAAGGACAGCTTAAAAGCATCAACCATCCAAGTCTGGAAGCAGCTAAAGATCCTGGCGGAGATTCTAATGATGTCTTTGGCCTGACACTTGACTATTACAATGGTGATTACCTGCGTACCGGTAGAAACATTACCTCCTCTCCCAGCATTGGAACTGACTATAACGGAAACATCAAAGCTGCACGATGGACCAATAAAAAAGTTTTCGGAGACTATGCTGGAAATACAGCATTCTCAAAAGGCTATTTATACAATTACAATCGTAACAACTGGTTAACTGAGGCTACTTTTGGTGATGTAGATTCAGCCACTGCTGAAATTGACCCTACAGGGATTTTAAATGAAGGTGCATTCACCTATGACCCAAATGGAAATATCAAAACTTTACAGCGAATCAATCATCAGGGAAATTTACAGGATAACCTGATCTATACTTATAATACAGGGAAAAACCAGCTCAACAATGTAGCTGATACGATTGCAGGTTCTACAGGTCCTGACGACATAGCAAACCAGGCTGCAGGAAATTATCAGTACGATGACATTGGACAAATGATCCGCAACAACCAGGAAAACATCGATTACATCTATAATACTCAAGGACTGGTAAAAGAGGTAAGTCAAAATGGACATCTCCTGGTAAGATTCTCCTACAATGAAAGAGGACAGCGTATCAAAAAAGAAAGATTTAAAACTTCTTCTGCTTATACTTTAGACAATACGGAATATTATATACTTGATCTATCCGGAAATACAATGGCTGTCTACAATCAGCCAAACGGAAGCAACATAGTTCAAAAAGATTTACCTATCTTTGGATTGAGCAGACTAGGTGTCTATAACAGGGCTGATGCGATAAGCAACTATGAAATTACAGATCATTTAGGGAATGTAAGGGCGGTAATCCAGAAGGTAAATGGAACTCCTGACGTAAAATCGTTTGCAGATTATTATCCTTTTGGAGAAAGATTGCCGGGTCGAAATTCATTGAATTATCGTTACGCTTTTCAAGGGCAGGAACTTGATACTGAAACCAATATGGAGGCGTTTCAATTACGCCTTTGGGATGGTAGGATTGGCAGATGGTTAACACCGGATCCTATGGGGCAATATAGCTCTCCTTATCTTGGAATGGGGAATAATCCTGTTAATGGTATTGATGAAGATGGGGGAATTTTCATTCTTGGAAAATTAACACAAGGACAAAGAAAACTTTGGAATCAATACATTTATAAAATACAAAGCACTGAATATGGAAAATACGTTTATGATAAAATACAAAATAATAAAAATTTTATTGTAAATGTTATTTGGGAAGGAAAGGGGAGTTCAAAAGAAGGTAGTGGATCACGCTTTTTCGGAGGATATGATGACGCTTACAAAAGAAATGTTCTTTCTTTCTCAAATGAATTAAGTAATATTGAGATGAACGGTTTGGCAAAAGAAATTAGAAATGCTCATTCAAATAATTGGAATCATCCAACTTGGGTAAAAGTTGGACATGAAATGTATCATCTTTATGATCTTCTCATGAAAAGAAATCAAGGTAAAGATAATCAAGTGCAACGTGAACTTGACGCTGTAAAATTCCAAAATTATTTATATAGGAACGGTAAGATTTTTAACAATAATGAAGATAATACAAATTTAAGGAATGGATACTATTTAGAAGGCAACGGAGGATTTAATAAAATTAAGGGAAAGCTTGATTTACCTAGTTACTACTTGCAAGAAATGTTTAAACAAATAAGATTGTCAACACCTCAAAGATTAGATAATTTTCCTGGAATGCAATGGCGAGTAATTATACCCAATAATTTTTATACCAGATCTAAAAACAACTACGATTATTAATTATGGAAAAGAAAAACATATTCAAAGGTTTAAAAGTTTTACTTGCAATATCTTTATTATATTTCAGTTATAAAATTATTGGTTCTACAATATATCTTTACCAAGAATTATATAATTATTCTAAATCATCATTAAACGTTTTTTTACCTAATAACATAAATCCTAATATTCATTTATTTATTGGAATTTACTTTATTTTATTAGGATTCTTTTTTTTAAAAGAATTAAAACTAACTCTTACATTAACAATAAATTATTGCGTATCACTTTTAGTATACATAATAGCATATTCGTTGATTTTCTCTATTTTTCAATTTGACCTAAGCATATCTTTAGATTTTTTTTCAAATATATTTATTTTTTTAGGAATGTTATTTTCTACAATTATAATATGTTATTTTAATAATTTTGACTGGAAGAGCAAATTAGAAGCAAAATATAAATATTCTATTGCAATTGGAGTAATATTAGGATTGATTGAATTTTTAAGGATATATTTTATGTATTACTACTCCTGTTGCTTATAGTGGCACTAAGAATTTGGGAACATTTTACGATCCTATTTTCGTTTCTGCTAGAGATATCGGCAACATAGCAGCTGGTTATATATCTGCTAACAATAATATACATTGGTCAATTGCCAGGTATGGATTTTATGGTTTATAGACTCCTGCTCTCCGAAGTGTTCCTTATGAAAAGCTGCGCAAATGTCTCTGACTTTGCGCTTTTTTTTGCTATTATAGCTTGTAATCGTATCAAAAGTCTCTGACTTTTACTCTAAAATAACTTAAAAACAGATTTCAAAACAAGTTAAATCTTACAAATTCGTACAGAAAGAAAAAATGAAAGAAGGATATATAATTCGAGACCAGACATTGCCACATTTCATCACTGCAACTGTTGTCGACTGGATAGATGTTTTCACTCGTCAAAGTTATCGGGATATTGTAATTGACAGTTTTCATTATTGCATCAAAAACAAAGGAATGCTATTGTATGGATATGTGATTATGAGTAATCACATACATTTGATTGTTCAGTCTGAAGACGGAAAATTATCAGATTTGATCCGAGATTTTAAAAAGTTCGTAGCTAAAAATATCCTTGAAAAAATTCAGACAAATCCTGAAAGCCGAAGAGAATGGATGTTGGAAAGATTTAAACTTGCTGCCCAAAACCATACTCGAAATAAAATGTATCAGTTTTGGCAATATGGAAATCATGCGGAAGAAATTTACAGCAATAAATTTATGTGGTCTAAACTAGATTACATACATTTAAATCCTGTGAGGGCTGGCCTTGTAGTTAATGGTTCAGATTATATTTATAGCAGTGCAGGTAACTATGTAAATGATTTTGGTTTAGTAGAAATTGTAAAAGCAGATAATCCAATTGTTGATGTTTTGAAACCTGCTTCATTTATCAAATACAATAGCTATTAATTGAGTGATAAGTCGGAGACTTTTCAAGGTCTAATCGTTAATTTAGATAATTTAAAATTGCGCAAAGTCGGAGACATTTGCGCAGCTTTTCATAAGGAATACTTCGGAGAGCAGAGGGAACGCGGAGTACATAAGCTTTTAATACATGGTGAAGTTGATAATTTTATAATTAATAAGGACCCTTATTCTGCGAAACAAGTTGCTAAAATGATGCTTCAAGCAGGATTTAAGAAAGGTACACCAATAGAGTGCATTTCATGCAGTACAGGAATGTACGCGGATGGAGCTGCATATCAACTAGGTCGATATTTAAAATCACCAGTAATTGCACCTAGTAATTGGGTAAGAGCAGTAGATGTAAATACTTATGTCATAAAAGATTGAGGTGTATGGAGGTTTTTCCATAAATATATTAAATATTTAAAACGATAACTATGAAATTAATTGGTTTTATAAAAGAACATGATAACATTACAGAAGCAACGGAATACAAAAGTATTTTTGGAAATAAAATAAATAACGATGAAATCATCCATAAAATTATAAACTATTTAAATAATGGCATATATATATTAGGTTGGATGAACACTATTAGAAGTCTAGATAATGATGAATTAATTGCTCCAAACTGTTACCTTACTGATGGAAGTTTCGTGTGGCCAGCTTATTACTCTTATTACCTAAAAAAACACTCAAATTATAAAATTGACACTAACTTTCTTGAACATCTTGAAAAAATTAATTTTGACTTTAGTAGTATAAAAGTATCTGATGAATTAAAAATAGAATTAGAAAAACAATTACCTGAAAATCTAAAATATTAAGCATATGAACCAACCGATTAATATGCACAAAGATAGTGTAGAAATTTTTCCGTATCCACAGCAATAAAACACAAAACATTATCAAACAACAAAACAACTCATAGTTGGGGTACTTTTGTTTTTAAACTCTCCCTATTTAGGAATGGGAAACAATCCTACCAACCTAATTGATCCAGATGGTGGTAGGCCAACAGCATATGAAGCTGCTCTTATGGCAGCTCATACTTACGGAGATTCTAAAGTAAAACTAGCAGGTGGCTGGACCCTTACAAAATCACTAGGTATAGGCAGCACTGGACTACTTTCAAATTTATACAAAAGAAAGAAAAAAAATGGTAAAATGGAATTTGCTCATGTCTATGCAGGAACACAAGATCTAATTGACGGTCTTAATGATTTAACACAATCATTTGGTTTAGCCTCTCAATATGATCAGGCCTACAAAATAAATAATAGAATTAATAAAATATATAAGAATCAAGAGCTAATATTTATAGGACATTCCTTAGGTGGTGGTTTGGCTAATTTTTCAGCCTTACAGTCAAATAGAGAATCAATAACTTTTAATCCAGCATGGATAAGTTATGCTACTTTATTTAGATATGGGCTTCAAAATAAACCAGATTCAAAACTGACTAATTATATACTTTTTGGGGAAATTTTAAATGAATCTCAAAATCACTTAACTTTATTACTAAATAAAAAAGGAAAAAATTTATTTATTAACGAACAACCAAACACCTATAAAACTAATACTCTAGAAAAACATACTATTTGGCCTATGGTTTCTTCATTAAAATTTTTAAGAGATTTCACGTTAACTCCTCAGTTCTTTAGAACCTCAATTGACAATACTAGAGTAAAAAAAGATTTTTAAAAAATGATAAAAAAAATAATTTTAATTTTTGCAATGATATTTTTGAATTCTTGCAAAAAAGATTACGAAATTAATTACAAAAATTCAGAAAATAGAGAATTACCGAGTGCTAAAGCTATTTTTTTCAAAGGAACTCCTGTTTTTGAATTAGCAAGTGCTATCAAAAATGATAACCTAAAAAAAGTTTATACAATTTTAAAAAGCCACAAATTTAATATCGATTACAAAGATAATCATAATGGTTACACCGTTTTAATGTATGCAACACTCTATAAAAAAAGTTCTGCGATTAAAATTCTATTAGAAAATGGATCAGATCCAAATCTAAAGGATAATACAAATAAGACAAACGCATTCCTTTTCGCATTACAAAACACAAACAAAATAGGAAACGAATGCGATACCGATATTCTAAATCTTATGATTAAATACGATGCGAATGTTAATTCCCTCTATAAGGAATCTAATACTTTAGAAAATCCTATACTAAATATAGCATGCACTCAAGGATGTTTAAACGTTGTTAAAATTTTAGTAGATAAAGGCGCAGATATAAATTATGACGATAAATATGGAAATAGTGCTATTTTACAAGCGCTATATCAAGATAATTTAGATATAGCAAAATATCTAATAATAGACAAAAAAGCAAAAATCCCAAAGCCTTTATTTATAAGGCGTGCGGGAGAAACTGATTCTGGAGAAGACGAAAAAGTTACTTTAGAAGATTTTTTAAATGAACAAAATTATAATAATAATACTTCAAACTTTAAACTAAAAAAAGATCTATTAAATTATTTAAATCAGAATCAAAGATAAGTTGAAACATTAAATTAACCCCACTAGCTCTCGTTTGTCAATGATCCTGGTGCTCGATTGCATCGAGTACCTACCCCAACTGGCGCTCGTTTGTCAATGATTCTGGTGCTCGATTGCATCGAGTACCTACTTAAATTAAAAGGATGAAGGCAGCGTTTGCAACGCATTTAATAAACTACAAAAGCAACTCATTTACGAGTTGCTTTTTTGTTTTAAGAAAATTGCTGTTGTAAATTGGCTTTTAGGATAAAAGCATCCAAAAACTCTTTGTCCAGATATTTTTTATTATCAAGAAGTTTTTTGACTTTCCCGAACTGCAGCAAAAGTTCCATATCCTGAATATTATTTTGCTTTGTCTGAATGATTCCGCTGAGTAAATAATCAGTTGAATACCTCTGGCACGAGCAGAAATAGCTGAAAAGGCCTGTACGATGTTTCAGGCTAATACACATAACACAATCAAACAAAAAAGCAACTTGCAAAAGAGTTGATTTTCTATATGAAATAAAAACCCAGAACATACTAACGTCGATCGCTCAGAAATATAAATTTCAATTTATTACAAAATAAAATCTATTATTATAATCACAAGTTTTATAAATAAATCAAATATAATCTGACAAACTTACATTCTAATTTTATAGATTTGTTAAAAAAATATCCTTACAATTTAATAGGATAATTTAATATACAATTAAAAACATGTTTAAAAAAATTACCATACTCCTTTTTATTATTTGTGCTGCCTGTCAGACTACTAAAATCAAAAATGACAGTTATAAGTTTTCATCGTCTGTTGTTGAGTTAGGAAGCATCGGAACATCAAAATTATCGTATAACCTGAATACTTTTGAGCCAAAAGGTTTACCAAAACTTGAAAATAATATCAGGGTAGAAATTGGGGTTGTTCCTTATAACAAAAAATTAAACCAAATTTATAAATCGAAAGCGAAATATAACCAAAATCAGACCAAAGTAGCGTTTATAGATAGCCTGCCTATTAAACCAGAATTGGTTACTATCAAAATTCTGGACATTGCCGGTCTTGTACATGAAATAAACTCAGACTACAATGCCGATATTCTAAAACTATTAACAGACACGCAAAGCTTAAAAATAATTTCAAGTCTGGCAGTCAGTTTATCTGTAGAGGAGATTGCGAAAATCAGACAATCTGATGCTTATTATTTAACCAACAATCAGTACAAAAAATACACAATCGCTTTGTATAAAACAGGAAAAAAAACTGACATCATAGACATTAACCCTGAAAAAATAGTAGCGTATCAGGCGAGTTCTTTTTGCTGGGTAAAATCCGGAAAAGGTACCTGGAGTGTTGCCGATATTGTAAACGAAGACAACAAATGCACCGGAATAACAACCAGTAAAATAAGCGAAAAGAAAAATAACAAGGATTTGTTTGACATGTAATCTTCTCATTTCTTTTGAATAATAAAAAGCCTACTTAACTACCATGAATAAAATTTCACTTACCTATTTTTCGCTTTTAGTCCTTCTGTGTTTTACTTCCTGCGAAGAAATATTACTTGTTGACGATATATCCAAAAAAGAAGTAATTCTTACAGCCCCGGCTGACAATGCTGCTTTATCAACTACTGGGGTGACACTTTCATGGGAAACCGTTGAAAGTGCAGATCAATATCATTTACAAATTGCCACTCCGCATTTTGATGCCCCGTTGCAGATTGTTCTTGACACCATTATTACAAAAAACTCCTATACACAGCAACTGAATATCGGAAAGTATGAATGGAGAGTAAAGGCTGTTAATAGTGGTTATGAAAGCCTATATTTTAAAAGGAATTTTGAAATTTTAAACAATGATGATTTTCAAAATAACACTGTGATTTTATTAACTCCCGGCAACAATTTAACGACTAAAACTGCTTTACAAAAACTATCCTGGAGTGCCATTATTGGTGCCACAAATTATCAGCTTCAAATTTTAGACGAGAGCAATACGCTGATAAAAGAACAAAATACAGAAGCAACTGTTATTAATTATACTTTTGACGAAGGAAAATATACATGGAAAGTAAGAGCCAGCAACGGAACAGATCAAACCCTGTATACTTCCCGATCTATTTTAGTCGATACTAAAGCCCCCAATACCCCTACTCCATCAAATCCTGCAAATGCCAGTACTACTACGAATACAAGTATTAATTTTCAATGGAGCAGGACTCCAATAGCCGGAAGTACTGAAAAAGACAGTCTATATGTCTATACTGAAAGTGCCCTAACCAATTTGAATTTTAAGGATAAAGCCACAAGTCCGTACAATAAAACACTAACGACCGGAACCTATTATTGGTTTCTAAAATCATTTGATGAAGCAGGAAATGAGAGTTCCAGAAGTACTGTTTTTAGTTTTACTGTAAATTAAACTAACCTATTCTTAAATTGGACCTGCTAATTTAACATTTCGTCTTAACAGAATAAAAAACTGCTTTTCAATTTACAATCAACTATATTAAATTCAATTTCTTTAAACCCCGATTCGAAAATATCCCTCTCAGACTAATATATCAGATTCTCTTTTAGTTGTCCCTATTTATATTTATCTGCACTGATTTTCTTCTGACTATAATAAAATAAATCGCGCAGGAAAGTTCTGTTTTTTTTAGCAGCCCTTTTATTTACGCTTAACAAACCATAAATTTAAACAGAACATTATCCATTATATTTAACACTTTCCCAATCAAGTATTTGTTAAAAAAATTAACAAAAAAAAGGAAGGGATTCTGGCATAAAATTTTAAGAAAAACTCCTGACTAAAAACAAACTATCTTCCTGAATTTTTCACTATCCAATCTACTTTTTTTATCATTCTTAGAGATAAAAATCTAATATTTTGCACTTTACTGGTTTATCTTTTTCTTGATTTTGCTCTAATCCTGCTTTTCTTAAATAATCCAAACCATATTCATATCTGAATTTTCTTTCTAAAAAATATTGTAATACCTTAAAAAAAACGTTATAGACGCTTTTTTTTTAAGTTTTATTTTTGATAAAATTCTTTTAAAATAAAATAAAAAAAAGACGACTATCCCTTGCCATCCCTTACAAATACAGCATTTTAATATTCCTTAAATATTAACATATAAATTACGGTATATATATTTTATATGCACATAAAAAACATATACATAAAAAATGCAGGATAGTGCAGGATAGAATTAGTAGCAGAAGATTTTAGGTTTGACATATCCGTATTTACTAAAAAAAAGTTAAAAACCAATTTAGCCTTTCAACTATATAAATTAACCAAGAATGAAGAAAAAAATACACCAATTACTTGTCTTCTCATTTTTAGTCCTTCTGTCAAGCTGCAGTAAGGATACTTATGATGATTACTATGAGCGACCAGACACCTTAGAACCACCTATTTATCAGCAACTTCAAGCCCGTGGTAATTTTAAAAATCTTCTGGTTTTAATTGAAAAAGCAGGATACAAAGATATTTTAGGTAAAGCTGGTTATTGGACTATGATGGCTCCTAATGATGAGGCTTTTACCAAATTTTTTCAGGAGCAGGGTATTACCGACGTCAATAAAGTTGATGCAGAAACTGCTTCGAAAATCGTTAAATATGCACTAATATATAATGCATTCCGTACTGAGCAGCTTTCTGACTACCAATCAGCAACAGGATGGGTACCAGATAATGCTTTTAGAAGAAGAACAGCTTTTTATGACGGTTTCCAAAACAAAACCTTAAACGGAAAATCAACAGTTGTTGTGGGCTCTAACAGAAATGGAGGTTATATTTCGGGAGACAACAACAACAAATACATATCTTATTTTGAAAAAGAATATTTTACCGCAAAAGGACTGACTTCAAATGACTATAACTTTTTCTTTCCTAATTCTACTTACACTGATTTTAATGTATTAGAAGGGAGTATTAAGGAAGGTGATATTATTGCTGAAAATGGTATCATCCACGAAGTTACCAAGGTATCTCTGCCTTTGGTAAATCTGGATCAGTATCTGGAAAGCAATAGCCAGTACAGTGAATTCAGAAAGTTGATTGAAGATAATCTTGTTACTTATTCTTTTAGCCAGGCTGCTACTACTACTTATCGCAATTTTACCGGTAAAAGTGACGATGTCTATGTAAAGTTTTATGATGCTACGCTGCCTTATTCTCTTAATAATGAAAACTATTTAAAACAAGCTGACAATGACGGACAAAGTGATGCTTATACTTTATTTGCTCCTGATAATGCATCTTTAGAGAAGTTCAAGAACGAAGTATTACTTAAAAACTATCCATCTATAGACAAACTTCCTAAATATATTTTCCAGGATTTCCTTAAGGCACACATGGTACAGGGTGCGGTATGGCCATCTAAATTAGGTGCTTTTAACAACGGCTTGGACGAAGATTTAAGATTTAATATAAATACTGATATAAAAGACGCTAAAGTATTAAGCAACGGATTCTTTTTCGGGACAAACAAAGTTCAGGCTTCTAATTTATTTTACAGTGTTTACACATCTGCTTATCTGGATCCAAAGTTTACTTTGGCTACAAGATTATTTAATGACGGTTCTTCATACAGAGAAATTATCAGCAATATCAATCAAAAATACACTTTATTCCTTCCTTCGGATACTGTATTACGCGGACTTGGATATGAGTACAATACTGCCAGATCAGAATGGAATTATATATCTCCTGTAAATGGCGCAACTTTATCCGGCACTCCGGCAAGATTACGTTTATTACGTGTTTTATACAATTGTATCGTTCCTACTCCTGAAGGGCAACTCAATGACTTATCCGGTTCAGGAACTATACGTTCCGGAGACATGGATATTCCCGGCGAATATATCAAGTGGAGTAATAATAAAGTGTATGCTGCAGGAAATGAGGTTTTGAACAACATGGTTAATATCCTTGGATATGAAGATCAGCAAAACGGACGTACTTACTATATTGATAAATTACTTGAATTTAGCGAAGAAGTACCAGGAGTAGATCTTAAAAATCTGGCTGCTGTAGCTGGATCTGAATATTTCAATTTTTACAGTTATTTAAAAAACTCTAGTATTTATACTGCTGCAGGCGACAAAATTGCAGGAGTAAATGTTGGAACTTCTTATACGTTTGTTATTCCAAACAACGCTGCTATAGTAAAAGCTGTTAAAGATGGAAAACTCCCAGGAAATGTGACTACCGGTGTACCTAATTTTGTCCCATCCTTATTGGGAGAACAAGACATGGTAGCTGATTTTATCCGATACCATATTTTGGTAAACAAAACGGTTTCTGACGATGGACTTGAAGGAGGCCAAATCGAAACTTTAAGAAAAGATAGTAGCGATGAAAAAACTTATGTAGGGGTTATGAGTGATACAGGAGTATTAACTTTTACGGATAACTCAAACAGATCTGCCAATTTCATTGCAAACAAAAGTAACAACTTAGCCGACAGAACCTTAATCCATTTAGTAGACAACTATCTTTTATATACGGAATAAAATGAAACAAAATCTAACCAATTTAATTTACCGTTTTTCATTTGCCTTAATTATTCTGGCAGCCCTACCGTCTTTGGCTCAGGAATCTAAAAATACCTTAGTCCGTGGTCAGGTTGTCGATTCAGGCGATAATTTACCAATCCCTTCAGCTACCATTGTTGAACAGGATTCAGAAAATCGTACCGTTGGAGGTGTTTTATCAGACATCGACGGAAATTTTGCAATACATCTTAAAAACCCAAACAATAAATTATTAATATCAAACATAGGATATAAATCCAAAGTGGTTTCTGTTAATGGGAAAACCACTTTAAAAATTGCTTTAGTATCAACTATTACCTCTCTGGACAACGTTGTTGTAACAGGACAGAAAAAAGTGGAAACAGGTTTGTTAAACATTGCAGACAGAAACAAAACAACGAGTTCTGTAACCATAAAAGCTGCTGATATAGCCAACTCTCAGGCTGCTTCTATTGATGAACAATTACAGGGACGTATTGCCGGTGTAGATATTATTTCTTCCAGTGGTGACCCTGGTGCCGGAATGCAGATCAAAATTAGAGGGGCCTCTTCTATCTCAGGCTCTTCAAGTCCATTGATTGTTGTTGACGGAATGCCTTACGAAACATCTGTTCCTGCAGATTTTAACTTTGGTACTGCAGATGACGATGGTTATGCAGCATTGTTAAATATTGCACCTTCAGACATTGATACCATTACAATCGACAAAGATGCCGCAGCAACTGCTTTATGGGGCTCCAGAGCAGCAGGGGGTGTTGTAATCATCAATACAAAACGTGGAGGTATTAGTGCTCCTAAAATCAGTTACACATTTGTAGGCACACGTTCAAAAGTGCCGGATGCTATCCCAATGCTAAGTGGTGATCAATACTCACAATTGATTCCGGAAGCTTTTATGAATAGAACCGGAGTACCTTTAAATACACTTAATGTAAAAGAATTTTTATACGATCCACAGGAAGTTTACTACTACAAAAATTACAGTAACAACACAGACTGGACAAAAGCAATTTCTCAGGTTGGCTTTATACAGGATCATAACCTTTCCTTACAAGGAGGTGGACAAAGAGCAAGATATTTTGGTTCTGTTGGTTATTATGATTCAAAAGGAGTTACTATCGGAACTGGTTTTGAACGTATTACAACTCGTCTAAACTTAGATTATGTAGTTTCTGACCGTATTCGTTTTAAGACAGATATTGCTTATACTCACTCTGATACAGACCGTAATTATGTGAATAATTTTTCGGGTACTGATAAAGATTTGCTAAGAAGCGTTTCTTACGGAAAAATGCCAAACATGGGAATTTTTGAATATGACCAAAACGGAGTACTTACACCAAATTATTTCTCACCAGCTCAAAACATTCAGGGTGGATACCCTAGTACTTATAACCCGGTTGCTATGGCAGAATTTGCTACTAACAATCAGGTAAGTGACAGAGTTGTACCTCATTTTAACATTAATGTTGACATTATACCAAAAAGATTCATCTCAACATTTGATTTACAGTTTGATTTTAACAGTACAAAAGCCAAATCTTTTTTACCACAAAATGCTACAGGACGTCCAATTACAGAAACTGTAGTGAACCGCGCTTCTGACGTAGATGTCGATATGGCAAATATTACGACTAAAACTAATTTTGTATATACACCAGATCTTGGCGAAAAACAAAATTTATCCGTACTTTTATCTTTGCAATCGAATGATTCCCGTTATGAGTCACATCAAGTAATCACCTCGAACACAGCATCTTCTTTACTTACAGATCCATCGAATCCGTCAAGAACACAAAATTCAGAACTGAATTTATATACCAGTAACAGCCAAACCAGAACTGTAGGTAGTTTATTGAACGCACAATACGGATTATTAGACCGTTATATTGTAAACGTTGGCTTAAGAGCGGACGGTAATTCAAGATTTGGTCAGGAGAACAGATATGGTTTATTCCCTTCTGCATCTGCCCGCTGGAGAATTTCAGGAGAACCTTTTATGAAAAATATAAGCTGGCTTGATGACCTGAGTTTAAGACTTAGTTATGGACAATCAGGAAAAGCTCCTAAATATGATTACCGTTATTTCAATGTATATGGAAATTACAGTACTGAATATTTAGGTCTTAACGGAGTGTATCCTCAAAATATTCAATTGAGTAATTTCCGCTGGGAAACCTTAATTGGAAAAAATATAGGATTCAACCTTCAGATGTTTAATAAACGTGTTCAGTTGGATGTAGAGTTTTACAGAAATACTACAAAAGATATGATTTTCCAGGATCTTGATATTACTACTGTTTCAGGATACAGCAAAATGGATCAGAATGTTGGAACCATGGATAATCAGGGATGGGAATTAGGTCTTTTTACAACACCTATTAAAACTAAAAAATGGAAAGTTGAATTTAACTTTAACATTGCCAGCAACGAAAACATGATTCGTGAAATTTCTCCATATTTCCCTAATGAAAGCGGAAATACAGACCGAAACGGAGAATACAAACGTTTTCTTCAAAAAAACAGCCCTTTTGGATCTTTCTACGGATATCGTTACAAAGGAGTGTATGTTGACAAAGAAGCAACTCTTGCCAGAGATGCAAACGGAAATGTAATTACAGGTCCTAATGGACAAACAGTATACATGAGATTTAACTATCCAAATACTGATTATACATTCCAACCGGGTGATGCTATTTATGAAGATGTTAATAAAGATGGAAATATTGACAGCCGTGATGTAGTTTATTTAGGAAATAGTAATCCAAAACTTACTGGAGGATTTGGACCTAATATCATCTTTAATAACCAGTTCAAGTTATTATTGTTCTTTAACTTCCGTATGGATTATGATATTATTAACGGAACAGATATGACTACGACAAATATGTATGGATGGGGTAATCAAAGTACTGCAACTTTATCAAGATGGCGTAATCCGGGAGATGTAACCAACATGCCAAGAGCGATTTATGGTGCAGGATATAACTGGCTGGGATCTGACCGCTATGTAGAAGATGCTTCTTTCGTACGCCTTCGTTCAGTGACGTTTAGTTATTCTTTAGGACAAAAATTATTAAAACGCTTAAAAATGGATGAAATAAGAACTTATATCACTGCCGATAACTTATATACCTGGACAAACTACAGGGGTCAGGATCCTGAGGTAAGTATGAAAGCAGGAGATCCATTCGGGATTGCAATTGACAACTCAAGAACCCCTCCTACAAGCCGTGTCTCAATAGGTATCACAACACGTTTCTAAATAAAAACACTGATTATGCAAACTAAAATAAAAACTATACTGGCAATCCTTCTAATTTTTATTACAGCAACATCCTGTGATGATTATTTAGATTTACGACCTGAAGACGGAATCGTACGTGAGGAATTCTGGAAAACTAAAGAAGATATCCAGGCAGCCGTTATCGGTATCTATTCTTCACTTTTAAAAAGACCACCTGCAGCACAAATTCCAACAGGCGGTACTGATTACAACATCAGTGAATATCTGTTTATGTTTGGGGAAATCAGAGGAGATATGATTGCTCCTGGGGGTAATATTACTGCAGATCAAAGAGATATTACGACATCAAACATCCTGTCATCAAATGATTTAACAAGCTGGGCGGCATTTTATCGTGTTATCAATTATTGTAACACGGTTATTGAACTTGCTCCTGCAGTAATAAATAATGACCCTACTCTAACGCAGCAGCAACTGAACAATTTTCTTTCTGAAGCTTTGGCTATCAGAGCTTATATGTACTTTACACTGGCGCGTACTTTTAAAGATGTTCCTATTAAACTAACAGCAACTCTTTCCGATAAAGATAATTTTCAAATCGCCAAAAGCTCACAAAATGATGTTTTTGCACAAGTTATCAAAGATTTGACATTAGCAGAAGAATATGCTGTAACGGATTATGGAAATGTCGCTTCCAACAAAGGAAGAATCACCGTGTATACTATTAATGCAATGCAGGCGGATGTTTATCTTTGGATGGATAAATATACCGAAGCTCTTACTGCTGCCAATAAAGTAATTGATTCAGGCAAATTTGAATTAATTGAAGGTAACAGCAGTTGGTTTAACAGAGTGTTTGCCTTAGGAAATACAACAGAAAGTATTTTTGAATTTCAATATACCACGCAAAACTTAAATCCGTTTTATGACATGTTCTTTCAAAGACCGGAATTTATTGCTGCTCCTCATGTACTGGAAGACGTTTTCGGGGTTGATTTTAGCAATGCAAACAACAGAGATGTACGTGGTGAAAGATGTGCCTTGATTCCGGGAACCAATGAAATTTATAAATTTATAGGGCGTAATACCGAAGAGCGCAAAGCTTTGCAGGAATCAGATACACACTGGTTTGTTTACCGATATGCTGATGTGCTTCTATTAAAAGCAGAAGCCTTGGCAGAATTAGGAAAAGGAGACGAAGCCCTTCCTATCATAGACGAAATACGTACTAAACGTAAAGCTATCAGCTTAACAGCTCAAAATGTAAATACTTCCAACAAATCTGAGGTAATTGATTACATTTTAGCAGAACGTGCACGTGAATTTGCTTTTGAAGGAAAACGCTGGTTTGATGTTTTACGAAATGCAAGAAGAAACAATTACGAACGCTTGGATTTGTTAATCAGCATGGCATTAATAAGTGCTCCGGCAGATCAGCAGCAATCTATTATCGCGAAGCTTGAGGATCCAAATAGTCATTATTTTCCAATTAATGAATACGATTTATATACTAATAAAGCACTTGTTCAAAATCCATTTTATAAATAATTAAGTCATGAAAAGATACACTGCATTCCTAAAATTGATGAGACTTACTTTAGTGGTTTTTTTAACCCTGGCATTTCTTAACTGTACTTCTGAAAAAATCAATGAACGTACTGATGAAACAGTAAACATTACTGATTTTTTAAGACAAAATGACGAATATTCTATGTTTCTGGAAATATTAGAAATAACGAACTATTCTTCTTTTATGAATACTTATGGTACTTATACCCTTTTCCTGCCAAGTAATAATGCTGTAAAAAATTATTTAGCAGATGTTGGAGCTGCTTCTGTAAAAGATGTGCCTCTGCAGGATTTAAAAGAATTAGTAAAACTTCATATCCTTGATCAGGAAGTGGCTACTACTTCGTTTACCGATGGAAAAATTGCTACACCAAGCCAACAAGGGCAGTTTATCATTACCGGTGCAGCAAATGTTGACGGTGCTTCTAGTATTACCATTAACAAAACAGCAAAAATTACTTCTTCAAACATAAAAGTAGGAAACGGAGTAATACATATAATTGATAAAGTATTGCGTGTTGCTAATAAAACTTTGGCACAAACCATTGAAGCAGACCAATCACTTTCATTATTTACAGAAGCTTTGAAAGCTACCGGATGGTTTGAAAAACTAAATGAACCGTTAACTTCTACAACAGTCGAAGGAAAAACAACACTTTCAGGACATTTAACCGTACTGACTGAAACAAATGAGGTTTTTAAAGCTGCAGGAATTAACAGTCTAGCCGATTTAAAAGCAAAATACAGTCACCTAAATGATCCTCTAAATCCGGAAGACAGTTTAAATCTTTTTGTGAGCTACCGAATTTTACCAAAACTTCAATATTTAGCCGATTTAGCAGTTACTCCTTCATTGGAAACAAAAGCTCCCCTTGAAGTAATTAGTGTAAAACTTGCTACAGGTAACATTTTATTAAATGAAGAAACTTTTAATGGTGTTCTGGAAAAAGGAATTCCTGTAAACCGTCCAGGCAGTGACATCACTGCTTCTAACGGAGTAGTTCATAGTGTTGACCAAAATTTCTTTATTAAAAAGAGAAACCCTGCACCTGTTTATTTCGATTTGGGAGATCAGCCAGAATTCAGACAATTAAGTGCCATTTTTAGAAAACCAGGTAATTATGTTGCGCTTGCTAAATCTCTTTTTAGCGAAGTGACCTGGGATGGTACTGATGCACTAACCTATGTTTGTGCTGCGAAAGGAAGTTCCAGTTATCAGGATCGTGCGTGGAATGGAGATGTGATTGAGATTTTCCGTTTTAGAAATGGGAATACCCAAAATATTGCTTTCAAAACACCGGTAATTATAAAAGGAAAATATAAAGTTTGGGTTTCTTACAGATGGAAAAGTGCTAAAAACCCTATTGTAAGAGCTTATTTTGATGGTGTTGCCCTGCCAAGACTTATCAACTTTCAGGAACAGGGTGTTAATAATATAGATGAAAGGGTATTAGAATCACAAGGTTATAAAAGCCATATTGACCCTTTTACCAACAGATTCAACAGCAGGCTTTGCGGTGTTATCGATGTACAAACTACCGGTAGACATACTATAACCTTTGAATCATTATCTAACCCTGGAGATACTGCCTGGATGGATGTGGTAGAATTCCGACCAATCAATATGGACCAACTATATCCAAAATTAAAATCCGGAGGAGAAGGTTTTGGACAGCTGGCTCCAAATTAAAAACCAAAAAGCACACTAATCAAAACTTAATTACCTAAAAATGATCTCATTAAAACTAATTAATAAAAAACTTTTTGCCGGTATTCTGACATTAGCGTTAGTTTCGTGCTCCGATCCTTGGTCTGACCGCGAAAATAATGGAGATGACAACTTAAATATCACTCTTACCGAAGCTATTGCAAATACTCCCGAAACATCAAAGTTTGCAGAGTTATTAGCACAATCAGGTTATGACGAAATTTTGGCTGGTTCGAAAACCTATACCGTTTTTGTTCCTACAAATGATGCCATGGCACAGGTTGACGCTTCACTTTTAAATACTCCTGAAAAGGTTACTGCATTTGTACAAAATCATATTACACTAACAGCATATTCTTCTGTAAGAGATAATGCCTCGGAGAAAATTAAAATGCTTGGCCCTAAATACTTATTATTTAAAGGAACTGCAACAATAGGCGACGCCACTATTCTTACTTCCGATAAATATGCTAAAAACGGAGTCTTTCATATTATCAACAAATCACTTGCGCCAAAAAAGAACATTTGGGAATACATCAATTCTCAGACAGCTTCCTCAGCAATGAGTAATTATTTGGTTAGCCTAAATGAATTAAACATTTATGATTCTGATATTACTGCCAAAGAAAATGCTATTCCGGGGGCACTTGCAGATTCTCTAAGCAATTCTTTTTTAAAGAATGTATACAATGTAAACAATGAAAAGAATACTTACACATTATTTTTAATGGAAGATGACGGTTATAGTACTGAAGTAGACAAACTTAAACCTTATTTAAACAAGTCTACCGCAGATTTAACTGCTACTTATTCAAGGTATTTTACTGTTAGGGACATGGTTTTTCCTAAAGCTTATATGCCAAACGAATTACCAAACGAATTAACTACCCGTTTTGGAGTGAAAGTAACAATAGATAAAACACAGATTATTGGTGATCCTATCGTATTAAGTAATGGGGTTGTATATCGCATGAAAAAAGTGGATGTTCCTCTTAAAGATCGTCTGGTAACTACTAAAATAGAAGGCGAAAATAATGTTTCTTTCTCTCCGTCCAACTTACGTAGTAAGATTTTCTACCGTGAACAAAAAGATCTTAACGACATTTTTTTCAAAGATGTTATGGTATACAATTCGGGAGTATCATTATTTCAGCTGAATTACAGGGCAACCGATTTATTTAGCATTACTTACAAAGTGTATTGGAGAGCCGTTAACATCAATAATTACAGTTCAAATGCTACTGTTTTTCAACAAAGATTAGCTGTGGGAAGAGTTTTTAGAGATGGCATTGAATATCCAAATGAAGTAATCAAAGATTTTGGTTTAAAAAACGTTGAAATCGGAGTTTATGATGATGTATATTTAGGCGAGTTTACCTTAACAAATGCTCAGGATATTGACAGAATTACTCTTTATGGAGCCAACACAACTACAGTAGGTAATAATACCATGATTCTTGATTATTTAAAATTTGTTCCTGACGTTAAATAATATTTTATAAAAATAGATATGTTAAAAAATTTACAACTAACCTGTGCGTTAAGTATCTTTCTAGCAGGAAGCCTTAGCACATCCTTATATGCTCAAAACGTTCAGGATTCAACTGCAACCACTGTAACTGCTACTCCTAAAATAAAAAAAGGCATTGTAGTCAAAGGCATTGTTAAAGATGCCAAAACAAAAGCGGGATTATCAGGGATAAATGTAGTAGTTAAAGACTTTTCAGCAGCCATTACCAATGACGACGGTAGCTTTGAAATCAATGTTCCCGATTTACAAGCACTGTTGACTGTAAGCGGACAGGAATTTCAAACTAAAGTCTTCCCTCTTAAAAACAGAAATTCAGATTTAGAAATCTTTTTATACGAAGCGTATTATTCGCCAACTTACCAAATAGCCAATTTGCCTACCGGAGCAGAACTGCAATACGGAAGCACTAAAGCTGTAAATGTGGTTAATTTTAAAACTAACCAATGGTCAAGTCCTGTTAAAGAATCTGTTGGAGATTTTCTTCAGGGAAGAACTGCCGGACTTAACAGTATTAGAAGATCTGGTGTTCCAGGTTCTGGTGCTTATTTAAACCTGCGTGGTTTTACTTCTTTGTACGGAACAAATAAACCATTGATCATTGTAGACGGAATGATTTATGACGATGAAGATTACGGTTCCGGAATTATACAAAACAACACATCATCTCCTTTGGATAACATTGATGTTAAAGATATTGAAAACATCACCGTACTAAAAGACGACAGTGCTCTTTACGGAACCAAAGGTGCCAATGGTGTACTTATTATCAATACTACACGTCCAACAGAACTGACTACAAAAATTGACTTTACCATGTACGGAAGTGCCAACCAGACACCTGACCAATTGCCGGTTATGGGTGCAGATGCCTATCGTACACATATTTCGCAACTAGAAGCTACCCGTGGTCTTTCTCAGGATCAAATTGCGGCTCTTCCTTATATGAATGACAATCCATTGGTTCCGGGATATTATAAATATCATAACGAAACCAACTGGCAGGATAAAGTTTTCAAATCAAGTTTTAGCCAAAACTACTTCCTTAAAGTACGCGGAGGAGATGATATTGCAAAATATGGCTTATCAGTAGGTTATCTTAATAATCAGGGAATTGTAGAAAATACAGAATCAAAACGTTACAGTACCCGTTTAAACGCTGCTTTGCGTTTAACTGAAAAACTTTACGTAGATGCCAACATGTCTTTCATTAATAACCTTCAGGAACAAAGGGATCAGGGATTTGCTTACAAAACCAGCCCGATATATCTTTCCCTTACAAAGTCCCCATTTTTAGCAGCTAATGCTATAGATGACGAAGGAAATGCTTCTCCAAACCTGGCAGATACTGACGATTTTAATGTAAGTAATCCCAGAGCGATTTTAGAGAACGGAATTGGAACCAACAAAAACTACCGTTTCTTTGGAAACCTTAATTTTAAATATGTTATTAATAATGCCTGGAACGTAAATACTCTTTTCGGACTTACTTATAACAAAGAGCGTGAGATTTTCTTCATTCCTGATAAAGGAGTAGCCGATGTTATTCTGCCTACTGCCATAGCTAAAAACCGTTCAGGAAGTGAAGTTCAAATTTTAAACAGCCTTTACACAGACACATTTGCAAATTATTTTAAGAAGTTTAAAGACGACCAACAAGTAGAAGTCCGTTTTGGTTTTAGAACACAAAGCAATCATTCTGAAAGCGATTTAGGTCTTGGATACAATTCAGCTACAGATGACTTTACAAGTGTGGGAGCCGGATCTAACCTATTGCGCCAGGTTGGAGGAGCCTTAGGAGAATGGAACTGGCTTAATATGTATGCCAGTGCAAATTATAATTATCATAATAAATATTTCCTGACTACAAGTTATGCTGTTGACGGTTCAAGCCGTTTTGGAGATAAAGAGAATGGAAATAATAAATTCTCCCTTATGACTGCTATAACAGGAGCATGGATGGTTTCTGCAGAGAATTTTATGAAGAATTCAAAAACTATCGATTACTTAAAATTAAGAGGTACCATTAGCGAAAGCGGAAATGATGACATCGGAAACTTTACTGCCCAAAAATATTACGTTTCTCAAAACTTATTAGGTGTACAAGGCTTGGTAAGCGGTAATATTGGAAACCCGAACCTTCAATGGGAAACCGTTAAAAAAATGAATTTAGGAGCAGATTTAGGTTTATTTAACGAACGCATCAATCTTTCTATGGATTTTTACAGAAAGAAAACAGACGATATGATTGTTTATGAATCTGTAAGCAATGCTACAGGTTTCGACTATGTAGTTTCTAATAGTGGTGAAATGCAGACTTTAGGGGCTGAATTGTCTTTGAATAGCCGCGTTATAAGTTCTCCTGATTTTACTTTTGATTTTGGTTTAAATTTAGCTACTTACAAAAACAAAGTACAAGCCCTTCCAAATGGTGATATCCTTACTCAGTTTGGCGGAGCAACATATATTACATCTGTAGGCAATGATGCAAACTTATTCTATGGTTTACAGACAAATGGTGTTTATTCTACAACTGCAGAGGCTCAGGCTGATGGATATTCAAAACGCTTAAGCAATGGAGAATTAGTTCCTTTTGCAGGTGGTGATATGCGTTTTACAGATAAAAATGGTGATAAAGTTATAGATGATAAAGACCGTATGGTAATTGGTAATCCAAACCCGGATTTAACCGGAAGCTTTACAACAAATTTTACATATAAACGCTTTAGCCTTCAGGGACTATTCACTTTTTCTGCAGGAAACGATTTATATAACGGAGTACGTTATAATCTTGAGAAAATGAGCGGCTACGAGAATCAAAGTGTTGCTGTTTCAAATCGCTGGAGAGCTGAAGGACAACAAACTGATATTCCAAAAGCAGTTTGGGGAGACCCAATGGGAAATGCCAGTTTTTCAGACCGATGGATTGAAGATGGTTCTTATTTAAGACTTAAAACTTTAGTACTGGGATATGATTTTAATGTTGAAAAAATGAATTATATCAAAGCCATAAAAATTTATGCCACTGCAAATAACTTGTTTACGCTGACAAATTATTTGGGATATGATCCTGAATTTAGTGCTACCTCATCTATATTTGGTCAGGGAGCAGATGTTGGATTAGCCCCACAATTCACAAGTTTCCAATTAGGATTGCGTTTAGGGCTTTAATTATTTTACACTTAGAAGAAGATACAGATGATAACAATTACAAAAACAAAAAAAAGCATTCTATTAGGTATGATGGCGCTCACATTTGGCCTCAACTCCTGTTCTGATTATCTGGATGTACAGCCTGAGGATAAGCTTGTTGAAGAGCAAATGTACCGTAATATATATGATGCTGATGCTGCTGTAATAGGTGTTTATGGAAAATTTATGGCGCTTGCAGAGAAAAATATTATTTTGAATGAAATGCGGGCAGACCTAATGAGTACAACGCGAAATTCGACACCTTATCTAAAAGAAATTTCAGAACACAATGTTTCAGCAAATAACCCTTATGCAAATCCTAAAGATTTCTACGTGGTTATCCAAAACTGCAACAATGTGCTTAAAAATTTCGATATGATGCTCGAAAAAAAGCGATTTACTCAGGAGCAGTACAATGAACGATATTCTGATATTGGAGCAATCCGTAGCTGGGTATATTTACAATTGGGAATTCACTATGGTAGTGTTCCTTACATCACCGAATCAATTGAAAATATTGAAGATGCAAAAAACATTTCTAAATACCCGAGATTACCATTTGATCAATTATTAGACAAACTGATTTTATTCACGGAGAACCTACCTTACAAAGGTTTATACTCGGTAGGAAGTTCACTGGTAATTACTATTGATGGTTATAACACTGCAAAATTCTTTATTAACAAAGAATGTCTGCTAGGTGATTTACAGCTTTGGAAAGGAAATTATCAGGAAGCTGCTGCACACTACAAAAACGTTATGGAGACAGGAACCAGAGGCGGTACTGATACAGAATTATACAATACTTACAGAGTAAAGTTTGCAGAGGTTATTACTCACGATGATTTAGCTGTAGGTTACTTAAGATATTCTGAACAAGACGCTACAACTTTAATCAATAGCAATACACAAGGCTGGCGATCTATTTTTGCCAGAGACAGAGATCTATTATGGAATTCAGAATGGATCTGGTCTTTGCCTTTCGAAAATAATTTTGCACCTAAAAACCCATTTATTGCTTTATTCTCTAACAAAAATGGCGATTATTTGGTTAAACCATCCCAAAGTGCTATGGATTTATGGAACAGCCAGAAACAAAGCAATGACATTCCTTATGATGCTCGTGGTCAGAAATTTACTTACAATATCGTAAATGGAGACCCTGTAATTATGAAATACCTTTACAGTAGTGAAGCTGTAGCTTCAACAGGAGTTGCCAATACAAAAGGACAATGGTTTTTATACCGTGCAGCAAAATTACATCTTCGTTATGCAGAAGCAGCCAATAGGGATAACCAGCAAAAAGTTGCATATGCTATTTTAAATAATGGTATCAGAAGAGCTTACACTCCAAGTCCAGCACCTACAGACGTTACGGATGTTCAGCAAACTAAATTACCTTTCCCTTATGATTTTGATGCCCGTATGGGAGATTACCCTTCTTATAGAGGAAACTGGCATCGTAATGACGGAATCCGTGGCCGAGCTTTCATGAAATTTGTTGGGGCAGTTGGAGATGATGTAATAACAACCGAAAACAATATTATCCAGGAAGATGCTTTAGAGCTGGCATACGAAGGAAACCGTTGGGAAGATTTGGTACGTATTGCTTTACGAAGAAATGACCCTGCCTTTTTAGCTGATAAGATTTATGAAAAACTTAGCAAAGAAGGAAATGGTAAAGCAAGCGAAGTGCGTGCAAAATTGATGAATGTTAACAATTGGTATTTACCTTTTAACTGGTAACACTTTATAGAACAAAGAAATACCGCCACAACCTATTTTAAAAAAGACCTTAGAAGTAATTCGTTTTACTACTAAGGTTTTTTATTTTTCAGAAGCCAATCCGGCCATCCACTACATCTTTACCCGCTTAAAGAAAGCAGCAAAAGGATGCCGTTGCTGTCTTTACCAAACAGCTATTTTCAAAAAGAGATTTAATTGTAACCTATTCAATAGATTTTTGCAGGTAGAAAAAATAAAAATGCATTTTTACTTCCAACAGGCATTCAGGACAAAACACGTAAAATGTATAAAATAACTGGTTTTGAACTTACCAGTTCTGAAGAAACACAAGGATGGGATTTTTTTATGAACAACGGTATGATTTAAAATTTAAATAAAAAACAGCCTTCAAAATCAATTTGATTTTGAAGGCTGTTTTTTTAGAATACATTCTAAAAAGTCAGTGCCATATCATTCCAGACTTCTCCGCCATGAACAGATTGGGAAACTCCCAAATCAACAAATCCAAAACGCTGATAGTATTTAATTAAATGCGATTTGCAAGTCAGGATCACACCTTTTCTCCCTTCAATTTCTGCTTGTGCAATTAAATACTTCATCAACTTCCCTGCATAGCCCTGATTGCGATATTCTGGTGCTACGGCAATCCCAAAAATGCTTTGCCATTTACCATCCTTATCGTGCAGTGATGCTTCGTTAAACAATTCGTCACTAATCGTATTTTGATTCGTGACCATTCCGTTTACAAAACCAATTAACTTTCCCTCAGATTCCAGAAGCCAAAAATGTTCTGCATAAACTTTTATCCTATTAGAAAATGATTCTTTTGATGCAGCTTCATTAGGCGGAAAGCAAATATTTTCAATTTCACTAATAACATCAAGATCATTCAAAGTAGCATTTCTAAAAGTAATCATAGTTTTAAAATTTTAGTAAAATTAAACAAAGTCCTTTTTCCCTTTAAACAATAAACCTCCAAAATCTATCTGACTTTGGAGATTTTCTTTTTTTTTTTATTTAGAACACAAACCAATCCTTCACATCTTCTTCAATAGTTTCTCTGATCAAAAGATTATCAAACTCATTTGTTACCGGATTATATTGATACCCTTTTTGCCATTCTTCATAATTAAGCGCCACTTTTTGTATAGCTCTACAAATAAACAACAGTTCATCATCTTTCAATGTCGGATGAAGCGACACTCTTACCCATCCCGGTTTTTCAGTTAAGTTTTTCTGAAGGATTCCGTTTGTGATTTCTGTAGATTTCTCTTCGTTAATATTCAATAAATAATGTGCATACGTACTGGCACAAGACCAGCCTCCACGGACCTGGATTCCAAAACGGTCATTTAAAAGACGGACAATTAAATTATAATGAATGTTTTCTATTGTAAAAGAAACACAACCAATTCGCTCACTTTTTAAATCGCCCAAAATAGATAAACCATCAACTTTTTGAAGTTCCGAATAACAGAGCTTCAATAATTCTTTCTCCCTGTTTTGAATATTCCCCTCTCCCATCTGCTCTTTCAGTTGCAGACATAAAGCTGTTCGCATCACCTGAAGAAAACCGGGAGTTCCTCCATCTTCTTTTACTTCTATAGCATCGCTGTAATAATAACCACCCCAAGGATTTGTGCATTTTACATTTCCTCCTCCGGGATTATCAGGAAAATTGGATTTATATAATTTTTCATTAAAGACCAAAATACCGCAAGTTCCCGGACCACCTAAAAATTTGTGAGGCGAAAAGAAAATTGCATCCAATTGTTCTTCGGGATCTTTAGGATGCATATCGATTTTGACATAAGGTGCCGAAGCTGCAAAATCGACAAAACACAGACCGCCGTGCTGATGCATAATTTTTGCCAGTTCATGATACGGAGTAATAATTCCGGTAACGTTGGAACAGGCTGTAAAAGAACCTATTTTCAACGTTCGGTTTTCATATTTTTTAAGTTCTGATGCTAATATTTTTGGATCAACCAAGTTGTTTTCGCCTGCAGGTAAGACCACTACATCTGCGATCGTTTCGTACCACGGAACCTGATTCGAATGATGCTCCATATGCGTAATGAAAACTACCGGTCTTTCATCATCAAAATTCAGTTTTACATTGTAAATATTATCCGCAGACCGCAATCCCATGATACGCTGTAACTTGTTCAGCGCAGCTGTCATCCCGGTTCCTGTAGTAACCAAAACATCCGAATCTTTGGCGTTTACATGTTTTTTTATCAATTGTCTTGCATGCTGATAGGCATATGTAGATGCTTTACCTGTTTCACTGGAAAACGAGTGGGTATTGGCAATCATCGGACCTATTTTATTGAGCATAATATCCTCAATCGGAATGTACAATCTCCCGCTGGCAATCCAGTCAGCATAATACAATTTTTGTTTCCCGTAAACCGATTCAAAAGTATGGTTCACTCCAATTATATTTCCTCGAAACTCCGAAAAATATTGTTCTAATTCGGTTGTTTTTAAAGTAATTTCCATTTCGTTTATTATTTTAAAAGCATTTACTTTTTAAAGTTCTGTATTCCGGACTGGAGCCAGCTGTAATATGCTGTAATATCAGGATTGTAAGCAGAAGGTTCAGCAAGATTAGCGCTTTTATGATCTACAATTACATAAAAAGGCTGTGCATTGGCTTTATACGTTTTAATTTGAAGATCGCTCCATTTATTACCAATCGTTTTAATTTTTTTACCGGTAGTTTCAGAAACATATTGTTCGCTTTCCGGCAAGTCTTTTTTATCATCAACATATAATGAAATCAGGACTATATCATTTTTTAAAATACCTAAAACTTTTGGATCAGACCAAACCAGTTCTTCCATTTTTCGGCAGTTCACGCAGGCATATCCTGTAAAATCCAACAACACCGGTTTTCCTGCTTTTTTAGCGTATTCCATTCCTTTATCATAATCATGAAACGTAATGATATTATGTGGACCATATTCTGCGCCTTCAGGCAATGTTTCTTTATTAGCTGGTTCCGTGTTTCCTCCGCCAATTCCGTTTGGAGATTCGCTGTAATGCATTGCCGGTGGAAATCCGCTGATGAGTTTTAAAGGTGCTCCCCAAAGTCCCGGAATCAGGTAAATGGTAAAACTTAAAACAATCAACCCAAAACTTAATCTTCCGACCGAAATATGATTTAACGGAGAATCATGTGGCAGTGTAATTTTTCCGAATAAGTAAAATGCCAAAGCTCCGAAAACAGCAATCCAGATGGCAAGGAAAACTTCTCTTTCCAGCCAGTGCAATTGTAAAACCAAGTCGGCATTGGATAAAAATTTGAAAGCTAAAGCCAGTTCTAAAAATCCTAAAACTACTTTTACAGTATTGAGCCACCCGCCAGATCTTGGCAAAGCATTCAGCCAGCCCGGAAAAGCTGCAAATAATGAAAACGGAAGCGCAATAGCAATCGAGAATCCTAACATTCCGACAATTGGTGCAATTCCTCCTTTTGAAGCCGCTTCAACCAACAGCGTTCCCACAATTGGACCTGTACAGGAAAATGATACAATTGCCAAAGCCAGAGCCATGAAGAAAATCCCAATCAGTCCTCCCTTGTCTGCCTGCGAATCGACTTTATTTGCCAATGCATTTGGAAGCATAATTTCGAAAGCTCCTAAAAACGATATTGCAAAAACAACCAGTAAAACAAAAAATATCAGATTGAACCAGACATTTGTAGAAAGTGCATTTAATGAATCGGCACCAAAAATTGCGGTTACAATTGACCCCAATAAAACATAAATAACTACAATCGAGAACCCGTAAATCAGAGCATTTCTGATTCCCACAGCTTTAGTTTTACTCTGCTTCGTAAAATAACTTACCGTCATCGGAATCATCGGAAAAACACAAGGTGTCAGCAAAGCCGCAAAACCGGATAAAAATGCAATGATGAAAATGCTCAGAAATCCTCTTGACTCCTGCTTTTTAACCGGATCAGCAACTGCTTTTGAAACTGTTTTTTCTGCTTCAACAATTGTTTTATCTTCTGTCACTACAGTGTCATTTTTAGTTACGGCAGTTTCTTCAGCTGCAGCCACTTTCTTCACATTCGGAATCTTAAACGCTAATTCTTCAGAAGACGGAGGCAGGCAATTGCTGTCATCGCAAACCATGAATTCAACTTCGGCAGCGATATTTGAAACCTCATCTGAAGTGAATTTGATCTTTTGTGTAAAAAGCGCTTTATCTTCAAAATATTTAATTTTCATATCGAAAATTTTATCCTGAACCTCATGCCCTTTTTCTTCAGTCGTTTTTCCGATTAATTCGAAACTTTTCTTTGGATTTTTAAAGTTAAAAGCTGTTCTCGACGGACCTCCTTCTTCGATATATTGTCCGTATAAATGCCAGCCGGATTGTATTACGGCCTGAGCTTTCAAAACATATTCTTTGTCTGAGATTTTCTCTACAGACGTAGTCCATTTTACCGGATTGTACATTTGCCCAAACATGCCGGCACTAAGCAGCAGCATGAAGGTTATGATGCTATTTTTCATTGGATTTTTTGATTTGATATTTTAAAAAAAGAGCTGTCCGGAAACAGCTCTTTAGGCCTTTCAACAAAATAATTAACTAACCAGGATTTTGTAAAAATGAAAGACTACGTATGAAATTTATTTTAAAGGATTACCGTCTTTGTCTAGCGATCCAGATTTGATGATGATCATTTTGTCTAACTGAATGTATTTTTTAATCGCATCATTTACCTGTTGTAAAGTCACTTTCTCAATATCTTTCGGGTATTGGTCGATATAATTTGGCTCTAAACCTCTCTCAACAAAACCTAAAATCGTTCTTGCCATACCATTTGTGGTAGACATTCCAACTTTAAAACTTCCTATTAAATTGGTTTTCTTATTTTCTAATTCTGTTGCAGTAATACCGTCTTTTACCCATTTATTTACCTGAACCATTGTGGCATCCAGTCCTTTTTGAAATAATGACGGATTGAAAGAAGCATTCACCATCCAGAAACCGCCGGTTTGAATATTTCCTCCCATTCCAGATGAAATACTATATGTCAAACCATCATTATCACGAACAGTCTGCATCAAACGACCAGCAAAACCGGCCCCTAAAGTATAATTGGCAATGTAAAACGGAATATAATCTGCATCGGCTCTTTTTAAACCTGTATATTGTCCGATATACAATTCAGCACTTGGTTTTTCAGCAATGGTAACAACTTCTGTTTTTGCAGCTGCTTTTACGGCATCTTCAAATTTTAAAGTTTCGGAAACTCCGCCATTCCAGTTTTTAAATGATTTTTTCAAAGAAACATTCAGATTCGCTCCATCAGTATCGCCTACAATTACCAAATGCATCGATACAGGACCGAAATATTTTTTATGAAATGCTTTTACTTCTTCTAAAGTTGCATTTTTGATATTGGCTAAATCTTCTTCTACACTCAGGCTGTAATTTGGATTTCCTTTTGGATAAATCGCCTGAGACAAGGCAATATCTCCTCTTTCACCCGGATCATTCAGATTTTGCTGAACGTTTCCTGTGAATTGTTGTTTCACTTTCTCGAATTCTTTCTGGTCAAATAAAGGATTACGGATTTCTTCTGCCAATAAAGCAATTACCTGATCTAAATCTTTTTTAAGACATTTAAAACCAATATTTATTTTGGTTGTTGAAGCGCTTACATTTAAATTAACTCCTAACTTTTGAAGTTTTTCAGAGAATTTAAATTTATCATTCAGCGTAGTTCCTTTTGATAACATAGAAGCTGTTAAAGATGAAACCATCGGATTTTTAGTTTCATTGATAAAATTTCCTAATGAAATACTGGCAGCAACAGTAACAAAATCTTTAGCAGATGTTTTTACTGAAACCACATCAATTCCGGCTACTTTTTCTCTCTTGAAGGCCGAAGCAGTTTTTTCAGTTACACTTTCATCAAAAGTAATTTCTGCTGTATTATTTTCTACTGAAATTTCAGAAGGAGCCTCTTCATGTGAATGCCCTTCTTTCGGATGTCTGTAATAAAAAGGACCGTTTTCAGACATGAAATTATTGGCATGAGCCGCATCCTGATTTTGAGCTCCGGATTGTTTCGGAATAAAATACCCCGTTGTACTTTGGTCTTCCACCAAATATTTCTGAGCTACACGTAGAACGTCAGCAGGAGTTACTTTTTTCAATCGGTCTACTCCTGTTACGAAATCGGTCCAGTCACCTGAAGCAATGGCTTCATTTAATTCTGATGCAATAACACCTGACCCGTCACGGGCTAAAATAGTCTGTGCGCTGATTTTGGCCACCACACGGTTTACCTCATCCTGAGTCACACCTTCTTTCTGAATTTTAGCTACTACTTCACTAATTTTGGCATCAATATCTTCATGTTTTGATGATGTTGGAAAACCTACTCCGATTGTAAAAAGACCTACTTCTTTAAAATTTGTAGCACTGGCATAAGCGTAAATTCCCATACGGCTGTCCACAAAAGTTTTGTTTAAAATTGCCGATGGACCAGCGCCAATGATTTCACCTAAAATGTTCAAAGCAGGTAAATCTTCGTGCAGAGCGCCCGGAATTTTATACGCTTTATTCACAACACCCAATTCACCCGGTTTTTTAACCACAACTTTACGTGCACCGTATTGCTCAGGCTCTTCTGTGTAAGGCTGAGGCATTACGTGAGGCGCTTTTGTAATTTTACCGAAATATTTTTCGATTAATTCAAAAACATTTTCTTTTTTAAAATCACCAATAATGGTTAAAGTTGCATTATCAGGCCAATAATACGTATTGTAGAAATTCTTTAAAACCTCAATTGGAGCTTTTTCAATATCCGATTTCCATCCGATTGTTGAATGATGATACGGATGTGCAATATAAGCCGAAGCCCAGATTTCTTTGTCCAGTAAACTGTTCGGATCGTTTTCTCCACGTTCAAATTCGTTGCGGACAACGGTCATTTCTGCTTCCTTATCTTCTTTGGTCAATAAAGAATTGCGCATTCTGTCAGCTTCAATCTGAAGAGCCAATCCAATTTTGTCACTTGGCAGCGTTTCAAAATAATTGGTTCGGTCGTACCAGGTTGTCGCATTTAACTGTGCCCCTGTGTTTTGGAGTACATCTGTAATAGTTGTCCCGCTTTTTTTGTTGAAAGTCGGAGTCCCTTTAAACATTAAATGTTCTAAAAGATGCGTTGATCCCGTGTTGCCCAACACTTCATGTTTAGAACCAACACGATATACAATCTGTACCGTTGCAACTGGCGAAGCGTTGTCCTGCAAAAGCAAAATATTCATTCCGTTTGGCTGATACAAATATTCTTCGATTCCGCCTAACTCTTTTATTTTCTTAAAATTATCTGATTTGCCCTGCGCAGAAACAAGCGTGCAGAAAGCCAGTGAGCAATAGCCCAGAAAGATGTATTTTTTCATTTGTTTTGATATTTTTTTGAAGAAATTTATAATTCGCTATTTGGTTTAAACACATAGAATCATAGTTTTTGTAACCGTAAAAAGACTTTTCACTTATTCAAAAAAACATAGCTATGTGTTGAGAAATGTGTTTCTCTTTTATATCCTTTTTGAAAAGAAATAAATCTATGTTTCTATGTGTTTAATTTTGTTGAATTATAAATCAATTTAGTTTTTATGATTTACTGAAAATCTCTTTCAGTTTAGACTGAAGTTCAGCTTCTCTAAGGTTTTTAGCCACAATTTTTCCGTCTGGGCCAATCAGATAGTTTGTCGGTACTAATTTTACGCCGTACAAAACAGCAGCTTCGTTTTTCCAGCCTTTAAGATCTGAAACGTGCGTCCAGGTTAAACCGTCTTTTTCGATTGCTTTTTCCCAAAGATTCTTTTTATCATCTAATGAAACCCCCAAAACATCAAATCCTTTGTCGTGGTATGTTTTGTATGCCAAGACTACATTTGGGTTTTCTTTTCGGCATGGTCCACACCAACTTGCCCAAAAATCAACCAATACATATTTTCCTTTATAATCAGATAATTTTACCACTTTTCCGTTCACATCAGTTTGAGAAAATTGTGGCGCTGCAACTCCTACAGCTGTTTTATTATTGAGCTCGATTCCTTCTTTTATTTTTTTACCAAAATACGAGCCTTGCACCTCAGGAGTCAAAACCGCAAAATATTCAGTTACCTGTTCCGGAGTTCCGTAAGTTACCAGACGATCATCCAAAACCAAAGCTCCTGCAAGCTGATCTTTGTGTGATTTGATAAATTTAAAAGTCAGGTCGTCTGCCAGCACTTGCAAATCAGCGAAACGTTTGTCAATATCTTTTTGCTGTTCCGGTGATAATTTAACTTTTCCGTTTTGCGATAATGAATCCGAAAGCTTGTAAATAGGACCTGCAATATTCTGTACTTTTTTAAATTCGTTTTTATAGAATGAACCATAAATTGAATCCTGAATTGCTCCTGATAATTTTGCCATATAAACAGAATCTTTATGAGCAGTAAATTCAATAGTTTCATTAGCAAGTATAAAAACTTTACCGTATTCCTGTCCTTTTAGTTTAATACTGTATCGCAAAGGCTCTTCCACTTTTCCTGCAAAGCTAAATTTGCCGTCAACGATTTTTGCAGAATCTTTAACAACGGTTTGGTCACCATCAAGAAATTCTAAATAAATCATTCCGTCCTTTTGTCCCGGAATGTTTCCGTTAATCGTAAAACCTTCCTGTTTCGAGCAGGAGGTAATTGCGGCCGCAAGCGTTAAAGCTGCCAAACCCGATTTTAAGATTGTATTTTTCATGCTGCTATTTTTTTATTTAAAATTTCGATGTTTAAACACATAGAAACATAGATTTGAAGCTTTTAAAAAAGTCATTTCACTAATTTAAAAGACATATAGAATGCTCTAATGTGAGAGAAATAAATTTCTCTTTTTATTCTGACTTTCACATATAAAACTATGTTTCTATGTGGTTAAAAATTAGCTTTAAATTATTATGATTTCAATAATTCTTTTAATTTTTCTTCTAATGCGGCACCTCTCAAATTATCGCTGATAATAACACCTTTACTGTCTACTAAATAAGTTGCCGGAATTGCTTTTACATTAAACGATTTACTTACTTTATCATCGTCGTGCAAGTTTGGCCATTGCATATTTTCCTGTCCTAATGCTTTTTGCCATGCTTTTTCGTCTTTATCAATAGAAATGCTTAAAATTTCAAAACCTTTTGCTGCATATTCTGCATAAGCTGTTTTTAAATTTGGAATTTCTTTACGGCATGGTCCACACCATGAAGCCCAGAAATCAATCAGAATATATTTTTTCCCTTTTACAATGTCTTTTACATTGTATGGTTTTCCGTCTTTGTCTTTTAAATTGAAAGCGGCAACACTTGTCCCAATTAATGATTTTGGATTCAGATCTTTATCTGCAACTTGTCCGTAATAACTTTTTTTAGCAACGTCTGAAAACTGCTCATAAATTGGTTTTTGTTCCGGTGTAAAATAACTGTACTGAGTCATCATAAAAAATGGCCCCCACCAGGAATCTTTATGTTTTGTAATTACATCATTTGTTGTTTTTTCTACTTTAGTAAAAAATGCTTTTTCATCAGCCTCAAATTTTTTCCAAACCGGAAGATTTTGAAGAGAATCTGCTGTTTTTGTGTTTTTATCTTTTCTTGCAGCGCCTATTAATTTGCTCAATTCGTTTGACTCTTTGGTATGATAAGCAGTATAATCTTTCTCAAGTTCATCTCTGAAAGCAGTTTCCTTTTTATAATAATCATGTGATTTAGAACCTGTAACAGAGACGTCTTTAAAGCTTATATATTCTCCCTCCTGAGTTGAAACACTTCCCTGAGCGCTCACGCTTATTTTCGCATTTTCAGTCATTACGGCAATACTTCCTTTGTTTTTACCAAAAATGAGGTAGAAAAAACGTGGCTCATTTAATTTTCCTGTAAACGTAAATTTTCCGTCTTTAAGAATGGTCTTAGCAATTGGAGATTCTGATGAATGTGTTGCGCCCGGAACTAATTCTACTGCTGTTCCGTCTGCAAGACCTGTTATAGTCCCATCAATAGTATAAGACGTTGCGGCAGGGGCTGCTGTTTTTTTCTTTTGTGCCTGAGTATTGTTTGAAAAAACAAACAGACAGATACATAATCCTAATATTTTATATTTAATTGTATTCATTTTTGATTGATATTTTTAGAATAAAGCTCCCCTTTCGGAGATTCCTAATCAGGAAGCTTTGTTAAGTTAATTATTTAGGAACGTTTTGTGTTAATGTTCCATTCCCCGGATTACTGGTAGCTCCAAGTGGGAAAGGCATTGTCCACATATGTGATGTTGAAGACAAATTATAAGTAGTTCCTTCAGAAACTTTAGACAAACTAAACGGATAAGTTCCCTCTGCATTCAAACGACGCGCATCGGCAAATGGAATTAGCGTTAAGATAAGTTCGTTACGCTTTGTTTTGAAAATTGCATTTAAAGCGGTTGTCTTGTCTGCTGTCGAAATATCAGTATAATCAGCAGGAAGAATACGGGTTTTACGAACGGTGTTTAAAACAGTTAATGCATCTGTAATTTTATTATCACGAGCCAAACACTCTGCTTTGATTAAATATACTTCGACAGTTGTAATTCCTCCGAAATTATACATTCCAGACAATGTTGAATAGTAATAAGTATCGGCACCTACTGTTCTTAATTTCCAACGTGATTTAAAACGTACATCCCCCGTTTCAAAACGAGCAGCTCTGTCTACCGGAATACTTAATTCTCTTCCTAAAGAATAAGAAGAACCGTGTCTGAAAGTATAATTTTCGACATAATTATACCCCATCGGTGATGCTACCGTTGTATACGAATTAGGTGTGTCAATTAATGTTTTATTTGTATTATAAAAGGTAACCCAGTCGTACAATTTATTGTTTTCTGCCAAAGCTAAATCAGCATATTTTAAAGCTTCTGTATAATTATTCATTTGTAAATACACACGAGCCGAAAAAGCATAACCAGCTCCTAAATTTGGATGTAAAGCCGTTACGGAAACTTTTGGTAAATACGGAATAGCTTCGTTTACATCTTTTAAAATGAAATCATACATTTCCTGAATCGTTACCTGCTTGCTTGGAGCATTAATACTAGCACTGGTAATCAAGGGAACAGATAATTTAGATGCATTGGCTGTAGTATACGTATCTGCATAAAAATTGGTCAAATTAAAATAAGACATAGCACGCAACATTTTTGCCTGTGCCCAAAGAATTCTTTGATCCGCTTCAGTCGCTTCTGTGGTTGTTAAAGCATTTTCAATAATCAAATTAAAGGTTGAAATTCCAGCATAAGTTCTGTAATAGGTAGTTTCATCCGCCTGATTTAATTCTATACGATTGGCATTTTCATCCCAAAAATAATTAGCATTCGTCAATCTGTAGTAGGCCAGATTCGCAGCTGTTTGAAACCTATCGTTCATCAAGTTTAATGCTTGTTCAACATTCACCTGCTGGTTAGTATATTCATCTCTGATGAAAGCCTCATAATCTGCCAAAGTTGTAGGTGTTTTAGAACCTTTTGGCACATCATCTAAATAATCGTCACAAGAAGCAAAAGTGATTCCTAATGCTAAAACGCAAAGTATATTTTTATATAGATTTTTCATTGTATCTTCTTTTAAAATTAGAAATTAACATTTACACCCATTACAAAACTCGGCGATTGGAAACCGCCCAACATGTATTTAGCGTCTCTGCTTTTTGCCCAGGTGTATACGTTTTCAGCATTCAAATTAAAACGCACATTGTCTAAGTTTACTTTTCTGACTAACTCTTTTGGCATTTGATATCCCAGCGAAACATTACTTAATCTTACATTTGAAGCATCCAAAATATTAATGTCTGCATAACGATAAATATCACGTGAAGCACTGTTAAAATCAGATTCATACTCATAAACCACACGAGGAATATTAGTGAATGCCTCGTCCCCAGGTTGTTGCCAAGCATTTACAATGTCTTTATTTATCACAGTGATGTCTGCCACATAGCCTCCCATTGCACTATTATAATTATTATTTAACATTGGTAAAAAGGTATTTCTAACTTTATGGCCTAACTCATAAATGAATAAGGCAGATAAAGAGAAGTTTTTGTACGCAACTGAAGTATGGAAAGATCCTGTATGTGTAGGCACAGTAGAACCATAATCCTTAATAGCATCTAAATCTGCAGGATTATAAATTACAGTATTTCCAGAAGCATCATAAACCTGTGGTAAACCTGTACTGCTTAATCCCGCCCATTTGTATCCATAAATTGAGGTATAATTTTTACCAATTCTAGGATAAGCTGATGGGTAATCCAACTGTAAATAATATACTGGAGCTTTTACATTTACATAAGTTACTTCATTTTTATTATTCGCATACAAAACGGATGCGTCCCAATTAAATGAAGGTGTTTTTATAATAGATCCTCTTAAACTTACTTCAAAACCTTTGTTGGTCATTTCCCCATTGTTGATTTTGTAGGTAGAATACCCCCAACCTTCTGTTGGAATTCCGGTAGTACTCGCTAATAAATCTTCTCCTTTTTTGTTGTATACATCAAGAGTTCCGCCCAATCTGCTTTTGAATAATTCAAAATCTAAACCAATGTTGGTTGTAGTGGTTTTTTCCCATGATAACTCAGGATTTGGTCTTGAATTTACTCCACCATACATACCTCCAACATTGGTATTCGCATAATAATAAGCTGTTAGATATGGTGCCGAATCTTTGGCTACGTTACCACCAATACCATATGAACCACGAAGTTTTAAGGCATCAACCCAGGAAACTTTAAAAAACGATTCTTTATCAATATTCCATCCTGCACCCGCAGACCAAGTTGGTTTGTTTTGGTATTTATTATCGGTTCCCCAAAGGTTTGAACGATCCCAACGCAAACTTCCTGTAAATGAGTATTTCGCATCATAAACATATCCAGCTGTACTATAAAATGATACATAGCGGTTTTGAAATTCCTTTTCGGCAGAAAAATCATTTTGAGTCATATAACCACTAAATACACTTCCGTAAACTCCCAGCAGACTAGCTTGGTTTACCGGTGTAAAAGACAATGTTTGCTCATCCCAACCATAACGGGTATCGTCTCTGTATTCGGCTTTATTATGACGGATTTCCATACCTGCAATAGCAGATACATCATGTTTATCATTAAAAGTCTGTCCAAAATTTAACTGCTGACGGAAATTGTAAGCATTCGTAAATTGATTGGTTTCTTTTAAAATATCACCATAAGGCAAGTTATAGACTGCTTTATTGCTAGCAATCGTTACCATTCCGTTTACTTGGCTTCTAACGCTGAACGATTCTTTTTCTCTTAAATAATTGGTACGATCTACACCATATTCATATTGAAACATTGCGTTATAGGTAAACGCTTTGCTAAACTTTACATTGAATTTGGCAAACGTTCTGTTCATGAAACTTTTAGTCTCGCTTACATTTCGTCCCAACTCTTCCATTGGTGTGATGTCCATATTATACAAACCATAGTTTTGTATAGATTGCAAAGTAAAATTATTATAACGAGAAGCTGCTGTAGAGGTAAAATAAGAACCATCATTATTAACCAACTGGTTATAAGGCTGAATCTTAAATCCTGGACTTAGTGCATTGTAATTTTGCAGATCTCCTTTACCGAAGTTGATATATGTTCCCAAATCTACAGACAGCCAACTGTTAATTTGTGTTGAGTTTTTTAAGTTAATACCAACTGTTTCGTTTTCAGAATAAATATCTTCTAATTTATTGTTCTTATAAGTTAAGGATGCATTAAAACTATTGCTTTCAGATGCTTTGCCTAAACTCAGGTTGTGCTGTGTAAAGAATTGATCACGTTTAGCATATCTTGCGACATCATCATAATATTTATATCCCAGAGATGCCAATTGGTTCAATTGATTGTTTGCATCTGTCTGCGAAATAGCTCCAGTATAGCCTCTCAAAATAGTATTCATTCCAAGACTTGTAAAAGCAGCATTGTTTAATAATGATTGTGCATAAGTGCCTGCATTTATCCCTTGTAAATTAGGATTTCCGGCAGCCCAGCCTCTTTCTAAAGCTATGATGTCTGCAGAATTCGTTAAATTATCAGTATAATTTCTGTAAGGTGTAATCGTTAAGTTACTTGAAAAAGAAATATTTGTTCTTCCGGCTTTAGCTTTTTTCGTGGTAATTACTACGACTCCATTGGCAGCACGTGCACCATAAATAGATGAAGCTGCTGCATCTTTTAGAACCGTAATGGTTTCAATATCTTCTAAATTCAGATTAGGTAAATTTTCTTCCAATGCAAAATACTGGTTGTATTTTGTGCCTTCTACCGGAAAACCGTCAATTACGTACAAAGGAGTTGTCAAACCGTTCATAGAAGTTGTACCACGAATTTTTCCGTCCTGATACCCTACAATACGTCCTTCTAAAATTGAATTTAAACTGCTTAAACGCTGCTCCTGAAAATCCTTTGCTTTTAAATTTGAATAAGCACCTGTTGCTTTTTCTGCTGTAATATTTTGATATCCTGTAGTCAAAACTACTCCTTCTAATTCCTGAACATCTTCTTTCAATACAACATTGATAACACTTCTTCCTTCAACTTTTATTTCCTGTCTTACATATCCTAAATAAGCAAAAGCTAATGTAGTTTGACTGTTTGTCGCTATAATTTGATATTCTCCGTTAAAATCAGTCATAACACCTCTTCCTGAACCATTATCAGAAACCGCTGCTCCAGCCAAAGGCATTCCTTTTGAATCAGTTACTCTACCTTTTACGATAAAATCCACTTCAGCTTTTGGTTTTTCGACCGGTGCTTTTTTAGGAGTTAAAACAATATGTGAACCGCTCACTTTAAAATCGGTACCTGAATCTTTAAAAATGGTATTCAGGATTGTTTCAATAGATGCATTGGTTAGGTTAACATCTATTTTACGATTTAAATCAACCGATCTTACATTGTACACAAATCTGTAATCACTTGTATATTCAAGCTTTTCAATTGCTTTTCCAACGGTCATGTTGCTCGCACTGAAAGAAAGTCTGGCCTTTTGAGAATAGGTCACACCCGCCTGCATAACAGATAAAGTGGTTAATAATAATAATGTAGTCAATTTCATCTTCAAATCAAATTTCAAAAAAGGCTTGTCGAACCTGATTTTGTTCAATAGTTTTTTCATACTTTTAAAATGTTTTTTAATGTTGGTTGGTTAATTAACTGACCGCATTCCTATACCGGGAAATGTTGGCGCATTTTCCGGTTTTTTACGGCCTCTACTTTTGGACTTTTGTTACATAGGCTTCTTTAGATTTTAAATTTTTGTTTTCAGATTTTAAATTTTATGTTATTGTCATTAATTTTTGAAATTATCACTATTAGCAATTTTTAGCGTTCCCTTTTGATATTGATTTTTGACATTGACATTGTTATTTAATCGTGATCTTATCTCTGTCAATAGTATAATCAATCGCATAACTGTCGCTAAAATATTTCAGTACAACTTCAATCGGCTCATTATCAAAACGGGCATTAAAAATTTCTTTTCCGAGCATTTTATTTCTGTTAATGAAAGTCACATTGTATCGACGTTCCAGTTTTTTGATAATATCCTCAAATGAAGCATTTTTAAACACTAAACCTCCTTTTACCCAGGCCGTGTAATAATCTGTATTGACCTCTTCTGTCGTAATTGTTGATTTCCTTTTTATGTTCGACCCTTTGAAACATGGTTTTAAATACACCTGATTTTCATTTGTTTTCAAACCTTTGTAAAGCGAAACCTTACCTTCAACCAGCACGATATCAGTACTTGCATTATCCATATACGCATCTGCATTAAACCTGGTTCCCAAAACCTCAACGTTTACTTCATTTGTATTTACCGTAAACGGATGCGCCTTGTCTTTGGCAACTTCAAAATAAGCTTCTCCTGTCAAATGAACCCTTCTTCCCTCTTTTTTTAAGAACTGTACCGGATACGTTAACTGAGTTCCGGCATTCAGATGCACAAGGGTTCCGTCTGATAACTGTATTTCGAATTTTTTACCGTATGGAATTTTAATCGTATTGTAAACTAATTTTCCTTCAGCATACGCTTTATTGTACACCAATCTGTTTTTTTCCTGTCTTCCGATGATGTTTCCGTCTTTATCGGTTATATTTCGGGTATCGGCTGTGTCAATTTCCTCTTCCGAATTATTATCTAATTGTAAAACAATTTCATCCTGTCTCGGAATAATAACATTTTGTTTCTCTTTCGAGATATTCGAATTTTTATAAAAATAAAATCCGCCCAATGCGACAACCAGAATCGCTGCATATTTATAATAAGAAGAAAATCTTCTTTTATAAAAAACACTGTTTTCTTTCTGAATTCTTTCTGATAACTGCTTTCTTACTTCAGCAGAATCGAATGTATTCATAGTGGTATCAATTGCGTAATTTGTTTTTACAAATTCCCTGAATTCAATTTGGTTTTCTTCATCCTTTAACCATTCCGTCAGTTGTTCAATTTCATCCTGACTGGCCTGATTTGTGATAAATTTCACCATTAATCGTTCTGACTTTTTTACTGTCATTTTATCCTTTTTTAATATTATTACGAAGCAAAAAAGCAAAACCCTAACAATTTTATAAAGTTTTTTTGATTTTGCTGATTTTTTTATTTTTTACAAGTGTTTTCTTTCAATAAATTCTACTAATTTAATAGAATTAAATACACAAATACCATATCTTTGCATTTTTATGCCTTTTTTATTTGTAATAAAATTCAAATAGAAAACCCAAATAAGAAGCTTTTTTCAGGAAATATCCTTTCTGATTTAAGCCTTAAAATTTTAAATTTATATATTTGTTACTATGAAAACCGATGATTATAACGATAACAATATCCTTATTGAATCTCTTAGAAACGGAGATGAAAAAGCGTATACGTATCTCATCGACTCTTACCATCATAAACTTTGCGTTTATGCCAACAGTCTTGCAAAAAATATCTACAGTGCCGAAGACATCGTTCAGAATGTCTTTATAAAAGTTTGGGAGCAAAGAGAGCGTTTAAAATCAGATCATTCCATTAAAAGTTTTCTCTACAAGTCTGTCTATAATGAATTTATTGATTTATACAGAAAAAACCAATCCTTGTTTTCTTTAGAAAAGACCTATTATGATGCCTTAAACTCAGTTGTTCTTGAAGATGATTCTGAATCTTTTCAACGCATATTAAAGGTAGTAAATAAAGAGATAGAAAGTTTACCCCCTAAATGCAAAGAAGTTTTCATTTTAAGCAAAAAAGAAGGCCTCACCAATATTGAAATTGCGGAACATCTTGATGTCTCTATCAAAACTGTTGAAGCACAGATTACCAAAGCGTTTTCAATTTTGCGCTCTTCACTTGAAGAAAAGGTGAAAAGTGTTTTGTTTATGTTCTTCGGAAAAAAGAAAAAACTTGGTCTAAACTAAATCGAATATCTTTTATTCTAAAGCAATTATTCTCTTTACATTTCTCTTATTTCAAAAAAACTCTTTGCATCATTTTCTCAAAGATATTTTTCTTAAAGTAAATCGCATTCAATTTTATAATTTCCTGCTTATCTTTAATCTTTGGAAATAATAAATTGTCATTTAAAAAACGAAATATGAGCACTCCCAATGTCATTAGAAAAGTAGCTATTGTAGGTTATAACCGAATCCCTTTTGCAAGAGCCAATACAGCTTATGCCGAAGTTGGAAATCAGGAAATGATGACCGCAGCCTTAAACGGGCTTATTGAAAAATACAATTTAAAAGGACAGATATTAGGCGAAGTAGTTGGCGGAGCGGTTATCAAACATACTTATGACAGCAATCTGATTCGGGAATGCGTCATGAAAACTACTCTCGATCCTGCTACACCTGCCTGCGATTTGCAGCAAGCCTGCGATACCGGAATAGAAAGCGCCATTTATATTGCCAATAAAATTGCTCTGGGACAAATAGAATCCGGTATTGCCGGAGGTGTTGATTCCATCAGTGATATGCCGATTGCAGTGAGTGAAAAACTTCGAAAAATTTTACTGAACGCCAGAAAAGCAAAATCATTAGGTGAAAAAATCAAAATATTTTTAAAACTCCGTCCCAAAGATTTAACGCCGCTGGTTCCCCGAAATGAAGAATCACAAACCGGCCTTTCGATGGGCGGGCATACAGAAATAACGGCAAAACATTATAAAATATCGAGAGAAGATCAGGATAATCTTGCCCTTAAAAGTCATTTGAATATGGCAAAAGCCTATGATGAAGGTTTTTTTGATGATATGATTACTCCGTTCAACGGACTTGAGAAAGACAATAACCTGAGAAAAGACAGCACTATTGAAAAATTAGCCAAATTAAATCCTGCTTTTGATAAAGTAAACGGAACATTAACGGCAGGAAACTCAACTCCTCTTACGGACGGAGCTTCGTGCATTCTTTTAGCCAGTGAAGAATGGGCAAAAGAACGCGGACTTCCAATTCTGGCCTATATTACTTTTGCTGAAGTCGCAGCAATTGAATATGTCAAAAATCAGCAAAACCTTTTATTAGCCCCATTATTTGCTGCCAGCAGAATGCTCGAAAAAGCCGGATTAAATCTACAGGATTTTGACTATTATGAAATTCATGAAGCTTTTGCTGCACAAGTTTTAGCCACCCTGAAAATTTGGGAAAGCCCAGAACTAAGTGCAGAAATAGGTGTGAAAAAAGCATTAGGAACTATAGACCGTGAAAAACTAAATGTAAAAGGAAGCAGTCTCGCAGCAGCGCATCCGTTTGCAGCAACCGGAGGCCGAATCATTGGTGTAATGGCGAAATTACTAAACGAAAAAGGATCCGGAAGAGGATTTATCTCAATTTGTGCCGCAGGTGGTCAGGGAATTACAATGATTATTGAAAAATAACTTTAATAACAAAATCCCGGAAAAAACCGGGATTTTTTATGCAAATCTTAAAACGAAAATTCCTCAACAGCAGCTAAAGCCTTTGGCAAAGCACTTTCAGCAAAATCAGGAATGGATGTTCCTTCTACACGAAAAGTCGTAACATCTGTCATACCTAAAAAACCTAATACAGCACGCAGGTAAGGCTCGGCAAAATCATAGCTTTTATAAGGTCCTTCAGAAAATATAGCTCCGGATGCAATAGACAAATACACTTTTTTATTGGCTACTAATCCTTTTGGCGAGCCATCAGCATAACTAAAAGTCACTCCTGCTCTGGAAACCTGATCTACCCAGCCTTTTAATGCTGCCGGAATCCCAAAATTGTAAAGAGGCACGCCAATAACAATAATATCTGCGTCCAACAATTTTTTTACCGCGCGATTCGAACTTTTAATCGCTTCTTTTTGTTCAGGTGTATGCGTCTCCTCGGGTGTAAAAAATGCGCCAATCTGCAATCCATCCAGATAAGGCAACGGTGTTTTAGAAAGATCAAGTGTATCAACTTCGATTTCCGGGTAGGCGATTGTCAGTTTTTCAATAACTGCGTTAGATAATTTATTACTAAAGGAAGCATCTCCTTTGATGCTTGTTACGATATTCAAAATTCTTTTGCTCATATTTTTATAACTTTTGTTTTACAACACAAACTTATTTACATTTACTATCTCTTTTATAGTACTATCCTCAATGATAGCGCTATCGTTGAGGATAGTAACTCAAACAATATCAAAATGACAAGCGAAAACACAAATACATGCGAAGATAACACCTGCTCAAAAGAATCCTGTTTAAGCGCCTTATTACCGGTAAGAGATGCACTGGAAGTACTTAGCGGAAGATGGAAACTCCCTATTTTAATTGCTTTGTCAGATCGTCCAAAACGATTCAAAGAAATTTCAAGGGATATGGACGGAATCACAGATAAGATGTTGTCTAAAGAACTTAAAGACCTAGAGATAAACAAATTGATAATTAGAACCGTTTATGATACTTTTCCACCAACGGTTGAATACAGAAGAACTGAACACAGCAGATCTTTAGGAAATGTAATAATGGCACTGAAAGACTGGGGAAATCTGCACCGCAAAGAAATCATTGGCAAATAATTTTTTCAAAATAAGCTTTCAAAAAGATAAAATGATTTTGTTTTCTTTTACAAATTAAGATTTCTATATTTGCAACTTAGTTGCATTACATCAGCTGAGATTTCCAAAATCAAGAATGAATAAAAAGAAATTTATCATAATTAATCTTTTAATGTCTTTAACAGTATTGTTCGCAATGCTTTTTCAGACAGTTCACTCTTATGAGCATATTTATAAGCAAATTCACGAGAAACATTGCGACCATAAATACGCTCCGGGTCAAAAGCAAATTACACACAGCCATAATGTAGAGAATAATTGTCCTATCTGTCATTTTGCATTTAGCACTTTTATTTCAGAGTCATTTCATACTTTTTCATTTCATAAATTAAATGTTGTTACTTCGGCTGTTTTCTTTTACAGCAAAGCAACCTCAATGTTTTTCAAAGGCAGTCTCTTTGCTTTAAGAGCACCTCCTTCCCTATTTTAGTTTACCGGATTCTTACTATTTAAATGTTGAAAATCATTCTTTTTGTTTTAGACAAGAGGAAATATATGTTATTTCAATTTATTTGATGAAATCTATTTTGGCGAATAGATTCCATCAGCAAATTGGATCAATCTCTTTATTTTCAAGTTTAAATAAAAATTCCCTCAGTAAACTCTATCTCTCACATTTAATAAAATAGCTCTGGGCGTCCCTATGGAACGACCTGAAACAGCTATATCTATTTTAAAAAATAATAATTTCCAACTCTATACATTATGCTCACAGCAGTAAACCTGACTAAAAAATACGGTGACCAAATTGCTTTAACCTCTTTGAATTTAACCATCAACAAAGGAGAAATTTTTGCACTTTTAGGACAAAACGGTGCCGGAAAAACGACTACCATAAACTTGTTTCTCGGCTTTATAAAACCAACAGAGGGCGAAATTAAAATCAATGATATTTCGGTAGTTACCAATGCAGATAAAACAAAAAAAGATATAGCCTACATTCCTGAAACAGTAATGTTATATCCAAACCTTACCGGACTGGAAAACCTGAAATTCTTTTCGTCTCTGGCCGGATTTAAATATTCAACCGGAGAACTGACTTATTTTTTAACCAAAGCCGGCTTGCAAATTACCGCTCACGACCAAAATTTGGGCGTTTACTCAAAAGGAATGCGCCAAAAAGTAGGTATTGCTATCGCTATTGCAAAAAAAGCAAAAGTGTTACTATTAGATGAACCTACAAGCGGTTTAGACCCAAAAGCTTCTAACGAGTTCTCTCAAATCCTGAAAGAACTTTCTGCAGACGGGACAGCTATTCTAATGGCTACACATGATATTTTCAGAGCAAGAGAAGTCGCAACACATATCGGAATCATGAAACAGGGAAATCTTGTTACGATTATCGAAGCCGAAAAAATATCAGCAAACGAACTTGAAAATCTGTATTTACAAACTGTTTAAAAAAGGAAAAAATTCCATCTACATAAAAATGAAACATCTATTTATAGTACTGTTTTTTGTCTTTAGTTCTGCTTACTTAAAAGCTCAGAGTAATACAAAAACAAACGACAGTATCGCTAAAGATTCCATTAAAACGGAAGCTAAATTAAACGAACTCCAAGCCGTAGAAATCATAGGAAGATCTACCAAAAAATACAATAGTGATTATTCTTTCGGAGCAACAAAAACGGCAACACTTAACAAAGACATTCCACAATCCATATCAACGGTTACCAAGGAATTAATAGCAGACAAGGCCGCAATTTATCTGGCCGATGCCGTAAAAATGACAAGCGGTGTAATTCCGGCGAGTTATTACAATCAGTATACCATCAGAGGAATTAGTCAAAACGAAGAAGGACAAATCATCAACGGAATGCGTACCCGCCAATATTATTTCCTCCAGCCACTTACCAGCAATATTGAACGTGTTGAGGTAATTAAAGGCCCGTCGAGTGCTACTTTTTCATCTGTTGATCCGGGAGGAAGCATCAATCTGGTGACAAAAAAACCATTGGCAACTGACCGAAAAGAAGTAAGCCTGAGTGCCGGAAGTTTTAGCACATTCAGAGGAACTCTTGATTTTACCGGTCCTTTAAACGAATCAAAAACATTATTATATCGTGTAAATGCGGCCTATCAGGAAGCAAAATCGTTTCGTGATTTAGTGGGCAATAAATCGTATTTGCTCTCTCCGTCCTTCAGTTATGTTCCGAATGAAAAAACGGCTGTCAATACCGAGTTGATCTTAAGCGACATGACCGGAATTCTGGATCGCGGGCAGCCTATTTTTGGAGCAGTTGCCGGAGTTACAAGTCTGAATAAAACGCCCATAAGCCTGAATTTAGGTGCACCAAGTGATTTTTTTAAATCGAAAGAAATGATTTTCACTACAAATTTCTCTCACAAATTCACTTCAAAAATTGGTTTTAATGCCTCTTACATGAAACAATCCTGGAGAGAAGATTTACAGGAACACAGAACCACAAACGGATTTGCCGTAGACATGAACAACCAGCCAGTCACAAGCCTTGCGATGATGCAGTTTGTACAGCGTCAGCAATATTGGAATGTGGACAATTTAACCGCTTTCTTAAATTTCGATTTTAAAACCGGAAAACTGAATCATAAATTATTAACAGGTTACGATTTAAGCAGCTGGAACAAAACCAAAGGCGGCGGACAAAACGCAGCCAGAGGTTATCTTCTTAAAGACGGAACTGTTGCCAGTACTTTTGTACCAGCAAATGCATCCAATTATCAAACCATTACTGTAGACGGTGTTGTTTTGCCAAAGCCAAATGTGAATTATTTTAATTTAAATAATCCAACTTATACCGTAAGAAGTCCTGATGATTATACGTTGAATGTGAGAACAGCATTGCCTTCAGCTTTAACCACTACGAATGCTATTTATATTCAGGATCAGATTCAATGGAACAAGTTTACGTTTCTTTTGGGATTACGAAATGAATGGTTTGAAGACATCACCAATTATGAAACCAATAACGAATTAACTGTTAAGAAATCGGCTTTATTGCCTCGCGTTGGTGTTACGTATGCCATCAATACTGCTATTAATGTTTACACGACTTATCTCGAAGGTTATCAGCCACAATCAAACACCGTTACTTTGATGCCGCAAACCGGAAGTCTGCCTGCCGGAAGTTTGTTTGATCCTCTCGAAAGCAATTTGAAAGAAGCGGGGTTAAAAGCTACTTTTTTTAATAATTCAATGAGTTTTAACGCAGCGGTTTACGAAATTAACCAGCGCAACATCCTAATGAATGCAAACGATCCTGTGAATCCTGATTTACTGGTAACAAGAGGTTCTGAGCGCAGTCGTGGTTTCGAATGTGATCTGGCTGGATACATTACACCCGACTGGCAAATCAATGCTTCGTACAGTTATATCGATGCCAAAATTACAAATGACCGCAATGCTTCCTTAATTGGTGCCAGAAAACAAAACACGCCAAAAAACAGCGCCAACTTATGGACACGTTACAATTTCAAATCCGATTCTGCTTTGGATAATTTCGGAGTTGGTTTGGGAATGCAGTATCAAAGCAGCAAAATTCCGTGGTTTACAAGAGATTTTACACTTCCTGATTTTACCATTTTTGATGCCGCTATATACTACAAACCTGAAAAAAGTAATATTCAGGTTGCTGTAAATGCAGGAAACATTTTCAACAGAACTTACTGGTTAGGCGCTCAGAATTATTTGAGATTATTTCCCGGAGCTCCAAGAAATGCAACGCTTACCGTAACGTATAAATTTTAATCTGCAGTTATGTCATTACACATAGAAAATTTAATAGCCAGACATTTTAGAAAATCTGTTTTTAAAAATCAGGCTGTTTATATCATCACTCTTTTTATTGGTGTTTTATTGCTGTACGCTGCTTTTTCGGGCTGGGAGAATTACAGTAATCAAAATAAAACCAGCGAAAAATACCAGCACGAATCCAGAGAAGACTGGTTGAAAAACCCGGATAAAAATCCGCACAGAATGGCGCATTACGGAAATTTTGCCTTTCGAAAAAGCACTTCGTTAAGCGTTTTTGAATTTGGAATGGAACCTTTTTTCGGAAATGCAATTTTTCTGGAAGCTCACAAACAAAATACAGCCAATTTTTCTGAGGCAGGATTTTCTAACAGCATGCTTCGTTTTGGAGAAATCAGTATTGCCATGGTTTTACAAATACTATTGCCGTTATTGATTTTCTTCCTTGGATTTAATTCGGTGGCATACGAAAGAGAAAATGGAACCCTAAAACTGCTTTTTAGTCAGGGAATCAGCTGGAAACAGCTTTTACTGGGTAAAACTCTCGGAATTGCCTCTGTTGTTATGATGCTTTTTGTTCCCGCAATTCTCGTTTTGATTTTCATCTGGTTATTACTTCAAAACTTTAGCATTTCATTGGATGAAACCCTTAAAATGATCTTATTCATTGGGTTCCATTTTATATATCTATTATTCTTTTGTGCCATTGCCGTTTTGATTTCTGCTTCATGCAAAACTTCAAAAAAAGCGTTGATTTCGCTGATTGGGATTTGGTTGGTTTTCACAATTATTTTACCGAGAACAACGCAGGCAATTGGCGCATATATCTATGAAGCTCCTTCAAAAATTCAGTTTAATAGTGATATTGAAAAAGATATTCTGAAACAAGGAGACAGCCATAATCCGAATGATCCGCATTACAAAGCGATAAAAGATTCTCTGTTGCGGACTTATAAAGTCGATTCGGTTCAAAAATTGCCTTTCAATTATTCAGGTTTTATTATGACCGAAGGTGAAAAAATAAGTTCGAATATTTACAACAAACATCTTGAAAGCCTGCTCGAAATTTATAAAAAGCAGAATAGTTTTTCTAAAACAGTTTCGTTTATAAACCCGTATATCGCGATGAAAAATTTATCGATGGGATTATCCAATACAGATTACGATTCGTATATCGATTTTCAGAAACAGGCCGAAGCATATCGTTACAACATGGCGCAAAAAATGAATGCTTTACAAATTAAATACATCAGCAACAAAAAGCCCGAACCAAACGACAAACCACTCACAATTGGCAAAGACCACTGGGCTGAAGTACCCGAATTTCATTATGAACCAAAAGGAATTTTGGCTGTTTTGAAAAGTGAAATCATTTCAATTATCTCTATTATTCTATGGATTAGCCTGCTGTTTCTTTTTATAAAAATAGCCGCTAAAAACCTAAAAGCCATTTAATATGTTAGCATTAGTATTTAAAAATTTCATACGATCGAAAGGAACAAAAATCGGATTACTTTTTTTGCTCATAATCGGTTTCATAAGTCTTTTGATTGGGCATCAGTTTCAGGAAAAGCAAAGCCAAAATATAAAAGAAGCTGCAATCTATCAAAAAGAACATATTGCGAGAAATGCTGCTTATCATTCTGACGAAATGGGACTGCTGCTCTATTACATCAAATTCTCTCTGGTCAATAAAACGTTTCCGATAAACAGTCTGGCAATTGGACAGCGCGATATAAATCCGTCGATACAAAGTGTAACGATTCGTGGTCTGGAAGGTCAGAAATACGATTCGGAATTAAATAATCCAAACAATTTGATGTTAGGAAACATCGATTTTAGTTTTGTACTGATTTATCTTTTTCCGCTTCTTATTATTGCTTTTACGTATAATGTGATCTCCGAAGAAAAAGAATCCGGAACCTGGAAAATCGTGGCAACGCAAAGTGATAATACATTTTTGTACATTCTGAAATTGTTTTACATCAGAATTTTAAGTTTGATTGCATTATTGACTATTGTCCTTTTTGCTGCAATTCTCTTTTTACAAATTCCGTTAGACAAATCACTTTTTACATTTTACACAATCAGTATTTTGTACATCCTTTTTTGGTTTTCAGTTTGTTTCTTTATCGTTTCCCTGCAAAAGAATTCCAATTTTAATGCTGTGATTTTATTAACCATCTGGCTGTTTATGATCATTATTCTTCCGGCAGCGATCAATACCTATATCATCAATAAATATCCGATTCCGGAAGCTTTAGAATTGACATTGAAACAGCGAAATGCCTATCACGAAAAATGGGACATGGATAAAAAAATGACAATGGATAAATTCTATCAACATTATCCGCAATTCAAAAATTATTCTTTACCCGATGAAGAATTCAGCTGGCTCTGGTATTATGCCATGCAGCAAATGGGCGACGACGAATCGGCAGTTCAGTCTAAAGAACTGGAAAAAAAATTAAAGCAGCGAAATCAGGCCAGTCAAAACATTGCACAATTTATTCCGACACTGCACACTCAGGTCCAGTTAAACGAAATTGCCAAATCAGACTTAGGAAACCAGCTTTTATTCATGAAAAAAACGAACCAGTTTCATGAAAAACTACGTTTGTATTTCTACCCTAAAATCTTTGATAATGCCGATGTAAAAAAAGAAAACTGGTCGAAATTTAAGGTTGAAACTTTTGAAGATTCTTCCAAAGCCAATTTAACAACAACATTTTTACCGTTGGTATTATTCAATTTACTGTTGATTGGTTTGGGATGGAGGAATTTCAGGAAAGAAAAACAAATCATTTAGATTTTCTTTACTAAAAACCATAAAAAAAGACTGCTTTATATAAGGCAGTCTTTTGCTTTTTAAGATCTAAATCAATTACGCTCTAAACAAAGCGTATTTATTGTAATCGTATAAAACTTTGTCATAAGGCACTAATAAAGTTTCTATTTTTTCTGAAGAAGCTTCAAAAGTGATTCCGTTATGTTTTCTGAACAAATAAATCTCTTTCAGACAATTAGACAGACTCTGATGAATTTCTGATGTAAACAATGGCAATTGTTTATCGCCTACTAATAAATCTATCTGGTAGTTTGAACTGCTTTTTGAAAGATTGTTACCAATTATTCTGATGGTGAATTTCGTATTGTTTCCGTGTTGTTTACCCTGATAATGTATTACCATGACGTTATTATTAAAGATTAAAATTTATTTTAGCTGATTTGAACTCCATTTTGAATTCAATAATTAAAGTTATAAAAAAAAAGCAAAAACGTAAAATTACCAATATTAAATTATCATTTTTTTAGCATAAAAAAGCCGTAACGAATTACGGCTTTTTCACAATTAACTAAATATGTTTTTAATCAACTTTTTCACGAGTAAAATTCATTCATAAGCACGATTAATTTAAGATTACATCAGGAACATTGATGTGCTGCAAAATTAGATGATTTAAAGCTTTGGCACAAGCAATGTCGATAAAGTGTTAATAAGTAAAAACGGCCTTTTTAATAGTTAAAACAAAAACATCATTTACGCTGAATTTTTAATTAAATTTGATTAACTAATTATAAAAACCTCAAAATCATGAAAATTAACTTTATCACCTTTTTAGCTGCAGCAGTTGTTACACTTGTAATCGGATTTATTTGGTACAATCCAAAGGTTTTTGGTAAAATCTGGATGAAAGAAAACAATTTTACCGAAGACGATCTCAAAAAAGGCAATATGCTCAAAATATTTGGATTTACTTATATTTTTTCTGTACTGATTTCTATGGCTTTAATGTCTTTTACAATTCATCAGTCAGGTGCTGTAGGAATGATAGGAGGGCCGCAATTTATCGAAAGTGCAAAACCGTCTTTTCATGCTTTTATGGCTGATTACGGAACTGCTTTCCGTACTTTTAAACACGGTTCACTTCATGGTTTTATGGCTGGTTTATTTTTTGCTTTTCCTGTGATTGGGATCAATGGTTTATTCGAAAGAAAATCATGGAAATACATCTTTGTTCATGCCGGATACTGGATCGTTACACTTACTATTATTGGCGGAATCGTTTGCGCATACGCCTAATAAATCATAACCTTAAAAATCCGTTTGAAATTCAAATTCAAACGGGTTTTCTTAATAATAACTTAAACCAAATAAGTTATTACAAATATTATCTAATTTTGAAGAAATTAGCTCACTCTCTTGAATACAAACTATTCTTTCTGGATTTATAAAAGCGCATCATTATTGCCTTTAGAATGGAATTCACTCGCCTCAGACAACATTTTTTTAACCAAAGAATACCTTGAAGTACTGGAAAATTCTTCTCCGGTAAATATGACCTGTCATTTTATTGGGCTTTTTGAAGAAGAAAAACTGATCGGAATTGTGCTGACACAATTTTTATTTGCAGAGAAACTGGAATCTTTTGGAGAACGCGATAAATGCTTAAAAACCTCTGTCCGGAATTTTGCTCTCAAGAATTTCGCTTCACATGTATTGTTTGTAGGAAACAATATGCTTACCGGACAAAATGCTTTTATCTTTGATAAAAATGTAAAACAATCAAAAGTTATTAAAATACTTCATAAAGCAATTACTCAGCTTAAAAAGGATTTAAAATCAAGCGGAAAAAAAGTACATATAACCAGCATAAAAGATTTTACAGCAGAAGAAATCAAACCGTTACAGGCAGAATTCAAAAACAATTATACGTTTTCAACTCAGCCCAATATGATTTTTGAAATCAATAAAAACTGGAAAACAGAGCAGGATTACATTGATGCTTTATCCAAAAAATATCGGGATCAGTATAAACGCGCCCGAAAAAAATCGGAAGGAATTATAAAACAAAAAATGTCTCTGATCGATATTCGAAAATATGAAGATGTTATTTACGAGTTATATTTTCATGTGGCGAAAAACGCTCCTTTTAATACTTTTTTCTTAGCCCGAAACCATTTTAGCTTTTTCAAGGAAATAATGAAGGAAAACTTTTTGCTTTATGGCTATTTTTTAGACGAAAAACTAATCGGTTTCAACACATTGATAAAAAACGGAGATGTTATGGACACCTATTTTTTAGGATATGATGAAAGTATACAACGTGAAAAAATGCTCTATCTGAATATGCTTTACGACATGATAGCCTATTCTGTCAAAAAAGGTTTTTCAACGATTGTTTTTGCCAGAACCGCTCTTGAAATCAAAAGTTCTGTTGGTGCAAAACCTGTAAAAATGTATGGTCTGATCACACACAGCAATGCACTAATCAATCACAACATTGCCCGATTTTTTAATTATCTGGAACCTAAAACTGAGTGGCAGGAACGAAATCCTTTTAAATAACTATTTTTTTTAAGGAATCGCGATTTTCATTTGTTTGTGTAAAATGTGAATTTCTAAAGAAGTCTGCGCTCCACAATATTCGCCATCGATCTGAAAATTTACCGGATAATCAGTTTCTATAATCGCTTTTTCGGTTGAAATAATAACAACATCTTCAGAATCAATAGGCATATTCCCGGTAACGATTTTCCCAATTAAAAATAAATCAAGACTTTTTAGGATTATCAATTCGAATTTACCATCATTCATTGCACCATTTGGGTTAATGGTCACACCTGTGCCGTATTTTTGAGAATTAGCAATCACGATCATTCTTGCGACGTGTTTAACCGTTTCTTTATTGGCTGTAATTGTAGCTACGAAAGGTTCGTTTACATCGGTCAGGGTTGTAAATGCCTGCAATGCATATCCCCAGAAGCCACGTACATCACTTTCTTCATAATTTTTTACCAGATTGGCATTAAGACCAAGATCACTCAAATGAATACTTTTTTTACCGTTGATACAAATCATATCCATTTCGATATAATGATGTAAAAAAGCAATTTTCAGGTTCTCTTCTATTGTTGAAGGCAAATTTAAATCGACAGAAAGTCCGTTTGCAGAACCAGCAGGTAAAATGCCAATAATCACATCGTGTTCTTCCATTGCTTCAGCTACCATTTTTATGGTTCCATCTCCACCAGCAACCACAATTCGTTCTGGTTGATATTGATTATATACGGATTGTATTTCTTTTAAATCACTTTTTCCGGTAGTTTCATAAACTTCTAAATCAAAATGATTTATAGCTGCAAACTCGCTTACAGCCTCAATCAAATCTGATTTATCCAAATCTCCGGAAATTGGATTCACTACAAACAGAATGTTCTTTTTCAAAATTTTATTCTTAAAACCAATTAAATTAAGTAAATTACAGTTACATAAATATACGTAATTAATGAAACCAATTTTACAATTATATCGTGGTTATGCAAATGAACAAGAGTTAATTGTAATGGGCCATGTTTTAAAAAGAGAACACAATTACGATTTTGAGAAAAAGAAATTAAAAAATGCTACTTCAACTCTCAAATTATTTAGGATAAAAACCATTAAAAATTTTGATGTTTATCTTCACTACAACAATGAAATAATTCATACCAAAACACTTGATGATGGTTATTTCAATTTCTGTATTCCGCTGGAAAAAGAGACTCATTTTGGCTGGATGCCGTATGAGGTAAGTTTAAAGTATAAAAATGAAACTATTCGCTGCGAAGGCAGTTTTATCAGGCCTCATAAAGGAAAACTCGGTATCATATCGGATATTGATGATACTTTTTTAATTTCCCACACGAATAACGTCTTTCGAAAAATTTATGTTTTACTTTTTAAAAATGTTAATGATCGTAAGGTTTTTAAAGATGTTGTAGCACATTATCAGTCTTTAAGTCAGGCCGGGAGAGAAAGCCCCGAAGAAGGAAATGCTTTTTTCTATATCTCAAGCAGCGAATGGAATTTATACCGGTTTATTGCCAAGTTTACGCGAATTAACAAACTTCCAAAAGCGGTTTTTTTATTGAAAGACATCAAAAGAGGAGTCACTGATTTTTTTATGAGCGGAAGAGGAAATCACGACCATAAATTCGAAAAAATCAAACATGTTGTCGAATTTTATCCGACTTTAAAATATGTCTTAATGGGAGACGATTCACAGCACGATCCTATTTTGTATGAAAGAATCTGCAAAATATTCCCTGTTACCGTAATTGCAGTTTACATCAGACAAACCGGAAAGTCACAGAAAAAAGAAGTCAAAAAGATTTTAAAGAATTTAGAAAGTCTTGACGTTTCGGTTTGTTATTTTAAAGAAAGTAGTAAAGCGATTGAACATTCAAGATCTATTGGGATAATAAAGTAGTTCAGGTTTCAGGTTTTCACACGTAACTTGAAACCCTGAAACCTGAACTAAAAAACTATGAGTTAAAATTATCAATTTCTTCCTGAACAACTTCCCAGTCAATTAACAATTGATCCAGATCTGCTTTCTTTTTATTGTAAGCAGTAAAAAAAGATGCGTCTTCGATGTGTTTATCATAATTGGTTTCCAACATTTTATCATCATGCTGAATTTGTTTTTCTAACTGCTGAATCTGACTTTCGATTTTACTTAATCTGTTTTGAAGCGCTTTTGTTTTCTTTTGATCTTCATAAGATACTTTGCTAACTTCTTTCTCTTTTGGAGCTGCAGCTTTTACAACATCTTTTTTCTCGACTTCGCGCATATTTTCAAGATTGCGTTGTTCTAAGAAGAAGTTGATATCTCCTAAATATTCTTTAATTTTTTGATCTTTAAATTCATAAACGATATTCGACATTCCCTGAAGAAAATCCCTGTCGTGAGAAACTAACAATAAAGTTCCTCCGAATTTTTGAAGCGCTGCTTTTAATACGTTTTTAGATTTAATATCCAGATGGTTAGTCGGCTCATCCATCAGCAACACATTTATTGGCTGCAATAACAATTTACAAAGCGCCAAACGGTTACGCTCACCTCCGGAAAGTACTTTTACTTTTTTCTCTACATCATCTCCGCGAAATAAAAACGAACCCAACATATCACGCACTTTCATACGGTTGGTATCTGTTGCAGCATCTTCCATGGTTTGAAGCAAGGTAATCTCACCATCAAGATATTCTGCCTGATTCTGAGCAAAATATCCTAATTGCACATTGTGTCCCAATTTGATATTTCCCTGATATTCAAATTCATTTACAAGCGCTTTGATGAAAGTCGATTTTCCTTGTCCGTTTTGACCAACGAAAGCAATTTTACTTCCTCTTTCAACCAATAAACTAATATCCTTAAGAATCGTTTTATCTCCGTAAGCTTTCGTTACATGTTCAGCCTCAATAACTACTTTTCCCGGTTCTTTTGAAACTGGAAACGAGATATTCATTACTGAATTATCATCTTCATCAACTTCGATTCTTTCTACTTTATCTAATTTTTTAATCAGCGATTGAGCCATCGAAGCTTTTGAAGCCTTGGCACGGAATTTCTCGATTAATTTTTCAGTTTCCTCAATCTTCTTCTGCTGATTTTTTTGAGTCGCTAATTGCTTCTCACGAATTTCATGACGCAATTCTAAATATTGAGAATAAGGTTTGTTGAAATCGTATGCTTTTCCTAACGAAATTTCGATTGTTCTATTCGTTACATTATCCAGGAACATTTTATCGTGCGATACTATCACGACAACTCCCGGATAACTGCGAAGGAAGTTTTCTAACCAGATAATACTTTCAATATCTAAATGGTTCGTTGGCTCATCCAGAAGCAATACATCATTAGACTGCAATAAAAGTTTTGCAAGCTCAATACGCATTCGCCATCCTCCTGAAAAGGTTTCGGTTTGGTTATTGAAAACTTCTCTTTTGAAACCTAATCCTAAAAGAATTTTCTCTGTGTCTCCAACATAATTGTAACCTCCGAGAAGATCAAAACGATGTGTATAATCAGATAAATCTTCAATGATTTGTCCGTATTCTTCACTTTCATAATCAGTTCTGGTCACCAATTGATGATTGATTTCCTCCAGTTTTTTTTCTACAACTTTAATTTCAGTAAAAGCTTCGTATGCTTCTTCTAAAACAGTTCTTCCTTGTTCAAAATCGATATCCTGGCGAAGGAAGCCCATTTTGATATCTTTCTCTTGCGAGATAACTCCTGAGTCCGGTTTAAAATCCCCAGCCAGCATTTTTAGCATTGTAGATTTACCCGCCCCGTTTTTACCAACAAGACCTACGCGGTCGCCGGCACCCAAACGGAAAGTAACTTCTTCAAATAAATAGGTTCCTCCAAAAGAAACAGAAAGATTGTGTATATTAAGCATAATTTGAGTAAAAACTAAAGGCCGTAAAAAAACTTTATTTTATTAATAAAAAACAAATTGTAAATACACCTTTGGGTTTTACAATTTTGAAAGTGCAAAAGTATAACTTTTAATTGAAGTTTTATACTGAAAAACAATCGCTTTACAATATTCTAAAACCAGAAACGGATTGAAAATTCAATGTGATTTTCAATCCGTTTCCGGTTTATTTAGATTTTAAAAATCTTTTTTAATTAAGCTTCTTCTCCTTTAGGCTCTGGCATTAAAATAGAAGCTATAACTGAAATCACAAGAACACCTCCAATTACCAATAATGAATAAATAGATTCGATATGATAGAATGGAGAAATAATCATTTTTATTCCGATAAACGACAAGATAATTGCCAAACCGTATTGTAATTTACTAAACAAGTGAATAAAGTTATCTAACAAGAAGAACAATGCTCTAAGTCCTAAAATTGCAAAAATGTTAGAAGTATAAAGAATAAACGGATCATTTGAAATTGCAAAAATCGCAGGAATAGAATCTACTGCAAACAATAAATCTGTAAACTCAATTACAGCTACTACTACTAAAAGCGGTGTTGCTAATTTTTTTCCGTTTTCGATTGTAAAAAATTTATCTCCATCGTATTTATCGCTAACATTAAAAAACTTTCTGATTAATCTTGCACCTCTTGTGTTATTGTAATCTTCATCGTCGTCGTCATCTCCAGAAGACCATGATTTAACTCCAGCGTATACTAAGAACAATCCGAAAGCGGTCATGATTAAGTTAATATCATATTTGAATCCTTCTAATCCTGCTAGGCCTAAAAGTTTGTTTAAATAAGTAAGTTCGATTAAGAATGCGCCTGAGAATATAAAAATTGCACGTAAAACCAACGCTCCTATAATACCCCAGAATAAAACTTTGTGCTTGTTTTCGTTTTGTACATCAAAAAACTTAAAAACTAATATAAAGACAAACAGATTGTCTACAGAAAGTGCTTTTTCGATCCAGTATGCAGACTGAAATTCATAGAATTTTGCTGCTCCCGCAAAGTGATATACCAAACCACTAAAAATCATGGCTAAACTGATCCATACTAATGACCATGTTATCGCTTCTTTATTTGTTACTACGTGACTTTTTTTATTGAAAATTCCTAAATCCAGCAAGAGCATAATAAGTACTGCAACTGCAAAAACGATAACTAGACCGGGATGTTCCGAAAAAATTGGGTGTTGATTCATTTTAGATATTAATTAAGTTAAATTTTAAAATTATGTATTAGCCATTGTTACCATTATTACTCTTCCTCCTTCTTCATTAGAAAGGAGTATTTTTTTTCCGTGTGTAAGCTCCACCATGGTACCTATTGGAATTTCCGTGTTCTCTGTTAAATCTTTGAGCGATGTCAGTTTTTGATTGACTAACACCCACTTACCATTAAAAAATGTAAAATAGCCAACCGGAACTTTGTGTTGTGGTGCTAACTTTTCATTTCTGACAATATTACGATTAACATGCCATTGAAACAAATATTGATCATTATAAACCATCAATCTATGATTCTCGGGCTTCCAGGTCGTTTCCTGAAACTGATAATACAGATCCAAAATCGGAAGTGTACCCTGATGTGCAGTACCACAAAAAGGACATTTCGGTGTATTGGTATTATCAAAAACATACCATTTTTGCTCGCATGTAGGATTATGGCATTTCTGCATTAAGTCAGTTGTTTTAAGCAATGCAATTTCCCATTCTTCTGCATTTGGCCGCTGCATCGGACTGTGTAACCCGTCTACAAAAACTTTATCAAAGAGTGTTTTCAAATAAGGACCTGTAATGGTATAAGGCAATTTTGTAATGTCTGCCCAAGGCAAATCCCATTTAGAAACCTGATTAATTTTTGGTCTGTTTGTATCATCTGTTGGATGCTCAATGAACATAGCTTTTTCACCCATTGATAACAAATCGTCTTTTTCCGTATCCAAATCATGGACTTTTCCTCCTTTTAGAGGATGTCTGTGCAATAAAAACATATAAATCAAAACCGGAAGCGCATGCAAATCGGTAAGTCTGTTTGGCAATTTTCGATTCGGATCATTTTTATCTAAATGTTTACTCGAAAGTACTTCAGGAGCAATAAACTCGGCTGTACCAATTACTTCAGCCGGAAACAATCCAGGCACAACTAATCCGTCCAAATCGATCATACAAGCTGATCTTTCTATTGGATCGATCAAAACATTATTGTATGATAAATCAGAATGAGCCAATCCCATGGCATGCATTTTTTTTACACCCCTGGAAAGATTTACACAAACCTGAAAATAACTCAGCCAATCTCCCAGTTCTGAAGTTGCAACGCGTAATGGGAAATGCGGATTTCTGAATTTTGGTCCTGCAAACCACTTTCCGTTTTTTTCTTTTCCCTGAATTAAATCGCTAGTCTGATATCCCTTTCTAAAAAAGAATTTTGGCTTATAAACAGGAACAATAATTCCAGTTAAACCATTATACTCTATAACATCCGTTGGCCATCTGAAAACTTCATTTAAATAATAATCTCCAGCTTCTCCATTCTGGATTTGAGAATAGTATTTATTCGTTATTTTTTGAAGTCTTTCCTTCTGATTAAAATCTAATTTTTCTCTAAAAATAGCGACAACATATTTACGGTCAGGGCTGAAATAGACATCTTTTACACCACCTCGCATTGGTTCTCCGTTATCAACAAATTGATAGGTTTTTGCCGGGTCGTTTATTGATTTTACTGTAACTGTACTCATTTTTAGTAAATTATAGCAAGTGTTCTGTCATCATGGTTTCCCGGACTCCAAAAATCCATCCAGGTCGAAAGCTGTGCTGCAATATCTGCATTTTCATTTTCAAAATCAACTTTAGATCCATCTTCATTATTTCCTTTTAAATCAGACAAAAACTCATTCCACCTTTCTATTTTTTCCAGATTAGCTTCGACAACAAATTTAGGATCGTAAATTCCGTCTGTCATCAGCATTAAATAAGAGAAATCGTTTACCAATTTAAACCCAAAACGCGAAGAAAGTTTATCACTTTGAAAAATTTCTGGCATGGTAATAAAACGTGTTCCGCCACCAAATTCGCTAACATCTATAACATTCATTAGCGTAATTTCGGTTAAATCTTTATTTAGCAAACCAATCGGACAATCGCCAACTCCAAAAGTTAGAATGGCATATCCAAAATCATATTTTTTAACTAAAGCAAAAATTAAAGTCGCATGAAATTTTTTCAGTTCTTCATTATTCTCAGTTGCAAATTCTTCAATCTTCTGATTTACAAAATGAGCTGCTTTTAACAGAGTATTGTAAACAAAATATGATATTTTTTTGGATGAATCCGAATCTGTTTTTTTGTAATGACTGAATAAAATCTCATCAAACTCTTTTAAATTTTCTTTGTCAAGATTCTCTTCGAAGTATTCAATTAATGTATCACAGGCTAATTGAGAGCCTTTTCTTGACAAAGAAGATGAACCTGCACCATCTGAAACAGCCAAAACACTCCAGCCATTTGAACTGAAATTTCTAAATGCAAAATCGTCTTCTCTAAAAGAACCAACATTGGCATGACTTCTTCCTCTTTTAGACGCAACAACAATTTTTTTATCTAAAAATGAACCTGCAGCTGCTGCATTATCTTCTTTACTGAAAGGAGCATTTTTATCACTTTCAATATTTTTCCATAGTGATTTTGGATCCGGATTTATGATTACTGCAAATACTTTTTCATTTAAAGGCGTTTCTTCAGCTTCGCCATCAATTTTAAAAAGCATTTTAATTTTTAAATCACCGCTTATTTTTGGGTTTCCTGAAAGCAATTCTTTTTCGCGATCAAATGAAAGTCCGGTTTCTTCTAAATTTTGAATTTCGTACGAAATAATATCATCCCAACCTAACTGAATAAAATCAATTTTTGCTTCGTATGTTTTATTCACGGTACCGTTTGGCAGAAAAACAGATTGATTCGTAATATCATCAATTCGATTTATTAAGTTCCAATTTCGCATCATCATCTGCTGTTTTTCTTTAATTATTTTTACTGCTGTAATATTGATTTCATCGCTAATAAAATCTTCAAAAAGCGATTGTTTGCTTCTTGGAATATCGATTTTATTTTGGAATAAAAAAGACTGAAGATATCTTTTGATCTCTTCCATACGTATTATCCTTGTGTTCTGTTTACATCAAAACCGCCTTCACCATAACCGTAAGAACCTTGATTATTACACCATGGACATGTACTTATGTCTTCATCCCCTATGCAATGTATTTTTTGGCAGACACATACTGCAAAAGCAATCTGATTGCCGCAACAAGGACAAGTAGGTCCCCCAATCAATTCCTCAGTATTCACTTTAGTATTAAAATTTGTATTATCAGCCAATTCAAAATAAGTATTATCAACCTGATAAGCACCAACCAATTTGTAATTTTTAGACGATAATTCAATACCTGCATAAATCGATTCTGCAATCGTTTTACGGTATTTCATCAAATAAGGTCTTTTTGTGTTTTGACATTTACCGTTTAAAACCACATAATTATCATCAACATATTGTTTGATTGGAACCTCTTTAGTCAAATCTATTTTTGAAAGCGTTTCACCGTCTAATTTTGCCAATTCAAAACCTGTAGAATTATTTTCGACACTAATGCTGCTGGTTTTAATAGAATCGGTTACCCATTTAAAAAACTCTTTGTACGACTGTACATTTGTATTTTTAAAGTGCAGTACATTTTCTGTCAGCTCGCCTAATAATTTTGTATCTGTTTCGTTTCCAAAAGAAATTGCAATTAAATTGGCAGTTCGTTGCCAGTTTTGTTTCCATTCATTAATTGCTGCATGACTGTCATCAGTAGGAACTCCATCGGTAAACAAGAAAACTATTGGTTTCCAGTCTCCTTTTACTTCGTAAGTCGTTTTAACAATATTGCTTCTTAATTCATGCATTAAATGACCTAAACCTTTACTGAGAGATGTACCGCTTCCAATTGGAAATTTAGGCGGATAGAAACTCACTATTTCCTGTAAAGGCACTAATGTTTTCGGCTGTCCTGCAAATACAATTATAGAAACATAAACGGTTTCTAAAGCATGAGGATCTGTCTTTAATGCCTGAATAATAGTCGCCAAACCTTCTTCAACTTGCTGGATTGGTTCGCCAACCATTGATTCAGAAATATCAATTAAAAAATATATTGGTAATCTTCTCATTTTAAAGGAATTTAGTAACATTAGAAAAATAACTAAAAGTACAATCCGCGTCATATATACAGATAAACCAACTCCAGTCGAAAAAGGTTTTTATCATTGGCTTCAAAAAATTAAATATAGACGAAAAAATACTATTGAAAAAAATCAAAAATGGTTTTTTACTGTGGGTTTAACTTGTCTTTGTATGGTAATAATTTTGGACCCAAAAACAGACCTGGAATATTCATGAATATTTTGATAAAAACCATTTAAAAAATAGCTAATAATTCTTGCGCAATATTTTTAAACACTTCTTTTTCTGAAGTATTTCTGGTATCATAACCGTAAACAGAAATGCTATTATTAGCATCCATATAATTCACAGAAAAAGTTGTTCCAAAACATTTATTAGCATCTCTGAAAGGTATAGCATGAGTTACTTTTATATAAATACAATTTTTTCGGGTGATAACTTCGTCTATTACAAAATGACTATTTGGAAAATAGTTTCTTAAGGCTTGATGTACTTTTTCTGCTGAATAACGATCTACTTTTATTGACGATTGATAACATACTATCAAATTATCAATATTCATAACTTGCAATTTTTCGTCATCGCTTAGAACAATAGAATCTACACCATCTTGAGATTCATAATAAGCTTCCCCTGCATATGTCGCAACTTTAATTAGTCCTTTTGAAAATGTAAATAGCATATCAAGCATTTTAAATTAAATCACAACAGTTATTTCACTCGGTGGAGGCGGCAAAGTTACGCTTTCACCAGTTCCCTGGCTTTTATTTCCTTGTTCGATCGTTTCAGAAACCCATTTAAAAAATTGTTTTAAAGTCGAACTATCGGCAGAATCTAAATGAACAACATTATCGGTAAGTTCTTTCAAAATACTATCGTTTGCCATATGGCCAGCTGCGCAGCCAACAACGGCACCAAAGTCCAAAGCTTTAACTTCCTGTATTTTTTCTCTGTAGAATTGAATATCCGAAGGTTTTCCATCTGTAAAAACAAAAAGCAGTGGTTTCCAATCGCCTTTCTGAGTGGCAGATCCTCTGATAACTTCTGCTTTTACTTTCTGAATTACATAATCTAATCCTGCACCAGTATTGGTTGGACCACTCTGCGGACAGGTTATTTCAGGAAGCTGAAAATGAACCAGTTCTGTTAACGGCACAATTTCTTTTACTTCTCTGTCATAAGTTATAATACTAATCCAAAGAGAATCTAACGCCTGAGCATCTGAACGAAGCGTATTAATCATACCGCTTAAAGCATTATTCAAAGCCTGAATGGGTTCTCCATACATAGAACCTGAAGTATCCAGCAAAAAATATACGGGTAGTCTTCTCATATTAATTTTAAAAACTAGTAAAACAATGAATTCCTAAACTATTAATTAAGCGAAAAAACTCCGCCTTCTCTAAATTTAAACCACAATATTCAATTCAGATGGTGGCGGAGGTAATTCTTTAAAGTTTGTAAGTTCTTTTCCTGAATCTTCAATTCTCGTTGAAGTTACACCAATTGAAGCTGTTACCCATTGAAAAAACTTACCAATACTTGAACTGTCTGTATTCTCCAGACTTACAACTGTATCTGTAATTTGTTTTAAAACATTGGTATCTGCCCCTGCTCCTGCTGCACAAGCAACAGTAAAAGCAGTTTTTACTTTTTTGAACTCTGCAAGACCAATCTCCCAATTATCTGTCGGAATTCCGTCGGTCATAATAAAAACTAATGGTTTCCAATCACCTTTTTGTTCAGTTGTTGTTTTTGCAACTTCTGTTTCTATTTTCTGAGCAGTCAATTTTAAAGCATCTCCCAAAGCGGTTACTCCAGTTGCTTTTAAATCTACCATTTGAAAAGAAGCCAAATCGGTTAAAGGTATAATTTGCTGTGCTATACTATCAAAAGTAATCACACTTAAAAAAGCAGTTTCAATTGCCTGCGGATTCTGGCGCAGTGAACTGATCATCATCTGAACGCCATTTTTAACAGCTTCGATAGGTTCTCCAGTCATTGAACCAGATGTATCTAAAAGTAAATATACAGGCAGTCTTCTCATAAGGCAATTATTTATACAGGAATATTATAAGTTGGAGTTTCAGCAGCTCTATTTCCTTCGTTAGAGCTTTCAATTCCGTCAATATTGTAAGTACTTGTATTAGCTTCCGGATCGTGTTGTCCTAAATGATTCATTACTTCAAAAGTCAAATCTTTACCTCCACAAATGTGATGGTATAGTGACCCAATAGTATAAATTGGTCCCCAGGGAAATCCCCACCACCCAATGAAAAAGTTTAATAAAACATACCCGTAAGAATATTTAAAAGTGTTTTCATCTGGCCTAATAAAATAAATATCTGAACTTCTTTTTAGAGTCATTAATACAAAAGAAATTGTATAAGGAAAAATAACAAATTTTCCACCCTGCCCAACTATGTCTCTTATCTGAGAAACTTTTAGTCCTTCTATATTTTTAATTTGCATTACAGATAAGACTTAACGATTTTGTGAATAGTCTGTCCTAAGAAAGTATCATCTGTAGGGTCACCAATTGCGCTGAATTTCCATTCACCATTACGTTTATATAATTTACCCATAATAATCGAACGTTTGTTTACATACTGCGCTTCAGCAGAAACATTATAAGATGCAAATTCTGAAGCTACTCTTGTTGGAGTTCCTTCATACATTCTGATTTTTGCATACGGAATTTGAGAAAAGTCTTCTTTTCCTGCATTATTTAAAAAGAAAAATATCTGACTTACTTTAGCATCAACTTTAGAAAGGTCTACGGTAATAATTTCATTATCCAAACCATCATCACCGCCTGTATCTCCGGCAAGATCATCACCGGTATGCCTTAGAGCTCCGTCAACACTCACTAATTTACCTTTTGGCAAACCAAACTGCTGCAATACTTCTACTCTGTACAATGGCGAATACAAATGATCACAAAGTTTGTTTTGGTCATCAATAAGTACACAGCTTAAATCTAAGTCTACTTCTGTTACATTTTTTGATAATCCTAAAAATCCTTTTGTTTCAATTGCCCCCCAGTTTACTCCGACGCAAAAATTTGTTAATGTTTCACCGCTTGATTTTCGCAAATCAATTTTTTGTCCTTTGGTTAAGTTAATTGCCATGCTTTTAAATTGGTTTTAAATTAGTTATATTTATTCAAATAATCCTGTAAGCCACCTTTCATTCCTATGCCAACTGCTTCAAATTTCCACTCGTTGTTTCTTTTATAAATTCTTCCAAATTCTACTGCAGTTTCAATAGAAAAATCTTCATCAAGTTCATATTTAACCAATTCAGTTTTTGACTCATCCAGAATTCTGATAAATGAATTTCTAATCTGTCCAAAATTCTGTCTTTTTGTATCTGCCTGATGAATCGTTACCACAAAAGAAATTTCTTGTACATCCGGGGAGATTACAGATAAATCAATCTGGATTTTTTCGTCATCTCCATCGCCATCGCCGGTTAAATTATCTCCTGCGTGAATTACTGCTCCATCAGGTGATTTTAAATTATTGTAATAAACAAAATGGTTGTCATTTGGAATTTTTCCGTTTGCACCAACTAAAAATACTGAAGCATCCACATCAAAACTTGATCCTGTGTTGCTTGAATTACTATCCCATCCAAGTCCTACAGTAAATTTAGGAGCATCGATACTCTGTCTTTGTCCTTTTTCTAAGTTAATTGCCATTATATTTTTTTAATTAATATTAATATTCAACATTGTTTTTAAAATATTTGTCTGCTCATCAACATTCTGCAATTCATCCAGAAAATCTACTGATGAAATTTTTTCATGATATTCTTTTAATACGTCCAGAACACTTTCAGGCAGTGTCGTTTTTATTGTACTAAGTTCTTTTTTTAATTCGGCATTTTTGTTTTTTAATCCTTTTACAATTGCCTCTTTAGATGAATCATTTTTTGAAAGGTCAACTCCTTTAACAGCCTCTTCATTTAAGAAATAAAACGATTTTTCATTAGCAACAAAAACAAATTTATCATTAGAATCCCTAAACTCGTAAATCTCTATTATTTCATTATTGCAGACCAAACCACAGGAAAACTTTATCTTGAAATTTAGAATATTTAACCGTCCTAAAAGTTTTCGCTCAAATCTTGCCTGTTCGTTTTGGTAAACACTTTTGTTAAACTGAGACAACTTTTCATACTGGTCTATTGTTATCTCTCTGTAATATTCAGACTGAACTCTTTGAGAAAAAGTTATTAAATCGTTCCAGTTAAAGAAAACTTCTTTTTTATCTGTAGCGAAGATATGATAGAGTTCTTCTATTTTTCCTGACATATTCTGCGCATGCAGCTGCATTTGTTTGGCAAATTTTGTTTCGCCAATTTCCAGCTTTAATTTTGTCAAAATATCTTCATTAATATAAATCTCATCTGAAATTAAAACATATTGCTGTTCTTTGGACTTTTTCAGTTTTTGAAATAAATCAATAAGACTATTAGTATATTGAATATGGAAAAGTTCCAGTTTATTAATATCTAATATTCTATTATTTTCAAAAAGTTTATGAATGATTTTTGTTCTTACCAAAACTCCAAAAAGATCCTTGTGATTAAAGAAATTGGCCAGCAATTCTAAAATCACAAGTTTTCTGTTGCTCTCTTTTATTATTTCGAGATATCTCTCCTCTTCCTCCTGCATTTATCTACTTTCAAACATTCAAATTTTATTAATCTAGCTCACAACGCCTTTTTTCAATTCCTGCTCAAGACTTTGTAAACCAGCATCAAGCTGTCTTCTGGTTTCTGTACCCTGATCGTGTATTTGTTTTACTTCTGTCAGAGTATCGATCAGAGATTTTGTTGTCATTTTAAGTGTTTCAAGAGAAACGATTGTGTTTTCGTTTTCTTTTGCCACTTCAATACTGTTTTGTTTCAGCATTTCAGCATTTTTCTGCAAAATAGTATTTGTGGTTTCTGATACTCTTCTTTGTACTTCGATATTTTGCTTTTGTCTTTGCAAAGCAACCGCCAGTGTCAATTGATTTTTCCAAACTGGCATTGTTGTGGTCAGGATTGACTGGGCTTTTTCTGCAATAGAAGTATTATTGTTCTGAACTACTCTAATCTGAGCCAGAGATTGTAACATGATAAAACGAACAATTTTCATATCGGCAAGACGCTTATCTAAACGATTGATAAAAGTTCTTTTATCAGAAATCTGATAGTCCTGATATTGTGCACTATTTCCTTCCATTACAGCAAGCTCTTCATTTAATTCCTTAAATCGAATCTGCCCTGCAATAATGTGTTTTTCCATTTCCTTGATAAGATTCACATTCCCGTCAAACATAGTCTGAAGCGCACTGTTATCTTTCACAGAATTAATCATTCCGGCTTTTACTTTATTACTGATTTTTTCAATATTTACAGTAATTCTGTCATATTCCTGGAATAATTTTTTAACATCTGTAATTAACTTATTCAGTAAAGGAATTTTAGAGATAAATCTTTTGAACGGTCCCTGGTCTAACTGATCAACATCGACATAATTTAATTCTGTCAATAAATCATTAATCAAAGTTCCTACCTCGCCTGAGTTGTAAGTTCTAACATTTGTTAAGAAAGTATCACTCTGTTTGGCAATAGAGTTTTGAATTTCGGCACCATAATTCAGAATTGAATTGGCATCATTCTCATTTAACTGATTTGAAATGGATTTGTAATTATTTACATCAGCTTCTGTAATTGAAGCTAAATTAACATTTCCATCCTTATCAATCAAAGCATTATTCTCCTGAGTAACTAATTGATTTTCCATGACTTTTATAAATAATTCTGTTGAATTGTAACAATTGTCTGTTCTAATTTTTTATCATTTGTCGGTACACCTACTGCATTAAATTTCCATTCGTCGTTTCTTTTATAAAAAACTCCCAAAACCATAGAAACATTCCCTGCAAAAGAAGCATCATTTGCAACATCATAACGAGCAAACTCCTGACTAACTCTTGTTGGAGTCCCTTCATATATTCTGATAGATGCAAAAGGAATATCTTTAAAATCCTGGCCTCTGAAACTATTTATAAAAAATGCAACATAATTTGCAGAAGGTGTTAACTGAGAAAAATCTAAAGTAATAACTTCATTATCTAATCCGTCATCGCCATTTAAATCTCCAGTCAAATCGTCACCACTATGTTTAATAGCACGATCATTCGAAATTAATTTTCTAAAGTTTACCGAATCGATGTGGTTCTTTTTGTCATCATAAACAGCACAGCTGCCGTCTAAATCTACAGCCTCTTTTTTTGTTCCAAAAAAACCTTTTTTTTCAATTGCTCCCCAGTTTACTCCCACACAAACGTTTACCAGTTTTGAACCGTTACTTTTTTCAAGATTAATACGTTGTCCTTTTTCTAAATTAATTGCCATATCTTAGTTATATTTATTTAAATAATCCTCTAATCCGCCTTTCATTCCAACTCCTACTGCTTCAAATTTCCACTGCCCATCTTTATTGTAAATTCTTCCGAATTCAACAGCTGTCTCTATTGAAAAATCTTCTTCTAATTCATATTTAACCATTTCTGTATTATTAGAATCATCTACAATACGAATGAATGAATTACGTACCTGTCCAAAATTTTGTCTTCTGCTTTCAGCATCATGAATTGTAACAACTACACAAATTTCTTTTACAGCACCGTTAATTTTAGCCAAATCGATTTTTATTTGTTCATCATCTCCATCTCCGTCTCCAGTTAAGTTGTCTCCTGTATGAATGACAGAATCATCAGGTGCTTTCAAATTATTATAAAAAATGAAATGAGAATCAGATAATATTTTTCCATTAGTTCCCAAAATAAAAACTGAAGCATCAAGATCAAAACTCGAACCTGTACTGCTGCTGTTGGTATCCCATCCTAAACCAATAGTAAATTTTGGGGCATTAATATTTTCTCTTTGCCCTTTCTGCAAATTAATAGCCATAATCTAATCTATTTTTATTATGTTAATATTATTTTTGTATTCTAAAATCTGATGATAATTATTACTGATTGCAAGATGAAATAATTCGTTGCTTTTCTTTCTGGAAATATTTGAAATCAAATAAGCAAACTGTTTATCATCGAGACTTAATATAAATTTCACAATTCTGGTATTGTATTGAAAATCTTCGCTGTTTACAATAGAGACAATATCTTCTACTCCTTTTACAGCAAAATAATTGTAGTGATTTTCTATTTTAGGGTGAATCTCTTTATTTGCTAATTCTGCGTAGTAAACGAATAGAAAATCTCCATCAACATTATATTGATCTAAGATTTTGTTCACTGTGTGCTCATGACTTCCGGTTATTTTGATATCATCTACAAAAATGCATAGTTTACCTTCAATGAAATTACGATCTATATAGTACGTATCATTTGATATCAATTTTACTCTTTGCTCAAAATCCAAATTTCCGTAATCTGTTACGTAAGTTTGATTTCTATAAATTTTAGATTCGATACAGGCTTTTTTACCATTTTTAAATAAATAACTGTTAAGCTCTTTTTTAAAATAATAGCACAAAAAGTTTGATGCCGTAGGAATAGACAAATAAGGACTTGGTAAAATAACGATATCTTTATCTGATAATATTAAATCTCTATGCTGAACAACAAATCCATCAAAGAGTTCTTCTGCAAATTTCTCTGCATAAAGCTTATCTCCAAATTTAAACCTGCTGTATTCTGCTTCCTTAAAAGGGCAGTTTTTTTCTTCAACAATTTTATGTAAACTATAGCTTATATTCACTTTTATATTTTTAATAGATGTGCATCAAAACCAAATTTCAATGCCCCATTGTAATCAGCAATACTATTATCACCAATATGCAAAACATCCTTTTTTTCTATTTTTTTATATTTATTAACTTCATCAAATACTAATTTAAAAATTTTAGTATTTGGTTTAGAAAACCCAACTTCATCAGAATAGATCTGAAATTTTAAGTATTCTGCCAGCTCGTAATGCTCTAATATTTTTCTTAAAACCCTTCCTTTAATAAATGCCGTATTACTTAAAATATTAATCGATTTGCCCTGATTAGTTACGTCTTTAAACATTTTCTCTATATCCGAATAAATTAAAACTGGCTTATATTCTAAAAAAAGTTCTTCTGTATGACTGTAAAACTCCTTTAAACGATCAGTTTCATTTTTATCAAAATCTACATCTAACGCGCCTAAAATTAGGTAATAAATTTCGTATGTATCAATATTTAATCCTGTTTTTTCGTTAATATTATTACACAAAACATCATAATACCGTACAACTTCGTTTACCTTTTCAATTCCATGTTCTATTTCAAAAAAATCTTTAAATAATAAATTCCTTTTTTGTTTAAACTCTGGATTTGACTTTATCAATGTCAGCCACAAATCAAAAGAAAGATGGCTGTAATTTTCATGATTTATTTTCAAAACTCTCTTTTTAATATATTCTCCGTAATTTCTTTTTCTAAAAAGAATAATTTAGAAAAAAGAATTTACCATTATTTAATTATTTCTCCAGAATAATATTTTTCCAGAAAGAACCCTAAATCAGCTCTGTAACCAATTCCTGAAGCTTCAAATCTCCAGTTATCATTTCTCTTGTATAATCTTCCGAATTCCACTCCTGTTTCAATCGAAAAATCTTCGCCTAATTCATACTTCGCAATTTCCTGTCCATTTGAATCGTCAACTATTCTAATATAAGAATTTCTAACCTGTCCAAAGTTTTGTTTTCTGCGCTCAAAATCTTCAATTGTAACTACAAAAAGAATCTCTTCTACTGCAGAATCGATTTTAGCTAAATCAACCTTTATTGCTTCGTCATCATCACCGTCACTATTTCCTCCTGTTGGATCATCACCTGTATGTAATAGAGCGCCATCTGGAGATGATAAATTATTGTAAAATATAAAATAGTTTTCTCCCAAAAGTTTTCTATCTGAATTAATCATAATTGCTGATGCATCTAAATCAAAATCATGGCCAGTTCCTTCATTTGGATCCCATCCTAAACCAACAGTAATATTAGACAATCCAATGTCTATTTTTTGTCCTTTTTGTAAATTTATTGCCATTATATTATTTTAATTTAAAAAATTAACCTGTACAATAATACAAAAAAGAAGACTATTAAGTAATTAGTAAAAGTGTAAAAGACGAAAATTATCAACAAATTCAACAGCGTTTTATTAAAATCACTGCAATTTTAATTTTGACGAAAAAATTATTCACCTAAAATCTTATCGAAACTAATGATAAGACAGTGTCAAAGAAAAGACAAACATTATCACTATATTTACATTTTATTCTTAAAATTTAAAATTGCCATGTAAATAGTTTATTTCGTTTGCAATTTTTAAAAATAATATCATCGAAAAAATGTTTAAAAGAGGCTCTAAACTAAATAGCATTGCAACAGGAAGTTGTCCAAAATGCCAAAAAGAAAGCATGTATCAAGACAAAAACCCACTTCATTTAAGTAAAGTTCTAAAAATGAATGATCATTGCAGCCACTGCGGATTCAAATACCAAATCGAGCCTTCTTTTTTTTATGGTGCAATGTATGTCAGTTATGGATTAAACGTAGCTTTAGGAATTGCAGCTTTTATTGTTTCGTTCATAATTATCGGAGTCACTATAGAACAATCTTTTTTAGCAATTGTCATTACTTTGATTGTTTTATTTCCTTTCATTTTAAGACTTTCAAGAAATTTATATATTAATATGTTTATTTCTTATGATCCTGAGGCCGGGAATAAATAAGAGCCTTTAAATACCTTTTATGGAATCGTTTAATATCAGCTTCCTGATCAATTGGATCTCCTTTTTCGATATGATTAAATAATATCAGTGCTAAAGCAGGCCCTAGCATTACTCCGCGTGTTCCTAATCCGTTTAAAATATGAAGTGATTTGTATGCTTCATGAGTACCAATGATAGGTCTTCTATCTGCAACCGTAGGACGAACTCCTCCGAAATGTTTCACAATCTCAAAATCGCATGTAATAATCTCTCTAATGCGTTCTAAAAGTTCTTTTTTACCTTCTTCAGTAGGTTCTGCTGTTTTGTCATACCAATTGTAAGTAGCGCCAACTTTAAAAAGATCATTTCCAAGAGGCAGTATAAAAACACTAGTATTTACAATAACATCAAGATCTAAATTTGGAGCTTTTATTATAAACAACTCTCCTTTTGTACCATCCAGCGGAAGGTAATTAAAAAAAGGGTTTTTATGCAACCCGAAACCTTCTGCAAAAACAATATGCCTTGCCTGAATATTTTTATATTTAATTCCAGGATCTAAAAATTCAATATCATTACTCTCAAAAGTCTCATTAAGCAATAAACTATTTTCTATTAAATATTGTTTATACTTCTCTAATAGCAAAGCTGTATTAACATATCCCGTATGCAAAACCTCTCCGTAATCGTATGGAGAATCAATACCATTAAACTTTTTAGATATTAATTTAGTTGACAAAAAGGGCTCCAGATTAATTTTATCAGAAGCAGCAAACCAATTATTCTGTTCTTCAATAGAGAAAAACTTTCTTAAAATTGGCATTTGAAAATTAAATTTTGTTTTTAATTTATTCTCAACCTGACTATAAAAATCATTCATTAAAACTAATTGTTGTTTAGCATTCCAAACTTCACTAAAACGCTTCAAAATTACAGGATTGTATAATCCGCCTGCAACTTTGGAAGAGTTCTGTGATTCATCATCAATAAGCAAAATAGTTTTATTGTTTTTAAGGGCAACTTCCGCAAAAGAAATTCCTGCCAATCCAGATCCGACGATTAAATAATCAAGCATTAGAAAATAGTATATAAATAAAAAACTCTTACTACAAAGGTAGTAAGAGTTTTGGTATAATGTAATATAAAACTTAGTAGTTCCACATATCTTGTTCGAAATTACGAATCTTTTCTTTTACTCTTTCAGATTCTAATAACTGGTTTTGTGCATTGTCTTTCATGTATTCCTTAATCTCACGATCTCCATACATGTTTTCTTCTTTATACACAACAGCGTTAAAACGACGAGAATTAAGAATCTGATCAAATGAGATTGGAAGAGCTGAGTTACTATCATTAAAAGCCTTTGCTTCATGCAAAACTTCTCTTGAATTTGGATAAAAAATCCAAAATAACTCAATATAATCCTTTTCATCACTGTTCATAGTATAAACGTCAGGCGTTACAGGACAAATTCCTAGTAAACGATATTTTAATTCACTTTGACGTTTGTCAAAATACCAATATCCTTTTATTTTATACTGTGTTACATCTGCAGCTGTAAGATCTTGTTTTAAGATATATTCTGCAGGAACAGTTCTAGTTGGCCCAACTGTTTCATCAACATAAGTCACAACTTTCTTTTTACCGGTTCCTGTAACTACTTTTTTCTTAACAACACGAGTCTTGTAATCATCCGGATACTGGTTGATTAATTCTCTACCTGCGTCAGTTGTATCAATACGTGATAATGATCCCTCGATGTCTTTCAAAGATTTTTTAGTATTGAAATAACTATCAGCATATACTTCTGTAATTTTTCCCTTTTTCATGGCTTTAGTCAAAACATCATAAAGAGAACGTCTATCTGCACCGATATTAGCTGTATCTACAGGAAAATATAATGGAAAGTTTATTTTTTCATTTAAATCAATAATCTCCCAGGTAGTTTTCCCCATTAATACATCTCTATCATCCACATAACCATAAGCCAAAGGCTTGTCATTGTCTGAAATTAGCTGTGCAGGAGTTTTAAGTCCAATTTGTGCAGGCGTCTTAGCATTAAGCAAATTGGATTGCGCATTAGAAGTAAAACCTCCAGCGATAGAAACAATAGCTATTAAAAAATTTCTTACTTTCATCATGATATCATTATAAGATATTGAACGTAGGATATACCTACTTTATTATTGTATTTCGTAAATTACCGGAGCAGTTCTTGGCAATAAATAACTTCCAGCTCCAACAAGTTTTGTTTTAATTTCAGAAATAGTAACCTGATCTCCTTTACCAGCTTTTGAAAGAACTGATTTACATTGTGCATTTAATCTATTACCAGAAACTACAACTGTAGGCTGCCCTGTAATTTTTAAATTAAATCCTACAACATCTAAAGCAACTTCAAAATCAAAATCAAGTAACTTAGCACCAATAGTAGCAATTTCTAAGTTAGATTTAGGACCTTTAACAACTCCCATCTCACCTCTAATTGTACCAGTTGGACCAGGAATACCTTTAATTCTGAAAGTTTTCTTATCAGCTACTTTGTCTCCGTTTGGCAATGTTCCTGTAACAGAAATAGTTGCTTCAGTACCCTGACCAGGACTCATATTATATTTACCTGGTTTTCCTGCAGAAACTAATCCTGGAGCACTAGCAACAATTTTGTTAGCATCAACACCAGCAAAAGATACAGAGATTGGATTAACAACTCCTCTATATACCACATTCATTTTATCAGCAGAAATTGTAGCAGAATTTGGTCTTGGTACTACAACGTATTTTCCTGAAAATTTAAGCGGGATATTTTTACCATCTTCTAAGAAAGTAAATTGTCCGTTAATATCTTGTTCTCCAACTCCACCAGCAGTTAAAGAGATAACAGCTTGTCCGTTAACAATCTGTCCAGGTCCTTGGAACGAAGTAGGTTTTGTATTCTCGTCATAACGTCCTAAAACTACTTTACCAGTAACTTTCTCCCCTTGAAAATAAGCATTTTTATCTAAAACTACAATTGCCTGATAATTGCTGTAAGAAGCAGCAGCAACAGCAGCTTTACCTAAAGCACTGTTATAAACATCAGCTTCAACTTTCTTAACATCATTTTGCCAAGCAGAAAGTTTTGCAGCTGTAGCGATCGCAGGAAATCCTTTGAAGTGGTAAGCTAAGTATTTCTCTTTGATACCTTCTTTGTTTTTCACCTCAGATACATCAAATTTCTTCTCAACCTCTGAAATAATTCCAGCGTATTTTTTATCTGTTCCTAAAGTAGCTTTGATATCAGCTTTGTATTTTTCGATTTTAGAAATAATTTCGTTTCCTTTTTTAGTATACCCGTCTCCGGTAAACCAGTCATCAATATTATCTCCTCTATCCATAGACTCATAAGGCATTTTACCAGTTTCTTTATCAACTTCAAAACCTTTTACTGCCTGAGCTTTTAGAGTAGCTATATAATCATAAAATTCTTTTGTAATAGTTTCAACTTTGTGAGCTGTTTCTGCTGCAATAGCAAATTCTCCTTTTGCTTCAGCTGCCTTTTGATCTAAAGACATTAATAAGCTAGCGTTTGTCTCTGTTGAAGTAGTATTCGCACCTTCAAATTTCTCATTCATCAAACCAAAAGCAGAAATTACTTCTTTTGATACGTTCATTGCTAACATTGCGATGAAAACCAGATACATCAGGTTAATCATCTTCTGTCTAGGGGTTAATTTTCCTCCTGCCATTTTTTTCTAATTAGTTTCTATTAATAAATTTTAATATTTAGTTAAAAACTAATTATCCTTTGTTACTCATTGCAGAAAGCATACCACCATAAACATTGTTTAAAGAAGCAATATTAGCAGTCATAGATTGCATTTGCTCTTTTAACTTAGAAGCATTTTCAGCGATTTCTTTATTAGCTTCAGCGTTTCTTGAAGCACTTTCTAATTGCACTTTATATAAACTGTTTAATGATTCCATTTGAGCAGCAGCAAGAGATAATTCTTCTCCATATTTTTTAGTAGAAGCAATTGAATCTACGGTTGGAGCAATTCCTTTAGCAGCTGATTCGAAATTTTTAATGCTGTTTCCTAAACTTGACATTAATTCTCCATCAATTTTAGCTTCTTTTAATAATGAATCAAGTTTTTGAGATAATAATCCTTGGGCATCAGTTGGAGTTTCAGCTTTAGCCTTTTTTTCTTTAGCTTGTCCGTTAGCTAATTCCGGGTAAACTAAAGTCCAGTCTAATTCGTCTTCAACTGGTTCGAAAGCAGATAGTGCAAAAATTAACGCCTCTGTAACTAATCCAACAGAAAGCATAACCGTTCCTGTTAATGGCCCAATTTCAAAGTGAGTAATTTTGAACAAAGCTCCAACGATTACTACTGCCGCTCCCATACCATAAGCGAAATTCATTGCTTTTTTACTTAATAATGCCATAATAATTCTTTTTTTTAGGTGTTTTAAATAGATTTGGTTATTGAATTAAATTTAAATTATTTTTTACTTCCAGTTGCCTGAGTTCCCATATAATCCTGTACAGTTCTGAAACCGATATAACTTCTTGCAGAGTCTGCATATTCATGATCACGTGTTCCTACCTGTAAGAAATAAGCAACATCTTTCCATGAGCCTCCACGAACAACTTTTCTTTGATTGTTTCCATCAATCACATTTGGATTCATTGTAGAAACATACTCATACGCATTTGGATTATAAGCAGAATCTGTCCATTCTGAAACGTTTCCTGCCATATTATATAGTCCGTATCCGTTCATTTCATAAGATTTAGCTTCTACTGTATACAAAGCTTCGTCAGCAGCATAATCTCCTCTGCTTGGTTTAAAGTTAGCCATAAAACAACCTCTATCGCTCTTAGTATAAGGACCTCCCCAAGGATATGTAGCTGACTCAAGACCACCTCTCGCAGCATACTCCCATTCTGCCTCAGTTGGCAATCTGAAAGCGTTTATTAAATCACGTCCTTTTTTCTTAGATTTAATGTAGCTATTTTTATTTAAAGTTCTCCAAGCGCAAAATGCTTTAGCTTGTTTCCAAGTTACACCAACAACAGGATAATCTCCATATGCTTTGTGCCAAAAATAATCGTTATGCATTGGCTCATTATAAGAATAAGCAAAATCTTTAATCCATACAGCAGTATCAGGATAAATTGGCACCTCTTCTGTTTTCACAAAATCTTTTCTTTTTCCAACTTTTGCTTTCGCAGCTGCCTGAATATCCATCCAAGAATAACGGAATTTCAATTTATTCACATCAATCGTTCTCAAACCATTATATGATTCTTCAATTGGCAAATACATAGAGTCCATTACTTCAGCATAATACTCATCAGGATATGCTTTTGTATCTCTAATTAACTTAACTTTTTTATTTAATTTTCTTCCTGCATAAGGATCATCTTTTGTGCCTACACTGTAATAATTATCATACATGTATTTATCATAAGCTGTCATTTTATCAGGCTCTGAATCATTAAAAGCATAATCTGCAATACTTCCTGCTTTTTTACCTTTACCAGCATCAGCACTAGCCTTTTGCCCAGTCTCATCAGCTAAAATAGCTAAACGAACTCTCATTGTAGAATCTTTTACCCACTCCACAAACTGACGATATTCTGAGTTAGTAATCTCAGTTTCATCCATATAAAACGAACGAACAGTTACTGTTTTAGTAGGAGCGTCTTCTACAGCAGCTAAATCACCATCGGATTTACCCATGATAAAAGATCCACCAGGAACCAAAGTCATTCCATAAGGCTTTTCAGGATGCCATTTTCCTCCTTGCACACCTACTAACTCGCCTTTATCGCCTGATTTTCCACAGCCAATTACTAGTGTTAACATTGTCGCAAATGCAATAAACTTCTTCATATAAATTTGGGATTTCTATTCATTATTTTAAATCGTAAACGTATTTATTATTTTTTAAAAAAACAATACTATATCTATATTTATTTCAGCGTTCAAAATTAATGTTAAAAAAAATAAAAAAAAAATATTTTGTTAGTAAAGTACCAGAAATTATCGGCATAAAACGTTAAATTTTATGTTTTAAAAACTGTATTCTTACTAATATCTTCAAGAAATCAAAAAACAACGTGATTATCAACAAACTACAACCTACAAAGCATTTTTACGTTGCGCTTTCCACCATCTTTCTGGCAGTTCCTGATTGCAGGCACATAAATATTCTTCATAAGAACAAGGTAACAACGTATTTCTTTTTAATTTATTGTTTCCATTAGACAAAAAAGGAATTTCAATCCACCAACGGTCCGTTTTATCACTTTTATAAAATACTAGTTCCTCATCTTCTAACGGAACAATATATTTCAAATAATTAGTTCTGCTCCCAAACGGATACTCTTTAGAACGGTAATGATAACCTTCTACAAAATACCAAATTATCTGCGCTATCATAGCAGCTTCTGAAACAGTACTATTATGATTAAATATTCCAAAAGAAGAAACCTTATCACTAATTCCTGCATATCTGGACAAAGCACAAATTTCTTTTCCGTTAAAGCCATTTGGTTCAAACGAAACTATATTTCCCGAAGCAGAAGATTTAACTGCATTCAAATCAACAGTAACCAGATCAGCATCCCTAAAAACAGGCTCCGCCAAAGCTATATTATTTGAAATTTCACCTAAACGATAAGCATCAAAAAACAACTTTTCAATTAGATCAATTTCTTCTTGCGAATTATAATAGGTCTGATATCCTATATTACAGTAATTAAAAAGATTATTTGGCTCATCAATAATTATTTTTGTCAAATAAGAACTAGCTGAAACAGATTCATTTTCTTTACCAAAATCAAATCGGTTATCTACAGAAACCATATTTACCATCTGCTCTAAATCGTCATAAGCTCGATACAAAGCATAAGTCAAATCCTGTGAACCTCCCAAAACTATCGGAATCACTTTATTTTTTATCAGTTCTGATGTTATTTTTTTTAAAGCAAAGTACGTATCTTCTACAGACTCTCCTGCTAAAACATCACCTAAATCAGCAATTGAAGCATCCCAATTACCCGGAAACATACTGTATAGCTTTTTTCGAATTGCAGTCAGATTAACTTCATTCACCATATTAATGTTTCGTCTGTCTTCCAAAACACCAACAATGGCAATATTTATTTTACTTATATCAGGAAATTGATCATGGGTATGCAATACTATTTTATTACCCAACTCTTGAGATGACAACGAATTGACAAAATTCACAATTCCGTCATTAACTGGTTCTAGAAAATCAAATCCCATTTATTGTGCTTAAATTATTTCTTTTTGGCAGCTGTTTTTTTAGCTGGAGTTTTCTTTGCGGCTGTTGTTTTTTTAGCAGCTGTTTTTTTAGCCGGTGCTTTTGCTTCAATCATTTCCTGAACCTGAGCCAGTGTTAATTTTGAAGCATCAACATCTTTACTTAATTCGATTTTAATTTTCCCTTTCAGAATTACAGAACGTCCCCAACGTGCTTTTTCAACAACAATACCCTCTTCTTCCCAATTATGAAGTACTTTATCTATATTTTTCTGTAATTTATCTTCAATCAACTCTTCAACATCTGCCTGAGATAAATTATCAAAATTATATTTTTTACTCACGTTAACAAAAAGCCCATTCCACTTGATAAATGGACCAAAACGCCCCACTCCTTTTTGAACCGCTTCTCCTTTATAAGTAGCAATAGGCGCATCAGCAAGTGCTTTTTCATCGATTAATTCCTGAGCTCGTTCTTTAGAAACTCCAAGCGGATCTTCTCCTCTTGGCAATGAAATAAAAACACTTCCGTGACGTACATATGGACCATAACGCCCATTATTTACTTCCACTTCTTCTCCTTTATAATCACCTAAACTTTTAGGAAGCAAAAATAAATTCAAAGCTTCTTCAAGTGTAATGTTTCCAATATTTTGATCTGCCATTAAGCTGGCAAACTTTTTATCCTCATCATCTGCCTCTCCAATTTGAGCCATTGGACCAAATTTCCCTAAACGAACAGAAACTTGTCTCCCATCAGCATCTTTTCCTAAAATTCTTTCTCCGCTTTCACGCTCGGCATTTGCTTCAACTTCTTTTACATTTGGATGAAAATGACTATAAAAATCCTGCATCATGTTTGCCCAATCAATATTTCCTTCGGCAATTTCGTCAAAATCCTGCTCTACTTTTGCAGTAAAATTGTAATCCAAAATGTTTTCGAAATTCTTCACTAAGAAATCCGTAACAATTGTTCCTATATCAGTCGGAACTAATTTTCCTTTATCAGAACCTGTATTTTCTTTCAGGACTTTTTCCCCTACTTTGCTATTTTGCAGTGTAAGCTGCGTATAATTTCTTTCTACACCTTCTAAAGTTCCTTTTTCAACATAATTTCTATTAATAATTGTTGAAATAGTTGGCGCGTAAGTAGAAGGACGGCCAATTCCAAGTTCCTCTAGTTTTTTAACCAAAGAAGCTTCTGTATAACGTGCCGGCGGTCTTGAATATCGCTCTGTAGCTGTAATATAATTGTTAGCTAATTTTTCGTTCACTTTTAAAGCAGGCAGCATTCCCTCTTGCTCTTCTTCATCATCATCGTGCCCTTCTAAGTACACTTTTAAGAAACCTTCAAAAAGCAAAACTTCACCAGAAGCTGTGAAAATTTCGTTGTGATTATCTGCTTCGATTTTTACGTTTGTTCTTTCCAACTGCGCATCGCTCATTTGAGATGCTAAAGTTCTTTTCCAGATCAAATCGTATAAACGAGCCTGGTCACGATCTATATTGACAGAGTGACGAGACATATCTGTTGGACGAATAGCTTCGTGCGCCTCTTGTGCTCCTTTGTTTTTATTAGCAAAAATACGAGGTTTCGAATATTCTTTTCCGTAAGATTTAATAATTTCTGCCTCAGCCGCATCCATTGCTTCTTTCGAGAGATTCACAGAATCCGTTCTCATATAAGTAATAAGTCCGGCTTCGTAAAGACGCTGTGCTAACTGCATAGTAATTCCAACTGGCAAGTATAATTTTCTTGCTGCTTCTTGTTGTAACGTAGATGTTGTAAAAGGAGCTGTTGGCGATTTTTTGGTAGGTTTAGTTTCTAAGTCTGCTACCTTATATTGTGAACCGATATTTTGTTTTAAAAAATCTTCGGCTTCTTTTTTTGTATTGAAATTTTTTGGAAGTTTTGCTTTAAAAGCTTTCCCTGCTTCGTTTATAAACTCTGCTACTACAGAATAAGTCGCTATTGCATTAAAGCTCTGTATTTCGCGTTCTCTTTCTACAATCAAACGTACAGAAACAGATTGCACACGTCCGGCAGAAAGTCCTCCTTTGATTTTTCTCCATAAAACCGGAGATAATTCATAACCTACTAAACGATCCAAAACACGACGTGCTTGCTGTGCATTTACTAAATTATAGTCAATTTCTCTTGGATTGTCAATTGCTTTAAGAATCGCAGATTTTGTAATCTCATGAAAAACAATTCTTTTGGTCTTTTTTGTATCCAGTTTTAATTCTTCCGCCAAGTGCCATGAAATAGCCTCTCCCTCGCGGTCCTCATCGGATGCTAACCAAACCGTTTCGGCATTCTTAGAAAGTGATTTTAGTTTCGTAACCAAGGCTTTTTTATCCGGAGAAACTTCATATTTAGGTTTAAAACCATTTTCTACATCTACTCCTATTTCCTTTGATGGTAAGTCTGCTATGTGACCATAACTTGACTCCACCTGAAAATCGCTTCCGAGGAATTTCTCGATCGTTTTCGCCTTTGCAGGTGACTCCACTATTACTAAATTCTTTGCCATTGCTCTTATTTTCTGGAACAAAAGTATCTATTTTTTTTAAATATTAACCTTAAGAATGCATTTTTGAAGTATTTTGATATTATGAAACTTAAAATTGCATATTTATCTGTAATCTTCTCTATTATATATATAGGTACAACTTTTAATGATTTCAGACCGAGAAATGTGCTTTTTGAAACCTTTTCTTGATAGCCCAGATTGCAATGGAATGCTGGAAATAGCTCCTAAAAGCTACCCAATGATATTTCTCAAAACATTGTTAATTCTTTATCTGACATCTTGTCATATTAAGCGTAATTACTCTATCTTTGCACTTTGAATTTTTATAATGGAAAAGATTATTGAAGAAAGCAAACAAGGTGAAAGTCTTGTTTTGGAAAATAAACCTGAGAATACTAAAAAACTCTTTATAGAAAGTTACGGCTGTGCGATGAATTTTTCGGACAGTGAAGTCGTAGCTTCCATTTTGTCTGAAGGAGGATATAATACAACTTCAGTTTTAGAAGAAGCTGATTTGGTTTTGGTTAATACTTGTTCTATTCGTGACAAAGCCGAACAAACTATTCGTAAACGTTTAGAAAAATACAATGCTGTAAAACGTACAAATCCGAAAATGAAAGTGGGGGTTTTGGGCTGTATGGCTGAACGTTTGAAAAGCCAATTTTTGGAAGAAGAAAAAATCGTTGATCTTGTTGTTGGTCCTGATGCTTATAAAGATCTGCCTAATTTATTAGCAGAAGTTGAAGAAGGGCGTGACGCTATTAATGTAATCTTATCAAAAGAAGAAACTTACGGAGATATTTCTCCTGTTCGTTTAATGAGCAACGGAATCACAGCTTTGGTTTCGATCACTCGCGGATGCGATAATATGTGTACATTTTGTGTGGTTCCTTTTACACGTGGTCGCGAAAGAAGTCGTGAACCGCAAAGTATTATGGCTGAAATTCAGGATTTATGGAGCAAAGGTTTTAAAGAAATTACACTTCTTGGACAAAACGTTGATAGTTACCTTTGGTATGGAGGTGGTTTGAAAAAGGATTTTGTAAACGCTTCTGAAATGCAAAAAGCAACTGCTGTTGATTTTGATCAATTGCTTGAAATGGTTGCTGTTGGTTTTCCTAAAATGCGTATTCGTTTTTCAACTTCTAATCCGCAGGATATGCACGAAAGTATTTTGCACGTTATGGCAAAATATCCAAATATCTGTAAACATATTCACTTACCTGTTCAATCTGGAAGTAATAGAATTTTAAAAGAAATGAATCGTCTGCATTCTCGCGAAGAATATATGGCTTTGATTGATAAAATTAGAGCGATTGTTCCTGATGCTTCGATTTCGCAAGATATGATAGCCGGTTTCCCAACAGAAACAGAGCAAGATCACCAAGACACAATGAGCTTAATGGAATATGTAAAATATAATTTTGGTTATATGTATTCGTATTCTGAAAGACCAGGAACTCTTGCCGGAAGAAAAATGAAGGACGATGTTGAAGAAGAAACCAAGGCCAGAAGATTACAGGAAATCGTAGATTTACAACAAAAACATGCTTGGTTTAGAAGTGAAGAATTTGTTGGAAAAACAGTTGAAGTTTTAGTAGAGAAAGTTTCTAAAAAATCGAAAGAGGAATTCTCAGGAAGAAACTCACAAAGTATAACGGTAGTTTTTCCAAAAGAAAATTACAAAATTGGAGATTTTGTAAACGTGAAAATTACAAGCTGTACTAGTGGAACTTTAAAAGGTGAAGCTGTGGGGTATTCTGAAATGAATTAATTTTTAACCGCAAATTACACAAATTTCCACAAATTCTTTTTTTATGATTGATACCAATGAATATTACTACAAGAAAGATCAAAACTATGAAATTGTAGGCTTATGCATGGAAGTACATAGATTATTAGGGCCTGGATTACTTGAAATTGTGTATAAAGATGCATTAGAAATTGAATTTAAAAATAATAATATTCCTTATCATCGAGAAAAGGAATTTTCAATAGAATACAAAGGAGTTATCTTACCCCATAAATTTTATGCCGATTTTATTGTTTATGAAGACATAATATTAGAAGTAAAATCAGTGAAAGAAATTAGCAATGATCACCTTGCTCAAACTTTAAATTACATGAAGCTTGCAGATACTCCTGTTGGAATAATTGCAAACTTTCAAAACAAATCACTAGTTCATAAAAGATTGATAAATTCATAAATTGAATTTGCGCTAATTTGTGTAATTTGTGGTTAATTAAAAAAATGGCGTCATACTAAAAAGAAATATTCATTTCAAAATAAAAAATGATAATCCTTATTAATCTGTGGCAAAAGAAAAAATATAAGCCAAAGTTTTAAGTTTTAGAGAAAACCTGAAACCTGAAACAAATAAAAACTTGAAACAAAAATCTACATGGAAACAGTTCAAGCAATAAAACAGCGATTCGAGATTATTGGTAATGATCCGAAATTAAATCGTGCTATCGAAAAAGCCATTCAGGTTGCTCCAACTGATATTTCGGTTATGGTAACTGGGGAAAGCGGTGTTGGTAAAGAAAACATTCCAAGAATTATACATTCGCTTTCACACAGAAAGCATGGTAAATATATTGCTGTAAACTGTGGAGCAATTCCCGAAGGAACAATTGATAGTGAACTTTTCGGACATGAAAAAGGAGCTTTTACAGGTGCAACAAGTACACGTGAAGGTTATTTTGAAGTGGCTGACGGCGGAACTATCTTTCTTGATGAAGTTGGAGAATTACCATTGACAACTCAGGTAAGATTACTTCGTGTTTTGGAAAATGGTGAATTTATAAAAGTTGGTTCTTCTCATGTTCAAAAAACAAATGTCAGAATCGTAGCCGCAACCAATGTAAATTTGTTTAATGCTATCGAAAAGGGAAAATTCCGTGAAGATTTGTATTATCGTTTAAGTACAGTTGAAATCACATTACCTCCTTTACGTGAGCGAAATGACGATATTCATTTATTGTTCAGAAAATTTGTGGCCGATTTTGCTCACAAATACAAAATGCCACCTTTAAGACTGGATGATGATGCAGTTCAGCTTTTACAAAAGTTCAGATGGAGCGGTAATATCCGTCAGCTTCGAAATGTGGCAGAACAGATTTCTGTTTTAGAAACCAATCGCGATATTAGTTTGGCTACTTTACAATCTTATTTGCCAGCAGAAGGAAGCAATTTACCTTCTGTTATTAGCGATAGCAAAAAAGAAAGCGATTTCAGCACTGAAAGAGACATCTTGTACAAAGTTCTTTTTGATATGAGAAGCGATTTAAACGATTTGAAAAAACTGACTCTCGAATTAATGAAAAACGGTTCGTCAAAAGTACAGGATATCAATCCAAATTTGATTCAGAAGATTTACGGAAATCAGCAAAACGACAGCGAAATTGATTTCGAGGAAGAACCAAGAACGGCTGTTATGAAACCTGCAGTACGTGAAGACAATTATCAGATTCCTGACGACAATTATTTATTTGCCGAAACTATTGAAGAGGAAGAAATTTTACGTTTAGAACAGAAAGAAATCGAAATGATCAAAAAATCATTAGAGAAAAACAAAGGAAAACGCAAGGCTGCCGCTGATGAATTAGGTATTTCTGAAAGAACTTTATACCGCAAAATCAAGCAATTCGATTTATAAAAAATAATTAAATTACAATTTCAAAATTCCAAAATCCAATTACCTATATTTGGACACAATTGGAATTTGGAATTTAAAACATTGTACTTTTCTAATAATATTATGAAAAAAATATATTCTCTTTTCGCACTTATCAGTCTTTTAACACTGAGCGGTTGTACTGTAAAATATAACTTCACGGGTGCTTCTCCTATTGAAGGCAAAACATTTCAGGTGAACTTTTTTCAGAATAATGCCGATTTGATTGAACCTGGTATTGACAGAGAGTTTACGTTGGCATTACAGGATTTAATTATGAACCAGACCAATTTAAATCTGGTTAGCTCTAATGGTGATTTGCTTTATGAAGGCGAAATCATAGATTACAGAATTTCTCCGATGACAGCAACAGCCGTCACAACAAATGGTGATGCGGGAGCTTCGCAAAACCGTTTGACGATTCGTGTAAATGTTCGTTTTTCAAACAGAAAGAAAGAAACTGATGATTTTGAAAAAACATTTGAATTTTATTATGATTATCCGGCACAGTCACAGCTTGTTGGAAGCGTGTTAAATGAGGCAATAAAAACTATTTTTGAAAGAATTACACAAGACATCTTTAATGAGTCTTTGGCCAAATGGTAATTTTTTTGTTTTGTAAATCAAACAAACTATTTTTGGTCAATTATAATAAAAGCAAAGAATTAAATGAACGTAACTAATTATATATACCTTATAAACAATCCTGATACAATCACAGAAAAGCAGACAGAAGCACTGTCAAGTGTCCTGAATGAATTTCCGTATTTTCAAAGTGCCAGAGCATTGCGTTTAAAAGGGCTTTATATTCAAAATAGTTTTAAGTACAATTATGCTTTAAAAGTTACTGGTGCCCATACAACAGACCGTTCTGTTTTGTTTGATTTTATCAATTCAGAAACATTCACTTCTATTCAGGGCGAATTTTATGATCAAAAACTCAATGCTTTACTAAATATGACTGTTTTTGACAGTGAAATTGTTTTAGCCGAAGAAAAGAAAAAGACTGCAGAAATCCGTATCGACCCTATTGAACGTTCCATTTTGGATTCTATAAAAGAAGCCACATCAGTAATTTTTGAAGAACCTGAAAAAATTGAAGAAAAACCAACGGAACCTGTTATTGAGCAAACAGTATTTTTACCTGTGGAAGAATTAATCCCAGTTGAAACAGCTTCAATTATTGAAGAAACTCCAACTATTGAAACAGCCCCAATTACCGAAACAGCTCCAGTTCCTAAGCCCATTATAACTTTTTTTGATGAAATTGTAGAAGACGAAGATGAAATAGAGTTCCAGCCTGTAGTTTCTCAATTATCTGAAAAAGCAATATCTGTAGTTCTGAAAGAGCCACAAAATACAGAAGAACCAAAAGAAACAGAAATTACTGAACCGGTTCTGGAAGCAACGGAAGAAAATCCCGAAATTCAAACCCTCCCGGATTTTTCAATGAACGAGAAACACTCTTTTCAGGAGTGGCTCAAACTATCAAAAACGGAGCCTATTGACAGATCTCCGGAACATATAGCAGAGATTCAAAAAGTCGAAGAAGAAAAAAAGAAAAAAGCAGATATAATTGATAAATTCATAGAAAACAACCCAAAAATTTCTCCTATAAAGCAGACCGTAATAAACGCGGCAGTACAACTGGACACAAACAAAGAAGATAATTCATATTTAATGACCGAGACTTTAGCAAGGGTTTATCTGGATCAAAAAAAATACACAAAGGCGATACAAGCATATGAAATATTAATTTTGAAATATCCAGAAAAAATTACTTTCTTTGCAGACCGCATATCGGATATAAAGATTTTACAACAAAATAACAATAACAATAATTAAGTAATGAGCACATTTTCAATTTTTTTAGTTTTAATCACAATAGTTTGTTTTCTATTGATCGTAGTTATTATGGTACAAAACCCTAAAGGAGGTGGATTGTCTTCTACTATCAGCGGAACACAGATGTTGGGCGGGGTACAAAAAACAACTGACTTTTTAGATAAAAGTACCTGGACACTAGCTACTATTTTGATTGTATTAATCATGCTTTCAAGTTTAAGTTTTACAGGATCATTAAGTGATACCGAATCTAAAATTATTGAAAAAACTGAAGCAGCACCAGTTAACACCCCTGCGCCAGCTGCTCCGGCACAACAAACACCTGCTCCGGCAACACCTGCAGCGAAATAATAATTTTGATATAAATCAAAATGCCAGCCTGTCAAAGCTGGCATTTTTTTTAGGAAATAATGTCAGTTTTTCTAGCATGGCACAGTTTCTGAAAGTTTATAGAACATAAAAAAAACGTATAACTTATAATAATATAAAATCATGGCTTTAAACATTAAACCGCTTTCAGACCGCGTACTTATTGAGCCTGTTGCAGCTGAAACCAAAACTGCCTCAGGTATTTTTATTCCAGATACTGCCAAAGAGAAACCACAAAAAGGAACTGTAGTTGCAGTAGGAAACGGAACTAAAGATCACACTATGACTGTAAAAGTTGGAGACACTGTTCTTTATGGTAAATATGCAGGAACCGAGCTAAAACTGGAAGGCACTGATTATCTAATCATGCGTGAGGACGACATCTTAGCGATTATCTAAAAAATATTGTATTAAGTACGAAGTATTAAGAACTTCATTTAACTTGAAACAAATCAAACTTTAAACAAAAAATTAAAATGGCAAAAGATATAAAATTTGATATTGAAGCACGTGACGGTTTAAAACGTGGTGTTGATGCATTAGCAAATGCTGTAAAAGTAACACTTGGACCAAAAGGTCGTAACGTAATTATCGGAAAATCATTTGGTGGACCAACTGTTACTAAAGATGGTGTTTCTGTTGCAAAAGAAATCGAATTAAAAGACGCACTAGAAAATATGGGTGCGCAAATGGTGAAAGAAGTAGCTTCTAAAACTAATGACTTAGCTGGTGACGGAACTACAACTGCTACCGTTTTAGCTCAAGCAATCGTAAAAGAAGGTTTGAAAAACGTTGCGGCAGGTGCAAACCCAATGGACTTGAAGCGTGGTATTGACAAAGCTGTTGAAACTATCGTAGCTGACTTAGCAAAACAAGCTAAAGTAGTTGGAAGCGATTCTGATAAAATTCAGCAAATTGCTTCTATCTCTGCTAACAATGACGAAGTTATTGGTGAATTAATCGCTACTGCTTTCGCAAAAGTTGGAAAAGAAGGTGTTATTACTGTTGAAGAAGCTAAAGGAACTGACACTTTCGTTGACGTTGTTGAAGGAATGCAGTTTGACAGAGGATATCTTTCTCCTTACTTTGTAACAAATCCAGAGAAAATGGAAGTTGAATTAGACTCTCCATACATCTTATTATACGACAAAAAAGTTTCTTCTTTAAAAGAATTACTTCCAGTTTTAGAGCCAGTTGCACAATCAGGAAAACCATTATTGATTATTGCTGAAGATGTTGACGGAGAAGCTCTTTCTACATTAGTAGTAAACAAATTAAGAGGTGCGCTTAAAATTGCTGCTGTAAAAGCTCCAGGTTTTGGAGACAGAAGAAAAGCAATGTTAGAAGATATTGCAATCTTAACTGGCGGAACTGTAATCTCTGAAGAAAGAGGATATACGCTGGAAAATACAACTATCGAAATGTTAGGAAACGCAAAAAGAGTTTCTATCGATAAAGACAATACAACTATCGTAAGCGGAGCTGGTGAAGCTGATATCATCAAAAACCGCGTGAACCAAATTAAAGGTCAGATGGAAACTACTACATCTGATTACGATAAAGAAAAATTACAAGAGCGTTTGGCTAAATTAGCCGGAGGTGTTGCTGTTCTTTATGTTGGTGCTGCTTCTGAAGTTGAAATGAAAGAGAAAAAAGACAGAGTTGATGACGCTTTACACGCAACTCGCGCTGCTGTAGAAGAAGGAATCGTTGCCGGAGGTGGTGTTGCTTTGTTAAGAGCTAAACTTGCTTTGGCTGACTTAAAAGCTGACAATGCTGACGAAGCAACGGGAATCCAAATCGTTTCTCGTGCTGTTGAAGCTCCATTAAGAACTATCGTTGAAAACGCTGGTCTTGAAGGTTCTGTTGTTGTAGCTAAAGTTTCTGAAGGAAAAGGTGATTTTGGATACAACGCAAAAACTGACGAATATGTAGATATGCTTACTGCTGGAATTATCGATCCTAAGAAAGTAACTCGTGTTGCATTAGAAAATGCTGCATCTGTTTCCGGAATGATCTTAACTACAGAATGTGCATTAATCGATATTAAAGAAGAAAATGCCGGAGGCGGAATGCCAATGGGAGGCGGAATGCCTGGAATGATGTAAGAACTCATTCTCAACTATATATAAATCCGTTTACCAAAAGTAAACGGATTTTTTTTAGCTTTTATTTTTTCACACATCATTACAAAATTTTTGATGTTTTAAACAAAACATTAAGAATGCATTAACTACCACAGATTATTATTGCAATTAAATTTATGTCTGATTTATTCAACATATAATTTAGCTTAAACATTGCTTTGTATGAAACTAATTTCCAGATTTTTTAGTTTGTTATTCTGTTTACAATCCTTTTCTCAAACTACCAATAATTCGGAAAAAATAAAGGAATATATCAATACTTATTTTCATTACGACAGGGAAATTATCCATGTCCAATTCAATAAAAATATTTATATAAACAATGAAGATATCGTTTTTAAGGGATATGTATTCAGTAAAAATAATAACATTCCAAATAGTAACACTACAAACGTTGAATTGGTAATCTATGATGATCAGCAGCAAATAATTCAAAAACAGTTACTTTTTACAGAGCATGGCACTTTTAAGGGAGGAATTCATTTGAGTGAAAAATTTAAACCCGGCAAATATAACTTCCATTTTTATACCAATTGGATGAATAATTTCAAAGAAGATGATTCTTTTAATCAAACAGTTGAAATTATCAGCAAAAGCAATCCCTATCTTTTTGAAACCAATGAACCTAACTGGAAAACAGCTGAAATAAGTTTATTCCCAGAAGGTGGAAATATCATCAACGGCATCATTAATACGGTTGGAATTAAAATTAAAGATTGCAATAAAAAAGGCCTGGAAATAATGAACGGAGTCATATTGGATTCAAAATCAAATGAGGTTACACATTTTCATACCAACTCAATGGGAAATGGTGTTTTTTATTTAAAAGCTGATTTAACTGAAAAATATACCCTTAAAATAAACTCTGAGAAATTAAACATATCACAGCCATTGGGCAAAATTACTGAAACCGGGATTATTTTGAGTTACAATAACAATCTGACCAAAAACAATTTACTTGTTGTTCTTAAAACCAATGAAAAAGGTCTTCAGTTATATCAAAATAAAAAATTCATTCTGCTTATTGAACAAGATGGTAATTTTATGCAGCAGGAAATTACTTTCAACAATAATAAAACAGAACAGTCCTGTTTTTTTGATAAGAAATTTTTATCAAATGGAGTAAACATTATCAGGGTATTGGATGAAGATTTGAATGAAGTTACTGAGCGATTGGTGTATATTGAAAATAATATTGCTCCTACAACAACACTTGAAGCAAAAGCAACAGCGAATGACAGTATTATATTATCCGGAAAGACAGAAGTTAATAAGGGTCATTTAAGTATTAGCATACTCCCTGAAAAGAACGTTTGTGTAAATCAAAAAAAATCGATTTTAGGGACTTTTTATCTGAATGCTTATTTAGACAAACCTGAAACGAATACGTATCCTTATTATAACCCAAACAACAAGAATCGAAAACAAGATATTGAGCTCTTAATGCTTAATCAAAATAAGAGCAAATTTCTCTGGGAAAATATTAAATCTGATCCGCCAAAAATGAATTATCAATTTGAAAAAGGGATTACAGTAAGTGGTAAAGTAGAAAAGGAGCTAAAACCAAATTCGAAGAACAAAATTTCTCTTATATCCTTAAAAGATAATTTATTTGAAGAAGCAAATATAGATCTGCATAATGATTTTAAGTTTGAACATTTTTATGCGCAGGATTCTACCGTATTAGCTGTACAAATGGTAAATGAAAAAAACGCAGCAGTATTTACTAAGATAGAAGCCAGAGTTTCCAGAAATGAACCCCGATTTATTTTAGGACCTTCATTCGAAAATATTACTTGTCCTGTATTAAAAACCACTGACAATGTTTTTAATTTTTCTACCCCAAAACCAGAAGATAAAGTAATTGAACTGAAAGGAATAGCAATAAAAAACAATTTCAAAAAAGAAGTTTTAAATCACAAAAACAGCATGAGCGCTGTTGCTAAAGCCTTTAAAATTAAAGAAGGAGAATACAGAACAGTTTTGAGCTTTCTGACATCAAACGGATATAATACAGGTATCAATCAAAATGACAATAGTGTATATGTCCGCAACGGAAGAGGAACTTATCTGGGCGATTCGGCAAGTTCTCCATCGATATATATTGATGACATCTTAGTATTTGATTTTAATCAATTATTAAATCTTACTTTGGATCAGATTGATGAAATTTATATTGATCCATCAGGCAATTCGGATGTTTCCGCTTCTGGACATGGTACGATTAAAATTTACATGAAAAAAGGACAGAAAAATAATTATTTCAGAGCAAAGTTTACTACGTTCATAGTAACGAAAGGTTTCGCTCAAAACATTAAATACCAAAATAGTATATTTGAAAATCAGGAGGAGTTCGATTATTTTGGCACTTTAGACTGGTCTTCGGATATAGATTTAAAAGACGACCACAAGGACTATCAGATAAAATTTCCGAAAAACAATCAAAAAGAAATTCAGATTTTAATTGAAGGATTTTCAGAAGAAGGACAATTAATTTCAGAAGTTAGAAAAATTCATATCGGGGGAAATTCATAATTTCCTCATGATTGTTAGAACTTATTTTTTCATAAAACCACTTTGTATGTTGGATCTTCAATCACATTTACATTAATAACAGCATTAGCATTTTTTAGCAATTGTCTGCAGTCTTCGCTTAAGTATTTCAACTCAACCACTTTATTAACCTGATTGTATTTTTTTGTCAGATTATTTAAAACTTCGATTGCCGACATATCATAAACACGGCTTTCTTTAAAATCAATTATAATATGATTCGGATCGTTCTGAATATCAAATTTTTCAAGAAAAGTAGTCGTTGAGCCAAAAAATAACGGGCCGTAAATTTCATAATATTTTATTCCGTTTTCGTCGATATAATGCCTTGCACGAATTCTTTTGGCACTTTCCCATGCAAACACCAAAGCTGAAATAATTACACCAATTAAAACTGCCAAAGCCAGATTATGCAATACAATTGTAATTACAGCAACTAGAATTCCGACGAAAATATCGTGGCGTGGCATTTTATTAATAATTTTAAAACTTGCCCATTCAAAAGTTGTTACAGCCACCATCATCATCACCCCAACTAAAGCAGCCATTGGCAGTTTTCCAATTACAGGAGCTCCAAAAAGTATGATGATTAAAATAGTCAATGCACCAATAATCCCTGAAAGTCTGGCTCTGGAACCGGCACCAAGATTTACTAAAGTCTGCGCAATCATCGGACAGCCACCCATTCCGTAGAAAAAACCGTTTAAAATATTCGAACTTCCCTGTGCTATACATTCCCTGTTACTGTTTCCTCTCGTTCCGGTAATTTCGTCAACTAAATTCAGTGTTAATAAACCTTCTGTCAAACCAACAGCCGCAACAATTACCGAATACGGAAATATCAATTTTAAAGTCTCAAAAGAAAATGGAATATCTGGAATATGAAATGGAGGAAATCCACCCTGAACTGAAGCAATATCTTCTACTGTTTTAGTTTCGATATTAAAAATAATCACCAAAGCAAAAACTACCATAATAGCAACCAAAGAAGCCGGAACTGTTTTTGTGATTTTGGGAAAAATCAAAACAATCGCAATCGTCAAAGCGACTAAGCCTAACATAATATATAAAGGAGTTCCCTGAATCCATGAAACCTGGCCATTTATAACCGTTTTAAACTGCTCTAATTGCGACATAAAAATCACAACCGCTAATCCGTTTACGAAACCAAACATCACAGGTTGAGGGACTAAACGAATAAATTTCCCAAGTTTAAAAAGTCCGATGCAGATTTGAACTACACCCCCAAGTGCAACGGCTGCAAAAACATATTCTATTCCGTGCGACTTCATTAAGGCAATTAAAACAATAACGGTCGCTCCCGCTCCGCCTGAAATCATTCCCGGTCTTCCTCCAAAAATAGCCGTAACCAATCCGGCAATGAAAGCAGCATACAATCCAACCAATGGCGGAAACCCAGCCAAAATAGCAAATGACAAAGATTCAGGAATCATGGTCATCGCAACGGTTAAACCGGCTAAAATTTCGTTTCTATAATTTACTTTTTGAGTAAAATCGAAGAGTTGGAATGCTTTTTTCATAGGGCACAAATTTAAAAAAATAATGTGCATAAAATCAACTAAACCTTTCTCTGCAAAAAGGAAACTTATGTAGTTATAACTGCTCCAACAACAACATTATACAAGAAAAAATAAAACTGATCATATTTTTTATTCTAACGGAACACAAACGTATCCCAGATGATTCACATATTCCACAATATTTTCAGGTTTCAGTTCATCACCTTCAACCCTTAATATTTTATCACAGTCTTCTAAATCAAAATTGATTTTGTAAGCCGGAAACCGAGTCTGAATAACAGTCATTACATGATTTTTATCTGCCTCTTCCTGAACATTTGTTTTAAAAATTTCAACTTCCATAATCATTAATTTAAATTATAAAACTAAGAACTACTGTTTTTTATTAAAAAGGTTATATGAGATTCCAAATCTAAAATATCCCTGAGTATCTTCTTTCTGATCATAAACATATCTATTGGTTCGTTCACCTTTTTCGGTAATTCGGGTGGTCAACACATGATTTACACCACCTTTAACAAATGCAATTATTTTGGGTGAAAAACTATATTCATAGGTGATTCCGGTTTTTAGCTCTAGCTGATTAAGTTCATAAACGCCTCTTAAATTAGCAGCATTTAAATTGAGATAAAAGTTCTCCGAATTCAATTCTGTACCAAAAGAAATCCTTCCATTCTCGAGCAATTCTCGTCTAAACAAAATTCGCTGAGGCAGAATAAAATCCATATCCCACTTTGAATCTTTAAACTTATGGTTCATAGAAAAAAGGGGAATAATCGGAATTATCGATGAAGGATCCAATAATGCCAAAGCTCCTGCAGTAATAGTAGTAGAAGAAGTTCTTTTAAGCACAAAAACTACCGAAACAAAACCTTTTAAACGTTGAAAATCATCTTCGTTTCCATCAGCAATGGCCGTAGCATTATAAATAACCGGTTTGCTAAAAAGCGAAGACATATAGGTTGCATTTACTGCTCCGGCCCAATATTGAGTATTTTGATCGTCACGGGTATAAGTTTGATCTGTATTGTAATTGTAAATTCCTCCAAAATCATAACTTTCATATTTGTACCGCAATGAAGTCGTCAAAACAAACCTTTTGGATTTTGAAGCATAAAAAGGCAAATTAAACGCCGCTTTAAACCGACTATGATTTTCAATTCTTCCTCGTTCAAATCTATTTCCTAATAATTCAGAATTGTAATTTGACGGTCCTAATTGTTCATATTGTATATCAAAAGTTCTTGTACTTGGAAATTTATCAATTATAGCTTTACCAAACGTTTTCATACCAGGTTCTTTCTCCTGAGCTATTGTTTGCAAAGATGTAAATACAACGATTAACGAAATGATTTTTGATTTCATAAACTTTAAAATTGTTTTCTATGATGATTAAATCCGGATCAAAAATAATTTAGGCCTTCTGATTTTAATAACAATTTTATACCAGTGGCGTATGTTTTATACGAATGGCGTTCGTATAATTTATACATCATAAACAGCTATAAACTATACTATTATATTATTTTTGCCGTTATGACAATCGCAAAAATTTATCAAAACTTTTTTCTACGCAATCTTATCGTAAATACGCTTGTATATCTGGTTATTCTGGCTTGTGTTTATGATGAAATAAAACTTGACGGTCACGACTGGCCTTATATTCTCAGTAAAATTGCTATTGGTTATTTCCCAACTATTGTCTGGGTAACCTGTTTTAATCTTTTTATTATCAAACCTTTTTTATTCCGTAAAAAGTTCAGACTTTTTTTTACGCTTCTTGTCGTTTACTGGACTGGTTTTTACTATTGTATGGCCTGGTTTTTTCCAGAAGTTGGATTAGGCAATTTAAAAACCCTGCAAATATTGTCACTTATTATAAATGGTACTTTTTTCTATTTTGTACACATCTTTATTACCAAAAAAATTACGCAGACAGACAAAGACATCATGAATTTTAAGTCGGAACTTTTGTTTTTAAAACAGCAATTGAATCCACATTTTTTATTAAATGCCATGAATAATCTTTACGGAGAAGCATTGGCTGAACCTGACAAAGTTCCTGACCGGATACTGAACCTTTCGGATATGCTTCGTTATCAGATTGAAGCGACAAAAAAAGATTATGTTTTAATTGAAGAAGAAATAGCTTTTATTAAAAAATATATTGAATATTACACCTTTAGAAACGAAAGACTATCTGTAACCCAAAATATTGAAGGCATTTATGATCTGACCGAGATTCCGCCGTTATTCTTTTTACCACTGGTAGAAAACGCGGTGAAATTCTCTGCTGAAACCGCAAAACCGTTTATTAAACTGGATTTAAAAGTAAAATGCCGAAATTTGACTTTTATTTTAAAAAACAGTTATCTGGAATCAGGATCACGACTTTCGGGCACCGGCATTGGAATTGAAAATCTAAAAAGACGTTTGGAAGTCTATGGCTTAAAACACGATTTAAGCTGTAAAAAAGAAAATAATATGTTTGTTGTAAAATTAAGTATATGGCAATTACCTATCGCTGCCTCATAATTGATGATGAATCACCTGCGCATAAAGCACTGATCTCTCATATCTCAAAATTTGACGAACTGGAACATTCCGGAAGTGCCTTTAATGGCATGGAAGCCATAAAAATGCTTAACGAAAACCAATATGATATTATTTTTCTCGACATAAATATGCCTGTAATTTCAGGCGTCGAATTAATGGAACTCCAGCCCAATCGTCCGCTTACAATTGTAACGACAGCTTATTCTGATTTTGCGCTTTCAGCTTACCAGAATGATGCAATTGATTATCTGCTAAAACCTATTTCTCCTGAAAAATTTGCCAAAGCCATAGAAAAAGCTAAAACTTATTTTTCAGGAAATAGCCTTAAAAAAGGAATCGACACTAACACAAAAACATTCTCCTATCGTATAAACGGACAGATGACCAACATGCCAATCGAAGATATCATTTATATCGAAAGTCTGGGCAACTACATGAAACTCTTTAGCACCAAATTAAAATCTCCGATTATTATTTATGGCTCGCTTTCCAATATCTCCTTAGAAATTGACAATAATAATTTTATGCAGGTACATCGTTCTTATATTGTAAATCTCTCTAAGACTATTTCTGTTAACTTCAAAGCTTTAACGATGTCCAACGGAGATGTTATTCCTGTTGGCCGAAAATATAAGATTTTATTAGATGGTTTATCTATTTAATATTTGAGTTATTTTTGAAGTTCTCTTTTTAGTTGACTTATCTGTTTTTCTAATTCTTTTTACAAACAAAAAAGAATTAAAATCATTGATAAAAAACCAAATACAGCCCCCCTCTTTACAATAAGCATCAAAAAATAAACATTTATATTGATTTGAATATCGCAGTTTTAAACTTACTTTTACTACAAAATATTTAACTCAATTAACTATGGCTGCAAAAACTACACTTGATACACTTTATTTAATTAATGATTCCAATCGAATGGTTTCAATAGAAATAGTTATTGGAGATCAGGGACAAACCTCTACTTTGAGTATTTCTTTAGACAAAGAAGATCTTATTTCGAATCATGTTGGAAATTTGCCCAAAACAGCCATCAAAGAAAATAAATTACTACACGGGAAGAATCTTAAAATTCAGGCAACAATAACAGATACATCAAAAGAAACCAATGTAACTTCCTTAAACGTTAAACTATCAGGCGGCTTCTTAGTTAGAAACTATCCTTTATACAAAATGGTAGACCAGGAAGGAGAATCCGCAGATTATTATTGCAATATTGAGTTTATTAATCCTTCAAAATCGTAATCATGAAAATAGCTCTAAAAATTATTTTTGCTTTCGTTTTCCTTACCAGCTTTATGGTTGTAGCACAGCAAAAAGACAGTAGCGAGGAATTTGATTTATTAAAAGCTCCTATTTCTCCAGCTTCAAATTTGTTAGGCTTTTCACAAAGTGATATTGACAAACCTACAGATGTCTCTGCTTTTATGACATCTATCCAAACTGCAACAAATTCATTCTCACAATTACCATCAAATTATGCAATTGATATTGCTCCGTTTTGGCTGTTCAAAAAAAATAATCTGGGCGATATTACCACAAAAGGTCTTAGTAATTCTTATGGCGAAAAAGTTTTAAAACAAACTTTGGTGTTGTCTTTTGCGGTTAAAAATACAGACTCTGTTTCAAATAACTTTAATCCCACTAGCACATATGCTGCTACTGGCTTTAGATTTTCAATCTACAGAGGTAAATATGACAGCACAACTGTAAATCAATTAAAAAAAATTGCCGTATTACAACAGGAAAAATTAGCGTTAATGAAAAAAAATCAATTTCAGGTATATGATAACCTTCCACAGGAAATTGATAGTTTAAAAAAGCAAAGAAAAAATATCCTGAACGGATTTGACACTAATGATGAATCCCCAGACAATGTTTTACTTGGTGAATTATTATTAAAAAAAGCGAGTAAATTAGACTCCATTATCGCTTTAAAAATAGAAATCTTACTTGAAGGCAATAAAGACACAAAACAATTTGAAAAAATAGATGCCAAAATAAAACAACTGGCAAGCGAATTTCAGCTCGCCAGAGTAAATTTTACATGGGATATTGCCGGCGGAATCAGTGCCGAATTCAGGAATAAAAATTTTAATAACTCCAAAGTTTACAACTCAGGAATATGGACTACTTTTGGGTATACCTGGGAAAAATCAGGTTCTTTATTAGGGTTGATACGATATCTTTACAATCCAGATAAAGTTTTTGCATTAGACAATCAGGTTAACCAAATTGATAATCTTTCTACCCTTGATACAGGAATCAGATATATTATAGGAAAATCGCAATCTAAATTTAACTGCAGTATCGAAGCAATTTACCGGAGTGCATTGTCAAAAAACACTATCGATTCTTCCTGGAGGCTTATGGCAAATGCAGATTATGCGATATTAAAAAATCAGAAACTGACATTTTCCTTTGGACGTAATTACGATGGAACAACAACAAAAGATGGCAATTTAATAGCCGCTTTAGGACTTGTGGCAGGATTTGGCAATAAGCGATAAATAAAAAAATTTCAAAAAACAATCTGGAAAACCTTTTGAAAACAAAACTTCAAAAGGTTTTTTCAAGTAATAATAGAGATAAATTGCGAATTACTTATAGTTACTAAAAAAAATGAGGCCTTAAAACGCAACTAACAGCTGATTTTTATAGATTTGCAAAGCCCCTGAAATACCATAAAAAAACACTAGGGTAACAATTCCAAAACATAATTATAATGCGATCTATTATTTTAACATTTTTACTTTTAATCTCCGTCTGTTCTAATTCTTTCGCTCAGTTGAGTTCAGACAAAATATTCGAAAGTTTTAAACAGGGAGAACGCACAAACTGTTCTTCAATTGCTTTCATTAAGGCTGCTTTGAATATTTATGGATTAGACAATCTTTTTATAACTGAAAAAACAAACGATAGCCTCTATAAGATAACATTAAAAAACAATGCTTCTTTCAGTCTTACACAAGATGAATTAAATAAAGCCAAATTTTCTGCTGGTTTTGTTTTTATTAAAACTAACGAGGAAAGCGAAAAAATAAAAGATTACGCAGTTTTAGCATACGCTGTGATGGCAAAATACAAACAAATCATTGATAAGCACGATACTTTTATGAAAGCGTTAGATGATTTAGAAGATGGTGAAGTATATACTCCAACAATTTATAAATATTTGGGGTTCGAGAAAGGGAAACAAATTCTAACACTAAAACGATCATCAGGAAGCGAATTTTGTGGCGTTGTAGCATGGTCAAAAGTACACGCTGTCTTTGTATGTGAAGATTTTATGGACTATTATGGCAATAAAAAGAGTATTTGGCAAAAATACCCCGGTCGTTTTAGAGTGATCAAATCATAAACTTTTTTATAAATAATAACAAATACGCCCGTTCATTTTTAATAAATTTTAGAAACTTTTAATATAAGTACCACTCCAAAATCAAATTTGGGGTGGTATTTTTGCTTTAAGTAAAGATTTAAAAAATTAAAGTCCCTAAATTCAATATGACACGAGAACATTACATTCCCTTCAACAAGGAATTCTTACTCGAACAACAGCTTTCTACTTTCTCTAAAGACCCAAAAAAGGTTGATGACTTTAAAAAACTATTCGATATTATCGAACATTACTATCATTACCAGGCTTTTAATCTAAATCAAAAACTGAAACAAAATTACGCTTTGTTCGATCCTGATTTAAGTGAGAAAGAACGTGAAGGTTTTATTGGTAAAAGTGATTTTTCAGCTTTTAAAGAGTCATTACAAACCGTTTTAAAACTAGGAAATTATACCCGCATCGATCAGGAAACTTTAGATAAAGCCTTTACCGAATCTGATTTAATTGGCTTAAATCTTTCTATTGATTTTAATGCTTTTAAAGATTATGAATTGTATGTTCGTGGTCACCACAAGGCCAAAGAAAAAATTACAAAATATTTTTTCTGGAAAAAAGAAATAGAAATCGAATACTATGACCGCGTTATGATTTATCTGAATTATAGCGAAGCGGATTATCTTAAAGAAAAAAAGGTAAAATTAGGTAAACTACCTGTTGATCCGGGATCAATTGGCTTAAAAATCTTTAAACGAGTTCCCAAAAACGATCTTGAGACAATTTTTCCAAATGCAATTCCAAAAATGTCTTTAAAAGACAAAATGCTGCTTTGGATTCCGGGTATTTTTGGTGGAATTTCTCTCTTAAGTGCCAAAGTAATTCCGGCCCTAATCAACATGTACGAAGCTTATAAAACTGGTGAAGCTATTGACTTTTTAAACAGTAAAACTTCATTAAATCAGGGATTAATTGCTTTAGGCATTTTGGCAGCTTATTGTTTTCGCCAATACAACAATTTTGTAAACAAAAAGATCAGATATTCTAAAATGCTTTCGGATAGTTTATATTTTAAGAATTTGGGAAACAACAGTGGCGCATTTTATTCTCTACTGAATTCTTCTGAAGAAGAAGTTTTAAAAGAAACAATTCTTGCATATGCTTTTTTAAGCCGAAGTGAAAAAGCATTAACTTCTGAAGATCTGGACTTTCAAATCGAATCCTGGTTTAAAACTAAACTAAACACTGATTTAGATTTTGATGTTCACGATGCTTTATTAAAATTAAAAAATATAGGTCTTAGTATTGAAACAAATGGAAAATGGGAAGTTATCTCTTTAGAGAAAGCCCTTATTCAAATTGATGAATTATGGGACAATATTTTTGAGTATAATCAGAAATAATTTTATTCCGACATTATTAGAAAGACACAAAAACTTAATTGGTTTGTGTCTTTTTTTCGTTTCTATTGTCTTCAAATATTTAAGCATAAAAATTAAAAAAATATTTTTCTCCTGGCTCATTTTTTAACTTTCACGGTGAATAATCACTCTTTTAATCAGCTAAAAAAATCAAAATCGCATAATTTTATCGAAGTTTGATTTTCTCTTAAATTCAAAAACCTCCTAAAGCCTCTAAAACGTTGGGGTTTATTCATTTTAAAGTAAAATCTTTCGATTAACAAAAAAGCAATGCATTTAACCTGATTATTTTGCAGTTTATCGATTTTATTTGTAATATTGACCTGTTAAAAAGAATAATAAAAATCAGCATCTTACTTAATTATACTTAAACAATTTACCCGTTTCAGGTATTACGCAGAAAAATAACCATATTAATAGTTAAAATAGTTATTTTTCTTCAAATTAATTAACAAGTATTTATTCTTTTTGTTTTTTAAAACTAAAATTACACATGATGACAAAAAAATTACTGCTTGGAATATGGATTACTATACTATTAGGTGCTGCACTTCTATTCTTTTTAATGAATGAATTTTAAATAAAAAAGAGAACCTATTCAAGTCCTCTTTTCTGTATATTTTTTATTAAAACCATTATCTTTTATTCATTTTCAGCTTCAATAAAATCTTCTGCTGTTTCTCCTGCTGAAACTATTTCTGGTTTAGAACTTTTTAAGGCATTAAATCGTTCCATTTTCTCCAGTTCATCTTCTTCCCCGCTGAAATACGGAAAAACATCCATAATCGGTGATTCTGAAATTGCCGGAATAGTATAATCACCCATAGTATTTTTCATTGCGGTAACAGTGTTATCGTAAGCTTCTTTTACATCATTAGCCTGTACCAGTAAATACATATTTGTTTTGCGTTCTTTTCCGCTTTCTTCATCAAAAGCTATTAAGGATACCTTCGATTTAAACCAACGGTCAGCATTTTCAAACGGGTGGATTTCGGCAAAATTTGCTACTTTTATATTCGTAATCTTAAACTCTTCACTCACATAAGCCCCCATTTCCTCATTTATTCTCTTCTCTGCCTCTGTATATGATATTGCATCTATCAAATAAGGCTCTGTTGTAACTTTTTGTGATCCAATATCATCGGTTTTTCTATATTTTACCTTGCATTCGTACCAAATTGTGCTCATCTCTATTTTTATTTAAAAGGATGCCAAAGATAGATTTTAGCAGAAATAAAATCTATTATTCTCAAAATAGATATTCACAATTTTTGAATCATCCAAAATGACAATTGAAATTTATCCAAAGACTCATTTTTTTTTAATAGATTTGATAGAATCCTAAATACGAAAGAAATGAAAACTTTAGAACAATGGTTTGAAGAATACGCTGTTAGTCATCAAAACCCAAAGAACAAAGCAATACACTATGTATGTGTTCCGGCGATTTACTTTTCTATTGTGGGATTATTAATGAGTATTCCATCTCATTTTATCACCTCCAAATTAGAGCTTAATGCTCCAATATTAGAAAATTGGGCAACAATAGTTTTGCTTTTTGTGCTCATTTTCTATATCCGGTTATCAATTGCCATGGCTCTTAAAATTGCCATTTTTTCAGCAATTTGTCTGGTTGTAAGTTATTACATCGGACAGTTTTTTCCTTTATGGCTATTTTCGATTGGCGTTTTTATAATTGCCTGGATCGGACAATTTTACGGACATAATATTGAGGGCAAAAAACCTTCTTTCTTAAAAGACATCCAGTTTTTATTAATTGGTCCTGCCTGGGTTGCTGAAAATCTATTCTCCAGAAAATAGCCAAAGTATACTTTCCTCTAAATCTTATATACTACTAAAACTACATCGTCAATATGTGTGTTTTACAAAGTTTATAATAGATTTTGAAGTAAGTTCAGGATACTGATGCTGTGGCGCATGACCTGTCCCTCCATAAACAATCATTTGGGCATTGGTCATTTGATTGAAAACTGCATACCAGTTTTCTACAGCAAAACTCACATCGTGATCTCCACAAATAATTAAAATTGGTGTTTTTGTTTTTTTTATCTGCTCCCTAAAGTTCAGCACATCTTCTCTAAAGCCATCTCCGCCTTTAAAATAAATCTGAAAAGCCTCCATCGTTGATGGAATTTTTGAAACATCAATATGTTTATGAATCCGGTTATGAGAAGCTTTTGCTGCTTCAAGACTAAAAGCCGATTTTGGTTCAAAAAACAGAACAACTTCATCTTCAAAATCATTAATAGGCTTTAAGGCTGAGTCTAGAAAAACCTGCTCAAAAGGTACTTCATTTTTACCCGGCGGGTTTGTTCCTACCAATATCGAATGTGTCACTAAATTTGGATACAACAAGGTAGCTGCCTGTGCTACCAATCCTCCATAAGACCACCCTAAAACAATGATTGTGTCCAGTTGTAAAGCACTGGCAAGATCTTTTACATCCTGAGCCACGAGTGTAATCTCAGAAGACATATTACCGGTAGAAGAACCTATTCCCGAATAATCGAAAGTAATGACATTAAATTTTTTAGCCATCATTTTGATAAATAAAGGATCCCAGGTATCTAAAGTCCCTCTAAAACGGTTTATAAAAATTACAGCCCTGCCTTTTCCATAAGATCTATAAGCTATTTTTCTATCTCCTAAATCAGCAAAACTTGTTTTAGTTTCGTAAATTTTTTTCATAAAAATATAATTTAAAGATTAAACGTTTTTGGTCTTTAAAACCGTTTTGCTACAGCATATAAAATTATTCTGATAAAATCTAAACCTCGTTAAATATAATAAATTAATTCATTACCAAAACATTAAGTTTCTGTTTTGCAAACAGTTATTTCAAACCAACCCAAAAACGAGAAATCATTCAATAAAACTATACCCTAATAAAATATGGTTTATTATAAAAGCCTGTCTCAGTTACGAAACAGGCTCTTTTAATCACACAATCCAAGAAATATATTCTTAATTAATTCTGTTTAATAATCTTTCCAAAAACTTCTCTTTTATCAACCAAAACTTTCAAATAATATACTGCATTAGGAAGAAAAGCTAAATCTAGTTTGTATTCTTTTGATTTATCGGTCTTGTATAAAATTAATTTCCCAGTCGTATCAAACAAATACAATTCTTCTGCCTCTTTATTTAAAGTTACGGTTACAATATCTTTTGTTGGATTTGGATAATATTTAAAATCAATTGCATCTTTTTTCGTTAACTTTTCTTCTATTTCTGTGTTTTGAGAATATGAACTTTCTTTTGAATCGCAGGTATTAACAGAACAATTTTGAATAATTACTCTCAAAATTAAATCGTTTAACATTTCAACTTTATAATTTTCTGCAGATGGTTCAATATGATCGTTTCCAATACCGCTGTGATTGGTTATGAAAAGATAAGTTCCGTTTGTTTCTAATGCAATAGCACGCATCAAATACTCTGTACTTTTATCGATTCCACTTGCCGCAATTGGAATTATTCTTATTCCTTTTTCTGCTGCCTTTTTCGCCAGATTTTGCAGTTTTACTACATTCGCATCACTATAATGAGGCGGTGCATCTAATAAAAGAAATAAAAGTTTGCTTCGTGCATCATCATCCCAACTCATGTTCTCTATTGACGCCTCAAGAGCCTCAATTACAGCTTCGGGATAATCCCCGCCTCCATTAGCATTTTGCTTTTTTATAAACGAAATGACATTTTTAATATTTGTTGTAAAATCAAAATTCTTAACCAAATACTCATCTCCGGCATCTCTGTAAAAAACACTTCCCATAGACAAATCAGAACCTGGGAATTCTTTTTTTGTTCGTTCAATTACATCATATAATTCGGCTTGCAGATAACTTATTTCATCACCCATTGAGCCTGTAGCATCAATTACAAATGCAATGTTTATTTTATTCTGTTCAACACAATCCTGCTTATAAGTATAGGTATTTATTCCATCATGAAACTCTTTTGGTTTTGAAACTAAAACAAGTTTATCTACATCAATAATTTGAAGATTGTCCGAAGTTTTTTCGACTGATAAATCATTTGGCTGAAACCATAATTCAGCACGTCCGGTATTATCAGTTCTTGCTGTCCAGACAATTTCTTTCTCATACTTTAAATAAACCGTTTTATTGATTACTGGAAAACCTTTATCGTTTTTGAGACTTACTGAATATCTATACACCGGATTTAATTTCCAATGGTTTTTCCACTGGTTCAATTCTGTTTCTGTTAATCCTTTCCAATAGCTGTAATAACTAAAGTCATTAACTTCTCCTGCAGTTAACTGTCCTGCTTTAATTGAATTATTTTTTCCTGTTACAGCAATCTTTTTATCTGATATCGGAGCCGCCGCAACTTCTTCAGCAATGCTACTTACAGATCTCTCGACCTTTAATCCTGCTACTCTATCTTTTCTGGATCCAACAGCGGTAGTAACAACTGATTCAAGCATCACAACATCACTATATAATACTACATTCATTATTCTATTATCTACCTTTACTTCTACTGTTTTCATACCTATGTAACTGATTACTAAAACATCTCCTATTTTCGCATCGATACCATAGTAACCATCAAAATCAGTAGTTGCCGCAATCTTAGTTCCTTTAATAATAATAGTAGCACCTGGCAGTGGTCCGGATTCATCCGTAATTTGACCAATTACTGTTTTTTTCAAAGGATTTCCACGTAAAGAATGATCGGCAGTAATAATTCGGGATACTTTTTCCTTTTTGGTTCTATATTTTCTGTCCGATTTTCTTTTTTCCTTTTCCCATCTTCTATCTTCTTCCTCTCTTATTTTTTCCTGCTTCTTTCTAATAGTTTCCGCATCATCAAAATAGACTTTCAGGTTTTTAACATTGTCTACTACTGCTATTTTAACTGATTCTCCGGGATAGATAAATTTCAACTCATCTTTTTTATTGCCTTTGATTGTGAAACTTCCATCAACATTTGAAACTGTCACAAAATTATTTTGCTGATTTACTATTTCAACATCAGTCAAAGGTTTCTTGTTACCATCATAGATAATCCCGCTCACTATTTGAGCATTTACATTGAATGAAAATAAAATAAATAATACGGTTATTAATAAACCTGTTTTCGAAGGAGAGTATCTTTTTATCATAACTAAAAGGTGTTTATATAAACTAAGATGATAACTTTGAGTAAATGGTTGGGAAGCTAAGCAGATTTATTGAAAAAAAATAAGTTCTAAGCCATAACGAAGATTTATTGAAAACAAAAAAGCCTGCAAAATGTATATTTTGCAGGCTTTTTTATAATGACCGTAGTGGAACAGAATTCGAATCATTTATTAGAATCTAAATGAAGTCTAATTTTATGATTTGAAGTTGACTAAACTATTAATTAGTCTCACGTCCTCGCTAATCAAAAGCACCGAAATCAAACTCTAATTTATACGAAAAGTATTCAGTAAATTAAAAACCTTTTGATAGCATATAAGTTTATTATTATATATTTGATAATAATAACCCCTTACGTTTACGAGACATACCTACTAAATATTGGTCGATATGTCTTATGTTGTCAGTAATATTCACTAGTTAGTGGCAAGCAAAAGCCAAGATCCCAGATAAAAAATTAATCAAAAAAAGTACAGAATGGAATTGAATTTTAAAGATTTCCCTAAACTAATTACCGAAAGATTAATATTAAGAAATATTGAAAACACTGATGTTGTTTTAATTCATAAATTACATTCTGATGCAATTGTAAATGCTTTTGTTGGAAGAGAGAATTCATCAAACTTAAAAAAAGCAGAAGAATATATAATTAAAATGCAAAATTTAATTGCGAGAAATGAATGCATTTATTGGGTTATAACGGAAAAAGGAAATAACAATCTAATTGGTTCAATTTGTTTATGGAATTTTGATATCGAAAATGAAATTGTAGAAATAGGATATGAAATGTTGAGTGAATTTCAAGGTAAAGGAATAATGACGGAAGTAATCAAAAAAATAATAGAATATGCGTTTGAACAAATAGAAGCAAAAATAATAACTGCTTTTCCCTCTTCTGATAATATTAATTCTGTATCAATATTAAAAAAAATGAATTTTGTATTGGATAAGAAAAAATATAATAATACCCATCAGAATATAAAAAATCTGGTAACTTACACTTTAAGAAATAGTCCAATTAAAAACTAGAATTGCTAGGCATTAATAGCTACTACAACGAATTTGGGTAATTGGCTTGTAGGAAAAATGGCTTTTGTTTGACTGATTTAGATCTAAAGAATGTGACTAATTTAATAATGAAATTTACTATATAATTGATACAAAGAAGCCTTGGTGAGTTACTTGCAAATAGTGAGACTCTGCGAAAACAAAAATATCGAAAGTATTTTCGAACCATAAAAAAAGCCTGCAAAATAATACTTTACAGGCTTTAAAAATTTATAGTGACCCCGGAGGGGTTCGAACCCCCAACCCTCAGAGCCGAAATCTGATATTCTATCCAGTTGAACTACGAGGTCAAATATTTAATTTTCAATTTTTTAAATTCCTAATTCCAATACTAAACTTGGAATTTAAATATTGGAATTTCTTTACGAAAGTAATTTCTTTACTATTGTAGAAATGGTTTTTCCTTCAGCAGTTCCGCCTAACTGAGCAGATGCTAATCCCATAACTTTACCCATTGAAGCAATTCCGGAAGCTCCAGTTTCTGCAATGATTTTTGTAATTACAGCTTCTACTTCTGCTTCGCTTAACTGAGCTGGTAAGAACTTCTCGATTACAGCCACCTGAGCCAATTCTGGTTCAGCTAAATCAGGACGGTTTTGCTCTGTAAAGATTCTTGCGCTTTCTTTACGGGTTTTTACCAATCTTTGAAGCAATTTAATTTCCTCATCTTCAGTTAATTCTTCTTTAGCCCCTGATGATGTTGATGCCAATAATAATTCAGATTTTACTGCTCTTAATGCTTCTAAAGCTACTGTATCTTTTGCTTTCATGGCAGTTTTGATCTCGTCCATGATTTGTGCTTGTAAACTCATCTTTTATTTTTATTAAAATAAGTCAATGCCTATTTATGTATTGATATTATTCAGACTGTTTCGTTTTCTTTCAAAAAGAATATAATTAACTTCAAAACAATTAATCGAAGTCAAATTCTAAATTCTGTGCGAAGATAAAAAAAATAACCCGAAAATTAAATCCAATTTCGGGTTATCCAAATATTATGATTTTTAAAACTAATCTACATTATCGTGCAGAAATGAATTGTTTGATCGCAACTGTAAATCATTGTTACTGTCTGTACCAACTGAAATTCTTGAATTTGTATTATTTGATTGAGAATTCGATAAATCGATTCCTAATCTTTTGTAAGCCGGTTCTTTTTCCAATTCATCGATTCTGGAAACATTATTATGGAATTTATAATTAAACTCTTTTAGTTTCTTTCTTCTTTCTTCAGCTCTCAAACGCAATGTTTCTTCAATTGTCAATTCCATCGGAGAAACTTCTGAAGTTGTTGTGAAATCAGGCTGGCTTGCAAAATCTACTTTTTGTTTCAAAGTAATATTCAATTCCTCCGGAACTGTTTCTTCTACTATCTTTTCAACCGGTTTTGAAGCAACCAGATCATTTTCAACCTCCATATATTCTTCTAATGAATATTTGATGATTCCGTTCTCAGAAAGTTCTGTTACCGGTACAAATGAAACCGGTTCGTTTACTTTAATATTACGAGTATCATTTGTCAATTCGAATAAAATTTTATTATCCTCAACAACAGGTTCTTTTCTTACTTGCGGTTCAGCTTTGAAAAGAGGCAAATCAAATGAGAAAGTCGTTTGTTCTTCTTTTTCAAAAGTTTTTTGCTGAACTTGTCTTGTCTCCTCAAAAGATTGCGTTTGCGGAGCTGTAATGGTAAAATCGATATCTGTAATTGGCGAAACGATTTCAAAAGTCACATCAAGATTCTTGATAAACTCCGACATTACTACCAGCTCTTCCTGATTTATTGATGGCGCAGGCACATGAGCAACAGGAGCCTGAACAGGAGAAATCGTGTCATCCATCAAATCAAAAACAATTTTCTCTTCAGATTTTGCAGTAGGTGTTTCGGCATTTAAATCAAAAGAAGTAATTGGCTTATTGGTTAAATTATGAACACTTCTCTGCTCATCTTCTAATGTATGGATGATTTTTTTAGGCTCTGTATTAACAATCTCATTTTGCTGTTCAACATCAAAACCTGTAGCAATAATAGTTACCGCAATTGCTTCTCCGAGAGTTTCATCTTCACCAACCCCCATGATAATATTGGCATTATAACCTGCTTCTGCCTGAATATGATCATTGATTTCTCCAATTTCATCAAGTGTTATTTCATCAGATCCAGAAACGATAAGCAACAATACGTTTTTGGCTCCTGTAATTTTATTATCATTTAATAACGGGGAATCCAATGCAGATACAATAGCATCTTTTGCTCTGTTTGCACCTTCAGATACTGCAGACCCCATAATCGCTGTTCCGCTATTTGCTAAAACAGTTTTAGCATCACGTAAATCGATATTTTGGGTGTAGTGATGCGTAATTACCTCCGCAATACCTCTTGAGGCAGTTGCCAAAACTTCATCCGCTTTAGAGAATCCAGCTTTAAAACCAAGATTTCCGTAAACCTCCCTTAATTTATTATTATTGATTACAATCAAAGAATCAACCTGCTTACGTAATTTTTCAATTCCTAAAAGCGCTTGTTCCTGACGTACTTTCCCTTCAAACTGAAATGGAATTGTTACAATCCCTACTGTTAAAATTTCTCTTTCTTTAGCTAATTGTGCAATAACCGGAGCCGCACCAGTTCCTGTTCCTCCACCCATACCAGCTGTGATAAATACCATCTTAGTACCACGATCCAGCATTTTTTCGATATCAGCGATACTCTCGATAGCAGACTGCTGTCCTATATCAGGATTTGCACCTGCCCCAAGCCCTTCTGTTAAATTCACACCTAACTGAATCTTATTTGGTACAGCGCTATTTTGCAACGCCTGCGAATCTGTATTACAAACGATAAAATCTACGCCTTTAATACCTTGTTTAAACATGTGGTTGATAGCATTACTACCACCTCCACCTACACCTATCACTTTTATTACATTTGACTGGTTTTTTGGTAAATCAAATGAAATGCTTCCAAATTCTGAGTTGCTCATCATCTTTTTGGTTTTTAATTCTTATTTAGTACATTTTTTACTTCTTGACTTGGGGCAAAAAGTAATTCCTTTTCTCTTTTATCTCTATTCGGCTTATATTTATTCAGCGTTGTCTAAAAAATCTTTGATTTTATCGACGTATCTGTCAAAAAATGATCTCCTAATTTTGGTTTCTGTAGATTCAGCTTCAACCTTATTGATTCTGGTATCCCTAGACTCTTCAACAGTTTCTACTCTTTCAACGTAGTTTTCCTCCACTTCGTATCGCTGCTGAACAGGTTGTGGTACATTTCTGTAAACCACTTTTGGCTGTTCATTTACAACTTCCATTCTCACAGCACTCTGAGTACTGTTTTCGATACTGTTCATTACTAAACCTACAGCTGTTGCAAACAATGGACTCGAAATTTCTTCACTGGAATTTCCTGCTAAATGTTCATTAGGATATCCAATTCTCGTATCCATACCAGTAATATACTCAACTAACTGCTTAATATGCTTTAATTGTGCGCCGCCACCAGTAAGAACGATTCCTGCAATTAACTTTTTACGAGGATCTTCGTGCCCATAAGCTTTGATTTCTGCAAAAACCTGTTCTACGATTTCCACAACTCTTGCATGGATAATTTTAGATAAGTTTTTAAGCGAAATTTCTTTCGGCTCTCTTCCTCTCAAACCAGGAATAGAAACTATTTCGTTATCCTTATTTTCACCCGGCCAGGCTGAACCGAATTTTATTTTTAAAAGCTCAGCCTGTTTTTCGATAATCGAACAGCCTTCTTTAATATCATCTGTAATTACATTTCCACCAAAAGGAATTACTGCCGTATGACGAATAATTCCATCTTTAAAAATGGCTAGATCTGTTGTTCCACCACCAATATCGATAAGCGCAACTCCAGCTTCTTTTTCTTCCTGACTTAAAACTGCATCTGCAGATGCTAATGGTTCTAATGTCAATCCTGAAAGTTCTATTCCTGAACTCTGAATACATCTTCCAACGTTTCTGATTGAAGAAGCCTGTCCCACCACAACGTGAAAACTGGATTCTAATCTTCCGCCATACATTCCTATTGGCTCTTTAATCTCAGATTGTCCATCGATTTTAAATTCCTGAGGCAAAACGTGAATAATTTCTTCTCCCGGCAACATTGCCAGTTTATTTACCTGATCAATTAAAAGCTGAATATCTTTTTCTCCAATTACTTCCTCCGGATTATTACGGCTGATATAATCTGTATGCTGAATACTTCTGATGTGCTGCCCAGCGATACCGACAACCACATCTTTGATTTTGTAACCTGAATTATTTTCGGCTTCAAGAATAGCCTGCTGAATTGACTGTATAGTTTGCGTAATATTATTTACCACTCCTCTCGCAACCCCCAGACTTTTGGATTTACCAATACCCAAAATTTCCAACTTGCCATACTCATTCTTTTTGCCTATCATGGCAACTATTTTTGTCGTTCCAATATCTAGACCTACTGCAATGTTATCTTTTTCCATTTTCTATTATTTTGTGCAAACTACTTGTTCCGTAAACCTAAGGTCAATTTTTTTGTATTTGTATAACGAACTATCTAAAACTGCTTTTTGAAAAAAGGCTTTATAGTTTCTAAATTTTTTATCAACATTCATCGTTCTGCCAAAATCTATGAAGTAATCATAGTTTCGGTTAAACATTTTTAGGCTGCCATTAGGCATAATTTCTATAGCAATGATGTTTTTTTTCAAAAACGCATCGTCGTAAATTGTGCGAAATAAAGCAGCTAAATCTTCGTTATTTTTTTTATTAATTGCCCCTGAAACAAGAGGAACTCTCGCAGTGAAATTGTCTGACAAAGGCATTTTATTTCCTTCGTAATCAATATAAAAAGAAGAAGCACCATCATAAACTCGCGCTATTGGTGTCTTCTGTTTTACTACTGCTTTTAGAACACCATCTATACTTACAAAAACATCTGACTGTTCAATCATGTCTTGTTCGTTGATAGTTTTCTCTATTTTATTCAAATCTACTTCATCTTTTCTAATACTGGAAGCATCTCTTTTATTTTCTATCAACAATTTATTAACCGTTTCCGGCTTTACGAAAAGCGTATTTTCTCCTACAAAAACAACCATTGATTTTTTCAGTTTTCTATCTCCGTTTCGATGCTGGGCAAACGAATACAAAAAAAGAACAAGCCCTAAAATGAATACTAATCTAATATTTATCCAATTAAATATTTTCATTTAAAATCTCTTTGATTGATGGCACCATTTCTCCAATATCACCAGCTCCTATTGTTACAATTATTGGCGTATCACTGGCTTTGATTTCCGTCAATAAATTTTCTTTTGCAACAATTTTTTTATTCGGATTAGTCATTTTACCCAATAACCATTCAGAAGTCACTCCCTCCATCGGAAGTTCTCTTGCCGGATAAATATCCATTAAAAACACTTCATCAAACTGTGATAAACTTTCCGCAAATCCGTCAACAAAATCTTTTGTTCTACTAAATAGATGCGGCTGGAAAATCGCAAGTACCTTTCTGTTTGGATACAACTCTCTAACCGCCTGATGCACCGCATTGATTTCTGTTGGATGATGTGCATAATCATCTATATAAACTAATTTTTCAGTCTTTATCTGATAGGAAAAACGTCTTCTGATTCCATTAAAAGAAGCTAATGCTTTCGCAATAGCCACTGTTGGTGTTCCAAAAGTTTTCGACATTGCAATAGCCATCAAAGCATTCATTAAATTATGCTTGCCCGGCAATCCAAAACGCAAATCTTTCATTATCTCTGATGGCGACTGTACATCAAACACATAGCTACCATCTTCAATTCTAATATTATACGCCTTATACACTGCATCTTCGTTGATTCCACATTGCACACCATCAAGAGGCAACTCTTTTGTAATAAACAATTTATCACTGTCTTCTACTTTTGAAGCAAATTCTACAAATGAAGCTTCAATCGCATCACTGGTTCCATAGATATCCAAGTGATCAGCATCCATAGAGGTCACACAGGCAATATCCGGGTGCAAATGTAAAAACGAACGGTCAAATTCATCAGCTTCTACAACTGTTACAGTTTTTCCGTTACCTATCAAATTAGAATTATAATTCTCTACTATCCCTCCTACAAATGCTGTAACATCTGCTCCGCTTTCATATAAAATATGCCCTAAAATACTGGAAGTCGTTGTTTTCCCGTGTGTTCCTGCAACAGCAAAACTAAAAGTATCTTTGGTAATGATTCCCAAAACCTCGGCACGCTTTTTAATTTCATAATTTCTTTCTATGAAATAATTCCATTCTGAATGTGATTTTGGTACTGCTGGCGTAAAAATTACCAGTGTATTTTCAACATAATAATCTTTTGGAATTAAACCAATATTATCTTCAAAATGAATATCAATTCCACTTTCTATTAATTCATTTGTCAGCATTGAAGGCGTCTTATCATATCCTGAAACCTGCTTTCCAATATATTTGAAATAACGGGCCAAAGCACTCATTCCGATGCCACCTATACCAATAAAATAAACGTTTTGTATCTGATTTAAATTCATTTTAATTTTTGCTTTAAGCATTATGCTTTAGACTTTAAGCCTCTAAACTTTCTTCTTTAATTTTATTTTAAAACTCTTTTACTGCTTTTATTTTTATAAAAAACAGTAATTAAGCCTTTGTATTTTTCTCGTTCTTATGTGAGCAAATTGTCTAAAATAACACTCCATTAATCCCTGAATGTTTCATAATTTTTAGAAAAAGTTATATTATAACAACTTTTTAATTTGTTCTACAATTACTTTTGTCGCGTCTGGTTTTGCCAGTTTTTTAATGTTCGCACTCAATTGTTGTTGCTTTCCCTCATCTTTCAGCAGCGCTTCAAAAACGATATTAAACTGGCTTTCCAATTCAGATTCTTTCAATAAAATTGCCCCTTTGGCCTCTACAATAGCCTGCGCATTTTTAGTCTGGTGATCCTCAGCTACATTAGGAGACGGAATAAAAATTACCGGTTTCCCTACAATGCATAATTCTGAAACTGATGATGCACCTGCTCTTGAAATAATTACATCTGCCGCTGCATAAACAAAATCCATTCTTTCAATAAAATCAACCACTTTTACATTTGGCTGATTGCATTTTTTATAATCTTCAAAATATAATTTTCCACATTGCCAAATAATCTGCACATCCTGAGAAAGAAGATTATCTAATTCTTTTTCAATTAACTGGTTGACTCTTCTTGCACCTAAACTTCCTCCCAGAACCAATAAAATTTTCTTATTTGAGTCTAAACCATAAAAAGCAATAGCTTCGTTGCGTTTTGTATCAATATCAATTAAATCCTGACGAACCGGATTTCCAGTCAAAACGATTTTCTCTTTTGGAAAAAATCTTTCTAAATTCTCATAAGCAACACAAATTGCATTAGCTTTTTTACTCAATAATTTATTTGTTATTCCTGGAAATGAATTTTGTTCCTGAATAACTGTCGGAATTCCTGCTGATCCTGCCGTCTGTAATAAAGGTCCACTTGCAAAGCCACCTGTTCCTATTACTACATTTGGTTTAAATTGCCTGATAATTTTCTTTGACTCCAACAGACTCGAAGCTAATTTTAAAGGAAACATCATATTTTGCAAAGTCAGTTTTCGCTGTAAACCAGCAATCCAAAGACCTTTAATTTCGTAACCTGCCTGAGGCACTTTTTGCATTTCCATTTTATCTTTGGCTCCCACAAAAAGAAATTCAGCATCAGGGAATTGTAATTTTAATTCGTTTGCAATCGCAATTGCAGGATAAATATGTCCTCCTGTCCCTCCTCCACTTAGTATGAATTTATACTTTGCCATTTTATTTTAGCTTATAGTATTAAAAACTATTCTTTTCTCAATTTATTTGTTCAACACTGCATTCATCGGATTTTTGGAATTATCCTGAATTGAATACATTCCTTCTTCTTCATATATTTCATCTGCCGATAAATCTTCTTCAGCAAGTTCTTTATCAATTAATCTTTGAAGTGCTTCTTTACGTCTCTCTTTTTCTTCCTTTTCTTCAGCTATTTCTTCTTCTTTTTTTGTTACGCTGATAATAATTCCAAGTCCTAGACATGTCATCCATATTGAACTTCCTCCTGAACTTATCAACGGTAATGTCTGGCCTGTTACCGGTAACAATTCAACTGCAACAGCCATATTGATCATCGCCTGAAATATCATCGGAAATCCTAATCCGACGACTACTAATTTGCCAAATAATGTAGTAGCTTTGTGTGATGCTATTACAAATCGGAACAGCAATAATAAATACAAAATCAATATTGCAACTCCCCCTACTAGTCCATATTCTTCAACAATAATCGCATAGATGAAATCAGAAGATGATTGTGGCAGAAAGTTTTTCTGAACACTTTTTCCTGGCCCTAAACCACCTAATTTTCCGGATGCAATTGCAATTTTTGCTTTCTCAATCTGATAATCATCTTCATCGGGCTTATCGGTTGTAAAATTCATAATACGGCTTTCCCAGGTTGAAACCCTGCTAAAGAACCTTGAATCTGGAAAAGCTTTTGCTACCAAAAGGAAAAATGCCAACATAGCAATTCCTGAACCTATTATAATTCCAATATGCTTTAAAGGATATTTCCCAATGAATGTCTGAGTCAATATCATTGCAAAAATCAATGCAGTGGTCGAAAAATTTGCCGGAAGAATAAGTGCCAATGTAATAAACACCGGAATCCAAAGCTGTATAAGTGACACTTGAAATGGTTCATTTTCTTCTTTGGTTTTTGACAAATAACGTGCTACAAATACAAAGAGAACAATAGACGCCAAAGTTGAAGTCTGAAATGTAATTCCAATGAATGGTACCTGAATCCAACGGCTTGCATTTGCTCCTGCAATAACTGTCCCTTTGAGCAATGTATAAAGCAGTAAAATCCAAACAACCGGAAGCGCTATTTTAGAAATAGCCCTAAAATAATGATAAGGCACTCTATGAACCCAATAAATAATCATAAAACCGATACAAATATGAGCCAGATGCTTGATCAAATACCCAAGTGTATTCCCTGTACCATGTCCAATATAAGCCAGATTACTACTCGCACTAAAAACAGGCATAAACGAAAACAACGCTAATAAAGCCACGAATGACCATATAACCCTATCTCCTTTTAATTTATTAACCAGCTCTTTCATAAATCTTACTTTTTTTATTTCAGGTCCTTTTGTTTCAGGTTTCAAATTTTACAACCTGAAACCTAAACTTGAAATTATTTTTTACAAGTTGTGTACCGCTTGTTTAAATTGTTTTCCTCTGTCTTCGTAGTTTTCAAATAAATCGAAACTAGCGCACGCTGGAGACAACAAAACAGCATCACCTTTTTCTGTTAATCTCTGAGCAGTTTTCACTGCATCATTCATGTTATTTACTTCAACCATAATATCAACAACATTACCAAATGCCTCAATGATTTTATGATTATCGATTCCTAGACAAATAATTGCCTTTACTTTTTCACGCACCAAAGGCATCAATTCGTTGTAATCATTTCCTTTATCAACCCCTCCGACAATCCACACAGTCGGAACGTTCATACTATCCAAAGCAAAGAAAGCCGCATTTACATTTGTTGCTTTAGAATCGTTGATGTATTGTACATTCTGAATTTTAAGTACTTTTTCTAAACGGTGTTCAACACCTTGAAAATTCGATAAACTTTCGCGAATTGTTGCATTTCTAATTTGCATCAATTTTGCTACAGAGCTTGCTGCCATTGCGTTTTTCATATTATGTTTTCCTTCTAACGTAATGTGTTCTGTTTCCATTGTAAACTCTTCCTGGTTGATCTTTATTTCCATTTTGTTGTTATTTATAGAAGCCCCTTCATCGAATGTTTTGCTCAATGAAAAAGGAATTAATTGTGCTTTCGTTTTATTATTCTTTAACCATTCTGTACTCGCCTCATCATCTGCATCATAAATGAGATAATCACTTTCGGTCTGGTTCATCGTTATTCTAAACTTTGAATTGATATAATTTTCATATTTATACTCGTACCGGTCTAAATGATCCGGGCTAATATTCGTAATGATGGCAATATCTGGCCTGTACTCTATGATTCCATCCAACTGAAAACTACTTAACTCAAGAACGTATGCGTCAAATTTATTTTCGGCTACCTGCCAGGCAAAACTCTTTCCGATATTACCTCCCAAACCTACGTTCAGACCAGCTGATTTTAGTAAATGGTATGTCAGCATTGTCGTGGTTGTTTTACCATTACTTCCGGTAATCCCTATAGTCATAGCCTCCGTAAAAGGTTTTGCAAACTCAATTTCAGAAATCACTTTAATTCCGGCTGCAAAAAGTTTTTTAACAATCGGAGACTTCTCAGGAATTCCGGGGCTTTTCATCACTACATCAGCATTCAGAATCAAATCTTCTGTGTGTCGTTCTTCTTCCCAGGCAATTTTATTAATGATAAGAACTTCTTTGTAACTCTCTTTTATCTTTCCAAAATCAGACACAAAAACATCGTATCCTTTTTTCTTTCCCAGGATAGCGGTACCTACACCGCTTTCTCCTCCTCCTAAAACCACTAGTCTCATCTATCTCAACTTTAAAGTAACGATTGATAAAATAGCTAACATGATGGCCACAATCCAAAATCGGGTTACAATTTTACTTTCATGATAACCCTTTTTCTGATAATGATGATGCAAAGGAGACATCAGAAAAATTCTTCTGCCTTCTCCAAAACGTTTCTTTGTATATTTAAAATAACTCACCTGAATAATAACTGATGCGCTTTCTGCAAGGAAAATTCCACAAAACAAAACAATCAATATTTCTTTACGAACAGCAATTGCCAAAACAGCTATAATTCCTCCGATCGTCAAACTTCCTGTATCTCCCATAAATACTGATGCAGGAAATGAGTTGTACCAAAGAAAACCTATTAAAGCCCCAACGAATGCAGAAATAAAGACAGTCATTTCACCCGAATTGGGGATATACATAATATTAAGATAATTAGAGAAAATAATATTACCGGAAACAAACGTAAATATTCCGAGCGCAAGTACAGAAATTGCCGAGGTCCCGGCAGCGAGACCATCAATTCCGTCTGTTAAATTGGCACCATTTGAAACCGCTGTAATAATAAAAATTACTACAGGAATAAATACCAACCATGCCCATTTTTCATATCCATCCCCCATAAACGATAATACTTCAGCATAATCGAATTCGTTGTTTTTTATAAAAGGAATTGTTGTTGCTGTAGATTTTTCCTCAACCGGTGCAGGTAAAACAACTGTTGTATTGGTACTAGTTTTAAAAACATCTGTTTTTCCTGTATCTGTTCTTACTGTTACGGCAGGATTAAAATAAAGAACTGTGCCTACAATTATTCCCAGACCAACCTGTCCTATAACTTTAAAAATTCCTTTTAGCCCTTGTTTATCTTTTTTGAATATTTTAATATAATCATCAATAAAGCCAATTGTACCCATCCAAAGTGTTGTAACAATAAGCAATACGATGTAAATATTATGTAAGCGCGCAAATAACAAAACCGGAATTAAGGTTGCAAAAATGATAATCAGTCCTCCCATTGTTGGAGTACCAGCTTTTTCATTTTGACCTGCAAGTCCAAGCTCTCTCACTGTTTCTCCTACCTGCTGACGGCGCAGGAAATTAATTACCCTTTTACCATAAATCGTTGATAAAAGCAGCGAAAGCATTAAAGCTAAACCTGATCTGAAGGTAATGTACTGAAAAACTCCTGTTCCTGGTACATCTAATGTTTTGTCTAAATATTCAAATAAGTAGTATAGCATATTTTTAATTTTTTAAATCCTAATTCAAATTAAATCCCAATTTTTAAATACCAAATTCCAACGTCAAATTGGATTTTGGTATTTGGAATTTTCATTTTATCATTTTCTTAGTTGTTCTAATATTTCTTTTACCGTTTCCATATCATCAAAATGATGACGAACACCATTTATTTCCTGATATGTTTCATGTCCCTTCCCTGCAATTAAAATAATATCATTTGACTGAGCGAACTGGCAAGCCGTTTTTATAGCCTGTTTTCTGTCTGTGATTCTCAGGATTTTTCTATAATTATGAGCTTCAACACCTTCTTCCATTTCATCTAAAATCGCTTCAGGATCTTCGTTTCTTGGATTATCAGAAGTTAAAATTGCTTTATCACTAAGATCTGTAGCAATTTTAGCCATAATTGGTCTTTTTCCCTTATCCCTGTTTCCTCCACAACCTACAACTGTAATCAACTGTTCGTTTTTAGTACGAATACCATCGATTGTTTTCAAAACATTTTCCAAAGCATCAGGTGTATGAGCATAATCTACTATTGCTGTAACATTCCCTTCTGAAACAATATATTGAAAACGTCCTGAAACACTCTCTAAATCAGACAACAAACGCAACGCTTCAAGACTATCCATGCCCAGCTCGATTGCGGTTCCATAAATAGCTAATATATTGTAGGCATTAAAAGTCCCTATTAATTTTACCCAAACTTCATTATCGTTTACTTTCAATAATAATCCGGATAGTTGACTTTCTAAAATCTGTGCTTTAAAATCTGCATATGTTTTTAAGGCGTATGTAAATTTTCTTGCGACAGTATTCTGAAGCATAACCGTTCCGTTTTTATCATCAATGTTGGATAATGCAAAAGCTGTTTTAGGCAATGAATCGAAGAACGATTTTTTTACATCTCTGTATTCTGCAAAAGTTGGGTGATAATCTAAATGATCGTGTGAAAGGTTTGTGAAAATTCCTCCCACAAAATGAAGCGCTTCTGTTCTTTTTTGATGAATTCCGTGCGAACTTACTTCCATAAAACAGTGTGTTACACCCGCTTCAATCATTTCATTTAAATAATGATTAATTGTAATTGAATCCGGAGTAGTATGTGTCGCTTTATATTCTGTATCATCAACCATAATTTTTACAGTTGACAATAAACCAACTTTGAAATCGGCTTTTTTAAATAACTGAAACAATAGCGATGCAATAGTCGTTTTTCCGTTTGTACCCGTTACACCAACTAATTTTAACTTTTCGGAAGGATTATCAAAGTAATTTGCAGCCATAAAAGCTAAAGCCGTATTGGTGTCTTTTACTTGTATGTATGTAATTCCTTTTTCAATATTTTCCGGCAATCTATCGCAAATAATTGCTATTGCCCCTAACTGAATTGCTTTTTCGATATAATCATGCCCATCAGAAAGAGTTCCTCGAATAGCTATAAAAACATCATTTTCTTCAATTTTTCTTGAATCAAAATCTATTTTATGAATAGCAATATCTGTTGAACCTGTTACAGATTCAATAGCTACTTTATATAATATGTCTTTTAGTATTTTCACGATAATTCTAATACTATAGTTGTGTTTTTATTAATATTCTGACCAGCCTGAATCGATTGATTCTTCACTTTTCCTACTCCGTTTACTCTTACTTTCAAACCTAAATTCTCCAGTAAAGCAACCGCATCCATTCCCGGCATTCCTTTTAAATTCGGAATCAGTTTTGGCTTTTTATTTGATTCTGTATTAAACTTATTATAACTATATTCCTGTTTTGGAATTGTAGAATCCAATCGTTTAATCTTATTCGTTGATGGAGCATCTGTAAATATTTTTTGGGCAATTCTTTTAAAAACCGGTCCAGCAACATCTGCCCCGTAATAATTATTTTTAGATGTATTTGGTTTATGAACCACTACAATACAGGAATACTTTGGATGATCAGCCGGAAAATATCCCACAAAAGAAGATGCATAATACAATGCTGACTTACCATCTTTCCCTCCATAATTCATCTGAGCTGTTCCTGTTTTTCCTGCCATCGAAAAATCTTTCGAGTACAATTTAGAAGCTGTTCCTTTTTTAACCACATTTAACAAAACAGCTTTTAACTTTTTTATTGTTTCAGGAGAACAAACCTTTGGATTAATTACTTCCGTATCAAATTTCTTTATTGTTTTATTCCATTCTTTAATTTCAGATACAAACTGCGGTCTTACCATTACGCCATTATTTGCAACCGAATTATAAAACGCTAATGTCTGCATCGGAGTAACTGAAACTGAGTATCCAAAAGCCATCCACGGAAGTGAAATTCCTGACCAGCTTTTATCTCCGGGATGTGGAATAATCGGTCTTCCTTCTCCTTTAAAGTGCAATCCTAAAGGTTTATCCAAACCAAAATTTCTGATATGATCTACAAATTTTGACGGATTGCTTTTATAATTATCGTAAACCGCCTGAACCATTACTGTATTTGACGAAAGTTCAAATCCACGAGCTAACGAAATCTTTCCATAACCACCGGTATGCGAATCACGTACAGATCTTCCGTAATATTTAACTACACCGCCATGACTATCATAAACTGCACTTGTATCAACAACTTTATCTTCTAAAATTGCCATTAAATCAACCAATTTAAAAGTAGACCCCGGCTCGTGAGACTCTGCTACAGCATAATTTGTAGTTTCAATATACGATCCATCTTCTTGTCTACCTAAATTTGAAATTGCTTTTACATAACCCGTCTCTGTTTCCATTACTACAACACAACCGTGATCTGCTTCGTAATCCTGAAGCTGTTTCAATAAGGCGTGATGCGCAATATCCTGAATAAATACATCTATAGTCGAAATTACATCATAACCATCGATAGGATCAACTTCGTTTACATCACGGATTGGCTTCCACTGTCCTTTGGCTATTTTCTGTTTTAAAATTTTACCGTCTTTTCCGTTCAGGTAACTTTTAAAAGCCCATTCGATTCCTTTTCCAACTTCTACACCTGTAGCAGGATCAATTCTATCGTAACCAATTGTTCTTTCTGCAATTTTACCAATCGGATGTTTTCTGACAGTTTCCTGCTCAATGATTATTCCTCCTTTGAAAGCTCCCAAATTAAACAATGGAAAACTTTTAATTCGCACATATTCGGTGTAACTTAAATTTTTAGCAATTAAGTAATAACGATTTTTATTATTCCTTGCTTTCCTTAATTCATTCTGATAATAACCACTTGGTCTTCCAAGAATCACGGATAACGAATCTGAAAGCGGTTTTATATATTTTTCGAAATTTTCTTCTTTTGGTGCTTTAGAATCAAATCTGATTTCATAATTAGGTATCGATGTTGCCAGCAAACTTCCGTCTGCTGAATAAATATTTCCTTTATTAGCAGGAATCACAAAATTCCTAACCGTACGCTGTTTCGCCAGTTTCCTGTAATGATCTCCCTGCACCCACTGAATATTGGTCAATTTAACAACAATAGCAATTGCCATCAAAAAGATGAAAACTGCTACGAGGTAAATTCTGTAGGATATATGTTTATCGTCTACTGCCATATTCTTTGAAAGAAACTTTTTTCTTCTTCTTTTTTAACTTCTATTTTTACCGGAGGAACTGTCGACGGAAAAATTTGTTTTTCTAACATTTTATCCGAGATGGTTGACTCCATTTTTAATTTCATCAATTCTGAACGTCGGTCTACAAATTCAGATCGCAATTCTTTTACTTCATTGCTTAGTTTTGCAATTTCAAAAACCTTTTGTTCGTATCGCTGCGTATTTGCAATCATTATTATAGCAAGCAGAATGATAAAAACAATGAATCTCCAGTTTTTTACCGCATCATCATTGATCAGAAATCTTGCTTTTAATATCCCAAACACACCACTTTTCATTATACCTATATATTATATCTTTTCGGCAATTCTTAATTTAGCACTTCTTGCCCTGTTGTTTTCTTTAATTTCAGCATCATCAGGCACAATCAATTTTCCGACAGTTTTAAACGGAACTGAAAAATTTCCGTAAAAATCACGCTCTGGCTCACCTTCAAACATTCCGTTTTTCATGAATCTTTTTACCAGCCTGTCTTCTAACGAATGATATGAAATCACAGAAAACCTTCCTCCCGGTTTTAGGATCTCTAATGACTGCTCAATAAACTCTTTTAAAACATCCATTTCCTGATTTACTTCAATTCGGATTGCCTGATAAATCTGAGCTAATATTTTGTTTCGGACTTTTTCCGGCAAATATTTCTTTAAAACTTCCTTTAACTCATCTGTTGTTTTGATTGGATAATCTCTTCTTGCCTCTACAATTGTTCTTGCTAAAACCGGTGCGTTTTTCAACTCCCCATAATCAAAAAAAACACGACGTAAATCCTGTTCTTCATATTCATTAACCACCCGATAAGCATTTAAATCATTTTTCTGACTCATCCGCATATCCAATTCAGCATCAAATCTGGTAGAGAAACCTCTTTCCGGAACATCAAACTGATGTGATGAAACTCCTAAATCAGCCAGGATTCCGTCTACGCTTTTTACACCGTGAAAACGTAAAAATCTTTTTATAAACCTAAAGTTTTCATTAATTAAGGTAAATCTTTCATCCGGCAAGGCATTTGCCAATGCATCTTCATCCTGATCAAATGCAAATAGTTTTCCGTTTGGCCCCAGTCTCCTCAAAATTTCTTTCGAATGACCACCACCACCAAACGTCACATCTACATATATACCATCTGGCTTAATATTCAAACCATCAACTGTAGGATGCAGCAAAACCGGATTATGATATTCCATTATCGTCGTCATTAATATTTCCCATTACTTCTTCGGCTAAATCTGCAAAATCCATATCTTCGCCGCTTATTGATTTTTCATATAACTCCTTATCCCAAATCTCTACAATATTAACTGCAGATGAAAAAACCACGTCTTTCGAAATATTCGAAAAAACAACCAAATCTTTTGGAACCAGTAACCTGCCCAGTGCATCAATCTCTACGATTTTAACCCCTGCAGTAAATCTTCTGATAAAATCATTGTTCTTTTTTACAAATCGATTCAGTTTATTAATTTTTTGCATCATCAGATCCCACTCTTCCATTGGATACAATTCTAAACACGGCTGAAAAACAGAGCGCTTCAAAACAAATCCGTTTTGAAGTGAAGAAGTCAGTTGCTTTTTCAAAGGAGCAGGTATCATAAGCCTTCCTTTAGCATCGACTTTACACTCATATGTTCCTACGATAGTGTTCAAGAAAAATGCATTAACATGTTATAGGACAAAAATATAAAAAATATTACCACATTTTACCACTATATACCACTTTGTTGATAAGTTTACCCACTTCTCTACCACTATAACTAATCAATAAAAAATCAATACTTTAGATATTAATCAGTTTCTAAACTAATTCTGCCGTTAATTATAAAAAATACATAGTCTTTCTCTTAAAAAAATAATTATAACTCAACGATTTTAACAGTGAAAAAACCATGCAAAATCTTATTAAAACCTGATTTTTAATCACTTATAAGTTCTACTAAAATAATGTAGTTAAAAAAACGCGGCAAAAATTCATTTTTGTTTATTAAACCCTATATTTGTCGAAATTGAAATTGGCATTAAATTAAATGGACAAAAACTACAAAAAAGAAGGCAAATACAGCTATTTTGAAGCTGGCGAAGGAACTCCAATCGTAATTTTACACGGGTTAATGGGAGGTCTTAGTAACTTTGATGGTGTAGCGCAATATTTCCCAACGAAAGGATACAAAGTTGTCATCCCGGATTTGCCAATATACACACAAAGCATCTTAAAAACGAATGTAAAAAGCTTCGCTAAATACGTAAAAGACTTTATTAATTTTAAAGGATTTGACAAAGTAATTTTGTTAGGAAATTCATTAGGAGGACATATTGCCCTTTATCATACCAAATTATATCCTGAAAAAGTAGCCGGACTTGTAATAACAGGAAGTTCCGGACTTTACGAAAGCGCTATGGGTGACAGCTATCCAAGAAGAGGTGATTACGAATACATCAAAAAGAAAGCTGAAGATGTATTTTACGATCCTAAAATTGCAACCCCTGAGCTTATCGATGAAGTATATGCAACTGCCAATGACCGTATTAAATTAATAAAAACCTTAACGATTGCCAAAAGTGCTATTCGTCATAATATGGCTAAAGATTTACCAAAAATGACAGTTGAAACCTGTATCATTTGGGGTAAAAATGACTCTGTAACTCCTCCAAATGTTGCTGAGGAATTTGACAAATTACTGCCTAATTCAACTTTGTACTGGATCGACAAATGCGGACATGCAGCTATGATGGAGCATCCTCAGGAATTCAACGAAGTTCTTGAAAAATGGCTTACTGAAAAAAACTTATAGTACTGTTTTTTTGATTTTAAGAAGATTTTAAAATAAAACACATGAAAATCACTTCTGCCGAATTCATTGTCAGCAATTCTGATGCTTCAAAATGCCCGGCTGATTTTTTGCCGGAATATGCTTTTATTGGCCGATCAAATGTGGGAAAATCCTCTTTGATTAATATGCTAACCAATCATAAAAATTTAGCAAAAACTTCAGGAAAACCTGGAAAAACACAATTAATAAATCACTTTAAAATTAATAATAATTGGTTTTTGGTCGATTTGCCAGGTTATGGATATGCTAAAGTGTCTAAAAAAACCAAATCTGTTTTTCAACAGTTTATTACAGATTATTTTGAAAACAGAGAACAGCTTGTATGTGCTTTTGTTTTAATCGACATTCGCCACGAAGCACAAAATATTGACATTGAATTCATGTCTTATATGGGTGAAAGCGAAATTCCGTTTTGCATTATTTTTACCAAAGCAGATAAAATCAGTAAAACAAAAGTTGATTCGCATATTGCGGCTTATAAAAAACAAATGTATGCAAACAACTGGGCTGAAATGCCTCATTATTTTGTAACCTCATCTACAGAATCAATTGGAAAAGAAGAACTTTTGTCTTACATCGACGAAGTAAATCAGGAGGTTTTTAAAAACAACTCAGGATTTTAAATTCCAATTTTAAAAATCCAAATTCCTAAAAAAGAAGATTTAGTATATAACAAATCCCAAACTCTATATTTAAAATGGAATTTGGGGTTTACTATTTTTGAGAATTCTTTGAATCTGTTTTTTTTTATTTTAAAGAATAACCTTAAGGCATTATCTTTTTTTAAATTATATTTGACCCAAATTAATTTCATTATTTTATGAAGAAAACTCTTTGCTTTTTACTTCTGGTACTCTTATCCTCCTGCAACGTCACGCACTACTTTTTACACAGTACAGACAAAGCGAATAGTTTGGACTTCACCAAAGGTATCTGGCTTGTCGGCGATATTGAAGTTGATCAAAATACAAAAACAAAATTAACCCGTTTTGTTATGGCTGATTTTTCAAAATACTTAGGAAGAAGAGTAAAATATTCTATGTCTGAACGAAAAGACTTAGGAACAAAAACAGTCCCTTTAAAATTAGACAAATCAGCAATTTTGGAACTAAAAAAAGGAGCTGATGCAGATTATTATGTAAATATAAAATGTAAAAACGCCAAAAATGACTTTAGTAGTTTTGAATTTCAAAATCATTTTTACTACAAAAAACAAATGGCATATGCAGAAGTCATTTTAGAAGTATACGATTTGAATAGCGGCGAAATAATTTACTCTCAGGCATCCGGAGGATGTCTCGAAGAAAAACTCAGCATTACAAACCAGCCAACATCAGTAGTAATAATTGGCTCCTACAGAAAAATCATAAATGATATTAAAAAGAATTCGATAAAGCCTAAAAATCACTTACCGACATATCAGGAGAAAAAAAATCTCAGATCCCGATTATAAACATTAGGATTTGAGATTTTTTATTATTGGAATTCTGTATTTTACTTGGTCAGTTCCAGTTTTTCTGCAAAATAATCACAGAAATCTTTCATCGTATCAGCCATTTTTTCATCATCCGTAGCACGCTTAAACGTGTCTGACATTGCTACTAAAGTCTGATGAAAGAAAATCTTCATTTCGTCAACTGGCATATCTTTTGTCCAAAGATCAATACGCATTGTTTCTTTGGCTTTACTGTCCCAGATTGATAACATGATAGCTTTTGCCTCTTCAGCTTCTACTCCTCCGTCCTGAGCCGTCCATGTTAATTTTTCCGGAACACGGTTCCCATCTAATTCTATATTGAATTTAATTTCTGAATTTATTGTATCTGACATTATTTCTTAGGTTTGTATTTAGATTTTTCAAAAATTTCTTTTGCACTTGTTTTTAATAATTCCGGCAAAGTTACGCTATTATTTTTCATATACGAACGTACCATCTGCCATCCAATCCAGGATCCTACCCTTCCCGGAGAATCGTTATCGATTTCCAGATAAAACTTAGAAAATGGGGCCGGTGCAATAAATCGTGTAGTCAGCTTAGGATCATCGCTATACAACAATTCTTTTTCAATAAAATAACGCCACATATATCCTTCATTTTCTTCGCACCATTTTATTTGTTCCGGTGTGTAGCCAATTTTTTCGGCGTCTGTAAATTCAGGCAAAAGCAAATCCTTAGCATACAATTGTTTCCCCTCGAAAATCATTTGTGAAATTAGATTTTTATCATCATAAGCAGGAATATTTCTGTATGTAAAACTCGAAACGACATCCGGCATAATCTGTCTCTCTTCAAAATTCTGTTTCAGATAATTTGGAAACTGGTAGAATTTATGTTCCTTCCCAAGATACAATTCCAATGCTACAATAACAAGACTATCAGCATAAATCGCTTTGGTATTATAATCCATCTCACCAATTACGGTAATGACTTTTGGAATTTTGGTCTTTGGGAAATAATATTTCACATGCTGAAAAAGCGTATTAAACTCTTGTCGGACAGGTTCAAAATTTGAATATTTTTTTTGCACTTCTGTATAAACCTCTCTCCAGATCGGTTCCTGCATTTTTTGAAGCCAGACAGCATCATCGTTCCCTACAGGGAAAAAGAAAGGATATTGCTTTTTAATTTTAGTCAAATCTTCCGGTTTCGCTTCAAAAAAGACCTTATCAAAACGTTCTACCTTAATATCAACAGGAATTTCTTCAACAGCTTTTTCTACTTTAGTTTTTTGATCACATGATAAAAAAAACAGGCACAGAACCACTACAAAGCGATATATTTTCATTTTATTTTAATTAGATTTGTGTTGCTTATTTAAGTAAACATATACTTAAAAAAAAATTTGTGCAAATATACAATCCCTACATCTTAAAACCTGAAATATTATGGCTAAAAAAAGCACTATACAGACAGAAAAAGTAAATACTCACATTGTAGAGTGGCTGAAAAATTACGCTAACAACGCAAAAGTAAACGGTTTCGTTGTCGGAATCTCGGGTGGAGTCGATTCTGCCGTTACTTCTACTTTATGCGCACAGACCGGATTACAAGTTTTATGTGTTGAAATGCCGATTCATCAGGCAGAAAGCCAGGTATCAAGAGGAAAAGAACATATCGAACAATTAAAAAAGCGTTTTCCGAATGTTTCTAGCGTGATTACTGATCTGACTTCCACTTTTGAGTCTTTTAAAACTGCTGTTCCGAAAACCGATGATGAAACAAAAGTAAATCTTTCGCTTGCCAATACACGTGCCCGAATCCGAATGACTTCTTTATATTATCTAGCTGGAATTCATGGACTTTTGGTTGCCGGAACCGGTAATAAAGTAGAAGATTTTGGCGTTGGCTTTTATACTAAATATGGAGACGGAGGTGTTGACCTGAGTCCAATTGCCGATTTAATGAAGTCTGATGTGTATGCTCTTGGCGAATATTTAACAATTCCCAATTCAATTTTAACAGCTGCACCAACTGATGGTTTATTTGGTGATAACAGAACAGATGAAGACCAATTAGGAGCGAGTTATGACGAGCTGGAATGGGCGATGATAGCCGATGAGGCAGGAAACACGGCAGCAGATTACAACGGAAGAGAAAAAACTGTTTTTGAAATTTATAAACGTTTAAACCTTAACAATAAACATAAAATGGAAGAAATTCCTGTATGTTTAATACCAAAAACGTTAAAATAAAACTTTTAACACTTGTGTGATATTAATTACAGAATTTATTTATTAATTTTACTGCTCCAAAAACAAATAACAATTCTAAAAAGGTAAAATTATGATTAAAGTATGTCTAGCAGACAACCACCCTGTGACTCACTTTGGCGTTAAGTCATATTTTAAAGACCACGACCAAATTTCAATTGTTGCAAACGTAGGTAATTTCTCAATGGTGAGAGACATTCTTCAAACGAAAGAAATCGACATTCTAATATTAGATTTAGAATTAGAAGGTCTTTCTAGTATTTTTGAAGTAAAGTCGATCCTGAAAAATTTCCCAAAAACAAAAATTGTAATTTTTAGTGATCTTGCGGAGCAAATGTATGCGCCTAACGCAATTAAAGCTGGTGTTTCCGGGTATGTGCACAAAACAGAAAAGCTTGAAACACTAGGTGTTTCTATTATTAAGGTACACGAAGGAAAAGTTATCATTAACGAAACTGTACGCAAAAACATGGCCCTTATTGCTAAACAAAGCAAAAGCGAACGATTGTACAGAAAACTTTCTAACCGTGAAATTGAAGTTTTACGTTACCTAAGTGACGGGAAGAAAAACAATGAAATTTCTAAAATTTTAAGCCTGAACGAAAAAACAATTAGTACTTATAAACTAAGACTATTGACTAAATTAAACGTGACTAATTTAGTTGACTTGGTTAATAAAGCTAAGACTTTAGAAATTATCTAATTAATGGCATACCGATTCTCTTAGGTGAATCAACCCATAAAAAAAGCTCTATATTTTCGATATAGAGCTTTTTGATTTATTAGTGATAAGGCACTACTACCCGCCCTAATTTCTTCGAAAAATTATTCAGCAATTTAGAATAATCAATTACCATAGACAATACTTCCGAATTATCTTCCTTAGGATCATTTAAAAGCGAGTTTTTTAATTCTGCTATAATCCCCGAAACCAAATACCATCGCATTGAGAAAATAGTTTCAGAAACATTTTGTTCAATCGTTTCGCTTTTATGTTTTGGAAAAATATTTTGCCCTTCCCAATTATGAATAGTCAGCCTTTCATCTTCCATCAAAATATTTGTTACTTCCTGAGCAAATTCAGGCTGTAAATGCATCAAATATTTATCTAGACTAAAAGCATCATTTTGGTTATAAAAATCAATAATATTATTGTAAATATCCTGAAATAAAGTATTCGACAATTCTACCTCATCTTCCTGCAAACTCAAATATATTTTCTCAAAAACTTTATATTTCCTTTTTTCAGAAACTTCTTTTACATTTCCTTCTTCATCCGCCTTTAGAAAAACATCTTCGAAATCTTCTACCACACTTCCATATAAAAGAAGAATTTCAATAATCTTCCTTTCAAAGCCATATAAAATATCTACTTTTTGAACCTGTTCTCCTGCATATCCCGGATCTTCCGGATAATCATAGCCTTCCGGCGGACCTGTTCTTGGATCTTCCGGATCTCCTCCAGAAAATGTACCGGCTTTTGGAGGCTGATTTCTAAAAACTTCAAACGGCTTTTGTTCCTGCTTTTGTTTTTTGTTTGTTTCTGCAATATCTTTCTGAATCAACTGCGCCAGCGTACTTGTCAAAACCTGTTCGGAAATATCCATTATTCGGGCACATTCCTGAATATATACTTCGCGCTGAATACGATCCGGTATTTTAGAAATACTGGCAACCATATCACGAATCAGATCGGCTTTTTTTATCGGATCGTTTTTAGCTTCGCCCATCAAAATCGAAGCCTTAAACTGAATAAAATCTTTGCTGTTATTTTCTAAATAAGCAACCAAATCGTCATGCGAATTTTTTCTTGCGAAACTATCCGGATCTTCACCATCAGGAAAAGCACAAACCCTTACATTCATTCCTTCTTCCAGAATCAAATCGATTCCGCGAATAGAAGCGCGAAGACCTGCAGCATCACCATCAAAAAGTACCGTAATATTTTTAGTCAGACGATTAACCAAACGAATTTGGTCTGGCGTTAAAGCTGTTCCGGATGAAGCCACAACATTTTCGATTCCGGCCTGGTTGAATTGTATCACATCGGTATAACCTTCAACCAAATAACAGTTATTTTGCTTTGCAATTGATTGTTTAGCTTGAAAAATTCCGTAAAGCACTTTACTTTTATGGTAAATATCACTTTCTGGCGAATTTAGGTATTTTGCAGCTTTTTTATCATTGGTTAAAATACGCCCTCCAAAACCCAAAACACGCCCTGACATGCTTTGAATCGGAAACATCACACGACCTTTAAAGCGGTCAAAAGGACGATCTTCTCTTGCGATAGTTAAACCGGTACTTTCTAAAAATTCTAACTTATACCCTTTTCCTAAAGCTTCTTTTGTCAAAGCATCCCAGGTTTCCGGTGAATATCCTAAATTGAATTTTTTGATGGTTTCGTTAGTGAATCCTCTCTCTTTAAAATAAGACAGACCAATTGCCTTTCCTTCTTCAGAATTTAAAAGCGTATCATGAAAATATTTTGCTGCGAATTCAGAAACGAGATACATACTTTCGCGAATATCAGTATTTGCTTTTTCAGCATCCGTTTGTTCAGTCTCTTCAATCTGAATATTGTATTTTTTGGCTAAATATCGAATAGCTTCCGGATAGGTAAACTGTGAATGTTCCATTAAAAATTTAACAGAATTTCCTCCCTTTCCGGTACTAAAATCTTTCCAGATTCCTTTTGCAGGCGAAACCATGAATGATGGTGAACGTTCATCTGAGAAAGGACTCAATCCTTTAAAATTACTTCCTGCTCTCTTTAAATTCACAAAATCGCCGATAACCTCCTCTACACGAGCAGTTTCAAAAACAGTATCAATTGTATTTTGTGAGATCAAAATGTAAAATATTTTTTAAAAATAAGAGCCTGTAAAAGTACACAAATCCTTCTTTAATTTTACTGATTTAACACAAAAAAAGCACCTCTCTCGAAGTGCTTCTTCTGCTAATTAACCAAATTGTATTCTTAATTAAAATCGAAACGAAGTCCTAATGAAATATTATTTTCTTTAATTAAATTATCCTGAAACAACGGGTTCAAATCATACTTCATATATAAACTCAATTCTCTGTAACCAATATAAGAACTTAATCCATAAATAAAGTTATTTACATTGTACTCCCCTTTTATTGTTGATTTGTATTTCAGATCATCTTCTTCAAATTTTAAAATTTGTTTCGATTTTACATTAATCCCGGCATAACCTCCAACTCCAAAACGGAAACTTTTATGGGTTCTGAAATACGTTTTTCCATTGCTTTCTTTTGGTTTTGTAAAATCAAATTCTAAATGTACAGGTAAAACTAAATATACATTTCTAAAACGTGATTCAGTTAAATTTACCGGATTAACAACTAAATCAGTCTGGTTTCCGTTTACCACAAAACTACGGTTATCTGTTGGGCGAATATTATTGTACATTAATGACAATCCGTATTTGGCATGCAGTAAATTATCATTTTTCATTAATCGGGAATTATAGGTAAAACCCCATTCGTAAAAATGCGATCCCATAAACTTGTAATTTGAATCCTGAAGTTCACCGTCGACCATCATATTATTAAGTCCCATTGCAAAAACAAATTGAGAAGTAGTTCTTTTTTCTCCGCGAATAGAATCTCTGCTTTTTTTATTATGCCAGTCGTTTTTATCCCAATAAATAACTATTCTGCCTTTCTTTGTAGAATCCTGTTCTTTCAGCTTCCCGTCTACTTTTTGCTGAACCAGATCGTTGAGTTCATTTTGGGCAAGGGTAACTTTTTCTTCGATTATTACAGCTCTAGCCTCTGCCAGTTCTTTTTTGCGTTTATCAGCCTGCTCCCCGGTAATTACACCATTTGAAAGCTGTACATTTATTTCTTCAACTTCTTTTTTAAGCGTTTCTTTTTCTTCTTTAGTAATCTTTTCTATTTTGTCGGCGATTTTTTTTGCTTTCGCCTCAAATGTTTCCTGTCCGAGTACCTTACTGACAAATAAAAAAATTAAAATAACGAGGTAAATGGTAAAATTTTTCATGATTGATTTTTTTAAAAAATTTGATTGATGATGATTATTTATTGCTATTGAATTTGTTATTGTTATTGAACTTGACATTGAAATTTGCAATTGAAAATTTATTCCTGCTGGTTTCTGCTGGCCACAGCAACTTTTACGGTCTGATAATTTTTATTGACTTTTGAAATTACTTTTTCCCTAAACGAAAGTTCTAATTCGCCATCGACCTGATTGAGTAAATCATTGGCATTGACTTTGATTTTTGACTTTGACTTAGCCGAATTTTCTGCGATAACTTTATTTTCTGCTGTTTCTAATAACTTATCGACATTTGAATTTTTAGCACTTTCGGTAATTACAGTTTGATTGTTGATTGATTGTTTTTCCTGATTGTTTTTGATGATGACTGAAGACTCCGCTATTTGATTTGATTCATTTTGTATGATTTTATTTGAAATTTGATTACGTTTTTTTTGTTCTTTATCTAAACTTTCCTGAGAAGGATTTTCTGCGACAGCAATTTCTGTTGTTGTTGAATTTGTATTATTTAAAACTGGTCTTTCCACCGAATCTTTTTTAGTATTTTCTTCAATAACAACATCTTTTGGCTTTTCAACTGTATTTTTATTTTGATTAAAAAAGAAAGTTCCAGCCAACAAAAATCCAACAACACTCGCTGCGATATAAAGCCATTTGCTTTTTGACTTTTTCTCGGGCTTCTTCTCTTCTGCTACACTCAACATGGCGTCTAATCGATCCCAGGCTTTGCTGCTTGGTTCAATAGTGCGCTGATTTAGTTTTTCACGGAAATCCTTTTCAAAATTATTCGGTTCCATTTTCTTGTTTTTTTAAAATAGTAATTTGTGTTTGCAGCATTTTCCTTGCGTGCGATAATTGCGATTTTGATGTTCCTTCATTAATTCCTAACATCTTTGCAATTTCATTGTGCTTGTAACCTTCGATAGCATATAAATTGAAAACCATTTTGTATCCGTCGGGCAAAGCATCAATTAAATACTGAATCTGTTCTACTGTAAACTGACTGTCGATTTCGTTGAAACTTTCTTCTGTGAAAAATTCATCCTCAGCAAATTTTACTTTTTTCTGAACTCTTAAATACGAAATACATTCATTAACCATAATCCGGCGGATCCAGCCTTCAAAACTTCCTTTGTGTTCAAAGTTTTTCAGATTCGTAAATACTTTCATAAAAGCCGTTATCATTACATCTTCTGCCAATTGAATGTCTTTTATATATTGTCGACATACGCTTAACATCTTCGAAGAATATTTACCATAAATCTGTTGCTGCGCTTGTCGGTTATTTTCGACAGCCAACTTTATGATTTTGGTTTCTTCCTGATGTAACTGAATAATTTTCATTAATAAGCTTTTCGGTTTTTGGTTTTAGAAACAGACTTCTATTAGCATAGACGCATAGAGTTTTAAAATGGTTGCATGAGGGTGGAAAAATTTCAATAAAAAAATCAAAATTTAAATATTACTTTAGCATAGATAAACATCTCCAAACAAAACATTTAGAAACAATATTTTTTTATGTTAAACAAATATAATTTTATCTTTTTTGTTTTTCTAAGCATAAATTTTGCTAATTCTCAAGTAAACCCAAATGAGGTTTTTATAAGAGGATATACAAGAAATGATGGTACAGTAGTCGCGCCACATTATAGAACAGCACCAAATAATACAAATACTGATAATTTTTCTACTATTCCCAATATTAATCCTCATACGTTAGAGCCCGGATATATATTACCCGATTCTAAATCAATTAATATCGAAACACAAATATATATTCCAGAATACACAAATTATTATCCAGATCGAAATGAGGTAAAAACATATGGTTCTTATGAAATAGAAAGATTATTGGATAAAATATATAATGAACAATATAATTATGGTTATCAAAAACATTCAAATGAAATAATTGACAATTACAAACAATCTCATTACAACTATGATATAAATTACAAGGAACTTGATTCTATTTCGACAATAGATTCAAGTGTAGCTGTCGTTGATTCAAGTATATTAACTAATACATTAAATTACGAAAATCCGAAAGTTGAAGTGAATAATAATTCGAATGGAAATAAAACAAATGAAGTAGCTAATAATACTTCAAATAATGAAACTGATATGAATATTTTTACCCAAATCTTTCCATTCTTTTTTATTATATTAATTCTAAGAAAAATATTTAGATAAAACTATTTCTTTCTTTCAATAACGTAATTCACCATCAAAATAAGTGCATCTTTGAACTCAGAATCGGGGTAATTTTCTAAAAGAGAAAGCGCTTCCTGCTGGAATTCGACCATTTTGTTTTCGGCGTAAGCCAAACCATTATTATTTTTTACAAAGGCAATAACTTCTTTTACGCGTTTTTTGTCTTTGTTGTGGTTTTTGATGGAGTTTATTAACCACTTTTTTTCTTGCGGAGTACAAGTATTTAAAACATGAATTAAAGGCAAAGTCATTTTTTGCTCTTTAATATCGATTCCGGTTGGTTTACCGATGGCTTCTTCGCTGTAATCAAATAAATCATCTTTGATTTGAAATGCCATTCCGATTAATTCACCAAACTTGCGCATGTTTTCTACCTGAATCTCATCTTCGATTACGGCTTTCGCCCCAAGCGCACAACAAGCAGCAATAAGCGTTGCAGTTTTCTTTCGGATGATTTCGTAGTAAACATCTTCGGTAATATCAAGTCGGCGGGCTTTTTCGATCTGAAGTAATTCCCCTTCGCTCATTTCGCGAACGGCTACAGAAATGATTCGGAGTAAATCAAAATCACCATTATCGATAGAAAGCAGTAATCCTTTTGAAAGTAAATAATCCCCAACCAGAACAGCTATTTTATTTTTCCATAATGCATTTATGGAGAAAAATCCTCGGCGGCGATTACTGTCGTCAACCACGTCGTCATGAACTAAAGTTGCCGTATGAATCAGCTCAATTACCGAAGCACCACGATAGGTTCTTTCGTTTACAATACCCCCTGAAACCATTTTTGCAGTCAGAAAAACAAACATCGGACGCATTTGTTTTCCTTTTCGGTTTACAATATAATAGGTAATCCTATTAAGCAACGCAACCTTTGAAGTCATTGATTCATGGAACTTTTTTTCGAAAAGTTCCATTTCGTTAAAAATGGGCTGTTTTATTTGAGAAGTAATATTCATTTCGTTTTCAAATATACTATTTTAAATAAAAAAACGTTGTTTATTTTGGGTTAGTATATTAATATTTTATGTACTAATTCAAAAACATACCAAAAAAAATCTAATACCTAATTTGAATTCATTAGTTAAAAAAGTAAAATTTAAATTATTTATTATGAAAACAAAATTTTTATTAATTGGAACATGTATCATTTTGGCTTTTTTTGTGAGCTGCAGCTCTGATGAAAAAACAAATGACGGAACAACTAAAGCAATTTCTAACGACGAAATTATTACCAATTCTAAAATCGATGCCTCAATCGAAGACGTTACCAATATTGCTGATGATCAATTTACCGCACAACAAAACATCAATAACAAACCAGACGGAACTATTAAAAACTACCTGCCAAGCTGCGCGACTATCACAACAGTCTTAACCAATAATACGTGGACCAAAACAGTTGATTTTGGCGTTGAAGGCTGTACGCTTGAAAACGGGAATACTGTAAAAGGGAAAATGGTTATTTCATTTTCTAATGATTTTTCGGCTTCAACACAAACTATCAGTTACACCTTTGAAGGGTTTTATCATAATGGTAAAAAGCTTCAGGGAAGTAAAAGCATTGTCCGCACTAAAAAAGCTACTGCACTGCAATCTGAAGTACATCCGGTTTTAACCGCATCAATTGATCTGACTATTACTTTTGATGACGGAGGCGTTTATAGCCGAAAAGGTACTTTGATCAAAGAAACTATTGCAGGTTATGACACCTGGTACAATTGGGAAGACAACGTGAATGTAGTTACAGGAAGCGGAACAACGACTTTCCCAAATGGCGATACTTTTTCTGCAGAAATAACAACTCCTCTGGAATTTTATGCTAGCTGCAGAAAACCTTTTGCTTTAAAAGGAATTCTGTCTATAACAAAAAACGGTGCAAATGCAATTGTTGATTACGGAAACGGAGATTGTAACACTCTTGTAAACGTAACAAAAGATGGAGTTACAACTGAAATAGATTTGAAAAAATAACCTTTTTTGCCCAAAAAGAAAAGCATTAAAAACAAGTACAAATCTTGTTCTTAATGCTTTTTTTATTTTTTAGATAAATGATTAAGCTTCTTTATTGGCCAATTGTCCACAGGCTGCATCAATATCTTTTCCGCGGCTGCGACGCACTTTTACCACTACTCCAATATTTTCCAATGCTTTTATGTAAGCCATAATTGACTCTTCTGAAGCCTGCTGAAACTCACCATCATCAATCGGGTTGTATTCAATTAAATTTACTTTGCAGGGAACATATTTGCAAAATTTAACCAAAGCATCAACTGAGGCTTTATTATCGTTAATTCCTTTCCAGACAACATATTCGTACGAAACTTTACTTTTGGTTTTTCTATACCAATATTCTAAAGCTTCACGCAAATCTTTCAATGGGAAATTTTGACTAAAAGGCATTATTCGGGCACGGATTTCATCAATTGCAGAGTGTAAAGAAACCGCTAATTTGAATTTCACCTCATCGTCAGCCATTTTTTTGATCATTTTCGGAATTCCCGAAGTTGAAACCATAATACGTTTTGGCGACATTCCTAAACCTTCAGTAGACGTAATCATATCAATAGCTTTAATGACATTGTTATAATTCATTAAAGGTTCTCCCATTCCCATAAAAACAATATTCGAAAGCGGATGATTGTGATACAGACGGCTTTCTTTATCAATTGCCACAACCTGATCGTAAATTTCACCCGGCTCCAGATTTCGCATACGCTTTAATCTTGCTGTTGCGCAAAAATTGCAATCCAGACTGCAGCCTACCTGACTTGAAACACAAGCTGTCGTTCTGGTTTCAGTAGGAATTAAAACCGATTCTACAACTAAACCATCATGCAGACGAACGGCATTTTTTACAGTTCCGTCACTGCTTCGCTGCATCGTATCAACCTTAATATGATTGATTACAAAGTTATTTTCAAGCATTGCCCTTGTAGGTTTCGCTACATTGGTCATATCATCAAAACTATGTGCTCCCTTGCTCCATAACCATTCATAAACCTGATTTCCACGGAAAGCTTTGTCGTTATTTGCGACAAAAAACTCTCGTAACTGATCTTTTGATAAGGCTCTTATGTCTTTTTTCTCGATTTGCATGGTGCAAATTTAATCACTTTTGTTCTTTTTTAATGCTTTTCAGAATCAATCTTGCCGGGAAAGCCGAATTTTTAAAGTTATTTTAGGAAAATCTCAATTATTTCATCCTAATCAATCCTGATAAAAACATTCTCATATAGCAATTACCACAAAATAATCAAAAAACTGACAATCAATACAGTATAAGCCAAAAATGTTTTATAAAAGATTATTTCATCAATACAAAGATTGCGCATACTCCTATTATAGCTCTTTAAAACAATTTTGACTATGATTTTTATCATTAAATCTACTATGTATTCACAATAAATTTGATACAAGAATTAAGGGGATGACAAACACTTTCGATTATAAATCATCTATCCTTAAATTAAATGATTAACGAAATAAATCAATAAAAATGAAAACTCTCAAATCTATTTTTTTAACAGTTATCTGTTTAGGAATTACAATTTACACCAATGCTCAAAAAAATTATACAGTAAATACGAAGTCTAAATTTGAAGTTGCAGGAACTTCTACAGTTCACGATTGGGTAATGAAATCTACAGATGGAACCGGCAATGCCAATTTAACTGTTAAGGATTCAAAACTAACCAACATAAACAGCCTTACAGTTGTATTACCGGCAGAAAGCCTTAAAAGCGGCAAATCAAGTATGGACGATGTTGCTTACGAAGCTTTGGATACAAAAACACACAAAAACATTAAATATGTTTTAAAATCTGCTGATAAAGTAAACGAAACAATCTGGAATCTAACCGGAATCTATACTATTTCTGGCGTCAGTAAAGAATACAGAACACAGGTTAGTGTAACTACTGTTAACGGAAATTTTGTTTTGAAAGGCTCTAACCAGATTACTTTTGCTGATTTTGGAATATCACCTCCAACAGCAGCACTTGGAGTGGTAAGAACCGGAAAAGATCTGACTATTCTTTTTAATATCACTTTAAATGATTACACTCAAAGTGAAAATGTTTTAGTTATTAAATAACCCCTATCGAAATAAACATAATTTACTACTTTTAAAAATGAACGGAGTCGAAGGCTTTTTATCCAAAAGAGCTTTGGCTCCGTTCTACTTTTCAGCTCTTTTGAATTACATCCAACTGATTAAAATATTTTTCTAAAAAAATTTTAGAAGCACACCTAAAAAACATTTTTTGGCACGGGAATTGTCTAGCTCTCAAAAGGAAAATAATCTTACAAAGAGCGCTTAATTTTAAAATTTGTATTTTTATTTTTTCAGCTTTATAACCTTTATATTTTATCAATTTTAAAAAATTAATTAATCATGAAAAAACAAATTTTAAGTTTAGCAGTTATCGCTTTGTTAGCATTCGGTGTTCAATCTTGCGGAGATAAAAAAGAAACAAAGCCTGAAGAAGAATTAACGCTTGGAAACAAGGTAGACTCCCTGACAACGGATATTGAAGAAGTAAAAGACAGTGCAGTTAGCAAAACTGAAAATGCTGCTGAAGACGTTAAGGAAGCTACTAAAAAAGCCGCTGAAGATGTAAAAGACGCTACTAAAAAAGGAGCTGAAAAAGTAGAAGCTGCTGCTAAAGCTGCTAAAGACGGAACGGTACAAACTGCTAAAAACGTAAATGAAGCGTTGAAAAAATAATTTCATCAGAATCAACTTAAAGCCATCCCTGTACGGATGGTTTTTTTATGCCCAAAAGTGAGCTTATATTTTGTATTTTTACAGCCAAATCTGAATACACTACAACATGCATTTTATTTCACAAGAACTTGAAGATTATATCGAACAACATTCTGAAAATGAACCGGAATTGTTAGCAAAACTGAATAAAGAAACGTACCAGAAAATCCTTTTGCCAAGAATGTTAAGCGGGCATTTTCAGGGTCGTGTTTTAAGTATGCTGTCTAAATTAATCCGCCCTGTGAATATTTTGGAAATTGGAACTTACACTGGTTACGCTGCTTTGTGTTTGTGTGAAGGAATGCAGGAAAACGGACAGCTTCATACCATTGACATCAAAGAAGAGCTGGTTGATTTTCAGCGTAAGTATTTTGATGCATCTCCATGGGGAGCACAAATTTTTCAGCATTTAGGTGAAGCAATCGATATTATTCCTACTCTGGATGTGAAGTTTGATTTCGTTTTTATTGATGCCGATAAAGAAAACTACATTAATTACTGGGAAATGATTGTACCGAAAATGAATAAAGGCGGAATCATTTTGTCTGACAATGTTTTGTGGAGCGGAAAAATCCTGGAACCGGTACACCCGAATGATGTGAGTACCAAAATACTTTTAGAATACAATTTACTTTTAAAAAATGATCCAAGAGTAGAGACGGTTTTATTGCCAATTCGCGATGGATTGACGGTAAGCAGGGTTTTATAATTTTAAGCTACTAAGGCCCTGAGAAGCTAAGTTTCTAAGATTTTTTTTCTAATAAAACTTGTAACTACAAAATTTAAGATGAAGAATTCAAGCCAAATAGATACTGAAGGTTTTACAATTATTGATAATGTTTATAACGAAGATGAGATTCAAAAATTAATATCTTTAATTGAAGACACAACCGAAAACAATCCCGAAAATGTTACTTTCAGAAAATCTCAGGATTTATTTGCTATAAGACAATTTCATAAAGAAGTACCTGAAACTTTACCTTTTATATTCAATCAGAAGTTACAGGATATTATAGAAACTGCTTTTGGAAAAGGCTATTTTATAACCAAATCCATTTATTTTGACAAACCTGAAAAGTCGAACTGGTTTGTAGCCTATCATCAGGATCTGACTATTTCTGTCAATAAAAAAATTGAGATTGCGAATTTTGAAAACTGGACTGTAAAACAAAATCAGTTTGCGGTTCAGCCTCCTGCAGCAATTCTCGAAAACAATTTCACTATAAGGATTCATATTGATAAAACCACAAAAGATAATGGCGCTTTGAAAGTGATCAATAACTCACACTCCAAAGGAATTTTGAGAATTGAAAAACTTGATTTCGAAAATGAAAAGGAAACTATCTGCGAAGTTGAAAAAGGCGGCATCATGATTATGAAACCTTTACTGTTTCATGCTTCAAACAAAACTACAAATAACGAACGAAGAAGAGTTATTCATATTGAGTTCAGCAAAGAGGAACTTCCGGAGGGATTGGAATGGAGCGAAAAAACAGTTGTCTTGAACTAATATTTTCTTTGAAAATGAATTGGATAATAAGAAATACTGAAAAATTATGTTGTCATACAAACTTAAATGATCTTTTAAATTCATCATGGATAAACATTTCAGATTTTAATTGGATAATGTCTGACTTAGACATTGTAAATTTTTCAAAACAGCAATTACCAATTGGTCTGGAAGATGACTATTCAATAATAACCTTTGAAACTTTAGAAAAAATAATTAAAACAGATTCTCAAATCATATGGGGTGTAATATCTGCTGTTAAAAAACGAGAAAAACCAATATTTGATATTAAAAATCCTCCATTTGCAGAAGGAAATGATGATGTCTGGATTAATGATAAATTTCAGGTAGAAAACCCATCCTGCGAAATTACTGCTTGGGATAGTTCTTTTACAATTATAAAATTTAAAGACGAAGAATTATCTAAAAAATTTAAGGCTTATTTTGATGAAGCGATAGAATTAGAAAATTTTGGCTAAAAATATTTTTATAAATTTCTTTTGAAAACGAATGCCCTAGCCCGGATGGAAGTGGCATCCTTTTGTGCCGGGGTTCGGCGCAAAAGATATAGCGTACAGCCGGAATAGCTCCTGAAATTTATCCGGGAAAATATTTTGGCTTTAAATTTTGATAGACTTTAAACATCAAAAATCCGAAAAGTGCTCCGAAAAAATATCCTGTTAGAATGTCTCCAGGATAATGTAAACCTAAATAGATTCTGCTATAAGCGAAAATTAACGGCCATAAAAAGATAAATCCAAGGTATTTGAAATGACGCTTTAGAACCAGAAATAAAAACATAGCTACAGCCATGGTATTAGCAGCATGACCGGAGAAAAAACTATAAGATTTACGGGATTGAACTACTCTGATTATTGTATTGATTTCAGGATTATTACAAGGTCGTAAACGCTGAAAAGTACTTTTGAAAAGATTGGTTGTCTGATCTGTAAAAGCAATTAAAACAGCTATAAAAAGTAATAAATACAAGGTCTGTTTTCCGCCTATTTTTTTATAAATAAGATAAAACATCAATAAAAAAACCGGAGTCCAGTTTAACTGGCTCGTGATAATCAGCCAAAATTTATCGTATGTTTCGGATCCTAAACTGTTAAGATACACAAGTAAACTGGTATCTAATTCCTGTATTTTTTCTAGCATATTATCTTTGGCGTTTTATAGGTCCCGAGATTGAATCGATATCTTCTTTTACTTTGTCAATTTCAGTTGCTGTATCTCCTAAAAAGCTTCCTGAATCACCCAGCAGATTAGTTTTTGCATCATTAATCTGAGCATTAATATTGCCTGTTATATCAGTTAAAGACTTTGTATCAAGACCATTTTCCTCTGCTCCTTTTTGGATTTCGCTTTTAATATCGTTCGTTGCATTTTTTAACTGCGCCATCGCTTTACCCATTGTGCGGGCAATTTCAGGCACTTTGTCTGAACCAAAAAGCATTAGTACTATAAACAGTATAAAAACTAATTCTCCTCCTCCTATACCAAACATAACTTCTATTTTTGTGTGCGACAAATATATTAAATTTTGAAGCGGTGTGTTCTAAAAATTAACTTAAAAAAAGGCTCTTTTCAGAGCCTTTCTAATTAATAATTAATCAAATTTTGATTTTTCTTCGGTTTTTGGCCATGAATTATTGGTTACATCAATATCCGCAGTTAATAATTTTGGATCTATCTGAATACTTTTGATTCGTTTTTCAGTTGCATACACTTTTTTAGCTGACTCATTACCTTTTCTCCAGATTTGTGCCGGATACTGATAGCTGTTTTTTGAACCGTCTTCATAAGTGATTTCAACCAGAATAGGCATAATCATTCCGCCCGGTTTATTGAATTCTACTTCGTAGAAATATTTAGGTGATTTGATACTTGCTTTTTCCTCTGCAGTAAAAGTCTGATCTACATATTCTGCTAACGGCTTGAAATCTTCTACTTTCAGAGCCTTTTTCTTAGAGGCATCCACTTCAGCATTATCACCGGAAACTAAATAAACAAAAGGACCTTTTTCGTAACCGAATCTTCCTTTTCTAACTTTTAAATCTTTTAAATCTGCAGTAGGAGTTTCAGAAACGTAATATTGTTTTACATCTTTAATTCCGATATCTACAAAGTCAGTTGAATAAAACCATCCTCTCCAAAACCAGTCCAAATCAACTGCAGAAGCATCTTCCATAGTTCTGAAAAAATCTTCAGGCGTTGGATGTTTGAACTTCCATCTGTTGGCATAAGTTTTAAAAGCATAATCAAACAATTCTCTTCCCATAACTACTTCTCTCAAAATATTAAGTCCTGTAGCAGGTTTTCCGTAAGCATTATTTCCGAATTGATGAATAGTCTCAGAATTTGACATAATAGGTTCCAAAAACTTCTGATCTCCGCTCATGTACGGAACGATATTTCTTGCAGGTCCTCGTCTTGAAGGGAATTTAGGATCTAATTCCTGTTCTGCCAGATACTCCAAAAATGAGTTTAAACCTTCGTCCATCCAGGTCCATTGACGCTCATCGGAATTTACGATCATCGGAAAGAAAGTATGGCCAACTTCGTGGATTACAACACCGATCATTCCGTTTTTAACTTCTCTGCTGGTTACTCCATTTTCGTCTGGACGACCAAAATTCCAGCAAATCATTGGATATTCCATACCCTGATCTTCAGCAGAAACTGATACTGCTTTTGGATATGGATAATCAAAAGTATGAGAGGAATAACTTTTTAAAGTATGTGCAACCACCATTGTAGAAGTTTCTCCCCAAAGTGGATTGGCTTCTTTTGGATAAACCGATTCTGCCATAACAGTTCGGTTTCCAATTTTTACAGCCATTGCATCGTAAATGAATTTTCTCGAAGAAGCAATTCCAAAATCACGTACGTTTTTTGCACTGAATTTCCATGTTTTTTTCTTTTCAGAAAAACCTTTTTCAGCCGCTTCAGCTTCAGCCTGCGTAACAATCACAACCGGTTTGTCAAATGATTTTTGAGCCTGTTCGTAACGTTTTACCTGTTCTGGCGTAAATACTTCTGCCCTGTTTGTCAATTCTCCTGTAGCATCGATAACATGATCGGCTGGAACTGTAACATTTACATCAAAATTTCCAAAAGGAAGTGCAAACTCTCCACTTCCCCAGAACTGCATATTTTGCCAGCCTTCTACATCATTATAAACTGCCATTCTAGGATAAAACTGGGCAATTACATATAATTTATTACCGTCTTTTTCAAATAATTCATAACCGGAACGTCCGCCTTCTTTTCTGTAATTATTGATGTTATACCACCATTTTATAGAAAACGAAATCTTTTCACCAGGTTTTAAAGGCGAAGCCAGATTAATGCGCATCATGGTTTCGTTAATCATATAAGACATTGGGTTTCCTTTAGCATCTTTTACATATTCGATATTAAAACCACGTTCTAAATCTTTCTTCAGATATTTATCTGAAAACCCTGCCAGAGGAAATACCTGATTGATTTTTTCGCCTTCAGCTAAACTGGATTGCGTATTGGCTCTTGCCTGATTCTGATCAAGCTGAATCCACAAATATTCCAAACTATCCGGCGAATTGTTTGAATAGGTAATCGTTTCAGATCCGCTTAATTTTGAATTTTTATCATCTAATTCGATATCAATCTTATAATCTGCCTGTTGCTGGTAATAAGCCGGTCCCGGAGCTCCTGATGCCGTTCGAAACATATTTGGCGTAGCCATCAAATCGTACATCTGGCTAAACTTGTTTGTATCATACTTTCCCTGTTGTTTTGGGGCAACAACTGTATTTTTTTCCTGAGCCACCAACATGGCTGGAAAAAGCAATAATAATGAAAGTCTTCTCATAAATATTTTTTGGAATTTTTTGAAGCTGTGAAAATAGCAATTAAAACAACAATTTTACCTTGTTCATTAATACTTTAACACTTCTTTCCTTGAAGATTCTGTAAAAAGAACACTTCTTTTAGTTCCAAATGCTGAAATATGTGTAATATTTTGCTGCTCAGCATTCCAGTCTGTCAAAACAGCATTGAAAATTTCTAAAGTTTTAAATTTTTCGACGCCTGTAATTCGGGAATAACACACCAAAACATCCTCAGCTTCTAGTTCTTTGGATAAAAAAGCAATTGACTTTAGCTGACCGTTAATTTTGATAGTAAAATTTTCTGAAAGGTATTTTTTTAGCAAATCAATATCGGCCTGAGTTTCTTTGTCGGTTCCGATGAATGTTTTTTTATGGTATTTTTTTTCGATCCCCTTGTTCAGATCATCAACAAAGATTCGTGAAGTAATCTGAATCATTTTTTTTTCAGCTGCATAGTTCACCTGAAAAATTCCCATATAAAATTTATGGAACGCAAAAGACGAAAGGGATAAAAATAATATTCCGATCAAGAAATAAAGTGTATTGTTTTTCATTTCTGATTCATCTCAGTCTTTTTGAATTCTTTGTTTTTATTGATCATGAAGTCCATCAATTCAAACTTTTGGTCTGTTTTTAAATGTCTTTTAGATTCAGAATCATTAGAACAATACATTAAAAACAAGTCTATTTCATCTTCTTTCAATCCTAAAGTTTTGGTAAAAAAATCAGGTGTAAAATTATCTTTTGAATACTCTACAAAAGCAATATCACTTACAACCTCTTCTTCAACCTCTTTATCTTTACGGAGAAGCTTTTTCACATCTTTAAAAATCCGTACAAAATCAGTTCCGTATTTAATTGTCTGATTCGAATACATTGCTGTATTTTTAGCAGTTGACTGTTTGTCATCTTCAAATTGCATATCAACAAAACGCTGAGAACCACCATCAAGAGAATTAATTTTTAAATCTTTATGAACCAAAACCTCTTTTAGCTCAACATTTACTAAATCTAAATGTACCAAAAAAAGCGTTTCTGCACAATCTTTTTCTGTCAGTACAATTTTTTTTGACTGAAATGCCATTCCTGTAAACAACAAGGTATCTTTAGGTCTTGCCAGAATATCAAACAAACCATTTGCACCAATAAATGTTCTGGTCTTGGCATTTATATTCATCACATTTCCGGTTTCGATAGGAAGAGAACTATTAACTGCCTGTCCATGTAATGACTTTCTCGAATTAGTCTGTCCTATTATCAATTGACAAAACAAACACACTACAAATATTCCGAATTTATTTTTCATGTTCTATAATTGTTAGATATTCCTGTGCCAAACCAGTTATCAAGAACATACTCATTGTTTTGTTCTTTGTATTCAAAGATAGCGAAAATTCAGGATTATCCACACAATAAAGCTGAAATCCTTTTATGTGTTCTGAAGGAATTTTAAGACGTTCTGTATAATACGTTTCTTCAAAAAGATATTCCATTTTTCTAAACAGCATTTCTTTTTTCTCCACTTTTGCTTCTTTTTTCAGCATTGAAGTTCTTCCTGAAATAGCATTCAGGACTTTATCCACAGAAGTTGATGTGGCGGTATAAATCTTTCTCTCTGCAGGAGTGTATTTTTTTTGTCCCAGGGGAATAATTCCGAGATTTTCTGCAGTGATATTCGCATTGTCGTTTACAATTACCTCTTTAAGCTCAACTTCTTTAGCTGACATTCGAATTATAAGCACAATATCTCCCAGATCTTCTGCTGTAATCCTGTGTTTTAAAGCGTTTAGATTTACGGCAGAAAAAACCAAAACATCCCCTTCCCTCACCACCATAGAAAACTTTCCGTTTTCATCAGAAACTGTTGCGACCTGAGTTGTATTATTTATAATATTCACTCCTTCAACCTGCGTAGACTGCTCAAAAACCTGACCCAAAATCTCTTTAGACACCTTGCTTTGACCAATACTAATCTGGACAAAAAAAAGAAAAACGATATATAAATTATTTTGCCTCACTAGCAATTATTTCTTTGTATTTAACCGCTAATTCGCCTAATAAAAACTCAGTAGAAGTTTTATTCTTTGAATTTAAAATCGTTGTAAACTTCTCATTTTCGACAACATAATATTCAAAACCTTTTACATATTCAACAGGAATTTTAAGTCTGTCTACAAAATGATCCAACGGAAACATATTCTCTAAAAGCTTCATGAAGGACTCTTTTTTCTCTACAGCTACTTCTTTTTTTAACATTGCTGTACGCCCTGAAAAGAAATTCAATAAAGGATCAGCAGAAATAGAACCACCTGCCATTGATCCCGCGCTGGCAGTAGGGTTTAAAGCTGTAGCCGTATGCAGTTTTCGCTCAGCTTCAGTGTAGCTTTTCTGTCCCGAAGGAATAATCCCTAAAGCCACAGCATTAATATTATCATATCTTTTTATGATTACTTCCTGCAACTGATACATCAGAAGACTCAATTTAACTGTAAAATTAAGGTTTGAAAAATCTTCCGCTTTTAATAAAATCCTGTTTTCTTTAAACTGAATTGATGAAAAAACAAGAATATCACCGCTTTTAGCCATAATAGAAAAAGAGCCGTCAGCAGCAGTTGTTGTCATTGCTTCAGTTTCGGCATTAATAACATACACCCCTTCCAAATCATTTGTGTTTGAAATGATTTTTCCGTTTAAAACAGTACGTTCCTGGTTTTGAGACCAAATCATCTGACTCAAAAACATAACTAAAAAACAGAGATTTTTGTCAATCAAAATAGAAAAATTAGCATTAATCTTAAAAATGTAAAAATATCCTAATGTGTTCCAAATTTAATACTAAGGGCATGGTAAAAATATGTTAATTAAAACCCGCTTTTTAACATCAAAAACATCCTTTTTTAATACCTTTAAACCTAAATAAACCGAGTTAGAATTTATGAAAAATATTATTATTGCAAGCACTTCTACATTACACGGAGGAAATTATTTAGAATATTTACTACCCGTTTTGCAATCGCATTTTAAAAACTGCAAAAGTATTTTATTCATTCCTTATGCGCGTCCCGGTGGAATTTCTCATGACGAATATACTCAAAAGGTTTCAATAGCCTTTAAAAACCTTAATATTTCAGTAAAAGGAATCCACGAATTTGAAAATCCGGAAGAAGCACTACAAAATGCAAAAGGTATATTTACAGGTGGAGGAAATACTTTTTTACTGGTTTCTCAACTGTATAAAAACAATGTTATGCAGTTACTTTCTGAAACCGTAAAAAAAGGAACACCATATTTAGGCACAAGTGCAGGAAGCAATATTTGCGGCCTCTCGATGCAAACAACAAACGACATGCCTATCGTATATCCTCCAAGCTTTAAAACCTTAGGAACTATCCCTTTTAACCTGAATCCGCATTATTTAGATCCGGACCTACAATCCAAACACATGGGAGAAACCCGAGAAACGAGAATAAAAGAATTCCATGCCTTTAATACAATTCCGGTTTTAGGCTTAAGAGAAGGAAGCTGGCTTGAAGTCAAAGGAGAAAAAATTACTTTAAAAGGTGATTTATCAGCCCGTTTATTTCTACAGAATCAGGAACCAACTGAATTAAATCCGGAAAGCGATTTGAGTCATTTAAAATAAAACTAAATTTCAGCATTAAGAGATTAAGAAAATTAAGATTTAGTCTTTACACAACTTAATCTCTTAATGAGATAAAAAACAAAAAAGCCTCAAACAATGTTTGAAGCTTTTTAAAGAGCGAAAGACGAGGCTCGAACTCGCGACAACCAGCTTGGAAGGCTGGAGCTCTACCAACTGAGCTACTTTCGCATTATGAGGGTGCAAAGATAAATAATTAATTCGTTTAAAAAAACTAAACTCAAAATTATTTACTTTGAGTCCGAACTTATAAATCCGGCTTAGAGCGAAAGACGAGGCTCGAACTCGCGACAACCAGCTTGGAAGGCTGGAGCTCTACCAACTGAGCTACTTTCGCATTACTGTGGTGCAAATATAGAAAATAAGTTAAGTTCAAAACAAGCTTTTTTGAAAAAAAAATTAATTAAAAATCACTATTTTTAGTAATCAGTTTAAAATTAAAAAGTTATAGCTTTGTTTTTTTTTATTCAACCATGCAATTTATCAAAGAAATATCTGCAAAGCAGACTCACATTGTCAGACAACCTGTACTCCGAAAAGGAAAACCTCCTGAAACATGCTTTTTTGAAGGAGATGATCTGGAAAGCACACATCATTTTGGCTTATTTGAAAACCAAAATTTAACAGGAATTATTTCGTTATTCCTAAAACACAATCCTATATTTGCAGAAAATTTGCAGGCACAGATCAGAGGCATGGCTATTCTCGAATCCCATCAAAAAAAAGGCTTTGGAGAAGCATTGGTAAAACACTGCGAAGAATATTGCCTTGCAAGACAATTTGACCTGATTTGGTTTAATGCAAGAGAATCCGCTGTTGGGTTTTATAAAAAAAAGGGATATAAAACCATCGGAAACTCATTTGATATCCCTGAAATTGGAGAACATTATTTAATGTACAAAAAACTAAAAAATGAATAAACTTTACTTTCTGTTGCTGCTTTGTCTTTTTATAAGCTGCAAAAAGGAAAATCAGAATGCGCCTCAAATCCAAAAACCTTTGCCCGCTATTGTGATTACTGATGCCAAATCTATTTCTATAGACACTGATCTAATAAATAGTTTCAAAAGCAAAACGCTTAAACAATTTTATCTTTCGTCAGATAATAAAACCATTTGGGGAAACCCTGCTAAAAGATCTTATATTTTGTCTCAATTAAAAAATTCAGAAGAATTAGGTCTAAACCCAAATGATTATCGTATAAAAAAAATGGAAAGTTTTGAAGCACGCTTCAATATTCTGACAGACAGAGAACTTGCCGAATATGATTTATTACTAACTCATAATTTTGAGAAGTACGTAATACATTTATATGAAGGAAAATTAAATCCTAAATACTTATATGGAAACTGGGCACTGGAAGACAAGTCTTTTGATGTAAATACGGCGTTGGTAAAAAGCTTTATTCGCAACACATTAGATAGTCTTGTTCAAAACATCCAGCCAAAAGCACAAACGTACAAACAATTACTAAAAGCCTTAAAACTCATTAACAGCTTTCCTGAAGATCATATTCAGTCAATTGCGTTTACTGAAAAAATCACATTAAAAGACACCAACCCTTCATTAGTAAACATTAAAAAAAGACTTTTATACTGGAATGACATGTCCGGAGATGATAGCCTCACAACGATCTACGATCAAAAAACATTTGAATCGGTTAAAAAATTCCAGTCCCGCCACGGATTACCCGCTGACGGCGTTATTGGAGCAAGCACTGTTCATGCCTTAAACTTTTCTAAAGAAAAAAGAAAACATCAGATTATTGCCAATCTGGAACGCTGGAGATGGTATCCTAACGAATTTTCAGAAAATTACTTTATCGTAAACATTCCTGATTTCAGCCTGCATGTTGTCGAAAATAAAGACACAACCGCTGTTAGAAATGTAGTGGTCGGCACCAGTAAAAGAAGAACTCCGGTTCTAACCTCTACTCTTAAAAGCATCGTTTTTAATCCGACATGGACAGTCCCTCCTACTATTTTAAAAGAAGATGTAGTACCTGCTATGAAACGCAACCGAAACTATTTAAAAAACAAAAACATTACTATTTACGATACCGCAGGACACGTAGTTGACCCTGCAAACTGGAACATCAATAAACCTCGCAAGTACAGATACATTCAGAGTCCTGGTTATTATAATTCTTTGGGATTAATAAAAATTATGTTCCCTAACAATTATAGTGTGTATCTGCATGACACAAATCACAGAAATTATTTCGAAAGAAGCAATCGTTCTCTGAGTTCGGGCTGCGTACGAGTGGAAAATCCTCTGGAATTAGCCCAACATATTTTAGATGATTCTAAAAACTGGTCAAAGGAAAGAATAGATACTATTATCGCCAGCAAAAAAACAACCACTACAAAAATTACCAAAAAATACAAATTGTATCAATGGTATTGGACAGCCTGGAGCGAAAAAAACGAATTAATTTTTAGATATGACGTCTATGATCTTGATGAAGATTTGTATTCTAAATTAAGAAATTAATCCATCTCCCATCATAAAACTTCTTGACGGATGATAGATAAATAAACATGATTTGCCTTTTATTGCCTGAATAATATCATTGGTCAATTCAACCGGAATTGCAGGACAGCCCTGGCTTCTTCCTAATCTTTTATGATCTCTGATAAACGATTCAGAAACATAATCGGCACCATGCATCACAACAGCTCTTTCGCGGGCATTATCGTTTATACCTTTTTCTAATCCATCGAGACGCATGGACATACCATGTTTTCCCTGATAAATTTCGCCGGTCACATAAAAACCTAAGCTACTTTTATTAGATGAGTTAACGTTTGAAAATGCAGTAGCAAACTCTTCGCCGGTATTTCTGCCATGAGCAACAAGAGACTGAAATAAAACAGTATTAGTAGTTAAATCAATAACCCAAAGACGCTTTAAAGTAGACGACAGACTAAAATCAATCAGTGTCAGAACATCTTTATGAATCACTCCTTTTTCTTTCAATAAGTAAAATCCTTTTAAGGCTTCAGAAAAAGTCTTTAGTTCGGGCAACACAAAATTATTTGCGTTCAATGCGTGATAAATATTTTCGATCTTAGCATCAACAGCAGGTTTTTCAACACTTGCAATGCTTTTTGCTGTAACTTTTACAGTTTCAGCATTATTTTTAGAATCTGCACCAAAAGACAGAAACAAAAACAAAACTACAGGAAAAATCTTATAAATCATTGATTGAGTTTAGGTTAAACTTGATTTGAGGCTTGACAAATGTATAATTTATTTGGAATTTCGAAAATTTTTATCACTAAATTTGGTGATATTTGTTCAAATTTTAACAATAAAAAGCTTTAAAAGTTAAGATACACCAAAAAAGCCGTTTTTTTTAGTCAGAATTACACTGTTTAAAAAATGCAACATTCTAACTGAAAAGAAATTTGAGTATTTATAAACAACATCAACAGACACTTAAAATGTATACATTTTTAACAAAACATGCATTCTTCAATAGTTGCGCTACTATTGCGGACAGACAAAAAACTAAAATCAGTCTGCATTAATTTTAAAAAACGACGGCTTCTTCAATTAAATTATTATTTTTTGACAGAGTTCATTTTATAAAGCATAATTGTAACAATCGTTTCTTGCGTATTTTATAAATGGTTTATCTTTGCCAAAAACAAAAACCAATGAACAAAAAAGTAATCCTTATGATTTTAGATGGTTGGGGAAAATCTCCTGACCCTAAAGTATCTGCAATAGACAATGCAAATGTTCCTTTTATAAACAGCCTGTATCAAAATTACCCAAGCGCTCAGCTACGTACTGACGGATTAAACGTTGGTCTTCCTGAAGGACAGATGGGAAACAGTGAAGTAGGCCACATGAATCTTGGCGCTGGAAGAATTGTTTACCAGGATTTAGCCAAAATAAATTTAGCAGTAGCACATAAAACTCTTGCCAAAGAACAGGTTCTTATTGATGCTTTTACTTACGCAAAAGAAAACAACAAAAAAGTACATTTTTTAGGATTAGTTTCTGATGGAGGTGTTCATTCACATACTTCGCACTTACGTGGACTAATTGATGCTTCTCAGGAATATGGATTAGATCAGGTTTACATTCACGCTTTTACAGACGGTCGTGATGTTGATCCAAAATCGGGTGCAAAATACATTCAGGATTTAGAAAACCATATTAAAGATACTCCGGTAAAAATTGCTTCTATCGTTGGGCGTTATTACGCAATGGACCGTGATAAAAGATGGGAACGTGTAAAACTGGCTTATGACTTAGTTGTAAACGGAACCGGAACGTCTTCAAAAAATGCTGTTGCAAGTATTCTTGACAGTTATTCAAAAGATGTTACGGATGAATTTATCGAACCAATCGTTATGGTTGACGAAAACGAAAAACCATTAGCTACAATTATTGAAGGCGATGTGGTTATTTTCTTCAATTTCAGAACAGACCGTGGCCGTGAATTGACTGAAGCGTTATCCCAACAGGATTTCCATGAACAAAACATGCACAAACTAAACCTATATTATGTTACGCTTACTAACTACGATGAAACATATCAAAACGTAAAAGTAGTTTACAATAAAGACAACATTACCGAAACTCTTGGTGAAGTTTTAGAAAAAGCAGGCAAAAAACAAATCAGAATTGCCGAAACAGAGAAATATCCGCACGTAACATTTTTCTTTTCAGGAGGTAGAGAAACTCCTTTTGATGGTGAATCAAGAATCCTGAGAAACTCTCCAAAAGTTGCCACTTACGATTTACAGCCGGAAATGAGTGCTTACGAATTGGCAGATGCTCTTGTGCCTGAACTGAACAAGGGTGAAGTTGATTTCGTTTGTTTAAATTTTGCAAACGGTGATATGGTTGGACATACCGGAATTATGGAAGCGGCGATTAAAGCCTGTGAAGCTGTTGATTCCTGCGCGAAACAAGTGATAGATGCTGCTCTTGCAAATGATTATACTACAATTGTAATTGCTGACCATGGAAATTGTGAAACGATGATTAATCCTGACGGCAGCCCGAATACAGCACACACTACAAACCCGGTGCCGATTATTTTGGTTGACAAAGAGCTAAAAAATATTCAAAATGGCGTTTTAGGAGACATTGCCCCTACCATCTTAGAATTGATGGGAGTTCTTCAGCCTGAGGCAATGACCTGTCATTCGCTTTTGTAATTTACACCATATAAACAATATAAGTTCATTAAACAGAGCTTAAAAAAATCTCGCAAAGACGCTAAGTCGCAAAGAAATTTATAAACTTTGTGCTTCTGTGCCTTTGCGAGACTATTTTATAGCTATATCAAAACAATATCAAATGATACAATTGTTCCACTCCATAAATCACAAGACCAATAAATCCGCCAACCAAAGTCCCATTTATTCGGATATATTGAAGGTCTTTTCCAATTTCAAGTTCTAATTTTTCTGAAACTTCTTTTCCATCCCAGCTTTTTACCGTTGAGGAAATCAAATCACCGATTACCTTTTTATTATTCAGAAGAACTGAAAGCAAATCATTCTTGATGAAATTATTGATTTTATCAACCATTACAGCATCTTCTTTGAGTCCGTTTCCGAAATTCTGAATCAGACCTGAAATATTTTTTCGAATTGAAGACTCCCTGCCTTTCTCCAAATCGTTTGTAATTGACAATTTAATTTCATCCCAGATTCCGTTAATATAATCCTGAACTTCTTTCTTTCCCGCAAAACCCACAATCAGATTATTGATTTTGATTCGCATTTCTTCTGAATTCTTTACTTTATTCAGAAAATCAGAAATGTATTCGTCAATTTTAATTCTAACTGCACTCTCCGGATTTTTAGCCTCATCAAGAAATTCCTGTAAGCCATTAAAAATACCTTCTGTAATGCTTTTATCTGCCAGACCAAAGCTCAAAAAAGGTGTAGATTGTTTTACTTTCTTTCTAATTAAATCCTTATTATTACTTAATTCAGCACTCATCACTTCGAGAAGATTAGTAAGTAATTGATCCTTTACATTTCCTTTTTGCAATGGTTCTAAAGCAAGTGCCACCCAGTCTCCAAAATTTATTGCTTCAAGTTTTTCCTTAAACTGAACCTGAATGAATCTTTTTATATCCTCATCTTTTATTGTTTTTAAAATTCCGGGAATAAGATTTAAAGCTATAACATCCGCCACTTTATTAGCATTTTCTTCCTGTGAAAGCCAGTCTGAAGCTTTTGTTCCAAAATTGAATTCGTCTAATTTAACTTCTAATTTTTCCCGGTTCAGAAATTCTTCTGAAACAAAATTGCCGAGATTTTCTCCTATTTCATTCTTCTTAGTCGGAATAATTGCTGTATGCCAGATTGGAATTCCCATCGGATGACGAAACAAAGCCACAACTGCAAACCAATCGGCAATTCCGCCCACCATTGCCGCCTCACTAAAAGCCTGAAGCATTGGAATTTTGAAATAAATCGCAATTATAAACAACAGAACTGCGAAACCCAAAAGAGCCAAAGCATTTCTCTTCATTTTCTTTAGAGCCTTAACTTTAGCTATATCCTGATCTGTAATAATTTCCATGATTATAATGTTTTACTACTAATTTATGGCTTTTTTCTAAAACTTCGTGACTCTATGGATTGTTTAACAGCCACGAATTCATGAATTTTCTTTAAAAATTAATTCATTTATGCAATATGATTTTTTAAAATTTTGTTTTGAGATAATTCGTGAATTCGTGGCGAAAATTTTTAATTAAAAATTGTACTTTTGCGAACTGAAAATCTGAAAAATATGATTATCCAAAAAACGAGAGAGGAAATCGAATTAATGCGCGAAAGTGCTTTGATCGTATCGAAAACATTAGGAATGATTGCTTCTGAAATTAAAGAAGGAGTCACTACATTATATCTTGACAAATTAGCCGAGGAATTCATTCGTGATCATGGGGCGGTTCCGAGCTTTTTAGGATTATACGGATTTCCAAATTCACTTTGTATGAGTCCGAATGCCCAGGTAGTTCATGGAATTCCAAACAACACTCCTTTACAGAATGGCGATGTTATTTCTGTAGATTGTGGTGCTTTCAAAAACGGATTTCATGGAGATCACGCCTATAGTTTTGAAATTGGAGAAGTTGCTCCTGAAACTAAAAAGCTTTTACAGGTAACCAAAGAATCTCTTTACGTAGGAATTAGAGAATTTAAAGCTGGAAATCGTGTTGAAGATGTTGGAAACGCCATTCAAAAATATACCGAAGCTCATGGTTATGGTGTTGTTCGTGAATTAGTTGGACACGGTGTTGGTCAAAAAATGCACGAAGCTCCAGAAATGCCAAATTATGGTAAAAGAGGAAGAGGAAAACTTTTTGTTGAAGGAATGGTGGTTGCAATTGAACCTATGATTAACATGGGTACTAAAAATATCAAACAGCTTAAAGATGGCTGGACAATCCTGACTGCTGACGGAAAACCAAGTGCACACTTTGAACATGATGTTGCTTTAATCGATGGGAAACCTGAAATTCTATCGACTTTCTATTATATCTATAAAGCATTAGGAATCGAAAGCAATGAGGAAGATGAATTTAGAAAAGTGCCTTTAGTATTATAACTATTCCACAAAGATTCACAGAGATATACGCCGAGATTCGCAAAGAAATATTAATTATAAGCCTTTAAATGTATACTGATAATATATCTCAAGACGAATTAGATTCAATTTCATATAAGATTATAGGTCTTGCAATTGAAGTTCACCGACAATTAGGTCCGGGCTTATTGGAATCAGCTTATCAGGAATGTCTATACTATGAAATTGTAAATTCTGGTTTAATTGTTGAAAGACAAAAAACATTACCCATTGTCTATAAGGATATTAAATTAGACCATGGATATAGAATAGATTTGTTGGTAGAAAACAAAATTGTTATTGAATTAAAAACTGTTGAAGCTTTTACCGATGTTCATTTTGCACAAATATTGACCTATTTAAAACTTGGTAACTATCCATTAGGCCTACTTATCAATTTTGATTCAAAGATTTTAAAAAACAACATAAAAAGATTTATAAACACTTTGTGAAACTCTGTGTCTCCTTAGTGTAACTCCGTGAAATAACCCATGAAGAAACTTTTTAAATTAGTACTTAATACAATCCCGCGCCCCTTGTTAATTCGTCTGAGTTATGTGGTGCGACCAATTTTAGCTTTATCATTAAGAGGAAGCAAATTTACCGATCCTATTGACGGAAAAAGCTTTAAATCGTTTTTACCTTACGGATACGGAAAACAACGTAACAATGTGCTTTCTCCGAGCACACTCTCATTAGAAAGACACCGTTTGCTTTGGCTGTATTTAAATGATCAGACTGATTTTTTTACAGCGCCTAAAAAAGTACTGCATTTTGCCCCGGAACAGGCTTTTTACAAAAGATTCCGTAAACAGAAAAATCTTGATTACACCACAACCGATTTGCTTTCGCCTCTGGCAGATGTAAAAGCAGATATATGCAATTTGCCTTTCAAAGACAATGAATATGACGTTATTTTATGTAATCACGTTTTAGAACACATTCCGGATGATACCAAAGCAATGCAGGAATTGTATCGTGTTTTAAAACCGGGCGGAATGGCAATTTTGCAGATCCCTCAGGATTTATCACGTGAAGTTACGTTTGCAGACGATTCGATTACAGATCAGAAAGAACGTGCAAAAATCTTCGGACAATACGACCACGTTCGTGTTTATGGCCGCGATTATTTCGATAAATTAAGAAGTATTGGTTTTATTGTTATCGAAGAAGATTACACTAATAAAATTGCACCCGAATTGGTTGAAAAATACTGTTTAGCAAAAGGCGAAATTATTCCGCTTTGCTTTAAACAGGAAAACTAATTTTTTCTTTCACATATAAGTGATATAAGTTCATTTAAAAAAGCGTTTTCAAAATAGAGATAATTTGAAAACGCTTTTTTTTAGCCAAATTATAAGCCAACCAAATCCCTAAATCTTGGAACCTACAAAATCATTTCAGTTCTGTTTTGATATTAGTTTTGAAAAAAATCTGAATACTTATATTCCAACAGCCTATATTGTTGAGAATACCAGTGAAATCAAATATCTTGACAAAAAAGCAACTAAAGCCATAATTGAAAGTTTTGGTATTGATTATGAAAATTTAGATCCCAATTCCAAAAGGATTCTCACCATCTGTGAATCTTTAAAACCTGAATTTATATTCAAAAAATTCAGTGCTAAAGTAAAATCAGCCAAAACAATTGCCGATCTGCAGAAAGATTCTAAAATTGATTTTGCTATTCGCCAATATTTAAAATTGAATTTAAGCCCGTTTTATGATCTGATTGTAAAAGAACAGTTTCCGTTATCGATTAATTTAGGCCCTGAAAAAGATTTCTATCGTTCAAGAGTTAGTATCGATCCGTTGGATTTTGAACCTCAGATTCAGTTTGATAAACATTCAGAAGGCATTACTTACACCCTGTCTTTAAAAGAAAACGAAGCTGCTTTTTTACCTATGAATAAAAGTGTAGACATTCTTTTAGACGAACCAGGCTGGTTAATTATTGATAAAAAGTTAGGAAAATTAAAAGAACTGAATGCTAAAAAACTGACTCCTTTTTTAAAGAAAAAATCAATTGAAATTCCTTCAAAATTAGTTGATGATTATTTTAAAAGTTTTATTCCTGAAATAGCTAAAAAAATTGATATTGAAGCTACTGGTTTCGAAATGGAACAGCGTGATCAAATAATTTCAAGTACGATTCAGCCTGTTTATGATTTCTTTAAAAATTGTTACTATCTCAATCTTTATTTTGATTATAACGGTTATGTATTTGACGCAGGCAAAACTAAAAAAACACATTCTTTTGTTGATTTCAGCATTCCTAATGAGCCCAAAATAATTCAGTTTAAAAGGAGTGCAGTCGAAATTTTATATACAAAAAAACTACTTGAAATAGGTTTAGTAAAAATCAAAAACGAGCTTTTTGGGCTGGATACTGATGTAGAATCCAATGATCCTTATATCAATATTCAATTAATCATTGATAATAAGGAAAAACTTGAGAATCTAGGTTTTACAATCCAAAATCTAAAACTCGAAAGCAAAGAAATTATCACAGAAAGCAATACAATTTCATTTGCAAAAGAAACAAAAGCAGATTGGTTTGACATTAAAATTATCATTACGATTGGCAATTATAAAATCAATTTCAGCGAAATTATTCCGAACATAAAAAGCAAGGAAAGACTTTTTATGTTGCCAGACGGAAATTACTTTTTGATTCCGCTGGAATGGTTCAGCAAATATGGTTCTCTGGCAAAATTAGCAAAGACAGAAAACGGTGCTTTACTTTTACGCAAAAGTAACTTTACAGCCTTAGACGGAATTTCAGAAATTGATAATGATTTAGAACAAATTCATCAGGCTGAATTTACAGCTTCAGATTTAATAAAAGCAACTTTAAGACCCTACCAAATTGATGGTGTAAAATGGCTTTTAGGGCATTTTAACTCCAATATGGGCGCATGTCTGGCTGACGATATGGGACTTGGGAAAACATTACAGACTTTGTCTGTTTTGGTTTCAGTACAGGAACAATTAGGTTTTACCACCAAAACAACTAATTTCGACTTGTTTTCAAACGAAACAACTACAGAGAGAGAACCGCTTAAAGCTTTAATTGTTCTGCCATCTTCTCTGGTTTTTAACTGGTTTAATGAAGCCGGAAAGTTTACGCCACATTTTTCGAAAATGCAATACGTTGGCAACGATAGAAAATCATTGACTAGCAGAATAAATTCTACCGATTTAATTTTTACAAGCTACAGCATCATTCACAGGGATATTTCAATTTTAGAAAAATACGACTTCCGTTATTTGATTTTAGACGAAAGTCAATACATCAAAAACAAAAATTCTAAGATTTTTAAAGCCATCAATAAAATCCATACAAGCCATAAAATTGCTTTGAGTGGTACGCCAATCGAAAACTCACTTGACGATTTATGGTCGCAGATGCAGTTTATAAATCCTGATATTTTGGGCAGCTATGCTTTTTTTGTAGAAAATTTCAAAAATCCGATTGAGAAAAAGCAGAATGAAGAAGTTTTAGCTGAATTAAAAAATCTTATCCAGCCATACATATTAAGAAGAACCAAAGAACAGGTTTTAAAAGATTTACCGGAATTAACAGAGCAGATTTATTACTGCGATATGGATCCTGAACAGGAAAAATTATACGAAAAAGAAAAATCTAAAGCCCGTAACTTCCTGCTTAAAACAGATGGTTCAAGTCCAGATAAAATCAGCATTATCAATACTTTGATGAAACTGCGTCAGCTGAGTAATCACCCGAAAATGGTTGATCAGGATTCTGAAATTGATTCCGGGAAATTTATTGCTGTCACGAATTATCTTGAAAATTTAGTCAAAGCCAAACAAAAAGTTATTATTTTCAGTTCGTTTGTTACCAATTTGAATTTCTATACCGATTGGTGTAAAGAAAACAAAATTGAATTTTGTGAAATTACAGGGGAAACACCTGCCGAAAAAAGAGAACAACAAGTTAAGTTGTTTCAGGAAAAAGAAAATCCTTTATTATTCTTTATTTCGTTAAAAGCCGGAGGTGTTGGTTTGAATATTACAAAAGCTTCATACGTCTTATTCTTAGACCCATGGTGGAATCCTTTCGCAGAAAAACAAGGCGTTGGACGAGCTCACAGGATTGGACAGTTGAATAAAGTAAATGTAATTCGTTTTATTTCGAAAAATACAGTCGAGGAAAAAATCATCAAACTGCAGGAAAACAAAAAACTTTTGTCTGATTCGCTTTTAGAAGAAAGTTATATTAACGACGAACTTGAAGGCAATTTAGCCTATATTTTGGGCTCTTAGTAGTTAAATCCAATAGAGCGGGTATCTTTTTCGTTATATAAAATTGTTATATTTACAATCTTACAATGAAATAAGATGCCGAAATTTCTCTATACAAACTTTATTTTTCTTTTTATTTTCACTTTAGCGAAAGCTCAGGAAAAAGAAATTGACCCTCCATATAATATTAAAACTGTTTCTTTTATACAGAATGGCAGCAATGTAGTTCCGATATTTGAATTGGGGTCGTCATTCCAATTACAGTTTGATGATTTATTTGGTAATGAAGCCAATTATTATTTTGAAGTAGTTCATTATGACTACAACTGGAAGCCTTCTGATATTCCGAAAACAGATTACATTCGAGGTTTCGACAATCAAAGGATTACAGATTATTCGAACTCCTTCAATACACTTCAGAATTACTCGCATTACCGGCTTACTTTTCCAAACCAGTTTGCTACCCAATTACGGATTTCGGGAAATTATATGGTAAAAATCCTAAATGAAGACCGGGAAGTCGTTTTTTCAAGAAAATTTATTTTATACGAAAATCATTCAACGGTTGGAGTTCAGGTAAGACGAAGCCGTGATCTTAAAAATATTGACTACAAGCAAAATCTGGATATTGCTATACTTTCTAACGATATTGTTTTTCAAACACCTCTACAAAATGTAAAAGTGGTTTTACTTCAAAACGGTGATTTTAATACAGCCATCAAAAATATTAAACCACAATATACAATCGGAAACCAGCTTGTTTACAAATACGATAAAGAGACACAATTTTGGGGTGGTAATGAATTTTTATATTTTGAAAATAAAGACATTCGTGCCGCAAGCAATAATGTTGCAAAAGTTGGCAGTAATAATGATGTTTACAGTTCCTATTTATATACAAATCAGGCCAGAGCCAACCAGATATATACCGTTTATGAAGATGTTGACGGAAATTTTGTTGTTAAAAACATCAATGGTTCTAATCAGGAAATAGAAGCTGATTATGCGTGGGTATATTTTTCGCTGTCAGCTCCAACATTCCGTTTAAACAAAGACATTTACATCACAGGAATGTTCAACAATTACAATCTTTCCCCAGAATATAAAATGGACTATAATGCTGACAAAGGGATTTATGAAAAAGCAGTCATGATCAAGCAGGGTTTTACCAATTTTCAGTACAGGGTTGCCGACAAAAAAGGCGTAATTGATTTTGAAAATGCTATTGACGGAAATTTTTATCAGACCGAAAATGAGTATACCGTTTTGGTTTATTACCGCGAAAGTACAGACCGTTATGAAAGGGTTATTGGTAAAGGCAATGCTAATTCATTGAATATTATTAACTAAACATTGTAAAAAAGGATTCTGATTGAATCATTTTTTTTCTTAAATTTGCAAATATAACACACACATATATACTGTTTTAGTATGGTTTCTCAGATAACAAGAGGCATAAAAATATCTGTTTTGACTAGTTTTGAAGGTACTTACTTCAAAAACTACAAGATTCATTTTGCCTTTAGTTATGTTATTACAATCGAAAACCATAGTAAAGATTCTGTACAGCTGACTTCCCGTCACTGGGAAATTTTCGACTCTTTAAACGATCTTGAAGTTGTTGACGGAGAAGGCGTTATAGGTAAAAAACCCGTTTTAAAACCAGGTGAAAACCATACGTATAGTTCCGGTTGTTTGTTGTCATCTCCTTATGGTGCGATGAAAGGTCACTTTAACATGATTAATTTTACTACAACCAAAATATTTAAGGTTATAGTACCTACTTTTAGAATGTGTGCTCCTTTTGCCCTAAATTAATTAGTCGGGCAGTTTCTTTTTTATACTTAGCTTACCCCGCATCTTACAGGTTAAATTAAATTTCAGTCGAGAATTTTATCACAATAATATTCTTATTTTTATCTATTTCTCAACATTTTATATCTTGTCCACATTAATTAAATTACAACATTTTAATAATGCTTTGTGATATAATCAAAATATCCTTTGTACTTTTGCCTAAAATTAAACAATTCGTAATTTTAAAATATCTTATCCCATGTTAAAAGGATTTTTTAATGTACCTAAAGCGGTAAATGAACCGGTAAAAGGATACGCACCAAACTCACCGGAAAGAGCAGCTGTCCAGGCAGCTTATACCACAATGTGGAATTCTCAAATTGATGTTCCTTTGCATATTGGAAGCGAAGAAATCAGAACCGGAAATACAAGAAATATTACCGCTCCGCATGATCACCAGCACGTAGTTGGAAAATATCATCTGGCTGAAAAACAACATATCGAAAAAGCGATTGCCAATGCTCTTGAATCAAGAAATGCTTGGGCAAACATGGCATGGGAACAGCGTGCTGCTATTTTCTTAAAAGCTGCTGAACTTATCGCAGGACCATACAGAGCGCGCATCAACGCCGCAACTATGATTGGTCAGTCAAAAAACATTCACCAGGCAGAAATTGATGCTTCTTGTGAGCTAATTGACTTTTTGCGTTACAACGTAGAATTTATGACTCAGATTTACGCAGACCAGCCAAAATCTGATTCTACTACATGGAACCGTCTAGAATACAGACCTCTTGAAGGATTTGTTTACGCTATTACTCCATTTAACTTTACGGCTATTGCTGCCAATCTTCCTGCAAGTGCTGCAATGATGGGTAACGTTGTGGTTTGGAAACCGAGCGACAGTCAGGTATTCTCAACAAAAATTATCCTTGACGTTTTCAAAGAAGCTGGAGTTCCTGATGGAGTTATCAACGTAGTTTTTGGAGATGCTTTAATGATTACAGATACTATTTTAGCAAGCCGTGATTTTGCCGGAGTTCACTTTACAGGATCAACTCATGTATTTAAAGATATCTGGGCTAAAATTGGAGCCAACATTCACAACTATAAAACATATCCAAGAATTGTTGGTGAAACAGGTGGTAAAGATTTTATCATTGCACACCCAAGCGCTAATGTAAAACAAGTTGTTACTGGAATTACTCGTGGTGCTTTTGAATTTCAGGGGCAAAAATGTTCTGCTGCTTCAAGAGTTTACATTCCGCAAAGTTTATGGCCAGCTGTAAAAGAGCAATTAATCACGGATGTAAAATCTATGAAAATGGGTTCTCCTGAAGACTTCGGAAACTTTATTACAGCAGTTATCCACGAAGGCTCTTTTGATAAATTAGCGAGTTACATAGATCAGGTTAAAAAAGATGCTGATGCTGAAATCATCATCGGAGGAAATTATGATAAATCCGTTGGATATTTTGTAGAACCAACCGTTATTGTAACTACAAATCCAAAATACACCACTATGGAAACCGAATTATTCGGACCGGTTGTGACAATTTATATCTACGAAGATGCTAAGTGGGAAGAAACTTTAGAATTGGTTGACACTACTTCAGAGTATGCTTTAACCGGAGCTGTTTTCAGCCAGGATCGTTACGCAATTGAAACAGCTACAGTGAAATTGCAAAATTCAGCAGGTAACTTTTATATCAACGATAAACCAACCGGAGCAGTTGTAGGAATGCAGCCATTCGGTGGCGCAAGAGCTTCAGGAACCAACGATAAAGCAGGTTCTGCATTGAACTTATTACGTTGGGCTTCTCCAAGAACTATCAAAGAAACTTTTGTAACTCCTGAGGATTACAGATATCCGTTTTTGGGTTAATTTTTTGTTTCAGGTTTAAAGTTTCAAGTTTGAAACTTACCAAATATATAATAAAGCCGAATCTTTTCATTAAGATTCGGCTTCACTTTTTTGTTGATGTGAATACTATTAAAATTTATTCTCTACTTCTGCAGCCTGCAGCATCAAATAATGTAAATCAGTATTTTTAACGAAAGGTTTTAAAAGTTCACTTCCCGGGCCAAACATCGCCAGTTCAACATAATCTGCAGAGTGATCCATACTGATCCAGCCAACTGAATTTATTTTCCCCTGCATTTCTGCGAAAGCTTTATAGGGTAATTTTTTGTAATTGTATAAACCATCTTCTTTATGCAATCCGTCATAATATCCCAATACATATTTGGCATCTTCATCAGAAACAGAATGTCCGTTTGCTTTTTCAATAATTTCTTTTACCTGTGCAACTGAAGATTGCGGTTTTATCTGATTCAGAATCCATTCATTCGTCTGTGTGTATTTTTGGATACTGTCAAAATTATCATTGGCATTTTTTCCGTAAATAATTCCGGGGTTTGCGTTTCCGTGATCTGTGGTAATGATTACTAAGGTTTCTTTGTCTTTCTCAGCAAATTCTATTGCCACTTTTACAGCTTCATCAAATTCAATCTGGTCGTTAATCAAACCTGCAATATCGTTACCATGTGCAGCCCAATCTACTTTTCCGCTTTCAATCTGTAAAACAAAACCATTTTTATGACCTTTCATTCTGTCTATTGCTTTCTGAGACATTTCAGCAAGACTCGGAACAGCTGCTTTTAATTTTTCATCACTGTTCCTATCTACGTAATACGGAAGCCCATCATCTGCAAATACGCCCAGAACAGGTTTAGAATTTGATGCAGAATCCATTTCAGCTTTTGTTTTTACAACCTGATATCCTTTTGCTGTATAAGCAGCATACATATCTTTTTTGTCTTTTCTTAACTCCGGACTAAAATAATTGGCTCCGCCTCCCATCATAATATCAAAACCCAATTCTAAATATTGTTCAGCAATATCTTCCTGGGCATTTCTGCTTTTGCTGTTGACACAAAAACCAGCCGGAGTTGCATGTGTAATAGGAACTGTAGTCACACAGCCCGCCATTTTCCCTGATTTTTTAAACTTTTGCCAAATCGGTAAATGAGGTTCTCCACTCGGACTCACATTCAGAGCACCATTATTGACGCGAAAACCACCACCCCAGGAAGAACTTGCGGCAGAAGAATCGGTCACTATAGAACTCGCAGAAGCGGTGTCCATCAAAGCCCTGGAGACCCTGTTATCTTTATACAATTGTATCCAGTTCGAACCTTTGCCGTTTTTTCTATTCAGGAACAAATCGGTCATATTAAGGGTGCCGGTACTCATTCCGTCACTAACCAGTAAAATGATATTTTTTGCCTTTTTGTTTTTATTTGCAGACTCTAAATCTAAAACATTTGCAGAACCCTCAAACGGACTCATAATGGCTGCTCCAATTGTAAACAAAGAGCCATTTTTAAAGAACTTCCTTCTATTCATTATAACTTTATTTAAGTATTTTCAAAGATAAAAAAATTGGGGCAGCTACAAATTATCATTAGGTTATGATTGCTTTTGAAAGCATAAAAAAACCGACAACAATTTAATAAAAAATGTTATCGGCTTTATTATATGACAGAAATAATTATGGCTGAAATTTCAATGGCAAATGGACCACTTTTTTGGTTTCGAAAAACTCATCTTCAAAAATGGTCGATAAATCATATAAGGTTGCTTTTGGAAAATCTTTTAATTCTTCAGTCAAATCACCACCTTTTAAATACAAAATTCCATTTTTTAAAGTGTGTTTATGCTGTTTTTTTATTTTGTCATGAATCCAGGAAACAAAATCCGGCATATTGGTTACGGCACGGCTTACTATGAAATCGAAATCACCTTTTACTAATTCAGCACGTTTTTGTTCCGCTTTTACATTTTTTAATTCTAAAGCATCTACAACACCCTGGACTACCTTTATTTTTTTAGCAATCACATCAATTAAATAAAAACGGGTTTCCGGAAAAAGAATCGCTAACGGAATTCCGGGAAAACCACCTCCGGTACCAACATCCAAAACAGTTGCTCCAGGCTCAAATTTCATGATTTTTGCAATTCCAAGAGAATGCAAAATGTGTTTTGTATATAATGAATCAATGTCTTTTCTTGAAATAACATTGATTTTTTCATTCCAGTCGTGGTATAAAAAGTCTAATTTTTGAAACTGTTCGATTTGAAGATTGGTCAAATCAGGAAAATATTTCAATATCTCATCCATTGGTCTAATTTTTTAACAAAAGTACTACTTTACGATTGAAATATTTAACTCAATTTTGCAAATTGAAAATTTATAATAATTACCTTTGACAACTATTTAAAACTGTTATGAATAACACTGCTCCTACATTTGCAAGGCAAGACAATCTGAAGTTCTTCAGAACGCTTAACACTCGGGTAAACAATTATTTCAAAGAAAACAATATCAAAAAAACCGGAAACTGGCAATTACATTTAAAAGCTGTTATTCTATTCGCTGTTTTTTTAACTCCTTACTTTTTAATCCTTACTCTCAGCATGCCTTTTTGGGTTATGCTGCTTTTATCTATAGTAATGGGCATCGGAATGGCCGGTGTTGGAATGAACGTAATGCACGATGGAAATCACGGTTCTTACTCTAATAAAGGCTGGATTAACAAATTAATGGGCGGTACCATTTATGTTTTGGCCGGAAATGTTTACAACTGGCAGGTTCAGCATAATGTATTACATCATACTTATACCAATATTCCGGGACACGACGAAGATCTGGATGCGGGAAGAATTATTCGTTTTACAAAACATGCAGAATGGCATAGCTTTCACCGTTTTCAGCATTATTATTCTGTTTTCTTATACGGTTTACTGACTTTTAACTGGGCCATTACGACTGATTTTAAGCAAATGCACAATTATCTGAAAAGAAAATTATCGTATGGAGAGCCAAAAAGTCCTAAAATTCTCTGGACAACTTTAATCATTACAAAAATCATTTATGCATCAATCTGGATTGTATTGCCAATCGTAATTGGAATTACATGGTGGAAAGTCGTTCTTGGCTTTTTTGTAATGCATTATACAACAGGATTAATCTTAAGTATTATATTCCAATTGGCACACGTTGTGGACCACACAACTAATCCGGAACCGAATGAATTGGGCGAAATCGAAAATACATGGGCCATTCACCAATTGTATACCACCACTAATTTTGCACCAAAAAATGCTTTGGTAAACTGGTATACCGGCGGATTGAACCATCAAATAGAACATCATATTTTTCCACATATAAGTCACATTCATTATGGTAAAATTGCAAAAATTGTAAAAGAGACAGCAAAAGAATGTAATCTGCCATATTACGAATACAAAACAATGAGAAGTGCTGTTGTTGCCCACTTTAAACATTTACGTGACTTAGGAATGAAACCTGAATTATCAGTATAAAACTAAAAATCTATTAATAATAACCTCTCTTAAAAAAACAGCAAATTAAGAGCAATTAAATTTTTTTATAATGAACCATATTCTTTCAGACAGAATTAACAATTTAGCGACTTCGCAGACTTTAGCGATGGCTGCATTAGCCCGTGAGCTAAAAGCACAAGGAAAAGACATTATCAGTTTAAGTTTAGGTGAGCCTGATTTCAATACGCCTGACTTTATTAAAGAAGCTGCTAAAAAAGCAATCGACGACAACTACAGTACATATTCTCCTGTTGATGGATATCAGGATTTAAAAGAAGCTATCTGCAGAAAATTCAAAAGAGACAATGGTTTAGAGTACAAACCATCTCAAATTGTAGTTTCTACAGGAGCAAAACAATCTTTATACAACATCGCTCAGGTAATGTTAAATGACGGTGACGAAGTTATTCTTCCTGCACCTTACTGGGTTTCTTATTTCGAAATCGTAAAACTTTCAGGTGGAGTTCCTGTTGAAGTTCCAACTTCTGTAGAAACAGATTTCAAAATTACTCCTGAGCAATTAGAAGCCGCAATTACACCAAAAACAAAAATGATGTGGTTCTCTTCTCCTTGTAACCCTTCAGGATCTGTTTACAGCAGAGAAGAATTAACAGCTTTAGCTAAAGTGTTAGAAAAACACCCAAATATTTACGTAGTTGCTGACGAAATCTATGAGCACATCAATTTCTCAGGAACTTTCTGCAGTATCGGTTCAATCCCGGGAATGTTAGAAAAAACTATAACTGTAAACGGAGTTGCAAAAGCATTCGCAATGACAGGATACAGAATCGGTTACATCGGAGCTCCGGAATTCATCGCAAAAGCGTGTACAAAAATTCAGGGACAAGTAACATCTGGTGCAAATTCTGTGGCACAAAGAGCTACAATTACAGCTGTAGATGCTGACCCTAGCGTGTTAAACGAAATGGTTCAGGCTTTCCACGGTCGCAGAGATTTAGTGGTTGGGTTACTAAAAGAAATTCCAGGAGTAAAAATCAACGTTCCTGAAGGAGCTTTCTACGTATTCCCAGACGTTTCTTCTTTCTTCGGAAAAACTTTAAAAGGACACGAAATTAAAGATGCAAACGATGTTTCAATGTATCTTTTAGCAGAAGCAAACGTAGCAACAGTAACGGGTGACGCTTTCGGAAATCCAAACTGTATTCGTTTCTCTTATGCAACAAGCAACGATATTTTAACAGAAGCATTACGCAGAATCAAAGAAGCTTTGACTGCATAATCAACAATTAAAATTAGATATTTAGAGCCTCAGGAATCTTTCTGAGGCTTTTTTATTGGCATTAATTTTGTGACAAAGCACTGCAAATCAAATCTTAATTAGCAAAACCAAAAACTAACCCTTCCAACCAAAATTATGAATCAAAAAACCAAATCAAATTCATTCAAAAATTTACTTTTTGTTCCGTTGTTATTATTAGGAATTACTTCTTCAATACTCGCTCAGCATACCTTAGAAAAACTCAATCGCGGACTCGTTGCAATGCGTTTAAATCCGAACGAAGTCTATATCAACTGGAGAATGTTAGGCACAGAACCCACAAACGTAAGCTACAATTTATACTGCAATGACAAAAAAATAGCAGACAGCCCTTTCACTACAACGACCAACTTTACACACAAAATTACCACAGACGAAAAATATCATATTCGGGCGATTATTAATGGCATTGAACAGCCCGCTTCAGAAACCATTTCAGTATGGTCAAATCAGTATTTGGATATTCCCATGCAAATACCTCCCGGAGGAACTACTCCAGACGGGCAGGCTTACACCTATAGCGTCGGAGATTGCAGCGCAGGCGATGTTGACGGCGACGGACAATACGAAATATTTGTAAAGTGGGATCCGTCTAACGCTCATGACAACTCACATAGAGGTTATACAGGGAATGTTTTTATCGACTGTTACCGTTTAGATGGAACACAGCTCTGGAGAATTGACTTAGGAAAAAACATCCGAGCCGGTGCACATTACACCCAATTTATGGTATATGATTTAGATTCGGATGGCAAAGCTGAAATGGCCTGCAAAACAGCTGATGGAACCATAGACGGAACCAAAACAGTTATTGGGTCAGCTACAGCAGATTACAGAAACACTAACGGATATATTTTAGAAGGACCTGAATTTTTAACCGTTTTTAATGGATTAACAGGCAAAGCGATGGCAACTACTAATTATTTGCCAGCACGCGGAAACATTAAAGACTGGGGAGACGGATACGGTAATCGTGTAGACCGTTTTATAGCAGCAGTTGCGTATCTTGACGGTTCAAAACCAAGTCTGGTAATGGGACGCGGCTATTACACCAGACTGGTTCGTGTGGCCTGGGACTGGAGAAACGGCAAGCTTTTGCAGCGATGGATTTTCGACAGTAATGATTCCCAAAGCAGTGCTGCATTCGGACAGGGAAATCATCAAATGACCGTGGGAGATGTTGATAATGACGGCAAAGATGAAGTTTTTAACGGAACCAGTGCAATTGATGACAACGGAACAAAACTATACGCTAACGGTTTAGGACATGGCGATTCCCTGCACATGACCGATATGGATCCGGATCGTCCCGGACAGGAAATCTGGCAATGCCACGAAGCGCCATCAAGTTACAAAACATACGGACTTGAATTCAGGGATGCCAGAACAGGCGAACCTCTATGGGGAGTTAACGGTGAAGGTCATGATGTAGGCCGCGGTAATGCAGCCGACATTGACCCTCGTTATAAAGGTTATGAATGCTGGGGATCAGTAGGAAATTTGTATGACTGTAAAGGAAATCAGATTAGTACTTCAAAGCCATCCATGAATTTCTCTATCTGGTGGGATGCCGATTTGAACAGGGAATTATTAAACTCAAACCGAATTGACAAATGGGATTACCTCAATTCAAAAAGCGTTAATTTACTTACCGCTGCTGACCACAAATCAAACAACGGAACCAAAGCAACACCTTGCCTTAGTGCCGATCTTCTTGGTGATTGGCGCGAAGAAGTCATCTTTCATAAAGCTGACAATTCTTCCATTCGAATTTACACTACTAACATTCCGACAACACATCGATTATATACTTTGATGCACGATTCTCAATACAGAACTGCTATTGCATGGCAAAACTCAGCTTACAACCAGCCGCCACACCCCGGTTTTTATCTGGGAACAGATATGGAAGCTCAAAAACAGCCCGATATTGTTACTGCAAAATCTGAAAACACTTCATCAGGAAAATAATTTAAAAATTTATTTAGCAACAGAGCCTCAGGAATTACTTGAGGCTTTTTTATGGGGTTGCCTCCGGCCGGGCTGTCCGCTATATCTTTTCCAGGCTAAAGCAGCCCGAAAAAGGATACCGCTTCCATCCCTAACCCAAACCATAAACGAGAAATTTTTACTTCAAAATAAAAATTTCTGAATCTGCAACTCGAGCGACAGCGACAGGCGAAGCAAATCTTCGAGAAACAAAAAATTGACTTTCAAAATTCCCATTCCACAATATTATAAACAACTATCGTAATTCTATAAGAATTAAGGCTTTATAAATGTCAACTTTGTAATGTATTAATTTTAAAACTATTTAGTCATGATACATACAGATGAAACCACAAAAGAAGCAGTTAAAACTTTAGAAGGATTAATCTCAATTCTTGAAGATGGAAAATTAGGATATACAAACGCAGCCGAACATGTAGAAAACCCTGCAATGAAAACAGATTTTCTTGAATATGCCCGAGAAAGAGCCTTGTTTATTGTCGAATTACAAGACGAAATCAACAAACTCGGAAAATCAACAGACACGTCTGGAGGCGGACCGCTTGGGGCCTTACACCGAACATGGATTGATATCAAATCATCTTTTACAGGTGGTGATACCGAAGCAATAATCAACGCTTGTGTAACAGGAGAAGAAGCGGCTATCGAAAAATACAAAATGGCACTTGAAGAAAACCATCTTGACTACAGTCAGGTTTCAGTTGTTTCAAAACAATTGAACAGTATTCAAAATGCTTTATCACAAATTAAAATGAAAGCCAATTAATCGATCGATCGATTCATGCTTTTTTTTGAGAACCGCCTGGTCTTCGGATTGGGCGGTTTTTTTATTAACTGTACTCATTTTTACTTTACTTTTAAATTCTTATTCATTATGAATAAGAATTTAACTTTAAATTTCATCATTTATAAAATAGATATTATATATTTGACACAAATAATTGATACACTATGAATAATTTATTTGATTTACCAACTAAAATGTTTTTCGTTTTTAAGTTGCTTTATGATCAAGTTAAAACTATCAATGATTTAATGATAAAAAGTGATGACGAAAATTTAGAGAAATTACTTGAAAAACCTGAAGACAAGGTTAAATTTCAAAAGGCCATAGATGAAGTAATGAAAGACTCTACCTCTAAAGACATTACATTGAACGGGAAAAACATTACTATTTCAATTTAATTCGCAAGTGAATATTAACATTGCATTTAATACCATTATTTACATAATGGTATTTTTATTTCCAGGAATATTATTTAGAAGAGCTTTTTTTTCAGGTGATTTCAACAAACATTTTGAATCAGGCAATACTTTTGAACGTTTGTTATGGAATATGTTAACTAGTATATTAATGTTAGTTGCTTTTTGTTTATCTATCCATTTTTGCAATCTGCTCCTTCCTTTTAAAATAGAATTCGATCTTAAGACATCGGACATAACAGATACATTCATTTGTATTTATGAAAACAAGCTTCCAACATTATTTATTTCTGAAACCAGAATAATACAAACTATTAGCTTGTTATTCTCTATTTATTCTTTTTCAATTCTATTGGGCTATTTTTCAAATAGAATAATTTTTTATTTAGGATTAGAAAAACGCTTTTCAGTTTTTCAATTTCAAAATAATTGGCATTATTTAACAAATTCAAATAAGCAAAACAATATTACACACTCCATAAAAGACATTTATTATACAAAAGTTGACATTAAAACTAAAGCAGAAGAGCTATTTACTGGGAAATTACATGTGATCTCTTATGATAAAGAAGGCAAAATTGAAGCAATTACTTTGCAAGAAGCGTATAAATTTTACAGATTAACAATTGCAAATGACTTAGGAAAAATCAACGAAATCAAACAAGCACTATCTGATAATGATCCACATATAATTTTTCATTCTGAAACTTCAAACAACTTTATATATAGAAAAAGAATAAAAGGTGATTTATTTACAATATTTAATAACGATTTAGAGAATATTTCTATAACATATATTAAAATTTCAAATTTCTATGAGAAATTTCAAAAAACAGTTAAAACAATACTTTCAATTATTATTTTAACTGCAACTATTTTCTCCATATCGTATGCTATTTGGGATTTTAAGTTAATACCGTTTTCAAGTTACTATAAAAGACTAACTTTTTGCATCACATCTCCCCTAATCTTAATTCTGTTAATTTTATTCTTGATTTCAATCTTTGACAGGAAGCTTTTAATTGAAAATCGAAAGAAATATAAAACCCAAATTAAAGAAATATTCTGTATTCTGATTTTACTTTCTCTTCCATATCTTTATATTTTTGATATTGTCAGATTCATTTTTACATTGATAATCATAATAATTTACTTATCAGTCCTTGGAAAACTATTAGGAAGTCAGACTAAAAATTCTGTTGTATAGTTTTTATTATTAAAATGCTAACAATTTCAAAAAAATCGCTTCATCTTTAGCAAACTCAAATAATTTATTAGACCTTTGCACACTTTTTTTCGTGAATACCACAAAAGGCTAAAGTTTTAGAAATGAAGAAGAAAATAGAAATATTAGCTCCGGCCAGAGATTTAATTGGCGGAATGGCTGCTATAAACAGCGGTGCTGATGCTGTATATATTGGTGCTCCGCAATTTGGTGCCCGATCTAATGCCAACAACTCAATCGAAGATGTTGCTGCTTTAGTAAAATATGCGCACTTATTTAACGCTCAGGTTTTTGTCGTTATCAATACCATTTTATACGACAACGAATTAGAAACGTGCCGCACCATGATTTGGGAATTATACGATATTGGTGTCGATGCATTGATCATTCAGGATATGGCGATTATGGAAATGGACTTGCCTCCTATTGTACTTCATGCCAGCACACAAGCCAATAATCGTGATGCCGATAAAATCAAATTCCTGAAAGATGCCGGAATCAAACGTGTGGTTTTAGCACGTGAACTGAACCTGCATCAAATTAAAGAAATCTACGATCATGCTGATGTTGAATTAGAATTTTTCGTGACCGGTGCATTATGTGTGTCCTTCAGCGGAAACTGTTATATGAGTGTGGCAAACGGAGAACGAAGCGCCAACCGTGGTTCTTGTGCTCAAAACTGCCGTTTACCATACAACCTGATTGACGGAAACGGAGAGACTTTAATCAAAAACAGTCACTTGCTTTCGATTAAAGATTTGGATGTTTCAGATCAGATTCCGAATTTGATTGAAGCCGGAATCGTTTCTTTCAAAATCGAAGGACGTTTAAAAGATGTCGCTTACGTTAAAAACAACGTTTCTTATTTACGTCAAAAATTAGACAGCTATTTAGAAGGAAGCGATAAATATATCAAAGCTTCTTCCGGAAAATGCACCTATACTTTCGATTCTACTTTAAACAGAACGTTCAACCGCGGTTATACCGACTATTTTGTAAACGACAGACATGCTAGTATTGGTTCCTGGGAAAGCCCAAAATCAAAAGGACAATATATTGGTAAATTAATCCGTACCATAGGAGACGCTTACGAAATCGAAAACGGCGAATTATTAAACAACGGTGACGGACTTTGTTTCATCAACGAAAACAACGAAGCTGACGGAATTTACGTAAACAAAGCCGAAAACGGAAAAGTATATCCAAACGTTTTAAAAGAAATCAAAGACGGAACTTTCATTTACCGTAACAACGATACTGCTTTCATCAAAATTGTTGAAAGAGAAGACAGTGCGATCCGTAAAATTGGAACAACTTTATTGCTTACCGAAAACGAAAATGGTTTTGAATTAATCGCTACCGACGAAGACGGAAACGTAAGCACCGTAAAATTAGAGCACGCAAAAGAGCCTACTAAAACTGGTGAATCAATCGAAGAAAACATTAAAGTTCAATTGGCAAAAACAGGTTTTACACCTTATAGCGCTGATGAAATTAATGTAATGTTCTCTCAAAACTGGTTCCTTCCTATTTCTAAAATCAACGAAATGCGAAGAAATGTTTTCGAACAATTATCAGAGATTCGTCTGGCAAATTACAAACGCGAAGAACACCAATTGGTAAAAACGTCACATCCGTATCCGGAAACAAAACTGGATTTCATGTACAACGTTTCGAACAAAACGGCTCGTAAATTCTACGAACGCCACGGTGTTACCGAAATCGAAAAAGCATTCGAATTACAATGGGATCCAGGAAAATCCCGTGTAATGACAACTAAATATTGCATCAAATACGAATTAAAAAAATGTCCGATACACCAAAAAGATATTGTTGGTGTTAAGGTTAAAGAGCCATTAGTATTGAAGCAGGGCGAACTGGAATACAAATTAAAATTCAACTGCAAACCCTGCGAAATGGAAATCTGGGAAAAAGATGCCGAATTTGAGATTGAAGAAGATCATTTTCATTGATTTTTACCACAAAGATTCGCAAAGGAATACACAAAGGTTCGCAAAGATTTTAAATTAATCTTTGCGAATTTTTTATTTTGGGCGTGTCCCTCCGGGTCGGGCTATCCGTTACAAGTCCTCGCCTGTTCGTTCCTCACGGCTGTGGGCTTTTCACTTCTATCCCTCACGCTAGCGGTTTTAAAAGAACTTTTACGTTTACGATCTCCCCAACCTTGTCATTTCGAGGAACGAGAAATCTTCGTAAGTGGCTCCGTTCCAACAAGGCAATCTTTGTCGAGCTTCTCGTGGAGATTTCTCGTTCCTCGAAATGACAAACCTTACAAATCAATTAACACCTCCATATTCAATCATCCTATCAATATCAAACTCCACAAATTCTTTAATTGTTTTATCTACACTACTTATCCAGTCTTCAGAAGAACTCCAAGGATTACCATCATATATTTGCGGATCATCTTCTTCATCTAAATAGACGAAAAAGAACCTATCGTCATATACCTCTATAATATAATAAGGTTTAAAAATCATTTTTCCTCTTTGCTTTAAATTCTCTCGAACCCTTTCTTGCATTTCTTTTTGGCTATCATTTATCCCCCAACTAAAAGTATAAGAATAGTTCCCTGATAAAAAAAGTAATTCTCTTAAGGATTTTGGAAAGTGATTCCCATTGTTATAAAGCTTTTCAAGAGACTGAATTTCATCTATGCTAATTCCTTTTATTTCAAACCTAAACTCTTCCCGCTTAGAATATCTTCTTGGATTTTCTTTTAATTTCTGTAAATACTCTATTTCCATAACTCAATTAAATTATAATTAAAAATAGCTATTTTTGTTTACCTAACAATACTCTACTCCAAAATGAAAATATTACTCCTTGGCTCAGGCGAATTAGGCAAAGAATTCGTAATAGCCGCGCAACGAATCGGACAAACGGTAATTGCGGTTGACAGTTATGAAAATGCTCCCGCTATGCAAGTCGCACACGGTTTCGAAGTCATTAACATGTTAGACGGCGAAGCACTTGACCGAATCGTAGCCAAACACCAACCCGACTTTATAGTTCCCGAAATAGAAGCCATTCGTACCGAACGTTTTTACGATTACGAAAAACAAGGCATTACCGTCGTTCCTTCAGCGAAAGCGGCAAACTTTACCATGAATCGTAAAGCCATTCGTGATTTAGCATCAAAAGAATTGGGATTACGAACAGCAAAATACCAATACGCAACCTCAGCCGAAGAATTGCAAAAAGCCGTTCAGGAAGTTGGAATTCCCTGCGTGGTAAAACCTTTAATGTCATCTTCTGGAAAAGGGCAATCAACAATTAAAACAGAAAGTGATATAGAAAAAGCCTGGCAATATGCTGTTGCAGGTTCACGTGGTGACGTGATCGAGGTTATTGTAGAAGCTTTTGTCGATTTCCATTCAGAAATTACACTTTTAACGATTACTCAAAATAACAATCCTACTTTGTTTTGTTCTCCAATTGGTCACAGACAAGAACGTGGCGATTATCAGGAAAGCTGGCAGCCGGCTTTGGTTTCTGAAAAAGATTTATATGAAGCACAAGATATGGCCGAAAAAATTACCGAAGCCCTTGGTGGTGCAGGACTTTTTGGCGTTGAATTTTTCTTAACTAAAGAAGGCGTTTATTTCTCTGAACTTTCTCCGCGTCCACACGATACGGGAATGGTAACTTTGGCTGGAACGCAGAATTTCAACGAATTTGAACTGCACTTAAGAGCTATTTTAAGCCTTCCAATTTTCGAAATCACTTTAGAAAAAGCCGGAGCAAGCGCTGTAATTTTAGCTTCAGAAGATTCGAAAAATCCAACTTTTACCGGAATCGAAAAAGTAGCGGCTTTACCAAAAACCGATTTCAGGATTTTCGGGAAACCAACTTCAAGACCATACCGAAGAATGGGAGTTGTTTTAAGTCACGATACACTTTCTACTCCAATTAATGAAGTAACCGAACGCGCCAAAAAAACCGCAAAATTAATAACTGTAAATTCTTAACTATGAAAAACATACTTTTAGCAACATTCCTTTTTATTGGAATTGCTGTACAGGCACAAGACAAAAAGAAATTTGACAAACCAACACTTGTTGAAGCTTCTTGCGGAGAATGTCAATTTGGAATGAAAGGTAAAAGCTGTGATTTGGCTGTTCGCATTGACGGAAAATCCTATTTCGTGGACGGAACCACAATTCACGATCACGGAGATGCACATGCTGAAAAAGGTTTTTGTAATGCAATCAGCAAAGCTTTAGTTACAGGAGAAATCGTAAACAATAGATTTAAAGCAACTTCATTTAAACTAATAGAAGAAAAAAAATAATGGCATTGATTCTTAAAAATATTGCCAAACACGTTTCGCTGACTCCGGAAGAACAAGAACTTTTTTTATCTAAATTAGAAACCCATACATACAAAGCGAAAACGATTTTATTAAACGCCGGTGAAGTATGTAAATATTCCTATTTTGTAAATTCGGGTATTTTAAGAAGTTTTAATATCAACGATAATATTGTTGAACATGTTCTTTCTTTTGCCTGCGAAGGCTGGTGGATGAGTGATATGTATAGTTATTTTTCGCAGAAACCGGGGGAGCTTTTTATTGAGGTTTTGGAAGAAGCCGAAGTTGTTTTGCTATCCAAAGAAAATCAGGAGCAACTGTATCTTGAAATTCCTAAACTGGAACGTTTTTTCAGGATTCTGATTGAAAATTCATTAGTTGCCAATCAGCAGCGATTAATGGACAACTTAAGTTTACCAGCCGAAGAACGTTTTGAAAAATTCACTAAAAAATACGGAACATTAGTTCATAAAGTTCCTCAAAAACAAATCGCTTCTTTCATTGGTGTAACACCTGAATTTTTCAGCAAAATGAAAGCCAGGCTTTTGAAAAAGTAAGCTTTATATCATTGAATAAAATTGATTTCAGAGATTTTAAATTTCAATGTGGTCAAAAATAATTCATTCAACCGTTATTTATTGATTTTTATAAACAAAAAAGTGGCTGTCTCAAAATAGACAGCCACTTTTTTTTAAACACTTTTTATGTTATTTTTTTATCATTTTTATGGTTTCCACCTGATTGTTATCATGAGTTATTTTCAATAAATAAATTCCATTAGGGGAGCTATTTAAATTCAAATTGGTATTTCCTGTATTAATATTTTCCGATTTAATGATTTTTCCATTCAGATCATATACTATAATAGCGGCACGTGCATCAGTATTTAAAGAGAATATGCCATTTGACGGGTTAGGATAGACCACTGTTTTTGATGAAAATTCAAAATGATCGTTATTCAAATTAGTCGAACAGGTATTTCCTGTTGTCACAATACTGGTTGCAGTCCAGTTAGAGGTATTTCCTGTAAGTGTAAAACCATCTAATATTCCCGTGTTGGCATTGCTGCTGCCATCTGCGACTGTGGTTACTGTTGAATTATTTCTATTATCAAGACCTTGGTTAAATTGGTAATACGCCAATAAATTAGTTTGTCCTGGCCCTAGTTCACAATTCCTGTTATTTTGAATTTCAGTTTCAGTCAAAGCTTTGTTCCAAATACGAACTTCATCAATTTGTCCCTTAAAAATTTCTCCATAGCCATTATATCCTAATATCATTGGTGCCGCGCTTGTTGGCAAAGTATAATTGGATGGAGTTGGTGTGGTACCAACATTTACTCCATCAACATACAGTGTTACAGAGGTACCATCAAACACCATCGCTACATGTTGCCATGTGCCTGGTATAACTGTTCCTCCTGTAACTACGTAACTACCAAAACCAATGAAACAATTAAATTCACCATTAACGGTACGTAAATCGAATTGAGTTGAAGATCCGTTACCGTGATTGGAAACAATAGTTTCTACATTTGAATCTCTGGTTGTTTTGATCCATGCCTCAACGGTTAATTTATTTGTATCACTCAATGTTGTAGAAATAGCAGTGTCGCAGTTTACTTTGTCATCTATTCCATCAAAATCCAATGCCGATGCATTAAGGTTTACCTGAACAGCCAATCTTGAGCTTTCGCAACCTGAAACCGTCTGAGAAACATAATAAGTGCCGCCCGTTATTGGAGTTGAATTTGCCAAAGGTGTTCCTCCTGTAGGATCTGCATACCATTTTAAGTCGGTTCCTGTTGCTGTAAGATTGGCAACCGTAGCATCTTTACTAAAAGTTTGTGTACTAGTGGCTGTAGGTGCCGAAGTTGTGTTTATCGTCACAACAACCGCTCTTCTTGGACTTTCGCAGCTACCAATAGTTTGCGAAACATAATAAGTTGTTCCTGATGTCAATGCAGTTGTGGCAATCAATTCGTTTACTGATAGCAATGAAGAATACCATTTTATATTGATTCCTGTAGCCGTTAAATCAGCAACTGTAGCTGCCGTACAAAAAACTTGCGGACTTGTAACCGACAATTGTTCTGGACTCATTGTTCCTGTAACAACACCCCCTGGCGAAACCCAGTTAGAGTTAGACCCACTCAAGGCAAATCCGTTTAATGTACCGGTATTATTATTTCCACTAGCATCTGTCAGGGTAGTAATTGCGGTATTATCTGCAGTGTCAACACCTTGGTTACATTTGTAATAAGCTACCAATCCTACTTGGTCTGCAGAAAGTTCCCCATTCATATTGTTTTGGATTTCACATTCAGGCAATACTCTGTTCCAAATACGCACTTCATCTAATTTCCCCCCAAATAAATTTCCAGTATCAAATGCACCAAGACGCACAGCGTTTCCACCAACAAAAGGAGGCACATTAGTATTGGTTGCTACTAAAACACCATTTTTATACATTTTCATCGTGGTGGTTGCCGCATCATAAGTCAAAGCAACGTGATACCATGTATTGGCTGTAATTGGAGTTGGATCCTGTACTGCATTCCAGGTACCATTGTGCCCAGCTGATAATCTGTTTCCGTAATCCACAGAGGGGTACAGTGCATGTTGTCCATCCGATCCCCCAGAAATAAGATTGTTTTGAAGGCTTAAATTTGACAAATAAAACCACGCTTCTTTGGTATATGTTGCGGGCATAATATCCCCCAATTCTACATAATCATTGGCCCCATCAAAAGATAATGCACTTGCTGAAACCTGTCCTCTCGAAAAATTTGTAGCCAGCACAATGGCAAACAAAAATATTTGATTTCTTAATAGAGTAATTTTTCTCATAGTTTTTCTTTAAAATGTTAGATTACAAAATTGCGGTAAATACAAACGATTTTATACAAGGGGTAACCCCTGAATTTTAGGATAGCATATTACAATTAAGCAGAAATAAATACATTTGCTTCTTAATTAACTCTCTACATTATTTCAGCAAAAAACATCGTTTAGTTGAATGCTAAATACAATAAAGAGAAGGTTTTTATCTCCTAATATCATAAAAAACATGCCTACTAAAAAAAGAATAATCTTAAAAATATTTTCTATAAGCCTCCTGTTACTTGGCTCTTGTAACCAAAAGACAAAAACTATACTATACATAAAACCAACTGATGAAAAATTAAACACTATTTGTCGTTGGTTAAAAAATGAGGTGAATTTTGAAAAGCCAAATTATAAGACTGTTTTTTACAACTATTACAATAAAAACATTAAAGCTGAAAAATATGCTGAAGCGGCAAAAGCTATGGAAATTGTGAGTTTGCAGAATGCTTCTTTCTTTTATTTTGATACTAAGTTTTTTAACGCTGTCACTTCTTTCGAGAAAAATTATAAAGATAAAGTTTCCCTAAAAGAGTCAGCCTTCATTTACACCTATTTGGGTGATTTTTACAGTGATAAAGGCAATTTCAATAAGTCAATTGCTAACTACAAAAAAGTCCTTGAAATCCCTGTCAATGATTATGAAAGCTGTTTTAAAAAAGGAGATACATACCGAACATTAGCCTGGTGCTATTATTGTTTAGGAAATCAGCGATTGGCATTAGAAAATGATTATAAGGCATTAGAATATTTTAAAAGAACAAACCGATCTGACCTACCCGGATCTGTATATATAAACATATCAAGCATATACCAGGCTAACAGGGATTTTGACAATGCTATTGCAACAATTGACAGCGCTTTATATTATCTAAAAAAAGAGCCTAAAAAACAAATTACAAATATTTATATCGGCTTATATAACAAGATAAATATTTATGATCACGATGAGAAATTTGATAAAATGTATCCCCTTATTGATTCTGTTTATCATGCTTTCAACAAAAGTGGCATTCACGATACTTCTGTAAAACTTTCAATCTATAGTTATTACACTAAAAAGCTTTTAAATGAAAATAAGTTTGAAGAAGCACAAAAAATAATTACGGAGCTGGAACCTGAAGTTAAGAAGCTAAATTCTACTGTTTCTAACTTGGAGTTTATGATTATGAAAGCTACTTACGAAATCGCAAAAAATCAGGGCGTAAAAGATACTCATCTGATAGAAAGCACAATTCCGGTACTTATGGAAAACAAATATTTCATAAAAGTACGCGATTGCTATTCACTTTTGTTAAATGATGCCGAAATGAAAAAAGATTTTGAAAAAGCACTTTTCTATGAAAAAGAAAGAAGCAAAATAAAAGACAGTATTGGTAATCAGGAAATGACAGACAAAACACTGGTTTTGGAAAAAAAATATCAGACTGAAAAAAAAGAACAACAAATATTACTTCACAAAAAAACAATTTTAAACAAAAACACAACAATAGCATTGTTGGTATCCTTATTTATCGGCTTATTTCTGATTATTATTGTCTATATCATCCGACAAAAACAAAAAAAATTAAAAATCGAAAAAGAAAATACCCAATTATACACCAAACAACTCCTGGAAAAAACAGAAGAAGAGCGCAAGCGTATTGCAAGTGATTTACATGATAGCGTAAGCCACGAATTACTGAGTTTAAAAAACTCCTTTGAAGAAAAAACAGAAATTACCAATCAAAAAATTGACACCATTATAAATGATATTCGCAGTATCAGCAGAAATTTGCATCCTATAATGTTTGATAAAATAGGATTAAAAGAAAGCATCAATCAAATGGTAGAACGGGCACAATCTGTTAACAATTTTATGGTTACAGCCGAGATTAATTATTACACTGTTTTATCTTCTTCCGATGAATTACAAATTTACCGTATTGTACAGGAATCACTTTCCAATATCATAAAATATTCGGATGCAATTGCGGCTAAAATTTCTATAACTGAAAACGAAAACAATATTATCATTGAAATTAAAGACAATGGAAAAGGCTTTAATGTAGAAGAAACTTTAAACAGTAAATCTTCCTTTGGCCTGCATAATATTATTGAACGAAGCAGGGCAATTGGCGGACAAGCTAATATCATATCAAATACAAACGGCACAATAATTACCATTGAAATAAAGAAAGTACAATGAGAATATTAATTGCAGATGACCATCCATTTACTCTCTCGGGCACAAAAAGCTTTGTAGAATCTTATGGTTACAGAGTTGAAGATACCTGTTCAAATGGTATTACGGCACTAAATTTAATTAAATTACACTTACCAGATATTGCTATTCTTGACATTAACATGCCAGGGCTAGATGGTCTTGACGTGACCAAAGCAATACAGGAAAGCAAACTGAGAACCAAAATCATTTTGCTGACCATGCACAAAGAAATGACCATATATAAAAAAGCGAAAGAATACGGGGTTTATGGTTATATTCTAAAAGAGCATGCTCAAACCGAATTAGAAAAATGTATTCAGGAAGTAAAAAAAGGACATGAATATATCAGTATTTTTTTGAAAGATGATTTAATAAAAGATACTCCTAATGATACTAATGAACTGGCACATCTGACATTATCTGAAAGGAAAATTATTGAACTGATCACGCAGCAAAAAACTACAAAACAAATTGCCGAGTTGTTATTTTTATCTGAAAAAACAGTTGAAGGCCACCGAAGCAAAATAATCGATAAATTAGGTTTGCCTAAAGAAAAGAATGCATTACTGATTTGGGCCATGCAGAATAGTAAAAAATAGATTTATATTGTCATATTTCTGAAAATAAAACTTCTAATCCAGCCCTGATAGCAGTGACATCCTATTGTTGCGGTGTTCGCAACAATAGATACAGCGGATAGCAGGACTAAAGGTCTTATGAGAATTACTATTTCTGCTCCTAAAACTAATATCATTTAAACCTTAGAATCTTAGTCCTTCAGAAACTCAAAACCTTTCTTAATCTACATTAAGTGCTTTTCCTGTATGTTGATGGTATCTTTGTACTATAAAAATAACAAATACACAAAATCATGGAAAATATAGTATTGCACAAAGCAGAGTCAAGAGGAAATGCAAATCACGGATGGTTGAACGCTTATCACAGCTTTAGTTTTGCAAGCTGGTACAATCCGGACAGGATTCAGTTTGGGGCACTTCGTGTTTTGAACGATGATACAATCGCTGCAGGAATGGGATTTGGAACTCACCCTCACGATAACATGGAAATCATTACTATTCCGCTTGAAGGTGATTTGGCTCACAAAGACAGTATGGGAAATACCGAAGTGATCAAAAATGGTGACATTCAGGTAATGAGTGCCGGAACCGGAATTCAGCATAGCGAGTTTAATCCAAATGCAGATCAGCAAACTAAATTGTTGCAGATTTGGTTGTTTCCAAACAAAAGAAACGTTACGCCTCGTTACCAGCAAATTACTTTGGATGTTACCGACAGACACAATAAACTGTCTCAGGTTTTGTCTCCAAATGCAGATGACGAAGGAGTCTGGATTCATCAGGATGCCTGGTTCAACATGGGTAATTTCGATTCTGGAGTTACTGCTGAATATAAAATCAAAAAAGAAGGAAACGGAGTTTACGCTTTCGTTTTAAAAGGAAATGTAACCATCAACGGTCAGGAATTGAACACCCGTGATGCGGTTGGAATTTCAGGAACTGACACTTTAAATATTAAAGCCAACACAGATGCTGAGTTTTTATTAATGGATATTCCTATGAATTATTAATTTCAAAAAATTAAACACATAGATACATAGTTTATCTACTTTTGAAAAGGATATAAAAAGAGAAACACATTTCTCCACACATAGCTATATGTTTTTAGAATAAGTGAAACGCCTTTAAACATTGAAGAACTATAATTCTATGTGTTTAAATAATTGCACATTACAAAACGACAAACAGGCCTCAAACGACTTGTTTGTCGTTTTTGTTTTATAATTATCAAGTAATTGAATATTATGTAATTACGTTTTGGTTATTTCTTAATCTAGGTTAAGTGCTTCAGGACAACTGTCATCGTAACTTTGTCCTATCAAAATGAAACAATAATATAAAAAATAAAATTATGGCAACTACAAAATGGTCAATTGACCCAACTCACTCAGAAATTGGTTTTAAAGTAAAACACATGATGTTTACTAATGTTTCAGGAAAATTTGGAACTTATGATGCAACAATTACCACAGATGGTGATAACTTCGAAAATGCAGCAATTGAATTTTCCGGCGATATCGCTTCTATTGATACTGCAAATTCAGATCGTGACAATCACTTAAAAAGCGCCGATTTTTTTGATGCTGAAAATCATCCAAAATTAACTTTCAAAGCTTCTTCATTCAAAAAAATCAATGATGAAAAATATGAATTAACTGGAGATTTAAACATTCGAGGAGTTGCAAAAACAGTAAGCTTTCCGGTAGAATACAGTGGCGTACTTACTGATCCATGGGGAAATACAAAAGTAGGTTTGAGTATTGAAGGAAAAATAAACCGTAAAGACTGGGGCTTAAACTGGAATTCTGCTCTTGAAACCGGTGGTGTTTTGGTTGGTGAAGAAGTGAAATTAAACATCGAATTGCAATTTGCTAAACAGGCTTAATTTCAAAATTTTTATAAAAAAATAAACCCTTCTTAAATTTAGTATTTAGGAAGGGTTATTTATTTTAAAACATAATTTTATCTAAAATCAAGCATTTGCCGTAGCAGCTTCTTTATCAATTTTATTAATCAAACCTGCCAATACTTTTCCAGGTCCAACTTCTGTAAATAATGTAGCACCATCAGCGATCATTTGCTGTACAGACTGTGTCCATTTTACAGGAGCTGTCAACTGAATGATTAAGTTCTTTTTAATTTCAGCTGCATCAGAAACCGCATTTGCCGTTACGTTTTGGTACACAGGACAAATTGGAGTAGAGAATGAAGTAGCTTCAATAGCTGCTGCCAATTCTTCTCTTGCAGGTTCCATCATTGGTGAGTGAAAAGCACCTCCAACAGGCAAAATCAAAGCACGTTTTGCTCCTGCAGCTTTCATCGCTTCACACGCTTTTTCAACTGCTGAAGTTTCTCCTGAAATCACCAATTGTCCAGGACAGTTATAATTTGCTGCAACCACAACTCCGTCGATAGAAGCACAAACTTCCTCTACAATATTATCGGCAAGTCCTAAAACTGCAGCCATCGTAGAAGGAGTAATTTCACAGGCTTTTTGCATCGCCAAAGCACGCTGCGAAACTAATTTTAATCCGTCTTCAAATGATAAAGTTCCATTGGCAACCAATGCCGAAAATTCTCCTAAAGAATGTCCTGCTACCATTTCTGGTTTAAAATCTTCGCCCAAAGTTTTTGCAAGAATAACTGAATGTAAAAAAACAGCAGGCTGTGTTACTTTTGTTTCTTTTAGTTCTTCGGCAGTGCCTTCGAACATGATATCTGTAATTCTGAAACCTAAAATTTCATTCGCCTTTTCAAATAATTCTTTTGCCAGTGGCGATGTTTCATATAAGCCTTTGCCCATTCCTGTAAACTGTGCGCCCTGACCCGGAAATACGTATGCTTTCATTTGTCTAATTTATTTTTTTGTTTTTTTGAAATTGAAATTAGTTTCAATTGAAAGGCAAAAATAGCATTTTTTTAGCTCGTATAATCCTTAAAAATGTAAATCCATGCTAATCTTGAGAATCGAAGATTAAAAGAAGTAAGCAGGATAATGACAACAGCAATAATCGGAATGATTCTTAAATCAAAAGTATTTTCAAAGAAAAACTGAGCGATACAATATGTTGCAATTCCCTGAGCTACTGTCAGTCCATAATTTACATACATCGCACCAAAGAAAAAACCGGGTTCTTTTTGAAATTTGTAATTGCAGTGACTACAGGTTTCATTCATTTTTGGAAAGCCAAAATTCAGGAAAATATTCTTGTCTTTAAAAACTTTCCCTTTATGACAATTTGGACATTCGTTTTTTAAAATATGGATTAATGAATTTGACATGACTTTGTTATTTTTATTTTAAACAAAGATAAATCAGATTCTTTCAAAACCTTTTTTATATCTTCGCTACTTATAGCACAATAAAGACATTTTCGCTATGAAAAAATATCCAATATATAGTGTAGAAAATTTTAGTTGTAATGATATTCATCGTGAATTTTATGTAAATACATTTAAGGAGCATTTAAAAAACCACAGTTTTGTTGAAGAACCGCATCGACATGATTCATATCTAATGGTCTTTTTTACGAATGGTTCCGGAATACATGAAGTAGATTTTGATCGTTTTGAAATTAAAAAAGGAAGTTTATTCGTTCTTCAGCCCGGACAGATGCATCATTGGAGTTTATCTGAAGATATTGAAGGCTTTGTGATTATATTTTCGCAGGAACTTTATAATTTATATTTCGGACAGAAAAACATCAATGATTACAACTTTTATCATTCGATTCACAATCGTCCGGAAATGCTTTTTGAAGCAGCTGAAATACATAAGATTTTAACTTATTTTAATCTTTTAATTGAAGAAAACAGCCAGCAGAATAACCAGCAATTGGATAAAATGCTCAATTTACTGGATTGTATTCATATCGAAATTTCACGAAAATACAGTGAAACCTATTCACACAAAACACATTCGTATAATATTAAAATAAGCGCCTTCGAAAAGCTTTTGGAAGAGCATTTTAAAAAAGAAAAATTACCGTCTTTTTATGCTGACAAACTAAATATCACCCTAAAACACCTCAACCGGATTTGTAATGAAATTTTACAAAAAACAGCTACTGAAGTTATTATGAATCGGGTAATCCTTGAAATCAAACGAATGCTGACGAATAAGCAACTGGCTGTAAACGAAGTCGCATTGGCTATTGGTTATGATGATTACTCTTATTTTTCAAGGGTTTTCAAAAAACAGACCGGGGTTTCTCCGACAGCTTTTCGGGAATTGAAAAATTAAAAAAAATTAAACCATATAAGTTATATAAGTTCATTTAAAAGTTTGACTTATTCTCTGTTTTCACAAAACATTAATGTGATAGAAAAGTAAAAACTTATATTGTCTTATATAACTTATATGGTTTGAAAATACAACAGTTACGTTGTAACTGTTTCTAAAATTTTAAAATTGCTTTTAGGTGCTTCGCACAAGGAACAACAATAGGTTTCTGCTAAATCAGTGAATAAAATACCTTTTGGAATGTTCTGGCTCTCGTCTCCATATTCCGGATTATATAACGAAAGGCATTCCTGACATTGGTAAATATCCAATTTCGGCTTTTCTTTTTTCTGATTGTTTTCGACTGTTTCAGGAACTAAGTTTCCTAATTCCTCAAAGTATTTTCGGCTTAGTTCAATTAAAATGGTTGGCAGTTCCAGCTTGTCAATATCTTGTGAATGCACAATATATTCTCTTGTATTTGGATCAAAATTCTTCGCAAATAAAACATTGTAAGTATCACGTATTTTAATCGATTCCAAATCTTTAGGCAACTCATTTTTTTCGATTACAATCGAAGTAAAATAATGACCGTCACGATTGTATTCAGAGATTCCGAAATTCAATCCGTAGGTACTGATGTCAAACTGATCCAGTGTTCGTACCAAAAAGGTTTTAAGATTCAGCGCCCATTCCATTGCTACAGGCAAATGCCAGTTCAATTCTAAAAGAGAATGACGCACATTTATTCCTTTTTTTCCTAAAAACTTCTCCCATTCCAGTTTTCTGTCTTTAGGAATCCCTTTTACAATAAAGGATTTCCAAGGTGTGATACATATTTTACCGATTTTACAATCGAAACACAAATCACACATTTCTTTCAGGAACTCTAAATCATAAAGATTATTTCTCCAGTACAGTCCAAGCCAGTACTGATCGATTCCCATTCGATTCATTCCTTCGTAATACGGGAAAGGATAAAACGGAACATTCAAAGGTTTATCAATCGTTCTGTTGTTTGTATCCAAAGCTTCGGTAACCAGACTAAAAATCAGATCGATTCCGCAAGATTCTTCGGTAGTAACAATGCGTTCTATTTCGTAATAAAATGTTGCAATATCCCAGCTGTAAATTAATACGGGATAGACTTCCATACGCTGCCACTTCGGCAAACGTATATATAAATACCAGTAATCCTCATGCTCAGAAGCTATAAAATTAAGGTGTCCGGTAAATAAAGGAACCAGCTGCTGCTTAGGATCATTGATATTCACCTTAAGCTTAGGCTGGTCTTTAAATTGTTCTAATATATATAAAAACTTGTTTCCGGTAAGCCAGTTCGTATTTCTAAAAATATCTGTAGAAACATAAGAAGAAACAATATTGTTACCACTCTTTTCGTCTGGAAAAACAAAATGATGCTTCCCCATTTTTTCTTTCTCCAAAGCTTTAAAACCTTTTGGAAAAATAATATCCTGTCTTGAACCAAATGAAATCGAATCCAAACCCTGATCCATTGCCATATTGACAACTTCTCTAAGTTCTCCCGGCGAAATAACGCCTCCCTTTACTATTAATCTCGTTAATTCCATATTGTTATAGTTTTTTTAGTGTCAGGTTTCAGGTTTCAGGTTATCCTCTATATGGCCAACTTGAAACCTGAAACAAATAAAACCTGAAACAAAATTTTAAACTTTACATTTTGCTAAAATCTCTTTAACCTCTGTTTTACAGCTTCCGCAGCCTAATCCTGCTCCGGTATTTTTACATAAATCAGTAAAATTATTTACGCCGCTTTTAATGGTTTCTTCAATATTTCCTGCCCCAACCTGACTGCAGGAACACACTAATTTCCCGAGAACAGGTTTGGCGTTTGAACTTCCTCTAAGCAATAAATTTCGTTTTTCAGACAATTCGATTTTGCTTTCAATCATAGTTTTGAATTCAGCAAACTCGTTTTTGTCACCCATCAAAATTGCACCGACCAATAAGTCGTTTTTAACAATACATTTTTTGTAATAACGCTGCTTCAGATCAGAGAAAACAATTTCCTCATATGAATCATCGTTTTCCGGAATTTCTACTTCTCCAATACTGCACAAATTGATATCCTCCAGTTTCAGGATATTCATTAAAATTGAGCCTTTGTAATAACTGCTGATATCTCCCGCCAGAAAGTTAGCCAGAATATCAGCCTGTTCTTCCGCAGCAGATGTAATTCCGAATAGTCTGTTATTAAATTCAGCTATTTCTCCAATAGCATAAATATCAGGATTTGAAGATTGTAAATACTGGTTGACTTTTACTCCGCGTCCGCAGGCAAGTCCTGTTTCACGGGCAATTTCAATATTTGGAATAGTTCCAATCGTGTATACAATAGCATTTGCTGTAAGGATTCGACCACTTTTCAAAGCGATTTCAAGTTCGTTTTCGTTGTCGGTTTCAAAAACGGTACTCACTTCATTGTCAAAATAAATCTGAATATCGCGAAGCTGTACTTCTTCGGCTAATAATTTACTGGAAATTCGATCCAGCTGGCGTTCCATCAATCGGGAAGCCCTTTGTATGATAGTTGTTTTTACTTTTTTGTGTTTCAGTGCCGCTGCCAGTTCCAGTCCCAACAAACCTCCCCCTACAATTACAACGTGCTGTTCTTCAGCAGGTAAATTAGTATTATCAAGATGTCTTTTTAAACGATCGGCATCTTCTTTTCGTCTCACGGTAAAACGTCCCGGTAAATGTAATTGTGCATTTTCCGGCACAAAAGGGCGGCTTCCGGTAGCCAGAATTAATGAATCATAAGAATGTCTGTCGCCATTACTGTCGATTATATTTTTTTCGGCAGCATTAATTTTACCAACAGCCACACCGGCATTCATGGTAATTTTTAATTTATTTAATGCCTCTCCGTCTTTTACTTTTAACAATTGCTCCCAGCTGAATTCTCCTGTCATATATTCCGGAAGCAATACACGATTGTAAAACGGATTTATTTCATTAGAGAAAACTACAATTTCATCGGTAGAATTGAATTCACGGTAATTCTGAATGAAACGGAAAGCTGCCGCACCCGCACCAACAATTGCAATTTTCTGAAAAGGTTTTACATATTTGGTAATCGCAACGGTGGTAAATTTAAAATCCGGCTCTTTTGAAATCGGATCAATTAATGTGTTGGTCAGGTTATTGGTTCTGTTCAAATCATTTTCAAGCTGTTTCCCCCAGTGCATAGGCAGAAAAACTACTTTTTCTTTGATTGCATCGGTAACTTTTACTTTTACACGAACCTCTCCGTTTTTACTGGTTACAGTTACGATGTCGCCATCTTTGATATCATTTTTAAAAGCATCAATTGGATTTATTTCGAGCACCGGACTTGGCGTATGTGTCATCAAACGAGATACTTTTCCGGTTTTTGTCATCGTATGCCATTGGTCACGAACCCTTCCTGTTGTAAGTATAAACGGAAATTGAGGCGTTGGCTGTTCAGACGTATTTTCAATAGATGTTGGTAAATTAAAAATCGCTTTTTGAGATGGTGTATAGAATTTTTTATCCGTAAAAAGACGAGGTGTTCCCGGATGTCCGTAATCCGGAACCGGCCATTGAAAAGTCCCTTCGGATTTTAATCGGTTATAATTTAAGAATGAAATATCAATATTGGTATTTTTAGTCAGCGCACAATGTTCTTTATAGATTTCTTCGGCATTATTGAAATTGAAACCGTTAAAATTCATTTTTTTAGCAAAACGAATTAAAATTTCAATATCCGGAAGTGCTTCTCCCGGCGGATTAACTCCTTTTGGCAAATAAGAAATACGGCGTTCAGAATTGGTCATCGTACCTTCTTTTTCCAGCCATCCTGCTGCAGGCAATAATAAATCGGCATATTTAGCCGTATCCGCATTATGCGAAATATCCTGAACCACAACAAATTTGGCATTTTGCAATGCTTTTTCGACACGACGGGAATCAGGCAAACTTACTAACGGATTGGTGCAGATAATCCAAACTGCTTTCATTTTGCCTGATTCCAGCGCTTCGAACATTTCAGTTGCGGTTAAACCCGGTTTTTCTGATATCGAATCAACTCCCCAAAAATCGGCCACTTCTTTTCTGTGTTCCGGATTTGCCAGATCTTTATGGGCAGCCAGCAAACTAGCCATTCCGCCTACTTCCCTTCCTCCCATTGCATTAGGCTGACCTGTAAGAGAAAAAGGCCCTGAGCCAGGTTTTCCCACCTGACCTGTCAAAAGTGATAAATTTAATAACGCTGTATTTTTATCTACCCCCACTGCACTCTGATTCAGACCCATCGCCCAAAGCGAAATAAATCCTTTTGCTTTTCCAATGGTATCGGCAGCCAGTTTAATGTCATTCACTGAAATTCCACATAACTTAGAGGCTTTTTCCAGTGATGTGCTTAAAACTAAATCTTTGTATTGTTTAAAATTTTCGGCATTATTTTTTACAAAATCATGATCTACGTATCCTTTTTCGATAATTCGTTTGGCTATTGCATGATATAAAATAATATCTGAACCCGGAATAATCTGCAAATGCAAATCGGCAAAAGCAGCAGTATCAGTCCTTCTTGGATCAACAACAATAACTTTTACTTTCGGATTATTCTCTTTGTGTTTTTCAAGCCTTCTGAATAAAATTGGGTGACACCAAGCGGGATTTGCACCAGTGATTAAAAAAGTATCAGCCAGTTCGATATCATCATAAGCAATTGGGACAGAATCTTCTCCAAATGTTTTTTTGTAACCCACCACAGCAGAACTCATACAAAGTCTGGAGTTAGTATCGATATTATTCGTTTTTAAAAACCCTTTTACTAATTTATTTACCAGATAATACTCTTCTGTCAAACACTGTCCGGAAATATAAAACCCAACACTTTCCGGTCCGTGTTTTTTTATGATAGAAGAAAAAACAGCAGCAGCACGATCAATTGCAGTATCCCAGCTTACACGCTCCAAAGGATAGGATTTGCTTCCCCTCATTTCCGGATACAAAATCCTGTCTGAAGTGTCATTTACAACATAATGCAAATTTCTTCCTTTAGAACACAACATCCCTTTGTTTACAGGATGGTCTTTGTCTCCTTCAACCATTACACCATTTTTCGGATCGTTTGTAACGACAATTCCGCAGCCAACGCCACAATAGGAACAAGTAGTTTTGATTTTTGTGTTTTGCATCCTGGTTATTTTTACATCCAACAATTGCTATCTTTTAACAAAGTTTGAGATAAAGCACTTATTTAATCACATACAAAAATAAGTATTTTTACGTATAAATACTTATTTTATCAATTTATTTTTCTATTTTTGATTCAAAATAAATAAGGAACAGAATCATACAGCGAAACAGTAACTAGTGAATAGTTATTAGTAATTAGTCTGAAGGTACAGATTTAGTAAGTTAAGCTAATCACTCTTCACTAATCACTATAGACTGAATAGTAAACAATAAAAAGCTATCCCATGAAAGAAGAATTGGCCATTTGTGATACCTGCGCAAACGAAAACTGTTTCATAAAAAAACATCTGCATCTGGAGCAAATGAAACAATACGTTTCAAAAAAACACAGCTTTGTCTGCAAAAAGTCGCAACCGTTTATTATTGAAGGAGCTCCTCTTCAGGGACTTTATTTTATTTGCAAAGGAAAAGCAAAAACAGTAAAAACAGGTATTAATGGGCGCGAACAAATTGTTCGTCTAACAACAAACGGTGACACAATTGGATTTCGCGGATTTGGTACCAGCAAACGTTATCTAATTGGTGCTTATGCACTTGAAGACACTATTTTATGCAATTTCAGTAATGAAACAATGATGGACATTCTTAAAAATGTTCCGGAATTTACGTATGCCCTAATGTTATTTTATGCTGACGAATTAAATAAAAGCGAAAACAACATTCGAAAAATTGCCCACATGAATGTACGTGAACGAGTAATCGATTTACTGCTGTACATTCACAAAAAATTCGGTCAGAATAATAATGGCCTGATAGAAATTGAATTATCCCGAAAAGAAATCGCCGACTTTGCCGGAACTACCGAAGAACAGGCTATTCGCATACTTTCAAGTCTTAAAAAAGAAGATCTTATCAAAACCGTTGGCAAAAGAATTGGTTTATTATCTCCTTCTAAACTGCAGTCTGAGATAATGGAACACAAATATTTCTGAGATTTTCAACACTTTTCAAAATACTTCTTTCTTAGTAATAATACCTATTTTAAAGTATTTTTAACAAAATACCCTGAAGTGTTTCTACGTATATTTTTATGATATTTAGCTCTATATCCTGAAAAAACATCAAAAAAAGACTTCATTATAATTTTTTTCTACTCTTTTCCTTTTAAAAACGATTATAAACTTTAAAAATAAGTAATCGTCAACTCCTTATTTTACAATAGTTTTTTAAACATTTATGCGTTAACGCAGTAAATAAATTGACTTTGAAACGTTTTTTTTGGATGAAAAAAGAGGTTTTTATATGGCAAAAACATAATACTTAAGTATTAATACGTATGTAAGTTTGCTTCATACTAATCAAAACAAATTATTATGTTTCAATTAACCAACACTAAACCAACAACGAAGATTTCAAAAAAAGAGCGTTTTTTTAATACAAAACTTTCAAAATCAATTTTATTAGGATTTGCGATTACATGCTTTTCTCAATATGAAGCAAAAGCCCAATTTACACTTACAGGTCAGGTGAGACCTCGTGTAGAAGTGCGTGCGGGACAAGGAACTTTACAACAAGAGGGCGACAAAGCAGCTATTTTTACAAGCCAGAGAACAAGATTATCAGCAGGATATTCAGGATACCGTTTCAAACTTTTCACCACATTGCAGGATGTTCGTGTTTGGGGACAGGATGCTTCAACAATCAACAGAACAACAACTGAGGCTAACAACGGTATCTTACTGCACGAAGCGTGGGCAGAAATTTCTTTAGTAGATACACTAAGTACGATTCAGAATTTATCTGTAAAAGCAGGGCGTCAGGAAATTGCTTATGATGATCAGAAAGTTTTAGGAAGTTTAGATTGGTTACAACAAGGGAGACGTCACGATGCGATTATCCTTAAATATGCCAACAAAGGCTGGATTGCAGATATCGGAGCAGCTTTTAACCAAAATAAAGAACTGAATACGGGAACCATTTACAACGGAACTAACCCGGCGTATGGAGCAGGAACAAACGGAATCGGAACTATGTACAAGTCGTTTCAGTATGCATATATTGGTAAAAAATTCTTCTTCGGAGATTTATCTTTTCTCTTTTTTAAAGATGACTTTAACAAATACACAAACGTAACATCAGGAACACCTCCGGTAACCACAAAAGTAAACGGAGAAGGCGTTTGGAGCAGAAACACTACCGGAATTTACTATAACGTAAATGCAACCCGAAAATTAAATTTCATGGGAAGCTACTATTATCAAGGCGGTCACGATAAAGACGGAAGATCTTTAAATGCTAACTTATTCTCTATTACCTCAACGTATCAAATTGGAAGAAAATTATTTGTAGGTCCCGGAGTTGATTACTTATCTGGTGATGACGGAACAAAAACGGTAACTGCAGACTCTAAAAACAACCGTTTTGACCCATTATACGGAACACCACACAAATTCTGGGGAAGCATGGATTATTTTTATGCAGCCAACGGATTTGGAAAACAAGGTCTATTGAATTATTTCTTTAAAATTAAATACAACGCCAAAGACAATCTGACTTTCGCTTTAGATGTACACGGTTTCGAATCGGCTAATACATTATCTAACGGAGCAGGCGGAAAATTAAACTCTTACTTAGGAACTGAACTTGATTTTCAGGTAAAATACAACCTGACCAAAATCATCAATCTTGAAGCAGGTTACTCATTCATGCAGGCTACAAATTCAATGGCTTCTGCAGCAGTTAAAAATGTTGCCAACGCAGATTTAACGCCACAATTTGCTTACATCATGCTAAACATCAAACCTAATTTCCTTGCAAAAAAATAATTAGAATAACTTTTAAATCTATTCAAAATGAAAAAAGTAAACACATATACCAAAGCCATACTGACTCTGTTAGTAGTTCTTGTAGCTTCTTTTACAGAAATAAAAGCACAGAATGAACCGGTAAAATTAGGATTTATTCCGCTAACGGACTGTTCACCAATTGTAATGGCAAAAGAATTGGGATTATTCAAAAAATACGGCGTTGAAGTCGTAGTGACCAAAGAGTCTTCATGGGCCAATGTTCGTGATAAAATTTTAACCGGAGAATTAGACGGAGCGCACTGTCTGTATTCAATGCCGTTTTCGGTTTACACAGGGGTAGGAGGAAAAGCAGGTTCTGAAATGAAAATCGCCATGATGCTTAATGTTAATGGCCAGGCAATTACTCTTTCTAAAGATTTTTGCGGAAAAGTAGGTTTCAAACAAATGAATAAAGTGGCACCGGTTGTAGCTGCTAAATTAAAAGCCGAAAAAGAAGTAACATTTGCCATGACTTTCCCGGGAGGAACACATGACTTATGGTTACGCAACTGGATGGCAATCGCAGGTGTGAATCAGAAGACTTCAAAAATCATTACAATACCGCCTCCACAGATGGTAGCAAATATGAAAGTAGGTAACATGGACGGTTACTGCGTTGGAGAGCCTTGGGGCGGAGTTGCGGTAAAACAGGGAATTGGTTTTACACAGATAGCCTCTCAGGACATTTGGAAAGACCATCCTGAAAAAGCTTTGGTTGTCAACAAAGAATTCAGCGAAAAACGCAGAAACGATCTTGTAAAAGTAATGAAAGCTGTTTTGGAAGCCTGCAAATGGCTAGACTCTCCGGCCAATCGTAAAAAAGCAGCAGCAATCATTGGAAAAGCTCCTTATGTAAATGCTCCTGCCGATGTAATTGAAGCTCGTCTAATGGGTGATTACAGCCTGGGCTGCAACCTTGGTACAGAAGTATATGATAATGATTATATGCTGTTCCATAAAGGCGGTACTGTAAACTACCCTCGTAAATCACATGCTATTTGGGCAATGGCGCAGTTTGTAAGATTCGGATACTTAAAAGATGCTCCAAATTATAAAGCAATAGCAGACAAACTAATCTTACAGGATTTATACGAAGAAGTAGCCAAAAGTATGAAAGTAAAAGTTCCAAATGATGATATGAAACCTTTTTCTTTAACCATGGACAAAACGGTTTTTGATCCTTCAAATCCGGCTGCCTACTTAAAAGTAGTTAAAAAATAAAACTGTTAACATATAGAACATAGGTCTTAACCCTAAAAAAGAACTCCAAAAGAAATAAAATTTCTCACACATAGCTAAATTACTGCCACAGATTTTAAGGATTAAAAAGATTATTTCTTTAAACCTACTTAAAGCACTTTTAGTCTGTTAAAATCTTTTAATCTGTGGCAAAATCAACTTTCTTATTCAAAAAATAATTTCAACTTTAAATCACAACGCCATGTCAGATAAAGATACATTAACACTAAGTGATATTAGCGGTCAGCCCGAAGTTCTATCTTCGAATATTACCCCTGATGCAGTAAAAAATGTCAAGTTCAAATTGCTGATAAGTCAATTTGCAGAAAAATTAAAATCGACAACATTAGCAGGAGTCGGAGTCCTGTTTTTTATAGGCTTCTGGACTTTGCTAAGCATTTATACCAAAGACGCTCTGCCGGGACCTTTGGCTACTTTTACCGTTTTGAAGGAAATGCTAAGCGATCCGTTTTATGATTATGGTCCTAATGACAAAGGAATCGGATTGCAGTTATTCAATTCAATAAAAACCGTTTTATCCGGATTTTTATTAGGCTCTTTAATAGCAATTCCTATTGGGATTTTAATGGGAGCAAGCGCCATTTGCAAACAAATTTTCTATCCGATTGTACAGCTTTTAAAACCGGTTTCGCCTTTAGCATGGTTCCCAATTGGACTTGTGGTTTTTAAAGATACGGGAATGGCAACCATTTTCATCGTTTTCATCACCTCATTGTGGTCAACTTTAATCAATACTTCTTTCGGAATAGCTTCAATCCCACAAGATCATAAGAATGTGGCAAAAGCTTTCGGGTTCTCAAAAATGCGTTATTTAACCAAAATTTTGATTCCGTATAGTTTGCCTCACATCATTACCGGATTACGTTTAAGTATCAGTGTTGCATGGCTTGTAATTGTTGCCGGAGAAATGCTTTCGGGCGGTGCAGGAATTGGATTTTTTGTATGGGACAGCTGGAATGCCCTGAGTTTAGAAAAAGTAATTTCGGCCATTATCATCATCGGAATTGTCGGATTACTATTTGATAAATTATTCACTTTTATTGAAAACAAAGTGGCTTATAAAGCCTAACAAAAAGGTTCTGAGGTTCTAAGTGGCTAAGATACTAAGTTTTTTCACTGGAACCTGAAACCTGAAACTTTTTAAAAACTTAAAACTAAAACATCATGAGTTATTTAGAAATAAAAAATTTAGAAATATCATTCCCAACCCCAAAAGGAAAATATATAGCTGTTCAAGACATTAATTTATCCATTCAAAAAGGAGAAATCATCTCTATCATTGGGCATTCAGGCTGTGGAAAATCAACTATTATGAATGCTATTGGCGGAATGCTTACTCCAACCGGAGGTTCTGTTGAATTAGCTAACCAAAAAATAAAAGGCCCTGGACCGGATCGTGGAATTGTTTTTCAAAACTACTCGCTTCTACCTTGGCTGACTGTGGAAGAAAACATTTTTCAGGCTGTTGATTCGGTAATGAATGTTTCTAAAAAAGAAAAACACGAAATCGTGATTCAGAACCTGAAAATGGTGAATTTATATCAGCACAAAGACAAATTACCGGGACAACTTTCGGGAGGAATGAAACAGCGTGTTGCTATTGCGAGAGCCTTTGCAATTAATCCTGGTGTATTGCTTCTGGACGAACCGTTTGGTGCTTTGGATGCCCTTACGAAAGGTTCAATGCAACTGGAAGTTTTAAAATTATGGAACCTGAACAACCGTGAAAAAACGATTGTGATGATTACGCATGATATCGAAGAAGCTTTGTTTTTATCAGACCGAATTGTGGTGCTGAATGACGGTCCGGCTTCTACAATCCGTGAAATTGTTGAAGTACATCTGCCAAGGCCAAGAAACAAAATTGAAATTGTAAAAATGCCTGAATATATTGCCCTAAGAGATAGATTATTGCATCTATTGACCGATAAATTCTCTATTGAAGATATGGGAATGACCTATAAAAATTAGTTTTATAATCAGCAATCCTGTACTGCAATAGTATTATTGAAATTCAACAAGAAAGCATCTTTTAGTAATTAAATCCGGAAACTATGACAAATACAATTTTTGATTTCATCGGAGATAATTCTGGCGAATGGGAAGTCACTTCAATGTCAACGCTCAAAGGCAACCCTATCGAAATGGTTTCTCATTTAACCAAAGTCCCTCAAAGCGATTTAATTCAATCTGAAACCGGAATTTGGTCTTTTAAAGGAATTATCAGCAATTTGCGTTATACCGAAAAAGAGGAAAAAGACAAATTAACTGCTATTCAGGAAGACCTTGGGAGAAAAAGTTCTACCCTTGGGGCCTTTATTCCGATTCGAAAATCTGAAACCTGGTGGAGTCTGGCGCAAGATGAACGCAGAAAGATAATGGAGAGCAAATCGGAGCATACCCAAACCGGAATGAAATACCTGCCTGCTATTGCCCGAAAATTATTTCATTCGAGAGATATTGGTGAAGCATTTGATTTTTTAACCTGGTTTGAATATGCCCCGACAGATGCTGAAGCTTTTGATGAGCTTTTACACACTTTAAGAAAAACAGAAGAATGGAGTTATGTCAATCGGGAAATTAACATTCGATTAAAGAAAGTTTAGTTAGAGACACGCACCCAATGTCATTAAGTTAAGTATTAAAAGATAAAATGATTTCTGTTTTTTGATTTTTGATATAAAAAAACTTATAAAATCAGCAATCTAATATTTGGCTGCATCAAATTTTATATTCATTCTTTTGATTCTAAAAAAAAAGAACAATAACCTTATGATCAGAGGGTATTAATAAAATACTGAGGCAATAAAAAACCTCAATCTCTTTATAAATTACTTAAAGAAATTGAGGTTTTTCGTTATTTATTGATATTTATTTTTCTTCTTCATTGGCGAAGAAACCTGTAAAAAATCCTTTTTTCTTAATCTTAATGATATCGGAACCTTCTGTATCTGAATTTTCAGAGACAGTCTTTTCAATAACTTTTGAAGTCATTGCAGCTTCTACATTATTTTCTACTACTTCGTTTTCATCTGAATTATTGGATTCCAAAATACTGGTGATATATTCCACAAACGTTTGATTACGTTCTTCCAGAAAACCAATCAGATAATTTTCGCTTGCTACTACACCGCTGGCCTGTTCAATATGCAGTAGTTTTTTATATAATGTGATCACTTTTTTCAAAGCTTTGCTTTCTTCTGATAAAGAATTCTGTCTACTGGTATACGTGTACTCTCCGTTTTTATCTGTAGCCGTGTTGATTTCATTAATTACCCAATAATATCGGCCAGTTTTTGCCATATTCTTAACCAATGTGATAAAATGTTTTCCTTCAGAAATAATTTCCCACATGATTTTGAATATTACTCTGGGCATGTCCGGATGTCTGGTGATGTTGCAGCTTTTGGTGATTAATTCAAAATCATCATAACCGCAAACATCAATGAATGCTTCATTAGCATACATTATAGTTCCTTTAGAATCGGTTTTACAAAGCAAAGTCTTTGTTTTATCCCAAATCACTTCCCTGTCTGAAGGTGTTGGTCTTTGTGTCAATTCAAATACTTTGTCATCTGAACTACTCATTGGGCTTATATTATATTTAGATTCTTCCGCTCCCATTTTCTTATTTTTTAAATCAATAGAATATATCATTTTGGCTCAAGAACAAAATTAACATAATTTTCATAACCAAGTATTATTGGCGAATATTTTTTAATTAATTAGTTAAAATTAACAAAACTGTAATATAATTATCAGTTAAACATGTTTTTTAATAAATATTTTTAATTTCATGCATTTATATGTATCCCATAATCTGACTGCTTTTTTATAGACCCAAATTATAGAATTATTAAAATGAGTCTGTCTAAAAAAAATAATTCGTTTTTTTAAGACAACTAATCCTGTTAAAAAAAGCTTCTTTTTACTCTTGACAATCTGTCTTTTTTTAACAAATAATTATTAAATCAATATTTTTGAATGAACTCAAAACAATACAACATGAAAAGATTTTTTTTAACACTGGTTTTATTATTGGTAATGATTGTGCCTATTTTTTCTAATTTAATTTTTGTCGATCAGGTCATTCCTGTGAGCACACCCAAGTTTGATTCCGGGGACACAGCCTGGATGATTGTTGCGAGTGTCTTAGTATTATTGATGACTCCGGGACTTGCTTTTTTTTACGGTGGTTTAGTAGGTAAAAACAGTGTAATTACTACTATGCTGCAAAGCTTTTTGGCCATGGTTGTAATTGCTGTCTTATGGTTAATCGTTGGTTATAGTTTAAGTTTCGGCCCTTCTATTAGAGGAATCATTGGAGACCCGAGTACCCATTTCTTTTTTCAGGGCGTTGGCATACAATCCAGCTGGATTTTATCACCCACTACACCATTGATTATTTTTGCAGTTTATCAAATGATGTTTGCCATTATTACGCCTGCCTTAATTTCAGGTTCATTTGCAGAACGTATCAACTTACTGCCTTATATATTATTTATCGCCTTATTTTCATTATTTGTGTATGCTCCAATTGCACACATGACCTGGCATCCTGATGGATTCTTTTTTAAACTGGGAGTTTTGGATTTTGCCGGAGGTACAGTTGTACACATGAGTGCTGGCTGGGCTGCATTAGCAGGAGCCATCTATTTAGGAGAACGAAAACTGCATGTCTCCAAAGCGGAACAGGTTCCGTATGTACTTTTAGGAACAGGAATTTTATGGATTGGATGGCTGGGTTTCAATGGAGGATCAGCCTTAGCGGCAAATGGTCTGGCGGCACAAGCCATAGCCAATTCGGTAGTTGCTGCTGCAGCGGGCGGATTTGCCTGGATGTTTCTGGATAAAATCAGAGGTTATCAAATTACTGCTGTCGAAACCTGTCTGGGGATCCTGGTTGGTTTAGTTGCCATTACACCTGCTTCCGGTTATGTAAGTATTGAACACGCCGTTTCGATAGGTTGTATTGCCAGCATTATCAGTTATATTATTGTGAGTGAATTCAAAATCATCAACGATGCACTGGATGTATTTGGCTGTCATGCCTTAGGTGGAATTTCAGGTATGTTATTAACCGGAGTTTTTGCCAATAAAGCAATTAATCCAGCTATTACTGAGCCTGGTTTGTTATTTGGTGGTTCAACATTAATCGTAAACCAGATTATCGCCATAGTAATTGTTTCAGTGTTTTCTTTTGCGGTTTCTTATTTACTATTTATTATAGTCAATGCCATTTCACCTATTAAAGTAAGTGAACAACAGGAAATTGATGGATTGGATGGTAACCAGTTCATTAATAAATAAAAGTCTTTTTTTGCATCAAGCATTTTTCTTGAAAGCCATTATTTGTCATTCTAACCAATGATAAATAGTGGCTTTTTGTTTGGTAGATGGTTGACAGATTTAAAGAAGGGTTTACAATGAAATAGATAGAGCTAAAAAACGCAGGGTAAAACTTTAATTTAGTTGAAGTATTCCGTGGTAATCTGAAGCAAAATTATAATAAGTTGAAATGAAGTAGCTGTTGTGGGTTATAATAATGTCGCTAAAATCCAACTAACAACGATAGCTATATTCAAAGCCTTATAATCAAATATCCAAGGCAGAAAAAATCACAGGAAATTTTATTGGATTATTATAAAATAAAGGCCGAAGCTTTCACTTCGGCCTTTATTTATTGGTCTCAGATTAGGGTTTTAGCAATACGAAAAAATATAATCTTTGACTTTTGAATATTATTAAATAAGTTTTCAGAATGGAGAAACTGAAGATCTCACGTCAAAACAAACTTCTTCATTTTCAGTGCAGAGTGGTTTATTTAATTATTTTAACAGCAATTCTTCTGTTTTCTTTTCTATTTGCTTCATTATCATTTTTGAACAAAGGAAATTCCTGCCCATAGCCTTTTGTAGTAATTCTGTCTTCTGTAATTTTTAATTTTATCAACGCATCTTTTATTGAATTTGCTCTTTTCAGACTCAAAGTTTCGTTACTTTTAGGATTACCTAAATTATCGGTGTAACCTGCAATTTCTATTTTGGTTTTTGGGAAAGAAGATAAAATCAGGGCAATGTTGGTTATTTGTTCTTCAGAATCAATAAAATAAGAAGGAGCTCTGTCTTTGAAATGGATTCTGTCTAAAACAATCCAGTATCCTGAACCATTGAGGCTGTTGGAATTATCGAGAATAAAATCCAGAATAGCTTTCTCGCTGCCTTTTTCCGGTATGGTAATAATATCGTCACTTGGCAGCATATAATCGATGTAGTCGCCGAGTTTGTTAATGTCTTTAAATTCAATGTTCTGAGGCTGTTTTTCTGCATCGATGGTGGTTTCTGTTGCAGTTGTTACTTGTTTGGAACCTGCCATAAAAAACAATGATAAAACCACCAGAAATATTGCCGCTATGGCAAACATCATTTTTTTAGATAAACCCGGTTTAGTTTTTTCTTCTATTACTTTTTCCTGAATATTTTGTTCGGGCTCTTTCTCTGCTACTTCGTCTTCAAAATGGGATTTGATTTGGGCTCTATCTATTTTTTGTTCAGCAAAATAACAAATTACTGCTATAATCGACATTTTAAAAATTCTTTCAGCAGAATCTAATTTAATGAAAGTTTTTTGAGCAATAGACTCCGTGATATTAGTCCAATCAAGCGAAAAATTCAATTCAAAATTTTCACTAAGCTCATCCAATGAAGTATCATTGGTTAAAACAGCAGGGATATTTTGGATTATATTTTCATAGGTATTTCTTATTTTATGAGCGTCTTTATAAAACAAGTCTATTTTGAAGCTATCAGTAGTATCAATTATTTTTTTTACAATTATTTCTAAAGACAAATCAATAGCTTTGGACACACTATTTTCAAATTCGTCCAAATATTTACTTGATTCATTGATATTATAATTACTGATAGACCTTTTTAGAATTTGAATTTGTTTTGAATTCATTGTGATGGAATGGGGTATTTGGATTAAATTAAAGTAAAACCTGATTTCAAGGCAATTTTGTCGTTTTTAAACAAATAGATGGTGTAATTTCCTTTTGATAAATCAGACAAAGGCAGACCTGATATTTCCTCTAAATTTTCTCCTGCATAACTATAGTCTTCATGGTAACTATAATCTAAAACAATGGAACCAAATTTATGCGAAAGTTTATACCCTATTACATCTCCTTCCGGACTAATAATCTGAACATAATACCTTCCTTTTGAGTCGCTTACACTTGAATTTCCACGGATCAAAAATTTGATTCTGCAAAAATTCACCATATCCGATTTATCCGTTGTAACCATTTTGGTCAACGTTTTATTTGCCGAATAAGTTTCTACTCTCAAATTGGCAAAAACTACGTTTTTACTTTTAGTAACATTAAGGTGTTCAGAAAGACTTGTACCACGATTGGATGACAAATTAACTTTAGTATTATCGTAACCATTACCGTTTCTTTCTTCTTTATCTTTTAAAACAGTCAATGTACTGTCCTGTTTGTTTTTCAAAGCTTCGTATTTCTCCACCAATTCCATCTTATCGCTTTTGAGGAGTGTAACCTGTTTTCTAAGTTTTACAACTTCTGTTTTGTATTTGTTCAGTTCTTCTACCGTGGCTTTTGATTCTTTTAATTCATCAATCAGATTCGTGATTTTTTGCTGTTCTACCAATAGTTCTTCTTTAATAGAGCTGTTTTCATTGATTACTGATGCAATTGAATCTCTTGATTTGGTAAGATTGTCAATTAATGCTGTTTTTTCAGTATTGAGTTTAGTATTACTTTCATATAGGTAATAGGAATAGCCTCCTACAAGTAATATTAAAAGTGATAGAATGAGTGGTTTTTTGTTAGTGCTTTTCTTCTCTGTCATAGTATTTTTTTTTTTCAAATTTATAAAATGAAAAATTTCACACCAAGCTATTTAGGGCTAAAAGTCTATTTTAAGACCATTATTATATTATCAACATAAAAGCATTTTTGATTTTATTAATTAGTTAATTTTTCATAATTGAAATGATAATTGTTAAAAAGTAATGATTTTATTAAATATTTTTCAATGCCAAAAATCATGGTTTTTCTCTCTGAAGTTGTGTTTTTTCCTCATTCACAAAACACAAAAGCGTCTATGATATCCAAATAAACTCCATCAAAACGTTATTATTTTTCTTCAGATAAGAATCACTCATTTTTAAAGCAGTTGAACAATAATCGTGACCAGTATTTATAATTCAAAATCCTTTAAAATAGGAAATGGTTGAGCTGGTTTTATTTGATCGCCATTATCATAACTATAAAACAAATCTTCCTGCATCCACTATTCGTAAAATTGTTGAAATATATCTGCGCCAACACCAGATAACAAAATTGAATTGTAAAAATACCGGAATGCATTGTCCTAAGAGACTGGTCATTGCATTGGTTGGCTGATAGATAAATTATATAATACCCTAAAATTAATAAGAGACACACAGCTGTGCGTCTCTTATTAATTTTAGCTATAAATCGGTGTACCATTTCAAAATATAATCAGCTACTTCTTCCCAGCCTTTTTCGCCACAGATAAAATGGCTTTTATCATCAAAAATCTTCACATCAACTTTGCTCCCAGGATGTTTGTATTTACCGGCTATTTTTTTAGTTAACTCAGGCGGAAAAATTGTGTCTTTTCCTCCTCCGATAAACAAAATGGGCTGATGCGGTTTTTTAAAATCTGCATTCGAAAAAGACTTTAATAATGTCTCCTGTCCTATTTTTCTGCTTTCAGGAACCGCAACCAGATCGTATGCTTTGTCTTGTTCTGCTTTTGAAAGTGTATTGAAAAATGCTCTGTTGTACCAATCTCTGGTTCCTAAATAATATCCTTTACTCGCAAAAAAATTGACAGCAGGCCAAACGATTTTTACCGTAGAAAATGGCGGAAAAACATTTTTTGGCGGCGCTCCGTCAATACTCACTGCAGCATCGACTTTACCCAGATCCAGTAATTTTTGTACTGCAAGACCAGCCATTGAATGTCCGATTACAAGCGGCTTTTCAGGCAGTGTATCAATCAGGTTTGCGATGTTCATTACTACATCTATAAAACCTGTTTCGACAAGTTTAGGGTGAATATTCTCCCTAAGATCCACAGGATTTCCCTCGTGTCCCGGATTTGGCGGTGCATAAACCGTAAAACCCTTTTCTTCATAATATTTTTTCCAGTCTGACCAGCTACTATCATTCACGAACATGCCGTGTACTAATACAATTGTTTTTGATTTTGCCATTATAAAATTTGTTTAGATTTATGTACTCTTTAATCCAAAAATGGGTAATGCAAAATGAGAAACGCCTTTTTAAAAAAATTAGGCCGACGTTAATTGATAGTTTTTTATTACGAAAATACAAATTAAAACAACAAACAAAAACCTGAATTACAATAAGTTAATATTAAAATTCAACAAACTGATATTTTATACGTTCTTTCTATTTTTTCCTTCCAACAAAACGAATCACAGAACCTTTTCCGTTATGAAACAAACCTTCGTTCAGTTCGATTTCTTTTTCTTCCAGTTCGATGATTTTATAATCAGGAAAATCAGACTGGATTTCCTCAATAGAGAATAAGGATTCAATATCTTTTGGGCCGCCTACTCTGTCATCTTTCGCCAGATATTCGAGATGTTTTTTGCTGAAGGCTTCAAAAATTACAATTCCACCCTTGCGTAAATACTGCTGCAGCGTTTTATGAATAGCCGATTTTATTTCTGCCGGAAAATGTGCATAAATTAAGGCAATAGCGTCAAATTGTTCTCTATGATAATTCAGGAATTCTAATTCACCCACCTGATAATTGATCGTTACATTATTAATCTCAGCCAGTTTTAATGCTTTGTTTTTTCCTTCAGCACTAATATCAAAAGCCTCAGCTTTCCAGCCTGATCTGGCTGCAAAAACAGCATTTCGGCCTTCGCCTTCTGCGGGGAAAAGTATGGTTCCGGGGTTTAATTTTTCGAGCTGTTCTTTCAGGTAATTGTTAGGTGCTGTACCATAAGCAAATTCTTCATTGCTGTAGCGGTCATTCCATCTTTGAGTCCAGGGGTTTGTCATTTTATTGGGTTTATCTTTTTCATGCTTTTTCATGCACTATCCATGCTTTATCTATGCTTTATCCATAAAGCTGTTACGTCCTATCTAAATACTCGCTTTAGTATTATGACAATAAAAGTTTTGAGAGCGTTTCCGTAAAGTCGTATTTTATTATTTACCAGCGAAATTATAATTTTAAAAGTATAATTTATACGAAATGAGGATATAATATCTGACAAAAAAGAGGTTTAACCCAATATTTTTTTATCTTTGAGACTAAGACTTTTTAATCTAAATGGCTTTATCTTTGAACCATTAGAAAATTGATACTCGTTATGGAACAGAAAATACATCAGGGAAGAAACGTAAAACGTTTTAGAGAAATGCTCGGCATCAAACAGGAAGCACTGGCTTATGATCTGGGAGATGACTGGAACCAGAAGAAAATTTCTATCCTGGAACAGAAAGATGTTATTGAAGATGGTCTTCTTAAACAAATCTCAAATTCTTTGAAAATTCCTGTTGAAGCTTTTCAGAATTTTGATGAGGAACAGGCAATAAATATTATTTCTAATACATTTCATGATACTCAAGGCTTAATAAATTACAATCCAACTTTCAATAATAATCCAATCGACAAATTGATTCAGCTTCACGAAGAAAAAATCGCACTATATGAGCGTATGCTGAAAGAGAAAGACGAAATGATAGCAAGAATAGAAAAACTAATCAGTAAATAACCCCTTGTTTTTCGAAGTATTCTTCACTAACATTGTCATGTATGTGAACTGCTGAATTTTTACTTACAACAGTTAACCATTTATAAAGTACACTAAAACAAGTTTGACAAATAAAAAACCTCGCAATTTGCGAGGTTTTACTTTTTATATACTTTACAGAGTACCCGTTCCTATTATGCCGCTACAACGTTTTTTGGCAGTTGCATATTCACCAATAACACTTGAAAAAATACAATTATCAAGACATTCACGGAAAAAGTCGGGAGACTTTTATCATATTTTACGGCTTTCAAGAACTTTTAAAAATCCGCAAAGTCATGAAACTTTGCGGAGCAGGGGAACTTATTTCTGCTTGCGCCAGCTGAAGGGCTCATCCCATATTCAACAATTCTTTTCTAATGAAAATCCATTTATCATTCTTTTTTTTAAAATAATATTTATCATGAGACATACTTATCCCTATTGTCTTTTTTACTTCAATTACTCCTATATTATTTTTTATCCAAAAATTAAAAAAACTCACAAATAATACATTTCCACTATGATTATTTAATTTAACAATATTAGTCTTGTATTTAGATTTTAAATTTATTAAACATTTTTCATCTAAATTAAATTCAAAAAAACCTTTTCCTTGTTTTTTAACTAAAACCGAATCTAACAATTTTATTCTGAGTTGTTCAGTTTTAATAGGCTTATAATTTTTAAAGTCTTTCAAAGAAACTGGAGGAACCTTGATCTTAGAAATATCAAAAGACTCAATAGAATCTAATAAAACATTAATATTTTGTTCTACTAATTTTTTCCCGTCTTCAATTATTAAATTGTTTTCGTTTTTTTTACAATTAAACAATAATAATAAAAAAATTATTCCAATTATTTTAAAATTTCCAGTCATATGTATTTGCATTTTTTGTTGATCCAACAATATCTAATACTCCTCCAAAAACACGTTTTTCAAAAGTTTGTCCAGCCTCAGATCCATCAATAAGTCTAGATAAACCATTCCAATACCTACCATAATGTACTATTTCATGTAAAATAGTTACTGCAGCAAAAAAAGATGTCCCATTGAGAGTTTCAGATATTTTAAAGGGAAGAAATTTATAACCACCACTATCTAAACTAGTAACAATATTAGCTCTAATACGTACATAATTAGGGTCTTTCGGATCAAATAATCCAAAATGTCCATCAGTACCGCCAACTTTTACCATATTAACAAGATTTTTTATAGATAATAATTGAAAAATTTTACTATCGGAAAAACCACTATACATTCTTAACGATTCTAAAATTGACGGATGGTCTTTAACATATGACTTCAATTTTGAAAGTGTCTTGTATAGTCCTGGATATTTACTCTCGATTTGACTTTTAATTTCTATTTGGTGCACATAATGATTCAGTCCACTAACTACAAGCCCAGTAGCTGCCCCTTGCCAGAAATTACCTCCTGTTAAAGCAGCTCCTGCGCCACCAGAAACTGTCCCAAAAGCAATCATTCCAGCTCCTGAACTTGCAAATTTCCCTGCTCCTCTCCAGACTTTTGTAGCATTTATCGCATTTCCATTTGCATCTATTCCTTCATGATTAAAACCTTCTCCGAAAGCACTAGCCGCAATACTACTCAAAGTCCCGTAGTTTTGAGTTACTGTAAAAGATATACTTTGCGTTCACGAGCGGGACGCTCGCGCCAGCGGGAGGGGGGGGGGTATCATAGAATGCGGAGCGGGTTAATATCTTATTCTGATATCTTGTATTTATTTAGTTGAAGAATTTTATCAGATTTTATAAATTCATTTATCATTTCGCGAAATTTTTTGTCTTCTGTTATTAGTATACAATTTTTTAATATTAAATCATTTTTAGATATATTTTTTTTAATATAAGCATTAATATAATCTTCAAAATTCTCAACATTGTTAGAAGAAATAGGTACTTTTTTTGTCCAAAAAAAGATACTCTTATCTTCTATTTTGATATCTTTTAACCAATATGCTTGCGTTACACATTTACATACCCCATAATTATTAAACCATTTTTTTATATTTTCTTTTTGTTCTAAAGTTTGTGAACTTGTAATATTTATACACAAAACAAAGAAAACCAATAGTATTTTTTTCATTTTAAATTTATTTAAATAATGTTGCTTGATAAAATTGACTATGATTAGCATACGAATGTCCCCCCAAAACAGCTCTTCCATTCCAAATAGAAATGTGGCCAGTTGCTCCAAAAATTTTTGGAAATTTTGGTTGCATAAAATAAATACCTTTTTTACCATTGAAAGTAGTTAAAGTGCTATTTTTAGTAGGCGTCGGCGATAAATTAAATTGTTTAGGCAGATTTTTAGCCATTTGTTCTGAGCTTAGGAAGTAATTTTTCCCATCTGCTCCTTTATACGTCTGATCTTTCACATAATTTAACTCATGACCCGAGTCATTAAATGCAATTGATTCTCTTAGTGCACAAGCATTAGGAGCTTGTCCAGGATTTTTCAAAACAAAAGCATCATAAAAATCTTTTACAGCCCCGCCAACTCTTGTAAATGCATCAGTTGATGATATTTGGGAATTTTCGTCACCAGGATAAGCAGCAATTAATTTATACATATCTATATTTCGTTTGCCAGATATATCTATCAAATGCGCAAAATGATTAAGTCCAGTAACTACAAGCCCAGTAACTGCTCCCTGCCAGAAATTACCTCCTGTTAAAGCTGCACCTGCTCCACCAGAAACCGTACCAAAAGCAATCATACCTAAGTCTCCAGTACCTGCGCCAAGACCAGCATGTGAAACAGTACCTGTAACTCCATCACAATATTCTGTAGTAGTTGTACCTCCACTCCAAGCACTACTTGCTATACTACTCAAAGCCCCAGCTATTCACAAATAAAATAACCTATATATTTAAATTTTTCAATTCTAGAAAACTCATAAAAAGCATCTGAAATTATTTTAACCTTACCTCTTATTAATATTTTACCTTGAAAATTGTTCATATCCTCTTCAAAAGGATTTTTGTTCAATATAATTTCAATATGAGTTATTGAATATTCTTCTTTAAATCCTCCAGTTGTATCATAGCTATCGTAGTAATAATAAGATTTAATTATTTGTAATTTATTATTTATTTCAAGGTTTATGGTTTCTCCTCCATGTTTTCCATGATATATACAACTGATCTTCAAAGGGAATTTTCCTTTTATTTTAAATTCTCCATAGTTCTTTTTTTTACCAAAATTATTACATCTAAATATAGACACTGAATCCGATTCATAAATTTTATAATTTTTAATTATTTTAAAATCAGATTTAAAATTATCTTTCTTACAACCGATGAACATCTGTAAAATTAATAACAATATTATTTTTTTCATTTTAAGGTAAATTTTTAATTATTTTAAATCCATAATTTGAATAATGATTCCCCTCCATACCAAATCTTAATTTTGGATCATACTCACCCTTCCATTTCCAAGCATTTGCTTGATCATATTCCCATTGATTAATAATCCTATGTTCATTTTCACCTAGAAAACTGATACCATTTGAATAAAAATATGCGTGCATATACTCATGATGCATTACAGTATACAATTGATTTCTAGAAACAAAAGCACTTTTAGCTAGATATACCTTATTCGTTCTTCCTAAATTAAACCAACCTGATCTTTCATGTAAAGTTGTCCCATTTATTTCCTCACCAGATTTATTATACATTCTACCATCTATTACTTTATAACCTTTAGGGGCAGTTCCATCAGCATGTAATTCGTCAACATTTGCTGATAATCTTTTTAGTTCCGAATGAGAATCTGAAAAATTCTTTGCATTTTTATTGGAATATTCTAATTTTCCTGAATCATCATAAGTATTAACACTTCCTACTGGTGAATCAGAAGTTCCTGTCCCATGCCAAAAATCTAAACCTGATTCACTTGCTTTCATACCTCCCTGAATTCCTCCGATAGCACCGCCAATCAGAGCTCCAGTTGCAGCTCCTCCTAAAACAGCTTTTAAGGTTATAGTATTTCCTGTAAACATAGCATTAGAAACTGCTCCTCCGGCTCCTGAAATCGAACCAATTACAGCTCCCTGATAAGCACCTTGCCAAAATCCCATTGCAGGTGTACTAAACATTGAACTCGCAGCACTGCCAATTCCAAATGTTACTGCAGCAGTTGCAGCTCCTACAAAAGTAGCTTTTGCCAAACCACCTACGCTAAACGGTACATCGGCCAGTAAAGCTGTAAGGGTATATGAAGTTAACGCTATTGCGGCACCAATTAGTACTGCAACACCAAAAGTAATAGCTTCTTCACCGCTAGGATCGGTATACATCAAGGGATTATTCAATACATACGAATACCTGTTGTAATTCTGAGTATTCTCAGGCTGCTGTACAAAGTTGTCCGGCATTAAAAATGAACGTAAAACAGGGTCGTACAAACGGCCGTTCATGTGTATCAGCCCAACTTCTGCCAGATGCTCGTGGCTGGTATAACCACGGTCCAGCATCATCAGTGCTGCTCCTGTACCATTTGTGGGCAGGGTAATGGCAACACCGTTTTGCTGCAGTTTGGCCAGATTTCCCCACGCATCAAACTGGCGTCTTTCTACTGCTGCTCCTGTATTATCTGAAATGGCTATAATACTTCCCAGATAATCCCTGTGAAGGTAATACTTTTTGTCTGTAATAGTGCCTGTTGAGACTGTTTTTGTCTTTTCTGTGTATAAAGGTGCCCCATAGGCATCACCTCCTACCCAGGTTCTTATGGTAACTTCTGTAGGGGTTCTTATGATCTCTACCGTACCGTCATCGGTATAGTTCTTGGTTTTGGTATACACCCCATCTGCTCCCGGAGCCGGGATCTGATAGCCAAATTTCATAGCCTGTCTTGACAAATGCGAATTATAGGTAAATGCTGTACTGCCTTTATCGCTTTCATTGATCGATATCGGACTTTTAAACATATTGTAGGTTACCAGTTGTTTAGGCAGTTCGTTGTAATATGCCGCTCCCTCTGTTGTCAGTTCTATTTCCTTTTTCTGGTAAATTCCGGTATTGAAATTACCGTTGTAGGTTACCGTGCCCAGTTTGTTGTTAGTGGTGATCCTTCCCCTATCGTCATAGGTATTCGAATCTACAATACCTGTTAAAGGATTGGTCCAGTTGGTGAGCCTGTCCATAGTATCATAGGTAAAGGTCTCAGATGTTCCCAATGCCACATTCTGGCGGTTACTCAGGGTTCCTTTTACAGCATTAAAACTATAGGTATTGTTTATAATATTTATACTGTTTTTGGTATGTTTCTGAGAGGTATAATAACCATGCTCATCATAGGTATTGGTTATCGCAACTCCGTTCCCCAGGGTCTGGGTCAAGGGCTGCATTTTTTCATTGGCGGTATCAAGCTGCCATAAAACGGCATCATTGCCATCTGTGAGTTTATCCATGATACCGTTATAAGTATTGTAGCCGTTTTTTGTGGTAACAGACTCACTTAAACCCGATACAAGGTCCTGTGTTGCATTGGTTGCCGTAACTGGTCTTCCGTAACTATCGTAGGTTATGGTTTTGGTTTGTGTAAAAACGGCATTGGTCTCGGTATTGGTTACGGGTCTGTGCAGTGCATCATACGTATAACCAAAACTGTCTATGTTTGCTCCTAAACTGTTCTTGCTGATCTCACTTGTCAGCTGAGCAAAAGAGTTGTAAACATAATCTGTCTCGATATCTGCTCCGTCTCCCGATACTTTTCGTTTGGTTACCTTTCCAAATTCATCATAGGTGGTATCGGTTTTTCCTTTCGGAGTGGTTTCTGTAATTAACTGTCCAAAAGCATCGTAACTGTAAGTGTAGGTACCCGCATTAGGATCGGTCATCGCTGTTTTATTGCCCCAGCCATCGATGCTAATGTTTATTTTGTGACCACCATAATTTGATTCTTTCAGCTGGCCATTGGCATAATAAGTAAAATTGATTGTTCCTCCCGGGTCAGTCGTCTGGGTTTTATTGCCCAAGGCATCTACTGTTGCCGTAGTTGTCTTTCCGTCATCAACACTTGTGGTGGTCAGCCCTGAATAAGAAAATGTCTGGATCCTTCCTGTTGGCTGTGTTATCTTCGTAGGACGCATCAGGTAATCATATTCATATTCTACCCAGCGGGTTACAGATGAAAAATAAGGCTCGCTTTCTTTTTTCTTTCTTCCCAGGCCATCATAAACCACTTGTTTTGAAATAGTCGAATTGACTGCCAAGCCTTTTGTAGTGGTGATAATCGCTCTTCCCAACACATCGTATTGTGTAATGCTTTTAGCATTGTCTCCAACGGTATTCTGACTTGTAGTGGTGTAACCTCCATCGGATAATTTAGCATATGTAATAGTGGTTTCCAATGGTACCGCAGATGCTCCGGTGGTTTTGGTTTTGGTGAGTTTTCCCCAATTATCAAAAGTATAATCGCTTACCACACCCAAAGGACTCGTTGATTGTATCACCTGTCCCAATGTATTGTAGACAAAAGTAGTTACAAAGTTCTGGTGATCTGTTTTTTTGGTTACAAAACGTTTAGTAGCATCATACTCGTCTGTTATTTTTCGGGCGGTAGGTGCCGGCAAGGCATTGGGTGCTGAGACCGTTTTGGTCAGCAGATTTCCAACGGCATCATAAGTCATGTCCTCTACAATGGCATAAGTATTATGTCCTTTTTTCTCCGTTCGGGTCAGGTTTGTTCCTGTGTAGGTGTACGCTTCTTCAGAAGTCCGGGTATCACTGCCGTATGTTGTGGATGTATTTACTTTTTTAGGTCTTCCTATATAATACGAACTTCCGGTTCCTGATGGATTATTGTCATATTCCGTATCGACAATTGTGGTTCCCTGCACGTTTGAACCGCTGTATTTTTTGGTAACTGTTCTGGTTTCCAAACCATAATAGCCCGGACTATCAGCTGTTCCGTCATAACTGAAAACAGTTTCGCTTTTTATGCCGGACAAATGGTCTGTTGTGGTCTGTTTGGTCAATAAAACATTGAAAACACTATTGTTGGAAACCGGGGCATTGCTTCCGCCCTGAACTGCTGCCGGAGTTGCTGTGAATTTGGTATTATTGGCAGCACTGGCTGTAAAGCCGGGTTTTAAAACAATGACAGGCGACTGATAATTGACTGCTATATCATTGCCTATTGCAGAAGAGGCTGTTATAGAAGTACCTGCTTTATAGGTCTGTCCTGCAGTTACAGGAGCTGTAATGGTCATAACATCCTGAACAGGGTCCGTTGAAACAGCATCGCCACCGCCTTTGGTATAGCCACCAAATACATTGGTTTTGGTGCTCAACAAATCAGAAGGTGTTGCATCAAAAACCGTAGCTCCGTTGGTGCTGGACCAGGTTATGGTATTGGCTCCTCTCAGATTGACATCATTGTGCTGGGTGGTCCATATTTTGGTATCGGATTCTGATAAGTACCAACTGCTTCTTGTAGTGCGGGTAAATCCTACTGTTCCGTAATTAAAATTGGATACATAGCCGCGGTACCTGAAGTCCTGATATTTTGAAACTCCGTTGATGGTTGCCGTCAATTTGGAAACCAAATAGCTTGATGAGTTTCTGACGATCTCAATATCAGGATAATTTACGGCATCTGCCGAAGAATAAAAATCTGTGCTGCTATTTGTAGTGCCAGTTTCAGGTGGCATCATTGGCTTGTACTCAATAGTCTGGACAATCTTACCATTGGCTTCGGTTACGGTCTTTAAACGATTATCAGAATCAAAATCTTTATTGAACTGGTAATATTCTATTTTATTATAATGCCCCCGAACAATAACCAGATCGGTATTGGCACCGTTGTATCTGTAATTGGATACCAATGGAATAGGGATATCGGGTGAATTCGAGAAAAAACCGGATGGCTGCCCTAGGATTAAATTATCATTTTTTGAATCATAAGTCATCGGAAAAGTAGTTGTACTGGCTGTATTTCCTATGTTATTGGTATATCCTTTTACCCACCATTCTGTATTATGGTCATTGATTGTCCAACCCGGCTTGTAATATCTTCTCCAAACCCTTACTATGTCTGATTTACCGTCTTTGTTGATATCAATAGCATAATAATTGCTGAAATGGGTTTGAGAAGCGAAACTTTTTCCTGTATTAGGCCAATATTCCACAATGTTATGCGATTCTTTTATAAAAAACTCCCCTCCGGCTGGTTGTGGGTTGCTGTAATAAATATGCCATAAAGTCTGTGCTTCTCCTCCCTCTCCATCGGGAAGTATGATATCTGTTTTACCATCACCGTTGTAGTCGCCTAAAAGCAATTGTTTTGTAGCTGAATATTTATCTAAAGTTCCTGAACCGATTATTTCTAATTCAACCCATGGGCTTACTGTTAGTTGTTTAAAACTAACTATTTTATAAGTTTTATCGTAATTAACTATCAATATATCAGCCTTCCCATCAGAATTAAAATCTGCTATATATTTTTTATCTCCTAATAAAACAGAACTGTTCTCTAATTTAACAAATCCTTTCTGACCTAGGGATGTAGATGCATTTGGATCAAGATTCATTAAATGAAAATCATATCCATCATACGCCCAATCTTCAATACAATATTCGTCTATTAGATAGCCGTTACCATCATAAACTGCATAAGGATACGTTAAAATACTGTGATTTCGACGACTTTGTATTAAAAATTCACTTATACCATCTCCATTAAAATCTCCTTCAAAATAATCATTAAATTTTAAAAGATTTGCAACACTACTACAATATGAATCTGAATCTGGATCAATAATCATCGTATTATTAAAATCTATTATCTTATTGTGGCTCAAAACGACTCCATTCCCAGATAAATTATACGTTTTAAACTCTATTGTGGTCAAAGTTTCATTAATATAAACAATCGACTGGAATTGGTTTAGTTTATTATTAGTGAGTGTAGTGGCAGCAAATTTGTAACGAATCCATACAGGTAAATCAATTGGAGTATTTCCTGTATTCTCCTGAAACAATTTTGTAAAAATCTTATTATCAGCCACAAAATCCAATCTCCCATCTCCATCAAAATCACCCGCAAGATCTGCTTCACTAAAATTTAGATTATTATCATACGTTTTTACAGTCCTTGTAGTTGTAGTAGGTGTACTATTATACTCAAAAACTACAGGATTTGCTTCCTCATTCTGGGCATTGACTTCTTTTATACTTGTTACCCTTTCATATCCTGAATCATCAGTTGCATGCGTAATTTTGTAAGTCCTGAAAATAGAATTATTAGCATATACCTCTACAAATTTTAAAATTTGCGTTGCATAGACTGCCGCTCCTTTCATATAGTCTCTTTCTACCCGGTCTGCGGCTTCATATTTAAAAGCTATTTTATCCTGAGCTGCAATTCCTGCTGTAGTGTTTCCGCTAAAAATAATGGAATCAATATACAACTGGTTTGTACTGTTATAAGTAACCGTTTTATAAGTATAATCGATAAAGTTTTCGTTTGTATCTTCGAAACGCACAATATACCAGGAATTAACCGATACCGAATTTTGCAGACTTCCACCTCCTTTTGAGCCATACCAGCTTCTGGAACCGTCGGGTGCCGTAACAATAAAATACGTTACAGTGCCTTCTATTTTTAATTCGATTTTGGTATTGCTTTTATATTCGGTTTCATAAGTCGAACCGTTTGCCCAATAGGTCCCGGTTTTTATCAATAATCGCTGGCCATCCAGAGACAATTTATCATTATCGTCAAAATCAACTCCGTCTACAAAACCGTCAATATCACGTCGCGTTGCTATACGGCTTATGGCCGAAATACTGTTGATACCCCAGCCCTGACCTGCAATTCCTCCTCTTACGCCACTGCTGTAGGTAAGATTAATGATTGGCGCCACATTTTTGATACTTGGTGGCATGGCTATTGGCAAGGTGTAAGCAGCAGTACCCGAAGCTGCTATTTGCAATTCTCCTTTAGTATCTGTAAAATTTTGAGAAAATGAAAAATGCGTTACTAAAATAAAAATGAAAAAGTAAAATTGTTTCATATAAGTTTAAGGTTGTTTTTCCTGTCTCTAAAATTTGAACAGGATAAAGTATTCTAAAGTTTGTATCGCTTTTTATAGCTGTTTCACAATTTTGAACGTTTTGGGCTCACCTGTTTTATAATGGAGCACAACGATATAAACCCCTGAAGGATAAGACTGAAACAAAATATCCTGAGTGTTATTGTTTTTAGTTTCCTGATAGGTTCTTATAACCTGCCCGTTCATTGCAATTACCTGAATCGAAGTGACATAATTATCATCCGTCAGTTCCCATTTCAGATAGAGCTCTTCTTTTACCGGATTCGGATAATAGGAAATCATATCTTCTCCTTCGATTTTTTCCAGGTCTTCCTCAACTATGGCTTCTATTTCTTTGACTTGCTTTCCTGTCTCCGGCGGACAGTTGACACACAAGATTCTACTTACCTGATTGCCGGCAGTGTCGTAACTAAACTTTATTTTTGTGGTTTGGGCCTGACTAAATAGTGCAAAACCTAAAAAGACCAGAAGTAAATATTGCTTCATAAACTATTTTTTTAATTCTTTTTCAATTGCTGCTAATCTTTCAGCTAGTGATTTATATTGTTCGTTTTCTGCTCTTAAACGCTTCAGTTCTTTTTGCTGTTCTATAGTATAAAGTGTTAATTCTTCTATTTTTTGGAGTAAAATAGTAGACATTTCTGCTAAAGAAATTCCTTTTTCCTGCATTTCTTTTGCAGAAGGCACACCAGGCAAGTGATTGTTTTTCTTAGTAAAATCTTCAATTTCGGAAAGCGTTGGGAAGGCATAATCTGATTTTAATTCTGATCTGCCTGTATAATATTTTTGGAAAACATAATCCGGTGCGATACTAGTATCTACAATGACTTCTTTAGAATGAATGGTTCCATTTACGGTTAGTTTTTGGTCTGGATTTGCAGTCCCAATTCCAACATTGCCTACATCTGAAATACGAATCCTTTCCTGACCATTTGTAGAGAAACCCAAAAAACCTCCAGAAATACTTCCTCCTCTATAAAATGAAATAAAACCATTGGTTTCTGTATAGTCATATTTCAATCCTAACCTGAAAGATTCGGCAAAAGGCTGTGTAGTTAGTGATTTTGCATACAAAGAAAAAGCAGATTCAGTAGCATTTGCAAGAATAGTTCCATAAGAATTATCTCCGTTATTGACATGCAATTTTGCTGTAGGATTACTTGTCCCAATTCCTACACTACCATTTGAATTAATCCGAACTCTTTCATCTCCATTAACTAAAAATTTCAAAGCACGAGCATTATTTCCAAAATAAGCATTATGTTCAAGTAAAACTGAAGCGGATTCTCCAACAAAATCATAAAATTTATAGCCACTTGAATACTTTTCTGTTGTTGAAGTTCTTCTATCTTGAACTGCAAAATTTCCACCCATTTCTCCTATTGTAAGTTTCTCTACAGGTATAATATTTCCAACTCCATTATAACCTGTTCCAATTCCTACATTTGATGTAGTCGAGACAGGGTTTGTACCATTCCATTGAGCATTAATGTTCAAGCCTGAACCAAGGACAATCAAACTTATTAAAATCTGTTTTTTCATTATAATTTATTTTTTACTGTTTAACATCTACTAAAAAACCTTTTTTTCCTCATAAATCCAACAGAAAAGGTTAAAGGCTACAGAATATTAAGATTATTTTTTAGAATACAACAATAACTTTACCTGACTTTTTAGCTCCTCAATCTCTTTATTTTGTTGCATCAAATACTGTTTCTGTTCCTGCATTTCTTTTTGCTGCTCTATAGTATAAAGTGTTAATTCTTCTATTTTTTGAAGTAAAATAGTAGACATTTCTGCTAAAGAAATTCCTTTTTCCTGCATTTCTTTTGCAGAAGGCACACCTGGCAGGTGATTATTTTTCTTAGTAAAATCTTCAATTTCGGAAAGCGTTGGGAAGGCATAATCTGATTTTAATTCTGATTTTCCTGTGTAGTATTTTTGGAAAACATAATCAGGTGTGATGCTAGTATCTACAATGACTTCTTTAGAGTGAATAGTTCCATTTACAGTTAGTTTTTGGTCTGGCGTTATTGTTCCTATACCTACTTTGCCATTATTGATTGTTAAATATGTTTCTCCGGCATTACCCAAGATTGAATATTATCGTTAGGGTCTCTTTCCCACCATGTCTTAGTATCTACATGAGGAGTTCCAAAACTAGCATCAATAGAAATTCCATCATGTAATCTTCCACTATACCAATCATAAGTACTATTTACATCTCTTAAAGACCATAACCTATTCAAAATCATATTATCACCTACTCGTCCTCCTATCTCATTTAATAATTGAAAATTGTGTAAATCTGTCCCTAAATGTGTATTTACAAAACTTTTAATTAAACCTGCAACTTCCAGTTTTGCACTTGGAGCAGTAGTACCAATACCTACGTTACCTGTAAAAAAGTTATTTGATCCATTAACTTCAAACATAATAACATTATTTTTATTACGAATACGCAAAGCATTTTGACTATTATTAACATCAATGTAAGAGCCATAAGAAAAATTAGACCAGCCAATTCTATATTCACTTCCATGAAATGTCAAACCTCCATTAATAACCTGAGTACCTATAAAGTAGTTATCTCCTCTTGTAGCTATTTCGTACCAAACAGGATTATTGGCTCCAAGACCGCGGGCAAATTTTCTAAAAAACAACTTATCATTTTCAAGATACGAGCTTACTATTTGCAATTGATGATTGTTCGTTGGGTCAGAATGACGTAAATTTAATAAATGATTCCAACCACCATTGTCTACCTGTCCTGCAGCATTATACCCCTGATAAAACCCTGAAAGTAATTCTTTATTAAAATCATTAATTGCTGCAGGAGCATAACCGCTCCCTATTTGCTGTGAAAAGGAAACAACACTGGTCAAAAGAAAAGAAAGTGTAAGAAATGTATTTTTGAATTTCATATTTGTGATGAATTTTAGATGAATTTTTGTGCAAAAATATGTAAAAAACATTCAAAAAAATAAGATTATTTCACTATTAAAATCCATTTTTCACACTAAAAACTAGTCACTTCTCTTTTTTTTAGATCCCTAAAAACAAATCCCAAATACACTATCTTTTCAAGAGATACATTTCAAAAAAAAGAGCTTCTGAAATCAATCAAAAGCTCTTTCTTTTATTACTTTATATTTTTAATCTTAACCAACAAGTTTTGTCGTGCCGTTATTTACATCAATTTCTGCAAAATTATGTTTTCCCATAACAACAAGCAGCTTGTTTGTATTATAGCCAATATATCTTATTTCCGGATTTCCAAATTTTGGTTTTCCACAAACAGATATTACATTGGTTTGCCATTGCAATTTGCTCCTTTTGTAGGCAGATATTGTTTGCAAATCATTTTCAACATAATAAACAATATTGTTTTTTTTAATTCCTCTTTTTTGTGTTCTTGCAAAATTTATTTCTGAGTTTTTTGAAATTAAAGCCTCATTGAATTTTTCAGCAATACCTGTTTGAGTTACAAAAAAGGTTAACATGGATAATTTTAGAAATGGTTTCATTAGGATAGAATTTGGGGTTCATAATCGTTTCAAATATAACTAATTAAAGCAAATAATAAATTTTTAATTGATCAAAAAAAAATACCCTTCTCAGAAATAGGAAAAGGGTAAAATATAGGATTGAATTTTGAAGAAAAATTATTTTTTCAGGCTATTTTTTTTGGATTTATGGAAATAACTATATACAACTAATCCTTAAGTCCAATTTTAAAACCTTTAATATATTCCAAAGGCTTTTTTCCGTCATACATCATGTTATCAATAAATTCGGTAGTTGCAGGTTTATAACCATCTGTTACAGGGATTTCAGCTTTTGTCAGGAAACCTTCTTCAGCCAATAATTTAGCAGCATTCATCCAGATTTCAGGCTTATAAACTTCTTTAATTTTAGAATGATACCATTCATTTGTTTTAGGTTCTGCGATTTGCCCCCAGCGTTTCATCTGGGTCATAAACCAAATTCCGTCAGAATAGTACGGATAGGTTGCGTTGTATCTGAAAAACACATTAAAATCAGGTACAGATCGTATGTCTCCTTTTTCAAATTCAAATGTCCCCAACATCGAGTTATCGATAACCCTTTTTTCACCATCAACATAAGCCGATTTTGATAGGATGCGAGTGGCTTCTTTTCTATTTTCAGGATTATCCAGCCATTTCCCTGCTTTAATCAGAGCTTTTGTAATAGCGATAGTCGTATTTGGATACTTTTCCACAAATTCCTTCGTCATTACAAATACTTTTTCGGGGTGGTTTTTCCAGATCTCTCTACTCGTTACAACCGGCACTCCAATTCCCTGATCCACTGCCTGCTGGTTCCATGGTTCTCCCACACAATACGCATTTATTGTACCAGCCTGCAGGGTTTCTGGCATTTGTGGCGGTGCCGTTATATTCAAAAGCACATCTCCACCCGTAGTACCTTTACTTCCCTGGATATTATTGTTGTTATAAAATCCCGGATTAATTCCTGCTGCTGCAAGCCAGTAACGCAACTGATAATTATGATTGGAATATGCCGATACAACTCCGATAACAAAAGGTTTTTTCTGTATTTTATACATATTTAAAGCCGGCATCAGTGCACTGGCCGGAATTGGATGTACCGGTCTGCCATATTCCTGCGGGATACTATCGACAATTTTTGACCATACATCTTTTGATACCGTAATGGCATTACCGTTCAAATCCATAGAAAATGTTGTAACCAAAGCTCCTTGTCTGCCACAACCTACTGCAGCGGCTATAGGCTGTCCGGCTAGCATTTGAGCACCATCTATTTGCTGATCGAGAACTTTGTCCAAAATATCTCTCCAGTTCGCCTGTACTTCCAGTTTTACATTTAAACCTTCTGCTTCAAAAAAACCAAGATGTTTTGCAATAGCCAGGGGAGCCATGTCAGTAAGTTTAATAAATCCTATTGTAACATCTGTTTTTTCTAAAACTAATTTTTTCGTAGTCGGAGGATCTATTGTCCCGGATTTCAAAAATGTCCTGTTTGTATTTTCTCCTTTAAAACTAAAAACAATAAAGGATAACATAACAAGCAAAGACATTCTAAGTAATGTTGATTTCATACTGACTGATTTTTAGGTTAAAAATTGGGTATTTGTCCTAAGAGAGGAGCATTAAGAATTATTGCTAAAAAATAATTCATATAAAAAACGACATCAATCGTTTAGGAGATAATTGATATAAAAAAGAGCTCCTGAAAGGAATCAGAAACTCTTTTTTGAAATCCTTTTTGTATTACAAAAAGGAGAAAAAAAATAGAACAGTTTGGCTATAGCCTAATTCAAATAACTAAATAAACTATGAATTAAAAAAATATAAAAAACTATTGTCTATCGATAACACGGGCTAATACCGGCTGTTTTTCGTTCATAATTTTAGTAATCGTATAATGCATCCAGATCAGACAGATAACAGAAAAAACTAAAATAAATATCCATGAACTGGACCAGATTCCGGTAGCTGTTAACAGGTAACCAAAGATAATTGGTCCAAAGAAACCGCCTAAACCACCAATCATACCAACCATTCCGCCTACAACACCAACTTCGGCAGGGAAATATTCCGGAATGTGTTTGTAAACAGCGGCTTTTCCGATTCCCCATGCAATTCCAATAAGAATCACAAGAACTAAGAAAACCCACATATTGGCATCAAATTTTATTACAGTAATTCCTTTTGCAAGCAATTCTTTTTTCTTTACAGGCTGGTTTTGCTCTACCACAACCTGCTGCCATGATGTACTTGTTGGGAAAATAGCATTTTCAGCAGTGTTTTCTTTTCTTTGTGCGATGGTAAAATCGGTTTCTCCAATTTTAACATTCTGATCTGTAACTGAAGTAATTGTTCCTTTTTTAGTAGCTAAAACCCCAGGTCCTGTAGTTGTAATTTCCATTTTTGGAACCATTAACAAAGCACTTAAAGCAACTGAAGAACTCAACACCCAGTACATTACTTTTCTGGCGCCATATTTATCTGATAAGTATCCTCCAAAAGCTCTGATTACACCTGACGGTAAACTGAACATCGTTGCAAATAAACCTCCCATTACTAGGCTTGTCTGATATACGTTCATGAAATTTGGCAACAACCATTGAGAATAGGCCACAAAACATCCGAAAACTAAAAAGTAGTATGTCCCAAAACGCCATACACGAGCTGACCTTAAAGAGCCTAACATTTGTGAAACTGATCTGGTATTGTTTTCTACTTTTTTGTTATCTGTAAATATTAAAAAAGCAACACCTATTATTACTAATGCTACTGCATAAATAACAGGAAGGATTTTCCAGCCATTTTGTGGATCTTCTATAGAAAAATGATTTAATAATGAAGGAGCCAAAAAGGTAGTAATTGCAGCACCGGCATTTCCCATTCCGAAGATTCCTAATGCACGCCCCTGCCATTCTTTTGGATACCATATCGAAGTAAACCCAATTCCAACGGCAAAACCTGTCCCTACCAATCCGAAAAAGAAACTTAATATGGCGAACATTGCAAAACTATCTGCAAAAGGCAATAAAAATAACGGAATGGAACAAAGTAATAGTAATAATGAAAATACGTATTTACCGCCAAATTTATCCGTAAGGATACCTATTGGCAAACGCATCACAGAACCGGTTAAAATAGGAATACCCAACAACCAGCCTACCTGAACAACACTCCAGTTAAAAATACCGTTGTCTACTAAAAAGGTTACTAAAACGCCATTTAAGGTCCAGCATGCAAAACATACTGTGAAAGCCAGTGTGTTTAAAAATAAAATCTTGTGAGATTGCGATAGTGAATTCGTATTTTTCATTGTACTTATATTTCTCAACAAAAATAAGTACTATAACGTAGTTAAAAACTGCGAAAACGCAGTTTTTTAAAAATATTTACGTAAATATACGTAGTTTTATAATAAAGAGTACTCTGCAGCCTTATTGGAAAGTTCCATTAAGTTTTTTACTTTAAGTTTTTTCATCAAATTAAAACGATGAACTTCTGCTGTACGTTTACTTATTTCCAAAGCCTCAGCAATTTCTTTATTCCCTTTTCCTGATAACAAAAGGGCCAGAATTTCTTTTTCTCTTTTGGTAATCATCATTTCCTCGCCTAAACTTTGTTTTGGTTCGGCAGAAAGAGACGAACTTGTCAACTGACCAATCAAAATAGAAGAAATATCACCGCTAAAGTATTTTCCACCATTGGAAACGCTATGCAAAGCTTTCAAAAATTCATCTTTGCTTGAACCTTTTAGTAAATAACCATCGGCTCCTGCTTTTATAGATTTCAATACATATTCTTCCGATTCGTGCATCGAAAGCATGATAATTTTTACATTATTATTTTCACTTCTAAGTTTTTCTACTACCTCGATACCTGTAAAATTAGGCATACGGATATCTATTATAAGTAAATCGGGATTCTTGGCAGCAACAACTTCAAGTGCATCTGCACCATCTACTGCCTCCCCAACAACCTCTATATTTGCTTCATTTTCAAGTAGAGATTTTATCCCGTCTCTTACAAAAACATGGTCATCTGCCAATACTACACGAATATTATCACTCATATTTTACTTAATTTTGATTCTAAAATTTTACGTATATTCATCTATAGAAACGGCTAAGATACGTAATTTTTAAATTAGAAAATTTATCAATTAGAAAATTAGATAATTTGGTTATTAAATCTGGATAATAGCTCAATATCTAAGTCAAAAAACATCAAAGTCAGAACTTGCAGCAATTATCTAATTAGCATATTTACTAATTGACAAATTGCTTAATTCTCTAATTTAGAAATCGGAATATTAAAAGTAATTCTCGTTCCCTCACCCGGAATTGAGTTGATGAATGAACGGCCATTGATATACTGGATTCTTTCTTTCATAAACAGCAGTCCCATTCCGGATTCGCTGTTGCGTTTTTTCTCGACCGCAGCCTTGTCAAAACCTTTTCCGTTATCGTCGACAATAACACTCAAAAGAGTTTCACTATGTGAAAGCTGTACAATAATATGAGTCGACTCGGCATATTTTATCGCATTGTTGATTGCCTCTTGAGTGAGACGATAAATATTTATCTCTATCAGAGAATCTAAACGCTGGCCAAAATCAGTTTTATTATAAAACAGGATTTCTTTTCCTGTAAGTTTTGAAAGCTCCTGGGTCAGTTTTGATAATGACGAAACTATCCCATGATCACTTAATTCCGGCGGCATCAGGTTAAAAGTTGCAGTTCTGACACCTTTTATGATATCAAGAGAGAGTTTTTTCAGGTATTCTATTTTCTGAGCCGATTTTTCTTTGTCATCCAGATTAATACTCTCCAGACTAAATTTTAATCCGGTTAACATCTGCCCTATTCCATCATGAATTTCTTTGGCAATTCTATTTTGTTCGTTCTCCTGGTTTTCAACAATTTTACTCGAAATAATCTTCTGCTGATTGATTTTTTCCGTACTGTTTTCAATATTCAGGCGTTCCACTTCCTGTTGCGCTTTTTTACGCTCCGTAATATTAAAACAAACAATTAAAAGTTCGAGCTCGTCTTTTTTAATCATTACCGGAACCATTGACAAATCTAACCAGATTGTCTGGTCTTCGCGGTTAAGTATTTTTATTTCACCCTGCCAGCCACTTCTTTGTTTCTCAAAAATAATGCGGTCAATATTGCGCTGTTCTTTTTCATCAACAGTTAAGATCTTCGAAAAAGTTTTATTTGATGAAAATTTAGTGTAATTTAAAAGTTTTGCAAATTTTTCACCTACGTGAATGATAGAGCCGTCCGGGGCAATACGGCAATAAAGGAGCGTATTTTCCATCGCATAATTCAGTGATTTCAATTCTTTTACCGAATTTTCCTTGATCTCACTGATGACTTCAGTATCGTAGGCCAATTTTAAAGCTTTCTTTTGTGAAGACAAAAGTTTTGCAATAAGCTTTTCAATCTTTTTATTGGTTGGTTTAAAAATAAAAAAGAACTCCAGAATCAGCACCAATAATGTAAAACCGAAAATCCAGTATTCCGTTTTTCTCTGTTCAGTTACTTTTTCATGTGCTTCAATATCGTACTGGCTAACAATTTCATTCATTTTCGAAAGAAAAACACTTTCGTTTTTAAGAATTACTGATACCAGTTTTGGATTCACCTCCGGATTATTTTTTTGCTCTAAATTTAATAGAAACAATTCTGTAGTTTCCACAACAGCATCAAAATTAGGTTTTATCTCAAGATACAATTCATTCAGCCGCTCACTCTTCTCTTTTGGAAAGGAGAGGCTATCACTCCCATTTTCTAAGGCATCCTGATTAATTTTCCAAAGTGACAATAAACTCCTGAGATGGGCTATTTCTTTTTTTTGGGAAGTATCCGAAACAAAGTTTAAAATTAAAACTTCTTTCGTAATTCTTTGACTCAGCATTCTTTGCTTTCCTGAAATGTTAATGATTTTAGAATCGCTGAGCTGTTGTTTTAAATTGTACTGAATTAAAAGCTGACTTAAAATGACCGTTATAGCAATAGTCCAAAGTGCAAAAAAATACAAACGACGTAAATTTTTGAATGTAATTTTCTCTGAAACTTCCAGATTGCTTTTTTTCATTCGAAGATAATATTTGTTTTTATCAGAAAATGGAATTCGCTTTCGCTCATTTCATAAAAAAATCAGATTACAATCCCAAAGATGCTTTTATCAAATTTAAATTTTCTTCGGAGTAGTTGATTTTCAAGGCTTCCTGATGTCCTTTTTCAGACATTTTATCCCATGTTTTTTTGATGATATTTTTTAGTTTTTCATCATCATGTTTTTCTACAAAAGGTTCTAAATAATAATCTAAGAATACCAGACAAATTACATCTTCAAGCAATTGGGTTTCGGCATCTTTTTTAAGGAGTTTTTTTTCAATTAAAAAGGAAACACGGTCAATAAAAGTTTGCTCATACCCTGCTCTTTCCAGAATTTCAGCAGTCGTTTTGGCATGAAATTTTTTCAGATCTTCTCTCCATCTTAAGTATCCTACACGATCCATTGGGTAAGATTCGCGAGCTACTTTCCATCGACAGATATGCTGTGCTTTTGAGGCAATCTGAACCTCTTCTGAAGCTTCAGGACAAAACTGCATCAATTTCAAATACATCCTGTTCGAGTACAATAACTCTTTTGGATATTCTTTATTTTGATCAATCTCTATGTTTGGATCCTGCGAATTTTCAGCATCAATCCATTCGCTTGCTTTTTGAAAAGGTGTACTCATTTTTTTGAAAATATATTTTCAAATATACGCAGATTAATCTAAAAAGCCAACGAACACTTCCTCTTCAACAATTTTGACCGGATATGTTGCAATTTTTAAATCGTCGCCATTCAGGTTAGAACCATCAACTAATGAAAACGTTTTTTTGTGCAGCGGGCAGGCAATTTTAGGAACATCATCTGCAGAGCCTGTCATTCCTCTTGATAACACCATCTCCATTTTGTGTGGACAGGCATTTTGACAAGCATACCATTCGTTACGGCGTGTAAAGTTAAAAACCGCAATTTGTTTGTTTTTATATTTGATGCAACCTCCACGGTTAGTTAGAAAATCACTCACATTACCGGCTTTGAACCATATTTTGACATCATTTAGATGTACAGTTTCGTATTGGTTTAAAATTTCTTCCATTTTGGCTGTATTTTATAGTCTGTATTCTTATCCCTCTTTTTACAATCAAGAGAGTTTGATGGCGCAGTAAAAAAGAGGGTAAGAGGACAGCAATCGTTAATTCTATTTATTTAAACTTTTTGAATACATAGGAACATAGACTTTAATTATCGGAAAAGAAACTCCAAAAGAAACTCGTTTCTCACACATAGCTATTTGTATGATAGCAACTTTTTGAGTTTATAAAATCTATGTTGCTATGTATCCATATTAAATTATGACCAAGCTTTTGGCATTTTTTGATCTCTCATCGGAACGAAAGTCACATTATCATCTTTTTCATCAGAGTTCACAAAATGACTAAAACGTTTTAATAACCTTGGATTCTCAATAGCCTGTTTCCATTCACATTCAAATGTATTCACCAAAGTCTGCATTTCAGCTTCTAAAGTTTCACAAATCCCTAAGCTATCTTCTATAATTACTTCTTTTAAGTAATCCAAACCACCTTCCAGTTTTTCAAGCCAGGTTGATGTTCTAATCAGTGGACCAGCCGTTCTGATATAATACATTAAAAAGCGGTCCATGTATTTAATAACAGTTTCTTTATCAATTTGCTCAGCCAGCAAAACCGCATGTTTAGGATTAGCTCCACCATTTCCACAGATGTATAAATTCCAGCCGCCTTCAACAGCAATTAAACCAAAATCTTTTCCACGAGCCTCAGCACATTCACGGATACAAGCTGAAACACCACCTTTTAATTTATGGGGAGAACGAATTCCTTTGTATCTGTTTTCAAGTTCGATTGCAAATCCGGCACTGTCATCCATTCCGTAACGGCACCATGCATTTCCAACACAGCTTTTTACAGCTCTAAGAGATTTTCCGTAAGCATGACCGCTTTCAAAACCATTATCGATTAATACTTTCCAGATTTTAGGAAGATCATCTAAATGTGCTCCAAATAAGTCAACACGCTGTGCTCCTGTTATTTTAGTATATAAATCAAATTGTTTAGCCACTTCTCCAATTACTATTAGTTTTTCGGCAGTAATCTCACCACCGGCAACCCTTGGCACCACAGAATAAGTTCCGTTTCTTTGAATGTTTGCTAAAAATCTGTCGTTTGTATCCTGAGTTGTAACGTGTTTATTAGCCGTATCGTTGTAAATACTGGAGAAAATCGAAGCAATTACAGGCTTACAAACCTCACAGCCATCACCTTTTCCGTGATGATCGATTACATCATAAAAATTATTGTATTTATTAATTTTAACCAAATCAAACAACTCCTGACGGGTATAGTTAAAGTGTTCGCAGATAACATCTTTTACTTCTTTACCCATAGATTTCTGAGCTGCTTTTACCAGGTCTGAAACCATTGGCTTACATCCTCCACAACCTGAAGTCGCTTTGGTAAGTTTTACAACATCTGAAAGACTTGAACAGGTTTCATCAAGAATAGAACAGCAGATTGCTCCTTTTGTTACATTTTCACAAGAACAGATTACAGCAGTATCCGGCAAATCCATTACACCTACAGCAGAACTTTCAGAACCGTCTCTTGAACCTAAAATCAGGTCTTCAGGATTTTTAGGCAAAGCCATTCCGTTAATGTAAATCTGAAAAAGTGAATTATAATCACTTGAATCTCCTACTAAGATTCCGCCTAATAAGGTTTTAGAATCTTTAGTAACATTAATTCTTTTATAGATTCCGGATAATTTATTTTCATAAATAATAGCGGTTACCTCATCATTTTCAATAAAAGGATCACCAAAACTCGCAACTTCAACACCAATCAACTTCAATTGTGTCGACATATCGATGGTTTCTCTCATGGTTTTAGAACCATTTAAGATTTGCTCTGCAGCAACGTCGGCCATTTCATAACCAGGAGCTACAAGACCATAAATATTTTGATTATAAAGTGCCACCTCTCCGATAGCATAAATAGAAGGATCTGATGTTTGCATTTGATTGTTTACCACAATCCCGCCGCGTAAACCAACTTCAAGTCCCGAAACTCTGGCCAGTTCATCACGCGGTTTAATTCCGGCAGATATAACCAACATGTCAACTTTTAACAATTCATCATCAGCAAACATCATTCCCGTTATACACTCTTTCCCATCGATATATTGTGTTGCTTTATTAAGATGAATTCCAATATTTAATTCTTCAATTTTTGACTGCAACATATCGCTCGCCCCTTTATCTAACTGTCTTGGCATCAAACGAGGTGCAAACTCAACAACATGCGGGTTCAGTCCTAAATCACGAACCGCTTTTGCTGCTTCAAGTCCCAACAAACCTCCACCTAAAACAGCAGCTTCTGTAGCTCCTTTTTGTTTTATTTTTTTAGCATACGCCATAATTGCATCAAGATCCTCAATGGTTCTATATACAAAAACACCTTCTTTTTCTACTCCGTCAATCGGAGGAACGAAGGCAGCAGATCCCGTTGCAAGAACTAAGTAATCGTACGTATGTTTTTTATCTAAATGAGTATGTATTGTTTTTTCTTCTCTGTTAATATCAGTAATTAATTCAGAAGTATTTAAAGTAATATTATTTTCTAAGTACCATTCACTGGTAGACAATGATAAATCATCAGCTGTTTTCCCTCCAAAGTATTCACTTAGGTGAACGCGATCATAAGCACGTCTTGGCTCTTCACCAAATACGGTAATCTGATACTTTTCCTGTCCTGATTTTGCGATAAACTTTTCGCAAAATTTGTACCCAACCATGCCGTTTCCAACTACTATTACTCTAATCATGATTTCTTTAATTAAGTATTACTACGCAAATATACGTATTAATACTTATTAAAAATACTTATTACGTATTTTTTTCATTAATTAGAATTTTTCTAAATACGTATTTTATCGTATTCCCAGTAAGTACAGGTAATTTCAGCTTTAGCCATTTTTCAGAGACTCAGTTTTCTGCACTATTTTTCTTAAATTTGAGTAACAAATCATTACTTATTTATCCGGTTTTTACATTTAACGACGCTTCAAACTTTAAATTTTAAAAAAACTCACATGAAAAAGTACCTCATTTTAATCCTCATAATCTCTTTTGCATATAATTGTAAAACCATCAGATCTAAAAACTTCAACACAAAAGAGATAAACAACACCACTTCCGAAAACACATCCGATGAAGATATTACTATTTATTTTAAAGCCACAGGAAATGAACCATTCTGGGAATTAAAAATCAGTCCCGAACAAATTATCTTTACATCACTGACAAAAGGAAAAGAACCCCTTGTATTCTCATCCGTCAAACCCACAAGGGCAATGGACGCTAATATCAAAACATACAAAGTAAAGAACACAACAGCTAGTCTGACGATTTCTATTCAACAATTAGACTGTCAGGATTCTATGTCCGGAATCATTTCACCTTATAAAGTTTCTGTTGAAATTAAAAACAATTCCGATGGCTCTTTAAAAAAAGTAGAAGGCTGCGGAAAGTACATTACTGATTACCGTCTACATGATATTTGGGTTTTAGAAGAATTAAACGGATACAAAGTTTTTACAACCGATTTTCAAAAAGAATTACCCCGAATTGAGATTCATACTACCGAAAACAAGTTCATGGGATTTGGAGGCTGCAATTCAATTAACGGGAGTTTATTTTTTGAAAACGATCTGCTACGGTTCAATAACATCATTTCAACTCTAATGGCATGCCCTGAAAACAATAAGGAGAATAAGTTTGTAAAAGCACTTCAAAGCACCACTACTTACTCCATAAAAAATAACCGACTTACACTGTCCAATCCTTCAGAAAAACTTTTGGTTTTTAAGAAAGTAGATTAAAAAATAAAACCCAAATCATCTAAAGCTGATTTGGGTTTTTGCCTATTTTTAAAGTTAAAATTATTTAGCCAGAAATTCTAAAACCGAATCGGTAATAAATTTAATTTGTTCATCATCAAGCTCTGTATGCATTGGCAATGCGATTACTTCTTTTACCAACTGGTTCGTTATCGGAAACTGTTCTTCTTTATAACGTGAATCCGCATAAGCTTTCTGAGAATGCAACGGAATCGGATAATAAATCGCACATGGAATTCCTTTACCCAGTAAATACTGCATCAATGCATTTCGGTCAGCATTTAAAATTCTTAACACATATTGATGAAAAACGTGGTCATTTTCGTTTACATCAAATTCCGGCGTAATGATCTTTTCATTTCCAGCAAAAGCAGCATTATATTTGGTTGCCGCTAAACGACGCGCCGCATTGTATTCATTCAAAAGAGGCAATTTTGCATTTAGAACCCCCGCCTGAATACTATCCAAACGCGAATTCACCCCCACAACATCATGATGATAACGCTCATACATTCCGTGATTTACAATTCCACGGATGATATGTGCTAATTTATCATCGTTTGTAAAAATTGCACCTCCGTCTCCATAACAGCCTAAGTTTTTAGACGGAAAAAATGATGTTGCCGCAACGTGACCAATTACTCCAACTTTACTTTTTGTTCCCGATTTCGAAATATAATCAGCACCAATAGCCTGTGCGTTATCTTCAATTACGTATAAATTATGTTCTGCCGCAATTTCCATAATTGCATCCATATTGGCAGCACGTCCAAATAAATGCACCGGAACAATTGCTTTGGTTTTTGGCGTAATGGCTTTTTTTACAGCATCAATATCAATATTCATATTATGCAAATCAACATCTACCAAAACCGGTGTCAGCTGCAATAAAGCAATAACTTCTACAGTAGCAGCAAAAGTAAAATCAGCCGTAATAACCTCATCTCCGGGCTTTAAATCAAGTCCCATCATAGCAATCTGCAAAGCATCGGTTCCATTTGCACAAGGGATTACATGCTTTACACCCAAATAATCTTCAAGATTTTTCTGAAACTGATGAACCAGCGGGCCGTTTATATAAGTATTTGTATCTAAAACTTCCTGAATAGAAGCATCAACAGTAGACTTTATTTTTTCGTATTGACTCTTTAAGTCAACCATTTGAATTTTTTTCATTTATCTTTCTTATTTAAATCTGAAGATTTGCCTTTACAGGAAAATCTTTAAAACGAGAAGCAAAAATAGTTATTTAATACCTTCAAACAATGAAAATAATCGAAAGAAACGTAATTTAGCCCCAAAAATAAACAGATGCTTTTTCTATACAATTTACTCGTTATAATTGCTGGTTTTTTCCTCAAAATAGCCGCACTTTTTAGTCAAAAGATGAAACTTTTTGTAAACGGACGAAAAAATGTTTTTGACATTTTGAAAGAAAAAATAAAACCCGAAGACAAAACAATCTGGTTCCACTCGGCTTCACTTGGCGAATACGAACAAGGTTTGCCGGTAATTGAAAAAATCAAAGAAAAATATCCGGCTCATAAAATCATTGTCACTTTCTTCTCTCCTTCAGGCTATGAAGTACGTAAAAACAATAACATCGCCGATGTTACTATTTACCTTCCTCTTGACACCAAAAAAAATGCTAAACAATTTTTAAAATTAGCTCATCCCGAATTGGTCTTTTTTATCAAATACGAATTTTGGCTTAATTATTTAGAAGAGTTAAAAAAGCAAAAAACACCTGTTTATTTAATTTCAGGGATTTTTAGGGACAATCAGATGTTTTTTAAATGGTACGGGGGATTTTACAGAAAAGCATTAAAAACTTTCACTTATTTTTTTGTTCAGAATGAAGATTCTAAACAAAAAATCGAGTCTATAGGATTTCACAATGTAATTGTTTCCGGCGACACTCGTTTTGATCGTGTAAATACTATTTTAGAAAGAGACAATTCACTCGAATTTATTGAAACTTTCAAAAACAATCAACCGCTGATAGTCATTGGAAGTTCCTGGCCAAAAGATGAAGTTTTATTAACAGAATACATCAACCAGGCTAATCCTTCCGTAAAATTTATTATTGCCCCACACAATATAAAGCCAGAGCAAATTGAAAGCCTGAAAAATGCTATTACAAAAAAAACGGTTTTATTTTCTGAAAAAGAAAACAAAGCTTTAGCAGATTATACCGTTTTTATTATTGACACAGTTGGATTGCTTACCAAAATTTACAGCTACGGAACTATTGCGTACGTGGGAGGCGGATTTGGAAATCCAGGCATTCATAATATTTTGGAGCCTGCTACTTTTGGAATTCCAATTGTAATTGGCCCTAATTATTCAAAATTCGCTGAAGCCATTGAATTAGTAAAACTTAAAGGATGCATTGTTATTTCTAACAGCGAGAAACTAAAACAATCCTTTGATCACTTACTTTCAGACGAAAGTTTCCTCAAAGAAAAAGGAGAAATTTGCAGGTTATATATCCAAAACAACAAAGGAGCAACCAATACAATCATAAAATCCATTTCACAGTAATCTCAAAACTGACGTTTTTTAGGGATTTACAACTTCATTTTTCTAAAAAACAATAAAAAAGCAAGCGAAAAAGATTTTTCCTGATACAAAATAATCAATCAAAAAACAAAACAAACCACAAACAAACCAATCAAAACAGTTAAATGCTTTTTGAATATTCAACAAAACTCAAAATTTGCAAAAAATACAATAATACGTTTCTTTTCAGCTGTTTTGGCACATTAATTGATAAATAGAAACATCGAGTGACGAAGGAAAATATTTTAAAAAAAAAATAAAAAAATATTTTACATATTAAAAAATTTATATCTTTGCCTCGAATTAATAATTAACCTTTTATAATAAAGTAAGATGAAAAAAGTATTTTTAAGTTTAGCTGTTGTTGCTGTTTTAACTGTTGTATCTTGTAAAAAAGCTGACGCTGCAGCTACTGAAGGAGCTGTAGATTCTACTGCTGCCGTTGTTGATTCTGCTGCTGCAACTGTTGATTCTGCTGCTGCAACTGTTGATTCTGCTGCTGCAACTGTAGATACTGCTGCTGCAAAAGTTGAAGAAGCTGCTAAAGAAGTAAAAAAATAATTAGAACCCGGTTCTAAAAATTTTAAAACCATCTATAGAGATGGTTTTTTTTATTCTTAAAACACACAAAAAAAGCGTCTGCTATTGCAAACGCTTTTTTTATTCCATTTCACCCTCAACCACCACCTCATCTTCAAAAATTAGTTCATTTGAAGAAAAATCCAAAATCTCCGATTTAGAAGAATAAGTCACAATTTCTTTTATCCCTTTTTGCAGAAGCAATTCCGTACTATATTTACGACTTGTTGCAAAATGCACATCACCCAACATCAATTTAAAAAAATATTTCCCTCCAGAGCCTTTAAATTTCAAAAACTTAGCAAGTTCAATATTCGCCTTAAATTTCTCAATATCCTCTTCACATTCAAACCTCAACTCATAACTTAAACTGGTAAAAATAACTTTTCCCTTTCGAGAAGTAAAAGTAAACTTGTATTCATCATTAAATCGCCTGCTAATTACAAAAGCCCCCATTTATAAATTTTAGATTGTTGATTATCGATTGTTGATTACCCAAATAAATTTACCACATAAATCTACTCACCACAAACCTATAACTTATTTCATAAAAAAAAGCCTCTTCAAAAAGAAGAGGCTTTTGTACTCAGAGCGGGACTTGAACCCGCACGAACATTGCTGTTCACTGGATTTTAAGTCCAGCGTGTCTACCAATTTCACCATCCGAGCATTGTATGGTCTTGGAGCGAAAAACGGGGCTCGAACCCGCGACCTCGACCTTGGCAAGGTCGCGCTCTACCAACTGAGCTATTTTCGCATTTCAAATTCTATTTAAGAACCGCAACACCTTATTTGTTTCATATTGCGAGTGCAAATTTAGGACATTTATTCAATTAAACAAGAGTTTTTTCAAAAAAAAATCCACTTATTTCATAACGCTCTGATAACCTAAAGTTTAAATTTGAAAATTTTAAAGATTTTATTTTTTAACCAGCATCCTTTTAATCTCATTCAGTTTCATCAGGGCTTCTACCGGTGTAATTGCATTAATATCGAGGTTTAAAATCTCTTCTTTTATCTCTTCCAGCAAGGGATCATCCAAATTAAAAAAACTCATCTGCATTTCTTCATTTGCCGATTTTATTCCGTTCAAAGCATCACTCGAATGATTTTTTTCTAATTTCTTTAAAAGCTTTTGTGCTTTCGAAATAACCAACTGAGGCATTCCGGCCATTTTTGCAACATGAATTCCAAAACTATGCGCACTTCCACCTTTAACCAGTTTTCGCACGAATAAAACAGTATCTTTCAATTCTTTTACAGCAACATTAAAATTCTGAATCCTTGGCATCGATTCTGTCATTTCATTCAGCTCATGATAATGCGTTGCAAAAAGTGTTTTTGCCCTTCCTGGATGCTCGTGTATAAATTCAGCAATCGCCCAGGCAATCGAGATTCCGTCATACGTACTTGTTCCTCTTCCAATCTCGTCCAACAGTACCAAACTTCTGTCTGAAATATTATTCAAAATCGAAGCTGTTTCATTCATTTCGACCATAAACGTAGATTCACCCATCGAAATATTATCTGAAGCCCCTACTCTGGTAAAAATCTTATCTACAATTCCCATTCTAACGCTATCAGCAGGGACAAAACTTCCCATTTGAGCCAAAAGTACAATTAATGCCGTTTGCCTCAAAATTGCCGACTTACCCGACATATTAGGACCGGTAATCATAATAATTTGCTGTATCTCTCTGTCTAAGAAAACATCATTGGCAATATAAGGGGTCCCAACAGGCAATTGTTTTTCAATTACAGGGTGCCTTCCATTTTTGATATCTAATTCAAATGTATCATCAATTTCAGGACACACATATTGATTTTCAACAGCCATTTGTGTAAACGAACATAAACAATCCAGCTGCGCAATTAAATAAGCATTCATCTGAACAGGCTTGATATAAGTAGAAATCCAAGCCACTAATTGCTCAAAAAGATCTGTTTCAATTTTATAAATTCTCTCTTCAGCACCTAAAATTTTAGTCTCATATTCTTTTAATTCTTCCGTAATATAACGTTCGGCATTAACCAAAGTCTGTTTACGAATCCATTCTTCAGGCACTTTATCTTTATGCGTATTTCGAACTTCGATATAATATCCGAAAACATTATTGAAAGAAATTTTCAAAGAAGAAATTCCCGTTCTCTCCGACTCCCTTCTTTCAATTCCTTCTAAAAACTCTTTTCCGGAAGTTGAAATAGCACGCAATTCATCTAATTCTTCGCTGATTCCGCTTGCAATTGCGTTTCCTTTTGAAATGGCAACCGGCGCATCCTGATTTAAAGTAGTTTTAATTTTTTCGCGAAGCAAATCACAAGCATGCAAACTGTCTCCAATTACTTTTACAGCTTCCTGCGGACTTTCAAGCGCCAATGTTTTGATAGGAATAATAGCATCTAAAGATTCTTTCAAATAAACAATTTCACGAGGCGAAACTTTGCCCGCTGCTATTTTAGAAATCAAACGTTCTAAATCTGAAATCTGTTTGATCTGATATTGAATGTTATGCAGAATTTCAGGATTTGATTTCAGATAAGACACAACTTGATGGCGCCCTTTTATTTTATTAGCATCTTTTAAAGGCAATGCAAGCCAACGCTTTAACAGACGTCCTCCCATCGGAGAAAGTGTCTTATCAATAACATCTAAAAGTGTAACTGCATTCGGGTTATAGCTGTGGTACAACTCTAAATTTCGGATAGTAAAACGATCCATCCAGACATAAGCATCTTCTGCAATACGCTGAATCGCTGTAATATGCTGAATTCTATTATGCTGTGTCTCTGACAAATAATACAGAATAGCTCCTGAAGCAATGATTCCCTCCTTTAACTCTTCTACACCAAATCCTTTTAAGGAATTTGTCTGAAAATGTTTCGTCAGGGTTTCTAAGGCATAATCTTCTTTGTAAATCCAGTCTTCCAGATAAAAACTGTGAAAATCATCCCCAAAAGCATCCTTAAAATTACTTTTATTGTTTTTTGGTACCAGAACTTCACTTGGATTAAAATTCTGCAATAATTTATCAATGTATTCTGCATTTCCCTGAGCAGTTAAAAATTCTCCTGTTGAAACATCCAGAAAAGAAATTCCGATATTTTTATTAGCAAAATAAACTGAAGCTAAAAAATTATTCGTTTTTGACTGCAAAACCTCATCGTTCAAAGAAACCCCAGGAGTTACAAGCTCAGTTACACCTCTTTTTACTATTGTTTTGGTCATTTTTGGATCTTCAAGCTGGTCACAGATTGCTACCCTGAGTCCGGCTTTAACCAATTTTGGCAGATAGGTGTTAACAGAATGATGTGGAAAACCCGCCAAAGCTGTTTCGGTATCAGAACCTGCACCTCTTTTGGTTAATGTAATCCCAAGGATTTTAGAAGCTCTAATGGCGTCTTCTCCAAAGGTTTCGTAAAAATCTCCTACTCTGAAAAGCAGACATGCATCAGGATATTTAGCCTTGATTTCGTTGTACTGCTTCATTAAAGGTGTTTCCTTCACCACTTTCTCTTTAGCTGCCAAATTATTATATTTTAAAATGAAAAATTAAGACAGCGAATTTATGATATTTTGAAGGAATATCTCAGTTATCAAAAATTAAAATATTTTAAGAAATTTTTAAGTGCAGATATGAGAATTTTACATAGATTTGTTTCATAATTAAAACAAAGACACTTATAAAGATGAAAAAAATAATTTTATTCGCTATGTTAGCTGTAGCTGGTATTACAGCTTCTAACGCTCAAAGTACTAAAAAAGCTGCTGCACCAAAAGTTGCTAAAGTTCAGGGAGCAGGAATGGTTTTTGAAAGTGAAACAATCGACTACGGAACTATCGCTCACAATGCTGATGGTAACCGTCAGTTTGTTTTTGTAAACAACGGAACAAAACCATTAATCATTACTAACACACAAGGATCTTGCGGATGTACTGTTCCAACTACACCAAAAGAGCCAATTGCTCCTGGAGCTAAAGGTGTTATCGGTGTAAAATATGCTACTGACAGAGTTGGTGCATTTACAAAAACGGTAACTGTTACTTCAAATGCTGAAGGACAACCAACAAAAATTCTAACTATTAAAGGTACTGTTTTACCAGATCCGGCAAAAAGCTAATCTGAAAACATAAAAATAATCGAAAAAGCTTCCTTATCTTTGGAAGCTTTTTTTATGACCTGAATTTAACCCAAATGAGAAAACTTGAAAATAGTGAACTGGATAGAAAATCGATTGATGATTTTAAAAAATCTGAGAAAACGCCACTGATTTTAGTATTGGACGATATTCGCAGTTTACACAATATAGGATCTGTATTTAGAACCGCCGATGCTTTTTTAGTAGAAAAAATCATTTTATGCGGCATCACAGCCACCCCTCCTAACAAAGAAATTCATAAAACAGCCCTTGGAGCTACTGAAACTGTCACTTGGGAACATCATGAAAATGTTTTGGAAGTCATAGAAAACCTAAAAAAAGAAAATGTACTAACTCTTGCTATCGAACAAGTAGAAAGTGCTATTTTCCTGCAGGATTTTAAAGTAGAGAAAAATCAAAAATACGCCCTCGTTTTCGGAAACGAAGTTTATGGGGTTGCTCAGGAAGCTGTAGCTATTTGTGATGGCTGCATCGAAATTCCGCAACTGGGAACCAAACATTCATTAAACATATCTGTTAGTGCCGGTATTGTAGTTTGGGATTTGTTTAAAAAAATCAATTGGAATTTATGATTTGTATAAAAAATACCGTTTTTTATACAAAAAAGTTTATTAGCAGCATTTATTTCACAATTCTCTTAACTATTTTTACTAAAGGGTTTTACAAAATAATTTGCTATGAAAAAGACGTTATTGGTGTTTTTAATTTTCTCAGGTTTTATCTGCTCATCCCAAAAAACATCTATTCCTGACCCTAATTTTGAAAAAGCCCTCATCGATTTAGGAATTGACAGTGGCTCTGTTGACGGCTGGGTTTCTTCACTTAATATTGCAAATGTAAAATCTTTAGATATTCCGGGAAAAAACATTTCGGATTTAACCGGAATTGAAGGTTTTTTAAAGTTAGAGCAATTAAACGTTGGCATACTATATAATGATCAAACCAAAAGAAATAACATCTCCAGCCTAAACCTTTCTAACAACATATATCTTAAACATTTACGCTGCGAATATAATAATTTAACTTACCTTAATCTTTCAAATAATACACAACTAAATACACTATATATTAGTTACAATAAATTTAATAGCATTGACATTTCTAAAAATACAGCATTAACCACTTTTGATTGTCAGGAAAACAACATTTCATATATTGATGTAACTAAAAACACTTATTTAACGGGTTTAGATGTTTCTGCAAATAAACTAACTAATTTAGATATTTCTAAGAATTTATTATTAACCTCTCTAAGCTATTATAATAACCAATTAACCAATATAGATATTTCAAAACACATCAAAATCAAACATTTCAACATTGGATTTAACAAACTGTCGAATATTGATGTTTCTAAAAATACTGCTTTAGAATTTTTAAATTGTGAAAACAATCAATTACCCAATCTAGACATTAGCACAAATACTCTCTTAGCTGGTTTGGAAAGCAAAAACAATCTATTGACTCATTTAGATGTTTCTAAAAACACTGGCCTAATTCGTTTAAACTGTAGTTTTAACCAATTATCTAATATTGATGTTTCGAAAAATCTTTTGTTAAATGATTTTACAATAAGTAATAATCAATTAACCGGTTTAGATGTTTCTAAAAATACAGCCCTAAAACAATTAGGTTGTGGCTATAACAATTTAACCAATATTGATATTTCCAAAAATATTATTTTATATGATTTATCAATTCACAATAATCAGATCGCCAACTTAGATGTTACCAAAAACACCGTTTTAGTAATTTTAAATTGCCAGAATAATCAATTAACCGATTTGAATGTTTCGAAAAATAACACTTTGGTTAATTTTTACTGTCAAAACAATCAACTAACCAATTTGAATTTAAAAAACGGAAAAAATACAAAGCTTTCATTTCTGAATTTCAAATCCAACCCTAACCTTAGTTGTATCCAGGTAGACAATGCTACCTATTCTAATACTAACTGGTCTACTTATAAAGACGCTTCTGCTACATATTTAAATAACTGTAACACAATAAATAGTACTGCACCTAAACTGACAGCAACCGGAAATCAACTATACTGTCCCAACACCGACATCAATATTGTCACTGATTTTTCTATTACACATGATGCCAGTGAAACGGGAACGCACGCAGTTTACATTCAGATTTCGTCTGGATATGCTGCCGGGTTTGATAAATTAAGACTTTTAAATCCTTCATCGTATCCAAATATTGTCGAGAACTGGGATACTGCATCCGGAAAACTAACTCTCTCTAGCCCGACCGGAATTGATGTGCTGTATAGTGATTTTATATCGGCTGTAAAAAATGTTGTTTTTTCAAACCCATCGGTTTCAGCATCGGGAGCCAAAACATTTTCTATAACTATTGGCCAGGCAAACTATTTACCATCAACCGGACATTTTTATCAATTTGTCCCTAATATTGGTATTACATGGACCGAAGCAAAAGCAGCTGCAGAAAACAGCACTTATTATGGTCTTCAAGGATACTTAGCAACAATTTCTGCCGCTGATGAAGCAAAATTATCAGGAGAACAAGCTTCAGGAGCAGGCTGGATTGGAGGCAGCGATGCCGAAACTGAAAATGTATGGAAATGGGTAACCGGACCGGAAGGTTTGGCAAATGACGGAAAAGGAACTATTTTCTGGAATGGTCTTGCCAATGGAAGCACCCCTAACTTTGCGCTTTGGAACAACAACGAACCAAACCAGGCCGGGGATGAAGATTATGCACACATTACAGCGCCAGGCATTGGAATTCCGGGTTCCTGGAACGACTTGCGAAATGAAGGACAACCAAGTGGTGATTATCAGGCCAAAGGATATATTGTTGAGTACGGGGGAATGCCCGGAGAATCTCCTTTAGAAATTGCAACCAGCACTCAGATTACCATTCCGGAAGCTACAATTACAAATCCAAATCCAATTTGTGATTCAGGAAGTTTAAATTTAAAAGCAACTTCAAACGCCGGAACAATTAGATGGTATGATGCAGCTGTGGGAGGTCATTTACTGGGTACAGGAACCTCATATACAACCCCAATAATAAATACTTCGACCACTTATTATGCGGATGCAGGCTGTGAAACAAACCGAAGATCAGTTACAGCCATTGTAAACACTACTCCTGACGTTCCAATCGTTTCTTCTCCGGTTGCAAGATGCGGTACAGGAACGGTAACATTACAGGCTACTTCAAATCTTGGAATTATAAACTGGTTTGCGACATCAACAGGTGGTACAAGCCTTTATACAGGAAACAATTTTATTACACCAGCTATTTCGGTCAATACCACGTATTATGCTGAGGCATCAAACAATGGCTGTATTAATTCGACCCGTACTCCAGTAAATATCATCATCTATACTCCTCCCATAGTTACTGACGAAGAAGTTGTTTTATGCGAAAACCAAACAGTAATATTAGATGCTAAAATAAGCGGAATGACTTACAAATGGTCTACCGGACAAACCAGCCAGACTATAGAAGTTAACATAAAAGGAACTTATAGCGTTGAAGTAACCAGCCCTTCACCCGAAAATTGTACCAGTAACAAAACAATAACTGTGATTGAGTATAAAAAACCAATCATTAAAAATATTGATGTAAAAGAAAGAGCAGTAACTATTAATGTCTCTAATCCACAAGATTATTTTGAATATTCTGTAGACGGTGCTAATTATCAGACATCAAATCTTTTTTATAATGTGCCGGGCGGATTACAAACTGCTTATGTAAGAGCCCAAAACAATCTCTGCAATAGTAATGAAGCTACTCAGAGTTTTATTGTTTTAATTATTCCGTCATTTTTCACTCCTAATAATGATTCTTATAATGATTTTTGGGAAGTCACAGGTATGGAAAACTACCCCAAGGCACAAGTGACAATTTTTGATCAGTACGGAAAATTATTAGCCCAATTAAGCGGATCAAAATTGAGTTGGGACGGTACTTTTAACAAATCCCCACTTCCGTCTTCTGATTATTGGTATGTTTTAAAAATTGATGATGCAAATCCTGTTTTTAAGGGACACTTTTCTTTGAAGAGGTAAAGTTAAATTAGAGAATTTTTCAATTAGAAAATGAGATAATTATCGATTCGAAAAGACAAACTTTCCAGCTTTTAGAAAAGTAAAAGCTTTTAAAAATTTTCTAATTATCAAATTGACACATTATCTAATTACTCTTCGAATTTCATTCAATATAAAAAGATAGTCTTCGTGTTTTTTGACAAAATCACGATTCGAAACATCGATTATCAGAACGTTCAAGTCTGTTTGGGATTTAATATAGTCTAAGTAACCATTATTGATTTTATCCAAATATTCATCTGAAATATTTTGCTCATAATTTCGTCCTCGTTTTTTAATATTCTGAAGCAATCTGCTTGTGTTTTGATATAAATACACATACAAATCAGGCTTTGGCATTTCTTTATAAATAATATCAAACAAGTTTCGATACAGACGATATTCATCCTCAGCGAGAGTTATTTTAGCAAAAATCAAAGACTTGAAAATATGATAATCGGCAATTACAAAATCTTTAAACAAATCAAATTGCGCCAGATCATCCGATAGCTGCTGATAACGATCTGCCAGAAAAGACATTTCCAAAGGAAAAGCATATCTGTTTTGATCTTTATAAAATTTTGGCAAAAATGGATTATCTGCAAAACGTTCCAATACATTTTTTGCATTAAAATCTTCAGCAATTTTTTGTACCAAAGTAGTCTTTCCGGCACCTATATTTCCTTCAAAAGCAATATAATTGAATTTCTCAAGCGGAATTTCCTCCAATGGATTTTTCAATTCCTGAACCACTGTACAAACGCTGTCATCCGGTGTAATGGAGATTAATTCGGAAACAGTTTTCTGAAAAACGGGATGCTTCCAATTTAACTCTAAATCCTTCATAGGAAGTAACACAAAATTTCGGTTTTGCATTAAAGGATGCGGAACCTGAAGTTTATCAGATTCGATAATTTCATCATCAAAAACAATCAGATCAACATCAATAATTCGGGATTGATATCCTTGCTTATCCGAACGAATTCTTCCGAGTTGTTTTTCTATTTTTAAAACCTGGCTGAGTATTTTTTGTGCCGAAGAAGAACTATGCAAAAGCAAAGCACAATTATAAAAAGCATCACTTTCGAATCCCCAGGCGGGCGTTTCGTACAGTTTTGAAACCCGGATTACAGTTCCCACTTCCTGATGTATCAAATTAATACAACTTTCAATGTTTTCGAACCGATTCCCCTGATTGCTTCCTATAGATAAAACGACCTGATGCTGTGATTTCATAATTATGCAAATTAACTAAAACTATTTTAGAATTAACAATATATTTGTGATACAGGTTCTGAAGCGAATTTGAAATCGCTTATCAAAATCTGTAACGAAACATTTGTTTTTGCTACTTATTAAAAAAATATACTTATGAAATTTCTAGGAAATGTAGTTGCCACTGTAATTGGTATTTTTGTTTTTATCATGTTATTCTTTTTTGGGGTAATCCTGATTGGAGCTATTTTTGGAGGTGACGATACCGTTAGTGTCAAAGCTGATTCGGTTATTGAACTGGATTTAAAAGATATCAAAAATGATTATGCAGGAAAATACAAAGACCCTTGGGTTAATGTTTTTTCTGATAAAAAAGAAATTGGTATCACTGACGTTATCAACGCGATTGAAGCTGCAAAAACTGACGATAAAATTAAGGGAATATCCATATTAAACGACGAGTCTTCTTTAGGTCTTGCTCAATATAAAGATTTGAGAAATGCACTGGAAAGCTTTAAAAAATCAGGAAAATTTGTCTGGGCTTATGCCAATATGTATTCACAGAAAGAATATTATCTGAATTCGGTAGCCAATACTGTTTATCTGAATCCGGCAGGTGATCTGGATTTTAAAGGACTTTCTTCTGAAGTAATGTTTTTTAAAGACTTTCAGGAAAAATCAGGTATTCATATGGAAGTGATTCGTCATGGAAAATACAAAAGTGCCGTTGAGCCTTTCCTCGAAAACAAAATGAGCGATGCCAACAGAGAGCAAATAACAGCACTTTTAAACTCTATCTGGACAACTGTTGTGGCCGATATTTCAAAAAGCCGAAACATTCCGGTTACCAAACTAAACGAAATCGCAAACGGATTACTGGCTAGAACCCCGGAAATGGCAAAATCCCAGCATCTGGTTGACATTGTTGCTTATGAAGATGAGTATCATAATGCCATCAAAAAAGCCTTAAAAGTAAAAGGTGATGATGATTATAATAAAATTTCGATTTCAGATTACACTCAGAATAATATCACAACAGCTTTAACCAATACAGCAACCGATGAGATTGCAATTATTTATGCTCAGGGCGAAATAGGAAGCGGTGAAGGTGATGTTAATCAAATTGGTGAAGGTTCTATGCGACGTTCATTAAAGGAAGCGAGAGAAAATGAAGATGTAAAAGCCATTGTTTTAAGAATAGACAGCCCAGGCGGAAGTGCACTGACTTCTGATTTAATCTGGAGAGAAATCGAGATTACCAAAAAAGTAAAACCTGTCGTAGTTTCTATGGGAAATTACGCTGCGTCAGGAGGTTATTACATTGCCTGCAACGCCAATAAAATTTTTGCCGAAAAAAATACAATCACAGGATCAATCGGCGTTTTTGGGGTTTTACCTAATTTTAGTCCGTTGGCAAATAAATTAGGAATCAATACAGAGCAGGTAAAAACACATGAAAACTCTGCTAACTACAGTCCGTTTGTGCCTGTTGACGAAAAGTTTAAAGCTTTTACTTTAGAAGGTGTTGAACACATCTATAAAACATTTGTAACTCATGTTGCTGAAGGCCGAAAAATGACTTTTGCACAGGTAGATGCGATTGCACAGGGAAGAGTCTGGTCTGGTAGTGAAGCTTTAAAAATTGGTTTGGTAGACAAAATTGGAGGATTAAATGATGCAATTGCCGAAGCTGCCAAAATCTCCAAAATAAAATCATACAGTACACAAAATTATCCTGAATACGATAAAACTTTAAACGATCTTTTGTCCGGATTGCCTTTTGCCAAATCAAAAGAATCATTTATAAAAGAAGAAATTGGTGAGGAAAATTATATTCTTATCGAACACATCAAAAGACTTCAAAAATTAAAAGGAGCACAAGCGACAATGCCTTACAGCATCAGTATCAAATAATTTTAGGAAATGAATAAAATAATTCTTCTTCTAACAGTTTTTATTCTAAGTTTTGTAAATGCTCAGGATAAAAAAGAACTCACATTTAAGGAATCTACAGCCGTATTAAAAATAAATACCGACCAGTTGCATGGCACGCTGACAGTTCCGGATGTATCCAAAAAATGCCCTGTTGCCTTAATCATTGCCGGTTCAGGACCAACAGACAGAAACGGAAACAATCCAATGATGAAAAATAATTCATTAAAAATGCTTGCTGAAACTTTGGCAAAAAATGGAATTGCTTCATTACGTTTTGACAAAAGGGGAATTGGTGAAAGCAAAACCGCTGCTATTTCAGAATCAGGTCTGGTTTTTGAAAATTATACCGAAGATGCAAAAAGCTGGATAAACTTCTTAAAACAGGACAAACGTTTTTCTAAAGTAATCGTAATCGGACATAGCGAAGGATCTCTAATCGGAATGATCGCCGGAACAAAAGCTGACAAATTTGTTTCGATTGCCGGAGCCGGAGATGCTGCTGATAAAATTTTAAAAACGCAAATTTCTTCCAAAGGAATGAAACAGATTGAAGATATGACCTTCCCTATTATTGACAGTCTGAAGATTGGTAAAACAGTAAAAAATGTCGATCCTATGCTGAATTCGCTTTTTAGACCAAGCGTTCAGCCTTATTTAATTTCCTGGTTTAAATACAATCCCCAGACAGAAATTAAAAAATTAAATGTCCCAATTCTGATTATTCAGGGGACCAAAGATTTACAAGTAACGGTTAAGGATGCCGACAATTTATCCAAAGCCAATACCAATTCTGAATTGTTGATTATTGACAATATGAACCATATCATGAAAGTTATTGAAGGTGACCAACAGGCAAATTTAGAAAGCTATAACAATGAAAGCCTCCCCATTTCTGAAATACTAACCTCCAAAATAGTTTCATTTATTCAGAAATGACAATAAAAATTAAACAAAATCCGTTTGAAATAGTAAACTCAAACGGATTTTTTTATTGAATTTATCAAAAAATTACAAAAAAACTCCCGTATAAAAAACTATTTTTGCTAAAAGCATTTATCATTTTTTGTCTATTCAAACCCCAAATATTAAATAGTTATGTTAAAGAAAATTTTAAAAATTACAGGAATTGTACTCGTAGTTCTGGTTGCTGCCTTATTTGCTGTTCCTTACCTTTTCAAAGATCAGATTAAAGCTAAAATTGCTGAAGCGATCAACAAAAGTGTCGATGCAAAAGTAAGTTTTGCTGATGCTGATTTGAGTTTGTTCAAAAACTTTCCAAATGCCAATGTTTCGATTGAAAAGCTTTTAATCATCAACAAAGCCCCTTTTGAAGGAGACACATTGGTTTCGTTGGGAGAACTGAATCTGAAAATGAGTATCAAAGAACTTTTTAAAGGAAAAGAAGAGTCCTTGAACATTGAAGGAATAAGTTCTCAAAATGGTTTGATTAATATTATTTTCAATAAAGACGGAGTTGGAAACTTTGATATTGCTTTGAAAGATGAAAAAGAAACCAAATCAGAAGGCAAAAGTGATCCTCTTTCATTAAAAATTCAGAATTATAAAATTGAAAACTTCACTTTCAGATATATTGATCAGGGCTCTAAAATAAAAATGGTAATTGATAGTCTGAATCATGAAGGAACCGGAGATTTTACCAATTCTAAGCTGGATTTAAATACAAAAACGACAGCTAACGTTTCATTAGATATGGATAAAATGAATTATCTTAAAAATGTAAAACTGACTTTAGATGCTGTTTTAGGAATTGATTTAGGGCAAAGCAAATATACTTTTAAGGAAAATAAAGCCTTAATCAATCAGCTGCCTTTAGAATTTGACGGATTCATTCAAATGGCTGAAAAAGCCCAGATTTATGATTTGAAATTTAAAACACCAACCTCATCGTTTACAAACTTCTTAGGTCTTATTCCTTCCGCATATGCTTCAAGTCTTGAAGGTGTAAAAACTACCGGAGACTTTACTGTTGTTGGTTTTGCTAAAGGAGAATTAACAGAGACAACCGTTCCAAAATTCAATATAGAAATTGCATCCAATAATTCTTCTTTTCAATATCCGAACTTACCAAAATCGGTTCAGAATATTGTAATTGATACCAAAATTATCAATGAAACCGGAATTTTAAACGACACTTATGTAAATCTGGACAAGCTTTCGTTTAGAATCGATCAGGATGTTTTTAGTGCCAAAGCAAATATTAAAAACATAACCGTAAATCCTATTGTTGATGCAGCTTTAAAAGGAACGATCAATCTGGCAAATCTTTCAAAAGCTTATCCGGTTAAACTGGATAAACCTTTAGCGGGTATTTTGAAAGCAGATGTAACCACAAACTTTGATATGGCTTCTGTAGAAAAAAGCGAATATCAAAACATCAAAAATGCAGGAACGATGAGTCTATCCGGATTTAAATATACGGATGAGAATAATAAATCGATGAACATCAGCACTGCTGTAGTTGAGTTTAATCCGAGTAAAATTAACTTAAAACAGTTTAATGCCACTACTGGAAAAAGTGATATTGCTATTAACGGAATTTTGGAAAATTTCTATGGTTTTATGTTTAAAAAGCAAGAATTGAAAGGAAACTTCAACATGAGCTCAAACCAACTGGCTGTTGATGATTTTATGACTGCCGGAGAACCAGCTAAAACTACAGCTGCAAGCGGAGAAGCAAAAGCTGAAACAAAAACGGCTGCAAAACCTGCTGAAGCAATGAAAATCCCTGCATTCTTAAATTGTACTTTAAATGCAAAAGCAAACACTGTTTTGTATGACAATTTAAAACTAACTGCTGTTTCAGGAAAATTAATTATTAAGGACGAAAAAGCCACTTTAGAAAACTTCAAAACTTCTATTTTTGGCGGAACAATTGGTTTAAGCGGAGCCGTTTCGACAAAAGCAAAAGTACCAACCTTTGATATGAATTTAGGATTTAATCAGGTTGATATTGCACAGACTTTTACACAATTGGATATGATGAAAAAAATTGCGCCAATTGCGGGAATTATTAACGGTAAACTGAATTCGACAATCAAATTAAACGGAAATTTAGATGCCAATGAATTAACTCCAAACTTAACATCTATTTCAGGTGATTTATTAGGACAATTACTTTCTACAAGTGTAAATGCCAAAAATTCGACTTTATTGAATTCTTTAAGTTCAAAAATCAATTTTATTGATGTCAATAAACTGAATTTGAATGACCTGAAAATGGCTTTGGCTTTTGAAGACGGAAAAGTAAAAGTAAAACCATTTGACATTAAATATCAGGATATTAAAGTTACTGTTGGCGGAACTCACGGTTTTGACCAAACAATGAATTACGATATAAAACTAGATGTCCCTGCCAAATATTTAGGCAAGGAGGCAAACGCTTTTCTTTCTAAATTATCTCCTGCGGATGCGGCTAAATTAGAAAATATTCCAATTTCGGGTGTGATAACAGGTAATTTTACAAATCCAAAAGTAGCATTAGACACTAAAACGGCGATTAATAACCTTACCAATCAGGTTGTGAGTCAACAAAAAGAAAAGCTAACCCAAAAAGGCACAACAGCGCTTACAGATTTGCTTAATAAAAACACCAAATCAAAAGACACCACAAAAACTGCTACTGAAAATAAGGCAAAAACTACTGAAGAAGTAAAAACAAAAGCCAGCGAATTACTGAATGGCTTGTTTAAGAAGAAATAAGAACAGTAGAAAAGGTCAATCGTGTGATTGACCTTTTTTTATTATCTTTTATATCGCTTTAGAATACACCCTTGATCTTCCATTGCTTAAAATGGAATTGAATGTTTTGAAATAATCTTTTTTCGAATAATTATTTACATCTATTCCCACACTATTATTGGCGTAGGGCTCATATTTTTTTAAATCAGAAACCGAAAACAATCCTGCTGTCGGGGTATGAACAGCACTGGATAAATGCATTATTCCGCTGTCTGCACCTATAAACAAATCAGCATTTGCAATTACAGAACCAATTTCGCGAACGTCTTTGCTGTAAAATGACGGTGCTTTAAAATCAATCTGCGAAACATTTTCTATGGGCAAAATTTCGATGATATTATAATTTTCATATTCAGACTTTAAACCCTCGTAAAAATCTCCCCACCAGGATGTTGAAAAACATTTTGCTCCTGTTGCATAAGTAAACACACAAATTGTTTTTTTATCATTGCCAGTAGTCAGGCCGCTTAATTTTTTCTTTCCTTCCGCTACTTCCTGAGGAGTCAGTTTAAGATTTAAAGAAGCGATAGATTCCTCTCTTTTTTCAAAACCTAACTTGGTCAAATAATCCCTAAAATGATAGATTGGATATTTGGCAATATGTGCATAATCACCATAGTATAAACTGGCAGAAAAAGGCAGATCTCCAAAAAACTTAAATTTAGAATTAGAAAATTTGGTTGCCAAACGACCAGAAGAAGAACGATGGTCTACATTTATGGCAATATCATATTTATACTTTTTCAGAGAAACCCAGACAGAAAAATATTTGAATAAATTACTGAAAGGCTTTTTAGGTAATGAAATTATCCTGTCTACAGAATCGTAATTTTCGAAGATAATAGGTGCTAAACCTCCTTTTACAAACAAATCTATTTTACAATTTGGAAATGTTTTTTCAAGTTCCTGAACAAAAGGGGTAATCAGTAAAAGGTTTCCTAATCTGGCATTTGGTCTGCAGATTATAACTCGTTTGATCTCGTCCCTATTAACCAAAGTAATGCCCTGTTCCTCATTGGTTTTTCCTATATTCTTTGTCAGGCTATGCGTTAAGGTACGCCTCAAAACATTTATTTTACTCCAAATTCCCATTTTACAAATAATTAACTGATTTATAACTTATTAAAAAAATGATTCCTTTTTTGTATACACTTCAAAAGTACTTCTATTTTTTCTGAAAATTAGATTTTAACGCTAAATAATCGTTATAGAATTGTAATTAAATATTTCAAAATCACCACTTTACCAAACAGTAATATCAAAAATCAATGTCAAATTCAAACATCTTTGAACAAAAAATGCTTTGTGTGAGCCACAAAGCATTTTTTATAATGTTTAAAATTTAAAAATTAAACTGAGATTGTAACTATATATCCTTCAGACCCTCTGACATTAAAAACAGTTCCGTTTTCGAAAATTAAATATTGCCCTTTAATTCCGGTTAGTTTCCCGCTAAAAGAAGGCGTTTTATCCAGATTTAAACTTGTTACTTTTGCCGGATAATTTAAAACCGGATAATTTAATTCATACAAATCATTCTTTTGAGTGTAAAAATACTCCTTTGCTTCTTCCGGAATCAGGCTTTCGATTTTAACTTTTTCGGCAATTAAATCAAAAGTTTCTGTTGGGTTTTGAAGCATTTTTCTCCAATTGGTTTTATCTGTATAGAAACTTTTTAAGGCAACTTCGGTAATTCCTGCCAGATATCGGTTCGGAACCTCAACAACAGCTATTGCCTGACTCGCGCCCTGATCTATCCATCGGGTTGGCACTTGTGTTTTTCGCGTAACTCCCACTTTTATTTCGCTTGCTACAGCCAGATAAACCACATGAGGCTGTAGCTGAACTTTTTGCTCATACTCCAAATCACGATCTGCAATTCCCAAATGTGCCGTACTTAGTTCCGGTCTCATAATCCAGTCTCCAACTGCTGGACTTGAATAAAAACAATCGTAGCAGAATCCCTGACGGAATATTTTTTTCTTTTTATTACAATTTAAACACTGATAGCCCACAAAATTGATTTCGATTTCTTTATCCAATAATTGATTCATATTTAAAAAACTATCTTCAAAAACCAGATAATACTGAATTGGATTTCCGATTTCGGTTTGCATTTTTGTAAGTACTCCTTCGTAGGTCATAAGATTTTATATTGTTTTTTTTAGATATTCGATTCCTTTTCAGACTAATGAATTTAACACTGAAAATTCCATTTTTAAAACGGATTCTTTATTCCAAATAAATAGTTTTTTACAAAAAAACACTATTTTTGAATAACATCAAAGTTAGTATTTGTATATCGATATTCAAATTTTAAATCCTTGCTTTTGCAGAAGCAGGAGTCAGAAATCTAAACTCTAAAACCTCCTCATGCCTTTATCCATAATAAATTCTTTTGCTTCGTGGGTCCTCAAACAAAGGATACATCAAATTGAACTTTTTTTAAAATATCCAAACGAAGTTCAGGAAGAACTGCTGCATAATTTATTGACGGCTTCAGAAAATACGATTATTGGAAAAAAATACGATTTTGCCTCTATCAGTTCTTACAAAACCTTCGCAGAAAGAGTTCCGATTTCAGGTTATGAAGAATTACAACCACTAATTGAACGCACACGTCAGGGAGAACAGGGTGTTTTTTGGGAAACTCCTATAAAATGGTTTGCCAAATCCAGCGGAACAACCAATGCTAAGAGTAAATTTATTCCCGTAAGCAACGAAGCTTTAGAAGACTGTCATTATAAAGGCAGCAAGGACTTACTTTGTATGTACTTAAATAATAATGAAGATTCTGAATTGTTTGTAGGGAAAAGTCTTCGTTTAGGCGGAAGCTCTCAGATTTACGAAAACAACAATACTTTTTTTGGTGATTTATCGGCGATTTTGATTGAAAACATGCCAATCTGGGCCGAATTTAGCAGTACGCCAAGCAGCAAGACTTCGCTAATGAGTGAATGGGAAACTAAAATTGCAGCCATCATCAACGAAACCAAAAACGAAAATGTAACCAGTTTCGCCGGAGTTCCTTCCTGGATGCTGGTTTTGATGAACAGGGTTTTGGAAGACACAGGAAAAGGAAACTTATTCGAACTTTGGCCAAATCTGGAAGTGTATTTTCACGGAGGTGTAAGTTTTTCTCCTTATAAAGAACAATACAAGAAAATTTTACCAAACAAGGATTTTAAATACTACGAAATATACAACGCCTCAGAAGGCTTTTTTGCGATTCAGGATTTGAATAATTCGAGCGATTTATTATTAATGCTGGATTACGGAATCTTCTACGAATTTATTCCGATGGACACTTACGGAACGCCAAATCAAAAAGTAATCCGTTTGGCTGATGTTGAACTGAATAAAAACTACGCTATTGTTATTACTACCAATTCCGGATTATGGAGATACTTAATAGGTGATACCGTTCGATTTACTTCCTTAAATCCATACCGAATCAGGGTTACGGGACGAACCAAACATCATATCAATGTTTTTGGCGAAGAACTGATGGTCGAAAACACCGATCAGGCGATTGCCAAAGCCTGCGAGATTACCCAAACCGAAGTTATTGATTATACCGTTGCCCCAATTTTTATGCAGGACAAGGAGAAAGGCGCCCACGAATGGATGATTGAATTCAAACAAAAACCTGCTGATGTTGGTCTTTTCCAGAAAGTGCTGGATGAAACCTTGCAAACTTTAAATTCTGATTACGAAGCGAAACGCTACAATAATATGACGTTAAATCCTTTGGTGATTAATGTTGCTCGTGAGAATTTATTTTACGACTGGCTGAAGGAACGTGATAAACTGGGTGGACAACATAAGATTCCGAGGCTTTCAAATCAGAGAGATTATTTGGAGCAGTTGAAGGAAATGTAAGGTTTACTAAAAAAATTGTACTTTTGATAGTATCAAATGATAGTATCAATTATGAAACCACCATACGAAATCACTTCTTTAATTCTAAAATATATTTCTTCTATTTCTGAAAAAATTGGAGAAGTAAATGCTACTTATTTACTTAAAACTAATCCCAACTTACGAAAACAAAATCAGATCAAAACAATCCATTCATCGCTAAATATTGAAGGGAATACATTATCAGAAGACCAAATAACAGCACTATTAGAAAATAAAAAAGTTGTAGGTCCCAAAAAAGACATCACAGAAGTTCTGAATGCATTAGAAGTCTATCAAAACATAACTACCTTAAAATATCATTCTGAAAAAGATTTTTTAAAAGCGCATAAAATGCTAATGAAAGATCTTATTGAAAACACAGGAAAATACAGATCCAAAAGTGTTGGGATTGTAAAAGGAACAAAAGTAGAACACATTGCTCCACCTCATGCTAATGTTCCTTTTTTAATGAACGATTTGTTTGATTATCTTAAAGACAAATCCGAAATATCATTAATTAAAAGTTGTGTTTTTCATTATGAAATGGAATTTATTCATCCTTTTATGGATGGAAATGGCAGAATGGGAAGATTGTGGCAAACTTTAATTCTTATGGAAGAATATCCTATTTTCGAATTTTTACCTTTTGAAACATTAATCTCTAAAAATCAATCCAATTACTACAATTCTCTTTCTGCTTCTGATAAAGAAGGAAAATCAACAAAGTTTATTGAATATATGCTAAACATAATTAATGAATCTTTGAACGAACTTTTAGAAAACACAACAAAAAAACTTTCTGATGAAGATCGAATAAAAATTTTTACTGATACTAATTCAGAAAATTTCACAAGAAAGGATTATCTGATTTATTTTAAAAATCTATCCTCAGCCACAGCCAGCAGGGATTTAAAAAAAGCGGTTGAAATGGGAATCATTACAAAACAAGGAGATAAAAAGACCACTATTTATCGTAAAAGAGAATTATAAAAACGCTAATTCCACTAAATCGCATGAGGGATAGCAGTGGAAATCCTTTTTGTTTTTCCTTTAAAAACAAAAAGATTGCAACGAATAGCCCGACCCACTTTTTCTGCGGGACATGCCCATAAAAAAACCTTAGCTCATAGGAAACTAAGGTTTGTTTTTTATTTTGATTGTCGAATTACTTGTGTGATTTCTCCTTCGTCGAAATGACAAAATTGAGAATACTACATCATATCAATATACCTGTCATGATATCCTAATAAATACAGCACACCATCAAGACCTAAACTCGAAATCGAATTTGACGCACTTTCTTTTACTTTTGGTTTGGCGTGGAAAGCGATTCCAAGACCGGCAAGGTTGATCATTGGTAAATCGTTTGCACCGTCTCCAACCGCAATGGTTTGATTGATGTGGATTCCTTCTTTCTCGGCAATGGCTGTCAGGTATTCTGCCTTCTTCAAACCGTCTACGATATCACCTATATATTTACCGGTTAATTTTCCGTCTTTAATTTCTAACTGATTGGCGTGCACATAATCGATTCCCAGTTCTTTTTGCAGGTATTCTCCAAAATAAGTGAATCCTCCGGATAAAATAGCGGTTTTATATCCGTAGTACTTCAACGCTTTCATTAAACGATGTGCTCCTTTTGTGATTGGCAGGTTTTCGGCCACTTTTTGCAAAACGTCTTCGCTAAGACCTTCCAGCAAAGCCATACGTTTTTTGAAGCTTTCGTTGAAATCAATTTCGCCGTTCATAGCAGATTCGGTAATCGCTCTTACCTGATCTCCTACTCCGTTAAGTTCTGCTAATTCATCGATTACTTCTGTCTGGATTAATGTTGAATCCATATCGAAGCAAACCAAACGTCTGTTTCGTCTGTAGATATTGTCTTCCTGGAACGAAATGTCAACATCTAAAGTTCTGGAAATTGCCATAAAATTGGCTGTCATTTCGATCTTGTTGACAATTTCTCCGGTAACGGATAACTGGATACAAGAACGCGGATATTCTTCTTTTTCAACAACAGAAGTCCTTCCTGTCAATCTGATAATAGAATTAATATTCAGGTTTTGGTCTGTCATTATTTTAGTCACGGCAGCCAATTGTACGGCCGTTAATTTTTCTCCTAAAATATTGATGATGTAACGCTGATTGGATTGTGATTTCACCCAGGTTTCATAATCTTCGACAGAAATCGGAATGAATTTAACCTTTACTTCGAGTTCGTAAGCTTTAAACAAAAGGTCTTTTAAAACAGGACCTGAACTGGAGCCGGCTTCGATTTCGAATAAAATCCCTAAAGATAATGTATCATGAATATCGGCCTGTCCTATGTCTAGAATAACAGCATCATAAGCTGCTAATACTGAAGTCAATCCTGCTGTAACACCCGGTTTGTCGTGTCCTGAAACTTTTAATAAAATAATTTCCTTATCGTCTTTTGCCATTTTATCCTTGTTGATTTAAGAAGCGACAAAAATCGGCAATCTATTGCTGATATAAAAGTATATTGATTGTTTTTTATAACGAAAAAGCACAAATCAATGTGCTTTTTCAAATAATTTAACAATAATGTTCAGGGATTAAAATAACCTAACTTTTTGACTATTTGTTTGGTTCATTTACATCAAAATTCACCATCCAGTTGACACCGAATTTATCTGTAAACATTCCGAAATAAGCACCCCAGAAAGTATTATCCATGGGCATGAAAACGTTTCCGCCTGCTGAAAGTCCGTTGAAAACCCTGTCGGCTTCTTCCTTACTTTCAACGTTGATTGAAACTGAAAAGTTGCCTCCAAAAGCTACATCTCCGGATTGTTCGTTGCTGTCACTTCCCATTAAAATGGTATTTCCAATTGGCAGCGACACGTGCATTATCCTGTTGGCATCTTTTTCTGAAAGTTCCGCACAGCCTCCGTCTTCTGAAGCCGGCATATCTTTAAATTTTCCAATATATGGAAATTCTCCTCCAAAAACTGATTTGTAAAACAGAAATGCTTCTTCACAATTTCCGTTAAAAATTAAATAAGGGTTTACTGATGTTGCCATGATTTGATATTTTTAATTATTATTTATTTTTATTGCAATTGACATTGATTTTTGCAATTGGTATTTTATTTTTCTGACAGCTCCTTCACTGATTCTAAACCTTTGGGAAAAGCTTCTTTAAAATAGTCGATATGCTTTTCGATTACATCAACATACGAAACCAGATCTGTAAATTCGTCATCGGGTATTAAACGGTAAGTTTCCATATAACCGCTCCATTTTTCGGTTTCTTCGTTAAGAGGTTGTTCCTTAAAGTCTTTTATTTCTCCGATATGCTTAAAAGCCATATATTCATTTGGAACTTTCTTTTCGATAATGCTATTCATTCCTTCTCCGTTTGGAGCCATGAAATGTATTTTATCCCCTTCATTCCAGTCGCTTACTGCATATGAACCTTCGCAAAAAGCGCCTGTCCATATTTTATAAGTTTCATCATCCCACAAAACAGACCAGATTTTTTCCGGAGATGCTTTGATTCTGATTTTAAATTCTAATGTTTCCATAATTATGACAATTTACTAAAATCCATAAATAAGACATTCCAACGATGGCCGTCTAAATCTGCAAAACCACAACCGTACATCCAGCCCTGACTTTCAGCCGGTGCTGCAAAAACAGTTCCGCCCGCTGCTTTAACTTTTTCTGCTAATTCGTCAACTTCTTCCCTATTTTCTGCATCAATCGAAATCAAAACTTCAGAACCCGAATTAGTATCTGTAATACCATTTTGCGAAAAACCTGCAAACATTGATTCTTCGAAAAGCATCACTACAAAATGTCCTTCACCTACGACCATACAGGTCGAGTTTGGTGTGTCATGTTGTTCATTGAACGAAAAACCTATTTTCCAGAAAAAATCTTTCGCTTTTGCTACATCCTTTACAGGAAGATTCAACCATATTTGTTTTGTCATTTTTTTTGAATTTTGTTGGTTAGATATTTATTTATTTTTTACCATATAAGTGATATAAGTTCATTTTACTTTGGGTTTTAGTTTTACAATTGTCATCCTGAGCGGAGTCGAAGGCTTATGAAAACCAGGGCTTCGACTAAGTTTATCCTGAACGAAGCCGAATGGACGCAGCATGACATTAAGTTTTTAGTTTAAAAAAACATTTAATTTAAGTTATAATCTTTAAACCTTTGCTAATTAGAACCTTAGTTAGCTTCAGCGTAATTTTTAAAATTATCCAGAATTGCCTGCCAGCCTGCACGCTGCATTTCTTCAGGATTTTGTGTTTCAGGATCAAAACTTTCAGTTATTTCAACTCCGTCTGTAGTTTCAGCAAAAGTAATTTCAACCTTTCTGCCGTCAGCCATTACATATTCAAGTGCTTCATTTGGTTTTACCAAAGTAAATTCGCCTTCAAAATCAAAACTCATACTACCGTCTTTTGCCGCCATAGTCGATTTGAATTTTCCACCTTCCCTCAAATCATTTTCGGCATAAGGAGTGTGCCAGTCCGGAGATGCAAAACTCCATTTTGTAATATGCTCCGGAGAATTCCAGAAATTCCAAACTTTATCAAGAGATGATTTAACTGTACTTTTTATTGTGATCATTATCTATTAACTTTATAATTTATAAACTGATTTATTCTTTAAAATTTTCGACATATTTTTTAAAATTCTGAATGATTGCTGTGCAAAACTGCCCCTCCATTTCCGCATCACCATCAGGTTCAAATGTCTCTGTAAGGACCACTTTTTCACCCATATTTTCAAAACGAACACTTGCAGTTCTGTTATCATATAGTTGGTATTCTATCAATGAAAGTTTTTCAATTCTGGTATATACACCTTCAAAATCAAAACCATCACTACCTTTCATGACCATTGTAAATTTGAATTTACCTCCTTCTTTCAAATCATTTTCCACATAAGGCGTAGACCAGTCTGGCGAAGCATTATTCCAATTCTTAATGTGTTCAGGCAATGTCCACAACTCCCAAACTTTTTCTATTGGTGCATTAATTGTGTTTTGTACCGCTATCATATTATAATTTTTTACCTGATTTATAATTGATCCGGAATCTGGCTTTCATCCATACAGAAGACTTCCCAATGATGTCCGTCGGGATCCAGAAAAGTTCTTTGGTACATCCAGCCATAATCCTGCGATTGCTCGTAATCAGTTCCTCCGCCTTTAACCGCTTTCTCCATCATTTCGTCTACCTGTTCGCGTGTTGCTACAGAAAGAGCAGTAAGCACTTCGCTCGTTGTGGCTGTGTTACAAATTTGCTTTTTGGTAAAAGTTTGATAAAATTCTTCAACTAAAATCATTACATTGATATTTTCACCAATTACTATACAAGCGCCTTTGTCATTTGTAAACTTGGGATTCGTCGGAAAACCTAGTCCGTTAAAAAAAGATATTGCGCGATTTAAATCTTTTACAGCAAGATTTAAGAAAATTTTTGTATCCATATTACATAAAATTACAAATTATTTATAGCAAATTTAAAATATTAAGAATCGTTCGAAGTGTTAATAAAAGTCAACTTTAGGGGCATTTAAGACAAAATACCTATTTTTGTACTTGAAGTCAACTTCCAAAAAACCACAAAATTATGAGCAGGAAATTAGGATTAATCATACCTCACGACTATAAATTACTAAGTGTTGCCGCTATTTTAGAGGTGTTTGAAACGGCAAACAAACTCACTTCAAAAGCTGAAAAAACATTTGAAATAATGCTTTTTCAATCAGAAGAACAAATTGCTCAGGAACATTCGTTTGGTTATAAACTGAAAGCAATTCAGGATTCGGATATTGCTCTAGATCTTATTTTGATTCCCGCTTTTACAACAGATAATATGAGCGAAATGATTGCAAAAAACCGAAAATTCATTCCGTGGCTTCAAAAACAGCATCAATCAGGTGCCGAACTGGCAAGCTTTTGCACAGGAGCCTTTTTGTTTGCCGCTTCCGGTCTGCTCAACGAAAAACTGGCTACTACGCATGTCGATGCCTGCAGTGCTTTTACAAAAGCTTTCCCTTTAGTCAAATTAAAATCCGAAGAAACCCTTACAGCAGACGGGAGTTTATACACCAGCGGAGGCTCAACCTCAACTTTTCATTTATTGATTCTTTTGGTACAGAAGTATTGCGGAAACGAAATCGCCGTACAAATCGCCAAGATTTTCTCGATCGATTTAAACCGCTACAAACAAAGTTATTTCAGCACTTTCAGACCCAATCACCTGCACAATGATACGTTGGTTGCCATGCTGCAGCAAAAAATCGAAAGCCAGTATCACAGCATCGAAACCCTCGAAGAAATCACCAAAGATATCCCAACCAGCACCCGTAACATGACACGCCGTTTTAAACAGGTTACCGGAATTCCGCCTATCGAATACCTTCAAAATATCAGAGTGGAGAGTTCAAAAAAATATCTGGAGCAAACCCAGCTTTCGATTTCCGAGATTATCGAAAAAACCGGTTATAACGACCCAAAAGCATTTAGAAAAGTATTTTATAAAATGGTCGGCATGAAACCAATTGAATATCGGGAGAAATTTAGGGTTCAGTAATTTCAGGAGCAGAAGCAATTATTTTCAGAACAACCTTAGTCCTGCTCTCCACTATATCTGTTGTTGCGAACCCCGCAACAACAGGATGCCGTTACGATCAGGGCTAAAACAGAAATTTTGTTTTCATAAAACCAAAAAATCAGGACTTAATAATCCACATCAGAACCTTTTTATTTTTTTTCAACAATTCGTCAATTTCTTTCATGCTTTCGTTAGAAACTGCCGGACAGCCCCACCCTTCAGGCGTTCCTTCCGGAAAGACTTCATTATCCGGAATTGCTTCCCAGGAGTGTAAAACTATAGCGCGGCTTATTGCATTCGAGTTCGATTTCTCTTTTCCCTTCAAAACATAATTCACTTTAATTCCCCACTGGCTCACGCCCCGATCTAAAATCACATATTTACCCAATGAAGAACAATGTGAATCGAATTCATTGCTAATTGACGCATCAGTTTTTGAAGAAGTCCTTCCCCATTCATTAGCACCACAACCATGACTTACCATATAAGATTTTGATATTTTTTTATCTTTAAAATCATATATAAAAAATCTTTTCAAACCTGAATGTATACCTAAATCAATCAGGATAAATTTGTTTTGATTGAGATTATTATTTTTACAAAATTGCCGGGCTTCTTTGTAATAATTGTCATAATTAATTTCAACTCTCGGTTTTTCTTCTGAAACTATTTCGTTTTTATGTTTATTTTCAGAAATAGCGGTTACTTTGTTTTCTTTAGTACAAGAAAAAACCAAAAACAGACAAATTATAAAAAACATTTTTTTCATGTTTCCAATTTACTCAAAAAAGAAATGAAAATAGAATTAAAAAAGTATAAAAAAAACCTGTCCAAATAAATGAACAGGTTTTAGAAAATATATTTTCAATAATTAAGAAGCAATTTCCATACGCTTCAATAAGTTTTTACTTAAGGTATGTTCTGCATATTCTTTGTCGATTGTCAGACTTGTGTCATCTGAAGTTGGCAGTTCATACATAGCATCTGTCAGAATAGCTTCGCATAAAGAGCGTAATCCACGAGCCCCTAATTTGTACTCTAAAGCTTTATCTACAATAAAATCTAGTGCTTCATCTGTAATCGTAAATTCAACATCATCCATTAAAAATAATTTCTGATATTGTTTTATCAATGCATTTTTAGGCTGAGTCAGAATTGCACGAAGTGTTTCTTTATCCAAAGGATCCATGTGCGTTAAAACCGGTAAACGACCAATAATTTCAGGAATCAATCCAAAATCTTTAATGTCCTTAGGGATAATATACTGCAATAAATTGTCTTTGTCGATATTGTCTGTATTTTTAGAAGTAGAATATCCAACTGCCTGACGGTTCAAACGTTTAGAAATAATACGTTCTACTCCATCAAAAGCTCCACCGGCAATAAAAAGGATATTTTGAGTATTTACCTCAACAAACTTCTGATCCGGGTGCTTACGTCCTCCTTTTGGTGGTACGTTTACAACTGTTCCTTCTAATAATTTAAGAAGTGCCTGCTGTACACCTTCACCGGAAACGTCGCGTGTTATGGACGGATTGTCACTCTTACGGGCAATTTTATCAATTTCATCAATAAAAACGATTCCTCTTTCGGCTTTAGCCACATCATAATCAGCTGCCTGAAGTAAGCGAGTCAAAATACTCTCAACATCTTCCCCTACATAACCTGCTTCTGTAAGTACAGTTGCATCTACAATAGCCAAAGGAACATCTAACATTTTTGCAATAGTTTTTGCCACCAATGTTTTTCCTGTTCCGGTTTGCCCCACCATAATGATGTTACTTTTTTCAATCTCTACTTCGTCGTCTAATTGCTGCTGCATTAAACGTTTGTAGTGATTATAAACCGCAACCGACATTACTTTTTTAGTCTGATCCTGACCGATTACATATTGATCCAGAAAAGCTCTGATTTCTTTTGGTTTCTTTAAAATAAGGTCTCCAGCCAGTTTTGCACTTCCGCTGGACTTTAATTCTTCTAGTACGATTCCGTGTGCCTGTTCAATACACTTATCGCAGATATGCGCATTGATACCAGCTATCAATAAATTAGTTTCTGGCTTTTTTCTTCCACAAAACGAACATTCTAATACTACTTTTGCCATTCTTTATTTAAGTTACTAAGCTGCAAAGGTACTAAGTTTCTAAGCTTTTTAAAATTAAAACTTTAAAACTTAAATCTTTACAGCTTAATATTTTATTTTTTGTTTCAAATTTTATTTTGTTTCAGGTTTCAAGTTAACTGCTTCAACTTGAAACCTGAAACCTGAAACTTTTTTATCCTCTTCTTAATACTTCATCAATCATTCCGTATTCTTTAGCTTCGTCAGCAATCATCCAGTAATCGCGTTCACTATCTTTATGAACTCTTTCGAAAGACTGACCTGAATGCTGTGAAATGATATGATATAATTCATCTTTCAACTTCAGCATCTCGCGTAAATTGATTTCCATATCTGTTGCAACACCCTGTGCTCCTCCTGATGGCTGGTGAATCATTACTCTTGAATGTGGCAGAGCCGAACGTTTTCCTGCTGCTCCCGCGCATAATAAAACCGCACCCATAGAAGCTGCCATTCCAGTACAAATTGTAGCAACATCCGGTTTGATATACTGCATTGTGTCATAAATTCCAAGACCTGCATAAACGCTTCCTCCAGGAGAATTTAAATAAATTTGGATATCTTTTGATGCATCAGCGCTTTCTAAAAATAATAACTGAGCCTGAACAATATTAGCGATTTGATCATCAATACCTGTTCCTAAAAAGATAATTCTGTCCATCATTAATCTTGAGAAAACGTCCAATTGAGAAATATTTAACTGACGCTCTTCAATAATATATGGAGTCATGTTTGTTGGAGTCATCGCAGCAACGATTTTATCATAATACATTGCATTTACTCCCTGGTGCTTTGTAGCAAATTTTTTGAATTCTTTACCGTAGTTCATATTGTAGTGTTCTAAGTTTATGTTATAATGATATAATTCTTTCATCAAAGGTTGTACCTCTTTCTAAAGAATGTCAATTTGTCTTATTTCTAGCCCAGATAGCAGTGAAAAGCTTTTTGAAATGACAACTATTTTTTGTTGGTAGAAAAAAGCGACCAACGGAAGCTCTTTTTATGCCTTACAAAAAAAGGCGGTAATGAAAAAACTTGTAACGGATAGCTCGATTAGCTCCTGAAAAGTAATCAAAAAAAAATTAAAACAAAAGAGCGCCAGAAAAAAATCCTGACGCTCCAATATACTTGTTTCTTTAGAAATTATTCTCCGTAAGAAGCGGCAATAAATTCTTCGTAAGTAACCTCTTTTGTTGTTGGGTTTGCTTTTTCTTTGAAGATATCTAACAATTTAGCTGCTACAACCTGCTCAGAAAGTCTTTTCACTTCGTCCTGGTTAGATAAAACTCTTGCTACAATTCCCTGAACTTCTTCGTCAGTTGGATTTGTTTGCCCAAATTGAGCCATTTGCTGTCTGATAGCGTTTGATGTAAACTCTTTCAAATCTTCAAATGTAATTTGGATATTACTTTGAGCCAATGCTTTTCCTTCGATCAATTGGAAACGCAAGCCCTTTTCAGATCTAGCATATTCAACTTCAGCTTCTTCAGCAGAAAGTTTTTTCTCTCCAACAGTTTGTAACCATTTTTTCAAGAATTCAGCAGGTAAATCGAATTTTGTGTTTTCGATTAAGAAATCCTGAACGTCTAATAATAATTTTTGGTCAGCCTGCTGTGCAAATTGAGACTCAGCGTCTTCTTTAATTTTAGCTTTTAAATCTTCTAAAGTCGCTACTTTTCCTTCACCAAAAAGTTTATCAAACAATTCCTGGTTTAGTTCAGCTGGCTCAGAAACATTAATTGCTTCGATTGTAAAAGCAACATCAATTGCCAAATCATGAACATTATCGTGACCCACTTTTAAGTAATCCATTAATTGGTGATCGTCTTCAAATAAACCTTTTGTGTTTACAGTAACTACATCACCTACTTCTTTACCTATAAATAAATCAGCTGTTTTTTTATCTTTGAAAACTGACAATGAAAAAGTTGTTTTGTTTTCAATTCCGTTTTCTGCGTTTGCGAAAGTTCCCGTAACATCAGAATCAGCCGTAACTTTTTCAACAGGATTTGCTTTTCCAAATTGCTTTTGGATTCTTTCAACTTGTCCGTCGATTAATTTATCATCAGCAGTAACAACGTATTTTACGATATTGTTTTTAGCTTCTAAGTCAATTTCGAAGTTTGGCACTAAACCAATTTCATATTCGAAAGTTAATTCTTCAGCATCCCAGTTAAAATCTTCGCTTACTTTTGGAAGTGGAGTTCCTAAAAGATTTAATCTTTCAGATTGAATATAACGCTCTAAAGCCAAATCAACTACTTTTTTAATCTCTTCTTGTTTGATACCTTTTCCGTATTGTTTTTCAACAAGATCTTTAGGCACTGCCCCTTTTCTAAATCCTTTAACCTGCGCTAAAGGCATTTTTTCGTTTATTCTTTTTGCTACCTGACCTTTGTAATCCATATGAACAACGTTCATCACAATTGTCTCGTTTACAGCGTCTATTGCTACTCTTTTAATATCCATCTTCTTCTTTAATTTACATAATAAAATTGGGTTGCAAAATTATAAAATTTTTGCAACCCAACCAAGTTTTTAATGTATTGTATTTGAAGCAGTTTTAATCTGCTTTTAGTTTCTATTTTTTATCGTCTCCTAATATTTTATATGTTATAGACTGAAGAATCGATAGAATAACGCTGAATACTAATGCTGTCCAGAATGAATCAACCGCAAAACCGCCTACAATTTTAGTAGACAACAAAATAATTATAGCGTTTATGACCAACAAAAACAAGCCAAGCGTAACAACCGTCACAGGCAGTGTCAAAACAACTAAAATTGGTTTTATAAAAATATTCAACAAGCCTAAAACTACTGCCACAATTACCGCCGTACCAAAACTCGCAACATGAACACCCGACAAAAGGTTAGACAATAGCAGAACCAAGGCAGCGGTTACAAGAAGTCTGAGTAATAATTTCATAGTTTTCTGGTTTAAAATTTATCTAAAAGTACTATTTTTTAATCAATTTAACTATTCTTTTAAAAATGTAGCGGTAAGTTCAAAAAACAGTTTTGGGTTTTCTGCATGAAGCCAGTGTCCGGCACCCGGAATTGTTTCTAATTGTAAATTTGGAAAATGCTCTTTAATTGCATCAATATCAGAATCTAAAACATAACCTGATTCCCCGCCACGAATAAATAATGTCGGTTTATCGAAAACCAAACCATCCGCCAGCGGTTTCCCAATTGCATCGAGATTGTTATTAAAAACTTCAAGATTAAAACGAAAAGCCAATTGTCCAGGTTCAATCCAATATAAATTTTTCAGCAGAAACTGACGAGTTCCAAAATCAGTAACATATTGCGCTACAATTGCCTCTACATCATTCCGGCTTGGTTTTACAGAAAAATCGACAGCATTTAAACCCGCCAAAATATCCTGATGATGCTGTTTATAAAATTTCGGACCAATATCTGCGACAATCAGTTTGTCTACAATTTCCGGATGTGTCGTTGCAAAAAGCATCGCTACTTTTCCACCCATTGAATGCCCGAGTAAATCAATCTTATCTAAATTATTTTCCTGACAGTATTCAAAGACATCCTGCACCATTGCTTCATAACTCCATTCCTCTGAATGAAAACTGCGCCCATGATTTCTTAGATCTAAAATATGAACCTGAAATCCGGCTTCTACATATTGTCCGGCAAGTGTTTTCCAGTTATCAGACATTCCAAGAAAACCATGCATAATAACGAAAGGTTTTCCTTCTCCTTCTATTTTTGAGTAAAGCATATTTATATTTTTATTCTGGAGAATTATTTCAATTTATTCAAATACATATTCACCACATTATCCAAACCAAGATAAAGTGCTTCTGAAATTAATGCGTGACCAATAGAAACTTCTAATAATCCCGGTATGTTTTGTTTGAAAAACTGAATATTATCCAGACTTAAATCATGTCCGGCATTGATTCCTAGACCTAATTCATTTGCTAATTCTGCAGCCTTTACGTAAGGATCAATTCCGTTTTTATTTCCTAAATCGTATTGGTGTGCAAAAGTTTCTGTATACAATTCAATTCTGTCTGTCCCTGTTTTTTTTGCTCCCTCGATCATTTTCAGAACAGGATCAACAAAAATCGAAGTTCTGATTCCATTTCTTTGAAATTCCTGAATAACCTCGGTTAAATAGGCCTGATTATTTATAGTGTCCCAACCTGCAGAAGATGTTATAGCTCCAATTGCATCCGGAACCAGTGTCACCTGATCGGGTTTGCATTCTAAAACCAAATCAATAAAATTATGCTGCGGATTTCCTTCAATATTATATTCTGTAGTAACAATTGCTTTCAAATCACGGGCATCCTGATAACGAATATGTCGCTCATCCGGACGAGGGTGAATCGTGATTCCCTGACCACCAAATTTTTGAATATCGGCAGCCACCTTTAATAAATCAGGAACATTGCCTCCACGCGCATTTCTTAGGGTAGCAATTTTATTAATATTTACACTTAACTTTGTCATATAAATAAATTATTAATTGTGGTAACATTATATTTGTAACGACAAAAATACAAAGTAAAACGTAGCGCTTTTTGCTATTTTTTGATTATTTTGCATCAAATATCTTCAAACGACTTATGACAGAAATCACTCACTATATCACCAACGATTTTAGAGCAATCGACAGTCTGGAAAGCATAGCGTCTGTTCAGGACTTTTTTGCTGATTTGAATTTTTCTCATTTCCCTGTTTTGGAAAATGGAGTTTTTATCGGAAGCATTGCATCTGATGATGTCGAAACTTTTGATACGGATAAAAAAATAACCGATTATAAATATTCTCTGGAACGTTTTTTTGCCAGAAAATCGATGATTTGGCTCGACGTCCTGGAAATTTTTGCAAAAAACCACACCAATACAGTCCCTGTTATTGATGAAAATAATAGCTATATAGGTTATTATGAAATGGAAGACATCATGAAATTTTTTCAGGAAACTCCATTTTTAAAAGAACCTGGCGCAATTATTATCGTTCAAAAAGGGCTTTTAGATTATTCAATGAGTGAAATTTCTCAGATTGTAGAAAGCAATAACGGTAAAGTTTTGGGATGTTTTGTCTCTGAAGCCAATTTAGAAAACGTACGAATTACTGTAAAAATTGGTTTGGGGGCAATTAATGAAATCATCCAGACTTTTAGAAGATACAATTACGAAATCATCTCAGAGCATCAGGAAGATACTTATATTAACAGCTTAAAAGAGCGATCTGATTATTTAGACAAATACCTTAATATATAATTATAATGTGGCAATTAGAAAATGAGTCAATTAGATAATTTTCACATTGGCACATTCTCAAATTTTCTCATTATCTAACATAACAAAATGAAAGTAGCCATTTACGGACAGTATTACCAAAACAGCACCGAACCAATTATCAAAGATATTTTTGTGTTTTTTAATACCAATAATGTCGAAATGGTTATTGAGGAAAACTTTCTAAAAATGCTTTATGAGAAACAATTAATCAAAAAAGAATACCAAACATTCTCTGCAAAAACACAGCTAGACGACAGCTTTGAGATGCTGATCAGCATAGGCGGAGACGGTACAATTTTAAGAGCTGCTACGTTAGCCCGTAATTCCGGAGTACCGATTTTAGGGATTAATGCAGGAAGATTAGGCTTTCTCGCAACTGTTCCAAAAGAAAGTATTGATGGTTTTTTACAGTTTGTAATTGACAAAAACTACACTATTTCTGAAAGAACTTTATTAAGTCTTACTTGTGATCCGAAAAATGAAGCCATAGAAGAGGATTTGAATTTTGCAATGAACGAAGTTACGGTAAGCCGAAAGGACACTACTTCGATGATTACTGTCGAAACCTATCTAAACAACGAATACCTAAACTCCTATTGGGCAGACGGGCTAATACTCTCTACTCCAACGGGTTCAACAGGTTATTCGCTAAGCTGTGGCGGACCAATACTGACACCAGATGTAAAAAGTCTTGTAATCACCCCAATAGCTCCACATAATCTAAATGCAAGACCGTTAGTTATACCTGATGACACCGAAATCAAACTTCGGGTTTCAGGAAGAGAAGACCAATATTTGGTTTCTCTGGATTCGAGGATTGCATCAATTAAAAACGAATCGGTTTTGACCGTTAAAAAAACCAATTTTAAAATTAAAATGGTTGAAATTCCCGGTGAAACTTTCCTAAAAACCCTGAGAAAAAAATTACTCTGGGGAGAGGATAAAAGAAATTAAACTTTTTTACCAGTTCCGATCATACGATATTGGTACTTTTTTTCGTTCTGCATATATCAAATCTTCATTAAATGTCTCAAAATCATAAGGTAAATTTAAAAAAAGACACATTTAACTAAAGGAACTTTGATTCGTATTGATAATTATTATATTTGCACGCAATTTTTAAATTAAATGAAGAAAATTTTTAATTTATTATTATGTTTTTTCCCCTTTATTACACTTAATGCTCAGATAAATGAGATTGGTGTTTTTCTTGGCGGAAGCAACTTCATAGGAGATGTCGGAAGCACTACTTATATTGCTCCTGAAAAATTGGCTTTTGGTATCCTTTACAAATGGAACAAAAGCCCACGGCATTCATATCGTTTCTCGTATACCCAATCTTCAGTTGCAGGAAACGATTCTCAATCTGAAGAATCAAGCCGAAATCAAAGAGGCTATAGCTTTAAAAACAATATCAAAGAACTTTCTGCTGGTTTAGAATTTAATTTTTTTGACTTCAATCTACATGAAGAGGATTTAAAAATCACACCCTATATATTTTCAGGATTAAGTTATTTTAAATACGATGAACTATACGTAGAAAATGGAGTGACAGAAAAAAACAAGAATTCAAATTCCTTAGCAATACCTATTATATTAGGTTTAAAATCAAACATAAGCAGGAATTTTGTTTTAGCAGCTGAAGTTGGAGCCCGATATACTTTTACTGACAATATAGACGGAAGTTTCCCTAAAGATGATTCTTTAGAGGCAAATCGTTTCGGGAATTTAAATAATAATGACTGGTATGTTTTTACCGGAGTTACCTTAACATACACTTTTGGACAAAAACCTTGCTATTGCGCAGAATAAAATGAGTTTATTAGAATCTATAGATAAGACAAATTTACCACGCCATATCGCCATTATTATGGACGGAAATGGACGTTGGGCAAAACAACAGGGGTATCTTCGTGTTTTTGGACACGAAAATGGCACTAATTCAGTAAGAGAAATTATCAAAACATGTACTAAACTTAAAATTGAGTTTCTTACACTATATACTTTTTCTTCAGAAAACTGGAATCGTCCAAAATTAGAAGTAAAAGCATTAATGAAAATATTGATTAGTTCCTTAAAAAAGGAAATAATTACTATGCAGGCAAACAACATTAAACTTACAGCTATTGGCAACCTAGATAAGTTACCGGAATCGGCTCAAAAACAGGTAAGAGATACGATTGAACAAACCAAAAACAATACAGGTCTGACCTTAACACTAGCATTAAGTTACGGATCCAGAGAAGAATTGACTAATGCTGTAAGAGTCATAAGCGATAAAGTTAAAAATAATATAATTTCAATAGACACTATTGACGATTCAATTATAAATGAGCATCTTTACACGCAAAATTTACCCGATGTAGATTTATTAATACGAACAAGTGGAGAACACAGAATAAGTAATTTTTTGTTGTGGCAGATTGCCTATTCAGAGTTATATTTTACTGATGTCCTCTGGCCGGACTTTAAAGCACAACATTTATATGAGGCTATCATTAGTTATCAAAAAAGAGAACGCAGATTTGGAAAAACCAGTGAACAAATTAAATAATACTTTAGTGTTGCAAAAAAAAATACAAATAATACTTACCCTGTTTATCTTGGGTAGTTTTTCTCAAATAAAAGCTCAAGAAAGAATCCCATTTGATCAGGGAAAAAAATACATTCTTGCAAAAGTTTCTGTTGTTGGTAAAATAAGCTTCAATGAGCAAACCGTTGTTACCTTTTCAGGCCTACAAAAAGGCCAGGAAATTACTGTTCCCGGAGAAGAAATTAGTGGCGCAATCAAAAAACTAGGTAAACTAGGTCTTTTTGATGAAATTGCTTTTTATGTAAACAAAGTAGAAAGCGACAGTATCTATCTAGACCTGAATATAGTAGAACTTCCTAAACTAAACGAAGTAAAATTTGTCGGAATCAAAAAAAGTAAGGTTGAAGGTTTAATAAAAGACAATAATCTTACAAAAAGTAAAATCGTAAATGAGAACTTAATCACTACGACAAAAAACTATATAGAAAATAAATACAAAAAAGAAGGTTTTTATAACACAAAAGTAACCATTACAACCACTCCTGATACTACAGCAGGAAATAATGTAAATATGCTTGTTCGTGTTGATAAGGGAGATAAGGTAAAAATCAGTAGTATCGATTTCATAGGCAATAAACAGCTTACAGCCAGTCAGCTTAGAGGTGCAATGAAAGACACAAAACAAAAAAATGTTTTGCGTGTATTTAAAGCTTCTAAATTCATTCCGGAAAAATACAAAACGGATTTAGAAAAAGTTATTGCTGCCTATAAAGAAAAAGGATATCGCGATGCCCGTATTATATATGACTCTGTCAAATATAATAAAGAAAAAAACATGCTTGCCATCAAGATTAATCTTGAGGAAGGAAACAAATATTACTTCGGAAATATTAAATTCTTAGGAAATACGGTTTATTCTGATCAACAACTTAACCGTTATTTGGGAATTAAAAAAGGTGAAACCTATAATGGGGTTTTACTTGAAAAAAGGATTGCAGACAAAACAAAACCTGATGGCGAAGACATTACCAATCTTTACCAGAATAATGGTTACTTGTTTTCAAACATTAATGCAGTAGAAACAAGAACTGCAAACGATACAATTGATTTTGAAATTAGAATTACTGAAGGGCCGATTGCTTATTTCAATAAAATCTCCGTAGTCGGAAATGACAAAACAAACGACCATGTTATTTATCGTGAGCTAAGAACCAAACCCGGAGAAAAATACAGTAAAGAGTTGTTAGTACGAACTATTCGTGAAATCGGACAATTAGGATTTTTCGATCCTGAAGCAATTGATCCTAAATTTAAAAATGTAGATGCAGGTGCCGGAACGGTAGATATTGAATACAACTTAGTCGAAAAAGGTTCCAGCCAGGTTGAACTTCAGGGAGGTTACGGCGGTGGAGGTTTCATCGGAACTCTAGGTTTGTCTTTTAATAATTTCTCAGCAAGAAACATGTTTAAGAAAGAAGCCTATAAACCGCTGCCTATGGGAGATGGTCAAAAAGTTGCCCTTCGTCTACAGGCGAGTACTTATTTCCAGACGTATAGTGTATCATTTTCTGAGCCATGGTTTGGAGGAAAAAGACCAGTACAATTTAACTCCTCAATTTCATACAGTAAGCAATTCAACTACAGCTACGGTCGAAATGTAAATAAAAGCCAAAGCTTTAACATTTTCACTGTTCAGGTTGGACTTGCCAAAAGACTGACAGTTCCAGATGATTATTTTGTATTATCTCAATCTGTAAGTTACCAGCATTACGATTTGAATAATTATTATACTGGCTTGTTTACTTTTGGTAACGGAGCGTCCAGAAACCTTGCTTACACTGTTGGCCTTACAAGAAGCAATAAAGGGGTTAATCCGATTTTCCCGACATATGGTTCAGAGTTTAGTGTATCTGCAAAAATAACTCCTCCTTATTCTTTGTTTAATGGTATTGACTATTCAACATTAGGAGAAAAAGAAGAGTATAAATTAAGAGCTACCGCAGATGCAACTGCCGCAGATGCCAATGGTCAAATGATAAAAAAAGGGGACTATCTTGATTCAAGCGGCAATAAAGTAAGTACTTATCAGGAAGCAGGTGCAGATGCCGCAAAAGTAGACCAGCAAAAATATAACTGGCTTGAATACTATAAAATTAAATTTAGAGCAGACTGGTACAATAAAGTATATGGCAAATTAGTTTTAAGAACATTAACTGAGTTTGGTTTCATGGGAGCATACAACCCTGACAGAGGTGTTGTACCTTTTGAACGTTTTTATTTAGGTGGTGACGGTATGGCGAATTACTCTATGGATGGTAGAGAAACAGTTGGTTTAAGAGGATACGAGAACAACTCTTTGACACCAATTATTACTGACAAGGACGATTCCAGATATGGGCAGCAAGTTGGTGCAACAATTTACAATAAATTCTCAATGGAATTACGTTATCCTATTACGCTTAAGCCATCAGCATCTATCTATGCTTTAACGTTTTTAGAGGCAGGTTCTGCTTACGACGGATTTAAAAACTACAATCCATTTGATTTATATCGTTCAGCTGGTTTTGGTTTACGTGTATTCATGCCTGCTTTTGGATTATTGGGTATTGATTTTGGATATGGCTTTGATGCACAGCCTGGAGAATCTAAAGCTCATGGTCAGGAAATCCATTTTATTATTGGACAACAATTTTAAAAACATGATATTTGGTTAAAATTTACAAATAAAGCAATGTTATGAGAAAACAATTTTTATTTATATTTTTAGCCCTGATTGTAGCAAATACAAGTGAGGCACAAACAAGATCCACTAGAATTGGCTACATTGACATGGAATATATTTTAGAAAATGTTTCTGATTACAAAGAAGCCAAATCACAATTAGACCTAAAAGCTACCAAATGGAAGCAGGAAATTGAAACCAGAAAAATAGAAATCAATAAACTCAAAGAAAGTCTTAAGGCAGAAAAAGCCTTACTAACAAAAGAACTTATTGAAGAACGGGAAGCAGAAATTAAATTCCAGGAAAATGAAATGCTCGAATACCAGCAAAAACAGTTCGGAGCCGACGGAAATTTAATGCATCAGAAAGCATCATTGGCAAAGCCAATACAGGATCAGGTTTTTACTGCTGTCCAGGATATTGCTGAAGCTAAAAATTATGATTTTATTTTTGATAAATCTTCAGATTTAACGATGCTTTTTTCCAACAAAAGATTTGATATCAGCGATCAGGTTATCCGTATTTTAAACAGAACCGAAAAAAGAGAACAACTCTCTAAAAAGCAATTAAAAGAACAGGAAGCCAAAGAAAAGATTGAAAATGAGATTGATGAGAATCCTTCTATGGCAGAAAGACAAAAAGCTCTTGATGCAAGAAAAGCAGCAAGAGAAAAACTGGTTGCAGACAGAAAACTGGAACAGGAAGCCAAAAGAAAAGAATATGAAGACAGAAGAAACGCTATAGCTGCTGAAAAAGCAGCTAAAAAGAATGGCACGGTTTCTGAAACTGCTAAAACGGAAACATCAAAAACAGAAACAACCGCCAAACCTGCAGCTACGGGAACAAGTACTGAAACAGTAAAAACAGATACCGCTACAAAAACTCCAACAACAGGAACAAATACCGAAACAGCAAAACCAGCGGCAGAACAGACAACAACTACAGAACCTGTGGTTAATAAGGCTGAAGAAAGGCAAAAACTTTACGAACAGCGTAAAAAAGAATTAGAAGAAAAGAAGAAGAGAATTTTAGAAGAAAGAGAAGCGGCAAAAAAAGCAAAAGAAGCCGAAACACAGAAAACAAATACGACCAATAATTAATTAATTTTTTTAAAATGATGAAACAAATCAAAACTTTACTAATTGCTGCAGTGCTTATTTTGGCTGCAAACAATTCAATGAATGCGCAGGCTAAAACAGCTCATGTGGATGTTAGCGAGATTATGTCGAAGATGCCGGCTATGCTTGATGCTCAAACTCAATTACAAAAATTAAGTGGAACATACGATGCTGAATACAAAAAAATGATTGACGAATATCAAACAAAAATCAAAAAGTATGAGGCAGAAGCTGCAACTGCAACTGAAGCAGTAAATGCTGAGCGTTCTAAAGAAGTTCAGGACATGCAGAAAAGAATTGGTGATTACAGAGACAATGCTCAAAAAGAATTGCAGCAAAAAGAAACTGATATCGTAAAACCTTTAATGGAAAAAGTAAGAGCTTCTATCCAAAAAATTGGAAAAGCGAAAGGTTACCAATACGTATTAGACGGTTCAACTCTTTTATTAGCTGATGGTCCAAACATTACTGCTGATGTTAAAAAAGATTTAGGATTCTAAGAACCCAATTTCCTTATTGCAAAAATGGCTCAACTTAAGTAGTTGAGCCATTTTTGTTTTTATCATACATAATTAGAATTCACCAAAACCTCTTTAGAAAAAAGAACAAAAAACATATTAGTTTTAATGTTAAAGCCAGAGAAATATCTAAGCAAACATTTATTGATTTTTTATCAAATTTCTAATTTATTTAACCTGAAAATCCAATAAAAAGTACGAATTTAGATTCTCAAAAAAATGTAATTTTGTTTTATGACCAACAACAATCCTATAGGCGTTTTTGATTCCGGAATTGGAGGAACTTCAATCTGGAATGCTATTCATGAATTACTTCCAAACGAAAAAACCATTTATTTAGCTGACAGTAAAAATGCTCCTTATGGTCAAAAATCTAAAGATGAAATTGTTGCCTTAAGTAAAAAAAACGTGGATTTTTTAATTGAAAACAACTGTAAATTAATTGTTGTTGCCTGTAATACTGCCACTACAAATGCCATTAGGGAACTTCGTACGGATTATGATATTCCTTTTATTGGCATTGAACCGGCAATAAAACCGGCTGCACATAATTCTAAAACACAGGTTATTGGTATTCTGGCTACAAAAGGCACTTTAAACAGTGAATTGTTTAATAAAACTGCAGAAATGTTTCAGGATACAAAAATCATTGAACAGGTGGGTTACGGACTCGTTCAGCTCATTGAAGACGGGAATCTTAATTCACCGGAAATGACTCAGCTATTAGAATCATACCTACAGCCTATGATTGAAGCTAATATTGACTATCTTGTGTTGGGATGTAGTCACTACCCCTATTTGATTCCGCAGATTAAAAAAATACTTCCTGAACATATTCAGATTATTGATTCTGGGGAAGCTGTAGCAAGACAAACCAAAAACATTTTACGTGAAGTAGGTTTTTCAGATTCTAATGTTCAACAAAGCGAACCTGTGTTTTATGTCAATTCAAACCCGGCGGTTTTGAAATCAATTTTAAATAATAAATACAACGTTATTCAAAAAGATTTTTAATCCATTATTCTATTTTTCGCTTAACAAACCAAATTCCGTCTAATGACAAATTAAGCGATAACTTATGGTAATTCTCTTTTATAAGTCCATCCCCTATTTTCCCTTTTTGACCATATGAATATGATATATTAAGAGTTGAATAGGTATTGTCTATCGGCAGGCTGATTCCCAATGAAATTGCTGCATTATTAACCCTTTTCCCATCAACTTCAAGATAACCTGTATTATAATTCACCCCGGCACCGTACTGAACACTATCCCAATAACTTCTTAAATTTTTATTTCTTTTAAAAGTAAATCCTAAAGCAAAGCGGTCCTGGTTGACAAAGTTCCCATACAATTCTGACTGATTGGTATCACTCCACAAACTCTTCTCATAATCAAGAGTCATATTCAGATTGTTTTTGAAGCGTTTACTAATACCAAATCCTATTTCTAAAGGCAGATAATAATCATCGGTATCAGAAGCTGCGTCAGACTCTATGGTACTTTCATTTGAACTGCTGATGGTTGCTACGGACTGAACTTTAGAAGCCTTAACCTGCGAGGGCATTTTAAAAGTAGAAGCAATCGTAAAAGTAGAATCTATTTTATACTGGACTCCCAAATCTGCACGTACGCCACTATAATTTGTTTTTTTATCAATAGTTGTTATTGAATTTGAAATCGTATAACTTCTTTGATCAGTAGTATTACCAAACAATACAGTCCCTGTAACCCCCACAGATAACTTTTTACTTATACGATACCCATATGATACATCAAAATTATTTAACCCTCCTGATCCTTCTGCATTTAAAATATAATATTCAGAACTGTTCGCAACTGGTAATTTAAGTTCTGAAATTTTAAAAGCAGCACTTGAATAAGGTCTTAAACCAATTCCGAAAGCAGATTTTTTACTCACTGCAAATGCAAAAGCAATATGTGAAAACTGAAAATTATTGCGGTTTTCAGTTTTGGAACTGCTTTGAAAAGTTGTACCAATAAATTTACCTCCTACTTCAAACATAAAATGATTCTGTGGCAAATAGCCTAATGAAGCAGGATTCAGATTGTTGATAAAAGTATCTGATGGCAGTGCTATTCCTGAAGAGCCTATTGAAGGAATAGAGCCATAATCAGCATCATAAACACTCCCTAAACCATACAAAGAATAAGGAGAACTGGAAATACTTTGCGAAAATGAAGTTACATACATTAAAATGAAGCAACTCAAAAAGATAACTTTATTTTTCATTTAATAAGAGAGATAGTAAATTTTCAGTTGAATTTTATTATTCAGATGTTTTTGATCTCCCAAAACAAGTCTGTTAACTGCTTTACTTATAGTAGGCAAAACAAAGATTAGTGAAGATTTAGAATCTGATTGTTTAAGCATTTCTTTTTGCAAAAAACCACCGACCGATAGCGAATAACCAACATTTTCGTTGAATTCGTCACTTTGTTTATTGAGTTTTGCAAATAATGCTGTTCCTGATGAACTGTTCAGGCTACCGCTGATCCTGTTTAATTTATCTGCTACGTATACCTGCAAGGAATCCGACAAAGGAAATTTTTCAGAATATGTATTGTTTACAGGTTTTAAAATCAGTTCTGCATCAACAATAGCACCTTTATCTGATATGTATTTGAGTTGCTTTATATTTGGAAAATCAATTCTACAGGCTACACCCGTACCCGACTGAATAAAGCCCTGATTATTGGTAAGTAAACTCGATAATTTACTATTTGAAGCCGGTAGGTCTTGAATCAAAGTTCCGGATTTATCCAGTGAAATAGCATTAAACTGCTTAGTGGCATCTACAATAGTAAAATCTTTCACATAAGAGTCTATATCATCCCCAAGATATTTTGAATAATACAACCGTACTTTACTCGTGAGGCCAAACCCAATCACACTTGAAGAATTAGTTGTTTCCGGAACCAGTACTAACCCTTTTAGATATTCAGCAAAGCTGTCAAAATCAGTAACCTCTCTCTTTTTTAATTTTAAAAAAAGAGCTTCTCCAAACGTAACGTCCATTTTAATATTAATTGAATCTTTCTCTAACGGCCTGGGTTTATACGAAACAGTACCTAAACTTTCTGAACTATAATTTAAACTAGAATTATTATAAAAAGAATCATCATCGGTATTAGGCTTTACCTTCTGAAGTAACCTGTGAATACTGAATGTCTGCACTTTAGTTGTATCACCATAATAATAATTATCATATTTTAAAATCATGGAAATAGAATCGAAAACATAATTTGCAGATTCTGTATCGGTGGTACTAATCAAAGAATATGAGTCTGCTGCCAGCTGAAAATAACTATTTGATTTTACTTTCCCAAAAATTGGATCATCATAGTTTCCTACCAAAATACGGCTCTTATTTGATGTAATTAAGGAATCGAAATTTATCGTAGACATTTCGACCGTAACAGTATCGATTAAAATTACTTTGTTGTTTACCGCCAAATAATCAGACCCAACAACAAATTCTCCGGCATCTGTATCTGTGCCGCATGAAACCATTGCAAAGGCAAAACACACCATCAATATAAACTTATACATAATCCTAATTTTTGGACAAATATAAAAGGCACATTTCTGGACAGCACTATAACATATACGACCTCGCACTTTTTACCTATAGACAGCAAAAAATTATCTACGACATACTTTCACAAAGCATTACCCCATTAAACCTTAAAAATTGCCGTTTTGTCTACTAAAAACAGCCATACATATATCTTCTTTTTTTTAAAACAGGTCTACTCCTACTTTTGAACCAATTAAATAAATAATGAAAATAAAGGTTTTAATCTGGTTGCTGTTTTTGGCGGGGATGTTAGGTATGAAAGCACAGGAAAAATTTGCTGTCGATTTTAATATAAAAACAGAGCCAACAGAAGAAATAAATTTTAACGAAACAAACACAGGCATTTTTATTTCTAAAAAAATTAATGACAGAAATGAATTTACAAACAAAATAGAATACACGTCTCTTAAAATAAGATATGAAGCAGGAGCTTATGAAAATTTTGAAAATCTGAATCAATTTAACCGAATTCAAAACAAATTTGAGTTTTCGCATAAAGTTTCTGATGCAGCTAAATTCAGTTTAGCCGTTATGCCAACAGCCAATTTTCAACAAAATTTAGGCATTTCGGATATTAGCGTTTTAGGAAGTTTTCAGTTCAGCCAACAATTAAATTCAAAGACAGTTCTAAATATTGGTATTGAAAGATCAACAGTTTTTGGTTCGCCTAAATTCATTCCGACATTCTCATTTACAAACAAATTAGGTAATCGTACCAATATTTTAATCGGTTTTCCAGATTCCAAAATATCGTATTTTAATAACGACCGAAACAAATTTAGCCTGAGCAATAGTTTTAACGGTAGTTTTTACAATTTGGACAATCCTGTTGAAATGTACAATACAGCAAAAAAAATTAGTACATCACAAATAAGCACTGCTCTTGAATACGAACGTAACATGGATAAAAACTGGTTTATCAATTTTAAGGGAGGTTATGATTTTGAGAAAAAATACCATCTTTTAGATGAGAATAATCATAAACTATATGATTTTAACACCGGAAACGGATACATTTTAAGCATTGGGATCAAATACAAACAATAAATTAAATTAATACACTATGAATAATCTAAAAAAAGGAATATTATTCGCGGCTCTATTTTCAAGCCTGTTTTTTATAGGCTGCAGTAACGATGACGATGATGATGAATTAGTAGGAAACTGGATTAAAAAATCTGCGTTTGACGGACCTGCCAGATCTAGTGCTGCAAGTTTTGTTATTGGAGATTATGCTTATGTCGCGACAGGTTATACAGGAGATGAATATTTAAAAGATTTATGGGCTTACAACTCAAACGGAGATTACTGGGAACAAAAAGCCGATTTCACCGGGACAGGAAGAAGCTCCGCATCAAGTTTTGCTCTTAATGATAAAGGATATATTGGTTTAGGGTATGACGGAACCAATAAACTAAAAGATTTTTTCCAATACGACCCTCAAAGCAATTCCTGGACTCAAAAAGCAGATTTTGGAGGAACAGCACGCTATGGAGCTGTTGGATTTCAGGTGGGCGGAAAAGCTTATTTTGGAACTGGTTATGATGGAAATTATCTGAAAGATTTTTATCAGTATAACGATAGTGATAATACATGGACACTTGTCAGCGGATTTAGCGGAAACAAAAGACGTAATGCTACCGTTTTTGTCATCAATGACAAAGCTTATCTGGGAACCGGTATCAATAACGGAACAAATCAGGAAGATTTCTGGGAATTTAATCCCTCAACTGAAGTCTGGACAAGACTTCGCGATATTGATCAGGATGATGATGATGATTACAGCTGGAACAATGACTATGCAATTACCCGTTCAAATGCATCAAGTTTTAGCTTAAACGGATTGGGTTATGTTGTAGGAGGTGAAGGAACCAAAACTGTTTGGGAATATAATCCGACAACTGATCTTTGGGAAGAAAGAACAGCCCTTGAAGGAGCATCAAGAACAGATGCTGTAGGCTTTGCAATTAATAACAGAGGATTTTTAATGTTGGGAAGAATCGGTTCTACCTATTTTGATGATGCCTGGGAATTCAGACCACTTGAAGAACAAAATGACGATGACAATTAATACCTCAAATCTCAAATTCTTCCGGAAATTATTTCGGAAGAATTTACTTTTTATTACATTTTTCCTGTTACTAATCTCTTGTTCAAAAAAAGAAACACTTCAGGCAGAATCAATAAAAACTACATCCGGCTGGGGGTATACAATTTCATATAAAAATAAAACTTTAATAAAACAGATCATTATTCCTGTAATTAGTGAAGTTAAAAGTTTCAGTTCTGAAGAAGATGCCTTGAAAGTTGCCCATTTGGTAATAAAAAAACTCAATCAAAATACATCTCCTTCGGTAACCAAAAATGATTTAATTTTATTAAAAATAAAAATCTAAATGAATATCGGTGCCCTTAAAAATACAAATTCAAACAAAGTTTTATTCCACGTTACCATTTGGACTTTCTTTATATTGACATCCTTGATTCAGTTTTATGAAAGTCCCTTTAGAATCAGTAATGATTTTTATGTACAATGGGGTACCGGAATCATTTTGTTTTATCTGAATTATTTTTATTTGGTACCCCTTTTGCTTTTAGAGAAAAAATACTGGCTCTATTTTGTTTTTATTCTGGCGCTCATTTTACTTTTTATGGCAATCAGGATTAATTATTTTATTCCCGAATTCAATCATTTGCGACCACCTAATATGATGCCTCCTAAAATGATCCCTCAAGAAGTTAAAATGTTTTTGAAAAATCAGGAAATGAGAGGGCGCATGCACAAACAACCATTTTTTTTTAAAATCGGCCCTTCGTTTTTCTATCTTTTAATTACTGCCATTAGTGCTATTATAAGAACCTTAACCGAATTTTATCAAAATCAACAAAATAAATTAATCGCCGAAACGCACAGAACTAATACCGAATTAAATTATCTGCGTAAACAAACAAATCCGCATTTTTTATTTAATTCACTTAATAGCATCTATTCTTTGGCTCACAAAAAATCTGATTTGGTCCCTGATGCCATCGTGACATTATCTGAACTCATGCGATACATGTTGTATGAAACAGATAATAAAACGGTGGCTTTAGAAAAAGAAATTGACTATATTCAGAATTATATCGAACTACAAAAACTGAGGCTTAATAATATTGAAAATATTGTTATTAATGTTCATGGTGATACCCGAAATAAATTTATCGAACCCTTATTGTTAATTTCATTTGTAGAAAATGCATTTAAATACGGAACCGATTATAAAGGGGCTGCTTATGTAAAAATTAAAATTTTCATTTTGGATAACAACCTCGATTTTTGGATTGAGAACACTATCGAAAATCAGGTAAAAGACCCCGACAATTCAGGAATCGGTCTGGTAAATATTCAAAACAGACTGGATTTACTGTATCCGGACGCACATGAACTTACAATCAGACAGGACAGTCAATATTACCGTGTACATTTAAATTTAAAACTGGACAAAATCCAGACTGAAATCCAATAAAAGCGTACTGAATTTTAACTAAATTTTAAAATGTAAGTACTTAGTTTAAAACTACTTTTGACTTGTAAAAACAATTACTAAAATTAACTTCGATACAAATGAAATGTGTAATTATTGATGATGAGCCATTAGCAGTTGACTTACTAAAAGATTTTGTCAGCAAAGTAGATTCGTTAGAATTAATTAGTACTTTCAACAATGCTATTGACGCTGTATCTTTTATTAACCAAAACAACGTAGATTTAATTTTTTTGGATATTCAGATGCCTCATTTTTCCGGTATTGAATTTTTAAATACAATTGAAAAAAAGCCTTTAATTATTTTCACAACCGCTTATTCTGATTACGCTGTTGAAGGTTTCAATCTTGGTGCAGTAGATTATTTAGTAAAACCCATTCCGTTTCACCGCTTTTTAAAATCGGTTGTACGGGCTCAGCAAATTTTTAACCCAACAGCTATTCAGTCTAATCCCGAAATCCCTGTCACTACTGAATCAGAACAGGATTTTATGTTTGTAAGGGCTGAATATGAAAATGTAAAAATAAATTTTTCGGATATTTTATTCATCGAAGGATTAAAAGATTACGTCAAGATTTATACAACAGACAATAAATTTACACTGACATTAATTAGTCTTATCAAACTGGAAAACCTGCTCTCCAGTAAAGGTTTTTCAAGAATTCACAGATCTTACATCATTAATATCAAACATGTAAAATCGATACAAAAAAACAAAGTATTAATCAGCGACAAGCGAATTCCGATAAGTGAAAGCTACAAAAGTTCATTTTTCGAAAGAATCAATTTATAATTCAGTAAACTCCAAAATAAAAAATCCAAATTCCAATAATTTTGAATCTCATTAGAATTTGGAACTTGAAAATGTATTTATAATTTATTCTTCGTTTTTAAACCAGCCCGAATACATCACATAATTATTTGAGATGCGCTCAATTTCACCCGCAAAATCTGACTGATCAATATCTTTCACCTTTTTAGCGGGAATACCTGCATAAATACTGCCTGAAGCTACAACTGTATTTTGAGTCAAAACTGCTCCGGCAGCTATAATCGAATTGCTTTCGACAACACAATTATCCATTACTATAGCACCCATGCCAATTAGAACATTGTCATGAATAGTGCAACCATGTACAATAGCATTATGACCTATAGATACGTTATTGCCAATAATTGTGGGATGTTTTTTATATGTGCAATGAATAATAGCTCCATCCTGAATATTTACTTTATTCCCAATTTTAATAAAATTGACATCTCCCCGAATCACAGCATTAAACCAAACACTACATAAATCACCAAAAACTACATCCCCTACAATAGTTGCATTTTCAGCAACATAACAATCTTCAGGGATTACCGGAGATTTACCATTTACAGCTTTTATTAACATGATATTCTACTTTTAATTAACAGCAGGACAATTACAATCGTAGCGTTCTCTCTTACAAAATAAATTAATTCCTAAAGTTATTTGGTGATAGCCTCCTGTATCAAATTTTACATCTCCGGTTACGTTTGAATAGGTATAAGCAAACATGAAGTTGTTATAATTAAGACCAATAATAGGAGTTATATATTGTAGTTTTTGATCACCAACACCATTTCCTGTTGTATATCTTGCTCCATCAAAACTTCTTCTGTAAGATAAGGCAGCCCATATACTTCCAAAATCCATGTTTTTATAGGCTTTTAAATTCAGGTCAATGGACTTTTCTTTGGTTTTTTCAAATAACTGAAATAAAATAGAAGGTTCCCAGGTAATATTTTCCCTTTTTCCAAAAACATAACCGGCACTTAACAAAAACTTTCTAAGATTATCACTTTCATAATCGGTATATAAGCCTCTTCTGGTTTCTATAAGTCCCTGAATCGTTGCATGTGCATAAAAATCCAAAAAATTATATGACGCTCCCACATCAACATTAAAATAAGAATCGTTTTGAATAGAACCAAAAACGATAGGATCAAAAGTCCCGCCAAAGGAAGTTTCATCCAGTTGACTTTGAATTAAACCTCCACTAATACCAAAAGAAAGCTGATTTAAATCCAGTTCGCTTCTTGAGAACATAATATGATGAGCATAAGTAAGTTTCACTCCTTTTTGTGAATGATATCCGTTTTTATCATTAAAAATAATAACTCCTCCACCCGATCTCTCTCCTATTTTACCATTAAAACTTAATGTCTGCAAAGACGGTGCTTCATCCTGGCCAAACCATTGTTTTCTGGCAGTCAGTCTTATTTTTGCACAATTTGCAGCACCTGCCATAGAAGGATGTATCAAGTAATAATTATCTGATAAATAATCTGAATATACCGGAATTCCTTCTTGTCCGTAAGAAAAAAATGTTGCAGTTAAAAAAAAGAATAAAAATCTAATTCTTAATATCATAATAACAAATGAGTTTATAAAACACTTTACACTTTAAATAATAATCCTTAGAGTTTATTTAAAAAGAGTCTTAATTAATGCAATAAAAATCAAATATAGCTATTCGTAGAAAATAACTTTAGTAAATTTGCAAAAAATATACAGACATGGCAAAAATCACTATAAAAGAAACTCAAAATCCGACTATTATAAAGTTTGAATTTGACGATTTTATCACTCAAAATCAAAACTTTGAGTTCAAAAATATCGATGAAGCGCAATCATCTCCGCTTGCTCAGCAATTATTTTACCTTCCATTCGTAAAAACAGTCTATATTTCCGGCAACTTTATTGCGGTTGAAAGATTTAGCATTGTAGAATGGGATGATGTTAAGGAAGCTGTAGCAGAACAAATTGAAGCTTTTGTAAATAAAGGAGGAGTTATTATCAACATTGACGAAAACAAACCAAAAAAACAGCCTATCACTGTTTACGGTGAGTCTACCCCAAATCCGGCTGCTTTAAAATTTGTAGTAAGCAGAATGCTGACCAAAAATGCCGTTGAATATAAAAATATCGACCAGACTGCCTCTTCCCCTCTGGCGAAAGAGTTATTTAAATTTCCTTACGTTAAAGAGGTTTTTATTGATGAAAACTACATTTCGGTAACGAAATATGAAATCAATGACTGGCAGGAAATTACGCTTGAACTGAGAACTTTCATCAAGCAGTTTATCGAAAACGGAGGAACAGTTTTAGACGAAAGCCTTCTTGAAATCGCAGTTAAAAACGATGCAACCAAAGATGAAGCTTTTGATAAATTAGATGTAACATCGCAACAAATCATCAACATCCTTGAAGAATATGTAAAACCTGCTGTTGCTGCTGATGGCGGAAATATTGCTTTTGATTCTTATAATGAAGATAATAAAGTTGTAAAAGTAATTTTACAAGGAGCTTGCAGCGGTTGTCCATCATCGACATTTACTTTAAAAAGCGGTATCGAAAACATGCTGAAAAGCATGCTGAATGACGAGCAAATTACTGTCGAAGCATTAAACGCATAAAAGACAAAAAATTAATTATATAAAAGCGCCTTGTTTGGCGCTTTTTTTGTTTCTACTCATACTTACTTTCAATATTTTACCAAAATACAACACAATACTTATACAAAATCCTTAATATTGTATTCTAACCTAATAAGCTTTGTAACATGGGATTATCATCATTTTTAAAAAAATTATTTAGCAAAACTCAGGAACCGGCTATTGAAACCGAAAATGGAATTATCGAAAAAGCAGAAAATTTTGTAGAAGAAACGTTAAACAAAGTTAAAGAAGCCTCTGAACCAATATTGGAAGATGCTGTTGAGTTTACAAACCATGCCAAAGATGTTATAAGTGAATATGCAGAAAAAGCAACTGATTCTATAAATGACATCATTGATTCTGTAAAAGAAAGTATAGAAACTGATGATTCACCACCAAAAATTTACGACACTGTAGTAGATATTAGTGAAAAGCCAATAACAGAAACTGACTGATAAAACTTATATCTTATAATGTTTAAAAACTATTTTTTATTATAGCAAATTTTTATATTTGCAAAACTAATACGCCTTCTCAATGAGAAGGTTTTTTATTTTAAAATCATGAACGTTAATTCAGACCAACTCGGTAATTATGCTACCCGATTTATTGACTTATTATTTGATTATTCCCCAAAATTAATCTCTGCTTTTTTAATTTTATTTATCGGTCTGTATGCTATTAGATTAACAAACCGAATCATTAGAAAAGTAATGATAAAGAGAAATTTAGATCCTACTTTATCTAAATTCCTTGCTGATATATTACTTTGGGCTTTACGAATTCTATTATTTGTAACAGTTATTTCAAATCTCGGGGTGCCAACCTCGTCATTTGTTGCTATTTTAGGAGCAATGGGCTTAGCGGTAGGTTTATCATTGCAGGGCTCACTTTCAAACTTTGCCGGCGGAATGCTGATTATTCTTTTTAAGCCTTTTAAAGTAGGAGATACAATCGAAGCACAAGGCGTTATCGCAACAGTTGCAGAAATTCAAATTTTCGTTACAAAATTAATCACAGGAAATAACCAAACTGTTTTTATTCCAAATGGAGCATTATCTAATGGAAATATTATCAATTATTCAATGCAGGGTGAACGAAAAGCCGATCTGACTTTTGCTGTTTCTTACGATTCAGATATCAAAAAAACAAAGGATATATTACTAGATGCTTTAATTAAGAACCCAAAAGTTCTTAAAACTCCTGCACCCGAAGTATTTGTAAAAAACTTAACAGCAAGTTCTGTAGAATTTGCGGTGCGACCATGGGCAAAAAACGAAAATTATGGAGCTGTTTTTTCTGAAACTTTAGAGAATTGTAAAACAGCATTAGATGAAGCTGGCATTGCAATTCAGCCATATACACTTCAAAAATAGAATGAATTTATTGCTTTTTTGGAGCAGTAATCATAAAATCTTTTAAATAATAAGGTTCAAAATAAGCGACATCTACAGTGTCGCTTATTTGATATTTATCGTAACTGATTTTACTCATCGCTGCAGCCGAAGGATATTTTACTTCTTCTAAAAACACAAAATTTTCTTTTGTCAAAACTGGTCTGCATTTTTCTGCACAGTCGCCTACAAAATAAATTGTATCTGTTAAATCGCTAAAAGAATTTTCAGTAATAACTTCAGCTTGAATGGCTCTTTCCGTTTCAAGTTTAGAATTAAAAACAGCGCTGTAGACTTCCATCCTTCTGGCATCCAGCATCGGGATTATTTTTCCTTCAGAAATTTTAGCCTGAGATGCCAAAGTTTGTAAAGTATCTACTGCTATCAACGGAATATTTAACGCAAAACACAATCCTTTTGCTGCCGAAACCCCAATTCTCAAACCAGTGTAAGAACCTGGCCCCTGACTAACGGCCACTGCTGCCAAATCATGAACAGAAATTCCGGATTCCGCAATTATTTCTTCAATAAAAACATGTAATTTTTCAGCATGTGAATAACCTTCTTCTGCAATTTCTTTGCATATAATTGTTTCACCATCTTTAGCAATTGCTACTGAACAATTTTTGGTGGCGGTTTCTATATTGAGAATAAAAGACAAAATTTTTTATTTTAAAAGTTAATTTATATCGAGTTATTTCTTCGGAGCTCCAGCCTTTTTAATCTTTACTTTATCACCCGAATTTAACTCTTTTGAAACGGTTGTGTAAGGTCCTGTAATTACAATATCTCCCGGTTTTAGTCCAGACATCACTTCAATATTTGTATCGTCCTGAATTCCGGTTTTGATAATTCTGATTTTTGCTTTATCACCAACTTTCACAAATACGCATTCGAATTTTTTATCGCTTTTGGGTACAGCTTTTTTCTCATTCGGATCTTCTACCTTAAAATCTTTCACTGCAGTCGTATCCGATTTTACTACAACAGAGCTAATAGGCACTGCCAAAACATTTGTTTTCGTTGTTGTAATAATATCAACCGTTGCTGTCATCCCTGGTCTAAATGGCGAATATGAAGCAGGTTTTCCTTCCTGTAAATCCTTATATGATTCTTTTAAAATACGAACCTTTACTTTAAAATTAGTTACCTGATCAGATGTTAAAGTAGTGCTTGCCGAATTGGAAATACTGGTTACAATACCCTTGAATTTCTTTTTTAGATAGGCATCTACTTCAACATTAGCTTCGTCACCAATTTTTATTTTTACAATATCATTTTCATTAACATCAACTTCAACCTCCATATTATTAAGGTTAGCCACTCTTAGAAGCTCTGTTCCTGCCATTTGCTGCGTTCCTAAAACACGTTCCCCCAACTCAACGTTTAATATCGAAATAGTTCCATCTGCAGGAGAATAAATCGTAGTACGTCCTAAATTATCTTTTGCTTCATTTACTGAAGCAGAAGCACTCTGAACATTATAATACGAACTTTGTCTTGTAGCCTTTGCTACTTCAAAAGAAGCAATTGCTTTATCCCAGTCTGATTTTGAAATAACTCCCTTATCATACAAAGTTTTATTTCGCTCGTAATTTGCTTTTGCCTCTTTAAAACTGGCTTCTGATTGTGTCAAACCTGCTTTGGTTCCGGATAAATTTGAAACTGATCGATTATAACTTGATGTATACAAATCAGGATTGATTTTCACCAATAAATCTCCTTTTTTAACGACCTGACCTTCTTTTACATTTAATAAAATAATTTCACCTGAAACTTCAGGTGCTATTTTAACTTCTATTTCCGGCTGAATTTTACCTGTTGCCGAAACTGTTTCGACAATGGTAGAAGCCACTACTTCTGATGTTTCTACTTCTTTGCCTTCATCCTTATTTCCTATAATTCCAGCTTTTGAAAGACCAATTAAAGCAACTATAATTACTAATGCTCCTCCTAGTAAGAAATAAATTGTTTTTTTTGACATAATAAATTATTTTGTTTGAATTGGAACAATTGGAATTCCAAAGTAAAATTCAAGTATTTTTATTTTGAACATGTAATCATATTTTGCCCTGATAACATCTGACTGTGCATTAGTTAACAAAGTCTGAGCCTGAGTAAAATCAAATGCATTCATCAAGCCTACATCGTACTTTTCTTTGGCAAAATTATAAGCCTGTTGTCTGGCCTCTAAAGTTACAGTCGATGATTCATAAGTATTTAGCGCTCCTTTTGCGTCTGTAAAAGCAGTATAAACGTTACGCTGCAAATCTAAACTTTTTTGCTCTAAATCTATTTTGGATTTTTCTAAACTAACTTTGCTTCTTTCTACATTATTTTTAACTGAAAACCCGTTAAAAATTGGCACGTTCAATTGTAAACCAAAATTATGTCCTTTATTATTACTAAACTGGTCAAAAATTGGATCTGGTCCAACAACCGTTGGAACACCATTAATATCCTTAAGCTGATCACTATAACTGGCTCTTGTATTGAAAGAGTAAAAACCGGTTAGCGTTGGCTGAAAAGCTCCTTTTGCTATTGTTACATTTTTCTCTGCAATTTCCAGATTAGTCTGTGCCAGTTTCAATTCTGTCCTTGTTTCTTTTGCTTTGTTGTAAATATCGACTGGATTTTGTGCCATGATATTATTTTCATCCTTTGCATTTGTATCATCAATTACATCAAAATCAGTAAACTCTTTTAATTGTAAAAGCTGCGCTAAACTTAATTTAGAAATCAACAAATTATTTTCAGCAACAACAATAGCCTGCTGATCAGTTGCAACTGTAGCCTTAAGGTCAAACAAATCACCTCTTGGAATTGTACCTGCACTTACCATCTCTTCAGAACGTTTTAATCTTTTCTCGTCTATTAAAAGTTGTTCTTTTCTTACTTTCAAATTTTCTTTATAAGCAAGAATCTCTAAAAATGCATTAGCAACATTCAGAGAAATATCTTCCTGCATTTTTAATAGTTGATACTTTGATGCAATGATTGATAGTTTTGCTTTTCTATAAGTATTTTGATTTTGCAGACCTTTATAAATATCAACTCCTGCATTTAAGCCAACTGAAGAGTATTGAGTAGTTTGATTACGTAAAAGTCCCGTTGTTACATCCTGATTCAAACCAATATTCCAGGAATGTGAAGCACTGCCATTTACCGATGGAAGGTAACTGCCGAATGCACTTTTTTTATCAATATCAGCATTTTTAACATCCAGCTCTGACAGTTTTATTGTTATGTTATGATCTAATGCATATTTTACACATTGTTCAAGTGTCCATTGCTTTGTTTGTGCCTGAGCTGATATGCCAAATCCAAAAAGTATGGCAAAAACAAGACTATTATATTTATTTATTTTCATATATTCTGAATGAAAGCATAGCCAAAAACTACGCAAATTTAACATTTTATAAACCCAAAAAACTCTTTATGCTATCAAATTATTTTTTCTCACCTTCTCCTTCATTAATCAATCCCTGATTCCAGATTTTTATTTTATCAGAAGACTTAACACCGCTTTTAACCTGAACATAAATTCCGTCACTAACCCCCAAAACCACGTCCCTTCTTTGAAACTTTTGAGGAGTTATTTCGATTTCAACATAAGGTTTTTGAGTTTTTTTATCAAACTGAACCAATGACTCTTTGATTGCCAAAACTTTGTCTGCTTTCTCTAAAATTATAGAAGCATTTGCACTTAAACCTGCTCTTATAAATGTAGCATCTCTATTTTCTAAAGAAGCTTTAATCTCAAACTGAATAGCACCATTTTCAGTTACTCCTTTTGGGGCAATATAGGTTAAAACAGCCGTAAATTTTTTGTTTTCAATTGCTCCAACTGTAATCTCAATAGGCATTTTTTCTTTTATTTTGCCTACTTCTGATTCATCGATTTTCCCTACAAAAATCATTCTTCCAACATCTGCAACGCTTGCTATTGTTGTTCCTTCATTAAAATTATTACTTTCAATTACCTGATTTCCAACTTTTACAGGCACGTCTAAAACCATTCCGTTTACAGTAGAACGAATAAGCGTATTTGCATAGTTTCCTAATGATGATGTTGTTCCTGTTTTTACGATATCAAGACTTTGTTTTGCAGACAGATAATTTTGTTTTGCCTGTTTGTAAGCTAATTGAGCTGCATCAAAATCATTAGCAGAAATTACATCTTTTTCAAATAATGTTTTTTGCCTCTGATAGATTTTTTCCTGGTTATCTAAAGCAATTTTAGCAGTCTGTACCTGATTTTGGGTACTGCTTACATTAGACACATTCGCAACGACTTTGATTTTCGCAATCATATCACCAGCTTTTATTTTTTCACCGGCTTTAATATATACCTGCTCAATAATACCTGAGATATTTGGCTTGATTAGAACCTCTTCATCCGGCTGGATATTACCTGTCGCAATCGTATTCTTTACAATCGTTTTAATTTCAGCTTTTTCTGTTTTAAAAACAACTGGCGACTCCTGATTTTTAGCATACAGATAGTAAAGTGCGCCAAAGAAAACTATAGCAATAAAGATTAAAATGGTTACGGTTACTCCTTTTTTCATTTTGTTTGTTATTAATTCGATTATATTTTGATTGATAATTTATTCTGTTCTCAAAGCATCTACAGGTTTTACATTGATTGCTGTTTGTGCCGGTATAAATCCTGCCAATAATCCTGAACCAATGAGAATTAATAAAGCAACAAATACGACCCTTAAATCTACACTTGGATTTGCAAACATGGTATTACTATTTGGAGGCATTGAATCTAAAAACATGTTTAAAAGCGCAATAAGACCTGTCGCTACAGCAATTCCTAACATTCCTGAAATGATTGTTAAAAATATAGATTCTGATAAAATCTGTCCTCTGATAGCTCCGGGAGTAGCTCCTAAAGCTCTGCGAATTCCTATTTCTTTAGTACGCTCTTTAACCACAATGAGCATGATATTTGATATCCCAATTACACCGGAAATCAGAACCAAAGTTCCTACAAAATACGCAATGATTTTTAAAATATTAAACAGACTTTGCACTTTATTATACTGTTCGTATAAATCAAAGTTCCCTACTGCACGATCGTCTTTTGGATTTACCGAGTGAAGCGCTTTTATTTTTTCTAAAATCTTTGGTTTTAAATCTGTAATAGATGTTCCGTCTTTTGCTGTAAGTGCCATCCATCCTACTTTATCTCCGTAATTAAAAGCCTGCTGAAAAGTGGTAAAAGGAATAAAAATATTTTTTTGCTCCTGTTCCGCATTACCCCCTTGCTGTTTTGATTTATAAACCCCAACAACCATAAAATTAATTCCGTTGATTTTCACATAAGTCCCAACAGCCTCTTCTTCTTTTCCATAAAGTTCTGCAATAACGCCTTTACCTATTACAGCTACTTTTCTTCTTTCGAGAATATCCTGCTGATTTACAAAACGACCTTTTATGATATCCATTGGCTGTTGCTTAATCAGTTCAGGATAATCTCCATAAATCGTAAATGCTGAAGTTTTTGTACCACGGACAACATTATTTGTTCCGTTAAAATCTCCTAACTGATTCCTTGGTGAAACATATAATAAATCCGGAAAAGCCTCTCTTAAAGAAGCAACATCACTATTTCTAAAATCATAGCGACGCACTTTTGGAAGACCTTTATAGGCTTTTGATGTTGTTTGACTCCACATAAACATGGTATTTGTCGCTATTCCGTCAAACCCTTTTTTCACACCATTTTCAAGTCCGTTTCCTGCTGCAAGTAATATTACCAAAATAAATATTCCCCAAAATACCCCAAATGCAGTTAGAACTGTTCTGAAAACATTAGCTGTTAAAGCCTGCAAAATCTCATCCCAATTATCTTTACTAAACATAATTATTCGTCTCTAAGTGCTACAATAGGTTTTATTTTGGCAGCTCTGTATGCCGGAAAAAAACCAGCCATTGCACCTGCAAATACAAGTAAAACAAGTGTTGTTAAGGCCACACTTAAATCTACTTCGGGATTTCTGAAATATTCGCTTTGAACCATTGGTCCAACAAATTCTAACAATAAAAGGCTTGCCAATAAACCCACAAAACCTGCAATCGTGGTTATAAAAATAGATTCATGAAGAATCATAGAAATAATAGAAAACGGTGATGCTCCCAATGCTTTTCTAATTCCAATTTCTTTCGTTCTTTCTTTTACAACGATGAGCATAATATTACTTACCCCAACAACTCCTGCGATAATAGTACAAATACCAACCCACCAAAAAAATAGTCTGATAAAAAGATTCAAATCATAAAATTGTTTTGCTTCTTCCACAGAATTATAAACTCCTATGGCACTTTCATCATTAGGAGCAATGATATTTTTGCTTTTCAACAGCTTCTTTATATCGTCTGTAAATTTTTTAGATTGTGCTAAAGCTTCTTCATAATTATCTTTTTTATTCAGGACAAACTGCATTCCTGTTATTTTATCACCAGCTCCATAAGCACGCTGATTGGTTGACATTGGCATATAAACTCTGGATTCTTCACGTTCTCCTGAAGGATCTGTAAAAACTCCAATTACCTTAAAATTTATAGCATTAACTAAAATCTCTTTCCCTATCGGATCTTCCTCTTTAAATAAATCCTGTTTAACTTTCATACCAATAGCAGCAACCTTTTCATTATTTTTTACATCATTACTATTGATAAAACGGCCATTGACAATAGTGGCATTTTCAAGATACAAATAATCAGGACTTACTCCTCTAAACTGATAATTGCCGGATTCTTTTCCATAACTTATTATTCCTCCCCAAGTATTTCGAACAGATGTCTTTTTATCAATCTCGTTATCAAATTTTTTTGTAGAAATTTCATAATCACTGTTTCTTAACTGAATTTCTCTTCCCGGATTTAAACCTTTATATTCCTTTGTTGTTTTTTCAGACCAGACTTCAATAATTCCTTTGGCATCATTCTCGAATTGCTTTTCAATTCCGTTTTGAAGTCCTTTACCAGCTCCCAGTAAAATCACTAAAATAAAAATCCCGGAAGCAACAGAAAGTCCAGTAAGAAATGTTCTTAACTTATTTTTCGAAATTGCTTCAAATATTTCCTGCCAACGCTCAATATTAAACATACGCTGAAGCTCTAACTTGTTCTATTTTTTTATCATCAATGATCAATCCGTCTTTCAGGACTACATTTCTTTTGCACATTGCAGCAATATCAGGTTCGTGGGTAACAATCAAAATAGTTTTCCCTTCATCATTAATTCCCTGAATAAGTTCCATAACTTCATACGAAGTTTTTGTATCTAAAGCTCCTGTTGGCTCGTCTGCCAGTAAAACTTTTGGATTAGATGCTAAAGCCCTTGCAATGGCAACACGCTGTTTTTGCCCTCCTGAAAGCTCATTTGGCAAGTGATGCGAATGCGATCCAAGGCCTACTTTCTCAAGATATTTCATAGCAATATCGTAACGTTCTTTTCTTTTAACACCTTGATAATACAAAGGCATTGCAACATTATCCAACGCCGTTTTATAATTTATTAAATTGAAAGACTGAAAAACAAATCCCAAAAATTTATTTCGATATCTTGAAGCAATTGTTTCGTTAAGTTTTTTAATCGGAGTTTTATCCAGGATATAACTACCTGAATCTGCTTCGTCCAGAATTCCTAAAATATTAAGAAGTGTTGATTTTCCGGAACCAGAAGATCCCATTATGGCAACCAGCTCACCTTCTTCTATATTAAAATTTATTCCTTTTAATACATGTAATTCTGAACTTCCCATTTTATAAGACTTATGCAAATCTCTGATTTCAATCATAATACCGCTGAATTTTAAGACAATAATAACATTTTAATTACGCATTTTATGGTAATAAAAAGTTAATAAATTTTATCTGACTTTTAGAATAAGACTACATTCTTAACTAATTGTTACACTTTTATCAAAGAATATATTTGTTTTCTTACTTTTGCCTCACCAAAAAACCTACAAGATGAAACTTTTTTCCTTTTCAGTTCTTTTTATAACTTTAACATTATTGATCGGCTGTTCTACTTCTCAAAAACTGGCCACATTAAAACCTGAACCAGACGATGCAAGTCCGTTAATTTATGATAGCAATCTGTCTTTTATTAATTTACCCATCACAGTAAAATTAAAAGATATTGAAAATCAAACCAACACTCTTTTAAACGGATTGATTTACGAAGATAATAATATTGAGGATGACGACATCGAAATAAAAATCTGGAAACAGGCTCCAATCAAAATTCAAAACGATCCGGCAAATGCAGATAAAAAGATAAAAACCATCTTACCTTTAAAAGCAAACATCAGATACAGAATTGGCACAAAAAAGTTAGGAGTCGAACTTTTCGACACACGTGAATTCAATTTGAATGGTGTAATTACATTATCCAGTGAAGTTACTTTAACCAACTGGAAACTCAACACAAAAACAGAATTCAAATCTCTTGACTGGAACGAAAGTCCAACAATGACCGTTTTTGGTAAAAACATGCCCATCACTTATTTAGTAAATCCTGCGATTTCTATTTTCAAATCAAAAATTGAAAAAAGCATCGATGAAGCAATTGAAAAATCAATGGATTTTAAACCAAATATCTTAACGGCTTTAGAAAAAATCTGCACGCCTTTGAAAATGAATGAAACTTATGAAAGCTGGCTGCGAATTGTTCCTGTAGAAGTATATTCGACTAATGCAAAACTCAAAAACGATTTGTTTTTACTGAATATGGGAATGAAATGTAATATGGAAACTTTGATCGGTAAACAACCTGAATCTAAGTTTAATGCTTCTAAAATTATTTTGAAACCAATAGCTAAAATTCCAAATCAAATTACGACTAACATTGCTGCAATATCAAGTTATGTTGATGCTTCAAAAATTATGACTAAAAATTTTGCAGGTCAGGAGTTTGGATCCGGAAGCAAGAAAGTTACCGTAAAAAATGTTGAGATTTGGCATAAAGACGGAAAAATGGTGATTGCCCTTGATGTTTTAGGATCTGTAAACGGAACCATTTATTTAAACGGATTTCCTCAATATAACCCACAGACCAAAGAAATTTATTTCGACAAACTGGATTATGTTTTAGATACAAAAAGCAAATTAATGCGAACCGCAAACTGGCTGGCTCAAGGCTATATCCTGAAAAAATTAGAAGAAAACTGCCGATATTCCATACAACCTAATTTAGAAGAAGGCAAAAAAAATATAGCCGCTTATCTTAAAAACTACTCCCCTATGCCAGGAGTATTTATTAATGGAAAAATGGAAGACATACAGTTTGATAAAATACAATTAACCAATCAGGCTATTATTGCATTTATCAAAATAAACGGAACTGTAAATGTTTCTGTTGATGGATTAAAATAAAAAAAAAGACCGAAATTTATTCGGTCTTTTTGCTTTTTGACTGGTACATCTTATATATTAAAACTCCAATTATAGCCACAAGCAAATACGGAATTACCATTAAATAAACAATTCCATCATTGACAGCTTCTGCTTTTTTTATGTTTGATTCTCCTGAAAGAGCAGCACGACACATCGCACACTGAGCGTTTGTATTGAGAGAAAAGAATATAGAGAAAAGAATATAGAAATATCTCGTTGAGAACAAACACTCTCCTAGGCTTCTATTTTCTAATCTATTCTCTTTATTCTTTATTCTATTTTCTATTTTACACATAATAAGGAGAAATCATTAAATAAACCACAACACCTGTTACGGCAACATATAACCAAAGCGGAAATGTAATTTTAGCAATCTTTCTATGCTTGTCAAATCGTTTTGCTAAAGCCCTAACATAAGTAATTAAAACCAAAGGAATAATAGCAATTGACAATAGTATGTGAGTAATCAAAATAAAGAAATAGATTAACTTAACAACTCCTTCTCCTCCAAATTTTGTTGAATCAGCTGTCATATGATACGCCACATACATTACTAAAAATGCCACTGACAATGCAATCGCAGTCGTCATTAAACGTTCATGCGCTTTCTGATTTCCTTTTTTAATTGCAATAACTGCCAAAACTAAAACTACAGCTGTAATACCATTTATCGTTGCATATATTGGAGGCAGAAACGAAAGCGGTTCTACATTATATCCAAAATCTTTAAGCTTTACACCAAACAAAATAGCGACTACAACCGGAATTACAATTGAAACAGCAATAATAAATTTATTGTATTTTTTTTCTAATGAATGATCTTCCATTTTTTTATTCTTCTAATAATATTTTAATATCCTGCTGAATATCCCTTACTCCTTTTTTTTCCAGTCCGTCATAATATAAAATCGGATTTCCGAATTCATCTTTTCTACAACGAATGTTTCCTTCTTTATCAATTAACGCAAATAATCCTGAATGCTCAAAACCACCGTTTACTTTTGCATTTTCTCCGGCATAAAGATTAAACCCTTTATTTGATAAATCCATAATAGTTGCTTTATCACCAGTTAAAAAATTCCAGTTTGATGATTTAACGCCTAATAATTTTCTATGATCTTTTAAAACTTGCGGTGTATCATGGACAGGATCAATTGTAATTGAAGCAATTCCGAAATTTGGATTTCCAAAAAATGTCTTTTCAATTTCCAGCATACTCATGTTCATCTTTGGACAAATTGAAGGACAGGTAGTAAAGAAAAATTCCAAAACATAAACTTTACCTTTGTATGTTTCATTTGAAATCTTAACATTATCCTGATTGGTTAACTCAAATTTAGGAGCTTTTCCAATCGTTAGTAACTTTTCATCTGCATTAGAAGTTTTTGCACCTACGTTGTCTAAACGATTCCCTTTTACAACATCTCCATTTTTGATTCTGTCAACAATTTTAGGCACAGCATAAATTCCGAAGATTAAAATAATAAACGAAATTCCGATATATGATTTGTTTTTAAACATTTCAGTTTATTTAAAGTTGTTTAGTGGCATTATGATTCTTTTTAAGAGCTGCGCGGTATTCATACAAAATAATTTTAAAATCATCCAGCATCTCATTACTCAATTCAGACGGATGAAACGTATTATAACCTTCTTTGTACTCTTTACCGTCTTTTCTTCCTCTTAAATTTCTTTCTTTATCAACGATAAAAACATTTGAAGTCCCTAAGTTTTTATCTAACTTCCCTTTTAAATGCAATTGATCATAAAAATTCTGAATTTCTTCATTCGAAGCAAAAACAAAATTCCAATTTTTCACATCTGTAAAAGGAGATAAAGCATCTACAATTTTCTGAGCTTCTTTTTCGGTTCCAAACGGGCATAAAACTACAAACTGAAGATCTTCGAAACCATTATAACGTTTGTAAATTTTTTCGTTTAAATTAAAATAATTCCCCCTGTTATTTAAAATATCAGAACCTGCAAAACCAAGAACGGTTATCTTTTTATCCAGTAAAACTTTTTTACCGCTTAAAGATTCCCAATTTCCAAAGTCACTAATTTTTGGTGTAATTACGGGCAATGTTGTAAAACTATTTACGCCGGAAGCAAAAAACAAATAGGCTACAATTGGCAAAACAAAAAGTACAAAAAGAACTATATTTTTTTTCATTGTAAGTGCGGAAATTATTGAGGTACAAAAATAAAAAAAGCTCCGTTAAACGGAGCTTCTTTTCGAATTAATATCATGTTAAAAATTCCATTTAATAGTAGAATCTTTAAAAACCCCATAAATATAATGTCCTTCAGTTAAGAGAATAAACAATAAATATAAAACCAGGAAAATAACAGGGGAAACAACAGACCATCTAAGGCTGCTTTTTTCACCTTCCATGTGCATAAATGCCCATACTATATAATATGCTTTGTATAATGTAAGGATATAAAATATCCAGTTCAACAAATTCAAACCTACAAAATGATTACCTTCTAAAACTGCCGGTTTGTAGATACCAAGGATAACCTCTACTGTAGTTACTGCTGATAGTAATGCAAAAACAAACCAGATTCTTTTTGTATTTGATACGTGCTCGTGTGACATAATAATTAAAATCTAAAATTAAACTAAGTAGAAAACTGTAAATACGAATACCCAAACTAAATCGACAAAGTGCCAGTATAAACCAACTTTCTCTACCATTTCGTAGCTTCTTCTTTTCTCGTAAGTTCCTAACAACACATTAAAAAAGATAATGATGTTAATGATAACTCCAGAAAACACGTGGAATCCGTGGAATCCAGTGATGAAGAAGAAGAAATCAGCAAATAATTTACTTCCGTATTCATTTCTAGTTAGGTTTGCTCCTTCAACTACATATTTTGCAGTCGCTAAACGAGTTTCAGATTCTGCTCTGGTCAAAACTTTTTTACTCTTTTTTCCATTTTCAATAAGAATCTGTTCTGTCCTGATTAATAATTCAGGATGTGCTTTAAAACCAGCCTGAACTTCAGCAACTGTGTATGAAGCTTGCGTTTCAGCATCTTCCATAAACCAGGTTGAATGGCTTCTTGTCAAAGCTTCTCTTTGTTCTGGTAATTTAACAGCAAACTTTTCAAGTGCTACTCTTTCACCTTTTGCATCAACAAACTGCAATAAACTTCCACCTGCTGTTTCAACTGCTCCATATTCTCCTTTAATAAAGTTTTTCCACTCCCAAGCCTGAGAACCAACGAAAATTAAACCTCCAATAATTGTTAAGAACATATAGATTGCAACTTTTGTTTTTTTCAATTGATGACCGGCATCAACAGCCAAAACCATAGTTACAGATGAGAAAATCAAAATAAAAGTCATTAAGGCTACATAATACATAGGAGCCGAAACACCATGTAAAAATGGAAAGTGAGTAAACACTTCGTCAGCCAAAGGCCAGGTTTCAATAAATTTAAATCTTGAAAAACCATAAGCAGCAAGAAATCCAGAGAATGTTAAGGCATCTGATACGATAAAAAACCACATCATCATTTTACCATAACTTGCTCCTAATGGCTGGATGTCATCTCCGCCTCCCCATGTTTTTTCGTTGTTATTTGCAGTAGTAACTGTCGCTTCCATAAAAGATATTCGTTAAAAAGTTCCCAAATTTACGTTTTTTTCTTATTTAAAGAAATATAAAAACAAAAATAATAATACCCACAAAAGGTCTAAAAAGTGCCAATACATTGCACCTAGTTCTATTCCAAGAGTTTGAGTTGAATTGTATTTTTGTTTAAAATGATTATAAATTATAATTAAAAGTGAAATTAACCCTCCTACCAGGTGCAATAAGTGCATAACCGCGATTACATAAAGGAAAGTTGTAGTAATTGAACTACCCTGCCCTGTCATATAATAACCGCTTTCAATAATTTGTCCGAATCCAACAAATTGTAAAATCACAAACAGAACCCCAAGAACTAATGTCCCTAAAAGAAAAGCAGTAGTAGCATTTCTGTTTCCATTTGAAATCGCTCTTTTAGCCAAATAAAAAGTAACACTACAACCAATGATTACTGCTGTACTAAAAAAGAATGCACTTGGTATTTGAAAGTTCTGCAACCAGTCTGCTCTTGATTTACTCACTACAAATGCACTCGTAAGTCCGGCAAACATCATAGTCATACTTACCATTGCGAATAACAAAATCAATTTTGCCGATTTTGATTTTCTCACTTGTTCTTCACTTATTTTCATTGTCATTTCCATAACTATCTTAAAAATTTGTCTACTATAAACACTATTTGCAATAACGAAATATACGAAACACTTACCAGCATTAAGGTTCTAGCTGATTTTGCAGTTCTTAACTGATATAAACGAACAGCATAAAACAACATCCAGAGTCCTAATAAAAAAACCAAAACTGCGGCGATTGGTGTAAGAAACAATTGTCCCGTATATCCTAATACCGGCAATAGAGAAGCGATAATCAGCCAAACTGTATATAAAATGACCTGCAAAGCTGTTCCTTTATCTTTTTTTCCGGTAGGAAGCATAAAAATTCCGGCCTTTTCATAATCTTCATATAAAAACCATCCGATTGCCCAAAAATGAGGAAACTGCCAAAAAAACTGAATCAAAAACAAAGTACCAGCTTCTATCCCGAACTCTCCTGTTGCCGCAACCCATCCTAACATAAACGGAATCGCCCCTGGAAAAGCTCCCACAAAAACAGATAATGAGGTTACCGTTTTTAGAGGTGTATAAATACTCGTATATAAAAATATTGAGATTGCCGCAAACATCGCAGACTTTGCATTAATAGTATACAGTAAAGTAATTCCTGTAATCGTAAGTAAACTTGCCACCAATAAAGCTACTTTGGGAGACATGCGCCCTGAAGGAACAGGACGGTTTTTAGTACGATCCATTAAAGAATCAATGTCTTTTTCTATTACCTGATTAAAAGCATTTGAAGCTCCAACCATACAATAACCTCCAATCATCAAAACAGCCAAAATGCTCCATTGAAAAGGGTTTTCATTATTTACACCTAACAAATACCCTGCAATAGAAGAAAACAAAACACTGATAGCCAAACCAGCCTTGGTAATCTCTTTGAAATCCAGAAATATTGATTTAAGTGAAATTGTATTTTTAGTAGCGTTCAATACGGTAATTGTTTGTCTATTTTTTTGAGTGGTGCAAATGTACAAATTAGATTATAGAATTCTGACCTATAAAATTAGATTTTTTCAATAAAACCTTTGCAAAATAAGGACTTGTCAATCTTTAACACAATTATCTTGAAAAATCTTATTAAATATTAGTAATCAAAATACCAATTAAAGACATCAGAACGTAGTCCTATTGTAAACCAGGTTGTACTTTGCTTAAAAACAGTTGCCGTATTCTGCATAGGGTCAAAATTCCTATAGATAAAGCTTCCGTAAAGTTTCAGATTTGTCATGGGATTTATTAAGTATCCACCCTGAATATCTGCAATAAAAATATTTGTTTTGTTTCCCTGTCCCACTTTTACACCAGTATCATAAGGACGATTTTCTTCATAACTTTTATAGATATTCCCTCCGTAATTAAAAGAATCTTCTGCTGTATCAAAATCAAAACCTCTTTTTCCGACAGTAATTTTCGCATCAGCAAAAAGACGCCCTTTGTGATAACGACCAATAGCAACTAACTCCTCAAAATTACCTCCCCACTGATGGCCTAAACTTTGATTATTATGTGCGTAATTTGTAATAGCAGCACTATGTGAATAAACATAAGGACGTACATGATTGTATTCCAGTTGCAACAACAAATCTTTAATCTTAAATGCATTAAAATATTTAGCCCCTAACTGATATCCAATTTTATTTTTCCAGCTATTATCCCCCGCCTTTACATCTCCAAATGAAAACTCATCTATCAATAATTGCCCATATAAATTAACATTATCATTCCATTTATATTTAGATGTAATTCCTAAAAGAGCATTTCCACTTTTAGAAGACGAAGCAAACTCAACAGAACGGTAAAATATAATAGGATTAACGAAATTTACATCAAAACCTCTGTTATTTGTATCTGTCCAGACCACTGATTCAAAAAAACCTAAATTCAGTTTGTTAGAAACATTCCAGCTCAAATAATGATTTGCCATATATTTTGATGCATATGTTTTGTCAACTGTAACCTCAGGACGAACATCTTTAAGCCACATGTAAGTGTTTGTATATTTTATTTTCCAAAAAGTAGTATTTATTTTAAAATATGGATATGGACTGGCTCCATCACTTTCCAGTAATGAACGGTATCCATCACCAATAAAATTTCTTCCATAGCCTAATTGAAAATCAAAAATCTTACTTGGTGTATAGGTTATGTTAGCTTCCGCCAAAGGAAAATCGTATGAGTCAGTTTTAAATTGTTTTGCAATTCCCATACCCGGTATAATAGCCGGATTTCCTCCTGAAGGTTTTAAAGAATTCGCATAATCATTAAAATAGCCTGCAAATCTTCCCTGGCTTTCAAAAATAGTGGTTGTAAAATTAATTTGTTTTCCTAAACCTCCTCTAAAATTTATAGCCCGCGTATTTACATAAGTATACGATGCATCAAGATCTGAAGCTTTACCCATTTGTAAATCAACTATTGGATTTAAAGATAACCAATAGTCTTCTCCCTGAATCTGAACCATATTTTCATTCCACCATTTTCTTCCCAGCCAGGTTGAAGTCTTTTTTTGAAGTGATTCATTTACCGCTTTTAAATTATAATATTTTGAAACTTCTGCATAAGTATATGGTTTTGAAGCGGTATGATTGTTGCTTCCCACCTGATTCATAGCACCATCAAACTGTGCATAATAGCTATGAGAAAAAGGAATATTTAAATGACTCTCGAATTCAGGATTATTGTATTTTTTATATACGATACTATCCAGTTCTGTCATTGGTTTTTCTGTAGGCTTTATAATTTCTGCCGCAGCCAGAGTTTCAGCAGCAATCTGCTCAGAACTCTTTAACGGTATATCAATTGAAATGGTATATTTAGAATATGTTGCAACACCGTTATAGGTTGAAGGTTTTATATTAGGAAATTTTTCAAAAACACGTTTTGCTTCTTTTACCAAATCATCATTTGTTGCATTTACATATATTACCTTAAAAATACCGTTTGCATCTACTTCAAACAGAACCTTAACTTCTCCTTTGTAATTTGTCTGTTTTAAATTTTCAGGTACTCCAAAATTTTGAAACACAAAATCCTGAACTTCTTTATAAAAACAGTTTTCCAAGCTTTTAGACTCCAAATTTTCGCAATTAGGAAAAACCGGAAAGCGCTCGGCAGTAAAACCGGGCTTAACTGAAGATTTGTTTGTTTCCTGAGAAAAAACAGAAAGAGACAATAACGTAAAACAGAAAGTTATAAAACTTTTATTCAAATTTTTTTTGATTTTCATTAGTATTGATTTGTGGTATTTTCTCCATTTGCAATTGCTTTTGCAGATGAAGTTCCGATTCGTTTAACCCCTAAACGAATCATTTCTATTGCCTCTTCGTACGATTTAACACCTCCGGAAGCTTTAACCGGCAATGGAGAAGCATTTTCCAGCATCATAATTATTGAAGGAATAGTAGCCCCATTCGGCAAACCATTCTGAGCTTTATAAAATCCGGTTGATGATTTCACAAAAACCGATGTATAATCCTCTTCTTTAAAATTTGAAACAACAATATTTTTTATTAACGCCGAAAGCTGAATAATTTCTTTTTCGTTTAAGGCTGCAGCTTCAATAATCCATTTTACTGTTTTATTGTTTGCCAGCCCTATTTGTGTTGCTATTAAAATCTCCTGTTTTATTAATTCTGTCTCTCCGTTTTTGAAGGCTTCATAATTACAAACAAAATCCAGATCATCTACTCCGTTGGCTATTGCTTCATTTGCTTCCTTGATTTTTATTTTCAAATCTGATTTACCTTCCGGAAAATCTATAACAGTACCAACCAAAAGATTCGAATTTTCCTTTAAAATCATTTCTTTAGCCAAAGTAACATATTCCGGACGAATCATAATCAGCTTAAAACCTTCATTAATAGCTTCGGTGATTACTTTTTTAACCACAACTTCGTTTTCTGTTTCAGAAAGACCAGCCTGAGAAGCAGTTTTTAAGTAAGTGGAATCTAAATATTGTTTAATATTCATGACCTTAAGATTACCTGGAATAACGGCAAAAATACATTTTAAATTCAGAAAATAAAAAAACCCACCGAAGCGGGAATTTATATTTTATATTCTGTCGATTTGCTTTTTAAAAGCTATCGCCGTAAATACAGCTGCTGTAGCTCCTATTGCATTGCCTAAAATATCTGCAACATCTGATGCTCTTGTTTTGGTAAAAATACCCTGAAGTATTTCTATCGTAATTCCAAAAAAAACTGAAAATATAAACGAAATAAGATAGGCTTTATAATCATCCGTTGTCTTTCCTTTGAGCTCTTTTTTGAAAAACAAAATCCATGAAATTGTAAACCCAAAATGAAAACAGAAATGTACTATCTTATCAATACTGGGAAAACTGACTGCTGGAATATTACTTGAGTCTGTGAGACAAAGATAGGTTATTATCCCTGTGCAAATTATAGCCCACAATAAAAGCAGTTGTTTAGGCACCTATCAATTGTTTGTATGCTTCGTCTGATAACAATGAATCAATTTCAGAAGCGTTAGCAATTTTAACCTTAATCATCCATCCGGCTCCATAAGGATCAGAATTCACAGCTTCAGGAGTACTTTCCAGTTCTTCATTAAAAGCAATAATTTCTCCAGATAAAGGCAGGAATAAATCAGAAACTGTTTTTACAGCCTCAACCGTACCGAAAACTTCGTCTTTTTCAAGTGTCTGATCTAAAGTTTCTACTTCAACATACACGATATCTCCCAACTCTTTTTGAGCAAAATGAGTAATTCCTACTGTTGCAACATCTCCATCGATGCTAACCCATTCGTGATCTTTTGTGTACTTTAAATTTGCTGGTATGCTCATAATACTATTTGTAAAATTTGATAATTTAATTTTGATGCAACAAATGTAACAATCTTATAACAAAATTTAGTTTATAATCACAAAATTAATTTCCAAAATTATATCGGAGTGTAAATCCTGAACGAATATTTGTTAACGGAAATGACGTTGAAATTACTGCTTTCGAAAACGAATGATCGTAATAGAATATTGCTGTAAGATTCTTGCTGAAAGCATAATCGGCAGTAAGTTTTAACGCCCAGATGTTTTGTCCAGCTGCCAGCTGATTATTATCATAATCCAGATAACGAACCAAAGTCTGATTATTTCTATATGAAAAATCAGCTTTGATATTAATGTCGCTCTTTATAATCCCGGTCGGATTATCAGCCAAAGTCGATGAAAAAATCACATCCTTAAAACGATATCCTAAACCAACAACATATTCAACACCTTTTACTTCCGTCAATAAATTATTGTCAAAACTCATAGATAAAGCCCTGTCTTTTTTAACTTCGGTAAGTACTCTCAGCGAACCTTTCAATTCAAAATCCACGCGAAGCAAAGGACTAAACTGTTCTACCAGATTGACATTGGACATAATAGTTTTATTAAAGAAATTGCCATTTACATCAGTACCATCCGGATTTTCGTTATAATCGAAATTAGATCTGAACTGATTAATTGTATAAGAAGCCCTATAATTATGCTGCAAAGAAAAACGTTTAAACCTGTCTTTAAAATATTTATAACGCATCAGTCCATTGTATTTAACACTCCAGTTTGGAAGAGGAAAATTTCTAAAAATACCTGTCGAAACATCAGAAGCATTGCTTCCTGAATAAGCTGCCAGAAATGCTGGTAATAAAACAGCCTGATTACTTTTTCCAAAACCTATCGGATATCCTTTATTGGATTCATATATTTTATAATTTGGATCTGTTTCAGGAACTGTATTATTGGTATCTCCATATCTCGGTATTGTATTACCTGCTCCATAATATTCTTCAGCCAGACGATTTGCAATCGTTAAACGATTTTCTCTAAAATCGTCAAATGCAGCAGACTGATTCACATCACTTGTAGAAAAAGCCGTTTTGATTAATACTGTTGAAATGGAGAACATTCCATATACATATGGAGATAGTGGAAGATATTCTCCTGTAGCCTGATCAACACTATATTGCTCAGATGAATTTTCAGAATGAGATCTGTCCATGGTCAAATCCACTTTGAAATCAGGGAACAAATCAAGATTAGCCGTAACCTTTAATAATTTAGTATTTACCTGTGTAAAGTTTTGATTGAAATTCTGATAACTTGTCAGCCACCCATTTTTAGCCGATTCATAGCGCACATCATCCTGACTTCCGAAAATAAACCCTAAAGTCGGTTTTGAAGTTCCTAAAAATCCGATACCCGGTGTATATCCCGGTAAAACAGTTCCGCTATTTTCGGTATAATTTATCTGAACATTTTTTACACTTGTCAAAACTCCAATCAAACCATCATAAAAAGGACTTCTGGCTGCAGCCGGCTTATTGGTATTTACTATTTTTTCCCCTGGCTTTGGCGGTGCAGTTGGTTTTGGTTTTGCTGTCTTTGCTCCTGGAGTTAATCCCAAATACTTGTACAGCATTGTCATGTTTAAAGTAGTACTTAACGTATTAGAATTTGCATTCTGAATTGTATTTCCTAAATTATATGTTGTAGTTGTTCCATCCGGATTTTCCTCAACATACTGTGATAATGCTGTTGAAGAACGTTGCCAGTTATAATCTGCCGTGTATGAATAATTTGCTTTTACAAAACTAAAAATTGGCAATTTATAAATTGGAATATCATAATTCAAAACCAATTGCTGTGTATGTTGATTAGGTGTTCCTATATCAAAATAATCATCCCAGATATTAAAATCTTCTTTTGGGGTACTATCGTCGTTCAGATAATTTTTAACAATATTATTTGAAGATGCAGTATAGTTTAACTTTAAAGATTTAGTAAGGTTAAATCCAAATCCGTATTGGTAATTGTATGCAAAATTTCTTCTGTACAAAGCATCCAGACCAATTCCCTGAACATCTTCAACCTGTCTGAATTGCTGACGATTGCTTTGTCTTATAATATTAGTGTTGAATGAAATATTAGACGGCAGATAATTAAAATTGAAATCACTTAACAATTTCCAGTACTCACTTTTTTTCATGAATTTAGTCTGCTTGAAAGGCACTACTTCTTTTGGCTGAAACGTATAAGCATAGTTTACGGACGAATTTGACAATTCGTCTTCATAATCTTCAATTTCATAATCATGACGTTCCACCTGATTGTACGATTGAGAAAATGTAAAATTTTCTACATCGTAAACATGAGCTTTTTGCTCAGGTGCCCTGTCTTTTCTTACACCAATAAAATTGATACTTTTACGCTTTGTATAATCTATAGCCCTGTTTTTGATATTGTCTTTTTGCGCCTGATCTGTAGTTTCATTCAACAATTGTTCCAGCTTAATATCCTGATTAAAAGGGTCATATTCCGGCGTAATTATCTCTTCTCCAACCGCATAATTAAACGGCAAATTAATACCCCATTTAGGAGGCAACAGTTTTCCCAAATTTAAATTTGTAACAATATTATACTGTTGAATATCTTCACGGTCTCTTTCGTTTGCTCCTTCTTCAATAGACCCAAAACCAATGGTACTTTTTCTACCTGTTGCTGAAACAGTAGCAAAATCAGCCATATTGGTGTCAATGTTTAATATGGCAGCCATACCGCCCTTATTATCCATATCAGACAGACGAAGTTCGTTAAACCAAACTTCTCCTTTTATTCTTCTATCAACAGTATTACCATTTTTGATACCTACCATTAAATTTCGAACCATACCAAAGTTTGGATTCCCCTTAATACCTAAAACTAATTTACTATCTCCATCACCTCCTGAAACATCAGGATCATTATCTGGGTAATAAATTCCGTTAATATCCCTCTTAGGAGAGTTAACACTAACATTCATACCCTTAATTTTCATTTTAGTCAATAACGAAAGTGCTAAATCCATTTCATTTGCTTCTGGCCAAACCAGATCAGGACTTATATTACACCCTCCTCCTGTCACAGTAACTTTTAATGGAATTTCGATCTGATAGAAGTTTTCAGTAAAATCATTTCCAAAACGAAGAAATGCCACCATCTCATTATCTGAAACAGCTGCTTCTCCTTCCAGAGATTCAGCATGAAGAAACATTTTCAGTTTTTTATACTGACGCATATCAATACTCACATTTTTGAAAGCCGCTCTTGCATCCTGTTGTTCTAATCCGTTTCCTGAAACACGCAGTGCCAAAGATTGTTCGTTTTGATTAATTACAGTATTATTGTTATACAACTGCTCTCTTTGAACATTTGGAGGCATAACATAATTCACTGGACATTTTGTACTGTTTTCCTGGATATTAACAGCCTGAACATCGAACTCAGTACCATCATTAGTTGGATCTGTATCTGCTGCATCAAGCGTATTATCATATCTTCTCCACTCACCCCTCACCAAATCCAATGATCCAAAACGCATTGTAACCTGATCATTAAATCCAGTCATAAACATTCTCATAAATCGAATAGACCTGAAATCAGAAATATTTCCAATTTTATTTTGAGGCTGGGCAACAGGTATTTTAAACTGAATCCATCGGGCTGTAGTAGACCCTCCATTAGGCAATTCAACATTATTTACTACTTTGATATCAGTAATATAATTTTGTCCAATAGCCATGTCCGGTTTCATATCAATGCTATATTCATAATAAGCATTGATAGTGTTCATGGTATTATCCCGATTGATATCTTCAACATCCGGCAAAGTTGTTGATCCTCTGTTGGCATCATTTATATCAACAGCTGAGTTTCCTTCGACACCATTATATTTTTTATAACGATCAAGAACACCTCCGTCTGTATTCAGAAAATAAGTATAATCATCTGCCGCAGGATCAGACTCTCCTGCATAATTGGTATAAATCGCTGCTTCTTTCGCATTTGACAAACCGTCTAAACCGACATCCTGGTTGGCTCTGTTTCCTGCATTATTGTCAAAAGCATAAATTAAGGATTGCGAAGCCGGAACATCACCCCAAATTGGCTGAGGCGTTACCATCACCTGATCAGATCCTAATCCGTTTTCATATTGTTTTCTTCCGTCTTTTAAAATATCTTCAGAAACTTCCCCTAAATTGAAATATATTTTTCCAACATTTGAAAGTTCAGCAGAAGCATTTCCAACATAAGGATCCAGTACCCAAAACTGAATATACTCTACATTGCTTTGCTCAAAATTAGTCGAATTCAGAGAACGCATAATTCCTCCAAAATTAGCATTTGCCGGATTTGTACCAAAATCAGGATTATTGTTATAAGGCCCTCTTTCAGAAGGAAAATAAGTCAAATCGAGGGTATTGATTACTTGCAACTGTCCTTGGGCTATATCTGTATTTGGATATAATTCTTTACTATAAATTCTTCTGGTGGTATTTAAAGACAAATCGTCATTTGATATTCCGGATGGTTTTTGGGTATAAAAAATCGGATCTATAGAATACCATGCGAGTTTAGCTCTTTTATAACCATATTTTAAATCGTCAAAATGCGCATTAAATGTAGGATCGCCTTCTGCATTAATAAATGGTGTTGAAGCCAGACTCCAGGCATAAGCAGAGCGCATATCTATTGTTGTTTGAGAACCTTCGAAATCATCTACATATATTGTTGCTTCTCCTTCAAAATCACTTGCTTTTGGCGCATCCGGTTTTAAAAAGGCAACTTCTCCTCTTATCGAAAGATTAGAAGGCACATCTGTATCAATGTTTGGCAACTTATTAACCAGTCTTGTAAAAAACGGAATTTCAGTTGAATAGTTTCCATTAAATCCAAAAATCGTATTATTTACTGACTCCTGACCGTAACTTGATTTTTGGGTAAACGGTCTTTCGGTCATTTTTAAATAAGTACCACCAATTAAAAATTTATCAGATATTTTATGTTCTATATTGAATCCCATAAATCTTCTGGTCTGCTGACCAAAAACTGAATTGTTTTCCAGAGAAACTTCTATAGGAGTATTAGATGCCTGCAAAGAAGGATCTAAAATCTGAACCCTTCCTAACTGATAATCCACACTATAATCAATACCTTCAACCAAAACCCTTCCTCCGGCAGTAACAACAACAGAACCTTGAGGAACATTAAAAGCGCCAATAGGAATTCCGTCATTACCTGATGATTTATATTTCCCTCTTAATAAAAATTTATTTTTATCACTATCCTGCAAAGCTCCAGACTGAGTTGATTTATACATACTCCTGAACACATATTTCTTTTGATTCGGATTGTATGTAGACGGATCATTATAAGACTCACCCAGACTTGTTTTTAATTTTTCAAAGATACGTTCTCCAAAAGGCTCTTTCCTTGTAAAAATAATTCTTCCGTTTTGGGCGTCAACTGTAATGCCTTGCACATAATCAAAGAAACCGTCTCCTCCTGCTTGCGGGTCGTTATTATAATTTAAACGATCTACATCAAAGACGTTTAATAAAGGAGTATCAGCAACTTTCATATCTGAAGTTGGGTTTGAAGGAAAAGACGAACCTTCAACCGGAGTAATATAATTTATTGGAGAAGGATCTGTATAAAGAATGTTAAACCTAAAATCATCTTGTTTTATCTGATAAGCTCCAGGAATTTGATAAATATTTTTCATCATCAAATTCCAAACCGGATTATTAACATTCGTTAAACTGCTTTTCAGCATTTTCAAAATCAAACTTTGTGTCACAACTGCCTGGCCTGTACTTCCGGTGCCTCCTGTAACTACGGTTGCATCAACTCCGTCACTACCAAACTCCCCTACCTGATATACCTGTCCCCCAACGGTATATTCATACGCCACAGCCAAAATTTCATCATTAGCCAGACGCTGCTGTAAGGAGATATATCCCAACTGAGGATTAAAAGTATATTCAGTAGTAGTTAATTTCCTGGCATTTTCAAGTATTGAATAATCGGTCCCTTCACTCACATTTCCGTTTACAAATCCTGATTTTGCAGTAACAATCTCTCTAATCTTAGAATTTAAAGCACCTCCCTTATCAATCAAATCAATATCATATTGGTTGTTGCTGTTATCAGTAGGCGAGTCGGCTGGCTTATTAAAAAAACCAGTTGAAGGATTAACAACTACAACTTCTGAATCTGACATTCCTGTAAGCTGACTTTCCCCTAAATCCTGAAGCGCAACAACATTACGTAAGTTATTACTTGTCGTACTAACACGATTTTGCTTATTTGTTACCCAAATTTCTAATCTTGTAATTTGTACGCGGCTATCAATCAAAGGATAATTCTTTAACGAAGCATCATACCTGTCTCTAAAATATTGCGATAAAAAGAAGTGTCTGTCACTATCATAATCCAAGGCATATAAATCAAAATTTTGAACAGTTCCGCCACCTTCAGCTACTACGCTTTTGGTTTGTGATTTTTGTTCTGAGAAAACTCCCGTAAAAGTGGTTTTTCCAAACTGAAGCTGGGTTTTAACACCAAATAAACTTTGTGCTCCACGAATTAAAGTACTGTTTAAAGGCATACTCACGTTACCTACTTCTACTTTCTGAACAATATCATCTTCTGTAGGAGTGTACGCAAGTTTGAAAAGATTTTGAAAAGCAAATGTAGACTGAGTATCATAATTGGCATTCACTTCTAATCTGGTACCTACCTTACCCATTAAACTCATACTTATTCTCTGATCAAAGTCAAAAGTCAGACTTGATCTGTTTCTTGGAGAAAAGGAGGGATTATCCTGCTTGCTATAACGTAAACCTAAATCCATCTCAACAGAACCTGTAGGTTTTACATCAATTGTATTGCTTCCGAAAATAGACTCAAAAAAACTTGAATTTACATAATATCTTGGTAACAGATTTTTTTTAGCTTCTTCACTTCCCGCTTTTTTACCATCAACAGCGTTCATTTTTTGTCTAAAATAGTCTCTTCTGGATTCTTTTAGAAGCAAGTCCTCGTATTCCTTAGGTGTTAAAACCAAAGGATAATCAATAGAAAAACCATCTACTGATTTTGTATAGATATATCGGTCTTTAACTGGATCGTATTTATATCCTGAAAGTACACTCGGGGGATTCTGCAATTCTAATTTCCCGACAGAAAACCCTGTTTTGGTCGTATCCTGAGTTGTTGGATCTACTTGGGCGTGCAAAGCATTACCACAAAATAAAACCAGTAAAAAAAGTAAAATTTTACGCATACAATTCAGGTATATTTAATAGTAATTACAAAGCTTTTAAAGCCTTTTTGATAATAGTTTCTACAGTAGCCTCAGGATCCTCTTTTACAATTCTCTCCACTACTTTTTCCGAAGCTTTTCTAACAAAACCTAAAACCTCTAAAGCTGATAACGCTTCATCTCGATTTGTATTGTTTTGAACAATAGAAACTTCATCTAAATCGTATAATTTTAAGACTTTTTCTTTCAAATCCAATATTACTCTTTGGGCTGTTTTATTTCCAATCCCCTTAATAGACTGAATAACACCTACATCTCCCGAAGCAATGGCGTTTATAATTTGCTTTGGTTCGATAGAGGAAAGCATTGTTCTGGCAATATTAGCTCCAATACCCGAAACTGATATCAGCATCCTGAATATTTCCCTTTCGGATTTTTCGACAAAGCCATATAAAGTATGGGCATCTTCCTTAATCAAAAGATGTGTATACAATTTTATAAAATCAGTATCAGGAATTAATGAAAAAGTATGTAAAGAGATATTGACCTGATATCCAACTCCTGCACAATCAATAATTACCTCTGTTGGATTTTTCTCAACTAATTTTCCTTGCAAATGTGCTATCATAATGTTTTTTGTGGTGCCAAATATAACAAAATTAAGACAATATTAACAACCGTATAAACCCTGTTATTTTCTCAGTTTATTTTTTCTCAATTCTTTTTCCTGAGCATCAATAACCGCAATTGCGGCCATATTGACCATCTCCTCAACACTTGCACCCAATTGAAATATATGAACTGGCTTACCCATTCCCATCATAATTGGTCCGATAGAATTAACTTTATACAATTCTTTTAATAGTTTATATGTAATATTTGCTGCCTCTAAGTTAGGAAATACGAGTGTATTTACTTTTTTTCCTGCTAATTTAGAAAAAGGAAATTTCTCCTGAAGCATCTCTGGATTCAAAGCAAAATCGGCCTGAATTTCACCATCAACAATCATATCCGGATGGTTTTTATGCAAATATGCGACAGCTTCTCTTACTTTAGAAGCATTTTGATGTATTGATGAGCCAAAATTTGAATACGAAACCATTGCAATAACTGGCTCAATACCAAACATTTTAGCCGTTTTAGCAGTCATAATCGCAATATTGACTAAATCTTCAGCAGATGGATTAATGTTTATTGCTGTATCAGCCAAAAACATTGGTCCCCTTGCTGTAAGCATCATATTGGTAGTTGCAACAAGGGATGCCCCCTGTGCTTTTTCAATTAACTGCATCATCGGTTTTACAACACTAGGATAACTTCTCGAATACCCCGTAACTAACCCGTCTGCTTCTCCTTCATTAACCATCATTGCCGCAAAATAATTTCTTTCACGCATAAATCGCTGAGCATCCAGCAATGAGACTCCTCTCCTTTCTCTTGTCTCCCAATATGAATTTGCAAATTTGTTACGTCTGGCTTCTTCTCCATTTGTTTTAGGGTCAATGATTTCAACATCAGCATCAAAACCTAACTCTTTCTTGAGTTCTAAAATGATTTCTTTATTCCCTAATAGAATTGGAAAACCAATACCCTCTTCATGTACAATTTGAGCCGCTTTTAAAACATTTAAATGTTCTGCTTCAGCAAAAACAATTCTTTTTGGATCTATTTTGGCTCGGTTTGTTATCAAACGCACCATTTTATTATCATTCCCTAAACGTTCCAACAATTTTTCTTCATAAGCAGACCAGTCGGTAATCGGGTTTTTAGCAACTCCTGATTCCATAGCTGCTTTTGCAACAGCAGGTGCTACAACAGCAATCAGCCTTGGATCAAATGGTTTAGGAATAATATATTCACGGCCAAAACCTAATTTTGTTGCACCGTAAGCTACGTTAACCTGTTCCGGAACAGATTGTTTTGCTAATGAAGCCAGTGCTTTTACAGCCGCCATTTTCATCGCTTCATTAATTTTTGTTGCCCTAACATCTAAAGCTCCTCTAAAAATATAAGGAAAACCTAAAACATTATTTACCTGATTAGGAAAATCTGAACGACCTGTAGCCATAATAACATCCTTACGGGTTTCTACCGCTAAATTATAATCTATTTCAGGATTTGGATTTGCCATCGCAAACACAATAGGGTTTTCAGCCATTGACAACAGCATTTGAGGAGATAAAATATTTCCTGATGATAATCCTATAAAAACATCGGCATCTTTTACAGCTTCTGCCAGATCAATTTTAGCCCCATCGATGGCATACTTCAATTGCAATTCTGAAAGTGAAGGATTATCTTTTGTCAAAAGTCCTTTACTATTGAACATTAAAACATTTTCTACTTTAACACCCAATAAAACATATAAATCCGTACAAGCTATCGCAGCTGATCCGGCTCCGGAAACTACAACTTTTACATCTTCTGCTTTTTTGCCTGCTAATTCTAATGCATTAATTAAAGCTGCCGAAGAAATAATAGCTGTACCATGCTGATCATCGTGCATTACCGGGATATCCAACTCTTCTATCAGTCGTCTTTCTATTTCAAAAGATTCTGGGGCTTTAATATCTTCAAGATTAATTCCTCCAAAAGTTGGAGCGATATTTTTTACGGTCTGAATAAATTCTTCAACATCCTTTGTTCCTATTTCAATATCAAAAACATCAATATCCGAGAAAATTTTAAACAGTAATCCTTTCCCTTCCATTACCGGTTTTCCTGCTTCCGGTCCTATATCTCCTAAGCCTAAAACAGCTGTTCCATTTGAAATTACGGCTACTAAATTTCCTTTTGCGGTATATTTATAAACGTCTTCAATGTTTGCAGCGATTTCTAAACATGGTTCTGCAACTCCAGGCGAATAAGCCAAAGACAAGTCTCTTTGAGTTGCATATTTTTTAGTTGGAACTACCTGTATTTTTCCTGGAGTCGGTTCTGCATGATACAATAACGCTTCTCTTCTTTTAGTGTCTTTATTCATTCCTTTTCACTTTAATTGTGTCTTACAAAGATATAAGACTTGGAATAAAACTGTTTGTTTTTGAACATACTTTTACAGAAAATGTTTAAATTTTGGATAAAAAAATAGCCCGATATACTTTCGGACTATTTCTAAAATTTTATTATTTAAATTGTCATTGTGAAATATATGAATTCAAATGATTTATAGTATCCTTTTGTAATTCAATAATAGCTTTTACGACATCACTAATCGAAATTATCCCTACAACAATTCCGTCTTCTAAAACGGGCAGGTGTCTTATTCTTTTTGTACTCATGAGTTCCATGCAATCTTCTAAATTATCCGAAAGTTTTACTGTAAAAACAGTACTTTCCATGATTTCATTAACTAAAGTTTCTTTTGATGACTTATCCTTTAAAACAATTTTTCGTGCGTAATCCCTTTCAGACAATATTCCTTTCAATTCAGAACCATCAATAATCAGAATAGCCCCTATGTTTTTTTCGCCCATCACTTTCAATGCTTCATAAACAGTTGTCGATGAATGCACAGAATAAACATTCTTTCCTTTTGCGTTTAGTATTTGATTTACAGTCATATCTGAAAATTTTTAGGATTATAAAGTTAAAAAAAATTGAACACAAAAGATAAGACTCAATATTTTTTAACACCTAATAAATTCATTTTTAAATCTTTACAAAATATTTAACTATTTCGAAATATTCTCTGAAACAAAAGAATAATTCAAAAGCTTTTTTTTGTGAAAAACACAACGTTTTAATATTGGCTTTAAACAGAAAGATCTTCCCATATTAAAGAAAGACCTTACCTTAAAAGTTCTATTATCTCTAAAGGACTATTCCAAAAACTTAATATTTCTTCTCAAACCATCAAACTTTGTTCTCTTGACAGGAGAATTTTTAAAAACCAACCGAAAGGTTTCTTCTGTTATTTCAATCCAGTCTTTTTTGGAAAAAGAAAGCAACTCAGGATTTGCATTAAATAAGGGCTCTGAATGTGGTTTCGAAAAACGATTCCAGGGACAAACATCCTGACAGGTATCGCAGCCAAACATCCATTCGTCAAATTTTCCTTTCATTTCGTATGGAATATTTTCCTTAAGTTCGATTGTATAATAAGAGATACATTTACTGCCGTCTACGACATAGGGAGCTACTATCGCCTGAGTTGGGCAAGCATCGATACAGGCTGTACACGAGCCACAATGATCAGTTACTGCATGATCATATTCTAAATCTAAATCCAGAATGAGTTCAGCAATAAAATAAAACGAACCTACTTTTTGAGTTAATAAATTACTGCTTTTACCAATCCATCCCAAACCACTTTTTGCAGCCCATGCTCTATCCAAAACAGGAGCAGAATCGACAAAAGCACGTCCGGAAACATCCCCTATGTTTTCCTGAATTGAATGAAGAAATTCTTTTAGTTTTTCTTTAATAACAAAATGATAATCCTGACCGTATGCATATTTTGAAATTTTAAAACTTTCATTATTTTGAACTTCAGTTGGATAATAATTTAATAAAAGTGAAACTACACTTTTGGCATCATCAACCAGTAATGTTGGATCTAGACGTTTGTCAAAATGGTTTTCCATATAAGCCATTTGCCCATTATGATTATTTTTTAACCATTTTTCCAAACGAGGAGCTTCTTCTTCAAGAAATCCTGCCTTAGATATACCGCAGGAAAGAAAACCAAGTCGTTTTGCTTCAGATTTAATAAATTTTGAATATGTCTCTTTAAAATTAATGGTCATCTTTTAGAGAATATAACTTCAGCTCCAACAGGCTTTAAAGTAATTAACGGATTAAACTCGATCTCACTTTTGGTTGATTTAATCACGTATCTTTTTACAATATAAGAAAGTGTCAGGCACATTTCATAAATGGCAAATCCGGCTCCAATGCACATTCTTGGTCCTGCTCCAAAAGGATAAAAATATTGCAGCGATTTCTTTTTTTGTTCACCAAGAAAACGTTCGGGAATAAATTCATGCGGATTCTCCCAATATTTAGGATTACGATGCAATTCATAAAAAGAAATTCCAATCAGGGTTCCTTTTTTAATATTAAAATCTACCAAACTATCATCTTCTACATTCTCTCTGTCCGTAATCCATGCAGGCGGATACAATCGCATAGACTCATTTAAAACTGCATTTATATAAGTCATTTTTTGGAGTTGTTCCACTACATTATCAGTTTCCAATTCAATTTTTACTATTTCCTCAAAAATTTTTTCCTGTACATCAGGATTATTCCCTAAAAGATGTAAAGTAAAAGTCAAAGCATTAGCCGTAGTTTCATGCCCAGCAATAAAAAGGATTTTTATTTCATCTATTAATTGCTGAACAGACATTCCTTCACCACTATCCTCATAACGTGTTTCAAGAAGCATATTAAGCAAATCATTAACTTCGTTTTTTGAAACAACTCTTTCTTCTATAATTCCCTGAATAATTTTATCATTTTCCTTAGCTAATTCGAGATGCCTTTTAACCTGACCGCTAATTGAAAACCACCAAGCTTTATGGGGAAGCCTAATTTCTTTTATTAAGAAATTCTGAACTTCTTCTATAATGAATTTTATACGATTTAATTTTTTATCAGAAGTAGAAAGCTGAAACAATGATTTGGCCACAACATTGAAAGCCAGCTCACTCATTACTGGAAAAAGATTAATTGATTTTTCTTCAACTAAATCATTAAGCTCAGAAATAATTATCTTTTCCATGTTTTCAACCAGTTGATTCATTTTTTGTCTATGAAAAGCCGGTTGTATGAGTCTTCTTTGTTTTAACCAAAATTCACCATCAACTGTTAAAAGTCCTTTTCCTAAATATTTCGAAAGATATACAGACTGAAACTTTGATTTATGATAATTCTTTTGATTTTTCTGCAAAATATACTCTGCAACATCATTATCTCTGGATAAAATGATATATTTTGATTTTCCAATTCTAATAGAAAATGAATCTCCTAAAACATCAAAGTATCTATTATGAAACGGAATAGGATTTTTACGTATCCCTTCAGCATCCAAAAAGAACCTTATAATTGAAAGCTTGTTTGGATAATTATATTTTTTATTCTCAGACATTGAATATAAATTAAAACAATCCTCCTTGAATATTAGTGTTTATTTTCCCCAAATGCTTATAAGCTTTATCAGTAACTTCACGCCCGCGAGGAGTACGCATAATAAAACCTTCCTGAATTAAAAATGGCTCATAAACCTCTTCAATTGTTTCACTGCTTTCAGAAACTGCAGTTGCCAAAGTTGAAAGACCAACAGGCCCGCCTTTAAATTTGTTTATAATGGTCAACAATATCTTGTTATCCATTTCATCGAGTCCATGTGCGTCAACGTTTAATGCTTTTAGGGCATACCTTGAAATTTCTAAATCTATTCTACCGTTTCCTTTAATCTGAGCAAAATCTCGTACACGACGCAATAGAGCATTTGCAATACGGGGCGTACCACGGCTTCTTCCTGCAATTTCAATTGCTGCTTCAAGATCAATAGGCATTTTTAATATAGAGGCACTTCTTTCAACAATAGTTGTTAAAAGTTCGGTCGTATAATATTGTAAACGGGAAGATATTCCAAAACGGGCACGCATAGGAGCGGTTAACAATCCTGAACGTGTAGTCGCACCAATTAAGGTGAAAGGATTCAAATTTATTTGAACTGTTCTTGCATTTGGACCAGATTCAATCATAATATCAATTTTGAAATCTTCCATAGCCGAGTACAAATATTCCTCAACAACCGGGCTTAATCGATGGATTTCATCAATGAACAAAACATCTCTTTCATCAAGATTAGTTAACAAACCGGCTAAATCGCCTGGTTTATCTAACACAGGCCCGGAAGTGATTTTGATTCCAACTTCAAGTTCATTCGCTAAAATATTAGCCAAAGTGGTTTTTCCAAGCCCCGGAGGTCCATGAAAAAGTGCGTGATCCAGCGCTTCACCACGTTGGTTCGCCGCAGCAACAAAAACTTTTAAGTTTTCTAAAACCTGGTCTTGTCCCGCAAAATCATCAAATGACAGTGGACGTAATCTTTTTTCAAGATCTAACTCTTCTGGGTTGTATCCTTTTGTTGTAGGATCTAGGTTTTCATTCATTTTACAAAGATATACAAAGTAATCAGTTTGTAAAACAGTAGTTCATAGATAAAACTTTTACAAAACAAAAAGACCATCATTTCTGATGGTCTCTTAAAAATATTTTTAGTGGTGTAAAACTTCTTCACCTTCTTTCATCGGCACATTTTGAGGAACAAAATCTACATCATGATTTGGGTTACTATAGTCATACGGCCAACGATATACATGAGGAATTTCACCTGGCCAGTTACCATGAATATGCTCAACTGGAGTAGTCCATTCTAAAGTTGTAGATTTCCATGGATTCTGAACTGCTTTCTTACCGTAGAAAATACTACTAAAGAAGTTATATAAAAATACTAACTGAAAAGCACCTCCTACAAGAGCAAATGTTGTAATTAAAACATTTACATTTTGTAAATCATCAAATAATGGGAAATTAGTATTAGTATAATAACGTCTTGGCAAACCTGCTAATCCAATAAAGTGCATTGGAAAGAAAACTCCATAAGCACAAACTGCAGTTACCCAAAAATGGATATAACCTAAGTTTTTGTTTAACATTCTTCCGTACATTTTAGGGAACCAGTGGTAAATACCAGCAAACATTCCGTAAAGTGCAGAGATACCCATTACTAAGTGAAAGTGTGCAATTACAAAGTAAGTATCGTGAACGTTAATATCTAAAGTACTATCTCCTAAAATGATTCCTGTTAAACCTCCGGTGATGAAAGTAGAAACCATTCCGATAGAGAATAACATTGCAGGGTTGAACTGTAAGTTACCTTTCCATAAAGTTGTAATCCAGTTGAACGCTTTTACAGCAGATGGAATTGCAATCAATAAAGTTGTAAAAGTAAACACAGATCCTAAGAAAGGATTCATACCTGAAAGGAACATATGGTGTCCCCAAACAATTGTGGATAAAAATGCAATTGCAAGAACAGACATAATCATTGCTCTGTATCCGAAAATAGGCTTACGAGAATTCGTTGACATAATTTCAGACACTAACCCCATTGCAGGTAAAATTACGATGTAAACCTCAGGGTGGCCCAAAAACCAGAATAAATGTTCAAACAATACCGGAGAACCTCCTTGGTAATGTAAAACCTCTCCTGCAATATAAATATCAGATAAGAAAAATGAAGTTCCAAAACTTCTGTCGAAAATCAACAACAAAGCTGCTGATAATAAAACTGGAAATGAAATAACACCAATAATTGCTGTTACGAAGAATGTCCAAATAGTAAGAGGAAGTCTTGTCATAGACATTCCTTTAGTTCTTAAATTAATTACAGTTACAATGTAATTTAAAGATCCCATTAATGAAGATGCAATAAAGATAGCCATTGAAACTAACCATAAAGTCATACCTGTTCCAGATCCTGGAATTGCTTGTGGCAAAGCACTTAATGGAGGATAAATTGTCCAACCTGCAGAAGCTGGTCCAGCTTCAACAAATAAAGAACATAACATTACTACAGCAGATAAGAAAAACAACCAGTATGAAATCATGTTCATAAATCCAGATGCCATATCTCTTGCACCAATCTGAAGCGGAATAAGCAAGTTACTAAAAGTTCCACTCAAACCAGCTGTCAATACAAAGAATACCATTATGGTACCGTGAATTGTAACTAAGGCCAGATAAATATCATTAGCCATTACACCATCAGGTGCAAATTTATCTCCTAATAAAACATTGAATATTTTAAAAGATTCTTCAGGCCAAGCTAATTGCATTCTAAAAAGCAAAGACATTGCAATACCAATAATCCCCATAATAATACCTGTTATCAAGTATTGCTTAGCGATCATTTTGTGATCAATACTAAAAATATATTTAGTAATGAACGTGTCTTTATGATGATGTTCGTGCTCGTGATCGTGTCCGTGATCGTGACCGTGCGCTTCTGCTGACATATATGTATACTTTAAATTTTCTTAATAATATTATTTAACCGCAACTTTTGCTACAGCTGCTTTAACAGTATCAATAACCGCTTTTACAGTATCTTTTACTTTAGCAGTTGTATCTGTCGTTGAGGCAGCTCCTTCAGCTGGTTTTTCAGCAGCCGCAGCAGCTTTAATATCCTGTGCCAAAGTAGTTTTTTCGCTTAACCACTTTTTATAGTCTTCAGGAGAATCAACAACAACTTTCATTTGCATATTGTAGTGAGAAGCTCCACAAATTTTATTACATAATAATAAGTAATCAAATGTATAAGGATCTAAAGCTGTACCTCCTTTTGCAATAAGTTCTACACTTTTTGCAGCTCTTAATTTGTTGATATTTGCAACTTTCTCAACCATAAAAGGCAATTCTCTGTATTCAGCAGTTGTATAAGTTGGAACAAAAGCAAATTCAGTAACCATTCCAGGAACGCAGTTCATTTGAGCTCTGAAATGAGGAAAATAAGCAGAGTGTAAAACGTCCTGAGAACGCATTTTGAAATGTACTTTTTTCCCTTTAGGAATATGTAATTCTGTTACTACAATATCATCCTGAGCATTAGGATCTGACATATCAACTCCTAAAGTGTTAACACCTTCGATTAAACGAACATTAGCCTTTCCTAAAACATTATCGTTTCCTGCATACCTTGCAGTCCATTTAAACTGTTGAGCATATAATTCAATTTCAACTACATCCTCATCTTTATCAACAAACATGATGTTGTTCCATGCGTACAATCCATAAAGAATTAAGATTGCTAAAACAACCGATGGAATAATACTCCAAATTGCTTCAAGTTTATTACTATCAGCGAAAAACAATGCTTTTTTATCTTTATTCCCTTTATATTTAAAAGAAAACCAATATAGTAAGCCCTGAGTAATTACCTGAACAGTAAAAATTAACACCCAGGTAATGTTCATTAAATTATCCACTAAAAGACCATGCTCCGAAGCTGGTGTATGAAGTGCCAAATTACCCCATTTTAGTAAACCATAAATGGTGAAGATATAAATGAAAGCCAAAAAACCAAACATAATATATCCCTGAACGTTGTTATCATTATCAGATGCAACCTGAGAATCGTCCGAAGATGCTCCTACTTGCGTAAGATCAAATATCTTGGTCAATTGCCATAATGCAACTGCTAATAAAACTAAAACTATAATTACCAACAAACTTGTCATCTGTTTATTTCTTTAAATATTAATAATGAAAATGTTTACTTTCTTCTATGAAAGGATTTCTTTTTGCTAACAAAGGTGACTTACTCAAAGCAGTAAACACTACAAAAATAAATAAACCTAAGAAGAAAAGAATAGATGCAATTTCAGGAACTCCAATAAACCATCTGTCACCAACCGTACCCGGCATAATCATATTAAAGAAGTCAACATAGTGCCCTAATAAGATAACAATTCCAGCCATTACGATTACCCAGTTAAGACGTTTGAAGTCTGTATTGATTAATATCAATAATGGAAAAACAAAGTTCATAACTACTGCACCAAAGAAAGGCAGATTGTATAATTGGATTCTTGTTACGAAATAAGTTACCTCTTCAGGAATATTTGCGTACCAAATCAACATAAACTGAGAGAACCACAAATAAGTCCAGAATACACTAATACCAAACATGAATTTAGCTAAATCATGGATGTGACTTGTATTCACATATTCTAAATATCCTTTAGATTTTAAGTAAATCGTTACTAATGCAATTGCTGTGATACCACTTACAAAGAATGAAGCGAATACATACCACGCAAATAAAGTACTGAACCAGTGCGGATCGAAAGACATAATCCAATCCCAAGCCATGATAGACTCAGATACGATAAAGAATACTAAGAATCCAGCAGACGCTTTGAAATTCTTTTTATAATAAAGATCATCATTTACTTCATCTTGTGCTAAACAATTTTTTCTTGAGAAATGACGGTAAACATTCCATCCTATCAAAAATACTGCTGCTCTAACAATCCAGAAAGGGAAATTTAAATAACCTGATTTTCCTGCGATGATAGCATCATAATTTGGACTTTTAGGATCAGTTACTCCTTCACCCAACCAAACAAATATATGATTAAAGTGCAAACCACATAAAACTAAAATTATAAAGAATATAACAGAACCCGCTGGTAAATATGCCGTAATACCCTGCATAACTCTAAACAATACCGGTGACCATCCTGCCTGAGCTACTTGTTGAATAGCATAAAACGCTAACACTCCCATTGAAAGCAACAAAAAGAAAACACAAGCAACATACAAAGCAGACCAAGGTTTGTTTTGCAATTGATGTAAAACATGTTCTGCATGAGCTTTAGGATCATGTTCATGAGAAACTTCTTCATGTTTTTCTGCTTTTACTTCATGATTAGCAACAGCTGCTTCATGTGCTACTTCAGTTTTTACTTCTTCATGAACTGTATCTTCATTTGCAACAACTGAATCTTTATTAACTGCAACAACTGCATGTGCTTCTTCAACTTCTTCATGATGAACAACCCCTTCGGCTTTTTCTTCGTGAATAGCTTCAGTTTTTTCTTCATGATGGGCTGCAGCAGCTTCATGATGATCTCCACCATGCTCTGATGCTTCTTTTTTAAGAAGAGTTTCAACCTCTTCAATATTTTTAGGAGCGTTTAAAAAACCATATCCAATCCCTAATATACCAACGGCCATTAGAATGATAGAAAAAGTTTTTAATTTACTTGAAAATGTGTACATATCTATTACGATCAGTTTGTTCAACAATTATAATTGGCTTCTTAGTTTTAGAACATAGTCAGCAACTAACCAACGTTCGTGGGCACTTAATTGATTTGCATGTGAACCCATTGCATTTAAACCATAAGTTTCTACGTGAAAGATACTTCCTTCAGTAATTTCTCTGTCTTTATAGCTAGGTACTCCAAGAAATTTTTCTCTTTCAACCAATTTACCTTTACCATTTCCTGTTGCACCATGACAACTAATACAATAAATTTCAAAAAGCTCTTTTCCTTTTCCTGAATTTCTGTCTTCTTCAGTCAAAGGAGATTTCAAATTAGCTTTTGCTAATTCATAACCTGCAGTTGAATTTTCATACTCATAAGGTTCAAAACCTCTATTAATAGTTCCTTCAACAGGAAGCTGACCTTCTTTTCCTCCTTTAAATACTTTTGCTTCTGCATAAGGCTCATAACCTACAGATTCATACATATTTGGAAAATACTGATAGTTTGGTGCCGAATTATTGTGGCAAGATGAAACTAAAATAGTTATACCAACTAAAAGTGTTATTTTATATATCCTTTTCATAGCTACAATTAATTCTTTTCTATTACTTTAACTTCAACAGCTCCTGTACCTTCGAAGAAAGAAACCAATTCAGCTTCATTATCGTTTACAGCAACTTCCATTAAAAAATGGTCATCAGTTGTTCTTACATCCGGATTTTCAGCTTCTTTAAATGGCCATAATCTACTTCTCATATAAAAAGTAATTACCATTAAGTGAGCAGCAAAAAATACTGTCATCTCAAACATAATTGGCACAAAAGATGGCATATTCTGAATGAAACTGAAACTTGGCTTACCTCCAATATCTTGAGGCCAGTCATGAATCATGATGTAGCTCATCATAGTTGTTGCAACAGAAATACCAACACATCCATATAAAAAAGCACATATTGCTAATCTTGTTGGTGCTAATCCCATGGCTTTATCCAATCCGTGAACCGGGAACGGAGTAAAAACCTCTTCAATATGATGATGAGCAGCTCTAGTTTTCTTTACTGCACTCATCAAAACGTCATCGTCATTATAAATGGCGTATATAACTTTATTACTCATGATGTGAATCTTTACTGTTTGCTCTTTCTCTAATATAATTATCTCCTGTTCCTTTCAAAATTGTTTTAACCTCTGCCTGAGCAATTACAGGGAATGTTCTAGAGTATAACAAAAACAATACAAAGAAGAAACCAATTGTTCCAATGAAAATTCCGATATCAACAAATGTTGGTGAGAACATTGTCCAAGAAGATGGAAGGTAATCTCTATGTAAAGAAGTAACAATAATTACGAATCTTTCGAACCACATTCCGATGTTTACTACAATCGAAATGATGAATGAGAACATGATACTAGTTCTTAATTTTTTAAACCACATGAACTGAGGAGAGAACACGTTACAAGTCATCATCGACCAATATGCCCACCAGTAAGGTCCAGTAGCTCTGTTTAAGAATGCATATTGCTCATACTCTACTCCTGAATACCAAGCCACAAATAACTCAGTGATATAGGCAACACCAACAATAGAACCAGTGATCATGATGATGATGTTCATTAATTCGATATGTTGTAATGTAATGTAAGCTTCAAGGTTAGATACTTTTCTCATAACGATCAACAATGTATTTACCATTGCGAATCCAGAGAAAACGGCTCCAGCAACGAAGTATGGAGGGAAAATTGTTGTATGCCATCCTGGAATTACAGAAGTAGCAAAGTCCATAGATACAATTGTGTGTACAGAAAGCACAAGTGGAGTAGCTAAACCAGCAAGAACTAAAGATACTTCTTCAAAACGCTGCCAGTCTTTTGCTCTACCGCTCCATCCAAAACTTAAGATAGAATAAACTCTTTTATTAAATGGAGTTATAGCTCTATCACGAAGCATTGCAAAGTCAGGTAATAAACCAGTCCACCAGAAAACTAATGATACTGAAAGATAAGTTGAAATCGCAAATACGTCCCAAAGTAATGGTGAGTTAAAGTTTACCCAAAGAGAACCAAACTGGTTCGGGATAGGTAATACCCAGTATGCCAACCATGGACGTCCCATGTGAATAATTGGAAATAGACCTGCTTGAACTACTGAGAAGATAGTCATTGCTTCCGCAGAACGGTTAATAGCCATTCTCCAACGCTGACGGAAAAGTAATAATACCGCAGAAATTAATGTTCCGGCGTGACCAATACCTACCCACCAAACGAAGTTAGTGATATCCCAAGCCCAACCTACTGTTTTATTTAATCCCCATGTTCCGATACCGGTAGATACGGTGTAAATTATACAACCTAACCCCCAAAGGAAGGCTACTAATGCGATTGTAAATACAATCCACCATTGTTTATTTGCAGGTCCTTCAACAGGCGCTGCCACATCTACAGTTACATCGTGATATGATTTATCACCTATAACTAAAGGTTTTCTAATGGGTGCTTCGTAATGAGACGACATAATCCTTTATATTGTTTCTTAATTAATAATTTACTAAGTATTTCTAACTTTTACATGATAGAAAACGTTTGGTTTAGTACCAACATGCTCTAATAAGTGATAAGCTCTTTCGCTTTCTGCTAATTTAGCAACTTCGCTTTCTTTATCATTAACATCCCCAAAAACCATAGCTCCAGAAGAACAAGCAGCAGAACAAGCACAAGCATTGTTGAACTCATCTTTTGCTACTACTCTACCTTCACGTTTTGCTTGAAGAATTACAGCTTGAGTACTTTGGATACAGAAAGAACATTTTTCCATAACTCCACGAGAACGTACGTTTACGTCAGGGTTTAATACCATACGACCTAAATCGTCATTCATATGATAATCGAATTCACTGTTTTTGTTGTACAAGAACCAGTTAAAACGACGTACTTTATAAGGACAATTGTTTGCACAATAACGAGTACCAACACATCTGTTATAAGCCATGTGATTTTGACCTTGACGACCATGAGATGTAGCAGCAACTGGACAAACTGTTTCACAAGGTGCGTGGTTACAGTGTTGACACATTACTGGTTGGAAAGCTACTTGTGGATTATCTCCTGGTTTTTCCATTTCATTAAATGTAGATAATGAACTTGATAAACCTGCAATTCCTTCTTTTCTTTCGTTATCTCCTTCAAAAGTACTTTCAGAAGAATAATATCTATCGATACGCAACCAGTGCATATCACGACTTCTTCTTACCTCTGCTTTACCAACAACAGGAACGTTGTTTTCAGCGTGACAAGCGATAACGCAAGCTCCACATCCTGTACAAGCATTTAAGTCAATTGAAAGGTTGAAGTGGTGACCAGTTGTACGATCAAATGATTCCCATAAATCTACAGTTGTAGCTTCAACTTCTTGGTGATCTAAAGATACCATTGGTTTTTCATTCCAATGTTCAGCATCTTTAGTATTGAATATTTCTAAAGAAGTTTCTTTGATAATATCACCTCTACCCATTAACGTTTTCTGACCTTGAACACAAGCAAATTCGTGCTCTCCTCCAGCTTTCGCAATAGAAACAGATTGAACTCCTTTGAAACCTTTATATAAAGCGTAAGCATTTAAACCTACCTGCATTTCTTCTTTCAAAGACTCTTTACGACCGTAACCAACTGCTAAACCAACAGTTCCTACAGCTTGACCCGGCTGAACAATAACTGGAACATTTTCCAATTTAGTACCATCAGCGATAGTCAATGTAGCATAACTACCGTTTAAACCTCCGTTGGCAACAATTTCGTTAGACAAACCAAGTTTCTTAGCATCAGCATTTGAAACTGTAACATAGTTATCCCAAGAAACTCTTGTAATCGGGTCTGGAAACTCTTGTAACCAAGGGTTGTTTGCATGTTGTCCGTCACCTAACCCCGTTTTAGTGTATAATACTAATTCGAAGTCATCAGCAGACTTAGATTTTGCAACTGCACTAGCAGCAGACGCAGCATCTATAGCACCTCCAGCTAAAGCCGTAGCTCCAACAACAGCAACACCATCATGTAATACTTTATTCCAAGAAGAACCGGCAGTATAAGCAGCAGAATTAGCTTTTAAGTAATCATAAAAAGTACCTGCTGTACCATTTAATGATAATAAAACATCTTGAAATTGTTTTGTATTAAATATAGGGCGAATAGTCGGCTGAGTTAAACTATATGTTCCACTTGTAATTTCAACATCTCCCCAAGACTCTAAATAATGAGGAGCAGGAGCAGCAATTTTAACAATAGAAGCTGTTTCATCTTCTTTTAAAGAAAAAGCAATAGATTTTTCAATTTTTTTCAATCCAGATACAAAAGAAGCAGAATCTGCTAAAGTGTAAACCGGATTAACTCCACTCATAATTAAAGTATGAACATTTCCAGCATTCAAATCTTTAATTAACTGTGAAATAGCCGCATTAGAACCTTTTCTAATTTGTCTAGCTCCAGCAGTACTAAAAGCTTCACTAGCCAATAGTTGATTGATAGCTAAAACTAATAATTGAGCATTTTTATCTTCAATTCCAGATACTAAAACTCCTTTTGAGCCAGCAGCTTTAAGTTGCTGAGCAGCTTTTACTACTTCAGCTTTAACTTTTTCATCTAAAACTACAGAAACAGAAGCACCTGCAATAATATTATAAATCTGAACCAAAGCTTGCTTTTGAGCAGCCGTAGTCAAAGGAACACGCTTATCAGCAGCAGCTCCAGATAATGTCATATTTGATTCAAACTGAAAGTGACGAGACATTTTTCCATTTTGAGGAATACGTCCTTTTGCATATCCAGAATCATATCCGCCACCTTGCCAGTCTCCTAAGAAATCAGCACCGACAGATACAATCAATGAAGCTTTTGAAAAATCATAATCAACTAAAGCTCTTTGGCCATAAACTGATTCAAAAGCATCCAAAGCTTCCGATGAAGAAACTGCATCATACACCACATGCTTAGCATTAGGATTTTTAGCAATAAATTCAGCAATTAATTTTTCTGTAGTTGGACTAGCCAAAGTATTAGTTAACAATACTACTTGTTTTCCTTTAGCTTTCGCATCAGCTAAACCTGATTTAATTTCTAAATCAACTGCTGACCAAGTAGAATTTTTACCATCTACTTTCGGCTCTTTTAAACGACCGCTGTCATACAATCCTAAGATAGACGCATGAATTCTAGCGTTCGCAGCAAATTTAGCTCCTGCAATTGTATTGTTTTCAATTTTAATTGGACGACCCTCACGAGTCTTAACCAAAAGGTTTGCAAAATCAAAACCATCAAAAACGGTAGTTGCATAATAATCTGCAACACCAGGAATGATTTGCTCTGGTTGTAATACATAAGGGATAGACTTGTGAACCGGACCTTCGCAAGCAGCCAAAGTAACAGCTGCAGTACTAAACCCTACGTACTTTAAAAAGTCACGACGTGAAGTCCCAGATGTAGATAAAGCCTCAGCGTTACCCAAAAACTCATCAGTAGGAATTTCTTCAACAAATTCGTTATTTCTAAGCGCCTCAACAATAGAGCTGTTTTCTAGCTCCTCAACACTTTTCCAGTATTTTTTGTTTGATGACATTGTATATATATATTAAAATCTTAATAAATCGATTAATAGTGGCATTTACCGCATTCTAAACCTCCCATTTGCGCTGCAGTTAATTTCTCTACACCGTATTTTTTAGAAAGTTCAGCATGAATCTTATCATAGTAAGCATTACCTTCCATCTTAACATCTGTTTTTCTATGGCAATCAACACACCATCCCATTGTTAATTTAGAGTATTGCTTCATGATTTCGAATTCTTGTACTGGACCGTGACAAGTCTGACATTCAATTCCGGCAACAGAAACGTGTTGTGAGTGATTGAAGTAAACAAAGTCAGGAAGATTATGAATACGAACCCATTTTACAGGCATTGTTTTTCCAGTATAAGCCTGTTTAGTCTTATCCCATCCAACAGCATCATATAATTTTTGGATTTGAGCATCGTAAAATGCTTTGCTGTACTCAGGAGTAGCAGTAGTTTCAGCAACTTCAGAAATATTTTTATGACAATTCATACAAACATTTAATGAAGGAATACCAGCTGTTTTACTTACACGAGCAGCAGAGTGGCAATACTTACAATTAATTTCGTTATCACCAGCGTGAATTTTGTGAGAGTAGTGAATTGGCTGAATTGGCTCATAATTCTGATCTACACCTACCTGCATCAAGTAACCGTATACAAAATAACCACTAGCCAAAAGCAAAAAGATTGCAGTAACTAAAACCAAAAATTGGTTTTTAGCGAAAGCTTTCCAGATTGGAGTTCTAGCCTCTTTTGGAGCTACTTCAATACCGTTTTTATTAGCAACTTTAGTTAACACCTTGTTCACCATGAACAACATCACAACCAAAATAGCCATTACAAGAGCAAGAGCCCCTAAAATAATATTGTTTGAAATTCCGCCACCTTCAACTTTCTCTCCAGGAGGAACAGTCCCCAGAGCTGGAACAGGATCTTTTTTTACTTCAGAAGTATAAGCTATAATATTATCAATATCTCCTTCAGACAATTGAGGAAAAGAAGTCATAACAGCTTTGTTATTTTCCTCAAAAAGTTTAACAGCAACAGCATCACCTGACTTAATCATGTCAGAACTGTTATGCACCCACTTGTAAATCCAAGCCATATCATGCTTAGCAGCCACCCCTCTTAACGCAGGACCAGTTGATTTAGCATCTAATTTGTGACATGCAGCGCAATTTGCATTAAAAAGTTCTTTCCCTTTTACTGGATCACCGCCTCCTGCAGCTGGAGCAGCAGCCGCTGCTTCAGGCGCCGCCGGAGCAGCAGCATCTTGAGCAAATGAAGTTAGGGAGAAAATTAACGTCAGCGATAAGCTAAGCAGCAATTTTCTTGAGATCGAATTATGGTTACCCACCTTTTTCATATAGTATAAATAATTGTCTACTAATTTTTGGTATGATTTTTTCTAAACGAAATTCAGTAAAACACATACCGTTTTTTAAAACCTGCACAAAAATACAATTTAAGTAGTATTCTCAAAACCTTAAAATAGTCTTAAATATCAATTTATATCAATTCTAAATAATAAAAACATTTCATATATAAACCTTAAATACTACTTTTGTATAAAAACCATCACATTATGAGAATTTTAGCCCCTTCAAAAAAAATCCTATTAACATTAGCAGCATTTACCCTATCTTATAATATTAATGCCCAAGACCAAAATATTACACTGAATCAAGACCCGAAATTTGAGCAATTATTGAATGATAAACGTAAAATTAACACGTCTATTAGTACCAACGATACGTACAAAATTCAAATTTTCAGCGGCAAAAGCGATGAGGCAAAAAAGACATTATCAAATTTTAAACGTGAATTTAACACAATAGATGGCACCATTATTTTCAATACTCCGAACTATAAAGTTCTCGTTGGGAATTTTAAAACCAGAATTGAAGCTGAAAGAAATTTAGAAGAGATTAAAAAACGATATAAGAGCGTTTTCCTTATTAAACCCAGCAAATAATATTATTTACAATAAAAAGGCTTTTAAATCACCTATTGAAAGCAAAAAACAGGCTATTTTCACATTACGAAACAGCCTGTTTTTTACAACATCTAATATCCTCTTAAATAAATCAGTTTAGATTTTCAATTTCAGGCTTGAGTTTTGTAAATTGAAATTTTTCAAATGTCATTACAAAAAGCCATAAAAACCAAAGTAATAATTTTCACATCTTTCTTCAATAACAAATTTTCATACTAAATCTACAAAGAGACGTATCAAAAAAAAGTCCCAATTTTCATTAGGACTTTAAATAATATAATATATTCAAGTTTATTTCAACTTCTTTTTAATTGCAACTTCGTGATACGCTTCAATAACATCATTTATTTCAATATCATTAAAACCTTTAATCTGAATACCACAATCGTATCCTTTCGTAACCTCTTTAACATCATCTTTAAAGCGCTTTAAAGCCACTAATTCACCTGTGTAAACAACAACCCCTTCTCTAATAACTCTTATTTTAGAAGCTCTTAGAATTTTACCATCAGTAACCATACATCCTGCAATTGAACCTACTTTAGAAATCTTGAAGATTTCACGAATTTCAGCATTTCCAAGCACCTCTTCTTTCATTTCAGGAGCAAGCATTCCTTCCATTGCATCTTTCAAGTCATCGATTGCTGCGTAGATAATAGAATAGTAACGGATATCGATTTCTTCCTTATCTGCAAGCTGTCTGGCATTCCCTGCAGGACGAACATTAAACCCGATAATAATCGCATCAGAAGCAGAGGCTAAGTTAACATCGGTTTCGGTAATCGCACCAACACCTTTATGAATAATATTAATTTGAACTTCTTCCGTAGAAAGTTTAGAGAACGAGTCAGATAATGCTTCAACAGAACCATCCACGTCACCTTTAAGAATTACATTCAATTCTTTAAACTGACCAAGAGCAATACGTCGTCCGATTTCGTCAAGAGTAATATGTCTTTGAGTACGTACAGATTGTTCACGCATTAATTGAGAACGTTTGGATGCAATTTGTTTTGCCTCTTTTTCATCTTCAAAAACATTGAATTTATCACCAGCTGTCGCAGCACCATCAAGCCCTAAAACAGATACCGGAGTCGACGGACCAGCTTCTTTAATATTATGCCCTCTTTCATCATGCATCGCCTTAACTTTACCATGATGCTTTCCAGCTAACATATAATCTCCAATTCTCAAAGTTCCATGCTGAACCAAAATTGTAGAAACATATCCTTTTCCTTTATCCAGGAATGCTTCAACTACAGTTCCCTGAGCGGCTTTATTTGGATTTGCTTTTAAATCTAATATTTCAGCTTCTAATAAAACTTTCTCCAGCAATTCTTTTACACCTGTTCCTACTTTTGCAGAAATATCATGTGACTGAATTTTTCCACCCCAATCCTCAACAAGCAAATTCATACCAGCCAAACGCTCTTTAATTTTTTCAACATTAGCATTTGGTTTATCAATTTTATTAATTGCAAATATAATTGGAACCCCTGCAGCCTGTGCATGAGAAATTGCTTCTTTTGTCTGTGGCATGATATCATCATCCGCCGCTACTACAATAATAGCTATATCCGTAACCTGAGCTCCACGCGCACGCATGGCCGTAAACGCTTCGTGACCCGGAGTATCTAAGAATGCTATTTTTTGACCATTATCTAAAGTTACTCCATATGCTCCAATGTGCTGTGTAATACCTCCAGACTCACCGGCAATAACATTTTCTTTACGAATATAATCCAGTAAAGATGTTTTACCGTGATCGACGTGCCCCATTACAGTAACAATCGGTGCTCTGGTCACTAAATCTTCTTCTTTATCTTCTACTACCTCAATAGCTTCTTCGATATCAACAGTAATAAACTCCACTTCATAACCGAATTCATCAGCCACAATTGTTAACGTTTCAGCATCTAGACGTTGGTTCATGGTAACCATGATTCCGAGAGACATACAAGTTCCGATTACTTTAGTAATCGGCACATCCATCATGATTGCAATTTCACCTACTGTAACGAATTCCGTAACTTTAATTGTTTTACTTCCTTCATCAAGAGCTCTTTGCTCATCATCAGATTTCTGACGGTGTGTTTCTCTTTTATCTCTTCTATATTTTGCCGCTTTAGATTTACCTCCTTTGCCCTGAAGTTTTTCAAGAGTTTCTCTAATTTGGTTTTTTACTTCTTCTTCTGTTGGCTCAACTTTAGCGACAATAGCCGGACGGTTTCCTTTTACAAAACCCGGCCTTGAGCTTCTGTTAGCATTAAAACCTCCACCATTATTATTTGGTGTGATTTTATTTGGATTTGGCGTACCAGGAGCATTACCTGTTGCTGGTTTTGGCGCACCTGGTGTACCTGGCTTAGGAGCTATTCTTTTACGCTTATTCTTATTAGCGTTATTTCCTGTTCCCGGAACCCCTGGCTTATTTTGATTAACTTTCGGATCTTCCTTCTTTTTCTTTGGCTTATTGAACTGAGATAAATCAATTGTTTGCCCTGTAAGAGTAGTTCCTGAAAGCTTTTGATATTGCGTAGTGATAGTTTCTTCTGAAGTTGTTGGATCTGTAGACACAATAGGCTCTTGTGCAACTTTCGAAGATTCAACTTTAACTTCTTTTTTCTCAGTAATAACAGGCTCTTCTTTTTTAGTCTCAGAAACTGGCGGATTCACAACTGGTTCCGGCTTTACTGTTTCGTTTTGAACAGGTTTCTCTGGCTGCACAGGTGCAACAACAGCTTTTGGCTCTTCAGCCTTAACTGTTTCCTCAGAAGGAGTAATAGCAGGCTTTTTTGGATTTAAGTCAATTTTTCCAACTTGTACAGGCCCGGTAACAACAGCTCTTGCCTTTATAATTTCTTGCTGTTTTTGACGCTCTTCTTCTTGTCTGCGTTTGTCTTCAATTTCTTTCTCACGCTCTATACGCAATGCTTCTTTTTCTTTTCTTTTTTCTTCCCCTACCTCTTTAGAAGCTTCCTTATTCCCCTTATCGCCCGCAAATTGGCTTTGAAGAATATTAAATTCACTATCAGAAATTTTAGCATTTGGATTTGCATCAATAGCAATTCCCTTATCTTTTAGATAATCAACAGCTCTTTCTAACGAAATATTTAATTCCCTTAAAACCTTGTTTATTCTTATTACTCTCTCTTCAGACATATAACCTTTTTATTATTACCTTTTTCGTTGTGTTGTTAGAGCAGATGTTCAGCTATAGACTAACTATCAAACTCTTCTTTTAGTATTTTCATAACATCCAGAATAGTTTCCTCTTCTAAATCTGTTCTTCTTACTAAATCTTCTACATCGTGTTTCAAGATACTTTTTGCAGTATCCAAACCGATTTTTGCAAACTCTTCAATTACCCACTCTTCGATCTCATCTGAGAACTCTGTTAATTCAACATCGTCTTCATCTGCAACAGTACCGGCAACATCTCCTTCACGAATAACATCTAACTCATAACCTGTCAACTGACCAGCTAGCTTGATATTGTGACCACCTCTACCAATTGCTTTAGAAACCTCTTCTAATTTCAAGAATACTTCAGCACGTTTGTTATCTTCATCAATTTTGATAGAAGAAACTTTAGCAGGGCTTAAAGCTCTTGTAATAAATAATTGAATATTGTTTGTATAATTGATTACATCAATATTTTCATTTCCTAATTCACGAACAATTCCATGAATACGAGAACCTTTCATTCCTACGCAAGCTCCAACCGGATCGATTCTATCATCATAAGAATCTACCGCTACTTTCGCTTTTTCACCCGGAATACGAACTACATTTTTAACCGTGATCAATCCGTCAAAAACCTCTGGAATTTCTTGTTCAAATAATTTCTCTAAAAACTTCTCAGAAGTTCTGGACATGATAATTTGAGGTTTATTTCCTTTTAATTCAACGCTTTCAATAATTCCACGTACATTATCCCCTTTACGGAAAAAGTCAGATGGAATTTGTTTTTCTTTCGGAAGTACAATTTCGTTCCCTTCGTCATCAACTAAGATAACAACTCTCGGACGTACGTGATGTACTTCTGCAGTATAAATATCACCGATAATATCTTTAAATTGCTTGTAAAGATTGGTATTATCATGTTCGTGAATTTTAGATATTAAGTTCTGACGCAAAGCCAAAATAGCTCTTCTTCCTAAATCAATCAATTTAACTTCTTCAGAAACCTCTTCACCAATTTCAAAATCCGCTTCGATCATTCTGGCTTCAGTCAAAGTAATTTCTTCATTTTCAAAATCAAGATCTTCGTCAGCAACGATAACTCTTCTTCTCCAAATCTCCATATCTCCTTTATCAGGATTTATAATGATATCAAAATTATCATCAGAACCGTATTTTTTCTTCAATGCATTTCTAAACACGTCCTCTAAAATTGCCATAAGCGTTACACGATCAATAAGTTTATTATCTTTAAACTCTGAGAATGAATCGATTAATGCTAAATTTTCCATGCGAATTCTTTAATTAAAATGTTACTGTAACAATTGCCTCTATAATTTCTGTATAAGGTATTTGTTGCTCTTTTTGAACTGTTTCTTTTCCTTTTCCTACTTTTTTTGGTTCTCTTGCTTTCCAAGACAAAATTATAAAAACATCATTAGCTTCTACCAATTCTGCCTCTATTTTTTCATTATTTGTGGTAACAATCAACGTTCTACCAATGTTTTTTTTGTATTGCCTTACCATTTTCAGAGGTGTCCCTACTCCAACTGATGCTACTTCAAGCGAAAAATCCTGTTCTTCACGATCCAGATTATTCTCGATTGCACGACTGACATCTATACAATCCTGCAACATCACTCCATTATCTCCGTCTAAACCAACACTAATTTTAAAAGAATCCGAAACAGCCAAATCAACCAAAAAGATTGATGGTTTTTCCAGAAGAGCTTCTGCAATTAATCCGTTTACTTTTTCTTTAAATGTCATAATTTTATAAAAAGAGGGGACACTTAGTCCCCTCATTATTTAGATTTTAATAAATAACGATGCAAATATAGTGTTTTTTTTATAAATCAAATAAATTGATTACTCTAAAAATATTTCTTACCTTTATATAAGCACTAACTATACAGATTATTCAAATAATTTAACCCAAAAAATTATGAAACGAATTTTAGTCCCTACTGACTTTTCCGAACACGCAGAAGATGCCTTAAAAGTTGCTGCACAAATAGCACGCAAGCACGATTCTGAAATAATCCTGCTTCACATGCTGGAATTACCCAGCCAGATGAATGACGCCATCACAGGAGGAGCAAGCATTCCTGAAACTATCTTATTCGTAAAAAAAGCCAACGAAATGCTGAACAAAACTACCGAAAAACCCTACCTTAAAGATCTTTCTGTAATTGAAATCTTAAAAATAGATAAAACTATTCATGGAATTTCACAAGTCAGCAAAGAAAACGACATTGATTTAATCATAATGGGATCACACGGTTCCTCAGGCGTTCAGGAATTATTAATTGGTTCGAATACTGAAAAAGTTGTTCGAAATTCTGACATTCCAGTTTTAGTCATTAAAAATGATATCACAGATTTTAATGCTACAACAATTGTTTTCGCTTCAGATTTCACAGAAGAATCCAAAAAACCTTTTGAAAAACTATTAAAATTCACCACACTATTTGACTCAAAAATACACCTCGTTACAATTTGCACCCCAAACAGTTTCAAACCCACCCATGTTATTGAAAAAGCCATGAAGGAATTTGTAAGCGAATTTAACCTGACAAATTATTCGACACACATTTACAACGACACTAATATTGAAAAGGGAATTATCAATTTCTCAAACAGCATTAACGCCGACATTATAGGAATGTGCACACACGGCAGAACAGCTTTTGCTCATTTTTTCAACGGCAGCATTAGTGAGGGCTTGGTAAATCATGCCACAAAACCCGTTATAACCTTTAAAATTTAAAACCACAAAAAAAGAAATCCATCTTTAAAGCAAGATGGATTTCTTTTTATTTAAATTTTCTGGTTGACTCCCTTTCCTTCAATTTTGTTTTAATAACAATTGTTTCATAATCTGAAGTTTCACCTTCTTCCTCTTCTAACCTAGAGATTAATCGTTTAGCAGCAACTTCACCTATCTCAATTCCATGTTGGCTTACGGTTGTTAAACTTGGAGATAAACGTCTTGAAGCTAAAATTCCATCCGCAAATCCTATTATTGAAATATCCTCAGGAACTTTGTAGCCTTTTTTCAAACTCACTCTCAAAGCCGCAACCGAATCATTTTCGTCCAAAGCAAAAATTCCGTCAATTTCATGATCAAAAATTGAATCAATTTTACTCTTCATATCATCCTCAGAGTCTGTACGAAGAATAATTTTCTCGTTTACTGTAATATTATTATCTGCCAAAGCTTTCAAATATCCATCCGCCCTTAATTTACCAACACTTAAATTATCTACAGAAGAAATTAAAGCAATATTTTTACATCCTAAATCAATCAAATGCTGTGTCGAATTTAAAGCAGAATCAAAATCATCAACTACAACTTTATCACAATCTACTTCATCAGCAATCCTATCAAACATCACAATTGGCGTCCCGTCATTAATTATTTCGGAAAAATGATTGTAATCCTGAAGTGTTTGTGCCTCTTTCGAAACAGATAAAATAAATCCATCAATTGTCCCATTACTTAACATTTCTAACGTATGAACCTCTTTTTCAATGGACTCATTAGAAATACAGGTAATTACATTATACCCTTTTTTATCGGCCACTTTTTCAATACCACTAAAAACTTTCGCAAAAAAAGAATTTAATATATTAGGTATAATCACACCAATCGTTTTGGTTTTTCTATTCTTTAAGTTCAAACCAATAACATTCGGCTTATAATTTTTGAGTTTGGCATACTCTTTAATTTTCACCTTGGTTTGTTCACTAATCTCAGGGCTATCATTCAATGCCTTAGACACAGTAGAAACAGAAACACCAAGTTCCTTCGCAATTTGTTTTAGAGTTGCTTTAGCTTTCATCCAATTGATTTTTTATGTAATTAATACAAATATAGTAGAATTAGCTAAAATAAAACAAAAAAGACCTGCCAGTATTCAAAATCACCATGCCTTTTCAAAATAAAACCGCAATAGAGATATATCTTCCTTAAATCGTGCAGAAAAAAATAGTTTTTATTTTTTTCACATAAAAAGAATCAGCCTTTTACACCTTAAATAACATAAACTATATTTTTACAGATTTAATTCCAAAACTGACAGTCCTGATTTTCAGGATTTAAAATATTCTTTTCAGGTATTTGGTTTTAAAATAATTAATTGTACTTTTGCATCCCCTTTATTGGGGATGGAATGTTTAATTAAAATAATATTATGGACGCATTAAGCTACAAGACAGTTTCAGCTAGCAAAGCCACTGTAACTAAAGAGTGGATTGTTGTTGACGCTGAAGGTCATAACTTAGGACGTCTTGCTTCTAAAGTTGCAATGATCTTAAGAGGTAAGTACAAGCCAAGTTACACACCGCACGTTGACTGTGGAGATAACGTAATTGTTATCAACTCAGAAAAAATTAACCTTACAGGTACAAAATTGAATGACAAAATTTACATGCGTCATACAGGTTACCCAGGAGGACAAAGAACTTTAACTGCTAAAGTATTGCAAGCTAAAAACCCTGCATTATTAGTAGAAAAAGCTGTAAAAGGTATGTTGCCTAAAAACAAATTAGGAGCTGAACTTTTTAGAAATCTAAATGTTGTTGTAGGAGCTGAGCACAAACACGGAGCTCAAAAACCTAGAACTGTTAACCTAAATGATCTTAAGTAATGGGAGTTATTCACAAAATCGGTAGAAGAAAAACCGCTGTTGCACGTGTATACGTTTCTGAAGGAACTGGAAACATCACTGTAAACAAAAAAGAATTCGCAACTTACTTTCCAACTGCAACTTTACAATACAAAGTTTTACAACCGCTTTCTATGACAGAAAACGCTGGTAACTTTGACGTAAAAGTAAACGTTTACGGAGGTGGTACAACTGGTCAGGCAGAAGCTGTAAGAATGGCATTAGCACGCGTAATGTGTGAAGTTAACGCTGAAAACAGAGGAATCCTTAAACCAGAAGGTTTATTAACAAGAGACCCAAGAATGGTTGAACGTAAGAAATTCGGTCAGAAGAAAGCTCGTAAGAGATTCCAGTTCTCTAAACGTTAATATTACCTGTCTTGTTCAGATGGGACAAGACATTATCAATTATTTATTGAAATTAAAAAACACAGTTATTGTTGCTCTCCTATCGAGGTAGGATATAGTTTAGCATCTAAATGTATAAAGCCAGAGAAATCGCCATTTATACATTGCTAATCAACAGAACGTAAACTAGTACAAAAATGGCAAACAAAATAGAAGTAAAAGAATTACTAGAAGCAGGTGTTCACTTCGGACACATGACTAGAAAATGGGATCCAAACATGGCCCCTTACATTTATATGGAGCGTAATGGTATTCACATTATCAATCTATATAAAACTGCAGCTAAAATTGAAGAAGCTAACGAAGCTTTGAAAAAAATCGCTGCATCAGGTAGAAAAATCTTATTCGTAGCTACCAAAAAACAAGCAAAAGACATCGTTGCTGATAAAGCAAAAGCTGCAAACATGCCTTACATCACTGAAAGATGGCCAGGTGGAATGCTAACTAACTTCGTAACTATCAGAAAGGCAGTTAAAAAAATGTCTTCTATCGATAAAATGAAGAAAGATGGTACTTTCAACACACTTTCTAAAAAAGAGCGTTTACAAGTTGATCGTCTTAGAGCTAAATTAGAGAAAAACTTAGGTTCAATTGCTGATATGTCTAGATTACCTGCAGCATTGTTCGTAGTAGATATCAAAGCTGAACACATCGCAATAAAAGAAGCTCAAAAATTAAACATTCCAGTTTTCGCAATGGTTGATACGAATTCTGACCCAAGAGAGGTTGATTACGTGATTCCTGCAAATGATGATGCTTCTAAATCAATTGACAAAATTTTATCTTTAGTGACTACTGCAGTAATCGAAGGTCTTTCTGACAGAGGTGCTGAAAAAGAAGTTGAAGCTGCTGAAGAAGCTCCTGCTGTTGAAGCTGAAGCTCCTGCAACTGAAGAATAAATCAAAATTTAAATTCCAAATTTTAAATTCCAAAATCCAACCAGAATTAAAAACGTTATGTTGATAATTTATTAAAATTGGAGTTTGGGATTTAAAAGCTGGAATTTTTTACTTTTAAACACATTAAAACTTAAAATATTATGGCAACAATTACTGCTGCAGACGTAAATAAATTAAGACAATCTACAGGTGCCGGAATGATGGACTGTAAAAAAGCTTTAGTTGAAGCGGAAGGAGATTTCGACAAAGCTATACAAATCCTTAGAGAAAAAGGACAAAAAGTTGCTGCTAACCGTTCTGACCGTGAGTCTTCTGAAGGAGCTGCTGTTTCTTTTATCAATGCTGACAACACTAAAGGAGCTATCATCACTTTAAACTGTGAGACTGACTTCGTAGGTAAAAACGAAGCTTTTATTGCTTTAGCTAAAGATTTAGTAGAAAGAGCTATCAACTTCTCTTCTAAAGAAGAATTATTAGCTTCTGATTTCAACGGAATCACTGTTGCTGAGAAATTAATCGAGCAAACTGGAGTTATCGGTGAGAAAATCGAAATCGGTGGTTTCGAGATTTTAGAAGGTGCTTTCGTTGGATCTTATGTTCACGTTAACAAAATTGCTGCTTTAACTGCAATTTCTGCTCCAGTTGCAAACGCTGAAGCTTTAACAAAAGACATCTCTATGCAAGTTGCTTCTATGGGAGCTGATACTTTATCTTACAAAGATTTTGATCCTGCTTTCGTTGAGTCTGAACTTGCTGCTCGTATTGCTGTAATCGAAAAAGACAATGAAGAAGCAAAACGTTTAGGAAAAACTTTGAAAAATGTTCCTAAATACATCTCTTTCTCTCAATTAACTCCAGAAGTTATCAAACAAGCAGAAGAAGATGCTAAAGCTGAATTAAAAGCTGAAGGAAAACCAGAGCAAATCTGGGACAAAATTCTTCCAGGAAAAGTTCAACGTTTTATCTCTGACAACACTACTTTAGATCAAGAAAAAGCTTTACTTGATCAAAACTTCATCAAAGATGACAGTAAAAAAGTTGGTGATTACGTAAAAGGATTCAATGTTGAAATCACAGGTTTCAAAAGAGTTACTTTAGGTTAATATATTATTTTCAATATTAAAAAGCTCCGAATAACTGAATATTCGGAGCTTTTTTGTTTTCATTATTTACAAGCTCTTTCTTCTTAACTAATAACTCAATGTACAATTCAATAAAAAAAGCCCAAATATTGAATATTTAGGCTTTTCTGATTATATATATCTAATTTACTTCTTAGCTGGAATAGGAAAATTTCTTGCTCTCATTAAAGCATCAGACTTAGGAGCTCTTCCTCTAAAGTTTTCATATGCTTTTTCTTGATCAATAGTATTTCCAACACTAAATACGCTGTCATAAAGTCTTTTTGCCACCACTTTATCGTAAGGTCCTTTTCCTTCTAAGAAAGCTTCCCAAGCATCAGCATTGATAACATCTGCCCACAAATAGCTGTAGTATCCTGCTGCATACCCATCACTTGAAAAAATATGACCAAATTGTGGAATTCTATGTCTCATAACAATTTCAGAAGGCATATGAAGCGCATCTAAAGTTTCTTTTTCGAATTTATGAGGATCAATTTTATCAGTTGTTAAGTGTAATTTCATATCTATTAAAGAACTCGAAATTGTTTCTACAGTTGCAAAACCTTCCCCAAAATTAGCCGCTTTTTCAATTCTGTCAACCAAAGACTGAGGTAATGGCTGATTTGTTTTATAGTGTAATGCAAATTTATTCAACACTTCAGGAGTTGCAAGCCAGTGTTCTAACAATTGCGAAGGAAATTCAACATAATCCCTTGCAACGGATGTTCCTGCTAAACTTGGGTACGTAACATTCGAACATAATCCGTGAAGTGCATGTCCAAATTCATGAAATAAAGTCGAAGCATCATCCCAGGAAATTAAAATTGGCTCATTATCTGCTCCTTTTATAAAGTTACAGTTGTTAGACACAATAGTAAGTACTTCCCCTTCTAATTTTTGCTGATCGCGATAAGCATTCATCCATGCTCCGGAACGTTTCCCTGCACGAGCGTAAGGATCAAAATACCATAATCCAACTGTTTTTCCCGTTACTTTATTACTTACCTCCCAAACTCGTACATCTGGATGATAAACGGGAACGTTTGTAATTTGTCTAAAGCTTAAATTAAATAATTCTCCAGCAACCCAAAACATTCCTTCTCGCAAGTTTTCTAGCTGAAGATACGGCTTAACTTCGTTTTGATCTAAATCGTATTTTGCTTTTCGAACTTTTTCAGCATAAAAACGGTAATCCCATGGCTGGATTTTAAAATTTCCTCCTTCAGCATCAACAATTTTTTGCATTTCAGCAACATCTTTATGAACTTGCTCAACAGCTGGCTCCCAAACTGATTCCATTAAAGCCAAAGTCTTTTTTGGATCTTTTGCCATTTTGTTAGATAAACTCCAATCAGCAAATGTTGGATAACCTAATAATTTTGCTTTTTGAGTACGCAATTGTAAAATCGAAACAAGAGTTGCATTATTATCATTTTCGTTTCCATTATCTCCACGCTTTACAAAAATGTCAAATGCCTTTTCTCTTAAATCTCTACGTGTTGAAAAAGTTAAAAATGGCTCGATTGAAGAACGTGTATTAGCAATACAGCCCATAACATCCAGCTTTCTTTCTTTTGCTTCAGCAATAGCGGCATTTTTAACTTCGGTAGGTAAACCATCAAAATCGCTTTCTGTTTTTAAAGCCACATATTGATTGTGTTCTTCCGCTAATAGATTTTGGCTAAAACGCGTAAAAAGAGATGCCATTTCTTTGTTAATTTCTGCAACTTTAGCTTTGTCAGCTTCGTTTAACTGAGCGCCCTGGCGAACAAAATTGGTGTAATACAACCAGATTAGGCGTTGTTGCTCGCCCGTAAGTTTGCTTTTATCTTTTGAATTGTAAACTGTTTCAATTCTGGCAAATAACTTTTTATTTTGATTGATTTTATCTGAAAACTCAGAAAATTTAGGAGACATTTCTCTGTCAATCGCACTAAATTCAGGGCTGCTTAAGTTTGATCTGTAAATTCCATAAACAGTCATAATTCTTTCGATTGTTCCTCCGGAACGTTCTAAAGCAACAATAGTATTTTCGAAAGTAGCAGGTTTTGAATTATTAGCAATTACATCAATTTCATTCAGTTTTTCCTGAATTGCAAAGAGAATTGCAGGTTTAAAATCTGAGACCTTATATTCATTAAAAGCAGGAACACCTCCATAAGGGCCTGCCCATTTTTTAAGCAAAGGATTATTTTCCTTATTTTGTGCATTTATCGCAAAAAAAGTTGTTCCCATGAGAAAAATTGAGATTAATTTTTTCATATTATTATTTTGAATTAGTAATTCTTCAAAAGTATCCAAAATTCATCAACTTGAAATAACTTTTAACATTCAAAATCAATCATGAAAAGTATCAGCTTATCTAAAACTGTTTTTAAATTCCTAAAACACCATTAACTAAAACTTAGAAAATCTAAATCCATTAACAAATTAACAGGATTCTATCCTATATTTGTTCAGCAAAACTAATAAAACCAACCCATTGAAAAAACTACTTTTAATTTCATTATTGATAACTTCATTTGTTCAGGCTCAAAACAAAAGTTTATTTTGGGAAATATCAGGCAACGGCCTCACCAAAAACTCTTATTTATACGGCACAATGCATGTTAATGATAAAATTTCTTTCCATTTATCCGATTCTTTTTTCAAAAATCTTTTAAACTCTGATATTGTAGCTAATGAGAGTAATCCGGAAACATGGACTGACCTTAATGATCTAATGCGAGGTGATAATTACAATCTGTACAACAAATTTTATACAGAATTTTATCTTTTTCCAACAACAAAAGAAAATGTAAAAACTATTTTTAATAATGATAGTTCCCGTTTTTTTAGAAGTATGCTCTCCGGTGTTGAAGGACAACAGGCCGATTTTCAGGAAAACACAGTTCTTGACATGTTTATCTTTCAAACCGGAAAAAAATATAAGAAAAAAATTGTTGGTTTAGAAAATGCTAAAGAATCAATACTTTCTATACTTCAGATAGAAGATGAGGATGCAAAACCTAAGGAAGAGAATAAAGTTCCTTTAATGAAAATATTAAAGAGCAGAAACCCGACAGAAGCCCTTAAAGAATACTATAGAGAGAAAGATATCATTATGCTGGATTCTATCTATAAACTAATGTTCTCAAAAAAAGCTCACGACGCTCTTATTGTTAACCGAAATAAAATCATGGCCAACAGCATAGATTCTATTGCTAAAACCGGAAGTTTATTTTCTGCTGTGGGAGCTGCTCATCTTGCCGGAAATGATGGAATGATTGAGATTTTAAAACGTAAAGGATATACAGTGAAACCTATAACAGATGCTTTTACAGAGAATGGAAAAAATCAAAAGAAGACAATTGAAGCTTACTTCCCAAATCCTAATTTTGTTGCTTCTTTTACAAAAGATAAAATGGTACAAATGCCATTATACAATACTGTTATAGAAGAAAATGAAATTTTAGGATCACCGGATTTTACAAACGGAGGCGCTATTACCATCAAAAGGATTCCTCTAAATTATTTCCTTAAAAAGAGCGATATATTATACAATTCCAAGTCGTTAGACAGTTTGTTTTTTGAAAAAATTGCCGGAGATATTATTGAAAAAAAATATTTTGAGCAGCCTAACTATTCCGGATATGATATAAAAAACATCACTAAAACCGGCAACAGCCAACATTCAAGATTTTACATAACTCCTTTAGAAATTATTTCAGTCTCTATGACCGGACCCGCAAATTATGTGCGTCAATATGAAAACGGAGTTTTTGATAATATAAAAATAAAGCCTTTTAAAAATGACTGGGAGAAAATAAAACCGGTGAAAGGAGGATTTGAAATAGAAATCCCTTCTTTTAATTTGGTCTTTGGAAACAGTCTTGAAAAAGGAACCAATATTGATATTCAGGCTTATGATAATCAGGAAAAAGGATATTATTTTTTAAGGGAAAAAACTCTTAATGATACTGCTTTATTAGAAAACTCCGAGTATGAGCAAAAGCAGATTCATTATCAGTTTTATTTACAGAATGATACTGATTCTACGAAAACGAGCTATAACAAAGTCGACAATTCTTTTATTTCATCATCTGCTATCGGAGACAGAAAAATCAATCTTAAAACAATTGTACACGGAAACAAATATTATTTGTTAGGAACCGTAAATGCATCCGAAACAAATACAAACCGCTTTTTTAATTCCTTTTTGGTTGCGCCTTTCGATTATAAATCAAAAACGAAAATACTAATTGATTCAACAGCTAATTATAAAATAGAAATTCCTGAAAGAGAAAATGAAAATCTATTTTTGAAGCGAAAAACAAAAGAATACGAAGCGAAAAACACTTTTAGGGAAGTAAATCAATATCAGGTTTTTAATTCTGAAACGGGCAGAAAAATAAACTTAGAATATCATAAATACCATAAATACGAACGTTATTTACCAATTGATTCCATTCAGCACAAATTAAAAAAAGCATTTTTAAAACAATTTGAGGAGGATTTTGATGAAGATTATTATGATGACGAAAGTGAATCGTATGGAAATCTTACCTCATTGCTAAATATTGAATTATATAAGAAAAAAGGATTTTCAAAATCTCTTTGGGATAAAATGCTAATTGACAAAACAAACAATTATGAGTTGCTGAATGAAAATACTACTTTTAATAAAGAAGAAAACAGTTACACCATTAATGCAACAGTTTCTAAGCCAGATGCTGTTCAGGCGGTTAAATATAAAGCTCTTTATAAAAACAACACCTATTACTTACTGAGCACTTTAGTAGAGAAAAACTATCAAAATAATGATTCATTTATAGAAAAAACTTTTGAATCATTAGCTTTTGCAGAAAACAAAAAAACAGATCGTTATGAAGATAAAATCAAGCTTTTTATAGAAGATGCCAAAAGCGAAAAAGATACTATTCGATACTCTGCACTAAAATCTGTGTACAATCTGGATATTACAAAAAATGATGTGGAGAGTATCACTAATTTCATCACCACATTTAACTTTAAAGAAAATGAAACGGATGCCCTTTCTGCACTTTTACAAAAATTAGGACAAATAAACGATGAAAGAGTCATTCCTTTTCTGGAAAATTATTACAAACAAGAATCTGTTAAAACTGATGTCCAAATTAGTATTCTAAAAAGCATTTCACTTCAAAAATCAAAAGCAGGATATAAAAAAATCAATGAATTATTTGAATATGATTTGCCTATTTCTGACAATCAATATGAAATAACAAGCCTTTTCAACTCTTTTGAAAGTGATCCTGAAAACAGTAAAGAATTGTTCCCTGAAATTTTTCAGTATTATAGTATCAAAGAATACAATAAACCTATTATTGATTTCTGTAATTTGTTATTAGAGAAAAAATTAATATCTGTCAATAAAATAAAGGCATTTAAAAAAATTATTCTAACCAACACAAAACTGGAATATAAAAGAGTGGCAAGCTGGAATCAAAAAAACAAGAAAAATGAGGATACAGAAGAAACTGCAGAAGCAATTGATTCATTTGTCGAACCTACAGAATCATTAACAGATCTGATAAACTACACTAACTTAATCTATAATTATGCTGACGACAATGCAGTAAAAGAGATTCTGAAAAAAATAAAAAATCTGGATATTCCCGAATTAAATATAGAATTGGTCAGATTAGGAATTATCCACAACAAATTGACCTCATCTAAAATTGAAGAGTTTTTAAAAGATCCAAAAACACAATTTGTAACTATCAATTTACTTTTAAATCAAAATAAGAAAGAGTTTGTACGTTTTTCGGATGAAGAAATCTCCAAATCTGCCGTTGTAAATTTTCAAAATTTGTCCAAAAAAGACTCTGTTTCGTTATTAAAAAAGAAATTGATTGAAAAAAATGGTAAAGAAATTTCATTCTATTTTTACAAAATCAGCACAAAAAACAAAGAAACAGAAATAACTAAAAATCAATTATTTCCAATAGCTTTTATAATAGAAAACAAAGAAATAAATCCTTTGGCTTTTAAGGCTTTTAACATGATCCCGATAGATGAAGAAGAAAATCTAGAAGAAAAGTATGAATTGATTATCAATGAATCCCTAAATGACAATCATCCAAGAGCAAGTTTTGAAAAAGAAAAAACAGTTAACGATGCAATCCTTAATGACGAATTTTTAAATTAATTTCAACTTAAAAAGAATTAACTTTGAAAATCTGTATATATATTGTGAATATTTATGTTTAAAACCAAAAAGGAAATTGTTTTTGTAGTTCTGGCAGGAATTTTTATAACTAATGCTGTTGTCGCTGAACTTATTGGAGGAAAATTAATTCAGATAGGACCATTTGTAATGAGCATTGGAATTTTACCCTGGCCAATTGTTTTTCTGACAACTGATTTGATTAATGAATATTTTGGGGAAAAGGGGGTTAAAAAATTATCTCTCATTACAGCTTGTTTAATTGCTTATGCTTTTTTGATATTATTTATGTCAATCGTAATACCGGCTGCAAAAGGAATAAGCCCAGTAAATGATGAACAATTTCAGGCTGTTTTTGGTCAAAGCATGTGGATTATTGTCGGAAGTATTATAGCCTTTATGGCATCGCAGCTTATTGATGTTTGGATATTCTGGTTTTTTAAAAACAGAACCGGAGAAAAGAAAATATGGTTAAGAGCAACAGGTTCTACCATAATTTCGCAATTATTTGACTCTTTCATTGTTCTCGGAATCGCTTTTTGGCTTCCCGGAAAAATTGATTTTGACACCTATATTTCATCAGGGTTAACGGGTTACCTATTCAAGCTTTCGGTTGCAATTTTACTAACTCCGCTAATTTATGCCGGGCATCATTTGATTAAAAAATATTTAGAAGAAGATCCTCATCCCAAAGATTAAAACTTCACAACCATGAAAAGGAACAGTATCGTTATATTACTTTTAATCCCCAATTTCTTTATAAGCTGCGGTAATGACGAAAAAAAACAGCCCAAAAAAGAAATAGTGTACCCTGTAAATAAACTGAAATCTGTTTCTGTTTCTCAAAAAAACACCAGAAATACGTCCTTAGACACAATTTCCATTACAAATGATTTGAGAAAAAATTCAAATACCCCTAAAAAAACCGTTTTTTCAGAAAAAGAGAAAATTTCCACCATTTCTCAAACTAACAAACCCCAAACTACTTCAGAAAAAAATACTTCAGATATAAGAAAAAAAGCCCACGAGAATTTAATGACCTTTGTCAATTTGCGAAAAATACTTTCTCTCACTAAAATTGGTCAGACGCTAACACAAGACCAATTAACTCAAAACTTTAAAATCCCGGAAGAGGCAGTCAAACTTGTAAAAAGTGTAACCAAAACAGCCGAAAACGAGCTCGCAGTAAAATGGCATTCCACCTGGTTTATCGAAAAAGTATCTGATGCCGAACTTGAAGACGGCCGAATGAGAGTAACATTCAGATCCAATAAGATGTATACCTCCGGCAAAGCTATTGGTATCAAATACAATAAAAAAGTATACAATAATTTAATCATAATTGGCCGTTCAGCCTATATTCCAAGTGTTAAGGGATACAGCTGGCAAATTGGAAGATGATGGAAAACACAAATATTATTAGATGCAGCTGGTGTAACGCCAGTGATTTATATAAAAAATACCATGATGAAGAATGGGGTGTTCCTGTTTATGATGACCCTACTCTATTCGAATTTTTAATTCTGGAAACTTTTCAGGCCGGATTGAGTTGGATTACCATTTTAAACAAAAGAGAAAACTTCAGAATCGCTTTTGATCATTTTGATTATCAAAAAGTAGCTCAGTATTCTGAAGAAAAATTTGAAGAATTAATGCAAAATACCGGAATCATACGCAATAAACTAAAAATTAAAGCTGCTGTTTCTAATGCTCAGGCTTTCATAAAGATCCAGGAAGAATTTGGAAGTTTCTCTGATTATATCTGGAAATTCAGCGATGGAAAACCCATCATAAACCATCCAAAAACCTCAAAAGACGTTCCCGCCACTACTCCGCTTTCTGACGAAATCAGTAAAGATTTAAAAAAAAGAGGATTTAAATTTGTAGGTTCAACAGTTGTTTATGCACACATGCAAGCCACCGGAATGGTCAATGATCACGCCGAAGATTGCTGGACAAGAACTAAATAAAAGTTTTTTTGTTTCAGGTTTCATGTTTCAAGTTACTAAAATAACGGTAAAAAATGCAAAAAACTTAACCGCAAACACAACTTGAAACCTAAAACTTGAAACTTTAAACAAAAATTATCTATATTTGCTTCACACTTTAGGGGTGTCTGCATCGTGCAGGCTGAGATTTTACCCTCTGAACCTGATCTAGTTCATACTAGCGTAGGGAAAAGTAAGATGACTTCTTCACGCATTTTTTTGTGCGTAATTGTAGCCATTCCTAAGGTTTTTAGATGCACAGCAGTGCATCTCTACAACTAAAATTCAAAAGGAATGGAACTAAAAATCAACCAACAAATCAAACAATTCAATGCTGAATCGCTAAGCGTTCAATCATTGCTCGATCTAGAAATTCCAAACAAACAGAACGGAATCGCCGTTGCCATTAACAATACCGTTGTTCCAAAAATAGACTGGAGCCAGCACTTTGTATCCGAAACTGACGAAATCTTAATTATTTCTGCTACCCAAGGAGGATAATTAAGGCTGCACGAACGGGCTATTCGTTACAAGTCCGCAGTCGTCAACTACAAAAACATAGTCATAACAAAGCTTCCGCTGGTCGCTTTTTTATTCCTTGTTTTTTACGGTTTTCTCCTTTACGGGCTTTACACTTCTATCCCCGGCAGAAAACCAGTTACGAGAAATTTAAATTTTCAATCAAAATAACAATAGTAATTCAAATCTAAAGAAGAATGAATCAGGAAGAACAAATATCCAGAACCCCGTTTCCAAATTCCAGAAAAGTATATATTGATGGAGAAATTCATCCCATAAAAGTCGCCATGCGCGAAATTCATTTAAGCGACACCAAACTTTCGAATGGAGGGGTTGAGAAAAATCCACCAGTTACTGTTTACGATACTTCTGGAGCTTATACTGATCCGAACATAGAAATCAACATCAGAAAAGGGCTTCCACGTTTAAGAGAACAATGGATTTTAGAACGAAATGATGTTGAGATTTTAAACGAAATAACTTCAGATTACGGACAATCCCGTTTAAAGGATGAAAGTTTGAATCACCTTCGTTTTGAATATTTACATCAGCCAAAACGTGCAAAAAAAGGCGCAAACGTAACGCAATTATATTACGCCAAACAAGGAATCATTACTCCTGAAATGGAATATATTGCGATTCGTGAAAACCAGCGAATCGAACTTTTAAACGAACAAACCAAAACCATGCAATGTCAGCACAGTGGACATAGTTTTGGTGCCAATACCCCAAAAAGCAAAATCACTCCGGAATTTGTTCGTTCAGAAGTTGCCTGCGGAAGAGCCATTATTCCAAACAACATCAATCATCCTGAAAGCGAACCTATGATTGTGGGTCGTAACTTTTTGGTTAAAATCAATGCTAATATCGGAAACAGTGCCGTGACTTCCAGCATCGAAGAAGAAGTTGAAAAAGCAGTCTGGGCTTGCCGTTGGGGAGCTGACACGATTATGGATCTTTCGACAGGAAAAAATATTCACGAAACCAGAGAATGGATTATTCGCAATTCGCCTGTTCCAATTGGTACGGTTCCTATTTACCAGGCTTTGGAAAAAGTAAAAGGAATTGCCGAAGATTTAACTTGGGAAATTTTCAGAGACACATTAATTGAACAGGCAGAACAAGGCGTTTCTTATTTCACGATTCATGCGGGAGTTTTACTTCGCTATATTCATTTAACAGCTAACCGTGTAACAGGAATCGTTTCACGAGGCGGATCAATCATGGCAAAATGGTGTTTATTTCATCATAAAGAAAACTTCTTATATACCCATTTTGAGGAAATCTGCGAAATCATGAAACAATACGACGTGGCTTTTTCTCTTGGAGATGGTTTACGCCCTGGATCTATCGCAGATGCTAACGATGCTGCTCAATTTGCAGAATTAGAAACCTTGGGTGAGTTGACAAAAATAGCCTGGAAACATGATGTTCAGGTTTTTATTGAAGGTCCCGGACACGTTCCGATGCACATGATTAAGGAAAACATGGACAAACAATTAGAACACTGTCATGAAGCTCCATTTTATACTTTAGGTCCTTTGACAACAGATATTGCTCCTGGTTACGACCATATTACCTCAGCAATTGGCGCTGCGATGATTGGCTGGTACGGCTGCGCCATGTTGTGTTATGTAACTCCGAAAGAACATCTTGGTTTACCGAATAAAAAAGACGTAAAAGATGGTGTTATCACTTATAAAATCTCAGCCCACGCTGCCGATCTCGCAAAAGGTCATCCGGGAGCGCAATATCGTGACAATGCTTTGAGTAAAGCCCGTTTTGAATTCCGATGGGAAGACCAGTTCAATTTAGCATTAGACCCTGATACCGCAAGAGAATTTCATGATGAAACGCTTCCGGCTGATGGTGCAAAAGTGGCTCATTTCTGTTCGATGTGCGGACCGAAATTCTGCTCTATGAAAATATCTCAGGAAATCAGGGATGTCGCTGCTGCCGAAAAAGGGATGCAGGAGAAATCAGAAGAATTTATTGAACAGGGAAAAGAGATTTATATTTAATAAGAATCAAGATTATTGTATTAAGTATTAAGATTTATACACAGAATTGCTGTCTTAATACTAAATACTAAATTCTTAATACTTTCAAAAATGATCGTAATCACAAATCCTTCGGTTGTTGCAAATGAAATCGGCATTATTGATTCTTTATTTGAAGAAGGATTGTCTTTGCTTCATATTCGGAAACCGGGTTTTTCAGAAATAGAAACCGCTAAATTCATTCATCAGATAAAACAGAAATATCGGGGAAATCTTGTTTTGCACAATCATCATGAAATTGCAGCTGACTTCGGGATTAACAGAATTCATTTTTCTGAAACAAAAAGAAAGACAATTGGTTCTCTTCTAATTTCAAATATGGTTTTATCAACCTCAACGCATTCAATTGAAGATTTCAATGCATTGGAAAACATTTTTGAATATGCTTTTTTGAGTCCTGTGTTTCCTAGTATTTCAAAAGAGAATTACAGTTCAAAAACGAATCTTTTTGAAGAAATAAAACAGAGAGAAAATTTTAATGCCAAAATAGTTGCTTTAGGCGGAATTTATTCGGACAATGTTGAAAAGCCTCTACAAAGTGGTTTCGATAATGTTGCTCTTTTAGGTACAATCTGGAATAGCTCTAATCCAATTAAAAATTTTAAACTATGTCAAAAAATCGTCCTTTCGCTCTCAGCATAGCAGGTTTAGATCCTTCGGGAGGAGCCGGAATTTTAGCAGATACTAAAACTTTTGAACAGCATCAGGTGCAGGGATTAGCTATAAGTACTGCAAATACAATTCAAACCGATTGTAAATTCTACGAAATCGAATGGACATCTCTTGATTTTGTATTACGATCCATCAAAAAGTTATTCAAAAACTATTCTGTAAAATCGGTTAAAATTGGTATTGTTCCTTCGTTTTTTTATTTAAATGAAATTGTTTCCTTGATAAAAAAACTAAACCCAAACACCATTATTGTGTGGGATACTGTATTGAAATCCTCTACTGCATTTGAATTTTTAACAATTGAAAACCAAACAGATTTACAAAAAACATTATCCAAAATTGATTTGATAACTCCAAATTATGACGAAATTCTTCAGCTCTACCCTAATTTTATCTCTGAAAAACTTTGGTTAAAAAATGAACTCCCTACAGCAATTTTACTAAAAGGAGGTCATAATCGTACTGCCCTTGGTACCGACTATTTATTTCTGAAAAATAATATTATCGAACTTTTGCCGACAAAAATCACTTTCCTGCCCAAACACGGTTCCGGCTGTGTATTGTCTTCTGCAATCGCTGCAAATTTAGCTTTAGGGCATGATTTAAAAACCGCTTGTTTAGAGGCTAAAGTTTATATCGAAAAATACTTAAGTTCCTCTCCATCATTAATTGGCTATCATTATGTTTAACAAACTACAATATATTTCACAAGGCGAAACAGTCGAAAAACAATTATACAATATTCATCAGGCGCTGGATGCCGGCTGTGACTGGATACAAATGCGATTCAAGAATCAAACTTCTGAAAAAAAATTTGTTTTAGCTGAAGCTGTAAAAACTTTATGCGAAGAGTACCTGGCAAATTTCATTGTAAATGATGACGTTTTACTTGCTCAGAAAATTGCTTCAGATGGTGTTCATTTAGGTTTAACAGATATGAGTGTTTCAGAAGCGCGGATTATTTTAGGAAACACAAAAATTATTGGTGCAACCGCAAACACTTTTGAAGACATTCTTTTTCAGACAAAAAACGGCTGTGATTATATTGGTTTAGGTCCTTTTCAATTTACTGAAATGAAAGAAAAACTAAGCCCAATTCTAGGAACAGAAGGTTATGCTTCTATACTGAATAAAATGAAATCAGAAAATATTATAACCCCAGTTTATGCAATTGGCGGAATCACTTCAGAAAACATAGAAAGCCTTATGAAAACAGGTATTCATGGTATTGCCGTTTCCGGAATGATTACAAAGAGCCTCCAAAAAGAACAACTGGTTCAACAACTTAACGACAAATTATATGCAAACGTCATTATTTAATATAGGAGATAAAACCTTTAATTCCCGCTTATTTTTGGGAACAGGTAAATTTGGTTCTAACCTGCAGATGGAAGAAGCCATTTTAGCTTCAGAAAGCGAATTGGTCACAGTCGCCTTAAAACGCATTGATCTCGAAACAGATACAGATGCTGTTTTATCACATTTACAACATCCAAACATCAATTTATTACCTAATACATCAGGTGCCAGAAATGCAAAGGAAGCTGTTTTTGCATCTCAACTGGCGCGTGAAGCTCTCGAAACCAACTGGGTAAAACTTGAAATTCATCCGGATCCGAAATATTTAATGCCAGATCCCATTGAGACTTTAAAAGCTACTGAAGAATTGGCTAAACTTGGCTTTTTTGTTCTGCCGTATATTCACGCTGATCCTGTTTTATGCAAACATCTGGAAAATGCAGGAACCACTGCAGTCATGCCTTTGGGTTCGCCGATTGGAAGCAACAAAGGCTTAAAAACAATTGATTTTTTAGAAATTATTATTGAACAAAGTACAGTTCCTGTGATTATTGATGCTGGAATTGGTGCTCCCTCAGACGCTGCAAAAGCCATGGAAATTGGTGCTGATGCCGTTTTGGTCAATACTGCAATTGCTGTTGCAGGAAATCCAAAGTTAATGGCTGAAGCTTTTAAAGAAGCAGTAATTGCAGGAAGAAAAGCGTTTGAGGCTAAAGTCGCTAATCAGCAAAATTATGCTGTGGCTTCCAGTCCTTTGACTTCTTTTCTTTATGAATAAATTTTGACTCTCGCAGATTTTGGAGATTGAGCTGATTATTTTCTGGAATACCCAAATAAAAAGTAAGATTTTTCATTATTTTTGTTGTTTACATCAAAAATAATTTTATGACTGAAAATGAAATTTCATATCAAATAAGAGGATCAATTTTTAAAGTTTACAATACACTTGGTCCTGGCTTATTAGAATCAATTTATGAATGTGCTTTATTTTATCAATTAAAAAAAGACGGGCTAAATGTTATTAAACAGATTGATGTACCTGTTAAGTACGGCGACGTATACTTAGATATTAATTTTCGATTAGACTTATTAGTAGAAGACAAAGTAATTGTAGAATTAAAATCTATTGACGAAATTAAATCTATCCATTTTAAACAATTAAATACTTATTTAAAATTGACAAATAAAAAATTAGGGTTGTTAGTCAATTTTAATTGTGGAAATATTCTCGATAATATTCATCGAGTAGTAAATAAAATATAATCTGCGCGATCTGCAAAATCTGCGAGAGAAACCAAAATAAAAATGAAAACATTCAAATCTATTTTTGAACAATACAATTGGGATTCCATTCAATCAAAAATATACCAAACCACATCAAAAGATGTTGAATATTCTTTAGCTAAAACCAAAAGAAATCTCGATGACTTTCTGGTTTTGATTTCACCGACTGCTCAGCCTTATTTGGAGCAAATGGCACAGGAATGCCATGAAATTACCAAAAAACGTTTTGGCAAAACCATTCAGATGTATGCGCCGCTTTATTTAAGCAATGAATGCCAAAACATTTGTACTTATTGCGGTTTTAGTCTGGACAATAAAATTAAGCGAAAAACACTTTTGGACTCAGAGATAAAACTGGAAGTTGAAGCACTAAAAAATACAGGATTTGATCATGTCTTATTGGTTACCGGCGAAGCTAATTACACTGTAAATATTAATTATTTTCTGAATGCAATTAATTTAATTAGAGAACAATTTTCGATTATTTCTGTTGAAGTTCAGCCACTTTCAACCGAAGAATACCAACGTTTACACGAAGCTGGCGTATATTCTGTTTTGGTTTATCAGGAAACGTATCATCAGGAAGTTTACAAAAAATACCATACCAAAGGCAAGAAATCAAATTTCGATTACAGACTTGAAACTCCAGACCGAATTGGAAATGCGGGAATTCATAAAATAGGTTTGGGTGTTTTATTGGGACTCGAAGACTGGCGCACCGACAGCTTCTTCAATGCTCTGCATTTGGATTATCTTCAAAAGAAATACTGGCAGACCAAATATTCGGTTTCTTTCCCCAGATTGCGTCCTGCAGAAGGCATCATCGAACCTAATTTTATTATGGATGACAAAGACCTGACACAATTAATCTGCGCTTATCGTTTGTGGAATGAAGATCTGGAAATTTCTATTTCAACTCGTGAAAACGAAAAATTCCGAAATCATATTATTCCGATTGGCGTTACCAGCATGAGTGCGGGTTCTAAAACAAATCCTGGTGGTTATGTTGTTGATAAACAAACTCTGGAACAATTCGAAATCAGTGATGAACGTTCTGCAGAAGAAATCAAACAAATTATAAAAAAATCAGGCTACGAACCCGTTTTGAAAGACTGGGACAGAAGCTTTAGTCATCAGATCTAATATTTTACATTTCACAGTAATGAGCATTATAAAAGAATTTTTACGTTACAGCAGACAAACCATCTTACCGGAAATTGGCGACGAAGGTCAGGAAAAACTCAAAAAGGCAAAAGTTCTGGTTATTGGAGCCGGAGGTTTAGGATGCCCTATTTTACAATATATTGCTACCGCCGGGGTAGGTTTTATTGGAATAATGGATTTTGATACTATCGAAATCCACAATCTTCACAGGCAGATTTTATATACTGAAAGCGAAATTGGTCAGCAGAAAGCAATTGTAGCCCAAAATATTGTTTCGAAACTAAATCCCTTAATTCAGGCTGAAGCTATTTCTGAAAAATTAACGATTGAAAATGCAGCCCAGATAATTAAACAATATGATGTTATTGTAGACGGCTCAGATAATTTTGCAACCCGTTATCTGGTAAACGACACTTGTGTTAATTTAAAAAAACCTCTGGTGTATGGAAGTATTTTAAAATTCGAAGGCCAGGTAGCTGTTTTTAATCATAACGGAAGTAAAAATCTCCGTGATTTGTTTCCTGAAATGCCAGATGCGAAGAATGTTCCAAATTGTAATTTAAATGGAGTTCTGGGTACTTTACCTGGAATTATCGGCACGATGATGGCACATGAAACACTAAAATTAATTTTGGATTTACCTTCTTTAAATAATGAACTGGTACTTTTTAATACTCTGGATTGGGGCTTTACAAAAATTAATTTTTAAAAAACAACTTCATCACCAACCTGAATTATTCCAGGATTCAAACCTACTATATTGGTTCCGAATAAAACAGAATTGTTGAAATTCCTGTACTTACTCAATGTTTTTAGGGGTTCTTTTTTCACAATTCCACTCTGCGGATCATTGTTAACCATAATACATCTTCCGCAGGGTTTTACATTTTTAAAGTGAACTTCTCCAATTTTAAAATGTTCAAAATCATCTTCTTCATGGGGATTTTTGCTGCTGATAACAATATTGGGACGGAATCTTCTTATGGTAATTTTTTCTTCTAATTTATCATTCAGAAAATCTAAGCTTTTTGTTCCGATTAGTAAGTATGGATACGCATCGGCAAAACTGACATTATAGGTTTCTTTGGATCTTGAACTTTCGTGCTTGCGGTCTCCTGCCTTAATTATTTTTACCAATTTACATTCAAATCCTAAATGATCACTAAACCATTTTGAAGTCGCTTTATTTACTTCGAAAACAAAACTTTTATCATCCCATACTTTTGTGTAAATCTGATCATCTAAGTGTTCACTGATTGAAAATTCATGTTTCTGATCCTGAAAAGTAACTGTAATTTTTCCATCTGAGATTTGAGGATAAAACTGACTCATTATTGGATATTCACGCTGTGTGATATGCTGATTATCTGAGTCCAGCAACATCCATCTGCGGTCATTTTCAAAACCCATTTCTTCAGCAAAAGCCTTTTGACAGCTAATTCCGGCAAGACTTTTTATCGGATAAATATAAATTTCTTTTACAATGTAAACAGCACTCATTTTATTCACTTTTTAAAATAGACATAAAATCGTCACGATCAATTTCCCGGCAGCCTAAGCTATCTAAATGCGGATTATAAACCTGACAATCCAGCAATTTATAATTTTCATTTTTTAAATGTTTCACCAAAGATATAAAAGCCACTTTTGAAGCATTTGAAACCTTGGAAAACATACTTTCTCCACAAAAAACATGACCTAAATCTACTCCGTATAAACCGCCAACCAAAACCTCATCCTGCCAAACCTCAACCGATTTAGCAATTCCCTGATTATGAAGCTCACAATACGATTCGATTATTTCGTCCGAAATCCATGTTCCATCCTGACCATCACGTAATATTTGCTGACAATTCAAAATTACATCTTTAAAACAGGTATTAAAAGTAACGGTAAACAGATTACGATTCAAAATGTTACGCATACTCTTGGACACAACCAATTCATCCAGAAATAAAACCATACGTGGATTTGGTGCCCACCAAAGAATCGATTCTCCTTCATTAAACCATGGAAAAATTCCTCTTTTGTAAGCAAGTTTAAGCCGTTCAGGGCTTAAATCGCCTCCAACAGCCAAAATCCCTTCTTCATCAGCTTCTGAAACAGGAGGAAAATATAAATTATCAAATAAAAAATACATTTTTAAAATTTCCAAACATTAATGAAATTCCAATTCTCTCAATATTTTCAAAAACAAAATTCCAAATTCCAATATATTGATGAAATTGGAATTTGGAATTTTAATTTTTTGTAATTTAAACTTTTAGAATGGCAAATCGTCCGGTTCGTCTTCGTTTAAATTTGTAGCAGGTGCAAAAGCTTCTGCAGCAGGTACTGGTGGCGTCTGCGCTGGCCCTTCAGGAGCTAGTCTTTCGATTCTCCATCCCTGAATACTATTGAAATATCTGGTTTCTCCTTGTGGATTAACCCATTCTCTTCCTCTTAAATTGATAGAAACTTTTACAGCCTCACCTTGTTTGTAGCTACTTAATAAATCGCATTTATCTTGTGTAAATTCGATTAAAATATGTTGTGGATACTGCTCTTCTGTAGTAACAACTAATTCTCTTTTTTTGAATGAGGCACTAACTTGCTGCTCCGGATTAACCACTTTTACTTTTCCTGTAACTTCCATCTTCTGTCTATATTAATTATTGTTTCTTTTCTTATTTCTTTGCCAAAAGCACTTTCCATGCTGATGAAATATTCCCTTTATCAAGGTATTTTTTGGCTTCCAAATGTATTTTTTGCTGATCATCAGAGCTTAAAACTCCTTTTACAGAAAAATTTTCTTTCACAAATATACTAACTTCTTCTGTTGTAGGCAAGGCTTCTATATTACCTAATTTTCCTAAATCATTACCATTAAAAACAGAGCTTTCCTTGATAAAATTCGGAATAGCATCTACTCCGACCCCTAAAGTTGTCAATGGTTTTTCTACTTCAAAAAGCCCCTGATTCGATCTTGAATACCAGTTACTCCCTAATCTCGAAACCAAATCAATTTTATGCTGGTCTATTGCTCCGTTTTCATCTAAAACTGACTCGTGAATATGAATTTTTACCACTTCGCAGAGAATCAGATTTCCCGCTCCTCCTTCTGTTCCCAATGGAATAATCTGAGTAACTTTACATTCAAATTGCACTGGAGATTCTTTAACACGATATGGTTTTACTAAGTCTGATGGTACTTGAGTTAATCCTGCTTTTATAAATTCGTTTACACCATCTCCATATTCTGTACTTGCCAGTGAAGTCTGCTGTACCAAATCATAATTTACCACATTAATTACGACTTCACGGGTAGCTTCGGCATTGATTAAGGTATGTTTTACCGTATTGTCACGTACACGCCTCGCAGGAGAAAAAATCAAAATTGGTGGATTGGCACTAAACACATTAAAGAAACTAAAAGGCGATAAATTAGGAATTCCTTTTGCACTAATTGTGCTGGCAAAAGCAATTGGTCTTGGGCCAACAGCGCTTTGCAGATAGCCTTGTAATTTTGCTGTTGGTATCTCTTTTGGATTAATGCTAATCATATTTTTTCTTTTTAAACCTTTATTATTTCAGCAAATACAAAAGTATAGAAATGGTTTAAGTCAAAGAAATAGTTTCTCGCTTAAAAACAAAAATCTTTGAACACCCGCAAAATATTAAATGTGTATATTTCGTTATATTTATACCTCAAAAATTTAACTTATGTTTTTTTCCGAAAGAAGAAATACAACCCGCTGGATTATCATTTTTATATCCTTTTTAATTATTTCTCTGATACTCTGGAATACCTATACTTTTTTTCAAATATTTAAAAATGAAGAACGACTGAAAATGAACCTTTGGGCCAGTGCTCAAAAAGCGTTGGTTAATGCTGATGAAAACACTGATCTGGACCTGCCTCTCGAAATCACAAACAACAACACTACAGTTCCGGTAATGCTGGTAATGTATGATAAGATTATCAGCACCAAAAATGTCCCTGAACATATAATGAATGACAAAAAAGAATCAATGGCTTTTTTGAACAATCTGAAAAGTGAAAATGACCCTATTATAATTGAATATGCACCCGGAAAATATCATCGGATATATTATGGGAATTCGGCTCTGCTAAACAAACTGAAATATTATCCAATTGCTTTATTACTGATTATTTTTTTGTTTGGTGCTTTGATTTACAATTTTTACAAGAGCACCAAAATGGCTACCCAAAACAAACTTTGGGCTGGAATGGCAAAAGAAACAGCACATCAGATCGGCACACCTCTTTCTTCCTTAATTGGCTGGATCGAAATATTAAAAACAGAAGATATTGATCAGACAATCACAACAGAAATCGAAAAAGATGTAGAGCGTCTACAGACAATTACAGACCGTTTTTCTAAAATTGGTTCTGTCCCTGTTTTGGAAGAACATGATATTGTTGCTGAAACCTTAAAAACATACGATTATTTGCAATCTCGTTTTTCTAAACAGGTAACTTTTAGTTATTCAGGTTCAAAAGAACCTGTTATAGCATTATTTAATCCAACGTTACACAGCTGGACCATTGAAAATCTAGTCAAAAATGCTATTGATGCCATGAGAGGAAAAGGAACTTTAGAGCTCCAAATAGAGCAGGATGCTCATCATGTAAAAATAAATGTGAAAGATTCCGGTACCGGGATTCCGAAAAACCAGTTCAAAACTATTTTTGAACCCGGTTTTACCACCAAAAAACGCGGCTGGGGTCTTGGACTTTCTTTAACCAAAAGAATTGTAGAAGAATATCACAGCGGTAGAATCAGAGTTTTGCATTCTGAAATAGGCAAAGGAACTACGTTTCAGCTCAAATTCAACAAAATTATTTGACCGTATTGGGCTTCCTGACAAATGGTTTATTAAACATTTCTTTTCTTGCCAGTTCTGGCTTAGCCAAATATGCATTTACAAATTGTACGTTTTCATCTGCATTTTCCAAAACATTAGAAATTGATTTTTTAAGATTTTCGATATTTTCTTTATTAGAACTGTTTTCCTCATTGTCAAACTCAGACAGAGCCTCATTGCACTGAGCTAATAGATCTCTGGGAGCCTGAATTTTTTTCTTAATTTCATCATCAGAAAGTTTTGGCTGAAATTTTCTGTTTTTATATCTAAGAAATTCATTTAACTGTTTAACAGCTTCATTACTATTAGTTACAATTTCATTAAATTTTCTTCCTTTCTCTTTTTGTTCTTCGTTTTTCCAGGCTGTTTTTGCATGTATAAAAGCCTGAGAAATATGCTGGTTTTTCAAACCTCCTTTTTCAATGCGCTGAGATACCTCAAAAAGTTGCTGAACCTTGGGTATACTTTCGTATCGGACTATTTCTTTTTCAAAATCAAACATTGGTTTCTGTTCACCTGAATAAACTCCCTCCATAAATTCCTGATTATTTATAGGATTGTTGAGAAATTGCCATAAATAATCAAATGGCATGTGCGACATAATCATTAATTCCGGGTCAATCTTAAACCAATTATTATTAATCTTTCTTATAAAAACCTGATTTACAAAATAACCTGAACCCCAGGTAGAATCAAATAAATACCATTTATTATCAATTCTAGCAGCATTCCAGGAATGGGGCAAATTGTCTATATTTATTCGGTTTGACTTTGTATAACCCGCTATCACAAAACATTTAATTCCCGCTTTTACAGCTAATACATTAAATATATTGGAGTAATCAAAACAAACCCCTTTTCGGGTGATAAATGTTCTCTCAATTCTATCGCTAAGACTTTCGTCAAACTTAACCTCAAACATGTTTTCAACATCATAACTAATTGTTTTAGCTGTCCAGTAAAAAACTGCCCTTATCTTTTCTGACTCTGTTGCAAAATTTTTATTTATATAACTCCCAATACTATCAATTGACTGGTTCAACTCTATGGGCATTTGATCCATTTTGGCATCAAGCAAGTCATAGTTTTTCTGATTATTTTTTTGTTTTTTTTGCGCCATTCCAAAAAACACACAAAAGCAACTAAGGAATAATAAAAATCTCATACGGTTATAAACAATATATTAATAGACAACGACAAATATAAGTGATTAAAATTTTAAATTATTAAGATTTTTACAACAAAAAAACACTCGTAAATTTAAAAAAAATGCAAATCCTATTTCAAAGCATAAAAAAATCGTTTAAGAAAATAAATTCTTAAACGATTTTTTATTTTAATTTTTAAATCTTAAAGATTTGCCTGAATATTTTTCGCCAAAGTTTCAAACTCATCTTTAGAAAGCGATACCTTATTAAGAAATCGCATTTCATCCATTTCATTTAACGGAATCAGATGTACGTGTGCATGAGGGACTTCTAAACCCACAACTGCTATCCCCACTCTTTTGCATGGAACAGTTTTCTCTAAAGCAATTGCAATCTTTTTAGAAAATTTCATTAAACCTAAATAAAGTTCATCATCTAGATCAAAAATTTTATCGGTTTCCTGTTTCGGAATGCAAAGTGTGTGTCCTTTGGCATTTGGATTTATGTCTAAAAAAGCTAAAAAATTGTCATCTTCAGCAATTTTATAGGCAGGAATATCTCCGTTTATTATTTTAGTAAATATTGAACTCATTGTTTATCTGTTTAACTGGTTAGATATTTAACCGATTTAACTACCAAAATTATTCTCTTGTAATTTCAAGGATTTCAAATTTCAAAACACCGTTTGGTACTGTAATTTCAGCTACTTCGCCAACAGATTTCCCAAGAAGACCTTTTCCGATAGGAGATGTTACCGAGATTTTTCCTGTTTTTAAATCTGCTTCACTTTCAGCAACAAGCGTATATTTCATTTCCATTCCGTTGCTTTGATTTTTGATTTTCACATTCGAAAGAACCAAAACTTTAGAAACATCCAATTGAGATTCATCAATTAATCTTGCATTTGCATAAACCTCTTCAAGTTTCGCAATTCTCATTTCTAATAAACCCTGCGCTTCTTTTGCAGCATCATATTCGGCGTTCTCTGACAAATCGCCTTTATCTCTTGCTTCTGCTATATCTTGAGATGCTTTCGGACGCATTACACTTTTTAAATGCTCCAACTCATCTTTTAATTTTTTTAAACCGTCTGCGGTGTAATAAGATACTTTACTCATAACTTCATCGTTTATATAAATACAAAAAATCCCATCGGGACGGGATTTTTCTTATTACAAATATAGTATTATTTTTAATAGTACATAATTATATGTTAATCATATAAAATTGAAATGCAAATAAATTATTTTTGTCTTACTAATTTCCCTTGAAACAATGAAAAAAATCTGGCTTTTAATCCTTTTCATTTCGGTACTTTTTTCGTGCAGCGATAATGAGATAAACAACAAAAACCCTTATATTCCCAATTATACTGTGAATTTTACCATAGATATGAATCTTCCGGCTTACTCTAATCTAAAATATGTCAGTAATGGAGTTATTATTTCTGGTTATGGCGCAAAAGGTGTCATTATTTTCAATGCCGGAAACGGTTATAATGCGTTTGATGCCGCATGCCCCAATCAGGCTTTAACTTCTTGTACTGCTATGACTATAGAGGGTATTAATGCAGTTTGTTCTTGTGATGATGCTGAATATAGCTTATTCTCAGGATTAGGAGGAAAAGAATATCCTCTGAAACAATACCGTGTTGAAGTAAGCGGGTCTGTCATTCACGTTTATAACTAAAAACAAACGCCTGAAAGTCTAAATTTTCAGGCGTTTGTTTTTTTGATATATTTTTAGAATTTCAATGTCAGTCCGGCTAAGAAATTAATTCCTGCCTGTGGATAATAATAAGGATAGATATCCCACATGTATCCGTTTGAAACATACTTTTTATCTAAAATATTATTTACCAAACCGGTAATCATAATTGATTTAAAAATAGATTTTGGTTTAATTTCAAAAGAAACATTCAAATCATTTACAAAATAATCAGCCAGTTTTGCAGATGGTAATTCAATATTATTCATATATTGTTCCCCTACATATTTCTGCAATAACGAAATATGCAAATCCTGAATCGGACTGTAAACAATTATATTTCCTGCAATAACAGAAGGCGAATAAGCAATATCTGTTGTACCATAGTTCTGATCTTCAACATCTAAATCAACATTTTTATTACTGCTTAAGGTAAAGTTTGGTCTAAGAATAAATTTATCTGAAAGTTTAATTGTTGCATCGGCTTCAAAACCTAAACGATAACTTTTATCTGTATTTGAACGAATTGGGTTTCCAACATCGTCTAACGTTCCCGTTAAAATCAATTGATCTTTATAACCCATATAATATAAGTTAGTAGTCAGTTGAAATTTCTCTGAATTGAATCTCCAGCCTAATTCAAAATCATTTAATTTTTCAGGTTTTACATTTCCTCCTTCATAATCAGTTCTGTTTGGCTCTCGATTCGCACGGGCATATGAAAAATAAAGTGTATTTTTTTGATCGATTTCAAAATTTAAACCCGCTTTTGGATTAAAGAAATTAAAAGTATCGTCTACCAGACCGGTTTCCCAACTATTGGCTTTATATCTTACATTTCGGTATTGCAGATCGCCATAAAAACTTAATTTATCAAATATTTGATAATTAGCTTTTGCAAAAATATTCCCATCAGTTTTTGTCGAAAAATCATCATAATAGTGATCGCCCAGTTCTGATTGTGATGCATATCTCGCCCAGATTACTTTTCCGAAATGATCACCCTCGTACTTATTCCAGCCTCCACCAAGCATGACATCCAGCTTTTCTTCTTTATATTTTACAGAAAAAGTCGTTCCGTAAAAGTCATTATCCAGCCATTTTTGACGTACCAAATCAGTTGTTGTTATCGCACCAACATCATTCAAACCATAATCGGCCATGTCGGCGTCTTCTTTGTAGTTTTCATAATAACCTTTTCCTTTTGTATAATGGAAAGCTAAATTAGTACTCCATTTATCAGAGAATGATTCACTCCAGTGCAGCTGATAATGGTCCTGATTGTAATTATCGGTTTCATTATCATAAAAACGATCATTTCCGGCTTCATCTGTATATGCTCCTGCAGAATTATATCTTCTGTCTTTATTTAAAGTTTCAGCATCGATTCCGTTCCAGGACTGATATGTTTTTTGAGTTCCCCCAAAAACCAATGCTTTAATCAAAGTCGTTCTGCCAACATACGTTCCCTGTAAAAAATACGATTTTAGGTCAGAACTTGCTCTGTCAACATAACCATCAGATTTAATTGTAGACAAACGTCCTGCAAGTTCAAAATGATCATTTAGTAAACCTGTACTGAATTTTACAGTATTTTTATTCGAATTGAAACTCCCATAAGAACTTGAAATTTCACCACTTGCTTTTGTGGCATAATTATCTGTCAACATATTCAAACTGGCACCAAAAGCACCAGAACCGTTGGTTGATGTTCCGACACCACGCTGTAACTGCAGACTTTCTACCGAAGAAGCAAAATCAGGCATATTTACCCAAAAAGTTCCCTGACTTTCTGCATCGTTATACGGAATTCCGTTTATAGTAACATTTACCCTTGTTGCATCGCTTCCACGTACACGTATTCCTGTGTATCCCATTCCGTTTCCTGCATCAGAAGTGGTTACTACTGATGGCAGATAGTTCATTAAAATTGGAATATCCTGACCTAAATTCCTGTATTTGATTTCTTTTTTATCCATATTACTAAAACTTACCGGTGTTTTTGTTGTAACACGAACTGCAGAAACCAATACGTTATCCAATTGATTAACTTTGGTTGAATCCTGTTCTTGCGAAAAAGAATATAGAGTAAAGAAAATAGAAAAAAGAGTGAAAAAAATAGACTTTTGGTTCCTCTTAGAACCTTTGTAACTTAGTACCTTAGTACCTTTGAAAATGGTTTTCATCCGTAAGAATTACGAATAAAAGGGGGAATTATTCTTTTGGTTAAATTAATAAATGTGTTTCCCGACAAAATATAGTTTACACTGAAATGTTTGTCGTTTTTCCCTTAGCAACATTACTCGCTCAGGTTCTTTGGGTATGATCTCAGCTCGTTATTTAGAGCACCCCTTTGAGACAGTGCAAAGGTAATGTTAAAATAATTAAAACTCCAAAAAAGAAATTCCAAATTCTAAAACAACATTTCTTGGTGCTTTGGAATTTGGACCCGAGTGATAGCGAACTTGCGAAGCAATTTAAAAAATTGAAATTTATTCTAAGTTGGGTTTCCTACGAGATTGTTTCAATTCAGAAATATTCTTCTTATCCTTGATTCTCTTTTTAATTACAGCTTTTGGAATTTTAGTTGCCTTTCGAACCTTCGGAATATACAATCCTTTTTTGATGATTTCCAAAAAACGTTTCGTAACGATTTCTTTGTTTTTAAGCTGACTTCGGTCTTCGTCGCAATTTAAGATTAGAATATTTTCAGAAGTTAATCTTGCTAATATATTTTCTTTTAAAAGCATTTTTTCATCGTCAGATAATCCCTGAGAAACATTCAAATCAAAAGTAAGCACAACTTTCGAAGACACTTTGTTTACATTTTGCCCTCCTGCCCCACTGCTTCGTATGGCTTTGAAATTTAATTCTGATATGATTTTTTCAACATCCATTATTGTGGCTGATGAGCCGGTTTTAATAAATCGTTTACTGTTTTTACCGGATTAAATGTTATTAACGGAACCGCAACAAAAATGGTAAGCCAATTTGACATTCCGCCATTCCATAATCCCGGTAATTCGTAGTTTTTCACAACTTTTCCTTCAGCACTTTTCTCTACGATAAATCCTGTATTATGATCTACGAATTCTGGCAGGTCGAATTTTTCTCCTTTATAATTTTTAGTCCCGCAAACCAAATCAACCGGATTAAAATGTGTCGAATCTTCTAAAATTGAGTTTTGCTTTTTGCTGGTTAAATCTACTTGTGAGCTTTCTACAATTTGCAATGAAATATCACCTTTATCGTTCCTAATCCAAAAAGGTCCTCCTCCGGCTTCTCCTTCATTTTTTACCATTCCACAAACACGGATTGGTCTATCGAGAAGTTCTTTTATTTTGCTTATTTTGTTTTCGAAAGTGTATTTATTAAAGTCACCTGTCATTTCTATATTAAGCTTTTGCATTAAAAACTTAACAATTTCCTCAACGTCCTGTTCTTTAATTTGCTCCTTTTCGATAGCATTTAGATAACCAAAAACTTTTTGCTGGGCTTCAATTAAAATTCCAGCTAATGCTTTTTTATATAAAGTAGTTTTATCAATATTATTCTGAATCACATTATCAATATTCTTTATAAAAATAATGTCAGCATCAATGTTATTTAAATTTTCAATTAAGGCTCCATGACCGCCAGGTCTGAAAATGAACGATCCTCTCTGGCTTCTGAAAACATTGTCTTTAATATCAACCGCAATCGAATCTGTTTGCTTGTTTTGGTATGAAAAACTAATATTTATCTGTGTTCCCGATTCAGATTCTACTTTTTCTTTTACCTCTGCTATCGCTTTTTCAAATAGCTTCTGATGTGCTTCTGAAACTGTAAAATGCAAATTCGAAGTTTTATTTGTAGCGGCATAGTGCACGCATTCATTCAAGTGTTCTTCTATTGGATTTGCAATATGCGTTTTATATTTATGAAAAGGCAAAACTGCTTTTGGTTTATTCGCAAAATCAAAATAATCTGAAGACAGTAAGAATTTTATAAAATAATAATTTTTATAGTCCCTGTGTAAAGCATCAAAATCCGGATAAACCTCTTTCAGCTTTTTATACACATCTTCAAAAAAAGGAAATTTATCCATTCCGACAATAAAAATAGATAAGTCATTGTCTTTTTTTCTGTTGATGTAAGCGTTAATAGTTTCTTTTTCAATATCATAACTATTAAAAAAAGCTATTAAAAATTTAAACATCCTTGTCGCTGCTCCAGAAGCGGGAATGAATTTACATATCTTAAAATTCTCTTTATTCTTATCAAAGAAATCGGCTTTTTCTTTAAAATCTTCATCTGAAAGGCTTAAAATCCCATTGTTAATGGTCGCCGGACTTATCAAATTACATTTTGAAATTCCTTTTTTAAAGATTTTAAGCTGTTTCAGTATATTTTCGAAAGGAATTCCGTGATTATAAATTTCAACAAAATCAGCCGATGAAAACCCTTTCTTTTTGGCAATTGTCAGATTATCAATAATCGCAATAGCTTTTGCCAAACGGCTTTCTTTATCACCGGAAATCGTAATAAACGGTTTTTTATTATCGATTAAAGTTTGTTTAAAGCCCGAAAAAACAGTCTCTCTTTTATTTGGACTGTCCCTAATATCATCTTTTTCCCATGGAACATCAATGTCTGTAAGGAAAAATAAATCGTATTCATGCAGTAAGGCAGCTTCATTTAAAAGTGGATTACAAACACCATAATACATTTCTGAAAAAGCCTTTGTTACCATTAAATTCGTATCGCAAAACAAATAATTTTGAGCATGATCCAGTTTTTCATTTTCTAATGCGACTTGTCCATACGCTATAGGCATCATGTCTTCTTCGGTACAAACCTGCTGTTTTTCTTCCCATTTTTGCTGCAGATAATCACGTGCAAACTCAGGAACCCAATCCGTTTCATAATAGTCTGCAAGCTGTTTTGCCAATGTGGTTTTCCCTGTACTTTCAGGTCCAAATAAGGCAATTTTTATGATGTTTGTTTTTTGCTGTCTAAGATTTTTCTCCATTCTATATAAGCTGAAATAGCTAAAATTGTAAAAATTAAATACTGAAGTGACAGCATTCCTAAACCACGATACGCATAAAGCGGTACAACAATAATATCACCTATAATCCAGAGTGTCCAGTTTTCGATTTTTTTCCTTGCCATGTACCACATTCCAGCAAAGAATATTCCTGATGAAATCATGTCAACATAATTATCAGGATTAATAGTATAATCGAAATATTTATAAATGCCGAAAACTACAAAAATAGTAACTATAAACAATAAAATTCCTATTATTTTTTCGTTTAAATTTGTTCTTGTAATCGGTAAATTATCTTCAACTGTTCCGCCTTTCGCCCAAACGTACCAGCCATAAATACTCATAACCGAAAAATAGCCATTGATAATCATATCTCCTATGTAACCAGCAATATACAAAAGATAAACTGAAATTACAGTAGCGATTAACCCTGTTGGATAAACCCAGATATTCTCTTTTTTAGCAAACCAGACGCTCAATATTCCGCACACAAAAACTAAGAATTCTAAAACGATATGCCATAAAGGAGCATTTTTATAACTTTCAAGAAAAAAATCAATCATTTTGGTTGTGCTTTTGGTTTATTTTAAAGTTCAAAAAAATGGCTGTCGTTTTCAAATGCCGTTCCAATTACTACTAAATCAGCTCCGGCTTTGTATGCTTTTTGAATTCCCTGTAAATCTGTAATTCCGCCTCCGACAATTATTGGAATTTCGATATTTTGTGCAATTAACTGAATCATTTCCAAAGGAACCGCATTCTTCGCACCGCTTCCGGCTTCTAAATACATTAATTTATTTCCTAACATTTCTCCCGCCTGAGCCGTAGCCAGAACCAAATCTAAATTTTCTCGATTTAACGGTTTTGTTTTGCTGACACGGGCAACGGCGGTTTCATTACCGCTTTCGATCAGAATATAACCTGTTGAAATCACTTCCAAATTGGTTTTTTTAAGGATTGGCGCAGCCTGAACCTGATATTCAATCAAATAATCCGGATTTCGCCCAGATAATAATGAAAGGAATAAAATTGCATCTGCCTGTGGTGAAATCTGCGATGGATCACCCGGAAATATAACAACGGGCAAGTTTGTTTTTTGTTTTAGCTGCGCAATTAATTCTTCTAAAATAGTAGCCTGAACGATACTTCCTCCCACAAAAATATGGGTAGCAGGAGACTGATTGATTTTTTGGATTAACCTGTCCAGATTTTCCAACACGATTTTATCCGGATCCAAAAGTATCGCCAGCAATTTCTGTCCTTTGCTTTTAGCCTCTAAAATCTGTTGGTGTATATTTAATGTTTTTTGCTGCATAACGGGCGTAAAAGTAAAAGTTTTTTAAAGCAGAAGAACTATTTTGAATAAATTATATTTGTATAACTGCTTTTAAAAACTGAAGAAGAAACGTATGATTACTCCTGAATTATTAGAAAAATATGGTGCCGTAAAGAAGTCATTCGACAAAAATGAAATTATTTTTGAGGAAGGGATTTTTCCTTCAAATTATTATCAGATTCTTTCAGGTGAAGTAAAAATGAGCAATTACAATGATGATGGGCGAGAGTTTATTCAGGGGATATTTTATAAAAATCAATCTTTTGGAGAACCACCTCTCTTTCTGAATCAAAAATATCCTGCCAATGCGATTGCAGTAGAAGACAGTGAAATTTTTCTTCTCCCAAAAGTAAACTTCATCAAAATGCTGGAAGAAAACCCAAAAATCAGCATTAAAATAATAGAAAACCTCGCACAGCGTCTTTATTATAAATCAGTAATGGCAGCAGAAATTTCGACTCAGGAACCAGAGCACAGGGTTTTGAAATTAATTGACCACGGAATCGCCTATTTTAATTTTCAAAAAGATAAAAATGGTTATCTCATCAATTTTACCAGACAGCAAATCGGAGATCTCACTGGTTTGCGTGTAGAAACCGTTATCAGAACCATAAAAGCGCTGGAGAAAAAAGGCGAATTGAAGATTATAAACCGAAAAGTATACCGATAAAAAAGTTCTTGTTTTATGATTTAAGTCATAAAATACAGCGGTGTTGTGCATGTACCTTTGTTGATATAAAAAACTCAATATCATGACACTATATCAAACAACATTCGACATTTTCAATAAAAATTACATGGGATCAGCTGCAATGGCTGTAATTGGCCAAAGCTGTTTAGGCGGTGCTGCTGCAATGTATGTTTTGGCTAACGGAACTTCAGTTCTACAAATGATTCAATTAGCTGTTATTGTTTTAGCTTGTATTTTTGTAAACACTTCTATTTTGGCTCAAATGAAACACAAAATTGTTTTTAACCTTTTAATTCTGAGTTCAATCTTAAGTGTATTATTTATTCTTTTAAATACCATTTTTCTGTGAAAAAACAAATAGAAAATAGAGCTGACATTTCACTCTTAGTACATCAGTTCTATGCTAAAATAAGAGCCGATAAAGAAATCGGCTTTTATTTTAACGAAATGATTTCTGATTGGGACACTCATCTCGAAAAGCTTACTGATTTTTGGGAGATGAATTTATTTGGCGTAAAAAAATACAACGGAAATCCAATTGCAGTTCATAATGAAGTTGACGCTCATTTTGATGGCAAAATTACTTCAAATGAATTCGGGATCTGGTTAAACCATTGGTTTCAAACCATTGATGAATATTTTGAAGGCGAAAATGCCGATACATTAAAAAGACGTGCCAGAAAAATGAGTACGTTTTTGTATATGAGTATGTTTGAAAATCGAAAAAAATAAAATAATTACACATAAAATAAAAATAACACAAATTATATAAAAACAGAAAGGCTGCCAGTTACGACAGCCTTTCTGTTTTTATAATAATAGAATCTTAAAGAAAATCTTTTTCAGTAACTCCCTCATTGATTTTGATATCAGACATTTTAATATCTAATTCAAAACCTGCGTTTTGGATTAAGTTAAAAGGAACTTTTACACCTTTTACTTCTTTATAATCATTAAAGTATGTTGTTTGTGTAGTTGATTGACCGCTTTGTTCTTTTACTTTGGTTTCGGCTACTTTTAAACCGGATTTTACATCATAAAAGTAAATTGTTTTGCCGTCTTTTATGGAGTAAGCATCATTACCGTTTATTTGCTCAATTCCATTTACCGTTAAATCAGTTCTTTTGCTTAGTTGTAATTCTTCAAAAGGAGCTGCATTGGCTTTCATTTCTGCTAAATCAGCACCTTCTAAATTTTTGCGTTGTCCTTGCTGTTCAATATAAGCGCCTTTTTCGTTTACAACCTGTTTCATCAAAGCCATGCTTCCCATAGAAAGTGAAACGATCATTTTTCCTTTCGAATCTAATTTTGAAACAAAAGTTAAAGGAGCAGGGGCTTGAGGAATTGTTGTGGTTCCATTCATAAATAATGTTTTTACGGATGAAACGGCTTTTTCTCCTCCAATTGCTTTAATGTAATTATCAAAAACAACTTTTGCTGTAACTCCCGCAGGTGCTTCTTTTTTAGTAACAGGTTTCGCAATTGTGTTCCCGTACTTGTCAAAATAAGAAATCGGAATTTCGAGTTTTTCTAAGCCAGGGAGCACTTCAGAGCCTTTTCCGACAATTACTATTCTCATGTTGTCGATTTGAAAATACTTGTTCGAAACACGATAAATATCGTCAATTGTAACATTATTAATGGTCTGAATGTATTTTTCGTAGAAATCAGCCGGAAGTTTTTCTGTTTCAATGTTTAAAGCATAACGCGCAACCGACTGAGGTTTTTCAACCTGCATTACAAAACGTCCAATATAGCCTGCTTTTACATTTTTCAGTACATCTTCAGAAACTTTTTCAGTTCTGATTCTTTTGATTTCTTTTATAAACTGAACTACTGCGCTGTCAGTAACCGCATTTCTAACAGCAGATGAAGCTTTGAATTTAGTTACATATTTTCCACTTCCGATATTTGAACTTGCGCCGTACGTCCATGCGTGCTTTTCACGTAAATTCATATTCAGGTAACTGTTGAAATCTCCTCCTAAAATTTGATTTGCAATTACAGCAGGGAAAAAATCAGGGTCGCTCATTTTTAAATTTACTGTATTTACCAATGCGATTTCAGACTGAACTGCATTTGGAACATCTACGAAATCAATTTCAAGTTTAGCAATATTTTCAGGATTTGGATAAGTGCTTTTTGGCGCAGCCTGTTTTTTCCATCCGCTGAAAAGTTTCTCTACAGCAGTTTTTGTTTCTTTAAATTTGATATCACCAACTATAACTAAATAAGCGTTTTCAGGAACAAAATAAGTATTGTAATTCGCTTTAACATCATCAAGAGTAACATTTTGAAGTGTTTGTTCAGAAACAAATTCGCCTGAAGGATGGTTTTTTCCGAAAGTTAAAACATCTACAATACGATTGGCAATAGCAGGAACGCTTTTTTCATCAGCTTTAAGGCCTTCCAGCATTTTTGCTTTTTCTTTGTCAAACTCGTCCTGTGTGAAATTGGGTTGTAAAGCACCTTCTGCCAAAAGTTCTAAAACACGCCCGGAATATTTAGAAAGAGCACTTGCAGAAGCTCCCTGAGAAGTAAAATTGATGTTTGCTCCGTAGAAGTCAATTTCTTCATTGAATGCTTCTTTTGTAGTTTTTTTGGTTCCGTTTCCAATTAAACTGCTGGTTAGTTCGTCGACACCTTTTTTGTTTCCTTCGGTAAAAGGAGCGTTGTCCAGCGTAAGATTAAAACTTACCCTTGGTAATTTATGGTTTTCAACTACCAAAACTTTCATACCGTTTGCTAAAACAAAAGTCTGTGGTTTTTTGATATTGACAACTGGTGATTTTCCTGGTTTTGGCTGTGGTCGGTCTTGTGCTTGCATAATTCCGGTAAGGAATAAAAGGATTAAAACTGTATGTATTTGTTTCATGATTCGATATTCTTAGTTTTGAACTTTTTTTGAAGGGACATAATCTAAAATTAAACGCTGATTAGGATTTAAATACTTTTTAGCGACTTCTCTGATTTCTTCTCTGGTAATAGAGTGGTAAATGTCGATTTCGGTATTAATAAGGTTTACGTCTCCGTAAAGCAAATAATAAGAGGCTAGATTTTCTGCAATTCCTTCAACGCTTGCATTTGCATTCACAAAATTATTATCGAATTTATTTTGTAATTTTTGATAGTCTTTCTCAGAAATTAAATCGGTTTGGATTTTTACAATTTCTTCGTCCATTTCTTTTAAAATGTCTGATGTAGTGTATTTGCCCATTGGCAGACCATATAAAATGTACATTCCGTAATCTTCCTGGCTAAAACCTACCGCACCAATTTGAAGGGCCATTTTTTTGTCATCCACTATTTTTTTATATAGTTTAGAACTTTTTCCGTCACTTAAATAAGAGGATATTAAGTCCAGAACCCTTGCATCTCTGGTTTTCATCGAAGGCGTTCTATAGGTTGCAACCACCATCGGAATCTGGATGTTAGGATCTTCGTAAGTTGCGGTTATGGTCTTTGTAATTGGTTCTTCCGTATAAGTTTGTTTTTTTAAAACTTCTCCTTTCGGAATTGGTCCAAAATATTTCTGAATCCATTCTTTAGCTTTGGTTTTGTCAAAATCTCCGGCAACGACTAAAACAGCATTGTTAGGAGTGTAGAATTTTTTGTTGAAAGCCTGAAATTCTTCCAGAGTGGCAGCGTCAAGATCTTTCATCGAACCAATAGTTGTCCATCGGTATGGGTGATTTTTGAACATGTATTTTTTGACCTCAGGCAAAATATTTCCGTAAGGCTGATTGTCATAACGCATTCTTTTTTCTTCCTTAACTACTTCATTCTGTGTTTCGACACCTATTTTGTTAATTATTGGATGCATTAATCTTTCTGATTCCATCCATAAGCCTAATTCTAAATTATTTGAAGGGAAAACTTCATAATAATAGGTTCTGTCGTCAGATGTATTGGCATTGTTTACCCCGCCATTTGCAGTAACGATTTTCATCCATTCGCCTCGTTTTATATTTTGGGTTCCTTCAAATAATAAATGTTCGAAGAAATGTGCAAAACCGGTACGATCAGGACGCTCATCTTTTGAACCTACGTGGTACATTACAGAAGTCACAACAACAGGTGCAGAAGGATCATTGTGCAAAATGACATGCATGCCGTTGTCTAAATTGTATTCTTCGAAAGCTACTTTTTGGGCATTAGCTACTCCGCCGAGCATTAGTGCAGCACTTAACATCATTATTGAGTTTTTCATAAAGATTAATAATTTTATAATTATCTAACTAAATTAGATATCCGAGGATTGATTATGTTACATCAAAAATAAGTTTTTTTAGTCATTATTTAAAAAAAGGGTAGCCGTTTTGGAAGATTTTTACTAATCTTCTACTTGGAAATGGTCTTTTAAAAGAGAATGAAAGCCTTGAAAAACAGGAATTAAAGCAGGAAAAATATTTTTGAAACAAGGGATTGCATACTAAAATTTTAATTGTATATTTGCATCCTTAAAAATCAATAAATCAATTTGGTATGTATGCAATCGTAGAGATAGCAGGGCAACAATTTAAAGTAAGCAAAGACTTAAAGGTTTATGTTCACCGTTTGGCTAATGAAGAAGGTTCAAAAGTTTCTTTTGACAAAGTTCTTTTATTAGACGATAACGGAAATGTAACTTTAGGCGCCCCAGCTATAGAAGGTGCTTCAGTAGAAGCTAAAGTGTTACAACACTTAAAAGGTGATAAAGTTATCGTTTTCAAAAAGAAAAGAAGAAAAGGGTACAAAAAGAGAAATGGTCACAGACAATATCTTACTCAAATTGTAATTGAAGGTATTACTGCAGCGGGAGGAACTAAAAAAGCAGCAGCTAAAAAAGCAGTTGTAGCAGAAGAAGCTCCGGCTACTGAGGCTGAAGCAGCTCCAAAAGCAAAAAAAGCAGCAGCTCCAAAAGCAAAAAAAGAAGCTAAAGAAGAATAATAACAATATTTAAACTCATACGTCATGGCTCACAAGAAAGGTGTCGGTAGTTCGAAGAATGGTAGAGAATCAGAATCAAAACGTCTAGGCGTTAAGATTTTTGGTGGACAGGCTGCTATTGCTGGGAACATCATCGTTAGACAAAGAGGTTCAAAACACAATCCAGGTGAAAACGTTTACATCAGTAAAGATCACACTTTACATGCTAAAGTTGATGGAGTTGTTAAGTTCCAAAAGAAAAGAGATAACAAATCTTATGTATCTATCCTTCCATTCGAAGCATAATCATTAGATAAATTATTATAGAAAACCCGATCTGAAAAGATCGGGTTTTTTGTTTTTAATAAAACAGCAAAGTTTGTTTTAAACCATGTAAGTAATATTTAAATAAGATGTGTCCGTTTTCTTCGATGTTTGTCATTTATGACAAACAACATACATGTCGATAAAGGATCACGCTTTGTAAAAGAAAAAACCTTTGTCTAAGTTTTAAACTTTGACAAAGGTTTTTTGATGATTGGAATTTGGAATTTCCAAAAAAATTGAATTTTGACATTGCAATTGTCATTGAATTTTACTCAGCATCTTGTGTTTCTTCCAGATCTTCAGTATTTCGGCCAACTTTTACTTTAGGGTTGTTCTGTGTTCCGGTAACAGTCAGCGGAATTCCAAATATTCCCAACGGAGGAAGTCCTAAACGCATTTTTAAATTCAGTTTTCCGTCCAGACTTGTAGTTCCTTCGATTCTTGGTCTGAATCCGGCAAATTTAAATTTAAAACGTTCAACAGTCATGATGTTGTTTTTGATTGTAGTTTTGATATCTACTCTGGAAACATCAGGGTTTTTCATGGATTCGGAATTTGTTTTTTTGCTTACAGCATTAAACATTTTTAATCCTCTTACTTTTACATCTTTCACAGAAAGTGTTCCGCCACCTGCTAAAGATGGATAAACTGGTTCCATATTCCCGTTTAAGCGTCCTTTTAGTTTGTAATCTAAAGAAACAATTCCCTGCGCTTTTTCGGCAGCGCTGGCCATTTTTCTAAACACTTCAATTTCATTATAAGCTCTTTTAATATCAAAATCTGAAGCTTTAATCGCATAATCAAAATTTGCTTTTTGAGGTGTTGTTGCCTGATAGTTACCATTCATGCTCACATTACACCCAATTAAATTAAATCCTGTATTTTTCATGGTCAATTTACCATTTTTCATGCTCAAATTTCCTTTTGCATTTTGCAGGTTAAGTTTATCAAAATATACTTTTTGTGCATTTGCCATTAGCTGCAGGTTCAGATTCGCCGGAATTATGATAACTCCGGTCTGGTGCGTTGTGCTCGGTTTTGTTTCTGATTGCGAAGCAGGATTTTTTGCTGGAGTTGTATTTGTTTCTGTACTGGACATGAATTCATCTACATTGATATATCGTGCAGAAACAGTAAAAGAACCTTTTAGAATTCCTGTATTAGTTGCGTAATTAAAAACATTTTGCAAATAACCATTCATTTTAAAATCTGATTGCCCGTAAGCAGCAAGAAAGTTATTAAATGACATTTTATCCTGGTTGATTTTAAAAATACCTTCTTTAATAATAAATTTTTTAGGAAGATATTCAGATGCAATTCCGATGTTTCTTAGTTCAAGTGTTCCTTTATTATTAAGTTTACTGTAATTGCCTTTTGTAGCATCGCTTTGTTTTCCTTTTAAGGTCAGGTCAGCTTTTATAAAACCATCCAGATCAAGTCCTTTTTGAGAGAAAACTTTATAGATTTTGTTAACATCAAGTTCGCCTTTGGCCTTTACATCATAATTTAAATCATCAAAATTGCTCAAATCAGCTGATACAAAAACAGGTTTTCCTTCAAAAGTAAATTGTGCAGGTTTTAGTTTTACTTTTAAATCGTCAAAAGTTCCTTTTTGATTGTTGATATTAGATTTTACAATAATATTCGTAATCGGGTTGGGATAATATTTAGTTTTTACATATCCATTATTTAAATCAATGAAACCTTTGGTAGTAGGGAAAAGTCTGTTTTTTTGATCAAATTTTCCGTTGGTTTTTACATCGCCCGTTAGAGTTCCTTTTAGTTCGATATCTGGAATTCCCAGAGCTTTAGTTAGTTTTCCAAGGTCAATTTTCGTTTTAAAATCACCATTGATTTCAGGAGTATTGACACCTTTTACGTAAAATTTAGATTTTAAATAATCCTGATTAATATTTAAAGACAAATTTTTCGCATCAACAATTACAAGATCCGGATTCAAAGAAGGAACTTTTGTTTTGATGTCTAAATTTAAGTTTGAAACTGGAAAAGCACTTTTATCATAGTTTACAAATCCATTATCTATTTTTACATCAAGATTCAGGTCTGGGGCTATGTTTTGTGCAGCAATGTAATCTCCTTTTAAAGTAAAAAGTAAATTAGTGTTTCCTTTTAATTCGGTTTTAGAAAGCCAGGTAATATATTTTGGCGGGAAAGCAGTAAAGACATCCTGTAAGTCACTATTGTCAGATTTTATAACAAAATCCATTTTGTAGCCATCTTTCAGGAAGTCAAATTTACCTTTAAAGTCAACTAAAAGCTGATTGATTTTTAGGTTGTTCTGTTCAAAGAAAAACGATAATGAATTTACATTTACTTTAGTAATTAAGTCTGCATCAACTTTTTTATTCATTAAATAAGGTTCGTCGTCATAAACAATATTTAGTTTTTCAATTTTAGCTTTTGAGTGTAAATCGAAAATAGCTTTATTCAAATCACCTTTTCCAAGATAATTAAAGCCAAGAGCATTAAAATGAACTTTTGTCGATTTATCGTCATAAATTATTTTACTGTTGATGATTTCAATTCGTTCTAATTTTAAGGCAGTTTCGGTGCTGTCTTTAGACTTTTCCTGATTTGATGAAGACTTATAGATATTGTAATTTGCCTCTCCGTTTGTGTTTACTTTTACGTTAATAAATGAATCAGATAAATAAATCTGATCAATTTTTACGGCTTTACTGAATATTAAACTAGCAACATTAATTCCAAAAGAAACTTCCTTTGCTGTAATAAACTTTTCCTTTGCATAGGGCGCAGAACCATTTAGATTTAAATCATTCAGTGTTAAAGTTAATGAAGGGAAATGATGGAAAAATGAAAGCGAAACATCAGAATAATTTAATTCTGCACTAAGTTTTTCATTTGCGGTTTTTTTAATCTGCTCCTTTATTTTATCAGCGAAAATAACAGGGGTCAAAAAAAGCAATCCTATAATAACTACGAAAGTTATTCCAAGATATTTTGCAGTTTTTAATAAAATGGATTTCGTTTTACTTTTGGACATGATATTTTTTTTTGATTAGGGAATATTTGAAAATATATTATTTTGATGCTTAACCGTGTACAGTTTCATTTTTGCCATAATTGGTAATAATTGAACCTTCGTATTCAATCCATTCCTTCCAGCGTTTGTCAATATCAATATTATCCTGATACTTTCTGGCGAAACCTAAAAAAGTAGTATAATGTCCGGCTTCAGAAATCATCAGGTCACGATAAAATTTTGCTAATTCCTGATCCTGGATGTTTTCAGAAAGGACTTTAAAGCGCTCACAGCTTCTGGCTTCAATCATAGCAGAAAATAATAAGCGGTCACAAAGAGCGTCTCTGCGGCTTCCGTCTTTTTTCATGAATTTGAAAAGTTCATTTACATAATGATCTTTTCTTTCGCGGCCTAAAGTAAGACCACGTTTTTTTATTACTTCGTGAACCATCTGAAAATGTTCTAATTCTTCTCTGGCAATTACAAGCATTTCGGTTACGAGTTCTTCTAATTCAGAATTATACGTTACGATGCTGATGGCGTTTGAAGCTGCTTTTTGTTCGCACCAGGCATGATCGGTCAAAATTTCTTCTATATTTGATTCAACTATATTTACCCAGCGAGGGTCTGTAGCTAATTTTAATCCTAACATAATTTTCGGAATTTAGATGTTGCAAAATTAGTGTTTTTTATAACCGAATATGAGGAAATGTCATGTAAATACGAGGAAAAGTCATTATTTTGCAGTAAGAAAGAATTAAAATGAATCACATGAAAAAGCTTTTGATTATTGGTTTTGTCTGGCCGGAACCCAACTCATCTGCAGCAGGGGGGAGAATGATGCAATTGATTTCTATTTTTGCAGCAAATGGATTCGAAATTACATTTGCAAGTCCTGCTTTAGACAGTGATTTTATGGTTGATTTGGAGGAGTTTGGAGTTATAAAAAAAAGTATTGAACTCAATTCTTCCAGTTTTGATGATTTTATTCTGGAACTTAATCCGGATGTGGTTTTGTTTGATCGGTTCATGACTGAAGAGCAATTTGGCTGGAGAGTATCTGAAAACTGTCCGAAAGCCATCAGATTATTAGATACAGAAGATTTACATTGCTTAAGGACTGCACGCCAAAAAGCATTCAGAGAAAACAGAACTTTTGAACTGTACGATTTGTTATCTGAGGAAGTGGCAAAGCGCGAAATTGCAAGTATTTTGAGATGTGATTTATCTTTAATGATTTCAGAATTTGAAATGGAGGTTTTAAATGACGTCTTCAAAATTGATCCAAAATTATTGTTTTACCTTCCTTTTTTAGTGGATGAAATGAAGGAAGACGACCTTTTGAAATTACCTTCTTTTGAAGATCGGCAACATTTTATTTTTATTGGAAATTTTCTTCATGAACCGAACTGGAATACAGTTTTATATTTAAAAGAAGCAATTTGGCCTTCAGTGAAGAAGCAATTTCCGGAGGCTGTTTTAGAAGTTTATGGAGCTTATCCTTCGCAAAAAGTTTTACAATTGCATCAGCCTAAAGATGGTTTTTATATCAAGGGAAGAGCCGAAGAAGCAAATGAGGTTGTGAAAAAAGCCAGAGTAGTTTTGGCGTCCATTCGTTTTGGTGCAGGTTTAAAAGGCAAATTATTAGAAGCGATGCAATGTGGAACTCCAAGTGTCACTACGGATATTGGAGCTGAGGCAATGCATGCCGGTTTACCCTGGAATGGCTTTATAGAAAATGATATTGAGAATTTTGCAAAACAGGCTGTTTTATTATTTCAGGATGAAAGTGTCTGGAAGCAATCGCAAAAAAATGGTATTGCAATTATTAATGAATGCTATCAAAAAAATAAATATTCAAATAAATTAATTGATGAAGTCAATACATTATTGATGGATTCTGAAAGTCATCGTCTGCATAATTTTATGGGAAGTCTGCTTCAGTATCATACCTTAAAAAGTACCAAATATATGGCAAAATGGATTGAAGCTAAGAATAAAAAGAATTAGTTTTTCAAGGTATTTCAAGTCATGAAATTTGCTTGAATTGACTTGAGATTTGTGTTTAGTATATTGATTTTTAAATATTTGTATTTTTCGTAACCAAGATTGTACAGGATAGTTTTTGATATAAATAGTAATAATTTACTGACCTTATTAACTATCAACCAAAATTAATTATGAAAAAAGAAATGTTTAAGAGGCAATTTTTTGTCTCAGTGTTATTCGTTGGTTTAAGTTTTTTTGCCGGCTGTACAGCCGATAGTGAAGAAACAAACGCTGAAGCTGAAGCTGCGGCGCAAAATGAAACTTATCAGGTTTCAACTGCAAAAGGAGGCAATTTATCTGGTGAAGTAACCGGTTCAACAGGTGCCTATGTTACTAAAGTAAATGGTGTAACCAAATACACAGGTTCTGATTATGTGGCTGCAATTCAGGCTGCGATTAACAATCTTACTTCTGGGAGGGATGTAAAAGAATGGGTAACTGTTCGTGTTTCTGGTGCATCAGGTTCAACTGGCGGTGCTCTGAAATATGTAAATATGGCTAGTTATACCGGTTTGGATTTTGTAAACAATACTTTTAATGCGAATAGTGGTGATGCTTTGGTTATTCCGATTTGGGCAGACAGAAAAACGAATGTCGAAGTAAAAAACCTGAAAGTTACCGGAAAGCCACGTTATGGTATTTGGTTTAAAGGCTGTACGGTAATGAATATCAGTAATATTACTATGAATATTGGAGTACCTCAGGCTGATTTAGGATTAGGAATCAGAGTTGATAATAGTACGGCAGCTACCAGTAATCTGACTATTAGCGGAACTATTAATATTACAGGCGGTGATAATTCTATCGAAACCTATGGTGTTGACGGATTTTCTATTGGAAACGTGACTTCCAGTAATAATGCCGCTTGTGGAGTATTATTGAATCAATCTAAAAATGGTACTGTGGGTACGGTTACAGGAACTAATAACAGTACTACCGGTTCAGTTACAGGTTATGCAACTTTTCGCTGCGCCAATAATAACGGACCAAATATCGTTTGTACTAAAGTGTATTCCCGAGGCAGCGGACGCGGTTTCTTTAGTGTTACAGGCAGCAATGGCTGTACTGTAAATACTGTAGATATTGCAAATACAGCCATTCAGGGCATATTATTGCAAGATGCGTCTAATACAAAAGTATTAGCCGGTACAGTTAGTAATGGTCATCCTAATGTTCAGCATGTAAATTCAACAAGCTGTAGTACTAAAGTAAATGGTCAGACCTATACTGCTACAAACGGTAGCTGGTAATTATTGTAATATAAAAACAAAGGCGATGTGAAAAATCACATCGCTTTTATTATAACCTTTTTATGAATGGATTAATGAGTCGATTTGTTTTTTTTGCACTTCTGTTGCTTTTTTACGGATGTAAAGATTCTTCCCGAGAACAGATTGTAGATTTTAAAAGGACTATTTTAGAACAGAAGAATGTTTTTACAGTCCCTAAAAAGTTGAAAGATAATTTTCTGCAAAAATTCCCGACACTTGAAATGATAAAAAAAGAAGATTATTCTAATTTATTTTGGGACTTTTATGACCGAAATATGATTCCAAGCGAATGTTATACGGATATTAATAACGACCAGATACTTGATTATGCTTTGTTAGTAAAGGATGGTGATAAATTAAAATTAGGAATCATTTTCTCTTCAGATAAAGATTATTCATATTGGATTTCTCCTTTTTCGATTGAAAATGTAAATTCTGGAGGAGTGAATTTTTGCGTGTCTGTAAAACCTGCGGGAAGAACAGATGTTGTAAAAAAAGCCCCGGAATCTCTCGTAATAAAGAAAAACGGATTTCTTTTGAGGAATTTGGAACAGGATTCCTTTATATTTTATGAAACCAATGGAGAAATAAAGACGTTTAAAATGCTTTAGAACAATTGACTTAATGAAACAACTTAATATTTATAAAATAGTTTTTTTTCTTTTTTTCATTTCTTTATTTTCTTGTAAAAATGCTGAAACGGCAGAAGATATAGACGGAAATGTATATCATACAATCAGGATTGGAAGGCAAACATGGATGGTAGAAAATCTTAAAGTTACTCGTTTTAATAATGGGGATTCAATTAAAAAGTTTGAAAGTAACAGCGATTGGAAACAGGCAAACCAGGCGGGTTATTCTTTCTATAATAATGATGTTACTATTGTAAAAGATTATGGTTTTTTATATAACTATAAATGTCTGCAAGATGCACGAGGAATTGCTCCGGAAGGTTGGAGGATTCCAACAGAAGAAGATTTAAGAGAACTGGAGTCATTTGTAAATTCCAATTCAATAGGAATTTTTTTAAAAGAAAAAGGGAATTCACATTGGTTGCCATCTAATGTAGTTGGAAATAATGCAACGGGTTTTAATGCATTGCCGGGTGGTTATCGCGATGAGGAAGGAAATTTTTACATGCTTAGATCTAACGGGTATTATTGGACTACGAATGGAAGTTTTGAATTCTACAATTGGAGCGACAGAATGTTTCAGGCTTTTGCAGATACAAGAAGGGACAGTGTTTTTAAGCGATACGGATTTTCAATCAAATGTATTAAAGAGGAATAATTTTATGGAAAGCCTGCTATTTATTCTGCTTTAAAAAACACAAAATAGACAGAAGACTAAAAATAAAATTAAACTTCCATTTTTCCAAAACCTACCGTTTCGCGATAAATTTGCGGAGAGATATCTGCATTGGTTTTAAAGAAACGGCTGAAATAATGTTCGTCGTCATAGCCTAATTCATAAGCGATTTCTTTTACAGTTTTATTAGTCATATAAAGTTCTCTTTTGGCTTCAATAATGATTCTTTCTGAAATCAAATCGGTCAGGGTTTTGTTGAAGTAGTTTTTAGACAATTTAGCCAATGCTTTAGAGGAAATATTAAGCATATCAGCATAATGTCCGGCCGAATGTTTGGTTTTAAAATTAAGTTCAATTGCATCCTTTAGATTTTGAAGAATAACAGGTTCCTTAGAATCGGGAACCGATTTCATTTCTTCTAATTGTTCTGTTTTTAATCGTGAAGCTGTGATTAAAAAGATTTTTAAGTACGAAATCAACAACTCATACTGCGCCAATTCCGCATTCTGAATTTCAGCTTTCATTTGATCAATCACCATTTTAAAAGTCTGTTCCGCTTGTTCGGTAACCTGAACATAAGGTGGCTGATAAATATTGTTGAACAAAACGCCATTGCAGGAAACCTCTTTTTGATGCATGTGAATGCAGTAAAAACCGGGGTGAAAATGAATTGCAATTCCTTCAATCGGCTTATTTACACAAAGCATAAATGGTTGATAAGGAGAAAAGGCGAGGAGGGAATTTTCCTCAAAATGATGTTCTGCAAAATCGGCTTTTACTTTCCCTTTTCCTTTGGTTACCCAAATTAAAGAGTAATAATTATTGCGCTGTAAATGGTCAAAATGGCTGTTGTCATCAAAGGGAAGAATTTTAAAAGCCAAATTCCCATTCTGTGGATTGATTAAAGTGAAAACATTTTGAGAGCTCATAATCGGTTTCATTTTTAGAAATATAAAGATAGTCATGAAAATAATTCACAACTATCTCTATAACTTGTTTTTTGTTGTCTGTATTAGTTTTGTAATTCCAAGTTAGAAACTTTTGGAAAGTCAATTTCTGTGTTTGCTACGTTGTTAAAGTAGTTTGTCAGTACATTCAAAGCAACATGAGCGATAGTTTCTGCAATTTCAGCATCAGAAACTCCTGTGTTTTTAGCTTTATTTACATCTTCATCGTTTGCTAAACCACCTTTACTGATTAATGTTTTGGCTAATTGCAAAATTGCTTCTGTTTTAGCGTCAGCAGCATTTCCTGTTCTTGCTGCGTGTAAAACTGCTGGATCTGCTTTTACCAATTTTTCTCCGATAAAAGTGTGAGCGGCTAAACAGTAATCACAAGAGTTGCTTTCTGAAACCGCCAATGCAATTAATTCACCTGTTTTTGCGCTTAATTTTCCGTGGCTCAAAGCGCCGCTTAAATTCAAATATCCTTCCAAAACTGCTGGAGAATTCCCCATTGTTCTCATCATGTTTGGTACAACGCCTAATTTTGCCTGAACTGCGTTGAATAAATCTTTAGTTTTTCCTGTAACTTCTTCTGGGTTTAATGCTGTTAATCGTGCCATTGTATTTAATTTTTAATGTTATTATTAGTTGTTGTCTTTTGACATTACAAAGTTGCAACGATTACAGATTTTAGAACATGGAGAATGTACGCTATGTGATGGACAATTTTCCCTGTTGTTTTTTTAGTGAAGAATTATCTAGGTATTTTGGTTTTCATAATAAAGTTTATCAGGAGCTAATCCCGCTATCCGTTACAATCTTTTGTGTCTCATTAAAGAAACGAGACACAAAAGGATTTTCACTTCTATCGGGGCTAGGGCATTCGGTTTCATAAGAATGTTTTTGTTTGTTTTGTCATTTCGACTGAAAGGAGAAATCACACACGAAATTCGACAAAGATTGACGACATACTTTGTCGAATTTCGTGTGTGATTCCTCGTTCCTTGGAATGACAAACCAAGTGTAAAAAAATAGGTTGTTCCTTTCAGGAACAACCTATTTTAAAATTATATTATTAAAAATGTCTATTTCAAAACCCCTTCAACAGCCTGAATAGTCGTTGCATGATAACCAGATTTCGCTTTATCAAATACTTTGTTAGCCCAAACTTTTCCTTCTGGAGTTTTAACCATTTCTTTATAAAGCATCATAACAGAACCTGTTCTGCTGATTCCAATCAAAAATTGTTCAATTGCAGGATCAGCCACTTTATATTGATGACGAATTGCCTGAACAAACCATTGACGTTTGATGATAAAGTTACCGCCTTTTGTAAAGTTGAATTCTTTATCAATCGCTTCCATTTCTTTTGCTGTAATATCAGCTGGAAGGTGATCAATAAAATGCTGTTTTTCTGCAGTTGTTGTAATTTTTTTGCTCAAACCGGCAACACCAGTTTCTCTCCAGCTTTTTTGAATCGCATCAATAGTATCAAATTCTGCTGAGCTTACCGGAAGAATATTCGATGGGATTCCTGGTTTGTAAATCCAATCTTCCAATTTGATTTTATCTGCCAAGGCTTTGTCTCCTTTAATAAGATTTTCATTCAAATACTTTACAAAATCTTCTGTTGTGATAGATTGGAAAGCATGAGAATCAAAATAATTCTTAATAAACGGATCAAATTTGTCACGTCCAACCGCATTTTCAATAACTCTTAAAAATGCATACCCTTTTACGTAAGGAATCTGGCTGATTCCATCATCAGGATTTCTGCCTGTTAAACTTACTTTTAATCTTGTATCAGGACTTGTATCTCCGTATTCCGCAACATTGTCAGTCAACTCTTTATTCGTGATAACGTTTTGCATGTCAAATTCTTTCTTTCCGAAAATAGCTTCGCCAATTCTATGTTCCACATAAGTAGTAAAACCTTCGTTTAACCAAATATCATCCCAAGTAGCATTTGTAACTAAGTTTCCGCTCCAGCTGTGTCCTAATTCGTGTGCTAACAAGCTTGTCAACGAACGATCTCCGGCAATTACTCCCGGAGTTAAGAAAGTCAAGTTCGGATTCTCCATTCCGCCATAAGGGAAACTTGGAGGTAAAACCAATACATCGTAACGTCCCCATCTGTATGGCCCGTATAATTTTTCGGCTGCGTTTACCATTTTTCCTAGCTCAGCAAATTCGTAAGCCGCACTTTTTAAAACAGATGGTTCTGCGTAAACTCCAGTTCTGTTGTCAATTGCTTGGAATTCGATATCTCCAACCGCAATTGCCATTAAATAAGAAGGAATTGCCTTGTCTTGTTTGAAAGTATAAACTCCAGTATCGTTTTTCTTCTGTGGATTTACAGCACTCATAACTGCTAATAAATCTTTAGGAACTGTAACTTTTGCATTATAAGTAAAACGAATTCCTGGTGAATCCTGACACGGAATCCAAGTACGAGACCAAACACTTTCGCCTTGAGAAAACAAGAAAGGTTTCTTTTTGTCTGCTGTTTGTGCTGGTTTCAGCCATTGTAATGCTACAGCGTCTTTAGTGGTGTTGTAGTAAATGTTTACTTTAGTTGTATTGGGTTCAATTGTGATATGAAGCGGTTTTCCGTGAAATTCAACATCTTTTCCAAGTTCAAATTTGGTTTCTTTTTCTTCATCTCCAAGGGTAACTTTTGTAATGTTTAAAGTGTTTTCGTCGAAAATAATTTCGTTTCCTTTACTGATGTTTTCAATTGTCCAAGATGCTTTACCGGAAATGGTTTGTGTATCAAAATCAACTTTGATATCAAGATCAAGATGCTTGACAACGGCAAGTTCCGGTTTAGAATAACTGTGTTCGTCTGTAACAGCAGTAGTTTTTTCTGTTTGCTCTTTTTTCTGGCAGGCAATTGCTGTCAGAAATAAAGCGACAAGAATTAGTTTCTTCATTTTACAAGGTTTTGAATTTGAGGATGAAAAGTAAACAAAAAATCCCGTCCCGAAAAACTTCGGGACGGGATTTAATTATAAAATTAACAACGATTACGCCAACATTGTAACTGGGCTTTCGATGTATTGTTTTAATGTTTGTAAGAACTGAGCACCAGTTGCACCGTCAATTGTTCTGTGGTCGCAAGCTAATGATAACATCATTGTGTTTCCAACTACGATTTGACCGTTTTTAACTACTGGTTTTTCAACGATTGCACCTACAGAAAGGATTGCAGAGTTTGGTTGGTTGATAATTGAATTGAATTCAGTAATACCAAACATACCAAGGTTAGATACTGTAAAAGTACTTCCTTCCATTTCCTGTGGTCCTAATTTTTTGTTTTTAGCTCTTCCGGCAAGATCTCTTACTGAACCACCAATTTGAGATAAACTCATAGCGTCAGTAAATTTCAATACAGGAACAACTAATCCGTCTTCAACAGCTACAGCAACACCAATATTTACGTGGTGGTTGATAATGATAGCATCTTCTTTCCAAGTAGAGTTGATTTTTGGGTGTTTTTTCAATGCTAAAGCACATGCTTTGATCACCATATCGTTGAAAGATACTTTTGTATCTGGAACGCTGTTGATAGCAGCTCTTGCCTGCATTGCTTCGTCCATGCTTACCTCGATCACTAAGTTGTAGTGAGGAGCAGTGAATAAAGATTCAGAAAGACGTTTTGCAATGATTTTACGCATTTGAGAGTTTTTGATCTCTTCTGTGTAAACTTCACCAGCAGGAACGAATACTTTTGGTGCAGCAGGAGCAGTTGCTTCTTGTTTAGCAGCAGGAGCAGAAGCAACAGTTTGTGCTTGTGCAGATGGAGTAAAGTTTTCGATATCGCTTTTTACGATTCTTCCGTTTTCTCCAGATCCTTTAACTTGATTTAATGAGATTCCTTTATCAGAAGCGATTTTTTTAGCTAATGGTGAAGCTAAAATTCTTCCTCCGTTTGAAGTTTCAGCAACAGCTTCTGTAGCTTGTGCAGCAGCAGGAGCAGCAGCTTTTGTTTCTTCAGCAGCAGGAGCACTTGCAGTTGCAGCGCCACCAGCAGTAAAGTTATCAGCAATTCCGGAAATGTCAGTTCCTGCAGGTCCGATGATTGCTAATAAGCTGTCAACAGGGGCAGTATTTCCTTCCTGAATTCCGATGTATAATAATGTTCCGGCATTGAAAGACTCAAACTCCATAGTAGCTTTGTCTGTTTCAATTTCGGCTAAAATATCGCCTTCAGCTACAGCATCACCTACTTTTTTCAACCAGGTTGCTACTGTACCTTCTGTCATTGTATCACTCAAACGAGGCATTGTTACAACGACAACACCTTTTGGTAATTCAGCTGCAGCTTTTGCAGGAGCAGCAGTTTCAGTTTTTGCTTCTGCAGCAGGAGCATCCGCTTTTGGAGCTTCGGCAGCAGGAGCAGCACCACCGGCTAAAAGAGCAGAAATATCTTCTCCTTCGTTACCAATGATTGCTAATAATGAATCAACCGGAGCAGTTTCTCCAGCCTGGATTCCGATATGTAAAAGAGTTCCTTCGTTAAAAGATTCGAACTCCATAGTTGCTTTGTCTGTTTCGATTTCAGCAAGGATATCTCCTTCGCTTACTTTATCGCCCACTTTTTTAAGCCAAGTCGCTACCGTTCCTTCCGTCATAGTATCGCTCAAACGAGGCATAGTTACTTTAATTGCCATAATTTTTTATAATTTATGAGGTGTAAATGGATAGTCTTCTTGTGCGTATACTACATCGTATAATTGTTGCAAGTCTGGATATGGAGATTCTTCAGCGAATTTCTGACATTCCTCAACTAAGTCTTTAACTCTTTGGTCAATTACTTCAATTTCTTCTTCAGTAGCATATTTTTGGTCTAAAATTACATCAAGAACCTGAGTAATTGGGTCGATTTTTTTGTATTCTTCAACCTCTTCTTTAGAGCGGTATAATTGTGCATCAGACATTGAGTGTCCTCTGTAACGATACGTTTTCATTTCAAGGAAAGTAGGTCCGTCTCCGCGACGTGCTCTTTCCATAGCCTCATGCATTGCTTCGGCAACTTTTACCGGGTTCATTCCGTCAACAGGTCCGCAAGGCATTTCATAACCTAAACCTAATTTCCAGATATCAGTATGGTTTGCAGTTCTTTCTACAGAAGTTCCCATAGCATAACCGTTGTTTTCAACGATAAATACAACTGGAAGTTTCCATAACATGGCCATGTTGAAAGCTTCATGTAAAGAACCTTGTCTGGCAGCTCCGTCACCAAAATAAGTTAAGGTAACCCCACCAGTCTCAAAATATTTATCAGCAAAAGCTAAACCAGCTCCTACAGGAATTTGTCCACCTACGATTCCGTGCCCTCCATAAAAACGGTGTTCTTTAGAGAAAATGTGCATAGAACCTCCCATACCTTTAGAAGTTCCTGTTGCTTTTCCTAAAAGTTCAGCCATAACGTTTCTAGGATCAACTCCCATACCGATTGGCTGTACGTGGTTTCTGTAAGCAGTAATCATTTTATCTTTGGTCAAATCCATAGCGTGCAAAGCGCCTGCCAATACAGCTTCCTGACCATTGTAGAGGTGAAGAAATCCTCTGACTTTTTGTTGGATGTATAACGCTGCAAGTTTGTCTTCAAACTTTCTCCAAAGCAGCATGTCTTCATACCACTTTAAGTAAACCTCTTTTGTAACTTCTTTCATCTGAATTCTTTCTTTTGCTAAAGTTGTTTTTTTTGTGTTATCAATTATTACCTATAACGCAAAATAGTTTCCTCCCACAAATTTGCGCCCGAAGGGTCGGGATGCAAAAATAAGACATTACATTTAAGAACTAAAATTTAAAAGCTACTTTTTGTTTTTTTTTACAAGAACTTTTTATCAAACATGAAAGGGAGCAGATTTTTAAGGGATGCTGACTGATAAATTATGCCTATTTCTCCCATAAAATAGATTTCTATAGGGGTGTCCTGCTTGATTTCGTATTCTGCAATAGATTGTCGACAGGAACCACAAGGAGGAATAGGGGCTTGGGTTTGATTTATATCTGAAGCAGCTGTTATTGCCATTTTTAAGATTTTAGCCTCTGGGTAAATACTTCCTGCGTGAAAAATAGCCACACGTTCTGCACATAATCCAGACGGGTATGCTGCATTTTCCTGATTTGAACCTAGAACAACTTTTCCGTTGTCCAACAATAATGCTGCGCCAACCCTGAATTTAGAATAGGGAGCATATGCTTTTTTACGTATTTCTACAGCCTGATTCATTAATTCCTGAATGTCATTTGGTAATTCCTGAAAGGTGTCGAAAACCAAAAATGATGTTGTTATGCTTATTTCTTTCATTCTTTTTATGGGAAAAAAAATCCAAATCTCTGTTTAGAAATTTGGATTGATATTATTTTAGTTTTTGTTTTCGAATTAATACTCTTCGTATTTATCACCAAAGTTAAATGTTAATGAGAATCGAAGTGTGTTTTCCAGAGGGTTTTTTACTTTTGATGCAGAGAACAGGTATGAAACATCAACTTTTACAATGTTGTATTTGAATCCGGCTCCTAATGAGAAAAATTGTACTGCACCTTTCTCTGGGCTTTGATGAAAATATCCTGCTCGCATAGAAAAGGAATCCTGATAAGTGTATTCTCCAGAAAGGCTATAGGTGATTTCTTTTAACTCTTCACTAAATCCGTCCGGGGCATCGTGAAAAGACTGAAACATTCCTTCTACCCAGCCAATTGAATTGTATTTGTTATTAGCTTCCTGAATACCGTTAGTTTCTCCCGTATCATCAGTGTCTCCGTCATTATTAAGGTCGACAGGTACTGGTATTTGTGGGGTAGGAACAAGTAATTTTGTAAATTCAAGACCTACAGATACTTTATTATAATCGTCTAATATGAAATCAAAGCCTCCACCAAGTCTTAAATTAGCAGGAAGAAAGTTTGATCCGTTATCAGAATCACTTAAATCGTAATTAATTTTCGGACCCATATTTTGGAAATTAAATCCGGCTCTCCATCTCCCGTTAAAGTCAGTGTAAGCAATTTCTTCAGACTGATAAAACCCGGCAACATCAAACGCAAATGATCTGGCTGCTGATAAACTTTGCCCTCCTGTTGTAATTCCTAAATTTGAGCTGATGAATCTTGCGCCTACTGCCATTGAGAACATTTCACTTAATTTTAATGAATAAGATCCGTCTATTGCATATTCAGATGGTTTAACTGTATTGGCAGGGTCATTGGCGTTTTCTCTTAGTTCAATATCACCAATACTAAAATAGCGAATACTTCCGGCAAAAGCACTTCGTTCGTTAATTTTGTTGTAATAAGTTAACTGACTTAATGAAATGTCATTTACCAGATCAGTCAGATAAGGAGTATAACTCACAGAGAAACCTTGTTTGTCAATTGAAAAAGCATATTTTGCAGGATTCCATTGTTGAGAGAAAACGTCTGCAGATGTTGCAACACCCTGATCACCCATACCCGCTGCTCTGGCATCAGCAGCTACTTGTAGAAAGGGAACCCCTGTTGTGATTGGTCTATCTTGTGCTTTCGCAAACGATATAATAAAATAAAACAATAAGAGAGATATTTTTTTCATTTATAATAAGTAAGTGTTAGTTTTTTTGTGTTAGTTGTGCAAATATATATTATAGAATAACAAGTTTTTCATACTTCTCAGCTTTTTTATTTGTCGTATTTGATTTTACAGTGAGTTTATAAATATAAACGCCTTTTCCTATTCTGTCTCCAAAATCATCCTTCCCGTCCCAGGTAATTTCTCTTGATAAAAAACCTTCCGTCGTAATGATTTGGTTTTTGGTCCAGACTACTTTTCCTGTTATAGTCATGACTTGTACCTGAACATCCAAAGGTTCATAAGGTTTGTTGTGAGAAAACCAAAACTGGGTATAGGTAGAAAAAGGATTCGGATAATTAAGAACGTGGGTCAGCTCAAGTGAATCATCTCCAACAACTACAAACTGTATTTCACTTGTCACCGGATTATTATAAACATCCCAGGCTGTAAAGGTAATAGTGTGCATTCCGGCACTTAGATTACGTAATGGAAATCGCAAATTTCCATTAGTGTAATCATCTAATTTTGTCTGATAATAATCATTCAGAATGTAAGGATTACTAACGTCTCCATCTAAAACAGCAATGATATCATGACCAATTCCACTTGCTGTATTAATTCCGTTTTCATCTTCAAGCAATGCTAAAAGAAATGGAGAAGCATTTGTAATTCCTCCCGAAACGAATGTTTCATCGTTCATATATAACTTCACTTTTGGACTAATATTGTCCTGAGCTGCATTTTCGTTAATTCCTCCAATTTTTATGATATCATTATAGCCCGACTGGTTTTCTAAAACGTCATTTTTTTTCGAATAGAAGCTGATTCTGCCATTATTTACAGGAATTCTAATATCTCTAGGAACTACAAAACTAAATTCGAACTGACCATTTGTAACAGAAGCGTTTCCTCTGAAAATGGTTTCGCCCAAAGTTTTAAACTGCATTGCCGGACTGTAGCCATCATTGTTAAGAGTTGTGCTGGTAATCAGTTTATCAAAAATGGCAGTTGAAAGCTCTCCGTTGTAATTACTTAAAAGAGTATTATTTTCATCTGTAACTTCTCCTGAAATCTTAATTTTTGCTAATGATTTAAAATCATCGATGGTTCCGGAAACAGATACATCATTTACCTTTGTTAAGTTAATTCGGGGTTTGGGAATAGCCAGCATTATAGCAGGATCTCCCAAATAAAAGACGACATTGCTGGAAGAACTTGGGTTTTCGTTTTTTGAAATGCGCAAAGCTTCGGCAATAGTCTGATATTGATTTGATCCGTAAGACAAAAGATTTTTTGCTAAGATATCGTTGAAGTTTTCAGCGTTATATTGCCCGATAGAACGAATTGTACTCAGCATTGCAATAGCTCCACCTTTTGGATTCCAGAAAGTATATTCTCCTGCAGTTGGATGTGTTGGGTCGTCAAAACGTGAAAACTCACAGGTTATCGTTATAAATAATGGGTATTTATATTGATTACTTAAATTTTGCCCGTCAGATTTTTCCCAAATTCGTTCGGTGGCTAAGCCATCTTCTCCGCCATGTCCTAAATAGTTAAAGACCAAAGCTCCTTTTTCGAAAGCATTAAAAAGATCGGTTCTGGCTTTTGGATACCTTGAACCTCCGGCAGATGCTTCTTGTGTATAAGAGTCCATAAGGATTTTATCAATATTTAAAAATGGTTTTTCAAGAGCGATTTTGTCGGCTAAAGTGTTTTGACGGGATTGTAATGTCGCATCAGAAGCCTTGTCAGAATCATCACTTATTAAAACAAAGTTATTTCGCCAGTTTCCATAAGATTTTGTGTTGTGGTATTCTAAAACTTTGTTGACCATTTCTTCTGCCTGTGTATTGTCAGAAACCAGCATTCTTCCTGTAGCTATGTCAATACCTCCAAAAAAAGATATTACGTTTCCTTCATTGTCATCCATCAGGCCAAAGAAATCGTCAGATGAAAATGAAGATTCTCCGCCAGTGCTGCTGTTCAACGAATGATAGATAGGTACAATGTTGGTATTGTTGGAAGTGCGGTTTTTATAATCAAATGAGGCATCGCCAAAGAGATTTAGATATTTTATTCTTTTATCTGAAGATGAGGCGTTTTTATAAACATATTTCACGCAGTTTCTGATTGCGGCAATGTCTTGTTTTCCCGAAGAGAATTCCTGGTAGATGTTTTCAAGTGTAACTACCTTTACATTTAGTTTTGAATAACTTCTGTGAAAAGCAGCCAGTTTTTCGGCCTGAGAAAGTAATATTTTAGGTGTTAAAATTAAATAATCAATGTCCTGAAAACTGTTTTGGGCATTCTTAAAAAGGGTGCCTTTTAGATTTTGATTGGTAATTTTGGACTGACCTTCTTTTAAAGGTGTATAATAATCCCTTGAGTCTATTGCAATGTATTTTCGGACTTCTCCTAAAGGTGCTTTGAAGCTCAAATTGTTCAAATTGTTGTTTTCGATATTTGACACATTGTATAAGTCGGTAATATCCCAGACTTGAGAAATTCCCGAAGCATCAGAAATAGTATAATTCACAATTCCGTTGGTTGAACCTGCAAGGTCGTATTGAAATAAAAATTGTTTACCTGTACCTTTTAGTTTTCTTTTTGCAATTAGATTAATATAATCCAGATAGCCTTTTGATCCTGGTACTCCATTATTATTATAGGTGAGTTTTATTTTTACATTTTCAGTTCCTGTAAAACTTGTATTAGCAGGAAGATTACCAGTGTAGAATTTTGTTTCAGAACCGCTGACTAGTGAACTGAAGGATATGTTTCCAATAGTTTGACCATTGGCAGAAACAGCAAATGAAGTATTTGTAAATGCAGCAGAAGCAGTTAGAGTTTCAATTTTTATTGGAGTTGTAACTTCCAGATTAGGAAAGTTAAACTCGAATTCCTGTTCGTTGTTGATTTCAAAAGACTCCCCAAACCATTGGCGGCCTGTATGTACTATATTAATTAGATCTGTTTCGTGAAATTGATGGTCGTCGAAAGTGTTTAATTCTAAGGTGATATTCCCAGAAGGTTGAGAGATATTCGGAATTCTTTTCCCATCACTTCCCTGAGTGGTAATGTAATAATATGACTTAGTATCATATAAGTTTATATTGGTTTGGCTTTCGGAGTTCCAGTTGTTGATTCCTTCAGCATAAAAAAGTATGTAATCATCATTGTTAAAGATGCCGTCGTTTTCGCCTATAACCTGAATTGCATTTTCAGCTAAGTCTTCCGGATAATATATATTGTTGGCTAAAGGAAGCATTCGTCCTCCATTTCCATAAATTTTAATTTTTCTTGGATCACTTTTGCCTGCATCAAAACCAAGACTTTGTAAAAACGATTTTGAAATTTTATAAACGCCTGACTTTTCTACATAAAAACGATACCAGTCACCCGAGGATAATACCGAATTTGAGATAATATTTGATTTTGATGTAGAAACATTGCTGTTGTTTGTCGAAGCGTTGCCTATAATTGAATAAGAAAATGATTTTATTCTCTTGAAGCTATTTCCTTCAGAGATTATAGGTGATAATGAAATGAATCCTTGTTTTTGATCTCTTGAAGTTGCTATTTGGAGTGTTTCGTTTGGTTGTTTGGGTATGTTTGCTAATGATAAATCACCCAAATCAGAAGCAGAAACAGATTCGTAAATTATGTTTGAAATTTTTACGGAGCTGGCGTTTGAGTAATCTGAATAATCAGGTCTAAAGAGTAAGGTTATACTTTTTTTAGTAATATCGTACCGGAAATAATCACCTGTAAAGTAAGGTATGCTTGTTTTGAATTCACCAAAATTCATTTCTTTTTTACTATGCCAGTCTATTGTGAGTGCCCCGTTTTTCTGAGAAAACAAGAAAAATGGAATTAAAAAAAGATATAAAAATATGGCTTGTTTCATAGTTAAAGAAAACGAAATTAATCTTAAAATATTTTAGTAAGTAAAAATATGTTTTTTAATGCAATAGTAATAATAAAAAGTATATTTTTGCGTTCGAAAACTATAGCTTATTTTCTGGTAAAAACAGCTAAACAAAATTATTAGAACAGATGTTGCTAATTAAATGTTAATTATTATATTGCAGCACCTAAATTTATCACCTAAGAATGAGTATGAAAGTAAACAAAATTGTAGCCTTGCAAGTAATGATGTCAATAGTTTTGATGTTGGGCACGGCTAGTTGTAGCAAAAAATCAAGTTCAAGCCACGCTTCAAGAGCAACCGGTTGGGATGTTGACAGTCAAAACGGAACGGCTGCTAGAAATGCAGGAAAAAAACAACAGGCAGGACCTGGTTTAGTTTTTGTTGAAGGAGGTACATTTACAATGGGTAAAGTACAGGATGATGTTATGCACGATTGGAATAACACACCAACTCAACAACATGTTCAGTCGTTTTACATGGATGAAACAGAGGTTACTAATGGTATGTATCTGGAATATCTGGAATGGCTGAAAAAAGTTTTCCCTCCTACAGAAGAAATTTATAAAAATATTTATGCAGGGGCATCACCTGATACCTTAGTATGGAGAAATCGTTTAGGATATAACGAAACGATGACAAATAATTATTTAAGACACCCTGCTTATGCTAACTATCCTGTTGTTGGTGTTAACTGGATTCAGGCAGTTGAGTTTAGTAAATGGAGAACAGATCGTGTAAATGAAGCAGTTTTAGAAAAAAGCGGATATATCAAAAGAGGTGCTAAAACAAATGATGTTAGTGCTGAAAGTTTATTTAACACAGAAACTTATATCGCTTCTCCAACTTCAACTTATAGTGGTAATGAAGAACTTGTACTAAAGAAAAGCCCTAACGGAAGAAGACCAAGAAAAGGAAAAGACGGAGCTGTAGAAGAACAGAAAAATGTTTATGCACAGCGTTCTTCAGGTATTATTTTACCTGAGTACAGACTTCCTACTGAAGCAGAATGGGAATATGCAGCAGCAGCAGATGTTGGACAAAGAGAATACAATATCTATAAAGGGCAAAAGAAATATCCTTGGTCTGGAGACTATACACGCTCTAACAAACGTAAAAACAGAGGTGACCAATTGGCTAACTTTAAACAAGGTAACGGTGATTACGGTGGAATTGCAGGTTGGTCAGATGATGGTGCTGATATTACAAACAATGTAAAAAGTTATCCTGCAAATGATTTTGGTTTATATGATATGGCAGGTAACGTAGCAGAATGGGTTGCTGACGTTTACAGACCAATAATCGATAACGAAGCAAATGATTTTAATTATTACAGAGGGAATCAATATGCTAAAAACAAAATTGGTAAAGATGGTAAGTTAGAAATTATCACAAAAGATAATATTAAATATACCACTTTAAGTAATGGTAAAGTAGTTGCTACAAATTTACCTGGAGAAATAGCTCAGGTTCCGGTTGATGAAAATGAAACGTATTTGAGACAAAATTTTAGCAAAAGTGATAACATTAATTATAGAGATGGAGATAAACAATCTTCAAGATACTATGATTTTGGGGATTCAGAATCAGCTGATGATGCTAAAAAAGAGACAATGTACAATTCTCCAATACACAATGTAACTACAGATAGTTTAGGTAACATGGTAAGGAAATATGACAGCTCAAGCAAAAGAACTACTTTAATAAACGATAATGCAAGAGTTTATAAAGGAGGTTCATGGAGAGACAGAGCTTACTGGTTAGATCCTGCGCAAAGAAGATACTTCCCTCAGGATATGGCTACAGACTACATCGGATTTAGATGTGCGATGTCTAGAGTAGGTGCTAAAACTGAAAGAAGAAAATCACCAAGGAATTAAATTTTAGAAATTCCAAAATAAAAAAATTCCAAATTCCGAAGCTGAGTTCAGTAAGGAATTTGGAATTTTTTTATTGTTTTTTTATTTTTATAATCTATATAAATGATGTAAAATGAATATTAAAGAAATTCATGCTTTATTTTTAAAATGCAAATCTCTTTCAATTGATACACGCAAAATCGAAAAAGATTCTATGTTTTTTGCTATCAAAGGAGAAAGATTTGATGCTAATACTTTTGCTCAGGAAGCTCTGGAATTAGGAGCTTTATTTGTAATAATTGATAATCCGTCTTATTTAATAGACGAAAGAACAATTTTGGTAAAAGATAGTTTAGAAATTTTACAAGAGTTAGCAAAATTTCATAGACAATATTTAAAAATTCCTATTGTTGCATTGACGGGAAGCAATGGAAAAACAACGACAAAGGAACTTATAAATGTTGTTTTGGCACAAAAATATAAGACAAAAGCAACTGTCGGAAACTTAAATAATCATATTGGTGTTCCGTTAACATTACTGTCTTTTACCAATGAAACCGAAATTGGAATTGTAGAGATGGGAGCCAATCATAAAAAAGAAATTGAGTTTTTATGTTCAATAGCGCAGCCTGACTATGGTTATATTACGAATTTTGGAAAAGCACATTTAGAAGGTTTTGGAGGTGTGGAAGGTGTAATTGAAGGGAAAAGCGAAATGTACAAGTACTTGTTGGAGAATGATAAATTGGCTTTTGTTAATTTGGATGATGCAATTCAGGTTGAAAAATCAAAAAAAATAAAAACTTTCACATTTGGATTGGACAATAGTCTTGCTGATATTAATGTTCAGGAGATAGAAGCAAATCCGTTTGTTGTGATTAATTATGATGACTTTTTTGTGAAATCTAATTTGATCGGACTTTATAATGCTAACAATATTAATGCTGCCGTTGCTATTGGAAGTCATTTTAAAGTGGATAACAACGACATTAAAACAGCAATTGAAAATTATACGCCAACCAATAACCGCTCACAGTTGTTAAAAAAAGGAACATTTGAAATTATTCTGGATGCCTATAATGCTAACCCAAGTAGTATGGCTGTGGCAATAACTAATTTTTCACAATTAGATAACACAAATAAAATAATGATTTTAGGTGACATGTTCGAGCTTGGAAGTGAAAGCCAGCAAGAGCACAAAATTATTGTTGATTCTTTGAAGAATCAGGATAAATCTGTTTGTTATTTGATTGGAAAATCGTTTTATGAAAATCGTATTTCTAATGAAAATCTTCACTTTTTTGAAACTTTTGATGATTTTTCCAAATTTTTGGAAAATAATAAATTTACTTCTCAAAGTACTATATTGATTAAAGGTTCACGTGGTATGGCATTAGAAAGAACTTTGGATCTTATTTAACAGAAGCCTTTAAATGATTGGATTAAGACCTTAGATTAGAATTTAAAATTGAAATTTATGGTCTTAATCGAAACATTTAGAAAATTAGCTTTATCTTTTCCGAATGCTGCTGAAGAACCTCATTTTGAGAAAACATCTTTTCGTATTAACAAAAAAATATTCGCAACTTTTGATGAAAAGAATAATCGGGCTGTATTAAAATTAAACGAAATTGATCAATCAGTTTTTTGTGCTTCAAGCGAGAAGATTTTCTATGAAGTTCCAAATAAATGGGGAAAACAAGGCTGGACAATTGTTGAACTTTCAAAAGTAAGACCCGAAATGTTTGAAGATGCATTAATGCGTTCTTATGAAAATGTTGCGTCAAAAAAGAAGTAGCATTTCTATTTTACAATAGTTCTGAAAGTCAAATTAACTCTTGATTTTTGAGTGCTTTTTGTCGGAGGTAATCGATGCAGCCAATGCGTCTGCGTTTCATCTTTCATAATCAATAAACTGCCATGTTCTAAAATCAAGGAAACCGTTTCTTTAGTTTCTTTATGTTTAAAAGCAAACTTACGCTCTGCTCCAAAACTTACCGATCCAATTGCACCATTCTTTTTCAAATCTTTCTCTGCATCGCTATGCCACGCCATCCCTTCTTCGCCAGTATGATATAAATTCAAGAGACAAGAATTGAAAGTTTCTCCCGTTTTTTCTTCAATGATTTTCTTTAATTTTGAAAGTTCAGGAATCCAAGGCAGCGCTTTTTTGGTAGTATTCGAATACGTATATTCAAATTCCTGATCACCGTACCAAGCTACTTTTCGTTTAGTTAAAATTAATTTTCCAAAAATTACAGCTTCGTCATTTTTCCATTCAATTGTGTTTAATAAGACATCACGATAGAAATCAGCTTCTTGTCTGGAGAAGCATTTTCCATAATAATTTACCGTTCCATCTTTCGGAAGAAGATTTGTAGTTTCGTCTGTTTGAGGATTAAATAAGTCCATTTTTCCATTTTTGATATTCCGATTTCATACAATGTCCGCAAGGCCTGAAACCATTTTGTTTGGCGTCATTTTCAGATAAAAAGAAAACCCGATTTTCTTTTTTTATTCTTTTTCCTGAAGAACATTTGAGTGTTCCGTAGATTTTTAATTTTTGGTTGCCACCGAAACAAATTTCCGCATTTTTAATTTTACGAAGCAATTCAGAATCGGTTATTTTTTGATGATTAATCATGAAGTTATAAGTTTTGAATTTTAGAGATGCACAGCAATACGAATAAGCAAAGATTGGTTTTTAATTTATCACAGATTATAAGAATTATTATGGTTAAAAATCTGTTTAAATCTGGCGGCATCTGCGAAAAAAATGCTTTTGTGATTAACGTTGTGTAGACGCACTGCAGTGCGTCTCTACAGATATGCGTTGGTTCGAAACCTCAGAACCTTTGCGACTATGTACCTTTGTGTCTTAATTTAATGCATCATGAAAAATAATTCCCAACGTATATCTTTCGCCAGAATGAATCTCACTTACTCCATGTTTCATATTTACGTGATAATACCCTTTTGTGCCTTTTACAGGTCTAAAATTGGTTGTAAAAACTAGAATATCTCCCTTTTTGGGTTTCAAAACAATAGCTTTTGATTGTGCTCTTGGAGTTTGTTGAGTCAAAACAAATTCTCCTCCAGTAAAATCTTCATCGGGTTCATTTAGAAAAAGCACAATTTGAATAGGGAAATATATATCTCCATACAAATCCTGATGTAAAGTATTGAATCCGCTTTTTTCATATTTTAAAATTAAAACCGTCGCTTTCAATTGATTATTGTCGTGACATTGTTTTAATAATTCTGAATGAGTTTCTGGAAAAACAGAATTAATATTGAGGGCTTTCATCCAAGAATTGGCAATTGGAGCAAGTTTTGGATAAATTGAAGTTCGAATATTTTGAATTAAATCCGGAAGCGGATAATTGAAGTATTTGTATTCGCCTATACCAAATCGATAACGTTCCATAACAACAGTTTTTCGATATATAGATGGATTATCATAATCGAATTTTAAATCTTCGCATTGTTCATTATTAAGCACTTTTGGAATAATTGAGAATCCATTTTCGTGCATAGATTCAGTGATGCTTTCCCAGTCTTGAGAAGCAATTTTCGATTGTATATTTTGCATAGTAATTAGATTTTATGAAATTTCCAATGAAGATTAATCATTGAAATTTGAAATTTTATTTTTAGGGATTTATTTGCGAACCTTCCCAGCCGATTATGGCTGTTTTTCGGGTATTTCCCCACATATAACCGCCGAATATTCCAGAAGATTGGATTACACGATGACACGGAATTAAAAATGCAACAGGATTACTTCCAATTGCTGTTCCCACAGCGCGAGAAGCATTTGGTTTCTGAATTTGATGCGCAATGGTACCATAAGTTGAAAGCTGTCCCATTGGAATTTTTAATAGCGCTTCCCAAACTTTCAATTGGAAATCGGTTCCTTTTAAATGCAGTTTGATTTCAGATAATTTGCTCCAATCGTTTTGAAAAATGAATAAAGCATTCTGCTGAGATAAATCCAGTTTTTTCGAAAATTGAGCATTCGGGAATTTATCTTTCAACACAATAAATCCAGTGATTTCATCTTCGGCGAAAGCCATAAAACAAACGCCTTTTTGAGTAGACGCGACAATAATATTCCCAAATGGACTTTCGGCAAAACTGTAATTGATCTCAAGATTTTTTCCTCCATTTTTATATTCGGCAGGTGTCATTCCTTCGATATTTACAAATAAATCATGAAGTCGGCTAGTTCCTGAAAGTCCAGTTTCAAAAGCAGTTTCAGAAATTGTTGCCTGATTTTCTTTAAGTAGCTTTTTAGCGTGTTCGATACTTGTATATTGTAAAAACTTCTTCGGACTCGTTCCAGCCCATTCGCTAAAAAGTCTCTGAAAGTGAAACGGACTCAAATGTACTTTTTCTGCAACTTCATCCAGATTGGGCTGATCTTTAAAATTAGCTTTGATATAATCTATAGCTTCAGCGATACGATTATAATTTATGGTTTCCTGTGTGTTCATCTTCTTTCCATTTTATAATACAAATATCGATTGGTTTCTAAAGTTATAAAATCTGAAACTTGCTGAAATGCTTTTTTGTTGTTTTAGTTTCAAGTTTCAGGTTTCACGTTCCAGCATAACTTGAAACCTGAAACTTCAATTCTAATGCGCTACAGTCTTAGAAAAAACATTAATCACAATAACGCCAATTACAATTAACGCAAGACCAATAATTGCTGGTAAATCTGGAATTTCTTTAAAGAAAACAGCACCAATAATCGTGATTAAAACAATGCCGACTCCAGACCAAATTGCATAAGCAAAACCAACAGGAATGGTTCTAATAGCAAAACTCAAACAATAAAAAGCACCGCAATAGCCAATAATAGTAATAATACTTGGAAGTGATTTGGTAAATTCTTCGGATTTTTTTAATGCTGAAGTAGCAATGATTTCGAAGATTATGGCAAGAAATAAAAATAGAAAATTCTTCATGGCTTACTTTTTTACAAAGTTAGACTTTAAAGCGGAAAGAATTATTTAAGATTATCTTTTCCAGAAGAAACACTAATCAATTTGTATCCGTTTTCAGTTCGTAGAAACTCAAAATGATCTTGCCCGCTATCGGTTTTGTTTTTTGGATTGATTATAAGATCCATTGTTGGGTACATCCAATCTTTCGATTCTCTGCAATTGTTGAAATAAACATCGTATTCTTCTGTTTCAAAAATAAATTGATTTAATCCGTCAGAAGAAATAAAATAATCTGTTTTTGGATTTTTGAGTTCCTGAAGTTTTAGTTTTAAGTAAGTATAATTCTGACTGATAAATTTAGTTTTAGGCGCGTTGATCCAACCGTCTGGTTCTTTCCAATAAGTAATTTTTTCGAAAGCGTGTTTTTCTAAATTTGCTTTAGACAAATCCTGAAGTAAAGTATTTTCCAGCCAATATTTAAATTCTTTGTTATAATTGATGAACGAGTAATATTGTCCATCAACACCAAGGAAACTATCCCTTGTTTTGTCTTTACTGGGTTCTTTTGATTTTTCTAAAGAATAAAAATTTAAATCATCGTTGTAAGCAAAATTTTCAACTAAGATTTTGTTGTTGATGTCAATAAGGAATTCTTTTCCTCCAGTCCAGAAAAGATGTTCTCCGTCTTTTTCTTTTTTGGCGTCTTTTAATGCAATGAACATTCCGTTTTTGGCTTTGGTTACATTGCTATATCCTGCTGGAATGACAATTTTTCCCTGGCTGTCAAACATACCCATTTTATCAGTTTTGTGATCTGTGAATCTTATAAAACCTTCATTTTCGCAATCCGGACTATTGTCAAAAACATATAAACTGTCTCGCCCGACAATCTTTCCCTGCTTAGTTAAATAATAGTTTTTCCATTTACCGTTTTCTTCTTCGGTAACGGCAATTATATTTTCAAATTTACGCGCAATAGTAAAACCATTCAATTTTGGTTCAATTTTGATTACTCCGTTTTTGTCATTAAATCCAATCAGCGTAGTGTCTTTGTTAGGAAATGAAGTCCATATATCATTTTTTTGTGCAAAAACAGAAGTATTTAAACACAAAAGCAGGCAAAGTGCAAGGATATTTTTCATGAAAGTTTATTTATCTGATTGAGTTTCTAGTTTATTTTTTTACTTCTTCAAAACAATTAGAACATAATGTTCTATTTTTTTCGAACATAATTTTGCATTGAAAAAGACATGTTACATTACTTCAATTAACTTAAAACGTAATGTATTATTGTTGAATTCGGTATGTAAAGTCAATTCGGTTTCTTTGTTGTCGGAGGTAAATAAATTTGTTTCAAGGATTTTTAGTTTTGGGAGATCTTCGGTTTCGAAATAGTCGAATAATTCTTCTTTGATTTCTTCAAAAAGAGCTGAGTTGATTCCGAAATTATTTTTTAAGTTTTCGAAATTCATGGAATTGATATTTTCTACTAATTCGGAGTTTAAGCGGAAGGCGGTTTGGGAGCTATTTTCTTTTGTCATTTCGTAAGTTTATACTTCAAATTTAAAGTTATAAAGTTTAAAGATTATAAAGATCTTGTTAATTTAATTGGTTCTTGGGCTACGTAAGCGTGAGGGATAGGAATAAGCTACCGAAGTAGCATGGATAGCCCGACAGCATTTAAGAAAAGGCCTAATGAGCGCAAAGTATATTTGGGCCTTTTTTTAAATGGTGGCACGCCCAAATAAAAAACCCTCACATTTCTGCAAGGGTTCTATCTTAATTCTTAGTACTAAAAACTTAATATTAGTATCTGTAATATTCTGGTTTGAATGGACCCTGAACTTCAACACCAATATAAGCAGCCTGATCTTCTCTAAGAACTTCAAGTTCAACGCCTAATTTAGCTAAGTGTAAAGCAGCCACTTTTTCATCTAAATGTTTTGGTAACATATAAACTTCATTTTTGTAAGCTGCGCTGTTGTTCCATAATTCGATTTGAGCCAAAGTCTGGTTTGTAAATGAGTTACTCATTACAAAACTTGGGTGACCTGTAGCACAACCAAGGTTTACCAAACGTCCTTCAGCTAAGATAATGATATCATTTCCAGCGATAGTATATTTGTCAACCTGAGGTTTGATTTCGATTTTAGAAGCACCATGGTTTTTGTTTAACCAGGCCATGTCGATTTCGTTGTCAAAGTGTCCGATGTTACAAACAACAGTTTTGTCTTTCATTTTTTCGAAATGACTTCCAACTACGATATCTTTATTTCCTGTAGTTGTAATGATGATATCAGCATTAGCAATTACAGTATCTAATTTTTTAACTTCGTAACCGTCCATTGCAGCTTGTAAAGCACAAATCGGATCGATTTCAGTAACTGTTACGATAGAACCAGCACCTCTAAAAGAAGCTGCAGTTCCTTTTCCTACGTCACCGTATCCGCACACAATTACTCTTTTTCCAGCTAACATTAAGTCAGTAGCACGACGAATAGCATCTACTGCAGATTCTTTACAACCGTATTTGTTATCAAATTTAGATTTAGTAACAGAATCGTTAATGTTGATAGCAGGCATTGGTAAAGTTCCGGCTTTTACTCTTTCGTAAAGTCTGTGAACACCAGTTGTAGTTTCTTCAGAAAGACCTTTAATTCCAGGAACTAATTCCGGGTAACGATCGATAACCATGTTAGTTAAATCTCCACCATCGTCAAGAATCATGTTCAAAGGTTTTCTGTCTTCTCCAAAGAATAACGTTTGCTCAATACACCAGTCAAATGATTCTTCGTCAAGACCTTTCCAGGCATAAACTGAAATTCCGGCAGCAGCAATAGCAGCAGCAGCCTGATCCTGAGTAGAGAAAATGTTACAAGAAGACCAGGTAACCTCTGCACCAAGAGCAATTAAAGTTTCAATCAAAACAGCAGTCTGGATTGTCATGTGTAAACATCCTGCGATACGCGCACCTTTAAGTGGCTGCTCATCTTTGTATTCAGCGCGAAGTGCCATTAAACCTGGCATTTCAGCTTCAGCTAGTTCGATTTCTTTTCTTCCCCAAGCTGCCAGAGAAATGTCTTTTACTTTGTAAGCCACATAAGGCGTAGTTGTAGTACTCATTTATAGTATATTTGTAATTGTAAAATTTTTGCAAATTTAAGGAATAGGTTTTTAATTTTACTACTTTCAGTAAGATTTATGAAATCTTTAATTTCTTAATCTTTAGAATGTTAGTTGCATTCTTTGTTTGTCATACTGAGCGTAGTCGAAGTAAGAAGCTAATCCTGCTGTCCACTGTATCTTTTGTGGCGAACCCCGTCACAAAAGGTAATTGCGAGAGCAATTCGACCATTAGGGCTAAACCAGAGTTCATTAGATAAGTTATTTTCAAAAAGAAAGTAATTTATAATTTATCATTCATTAATTTATAATTAAAGAGAAATGCCTTTATTTCAAACTATACAATGCAATGAAAACACCCGAATTTTAATTTGGGAGATAACCGAATCTTTTGACGAATTAAGAAGTAAAGTTGTCTTAAAAGAAAAAACGCAATTGAGGTTGAATGGGATGAAATCTGAAATGCATCAGCGCGCTTTTTTGAGCGTTCGCATGCTAATTCAGGAAATGGGTTTCACAGATAAAGACCTGCATTATGACGAATTCGGAAAGCCGTATTTCGATTGTCATAATTATATATCAATTACGCATTCGTATCATTTTGCCGCAATTATTATTAGCGATGAAACAGTTGGAATCGATATGGAGTTGCAGCGTGAAAAAATCATCCGTATAGGGGATAAATTTACTGATTATGAATGTAAATATCTGTACCCTGATTTTTTAGAAGAATACATTAAAAAACTAACTTTCATTTGGGGTGCCAAAGAAGCCATTTTTAAAATCAGAAACGAAAAAGGAATCAGTTTTAAAGATCATATTTGGGTCGAAGATTTTTCTTTGAATGAATCCCAAACACAGGCAAGTCTACATTTCGATGATTTAGTTAAAGATTTCGATGTATATCATCAGGAAATCAAATCAGATCATTTTGAAGGAACTTTTACTTTGGTTTATGCTTTTGAAAAGTAAATCCAATATAAAAATTCCAAATCTTATAGAATGTAAGAATATCTAAAAAAACTTATCCTAAAACAACAAAAACTGTACATTATAACTTTGTAAAGAAAGTTTAAATCAAAAAAGCTTTACTATTTTTTACTTCTTCGCTGACAAATAAACCCCAATCAGAATAATAAATGCTCCAAAAAACTGAATCGGCGTCAGCATCTCGTTATCCAGCAACCCCCAGAAAAAAGCCACTATCGGAATCAAATAGGTTACCGATGTTGCAAATATCGGCGAGGACATTTGTATCAGTTTAAAGAACAAGACATTTGCAATTCCTGTTCCTAAAACGCCTAAAATCATTACAAACAAAACAGAATATTGTGTTGTCTCCAGATGTATTTTTTGTGTAAAATCTGTAGTACTCAAAATAAGTAAAGCCGGTAAAAACAAAACCGCAAAATTACCTGTCGTAATACTCAATGAATTCAAATCGGACAAATATTTTTTGATCAGATTGACGTTAATTGCATAACACAGCGTTGCAATTACAACTAAAATCAAATAATAATAATTTTGACCGGAATGATCCGAAGACCCATTCAAAACCAGTAACAAACAGCCAACCAATCCGATAAAAACACCTAAAACCTGACGTTTTTGAAACTGAATTCCAAAAAATATAATTCCTAAAACTAATGTATTTAAAGGTGTAAGCGAATTTAAAATAGCTACAATTGAGCTATCCACCTGAGTTTCGGCAATCGCAAAAAAGAAAGCAGGTATAAATGTCCCAAAGAATGAAGTCAGAGCCACAAATTTCCATTGCCGCAGGGAAATTTTCTTTAAACTCGAAAACCCGACTACAAGCAAAAACAAACCTGCAAAAATAATTCGGAGCGAACCTACCTGAATCGCCGTTAATCCTACTAATCCCCTTTTGATTAGAATAAACGAACTTCCCCAAATTAGCGAAAGCAGCAATAAATAGAACCATTTTAATTGTTTTGCATCCATAAAACTGTATTTTACTACAAATTTGTAATAATTTTAGGAACTGACCTTTCCTTTTTTATTAATTTTGCAACAAACATATTGACAAACTAAAATCATATATAATGAAATTTACAAAAATAATAACATCGTTAGCCATTGCAGGCTTGGTACTGGTAAGCTGTAAAAAAGAAGAAGATAAAAGCTTAGCGGTCGCAAGAGGCGAAAAAACAGAAACTCCAAAAGAACACAAACCAATCGCTGCAGAAAATGTACAGACTGCCAGTTTTACCATCGAAGGAATGACTTGTGCAATGGGATGCGCCAAAACCATCGAAAAAGAATTAACAAATCTGGACGGTGTTGAAAAAGCAGCTGTTGATTTCGACAAAAAAACAGCAACTGTAACTTTTGATAAAACAATTCAGAATCCTGAGTCTTTGACAAAAGTCGTTCAGGAAACCGGAGACGGCAAAACATATAAAGTTTCGAATATGAAATCGTAATTAAAGCGATTATCTAATTCTGATAAAAAACAATTATAGACAGTATTAAACTCAGGTTTAACTACTGTCTTTTTTTCTGAATTACTTTCATAAAATCTAACTGCATAATCATTTTCGAAACAATAGTAAAAAACCACGTCAATTTTACGACCAAATAGAAAAAGAATGAATCTTAAGTTTAGTCATATAGATATTTTAGTTAATAATCTTGAATCAGCTTGTAATTATTACGCAAAAACACTTGGTGCAGAGATCTCAAAAAAATTCACCTGGAAAAGAAAGGAACTTCATGTCACATATGCTGTTGTAAAAATTGGTCAGGAACGATTTATGCTTGTAGAACCTTTTTCAGGAAATTTAAAAAATCTGTTAGATACCAAAGGCGAAGGAACGATATATCGCCACTGCTATTCTACTCCTGATATTGAAGCCGTTTTTGATGAATTAACAGCTTCAGGTGTTCAACCAGAGGACGAAAATGGAAATCCTTTATCAAAAGAAAGCCTAAATTCCCCTAGTGGAGTCAGAATTATTTGGCTTCCAAAACGTTTTGGTGAATTTTCAATTGAAATACTTGAAGAGACAGGTCTTCAACAATTTATGACAGAAGCATTTTCAGCATCTTAATCTATTATTCTATATTTTAAACAAACAAAAGGCGTTCGAATTGAACGCCTTTTGTTTGTCTTTACTTCCACTTCAAAGTCTCCATCAGCCTCTGCATATCATTTTTGATATAACTTGCAGCCGGCATAACCGAATCAAAATTAGGTTTGGTGTAAAAATAAACTGATCCTGTAATGAAATGCTTTGTACTATCTGTCACATAAAATTGTGAGTTAGTCGCTGCATTTCCGTTTACCTGATAAAACATTCCGTATACTTTTTTTTCAGGGTTTAAATACGGCTGTTCTAATATGTCATCAGCTTTTATAACATGCTCGTAAGTTAACTTTTGAGCATCTCTCAACAGTTTATCTATATTATTATTTACAGGCTTATAGGTCAAATAAATTGTTGCCTTCATTTTTGGATATGTAATAGCAAACCCGCATTCCTTTTCACCCTTAATTACAGCCGCTTCATTCATTTGAAAAGAAAACGGACATGTATTTTCAAAGTTTACATATTTAGCTACCGGATAATCCAAACGTAAAAAACCGGCCGGTTTTGGCAGCACATCATCTTTACAACTTACAACAGTCAGGCTCAGTAAAATTACTGCTATCCAAATTGTTTTTTTTAACATCTTATTCTATTGTTACTTTTATTTGTTTAATACGTTTTTTATCAACTGCTTCTATAGTAAAGACACAATTCTCAAACGTTACTTTTTGGTCTTTTTTAGGAAAATTGCCCAGAATTTCAAGTATAAAACCAGCCAATGTTTCTGCCTCACCTTTGTGTGATTCAAAAAGATCTTCATCAACATCGATAATTCTGTAAAAATCCTTCATATTGATTTTTCCCTCAAAAAGAAAATTCTTTTCATCGATTTGAGAAAAATTCAAATGTTCATCATCAAATTCATCACTGATATCTCCTACGATTTCCTCAATTACATCTTCTAAAGAAACCAAACCAGAGGTTCCGCCATATTCATCAACTACAATCGCCAAATGGCTTTTCAGGCTCTGAAAATCTTTCAATAGATTATCCAACTTTTTATTCTCAGGAACAAAAAAAGCTTCTCTGATTAGAGTTGTCCATTCGAATTCTGTTTTATCTATATGAGGCAATAAATCCTTAACAAACAAAACGCCTTCAATCTGATCAATATTATCACGATAAACCGGAATTCTCGAAAAACCTGTTTCAATTATTTTTGGATAAATCTCAGCAAATGTTTCTGATATTTCCAATGCAAAAATATCAATTCTCGGACTCATTACCTGTTTAGTATCTGTATTTCCAAAAGAAACAATTCCTTCTAAAATCTTTTGTTCTTCTGTCGAAGTCCCTTCAGAATCTGTCAATTCCAACGCCTGTGAAAGTTGATCAACCGAGAAATTTGTTTTTTGTTTCCCTAATTTATTGTGCAAATATAGCGTAACAGCCCGCATTGGCAAACTTACAGGAGAAAGTAATTTATCCAAAAAAGCAATTGGATAAGCTACACGTTTGGCAAATTTTATATTATTGCGGCTAGCATAAACTTTAGGAAGAACTTCCCCAAAAAGAAGAATCAAAAAAGTAACCACAATTACTTCCAAAATAAACTTTAATAAAGCCGAATTAACCTCTTCAAAGATATTTCTGCCGATAAATGAAAACAGAATGACCACTCCAATATTTAAAAAATTATTGGCTACTAAAAGTGTCGCTAAGAGTTTTTTGGGTTTTTCTAAAAGGTTTGAAATTATTTTTCCCTTCGAATTATTTTCCTGCAATGTATCCTCGATATCCTTTTGAGACAGGGAGAAAAAAGCAACTTCAGCACCTGAAACGATCGCTGATAAAAAAATTAAAATAAAAATTCCGACAAAACCAACAATTAAATTGTTGTCGGGAGATGCAAAAAGTAAACTGGGCTCCGGGTCCAAATTAAAAAAGATTAGTTAAACAATCAAAAAGGCAAATCGTTGACTGGCAAGCCTTCATTGGGATTTTCAAAGTTAGTGTTTTTTGTCGATTCAGAAGCCTGATGTTGTTTATGCTCTGTTTCTTTTTTAGTTGTCAAAAAGGTAAATTCGGTTACCTGAATTTCAGTGGTATATTTTGTGGTTCCGTCTTCAGCCTGCCATTGTCTTGATTTTATGCGGCCTTCCACATATATCTTATCTCCTTTTGAAAGATATTTTTCGCAGATTTCAGCGGCTTTATTTCGCACAACCAGATTATGCCACTCTGTCGAGGTAATTTTTTCATTTGTTGTTTTATTAATATACACTTCGTTAGTTGCCAGCTGAAAACGGCCAATACAGTTGCCTCCGTCAAAATAATGCATTTTAACGTCGTCTCCCAAGTGGCCTATCAACATTACTTTATTTAATGTTCCATTCATGATATAACATTTGTGTTTGTATCAAAGATACTTTTTTTTAACGACTTTTTTCCTCGTTTTCAATAAAATTATAAATAACAACCGGAAAAGGATACAACTTTAATTCATTATAATTCAAACCATTAACCACTACATCACTTACTTTTACTTTCCAAAATTGTATATGCAAATGTTGATGCGAAAGCTTATGAATTACTGTTGCATGCGAACATTCCTCAACTCCAGTAATCGCATATGAAGACAAAATTCCCTGCCGTATTGTTTTCGAAACAAAATCAAAATCGACAATTTCATTCGTTTCCAGCAACGGAAATTCGTATAAGTTGTGCCATATACCTTTTGATGTACGCTTCTGAATCAAAGTATTTCCCAAATCATCTTCTAATACCAGATAATTAAAGAAGCGATTTGTAATTTTTAGTTTTTTAGATTTTACAGGCAGAACACCTACCTTCTTTTTTTGCAAAGCCAGACAGCTTTCATTAAAGACACAAACAGAACAATCCGGATTTTTAGGAACGCACTGTAAAGCACCAAACTCCATAATCGCCTGATTAAAGATCGCTGGATTTTCCTTCGGCATCAATTCGTATGCAAGCTCAGTAAATTCTTTTTTTGTTGCCGGTAAAGCTATATCTGATTCAATATCAAAATAGCGTGAAAGCACCCTGAACACATTTCCGTCTACCACCGGTACAACTTCATTATAAGAAAAAGAAGCAATTGCGGCTGCTGTGTATTCTCCAACTCCTTTTAGTTTCAACAACTCTTTATATGTAGGAGGAAAAATACCGTTTAAATCATTTGCTATAAACTGAGCGGTTTTATGCAGGTTTCTAGCCCTCGAATAATATCCTAATCCCTGCCAGAGTTTTAAAACTTTCTCTTCATCAGCATTTGCCAGCTCAAAAACAGTAGGAAATTCCTTTGTAAAAGAAAAAAAATAAGGCATTCCCTGAGCTACTCTTGTCTGTTGAAGCATAATTTCTGACAGCCAAATGTGGTACGGATTGGTTGTTTTTCGCCAGGGTAAATCGCGTTTGTTTTGTAAATACCATTTTATCAGCGTGTTATGAAAATCCATTTAAAAATACTTAGAAAACAAAAGTAAATGTTTATGTAATTAAAATTTAACGAATTAGCTTGATTAATTATTTTTTTAATTCCTATATTTGCAAACTCAAAAAAATAGTACATCATTTATAAAATAAAATAGGAAAGAAAATGACGAAAGCAGATATCGTAGCGAAAATTTCAGAGAAATTAGGTCTTGAAAAAGGAGATGTTCAGGCAACAGTAGAAACTTTTATGGAAGAAGTTAAAACTTCATTAGAAACTGGTGACAATGTTTACCTAAGAGGTTTCGGAAGTTTCATCGTGAAAACCAGAGCTGAGAAAACAGGAAGAAACATTTCTAAGAATACCACAATCAAAATTCCTGCACACAATATTCCTGCTTTTAAACCTGCAAAAGTTTTTGTAGAAGGAGTTAAAACAAACAACGAAGCAAAATAATACTATTAATTAACATAAAATCTGACACGATATGCCAAGTGGTAAAAAAAGAAAGAGACATAAGGTAGCGACTCACAAACGTAAGAAAAGAGCGAGAGCTAACCGTCACAAAAAGAAAAAGTAGTTTTAAACTACTTTTTTCTTTTTAAACGTTCATTGAAATTTGGGAAATTTCAAAAATTCCAAAAAAGAAAATCCAAAATCCAAAAATTAAGGCTTCAAAGCCGATTTTAACTGGTATTTGGAATTTAAAAATTGAAATTTAATTTTTCCCTCCGGGTTAATACCTGTTAAAAATATTGTTTAATCCATCCTTGTAGAAGTTGATGGTTTTTGGTTCTTGGTTTTTGGTTCTTTTACCAACAACTATCAACAAACAACCGACAACCAATTCACGGATAAAAATTTACAGTGTGAATAAAGAATTAATCATTAGATCTAGTTCTGAAGCCGTAGATTTTGCCTTATTAAAAGATGGAAAACTAATTGAATTACACAAAGAACAAGAGACAAGCAACTTTCAGGTTGGTGATATTTTTATTGCCAAAATACGAAAACCGGTTGCCGGACTTAATGCTGCTTTTGTAAATGTAGGCTTCGAAAAAGATGCTTTTTTACATTATCACGATTTGGGTCCAAACTTAGCTTCCCAACTGAAATTCATAAAACTTGTAAGCGCAGGTAAAATAAAAGATTTCTCCCTAAAAACCTTTCAGTTTGAAAAAGAGATTGACAAAGATGGCATCATTACTGATATTTTAAGTGCCAATCAATCTGTCTTAGTCCAAGTTGTAAAAGAACCTATATCTACCAAAGGTCCAAGAATAAGCGCTGAGCTTTCACTGGCAGGAAGATTTATTGTTCTGGTTCCTTTTTCTGATCGTGTTTCTATTTCGCAAAAAATAGAAGACAAAAAAGAAAAGGACCGTTTAAAAAAACTTGTTCTATCGATCAAACCTAAAGGATTTGGTGTTATTGTTCGTACAGTAGCCGAAGGCAAAAATACAGCCGAATTAGAAAAAGATTTGCAGAACCTGCTTGGCAGATGGACTGCAATGTGTAAAAAATTACCAACTGCTCATCATCCATCCAAAGTATTAGGAGAACTTAACAGAGCTTCTTCAATATTAAGAGATGTATTTAATGATACCTTCAGCGGTATTCAGATAGATGATGAAGAGTTGTACAATCAAACGAAGGATTATCTGCAGGAAATTGCACCTTCAAAACAATCAATTGTGAAGTTTTATCAATCAAACGACACTCCAATTTTTGAGAAATACAATATAGAGAGACAAATCAAAACTTCTTTTGGCCGAACTGTTTCCATGAGTAAAGGTGCTTATCTTATCATCGAGCATACAGAAGCATTACACGTTATAGACGTAAACAGCGGAAACCGTTCGAATAAAGCAACCAATCAGGAAGACACTGCCATGGAAGTAAATATGATTGCAGCAGCAGAAATCGCCAGACAATTACGTCTTCGAGATATGGGCGGAATCATAGTAGTTGATTTTATCGATATGTCTAATCCTGAAAACAGGAAAGTCCTGTTCGACTTCTTGCGAGAAGAAATGAGCGACGATAAAGCAAAACATAAAATATTACCGCCGAGTAAATTTGGTTTGGTCCAGATTACAAGACAGCGCGTAAGACCAGAAGTGAATATCAAAACCAGAGAGGAAGATCCTAACAAACATAATGGTGAAATTGAAGCTCCAATTTTAATCATTGACAGAATCACCGCTGATTTAGAAAGACTTTTAAAAACCCACAATAAAGTTGTGCTCAATACACATCCGTTTGTGGCTGCATACCTCAGCAAAGGTTTTCCATCATTACGTTCAAAATGGTTTTTTGAACATAAGAAATGGGTGAAAATCATACCTCGTGACGCTTACACGTACTTAGAATACCATTTCTATGATAAAAAAGGAAATGTTATTTCAGAATAAAAACAAAACCGCTTTTCGTGAGATTGGCGGTTTTTTTTATGTCTTTTTATAGCCACGAATTAATTTTATAATTGTAGTGAAAATTAAACAAATTTTTATTGTCCTCCTGAGCGAATTCAAAGAACCCTCACGTAAAAAAGGATTTCGACTCCCCTCAGCCTTACAATCGGTGGTGCTTTTTGGAATTTAGAATTTTAAAAATTGGAATTTAATTCATTTTTTATCCCTTACGATCTCAATTTTTCTTCTAATTTCATTTCCAGAAGCATCTACAACTGTAATATAATGTGTTCCGGTTGTGGGCGTAATAGGAAGTTCGTGAAAGGTTTTTGTAGTAGCCTTATAAACATCATCAACATACCAAAACAGTTCTTTATCTCTTTCAGAATAAGCCACTTTTAAAATTACGGGCTGCACATTACTATTAAAATCTTTTGTCAAATAAATTTTACTATTGGCTTTTGGATAAATAAAATCCATTGTTGTTATCTGTGTTCCTTCACAACCTTCTTTAAATGGAGGCAGTGGCAGATATTCTATGTGCTGGCTTTTGTAATACCAAGCCATAACGGGAGGAAGTACAAACCAGTTTCTGGTTACTATATTATCTATATTTTCACAACTGCTATTAACTTGAAACTGCTCTGTTTTGTCCAAATGAATCATTCTATGGTACGGACAAACTTTGGTCGATTTCCCTTTTTTGGCAACCCATTGTTTGATTTTTGGACAATTGTCTTTTGCCAGATAACCGCTTAAACGGCAAGCCTCAACCTCAGCCAAATCTTTATACGGCGTATCAAACCATCTTTGCCTTGGCAGTAAATTAAAAACATCAAATAAAATAGGCGCTGCACTAGTTACACCTGTTAAAGTTGGTCTTCCCTCTCCTGTTGCATTTCCAACCCAAATTCCAACCACATATCTTGAATTAGTTCCAATGGCCCAAGCATCTCGATTTCCGAAGCTTGTTCCTGTTTTCCATGCAATTTTAATCGAACTGTCATAAAACTTCCAGGCTTCGTCTCCTTCAGGCCTGTTAACTTCTTCCATCGCGTTATAAGTCAACCAAATTGATCCTGCACCCAAAATATTCTTCTGGTTAGTTTCTGAACCAAAATCGGGCTTAAAATCGTTTTTATAATTGAGTTCTGTAAATTCGTTGATTCGGTATTGCCCTTTATTTTTAGTATAATAATTAACTGTAGATGAAAGATTAGCATAAGTTCGGCATAAATCCCATAAATTACTTTCTGCACCTCCCAAAATAAGTGACAATCCATAATGATCTGGGGTTTTATTAATGTTCTTCAATTTGAATTTTTGAAGTTCTTCATAAAACTTACTTACTCCATATTCCTGAAGCATTAAAACTGCCGGAATATTTAAAGATCTTGACAACGCTCGATGTGCTGGAACGGCTCCATCAAAAGTCAGATTAAAATTTTGAGGGGTATAACCTGAAATCTGTGTTGGAATATCTGCCACTAAGGTATTCGGCAGCAATTCACCTTCATCGAGCATAGCACCGTATAAAAGCGGTTTCAAAATACTTCCTGTACTTCTTGGCGCATCAATGATATCAACATCTTTTTGATGATCGCTATCTGTGGGCGAATTCCCAACATAACTGATCACATTTCTACTCTCCACATCAATGATTAAAACCGCCAGATTGTGTACTTCATTTTGTTTGTACTGATTGTAATAATATTTCGCAATTTGATTTACTCTGTTTTGCAATGCATAGTCTACAGTAGTTTTTACCCTTGTTCCTTCTTCATTTTTAGCCACTCGCTGCAACAAATGAGGTGCAATCTGCGGTAGATCATATGGTTTTTGAGGCAAAGGTTCTTCTATAGAAAGTTCGTATGTCTGCTTGTCAATAATTCCTTCCTGATGCAATTTTAATAAAAGCCGGTTTCGTTTATTCAGTAATTTAATTTGATTTTTTCCGGGATAAATTAAACTTGGCGCATTAGGTAAAACGGCCAAAACTGCATTTTCTGCCCATGATAATTGATTCGACTGAACGCCAAAATAACGCCATGAAGCCATTTCTAGCCCCACAACATTTCCTCCAAATGGCGCATGCGCTGCATACATTTCGAGAATTTCGTTTTTAGAATAACCTAACTCTAATCTTGTAGCGAGAATTATTTCTACTAATTTTTCAAAGTAAGTTCTGTTTTTTCCTTTTCGGGAAAGTCGAATAACTTGCTGCGTTAATGTACTTCCTCCTCTGACTACTTTCCCTGCTTTTTTATTTTGTTTAAAAGCATTTAACATTGCAACCGGATTAAATCCTGGGTGCTTATAGAAGTATTCGTCTTCAAAATACACAATGCATTTTTTGAATTTATCTGGAACACTATCCTGAGCCGGAAAACGCCATTGCCCGTCGCGGGCAATTTTAGCCCCAAGCAATTCCCCCTCTTTGCTCTCTATTACGGTAGAATAAGGTTCTTTGAATAAAGTTCGAGGTATCGAAAAATAGTAAATCAGCAAGAGCAGAAATGCAATTGCTGATTTTATTTTGTTTCTTTTTATCCAGTTTATAATGCGTTGAAGAAACGCTTTTAATTTATTTTTCAATCCTTAATTTTATTGTTTCGTATCCTAACAGGTTTTAAAAACCTGTTAGGTATTCTTTATCTACTCCTAAAAGAAAAAATCTAAAATTAATACCTTATCAAGATACCTAACAGGTTTTGGAAACCTGTTAGGATAACCAATACAATTTCCTATTCATCCTGTAAATTAATCTCATTAAGTACTCCTTCATAAATCAATCGTCTTTCATCATGGCAAAATATGAAATTTTCTACATCATCAAACAATTCAAGAATAAATTGACGATCAATATTATTTGGTTTACTTGACAAATATGAACGCCAAGATGAATGTTGATATGATTGAAAATCTTTAGAAAATTTATGTTTTACGGGATTCAAATGAACATAAACGATCAGCTGCTTTAAATAACTTTCATTTTCAATTCTATTCCTTTGTAAATGTTCCTGAAAAAGACTACCGTTTCTCCCATACATTTTATTTATACTTTTAGAATAAGAATTAAATAAATTCGAAAATGGAAGATGAATTTTTTCTTTAACCTTTTCAGGCAGATCTGTCTTATCTTTTATTCTTAAGACTACATGAAAGTGATTCTTTAATAAACAATAGGCATAAATATCTGCAATTGGTAAAATGTATTTTTTAACCTTTTCGAGAAAATATTTATAGTTTTTCTCTTCTAAAAAAATATTCTCATTATTGTTCCCTCGATTATAAACATGGTAATACTGCCCAGCCTCAAAAACATCTTTTTCCAAAATATTACTCTTTTTTATTATCCTAACAGGTTTCCAAAACCTGTTAGGTATCTTTTTAATTTATTCTTTTATATTCAAAATTAGATAAATACCAATAAGTTTTGGAAACCTGTTAGGTATCTTTTAATTTATTTCTTTATATATTCAAAACTTACAAATGAATGCCTAACAGGTTTTAAAAACCTGTTAGGATACATAAACTTATATAACACTTATTTCACCACCTCAACCCAGAATCCTTTTGTTCTGGCCAAGAAAGTATTATCATACATGGCTTCACATTGTAACCCTGGCAGATAATAATTTCCTAAATAAGAAGCATTCAACAGAATTCTAAATACTTTTGTTTCTCTGGCTTTCATTCCGAAATAGAAATTAGTTCTGTCGTCGCGAATGTCAATGTAATCTGCAATATTGTTTACAGCATCACCGTAATCGGTAAAACGAGTATTTACAATTTCAAATCCAGAAGGTAGAATTTGTGATAATGCAACGTTTTGAACACTTTCTCCTCTTTGGTTTTTAATTGTTACTTCTGCAACAAATTCAGTTCCCTGATTGATTCTTGAAACATTAATTACACTTCCTTTTCTGTCTTTGAATACGATAGAAGCCGTAACATCGCTTTGAACCGCGTTTTCTTGCCCGATTGGAAGAATTCCTGTATTCAAGACGCGAACATAAACCGTATTCGCTTTATTATTTTTCAGCGTGATACTGTTTGTACCAGAAGCAACAGACAAACTGCGATCTGCTACCGATTTTCCTGTGTTAATAGTTTCTCCTTTTCCGTTTTTACTAAACTGAATATTGATTCCTTTTGGACCGTTGCTTACTGCAAATTTCGACATGGCATACAAGCAATAAGCCGTCGTCTGCGTACTCATCCATTGATTAGCCGACATTTCTTTGGCCAGTTTTGTCGCTGTCACAAATGCTTTTTGTTTTTGATCTAGAAGAAGCATCGTTTCAAGAGCCATCGCTCTGTTTCTTTCACTTGAACCGTAATAGTAATAACTATATCCATCAGAACTTCCATCAATACTCGTTTTTAAAAACAAATTTTGTCCAGCTGATTTCTGACCCGCTAAAACATAAGCAGCAGCTAAACGAAGCATACTTTCATTAGAAATCCCTTTAGTTTCTCTAAGCCTATTCATAGAAGAAAGATCAGCACTTCCTGCTAAAGCCAAAGTATACAAACGATAGGCCTGAGCTAAATCATTTCCGTATTTCGGTTCGAAACGCCATTGTTTTGCTTCTTTCTGCTGGTACGACAGCCATTTTGATTTAAAATTAATTGGCAGTACATATCCTTTTTTCTCTGCTTCAATCAAGAAATGTCCGGCATAAGAAGTTCCCCAGTCATCTGCAATTGCATTTCCTTGCCAGTAAGGCATTCCGCCGTTTGATAGCTGGAAATTACCCAATCTTGCAATTCCCGCAGCGATATTTTTCTGAATCAGATCTTTTCGTTTTGCATCAATATCGGCTACATCTCCTAAATACAATTGAGGAAAAACTGATGAAGTGGTCTGCTCTACGCAACCATGAGGATATTGAATTAAGAACTGTAATCTTCCATTAAGATTCATTGACGGCATAGACGAAACTTCCAATCTCGCCTTGTTGCTTCCTGCAATACCGAATGTTTTCCATGAAATTGTTTTCGAGCTATTTGGTGTTAAAACAATATCTGTAAATGTACTCGTAACCGGATTTGGATTGGTCATGTCAATTTCAACATCATAAACCGATTTCTCGCTTCCCGATGTGGCAATAACCTGAACTTTTGCAATTCCTGTTGCAGAACCAACCACTAAATTGAAATACGCCATTTTCTCATCAGGCTGTGCGAAACTCAGTTTTTGAACTGCACTTCCCATTACTTTCAACCCGTTGCTTGTTTTTACCTGAATCGAAACATTTTTGATTTTGCTTTCTGTAGCAAAAACAGTTACCGGCAATGTAACTTTTTCTGATGGCGAAATCTTTCTCGGCAGTGAAGCTAAAACCATCAGCGGACTCTTAACTTGAGTTGCTTTTTCAGCACTTCCATAAGCGCTTGTCGCTGCATCTCCTGCCACCACCATTGTTCGAACTGAACCAATATATTTTGGAAGTTTTAACTGATGTGATTTTGTTTCGCCTTTATCCAGCTTAAATGGACCATAATATAATACAACAGGTTTAAAACGGTTTGCTTTTTTAGCTTTTCCGCCACCTAAATCCTGATCTCCACCAATACTGAAAATCTGATTTATTTTTCCGCCGTAAGCACCAATTACATCATCGTAAATATCCCAGGTTTTTACGCCCAAAGCTTCACGAACATAGAAACTATCCCATGCATTTGGTGTTTTAAAACGAGTTAAATCTAAAAGTCCTTCATCGACAACTGCGATGGTATAGGTCATTTCTTTACCAGATTTCTCGCCTACTTTAACCGTAAATGGCTGTTCTGGTCTTAATACATCCGGCATATTCAGCGTTGGTGCCAGAATAGTATTTTTATCTACCACTTCGATTGGAACAATTCCGTACATACGAATAGGAGAATCATTTTTGGTTGAGGCATGAGGCTGTAAAAGCGTAATATTGAAATATACATTAGGCGCCATAGCACCTGTAATTGGAACCTCAACTTTTGTTTCTCCTTTTTTCGTTTCTGCCCAAATCGTCTGCACTACTCTCGAACCATTTTCAACAGAAATTAAGGCACGCCCGCCTTCACTTGAAGGGAATGAAATCTGTGCTTTTTCTCCCACTGCATAATTTTTCTTATCGGTAGAGAACACTAACATATTAGCTGTAGAAGCGTCTCTATTACGTGTTTTTCCAGACCAGATTGGCCAGTCGATATTTACGGTTAAAGAAGCTGCATGTCCGCTTTCGCCATCTTCTACACGAATTAAGTAACGCCCCCACTCTTCATCTGTCAAAGCAAATTGGAAACTTCCTTTTCCACTAGAGTCCGTATTGATGACAAATGTTTTATAGGATGTTGTAGCATTTGACGAATTGTAATTTGATAAATTATCGCTTGAAGAATCCCACCACCATCTCCAGTCTACTTTGTAAACTCTTACTTCGAGATTACGAACTGATCTAGGTCTTCCGTTTTCATCAACCGTTACCACATCAAAACGATTATTTGTTCTGGTTTCAAGCATGCTGTACTTGTTCAGTTCTGGCGTTTTAAGTCCGACATAGGTTTTGTATGGAGAATAAGTAGTAGACATCACATCGGTGCTAAAATCGCCTCCTTCTTCGTACACTTTTGTAATGAATGAAGCACGGAGCATTCCTGGTGCCTGACCTTGTAATCTTGGCTGAATATTTACCGAAGCTTTTCCATTTTCATTCAATTTCCCAGAAAAAACATTCATCTCTTCTGTACTGAATTGACGTGCCAGATCATCAAAAGTATATTTTTCATAGCCTTTAAAAGTGGTGGTCTGCTGCGAGAATTTAGCCTGCATTTCTACATTTAAATTCTTAGCAATCGCTCCATGGAGCCATGTCACTTCTAGATTATCTGTATTTGGATAAGATGCTGAAAGTGTTTTTCGGCTAAATGTATTTTTGATTTTTAAACGATTTGGTTTAATCGTTTCTATTTTAATACTCTTATAGAATTTTGCCCCTCCAACGCTAACCATGGCTTCCCAATTTCCTGTTGGGGCATCTTGGTTTGTTGGCACTGTAAAAGCGTAATGATTGAGATCATTTGTTTTTTGAACCGTTTGATAAACTGTTTTACCATTCGGATCATTTAATCGGAATTTAATCGGGTGCGATTTCGGAAGTTTATTCGCCGCATCATTCAAAATAAATGACAGATACAAATTATCTCCTGGACGCCAAACACCTCTTTCTCCGTAAATAAATCCTTTAAGTCCTTTTTGCAATGTCTCTCCTGCTACATCAAAATTACTTACCGATAATGAAAGTCCATCGTCCAACTTCACGTAAGTCGATTGATCTCCTAAAGTCACGATGGCGAAATAGGCAAATTTATCTAACTGAAAAGAGGCAATACCTTCACTACTGGTTGCCTCAGTTGCTATTTTTTGCTGTTGGAAATTGTACAAATCAACTCTTGCGTTTGATACCGGTTCTGTCGTAACAATATTGTTTACAGCAAATAAATACGATTTGTTTTCGCCTCTTTTGGCAATAACGCCTAAATCTGTTGCTAAAATATTGGTTGCAATTCTGGCATTGTAGTAGTAAGAACCAGTACAAGGATCCTGACTTTCTCTCCAATCGTAATCATCATAATAGTAATAATCGTCGTAAGAGTTGCCACTGTAATTTACGTCGTTCTCATCCACTTCTTCTTCCTCTGCTTCATCGTCACTGCTATCTGATGTTTCACATTTGTACAATGAATATTTCTTTTTGTAGACAAATTCTACTCTGTAAATCGCACCCGGTTCTGGTTTGATTATTTTAGATAAATCTAAAGCATAGGTATTCCATTTAGAAAGATTTACGAGCGTGCTTTCCCTTAAATTCAAGGTTGTTTTTGCTATTGGCTGTGCTACTTTCTTGAGATTCTGTCCACCGTTTAATTCATTATATTGAAGAAACTGCAGGATATTGTTTTTGTAGATTTTATACACTTTTACATCGACAGCGCTTAAGTTTACGGCTTCGAAATTCAGTTTCAAATTATTGGAGCTTGGCAGTATCGTTCCGTTTTTAACAAAGCGGACATTTGGTTTTATCTGGTCAAAAGAGATTTTCTCTGTATAATTGTTTTCTAGTTTTTTACCGTACTGACTTTCGATTCCTTGAAAAATTTCCAATAATAATTCACCTGTAACGACTTGTTCTGGTTCTTCGTCTGGAACATATTCAACGACTTCTTCTACAACTGCGGCGGCTGAATCGACTGCGACAGCAGCTGAATCAACTACAACTGCGGCAGAATCTACAGCAACTGCAACGGGTTCTTCTACTGCTACCGTTACTGGTTCTTCCTTTTTAGGCGCATTTTGATTGGTAAAATATACTTTTAGTAAATTTCCTTGTGTCGAAAATTTCAGATTATTGGTGTTTTGAATCGAAACCAATCCGGCAAAATCCTGTCCTTTCTCTAATGGTTCTGAGAAATTGATTAGAACCTGTTGATTGTTTCCGTCTGGAACTTCAACTTTTATAACTTTAAACTCGTTGATACTGGTAATCGGAAAATCGATTTGTCCTTTTTGGTCAATATCAAAATCATTCCCATCATAGATAATCTCTAAGTTGGATGCTTCTGACTGACGCTGAATGCTGTCAATTATAAAACGGAATTCTTTTGCAGGTCCGTTTGTTTTCTCAAACTTAATTTTAAGATTGTTTCCATTATGTTTGGCCTCAACCAGCTTTTGAGCTGTTTCCAAATCAATATTATCGGCTGTTTTTAAAACACAATTTAAATACTGATATTCTTTACTGTATGATTGAACGTCGCCTGTATTGATAGTAAAATCCTGTTTTACGGTTTTGACTGTAAAATTGAATTTAGACAATTCTTTTTCTTTCTCTTTTGGAATGGCCGTCAGTTTATCTAAGTTTAAAGTAACCTGATATTCTGTTCCCATTTTTAATTTTTTCTCCGGAATAAAAGCTAAAGTATTTGTTGAAAGCGCAATCACTTTTCCACTTACGCTTGGTGAAATATCAAACAAATCGTCGTCTAATTCCTGATTCGGTTTCCAATCGTTTTTGTCGAAAGCCAAAACCACACGAATATCAGAATCTGCCGAAACGATACCGCCAGTAAAACTGGTAATGTAATCTTTGAATAACGAAAAATCGGAATTGAAATCTGCAGCTGATTTACGTCCGCAGGATTGAAAAATAAAAAACACAAAAAATACGAGAGATAGTCCTTTTGCTTTCACTTTTATTTAGAGTTAAATGGTTTACAATTTAAAAATTAACACGAATTACCCGTTACAGCCATAACAGTAAAATCGTAATTAAATTATGTTAAAAGTAAAATATTTTTAAGAAGAAATTTCTGCTTCAATACGATTTAACTTTTGTTGAAGTTTTCAGACAATTATAAGTTGATTCAGGAGCTTATTCCAGCTGTCCGCTATATCTTTTTCTTGCTGAAAAAAGCAAGAAAAAGGATGCCGCTTCCATCTGGGCTAAGGCTCTGGTTGCCATAAGACTATTTGCGCCTTTCCAGAAAAAAACGCTTCATTAAATCAGCTGCCTCATTAGCCATAACTCCTGAAACGACAGTAGTTTTAGGATGTAGTTTTGTTCCCATATTCATAAATCCTCGTTGTTCATCGCGCGCTCCAAAAACAATTTTAGAAATCTGGCTCCAGTACAGCGCACCGGCACACATCTGACAAGGCTCTAAAGTAACATAAAGCGTACAATCCTTTAAATATTTTCCTCCCAGAAAATTAGCCGCAGCGGTTATCGACTGCATTTCAGCATGGGCCGTAACATCATTTAACAATTCCGTTAAATTATGACTGCTTGCAATCACTTTATCAGCCACCACAATAACAGCTCCAACAGGAATTTCGCCTTTATTAAAAGCCATTTCAGCTTCCTGCAAAGCTTTCTTCATAAAATATTCGTCGGTGAAGGGATTTATCATGAAACAAAAATACATTTTTTACTTAGGAATTTTTATTACTTTTATTTTTTGATATTTTAAAAATGGGAAACAATTACAAAATCACAATTCCTAAACCTTGCCATGAAGACTGGAACAAAATGTCTCCAAAAGATAACGGAAGATTTTGTTTAAGCTGTAGTAAAACTGTTGTTGATTTTACATCGATGCTTCCTGATGAAATTCAGCATTTTTTTATTCAAAATCAAGGCAATAAAATTTGCGGAAGGTTTAAAAAAACGCAATTAGACAATGTAATAATTCAGATTCCAAATCAGATATTATATTCCCAAAATCATTATCATAAGATGTTTTTACTGGCATTGTTTATTGCTATGGGCACAACTTTGTTTAGTTGTACCGATAAAAATGGAGATAAAAAGAAAATTGATAAAATTGAAATCGTTAAGACTTCGAAAACAGAAATTATACAAGTTGGCAAGATTAAGATAAAGGGAAATAATAATTTTGTACCGCCGCCACCTCCTCCGCCAAAAACAGATAACGTAAAATTTGTAAAAGGAAAAGCTAAAATAAGCGATACCAAAATTAATAGTTCTTCTAGTCCTGATTGCAAAGCATCAGTACAGGAATCTACTGTGCAAGGAGATACTTATATTACAGGAGCTGTTATGGAAACAAAAGCAGACTATCCGGGTGGGATTAACAACTTTTATCAGTTTTTAGTAAACGAATTAAAACTTCCTAAGGAAGCTGAAAATCCAAAAGGCCGAATTATAGTTTCGTTCGTAATAGAAAAAGACGGCTCTTTGTCATCATTTGAATTCCCAAAAAACATTGACTCAAAAGTAGAAGCAGAAATAACACGTGTTTTAAAACTTTCTCCCAAATGGCAGCCAGGAGAACAAAATGGCAAAAAAACACGAATCAAATATAGTTTACCCATGTCATTTCAATAATGGAAAGAAAACAAACAACTATTCGAGAAAAACAAAACAAAATAATGCTAAAACATTACTCTAAAATATTTTTACAGGCTTTGTTTATTATCATAGGAACAACTTTATTTAGTTGTACAGATAAAGAGGCTAACAAAAAACAAAATAACGAAATTGAAGCTGTTGATTCAGAAAAAGATGAAATCAACAAATCAGAACAGATTCCTGATTCGTCTCAGCTATCACAAGAAGACAATCTGGAACATCCTGAAAAAAATATTGAACTCAATAATGAAGAGGTTATTTCATCACTAAAAAAGGCAAATCAGGTAAAATCTGCCAAATCAGAAGAAACCATCGCTAACCTTGAAAAAGACACAAAAAACAGTACTTCAAAAAAGGATGCCTTAGCCAAGCCAGAAGCCCCTCTTAACAAAAATGCAGAATTCCCGGGCGGTATCGAGCAATTCCATAGTTTTTTCATGAAAGAATATAAAAAACCGGAAGGTGTAAGTTATTGGAAACTCAATTTTACACTTGCATTTGCTGTAGAAAAAAATGGTACTTTATCGTTTCTTGAATGTTCACCGGCAGTTGAAGAACCTCTTCAAAAAGAAATTATCCGGGTTCTCAGTTTATGCCCTAATTGGCAGCCCGGCGAATCGAACGGCAAAAAAATCAGAATGCAATATTCTGTCCCTATTTTATTGAAATAAGACTCTGTCAAAAAAATTAAATTTAAAACCGTAAATTTGCTTTTTACCTTACAATGAAAAGCGATTTACTTTCCAACATATACAATCCTGCCGATTTACGTCTTTTAAAAGAAGAGCAGCTCATTCAGGTTGCGCATGAACTTCGTCAGTTTATTATTGATGTGGTTTCAGTAAAAGAAGGACATCTGGGTGCAAGTCTCGGAGTTGTAGAACTTACAATTGCTTTACATTATGTTTTTAATACACCTGAAGATTTATTGGTCTGGGATGTAGGTCATCAGGCTTACGGACATAAAATCCTGACTGAAAGGCGAGAAAATTTTCATACCAACAGACAGCTTGGAGGAATTTCCGGTTTTCCAAAAAGAGCAGAAAGTGTTTACGATACTTTTGGTGTTGGGCATTCTTCAACGTCAATCTCGGCTGCACTCGGAATGGCAATTGCCTCTAAACTGAAAGATGATTTTGACAAAGAACATATTGCCGTAATAGGTGATGCCTCAATCGCTAGCGGAATGGCTTTTGAGGGCTTAAATCATGCCGGAGTTACCGATGCTAACATCCTTGTTATTTTAAACGACAACGCCATCGGAATTGACCCAAGTGTCGGTGCCTTAAAAAAGTATTTGACAGCGGTTAAAAACGGAAAAAATCCGAAACAGAACAATATTATCAAATCATTGAATTTTGATTATTCAGGTCCGATTGACGGACATGATCTTCCACTTTTGATTAAAGAATTAAACCGTTTAAAAAAGATTAAAGGTCCAAAATTCCTTCACATTGTGACCACAAAAGGAAAAGGTCTGCAACAGGCTGAGGAAAATCAGGTAAAATATCATGCTCCCGGAAAATTTGATGCTTCAACCGGAGAAATTCATTTAAAATCGGAAGAAAATCTTCCACCTAAATTTCAGGATGTTTTCGGACTGACAATTTTGGATTTAGCCAAAAAGAACGAAAAAATTATTGGAATCACACCTGCAATGCCGTCCGGAAGTTCTTTAAAATTCATGATGGACGAATTCCCCGAACGTGCTTTTGACGTTGGAATTGCAGAACAACATGCCGTAACACTTGCAGCAGGAATGGCAACTCAGGGCATGATTGTGTACTGCAATATTTATTCGACATTTTTACAACGTGCCTACGATCAGGTTATACATGATGTGGCACTGCAAAATTTACCGGTTATTTTTTGTCTCGACAGAGCAGGTTTGGTTGGCGAAGACGGCGCCACACATCATGGTGTTTTTGATATTGCATATTTACGCACTATTCCAAATATTATTCTTTATGCACCAATCAACGAAATTGCCCTGCAGAATATTTTGTATACTGTTCAGTTAGGTTCTTTAAACCATCCAATAGCTATACGTTATCCGAGAGGCCGTGGCGTTTTGCCAAATTGGAAAACAGAAAATTACGGAAACTATGAAAAAATAGCGATCGGAAAAGCAAATTGTTTAAAACCAGGAATAAAAATAGCTGTTTTATCTACAGGTGCGATTGGAAATAATGTAATTGCCGCCTTAAAAGAGTCTGGCAATCCCGAAGCAATTGCTCATTACGATTTCCCTTTCATAAAACCGCTGGACAATCATTTGTTAGATAACATATTAATCTCATTTGACCACATTATTACCATTGAAGACGGTGCAAAAACTGGTGGCTTTGGAAGCGCTGTTTCAGATTATGCTGCAGCTAATAATTTTGCAAAAAAAATAGAAATTCTAGGTATTCCGGACACTTTTATCGAACATGGCACAGTAATTGAGCAACAACATTTCTGTAAAATTGACGTTAAAAGTTTGTCAAATCTTTTTTCAGAAATTGAAAAATAGTATTTTGCACAGCCAAAAAATCAAATGTTTTCCTGATGAAATTATTACGAACACCCCTTTTATTACTTCTTTTTTTATTTGCTTCAAATAGTTTTTCGCAGATCATCCGAACGACTTTAGCACCAGGCCAGGTGCCTCAAGTCCCTTCTAACTGGACTAAAAAAAACAAACTTGGTTTTGACATTTCAGAAATTGCTTTTGTCAATTGGAGTGCGGGGGGAACCAGCTCCATCTCAGGTCTGTTTAAAGGTGAATTTAGCCGAACTTATCTGAAAGACAATCATAAATGGTTTAATGAACTTATTGTAAAATATGGTTTAAACAAACAAGATGGTACTGAGTTGAGAAAAACAGATGATGCTGTCCAGTTTAACTCTACCTACGGTTTTAGAAAGGACACGACCTCGAATTGGTTCTATTCTGCTAAATTCAATTTTAATACACAATTCACAAACGGTTATAATTACCCAAATCGCGACATTGCTATTTCTAAACCATTTGCACCGGCGTATATCTTTTTAGGAGCCGGAGCTGAGAATTCGAACAAGAAAAAAAACAGAACCTTTTATTTCTCTCCAATCACATTAAAAACCACTTTGGTATTAGATCAATATTTGGCTAATAATGGATCTTTTGGTGTTAAAAAAGCAGTTTATGCAACTGATCCTCTTGATCCGGATAATGAAATTTTAATTAAAGAAGGTCAAAAAGTAAAAGCCGAGTTTGGTATTTTATTTACCGGATATATGAAAAACGAAATCTACAAAAACATTTTTTACGAAAACCGACTGACTTTATATACAGATTATTTAAACCAGTTTGGAAATGTCGATGTGGATTATGACACTCGTTTAGACCTTGTAGTAAATGCTTACGTAAAAGCCAATATTGGTGTTCATATCATTTATGACGATGATATTAAAACTAAAAAAGATGTCGTTGATCCTGCAACAGGTACAAAATCACAGGTAGATGACGGACCAAAAACCCAGTTAAGACAAGTTCTGGGTGTTGGCCTTGTATATGCTTTTTAACTGATTAGCTGTTTTTTCTGCCATTAATCATTTCATATAACTTTAACGCATTTCCATCCGTTAAAAGAGAAACATAGTGACAAATATGAAGCAGTCGCTCGTACAAATTACCTTTTTCTAAATTATGCTTCTCAGGAAGCATTTTCAAAATCAGTTTATCGTAATTTGAAGCGGTTCCTTCATATTTGTTATTAAAAGCAGTTATAAACTTATCCAGTAAAGTCTGGATTATTTGGTAACCTACAATTTCTTTCTCAATTACTTCACGGCTTTGGTAAATTTTTTCGATACTCAGTTTAATAATATCATTCATCTGAGCTTTGTATTTGCTTTTATCTGTTAATGCAAAAGGGAAATTCCCGGCCAGGATTGCTTCTTCATTTTCAATAAAAACATCCACTGCATCATTAATCAAAGCTCCAATAGCCAAAGCACGCAGATAACTGATTCTGTCTTCTTTGGTTTCCAACAAATTGTATTTATCAACCCCAATATTGTCTTTTACCAATTTGATCAGATATTCCAAAGCATAATCTTCCGAAACCAGACCAAGGTTTATACCATCTTCAAAATCGATAATGGTATAGCAGATATCATCGGCAGCTTCAACCAGATAAGCCAAAGGATGTCTTTCAAAACCAATATCGCCATCTTCTTTATTGGCAATCAACCCCATATTATCTGCAACATCCTCGAAAAAAACTTTGTCGGCCTGAAAAAAACCATATTTTTTATCTGCAATATTGTTAGTCGGTTTTTTAGGAAGGCTTTCTTTTGGATATTTCATAAAAGCTCCTAAAGTAGCATACGAAATTCTAAGTCCTCCTTCTATTCCCGGACGGCTTCCTGTTAAAACAGAGAAACCATTGGCGTTCCCTTCAAAATCAATCAGATCCTGCCATTGCTTTGCCGTCAGTTTATCTTTATACTTTAATCCTTTACCACTCGAAAAATACTCTCCAATCGCTTTCTCACCTGAATGACCAAAAGGCGGATTCCCGATATCATGTGCCAAAGAAGCAGCAGCCACGATAGCTCCAAAATCATTCATATGATAACCGTGAACTTCTTTTAAATACGGATATTTTTCGATGATTTTTTTTCCGACCAAACGTCCTAAAGATCTTCCCACAACCGAAACTTCTAAACTGTGTGTTAAACGCGTGTGAACAAAATCTGTCTTAGAAAGCGGAATTACCTGGGTTTTATCCTGCAAAGACCGAAACGCAGCCGAAAAGATTATACGATCATAATCGACCTCAAATCCTAACCGCGTATCATCTTGTTCTGCACGTAGTCTTTTGGTTGTATCGCCCTGGCGTTTTAATGATAAAAGTTGTTCCCAGTTCATTTTTCTATTTTAAATTGTAGGTTATTGATTTTAGATTGAGGATCTAAAATTCAAAAATACGTTTTATTTTAGATTTTTTTACCTTATATCAGTTGACGAAATAGAAAATTTCACAGCTGTGTTTGCCTGTTTCGCCTACTTGGCATTATTTTTTTAGAAGCAGAAATTTTCGTTTTCAAAACACCTGCGGTCCTGCTATCCGCTATATCTTTTGCGGCAAACACTGCCACAAAAGGATAACGCTTCTATCAGGGCTAAATAAAATTTTTTGTTTTCAAAAGATTTTATCAACAAAAAAGCACTTCCAGTTGGAGTGCTTTTAAAATTGAATGTAAAACTTAAGATTAGAAGTTTTTAGAAATTCCAATGTTAAAAGTTTGTCCAAAATTAAAGTAGAATTTACTGTAATCGGCATCATCATAACTTAGGGTTTCATATCCTAAACCTCCAATATTAAAATTCACTCCAAAACCTTTTTTCATGTTTATAAAAAGAGCAGGTGTAAGTCCAACATACAAACCATCTGCTTTATTTTCAGAAGTTTGAGATCCATTCTCATAAGCTTTACTTTTTTGATTATTAAAACCAGCTCCTAAATCCCCAAAAACAGAAAAAGTTTCATTCAAGGGAACCGTATAACGAGCAAACGCTCCAACTTTAAAAGAATTAAATTTACCTTCTACATCTCCATTAGTAGTTTTTGAAGATCCAACAGCAAATTCAGTTCCCACTGTCCAGTTATCATGAAATTGATAACCCACTCTTGGAGAAAAGGTAAACACATTTGATTTTACTGGTGAAACTTCACGATCAATTTTATCAGAAGTATAACCAATATTACCTCCAACTAATACAGTTCCTTTTTGTGCATTTGCAAAGCCAAAAACTGACAATGCAACAATAAGTAGCATTTTTTTCATAATGATTTATAATTTAAAATTTAAGAACATTAACCAACAACGATGCCATTAGCCAAAAAATAACAGGTAAAAACTCATATTTGCAATTAGTTAATAAATACCAAACACATCATTCGAAATAAGCCATTTGTTATAAATCCCTTTACACTAAATTTACATACTCCATAAAAAAAGCACCCCAAACCGGAGTGCTTTCTGAAATTGAATATAAAACTTAAGATTAGAAGTTTTTAGAAACCCCAATATTAATTGTTTGACCGAAATTAAAGTAGAATTTACTGTAATCAGGACCATTGTTGTCGTAACTTAATGTTTCGTATCCTAAACCTCCAATATTGAAGTTTAAGCCAAAACCCTTTTTCATGTTGATAAAAAGAGCCGGAGTTACACCTACGTACATACCGTCTGCTTTATACTTTGAAGTAAGGTTTCCATTATCGTACTCTTTTGTTTTTTGGTTCTGGAAACCAAGACCAAAATCAGCAAAAGCAGAAAATGTCTGATTCAATGGCACTGAGTAACGTAAAAATGCTCCTAATTTAAAGTTGTTGTTTTTAGTCTCATCTCCTCCATCGTAATCTTCTTTAGAAGAACCAACAGTAAATTCACCTCCAACAGTCCAGTTGTCATTAAACTGGTAACCAACTCTTGGAGAAAAACTAAATTCATTAGTTTTTTCCTCTCCATTCTGATACTCATATTTCTCAGACGCGTAAGAGATGTTTCCACCTACTAAAATTGTTCCTTTTTGTGCATTTGCAAAGCCAAAAACTGACAATGCAAGAATCACTAGCATTCTTTTCATTTTGTATTATTTTTAAAAATTTTAATATCCCCTTAACAATAACGATGCCGTTGTTAACATCAATTTTAATTTCTTTTGAAAGCCAAAATGTAGCAAACAAGACTATTTCTGTTTACTTTTGTAACAAATAAAAAGTCATGTCGATAGAAGTAAACAGCATATCAAAAAGTTACGGAGAGCAAAAAGCTTTAGATGAAATTTCTTTTAAAATTGAGAAAGGAGAAATCGTAGGATTTCTGGGCCCAAACGGAGCCGGAAAATCTACTTTAATGAAAATTTTGACCACTTATTTACTTGCCGATAGTGGCTCAGCCCTTGTAAATAGTCATGATGTCATGACAAGCACCAAAGAAGTACAACGTTCAGTCGGGTACCTGCCGGAACACAATCCGTTGTATTTAGATTTGTATGTTCGTGAATATTTGGCTTTTAATGCCGATGTTTATAAAGTTCAAAAATCAAGAATAGAAGAAGTAATTCAACTGACAGGACTGACACCAGAAAGCCATAAAAAGATCGGACAATTGTCAAAAGGATACCGCCAGCGTGTGGGATTGGCCAATGCTTTATTACACAATCCGGATGTATTAATTTTGGATGAACCAACTACAGGTCTGGATCCGAATCAGTTAATCGAAATCCGTAATGTAATTAAAAATGTGGGTAAAGATAAAACTGTTTTTTTATCAACACACATCATGCAGGAAGTTGAAGCCATTTGTGATCGTGTCATCATTATTGACAAAGGAAAAATTGTGGCAGATAAAAAACTGGACAACTTAATTTCTGCAGACAAAGAGCAGGTAATCGAAGTTGAATTTGACTATAAAATTGAAGAACAGGCAATTGCTGCAATTCCGCATTTAAAATCATACAAAAACATCCACGATTGTTTATGGGAACTGACTTTCTTGTCTGACAAGGACATGCGTCCCGCAGTTTTTGATTTCGCACACGATAATGGTTTGAAGACTTTACAACTCAACCAAAAAAATAAAAATCTGGAAGCTGTATTTAGAGAGATTACTAAATAAGTTTTTTAGGTTCATACAATAAAGAGGAAGCCGTACATATGAGTACGGCTTCCTCTTTTTGTATAATGACAAATTACAGAGGAGACTATATTCTAAAATCAATATGTCATAAAAATCAACAATAGTAATTTTTCACAAATAAAAGTCCCTAAAATTACACTTTACTAAGCATAAAATTAATAAATGTAAAAAATACAAATATCACTAAATTCAGGTATTACCCATTCATTTTTTTAACCATATTTTTACGCCTTAATTATTTTTAATGTTAAAAAATTGAAGTCTATTTCTTATTCCGCAAATTTGCTCCACGTTCTACTGCTTATTGCAATTATTGTAGCCACACTTCTTAATTCAGCGTATTTTTACAATTCAACAGCTTTTGCTTACTATGGATTTTGTATAACGGTTTCGCTCTTTACCATTATCTCCATTTTTGCCTTACCAGAAAAGAAACAATCCTTTTTTAAACTCCCTGTTCTTCTATTTGGGTTATGGTGCCTTTACGTTCTTCTTAATTATTTTACGAACAGGGCAACTCTGGTTTTTACAATATACAGCATTGTACTTTATTTTTTACTCCTTAGGGCAATCGTTCTTTTTAGTACTCCCAATTTTAAATTCAAACCATTTTTTATCGGAATTGTCGGAATTGCTGTTATTGAATCTGTGTATTGCATTTTACAATTTTTAGGAATATGCAAAAGCGAAAACAGGTTAATTGCTGTTACAGGCAGCTGGAACAACCCCAACGTAACTGCCATTTTTTTATCTCTCACTGTACCAATTTTCCTGTATTTGTTTAAGGTAAAAAACAAAAAAGCAGTTGTTACCGGATTTTCATTTTTGTTAATCGCATTACTACTACTCAAATGCCGGGCAGCTTATATTGGTACAGTGCTGTCCGTGATCATTTTCTATGCGTTGGAATACCAATTTATAAACTGGATAAAAAACAATAAAAACAGTATCACTGCAAAGGCATTATTCATTTTGGCTTTGATGATCATTATTCCATTAAGTTCTCAGTTATACAATGCAAAAAAAGCTTCGGCTGACGGCAGAAAATTCATCTGGAAATTATCTGCTCAAATGATTCCCGAGAAACCGTTAATAGGCTATGGCTATGGGTTTTTCGAAAAAGAATATAATTTGTATCAGGCAGATTATATTAAAAACGGAAAGGCTACTGCTGAAGAACTCATCAACGCAGGTCCCGTTATTATGCCGCATAACGAATTACTTCAAAATGCTGTCGAAGGCGGTATCGTGGGACTATTACTAATTTCACTGTTTTTTGGTTCTATTCTTTTTGCCCACAGACAAAAAAACGAAAATCAAACTGTTTTAAATTCTGAACCGGCTTTACCAACACAAAAAAGCTATTTTAACTTAGCTTATACAGGAGTTGTATCTTTTGTTGTGATGTCAATGGTTAATTCTACCATTCAGATTGTACCCGTAATGTGTCTGACTATTATCTATACTGCTATTGTTTGCAGCCCGCTAAAAAACATTTCACTTATAAAACTTTCATTTCTTCAAAACAGAAAGCCTTTTTATATCTTTTCTAAAATCGGGATCCTTACGATCAGCCTGTATTCATCATACCTTATTTTTGGTATGGCCAGAGCAGACATTTTAAACAAAAAAACGAAACTTCTAACCGAAAAAGGAAATTACAAAGAAGCTTTACAAATCATGCCCGCTTTAGAACCTTACCTAAAAGAAAATCCCAATTATTGGAAAAATTATGGCACAATTTATTTTCAAAATCATAGCTACAACGAAGCTTTAAAATGCTTCGAGAAAGCGCAATCTTTAAGTTCGTTACCGGATGTTTATAATGGAACCGGAGTTAGTCACGAAAAATTAAAACAATACCCGCAAGCCGTCCTGCAATACGAAACACTTACTGCCTTATACCCTACAAAATTCTTGTATAAAATGTGGCTGCTAAAAGCTTATTTAAAAAATAGGGAAACCGCCAAAGCAATTGCTTTAGCTAATGACATCATTCTGTTAAAACCCAAAATACCATCAGAAAAAGTCAATGAATATAAAAAAATGTGCCGGACTTTAATAAGCAATTTAGAAAAGCAAAACATCAACTAAACCAAACAGAAAACTGAAATAACTAACTAAACCAAAATTTATTTCTATGTATAATCAAAAATCTGCGAAAACAGATAAAAACCAAAGTCTGGCTTTATGGCCTGGGAGAATTTTTAAAACAATTGTCTTTCTAATTCCTTTTTTAGTTCAGGCGCAATATCCATCAGCAGTTGAAGCCGTTTTAAAAAAATCCGGAACCAACAGACCTGAACTCGAAAAAGCATTGGCTTATAGCGACAAAACCGGTGATCCCTACAAAATAAAAGCCATGCAGTTTTTGATTGCCAATATGGATATTCATTCTTCATCAGATTATTACTGGGAAGATAGTGCCAATAATAAGATTGCGTACAATGAACTGGATTATGCCGATTTTGAACAATCAAGAAATGCTTTCGCAACCGTTAAACAGCAAAATCCCGGTTTAAAAGCCAAACCTGTTGTTTATAAAGACATCGAAACCATAAAAGGCGACTATCTAATCAATAATCTGGAAAAAGCTTTTACTTCCTGGCACACATCCCCCCTAAAAACAACCTCATTTGAAGATTTTTGCGAGTACATATTACCCTACAGAGTAAGCGTAGAGCCGGTACAAAATTGGCGTCCTGCTTATACAGGCAAATTTAAATGGGTAAGTAATCAGATCACTGAAAAAGGTCTAAATTCTGCTTTGCAATATGTTAAAGATGATTATGACTCATGGTTTGTCAATAACTGGAAAGAAAAACGCACTGAGCCTCTGCCAAGACTCGGCAGCCTGCAATTGCTTTTCCGTAAACAAGGAGCCTGTTCTGATATTGCCAGTATGAGTGTGTTTACCATGCGCTCACAGGGTATTCCTGCTGCTGTTAACATCATACCCTTTTGGGCAACGGCTACCGAAGGACATTACACCAATACTTTTTTTGATGAGAATAAACAAATGCTTAACTGCGATTACGGAACAAAGGATTTTCGGCAAAATCTGGTAAGGGAACCTGCCAAAGTAATTCGTCTGACGTATTCTAAAAATCCGGAAACATTGGCCAGTTTTGAAGATATGGGTAATATTCCAAAAGGTTTTTTACAGCAGCAAAATTACATTGATGTGACCAATGATTTCTGGGAAACTACAGATGTTAAATGTCCCTTATATGTTGATGCAAATCCATCAAAAATTGTATATGCAACCACCTTCAACGGATTGGCATGGAGACCTTTTTGGTGGGGGAAAACAGCAAATAACGAAACCGTTTTTACAAAACTCTGCAGAAGGACCGTCATTATTCCACAATATTACAGCAACGGGAAAATGATTCCCGCTGGAGCTCCTGTTGTTATCGGTAATACCACCACAAAAGTATTACAGCCAGATCTGACACAAACCAAAGAAGTTACAATAGCCGAAAAAGAAAAATACCTAAAATTTAAACTGGGTATTACCTACCAGCTCTTGTACTGGGATAACAAATGGATAATGCTCGGAAAACAAACGGTAAACAGCCCCATAACCGAAATGAAGTTTGAAAGGGCGCCAAAAAATGCCCTGTTTTTATTTGTAGCAAGTGACTCCAGAGGACTGGAACGACCTTTTATCATTGAGGATAATGGCGAGCGCTTTTGGTTTTAAAAAAAGATCAATTACAATGTCAAAAATCAATTAAAAAATCAATTACAATATCAATTAAAAATCTAAAATGTAAGTACAAATGAAAAAATTATTTCTAACCCTACTCTTACTGCCTGTCTTTAGTCAGTCGCAAGTTAGTCCTAACGTTAGCAAACGTTATCCTGCACATATCGTTTATAAAATTGATGAAGTAGCCTCTAAAATTTCTTTAAACGAAGACAAACAAATTAAAATTGCTCAAAAATTTATCAAAAATGACAGCATTGTCAATGCAGCCCTGGCTTCTGGTACACCTTCAAACCTGCTGAAAAATCAATACACTATTGACCGGGTATTTTTAAAAGACATATTATCTGTTGAAGAAATGGAACAATTTGCATACGAAACAGATAAAGATAATCGATTTCTAGCCACTTTGATTTTGACTCAGCCAATAAAACTACAAACTGATCAAATAAAAAAAATACGCCATATTAATGATTCGTTAAGCGCTACTCCTAAAAAATCTCCAAGGGAAACCATTCAGTTTTATAACAGGAAACTATCAAAAATCTTAAATGAAAAGCAGTACGTTGACGTAATAAAATTCAACTATAAAGACGAATCTTTTATCGATGCCAAAATGGACTGGGAAAGAATTTTGAGATTAAAAATAAATACTCCCGGAAAGGAAAAAGAAGAATCTCAAGAGATCGTTAATTTTCATCTGGCCAAAAATGGTTATCTGGATAAAAAAGCAGAACGATATGAAAAAAAGAAACAGGATTTCTTAAGCCTGAAAGCTACACTCATGGAACCGCCATTGCTGATTCGTGCCAAAATCCTTTCTGACCAAAAACATGCAAATAACAAATACGCATCGATCGTTAAATTTGAGAAAGAACTTAACCTAAGTCAAAGTCAAATTGACACACTACTGGCTAAATACGTTGCATTTGAAAGAATCATACTTGAGAATAAAGAAAATGACTTAAATGGAAATTTTACTACTCCCAAACCATTGCCTTCAGAATTTGAAAACATAGCCAAAATTGTAACCTCAGAGCAAATGAACAAATGGCTTAATCTCAAAAACAAAAATGAAGCAATTAAAAAAGCCAATCAAAGCTGGGCTGCATTAGAATCAGAAGGATTGACTAAAAATACAGACCAACAAAAACTAATGCCTGAACTCGCAAATTATCACCTGAAATTATTAATCGCATTAGAAAAAAACAAAAACTGGAAAACTTCTGAAACCCGTTTTCTTGTGCGTGATGTTGAGCAAAAAAAACCTGAAATCTTAGTACAATTAGATGCTATAAGCCGAAGCAAAGCTAAAAGTGAAAACGCCAAAAATGCTTTAGCCTGGTAGAATCTGCTAAACCGGAAAAACATAAAATTCCTGTTAGAACACCTAATTATTAACCTCAATATATAACAACAACCAAATGAAGAAAATTACCAAAAAAGGAGTATGTATGTTACTACTCTTGGGCAGTATACTGAGTCATTCACAGGAATATCAGGATACTCAAAAAATACTAAGAACGGCAAGGCTTCAGCTTGTAAAAGGGAGTCAAATGTACAACCCCGAGAAAGCAATAGCGAGTTACACTACATTAGCATCTCAGGGCGATCCGGTAGCCATGAATGCACTGGGACTGATTTACACTAAGGGTATTGCCGTAGCAACCAACGAAGAAGCAGGCATAAAGTGGTTTGAGCTTGCAGCACGGGTTGGCTATCCCAAAGCCTGGTACAATCTGGGAATTTTATATCAGGAAGGAGTAAACTCCAAAACAGATCCCGCCAAAGCTATACAATATTTCGAAAAAGCAGCCATTGCCGGTTATAATTCTGCCTATACCGCCTGGGGACGAATGGTAATGAGAGGAAACGGAGTCCCTCAGGATTACCCTCTGGCGATGAATATCTTTAAGCAAGGTGCCGAAAAAGGAAATTCGCACTGCAGTTATTTACAAGGCTATCTGTACTACAAAGGTTTTGGATGCACACAAGACTACAATCTCGCCATACAACACTTTGAGTTGGCAGTGCAAAAAAACAACCCCTGGGGAATGTATATGCTTGGTCTTTGCTATCGTAACGGGTATGGTGTAGCTATAGATTTAGAAAAAGCAAAATTCTACCTCAGCAAATCTGCTGCAATGGGCGTAAAACCATCCCAAATGGAACTGGATGATCCGGAAGCCGAAAACCATAGTCCTGCTCAGAAAAAAACCATTTCGACTCCTGTTGACGAAGTCATAACTATTACCGAGACAGAAGCTCCGGAAACCTTTAAAAAGGTGAAACAGGTGCCTATTACAACTGATATTTCAGGAAATTACACTGGTTATGTATCGCGCTATGACTTTAGCGGACAAAATATCTTAAGCAAAACACCATTGCAAATAGATTTGAAACATGATGGTAAAAAACTGACAGGAGAATGGAAAGAAACCGATGGTGACACTGTAGCTTTTACTGCTCAGATTCAGGACGATGCTATTGTTTTTCAAAATTCTAAGATAGACCGTACCGAGCATTTTTACAAAGGAAGTCTTAACACGTATGAGTTTAAAGATGCCAAACTGCAATTATTACAAACCGATGAATCGCTTTTTATAGTAGGCAACCTACAGTTGTATAATATCAAAGAAAGGGAAAATGAAAAACCGATGTACCTGATTTTAGAGAAAAAACAAGTCCGAACCAGCGGAACTCAGGAAATCATTTCTTCTGTTTCAATTTATCCTAATCCTGTCCTAAGCGATTTTAACCTAAGTTTCAATCTTGCTAAACCGGCTGATATAGAAGCCAGTATTTACTACAGTACCGGCAGGGAATTATATCGTCAGCAATGGAAAAATCTGGAAGAAGGAACACAGACTAAAAGTCTTACCCTAAATGTACCGCCGGGCTACTACATATTGCGGCTGACTTATGGGACAGAAATAAAAACGACCATTTTAATTAAAAAATAAGAACAATGAAAAAGAAATATTTTATAGTCGCTCTTACATTTCTGTTATTTTTTATAATACAGAATAGTTTTGGACAGGTAAGTCCCAGTGATTATGGTGAAGGCCCATACCTCAATCCTTGTGACCATACAAGTGACAACTATGATCCATATGATCCATCATGTAATGAAGAATCTGACCCTTGTGATCCTTTAAGTGCTAATTACGACCCTGCAATATGCGATAGCAGTTCAGGTGGAGGAAGTGGTGGCAGCGGCAGTGGTGGTGGTGGTGGTGGTGGTGGCGGTAGTTCTTCTGGAGGCACAAATCCATCAGCAAAACCACTTACAAAACAAGATTTTGATAAGTTGATAAATGATAATAAGGATACTTATAACATAACCGCCAAAACAAATCAGGTCATTAAAACGTCAGACGGTATAACGCATATTGGCACTCTTACTAAATTTAAGAATGATCAGGGTTATATATTTTATTATTTTACGCCCAATGTTACTGATAGTCGATTTCAAGTAGGAATGTATTACAGGATACCTGATAGTCAAGGAAGTACAGCAATATTTGGTAATACTGGTAGTACCGGAAATATAGGGAGTAGTGCTGTAACTCCAACTTATTATAGCTATGATTTTTATGATTTCCCTTTTGGTCAGGGTTACTACTATACAAATCAGTATGGTGGTGAAGTAAACATAAATATTTTACCTAATGATACGACGGAGACAGTTGTTAATACTTGTACCTCTTGCACTCAAAATGACCCAGACCCTAATGCAACCAGTGTAGGTGGAGCAAGTGTATCTGATGCCCGAAAACTTCAAGAAAGCATTATGAATGTCTTGGATAAAAGTCCTAAATTTAACAAGTTTAAAGCTTTAATAAAAAGAGGACCAAGAGATAATAAAGAATTTTTTTCTAAAATACCACAAGATAAATTAAATGAAGCATTAAATGACCTTGATGAAGGGGATCAAAAAATATTTGCTACAATTGTAGCTAACACAATAAATTCAAATAAGTCTATGACGATTCAGTATTTTTCTACAGAAACTTTGCTAAAAAGAAGTTCAGGGGATGTTATTACCAGATACAGTAAAGTTGCAAATGCATTAAAATTAAGTCCCACATTAGAGAGCACTTTATTAGCATCAGGAGATGGTCTTACTTCAAAAGAATTACTAGATATTTATGGAGGAGGTGCCACGGCTAAATTATATGGCACTATTGTTTCAGCCTTAGATACTACATCTCCAAAATATGATGAAGTCACTGCTTTACATGAATTTTTTGGACATGGCAGGCCTTTATCAATCGAAACCTCAACTTATACACATGATGAAAAAGATGCTATTCTTTTTGAAAATATGGTATGGCGTTTGTTAGGACAACCAGCAAAACAAAGGAATGGTTTTGATCATGGCAAACAACCAAGACAAATTATACCTAACCATACAACTGCTTTACCTTCATTCAGATAATTTAAAAACAAAACTATGAAAACAATAATTATAATATTAGTAAGCATGATTACATCAATGTTTTATGCTCAAAATTCAGAAGAACTACAATCATTCAACAATATAAATAATCTTGTATTAAACACCATTCCCAATTTAACAGGAAAGGAATATTTTATATGGGAAGGTAAGGTAGGCTATGTGGTTGTTATTAGCAAAATAAATAACAATTACACTTATTACAATTTAGAACTTGGACGGCTTAGCGGAGCTACAATAAAAAGCACTAAATCTGTAAGTTACAAGCCTGTATTAAATAAAATATTTATAAATTTCGCACCTAAGCCTGGTGTAAAAAGATATATAAGCGAATATGGACATAATGGATTGAAAGAGCATATATTAGGAGTGGATTATTTTGCAATCTATAAAAACGGTGTCAAAACATTTGATTATTGCTTGCCTTCGTATTTAGATGACAACCCTATAGAAAAACCTATTGATAATGAATTATTAGAGTTCCTCTATGTTAATGTGTTGATTAATCCTGATAATCTTTAAACTAATTTCAAAAACATGATTGAAATTTTTATGTACATATCAATAGAGACCTAATTAATCTTAATACACAAGACAAAAGTGAATTTAAAAAAGCTACATCTGCAAAAAAGGTGTAGCTTTTTTAGCAAAATTTAGTAATATAGACTATGGATAAAAAATCATAAACATGAAAACAAAAATTATTATATTAATTAGCATGATTACCAATGTATTTTATGCTCAAAGTTTAGAAGAATCACAATCATTCAATAATGAAAATAATATTATCTTGAATACTATTCCTAGTTTAGCAGGAAAGGAATATTTTATTTTGGACGGAATAGGGGGAAATATAGCTGTAGTTAGCAAAGTAAATAACAATTACACTTATTATAATATAAAACTTAACCGTGCAGGTGGCGGAGCTACAATTGTAAACAACAAATCCATAGCTTTTAAACCTATTTTAGATAAAATATTTATAAATTTTGTACCTAAGGCTGGTGTAAAAAGATATATAAGTGAATATGGACACAATGGCTTAACGGAGCATATATTAGGAACAATTTATTTTGCAATCTATAAAAATGGAGTTAAAACATTTGATTATTGTTTACCTTCGTATTTAGATGAGATCGTTGTAGAGAAACCTATTGATAATGACATTTTAGAATTTCTTTACGTTAATGTACTAATTAATCCCGATAATCTTTAAACTACTTTTAAAAAACTTCTTTAACAGTTTTATATACTGGATGAATATATTCGGATTTAGTCCATAATATATAGACAAAATAAGCTACATCTGTAAAAAGATGTAGCTTTTTGTATAAATAAAATCACTTCAAAAAATAATCATTATCCTCAAACCAATCCGCCAATCGCTGTGGCCATGTTTTCAGTGAATTTGTTTTGGCCCTTTTTCCCATATTAAAAGCATGTCCCCCTTTAGAGTATAAATGCATTTCTACCGGAACATTTGCTTTTCGGTAACCATTAAGTAATTCTACTATGGGAGCCGAACAACAGGAATCATCGTTTGCCGCCAATAAAAAAGCCGGAGGCGCATCAGACTTAATTTCTTTTGGGATAAACAACGGTCCTGGGTAAATCAATATCTGAAAGTTGGGCTGTGCATCTATTTTATCAATTGTATCGGAGGAATCTTTTAAAATATTATTGGAGTTATAAGCAATCATTGCGACAACTTCTCCACCTGCAGAAAATCCCATAGCACCAATTCGGTTAACATCAATTTTGAATTCAGCTGCTCTGCTTCTTATGAGTCTCATCGCTCTTTCAGCATCCTGTTTAATGTGAGTTTCCAGTTTGTATGGAGAATCTTTTGTTCTGGCCAGGCGGTATTTTAAAACAAAAGCGGTTACACCAATACTGTTTAAAAATTCGGCAGCATCCTTTCCTTCAGAATTAAAAACCAGATTTTCATGACCTCCTCCGGGACAAATAAGTACTGCCATTCCGTTTGGTTTTTCAGGAAAATAAGCTGTTATTGATGGATTATGAATATTTCTGACCCACCAGTCCTGAGCTTGCTCCGGTTCGTCTTTGAGATTTTCAAAACCCGGTGCACCATTTTCCCAAAGCGGAATTTTAAGCCCTTCCTTTTGTGCAAACAGCATGCTCGAAAACATCAGAATAAATAAACAATTATATCTTTTTAGCTTTAATATCATCTTTACTTTGATTTAAATATGCTAAATATAAAGCAATCCTAATAATCTGCCTGATACGAAATCGTCATTTCCTAATTCTAAAATTCTATTTTTCTTACAACCTTAATTTTTCATTTCAAAATACAGCTCCTAATTATCAGCATATTAAAAATTTTGATATAATTATTACTTATTTTTATTTAGACTTGTTTTAAATAGTGTTATATTTGAAAAATAAAAACTTCAAATACAATCCAGATGTCAACATTCCATATATCAGCCAAAAATAGTATTCTGTCACTAAACATACTTTGTGATTTTTTTGTAGAAAATAAAAACATTTACCCAATGAACAAGAACTCTGACGGTCTTTAATTTGACAAATCAGGTTACAAATTCAAATTCATTCTACAAAATCATTAAATTTCATGAAGCATATTATTACGTCTGTCATGCTGGCTTTTTCAGTATACTCCTATTCGCAAACCGAGCAGGAAAAAGACAGTATTGTTGAAACATCCATAAATGTTTTGGATGAAATCGTTATTACAAAAAAGAAAGTTTTATATACCCAAAAGTCCGATCGCCTTGTTTTTAATGTTGAAAACAGTATCGTATCCGAAGGCGGCACAGCATTAGATGTTTTGTCAAGAGCCCCTGGTGTTGTTATTTCCCAGGACGGAGATTTATCCATTCGTGGCCAGCAGGGAGTAGCTGTAATGATCAATGGCAAATTAACGCAGCTTTCGCAAAAAGAACTGGCGAATTACTTAAAATCAACTACCTCATCAAATATCAAACAAATAGAAGTGATTACCAATCCTTCATCTAAATACGATGCTGCTGGAAAAGCAGGAATTATCAATATTATCCTTAAAAAACCAAATAATTCAGGATTAAAAGGAACTGCATTTACGAGCTACGCCAGAGGAAGAAAAAACAGAACTAATTCCGGATTTAATCTGAACTATAATAAAAACAAACTCGGCGTGTATGGCAATTACAGCTATACTTTTAGGGGAGAAGAGGAACGAAAAGAGTTCGATCAGATTCAATATACAGATCAGACCCGCCAGCAAATTGCTTCTACCAATCATCAGACTTCAATTACAGATGAGCCATTGACTTCTAACAATTTCAAAATTGGAAGTACATTTGAAATTTCTCCAAAAACAAATATTGAGGCTTATGTTGATGCAAAAATCGGACGCTATGAAAATATGGCTGATGGCCGAAACACCTTGTTAAACGCATCAAATCAATTGTTATTTGATGCTATAACTTACAATGACAGTAAAGAAAAGTGGTTTGATTATACTTATGCTTTTTCGGGTGTTCATAAGTTTAACACTGAAGGTAAAAACATGTCTTTTGATTTTGAATATGAAACTTCAAAATTCAGATCTAATCAGTTTCAGAGTGCCGAAAACGCAGATCCTTCGAGTTCAACAGTCGTTAATGACAGAAAAGGTTATATCCCTTCACAATTAAGAGTTTTTACAGGAAAGGTTGATTTTACAAATCCTTTAAAAGAAAAACAGTCTATTGAATGGGGATTTAAGGCCAGCGTAAAAAACAATGATAATCCGTCTGTTTATGAATATTTTGAAAATAATGAATGGATAATAGACGCAAATTCTACCAATCATTTTGAGTATAAAGAGCAAATTTATGCTGCCTATGCCAATTATAAACAGCAGATTGGAGATTTGAACATTCAGGGCGGTTTACGTTCAGAGTACACGGCTATTGATATTCTGCAAAAAACGCTGAATGAAGAACATCAGGATGATTATTTAAAATGGTTTCCGAGTGTTTCATTAAAATATGAATTTACAAGCAGTCATTCGATGCATGCTTCTTACAGCAAAAGAATCAACAGACCGAGCCAGTTTGATTTGAATCCGTTCCGATTCTATGATGATACGTTCAATTATTCACAGGGAAATCCAAACCTGATTCCCGAAATTACGCATGCGGCAGAAATAGGATATGCGTGGAAAAGTGCTTTTATGGCATCCTTATATTTTAACACTACAAAAGATGTTTTTACAGAAGTGTACGTTTATAATCCTGACAACAACACTACTGTAACTTCTCAGATAAATGTATCCAAATCGTACAATTATGGCGCAAACATTACGCATACGGCTGAACTTTATAAATTCTGGTCGGTGAATACTCTATTTAATGTTTTCGAAAACAGATTTATGGGAGACGTATTAAACTCAACTACAATTGATCCAATTGCGACATTAAACCTAAGTGTCCAAAATTCATTTACGATATCAGAAAGTTTAAAAGCGGAAGCCAACGCACAATATCAGTCGAAATCAAATCTTGGAATTTACGAAAGAGCTTCTTTCTTTGATTTCAGTATCGGAATTTCTAAACAGGTTCTTTCAAACAAAGGCAATGTTAAATTCAATCTGACTGATATTTTCAATACCAATAATTTCAAGATCAATTCGGTTGTTGCCCAGACAAGTATCAATAAAAAATATGAGCTGGACAATCGTATTGCAACACTGGCTTTTACTTACAGAATCTAAATCATAGTTTCTTCATTTTTTGTTTTTTTATTTTTTTTGATTGAAAAGGATCTGTTTTTAAAGCGGGTCCTTTCTTTTTAATAAAAAAGTCTTTTAAGATTTTTACTTCTTAAAAGACTTTTATGATACCAATGAGATAAAAGTGTAAATTATGGGTTTGATTTTTTCTTTTTTCCCCATTTTCTATTGTACCAAATAATAAATCCGGTAACAGGTAAAGTGGCACCAATAAATGCTGCAAAAAAAGCAAGTACTTTTCCCGGAAACCCTAAAATGGATCCAATATGTATGTCGTAATTCATTTTTCTTAATTTACCTCCAAAACCCACTTCTTCATACTTTTTACTATCTAAGGCATCATCTGCAATTCGTTTTGAAGTATGCTGATCAAAATAATAGAAATTAGCATTATAAAACTGCCCTTTATTAGGGTAGGCCATCATATAAATAGATGCTTTAGCATTTGTTGTATCAGGAAATCTATAATAAAAGCCCTCAGATTTTGGATTATCTGCGATTACCTTTTTCCAGGAAGCATCCATTGCTTGTTTTAAACTATAATGTTTTCCTTTTTGCAAAGAGTCCGACTCTTTTTCTTTCCATTCAGTGAGTGTCTGTCCTCCCGAGGTAGTCCAATATAATCCCTTACTATACCATTCTATTCCCCAAACCATTCCGGTAAGTGCAATTGCGAGTAAAAATAAAAGCGAATAAAATCCCAATACATTATGCAAATCTATATTGATACGCTTCCAATTGGCAGTCCATTTGATTTTAAAACTTTTATCACGTGTAGTTTTATTCCATTTTTTTGGATACCACCAAATCAATCCTGTAATCAACAAAACAACAAAGACTAATGTTGCATAATTCACTATCGGTCTTCCTATTTTCCATGGCAGCCATAAAAAACGATGTCCTTTCAGCACCCAATCAAAAAAAATAAATTCGTCTTTGTAATGTGTTTCAATAGCTACAACTTTACCATTATAAGGATTTAATTTTAACGTATAACGTTCCTTGTCTTCCCACTCTCCAATACCTACATCAATTGTTCTTCCTTCTTTGAAAATAGCCGATTCAATTTTTTTACCAGAAAACTTTTCAGTTGCTATTTCCATTATTTTCGACGGAATAATAACTTCTTTTTGTTGTGGTTTCACATTACTTTTAGCATCTATCAATCTTGTAATTTCTTCATTGAATATCCAAATACAGGCAGTAAGACAAACAACAAATACAATTGCTCCGGATATAAGTCCTAACCACAGATGTAGCCAATCATTAATTTTACGAAAAGCAGATTTAGATTTATTAGCTTGTTTAACACTTTGTTTTTTGATGAAAGTCATTGTTTTTTGAAATTTAAATCGGAGAACTGAAGTTACTGTTATTAAAAAACCATATAATCAAAACTAATAAGCTTTGATTATATGGCTGTTAAATTTAAAAAATTGTAATTATTGTCTTGGTGATAATTTAGTAATAGCTGAAATATCAGTTCCTCCACCTACAACCTTTGCTCCGGCTGTAGCTACACCTGTCTCCAGATTAATTCTATAAATACGTACTTCCTCAGCTGTTTTAAATGCTTTATATGCATTTCCATCTTCAACATACATACTTCCAACTCCAAAATAGTAATCCCCTCCATGTAATGGTAATCCTGTTACAGGAGTGATTTTTTTACTAGGTAAATCAACAATCGCAGATTTGAATTTATAGTTACTAAATAAGAATCCCCATTCTATATCATCTGATCCCTCAGGAAGGTAAACAATATATGCTTTTTCTCCTCCAATAGGATATGCTGCTAATACTTTTCCTTTAAGCGAACTATCTTCAATATTAAAGAAGTAATCATCATCAAACTCTGTTTTTCCTTTATTAATTCTTAAAATTCCTGATTTTTTACCCTCCACTAAAGGATATCCGGCAGCAATAGAATTTGAAGAAAAAGTATAAATATTTCCTGCATCGGTACGGATAATACCTGTACCTGTATAATACATACCAGCAGAAGTTGTACGTGTATCCTCAATTCTCTTTACAAAATTTAAAGAAGGATAATCATATATTCTAATATAAGCCTTTGACTGATCCATACCCCAATTAGCACTTGCATCTCTATTAAAAACTGACACATATACTTTTCCATTGCTTACTGTTACAGCAGTAGGAAAATCAAAACGTCCTGTAGCAGTAGCAAAATCATTAAATTTACGAGCCGTAATAGCTTCTTTTACTGGATCATAAACAATTAATTCATTTTCTGTAGATGAGCCTTCCCAAGAAGCACCAACAACAATTACTTTGTCATCTTCAGTAACACCATAAGCATATGATGATTCAATAAATACTCTGTTTCCTGCTGTTAATTGGCTGGCAGCATTTAAATAATAAGGAGCTCCTCCTTCCACATCAGTATCAAGTGCAAACATTGTATTGCCAACAGGTACATAAGAACCTCCCTGCTCAATTCCTTTACCCGTCATATCAATAGTTCCGGTCATAAACTCATCTAATGAATCAAACCCCCACATATAATTCGCATTCCACGTATCAGTTTGGTAACCAATCACATACTTACTCCCTGGAATTGTTTTCTCTCCCGAATTATCATCACTACTACATGACAATAAAGAAACTGAAGCCAACATAGCTGCTAAAAAAGTTTTAATTTTCATTTTATTTCAATTTTTTATTATGATTATTATTTACTGCTTTAAAAACAGTTTATTATATTTAAGTTTGGTTTAATTAAGCACATACCTTAACTTCAATGTAAAAGATCTTCCTGGTTTCTGTACATTAAAATAATCGTATAGCTTCTCGTCATTAATATCAAAACATTCAAAAGCAACATTATATTTACCATTTTGTAGTGAATAAGCCAGATTTAATGAAAAATACAATTGCTCTGGTATTTCTTTTTTATTTTGTCCGCCTAATGAAGGAGGATTTAAATAATAACTATCCGTATAATTTGTAGAAACATTTACAGAAAAATTATCCGTTTTATATTTTATGTTTCTAAAATGAAATCCTAAATCCGCATTTCCATATAAAATAGGAACGTTCTGTACTTGCTTATTGTATAAATAATTAACCTGATCAGTCCCTGGCTGTAAACTATTATCTTTATTCAATGTTTTCTGATAAGTTGCATTCAAATCAAAAGTTAACCAATCTTTAAACCCATAATGAACTACCCCATCTACGCCATACACTGCAACATTTTTAAAATTCACATAAATACTTTTATTTCCATCGATTCTTGATTGTATAAAATTTTTAGCATTTCTGTATAAAAGATTTCCTTCTATCCCAAAACTATGTTTTACCTTACTCTGTTTAAATGACACTCCCAGATTAACATTATCACTTTCTTCAGGTTCCAAATATGGATTAGGATTAACTCGAATACCTCCATCTCCTAATAACTCAACTGCAGCAGGAAGCCTGAAAGCATGTTCATAAGAAGCTTTTATCTGTAATTGTTCCGGAATAACAAAATATGCTCCTGCTGTTCCATATCCAAAATCATTAAATGAAGGTTTAATCACTTCATTTTCCTGATACTGATAATATGTTCTTATTTCTCCTTTTAAATCATACATTTTTGTAAAGGCAGTATAGGAAAATCTTTTCTCTAGAGCTGATAAATTATATGCAAATCCCAATATATTTTTATTTACAAATGGCTTGGTTACTATGTAATCAGGATCACGTTCATTATCCTGGCTTCGCTTGTAGCCTAAATAAGTATAGTTGAATGCAAAAGAATTTTTTTCGTTTAAATCATATTTCAAATTAGCATTACTCTGAAGTGATTTTACATCAAAAACCATTAATGTTTTCTGATCATTAATTTCTCCACCACTAGTTTCATAATTTTTAATCGTATAATTTCCAGACCAGTCATATCTGGCAGAAGAAGTATCAACAGAACGCTCTTGAGCAATATTATAGGACGCTGCTAAACTTGCTGTTAAATCTTTAATAAAAAAATCAGTTTTTTTAAATTTAAGAGAAGGAACAAAATTATGACTATCCGTAAAAGCATCACCAACAACTCTAAACATTGTAGTTCCTTGCTGTATCTCTTTTTTGTTGGCACTAGCTGTTAATCCAAATAATAAATAATCAGCATACTTTTTATTCTTAACACCTGCCTCAGCCATAATAGCTCCTGATTTATAACCATCATGAAAATGTTTCAATTTTTGCCATGGGCCAAATGTTCCGGAAAAAGCATCCGGAATTCTTGCATCTACCTTATAGCTGTTGTCAGAGTAATTAAAAAAAGCATTTATGTTTGTTACAAATCCATTATTACTTGTAAACTGAGAATTAATGGCTGCTTTATGTGTGTTGAAAGATCCGTAGCTATAAGAAGCATCAATATATCTTTTAGTATTTTTATTACTTACAATATTTACTGCCCCCCCTAATGCATCACCTCCTAATTCTATTGGAACAACACCTTTATAAACTTCAATACGTTCCGCCATAGTAACCGGAAAATTATTTAAAGTAAAAGAGGAACCGTAATTATCAATTGGAATTCCATCTAAAAAGAACTTAATCTGACTACCCGAAAAACCATTTAATGAAAAAGTAAACGTAGATCCCATTCCTCCATTTTCTCTAACACGAACACCCGTAGTTCTATTCAAAACCTGATTCATATCAGCTGAAGTATTATATAGTTTTTTTAAATCAACAGCTGTAATATTAAAAGGTTCTTCTTTAATCCGTTGTATTTTAGATTTACCTGTTACCTGAACTTCATCCAAAGCTGCCATATCCTCTTCAATGGTTATGCCTGGAGCAGTTTGATTTGATTGCAGATTAATTTTAGTTTGCTTTGACTTAAAACCAACATAACTAATTAATAATGTATAATTACCCGGTACAGCACTAATTTCATATTTACCTTCTTCATTTGTAAGGGCTGAATAAGCTGTTCCTTTTAAGGCTACCGAAACCCCTTCAAGAGGCTGTCCGTTATTTCCTGACACTACACCTTTTAAAAGTACTTTACTGTTTTGTGAAAATCCTTGTGCCGAAAACAAAATCAATAGCAGTAGAAATAATCTATTTATTTGCATTATTTAGAATTGGTTTAAATTAAATTTGTGACAAAATTAACACCAACAAAAAGGATGTCCAAATTATTTTTAATTATTCTAAATAAATTATACAATTGGCTTTAAAAGTGCTTTTTCAATAAAAAAAAGACATATTCTTAAGATTAAATTAATTTTAGATTAAAATAACCTTAAAATTAGAATTGAATCAAAAAAGACACTTTATAAAAAACCTTACAAAAAGCAATAAAAAAATCCTGCTTATCTTCAACAAGCAGGATTCTAAAAAAGTATTTAATAAATTTTAAATGTCAGAAATAATCTTTCTCATCTCATCAATTACAATCCGGATATCTTTTTCGGTAGTTCTCCAATTGACAAATGAAGCCCTGATTCCTTTTCGGTTTTGATATACTGTTGGCGTCATGAATACTTTTCCGGTATCGTTAAGTTTAGTTAAAAACTGAGATACTTTTTCCTGATTATGATCTCTTTTTAAAGTAAAACAGACATTATTCAGGCGAATGGGTGCAAGAAGTTCAAAAACCTCATCCTCAATAAGCGCATTTCCAAAATGCAAAGCAAGGGAAACACTATTTTCAACTATTTCCTGAAAGCCTTCTTTACCATAAGCTAATAACGAAAACCAGACCGGCAGGGCTCTTAATCTTCTTGAATTTTCAGGTAATACATTTAAATAATTGAAATTTTCCAAAGGATTTCCTAAATACGGTGCATTTGAATTCTGAAAAGTTTCAATCTGTAATAATGTATGCTGTTCTTTTATCAAATAAAAAGCACTTTCATAAGGAACATTCAGCCATTTATGACAATCGATCGTAATACTGTCTGCTCCTTCCCAGCCTTTTACAAAATGTTTGTATTTGTCTGAAACCGCTGCAAAACCGCCAAAAGCAGCATCAATATGCCACCAGAAATTATATTGTTCTTTAAGTTTTGAAATTGCATCAAAATCATCAAAATCGGCCGTGTTTACAGTTCCGGCACTTGAAATTAAGATAAAAGGTTGTCCTTTTAAACTTTTGATATTTCTTTTCAAATCTTCAATATCAATTGCTTCACGATTTCCCTCTATCGTTTTGATTGTTGTATAATTCTGGCTTCCGATCCCTAACATCGACAGTGATTTTATGGAAGAAGAATGCGGAGTTGCGGTCAAAATATTAATAGGTTCAGAAACTCCATTTTTGGCAAAATCCTTACCCAATTGCTTTCCAAACCATTGTCTGGCAGTTCCCAGACAGGTAAAATTTGACATGGTCGCACCGGTTACAAATCCGCCTAAAAAAGATTTCGGAAGTTTTAATAACTGTAAAAGCAAATGGATTGTCTCAAATTCAATTAAGGCAGAATTCCCGCCCTGTGCTGTGACTGCCTGCGTATTTTGATCGTAAACTGAGGCTAGCCAGTCACCGGCAATTGAAGCCGGCGTTGAACCGCCAGTTACAAAGCCCCAGTATCTTGGTCCGGGCGAAGCGACCATAAGAGGAGCCAGCCTGTTATTAAATTCTTCGAAGGCTGCTAAAGATCCCAAACCGGACTGGTTTAACTCACGGTTGGTATCAATCGTTTCTCTTTTTGAAGTTGGGATATTTTCAAGGTCATTTAAAAAACCTATGGCCCGTTGTTTGGCTTTTTCAAGTATATTTTCAAAATCGTTTAAATCTTGTTGCAAGGCTGAATTCATTTTTTTTTGAATTAAAATAATTTTGCCCGAATTTAAACAATTGTATTTATAAGAAAAAATTTATCTTTTTAATGAAAAATGCCCTTTATAGACTTTCCCATTTGCCCTTGTTACCACAAACCAGTAATCTGTTGAAGGTAATTGGTGTGCACTAAAAGTTCCGTCCCAAGCTGAAGTTGCATTTAATTCTTTAATAAATTTACCATATCTGTCGAAAATTTTGGTATTTATCGTAGGCTCAGTTTCTGAGAATTTTATTTTCCATGTATCATTGTATCCGTCTCCATTTGGCGTGAAAAACTTAGGGTAATTTAGCAAAAAGACTTCCTGATTTATAGTTCCGCAACCATTTTTATCGCGCACATATACAATATAATCACCCGTTTGTAATCCCGAAAAAGTATTGCTGTCCTGATAGGTAATTCCGTCCACTGAATATTCATAATCTCCTAAACTGCTGTCGGCAAGTTCTACCACAATTACATTCTCTTCGTCTGTCCAGTCCTTAGTGCCTATATTTAAAATTGTGGCGCTATTGGATAATTTTACCTCAAAGTTTTTAGTCGAAGAGCAAACTGTATTTCCATGATTTTGGGTCACAGTAACCGAATATGATCCTACATCGGAAACTGTTATCGATTGTGAAGCTGCACCTGTAGACCACAAATAACCATCGAAACCTGAGCCTGCACTTATAGTAACATTTTTATTTTGACATAACGTAACAGTATCTGAAATAGCAATAACAGGCACGGCTACTAATCCTAAATTTAGCTGAACAACCTGATAACATTTATCATCCGAATCAATTCTCACATACAGTACCACATTACTCTGAGACAAATTGTAATTGGTTTGCGTTGTTATTTGTTCCGCAACAGTTTGATTTTGTGCTCCCGATAATGTTGTAAAAAAAGTAAAAGCGCAGGTAGTACAAGTCGTTATTTTAGCATTATAAATTGTCAGATCTACCTGTTCTGAACCATCATTATCAATATCACAAATAATATCCGAAACGTCATTTACAGGAATACTGGGTGATACTATTGATACCAAAACCGGTAATCTGTTAATACTTTCACAGCCGTTTAAAGTCTGGGTAGCATAATACGTCACACCGTTTGAAAGTGAGGTCGCAGCCGGTAAAACGTTTCCGTTTACTGACGCATCATACCAAACTATATTAGTCCCTGCAACAGATAAATTTGCAATAGTAGCTTTTTGAGTGGTACAAAAATTCTGTTGGGAATCTCCGGTTGGTACTGGTGTATTTTGAATGGTTATCGTTATTGGGATTCGTAAACTTTCACACATACTTACGGTTTGAGAAGCATAATAAGTCTGATTCTGCAAAATGGTTGAACCTGCCAGAAGATTTCCGTTTACAGCAGCGTCGTACCATTTGATATTCGTGCCGGTCACGGCAACATCGCTTAAAACCGCATTCTGCTGCACGCAAAAAGACTGATTGGCTGTTGCTGTCGGAAGCGGTTCAGTATTAACATACGGTTTTATCTCTACTTCGTTTGCCACAAGTGAAACACAGCCTAAAGTATTTTTTATAAGTATTTGATACGTAGCCGGAGCTAAATTACTTTTTGACTTTGAAGTTGTCCAGTTTTGTCCATTATCAAAACTATAAGACGCAGCATCGTCAGAAATCGTGATAGCTCCTGTTAAGGTTAAACAATCCGGTTGTGTGACTGAAACCGTTGGCGTTGGCGGATAACCAGGCGGAATAGTAATTGTTGCCTTAATTGGTGTTGTTTCACACAAGGTACTGTTTCGTGTTTTGACCCAATAATCACCGGGAACAAATCCGGTTTTTACATTACTTGTCTGCCAGGATAAACCATTATCAAAACTATACTCAGCATCTGGGCTGGTAACTGTAATTGTCCCATAAGGATTAGTACAAATTACAGGCTGAACAATATCTATCGTAGGTGTCTCACTAGAAACTGCTACTAAATTAATATGAGCTGAAACCGGCGCCGAAATGCAGCTGGAACTTTTGGTGGTAACATTATAATCACCACCCGCCAAACCAGAAAAAACCATAGATGACTGATAATTCACACCATCTACGCTATACAAAAGACCAGTGGGAGCTGTTACCGTAATAGTTCCTGAAGGGACATCACAATTGGGCTGCGTAGTTTCTACTGTCGGTTTTATAGGTCCGGATTTTACATTTATGGTTATCTCGTTGGAAAATACACGACAATTCGTAGAACTAATATTGGAACTGTCAGCGGTTGCCAAACGGTATTTATAAGTACCAACAGCACCTGAAACAAAAGTATAGGTAGCGGCATTTGCTCCCGAAACATCTGTCCAGGTTATTCCTCCATCAGTACTATTTTGCCATTGATAACCAGCCGTTGTATAAGCAGAAGAAGAAACAGATCCACTAAGTGTAATTGATCTTGATTCTCCTTCACAAACTTCAAGGTTCGTTACCGACTCGTTTACAATTGCCGAAGTAACCGTTGGTCCGCAGGCTCTAAAAGTAATATCATCCAGAGCGATATCATTGCCCGGAGCAGCACCTGCTTTATTATTTCGCATTCGGATAACAACTGTTGAAACTCCTGATGGTGTGGTAAAAAAGAATCCGTATTGTTTCCATGTCGCACTACTCGACAAAGCAATATCTCCTGTATTGTAGGTTCCTAAAATTGCCCCGCTGGTATCTTCAATTGTAAAAGTAATATTAGGCGGACTATTGTCCTGGCTTCTCAGTAGATTCATAATCCAGGCAGCAAATTCATAAGTTGTACCTGCACACAAGCCGGAAACCGTATTTTTATAGAAATAATCTGTAGTCGAAAGGCTGGCGTTTACCACCATCATATAACCTCCGCCTGTATGGTCTGTAGTTGTCCACCATGTTCCTGCTGTATTTGTTCTGCTTTCAACTGTATAAGAACCATCGCTTGGAAAATCTGCTGTAGTCCATGTATAACTGGTAATTCCTGTTCCTAAAGCTGTTCCGTGAGTCGAAGTTCCGGAACCAAAATCGATTTTAACCACAGGATCTCCCAAACTGCCGGTACACAATTGTGCCTGTAATTTTGGTACCAAAAAAAGTATGATTACTACTAAATAAAAGCTTTTACTGTTCAAAATAGATTCATTTTATTGCAGTAAAACTACTTTATAATAGAATGAATAGTTAAACTTTTAGACCAATCTGTATAAATGAACGATGAATCATAAACTACTATCTATTAATGCTTTATTTCTAAGTTAAATCTTTAACACAAGCATAGTTATATCACTAAGAATGAATAGCTAACATAATTATTTTTTACCATTTTGTCTTCTCAGAGAATCTGGAAACCATCATAGAACAGATGACATCTCCGTTAGCATTCAATAAAGTAGCTATCGGATCGACCAAAGTACCCAAAATCATCGCAACAGGAAGTGCCTGCTCCATTGGAAAACCGTAAACTGTTATGGCCAGAATTTCGCCAATATAACCTCCGTTTGGAATTCCGCCTTCGACAATGGAAACTACAACTGTAATTCCGAGAGCTAAAAGAATCGTCATAGGATCTGTAAAATCTTTTCCAAACATCGCAAACAGAAAAGTAATTTTTAGGATGGATGACATACTCGAACCGTCTTTATGCAAAGGCGCACCAAGTGGAATTACCAAATTTCGAACATGTGCTGGAATTCCCATTTTTTGTGCAGCATCCAAATTCGCCGGAATAGTGGCAATACTGCTGCAGGTTCCTACAGCCGTTAAAGACGGCATTATATTGTTGCTCCAAAAAACTTTTAAAGCTCTTTTTCCGCCAGCGACAAATGCATACAAACTAAAAAATACAAAGAAATAGAAAATGCAGGCTGCATAATAAACCGCCATTGGTTTTGCATAAACGCCAAATAACTGCGGACCAAAAATACCAACCTGATAAGCAAAATAAGCTCCTAAACCAATTGGTGCAGATTTCATAATGATATTCAAAAGCTGTTTCATGACTTCATTTCCTGAATCTAGAAAACTCTTAAAAGCCTTTCCTTTTTCTCCTGATTGTAATGTGGCAAAACCGACTAAAAAAGAGAAAATAATCAAAGCTAACATGCTTTTTCGAGACAATAGTTCGAAGAAATCATTTGCTGTAAGCAGTTTTGCAATTTGATCTCCCGCCGACCCTGAGGTTACTTCTTCAAACGGAACTTTAGCAATCGCTATGTCTTCATGTATTGGAAAAAGATAAACCGCGCAAATCATTACAATGGCCGAAATCAAAATTGTAGTGAGAAAAACGAGAATCATGATAACAAACAGTTTTCCTAATTTTTCTGTTCGTTCCAAATTAGCAATTGAAGAGCCAATCGTGAAAAATATAAGTGGAATAATGGCTGTGAAAAGTAAATTCAGGAAAATATCGCCCAGTGGTTTTATGATCAAAACATCTTCTCCAAATACCAACCCGAAAATACTTCCGATTATAATTCCGCCAAGAAGCCATAAAATACTGCTGTAACTCTGCAAAAAATTGATTTTCTTAACTTCCATAACGACACAAGGATTTAGAATTCAGCAAGCTTTATATTTTTTAAACACATAGAAGCATAGAATTACTTTGCGTAAAAAGGCGTTTCACTCATTTAAAAAACATATCTATGTGTGAAAAATATGTTTCTCTTTAAATTCTCTCAACTAAAATTAAAAAAATCTATGTTCCTATGTATTTAAAAATTTCAACTATTTCTCCAGAACTATTGTTGTAAAAGCTCTATCAGCCAATTCGCCGGTTTTGCTTTTTACTTTTTCAGTCTGTGTTTCGGTATAAACGATTTTGAAATCTGATTTTTTAATTAAATCCTGCGCTTTTTCGGTGCTGTACAATTCAAATTCGAATTGCGTAAAAGGCAGTTTTTTCATAAAATCTTCTTCGGCAAATGTCAGACAGAAATTTCCGTTTGGCTTTAAAACCCTGTAAATTTCCGAAAGCAATTCTTCGGGTTTCTGCCAAAAATAAATTGTATTTACAGTAAATATTTTATCGAATAATTCAGACTCAAACGGAATTGTATTTCCGTCATAAATTGAAAAGAAAGCCTGTTTTTGAGAAACAAAATTTCGATTGATCTGACGCGCTTCCTGAAACATCAGTTCCGACATTTCCAGTCCGTAATATTTTAGTTTTTCGGCTTGTTCAAACAAAAATTCTACGTGACCTGCGTTTCCGTGACCCAGTTCCAAAATTCTGTTTTCATTTGAAATATTTAGATTCAGAATCGAATGTTTCGTCATATTGATGTTTGTTTCGTTCATCATATTGCCCATTTCGATTCCTTTTTCTCCTGTTGGATGTTTTAACTGGGAGGCAATTTCCTGTAATTCTTCATTTTTCATAATGTTCAAATTTAATACAAATTGAAATTAAAACTCCTAATGCCTTAGCCCAGATGGGAACGGCATCCTTTTGTGGCGGGGTTCGCCACAAAAGATATAGTGCACAGCTGGAATTAGCTCCTAAAACTTTTTATTCTTAGCCTTTCAGAAGAAACAAGCTTACTTTATTTTTACCATTAAGGCATTAAGAAAATTAAGCTAAACTTTATAAGCTTATCACTAAATGGTAAAAAGAAAATTAAGACCTCGCTTTATGAACTTAATCTCTTAATGGTAAAAAACTAAAAAACCTGACTTGCAATCTGGCGGATATTCTCAGATTTACCCATTGAATAATAATGTAAAAACGGAACTCCGGCGGCTTTTAATTCTAATGACTGCTGGATCGCCCACTCGACTCCGACTTGTTTGATTTCAGCGTTGTTTTTGCATTTATCAACTGCGTGAATCAAATCTTCTGGTAAATCGATACGGAAAATCTGAGGCAGAATCTGCATGTGTTTTTGAACTGCGATTGGCTTAATTCCCGGAATAATTGGTACTGTAATGCCCATTTCCCTTGCTTTTTCCACAAAAGCAAAATATTTAGCATTGTCGAAAAACATTTGCGTTACCACATAATCTGCACCTGCATCTACTTTTTCTTTTAGTCGTCGCAAATCAGACTGCAAAGAAGGAGACTCCAGATGTTTCTCCGGATAACCGGCAACACCAATACAAAAATCGGCTCTGTTGTCGACATCCATTACTTCATGAAGGTATTTTCCGCAATTCAGATCATTTATTTGTCTAACCAGATCAACAGCATAATGATTACCGCCCTCTTTAGGAACGAAAGACTGTTCGTGTTTCATCGCGTCACCACGAAGCGCCATCACATTATTAATTCCCAGATAGTGACAATCCACTAACACATATTCCGTTTCTTCCTTAGTAAATCCTCCGCAAAGTAAATGCGGCACAGTATCTACATTGTATTTATGCTTTATAGAAGCACAGATTCCAAGCGTTCCCGGACGCATACGGGTCATTTTTTTGTCTAAAAGTCCGTTACCTTTATCAATGTAAATGTACTCTTCACGAGAAGTTGTTACATCAATAAACGGCGGATTAAACTCCATTAACGGATCAATATTATCGTATAATTCCTGAATGCTTTTCCCCTTTTGAGGAGGAATAATTTCAAATGAGAATAATGTTTTTCCTTTGGCGTTTTCTATATGTTCTGTTACTTTCATTATTTGTTTTTTGTTTCAGGTTTAAGGTTTAAGGTTTCAAGTTCTCTACAGCAACTTGAAACTTTAAACCTGAAACCAAAATAACTTTTTCGTTAATCTGCTATATTAGGGTTTAACCATTTCATGGCGTAATCAAGCGGTACATTTCGGCGTTTGGCGTAATCTGTGACCTGATCTTCTTTTATTTTTCCGAGTCCGAAATAGCGGCTTTTTGGGTTTCCGAAATAATATCCTGAAACCGATGAAGCCGGCCACATTGCCATACTTTCTGTCAGCTTTACTCCTATTTGTTTTTCAACATCCAAAAGCTTCCAGATTGTCGGTTTTTCCAAGTGATCTGGACAAGCAGGATAACCTGGCGCTGGACGAATTCCTTTATAACTTTCTTTGATCAATTCTTCATTAGTTAAAGATTCTTCGCTATCATAACCCCAGAAATCTTTACGCACTCTCTCGTGAAGATATTCGGCGAAAGCCTCAGCAAAACGATCCGCAAGCGCTTTAACCATAATCGAATTATAATCGTCTAAATTCTTTTCGTATTCCGCCGCCCATTCATCAACACCAAAACCAGTTGTTACACAGAATGCGCCCATATAATCATCGATTCCGCTTTCTTTTGGCAGAATAAAATCGGCCAAAGCGATGTTTGGAGCGCCTTTTGTTTTTTGTGACTGCTGACGAAGCGTTAAGAATTTCTCTAATACTTTTCCGTTTTCATCACGTAATTCAATATCATCGTCATCAACCTGATTCGCAGGGAAAATTCCGTAAATACCTTTTGCTTTTAGTTTTTTCTCTGCTAAAATTACTTTCAGCATTGCCTGAGCATCATTAAAAACCGAAGTCGCTTCTTTACCCACAACCTCATCCGTTAAAATTGCCGGATATTTTCCGTACAATTCCCAAGTCTGGAAAAATGGTGTCCAGTCGATATACGGAACCAAAACATCCAATTCTACTTCGATGGTTTGTGCGCCGATTACTTTTGGTTTAACTGGAGTATATTCGCTCCAATCCAATGGTAATTTGTTTTTACGGGCATCTTCAATCGTCAAGAAATTCTTGTCTCTCGAACGGTTCAAGAACGTTTCTCTAAACGAATCGTATTCTGCGCGAATATCTGCAGCATATATTTTTCTATTATGATCTAACAGATTTCCGGCAACGGTAACAGCTCTCGAAGCATCGTTTACGTGAATTACCGTTTCTCTGTATTGAGGTGCAATTTTCACGGCTGTATGCGCGCGAGAAGTTGTTGCTCCACCAATCATAATTGGGATTTTAATATCTTGTTTGTCTAATTCTTTGGCCAAATAAACCATTTCGTCAAGCGAAGGTGTGATCAGTCCACTTAATCCAATAATATCAACTTCGTGTTCAATCGCTGCCGCAATAATTTTCTCTGGAGCAACCATTACACCTAAGTCAACAATCTCGTAATTGTTACAAGCTAAAACTACCGAAACGATGTTTTTACCAATATCATGAACGTCACCTTTTACAGTTGCCATTAAGATTTTTCCGTTTCCTTGTTTGTCTCCGGCTTGTTTGCTGGCTTCAATAAAAGGTAATAAATAAGCCACCGCTTTTTTCATTACACGTGCCGATTTTACTACCTGTGGCAAGAACATTTTTCCGCTTCCGAATAAATCTCCAACCACATTCATTCCCGCCATTAAGTTGATCTCGATAACTTCGATTGGTTTTGTTGCTGCCAAACGCGCTTCTTCAACATCTTCTTCAATGTAAGTATCAACACCTTTTACCAATGAATGCGTAATACGCTCCTGAACAGTTCCTAATCGCCATTCCTGAACGGCTTTTTCGTCACTTTTTGCTTCACCTTTTACGCTTTCAGCAAAATCCAAAAGTCTTTCGGTTGCATCGTTGCGTCTATCTAAAATTACGTCTTCAACGTATTCTAATAAATCTTTCGGAATATCATCATAAATCGTCAGCATTTCTGGGTTTACGATTCCCATTGTCATTCCTTCTTTAATCGCGTGGTATAAAAATACCGAGTGCATCGCTTCACGAACGGTATCGTTTCCTCTAAAAGAGAACGAAACGTTACTCACTCCACCGCTGATATGCGCATGCGGAAGGTTTTCACGAACCCATTTTGTTCCTCTAAAGAAATCCAATGCGTTCAATCTATGCTCTTCCATTCCCGTTGCAACTGGGAAAATATTCAAATCGAAAATAATATCCTGCGGAGGAAACCCAACCTTGTTCACCAAAATATCATACGAACGCGCACAAATTTCCACTCTACGATCGTAATTATCGGCCTGACCTACTTCGTCAAAAGCCATAACAATCGCTGCCGCTCCGTAACGTTTGATTAATTTAGCATGGTGAATAAAAGCTTCTTCTCCTTCTTTTAACGAAATCGAGTTTACAACGCTTTTTCCTTGTACTACTTTAAGACCTGCTTCAATGATTTCCCATTTCGAACTATCGATCATAATTGGCACTCTCGAAATGTCTGGTTCTGCAGCAATCAAGTTTAGGAATTTGGTCATGGCAGTTACCCCGTCCAACATTCCCTCATCCATATTGATATCGATGATTTGCGCTCCTCCTTCTACCTGCTGTCTTGCAATATCAAGTGCCTCGTCATATTTCTCTTCCTTGATTAATCTCAAGAATTTTCTTGAACCTGTTACGTTTGTACGCTCACCAACATTCACGAAAACACTTTCCGGCGTAATAATCAACGGTTCTAATCCTGATAATACAAGGTCTCTTCTTTTTTCTGTCATTTTTTTTTTAAGTTACTGAGATCCTGAGATACTAAGGTTCTAAGTTTTTTATTCTATATTTTTTAGGTCTTTAAACCTGTAATCTTTTTAATACTTTGGGCGTGTCCCTCCGGGTCGGGCTATCCGTTACAAGTCCTCGCTCTTCCTTCGTCAAGCTGTGGGCTTTTCACTTCTATCCCTCACGCAAACTCGGTTTCATAAGTCCATTTATGTTTTCCAAGTTTCAATTTTATTATTTATTCTTCCAACAATTTGTCCAATTGATTTTGAAGTGTTTTTTTATCTGGCAAATACAATTGATATTTACTTAATAAAACCTTATTTGTAATACTATCCGTTGCATATTCAACTAAAATATGATTTTTATGTGCTCCCAATACAATACCAATTGGCTCATTATCTCCTTCTGTTGCTTCTTCTTTTTTGAAATAATTCAGATACAAATTCATTTGACCAATATCTTGATGATCGATTTCACCTCTTTTCAAATCTACCAAAACAAAACATTTCAGTATTCGATGATAAAAAAGCAAGTCCAGATAAAAATGTCTTCCGCCAATACTCATTCGATATTGTCTGCCTATAAAAGCAAAACCTTTTCCCATCTCCATAATGAACTGCTGTAGATTCGAAATAATTTTCTCTTCCAGTTCATTTTCTAAATATTGATATTGTTCAGGAATATTTAAAAAGTCCAGTACAAATGGGTCTTTAATTAAATCCTCTGCATTTTCTACAATATGTCCTTCTTTAGCCAATCTCAAAACACCTTCTTTATCCTTGCTTAATGCTAATCTTTCAAACAATGAACTCTTCATTTGACGTTTTAATTCTCTTACACTCCAACGTTCATGCTGACATTGTTTAGCATAAAAACCCAATTCCAAATCATTATTTGATTTTAATATCTCTGTATAATGACTCCAGGTCAATTGTCCAGACAGTGTCTGGATATTTTGAAACTTGATATAAAATTGGCGTATCTGAAAAATATTGGAACGACCAAAACCTTTACCATACTTTTGTGTCAAATCATTAGAAAGCGTATCAAGCAATTGACTTCCGTATTCAGCTTTTTGATTTCCTTTTTGCTCAAACTCCACAATGTGTTGCCCCACATACCAATAAGTCTGCACCAAAATTGTATTGACAGATTGTATCGCTTGTTGCCTTCCTTGTTGCAACAAACTACCAATTTTATCTATAAGTTCATTATAAGGTTCTTTCTCTAAACTCATAATTGTCATTTACAATTTCAACGAAATTTTTGCTTCATCCTAACCTGCACTGTTTTGAAAAGCTTGGAGGTTTCTGCTTTTATACCTCAATAAAATTATACCTACAAGGTTTTGAAAACCTTGCAGGAATATGAATATTATTCAAAAACTGGCGCCACTCTCGGTTTATAATCCTTAGCAACCTCAGCCATTAATCGAATATGATCTGGCGTTGTTCCGCAACAACCGCCGATGATATTGATCAAATTATCTTCTAAATATTCTTTAATGAATGCTTGTGTCTGTTCTGGTGTTTCATCGTATTGTCCGAAAGCATTTGGCAATCCAGCATTTGGATGCGCTGAAACATTAAAGCTTGTATTATGCGCTAATGTTTTTAAATACGGTTTCAGCAAATCGGCTCCAAGAGCACAATTGAATCCTACGCTTAATAACGGAATATGCGAAACCGAAATCAAAAATGCTTCAACAGTTTGCCCAGAAAGCGTTCTTCCTGAAGCATCTGTAATCGTTCCCGAAACCATGATTGGAATATCAAGATTGCGTTCTTCTTTTACTTCTTCGATTGCAAAAAGTGCTGCTTTTGCATTTAAGGTATCGAAAATCGTTTCTACTAAAAGCAAATCACAGCCACCGTCCATTAAAGCTTCTACCTGCTCTTTGTAGGCAATTCTTAAATCATCAAAAGTTACAGCTCTGTAACCCGGATCGTTTACATCTGGTGACATACTTGCTGTACGGTTTGTAGGTCCGATTGAACCTGCTACAAAACGTGGTTTCTCTGGATTTTTTGCGGTAAACTGATTGGCAACCTCGCGTGCAAGTTTTGCCGATTCGTAGTTTAACTCGTAAACCAAATCTTCCATGTGATAATCGGCCATACCGATTGTTGTTCCGGAGAAGGTATTGGTTTCTACGATGTCAGCACCTGCTTCATAATAAGCGGCATGAACATCGCGGATTGCTTGTGGTTGTGTTAGGGATAGTAAATCGTTGTTTCCTTTTAACGGATGCGGGAAATCTTTGAAACGCTCTCCTCTAAAATCTTCTTCTGAGAAGTTATAGCGTTGCAGCATTGTTCCCATTGCTCCGTCAAGGATTAGGATATTTTTTTTAATTGCTTCCTGAATTGTAATCGACATATTTTTTTATCTTTTAGCTGCTAAGAAGCTAAGGTTCTTAGATGCTAAGTTTTTTAATCATTATTAATTCCAAAAGTTCACTATTACCGGCTAATTAGCCCCGATGGGTGTGATATCCTTTTATTCTGGGGTTCAGAATAAAAGATATAGCATACAGCGGGAACTTTGACTGCAAAAATGCGTCAATAATTCGCTCGAAATACTGAATCTGTTTCAGTAATTATTGTAAGTTGTCAGGAAAAGTTTTTTGAGAAATACGTAATGTATTTTGCGTTATCTATCTTGAATACGTTGCTGTATTAAGTAGAATGTAGCACCTTCTTTATGGCAAAGGGTTGCTAAGGTTTCATTGGGTCTTTCCCTCCGCCTTTCGTGATAACTTTCAATAAAATTAGGAACGGCGCAAAGGTACAAAATAGCCTTTCGACTTGCAAGTTTTTTTTAAGAATCTAAATTGCTAAGGTTCTGAGACTCTAAGCTTAAATTTTCTGAAATAAAAAAGCTCAAACTATTACTGTTTGAGCTTTTGATTTTAAATCTTAGTCTGTAAGCCTAAAGAGACTTATTAATGTCTTCAAGGGATTGTTTAAAAACTTCTTTCCCATTTTAGAAATGTATCCATGACTTCCTGATGATCTGTTAATTCATTATCTGTCATTTTCATTTCACTGCCAATTTTTGAATTTTCTTCTGGTAGCTGTTCTTCATTCCATTTGTCCATAAATAGATAATTTTAAATACTTTCTTAAAGTTAACATTTTTTCTTCATCATTCAAAATACTAAAATCAAAATTTCTCTTTCTGAAAAAAAATAATACTGCAAAGTTACTTCGCTTCTGACAGACTAAGTTTAAATTAACATCAACAAAAAAGCCCAAACTAAAAAAGTTTGAGCTTTTGATATTTAATAAGAATCTTTTTCCCTATTAAACTATCGCTTTCACAACAGCTTTTGGAGCTTCTTTACGTGTTCCGTCAAAACCGTCTACACCTGAAACTGTAGTGTATTTTAAAACGTATTTTTTACCAGGGTTAACGATTTGATAAGCCGCCTGACACATCAAAGTCGCTTCGTGGAATCCACAAAGGATTAATTTTAATTTTCCTGGATATGTATTTACGTCTCCAATAGCGAAAATTCCCGGAATATTAGTCTGGTAATCTAATGCGTTGTTTACTTTGATCGCATTTTTCTCGATTTCTAATCCCCAGTCAGCAATTGGTCCTAATTTTGGAGTCAATCCGAAAAGTGGAATAAAATAATCTGTTTCGATTTTACGGTGTGCTCCGTTTTCTTCAATATCCAAAGATTCAACATGCTCAGCACCATTGATTCCAATTACCTCAGCTGGCGTAATTAATTTGATTTTTCCGGCTGATTTTAATTCCTGAACTTTTTCTACAGAATCTAAAGCGCCTCTAAATTCGTTTCTACGGTGAATCAAAGTTACTTCTGAAGCTACATTTGCTAGGAAGATACTCCAGTCTAACGCTGAATCTCCTCCTCCGGCAATAACTACTCTTTTGCCTCTGAATTTCTCAGGATTTTTGATGAAGTATTTTACACCTTTGTCTTCATAAAACTCAATATCTTCAATAAGAGGCTTACGTGGTTCAAAACTTCCTAAACCTCCTGCAATTGCGATTACAGGCGCATGGAATTTCTTTCCTTTGTTTGACGTCACGATAAAACTTCCGTCTTCTTGTTTTTCGATAGTTTCTGCACGCTCACCTAAAGTAAAACCTGGTTCAAACTGCTTAATCTGCTCCATTAAACCGTCTACTAAATCTCCTGCCAAAACTTCCGGAAAGCCAGGGATATCGTAAATAGGCTTTTTAGGATACAATTCCGAAAGCTGTCCTCCAGGCTGAGGCAAAGCATCTAAAATATGGCATTTTAATTTTAATAATCCTGCCTCGAATACGGCAAATAAACCTGTTGGTCCTGCTCCAATTATAAGTATATCTGTTTTAATCATTATGGTGTTGTTTATAATCATTCTTAATAATACAAAGAAACAAATAATTTATTCTAATTTCAATGATTTTTATCATTCATTTCTTTGCGAAACTTTTTACTCTTTATTTTTTAACGAAGCCGTAATTTCGTTCATTCTTTTAACCTTATCTTCAAAATCACCTTTCAGTGTTTTTCTGTATTCATTGAGGTTCTCAACCATTTTATTGATATCCTCCGGAATCACTTCTTCAAAAAACTCCCTTAGCCTTTTGGCTGTTGTTGGTGATTTTCCGTTGGTCGAAATGGCAATTTTCACATTTCCTTTTGTTACGATTCCACCGAGATAATAATCGCATAAATCTGGTGTGTCGGCTATATTGCAAATCAGATAACGCTTTCTCGCCAAATCATATACCTTTTTATTTACTTTTAAATCATCAGTACACGCAATTACCATATGGCGTTTTTTGAGCATTTTCTTTTTAAATTTCGATTTTGTCAATGTAATCGAAGGATGCTGCTCTGCCAATGCTTTAATTTCTAAATGAAATTCTTTTGCTACTACCTCAACATTTGCATTCGGACTTGACTTTAGCAAGAAAGAAAGCTTTTCCAGACCTACATTTCCTCCGCCTACAATCAGAACATTTAAATTGTGAAGCTTTAAAAATATCGGATATAATTCGTTTTGTTCCATTTTAATTTATTTTCATCCAACCAAAATTAGATGATTTTCATTTTATCGAACGGCTTCTTTTGATAAAAATTCTTCGTAAAATCCTTTTAGTTTGTGGCTTTCTTTTACAACTTCGCCTAAAACGATAATTGCCGGAGAGCCTAATTCTTTTTCTTTTACGATTTCCAAAATCGAATCGACTGTTCCTACACCTATTTTTTCTTCTGTTGTTGTTCCGTTTTGGATAATGGCAACCGGCAGATTTCCTTTGTTTTCTTTTTGAAACAAATCTACAATCTGAGGCAGTTTATGCATTCCCATCAGGATTACAACTGTTGCAGAAGATTGTGCTGCCAAAGCTACATCTGAAGATAATTTTCTGTCTGATGTTGTGCCAGTAATCGCCCAAAAACTTTCTGAAACTCCTCTTTTTGTAATCGAAATTCCCTGGCTTGCCGGAACTGCAACTACTGATGAAATTCCCGGAATTACAATCGTTTCAATTCCGAAGCTTTCTGCGTATTCTATTTCTTCACTACCTCTCCCAAAAATAAACGGATCTCCGCCTTTTAATCGAACTACATTTCCATACGTCAGTGCATTATCAACAATCAACTGATTAATCTGATCCTGCATGTAAGCATGGTTTCCGATTCTTTTTCCAACAAAAATTCGAATCGCATTTTTTGGTGCGTAATCCAGAATTTCTTCGCTGGCCAAAGCGTCATACAAAACCACATTAGCTTCAGCCAGTGCTTTTACAGCTTTCAGCGTCAGTAAATCGGGATCTCCCGGACCTGCACCGACTAAAGTTATTTTGGGTTTTATATTAAGCATCTGCTAATTCCTGAGCTCTGAATGTTTCGATTTTATCAAAGAAAACTGTTGCTTGTGCAATATAATCTTTAGCGAAAGCTTCAGATGGTTCATTTTTATTGATTTGGTAAACCAAGTCTTTAAAAGTTGAATTCAATTCAATTTTATTGCTTTCGATAAAAATAGTATCAAACAAATCAATAATTCCCGCGTGGTGGTTTGTCTTTTGATTTTCAGATAATAACAAAGCTTTCGCTCCATTTACAAATCCTGCATAAGCATGATAAATCGCATCCGACCATTTTTTCTCGTCGAAAGATTCCTGAGCTAAGATTAATTTCTCTTTAGCTTCAAACAATAATGTTGCCACTAAATCGATCACCACTCCGGCACATTCTCCCACTCCAACTGCTTTTACGTAATTATCTGCATTACCCCAATCCACAAAATCAGCTTCTGTTAAATTGGTCACATCAGATAATGGTTTTAAGATTTCGTAGAAGTATTTCTCTCCTTTTGCATCATAATAGTTCAGGAATTTTTCTCCATTAGCATTAGCATCAAAATCATTTAAGATAGTACGTAATGCTTCTGGCCCTCTACGGCTTGGAATTTTAATTACTTTGTCGGCAAAACGTCCTTCTCCGTTTCCTAATCTTCCTCCACCCAATAAAACCTGTAAAGCCGGAGCCACTAATTTTCCTGAGTTGATAGACATTCCCTGAAATCCAATTGCAGACATATTGTGTTGTCCGCAAGCATTCATACAGCCTGAAATTTTAATTTCGATTTCACGGTTATTTAAATACTGAGGATATTCTGCACTTAAAACTCTTTCTAATTCTTCTGCAATACCGGTACTGCTTGCAATCCCCAAATTACAAGTATCAGTACCCGGACATGCCGTAATATCCCCAACTGAATTATATCCCAGATGAACAAAGTCAAGTTTGGCTAATTCTTGATAAAAGAAAGGAAGATTCTCTTCTTTTACGTGACGTATTACAATATTTTGACGCAATGAAAAACGTAGTTCGTTTGCTGCGTAATTTTTAATTAAATCTGCTAATAATCTCGCTTTATCAATATAAAAATCTCCTAATAAAACTTTGATTCCAATAGCATAATATCCTGCTTGTTTTTGTGCAATTACATTCGATTTTTTCCAGGCTTCATAAGCTGCCGAATCTTCAATTGTAACCTGAGGCACTTCTAATAATGGTTCAGGAATAGCTCCTTCAAAAGCAGTTGTATCAATTTCGTATGTTTCAAAAGCGATTGCTTTTTTCTCTTTTTCAACTAAATCCAGGAAAACATCTTTCCCGATCTCTTTGATTAAGAACTTCATACGTGCTTTCATTCTTTTGGCACGCTCACCGTATCTGTCGAAAATACGAATGATTCCTTCTGCTGTCGGAATGATTTCGTTAACCGGAACAAATTCAGAAAGTAATTCTGCATGCGCCGGCTGAGATCCTAAACCTCCTCCAAAAACCACTTTGAATCCTTTTTGTCCATCTTTGATTTTTGGAATAAATCCTAAGTCGTGCAAATAACTCAAAGCCGTATCTTCGTCTGAAGATGAGAACGAGATTTTGAATTTACGTCCCATTTCCTGACAAATCGGATTTCTTAATAAATACTGAAACATTCCGTGCGCATAAGGCGTAACATCAAACGGTTCGTTTACGTCTACACCTGCTAACTCACTTCCTGTTATATTTCTTACGGTGTTTCCACAAGCTTCACGAAGCGTAATATCATCTTTAGCCAGATCAGCCCAAAGTTCAGGAGTTCTGTCTAAACTTACATAGTGAATTTGAATATCCTGACGAGTAGTAATATGCAAACGTCCTGTAGAATATTCTTCAGAAACATTTGTTATCCTTTTCAATTGCTCACTGGTTACTTTACCGTAAGGCAGTTTGATACGAATCATCTGCACGCCTTCCTGACGCTGACCGTAGATTCCGCGCGCTAGACGAAGACTACGAAAACGCTCATCATCAATTTTTCCTCCACGGAATAAGTGAATCTTTTTTTCTAATTCGATAATCTCTCTTTGAACTACCGGATTTTCTATTTCTGTTCTAAAACTTTCCATATTTTTTTAGTTTATGGTTGGTGGTTGGCGGTTGTTGGCAGTCTAACTATCAACTAAAAACCATCAACTATCAACTATTTTATGAATCCTACTCCTGCTGTTGTATTGGTTACGGCATCGATTAAAATAAAAGCTCCGTTTGACTTGTTTTCGTTATAAGAATCAAAATACAACGCTTTGCTTAATTTAATGTTTACTTCTCCTATTTCATTAATTGCTAATTGTGAAGCCGGAGTTGTACCTGAATAATCTGTAGCAATTGTGTTTTTAACGCTCTCAATTTTTGCTAAAACCCTATTTGTATTGTGCTGTACAAAATATTTAGTTCCGGGAACCAGTTTTTTACTGTCCATCCAACAAATAGTCGTTTCAATATCTTTCTCAATTTTTGGAAGCTCTGATGATTTTACAATCATATCACCTCTTGTCACATTGATATCATTTTCTAACTCGATTGTAATAGAAGAACCTGCAACAGCTTCATCAAATTGTTTATCGAAAAAGTGAATGTTTGTAACTGTTGATTCTGTTAAAGAAGGAAGAACTGTTACAGCATCCCCTACTTTAATTGAATTTCCGTATAATTTTCCTGCGTAACCTCTGAAGTCATGGTATTCTTCTGTTTTTGGACGAATAACTGTCTGAACCGGGAAACGTGCTTTTCCGCTTTCAAAAACATCCGAAGAATGTAATCCTTCTAAATGTTCTAAAATAGTCTGTCCTTTGTACCAAGGCATTCCATCTAATTTATCTACAACATTATCTCCTGTCAAAGCGCTTAAAGGAATGTAACTTACGTTTTGTTCTTTGAAAGTACTTTTTGCATTTAATGCCTGGAAATCAGCTTTGATTTTATTGAAAACTTCTTCTGAGTAATCGACCAAATCCATTTTGTTAATGGCAACGATTACTTCTTTTACTCTCAATAAATTATTGATAAAAAAGTGACGATACGTTTGCTCGATAACTCCTTTTCTGGCATCAATTAAAATGATAGAAACCTGAGAAGTTGAAGCTCCTGTAACCATGTTTCTTGTATATTCTACGTGACCCGGAGTATCGGCAATAATGTAACTTTTCTTTGCAGTCGAAAAATAAATGTGAGCTACATCAATCGTGATTCCCTGTTCTCTTTCTGCTACCAAACCATCTGTTGCTAACGAAAAATCAAGGTAATCATATCCTTTTTGTTTACTGCTTTTTTCAATTGCTTCTATTTTATCTGTAGTCAACGATTTTGTATCGTACAATAATCTTCCAATCAAAGTACTTTTTCCGTCATCTACACTTCCTGCTGTTGCTATTTTTAAAACGTCCATCTTATATATTGTTTCAGGTTTAAAGTTTCAGGTTTCATGTTCTCTCGAAACTTATAAATCTGTATGTTTTTGTTTTTTTGATTCTTCTTACTTCTAACTTTTAACTTCTTACCAAAATTAAAAGTATCCCTGTTGTTTTCTTTTCTCCATTGCAGCTTCAGAACGTTTATCATCGATTCTGGCTCCTCTTTCGGAAATGGTAGATTCTCTGATTTCACCTACTACCTCTGCAATTGTTGCTGCATAAGATTCAACAGCAGCTGTACAACTCATATCTCCAACGGTTCTGAAACGAACAATTCGCTCCTCGATTTGTTCGTCTTCTTCCTGGTACACAAAAGGAGAATGTGACCAGATTAAACCGTCTCTCAAAAAAACTTTTCTTTTATGTGAAAAATAGATTGATGGAATCTCGATATGCTCTTTTTCGATATAACTCCAAACATCTAATTCTGTCCAGTTTGAAATTGGGAAAACACGCACGTTTTGTCCATTTTCAATCTTTCCGTTCAAAATATCAAATAATTCAGGTCTCTGATTTTTTTCGTCCCATTGTCCGAAATCATCACGAACAGAAAAAATACGTTCTTTAGCTCTTGCTTTTTCTTCATCACGACGTGCTCCGCCAATACAAGCATCAAATTTGAATTCTTCAATTGCATCCAAAAGTGTTGTAGTCTGTAAGCTGTTTCTGCTTGAATATTTACCCGTTTCTTCAACTACTTTTCCTTCGTCAATAGCATCCTGAACATTACGCACAATCAACTCTAAACCTAATTCCTCAACCAATTTATCTCTGAAAGCGATTGTTTCAGGAAAATTGTGTCCCGTATCAACGTGTAATAGAGGAAACGGAATCTTAGCAGGGAAAAATGCTTTTTGTGCCAAACGCACTAATGTAATAGAATCTTTTCCGCCTGAGAAAAGTAAAACCGGTTTGTCAAACTGAGAAACAACTTCTCTAAAGATGTATATAGCTTCACTTTCTAAAGCATTTGTTTTTAACACTGAACTCATTTTTGATATTTTATTTGATATTTTATGTCTGTGTCAAATTTCAGGTTCTGATCTAAAATTCTCCACTCTGTATTCTATATTCTCTTGTCTCTAATTTTTAGAAACTTATTTATTCTTTCTTAGTACCGTGCAAACCACATTCTTTGTGACTTGACTCCCAGTACCATCTTCCTGCTCTGATATCTTCTCCCGGAAAAATAGCTCTCGTACAAGGTGCGCAACCGATACTTACAAAGCCTTTTTTGTGTAATGCATTTTGAGGCACATTATTTTCCTGTAAATAATCTTCAACTTCCTGTAAAGTCCATTTTAATAACGGATTGAATTTAATGATTTCAAAACCTCCGTCATATTCGAACAAACTCAAATCTTGTCTGTTCTCAGATTGTTCTGCTCTTAAACCTGTAATCCAGATTGCATTTCCTGCCAAAGCTTTTCGCAACGGAATCACTTTTCGGATAAAACAGCATTCTTTTCTATTTTCAACTGAATCGTAAAAACTATTCGGGCCTTTTGTTTTCAGTAAATTTTCAACCGATGTAGCTTCCGGAAAAAACACTTCAATTGGTCTTTTGTATTTTTTTAATGTCTTATGAAAAACATCGTAGGTTTCCTGAAATAATCTTCCTGTGTCTAAAGTAAACACTGTAATATCTGTGTTACTTTTCGCAATCAAATCTGTAATTACCTGATCTTCCTGTCCGAAAGAGGTAGAGAAAATTACTTTTCCCGGAAATTCATTTGCTAAAAAAACTAAGGTTTCGTCAAGCGAAAAATCTTTAGTTTTTTCTAATAATTCTTGTACAATACTCGCACTCATAATCTCTCCCTCCCTAAAATTATTTTTTACAATAATTTAGATAATGTTTTTAAACTCAATAATATAATTAGAACCCCAACTGCAACCATCATTGGTTTTCTTTTGATTTTATTTACCAGATAAGCTGCTAATGGAGCTGAAAGAACACCTCCTAAAATCAACCCGATGATTACCTGCCAGCCGTGAATACCTCCAAAAAGCATGAATGTGATACCACTCGCAAACGAAATCGCAAACTCAGCTGCGTTTACAGAACCAATCGTATATCTCGGATTTCTTCCTCTTCCTAATAATGTTGAAGTTACAATTGGTCCCCAGCCTCCTCCTCCAACAGAATCCATAAAACCTCCAAAAACAGCTAAAGCACTCAATTTTGTAGTTTTCTTTTTTACGATGCTCTTTTTTAATGCTTTCCTAATAATAACAACCGCTAAAACGATCATATAAACTGCAATAAATGGCTTAATCACATCTCCGTCAATCACATCAGACAACAAATAAGCTCCTGTAATTGAACCTAATACTCCCGGAATCAATAAATGTTTTACCAGTTTTTTATTGATGTTTCCAAATTTATGATGTGATATAGCAGATGCACCTGTAGTAAACATCTCAGCTACGTGAACTCCTGTACTGCTAACAACCGGAGGAACTCCGTAAGCCAGTAAAAACGAAGTTGAAGTCGCTCCATAACCCATTCCTAAAGTACCGTCTACCAATTGTGCAAAAACACCAATAGCAAAAAAAACTAAAAACTCCTGATTGAATCCTCCAATAAATCCATCCCATGAAAACTCGGCGTGATGGTTATATATCAGAGTACTTAGCAAACCTACCAGCAAAACAACTGGTATTCCTATCCATAATTTTTCTTTTACTGTCACAGAAAACTTAGCATTAACACTATTTAATTTTAGTTCTTTCTCCATAATTACTGGGTTTCTTTGCTAAAATCCATTACCCTATCGGGTTAGTAGATTGAAAAGCAAAATTACTACTTATTTCTAAATATCAAAACAATTTTTTAACTTTTTACATTTCTAAACTTCTTAAAATCAAATTTTAAGGATATTTTAAAAGATTAATAAACAAATACAATAAATCTAAAACCATATTTAACTGTTTTTAAGACACATACATTTAATTCTCTTTTCCGTTTCAAAGATACACTTTTAAAGCCTACCATTTCCATAGGATAATTGTAAAATTGTTTCTATTTTTGCGCCAAACTTTTTTTTATGGATTTTCAGATAGGTTTGGTTATAGCAGGTTTGGCTGTAGGTTTTATAGTTGGTCTGACCGGTGTTGGAGGAGGTTCTTTAATGACTCCTATATTATTATATTTTGGTATTCCGCCAACTAAGGCTGTTGGAACTGATTTGCTTTATGCTGCTTTTACCAAAGCCGGAGGAATATTTGTACACAACAAAAAAGGCAACATCAACTGGAAAATTACTGGCTGGCTAACATTAGGAAGTGTCCCTGCCGCTTTATTAACGCTATGGATTTTAAACAGTATCAAAACAGACATTGAAACGGTAAATAAGGTAGTTAAAACAAGTTTAGGCTGGGCATTACTTTTCACTTCTGTAGCCATTATATTTAAACAAAAAATATTAAAATTTTCCCAGAAACATGCCGGAGATAAATTTCATAGTGAAAGCACAACACAAAATATGCTAACCATAGGAATTGGTGTTTTATTGGGCGCAACGGTAACTTTGACTTCTATTGGTGCCGGTGCATTAGGAACTGTTACGTTGTTTTTTCTTTATCCTTTATTGCCAACACCCCGTTTAGTAGGAACCGAAATTGCACATGCTGTTCCATTAACATTAGTTGCCGGAATAGGGCATGCCTCAATGGGAAATATGGATTTGATATTATTAGGTCAATTACTATTAGGATCTCTTCCGGGAATTGTAATTGGAAGTATGCTGAGTGGGAAAGTTCCGGATCAGTTTCTTAGAAATGCAATTGCAGTAATGCTTTTCTTAGCCGGATATAAATTAATTTTTTAAATAAAAAATACACCTTACAAAAAATGACCATTTCTAGATTTGAAATGGTCATTTTTTTATTTATTAATAGTAAGATTTAATTAAAAAGCTATATCAGCCAAAGAATTACTTTCCAGTATTTTAAGTGTATTATCACGAACTTCTGTCATTAAACGTCTTGCAGCACAGGTTGATTCATCATCACAGTCATCGCATTTTTCATAAAAGTTATGGCTGGCACAAGGCAACAGAGCTATAGGCCCTTCAAGAATTCGGTATACTTTGGCCATACTAATATCTTTTGGCTCTTTTATAAGATAATAGCCTCCTCCTTTACCTTTTTTGGCTCCCAGAAAACCGGAATTTCTTAATAGTAACAAAATACTTTCCAGAAATTTAATCGAAATATGTTCGCTTTTGGCAATCTCAGCAATTTGAACAGGTTCATTGTTTTCACGTCGGGCCAAATAAGTTAGAGCTTTAATTCCGTATTTTGTTTTCTTTGAAAGCATTTTTAAATTTTAGATTGTAAATTTAGTTCAGAAGCTATCAATGAATTAAACAAACGGCTTCTTATTATTTCGCAGCAAAAATAAGCTTTTTGAACGATATTACTAAATAGAACAAAAGTTAATTCTACTAATTTGGTATAGTTTTATCAATCTTCTTCCTAAACTTCAATTAAATTGAATTTATGTCAGGTTTTTAATTCTCACTGTTAACAAAAATATACTTTTTGGATAAAAAACTACAAAAAATTATTACAAATAATAAAAGCATTCTCTTTTTGTAAATACAATTGATGCCCTTGGTTTTCAAAAAATTGATTCGATATATTTAAATCTGAAAACCACTCCGAATTTGGCACATTTAAATCTTTTTCTCCAAAATACAAATTGATTTTGCAGTCCGGAATTTGGGTTTCAAAACGTAATCTTGTTGATGAAACTGCGATTAAATGAGAAACTTTCAAGCCGTTTAAAGCAGCTTTCCAGGCAATTGTTCCTCCAATACTGAAACCTAAAATGACAATTTCTTCTTTTTCAAGTTTTAATAAATTCTCAACTGCTTTTTCAATTCCTCCATTTAGAAATTGATCGTGAATATCTGATTCACTAATACTTTCTAAACAGATATTTGCCAATACACGAACATCATAGTACTGAACATCAAATTTAGATTGTAATATTTCAGTATACAATTTTACCCATTCCGGATTTTTTCCTCCAAAGAGATCTGATAAAATGAGTAATCTTGGTTTCATAGTTGTATAGAAATGAATTTATCACTCTATTTCCTTTACTCCAATTAAATCAAATTCATAATATAATTTTATACTTTCCTCTAATGCTTTTTTGTTCACTACATAAGTATTTGAAAAGGAATCATGCCAACCTCTTCCAGAATTCCCTAAAAAAGAAAGGATATCTAAAGGAATAAATCTAATTAAAGTTCTTATCAAAATTGTTCTAAAACCTGGTTTATTGCCATTCTTATTTATCACAATTGTACCTGTAATAAATTTCCCAAGCGACCTGCCCAAAAAACCTTCTGTTAAAACATAATAACCTAATGTCAGTCCCCAACTAATACTCAACCAGTACCATTCATTTAAATTGTAATACCAAATTCCAAAACCAGTTAAATCAAACGAGTCAAAAAAACCGATAAGAAAAGGAAAAAAATAATATTGTAACACTAACAAAAAAGCACATGTAAGGGATGAATCTACAAGATTATTTATAAAACGACTGTCATTAGAAGCCAATAATTTGTTGTCAAGGATGTAGGTAGAATTACTCATGTGGGTTGGTTTGAATAATATATGCTATTTAAAAAATTGGATTTTAATCAAAACAAAAATATACTTTAAGTTCAAACAAGCATTAAAAGCAAATGACAATTTTTAACAGTAATAAGTTTACGGTCAAAAATTGTCATTTTTGTATTATCTAAAATTATTTTAAGAAAGCGCTTGCTCTAAATCGGCAATTACATCTTTTACTGTTTCCAAACCTACAGAAACACGTACCAGACCTTCAGTAATTCCTACAGCTAATTTCTCTTCCACAGACAATTTACTGTGTGTAGTTGACGCCGGATGTGTAACAATTGTTTTTACGTCACCAATATTGGCTGAAAGTGAACATAATTTAATTTTGTCCAAAAATTTACGTCCTGCTTCGATTCCACCTTTAATTTCAAAAGCAATAATATTACCTCCTAAAAGCATTTGTTTTTTAGCGATTTCATACTTTGGATGTGATTTTAAGAAAGGATATTTCACACTGTTTACATTTGGATGACTTTCTAAAAACTCGGCAACTTTCAAAGCATTTTCGCAGTGTCTGTCCACACGAACCGCCAAAGTCTCTAAACTTTTTGATAATACCCATGCATTAAATGGCGACATTGCCGGGCCTGTATTTCTTGAAAACAAGTATATTTTGCGAATTAACTCAGCATCACCAACAGCAACTCCTCCTAAAACACGCCCCTGACCGTCCATTAACTTTGTAGCAGAATGCACTACGATATGCGCTCCGTATTTAATTGGCTGCTGAATGTATGGCGTTGCAAAACAGTTGTCAATTATTAAAATCAAATTATGTTTCTTGGCTATTTGCCCTAACAATTCCAAATCAATTACATCTACACCAGGGTTTGTAGGTGTTTCAGCGTATAAGATTTTAGTATTTGGTTTGATAAAACTCTCAATCGTTTCCGGTTTGTTAATATCGAAATAGGTCGTTTCAATATTCCATTTTGGGAAATAAGTCATAAACAACGCATGTGTTGACCCGAAAACGCTTCCGGCAGAAACAATATGATCACCTGAGTCCAATAAAGCGGCAAAAGTTGAATAAATTGCAGCCATCCCGGTTGCAAAAGCATATCCTGCCTCAGCTCCTTCCATTGCACAAACCTTATCCACAAACTCTGTGGTGTTTGGATTACTGAAACGAGAATAAATATTACGTACTTTTTCTTCTGTAAAAGACGCTCTCATATCCTCTGCATCTTCAAATACAAAACTTGATGATAAATATAAAGGAGTTGAATGTTCCTGAAATTGTGATTTCTCTAAATGTGTTCTGATGGCTTGTGTTTCAAAACCAAACTCTTGTTCGCTCATTTTGTTTTTTTGTTTAACACGAATTGTATCAATTGGCACTAATCCGTTGTTTTTAAATTTCACAAAGACTCGCAGATTCACTAAGAAATTTAATGCGAATTTTTATGATTCAATCAAAAATCAGAGAATTATCTCATTTTCTAATTGACTAATTCTCTAATTATTTTATTTTTCTAATTCTACTCCGTTCAAAATTACTTTGTAGTGTATCGTCGCAGTTGGTTCTACCGTTTTAGAAACCGAGCAATATTTATCGAATGATAATTGTGCTGCCTTAGCCGCTTTATCTTCTTTGATGTTTCCTTCCAAAGAAAAAACAACATAAATATTTTTAAAAGGCTTTGCCTCTCCTACCTGTACACGCTCGCCTTCAACATCAGCTTTAAAAGAAGTAATTTCCTGACGCTGTTTTTTTAGAATCGAAATCATATCGATTCCGCTGCAGCCTGCTACTCCCATCAAAACCAATTCCATCGGGCTTGGCCCCATATCGTTACCTCCAAACTCAGGACGTGCATCAACATTTACAATATGTCCACGTTCATTTTTTAATTGAAAGTGGAAGTTTTCGTTTACTCTGTCTAATGTTATTTTCATTGTGTTGTTATTTTTTTGTCAAAGTTTATTTCCTTTTATGAACAAAACAGATTTTATAGACTGTTCTTTCAAATGAAGAAACTTTTTTCGCTCCTCATCGTGTTTAAAATTCTCAAAATCTTCTTCTGATTCGAATTCTACCAAATGAATTTCATAAGGTTGCTCTATATTGCTTTCTATATAACTCTTTTCATCTGGTCGTACGCGAAGCAATAATTTTCCATTGTACTTCAAAATTGTTGGAATCGCAATATCTTCAAACTGATGAAAAACTTCTTCCTGACCTTCGAACAGATAAATAAATTGTGTTATGAATATCATTTTTAAGAATTTTTAGCCTCAATTAAATCTCTATCCTTTATCAGACAACCTCAAAATATCTCCAAAAACTCCTCTTGCCGTAACCGCTGAACCTGCTCCGGCTCCCTGAATTACAATTGGTCTGTCTCCGTAAGATTCTGTATAAATTTCGAAGAAAGAATCAGAGCCTTTTAGTCCGCCAAGAGCAGTGTCTGATGGTACTGAAACTAATTTTACTTCAAGATTTCCTTTGTCATTCTGCAAATCTCCTGACAATTCACCGATGTATCTCAATACATGATTCGGTTTTTGATCTGCTTTTATTTTGTCGTAAATCGGATCGAATTCTTTTAATTTCGTTAAGAAATCAGCAACATTTCCTTCGCGTAAATGTTCCGGAATTAAATTCTGAATGGAAATTTCTTCAAATTCATTCTGTAAATCTAATTCTCTTGCCAAAATCAATAATTTTCTTCCCACATCATTTCCGCATAGATCTTCACGTGGATCTGGTTCTGTATAACCATTATCAATTGCCTCTTGTAAAATTTCGCTGAAAGGAACATCTTTCGCAGAGAAATTATTGAAAAGATAACTCAACGTTCCAGAGAAAACCCCTTTTATTTTAGTGATATTTTCACCTGAAAGATGCAGTAATTTTATCGTATCAATTAATGGTAAACCGGCACCAACATTGGTTTCATACAAATAATTCTTTTGATTTTCAGCCAGAACTTTTCTTAACTCTTTATAAAAACCATAGCTCAGCGTATTAGCAACTTTGTTCGAAGAAATCAAATCGAAGCTACTTTCTGCAAGTTTAATATAATTCTCAACAAATGCAGCACTTGCTGTGTTATCAATGGCAATTAAGTTTTCTAAATGGTATTTATCTGCGTAATCAATAATATCCTGAATAGTATAATCAAGTCCTTTTTTCTCTATCTCATTTTTCCAGTCAGAAGTTACGCCGTTTTTATTTAAAATCAGTTTTTTAGAATTCGCAATTGCAAAAACATTCAGCTTAATATCTTTACGTTTTTCAATCGCTGAAGCCGACTCCAAAATTTGATTGATTAAAGTTCCGCCCACTAATCCGTGACCAAAAACAGCGATATTAATTTTCTTAGAAACCCCAAAAATCTCACCGTGAATTACGTTTAAGGCTTTATTAAGTTCAGATTTTTTAACCACCAAACTCACGTTTTTACCTGTAACCGTATTATTGAACAATATCGGAACAATTTTATTTTTGATTAATGCTGTATATGGTTTGTGAAACGTACTCAAATCCTGACCAATAATTGAAATAACCGAAACATTATCTGTCACTGTAATCTGGTTTACGTCTTTAGAATAAAAGTCATTTTCGAATTCTTTCTCCAATTCGACCATTGCTGTTGTCGCTTTATCAGTCGCCACAACCAAACCAATTCCTCTTTCTGAAGAACCTTGCGAAATAATACTTACACTGATGTTGTTATCGCCCATTACCTTGAAAATTCGGGCATCAACTCCGGCTTTTCCAAGTAATCCACGTCCTTCAAGATTCAAAAGAGAAACATTTTCAAGAACAGAAAGCGTTTTTATTCCTTCTTTAGTCGAATCAGAAGTGATTAACGTTCCGCGATTTTCATGATTGAATGTATTTAGAATTCGAAGCGGAATATTTTTTTCCAACAAAGGAATAATTGTTTTGGCATGCAGAATTGTAGCTCCAAAATTGGCTAATTCGTTTGCTTCATTGAATGATAAAAATTCGATTTTTTTGGCATCTTCTACCAAATCAGGATTTGCAGTATAAATTCCGTCAACGTGTGTGAAGTTTTGTAATTCTTCTGCATTCAGGTAATTTGCAATTAACGAAGCTGTGTAATTACTACCGTTTCTTCCTAAAGTTGTCGTGTCATTATTATTATTAGAACCAATAAAACCAGTTACGATATTAACTGTTGAACCATTATGTTCTTTAAAATAATTGACAACATTTTTCTTCGAAAGCTGTTCTAAAGGCTGTGCATCACCAAATTTAGAATCCGTTTTCAGCAAATCTCTGGTATCTGTAAAATTTGCAGGAATACCTTTTTCGATCAAAATAGCCGTTAATAATTTTGCCGAAAGCAATTCACCTTTAGACAAAATCTGATCTTTAATTTTATTGCTGTAATCTCCAATCAGGCTTACTCCTTCGTAAAGTTTGTCCAGAATAGTAAACTCTTCAGATAAATCAACCTGAGGATAATCTGAAACCTGATACGTTTTGAAATTCTCTAATAATCGTTTGTAATCGCCATTTTTAGCAGCAATTTTTAAAATATATTCTAATTCATCTGTAGCATTTCCTCTTGCAGAAACTACTACAGCAATTTTTTCACCCTGGCTTACTTTCTCAGCAATGATAGAGACAACTTTGTTAAGTCCTTCTCCGTTTGATAATGATTTACCTCCAAATTTTAATATTTTCATTTTATCTTTTGTTATTTATGCTAAAAAATAGCAGCAAGTAAATTATCTAATTGTTTGTACTCTATTAAAAAAGCATCATGTCCGTGTACCGAATTTATTTCGCTGTAAAAAACATTGTCTTTGAACTTTTTTAATTCCTGAAACGTTTCCCGATTTTCTTTTGGTGTAAAAAACAAATCTGAATCGATACCAATAATATGGATATCCGCTTTTGTTTTTAACATTAAAGTTTTAAAATCTTCTCCGTTTCTGGTAATATCTATTGTTTTAAGCAGTTGGTTCATTAGTTTGTAAGAAGCCAACTGATATCTTTTTTGTAATTTATCTCCGTGATGTGCCAGCCAGCTTTCTATATTAAAAACAGAAAGGTTTTCATTTACAGTCCGTTGAAATTTCTCTTTAAATGATTCCGGAGAACGGTAGCACAACATGGCGTGAATTCTGGCATCTTCAATTGGTTTTGACGAATTTTTCAGGATTTGCTCCTGTAAAAAACAATTTGCAATCATCCAGTCCGTCGATTTCCAGTCTGTCGCAATCGGAATTAAATGTTTTGTGATGTTTGGCTCTAATGCCAGCATTTCCCAGGCAATTCCTCCGCCTACAGAACCTCCGATAATGGCATAAAGCTGTTCAATTTGTAAAGCTTCTATTCCTTTCAAAAAAATAGCGGCAATATCTCTTGCCGTAAAATCCTGATAATTTTCAATGATAAAAGAATCATTTCCGTTACCGGGAACATTAAAAGCCAAAACGGAATATTTATTTGTGTCTATTGTTTTTCCTTCACCAATCAAATCATTCCACCAGCCATTTTCTCCAGTAACCTGAGCATTTCCGGTTAAAGCATGATTGACCAAAACAACAGGAGCATTATGCAATGGTTGACCAAAAAGTACAAAACTTAAGGGTAACGAATTATATTGAGCACCACTTTCGGTAGTGAAATTTTGTAATATGATAGGGTTTGGTGGTATACTTTCCAATTTCAAATCTTTTATTTTTTGATTTGTATATGGAAATATTAGAAAGAAAGTTTAGAACTAACCTGAAAAACTTTTTGTTATCTTTCCACGTTGGGCGTGGTAGAATGCAGCACCTTCTTCGCTTTACCGAAGGGTTGCTAAGGATTCATCGGGTCTAATCCCTCGTCCTTTCTTTATAACATTTCAATACATTTCTGAACTTAACGGTGCAAATTAACTACTATTTTCTTAAACAAACAAATTTATCTGAATAGATTCTTTTGTTTATTAACTATATCACAAACAAAAACTATTGTACGCAAAAAATTACCGAACAAAATTGCCCAGTAAAATTAAGCAGGTAATTACCTATTTGAAAAACTCTTTAATTTAGATAAAAAGCGTTTCATTTTCTTTTGAATACATCAAAAACAATAAAGATTTAGGATCTTTCTTTTCGGTTTTTATATCCGTTTCAGTGATTCCGAATCTTGGATGAGTCAATTCATTTTTTGGCAAATTGTTTCTTCTGTGCCTTATGTTTTTCAATGTAATGAATGTTTTTGCTAAGTAGTTTAAAGTGCTCATAATATTAAGTTTTAGTCTGTTTATTTATTTTTCTTTATTATTCTTTTACTATTTTGTTAAGTCGTCTGACGAAATAAAAAAACCCTTTTGGATTTAGATACCAAAAGGGTCAAGTCGTTTTAACTTATTATACTTTTGGAATCAACAGACGCATACGCCAATAGACGCGACATTGAACATCTTGTTCATCTGAAGGGACTTATTCATCTGTGATTTATTTGTTATTTTAAAAAATTCTGACATTTGTTGTATAAATTTAAAAAGCCTCCCAAAATATTTTGGGAGGCTTTGCTATAATGATATTGTTTTTACAATTTTAAGCAATAGACAACCCAACGGTTTCTTCTTTCGAAAGGACGCAAAACATTTGGTATTGATTAAACATATTTAGTAGCTTTTGGGTGTAACAAATATGCAACCTTTTTTTTTATTTACCAAATATAAACCCACAAAATCAGCATAAAAACGATAAAAAAACGCTATTTAACACCAAAAAACATCTTACAAAAATTACAACGTTTGAAAAATAAGCCAAAACCTACAATTCAAACAAAAAACTCCGCTTGTACTTTACTTTTAAATAAGTATTTCAAAGAACTTATTTTTAGAAGGAAACCCTTTTACCTTATTGAATTAAAAAAGTTTGTTCTAAAAAAAATCACCTTTAGCAAATCCACTTTACTAAAGGCAATTTTTCAAACAAAAAACAAAAAAACTTTAATTTTTATTAAGGACTGTATGGTGTGATTTTGCAACACTTTCAAAAACAGTTTTTAAATCCTCAATTAAATCTTCGATATCTTCTATTCCGACAGAAAGACGAATTAAATCTTTTGAAACTCCTGTTTCCAGCTGTTCCTCGTCTGTCAGTTGTTGATGTGTTGTACTGGCCGGATGAATAATAAGTGATTTTGTATCTCCAATATTTGCCAGAAGCGAGAACAGTTTAGTTTCATCAACTACTTTTTTAGCTGCTTCATAACCTCCCTGAAGCCCAAAAGTAATAACACCGCTTTGGCCTTCCGGCAGATATTCTTTGGCTAAATCATAAAATTTATTGGATTTCAGTCCCGGGTAATTCACCCAAACCACCTGGTCCTGTTTTTCAAGCCATTCGGCAAGAGCCAGCGCATTTTCGCTATGTTTTTTTATTCGGATTGGCAAAGTTTCCAGTCCCTGAATAATCTGAAAAGCATTAAACGGACTCAAAGCTGCACCGAAATCACGTAAACCTTCGATTCTTACTTTTGCAATAAAGGCTGCATTTCCAAGAGCTTCGTGATATACCAGTCCGTGATATCCTGCAGAAGGCTCTGTAAATTCAGGAAACTTTCCGTTAGCCCAGTCAAAAGTTCCGGCATCAATAATAGCGCCTCCTAATGAAGTCCCGTTTCCTGAAATATATTTCGTTAATGAATGAATTACGATATTGGCACCATATTCAATTGGTTTCAATAAATAAGGAGTCGCTACGGTATTATCTACAATAAAAGGCACTTTGAAGTTTTTAGCCTCTGATGAAATTGCTTTCAGATCTAAAACATCTAGCTTTGGATTTCCTAAAGATTCAGCAAAAAAGGCTCTGGTATTTTCTTTGGCAGCTTTAGTAAAATTTTCCGGATTAGAAGGATCTACAAAAGTGGTTGTAATTCCTAAACGAGGCAAAGTCACTTTTAAAAGATTATATGTTCCTCCGTATAAACTATTTGAAGCCACAATATGATCACCTGCTTTTAGTAAAGTAAGCAAAGCTGTAGTAATAGCCGATGTACCTGAAGCGGTAACTACTGCTCCAATTCCGCCTTCAAGAGCTGCAAGACGCTGTTCCAGAATGTCGTTGGTCGGATTATTCAATCTTGTATAGATAAACCCTGGTTCAGCTAAACCAAATAAGTTGGCTGCATGGTCAGAATTATTAAAAACATACGATGTAGTCTGATAAATCGGCACCGCTCTGGTTCCTGAATTTTTAGTTACGTCGTGTCCTGCGTGTAATGCGTTTGTTGCAAATTTTTGTGTGCTCATGATTTCTTAGTTTTTAAAGTATTAATACTATTCTTATTTTTTATTATTATATTATGAAATGAATTATTAAATAAAAAGATTCTCGTTTTCTGCAGAATACATCAATGCAAGCAATGAATGCCTCTCGTCAGAATATAATTTCCCCTTTTGTAAACTGAAGTTTGATTTTTGATTTTGAACAATCCCAAAAACATTTTTAGGATTAATAGATTTTAAGATTTTATATATGGTTTTCATGATTCTAATTTTAATTAATGAAATAAAAAAAGCCCTTTCGGATGGCTACCAAAAGGGCTTATAGTTTAGGAACTATAACAAAGATTTTATCTTTCACTTTCGGCAACAGTAAATCGGGATACACATTGGCATCTTACAACACATCATCATTTTATTTACTACTGTAGTATTCATTGTTTTATTTTTATTTTTCTCTTTCTGTAATTTTAGATGCACTACCGTGCATCTCTACCGCTGTGTATCTCTACGTATGATTTTTTCAAATTCAATTTAAATCAAAAAAAAACCTCCGCGATTGCAGAGGTTTCATTTATATTTAGTTTTAATCCTAAACAATAGTGAACTCTGCGGAAGTTTCCGACATCATACAACACATATTTTTAGTAATTAAATTCATTTTGCTTTTCTTTTGTATGGCAAATTTGAGAACTTTTTTTCAAACCACCAAACAAAAAGTAAATTAATTTCTATTACCCTATCAATTTAATATGTTACTGTTAAATTTATCTTCAAAAAATAAAATAAAGTTGAACTTTAATTTGCAAATCAAAATGGTTTCATACCTTTGCACCCGAAAAAGAGGAAAAATTTGAACTGATTGCAACCTCTTCATAATGAAACTGTTTTGTTATGAATGCTGAAAGATTCATTTCAGTAGTAAAAAATGCTAAAGCAGAAACTCTCCTTTAGCCCTTTTAGCAATTCTTTTTCCCGCTTAATTTTAAATTAATACATTATTATTACATTATTATGGCTTATTTATTTACGTCAGAATCTGTTAGTGAAGGGCATCCAGACAAAGTTGCAGATCAAATTTCGGATGCATTAATTGACAACTTTTTGGCATTTGACGCTGACTCAAAAGTAGCTTGTGAAACATTAGTTACGACTGGTCAGGTTATTTTAGCAGGTGAAGTAAAATCGAATACTTATCTTGATGTTCAGCAAATTGCACGTGAGGTAATCCGTAAAATTGGATATACTAAAAGTGAATATATGTTTGAAGCGAATTCTTGTGGAATTCTTTCTGCAATTCATGAGCAGTCTGCAGACATTAACCAAGGTGTTGACAGAGCTAAGCCAGAAGAGCAAGGTGCTGGAGATCAAGGAATGATGTTTGGTTACGCAACAAACGAAACTGAAAACTTCATGCCATTGGCACTTGATTTATCTCATAAATTACTACAAGAATTAGCTATTTTAAGACGCGAGAACAAAGAAATCACGTATTTACGTCCGGATGCTAAATCTCAGGTAACTTTAGAATACAGCGATGACAACAAACCAACTCGTATCGACGCAATTGTTATCTCAACACAACATGATGATTTTGATGAAGAAGCTGCAATGTTAGCTAAAATCAAAAAAGATATTATCGAAATCCTGATTCCAAGAATTATCGCTAAAAACCCAGAGCATGCTCATTTATTCAATGATAAGATCAACTACCACATTAACCCAACAGGAAAATTCGTTATTGGAGGACCTCACGGAGATACTGGTTTAACTGGAAGAAAAATTATCGTTGATACTTACGGTGGAAAAGGTGCTCACGGTGGTGGTGCTTTCTCTGGAAAAGATCCAAGTAAAGTAGACAGAAGTGCTGCTTATGCAACTCGTCATATCGCTAAAAACTTAGTTGCTGCTGGTGTTGCTGACGAAATCTTAGTTCAGGTTTCTTACGCAATTGGAGTTGCTGAACCAATGGGAATTTTCATTAATACTTACGGCAAAGCAAAAGTGAACTTAACGGATGGTGAAATCGCTAAAAAAGTAGAAGCTATTTTTGATATGCGTCCTTACTTTATCGAGCAGCGTTTGAAATTAAGAAACCCAATTTACAGCGAAACAGCTGCTTACGGACACATGGGACGTAAACCGGAAACTGTAACTAAAACTTTCTCTGCTCCTGGAGGAAACGAAAAAACAGTTACTGTTGAATTGTTTACATGGGAAAAACTTGATTTTGTTGATCAGGTTAAAGCTGCATTTGGGCTTTAATTTAGAATATTAGACTAATAGATTGTTAGATTTTTTGACAACTATTTTATTCTTAAACATCAAAAGACCCGATTTCAATTTCTTGAAATCGGGTCTTTTATTTTTATCAAATAGACTTTTATCTTTCCAATTTTACATTTGGTAACGTTTTAGGACGATTTGGATCGTTTGACAAAATCCATCCTGTACGGTACATCCATTCAGTCATTTTATGCAGTTTTACGTAATCAATATTTTCAGATTCGTCCATTGGAGTGTGGTATTCGCTATGTAAAACACTTGTAAAAAAGACCGCAGGAATTCCTTTGCGTGCATAAGGTAAATGATCTGAACGGAAGTAAAAATACTCCGGATGTTCCGGTCTGTCCCAAAGTTTATCCAGATCAAATTTTGGCCCTTCTTCATTGGCTCTTTTTGCAATTGCCACTAAATCGGATGAATTTTCATGAGGCGAACTTGATCCTAATAATGCCGCCTGATTTACATTGTTTCTTCCGATCATGTCACCATTTAAAACTGCGATAATGTCTTTTTCAGGAACTGTTGGATGTGATGCATACCAGCTTGAACCTAACAATCCTCTTTCTTCTGAACCATGAAAAACAAACAAAGCCGTTCTTTTTCCCGGTTGTTTTTTATAAGCCCTTGCAATTGCGAGCATTGCTACACAGGTACTTGCATTATCATCGGCACCATTGTAAATGGAATCCTGACCGTACTTTTGACGTACACCATCATGATCCTGATGACCACTAAAAAGCACATATTCATTTTTTAATTTAGAATCTGTCCCTGCAATGGTTCCGACCACATTTACTGAAGGATATTTATACGTTTCAGAAACAACTTCAGTCGACAATAAATCTTTTGTGTTTTTCAAATATTCTAACTGATCCTTGTGCACCCAAAACGCAGGCATTCTTGGAGGTACAGGTATTTTATCTCTAAAACCTTCAATTCCGTAAACTCCTCTTGTCATTTGCGGTTCTACTTGCGACCAGCTCTGTTCTCCTAAATCATCAGCTACAAGTATTAGTGCCGCAGCTCCTTTTGAAAGTAATAAATCGTAATATTTTTGTTTTACCAAACCCGGATAACGTCTGTCAAAAAGAGAAATTTCATCTGAAATACCTTCTTTCGAAGCCAAAATCACAACTGCTTTTCCCTTCACATCAGTTTTTTCTACTTCCGCCTTAGTCGCCGTTCCCAAATAAAGCAAAGGAGCTTCTACCTTAATATTAGTTGTTTCTGCAACTAAAACCTCACTCCATAATTTATATGATTTCTGGCCAATTTTAAACTTGGTGTTTGCCGTAACCTGATGTCTGTATAAATCAAAAAACTGAAAATAAGTTCCGTCATCACCAGCAGGTGCCATTCCGGCCTCTTTAGCTTTGTTCGCCAGCCACATTGATACTTTCAGTTCATCTAAAGTCCCGGCTTCACGTCCATTAAAATGATCACCCGCCATTTGGTACATATCGGTTCTAAGATCTTTATCTGTAATTGCAGAAACTAATGGTTTTTTAACTGCCTGTGAAAACACAACACTGCAGGAAGCAATTAAAAGCAAAATTAATTTGTTTTTCATATTCTTTAATTTAATACACCAAATTTAGTCATTTACAAAGAAATAATTGCTTTTTACAATCCAAACATTGCTAAAAATGCAACAATAAGAACAAAAAAGCCTTTGAAAATTACAATTCAAAGGCTTTTATTAGAAATGGACTTCGACTCCGCTTAGCCCGATATTATTCTCTTTATTATAAATTATATTTCATAGAAAACATGATATATCGCGGCTGTACCGTATACTGAGACACTCTTGTAGAAAACTGCGAAAAACTATCGTCATTAAGATAGGTTGTGTTTAACAAGTTTGTAGCAGCAATTTTATATTCCCATTTGCTGTCTTTCTTCTGATAAATCAAACTTGCGCTTAAAAAATCGTACTCGTTATCAACAGACTTATCTCCATTGTAATAATGATAAAATTCGTATTCTGAAACAAAAGAAAAACTGTCTAAGAAATAATAATCTAATTTTGCAAACGGCTTATCGGTATAAAAAGTAGAGCCGCTGTATTTATTTACAAGAAGATTGTATCCAAATTCTATATTCGGAAGATTTTTATAATTTGTTGAAGCTCTCATCGTATAACTCTGAACAAAACTTTCAGTAGTTCTTAAATCACCATTTTGTTTATTATTAAACTTTGACCAGTTTAAACTTGCATTGACTGAGGCTTTATAATTTTTTAAAAACGAACGCCCGTAACTTCCCATTCCAGATAAAGTTTCATCTGCTAAATTAGAGTTGTAAGGAACCGAAAACTGATTAATTCCATCAAACTTTGCTTCAGTTTTAATTGCATCAACCTTTCTTGTGTAAGTAGCATTAGCAAAAATATTTTCGAAATTAAACATATTATATTTAAAATAACGAAGTGAATGCACTTGTGAAGTTGCATTTTCCAAGGAACGATTTCCACGAAACAAACTGCTGTAGTTAGACAAAACATAACCTTCTGCTAATTGATTAATATCTGTAAAATCATTCGTTAGAGAGAAATTATAAGTTAATGTTTCTGATTTTTTAATTTGATATAAGGCAAAGAAATCTGGCAGGATTTTTACAAAATTCTGAGAATAATCAGACCCCAGCTGTCCGTTTGTCATTTGATAAGAATGCAGACTTACACCAGGCGTCAGGGTGAATTTTCCAGTTAAAATTTTATAGTGGAAGCCTAAAAAAGTATCATTAAATCTGTAATCTACATCATTATTATTTTCAGTGTTATTCAAATCATTTTTTTCTCCATTATCCAATATTTGAAAAATGTGAGAGTTGAAGTTTTGATAGGAATATGTATTTCCTAAAGTAACATTAATGTTGCTTTTTGGTGTTACCATATAATAGTAATCCAGTTTAGCGTCCAGTTTATTGGTTTTTACAAATCGATCCTGATTATAATCATTTCTCGTTTGTTTAACATATCCAGACAAAGGGAAAGGAAGTGTCTGCAGATTGGCGTTATAAAACGGATTTTCATCCTGATATAAATGCTGCATTTCAAAAGCAAAAATGTTTTTATCACTTTGTGTGTAATATAAACTCAAATTCTGATTTATTGAAGTCGGATCTTGTTTTTTTGTTGTAAAAATAGTTTCTGAAGTAGTTTTATCTTCTACTATTTGATCTCTAAATAAATCCGAATATTCTTCCTGCTTTGTCAATTTGGTTAAAATATCATAATCAAACTGAAATTTATCGCTTGGTTTGTAAGTTGAACTTAATTTAAAAAGTCCCAAATTATTTTTCTGATTAGTATTTTCGTCACGTTTCTCCTGATCTCCCGAATCTAAAATTGTAGTCTGCGATTTCGTTTCTAATTCTGTTTTGGAGGCTGAAAGAATTCCAAAACCGCTAATATTCCAGGCTTTATTAACCGAATAAGCGAAGTTTGTGGCACCAAATTTCGTTTCAATTTCTTTTGCACGATTATTTCGGAGTAATGAAATCCCTAAATCATTCGAAGACACATTAAAATTACTTCCACCCTTTTTCATCATATTTTTAAACCCTCCTGTGAACTTAAAATAATCCTGAGCCGTAATTGGTAATTCTCCAATATTATTAAAATTGGTAATTAAATTGATGCTGTATTTTGGACTGTAATAAAATAGTTTAGGATTGATAATATAACGGCTGTCGAGTTCTGCAACACCAATTCCTGCCGTGACATCACCGAACCAAAAATTCTTTTTGCCTTCTTTCAGTTTAATATTCATCGCCACATTGTCCTGGTCGTTTTCAAGACCTTTTAAGGCGCTTACTTCGTTATAATTTCTAAGAACCTGCACTTTATCAATCGCATCTGCCGGAATATTTTTAACCCCCAATTTGGTATCTCCGTCAAAAAAGTCTTTTCCTTCAACCATTAATTTACTGACCTTCTTTCCTTCTACTTCAATCTCTCCATCGGCGTTTACCTCAACTCCTGGCAGTTTTTTCAGAACATCCTCCAGTTTTCTTTCGGTTCCGGATTTAAAAGAATCGGCGTTATATACAATGGTATCGCCTTTTATAGAAACAGGCATTTCACGTACAATTTCAACTCCTTCCAATTCGATTCCGGTGCCATCCAAAACAATATTTTGGGTCATATTTTCAGACTTAGTCGAAACTGCAATTTCTTTAGACTTCATTCCCAGATAACTCACTTTAACGGTATAAGCAGTATTTGGTTTTAAGGTAAGCTGAAACTTTCCTTTGTCATTAGTGATTCCATACGAATCCATTGCTTTTGTACCATTATTAATAGCCATAATATTGGCCATTTCCAACGGATTTTTCTGATCATCCTGAATAAAACCATCAAAACGGACACTTTGAGAAAAAGAAACAGATGTAAATAAAAAGGCTACGAAACAAAGTATTTTGTTCATTACAAAAGATTAGAATTTGTTTTTTTTAAATTGGAATTTATATTTATTATCTCCCCATTGGTGGTGGTCCTCCGGCACGACCACGGTTCATCTCTCTAAATTCTTCCATCTTCTTAACAACCGTTTCGTCGTATTCTTTCTGAGAAATTACTTTTCCTTTTTTAGAAGGTTTTATTTCCACTTTATCCTTCGCATTCAAAACAATTTTAGAACACAAAATGGTAGTAGTTCCGTCATTGATTTCTAAAATCAAGCCCGGAAGTCCCCAATAATTCTCCGGTCCTTGATTTACCGGAATTTCTGGTGTATACCATGCTGTTACTACAATTTCTTTTGGCATTTCAAAATTGTCTGCAAAATTCGTTTTCGTATCTCCTGAAGTCTTTTTAGCTTCATCCTTTTTATCATCTTCATTTTTAGGTCTGAAGTTTCTAAAATCGGTTTTACTGGCTTGTTTTGTTGCTGTGGCTTTGTAACAATTGTAACCGCCTATTAATTTGGTTTCTTGTTCTAATTTCCAGTTTAACTTTGGCAGCGAATCCACAACAAGAAATTCCTTGCCCATAAATTCCTTGTCAACTGTATAGGATTTTGTTTTTACATCTTTATAAAAAGTACCTCCGCCTCCGGTAAGCGAACCAAACATCATACGGAAACCTCCCTGTTGTTGACCCGGATTTTCCAGTTTTTCTTCTTCCTTATAAATAGATGCTGATTTATCAAAATTTAAAATGAATGTTTTTTCGAGCATTTTTTTCATACGCTCTTCCATATTTTTCTGCATTTCCGGCGTGATGTCCCTGTTCCCACGCATTCCTTCAAACTTCGGTGCTTGTGTCTTTGACTCATAAACAGCCATTCCCTGAAAATCTTTTTGTGCCTGAATTTGTGTTGAGACAAGCATCAAAGTCATGTAAAAAAATATTTTTTTCATTTTATTTCCTTTAAATTGAGTAAATCCGATAAAACCTACATTCAAATGTATTATTAATTTTAAAATGCTAAAAATTAAATATATCAATACAGTTAAGGTATAGATAAAATCGCTTATTACTTAGACAATTAGAATCTTAAAAAGTTTAAACACCAAATTGAGGCTAAAAATCCCTTTTAACTGCAGTTTTTTGTAATTTGGCTCTTTAGAAATCCAATTCAAATGAGCAAAACGCAGTACAAAATTTTATTTTCACTTTTTATCGGCTGTACTTTTTCGGCTGTTTTTGCGCAAAACCAAAAGAAAACTCAAGAACAGGTTTCAAATGTTTCCATTGATGCTGATGAATTTTCAGGCTATGATTCTTTTGGATTTTCGTACCTGATAAAAAATAATGTTTTCAGAAAAATAAAAGGAAACGAATTTTTTGAGTATAAAAATATTTCTTTAGGAAAAATTACTAAAACCGACATCCTGAATCCGCTTAAAATAGTGCTGTTTTACGAAAACTTCAACAGTGTAGTGCTGCTGGACAATCAATTAAATAAAATTACCGAAATTAATTTTTCTCAAAATAATATTCCGATTGTAGTTACAGCAATTGGTATGTCTACTCAGAATCAGTTATGGATTTACAATGCTCTTAATCAGCAAATCGGTCTTTTTGATTATTTAAAAAACGATTATAAAACAGTTTCAACTCCTCTGACAGAAAACATCAAATACTACCAGACCGATTTCAACACTTTTTACTGGATTGACGAAAAAAACAATTGGTTTTCCTGTGATATTTTTGGCAAAACAACCTCTTTAGGGAAAATTCCTGAATATGAAAAAATACTGATTTTAAGTCCAAAACAATACCTTTTTACAAAAGATAATTTGTTGTTTTTTAAAGACATTCACAATGACGGATCTGAAACTGTTTCTGAAATCGGTCTTCCCGAAAAATCATTAAATAAATTCTATTACAAAGACCAAATTTTATCTATTTTTACAGCTAAAGAAATTACCAATTATAAAATCGTAATACCGTAATGCACATAGCAATAGCAGGAAATATAGGCGCAGGAAAAACAACTTTAACCAAATTACTGGCCAAACATTTTAAATGGGAACCCCACTATGAAGATGTTGTTGATAATCCGTATCTGGATGATTTTTATCATCAAATGGAACGCTGGTCATTCAATTTGCAGATTTATTTCTTAAACAGCCGTTTTCGTCAGGTGCAGCAAATTCGTGAAAGCGGAAAAAAAATTATTCAGGACAGAACAATTTATGAAGATGCACATATTTTTGCGCCCAATTTATATTCAATGGGCTTAATGACCACCCGTGATTTTGAAAATTATACTTCCTTATTTGAGTTAATGGAATCATTGGTAAAACCACCTGATTTATTGATTTACCTGAGAAGTTCTATTCCAAATTTAGTTGGACAAATCCACAAACGCGGACGCGAATACGAGAACTCTATTTCAATCGATTATCTGAGCCGCCTTAACGAAAGATACGAAGCCTGGATCCAGACTTACACTAAAGGAAAACTACTGATTATTGATGTTGATAATATTAATTTTGTTGACAATCCTGAAGATTTAGGAAATATCATTAACAGGATTGATGCTGAACTTAACGGATTGTTTTAAAAAATATAACCGTATTGTATTTATACATTACTAACTTTTAAGTTACGAATGTTTCTATTTAAAGTTTTATTAATGAATTGAATAATTCTTACTGTTGTTATTTTTAAGAGAATTCTTGTTTTAAAGCCTTCAAAACTTTTAGCATAATTTCGTCTAATCATAAACTGGTCTCATAGTTGAGAAGGCAAGGTTTTTATTCTTTTCTTGAGTTTCTTAGTAAAGAAGGTTGTTCTTTATGGGTTTCTGATTTTTTCTCATCGGAACTTCAAGTTTAATTTTATGATTTTCAAATAGATTCAATTGGTATTCTGCAGATAAATAACCTTTATCCCCCAATATTAAAACACAATTATTAAATTGCATTTTAATATCTTTTAAAAAATGGATATCATGAATTGATGCAGGCTTATATCAAAACTTTGAAAAACCCCTTTTATAGAACAAGCAGCATGTAGTTTATAACCATAATAATCCATTTTCTGGGAAGCGCAATATCCTTTGTTGGTTTAGCATATAATCTGTTTCTTTATAAATTTTACTCCTCGAACTTCTAGATAATTTACAGACTTCAAGAGGCATATTGTCTAGAATAAAATAATTTTCGTCTTAGTTAAATTTGTCTGACAATAATTGTCTGATAGTCTCAATTTGAAAAAATAATCTACTTTTTCTTCTATTATAAATATTTCTTTCTATAAGATATTTAAAATGAGAAGGTAGTATCCGAAATAATTGACATTCACTATCAATACTCATACATTCTGAGGTTAGATTTAAAGCGATTATTTTTAAATCTGAAAGTTTAGATTTTCGTTTTTGCTTTAAATTGTATTCCAATTCCTTCCGGATAATAGAGACCGAACTATTAGATGAGTTTCATAAACTTTATTTGAAGATTTAGCGAGGCTAATACTAACTAATGCCCTTATAGCTTTGATCATGTATTTTTTGTTTTTTGCCACTCATTTTTCACATTTAATATTAACGAGAAATAATCTATTAATTATTTTCTAAAAATATGCAGGATATTTTGTAAGATTGTACTGCTGAAAAGTTTTTGTTACATAAATGAAAAGCTTAATTTATAAATAATTACTCGTAAGGTGTAGTTAATTTTATAAATCGATCAATATGCTCCAAGAATTAGAGAAAACGAAATTTAAGCCCGATAAGACAATATATAACCTTAATCTAATTAGAATAACTAATGAAAAAAAACAAAATTCATTTACCAACCATTTTATGTATACTACTGACACAATTTGTATTTAGTCAGTCCTCAATAATACCGGATATTAAAAGTCCAAATACCGCATCCATGCAGCGATTCGGTGAAATCCCGGTGAGTTTATTTACAGGAACACCGGACATATCTATACCCATACATACCCTGACATCAGGTTCAATAAATGTTCCTGTTACGCTGAGTTATCATGCAGGTTCTGTAAGACCTAACCAGCATCCCGGCTGGGTTGGTTTGGGCTGGAACCTGAGTAGTTTTGGGGCTATTCATAGGGATGTGAAAGGTCTGATTGATGAATTAGGAGGCGAAACTCCATTGTATACAACAGTTCCTTATTATCCAAATCCGGCGAGTGCTTCTAATACTTCCGGATCGCAGATTATAGAATCAACAACCAATTGGTATACTCCGGCAAATTTATATGACTATTTCAGCGTTACCAATGCCGATCTTTATTCCCCTGATGTTCAGGCCGATGAATTTAGTTTTAATTTTTATGGGCATAGCGGTAAATTTTATTATGCCGGACCTGTAAAAGGATGGGTAGTTATATCAGATGAAAATATTAAGGTTGAAGTTGATGGATTTTTAAGTCCGTTACAGATACTGGATTTAATAAATGAATACAATCCTGTATTTACTTTGGGAGGTAGTCATGTGAATTACCAGGCCAGAATGTTTAAAGGATTTACTTTAACAATAGAAAATGGTACAAAATACATATTTGGAGGGACTAATGCCGTAGAATTTTCTTCCCCTTATGGAGCTGAATCTTTCCCGGGAGTCAGAGCTGATACATGGCTTTTAAAAAAGATAGTGGACAGCAATGGCAGAGAAGTTAATTTACAATATAGCAGAGACTATATAAATTGCAACCTGTATTACACAGTCAGCAGCAGCAGTTATAGCTGTAAAGACATTTCAAACGGTCCCGCCGGAACTGGTAGTGAGGGTATTCTTTCCGGTAGTGTTAATCCTAATGATTTAACAGGAAGCTATATCTTTCCAATGTATTTAACTTCTATTGCCTCAGATACAGAAACCCTTACATTCAGCAGTTCAGTAGCGACCACTTTACGATATACGGATCTGCAGTTAAATAAATGGAGTACTTCGGCCGCCAATTTAACTCTCATAGATAAAAATATTAATCTTCTGCAATGGAAGAAACTCGATCAAATAACCGTCAGCAGTAATTTTAATAACAGTTCCGGTTTCAGCAATAAATATTATTTTTTAAGTTATAATCAAAGTGCAACTGAAAGATTTTCGTTAAACGGATTAACGCAGACAAGTAATGGGCCGGAAATTAAAAATTATAGCTTTTTTTATGATAATATTGCATCAATGCCTCCTTATAGCGGCAATAAAACAGACCATTGGGGATTTGGAAATAATATAGATTTTACCGCTAATACTACTTTGTCAACATTTGATAAAAAAGTAACCAATCCATTATATGTAACACAAGGACTGCTGATAAAAATGAAATATCCAACAGGCGGATATTCAACTTTTACCTGGGAAGCACATCAACATTCAAGAGTTGTACCGGCTTCAAGAATTGGTTTAATCCCTTATACAGGTTATGCAGGGGGAAGCAGGATAGCCAGTATTAAAAATTATACAAGTACTGATCTGCTGGCAAATGAAAAAAAATATTACTACTTAAACGGATATACATCAACTGCCAGTCTTTCCACATTAACATCAAGCGGGGTTTTAAATGGTAAACCTCAATATAGTTTTAGTGCCACAGACAGATTAAGTGTTAATGGAAGTCTGAAAATTTCATATACTATAAATCAGCTTAATTCTATAGCAAATTATAATTTTAACGGAAATGGATCCCATATAGGATATGATGAAGTTACAGAAGTAAATTCAGACGGTTCCTACACTAAACATTATTTTACAAATTACGGCACTGATAAAAACGGAATTACTCATGATGACCAGTCACCGACAGGAAAATTAGGCTGGATTCAGGGAGATGATGCTTATATGCCTTTCTCTTCATTAGAATTAGAAAGAGGAAAAACCACAGGAACCTACTATTATAAATCAGACAATACCCTTCTGAAAAAAAATATAATTACCTACAGGAATGATACAGCAAGATTTGATGATTTTGAAAAACAAATCATCAGGAATTTTTCAGTTGGTTCCTGTACCAGTACTGATGCATTGATGTTTGTGGCAGCAATTAAAAACTTCAGGTACAATTATTATCCCATACAGAACGCTACTACAACCTATGACGGCAATGGCAGTAATCCTGTCGTATTTACCAAAAATTTTACGTACAATTCTAAAAATCAGCTGGCAAGTGAAACAAGCAGTACCTCTGGCAGTACCTCTTTAAAAAGTAATTTTTACTATCCACAGGATACACAAGCAGTGAGCCTGCCTTATGCGACTGATTTAGTTTCGGCAAATAGAATAGACACTCCCATAAAAACCGAAAACTACAGAGGAAATGATAAAATAGCTGAAAAAATTACAGTTTACGACAAAAATGCAGCAACACTTCAAATTTTACCTAAAAATGAATACAGTGCTAAATTTCCTAATACACTGACAAGCATTACGATTCCTCCTGTTGGCCAGTTAGAAAATAAAATAACTTACAACCAGTATGATACCAAAGGTAATATTTTGCAATATACTCCTGAAAATGGTATTCCGGTCAGTATTATTTGGGGTTATAACCAAACCGTACCTGTTGCCAAAATCGAAAATGCAGTATATTCAAGTATTCCCCCTGCCATGATTACCAACATACAAACGGCATCCAATTCGAATATAGAAGCAAACTTACTGACTGAATTGACCACTTTAAGAAATTCACTACCTAATGCCATGGTTACCACCTATACTTATGCACCACTTAAAGGAATCAGTACCATTACCGATCCTAAAGGTAATAAGACATCCTATTCGTATGATGCTTTTGGTAACTTACAGACTGTAAAAGATAACGGAGGCAATATCATATCAGAAAACGCCTATCATTTTAAAAGATAATTTAGAAAATCATGAAAAAAATAGCCTTATTGGTACTAACGCTGTTTCCTGTTTTGCTTTTAAGCCAGACCCAAACAGAGAATTATATAAAAACGACCATTTACAAAGTAGAATCAACTGCCAGTATCGCAGCTCCTACTGCACTGCAGGCCAATCAAAATATTACCTATTTTGATGGTTTGGGACGTCCTGTCCAACAGGTAGCCCATCAGCAGTCCGCTACAGGAAAAGATATTGTAACCCCTATAGAATATGATGCTTTGGGACGTCAGGCCAAAGAGTATTTACCTTATGTACCCACTACAGCAGCTTCTCTCAATTATAAAACGACCGCACTAACAGATGTTGGCACATTTTACAATACAGCAATATACGAGAGCACACTTAACCCTTATTCTCAAAAAGAATTTGAGGTCTCACCGCTTAACAGAGTCCTGAAACAGGCTGCTCCCGGAAATGACTGGAAGCTTGGAAACGGCCACGAAATAAGACTGGACTATCAGACCAATATTGCTGCAGATCTGGTAAAAAAATACTTGGTCGCTACTGCACTTAATACCAGTGGAGTTTATATGCCAACCGTTACCTCTTCTGCAAATTATGCAGCTGGTCAATTATACAAAACCATTACCAAAGACGAGAACTGGACAGCGGGGAATAACAATACCACGGTAGAGTTTAAAAATGCAGAAGGTCAGGTTATACTCAAAAGAACCTACAATGAAAACCTGCCGCATGATACGTATTACATTTACGATAACTATGGTAATTTAACCTATGTATTGTCTCCAAAAGCCGAAGGCGCAATTACAGAACCTGTATTAAACAACTTGTGTTACCAATACCGCTACGATTTCCGTAACCGTCTCATTGAAAAAAAACTACCCGGCAAAGACTGGGAATACCTAGTATATGATAAACTAGACAGACTTGTTCTGACCCAGGATGCCAATTTAAGAGTCAATAATAAATG
>NZ_JAAEHL010000005.1 GCF_010614725.1 Flavobacterium ajazii
AATTATTACCCTTTTGGGATGAAGCATAAAGGATATAATACTGTTTCTACATCAACTAATCCGGCTTTAAAATATAAGTACAACGGAAAAGAGTTCCTGGACGAGCTGGGGCTTAATATGTACGACTATGGAGCACGTAATTATGACCCTGCTATTGGTCGCTGGATGAATATTGACCCAAAAGCGGAGGTGAGTAGACGATGGTCGCCATATAGCTATTGTTATGATAACCCAATGAGGTTTGTTGATCCTGATGGAATGTTAGCGCAAGACATAATAAATCCTAAATTTACAGACGCACCAGGCACTGCAACAGGCTCAACACAAGCTGCTTACGTTAACGAAGTACAAAAAGCGACCGGAAATACATATAAGGTAGATATCAATTTAGTCACGGGAAACGTGCAATTTACGCAGGTTGCTACTGGTCCAGTTACTGCTGAACAACAGGCATTTATTGATGTTTATAGTAGCGCAGTGTACAGCCCAGCTGTTGCTGATGTAGAAATAGTTAATAATGATGCAAATGTTGACGTTGGCTCAATTAAGGATAATCAAATCGATATTGGCGATGTTCAAGAATTTGATAAAACTGGTCCGGGTGCAGCATCGAGTGCAGGAACATTAGCACATGAAACTAAAGAGCAGCAATTAAAAGCCGAAGCTGGGGGAGTAAAAGGGACTTATCCTGCGGGGGCTTTAGGAATGCATAGAAGTGCAATACGAACTGCAGAAGATAAAGTTAATGGTAATCGAAGAGTAGAGAATTACTCAACTGGTGATAACATCTTTTTCGAACCAGACCGTACCAAAACGTCCCAAACTGTAACTCCAACTCCTGCTGGAGGTATTACAGTAACTAAGACCAAAATTCCGTAATTATGAAAAAAATATTAATTTTATTCTTCCCGATTTTAATTTGTTGTAAATCGGCAAATATCAATAAAAGCGATTGCTATGAAAACATCAAATTTAAAGAGATGTTTTTTTACCATGTTAACTACATTGAAAATAATATCGCAGTTTCGCAGGATTCTAAATTCAGGGAATCTGTAATTTTTATTTCCAATTACGCTCCGGTTTCATTAGAGAAAATTATGAATTATTCAACAACCTATCCAATCGGTGTTTTTGAACAGGACCGTATAAAATGGAAGGAATGGTATGAGGAGAATAAGTGCAAAAATATTCAGTTTAAAGATTCGCTTGTTACACCAGAAGTCTATCAAGAATGGTGAAAAAATCTGATTTAAAGCTGTACAAATAATATTCGGATAATGTTCTCATATAGGTGTCTTTGGTAGTGTTTCAAAGTTAGTGATATGTAAATTTAGATTTCTAACATAGTGGAATAGAATAGTTATTACTGAAAAACAAAAAAGATGAGCAGTAGTGCTCATCTTTTTTGTTTTAATATTGCTTTAAATGAACTAAAATGAATAAACAACCAACATAATGTTCCAGAGTTAGTGATTATATGAATTGTCCAAAATGTAAAGAGAAAAAGGTTATTAAAAATGGGAGAACGAAAAACTATAAACAGCAGTCCTATTGTAAAATGTGCTGTCACCGCTTTATAGAAAAATATACAAATCAAGCTTACAAATCAGATATCAATCAAAATATAATTCAATTAACTAAAGAGGGATTAGGAATAAGAAGCACGGCAAGAATACTAAAAATATCAGCCACAACATTATTGAAAAGAATTGTTTCAATTGCCAGAAATATTACAAAGCGATTATCATCAGATTCAAAAACTATGAAGTATATGAACTTTACACTTGCATTACACACAAGAAAAATTAGTTTACGCTCTGGAAAAGAATTATAAAAATATAATTAAGCGTGAGTTTCAGGGCCGCCAGCAAGTAACGCTCATCAATAGCACTACTGAATACGCAGGCGGATACATTTATGAAGATGGTATTTTAAAATTTTTCTCCCAACCCGAAGGATATGCAGCTTACAATAACGGAGTTTTTGATTATATTTACCAGTACAAAGATCATTTAGGGAATGTTCGTTTAAGCTATGGCGATGCTGATAACAATGGTAGTGTGAACATTGCCGAAATTGTTGAAGAAAACAATTATTATCCATTTGGGATGAAGCATAAAGGGTATAATTCTGTTTCTACATCAACTAATCCGGCTTTAAAATATAAGTACAACGGAAAAGAGTTCCTGGACGAGTTGGGGCTTAACATGTATGATTATGGTACAAGAAATTACGACCCAGCAATTGGACGTTGGATGAACATAGACCCGCTAACAGAAAAGATGAGAAGGTATAGTCCTTATAATTACGCTTTTGACAATCCTGTTTTCTTTATTGATCCCGATGGGATGTCACCGAGTAGTGATCCAATATTTGGTAAAAATTTTTGGGGTACTGTAAAACAAATCGGGGATGATGGTAATAATAGTGGAAAAATACATTACGTTTATAATAAAGATCAGGTAAAAGAGATTAAAAAACAAACCGCTGAAGGTAACACAGCAATAAATTTGAATGGTATAGATAAAGTTACTTTAAATGGAGGTACAAATACTGTTGATGGTGTTGTAGCATCTGTTGAAGCTGAACGTACAAATACATCGCCTACTGCTAATGATGCAGGCTTACATGAAGAAGGAGGAAATACACAGTTAAATCAAAGTGGTAATATAGATACGGTAACTTGGACTCCAGGTCCAAAAAAAGATGTTACAGGAAATGGTTCAATAAGTATATTTAATGGGATAGCTACTCCTTCTGCAGCTGAATTATTAGATTATTGGCATGTACATACTTCAAAAACACAAACGGTAACCCAGGCTGATGGTACTGAAAATACATTTAGGGGCTCTATGACACCTTCTGGAAATGCTACAGGAACCGATTTGAGAAGTGATTTTGGTGTACACAGAAGGTTGATTAATGAAGGCTATACAGCTACAGCAATTCAAGTAGGAACATCAAATGGAACATCAGTTAATTTTTATAATGGAGGTGGTGTTATAACAACATTAAGTTTTAAAAATTTTAAAAGATTAGGAAATGGAAATTAGGTTAGTATTTTTTTTCTTGTTAATTACAATAATGTCTTTTTCTCAAGAAAAATTAGAAATAGAGTCAACTTTTATGATAAAAGGAAAAAAAATGTCTAATGTGAATTACTATATTATTGAGAATGATAAGGCTTTTATTCTTGATAAGATTGGCGATAAAATAATTATCGATTCTGAAAAATTGAAGATAGATAAATTGAAGCTTCTTATGAAGTACCAAAATAATATTATTGAATTTTTTATAAATCCAAAAGAAATATTTTATTTAAAAATTGTAAAAATGCCCTTTAGCTTTAAAAGTCTTTTTAAATGTCGATATGTTATAAGTCAAGGTTTTGATTATAAGGAAATTGTAACGTCTTCAAAAAAAATATATGATTTTAAACCCGAAAGCAAATGATAGTAAAGGGGGATATACCAATGCCGTGGGTAATGTATCAGATGAGTTGGTGGTTAATTATTGCATCAAACATTTACAGATAATCAATGATTTATATTAATTTTTATACACAATATGTCTATGATGCCAGCGGCCAAAAAGTTTCTAAAAATGTAATTAAGTGTGAGTTTCAGGACCGCCAACAAGTAACGCTTGTTAATAACACTGCCCAGTACATTTATGAAGATGGTGTTTTAAAATTTATCTCCCAACCCGAAGGATATTCAGTTTACAATAACGGAGTTTTTGATTATATTTACCAGTACAAAGATCATTTAGGGAATGTTCGTTTAAGCTATGGCGATGCTGATAAAAATGGTAGTGTGAACATTGCCGAAATTGTTGAAGAAAACAACTATTACCCTTATGGCTTAAAACATAAAGGATATAATTCTGTTTCTACATCAACTAATCCGGCTTTAAAATATAAGTACAGCGGCAAGGAGCTCCAAGACGAGCTGTGGCTTAACTTGTACTATTACGGAACACGTAATTATGACCCAGCACTTGGACGTTGGATAAATATTGCCCCACTGATAGATAAAATGCGAAGATTTAGTCCTTATAATTATGCATTGGCATTTTTAAATTTATTAAACACTCATCAAAAATCCAATAAGATTTTCTTTTTTATTTAAACCTAATTTTTTTCTCAAGCGATATCTCGCTAATTCTACACCTCCATTAGATATATTCATAATTTCGGCAATTTCTTTGGTCGACATATTCATTAATAAATAAGTAGACAAATCCAATTCTCTTGGCGAAATGGTCGGATATTTTTCCTTTAATCTTTTCAGAAAATCAAAATGTACATTTTTAATGTGTTTTTCTAAATCTTTCCAGCTTTTATCGGTATTAACTTCTTTGACAATGCTTTTATGAAGTTTATTAAATTCTGTTTTGGTCGAATCGTCTAATATATTGGTATCAATTTCCTTCAGTTTACCTATTATCGTATTCAAAGTTTTGTTCTTTTTTACTACCTGCAATGAATTGTTTACAAGCTCCTTGTCCTTCGCTAAAATCTTGATCTGAAGTTTATCACTTTTCAGTTTTTCAATTTCCTTTTCGAGTTCGTGTTGTTCATGTCTGATTTTGGCTTCTTTTTCCAGATACAAACGCCTTTGCTCAATAGTTTCATAATATTTGTTTTTTCTGATCTTTAATTTAATTCTGTTCGAAATCACATAAATACCTATAATAATCAACAATATATAAATCAGATAGGCCAGATAATGTCTGTACCATGGTGGCGAAATAATAAACTTAATCTGACTGATATCTGAAACCACACCAAAACTATTTTTAGACCTCAGCTTCATTATATAATTGCCTTCCCTTAAATTGGTGTATTCTTTTATTGAAAGTGGTGACCAACTGCGCCAGGTATCTTCAAACGGTTCCAGTTTATAGGAATACGTAACATTTTCCTGATTTTCAAATGTTGGGGACGAGAACGTAAACTTAACATGATTATCTCTATAAGGCAGACAATATTGTTTATCCCCTATTTCTAAGTTTCCGGTTAGTATAGTATCTCCTGGAAAGGAAAAACTTTCTATAAAAGCAATTGGTTTTGTTATAAATGTATTCGAAATTTTAGAATCATAATGCGTTAATCCGTCTGTCAATCCGATAAAAATATTCTTTGAATCTATTGTATTTACAGAGATGTAGTTGTTAACCAAATTTCCGGTTAAATTAGAAAAGGGCGCCTCTTTTCGAATGTATTTCTCACCACCTGATTTTTCCAAAACTCCTAAAGATTCATTAAAAGAATACCATAAATTTCCTTTTGAATCCTGAATCACTGTATTGATGACCGGAATTTTATTAAAAAGACGGCTCATTTTTCTGTCTTCAAAAAAGCCGTCCTGATCTGAAGAAAATCTGTAAAAATGGTTTTTTGACTGAAAATAAACTTTATCATTAATTAATTGTAAGCTTCCAATTCCTTTATTAATGGCTGATATCTGAGTATATTTTTTTACAGACTCAAATCTTTTCAAATCATCTGAAAGTTCCATTCGATATAAATACGGATTCTTCTTTAACCATAAATAATCAGTATCGAGTTCGACTTCAAAAGTATTGGTCGTTTCATCAAAACCCTGAACCTGATTTACAAATTCAACTTTATTTGATGAGATTTTAAAGACCGAAAAACCATTATAACTTTCACCAATTGCGTATTCCGGATGCCCGGGTATCTTTTTAAAACCAAAGTATCCTCTGGTATCCAAGATTTTGGACACCTTATTATGTTCTACCACTAATGCCCCACTATTGCTTGAACACAATAAAGTATTATTTATGATCTGAATATTCCATGCCTGAGCAATAGTTCCTTCGACTCTGTTAAAAGGTTCATCTGCAAAAGAAGTATCCCATGAGTGATAAAACAAACCCTGATTGGTTGCGACATACAATTTATTCTGGTGCAATACGGAGGCATAAACTGTACCTATATTATAACTGTAATCAAAATAGGTAAAAGGCGAATTCTCATTTATAAATGTGATTCCGTTATCAAGACCCAGCCAGATATTGTTTTTATTATCAACAAAAGAAGTCAGTATAGTATTGTTCTGAAGTCCTTTTTGACGGTTTAAATGCTGAATTATTTTTCCGTTCAGATCACAAATTATAATGCCATTCAAAACCGAATTTAAAATGATGAATTTATCTTTTATAATTGACCCGCCCAGTGATGTATTCTTTTTTATAAAAATATTTGCTTCAGTATTCCATTCTTTTACAGTATTATAATCGTAAACAAAAAGTCCTTTTTCTAAAGTCGCCAACAGTATTTTATTATTTGATAAAGGAAAAATCGCCCAGATTTCTTTATCATTCAGAACGGTGGTACCTTTTAATGGATATATTTTTTGGTTTTTATATTCTAAAAGACCTAATACTTTGTCCTGAAAGAAAAGCCGTTTATTGATTACGAAAGAAAACTGAAATTTCTTCGGTGCATTCAGTACACTCAGTTTGTTATTTTTATAAAAAAAAGCTTTTGTAAAAGACTGAAAAATTACCTCTCCTTTAAAAACATGAATCCTCCAGATTAAGTTTATATTCTGACTGTCCTTATTACGGATTAATTTTGAAAGTGAGAAATATTTTAATTCTCCCTTTTCATCTGGTTTAAAATAACCGAATTCATTATTGCCTCCTACAAAAATTTTCCCTGAATCATCGATTTTCAAACTCCTGATGGCTGTGTTATTTGGTAAAGCATATTTTCTCCATGTAGAACCGTCAAACTGAATAAGTCCGCTATTGTTTGCAAAATAGATATTTCCGTTTCTATCCTGATCAATACTCCAATTTTGTGTTCCTCCTTTATATTCGGTTCTTTTATAATTTTTCAGATTCGGCATGCCGATATCCTTCACTTGCGCTAAAACATTCAAACCCAGAAAAAAAATTGCCGTTATGCTAAAAAGGTGTTTTATGAATTTCATAATTTTTATACCTGTTTTTTATTAGTAATACTTGTTATTTATTTTTTAACAGTAATTATCACACTTATAAAAAAGTTTTAAAAAGCGATAATTAGTATAAAAAACCAAACAAGTGTTTTTTAATAAATGTAGTGTTTTTTTAATATACTTAACATTATTGTAACAATATAAAAAAATATACAAATAATTGATTTTAAATATTTTAAAATTATTTTGATGTGTTTTTGTAAAGTATTAATTTATAGTTTGATGTGTTTTTGTAATAAAAATAAATTACTATTAATAAAAATTTAACCCTACTATTGCATCAAATTACTAATTAATTAACCAAAATTTTTAGAAAAATGAAATTAACAAAATTATTTATTTTTTGTTTTTCATCTTTACTGTTCTCAGTAGTCGCAATCGCTCAGGATGTGACAGTAAACGGAACAATAAATGATGAAGGAGGAATGCCCGTCCCGGGTGCAACAATTTTAATTAAAGGCACTAATAAAGCAACTGCTTCTGACTTTGATGGAAAATTTCAGATTAACGTTCCTTCTGACGGAACACTGACAATTACGTTTGTAGGATATAATACTGTACAGGAACCAGTAAACGGAAGAACTAAAATTGATATTAAATTAAAACCTGAATCCCAAAACCTTAATGAGGTTGTCGTAGTTGGATACGGAACTCAAAAGAAAAGTGTGGTAACCGGAGCAATTTCTTCGATAAAAGCAGAACAAATAGCAAATTTATCAGTTGGTTTATCTACGCAGGTGCTACAAGGACAAGCCGCTGGTGTTACTGTTCTATCACAATCAGGTGCTCCGGGAGCAGGAGCAAAAGTTCGTATCCGTGGAGCTGGATCAAATGGTAACTCAGATCCTATTTATGTAGTTGACGGAATGCGTACAAGCAACATTGATTTCCTTGATTCGAACGATATTGAAAAACTTGAAATTTTAAAAGATGCGGCTTCCGCAGCTATCTATGGAGCTGATGGAGGTAATGGGGTTGTAATGATTACCACTAAGAAAGGAAAATCAGGCTCTATGAAGATCTCTTACAGTAATCAATTCGGTTTTCAGTATTTAAGATCAAAATTAGAAATGATGAATGCTGATCAGTACGTTCATTGGATTGACGAAACAAAACCTGCTGGAAACAGACCTAATGTAGCTGACTGGACAGGTAAACAAGGAACAAACTGGATTGATGAAGCTTCAGAAGAGGGAGCACCTATGCAGCACCATACTCTTCAGCTTGCAGGAGGAAATGATGTTTCGACTTTTTTACTTTCAGGAAACTTTTTCTCACAAGATGGTATTTTTGGAGGTGACAAAACCAATTTTAAGCGTACAACAGTTAGATTCAACTCCAATCATAAAGTAAGTAAATATTTAGAAATTGGCGAAAACTTCTCTCTTTCAGTAAACAAACGTAAAGCATTTACTGAAGACGATAGTTTTAATGGTATTATGAATCATGCCATGCTGATGGATCCTTTGACACCTGTTTATTATCCAAGTGGTACTGTACTTCCACAACATGTTCAGGATGCCATAGCAGACGGAAAAGCCGTACCAACAAATGCAAATGGAGAATACTACGGTTTATCTAACTATATCGTTGGGGAAATTGCCAATCCGGTTGGACAAATTGCACTTGATCACGGTTTAACACAAGAAACTAAAATTATTGGTAATGTTTACGCTAATATCAAACCTTTTGAAGGATTTGTTTTTACAACACGTTATGGAATAGAGCAGACATATACCAATTACAACGACTGGACTCAAAAGTATTGGTGGAATACGAATAAAGAAAACACAACAAATAATAAAACTTACAATCAGAACATCTTTAAAACATGGTTGTTTGAAAACTTTGCCACTTACAGCAAAACAATTAATAAACATGAATTCTCAGTTATGGCAGGTATGTCATCTCAGGATTCCGAAAAAAGTTATTTAGACAGTCGTACATCAGGGATGATCAAGGAAGGGGACGATTGGGCAACAGTTGGAGAAACCCCAGTAGATGGGACTATAGCTGGAAACAGAACTCCAACATCAATGTTATCTTATTTTGGACGTATTACTTATTCCTTTGACAATAAGTACCTGTTTCAGGCTTCTTTGAGAAACGATAACTCTTCTCTTTTTGCTCCTGATAAACGTGCCGGCTATTTCCCTGCTGTATCTGCAGGATGGGTAATCTCAAATGAATCATTTTGGAAACTTGAGGCCGTTAATTACGTAAAATTAAGAGCTTCATGGGGTGAAAACGGTTCAACTTCTAACATTTCACCTGGACAATGGCAGGCTTTGATTACAAAAGACGGTTTAAAGTATCCTGACGCATTAGGAAATTATCAAACAGTTGGTGAGCTTAAAATATTGCCTAATGAAGATATAACATGGGAAACGACAGAACAGACAGATTTTGGTCTTGATATCAAAGCATTTGATAACAGACTTACATTAGGCCTAGATTATTACAAAAAAATAACGCGTGATTTATTAACACCTTCTTCTCCTCCATTATCTACAGGTTATGCTGCTCCATACGCAAATGCGGGTGATGTGACAAACAAAGGTTTCGAAATCGAAGCAGGATGGAGAGAATCACAACATCAGTTAAAATACGGTATAAATCTTAACTTGACCACAATTGACAATGAAGTTACCTATTTAAACCCATTGCTTACAAGAGTTGACGGAGCTAGTATTCCGGTATTAGGAACTGTAACTTCTTTTGAACTTGGTAAACCGGTTTGGTATTTCAGAGGGTACAAAACAAATGGTATTTTCCAAAACCAGGCACAAATTGATGCTTACAAAACATCTTTAGGAAGTGTAACTACATGGAATCCTACACCTGGTCAGCCTGTAGTAGTTGATACAAATGGAGACGGTGATATCACAGATCAGGATAAAACGTACATTGGAGATCCTCACCATGATTTGATAGTTTCTACAACTATTGACTTTGAATACAAAGGATTTGATCTTAAATTTTTCTTGCAAGGTGCTTTTGGCGGAGAAAACTATATGGCTTTAGCCAGAGTTGACAATCCTTTTTCTAATCGCCCGTCATTCTTCTATACTGACAGATGGACCGGAGAAGGAAGTACAAACAGTTTTCCAAAAGCTTCTTATAGTGACCCAATCATTTACTCAAGTGATTTAATGGTTCAGGATGCTTCATATGTAAGAATCAAACAAATACAATTAGGATATAATTTCAGTTCTGAATTATTAAGCCAGATAAAAGTAAGCAGTCTAAGACTTTATGTTTCCCTTGATGATTATTTCACCTTTACAAAATACAAAGGTATTGATCCTGAAGTTGGAAGTTTTTCAAACAACTCACAAGGTATTGACAGAGGTTTGTATCCAAATGCAGGCCGTATCATGACTGGACTATCAGTAACATTTTAATTCGAACTCATAAATAAATAACGATGAAAAAAATAATTTATAAATTAACGTTTATTGCGGGTTTGGTTGGAGTGCTAATCTCCTGCAGTGAAGATTTCTTAGACAAACCGGTCTATGGTGCGCTGAAAGCTGAAGATTACTATAAAACAGAAGCAGAACTACAAGAAGGAATATTTGCCTGTTATGATGTTTTGCAATGGGCTTATGCTGCCGACTGGAACTCCATGTATGTTGTAAAATCATTTCCTGCTGATGAAACTCATGCAGGCGGAGGTTCAGACGGAGATCAGCCACCGTATCAGCAATTAGATGATTATTCATTTACAGCAGAAAACAAACCAATCGAACACTGCTTTAAAGCTATGTATTTTGGTGTAATGAGAGCAAATGCCATCATTAATATTGCAACACCAGATACGCCAAAAAAGACGCAATTAATCGCTGAAGCAAAAGCGCTTAGAGCTTTTTTCTATTTTGAATTAGTTTCAATGTGGGGCGGTGTTCCACTAAGACTTGAAGTGCCAAAAGCAGGTGATTTCGCAATGGCAAAATCAACACCAGAGCAAATCTATGCGCAAATACACAAAGATTTAAGTGAAGCAATTCCAAATTTACCTAAAAAGAGTGAATACAGTGCCGAAATGCGTTTCAGAATGTCAAAAGGTACTGCACAGGCCATAAATGGGAAAGCCTATTTGTATGAAAAAAAATATCCTGAATCTGCAACTGCATTCGAGGATGTCATTACTTCTAATGAATATGATCTTGCACCAGATTTTTCAAAAATATTTTTAAAAACATCAGAATACGGTTTAGAATCTTTATTTGAAATCGGCTACGTTACTACTGCAGGTTATGATTGGGGAAATTTCAAATGGGACGGAAGCCGTGCGATGGAGAACAACGTAAACTGGCAATTAATGGGTCCACGAAGCGATTATTTCAAATCAGGCACCTCTGGACTTAATGCCGGCTGGGGTTTCAACTATCCTACATCTAAAATGGCAGAAGCGTTTGATGCAGAAGGAGATGAAATTAGAAAAAACGCATCCCTGCTATCAGTTGCTGACCTTAGATCAAAATTTGGGGGAGACTGGGTAGTAGACAAAGATCTGGACTGGACACAAGCTCCTCCGGTTTGGGGAATGGATGGTTATTTCAGACTTAAATACGGTTCATTAGCTGCTGAAACAGGTACTCCTGTAGCCGAATTAAACTATGGAACAAATGTTAGATTAATCAGATACGCTGATGTTTTATTGATGGCTGCAGAAGCAAATCTTTTGGCAGGAAATACTTCAAAAGCACAAAATTATCTTACTGCAGTACGTGACAGAGTCGATTTACCTCTAAAAACAGTAACCTTAGACGCAATTAAAACCGAAAGAAGATTAGAACTTGCATTTGAAGGTTTCAGATTCCTTGATTTGATTCGTTGGGGTGATGCTGCAACTGTTCTGAAAAACCAAGGCTTCAAAAAGAACGGAAACTTTGCAGACAAACATAAATTATATCCAATTCCTGCTGCAGAAATTCTTAATAACCCAAAAATGACACCAAATCCTGGCTGGGGTAGTTAGTAAAATATATTATGAAATAGTAAATGCTGTAACAGACACATTTCTTTACAAAAGAGATAAAAATGCATTCATACAGTGAATCATTTAAGTTAAGTGTTAAGTTAAGTTTGGTTGTTAGAATAGCCCATATTCTTTTTTGATTATGGGCTATTTTTTAAAAAGACATCTATTAGAAACAAGATTATAAATCTGAGTTTCATTAAAAACATAATACAATGAAAAAAATTGGCTTTATTCTTATTTGTTTATGTTTTTCTTCAACTGTTTTATATTCACAGGTAAAAAAAACAAAACAGGAACAGAAATTCATTACTGCAAATAAAAAAATAACGGTTTATACGACTGCTGAAAAAACAAATTTAAAATTAACACTAACAGATAATTTAGTTTTCTCTGCTTCTAAACAACCTTTGGAAATTGAGACTTCAATATTTGTGGAACCTGCAAAAAAGTTTCAGAATTTTATCGGAATCGGAGGTGCCATAACGGATGCAAGTGCCGAAATATTCGCTAAGCTTTCAAAAGAAAAACAAACTGAATTCTTAAATGCCTACTACGACAAACAAAAAGGCATAGGTTATTCATTACTAAGAACAACTATCCAAAGTTCTGATTTTAGCAGCGAAAGCTATTCTTATATCAAAGAAGGAGATAAAGAACTAAAGACTTTTTCTATTGACCACGACAGGCAATTTCGTATACCTTTAATCAAAAAAGCCATTCAGACAGCTGGCGGAAAATTGACTACTTATGTTGCTCCCTGGTCTCCAAACGCTTTTATGAAAAGTAATAACAATGTGCTTCAGGGTGGAACATTATTGCCTGAATATTATCAGACGTGGGCTAATTTTTATGCGAAATTTATAAAAGAATACGAAAAAGAAGGAATTCCAATTTGGGGAACCTCAACACAGAATGAACCAATGGCAGTACAAACCTGGGAATCTTGTATTTATACTGCCGAAGCAGAAAGAGATTTTATAAAAAATTATTTAGGCCCAACCCTAAAAAAAGAAAATCTTGGGAATAAAAAAATCATAATCTGGGATCATAACCGTGATTTGATGAACCAAAGAGCCAATGTAATTTACTCTGATCCTGAAGCTGCAAAATACATTTGGGGAATGGGTTTTCACTGGTACGAAACCTGGTCAGGAGGATTACCAATGTTTCATAATGTACGAAAGGTACATGAAGCTTATCCTGATAAAGGACTGCTGTTTACAGAAGGTTGTGTGGAACGATTTGATGCTTCAAAATATCAATTCTGGCCAAATGCAGAAAGATACGGGACAGCAATGATTAATGATTTTAATAACGGAACAAACGGATGGACAGACTGGAACATCCTCTTAGATCAGAATGGCGGGCCGAATCATGTGGGGAATTTTTGCTTCGCGCCCATTCATGCTGATACTACAACAGGAGAATTAATTTATACTCCCTCCTATTATTATATTGGACATTTTTCGAAGTTTATTCGTTTAAACGCCGTTCGTATCAGTTCAGCCGTAAGCAGAAGCAGTTTATTAAGCACTTCATTTCTTAATGCTGATGGTACAATTGCAACCATTGTCATGAACCAGACCGACAAAGAAATAAATTACAACCTTATTATTGCCTCTCAAAAAACACAAGTCAAAATTCCTGCGCATGCCATACAAACATTAGTGTATTAAGTTTTTATCTTACAAAATCATATCTTGTACAATAAAAGTGCTTCAGGACTAAAATTAATTTGAACAGTAAATTATAAAATATGAACTGTTTCCAAATCTTAAAATTACAAAATGAAAAATACTATTTTGCTGCTATTCACTTTCTCCATTTGCAGTGTTACTTGGAGTCAGGGAAATAAAAAATCAGAAATTGATGCAAAAGTTTCTGAATTGCTTTCAAAAATGACTCTCGAAGAAAAAGTGGGTCAAATGACACAAATTACAGTTACAATTTTTGAAGACCCAAAAAAGCCCGGGTATTTTGATCCTGCAAAATTAAAGCAGGGAATTCAGGATTACCATATTGGTTCTATCTTAAATGTTCCGAATCCCGGAGCGCCAACAATACAAAGATGGCAGGAAACCTTAACTGCAATCATCAATGAAGCCAATAAAACAAGGCTAAAAATTCCGGTTTTATACGGAATCGATGCCATTCACGGTGCCAGTTATACAGCAGGAGCAACTTTATTTCCACAGCAGATAGGGCTTGCTGCAACTTTTAATACAGATTTGGTAAAACGAGGTGCCGAAATTTCAGCATACGAAACCAGGGCTTCTTCAATCCCTTGGGTTTTTTCTCCTGATTTGGATTTTCCAAGAAATCCTGCCTGGTCCAGAATGTGGGAATCTTTTGGAGAAGATGCTTATTTATCTTCAAAAATGGCTGTAGCATTAGTAGATGGGTTTGAAGGAAAAAATGTAGGTTCAAAATACAGTGTAGCTTCCTGCATGAAACATTACATCGGTTACGGAAGCACTTACACAGGAAAAGACAGAACACCGAGTATCATTCCGGAGCGCTTATTAAGACAGTATGATTTAACCATTTACGAAGCTGCCATTAAAGCCGGAGCCAAAAGTGTAATGGTAAGTTCTGGCGAAATCAACGGAACTCCCGTTCATGCCAGCAAACATTTAATTACCGATATTTTAAAAAATGAATTAGGCTTTACAGGAGTTGTAGTTACAGACTGGAAAGACATTATTTACCTTCATACCAGACACAAAGTTGCCGAAACTAAACGTGATGCTGTGAGAATAGCCATTATGGCCGGAATTGACATGAGTATGGTCCCTGAAGAATTTTCTTTTTACACAGATTTAGTAGATTTAGTACAAAAAGGAGAGGTTCCAATGTCCAGAATTGATGATGCGGTTGCCCGAATTTTAAGAATGAAGTTTGAATTGGATTTATTTCAGAACACGGTTGCCAATTTAAAAGACTATCCAAAATTCGGATCTGCAGAACACATTCAGGAAGCTTATAAAACAGCAGCTGAATCTATTACTTTACTAAAAAACAATAATGCTGTTTTGCCTTTAAACAAAAACGAAAAAATTCTGGTTACTGGAGCAACAGCAAACAGTATGAAATACCTTAATGGTGGCTGGTCTTATACGTGGCAGGGAGATAAATCAGACACGTATGCCGCTGATAAATTCACCATTCTGGAAGCTTTTCAAAATAAAATCGGAAAAGAGAATATACTTTACACTCCCGGAGCAGATTTAGAAATCGAAAATGAGGCAGAAATTCAAAAAGCCGTTGATTTAGCTAAAAATGCTTCTAAAATAGTGCTTTGTTTAGGCGAGAAAAACTATACCGAGACTCCTGGAGATATCAGCAATCTGTTCATGAGCAGCTCTCAGATCAAATTAGCTTTAGCATTATCAAAATTAAACAAACCGATTATTTTGGTTTTAAACGAAGGAAGACCACGATTAATTAGTGATTTCGAAGATAAAATGAATGCTGTAATTCAGTGTTATCTTCCCGGGAACGAAGGAGCCAGAGCTTTGGTTGATATTATTTACGGAGATGTAAATCCAAGCGGAAGACTCCCTTACAATTATCCGAGATATCCAAATTCATTAGAAAAATACAACCGAAAATATACCGAAAGTATCTCTGAAGGCGAACAAAATGATGATGCCAAATATGAAAAAAGCTATTTGCCTCAATATGAATTTGGAACAGGATTGTCCTACACCACTTTTACTTATTCGAACTTAAAAATTGATAAATCTGAAATTAATTCTAATGACGAAATTAATGTTTCTGTAGAAGTGACCAATTCAGGTAAAAAAGCCGGAAAAGAATCTATTCTATTGTATTTATCAGACAATTTCGCAAGTATCACTCCCGAATTTAAAACTTTAAAAAGATTTGAAAAAATTAGTTTAGAGCCAAATGAGACTAAAACAGTAAAATTCACACTGAACCAAAAAGACTTACAGTTTGTAAACGAAGATTTAAAATGGATTTCTGAAAAAGGAACTTTTACTCTTCAGATTTCAAACCTTAAAAAAGATTTTGTTTTGAAATAATTGCAGGAAATTTAATTCCACAAGAAACTCTTCAACTAAAATCTAATTTTGAATTAATAGAGTAAAATAGGTTTTAATTATTAAACGAAAAATGCCTCTAAAATTTAGAGGCATTTTTATTTATAACTAACAAGATATTTATTTCGCAGCTTCAATTTTAGCTTTTACTTCTTCTTCAGTTCCTTCAAAAACTTCAGTAGTTGTTTTGCCGTTTTCTGTTTTGGTTAAAGTTCCTGTGGTAACTCCATTTACGGTAGCCAAATTAACCTCTACACGTTTTTTATCATATTGACTGGTATCAAAACAATCTGTCTTTTTATATTTTCCGTTTTCATCAAAATGAGCCAGACATTTAGCAGTTTCTTCTACAGAGCATCCTTTTTCTTTGCACATTTTGATACATTCTTCTTTTGTCATTCCTGATATATCTCCGCATTTAGAAACTCCTGATACATGCATTTCCATTTTACAGCAGGAACCTTTTGCCGCAATATCAGAAGGCGCATGTCCGTCACCTAAAATTGGCGCAATTACCAATCCGATCAGACAAGTCAGTTTAATTAAAATGTTCATTGAAGGTCCTGAAGTATCTTTAAACGGATCTCCAACTGTATCTCCGGTTACGGCTGCTTTATGTGCATCAGAACCTTTATAGGTCATTTCTCCGTTAATCATTACCCCAGCTTCAAAAGATTTTTTGGCGTTATCCCAGGCACCTCCGGCATTGTTTTGAAAAACAGCCCAAAGTACTCCGGAAACCGTAACTCCGGCCATATAGCCTCCCAGCATTTCAGCAATCAACTGATTATTGTCTATGTAAACTAATTTCCCTAAAAGTACAATGGCAATTGGAAAACCAATCGTTAAAATTCCAGGAAGCATCATTTCGCGTAAAGCGGCTTTTGTAGAAATCTCAACACATTTTCCATATTCTGGTTTTGCGGTCCCTTCCATAATTCCTGCAATTTCTTTAAATTGGCGACGCACTTCGTACACCATATCCATTGCGGCCTTTCCAACAGAATTCATAGCTAAAGCCGAGAAAACCACCGGAATCATTCCGCCGACAAATAACATCGCTAAAACAGGTGCTTTAAAAATATTGATTCCGTCAATTCCTGTAAAAGTTACGTATGCTGCAAATAATGCCAATGAAGTCAAAGCCGCAGAAGCAATGGCAAATCCTTTTCCGGTTGCAGCAGTTGTGTTTCCTACAGAATCTAAAATATCGGTTCTGGTACGCACTTCTTTTGGTAATTCGCTCATTTCGGCAATTCCTCCAGCGTTATCAGAAATTGGCCCGAAAGCATCAATTGCTAATTGCATAGCTGTTGTCGCCATCATTGCTGAAGCTGCTAAAGCTACTCCGTAAAATCCAGCCAAAGCATACGAAATCCAAATTGCTACAGCAAACAATAATACGGTTGGAAAAGTTGAAATCATTCCTGTTGCCAAACCAGCAATAACGTTTGTTCCCGCTCCTGTAGATGATTTTTGAACAATTGCCAAAACTGGTTTTGTTCCTAATCCTGTATAATATTCTGTTACTGATGAAATCGCACCTCCAACAACTAATCCGACTAAAGTTGCATAAAATACACGCAATGATGAAATGTCTTTGGATCCTTCTCCAAAAAAAGTCATTTGCATCGTTTCAGGCAGCATATATTTTACTAAAAAGAAACATGCAATAGCCGTTAAAACAATCGAAACCCAGTTTCCTATATTTAATGCCTTTTGAACTTGTGCTTCTTTTGCATTATCGTCTGATATTTTTACTAAAGTTGTTCCGATAATTGAAAACAAAATTCCAAAACCGGCAATTGCCATTGGAAGTAAAATTGGCCCGATCCCGCCAAAAGCATCGTTGATACTTCCTCCCATATCTTTTATTACGTAATTTCCAAGAACCATTGCCGCTAAAACGGTTGCTACATACGAACCAAATAAATCAGCTCCCATACCTGCAACATCTCCTACATTATCTCCTACGTTATCGGCAATTGTAGCCGGGTTGCGAGGATCATCTTCCGGAATTCCGGCTTCTACTTTACCTACTAAATCGGCACCAACATCAGCTGCTTTGGTATAGATTCCACCACCCACTCTGGCAAACAAAGCGATTGATTCTGCACCAAGTGAAAATCCTGCTAAAGTTTCTAAAACAACAGTCATTGTTTCGGTGTCTTTCCAAACTCCTCCGGAAAATAAATTAAAGAATATTATAAAAAAGGCTGTTAAACCTAAAACTGCTAAACCAGCAACTCCAAGTCCCATTACAGTTCCGCCTCCAAAAGAAACTTTTAAGGCCTGTGGCAAACTTGTACGTGCTGCCTGCGTTGTTCTAACGTTTGTTTTAGTTGCGATCTTCATTCCGATATTCCCAGCATAAGCCGAAAATAAAGCACCAAAAATAAAGGCAATTACGATTAATAAATGTGTCTTTACACCCGGAATAAAAGTAATTCCTGCTAAGGCTAAGCTTGCAATAATTACAAAAATGGTTAATAGTTTATATTCTGCTTTTAAGAAGGCTAAAGCACCTTCGTAAATGTAATTTGAGATTTCTTTCATCTTACCATCGCCGGCATCTTGTTTTAAAACCCAACTCCTTTTTATTCCCATGAAAAGTAATCCTAAAACTGCCATTACTATAGGCAGGTAAATCATAAATGCATTCATAATATTTTAATGGTTTTGGTTAATAGTCAACAAACTAACAAAACGAATTTAAACAAAAAAGCAATACTCTTAACGGAGTATTGCTTTTTTTACAAAATATGATGCCTTTAATTATTTAATGCTAAATAATCCTTCTGGTTTGTTTTCAATTTGATTAAAACGCTCTGTACATTCTTTAATGATAGCGAATGCTTCGTTTACGTCTCCCCATCCTTCAACATCTACTTTTTTGTTTTCAAGATCTTTGTAAACCTGGAAGAAATGTTCGATTTCTTTTAATAAGTGTCCGTTGATATCAGAAAGGTCGTTTAATGAATTCCAGATTGGATCTGAAACCGGTACACAAATAATTTTCTCGTCTGGTCCTTTATCATCTGCCATGTGGAAAACTCCAATTGGTTTTACTTCAATAACACATCCAGGAAAAGTTGGTTCGTTAATCAAAACCAATACATCAAGAGGATCACCGTCTAAAGCTAAAGTTTCAGGGATAAATCCATAATCTGCAGGGTACATCATTGAAGAGAATAACATTCTGTCGAAACGCATTCTTTTGATTTCAAAATCGTACTCATATTTATTTCTGCTTCCTCTTGGTATTTCGATCAATACATCGAAAGTTGTTAGTTTGTCTGCGGTCATTTTCTTTTTTTATTATATCTATAATTTCGGTTGCAAAAGTAACCAAACAATCCTTTTTTACAATAAAAAATTGCATTAATCTATGAAACTTTGTACATTAATTAATATACTTTCCATTTATATAACAGACAGTTAATAGGTAATCTTACGATTTCGTTTATTTAAGTAATAATGCCAGAGCAAATAGGTTGCATAAGAACGGTACGGACTCCATTGTTCTGTATGGTTTTCCATTTCTTCTCTGTTATGAATATCTAATAATTCTTTGATGGTATTAATGACTGCAATATCTCCAAGCGGAATCAAATCAGGTTCCTGAAGGCAGAACATCAGATAAATATCAATGGTCCAGTTGCCTATGCCTTTTAATTGAATAAGTTCTTCCCGAACTTGTTTCGCCGATTTTGAAGCCAGGCTTTCAATATCTAATTCTTTATTTAAAACCGCTTCCGCTAAAATTTTAATGTATTTTGTTTTCTGACGGCTTACTCCCAGGCTTCTAAATTCTTCCTCAGTTAAAACAGCCATGTTTTCAGGATTACAAGTTTTGTAAGCTTTGATTTTTAAAAATGTGGCTTTCGCCGAATCTACCGAAACCTGTTGTTCTAAAATAAGTAATACTAAAGTTTCGAAGCCTTGTGGGCGTTTTGGAATTGTTGGCAATCCATATTTTTCTATGATTTGCTGAAATATTGGATTTTTAGTTACTAGAAAATCGATTGCTTCCTCCATGACGTTGTTTTTTAGCCCCGATAGTAGTGGAAATCCTTTTGTGTCGGGGTTCGACACAAAAGATTGCAACGGATAGCGGGAATAGCCTCTAAATTTAAACAAAAAACAATTACACAAAAACGCCAAGTAACTAACAAAACTTAGCAACTTGGCGTCTTTACGAGATTATTAAACGTTTGAACTTTACTTAATATTACAAAATGTTTAGAAATAGAATCCGAAAGATCCTTTTACTGCAAATCTGGTAGCATCCGGCATATCTAAATAATTCCCTCTCCATGAAAAATCTATTCTGAAAACTTTAAAGATATTTCCAATTCCGGCACTATACTCATAATATATATTTTCCGGTGCATTATAAGGAACACCCGAAGCATTTATAGCACGATTTGCACTTGTTATTGATCCATGAACTGCTTTAACCCCTACAATTTCTCTCCAATTTAATTTTCTCATGAATGGAATCCTGGCAAATAACCTTCCTCCAAAATCATGATTCCATTGCATTGTTACATATTGATCAGTTATGAATTCATAGAAATTCAAATTACTAAATGTATTTTCAATATTCCAGTAAGTCTGGTTTCCCGGAACAACACTCATTAATCCCAATGGAATTGTACCGAATGTCTTACCTGTTTCCAAAATAATGTTTGATCTTCCTAATGGTCCGATAATAATAGGCTGTTTGTAATATAATTGTACTTTTTCATACGCAAAATCACTATTTAAAACCCCTTTTAAACCATAACTGAAATTAACAAAGAAATGACTGAACGGACTGTCAACTAAATCCCTCTCAACACCATAACCTATGGTTTTACGATTTGGCATTAATTCAAACTGGATATTAGCCTCAGACTGTGTTACCTTACTTTCTACAACACCGGCCGGGTTTGCTGGAGTTGGCAAAGTAGTATAATAATCCATACTAAATGTATTGGATGCCGACTCTAATGTTCTGTACGATAAACCTGCCTGAACAATAAAATTTTTCATAGGCTCCATTTCAACAGAAACATTACTAAGATTAATATTGGTCAATTTTCCGTTACTTCCTGTCGTAAATAAAGCCGAAGAAGCAAAACTTCGTCCCAAAACATCGTTTGTTGTGGTTAAACTGGCACCAATTTGCTCAATGTCACGTCTGTTTCCTCCGGAGATGATAACACGTTTTTTCTTGTCGACCATCCATTTCCCGGAAACACCGTATTTGAATTTATTATCATCAAATCCGTAAGCTGTATAAGCCTGTATACGCCAAGGGTCATTTGGACCAAAATATGTTCTTCCTCCTACTCTTAATCTCAGCCCTTCAACTTCATTATATCCAAAAGTTGAGAAAATAGGCCCAAAATCGAAGTTTTTAAATTCGACATAACCACTTCCCAAAATAGAAACCAAATTATAGAGCTGCTTAAATTTCTTGACTGTCTGCAGGGTATCGAGCATTTTATAAATACCCTGTTCATCCTTGTTTAATTTTTCAAAACGATTTTCTTCCCAGAATTCAGGTGGCCGTTCATAAACAGCATTGTCTACAAAATTGACTTCTTCTTTATAAAATTTCTCCGGTTTCTGAATATTGAATTTATGATTTCTGTATAAAGTCGTTCTTTTTCCATAAACTCCCTTTGACTTTTCTTTTTTGTTTAAAGCAAAATCAGACATCATATAATCACGGGTCAAAAGGAAAACAGAATCGTTTTCAACTTCAAATTCCTGCTCGATGTAAATATCTTTTACCCAGTTAATATTGGCACTTTTTGTAACACCCATATTAATTTTCTTGATTGCAAAAGTTGTATCATTTACCCAAAAATCCCCTTTAAAAGTCAATTCATTTTTTCGTCTTGGATAAAAAACAATATTATAACACCATTTTTTGTCTATAAAAGCACTGTCTTTCAATACGTAATTATAGACATCAATTCCAGTTTTTGAAAGCGGACTTGTAAAACTTTTATCAAAAAATTTAAGATGGTTATCGTAAATATTATAATCCGAATAAAGATCTTTTACAAAAGATAAAATCTGCTGGTTCCCATTAAATCCTGACATTTTATTCCCGGATAAATTTTCTTTTACTTTTTTCAATTTATTATCGCCGTAAACATCATAAACTGATTCATTGATAAAAATTGGTAAATAAGTTTTTCCGGTGACATCTGAAGTATCAACGTGATTAAAGATAAACTCCATCCCTTTGAAAAGTTTATTTTTCATGAAAGCACTATCAATCGTGTTCATGTCAAACTCCACTTTTTCATACTTCTGCATTTGATACTGGTTAAACAGGTAAAGACCGTTTTTCCGTTTTCTTTCCCATATTTTTCTCAAAATATCCAATGCGGGATTATTTTTTTTGGATGTTTTCCCAGTAAAAATAACAACCTCATTAAGTGCTTCAGCTTCGCTTAAAACAATTTTAAAATTATAATTTACTGCTTTTTCCAAAGAGACTTCTTTATCTGAAAATCCTGCAGAAGTAACAAGCAATGCGGTATAAGTATTTGGCGATTCCAAATAAAAACGCCCGTCTTCATTAGAAACTATTCCTGTGTTTGAACCCTTAAAAACAACATTTGCAAAAGGTATCGGCTGATTAGATTTGTCCAAAACAATTCCACTCACTTTCGTTTGTGCAGTAGCAATAGTCGCAAATGCGAATACAAAAAATAGGCTGAGTAAAATTATTCTTTTCATTGTCAGGGCAAAAAAAAACTTCATCAATTAACTGTGAATGATGAAGTTTTGTGAGTATTTTAAATGTGTATTACTTGTACAATACTTTTTTAACTGCTTTTACTACATCACCAGCATTTGGCAACCACTCTTTTAATAACACTGGAGAGTAAGGCGCTGGAGTATCAGCAGTTGTGATACGCTGAATTGGTGCGTCAAGGAAATCAAAAGCCTGTTCCTGTACAATATATGTAATTTCAGAAGAAACACTCGCAAATGGCCAGGCTTCTTCAAGAATTACCAAACGGTTAGTCTTTTTAACTGATTTTAAGATTGCATCCTTATCCATTGGACGAACTGTTCTTAAATCGATAACTTCACAAGAGATTCCTTCTTTAGCTAATTCATCAGCAGCGATAAAAGCTTCTTTAATGATTTTTCCGAAAGAAACAATTGTTACATCTGTACCTTCACGTTTCACATCAGCAACTCCAATTGGAATTACATATTCTCCGTCTGGCACTTCACCTTTGTCACCGTACATTTGCTCAGATTCCATAAAGATTACAGGATCATTATCACGAATTGCAGATTTCAAAAGTCCTTTTGCATCATAAGGTGTTGAAGGAACGATAACTTTAAGTCCCGGAGTATTTGCAAACCAGTTCTCTAAAGCCTGAGAGTGAGTAGCTCCTAATTGACCAGCAGAAGCTGTTGGTCCACGAAAAACGATAGGCACATTAAATTGTCCTCCTGTCATTTGACGCATTTTAGCAGCGTTGTTTATAATTTGATCAATACCAACTAAACAGAAGTTGAAAGTCATATATTCTACAATTGGACGGTTACCATTCATTGCAGATCCTACTGCAATTCCTGTAAACCCAAGCTCAGCAATTGGAGTATCGATTACTCTTTTTTCACCAAACTCTGCAAGCATTCCTTTTGAAGCTTTGTATGCTCCGTTGTATTCTGCAACCTCTTCGCCCATTAAATATATGGATTCATCGCGACGCATTTCTTCGCTCATCGCTTCGCAAATGGCCTCTCTAAATTGTATTGTTCTCATAGTTGTATATTATGTTCTTTTTTCTGATGAGCAAAAATAAATATTTTAAATAACTTAAAAGCAAAAATTCAGTTTAAAATAACAGTAACTTCTGCTTCTTCTTTCACTTTTAACTTTTTAAAAATTATTGTGATATTTACAAAATAGATATACTGTCAATTTTCTTCACTAAAAGATATTTTATAAAAACTCGATTTTATCAATTTTATTCTAAAAAAGGATAAAAATCTTTTTTGGTGTTATTCCCACAAACAGTTTTAATTAACTATCATTAAGTATTATACAGCAGTTAAAAAAATAAAGTCCGCTAAGAATCAATATTATCAATAAAAATTTTGACTTTATTTTTCGATGAGAGTATTCCAAAAATCAGCATTTTGCGAAATCGTAATAGTTTTTAAAAATATTATGCATGCATAGTATAATTATTCCAAATTAAATTCTAAATTTGTAAAAGCATATTAATAAATTCAAAATATATACTTATGAAAATACTAGTTTGCATCAGCCATGTGCCTGATACTACTTCAAAAATTAACTTTACAAACGGCGATTCAGAATTTGATACTGCCGGCGTACAATATGTAATTAATCCTAATGATGAGTTTGGTTTGACGCGTGCTATCTGGTTTCAGGAACAACAAGGCGCAACAGTTACCGTAGTAAACGTTGGAGGTCCTGATACTGAACCAACATTACGTAAAGCTTTAGCAATTGGTGCAAACGAAGCAATTCGTATAAACGCAAACCCTACTGATGGTTTTTTTGTTGCAAAACAATTGGCAGAAGTAATCAAAAACGGTGGTTATGACTTAGTAATTGCAGGAAAAGAATCTTTAGATTATAATGGAGGAATGGTTCCTGGAATGATTGCCGGTATTTTAGGCTCAAACTTCCTGAACTCTTGTACAAGTTTAACTGTTGAAGGAAACAATGCAAAAGCAGTTCGCGAAATCGACGGTGGAAAAGAAACTGTAAGCACAACTCTTCCTTTAATAATTGGAGCTCAAAAAGGTCTTGTTGAAGAAAAAGATTTACGTATTCCGAACATGAGAGGAATCATGACGGCAAGAACTAAAGCTTTAACTATTCTTGAGCCTGTTGATGCGGCTGTAAATACGAAAGCAGTAAAATTTGAAAAACCAGCTCCAAAATCGGCAGTGAAATTAGTTTCTGCAGATAATTTAGATGAGTTAATTAATTTATTACACAACGAAGCGAAGGTAATCTAGTAATCAGTATTCAGTCGCAGTTTTCAGTTTGCAAAACTTGAAAACCTGAAACTTTAAACTTCAAAACAAAAAATTATGTCAATATTAATATATGCAGAATCTGCAGAAGGAAAATTTAAAAAAGTAGCTTTCGAATTAGCTTCTTACGCTAAAAAAGTAGCCGAATCATTAGGAACTACTGTTACAGCTTTGACTGTAAACATCAGCGATGTTAGCGAGTTAGGCAAATACGGAGTTGATAAAGTTCTTAAAGTAACCAACGATAAATTAGCCGGTTTTAATGCAAAAGCTTATGCTGATGTTATTAAACAAGCTGCTCAAAAAGAAGACACAAAAGTAGTTTTACTTTCTTCTACAACAGATAGTATTTACCTTTCTCCACTTGTTGCAGTAGCTTTAGAAGCTGGTTTCGCATCAAATGTTGTAGGATTACCAGTTAGCACTTCTCCTTTCCAGGTAAAAAGAAATGCTTTTTCAAACAAAGCTTTCAACATTACAGAAATCAGTACAGATGTAAAGGTCCTTGGCTTAGCTAAAAACTCTTACGGACTTTTTGAAAGCGCAGGAGCTGCAGCATCAGAAGATTTTAATCCAACAATTGGAGATAATGATTTTGGTGTAAAAGTAGAATCAGTAGAAAAAGTATCAGGGAAAGTTTCTATCGCAGACGCAGATATCGTAGTTTCTGGCGGACGTGGATTAAAAGGACCTGAAAACTGGGGATTAATCGAAGATTTAGCTGCTGTTCTTGGAGCTGCAACTGCATGTTCTAAACCAGTTTCAGATTTAGGATGGAGACCTCACAGCGAACACGTAGGACAAACAGGTAAACCAGTTGCAACCAACTTATACATTGCGGTGGGAATCTCAGGAGCAATTCAGCATATTGCAGGAATCAACTCTTCTAAAGTAAAAGTAGTTATCAATAACGATCCGGAAGCTCCTTTCTTTAAAGTAGCTGATTACGGTGTAGTTGGAGATGCTTTTGAAATTGTACCACAATTAATAGAAAAATTTAAAGCTTTTAAAGCACAGAATTCCTAATTAAAGAATTCTCTTTAAAATATAGCTGCCTAAAAACAAGATGTTGTATCTTTGTTTATAGGCAGTTTTTTTGTTCCATATTTTTTGATTAAAATTGCACCTTTATTTTCCAATCAAAAACAGTATTAAAATGAGGCGCTAAGTGCCTTTTTTACAAACATATATGAGTCTAGTAAAATTATCCATAAAAGGAATTTCATACAGTCAAACTCAAAATGGCGCTTATGCCTTAATTTTGAATGAAGTGGATGGTGAACGAAAATTACCTATTGTAATTGGTGCTTTTGAAGCCCAGTCAATTGCTATTGCTTTAGAAAAAGAGATAAAACCGCCACGTCCTTTAACACACGATTTATTCAAAAATTTTGCCGAAAGATTTGATATCGTGGTAAAACAAGTAATCATACACAAATTGGTAGACGGTGTTTTTTATTCAAGTTTAATTTGCGAAAGAGATAAAATCGAAGAAATTATCGATGCCAGAACTTCTGATGCAATTGCTCTGGCATTAAGGTTCAGCGCTCCTATTTTTACTTATAAAAACATTTTAGATAAAGCCGGAATTTATTTAAAATCGAATACTGCTGAAACAGATTCGGGCGCTCAGGAAATAGACGATGTGCTTTCTAACCCGGAAACTTTCGGGCATGGTGAAGAAACCAACCAATCGGGAGACGTTTATGCAAAACATTCTTTACAAGAATTAAACGAGCTTTTAGATCAGGCTGTTTCGCAGGAAGATTACGAAAAAGCAGCCAAAATCAGAGACGAAATCTCCAGAAGATAATTTTTATGTTTAATCGTTAAAACCGTTTATTCGTTAAATCGATTAAACAAATTTACAATTAAACAAATCCACGATTAAACGATTAAACGACAATGAAGCAATACTTAGATTTAGTAAAACACGTTTTAGAAAACGGTAATCAAAAAGGAGATCGTACCGGAACCGGAACAAAAAGTTTTTTTGGCTACCAGATGCGTTTTGATTTAAGTGAAGGTTTCCCAATGGTTACAACTAAAAAACTTCATTTAAAATCCATCATTTACGAATTACTTTGGTTTTTGAAGGGCGATACCAACATCAAATATCTTCAGGAAAACGGAGTAAAAATCTGGGATGAATGGGCCGATTCTAATGGCGATTTAGGCCCAGTTTACGGACATCAATGGCGTAACTGGAACAGCGAAGAAATTGATCAGATTTCTGAATTGATCACAGAATTAAAAACAAATCCGAATAGCAGACGAATGTTGGTTTCTGCATGGAATCCATCGGTTCTGCCGGATACTAAAAAGTCTTTTGAAGAGAATGTTGCAAACAACAAAGCAGCATTACCTCCTTGCCATGCCTTTTTTCAGTTTTATGTAGCAAGTCCAGATCCTGAAAAAGGAGAAACAAAAGGAAAACTTTCCTGCCAATTATACCAGAGAAGTGCTGATATATTTTTAGGAGTACCTTTTAACATTGCTTCTTATGCATTGCTGACTATGATGATTGCACAAGTATGCGACTTAGAACCAGGCGAATTTATTCACACCTTTGGCGATGCACACATTTACAATAATCATTTCGAACAATTAGAATTACAATTATCACGTGACCCAAAACCACTTCCAAAAATGATTTTAAATCCCGAGATCAAAAACATTTTTGATTTTGATTACAAAGACTTTACACTTGTAGATTACAATCCACATCCTGCTATAAAAGGAAGTGTTGCAATATAAAAATAGAAATCCGCTTAATATGAAAATAAGCGGATTTTTTTTATACAACTAATACGCTGTTTTCACTTCCAGCATAATCATTCCATTTATAAGAATCAGCTTCAGGATCATTTACGTAAAGCCCGTCAATAACATACTTGAATTCATAAATAGCATCTTTAACCAAATCATAAGTAGCTTTAAAAGTTCCGTTTTTTAGTTTACTTAAGGTTCCTTCTTCTATATTCCAGTTATTAAAATCTCCAACTACAGCGACCGAATTAGCATCTTTCGCTTCAATTGCAAATGTCACTTTGCAAACTGGTTTCGTTTTTACAAATTGCTTTTTCAAAGACATAACTATTTCATTTTTAGGTTCGTATTCCAAAGTTCGCAAATTCATCTGAGTAAACAATACCTACTGTTATGAATTATCATTATAATAATCAAAGGCATTTTTTTTACACTTTCATTAATTTTAAGTTTTAAAATCTACGAATTCGGATTTACAGACAGTTTTAAGACAAATAATTATTTATTCAAAATAGCGAGTTTTCAAAATAAATTATAACTTTATAATCTTATTTTGAATAAATTATGGAAAAAGAAGTGCACGAACAATACGAGTATGCCCGTAAAAGAATCAGGCAAAAAAAAGCATTATATTTTCATTTGGTTCTTTTTCTCTTAGGAAGTTTATTTTTATTTGTTGCCGATAATTTTTGCGGCGTTCGTATCAGAACAACAGAAAATTGGAGCATCTGGATTATTACTCTGTGGTTTTTTATTTTTATTTTGCACTTTATAAAAATTTACATAACAGACAGATTTATGAACAAAAAATGGGAACGGGAACAAATTGACCGTCTGGTAGCATTACAGCAAAAACGGATTGCTCAATTAGAATCCTCCATCAACGATAATCCAGAAAACAAAATTTAGTTCTAATACACTATGCTTATAATGATAGCGGCTGTAGCCGAAAACAATGCCCTGGGGAAAAAAAACAAGTTAGTATGGCATCTCCCAAATGATTTTAAAAGATTCAAATCTCTCACCACCAATCATCATATTATAATGGGAAGAAAAACTTTTGAGAGTTTCCCAAAACCATTACCCAACAGAACACATATCGTAATATCCCGTCAGGAAAATTATAATCCCGGAGGCTGTATTGTTGTTGACACTATTGAAAAAGCCATTGCACTATGCCCTGAAAATGAAGATTCATATATTATTGGAGGCGGAGAAATTTACACTTTAGGATTACAATATGCCGATATCATAGAAATAACAAGAGTACATCATACTTTTGACGCCGACGCATTTTTTCCAAAAATTAATGAAAAAGAATGGCAATTGGTTGAGTCCGAGGAAAATTTTAAGGATGACACCCATCTTTATGATTATACATACGAAACATACATTCGGAAATAAAAAAAACATCCTCAAAATTGAGGATGTTTTTTTTTAAATTCAATGATTAGAGCAATGACCTACTCTTGAAACAATATTTGATAACATAAAATAAAAATTACAAATATTAAAAATACTCCAGAGAGGAATATAATAACATTTGATATTTTTTGAGAGTACATCTCAAAAAAACCCTTAATACCAAATACCACGAAGGTACTAAAGGCAAAGAAAATTAAAATTTCCAAAAACAAATTTAATCCTAAGAACGTATTTTGCGCTTTAAATATAATACTGCTCTCAAAAACAGTACTTTCAAAACAGCTTACAAGAACAAACGAGATGCTAAGCGCAAGGAGCACCCATTTGATTTGGGTCATTGTATCTCTATTTATCATTGAAAAAATATTAACATTTTTACAAGTGCTAAATTGACCAATAAATATGTTACCTACAATACCCACTTTTAGTGATTTTACTAAATCGATATTTTTTAGATTAAAAACATTTTCTATCCGAATTAAGCAAAGGCAATTGCAGTTAAATACTTTATGTTATATTTGCGTAAATTAATAAAATGTCTGAAAAAATAACTCCGTACAAAAATTCAACATTAGGCAAAAAAGAACAGGTTGCACAAATGTTTGATACCATATCTGGAAACTATGACAACCTAAACCGTGTAATTTCGTTTGGAATAGATGTCAAATGGCGCAAAAAAGTTTTGAAAATAGTTTCAGATTCAAAGCCAAAAACCATTCTTGATATTGCTACCGGAACCGGAGATCTGGCTATTTTGATGGCACAAAGCAATGCTCAAAAAATTATCGGTTTAGATATTTCTGCCGGAATGCTGGAAGTAGGAAGAAAAAAAATTGAAGAAAAAAAACTTTCTGACCGCATTGAACTGATTCTTGGAGATTCTGAAAACATACCTTTTGAAGACAACTATTTTGATGCCATAACTGTTGGTTTCGGTGTTAGGAATTTTGAAAATCTGGAAAAAGGCTTTTCTGAAATATTACGTGTTTTAAAACCAAATGGTGTATTTGTTATTTTAGAAACTTCTGTTCCTGACAAAACACCTTATAAGCAAGGATATCGTTTTTACACCAGAAATATACTTCCCCTAATAGGAAAACTTTTTTCTAAAGACAATTCAGCTTATGGATATTTATCCGAATCTGCAGCTGCTTTTCCTTATGGAGAAGCTCTGAACAATATTTTGAAAAAAATTGGGTTTATAAATGTTGTGGCTATGCCTCAAACATTTGGAGTTGCAACCATATATTCTGCTTCTAAAAAATAGTATGAAAAAAACAGTAGTCTTAATTTTATTAGTATTATCAACACAAGGATACTCTCAATTCGCTAAAAGTATGTTTAGCAAAGATCCTATTATTAATCTTGAAAACTGGCAAAAACAACGCCTTTACTTTGGGTATTATTTAGGCTTTAACAGTTTTGATTTTAAATTTGACTATAAAAACGTCGTACAAGAGGATATTCAGGTAAAAAAAACTGTCGGATTCAATGTAGGTGTTGTCGCTGATGTAAGACTTCAGGAATATTTAAACCTGCGTTTTGAACCAGGTCTTTATTACACAAAAAGAAATTTATATTTTCCTAATTTCACTTCAGAAAGTGATTACTTAAGGGAAGTAAACAGTACTTATATTCATTTTCCTTTACTATTAAAATTCTCTGCTTTACGTACGGGAAACATTCGTCCTTATTTGACAGGCGGGCTTTCTACGACGTTGAACCTTTCCAGTAATTCAAAATCTAAAGATGACAATTTTGAAGGTAAATTCAGAGTAAAACAATGGACTAATGCTTATGAAATTGGATTTGGCATTGATATCTTTTCAGAATATTTTATTTTTTCACCTTCTATCAGAGGGATGTTTGGTATAAGCGATGAGTTAATCAGGGACAATAAAACTCCCGAAAATCCAAACAGTCCATGGACAGACAACATTGATTCTATGAAATCTAGAGCAATTTTAATAAATTTTACTTTTCATTAAAACAAAAACCTAACTATTTCGTTTAAATTCACTGAGAACAATAGCGGTGGCGGTGGCTACATTTAAACTTTCGGTTTTTTGTAATTCACCAAATCTGGGAATTGTAAGTCGGTTTGTCACCATTTTTTCAATCTCTGCCGAAATACCATTGGCTTCATTACCCATAATAATGATTCCGTTTTTAGGCAATTCTGATTGATAAATGTTTTCACCGTTCATAAAGGTCCCAAATACAGGTGTTTTTGCGTTTGTTATATAAGATTTCAAATCAACATAATTTACATTAACTCTTGTGATAGAACCCATTGTGGCCTGCACAACTTTTGGATTGTAAATATCGACAGTTTCTTTTGAACAGATAATCTGCTGAATCCCAAACCAGTCGCAAAGCCTTAAAATGGTTCCTAAATTTCCCGGATCACGTATGTCGTCTAAAGCTACAATTAAGCCTGAATCGATTATCGTATTTTCGGCTGGGATTTTGAATACTGCTAAACAGGTATTTGGAGTTGACAAAGCGCTTATTTTTTTAAGTTCCTGGTCTGTAATAGAAATACGTTTTGAAATTTCAACCTTTTCAAAATCATTCTGAGTAGTAAACAAGAGTTCTAATTCAAAATTGGATTGCAACAATTCCTGAATTACTTTTACTCCTTCGGCAAAAAATAATTGATTAGCAAAACGTTGCTTTTTTTGATGCAGCCCCGATATAAGTTTTATTTGGTTTTTACTAATCATAAAATAATGTACTTTTGAATTAAATATTAAAAAACACTTGAAAAAGATTTTTACAAAAATAACAGCATTTATTCTAATAGCAATACTTATTTGCGCTTGTAACGCTGTAAAAAGAGTTCCCAACGGCAAAAACTTACTTATAAAAAATGATATTATTGTAAACGGCAAATCTACAAATGACGAAGTCGCTTCGAATCAGATGTATCAAAAACCTAATAACAATTTACTTGGATATCGCCTTCGTTTAAATTTATATAATCTGGCCAATTTAAATCCGGATTCTACATATCAGGCAAAATTTAAAAACAATCCCGGAAAGTACGAACGAATGTCTAAAATATTTTCTGCAAAACAGGTAGACCGACTTGGACAATCATTCTGGTATAAAGGAATTCATGAATTCTTAAAAAAAACAGGTGAAGCTCCTGTAATTATTGACACATCAAAAACTAAAAAATCATTACTCCGTTTAAAATCTTATTATTTTAACAACGGTTATTTTAAAGTCGCTACCAATTACAATATTGACAGTGTCGGTTTTAAAAGAGCAAAAATCAATTATAACATTACTACTGGACCTGCTTATACTCTTGACTCGATCAGAAGTAATATCAGCTCTCCGGCTTTAGATTCTTTATACAAAAAAAGCCCCGATCCATCTTTATTAAAATCTGGAAATCAATTTAAAACCAGTGATTTTGACGAAGAAAAAAATCGAATCACAACCTATTTCAGAAATCATGGGGCCTACTTTTTTCAGCCTACCTATGTAACTTATGACGTAGATACAATCGGAAAAAAAAATAAAGCCGATATTACCCTGATCATCAAAAACAACAACATTCAGGAGAAGGATTCTAGCAGAACAGAACCTTTTAAATTATATAAAATAAGTGCCGTTAATATATATACCGACTATTCTACTGCAAATGCCAAAAAACCGATTAAGGATAGTACAACCTATAACAACTTTAATTTGTACAGCTATAACAAATTAAAATACAAGCCACGTGCTATTACAGATGCTATTTTTATTACAAAAGGAGGCACTTATGCTGATTTCAGGACTACCCTTTCATCCCGCTATTTAAACAATCTAAAGATTTTCAATTATCCATCTATACAATATGAAGTAGATAAAAGAGATTCTACGGCACAATCCTTAATAGCAAAAGTTTATTTAACCCCAAGAAAAAAATACAGTTTCGGAGCTACTTTAGATTTAACACATTCTAATATTCAGGATTTTGGAATTGGAGCCAGTATTTCGGAAACGATTCGAAATGTATTTAACAGAGCCGAAACTTTAGAAATTTCTGCACGTTTAAACGTTGGATCTTCTAAAGATATGGCAAATCCGAATGACAATTTTTTTAACGTTTCTGAATACGGAGTTGACATGAAACTTAATTTCCCAAGGATTTTAATGCCTTTTGGCACAGAGAAAATTATTCCAAAAAGTATGATTCCTTCAACGGGAATAAATGCCGGATTTACTAAACAAAGAAACATTGGTTTAGACAAAGAGAGCTTCACAGGGGGGCTATCTTATCTTTGGTCTCCAAAAAGATATAATTCGGCAAAATTAGAATTATTAAATGCACAGTATGTACGTAACTTAAATCCCGATAATTATTTTAAAGTATATACATCTTCTTACGATGAACTGAATGATATTGCTCAAACTTATAACACTAACCCTGATTATGTCGACAATAATGGAAATCTGATCATTAATCAGGGAACTACCGGATTTACAAACGATGTCTTGTCCGGAAACACTACACTGACTCCAAGCGACAACGAGTATCAGGATGTTGAAAGTATAGAAGAAAGAAGAGTACGTTTAACTGAAAATGATTTTATTTTAGCAACCAGTTATACGTTTACCAAAACAACAAAAAAGGATTTAGCGGATAACACTTTTTATCAATTTAAAACCAAAATAGAATCAGCGGGTACTTTATTATCAGCCATTTCAAGTGTAGCAAGTTTACCTAAAAACTCAAGTGGCAATTACGAAATATTTAATCTGGAATATTCTGAATACATAAAAACCGAATTTGACTATATCAAACACTGGGATTTTGGCAAGGAAAAAGTATTAGCGGTAAGAAGCTTTTTCGGAATCGCAATCCCGTTTGGAAACTCAAATTACATTCCCTTCACCCGAAGTTATTATTCAGGAGGATCAAACGACAATCGCGCATGGCAGCCTTATTCCTTAGGTCCCGGAAGCACCAATGCAGTAAATGACTTTAATGAAGCTAATATGAAACTTGCTCTTAGCGGTGAATTCAGGTTTAAAATTTTTGGTGATGTCAAAGGAGCAATTTTTGCTGACGCCGGAAATATCTGGAATGTGCTCGATAATGTCACTGATGAAAAGGCAAGATTTGACAACGTAAACGATTTAGCTGAAATTGCTTTAGGCTCTGGATTCGGTTTGAGATATGATTTAAGTTTTTTTGTTGTTCGTCTGGATTTAGGCTTCAAGACTTATAATCCGGCGCATGAACCAGGTGAACGCTGGTTCAAAGAGTACAATTTTGGGCACTCGGTTTTAAATTTTGGAATAAATTATCCGTTCTAATGCTAATTAATTCTTATTTTTGCAACCTAAAAACCTAAAAACAACTAAAAAAAATTACAATGGCACACAATATCAAACCAGGAGTGGCTACAGGAGATCAGGTACAGGAAATCTTTAATTATGCAAAAGAAAAAGGATTTGCCTTACCTGCAGTAAACGTTACAGGATCGAGTACAATCAACGGAGTTCTTGAAACTGCAGCAAAACTTAACGCACCGGTTATCATTCAATTTTCAAACGGAGGAGCACAATTCAACGCTGGAAAAGGATTATCAAACGCTGGAGAAAAAGCAGCTATCGCAGGAGGAATCGCGGGAGCAAAACATATTCATACTTTGGCAGAGGCTTATGGTGCAACTGTAATTTTACATACTGATCACTGCGCAAAAAAGTTATTGCCTTGGATTGATGGTTTATTAGATGCTTCTGAAAAACATTTTGCAGAAACAGGGAAACCATTATTCAGTTCTCACATGATCGATTTGTCTGAGGAGCCAATCGAAGAGAACATCGAAATCTGTAAAGAATATTTAGCTAGAATGAGCAAAATGGGAATGACATTAGAAATCGAACTTGGTATTACAGGTGGAGAAGAAGATGGCGTTGACAACTCAGATGTAGACAGCTCAAAATTATACACTCAGCCAGAAGAAGTAGCTTACGCTTACGAAGAATTATCTAAAGTGAGCCCTAAATTTACAATTGCTGCTGCTTTTGGAAACGTTCACGGTGTTTATAAACCAGGAAACGTAAAATTAACTCCAAAAATCTTAAAAAATTCTCAGGATTTCGTACAAAACAAATTCAACACTGGACACAACCCAGTTGATTTCGTTTTCCACGGAGGTTCAGGTTCTACACTTGAAGAAATCAGAGAAGGAATTAGCTACGGAGTTATCAAAATGAACATCGATACAGATTTACAATTTGCATACACTGAAGGTATTCGTGATTATATGGTTAAAAACCTTGACTATTTAAAATCTCAAATTGGTAACCCAGAAGGTCCGGATGCTCCAAACAAAAAATACTACGATCCAAGAAGATGGGTTCGTGAAAGCGAAGTAACATTCAATGCAAGACTTGAACAAGCTTTTGCTGATTTAAATAACGTAAACACGTTGTAATTAACAATTAACAATTGACAATTAATCTTATCAATTGTCAATTATCAATTATCAATTAAAAATATGGCTTGGTTTAAAAGACAAGAAAAAGGGATTACGACCGCGACAGAAGACAAGATGGACGTTCCGAAAGGATTGTGGTACAAATCTCCTACTGGAAAAATTATTGATGCTGACGAATTAGCAAGAAATCTATTCGTTAGTCCTGAAGATGATTTTCACGTTCGAATTGGAAGCGCAACCTATTTTGAAATTTTATTCGACAACAACGAATTTGTTGAGTTAGATAAAAACATGACCTCTAAAGATCCTCTGCATTTTGTGGACACAAAAAAATATGCAGAAAGATTAAAAGACGTAATGGACAAAACTCATCTTAAAGACGCTGTACGTACAGGAGTAGGAAAATCTAAAGGAAGAGAGCTTGTGATCTGCTGTATGGATTTTGCATTCATCGGTGGATCTATGGGAGCTGTAGTAGGTGAAAAAATTGCAAGAGGTATTGATCACGCTATTAAAAACAAACTTCCGTTTGTAATGATTTCTAAATCTGGTGGGGCTCGTATGATGGAAGCTGCTTATTCTTTAATGCAATTAGCAAAAACTTCTGTAAAATTAGCTCAATTAGCGGAAGCTAAATTACCTTACATCTCTCTTTGTACAGATCCAACAACTGGAGGAACAACTGCATCTTACGCCATGTTAGGAGACATCAACATCTCTGAACCGGGTGCTTTGATTGGTTTTGCTGGTCCGCGTGTTGTTCGTGACACTACAGGAAAAGATTTACCTGAAGGTTTCCAAACTGCTGAATTCTTATTAGAACACGGTTTCTTAGACTTTATCACGCCTAGAAAAGAATTGAAAGATAAGATTAACTTATATATCGATTTGATTCAGAATAATGATATCCGATAGTTTTAACTATTTAAAATAGAAAATCCCAAGAAAAATCGCTTCTTGGGATTTTTTATATCTTTATTTTAAATCTTATTCTTCATGGCTAGAATTATTATTGGTTTTATAATTTGTTTTCTTCTTGGGAATTGTGCCAAGAAAAAAGAAAATATCATCATAAAAAACAAACCATATATTATTGCTTATGAAGACATTAAATCATCAAATTATTTAAAGAAGAAAAACATTCCTCTTCCACCTAAAGGTTTCTACAGTGAAAGTCAATTATTAATTGATAAAAAAGGTCATTTTTATTATTATCAAAAAGAACATTTTAGAGCTGGATGCGGAACAAAAGAAGAAAGCGACACACTTCCACACTTTATAAATTTAAAACCAAACGATATAATCATAATTCCAGAAGAAAGTTTAACTAATTTCCTTTCACAAAACATCTTAAACAAGGTAATAAACAGAAGAATACTAATTGTTGCATCTCAAAATGATACAATAAAAAACACATCTTTTTTTAATTTTATAAATAAAAATCAATTAATAGCATATCAAATAAGACGAACAACACAAGAAGAAGATACCGTTTTAAAATACAAACTTGAAGATAAATATTATTCTCCTCAAGACATAAAATGGGATCAAAATAGAATCACTCTTCCGTTTATAAAGCCAAAATTAAAATAAAAAAACTACATTCCAGTACGGATCGCTTCCACCGGATCCAGATTTGCAGCTGAAATTGCCGGAAGAATCCCGGAAATCAATCCGATAAGACCTGCTAAAGTGGTTCCTAAAATTATATTTCCGAAACTTAAGACAAATTCAAAATCGAGTGCTTTTGTTAAGATAAATGCAATTCCCCAAACCATCAATAATCCGATGATTCCGCCAATTACAGAAAGAATTATGGCTTCAAATAAAAACTGAAATAAAATAAATCGGTTTTTAGCTCCCAGCGATTTTTGAATTCCAATCAAATTGGTTCTTTCTTTTACCGAAACAAACATAATATTGGCGATTCCGAAACCTCCCACTAGAAGAGAAAATCCACTGATAATCCATCCTACAACATTTAACTGCCCTAAAATACTATCGATAAAATCAGTAAATCCGGAAAGCACATTTAGAAAAAAGTTATCCATTTCTCCTGCTTTCATTCCACGAATAGCCCTAAGTTTTTGTGTTACTTCTGCCTTGTAAGCATCCATATCAACTCCTTTTTCAGGTTTTAAAACAATAACCGGAGTCATTGAATCACTATCACCGTACATTCGGCGTAAAAAATTTGCAGGAAGGTAAACAGAGGTATCATTACTATCCCCAAAAAAACCCGCACCTTGTTTTGCAATTACACCAATTACAGTAAAACGCTGCCCGTACAAACGGATATTTTTTCCAATGGGATCACTTGCGCCAAAAAGCCCTTCTGCAATATCATACCCAAGTACAATAACGGCTGATCCAGAGTTAGATTCCGATTCATTATAAAACCTTCCTTTATCAAAACTTAATCCGTCGATGTCTACCATTTCAAATGAAGACGGAACAATATTTACATCTGCAACTGTTCTTGAATCATATTTTAACGTTTCATGATTTACAAAAAGCTGGTATCCTACCTGATTAGTGTTGTTAAGCGAATTTTTAAGCGCCACATATTCATCATATTTCACATTCGGGAATTGCTCTCTCTTCCATTGTGGAATTTCTGAAGGCCCGAAACTAAATTTTATTAAATAAATCGTATTTTTATCTAAGCTGCTCAGGTCTTTAGAAATTTTCCTGTCTAAAGAATCTACAGCAGCCAAAACGGCAATAATCGAAAAAATACCAATTGTAACACCCAGCAATGACAACAATGTGCGTAATTTATTATTGCGCAAAGCATTGATGGCAAAACTCAGACTTTCTTTTAATAATCTCAGATAAAGAAGCATATAATAGTATTTTTCAATAAAGTAAAATTCAATATTTTAAAAACAAAAACCTAATAAAAGTTAACTTACTCATCAGTAGATTTTTTTAGCATAATGTTACATTAATTTTCTTTAAAATAATATATAAAAAAACTACTTTTGCAGTCTCAAAATTCATAACTACACAATGAGCACAACTAAAAAAATACAATCAGCGTTAATATCTGTTTTTTCGAAAGATGGATTAGAACCAATCGTTAGAAAATTACACGAACAAAACGTAACACTTTATTCAACAGGAGGAACAGAAGATTTCATTAAAAACCTTGGTATTCCGGTAGTTCCTGTTGAAGACATCACTTCTTTTCCTGAAATTCTTGGCGGACGAGTAAAAACTTTACACCCAAAAATTTTTGGAGGTATCTTGAACCGTCAGGATAACGAAAGTGACGTTCAGCAGATGAAAGAATTTGATATTCCACAGATTGATTTAGTAATTGTTGATTTATATCCTTTTGAAAAAACTGTTGCTTCTGGTGCAAGCGAGCAGGATATTATTGAAAAAATTGATATCGGAGGTATTTCACTAATTCGTGCCGGTGCAAAAAATTTCAAAGACACAGTAATTGTTGCTTCTGTAAACGAATACAGTTTGCTTTTAGATTTGATTACCGAGCAAGACGGGGCAACAACTTTGGAGAACAGAAGATTATTTGCTACTAAAGCATTCCACGTTTCATCTCACTATGATGGAGCAATTTTTAATTATTTCAATACAGATGAGACTATTTACAAAGAAAGTATTGCAAACGGTCAGGTTTTAAGATACGGTGAAAACCCTCACCAAAAAGGATTCTTCTTTGGAGATTTTGACGCTATGTTCAAAAAAGTTCACGGAAAAGAATTATCATACAACAACTTACTTGATGTTGATGCTGCTGTTAACTTAATTGCTGAGTTTAAAACTGACGGACCAACATTCGCTATTTTAAAACACAACAATGCTTGTGGATTAGCTTCAAGAAAAACGATCAGCGAAGCTTATTTAGCAGCTTTAGCTTGTGACCCAACTTCAGCTTTTGGAGGAGTGTTAATTTCTAATACTAAAATTGATTTAGAAACTGCACAGGAAATCAACAAACTATTCTGCGAAGTTGTAATTGCTCCAGCTTATGATGATGAGGCTGTTACGGTTTTACAAGAGAAGAAAAACCGAATTATTTTAGTTCAAAATGAAGTTGAATTACCAACTCGTCAAGTAAGAACTTGTCTTAATGGTTTGTTAATTCAGGACAGAAATAACATTACAGATACTAAAGAGCATTTAAAAACCGTTACAATTACAGAACCGACTGCTCAGGAGATTGAAGATTTGATCTTTGCTTCTAAAATCTGTAAGAATACAAAATCAAACACTATTGTATTTGCAAAAAACGGAACATTGATTTCTTCTGGCACAGGTCAGACATCGAGAGTTGATGCTTTAATACAGGCCGTTGATAAAGCAAAAGCTTTTGGATTTGATTTGAACGGAGCTTCAATGGCAAGTGATGCATTTTTCCCTTTTCCGGATTGTGTAGAACTGGCAAAAAAAGCAGGAATAACAGCTGTAATTCAGCCTGGAGGTTCTATAAAAGATGAGTTGAGCATCAATTATTGCAACGAAAATAATCTTGCAATGGTATTTACAGGAACACGTCATTTTAAACATTAATTTGTTTAACTTTGTTCAAAATAATTTATAACATTTTAAACCCCTAAAAAACTTATGGGATTTTTTGATTTCATGACTGAGGATATTGCGATAGACCTTGGTACCGCAAACACTTTAATCATTCATAATGATAAAGTTGTTATTGACAGCCCTTCTATCGTGGCGCGCGACAGAATTTCAGGCAAAATCATCGCTGTTGGTAAAGAAGCCAACATGATGCAAGGTAAAACACATGAAAACATCAAGACCATAAGGCCTTTGAAAGATGGTGTAATTGCTGATTTCGATGCTTCGGAAAAAATGATCAATATGTTCATTAAAAGTATTCCGGCATTGAAAAAAAGAATGTTTACTCCAGCTTTAAGAATGGTAGTATGTATTCCTTCCGGAATTACTGAGGTTGAAATGCGTGCAGTAAAAGAATCTTGTGAAAGAGTAAATGGAAAAGAAGTTTATCTGATTCACGAGCCTATGGCTGCAGCAATTGGTATTGGAATCGATATCATGCAGCCAAAAGGAAACATGATTGTGGACATTGGCGGTGGTACAACTGAAATTGCCGTTATCGCATTAGGTGGAATTGTGTGTGACAAATCTGTAAAAATTGCAGGGGACGTTTTCACAAACGATATAGTTTATTATATGCGTACACAACATAACCTTTTTGTTGGTGAAAGTACAGCTGAAAAAATAAAAATTCAAATCGGAGCTTCTATCGAAGATTTGGACGGGCCACCTGAAGATATGTCTGTTCAGGGTAGAGATTTGCTTACAGGGAAACCTAAACAGGTTGATGTTTCATACCGTGAAATTGCTAAAGCATTAGACAAATCAATTCAGCGTATTGAAGATGCCGTAATGGAAACTTTATCTCAGACTCCTCCTGAATTAGCAGCAGATATTTACAACACAGGTATTTATTTAGCAGGTGGTGGATCAATGTTAAGAGGTCTTGACAAACGTATTTCCCAAAAAACAGATTTACCTGTTTACATTGCAGAAGATCCTTTAAGAGCTGTTGTCCGTGGAACAGGAATGGCACTTAAAAACATTACAAAATTCAAAAGCATCTTAATTAAATAAGATTCAAAATAACAAATCAAAAAAAATCAGAGTTGAATCTAACCATTCGGCTCTGATAAATTTGAAACCAAAAGCATATCCTGAAACAAAATAACCGAACAAGAAATGCAGCAAATTTTTAATTTCATTATACGAAACAGTAACCGGTTGCTGTTTTTGCTGCTTTTAGGCGTATCATTGGCACTCACAATTCAATCTCATTCTTTTCACAGAAGCAGGGTTATCAGTTCTGCTAATTTTATAAGTGGCGGTGTTTATGAAAAAATAAATACTGTAAACGAGTATTTGAATTTAAGAACTGAAAATGACGAACTGGTACTTGAAAACGCAAGATTAAAAAGTCTTTTATTCAACATAGAAGACACTACAAAAGCACCAATGATCGACAGTCTTAAAGGTGTGAAACCGGCAGATATTATTGTTTCAAAAGTAATTCATAATTCATACAGTACTCACGAAAATTACCTTACCTTAAACTCCGGATCTAATGAAGGTGTAAAACAAGACATGGGTGTAATTAATAGCTTAGGTATTATTGGAATAGTAGACAACACTTCTCCAAATTATTCTACAGTAGTCAGCATCTTGAATATGAAATCCCAAATTAATGCTAAAATAAAAAAATCAAATCACTTTGGTTCGCTTACGTGGAATGGAAAAAGTACAGGCTTCGTACAACTGACCGATGTTCCAAGACTAGCTTCGGTTAGAAAAGGTGACACTATTGTCACAGGTGGGCAATCTGTAATTTTCCCTGAAAACATTAACATTGGAACAGTCGATAAGGTATATACCGACAAAAAGACTACTTTTTATACAATTAATGTTAAGCTATTTAACGACATGACTAATTTAGGGCATGTCTATATCATCAAAAGCAAAGACAGAGAAGAACTTATTAATTTAGAAAACAAAAACAAGGAAAAAGATGAATAGCGCTTTGTTAGTCAATATTTTTCGGTTTATTATGTTGCTGGCAATTCAGGTTGTTATTTTTAATAATATGAATTTTCTGGGATACATAAGTCCTTTTCCGTATATCTTATATATCATTTTATATCCGGTAAACAGTAACAGAACCGGTTTAATAATTTCTAGTTTTTTATTAGGACTTACCATGGACATGTTCTGTAATTCAGGTGGGATTCACGCTGCTTCGTGCGTAATTTTATCGTATTACAGGCCTTATATTTTTAAATTTTCTTTTGGGTTAAGTTATGAATATCAGACTATAAAACTAAATGAGTCATTGACACCTGAACGATTTTCATTCATTCTGGTTTCAGTTTTACTGCATCATATAGTCTTATTTATCCTTCTCGCCTTTCAATTTAAATTTATCTGGGATATTTTACTCAGGACCTTATTCAGTTCTGTTTTCACAATACTCATTTCTATAATAATCATATATCTTATTAAGCCAAATAAACGATGAGAAAAGTTCTGCTGCCCACTTTAATTATTATTGCAGCATCTTTGCTAGTAATCAGGATATTTTATTTACAGGTTATTGATGATTCTTTCAAACTAAAATCAGAGAATAACGCTATCAAAATAAAATACGATTATCCTGAACGAGGCTATATTTATGATAGGTACGGAAAATTGCTTGTTGCGAATCAGTCTTCTTACGACATTATGGTGATTCCAAGAGATATTAAAGAAGATCTGAATGTTACAGAGTTCTGTCAATTATTAAATATTACAAAAGAAGATTATTATAAAAGAATAGAAAAAGCGAAGGTTTACAGCCCTAGATTACCTTCTGTTTTTTTAGCACAACTTAATAAATCCGAATTTGCTGCTTTTCAGGAAAAAATTAGAAAATATGAAGGTTTTTATTTTCAAAAACGTTCTCTTCGCGATTATGAGGTAGACTATGGTGCAAATATTTTTGGCTTTATCACTCAGGTAAATGAAAAGCTTATTGCAAGAAATCCTTACTACAATAGTGGTGATTTAATTGGAAAACAAGGTGTTGAAGAAAGTTACGAGGAAATCCTAAGAGGCATAAAAGGGGTTAAATACATCCAAAAAGACAAATACAATCGTGAGATTGGCTCTTATAAAGATGGAAAATACGATACTATTGCCGTACAAGGAGAAGACATTACTTTAACCATTGACGCTGAACTTCAAAAATACGGTGAAGAATTAATGATTAATAAACGAGGAGGAATTGTAGCGCTTGAACCTAAATCGGGAGAAATTTTGGCGCTTGTTACGGCTCCTTCTTACGACCCTGGAATTTTAGTTGGAAGACAGCGTTCTAAAAACTATACCCTTTTATATCATGATTCTATTGCCAAACCTCTTTATGACAGAGGGCTTTTGGCAGAATATCCGCCGGGATCGCCTTTTAAAATTTTAACTGGACTGGTAGCTTTACAGGAAGGAGTTATTGACGAGAACTTTTCTGTTTCCTGCCATCATGGCTTCAGTTATGCGAGAGGGCGATTTATGAGATGTCACTGTAGTGGAGGACAATTGCAATTACACAGGGCTATTTACCAATCCTGCAACAGTTATTTCGCAACATCTTACATGCGAACAATTAATAAATATACTAAACCGGCTGCCGCAGTAGATGTTTGGAGTAATCACCTTAAGACATTTGGATTGGGTGAATTCATGGGATACGATTTGCCAACCGGAAAAAGAGGTAAAATACCTACTTCAAAAACCTATAAAAGAATGTACCCTAATGGAGGCTGGCGAAGTACAGCAATTGTTTCTAATGCAATTGGTCAGGGAGAAGTCGTAATGACACCAATACAATTAGCAAATATGATGGCAACTGTTGCCAATCAGGGGTATTATTATACGCCTCACATCATTAAAAAAATTGAAGGTGAAAAAATTGATGCCAAATTTACAACCAAGCATACCACTAGCATTGACAAAAAATATTTCCCGCCAATTATCAGCGGTTTATTTGATGTTTATAACATGGGAACTGCCAGCAGACTTAGAGTTGAAGGTATCGATATTTGCGGAAAGACCGGAACAGCAGAAAACTATACAAAAATTAATGGCGTAAGAACAAAACTAAAAGACCACTCTATATTTGTTGCTTTTGCACCAAAAGACAATCCAAAAATAGCTATTGCAATTATGATTGAAAATGGAGGTTTTGGTGCTACTATTGCCGGACCAATTGCCAGTTTGATGATTGAAAAATATTTGAAAAAGAAAATTTCAAGAACAGATTTAGAAACAAGAGTTTTAAACATAAGCCTTAGAAGCGAATACGCAAAATTAGGCGGTATGAAAGAAGCAGAAGTAATTGAATCGACACCGAAAGATTCTGTTCTTAAGGCTAAAATTGTTACTCCAAAAACACCAGCACCAAAAACAGAGCCTACGAAAACAGCAGTAGACACTACTAAAAAAAATTAATACGGATTATTTCAAATGAAAAATCAAAGCGTAAAAAACAATATTGACTGGATAAGTGTTATCATCTACAGTGCTCTGGTGATTCTGGGTTGGTTAAATATATATTCTTCTTCCCTGTCTTCTACGGAGGGAACTTATGAAAAACAGTTGATATTTATCGGTTGTACCATCCCTTTGATTTTTGTCGTATTATTTGTTGATGGAAAATTTTATGAAAAATACGCCAGTATAATTTTTATAGTTTCATTATTGTCCCTGGCCGGATTATTCCTCTTTGGAAAAACAATTGCGGGACAAAGATGCTGGTATGCAATAGGAAGTTTTACACTTCAGCCTTCAGAATTTGCTAAAGCTGCTACTTCATTAGCGCTGGCCAAATATCTTAGCGACACCCAAATCAACCTTAAAGAAACAAACAGACAATTACAGGCTTTAGCTATTATATTTTTGCCTGTAATGCTTATTTTACCTCAGCCAGATCCGGGAAGTGCTTTAATATATAGTGTTTTCATTCTTGTTTTGTTTAGAGAAGGATTACCTTCCTGGTATGTATGGACTGGCTTTATTACTATCCTGCTATTTGTCTTAACATTGGTTTTAGAAACTTATGCAGTAATCTTAATTGCTGCTGGTGTATTGGCAATAATATATTTCAAAGGAAGAGTTGTTGATAGAAACCTTCTTCTTAGTACTATTTTATTAGCCATTATTTCAGGATTTGTTCTTTCTGTAGACTATGTTTTTGATCATGTTTTTAAACAGCATCACAGAGACCGATTTAATATTTTACTTGGTAAAACAGTAGATATGAAAGGCATAGGATACAATACCAATCAATCTGAAATTGCTATTGGATCCGGAGGATGGCTTGGAAAAGGTTTTTTACAAGGAACACAAACAAAAGGAGGATTTGTACCAGAACAACATACTGATTACATTTATACAACTGTCGGTGAAGAATGGGGCTTTGCAGGTTCTTCAATAGTTATTATTCTTTTTGTCTGTTTATTTTTAAGAATAATTTACTTAGCAGAAAGACAAAAAACCAAATTTAGCAGGGTCTACGGATATTGTGTTGCCAGTATTCTATTCATTCACTTTTTTGTGAACATCGCCATGGTAATCGGTATCTTTCCAACAATTGGAGTCCCTTTACCTTTCTTTTCTTATGGAGGATCGGGCTTATGGGGATTTACCATTTTACTTTTTATATTCCTTAAAATGGATGCGAATAAGGTTAATGAATGGTAACCTTAAAAATAATAAACAAAAAAAAATCCGGAGTTTTAGACTCCGGATTTTTTTTTACATATAACTTAAAATCTCTTTCTTATAAGTATCATACTCTCCCTGAAGAATGAGTCCATTATCCAATAACTTTTTGTAATTCTGCAGCTTATCGAAGAGCTCTTCTTTAGACAATTCGCTTAATTTGCGTTCTCCTGTTGACTGAGTTTGTTGAACAGGCTCAATAGTTTCTGTATAAACCGGAGCTGCTGGTAAAATTTCGGCAAAATTTGATACTTCTTCAACTTCAACCTCTTCAACCTCATCAATAGTATTGCTTTCCTCTTCTATAGCTTTTGAAGTTTCAAAAACAGGCGCATCTATTACAACCGGATTCTTCAGTAAATCCAATTGTTCTTTAGCGTAAGTATATATTTTTCTAGCCTGAATTTTTGGAATATAATCTATCGAAATGGAGAAATCAGTCTTTGTATTAAATGAGAATTCTGAACCCAGAATATTTTCTTTTACAAAAGCACCGGCTATATTGTCCCAGGTATAATCTGTAAAATCCATTGAAAGCCCCAAATTTTTAGGCTCGCAAATAATAATTCTTTTATTCGTTAATACAATACTGTCCGGAAAAACAGTAATTGCCGGTTTTTTTTGAACAGCGATATACCCTACTTCTTCTCCTTTCATCAATAAATCACTTAGTTTTGAAGTAATTTTTTCAATTGCTTTTGGGTCTTGTTCTTCGTTCAGAAACTTTTTAAATTGTTCTTTCATATTCTATAAACTACTAAGTTGCAAATTAATTGAGTGTTATGTTTTTGACATTCCATACAAATGTAATGCCTAATTTTCTAATTCAATAATTTCATTCTGAATTTTCTTTGTCAGACTTTTGAAAACCAATTCGTACGAATGATCAATGAGTTCTTTGAGAAAAGGTGTAGGTAAATTTCCGTTTAATGCAATTGTATTCCAATGCACTTTGCTCATATGATATCCTGGTTTAATTTCATCATATTCTGCTCTGAGTTCTTGTGCACGCTCTGGATCACATTTCAAATTGACTGAAGCTTCATTCTTTTCCCATTGCGATAAAGAAGACAACGCAAACATTTTTCCTCCAACCTTGAATACCAAAGTGTCTTCATCAAAAGGAAAATGTTCACTAACACCTTTTTTCGAAAGACAGTATTCGTAATATGTTTCTAAATTCATTTTATCTAAAATTATACTATTTTCTTTTCCATCATTTTTTCCGGGTACTCTAAGGCCGTAAAACCGAATTTCTCATATAAAAAGTGAGCATCTGTTGTTGCCAAACGCCATATTTTGACTTCTTGTAGCTGCGGTTCATTCATCATGGCATCGATCAAAATAGACGAATAACCTTTTCCGCGATATTTTTCATCAATAAAAACATCCATTAAATAAGCAAAAACAACATAATCGGTTATTACTCTGGCAAAACCAATTTGTTCGTCATCCAAGTAAATTCCGAAACAAACCGAAGCATCAATGGTTGTCTTGACTTCTTCTATAGTTCGCCCCGCAGCCCAATAAATATCTTTCAGGAAGTTCTGAATAAACCGAACATCAAGTTTGGTTTTATCGGTTGAGACACTAATCATTTTTATTGTAGATTTTAAATAATAAAGGTTTGCTTGGACTTGCGTCGTTTTCAAACGAAACTATTTGAAGATTTAAAATATAATCTCCATCTTCGATTTCGTCTGAAACATAAATCATTTCGGTAATCGTAGCATTTAATCTAGCATCTGAATTTAGATTATGAGTGTCTTTTACATTCCAAAAAGCTTTATGAGCCAATAATTTTCCTTCATCATGTTCCCGGTCAACGCTTGGCAGGTCAATTAATAAATGCTGAATTTCGCTTTCGCAGATGAAAGCCGCTGCTTCTTCAGATAAATACGGTGGGTTGGTATTCGAATATTTCCTTGATTTTTTGTCTTTTAAATTAGGAAGTGTCCTTATAATTAAAGCTTCTGTTTCTGTGTTTACTAAAGATGAAATCTGTTCTTTAGTAATTATTAAATCTTCCCCGATTTTTTCAGGTTCAATCGTAATCAATTTAGCTGTAAAGAAAAACTTTTTAAGCGATTGATTAATGCTGTAAAAATCATTTGTAATATGCCCTAGACATTCCGTATGTGTGCCATGTCCATGCGGATTGAAGAAGATATTATTGAAATTCGTAGACGATTTTCCTTCAGAAACTTTCCCGATCCAGTCACCAAAAACTACGGGCTCAATAACCGGTTTTTCTATGTACCAGGCAATTGGGTTTTCATCTGTATTGGTTAATGAAATGGATATATCAATGGGTTTTGATAAATCGATTTGATATTGATTGTCAATTACTGCTAGCATAGGGACGTGGATTATACGGATATTCTAACGCAGATTTTAACGGATTTTTATCAGCGCTCAAGTTTTATTCTTCCAAATTTAAATAAAACAAATCACTTGCAATTCCATCTGTTAAAAATTTCCCTTTTAAAGTTGGTTTTAGGATATTGTTTTCGATAGAAAGTAAATCGTCGTTTAAGAATTTCTGAGATTGTTCTAATAAATAATCCAGATATTCTGCTCCAAATTCCTTTCCGATTCTATCTAAAGAAACGCCCCAAATAGTTCGTAAACCTGTCATAATATACTCATTATAACGGTCAGAAATAGTCAAAATTTCAGTTTCAATTGGGAGTTCGTTGTTTTGAATTGCTTTTATGTAAAGCGAATTATTAGCAATATTCCAGCCTCTTTTTTCACCGTCATAACTATGCGCAGAAGGCCCTATTCCTATGTATTTTTTTCCTAGCCAATACGCCGAATTGTTTTTCGAGAAATAATTCTCTTTTCCAAAATTCGATAATTCGTAATGAATAAAACCATTTTTCTGAAGCATTTCAACCAAAATCATAAAATGATTGGAAGCAGTTTCGTCTTTTGGCTCTGCAATTTTTCCAGTTTGGATTAATTTACTCAAAGCCGTTTTCGGTTCAACCGTCAGAGCATAACTTGAAATATGTGGAACACCAAAATCCAGAGCAGTCTGAATATTCTGTTTCCACATTTCATCGCTCATTCCCGGGATTCCGTAAATCAAATCCAGTGAAATATTGTCAAAGTATTTTGTTGCTTCTTTCAGACATTTTTTTGCTTCCGCCGAATTGTGGGCACGGTTCATCATTTTCAAATCGTCTTCATAAAAAGACTGAATTCCGATGCTGAGACGATTTATTGGACTTTTAAATAACTCTAAAATTCGTTCAGAAGACAAATCATCCGGATTGGCTTCAAGTGTGATTTCCGGATTTTCGGTGACTTTGTAATTCTTATAAACTTCAGAAGTCAAAAAATTTATTTCTGTGTTGCTTAATACCGAAGGTGTTCCTCCACCAAAATATATAGTTTCTATAACCTCATTCTCAAACTCATTTTTTCGCATTCCAATTTCTTTAGCTAATGCAAAAACCATATCGTCTTTCTTTTTCATAGAAGTTGAAAAATGAAAGTCGCAATAGTGGCAAGCCTGTTTGCAAAATGGTATGTGAATGTAAATTCCTGACATTTTTTTAATTAGAGAATTTGTCAATTAGAAAATGAGATAATTTTTTTCTTTGTCTATAGAATCATCTAATTGACAAATTTTCTCAATTGACACATTATTTTTTTACACGATCTTCGTTCTGTTTTACGAAAGCATCCCAGCCAGAATAACTTTTTCCGGCAACAACTTTTCCTGAATTGAAGTGATGACAAACCGCAGCCGCTAAACCGTCAGTTGAATCAAGATTTTTTGGTAATTCTTTTAAACCTAAAAGCTGTTGCAGCATTTTGGCAACCTGTTCTTTACTGGCATTTCCGTTTCCGGTAATTGCCATTTTTATCTTTTTGGGTTCGTATTCTGTGATAGGAATACCTCTTGAAAGCCCGGCTGCCATAGCAACACCTTGCGCACGCCCCAGTTTCAGCATCGACTGCACATTTTTTCCAAAGAAAGGTGCTTCAATCGCAATTTCGTCAGGACAATGCGTTTCGATTAGTTCAATTGTTCTTTCGAAGATGATTTTTAGTTTTTGGTAATGATTATCGTATTTGGAAAGCTGCAATTCATTCAACTGCAGAAATTCCATTTTTTTATTGGTTACCCTAATTAGTCCAAAACCCATAATTGTGGTTCCGGGATCAATACCTAATATGATGCGTTCTTTTGTCAAAATTTTTTATTTGGGTTACACAAAGTTTCGCTAAGTTAACACAGAGATTCACAAAGTTTTTTTAGTTTCTCTGTATGTCTTTGTGATCACTTTGTGAATCTTTGTGAAATAGCTTTTTCGCAATAGTTTTCTTTACTTTGCGACATGATTTCAATTTCTCACAAAGCTAAGCAATTCCTTGTTCTTGTAGTCAAACTTTTGATTGTTGGCGGCGCATTTTATTTTATTTACAATCAGCTGGCTAACAATGATAAATTAGACTGGCAGAAGTTTATCGCTGTGTTTCGAAAAAATCAGTCAGTTTTAGGAATTGGGTTTATTTTGCTTTTGAGTATTTTAAACCGCTATTTTGAGATTTTGAAATGGCAGAATCTGGCGCAGGTTATTCATAAAATTTCTGTTTACGAATCTACAAAACAGGTTTTAGCTGCTTTAACCGCCGGAATTTTTACACCAAATGGAGTTGGGGAATATGCCGGAAAAGCGTTATATTACCCAAAATCTGAAGCTAAAAAAGTAGTTTTCCTTAACCTGATCTGCAACGGAATCCAGATGGTTTTAACGGTACTTTTTGGAATTTTCGGACTGCTGTATTTCAATGCTCAATTTAATGTTATCACAACGAAGACCGTCCTGATTCTTTTTGGCGGATTTATACTTATTCTGATTGTTTTGTTTTCAATAAAAAAGATAAAAGTTAAAGGATATTCTATCGAAAAACTAATTCACAAAATCAATGAAATACCGAAATCAATTCATCAAAAAAATATCTTTTTAGGAATCTGTCGTTATTTGGTATTTTCACATCAGTATTACTTTTTATTTTTAGGTTTTGATGTTGATTTGCCTTATTTAACTTTAATGGCGGCCATAACGTCGGTTTACTTTTTAGCATCTTCATTGCCTACTTTTCAGTTTTTGGATTTTGCTGTAAAAGGAAGTGTTGCTATTTATTTCTTCGGAATTTTAGGAGTAAATGAGTGGATTGTCATTTTCATCAGTACTTTGATGTGGTTTTTAAACGTGGTTCTGCCGGTAGTTCTCGGAAGTTATTTCGTACTGAATTTTAAAACTAAAACCGCAGCATGATTCTCGAATTGTTCGCCATATTAGCAATTTATTTTATTAGTATTTCGCTGCTGATTTATGGTTTTTTCAGAATAAAAACATATCAAAAAAAGGATTTAGAGCCCAAAACAAGTTTTACGATTGTAGTTCCGTTTCGAAACGAAAAAGAAAATCTTCCCATACTTTTAGAGAGTTTTTCAAATTTGAATTATCCAAAGGAGTTATTTAGAGTTATTTTGGTTGATGATAATTCAAATGAGAAATTTCAAATCTCACATTTCACATTTCACATTTCACAAATTGACAATATTCGTGTTTCAAATTCTCCGAAAAAAGATGCGATTACAACAGCCATGCAACATGTAAAAACCGATTGGGTTATTACAACCGATGCCGATTGTATTGTTCCTGAAAACTGGCTTTTGACTTTTGACAACTATATTCAGATTCAGGAGAACAAAATTTCGATGCTGGCAGGTGCTGTAACCTATCAATGTATAAATTCTTTTCTGGAGCATTTTCAGCAATTGGATTTAACAAGTCTGCAAGGCGCTACGATTGGGAGTTTTGGCCTGAACAAAGGTTTTATGTGTAACGGAGCCAATTTTGCTTACAGAAAATCTTTATTCGAAAATCTGAATGGCTTTGAAGGGAATGACAAAATTGCCAGCGGAGATGATGTTTTTTTATTACAAAAAGCGATTGAAAATTCCCAAAACGAAGTTCATTATTTAAAAGCCGATGAAGCAATTGTGATTACAAAACCAACTGATAACTGGCAAACTCTATTTCACCAAAGAGTACGCTGGGCAGCCAAAACAAGCTCTTATAAAAGTACTTTCGGAAAGTTTCTTGGACTTATTGTTTTCTTTGGAAATCTGAGTTTTGTTATTGGATTTTTCTTCCTCCTTTTGGGGATTTGGTCGTATCCACTTTTTGTTTTATTTGCTTTTTTTAAATTTTTAATAGATTTTGCCCTTCTTTCTGTTACCAATCATTTTTTGACAAAAGCCAGGATTAAAAGTTTTTTGCTGAGCAGTTTATTCTATCCTTTTTTCAGTTCTGCAGTGGCGTTATACAGTTTATTTGGTTCTTATGAATGGAAAGGTCGTCGTTTTCAAAAGTAATTTCTCCTGAATATTACTTTCTTTCCTAGCCCCGATATCCTTTTGTGCCGTGGTTCGGCATAAAAGATTACTTCGTCAGTTCGCTATCGCTCGTGTGCAGTGAATAGCGGGAAATAGCTCCTAATTAAACTACAAATTTTGTTTTTTTTCTTTTTCCTTAAGAATTACGGGCAAAATAAATTGTGATTTTACCGGAATACCACGTTTGATGGCCGGATTAATTTTGGGAAAATCAACCAAACGGGCACGAAGAATACTATCGATTTTAATTCTGTCATAATTCACAGAATCTTTAGGGAATTGCGGTTCAAAATTAATGGTCGCATCTGGAAAAACGGTTATCTTTACTTCTATCGTATCGAGTTCAGGATATAAAACAGACAAAGTGTCGATATCTAATTTTTCCTGTATTAGCTGTGCCATAATTTCAAAAAAACATCGCTGGCGCTGGCTTTTATTATTGATTTTTTCGCAATCTGCCAAAGACGGATATTCATCAACTTCTTTCCAGTTAATTGATTTTAATTCTTTTTGAAGCAATTCTTTTTCAGAAGGTACCTGCTTCTCAAAATATTGACAAGAGTTAAAAATTAAAAAAACTAAAAAAAGGAAATGCTGTTTCAAGATTTTGATGTTGATTTAACTTATAATGTAAAAATACAATTATTTTTTTTGGCAAGCTTTCTATTGCAAATATTCCTGATATATTTTTAAAAGTCTTTTTTTCTATTATTTTTATAAATAAATCTTTTCACAGTTTATCATTTATAAAACATAAATCAATTTACAAAAATAATATGGACTTGTTATTAGTTTCTCTCGGATTTGTTTGCATGATAGTAGGAATATTAGGCAGTTTTTTACCTATTTTACCTGGTTTGTCAAGCTGTTGGGTTGGTTTATTATTATTGTATTTAACCAAAGCTGTTGAAAACAACTATTGGATTTTGGGTATCACTTTTATCATAATGATTACTATTACCATTTTAGATTATATAATTCCGGCAAAAGGAACTAAACGATTTGGTGGCAGTTCTTACGGGATTTGGGGAACTAACATCGGTTTGATAATTGGTATCCTTGCTCCTATACCCTTCGGAATAATTATCGGACCTTTTGCAGGCGCTTTTATTGGTGAAATAATCTATGACTCAAAAAATCATAAAAGAGCATTAAAAGCAGCTACAGGGTCGTTACTTGGCTTTTTGGCTTCAAGTTTTATCAATTTTCTATTTTGCATTGTTTTTTTGGGATTATTTCTGAGCATAGTATGGCAAAACAGAACTGATTTGTTTTAATGGCTTAATCAAATCTTAAGCTTTTTCTTATTTTTCTAAAATTTCGAAAAAGTAAAAAAACTTTTTTCGAAACAATTTATACTTTCATTTGAGAACTAAGGAGTTATATTTATTGATTGTACGATTTTTTCATGGTTAAATTACCAAAAAAACAAAAACAAAATATTTAACTTTATTTTTGGATATGTTAATATATTTTATATTTTTATCGCTATAATCGATGAAATACCACATTTATCGATTATTGACAGCAAAATATTAATTAATCCAGTAATACAATTATGACCCCAAATCTACAAATTGAACTACGCCGCTTTATCTCTTCCAATGTCATCTCCAAGTTAAACAAATTTTATTTCGAAAATGATGCCTTATTAATTAAGGCTATCGATGTTTCGTTAGGTACTGTTTTAATGGGATACTACAATAATTTTGAAGAGAAAACATTAGAAGAAATGACTGAACTTGTTGAGAAATCAGCATTTTACAAAGAAATTGATTTTGCTTCTGCCAGGATTTTATCTGTGGACGACAATTACAAATTAGAAGGCAATCCCCTTTTGGAACAAATTTTTACTGCTAAAAAAGGCAGGATTTCTGAAATGATTTCAAACGAGGTTGGTATCAAAAGTGAAACAGCACGAGAAGTTTTAAATTTTTCTGCACTACTTATTATTTCGTATTTGAAATATAACTCCGAATTAATTTCAAGTTTAAAAGTGCTTTTAGATGATCAGAAAAGAGACATCTTAAACAGCATCCCTCCCGGAATTAAAATTATTTTAGGCTTTTCATGTTATGAAACAGTCGAAGAAAAAAACAATTCACGTTTCGCCAGATCTATTTTCAATCTTTTTGGAAACAGTTAATTTTTATTCTTTTCCCTTTTAAAATTAATTTATATTTTCTCGATTGGTCTTTTCTTTAAAAGCTTCAATATAACCGGGAATGTAGAAATGATTATAATGACAACAACTATGTATTCAATATAATGTTTCAGATCAATTCCCTGTTTTAAAAATACGCCATATAAGTAGTGGCCAGAGAAGATTAATATAAAAGACCATAAAAAAGAACTCAGAACATTATAGAACATAAATTTCTTTTTATCCATTGAAACAATGCCCGCTATAATTGGAGCGAATGTTCTGAAAATTGGTAAAAACCTTGCATAAATAATAGCCTTACCTCCATACTTTTCGAAGAAATCCTTCGATTGTAAGAGGTATTTCTTTTTAAACCAAAAAGAGTCTTCTTTTTTGAATAAATAGTATCCGCTTTTGGCACCAAACCAATACCCGGTCATATTTCCGAAAACTCCCATTATTGCAACCGCAGTCGACAATAAAAGCACATTTATAAAATCACTTGGAATAAATACAACATTCTGAATTAAATCGCGGCTATAGATTCCGGCCAAAAAAAGCAAACTGTCCCCAGGAAGAAAAAAACCCGCAAAAAGTCCTGTTTCAGCAAAAACTATAAACAGTACAATAAATAAACCTATTTGAACACCTCCGATGCTTAATGTTATGTAAAATTCAGGGTTGACTAACTGAGTCCATTCAAAATTATTCATAAATGAGTTTGGTTATATTTATTAAGTGTGTGAAAGTAACAATAATTTACTTTAACCACAATAAAATACGGTATTTTAAACATAAATTAACTATTAAAAAAGCCCGGACTTTTAAAGCCGGGCTATCAATAATTATTCTCTTTCGTATTTGCAGCAGCTATGCAAATTATCATAATCTTTTTGCGTTGCCTTAACCTCTTTGGTATCATGTCCTGCTTTTGCCACAGCCTTATTTAAATCTGCTGTTGAACACTTTTCTTCATTTAAAATTACCGTTAACTGGTGTGAGTCAACATCCCAGGTTGCCGATTTTACTCCAGGGACACCAAAAGCCGCTTTTTCGATACGTTTTTTACACTGCTCACAATTACCGTTTACTTCTGTAGTGTATTTTAAATTCTTATTCTTTTTAGTCTGAGCCTGAGCTGAAAACCCTAAAAATGTTAGTACTGCTATTAAAATTAATTTTTTCATTTTATAAATTATTTATTGTAATTGTAATTGATTTTTGAAATTGATAATTGTATTTATTTTATTTTAAATCGTAATCCCGCATAATACATCTGACCAAAAATAGGTGCGTATGCTATTGAAGCATCAAAGTTAGTACCAAACGGATCATCAGCACCTAAGATTGCTTTTTGCTGCTTGTAATTTCCTATATTTTCCCCTCCAATATACACTTCAAAAACCGGAGAAAAAACACGTGTCACCTGAGCATTCATCACAACATAAGAAGGTGAAAATTCAGGAAACTGATCTGCTTCAGGATTTGATGCCGTGTATGGCAATTGCTGTTTTCCTGTCCAGTTGAAAGTATAATCAAACTTCCATTGTTTATCATCATTTACAGTGGTTTCATATTCCAGATTACCTAGAAAACGATGTTTTGCCTGCAACGGCCTCTGAAAAGTTCCTCTTAAATAAGAGGTCTGAATATCGTAATATTTATATGCTGTTCTCAAATTCAGGTTACGGATTAGCCCATAATTAAACTCAAACTGAAGACTATTTGCAAACGAACTTCCTTTTAGGTTATAAAACAAAACCTCCTGAGGGCTCTGCATTAAATCGACAACAGCCTGGTTTTGAAAATCGGTTCTGTATATATCAAAACCTGCTTCGGCATTTTTATTGAAAATTTTAAATTTCTGAGAAAAACTCACTCCGTAATTCCATGCAATTTCCGGATTCAAACCATAAATTTTTCCGCTGTTATCCAAAATTGAGAAAGTTCTTGAGCTTGCAAAAAGCTGCTGGTTTTCGGCAAAAATATTGGCTGAACGTTTTCCTCTTCCGGCAGAAAAACGAACTACTCCATTTTTCCAAGGATTATACCTTACATGTAGACGAGGTGTCACAAAAAGTCCTAAACGGTTATGATTATCAACTCTTCCACCCAAAATCAAACTGAAATTATCCGTATTATCATAAGTATATTCAAAAAATGCCCCAACAGAATTATCAATTCGGTTATAATCATTTACATATACTAATTCCTGATATTTATCGTAAGAAAAATTCAGACCTGTAGTAAATTTATGCATCGTGTTATTAATAATCGAACTAAAAATTAAATTCGAATAAAAACTATCCTGCTTGATATTATATTGATTCAGTCCGAAATAAGAATCTTGTTTATGGCTATTAAAAGCGTTTTGAAAACCAATGCTCTGATATGGCATATCTTTAAAAACGTACCCAATCTTCGTAGACACATCAAAACGTTCTGTATTGATTTCTGATCCCCAATAATTTGTAGTTCCGCGATCACGATCTTTATCAAAATCTACTTCTCCCGTTTGTTTTTTATCATTCATGTATCTGAAATTGATAAAACTCACCAAGCCGCTTTCAGGATTATAATATTGATAACGATTTAAAACATTGATTTGTTTTCCTAACGGGTTATCTAAAAAGCCATCATCGTTCATATCGTTTTTTGCTACACGCGCATTACCATGAAGAAACAAACTTGTTGCCCATTTATCAGATAATTTTTTGTTGAAATGCGTATTCAATTCAAAACGTGCATCGGTAGATCCATAAGCATTCAGGAAAAACGGAATATCGCTTAAAGGCTTTAAAAGTTCCGTATTTATTTGTCCCGAAATACTTTCATATCCATTAATTACACTTCCTGCACCTTTGGTAATCTGCACACTTTCGATCCATGTTCCTGGAGTAAAAGATAATCCGTAAGCCTGTGAAGCTCCACGAACCGAAGGGATGTTTTCTTCGGTAATCATCAGATAAGGACTTGTAAGACCCAACATTTTTATCTGTTTGGTCCCTGTTAAGGCATCAGAAAAATTGACATCAATTGACGGATTTGTTTCAAAACTTTCTGCCAGGTTGCAACACGCTGCTTTCAAAAGTTCTTTACTTGTAATAAGTGTCGTATTGGCGGTAAGTGTATAGGATTTTTTAAGTCCTTTTTGCTTTTTAGTAATTTTTACTTCCTCTAAATCTTCTTGCGAAAAAGCAGAAACAGAAAGCAAAAACACCATGAAAAGCATGATATTTTTTTGCATAAAAAAGATTTTAATGTTATTTAGAAATTTCTGTCTTTAAAAGATTCTCAAATAGATAAGAAACTTTAAAACATCATGATAACGACCATAAAAAATGGCCAGATCTAAACATTAAAATCAGGAATAAAATATGTATTGATTGTATAATTTGAATAAGGGGGGCGCATTTGCATCAGCATAATACGAAATGTTCTGACTGTTCTTAAAATTTGGAACAGATAAAAACTCAACTAAATTATATTGCTGAATTACTGCTGGAAATGCAAACTGAAAAAAGAAAACCTTAAAGGTCGCATCATCTGATTTCTTTTCAAATTTAAATACCTTGTCTTTACAGCAGGAAGATTTTTTTTCTTTATCTCCACAACATTTTTTTTCAGGAGAAACTGTAGTACTTAATGAAACGGAAGCGATTTTCCCTCCGCAATAGTGCACATCGAAAGCAAACCCAATGTTGGAAACCAACAAAAGGAACGCTAAAAATACTCCCGTACACTTCTTTAAATTCATACTGCAAAACTATTTAAAAAAGTCCGGATAAAAGCTAAACAAAATGTTATTTTTTAAGATTTTGTTCCTGATAGTAAAAAGCAGGAACAAATAATAACACAAATATGGGCTGAATAATAAATCTTCTTACATAAAAAAGCAGCCAACCTGCATTGGGAAAATATTCAAGGATGACAAAGAACATTCCTATAAGTACTACTAAAAAACACACATACAAAAATGCACTAAACTTTAGAATTTCATTATTCCTAAATAAAGCATAAATAAGCATTAACGACAAAATTGTATTTAAACAATAACGAAACAAAAGCCCTGTCAAAAGTTTAAAATTATCTGCCTGAGGAAACAGTAATCCTTTAAAATCTGAATCAAAATAAACCAGAAATGGATCGTAGAACAATTGATTTTCCAAAGCCCTGATAATTCCTAAACACACAACAATCAGAATGGTTATAACAATTTTGAATTTGTTTTCGAAAAGTTTATTTAGCATATTTTGAAAATTTATTTACCCATAAAACCCACAAAAGGAAAACCACCCCATAAATAATCAAAGGAAAAAGAACCCCGTGTAAAAGATGTTCCCTTTCAGGAAAACGAAACAACAAAATCGTTAATATCGCAATTCTGACTATGTTTAGAATATAAATAAAAAGAATTCCTGATAAAATAAATAACAAAGTTGTTTTAAGTTTTCCGGAAAAAGCAAGTACAAACGAAACAAACAAAATCATTACACTTACAGCATTACATCCTTCTACTATTCGGACAACATTCATTTTATTATACCAAACCTCTAAATAAGGTCCCAATAGACTTTTCTGAACCAGTACATCGCAATTAAAAAAATCCATTAACCTATAGACATTAGAACCAACAACACCAGTTATTCCGTCAATATCATTTTCGTCAAAGCTATCCAGATAATATTTATAAACTACTGTAAGTAAAATATAAGCGGCAAAAAATGTCCCTATAAAAATAAGGAAGGGTTTAAATTGTACTAAATATTTTTTCAAGGGGATTTTTTTTCAAATTTATGTATTTTTTGAGTTTAGCTTTAAATACTTTTGCATAAAATTTTCATATTATGACATTTCAGGAATTACAACCAAAAATATCAGCTATTGTAATTGAAGCAGATAAAACGAGAGACGAAAAATTATTAGCAATCTGTCATTTATTAAACGAAAACATCGAATATTACAATTGGGTAGGATTTTACTTTGCCAATCACGAAAACAGAACACTACATTTAGGACCATATGTAGGAGCAGAAACAGACCATACCGTGATTCCTTTTGGAAAGGGAATTTGTGGTCAGGTTGCTGAAAGCAATTCCAACTTTGTTGTACCGGATGTTTCTGCCCAGGACAATTATATTGCCTGCAGTTTTACTGTAAAATCAGAAATTGTTGTACCTTTATTTGTAAACGGAGTAAATATAGGACAAATTGATATTGACAGCCATGTAATTGATCCTTTTACTGAGGCTGATGAAAGATTTCTTGAATTTGTGAATCAGGAAGTTTCCAAATTATTCTAGAAGCCCCTATTTTTATTGTGAAAAATAGATCTGAATGAAAAAAAGCGTTTTCATATTATTTCATTTAATACTTTCAGTAAATCTATTTGCACAAATTAAAGTTGTCTCTAAGAAAATTTTTCTTGACTCGCTAAATTGCGAAACTAAGTCCGAAAACTATTACTATACACGCATAATTACCAATTATTCTCAAAAAAGCATCCGCTACGTTGTTACTGATTTTTACAAAAACGGAAGAAAAAAAATGACCGGCTCAACTTTAGATCGTGATGTTTTAAAAAAAGACGGAGAGTTTATTTGCTACTATAAAAACGGAGCAAAAGAGTCTGTCATAAATTATTCTGAAGATCATAAAACGGGTAAAGAAATTACTTGGTACGAAAATCAGAGTAAAAAATGTGAAAAGCAGAATGTTTGGGATCCGAAGACAAAAAAACTGCAAACTCTAATTCTTAACTTCTGGGATGAAAATAATAGTCAAACCGTAGTTAATGGAAATGGAGATTATGAAGAATCAGATAAATTTGGAACTCAAAAAGGAGGAATCAAAGATGGTTTAAAACAAGGGCTTTGGCAGGGGACAGATTCTTTACGTAAAATAACATTTACTGAAAATTACGATAAAGGGATTTTAATTTCTGGAGAAAGTACCGATGCAAACAATATAAAAACTTCTTATGTTTCTTCAGGTGAGAAACAAACTGATAAAAAAGCTCAGAAACAAAACAAAGCAAATCAATAACTTGCCCATATGTACTAAAAAAAATATCTTTGGTTCTCTAACTAACCTTATTTTTATGAAACCAATTTTATTTTCTTTTTTATTTCTTATCATTCCAAAAATAGTTCTTTCGCAGGTTTTGCCAAATAACGAATTAATCCTTTCTCCTGATGACAATTTTTTTTATTTAGACTCAGCCAGCACAGAAACCAACTCAAAAGATTACGCTTATATACGAGTAATCAAAGATGCTAAATTAAAAAAGAAAAACTATATTGTAGAGGAATATTATCGTTCAGGATCTTTACGAATGCGAGGAATTTCAACATTTTACACTGGAAATCTCAGAGAAGGAGAAGTAACTTATTATTATAAAAACGGTTCAAAAAAGTCAATAACAAATTATATCAAAGGCCGTGTTAATGGCCGAAAAACGGAATGGTATGAAAACGGAAACAAGAAACTTGAAGGCGAATATATTGAAGACAAAGAAAAACTAACATCAGAATTTAAAACAGATGAATTTTGGGATCAAAACGGCGTTCAAAAAGTAATTGCCGGAAATGGATTTTTCGATGATACAGATGAAAATGAATCTTCAAAAGGAGCAGTAAAAAACGGATTTAAGGATGGTATTTGGGAAGGCTCTTCTGCGAGACCGGCATTTACTTACAAAGAAACCTACGAAAACGGAAAATTAATTTCGGGGGAAAGTCGGGATAAAAATAATGTATCCTATAAATACACCCAGACAGAAGTGAAGCCTACCCCCAAAGGAGGCATGGAAAGTTTTTACAAATATATTGGAAAAAACTACAAACTACCCCTTATGCCTCAAGGGACTAAAGGAAAAATCTATGTTACATTTGTAGTTGACAAAGAGGGAAAAATAACAGAGCCAAAAGTTCTTCGGGACATTGGTTATGGTACAGGTTACGAAGCTTTACGGGTTTTGACAAACTACGATGGTTTTAGCCCAGGCGAACAAAGAGGACAAAAAATAAAGTGTTTGTACTCTTTACCCATAACAATTCAGTCTGCGAATTAAAATAATTCATAATTTATAATTCATAATTCATATATATTACTTACTTTTGCACCCGTCTTACAAAAGTTGTATTTGACATACATAAAAATCATTTAAAACAATATTGGAATGTATTTAACTAAAGAAAAGAAAGAAGAAATTTTTGCACAACACGGTGGTGCTACAAACACAGGAAGTGCAGAAGGTCAAATCGCATTGTTCACTTACAGAATTTCACACTTAACTGAGCATTTGAAAAAAAATCGTCACGATTACAACACTGAGCGTTCTCTTGTACTATTAGTAGGTAAAAGAAGAGCTTTGTTGGATTACTTGAAAAAGAAAGATATCAACAGATATCGTGAGATTATCAAAGTATTGAATATCAGAAAATAATCAATATAGAAAAGAGGTGCGAGAGTGCCTCTTTTTGTTTTTACATTACAGGCATTTACAAGAAAAAAAGTTTGGTTTTTCATTGGGTTTTAGATAACAACAACTACACACAACAACAACTACAACACAACTAAAACCCATTGTATAATCAAAAAGGAAAATTTATGATTCCACAAGTTTCACAAGAAATTATCGATTTAGGAGATGGAAGAAGCATCTCAATCGAAACTGGTAAATTAGCAAAACAAGCCGATGGTTCAGTTGTTGTACGTTTAGGAAACTGTATGCTTTTAGCTACAGCAGTTTCTGCAAGAACATCAAACCCGGGCGTTGACTTTTTACCATTAACGGTAGATTACCGTGAAAAATTCGCTGCTGCAGGACGTTTCCCAGGAGGATTTTTCAAAAGAGAAGCAAGACCAAGTGACAGCGAAGTATTAACAATGAGATTAGTAGACCGTGTATTGCGTCCGCTTTTTCCAGACGATTACCACGCTGAAACTCAGGTTATGATTCAATTAATGTCTCATGACGATAATGTTATGCCAGACGCATTAGCTGGTTTAGCAGCATCTGCAGCTTTAGCTGTTTCTGATATTCCATTTTACAACTTAATTTCAGAAGTACGTGTTGCTCGTGTCGACGGAAAATTAGTAATCAATCCAAGCAGAGAAGAATTAGAGAAATCTGATATTGATATGATGATCGGTGCTTCTTTAGATTCTGTTGCCATGGTTGAAGGTGAGATGAAAGAAATTTCAGAAGCTGAAATGGTTGAGGCAATTAAATTTGCACACGAAGCAATTAAAGTTCAAATTGAAGCCCAGCAGCGTTTAAGAGCAAAACTTAGCTCTCAGGAATACAGAACTTACGAAGGTGAAATTGAAGACGAAGTAGTTTACGCTAAAGTAAAAGCTGCCGCTTACGATAAATGTTACGCAATTGCACAAGAAGCTTCTGGAAAAAGTGAAAGAGGCGAGAAATTTGCAGCTGTAAAAGAAGAAGCAAAAGCTTTATTTACTGAAGAAGAATATGCTGAAAACGCAGATCTTGCTGGTTTAGTTGGAAAATACTTCTACAAAACAAACAAAGAAGCAGTTCGTAATGTAATTCTTGAAAAAGGAATTCGTTTAGATGGAAGAAAAACGACAGAAATCAGACCAATCTGGTGTGAGACTGATTATTTACCATCTGTACACGGTTCTTCTTTATTTACACGTGGAGAAACTCAGGCTTTGGCAACTGTAACTCTTGGAACTTCAAGAGAAGCTAACCAAATCGATTCTCCATCTGAACAAGGTGAAGAGAAATTCTACTTACACTATAACTTCCCTCCTTTCTCTACTGGTGAAGCAAAACCACTAAGAGGAACTTCAAGAAGAGAAGTTGGTCACGGTAACTTAGCTCAAAGAGCTTTAAAAAATATGATCCCTGTAGATTGCCCTTATACAATCCGTGTTGTTTCTGAAGTTTTAGAATCTAACGGTTCTTCTTCTATGGCAACAGTTTGTGCAGGAACAATGGCGCTTATGGATGCCGGAGTTCAAATGACAAAACCAGTTTCTGGTATTGCTATGGGATTAATTACTGACGGTGAGAAATTTGCTGTATTGTCTGACATCTTAGGAGATGAAGATCACTTAGGAGATATGGACTTTAAAGTAACCGGAACTGCTGATGGTATTACAGCTTGCCAAATGGATATCAAAATCGAAGGATTACGTTATGATATTATGGAACAAGCTCTAGCTCAGGCTCGTGACGGACGTTTACACATTTTAGGAAAATTAACTGAAACTATTGCAACACCAAGAGAAGACGTTAAAGCTCATGCACCAAAAATCATTACCAGAACTATTCCTGGAAACTTTATTGGAGCATTAATCGGACCTGGTGGAAAAGTAATTCAGGAATTACAAAAAGCTACAGGAACTACTATCGTAATCAATGAAGTTGACGAACAAGGAGTAGTTGAAATTTTAGGAACTGATCCTGAAGGTATCAAAACTGTATTAGCTAAAATTGATGCGTTAACTTTCAAACCACAAGTTGGAGAAGCTTATGAAGTAAAAGTAATCAAGATGCTTGATTTTGGAGCGGTTGTAGAATATACTGCTGCACCAGGAAACGAGGTATTGCTTCACGTATCTGAATTGGCTTGGGAACGTACTGAAAACGTTGCTGACGTAGTTAAAATGGGAGATGTCTTCCAAGTGAAATACTTAGGAATAGACCCTAAAACTAAAAAAGAAAAAGTGTCTAAAAAAGCACTTGTTCCAAGACCTCCACGTGAGGAGAAAAAAGAGTAATCTAATCTTACTAAAGGTTTATTCATAGAAAACCCCAAACTCATTTATTTGAATTTGGGGTTTTTCGATTAATTCAATCACTATTTGTTTTATTTTTCGCTTTTAAACTGCCAGTTAAAAAGAGGAAGTTTGCGTTTTCCATTTGTATTCCAAAGCCCAAATTGCATTCCCCGCAATTCTTTAGAATTATTAAACAATCCAATCTGAATTCCATTATGTCTTCTTGAAACATTTGAAATACCGATTTGAACACCATTTCCAGAATCAGACAGATTAGCTAAACCTGAAATACTCAACCCATTAAAACTTTTAGTATTTAATATCCCTCCAACAGAAAATCCATTCATTTTATTCATTCCGGAAAATATCGAAATATTTATTCCCCTCAATTCTGCCCCTCCTGTAAACCCACCTGAACTCACATTTAATCCATTTATTTTTATATAGGTATTTTTCTCGTCATCAAAGAAAGCCACATTACTAATAACATTATCATTGATTCCTACAAAGAGAGATTCAAACGGAACATTTATAGAAACCGAAAGAAGAGCTAGCGATAATGGACTGACTTCAGCATTTAACCCATTAACAACCTGATATTTAATCTTCTCATTTTCATAATGACCAACTCCAAGAGCAAAACCATTTACTTTATTGACTCTTTTAGAAATAGGAGAAAAACTGAAAATCTTTATACTGTCATTCCTTAAATTACCATCGGACTTCCATTTAAAATAATTTAATTTTATCTCTTTTCCATCAAATACCAAAACAGAATTTTCAGGAGTATTATTTACCTGAGCACTGTCAATGACTTTTAATGAATTATTCTGTCCAAAACAAAATCCCTTAAACATTATTAGAACAACTAAAATGTATTGTCTTTTGTTAAGCTTTAAAATTTGTTTTTTACTTATTTGATTTAATACTTCCATCTTTTACTTATTTAACTAATCGAATCTAACTTTGAAGAAATCAATTAAAAATATTCTCTTAATTAGTGCCAAATTCCAATTATAAAAAGTCACACTTCCCCATTTTATACAAATGCTTAAAATGTGAAAACATCATTTCAAACAAGGTTTTATGATGGTAAGGCTGTTTGTATTTTTTTGTAGTTTCCTGAATTATTGCATTTATTTCGCTATAATTGGTATGGCAAATATTAGGAAAAAGGTGATGTGCAGCATGACAGTTGGAGCCACCACTTAAAAACCTTGCCCAACTTTTATCTGCATTCCAATCACAACTGGTGTAAAGCTGATGAACCGCCCATGTATGTTCAAGAAACTCTCCTTCAGGCTGGGGATAATCTGCGCCATCAAAAAAATGCGTCCCTACCAACATAATAATAAACACCATCGATGTAAAAGCACTCGCAGTAAGATAAGTTAACAAAACAAAAGTCCACGAAAATCCAGCAAATATTATTGGAACAAATAACACTAAAGAGAAATGGAATACTTTATATAACATAAATCTAAAATAAAGCTCTATTTTAGGTACGCCTCTTTTCATCCAGTCATATTCATTTGAGAACAGATATATCCAATCGCTCATAAAAACAGAATGCAATAAAGTAAACATATAAATAAAAGGTGCATAATAAGCCTGATATTTATGTCTGGGTTTCCATGGATGAGTTGGACTCAATCTTAAAAATGGATTTTTATCTATATCAATATCACTTCCTTCCACATTTGCATATAAATGATGTGACCGAATATGCCTCAATCCCCAAAGCAAAGGATCAATTCCTACAGTAAGGAAACTAAAAAAATGCAAAACCGAATTCGCTTTTTTATTTTTGAACGCTGTATTATGAGAGGCATCATGACCAAAACTAAATCCTATCAATAATCCGGATAGTTGAAAAAGGACATATAGAATCCAAAAAGATATTTTACCAATAGTTTCTAAAAAAAGTGATGAATAAGACAAATAGCAAACCAATGTCCAGAATAAGCCTTTAAACCAAAATCTGGCATCTCCATAAGAAATATTCTTGCCTCTAAGTTTTTCATTAACCCTTTGTTTTAAATCAGTAAAAAATATTTTTTCATCTTCTGATTTATTGAAATATTTAGCTTTCATAAATTATTTTTTAATTACAGAAGCAAACTTATTGCAATTATCACATATTAATTTGCGTAAATTAATAATACTATTTCGTATATTTGCGATTATCACAAATTATGGAATATCAAAAATTACTATTAAAAGCTATACAGAAGAAAAATTCTAAATCTATTTCACTCATAGATGAAATAGCTTCTGTACTGGAAATCAGTTATGATGCATCCCATAGACGAATTTCTGAAAAAAGTAAATTTTCTATAGACGAAACCATCAAACTTGCTTCCCATTTTAAAATTTCACTTGACAGCCTGTTTATAAAAGAAGAAAGGCTTATTGTTGAAAAAACAATTGAGATACAAACATTGAAAGACATGCTTCAGTATTTCAAAAAATCCGCAGAACAAATTGAAATATTAACTAAAAATCCAACAACTACACTTTATTATTCTGCCAAAGACATTCCGTTGTTTTATTTTATGGATGGAACAATTTTATCAAAATTTAAAGCTTTTGTATGGCTGAACCTCTTAAACCCAAGTCAGAAAAAAGTAGCTTTTGAAAATTTTGTAATTGACGAATCTTTTTCTGAATATATGCAGAAATTAAAAAAGATCTACGAAAGGACTACTGTCAATGAAATTTGGAACGACACCACAATAAACAGCAGTCTACAACAGATTTTATATTTTTATGAATCTGGCCTTCTAAACCTGAAGAATGCGAATGCACTCTGCAAAGATTTAAAAAGAATTATAAATTTGATTCAGGAAAAATGTAATAATCCTGATAACAATTTTGCTATTTATTATAACGAACTCATATTATTAAACAACAATATGCTCATTGAAACGGAAGAAAAACTAACCATGTTTGTTCCCTACACACTTCTGGGCTATTTTATTACCGACAATGAGGAAAGCTGCAAAAATGTCCATCAGTTTTTTAAACAGCAGATTATCAATTCAAAACCCTTAGGGCAATCAGGAATTAAAGAACAAAATCTATTCTTTAATCGGGCAATCCGAAAAATAGATTATTACATGGATAAAATAAATACTCAGATAGATTTATTGTTTTAATTTACTTAAATTCAAAACCCAATTCAAATAAATGAATTGGGTTTTGAATTTTCAATCATTCTTGAAAGTATTTAATCATACTTCTAAACAATTTTTAAGACTTCATAAGATCTATATCATTCCTTTTTAAGTAGAATTTTCTCCTGAGTAAATTGGTATGCTGCTTCTAAAAATGCTATTATCTTGTTCCAATTTGCATTCGGCTCGTAGTAATTATTATATTTCTTTGTTGTTTTAATTATTAGTTTATTATCTTTTAAAATAGAAGCGCTAATAAATTCTCCTGTTGAATTTTGAACATTTTTATTTAATTTTTCAATTCCTGAAATTTTATATCCGTCAGGAATTTCAAAAACAATTTCATTTTCAAAAGCTCTCGGAAACGGCATATACACATTATTTTTTCGGTCTGTTTCTTTTTTATCAATTTCAACCTGATTGGTCAGCATTTTCCCTATTTCAACAATATAATTTTCGCCTGCTTTTTTTATTAAATTATTCTTTATAACAAATTCTTCTTCATACGAAAATGGAGCGTTATCACCGTATCTGCCGGTATTTGTAATATTGATTGTTGGATGTTCAATCTCAAAATCAAATTCGGACGAAAGAGATTTTTTTTCGTCATCTTTTTGTATGTCTTTTAGTTTGTTTTTCAAAGCGTCAAACTCTTTATTGTACTGCTCCCGCTTACTTTTACTGCCTACCTTGTCTATAACTCTTTCGGTTCCATATTTTTGATAATCTTCATCAACGTAATCAAAAAACTTCAATTTACTATTTTGTTCATCTTTCTTAAAATGTCCAAAAAATGCAGAAGTCCTTTTGATATTCAAATTAGACATATCAGTATCCATTGAAACATTTGTAAGTACTTTTGTAACATTATCTTTAGCTGTAGTAGATGGCAAATTCACTTCCTCAACATTTTGAATAGCCTTATTTTTCACATAATCCATTATATAACCTTTTGAGTTTTCCAAACCATGATCAATTGTACCAGGCATTGAGAAAGGATTGCAATATTCAAGATATAACGGGTTTGGCGTATTGATTCGTAATAACGGGGTCAGGTTTCTGCGAATCAGCAATTCATCCAGAGAGCCATTATTCCTATCTGTTGCAAGTACAATATTATAATCAATTTTAAACTCTTTCATAAAGGCCATAAAATAGTATATAAAAGATCTTTCATCAGAAAAGAAAAGAGGATTTTTATACATGGAGTAGGAATTAAAAATATTCGCTTCCTTAATTACTGCTGATTCAATATATTGTGTATAATACTGGTGTCTGGCGAATAGATAAACTGCTTTTATTTTTTCTTCTTCATTTTCAAAAGTTTTTCCTTTCAGGAATTTTAACGTTTCACCTAAATCAAAAACAGCGTAAAATTTCTTTTCATAATAATCATAAATATCATTCTTGTCTACAGTTTTTCTAAAAGAAACAAGTCCCTTTGGCAGAAATACATCTGCATAAGCCGGAATTGCAAAACCCGATTTTCTTGCAAAAAAAACCTGAAATTTATAACAAGGCATTTCTGCTAAAGGATAAAACCATCTGGGAAATTCATTTTTCTCTATATCATGGGCTTCTAATTCGTATGTTTTAGTATGTTTTTTTCCAGAAGAAACTTCCTTTAATTCAGGAGCTCCATGATAGGTATTAAAACTAACATAAAAATCCTCCTCTATTGAAAATTTTATTTTTCTGCTCATAATAGGATAAACATCTCCTAATGTATTTTCGACAGGATCAAAATTTTGAACTTCGCTTGTAAAAGGCTCATAAGAATAGTAATAATAATCTATGACATCTCCTATCTCAAGACCATTAATGGCTATTTTTTTCTGATTATCAATCTTTTTAGCCTCTTTATCAACATCAACTTCAATTTCATCACCATTTGGCTTAACAATTTTTACACCTAAAAATGTTGTCCCTTCTTTGTATTTGTATCCTTTTGTTGTATAAAACTTATCTTTAAATGAGAATTCAGAAAACTCCTTAACAGAATTCTCATCCTGAAGCTTTATTCTTTGTCTATAAGCACTTGTGTATACTACTTTGGTTCCGGAATTATGGTAATCATAATATTCATATTTATAGATAATAACGGCCGATTCATTTTTCCATTTATCCGGTATTTTGATTGCAGTTTTAAAAGTATCTGATTTTCCCCAGAAGAAATCTTTCACTTCGGTTTTATCCTGTGAATAAGAAGAAAAACAAATTGTAATAAAGAAAATGAGTAGTATTTTATTCATGCTTATTTATGATTTGGTAAAAATTATTTGTTGGTTATAAATTGTCTTAAGGCTTTTATTGGATGCATTCCACTTTGCCATGTCACCTATTTTAACGACTGCCTTTTTAAACACAAATTGTTTTTTATAAACAATCTCTTTGCCTGTATGTTTAAACGAAATCACGATACTAAAATCTTCTTCATTTACATTTAGGTTTTCAGGTAATTTGCTCAGCTTGTATCCCTGGGGTATCTCCAGAACTACATTTGATTCATAGTTCGTTTTATAATTGAATTCATAATCTGTTTTTCTGTCTTTAAATTCAAAATTTTTATATTCATCCATGTAGGCTAAGTCTATAAAAATGTCGTTATCAAATTTTGAAACCTTATTTTGAACATCTACATCAAAGTTTACAAAAAGTTTTAAATCCCTGTTTTTAAAATCTGAAGTTTTAATATTACTGGCCGTAATATTTTTATCATTTCCGGAAAGGTATTTTTCTAAAGTTTCCCCTTTTTTATTATTTTCAAAAGAATTAAAAATATTTAAAAACTCCGTTTTACTTTCTCCTGAATACATTTTAGAACAACTGCCGCTCAATTTATCATTGTCAATAATCAACTTGGCATTATAAATCTCTTTATTTAACTCACTTCCCGAAGCAGGAACCTTTTTAATAATAAATTTGTCGCCGTCTTCGATCATTACTTCCTTATTTTGGATTCGTTCTGCATCTTCTCCAAAAGAATTATACTTCTCTGTACCATCTATATAGTACGTTTTACCATTATAAAAAAGAGTGCAGATCATATGATTATCAACTGCCAAAGATGGTGTAGCGTAATCATACAAAATATGTTTGGTTCCAATCCAGGCAAGTCTGGCATCAAATCCTGCCAATTTCAGCATTTGCTTGCTTAAATTTGCCATGCCTTTACAATCTCCATATCTTTTTTCAAAAACATGATTAGACTCATCAGGTTTAAAACCTGCGATCCCGTCTTCAAATGCAATATATCTGATATTATCCTGAACCCAATAATAAATATTTTTGATTTTTTCTTCATCTGTTTTTGCTGAAGAAGTCAATTCTGCTACTTTACCGGCAAGCACACTTGTATCATCTTTCATGGAATCTATCAAAGATTTATACCATTTATACAAATCTGCTGTCGAATTAAAAAGCAAGGTCTCTTTATCTTTATTTTTAAAAGATTTTGCTATAACCAGAACGTGTGGATAAATATAAGTCCTTCCCGGTGCCTTTTTCTCTTTATAAAAGGCATTAACATTTTCCATGATATAAGTGTAAATAGTAGTACCATTTCGATCATCATGTATTTTAGTTTTAGAAATAGTATTACCATCAAAATTAAATTCTTTTAATTCTAAATTCAACCAATCGGGAACTACAACTGTTATCTCTTTTTTTATAACGGGAAACTCATCATTAAAATACAAAGAGGTAAAATACTTAACATCATTATACTTTTTTTCCAACTCATAAGTATAGGAGTAACCTTGTACCGGAAAATCCACTTCCATATACTTAACACGGGCATCATTGTAGAACAAATCCTTATCTTTGTAAAATTGGTCTTTTACCTCAAAACCTGCATTTTTTTGATTTCTATATTTCAAAACAATTTTTTCAATTGAAGACTCACTATCATAAAACTCATATTTATTAATATCAGCCCTGTGATTAATGTTCATTAAAACTTCTTTTACTGAATTTTTAACTACCACTTTAGAATCCCCCTTATTCAGGTCAAAAGTGATCAATTCCTTACTTTCCAAAATAGCCACATCATCTTTGCTATATTTTTCTCTAAGGGATTTTGCTAATTTAATATCTTCTGCTGTGGGGTCTAATGATTTTTGTCCGAAGAGTAAAGTTGTAGACAAAAAGAAAGTAAAAATTAAAGGTATAAGTATTTTCATCAAAAAATTATTTGGCGCAATTTACAAAAAAACCAACACGGATTATTTTTTCCTTTTCCTGATTTATTACATTTCCTATCTTCCTTTTATATTGATTATTACTAATGTCAAAAATCGAAATATTTAGTGAAAAATATTTCAATTTATTCTTAGCAAAAAATAACTTTAAAAAATATTTTAGCTCATTGTAACTTTTTTGCATCTCCTTACGTATAACCATTTGTACACTTTAAAAAAATAGGGAGACAACAACATGAGACAACTTAAAATCACCAAGCAGGTAACCAATCGTGAAACTGCATCGTTAGACAAATATCTACAAGAAATTGGAAAAGTTGACCTAATTACCGCTGATGAAGAGGTAGAATTAGCACAAAGAATAAAGGCCGGTGATCAAAGAGCATTAGAAAAACTAACAAAAGCCAATCTACGTTTCGTAGTATCTGTGGCTAAACAATATCAAAATCAAGGATTAACTCTTCCTGACTTAATTAATGAAGGAAACTTAGGTTTAATCAAAGCGGCACAACGTTTTGATGAAACCCGTGGATTCAAATTTATTTCTTATGCAGTTTGGTGGATTCGTCAATCGATTCTTCAGGCGTTGGCAGAACAATCACGTATTGTTCGTTTACCATTAAATAAAATTGGTTCTATCAATAAAATCAACAAAATGTATGCTTTATTAGAGCAATCTAATGAGCGTCCGCCTTCTGCTGAAGAAATTGCAAAAGAACTTGACATGACTGTAAATGACGTAAAAGAGTCTATGAAAAACTCCGGTCGTCACTTATCTATGGATGCACCTCTTGTTGAAGGTGAAGATTCTAACCTTTATGACGTTTTACGTTCCGGAGAATCTCCAAATCCTGACAGAGAGTTAATTCACGAATCATTACGTACTGAAATCGAGCGTTCATTAGAAACATTAACTCCAAGAGAAGCTGATGTTGTTCGTTTGTATTTTGGTCTTGGCGATCAGCACCCAATGACTCTTGAAGAAATTGGAGAAACTTTCGACTTAACCCGTGAGCGAGTTCGTCAGATTAAAGAAAAAGCAATCCGTAGATTGAAACATACTTCCAGAAGTAAAATCCTTAAAACATACTTAGGATAAAACAATATAAATTTCAATATTTTAAAATCCCAAACTCCAGTCGGCTTGGAATTTGGATATTTTAAATTGGAATTTTACCATAAACAACAGTTTGATTGACTGTTCGTTTTTTGATTGATGATTGAAACTCCGGCTGATTACCGGAGTTTTTTATTTTTTATAACTACCTTTGCAAAAAATAAACTACATGGAGACACACTACTGTGTGCCTCTACATTAAACAACTACACACACAATGAAGAATACACTTATCGCTCCTTCTGTTCTTGCAGCTGATTTTGCCAATTTACAACGTGATATTGAAATGATAAACAGCAGTCAGGCTGACTGGTTTCATATTGATATCATGGATGGAGTTTTTGTTCCGAATATTTCTTTTGGAATGCCAGTTTTGGATGCTATTTCAAAACATGCAAAAAAAACTATAGATGTACATTTAATGATTGTTGATCCAGATCGTTACATCAAAACTTTTGCAGATTTAGGAGCTAACAATTTGACTGTTCATTACGAAGCCTGCACACACCTTCACAGAACTCTGCAAGCTATCAAAGCTGAAGGAATGAAGGCTGGAGTTGCTATTAACCCTCACACCAACATTGATTTATTAGAAGATGTAATAAACGACATTGATTTAGTTTGTATCATGAGTGTAAACCCTGGTTTTGGAGGACAATCATTTATAGAAAACACGTATACTAAAATTAAAAAGCTTAAAGATTTAATTATCCGCAAAAATGCCTCAACATTGATTGAAATTGATGGAGGGGTAACTAATAAAAATGCAAAACAATTAGTAGAAACAGGGGCTGATGTATTGGTTGCGGGAAGTTTTGTTTTTGGAGCAGAAAACCCAACAGCAACTATTGCCGATTTAAAAGTCCTTACTGCTTTTTAAGTTTTTTAAATTAGGAAAGAAATCAATCCCGGTCATTTTTTCTAATGTTTCAACAGGAACAACAAACTCATAAATTCCTTTTTGACTCTTTTCATTCGGAATCAAAAAAGCAATTACCTTATGTTCTTTCCCTGATTTAGTTAAAACAATTTTGTAAAAATATTTAGGAACAGAAACCTCTTCTGTTCCTATTTTTTTATCTGAATCCTTCAAAATTCCTCCGGTAACAACATATACATTATTATATTTTTCGGCCCAATAACGAACTTTATTCTCCAAACGGTTCCATATCCCGCTATTAAACTCATGATTCTGAGGCGAGATATTTGAGGTATAAAATGTATCATCATATGCTTTTTTATCAAATTCCATGTCTCCCGCCGGGCAAAGATGCCCCTTATCATAACCTGACTTCTTATAATTCCGCCAATCAGCAGAACCTGTTGTCACTTTAGGATCTTCTATAAAATAAGGTCTTTTAAAATCATTATTTTTTAAATATTCTTTTTTTAATTCATAGGCCACCCACTCTGCCTGTTCAAATTTTTCATTATAAGATAGAGTATAATAATCATGTTTTACAATTTGTTTTGTGGTCGAAGTTGGCAGATAAGCAACAGAATAATTTGCCTGAACAGTATTCTGTAATGGTGAGGCAAAAGTATTTTGTCCCAAAAGCATTTGTTTTTCCTGAAGTTGATCTTTACAGGAAGCCAGAAATAATGTACTTAAAAATAAAAAGAATATTTTTTTCATATTAAACTATCATTCAAAAAAAAGCTCCATAAAATATGGAGCCTTTAAATTAATTATTTTAAAATTAAGATTTAACTAATTTGTCTCTTTTTAATTTAGTAGAATTAGTCTGTTTGTTAATATTACCTTTTGGCTGTAAATCATCCAACACATTAAGAGCTTCTTCAACATATATATCTTTTGCCAAAGCCTGATGCCATGCTTCTCTTTTTTCTTTTAATGAAGGATCTTTGCCCATTTCCAGATTTTCATAAGGCAATGATTTAAAAATTAAATCATTTTTATAATCTGCAATAGGTTTGTATTTCTTGCCTTCGTTTTCTACCTGTTCCTGAGTAGCTTTAAAGCTTTTAATGTTCAGGCTATATGTATTCTCCTTGTTTTTAAGATCAATCCACTTTGCATTATCCTCTATCAATTTGAATTGAGGATTTTGAGCAATTCTAAGCCTGCTGTTTGCTACTGCCTGACTAAAGTTTTCGTTAGAATTCCAAACATTATAATTTGCAGGATCAATTTTATCCCAAGGCATTGCGTTATCCATATCGCGTTCGCCCATTTTTAAATAAGCATAACGATCCGGCATTACCACATCACTTTTTACACCTTCCAATTGAGTAGAACCACCGTTAATTCTATAGAATTTTTGGGCAGTTGCTTTTAATGCTCCAAAATCTCCATATTCACTGTTACGTACAAACTGATTTAAATCTATAACAGTCTGTACTGTTCCTTTACCATAAGTTTGTTTACTTCCAATGATAACTCCACGTTTGTAATCCTGAATTGCAGCAGCTAATATTTCAGAAGCAGAAGCAGAAAAACTGTTCACCATAATTACTAAAGGTCCGCTCCATTCAATTTTTTTGTCTTTATCATATAGAACCTCTTTCATTTTTCCAGCAGATTTTACCTGAACAATTGGTCCTTCTTCAATAAACAATCCTGCAATATCAACTACTGTAGAAAGAGATCCTCCTCCGTCATCACGTACATCAAGAACAATTCCGCTGATATTTTCTTTTTTCAGTCTTTCTACCTCCAAAGCGATGTCTTTACCAGCATCTCTTCCGTCTTTATTTTCAAAATCTATATAAAATTTAGGCAAATAAATTACCCCGTATTTTAATCCGTTTTTCTCAACGATACTAGATTTAGCATACGTTTCTTCAATCTCAACCACATCTCTGATAATTGAAATAACCTTAATAGTCCCGTCTACTTTTTTTACTGTCAGTTTTACTTCTGTTCCTTTATGACCTTTAATTTTCTTAACCACATCATCCAGACGCATACCTACAACATCTACAGGCTCCTGGTTTCCTTGCGCCACTTTCAAAATTAAATCGCCGGCTTCCAGTTCTTTCCCTTTCCATGCAGGTCCTCCGGAAATCAGTTCATCAATCTGGGTAAAATCATTTTTCTTAGTCAAACGCGCTCCAATACCTTCTAATTTACCACTGATATTCACATCAAAACGATCTTTTTCTTCCGGTGCAAAATAGCTTGTATGCGGATCAAAACGTGTCATGATTGAATTAACATACACTGAGAACCAATCTTGTTTTTCAAGATCTTTTATCAGACTAAAATTATCATCTAATGATTTTAAGGAACTATCACGTGTTTCTTTTTCTAAAGTTTCAAAAGACTTTGGTTTATAAGAAGGATCCGTTTTCTTTTTATCTTCCTCAAGTTTTTGTTTTGTTACCAAAGAAGAAAGTGTTGAAAGTTTAATTTGCTTTCTCCATCTTTCGTTTATTTCCACAGCATTTTTTGCGTAAGGGGTATTCTCATAATCAGCATTAAAAGTTTCATCAATTGTATAATTGAATGGCTGTGCTAAAAGCGTTTTATACCTTTTTTTACTTTCTTCCATACGTTTCATCAATCTGGTATAAGTCAGATTAAAAAATGTCAAATCCCTATTAACAAACTGATCATCAAGCATCAACTCATATTGTTTAAATTCATCAATATCAGACTGAAGGAAAAATCGTTTAGAAGGATCAAGTGCTTCTATATAATCCTTAAATATACCTCTTGAAAATGCATCATCTATCGGAGGCGGGTTATAATGTCCTTTTTCTATAACAAATGCCAGCAGTTCCAAAAGCATTTTGTCTTTATTTGGGTCCGGATCTACTGTTTTATCTGCATTTATTTTGAATGCAAACAAGGTTACAGACAAGCACAATACAGCTATGAGGATTTTATAATTTCGTTTCATAAATTTAATAATAGCATTCATCAATTTTTTTATCTAAGTTATAGTAAAAATCAAGCCAATAAAGCCAAGTCTACTATAATTTTTTGTTAAAGATATAAAAATCTTTGAATCGCAAAAAACTTCAATAATTTAGTTGACAAATTTTAATTTATTTGTTAGCATTCTACGAAAATCTGTTCCTACATTTGTCTTTAAAATCTTATTCCTAATTCTTACTATGAAAAACAAAAAGCCCTTAATATTAGTAACTAATGACGATGGCGTTTCTGCTCCCGGAATCAGAACTTTAATCAATATTATGTCAACTATTGGTGATGTCATTGTAGTGGCGCCAGACAAACCGCAGAGTGCGATGGGGCATGCCATAACAATAAACAACACTTTATATCTGGATAAAATTTCAAAAGAAGATGATCCTATAACACAATACAGCTGTTCAGGAACACCTGTCGATTGTGTAAAGTTAGCAGTTCGTGAAATTTTGAAAAGAAAACCTGATTTATGCGTTTCAGGAATTAATCATGGTTCAAATTCATCTATAAATGTAATTTATTCAGGAACAATGAGTGCGGCGGTTGAAGCGGGAATTGAAGGAATTCCGGCTATTGGTTTTTCATTATTGGATTATAACTGGAATGCTGATTTTGAACCGGTTAAACCATTTGTCAAAAAAATAGTTTTAGAAACCCTAGAAAAAAAATTACCGGAAGGTGTCATATTAAATGTTAACTTTCCGAAATTAAAAGAAAAAGAAATTAAGGGAATAAAGATTTGCAGACAGGCAAAGGCGATGTGGTTAGAGAAATTTGACAAACGCCAAACCCCTTTCGGGAAAGATTATTACTGGCTTTCGGGTGAATTTGTTAATCAGGACAAAGGAAATGACACAGATGAATGGGCATTGGAAAATGGATACGTTTCTGTAGTCCCGGTTCAGTTTGACCTGACTGCTCATCATAGTATCCAGCAACTAAATACATGGGATTTAAATGAATAAAAAAGACATTTTTTTAGGTTTCATAATAGGCATTTTCACTTCTTTGCTAGGGAGTTATTTATTTATTGTTTTTTTTACAAAATTTGATATTCTATCCGGAATTCAGACAATTAGAGAAAATGGCTATTTAGGAAAAGTGATAACTATAGGTACTACTCCGGATCTTGCTGTTTTTGCTCTTTTATTAAAAAAAGACAAAGAATTTATGGCAGGCGGAGTCATTTTGGCCGTGATTACTTTGGCAATTTCCACTTTGCTGGTTTAAGTTATTATCTTTGCAGGCGATTATTCCTTAAAAACACAATCTACCTATGAAATATTATATCATTGCCGGTGAAGCCTCGGGCGATTTACACGGATCTAATTTGATGAAAGCCTTATATGTGGAAGACCCAAATGCAGAAATTCGGTTTTGGGGTGGCGATTTAATGCAAAAAGCAGGAGGAATCCTGGTTAAGCATTATCGGGAATTGGCTTTTATGGGTTTTGTCGAAGTAATTTTTAACTTAAAAACCATTTTAAATAATATTAAATTTTGTAAAAAGGATATTGCAGAATTCCAGCCGGATGTTATCATTTTTATTGATTATCCCGGATTTAATATGCGAATTGCAAAATGGGCAAAAGCATTATATTACAAAACTCATTATTATATTTCGCCTCAGATCTGGGCCTGGAAAGAAAACAGGATTGAAGCAATCAAACGCGATGTAGACAAAATGTTTGTGATTTTGCCTTTCGAAAAAAGCTTTTATGAAGACAAGCATCATTTTCCGGTAGATTTTGTCGGACATCCTTTAATTGACGCTATTCACAACCAGCCTGCTTTTGACGAAACAATTTTCAGAAAAGAAAACCAATTAAGTGAAAAACCAATTGTTGCCGTTTTACCGGGTAGTCGCAAACAGGAAATCATCAAAATGCTGAGTGTAATGCTGAGTGTTGTGGATGATTTTAAAGATTACCAGTTTGTAATTGCCGGAGCTCCAAGTCAGGATTTTGAATTTTACAATCAATTTATTTCAAACTCAAACATCAAATTCGTTTCAAACAAAACTTATGATTTGTTGCGTTCTTCGACAGCTGCTTTGGTAACTTCAGGAACAGCTACCTTAGAAACAGCACTTTTTAAAGTCCCTGAAGTAGTATGTTACAAAGGAAGCTGGGCATCTTACCAGATTGCAAAACGCATTATTACCTTAAAATACATTTCACTTGTCAATTTAATTATGGATGAAGAAGTTGTAACTGAGTTAATTCAAAACGACTGCAATACCAAACGAATCAAGGAAGAGCTTCAAAAATTATTAGCTCCAAATTATCGTCAGGAACTATTAAAGAAATATGAGGATTTAGAACAGAAACTTGGAGGAGAGGGAGCAAGTAAAAAAACAGCCAGACTTATTGTTTCAGATTTAAAAAAATAATACAATCATCGTTTTGAAAAAAATAGTCATACTGATTTTTCTTGTCCTATTTGTATCATGCAAAACTGGTTCAATTTCAGCTAGCAAAGAGTCTAAACATGAAACAAAATACATTGTAAACAACCTGATTAAGACTGCTACAGATAACATTGGTTCACCATATAAAGCTACAGGAACTACCAAAGCAGGTTTCGATTGTTCAGGCTTAGTTTTCTCTACTTTTGAAACAGAAAATATAAAATTACCACGAAGTTCTTATGAGCAATCCAAAATTGGAAAAATAATTCCGTTTGATGATGCCAAAAAAGGAGACCTGATTTTCTTTAAAACTAACAAAAGCAAACAAATTAATCATGTAGGACTTATTACTGAAGTGAATCGTGAAGAGATAAAATTCGTTCACTCATCCACTTCCAAAGGAGTAATTATTTCTTCAACAAAAGAGGCTTATTATAAAAATTCATTTGTTCAGGTTAACAGGATACTTGAATAAATTAAATAAATAATATTTTTCTTACTTTATTTTAATACTTTTATACTCATGAAAGTATTAAATTTCCCTTTAACTAAAATTACAATTTGCTTTATAATCGGCATTTTGGCAGCTTATTACATAGAGCCTGGTTTATTTTTTATAAATTCTGCTGTAGTTACTGTATTGTTACTGTTTATTGCGTTCTATTTTTTATCTCGAAATCAGAAAAAATTTGTTCTGTTTTTTAGCCTGAACACCTATTTGCTTTCCTTTTTTATTGGATGTGTAACCTTATTATTCCACACAGAATCTTTACAAAAAACAAATTACACACATTGCAAAAAAGTTTTCGAAACCCCACAGCAGATAACTTTATGCTTACGCGAAAAATTAAAAAGCAACGATTACAATGACAGATACATTGCTCAAGTTCGCCAAATTGAAAATCAAAATTACTCAGGAAGAATTATCGTAAATATCCAAAAAGACAGCATACCCAATTCACTTTTAATTGGAAATATAATCCGTTTAAAAACTACTTTACAAAATAACACTTCACCCAAAAATCCAAATCAATTTGATTATAGTAAATATTTAAAAGACAAGCAGATATATGCACAGGTTTATATCACAAAATCCGAAATCAGCATTAGCAAAACAATAAAAAAGGATATTTGGTATTATACGGCAAAATTACATTCAAGAATAGTAAACAATCTTAACAGACAGCATTTTAATCCTACCGAAATGAATGTAGCCCTGGCACTTATTTTGGGTCAAAGACAGGAAATAACATCAGATATTATTCAGGACTATCAATTTTCGGGAGCTACGCATATCCTTTCGGTTTCAGGACTTCATGTAGGTTTTATAATGCTGATTATTAATTTTATTCTAAAACCTATTGGCAACACACGAAAAGGTTCTATTATAAAATTGACAGCTATATTAGTATCGCTATTCGTTTTCGCGATAATTTCAGGCTTATCGCCATCAGTTTTGCGTTCGGTAGTAATGTTTTCATTTCTGGCAGTTGGAAATCATTTACGCAGAGGAGGTAATACCTACCATACTTTATTGGTTTCCCTGCTTTTAATATTACTTTTTGAGCCTTATTTTTTATTTGATGTTGGTTTTCAGTTAAGTTATCTTGCCCTGTTTTTTATTTTTTGGCTGCATCCTCTATTGAAAAATATATGGAATCCCAAAAATAAAATAGTACTACAGATCTGGAATGTTCTGACTGTTTCCTTTGCAGCGCAAATTGGAACCTTACCACTGTGTTTATACTATTTCCATCAATTTCCCGGATTATTTTTTGTAACGAATATCGTTATCATCCCAATTTTGTTTATCGTGATGATTACCGGAATAGCCGTGATGGTTTTGGCCATTTTTAATATTGTTCCACTATTTTTTATTCAAATTTTAGAAAAAAGTATTTATGTTTTGAATAAAGTTATCCATTTTGTTGCTTCCTTTGATTCTTTTGTAATCAAAGACATCAGCTTTAATAACTACTATCTGCTTGCATTTTATTTATGCATAACTCTTAGCATTATCTGGGTAAAAAGACCATCCTTTTTAAAACTTGCAGGAGTTTTGAGTGCTATTATCATCCTGCAAATTTCTTTTATTTTCACTAAAAAAGAAGTACAAAGTCAGAAGGAAATCATTGTTTACAACGTGAAGAAAAAAACAATTATTTCTGAAAGAAACGGAAACTCAGTTACCTTTTTTGGCTACAATCCTTTAAGGAATTCATCGCAAAACACTATTTTAAATTCATATCTGACGGCTAATTTTTGTCATTTAGAAAAAGCTTCAAAAATTCAAAATACATTATATCTTAACAACCAAAAAATCTACATCATTGACAGCACAAATATCTATCTGAAAATGATACAGCCTGATATCTTACTACTGACCCAATCTCCGAAAATTAATCTGGAACGAGTTTTGAAAAATTTACATCCAAGAATAATTATTGCTGATGCTTCCAATTCCTACTCGATTCAAAAACTTTGGAAAACGACCTGTTTAAAACAAAAAATCCCTTTTCACTCTATTAGCGAAAAAGGATTTTACAAATTAAACTAAGTAATTAAATTATTGTCTATTCAATACTGAATTGGAATCATTTATCCAGCCTTCTACTCCTCCAAAATTATAAGGCAGTTTACCCAATATATTAAAAGCTCTTTCATCATTTCTTACAAATGCCTTAGCTAGGTATACTTCAGGAAGATTTTGAACTCCAAAGGCTTTTTTTAATTTAATATTCTGATCTCTTTCTTCGGTTGATTCCTCCGTTTCAGAAAAGTCAAGTTTTAGTAAAACAACATTTTTTCGGGACCATTTTTCAAAGTCTTCAGTTTTAAAAACTTCATTTTGTAAATCTTCTGGTGCATCTGTTGCTGTAAATAAAATAAGTATTGGTTTTTTTACTTCATTACTTAGAATTATAGCATCTGTAATGTTAGTTTTCCACTCTAATCCCTGTGATTTCATTGAAATGTTAATCAGAAAGAATAACACTGGAATAAGTAATTTTCGGCTCATATAAAATTGTTTTCGATTGTATTAAAAAACTAAATTAACATAAAATAAACATCGAAAGCCCCATTTTTTAAACAAATGTCACAGACAAAATGTATTAAAATGGAATTAATTATTTATTACCAAAAATTTAAATTTAATTAAATTTTTACAGCTTTAAAATTTCAAATATTCAACTATTTCTAACTTCTTTTATACAAAAAACCCTCCTCGACAATTGCCAAAAAGGGTTATTTAAAAAATTTAAAAACTTTATTTAAGCTTTATTCACTTGGGTGTAAAATAGCTTCTGATTCCGCAATCCACGCCTTGGCTCCTCCTGATTTGTATCCAATTTTACCAAGCGCCTGAAATGTCGTTTTATTTTTTCTGATTGAAGCACTTGCAAAACAAACTTCAGGTAGATCTTCAACTCCGAATGCATTTTTAAGTTTTACATTTTGCTCTTTATCTGTATCAGACGCATTCATATCAGATAAATCTAGTTTAACCAATATAACATTATCTCTTGACCAAACAGCAAAATCCGGTGTTTTAAAAACTTCATTTTGAAGATTATTTGGAGCACTAGAAGCAGTAAAAAAGATCAGCATTGGTTTATTTTCTTCATTACTGGCGGCTATAGCAGTGTCCATACTGGTTTTCCAGACTAAATTTTGTGCTTGAAAAGTGACTGAACCTAAAAAGAAAATTAGTAGGAGTAATTTTTTTATCATAGTATAAAAGATTTGGTTAGTTAGCAAAACGAAATTAACATTATATTTTAATTCTACAAGATTTTTTAGCACTAAAAATACATAATGTGTTTTTTTAATTCCAATATTTTATCAAAATACAATATTTAACAAAACAAACCTTAAAAAGACATTGTTTATTAAACAAAAAAATCCCCTCACTTTTTATCATGAGGAGATCTTTTATTATTTATAAAAAAGATTTTTACATCTTTGGAGGCTTAATTATTCCGTTAGCTACTGCCAGCCAAGCCGTTGGGCCTCCGGCAACATAACCGGTGTTCCCAAGACCTTTAAAGTTTACTTTTCCATCCTTACTTTCTGCTGTTGCAAAGTGAACCGTTGGATATCCCTGAACTGCAAAAGCTTGCTGTAATTCAGCATTTTGATTTTTAATTTCCGGAACCTGAGCAGTTCTTCTAGGGTAATCCAATTCAACCAAAATTACATTTTCTTTTGCCCATTTTTGAAATTCAGGCGTTTTCAAAACCTCATTTTGCAAACGGATACACCAGCCACACCAGTCACTCCCTGTAAAAAACATCATTAAAGGCTTTTTTTCCTTATTACTAATCTCAATTGCTTCTCTAACATCTGTATGCCAATTTAGCTCTTGAGCCTGCAAGGCAAAAGAACCTATTGTAAAAAATGCCAGTATAAATATTTTTTTCATTTCGTTTTAATTTTCTTCAAATTTAAATAAAAATAACATCACTGGTAGTTATCTCACTCCATGCATTAATTTTTTAATAACAGGGGTCATTAAAATTGAAAACAAAGCCACCAAAATTGATATAATAGTCAGCATCCAAAAGAAATAACTTAAACCGTGCTCATTGGCAATTTTATCAATATTCTCACCAAACATACCTGCTCCTTTCATTCCGATGGCCACTGCCAGATACCAAACCCCAAACATAAAAGCAATCATACGGGCAGGAACTAATTTACTAACATACGAAAGTCCAACCGGAGAAATACAAAGCTCTCCCATTGTATGAAAAAGATAAACCAAAATCAGCCAAATCATACTTACCGACGCCGTTTTAGCACCCGGCTCGATACCATTTGCACCAAAAGCTACACAAGCCATTCCTAATGCAAGCAATCCCATTCCGATACCATATTTTAAATTCGCAGAAGGGTTGTATTTACTTTCCCACCATTTAGAAAACAATGGAGCTAACGAAATGATAAACAATGAGTTTAAAGTAGAAAACCAGGTAGCAGGAACTTCTGTTAATGCCACGGTAACTTTATCAATCTTTAAAGATTTTAATGTTTCATCTGACAATGACAGATATCCGGCTGTATAATAATCTTTAACCAGCATCCAGATTGCTATCGCCCAAATAATGACAAAACTAATACTCAAAATAATATTAGCGACAGCATATAATTTAAAAGTCTGCCTGAACAATAAAATCAAAACCCATGTAATAATAACCAAAGGTAAAATCGTAATTAATGAATTTACTACTAAAAAAATTACGCTCCAATTTCCAACCAAAACACGATCTGTATAATCACTGGCAAAAATGGTCAAACTGTTTGGAGACTGCTCAAAAATTGCCCAAAAGAAGATTGTCAGAAAAGCAAAGAAAGTTACAGCTATCAACTTTTCTTTAGTGATTTTTGAATATTGCGTAAATCTGTAAACTAATAAGACAATAAAAACAATCAGAGCAGAAAGTATCGCAATTGAATTTCCGTTATCCCCAAGGAAAGAAAAAATATTTACCTTTCCTCCCGATATTTTTGCTGCAGGATCATTTACAAGCCATAATAACGCCACAATTGAAGAGAATGCTATTGCTGCTAACTGCAACGGTGAAAAAGGATTTCTTTTATCTGTATCCAAAGCTTCAGCTTGTGCCTTGCTTTCTTTGTTTGGTTTTAAACCGATATCTCCAAAAATATTTTGAGACAGCCAAAACTGCAGCATTCCGAAGAACATAAAAATTCCTGCTAATCCAAAACCATAACTCCAACCTACTTTTTCTCCCAAATATCCACAAAGCAAAATTCCGAAAAAAGCACCTGCATTCACGCCCATATAAAACAAAGTATAGGCTCCGTCTTTCTTTTCAGGACGATCTTTGTACATTTCTGAAACAATAGAAGTCATATTTGGTTTGAAAAAACCATTTCCAAAGACCAATAATACTAATCCCAAGTAAATAGAAAATTCTGTTTCAACCGCCATAGAAGCATGACCCAACGTCATTAAAACCGCCCCTACAACAACCGCCCAGCGAAAACCAATTACTTTGTCTGCAAAATAACCGCCAAGCATGGTAGACAGATAAACCAATCCTACATAAGAACCGAAAAGCGCAGAAGCGTTTTCACGAGTCCAGCCCCAGCCGCCATCTACAAAAGAAGTGGTTAAAAATAAAATCAATAATGAACGCATTCCATAAAACGAAAAACGCTCCCACATCTCTGTAAAAAATAAAACGAATAAACCGGCAGGATGTCCTAAAACGGTACTCTTAAAAAATTGATCTGTATTGTTCTGACTCATATTAAAAATTTAAAACTAATTCTTTTAAGAACTTTTTATTTAACCTCCTGCATTAACTTACGCACCAAAGGTGAAAGTGCAACCAAAACTATACCCGCAATCAGTGCATAAATTGCCAATTGATAATAACCATCAGTAAAAGCAATCAATTTATCTGCTGCCGAAGCATTCTCATCAGGAGACGACATGCCTGCCCCTAACAAACCTGCAACATATTGCCCGTAAGCACTCGCCAAAAACCACATTCCCATCATCATTCCTGACAATCTTTTTGGAGATAATTTGGTCATAATTGACAACCCAATTGGCGACAAACACAACTCTGCCAAAGTAATAATCAGGTATGAAACCGTAAAAACATTTAAAGATGTTTTACCATCCGGACCAGCAAAGAAACGAGTAGAGTAAAAAACATAAAACGCCGCAGCTAAGAACAAAAATCCAATTCCAAATTTAATTACAGTGTTCGGCTCAATTTTTCGTTTTGCTAATCCTAACCATAACAAACCGATAATTGGACTAAAAATAATTACGAACAAAGAGTTTGAAGAGTTGTTCACCATATTAGGATCAATATTGAAAAACAACAACTTGTCCGAAAGATTGTATTTTGCAAATAAAGATAATGATCCTCCACTTTGTTCAAAGAAAGCCCAGAAAACTACTGAGAATAAAATAAAAACCAATGCTGCAATTAATTTTTTACGCGCTGCTTCACTATTTTCTTTAAATGTTTCATACAAGAAATACAACAAGGCTAATGGACCAATACTATACATAAAATAATCTGTATAGTCAGTATTTTTAATCATCAAAAAGACAAGCGGAATACTCAGTAAGGCTCCAACATACACAGCAATTTCTTTGGTTTTGCGTTTTGAAGGTTCATTTTCTAATAACGGCGAGTCTCCAATTGGACCTAATGCATTTTTAGTATACACAAAAGTGATTAATCCAATAACCATTACAGCAGCGGCAGCCAAAAAAGCATAACTCCATCCAAAATCTTCACTTTTCCCTAAATAAACACAAACAATACCTCCTAAAAAAGCTCCAGCATTAATTCCTGAATAAAACAAGCCAAAACCTGCATCACGACGAGGATCACCTTCCTTGTATAATTCACCAACCATCGAAGATATATTCGGTTTAAAAAAACCTGTACCTATAATAGTCAGTGTAATTCCGACATAAAATAAGGCTTGCGGGGAAAACGCAATGATTAAGTTTCCTAAAATCATAATTAGACCTCCGAAAAACAATGATTTTTTAAACCCTAAAATTTTGTCCGCAAAAATTCCACCTATAAAAGTGAAAGCATACACAAACGCCTGAATAGCACCGTATTTTAAATTGGCATCTTTATCAGATAAAGCTAATCCTAAAAGCTGATCTGCCATAAAAATGGTCAACACACCACGCATTCCGTAGAAACAAAAACGCTCCCACATTTCAACAAAAAACAAATACCATAACTGTTTCGGGTATTTTCCTTCGAAATTTTGAATTTCCTCTAAAGTTGGTCTAATTGCGCTCATGCTTACTATTATAAATTTTCTTTTATGAAATTAGTCATTTTATTATACAACTGAATTCTGGTTTTTCCACCATAAATACCGTGGTTTTTATCAGGATATATCTGGGAATCAAATTGTTTGTTTGCCTGGATTAGAGCCTCCATCATCTGCATGGAGTTTTGTACATGTACATTATCATCTCCCGAACCGTGAATCAAAAGGAATTTACCTTTTAATTTATTTACGTGGTTGATTGGGGAATTATTATCATATCCGTTTGCATTTTCCTGCGGTGTCTGCATATATCTTTCGGTATAAACACTATCATAAAAACGCCAGTTGGTTACCGGAGCAACAGCAATTGCCATTTTGAATACATCTGCTCCCTGAAAAATACAATTTGAAGCCATAAAACCACCATAACTCCATCCAAAAATTCCAATTCTTGAAGCATCGACATAAGGATAAGCACCAATAACTTTGGCAGCATCAATCTGATCTTCTACTTCGTATTTACCTAATTCTTTTTGTGTTACCTTTTTAAAATCAGCACCTTTGAAACCTGTTCCTCTTCCATCAACACAAGCTACAATATAACCTTGTTGTGTAAGCGAAAGAAACCAGTAATCATCTGTATTATTCCAGTCATTATTTACCTGCTGAGATCCCGGACCAGAATATTGGTACATAAAAACAGGGTATTTTTTAGAAGGATCAAAATCTTTTGGTTTTAAAATCCAGGCATTTAATTCATTTCCTTTAGCTGTTTTTAAAACGAAGAATTCCTTTTTTGGCAGATTGTAAGCTTCTAATTTAGCAGCAAGAGCTTTATTATCTTCGATTACCTGAATTTCCTTTCCGGTTTTCGCTTCATTTAAAGTATAAGTTGTAGGCTGTAAATTACTTGAAAAAGTAGTAATAAAATATTGGAAATTTGGACTGAAAGTCGCTGCACTTGTTCCAATTTTAGTAGTTAAAGCTGTTTTGTTTTTCCCGTCCAATGAAATACGGTAAACTGCTCTGTTGATAGAACCATTTTCAGTAGACTGATAGAAAATAGTTTTTGTTTTTTCGTCGAAACCGTAGTATGAAGTCACTTCCCAGTTTCCTTTTGTAACCTGATTTTTAATCTTTCCGGCTTTATCATAAACATAAATATGATTAAATCCATCTTTTTCGCTGGTCCAGATAAAACCATTATCTTTTAAGAAAGTCAAATTATCTGTAACGTCGACATAAGCCTTATCCTTTTCATTTAGTACCACTTTTGCTGCAGCTGTAGTTCCATCAATAAATAATAAATCGAGATTATCCTGATGACGGTTTAAAACCTGTGCTGACAAAGTATTATTATCATTTGTCCATTGTAGCCTTGCGACATAAAAGTCATTATACTTTGCTAAATCAACTTTTTTAGTACCATTTCCGGCTACATCAAAGATATGTAAAGATACTTCTGAGTTTTTTTCTCCTGCCTTCGGATATTTGAAAGTTTCAATCGTTGGGTATAAACTTTGTTGAAAAATCGACATTGAGAACTCCGGAACCTGGCTCTCATCAAAACGGATATAAGCTAGTTTTTTACTGTCTTTACTCCAGTCAAATGCCCGGACAAAAGCAAATTCTTCTTCATAAACCCAATCTGTAATACCGTTAATGATTGCATTTTTCTTTCCATCAGTAGTAACTGCTGTCGAATTTTTTGAAGCTATGTCATATACATAAAGGTTATTTTCTTTGGCATAAGCAATTTTAGTTCCGTCAGGAGAAAAAGTCGGTTCCTGAACCTGAAAATCAAAAAGTTTTGTTAATGATTTAGAAGCTATATCATATAAATAATAATCAGCTGTAAATGAGTGGCGAAATATCTGATTGGAATTACAGGCAATTAAAATCTTTTTTTCAGAAGCATCAAATGTGTAACTGTCAATTCCGTCTGATAGAGCTACATGATTTTTAGTATCGATTAAGTTTGATACTTTTTTTAAAGTTGCAAAGTCATATAAATCAATCTGCATGCTTCTGCTTGCCTGGTCTACATTTAAAACCGTATATTGATTTGTATTTTTTAAGGATTGCAATTCATCCATTCCTTTCGTCCGAAAAGCACCACTATAAATATTTTCAACGGTAATTTTTTGCTGTCCAAAAACAGTTGTAACCAGCAATAAAAATATCAGAGTAATTTTACCTGTATTCATTAGCATTATTTTATTTAAAAAAGAGTCCAATTTTAATGAAAAAAATAAACATAATACACATTTTAACTGTTAAATGTTAAAAAAAGTACATTTATATCCTTTTCAAATTTTAAATAGATTATAAACAAAACTCTTAAATTGGTATCTTTGCCGCAACATTATTATTTAATATACTGAGAATGAACAACGCTGTTGCCGGATTTTCTAAATTATCCAAAAATGAAAAAATCAACTGGATTGCCCAAGAATTTTTTTCTAACCCTGAAGAAGTACAAAATATAATAAGAAATTACTGGAATTCAGATGAAAAGCTTCAGCAACTGCATGATGAATTTATAGAAAATACCATAACTAATTTATACATTCCGCTTGGTGTAGCTCCCAATTTTTTAATTAACGGCAACTACAAAACCATTCCAATGGCGATTGAAGAAAGTTCTGTAGTCGCAGCAGCATCAAAATCAGCAAAATACTGGGCAACACGTGGCGGATTTAAAGCTACTGTTCTTGATACCGAAAAAATTGGTCAGGTTCATTTTACTTTCAAAGGAGATGCCGAAAAACTGATTGCCTTTTTCAACGAAATAAAACCAAAATTCTTTTCAGAAACTCAAAGCATTACCAAAAACATGCAGCAGCGTGGCGGAGGAATTCGTGATATACAATTAAAAGATAAAAGAAATTTACTGGAAAATTATTTTCAGCTTCATGCCACTTTTGAAACAAAAGACAGTATGGGAGCCAATTTTATCAATTCCTGTCTGGAGCAGTTTGCTTTCACATTAAAAGAAGAGGCCCTAAAATCTGGTTTCGAAATTCAGGTAATCATGAGCATTTTGTCAAATTATGTTCCCAACTGTATTGTAAGAGCTGAAGTTTCATGCCCGGTAGAAGATTTAACAGAAAAACACATTTCGAATCCTGAGGATTTTGCTCAGCGTTTTGTTCAGGCTGTACAAATTGCCGAAGCAGAACCTTTCAGGGCCGTTACGCATAATAAAGGAATCATGAATGGTGTTGATGCCGTAATCCTGGCAACAGGAAACGATTTCAGAGCAGTCGAAGCCGGTCTACACGCATACGCTTCAAGAAACGGACAATATTCAAGCTTATCACATGCTAAAATTGAAAACGGTATTTTTACTTTTTGGCTGGAAATTCCATTAGCATTGGGTACCGTTGGCGGATTAACTTCATTACATCCTTTAGTGAAATTATGTCTCGAAATGCTCGAAAAACCTTCAGCAGAAGAACTAATGCAAATTGTAGCTGTAGCTGGTCTGGCACAAAATTTTGCTGCTTTAAGATCCCTAACCACAACCGGAATTCAGGAAGGTCACATGAAAATGCACTTAAATAATATCATGAACCAGTTTGAAGCCAATGAAGAAGAGCGTCATTTAATTAAAACACATTTCAAAAAAACAGCTGTATCTCACAGTGCCGTAGTGGAGTTTATTGAAAATTTAAGAAAATAATCAGGAGCTATTCCCGCTGTTCACTAAATCTTTTGTGGCTCCCGGATAGCTATCGGGATCACCTCAAATGGATATCGTTGCCATCGGAGCTAAAAAACAACGAATGAAAACAACCTTTTACAGTAACGGAAAACTATTAATAACAGGAGAATATTTAGTTCTTGACGGTGCTAAAGCTTTTGCATTGCCAACAAAATTTGGACAAAACCTAATTGTAGAAACCGGTTCAAATCAGGAAATTCAATGGAAAAGCTATAATTTTGATGAAAAAATCTGGTTTGAAGATACTATTTCGTTCGATGAGATAATTAATAACCCTCCCACAGCAACTGAGACTGTAAAAACAACCTTAGTTACTATTTTACATGAAGCTTATCAATTAAACCCAGCTTTCCTAAATAATACTGAAGGTTATAAAGTTACTACAGAGCTTACATTTCCAAAAAACTGGGGCTTGGGTACATCTTCAACTTTATTAAACAACATTGCACAATGGACACAAATTGATGCTTTTACCTTACTTAAAAACAGTTTTGGAGGCAGCGGTTACGATATTGCCTGTGCGCAGAATGACACTCCTATTATTTACCGTTTAGAAAATAATTTACCAATTGTAGAGCCAATACTCTTTCATCCTGATTTTACCCAAAACATCCATTTTGTCTATCTAAACAAAAAACAAAGTAGCAAAACAGCTATAAATGCCTACTACAATAATAAGAATAATCATTTAGCTAAAAACATAATTGATAACGATAAAATAACGAATGCAATTATCAACTCTAAAACGTTAATAGAATTTGCAAGGAATTTAGAAAATCACGAAACACACCTGAGTGACATACTGGAACTGCAAACCATTAAAGAAAAAGCTTTCCCTGATTTTAATGGAGTAATAAAAAGTCTTGGTGCATGGGGTGGGGATTTCGTAATGATTGTTTCTAAAGAAAATCCAAAAGAATATTTTAGCTCAAGAGGATACGAAACTATTCTTTCTTACGATGAAATGATTTTATAAAAGTAAAAATTTGTCCTTAATTTGCTTTTTTATCTTTTGTGTGTTTCGTCTGAAGTCTGCGAACTTTTTGATTTTCCTGCTCATTAGATTCAATAAGCGTATTATGCAAACGTTCTGCCATCTTTTCTATGCTGTTTGTAATAGAATCATAAACCAATTCCATTCTGCGGTGTTTTTCTTCTTTTACTGCTTTCAAAACATCTTCCACAAAAACCTTATCGTATTTTTCAGCAACAGAATCACGTGTATTGGTCAGTCTGATAACGTAATCGTTACTTAGTATGGTAACTTTAAAATGTTGTTCTTCGTTACTTAAGTAGTATTTACCTCCTAATTCATCAACATTTATGTCAGTACTGCTAACTTTTAAAAGTTCTGTAATTATTCCATAAATATGATTTTCAATTTTGGAATACACTTTAGCTTTTTTTCTAAAAAACTTAAACATATAAATTAAAATACCTGATTATTAAAGCACTTACACCGCATCTTCTTTATAATTTTATAGGGAATTTATAACCTCAAATTTACTTTGTTAAAACAAAAATTCTGACAAATTAACTGTAATAAATTGAATATCCCAAATTTTTTAAATCATATTTCTATTATTCCTATATGACATTAGAAAAACAGCTTTCTTTGGTTTAAATAAAATCTTACAAACTTATTTTGTAACAAAGAAAAACCCGAAACATTTAAAACGTTTCGGGTTTTGTATTCTTCCTTATTACTAAAATTAGTAATTAAAATCTAATCTGTTGTCTTCAATTTTAGCATTGTTTTTCAAGGCCGGCAAAATTCTGCTTGCATCAGATGCACTTTGTGCTTTTACTTTTGATACATACTCAGCATGATTTTGTAATGCTGGTGCTTTTACAGTACTAATATTTTTTACAACATAAACTCCAGTATTTCCTTCAATTGGAGCAGATACTTTATTAGCTGTTAATGCGAATGCGTTACCTACAACTTTAGGCTCCTGCCCAACACCTCCAGGTAAAACCGGATTATCTAAAGTAACATTTGTAGCTTGCTGTACTTTAACTCCAGCACTTTTAGCAATAGCATCGATATTAGATCCAGTCAACTTAGCTTTTAGTAGTTCAGCCTTTTTCTTATTCTTCAATATTGGCTCTACATAAGGTCTTGCCATAGTAACAGATACTAAACCTGATTTGTTTTCGCTTTTGTACTGAGCAATTACGTGACCAATATTAGCGATTTCAAAACGCTTTACATCTCCTGTATTTGTTTCTTTATCAAATGCCCATCTTACAATAGCACGTTGGTTACCTAAGGGTCCAAAAGACTCGTCCATAGCTTTTGCAGATACCGGAGCTTCAACTTTTAATCCTAATTGTTTAGCAGTAGCATTGAAATCTTTATCAGCAGCATCCATTTCAAATTTAGTTGCCAGTGTAAATACTTTATCAGATGTAGCTTCAGAAGGCTGAATTTTTTGAGCAATTGTAGCCAAACGAATTCCGTCTTGTTTGTCTGTAATTTTGATAATGTGGAATCCAAAAGGAGTTTCAACTAAACCTACTTTTCCAATTCCGTTATTGAATACAAAATCATTGAATGGCTTTACCATCTGGTTTGGACCAAAATATCCTAAATCACCACCTTGCTGTGCAGATGAATCATCAGAGCTTGTAAAAGCCAGCATCATAAAACTATCCGGATTAGCCTGAACTTGTTTTAAAATATCTTCAGCTTTAGCTTTAGCTTCTTCTTTTGTTCTTTTCTCTTTTTGATTTGGAGTCTGAGACCCTTCGTATCCGATTAAGATGTGACTAGCTTTTGCATTAACACCTGCTTTAAATCCTAAAGATTTAGAAATTGCATAGTATTTTCCAAAAACATATGGTCCGTAAATTTGCCCCGGAGCTAAACTGAATATCTTATCAGCATCAATCGCAGGTAAAGAATTTTTAGGAACATAAGTTGAATCGTAAGGAATATCAGAATTTGAGTTTACAAATTCAGCAATGTTAGTTGCGCTTCTAAAGCCTGGCAATGTATCATTCTTACCAGTTTTTGCATTATACTCTACTCTTCCATTTAATAAAGACGTGATTTTAGCTTTAATTTCAGCCTCATCTTCTTTTGATGGCTTGTCTTCAACTAAAACATACTGTATTTCACGAGTTGCATCTGCTTTAAATTTTTTCTCATTTTTCTTCATGTAGTCAACAATTTCTGAATCAGAAATTTTCACTTCACTATCTTTAATAGAAGAATATAAAGCAGCTACATATGCAAAATTAACTTTATTGGCTTCCATTTCATATTTTAACTTTCCTTCACTTGCAGTAGTATACAAACCTGATTTTACAAGTGTGCTGTAAATTTGAAATTTAGCATTTAAAGTTGCATCTTTTTCTTTCTCAGTGATAAACTGAGCTGCTTCTGGATTTGCTTTGAAGTATTCTTTGAACTTATTAACATCAAACATCCCTGCTGCATTTAAGAACATCGGGTTTTTACCAATATTAGGATCTGCTTTTAAAACTTCCAAAAGATGTTTTTCTCCAACTCTCAATCCAAGTTTATCAAACTGCGCTGATAACAATGCGATTGAAACCTCCTGATCCCATACTCTGTTTGCAGCTTCAGTGGAAGTAATTCCTTGCCCACTTTTTTCAACATTACTAACTTTAATTCTAAAGTCTTCAAATGAAATATCTTTTCCATCGATGCTTCCTACATCTTTTGAACTTTGACCAAATGTTCCTCTTGTGAAAAGATCCTGTATTATAAATGCAAATAATGCAAGTGCAATAACTCCTATCAATAAAGCGGAACGCTGTCTAATTTTTGCTAAAACTGCCATTTTTATTATAGTTAATTTTATATTCAGTTTGCGAAAATACAATTATCTAGTTAATAACAATACAACTAGTGTTTTATTTTACACATTTTTTTAAAATTAATAAAAAATTATTCTTTCAAAGTCATTTTTACTAATTCAATTTTCTTGCTGGAACATTCTTCTATCAAAAATTGGTAATTTCCAATATTGATTTTTTCTCCTTTTTGCGGAATATCTTTTGTAAAATCGACAATAAAACCGCCTAAAGTTCCATAAGAGTCACTTTCGGGAATTTCAAGATTATACCTTTCATTCAGGTATTCAACCTCTAATCTTGCCGAAAAAAGATACTCTCTTTCTTTTAATTGTTTTTCAATTAATTCTTCGTCCAGATCATGTTCGTCTTCAATTTCGCCAAAAAGCTCCTCTACAATATCTTCAATTGTGATAATTCCTGAAGTTCCTCCGTATTCATCTAGAACAACCGCAACATTTTTTCTTTTTTTTATAAGCTGGCTCAAGGCGTCTTTTATCAAAATAGTCTCAGGCACAAATTCTACTGCCATTAAAACTGACTTTATCGTATTTGGTTTTTTAAACAAATCAAAAGAATGTACATACCCCACAATATCATCCAGGGAATTTTGACTTACAATAATTTTAGAATAGCCTGTTTCAATGAACAAAGCCTTAAGATTAGAAATACTATCAAACAAATCTACATCAACAATTTCTGTCCGTGGAGTCATGATGTCTCTTGCTTTCACTCCTGAAAACTCTAAAGCATTCTGAAAAATCTGGATTTCAGAATCAACTTCTTCCTTATCTTCAACCGAATTCATTTGTTCAGTAATGTAGTTCCCTAACTCAATTTTACTAAAATACAATTGAGCCCGGTCTCCTTCTGTTTTAAAAAATTTCTTCAGAATAAAATCAGAAATCCTGATAAAAAAAGTAGAAATATAATAAAACAGCCTATAAAAAATATAAGCCGGAATTGCGAAAATCCTAATTAACGAGTTCGCATAAATCTGAAAAAAAACTTTTGGAAAAAATTCTGCCGTTATTAAAACAATAAAGGTTGAAATTAAAGTCTGCAGGAATAAGTTGCTATAAACAGAAAACTGATATTCTGAATCTGTAATATACTTAAGAATCAAATCTCCGGTAAAAAAACCATACACAACCATTGCTATAGTATTACCTACAAGCATTGCAGCGATAAATTTTGATGGTTTTTCAGTAAGTCTGGATAATATTCGGGAAATAAAATTATCCTGTTTCTTTTCTATTTCAAGATAAATTTTATTTGAGGAAATAAAGGCTATTTCCATTCCTGAAAAAAAGGCTGATAGTATTAAACACGATATTATAATACCAATTTCCATTTTTACTGTTTCTTGTTACGGTCTTCAAATTTTTTAGCAAATTTTCTTCTGAAGAAAAACATAAAAACTCCCATTCCGGCAATCAAAAAACTCAACCAGGGAGTGTCGTTCCCTGCATTTATTTTTGTTATTGCATCGTATATAAAAAGAACTGCAATAATCAGATAAGCGTATTGTGTATATTTTAAATAACCCATAATTATATTTTATTCTTCACCGGCTTCAATTTCACCGCTTACTCTTTGTGAATTTATCACTTTAAAATCTTTACTAAAATCTATTCCCTGACCATTTGAAACTCCCTTGGCATCCGTTAGCTTAAATTTTCTTTCGGTGTAGAACCATTCGTTTTTCTGATCAAAGTATAATTGTTCTGTTTCAAGCATCTGTCCGTCTTCAGAAGTGATTTTTACTTTTCCCTGAAGATCGATAATACCTGTATCCTTATACGAAACAGCATAATTTGCTACTATAAAAGTACGCTTTTGCTTTTTATCATATAATGTAACATCAATTCCTTTTGGAAATTCTGTAAAAGGAAAATCAACACTGGAATAATCCAGCATTTTTCGGCTTTTCAAAACACCCGTAATACGTCCTGAATCCGTATATTTTATATTAATGGTATCTGCATCCGTTCCCGGAACAAATTCTGAAAAGTTAATTTTCTGTACTTCTTTAAAATTACTTTCGCACCCAAAAAACAGTGTCACAGCAAAAACTGTGACAACGGTTATAATGTTATATTTTTTCGGTAAATTCATTTGCCAAATGTAGTAAATTGCAAAAGCTTAAAAAAGCATTAATTTAAACATTAGTTGTATTTATTTTTAACGAACCATTTGTCGTTGAAAGAAAAACTAAGACTGAAGTTTAAATAATTTTCCTGAACTAAATTTGCAGAAACAGTTCCTTTTTTACCATATTCAATTCCAAAATTCACATTAGAGAAAGACCCTGTAATAGGGAAACCTACTCCCAAAGATATCCCAACATCTTTTATGGACTCATTATTAATCACCAAACCAATTTTTTCGTATTTGAAACCGGCTCTATAAGTAATTCTGCTAAAATAACTTGAAAATGATGTGTAATTAGGAATATAATACCCTCCTAATGAGTATTTTGCATATTTTTCATAACTTACATTTTCTTTAGTGTTATAATAATTAGCAAATTCTCCTGTACTCTGAAAAGCCAGACTCGTACCTACCAACCATTTTCTTGCTTCTCCAATACCTGCACCTATGGTTATTTTATTAGGCATTTTTAAAATAATATTTGCCGGATCAGTCGTTATTACATCTGAATCGCCATCAACTTCAATAGTTCTTTCACTATCAGATGTAACTTTACTTCCAAAAGTATAAGAAAGACTAGTAAACAATTCCATTTTTTTATAAATTTTAGTTTGATACATAGTACCAATATCAAAATTAACACCGGACAATATTGAAGTATTTGTTTCTCTTGTTGCACTGGAAACTCCAGTTATAGCCTCTATACTAGTAGTCTCTATTTTTCCAAAATTATATTGTAAATCAACACCAACATTCCACTTTGGCATTATTTTATAGGCTAATGCTAAAAAAGCTTTATTCAAACCTCCTTCTCCCTCATACTGAGTGCTTGTCTCTCCTTGAGTACCAGAATTATCATTTCTAATTTTATACCCTACAGATGAAACAGGAATTAGACCAAATCCTGCACCGAACTTGCCCATTGGTATACCTACTAGCAAATAATCAAAAGTTGATCTTGTTGAATTAGCTTTTTCTGTTTGGCTCTTCACACTAGAAGTTCCGTAAGTACCTCCCACAGTAAAAGTTGTCAGCATCAGACCAGCATAGCTTGCCGGGTTTTCTACATTTATATGTATACTATCCTGTTCCACCGAAACACCGGCCATTGACCTGTTTTCTAAAGTACCTTTAAATTTAATATCTCCTATCCCATAAAATGAATAAGGAGAAGCTGTACCCTGCTGAGCAAAGGAAACAAACGAAACAAGCAAACAGGCGCTTAGTATAATTTTTTTAATCATTGTCGATTTGATATTGAAATATTTGGTTCAAACTTTCCAGTAGGAAATTTGAATTGGCAAATATGGTATTTTTTAATCGTTTAGCCAAAAAATCTGTATCACCTCCCGTTAAAATTATTATAAAATTTGAAAAATTTCCGCGATATTCATCGATAAAACCGTCAATCTCATAGACGAAACCGTTAACAATTCCTGAATGTATTGACTCTGCAGTAGTGTTTCCTATATATGATTTCGGCGTTTCTAATTCCAGAAGCGGCAGTTTAGCAGTATAATTATGTAATGCTTCATAACGCAGCCTCAAACCAGGAGAGATAGCACCGCCCAAATAATGATCTGATTCATCGATAAAATCGTAGGTAATACAGGTTCCAACGTCAATTACTAATCTGTTTTGTTTCGGAAACTGCAAAACCGCTCCGGCAGCCAAAACCATCCTGTCTATCCCTAAAGTTTTTGGAGTTGCATACTTATTAACAAAAGGATAAGTATCTTCGTGAGTTAAAAAATGAATATTAAGTTGTTTTCCGAAAGACAAAAAAGATTGTTTTTCGATATTTCCAACAGATGCAACGACCAGATCAGAACAATTTTGAAATTTTTTTAAAATTTTTTCAATTTTATTTTCAAGTTCATTTTTTTCAAAAACAAATTTTTCCAGAACACTATCACCCTCAAAAACAGCAGCTTTAATCCGAGTATTTCCAACATCAATTGTTAAAACCATATTTACTTTTTTACCAATGCGAAGATACGAATTGATTTTTTTAAAAAAATGTTTTGTACAAACCAAAAATGATTATATATTTGCACCCGCAAAGACGTTCACACAACGCTATGAAAATAGAAAATGTAACGACAAGCATGGTACCTTAGCTCAGATGGTAGAGCAATGGACTGAAAATCCATGTGTCCCTGGTTCGATCCCTGGAGGTACCACAAAACCCGAATAGCAATATTCGGGTTTTTTATTTTTAATATTATCCTAAAAACAATTCCCTTAATAAAATTTTCAAGGAATTTCTGCATGTTGATTATTTTCGCAATTAATGTTTTTCAAAAAAACTACAAGTTGCATTTCTTTTTTAATCATTTTAATCATAAGAAATCCGAAAAACAGTAAAAATCCATATCCGCTTAGAACTACATATAGGTAAAATCCACTAGAGAAACTTTCTTTAAAAACAGGTAATAAAAATGTAAAACCTGTAATGTATGTCAGATAAATCAAGGGGGTAAATATATAATGGATTTTTTTTCTCCATTTGTAAAATTGATATGCCAGTTTGCTGTATTCAATCAATGAAACATCTGTCTTTAAATTTTTAAGTTTTTCTATACTAACCCATTCCAATATTATACGAGTTGCCAGCATTATAATCATAGTACTTAACCCTAAACTAAATAAGACATTTTTGTAAGCACCTGTCCAGATATAATAAAAAATTAATATTGCAGAACTTATACTTAATATCACTCTTGTCCAAAAATGATTCTGTCTAATTTTTTTAGTATGCGCCTCTGCTTTTTTAATAATATCCCCTGCAGCTGGCTTTAAGTTTGAATCCGTTTGTTGGTTCCAAATCGTTTGTAATTCTTCAAATGTTTTCATTTTGCACGCATTGAGTTAAACTTTTTTTAATTCTGTGGATTCTGACACGAAGTGCTTCTTCGGTTATTCCAATTACTTCTGCTATTTCCTGGTACTCTACACCATCTAAAGTCATTAGAATTATCATTTTATTGGTTTCTTCAAGTTTCTGAATACATTGGTACATCTTCTCGAGTTGTTCTTCTTTTTCATTCGAATATGTTTCCGAAGCAACCTGAGACTGGATTTCAGTCCTGATTTCTTTTTTTGCAGATGATTTTCGTAAGTAAAGGAGACAAGTGTTTACGGTAATTCTGTAAATCCATGTACTGATACTTGATTCATTTCGGAACGTATCTAATTTCTCCCATATCTTAATAAAAATTTCCTGAGTCGCATCCGAAGCCAATGCTACATCTCCGCAAAAATAACCTTTGCACAAACGAAATACCTTAGAATAATGACTGTTGTAAATGTTGTTAAATTGCTCTTCGGTACTCACTTTATTTGATTTCTGATTTTACTTTTTCCATAAACCACTCTGGCTGATCATACATTACAAAATGTGCTGAGTTTTCTGCGTAATAAATTTTAACGGAAGGCAGATTTTCATATTGACTCTTGTATATCTTTTGTACAGTATTAATATCCGGATTTGTCGCTGCGAGAATTACTACCGGGATTTTAATTTTAGTAATTTCTTTTCGTAAATCTAAATTAAGCATATCAATATAACCATAAACATAAGTTTTTCTATCAACAATTTTCATCCATTCGATTATTGTTTTTTGTTTTTCTTTATTAAAACACATGTAGGAAGTTGACTGAGCATTCATTGCATTGAACGCATTTTCGTCCATTGCCAGCATCATTTTGCTTTGGGGATTATCATAAGGAATAATATCACCTTTGTAATTAGGAATCATTAAAACTGCACTTGCAGGTAATGCATCAACAAGAATTACTTTTTTAAAAAGATCGGCTTCTGTAGATGCCAGCCATAAACTTAAAGTACCTCCTAAACTATGACCTATTAAGGTTGGCTTTTTTAATTTTTTAGCCTTTACATAGGAAACGATTTCACTCTTTATTGTAGAAAGCCAGGGACCTTCAATTGGGGGAACATTTCCAAAACCTGCAAAGGTAAAAATGTGGCATTCGTGAGTCTTAGAAATTTCAGCTACGGTTTCATCCCATACCTGTCCTGTACAGCCAAAGCCCGGAAACATTAAAACAGGATTTCCTTTTCCTTTTACCTCTACTTTAAAAGCAGTTTGAGAAAAAACAGATTTTGAGATAATAAGCATAAATACGATAACCAGAATGGATTTTGTTTTCATAATGTCTTTTTTTTAAAAATTTACCTTTTGATACAACACTATATTATTTGTTACATCAAAAAGGTTATTTTTTTTTAAAAAAACTCTCAACACTCTATTTTACTGGTGATACACTGCTCTTTTGTCCGGAATATAGAATTTTAAAACACTGAAATTTAGTTAATTAAAATTTTATCTGTTTTTATTCCCGAAAAAGCTTGTAAAATCAAAGTTCTGTTGTATTTTTGCACTCACAATAACGCAGGGTTTGGTAGTTCAGTTGGTTAGAATACATGCCTGTCACGCATGGGGTCGCGGGTTCGAGTCCCGTCCAGACCGCAATATTGGAAAAGCCTTTCTTAACGGAAAGGCTTTTTTTGTTTAGTATTATAGCTATAAATTGTAAATAAGATAATTATATTGCAAATTATAATTTTACTTAAACTTATTTTGGCGAAGTTTTGTATACTTCTTATACCATTTTTCGCCGACATTACATTCCCTAATCCGTTACCTTGGGTTCAATATTAATTTTGGCTGATTTTTAAATCCCCAGAAAAATCTAAAATTTTATTTCCTTTAGTTTATCCAAATCAAAATACAATCAATTTAACGCTGGATTTATTATTAAAGGGCTAGAATTCTCTTTTAGCAAATATAATCGCTTACAAAAGAGAATTAGCCCTTGTTTTTTGCTTATTGCACAAGTTAAAGTTTTTAAAACCATATGACTTGTTTACTTGTGCTTAACTCATATTTATAAGGTCAGTCAATTTGGCATTAATTGTTTATATTACTTATATTATCTTGTAGTATAAGGTTATTCTATTTTAGTAATATAAATGAGGTTATTTTAGCTAATAAATAATACCCTTATTATAGTAAAGAATTTATTTTCTTATCAAAAGCTACAAAAAGCTCCGTTTTATAATCAACATGCTTATCCAAAAACATTTCATAGTTTTTAATAAATGCTTTCGTTTTGGTACTTCTATTTGTAGTCGTATTAGAAAACTCAAATTTTTCTAATTCTCTATGAAAGCCATTTCTTTTTATTTTTTGGAATTTTAAATATTTTTCGTGATCAATTTTACTGAGTTTGGTATGGTCTATTAATTTTTCCTCGGAAATTAAATCTACAAATTGGATTGCCTGAAGGCGTTTTTTTAATTCATTGTTTATCTTTTTCCAGTTTTTAATTATGTGCTTAAGAGTTCGAGCGTTTTCATGGTAGAAAGATACTCCCGATACTTTTTTGACAACTATTTCAAAACGGAAAAAGAAAAACTTCCTATGCACATTTTTTTTAATGGAATTAGTTTTAAAATTTTTATCATTTTTATTGATTTCTAAGTATTTTTCATAAAACTTATATTTAATATTATTCTCCTTGTCTTCTTTATTTTTTTTGCCTTTAAAATAAACTGTGGTGTTTTCAACTTCTCTTCTAAAATTACGATATTTTACAAAACAATTCATTAATTCTTTAAATGCAGATTTCAACAATAGAGTTACTCCGCTTTCTAGCTGAGTTACTTTTGCATTTAATAAATCTTCTTCTCTAATGCCTATTTCCAAGCTTAAAAGTTTTATACAATCTATAAGTTTGGACGAAGATAAATTTTGCCTAGTATTTTTTCCAAAATACCATTTTCTAATACTACCATTGAAACCAATTGTACATTTATCTTTTACAAAGTCATAATACAACAAGAATGTTATTTGAAACGGATTTTTAACGCCTGATTTTTTGTTTCCAACTCTACGGCTAAAAATACATCTATTTGGGTATTTACTTTTTCGATAACTATCAAGAGACCAGTAATTTTTTATAGGTGTAAATTCGGATATTTTTACTTTAACTCGATCCATAATCCTATTATTTTTTTAGAAGAAACTTTTCCAATTCACTTCTCCTGATTAGAATTTTTCCGTTGCGATTTTTTTGATTCGTTTTCAAACCTTTTTTTCGATATCCGTCTATAATTTTTCTGCTTAATCTAAATTCGGTTTCAATATCAGAAATTGATAACCACTCTTTATTAAATTCAGTGCGGTTTGACAAATCGAGTAATAATCTTCTTGTTTCAAAAACACATTTAACAAGATTACTGTAGACACTTTTGTCAATTAAAATTTTTGTACTCATAACTTTTTCGGTTTATATTTATAAGTATATAATACCAGTCTAGCCATTTTTTTGTTTTGACAAATTGATTATTTAACCATTTTTGGTTTTAATTGTTTGATTTCAAGATTGTTAAAAATAAATAATTTTACCAAGTTGAATCGTTAAACAAACCCTGAAACTGATCTAGAAGAGATTACTGTATCCAGGATTGAAAAAAAAATATTGAGGTAGAATTTCCTTTTAAATATTTGGGAACAAAACTTATTTATTTCTCAAATTTAAGGCGACAGAAAGTAATAAACTTTAGTTGTCGTATTTTGTTTATATATTTGCGTATTAGGCTATATTTTACGACAAAAAACATATAAGTAATCAATTTAGACAATTGATAATTAAGAAGCTACTAAATCCAGCAAAGTGAACAAGAATATTAAAAATATAAAGAACAACATCAAAGCCATAAGTTCAGAAACACTGAATGGTCAAAATTATTCTAGAAATGATTTTGCTAGGAGTATTCTCAATTATCCCGCAATGATGGTTCCTTCTGTACAAGAACCTATAATTGAAAAACTTGCTGAAGCTTTAAATGATAAAGTCTCGTTGATTGATCCTTTTATGGGGGCATCAAATACACTGGTTACAGGAATGAAATATGGCATGGATGTGTTTGGTCAAGATATAAATCCTTTGTCCATATTATTAAGCCAAGTAAAAACTAGCTTTTACTTATCAGAAGAACTTATTGATGCAGAAAGGAGAATAACTAGCTCTATAAACTCGGATATTTTTGAAACTATTGAAATATCATTCATAAATATTGACAAATGGTTTACTAGAAACACCCAAATTGAACTGTCTAAAATACATAGAGCTATAAGACGTGAAAAATCCTTAAAGATTAGAAAGTTCTTTTGGGTAGCCTTAGCCGAAACAATCAGGTTGACGAGTAATGATAGGACATCTACATTCAAAATGCATATGCGTCCGATTGAAGAGATCAATTCAAGACAAATTTCTGCATTAAAAACTTTTAGTTCGGTTTCCCAAAAGAATATTAAAAACATAGGAGATTATATTTCTGTATTGATTCAGAAAGGCTACATAAAAAATGGTAAATACATTAAAAACGCAGATGTTGTTTGGGGAGATACAAATTCAGGAATTAAAACACGAAAAACATTTAATTTACTAGTTACTTCGCCTCCATATGGCGACAATCAGACTACTGTTACATATGGTCAATTTTCTTACTTGCCATTACAGTGGATTCCGTTCGAGGATATTGATAAAACAATAGAACTAGATTATCTTAAAACAACACAAGAAATTGATAGCAAAAGCTTAGGGGGACAAATAAAAACAAACATAAAAGAAATTGAAGATAATGTCTTTGAAAAATCTAAGACATTAAAAGAGTTTATAATTCAATTCAATTATGAGGAAAGAAAAAAAGCAGAAAAAGTTACTAGGTTTATCTATGAATTAAATAATAGTATTGATAAAATGCTACTGCGAATGAGAAAAGATTCGTTTTTAGCTTGGACTATTGGAAATCGAAATGTAAATAAACATATAGTTCGAAATGATTTAATTTTAAATGAACTTTTCGAATCTAAAGGAATAGAATTGTTCACAGGTTTAGAAAGAGATATTTTGAGCAAAAGAATGCCAGGACGTAATAATTTTTCTAATATGATGAGTAAGGAAAAGATATTAATTTACAAAAAAACTAATTGATAAGTAGAATGATTGATTTAAATAACTTTTCTGAAAGTCAACGAGAAGCAATTATAACTAACGATAAACACTTACGAATAATAGCTTGTGCTGGTTCAGGGAAAACAACTACAGTTGCTGGTAAAGTAGCTTATTTGTTAGATTCACATAATGGTTTTGATATCAAACCTGAAAATATTATAGCTTTTACCTATACAGAAAAAGCTGCAGGAGAATTAAAAAATAAAATTCTCAACAATGTTGGTCAATACAGGGGAATGGCTAATATGTATATTGGAACAATACATGGTTGGTGTTTGAAGTCATTACAAGAGAACGAGTACAAATATCAAAGCTTTTCAGTTTTAGATGATATAAAGCTAAAGCTCTTTGTTGATAAACATTACGATGTAATTGGAATGAAAGAAGTCACCAAACTTTCAAATCCATCTGCCTCTCTTCGCCGTTTTATTGACACTTCCCTTTTTGTTAGAATCATGGATATAGTCAGAGAATCTGAAATAAGGAATGGAGTCGAATTCCCTGATAACATTTTGACTGCCAAAAAGAAGTATCAGGATACACTTATTTCAAAACGATATTTTGATTTTTCTATGATAATGGAAAAAGCGTTAGAATGTCTTAGAGATGATACAAATCTTGCTAACTCAATTAAAACTAATCTTAAATATCTAATTGTAGACGAATACCAGGATGTAAATCCATTACAAGAAAAACTTATAAATAGACTTCAGGAAATAAGTGGCTGTAAATTAATTGTTGTCGGTGATGATGATCAAAATATTTACCAATGGAGAGGTAGTAATAATAAGTATATCATTGATTTTGAAAATAAGTTTAATAAAGATGAAGTAAAAACAATACCTCTATCCTTAAACTATAGAAGTTCAGAAGGAATAACAAAGTTATCAGAAACTCTTATCTCAAATAATAAAAAAAGAATCCAAGATAAAAAAATGGACTCTAATAATTCTCAATTTTTTAATCGAGGAACTGATATTTTATATAATAGATATCAGAATATTGAAGAAGAAAATGAAGCTATTGCCAAATATATAGATGATATTATAGGTGTTAAGTTTAAAGAAAATGATGATGAAGAAAGAGGAATTGCATTTTCTGATATTGCCATACTATTAAGGACTTGGAATAAAGCAAGTTCTATTGTCGAGGCATTAGAAAGACATAATATACCTTACATAACGGCAGGAGTTAATCAGTTGTTTGAAATGGAAGAAGTTCAAGCAGCCCTAGGTATTTTTAACTATCTATATGGAGATATAGATGAAGCAGAACTAAAGGAAAAATGGCTTACAATTCCCAATATAAAAGTACTACCCGATAAAGTAGATTTTGCAATATCAAAGTTATCTGAAAAGAATCCTGATATTGAAAAAGTGAAAGACAATTGGGAATATTCTCTTCAGGATATCTTCTGGAATTTCTTAAACGATGCGGAAATTTTTGAAGAAAACTTTGTGAATTATACATCACAAGAATTAGAATTTAGAACAAAAGAACGTGCCGAAATAGTATTTTTTAATCTTGGTAAATTTAGCCAAGTTATAAATGATTTTGAAACCATAAATTTCAACAGTACTAGTCCATCATTTCATCTTTTTAGTTTTCTAAGTTTTATAACTTATGTAGCAAAAGATTATTATCCTGAAGGATGGCTAAATAATCCGTATAAAACACCTAATGCTGTACAAATAATGACAATACATCAATCCAAAGGATTGGAGTTTCCTTCTGTAATAGTTCCAGGATTAAATCATAACTATTTACCGTCCAAAAAAAGAGGTGGGTTAAGTGAGTGGCACTTTCTAGATAGAACTTTAATAGAAGAACAATCAAGATATGAGGGTGATGATGACAAAGAAGATGAAAGACGTTTATTATATGTAGCTTTAACAAGAAGTCAAAAATATTTATTATTGACCCAGGCACCTGACTTAAATAATAAACTTTATAAAAAAGAATCTCAGTTCATTCCAGAGCTTACAAATGCCAAAGCTAATTCATTCCCTATAATGGTTAGTGACTTAAGACATAAGTTTCCTGTTGATGAAAAAATTGAACAAAAACCAAAAGAAAAGGTAAAGAACATATCGTTAGATTTTACTAGTTTGAAAGATATATTTGAGTGTTCTTATCGTTTTAAATTAATTTCGGTATTTGGTTTTTGCTATCCATTAAATCAAAGAATGGGTGTTGGAAAATCATTTCATGGCTGTTTAATGGAAATTCATAAAGAAGCAAAAAAAGGAGTTAGACTAACGGAGGATGAACTTAAAACATTAATTGACAGACAAACACATTTTCCATATCTAACAAAATCAACAAAACTTAGTCAGCCTTTATATGATAAGGTAAAAAATAATGTAGAAGATTATTATAAAGAGAATGTAGATGAATTTAAGAATATTGAATTTGTTGAACAGGAAATTCAATATAAAATTGACAGAAATATTCTGATTGTAGGTAGGATTGATTTAATAAAGAAAATTGGAGATGCTGGCTATTACGAAACCACTATTGTAGAGTTTAAGAGTGATGAAGAAAATGCGGATGCCCCAATTACAAAAGACCAATTGAAATTGTATGCATTAGGACATAGAGAACTAACGGGAGAAACGGCCAATTATATTATGACTTATGTAATTGGAAAAAATCAACCTAAAACACCAGAAAAACTCTATGATGACGACTTAGAACAAATTCAACAAAAAATCAAAGATGCAGTTGGGCTAATTAGAGATGAGAAATTTGTAAGAACTGATCAGAATAAGGTCTGCGGTGAGAATTGTTTTCAAATCCGTTTATGCAGTAATAGAATTAAATACAATATAAAACCGAAAAGATAATGGGAGTTGTTCAAGATAGAAAAATAGCTGTCAAAAACTTGAATAAGACAACAGAAGACCCAAGTAAAGTTTTATTTGTTCATTATTCTGAAAGTAGCACTTATGATGATGATGACTATGGAAATATTTCTCCAATCATTACCTCCATTGTAATAAAATCTCTTGATGGACAAACTGACAAACAGTTTGCAATACACTTAGAAGCAGATAAAGCAGATATTCCAAAAGATCAAATTCAGGATTCATATAGAGAACTTGAACTACGGATTCTAAAGCTTTATAATGACTTTGTTAGAAGACATTTAGATTGTTTTTGGATTCATTGGGATATGAAAAACATTCATTTTGGATTTGAAGCAATTAAACATAGATATGAGAAAATTTTTGAAAATTTAGATGATTATTGTGAGATTCCTAATAATAAGAAAAAAAATCTAAGAACAATTATTGAGGGTATGTATGGTGATAATTTTGTCACAGGTTCTGATACACTGAAAGCATTGATGCTATGTAATTCGGATAATGTAGAAGATAGTACTTATTTGAGCAAAGACAATGAATCTTACCAGTTTGAAAACAAGAATTTTATTGCTGTGATAAAATCTGTAGATTTAAAAGTTGAATTCATAAAGAAAGCCACAAAAAAGCTTAGTAACAAAAAGCTAATTGTTCAAAATAAAAACCATTATGCTGTTTTTGTGGATACCGTCAATCATCCTTATTTTACTTTTAGCGGATGGATAATTGGATTAGTAGGATTAGTACTAACAATAATAACAATGCTGTAAATTGGTAAAGAAAAAAAAGCATCATTATATCCCTCGTTTCTATTTAAAGAGATTTTCTAATAATAATGAGGGTAAGTTTTTAGGATTATATAATCTTAATAATAAAAAATTTATACAAAATGCGCCATTAAAAAGTCAAGCTTATGAAAATTTCCTTTATGGAGAAGATGATGAAATAGAAAATGCTTTAGCAGAAATGGAAAGTAATGTTGCTAGAATGTTTTACTATTGGACAGAAGAAAAGCTACTATATCCACCTCCTATTGAAAGCAATGGTTTTAAACTTTTAAAGCGATTTATTTTATATCAAGCTTTTAGAACTCCTAAATCTGGTAATGATATAATGGAGAGGCTAAATCAAGGAATGAAAGCTGTTGTAAAAGAGCTTAGACCTGATTTATGGAAAAATATGAAAGATGCTGTTTTGGAACACAAAAATCCAGTTTTACTTGGACTTATTCACTCAATTGAATATGAACACCTATTAGATTTCCTTGATTGCAAATTTTTAGTAAACCTTTCATTGCTTCCATTTATAACATCAGATGCACCTGTAATTATTTATAATCAGTTGATGGAACAAGCAGGGAATTATAAAGGAGCAACTGGTCTAGTAGCAAAAGGTCTTCAAATATTTTATCCAATTAATCCAAGATTAATGATTTGTTTGTATGATTCAAGTGTTTACGACTTTGGAAATGGCTGCAATAATTGTTGTTCAACCGAATCCATTGAAGAAGTTCACCAATTAAACGGATTACAGCTTATCAATAGTAAATCTCAATTGTTTTTTGATGATTTAATTTCAGAAGAATATATAATAGAACTTTGCAAACATTTTGAAAAATATAGGGGAACATCAAAAAACATCCATCAATTTATTAATATGGGGACTCGAAAACTCTTATACATGAGTTCCGAAGATATTCATATTAATTTAAAATTGGATTGTTTTAAATTAAAAGTAGACTCAAATAAATTTAAAAATAATATCGTTCCTTTAAGACATACATCCTTTGCTACCAAATAAGAACGACTTCTTATTTTCTATGATAAATAATTGTCATATTTTTTTTTCGATGATAACTTTTGATTTATTTATGAATGTTGATATTTCAATCTTATAATTTCGTTTGTTCTCAAATTCATTATCCAGATATATTTCAATAATGTTATTATTGTTTTCAAAGTTGTAATAATCCTTAGTATTCTCCATAAGTTCAAATTCGGATTTGCTCAATTCAGTAATAATTTCATTTAGTAGCTTTGTATCCGAAAATTTAAATGTAGTTACTCTTATATCTTTTCCAATTCCATTATCATATCCTATATAACTTTCTACCACCTGATTAGAATTTTTATATGAATACCACTCATTAAGAGGCTCTGTACCTTTAGGATATACAACTGTTTCCCAATCAGAATTTAAAACTGTAGAAATTTTATCAAAAGAGGTTTTAGCTATTCGAATTAAATCTGATATGTTTGTTAAAACGCTAATTTTTTGAGACGTGCTATTCTTCGAGTTGGAGATGTTGTCTAATGGATTTACTTTTTGAAAAGGGATATTTCTCTTCCCCATATTTGTTGATTTGTATTTACTGTTAGTTGTTTTGTTAACTATAACTATTATAGAATAACAGTCCTTTGGAAGTTTATATTCATCATCAGATTGAGTTTGAATTGTTACAATTCTATTTCCATCTTCATACATTGAATTTACTTTTTGCTTCCCCTTTAATTCAAATCCCTGGTAAATTAGATTTTTAGTGATTCTATTCAATAAGTCTTTATCGTTCGAAATAAAATTTGTGAGCCACATAGTTACCCTGCTATTTAAATCCATTTTTCCACACTTTTTCAAGACTTGTTTTTTATTGTCTTTGTTGTAAGTAAAAGTATATCGTTCAGTAACAAATCCCTTTTCTGATGTGTCCTGAATAGGAGGATGGAGTTTCCAAATATATTGTAATTCACTGACCATTTCTTTTACATTTAGCTCAGAAATTTCTAGCAAATCCTTTAAATTATTGATTTGGGCACTTCCTTTTACTGGAAAAACGATAATCATCATAGCAAGTAATAGACGTTTCATATTTAAGTTTTTTCAGCTAAAATAGTAAAAAGCTTAATATATGCAGTTTATTTAATGAGGTAAATTATATGCGACAAAAATCCAAATTTAGTTCAATGGAAAATTTGGACAAAGATATCGACACTATAATCCTGCAAATTGCTGAAAAGATTAAAGCATTAAGAAAAGAAAAAGGTTTCACTAGTTATGAAACCTTTGCATTTGAATATGATATTAATCGAGTTCAATATTGGAGAATTGAAAAGGGTAATAATATTACACTTAAAACCCTAATCAAAGTTCTCGCAATTCATAATTTAACTCTTAACGAGTTTTTTAAAGATTTGTAATTTGAACAGCTACCTATGTAGTTTTAATTTTGGAAATACGCTTATTTCTTTTTTTGTCCATAAATGCTTCATGGTCCTGAATACAGTAGTAAGTGTATTCAAATTCGTCTGAATCCAATGATTCTTCCATATCATCATCATCCATTCTCGAAACTCCAATTTCTGATAGTAGAAAGCTTAGGCATTTGTCGTATTCCTCAAGGCTTAAATCTCTCCCTAGCTCGACTTGATAATACCAGTTGCTTAAATATCCACTAAAGTATAAAGTTTCGTAACCCCTATGCTTAGAATAGAGTAGATAAATTTCAATACAATAGATTTTATTTTTATTTTTTCTATTATAAAGTTTAGTTTTATAAAGAACATCCTTTTTTGATAAGCAGATTTCACCGTTAAAGAATTTATATTTATTATTAGTAGGAGCTAATTTCCATTTTAATTTTTCATTGGGGATAACTTTATTGTAAATCATTTCAATGTATTCGCTTTTAGTATTTTTCATTTTGTTTAGTTTTTAGAGTTAAAATTTACATTATTCATTATACTTTTCATCTGTGTAACATCTACGCCAGTATAAGAGTAAGTTTGGCTTAGCTTTTTATGTCCCATCATTTTAGAGATATAAAATACATTTACATTATTATTCAATAAAGTAGTGCCAAAAGTGTGGCGAGCTAGATGGAAATGAAGCGTCTTTTTTATTTCAGCAATTTCTCCAATTGTTTTTAAATATCTATTTACAGTTTGGTTCTCTATCGGAGGGAAAATGTTTTCATCTTCTTCTCTTTGATTGTAAAATTTGCAGATTATTTTTTTTGCATCCACATTAACAGGTACTTTTAAATCTACATTTGTTTTGACTTGCTTTAAACTAATGAATCCATTTTTATAGTTTTCCTTTTTTAAAGCGATAACATCGCTAAAACGCATACCTGTATAACAACTAAATAAAAACATATTTCTAGTTAGCTCCAGATGTTTTTTTAAAGATAGATCACATGTTTTAATTTGGTTAATTTCGGGAATCGTTAAATATACTTCTCTAGCTCTTGGTGAAACATTTTGTAATCCTTTCCAAGATTCGTTTTTTAAAACTTCTAATTTTACAGCTTCTTTTAAGGCTCTTTTTAAGAATTTAATCATATTATATCTTCCACTATTGGTTTTAATTAAATAGTTGTCAAATTCAATCATAAAAGAATAATCGATTTCTGAAAGTTTTAAACCTGGCTTAAAATCTTTCATTTTCTTACCTAGAGTCACATAATGTATTTGGGTACTTTCTTTTATTGTAAGAAAATGCCTTTTACAAAATGATTCATAAAATTTGGAAAACAATAGATCATCTTCTGAATCAGATTTCCCATTCCAAAAATTAGAAATCTCATCTTTAGAAAGTGATCTACCAAGGCTTTTACTTTCCCGAATAAAGTCTTCAAGTTTTTGCTTCTTTTTCTTAATTACAGCATTTAGATTGCCGAAGCCTTTTCCGATACCTTGTTCGGTATTTTTATCCCAATACCTTTCTTCTATAAACTCAGAAGAAGAAAATTTTTGTGTTACATTATTTCGTTGTAAGACAATGTGAATTGGACAAGTTCCATCTTTTCGAATTTTGTCCGTTCTTAAGACCGCTCGCACGGTGAAATAATTTATTTCCATATGAAAATATTTTAATGTTATATTTTTTCATTAACTCTAGTAAGCTTTTTTGTTTCTTGCTAAATTCTCGGCTAAATTATAAATATAAATCTTACAAATAAGTATTAAATTACTGATTTATTGACAGTTGTATTTTCTTTTTGGATTTAAAATATTCCATTTGGCTGAAAAAAATTAACATTTTTAACTAAATTTAACATTTTATTAAGGTTAAATCTTACAGTAAATAGATTTAAAGTGTGTTACTTAGATTGCAAAAACTCTTTTTTGACAACAAATAATTAGGTAAAGTAATTTCATTGAAATTTACAAGAAACATCCCCTAAGCCGTTCCCTTTAAATCTTCAACTTCTGTAAACTATTGGATTTACTAGCAGTATATGAATAAGTTCGAGTCCCGTCCAGACCGCAATATTGGAAAAGCCTTTCTTAACGGAAAGGCTTTTTTGTTTTACACCCTTTCTTCGGCAAATTCCTAACTGTTCAATATCCTAATTAGAATTTGGAATTTATTTCTTCCCTATCTTTATATTATGGAACAATCAACATTCAAAGTAGACAAATATTATCTTCATAAAGTAGATGCCGATAAAAAAAGTATTTACTGTCATCATGATATAATGGGTGAATTACTAGTTCCAACCCACAAACATAGCAAAGCACAAATGCTCTATGCAGAAGGCGATGTAGTTTTTGTGACAACTGAAACAAAATCCTATTTTTTACCTGCAAGACATTTTATCTGGATTCCTGCCGGATTAGAGCATAGTATTGAGCCAAAATCGGAACATGTGATGATGCGAAATCTGTATTTTCCAGTTGAAAAAAATGAAGATGAATTCTATAAAAGCGAAGGCATTTATCCGGTAAACAATTTGCTGCTTCAAATGATGATGTTTACCAATCAGTGGAATGGTGACTTGAAAAAGGGAAGTCCGAGTTTTGTGATTGCAAAAGCCATAAAAGCGATTCTTCCTCAAATATGTCACACAAATTTGCCTTTAGAGCTTCCTCAGCCCAAAGATAAACGACTTGGAAAAATTCTTCGACACATTGAAAATAATCTGGGAGAAACGATTCTCTTTGCAGATGTGGCGCATGAATTTGGCTTTAGCGAACGCTCTTTGTATCGCTTATTTCAAAAAGATCTCAAAATGTCTTTTATTCAATATTATACCATTCGAAGGATCTTGAAAGCTATCGAACTTTTGCTAGAAAGGAAGCTTTCTGTAAAAGAGGTAGCTCAAGAAGTTGGTTATAATAGTGTTCCAACTTTTAGCAACACTTTTTTCAAGATTTTAGGCCAAAGACCTTCTGATTATCTAAATGGAAAAGAAATCTTGGAAAGAGGTAAGTAATTTTTATTTGATTAAATATAAATAGGTTTCTCTCGCAGATCTTGCAGATTTAGGAGATTTTTTAAGAAAAAATAAGGATCTGCACATATCTGCTAAAATCCTTTTAAATCTGCGTGAAAATTTTACAAACCAAAACTACTTTTCAATAAATTGTTTTTCAGTATTTTAATATAACGTTTTCGGAAAAATGGAATTTTAACATTTGTCCGAAATGAATATGTTGTTGTCTTTTTATAATCTTCCGCCAAGGAAAAAATGAAGGAACTTTGCAGCATAAAATATTCAAATATTCATGTTCCTTACAAAAACAAACTCTAAAGAAGATTGTTTTCCCAGAAGCTTATTGATTTTACTAATAGCATTAGTATTCAATAGTTTACAGGCTCAGGAAGTTCATACGGTTTCTTTACAAGAAGCAATGAAACTGGCGAAGGAAAACAACAAAAAAGTCCTTAAATCTCAACTGGAGATTACGCTCGCTGAGCAAAACATCAAAGAAAGAAAAGAACTTAGATTACCGGATGTACAACTAAACGGAATGTACTCCAGAATTACCAACATTACAGAATTTAAAGGAGATGGTTTCTTAAACGGAAAAGAAGTTACGAAAGCAATTCCTGAAATCTACGAGGTCAATTCAACTTTTAAAATGCCGATTTACGTTGGAAACAAAATCAACAACGCGATTAAAATTGCGAATCAGGAAAACGAAATTGCAAAAATAAAATCGGAAAAAACAGAAAATGATATTGAACTGGAAGTTGTTGCAAACTATCTGGCAATTTATAAAATGATGGAACTTCAAAAAATATTTGAAGAAAATATCAAAGAGGAAAAAAGCCGATTAAAAGAAGTGCAATCGCTTCAAAAACACGGAACGGTAACCAAAAATGAGGTGATTCGTGCTGAATTACAGCTCTCAGATCGTGAGTTGAATGCGCTTACAAATTCCAAAAACATTCAAATAGCGCTTCACGATCTGAAGACTTTAATTCAGGTTCCAGAAAACGAAGAAATTGCAATCGATACCACTGCAAGTCTGGATGAAATGAATGGTTTGGATCCGTATGATTTTTATCTGAATAAAGCCATGCAGAATGAAGAAATGCGAATGGCGAGTCAGGAATTAGACATTAGTAAAACTGAAATGCAATTGGTAAAAGGGAATTATCTGCCAAGTGTAAACTTCTTTGGGAATTATGGTTTTTATTATCCAAACTACAAATTCTTTCCGCCAAATCCATATTTGTACACTTTAGGTCAGGTAGGAATCGAGGCGCGTTTTGATCTTCCGGCTTTGTATAAAAACAAAACGAAAGTGGCAAAAGCGAGTACTAAAATCGATATGCAGAAAATGCAGACTGAAATTATAAAAGAAGAAATTCAAGATCAGCTATATAAAGAACATACGCAGTATCAGGAAATTCTTGAAAAGTTTGTCGTGGTTGATAAAGCTTTGGATTTAGCCGAAGAAAATTATCGAATCGTAAAGCTAAAGTACTTAAACCAATTGGTTTTAATTACCGAAATGGTCGATGCTGACAATGCTTTGCTTCAGGCGAAATACAACAAAATCTCTACTCGATTGGATGCTGTTTTGAAACATTACCAAATGATGCATACGGCTGGGATTATGCCTCAGAGCTAAAATGCTGGTGAAAGAGTAGGCTAAAGCTTTAGAAGAAAGAAGTAAGAAGAAAGACTTAATGCGAGAATTTTAGAAGAAAGAAGCAAGAGAAAAGACTTAAAAGAAAGAACTAAGATAAAGAGATAAAAAAGATGGTTAAGATAAAAAATGAAACTAAAAGAAATAAAACGTTTCATATACTAATAACAATTATTGCGTGTGCGCTGGTAATAAGCGGAGTTATTTTGGGGATTTGGTTTTATGTGTTTAACAGAAATCACGAAGAAACAAATGATGCTCAAGTAGAGCAATACGTCACGCCAATTATGTCGAGAATTACAGGTTATGTGCAAGAAGTTCGTTTTGACGAAAACCAATTTGTGCATAAAGGAGATACTTTGGTGGTAATCGATAATAGAGAATATAAATCGAAATTGAATGTGGCTCTTGCCGATGTTCAAAATGCGCAGCAAAATAGCGTTGTGGCTCAAAAAAATGCCATTAATACAGCAAGTGCAACGGCAATTAACGAATCTCAATTAGAAGCTGCAAAATCAAATCTTTGGAAAACAAAATTAGAATACGAAAGATATAAAGCTTTAGTAAGCGAAGAAGCGGCAACTTCTCAACAATTAGAAAAAGTTAAGGCAGATTACGAGTCGGCGCAAGCACATTTTCAGGAAATGAGAAACAGAATTCATTCGGCAACTTTAACCACTTCTGTTGCCGAAGCGAATGTTCCAACAACGCAAACGAATATTGCATCAAAACAAGCTGTTGCAGATAATGCGGCATTGTTTCTTTCGTACACGGTAATCACAGCGCCTTATGACGGCTGGGTTGGAAAAAGAACTTTACAGCCAGGACAAATGATAAAAGAAGGACAGTCTTTGCTTTCTATCGTAAGTAAAGAAAAATGGATTACAGCCAATTTTAAAGAAACGCAATTGCAATATTTAACCGTTGGGCAAGAAGTAGAAATTAAAGCCGATGCTGTAAGCGATAAAGTTTTCGAAGGAACAATTGCGTCGTTATCGCCTGCGAGCGGTGCTAGATTCTCGCTTCTTCCACCTGATAATGCAACTGGAAACTTCGTAAAAATAGAACAGAGAATTCCGGTTCGAATTCAATTAAAAGAACAAGACAAACAAACCGATTTTTTAAGAGCAGGAATGAACATTACGGTTGTTGCTGCGCACAAATAAAATGGAAGATAAAAGTATATTTAAATCATGGGTTCCAAAATGGGCGATCATTACTATTTTGTTCGTTTGTTTGCTGCATTCCATGATTTTATTGGGAGTTTATACGTCAAACGTAACGTATGCGGCAAGTTTTCTGGATATTGAGCCAGAAGATTTGCAGTTTGCGATGTGCGTTACGTATGGAACTTTACTGGCAACCATTTTAATAGAAAGCCGATTTTCGAGTTTTTTCCCTGCAAAAAATTACCTGATGGCAGTGTATTCCTTAATTGGAATTACGATCGTTTCATCGGCTTATATTACCAATTTCTCTGTCTTTTTATTGATGAGAATTGCCGAAGGAATCCTGATGGCGCTTCCTGTAATCACAATTAGACAATTGCTTATTGAGCAGTTTAATACTAAAAATGCTATTATTATTGGATTTTCATTTTACTATGGCGCGCTGTTGTTGTCTACGCCTTTTATTATGAATATCGCCGTGTGGTTTCTCGATCATTACAACTGGAAATACATGTTGTATGTTTCGGGCGGACTACAGGTTCTAAACGTCTTTTTAATCTTAGTTACTTTCAGAGGGCACCGAATTACAAAGAAGATTCCGTTGTATCAAATCGACTGGATGAGTTATTTTTTGGTTTTAATTTCGATTCTTTGCGGTGCCTACTTTTTTGTTTATGCTGAGAAAAAATATTGGTTGCAGTCTTCAGAAATGGTTTTAATATTGATGATTTCGCTTATTACTGGCGGATTATTCATTTTTAAAGAACGTTTAGTAAAAAGGCCAAGTTTTGATTTTGAAGTTATAAAATACGCCAATCTGCGAATAGGATTTTTATTGTTTTTCCTTTTCTATATCAGCAGAGCAACGTTGAGTCTTTGTCATTCGGCGATGTTTTCCATTTGGAATTGGGATCCTTCTCGTGTTGCGGGCGTTCAGTACATAAACGGATTAGGAAATGTAATCGGACTTATTTTGGCTGCTTTTTTTCTGATGAGATCTGTTTCGACAAAAATTATTTTCATGATTGGTTTTACGCTTATTGCTATTTTCCATTTCTGGTTTACGTTTCTTTTTGTGCCAGATATTGCATTGAGCGATATTGTCATTCCCTATATTTTGCAAGGAATCGGTGTGGGGTTTTTATTTGTTCCGCTCATCTTATTTACCACATCATCGGTTCCGGCAAATATGGCGGTTTCTTCAGGAATTGTAGGCGTTTCGGGACGTTTTTGGGGAAGTACAATTGGTTTCTGCGTAATGCAAAATGCAATGGTTTTCTTGAATAAAAAACACTTCTTGAAATTAAGTCAATTTGTAACAGGCGAGAATTCAGAAGCACAGCAAACTATCGCAAGTACAACACAAAGTTTTATGGCCAAAGGTTATTCTGCAGATAATGCGAATGTTTTAGCTATGAAAAAGATTTTCGGTACAATAGCTAAACAATCGACTTTATTGGCCGATATGGAGATTTATACGATTGTAGGTTATGGTTTAGTGGTTTTGATAATTCTAATTGCCTGTAATCAGCATTTGAAACAGACGATGACTTTGGTAAAAAGTAAAATTTGGATAGGCTAATTTTGTTTCAGGTTTCAAGTTTCAAGTTTTTGCAAATCTTTGTCGATTAGTACCGCAGAGACGCAGATACGCAAATTTTTGTTTTTGTAGCCACTGATTATTAAGATAAAAAGGATTTTGTTTCACGCAGATTTTGCAGATTAAAGCAGATTTAATTTTTAAGATTTTAGATAATAAATAATCTGCGTGTATCTGCTAAAATCTTTTTCAAATATGCGTGAAACAAAAACTTTGCGTCTTTGCATCTTTGCGATACTAAAAAATCTTAGCGAATCTCTGCGAGAAACCTCAGTGTATCTCCGCGGAAAACCCTTATCTTACACCCGTTAAAAAAACAAATAAATATTATGAGCCAGCAATGTGTAATTTTTGATATGGATGGCGTGATTTGCCACACCAATCCGCATCATGTAGTCGCTTTTGAAGAGTTTTTCAATAAATATAAAATTCCGTACACCAATGAAGAATTTGAAGAACACATGTACGGAAAACACAATAGTTATATTATGACGCATTTCTTCAAACGTCCAATTACTGGAGAAGAACTAATCAAATTGGAAAATGAAAAAGAAGGAATGTTCCGTGAGATTTATAAAGACAAAGTCGAAACGATTCCGCATTACATGTCTTTTTTAAACGAATTAAAATCTCATGGATTCAAAACAGCTGTTGCCACATCAGCACCGCGTGCGAATCTGGATCTGATTGCAAATTTCCTGAAACTCGACGAAAAAATGGATTCGATGATGTCCAGCGAAGATGTTACGTTTCATAAACCAAATCCGGAAGTATATCTAAAATCGGCAGAAAGAGTTGGAGCTTCTCCTTCGGATTGTGTGGTTTTCGAAGATTCTTTTTCCGGTGTTACAGCAGGATTAAATGCAGGTATGAAAGTCGTAGGCGTTTTGAGCACACATACAAAAGAAGAACTTCCTCCTTGTGATTTTTATATCAATGATTATAGTGAAGTAAATGTAAATAAGGTACTGGAACTACTAAGGAGATAATTTAAATTACAAAAGAAAAATAGAAAACCTCCAGCCTAAACTGGAGGTTTCTTATGATTTAATATTCAGGAGCTAACTCGAGTTCCAATCCTTCTAATTCTGTGGTAATTGGAATCTGGCAACCTAAACGACTATTGGATTTAACATAAAACGCTTCTGAAAGCATTGCCTCTTCATCGTCTCCCATTTCAGGCAGTGCAACATCATTTAAAACATAACACTGGCAGGAAGCACACATAGCCATTCCTCCACAGGTTCCCTCAACAGGAAGTTCATATGCTTTGCACAATTCCATGATATTCATTGCCATATCCGTTGGAGCCTGTAATTCGTGTATAACCCCTTCACGGTCTTTAATCTTTATTAATACATCCATTTTTAATTATTGGAATTTTACTGATTTAGAATTTGATAACGTGAACAAATTCTATTATTATTTAATTAACTTGATTTTAAACTAAATGCATATTCTTTTCCATTACTGTCTTTGATGTGCATTTTTGCACCCAGATAATTTCCGCCTTTTTCCAGTAATGTTACAATAGCAATCACAGAATAATAATCTTTTTCTGCCTGAAAAATTAATGTTCCCTCATATGTTATATTCACAACACCTTGTTTATCGGTTTGAGATGAGATTTTTCTAGGATGAGAAAATTCTGCCGAGCTGTAAGTTGCTTTATCTGAGAATTTTGGTCTTCCTTCGCAAAAATCATACAAAAAATCATAATTCCCTATTCTAAGGCTTCCATCTCCCTGATTGTTAACAGCAAATACAATCTTCCCAGAATAATTATAATCCGACCATTCTCCTGAATCATTAACCCAGGCTTTGTCTACAGTTAACGTTTCTGAGCCTTGCTGAGCATTTATACTTACTGAAAATAATAATACAAACAGAACGTAAAAGTTTTTCATGATTTTGAGATTTAGGGGTTTACGGTACAAATTTAAGTTAAAAATGTAACAATTTCTTAACCAAATCTCTTAAATCTTTAAGCCATTTTTTATCAAAATCGCAAAAAAAACCATGTTTTAACTGTTTAGTATAAAAAATTATAGCAAAACGATTCAAATGACTATTATTCTTGTTAAGTTTTTACAACTAAAAAAAGAACAATAACGAGTTGTTCGCTACATAATATTTACTACAGTTTCTATTTGCGGAGCATATTTTTTTATAGTGGTTTCTACACCAGCTTTAAGTGTCATTTGATTTACACTGCAGCTAATACATGCTCCTTCAAGACGAACTTTTACATGCTTGTCGTCTTCTATCGAAATTAGCGTAATGTCTCCTCCATCAGAATTTAAAAAAGGTCTGATTTCATCAAGAGCCAATAATACGTTACTTGTTAATTCTTCTGTTGTCATAATATTTTAATGTGTCAATTAGAGAATGTTTCAATTAGATAATTATCCTTCATTATCTAATTATCAAATTATCTCAATTATCTAATTAATTCTTTTTTACTGCTGAACATCCTGCCATTGTTGTAATCTTAATAGCTTCTGTTGCAGGTAAGCTTTCGTTTCTGTTTACTGTTTCCTGAACCACATTTCTGGTTATTTCTTCAAAGACAGTTTCAATTGGAGACGCTGTCTGCAAAGCTGCCGGACGTCCATAATCTCCCGCTTCACGAATAGATTGTACAATTGGAACTTCTCCTAAAAACGGAACGTTCAGGTCTTCTGCAAGATTTTTTGCTCCGGCCTGTCCAAAGATATAGTATTTATTTTCAGGTAATTCTTCAGGTGTAAAATACGCCATGTTTTCAATTATACCCAAAACCGGTACATTGATATTGTCCTGCATGAACATAGATACTCCTTTTTTAGCATCTGCCAAAGCTACTGCTTGCGGAGTACTTACTACAACAGCTCCTGTTATTGGAAGTGACTGCATAATCGAAAGGTGAATATCTCCTGTTCCCGGAGGTAAATCAAGCAACATGAAATCCAATTCTCCCCAATCTGCATCAAAAATCATTTGATTTAGTGCTTTTGCAGCCATTGGACCTCTCCATATTACAGCCTGGCTTGGTGCAGTGAAAAATCCGATTGAAAGCATTTTGATTTCATAACTTTCAACAGGTTTCATTTTTGATTTTCCGTCAACGCTAACCGAAATTGGTTTTTCGTTTTCTACATCAAACATAATTGGCATTGAAGGCCCGTAAATATCGGCATCCAAAACTCCAACTTTAAATCCCATTTTTGCAAGAGTTACGGCTAAATTTGCTGTAACAGTAGATTTTCCAACACCTCCTTTTCCGGAAGCTACGGCAATTATATTTTTGATTCCCGGAATAGCACGACCTTTAATTTCGACTTTTTCAGGAACTTCAACTTTAACATTAACTTTAATTTTTGCATCAGCCGATATCAACTCATGAATTGTTTTTTTAACATCGTCTTCTGCTCTTTTTTTGATGTGCATTGCAGGAGTATGCAGTACCAGATCAACAACAACTTCGTCTCCAAACGTAAGTACATTGGCAACAGCACCACTTTCAACCATATTTTTTCCTTCTCCGGCTATGGTAATAGTTTCCAAAGCTTTAAGAATTTCTTTTCTATCTAATTTCATTTTTGATATAAGTATTTTCTAATGAATGAAATTAATTTTAAAATGATATTGTATTTAAACTAATTTCAGGTTGCAAAGATAAGGCATAAAGTTTGGATTTTTGATGTTTTGAATTGTATTTGTTGATATTAGGATTATTCAAAACAATATCAAACTATTTTGTGAACCAAAAAAATTAAAAAGTAAAGGATTGGTTATTTCTTTTAATTTGAAAAGGAAGATTATAGAATAAAAAAAGAAACCCGTCAGATTAGTTGTTCCGACGGGTTTTAAAAAAATGGTCTACAAGTTATTCGTATTTTAAATATTTAAGGATATCGATTTTAGTAACCTGATATGCCTTTGCCAAAACTATTATCAAAGTTAATGCCAATAATGAAATTAGGGCGATTATAAACGGAATTGTCGAAACATTAATTCTGAAAGCAAAATTCTCAAGCCACTTCTGTAATAAAATATAAGCCGGTACAATACCGATTGCAAATCCCATCAAACAGAATACAATATACTGTCTGGACAATTCTTTTAATAAAATATCGGTTTCTGCGCCTAATGTTTTTCTAATGGCAATTTCCTTAAGTCTTCTTTCCATTGAAAATGAAGCCAAAGCAAACAATCCGAAAACAGCAATAATGATCACAACCAGATTCAAAATAAAAAATAAATCTTTTTGCTTTACCTGCTCCTGATAAGTTTTTGCAAACCCTTTGTCTACAAATTCATAATCAAAAGGATAATCCTGATTGATGTTTTTCTCCCAATAAGATTCTAATTTAGCCAGTGTTTCGCTTAAATTATGTGGTGAAACTTTTATAAAAATATTATCAAAATTATTCCACTTTAAAGTTTTCAGATTCACAAAAACCATTGGTGGAACTTTATCCTGCAACCCTGTGATGTTAAAATCTTTTACAACACCAACTACCTTAAATTTTAAATTCCCTTTTTCATTACCCCAACCGGATGTTATGATTGTATTTACAGGATTTTTGAGATTCAGTGTTTTGGCCAGCGTTTCGTTTATCAGCCAGTTGTCGATAGTATCTGAAGCAAATTTTGGAGACAAATCCCGTCCCTGAACAATTTTAATTTTCATCATTTCAAGAAAACCAAAATCCATTTCTACATTTCGCGGCTGCACAAAAATACCATTATGTGTTAACCCTGAACTGGAATTGGTACTGTTTCCAAAAGAGCCTGCAAAAGTAGAGACATCCTCAACTCCTGATATTTTTTGCAGTTCTTGTTTAGCAATCAGATATTTCTCTGTCTTTTTTGCAGATTCGTGGAAGTTTAACGGAATTTTGATAACCTGATCCCCTGAAAAACCAAGTTCTTTGTTCATCATATAATTTACCTGAGAGTTGACAATTAATGCCCCGATTATAAAAAAGGCTGCAATACCAAATTGGAAAATCAACATCGAATTTCGAATCCAGATGCCGCTTTTACTTCTCGAGAAATTACCTTTTAAAACTTTTAAAGTTTCAAAATTTGAGATATAAATGGCAGGAAAAATGCCGGCAAGAATGATTACTAATCCAAATATAAAAATAAGCTGAAGGTAAAATTCACTGCCATTCATAGTCAGGGTTTTCTTCAAAAAAGTATTATAATATGGTAATGACAGCTCTACTATTGCCAAAGCAAATACAATGGCCAATAGTACAATTATAGCTGTTTCAAATATAAATTGTACTATAATCTGGTTTTTAGTGGCACCTACAATTTTACGGACACCTACTTCTTTAGCACGTTTTATAGCCGAAGCTGTGGCGAGATTAACATAATTTACCAAAGATAAAATCAGGATCAAAACAGATAAACCTGCCATGATAAAAAGTAATTGCAGATTTCCTCTTCCTTCCGGGAAGTTATTATTACTGGAGCTTTTTGTACCATACAGACGGGCTGTTGCCAACTGATCCAGAATAACTGTGATTTCTCCATTTTCTTTTACATATTGTTCAGGAGTCTGTCCGTTTTCTTTCGCATCTTTTAAAGTTCTGTTGACATAATTTACATGCTGCATTTTCTTCAGAACTGTATTTATGTCGACTCCCTTTTTGGTTTTAATCATTAAACCGTAACTGAAATTCCCCCAGTTTTGATCGTCTCCATCTCTTTCGATTCCTCCAAAAACAAAATGAGGCTCGACAGACGACGGACTAATAATTTTATAAACTGATTTTACAATATAATCTTTGTTATAATAATTGATTGTTTTGCCAATCGGATCTTCATTTTTAAAAATCAACTGAGCTGTTTCTTCAGAGATTGCAACACTGTTTTTTTCTTTAAGAATATTTGTTTTAGCTCCTTTTATAATTGGAAAAGGGAAAATTTCAAAAAAACCATTATCTGCTACGGTGATTTTTTTATCAAATATCTTCTGATTCTGATACTTTATCAGTGCGTCATTGTACCAGGAATTAAAGAAACTTATCGCTTCAATTTCAGGAATAGTGGCCTTACAGGTTTTTCCAAAAGGAATTGAACATGAAGACCACGTATCTCCTGTCATACCAATTTTATTGAGTACCTGATAAGCGTTTTCTTTTTCAGGATTCCATTGATCGTAAGCATGTTCATTATTCCAATACAAAATGGCGAAAATCACTCCTGCAATTCCGATGCTCAATCCCAGAACATTCAAAAAAGAGAATAATTTGTTTTGTTTTAAATGATAAATAAATATTTTAAACCAGTTATAAATCATGGTGCGTGTTTTTATAGTTATTTCAGTTTTGGCAAACCGATTTTTTAGACAATTGCGAATATTTTGCAAACAAACTCTACCAGAATTATGATTGCCGTTACAATAAATTTTAGCATCTTTTAGTTATTTAGCGTCCATAAAAACATCAACGTTTCGTTGATTTAACTTTTCAGAAAATATTACACCGTCTTTCATATGAATGGTTCTTTGCGAAAAAGAAGCATCATAATCAGAGTGGGTTACCATCAAAATAGTGGAGCCTTTTGCATGCAGATCGGTTAAAAGTTCCATTACCTCGTTACCGTTTTTACTGTCAAGGTTTCCCGTTGGCTCATCGGCAAGGATAATTTTTGGGTCGTTTACCAAAGCTCTTGCAACGGCAACTCTTTGCTGCTGTCCTCCTGAAAGCTGCTGAGGAAAGTGTTTCAAACGATGTGAAATATTTAATTTTTCCGCAATCGCTTCAATTTTTTGTTTTCTTTCTGCTGCTTTTACGTTGTTGTAAAGCAAAGGCAATTCGATATTGTCATACACAGAAAGTTCGTCGATCAGATTGAAATTCTGAAAAATGAATCCGATGTTTTCCTTACGAACCTGTGCTCTTCCTTTTTCTTTCAGGACAATCATTTCCTGATCTAATAAGGTATAGCTCCCGTCAGTTGCGCTGTCTAATAGTCCGATAATATTTAATAAAGTAGATTTTCCACAACCTGAAGGTCCCATGATAGTTAAAAAATCCCCTTTTTTAATTTCTAAAGAAATACCGCTCAATGCTGATGTTTCTACTTCTTCTGTTCTAAAAACTTTGGTTAAATTTTGAATTTTTATCATTTTGTAAAGGTGTTAAAATGTGATTGACTTCGTTTTTTGATTGATGATTGATGTTTTATTATTTTTGTTTCAGGTTTCAAGTTTCAAGTTTCAGGTTATTTAGTTACAGAAAACTTGAAACCTGAAACTTGAAACAATATTTATTCTTTATTAATCGAAAGCTCTTCTATATCCTTATAATCTGAATAAGATGATGTAATTATTGATTCCCCTTCTTTTAATCCTTCCAGGACTTCATAATACGAAGGATTTTCACGCCCTGTTTTTATGTTTCTTCTTTCGGCTTTGTTGCCTTTTACCACAAAAATCCATTTCCCGGCCGTTTCCTGATTAAAGCTTCCTTTTGGAACTACCAAAGTTTTGTTTCGTTCAGATAAAATCAGTTTTACGCCAAAACTTAATCCGTCTTGTAATGCGATAGTTTCTTTAGATGTAAAAGCCAGTTCTACTGTAAAATGCCCGTTTTTTACTTCCGGAATCACTTTGGTTACCATTACTTCAACGGTTTTTCCTTTAAACTCTACCTGTCCTTTCAAACCTTCGCGAACTTTTTCCAGATAAAATTCATCTACATCTGCAGCCAGTTTGTATCCTTTTTTAGAATCAATTTTACCGATGCTTTCTCCCGCCTGAAATGTTTTCCCTAAAACAGGTTCAAAAGAAGTCAATCTTCCGGATTCAGGAGCAAGGATCAGGAAATTCTTTTTATTATTTCGAAGGATTTCCAAGCTTTTTTCCATAGTCTGAATGGAATGGTTGATTTGCGAAATCTGAACCTGATTGGATTGCTTTTCTTTTTGAATACTTTGCTGAATCGTTTTTTTGCGTTCTTCCTGAAAACGTAAATTTTCTTTAAAAGTATTCCAGTCATTTCTTGAAATCACATCTTTATCATACAATTTCGAATTCATATCGTACAATCTTTTGGCATCATTATAATCATGTTCAATTAAAACCAAATCTTTGTTCAAAGTCAGTTCCTGATTTCTGATGTTTAGTTTTCCGGTGTTCAGATTATTGATCTGTTCGATAATAGCAGTTTCCTGAGTCAGGTAATTCAGTTCTGTATTTGGGTTGTACAAACGTGCCAGCGGCTGTCCTTTTGTTACCATCGTTCCGTTTTCTGTAAAAATCTCTTTTACAGATCCGCCTTCTGTAACATTTACAAGCATCACATTCAAAGGTTCAGCCTTTGCCTGAAAAACTACAAAATCTTCAAAAAAAGCTTTTTCTGCTTTTTGAATCGAAATTTCTTCTGCTTTTACGTTTAAAGTTCTTTTTGAATTAAAAGAAAAAAAGACCAACGCAGCCAAAGCTAAAAAAACTCCAATTGCTATTGTGAAATATCTAAATTTTCTATTTTTACGAGGAATTACCTTGTCCATTTTTTAATAATTTACTGATAATCAAAAGGTAAATACTGTGCCATAAAATTTATTTTTTGTAAAGCATTGATTTTAAAGAGATGCTAAAAACAATTCAAAAATCAAGTGTCCGATAATGAACAGCTGACCGTTCATAACCGGACAAAAAAATAAAGCATGAGAAAAAAACAAGCCCAAATATTGATTGTTGACGACCAGGAAGAAATTCTTTTTTCGGCAAAAATGATTCTTAAAAAACATTTTGAAACCATTTTCACGACCAGCAGCCCTAAAAAAATCATTTCGATTTTGAACGAAAATGACATAAATGTGGTTTTACTGGACATGAATTACAGAATCGGTTTTGAAGATGGACGCGAAGGGATTCACTGGCTAAAGGAAATCAAAACACTTTCTCCTAATACAATTGTGATTTTAATGACCGCTTTTGGAAAAATTGACACTGCAGTTGAAGGAATAAAAATTGGCGCTTTTGATTATGTTTTAAAGCCATGGAACAACGAAAAGCTGCTCGAAATAATCGACAAATCGGTTACCGAAAGCCGCAAAAACAATAAAAAACCTGCTGCTGAAAAAACCGAAAAAAGATATTTTACCGGAACTTCCCAAAAAATAAAACAAGCTTATTCTATTGCCGAAAAAGTAGCCCGAACTGATGCCAATGTATTGATTTTGGGCGAAAACGGAACCGGAAAATATGTTTTTGCGGAATTCATTCATCAAAATTCCACACGAAAAAACGAACCTTTTGTACATGTCGATTTGGGTTCTCTGAGTGATAATTTGTTCGAAAGTGAACTTTTTGGATATGCAAAAGGTGCTTTTACCGATGCCAAAACCGATACACCCGGAAGATTTGAAACGGCACAAAACGGAACCATTTTTTTAGACGAAATTGGCAATATTCCACTGCATCTGCAATCTAAGTTATTACACGTTTTACAGACCAAAACAGTGACTCGTTTGGGCGAAAGTAAAGCACGACCTTTGAATGTCCGAATCATTTCGGCTACTAATAATGATATCAAAGCTGAAGTAAAAAATAAAACGTTTAGAGAGGATTTATTATACCGAATAAATACCATGGATATTAATTTGCCGCCTTTGCGTGAGCGAAAAGACGATATTGTTCCGATGGCCAATTTTGTTCTGGATCAGATTGCTGAAAAGTATAATCAGGATAACTGGCGTTTCGCCGAGAATGTGGCTCCTTACTTAGAACGTTATCCATGGAAAGGAAATGTTCGCGAAATGGAAAACAAAATTGAACGTGCTTTGATTCTGGCAGATAATAACACGATTTCTATAACCGATTTAGATATTCTGGATTTTGAAGAAATTCAGGAGAATGATGAGAATCCGTTGTCTGAACTGGAAAAAACAGCAATAGAAAAAGCACTTTTGAAACATCACGGCAACATCAGTAAAACAGCCGAAGAATTAGGTCTATCAAGAGCGGCTTTGTACAGAAGAATTGAAAAATACGATTTGAAGAATTAAAGAGAAAGAAGCAACAGCCAAGAAGTATGATTTTTATCTACTGAATCTGCAAGATCTGCGAGAGACTAAAATTTTAAGACAATGTAAAAATCTTTTTAATCCTTTTAATCTGTGACCAGAAAAAAAATAATCCGTGGCAAACAAAAAAACTAAATGAAAAACTGGAAATTCTATAATGCATTATTTATAAGAGTACTGTTCGTAATGATTCTCTTTTTTTTCTGCATTTTTCTGATTTATAAAACGTTTTATTACAATGCTGTTTTGGTTGGTTCTTTTGGTTTGATAATGCTGGCCGAAATGTATTTTTACATAAAAAACCAATTACAGTTTTACGACAGAACGATATTCTCCATATTACAAAGCGATTTTACAACCAATTTCCCGGAAGAAAATAAAAAAGATAATTTTCAAAGTTTATATTTATTGTATGAAACTTTAAAAGAACGCCAGCAGGAACAAACTTCAAAAGAACTAATTTATCGTTCCCTTTTAAATAATATAGACAGTGCTGCTTTAATCCTTGAAAAAGACAATGATGACTGGAACATTTTTTTAATGAATGACTCCTTTTCTAATCTTTTTAAAGTACCAAAAGTGAGCCATTGGAAATACCTTAAAAACTACCTTCCATCACTTTGCTACGAAATTGAAAAAACAGATTTCAGTGAATTAAAATCGGCTATTTCGATTAAAATTGAAGAACAGGATTTACAGACTTTCATCCTTCAGACTTCCAGAACCCAAACCTATAATAAGGAATATTTCGTTGTTTTACTAGATAGTATTCAGCGTGTTATTGAAAAAAAGGAGAAAGAAGCCTGGATCAATCTGATGAAAATTATTTCGCACGAATTGATGAATTCCTTAACACCGATTCGGGCGCTTTCGCAGAATCTGCTTTACATTGTCGATCAGGAAAAACTGGATGAAGAAGATTTTGAAGACATAAAAGGCAGTATTTCAACCATCATCAACAGAAGCGATCATTTACAGGCTTTTGTAGAGAGCTACCGTAAACTCGCTATGCTGCCAACACCAACCAAACAAATGACACCGATAAATGCACTTTTCGAAGACTGCATCAGAATCATGAGTCCGATTTTAAAAGCTGAAAATATCGAATTGATAAACGATGTCCACAGTTCACGTTCGATTTTAATTGATCGAAATCAAATGGAACAGGTAATCATTAATTTGATTACCAATAGTGTTTATGCACTAAAAGAAAAGACTGAAAAGAAATTGTTTGTATCCAGTTATACAGAGAATAACCGCTTTTTTATTACGATTTCTGATAACGGAAAAGGAATCGACGCAGCAATTCAGGACAAAGTATTTCTTCCGTTTTTTACCACCCGAAAAGACGGAGCCGGTATTGGTTTGACACTCTCTAAGAATATTATCGAAGCACACGGGGGCTACCTTAGTTACCAAAGCGATGAAGACAAAACCAGCTTTGTCATTTGCTTGATTTAGCCCGCAAAACATTGACATACAATCATTTATCACATCTACTTTACTGTCAGGTGTGAATTTTAATAGATGTTTGCAATATTCTATAAAGCAATTTCTTATGATGCGCCGTAAATTTGAATTACCCTAAATCATTTGACTTTCAATATTTAAAAATATAGTGAAACTCATCTTGATGGCATCAGATTTTAATTCGGTTTCGCTGTTTTTTTAAATGAAGTAATTCTAAAATTTAAAAAAATAACATCATGAGACATTTAAATAAATTCCTCCTAATTATAGCAACAGGTTTTGTGTTTACTTCATTTGGTTTTAAGAATAAAGATATAAAGCCAACGGATAATTTATATTCAAAAGAAAATCCAGAAGTTCAGAATAGTTCAGATTCAACGAGCAAAGCCTCTAAAAAATCATCAAGAGAAGTCTATCTTTTATCCAGACAATATGACCGTCTTGAAGCAGCTTTAGAAAAATACCAAAAAATTGAAAGAAAAAAACTCTGGAAAAGAATTGATATTGACAGTGCAACCTACAAAGAATTAAAACCTTTTGACAGTGGTGCTGTGGTAAAACAAATCCGTGAACGTTTGTTTGTCGATGGCGATTTGAAAAGAGATTCTAAAAGCGATTTGTATGATGAAGAGATGATGGCCGGGGTTTTAAATTATAAAAAAAGATACGGTCTTACCTTAAATTACAAACTGACATTCGAACATATTAAACAAATGAACGAACCTGTATCTGAAAGAATCAAAACCATACAGCTAAACATGGAACGCTGTCGTCTGATTCCTGAAAATTTAATAGATGCAAGAGACTATATAATGGTTAATATTCCGGCTTATCGATTATTGTATGTAAAAAATGGAGTCAATGAATTTACGTCAGATGTTTTTGTTGGAACCACCTGGGCAGAAACTGAAATTTTTAGCAGTACTATGGATAAAATTGTATTTAGTCCGTATTGGAATGTCCCTCAAAGTATTATTGATAACGAGTTAAAACTCAACATGGCCAGAGACAAAAACTATCTCGAAGAAAATAATATGGAATGGAACGGAGGAAAGGTAAGACAAAAACCGGGACCTAAAAATTCTTTGGGATTAGTAAAATTTTTGTTCCCAAATCCTTTTGATATATATATGCACGACACGCCTGCCAAAAGTCTGTTTCAGTTTGAACAGCGTACATTTAGCCACGGTTGTATCAATATAAAAGAAGCCAAAAAAATGGCACATGTAATTTTAAAGGATGATCCGGATTGGACAGATCAAAAGATAGATGTTGCAATGAATGGTGAAAAAGAAACAACCTGTATCCTGAAAAATAAAATTCCGATATATATTGGTTATTTTACGACTTGGGTAAATGAAGAAACTGGTGAGATTTATTTCTATCCGGATGTTTATCAAAAAGATAAACCACAGCCTGAAGATGCTAAAAGTCTGGTAATGGATTAAATCAGAATGTAATTTCAGGCTGCCAGAAATGCTTGTCAAAATCTACGATCTGATTGTTGACCACTTTAACACCTTCGTTTTCCAGAAGCTGCTGCATTAAATTGGTTCCGTCAAAATGGTGTTTTCCGGTCAAAAGGCCTTTTCGGTTCACGACTCTATGTGCTGGGACATCATCCATATTGTGACACGCATTCATAGCCCAGCCTACCATTCGTGCAGAACGTGCTGTACCCAATGCCTTTGCAATTGCACCATAAGAAGTTACTTTTCCGTACGGAATCTGTCTGGCGATTGTATACACTCTTTCGAAAAAATTTTCCTCAGCCATAGTTTGGTTGTTTGCCACAGATTAAAAGATAAAATTAAGATTGCTTAACGATTGAAACACCTTTTTTGCCCTATTGCAAAGCAAGCAGTTTAATCTTTTAATCTGTGGTTTATTTTTTTATCCGAAATAATAATTCAAAATATTAAAAAGTGTTATTAGGGCAACTAAGCCAGTAATACTTCCAATGATTTTATTCATATTCCGCATTAAGTAATCGGTCTTCTGTTCTATTTTTCCAAAGAAAGCGATATAGCAGTACAGTATCGCAAACGATCCCAAAACTGATCCCAAAACAAAAGTAAAAATAATACTGTTTTCGAATACAAAAAGCTGATAAGAAGCCAGAGTAACACTTACTACAACATAATAAGGTATCGGAAATAAATTCAGCCCCGAAAGCAGCATTCCCAGAAAAAACCGGCTTTTTTTACTGCTTTTTTTAATCTTTGACGCTTTTTTTCCGGTTGGTTTTTTAGCAATAAACAAAAAGTAAATGGTTAAAATAGAAAAAGCTACAAAACCAATTTCGCGTAATAATGTTACAATATCAGGTCTATTGTCAATTACACGTGCAAACAGAACCGCTACATAAACCTGAAAAAAAACAACCAGAACAGCACCAATAACAAACCATAAAGCATTCTTTTTCCCTTCTTTCGAGTTTATTTTGGCAGCAGACATATTGAGCAAACCAGGAGGAATTGTTCCGATAGCGGCTGCAATAAAGCCCGAAAATAAAGGAGTAAGTAAGGCCATTCGGTTGTATTGATAGGTTAGATATTTGTTTTAAAACTAAATTAGTCTTTAATTTTAAAACGAATATAGGTAATTGCCTTGTTTATTTCTAAATATTGTTTTTCGTAAAAGGTCTGGATTGAAGTTACCACTTCAGGACTTCCTTCATTTTTATACACATTATGATTGGCATATAAAACTTCGTGTCCTTCACCATGTAATAATCCCAAAGTATAACCGTGCATAAATTCGCTATCGGTTTTCAGGTTTACAACACCGTCTTTTTTGAGTATTTTTTTATACAATTTCAAAAACTCAGAGTTGGTCATTCTGTGTTTGGTTCTTTTGTATTTGATTTGCGGATCCGGAAAAGTAATCCAGATTTCGTCAACTTCTCCTTCAGCAAAAATATGATTGATCAATTCGATCTGAGTTCGTACAAAGGCAACATTATGAAGACCGTTTTCAACAGCAGTTTTGGCACCTCTCCAGAAACGGGCACCTTTAATGTCAATTCCGATAAAATTTTTGTCCGGGTATTTTTCTGCCAGTCCAACAGAATACTCTCCTTTTCCACATCCTAATTCCAAAACCAGTGGATTATCGTTTTTAAAGAAATCCGAATTCCATTTCCCTTTCAAAGGCATTAAATCCCCTGTAACTTCTTCTCTGGTTGGCTGAAAAACGTTTTGAAATGTTTCGTTTTCCCTGAATCTTTTTAGTTTGTTTTTACTTCCCACTTTTTACAAAAATTTTCAGCAAAATTAAGGAATATAAACGAATGGACGAGGAGTAATTGAAGTTTAAATTTTAGCCGCAGATTTTTAGGTTTTATATTTGAAAATCTGCGGCCTATTTTTGGTTAGTAATGTGGTTCAGTAATATGTGATGATTTTGGATCGAGTGTTTCATCGTGCTGAGACAAATCTAATCCGATGTGTTCTGATTCTTCCGAAACTCGTAACGGAATAATGAAATTCGTTACTTTGAATAAGAAATAAGCTCCGAAGAAGGTAAAAATAGAAACCAGAACCAATGCCATCATGTGATGTCCAAAAACGCTCCATCCGCCGTGTAGTAAACTTGCATCTTCACCATGGGCAAAAATAGCCGTCAGGATCATTCCCATGATTCCTCCCACGCCGTGACAGGCAAAAACATCAAGTGTATCATCAAATTTCTTAGAAAAACTGCAGTTTACAGCTGAGTTTGAAACCAATGCCGTTATGAATCCGAAAAACATACTTTCGGGAACTGAGACGAAACCTGCTGCAGGAGTAATAGCTACTAAACCAACAACAGCCCCGATACATGCCCCAAGAGCAGAAACTTTTCTTCCGTTCACACGGTCAAAGAAAATCCACGTTAACATAGCTGCTGCCGATGAAGTTGTGGTTGTAGCAAAAGCCATTGCGGCAGTTCCGTTGGCAGCCAGTGCAGATCCGGCGTTGAACCCGAACCAGCCAAACCATAACATCCCGGTTCCCAATAATACAAACGGAATATTGGTTGGGATATGCTGACTGTTTTTTCTTTTTCCTAAAACGATAACACCGGCCAAAGCGGCAAATCCGGAACTCATATGTACTACGGTTCCTCCTGCGAAATCTTTTACACCGAAATAGCTTCCCAGAACACCTGTTGGATACCAAACAGCGTGACACAAAGGAGCATATATAAAAATGGTAAATAAGCTGATGAAAATTAGATAAGATATAAAACGAACACGCTCAGCAAATGATCCTGTGATAATTGCCGGACAGATAATCGCAAATTTCATCTGAAACAAAGCAAACAGCATAAACGGAATCGTACTTGCCAATTGTTTATGAGGCAAAACGCCCACATAATCCATAAAAGCAAAAGTCGTTGGATTCCCGAAGAAACTGTAAAAATGATCTCCAGAACCAAAACCAACAGGCTCTCCAAACGCAATACTGAAAGCGACTACAGCCCATAAAAGCGTAACAACCCCAAGGCAAATAAAACTCTGAAGCATCGTTGAAATAACATTTTTCTTGCCTACCATTCCTCCATAAAAAAAAGATAATCCCGGTGTCATGATTAAAACCAGACAGGATGAAGTCAGCATCCAGGCAACATCAGCCGGTACAATGTGGTCTATGGTACCAAATGCAGATAATACATAATCATTTTCTGTAACAGTGGGCCAAAAAGCACCCGTGATACAAACAATACTTATCATAATAAAGGAAATGATCCAGCGTTTTTCTATTTTCATTTTTCAAATACTTTATTGAACCCTATTTTTTTTGGGGGCAAAGTTAAAAAATTTTGAATATTTTGATTTTAAGGGCTGCAAAAACAGGAGTATTATTTTTATTTTAATAAAATTTTCAAAAATAAGCCCGTTTTATTGATAGTATCTTATTTTAAACTCCTAAAATTAAGATTTTATCACTAACAACATTAGAAAATCATTAGAATTTTATTGCTTGAAGCCTTATAGAAATTAGGATTGCCTTAATATTGAAAGAGTTTGCTTATTTTTCTTTGAACTTATTTATCAAAACATCTTCAATAGGTGCTTTTATTTTGACAATCGCGTCCACTTCATCATTCGGAATGGTCATGGATAAAACATAGTGCTGAATCTTCCATTCTTTTCCCACTTTCACCAAAACGCCCGAGCCACGGCAAATTTTCATCTGTGTATTCAGCAATTCGTCGAACCAGGCTATTTTTCCGGATTTGTCAAAAAAGATATGACGTTCCAAAGCAGTGAAATTCCACGTTGTTCCTTTATCAAAATAAGGTTTTGCCCAGGCTTTAAAATCAGGTTTGATCCAGTTTTCGGTAGCATCGGTTCCAATGTAAATGGCGTCTTCGGTCATTACATTAAAATAAGCGTCGAATTTTACATCGGCCGCTGCTTTGTGCCAGGCATCAAGTGTCTGGTTGATTTTGTCTTTTTCGGAATTTTGGGCGTTTGCAAAAGAAGCAACAAATAAAAGGAACAGAATAGATTTTTTCATAAGAGATAATATTTGAGTCTAAAGATAAAGAATATCTAAAATTTTTTTCCACCATATAAGTGATATAAGTTCATTTTAGTATTGCGCTTAAATAGTTGGCCTTATTAAAAATGATGTCATCCTGAGCGGAGTCGAAGGCTTTTTAATTAGAAAGGGCTTCGACTCCGCTCAGCCTGACAGTGGTTTCCAGAAGTTTTTTTAACACATAGAAAAACATAGTTTTATGTAGTAAAAAGAGTTGAATAAAGAAATACATTTCTTTACACATAGCTATGTGTTTTCAAATTAGTGAAACGCCTTTTTTCAGCGCTCCGAGACTATGTTTCTATGTGTTAAATAATTACAAAGCAATGAGATTTGTTCATTTTGATTTTCTTATATACTTTCTAATGCTATTGACAAAGTAAATTAAAACTTAAATTATCTTATATCACTTATATGGTGGAAAAAAATTATATTTGAGTGCTCTTAAAATACCTCAATCATGAATTCAAAAATCTACATAAGTTCGATTATTATTGCCTCCTTAGCTTTTATTTCCTGCAAAAAAGAATTAGAGCCTCAGGAGAACACCTCAACCTCTGAGTTAGTGAGATTAGGACTTGCAAAAGACACTTCTAAAACAGCTGCTCCCGTAGCACAGGCTCCGGCCACGAACCCAAATACCGTTTTAGGAGAATCAAAAGGACTAAATCCTGCTCACGGACAACCGGGGCACCGTTGTGATATTGCGGTTGGAGCACCTTTGAATTCGGCACCAGCACAACAAGGACAGGTGACAGCACAGGCACCACAAACGGTTCAGGTAAATCCCGGTCAGCCAAAAGTGGTAACTACGACAGCCGTTGCACAGCCTGTAAAAGTAGCTAAAGGAATGAACCCGTCGCATGGTCAGCCGGGACATAGATGTGACATTCCGGTTGGAGCGCCTTTAAACTCGCCGGTTGCAAAACCTGCTACAACAACAACCGCTGCTGCACAAAGCGGAACAGTCGAAAAATCATTTACGGTAACACCGCCTGCAAACAATGCGGTTCCTGCTTTATTAAGTACCGAAACTGCAAAACCCGCTACTACTGCCGAAGGAACAAACCCAGTCCACGGACAACCGGGGCACCGCTGTGATATCGCTGTGGGAGCACCATTGCCGAAATCATAAGAGAAAGGGGCAAAGTTGCAAAGCAACAAAGGGACAAAGATGCTAAGAAAACCTTAGAGCCTTTGTCCCTTTGTTACTTTGAACCTTCAAAAAAATTAATGTGCTTTCAGTTTTTCGAAAGTAGTCGTCAGTGATTTTTTAGCTTTTGCCAAAGCACCACTAAAAGCTTTTTCAAGTGTATCAGCGTGTTCTGTAACGGTAAGCGGCTGTAAATTGACGATACGGACTTCAAGAACGCATTTTTTATCGTTTAAGCTGAATTTCTCTCCATTTTCATCTCCAAAATGTACTTCTATGCGGGTAATTTTATCTTCAAAACGCGCTAAACCTTTTTCCAGTTCTCCTGAAAAATAATTTTCTAATCTTGCGTGTCCTTCAATGTTTTTGTCGGTATTGATTTGAATTTTCATAACGGTTTGTATTTAATGATTGTTTCTCAAATCTATCTTTTTTTAGATAAAATGACAAGGGAGTTAAGGAAAGATTAAGATAATATTTTTCGTATGTTTGCGGTTCCTAAATGCAAAAATATATGAATACGAAAAAACTTCTTGCCCGTGTGGTATGGTGGCGGTATTGGAAACAACCGTAACGCTCTTTGCAGCGTAGGACACCTAAGCTATGCGGGTTTTATATTTCCTAAATGCAAAATTATGATTACAAACACCCTTTCCAAAGAAACCCAACTAAGATTAGTTGATTTCTTTAACCAATCTATTGATCCTGAAAGCATGGCGAAAGCAATCAGGCAAGTAAATTATGTACTTGCCTTAAATGCAATTCGAGATTCAGAAACCCTGCAAACTGAAATCAGCCTTGAAAATAACTTTTACTGGCTGAACAGATTAGCAGAAATCTTAAATCCTTATTTGGATGTTGAATAAGAGAAAAGCCACTGAGAAGTGGCTTTTTGCTATTTTATGGGTTGTCTTTTGTTGATTGCATTTCGAATTTCAAGAATACAAGAATCCAGATTTTTTTTAATATCATTTTTCCAGAAACTCAAAATTTTCCAGTTTTGAGATTCTAAATACAGATTCTAAATGGATTTTATTGCTAATTTTGTTGATTATGTCCGTAAAAGATATGCTGTATAATCTCTTCTAAATCTCCTGTTCGGGAAATATCTAAAAAGACATCATATATAATTGAAAAAGTGTTATCTAGGCCTGAGCAAAAATCCCAAAAATCATTCTCAACCCAACCTTCATTATTTGGTTCAAGGGGCCAGCCTCCGCCTATAGTTCGTGACCAAAAATCAACTTGACCGTATGGATTATATGGAAAAACTATTTTTGATAAAGAATGTTGATCGGGATATCTTGAATAAAAATATGCATACCAATTAAGTATTTGAGAAAAACATCTAGCATAACCACCAACATTTGCTTGGACGGTTTTTGTATCAAAAAAATAATTTATATTATCTTTTTTTAACCAAATATCAACTCCAAAACCTCTTGGAGGGGGCATGAAATCATTTATAGGATAGATTAAAAAATTCTGACAAGCTTCTCTAATTCTATCATGACAATGTTGGGCATTATATTGAGGATTTCTATTGTTTCTGCCTTCAATAAGCATTTGCACAGTGTTTTGCAGAATTGCTGGCATATTTGAAGGGGCTAATAAATTACTATTCACTACCTCAAAACCATTTAACTGTGCTATTGCTTTTGCTAATGGTTCCCAAAGAGTAGTTCCCAAAGAAGTTTCCATTCCGCCAACAACGGATCTTATTCTTCTTTCTGTAGGAATAATTAAATCTAGAATTTGAAAATTAGGAACAACATTTTGTCTGTTCCTAATATATCCTGTAATAGAATTAATTACTGTTTCTCTAACAATTATATAAACTTCGTCTCTAGTTGGCATAAGATAATGTGTTACTTTTTCACAAAGTAATACATTATTCTTTTATTTTATAGTATTGATTTAGAAAACTTATAACTGAATACCCAACTTCTTTTCCTAAGTTAACAGGGACAGCATTTCCAATTTGCTTATATTGTTGAGCAATAGAACCTGAAAATTGCCAATCATCTGGAAAAGTTTGAATCCTTGCATATTCGCGAACTGTAAATGGTCTTGTTTCTTCAGGATGACACCTTTCTGTTTGTTTTTGCGCAGGACTACAAGTTAATGTTAAACAAGGTTCGTCCCAACCAATTCTTCTTGCAATTCCTGTTTTTCCACCACCAAGATAAAAGCTACCACCCATAAATTCTTTTTGAATATCTATAGGTAAATCTCTCCAGTATCCTTTTTGTGGAACTAATTTTAAAACATCAACTTTACTTTTTGGATATTTTGAGCCTCCTGAATGTGGAACATCACATTCAAATAAATCTCCTTTTTTTAAAGCATCTTTTAAATTGTAAATTTTTTTATAAGGCTTTGGATATTCATATTTTACATTAATATCTTTTCTAATACCAACTAAAATTAACCTTTCTCTTTTCTGAGGCACATTAAAATTAATTGCTTTTAGGACTTGAACAGGAACAACGTTATATCCTATTTCATCTAAAATTGAAATCATACCTTGAAGGGTTTTACCATTGTCATGATTTAATAATCCCCGAACATTTTCACCAATACAAATTAGAGGATTTACTTCTTTTACTGCTCTTGCAAATTCATAAAATAATGTCCCTCTAGCATCAGCTAAACCAAGTTTTTTTCCAGCATAACTAAATGCTTGACAAGGGAAGCCACCTGTAACAACATCTACTTTATTATGATATTCTGAAAAATTGAACTGTTTTATATCTCCTTCAAGAACATTCCAATTTGGCCTATTAGTTCTTAAGGTTTCGCATGCCCATTTATCAATTTCGTTTAAAGCAACACATTTTAATCCAGCTTTCTCCATTCCAATGGCTAATCCGCCAGCTCCGGCGAAAAGTTCAAGAACTGTATAATTATTTTCGGGAATTACATGATTGGAAACGGTTTGTTGTATATCATCATCTATAAAACTTGAAAATAAATTATTAATTTCAGATCTTTTGTACATTCTATAATTGCTCATAGGTTCGCGTACAGCATTCAATTTTCCTTCATTATCCCAACGTCTTAAAGTCTCTTTGCTCTTTCCTAACAATTCTGATGCTTCAGACAATGAAATATAATCACTCATAACCAAGTTGTTTAACGTTATACAATGGTTACAAAAATAAATGAAAAAATTCCATAATTAAAAGTGTTTTTTGTTATAAATTAGAACAAAAAATAGTTGCTTTTTTAATTGCTTAAAGATCATTTAGATAGGAGAAAATTAACTGAATACATTTTTGAGTTTCTTTTTTTACCTCATGTTCCCAAAATCTAAAAACTTTATAACCTAATTTTTCAAGTCTTAGATTATTTTCCTGATCACGTTGCATGTTTCGCTCTATTTTAGCTATCCAAAATTTCCTATTAGTTTTAATTTTCTTTTTCTTTTCCGTCCAATTATACCCGTGCCAAAACTCGCCATCGATAAATATGATTAACTTTTGTTTTTTATTTACAATATCTGGGTTTCCCGGAAGTTTTTTATTATGTTTTCTATATCTTAACCCTGCTTTCCATAATTCTTTGCGAAACAAAATTTCAGGTTTTGTATCCTTTCCTTTAATTTTGGACATGAGTTTGCTTCTTTCGGGAGTTGTATAGAAACCATTTGCTTCCTCAAATCGTAAAACTTTTATTTTATTTTCAGAATATCCCATTTTATTTCTCTTTCTTCCCACGCTTAATCTTCATCTTCCCATCAACATCAACGGCTACTAAATGCAGTACGATTCCTTTTTCGCGAACGGCGTCGCGTTCGGCCTGGGTGGCAAGCTGGGCGTCGTTTTTGGAGTTTCGGAGGGGGATGGTCATGGCGATATTGGTGCCGCGGCCGAAGGAGTAAATACCTTTGGCATCCATATTTAACACGCTGGAACTGATGGTGAGTTTGTTGACATCGATTTGCTCGCCACGAAGTTTAAAATCGCCCGATAAATCGCTAAAAGTGATGTTTTTGACATCGCGAAACGGAAAGGCAAATTTGCCGACTTTCATAATCGGTTCGAAGTTGATCAAAGCGCCCTGACTGACTTTGAATGTCAGGTTTCCGCGGGTCGAATTGGTAATGAGCTCGCCATTGCTGTTGATAAAACAGGTTACATTGGCTGAACTGCTGAGTTTTCCGCGAATGTTATCGGGACTGAACGACTGAACCCCAAAGTTGTTGAACGATTTTAAAAAGCCCGCAATATCAACCCGCGTTACCTGCGCACTGGAACGAAAGGCGAAGTTTTTTCCGCTTGGCGAAATTTCGGTGTTAAAAGCAACGCTTCCGCCGGAGGTCTGCAGTGAACCGTTTTTGATTACAAGTTTCGAATTCAGCATCTGGAGCGTAGCCGTAGTATTGGTGGCGGTCAGTTTGTTATAATTTATTTTATCGGCTTTGATATCGATTACAACCGAACATTTTTCGATTACGGTTCGCAATTGGTTGGAAACGGTTGGTTTTTTAGTGGTTTTGGCAACTTTTTGTTTTTTGGAAGAAGCCATGACACCCAGAAATTGTTTTACATCGATATTAGGGCAATAGATTTTCCAGTTGACGACCATTTTTTCGGGCGCATCGTAATACAGATTTAGGAAATTATCGATTTTGCCTTCGATAAAAATGGTGTTTTTTTTGTGTTTGTAGGCAATTTTTTTGATCAGCAAAGCCTGCTGGGTAAAGTCGAGCTGTACATTTACTTTTTCGGCATGGATATTTTTCGGAATAAAATGAAAGGAGGTGTTGGCAATATTCACATTTCCTATAAAACGCGGTTTGTTGATGTAGAGATCTACAATATCAAACTGAAATTTCAGATTGGCCGTGGCATGCCCTTCGGTAAAATTAATCCATTTGTCATTGCTCATTTCGTTGAGACGGTTTACATCAAAATCAGAACTCAGGAGTCCGGTTGCCAGCGGTTTTTCGAGATTATTGATGCTTAACCGCGGAATTTTGAGCGGTACATTGAGATAACTCCCTGAAAAATTGGTCAGTATAACAGCCGAATTAGCATCGTCAAAACCTGCTTTCGGCTTGAAATTATTGGTAAAAATACCTTTAAAATTACAATCAGTAATGAGTCCGTCCGGAATGTTGAGTTCATTATCTTTTATGAGTGCCTGAACGACAATTTTCGGGTCGCCTTCGACATTTAAATCGCCTTTGATATCGCAATTTACATCGATCGGCTTTTTTAAATCAAAACGATTCAGCTTGGAGCTGATGTTACCAGACAACAGATTGGAAGCATTTTGCCATAAAATCCGGGTACCGATATTGATTCCGAAAAGTGAGTTTCCTTTCGCTACATTAAAAAAAGCCACAATATCAAAGGAATCTTCTCCGATTTTCAGATTTTCTGTTTTGACATCAATTTTTTCTTTTTCGGCATCAAAAGAAACCGCTAAGGTTCCTTTGAGTCTTTTTTGTTTGGCGAAACTACCGTGAACCGTATTAAATGCCAGACTGTTAATCTGTGTATTTAGAAAAACATCAGTCTGCCAGTTGTCTCCGTCATAACGAACTTTAGATTTTAAACCGGCTACATCAAAATCAAACAGTTTATGTCCTACGCGATTGTCTAATGTAAAATGGACTTTGTTGAGGTCGACCTGATTGATTATAGTTTCGGTTTTCGATTTGCTTTTGGGTGTTTTTTTCTTTTTGGATTTAAAAATATTGGCGTTCGAATACCCGTTTTCGGCTTTGTACACATAAATCTGAGCGTCATTGATCAGAATCTTACGGATGTTGATTTCTTTTTTCAGCAGACTCCAAACGTTTAAACGCACTTCGATTTCGTTGGTTTTTAATAACGTATGTTTATGGATATGCCATTGATTGTCTTTTATTTCAACATCTTTAAGAGCAAGAGTAAAATTGGGGAAACCGGTTAGAAATTTATACTGAAAATCGCCGATATGAAATTTTCCGTTGATGTTCTCATTGATTTTCGTGTTGATTTTGGCTATGATTTCGGTTTTGTTCCTATCGAAATAAAATGATAACGCTCCGGAAGCGATTACAATAAGGGTAATACATCCTAAAATAAAGAAGCCAAGGCGTTTGGCGAACTTTTTAAAACGAGCCGATTGTAAAAAGGTTTTGACTGAATGTAACGTTTTTTGCATCAGAAACAGTTTTGGTTTATTAAAGATACGTTAAAAAATGAGTTGATTTAAAAATTTGGTTTTCAATTGATTAAAAAATAAACACTTGTAAATAAGTGCTTTACTATTCATATAATTATTGACAATACTTTTATAATCAAAACTAATTTGCGAATAACGTTTGATTGATTTAAAATTTCTAAATTTGTACTCAAGTTTAAAACTTATTAAAAAATTGTTTCCCTGATTGAAGACAAAAGGGATAATCTTAAAATAAATTATTATGGCATTAGCAATCACAGATGCTACTTTTGATGAAGTAGTTTTGAAATCAGATAAACCTGTAATGGTAGATTTTTGGGCAGCATGGTGTGGTCCTTGTAGAATGGTTGGTCCAATCATTGACGAATTGAGCAGCGAATACGAAGGTAAAGTAGTTGTTGGAAAAGTTGATGTTGATGCAAACCAGGAATTCGCAGCAAAATACGGTGTGCGTAACATACCAACCGTTTTGGTTTTTCATAACGGTGAAGTAGTAGGTAAACAAGTTGGAGTAGCTCCAAAACAAACCTACGCAGACAGCTTAGACGCTTTGTTGTAATCGTAAGATTATGATTTATATAAAAATGGTCTGACGAAAGTCAGGCCTTTTTTATTGCTATGGATTAAGTTTATCCGAATAAAAATGATTTTGTTTCACGCAGATTTTGCAGATTAAAGCAGATTTAATTTAGATAAGTAACCTGTATGCATCTGTTTGAATCTTTTTAAAATCTGCGTGAAAAATTTAGTAGATAGATTGTTTCGACCTATCGCTAATGACAAACTTTTACATGAAGACCTTCTAAAACCAATCCATTTTTTTTATTTTTACGAATCTTATATATTCCTTTAAAAATGAAAATCTTCTACTGCTTTCTCTGCTTTTTTACAATTCTTACATCTGGTTTTTCCCAATCAAAACAAAAAGAAAGTGTTCTTTTAGAAAATGGCGTTTCCGAGCAGCTGGCCATTTTTCGAAAACATCAAATTTCTGATGTAAATTATGCGCTTTTATTCGAAATTCCGAATCAGAAAAGTGAGAACATCAATTCTGAATTGACTTTAAATTTAAATTTGTCTGATTTGAGTCAGCCTTTACTTTTAGATTTTAAAGAGAAAACTTCAAATATAAAATCAGTTTCAGCAAACGGAAAAAATATCGCCATTGTTCATGAAAAAGGACATATTGTGATTCCTGTTGAAAGTTTGGTTTCAGGGAAAAACACGATTGCAATTTCGTTTATTGCCGGAAATTTATCTTTAAACCGAAACGATGATTTCCTATATACTTTATTAGTTCCAGATCGTGCGTGTACTTTATTCCCTTCTTTTGATCAGCCGGATCTAAAAGCGACTTACAAACTGAGTCTCTCTGTTCCAAAAGACTGGAAGGTTTTGGCTGGAGCCGATATAAAAGAGACCGTTGAAAAAGGTGATTTTACTTCGTACACTTTCGCAGAATCAGACAAAATGAGTACGTATTTATTTTCATTTGTAGCCGGAAAATTCAATAGTGTAACAAAGAAACCTGGTTTAGAAATGACTTTTTTATTTCGGGAAAATGACAGGGGCAAAATAGCAAGCAGTATGGATACGATTTTCAACCTGCATCAACAGTCTTTAGATTTTTTAGAAAGATATACCAACTATAAATTTCCTTTTCAGAAGTTAGATTTTGCATCAATTCCGGTTTTTCAATATGGAGGAATGGAGCATGTGGGTGCGATTCAGTACCGCGAATCGACTTTGTTTCTGGACAACAGTGCGACCGACAGCGAAAAATTAAATCGTGCAAAATTGATCGCACACGAAACCTCACACATGTGGTTTGGTGATTTGGTAACGATGAAATGGTTTGACGATGTCTGGATGAAAGAGGTTTTTGCCAATTTTATGGCAGACAAAATCATGAATCCGATTTTCCCAAAAGTCAATCATAACCTGCAATTTTTTACAGCACATTATCCCAGCGCTTACGCGGAAGACCGCTCTTTAGGAACACATCCTATAAAACAGCATCTGGAAAATTTAAAAAATGCCGGATCGCTTTATGGTGCCATCATTTACAACAAAGCACCGATTATGATGCGTCAGCTGGAAGCTTCAATGGGAAAAGAGGCTTTCCAGAAAGGAATTCAAAAATACATACAGAAATACGCAAATGATAATGCCGACTGGAATAATCTCGTAGAAATTCTCGATGCTGAAACGCCTTTGGATATGAAGCAATGGAGCGAAGTCTGGGTGAACAAATCCGGAAGAGCTATTTTTACAGACAAAATCGAATACGATGCTCAAAACCGAATCAGGAAGTTTGAAATTACTCAACAAGCCGAAGATAAATCAGATAATGTCTGGCCTCAGGTTTTTCAGATCGGTTTTGTTTATGCGAATGATGTAAAAGTACTGATGGCAAATATTACAGATAAAAATTTAGTTATAAATGAGGCTGTCGGACTTGAGAAACCGCTTGCGATTATTTACAATTATAACGGTTTTGGATACGGGGTTTTTCCGCTTGACGGGACACATTTAAATTATATTGCTGGTTTAAAAGATGAGGTAGCGAGAGCTTCGGCTTACAGCAATCTTTACGAAAATACTTTAATCGGAAATATTTCTCCAGAAAAAGCTTTTGATTGTTTTGTAAAAGGAATTCAATCGGAAGACAATGAATTAGTTTTGCGAATTGTATCTGGGAATCTAAGCACGATTTATTGGAGATTTTTTACCGAAAAACAGCAAAATAAAGTTCAAAAACAGCTTGTTGGTATTTTGTACGAGCGTTTACAGGCTAATTTATCTTCGAATGTTAAAAAGACATTATTTGGTTTGTTTAGTTCTGTTGCTTATTCAGATTCGGCGAAAGCCAAATTATACCAGATTTGGAATAAAGAAACTGTGATCCCAAATCTGAAATTAAACGAAGATGATTACATCAATATGGCAATGAATCTGGCTATTTTCAAACACAAAAAATCCGATGAAATTCTGGAAAGAACCAGAACTTCAATTTCAAATCCGGACAAAAAGAAACGATTTGAATTTCTGCTTCCATCCTTATCAAAAGATGTATCGGTTCGAAATAAGTTTGTAGAATCCTTAAAAGATGATGCAAATCGCGAGAAAGAATCGTGGGTTTCGGTTGGTTTGGCGAATGTAAATCATCCGCTTCGCCAGGAAAGTGCCCAAAAATATATCAGATTTTCATTAGATTTGACAGAAGAAATCCAGCGTACAGGAGATATTTTCTTTCCGAAAGACTGGCTTGACAATACCGTTGGAAGATATTCATCGAAATACGCTTTTGATGAAATACAACGATTCTTAAAAGAAAACCCTAATTTTAGTCCGATCCTGAAACGCAAGTTATTCATGGCGACAGATTTGCTTTTTAAAGCACAAAATATTAAAAAAGAAACCGAATGAAAATCGAATCGGAAATAGAGAAAGTCTCGAGTTTTCAGCATCTCGAAATGCTGGCAAATCAGGTTGTAGAAGGTTTTATATCCGGAATGCACAAGAGTCCGTTTCATGGATTTTCGGCAGAATTTGCCGAGCATAAAGTGTATAACGCAGGCGAAAGCACCAAACATATCGACTGGAAATTATTTGCCAAAACAGACCGTTTATACACTAAACGCTTTGAGGAAGAAACCAATTTACGCTGTCATCTTATTGTGGACAATTCGTCATCGATGCATTATCCGGAACTCAAATCGAATCAGCCTTTTTATGAAAAGAAAATTGGTTTTGCAGTTTTAGCTTCGGCAGTTTTAATGAATATTTTAAAGAAACAGCGTGATGCCGTAGGTTTAAGTGTTTTTTCAGACAGTTACGAATATTATGCTCCCGAAAAAGGAAGCGATCGTCACCACAGAATGCTTTTGAATAAACTGGAGCAATTATTAGAACAGCCTAAGGTCAAAAAAAGTACAGACACGATTACGTATCTGCATCAGATAGCAGAGAAAATGCACCGACGTTCGATGATTATTCTGTTTACGGATATGTTTCAGTCAGAAGATGATGAAAAGCTGTTTAATGCACTGCAGCATTTAAAACATAATAAACATAAAGTTGTTTTATTTCACGTAGTAGATCACGAAACCGAGCTGAAATTTGACTTTGATAATACGCCAAGAAAGTTTATCGACTTAGAATCAGGCGAAGAAGTGTCGATTTTTGCAGATAATGTAAAGCAGGAATATGAAAAAAGGGCAGAGGCCTACTTTAAAAATCTGGCTTTAACGTGTGCCAAGAACCAGATTAAGTACGTTCCGGTCAATGTTGGTGATAATTTTGAAAAAATATTGACTACATATTTAGTTGAAAAACAAAACTTTGGATAGTGATTTTAAATTATATTCAAATTTTTTTATAAAAACGCTTGCAGAAATGAAATTCTGTACTATCTTTGCAACCGCAATAACGCAGAGGTTTGGTAGTTCAGTTGGTTAGAATACATGCCTGTCACGCATGGGGTCGCGGGTTCGAGTCCCGTCCAGACCGCAATATTGGGAGAAGCCTTTCTTAACGGAAAGGCTTTTTTGCCCAAATACGGTATCTAAGATTAGTTGTGTTGTTTGCTACGACTTTGTAACTCGTAGCTGGTTTAGTAGTTAGACCAATGAAAAGCTTTCCACTTTTGTGGACGGCTTTTTTGATTTAATCCCTTTAGGCAAATTCCAAAGATTCTTTTTTAAAGTCATTTCCTTGCAGCAATCACTAGTGCGTTCCCGTCGATAATTACATTTTCGTTAGGAAATTTTTGATTTATTAATATAAAAACTTCTTGTTTGATTTTTTCTCTCATTACTTCATCAGCATTACTTAGAGCTGCAACAAAAGGAGCTGCAATTTCAGTCATCATATCCCAATAAACCTCTGCCGTACCACAATTTAATCTACCTGTAAGTTCTTTTTCAGCCACATCCTTAAACCCAGCCTGTTCAAAAATATCCGTCATTAAACCGCTTTTTGAACAGCGAAACATCCCCGGAGCTTCAGGAGACGGAGGAACGAGCTGCATGTTTCTGTTAATAGTGCCACCAATTGCAGTTACCCAGAAATTCTTCTCAGATCCACTCCAGACTGCAATTGCAATTCTGCCTCCAGGTTTTAAAACCCGAAACATTTCTTTTGTCACTAAAAGCATATCCGGAAAAAACATAAAACCCATTCGACAGCTTACAGCATCAAATGTATTGTCGTAAAAAGGAAGTTCAGTTACGTCGCAGGCCTGAAATTCAACATTTGTAATACCTTTTTTAAAAGCATTTTCGCGAGCAATGGTGAGCATATCATCGGCAAGATCGGTAATAACGACTTTTCCATCAGAAAGCATCGCGGCAATGCTCAAACCCGGTTCGCCAGTTCCGGCCGCGACATCTAAAATCACATCTGAACCTCTTGGATTTATCGAATTAATAATCTCATCAGCAAAAGGCCTCATAAAATCCAGAATTTCATGATCCCATTTTTTCCAGCCTGGAGAAAATTTGTTCCAGGATGCTTTTTGCTGTTCCCGAATTTCCTGAAGTTGTGCTTCCATTTTGTTTGTTTTTTAGGTTTTTGAAAAATGAATTTTTATAACCGAAACAAAATTTGGGGAATTTGTTTTACAAATAGACAAAGAGAAGGATTTTTGGTAGATTTTTTCAACTATCAAAGGTAAGAAATAATTATTCTGACCAACCTTATCACATTGTTAATTATATGACTATTAATATTTTAATTCAAAATATTTGTTATTCTATTATACACCAAAAAACAAAAAAGCTTCTGAAAATCTTCAGAAGCTTTTTTTAGTGCGGATAATAGGACTCGAACCTACACGCCTTGCGGCACCAGATCCTAAGTCTGGCATGTCTACCAATTTCACCATATCCGCGGAATTGTGGGTGCAAAGATAAGCATACTTTCCAATAATCAAAGCATTTTTTGAAAATTTTTTTTAATTCTCTTTTTTGTACATTTGGTTTTCTATAAAATTTATTTAAATGGAAAACATTAAGTCCTACGTTCAACAACATAAAGATCGGTTTATCAACGAATTGATCGAATTATTAAAGATTCCGTCGGTTAGTGCCGACACTGCATACTCCCAAGATGTTATTGACACAGCAGAGGCTGTAAAAGAAAGTTTATCAAAAGCAGGCTGCGATTATGTCGAAACCTGCGACACTCCGGGTTACCCAATTATCTACGGAGAAAAAATAATCGACCCAAATCTTCCAACGGTTTTAGTTTACGGACACTACGATGTTCAACCGCCGGATCCTTTAGAATTATGGGCTTCTCCCCCATTTGAACCGGTTATTAAAACTACAAATATTCACCCTGACGGAGCGATTTTTGCCCGTGGAGCTTGTGACGACAAAGGCCAAATGTACATGCACGTAAAAGCGCTTGAATACATGGTACAAAGCAATACTTTGCCTTGCAATGTAAAATTCATGATCGAAGGCGAAGAAGAAGTAGGTTCTGCAAGTTTGGCCTGGTTCGTAGAACGCAATCAGGAAAAACTGAAAAATGATGTAATCCTTATTTCAGATACCGGAATGATTTCAAACCAACAACCGTCTATCACTACCGGTTTAAGAGGTTTGAGTTATGTTGAAGTTGAAGTTACTGGTCCAAACCGCGATTTACATTCTGGTTTATATGGTGGCGCAGTGGCTAACCCAATTAATATTCTGGCAAAAATGATAGCTTCTCTTCATGACGAAAACAATCATATAACAATTCCGGGATTCTACGATAAAGTTCAGGAATTATCTGCAGAAGAAAGAGCCGAAATGGCAAAAGCGCCTTTCAGCTTAGAAAAATATAAAAATGCTTTAGATATCGCTGATGTTTATGGCGAAAAAGGGTATGTAACCAACGAAAGAAATTCCATCCGTCCAACATTAGATGTAAACGGAATTTGGGGCGGTTACACAGGAGAAGGTGCCAAAACAGTTATCGCAAGCAAAGCTTTCGCTAAAATCTCTATGCGATTGGTTCCAAATCAGGACTGGCATGAAATCACAGAGTTATTCACAAAACATTTCACCAGCATTGCTCCGGCCGGAGTTACTGTAAAAGTTACACCTCACCACGGTGGCCAGGGTTATGTAACTCCAATTGACAGTATCGGATATCAGGCGGCAAATAAAGCATATACAGAAACGTTTGGAGTTCCTGCAATTCCGGTTCGTTCAGGCGGCAGTATTCCGATTGTATCATTATTTGAAAAAGAATTAAAAAGCAAAACTATTTTGATGGGCTTCGGACTCGACAGCGATGCGATTCACTCTCCAAACGAGCATTTCGGAATCTTTAATTACCTGAAAGGGATTGAAACTATTCCATTGTTTTATAAATATTTTGTAGAGCTTTCGAAGTAATTCGTTTCATAATAAAATTTAAATCCGTTCAGTAATGAGCGGATTTTTTTTGAGTTTCAAATTGATATTAAAATTTGTCATTGATATTAATTAGGGCGTTACCTACGGTCGGGCTTTCGGCTATATCTTTTATTCCGTTATCACTTCATAAAAGGATGCCGCCTCTATCCCTAACGCTATCACAAATCATTGAAAATCATAGTTCGATTTAAATTTTTAAAACTTTTTTCTTGCAAGTTTTAAATTTTACTCTACATTTGTAGAAACAAATCTACAAACATAGAAAAAAGACATGAAAAACCTTTTTGCAATATTGTTATGCGGAGCATTTCTTTTTGGCTGCAAACCCAGTTTAATCAACCAAAAGACTGAAAAGAAAAAGCAAGGAGTCTGGATTGAGGAATATTCAGAAGATAGTACCCATTACAAGTCGTATGAATATTACAAAGACGACCAGCCGGTAAAAAAGTGGAAATCCTATATCAACGGAAAAATCTATAAAACCGAAAAATACAAAAACGGAATGTGCACCGTAAAATATTATCATCCAAACGGAAAGCTCCAATCAAAAGGAAAAACCAGCGTTGAAATTGATTCAGTCGAAACACACTGGTTTTATTTCGGAAAATGGAAATTCTATTCGGATAAAGGAAAATTAACCGATATCAGAAAATACAATAAAGGGAATTTGGTTTCAGAACAAAACATAGAATAAGAAAAACTTAGAAACTCTAAAAACATGCAATTATCAAACTCAGAAGAACAATTAATGGAACATTTGTGGAAGCTCGAAAAAGCCTTCATGAAAGATCTGCTTGAAGCCTATTCGGAACCAAAACCGGCAACAACCACCGTTGCAACGCTTTTAAAAAGGATGATAGATAAGAAATTTGTGGCATACAACGAGTTCGGGAATTCAAGAGAATATTATCCATTAGTCAAAAAAACAGATTATTTCTCTAAACATGTAAAAGGACTGATTAGCAATTTTTTTAATAATTCGGCCTCGCAATTTGCTTCTTTCTTTACAACCGAAACCAATTTATCAGCTTCGGAACTGGAAGAACTCAAAAAAATAATCGATTCAGAAATTCAAAAGAAGAAAAAATGATTGCGTATCTTTTAAAATCGGGATTACTGCTTTTACTTTTTTATGCAGGATATAAGTTATGGCTGGCAAACGAAAAAATGTTTCGTTTTAATCGGGCTTATCTACTTTTGGGTTTGGTTTTTAGTTTTTTATTTCCATTACAAATTATTTCCTTCCAATCTAATCCTTCCAATAAAATAGGATCTTTTAGCTTAGACGAATTAGTGGTTCAGAAAAGCAATGATAGTTTAAAATCGTTAGTTGATTATCTAAATCTGGCTAATGTCCTTTTTGGAATTTATTTTCTTGTGGTTTCAATTCTGAGTATTCGTTTTATATTGAATCTGTATTCATTTTACAGAAAAATTAAAATAAATGAAACTCAATTTATAAACGGAGAAAAAGTCATTCTAATTGAAGAAAGCACTTTGCCACACTCGTTCTGGAATACCATTTTCATTAATAAGTCAGTATTCAAAAACAATAAAATTCCATCAGAATTAATAGCGCATGAAAAAGCACATTTGCAGCAAAAACATACTTTGGATATTCTGCTTATAGAAATTTTGCAAATTGTATTTTGGTTTAATCCAATCTTTATCCTGTATAAAAAAGCAATTAAGCTTAATCATGAATTTCTGGCAGACGAAGCAGTCAACGTTCGTTACAATTCAGTTTCAGATTATCAGAATTTATTACTCCAAATAGCTTCAGATAAGACCCGTATTGATTTAGCGAGTGCTATCAATTATTTAATAACCAAAAAACGTTTTCTTATGATGACTAAAAAAGAATGCAAAATAAAATCGACCCTAAAAGCATTTACTGCAATTGTATTTTCAGCTTTATTGCTTTTTATATTTAGCCATAAAAGTACTGCTCAGGAAAATAACAAAAAATTAAACGATGATAGACCGATAAATGCTATTGATCCAATTGAAACACAGCCTGAATTTCCAGGCGGAATAGAAGCCTTTTATAGATTTATAGGTGAAAATTTCAAAATGCCGCCTGAGGCTGCCAAAAACAACTTTTCAGGAAAAATTTACCTGCAGTTTGTAGTGGAAAAAGAAGGTTCTTTGTCTGAAATAAAAGTTTTAAAAGACTTAGGTTACGGAATGGGAAGTGAGGCAATTCGTGTACTAAAACTTTCTCCAAACTGGACTGCTGGTTCTATAAATGGCAAATTCGTTCGGGTTTTATATAGTTTGCCAATCCAGATTCAGGCAGAAAAAAAATAAAAAAACTTTATATTACTTTATTTATTAAAATTGCAGCTATTCTTAATCTAATTAAAAATCAGCCAAACCGTACAAATGCAAAAAAAACTTTTATCTATCCTTTCTTTACTTATTGCTCTTATTTCCTTAGAAATAAAAGCCCAGACAGAAACTACATCAACAACTAATGATTATAAAAAGATATCTGAATTAGATGAAATGCCATCTTTCCCGGACGGTATTAAAGAGTTTTATAAATTCATAGGAGCCAATTATCAAACTCCAAAAATTCAGGGTTTAGCAGGCAAAATCTATACTACATTTATAATCGAAAAAGATGGCTCTTTAACAGACATAAGAGTTTTAAAAGACATTGGTTACGATACAGGAAGAGAAGCAATCCGTGTACTTCAAAATTCACCTAAATGGATTCCTGGAAAATATAAAGGAGAAAATGTTCGGGTCTTATATTCTTTACCTATTAATATCGTAGCCACTGAAAAGTCAGCCGAAAAAGTATATTCAATATCAGAGGTCTTTGAAAAACCAACTTATCCGGGAGGTTTGCAAAATTTTTATACAGATCTTTCAAAACAGTTTAAAACTCCTGAAAAAGTAGGATTAAAAGGAAAACTTGTTATTGGTTTTGTAATTGAAAAAGACGGCTCTATTGGACAAACTACGATTTTAAAAGATATCGGTTATGGTACCGGTGAAGAAGCTATACGCTGTTTAAAATTGAATAAAAAATGGATTCCAGGTAAACTTAAAGACGGAACAGCCGTGAGTACAGCCTACATTCTGCCTGTTACAATTCAATCAGAAAATTAATTTAAAAAAATCCGCTCCTTTTTACAAGAAGCGGATTTTAAAAAATTCAAAAACTAAAAATAAATCCGTTTAAAACAAGTCCGGATTATATCCAAAATATGGCATGCTTTGTTCGTGAAAAACGACACCATAACTTTCTAATTCTTCTAAAATTGGCAAATACACTTCCTTATTGATCGGAAGCTGTACACCTGGGGTTGTAATTTTTCCATTCAAAATCAACAAAGTCGCTATCGCCACCGGAAGCCCTACGGTTTTTGCCATCGCCGTATACGTTTGATCTTCACCTATGCAAACCATTTTTGAGTCAATTTGTTTTTTTTCACCATTCAGTTCGTAGCCAAATTTATGATACATCACGATCATATCTTTATCATCTGGTTCCAGAGTCCAGCTGTCAGTCAGTATTTTTTCTAAAATCTGGGCAGGAGTCGCATTAGGCAGATTTACTTTTTTGCTGGGGTTGAATAAATCCAGTTCTAAAAGTTTGTCCCACATAATATCGTCCTGATCTATTTTTAAAATCAGACGCATTTTTATTTCGACTGAATCTGTTGGGTGATATGGTAAAAACGAATTGGTAAACTGACGGTAACTCATGTTTTCAGAATCTTCCATGATATAACTGTCGTCTGTCATGCCCAGTTGCACAAACATATTCCAGGCTTTCGAAAAACCAACTCTTCTAATTGTTCCTCTGTATAAAGTCAGAATATCATCCAAACCATATATTGACCGGTATTTAAGCGAATCACGATTGGAATAGGCTTCAAATTTACCGTAGCCCTCTACCTCGAGAAACTCTGTTCTGCGAAATAAAGTTCCGTATGGAATGTATTTATAAGTACCTTCCTGAATAAATTTTGCTGCACCACCCTGACCCGCTAATACCACATTACGCGGTGCCCAGGTAAATTTGTAATTCCACAAATTGTTATCAGATTCCGGAGCAACCAATCCGCCGCAAAAAGATTCGAACAAAAGCATTTTTCCACCTTTCGATCTAATTTCGTCAATGACTTTCATAGCACTCATATGATCTATTCCGGGATCGAGGCCAATTTCATTCATGAAAATCAAATTATTTTTTTTGGCTTCTTCATCAAGTACCATCATAGCATCACTTATATAGGAAGCGGTAACCAGATGTTTTTTGAATTGTAGACAATCTTTTGCAATTTCAATATGCAAATGTGCCGGAAGCATCGAAATTACTATTGAAGCTTTTTTTATGGCCACCTGTCTTTCTTCGGCATCAAAAATATTCAGGGCAATTGGAGTAGCATTAGGGTGATTTCCGGTCTTTTTTTCGGCCAAAGCCAAAGATAAATCAGCTACCGTAATATGCAGATTTTCGCTTTCAGATTTTGAAAGCAAATACTGTATCAGGGACGATGCGGATCTACCCGCTCCAATGATCAGAATATGTCTCATAATTTACATATATAACACAAACATACAAAAATGTTACAAAAATAACAATTAAAGAATGATGAAATTTTAAAAAATACAGAAACAAAGTAAATCAGATTTTTTTTAAAAGTGTATTTGAAATGTTTTTTGTTTGGCTTAATTAAGAGTATTTTTGTGATATTAAAAACACATAAAAAATGGAAAGAAAAATAATTATTACAGGTACTATTTTCGGAATGTTAGCGATTATTTTAGGTGCTTTTGGCGCGCATGCCTTAAAAGCAATATTAACTCCGGAACAATTAACCAGTTTTGAAACGGGTGTTCGTTATCAGATGTATCATGCTTTCTTTTTATTTTTTGTGGCTTCCCGAACAGAACTGCCTTTAAAGACGCTAAAAGTGATCTATAATTTAGTTTTAGCAGGCGTACTTTTGTTCTCAGGTTCCATTTACTTACTGACTACCAAAAATGTAACAACGATTGACTTTAAAATTATTGGATTCGTAACTCCAATTGGCGGATTCCTATTAATCTTCGCCTGGTTTGTTCTTTTGCTTACTTTTTTTAAGAAAAAATCATAAAATTCATTTAAAAAAATTCTATCTGAATTTTATTAACTAATTTTGTTGTATATATAACAGATATCTTTTTATGTGTGAATATTTTTTATTTTTTAAGTCTAAAAATGAATAATATAACACCGGATAAGCTTTCAATTATATTTTAAAATTTGACATTTTAGGATAAATTATAACACAACAAAAAATTTATGGAGACGAATACACTTTCCTCGAAATCGATTTCGCTAACTAATTTAGGAATTAAAAACGCTACAGTCCGGTATCAGTTATCTGCAGATGAACTGCACGCCATAACGATCGAATCCGGGCAGGGAATTGAAAGTTCTACCGGCGCTCTGGCGATTAATACAGGCGAGTTTACAGGACGTTCTCCACAGGATCGTTTTATTGTAAAAGACAGTATTACAGAGGACAAAGTTTGGTGGGGAAATGTAAATATTCCGTTTTCACCGGATGCTTTCGAAAAACTATATAATAAGGTAACCCAGTTTTTATCAGACAAAGAAGTTTTTGTACGCGATTCATACGTTTGCTCTGACGCCAATTACAGACTAAATGTTCGCGTAGTAACCGAAACAGCCTGGTCAAATTTGTTTTGTTACAATATGTTTTTAAGACCGGAAGAGTCAGAGTTAGCCAACTTTACTCCTGAATGGACTGTAATCTGTGCACCAAGTTTCATGGCAGATCCTGCTGTAGATGGTACACGACAGTCCAATTTTGCTATTTTGGATTTTACTAAAAAAGTAGCCTTAATTGGAGGAACAGGTTATACAGGGGAAATGAAAAAAGGGATTTTTTCTGCATTAAACTTCATTTTACCGGTTTTCGAAAATACTTTGCCAATGCACTGTAGTGCCAATGTGGGTGAAGCCGGGGATACTGCGATTTTCTTCGGATTATCCGGAACAGGAAAAACTACTTTATCAGCAGACCCGGAACGCAAATTAATCGGTGACGATGAACATGGATGGACAAGCGAAAATACCGTTTTTAACTTTGAAGGCGGCTGTTATGCGAAAGTAATTAACTTATCTGAAGAAAATGAACCGGATATTTTCAGAGCCATCAAAAAAGGAGCACTTTTAGAAAATGTGGTTTTTAAAGCCGGAACAAACGAAGTTGATTATGAAGATGTTTCGATTACGCAAAACACACGTGTAAGTTATCCGATAACACATATTGACAATATTCAACCGGGGTCTATTGGACATAACCCTAAAAATATATTTTTCTTAACGGCAGATTCTTTCGGAATTTTGCCTCCAATCTCAAAACTGACTCCAGGTCAGGCTGCTTATCATTTTATTTCGGGCTATACAGCAAAAGTAGCCGGAACTGAAGCAGGTGTAACAGAACCTCAGCCAAATTTCTCTGCTTGTTTTGGAGCACCGTTTATGCCTCTGCATCCGACGAAATATGCTGAAATGTTAAGCAAAAAAATGAAAGATGCTAATGTAAAAGTTTGGCTAATCAATACAGGATGGACAGGTGGTGCATACGGAACAGGAACCCGTATGAAATTAAAATACACTCGTGCTATGATTACGGCTGCATTAAACGGAGAACTGGATAATGTAGAGTACGTTGACCATAAAGTATTTGGAATCGCTAAACCACAATCCTGCCCTAATGTCCCAAGCGAAATTTTAAATCCGAGAAATACCTGGGAAGACAAAGATTTATACGATAAAAAAGCGTTAGAATTGGCTCAAAAATTCAAAGCTAATTTTGCCAAATTTGAAGAGTTTGCAAATGCTGAAATCTTAGCAGGCGCACCGATTACAGAATAAAGGGCAATTATAATTCAAACTAAAAAAAGCTGTTCGTTATGAACAGCTTTTTTGTTTGGTCTCCAATCGCAGCTAAAAATAAACACTGAACACTGACGCTGCGACTGAAAACACAGTAAACACTGAAAATTTATTTTTTAGATTCGTCAATACGTTTCTGAATCAAATCCCATGCGTAATAATGAAATGTCATTCCGTTGCTCATTGCTACAAAAAGACCGTTTTTATATGGTTCGCCTAAATTAATACTGGTTACATCGGCACCATCACATTCGATTGTTGAAGTTGGAACCTCTGCCAGTAATTTATAACTGTTTGGATTTCCGTTAACACCTTCTCTCGGATACACCATAAAAGTGTTAGCCTGTTGGTTTGATACTAAAATATATCCTGTAGAATCCGTTTTTTTGTAAATAGCAATTCCTTCGTGATCGGCTTTAAAATCTTTCTGTCCAAAAAGTGCCAATTCTTTATTATCATTTAAAACTGGATCTGCTTTGTATTTTCTGATTCCGAATTGCTCATCACAGTAGTAAACAGCTCCCAGTTCATTATCAACAGCAATCGCTTCGATTTCTTTCTTTCCACTATAAGCTCCAAATTTGCGAACTACATTTCCTGTAGCAAATTTTCCGCTTCCGGAAAGTTCATACTGCCATAAATAACTTCCAGAAGGGCCAGATTTTCTTCCTACAATGGCAAATATTTTACCGTCTGTTGGACGTGTGTATAAAGCAACTCCCATTGGATCACGCAACTCTTCTCCTTCAAAAACCGAAATACCGCCGTTGTCAATTGGTTCTAAATCCGGCAGACTGAAGATTCTAATTTTGTTGCTTTCACGTTCTGTTGTAACGGCGATATCAACTTTTTTTCCGTCAATAACTAATCCGTAAGCGATATCAACATTATTTGGACGTTTTAACGGAATTGATTTTTTAAGGATTTTTCCATTTAAATCAAAAGCATACAAACCACCGTCTGTATCTTTATCGGTTCCTACGATAATACTTTTTGTAGCATCGGTTGGATGAATCCAGATCGAGGGATCGTCAGTATCGTGGGGCAAAGCTTCTGTAACCGCAGTTGGTTTTACTGCATTTGGTGCAACCGGAGCCAATTTATCATCTTTACAAGCCGTGAATGAAAGTGCTAAAAGTAAAAACGCAAGTATAGATTTATTCTTCATTTTTATAATGTATTTGTATGCAATTAGACAGAGCCGTTAAACTCTGTCTAATTTAAGAATTTTAAAAAACAGGTTTTACAAGTCTAATTTCAAACCGAAATTGTAACGAGCCTGATAGTATTCAGCTTGTTTTGTATTCGATTCAATTCCCTGATAGTAACGCAATGGCTGATTTGTTAAGTTATTAGCTTCTGCAAAAAAGCGAAGTTTAGGCGTAATTTTATACGACGCATTCGCATCTAAGAAAAATTGTTTGTCATAGAAACTGTCGTTGTATGCTTCTGAACCTAATTCATCTAAATAATCTGAGGTGAAATTAGTAGAAATTCTTGCCGAGAAACGTTTGTTTTCCCATGATAATGATCCGTTGAACATGTGCGGAGCAGTTCCAGGAAGACTGATGTTGTTTCTTTCATTTCCGTCTTCATCAGCAATTCCTTTTGCTTTAGATTTAGTGTAAGTATAGTTTAAATAAATACCGAAACCTTTTAAGAATTTACCAGGCAGGAAATCTAACTGACGCTGAAGCGCTACCTCAAAACCATAAACATTAACATGGTCTCCGTTTCTTGATTGCAAAAATGACCAGTTTTCGCCAGCAGGAATTGGATTTACCTGGTTTGGGAAATCTGCAGCAAATTTAGCATCTGTATATTGATTATCGCTGTAGTTGTAAATGAAATCATTTAATTTTTTGTAGAAAACACCCCCTGAAATTAATCCAACCGATTTAAAATAATTCTCTACCATGAAATCATAATTGTATGAATACGTTACATCAAGATCCGGATTTCCTGCCGTAATTTCTTTGTCAGCCGCAATATTGTTTACATAAGGCGCTAATGCATAATAGTTTGGTCTTGCCAATGCCGTAGTTGCAGCAGCTCTTAAAACTAAGTCTTTTGTAGCATTGTACTGAAAAGAAACACTTGGCAATAAATTAGTATAAGAATTTGTCGTGTTGATCTGGCTTTCTAATTCTTCTTCATCTAAAACACGGTTTCCTGTATAATCGATGTGTGTACTTTCGACACGGAAACCTAAAACCATTGAAAGTTTATCGTTAAAATCCTGATCCCATCTTACATAAGCAGCATAGATACTTTCTTTAGCATTATAATTCACAGCTAGGTATTCAGCCGGGTCTGCTTCTTTATCAAACAAGCTAGCGTTGTTAAGGTCTAAACTTCCTAAGAAATTAGCCGAAGCAAAAGTTCCCGGTACATATTTACTTCCCGGATTAAAATTTTTTCCATCAAAATAGCTCGTTGGAACTTCAGATAATAATTCCATTCCGTCATTGATTGGTTCGTAAGCATAGAAAGTGTTGTTTCTTTCTTTTTCTTTCAAACGAAGTCTAAGACCTGTTCTTAATCTTCCTTTTTCACCTGCAATAACAGAAAATGGAAAACGGATATTCACTTTTGCACCAAATTCACTTTCGCTTGTTTCGTCTGTATTTTCAGAAACTGAATCAAATTTAAATTCATCTGTAGATTCACCAACAGTTGTCAATAAAGGAAATCTTGGATCAGATAAATCCTGGAACATCTCTAAACCTTTCTGACGGTATTCGATGTAACGTTCTTCAGGACGGTATTCTCTTGCTTTAGCATAGTTTGCAGACCAGTCTAAATCTAATTTTGAACTGATTAAATGTTCTCCACGAATAGAATAATTCTGAACTCTCTGATCTTCTAATCTTCTGTTTTTATTACGGTTATTATCAACACCACCTTTTGTCTGGCGTTTTACACGACCTTCAAAACCAATAATTTCTTCACCATTATAAAGTGGTTCGATATCATCATAAGTAGTTCTGAAACGGTTTTCTCTGTCGTCTCTCCAGTTGTAAATTGCATTAGCGAAAATACTGTTATTCTCGTCAAATTTATAATCTAAAGCAATCGATCCACTTCTACGGATACGCTGTACATCGTATTTTCTAATTTCTGAAGCCTGCAAATACTGGTTTCCGAAATCGTCTTTTACCCATTCGTTTTCAATATTATCAGAACCATAATCCACATTATTATACGATCCACTGACAACCATCCCTAATTTATTATTAAAGAATCTGTTACCATACACTAATCCTGCTGTATAAGACGCATGTTCACGAATTGGAAGATATCCTCCGGCAAGCGTTGCTGAAATTCTCTCACCGTTTGGAGTTGCTCTTGTCACTAAGTTTACAGAACCTCCAATAGCATCAGCATCCATGTCTGATGTTAATGTTTTGTTTACTTCGATAGTCGAAATCATATCAGAAGGAATCAAATCCATCTGAACGTTTCTATTGTCTCCTTCGGCAGATGGAATACGGTCGCCATTTAAGGTTACAGAATTCAAAGACGGAGCCAAACCTCTAATGATAATGTTACGCGCTTCACCCTGATCATTTTGCATTGTGATACCCGGAACACGCTTTAAAGCGTCACCCACATTGGCATCCGGAAAACGACCTACCTGATCTGACGAAATTACGTTTCCAATATTTTTGTTATTTTTCTGCTGGTTCAACGCTTTTGCCTGACCTTTTAAGATGTCACCCACAACAACCTCATTCAACTCTGTTCCTGTAGTTTTAAGAGCAAAGTCAATCACGTTATTTTTACCCTGCTCAACTTTGATTTCCTGAGTAATAGCAGTGTATCCAATATATTTTACAGTTACCTGATAAGTTCCCACATTAATATTAAGCAATTCAAAACGACCATTATAATCAGAAACAGTGTATTTGTTTTCACCAACAATTTGAATCATGGCTCCCGGCAAAGGAAGTTTGTCATCAGCGTCTAATACCTTACCAGATATTATTGCTTTTTGAGCATACCCCGATATTGTTATCAAAAAGAGGATTACTGCTGCATAAAAATTTTTCATTGTGTGTTTTGGTTTAATTTTCGGTTGCGAAACTAAAAACTGAATGTTATTAAAGCCGTTAAAAAAAATTAACATACTGTTATGATTATGCGGTTAAAAGCAGAAAATATTAATGTTTATGTAACACTAAAACACCAAATAATTGATTCACAAGTAAAAACAAATCAACTATTTACTCTTCAATTAAATTTTTGGCGTTAAATTTGCCTTATCAATCAAAAATCATCAATCATGTTAAAACAATTTTTTATCCTGTGCTCAGGAGCCGACCGAAATCTTCTTGCAGGCTGTTCAGAAGGCGAACAAACCAAATATGTTGGTATTGGCGCCACTGTTTTTTTTACCGCAGTTATGGCTTTTCTGGCCAGTGCTTATGCGCTTTTTACTGTTTTTGACTCTATTTATCCAGCCCTGATTTTTGGATTGGTTTGGAGTTTACTTATTTTTAATCTGGATCGTTTTATCGTTTCGACTATTAAAAAAAGAGATCGCTTTATGGATGAATTTCTTCAGGCGACTCCGCGAATCATATTAGCAATTATTATTGCAATCGTAATTTCAAAGCCATTGGAAATCAAAATTTTCGAAAAAGAGATCAATACCGTTTTACTGAAGGAAAAAAACGAAATGGAATTGGCTAATAAAAAACAAATTGGAACCTATTTCAAATCGGATTTAGATAAAAATAAAGCCGAAATTGCTGCTTTAAAGGCTGATATTTTAAAGAAAGAGAAAGAAGTAAATGATTTATACTCTACTTATATTACAGAAGCCGAAGGAACTGCCGGAACTAAAAGATTAGGAAAAGGCCCGGTTTATAAGGAGAAAAGAGAAAAACACGATGCTGCCTTAAAAGAATTCGAAACTCTAAAAGCAACTAACGAAGCCAAAATTGCAGAAAAAGAAAAAGCAGGCAAGCAGCTTCAGGCCGATCTGGATAAAAAGGTTTCGCAGACGCAACCAATCATCGAAGGTTTTGATGGATTAATGGCTAGAATTAATGCCCTGAATAAATTACCATGGATTCCATCATTTTTTATCATGCTGTTGTTTTTAGCAATCGAAACCTCTCCCATAATTGCCAAATTACTGGCTCCAAAAGGCGAATTCGATATAAAACAGGAAGAAGCTGAAACTGCTATGAAAGCCACTCTGGAACAGAATAAATACCAACGTGAGTTACTGATAAAAACAAGTGCTTCAATGCATGATAAAGTATATGCAGATATTGCTGAAGATAGAAATCTATACAATCTGCAACGAAAAAATGCTACTGAATTGTTAGAGCTTCAATCAAATGTTTTTTTAGACAAACAAAAAAGCACACTATAATACTACAATGATTTAGAAAATTATAAAGAAAGAAGCTTAACAGGCTTCTTTTTTTGCCTTTATAAAAAATCAACGAAAGGGAAAAAGTCGATAAACTCCCAAAAAATAAAATTCAACTTGGTAAAAATGTTGAACTTTCTAAAATTCATTGGAGTAAAACCATAAAATGATTTAAAAGCAGCCGAAAAATGTGACACATCTTTATAGCCACATTTATAAGCAACTTCGCCTACATTTGAGTTTTTGTTTTTGAATAATTTTTTGGCATATTCCATTCTGAGTTTGATGACATAACTTTTTACCGTGGTTTCAAAACAGGCTTTGAATCCTTTTTTGAGTTTAAATTCGTTAAGCGATATCAATCTCGAAAGCTCCAGAAGTGAAGGTGCGTTTGTAAAATTGCGTTCTAAAATTCTTTTGGCTTCCAGCAGTTTTTTATAATCCTTTTCGTCTACAGGAACTTTGCTTTCAAATTCCTTCAAAGATTCAAGCTGAAAAATTATAAGCTCTTTGATCTTTGCTTCCAGATACATTTTTTTCATGGATCCGGAATATTTACAATTTTTTATTTCGTGAATAGCCCATTGAATTTCCGAATTAAAGGGAACGTATTTTGGCGTAAGGTAACCGGTTTTTTTCTGTAAAATATTTTTCGAGAATTTTTGATGCAGATCCCAGTTTTCATTAATTAATTTAGAATAAAAATCCGGAGATAAAATAATCGATAGATAATTAATTTCTTCTAATTCAGGGATTTTAAAAGTGGCGTTGAGTTTTGAGGCGTAAAGAATATTATGGGTGTTTTCTATAGTGTATTTTTCACTTTCAACTTCATCAATATTAGCTTCTACATTATTACAGCAAATGAAATTCAGTACTACAGATTCCCCAACCATTTCAGTTCGGATTGTTTGAGGAGTTGAAAAATACATTTGAATATCAAAAATCAAAATATCTTCAGTAATTAGATTAATGCTGGTAATTTCTCCCAGATCCTCTTTTTTTATATTGACTTTTTCTTCAGCAAAATGATTTTTTTGATTGTAAGTGCCGGTTTCAATATCTATAATTGGCTGTTCTTCTCCCAGAATGATTGATTTAAATCTCAAAATATAATCCGTTTTTACAAAATAATAATCCGTTTTTCCCTATCTGTTTTAAGTACTGTCATGGTACTTTTGCTGCAAAATTATTTATAATAAGTCTAATTAAAGATAATTTTCTGCTAAAAATTACATTTTCCTTCTATGCGCAATAAATACACTTTTCTTATTATGCTCATTTTAATGACTTTACCGTCATTTTCACAAGAAAATCAGACAAAAGAAAAAGAAAAATCTACAGAGAAAAACAAAGAAAAAGATTCAGAAGCAGAAACATTAGAAAACATTACCGTACAGGGAACATCAAAAAAGAAAAAATTAGAAACTTCCGGTTTTGCTGTTTCAATCATTGAAACCAAGGAAGCTTCATTAAGAAATTTAACTACCAATGAATTACTGGACAGGTCTGTTGGTGTACGTGTTAGACAAAATGGAGGAATAGGCTCAAATGTTGTATATAACCTGAATGGAATGTCCGGAAGTACTATAGGAGTTTTTCTTAATGGAATTGAGGTTTCTACTTATGGTCAGTCTTTCAACCTCAACAATATTCCACCAGCCATGATCGAGCGTATAGAAGTTTACAAAGGGGTTTTGCCTGCTCATTTAACAGGTGATTATGTCGGTGGAGCAATTAATGTGATACTAAAAAAAGATGTGTCTCAGAATACTGCTAACGTTTCAGCCTCTTATGGATCATTTAACACTTTCCAATCCGATTTTGGTGTAATGTATCGGGATAAAAAAACAGGATTTTCCTTCAGAGGCACTGGTTCTTATATCTACACAGACAATAGTTACGAAACTTGGGGATACTCTTCAACATATGTAAATGAATTTCAGCAAATTAAACACTACTACAGAGCAAAACGATTCAACAATACTTATAAAAATATATCCGGACGTTTTGAAGTTGGTTTTACCAACACCAAATGGGCTGATCAGTTTTTTATTGTATACAATGGATCGAGTAACTATACCGAAATTCCTCACGGTATAACAATGTCTGTACCGTATGTGGGTAGATTTAATGAAACGGGAGCGAATGTATTTGAACTGAACTATAACAAGAGAAATTTTCTTGCAAAAAATTTAACTTTTAATGTCAATGCCGTGCGAAGCGAACGTAATACCTATTTACAGGATACTGTTGGTTATGCTTACAATTGGGATGGCAAAATAAGGCATGTTTATGAAAATGGCGTTCTGGTTAAATTGAAGACAAAAGAGGGAGGACAACAAGGGAAAAAAGTTATTACTGATATAGACACAAAAATTACAAACGCACGAGCCAATTTGGGCTATTTGATTACAGATGGACATCGTGTATCGTTAAATCATAAATTTGAAGCAACAAATAGAAAAGAGGAAGATTTATTAAATCCTGCGTCCAAAGATTTAGCTACCGACAGTCATATTTACAAAAATATTATTTCTATGTCTTATGACGCAGAAACTTTTAACAGGAAATTAAAAACCTACATTTCAGGAAAGTACACCAATAATCGTGTCAATGATTTACGAAAAAAAATAGTAACAATAGAAGGTGTAAATTCAATTGTCGAAGAAAATGTTACTACTATCGACAGTAATTTTGGCTTCGGCGGTACAGTCTCATATAATGTAATTCCCAGTATGTTTATCACTGGTTCTACGGAAAACTCATATATAATGCCCTCTGATATGCAATTGTTTGGAGCACCTGAACAAAATATACTGCCAAATCTTCAATTGCAGGCAGAGAAATACATCAATTATAATTTAGGTTTTCGTTGGAATCCATCTGACTTCGGAAAACATAAAATAGCGTTTTATGTTAACGCTTTCTGGCGTAATGCTTACAATAAAATTACGGCACAAACTGTAAACTCAGCAGATATTGTAAATGAATCAGATGCTAATCCTCAAACCACACAGTACGTTAATCTTGAAAAAACACAAGCAAAAGGCTTCGAAGCAGAAATTATTTACATCTATAACAACCGTCTTAATACTTCTTTTAATATTTCAAAATTCAACAATCTTGATAAAAGCGAAATAGATAGTGATGGCAATAAAAATGATTATTATGGCCATCAGGTAGCCAACGAACCTTTTTTTACTATGAATGCGAACATGCAGTATAATTTTTTAAATGTTTTTCAGAAGGAATCGCTATTAACCACTTATTATAATGCAGGATATGTAGCCGAATATTTTACGGCAAGAGGAATGGCCGAATCGTCAAAAACGCCTACTCAGATTTCACATGATTTAGGACTGAGTTATCGTTTTCCTTCGAAAAAACTGGTAGCCAGTGTAGATCTAAAAAACATGTTTAACGCACAAGTTTATGACAATTTTCAAATACAAAAGCCTGGTAGAGGAATCTACTTCAAATTGAATTACACATTTAGTAAATTTTAATAATCAAATACACCAATATCATGAAAAAAAATCTATTTAGAATAGCATTATTTAGTACTGTTATTACAGCCTTAACATTAGGAAGCTGTAGTAGTGACGACAACAACGATTCAGGAACGAATCCACCAGTAGCAGATGGCACACGCTGGATTACTTTAACAGGATCTTTTCCTGACGCTGCAGGAACAGCAGGAAATGGAGGGACACGCGCCTATGCCATTACTCCTGAAAATGCTGCGGATCCAAATTATGTAGTCGATCTTTTTAAAATGGATGGAGAAAAATATGTTAATGGATTTGCTCTAAAATCAAGCCGTACTGCTCGTGTTCAGGCTTCTGAAGATGGTCAGTTTTTATACAATATTCAATATACGGGAACAGAAGGTGGTGTATTCAATAAATACAAGGTTTCTGGGGAAGGAAAATACGAAGAAGTAGGCTTTGAATTAAATACTGCAACTATCCTGGGTACTTCTCCTCGCTGGGTTAAAGCTGCAGAAGGCATTGGTGTAGGAGTATCTTTTGGAGAAGCATTAGATCCTTATACAGGTAGTGCTCCAAATTACGTATGGAGACATCCAAAAGGTAAAATCAAAATTGCGAATATCGATTTGAATAACACTGCCATCACAAATACAGGTAATATTGATATCGATCTTGGAGCTGAATTAGAGGCGCAAGGTTACCATGTGTGGAGAGCAGATGTGCCTGTACTAAACCAGGCTAAAGACAAACTATATATAGGTTTGGGTGTTAGAAGACATAATGTAAACGGTACAGTAACAACAAATGCAAATACCGGGGCTATCTCTGGATGGCAGACTACTACAGAAAGAAATGTAGGTACTATGACTTACGTGGTAGATTATCCTTCACTAAGAAACCCAAAAATCATTACTTCTGAAAATAGTATAATTGATAACCTTGGTTATCGTACATTAACACAGTATGTTGGTACTGATGGAAATCTTTACCAGGCTACTGCTACTTCTGGTCCGGATATCCTACGTATCAGTAAAGCAACAAATGATTACGATCAGACTTACCACTTCAATCTTAATACTGCTTTAAGCATAACTGGTTCAAGCATTAAAGCCTGGAGATATATTAAAGATGGAGTAGCTGTTGTTCTTTATACCGTAACAGGTACTAATGGCGGTTATGTTGCTTTAATAGATTTAAATGCTAAAACAGCAACTAAACTAGCTACAGATAGTGAAACAGATACAGCATTAGCCACAACATTTGGTCAGTTCCAAAACATTGGTTTAGTAGGAGATAATGTATATCTTCCATTAACTCCTTCAGGGAAAGATGGTAATATTTATATTGTAAATTATAAAACCAAAGAAATTAAAAAAGGAGCTACATTAAAAGCTGCTTCAGGAAGTTTCTACTTAGGAGCTTACTAATTTTGCCCTGAAAAAATAATTACAGTTTGGTTAATAAAAACAGGTGTTGATTTATCAGCATCTGTTTTTCTGTTTTAAAGAACTTTCAAAAGCATAAAAAAACCTATTCCGTATAAGTGAAATAGGTTTTGATTATTTATATAAATCGTTCTTTTAAACGTTCTTCAAATTGATAATTTCCTGATCTGTCAAAAAACGCCAATTTCCTCTTGGAAGATTCTTTTTGGTCAATCCTGCAAATGATACACGGTCAATACGTAAAACATTATATTCAAAACTTTCAAAAATAGAACGTACTACTTTTACATTAGAGGTACGCAATTTTAGTCCAACTTCACTTTTTGGTTCGTTGTCAATATAACTGATTTCTTCAACAAAAACACGGTGTCCGTCAAGAACCAAACCTTTACTAATTTTTTCCAAATCCTCATATTTCAGGTTTTTATCCAACGAAACCTGATAGATTTTAGACGATTTCTGATTCGGCAACGTAAATTTTCGAATCATATCATTATCATTTGTAAACAATAACAGCCCGGTCGTATTTTTATCCATTCTTCCAACCGGAGCAATTTTAGAGTTTGTAGCCCCACGCACCAATTCCAGAACATTACGGTATTCCTGACCTTCGTCAAGAGCCGTTGTAAAGTTTTTTGGTTTATTCAGCAAAATATATTCTTTCTTTTCAGGAGTCAGTACAACACCGTCAAAATTCACAACATCGTTCAGCTTTACCAAATATCCCATTTCAGTAACCGGAACACCATTTACCTTTACATTTCCGGACTGAATGTATATATCAGCATCACGACGCGAGCAAACACCAGAATTCGAAATATATTTATTCAAACGAATTTCGTCAGAAGCTTTCTGTCTTTTTGGAGCCTGATTTTGTTTTTTAAATTTTTGTGCTTTCTCTTCTTCAGCTGCCTTTACAGCAGGTTTCACTTTTTTCGGTCCCTGAGCACGCTTTGCCATAGGAGGTTTTGGCTTGCCGGAGTTCGGTCTTGAACTGTTTGGTCTCGATCCGCCTCTTTTATTATTCCCTTCCTTGTTGTTCATAAATTCTGTAATTTGTGCAAAGATAGTTTATTCCTGCTAAATAATCTTAAGTTCAATGTTGTTAGATTAATAGCAATAAGCCTTAGATTAATTTGAAGCATCACATCTGGCTTTTTATAAACATGGGTTCCGTTTTCCGTTCCCAATCTTTTATTTTTTAAAGAACAAAATAAAAGGATTTCCACTTCAACCGGGGCTAGATCAAATCAATTGGCTTACTTTTTAAAATTAGTTATTACACAAAGCTTCTCAAAGTTAGCACAGAGTTGCACAAAGTTTTATATTCTCCGTGAATCTTCGCGAAAAATCTCTGTGAATCTCTGCGAAATAAAACCTAAAAATTAGAAATCAATTGTTTCCCATGCCACAACACACTTGGATTAATCAAAACAATGCAAAAAACGCCCGAAACAATCAAAAATTTAAGCACATTGTGAAGCATCAGATATTGTTCCTTCGAGTTTGATTTCCATAAATATAACAGAAAAAAAAGCAACGCCATAAAACACACATAAAAATAAATATCCATATAACCCACGTCATAGATATTGATTAAAATATAAACCGGAAGTATGGTCAAAAAGGTCAAAACTGTAATGATTTGTTTAGAAACCTTTTCATTATAAAGAATCGGAATCGTTTGGTAATTGTTTGCCAGATCCCCTTTTAAATTCTCCAGATCTTTAATCATTTCGCGAATCAGCAGTAATAAAAAAAGAAACATGGCATGTGATGAAATTACAACAAAATGTCCTCTGTGATTCTCTATTTCTTCAAACGAAATCTGATTGTAAAAAAACAACAGGATGGCGAAAAAAGGCAAAACAGCCATAAATGCAGCCATTAGATTTCCGATAACAGCGTATTTTTTTATTTTATGAGAGTAAAACCAAATCAGGAAAATATACCCCGAAAAGAATAAAAAAGCCCTCCAGGAAACAACCAGAGCCATTAAAGCGGCTATAAAATTCAAAGTAAAATAAACCGATAATTTTGTTTTCTGACTTACCAGACGATCCAGCATCGATTTATTGGGTCTGTTGATTAAATCTTTCTGACTATCATAAAAATTATTGATAATATAACCCGAAGCAATAGTAATAGCCGAAGCAAAGACAATCAAAAACAAATAAAAATCCAGTAAAATATCCAAAGCTCTTTTTTCCGGAGCAAGTATGAAAATAGCCGATAAATACTGAGCTAAAATAATAATGGGAATGTTATAGCCACGTACGACAGAAAACAAACTAACAATTTTCATTACTATAAGTTTGTGCTGTCTGCTTAACATTCTGCGAGTTTAAATTTTAGAAAAAAGGTTTTTATTAGAATTGATAAACAACTTCTAATTTATAATCTTTTAGAGAAGCTTTTGCACGTTCTAAATCTTCAGTAAACCCTAAAATATAACCGCCGCCGCCGGAACCGCATAGTTTTAAATAATAATCGTTTGTATCAATACCATGCTGCCAGATTCCGTGAAACTGCTCCGGAATCATGGGTTTGAAATGATTTAGAACAACTTTTGAAAGCTTTTTTGTATTGGTAAACAACGATTTCATATCGCCATGCAAAAAGTTTTCTACGCAGGCATCTGTATATTTTACAAACTGGTTTTTAAGCATCGCACGGAAACCTTTGTCTTTCAAATTTTCCATAAAAATATTGACCATCGGAGCGGTTTCACCTACAATTCCTGAGTCTAATAAAAACACTGCCCCTTTCCCGTCAAAACTTTGAGTTGGAATACCGGTTGCTTCAATATTATCTTTAGAATTAATTAAAATCGGAATACTCAAATAACTATTTAAAGGGTCAAGACCAGAACTTTTCCCGTGGAAAAAGCTTTCCATGTGAGAAAATATATTTTTTAACTGTAAAAGTTTTTCGCGTGTTAAATTTTCTAAAACGGTTATCTTGTTGTTTGCATATTTATCATAAATAGCTGCTACAAGCGCACCACTACTCCCAACACCATATCCCTGCGGAATACTGGAATCGAAATACATTCCGCTTTCAACATCATTTTGAAGCGTTTGTAAATCAAAAGTAACCAATTCTGGCTGCTGCGTCTGCAAAACTTCAAGGTAAGAAGCAAAACTTCTTAAACTTCTATTAGATGCAATGGATTCTTCAGTAGGTTCTTCGCTTTTTTTCAAAGCGCCGTTGTAAAAATTATAAGGAATAGAAAGTCCTTTAGAGTCGCGGATAATTCCGTATTCTCCAAAGAGTAATATTTTTGAGTAAAATAATGGTCCTTTCATACAGTTTATTTAATGTCTTTTTTTATTTTATTTGGATGTTGTCTTGTATCGAAAACATTGATAATGGTTATTTCTTTTGAACTAAAAACATAATAAAAAGTAGTCTGTCTTGTTAGAACACATTTTCTAATCATTTTGTTATTCTCGCTACATGGAAAGCTTTCCGGATGTAAAAGAATTGCTAAAATTGATTTATTAAATTTTTTCAGAAAATCAATTTTTCTTTTTGTTGACCATTTTGTCTCAATATAGCTCAGAATATTTTCAAAAGATCTTTCGGCTCTTAGAGTAAATTTGATATTTCTCAACGTAAACCGTGTCTTTTTAAAATTGATTCGTAACTCACCACTTCACCTCTTTCAAATTCCTGCATGCTTAGTTCAAGATCTTCTTTTTGCTCATCAGTCAAATCATCCCACCAGTCTTTCTGCTCTTTTTTGAAAATTTTTCGAATAGATTTTAATATATCCGGATTTTCTGTCTCTGCTAACAATTTTATTAATTCGAGTTTTTCTAATTGAATGTCCATCATGAAAAAATTTAACTAAAGATACGCAAAATTATAATGCAATTGCACCCTTTCCAATTTCGTCGCAAATGTACTGACCATTTTGACAAAAGCCAACTAATTCGTTCTTAATAAATTGTAATACTTTTTTACTAACGTTTTCAGGATACAAAACATGCACATTTGCACCGGCATCAAGCGTAAAACAAACCGGAGTTTTTGTTTCGGCTCTGAATTTCCAGATTGCATTAATAATTTGTAATGTGTTCGGTTTCATCAGAATATAATACGGCATCGACGTCATCATCATAGCGTGCAAAGTCAGGGCTTCACTTTCTACAACTTTGATAAACTCTTCTACATTTCCGCTTTCAAAAATAGCGATTAATTTATCCAGATTCTCGTGCGCCTGAGCAAAACGTCTTTCAGCATATGGATGATTGTGCATTAAATCATGTCCAACCGTACTCGAAACCTGTTTTTCTCCTTTGTCAACCAATAAAATAGTATCCTGATAATTACGGAAATTTTCATGAATTGCATGCGGAAATTCAACTCCAAATAAATCCGAACTTCTTTCAATATTCGCCTGATTCCCCCAAACGACTACATTTCCTTTTACACTACGACAGGCACTTCCGGAACCTAAACGGGCTAAAAATGATGCTTTTTGATAGAAATATTCATCACTCATTTCGGGATTCAGCAATTTTTCCAAACTCATAAAATTCATTGCTAAAGCAGCCATTCCCGATGCCGAAGAAGCGATTCCTGAACTGTGCGGAAATGTATTATGTGTATCAATTGTAAAATGATACTCTTTCAAAAAAGGCAGATACGCTTCAACCCGCTCTAAAAACTTTCTGATTTTTGGCTTGAAATCTTCTTTTGATTTTCCTTCAAAAAGCAAATCAAAAGAAAAACCATTTGTTACAGATGAAGCATCTCTTTTCTCAAAACATAATCTGGTTATCGTTTTGCAATTTTTAAGCGTAAAACTTACAGATGGATTTGCCGGAATCTGGTTTTCTTTTTTCCCCCAGTATTTCACTAATGCAATATTGCTCGGAGCACTCCATTCAAAAGTTCCGCTTTCAATTGTTGAAGAATATGCTTTAGGAATAAAATCAGCTGCTGTAAACATGAATTGTAAAATTTTGGCAAAGATAGTTTTTAAATTTTTTCACCATATAAGTTATATAAGAAAATGTAAGTGTTAGTTTTAATGAACTTTAGAAACAAATCATCCTGAACGGATTTAAAGACTTATTAATATATAAAGAGCTTCGTCTCTGCTCAGCCTGACACTTATTTTTAATTTCCCAAAATGCGTTAATCTTAAATCCAGTAAAAATTAAATGAACTTGTATGACTTATATGGTTTAAACTTTCTTTTGGTTATTTTTGACTGCAAAATTGGAGAAAATGAATAAATTCGTAAAAATAGCAATAGCACTAATAGTTTGTTTGGCAGTTGGATATTCTGCAAGTCTGGTGACAAGACCTAGCGTAGCAGAGTGGTACCCAACAATTGAAAAGCCCTTTTTTAATCCGCCCAACTGGATTTTTATGCCGGTCTGGACCCTGCTTTATATTTTAATGGCTATTGCTGCCGGATTAGTCTGGGATAAAATAAAAGAACAAAATGAAGAAGTCAAAAAAGCTTTAGGGTTCTTCATAATTCAGTTAACACTGAATACCATCTGGTCGTATTTATTCTTCGGACTAAAAAATCCGATGCTTGCCTTAATCGAAATCGCTCTTTTATGGTTAATGATTTATGAAACATATTTGAAATTCATCAAAATCAATAAAACGGCAGGTTATTTATTGATTCCGTATTTAGCCTGGGTTGGATTTGCTGCGATTTTAAATGCGAGTATCTGGTGGTTGAATAAATAAAGTGTATTATTAACGAATTATATTTTTATAAAATCTCAATCAATTCCGAAGCAGTATTTACAACCAATTTTGCACCACTATTTTTCAATTCCTCTTCAGTTCTGTAGCCCCAGGTAACACCAACCGGAAACATCTTGGCGTTTACAGCCGTCTGCATATCGATATCAGAATCGCCTACAAAAAGGATTTCTTCTGGTTTTAAATTCCATTTTTTACTAATTTCTAAGGCCTCAAACGGATTTGGTTTTTTAAGCGCTTCTGTACTCAAACCAACCGCTGTGTCAAATTGGTTTGGAAATATTTCTAACGCTATTTTCTTGGTCAATTCATCGGCTTTGTTCGAAAAAACAGCCATTTTGATGTTTTTTGAAGTCAGATTTTCTAAAAGTTCCACAATTCCTTCGTAAGGCTTTGTTTTCAACGTGCAGATTTCACGATATTCATTAATCATGCGTTCAAAACAAATTTCGATCTCCTCGTCTGAATTGTTGGTTGCAGGAAGTGCTTTGCTGACCAGATTTCGTAATCCGCTTCCAATAAAATATTGATAGGTATCGTAAGTATGAGTTGAGAAATTTAGACCCTGAAGTACTTTATTCATCGCATCTGAAATGTCTTCTAATGAGTTTACTAATGTGCCGTCTAAATCAAAAATAATTCCTTTAAATTTCATGTTGTATTAAATATTTTGTGCCAGAATAAACCCGCTTGTCCAGGCATTCTGAAAATTAAATCCTCCTGTTATGGCATCGATATTTACGATTTCCCCAGCAAAATAAAGGTTTTTATGTATTTTGCTTTCCATTGTTTTAAAGTTGATTTCTTTTAAATCGATTCCCCCAGCCGTTACAAATTCTTCCTTAAAAGCACTTTTTCCGTTGACTTTAAATTCGGATTTGGTCAATTGTGAAGCTAAATTCTGCAACTGATTTTTAGATAAATCCGCCCACTTAACTTCTGAATCAATTCCTGAAGCCAAAACTAAACTTTCCCATAAACGATTTGGCAAATCGAAGGGAGATTTTTTAGAAACTGCTTTTTTAGCGTGTTCTTGTTTTAAGTCTTTCAGGATTTTTTCAGCATCTTCGTAATCAACATCGTTTAACCAGTTTACAAAAATGGTAAACTGATAATTTTTATCGTGCAAAATGCGCGCGCCCCAAGCCGAAAGTTTTAGAATTGCCGGCCCGCTCATTCCCCAATGTGTGATTAACAAAGGACCTGTAGATTCAAGTTTTGTATCTTTTACGTTTACCGTTACCTGTGCTGCCACTCCGGGCAATTCTTTAATCCGTGAATCTTTGATATTGAAGGTAAATAAGGACGGAACGGGACTCACAATCGCATGACCGTGTTCCTGAAGCATTTCCCATATTTTTGGATTGCTTCCGGTTGCCATTACTAATTTTTCAGCTGCGAAATTGTCATTTTGGGTATCGATTTTCCAGTGATTTTCTTTTTTGAAAATCGATTGAACACTTTGTCCTGTCAATACTTTGATGCCTAATTTATCGGTTGCTTTTAGAAAGCAGTCAATGATAGTTTGTGACGAATTTGAAACAGGAAACATTCTGCCGTCTTCTTCAATTTTTAATTCAACACCGTGTTTTTCGAACCATTCAATAGTATCGCCTGAACAAAACTGATGAAATGGCCCGCGAAGTTCTTTTTCGCCTCTTGGGTAAAATTTCACTAATTCGTTAGGCTCAAAACAGGCGTGTGTCACGTTACATCGCCCACCTCCGGAAACGCGGACTTTAGAAAGGACTTCTTTTCCTCTTTCTAAAATTGCGATTTTAAGTTTCGAATTTTGCTCTGCAATATTAATCGCTGTAAAAAATCCGGCTGCGCCTCCGCCAACGATGATGATGTCGAAATTTTTAATCATATTTTTTTATTCGCCACGAATTCACGAATTATTTTTTGACAATCTTTGAGAATAAAAATTCGTGAATTCGTGGCTATTTTATATTTTGTCTGGATTATCAGAGATAATTCCGTTTACTTTATAACTTTTTACTTTTTGAATATCTTCTTCCGAATTTACTGTCCACGGGAAAACCAGAAATCCTTTTTCCTGCATTTGCTGAACGTTTTCCTTATTCAATAACTGAAAATCAGGATGAATGGCTTTTGCTTTTATCGATTCGGCGAAAGCCAGAGCAGTATCGACATTTTCTTCTGTTAAAACACCAATCGGGATATTTGGATTTAGTTTTTGAACTTCTTTTAAAGCATTCCAGTCAAAACTTGAAATGATAAAGTGGTTATAACTCCACTCTTTTTCTGCGATATATTTTTCAATCAAGGTAGAGACGCACTGCAGTGCGTCTCTACTTTTTAATTCGATATTGATGAAGCATTTTTTATCTACTAAATCAAAAACTTCGTTTAGAGTTGGAATTTGATGTTTGCCAGCGATTAGGAATAATTTTAATTCGGCTAAAGTGTAAATGTTGATAGCACCTTTTCCATTAGTCATTTTATCGATGGTTTCGTCGTGCATTACGATGATATTTCTATCGGCACTTAGATGAACGTCGAGTTCGATTCCGTCTGAATTTAGGTCTAAAGCTTTTTGAAAAGCCTGAAGTGTGTTTTCGGGTTTGTATGCTTTTGCACCTCTGTGAGCTATTTTTAGCATTTTTGCTTTTTTTTCTAACCACAAAGGTCGCAAAGTTTTACGCAAAGGTGGCAAGGAATTTATTAAAAAATAAATAGCCACGAATTCACGAATTATTTTTTGACAATCTTTGAGAATAAAAATTCGTGAATTCGTGGCGGAAAAACTTTGCGTAGACGCACTGCAGTGCGCCTCTACGGTATATATTATGTGTTCAATATTATTCCAATTCTAAAACCAAAGCAGATTTTGGCTCTAAAGTAATTTCAGAAGCTAAATCAAATATTTTTCCAGTGATAATATCTTTTCCGGATTTAAAGTTTTTGATGTTCTCTTTGAAACGATTTGTTTTTACAACTTGCTCTTTTGCATTGTTATTGAACACTACCATTACTGTTTTAGCATCAGTATACCTGAAATACACATAGGTGTTATTTTCCGGAATATAATGCGTCATTTTTCCGAAATGAACCGCTTCGTTTGTTTTTCTCCAGTTAAATAATTTTGAACTGAAATCAAAGTATGCAGCCTGCTGAAGAGTTCTTCCTTCTTTTGTAAAAGCATTGTTTTTGTCGCCAGCCCATCCGCCCGGGAAATCCTGACGAATATCGGCGTCGCCACCTTTAGTTTTGTCACCGCCCATTCCGATTTCTGAACCGTAATAAATCTGTGGGATTCCGCGAACGGTTGCCAGTAAAGTCATAGCCAGTTTGTATTTCGCTAAATCATATTTAAAAGTGTGATTCATACGGTCTGTGTCATGATTTTCGGCAAAAACCAAAATGTTATTGGTGTTTGGATATAAAAAATCCATTGCAAAATTGTTGTAGAATTTAATTAATCCACTATCCCAATTTGGTTCATTTTCGTTGAAAGCAGAAGTAATCTGACTTTGAAGCGTAAAATCCATGACACTTGGAAGGTTTGAATTGTAGTTTTCAATTACTCCTATTTTACTGTCTTTCTGCCAAAAAGCTAAATTTGCCTGATTGTGCATCCAGATTTCACCCACAATATTGAAATTAGGATATTCAGTTGTAATAGCTTTTGACCAATTTGCCATTGCTGTTTTATCCGAATAATTATAAGTATCCACTCTGAAACCATCAAGATTGGCAAATTCAATCCACCAGATAGCGTTTTGTGTTAAGTATTTTGAAACCAAAGGATTTCTAAGATTCAAATCAGGCATTGAAGGTACAAACCAACCATCAATACAAACTTCCTGATCGTTTTTTGAAGCGTGAATATCTGTAATTACTTCACGTCTGTGATGTGTCTGAGTAAAGTTTTCGAATTGATTGAACCAGGTTTTTGTTGGAATATCTTTCATCATCCAGTGCGAAATTCCCCAGTGATTGGTAACATAATCCATAACCAGTTTCATATTTCTTTTGTGCATTTCTAAAGACAGGCTCGCATAATCTTCGTTGGTTCCGTAACGTGGATCAATTCTATAAACATCTGTTTGCGCATAAGTGTGGTACGAATGCTGTTTCTCGTTGTCCTCGCACAGTGGCGTATTCCAAATGGTTGTTGCCCCCAAAGAAGAAATATAATCTAAATTTTTGATGATTCCTTCGATATCTCCGCCGTGCCGCCCACTCGGATCCTGACGGTTTCCTTTTTCGGTTAATGAAGCATTGCTGTCGTTTTTAGGATTTCCATTAGCAAAACGATCTGGCATGATTAAATAAATTAAATCAGAGGAATCATAGCTTTTTCTGTCGGCAGAATTGGCTCTTCTTTCTTTAAGAATATATTTTTGAGTAAAAACGACTTTGTTTTTGTTTTTGAATGAAAAAGTTAGTTCAGAAGCTTTTACGTCTTTCGTATCGATAGTTACGAAAAGATAATTTGGGTTTTCTGTTTTTTCTACATTTTTAATCGCAACATTATTAGAAACCGAAGTTTCGTATTGTGCAATATTCTTTCCGTAGAACATAATCTGCAGCTCCGGATTTTTCATTCCGGCGTACCAGAAAGGCGGTTCTGTTTTTTGGATTTGCGCTTTCGCGGAAGCGGAAAACAACAAAACCAAAAGAACTAATTTATAGAAAAAATGGTTTGTTTTTAGGTTATTCATAGTAGTAAGAAATTATTCTCATTGTCAATTCGAGCGGAGTCAAGAACCTTTGTAGCATCCCGACTCCGCTCGATGTGACAAAAAGATGTTGATAAAAAAACAAGTAATTCTGGGGAATCACTTATCTTTTAAAAAATTATTTCGTTTCAATAATGCTTATCGCATATCCTCCTCCCGGAGCAGAAAACTGAGATAATTTTGATTTATTGGTTACAGCAATTTTCTTGATTGTATAAGCCTGCGGATTTGTTTTGTAATGCGCATTTTTTGCATCAGCATAAATTGTTGCAGTATATTTTTTACCATTTTCAAGGAAGCTGAAATCAATATTTGAAGTACGCGGCGTTTCTCCGTTTACGTTTCCAACGAACCAGTTGTTTGTTCCTTTTGCTTTACGGGCAACAGTAACGAAATCTCCAGGTTCAGCCTCGATATATTTACTTTCTGACCAGTCTACAGCCACATCTTTAATGAATTGGAATGCATCCGGAAAACGGTTATAATTCTCCGGAGTGTCAGCTGCCATCTGTAACGGGCTGTACATCGTAACGTATAAAGCCAATTGATTCGCCAGTGTACTATTTACGTGAGAAGTATTTCCCGGGTTCATTTTGCTGATGTCCATTTCAAAGATTCCAGGCGTATAATCCATTGGACCTCCTATTAAACGTGTAAATGGCAATACTGTAACATGATTTGGTTTGGAACCTCCAAAAGCCTGATATTCGGTTCCTCTGGCTGCTTCATTTCCAATTAAGTTTGGATATGTTCTGCAGATTCCTGTTGGACGGATGGCTTCGTGAGCGTTCACCATAATTTTATATTCAGCCGCTTTTTCGATAGCATATTGGTAGTGGTTTACAATCCATTGATCATAATGATTTTCACCACGAGGTAAAATATCTCCAACATAACCACTTTTTACAGCTGTATATCCGTTGTCATTCATGAATTTGTAAGCCTTGTCCATGTGACGCTCGTAGTTACGCACAGATCCTGAAGTTTCGTGGTGCATGATGATTTTTACACCTTTAGATTTGGCATATTCGTGTAACCCTTTTACATCAAAATCCGGATAAGGTGTTAAAAAATCGAAAACATAATCTTTTGAATGTCCAAACCAGTCTTCCCAGCCTTCATTCCAGCCTTCGACCAAAACAGCGTCAAAACCGTGCTTTGCAGCAAAGTCAATGTATTTTTTTACATTAGCATTGTTAGCTCCGTGAGTCCCGTTTGGTTTTGCTTTTGAAAAATCAGTAACTCCCAATTGAACTGTTGGATAATCGTTTGTATAAGACCATGAACTTTTTCCTGTAATCATTTCCCACCAAACTCCTACATATTTTACAGGTTTAATCCATGAAGTATCATCAATTTTGGATGGATCGTTTAAGTTTAAAGTCAATTTTGAAGACAAAATATCTCTCGCATCATCACTTACCATAATGGTTCTCCATGGCGAATGGCTTGGTGCCTGCATATACCCTTTATCACCTTTCGCATCCGGCGTTAACCAGGATTCAAAAATCATTTTTTTATCGTCTAAATTCAGGTGCATGCAAGAATAATTGATCAAAGCCGCTTCGTGCAGGTTGATGTAGATTCCGTCAGCAGTTTTTAACATCAAAGAAGTCTGAACTCCTGTTGGTGAAAAAGACTTTTGAGAAACATTTGCTGTATAAGCTTTTTCAGCCAAACCTCTAATTTCAGATAATTTAGATTTTGTATAATCGTATTCCTGAGTATCATAATCTCCAGGAATCCAGAAAGCCGTGTGGTCGCCGGTCATGGCAAACTGTGATCTTTCTTCTTTAATTACAAAGTAAGTAAGGTTCTTTTGCGCCGGGAATTCGTAACGGAAACCTAAACCATCATCAAACAAACGAAAACGGATTACAATTTTTCTGTCGGTGCTTTTTTGATTTAAAGTAACCGCCAGTTCGTTATAATGATTTCTGATATGATCTACTTCTCCCCAAACCGGTTTCCAGGTTTCATCAAAAGTAGATGTTTTGGTATCAGCAATTGTAAAATCATTAAGTAAAGATTTGGTGTCGTTTTTAAGCTCAAGACCTAATTTACTGGTTTTTACAACTTCTTTGTTTTTGTATTTTAAATTGTAAGTTGGAGTTCCGTCGTTCTGAAGCGAAAATTCCATTACGAACTTTCCTTCGGGTGATTTTAATTGCTGTGCATTTGCCATTGAGCTGAATGCAAACAAGACTAAACTAGCGAAAAATAAGTTTTTCATATGATATTGTTTTTAAATGTTGTATGCGGTTTTTTAGAAATAACATTCCTTTTTTTGTCATTTCGACCGGAGGGAGAAATCACACTAGAAATCAGACAAAGATTGGCGATATTCTGAATGGAATTTTTAGTGTGATTTGCTTCGCCCGTTTACTTTCGTCCGGATCTCCTATCGTCAAAATGACAAGATTGTCAAATCAGTAATTTTTGTTTTTTTAGTTTTTAAAGTATTGTAATTTAGTCAATTTTAGCAAGCTGTTTACTGGCAATTACCGGTTTTCCGTTTACGATAATCGTTAAATCATGATCGCCGTCAACAGTAAAAGTAGTTTCAGTATGACTTACCGCAACTTTTAAAATCTGATGCCTGAAATTGATTTTAAACGAATACGCTTCCCATTCTTTTGGAATTTTTGGCGAAAAATGAAGCTGGTCGTTTTTCACACGCATTCCGCCAAAACCTTCTACGATACTCATCCAGGTTCCGGCCATTGACGTGATATGACAGCCCTCTTCTACTTCTTTGTTATAATCATCCAGATCCAGTCGGGAAGTTCTCAGGTAAAAAGTATACGCCATCTCCATTTTATCTAAAACAGCAGCCTGAATTGAGTGTACGCAAGGTGAAAGCGAACTTTCGTGAACAGTAAACGATTCATAAAACTCAAAATTACGCTGTAATTCTTCTCTCGAAAAATGGTCTTCGAAAAAATAAAAACCCTGTAAAACATCAGCTTGTTTAATATATGGTGAACGTAAAACACGATCCCACGACCATTTTTGGTTGATAGGACGCTGTGAACGATCCAGATCTTTAACCGGAACTAATTCTTTGTCTAAAAAACCGTCCTGCTGCAGATAAATCCCTAATTCCTCCGATTTTGGGAAATAAATGTTGTCTGAAACTTTTTGCCATTCCTGAATTTCGGCAACAGAAAGGTTTACTTTTTCTAATACTCTTTTGTAATCTTCCGGATATTCTGAAGCCACTTTATCGATTTGTTCCGAAGCAAAATCAATACACCATTTTGCAATATAATTGGTGTAAAAATTATTGTTGATATTGTTCTCGTATTCGTTTGGACCTGTAACACCAAGAATTACATACTGATTTTTTTCGTTAGAAAAAGAAGCTCTCTGATGCCAGAAACGTGCTATTCCGATTAAAACTTCCAGTCCTTTTTCAGGAATATAAGAGTAATCCCCTGTGTAACGGTAATAGTTGTAAATAGCGAAAGCAATCGCTCCGTTTCTATGGATTTCTTCGTGTGTGATTTCCCATTCGTTGTGGCATTCTTCACCATTCATCGTTACCATTGGATAGAGAGCAGCACCGTTTTTGAAACCTAAATTGTCTTTTGCGTTTTCAATTGCTTTATCCAATTGATTGTAACGATAGGTCAATAAATTTCGGGCAACTTCCTGATCTTTAGTAGCCATGTAAAACGGAATACAATATGCCTCAGTGTCCCAATACGTTGATCCGCCGTATTTTTCTCCGGTAAATCCTTTTGGACCAATGTTTAGTCGACTGTCTTTTCCCGAATAAGTTTGGTTTAACTGGAAAATGTTAAAACGAATTCCCTGCTGTGCCTTAACATCGCCTTCAATCGTAATATCTGACATTTCCCAAATTTTTGCCCAGGCATCAATTTGGTTTTGAAGCAATGTTTCGTAGCCTAAAGCAACAGCAGATTTAATTACTTTTTCGGCCCCTGCTAAAGTGTTTTCATGATTTAATGAAACAGTATAACCTCCTATTTTCTGTATGGATGAAGTCTGTCCTTTCGCAATGATAGTTCCATAAGTATACTGCACTTTATCGATAGTCGAATCAATTGCTGAAGGCGAAATATGAACGTTTTCTCCGTTGGCCAAAATCGTATTGTGCATAAAAGTCGTTACTTTAAAGTGCGTCTTAAATGTTTGTGCTGTTACAAAAGCTTCACTATTTGATTTTTTTACTTCTAAAGGCTCCCAGAATTTTTCGTCCCAATTGGCGTCTTCATTAGTTACACCGGCATCGATATACGGTTTATATACGATTTTAGCATCTTTATTTAAAGGTGTAACATCATATTTAATAACTCCTGCTTCATCTAAATCCAAAGAAAGAAAACGACGAACATTCACTGCGATTTCGGTTCCGTTTCTTAGAACTGCTTCAAAAGAACGATTGTACCATCCTTCTTTCATGTTCAGTTCTCTGCTAAAGTTTCGAACCTCATCGCATTTATTTAAATCGAGATTTTCTTCATTGATTTCAATATTAATTCCGATCCAGTTAGGAGCGTTTAATACTTTGGCAAAATATTTCGGATAGCCGTTTTTCCACCAGCCTACTTTTGTTTTGTCCGGATAATAAATTCCGGCGATATAACTTCCCTGAAAAGTCTCGCCGGAGTACGTTTCTTCAAAATTGGCCCGCTGCCCCATAGCCCCGTTTCCAAGGCTAAAAAGACTTTCGGAAGATTTGACACTTTCGGCATCAAATCCTTCTTCTATGATGGACCAGTTGTCTGGTTTTATATAATCCTGATTCATTTTTTAAATTAGATAATGTGGCAATGATGTTAATTTGATAATGTGTCTATTTGATAATTATTTTTTGACCTACTTATCTTCTGAATTGCCTGTTGTTCTACGTTTTTTTTAAAATTTGAAAATGAGTTAATCTGATAATTAGATAATTGTTTTTTTGAATTATCTAATTATCATATTTTCTTATTGACTAATTAAGTCGTTAATAAAGGTTGTGGTGATTTGGGTAAAATCCTTAAAAATGTAATCCGCTTCATGTAGAATTGTTTCCTCTCCAATTCCAACACTCGTCATTTCTGCACTATTTGCTGCCTGAATTCCGGCAACAGAATCTTCAAATACGATTGCATTTTTTGAATCAATTTTTAATAGTTGGGCCGCTTTCAGGAAAACTTCCGGATCTGGTTTTGCGTTGCTGACGTCATTTCCGTCAACAATAGCATCGAAGTAAGACAGAATCCCTGTTTTTTCCAGAATTGGTCTTGCGTTTTTACTGGCAGAACCCAATGCAATCCCCTGATTTTTCTCCTTTAATAGTTTTAGAATATTTAAAACTCCCGGAAGAATTTCGCTTTCATCCATATCAACTAAATACGATAAATATTCTTCGTTTTTTTGAATCAGCCATTTCTCTTTGTCCTCCTGAGAAGCTTTAACATTGCCTAATTCAAGGATGATATCTAATGAACGAACGCGACTTACCCCTTTTAAAAGTTCATTGTGTTCGTGGGTAAAATTTATATGTAAGGCCTGAGCGATTTTCTGCCAGGCCAAATAATGGTATTTGGCGGTATCGACAATGACTCCGTCAAGGTCGAAAATAAATGCTTTTTTGCTCATTGTAAAAAGAAATCTTCTTTATGATTTTAGGATAGTGTCATCTACATCTTTTACTTTGTAGACTAATGCAGCAGCGATTAAGAAACTCACTCCACTTGTAATTAAAGCATAAATGGCATCTCCATCGTAAAGATATTTTACGATAGGACCTCCGATTAATGCATTTACAATTTGCGGAATAACAATAAAGAAATTGAAGATTCCCATGTAAACCCCCATTTTTTTAGGTGTAATCGAACCTGCAAGAATGGCGTATGGCATAGCCAGAATACTTGCCCAGGCGATTCCAATCAAAATCATTGGCAAAACAACCCAGTCTTCATTTGGCATGAAATAAATGGATATCAAACCTATTCCTCCTATAATTAAAGAAAAGGAATGGGTTGCTTTTCTTCCGATTTTTTTAGCGATATACGGTAAGAAAAACAGAGCTACAATGGCAGAAACGAAGTTGTAAACACCAAATAAAATTCCGACCCAGTCACCTGCGTTTTGATATTGCTGACTTGAAGTGTCGCTAAGCGGTAATTTGTAAATATGGTGTGCAATGGCAGGAGTTGTAAAAACCCACATACCGAATAATCCAAACCAGGAGAAGAACTGCACCCAGCTAAGCTGACGCATGGTCGCAGGCATTTTTGCAAAATCAGTGAAAATGTCGGTGATTTTTGATTTCTCCTCTGTATCAGAAACCTCTTCATTTTGCGGATCTTCAAATTTTGCCAGTTCTTCAGGCGAATATTCTTTTGTTGTGAACATGGTCACGAGAATTGAACCAACTAAAACCGCAGCTCCAATAATAAAAGACAGTGTAAGGTTTAATGGAACACTTCCGGGAACGGCACTATTTGGTACATCAAACGCATTCGTTAAAATATACGGTAATGCTGAACCAATTACAGCCCCAAAACCTATTAATGAAGTCTGAATACTAAATCCTGCTGTACGCTGATCTGTTCTTAAGTTATCCCCAACAAGTGCACGAAAAGGCTCCATGGCAATGTTGAAAGAAGCATCCATAATCATTAACATTCCTGCTCCAACCCATAATGCCGGAAGTATTGCAGTAAAAATATTAGCTTGCGGCATTAAAATTAATCCCACCGAAGCTAAAATTGCGCCCACTAAAAAGAAAGGTTTTCGCCTGCCGAATTTTCCCCAGGTCCTGTCACTGTAATGACCGATAACTGGCTGAACTATTAATCCCATTAAGGGAGCAATAATCCAAAACCATGAAAGTTCATGGACATCGGCACCAAAAATTTGTAGAATTCTGCTGGCATTTGCATTCTGAAGTGCAAACCCCATTTGTATTCCTAAGAAACCGAAACTCATGTTCCAAATTTCCCAGAAACTTAATTTACGCTTTTCCATTATCGTAATTTGTAAAAATTATACGATAAGCGCTTTGCTTATCAAAACTTACTATTTATTTTCGAAGTAAAAGTAAAAGCTTTGAACTGGGCTGTAAATATATAAATATATTTCAGTTTTTAGTTTTATAAAGGCAAATAAGAGCAAACATTTTTCACTACAAGGTTGTAGTAATGAATTAAATAAGAAAAAAGTACTACTAAAATTAAAAGTAATAAAGCGTAAAAATAAAATTCAGGTTTCAACAGCTTATATCACTTTTGATTTTATGATTTAAAAATTAATCGGTAGACTCTCTTTTTATAAGATGTGTTTCAATCACCTCTGTTGTGTAATTTTCATTTTCCTCTTCATCATCGTCATGTTCTGCTTCCAGTCTTTCAATAAGCATTTTGGCTGCTTTGTTGCCCATTTTTTCTCCACTCTGACTTACAGTTGTAATACTCGGTGTTGAATATTTCGAAATAATTCCGTCAGTAAAGGCTATAACCGCCAAATCTTCCGGAACTTTCAATCCCATTTTATTGGCTGTTTTGATAATCGTTACCGCAAAAAGCTCATTAACGGCAAAAACAGCATCAAAAGCCCTTTCGTGCAAAAGCTGGCTAATGGTGATTTCGCAGGTATCTACATCTTCAATTTTGATGATTAACTCTTCGTTGAAAGGGATATCGTTATCTAAAAGTGCTTTTTCGTACCCATCAGTTCTGAGTTTACCTACACTTACATAATCAACAGTTGTAACAAGGGCTATCTTTTTTCTTCCGCTATCAATCAGACTCTGAACCGCTTCGTATGCAGCCGCTTTGTCATCAATAATTACCTTATCGCATAAAATATCATTGGTTACCCGATCAAACATCACTACAGGCATTCCCTGATTGATGACTTCTGTAATATGATGAAAATCTCCTTTGAACTGGGTTTCTTTAGACAGAGACATAATAAATCCATCGATGCTTCCGTTGGCCAGCATTTCCATATTTAATACTTCCTTATCAAAAGAATCATCCGATAAACAGATTACTACGCTATAACCATTTTCGTTGGCAACCTGTTCAATTCCGTTGATTACAGTAGAGAAAAAATAATGTACAATTTCCGGAATGATAATACCAATACTTTTGGTTTTCCGGTTTTTTAAACTAAGGGCAATATTGTTGGGTTTATAGTTGTAAAACTTAGCAAAAGCCTGCACTTTCAGACGTGTTTCTTCTCCAATTTCAGAGCTGTTCCGCAATGACTTTGAGACCGTTGAAATAGATACATCGAGCTCTTTTGCAATCTGTTTTAAGGTCACTTTTCGCTTCATGGTACTAATTTAGAAAAAATGTTATTGGTAATAAAGGTATTCTTAATTTTCATAAATCATAATTTTATTCTTAAAAAATGCGAATAATATATAAACTTTTCAACACTACCACGTTTTCGTAAACCTTTGAGAAGTGCCTCATGTCGAACATGTTAATTAATTCTTAATCTTTGAAACTCGAAGTAAAATTAAAAGCTTAACTAACAATCAAAAACTCAAACTAAATTAAACAAAAAGTATGAAAACAATTTCTCAAAAGTTGTTATTTTTATTCCTGCTGTTTCCCTTTATGATGCTTGCTCAGGGCACATTAAAAGGTACAGTTGTCGATAAAGCGACAGGACAGCCAATCCCTGGAGTAAATGTAAATGTACAAGGTGCTCCGGGAGGAACATCAACCGGTTTTGACGGTAATTTCGAATTATCAAATGTAAAAACGGGTAATAAAATCACTGTTTCCTTTATAGGATACAAAACCGCAACCATTGATTATAATGGACAAAAAACACTAAACGTTTCATTAGAAGAAGACACCAACCAGCTTAAAGAAGTTGTGGTACAGGTAGGTTACGGAACTGTTAAGAAAAAGGATGCAACAGGGGCAGTAGCCGTATTATCTTCAAAAGAATTCAATAAAGGATTAAATGTAACTCCAGAAAGTTTGCTGACAGGACGAATTTCAGGTGTTAGTGTTACCGGTGGAGGAGCACCGGGAGCAAAAGCTAATATCAGAATCAGAGGAGGTTCATCATTAAATGCTTCGAATGAACCTTTAATTGTTGTTGACGGACTTCCATTAAGCAATGCTGTACCTGATGGTTCTACCAGTATTTTATCTACAATTGACCCTAATGATATTGAATCTTTCACAATTCTTAAAGACGCTTCTGCATCAGCAATTTACGGATCAAGAGCAGCAAATGGTGTAATTGTTATTACGACTAAAAAAGGTTCAAAAGACGGATTAAAAGTTACTTTTAATTCTCAGACAGGTATCAGTTCAATTGCTAAAAAAATTGATGTATTAAGTGCAGATGAATTTCGTAAACTGGTAAACGAAAAAGGATCAGCAGCACAAAAAGCATTATTAGGAACTGCAAACACAGACTGGCAGGATGAGGTATTCAGAAAGGTAGTTACTTCTGATAACAATATTTCTTTAAGCGGTTCTTTGTTTAAAAAATTACCTGCAAGATTGTCTGTAGGAAATACAAATACACCGGGTATCTTAAAAAATACTTCGTTCGAAAGAACAACTACATCTTTATCCTTAAATCCGGTTTTATTTGACAATCACTTAAAAATTGATATTAACGGAAACCTGTCTTTCGGTAAAAATCAGTTTCAGGATGAAAACAGTGTGATTGGAAGTGCGATTAATTTTGACCCAACTCAATCTGTTTATGAAGAAGGCTCACGCTATGGAGGTTATTTTGAATGGCTGCAAGCAAATGGAGATGTGAATCTTCTTGCTGCTAAAAATCCTGTAGCACGTATAAACCAAAACACAAGAAAATCTACTTCAACCAGAAAATGGGGTAATGTAAGGATAGATTACAAACTTCATTTCCTTGAAGATTTGAGAGCTGTTGCCGAATTAGGAATTGATAAATTTGACAGTAATGGTTATGAAGAGACGAGTACCGAAAGTGTCAATGGTTATCAGCCTACATCTTTCTCTGCAGGGAACTGGACAAATTTGGGAGACTATAGAGGGTATACAGACTCCAGACAAAATAAAAATTTAAATGCTTATTTAAATTACGTAAAAGAGTTCGGCAAAATCAAACTTGACGTAACAGGTGGATACAACTATCAAATATTTGAAAGAGAAGCTTATAGCAGTGGCGAAATAAGAAGACCAAATCCTGCTACAGATGTAACAACTGATGCTGATATTAATCTTCAGTCTTATTTTGCGAGAGTAAATGTTGGTTATGAAAGCCGCTACTTATTAACCTTAAATTACAGAAGAGACGGGACTTCTCGTTTTTCTGAAGAAAACAGATGGGGGAATTTTGGAGGAGCAGCATTTGCATGGAATATTGCTGAAGAAGATTTCTTAAAAGACAGTTCTACTATTTCTGCTTTAAAATTAAGAATTGGATACGGTACTACAGGTCAGCAGGATATTTCTGCGGCTTATGATTATCTTAGAAGGGTAACTTTAGGAACAGTAAATTCTAACTATATCTTTGGAAGTACAGCTTATCAGGTTGCTAAAACCGAAGGGTTTAACAAAGACATTAAATGGGAAGATACTGCCGAATTTAACTTAGGTGTTGATTTTGGATTTCTAGGAAACAGAATTAACGGATCTTTAAATTACTTCAACAAAACAGCCAACGATTTATTGGCCGATATAGCTTATCCAGATGGAGCAAACATAAGAAACTCAGGATTCAAAAATGTTGGAAGTGTCAAAACAGACGGTATAGAATTTAACCTTAATGGTGATATATTAAAATCAGATAATTTAAACTGGAACCTTGGATTTAACGCAACTTATATCAATCAGGAAATTACAGATTTAGGATTTACTGTACCTGGATTTCAAGGATATATGACAGGAGATAATATCACTGGAGGAAGTAATAACAGAATAAAAATAAACACGGTAGGATTTAATCCGGCTGCATTCTATGTTTTTGAACAATTATACGATGCTGACAAAAAACCAATTCAGGGAGCTTATGTTGATAGAAACCAGGATGGTAAAATTGACAATTCAGATCGCTACAGATACCACAAGCCTACTGCAGATTATACTTTCGGATTATTCAGTACATTCAATTATAAAAAATTTGACTTTACGATGAGCTGGAGAGCTAGTGTAGGTAACTACATTTTCGACAACATCAATTCTGACAAAGGATACTTACAGGCAGCTCTTAGAAGAGATACTGATTTGGCTAACATTACTCCTGATTATTACAGAACAGGATTTACTTATGAAGACAATGGAACTCAGCGTTACTTATCTGATTATTATGTAAAAGATGCTTCTTTTATCAAATTAGATAATGCAAGTATTGGCTATAATATTGACAGATCTTTATTCAAATATGTGTCATTACGTTTTACTGCAGGTGTACAAAATGCCTTGGTATTCAGCAAGTATAGCGGAATAGATCCTGAGAGTTTTTCTGGTGTAGACGGTAATGTTTATCCACGTGCGAGAACTTATGTATTTGGTGTAAATGCTAATTTCTAATTTATCATTCGATAAATATTGAAGTTCCAATTAAAATTTTAAAAATAAATAAAATGAAAATATCATTTAAAAAAATAAGTTTTTTATTCCTGGTAATCCTGGGTTTAAATTTAGCTTTTACATCTTGTACAAGTGACCTGGATGTAAAGCCGGAAGATGATGATGAATTTTTATCAGAAGATTTCTTTAAAAGTCCTGAGTCTTATAAAAAGGTTTTAGCAAAGCTCTATGCAGGAATGTATGTTGGGGGTAATGATGGAGACGCATTACCAGATATTGCCGGAATTGGTGGTGATTTCAGTAGTTATTTAAGACTTCTGTTTGTAATGCAGGAATTCACAACTGACGAGGCTGTAATTGCCTGGGCTGATGGTTCCCTGCCAACAATGAATACTCAGCTTTGGGGGCCTAGTAATGAATTTCTTTATGGAGTTTATTCAAGATCTTTTTATCAAATAAGCCTTGCAAATGAGTTTTTAAGACAAACAACTGATGAAAAACTTGCTGAAAGAAATGTGGATGCTGCTTTGAAAACAGAAATTGCTGCATTTAGGGCTGAAGCACGCTTTTTAAGAGCTTTTGATTATGTACAGTTAATGGACTTATTTGGTAATGTACCTATTACAACTGAAGCTGATCCGGTAGGAATTTATAATCCGGTACAAAAATCAAGAGCAGAAGTTTTTGCTTTTGTAGAAAGTGAACTAAAAGACTTAGACAATAGTCTGGTTGCATCTAAAGGTAACGAATACGGAAGAGTTGATAAAACTGCTGCTAAATTCTTATTGGCTCAAATATACCTAAATGCCAAAGTATATATTGGAACTGCTAAAAATACTGAAACAGTTGCTCTTTGTAGTGACATTATCAATAATTCAGGATACACTTTTGCAAACGTTCCTTATAAATATTTGTTCTCTGCAGACAACAATACCAATGGCGCACAAAGCGAATTTATTTTCCCTGTAATTAGTGATGGTAATTTAATCAGAGCTACCGGAGCAGGAATGAGCTTTATTCTTCACGCATCAATTGGTGGCTCAATGGCAGCGAGTGATTCTGGTATGGATGGAGGCTGGCAGGGCATCAGAACAAGACCTGAATTTGTTAAACTATTCCCTGACGAAACTGCAACTGGTGATAAAAGAGGAACATTTTACACTAACGGACAGACTTTAGATATCAATAATATTGGATCTTTTACTAATGGTTATGCAGTAACTAAATTCACTAATAAAAAATCAGATGGAGGTTTGGCTCAAAGAAATGATATTCCGGATACAGATTTTCCGGTATTCAGATTATCTGATGTTTATCTGATGTATGCAGAGGCAATTTTAAGAGGTGGTACTGGAGGAGATCTAAATGCTGCGGTTGGATATATCAATAAATTGAGAACGAGAGCAGGTGCTTCAACTATATCATCAGGTGATTTAACTCTTAATTTTATTCTTGACGAAAGAGGAAGAGAATTATTTTGGGAATGTCACAGAAGAACTGACTTAATCCGTTTCGATAAATTCACCGGCTCTGCAAAATTATGGCAATGGAAAGGTGGCGTTAAAAATGGTACTTCTACTGAGCCGTTTAGAAACCTGATGCCAATTCCTGCCACAACTATCCAGGCTAACCCTACTTTAATTCAAAACACTGGTTACTAACTAATAACTCATAAAAAAAACAATAAGATGAAAAATATAAATAAAATTTTAATTGCATTTATCAGCATTTTAGCTGTTTCATGCTCAGGAGACGATGTAGAAAGCAGACCAGTAATTGAAGCTGCAACTGCACCGGTATTATTAAGCCCTAAATCAGATTTTAATGTTGTTCTTGAACTGGCAAACGCAGCCGGTCTTGCAACTACCTTTGTTTGGGACGATGCACAATATGAAGGAAGCACAACAGTTGTTACTTATAGTGTAGAAATAGCAAAAGCAGGAACTAGCTTCGAATCTCCTTATGTTGCAGGTACAACTACAGATAAATTTAAAAACTTTACTGTTGGAGAATTAAATGCTGCTGCCCTGAATATTGGTTTAACACCATTTGTTGAAGGTCAGATTGATGTACGTATAAAATCTTCTGTTGGAGGGGTTGGAGCAATTCCTCAAATATCTAATTCTTACACTATAAAAGTTACTCCTTATCCTGCATGGGATAACTGGGGCGTAATAGGTAGCGCAACAGCACCAGTTACAGGTGGTGATGGCTGGGGAGCTGATGCGAATTTAGATTATAATTCAGCTACTAAAAAATATTCTATCACAATGAATTTAGTTGTTGGTGAAATCAAATTCCGATTAGATGATGCATGGACAACTAACTATGGAGATGATGGTAACAATGGAAGTTTAGAACCAAATGGAGCTAACATTCCAATTGCAACAGCAGGAAGCTACACTATAGTTGCTGATTTCATTGCAAAAACATACACTATTACTAAAAATTAGTAATTTTTGATTCAAGTAAAAAGGCTATCTGCGGGTAGCCTTTTTTTAATCAGATATCTAACGCTCAACCTTTATGAAAAAAACTTTACTAACAATATTCTGTTTGTTGTCGGCAGCTGTTTTTGCGCAACAGCAAACCGTAACCTATTCTGTAAGCCCAGCTACTTTTGAAGAAACAAATTCCATTACAATTACCATAAACGGAAGCAGTATCAATGAAACGACATGGGGTGTTGCCGCCACTCATGAATTATACATGTGGGCATGGGCTTTTGATACCAATGACACTACGGCAAAAGGAACACCCGATAACGGTTCCTGGACAGCTTCAAGTGCCGCAAGTATGTTTACGTACAATGCAGGAACAGATACTTATACCAAAACCATAACTCCTGCTACTTATTACAATGCAACCGGAATAGGCAGAATTGGTTTTTTAATTAAAACAAAAGACGGAACCGGTGATAAAAAATCACAGGATATTTTGGTCGAAGTAGGTACTTTTCAGGTTACACTTACTGCACCGGTAGAAAACAGTGCCACAATTTTAGCATCAGGTTCGACTTTTAATATTACGGCCACAAATACCAATGGTGTTGCAAGTTATGTACTAAAATCAAACGGAAACACTATTAATACAAATGCAAGTACAGCCAGTTATTCCTTTAGCCATACTAACATTACTACGAATCAGAGTTATGAATTGTTGGCAACACAGGGAGCAACAACCATTTCAAAAAAGTTTTCAGTTATTGTTAATCCTAATACAGTTTCAGAAACTATACCTGCAGGTTTGGTTGATGGAATTAATTATAACACAGGCGATGCTACAAAAGCGACTTTAGTTCTGGATGCTCCTTTAAAAGATTTCGTTTACGTTGCCGGAAGTTTTAATAACTGGCAGCCTTCAGCGGCGTATGCCATGAAAAAAGACCCGACTTCAGGAAAATTTTGGCTTGAATTATCAGGACTGGTTTCAGGAGCCAATAATACGTTTCAATATTGGGTTGGAGATGCTACGCCATTGGCCAATTCGCCTGCATTGGTTAAAACAGCTGATCCCTATTCTACTTTAGTTTTATCTCCTTATGATGATGCTTCGATTCCTGCTGCAAATTATCCAAATATGCCGGCTTATCCAGCAGGGCAGCAATTTGAAGTCACTGTTTTAAAAACCGGACAATCACCATACAACTGGCAGGTGACCAATTTTACAAAACCTGAAAAAGATAAATTGGTAGTGTATGAAGTTTTGGTTCGTGATTTTGATGCCAACAGAAATTATCAAAGCCTGATTGACCGAATTGATTATTTTAAAAATTTAAAAGTAAATGCTATTGAATTAATGCCGGTAATGGAATTTGAAGGTAATGAAAGCTGGGGCTACAACACTTCTTTTCACATGGCTCTCGATAAATTCTACGGAACTTCAGACAAGTTAAAAGAATTAATTGATTTATGCCATCAAAACGGAATCGCAGTTATTCTGGATGTGGCTTTAAATCACGCTTTCGGAAGAAATCCGATGGTCAGAATGTGGATGAATGATCCTGACGGAGACGGCTTTGGTTCACCAACTACTGAAAACCCTTATTTTAATACAGTTGCTAAACATAGCTACAGTGTTGGTGAAGATTTTAATCACCAATCCATCAGGACTCAGAATTATGTAAAACGTGTTATCAAACAATGGGTTGAGGAATACAAAATTGATGGTTTACGTTGGGACTTAACAAAAGGTTTTACGCAAAATTGTACCGCTTCAGACGAAACCTGTACGAATGCTTATCAGCAGGACAGAGTTGATGTTCTAAAATCATACGCAGATTATTCATGGAGTCTGGATCCTACACATTATACTATTTTCGAACATTTAGGAACTGATTTGGAAGAACAGCAATGGGCAAATTATAAAATTGCAGAATCGCCGAGCAAAGGAATCATGATGTGGGGAAATCTGAATAGTGCTTATAATGAATTATCTATGGGATACACAGGAAATATTTCAAGAATGACAAGTTCAAGCCGCGGTTTTACTTCAAATCGTTTAATAGGTTATGCAGAAAGCCATGACGAAGAGCGTCTGATGTATAAAAATATTCAATACGGAAATTCTGCAAATTCAGCCCACAATGTAAAAACATTACCCACAGCTTTGTCCAGAATGTCAGCAATTGGTGCTGTTTCATTATTAGTTCCCGGACCAAAAATGATTTGGCATTTTGGAGATTTAGGTTGGGATTCTTCCATCTATACCTGTAATAACGGAACCGTAAACGATGCTTCGGCGACAATTTCAGGAGATTGTAAATTAGACACCAAACCACAGCCACAATGGACCGGAAACTGGCTAGGGAATACAGACAGAAGTAAAATTTACAATGACTGGGCCAAAATGATTACGTTAAAAACCAAAGAACCTGTATTCTCAGGAACAGTAACAATGACCAATACAAGTTCTTTATATCCAAACATCAAAATTACCAATGCAGCTTTAAATTCTACTCAGCTTAAAGATGTATTGATTATAGCCAATTTTAATGTAACAACACAAAACGTTGCTACCGGTTTTTCATATCCGGGAACATGGTACAATTTGATGGACAACTCTACAATAAATGTTACCGATGTGAATGTTTTAATGAGTATTCCTCCGGGAGAATTCAGAATTTACGGAAACAAACAGGCCAGTCTGGCTATTGAAGATTTTGAAAAAGGAAATTCAGTGAGTTTGTATCCAAATCCGGTTTCGAATTATTTTACATTGAATTTTGCTGCTGCAAAAGTTGAAATTTATGCCGTTACAGGTCAGTTGGTAAAAAGTTTTACAACTGATGAAAATCCTGATTTTCAATTTGGCGTAAGCGATTTAAAACCGGGACTATATATTGTAAAAACATTAGATACGAATAATAAAATCCAGATCATAAAATTCATTAAAAAGTAAATATTTGGTAGATTAATTAGGTTAGTAATGCAAAAAGGCTGTCCGTGTGGGACAGCCTTTGCAATAAATGGTTAGATAGTTATTCTTTATCATATTCTCCCGTCAACGAAAAGTACCCGAAAATTCCGAGTCCCAAAACAATCAGTGGAGTAAGGATAAATAATATGATGATTCCGAAAACTAAATCTTCCTGCTGGTCAGATAAAAATTTTGGAAGGCCAAATTCAAAAACACAAAAATAGGCTGCGGCAACGGCTAATATGATCCACAGAATTCCCAAGACTCTTTTTATAAAATTCATTTTTCAGTAGATTAAAGGTGAGTAGTTTTATTTTTATTATCGATATAAATCATTCCAATTACAAAACAGATTGACGCAATCACGATTGGATACCAAAGTCCGTCCAGATAAAAATCGGCTTTGCCTGAATTTTTTGCATGTGTTACGAAGTAGGTCGAAATTGCCGGAAGCAAACCTCCAAAAATTCCGTTTCCAACATGATAAGGCAACGACATAGAAGTGTATCTGATTTTAACCGGAAACATTTCGACCAAAAAGGCCGCAATTGGTCCATAAACCATGGTAACGAATAAAACCTGAACAAATACTAAGAGAATCAAATTCCATTCATCGCTGGTACTGATGGTTACAGCTGTAGAAACCTGAGCATCCTTTTTTGCTGCAAAATGCGTCTTTTTCTCAATTGAAACGGTTCCGTCTGTAAATTCTTTATGAGTCGTATAAACAGAATCTTTAGCCGCGGTTAATTCAACTGTAGTTTTTGTTTTTTCTGTAATTTCTGTTTTAAGGGTAGTATCGGTTATCGTGTACATTGCCTTGTAAATTGGTCTGTACAGAAAGATAGCAAGCAGCATTCCTCCCATCATAATATATTTTCTTCCTACTTTATCACTCAGCCATCCAAATACAATAAAAAACGGAGTGCCTAGCAAAAGTGCAATTCCCAGTAAAGTATCAACCTGTGAAGACTCCACATTCATAACCGTTTTCATAAAACTCATGGCATAGAATTGCCCGGTGTACCAAACAACTCCCTGCCCCATTGTAGCACCAAATAAAGCAAGCAATACAAATTTTAAATTGTAACGGTTTCCAAAACTTTCTTTTAACGGATTTGAACTGGTTGTTCCTTCTTTTTTTGCTTTTGCAAACTCCGGAGATTCATCCATATTTTTTCTAATAAGATAAGACACCCCAACCATCACAATTGAAACCCAAAACGGAACACGCCATCCCCACGTATCAAAATCTTCTGCTGAAAGAACTGATTTTGTCACCAGAATTACCATCAATGAAATAAATAATCCCACCGTTGCAGTAGTCTGAATCCAGGAAGTCCAATACCCGCGCTGTCCAACGGGAGCGTGTTCAGCCACATAGGTAGCTGCTCCACCATATTCTCCTCCAAGAGCAAGTCCTTGCAATAAACGCAAGATCAAAACGAATAAAGGAGCCATAAATCCAATCGTTTCATAACTCGGAATACAGCCTATCAAAAAAGTAGAACCTCCCATTAATAATAAGGTAGCCATAAAAGTATATTTACGACCAATAATATCCCCCAGCCTTCCAAAAAATAAAGCTCCGAAAGGACGAACTACAAACCCCGCAGCAAAGGTTGCCAATGTTGATAAAAATGCTGCAGTTGGATTGTCGCCCGGAAAAAACTTGGTTGAAATTACAACGGCAAGACTTCCAAAAATATAAAAATCATACCATTCAATCATAGTTCCCATTGAAGAGGCCGAAAGCACTTTCCAAATCCCTTTTGTCGAAGTTTTACTCATAAAAATAAAATTGTATTCTTAATAATTATTAAAAGATAAAGATATAGTTTTACGAATATATAATATATTTTTTTATTCACTCAATAGTTTTTTAACAAAAAGCATTTATTTGTTGACATTGTTTGATTGCAGGTTTTACAAAAAATAAGCGGTTTACAAAAGAATACTTATTTTTAAATCAAATTAGAAATATGAAAAAGCCAATCCAGTTACATGAAACACAAAAATTCGCAATCGCAATTCCTGTTTTGTTTGTTTTAAGTTGTGCAACAAAACATTGGGTTGAGAGATTTAGATTTTCAGATGAATTTCGCTGGATATATGAGTATGTAGGTGTTGGTGCTTTACTTTTGAGTTTTTTCCTTGTAGTTTTTTCTTTCACAAACTCTGTTTTGATTCTTCGGGACTTAAAAATAAAAGGGTTTCAAAAAGCCTTATGGTTTTTATTAAGTTCTTCTATTTTTCTTTTATTCGCAGGTTTAATTATTGCAATGGCTTTTAATGTTGCTTAATTTTTTTCATAATTTCGGCTAACAACCATTCTTCAAAAAACAAAAAAACCGTAATCACATTTAGTAATTACGGTTTTTTCTATAAACAATTTTTAACCTTCTGTTTATACCAGACCTGCCTGAATTAAATATTCTGCAATCTGGATTGTGTTTGTAGCAGCTCCTTTTCTTAAGTTATCTGCAACGATCCACATGTTTAAAGTATTTGGCTGGCTTTCGTCACGACGGATTCTTCCAACAAAAACCTCATTTTTACCTTCTGCATATAAAGGCATTGGGTAAGAAAATGCATCCAGATCATCCTGAACCACTACTCCATCTGTGTTTTGTAAAATTTCGCGAACTTCATTTACTTCAAAATCGTTTGTAAACTCGACATTTACAGCCTCACTATGACCTCCAACAACAGGAACACGAACTGCAGTAGCCGTAACTCTGATGGTGTTGTCTGAAAGGATTTTTTGAGTTTCGCGAACTAATTTCATTTCTTCTTTCGTGTAACCGTTAGCTTCGAAACTATCACATTGTGGAATCGCATTTCTGTGAATTGGATATTTGTATGCCATATCACCCGCAACTCCTGCATATTCATTTTCTAATTGTCTTACCGCTTTTACACCAGTTCCGGTAATAGACTGGTAAGTCGAAACGATAATTCTTCTGATATTGTATTTTTTATGCAAAGGAGCCAAAGCCAGCACCATCTGAATAGTAGAGCAGTTTGGATTTGCAATAATTTTATCTTCTTTAGTTAAAATTGAAGCGTTAATTTCAGGAACTACCAGTTTTTTGGTTGGATCCATTCTCCAAGCAGATGAATTGTCAATAACCGTTGTTCCGGCTGCAGCAAACTTTGGAGCCCACTCTAATGAAGTATCACCTCCTGCAGAGAAAACAGCAATATCAGCTTTTAAATCAACAGCAGTCTGCAAACCAACAACTTTATATTTCTGTCCTTTATATTCGATTTCTTTACCAACAGATTTCTCTGAAGCAACTGGAATTAATTCTGTAACCGGAAAATTTCTCTCCGCTAAAACTTTTAACATTATCTCGCCAACCATACCGGTGGCGCCTACAACCGCTATTCTCATTTTTATATTTTTTATTATGAATGTTCTAATTTAGATTGCAAAAGTAAGGATAATAAAAACGATTACAATTCGATTCACAAAAAATAACAAATTGTTACAAATTAAACAAAATAAAAAAACCGCCCCAATTAAGGAACGGTTAAGTTAGACTTAGTGTAGCGGTATTATATCTTATTTATTTTTTAATAAATCTCTAATTTGTGTAAGCAGTTCTTCCTGAGTTGGGCCAGCAGGTGGTGCAGGAGCCGGTTCTTCTTTCTTCTTTAATTTATTTATTCCTTTTATAATTAGAAATAAAACAAAAGCGACAATTACAAAGTTAATTACTGCCGAAATAAACAAACCATACTTAACACCCCCAAAAGCCGTCAGCTCTTCGATAGTAGACAAATGTGCCGCATCCAAAGCCGGTTTCAATATCAATGGCGTAATTACATTTTCAATTAATGAGCTTACAATTTTGCCAAAAGCAGCTCCAATAATAACACCGACAGCCAGATCGACTACGTTGCCTTTCATTGCAAATTCCTTAAATTCTGAAAACATTCCCATAATTGTTCTTTTTATAAGTAATTAATAGATATCGAAAATACGTAATTTTACTGAAAGTTCTTTAAATCTACCTGAAAAATACCCTTTTTACACGCTGAGAAATACTCGTCAGAATTTCATACGGAATCGTTTTTAGGGCTTCTGCAATCTCTGTTACCGTTGGAGATTCGCCAAAAATGATTACTGAATCTCCTTCCTTGCAATCAATTTCACTGACATTTACCATCAGCATATCCATACAGACGCTTCCTACAATAGGTGCTTTTTTATTTTTAATCGTTACATATCCTACTTCGTTGCCCCACAATCTTGAAATTCCATCGGCATAACCAATCGGAATCGTAGCAATTCTGGTTTCTTTTTCGGCCATAAATCTTCTGCCGTAACCTACGCTGTCGCCTGCGGGAATAGTTCTGATCTGTGAAATAATCGATTTTAAAGTCCCAACATTTTCCAGATACTTTTGTTCTGAAGAATCGTTTGAAACCCCATAAAGACCAATTCCCAGTCGCACCATATTATATTGTGCATCCGGAAAATTACTGATTCCGGAAGTATTCAGGATATGACGAATTGGATTCACACCTAACTCATTCATTAATTTCGAAGACAATTTTTCGAATAATCGAATCTGTGAAAGCGCAAATTCATAATGTTTCATATCATCGCTCGTTGCCATGTGCGATAAAATACTCTGAATACGAACCGTAGAATTTCCTTTTAAAGTTTCAATCAATTCCTCAATTGTATTTTCTTCAAAACCCAGACGATGCATTCCCGTATCGAGTTTGATATGAATCGGGAAATCTTTTAAATTCTTTTCACGAGCAATCTTCAAAAAAGCATTCAATCCTTTCAAACTATAAATTTCCGGCTCTAACTGATATTGAATAATAGATGCAAAACTCGTCGATTCGGGATTTAAAACCATTATCGGTAATTTTATTCCGCCGTTTTTCAGTGAAATCCCTTCATCGGCAAAAGCCACTCCTAAATAATCCACTTTATGATGTTCGAGCAATTTTGCAATTTCCAAACCTCCATTTCCATAACCAAATGCTTTTACCATAACCATGATTTTGACATCATCGGCCAATTTAGATTTAAAGAAATTTAAGTTATGACTAATTGAATTCAGGTTGATTTCAAGAATGGTTTCATGGGTTTTCTCTTCCAGCAAAGACACAATTTCTTCAAACTGAAACGATCTTGCTCCTTTTATCAAAATGGTTTCATTAACAAAACTCAGATTTTCAAAATCAGCAATAAACTCCGCAGTGTTTTGGTAAGTTATACAATTCGAAAACTTGTCTTTAAATAACGAAATAGTCGTACCGATACCGATAACACGATTGACTTTATTATCGGTAATTAACTGTGCTACTTTAGAATACAATTCTTCATTCGAAAATCCGCTTTGAAAAATATCTGATAAAATAACTGTTTTAGAAGCATTCTTTTTTTGGCTTTCCAGAAAATCCAAAGCTATTTTAAGGGACTGAAAATCGGAACTGTAACTATCATCAATAATACTGCAGTTATGGATTCCGTTTTTGACTTCCAGACGCATTTCAACAGGATACAATCCCTGCATACGACTCTGAATCGTTTCAGGATCATATTCAAAATAAAGCAGCGTCGACAAACACGAAACGGCGTTTTCTACAGAAGCGGAATCGCTAAAAGGGATTTTCAAACCATGCTTTTCATTTTTATACTGATACTGAAGGACTGTTGTTTCGTTTTTACTTTCTTTTTTGGAAATAAAAACATCAGCCGTTTTATCAGTGTAACTCCATGAAAAAAGTTTTCGGGGATGCAGCATATATTCTGCCACAAATTGAGTCAGACAGGAATCTACGATTTCATTTTTCTGATAAATAATAACGGGACATTCTTTGAACAAAAGCAGTTTTTCATCAATTTTTTGTACTAAATTTAAAAACCCTTCATCATGTGCAGTCCCAATATTGGTCAGTATTCCAATTGTTGGTTTAATGATTTGCTCGAGTTTCTCCATTTCATTGACCGTCGAAATTCCTGCTTCAAAAATGCCTAAATTATGCTTTTCGTTAATGGCAACCACCGAAAGCGGCACGCCAACCTGCGAATTATAACTTTTTGGGCTTCTGATAATATTATAATCCGGGCTTAGTAAAAAATTAAGCCATTCTTTTACAATCGTTTTTCCGTTGCTTCCCGTTAATCCGATAACAGGAAAATCAAAAAGATTTCTGTGATAAGCCGCAAATTTCTGAAGCGCTTCTAAAGTTGATGGCACCACTAAAAAATTAGCTTTTCCGGCACAACTTTCAGGAATATATTCAACTACAAAGTTCTGTACTCCCTTTTCGATTAACTCTGCAATGTATGAATGGGCATCGTTATTCAAGCCTGACAATGCAAAAAACAAAGTCTGAGAACCATTTTGAAGTGAACGGCTGTCTATCGAAATATGATCTATAAAAACAGCTGCATCTGAGCCTGTCCAATTGGCATGAAGAACCGAAACAAGGTTTTTTAAATTTACGCTCATTTAGAAATTTCTTTTTTTCAAATTTAAACATTAAGCCTGAAAAGAGTTGTGATTTTCCTAAAAAATAAACGGTTAACAAAAACCTATTTATATTTCATCTATATTTGTTGAATACCTCAAATTACTGCGTTTTGAAAAAAATACTTCCTATATTTTCTTATATTTTACATCCGATTTTTATACCGGTTTATGCTGCATTATTTTATCTTTTTTACAAAGGAGATATGTTTACCATTCAGGAAAAATATTTTGTTTTATTTCAGATCCTGATTATCACTTTTATCGTTCCGATATTATTTTTCTTATTGCTAAAATCTACCGGAAATGTAAAATCTGTAATGATACCCGACACATCTCAACGCATCATTCCGTTAACGTTACTCAGTTTTTTACTGATTTTACTGGTCAAAAGAAGTATCGTGATAAGTCGTTATCCTGAACTGCATTTCTTTTTTCTTGGTGGATTATTCAGTACAATTTTTGCTTTGATTTATGCAATTTTCAAGATCAAAGTCAGTTTACACATGATGGCTATCAGTGGTTTAACCGTTTTTATTGTCGGATTAAACATGCATTTGCAGCTACACAATCCGTACTGGCCTGCGCTTTTGATTTTTCTGACCGGAATTGTGGCTTCATCACGACTGGAAATGAATGCGCATACGTATAAGGAACTGATAATAGGATTTTTCGTTGGAATAATTCCGCAGGTTTTATTTTTGTATTTGTGGCTATAAAATGTAAAAAATAAGCCCTGCACTTATGGTTTTCATTTTGAGGTCTTCCCCCGAAAATGTTTTAACATCTTTAAACAAAGGATTCAGCCCATAATAAAAATAAACATTCCATGTATTGTACCCTGCAGCAATGCTGGCACCGTACTGAAACTTATTTACATTTGGATTATTCGTGATTTTATAAGTTTTTTCACCATCGTCCAAAACAGATTTACTGGCAATAACATAACTGAATTTTAAACCCGCATAAATTCTCCAGAACTTATGACTTTCGTAAGTAGAATTTCTCCATCTGAACTCAATTGGAAGATCTACCAGATATTGTCTGTATTTATTTGAAACGAACTCATTATAATCATTAACATTATAAACCAGTGTTCCGTTCTGATCCGGAAAAATAGTCAGGTTTTGAAAAAAATTCTGATAACTTAATCCTAAACCTGCTGCAATAGCATGAGTCCTTTTTTTGTTAAGAGGAATATCACGTAGAAATCCGGCAGAAAGCCCTGCTGAAAATTTATCCTGTTTAAGGCCATCCGGAGCCTGAGACAAAAGGTTGTAAGTAACCGAAAAATAAAACTGATCTTCTCTGTACAAAGAATCAATTTTTACCACAGGTTTGACTTCCGATTTTTCTTCTTGTGAAAAAACATTGAAAAACGATACTAAAAATAAACAACTAAAAAATAATCGCATAGTGTGTTTTGGTTAAGAAGGATTTCAGATAAACGTTTTTTGAACTCATTTATTTGACTCACAAATATAATATAATGATAGTTTATAAGGCGTCGTAATAAACAATTATTCTGTTTTCATTCATTATAAAATATTTTGTTGCATTATTTTCAATAAAAAGAACAAAAACCAAATATTTTTAAAATTACCTTTTATACCTTTGCCATGAAATGAAAAGAAGACAGCTCATAACAGGTTTTTCTTTGGGATTGATGGTATTGTTCTCAATACTGTTTCAGTCCATACACAGTTATGAACATATCTCGCAACAGCTTTCAGAAAAAAAATGCCATCATAACTACAATGATGCAAATGGCGAAATTACACACCAACATCATAACGATGACACGTGTTTTATCTGTCATTTTGCTTTTGGAAGTTACATTGTTCCTGAAAATTTTGCATTTCAGTTTTTCAGCGATCATCAGGAAATCCCTTATTTCTTTGGATTTTCTGAAAGCATTATTTCCTTTTCAGGAAGTTTATACGCTCTTCGGGGACCTCCTTCAGCTATAGTTTCATAAAGTTTCGCCCCAAGAAACAAAACACTTTTAATCGAATTTAAAAACTCCGTTAAGATTCCTGATTTTCATTCTATGGAAATTCAGCAGACTTCACGTTTCTTTTGATTCGGTTTAAAAGAAAAAATCCATTAACTATAGCAATCATTTTCAATGAAAAAAATAATAATAGCCCTTATTTTAGGGTTTTCGGGCATTCTTTCTGCTCAAAATTCAGTTTCAGGAACTGTAACTGACAATCAAAATCAGCCATTACCGGGTGTTTCTGTTTATGCTCCGGAATTACACAAAGGAACTACGACAGACGAGAACGGGAAATATGAATTGAAGAATCTTCCAAACGGAAATCTGCGTCTTTCTTTTTCTTATGTTGGATATTCCAATCAAAATAAAACCATTGTCAGGCTTGTAAAAGAAAACACACTCGATGTAACACTTTTAGAATCAATTCTGGAAATGGATGAAGTTGTGGTTTCTACGCCTTTTAACAAACTGCAATCGCAAAACGTGATGAAAATTGATCACGAAAGCATCAAAACATTACAGCAAAAAGGAACCTCAACTTTAATTGAAGGTTTGGCAACAATTCCGGGAGTTTCACAAATTTCAACCGGAACTTCTATTGGTAAACCTGTAATCCGCGGATTGAGCGGAAACCGTGTTTTGGTTTATTCTCAGGGCGTTCGTATCGAAAACCAACAGTTTGGAGACGAACATGGTTTAGGTTTAAATGATGCCGGAATCGAAAGTGTCGAGGTGATCAAAGGGCCGGCTTCTTTATTATACGGCTCTGATGCTTTGGGAGGTGTTTTATATTTTAATCCTGAAAAATTTGCTAATTCAGGTGATTTTAAAGCTAATTTTAGTCAAAAATATTTTACCAACACACAGGGAAGCAATTCTTCAATTGGATTAAAAACTTCTACAGACAACTGGAAATTTTTAGCAAGAGGAAGTTTCAATACACATTCTGATTACAAAATTGCTGATGGTGATCGTGTGACCAATTCACGTTACAACGAAACGGATTTTAAAACCGGAATCGGTTATAGCAACTCCACTTTTTCAAGCGTTTTAAGATACAACTACAACAAACTGGACATCGGAATTCCAGAAGACGGAATTGCAGAACAATCTTCCAGCAAAGACACACAGTTTCCAAGACAGGGGATTTTCAATCATTTGTTCAGTTTAAACAATGTAATCTTTTTTGAGAACTCAAAACTGGATGTTGATTTAGGATATATTTCTAATGACAGAAGCGAATTTGAAGACAGCAATGATGCTGCTCTCCGAATGAAACTGAATACTTTCAACTATAATGCAAAATATCATTTCCCGAAATTCGGTAAAATCGAAGCTATTTTGGGTGTTCAGGGAATGCATCAGACCAATAAAAATTCCGGTGAAGAATATTTGATTCCGGATGCAACAACCAACGATTTTGGTGTTTTTGGAACTGCCAATTACGAATGGAACAACAGTGTACTGCAAGCAGGATTACGTTTTGACAACCGAAATGTAACTTCTGAAGCACACGGAATTACTGGAGAGGAGGGTTCTTTTGAAGCTTTAGACCGTTCATTTGACAGTTTTAATGCTTCTTTAGGCTACAAAACGAAATTGGCTGAACCATTAACCCTTCGTTTAAATGTTGCTACAGGTTTCAGAGCACCGAATTTGGCCGAATTAACTTCAAACGGCGTTCACGAAGGAACCAACCGATATGAAATCGGAAACAGCAATTTGAAAACCGAACAAAACGTTCAGACAGACGTAAATTTAGAATATAAAAATTCCCATTTTGAATTCTTTCTAAACGGATTTTACAATCACGTAAACAATTATATCTACACTTCGCCAACCGGGGAAGTTCTGGACGATAATGATGTTTTTGCCTACGTTCAGGATAATGCAAAATTGTTTGGAGGAGAAGTTGGACTGCATTTCCACCCGCATCCTTTAGACTGGCTTCATTTTGAAACTAGTTTTGAAACCATAACAGGCAAAAAAGACAATGATGATTACCTTCCTCTAATTCCTGCCAATAACTGGAACAATACGCTTAGAACTGAATTCAACATTAAAAACTGGTTCAAAGAAGGCTATGCTTCATTAAACGTTTCTTCGACTTTTGACCAGGATAATGTGAGTGGATTTGAAACCGCTTCAAAGGGTTATACTTTGGTTAACTTAGGCTTTGGAGGAACAGTAAAATTGGGTAAAACTGCTTTTGATGTAAACCTGAACGGAAACAATTTATTCGACAAAAAATATATTGCGCACCTTTCGAGATTAAAAACAGACGGAATCCCGAATATTGGACGAAATATTGTTTTGGGAGTGAATTTTAATCTGTAACATTTTTAAACCATATAAGTCATATAAGTAGTTTTGGAAGAAATACATTTGACTTTCTTAAAACCATTGCCATCCTGAGCGAAGTTGAAGGCTTTCTAAAAAAAAGGCTTCGACTCCACTCAGCCTGCACCAATTTAACGACATTCTGCTTAGAATAAAACTTATATGGCTTATATGGTTTAGAATTATTTTTCACAACAAATTTTTATATTTTTGTTGCAAACACAAAAATCAACTATGTAAAAAACATTTCTGATAATGGCGATTACAACTGCAGGAATTTCTTTAGCACAGAATAAAATTCAATATCCGCAAACTAAAAAAGGGGAAACTGTTGATGTATATTTTGAAACGAAAGTAAGAGACCCTTACCGCTGGCTGGAAGACGATAAATCTAACGAAACCGGCAACTGGGTAAAGGCTCAAAACGAAGTTACATATGGTTATTTAAATCAAATTCCGTTTCGTGATGCATTAAAAGCGCGAATGGAAAAACTGTGGAATTATGAAAAAATAGGTGCTCCTTTTACAGAAGGGAAATTCACCTATTATTCAAAAAATAATGGTCTTCAGAATCAATCTGTTGTTTACAGAAAAGACGAAAAAGGCAAAGAAGAAGTTTTCTTAGATCCTAACACGTTTTCTAAAGACGGAACAACATCCCTTGGCGGACTGGATTTTTCTAAAGACGGATCCAAAGCAGCTTATGCTATTTCTGAAGGCGGAAGCGACTGGAGAAAAGTTATTATCATTGATGCAGTTTCTAAAAAAGTTTTAGAAGATACTTTGGTAGATGTAAAATTCAGTGGTATTTCATGGTATAAAAATGAAGGTTTTTATTACTCCAGTTATGACAAACCAAAGGGAAGCGAATTATCTGCCAAAACAGATCAGCATAAATTGTATTTCCACAAATTAGGAACTTCACAAAAAGACGATAAAGTAATTTTTGGCGGGGATCAAAAGAGAAGATATGTTGGAGGAACTGTTACCGAAGACAATAATTATTTAGTGATTACAGCTGCCAATTCTACTTACGGAAATGAATTGTACATCAAAGATCTAACTAAACCAAACAGTCCGATTATTACTATTGTAGACAACTTTAACAGCGACAACAATATCATTGAAAACGAAGGAAGCAAATTGTTCATCGAAACCGATTTTAATGCACCCAACAAACGTGTCGTAACGGTTGATGTTGCCAATCCAAAACCTGAAAACTGGAAAGATTTTATTAAAGAAACTAAAGATATTTTGTCACCTTCAACCGGTGCAGGCTATTTCTTTGCTAATTATACCAAAGATGCGGTTTCTTTTGTACAGCAATACGATTACAGCGGAAAATTAGTTCGCGAAATCAAACTTCCGGCAGTTGGAACGGCTGGCGGATTTGGTGGAAAAAAGAATGAAAAAATATTATATTACAGTTTTACGAATTATACAACACCAGGAAGCATTTACTCTTTTGAACCAAAATCCGGAAAATCTGAAATTTATCAAAAGCCAAAAGTAGATTTCAAAAGTGAGGATTACGAATCAAAACAAGTTTTCTATACTTCAAAAGACGGTACAAAAATCCCGATGATTATTACCTATAAAAAAGGAACAAAATTAGACGGTAAAAACCCAACAATCCTTTATGGTTACGGCGGATTCAATATTAGTTTAACACCAAGTTTCAGTATTGCCAATGCGGTCTGGCTGGAAAATGGAGGTGTTTACGCTGTTGCCAATCTAAGAGGTGGTGGTGAATACGGAAAAAAATGGCATGATGCCGGAACAAAGCTTCAAAAGCAAAATGTTTTTGATGATTTTATCGCTGCTGCAGAATATCTGATTGCTCAAAAATATACCTCATCAGATTATTTAGCAATCCGTGGAGGTTCTAACGGAGGATTATTGGTTGGTGCAACGATGACACAGCGTCCTGACTTGATGAAAGTAGCTTTGCCAGCCGTTGGAGTTATGGATATGCTTCGTTACAACGCTTTTACTGCCGGTGCAGGATGGGCCTACGATTACGGAACTTCTCAGGACAACAAAGAAATGTTCGAATATTTAAAAGGATATTCTCCGGTTCACAACGTTAAAAAAGGAACACATTATCCTGCAACAATGGTAACTACAGGAGATCATGATGACCGTGTGGTTCCTGCGCACAGTTTCAAATTTGCTTCTGAATTACAGGAGAAACAAACTGGAGAGAATCCGGTTTTGATTAGAATTGATGTTAAAGCTGGTCATGGAGCAGGTAAATCTGTTGCTGCTACGATTCAGGAAAACGTAGACATTCAGGCTTTCACGCTTTACAATATGGGTTTTAAATCATTGCCTAAGAAGTAAGATTTTAAAATGATTTTTTAGCCACGAATTCACGAATTATTTTTGTGAGTTTGTGGCTTTTTTTTCTCGCAGATTTTGCAGATTTAGCGGATTTGTGCGCAAAAAAATCTGTGTAATCTGCTAAATCTGCGAGAAAAAATAATTCTGGAATTCGTGACTAACTTTTTTAAATAACCTTTAAATTTGAAATAACTAAAAAAAAAAACAATGAAAATTATAAAATGGGGTATTGTCGGCTGTGGAAACGTAACTGAAGTTAAAAGCGGCCCGGCATTTCAGAAAGCGCCAAATTCGGCTTTAGTTGCTGTAATGCGAAGAGATGCAGCCCTTGCCGAAGATTATGCCAAACGCCACAATGTTCCTAAATGGTATTCAAATGCCGAAGATTTAATCAACGATCCGGAGGTTGATGCCGTTTATATTGCTACTCCTCCATCTTCACATAAAGAATATACGATTTTGTGCGCCAAAGCAGGAAAACCTGTTTATGTTGAAAAACCTATGGCCCTGACTTTTGAAGAATGCAACGAAATGATCAGCATTTGTAAAGAACACAATGTTCCTTTGTTTGTGGCGTATTACAGAAGGGCTTTGCCCCGATTTTTAAAAATCAAAGAAATAATTGATCAGGGAAAATTAGGAAACATACGTCACGTAAACTGCGTTTTGTATCATCCTTTCGAAGAACGTTATGACGACGAAATCAATCTTCCCTGGACTGTTCTTCCTCATATTTCAGGAGGCGGAATCTTTGTTGATCTGGCCTGTCATACTTTAGATTTCTTAGATTTTGTTTTAGGTCCGATAAAATCTGTGCGCGGGCATGCGACTTCTCAGTTAATGGCTTATCCAGCCGAAGATGCTGTTTCAATGTCTTTTTTATTCGAAAACGGAATTCATGGTTCTGGTTTATGGAATTTTGCAAGTTTCGAACGTTACGATGTTACCGAAATTGTTGGCGATAAAGGAAAAATTTCATTCTCAACTTTTGGAGAAGATCCGCTTCATATTCAATATGCAAATGGAGAAAAAGAAAGCATTACAATCGAAAATCCGCTTCACATTCAACAGCCTTTTATCGAAACCGTTATGGCAGAGCTTTTAGGAAAAGAAGGTACTTCTCCATCAAAAGGAATTTCAGGTGCGAGAACAACCTGGGTTATTGATGAAGTTTTAAAAGAGTTCAGAAATTCGAAATGACAAAAAATGCAAAAAAGAGGATATTCTTTCGAATATCCTCTTTTTTGTAAATTATTTAGAAGTGGAAAATTATAGACTGTATCTTAATCCAAAAGTCAAACCTACACCAGAAATTCCAACATAAGAACTAATATCATCAGTAGCTTTTGTATTGTCAAAACCAGCTGAATTAGTTACTTTGCTGTTAGAACTTGTCGTCAATTTATCTACATAATTAGTATGAATTGCAGAATACGAAGCATCTTGTCTAAAAGTAGATGGTGTATGCAATTTATCCACTCCGTTTTCAGTAAAAACAGTAGTTTCTTTTGTTTTTCCGTGAACAGTAAAATTTCTGTATTCAATTTCAGCAAATAAAGCCAGTTTTTTACCAATTTTATAAGAACTTCCAATTGCAGCCATAAATCCAATTGTTGGGTTAGGTTTTACAACATCCTCAGAATATGTTTTTGCCATTACACCAGCTGCAGTAGAATACTCACGATTAGTCTCAATAGTTAAATCTCCATGGATCGGAACAATAACCCCTACTTTTGTATAAGGCTCAAAACCTTTAGCTTCGCCCAAAAACAATACTAATGCAGGTGATAAATCCCAAGCCCTAATTTTCCCTACGGCATCTCCTGTTACAAAAATATTTGTTGGTGAAGTAGCCACTAAACGATTTCGGGTTTCAACCATCAATTTATCAGCACTGGAATAATAGTTAATACCCATTTCAACTCCTAAACGTGTTGAAAAACGGTAACCTGCAGTTAATCCGGAGCGAAAACCTTCTCCAAATGAACCATGATTTGTTTCTCTCGAAATTAAAGTCGTTCCATCCGCAGCATAAACATCCGTATTAGGTAATTGACCATTTACAATAGGAAATTCCGTTGCCGCTGTCTGAATGAAGTAAGATCCTCCTAATTTAAAATACCAGCTTTCCGGTTTATCTGTATTTTCAGTTTGCGCCATAGTGGTTAGTGAGCAAACCATTAATCCGATTAGTAATAAGTGTTTTTTCATAATTTTCGTTGTTAATTTTTGATACAAACATATAATAATTTAGATTTCTTTTATTACAGCATTTCCACAGAGTTTATCATAATTATCAATTTAAAAATTAATCCTAAAATAATTTACTATGCATGCATAATTTTAACCAAAAACACATATTATTAATTAAATTTTAACTGTTAAATTTTAATTGAGTTTAAAATTAATCTGCATTTTTTCTAATTCTGCTAATAATTCATGAGATATTCTTACTTTAAGCCTGCGGCTTGGCATAGTTAATTTGGTAACCACTTTTATTTCTTCAACCTCTTTCACTTCCTGCATTTTAGCTTCTCCTGAAACCGTTTCATTATCTTCATTATCATCTTCAAAAACAGCGTCTTCAGTGCCTTCAAATTCACTTGTCGTTTCAACCTCAACGAGACGTTTTATGTTTTCTAATTCCATGATTTCAAAAGTCACGGAATTCTCTCCTTTATAAGCATTAAACAACTGGCTTAACCTGTGAATAAACTCAGTCTGCAGGTCTTTAATATTCAGCAATAAAATCAGTTTTTTGGCATACGTTTCTAAAATATCCTGCAATTGTTTTACCTCTGCAAACTGCATTCTTGGCTCAGATTTTTTACCTGTATCGTGATTTACCCAACCATCTTTTACTAAGATTTTGAAAAACATAAATTTATTTGGCACTAAAAAATGCTGGTACTTTAGATATTCTTCCCCAAACATTCTGAATTCATAACTTTCATCGTAACCTTCCAAATTAAACATAGCCCAGCCTTTTCCATTCTTAGCGACTCTATGTTGAATATTACTAGTAATTCCTGCAACGGTTAAATTCTTTCCAACATACTGTTCCAAATTTTTTAAAGCTTCTAATCTTGCATTACAGAAGTATTTCATTTCAAACCTAAAATCATCCAGCGGATGTCCGGAAATATAAATTCCTACTACTTCCTTTTCTCTGGAAAGTTTTTCCATTGTCCCCCAGTCCTCACATGGCGGTATACTTGGTTCAGCAATTTGAACTTCACTTGCTTCTCCGAACAAACTTACTTGCGAAGAGTTTTCATTTTCCTGAAACTTTGATCCATAGCGCATCGCTTTTTCATAGAATGTAATTCCGTCTCCATCGTCGTGGAAATATTGCGCTCTGGTTGTTCCTTCAAATGAATCGAAACCTCCGGCCAATGCTAAATTTTCTATCGCTTTTTTATTGGCTGCACGCAAATCAATTCGTTTCGCCAAATCAAAAATCGATTTATATCTTCCGTCTTTTCTGTTTTCTACAATCGTTTCTACCGCACCAGAACCTACACCTTTGATTGCTCCCATTCCGAAACGAACGGCATAATCATCGTTTACAGTAAATTTATAGTACGATTCGTTTACGTCTGGCCCAAGAACCTGTAATCCCATACGTTTACATTCTTCCATAAAGAACGAAACTTGTTTGATATCATTCATGTTATTCGAAAGTACCGCTGCCATATATTCGGCAGGATAATGCGCCTTCAAATAAGCCGTTTGGTAGGCAATCCAAGCATAACAAGTCGAGTGCGATTTGTTGAAGGCGTAACTTGCAAAGGCTTCCCAGTCTTTCCAGATTTTCTCCAGCACTTTTGCGTCGTGACCTTTTGCTGCAGCCTGCTCCACAAACTTCGGTTTCATTTTATCCAGTACGTCTTTCTGTTTTTTACCCATCGCTTTACGCAAGACGTCGGCCTCACCCTTTGTAAATCCTGCCAAAGACTGAGACAAAAGCATTACCTGCTCTTGGTAAACCGTAATTCCGTAGGTTTCTGATAAATATTCGGCACAGGCATCTAAATCGTATTTGATTTCTTCGTCACCGTTTTTTCTTCGAACGAAAGACGGAATATACTCCAAAGGTCCTGGACGATACAAGGCGTTCATCGCAATTAAATCCCCGAAAACGGTTGGTTTCAGATCTTTCATGTATTTCTGCATCCCAGGCGACTCGTATTGGAAGATTCCAACCGTTTCTCCTCTTTGGAAGAGCGCATAAGTTTCTTCATCATCGATTGGGAAAGTATCGGGATCTAGATCTTTTCCTGTTCTATATTTTACCAGTTTTACGGTATCTTTTATCAGTGTAAGGGTCTTCAGACCCAAGAAGTCCATTTTCAGCAGTCCGGCACTTTCTGCAACCGAGTTGTCGAACTGAGTTACATATAAATCCGAATCTTTTGCAGTGGTTACAGGAACATAATTCGTAATATCCGACGGCGTAATGATTACCCCGCAGGCGTGAATTCCTGTGTTACGCATCGAGCCTTCTAGAATTTTTGCCTGCTGAATAGTTTCTCCTGCCAAATCATCTTCATTGGCAATGGCGATTAATTCTTTTACATTATCAAATTCATCCGAACGAAGGGCTTTTTTAACCTCTTCTTCACTCTCCGAAATAAAACGTGCCAAGTTCCATTTGGACGGCATCATCCCTGGAATCAGTTTTGCAATTCTATCGGCTTCAAACAATGGTAAATCCAATACACGAGCCGTATCACGAATCGCCGATTTGGTTGCCATCTTACCATAAGTGATAATCTGCGCTACCTGTTTTTGACCGTATTTGTTAATTACGTATTCCATTACACGTCCACGACCCTCGTCATCAAAGTCGATATCAATATCGGGCATCGATACACGGTCAGGATTTAAAAAACGCTCAAAAAGTAAGTCGTATTTAATCGGGTCAATATTGGTAATTCCGAGACAGTAAGCAACGGCTGAACCCGCTGCAGATCCACGTCCTGGTCCTACCGATACGTCCATTTTTCTTGCCTCAGCAATGAAATCCTGTACAATCAGGAAATACCCAGGATAACCCGAGTTCGAAATCGTCATTAATTCAAAATCCAAACGTTCCTGAATCGATTCGGTGATTTCACCATATCTTCTTTTGGCGCCTTCCATAGTAAGGTGTCTCAGGTATTTATTTTCCCCGCGAACACCACCGTCTTCTTCATCTTCGGGTACCATGAATTCGTCCGGAATTTCGAATTTCGGAAGTAATACATCGCGATATAATGAATATCCTTCAACCTTATCTATAATTTCCTGAATGTTGATAATGGCTTCAGGCAGGTCAGCAAAGAGTTTTTTCATCTCGTCTTGCGACTTGAAGTAATATTCCTGATTTGGAAGTCCGTAACGGTAACCACGCCCACGACCAATAGGAGTTGCCTGTTTTTCACCGTCTTTTACGCAAAGTAAAATGTCGTGCGCATTGGCATCTTCTTTATTTAAATAATAGGTATTGTTAGTAGCGATTAATTTGACATTGTGCTTTTTCGAAAACTCAATCAGGGTTTTGTTCACACGATTCTCATCTTCCTGATTATGGCGCATAACTTCCAGATAGAAATCTTCGCCAAATTGCTCTTTCCACCAAATCAAAGCTTCTTCGGCTTGGTTTTCACCAATATTCAGGATTTTACTCGGAATCTCCCCATATAAATTCCCAGACAAAACCATGATATCGCCTTTGTATTGCTCTACAATGGCGCGGTCAATCCTCGGAACATAGTAAAATCCGTCTGTATAAGCAATGGAAGCCATTTTGGCCAAGTTGTGATAACCCGCTTTATTTTTTGCCATCAAAACAACCTGATAACCGTTGTCTTTTTTGCTTTTATCTAAGTGATTGTCGCAGATATTAAATTCGCAGCCAACAATAGGTTTAACCTCTGTTTCAGTTGGTTCTTCTCCAGCTTCAACTAGAGCTTTATTTTTTCCAGACGCTGCTTTGTTGTGGTTCATAACGGCGCTCACAAAATGGAAAGCGCCCATCATGTTTCCGGTATCGGTCATGGCAACGGCCGGCATTCCGTTTTTGGCTGCAGCCGAAACAATATTCCCAATTCCGATGGTCGATTGAAGTACCGAAAACTGTGTATGATTGTGTAAATGTGCAAATTTTGCTGCTTTGAAATCCGCTTTATCTTCTTCTGAAACAACTGTCTCTTTGCCTTCTCCGGCTAAAGCTTTAAGCTGTTCTCTGATTTTATCAGAAGCCGCTTTTAAGTTGATGTGTTTTAAACCAATTAACTTAAAAGGTTCTGGATTTCTTTCTTGAAAATCTTTAAAATAATCCTTCGGAACATCCAGTTCTTCTTTGGTAAAAACTTCTCTTCTAACTAATTCCAAGAAACAACGTGTAGTTGCCTCAACGTCGGCAGTTGCGTTGTGCGCTTCCGCGAAAGGAACGCTGAATAAATATTCGTGAAGTTCAGTCAGCGTTGGAAGTTTAAATTTTCCTCCACGACCTCCCGGAAGTTGTAATAATGAAGCCGTAACTTCAGTACAAGTATCCAAAACTGGCATTGAACTCATTTGAGACTCTACTCCCATTCTATGGAATTCGGCTCCCATAATATTCACGTCGAAACCTAAATTCTGACCAACAATATATTTGGTTTTACTTAAAGCAATATTGAATTTCTCTAAAACTTCGGCCAAAGTAATTCCATTGGCTTCTGCCAATTCAGTAGAAATTCCGTGAATACGTTCGGCATCATACGGAATATTAAATCCTTCTGGTTTTACCAAGTAATCCTGATGTTCGACAAGCTGTCCCATTTCGTCATGAAGCTGCCACGCAATTTGTATACAGCGAGGCCAGTTATCAGAATCGGTTATCGGGGCATCCCAGCGTTTTGGTAATCCGGTTGTTTCGGTATCGAATATTAAATACATACTTTTAAATAGCAAAAATTAAATTCCAAATTCCAATCTTTTCCATCACATAAACAACTGATTACATGAATTATAAAAAATATCGGAATAAAAAATGGAGGAAGCTCAAATTTACGCTTTTTTTGGAGATAGAAAATGGAAATTTCACGTAAAAGAGATTCTTATGAAGTTGTCAGGTTTTATCTTAAAACACATAAAATTTCATAAAATTTCACTTCTTGGATGTCGTAGTATTTATGTGCTTTATTCAATCTAAATAACCAACAAAAAACAGCTTAAAAAACAGTCAAAAATTAAAAAACCAGGCATTCAAAAAAGAAATCAAAACTAACAATTATTACTATTTTCATTTGATTTGTTACATTTTTTTAAATTAAACACGCCATTTTGTAGTGTTTTTGAAATAAATTTGCAAACTATTAAAATTAAAACCAGTTAATTAAAATTTAAGCAGAAAAAAGAATTCAAAATCAGTTCCCGTTTCATTATTCAGTCAAAATTGAATGTAAAAAAGCGCATTCGTAATTTGTTTTTAGTTTGGGCATCGTATATAATGAAATATTGAAGTTGACGGTTTTTTATCTTTTTCTACTTTTGTTTTGCTATTATATGAACAGGAGTGCTGTGATTATAGAAATTACAATTAAAAAAAATAAAAAATGAGTAAGACATTATTTGACAAAGTATGGGATTCACACGTTGTGCGTAAAATTGAAGATGGACCAGATGTGTTTTTTATTGACCGTCATTTCATTCATGAAGTTACAAGTCCTGTTGCTTTTTTAGGATTAAAATCAAGAGGCGTTAAGGTTTTATACCCGGAGCGTACTTTTGCAACTGCAGACCACAATACCCCAACTATAAACCAACATCTACCGGTAGCGGATGCTTTATCAGCAAACCAGCTGAAAGCGCTTGAAGACAATGCCAATGAATACGGAATTTCTCACTGGGGATTAGGTCACCAAAAAAATGGAATTGTACACGTAGTTGGTCCTGAAAACGGAATTACTTTGCCAGGTGCTACTATTGTATGCGGGGATTCGCATACGTCTACTCATGGTGCTTTTGGAGCTATTGCTTTTGGTATCGGAACATCTGAGGTTGAAATGGTGCTTTCTACTCAATGTATTATGCAGCCTAAACCAAAGAAAATGCGTATCAACGTAAATGGTCAATTAAGTAAAGGTGTTGGTCCAAAAGACGTTGCACTTTACATTATTGCTCAGTTAACTACTTCCGGAGGAACTGGTTATTTTGTTGAATACGCTGGTGATGTTTTTGAAAACATGACTATGGAAGGCCGTATGACAGTTTGTAATTTAAGTATCGAAATGGGTGCTCGTGGAGGTATGATTGCTCCTGACCAGACTACTTTCGATTTCCTTGAAGGAAGACTTTACGCTCCAAAAGGAGAAGCCTGGACAAAAGCTGTTGAATACTGGAAAACGCTAAAAACTGATGCTGACGCTGTTTTTGATGCTGAATTAAATATCAAAGCTGAAGACATCGAACCAATGATTACTTACGGTACAAACCCTGGAATGGGAATTGGTATCACAAAACATATCCCGAATGCAAAAGAAGTTGAAGGCGGTGAGGAAACTTACAAAAAGTCTTTAGCTTATATGGGCTTCAATGAAGACGACGTAATGATCGGAAAACAAATCGATTACGTTTTCTTAGGAAGCTGTACAAACGGACGTATTGAAGATTTTAGAGCTTTTGCTGAAATTGTAAAAGGAAGAAAAAAAGCAGATAATGTTACGGCTTGGTTAGTTCCGGGTTCTCACGTTGTTGAAGCACAGATTAAAGAAGAAGGAATTTTAGATATTTTGACTGAAGCTGGTTTCGTATTACGTCAGCCGGGTTGTTCTGCTTGTTTAGCGATGAACGACGATAAAGTTCCTGCCGGAAAATATGCAGTAAGTACTTCAAACAGAAACTTTGAAGGTCGTCAGGGTCCTGGTTCAAGAACGCTTCTTGCTAGTCCGATTATGGCTGCTGCTGCTGCTGTTACAGGAAAACTAACAGATCCGAGAGATTTGTTCTAGTCAATGGCAATTGCAATAACAATTTCAAAAAATCAATAAAATTGCTTTTAGATTTAACAGAGATTCTCATTTTCAGAAAATCTAAAATCTAAAATCCAAAAATCTAAAATTAAAATGGCATACGATAAATTTAATATACTTACAAGCAGCGGCGTACCGTTGCCAATTGAGAACGTAGATACAGATCAAATCATCCCGGCTCGTTTCTTAAAAGCGACAAAACGTGAAGGTTTTGGAGATAATCTTTTCAGAGACTGGAGATATAACGGAGACGATACTCCAAAAGCAGATTTCGTTTTAAACGATTCAACTTACAGCGGAAAAATCTTGGTTGGAGGAAAAAACTTCGGTTCCGGGTCTTCCAGAGAGCACGCTGCGTGGGCAGTTTACGATTACGGTTTTAGAGCTGTAGTTTCTTCTTTCTTTGCAGATATCTTTAAAGGAAACTGTTTAAATATTGGTGTTTTACCAGTACAAATCAGTCCTGAATTTTTAGAGAACATTTTCAAAGCGATCGAAGCTGATCCTAAAACAGAATTAGAAATCAATCTACCAAATCAAACAATTACTTTATTGTCAACTGGCGAGCAGGAATCATTCTCTATCAATGGTTACAAAAAAAATAACCTGATGAATGGTTTTGACGATATTGATTATTTACAAAATATCAAGGAAGATATCAAAGCTTTTGCTGACAAACTTCCTTACTAAACACAACCAACTCAAACGCAGTTACGCAAGTTTCAACCCTAAAGTTGGACTTCGTAACTGCTTTTAATTTAATTATCTAAAACCCTTTTAAAACTTAAAATCTCAAATTAATATTTCCTAAAGATGAATGACACCAACATTGTATTACCGAAATTTTATTCCGAAATCAAGACAGATTCTGAAAAAATTTCGTTTTCAATGCCTTCAGATTTACAAACAGGAAGCTTTTTAAGAACTTTAATAGCAACAAAAAGGGATGGAAATTTTTTAGAATTAGGAACCGGCACCGGATTATCACTTTCGTGGATTGCAGATGGAATGAGCAATAGTTCTAAATTAATTTCGATTGACAATTCAATAGAATATCAAAGTATCGCAAAAAAATATTTTCAAAAATCAAATATTTCATTTGTTTGTGATGATGCCGAAGAATGGATTTTAAATTATAGCAATGCAAAGTTTGACTTAATATTTGCCGATGCCTGGCCAGGTAAATATGCAGTTTTAGAAGAAACTTTAGATTTACTGAATTCAGGTGGAATATATTTAATTGATGATATGCTGCCACAGCCCAACTGGCCAGAAAATCATGCGAAAAATGTTGAAAACCTTATTCAGGATTTAGAACAAAGAACAGATATTGAATTAACAAAAATGTGTTGGTCAACAGGTTTAATTCTGATAACAAAAAAATAAACATTAAAATTACCGTGCTTATCTAAAAGCAAACAATATAATAATGGAAAAAAGAAAAATTGAAATAATGGATACAACGCTCCGTGATGGTGAACAAACCTCTGGAGTATCTTTTTCTGCTGCAGAAAAACTGACCATTGCACAATTGTTGTTGGAAGAATTAAATATTGACAGAATCGAAATTGCTTCTGCACGCGTGAGCGAAGGAGAATTTCAGGCAGTAAAAGGTATTACTTCATGGGCCGAAGAAAAAGGATACATTAACAGAATCGAAGTCCTGACATTTGTTGATGGCGGTGTTTCTATTGACTGGATGAAAAAAGCCGGTGCTAAAGTTCAAAATTTATTGACTAAAGGCTCAATGAATCACCTAACACATCAATTAAAAAAAACTCCGGAACAGCATTTTTCAGAGATAGCTCAAATTATTGCTTTAGCAAAAGAAAATAATATTGAAACCAATGTTTACCTGGAAGACTGGAGCAACGGAATGCGAAATTCTTCTGAATATGTTTTCGAATTCTTAGATTTCTTAGCGACCCAGCCAATTAAAAGAGTGTTACTTCCTGACACTTTAGGCGTTTTAATTCCGTCTTTGGCTTTTGAATTCATTTCTAAAATTAAAGCAAAATATCCGCAGATTCATTTTGACTTCCATGCGCATAACGATTACGATTTAAGTGTTGCCAACGTGATGGAAGCCATAAAAGCAGGCATCAATGGACTTCACGTTACCGTAAACGGAATGGGAGAACGTGCAGGAAATGCACCACTTGAAAGTACGGTTGCTGTAATCAATGATTATTTACCGGAAGTTAGCATTAACATCAAAGAGACTTCTTTATATTCTGTAAGCAAACTGGTTGAAACATTTACCGGATACAGAATTCCTGCAAACAAACCGATTGTTGGAGACAACGTTTTTACGCAAACAGCTGGAATTCATGCTGACGGAGATAACAAAAACAATTTATATTTTAATGATCTTCTTCCGGAGCGTTTTGGAAGAAAGAGAAAATACGCCCTTGGAAAAACTTCGGGCAAAGCCAATATCGAAAAAAATCTTCAGGAATTAGGTTTAAAATTAAACAACGAAGATCTGAAATTGGTTACCCAAAGAATTATTGAACTGGGCGACAAAAAAGAAACCGTAACCAAAGAAGACTTACCTTATATTATTTCTGACGTTTTGGACAGTCATACATATGAGGAAAAAATCACTGTAAATTCCTACATTCTGGTTCATTCTAAAGGAATGCGCCCATCTACGACTTTATCTTTAAATTTAAACGGAGAAATAATCGAAGAAAATGCTCAGGGAGACGGTCAGTTTGATGCTTTTATGAATGCTTTATCTAAAATTTACAAAAGCAAAAAACTAACACTTCCGAAATTGATTGACTATGCCGTAAGAATCCCGCCAGGAAGTAGTTCTGACGCTTTATGTGAAACTATCATTACTTGGGTCAACAACGGAAAAGAATTCAAAACCCGCGGATTAGATTCGGATCAGACAGTTGCTGCAATTATTGCTACTCAAAAAATGCTTAACGTAATTACTCAGTAAAACTGAAATAAAATAAATAATCGAAATAGAAAATAACCTATAATATCAATAAAATGAAATTTAACATAGCCCTTTTAGCCGGAGACGGAATCGGACCAGAAGTAATTGATCAGGCAGTAAAAGTATCAGATGCTGTTGCACAAAAATTTGGACATGAAATCACATGGAAACCAGCTTTAACCGGTGCTGCTGCAATTGATGCAGTAGGTGAGCCTTATCCGGATTCTACACACGAAATTTGCAAAAATGCTGATGCTGTTCTTTTTGGAGCGATTGGACACCCTAAATACGATAACGATCCTTCTGCACCGGTAAGACCAGAGCAAGGTTTGTTAAAAATGCGTAAAGCACTAGGTTTGTTCGCAAACGTAAGACCAACTTTTACATTCCCTTCTTTATTAGATAAATCTCCGTTAAAAAGAGAAAGAATCGAAGGAACTGACTTAGTTTTCTTAAGAGAATTAACCGGAGGAATTTATTTTGGCGAAAAAGGAAGAAAAGACAACGGGGATACTGCTTTTGACAACTGTGTTTACACCAGAGCTGAAGTACAGCGCTTAGCTAAAAAAGGTTTCGAATTAGCCATGACACGTTCTAAAAAACTATGCTGCGTTGATAAAGCAAACGTTTTGGAAACTTCACGTTTATGGAGAGAAACGGTTCAGGCAATGGAAAAAGACTACCCGGAAGTTGAAGTAAGCTACGAATTTGTTGACGCCGTTGCAATGCGTTTGGTTCAATGGCCAAACTCTTATGATGTATTGATTACTGAAAACTTATTTGGAGATATTTTAACAGACGAAGCTTCAGTAATTTCTGGTTCAATGGGATTAATGCCTTCTGCATCTATGGGGGCTGAAGTATCTTTGTTCGAGCCTATTCACGGTTCTTACCCACAAGCTACAGGATTGAATATTGCTAACCCAATGGCTACCGTTTTGTCTGCTGCTATGATGTTTGAAAACTTCGGATTGATGGAAGAAGGAAAAGCAATGAGAGATGCTGTAAACAAAGCTTTAGAAGCCGGAGTAGTTACTGAAGATTTAGCTAATGGAGGCAAAGCATACGGTACCAAAGAAGTAGGTGACTGGTTAGCTGCTAACATCTAATTTACTTAGAATAATAGAACCAAAAAAGGCGTCAATTTTCATTGACGCCTTTTTATATATTTAGAAAAAAATATTAATATCCTCCTCTGTTTCCACCACGGTCATTTCCACCACGGTTGTTTCCGTAACCTCCGCGAGAATTACCTCCACGGTTGTTATTGAAGCTTCTTCTTTCACCTTCAGGTTTTGGTTCAGATTTATTAACCACAATTGTACGACCTGAAACGACAGCTCCGTTCAATTCATCAATTGCTTTTTGAGCTTCTGCGTCATTTGGCATCTCAACAAAACCAAATCCTTTGCTTCTTCCGGTAAATTTATCAGTAATAATTTTAACTGAATCTACCTCTCCATAAGCCTCAAAAGACTCTCTTAAATCTGCTTCCTCAATACTGAATGGAAGGCTTCCAACAAAAATGTTCATATATACTTATTTATAATAATAGAACAAATGTAGTTTTATTTTTCTCTAATCTACTACAGATTAGTTTATTTATGTTTTTATTTTGATTTTAAAATCAAATCCAATATTGCAAACAAAAAACTTTAAAACATTTCCTCTGCTATTACAGGAACTTTGTAGAACACTCCTTCGGTAAAACTAATTTTCGGATTTTCAGTATCAGCCTCATTCTTATTTACAGCAGTAAATTTAAACGTTCCGGATATTGTCTGACTTTCAGAATTAAACTCAGTAATCACTATTTGTCCGGTTCCTATATTTGTTCCTGTATAAAATGAAACCGCATTATCAGAAGAGCTGTCTTCAAAATACGCTTTAGAAATATCATCAGCCCCAAGGGTAAAAGTTTGTTCTGCTGAAGATGATGTCTGTAAAGTTACTTTTTCAAACCCTAACGATCCCTCAATAATTACATTGCCACTCTGAGTCAAATAAGCCTGATAGCTCTGAGCCCTCCAAAAAACATTATTTTTTAAAGTTTGAAATGCCGTATTATTGAATTTAACATCCTCTGCAGTACACGACAAGAGTATTCCCATCAGAGAAAGCAAAAAAATCCATTTCTTCATATTGTAGCGGTATTATCAAAAAAAGCTTAGAAAAATAGGTTTAATCAGTATAGAAAACACACAGTCTCAAACCAATATCTTTTTAACGAAATTCTATCTAAGCAGAATTATTTTAATCTGAACGTATAATTGACAAAAAAATTATATCTTTGCGCCCTTAATTAACAGAGGTCGAGTACCTCAAAATTTAATCATTAGATTATGTCAGTAAAAATTAGATTACAAAGACACGGTAAAAAAGGAAAACCTTTTTACTGGGTAGTAGCTGCAGATGCACGCTCAAAAAGAGATGGTAGATACTTAGAGAAAATCGGTACTTACAATCCAAACACTAACCCGGCAACTGTTGAGTTAAACCTTGACAGCGCAGTTAAATGGTTACACAATGGTGCACAGCCAACTGATACTGCAAGAGCTATCCTTTCTTACAAAGGTGCTTTATTGAAACACCACCTTGACGGAGGAGTTCGTAAAGGAGCTTTAACTCAAGAGCAGGCTGATGCTAAATTAACTGCATGGTTAGAAGCAAAAGCTGGAAAAGTTGATGCTAAAAAAGATGGTTTATCTAAAGCAAAAGCTGATGCTAAAGCTACAGCATTAAAAGCAGAGAAAGAAGTTAACGCTAAACGTGTTGCTGATGCTGCTGCTGCACAAGCTGAAGCTGCTGCCGCTGCACAAGCTGCTGAGGCTACTGAAGAAGTTGCTGAAGTTGAAGCTGCTGAAGAAGCTCCTGCTGCTGAAGAGAATAACGAAACAACTGAAGCATAATTTTTACTTGGCGGTAATGCGTAAAGAAGATTGTTTTTATTTAGGTAAAATCGCTAAAAAATTTAGTTTCAAAGGTGAAGTTCTGATCTATTTAGACACAGACGAACCTGAGTTATACGAAAATCTGGAATCAGTGTTTGTTGAACAAAACAAACATCTGATTCCTTTTTTTATTGAAACCAGTTCTCTACATAAAGGCGATTTCTTAAGAGTTCGTTTTGAAGATGTAAATACAGAACAAGATGCAGATGCTTTAATTGGCAGTGCTATTTATCTTCCTTTAACAATGTTACCAAAACTTACAGGTAACAAATTCTACTTCCACGAAGTTATAGGTTTTGAAATCGAAGACCAGCGTTTAGGTGTATTCGGGAAAATTACTTCTATTAATGATTCTTCTGCACAGCCGCTTTTTGAAGTTTTGAATGGTAATGTAGAAATCTTAGTTCCAATGATAGACCATTTCCTTGTAAAAATTGATCGTGAAAACAAAAAAGTGATTATGGATCTGCCGGAGGGTCTTATTGAAATGTACCTTTAATTTAGATTGTTAGACTTCTTAGATTGTTGGATTTTTAGATTATTCATTTGTTGAGGGGAAAATCAGAAATCGTTAATCATCATTCTTAAATCATTATGTTTCAATTCAAACAATTTTATGTAAAACAAGATAAAACTGCCATGAAAGTAGGAACAGATGGCGTTTTACTTGGTGCGTGGACTCCAATTCACCATAATCCGTTTAGTGTTTTAGACATTGGTGTAGGAACGGGAATTATTGCTTTGATGCTGGCACAGCGAACTTCTGCTGAACAAATTGATGCTCTCGAAATTGATGAGGATGCCTACGAACAGGCTGTTGAAAATTTCGAAAATTCGCCTTGGGGAGACCGCTTATTCTGTTTTCATGCCGGTTTAGATGAATTTATCGAAGAACCGGAAGACGAATATGACCTAATTGTTTCAAATCCGCCTTTTTATTCTGAAGATTATAAAACCGAAAACGATCAGCGTGACTTAGCACGTTTTCAGGATGCGATGCCTTTTGAAGAACTCATTGAAGCTGCTGCTTTGTTACTTTCCGAAAACGGAATCTTTAGTGTAATTCTTCCTTTTAAAGAAGAGGAAAGCTTTATAGCTTTAGCAAAAGAAGCCGAATTATATCCAACCAAAATTACACGCGTAAAAGGAACTCCGGCTTCAGAAATCAAACGCAGTTTATTGGCTTTTAGCCGCAATGAAAATCCGGAAACTGAAATCGATGAATTAATCATTGAAACTTCCAGACATATTTATACGCCTGAGTATATTCAGCTGACAAAAGATTTTTATCTGAAAATGTAATCCTCAATTTTATCTTTAGGTAATTCAAAATCTATAAAAAAATCTATTGCTTACTTTTGAATAACTCAAATAAGTTAAGTATTTATTTTACAACAATAACTATTAGTTTTGTTACATTTCTTTATGTAGATTTGCAGTTAACAAAACTATCGCACCATGAAACCCGACTTATTTCAGGCACCTGATTATTATAACCTTGATGATTTACTAACAGACGAACACAAACTGGTTCGCGAGTCTGCACGTGCATGGGTAAAAAGAGAAGTTTCTCCTATTATTGAAGAATATGCCCAAAAAGCCGAATTTCCTAAGCAAATTATAAAAGGTCTCGGAGAAATCGGTGGATTTGGCCCTTACATTCCGGTAGAATATGGAGGAGCTGGTTTAGACCAGATTTCGTACGGACTGATTATGCAGGAAATTGAACGCGGGGATTCAGGCGTACGATCTACCTCATCTGTTCAGTCTTCTTTGGTTATGTATCCAATCTGGAAATACGGGAACGAGGAACAACGCCTAAAATATTTACCAAAACTAGCCACCGGAGAATTCATGGGCTGCTTTGGTTTAACCGAACCCGATCACGGTTCTGACCCAGGGAGTATGATTACCAATTTTAAAGATATGGGAGATCATTATCTTTTAAATGGTGCCAAAATGTGGATTTCGAATGCACCTTTTGCTGATATTGCTGTCGTTTGGGCGAAAAATGAAGAAGGAAGAATTCACGGATTAATCGTAGAACGTGGTATGAAAGGTTTTACAACACCAGAAACACATAACAAATGGTCGCTTCGTACATCATCTACAGGTGAATTGATTTTTGATAACGTAAAAGTTCCTAAAGAAAATTTATTACCCAACAAATCAGGTTTAGGAGCACCACTTGGCTGCCTAGATTCAGCCAGATACGGCATTGCCTGGGGAGCAATCGGAGCAGCAATGGACTGTTATGACACGGCTTTACGTTATGCCAAAGAAAGAATCCAGTTTGGAAAACCAATTGGCGGAACACAGTTACAGCAGAAAAAATTAGCAGAAATGATTACCGAAATCACGAAGGCGCAATTATTAACCTGGCGCCTGGGTGTATTAAGAAATGAAGGAAAGGCAACAACAGCCCAAATCTCTATGGCGAAACGCAACAATGTCGATATGGCGATTCACATTGCACGCGAAGCCAGACAAATGCTGGGCGGAATGGGGATTACAGGCGAATATTCGATCATGCGCCATATGATGAATCTTGAAAGTGTAATCACCTACGAAGGAACACATGACATTCATTTATTGATAACCGGAATGGATGTCACTGGGATTCCAGCATTTAAATCATAAACATCTATTAAAATATATACAAATGATTCTAAAAAAGCTTCTTCTAACCGGGAAGCTTTTTTATATTTACCAAAAAATACCACCTATGAATATTACTACCATTAACAAAAACATCCAGCCTCAAAAAGATGTGCTGTTACAGCATCCTTTGTACAATAAAATCCAGAGCATCGATGACTTACATCGCTTTTTAGAAAGCCATGTTTTTGCTGTTTGGGATTTTATGTCATTATTGAAGGCTTTACAAGCCAAACTTACCTGCACAACCACACCCTGGTTTGCCACCGAGAATCCTGAAACCAGATATTTAATCAACGAAATTGTCCTTGCCGAAGAAACAGATCTTAGCATCGATGGCAGAAGACAAAGTCACTACGAAATGTATCTTGAAGCGATGGAGGATTGTGGCGCAGACACAACAGGGATTAACAAATTTTTATCTGAAGTACATTCGCTTCATAATATTTTTGTGGCCATCAAACAAAGTTCATTGCATCCGGATGTAAAATCTTTTTTAGATTTCACCTTTAGAGTTATTGAACAAGGAAAACCACATGAAATAGCTGCCGCTTTCACTTTTGGAAGAGAAGATCTGATTCCAAGTATGTTTACTGAAATCCTGAAAAACTTTCAAAAAAACCTGCCGGATACCGATTTAAGCAAATTACTGTATTATTTCGAAAGACATATCGAACTGGATGCTGATGAACACGGGCCAATGGCCATGCAGATGATTACCGATTTATGCCAGGATGATGCCCAAAAATGGAAAGAAGTAGAAGAAGTTTCAATCCTTGCCCTTGAAAAAAGAATCGGACTCTGGAACGCCATCGAAGAAGAAATTCTCCTGAAAACAGAAATGGTTTAAAAACCAAAATAATATATTTAACGTAACTATTTGTTTAAACGTATCGCAATTTAAACAAATTATGAAACCGCAATTTAAACAAATAGTTACTGTTATCCTTTCCATATTCCTTTTAAGCTGCAGTACTGAAGAAACACCTTCTGAAACAGCAGTTACTCCCGAACCTGTTACTCCTCCAACAACAGTCCCGAACCCGGAAATTCCAACTGGTCCAATTGCTAAATCAATAAATTATTTAGCGTTAGGTGACAGTTATACCATTGGGCAAAGCGTCTGCGAAACCTGCCGATTTCCAGAACAGCTCAAAACAAGCTTAAAAATGTTTTATACAAAAACTAACTTTTCATTAAAAGTTATCGCCACAACCGGATGGACAACCACAAATTTAATTTCAGCCATAAACCAGCAAAAACCCGAATCCAATTATGATTTGGTAACGTTGTTAATTGGCGTCAACAATCAATATCAGGGCAAAGATTTTTCTGTTTATGAAAAAGAATTTCCTGAGTTAGTAACCAAAGCAATTGAATTGGCAAAAGGCGATAAAAAAAATGTAATAGTAGTTTCGATTCCCGATTATGCCTACACTCCTTATGCAAAAAATTTAAGCGATAGTCAAAAAGCAAAAATCTCCACAGAAATCAATCAGTACAATAGCTTTGCCGAGAATTATTGCAAAACAAATGACATCGTTTTTGTTGGAATTACCGATATTACCAGACAAGGACTCAGCAATCCAAATCTGGTTGCTTCAGATGGTTTGCATCCTTCAGAATCGGCTTATGCTGCGTTTGTTGAGCGCCTTATGCCCAAAGTCCAAATAATATTGCAGGATTAGCTATTTAATAATTTTAAGAAGCAAAACTTTAGTTTTTAAAACACCCTTAGTCCCGCTATCCATTTTATCTTTTATGGCGAACCCCGCCACAAAAGGATATCATTTCTATCGGGGCTGGATTAGAGGATTTTCCATTTAAAGAACGCATTTTTATTTTTACATTGACGGAGGTGGAGGTGGAGCCCAAACATCCCCTAAATAACCAAAATCTAAAACTTTTTTTGTTGGGAGAAATTTTAATTTGGCATTTATTTGTTCTAATGAACCTATGAATATTTTAAGCTCTTTTGGAAATTTATTTCCATATAAAGAAATCTTTTTTCGCTTATCTCCTATAGAAATACCCAAAACATAAGCCTGACGGCCATACAGATGCTCTTCTGTATAAATACTATCAAACTTTGTAAAATCTATTCCATTAAATAATTTAATAAGTTTTTCTCTTTCTTTTGATTTAAGGATTGCATACGAGTTTTCTATTGGATAAGGATCACTTTTATGAGCATAAATCGTATCGCTTTTTGCAAATTTTATTGAATAGATACGAAGTGAGTCTGCTAAAGTAAAAACAAAATTATCAAAAGGAAATGGCCTGGCTTCCTGATTACCAGAAGGCAATGACTTAACCTCTTGATCATCAAAAGGTAACGATATGACTTCTTGTTTTTTAGAACAGGAAATTAATATAAATAGAAAATTTAAAAGTATAATTTGTTTTTTCATAATATTAAAATATAAAACATTCGTATCAATCATACAGCTTTCTTAGACTTCCAAATAAAACCATCCAGTAAATAATGTGTAAACTGAGGTACACTCAATAGCGGAACCAGGACAAACTGCCAGCCCGAGAAATCAAAATTACTGATCGAAATGTTTTCATTCCACACAAAAAACTCCCAAAGAAACTCTTCTGAAAAAGCAATTACCAATAAAATCAATGCGTAAATAAATACAGCATTGTAACTTTTCAGGAAACTAAAAACTCCTGAACCGCTATCAATTTTATTTTCAACTTCTCTGAAATAAACCAATGCCATATACGGAATTCCGTGTGAAACTACATTCAGCAAAGTAAAAACAAGATCATCATTAAAATAGACAATTCCGAAATACCACGACAAGGCTGTTCCTAAAACAATAATGTTTTTGGGTATGTTAAAAAAGCTGTTTTTCACTGAAATAATTCCAGTACGAACCACATACAATAATAAAATACCAATGTAAATCCAAAACAGAATATTCAATAAAGTCTGATTCTCAAAATGAAAAAATTCGTCTTCAACAAACCAGTTAAATTTTCTGTTGGGAGACAAAAACCAAAACAGCATCGGGTAAACGGTTGCTGCATAAATCGCCAGATTATCGATTATAACAGAAGCCTTTGTTTTTTCTTCGTTACGGGCATACAAACGCATAAAACCATATTGTTGCCTGATGAAATGAAAGACAGCTACATAAGCCAGAAAAGACCAAAAAACGAGACTTCCGAAAGAAAACAAAACCATGCTTATTACAAAACAAATAATCGGCAGGAGAATTAGCAATTTCTTCTTTTTCTGAAATTCATCTGCAACAAAATACGTTTTAAACAAAGTCGCATAAACGTGGGCTACGTCGATAAAAACAATTAAAAAAAGCCAGGTATAAAAAGAATAATTATTTTCGATTTCAGTTATGTAATCCTGAAACATAAAAATGATCGCCAGTACAAAAAATGACGGTCCGATGATAAACAGTAAATCTGTTTTGGCTTTATGAATCCAGGGTTGCATCATTTAAAATTTGGTTTACAGCATTAATTCCCTGATGAAAAGCTTCTTCAAAAATAGAGATTCCGGACAGATCGGTATGAGCAAAATAAATTCGGTTTTCGATATTTTTTGCCGCATTCTCTTTGGCCTGACCAAAAATAAAATCAGGTACTGGCGAAATCATTCCGTGGCCTAAAATAAAGACCTCCATTTCTTCCGTGTATTCTTCAATATCCGGATGCGCAATTTTCAGGTCATCAAAAACAACCTGTTTCCAGTATTCCTTATCTTTTTTATAGATTTCTTTTCGGGTTTTCTTCAAATCCGGTGATGAAAAACTATAATAATAGGTGATTACTTTTTTCTCCTGAACCTGATTGAGCGTCTGATGCTGCGCATATACATAACCCAGACCTTTGGCATCATAAATCACATTATCCCACGAAAGCGGAAAACTGAAATTGTCTGACAAATCATTTACCGTTAAAGTTGCCAAAAGCCATGGTGTATAATGAAATTCTTTTGTAAAAGCTTTTCTGTCTTTTATCAAATACTGATTGACAAACTGAGGTGTTGCCATAATAACTTTGTCTGCAATGATTTGTACTGAAACCTTTTTGACATCATCAAATGCCTTTACAACAACTTTATTGTTTTCGACTTTTACCTCATAAACCAAATGGTTTTTCAGGGTTTTCTTCTCAGCATATTTTTTAAGATGACCGGCTAATCTTGCATTACCTTCCGGCCAGGTTAAAACGCTTTCATTTTTATCGGCAACCGAATCCTGTTTTCTTCCGGCAAAATAATGAATTCCGGCCCAGGCAGAAACGAATTCAATTCCTAATCCAAAGTCATCTTTACAGCAATAATCGATATAATTGAATAAAGGTTTCGATTTGAAATTATTATTTTCAAACCATTTTTGCATGGTTATTTTATCCAGATTTCGTGCATTTTGATCTTCAGAAGAAAGATAAATCGGAATATCAAATAAGTATTTCTGATCTGCTCCTTTAGCTATTCTGAATGCATCCATTTCCTTAAAGAATCGTATAAATTCCCTATCATCTTCAGCCGAATTTCCTTCTTTTGGAACAACGCCTTCCTGCCAGTTATTTTTATAAAACAATCTTTCGTCAGGCGCAAAAGTCAATTGCAGTTCATCGAAAACCGGAAGACCTTTTTCATTATACCCTAAGATAATTTTTTCTTCTTCCAGAAAATGCAGTAATTCTTTATCCTCAAAATTGGGAAGAGGAAGATAATGTGCTCCTAATGGATATTTTGAATGTTTATTTTCGCCATTTGAAGAGTTTCCGCCCAGATGATCTGCCATTTCAAGGAGCAAAAAATCTGAAATCCCTTTTCTATGAAACTGGCGGGCAGCACTAAGTCCCGAAATTCCTCCTCCAATAATTAAATACGGAATCTGAATTTGCTCTGTTGGCTTCGGAAAATCTTTAATCCATAACCGATGCCCCAGAAGATGATTTGTTCCGGACAATCGAATCATTAAAATCGCTATTTTATCGGAACAAAACTGTAAAAACGGAATCAGAAGCAATGAAGCCCCAATTCCTTTTATGAAATTTCGTCTTCCTTTATTGCAATTTTCCCCACTCTTCATCAAAATAGCGCACTAAAATCTGGTTATCCAAACGGTTGATTTCTATTTGGCTTGAAATCATATCGTTGGTAAAATAATTGAACCGATCGAACTGATAATTGTAGAATTTCAGCCCCGGAACTTGTCTTTTTACATCGTTAAAAGTAGTTCCGAAACCGTTTATCGCAATCGTATAGCCCCATTCTCCAAAAGAAGGAACATAGGCATGATACGCATCAACCTGTGGAAAAACCTGCATTACTGTTTTATTGATACACCAAAATGATTTTGGCGCAAAATAAGGCGAAGTAGTCTGAATGACAACAGCTGCATCCGGCTGTAAAATGGTTTTTATGGTTTGATAGAAGTTTAATGAATACAATTTTCCTAAACTGTAATTGGAAGGATCCGGAAAATCAATAATTGCAACATCAAATTTTTCTGTACAGCTTTTTGCCCAAATGTAAGCATCAGTATTGATCACTGTAACTTTCGGATTATTCAATGAGTTTTTATTGAAATTCGTTAATACTGTATTGGTTTTAAAAAGCTTTGTCATTCCTTCATCCAAATCAACCAGAGTTACTTTTTCAACCTCTTTGTATTTCAATATTTCACGAACCGCCAAACCATCTCCACCGCCCAGAACTAAAACGTTTTTTACCTTTTTAGCAATCGACATTGCAGGATGAACCAAAGCTTCGTGATAGCGATATTCATCAGCAGAACTAAACTGCAGATTGTTGTTTAAATACAATCGGTAATCACTTTTATTATGTGTTAAAACAATTCGCTGATACGGAGTTGTATTGGTATAAATAATATTTTCTCCATACAATTTGCCTTCAGAATAAGCCAGAATAGAATCTGAAAAAACAAAAACGCTCAGCAAAAGCAGAAATGAAAAAATTGCTTTTACCCTTAAGAAATAAGGCTTTTTTAATTCATTCTTCAAAAGAAAACATAAAACAATGGCGATACTCACATTGATCATTCCGAAGAAAAGCGACGTTCCCATTATGCCTAATTTCGGCACTAAAACCAATGGGAACAATATCGACGCCAGCAAAGCCCCGATATAATCAAAGGTAAAAACATTTGAAACCAGATCTTTGAATTCGACTCTGTCTTTTAAAATATTCATTAAAAGTGGAATCTCCAAACCGACCAAAAAACCGGTTACAAAAACAAATAAATACAAGATAAACTGAAAGGATGCAACGCTTTCGAACAGTAAAAACAAAACTACCGAACTCAATCCGCCAATCAGTCCAACCAATATCTCAATCTCAACAAAAGTGTTGAGCAGATTTTTATGGAAAAACTTTGAAAAAAAGGAGCCGATACCCATCGAAAACAGGTAAACTCCAATAATAAATGAAAATTGTTTTACCGAATCGCCCAATAAATAACTTGCCAGTGTTCCTGCAACCAATTCGTAAATGAGTCCGCAGGTGGCGATTATAAAGACAGCAAACAGTAAAAGAAATTCAAACCTGAGAAACTTTTTACCCATGAATTGCGGCACTAATAATCATGGAGATTCCAATGATAAAAGCTGCCAGAACAATCGCAACAGCAATGTTATTTTTTTCTACAACTTCTTTCCATGTTTTCTCAGGAGTAAGTCTTTCGATGATAAAGTATCCGATTAATAAGATGACTATTCCTAAAAAAGAATAAATAATAGAATTAACTATTGGCTGTGCGTGAATATATTCCATATTGTTAAATTTTATTTGTGATAAAAACGGTTATAGGATGTACGGCTTCCCGTAGACTTGTAACTTTCGGTAGATTCGCAGTCGCAGATACGGTTTCCGGCAAGAGCAAAATAAATATAAACCCCAAAGCAAAAAAATCCAATTGCCAATGGAGCCCAGTTGTTGGTAAAGAAATCCGAAATTCTTTTCATATTGACTTATTCGTATGTAGAGTACGAGCTGTCTGCCCATCTCTCTTTTTCAAATTGATTTTTAAAAAAACGTATGATGAAGAAAATTACAATCATACCGATAACCACGATCCAGACATTTCGGTTTGAAGGCTCATTCCAGACTACATTTACATGCATTTCACTGTTAGAAATATCTTCCGGCGCTTTCATCGGTGTAATCAAAAGGTGATATTTTCCTCCTTTTACCCCACAAATATTAAATTTCTCAGACTGGCTTCCTTCTGTCCAGGATTCCCCATCCGAATAACCATAATAGTATTCGATGTCCTTGTTGGCGTAAATTTCGTCGTTGGTATCTTCATTCACTAATGCAACATTTAAGTTTGCCCATGAATTATTGACACCCGTTGAAACCTTAATCGTCAACGGAGCCGAAGCACCATTGAGCACAAACGACGGACTGGTAACTTCTTTATTATCAAATTCGCTGAATTTAATTGTACTGTTAAAAACATTCTGTTCCACCTGATCTTTATAAATATACCAGTTTGCGGTTATAATCAGCAAAGCAAAAAGGCAGAAAACAACAGCTGTATTTCTAAGATCAAAACGGTATGGCTGAATCATACTGACTCCTGACTGATACGGCAGCGTGATTCCCGGAAAAGCTTTCTTTATTTCGCTTTTTCTGATATATTCTCCATGAAAAGCTGTTTGTACATTGTTCATTTTTTCTACCGAAACAATGTAGGGAGGATTTATAAATTCAGCAAGATGTGCCAGTTTATTAACCGGAATCTCAAAATCAAAAAATCCCTGCGCATTCACTATTTCAGCATCCGAATGTTCGAATAAATCATAATCTTTACCATCATAATTCAGAACTTTGGTACGTTTCTTTAAATCATCAATCTTTTTCATTTCGGTAAGCATCATCCAATGCCCGTTTGAAAGCGACAAGTAAAGAAACTCTTTTACATCATTTTGCAGAATAAACTCTGTCCATCTGTAATCAGGATGCACTCTTTTTCTCAAAATACCGGTTACTTTGTACTGACTTCCATTTAAAAAACCAGTATCGCCAATAGCCAGCGGAATAACTTCTGATTCAGCTTTATATTGTGACTTTCTGCAAAATTTCCCTTCATCATCACCTACATACAAGCTTCGACATTTAGGACAAACAAAATTGAGTACTTCAAAACCAACCTCTAATTCGGTTTCTGTATTACAATCGTAACAAGGAATTTTCATGTTTTATCGGTTAATTTCAAAATCCTTAATAATTTTCGCTTCAAAATAAGCAATATAATCGGCCACGACACTGCGAACCTTATGCGAGTTATCCTGAAGATAATTGCACAAATAAACATCCAAAGTCAACTGATTGTATTCTGGCCAGGTATGTATACAAATATGGGATTCTTTAAGGCAGAACGAAATGGTAAAACTGTTATTTTCAAAATCATGCACCACTACTCCAACCTTCTCTAAACCGTACTTCTCTAAAATAGAATTTGTTACCACAACAAAATCATTACTGGCTGTAAGTTTCTCCGTCTTGTCAACATGTAAAGTAACCAGTTTATGCAGTCCCGGTGAATAAGGCGGTAAATCCATCAATTATTTATATAACTCAGGTGCCAAATATATAATAATTTCTCTAATAAAATAATGTGAAAATAGATTTCCAAAATCATTTATCGACTCACGAATAGAGACTATATAATTGAGTTTTTTTGAATTTTCAGGCAGCAGAAATTTAGTTTTCAAAACACCCTTAGTCCCGCTATCCATTTTATCTTTTGTGGCGAACCCCGCCACAAAAGGATATCATTTCTATCGGGCTGAATTAGAAATTCTATTCATCAATTTTCAACTATTCATTTATTATTTTAATGATATGTCTGAAAAAACAAAACTCCCATCATCGACGGGAGTTTTTAGAATTAAAAATGAAATCCTTTATAATTAGTTTCTTTCAAATACCAAGTAGTCTGATGGGCCATCATCATCTATATCAGCAACTTCAACCTTTGTATCACTAATACTAATAATATCCCAATCCTCGTTAAGTACTCTAAAACTTTGTGGGTTAGCAAAATAAAGATTCAGATCCAGATCAGTATCCGGTGGAGTGTCATGTTCATCATCTGATGTAACGGACCAAGATCCTGAATAAGTTTGGTCATTACCGTTTACAGCTAATACATTCCCATTACTAAAAGTAAAATTATAGCCGGCAAAATCGGCAGTTTTGTTAACACCACTATCTTCAAATTTTGTAATTCTCCATGTACCAACTGTAAGAACAGAAATTGCAGGCGTAGGATCTGTATTAAGTGATTTGTCATCGTCATTGTCACAAGAAGTGGTTAAAACACTTACGGCTAAAAAGGCTAAGGCAAAAATTTTTTTTGTCATGATAAAAGTAATTAAATTTATTATTTTATTTCGTGCAATACGTAAAGACCATTTTTCTGCAGCCTTTACTTTGCTTCTGTATATATAACCCCTGTTATGTTTACATCCCTACCATAAATATTTATTTTTTATTAAAAAATTAATCCGCAGGAATATCAGTATTATATTTTTATTTAAGCATTTTATTTGTAAAGAGATAATCGGCTGTTTGGTACCAGGCTATTGTTTCATCTAAAAATGATTTGTCTATCTTTAATGGTCTCAGATTGTTGTTGGTTTTATCCCAGCTGTAAAAGGCCTGTTTTTTCTGGTCACTTAAAATCATTACGTTATTCTTTTTCATCAGTACCAATTTACGATAAGTGCCCAAAAGCGACCGCTCTTCAAAATCTTTACTAAGAACATTTTTTCCAAAAAAATCAGACTCATAATTCCATCTAAAAAGGGAAAACAAAGTAGGAAAAAGATCTATCTGAGAACATTGTTTACTTATTTTTTGATTAGGTTCATCAGGAAAGTTTACAATAAAGGCGGGTATGTGGTAACTTGCCACATCAATTTCATCTTTCCCTGCACTGCTGGCGCAATGATCAGCGATTATTACAAAAACAGTATTTTTGAACCAGGGCTTTGTTTGGGCTTTTGCGAACATTTTGCGTAAAGCAAAATCAGTATATTTTACCGCACCAGAACGACCTGTACCCGAAGGTATATCTATTTTCCCTTCGGGATAAGTATAGGGTCTGTGATTAGAGGTCGTCATTACAAAATTAAAGAACGGTTTTTTAGCAGCGTATTGCTTATCGGCCACTGAAAGCATTTTATTAAAAATATCTTCGTCGCAAATACCCCATGCATTTTCAAAAGTAACTTCGCTGTCTTCAATATTGTTTCGGGTCGCATTTATAGCATCGTTTAATATACTTCCTCTACCACGATCATAAATATTGAATCCGTTACCACCAAAGTAATCGTTCATATTATCAAAATAACCATCTCCACCGTAAAAAAAGTTACTGTCATACCCTTTTAATCTAAATACGCTGTTTACCGTATAAAGACCTGTGTTTTCGGGTCTTTTTATAATACTCTGACCAGGAGTGGGCGGTATGCAAAGTGTCACGGCTTCCATACCCCTTACTGTTCTGGTACCTGTGGCGTACAGATTACTAAAAAAAATACTTTTTTGTGCCAGACTGTCTAAAAATGGAGTGATTTTCTCTTTGTTACCAAACTCCTGCATAAATTTGCCGCTAAGACTTTCCACCAGTATGAATACTATATTTCTGTTTTCTTCAGATGAAAGACTATCTGTAATCCTCCGGTGTATAGAAAAACCTTTACCTATATAATTTACGTTGGCACCATTTAACTTACTTTTTACAATGCCAAAAGCTTTTTTATCATCGATAGAAGTATAAAAATCCCGATACTCCATTTGATTATTCCTAAATGCAGCGAAAAAAGAATATATACCCGATTTTGATATTTCCGAATTATATCGGTTAGAACTCCACTCCGCCTGATTATTGGTTATAAAAACAGTGAAGAAGAGTCCTGTCAATAAGGTTCCTGCCAAAAGAATTAATCTTGACTTTACCCCTGCCTTACAGGTAAATGTATTTTGAAAAGCTGCCTGTTTATAAAACAGAAACAGTACTCCCAAAGTTGTTGACAATACACCTCCAATTAACAATGGCAACGGATAGGACTCTTCTATATTGGCAATCACTTCGTGCGTATAAATAAGATAATCAACTGCAATGAAATTAAATCGGGTCTTAAACTCATCCCAAAAGGTAAACTCAGCAAAAAAGGTAAATACCAGTATAAAAATGGTTATTGCCGTAAATCCCCAAACTAAAACTTTATCTCCTCTGCTTCCTGTCCATCTGTCAGGAAATACAGAAAAGTAAATAACTGCAGGAAAACTTATGAAAGTTATAGTTCCGATATCAAAAAAAAGACCCGTAAAAAGCGTTCTTAAAAAATTTACAATATTCCATGAAACTTCGTCATATTGCCAGATAAAAAAGCTTATTCGTAATAGCAGTGATACAACTAAAAACCAAAGCACAAAATTGAATAGTAAAGAAAACCTTTTAGGGATCGTAAATTTTTTAACCATAACCGAACTAAATTAATTATTGATTCATTTTTATTTAGAAAAAAGCAAATAAGGGTGTTTTGAGTTACCCTATCTTTGCATCTGAGTATACAACCGCTGTTACATTATCATCCCTACCCGAAATATTTATTTTATTTTTCAGGTAGGGATTTTATCAGACCAGGGGTTACACTTATATCTAAGGTTACATTTATGTCAAAAAAAGAAATTTACAATACCTGCAGCGAGAATCATTTTTCCCTATTTTTTAAAAGCCACGAAAAAGCGCTCCGTAATTTTCTATATTACAAATTTGGCAACGAAGATCAGGCGTATGATACTGCGCAGGAAGCTTTCATCAAATTATGGCAAAATTGCAGCAGTATTCCGTGGGAAAAAGCAAAATCTTATCTCTATACAGTAGCATTTAATAAATCACTAAAGGTAGTCGCCCATCAAAAAGTAGTTCTTAATTATGTGCAGCAATCGCAGCCAGTTATAGCTACAAACGAAAGCCCTGAATTTGTACTTGAAGAAGAACAATTCAGGCAAAAGCTATTAAAAGCTATTGATGATCTTAACGAAACACAAAAAATTGCTTTTTTAATGCACCGTATCGACAAAATTCCTCAAAAAGAAATTGCAGTCGCATTGGGAATCAGTGTAAAAGCAGTAGAAAAAAGACTTCATCTGGCCATGCTTGCACTAAAGAAAAACATAGAAAATTTCAGGTAACTGAAAACAAAAAAATAGTACGTTATGAAAGAGGATCATTATTTATCACGTTTGCTTAGCAACAATTTGTCTGAAGACGAAAAACAGGCTTTAGGCAAAGATATTGACTGGCAAATGTTTGAAAAAATAAAAGAACATTCCGCACAACTGAGTGTGTCGCAGAGAGAACCCGGCAATATGCTGCAAACCGTTTTAGCGGCCCCTAAAAAGAAATCGTTGTTTAAAACGCATTCTTTTCAATGGATGGCAGCGGCAGCAATGTTGCTATTATTCACAGGAATTGGATTTTTATTCTTAAAAGACTCACAAACATCCATTTATGCAGCCAGAGGAACTGAGAAAACATTTTTACTCCCTGACGGATCTCAGGTGAGCCTGAATTCTGATTCGGAAATCAATTTTGATAAATCAGACTGGCAAAAAAATCGAACGCTTAGTCTAACGGGGGAAGCCTATTTTAAAGTTGTTAAAGGAAGTAAATTCAGTGTTATAACACCAACCGGGATTGTTCAGGTCTTGGGGACACAATTTAATGTGCGATCCCGCAGTCAAAGAATGGATGTAGCCTGTTACGAAGGCAGGGTGAGAGTTAGTGAAGAAAATAAAGAAGAAATAGTGACCCCGGGCAAAATGGTTACCATAAACAAAGGCAGCTGGATCGTAAACAAAGTAACTGTAAACCAGCCTGAATGGACTGCCAATCAAATTATTTTTCGTGCTGATTTGCTCAACGAAGTTACTGCTGAACTGGAACGCAAATATAATGTTACAATTAAAGTCAATAAAGTGCACATCAACAAAGAATATACCGGTACTGTACCGGCAGATAATTTAGACATAGCCCTAAAGATTATTGAAGAAACCTTTAACCTTAAGAGAACCCAACTCGCAGATGGCAGTTATGAATTAATGAAGAAGTAAAAATTGTCTAAAAAAGCTTTATTATTATATATCTTATTTTTAACCTGTTGGGCAGCAAATGCCCAGCAGGACGGGACTCGAATACCCCTACGCAAAGCTTTACGGGACATTGAGTCTACGTACAATATAAAGTTTAATTACATCGAGCACGATATCGCAGGAATTATGATTTCAGCTATTCCTTCAGGAAATACACAAGAAATCATTACTAAACTTACAACAGAAACAGATCTTGTTTTTAATCGTATCTCTGATAATTATATTGTTGTAAAACCGGCACAGGTCAAATCTTTGCAACTTTGTGCCCTTTTATTAGATGCTGATACAAAAGACCCCATTCCTTTTGCCACGATAACATTGGGCCCCAAACAATCCATACAATCAGATGCCGAAGGTCGTTTTTGTTTCTTTATTTCCAACAACAAAAACCTGTACATCTCTCATGTAGGCTACAAAAATAAAACCGTAGCTGTAAGCACCTTTGTAAAAGAAGGAATAACTACAATTGAACTATCTGTTAATATCGCCCAGCTCTCTGAAGTGCAAATCATGCATTTATTAACGCGTGGTATTAAAAAAGACGGAAATGGAAGCTACAAAATCGAATCTAAAAATACCGGGATACTTCCGGGCATGACAGAACCGGATGTGTTTCAGACCATTCAGCAATTACCCGGTGCTGTAAGCCTTGATGAAACCGTTTCTAACATCAGTTTCCGAGGAGGAACACACGACCAGAACCTGTTTCTTTGGAACGGTATACGCTTGTACCAGACAGGGCACTTTTTTGGTCTTATCTCTGCTTTAAATCCTAATCTTTCGCAATCATTTACTGTTTATAAAAATGCAAGTCCTGCTCAGTACGGACAGGCAGTATCCAGTACCGTAATTATTGAAACACTGCCTGAATCAAATAATTTTTATGAAAGTTCCATAGGAATCAATATGCTCAATATCGATTTCAATACTTCATATAAGACATCCGATAAGGCTGACTGGCAATTTAGTGCCCGAAGATCCATAACCGATTATTTTGCTTCGCCCACATATAAGAGTTATTTTAAACGTATTTTTCAAAATACTAAAATCACCAACTTGTTTATCGATGAGGATATTGATTATAAGAGTTCTGAAGATTTCTATTTCTATGATATAACAGGTCAGTACAGGCAAAAAATAGGGAAGCACTCCGAACTTAGGATAAACTCCATTTTAATTTCCAACGAGCTCAACGTAAACCAAAGCATTGCAGACAATAATGGCACTATCGATGAAAAAAGCAAACTTGACCAGCAGACAATAGCCGGAAATGCCTGTTTTTCTACCAAATGGGAATCCGGTGATGCAACTGAATGGTCACTACATTACAACAATTACAGCATTGATTCACGTGATATGTTTATAGAAAGTAACCGAATTCTTAAACAGGAAAATACTATACTGGATAAAGGCCTCGAAATAAGTCACCGCATTTCACGAAGTAAAAATTTCTCACTACAGCTAGGCTATCAGCTTAATCACACCAATATTGACAACACTAATAACGATAATACTTTTGAGCTTCAAAATAGCAAAGAACACCTCCTTTCTCATGCTGTATATGCGCAGGCCGATGCAAACTATAAACAATTTTTCCTGACTGCCGGAATCCGACAAAACTATTTTCAAACCCTTCGTACCTTTTGCACAGAACCCCGTTTTTTAATACGTTACAATCTTACTAAAGATTTTGGCATGGAACTTCAGGGCGAAATGAAAAGCCAGACAACACAACAAATTGTTGATTTTCAGGAAAACTTCTTTGGTCTGGAAAAAAGAAGATGGACGCTTTCTAACGGCGATAACCTTCCGGTTACCAAAAGCTCACAGCTCTCATTTGCTCTAAATTTTCAAAAGCGTAAATGGTTGTTTACTGCAGAACCATTTATTAAAAAAGTAAGCGGAATCAATAGTATAAGCCAGGGGTTTCAGGGACAGTTTGAATTTGCCAATACTTTAGGCAAATATACCGTCTATGGTATCGAAACGCTGCTACAAAAACAATGGCGCAATTTTACCAGTTGGGTAACTTACCAGTACAATAATAATGAATATGCGTTTGATAGCTTACATGATCAGGACTTTACAAGTAATCAGGAAGTTCCGCATGCAGTTAGAAGTGGATTTATTTACGACAACAAACGCTGGCAATTTGCCTTAGGAGGAAGCTGGATGTCTGGCAGATTCTACACTCAGCCCGCTTCCCGTGTTCCTGAATTTGATGAAAATCAAAATCCAATGATTGTATATCGAAACCCAAACAGCAGCCAGTTAAATGACTATTTACAGCTAAATGCCTCAATAAGTTTCACCAGTACTTTTTCGGATAAAATAAAATGCAAGGCTGGAATTTCTGTACAGAACCTTCTTAATTCATCAGAAACTATAAACAGAAGTTATCGTATCAACTCACAAAACTCAACCATCGAAGAGGTAAATATCAATGCTCTGGAAAATACATTTAATGCTTTTGTACGGGTTTATTTTTTGTAGTTTAGCTAATGAGCAAGCTGTTCATCTTTAAAACCTGTTTTGAATTTTACGTCATTACTGATTTATAATTTCGCTCAATCTCTTTTATTTCCTCTTCAGTCAAAACTGAAAATTCTTTTTCAATTGCTCTTTTAGAAAGTTTTCCATCATTTTGTTCTAAAAACCGAATCAGTAACGCAACTATTTTATCCGGCATTTGAAAAACATCATCCAAATAGCTTTTCATTTCATCATATTTTTGAAGATACGTTACTTCTTGCGGAATAACATTTACAATGGTATCATTTACACAATCGTATAAAAACTCCGCTTGTTTTGTAGCATCAAAATAACGGTAGAAATCGATTGTTTCATTTAAAACTTCCACATTGTTAGACTTTGTTTTTTCCCACTCGATAAAATCAAGTAACGGATGAGAATACGATTCCAATACATTTCGATAATCATCAATATGACTTAAGATAGAAGCCGAAACAGGAAAAATAATACCCTGATGTGTAAACTTCATTTTAGATAAAATATGATGAATTAAATAACGATGAATTCTTCCATTTCCATCTACATACGGATGAATAAACACAAAACCAAAGGCAATTACTGAAGCGGACAAAACGGTATCAAAATTAGTCTCTTCCAGTTTTTTATAAGTAGCAATCAGTTCGTCAATGAGTTTTTCTATATCTTCCTTTTTGGCTGAAATATGCTCCGGAATAGGTTCACCGGTTGTACGTTCGTGCTCGCCTACAAAACCACCTTCCTTTCTAAAACCCATTTCTATGAAACGGCTACTCTCGATTACGATTTGTTGTAATCGAATAAGTTCTTCTTTATCCAAAGGTTTTGAACCCGCCTGACCAATAGCTTTTCCCCAACGCAAAGCACGATTTGTAGTAGGATTTTCTCCTTCAATCGTAAAAGAGGCTTTTGAATCTTTTAGCAATAAAAAAGCTGAAGTTCTTTGCAAAACATCTTTATGAAAACTATTTAAATAAGTATCTTTTTTTTCAGCGAGATTTTCTTCTATGTAATTTTTCAGTTTATCGGTTTTAAAAATTAACGGACAAAAATCAACCGTACCGGGCAAATTATTTTTAATTCGATGACGACTGGAATTAACAGAAATTGATAACCCAAACTGAATATCTTCATCTATTAATGGAATAAAGTTTTTTATCGTCAGATCTGGAATATCCAGCTGTTCCTGCATAAGCCATTCATACAAAAACCAAATTTTTCGACTGTATTGTCCCGTTGGTTCACTTTGGATGATATTTGTTATTTCTTCTTTCGAAATTTTTTTAAATAATTTTTTAAAGAACAAAAGGTTTATCCCTTCATATTTCAAAGCAAAAACAAGATGATGAAATAATGTTTCTTTTGGATGATGTCTTGGTGTAAAGATTAACCAGTTTTCTGTACTGTATTGTTTATGTTTTTTACTAATGATAGCCAATTTATCAGGGATTGGTATACTTAACTGTAATGCATCTATTATGGCACCATATCCTGCTAATGTAGCAGGTTCAGGGGTTGTTTTGCCATTAAATACCGTTATATCTTTAGAAAAAACTATCATATTTGTACAAACATTTTATAAATAATCCATTCAAATATATGAAAACCAGGTTATTTACACGAAAAACAGGTTGTTTTTATTTAAAAATATGAAATATGGGTTTTTATTTTTTTAGAATTTCTGAATAATAGGTTAAAACCATGAATAACAGGTTTTATTATTGACTTTAAGAGAAAAACAGGTTTTCGAGGCGTCGTAAAAACAAGACGTATTTCATAAAAAATAAACGCAAAATACCATTTTACAATAAAACCACACGCTTTTTCGCATTTAGAAATCTAATCAAACACTAAATTATCTTCCTGATTATTTTTAAGAAGCATATAATCCGTTTTCAAAACACCCTTAGTCCGCTATCCATTTTATCTTTTGTGGTCTCGTTTTAGAACTAAATCACAAAAGGATGCTTTTTTTTACCTCGGAGAAATAAAAAACAAATTTATAATAGGTAGAGAAATGTTCTTTTTTTAACAGTATAGATATTACATATCAGACTTTTCAATAGTACCCTTTATGTTGTTTTGTTAATAACTTCTATTTTTTGTTGATAAACCCAAAATGTTTTTCGTATATTTGCGGTGTTCATTCTACCATAATAGGAGAATTGAATTACGAAATCCGATACGCCCCGATGTGTACCGGATTTTGCGGTTTAAAGAACTTCGTCAAGTTTATTTTTATATTTATTTTTTATCATATTCAATCCTCCATATTTCTTTTCTAAATAATATGCAGTAATGAAATAATAATCCTGACCGCTTCTTTGCGGCTCTAAAATTATTATATAGTTTTCTTTTACATTATGAATATAAGTTCTAATTATATCTTTACCTCTTATTCTGTTGATTGCACTGAAAACATTAATTACATCTGGAATTTTACTTTCAATATGTGGCAATATCCAGTGTAACCTTTTAGACCTTTCAAAATCAAAAAAGTCTCTTGTTTGAATTACTTTTCCTTTATTATCTGTTTCATCTTCTGTTTTATAAGTTAAGTGTTTAAATAATGATTCAACATCAATTTTATCCTCTTTCTTTAGTGGTCTAATTATTTTGGAATTAAAACTAAAGTTTTGATTATCTGCAATATCTCTATCAAAAATTGCCTTCAAAGATATTTTTCTATCTCTTTCATTTAGATGATTTAACTCTAATAGTTCGTTGTATCTTTTAATATAATTAATTGCCATTTTTCAAATCGATAAAAAATAAATTAAACTTTTTCTCTGTTTCTTTATTTCGCATTGTTAATGGTTTACAACGTAATTTTTCGATTTTATCAATAATATTATTTTTAGCTGTAACTTTATTTAATCCTCTCAATTTGTAATTAATAGCCCCCATTAATACATCTGACAATTGCATTAATTCACTCTCATACGAACGGATAATTTGTAAATTTCTAATATTGTTATAATCTCTTTCAAGATACTTTTTTAAACTTCTTGCTTTAATGTAGGAATTAGTATCTTTTATATCGAGATAAATATTGTAGTTACAATTAGGGTCTATTTTCTTATTCAATAATTGATAATACATCTTATCATAAAATGTATTATGATCTTGATTAAAAGCCTTATGGTTTAATTGTGATTTATCAATAATAATAGCTCTAAAATTGAGTTCATCATTACTAAAGAAATAATCAATTAATTTATTGTAAAATGGATATTGTGACTTTGAAATAGAACTCCACTTCATTTCTCCACGATAAAAATGTTCGATTTTCATGTCACGAATATTTTTATTGTGCATTTTCAATAAGTGATAAGGCGTACTTATATACGCTAAAATCATATACGGCTGTCCATCATTTTCTATATGAGTACTTTCATCACAATAAATATTATAGGTTCTTTTCATTACTTCTGTATTAAATAAACATCTAAAATAAGCTTTTTTAAATTCTTTTTTAAATATCGACCGAAAAGCATTTTTTTATCATTCCAAAAATAAGTTCAATTAGCTTAAAAATAATAATAAATGAACGGCCATATAAAAAACATACGCTTCTTGATACTTTTTCATTAAAAACGAACGCTAGCGTTTTTCTCAATTAAAATGCACACTAATGGTACAATAATTTAATTCTTCTAAGTTTTAAGACATGCAAACTCCATTTCAAAACACGCTTAGTCCCACTATCCATTTTATCTTTTGTGACGAACCCCGCCACAAAAGGATATCATTTCTATCGGGGCTGGATTAGAGGTTTTTCAATTTACAAAATGTATTCTTTCTGGTTTTGGAGGTGGCGGCGGAGGTATGAGATATCCTAAATCTCCAAAATCAATAGCTTTCTTTATTGGGAGAAATTTCAAATTAGCTTTTATTTTCCCTAATGAATCTATAAAGGTTTTGAGCTCTTTTGGAATTACATTACCATATAAAAAAATCCTTTTATGCTTTTCTTTTATAGAAACATTCAAAAGATAAGCCTGACCATCGCATAAATTCTCTTGTTCATAAATACTATCAAACTTTTTGAAATTTATTCCATTAAATAATTTACTAAGCTTTTCTCTTTCTGCAGATTTAAGGATTGTATAAGAGTTTTCTATCGGTTCAGGATACCGCTTCTGAAAATAAATGGTATCACTTTCTGTAAATTTCAGAGAATTTAGATGATGTAAACCAGTAGAAGAAAAAACAAAATCATCAAAAGGAAATAGCTTAACTTCTTCCTTTTTAAAACAGGAAATTAATACGAATAGAAAACTTAAAATTATAATTTGGTTTTTCATAATTTATTTCCAAAACTGCCAACAATATTTTTGCTCTTTATCCTTCAAATCTATATTTATCTAAAAATTATTGCTCAAATTTTGATTTACGAAGATAGATTTTTTCAAAAATGTATGACCAGATTTAAAACAAAAATCCCGCAATCTCATTTAATGAAATTGCGGGATTTTGTTTTGCAGAAAGGAAGGGATTCGAACCCTCGATACAGTTACCCATATACTAGCTTTCCAGGCTAGCTCCTTCAACCACTCGGACACCTTTCTATTTTGGTTTGCAAATAACATAAAAAAAAACGAGTTACAAAAGCAAAATCTGAAATTACTTTAAATGCTTTTCCTGAATTCTTCCATAAACAATTTTACCGCCTTTTTCTGGTAACCGCCCATTGTCAGCATAAAAGAATCTCTCTTTGTCGCAACTCCCGTAATCTGAATCGCTTTAAGATCGTCCCAGCCCTTCAGCGCTTTTTCGGCTACAATTGTCACCCAGTCACTGTTATTCACCATTTGCAGTAAAGCATGAATTGAATTTAACTCGATCAAAATTTGGGGTTTCATATGATACTTCAGAAATAATTCTTCTACAAACTCTCTTGAATTCGAGCCCTTTCCGGGCAAAATAAGCGGAATTTCCTCTATCTTTTTAAAAGCAATTTTATCCAAATTTGCTAAAGGATGTAACTTTGAAACCGCCATTACCATTTCTGAAGTAAACAAAGGTACTTTTTGAATCGGAGGTCCAATTTCATGTGATGAAATAACTAAAACCAAATCGAGTTCATTTTGAATTAATTTTTGTTCCAGTGATTCTGTCGCACCATATTCAACTATAATTCTAAGATGTGGATAGGTTTTCGCAAACGCATCTATGACCGGTAAAATCAACAGACCAAAAATATAGGTAACCCCAATTCGCAATTCACCGCCAATCATTTCGTTTAAATCATCAATCGCCTGTTTCCCGTTTTGAACATTTTCAATCACCTGTTTAGCGTGAATCAAAAAAACAGAACCGGCTTCTGTAAGCTGTACTTTTTTTCCAATTCTGATAAACAGAGGCATTCCTAGTTCTTCTTCGAGCTTTTTTATTTGCTGTGAAAGTCCGGACTGGGTTACAAAACACAATTCGGCTGCTTTCGTAAAATGCAATACCTCAGCCGTTTTAATAAAATATTCTAATTGGTAGAGCTCCATATTGATAAGTTTTACTACTCATTATAAGTAAAATTATTAATTTTTCTAATGAAATCATAATTCCGACCTTTGTACAAAACAAAATGGGTCATGTTTAAGGCATTAAAATCAAAAAACTTCAAATTATTCTTTTACGGTCAGTCTGTTTCGGTAATTGGTACCTGGATGCAAAAAACGGCTGTAAGCTGGATGGTTTATACTATAACAGGATCTGTATTTTTATTGGGACTGGCAACGTTTTTAAGTATGATTCCATCTTTGTTTCTGGCTCCTTTGGCAGGAAGTATCATTGGCCGCTACGACAGACACAAAACAATGATGGTTTTGCAATCTATGGCAATGCTTCAGGCGGGAGCTTTGGCTTTGTTAATCTATTTCAAAATCTACAACATCAACTTTATTCTGGCATTGAGTCTTATTCAGGGCATCATAAATGCCTTTGACATGACCTGCCGTCAGACCATGATGATTGATATTGTTAATGATAAAGAAGATTTACCAAATGCCGTCGCCCTTAACTCGACTTTAAATAATTTTGCCCGAATTGCCGGTCCTTCGCTTGCCGGAATAATTCTGCATACTTACGGAGAAGATTTTTGCTTTATGGGAAACTTTTTCAGCTACATTCCGGTTTTGATTACCCTGATGATGATGAAAATCACTCCTCATGTTAAAACCGAAAACAAACTTAATATGCTGGATGATCTTATCGAAGGTCTTGATTACGTTAAAAAAGAAACCGAAATGGCCCGAATGCTGCTAATGCTAACATGCAGCAGCTTGTTTGTCATTTCTTTTAACACCTTAATGCCGGTTTTTGCAAAAGACATTTTTAGCGGTAACGCACAAACATTCAGCTGGTTTGAAAGTGCTGCCGGAATTGGTTCTGTTTTGTCTGCGGTTTATGTTGCCAACCTGAAATCATCCAAAAACATGAATAAATTAATGCTCGGTGCCAGTTTGTTGCTGGGTTTTAGCATCATTATTCTCGCCTTATCAAACAATTTGACTGTAGCGCTGATTTGTATGACTTTAAGCGGAATCGGAATGATGGGACAAACCTCATCCATCAACATTTATATTCAGACACAAAGTTCGGTCGAAATGCGTTCCAGAAGTATCAGTTATTATATGATGGCCTATCAGGGAATGATTCCTGTGGGAAGTTTGATTATCGGCTACGTTTCCCACATTATCGGAACCCGAAATACTGTTGCTATTCAGGGAATAATATGTATCATTTCTGTAATTGTTTATGTGTATTACAAAAACCATAAGTCTTCTGAAGAACTGGAAACTTGTCCGGTATCATATCGAAATTCTAAAAATTAAATTCCAAATTCCAATTATCTAACTTTTACAGAAATGACAAACTGAAACGATTAAATTATAGAAAAAGAAAATCCAAAATAAAAAAATTCCAAATCCCAACTTTAAGCTTTCATGTTCAGTTTTGGAATTTGGAATTTTTAATATTGGTATTTAATTTTACGAAATCTCTCCACGTAAAGACATCTCAAAAACATCTTTAAATTCGTTTTGTGGAATGGTAACAGTATGATCAAGCAAATACATTAATTTAGTAATGGCAGCTTCAGTCGTGATATCTTTTCCTGAAATCACACCCAAAGATTTCAGAGCTGTACTGGTTTCATATTGTCCCATATTAACACTTCCGCCGGAACATTGTGTTACATTAACAATATGCAAACCATTTTGAATCGCTTTTTCGATCAAATTTAAAAACCAGTCTTCGGTTGGCGCATTTCCTGAACCGTAGGTTTCTAAAACAATTCCTTTTAAATCTTTAGTTGCCAGAATTGAAGCCAGCACTGTTTCGCTCATTCCCGGAAACATTTTTATAATGGCTACGTTGTTGTTCAGGTTTTTATGAACAATCAGTTTCGCATTGGTTTTTACCGGAAGAAATAAATGTCTGTTTAATTTTAGATGTACTCCTGATTCTACCAGTTCAGGATAGTTAGGTGCTGTAAAAGCCCTAAAGTGTTCAGCATTAACTTTTGAAGTCCGGTTTCCACGGTATAATTTATATTCGAAATAGAGACAAACTTCATTAATTACAGGTTTTCCGTTTTCCTGAAGCGAAGCAATCTGAATCGCTGTAATAAGGTTTTCTTTCGCATCTGTACGCAAATCTCCAATTGGCAATTGCGAGCCCGTAAACACAACAGGTTTAGCTAAATTTTCGAGCATAAAGCTCAATGCCGATGCAGAATACGACATGGTATCTGAACCGTGAAGTACTACAAATCCGTCAAACTTATTGTAATTTTCCTCAATAATAGTGGCCATTTTGGCCCACATCTGAGGATTCATATTCGAAGAATCAATCGGATTTTCAAATGAAACCGTTTCAATTTCACAGTCCAGTTGTTTTATTTCCGGGATGTTTTTGAGCAATTTCCCAAAATCAAAAGCTTTAAGTGCTCCTGTTTCAAAATCTTTGCTCATTCCGATGGTTCCACCGGTATAAATTAAGAGTATTTTGGATTTAGAAGGCATTCTGGTATTTTAATTTATTTACCACAGGATTGGCATACATGGCTAAAAATCCTTGTCTTGCAACACCATTGTCTGTTCCTATTCTTTTTTCTAAACGACGCTCAAAAAGCTGTTTTTCACTTTCTTTGTACAAATGAGCATATTGATTCGTTCCGTTTAAAATGTCGTAGGCGATAAAATTGGTTGGCCACAATTGGTAATTCTGTAAAATCGAATCATCAATAGTTTGTGCCAATGCCTGAATTTGTTTGTTTGAATTATCGTTTTCAGCAACAATCTGATCAATTTCTGTATCTAAAATATCTCCAACAGAAATATGTATTCTTTTTTTGGTTCCCATGATTCCGCTTAAAATGGTCATGAAATCCTCATTTTTGTCTTTTACATATACTTCATTATTGGCTTCTGCCATTAATTGCGGCATTTTCAGAACATCAGTCGGGTCGTATTCATATGAAATGGATACCGGAACAATTTTTAATTTTTTGAAATAATCCATTGGATTCGCTTCATCAGAACCCATAGCAATCATTTTTAAAACACCCGGATTGGTTTCGTCATTTCCGTCTTTCGTACGGCCTTCTCGTTGTGCAATCCAGACTGAACGGTTTTCGCGAAGCAGTAACTGCCCCATATATTCTGCCAGCAATTTAGAACTTTGCAGCATTTCACGTGGCGTTAAACCTCTTAAAACCAAAAAGTTTCTGTTCAGTTTTGCTAATATGCTCAAAAATGCTTTTTTAACTAAGTTATCCCCAATTGCCGATGCTGTCATGACCAAACCATGTTCGAAAAGACAAACATTCAATAAAGTCGTATCAAGCAAAATATCACGGTGATTGGATATAAATAAATAAGGAGTATTCTTTTCTAATTTTTCAAAACCCGAAGTCGTAAGCCCTTCAGAACTTTTTTCGAGCACTTTTTGAATGGTCTGATAAATAAAATTGCATTGAAAATCACGTATTGAATGTGTTTTCTTTAATTGTTCTTTCCAAACTTCATCATTTAATTCCGGAAAAGTAAAATTCATCATGGTTTTCATCATCGGATGATTGACAACTCCATGAAGTGCCTCATTTACTTCAGAATCATAAAATGGTCGAATAGCGTCAAATTTCTGCATTATAAATATCAATTTAGGTGGGCAAAAGAACAAAAAAAAAATTAAAGTATCGTAATCGGGGTATTAAATCCCAAAAACGTCTTTGGAGTTTTGCGTTGTTGCTTCTGCAATTTCTGTATCTGAAAGGTCGTAAATTTCGGCCAGCTTTGCAATTACATTTGCTAAATAACTGCTTTCGTTGCGTTTACCTCGGTATGGAATTGGCGCCAGGTAAGGCGAATCGGTTTCTAAAACAATATGTTTTAAATCAATTTGATGTAAGAATTGGTCGATTTTTCCGTTTTTAAAAGTCACTACGCCTCCGATTCCCAGTTTCATATTATACGAAATCGCCTGAAGTGCCTGTTCGTAAGTGCCGGTAAAACAATGAAAAATTCCGAACAAATCAACTGATTTTTCTTCTTCCAGAATTTCAAAAATTTCATCAAAAGCTTCACGACAATGAATCACAATAGGTAGTTTGTATTGTTTTGCCAGCTGAATTTGTTTCCTGAAAGCAATTTGTTGTTCCTTTAAATGCGTTTTATCCCAATATAAATCAATACCGATTTCGCCAACCGCGTAAAATTTTCGTTTTGAAAGTTCTGTTTCAACATGTTTCAGCTCATCCAGATAATTATCTTTCACGTAAGTGGGATGCAGTCCCATCATCAGGAAAACATAGTCCGGATAATTTTGCTCCAGATCATACATAGACTGTGTTGCAGCGGCATCAATAGCAGGAATAAAAAATCGTGTCACGCCTGCGTTTATTGCTCTTTGCATCATTTCGTCACGATCCTGATCAAATTCTTCAGAATATAAATGCGTGTGTGTATCGGTAATAATAGGTGTTGAATTCAAGGATATCATTTTAAAGCTGTCAAAATTACGACAATATTAAAAGAATACCAATTTCAGGATTTGAGATAAAGATTTTGGGAAATAATATTCATGAAAGTATTGATGATTCCTTTTATATTGTTTGTTGACTAAACTTAATTTAAATAAAAAATTCGCAAAGCATTTTAAGTCTTTGCGAATTGTATATGATTTGTGAAATAATTAATCCAGCTCCTCTAAAAGCTCCTGAACATCATCATAATTTTCATAATCCTGCGAAATGGTTTCCAGAATTTGTTTACAGGCTTTGTAATCTTTTTGTTTTAATTTGGATAAAGCCAGATACCAAAGCGCTTTTTCTTTATATGCAGAAGTTCCTGATTTCAATTCATTAAAAACCGTTTCGGCTTTAGCAAACTGATTTTCTTCCAATAAGGCAATTCCATAAAAATATTGAATCTCAGGTGTTTTCTTTTCCTTCAGAACAGTTTCAAAAAGCGGAATAGCTGTTTTATAATTTTTTGTATTAAAAGCTCCTTCAGCCTGTTTTAAAACTGCATCCAGATTGCCTCTCTCTGTAAAATATGCCTGCTCGGGATGATTAAAATCTTCAAAGTTTGGATCTGCATTTTGATTGAAAAAGAACAATCCGAATAAAACCGCCACAGAAGCTGCCGCTGCAAAATACCAAGGCTTAAACTGAATAACTTTTGGTTGTGCCGATTTAAAATTTGCCTCAGAAATGGTTTTAAGATTCGCTTTAAAAGCCTCGCGTTCCTGGGCAATTCCAAATTTATTAGCCAGCTGAAAGTGCATTTCTTTGAAAGCTTCAAATGACGAAGCCATCAATTCATCTTCTGCCAATTGGCGTTCAAAATTAGTTCTTTCTTCAATTGTCATTTCATTTTGAAGATACTGATCAAACAATATGTACATTTCTTCGTTCATGATGAGTTACTTTTTTAACGATTTATAGATTTGAGCTTCCTGAATCCACTGCGTTAACTGCCCTACGCACAACGATTTCTTTTTACGCACGTATCCGTAGGTTACGTCAAGCTTTTCTGCTACTTCTTCCATGCTTTTCAGCGTAAAACTCCATTGTAAAAGTTCTTTGCATTTGTCGCCTAATTTTTGAAACATCATATCAAAAAGCTGCTGTTTTTCGTCAAAGGCTTCTGTCTGCAAAATCATTTCCTGAGTTGATTCTTTTACAGATACCAAATCCTCGTTTATTGTTACCCCTTTATTCGAAGTTTTTTTCAATTCGTTAAGCCATCTCCTTTTACATAGCAAAAAGAAATAAGCATCAAACGGACAGGTCAGCTGCAGCGTATTGGCTTTCGCCTGATTAAAAAGCAATATCATCACTTCCTGAACAACGTCCTGAGCCTGATCTTCATCACCGGAATTGTTTTTTATAAAGTACACAACTTTAGGAACAAACTTTTTATAAATCGACTGAATTACTGCTGAATTATTACTCGCCAGTCCTTCAATATACATTTGATCGGGATGAATTTTACTTTTTTCCATATTGAAAATTATTAACTAAAATCCCTTGGCTGCAATTGATTACATCTATCATTTCTATATATCAACATAACGAAAACTTAATATCATCCTAAGCGGAGTCGAAGGCTTATGAAACAAAAAGAGCTTCAACTCCACTCAGCCTGTGATTTAAACTTTAATTACACCCAACGGGTTAGCTAAAGTAAAAAAAAGAATCTGAAAAAAATTACAGAAACAGGGGTAACAATACCAAAAACAAATTGATATAAGACAATAGAAGATTATTTAGAATTAAAAAATCACATAAAAATGGGAAGTTATCAATTTACAACCGAGAAAGATTTTGCCAAGTTCCAGCAAATACTGTCGAACAAAATTCGCAACGGATTTATCGTGATTGAAAAAAATGATAAACTCCCTTATGTGGTTTTATCCAAAGAAAAAAGACAAATCGATTCTTCTCTACAACTAACTTTAGTTTTTGCGACACTGGGACTTTGGTCAATAGTCTGGTTGTGTTTAATTATTCGTCTTTCAAAGAAAAAACAAATCCTGGTTGCACTAGATGAAGACGGAAATGTTTTTGAAGAAAAATGCCTCTCCAAATAATTTTTTAAAAAAAACAAAAAACAGGGGTAACAATTTTAAAAGCCAGTTGATATAGTCATATAAAATGAATTAAAAAATAAATTTTAAAACCAAGGGTAACAATATCAAACCCAAATTGATATAAGAATATAAAAATTAAAATTAACAACCGAAATCTGAAAACCAACTGATAACGATCAGTTCAGATTTATAAAAATTTAGAAATCATGAACACAAATTTTAAAAAAATCGGATTATTATTTTTAGCCTTAGCCACATTTGTAAGCTGTGATGACAGCGAAGGAGATGAAAAAATCATACCAGCATCAGCAGCTGAATTTGCAGCAGTAAGAGATGAAGCCCTTTCAGGAAAAACACAACATTTTACAGCTACAGCCGGAGCCGGAACAATCACCATAACCTCTGCAAAAGGTGTTAAACTAAACATCAACGGAAGCTGTCTTACCAAAAACGGAAATGCCGTAACCGGAACAATCGACATTGAATATGTTGAACTTTTTGACAAAGGAAGTATGTTGGTAACCAATAAACCAACTATGGGATTAATGGCTGACGGAAAGAAAAACCTTTTAATCTCCGGCGGAGAATTCTTTATCAAAGCTACACAAGGCGGTGTTGAACTTCAGACTTCCTGTTCTATGAGTATGATAGTTCCTGCTACTTTAACAGGTGGCGTAGACAATACCATGACGTTGTGGACAGGTGTAATTGACGAAGCCGAAGAACTTGTGTGGAGAGAAGCCAAAGCAGGTGCTGACGGCACCAACGGAAAAGGCGGTGTTCAGGGAGAAGGCACAAACTATTATGTAACTTTTGGAAACTTTGGATGGACAAATGTTGACCGTTTTTACAGCGATCCAAGACCTAAAACCACTATTTTGGTAGATGCCCCTGAAGATTATGACAACAGCAATTGCGCAATTTATCTGTCTTATGATGGTGAAGGAACAAATGCTCTGGCAAAATTAGACACTTATACTGCTGCAGGATTATTTAGCGAACACTACGGTCAGATTCCGGTTGGTTTAGCCTGCCATATCATTTTTGCAACAGAAGACAACGGTCAATGGCGTTATGCTATCAAAGGTGTTACAATTGCCGCAGATCAGACTTACACCTTTACACTTGCCGAAACAACTGTCGGTTCAGAAGCGCAACTGGTAGCTGCAATCAATGCCATTCAGTAACTTTCAAATACTTTTTTTAGGAAAAAGTGGTGATTTGCTCATCACTTTTTTTTACATTTAATGCTGTTTTAAACTTTTCTGACACTATTTAGAAGCTAATCCTGCTGTCCGCTATATCTTTTATGCCGAACCCCGGCACAAAAGGATGCCGCTTCCATCAGGGCTAAAAACCTCCTCGACCATGAAAAAACTTTTATGCTGTTTCATTATTCTTTCATCAGCAATGGTGTTTGCACAGACCAAAGTAAAAGACACCATCACCCGAAGAGCAAATATCAGCTATACTCAAAAAGGCAATTCGGTAACTTTTAAACCCGAAACCCCGCCGTTAATCCCAATTGCAGGTGCCCCAAAACCAAGCTATTCCTATTTATGGGAACTTGGAGACGGACATTACAGCAAAGAAGCCGAACCGAAACACACCTATAAAAACAAAGGTAATTATACCACCCGACTTGCCGTAACCAACAATTACGATAACGGAAAACCTCCGGCAACACGCCCAAAAAAAGTAGCCGTAAACGATATTACCGATGCCGATTACAAAGATATAGCCTCTATCGCTGACCAAAACGGATTTACAATTATAAAAAACTGCGACCCGATTCCTGAACAGGAAATGGTAGTCGTGGTTAGTTATCAAAATCTGGAAAATTATGTCGCAAGTGGTAAGCTTTATCTTTTTTACAATGAAAAACAATTCAAAAACAACAATTTCGAACTGATCGATTTCAGAACTTATGCTAACGAACGTGAAGTAAAAGAAAAAACCATTGCTGCTGTAGATGATCTCGACGATACAAAATCGTATGTGGCTTCTGCCGAAAACACTTTTAAACTCAAAAAATATAAAAATACAACAACCGAAGAAGATTTAGATGCGAGTTTAAAAGAAGCAAACACGCTCTATCATAATGTTTCGATTTTGGAATTTGACGATGCCAATCCAAGCGAAACCCGTAATGTTTTTTATACCTTTAAAACAACTCCCGAAATGATCAAAGATACCAGCGCAACAGTTACCATGCGAGGGATTTTTGTACCAAATCGCAGTTTTAAAAACCATAAGGCAAAAAACCTCGAAATGGAAATCGTAACCTCTCACGACCCGAACAAAATGGGTTCTAACGGAAGTTTTATGAATTACAGACTTGTTCGGTTTAAAAGAGTAAAATTCAAAACCCGTTTTCAAAACAATGGTGAAGGTCCGGCGAGAAAAATTCGCTTAGAAACCGATATTCCGGATATGTTTGACAAAAAAACATTTCAGATTGAAGGCATGTATCCAGAATGCCCGATTTGCCCAAAAGGAGAAGAACCAACTGTAAGCTGCCTGGACACTATAATTACAAAAAAACAAATCATTTTTACCTTTAAGAATATTTATCTTCCTGGTACTGAACAAAAAAATGTTCAGGAAAAAGACAGCACCAAAGGATTTGTACGTTATTCAATGAAATTCAGTGAAGACTTTCATAAAGTAAAAACCAAAAGCCGGACCTCCATTATTTTTGATAAAAATGAACCTATTATAACCAATTACGCCACCACGCGCTTCTTACCCGGAATTTCTATCGGTGCAAAAGCAGGTTATAACTTTTATCCGGATCTTGAAAAATCGACAAGTTATTTTGTCGGTGCTACAATTTCACCTTTTAAAGCCTATCGTTTTTACTGGCAGGCCGAATGGGTAAATGCTTTAAATAAATATAACAGCGCCACAAATGTTGTCAGCGAAGTCATTACAAACGCAAACGGAACAAGGCAATTAGAACGCACAACGACTACGACCGAAAATAAAAGTGTTAATTGGGAAGTACCCGTTTTGATTCGGTACAACATTAATAATTATATAGGAGTCGGAGCCGGAATTCAGGCTAATATCAATGTTGCATCAGAGCAGACACAAGATATAAAAATAGAAACTTTTGAAGGAGATAAAGAAAACATTTTAATCAAAACGACAACTTCAAGCAATACCGTAAAAAACTCATTTACTGATTTCAAAACCGGCCTTTTATTTGATTTAACAGCAGGATTCGCCAGAATCGGACCAAGTTTAGGCGCACGTTATGTGATCAACTTTGAACAGGACTTTAATTATTTTCAGGTATATGGGATATGGAGATTTTAAGAATTATTCCACAGAGATTCACAAAGATTTTTCGCAGAGGTACACAAAAACCTATTTTTAATTCTCTGTCAGACTTTGCGAAAACTTCGTGAATCTCTGTGAAACAAAACATGCAACAAATTATATGAACTTATATCGCTTATATGGTTTAATTTTCTTCCTCTTTAATCTAAATGTTTTTGGGCAAAACCCCGAAGACAAAATTTACAATGCAATCGATACTTTTGTTGCGAACCCTTCCACGAAAGCGCTGAAAAATTTAACCGATATCGAAGCCGACTTCTGGAAAAATCGAAAGCCCAAAACCAAAGACGAATTATTAGCTGTTGTGGTTTTAAGCTGCAACAAAGCTTATTATCAAAATCAGTTTGGACAGACGCACAATGCAGTTTCGAGTTATGAAAAAGCGTGGCAAATCTTTCAGAAATATAAACTTAAAGATTACGATATTATCGAATATTGCCTGAAACCTTTAGGTAATTTATATACCGTTTTAGGCGATTATGACAGTGCCGAAAACACTATTAAACAATATTTTTTTATTGTAAATACATCCAAAAATTATCCGGAAGTACAAAAGCAAAAATTTGCAGCGATTCTTAATTTGTCTAATGTTTATCAAAATTCCGGCAAGATTTCCTTTGCCATTGCATTACTGGAGAATACTTTAAAAACGGAACAATTATCAAATTCTCAAAAAGGAATTTTGCTGAATAATCTTGGAAATAATTATTTACTAGGTTTCAAGGGAAATCTAATGACACAAGAGCTATATAAAAAGGCCGAAAATGCATTTAAATTGGCGGTTAAATATTTGGAAAATGAAAAAGATCATTTGGAGAATTTATCTAATTCTTATCGAAATCTTGCAGCGGTTAGTCGGGAAACACATCAGTTTAAGATTGCCGATTCGTATTTAGAAAAAGCAACTGAGCTTTTTCTGGAAACTCCAAATCAACAACCTCGAAAAATTGCAAAACTTTATTATGAAAAGGCATTATTGCTTTTTGATGAAAAAAAATATGCAGAAAGTACCAGACAAATAGCAGCAACACTTAAAATTTTAATTCCGAATTATGCTGTGAAAAATATTCTTCCAAATGAAAATGAATTGTATGCAGAAACAATTTTAATGGATGTTTTGGACTTACAGGCTGCAATATTTACGAATCAAAATCAACCTGAAAAAGCAATTAAAGGCTATAAACTTTCTTTTCATATTGAAGACTTATTGATGAGCAGCTTAGTGTATGAAAACTCTAAAATCATTTCACAAATTCGCGCCAGAAATCGTACTGAAAAATGTCTTTTGATTTACAATCAATTATATAAAAAAGAAAAGAAAACCCAATATCTGGAAGAAGCCTTTCAACTGGCTGAGAGAACAAAATCCGGGATTTTACAACGTTATCTTTCGAATATTAAAACTGCTTCCGCAGAAGAAAGACAACTTTGGCAACAGCTTCAAAACATTAATAATTCCATTTTAAAAGAACAGCAGAAAGGGAATCTGGCCAACATTTCAAATATCAATCTGGCAATAAAAAAGCAAAATGAGCTGATGCTTTCATTGAAGAAAATTCAATCTGAAAATCCAAATCTGATTCCTGAGAATTTCGATTTAAAAACGCTGTTTTCAAAATTAGAAAAGGATAAATCTGTAATGGTTTATTATTTTATGGGTGCCCAATATTTATATTATTTCACCTTACAAAATAACCGAATTACATTGAATCATTTTAATGTCACAGATGTTGCAATTCCAAAAATCCTGAAATTTATAGATTATTTTAATACTTCAGATGCAATTACAAATGATATTGTCGGATATAGTTATTATGGAAAAAGAACTTATGATTTATTAAAACTGCCTTCAAACGCAACTTATAAAAACCTGGTCCTGGTTCCTGACGGCATTTTGAATTTCCTACCTTTTGAAGCTTTGATTACTACTGAATCAAACACAACAAACTTTGCTAAAATGCATTATTTGCTAAATGATTTTAGGATTGCCTATAATAATTCGGCAAATATGTATCTGAATTCAAAGCCAATTTCAACATCAGAAAAAAACGTTTTGGGTGTGTTTCCGGTTTTCGAAAAAACGGCTTTTGAATTGCATTATTCGAAAAAAGAATTAGAATCTATCCGCAGTAATTTTAAAGGCAAATATTTAGAAAATGCCGATGCTAGTTTTTCTAATTTTAAAAATAACGTTTCCAATTATTCAATCCTGCATTTAAGCACACACGCTGCTGCAGGTGATATTGAAACTCCGGCAAGTATCAAATTTTATGATCAGGAAATTTTATACTCAGAATTGTATAACCTGAACATCAATCCGGATTTAGTAGTTTTAAGTGCCTGTGAAACCGGGATTGGAAAGCTCTACAAAGCTGAAGGCTCCATGAGTGTGGCAAGAGGTTTTCAGTTTGCAGGAGCACAGAATCTGCTATTTTCGTTATGGAAAGTAAATGATTACACTACATCAGTTTTTATGACTGATTTTTATAAAAACATTCAAAATAACCAAACGTATTTTGAAGCCAATGCTAATGCTAAACTGGAATATTTAAATGATAAATCGATTCCGAATGCTAAAAAATCTCCATATTACTGGAGTTCTTTTGTTTATTATGGCTCAATTTCAACTGAAACAAATTCGACCAATTATATCTTTTACATCATTAGTTTATTGACTGTAATTGGTTTATTTTTGGTTTTCAATCATTATCAAAAATGGAAAATCTTCACCTGGTTCTTAAAAAAGAAAAGTACAAAAAGATCAAATTTAAAATCATGAAAACACAGCATTTATTGATTAAGGTAAAAATCAATGGTGTTTCCGGAAATTTTATTTTAGATACCGGGGCTTCAAATTCCTGTATAGGTTTTGAAAGTATTGAGCGATTTGAACTCACCACAAAAAACTCTAAAACCAAAGCTGCCGGTGCAGGCGGAACCGGAATGAAAACACAACTTTCAAAACACAATACACTTCAGCTGGGTTCCTGGAAAAACACTGATTTTAGTCTGGTTATTTTTGATCTTTCGCACGTAAATGAAGCTTTACAACAATACAGGGCAAAACCCGTTCATGGTATAATTGGAGCTGATGTTTTACTGGAAGGGAAAGCGATTATTGATTATTATAATCATTATTTGTATTTGAAATAAAAAGTAAGTTTTTTAGCTATATTTGCCGAGCCTATTTTAACAAATGTATACGTATGAAAAAAATACTACTCGGTTTACTTCTTTTATTTACCAATTTTTTCTATGCTCAGGTTAGCGATATTGAGCATTGTGCAGGAGATACTTCATTTAACTTAACTTCTCAAAAAACACTTTTGATTGGCAATTTGAATCCTAATGAAACTATTGTAAGCTACCATATAAGCCTTGCGGATGCTACAAATAATACAAATGCTATTGCAAACCCGACGAATTATGTAAGCAGTACTGCTTCTAAAACTATTTATGCCCGAATTGATAATAACGGAGCAGTTACTACTAATTATTTTAATTTAATTATAACGCCTTATTTAAATTCATCATTACTTATTGAACAAATTATTTCATGTCAGAATGAAAAAGGAAAAATTACGATTCAATCTACTGGAGGAAAAGGTCCATATACTTATTCCATTGACTATGGTAAATCATATATATCAAGTAATATATTTACAGATTTAGTCGAAGGAGTGTATGTTATAATGGTAAAAGATGCTTTAGGCTGTCAAATGGCTATAACTGGTACTATGGTATCTTATAAACCATTAGAAGCAACCTATGCAAAGACAGATATAAGTTGTAATGGCAATAATGATGGTTCAATTTCTATTAATGCAACAGGAGGAAGATCTCCTCATTCTTACTCTCTTGACGGAGGGCTAAACTTTGTATCTTCAAATGTTTTTACAAATTTAGCTGCTGGAACATATAAAATAGCTATAAAAGATGATAATGGCTGTGTTGTGTCATATATGGCAACCATATCCGAGCCAGTAATTTTATCAGCAACTGCTGCGGTAGAAAATCAAACCATAACAATCAACGCAACTGGTGGTAGTGGTTCTTATATGTATGCTATTTCACCAAACTTAAATCAGTTTTTTACAGATAGTATATTCTCAAATTTAACTCCTGGAATTTACACTGTGGTAATATTAGATAAAAATGCTGGCTGTTATTTGATAAAAGAAATCGCTGTAAATCCACCATCTCCACTAATAAACGGTAAAAACGCAATAAATTTTGATTTTACCCCTGGGCAAACTTTGGCAGATATTGTGGTGGATGGTCAAAACATAAAATGGTACAGCTCTCAAAATTCAACCGGTAAAACAAGCAAAGCTGCTGCAACAACTTTGCCTTTAACAACAGTTTTGGTTGACGGAACTACTTATTATGCCTCACAAACCATTAACAATGTCGAAAGTACACAACGTCTTGCTGTAACTGCAAAATCAAACGGAGCACTTTCAAATGATGATTTTGTTTTACCAAATTTTAAATTTTATCCTAATCCTGTAAAAAATAAATTGTCATTAAGCAACACAGATAATATTGATGAAATCGAAATATTTTCAGTTTCAGGAAAGTCTGTTTTAGTAAAAAAAATAAACAACGTTCATTCTGAAATTGATTTATCAAATATCTCAACAGGCGTGTATTTCCTAAAAGTAAAATCTGAAGGAAAAATCAAAACCATCAAAATTATAAAAGAATAAAGGGTTTAAATTTAAAATCTGAAATTCCAAATTCCAAAATTTAGTTTTGGTAAAAATAATAAATCCCAAACTCCTTAATTGGAATTTGGGATTTTAAACATTTATAAAATTGGTTAATTGTTATTCGAATGTTTTTTCAATGAAATATAAGAAACAATTCCACTGCTCATCATCAACAAACCACCAAGAATAAATGGCATTCCCGGAAACTCAAATGGTGCATCCTGATGCGTGAAATAATAAAAAAGACTCGACATTACCGGCGGACCAATAATGGTTGCAGCACTCATTAAACTCGCAATTGTACCCTGAATTTCTCCTTGTTCTGTTGGCAGGACACTTCCTGAAATTATAGAACGCAATGCCGGTCCTGCGATTCCCGCAAGACAATACGGAATCAAAAAGAGAAACATCATCCAGCTTTCTGAAACAAAGGCAAACAGGAACATCGCAAGGGTATATAAAGACATTCCAATATAGATACTTTTTTTGTTTCCTAATTTTTTGCTGGTCCATCGTATCAAACCACCCTGAACGAGACTTACTAACACTCCGACAACACCCAACGAAATTCCGACCATCTTTTCGTTCCAGCCAAATTTATACATGGTAAAATAGCTCCAGTTGCTTTCGACAGCATGAGCTGCTACGTAAATCAAAAACAAGGCAATCAGCAATCCATAAAGCGAAGGGTATTTCCTTAGGTTCAAAAAAACACCAATCGGATTCGCTCTTTTTAAATTAACAGATCTTCTGTTTTCTTTCGATAAAGATTCCGGCAAAATAAAATAACCGTACAGGAAATTCAGCATACACAAAACTGCTGCGGCATAAAACGGAATTCTGGATCCGTAATGTCCCAAAATACCACCCAGAACAGGTCCAATTATAAATCCGAGTCCAAAAGCGACTCCAATCATTCCGAAATTTTTAGCTCTGTTTTCCGGTGTGCTCACATCAGCAATATAAGCCGAAGCGGTTGAAATACTGGCTCCTGTTAGTCCGGCAATTATTCTTCCTACGAACAGCCATGTAATTGTTGGAGCAAATGCCAGTAAAATATAATCCAGTGCAAAAGCAAAAAGCGAAATTAAAATTATAGGTCTACGACCAAATTTGTCACTTAAATTACCAATCAAGGGCGCAAACAAAAATTGTGTCATTGCATAAGCAAAGGTCAGCCAGCCGCCATATTTTGCAGCTTCACTCACATCACCGTGTATTAATTCCTTAATCAGTTTTGGGATAACCGGAATAATAATTCCCCATCCAGTAATATCAATTAACATAGTGATGAAGATAAAGCCTATTGCAGCTTGCTTTTTAGTTGAAGACATAAATGAGTTGGTTAGTTACTTAAATTAAACTGAAAGAATGCTTTTTACCTGCTATTTAATTAATTTTTCTTCGAAAGCTTCTTTTTTGGATTTTTACCCAAGGCCCATAAAATTCCACCCGTAAGATGCTCAATATATACAGGATCAGAATAATCTTTACTATCATGTCCCAAAGCGGTATAAAAAACTCTCGCTCCTTCAAATTCATGGAACCAGGCCAATGGAAAGTAATTCCCAAAAATGCGTCCCGGATAAACTGCTTTTTCATTGTCGTTCACTGTTCGCAAATCGGCTGCCAATAGTACCTGAATATTAGGATTAAGTTCATCCATATAGTAACACTCATCTTCCTTTTTCCACACTTCAGGAAGTTTTGAAGTGGCGGGATGATTTTTATCAATCACTTTTATTTCAAAAGACTGAAAAGCAGGGTGTTTTTTAAATTTTCCTCCTATCATTTTGGTATACCAGGACCAGGAGCGTTCAGAATCAGAGGCACTATGAATTCCTACAAATGCACCTCCCCGCTGAATATAATCTGCAAATGCCTGCTTTTGTTCTTCTGTATCAAAAATATCATTACACGTATTCGAAAAAATAAGACAATTGTATTTTTCTAAATTTTCGATTGTCATTACCGAAGGATCATCTGAAACATCAACAATTAAATTATTTGCTTCTCCAATTTTTTTTAAAGCCTCCACACTGGCTGCAATATTTTTATGCACATAGCCCTTTCCGTTTTTCGTATACACTAATATGCGTTTTTTAGCTGGCGGATTTGCACAAACAAAATTCAGACTTAATATAATGGTCGGTAATATTAGCTTTATTTTCATATTCAGATATTTATTTTTCGAATATAAAAAGAAAACCCCAAATGATTTTCATCATTTGAGGCTTTTATAATTGAAAGGACTATTAATTACAACTCCAATGCTCTTTTAGCATCTCCGTTCATCAATAATTCTACAGGGTTTTCTAAAGCTTCTTTAACAGCCACTAAGAAACCAACTGACTCACGTCCGTCGATGATTCTGTGGTCGTAAGAAAGAGCAACATACATCATTGGGTGAATTTCAACTTTACCGTTTACAGCGATTGGACGCTCGATAATGTTGTGCATTCCTAAGATTCCTGACTGAGGAGGATTAATGATTGGAGTAGATAACATACTTCCGAAAACACCACCGTTAGTGATTGTGAAAGTTCCACCTGTCATATCATCAACTGTAATTTGACCGTCACGGGCTCTTAAAGCTAATCTTTTGATTTCAGCTTCGATTCCACGGAAAGTTAAAAGTTCAGCATTACGAACAACAGGAACCATTAATCCTTTTGGTCCTGAAACTGCGATTGAAATGTCAGCAAAATCATAAGCGATTTTGTAATCACCGTCCATCATAGAATTAACATCAGGATATAATTGTAAAGCTCTTGTTACTGCTTTTGTAAAGAATGACATAAATCCTAAACCAAGACCACCATGTTTTGCTTTGAAAGCATCTTTGTATTCGTTACGAATCTGGTTGATCGGCGTCATGTTTACTTCGTTGAAAGTAGTCAACATAGCCGTTTCATTTTTAGCTGAAACCAGTCTTTCTGCTACTTTACGACGTAACATAGATAATTTTGTACGCTCAGTTCCACGGCTTCCTCCTGTTGGAGTTCCCATTGAAGGTACTGCATTTACAGCATCATCTTTAGTGATTCTTCCACCTTTACCAGTTCCTGAAACTGATGCCGGAGCGATATTTTTCTCGTCTAAAATTTTTCTTGCTGCAGGAGATGGAGTTCCGGCTGCATAACTTGTTGCTGCAGGAGCCTGAACCGGAGCTGCTTTTGGAGCCTCAGCTTTTACTTCTGCTTTTGGAGCTTCAGCCTTAGGAGCCTCTGCCGCTGGTACAGCTGCTGAACCTGCCGGTTTTGCTGCATCAGTATCAATTAAACAAACTACAGCACCTACTGCTACTGTATCACCTTCTTCAGCTTTTAGTGTAATTACACCGCTCATTTCAGCAGGTAATTCAAGAGTAGCTTTATCTGAATCAACTTCAGCAATTGCCTGATCTTTTTCTACATAATCTCCGTCTTTTACTAACCAAGTTGCAATTTCAACTTCTTTTATTGATTCCCCTGGTGATGGGACTTTCATTTCTAAAATCATCTTGTTTTTTGTTTTAAGTTTAGTTTGTTTAAAGTTTCAGGCTTTGGAATAACCTCAAACTTTAAACTTGAAACAATTATTTTTAATTATCTGAATAAATTTTTATCGAATACCATTCTGATTGCATCTGCATGACGACGTTTTGCACGTGTGTAGCTTCCTGCAGCCGGAGCAGAATATGCTTTTAATGAAGCTAATCTCCATTTTACAAGATCAAAGTTCATTAACATAAAACTGTAAGCTCCCATGTTTTTAGGCTCTTCCTGTGCCCAAACATAATCATCTGCTTTTGGGTATTTTGCAATGATTTCTTTGATTTGCTCAGCAGGGAAAGGGAATAATTGCTCAATACGAACAATTGCAACGTCTTTTCTTCCGTTGTTTTCTCTTTCGGCAGCAATATCATAGTAGAATTTACCTGTACAGAAAACCAAAGTTTTTACGTCTTTTTTGTTTACTGTAGTATCGTCGATAGTTTCCTGGAAGCTTCCGTTTGCTAATTCATCTACAGAAGACACACATCTTGGATCACGCAATAAACTTTTTGGAGAGAAAACTACTAAAGGTTTACGGAAATTCGTTTTCATTTGTCTTCTTAACAAGTGGAAGAAGTTCGCTGGCGTTGTACAATCTGCGACATACATATTATGCCTTGCACAAAGCTGTAAATAACGTTCCATTCTTGCTGAAGAGTGCTCAGCCCCCTGACCTTCATATCCGTGAGGTAATAATAAAACAATACCGTTTTGGTTGTTCCATTTATCTTCACCACAAGAAATGTACTGGTCAATCATAATTTGAGCTCCATTAGAGAAATCCCCGAATTGTGCTTCCCAAATTGTTAGAGATTTCGGGTTTGCCAAAGCATAACCGTAATCAAATCCTAAAACTCCATATTCTGATAAAAGTGAATTGAATACGCCAAAGTTTCCTTTTTTGTTTTCGATGCTGTTCAATAAAATTACTTCTTCTTCAGAATCTTCCACTTTAACCACAGCATGACGGTGTGAGAAAGTACCACGCTCCACATCCTGACCGGAAATTCTAACATCAAATCCTTCAGTTAAAAGAGAACCATAAGCCAAAGCCTCTGCTGTCCCCCAGTCAAGAGTATTATTATCGTAACCAACTTTTCTGTCAGATACAATTTTATTGATTTTATTAATGAATTTTTTATCCGAAGGTAAAGTAGAAATGGTATTGATAATAGAATCCAGTCCTTCTTTAGCGAAAGTAGTATCTACTTTTTTCAACATTACATCATCAGAAACCTGCTCGAATCCTTTCCACTCATTTTGCATGAATGGTGTAATGATTGTCAATGCTTTTTTACGGGACGCTTCTAAGTTTTCCTCTAAATCTGTTTTGTATTCCTTCTCAAGACCGTTTACATAAGATGCATCAATTACACCTTCAGACAATAATTTCTCTGCATAAATGTCTCTTGGATTTTTATGTTTTGCAATGATTTTATATAAAACCGGCTGTGTAAAACGAGGCTCATCACCTTCATTGTGACCGTATTTTCTGTACCCTAATAAATCGATAAATACGTCACGTCCAAACTGCATTCTGTAGTCTAATGCAAAAGATACTGCATGTACAACAGCTTCAGCATCATCAGCATTTACGTGTAATACTGGTGAAAGTGTCACTTTTGCAACGTCTGTACAATAAGTTGATGAACGGGCGTCTAAATAGTTTGTTGTAAATCCAACCTGATTGTTGATTACGATATGAATGGTACCTCCGGTTTTGTAACCGTCTAATTGTGCCATCTGAATGATTTCATAAAGTAACCCTTGTCCTGCGATTGCAGCATCTCCGTGAACGGCGATTGGTAATACTTTTGAGAAATCGTTAGGGAAATATTTATCCTGTTTTGCTCTTGTAATTCCTTCAATTACTGCTCCAACCGTTTCTAAGTGCGAAGGGTTTGGTGCCAAATTGATATTGATGCTTTTTCCTGATCTTGTTTTTTTGTCGGCAGTAAGACCTAAGTGGTATTTTACGTCTCCGTCAAAATATTCCTGATCGTAATCTTTACCGTCGAATTCGCTAAAGATATCCTGAGTTGATTTTCCGAAGATGTTTGCTAAAACGTTCAGACGTCCACGGTGTGCCATTCCCATTACGAACTGCTCAACACCTTTTTCTGCTGCCTGCTCGATCAAAGCATCAAGAGCCGGGATGATAGATTCTCCACCTTCTAATGAAAATCGCTTTTGACCTACATATTTAGTATGCAAAAAGTTTTCGAAAGAAACAGCTTCATTTAATTTAGTAAGGATAGTTTGTTTTTCTTCTTTAGAAAAATCAGGCTGATTGTTATTTACACCCAATTTGTCCTGAATCCATTTTACAACACCAGGGTTTCTGATGTACATATATTCAACACCAATATGCTGACAGTAAATTGCTTTAAGACGGGTAATGATATCCTGCAAAGTACAAGGAGGAACCCCGATAACCTGAGCAGCATCAAAAACTGTGGAAAGATCAGCAGTTGTTAATCCGAAGTTTTCAATATCCAAAGTTGGCGATGACGTTCTGCGATCACGAACCGGGTTTGTTTTAGTAAACAAATGACCACGTGTACGGTAGCCATCAATTAATTTTAAAACGTTAAATTCTTTTTGTAATTTTTCAGAAACTTTACTGTAATCTGTGTTGTCGTTAGTAGTTACATACTCAACGATTGTTTGCACAGGATTTTCATCATTATAAGTTGTTTGTCCAAAGTCAAAGCCCTGAAAAAAACTTCTCCAGCTTGGCTCAACGCTGTCTGGGTTAACTAAATATTGATCGTATAATTGTGCAAAAAACTCGGTATGCGCTGCATTTAAAAATGAAAACCTATCCATAATATTTGAGTGAATATACTTTTTGTTATATAGAACGGCAAAAGTACAACAATCGATATTATTTAAATGATTTTTTTACGTACTTTTACGTAAAAATTTGTTAAAAATAGCCTAAACTATGAAGAAAATGCATCTTTCAATCGTTTTCAAATCAATTTTTGTGATTTTGACACTCTTATTCTCAAATTCAACTATTGCACAACAACAAAACTACACTATTGACCAAAGTCCTAACTTTTGGGATAAGGTTCAGTTTGGTGGTGGATTGGGGCTTGGATTTGGTTCCGGTTATACCGATATTTCGGTCATGCCGAGTGCTATTTATAATGTGAACGAAATTGTTTCGGTTGGTGTTGGCTTGCAGTTTGGCTATCTGTCATCAAAAAACCAATATGAATCTTTTGTTTATGGAGGAAGCCTTATTGGACTTGTAAATCCAATTCCTCAAGTTCAATTATCTGCCGAACTGGAGCAGGTAAGAGTAAACAGAGATTTTGATGAAACACCTCTCTACCCATCTTATTCAGATAATTTTTGGAATACGGCCTTATATCTGGGAGCGGGCTACCGAACCGGAAACGTTACTATTGGGGCACGATATGATGTACTGTTTGACGAAGATAAAAGTTTGTACGGCTCTGGTTTTATGCCTTTTGTGAGGGTGTATTTTTAGTTTTTGAAGGCGCTAAGGTTCTGAGATACTAAGTTTCTAAGTTATTTAAAACGTGAAGATTTGAAAAAATACATCTTTATAATTACAGCTATAATCATTTCAAGTTGTAATAATTCTAAAAAGACGGATTCTGAAAACCAAAAAACAGTCAAAAAAGAATTAAGACCTTTTTTTGATTCGGATGAAATTGAACATTATTATTTAAATTTTTCTGATGATGATTTTTCTAAACTTATAAGAAAAGATAATAAAACTGAAAAAGAACTTGAATTCAGTGATTTATTTGTTGGGCATTATCCAGATAATATTCCAGAAGATTTTGAGAAAATTTTACTGAAACACAATTATAAAAAGTCAAAATTAAACATTAAGCAACAGAAAAACATTGAATCTGTATTTAGTGAAAAAGACTTACCAATTCCTGACGCAGCTGCATGTATTGCAGAATATAGGGATATTTTTATTTTTAAAAAGAGGGAAAAAATAATTGGCATTTCGAAAATTTGCTTTAAATGCAATCGATTCCAGATTATAGGAAGTAAAATAGATGTAAGTATATTTGGTTTTCCCGATGAATTAGATAAATTAAAAAAAATCGTAAGACCTGAAAATTATAGTATTCTGATAACTGAATAACTTACTTATAAAAATTCCGAAACCAAACCTTCTGCCATTCTCTCTTCAAAATCAAAAAAGAAACCTGTTCTGCGAGAATTACCAAATCTGATCCGTCAAGCTGTTTGATTTCGTTTTCAGGAACATCAATTATATAAAGTAGATTGAGGTATTCAGCAAATTTGTACTGAATCATTCTGTAAATTTTTTCGTGAAGCTGAATTTTTAATTCTTCAGGATTAATGCTCAGCGGAAAATCGATTCCTTCATTTGCCAGATTAAAATCTTTATTGAGCTGTTCGATTAATTTAACATACAAAGAATCTTTTTGAGCTTCTTCGAACAACAAATCGGTATTTAAGGGAGAAACATACATATTTTTAATTTCAAGATTCAATGGCAATGACAAAAATCAAACTCAATTTCAATTTCAAAAATCAACTAATTCAAATCAAACTCTTTAGTTGTTGTTTTTGATTTCCAATAATCTACAATTTTAGATAAGAGGACATCGCCGCCTGCATAGAAAAACACAGCACCCATTGGCGGATTGGCAGCCGGTATCAACCCGAAAGTTTTTGGCACCCATTTCCAGCATTCAAAATACGTTCCGGCAAGCTCAATAAATATAACACAAAGAGCGATGAAATAATACAAATTCTGCCATTTTTTTCTCTCTAAAACCCAAAAAAAAAGCAATCCGAAAATCAGCGAAAAAACATCTTTCAGAAGGATTCCGACAGATAAAAATAATAAAGCGAATCCTGCTGCAAAATATTTTCTTAGAACCGTATCATTTTTAACAGCCCAATCCGTATGCGCAAAAACATACCCTGAAGCATACACAATCGCATGACCAAAAGGAACATAGAGCGGAATATCGGTTGTCCTGTAATTGTACATTCCGAGCAAGGTGCAAAAAAGTACTTCTCCTATATAAGACAAAAAAACCATTACAAACATGAGCTTCCTTAAATAAGAACCTGAAACCCAAAAGAAGAAAGAAAAATAAAGTATCGCTAAAACATTTGTAATTTGCCGACCGTCAAAATAATAGTTACTAAACGGAACGCTGTCAATTCCTAAGGCAAAAAATGTAAAAAAAGGAAAACATACCGCAAAAATCAACTGTTTGCTGGCATTGCTATTTTTATCAGTAAAGAAAAAAGCATTTACTATGGCATCCATAATTTTTGAATATTAAACCTTTCTGCCCATTAGATTTTCACCAAAAGTCTTCAGGATATTTTTCTTTTCTGCGTTGATATCCATTTTTTCAAGTGTTTCAAAAGCCTTAAAAGTGTACATTTCGATAGCCTCCTGAGTTGATTTTGAAGCTCCTGATTCGTTAAAAATCGCTTTGGCATTTTCTATTTTATCTGTGTTGTCTTCCAACTGTAAGCTGAATAACTTTTGCAATTCTGCTGCTTTTTCAGGAGCAGAAAACTCAACAGCTTTTAAATACAAATAGGTTTTTTTGTTTTCGATAATATCTCCTCCAACTTGTTTTCCAAAAGTTTCAGGATCTCCAAAAGCATCCAAATAATCATCCTGAAGCTGAAAAGCCAATCCTAAATTAAGTCCGAAATCATAAATTAAATCGGCTTCTTTTTCCGAAGTTTTTGCTACAATAGCGCCCATTTTCATGGCTGCAGCAACCAAAACAGCTGTTTTGTATTCAATCATTTTCAAATATTCCGGAATCGTAACATCTGTACGGGATTCAAAATCCACATCCCATTGCTGGCCTTCACAAACTTCAAGGGCTGTTTTGCTGAAAAGTTTCGCTAAATCCCTAAAAACTTCCGGTTCGTATTGCTCAAAATATTGATATGCGAGGATAAGCATTGCATCTCCGGAAAGAATTCCGGTATTCAGGTTCCATTTTTCATGTACCGTAACTTGTCCTCTGCGTAATGGTGCATCATCCATAATATCATCATGAACCAAAGAGAAATTATGAAAAACCTCTACCGCCATTGCAGCCGGAAGTGCGGTTTTATAATCGGCATCAAAAACTTCTGCCGCCATTAAAGTTAGTACAGGACGTATCCGTTTGCCACCAAGTCCTAAAATATATTCAATAGGTTCATATAGATTTTTAGGCTCTCTGCTTATGTTCTGGCTTTTTAGATAATCAATAAAAAAATCCTGGTACTGGCTAATATCGTGCATAAAATGAATTTCTGATTTGCGAGGCTCAAAGATACAATTCAAATATGAAATATTAAGGTCTAAAATTTAAATGCTAAAAAAGGATTTAAATCCTGTCGGATTTCAAGTTTCTTTTAATTTCTTAAAATTATTCAAAAAAAACACGGAAACTTTTTTGGTATTTTGAGTTTCCTGTCTATATTTGCACACGGAAACTAAAAACACTAGAAAAGTTTCCAAAAGAATTTATGTGATTTATAAACTCACTAAAATCAAATATTTATGAGAACAACATGGACTTTAGATTCTAGCCAGTCTGATGTTTTAATAAAAATGAGACATTCGATTATCGCTTATTTAGGAGGAACCACAAATAAATTTGATGGCTATGTAAACATTGAAGACAATGAAATTGAGGATGCTTCAGTCGAATTTTCTTTAGACATAAACAATAAAAATGATAGTTTTCAGCAAATAGATTCACATCTACAGCTAAATGATTTGTTTAATGTAAACGAGCATCCGATTATCAGTTTTAAATCGACTTCTTTTCAAAAAGTGAATAATAACATCAATTTCTTTAAAGGCGATTTAACAATAAAAGATGTTACCAAAGTTGTGGAACTAGATGCAGAATTTATTGGAGTCAACACCTACAATGGTGAGAAAAAAGTAGCTTTTGAAATTAAAGGTGACATCAAACGTCAGGATTTTGGCCTTGATTATAACTCATTTAATCATAACGGAGGTTTAGCCCTTGGAAGAGATATCAAGCTTATTGCAAATTTAGAATTTAGCATATAAACACTACAAAATGAATAAGTTAATATAAAATTATTACAATAATAGGGAACTTTTTCGTTAACTTTAGTTACCCTCATTATATTCTGTAATAGAATTTAGAATTAAAATGAAAGAGAAAATTATATCAAAAGCAAGTGATTTATTTTTAAAACTCGGTTTTAAGAGCGTTACAATGGATGATATTGCAGGAGAGATGTGTATTTCAAAAAAAACGATCTACAAATATTTTTGTAATAAGGAAGTTTTAATCGAAGAAAGCACAGCAACGGTACATAAACAAGTGCATGATTTAATCGACACTATTGTGGCCAAAGATTATAATTCGATTCAGGAAAATTTTGAAATCAGGGAAATGTTTCGCGATATGTTTAAAAATAATATTGATACCTCCCCTATTTATCAGTTAAAAAAACATTATCCTGAAATCTATCAGACAGTACTAACAAAAGAAATCGATCAGTGTACTCAGTATTTTAGAGCAAATATTGAAAAAGGAATCCGTGAAGGATTTTATCGTGAAGATCTTAATGTTGATGTTTATGTGAAATTTTATTACACACTGGTTTTTCACATTAACGAAACAACGATTTCAGAAAGAGAAGCACAGAAAATGGAATTGGAAGCGTTGGAATATCATACCAGAGCAATGGCTACTGAAAAAGGAATACAGGAACTGGAAAAACAACTTAAAAAAATTACAAATTAATCGTCAATCTATAAACTATATGAAAAGAATAATTCTAATATTTTTGTGCTCCGTTGGCCTCTCAGCCAATGCACAAGTCAAGACATTAACCTTAAAAGATGCTCTTACGTATGCGCTTCAAAATAAAGCCGAAGCGAGAAAATCTAAATTAGAGGTTGAAAACAGTGAATATAAAATTCAGGAAATACGTTCAAGAGCATTACCACAAATATCTGCCAATGGTAATTTGACATACAATCCAATCATTCAGACAACTGTTATTGACGGAGCGGCATTTAATGCTCCGGGAACTACAATTCAGGCAGCATTTGGTCAGAAATGGACATCAACTGCCGGAGTTTCTTTAACTCAGGCTATATTTGATCAATCTGTTTTTACAGGATTGAGAGCGGCAAAATCTACACGTGAATTTTACCAAATAAACGATCAATTAACAGAAGAACAGGTAATTGAAAGAGTAGCTAACAATTATTACTCTGTCTATGTACAGCGTGAAAGATTAACCCTTTTAGACAGTACTTATGCTAATACGACAAAAGTTCACGATATTGTAAAAGGACAATTTGAAAACGGCTTAGCCAAAAAAATTGATCTGGATCGAATTGTTGTAAAACTATCCAATATTGATACAGACCGCCAGCAGGTTAAAAACCAAGTTGAATTACAGGAAAATTCTTTAAAATTTTATATGGGTATGCCTATAGAAACTCAAATTGAAATTCCAAAAAAAGAATTTGAAGCTGTACCTGCTGCATTGACTGAAGTCCCAAATGTAGAAAACAGAACAGAATATCTGCTTTTGAAAAAACAGGAAGAACTGTTAGTATATAATAAAAAAGCTGTTGAAGCAGGATATTATCCAACACTTTCATTAACTGCAGGCTATAACTATATTGGTCAGGGACCTGAACTTCCGTGGTTTGCAAAACCCGAAAAAGGGGTTTACTGGTCAGATTTCTCTGCAATTGGATTAAACTTACATATACCAATTTTTACAGGATTTGGAACCCGTGCTAAAGTAAGACAGGCTGATATTGAAATCAGATCGATTCAGGAGGACATGAAAGACACTAAACTTTCACTGGATCTGGACTACAGAAATGCAATGACCCAAATCAATAATAACATGGTTACTATTGAGAACCAAAGAGAAAACATGCGTTTAGCCCGTGAGATTTTAAGCAATACAAAAAACAATTATCTTCAGGGATTAGCATCTTTAACCGATTTATTAGATGCTGAAAATGCACATCAGGAAGCTCAAAACAATTTTACAAGAGCAGTTTTAAATTATAAAATTGCCGAAATATCTCTAATCAAATCAAAAGGCGAACTAAAAACTCTTATTAAATAACTGAACAAATGAAAAAAATTATTATAACAATTGTAGTCATAGTTGGAGCATTAGCACTAATTGGATTCGTATTAACTAAAAATAAGGCCGAGAACAAAGCGAAAACAGATATCGTAGCTGAGAAAAATGCTGCTGTTTCTGTTAAAGTAACTCCTGTAAAAACAGAAGTAGTTTCATTGGATTTCGTTGCTAATGGAAACTTTGCACCAACTCAGGAATTGACTTTCTCTGCTGAAAAATCCGGAAAAGTAATTAGTGTTTTGGTCAAAGAAGGAGATTATGTAAGAGTAGGTCAGACTTTACTGACCATGAGAGGTGACGTAATTAATGTAAGTGCACAACAGGCTCAGGCTGTTTATCAAAATGCAAAATCTGATTATGCGAGATATGAAAATGCTTTTAAAACAGGTGGTGTTACAAAACAACAATTAGATCAGGCAAAATTGGCTTTAACAAATGCTGAATCTAATTTAAAACAAGCAAACATTAATGTCGGTGATACAAAAGTAAAAGCGCCAATCAACGGATTTATCAACAAAAAATACGTTGAACCGGGATCTATCTTAACCGGCATGCCTGCAACTGCCTTATTTGATATCGTTAATGTTTCTAAATTAAAGCTGACTGTTACAGTAAACGAAAATCAGGTAGCCAGCTTGAAAAAAGGAGATAATATTAATGTTACAGCAAGTGTTTACCCAGATAAAACATTCCCTGGCAAAATTACTTTTATCGCTGCAAAAGCAGACGCAAGCTTAAACTTCCCTGTTGAAATTGAAATCACAAACAATTCTAACAATGACCTGAAAGCAGGTATGTACGGAACTGCAAATTTTGCTTCAAAACAACAGAAACAAAACTTAATGGTGGTACCAAGAAATGCATTTGTTGGAAGTGTGAGCAGCAACGAAATTTTTGTAGCTGAAAATGGTAAAGCTAAATTGAAAAAAGTAACTGCTGGTAGAATTTTAGGAGATCAGGTAGAAATTATCAACGGATTATCTGACGGAGAAAAAGTTATCACTACAGGTCAGATCAACTTACAAGACGGAAATACAGTAGAAATTATTAAATAATTGACCGCTTTAAGCCGTAAGCAATAAGCTTTAAGCCTTTTTATAAATGCCTAAAGCCTACAGCGTATAGCCTACAGCCTAAAACAAAATATATGAAATTAGCCGAAATATCCATAAAACGTCCGTCGCTGGTAATTGTATTGTTTACAATTCTGACACTTGGTGGATTGTTCAGCTACAGCCAACTAGGCTATGAGCTGATTCCAAAATTTGAGCAAAACGTTATTACAATTTCTACGATTTACCCAGGAGCTTCTCCAAGTGAGGTAGAAAATACAGTTACAAAGAAAATTGAGGATGCGATAGCGTCTTTAGAGAACGTAAAAAAGATTGACTCAAAGTCTTACGAGAGTTTATCTATCGTTTCGATTACGTTGACATCAAACGCAAAAGTCGACTTTTCTCTTAATGATGCACAGCGTAAAATCAACGCCATTATCAGTGATTTACCGGATGATGTTAAAACGCCGGCTCTTACCAAATTCTCACTGAGTGATTTACCAATTATGACACTTGGGGCAAATGGTAAGATGGATGAAGCAGCATTTTACGACTTAATTGACAAAAAAATAGCGCCAATTTTGTCCCGTGTACAAGGTGTAGCTCAGGTAAATATTATTGGTGGTTCTGAGCGTGAAATTCAGGTAAATCTTGATGCAGTAAAAATGCAGGGTTACGGATTGTCTGTTCCTCAGGTACAACAAAATATTCTGACTTCAAACTTAGATTTCCCAACAGGAAATATTCAGACCCGTAACCAAAAAATATTAATTCGTTTAGCAGGTAAATATAAAAATGTTGAAGAATTAAGAAATTTAGTGGTTTCTTCTCAAAATGGAATCCAAATTCGTTTAGGTGATATTGCAGATGTTCAGGATACGCAGAAAATCGCTGAAAAAATATCGCGTGTAGATCAAAAAAGTGCGATCGTTTTACAAATCGTAAAACAATCTGATGCCAATGCCGTAGCAGTAAGTGAGCAGTTATTGAAAACAATTGCAACATTAGAAAAAGATTATGAGGTAAATAAACTTAAACTGGAAGTAGCAAAAGATAGTACAATCTTTACTCTTGAAGCTGCTGACTCTGTAGTTCACGATTTATTGATTGCGGTAATTCTGGTAGCATTTGTAATGTTGTTTTTCCTTCATAGTATCAGAAACTCATTGATCGTAATGGTTTCGATTCCGGCTTCGTTGATTGCAACTTTCATCGGAATTTATTTAATGGGATATACCCTGAACTTAATGAGTTTATTAGGTTTATCTCTTGTTGTTGGTATTCTTGTAGATGATGCGATTGTGGTACTCGAGAATATTTACAGACATATGGAAATGGGTAAAAGCCGAATCCGTGCATCTTACGATGGAACAGCGGAAATTGGTGGTACAGTAACTTCTATTACCTTGGTAATTGTCGTGGTATTCTTGCCGATTGCGATGAGTTCAGGATTGGTTTCTAATATCATTACGCAATTCTGTGTTACAGTAATTATCTCAACGATGTTATCGCTTTTAGCTTCATTTACTATTATCCCATGGTTGTCATCTCGTTTTGGTAAATTAGAGCATATTGAAGGAAAGAATTTATTTGGAAGAATCATTCTTGGTTTTGAAGACTATTTAACACGTTTCACAGACTGGGTTTCTCACTTACTTACATGGTGTTTAGATCATTATATCAAGACTTTCGTCGTAGTAATTATATTGTTCTTTGCTTCTACCATTGGATTAATGGGCGGAGGTTTCATCGGAGGGGAGTTCTTTGCTTCTTCTGATAGTGGAGAGTTCTTAGTACAGATTGAAATGCCAAAAGACGCATCTTTAGAGCAAACGAACTTTATGACTCAAAAAGCCGAAGCTTTCTTAAAATCTCAGGAATATGTTCACAGCCAGATTACAACTGTAGGACAAACCTCTGAAGGTTTTGGAGCATCTCAGGCTACTGCTTACAAAGCAGAGATTGACGTAAAAATGATCGAACAAAAAGATCGTACGGATGATGCGAATGTATATGCGGCTAAAATCAAACGTAAACTTGAAAAAGTATTAGTTGGAGCAAAAGTAAAAACGGTTCCTGTTGGTATCTTAGGTACTGCTGAAGATGCTACCTTAGGATTGATCGTTACAGGTCCTTCAACAGAAGCTGCAATGGCTTTTGCGAAACAAGCTGAAGCTGAATTGAGAACTATTCCTGGAACGACAGAAATCAAATTAACGGTTGAAGACGGAAACCCTGAAATCAATGTAAAAGTGGACCGTGATAAAATGGCAGCTTTAGGATTGACACTTCAAACTGTTGGTTTAACAATGCAGACTGCTTTTAGCGGAAACACAGACGGTAAATTCAGAGCCGGAGAATACGAGTATGACATCAACATCAGATACAATGCATTCGACAGAAAAAGTATTACAGATGTAAGTAATTTAATTTTCATTAATGCAGCGGGACAACAAATTAAACTATCCCAGTTTGCCGATATTACAGAAGGTTCTGGACCTAGCCAGCTAGAGCGAAGAGATAAATCTGCTTCGGTAACTGTAAAAGGACAAAACGTTGGTGTACCATCAGGAACGATTGTTGGAATATGGCAGGAGAAGTTAGACAAACTTAAAAAACCGGCCGGAGTTAACTACATCTGGGGTGGTGATATGGAGAATCAGTCTGAAGGTTTTGGTACTTTAGGAATCGCTTTATTAGCAGCTATTATTTTGGTTTACCTTGTAATGGTGAGTTTGTATGACAGTTTCGCACACCCATTCGTAGTATTGTTTGCTATTCCGCTTTCGTTTATTGGAGCGATGTTAGCTCTTGCATTAACAAACAACTCACTTAACATCTTTACCATTTTGGGTATCATTATGTTGATTGGTCTGGTGTGTAAGAATGCGATCATGCTTGTCGATTATACCAATCAAAGAAGAGCCGCAGGAGAATCTATCAGAACAGCCTTAATTCAGGCTAACCACGCTCGTTTACGTCCGATTTTGATGACTACAATTGCAATGGTTTTCGGTATGTTCCCAATTGCATTAGCATCCGGAGCAGGAGCTGAATGGAAAAACGGTTTGGCCTGGGTAATTATTGGAGGATTAATTTCTTCTTTATTCTTAACCTTAATCGTAGTACCAGTAATTTATAATATTATGGAGAAATTAATTCAGAAATTCTCTAAAGGAGATAAAATCGATTACGAAGCTGAAATGGTTGCCGATTATGAGGCAACAGAATTAAGCGAAGACGGTTTTAACCCTAAACATACGCATTAATTAATTGTTGTTTTGATTTAAATTGAAAAGCCTGTTCAAATTAATGAACAGGCTTTTTTGATTTAATTTACTTTTTAATCTTATTTCTTATTTGGAACAAATAAAAATAATTTGTTTTGTGTTACTTCAAAAACTAAATTTGCTTCATAAAATTTCGGATTATGATAACAATAGCAAGTCTTATCGTTTTTTTAGCTTTTTACACTTTATATTACACTTCAAAAAGAGCTGTTTTATCCTATGATTTAGGTTTTGAAAAATGGATGCAGAAAAATCCAAAACAAACCAAAATCACCGGATTAGTTTTGCTCTTAACTGCATATGGTTTTTGGCTTTTTACACAATCACTGGGCTGCGGAACTCTGCTGTTTTTTATTCAGTTAATGGCCATCGGAAGCCTGATTGTTTTGCTAACACCTCTAAAAAAAATAAGCCGCTTCGCATTATTGATTCTTTTTATAATTATAGCTTCATTAGAATTTTATTACTCCTAAAATATGCCCGCAAATCCTAAATACTTAACTCAGTCTAAATGGCAACGGTTTGCCAAAATTACAGCTGCCATTCTGGGTGGTTATTTTGTTTCGGTTACCTTTCATTTGGCTTTAGCTTCGTGGTTTAACCGGGCAGATATTCTTATTACAATGGCTTTTAGCGGTTTTATCCTTTGGGTGGTGCTTATGGTAGTTGCTTTTTTAGCCAAAAACGGATGGAAAATCTGGATGGTTTACATACTTCTATCCCTAATTTTCTCTCTTTTTATATATTTAGGACAAACCTATAATCCAACTGCACAATAATCCATGAGTAATCGTAATTATAATATCTATTTTCATACGCATACTGTTAGCGGAATTGTTATCAGTGTAGTTCTTTTTGTGATTTTCTTTGCCGGTTCTTTTTCCTTTTTCAGGGATGAAATCATCAATTGGGAGAGAAATGAATCAGCCCCTATTTCACGGGAAATTGATTTAAACTATGACGCTGCCTTAAAAAAACTGGACAAAGAATATATTTTGCATGGGCGAAATATTACCATTTCTAAGCACAGCAACGAAAGAAGGGTTAACATTTATGCAGAAGGAACCAAAGATACTCTCGCTCCTGCTAAACAAAAAGAAGGAAGCTTTTTTTATTTAGATACCAAAAATTATAAAACAGCAACCTACGAAGAATCTTATTCTTTGGGAGAATTTTTATACCGACTGCATTTTTTAGCTCAAATTCCTTATCCTGCCGGATATTATCTTTCGGGTTTTATTGCGTTGTTTTTCCTGTTTGCAATAGTTACAGGCGTTTTATTACACTGGAAAAAAATTGTATCTAATTTTTATGTTTTCCGTCCAAAAGAAAAGCTTAAAACTTTATGGACAGATGCGCACACCGCATTAGGAATGATTGGCCTTCCTTTTCAGTTTGTATATGCCGTAACCGGTGCTTTTTTTATGATTAAACTTTTAATCGTTGCTCCGGCTGTAATGACACTTTACAATGGTGATCAGGATAAATTATATAAAGAACTGGAATACACAGATCCTGAATTTAAATTTGACAATAAAAAATTAGCAGTCCCTTTTAGCATCAATCAATTAGTTTCAAAAGCAAAAAGTAACTGGAAGGATTTTGAAATTACCCGAGTGATGATTCATAACTACGGTGATACCAATATGCATGTTTTAGTTGAAGGCGAATTATTAAGCACCAAAAAATTTACCGGAATCGGAAAAGTAGTTTATCGTATTGCAGACGGCAAAGAAGTTGCAAGAAAAAATCCTGAAACAGAAAACCATTATTTAGATGTTGTAAAAAATGTTTTATACCGCATTCATTTTGGTGATTATGGCGGATATGCCTTAAAAATTGTAAGCTTTGTTCTTGGAATTATAACCTGTTTTGTGATTATTTCGGGAGTAATGATTTGGTTAATCGCAAGAGATAAGAAAAACATGCCGGAAAAAAAACGTCGTTTCAACGAAGGTGTTGTCCGAATTTATTTGGCCATTTGTTTAAGTATGTATCCTGTTACGGCATTGGCTTTTATTTCGACCAAATTATTTCATCCTTTGACACAAACTAATTTATACAGCATTTATTTTATTGGATGGCTATTGCTTGCAATCTTTTTTATTATCAAAAAGAATGACGCCTTTACCAACAAATGGTGTTTGATTTCAGGAAGTATTTTAGGGTTCTTAATTCCGGTTACAAACGGAATCGTTTCCGGAAACTGGTTCTGGAGTTCATTCCTTCAAAACCGTATTCAGATTTTCTTTATTGATGTTTTCTGGATTGTCCTGGCTTCCCTCACACTTTACATCGCTTTTTCATTAAAACCAAAAGAAACAGAATAAACGATTTAGAAAACAAAAAGGAGAAAATTCAATGAATTTTCTCCTTTTTTAATTAACTGAAATCATCTTAATTTGTATGTGCGATAACTTTTTCTTCTAAGTTTTTCACCGAATTAATTTTGCTGTTTGAATAATCTACCTGACAAATATTTTTGTCGTTGAAATAAATCCATTTTCCGGTTTTCAATCCGTCTTTGTATTCTGCAATTGCTTTTTTATTTCCATTTTCGTCATAAGATACCCAAACACCGTCTAATTTACCTTCTTTAAAAAAACCTTCCTGCTGTACTTTACCATTTTCATAGTAATAAGTAGCTCTAACTTTGTTACCAACAGCTTCCAATTCAGGTTTTGTTTCTTGAGCAGCTAAAATCCCTGAGAACAATACTGCAGCTAAAATTACACACTTTTTCATATCTTTAGGTATTAATGTTATCAAATCTTTATCAAAGATAGTTAATAGTTTACATTAAAAAAACTTTTACTTAACAATTTGGTAACATTGAGTAAAAACTTAACATTGGAAATCAGTACGGTATAAAAAAACCAATGCTCAGGCATTGGTTTTACTGGGATTTTTAAAAATATTTAAAATTACGATAACGTTGTAAATTTTAGATATAAATTTAGTTAAGCAATGAATCTAATTGTTTTTGAAGTTCTGGAGAGGATGGTCTTTCTGCATCCGGATTTACAATATTTCCTTTTGGGTCGATTAAAATAAATCTCGGGATACCGGTTACGCCATAACTTGTCACAAATTCAGATTCCCAATCTTTATCAGCAAATAATTGGATTCCGCCTAAGTTTTTATCGGCTACAAATTTCTTCCATTTCTCATTGTCTTTTTCCTTGTCAATTGAAATACTCACAAATTCAATATTTTTTCCATGATATTTCTCTTCAATTTTTTGCAAAAAAGGAATTTCTGCCCTGCAAGGCCCACACCAGGTTGCCCAAAGATCAATGTAAACATATTTTCCTTTAAGGTCAGAAAGTTTTGTTTTTCCTCCTTTATAATTTACATAATCGAAATCCGGTGATGGTTTTCCTTTAAGTTTGTTTGTTTTCGCATTACTTGCATAAGCCTGCGCCGCATATTGATGAAATTGTACGAATGCATTTTTTACTGCGGTTTGAAATTCTGCATCATATTTTCCATTTGCAAGGGTTTCATTATCCCACTTTTTCTTCGCTTCTAAAAGTGCAGCAAATTCTGTTTCGTCTTTAGAAAAAGCCTCATTTTGAAATTTCTCATTGCTCAATGAGTACTGAGCCAGAAAATTGCTTTCATCAACTCCTTTTCCTTTATAAACAATCGTTTCATCAAATTGTTTTGCATCCATAGTCAGATTTATTTCTGAATCAGGCTTTAAATACAAACTCGAAACTTCATGACCATCAGAAAATTGATAAAACCCCTTTGGAGCTTCAAAAGTAGCAGCAAAAATTCCTTTTTTGTTAATGGGAATAGCTTGTTTAAAATCATTTGCTCCTCGGATAACCAAGGTATCGCTATTTCTGTTCGTAATTTTAGCCGTAAATTTAATCTGATTCTTAGTTTGAGCATCAACGCCAAAAACGCTAAGCATAATCAAACCTAAAAGAATAACTTTTTTCATATGTGTGAAATTTATTTATTATTTGTTTAGCAGATCAAATCTAAAGAAATTCTATGTTAGAAAATTAGGCATTAACAAAATATTTCAAATTTATAAGCATCATGTTATTACTTTTCTACATTAATTTGAATTTTGTGTTTACTTTTGCAGTCTAAAATTTTGATCAATGTATAGAAGTCATAATTGTGGCGAATTAAATGCCTCAAATATTAATACCGAAGTTACACTTGCGGGCTGGGTTCAAAAATCACGCGATAAAGGATTTATGAATTGGGTTGATTTACGTGACCGTTATGGAATTACACAACTTATTTTCGACGAAAGCCGTACCGATAAAACCGTTTTTGAATTGGCAAAAACTCTTGGAAGGGAATTTGTAATTCAGGTAAAAGGAACTGTAATTGAGCGTGAAGCCAAAAACAAAAACATTCCGACTGGTGAAATCGAAATTTTAGTTTCAGAATTAACGATTTTAAACACTGCTCTTACTCCTCCATTTACTATTGAAGATGAAACAGATGGTGGAGAAGATATCAGGATGAAGTACCGTTATTTAGACATCAGAAGAAATCCGGTAAAAAACAGTTTATTATTCCGTCACAAAGTGGCAATGGAAGTTCGCAAATATCTTTCTGATTTAGATTTCTGCGAAGTTGAAACGCCTTACTTAATCAAATCAACTCCTGAAGGAGCAAGAGATTTCGTTGTACCAAGCCGTATGAACGAAGGTCAGTTTTATGCATTACCGCAATCGCCACAGACTTTCAAACAGCTTTTAATGGTTGGGGGAATGGATAAATATTTCCAAATTGTGAAATGTTTCCGTGATGAAGATTTACGTGCAGACCGTCAGCCTGAGTTTACTCAGATTGACTGCGAAATGGCATTTGTAGAGCAAGAAGATATTCTAAATATTTTTGAAGGTCTGACAAGACATTTATTAAAAGAAATTAAAGGCATTGAAGTAGACAAATTCCCAAGAATTACCTACGATTATGCTATGAAAACATACGGAAATGACAAACCGGACATTCGTTTCGGGATGAAATTTGGTGAATTAAACGAATTTGCACAGCACAAAGAATTCCCTGTATTCAATGCAGCTGAATTAGTTGTCGGAATCGCTGTTCCCGGAGCAGGAAATTACACTCGTAAAGAAATCGACGGATTAATTGACTGGGTTAAACGTCCTCAGGTTGGTGCATCTGGAATGGTTTACATAAAATGTAACGAAGACGGAACTTTCAAATCATCTGTAGATAAATTCTACGATAACGATGATTTGGCAAACTGGGCAAAAGCTACAGAAGCAAATCCTGGAGACATGATTTTTGTCCTTTCTGGACCAGCTAACAAAACTAGAGCGCAATTATCTGCACTTCGTATGGAATTGGCAACTCGTTTAGGATTGCGTAATCCAGAAGAATTTGCTCCGTTATGGGTTGTAGATTTCCCGTTATTAGAACTTGACGAAGAAAGTGGTCGTTATCATGCAATGCACCACCCATTTACTTCTCCAAAACCAGAAGATATGGCTTTATTAGAAACAGAACCGGGAAAAGTTCGTGCAAACGCATACGATATGGTTTTGAATGGAAACGAAATTGGAGGAGGATCTATCCGTATTCACGATAAAGCGACACAACAGTTAATGTTCAAATATTTAGGATTTACTGAAGAAGAAGCAAAAGCACAATTTGGTTTCTTAATGGATGCTTTCCAGTTTGGAGCACCACCTCATGGAGGATTAGCATTTGGTCTTGACAGATTAGTAGCTATTTTAGGTGGTCAGGAAACTATTAGGGATTTTATTGCTTTCCCTAAAAACAATTCAGGCCGTGATGTTATGATTGATGCTCCGGCTGCAATTGATGAAGCGCAATTAAAAGAATTACACATTAAAATTGACCTTGTTTAATTTTACCGAGATAGTTTTATACCAAAAATGCAGTTGAAATTTCAGCTGCATTTTTCTTTTTATTAAAAAATCATAAAAATTTTCGCAATATTGATTTTTTCAAAATATGAAATTCTTACAAATTATCGTTTTTTATATTCTTACAATTAATGATTCTCAAATAAGGGCATTTCATATAAAAAAACTTGCAATAAACCACGTAAAAACACTGGAAATCAATAATTTTTACAAAAAATTAACATGTACTTGTCTTTTGTATCAGTTAATATGTTACATTTGCTTTATTATAAATTATTATTACAATTACAATGCGTACAGGTACAGTAAAATTTTTCAATGAATCTAAAGGTTATGGATTCATTACAGACGAAGAAACAGGAAAGGACATCTTCGTTCACGCTTCAGGAATTAACGCGGAAGAATTACGCGAAGGTGACCGTGTAAGCTACGAAGAAGAAGAAGGAAGAAAAGGGAAAGTTGCTGCTAAAGTAGCAGTGATCTAAGAAAAATATAGCATTTATTTTTTTTGCCTGAATGGTTTAAAACGTTTCGATTGATTTCGAAACGTTTTTTTTTGCTTTCTTGTTAAAAAAATGTAAAAGTTTAACCTGTTATTTATAATCAATAAAAATTACACTTAAACCCTGTTCAGCACTATACTTAAATCCTTTTTTAGCTTGTGATTTACAGAGTTGAAACCTATCTTTGTGGCTTATTTTTTAAGTAAAAACCCTAAGTTTATGCAATCTGAACAATACAGCTATCTTCCTATTTTAATGCAGCTTATTCTGGCGGTAGGTTTTGTGGTAGGAACTATCATTATTTCCGGAAAATTAGGCCCAAAAAGAACCTCAGAAACTAAAGACAAAAATTTCGAATGTGGTATCGAATCGGTTGGTAACGCACGTATTCCATTTTCAGTAAAATATTTCCTTGTGGCTATTTTATTTGTTCTGTTTGATGTAGAGGTAATTTTCCTTTATCCCTGGGCAGTAAACTTTAAAGAACTGGGAATTGAAGGAATGTTGAAAATGATTGTTTTTATGGCTTTACTTTTGGTTGGTTTTTTCTACATCATCAAAAAGAGAGCATTAGAATGGGAATAAAGAAATTTAAATATTTCAGATTTTAGTCCCGATAGTTATCAGGATAGATTTGAAAAAAGAAATTTCTCAAGATATAATATTGATTTTTTTAAAATATTGATTTCAACTTTTAGATTTTTAAAATCTAAAATGAGGAATCTAAAATCTAAAATAAATGAGCGATTCAAATGTAAATATGGTTGCCCCTCCTGAAGGTGTTGTTGGTGAAGGTTTTTTTGCCACAAAACTAAATGACGTTGTAGGTTTGGCACGCGCGAATTCTCTTTGGCCATTGCCTTTCGCAACTTCATGTTGCGGAATCGAATTTATGGCAACTATGGCGTCACATTACGACTTAGCACGATTTGGTTCTGAGCGTGTGAGTTTCTCACCCCGTCAGGCAGATATGCTGATGGTAATGGGAACTATTTCCAAAAAAATGGCTCCTATTTTAAGACAGGTTTACGAACAAATGTCTGAGCCACGCTGGGTAATTGCTGTTGGAGCCTGTGCTTCATCAGGCGGAATTTTTGATACTTATTCCGTTTTACAAGGGATTGACAAAGTAATTCCGGTTGACGTTTACGTGCCTGGATGTCCTCCAAGACCTGAACAAATTGTTGACGGCGTAATGAAACTTCAAGAATTGGTAAAAAGCGAATCTGTGAGACGAAGAAGCTCTCCGGAATACCAAGAATTATTAGCTTCCTATAATATTTCATAAGATGGCTTTAGAAAACACCCTAATTCAGGACAAACTTATAGAAACATTTGACTCAAGTGTTTTTAACTTTCAACAGGAAAGAGATATTTTTTCATTTGAAACTTCTGCTGATAAAATTACAGCCCTGATTCTTTTTTTAAAAAATGATACTGATTTACGTTTTCACTTTTTAACTGATTTATGCGGTATCCACTATCCGGATAACGAAACAGAACGTCAGTTTGCTATAGTATATCATTTGCACAATTGGTACGAAAACAAGCGTATTAGAATCAAAGTATTCCTTAACGGAGAAAAACCTGAAATAAAAACAATTTCAAATATCTTCCTGAGTTCAAACTGGATGGAAAGAGAAACATACGATTTTTATGGGGTAAACTTTATCGGTCATCCGCAATTGAAACGTATTTTAAATATGGATGAAATGGTTTCTTTCCCGATGAGAAAAGAATTCCCGATGGAAGACAGCGGAAGAACGGATAAAGATGACAGATTCTTTGGAAGAACAACAACAAATTGCTAAAAATAAATAATTCAACATTATAAAATGTCAGAACTATTATTATCACCAGAGCATCGTTATGCTAAAATAATTAAGGAAAGACTGAATGAAGACGGAAGCGAGCTTTCTGTACTAAATTTAGGCCCTACGCACCCTGCAACACACGGTATTTTTCAAAATATTCTGTTGATGGATGGTGAAAGAATTCTTGATGCTGAACCAACTATTGGTTACATTCACAGAGCTTTCGAAAAAATTGCCGAAAATCGTCCTTTTTACCAAATTACTCCTCTGACAGACCGTATGAACTATTGCTCCTCTCCTATTAATAATATGGGATGGTGGATGACTTTAGAGAAATTATTAGGTATCGAAGTACCTAAAAGAGCTCAATACTTAAGAGTTATCGTAATGGAATTGGCCCGTATTGCAGACCACCTGATCTGTAACTCAATTCTTGGTGTTGACACAGGAGCATATACCGGATTTTTATACGTTTTCCAGTTTAGGGAAAAAATCTATGAAATCTATGAAGAAATTTGTGGAGCCCGTTTGACAACCAATATGGGAAGAATTGGTGGATTTGAAAGAGACTGGTCTCCGGAAGCATTCCGTAAATTAAATGTTTTCCTTGAAGAATTTCCAATTGCATGGAAAGAATTTGAAAACTTATTTGAAAGAAACAGAATTTTTATTGACAGAACTGTAAACGTAGGCGCTATTTCAGCTGAAAAAGCAATGGCTTATGGATTTACAGGTCCAAACTTACGTGCTGCCGGAGTCGATTATGATGTACGTGTAGCACACCCTTACTCTTCTTACGAAGATTTTGAATTTACTGTTCCTGTTGGAAAATCAGGAGACACTTACGATCGTTTCTGTGTTCGTAATGCCGAGGTTTGGGAAAGTTTAAGTATTATTCGTCAGGCTTTGGATAAAATGCCAGCTGGAAATGAATATCACGCAGAAGTACCTGATTATTACCTTCCTCCAAAAGAAGATGTATATACTTCAATGGAATCCTTGATTTATCACTTTAAGATTGTAATGGGAGAAGTTCCTGTACCTGTTGCAGAAATTTACCACCCTGTTGAAGGAGGAAATGGAGAAATCGGTTTTTATCTGGTTACAGACGGAAGCAGAACGCCATACAGATTACATTTCAGAAGACCTTGCTTTATATATTATCAGGCTTATCCGGAAATGATCAAAGGTGCTTTATTATCAGATGCAATTGTTATTTTGTCAAGTTTAAATGTAATTGCAGGAGAATTAGACGCATAAAATGAATTATAAATTTTGAATTGTAAATTATAAATGCCATAAACATTTAAAATTTAAAATTTAAGATTCAAAATAATAAAAAATGGAACGTAAACATTACAAACAAGAAATAAACATGACTGAAGCATTGATGAACCGCATCAATGAACTTATTAGTCATTATCCTGAAGGCAAACAAAAATCGGCTTTATTGCCTGTTTTACATGAAGTTCAGGATGCACATAACAACTGGCTTAGTATTGAACTACAGGATAAAGTGGCTGAGATTCTTCAGATAAAACCAATCGAGGTTTATGAAGTGGTTACTTTTTATACCATGTTCAACCAAAAACCAATTGGAAAATACATGTTTGAGTTTTGCCAGACTTCTTGTTGTTGTTTAAATGGTGCCGAAAATTTAATGGATTATACTTCTGAAAAATTAGGCATTAAAATGGGAGAAACTACTCCTGACGGAATGTTTACCATTGCCGGTGTAGAATGTTTAGGTGCCTGTGGGTATGCTCCGATGTTACAATTAGGTGATTTCTACAAAGAAAAACTGACAGAAGACAAAATCGATCAGTTAATCGCTGATTGCAGAGACGATAAAATAATATTACACGATAAATAAGATGTCAAAGAAAATATTATTAGACAAAATCAATATTCCGGGTATTAAGACCTACGAAGTGTATCGTCAAAATGGCGGTTATGCTTCTGTAGAAAAAGCTTTAAAAACCCTTACTCCTGACGAAGTTGTTGAAGAAGTAAAAAAATCAGGTATTCGTGGTCGTGGTGGAGCTGGTTTCCCCGCTGGAATGAAATGGAGTTTTATTGATAAAAAATCAGGAAAACCAAGACATTTAGTTTGTAATGCCGACGAATCTGAGCCAGGAACTTTTAAAGATCGTTATTTGATGGAATTCATTCCTCACTTATTGATCGAAGGAATGATTACTTCAAGTTTTGCCCTTGGCGCAAACCTATCGTACATCTACATTCGTGGAGAATACATGTGGGTTTTCAAAATTTTAGAAAAAGCAATCAACGAAGCAAGAGCTGCTGGTTGGTTAGGAAAAAATATATTAGGTACAGGTTACGATTTAGATTTATATGTTCACTGCGGAGCGGGAGCTTATATTTGTGGTGAAGAAACTGCACTTATTGAATCACTGGAAGGTAAAAGAGGAAATCCTCGTATTAAACCACCTTTCCCGGCTGTTTCAGGTCTTTGGGCAAATCCAACCGTGGTTAACAATGTTGAAACTATTGCTGCTGTGCCATGGATTATCAATAATTCTGGCGATGAGTATGCTAAAATTGGAATTGGCCGTTCTACTGGAACTAAATTAATCTCGGCTTCTGGGCACATTAAAAACCCTGGAGTTTACGAAATTGAACTAGGTTTATCTGTAGATGAGTTCATGAATTCTGATGAATATTTAGGAGGAATGTCTTCAAACAGACCTTTGAAAGCTTTAGTACCAGGAGGATCTTCTGTACCAATTTTACCGGCTGAATTGATTTTTAAAACAGCAAATGGCGAGGATCGCTTAATGTCTTACGAATCCTTAAGTGATGGTGGTTTTGCTACCGGATCTATGCTAGGTTCAGGAGGATTTATCGTTTACAACGACACATCTTGTATCGTGAGAAATACATGGAATTTTGCACGTTTTTACCACCATGAATCTTGTGGACAATGTACACCATGCCGTGAAGGAACCGGATGGTTAGAAAAAATATTACATCGTATTGAAAATGGTCACGGCCGTGAAGAAGATATCGAATTATTATGGAGTATTCAAAGCAAAATCGAAGGAAACACGATTTGTCCGCTTGGTGACGCGGCTTCATGGCCTGTCGCAGCTGCTATTCGTCATTTCAAAGATGAATTTGAATACCATGTTCGTTTCCCTGAAAAAATAAAACACAGAGATCATTTTGTAGCTGAACCGTTTTCGCAAGTAAAACATTTGGTAAACGGCAAGGTAATCATATAATAAAATATAAAAGAATTACGAAGTTATATAGTATTAAAAGGACAGCAAATCTTTTGAATAGCTAAACTTTCGACATTCAAATCATTAAGAGAGATGAAAGTAACCATAGACGGTCAAAGTATTGACGTAGAGCCAGGAACTACCATCCTGCAGGCTGCACGTATGATTGGAGGAGATCTGGTTCCGCCAGCCATGTGTTATTACTCAAAATTAAAAGGGAGCGGTGGAAAATGCCGTTGCTGTTTAGTTGAAGTTTCAAAAGGAAGTGAGGCTGACCCAAGACCAATGCCAAAATTAATGGCATCTTGTGTAACTGGCTGCATGGACGGAATGGAAGTAAACAGTAAGTCGTCTGCCAGAGTAACTGAAGCCCGTAAATCTGTAACGGAATTTTTATTAATCAATCACCCGCTGGACTGTCCAATTTGTGATCAGGCTGGAGAATGTGATTTGCAGAATTTAAGTTTCGAACACGGAAATCCAAAATCACGTTATATCGAAGAAAAAAGAACATTTGAACCGGAAGATATCGGTCCGAATATTCAACTGCATATGAACCGTTGTATTTTATGTCAAAGATGTGTGCAAGTTGCAGATCAATTGACAGACAACAGGGTTCACGGTGTATTAGACCGTGGAGACCACGCTAATATTTCAACAGGAATCTCAAAAGCAATCGACAATGAATTCTCCGGAAATATGATTGACGTTTGCCCAGTTGGAGCTCTAACAGATAAAACCTTCCGTTTCAAATCAAGAGTATGGTTCAACAAACCTTATAACGCACACAGAGAATGTACAACTCCGGGATGCTGTGGTAAAACAACCGTTTGGATGTTTGGTGGAGAAATTCAGCGTGTTACGGGTCGTAAAGACGAGTACCATGAAGTTGAGGAATTCATTTGTAATAGCTGCCGTTTTGACCATAAAAACGTTAACGACTGGGTTATTGAAGGACCAAGAGAATTTGAAAAAGATTCTGTTATCAACCAAAACAACCACACTCAAAAATTAGAAAAAGTACAAATCGATACCGAAAAGAACATTCTTATGGGTAGAGATGTTGACCGTAAAAAAATCAGTATGGCTGAAATTCCATTGAATACTAACAACCAAAATTCTTAACCATGGTAGATAGTGCATTTATTATAGAGAAAAGTGTTGTTATTGTAGTGGTTTTTGCTGTAACCATGATTATGGCCATGTATTCTACCTGGGCTGAACGTAAAGTTGCTGCTTTTTTACAGGATCGTGTAGGACCAAACCGCGCCGGATGGGGAGGATTATTACAACCTCTTGCTGATGGTTTGAAATTATTTTCGAAAGAAGAATTTTTTCCAAATACACCAAATAGATTTTTATTCGTAGTTGGGCCGGCAATTGCAATGAGTACCGCCTTGATGACAAGTGCTGTAATTCCGTGGGGAGACAGATTGCATCTTTTTGGCAGAGACATTTTATTACAGGCTACAGATATTAACATTGCGTTATTATACTTCTTTGGAGTTGTTTCAGTTGGGGTTTACGGCATCATGATTGGTGGATGGGCATCAAACAATAAATTCTCTTTGATGGGAGCTGTTCGTGCTGCTTCTCAAATGGTTTCTTATGAAGTTGCAATGGGATTGTCAATGATTGCTTTGTTGATGATGACCGGAACTTTGAGTTTAAGAGAAATCTCTGAACAACAAGCCGGAATGAACTGGAATGTTTTTTATCAGCCTTTATCTTTCCTTATTTTCCTTATTTGTGCTTTTGCAGAAACCAACAGAACTCCTTTTGATTTGGCAGAATGTGAATCAGAATTGATTGGTGGTTATCATACTGAATATTCCTCAATGAAAATGGGATTCTATCTGTTTGCTGAATATGCCAATATGTTTATCTCTGCGACTATTATCTCGGTATTGTTTTTTGGAGGATACAATTACCCAGGAATGCAATGGATGGTAGAAAATGTAGGTATAAACGCAGCTAACATATTAGGAATAGCAGTTTTATTTGCCAAAATATGTTTCTGGATCTTTTTCTATATGTGGGTACGCTGGACGATCCCAAGATTTAGATATGACCAGTTGATGAATTTAGGGTGGAGAATTTTGATTCCGCTTTCGATTGCAAATATCATCGTAACCGGAATTGTAATTTTAAGACACGATTTGGCTGCTTTCTTAGGATTCTAAGATCCCTAATGCCCTAGCCCTGATAGCAGCGGCATCCTTTTATGGTGGGGTTCACCATAAAAGATACAGCGAATAGCAGGATTAGCTACTAAATAAAAAACGAAATAGATTGGATTTGATCTAATCATCAAATTGAATCACAAATTATACTTTAAATGTCAATAGAAACTATATCATTATCGGGTAGAAAAAAAGTGGTGTCTAACAAGGACATGACTTTTATTGAACGATTGTATCTTGTGGCGATTGTAAAAGGTTTATTGATTACTATCAAACACTTTTTCAGAAAAAAAGCTACTGTTCATTACCCGGAACAAGTTCGTGAAATGAGTCCTGTTTACCGTGGTCAGCACATGCTTAAACGTGACGAACAAGGTCGTGAAAACTGTACTGCCTGCGGTTTATGTGCTTTATCATGCCCTGCTGAAGCGATTACAATGAAAGCTGCCGAGCGTAAAGCTGATGAAAAGCATTTGTACAGAGAGGAAAAATATGCTGAGATTTATGAAATCAATATGCTTCGTTGTATTTTTTGCGGTTTGTGTGAAGAAGCCTGTCCAAAAGACGCTATTTACCTGACTCAATCAAAAGTATTGGTGCCTTCAAGCTACGAAAGAGAAGATTTCATTTTTGGAAAAGACAGATTAGTGATGCCGTTGGAAATGGCTATCAAAAATGCTCAACTTAATAATGCTAACTAAATGATACATATTCCTGATTTTGCACACGCAACTACTGTACAAGTTATATTTTGTTTCTTAGCGTTTATCACGGTAATTACTGCCTTTTTGACCATTTTTAGCCGAAACCCGATTCACAGCGCTATTTATTTAGTGATTTGCTTCTTCTCTATTGCAGGTCATTATTTGTTACTGAATTCACAATTTCTTGCTATTGTACATATTATAGTCTACTCTGGAGCGATTATGATTTTGTTCCTGTTTACGATTATGTTGATGAACCTGAATGAACAACGAGAAGTACACCGTCCTAGGATTACCCGTTTGGGAGCGATTGTTTCGTTCTGTTTAATCTGCATTGTATTGATTACTATTTTCATCAACTCTAAACCAATTGTTGGTGAATATGACTCATCCGGAGAAGATTTCCAATCTATCAAGGTTTTAGGTAAAATATTACTGAACGAATATATGGTTCCGTTTGAATTTGCCTCTATTTTGCTTTTGGTGGCAATGATTGGAACAGTATTATTGTCTAAAAAAGAAAAATTAAATAAATAATGGATAATATATTAAATCAAATAGGTATAGAAAATTACATCTTTTTGAGTGTTGTACTTTTTTGTATTGGTATTTTTGGTGTATTGTACAGACGAAATGCGATTATCGTTTTCATGTCTATCGAAATCATGCTGAATGCAGTAAACCTTTTATTTGTTGCTTTTTCAACTTACCATCAGGATGCACAAGGACAGGTTTTTGTGTTCTTTTCGATGGCAGTTGCAGCAGCTGAAGTTGCTGTAGGATTGGCTATTTTAGTTTCGATCTTTAGAAATTTAGGTTCGATTAGTATCGATAATTTAAAAAATTTAAAAGGATAAATGGAAATGGATACCAATTTAGCTTTATTATTAGTACTTACTCCTTTTTTAGGATTTTTAATCAATGTTTTCTTTGGAAAAAGCTTAGGAAAAACAGTTTCAGGAACAATTGGAACTGTGGCAGTAGCAATTTCTTTTGTAGTTTCTCTTTTACTTTTTAATCAAATAACTTCAACAGGAAAAGGAATTGAGGTTACTTTATTTGACTGGATTCAGATTAGTAACTTAAAAATCAATCTTGGATTTTTATTAGATCAGTTATCTGTTCTTTGGTTATTGTTCGTAACCGGAATCGGATCTTTGATTCACTTATACTCTATCAGTTACATGCATGATGATGAAAATATGCACAAGTTTTTTGCGTATTTAAATCTATTTGTATTCTTTATGATTACACTTGTAATTGGAAGTAACTTATTAGTTCTTTTCATCGGATGGGAAGGTGTTGGACTTTGTTCTTACCTATTAATTGGATTCTGGCATAAAAATCAGGATTACAATGATGCTGCAAAAAAAGCTTTCATTATGAACAGAATTGGAGATTTAGGTTTATTAATCGGAATGTTCATCATCGGATCGATGTTCTCTACATTAGATTATGCAACTTTAAAAACTGCAATTGCCGGAGCTTCTAACTTAAATTTACCATTACTTTCTTTAGCAGCGTTATGTTTATTTATTGGAGCTTGTGGTAAATCTGCTCAAATTCCGTTATACACCTGGTTACCTGATGCGATGGCCGGACCAACTCCGGTTTCTGCATTAATCCACGCGGCTACGATGGTAACTGCAGGTATCTTTATGGTAACGAGATTAAACTTTGTTTTTAACCTTGCAACAGATGTTCAATCTGTAATCGCAATCATTGGAGCTATAACTTCATTAGTTGCTGCCACAATTGGATTAGTTCAAAACGATATCAAAAAAGTATTGGCTTACTCTACAGTGTCACAATTAGGTTTAATGTTTTTGGCGTTAGGATTTGGAGCTTATGAAGTAGCTGTTTTTCACGTAATCACTCACGCTTTCTTTAAAGCTTGTTTGTTCTTAGGTTCCGGATCTGTAATTCACGGATTACACGGAGAACAAGACATGCGTAACATGGGAGGATTACGTAAAGCAATGCCAATTACTTTTTGGACCATGTTGATTTCTTCATTAGCAATTTCCGGAGTTCCATTTTTCTCAGGTTTCTTCTCAAAAGACGAAATTTTATTGACAGCTTTCCACCACAGTATTCCACTATACGTTGTTGGTTCTATTGCTTCAATTATGACAGCTTTCTATATGTTCCGTTTAATGTTCTTAACTTTCTTCAAAGAATTTAGAGGAACTGAAGAACAAAAACACCATTTACACGAAAGTGGCGCTTTAATTACTATTCCGCTTATCATCTTAGCTATTTTAGCAACTTTTGGAGGATTAATTAGTTTACCTGGACACAGTTGGTTAAATGAATATTTATCGCCTCTTTTCACGAAAGCGGCTGGCGAAGAACATCATTTAGGTACCACAGAATATACTTTAATGGGTGTTGCAGTTCTAGGTGGATTATTAGGAATTTTAATTGCTTACGTTAAATACTTTAAACAAGATAATGTTCCTGAATCTGATGAAAACATTACGGGTTTAAGCAAAGTTTTATATAACAAATATTATGTAGATGAAATCTATGATGCCATATTTGTTCGTTCTGTAAACGGATTATCAAGATTCTTTAGAGACTATATAGAAACTGGCTTGTCAACTCTTGTTTTCGGATTAGGAAAAATAACAAATGAATTAGCTTTTCAAGGTAAAAAAGTGCAAACCGGAAGTATTGGATTATATCTTTTTGTTTTCGTGTTAGGTCTTTGCGCCATTGTATCTTATATATTTTTAGCTAAATAATTTTATAACTATGAACGTTTCTCTTATATTAATTATTCTTTTAGTTGGTGCATTTGTCACTTATTTTGCTGGTGATAAAATCGCTTCAAAAGTAGCTTTGTTCTTTAGTTTGGCAGCTTTGGGCTGTTCGGTTGTATTGTTAAACCATTTTTCAGCTGGTGAAAATATCAGTTTGATAAATGCCTGGATTAATCAGCCTAAAATTTCATTTGCACTTAATGCAGACGGACTGGCCATTGCCATGCTCCTTCTTACCGTTGCTTTAACACCAATTATAATATTTTCTTCTTTTGGAAATGAATATAAAAATGCCAAAGCTTTTTATTCTTTAATTTTATTTATGGCCTTTGCGATGACAGGAACTTTCCTTGCGGCAGATGGTCTTTTGTATTATATTTTCTGGGAATTAGCTCTTATTCCTATTTACTTTATTGCTTTAATTTGGGGTAATGGTGATGCTGATGAACGCAGAAAAGCAGTGGTTAAATTCTTTATTTATACACTTGCCGGTTCTTTATTTATGCTTACTGCTTTTATTTATTTATCTCAAAAAGCAAACGGAAGTTTCTTAATTGAAGATTTATATAAAGTAGAATTATCCTCTTGTGAACAATTATGGATTTTTCTGGCATTCTTTTTAGCTTATGCAATTAAAATTCCAATTATTCCTTTCCACACCTGGCAGGCAAATGTGTACCAAAAAGCACCAACAGTTGGAACAATGCTTTTATCGGGTATCATGCTAAAAATGGGATTGTACAGTGTAATTCGCTGGCAGTTGCCAATTGCACCACTTGCTGCAAAAGAATACCTATATATCTTTATCGCTTTAGGAATTGCAGGTGTTATCTACGGATCAATCGTAGCTTTAAAACAAAAAGATTTAAAGAAATTATTAGCATACTCATCTCTTGCGCACGTAGGATTAATTGCTGCAGGATCTTACACTCTAACCCTTGATGGTTTAAGAGGAGCTGTTTTACAAATGATCGCTCACGGTTTTGTTGTAGTGGGATTATTCTATGCTGCTGAAGTAATTTTTAGAAGATTTGAAACCAGAGAAATTGCTGAATTGGGTGGAATCCGTACTCAATCTCCTAAATTTACATCCATGTTTTTAATTTTGGTTTTGGCTTCTGTTGCTTTGCCTGGTACTTTTAATTTCGTTGGAGAGTTTACAGTTTTATACAGCCTTTCTAAAATCAATATCTGGTTTGCAATTCTTGGTGGAACTACTATTATTTTAGGAGCTTACTATATGTTAAGAATGTTCCAGCATGTCATGTTAGGTGAAACCAATTCTAAAACTTTTGCAGATGTTAGCCTGAACGAAGGAATTTCATTTGCAGTAATCATTGCTTTTTTATTATTCTTTGGATTGTATCCAAAACCAATTACAGATTTGATTACACCAAGTTTAGAAACGATTTTAAACGTTATCAATAAAAATTAATATTTTAAATAAAAATAAATTAGGGCGTTTTAGATTTCCTAAATCAAAAAAACAAAAATGAATACATTAATAGCTATAACAGGATTGGGTATTTTCTGCCTATTGTTTGAAATTCTAAATTTTAGAAAAGGCATCGTTCCGTTTACCATTTTAGGTTTATTGGGTGTATTGGCGCTTAATTTTTCAGAATTTGGAACAACAGAAAGTTACTACAACAATATGATAACAGTGAGTAAGTTCTCAACTGCCTTTTCATCTTTGTTTATTATCTTAACTATTTTCCTTGTAGCGTTAAGTCATAATTTTTATGAAAATCACCAAACTAAAATTTCAGATTATGTTGCCATAAAAGTATTCCTTTTAGCCGGAGCTGTAGCAATGGTTTCTTTTGGAAACTTAGCAATGTTTTTCCTTGGAATTGAAATTTTGTCTATTGCACTTTATGTACTTGCTGCAAGTGACCGTCTGAATATAAAAAGTAATGAAGCAGGGATGAAATATTTCCTGATGGGATCTTTTGCATCTGGAATCATCTTGTTTGGTATTTGTTTGATTTACGGTGCTATGGGAAGTTTTGATGTTGCTGAAATTCATGAAAGCTCTTTATCTGCCGAATTGCCAATCTGGTTTCCAATCGGTATGATTTTGATGACAGTTGGAATGCTGTTTAAAGTTGCAGCAGTTCCTTTTCATTTTTGGGCACCTGATGTTTACGAAGGTTCTCCAGCTTTGACAACGGCTTTAATGAGTACACTAGCAAAAGTTGTTGCCATTGCAACACTTTATAAATTAGTATCCGGGCTTAACTTAATTCCTTCTTTAGAAAATCAGGAGCTTTTAGGAACATTCGAAAACATAATCCTTATCATTTCTATTGCTTCCATGACTGTTGGTAATATTATGGCATTGCGTCAGGTTAATGTAAAACGTATGCTTGCATTTTCAGGGATTTCTCACGCCGGTTTCATGTTAATGACATTTTTAACTATTGCAACTTCTGCAGGCGTTTTATTATACTACACTGCAGCTTATGCTCTTGCTGGTATCGCTGCTTTTAGTGTTATTTTATATGTATGCAAAAATCAGGATAATGAAGATATTACGAACTTTCACGGTTTAGGAAAAACCAATCCGTTGTTGGCAGCAATATTAACCGGATCATTATTATCTATGGCCGGAATTCCGATTTTCTCAGGATTTTTTGCAAAATTATTTTTATTCAATCAAACTATCCAGGCAGGTTATATTTCTTTGGTAATTATTGCTGTAATCAACTCAATTATTAGTGTCGGATACTATTTCAAACTAATTTTGGCAATGTATTCAAAAGAACCAAATCAGGAACGTACCGGAAAACCTTTCCTTATTTATGCAGTAGCCATTATTTCTATTGCTTTAAATATTGCTCTAGGTTTATTCCCTTCATTAGTTTTAGATTTATTGAACTAAAAAAAATTAAACTTTTATAATACAATCCATCAAGAGTTTTTTTGATGGATTTTTTATTTAAAGGCATTTTTACATAAGAAAAAATCATGTTAAAAATTTTAGCGAAACAATTACACTTCGAAAAAACTACTTATATTTGAGTACAATTAAAAGTATTAGAACTATGAATTTCAATTCAAAAAATCCATTTTTAAGCAATAAGCGTTTTTCATCAAATGCTGTTTCTAAAGCTGAAGGAGTGCATCAGGCACAAGTTATTGATTACAATCAGGAAATGAGCATTTCAGGTACGATTAATAAAACAGCTATCTTATTTTTAATTTTATGTGGTGCTGCTATGGTAACATGGTGGATGGCATTTAATCAAATAAATCCAATGTTACCAACGATTGGTGGTGCTATTGTTGCGCTTATTTTAGTTATAATTTCAGCATTCAAACCACAGGCCTCTCCTTATTTAGCTCCGGGATATGCTTTGTTTGAAGGTTTGTTTATCGGAGGAATTTCTGCAATTTTTGAAGCAAGATTTCCCGGAATTGTAATCAATGCTGTTGCTGCTACCCTGGTTACTTTTTTAGTATGTCTTGGATTGTATAAATTTAGGATTGTAAAAGTTAATGAACAGTTCAAATCAGTAGTTATCGCTGCTACTTTGGCAATTGCAACTTACTATTTGTTTTCCTGGTTAGCATCTTTAATATTTAATTTTACTCCTGTTCATTATGGAAATGGAATGATGAGCATCGGAATTAGTGTTTTTGTAATTATTGTTGCTGCTTTAAACTTATTCTTAGATTTTGACCAAATTGAGCAAGGAGTTCAACAAAGAATGCCAAAATTCATGGAATGGTACAGTGCAATGGGACTAATGATTACATTAGTTTGGTTGTATATAGAATTCTTAAGATTGTTAGCCAAAATATCAAGCAAAGATTAATTTCTTTTCTTATAAAAATATGAAAGCCTTTTTGAAATTCAAAAAGGCTTTTTTTATACTGTAAAAGTGTATTTATTTAAAATCCCTGATTTTTTAAAAAGCAAATTTTAACTGAACGACAACTGCTTTTTTTTCTTCTGTATTCAAATTACTTAAAGAGATTCCCAGCAGCCTCACAGAATTTTTCATTCGTTCCTGATACAATAATTCTTCTACTGTTTCGAGTATTAAGCTTTTATCCGAAATAAAATAAGGAAGTGTTTTACTTCTGGTTTGTTGTGTAAAATCGCTGTATTTGATTTTGAGCGTAACTGTTTTTCCTGAAACATTATATCTTTTCAGCCTTTTCTCTAAGGAAGCAGCTATTTTTTCAAGCTGTTCCAGCATAAAAATTTCCGAAGTAAGATTTACATCAAAAGTATGCTCTGACGCTACCGATTTTGTATTTCTTGAAGGTTTAACTTCGCTATTATGTATTCCCCTGACCACATAAAAATAAAATTTTCCTGATTTTCCAAAATGTTTTTCTAAAAATTCAAGTGATTTACTTTTCAGATCTAATCCTGTAAAAATCCCCAGTTGATACATTTTCTCAGTTGTAACCTTCCCTACACCATAGAATTTCCGAATTGGTAATTCTTCCAAAAAAGGAATAATCTCATCCGGATTAACCGTTTTTTGACCATTAGGTTTATTGAAATCACTGGCAATTTTAGCAACAAATTTATTTACAGAAATTCCGGCAGAAGCTGTAAGCCCAACTTCATTCAAAATCCGTAATCTGATTTCCTGTGCCAGTAACGAGGCACTTGGATTTCCTTTTTTATTATGTGTTACATCAAGATAGGCTTCGTCAAGCGAAAGCGGCTCTACCAAATCTGTATACTCATGAAAAATTTTATGGATTTTAGATGAAATTTCTTTGTAACGATCAAAACGAGGTCGGACAAAAATAATTTCAGGACAGTATTTTTTCGCTAAAACACCGCTTATGGCACTTCGAACACCAAATTTTCGTGCCTCGTAACTGGCTGCAGACACAACTCCGCGGTTTTCTGAACCTCCCACAGCAATTGGTTTTCCCCTCAAAGCAGGATTATCCATTTGCTCTACCGAAGCATAAAAAGCATCCATATCAATATGGATTATTTTTCGATATACCGGAGTTTCTTCTGACATGATGCAAATTTAAATCTAAAAAACATACTGGCAGAAAAAAAGGACTTAGTTTCTAAACCAAATCCTTTTATAATTTTTTACTCCTCAAACAATTCCATCAACTCCAGCGCCCGTTTTATCGACTTCACATTTTCAAAAGTCAATAATAAACGTAGGCCGTTTACAGTTTGTTTTTCTTTCATTTTGCAAAGAGAACTTTGCTTTTGAACAAAGTTTAAAACATTTCTAAACTTCACCGATTGGTAATAATCCGACTGTTGGTCTGAGACAAAATAACCAATCATCTTGCCTTGTTTTAAAACCAATTTCTCAATTCCGACTTTCGTCGCAATCCATTTTATCCTGATACTGTTTAATAAAGCTGTTGCTTGTTTTGGCAATGGCCCGAAACGGTCGATCAGTTTTTTCTCGAATTCCTGAAGTCCAGCTTCATCTTTTATCGCTCCTAATTCGTTGTATAAAACCAAACGTTCTGAAACATTATTAATATATTCATCAGGGAATAACAATTCGAAATCGGCATCAATTTGAATGTCTTTTACATATTCTTTCGTATCAATATCATTTTCTTCAGGATACAAATCTTTGAATTCGTTCTCCTTCAATTCCTCAATCGCTTCATTCATGATTTTTTGGTACGTATCAAAACCAATTTCATTAATGAAACCGCTTTGCTCTCCTCCTAATAAATCTCCTGCGCCGCGAATCTCCAAATCTTTCATCGCAATATTGAAACCGCTTCCTAATTCGCTGAATTGCTCCAGTGCCTGAATACGTTTTCTGGCATCTTCTGTCATCGATGAATACGGCGGACAGATGAAATAACAGAATGCTTTTTTATTGCTTCGCCCAACGCGCCCGCGCATTTGGTGTAGATCTGATAATCCAAAATTATTAGCGTTGTTAATGAAAATCGTGTTGGCATTCGGAACGTCCAATCCGCTTTCGATGATGGTGGTTGCCACCAAAACATCAAAATCTCCATTCATGAAACCTAACATCAATTCTTCGAGTTTTGCTCCGTCCATTTGCCCATGGCCAATTCCGACTCTTGCATTTGGAACCAAACGCTGAATCATTCCGGCTACTTCTTTTATATTTTCAATTCGGTTATTGATAAAAAAAACCTGCCCGTTTCGCTGAATTTCATACGAAATCGCATCACGGATAATTTCTTCATTAAAACCAACCACGTTTGTTTCAATCGGATAACGATTTGGTGGAGGCGTTGTAATTACCGATAAATCTCGTGCTGCCATTAACGAAAACTGAAGCGTTCTAGGAATTGGCGTTGCTGTTAACGTCAACGTATCAACATTTGCCGCAATCGTCTTTAATTTATCTTTTACATTTACGCCAAACTTTTGCTCCTCATCGACAATCAATAAACCAAGGTCTTTAAAAACTACATTTTTGTTAACTAATTGGTGTGTTCCAATTACGATATCTAATTTGCCTTCGGCTAAATCTTTTAGCGTTTGTGTTTTTTGTTTTGCTGTTCTAAATCGATTTAAGTAACCAATAGAAACCGGCATATCTTTTAAACGTTCTGAGAAAGTTCTGTAATGCTGATAAGCCAGAATAGTTGTCGGAACCAAAACTGCTACCTGCTTACTGTTGTCAACCGCTTTAAAAGCGGCACGAATCGCAACCTCTGTTTTACCGAAACCAACGTCACCACAAACCAAACGATCCATTGGACGGTCGCTTTCCATATCCGCTTTTACTTCTGCTGTTGATTTCGTTTGATCTGGTGTATCTTCATAAATAAACGAACTTTCTAATTCGTTCTGAAGATAACTGTCCGGCGCAAACTGAAAACCTTTTTCTAAACGGCGTTTCGCATACAACTGAATCAAGTTGAAAGCAATATGTTTAACACGTGCTTTGGTTTTTTGTTTTAAAACCTTCCAGGCGTTCGATCCAAGTTTATAAATTTTCGGAGGTGTTCCGTCTTTTCCGTTGTATTTAGAAATTTTATGGAGCGAGTGAATACTTACGTAAACAATATCATTATCAGCATAAACCAATTTAATGGCTTCCTGCGTTTTTCCTTCCACCTGAATTTTCTGCAAGCCGCCAAACTTCCCGATTCCATGATCGATATGGGTTACATAATCGCCTACGGAAAGCGCTGTCAATTCTTTTAGCGTAATATTTTGCTTTTTAGAATAGCCGTTTTTGATGTTGAATTTATGATAACGCTCAAAAATCTGATGATCTGTATAAGCCGTTATTTGATTTTCTTCGTCAATAAAACCTTGATACAAAGGCAGTACAATGGTGTGATATTGTTTTCTAATATTTTCTGAATTGGCTTCATCCAAAGATTCAAAAATATCATGAAAACGTTTTGCCTGAGTTTCATTCGAACAAAACAGATAATTCACATATCCGTTAAAATGATTATCACTTAAATTATTCAGTAATAAATCAAATTGTTTATTGAATGAAGGCTGTGGCTGAATATGAAATTCGAATTTCTTAGTGGTTTTATAAACTGGTCTTGAAGCCAATTCTACAACCGAAAAATCTAAAGATCTTTTTATAAATGACGCCTGATTCAAAAACAATTGTTCCGGCGTCGCATGTTTTATTTCTTTCGAAAGTTTCTCAAAAGCTTCTTCTGCTCTTGCAAACTGTCTGTCTAACTGAGAAAAAAGTCCTTCGGTATTTTGGATAAAAAGAACTGTTTTTTCGGCAATATAATCTAAAAAGCTTTCACGATTTTCCTGAAACAATTTGTTTTCGACATTCGGAATAATTGTGATTTTTTTATGTGTTTCAACAGATAATTGCGTTTCAACATCAAATGTTCTGATACTGTCTACTTCATTTCCGAAAAACTCAATTCGATACGGATGATCATTTGAAAAAGAAAACACATCGACAATTCCTCCACGAACCGAAAATTCGCCAGGTTCAGTGATGAAATCTACTCTTTTGAATTCGTATTCAAATAAAACTTCGTTGATAAAATCGATCGAAATTTTATCGTTCAGAGCGACTTTTAAAGTGTTTTTATCCAGTTCTCTTCTCGTAACGACTTTTTCAAAAAGTGCTTCTGGATAGGTAACAATTACTGCCGGTTTTTTTCGGGAATTAATTCTGTTTAAAACCTCAGCACGAAGTAAAACATTGGCATTATCGGTTTCGTCAATCTGATACGGACGACGAAATGAAGCGGGATAAAATAATACATCCTGCTCGCCAATCATTTGTTCTAGATCGTTTAAGTAATATGCCGCTTCTTCTTTATTGTCTAAAACAATTAAAAAAGGCAGTTCGGTTTTCCTAAAAACAGAACGGATAATAAATGAAACAGCAGACCCAAGAAGGCCGCTGATGTTCATTTTTACCTGATTTCCTTCAAGCAGATTCGAAGCAATCTGCTCTGCTTTTGGCAGATTATCGTATGTTGTATATAATGCGTTCTTACTCAACTTTAGGTAAATTTGGATCTACAATAGTGTTCGGGATAGCTCGTGCCGTATCCAGCATTCGTAAAAAATCCGATTCACCTTCTTCTTGTGGGATTTTACTTTTTTGAACAATTTTATCCATTTGTCTTTGTAAAGACACCAATTCTTTATTGATCTCTCCAATTAAAAAAGTAACTTTTTCATCCGGAATTTTATCCAAATGAATAAATAGATCCATCATTTTTACTTTGGTAATCAAAATAGAAATACGGCTTTTAATCTGTGGCTGATTGAATTGAGACGGAATATTATTATTTAAGGCCATTGCTTTTTTTGCAATTGCGGCAGATTTTTTCTGAAAAGCACCAATCGTTTTCTTTGGTTTTCCATCAAGTTCTTTTAAAAATTCCCGCCATTCTTTCCATAATGTTTCATTTTGCTCAGAAACTTCATTAATAGGTTCGTCAATAAACGACCACCCTTTATTTATATTATTAAAGATGACTTCTTTCCTTTTTGCTTCTTTTTTATTTTCAGCCAGACGTTTATCGTTTTCGTTCTGACATGAATTCAGTACAAATAGTATAAGCAGAAAAAGAGCTATTTTGTATTTCATATATGTAAAATTTATTTTTTAATGGTTATATGCGTTATCGCCTTTATTTATTGGATTTGTCTGAGCAAACTTTTTGTTAATGGCGATTTCATCTGATAAAACATTAAGCTACAAAGTTACAAGTAAATTTTACAATTATGAATTTTGAATTACAACCATTTCGTTAAGTTTAAGAAAAGTATCTGGAAACGAATTTTTCAAAAATAAATGTTATTTGTTATTAAATTCATAATTTAACATTCTAAAAAGCACTACAATTTACGAATACACTATATTTGTTATTTAAAATCTATCCAATGAATCCAAAAATATTAATTATTGGCGCTTGTGGTCAAATCGGGACAGAGTTAACACAGAAACTTCGTAAATTATACGGAACCGAAAATGTTATTGCTTCGGATATTCGAAAATTAAATACTGACGTTGTAAATTCGGGTCCGTTTGAAGTAATTAATGCTTTGGATTTTAACCAGATTGAGCATCTTGTCGAAATCCATCATATTACAGATATTTATTTGATGGCAGCACTTTTATCGGCTACAGCTGAAAAAAATCCAGCTTTTGCCTGGGATTTGAACATGAATTCATTGTTTCATGTTTTGAATCTGGCGAAAGCCAAAAAGATAAAAAAGATATTCTGGCCATCAAGTATCGCTGTTTTTGGACCAACGACACCTAAAGAAAATACACCTCAATATACCATTATGGAGCCTTCGACAGTTTACGGAATCAGTAAGCAAGCCGGTGAAAGATGGTGCGAATATTACCATAACATTTATGGAGTCGATGTTCGCAGTATTCGTTATCCGGGCTTAATCAGCTGGTCTACTCCTCCAGGTGGCGGAACTACAGATTATGCCGTAGATATTTTTTACAAAGCTATTGCTGATAAAAAATATGAGTGCTTTTTATCCTCAGAAACCAAAATGCCAATGATGTATATGGACGATGCAATTGATGCTACCATCAATATTATGAAAGCCCCAGCTGAAGAAATCAAAATACATTCGTCTTATAATTTAGCGGCCATGAGTTTTACACCAACTGAAATTGCTGCTGAAATCAAAAAACATATTCCGGAATTTGAAATCACTTATAAACCGGATTTCCGTCAGAAAATTGCTGACAGCTGGCCTGCAAGTATTGATGATTCTGATGCCAGAAAAGACTGGAACTGGAATCACAAATTTGATCTGGAATCTATGACCAAAGACATGCTGGAGCATTTGGGATAATTTCAAAATAAAACAAAAAAATACCGAAGTTAAACGCTTCGGTATTTTTATATGTTTTTTTCTAAAACTCAAATTCTCCAATCAGAATTTTGCTGTCGCTTTCGCGTTTATTTTCTTTTTGACTCTGGAAAACAGCGATTTTCCGTTCTTGTCTTCCATCAGAATAGTACAAATATACTTCTGCCATCACAGTTGTTGGTCCGGAAAGAATGTTCTGTCTCTCTCCGAAAAAATTGGTTTTAATTTTATACTTACCCTTTATGGCTTTTTTTAGTAAAAACTGTTCAGGACCAAAACCCTGAGTGAAATCATTACTTAATCTGCCTCCAATTTCTGTAGATTTATGAGAATAAGAACAGTCTTCTCCTCTCGGATCTGTAACCCAAAGATCTATATCTGTATTGTCTTTATTCCAATTGATTACAACGCGAATGTCTATTGGGAGATTTGCTTTTAAACGATTATCAATTTTGCTGGCATCAACATTTTTATTTAGACTCAGAATATTATTGATTTCCATAATCAAAATCTCTTCAATACCGTTGTCTCTTATAGAAATCTCATCGCTATACTCCTGATAAAGCATTGACTTATAAACATTAAGTGCTTCCTGAGGCTTTTTATTATCAATTAAAGCCAATGCATAATCTCTGTGACTTTGAGAATCGAAAGGTCTCCATTCCAGAATTTTCTGGGTAATCCATAATTCTTTTTCATAATTACCTCTCTGTTTTAGCAGATAATATATCGTTTTGTATAATTCTTCATTTTCCAAATCAAGCTCTGCCAATGTACTTAAAACTTTTAAAGAAAGCACCTTGTCTCTTTTTTTAAATAGCAATTTAGAAACATCAAAATAATACGTCACCTGTTTTTCATATTTTGAACGATTTTCAAGATATTTTTGATAAATGAGTTCAGAGGATTCCAGATTTTTAAAATCTTTCATATACTCTTCTTTGCTTTCTACATCTATCAAAGTTATTTTTCCTTTGGATTTTGGTGATTCCATACCGAAGTTACTTTGAACTCTTCCATCTGCGGAACTAAAAACAGCATTATCTTCTAATAATTGATCTTTGTTTGCTGATTCTCCTAATGACTGATTAGAAATCTTAGGATACTGCTTTTTTTCGACAGGTTTAAACTCCGTATTCCACCAGGCTGTTAGTTCGCGGGTTATATCAAAAGATTTAGACAGAAGGTTTTTTCTTTTTTCTAAAATCTCTTTTCTATTTCTTGAAACAATTTTATTGTACTCAGCTAATAATTCCTGAGGCGGTGTGATTTTGTAACGCACATAATCATTTACATCCTCCAATACAATAAGACTGGTGTTCTTACTTACAACCCCAAACTGTTCGCTCAGATTTCTGATCTCATCACGGTTTTGAGTCGAATTAAGTTCAAGATCATTGATTTTTCTTTGTGCCCAAAATTGTGCAATTGGCCAGTTTTCTACCTGAACAGCTGTATTAAAATCTACAGGTATTTCAAAGTTTTTATTTCCTACAGAGAAAAGGGCGGTTAGTTTACCCAAATTTGGAGACGAAATTCCAAATATATTTACCGGCTCATTTACTGCCATTCCAATATTTGGATACAGCTCCTGAACATTCATATTTTCTTTAAATCCTAAAAATGTAACCGGAAGTTTTTTGTAGGTTTTAAGCGCCGATTGAGTGTCTAATTCATTAAGATTAATGAAATTTCCTCCAGATTGCAATGCTAAAAGTTTAAGCATATTAAAGTCGGAAGTCGGAGTACTTACTATGCTGCTAAGCGGTTTTTTGAACTTTAAAGTTAAATCACCAAAATTTGAAATTCCGTCAGAAAATAAAAAGTATTCTTCTACTCCCGGAATTTCTTTTAATGCACCAAAATCGGTTCCTCCATCGTATTTCAATTCAGCAATTCTATTTTTTAATGTACTCCAGTTTCCTCCGGAAACAGTAAATTCTTCGGTTTTCTCCAGAATATTATTCAATAGAACAAATGTTACTGAAACATCTTTATTGCTTGAAAAAAAGGCAGTCAGAAAGTCAAGTTCTTTTTGATGGTTTCTCTTCGATCCGCTGAATGAATTATCCCAAATAATAGCCATTTTATTAGATTTCGGCTTTTCTTTCACAGGGAAATTCATAGAAATACTGGCTGCAAAATAAAATTTATCATCAGAAGCTTTCTGCAACAAAACACTGGAAGATTGATTTACTTTTGGAATTGTTACTTTAAGGCTTTCATTTGGAGTAAAGTTTTCTTTATTAATCTCAGCAATCCATTGATTCCCTTCTTTCTGAAAAGCAAAGCTTCCATCCAGATTCTCAGTGATTTTGGGAGTTACCAGACTTTCATTAATCAATACTTTCAAATTAAATTTTGGAATACTGACTGCATTGGCAAAACTTAAAAAATACTGATAATCCGAAGCAGAATTTTTTAATTCCTGATGATAAGTAATCTTAATGGTTCTGCTGCCTTGTACAGGAATCGGATAAATTCTTGTTCGAAAATTATTTCCCTCTACCTTTTCAATAATCCCCGGATCTATATTTCTTTTTTCAATACTTTCAAATACTTCCTTAGCCCGTTCTTTAGGAACCGGAACTGCATCTCTTAATTTTCCGTTGATATCTAAAGCATAGCCACTTATGCTTACTCCTTCAGGTAGCGGAATCGTAAGTTTTCCTTCTAAAATTCGGCTACTAGGATTGTAAAATGTGTAAATAGCTGTTGTTGTGGCAAGATTTCCTAAAATTTTGGTCTCAATTTTTGCTTCCTGCAGGATGACCAGATGTTTTTTTTGATTTTCTACATCCAGAGTTGGAATTTGAGAAAAAGCTGCACTAAATATCATTAATGCACATATAGTAAAAACTTTATTCATATTAAAAAGTGACTTTTTATTTAATTACAAAGGAGAAAAACTAATAAAATCATAAGAGGTTCAATTAGAAACTGCTAATATGCTTAGCGACAATTCCGAAATTAAACCCCTGTACCTCATCTACTCCACTGAAATTGACTGCAATCAGCTGGCCACACTCATTAAATACCGGTGCACCGCTGGCACCATGAGTAGAAGTGATACTATATTGAATTTTATTCCCGTCTGATTCTTTACTTATTTTGCCATCATAAAGCTGCACTTTTATACCTGAATTTGTCTGTGCCAAATCCATTCCCAAAGGATAGCCAACCATTATTGCTTTTTGTCCTGGATTTAAAGAAGTATCATCCTCAACTGCATTGTCAAGATTGATGATGTTTACAACACTTTCCGGAGTTTTATGATCTGTTAGTCGTACAGTACCTAAATCAATATTGGCATCTTCTGAAATTTTTTCGATTTCACAGCTAAGCCATTGGTCATCAGAATCATGAAGTGCAACAGCGATATCTACCGTTTTTACATATACCTCAATATCTTCTTTCGATACATATTCTTTAACCGGAATGGCTGCTGCAATATCTGTATTGGTTGTATCTGTTTCTGTATCATTTGAACTGATAAATTCTTCACCAGCTGGCTCTTCACTTGTTTGTTCACTTTCGCCTTCACCCTCATAATCACCTTCGCCTTCACTTTCGTCATAAGCAGAGGCAACTTTCCAGTTTCTTTCAATAAAACTTTGATACTCTTCTTCAGAAATATCAGTAGTTAGAATTGAAGCAATTTTCAACCTCAAATTTCTTATAACAGTATTTGTTTTTTCCTGCTCTTCATCTGATGAATTCCATGGCTGTAAAACATGGCTGTTAGTCAATATTTTTCCTTCTCTGTCTATAAAAAAACCAGTTCCGAAAACCGTTTCTTCTTTTGCATCCTCGTTAATAAGCTGAATTTCTTTTCCTTTGATTTTTGCAAAATATCCATAGCTGTGTTTTATTAGTACAACTGCCTCTTTGTATTCGTTATAGACTTTTGTGTCGGAATCTAAGCAAATAGAAGCGGGTTCCTTTTTTAAATATTTAAAACCAAAAAAAGTTGCTGTTGAAAGAATGATTACAGCAGCCAGGATAATTTTGTAAACCTTTTTTTTGTTATTGTTAGCGTCATGCAAATCATTGTTAGGTCCGATTTTTCTAATTTTCATTTGTAAAGAGGTAATTTTATTAATATTATTTCCAGAGTGTCAATTCACAAAATTATTGATACTTGCTATTTTTAGCGGTTCGAAGGTAGTAATTTAATTGTTGCATTTGACAGATAAATACTGTTATATTGTTGATTTTTCAATATCAATACCACTAGTGTCTATAAGAAGCATTTCAGGTACTGGAGCTGTTAAACAATTAGATAAAAAATTACAAAATGATGCATAAAAAAAGGGACTGTCGTGAAACAGTCCCTTCTATATATTGTGTTTTTTCTTTTTTTTTGATTTGGGGTTTTCTCTCGAAAGAAATTAATTTTTTAAGTCTTTGATTACTTTAAAAGCAACATCAACCTGCTCTTCTCCTACAAGGATTGTAAATTCGTTTGAAGTCGAAATTACTTCATTGATAATGATTCCTTCCCACGCTAAACGCTGAAAAATGAAATAGTAAATTCCCGGAACCACGATATTTTCTTTTGGCAATTTTACGGTAATAGAAGCCAGGTTATCCAGTTTCTGAATCAGTTTTTCACGTAAAAAGTGTTTTTCTACCAAATGGTTGATACTGCTGCTTACTACAATATTTGTTTCGTTTACCCCTCTTGATGAAGTATAAAAGATATCAGATAAAACATTAATATCAGAAATCAAATCAGCCTGTTTGTTTAATACAGTATCAGAAGCTGCAAAAGTGTAATCTGTCAGTTCAGAACGAACCGTGATTTCACCAATGTTTTTAATGACTTTGTTGATTTTGTGGTTCAGTTTAAAATCTAGTTCTTCTGTTAGTCGTTTTAACGACATTACTACAGCTCCTTGTTTTACTTCTTTACCAAATTCGCTTTCTAATTCCGTCATAATGTTACGGGATAAAGAAGTCAAATTGATAATCCCCAAGGATAATGCATTTAACAAAAAGGGTTTTGTTTTGATGTAATTTTCTACAATCGAAGAAACGGTTTTCATAATCTTTTAATTGTTTTTGGGTAACGTAATTGTGTTAGTTTGGTTGTTGTTTGATGTTATAAATCTTTGCAAAGATAAATTAAAAAACAATTTGTTACAAATATAACAATAAAAAAATATGTTAAAAATGATAAAAAGCGTCAGTAAGATGCTCAATAGCAAATGTTTCCTCGGTTTTATGGATCGCAATGATGTCAAATCTTATTTCTAAATCATCTTCAAAATCCTTTTCCCTATCGTTTATGTAGGCATTTACTGCTTTTATGAGCAGCTGAATCTTTTTTGGTTTCACAAAATCCTGCGGAGAACCGTAATCTAAACTCGATCTTGTCTTGACTTCAATCACCGCCAGAAAATTATCTTTTTTGGCGAGAATATCAATTTCGGCTTTTTGAAAAATCCAGTTTCTTTCTAGAATTTTATAGTCGTTTTGTAGCAGAAATTCAACGGCTAAATCTTCACCTTTTTTTCCGAGTTCGTTGTGTTCAGCCATTTTTTGAAGATATGAGTTAAAAGTTATGAGATATCAGTGTAATGAAATTATTGTAAAAAAATATAGGTTATGAAATTATTTTGGAACTCATAACCTATAACTATTAACTCATTACTTTTTTTACTTAAAAACAACAGTACTTCCCGAAGCATTCACATCAATAGAAATTGTACTTCCCATAACAAGCGCACGATTGTCCTGAATATGGCCTGCCGGAAAATTAAAAATTACCGGAATATTGTATTTTTTAGTCACATCGTCAATGATTTCAAGGGCATTTTTCCCCCATGGAACTTCATTGTCTTTCATTTTGGTCATGCCTCCAATAATGATTCCTTTCAGGTTTTCGATACAGCCGTTTCGATGTAAATTCATCATCATACGATCAATATGATACAGGTATTCGTCTAAATCTTCAATAAATAAAATTTTGTCTTTGCAGTCAATTGCAGATGGCGATCCTAACAAACTGTATAAAATAGAAAGATTTCCACCCACTAATTCGCCTGTTCCCTGACCAAAACGGTTCATAGGATGAGGAGCAACCGAATAGGACAAAGACTCGCCAAACAAAGCCGATTTCATCGAACTGATAGCAGCCGGTGTCGCACGCGGAATCGTAACCGGCATTACACCATGAATCGATTTGTAACCCATTGTATTCAAATGATTGTGTAAAACCGTCACATCACTAAAACCAACAACCCATTTTGGATGTTGTCTGAATTTGGTAAAATCCAGTAAATCCAGCATTCTGACAGTTCCGTAACCGCCTCGCACGCACCAGATCGCTTTTATATTTGGATTATCGAGCTGCTTTTGAAAATCGGCAGCACGCTGTTCATCTGTACCTGCCAATTGATGGTAATCCAGACCAATTGAACTTCCAATTACGGCTTCTAATCCCCAGCTTTTCAGTAAATCTATGGTAGGTTTTAAATTGTCGTCGATGTTTTTTCGGGCGGTTGCCAAAAGAGCTACAGTATCTCCTTTTTGTAAATAAGGTGGTGTTATCATATTTTGTTGTGATTGACAGATAAAGGATTGTAAAGCAAAAATAAGGAATACGAATTTACAAAAAGCAAAACGGCTGTTTAGGGGAAGGAATCTGCTTGTATTCATTTTCTTTTTTGGCTTTTGATTTATTTCTAACAAAGATAAAGATTTAAAAAAATAAAATTAATTGAAATTTCCTACAAACATAAAGTTTGATTAATTTCAACAATTTAAAAGATCAATTTTTTATGCGAATAATTACACTTAGAATTTATTTTATTTTCTTTTTTTGGATTACAGCTTTCGGACAAGCAAAAAAATACAGTGTTCACACCGTCGCCTTTTATAATTTCGAAAATCTTTTTGACACCATTGATGATATTTATACGAATGATGATGAGTGGACACCAAACGGAGCTCAAAACTGGACAATAGAAAAATACAATCAAAAACTCCTGAACCTATCTAAGGTAATATCAGAAATCGGAAAGCCGGAAAACCCAAATGCACCTGTTTTGGTTGGAGGTTCTGAAATTGAGAACAGAGTCGTTTTAGAAGATTTGATTAAGCAACCAAAACTACTTTCTTTAGATTACGGCATCATCCATTTTGATTCGCCCGACAAACGTGGGATAGATGTGGCATTATTGTATCAGAAGAAATTCTTCAAACCCACTACTTTTTCAAACATACCTTTATATATATTACAAAATAAAAATGTAGAAGAAAAGGAAAAAGAAGAATCAACAGACGAAGAAACAAAGAAGACAGTTCAAAACAATCGTGTTTTTACCCGGGATCAGCTTTTGATAACCGGTTTTTTAGAAGGAGAAGAAATCAGTATCATTGTCAATCACTGGCCTTCGCGCTCGGGAGGTGAAAAAGCCACGAGCGAATATCGCGAAGCAGCCGGAAAATTAAACCGCAAAATAATCGATTCGTTACAACAAATTAATCCAAATGCAAAAGTGATTACAATAGGCGATTTAAACGACGGTCCTTATAACAAAAGTATAAAAATGGCGCTGGGAGCAAAAGCCAAAAAGTCTGAAGTTCCTGAATTTGGGACTTACAATCCGTTTGAAGAAATGGCGAAACGCAGCATGGGAACCACCGCTTTTCGGGATTCCTGGGATATTTTTGACCAAATCATTATTACACAATCGCTCATAAAACCTGATTTTGCATCATTCAAATTTTGGAAAGCCGGAATTTTCAATAAACCTTATCTTATTCAAAATTCTGGAAAATACAAAGGGTATCCGTTGCGGCACAGCACAAATGAAATCGGTTTCAGCGACCATTTTCCGGTTTATATTTATCTGATAAAAGAAATAAAACCGTAGAGACGCACAGTGCGTCTACATGATATGACAAAATTTATGGGAACCGAAAGACGCACTGCAGTGCGTCTCTACAATTTTCCTTAACTTAGCTTCTCAGAAACTTAAAACTTAGAATCTCAAAATAATGGCTATAGCAAAACCTTTCAACCTGACTAAATGGATAGACGAAAACCGTCATTTACTAAAACCACCTGTTGGAAATAAAAATTTATATGTTGACTCCGGGGATTATATTGTCATGATCGTAGCGGGCCCAAATGCGCGAAAAGATTATCATTACAACGAAACCGAGGAGCTTTTTTATCAACTCGAAGGAAATATAAAAGTAGTAATTCAGGAAGAAGGCGAACGCAAAGAAATGGTTCTGAATTCCGGTGATATGTATCTGCATCCTGCTAAAGTCCCACATTCACCTGTTCGTTCTGAAGGTTCAATTGGTTTGGTGATTGAGCGAAAACGTGCAGGATTAGGCTACACAGACGGATTGCTTTGGCATTGCGACAACTGTAACCATAAATTATATGAAGTGTTTTTTGAATTGCACAATATCGAGAAAGATTTCCTGCCGCATTTTGAACATTTCTACAATTCAGAAGAGCTAAGAACCTGCGATAATTGCGGAAGCGTTATGGAATCTGATCCGAGGTTTGTAGCTAAGAAATAATTTTTAAAACTTATAAAAATATAAAACCGATAGACTTTTTAAGTGTATCGGTTTTTTTAGGAGCTATTTCCTGCTATTCGTTTCAATCTTTTTTTCGATAAAGAATCTCAAAAAAGGATTTCCACTTCTATCGGGGCTAGGTATTTCTTCGAAAGAAACTTTAAATTTTCTTTATACTCCCAACAATCCCTTTCAAAAACCCATTAAAATCAAAAGCAGGATCTTCCTTCAGTCCCATTCGCACAATCACCATATCTTTTGACGGAATAATGGCAACCATTTGTCCCTGATAACCGTTGCAGTAAAACATGTCACGAGGTGCGTCCGGGAATTTTCTACCTGCATTCAGCCAGAATTGAGCACCATATTTTCCTTCAGAAGTATTAGTTGGTGTTGCGGTGTATTTTACCCAGCTTTCATCCAGAATTTGTTCGCCGTTCCAGTTGCCTTTATTCAGGTATAACAATCCAAATTTCGACCAGTCGCGCGCTGTTGCCCATCCGTATGACGAACCTACAAAAGTTCCGGTCATGTCCTGTTCTGTAATCATCGAACTCATTCCAATTTTGTCAATCACAGCGCTGTACCAAAAATCAAGGTATTCCTGCTGCGTTTTAAATTGCCTTCTCAAAATCAAAGACAATAAGTTGGTCGTTCCCGAGGAGTAATTCCAATGTGTGTTGGGTTTAAACTGAGCCGGTTTGTCCAGCTGTACTTTGCCCATATCTTCGGCCAGAAAAAGCATTTTGGTAGCATCACAGATAGTGTTGTAATTCTCTTCCCATTCCAGACCTGAATTCATGTGCAGCAGATCGTTTATAGTAATATTTTTACGCTCGTCATTTTGCCATTCTGCAACAGGAGCAGGTTTATAAATGTCTATTTTTCCCTGTTTCGCTAAAACTCCAAAGGCCGAACTTGTAATGCTTTTTGTCATCGACCAGCCTAAAATTTTACTGTCTTTCGTAAAACCGGTATCGTATTTTTCGGCAATCAGTTTGTTTTTGTATAAAACCACAACAGCGCGTGTTCGCTTTAATTTTCCACCTGATTTATCGAATGCGTTATCAATTGTTTTTTGTAATTGGTTATAATCAATATTCGTAAAAATGGTGTCTTTCGGGTCAATATTTCCATAAGGAAAAGGCAATGTTTTCGATTTGGCTCTTTTAGGAAGCAGGTAAGGTTTCGAAACATCAAAATCATCATTAATTAAGATTGCCCCCAAACCTTCGCGGTAGATTGCTTTTCGTTCTTTCAATCCGTAAACTGATGAAGTAGCAAATTTTCCGGCATCATCAATGGTGTTGGTGGCCAAATCAATCAGATTAATGTCGTTGTCGGTTTTTTCGATTAATTCTTTTGAACGGTTATCCAGAAAATGTCCTGAAGCAATACTTTTGGCTGAAAAGCCAGAAATCAGATCCAGCTTCGGATAAGTCGTAAATCCGAAATATAAAAGGATTAAAAGAAGAAGAACACCAAGTAATTTGAGAATTTTTTTCATATTTCGATACAGTTGTTTTTTATGCAAGATAAATAATTTAAGGTCACGATTTCAATAGATGCTTTAGGTAATCTGAATAATTCAACCTCTTAGATTAAAATCATATTAGGTTAATTTAAACACATAGATACATAGGTTTTTCTACTTTTGAAAAGGATAAAAAGAGAAACACATTTCTCAACACATGGCTATGTGTTTTAGAATAAGTAAAACGCCTTTTTTTAAGTTTACAAAATCTATGTTTCTATGTGTTAAAAAATAATTATTCAAGTTATTAAAACAGGGAGTGATAGTGCTATAAAAGGAAATTATAGAATTGGCGGATAAAACAATTTAGTTTTAGTACTTTTGTACATAGAATTTTTCTAAATAAATTATGCTGGATATTCAAAAAATAAGAGCTGATTTTCCGATACTTTCTGAAAAAGTAAACGGAAAACCATTAATATATTTCGACAATGGTGCAACCTCACAAAAACCACAGGTTGTAATTGATGCCGAAGCGAAATATTATCAGGAAATAAACGCCAATATTCACCGTGGAGTTCATACTTTAAGTCAGTTAGCGACTGATGCTTATGAAATTTCACGTGTAAAGCTGCAACATCATATTAATGCCAAATTTTCTCACGAGGTTTTATTTACTTCGGGAACAACACACGGAATCAATTTAGTAGCCAATGGTTTTGCTTCTATTCTAAAACCGGGTGACGAAGTTTTAGTTTCTTCTCTGGAGCACCACAGTAATATTGTACCGTGGCAAATGTTGTGCGAAAAAACAGGCGCCGTACTAAAAGTAATTCCGATAAACGAAGAAGGCGAGCTGATCATTAGCGAATACGAATCATTATTATCTGAGAAAACAAAAATTGTTACGGTAAATCATATTTCGAATGCATTGGGTGTAATCAATCCTGTAAAAGAAATGATCGCAAAAGCACATGCCGTTGGAGCTGCCGTTTTAATTGACGGGGCACAGGCCGTTCCGCATTTAAAACCGGATGTTCAGGATTTGGATTGTGATTTTTACGCTTTTTCAGGGCATAAAATGTGCGGGCCAACCGGAACCGGAATTCTATACGGAAAAGAAGCGTGGCTAAACAAACTTCCTCCTTATCAGGGTGGGGGCGAAATGATTAAAGAAGTAACTTTCGAAAAAACAACTTATGCCGACCTGCCTCATAAATTTGAAGCAGGGACTCCAAATATCGCTGGTGGAATCGTTTTAGGAACCGCTGTTGATTATTTAAACGAAGTTGGTTTTGGAAATATTCAGCTTCAGGAAAAGAAATTACTGGAACACGCGACAAAGCGTCTGCTTGAAATTGAAGGTCTGAGAATTTACGGAAACGGAAAAAATAAAGCTTCGGTAGTTTCGTTTAATATTGATGGGATTCATCCTTATGATATTGGTTCGATAATTGACAAATTAGGAATTGCAGTTCGTACAGGTCATCATTGTGCTCAGCCAATCATGAATTTCTTCTGTATTCCGGGAACCATTCGTGCTTCGTTTTCTTTTTACAACACCAAAGAAGAAATTGATGAAATGGTTGAAGCGGTTAAAAAAGCAAAAACCATGTTAAGCTAATATTTCATCTTATGAAAATTATATCTTTTTTACTCTTAACAATTTTGATTGGAACAGGCTGTTCAAGCCAGAAAAAAGCAGATATGGCATTTACAGTAATCGAATATTCGGCTATGTCGAGAGGTTATTATAAAAAGATAGTGGTACAAAATCAAATGGTTTTAGTGACTAATAAAAGAGATGCACAACCAGTAGAAAATAAAATTGAAAAAGAGAATTGGGATAAAATTATAGCCGAATTCGAAAAAATAAATGTAGAAAGTATTCCCACTTTAAAAGCACCCACCGAAAAACGTTTTTACGATGGTGCTGCAATTGGAAATCTAAAAATAACTCAAAATCAGAAGACCTACGAAACACAAGGTTTTGACAATGGTTTTCCTCCTAAGGAAATTGAAAAACTGGTACATTTGCTGACTGATTTTGCTAAAGAATAATTATGACAATCAAAGAAATACAAGACGAAATAATAGATGAATTCTCGATGTTTGATGACTGGATGCAGCGTTATGAATACATCATCGAATTAGGAAAAAGTCTTCCGCTAATTAAAGAAGAATACAAAACCGACGATAATTTAATCAAAGGCTGTCAGTCGAAAGTGTGGCTTCAGGGAGAACAAAATGATGATAAAATTGTGTTCACTGCAGACAGTGATGCGATTTTGACCAAAGGAATAATCGCCATTTTAATTCGTGCTTTCTCGAATCAAAAAGCATCAGACATTATAAATGCGGATACAGAATTTATTGACGAAATTGGTTTAAAAGAACATTTATCAGCCACCCGTGCCAACGGTTTGGTTTCAATGATAAAAAACATCAAAATGTATGCTTTGGCTTTTGATGCAAAAAATAAAAATTAAAAGTTTTTGAACCATATAAGTTCATATTAGAGCATATAAGCTTTGTGTTTATTGATCTTTCTTAAGAAAGTAAATATAAGATCACAGAATTTAAAATGAACTTATATCACTTATATGGTGAAAAAAACAAAAGTAAGTTTTATCTTTCTTTTGTTTTAATTCTTATTATTGTAAAAAAACCACATGATAACGAAGAAATATTTGACTGATTTAATTTATCAGGTTAATGGAGCGGCGATTGAAGTTCATAAAAATATTGGCGCAGGGCTTTTAGAAAACATTTACCATCAATGCTTGATAAGAGAATTATCTTTAAGGGGAATTAATTTTCAATCTGAGTTGATTATTCCGGTTGAATATAAGGGTTTAGAATTGGAATCAGATTTAAGATGTGATTTATTCATAGAAAATTGTTTAGTTCTTGAATTAAAATCTGTTGATAAAATTATTCCGGTTCATATTGCCAAATTAATGTCTTATATGAAACTTTTAAAGTCTCCAATAGGGCTAATGATAAACTTTAACGTTACAAATATTTATCACGAAGGCCAAAAAACATACGTCAACGAATTATACCGTTGGCTCGAAGATTAAAAAAAATAAAAATTAAACTATAAGTTATATAAGGAAATTTAAGTTCAGTTCTTAAATGAGCTTTTAATATGCGACATAAATTAGGCTTCAAAAATTAAATGAACTTATATAACTTATATGGTAAAAATCAAATAAAAAAATGGAACAAGAAATAGACACAAACGAATTAGGAGAATCAATCGTAAGAGTTTTAAAAGGCATTTACGATCCTGAGATTCCTGTAGATATCTACGAATTAGGATTAATCTATGATGTAATGGTAAACACTGATTACGAAGTAAAGATCCTGATGACCTTAACCTCTCCAAACTGTCCTGTAGCAGAAAGTTTACCAAGAGAGGTAGAAGAAAAAGTAAAAACCATCGAAAACGTAAAAGATGTAGATGTTGAAATTACTTTTGATCCGCCTTGGAGTAAAGATTTAATGAGCGAGGAAGCAAAATTAGAATTAGGAATGCTTTAATATTTGTTTCAGGTTTAAAAGTTTCAAGTTTCAGGTTGTGCAAATTTGAAACTTGAAACCTAAAACTTGAAACTATTTTTCATATGGAAGAAATTATCAATAAAGTTGCCAATAGTGCTTTAGAAGTTTTTGATTTAGAGGATTATTATCCAAAAGGGATGCGTGTGCAGATTGACATTTCGCAATGGCTTTTGGAAGGTTTTTTATTGAAAGAAAAAGACTTTAGGGAACATCTTAAAAATCATGACTGGTCGCAATATCAGGATCAGTATGTAGCGGTACATTGCAGTACAGATGCTATTATTCCGGCCTGGGCATTGATATTGGTAAGTGTTCATTTGGCTCCTTTTGCTAAAAAAGTCGTAAATGGAACTATCGAAGATTTAGACGCCAGTTTGTACGAAGAAATCTTAAGCAAAATAGATTATTCTGTTTATAAAAATAAACCAGTAATTGTAAAAGGCTGTTCCAGAAAACCTGTACCTATGCGTGCTTATATTTTGGCTACAAATTATCTCCAGCCTTTTGCACGAAGTATTATGTACGGGGAGGCCTGTTCTGCGGTACCTTTATACAAAGAATCTAAGAAATAACTCTCATTAACCAATTCAAAATCCCCGATCTCCAATGGTTTTTTAGTATATTTGTTACTATACCTAAACTAAATTACCATGAGAAAGATCGCTATATTACTTGTAGTTTTAGTAAATTTTACTTTCGTCCAGGCTCAAAATTCTGAAAAGGAATTAATTCAAAATACCGAAAAAGCGGTAAAAAAAATAAACGATACCATTGAAGGTGAAGGATGGAAAACCAAAGGAACGGTCTCACTTTTATTAAATCAGTCCAGTTTTAATAACTGGTTAGCCGGGGGAGAAGACAGTTTTTCAGGAACACTAGGAATTAATTACGACTTCAATTATAAAAAAGATGATATAACGTGGGATAACAAACTTTTGGCTTCATACGGGCTTTTACAAACAAAAACTGCTGATTTTGCCAAAAAAACAGATGACCGTTTTGAATTTAATTCGGTTGTAGGTAAAAGAGCGATAGGACAATGGTATTATTCCTATTTTTTAAATTTCAGAACCCAATTTACAACAGGTTATATTTACGGTACCGATGAAAACGGAAAAGAAATCAGAACCGAAAACACCAAATTCATGTCTCCGGGTTACCTTACTACAGGTCCCGGTATTTACTGGACAAAGGATGAAAACTTAAAAATTAACTTTGCACCATTAACCTCAAAATTTACTTTTGTAGACAATGCTTACACTTCAGGAATTGGATATGTAGACGGTGATTATTTTGGTGTCGATCAGGGTAAAAGCATGCGCTACGAATTAGGTTTCTATGCTTCGGTTTATTACAAACTGGCCATTATGACCAATGTAACGGCAGAAAACACGTTGAATCTTTACTCCAATTATTTAGAAGATCCTCAAAATGTCGATATGGATTACTCACTCAATATTATTATGAAAGTAAATAAATACCTGTCGGCAAACTTTTCATTCCAGGCCATTTATGACGACAATGCCTTTGAAGGATTCCAAACCAGACAAGTTTTTGGACTTGGAGTTAATTTCGGATTTTAATTTTTAAAGTATAAAAAATGGCTGTAAAAAAAATTTACAGCCATTTTTTATGATTCAATTATAATGAAGGATTATGTCTTGTTTTGATTTGTGCTTTATTAAATTTGTCAATTAATTTGTTTGCACTGGCAATGATATCTTTTCCGTCTCCTTTATCATAATCATTAGCAATCAGACCTTCACCTTCTTTTATAGCTTTTTCTGGCTGATCTAAATACAAATAAATTTTTCCAAGATTATAATAAGCTGAATATCTGATTTTTCTAGATCCTTTATTATCTTCTTTATATTTAGTTTTTAAAGATTCAAAATATTCAATTAAAGGCTGTAAATCCTGAGTCAATTTATCTATAGGCTGATCAGCTTTCATTGTTGCAAATTGTATTTTAACGGCTTCAATTGCTTCTTTTTGAATAGCACCTTCTTCTTCCTTTGAGTCTATAATCCACAATTGTTCCTGACGGCTGACAGGTGTAAAACCGTAATTGTAATTTAATTGAGAGTTTGCACTATTAATAGCTCCATCAATAAATTCTCTTAAACGTTTATTAAAATTAACCCCTCTGTTTTTTGTATTTTCCCTTTCCAAAAAAGACTGACTAACATTCTCTGCCGATTTATAAGATAAGGTATTTGATAAGTTATAATTTTTTTTGCTTTCAGATGAAGTTTCAGCCGGAGCTTCCTGATTAGTACTTTTCAAAAATCTATTAGCAGGTTTAGAAACTTCCTGTGCAGGAGCTGCAGCTGATTTTTCAATATTCGGTGCCGTTACTGTAGCATAAGCTTTACCTTTGTAAGTAGTAACAAGAGTGTACATTGGATAAGAACGAATCACTTTTCCGTCTTTATCTTTTTCCTCTACTGTTCTTGTTTCAACCTTAGTTCCTTCTTCATAGAAATCAGCTAAATTAACGTTAACATTTAAAGAAGCATTTTGAGTTACTTTTTTCCATCCATGAACATTTAGCTGATCATTTAAGACTCTTGCCCCGTCAAACTGGTTTGATATTGGCCCATCTGTAATTACATTGGTGGAATAAGTTCTTTGTTCAAATGGAACAATAGTAGTTGGGAGATCCTGGTAGTTTACATTAAAATAAAATCTGTCCAGATCAACTTTTTGGGAAAAAGATAAAAATGAACACAAGGAAAAACATAATAAAGTAATTCTTTTCATAGGTTATAAAATAAAGGGGTTGGTTAATATTATTTTTAGAATTTTGCCTACAAAAATAGATTTTATTCTTTCTAAAATATTATTTTTATCCGATAAATCTTAAAAACTTTAGCTAATGATCAAAATCAAAGTAGTAGCAATGTTTCTACTCATTTCAGCATCCTTAAATGCACAAAAAGCAGATACAAAAATCAAAACGTTTACAATTCCGGTACCTAAATCTGAATTTTTTAATTCAATAAAAAAATACTCTATTATTGTTCAGGGATCAGATAGATGGTCATATTCTTCAGAGCATGCTAAGGATGAAACTTTTGAAAAAGAAATTACATTAGACAAGTATAAAAACGATACAAAAATTGATAATGCAAATCCGGATATCAAAATTTTAGTAGGTTACACTCCTACTAAGTTGAGAGAAACAAATGCAATGGGTCAAACCACTCTTGAGGGTGATTTTAGTTTCTTATTTTTGAGCAAAAACAATGAGATAATTTATCAAACATCAATTAATAAGGCTTGTGTTCTTGAAAAAAGTGCCAAGAAAACAAATGAATCAGATCTGGCAAATACTTTGTGTGGACAAGTTTATGAATTATTAGATACTTTATTGATTACCGCAAATGAAACAAAAACTACTTTTAATTACGGAAATTTTGAAAAATGCGATGAGTTTCCTGAATTAGTTACTTTTAACACAAAAACTGCCGAAATGTTAACCAAATTGGAAGCGCTTTCATTTGAAGATGCTTACTTAGATGAAATGCAGAATTTTTATAAAGGTTATATTGGAAAACAATTTGGAAAAATGAAAGATAAAGATTTAAATAAGGTAATTTATTTAAATTTAAGCTTAATTGAGATTTTTAAAGTAAATTTTGAAAAAGCAAATGAATATTTAGCCGAAGCAAAACAAGGAGCAGGATTATTAAGTTTGTGGCCAGACAGTGCTAAAAAAACTATTTCTAAATTCGAATTTGTGAATCAGAGAGGCGATTTTAAAAATAAAATTGACAACCTTAATTCACAATCAGTATATTATATTTCTACAAAAGGAACCGCTTATTACAAAAAGAAAATATTCGTAGGAGAGTTCTATGTGCCAAGATTCAAACCTACAAAAAGTGGTTCAGGGGGTATTATGAGTTTAGATTCGTATTCTCCAAATATTATGATTTTCGAAAATGGGAAAAAAACTTTTGATTACCCTAACGGAGATCAATTCAATATTAAAACAGAGGGCGGAAAAGAAATTTCTTTTAAAAAATATAATGGTGAAATTATAATGGTAGAAAAAAATACTGATGGTACTTACAAACCTTATGAAAGTATTTCTTCGGAGGTTTATACTTCTCCTGATAATGAAAAATTAGAATTAAAGAAAGCTTAATACTGTTTTGATCAAAATAAAGAGTCCCAAAAACAAAAATTTTTGGGACTCTTTATTTTAATTTATTCTTCTTCCTTCTCAACCGCATCCTTATAATCCGGATACAGGAAATTATTATATGGAAACCTTGTAATGTGAATCTGACGGACCGCTTCATACACGATTTCTCTGAATTCTTCAAAATTCTCTTTTTGTGTTGCTGATATAAACAATGCTTTGTCCTCGCCAACATTACTCATCCAGGTTTGTTTCCATTCGTCAAGTGTCCAGTGTTTTCTGGTTTTTTCAGTAATCAAATCATCTTCGTCAATGATCAGATGTTTGTAGGCATCAATTTTATTAAAAACCATAATCGTTGGTTTGTCATTACTTTTGATTTCCAACAAGGTTTGATTTACAGATTCGATATGATCTTCAAAATCTGGGTGCGAAATATCTACAACGTGCAACAGCAAATCAGCCTCTCGAACTTCGTCTAATGTACTTTTAAAAGAGTCTACGAGCTGAGTAGGCAGTTTTCGAATAAAACCTACTGTATCTGAAAGTAAAAATGGCAGGTTTTTAATTACCACTTTTCGAACCGTTGTGTCTAAAGTTGCAAATAATTTATTTTCGACAAAGACATCACTTTTTCCAATCGCATTCATCAAAGTCGATTTTCCAACATTCGTATAACCAACTAAGGCAACACGTACCATTGCGCCACGATTGCTTCGCTGAATGCTCATTTGTTTATCAATCGTTTTGATTTTGTCTTTCAGTAACGAAATTCGGTCACGAACAATACGTCTGTCCGTTTCAATCTCAGTTTCTCCGGGTCCACGCATACCAATACCCCCTTTTTGACGCTCAAGGTGTGTCCATAAACCGGAAAGTCTTGGTAATAAATATTGACATTGTGCCAGTTCCACCTGAGTTCTTGCGTACGAAGTTTCGGCTCTTTGTGCAAAAATATCTAAAATTAAATTCGTTCTGTCAAGGATTTTGCAATCGATGATTCTTGAAATGTTTTTTTGCTGTGAAGGTGTTAATTCATCATCAAAAATAACAGTCGATATGGCGTTTTCTTTTACAAAAAGATTGATTTCATCTATTTTTCCGGTACCCACAAAAGTCTTAGGATTTGGGCGCTCCATTTTTTGCGAAAAACGTTTAATCACTTCACCACCGGCAGTAAAAGTCAAAAACTCTAATTCGTCAAGATATTCTTGTAGTTTCTCTTCACTTTGATTTTGAGTCACAATACCAACAATGGCTGTTCTTTCAAAATTTATTACTTCTTTTTCTAACATAGCTTTGAATAAGCTGCAAATTTAATGATTTGTAAATAGAATACTTATAGAATTTAGTTTTTAAGTTCTATTTAAGAAATTACTATAAGTCCATAAAAAAGAAACCATTTAGAAATTCTAAATGGTTTATAAGGAAACTGAAAATACCGTTTTATTCGTAAATAAAGGTTTTCTCCGTTTTTACAATTCCGTTTTCCTCAATTTGAGAACAGGAAATCGGGAAATTCAGTTTGTTGTATTTGTATTTTCTGCTTACGGCAACCAAAGCTGTTGAAGTAGGGCTAAAATTAACTTCGTTATTATACGATATTGCTTCAAAGCTAAATTCACTTTCATGGTACGAAATCATTGGTACAATTACTTTATAATTATCACCAAATAAGTTCTGAACGATTAACTGATCTACAGATTTTTTATCATCAAAAGTATAGGTTTTAGATATTTTATCGCCAACCAAACCTTTATGTTTTGATACGTTGTCATTTACATAAACATATTCAATTTTTCCGATAATAGCTTTGTTTCTGTCACGTGAAGTACGTCTTACAATGATGCCGTTTTCTACAATATATTCAATGTCTTCCAGTATGTTCTGATGGTTTGTACTCTTCTTTGTTATTGCTTTAACTCTTGCTCCATCGTAATTAAAAGTTACTGTTTTAGTGATGTAATCATTACCTTCATGATACTTATTTACAAATTTTGTAATGTTGTTATCTGCATCATAAGTATAATTGACAACTTCTTTCCAGTCACTTCCAATTTTATCCTTAACGGTCATATCCAATAATCCATTTTTGTTATAAAAGAATTTCTGAATAACATCTGAAGTGGTGATGGTTTCAATTTTTCCTTCTTTAAAAACTATGGTCTTGTTTACAATTTCACCGTCTTTAGAATTTTGGTAATTTGTTTTTACGATGTTAATTTGTTTTAATCGGACAGGATTGTCCTGACTATGTAGTAGATTGATAGAAAATATTGCAGTAATTGCAAGTAGGTAGATTTTTTTCATATGTATTTTAATTGATTTGGGAAGACCAAAATACAAAATTCTGCGAAATTTTAGCAATCAAAGAATTTAAAAACATACTAAATTAGATTTACAGCATTCTTTTACTCTGCAAAACAATTATTTATGTTTCCTTTTGAAATTTATTTTTCGCCAAACATTTTTACATCATCCACCATAAATGCTCCGTTAAGTGTTTTATCTTTTCCGGAACCTGTATACTTAAATGCAATATTGATGTTTCCTGAATAAGCAGATAAGTCAATCCCTCCGGAACTCATAAACTGGCGTGTTGGTGTAGAAAGTGACGCTACTTTGGCATCTAGTTTGATCCATGTCGCTTTGCTTACATTTGATCCGTCAAAATTGGTGGAGATATAAACTTCTAAAGTATTCAAAGCCGAATCAACTTTTAAATCATGTTGTGCAGTTCTAAAAGACAACACCGTATTTTTATATTCAGTTAGGTTAATTTTTGGAGTTACCAGCCAGGCTATATTTTGGGCTGCCGTAGTGCTTGTGGTGTTGAATTCAGCATATCCATTTCCGGCAGAAACCATCGTTCTCCATAATTTTGAAGCCTTTTCTACAATATTGCTCCAACCGGGTAATGCAAAATTGACATTATGGGTAACAGTTTGAAAATCTTCAGTGAAAAACGGAACATTGCTTTTTCCATCCATAACAACATCCTTTTCGGAACGAACCATTAACTGATAATCCGAACCATATTTGGTTAAAATTCCGCGTACTTTTCCGCTTCCCTCAGGAACTAAATGGGTAGAAAAATCAGCAAAACTGCTGGTTCTGAAAATAATCTGATTTCCGGATTTATCTCTTAAACCCCAGTTGGTAGAACCTCCAACATTATTAGCCTCTTCAAAATAATGACGCCCAATAGCAGCTTCCAAAAACTGAACATCTGATAATTCGATAAGTGTATTTAGTTTACTGTCGTTCAAAGCTTCTTCAATAGAAATTTGATTCACTAATTGATCTTCATCGAGCATTGTACACGAGGCATTTAATACTTTTTTATAATCATTTTGAGAAATTCTTCCCACAGATGCTGCTCCCGAATTCCCTTCATACAAACTTCCAATCCGCGTTCCGCCATAATATAAATCAGTAAACTGATCTTTCAATTTAATATACACTTTATTTCCAACACGATAATCGATATAAGTGTTTGTCGCATCTACAGCAACACTAAAGCCTACAGCTGGTTTGGTATCTGTCTCCAAAGTCTGAAGATATAGGATTTTAAAAAAGTTTCCGTTTTCATCACTTGAAACTACATAAGCTTCAATTACATCATCATAAACATATTTTGTGGCGGTAATGGTTCCTGTTTTCAGGACATCTTCAACAGTTCTGTTTACCATTAAATCTGGCTGTGTGCATTCTAATTTTGGAATGGCGACATCTTCATTACAATTACAAAAAAGGAATAGAAACAATATTGAAATGAGATTTTTATAGTTGTTTTTCATCTGAAAAGGTTTTTAAAATTATAAACTGATTGCTAGGTTTACGAAATAAGTTCTTCCATATCCATAAAAATATTTGGGTCCAAAAGAAGGAGTCCCGCTTGAAAAATCCTGATTCAATTCTCTGAAGTTTGAATTTCTTGCCTGCTCAAATCCGCCTGTTTTATATTTAAAATCAAGTAGATTATTAATACTGGCAAAAAACCCGATTGTTGTCTTATAAATACGCCAGGATTTTCCGCCAGTCATGTTTAAGAGTGACACAGGATTTAATTTTTCTTGTTTAAGCAGCATTTTGGTGCGTTCTTCCGAAGCTTCCGGAAAGTTGAAACCGCTCGCCGGATTAATGTAAAAACGGGACGTTCTTGTAATTGGAGAAACATCGATATAACTGTCTGTAATGTAATTGATATTCGCAGAAAGCCACCAAAATTTAGGATCATGATATTCCATTCCGAATGAAAATGCCTGCTGTGGCATTCCGGACTGTTTGTAATTTTTGAGCAATGATTTTCCAAAATCAAAAGTCGTTTCGGTATCAGCAATGGCAGCATTTGCATCATTGGTAATCAAAACATTTGGATTGCTGTTATAAGTGTAACTTCCGTAGGCGGCTGATAAAAAACTTTTAAGTGTAGATGAAACCTGATACTCCAGACTTAATTCGGCACCGATATTTTTCTTATCCAAACCGGTCAGCGTCTGACTCACGAAGGCATCTGTATTATCGTATCCGGCTCCGTCATCAAAAATACCTTCAGCATAAAAAAAGGATGTCTTTGTGGTATTTTTTATCAAGGCATAATAACCTGTAATCCGCATTTTAAGTTTTGGGGAATGATACACATAATTTATATCTGTAGCACTTATGTTTTCATTTTCGATTCCGTTTACAATTGAATTATTTAGTCTGGAATTAGAAAAAGTATTTCGGAGGGAAGGTGCTTTTGTCAAATGCATACCGTTGCAAAACAGCCATTGCTTTCCTGAAATTTTATAGGTCAATCCGCCTTTGAACCCAAAATTTTCAAAATTAACTTTTTGACTTTTTCCGAATGAGTTGTCCGGATAAATTCCGTTTTGGTATAAACCTTCTCTCTGGTATTTTGAAGTAGAAAATGAATTTCCTAAGTAAAAATCAACTTTTCTGTACACAAATCGAAACTGTGTAAAAGCTTCTACTGTTGTGGCATAAAAATTAAAATTATAGCCATAGGTGTCATCAGCTTTTACTAGCCGGTCAGGATTTTTTAAATTCGATTGCGATTGATCTCCTTTATAAAATGAATCAATATCCTCAAAATATTCACCGCCCAATAAATCCAAAAGATTCTGAAAATTATGTGATTTTAGATTTTTAAAAAGTATGCCTCCGCTAAAAAATATATTTTCTGAAAGCTGTGCGTTAAGATTTGAGTTTACAACCAAAGTTTTGTCATCGGTTCTGTCTTCATAAAGCACATAATGGCTTTTTGAAGGCTCGTATCCTGTAATTACTCCTTCAGAATTTATAATAGGTTTCTGATTGGCTCTATACATTGCATCCCAATTGATTTGCGAATCTTCTAAAAACAATGTTTTGCTTATTGCTGCATTTTCATAATCGGGAGTAAATTCTCCTGAGAATTCTCCGTTGTCTGCAGCATACATTGAACTGAAATAACTGGGCAATCTTCTATAGTAAGTTGGATCAGGGCTATCAGCATTTTGAAAATCGATATTACTGTTACCGACTTTTCCAAACTGATACATAATTGCTGATGTAAGATTGATCCTGTCATTAATTTTAAAATAATGATTAAGCATCAGCAATGGTTCTTCGACATTTTTTACTCTTGCATTTCGTTTTTCGCCGTTTTGATATCCCCAATACGAATTGTATTTCTCCGATTTTAAATTGGTAACTTCCTCAGTATTTGGTGAATTTTTTCCGCGTATGTTCGGTGTAAAAAAACCGGTAAAATTTAAAGAATGTTTCGGATTTAATTTTTTTTCAACACTTAGAAAAAAAGAGTTGGCATCATAATTTGTTCCTTCAAAATATCCTTCTTCTGCCCAGCGCTTTCCAACCGAAAAAACATAAGCCCAACCGGAGGATTTCATGCCCGAAACATACGTAATCATTGTTCTCCAATTGTAATTCGTATTCGTCCCCGAGAAAGATATTCGGGTTCCTTTTCTGTAGGCAGATGCCTGAGTAAAAATTTGCTGGGTGCCTAAAATCCCTCCGAAAGCATAATCAGAAGGTGCAGGACCAATAGTAAATTCCTGGTTTCTGAGTACATCATTTAATCCTCCCCAATTATTCCATTGTGGTCTTCCGTCGTAAATTTTATTCATTTTTACGCCATTGAGCATCATCGTTGCATTTTCGCTATCCAATCCACGGACACTAAATCTCGCTTGTCCCCAATTGAATGCAGCTGCCTGCAAAAATGCATCTTTGGAAGATTGCAAAAGCCCCGAAGTAGTTTCTGATGAACTGTTATCTTCGTTCAGGTCGCTTTCTAAAAGTGAAATAATCGTGGTTTGGAGATTTTCGATTTGGTCTTCTTCTAATAATAAGACTCCGAGATTTACTTTTTGACTAAAATTAGAATTCACTTTAAGAAGTAAATCTTTGTAGCCCTGACTGTGTATTAAAAGTAATTGTTCACCAGGAAGAACCGAATGCAATTCGAAAGTCCCATCTTTTTTGGTGAGCTGCATTATGGCTGAATTTTGAATACTGACAACTGTATTTTCTAAAGGATTCTGAGTTTTAGAATCTATAACCAGCCCTGAAAAGATAGTCTCTTTTTGAGCAAAAGCAATTTTAAGAGTAAAAAGGAGTATAAGAACGAATGATTTTTTGTGCATGTAAAACCGAATTTATTAAAAAAACCCTCTTCTTTTTTACAAGAAAAGGGTGGAGTAATTTTGACTGAAATCTTTGAAATCCAATAAACTTTAGTCAAAAAATCAAATCTGGTTTTTGGAAATAATGTTTGAAAAGAAATGTGGTATTGAAAATTTCCAAACAAAAATATATCGTGACAAGTGTGAATTAGATTACAAATGTAAATAAATATTTTAAACTTTTTACTTGTTAAAATAATTTAGAAAGGATATTTGTAAAAATATTTTCTTACAAATAGTATGTTTTCAGAAGAAAATAAATCGGAAAGTGCTGGTTTTTAATTAGTCTGATACTTTTATTTTTGAAACCATAAAAGCAATCAAAACCCCAAATATTCCGATAAAAGCGAAAGAAAACTGAAGTCCAAAAGTTTGTGCAATATATCCGATGACAGGAGGTCCCATCAAAAATCCAAGGAAGCTTACACTCGAAACAATGGTTAGCGCTTCACCCGCAGAAACGGTTGGATTTTTACCTGCAAGACTGTAAACCGTTGGAACTATTGTAGAAACTCCCAAACCTACAACCATAAAGGCAATTGTACAAGGAATGATATAAGGAAAGAATACAGCGGTAAAAAGACCCGCAGAAATCATACAACCGCTAATTTGCATAACTCTTTTTCGGCCAAATTTATTATTCATAGCATCTCCGATAAAGCGTCCGCTGGCCATCATGATCATAAATGAAGTATAGCCTAAAATTACAAGAGCACCCGGAGCTTTTACTATTTCCTTAAAATAAATTCCGCTCCAGTCAAACATAACGCCTTCGCTGGCCATGCTGCAGAAACCAATTATACCAAGCCATATCAAGGCGCTATCCGGTTTAGGAAATATTCTTTTGGTTTCAGTTTTTGCTTTTATTTTTTCTTTAGCTTTCACTAAAAATTTAAAATTGAAAACAATCATCAATAAAACTATGACACCCACAATCAGAAAATGATGATAAGGTTTCAAGTGAAGTGAAAGCATTCCCAATCCTACCAAAGCCCCTGTAAAACCGGCAAAACTCCACATACCGTGAAAGGATGACATGATATTTTTTTTGAAAAGAGTTTCGGTATAAACACCCTGTGTATTTACGGCAATGTTGGCTAAATTTCCAAACAGTCCAAAAGTGAATAATCCCAACGAAAGCTGAAGTGCGCTTGCAGCCAGACCCAAATTAGTCAAACTGAAAACATACATAATTAAAGAGAAAATTAAAATACGATGGCTTCCAAATCTGGTTACCATTTTGCCCGAGAAAGGCATGATAATCAATTGCCCGACCGGAAGTGCAAAAAGTACAGAACCCAATTCAGCTTCACTTAAATGTAATGCTGTTTTAATATCCGGAATTCGACTTGCCCAGGTTGCAAAACTTAGCCCCATTCCAAAATAAAACATCCCCACAGCAAAACGAATTCTGTTTAAATAAGAAGCTTTTGCCTCCCGATAAACTTTTTTGATTTTCCCCTTGGTTTGGAACAGCGCTAATGGATTGAAATCTATCACAGAAAGGCATTTTAAATTTGTATATACAAAGGTACTGAATTCCTATTTTAAAGATTAAAAACAACAGATTGTTTATTAAATATACAACGTTATTGTTTATAAATTATGAATTTTAAACCCGTAAAGCACCTCTAAAACCTCTTGCCGCATAATAAGACTGAGCACCATTATGATAAACGAATACTGTATTATATCGAAAATCTGCAAAAAGGGCTCCGCCAAGTTTTCTAATTTCAAGAGGCGTTTTTATCCAGCTGGAAGTTTTTTGATCAAAGTTTCCAAGCAGTTGTAATTCCCTGTATTGTTCTTCTGTTAAAAGTTCGATGCCTATTTCAGCAGCCATATCGATAACGTTGTTTTCGGGCTTGAATTCTTTTCTGGACTCCTGCGCTTCAATGTCATAACAAACACTTCTTCTTCCTTTTGGGCTTTCTGCAGAGCAGTCATAAAAAATGTATTCGTTAGTTTTCTCATCAAAAGAAACCACATCAGGTTCGCCTCCGGTTTTCTCCATTTCATTAAGAGACCACAATTTTTCAGGATTGGATTCCAGTTTTATTTGGACATTATCCCAATCCAGATTTTCGTGACGGCTTTTATTTCTCTCAAAACGTTTTTTTAATGTCTTAAGCAGTTCTTCACGTTCTTCTGATATTAACTCTTTTTTGTTTCCCATGTCAGAAAAGTATTTTTAGTACGTTATTTGTAATTAAAAAGAGAATGTCAGGCTGAGTCCTTCGCCTTCGCTCAGAATAAACTAAAGTCGAAGCCTTTTTTGGTGAAAGCCTTCGACTCCGCTCAGGATGACAATGATTTCTTAAGACATTTACTTCAGATCAATAATCTTTTTTTGCTGATTACTCGTAATTGCCGCTTCAATAACCTGCATTACTTTTACACCATCCTCCGCAGTAACAGGTTCATGCTTATTATTTGCAATGGAATCATAAACCCCATCAAAATATTCAAAATAATTACCCTGAAGCGTTTTGATTTTTTCACGAATTGGTTTTTCGTTAATTTCGGTGTGCAAAAGTCCTTCAAAACCTTCTAATTCTGTTCCCCAGGATTCACGGTTTGGTTTTTTACCAATTTTAAGTTCGTCTTCCTGAACATCGCCGCGCTGTTTTAGGAAGGAACCTTTTTTGCCATGAATTGTATAGGCCGGATTGGCTTCCCTCACAAAAAAACCTGCTTTTAAACGAACTCTGAAATCTTCATAAATCAGTAATAAATCAATCCAGTCGTCTACAACCGAATTTTCTCTGGTGTAACGAATATCAGCAAAAACCGATTTTGGCGAACCAAACAGACAGACCGCCTGATCGATTAAATGCGGTCCTAAATCTTTCAGGATTCCGGCTCCGTCATTAGCAGTTTCTTTATGCACTTTCGGGCTCAATATCGGATTGTATCTGTCAAAATGAAATTCAGCTTCAACCAAATCTCCCAAAACGCCATCGTTAATTATTTTCTGAATCGTTTTAAAATCACTGTCCCATCTTCTGTTTTGAAAAACAGCCAGTTTTAAACCTTTTTCTTTGGCAATTTGAGCCAGTTCTTCGGCTTCGACTACGGTTGTGGTAAATGCTTTTTCGACAACGACATGTTTTCCTGCCAAAAGTACTTTTTTAGCGTATTCAAAATGTGTTCCGACTGGTGTGTTTACAATTACCAGATCAACATCGTCTGTCAATAACTCATCAATTGAAGGGTAACTTTTTACCCTTGGATAATCTTCCTGAATTAGTTTTTTGCTTCTTTCCCAGGAACCTAATAACTCAAAACCGGGATGAAGATCCAAAAAAGGAGCATGAAAAACTTTTCCCGACATTCCGTATGATAATAGTGCTGTTTTTATTTTTTGCATTTGGTTTGTTTTAAAATAAAGTTTATTTTTTTTCTAACCATTAAGAGATTAAGAAAAATTAAGTTTTACTTCTTTATAAAACTTAATGTTTTAATGGTAAAAAAACTAGATATAAATGTTTTTATTAAAGTTTAGCTCTTTCGTATTGTTTTGGCCATTGAATATCATCGCTTAATTCATTGGCGAAATTCAAAGGCAGATTTGGATTTCTTAACGATTCTCTCGCAAACAAAATTAAATCGGCCTGACCTTTTTCTAAAATTCCTTCAGTTTGTTTAGCTTCGGTAATCAAACCAACGGCTCCGGTTAAAATATTAGCTTCGTTTTTTACTTTTTCGGCGAAAGGAACCTGATAACCCGGTCCAAGTGTAATTTTTTGATGCGAAACCAATCCACCTGACGAAACATCGATTAAATCTACTCCTTTTTCTTTTAATATTTTCGAAAGCTGTACAGATTCTTCCGGATTCCATCCTCCTTCTGCCCAGTCTGTTGCTGAAATTCTGACAAATAAAGGTAAATCAGAAGACCATTCTGACTGAACTGCTTCAACAATTTCTAATGTAAAACGAATTCGATTTTCGAAACTTCCGCCATATTCATCAGTTCTCACATTAGTTAAAGGAGATAAAAACTGATGCAGCAAATAACCATGTGCCGCATGAATTTCAAGAACTTTATAGCCCGCTTCAACCACTCTTTTTGTTACTGTTTTAAAATCTGATATTACTTTTTGAATTCCGTTTTTATCCAAAGCTTCAGGAAGAAACGGCTCGTTTTCATGATACGGAATCGCACTCGGTGCCACAGTCTGCCACCCGCCCTGAGCGAAATCTAACTTTTTATTTCCTTCCCAGGGAGCAGAAACACTTGCTTTTCGTCCTGCGTGCGCCAACTGGATTCCCGGTACAGAATTCTGAGAAAGAATAAACGCATTGATTTGTTTTAGCTTTTCGATATGCTCGTCTTTCCAGATACCAAGGTCAGAAGGAGAAATTCTGGCTTCAGGAGAAACTGCTGTCGCTTCCTGAATAATTAATCCGGCTCCACCGCTGGCACGGCTTCCTAAATGAACCAGATGCCAGTCGTTTGCAAATCCGTCAATAGCTGAATACTGACACATTGGCGAAATAAAGATTCTGTTTTTTAAAGTGATATTTTTTATAGTAAGTGGAGAAAATAATATTGAAGCCATAGAATGTAACTTTTAATGAATTTTGACTACCAATTGAATGAGATAGCGTTTAAAAAAGTAAAGTTACAGTATCTGCGTAAAAGTAGAAATTCAAATGTTTATTAATTAACAAACATTTAAAACCTTAAGTATTATATTGCGCTCTCAAATTAAAATAGAAAACGTTACTTTTGTGCGTCAAATTACGAACTAAAATTACAAAATGGATATAGTTATCAAGCTCTCTCAATTTCTATTGAGTTTATCATTACTTATTATTCTTCACGAATTAGGGCATTTTATTCCTGCTAAACTATTTAAAACAAGGGTTGAAAAATTTTATTTATTCTTTGACGTTAAATATTCCCTGTTAAAAAAGAAGATCGGTGAAACTGAATATGGAATCGGATGGCTGCCGCTTGGAGGTTATGTAAAAATCTCCGGAATGATTGACGAAAGCATGGACAAAGAGCAAATGGCTATGCCTCCCCAGCCATGGGAATTTCGTACTAAGCCGGCATGGCAGCGTTTGATTATTATGTTGGGTGGTGTTACTGTAAACTTTATTCTGGCTTTTATTATATATATAGGTATGGCGTTTGCTTATGGAGATACTTATGTAGCAAATGCTGATTTGAAAGATGGTGTTTTGATTGAAAACCCTGTGATGCTTAAAACAGGTTTTAAAACCGGAGATAAAATTTTGGCAATCGACGGGAAAGAAGTAGTGAATTTTGACAATGAGTTAAATATGAATATCATCATGTCAAAAGAAGTTCTGATCGAAAGAAACGGACAACAGCAAACTATCAAAATGCCAAATGATTTTGTTGATCAGTTATCAAAACATGAAAAATCTCACCTTGTAGATATGCGTGTGCCTTTTGCTATTAAAGATGTTCCTGCTGAATCAGCTAACAAATCATTAAAAGCAAAAGATTTAATTGTAACTCTTAACGGACAGGAAGCTAAATATTACGATCAGGTAAAAGCAATTTTAAACAGTAATAAAGGTAAAACCATTCCGGCTGTTGTATTACGTGATTTAAAGCAGATTCCAATATCAGTTAGTATTTCTAAAGATGGAAAATTAGGCGTAATTGCAGGTGGCTTAGGAATTGAATCATTAGAAAAACTAGGATACTATAAAGTAAGTACAAAACATTACGGATTCCTTGAATCTATTCCGGTTGGATTAGAAAAAGGAAAAGATCAATTAGTAGGTTACGGAAAACAATTGAAAATGATTTTTAATCCAGAAACCAAAGCTTACAAACAAGTAGGTGGTTTTGCGGCTATTTTCAACATTTTTCCTACTTCATGGAGCTGGGAAACGTTCTGGTCAATCACTGCTTTATTGTCAATTATGCTTGGAGTAATGAATTTATTGCCAATTCCGGCACTTGATGGTGGTCATGTGATGTTTTTATTATACGAAATTGTTAGCGGTAAAAAACCAAGTGACAAATTCCTTGAAAACGCCCAAATGGTTGGTTTTGTTCTGCTTATATCACTACTTTTGTTCGCTAATGGTAACGATATTTACAAGGCAATTGTCAAGTAGAAAAAATATTTTCGAAAAAGAGTTAAAATATTTTTGAGAAACTAAAAATTCAATTATATTTGCACTCGCTAAAAAGAGCAATACTTTCCTCCTTAGCTCAGTTGGTTAGAGCATCTGACTGTTAATCAGAGGGTCCTTGGTTCGAGCCCAAGAGGGGGAGCAACTTTTTTTAGCAAACATATTTACCTTTAAGGTGATTCCTCCTTAGCTCAGTTGGTTAGAGCATCTGACTGTTAATCAGAGGGTCCTTGGTTCGAGCCCAAGAGGGGGAGCTTAAAAAAAAAGACTATCAAATAAATGATAGTCTTTTTTTTGTTTAACATCGATTTTATTTTTTAGACATTACAAGAGCTGCGTTTTTACTTTCAAACAATTTAATCATTTCTTCTGCTTTTTCTGACTGTTTTATCGCTTTTAAGGATTTTGCACATCTCAAATAAAGGACCGGATCTGAATTTTCATCAAGACTAAATAATTCCAGATAACATTTAGCGGCCGCTTCGAAATCATTTTCAAAATAATATTTATCCGCAACCTTTTTAAGCATATCCGGAGATTTATAACCTTTATCCACAACATTCGCATAAATACTCAAAACATCTATACTTACCGAGTCTTTGCTATATGATGGAACCGTGGTTCGAATAGCAACAGGCTTAATGGTTTCGTGGGTCGCCACAGTTATTACCTTAGAAGGAGCGATAGGATCAGCTGCTTTAACATGGGCTTTTTTATATATTGCCGTTACCGTTCTGGTATTATTTGGCCCAAGATCATACGTATTAACCATGTCCAGTTTCGAAACTTCATAGGTTGTGATTCTTTTTTTTCCGGCAGCCAGATTAATCACTTCTTCAACACAGTATGCTTCTATAACAAGATCTTCATCAGATTTGTCATCAAACTTTAATGGCGCTTTTCGAATATCTACATTATTAATCACCTGACTCACCTGACCAAAACAATTCAATGAAAAAACACCTGCAAGCACGATAAAATGTATCACATAAGCTTTCATGATAATTTGAATAAAGTTAAAACCATATTGAAATTATACCATAAAGATACTGACTATAAACAACTTATATTTATTTTCACGACAAAGCACCTTTTAAGTCGTTTAAATGCTAAATTTTAGCTTTAGCGCAATAGTCTTTTCTATTTTTTATTAAATAAAAATTGCCGAACCGCTAAAATAAATAAGACCATTGAGATTTTAATTAGAAAAATCAAGGATTCGGAAGAGTGTAAAAAAGAAAAAGCCGTCAAAAATGACAGCTTTTCCGTTAATGTACCATTTACTGTCGAATTGTCGAACTTATTTGTTGAAGATTTGAAGAAATTATCTTTTGCATATAAGTTATTGATTAAGAATACAGACTATTAGAATACTTTGGTCGTCCTGACCAATTAAAAACATTTACACAAACTATTTACAATTATTCCAATTTCAATTATGATTGTGGATAAATATTTTATGTCCGAAGGAACTTTTTCAATTTTCCGACATATTTATTATAAAATAACATATCCAAAGGGAATTTAACTAATTCTCTAATAGATATGATGCGTTTAATAACATCAAAAAATGCAACAAAATGAATACTTAACAGTAAAAGAAATTAGTAGTAAATACAATATGACTACTAGAAATGTTAGAAAAATAATTAGTAATCTAACAAACAACTGTAGTGAAACTATGCTACACAAAAATAAAAATCACGAATGGCAAGTGCATCATTTATTAGTTAATAAGTTTAAACCTCAACGAATTAGGAAGAATAAATACTATGCGTTAAGCATTGACCCGTGTATAGATTACACGGAATCTGAGATTAATGTTGTGATGAAATTTGTTTATGAGCAAATGAACGATGATATAGTAGAGATTAACTATGTGATTGAACAAAAGAAAAGCAATAACAGAAATCATTTGCATTGTTATGTTAAATGCTCGAACAAGAAAAAACTAATAGAATCTTTTAAACTTGGATTCAGTAGAATAAGTTATCATGAAAGCGTGATTTTCGACTTAAGTGGTTGGAAGGAGTACATGAAAAAAGACGGTAGTCAAATAATAACATTAAAAAAGATAGATTAAATATGATAGAAATTAAAGACTTTAAATATAGTCCAATCCTTCGTGAAATGTTAGTTAATTACATTATAAGAACTTACGAAGAGAATGTGATAATAGATGATTTGCATCTAATTCAAGAGTACAATCTTTTGAAAAACAATAATGAACTTCACTTTCTTTTTGAAGAGGAGTATTTGAGAAATTATCTAGAAGATGGAAACGATAACAACGGATGATAAAATCAGGTTAAAACAAATGCAAATCTCTATTGAGAACGAACCTCACCGAAAACAGGAGTTGCAAAAACAGTTACAGAAGTTGCAATTAGAGAAGGAAATTGAGCAAATAAAAAAGAGAATAGAACAGTTAGGGTGACGCACTCCGTCCTGCTATTTAGGAACAAGTTGCTCGTTACCTCCTAGCATTTTTTACTTTTTTTGATTGAAAATAGTGCGGGGTTGATTAGGTGCTCGAATTTTTTTTGAAAATTTATTGTTCCTAATTGTACCTTGATTAGCAAGTATTTGCTATTAAGGTGTATATTAAAAAACTAGTTTTAGAGCTTAAAAAAAGGCATTATAATCATGTGGTGTGTAAATGTTTTACAAAAAATCCTCTCATAATCTGGGAGGATTTTTTTTGCTATGCCATTATTTTTTTGATTTTTTGAACAGTACCGCTACTTTTTCCAGTTAGTTTCATGGTATTACGGACTGATTGACCTTGCTTTAAAAATTTCACAATATCGGCATGTTCGGCAATAAGTTGTTTCGGTTCTTTCTCTGAGCCGACTTTGCGTCCTAGCTTTCCGCCATCACGGATAAACTTCTCACGACCAGAGTTTAGACGCTCTTTAATCATGGACAACTCTAAGCTTGCGAAAGTTGATGCAATGCTAAGCATCGTTTGAACCATACCGTTAATTTCACCAGATGGTAGAAGAGTGTGCAGTTTGAAATTATCAATGATGATATTGATTTTATTTTCATTGCATTTTTCTAAAAACAAAGCGAACGAGGAAATTTTGCGAGAGATTCTGGAGATTTCTATGGCTATGATATGTTTTACTTCATTTTTAATTACGTAGTCCAAAATTTCAGCGTTTACTTCATCATTTTTGGTTCCAGACTTGTAGTAAGTAAATTCTTTAGCGATTTCATACTGATTTCCATAGTTAGAAATTAGCTCTTGAGATTGACGTGTAACGTCTTGACGATTCTCATTAGTTGAACAACGTGATATGATGATTGCTTTTTCCATATTCCAAAAGTCCAGGTATTTTCTTATATATCAAAAGAAATCAAAGAATTTTTTTGATACATTTAATTGTATCAGTACATATCTATTATAGACTTAATTTGATACAGTTAAGGTTTTGATACTTTGTATTTACTTTAGGAGAATTTTACATGAGATAAGACCTTTGGATATTCATGAGAATTCTTTCTTATATTTGAAGTATCACTACAAAACTTAAATAAGAATGAAACCTATAGTAGAATTGCTTATACAGGATATTGAAGACGAAAAGACGGATATTGAAAATCTTTCTCCAAATGATTTTAAACAGGTTTTTGAAACATATAATGGTTTTTACAATCGTTGTATCAATTTAAAAGAAGAAGATTTTGATAGTGCTGAAAGTTATCATAGATTCGTCAAGAATGTGAAGATGTTACATGACAATAAATTTATAACTTTAGATTGGTTAAAGAATGGCGTTGATTCTACATTTATTGATAAATTTTCAGAATTAAGGGAAATGCTCAATTCTTTTATCGTTTTACTGAAAAATGCTTGGTAAATAGCTCAACTATGTATTATTCTTAGGTTTCTGTTTGAAGAAGAATCCATAGCAGATGGCATGGCTAAATTCTAATGCAGAATAAAATTATATTAAAAATGGAAACTTCAAATATTATTGCTTTAGCATTAGGAGGAATAGGATTTGCTATTTCAATTGTTGGACTAGTGATTACACCAAAACTCAATCTTAAATCTAAGAGATTGGAAAAAAGATTGGAATATCGGTTTCAATTATTCCAAAAAATACTAGAACTATGGGAATATACGAATCAGTCTTTTGAGAAACATGATATTAAACCATTAATGTCAGAAGTAAACAAATTGATTCAATTATATGGATACAATTCCGAAATTGAATCTTTTGATAAGTTGGTAAAGAGTTATAATTATTATATTCAAAGTCAAAATGAAACTAATAGACAAAAATTCCTAACATCATTTAGTGATTTTTTTTCTATTTCTTTTAATACATATCGAAAAGAAATCATTTTGGAAAGATTAGCAAAATAGTTTTACTATTCATTAAAACCTGTAAAAAATTCTTCTAATGTAACATTAAGTGCTTTTAGAATTTTAATAAGAGTATTTAGTTGAATATTTGCTCCAGCTTCATATTTTCCATATTGTGGTCTGCTGATATTGTTTTCGTATGCGAAATATTCAGAATTGGTGTAACCTGCTTTTTTTCTGAAGTATTTTAGTCTTTCACCTATTTTTTTTAAATAGATTAATTCTTCTGCTTTAATTTCTTTCTTAATATCCTCATTGCTTTTTGAAGTCATTTTTAGCTCTTTTTATATAGCAAATCAATAGAATGTCATTAAATTACGTAACTCCATATTAAAGGTCTCTTTATATGGAGATTTTTTATATGTTTGTATTTCTAATTTAAAACTTCGAAAATGAAAAAACCTTTAAAATTTATTGCAATCACTATTCTTTCTCTATTAGCTATTGGAGTAACAAGTTGTAACACAACCAGTATTCAATCAGAAGAAGAGGTTAAAGAGTTTATTACTGGTCAATGGCACGATGAAACTGTTGAAAGCGGTGGAGTTATAACATATTATAGATTCGAAATAACAGCACAAGAAATAAGATGCTGGAAGCAAGTTGCTTTTCTTGATGGTACAGGGACAGGTCTTAAAGGAGATGACAAGTGGGAAGAGCAGACACCAGTTGCTTTATCTATTGGAAATGTTCAAACAGAATCTGAGAGTAGTACATCTTATGAGAAAAAATATAGAGTATTAGGGAATTGTAGTTATGGAACATATACGTTTGAACACAATTCAAAGTTCGGTAACTCATTGAATTTTAAGGATAATAATTCGGTTAATAGTGATACTGAATGTGTTTTAGAGAGAGGTTGGGAATATTAAATACTGCTCATAATCATCTAGTCATAGTTTAAAAAGGTCACAAAATTTGTGACTTTTTTATTTATTTGCATTTCAAAATTAAAACGTTAGTTGCATCACTAGGAATAAAATAGTACCTTTGTATATAGTTGTTAAAAAGCTAAAAAACTGACACTTAAATCAGCTCTTTTTGACAATTTACTCAAAAATCGCATGAGGACAGTCTATTTTATACTGTTTAGACGATAATTCAATTATCACTTTGTTTTCAAAAAGTGACTTCAGCATCATACAGAATTTTTCGATAGCATTTTATGTCTATTTCGTTACTGGTATTATTTCCGAAATGAAGATTTATATGCAAATTTATCTAAATCAAGTTATGAGTTTGGTTTTGGAATTAGAGAGCAAGAAATCAGTAGTTTATATTTAAGTGTATAAAGTGAGTGAGAATATTTTTCAATTCTTAAATTTTAGTTAAATTGTTGAATGTTTTTAATTTTTGTTAAGTTTATTTTAACATTTATAAATCGTAACTATTTGATTATCAATAATTATTTCCATATAAAACTATATGGATTTATTGAAGGAAGTTTCTTGTTTTTTTATTGAAATACTATCTCTACCTTTGTGAAACAAAATCAAAAGGAAAAGATTCTTGCAAGGAAAATTTCGCCACGCTTACAGCTAAAGTGTGGAAAAAGAGCAGGTTGTAAAGCTGAACAATCATGCTCTAAATTCAAATTATATTTTAAATCTTCATTTCGGTGCAATATCCGAAACGGGACGGGCATGCCTAAATTAATGTTACGTCATTAATTAATTCAATGGAATGTCGTATGCATACAATTTCTAAATCAAACTGGTTTAGGAAAGGTCATTTTTGTGACCTACAATAAAAAGAATTCCACCGTCAAAGTAAAAAATGGGAAAATGACGACTGTGAAACTAAGTGTTAAGTATAACTGAATGTAGAAAAACATTAAATAAAAAAGGAATAAGTTACACAGATGCAGAAATAGAAATTATCATAAATGCACTGTATAAATTGGCAGAAGTGTGCCAAAATCAATTAAACAATACAATTATTAAAGAATAAAAACATTAAGAAATATACATGGATGATTTAAAAACAAACGTAATTATTTACTGTCGTGTAAGTACAGATGAACAAGCACAAAAAGGATTTAGTTTAGATTATCAAGAAGAATCATTAAGGAAGTATTGTGATTCAATGAACTATAATATTGTTAAGGTCTATAGAGAAGACCACTCTGCAAAAAACTTCAATAGACCTGAATGGTTAAAATTGAAAACTTATGTAAAATCGAATAAGCAAAATATACATAAAGTACTTTTTGCTAAATGGGATAGGTTTTCAAGGAATGTAGAACAAGCATTAACAGTATTGAGAGAGTTTGATTCAATAGGTGTTGAATTAAATGCGTCTGAACAATACTTAGATACTAGTAATTCAGATAATAAAATGGTGCTAACTATTTATTTAACTGCTGGAGAGGTAGAGAGAGACAAAATATCTAGTAGAACTATTGCGGGAACTTATAAAGCAAAAAGAGAGGGCTATTTTGTTGGAAAAGCTCCGTTTGGATATGATAACTTTAGAGATGAGCAAAAAAAATCAACTCTTAAACCGAACAATGATGCTTATTTGGTAAAGCGAGCATTCAAAGAAGTTGCAATGGGTATAGAGTCTGTTGAAGCAATAAGAAAAAAGCTAAAGCAAAATGGAATGGAGTTAAAGAAAAGCGCTTTTAGCGAACTTCTTAAAAACATTGTCTACATAGGTAAGATAAGAGTTCCAGAATTTAAGAAGGAATCTGCCATGATAGTTGATGGTAAACACGAAGCTCTAATAGATTTGGAGACTTTTAATAAAGTTCAAAGTGTATTTAAAGGAAAAAGATGGCATGGAATCAAGCCAAGTCATAAAAATAATGACTTTCCAATGCGAGATTTTCTAACTTGTAGTGTCTGTGGTAATCAAATAACAGGTAGTAACTCTAAAGGTAGAACAAAGAAATATGCTTATTATCATTGCAGAAATAAATGTAAAACAAGAGTTTCTGTTGATGATACACATCTTAAAATTGCAAGCATTCTTGGCGGTTTACAAATAAATGAGAATATTAAAGAATTGTTTTCTCATGTGTTAAAAGATTCCGAGTATCAAATCAATAGAGATAAAATTACTCAATTGAAGGTTAAGATTGAGACTCAGAAAGATTTAAAAACTCTACTTGAAAATGCAGAAGATAGACTCTTGCGTGAGGATATTGATAAAGAAACATTCAATAGTATGAAAGAACGTATCAATGGAAAATTAAACGTAGTGAACAATGAAATCGAGATACTTAGTACTAAAACAGATTCAATGAAAGCGTTTGTAGATTCAGGTCTTGAATTGCTTGTTAATCTGGATAAGTTGTTTCTAAATGGTGATTATGATGGAAAAAGAATTGTGGCGGGTTCAATTTTCACTCAAAAACTAATTTTTGGGAATGATGATTGTCGAACCACTCAAGTGAATGAGGTAATTGAGGTTCTTACTAGGAATATCAAGGCTTCGGAAGGTGTTAAAAAACGAAAAGCCGTCAAAAATGACAGCTTTTCCGTTAATGTACCCGGAGCCGGAGTCGAACCGGCACGGTTTCCCACAGGTGTTTGAGACCAGCGCGTCTACCAATTCCGCCATCCGGGCGTAGCAGACGAAAAAACAACCAAAAAGCGATTGCTTTAACGCAATAGAATAAACAATAATATGCTTATTCCTTTAACACGGTGCAAATGTAAAAAATAAAATTAAAAGTTCTACTAAAAATACTCAAAATTTTCCTTTCAGTCTCCAATAAATTTTATAAATTTGCACCTCGTTAAAACGAAGCACACACAACTAACTACATCCGAGGCAGATAGGGAATTTGGGAAAAGAAAATAATTTAACCAAATCTACATGAAGCCAAGGAATAAAACAACAAATTACAATGTCGCACCTAGAACCAGAAGCTAAAATTTTTGCTTGTTCACAAAGTGTTTATCTTGCAGAAAAAATTGCAAAAGACTACGGGATTCCGTTAGGAAAAGTAACGATGTCAACGTATAGTGATGGAGAATTTCAGCCATCTTACGAAGAATCAATCAGAGGTTTACGAGTATTTATCGTATGTTCAACTTTTCCAAGTGCAGATAATCTGATGGAATTGTTGTTAATGATTGATGCAGCAAAACGTGCATCAGCAAGACATATTACGGCTGTTATGCCTTATTTTGGTTGGGCAAGACAGGACAGAAAAGACAAACCAAGAGTTCCTATTGGAGCTAAACTAGTAGCAAACCTACTAACAGCTGCAGGAGCGACAAGAATAATGACAATGGATTTGCATGCAGACCAGATTCAGGGATTCTTTGAAAAACCAGTAGATCATTTATTTGCATCTACAATCTTTTTACCATACGTAGAGAGTTTAAATTTAGAAAATCTAACCATTGCATCTCCAGATATGGGAGGTTCAAAAAGAGCATACGCTTACTCTAAGTTTTTAGAATCAGATGTAGTAATCTGTTACAAACAAAGAAAAGCAGCCAACGTTATTGACACTATGGAACTAATTGGCGAAGTAAAAGGACGTAACGTAATCTTAGTAGACGACATGATCGATACAGGAGGAACTTTAGCGAAAGCGGCAGACCTAATGATCGAAAAAGGAGCACTAAGTGTAAGAGCAATTTGTACACACGCTATTTTATCTGGAGGTGCGTATGAAAAAATTGAAAACTCTAAATTAACTGAGTTAATCGTTACCGATTCAATTCCGTTAAAGAGAGAATCAAACAAAATAAAAGTGGTAAGCTGTGCGCCTCTATTTGCAGAGGTTATGCAGATGGTTCACCACAACAATTCCATCAGTGGAAAATTTATAATGTAATAACTGCTCAAAAGCTTTTATAGCATTTTAAAGAAGAATATTTATTTAATAACTATATTTTTTTACAATGAAATCGATTACAATTAAAGGATCAGAAAGAGAAAGCGTGGGCAAAGTGTCAACTAAAGCCTTACGTAATGCTGGAGCGGTTCCTTGCGTGTTATACGGAGGAAATCAGGCAGTACACTTCTCAGCAGACGCTGCAGCGTTCAAAAACTTGGTTTACACTCCAAATGCACACACAGTTGTGATTGAGCTTGGAAAAGGAAAATCATTCAATGCAATTTTGCAAGACATCCAGGTTCACCCAGTTACTGACAAAATTTTACACATTGACTTCTTCCAATTATTTGATGACAAAGAAATCACTATGGAAGTTCCTGTAAAAATCGTTGGTACATCTAAAGGTGTTCTTGCGGGAGGTGTTTTACGTTTAAACCAACGTAAATTAAAAGTAAAAGCTTTACCAGCAAATCTTCCTGATTTTGTTGAAGCTGACATCTCTCCACTTGAAATGGGTAACAAATTATACGTTACTAAAGTTGGAAAACCAGAATACAAAATTATGCACCCGGACAACACTGTTGTTTGTCAGGTAAGAATCTCTCGTGCTGCTATGAAAGCTGCTCAGGAGGCTGCAAAAGCTGCAAAAGCTCCTGCAAAAGGAAAGAAAAAATAATTTTTTTCAGCTACTCAATACAAAAGCATCAATCGAAAGGTTGGTGCTTTTTTTTTGAAAGTTCTGAGTTGCTAAGATCCTAAGTTTTCTGATGTCAGGCTAAGTGAAGTCAAAACCTTGTCTCTTTGTAATTAGTTTTTTTAGGAGCAGAAACATTCAGCTTTTTAGGACCACACGTTCCTGCCATCCGCTGTATCTTTTCCTGACTAAAAAAGCCAGAAAAAGGATGCCGCTTCTGTCAGGGCTAGCGAGAAAGTATCTTTTTTATAAGACTCTAAGCTTCTTAATACTTTCTTTACGATTCTTTGTGGTTAAGCTACAGTCAGCAAACAATTATCTAATTATCAAATTGCCACATTCCCTAATTAGCCTTACTTTTGTCAAATGATAAAATGGATAAACAACCTGTTTTCATCAACACCAAAAGAAGAAAACACAGACAATATAAAAACGGAGGTTCATGAACACCCAAAAAACAATATAAAAAACGTGAGTAAAAAATATTTAATCGTCGGATTAGGAAATATCGGAGCCGAATACGTAAACACGAGACACAATATCGGATTTAAAGTTTTGGACTTTTTAGCCAAAAAAGAAAGCCTTTCATTCGAAACCGTAAAATTGGGCGCTTTAGCTGAATATAAATTCAAAGGAAGAACTTTCTTTTTACTTAAGCCGAACACTTATATGAATCTTAGTGGTAAAGCCGTAAAATACTGGATGGATAAAGAAAACATTCCGCTAGAGAATATTTTAATAATTACAGACGATTTAAACCTTTCTTTCGGAACAATCAGAATCAAGCCAAAAGGAAGTGATGGCGGGCATAACGGCTTAAAAAACATCAATTTGGTTTTAAATACTCAACAATATACCCGTTTCAGATTTGGCATCAGCGATCAGTTCAAAAAAGGACAGCAGGTAGATTATGTTTTAGGAGAATGGGACGAAGAAGAAAAAACAAAACTCCCGGAGCGTTTAGAAATTTCTGCAGAAATCATCAAAACTTTCGGAACAGCCGGATTAGAAAATACCATGACAACTTTTAACGGAAAATAAAGATTTACAAGTATTTAATCTTAAAAAAAACAAATTATCAATTAATTAAATTGAATTATAACGAAATAGTATTTTCTATTCCAAAGTTAAATGTATAAATTTGGATAAATTATTATAAATCATAAAATCATATACCATGGCTTTTGAATTACCACAATTACCTTATGCATATGACGCATTAGAACCACATATTGATGCGCGCACAATGGAAATCCACCATTCTAAACATCATAATGCTTACACAACAAATCTTAATGCTGCAATTGCAGGTACAGATTTAGAAGGAAAAACAATAGAAAATATCTTAATCAATTTAGATAAATCTAACGCAGCTGTTCGTAATAACGGTGGAGGTTTTTACAACCACAACTTATTCTGGACAGTTATGTCTCCAAACGGAGGCGGATTACCAACAGGTGATTTGTTAGCTGCAATTGAAGCTTCTTTTGGAACTTTTGAAGAGTTTAAAGCAAAATTCGCTAAAGCTGGTGCAACACAATTTGGTTCTGGATGGGCTTGGTTAACAGTTCAAAAAGGAGGAAAATTAGAAGTTGTAGGTACTCCAAATCAGGACAATCCATTAATGCCAGAAGCTGCTGGTAACGGTGGAACTCCAATCTTAGGAATGGATGTTTGGGAACATGCTTACTACCTAAACTACCAAAACAGAAGACCTGATTATATTGAAGCTTTCTTCAGTGTAATCAACTGGACAGAAGTTGCAAGAAGATTTGCTTTAGACAAATAATCTTTTCAACATATAACAAAAAAACCGATTAGTTCATTTCTGAACTAATCGGTTTTTTTATTGAACCGACGAATGTACTTTAAATCTTTTGTAAAAATATTTGCCTCTACCATTTTTATGATACCGATACTTTATGTACCATCAAACACTTATAAATTAATCTACTAGAAAAGACTGGAACTGGAATCATACATTTGTTTTAGAATTGATATTCACAGGACACATCAAAATATGAAATAAAAATACTACAATTTATGTTTTTTGGTTTGAAAAATTATCTATTTTTGATATTCTTATTACTGAATTACAATTCAGTAATCCATTTAACTTTCAAACTAAAAACTATATGAAAAAACTTTTTTTTTCCTGCTTTTTATTTGTTATTCTCTTTAGCTGTAATAAAAAACAAGAGAATAATGATACTTCAGGATCTGGTGATGAAGCTTTTTTAAAACTATCTGAAAAATATATTAGTGAAAGTCTCGAATTTAACCCTCAATTTGGTGTCTATTTAGGATTTCATGAATATGATGGCAAATTGGGCCATTTTAACAAAACAGATTTGGACAAAAGACTTGCTTCTCTTAAAAAATACGATCAGCAATTCTCGGCAATTGATTCTGCTTCCTTGAGTAAAAAAATATACTATGATTGGAAAATCATTAAATCAAATGTAAAAAATGAGTTGTTTTCATTTGAAGATTTAAAAATTTACAGCAAAAACCCAATGATTTATGCCGGAACAATTGATGTAAACATTTATATTCAGCGTAATTTCGCCCCTATTGAACAACAGATACAATCAATTATTGCAATCGAAAAATCGGCACCGCAATTTTTTAAAGATGCTAAGGCAAACTTAGAAGATTCTCTTGCCTTACCTCATGTTCAACTTGCTATCGATATTGCAAAAGGTTCGGCTTCGTTTTTAGGCAATGATCTTTTAGTAGCTCTAAAAAATGTAAAAAACGATACTTTAATGAAGTCTTTTAACGATGCGAATAAAAAAGCTATCGCCGCAATTAATGATTTTGCTGTTTTTTTAGAAAAAGAAAAACTACCCAAAGCCAACAATAAATATGCAATTGGCGCCGAGAATTATAAAAAAATGCTGCTTTATCAGGAAGATATAAAGTTATCTCCAGATGAAATTTTGGCTATCGGTTTAAAGGAATTAAAAAAAGAACAGGCTTCATTTGATGCTGCAGCAAAAATCATCAACCCAAATAAAAAACCAATTGATGTATACAACGACATGCAAAAGGAGCATCCTACTGCTGAAAATTTGATTCCACATGCCCGAAAAAATATTGAAGCCATTCGGCAATATTTAATCGATCACAAAATAGTGACAATGCCATCTGAAGTACGTGTTAAAATTAAGGAAACCCCTGCCTATGCAAGAGCTACAAGTACCGCATCTATGGATTCACCAGGGCCTTTTGAAACGAAAGCGACTCAAGCTTTTTACTACATTACACCTGTTGACCCAAAATGGACATCCAAGCAAAAAGAAGACTGGCTGGCGCAATTTAATTATTATACAACCGATATTGTTTCTATACATGAGGCTTATCCGGGACATTATACCCAATTTTTGCATTCGAATGCCTCAAAAACTTCAAAAATTCAAAAGGTTTTTATGAGTTATTGTTTTGTGGAAGGCTGGGCACATTACACTGAAAAAATGATGATTGATGAAGGTTACGGAAATACAGGAGATCCAATTAAAGCCGCAAAATACCGTTTGGCACAATCCGGTGATGCTCTTTTAAGAATTTGCCGTTTGTGCGTATCCATCAATACGCATTGTCTTGGAATGAATGTCGATGATGCCACACAATTTTTCATGGATAACTGGTATCAGGGCGACAAACCTTCACGCCAGGAAGCTATGCGTGGAACTTATGATCCGGGTTATTTATTTTATACATTAGGAAAACTACAGATTTTAAAACTCCGTGAGGACTATAAAAAACAAGAAGGAAGCAATTATAGCCTGCAAAAATTTAATGACGCAATGCTAGATAACGGAATGCCTCCAATTCAAATCATGAGAGAAATATTACTGAAAGATGAAAAAATCTGGAACAACATTTTATAAACTGGTTTTCAAATTGAGTTTATGATAAATAAAAAAAATCCCGTTTAATTTTTAGAGAATTTAAACGGGATTTTTTATGCTTTAAGATGAAAATTATTTCACTTCAAAAACGTTATTTGCAGGTTTTACATCAGCCATTAATCCGCTTGGATCAATGGTTATTTTTTTGATCGCTGTTTTGTTTTTGTCAATTGTAAAACTATAGTTTTGTTGCGCCCATGCCCAGTCATTCAAAACAGTTCTTTTCAGGTTTGAATCTGGGTTTGGTTTAATGAAATTCATCATTCTTAACGGAATGTAGAAACTTTCAGAAGTTCCATCTGTATATTCAACTTTTAAATCAATTGGCATTGGCATTCTTCCAATTCTTTCTAAAGTAACGGTTGTTTTTCCAGAATCATCAGCGACATCTTTGATGCCGTAATCAATTGTATTGGTTGTTTGCGCCCAGTCTGTCAAATACCAGTCCAACTCAGCTCCTGAAACTCTTTCAGCAGATCTTTTGATATCATTTGGTGTTGGGTGCTTGAATTTAAAATCGTTGAAATACCTTTTCAAAGTGATATCTACATTTTCTTTCCCAATTACATATTCTAATTGTGATAAAAAGATACTACCTTTTATATAAGATGAAATACTGTACGGACGGTTTTCATCATAGCGATCTCCGTGAGTGGTCTGTGACTGTTCTTTACCGGAATTTACTAATTGATAATATGCCGCATAATTTCCTTTAAACGGATTTGCCACTTTTTTATCTCCAGCCAATTCATTCAAAGCACTGTCTTCAATGTAAGTTGTAAAACCTTCATCCATCCAAGGGTGTTTTGACTCATTTGAAGCCAGAATATGCTGAAACCACGAGTGACCCAATTCATGCGTAGCTGTTCCAAGAATTCCTTCAAGGGTTCCGTTTCCTAACATTAAAGTACACATTGCATACTCCATTCCGCCGTCTCCTCCCTGAATAAATGAATATTGTTTGTACGGATATTGCCCTACTCTATGGTTGTAATAATCCATCACTTTTACCATTAAAGGCTCTAACTGTTTCCAGTTTTCGGTTGTTTTTGGATTGTTTTTGTAGAAGAAATGTAAATCAACATCGTTTGGTCCTTTAACAATATCGTGGGTGTATTCCTTGTCCGCTGCCCATGTAAAATCATGTACATTTGGCGCAATAAAATGCCATGTAAGTGTTTTCGTTTTTTTAGGATAGACAACTGTCACACCTGCATCTTCATAACCGTGACCAATTGAATTTTTATCCTGAAGATATCCCGACCCTCCAATAGTGTAATCTTTATCGATTGTAATTTTTACATCAAAATTACCCCAAACACCATGAAATTCTCTTGCGATGTAAGGATCTGCATGCCAGCCTTCAAAATCAAATTCGGCCAATTTTGGATACCATTGTGACATTGAGAGTTCTACTCCTTCAGAATTATTCCTTCCTGAACGACGAACCTGAACCGGAACCTGTCCGTCAAAATCTAATGTGAAAACCGATTTAGAATTCGGTAAAATTGGTTTAGCCAAAGTGACTTCTAAAATAGTCCCTGAAACCCTTGTCTGAGCTACAGTACCATCTTGTTTGAAGTTTGTAATTTTTAAGAATCCTATTTCGTTTGGTTTCAAAGATTCGATACGGCTTTGTTTTACCTCTTTACCATCAGCTCCTTTAACCTTGGTTACCATTCTTCCGTCAGGATCTTTTATAAAATGAAGGCGGGCATCCATTTCACTTCCCGGCTGAAAAGCATTTGGAAACAAGTGATAAAATACTTTTCGTAGAGTATCAGGAGAATTATTCGTATAAACCAACTCTTGTTTTCCTTTGTACTGATAGTTTTTTACATCCATCGAAACCTCCATTTTATAATCGGCGTGTTGTTGCCAATATGGAGCGTTTTGCGCAAAAGTTGTGTTTAAACCAAAGCTCAAAAAAGAAAGTAAAATAATTTTTCGCATATTTATATGTAATAGAAAATGGAAGAGCGTTGGCCCTTCCATTAAATTAATAGTCTATATTATGTTTATTTTTTAGACATTTTTTCTGCCAATAGCAAAGCATTATAAGCGTTTACCATTTTAGCCGTTTTAGATGATTCTGATGCCGGTTTAACCTCATTATTCTCTCCTAAAGCCACATTTGCCGGAAGTGAAACACCTGAATCCATCAAAATCTGTTTTACTTGTGAAGCCTTTAATTTTGGGTAATAAGAACGAATCAAAGTTGCAACTCCTGCAGCATTTGGAGACGCCATTGAAGTTCCTTGTAAATACTTGTATTTATTATTAGGTATTGTTGCGTAAATTTCTTCACCGGGAGCAAAAACATCTACATTTATTTTTCCGAAGTTAGAGAAATCAGCGATTACAGCCTCTCCATATACCTTATTAATTGCTCCGATTGTGATAACGTTATCCGCAAATTCTTTTACGTTGTCCTGAGAATCGTTTGGATAATTAATGTTTTGTTTCTCATCGATATTGTAACCGTCATTTCCAGCTGCGTGAACAATCAACACGTCTTTTTTTGCTGCATATTTAATGGCATCGTAAACCCATTGTTTGTGCGGTGAAAAGCTTTTTCCGAAACTTCCGTTGATTACTTTAGCTCCGTTATCAACAGCATAGCGAATTGCCAAAGCAATGTCTTTATCATATTCATCTCCGTCCGGAACGGCTCTTACTGTCAAAATCTCTACATTATTTGCCACTCCGTCTCCGCCTAAATTATTACCGCGAACCTGTGCAATGATTCCCGCAACGTGAGTCCCGTGTAATGCTTTTTCTTTGTCCGGCCCAAATACAATATTGTTTCCGTATTTAGTGCTTTTGATATCCTCTGCATTATCGCCTAAAACTTTTCTTCCGTCAAAATCTTTGTTTAAATTGAAATTCAATTCATTATAAACATGTTCTCTGTAGTCTTCTAACTCAGTTTCCGGATTAAATGTTGGTCCTGCATTTGTAAAAATCTGAGTCATTACCATTTTACTTCTGGCTACTTTTGGGTCCGTAGAAGTAATGGTATTCAAATCTTCGCTTTTATATTCCTTTTTATTTAAAGCCGTTTGAATGGTTTTGTGCACATCCAGTAAAAAATCAACTTGTTCTTTGTCTTTTAGAGCTTTGTTGTATTTTTCAGTATATTGTGCTAAAGCTTGTTTGTATTGCTCGGAACCGTCATCGCCTTTTTTAACAATACGGGTCATCTCAAGGTTTTCATCGACAACATCTCCAAGGAAATTCCATCCGTGAATATCATCAATGTAACCATTTTTATCATCATCAATTCCGTTACCCGGGATTTCCTTTGGATTAGTCCAAATCACTCCTTGTAAATCTTCGTGTTCGATATCAACACCAGAATCTACAACCCCGACAATTACTTTTTTACCTGTTTTTCCTTGAAGTAATTCAGCATAAGCTTTGTCTACACTCATTCCCGGAATAGAATCCTTAATCAGGTCCAGATGCGACCATCTTTTCAGTTCATTTTCAGTAACCGGCGCTTTTTTAATAATAGCCAAAGGAGCCGTAATAGCCGTTTTAGGTGTAGAAACCTGCGCTTGTGTAGTAGCGCTAAAACCTGCCAGAACAAGCAATGCAAAAGCAGATAAACAATTCGATTTTGTATGATTCATGTATATAATTCTAATGAAAGTTAAAGATGGGACTAAATTATGATATTTTGTTACAAAAAACTAACCGTTAACACTGTGTTATGAAATTTTATCTTTTAAAGTTTTCTCAACAACAACAAAATTAAATTCATACATACTAGTTTCTACTTGTGACCTAACATTTGATAAACAGGAAAATCGCTAATATTTTGTATCATTGCACTCTCAAATACTAAATTGAATTTATGAAAACAAAACTACTCTTGATGCTGTTACTGGCAAATTTTTGTATTTATGCACAATCTTCAAATATCCCTGATTATGTTCCTCTGAATGGACTTCTTGCATATTATCCTTTCAATGGAAATGCCAATGATATCAGCGGAAATGATTCTCATGGAATTGCTACAAATGTTGAACCAACCCAAGATAGATTTGGACAACGCAGGAGTGCCTACTTTTTCAATGGAATAAGCAGCAATATAGAGGCTGATGTGAAAAACTATCCTCTAAAAGGCGGTTCAAGAACTATTACTGGATGGTTTCAGGCTGATATCCCATCTGTATCAGAAGAACTAGATTTTTGTCTTTTGAACTATGGAAATGTATCTGACCCGAATTATTGGTTTAAAATCAGTTTTTATCGCAAAGGATATTTAGACATACAATTTGACTCAAAAACTTTTTCATCACAGGACGATTATTTTAACAATGAATGGACATTTTTTGCAATGGTCTTTGATGACCCAACGAACACCTTTTCATTGTATATAAATAATCAATTAAAGTTAAGTGGATCTGCTGATTTGTACACTAATGGGTTTGGAAATCTTTTTAGAATAGGAAAGAATAAATCAAATAATTTCTTTGAAGGCTCTATAGACGATATCGGAATCTGGAACCGTACTTTAACACCACAGGAAATTTCTACATTATACAATGCTCCAAAACCAATCTTGTATACACTAATCCCTGATATTAATTTTGAAAACAAATTAATTGAGCTTGGACTTGATGAGGGCACTCCAGACGGAAAAGTTCTAAAGGAAAATATCGTATCTGAAATATCTTTGCGACTTTCATCAAGTAATATTTCTGATTTAACAGGAATTGAAGATTTTGAAGATTTGAAGTATTTAGATTGCACAAATAATAACCTAACTACTATTAATCTAACTAAAAATGATTCTTTGAGAGAGTTAAATTGTGCTAATAACAAAATTTCATTATTAAATTTAGAAAAGAACCTAAAATTAGGCAATCTCCTTATATCAGATAACAAGTTATCAAGTCTCAATTTAACCAAAAATGATTCTATACATGCAATACATGCAGAGAGAAATATTTTAACTACTTTAAATGTCTCTAAAAATAAAAAATTAATTTACCTTAACGTTTCATACAACAAACTTTCTACATTAGATATTTCTGAAAACACATTGCTTGAAATTCTTAATGTAAGCTCAAATAACCTGACAAGTTTAAATCTTAAAAATGGTAATAATTTACTTTTAGGAAATTCAGTAAATTTTACAGAAAACCCAAATCTGGGTTGTATTCAGGTTGACGATACGGAATACTCTAATACTAATTGGCTCGCCTTTAAAGATGCAACTGCAACTTTTAATATCAACTGCTCCGTAGAATATATCGCATTAAAAGACAGCAACTTTGAACAAAAATTAATTGATTTAGGAATTGATACCGACGGTTTAAACGGAAAAATTTCCACTTCAGACATAAGTTCTATTACATCTTTAGATCTATCAAACAGCAACATAACGGATTTATCGGGAATTGAAAATTTCACTTCATTAGCCAATTTAGATTGCAGTAACAATCAATTAACAAATTTGGATCTTACTAAGAACATTCTTCTGGAAACACTGAATGCTTCTTCCAATCAGCTTACATCATTGGATTTGTCTAAAAACAATAAACTTACTGTTGTATATGTTGTATCAAATCCACTTGTATTTTTGAATCTGCAAAATGGGAATAATAAAAACATGATTATTCTCAATGTAACTGGGAAAAAATCTGTAAGTACCATTGCAACCTCTTTCCTTGGCCTTAATCAGCTTTCTTGTGTAAAAGTAGATGATGTATCTTTTTCAAATACTAACTGGTCAAAAATTAAGGAAACTTCAACTATTTATTCTTCAACTTGTTCTTTGGGTATTGAAGATTCTGTTTTCGATAATATTGCTTTATATCCAAACCCAACTAAAGACGAAGTTACCATTAACAATATTACATTAGAAAAAATAACTATCTATAATGTATTAGGACAATTGGTAAAATCTTTCACTTTAAACCCTGGCACTACAAATAACACAATCAGTTTATCAGGATTACCAAAAGGAGTTTATTTTTTATACTTAATAAATAAGGATGCTTCTACTGTTAAAAAAGTAATAGTGGAATAGTTTTACAATTCATAAAACCAAAAAATCCCGTTTTCAAATAATGAAAACGGGATTTTTTTTATGAATCTGTTTTTCCTGTAAAAATTATCGCTAACTTTATTCTTACAAGCTGAAAACCAAAGAAATAAAACTATATATGAATAAAATTAGCCTTTTATTTTTTATTTTATTTTTTCTTAAAATCAGTGCGCAAACACCTGACTCCTTGGCACTCAAAAACAACCAAATACCCAAAGCGGTTTATGAACATACAACTGATACATTAGTCCTCAAAAACGATGATGTTATAATTGGAGAAATAAAAATAATGAACAAAGGCGTTCTTCAGATAGAAACAGATTACAGCAAGGACGATTTTAAACTGGAATGGAAAGAACTAAAGTATATTTCTTCTAAAAAAGTCCATATTATAAGTCTGAACTCAGGGGTTTTATTAAACGGAATCCTTTCAAAAAGTAAAACTCCCAATAAATGTCAGATTACCAATGTTGACAGTAAAACCAAATTTGAAGTAAAACTCAGTGAAATTGTTTATATCAAACCGGTTAATGACAGTTTTTGGGACAGACTTGACGCCAGTTTTGATGCTGGAATAAAACTGACCAAAGCACAAAACCTACAGCAATTAACTGTAAATGTAAATTTAGGCTACACGGCAAAAAGATGGTATGGGACGGCAACATACAAACAAATTCAATCTGTGCAGGATGACAGCGACCCTATCCGAAGAATTGATACTGACTTAAGCTACATACACCTGCTGCCCAGGGATTATTTTATTCCTTTATCAATCACTACTTTATCCAATACAGAACAGGATATTGATTTGCGTATTATTTCAAAAGCAGGTTACGGAAAATATCTTATGCACAGCAACAAAAAATATTGGGGTGTTGCAGCAGGATTGTCATTTAATCATGAACGTTATATTGATACCAACGAACCTAATAAAAGTTTAGAGCTATTTTTGGGAACCGATTTGAATTTATACGATATTGGTGATTTTAGCATTCAGTCGAAAGTAACCGTTTTTCCAAGTCTAACCGAAAACAAAAGGGTCAGAACGGATTTTAACTTAGATACAAAATATGACCTTCCTTTAGATTTTTTCATCAAGCTTTCGTTTGTTTACAATTATGATAACAAACCGAAAGAAGGTGCCGCAAAAGATGATTATGTTTTTCAGACCACTTTTGGCTGGAAACTGGATTAAAAAATTCTTTTTTACCAAACCCATTCCCTCAAATTTCTGACTTCCCCAAGAATTTTTACCAACATAAATTAACAAAAAGAGCTTATTATTATTTTTTATTTTTTGTGAAATTATTAGGAAAATATTCATTATTTGATACATTTGCATCACCTAAAAAAATCTTTTAACCTATGAAAATAAAATTACTTTCGTTGTTTTTTTTAACAAGTTTATCTTGCTTAGCCCAATACACCAGCATCCCCGATATTAATTTTGAAAATAAGCTAATTGCTCTTGGCATTGATTCCGGAACACCTGATAGCCAAGTATTAACCAGTAATATTGATAAATTAACTTCCCTTGATATTTCAAATAGTTCTATTTCTGACTTGACAGGTATTCAGGGATTTGTGTCTTTAACAAACTTAATTTGCAATAATAACCAGTTAACCACATTAGATCTTTCGCAAAACACGGCTTTGAAATATCTATATTGTCATTATAATTCATTGACGGCTTTAAATCTTTCTAACAATACAGCTTTAAAATATTTATATTGCAGATCAAACCAATTAACATCATTAAATCTTTCTAACAATACAGCTTTAGAAAATTTAGATTGTCAATCTAACTCATTCACGGCATTAAATCTTTCTGAAAACATCGCCTTGACGGATTTAAATTGTAGCCTTAACTTATTGACAACATTAAACGTTACTAAAAATATCGCTTTGAAAAATTTAACTTGCGATAATAATCAATTAGCAACATTAGATGTGTCTGAAAATACCGCTTTAGAAGTTTTAATTTGCCTTAACAACCAGTTAGCAACATTAGATCTTGCTAAAAATATCGCTTTAATACAATTAACCTGCTATTCAAATCCATTAGCATCATTAAATCTTTCTAAAAATACTGCCTTGGTCTATTTACAGTGTCATTCCAGTCCGTTGACGACATTAGATCTTTCTATGAATACTGCGCTGCAACTTTTATATTGCCATTCCAGTTCATTTACGACATTAGATCTTTCTAAAAACATCGCTCTGAAAAGTTTAGATTGCCACTCTAACTCATTGACTACATTAGATCTTTCTAAAAATACTGCTTTAACATATCTACACTGTTATTCTAACCAATTAACAAATCTTAATTTAAAAAACGGAAACAATGCTATTTTAACAAATATAAATTTTACCTCGAATGCTAATTTAAGTTGTATTCAGGTAGACGATGTTTCTTATTCAAATACTAACTGGACTAATAAAGATGCTGCATCAACTTACAGCTTAAGTTGTGCGGCCTTAGGAGTAACAGAAACAGCTTTAAATAAAATAGCCCTTTATCCTAACCCTACTAAAGGAGAATTGCATATTGACAATAGTTCACTTGAAAAAGCAACGGTGTATGATACACTTGGAAAACTAATAAAAACAACAAAATTTGCTAATGGTTCAAATAACAACACTATTAATCTAACCGGATTCCGAAGTGGTACTTATTATATTTATTTGGAAAACGAAGGAACAACTATAGTAAAAAAAATTATAGTTGAATAAATATCGAAAACCAATATAAAATCAAAACCCTGTTTTCATCTCAGAAAACAGGGTTTTGATGTTTTATAAGACATCCTCACAGGTAAAAACCTCTTTTAGCCTCACTCCTTTTTCAGTATGTTCTACCGTAATAATCTGGTTATGGGCGTCATGTTCCAAAAACAAATAATAATTTTTATCGGCAGCAGCATTTAGCAATTTTGATTTCTCGGGCATTGTCAATAATGGTCTTGTATCATATCCCATAACGTACGGCAACGGAATATGTCCTGCAGTCGCTAATAAATCAGCACAAAAAACTATTGTTTTATCTTTATATTGAATATGTGGAATCATTTGCTTTTCGGTATGCCCATCAACATAGTAAATATCAAAACCTAATTCTTTTGAAAAACCAAAATCGCTTTCCGGTCTTTCTATAAAATTTAATTGTCCGCTTTCCTGCATCGGCAAAATATTCTCTGCCAAAAAAGAAGCTTTTTCACGTGCATTTGGTTTTGTTGCCCACTCCCAATGATTTTCATTAGTCCAGAATTTGGCGTTTTTAAAAGCGGGTTCGTATCCGGTTTTATCTGCATTCCATCGAATGCTTCCTCCACAATGGTCAAAATGAAGATGTGTCATAAAAACATCTGTTACATCATCTCGGTGAAAACCATATTTGGCCAGCGATTTATCTATAGTATGAGAGCCCCAAAGCGAATAATATCCAAAAAATTTCTCCGATTGTTTATCGCCCATTCCAGTATCAATTAAAATCAGGCGGTTTCCATCTTCGATAAGCAAACAACGCGCTGCAATATCAATTAAATTATTAGCATCTGCAGGATTGGTCTTATTCCAGATTGTTTTGGGCACAACCCCAAACATAGCGCCTCCGTCTAATTTAAAATTTCCTGATTCTATTGGATAAAGTTTCATATATATTGTATTAAATTCAAAATCTAATGCAATTTAATGGTTTAGGTTTTATTTACTACGCTTATTTGCGTATTTTAGGAGAGTTTAATTATTTTTAATATTGCCTGATAAGAATAAGCAAAATGAAGAAAAGAATTGGCATTGTAGAAGACAACCGTGATTTACGGGAAGCATTAGCGATGATGATTCAGTTTACGGAACAATTTGAACTAGCAGGCACTTTTGAAAATGCTGAATCTGCGATAGAAGTGGTTCCTACTCTGGCAATAGATGCTTTACTTATGGATGTGAATCTGCCCGGATATAGCGGGTATGAATGTGTTTCAATTTTAAAAACTAAGAACCCCAATTTACTGTTTATAATGTGCACCTCTTATGAAGACGATGAAAATATTTTTAAAAGTTTAAAGGCAGGTGCCAGTGGTTATATTTTAAAAACCGAAGGGCCAACGAAAATTATTGAGGCACTGAATGACTTGTTTGATGGCGGAAGTCCGATGAGCAGCAGCATTGCCAGAAAAGTTGTAACCAGTTTTTCTAAATTTGAAACGACTAATGAAAGTATCTTGCTGTTAACGCCCCGCGAAAATGAAATCTTAGAATTATTAGCTACTGGAAAGATGAATAAAGAAGTAGCAGACAATCTTCAGATCAGCGGAGGAACCGTTCGAAAACATATTCAGCACATTTACGAAAAATTACAAGTAAATACCCGGGTTGAAGCAGTTAATATGTATTTGAAGCGATAATTTAAAAAAGGGAAATGAAATTATACTACTTCTTATTTTTTTTGTTTTCCTCTGTTTTTGTTTTTTCCCAGAAAACAATACAGGACAAAGAAGAAGCATTTGGCAAATGCAAAGCACCCAATTGTGAAGTAGCTAATTCGATAGCTGTTTCTGAAAAATATTTGGAGCTTGACAAAATTGAAGATGCCCAAAAATGGTTGGATTATTCTAAAAAAAAGCTTCAAAAATGTCCTAACGATACACAGCAATATTGTATAAACAGTCTGCAGTCAGAACTTTTTTATTACTCAGGATTGTTTCAATTTGGTTTACATGAAGCTCAAAAAGCAATCAAATTAGCAACAATCACCAAGGACAGTTTACATCTTTCTAACGCTTTTCTTTTAGAAGGAATTAACTGGTATGAAATGGGTAAAACATCTATAGCTGAAAAATCTTTTCACAAAGCAAAAAAATATTTCCCTGTCACTTATCATATAAATTATAAAAGATATCAGATTAATAAAGAGTATATCTATAATAATATAGCCCAGTTAAAAATTAAAACCCAACAGTTAGATTCTGCTCATTTTTATAACAAACAAGCATATAGTTTTGCTAAAAAGCTGAAAGATATAAGATGTGTTGCCAATGTAGAACGCACTTTTGGAGAATTATTTTTGAAGCAAAACCAAAAAGACTCTGCTGAATTTTATTTCAAAAAAAGCATCATAACCTCATTAAACGGAGCTATTTATGACACTGCATTATTAGGTTATGGAAATTTAATAGAATCTGGCTCTGGAAACCCCAAAACAGACCATTATTATTTTGAAAAAGGTCAGGAAATAATAAGGCGACACAACGTAAATGCTTCTTTTCAAAAACTTTTTTACGAACAGTCATTAAGTAAATTTCAATCTGTTAACGATAAAAATTTATTGCTTTCAGTTCAGGAGAAATTATTGAAAATTGAAAAAAACATAAATAAAAACGGAAACTTTCACATTCAAAACATTACGGATCAATATATTAACAGCGAAAAAAAACTGTTACTATCCAAAATTAATGAACTTGACAAACAAAAAAACATAAAGATTTTACAGCTTCTGACTACGCTTTTTTTAGGATTAATTTTATTGCTGATTATTATTATCATCCGAAGAAAAAACAGATTACAAAAGAAAATTTTAAATCAAAAAAATGAAATCAGTAAAGACCTTCACGATGATATTGGCAGTGAATTAAGCAGTATTTTAATCAACGCTAATTTATTAAAAAATTACGATCCTAACGATAAGCAGAAAGTCCTGATTGATAAAATAAGTAATACCAGTTCTGAGATTTCGCAACGTCTCAATGCTTTTATCTGGTCGCTAAATGCAGATAATAATAATGTTCAGAATTTTACAGAATATGTAAAACAATATGCCTATAATTTTTTTGAAGGGACTGAAATTAAGATGCTTTTTTCTGAAGATATTGATACTATATGCAACCGAATCTTAAACGGAAATTCAAGAAAAAATCTATTTTTTTCTATCAAGGAAGCATTAAATAATACTGTCAAACATGCAGAAGCCAATAAAGTAATTATTACAATTTCTTCAATTGATAAAAAAGGGCTTCTCATTACCATTAAAGATAATGGCAAAGGAATTCAGGAAAAAAATAAATTTGGAAACGGATTAATAAATATTAAAAAAAGAATTGCCCACTTAAATGGCAATGTAAAAATACAATCGGATAATGGATTAAAAATCAGTATCGAAATTTATTTTTAACATTTATAAACAGAGTAAAAAAATTTAATACGCCATTGAGCGTATTTTTTTTACCCATTAGTAAGCACATCTTCTATAAAAATCTAATTATTTAACTTTTACTTTCTTTTCCTGATAAAATACAACATTATCAATACCCCTAATTGCGTATTGTAAGATCTTTTATTTTAATTCAATTTTACATCAACAACATAATCCTTTGATTTAAAAATAATTAACAAACAATAATCATGAAAGGAGCACTTCTCATAAAAATATTTTTATTCTTAGTTACCGGAGGGATATATGCACAATCCGGAGAGATAGACAAGACTTTTAATCCTGTTATTGGTGCAGGAGCTGATGCAACCGTAAAATGCATTATAGAGCAAACAGATGGAAAAATCATAATTGCAGGAGAATTTATAAGCTATGATTATAAGTCAAAAAACCGTATCGCAAGACTCAATGCTGATGGAACTACAGACAACTCTTTTAATATAGGAACCGGAGCCAATGCAGCAGTTAGTGCCGCAACATTACAGTCTGATGGGAAAATTGTAATTACTGGAGGATTTACTTCCTATAATGGTACTGCTAAAAATCGTATCGCCAGAATTAATACTGACGGAACACTTGATTCCTCTTTTGAACCAGGATCGGGTTTCAATTCTTATAATTCAATAGCAGTACAAACCGACGGAAAAATTTTAATTGGAGGATATTTCACATCCTATAATGGTATAGCAAGAAAGCATATTGCAAGAATAAATTCTGATGGGACATTAGACACATCATTTGGCTCTCCTGTTGGTCTTGATAGTACCGTTAAGGAAATAGTACTACAACCCGATGGTAAAATTTTAATTATAGGTGATTTTTTGGCCTTTGATGGAATTTCAAGAAAAAATATAGCCAGGCTCAATACTGACGGAACATTAGACACTACTTTTAATCCTGGAAATGGAGCTAATGGGATCGAAACCATTGCACTACAGTCAGATGGAAAAATCTTAATCGGCGGATATTTTTCAACTTATAATTTTGCATCACGTAGTTGTTTTGCCAGACTCAACAGTGATGGAACACTTGATAACGATTTTAACCTTGGAACTGGATTTGATGGTTCAGTTAGAAAAATCATACCACAATCTAACGGAAAAATGGTAATAGCAGGATCATTCATATCTTATAATGGTACTGCAAAAAACAGTTTAGCAAGACTAAATTCAGACGGAACACTTGATACCTCTCTTGATTCAGGTACTGGTGTCAATGAAAGTATTTATACCATCACTGTAAAAACTAATGGGAAAATTTTAACCGGAGGTAACTTTACCTCTTTTAATACCACTTTAATAGGCAGATTTGCCCAACTAAATAATGACGGGACTATTGATACAACTTTCTTAAACCCGGGAGGATTTGGAAGCGGATCCAATCAGTCAATTGAGCGTATGGCATTACAGCCAGATGGGAAAATTTTAATTACAGGAGAATATATCACTTCTTACAATGGGATTTTAAGAAAGAGATTAGCCCGTTTAAATGCTGACGGAACACTTGATGCCACTTTTAATCCCGGAACAGGACCAAGTAGTACTGTTTATACTATTGCAACGCAACAAGACGGAAAAATTTTAATTGGAGGAAGATTTGGCAATTACAATGGTGTGGCAAGAAATGGTATAGCACGTTTAAATTCGGATGGAACGCTTGACACTACTTTCAATATAGGAACAGGAGTAAATAACAGTATTTATTCAATTGCAGTACAAACCGATGGAAAAATTTTGATTTCCGGATTATTTACCTCTTTCAACGGCATTACAAGAAACAGGTTTGCCCGACTTAACAGTGATGGTACAATTGATACGGCTTTTGACCCTGGAGCCGGACCCGATAATGTTATTTATTCCATAGTTACACAGACTGACGGAAAGATCATAATTGCAGGAAATTTTAAAAATTATAAAGGAACCCCTAAACAATGTATTACCCGACTTAATACTGACGGAACAATCGACACCACATTTTTTAATGTCGGAATTTCAATAGAATGGAACATAGATGTCGTTAAAATACAATCTGATGGAAAATTGTTGATCTCGGGAACCTTTGTTGGTTTCACAGGTGGAAATAGCCCTCCACCAGGACTGGCCCGACTTAATACGGATGGATCATTAGATCCTACTTTTGTGGCACAATCAATGTTATTTACCAATACCGGAACAAATCCTTATACTAACCCTTCCTCAATAGCAATACAATCCGATGGAAAAATTATAATAGGAGGAACTATTACTTCTTATGGAGGTACGCCTATTCTAAATATTGCCCGACTCAATACAGACGGAACACACGATACCACATTTGTTGCAGGAACAGGAATAGCTAATAACCAGGGAATAAGCAGTAGCGTTGACAATATTATCATTCTGCCAGACGGTAAAATTTTAATTTCCGGTGTTTTTATTTTATATAATGGCGTTACAGTCGGTCGTATCGCCAGAATACTATCAGGAACAACGACGCTTAATATACCAGAATCTTATAAAAATACTTTTGCAATTTATCCGAATCCAGCCAACAGCAAGATTTATTTTTCTCAGGAACTTACAGAAATTGCTGTCTATGATATACTTGGAAAGAAAAGAAACATTCCTCATACTTCAGATTCAGCAGATATTAGTGCATTGTCCAATGGAATTTATATTTTAAAAGGACTTGAACATACAGGGCAAACAATAACAAAAAAAATAATTAAAAACTGAGAATAACTTTCAGACAAAACAGCTTAACTGATAAAATATATAAAATCAACTTCCATTTCTTTAATAGTAATGGAAGTTGATTTTATATATTTAATACCTATCAACAAAAAGTTTTTTTTTATCTATTACTCGAAACTAAAACATTATTTCTTTTCCCTAAAAGATGCAGCAGTAATAGAAATATAAGAAATAACCATTCAAAAAGCCTTTATCAACTTCCTGGCAGATTTAAAATAATAAACTTAAAATAACTTATATCTATTTTAACATTTGTTATAATAATGTGAACCGTTATGGAAAAAGGTTTTTAAGTCGTATCTTTGCAAATAATTTCATTTCAACATTGAAATCCAGCATTTTAAAAAAATACCGTTTTTTTGAATTTGGACTAAAAATGAAAGAAAAATACAAATACCATAAACAATGATAAAAGTTTCTGATACAGCCAAAAAGAAAATCATCGATTTGATGACTGATGATGGTTTCGATGCCGCACATGACTACGTACGTGTAGGAGTGAAAAGCGGAGGATGCTCTGGTTTGTCATATGATTTAAAATTTGACAAAACCAAAGGAGATGACGACAAAATATTCGTAGACAATGACATACAGATTGCTGTTGAAAAAAAATCTTTCCTTTATTTAGCTGGGACAATCTTAGAATTTTCTGGAGGACTAAACGGAAAAGGATTCGTTTTCAATAATCCAAACGCAAGCAGAACTTGCGGATGCGGTGAATCATTTTCTCTATAGTCAAATGCCGAAAGCCATAAGTCTTAAAGACGACTAACTGACTTTCTGACTTTAAAACTTTAAGACAACATTAAAAAATATAATGAGCAAATACACAGAAGACGATTTAAAGATCGAACTCGAAACCAAGGAATACGAATACGGATTTTATACCAATATAGAATCTGAGACATTCCCTATTGGTTTAAATGAAGAAATTGTAAAAGCTATTTCACTGAAAAAAGAAGAACCTGAATGGATGACCGAATGGCGCATCGAAGCTTTCCGTACCTGGAAAGAAATGATCGAGCCGGAATGGGCAAACGTTAATTACGAAAAACCGGATTTTCAGGCAATTTCTTATTATTCAGCTCCAAAAACGGTAGATCCTAATAAAACTTTGGACGACGTTGATCCTGAACTTTTAGAAATGTACAAAAAGTTAGGAATCTCTGTTGATGAACAAAAAAAGATGAACAATATCGCTATGGATATTGTTGTCGATTCTGTTTCTGTAGCAACGACTTTCAAAAAAACTCTGGCAGAAAAAGGAATTATTTTCTGTCCGATTTCTGAAGCTATCAAAGAACACCCGGAATTGGTTAAAAAATATTTAGGTACAGTTGTTCCTCAGAAAGACAACTTTTATGCTGCATTAAACTCAGCGGTTTTCTCTGACGGAAGTTTCTGTTATATTCCAAAAGGCGTTAAATGTCCTATGGAACTTTCAACGTATTTCAGAATCAATCAGGCAGGAACTGGACAATTCGAAAGAACCCTAGTTATTGCTGATGAAGGAAGTTACGTTTCTTACCTTGAAGGATGTACTGCTCCAAGCCGTGACGAAAATCAATTACACGCTGCTGTTGTTGAGTTAATCGCTTTGGATGATGCTGAAATTAAATATTCTACCGTTCAAAACTGGTTCCCTGGAAATAAAGAAGGAAAGGGTGGAGTCTACAACTTTGTAACTAAAAGAGGTTTATGCGAAACAAATGCTAAAATTTCGTGGACACAGGTTGAAACCGGTTCTGCTGTAACCTGGAAATATCCTTCTTGTGTACTTAAAGGAGATAATTCAGTAGGAGAATTTTATTCTATTGCTGTTACCAATAATTTCCAACAAGCGGATACTGGAACTAAAATGATCCATTTAGGAAAAAATACTAAATCGACTATTATTTCTAAAGGTATCTCTGCAGGAAAATCACAAAATAGCTACCGTGGATTAGTGCAAATTTCACCAAGAGCTGAAAATGCAAGAAACTTTTCTCAATGTGACTCATTGTTAATGGGTAACAATTGTGGTGCACATACTTTCCCTTACATCGAAAGTAAAAATCCATCTGCAAAAATCGAACACGAAGCAACAACAAGTAAAATTGGAGAAGATCAGGTTTTCTATTGCAACCAAAGAGGTATTCCAACTGAAAAAGCGATTGCATTAATCGTAAACGGTTTCAGTAAAGACGTTTTGAACAAACTTCCAATGGAATTTGCTGTTGAAGCACAAAAATTATTAGAGATTTCTTTAGAAGGATCTGTAGGCTAAAAAAGTTTCAGGTTTCAAGTTTTTGATCTGAAACTTACTTTTGCAACCATTTAAAAAGAATTTTATATCATATTAAAATAAAAGATTTTTCAAAGTTTCGTTTTTCAGCATAACTGAAAACCTGAAACTTGAAACTTTAAACAAAAAAAAGATGTTATCAATAAAAAACCTTCACGCCGCAATTGGTGATAAAGAAATCCTTAAGGGAATTAATATAGAAGTTAAAGCTGGCGAAGTTCACGCTATCATGGGGCCAAATGGTTCTGGAAAAAGTACTCTTTCTGCAGTAATTGCAGGAAACGAAAATTATGAAGTTACAGACGGAGAGGTAATTCTTGACGGAGAAGATCTTGGCGATTTAGCTCCAGAAGAAAGAGCACACAAAGGTGTTTTCCTTTCTTTTCAATATCCGGTAGAAATTCCTGGAGTTAGCGTTACTAACTTCATGAAAACAGCTATCAACGAAACTCGTAAAGCAAACGGACAAGAAGAAATGCCAGCTAACGAAATGTTGAAAGTAATTCGTGAGAAATCGGAGTTATTAGAAATCGATCGTAAATTTCTTTCTCGTTCTCTTAATGAAGGTTTTTCCGGAGGAGAGAAAAAAAGAAACGAGATTTTCCAAATGGCAATGTTAGAGCCAAAATTGGCAATCCTTGACGAAACCGATTCTGGTCTTGACATCGATGCTTTAAGAATTGTGGCGAATGGTGTAAACAAATTAAAAAGCGACAAAAACGCTATTATCGTTATCACGCACTACCAACGTTTATTAGATTATATCGTTCCTGATTTCGTTCACGTTCTTTACAACGGAAGAATCGTAAAATCTGGCGGAAAAGAGTTAGCATACGAATTAGAAGAAAAAGGATACGACTGGATTAAAGCAGAGAACTAAATTTTTGTTTCAGGTTTCATGTTTTTTTAGTTTCAAGTTGAGTTACATTTTGTAAGTTTAAACTTAAATTACTTAAACGGAAATTATGGCGACAATAACTCGATTTGAGGATTTAGAAATCTGGAAAGAGGCTCGACGATTAGCAAAAGAAATTCATCTTATTGCAATTCATACAGACTTAAGATCAGATCTCAGATTTAAAAATCAAATAAAAGATTCTTCGGGTTCTGTAATGGATAACATTGCAGAAGGTTTTGAAAGAGATGGAAATTTAGAATTTCGACAATTTTTATCAATTGCAAAAGGCTCAGCCGGAGAAACGAGATCTCAGTTATACCGAGTTTTTGATTTTGAATATATTTCAGAAGAAAAATTCGAAGCTTTAAAAAAGGATTATGAAAATTTAAGTGGCAAAATCAAAAACTTTATCACTTATCTCAATAAAAAAGATTTCAAAGGAAATAAGTTTCAGTAGAAACTTGAAACATTAAACCTGAAACAAAAGAGTAAAAAGGAGTTAAGTTCCAACAGTCAACTTGAAACCTGAAACTCCGAAGGAAACAAAAACAAAATGGATTTAAAAGAAAAATTAGTATCGTCTTTTATGGCTTTTGAGGAGCGTGTCGATGTACATTCGGATTTACATGACATACGCACAAATGCTTTAAAAAACTTCGAAAATAAAGGTTTCCCAACCAAAAAAGAAGAAGCTTGGAAATACACATCGCTAAACGCCATCTTAAAAAATGACTTTACGGTTTTTCCAAAGCAGGAAAATGCAATCGAATTTAATCAGGTAAAAAAATACTTTTTACACGAAATTGATACATACAAATTAGTATTTATCGATGGTGTTTTCAGTTCGCATTTGTCTTCTACAACACACGACGGAATCGATGTTTGCTTAATGTCATCGGCATTAACAAAACCAAAATACAAAATGGTTATTGATACCTACTTTAATCAAATTGCAAGTAAAGATGACAGTTTGACTTCATTGAATACGGCTTTTGCAATTGAAGGTGCTTTTATCAATATTCCAAAGAAAAAAGTAGCGGATAAACCAATTGAGATCATGTATTTCTCAACTGGAAATGAAGCTGCTTTAATGGTTCAGCCAAGAAACTTGGTTATTGTGGGTGAAAATTCACATGTTCAAATTATTGAGCGTCACCAAAGTTTGAATGAAAATCCGGTTTTGACAAACTCTGTTACGGAGATTTTTGCTCAAAAACGTGCGATTGTTGATTATTATAAAATTCAAAATGATAATAGCGAAGCGAATTTAATTGACAACACTTATGTTTCACAACAACAAGAAAGTCACGCTTATGTTCACACTTTCTCTTTTGGCGGAAATTTAACTCGTAACAATTTGAATTTTTATCATTTTGGAGAAAGATTGACAAGCACTTTAAACGGAATTTCAATCCTTAATGATAAACAACACGTTGACCATTATACTTTGGTAAACCACGCACAGCCAAATTGCGAGAGTTTTCAGGATTATAAAGGAATTTTCTCTGATCGTTCGACTGGAGTTTTCAACGGAAAAGTTTTGGTTGAGAAAGAAGCTCAAAAAACAAATGCTTTCCAAAAAAGCAACAATATTTTATTGAGTGATAAAGCTACAATCAACGCAAAACCACAATTAGAAATTTTCGCTGACGATGTAAAATGTTCTCACGGTTGTACTGTTGGACAATTAGATGAAACAGCAATGTTCTACATGCAGTCACGCGGAATCCCGAAAAAAGAAGCTAAAGCTTTATTGATGTACGCATTCTCAAATGCCGTAATCGAAAGCATTAAAATACCAGAATTAAAACAACGAATTACTAAAATCATTGCCATGAAATTGGGAGTGAATTTAGGATTTGATTTGTAAATTCTAATTTTATAAAAATATAAACCGACAAATTTTAGAATTTGTCGGTTTTTTTATAATACATTATTTCAGAGGCACATTCCTCCATCATTTACAACTCAAAACTTTTCCCTTGCTCCGGAAAAATAAATTTCAACCCCAAATCATTCTGAGTTTTCAACTGCTCTTTAATTTTTACAATATTTTTAGCAGGCGGTTTCAAATGCGTAATTACTATTTTAAATCCGTTTAAAGAATTTTTCCTTGCCAGTTTTTCTAATTCGTGAAGTTCATCCATCAAATATTTTGGTGTCAGATGCCCAAATAAAAACTGATCCGGTTGCTCATTTGGGAAAGAAACTTCTATAAAAATGCCTTTTAATTGTTTATTCTGAATTAATGGTGCAATCGCCATCCATAACTCCTTTAAATTATTGCTTTTTTCCACTGCATCCGAACCGGTATCACCAAGATACAAAACATAATCATCATTGTTTCTAATTAAAAAGGCTGTACTTTCATATGGATTTACATGACTTAACGGAAAAGATTTTACCGTCATTTTGGTGTTTGTAATTGCAGTTTCTTCTTTTAGATTTAAAGTCTGAAAATGATAACGCTTAATATGGAAACCAGGTCCTTCATCGCCAAAATTTGCCCAGGTCTGATCATTAAAATAATGGTTTTCCATCATTTCCATACATCTTTTTGTGGCATAAACCGTTTTTGAAGAATCTGCCGGCGAGTTAATTATCAGACCTGAAACATGATCTAAATGGGCGTGTGAAATCAAATATCCTTTAATATATTTTCGCAAAACTTCACTTGCTGAAACCTTGAATACCTTATTCTCAGTAGCTTTTTCTATTCCCGAATTAATGGTTCCGGCATCCAGACAAATGTAATCTTTGGTATTAGAAGGTGCTAATAAATAAGCTGACAGGTTTTTTTCGTCAATCCCACCCTTAACTCCCAAAGGAACAACCTGAAACGCTGATTTTTGAACTTTTTGGGAAAATGAATTGGATGATATTAAAACCAAACAAACCAAAAGCATTTTTGTAATTTTCATACCTAATATTTTTTATGGTTACAAATTTCATGAATTAAGACAAATTTAGCGACTTATAATTGTGAAAATCCTAAAAATTAAAGCTAAATTTACTTTGTTCTCCGATGATAAAATTCAATCTTAAAACAATATCTTTACATTAAAATATCACATTTTAAAATAGAAAAGTTACAATGACAACAATAGCATCTCAATTTGGAATCAATGAAGCCCTGGAAAAACTGGGCATCAAATTTATAAATGAAGGGACATCAACGGGTTTAAATAATTTTTCATCCGGAGAAATTTTGGATAGCTATTCTCCAGTTGATGGAAAATTAATTGCATCTGTAAAAATGTCTACAGCTGAAGATTATGAAAAAGTAATTCAGTCAGCAACAGAAGCTTTTAAAACATTCCGCTTAATTCCTGCACCTCAACGTGGAGAAATTGTACGTCAGTTTGGAGAAAAACTGCGCCAAAACAAAGAAGCTCTTGGTAAATTGGTTTCTTATGAAATGGGCAAATCATTACAGGAGGGCTACGGAGAAGTACAGGAAATGATTGACATTTGTGATTTTGCAGTCGGTTTATCCCGCCAGTTGCACGGATTAACCATGCATTCCGAAAGATCCGGACATCGTATGTATGAGCAATATCATTCGTTAGGAATTGTCGGAATCATTTCTGCCTTTAATTTTCCTGTTGCCGTTTGGTCCTGGAACACAGCCTTAGCATGGATTTGTGGAGATGTTTGTGTCTGGAAACCTTCTGAAAAAACACCTCTTTGCGGAATTGCCTGTCAAAATATAATTGCTCAGGTTATTAAAGAAAATAACTTACCTGAAGGTATTTCATGTCTGATAAACGGTGATTATTCAATTGGCGAATTAATGACTTCAGATTCCCGTATTCCGTTGATTTCTGCAACCGGCTCTACCCGAATGGGAAAAATAGTAGCTCAGGCAGTTGCCGGACGATTAGGCAAATCATTATTGGAACTAGGAGGAAACAACGCCATTATTGTGACTCCTGACGCAGATATTAAAATGACCGTAATCGGTGCAGTTTTTGGCGCAGTTGGAACTGCCGGACAGCGCTGTACCTCAACCCGACGACTGATTATTCACGAAAGTATTTATGATAAAGTAAAAGAAGCATTAATAGCTGCCTATAAACAATTACGTATCGGAAATCCTCTTGATGAAAACAATCATGTTGGGCCGTTAATTGATATTCATGCTGTCGAAATGTATGCAAAAGCTTTAAACAGAGTTGTTGCTGAAGGCGGAACAATTTTAGTTGAAGGTGGCGTACTTTCTGGCGAAGGTTACGAAAGCGGCTGTTATGTAAGACCTGCCATTGCCGAAGCAGAAAACTCTTTTGAAATAGTGCAGCATGAGACCTTTGCACCGGTTTTATACCTGATAAAATATTTAGGAGAAGTTGACAATGCAATCGATTACCAAAATGGTGTAGCACAGGGATTATCATCCGCAATTATGACAAACAACTTGCGCGAAGCTGAAAAGTTTTTATCTGTTACAGGATCTGATTGCGGAATTGCCAATGTAAATATTGGAACTTCAGGAGCAGAAATCGGGGGTGCTTTTGGCGGAGAAAAAGAAACCGGAGGCGGAAGGGAATCTGGCTCTGATGCATGGAAAGTTTATATGAGACGCCAGACTAACACCATTAACTATTCAACTAGTCTGCCATTGGCTCAAGGTATTAAATTTGATTTATAGACACCCCTTTTAATCATAAAAGGCTTCCGAAATCGGAAGCCTTCTACTTTAAAAATAATGGTTAGTTAGTTGGGTATTATTTTTTAATGATGATTTTTGTAGTAACACTACTTCCGGCATGAACCCTAACTAAATAGCTGCCATTGGCAAGATTACCCATATCAATACTGGTATTATTTCCTTCTTGCGAGTTCACCAAAGCGCCTGTCAAATTATAAACTTCTACTTTTTGAATCGCTTTATCTGAATCAATATTCAACTCTCCTGAAACTGGATTCGGGTACAAAGTCAATGATCTAGACTCAACCGTTTCCTCAACTGAGCTATCTGATAAATCTGATGCCATACGTGAAGTTGTATTATATGCTGTACTTATATAATACAAATTTGCAACAGAACCTTTTGTTATGGTATTCGCACCTGCAGGAACCGAAACTGTCACAATTCCTCCAACAGCAGCATAAGAAACGTTGTTAACCTTTATTGTCCCTGTAAAATCAGAATCAAATACCAATGTTAAAGTTGATGCACTTGTTGTAGTATAACTAATTGATGTACTCGTTTCAATTTTTAAACGCGCCGTCAATGTAAGCCCAGCATAGGTTACAGAACCTGCTGTCGAATTCATATTTCCGGTAATAGTGTAAAATGTACTGGTTTTTCCAGAAGTTGTAAAATTATGAATCTGGTTTCCTGCCGATGTTCCCGTCACGGTAATTGTTCCGGATCCTGTAGCAGCCGTTCCTGTTCCTGTTGTAGTGACAGAATACGAAACTGTTGCTGTTGGAGTACCTGAAATAGTAATCGTTTTAGCAGTAGTATTTTTTACAAAAGTAATTCCGGAAGCCGGTAACCCTGTTACGGTTGCATCTGTAGCACTTCCTCCCCAGGTAAAAACAATAGAACCAATAGCAGTACCACTTGTTACTGTTTGATTATTGTTTGTAGTCGAAGTAAGGGTCTGAGCACTTGCCGCTGTAACCGTAATAGTTCCCGATCCTGTTGCTGCAGTTCCTGTCCCACTTGTAGTAATCGAATAGGAAACTGTTGCTGTTGGGGTACCTGAAATAGTAATAGTTTTAGCAGTAGTATTTTTTACAAAAGTAATTCCGGAAGCCGGCAATCCTGTTACTGTAGCATCTGTAGCATCGCCTCCCCAGGTAAAAACAATAGAACTAATAGCAGTACCGCTCGTTACAGTCTGATTATTATTTGTAGTTGAAGTAAGCGTCTGATTGCTTACAACGCTTGTTTCACCTTGTACGGAAACCAATGTTCCTGTATAATTCGTAAGAGCCGATTTTAATGCTGTGATTACAGTAGACGAAGTATCATCAACAGCATTATCAAAAGTCCATTTTAAATCTCCTCCTGAAACACGGCCTGAATACTGTACTACTTTAGTTTGTGCTACCGCAGGCTGATCTATAACCAGATTTTTAACGTATAAAGCAGCATCTGTATCAAAATTATTGTAACTATTTGCTCCGAGTTTTGACTTAATACTACTGCTGATAACCTCACCTCTTGTTGCAGCTTCTATAGCGTCAAACTCAACAGGATAATTGGCCGCATTATATGGAACGTAACGCGTCTGACCACTCATTGTATTATTAAAAGCCTTGATAGTACCTCCGGCTTCACCTGAAAAAGTGCCTTCAGAATCATAAAAAATATCTGTTCCTTGCTTAGAAGTTAACATAGGATATTTACAATTGCGAAAAACATTTCCTTCTACGAATAAAGAAGAACCTAATGTTGATCCCGCACCATATTTTGCATTACCATCATAATAGTTATTATAAATATGTGCAGAATAGTATCTAACCCTTGGATGACGGGAATCTGAATGATCAAACCAGTTATGGTGGTATGTGATATATAATCCCGTTGTAGTACCTTCGCTTAAACCTAAAAGACTTGCTTTTCCATTGTCCCAAAAATGATTATAAGACAATGTAATATACGTTGACGACTTGTTATCTAAAGCACCATCCCCTTTTATCTGGTCTGCATCGCTACCCGCATCTCCATAAAATAAATCGCAATTATGAACCCAGATATGATCGTTATCCTGTTGCATTCCAACATTATCGCCAGCTGTACTATTGCAATTCATGAATCCTAAATTACTAACTTCAATATTCGAAGCTGATTTAAGACGTACTCCCCAGCCATTGGCAACTGCATCATTACCAATACCTTCAAAAGTCACATAACTGGAAGCGTTATTGGCATTTTCGATAACAACATCCCCACCTTCCATTACAGTCATATCAGTAATATTTCCTAAAAGACGAATGATAAACGGACGAGTATCTTTTCCTTTTTTAATCGCATACAAAATGTTTTGAAGCCCAACACAAGGATTTGCACTTGCTCCGGTAATATCCATTGAAATTGTATTTTTGGTGTTTTGCGTGATATAAAGAATCACCGCATTGTCTTTTGGAGTACCATCAGCTTTATAACCTCCCGGAACACGGCCGCCATCAAAAGCAAAACCATTTCGGTCATGTGCTAAAACAGTTAAAGTACCTGTTGCAGTTCCTGTTCCTTCGACACCAGAAATTACGGGCTTAACTTTTACAGTATAAGTTCCTGCCTTAAGTCCCTGAATATCCGCACGATAATAAGAACCATAACTGCGAATTAACTGATTGTCAATTTTTTTGTCTGTAAAACCGTTTCCGGTATAATAGACATTGTAAGTCTGGGCATTACTGACAGGCTGCCATTTTACAAAAGCAGATTCGAGCCAGCCGACCGCCTCATTAATTTGCTGCGACCATGTTTGCATTGAAGCAAACAAAATAGTCAAAAAAAATAATTTGTTTTTCATTCTAGTGGTTTTGGTTTAATTGATAGTTTAATAAAGTGGTTTGTTTTGTACGAATACAAATATTAAAATGTAATCGATTACGCAAAAATATACAAAATTTAAGTATTCATAATATTTTAGTATTAAAAAAACACATTAAATAAAAAAATAGCTTTTTAAATAATCAAAATGTAATTTGTTGCATTAAATGTAATAAATTACACACATTAAAAAAGCCTTATTTTATACAGCCTCATAAACTCCTTAAACTGGAAGTTTAAAAAAAATTAACTTAAAATAGTTATTTTGTTTTATAAAATTTAATTTGTCTGACACATAAAATAAAGAAAGAAAAAACCTACTATTTTATAGATAGAAAAGTAAAATCAAACTAAAACATCCTTTAAAATTTCCCTTAAAAGCAAAATTCAATATAAAACACAAAAAAAAGGCTCCCAAAATTGGAAGCCCTTTCAATAAACAATTTCAATTACTTTTTGACAATCTTTTTAGTAATAACTCCTTGATCAGTAGTCACTTTTACCACATAATTTCCTGAAGCAAGATCGCTAACATCAACTGATTCAACCTCATTTGAAATATTTTTCACCACCGCTCCGGTTAAACTGTAAATCATTACATTTTCTATCTTTTGATCTTCAGAAGATATATATAATTGATCTGAAACAGGGTTTGGATATATAGCTAATTTTGAAACCTGAACATTATCACCCAAACCTAATGTAGCGTATGTCGTCTTAATATAAAATAAATTTGCAACATCACCTTTTTTTATTATATGCGAACCCGCTGGCAGTGAAGGAATCGTAACTATTCCGCCTACAGCAGTATAATTTACATCATCAACTTTTACCTTTTTAACAAAATCTGCATCAAAAACCAATGTCAGTGTTGATATAGCAGTTGTTTTATAAGTTATTGATGTTTCCGTCTCTAATTTTAGACGAGCAGTTAATGACAATCCATCATAATTTTGAGTTCCAGCAGTAGAATTCATATTTCCACTGATAGTATAGAATGAACTTGATGTAGGAGTTGGTGTTGCTCTAGAAAAATCATGTATTTCGCTTCCAGAAACCACAGCATTAACAACAATTGTTCCCGATACTGCAACCGGAGTTCCCACACTGCCCGAAGTAGTTACAGTAAAAGTAACCGAACCTGTAGCTGTTGGCGTACCCGAAATTGTAATTGTTTTTGCTCCTGTATCCTTTACTGAACCAAGACCAGCAGGCAATGCACCAACTTCAGCATCTTCAGCATCACCGCTCCAGGTTAATACAATTGGAGCTATTGCCGCACCCAAAGTTATTGTCTGACTATTATTATTACTAGTTGACGTAAGCACCTGACTGCTTGGAGGCAGCATAGTGATTGTTCCGGAATCTGAAGCAGAAGTCCCTGCACTTCCTGTAGTAGTAACCGTATACTCCATAGTTTCAGTAGGTACCCCGGAAAGAGTTAATGTTTTAGCAGTAGTATTTTTTGCAGCAGTGATTCCATTTGGCAATCCTGTTACAGAAGCATCTGTAGCATCACCACCCCAAGTAAATACAATATTACTAATTGCAGCACCACTAGATACGGTTTGATTATTATTATTTGTAGTTGCTATCAATGTTTGATTTCCTGGCGCCGCTGTTTCTCCCTGTACAGCAACCATTGTTGAAACATAATTCGTAAGTGAAGTCTTCAATGCTGCAATAACAAGGTACGAAGTGTCATCTGTTGAATTATTAAAAGTCCATTTTAAATCTCCTCCGGAAATACGACCTGCGTATTGCACAACCTTAGCTTTAGCATCAACAGGAGAGTCTATTACCAGATTTTTTACATACAATGCAGCATCGGTATCAAAATTATTATATGTATTTCCTCCTGATTTTGAAGTTACCGTAGCCGGAACAATCTCATCTCGGGCTGTAGCCAAATAAGCATCAAAATCAGATGTAGAACTAATTTTTCCCGCAATATTATACAAGGGATTAGTATCTCCATAAGCTACAAAACGCATGCTATTAGTTGCTATATCCGCATCAAATGTATTATTAAAAGCCTTAATAGTCCCTCCTGCTTCATTAGAAAATGTTCCCTGATTAGCAGCATCATTTGCCTGCTTACTACTACTCCATATATCAGTACCCTGCAAAGAAGTCATCATTGGATTCTTACTATTTCGAAAATAATTACCTTCTACAAATAAAGAAGACCCCATGGTTGATCCCGCACCATATTTAGCGTTTCCATCATAATAATTATTGTAAATATGTGCAGAATAATAACGAACACGTGGATGACGGGAATCTGAATGATCAAACCAGTTGTGATGATACGTAATATATAATCCAGAAGTCGTTCCTTCACTTAACCCCAAAAGACTTGCTTTACCATTATCCCAAAAATGATTATAAGACAATGTGATATAAGTTGAGTTTTTATTATCCAATGCCCCATCACCTTTTATTTGGTCAGCATCACTACCGGCATTTCCATAAAACAAATCATTATTATGCACCCAAATATGATCGTTATCCTGCTGCATACCGATATTATCACCAGCTGTACTGTTGCAATTCATAAAACCAAGATTACTAACCTCAATATTAGATGCAGATTTAAGACGAACTCCCATTCCGTTTACAACAGCATCATTTCCTACTCCTTCTAATGTAAGATAACTATTTGCATTGTTATTATTTTCAATAGTAATATCACCACCTTCCATTACAGTCATATCAGTAATATTACCAATCAAACGAATAATAAATGGACGGGTATCATATCCTTTTTTAATACCATATAAAATATTTTGCAGTCCAACATAATTAGTAACTGCACCTTTACTGCTTGTAACAATGTTGTAAGCAATCGTGTTTTTTGTGTTTTGAGTGATATACAAAATAACAGCTCCTGTCTTAGGTGTACCATCAGCCTTATATCCTCCCGGAACCCGGCCACCATCAAAAGCAAAACCATTTCGGTCATGAGCAACAACAGTTAAAACTGATGTTGTTGTACCAACACCTTCAACGCTTGCTGTAACCGGTTTCACAGTCAAAGTGTAGCTACCTGCTGCAATACCAGGTACATCAGCACGGAAATAAGTCCCATAACTACGAATCAGCTGTTCATCAATTTTTTTGTTTGTCTCTCCTCCGCCAGTATAATAAACGTTATAACTGTCAGCTCCCGCTACCGGAGACCATTCTACAAAAGCAGACTCAAGCCATCCTGAAGATTTTGTGATAGTTTGTGCCCCAACGTTCGCTGAAATAAACAGCAAAGCCATGTAAAGTAAAATTCTTTTCATAAATGTGGTTTAAGTAAATGATAGTTTAGTTTAAGTCATCGAAAAAATTAAAATAAAATGTAATCGATTACACGAAAGTAAATATTTTTCCTTAATCAAAAAAAAATTTAGAAAAAAAATACACATAATAAAAAAAATAACCGTTTTTAATATACATAATACAACTAAAACGTTATAGTTCAAAAAACTTCTAAGAACCCATAAACATTGGCTTTTTAGGAAATAGTTCTTTTATATTCTAAAAATTTGACTGAAAAAACAAACAAACCCAAACGACAGGAATATTCCTATTTTTTAGAAAAAGTAATATCATGAAAATTCTATTTAAGACTATTTGCACTTTATAGATTTTCAGAAACAAAAAAGATTTCAGTTAGATTTAAACAAAAAAAACGGCGGTTTGAATTGCAAACCGCCGCTTCATATTTTTTATTTTAAAACTCCTTATAAACTAAAAGAAGCACCAAGACTAAACGTAAACTGATTATTTAAATGATGAAACATTTTGTCGTTATCACTATATTTTGCAATAGGAAACCCAAGCTCAGTAAATACTCCGAAACCTTCTGTAAAAAGATAACGACCTCCCACATGTCCGCCGAAGTTTTTAAGTCCAAGACTTAAACCAGGGTAAATATCCAATTTTTCATCAATATCAAATACATTTCCTATGTTAGCATTGATTCTGAATTTAGCATCAAAACGATCTTCAAAATCTGGTTTTACATTATGATATTCAGTTGTTCCTCCATTATAAAAACCTGAAAATTCACTTACCCCCAACAAATAAGTAGCCACAAAACCGTAAGAGAAATTTTCTGCCAGACCAAAGTCAACAGAACTCTGAATTCCAGATCCACCATCCTGTATATTCGCTCCGATATTAACTTTGATATCACCTTTTCCTTTAAAAGCCTGCTGTGCATGTGTACTAATGCCAGATAATCCTAGAAATAATAATGCAATAATTTTTCTCATAAAATTTAAATATTTTTTAAAGTGCAAAAATAAATTTTTACAGCTTAATTCCTGCCTCTTTCATTAAAATACAATTCATTCAATGGTTCACTTTGCCAGAATTCTTTCGTATCGACATTCATTATAGTCAAAGGTCCTTTAAAGGCTGCTCCTGTATCAATATTCCAGACACACGCCCTGTTTATCGGAACCGTTTCACCAATTCGACTAACAGGTGTATGCCCAATATAAATTTCTCTGTACAATGTAAATCGTTTAGGATAATACAGGTCTTTTTCTTTCAAATCAGGATTCAATGAAAGTGCAGTTTCCCATAAGGTTCTGTCCCAATAGAAGGATTTAGAGAAATATTCATACTCAACACCGTTCAAATTAGTAAAACCTGCATGTACAAATAAGCGATTTTGTTCGTCGAGATAATAATCCTGAAGTGATTCCAAAAATTTTATATGGACTTGTTTTTGCTCATCATTCAACTGTTCATAAGCCAAAACAGTTGCCTCACCGCCATGTTGATACCAAAGTTCATTGTTTTTTGCATTTTTAAGCCATTCTAATAACAATTCATCATGGTTTCCTCTTATACAGATACATTTTTGCCTGCCCTGAAGATGAATCAGATAATCAATTACCTGAGGCGACTGACTCCAGCCGTCTACATAATCGCCAAGAAATATTAAAGTGTCTTTTTCGGTAACTTCTGCTTTTTTCATCACTTGTTCAAGGGCGAGTAAACCACCATGAACGTCGCCTATAACAAATGTTCTCATCTAAAATTATTTAATTCGGAATTTACAAAAATATACAAAATGATCTGTGTATGGTAATTATTTTATCTCAATAAAAAGAAATCCCGACAACCTCAAAACACATTGTTTATAAGCGCTGTCGGGATTAATACTTTAAAAAACAAACGAAATTATACGCCTAGTTTTTTGGCAATTTCAGAAGGAATCCCTCCTTTGTTTACCATTAAAGCTGTCGTTTTATATTTTACGAAATTTTTAGTCACAAACAAGAAACCTTTGTAGTCATTTGTTTCTCCCCATGAATTTTTTACGATATAATATTCTTTTCCTGTTTGGTCTTTTGCCAGACCAATAATATGCATTCCATGGTCATCGGTAGTCTGATAGTTATCAAAAGCTGCCTGACGCATTTCAGCAGTAATTTCAGGCTCTGCTTTTGGCCCGTTAAACATATCTGCTTTTTCTTCGGCTGTCATATCATCGTATTTTTTAGACGAAACATATGCAACACCATTTTTCCAGCTAAAACTTTTTTCACTAACATCTGTTGCCCATGCCACTGTATAGCCTTTTTTTAAAGCATTATCAATAACATCTGTCATATCATTTACTTTTACATTATAAACCTGATCAAATGACCAGTTATCAGGCACGGCTAATAATGTTTTTTGATAATACGGAGCAGTAGTAAAAGATGACATTTCTACATATTCATCAGGATTGATCCCAACTACTTCTTTGGCAAAACTCTGCGGAGTATAATTTTTTCCTTTATAAGCAAAATTATCCGGAACTTTCCCTAAATATGAATCAATAACAGAAGCATATGCTTTTTCCCAGCTTGGAGTCAATTCTCCATTTGGATTTTTAACAACCGCTGTCAATACTCCTTCGATAATTGCTGCCATTTCAGCAAATTTATTTTTATCTGTTCCATAATTCAATCCTGTATAAACTTCTCTCGGAACAGTACCGTATTTTTTATACATATTAATTACATCATGCAAAGATCCTCCATCACCCAACGTAACAGCGCCGTGCATTCGTACATAATTTTTTCCTTTTTCCACATATACGTTTCTAGCAGAAAAAATCTGAGACAGCTCAACCGGCTGTTTTCCTAAACGAATCATTTCGGATTCTAAAAAGGAATTGGTCGAATAACTCCAGCATGTTCCTGAAGAGCCTTGTACTTTTACCGAAGTAGTCCCTAAATTAATTACTTCAGTGAATTTAAAATTTTCTTTGCTTTTATCACTTGCATTAAGCTTTAGTGAATTTACTAAAATGTCTTGTGCGAAACCCCCACTGACACCTGCCAAAAAAACAGACGCAGCAAAAATTGATTTCATTGTAATTTTATACATAATCAATGATTTAATAGTTACCTAATTAGTAACTCTTATTTTATTTTTGTTACAAATCAATTAAATAATAAGTAAAAAAACTATTATTTTTGAGTTAATTTTTATACAATGTTTTTATTAAGCATCCGAACCTTACAAATACTTCAAAAAGCAATTAATATTTTGAAAGTGTGTGTGTTTTATTTTAATTTTCTAATAAATAATATTTTTAGTCCATATAGCACCTAATAGCCCAAAAATGTACGAACTCGAAAAGGAGAAATATTTAGGCAACACCAAAAACATCTTTAACACCACACAAGGTATTGCAGTAGTTGAAACTGAGTATCAAAATAAGGTATACGAAGGCTGGCATTCACACAATAATGCACACATTACGCTTTTCCTGAAAGGTGGAACAACAGAAAAACGAAAAAACTTTAGTGAAACTGTTGGAGCAGGTTCATTATTGTTTTATCACAGTAACGAATTGCATTTGAACCAGAATACGCTTTTTCCATCGAAAAACATCAATATCGAAATTGAAGAAAACCTCCTGAGAGAACTTCAAATCAACGAAGCGATAATCGAAAAATCAGTTAAAAATACTGCGCTCACAAAATTTCTGATCCTTAAAATATTCAAAGAAACGCTTAACGCAGATACCTTTTCGAGCGATAATATAACGATGCTTTTTTCTCAATTATCCCAAACACATCATCATTTGGAACGATTTGAAAAGAGCCCGTATTGGGTAAAAAGTTTAAACGAATTATTGAATGACTGCTGGAATGAAAATCCAAATCTGAAAGATCTGGCAAAGGTTTTACAACTAAATCCTATTACAATATCCAAACACTTTCCTAAATATTTTGGCTGCACTCTTGGCGAATATATGCGCCGTATCAAAATAAACCGATCAATTTCACTCATACAATCAAACCAGACCAATCTAACCGAAATTAGTCTCGAATGCGGTTTTGCAGATCAAAGTCACTTTATCAGGACTTTCAAAAATCAAACCGGATTTTTACCCAAACAATTTCAAAAATTATAAGTAAGGCAAATTTCATTCTATTTTTTGGTTTTGCAGCAATATACTTTTGCTTCAAATTAATACTTAAACCTAATCTAAATGAAAGCCCTTACTACAAAACAAAAAATATTTAAATCACCAATAACCAAGATGATTCTTGCCTTACTTGTTTTTATGGCAGTTGTTATAATCGGACAGCAAATTGCCTCAAGATTACTGACATTAACACCACTTGACAAAGATTACAGAAATCTTCTCAAAGGGCTTTTGGTTTCATCAGCCTGCGTTTTCAGCTATATTTTGTTTTTTAAAAAGTATGATAAAAGGACCATAACTGAATTTGCCACAAAAGGAATTGTCAAAAATATATCTTTGGGCATTCTAATAAGTGTTATTCTACAATCACTTACCATTTTCGTAATGTATTTAAATGGAAGTTACAGCATCGTGAATACCAATCCTGTTTCGTTCGTCCTGATTCCGTTTGCGATTATGTTTACAGTTGCAATTATAGAAGAAATATTGGTTCGCGGAATTATATTCAGGATTTTGGAAGAAAAACTGGGAAGCTATATTTCGCTTACCATTTCATCAGTCCTGTTTGGTGTTTTTCACCTGGCAAATCCTCACGGCACTTTACTGTCATCAATATGCATAATCATGGCAGGATTTTTATTTGGAGCTGCTTTTATTTACAGCCGTAATTTATGGCTTCCAATTGCTTTACACTTTGCCTGGAACTTTACACAGTCGGGAATCTTTGGTGCCATTACATCAGGAAACGAAAAAACAAACAGCTTATTTGAGGCCAAAATACAAGGCCCGGAAATTATTACCGGCGGAGAGTTTGGTCCTGAAGGATCTATTCAGGCTATTGTTTTCTGTGCACTTGCAACAATTTTATTCTTAATTTTAATTCATAAGCAAAACAAAATTATTAAACCGCACTGGAAAAGATAGTGCTTTTATGTTCATAAATTACATCAGAATTCCCGATCAATTTTATTTGTCGGGAATTTTTATTTGATTACTCATAATCCTTTTCATAAGAATTGAAACAAAAAAATCCACCCGATATTCCGGATGGATTTTTAAATATGTGCTTTATAAAAAACTATTCTATTTCAGAAACTCTCATGGTATTCACCATTCCTTTATCTTTAATTGGCATTGCAGCAAGGTTAATTAAGTAATCTCCTTTTTTAGCATACCCTTTTTGAATTGCAATTTGATTTACATCTGTAACAGTATCATCTGTACTTTCTTCGTTATCATAGAAAAAAGATTTAACTCCCCATAATAAATTTAACTGAGTTAAAATTCTTCTGTTTGAAGTAAACACTAAAATATGTGCAGAAGATGGTCTCCATGCTGAAATCTGAAAAGCTGTATAACCACTATTTGTCAAGGTACAAATTGCTTTAGCCTCTATTTCATTAGCTAATAAAGCTGCCTGATGACAAACTGTTTTAGTAACAAAACGTTTTGTTTTAATTTGTGGCGTATTTTGTGGAACCTGAATAAGCGGAGAATCCTCAACAGCCTCACAAATTTGAGTCATTCTCTGGATTACCTGTACCGGATAATTTCCTGTAGCTGTTTCTCCGGACAACATTACAGCATCAGCTCCATCCATTACAGAGTTTGCAACGTCATTAACTTCTGCTCTTGTTGGAGTCAAGCTTGTAATCATTGTTTCCATCATTTGTGTAGCAACGATTACAGGAATTCTAGCTGTTTTAGCTCTGCGAATTAGATCTTTCTGAACCAATGGCACTTCATGAGCAGGAAGTTCAACTCCTAAATCTCCACGAGCAACCATTAAACCATCGCAATATGCTACAATTTTATCCATGTTCTCAAGAGCTTCCGGCATTTCAATTTTAGCAACGATTGGAATTTTATATTCTGAATGTTTAGCGATTAATTCCTGTAAATCCTGTAAATCACGTGGAGTTTTCACAAATGAAAGTGCGATCCAGTCTACTTTTTGCTCAATTGCAAAAATTGCATCAGCAATATCTTTTTCAGTTAAAGCAGGTAAAGAAATTTTTGTATTTGGAAGATTAACTCCTTTTTTAGATTTTAATTCACCACCCTGAATAACCTTGGCAACAACTTCAGTCTTTTTATCTGTAGAAACGATTTCAAAAATAAGCTTACCGTCATCAAGCAAAATGCGCTCTCCCGGATTAACATCATTTGGGAAATTCTGATATTTCATAAACACTCTCTGAGCATTTCCTATAATATCTTCAGCAGTTGTAAAAGTAATAATGTCACCATCATTAACAACTGTTCCTTCTTCCATCACACCAACTCTGAGCTTTGGCCCTTGTAAATCCCCAAGGATTGCAGTTGTATATCCAAATTCTTCGTTTAGTCCTCTAATAATATTTATCTTCTCTTTTACTCCTTCATAGTCAGCATGCGAAAAATTGATTCTAAACACATTAACCCCTGCTTCGATCATATCCTTGATGATCTCTCTCGTACTACATGCAGGTCCAAGTGTAGCTACAATTTTAGTTTTTTTGTTTGTTAGCATTTCTTTAAAAAATTAAATTGTTTTTTGATTTTATTTTGTTCGTATCCACAGCATAAATAGCCGCAATACTCTCAATTGTATTTAGCTTTTGCTGTATCTCTGAAAAATCTATAGCCTCATCGCTATTGTCAATTTTCAGGAAAAAATCTACTTTTTTGAATTCAGGAAGTAAATGAATTGTTGTTGAAAACTCACTTTTTTCATTGGAAAACAAATTCTGAAAATCACCCGTACTCACTGAAATGATTTCATTTTTATTCTGAATCAGGTTCCATGAAAGGGCTTTATCGGTATCATAATAATAAAATCTGGAAAAATTTGCCTCACCATTCTTAGTCTGAGCATGAATCTCGTTTTTGCTCTTACTTAAGTTGACCGGAAGTTTTTTATTGATAAAATAGGCCAATCGATAGTCCTCCAGGGAAGTATGAATTGCCATTAAATAATAATCAATTTCGTCAAATTCGTCTAAATCCAATCTATGAACAGCCATATCATGAAATATCAAGTTGTAAATATACTATTTCTATCGTAGCGGAAATAGTTAAGAACGGCATGTTTTTGTTAATTTATAAACTAAAACGTTATAGCATTACTGGTATCACAGCATTTTTGTGTTATTTCTTCGCCATTTTTTCCTGAAATGCGAAATAAGCCCGCTGCGATGCTTTCTCTTCTGCTTTCTTTTTTGAAGTTGCTCTTGCCCTTGCCACAATTTTGTCATCGATGCTCAGTTTAACGCCAAATAATCGTTGTCCGTCAATCCCGTTATCTTCAAAAATATCGTAATGAAAAATTTTCTTTTCTTTCTGACACCATTCAATAACCAAACTTTTATAACTAATTACTTTTCCTTCAAGACGTGCAATATCAACATAAGGAATAATCACCCTGGTATGAATAAATTTTTCACAAAAAGAATATCCCCGGTCTAAGTAAATAGCACCTATGAGTGCTTCGAAAATGTTTCCGTGTATATTTTCCCCAAAATGCTGAACCGGCACCTTGCTTTCAACAAACCGGACTAAATTTAAATCTTTACCTAGTTCGTTCAGGTGTTCCCTACTCACAATTTTAGAACGCATTTTTGTCAAATAACCCTCATCTCCGTTTGGAGCTTCATTATATAAATGTGCAGCAATCACAGAACTCAACATAGCATCCCCTAAAAACTCCAATCTCTCATAATTAACCGGATTTCCAAATTTATCCTGTTTATTAGAAGATCTGTGTGTAAATGCTTTCTTGTAAAATTCCAGCGAAATAGGCTCAAAACCAAGAATTTTCTGAATATCATCAAAAAAAATCCCGCCTTCATGAGAACGGGATTTTTTAAATATTTTTTTGATAATATTCATATACAGAAATTAGTCAACTAATTTTTTAAACAATACACAAGCATTATGACCTCCAAAACCAAATGTATTACTCATAGCAACATTTACTTCTCTTTTCTGAGGTTTATTTAAAGTGAGGTTTAGTGACGGATCAATGTTTTCATCCACAACACTATGATTAATTGTTGGAGGAACAATACTGTTCTGCATGGCTAAAATTGAAGCAATTGCCTCAATAGCTCCTGCAGCACCAAGTAAATGTCCTGTCATAGATTTTGTCGAATTGATATTGATGGTTTTTGCATGATCTCCAAAAACAGCACTGATTGCTTTTAGCTCAGCTACGTCTCCAAGAGGAGTAGAAGTTCCATGAGTATTGATATGGTCTACATCTTCAGGATTCATTCCGGCATCTCTTAACGTATTTTGCATTACTGCAATAACTCCAATTCCTTCCGGATGCGGCGCGGTTAAATGGTAAGCATCAGATGACATTCCGCCTCCTCCAATTTCACAATAGATTTTTGCACCCCTTGCTTTAGCGTGTTCATACTCTTCAAGAACCAGAGCTCCTGCTCCTTCACCTAAAACAAAACCATCTCTGGTTGCGTCAAAAGGTCTTGAAGCTGTTTCCGGGCTTTCATTTCTTGTAGATAATGCGTGCATTGAACTGAAACCTCCCATACCTGCAATTGTAACAGCGGCTTCAGAACCTCCAGATACAATTACATCACACATTCCTAAACGAATATAATTAAAAGCATCAATTAAAGCATTAGCAGAAGAAGCACAAGCTGAAACTGTAGTATAATTAGGTCCCATATAACCATTACGCATTGAAATATGAGCAGGTGCGATATCTGCAATCATTTTAGGGATAAAGAAAGGATTGAATTTTGGCGTTCCATCTCCTTTTGCATAATACATTACTTCATCCTGAAAAGTTTCTAAACCTCCGATTCCGGCTCCCCAGATAACACCAACTCTTTGTTTGTTAACATTATCATTTGTAATTCCGGCATCTTTAATAGCTTCATCACTGGCTGCAATTGCATACTGAGCAAATTTATCAAGTCTACGTGCTTCCTTTCGGTCCATGTAATCTTCGATATTGAAGTTTTTTACTTCGCAGGCAAACTTGGTTTTATGTTTCTCTGTATCGTAATACGTTATTGGGGCAGCACCGCTAACTCCATTAATAAGTGCATCCCAATACTCCTGGATATTGTTTCCGATAGGGGTAAGAGCACCTAATCCTGTAACAACAACTCGCTTTAATGCCATAAAAATGTATTTTGTATCTTTAAACAAATAAAACCCACGCTTTCTTAACTGTATGTTCTACTTAAGAGCCATGGGCATTACAATATATACTATATCTTTTGATTGAAAACCAATCGAAATTTAAATTTTATAAATAATAACACCCGATTTCTAAAGTAAATCAGAATCGGGTGTGATATTATTATTTTTTAGCTTCCTCGATATAAGAAATAGCTTGACCAACAGTAGCAATGTTTTCTGCTTGATCGTCTGGAATCTGAATATCAAATTCTTTTTCGAATTCCATAATAAGCTCAACAGTGTCTAATGAGTCAGCTCCTAAATCATTAGTGAAGCTTGCTTCTGTTACAACTTCGTTTTCGTCAACACCTAATTTGTCTACGATAATCGCTTTTACTCTTGATGCAATGTCTGACATAATCTTTAATTTTAGAATTTAATTTGTTGGCAAAAATAAAAAACTTTATTTTAAAACAACTATTTAGTTAATAAATGTGTTACTAATTTATAAAATTAATTTCAAGAAAGGTCTTTCAATACTATTTATTTTGATTTTTTATTCCGTTTTTTGCATTCTCAAAATAAATTATATCATGAAAAAAATTATCGTTTTTGCCTCAGGTTCAGGAACTAACGCAGAAAACATTATAAAATATTTTTCTAAAACCGAAATTGCAAAGGTTGTTTCTGTCTTTACAAATAATGCAAATGCAAAAGTCATTGAAAGGGCAAAAAACCATCAAATTCCGGTCGAAATCTTCTCAAAAAACGAACTTTTAGAGCGAAATTTATTACAAAAAATACAAAAAATCGCCCCGGATTTGATTGTGCTAGCTGGTTTTTTACTGAAATTTCCCGAAAACATAATTGAGCAGTACCCAGACAAAATAATCAACATCCATCCGGCACTTTTGCCCAATTACGGAGGCAAGGGAATGTACGGTATGCACATACACAGAGCCATTGTAAACAATAAGGAAAAAGAAACCGGAATCTCTATTCATTATGTTAATGAACATTATGATGAAGGTGCTATTATCTTTCAGGCAAACGTTGCTTTAACGGATGAAGACACCCCTGAAACAGTTGCAGAGAAAATTCATGAACTGGAACAAAAACATTTTCCAGAAGTTATTCAGACTATCTTAGAACAATAAATTGTTTAGATTGTCAGACTTCTTAGATTTCTAATATATTATATTTAAATTTTAAGAGTCTAAAATCAATATCTAAGAAGTCTAAAATCTAAGAAATCTAAATGGAACACGAAGTACATATATATACAGATGGTGCCGCAAAAGGAAATCCCGGCAATGGTGGCTACGGGGTCGTGATGGAATTGGTTGGAACACCTCATAAAAAAGAATTTTACGAAGGCTTTCGCTTGACAACTAATAATAGAATGGAGCTTTTGGCTGTAATTGTTGGTTTAGAAAAACTCAAAAAACCAAACATGAAAGTTCTTGTAATTTCGGATTCTAAATATGTTGTGGATTCTGTTGAAAAAAAATGGGTCTTAGGCTGGGAGAAAAAAGGGTTTACCGGAAGAAAAAATTCTGATCTCTGGAAACGTTTTCTAATTGTTTATCGCAAACACCAAGTCAATTTTAAATGGATCAAAGGACACAACAATCATCCACAAAATGAACGTTGTGATCAATTGGCTGTTATGGCATCCTTGCAGCCAAAACTTTCTGTAGATTCTTTTTATGAAACTACTGATTCTAAACTGATATAAATAAAAAACGTATCGAAATCAAACCCCGATACGTTTTTTTACACTAACTTATAAATCTTTATTGCTCTTTATCTAAATCCTTAGCCGTTCCAAATCCGATTAATAATCCAACTCCGGACATTATAAAAATAATGGAAGGATAAACGGCATCATCATCTAAAGAAGTATAAGTCGTAATCAACAAGGCAATAAATATCCCTACACCGCTTCCTATTAATAAGAAGGCCAGATTCACAACAAATACTTTCCATGCCGGCACGCCTTTATTTTTTCCTTCTAAAAAAATACTGGCATCGACCCCTTTTTCAATAAGCGCTAATCGTTCTCTGTTTCGAGTTGAATAAATAAGGTATACAATTCCGAAAATCATTAGAAAAAAAGTGATTGGGATTAAAATTTCTGCATTCATAATTTTATATTTTTAATTGATTGATACTTCATAGGACGAGGCTTTTTAAATTCAGGTTACAACTTAGCCCAAAAAAAATCAATTTTTTAAATTACAAATTCCAAAATTAAGTGATAATCAATTAATTTTGATTAGAAATTAGTTTACCCACATAGCTTTGTCAAAGTTTAAAACTTTATAAAGTTTTTCACTCCACATTATTATATAAAGATTGGAATTTAAATAATTGGAATTTTATTTTTTTCCTAAATTCGATGTAACCTTTGAAAACAAATTGTCGTCCTATATAATATGAGTACAATATCTGATCAACATTATATCGACAGAATCCTTCAGGGCGAAACTAATTCATTTGCCGTGCTGGTCGATCGTTATAAAGACATGATTTTTACTCTGGCGCTGAAAATGGTTAAAAACAGGGAAGAAGCCGAAGAAGTTGCTCAGGACACTTTTATAAAAATATATAATTCTTTAAGTAAGTTTAAAGGCGATTCGAAATTTTCGACCTGGATTTATAAAATTGCTTACAATACATGTTTAGACCGTTTGAAGAAAAACAAAAAAGAAAATTTAAACATTTCGATTGATGAATTTTCGGCACATTTAATTAAAACGATGGAGAATGCTTTGAGTGCTTTAGAAGAAAAGGAACGAAAGCAAACCATTCAAAATTCTTTAAATTTGCTACCAAGTGAAGAAAATTTCCTACTGACTTTATTTTATTTTGAAGATCAGAGTTTAGAAGAAATTGGCAAAATAATGAACATCAATGCTAATAATGTCAAAGTAAAATTATTTAGAAGCCGACAGAAATTAGCCGTAATTTTGAGACAGCAGTTAGAACCGGAAATAATACAATGTTATGAGAGAGAGCGATAAAGATATAGAACAACTTATTGACAGAATGATGGCTGAAGAAAAACTGCAGTCACCATCAATAGATTTCACTTCTAAAATAATGGCTGAAGTTCTAATTTTAGAAGAGAAAAAACTTAAAATATACAAACCATTAATTTCTAAGCCGGTATGGATTTCTATTGGAATTGCCTTAGCTTTCCTTGTAATGTATGTTTCTCTTTTTTCAGTTCCAGAAAGCAATTTTAAAATTGACGAAATTGGAAAATTATATTCTGATAAAATTGCAACATTATTCTCCGGTATTCATTTTTCTAAAAATTTCCTGTATGCTATTTTAATTGTTCCTTTTATGATTTTGATTCAGGTTGGGGTTTTAAAGAATTATTTTGATAAGAAGTATCAATTGTAAATTATTTAAAGGAATCTTCTCTTTTTCTTATGTAATCTTTACCGATATAGCAATCCACGCTAACATCATATCTATTTATAAATAAAAAATATTTCACTGTCGAATATTCTGCAGCCTTTATAATTGATTTATTAAGTTCTAATTCATTTTTTCGAATAGATGGTTTCGAATATTTTTTTAGAAACTTATCGAATCCTAAACTTGTATATTCTTTTTCTATAATTGGATTCAGTTTAAAACTTGGCAGATAGATTCGCTTTTTAAACAATTGTTTATCCAAAACAAAATCTTTGTTTAAAATAGCATTTAAAAAACTTTCAAAGGATTCAAATTTTTTAAAATAATACCCTTGATAAAGAAAGAACAATTCATGATTGTTAGTTTCATAAACTTCATTATTTTTTATCAAACCATATAAATCCAAGCCCACATATATAGAAGGCAATAATTGCCCATCTTCATATTCTTCCATAATCGATAATTTTTCAATCATCTTTTCAGAAAAGTTAGGTTTCTTTCTTTCGCAGGAAAACAAAAAGCAAAACAGCAATAAAGGTAAAATTTTATTCATCGCTAAGATTTCGTATACAAACAAATCTAACTAAAAATATTTACAAAATATAAGTTGCATTTTAAATCCAGAAAACCTATTATAAACTTTCAAAAAAACATTTTTAAACAATTCATTTACAACAGTTTTACTTCGAAATCGTTGTCGTTTTTTTATGAAAATTTTGAGATTGCAAACCGTTGCAATATTGTAACTTATGAAGTATCTTTGCACCTTAATTCGAAATTCATAAAATGAATAAATTATTGATTGTTGGAACAGTTGCTTTCGACGCAATTGAAACCCCTTTCGGAAAAACAGATAAAATATTAGGTGGTGCTGCAACGTATATTGGTTTATCAGCATCATTCTTTAACCTGCAATCGGCCATAGTTTCTGTAGTTGGCGATGATTTCCCTCAGGAGCATTTAGATCTTTTAACTTCAAAAAATATCGATATCTCCGGAATCGAAATTGTAAAAGGCGGGAAAACCTTTTTCTGGAGCGGTCTATATCACAATGATCTGAATTCAAGAGACACTTTGGTAACTGAGTTAAACGTGTTGGCAGATTTTCAGCCAAAAGTTCCTCAAAACTTTAAAGATGCTGATGTTGTGATGTTAGGAAACCTGCATCCGTTAGTACAAAGCAGTGTTTTAGATCAAATGGAGAAAAAACCAAAATTAGTTGTTTTAGATACAATGAACTTTTGGATGGACTGCGCTCTTCCTGAATTACTAGACGTAATCAAACGTGTAGATGTTATCACAATCAATGACGAAGAAGCAAGACAACTTTCTGGTGAATATTCATTAGTAAAAGCAGCTGCTAAAATTCAGGAATTAGGACCAAAATACGTAGTGATTAAAAAAGGAGAACACGGCGCACTTTTATTCCACAATAGAGAAGTATTTTTTGCACCGGCTTTACCATTAGAAGAAGTTTTCGATCCGACAGGAGCAGGAGACACTTTCGCAGGCGGTTTCTCCGGATTTATTGCACAAAGCGAAAACATTTCTTTTGGAAACATGAAAAACGGAATTATTTACGGTTCGAATTTAGCTTCGTTCTGCGTAGAGAAATTTGGAACCGAGAGGATGGAAACATTAAGCAAAACAGAAGTAGCGATTCGATTACAGCAATTTAAGTCGTTAACTCAGTTTGACATAGAAATATAATGCCTAAGAGCCTCGATAAAACGGGGCTTTTTTATTACGTTAATACACACAACTTACAACAACACAAATACAAAACACAATGAGCGACGCTTTAAAACACGAATGTGGTATAGCCTTAGTCAGACTTCTTAAACCGCTTGAATATTACAAAGAAAAATACGGAACTGCTTTTTACGGGATTCAGAAAATGTATCTGATGATGGAAAAACAGCATAACCGTGGTCAGGATGGTGCCGGTTTTGCAAGTATCAAATTAGATGTAGAACCTGGTGAACGTTATATTAGCAGGGTTCGTTCAAATCATTCACAGCCAATACAGGATGTCTTTAAACAAATTAATGAACGCATTAGTGAAGAATTAAAAGCAAATCCTGAATTGGGAGACAACATACAAGAACTAAAAACAAGTATTCCTTATATTGGAGAATTATTTTTAGGACACGTTCGTTATGGAACTTTCGGAAAAAACAGCATCGAAAGTGTACATCCATTTTTACGTCAAAGCAACTGGATGCACCGTAATTTAATTTTGGCAGGAAACTTTAATATGACCAATGTTAAAGAGCTTTTCCAAAATTTGGTTGAATTAGGACAGCATCCAAAAGAAATGGCCGATACCGTTACTGTAATGGAAAAAATTGGTCACTTTCTAGATAAAGAAGTAATGCAATTGTATCAGGACTGTAAAGCGGAAGGTTACTCAAAAAGAGAAGCTTCACCGGTAATTGCAGAACGTTTGGATCTTGCCAAGATATTAACACGCTCTGCCAAAAACTTAGACGGTGGTTATGCAATGGCTGGTTTACTAGGTCACGGAGACGCTTTTGTATTTAGAGATCCAGCCGGTATTCGCCCAGCTTATTATTATCAGGATGATGAAGTAGTTGTTGTAGCTTCTGAAAGACCTGTTATTCAAACTGTATTTAACGTTCCTTTTGACAGCGTTCAGGAAATCGACCCAGGAAATGCATTAATTATAAAGAAAAATGGAAAGGTTACCATGAATCAAATTCTGGAACCAACCGTTAAAAAAGCCTGTTCTTTTGAAAGAATTTATTTCTCAAGAGGAAGTGATGCCGAAATTTACCAGGAGCGTAAAAATCTGGGGAAATTAGTTTTACCTGCCGTTCTAAAATCAATAGACAACGATACAGACAATACTGTATTTTCATATATTCCAAATACAGCGGAAACTTCTTTTTACGGAATGGTTGAAGCAGCGCAGGATTTCCTTAACCAGCGTAAAAACGATTACATAATTGCAAACAGAAACACGCTGACAGCCGAAACGCTTCAGGAGCTTCTGGCTGTAAAAATACGTACGGAGAAAGTAGCAATCAAAGACGCCAAACTCAGAACCTTTATTACTGAGGACAGCAGCCGTGACGATTTAGTTGCTCACGTTTATGACGTTACTTACGGCGTAATCAAACCAAATGATAATCTGGTTATTATTGATGACAGTATTGTTCGTGGTACGACTCTTAAAATGAGTATTATCAAAATGATGGATCGTTTAAAACCAAAACGTATTGTTATTGTATCATCTGCTCCGCAAATCCGTTACCCAGATTGTTACGGAATTGACATGGCAAAACTGGAAGGTCTTGTAGCTTTCAGAGCTGCTTTAGAATTATTAAAAGAGAGAAATTTATATCATATCGTTGATGAAGTTTACACTAAATGTAAAGCGCAGGAAAATTACGCAGATACTGATGTTGTAAATTACGTTACGGCGATCTACGATCCTTTTACTCCTGAAGAAATTTCAGACAAAATAGCTAAAATGTTAAGCTCTCCTGAAATTAATGCCGAGGTTAAAATCATTTTCCAAAAAGTGGAAGACTTGCATATTGCCTGTCCGAAAAATTTAGGAGACTGGTACTTTACCGGAGACTACCCAACACCGGGTGGAAACAGGGTTGTAAACAGAGCATTTATGAACTTTTATGAAGGAAAAAACGCAAGAGCTTACTAAAAAAAAGTTAAAAAGTGCATTTTATCGATTTTTTTTACCGTTCATCCTAATTGTTTGGGAAAAGTGTAATGCTGATATATCTTTGAAGCACCATAACATTAGTAGGTTAAGTTTATGGTAGATTTGGGGCAAAAAAGGTGGGAGAAATCTCACCTTTTTTATTTATACCAACTTCAATAATTTAAAAATCAGTCACTTAATCGGATTAATTTGTTTTAGTCCAGAATATTTGAAACAGAAAATATATCGCCATACATTTGGTAGACCATGACATTAGTAGGTATTGTATGTGGTAAATTTGGGGCAAAAAGGGCGGAAGAAATTCCGCCTTTTTTATTGTATTAACTTTCGTGAGAGAACAGAAGAAAGGCTAAAGAATATTTAGGCAAGAGTCTAATTAATTTTACAAACAGTTTTTGTTATAGCACTTCGCATGAAGCATTATGCAAAACCGGAAAATTACAGGAGTTGGCTATAAAACACAATTGATTGGCTTTTTTATGAAGTTCTAACGCAAGCTCAATTTGATCCCTATTTGCAATTTTAACTTTTGGATACAGACGAACTTCTGTAAACCTCCCGCTTCCATCAGCGGAAACTTCCAGAGTTCCTTCGGCATTATCGACATATTCTAAAACTTCAATTCCGTTTTGAGAGCATACATATAAATACGACATCATGTGGCAAGAAACCAAACTACTCAACAGCAAATCTTCCGGATTGTATAATTCCGGATCGCCTTTGAAAGCTTTTGCAGCAGAAACGTCTAAAACTGGTTTGCCTTCGATTTTAATTTGATGTATTTTGCTGTAGAATTTTGAGGTTTCTTCTTTCTCTGTTTTTGAAGTCCAGTTTAGGTTTGCTTTGAAGAGGTGTTTGAATGACATTTTTATGAATTTCAGCTGCGAATTACATTAATCTTTATTAATAAGTTATTTAATGTTAGCTTATGTGACTATTAAATTTGGGTCAAAATCCTTATAATTATGTAAAACGGAAGAATAATCAACCCTATATAAAAAATATTTTTCCCATGAGCTCTGTCTTTATCATTATAAGAATAAACTTTTTGTCCATTTGGCAAAGATTTTTTAGAAGTCCATAATGAATAACCAATAAGAATACCCAAAAATCCACCAAGAATTGCAAAAATATAGCCAGCCATAATCCATGATTTCTGATTCTCTTCCGGCTTAGCCAATAACTCAATACGTTGTTTTTTCAAAGCCTTGAGCAATTCTGTATCTACTGATTTACCCCTTTGTATTAAGATTTTTTGCGCCAGCTTATAATCAAATTCATTCCACTCGTCTGCTTTTAAAAGTATTTCATATAATTCATCGTCTGAAAAACTGAATAAATAATAGTCTTTATCAATCTGATCGATTAATTTTTCTGCCTTTTTATCCAGAATCTTTTCTGCCTTTTCAAAATCTGCTAATGGTATTTTTATCTCATATTGATTTTGTAAAGTACTTCCCGAAAATGAAGAATCGACAGATGGAATATTATCTGCTATCTGTGTAACAATATTATTCTGATTTAATAAAGTTTCTAGTTCTTTGACTTGTTCTAATGTTGGATATTTTCTAAATACTGAATAATTTTCATTCATTTTTAATTTTTTATAATGCCTAATAACGGTTTTAACCGGGGCGCTATTTCTGTTAACTTATTTCCATTGTGTAATCAATCAAAGATAAAAAGAATATAATATTTAGATTAACAAAAAAACCTCGAAATCACAACTTTCGAGGTTTTAGAGAACTAAACTATAAACTTATTTAAATTTATTTTTTAACTGAAAACTTAAAGGTAGTTTTCGTTTTGTATTTTTCGCCTGGGTTTAAAACAGTCGTTGGAAAGTCTTTTTGGTTTGGAGAATCAGGATAGTGTTGTGTTTCTAAACAAAACCCTGTTCTGTGAGCAAAAGTTCCTCCTTTTGGATTTGGCAAAGTTCCGTCAAGGAAATTTCCGGAATAAAACTGAATTCCAGGTTCATCTGTAGTCATTTCTAAAACTCTTCCGCTTGCAGGGTGGTAAGCTGTTGCAATAACTGTTTTACTTTTTTCAGGATTGTTCAGCACCCAGCAGTGATCGTATCCTTTTCCTCTTACCAATTGTTCGTCTTTAGCATCGATTTCTTTTCCGATTAATTTTGGTTTTCTGAAATCGAAAGGTGTGTTGGCAACATCCTGTAATTCGCCTGTTGGAATTAAAGTTGCATCCACAGGAACAATTTTATCAGCATTTAAAGTCAGTTCGTGATCTAAGATTGTTTTTGTAAAATCTCCTGATAAATTGAAGTAAGAATGCTGCGTTAAATTCACAACGGTTTTCTTGTCTGTTGTAGCCTCGTAAAGCACTTCAAGTTCGTTGTTTTTTGTTAATGTATACGTAACAAAAACCTGTAAATTTCCTGGATATCCTTCTTCTCCATCTTTACTTAGGTAAGATAATTTTAAAGAAGCTGTTTCTCCTGATTTAACCTCATCTGCTTTCCATACTGCTCTGAAAAAACCTTCTGGGCCTCCGTGTAAAGCATTTGGTGCATTGTTGATTGCCAAAGTGTATTCTTTTCCGTCTAATGAAAATTTACCTTTTGCAATTCGGTTTCCGTATCTTCCGATGAGTGCTCCAAAAAATGGGTTTGGTTTCATATATTGTTCCAAAGAATTGAATCCGATGACAACATTTTCAGAAACGCCGTCTTTGTTTGGCACTTTCAATTCAGTGATAATACCACCAAAAGTGATAATATCTACTTCCATTCCGTTTTGGTTTTTCAGCTTGTAGCTTTCAATTTTTTCTCCTTTTGGAGTTGTTCCGTAATCTGATTTTACAATTGTTACAGAATCTTTTGTTTCTTGGGTTGTGGTAGCATCCATTTTTTTATCGCTTTTACATTGAACAGAAAGAGATCCTAAACCGATTATCGCAATTCCGAAAGCACAACGTTTTAATACATTCATAAATACTGGTTTTTTAAGTTAGTAAAGTCATAAAGCCGAAAGCCTTAAAGCCAATTGATTCAAAGTTAACCAATCTTTATGACTTTATGCCTTTCGACTTTTGACCAGATTATAATCCGTGTTGAAACGCATGATAATACGCTTCGTTGGCATTCAATTTATCTTTAAAATCTCTGATAGTTGTTTTTTCATCAATAACCACTAATTCAATTCCGGCGATATCAGCAAAGTCTTCCATAAATTCTGTTGTAACTGCCTGACTGTATACAGTATGATGTGCACCTCCTGCTAAAATCCATGCTGTTGCTGCAATATCAAGATCTGGTTTGCAATCCCACAATACGCGTGCAACAGGAAGCTTAGGCAATTCTGCCAATGGTTTTACCGCTACTACTTCGTTTACAATTAAACGGAAACGGGTTCCCATATCAACCAATGAAACATTGATTGCTTCTCCTGCCGGTGAATTAAATACCAAACGAACAGGGTCTTCTTTTCCACCAATTCCTAACGGGTGAACCTCACAAGCAGCTTTTCCATCAGCAATAGACGGACAGATTTCCAACATGTGTGATCCTAAAACGTATGATTTTTGAGGTGCAAAGTGGTAAGTGTAATCTTCCATAAAAGAAGTTCCTCCTTCAAGACCAATGTTCATTACTTTTAATGCTCTCACCATAGCAGCCGTTTTCCAGTCTCCTTCTCCACCAAAACCATAACCATCAGCCATTAATCTTTGTGTAGCTATTCCTGGTAATTGTTTCCATACTCCAAGGTTTTCGAATGTATCTGTAAAAGCTCCAAAACCTCCTTCAACAAGGAAAGCTCTTAAACCTAACTCGATTTTTGCTGCTTCAACTAATGAGCTTCTTTGCGCTCCGCCTTCTTTTAAAGAGTCTGTTAAATTATAAGTAGCTTCGTAAACTGCTAACAAATCGTTTAATTCTTTCTCTGTAACTTTTTCGATATGTTTCGTAACATCAGAAGAATCATATCCGTTAACAGACATTCCGAAACGAATCTGAGCCTCAACTTTATCACCGTCAGTAACGGCAACTTCACGCATATTGTCTCCAATACGGGCTACTTTTAGTTTTTGAAGTTCATCCCAACCCAAAGCTACTCTTGACCATACACCTAATTTTTTATGTACTCTTTCATCTTCCCAGTGACCCACAACAACTTTGCGTTTTTTACGCATTCTTGACATCATAAAACCAAATTCACGATCTCCGTGAGCTGACTGATTTAAGTTCATGAAATCCATGTCGATAGAACCCCATGGAATTTCAGCGTTATATTGTGTGTGCAAGTGACATAATGGTTTTTTAAGAATTCTTAAACCACCAATCCACATTTTTGCAGGTGAAAAAGTATGCATCCAGGTAATAACCCCAATACAGTTTTTAGTTGTGTTTGCTGCCAGACATACATCTAAGATCTGATCCGGAGATTTTACTACATCTTTATAAACTACTTTTACCGGTATATGAGATGAAGCATCTAATCCTTTTGCAATTATTTGCGAATGTTCAGCAACTTTTCTTAACGTTTCTTCACCGTACAATTCCTGGCTTCCTACTACAAACCATACTTCTTTTTGAGAGATATCAATCATGTCTTTTTGTTTATTTTGTTTCAAATTTCAGGTTTCAAGTTATTGGAATCTGAAAAATTTAAATTGTTATTTTATTGTTTTAGTTTTCTTTGTTACAAGTTTCAGGTTCCACGTTCCAACAACTTGAAACAAAAAAACCTGAAACCTGAAACAAATTTATTATTGTCCGTAATACGAATCTTTTCCGTGTTTGCGGTTGTAATGTTTCTTTATTAATGAATCTTTCAGTCTTGGCGCATTCGGGTTTATTTGTAAAGTCAGGTATGCCATTTCTGCAACTACTTCAAGAACTTTACTGTTATAAACCGCTTTTGCTGCATTTTTTCCCCAAGCAAACGGACCGTGATTTCCAATCAAAACCATTTCTACTTCTTCGTAAGAAAGATTTTTTTCTTTGAAACAATCCAGAATCTGAATTCCGGTATTGTGCTCGTAGTTACCTTCAATAAGTGAATCAGCCATTGGCGGCGCGCACGGAATATCAGCCGTTAAGTGATCTGCGTGTGTTGTCCCGAAGATTGGAATATCCTGTTGTGACTGTGCCCAGGCCACTGAATATGTTGCATGAGTATGCGCTACACCTCCAATATTTGGCCAGTTTTTGTACAAATAAGCATGTGTTTTAGTGTCTGACGAAGGACGTAATGTGCCTTCAACGATATTATTGTCAAAGTCTACAATAACAATATCTTCCGGTTTTAAATCTTCGTAAGGAACACCGCTTGGCTTAATGGCAAAAACGCCCCTTTCGCGATCAACAGCGCTTACATTTCCAAAAGTATAAACCACTAAATTTAATGCATTTAACTGCATATTGGCTTCGTAGCATTCTTGTTTTAAATCTTTATAAAGAGAACTCATTTTGTGTAATTTTAATAGATGGATCAGCATAAGAGCTTAATTGGTCGTATGCTAAAAGTAATTTATTGTAAGCAGCAACTTTGTCAAGTTCTGGTGTGTATTCACTTTCAAAAGGACTTCCCATTTTTTGACTGGCTTCAATTACATTTGGATAAATTCCGGAGGCTACAGCGGCATAAATTGCAGCTCCTAAAGCCGGAGCCTGATCAGATAAGGCTACTTTAATTGGTTTATTTAAAACGTTTGCCAAAGTCTGCATGATAAAAGGAGATTTACGGGCAACACCACCAATACCGATAACACTGTCAATTTTTACGCCTTCTTCTTCAAAACGATCAACGATTTTTTTAGATCCAAAACAGATTGCGTTTACTAAAGCCTTAAAAATATGTGGCGCTTTTGATCCTAAAGATAAGTTTGAAATGGCGCTTTTTACTTCCTGATTTGCATCCGGAGTTCTGCGTCCGTTGATCCAGTCTAAAGCGGTTGGTACACTTTCAGACAACGGAATCTTTTCAGCTTCTTTCGTTAATTCTACAATTAATTTATCGCTGAATTCTTCTCTTAATTGTTCTTTTTGAGCATCATTTAAAAGAGATGAAGCACCTAATAACTGTTCTGTTGGCCACATCAGCAATTCTTTGTACCAAGCCAATAAATCTCCAAAAGCAGATTGCCCTGCTTCAAGACCAATATAACCCGGAATCACAGATCCATCAACCTGACCACAGATACCGCGAACGGTTTTTGTACCTACTTCTTCGTAAGAACCAACCAAAATATCACAAGTTGAAGTTCCCATTACACGAACCAAAGTGTTTTCGCCAATTTTAGCTCCAACTGCTCCAGAGTGTGCATCGAAAGTTCCAACAGCTACAACTGTATCTGTAGTAAGTCCTAAACGGTCTGCCCATTCTTTGCTTAATTTTCCGGCAACTAAATCTGAAGTATAGGTTTCATCATATAAATTGCCACGAAGTGCAGCTAAATACGGATGTAGTTTTTCTAAGAATTCAACCGGAGGAAGTCCGTTCCAGTCTTCGTGCCACATGGCTTTGTGTCCTGCAGCGCAACGGCTTCTTTTGAATGTTTTTAAATCTTTATCTTCAATTAATAAATAGGTCATTAAATCGCAGTGTTCCAACCAGGTGTGTGCTGCATTTCTAACCGCTTCATCTTCTCTTGCAATGTGAAGAATTTTTGCCCAGAACCATTCTGATGAATAAATTCCGCCTACATATTTTGTTACATTTTCTCCGCCCCAGCTTACTGCCAGTTCATTGATTTCGTTAGCTTCATTTATCGCTGTATGATCTTTCCACAACACCATCATTGCATTCGGATTTTCCTCAAAACCTTTTGTCAAAGCCAGTGGAGTTCCGTCTTTAGTAACCGGAACCGGAGAAGATCCTGTTGTATCAATACAGATTCCTCGTACCAATGAAGGATCAACTTTACTTTCTTTAATAACGGTCTGAATCGTTATCTCCAGTCCTTCAATATGGTCTAAAGGGTGTTGACGAAACTGATTTATAGAAGCATCACAATATTGTTTATTTTTCCATCTTTTATAATGCGAAACATTGGATGCCAGCTCCTGCCCATTTTCTGTGTCTATTAGTACTGCCCGAACAGAATCTGTTCCGTAGTCCAATCCTATTACATAATTTTTCATTCAAAGTTCATTTTTAGTAGGACAAATATAAAGATAATTATTTTACAAGTGTACAAAAAACACTTAATAAAAATGTGTTTCTAAATTTTTACCAATAATTCATTAAAAAGGAATGTTTTGATTTAAAAAAAGCAATAAATACTGACTTTAAACTAATTATATTACCATTAATTTACTTTCTTTACAGCCTTAGCATAAAATCCTGCAACCGTTTGTTTTTATTGCTCTTTTATTTAATTCCCTTTATAATCCAGCCAAACTTTCATTTTTCCAACGCCTCTGTTTGACCAGCTGTAATACGGAATCGCCTTGAATTTTGAATTCTCAATTACGTTTACGCCCTGCAATAAATCCGCTTCTTTTCTTACTTTGAAAGTATCTGAAGGTGTTACATCTATTTTGTCAAAATTGGTTTTGTTGTCAATTTCTTCAACAGCATACACGATTGGCCCGTATTCTAATGAAACCTTATTTTTATTGGTTTCTACTTTTGAATTCGTTTCCACTTCCTGTACTTCCATCGGGAAATTAAGTGCAATTTTGTCTCCTTTTTTCCAGGTTTTTGTTATGTTATAATAGCCGTTTTCAGGTTCCGCAGCTATTGATTCACCATTAACAGAAATAGTCGTTTTTTGAGTTGAAGCTTTTTTATACCTGTATAAATCGCCTGGCAATACTTCGTTTCTTGCCCAGCCAGGAACACGAAGTTTAATAGTGAATTTGCTTTCTTTTTTCGGGTTAACCGAAACAGCAACTTTTCCGTTCCATGGATATCCTGTCTGCTGGGAAATCTGCAAATCGGTTTTTCCAAGTTTGAAAGATGCGCTGTTTGAAGCATATAAATTCACATACAAAACATCATTCGATTTTGAATAAATCAATCCCGGAATCGACGGTACAAAACGAATTAGATTGGTTGGACAGCAGGAACAGTCAAACCATGCCTGACGCGTACAGGATCCTCTGTTTGATTTATAAACGCCATCGGCTTCCAATGCATTTGGATAAAAAAACTGTTTTCCGTCAAGCGAAATTCCGGAGATTAAACCATTGTACATTGTTCTTTCTATCACATCAAAATATTCTGATTTACCGTATAAACTATGCAATCTGTGATTCCAGTATACATCGCCGATGGCAGCACAAGTTTCGTTGTATGCCGTTAAATTTGGCAGCTCATAATTCGGTCCAAAAGCTTCTCCGTCGTGTCTGGAACCAATTCCGCCGGTGATGTACATTTTTTTGTTGACCATATTACTCCATAAATTATTTACGGCATCTGTATAACCTTTGTCTTTTGTCATTGCAGCGATATCTGTCATTCCTGCGTACATATAAACTGCACGAACGGCATGTCCAACGGCTTCATTTTGCTGAATTACAGGTTTATGATCCTGAGCGTATTCTCCGTATAATTTATGATTTTGTGGATTACCGCGATTGTCTAAATAGTATTTGGCAAGCTTTAAATAACTTTCATTGTGTGTTACCTGATACAATTTGATCAAACCGGTTTCTACAATCTGATGTCCGGGAACGCCTTTTACCTGACCCGGACCATCGCCGAAAGTTCTTACCAGCAAATCGGCATTTTTGATCGCAATGTCAAGAAAATTTCTTTTTCCGGTTGCTTCATAATGCACTACAGCCGCTTCAATCAAATGTCCTGCATTGTAGCATTCGTGACTGATTTGTAAAGACTCCCAACGTTTTCCTTCAATAACCGGAACCCAGGTACATGGTGGTTTTGCAGGATTTATAGTTCTCCAAGTTGTTAGATAACCGTCTTTTTCCTGACCAATTTTTACAATGGCTATCAAGGAATCCAAAACACGTTCTAATTTAGGATTTGGCGCACTGATTAAGGTATTTGAAGCTCCTTCGATAATTTTGTAAACATCGGTATCATCAAAAGGCATTTCGCCTCGTACTTTTCCGGTTTTTTGTTTTCCTGCAATTAAAAAATTCTCAAAACGGCCTTCTTCATTACACTTTTGAATTGCGTATTCGATTGTAATTTCCTGTACTCTTTTTATAATGGGCAGCCAGAAAGAGTCGTTCAGTTTTACATTCTGGATGTTAAACGGCTCAATTTGGTAACCTGCTTTCAAAACCGAAGTTTTATCATTTGACTGCACGACACTGTTCTTTGTTTCTTTACAGGAAGCAAAAATTAAAAATGACATCACAATCGCTAAGGCTGGAAAAGTATATTTTTTCATCTGTTTGTTTTTATTGCTTTTTAATAGTCAGATGTAATGCTCATAACCATGATTTGTATGCAAAAGGCTCTTTTATTATAAGCATTTCATCGTATTCAATTATTCTATTTTAAAGTCGGCCATAAGTTGGCATCCCATTTCATTTCTTTTACAATTAATCTTGGTGTTCCGTTAGTTTTCTTTTCGTAAGCGTGATAAAAAATATAATCTTTCCCGTCAAACGTATAGGCGCTATTATGACCTGTTCCAAAATAATTTTCGTCGCCCTGAACTACTAAACTTCCACCACCCTGATTTAGTGATTTTCCTTCTTTATCTACATAAGGTCCGGTAACATTTTTAGATCTTCCAACAACTACTTTGTAAGTGCTTTTTTCTCCGCGGCAGCATAAATCCCAGGAAAGAAACTGATAATAATAACCGTTTTTCTTAAAGATAAAAGGAGCTTCGAGAGCACCGTCACCGGGATTAGTATCTGCTAATTCAAAGCTTCTTTTACGTTTCGAAATCGTGTGCCATTCCTGAGGCTGTGCAATTGATTTTAAATCGAGATTTAATTTTACCAGTTTTAGTCCTTCCCAAAAAGAACCAAAAGAAAGCCATGGCGTATTGTTTTCATCAAAAATTAAATTCGGGTCAATGGCATTCCACATATCACGGTTAGGCTGCGACTGAATCACAATTCCGTGATCGATCCATTTGTAATTTTTATCTTTTGAATCTAAAGTTGTATTGGTCGCTACACCAATCGCCGAAGTATTTTTGGCGAAAGCCGAAACCGAATAGTACAAATAATAGGTATTGTTATGGAATGAAATATCCGGTGCCCAGATATGGTTTTTAAAATCGGCTGCAACTCCATCTGCCCAAACTGGTTTTTCTGTAAAAACCTGAGGTTCCGGGTTCCATTTTTTTAAATCTTTAGAACTAAAAACACTGATTCCTTTGCCCGTGCAATACAAATAATAAGTATCTTTTTGTTTGATGACAACCGGGTCGTGAACGACAATTTCCTGTGCAAAAACAACTGAAGCTGCCAGCATCATTAGAACAAAAAATGTATGTTTTATGTAAAACTTCATACACTATATTTTTAAACCATATAAGTGATATAAAATCATTTAAGTTTAGTTTTGAATTGGAACGTTTTTAAAAATCATATAAGCTCAAACAATAACTAAACTTTTTTCACCATATAAGTGATGTAAGTAAATTTAAGTTTGGCTTGCTTAATCTTAAAAATTTTAAAATCATATAAGCTGAAACTGTGAACTGTGACTGTAACTTTTTTTATCATATTAAGTGATGTAAGTAAATTTGGGTCTTTTGGAACGTTTTTTAAATCATATAAGTTATAAGAAAAGTTACTTTTTACAAGCATCGTTTTAAATGAACTTACATAACTTATATGGTAAAAATTTAAAATTTGTTCCTACTGAATTCCTTCAGAAGTCATAATTACTCTTTTCATTGTTCCGTCTTTGTTATAAAACAATTTATCTACACATACAGAACGCCTGAAACTACCGCCATTTGTTGGAATAGAACCATTATGGTACACAAAATACCATTGCCCTTTAAACTCGATAATCGATTGGTGATTGGTGTTGCTGTTTCCGGCTACTTCATTTAAAATACCTTTAAACTCCCAAGGTCCTGTAATTGATTTACTCATAGCGTAGGCTATTTTTTCAGGAAAATCATAGGCATACGATAAATAATACCAGTCTTTACGTTTATGTATCCAGGGAGCTTCGGTAAATTTTGGTAAATCAACGGTTTGAATTTCCCCATCCATTTCAATCATGTTATCTTTTAGTTTTACGTATTTGCAAACTGTATTTCCCCAATACAAATACGCTTTTCCAGCATCATCGATATAAATTGTTGGATCGATATCATCCCAACTGATTTTAGTTTGAGTTGTCATATCGTTAGTAATAAGAGCTTTACCTATAGCATCTTTAAAAGGCCCTAACGGATTATCGCCAACCGCAACTCCAATGGCTTTTCCGTGAATGCTTTCATTGTGAGTCACAGTTACAAACCAATAAAATTTGCCGTTTTTTTCAACCACCTGACTTGCCCATGCATCGCCTTTGGCCCAAGCAAAATCTGTTGGTTTTAAGGGTACCGGATGCTCTTGCCAGGTTTTCATATCTGAAGAAGAATACACCAGCCATTCGCGCATACGATATGAATTTACATCGTTTGGCGCTTCATCATGACCTGCATACAAATAAACTTTGTCTTTGTAAACCAATGCAGCAGGATCACCGGTATATTTATCTTTTATAATAGGATTATTAAATTTTACCGGGTCAGTCTGATTTGCTGCAGATTGTGCCACTGCTGTTTCGCAGAAAGCAATCAACGCTAAGAATGACAGGCTTTTAATTAGGTTTTTCATTATTGAGGGTTTTATTTTCCTTCTAAAACAACAACAGAGAATGGAGGAACAATAATTTCTAATTTTCCTTTTTTATTTTCGAAACCTTTAAAAGCGATTGGAATAATTTTGTTTGGCGTATCAAACGAATTGTAATCCTGTAACTTCGTAGAGGTTATTATAGTGCCTGTGAAATTTTTAATGCCAAGATCTTTTATATCGATTTCAATTTTATTTTTGTTTTTGGCATCTATATTTACTAATGAAATATGAACCACTCCATTTTTATCTTTTGAAGCTGAAGCCGATACTGCAGGAAGTGTTTCTCCATTAAATGTATACGATGGCGACTCAAAACTTACAGGCAATAATTTTGCATCCTGATGAACAGCGTACATTTTCATTACATGATAGGTTGGCGTCATAATCATTTTTGCTTTATTTGTCAAGATAACGGCCTGTAAAACGTTAACACATTGCGCTAAATTTGCCATACGAACCCTGTCAGCATGATTATTAAAAATATTAAGAGTTGCACCTGCCAGAACTGCATCTCTCATTGTATTCTGCTGATATAAAAATCCTGGATTTGTTCCTTTCTCTACATCATACCAGGCTCCCCATTCGTCAACCATCATTGCCACTTTTTTCTCCGGATCGTATTTGTCCATGATAGCCGAATGCCTGGTAACCAGTTCTTCCATTTTTAAAGCTGATTTCATTGTTTTGAAATAACCTTCTTCAGAAAAATCTACACCGTCTCCTTTTTTGTTCCAGTTAATTACAGCATAATGATGAACTCCCAAACCACCTAACATATTCTTCGGAATATTTTTCATTAAAACTTCTGTCCAGTTGTAATCGGAACTATTTGATCCTGATGCAATACGGGTAAGTCCTCCGGTATTTTCCCAATCTGACATAAACGTAGCAAACTTGCGGTATTCTCCGGCATAATATTCTGCGGTCATGTTTCCACCGCATCCCCATGCCTCATTCCCAATTCCCCAGAATTTAACTTTCCACGGATCTTTTCTTCCGTTCTTTTGACGCAAATCACTCATTGGACTTTTTCCTCCAAAATTGGTATACTGAACCCAGTCTGCTAATTCCTGAACAGTCCCGCTACCTACATTTCCTGATAAATATGGTTCGGCTCCAAGAAGCTCACACATATTCAGAAAATCATGAGTTCCAAAACTGTTATCTTCGGTCACACCTCCCCACCATTTATTTACAATAGTTGGTCTTTGTTCTTTAGGTCCAATTCCGTCTTTCCAGTGATATGTGTCAGCAAAACAGCCACCCGGCCATCTTAAATTTGGTATTTTCAACTCTTTTAGAGCTGCAATAATATCATTTCGAACACCATTTGTGTTTGGTATTTTTGAAGTATCACCCACAAAAAATCCGCCATAAATACAGCGCCCTAAATGTTCCGCAAAATGCCCATAGATATTTTTATCGATAACAGGAGCCTTGTCATCATTTTTTATAGCAATTAATGTTGTTTGGTTTTGTGCCGAAATAGTTTGTAAACAGGCAGCAACAAACAAAAATAAAAAGTTTTTTTTCATGGTTTTTCATGGTTTTGTTCTTAGAAAAATAGTTTTCTAAAACCTATTTTCTAATTTTTTGGTTGTAGTTTTCAAGAAATATTAAATAAGTGTTTATTTAACATTTGTAAATTTAAACAAAATAAATCCTTAAAAACAAATTGATCTGATAAAATAACTGCATAATAAAAACATATTTTATAATTTAAATGTAAAAAGAACATTTAAATATTATTTTTTATTCTAAAAATGCAACCGGTAGCCTTAATTTTTTATCAATTAAGAAGCAATTAATTAAAAATGTAACTTATTACATAAAAATTAGTGTTTTAAAAGTTATCTTTGATTTGTAACTAGCACAGCGGCATTTCTATAATTATTATTTTTGTTTAGGCCTAAAAAACAATTGTATTAATTACTACTTTTAATTCGACATAAGAAATAAGTGTAATCAATACATTAATAAATTATGAAACCTATTAGGAAGTTTATATATTTACCGACAAATAATAATATATGCTAAACAGTTATAGCTCTGCTGATAAGGTTTTATTAGCCGTAGATTGTATCATTTTTGGATTTGACCATCAGGGTCTAAAAATTCTTTTGATCAAAAGGGACTTTGAACCTGAGAGAGGGAAATGGTCATTAATTGGTGGCTTTTTAAAACGTGATGAAATATTAGACGATGCCGCCATTCGTATCCTGAGTACTTATACAGGTTTACACGATATCTATATGGAACAGCTGCATGCTTACAGTGAAATAGACCGTGACCCTGTTGACAGAACTATTTCTGTATCTTATTATGCACTGATTAATATTGAAAACCATAATGAAGAATTAATTAAAAACTATCATGCAGAATGGTTTAGCATAGCTGATGCACCAAACCTTATTTTCGACCACAACGAAATGGTTCAGCATGCCATTAGAAGATTGCGTTACAGAACTTCGATAAAACCAATTGGATTTGAATTATTGCCGGAAAAATTCACCATGCGTCAATTGCTGGAATTATATGAAGCCATTTTAAGTAAGGAGCTGGACAAACGTAACTTTATCAGTAAGATCAATTCTTTGGAAATTTTAAATAAACTGGATGAAAAAGACATGCAGTCTTCCAGAAAAGGATCTTACTTATATACTTTCAACAAAGAAAAATACGAGGAAAAATTGCTTAACGATTTTGTCCTGAATTTATAGTAAACTGCAAAGTCTTAACTTTTCTGTATATAATGAATGGCCCTAAAAAGAGTTGATCGGATTAGTAATAAAAAATTAGTTAAATGGGAACAGAGTCACTTTGTTCCCATTTATTTTTCTCCAGGATTTAGTAAAATGTTATTTCTTTAAGTTTGAGACGCCTTAAAGATTTTTTAAATTTTTCTTTCTTTTGACATAATCATAGTTATTGTCAACTTTTCAGGTGGGAACATAAAAGAGCAAAAGCCACTCCTTTTATTAAAATGACTTTTTTGATTCTCTTTGCGGCCACAGTTTACAAAACAGCGCTATCGTTGACGACTTTATTTTTGTCATTTCCGAGCCATCGGAATGCTTACTACCAAGAAGTTTAAAGATTCTTCGCTATAAAACACAAAAAACCTCGCAAGTTGCGAGGTTTTATTTTTATATACTTTGTCGAGTTTCTATACCTGTACGAGCAAGATGCTCGCACCAGCTGAGGATATTACTATAAATCTCTGATTATCTGTAAATGTTAAGTGAAATAATTAACCACCAACACATCTGATACATTACCAATATTAGGTAGTATTTTAATGGCTAAAATTCTCATTTACTTAATCCATTTATTACTGATAGTATCTATCCTTGATAAATTAATTCTATTTTCTTTGACAATATACGTATATACTGGAGGGTATTCACCATACTCACCATTTAGGTAGTCTATTTGAAAATCTTTTAATAATGAATTCTTAATTTTATTCTTAAAGAATTTTTTACCTAAATTATTCTCATCAAGTATTACGACTGGTATTCTATTTTCAATTTTATATACGCCATAATAATTGATATGTTTAAAAATTCCTTTTGATTTTCTATTAATTTTTATAATGGTGTCATTACCATTTAACAGGAATTCAACAATATATATAAACTTTTTTCTTCCACCATAACTAGGTATTGGAATTTTACTTTGATATTCTAAAATAGAGCTTTCAAGTTCGGTACTTAAATCTTTTTTAGTTTCAATATTCACTTCTTGCTTTTTACAGTTAGTCAAGAAAAAAAATAAGCTAATACTGGTAAAATAATTTAATATTTTCATTTCATTTATGGTTTAAAATCTTTTCCTGAATTAATATTTTTAACAAAGTAAATCTGTTCTTGAGTTACATTATACAATCTTGAAGAATTTGGAAAATAAATATTATTAGGATAAGTTGCTTTCCTACCTTTTGAATTTTCTAAATCTCCACTTATACTAGACCTTTCATAGGAAGGATGTGTATCAATGCCTGGATGACTGTGAGTGTGTACAAATACATTTTTATTTGGATTATTTATTCCAAACAAAGCAGGAGAAAAAGTTCCCCAACCATCATGAAAAGTTGATAATGATACCTTATTTTGTCCCTCACTCTTATACAAAGTCAATGAAAATTCAACATTCGTATTATCGGCAACAAATTTAAATAAGTTAGAATAATCTGATACTGTTTTATTATTTGCTGTACTGGTTGCGGAACTTGGAGCGTATAAATCACCATCTACTTTAATAATTGGTCGGTCTTCTGTCATTTGATTAGCAATTCCTTTAGCAATTGTCACAGCATCCTTCTCATCTACTTTTTTATTTCCATCAGTATCTTTTTTATTTCCTTTATTATCGACTGCATAAACTCTATCAAATTTATCATCTGTCTTCTTAAGCAATTGAAAATTCCCATCTTCATCAACTCCATAATCATCTTCAAGCATTCCGTCAGGGTCAATAAACTTCATCGGATTATTGTAAGCATATCTATATGGTGTAAAATCAAACTTCTTTTCTGCTAGCGGGTCAATATTCATCCATCTGCCTAATGCAGGGTCATAATTCCTTGCTCCGAAGTCGTACATCCCAAGTCCTAACTCGTCCTGCAACTCTTTACCTCCAAAGCGATACTTATAACCAGCACTTGTAGAAGTTACAACATTGTTGCCCGTATTGTGTTCCAATCCAAAAGGATAATAGCTGG
>NZ_JAAEHL010000006.1 GCF_010614725.1 Flavobacterium ajazii
GAACCGTTAGCAGTAACTGTTGGTGCAGAAGGATTCAATGAACCTCCCGGGCATAATGCTGATGGTGACGAAATTGCTGCAACTGTAGGGGCATTATTTACCGTTATTGCTACAACATTACTGTAAGTGGTACCACAGCCATTAGTAGCATAGTATCTAATATTCTTACCATTATCAGCATAAGCCACTGTATATGGAAGTGATAAAGATGTATAAGTGCTACCCCCTGAAGTGGTAGAAATCTCCCAGCCTGAAGCCGAAACAGTAGAACCATTGTTCGTAACTGTTGGTGCAGAAGGATTCAATGAACCTCCTGAGCATAATGCTGAGGGTGATGAAATTACTGCAACTGTAGGAACATTATTTACCGTTATCGCTACAACATTACTATATGTTGTTCCGCAGCCATTAGTGGCATAATATCTAATATTCTTGCCATTATCGGCATAAGCCACTGTATATGGAAGCGATAAAGCTGTATAAGTGCTACCGCCTGAAGTTGTCGAAATCTCCCAGCCTGAAGCCGAAACAGTAGAACCATTATTAGTAACTGTTGGTGCTGAAGGATTCAATGAGCCTCCTGAGCATAATGCTGATGGTGACGAAATTGCTGCAATTGTAGGAACATTATTTACTGTTATCGCTACAACATTACTATAAGTTGTTCCGCAGCTATTAGTAGCATAGTATCTAATATTCTTGCCATTATCGGCATAAGCAACTGTATATGGAAGTGATAAAACGGTATAAGTGCTACCGCCTGAAGTCGTAGAAATCTCCCAGCCTGAAGTCATAACAGTAGAACCATTGTTCGTAACTGTTGGTGCAGAAGGATTCAATGAACCTCCTGAGCATAATGCTGATGGTGAAGAAATTGCCGCAACTGTAGGAACATTATTTACTGTTAGCGCTACAACATTACTATAAGTTGTTCCACAGCCATTAGTAGCATAATATCTAATGTTCTTGCTATTATCGGCATAAGCAACTGTATATGGAAGCGATAAAGCTGTATAAGTACTGCCTCCAGATGTCGTAGAAATCTCCCAGCCTGAAGCCGTAACAGTAGAACCGTTAGCAGTAACTGTTGGTGCTGAAGGATTCAATGAACCTCCAGGACATAATGCTGATGGTGAAGAAATTGACGTAATAGTAGGAGCTGCATTAATCACAAATGTTGTAGGAGTACGACATCCTGGATTTGTCGAACACTCTGCATAATAAATCTTTGTATCAACTGAATTAGTATTAGCCAATCCTGAACCAGTTACTCCAACCGGATTAAAAGTAGCTCCAGAGCCTAATAATGTTCCTCCTGAAGAAGCTGTATACCAGTCTATAGAACCCGGAACAGTATAGCTTATTGACAGACTAATATAATCAATAGATGCAGTTCTATTACTTCCACTAACATCTCTAACTGAAAATGCTACTCCAAAGTTAGAAGCCTTAACTTGAGCAAGTGTTAAACTTCCATAACCCCATGAAGTAGGAGATGCAGAATAGGAAACAGCAGACTCAGAATTTGTCCAAGAAGTTGTAGTATTTGCTAAGCTAGTCCCTCCTGCTGTCCCTCCGACAATTAGATTTAAAGCAACATCTCTAATTGCATTATTATTACTTGCAAAACGTCCAATAATTACTTCAATATTTGTAATTGTTGCATTATTAGGAATCGTAGAAAAATCATATCCTGTTGCATTAATTAATGCAGATGTTGTGTTATTTAACGATCGTGTAGCGTAAACATTATCATTAGCATAAATATTTGTTGGATTTGTCCAAGTATTACCTGATCCATTAGTTCCTGATGTTGGAAATTTGGTTAGTATGACAGGATTTGACACACAGCTCGTCGAAGAACTCAAAGATCCAGAACCACCTGTACAAATAGTCACTCCGGTAGTTGTTGGACCTGAAGAAGCCACCGTAATTGCATTCGAAGTTGCCGGACTTCCTGTTAAACAAGGAGTAGCATTCGAAGTCATTTCGCAAGTAACCACATCATTATTTAACAACAAAGTACTGTTTGTATACGTTGTAGAGTTGGTTCCAACATTTACTCCATTTAATTTCCATTGATAAACCGGAGTTGTTCCTGGATTGGTTGGCGTTGCAGTAAACGTTACAGTTGTTCCCGCACAAACAGTTGCTGATGAAGCCGCAATACTTACTGAAGCTGTTAAAACAGGATTAACCGTAAGTGTAATTGCCTTTGTTCCTGTACATCCACTAGCATTGGTAACCGTCATTGTACCTGTGTAAGTTCCTGATGTAGTACCTGCCGGAATTGTTATTCCTGTTAGAGTTCCGCCTCCAGCAGCAAAAGAAAATGCAGTTGATCCCTGATCTGCCAATGTTGCCCAGTCTATACTATAACTCGTTGGCGAAAAAGTAGTCGCAGTATAAGCCATAGTTGTAGTTTGAACACTTGCACTTTGACAAGCTGCTGTAACTACTCCAGTAGTAGCTGCAGTTGATATTGTTGGATTAGAACTTACTGATAAAGTCACATTTTGGGTAAAACTAGCAGAACAATTTGGAGTACTGCTTGTTGTTGTTACTCCTGTAATACTTAATTGCTGAGTATTATTGGCAGCCGTTAAAGCAACGGTGCTAAAACTTGCTGCACCTGAAACATCAGAAACAACACCTGTTACAGCAGTTTGTGCTACACCATTAATTGTATAACTAATAGTTGAGGTAACGCTTGGCAACAATCCTGTTAAATTAATCGTTGCACCTGATCCTACACAAGCTGTAGTGGGTTGTGTCGCACCTGTTAATGTGGGTGTTGCGCGAACTGCCAAAGTCACATTTTGGGTAAAGCTAGTTGAACAGTTTGGGGTCGAGCTTGTATTCGTTATAGATGTTATTTGCAATATCTGACCATTATTTGCAATCGTTAACACAGGAGTTGTAAAACTTCCTGCACCGGAAGCATCAGAAACAACACCTGTAATAGCAGTCTGTGCAATACCATTGATTGTATAATTAATTGTAGAAGTCGTACTAGCTAATAAACCTGTTAAATTAATTGTAGCTGCTGAACCTGCACAGACAGCAGGTTGTGCCGCAGGTTGTGCCGCACCTGTTAATGTTGGATTAGGGTTTATTGAAACACTTCCGTTCATTGGTGTGGTACATGACGTTGTTCCAGCAGTACCTATCGCTGTATAAACACCTGTAACAGTTTGACTACCAAAAGATATGGCACTTCCTGTACCAGCTACAGCACTTCCAACAGCTGTAGAACCGTTACGATATAACTGATAATTCACCCCCAATTGTGAGTTTGCAAGTCCAACTATAGTTGAAGTACCTGCACAAACACTCGTACCAGCCATATTATAAGCCGTAGGATTATTAGCATAAAGCATAATATCATCTAAAAACCAGTCATCTCCACCCCAAGCTAGACAAACTGACGGACTAGTACTTGTCGTATTTGAAGTATTTGCTACAAATTCTAAATCTGCTGTAGTGGCTGTTGCCGGATTCCATGGAATTGTAAGAGTTATAGTTCCTTGACTTATAACTGTTGCCGAAGTAGTTCCTCCCACTGTTAAAGGAAATCCTGTTTGGGTATAAGTAGCCCCATTGGAAGTAGAGACATTAGCTGTTGTTATTTGAGAATTGCTTACCGGATTTAAAATTGTCATGTAAGTAACACCTCCTATTTTTATATCTAACTGAGCTGTTGTAGGACAACTATTTAAACGATTTGCATTTTGTCCTTTAATTTTAAAAGTAAGCGTTAATGAATTAGAAATCAGACCGCTTAAAGTTTGTTTTAGTGACTGATTGACAGCTCCGTCTTTTTCGATATAAATCTCATTTGGAGCCCATGTAGACTCATAATACCAGCCTGTACCAGAACCTCCTAATGTCCAGCCAGTTGCGTTACCTGTAAAAGTAGAATTGGTAACCACATTACATGTCTGCCCATAACCCATTTGAAACATCAAAAAAGTTAAGCAAAACCATTTAGCTATACTTGAAAATTTATTTTGATTTAAAGAAGAAAACAGAGAAATAGAGAACAAAAGTAATTTTTGTATCATATTGTAGGTTTTATATTTTAGATTTGGGCGTTGGGATGAGGTTTTTGCTTAATCAACAGTTGTTTTGTTAATTGGTCTTTTAACCATCAAAAAAAAGCTATAATTAAACAACAAAAATAACTTTTCTGCAATTTATTTTTAAGCAAAAAAAAAGAAACTCGACTAATGACATATTTATCCGACATGTTGCTATTTTTTGATGCAAAAATAATTTTTAAAAAGTAAATTCCTTCAATTTATTTAGTTTTACAAAAAATAATTTTAAAATAATACTCATATTAAACGATAACTAACTTAAAATCAAAGCTATATTTCACAAAAAAAAGTCCAAAAGTTTTTACTTTCGGACTTTTCACTAAAATAAACTAAACTAACTAATTATCTAAAAATAATTTTTTGTGTTTCTTCATGATCATTTTTCAAAATGACTTTTACAAGCAAAACCTGTTCTGTGGCCGGCAACTGACTTACAGAAAATTGTTTACTGCTCAACTTTTCATTTTTATAAATAAGTTTACCAGAAATATCATATATGAAAACTTTATTTATATCATTGACAGCAGAAGTAATGGTTATGATTTTATTTTTAACAGATACTGTCAAACCTTTTTTATTCATTTCAAAACCATCTGAACCAAGAGCATTACTAGTGTATCTTAAAACAAAACGGTCATTAAAAGTTCCGGCTGTTGTCATGAATATATAATTGGCTGCCTGCAAATTATGGACGGTGTTAGCTAATTTATCTTCGAGATAAATCGCCTGATTTGTCAAAGCACCATCTGTTTTATTTATTGCTATTGTAAAACTGCCCGCTATAGTAGTTTTATATCCCAAGGGAACAACATCTGTGTTATCAAAAGGCAAAGCGCGCCCCTGAATTACAAGATTAGCCCCATTATTAATACTATAAAAATCCACATAAGGATTACCATCAAAACTTACTCCGTCAAACTGATCTTCATAATTATTAGTGGCTCCTTCAACATATCCTATTAAAGTTTGTTTATAAACCCCTTCCTGATTACTCAAATCAAGCCACAAACGATGCCTTTCAAGTTCACTACTTTTTCCCGATCTGTAAAACTGACTATTATTTCCTGCAACACGCATCGCATTTGTAAAGGTTATTGTTCCCTGACCTTTTGCTGTGGCAAAAAATGATTGTCCCGCAGCAATTTTACCGAGTGGAGTCGAATTATTTGCACCCGGATTTGCAGCTGGAGCCGTTACACCTGTTCCGCCGGTTGTATTATAACTTGCATAATCATTGGACTGATAAACATATTTTGATCCACTTTGGGCAATTCCGGTATTATGAGTCCATAAATAAATTGTTCCTTCTAAAATAGCAGAATTGGCGAGCAAAAATAAATCTGCATCTAATGCGGAAGGATATGGATTCCCTATTAAAAAGTTTCGGGCAGCAGTAAGTGATGTTATTTGTTCCCCAAAAATACCTCCGTTATTCGGAACCCCGACAAATCGGACAGGCTGTTCATAAGGAAAGACAACATTCTCTCCATTGCCCCAAAGTCCGGCTTTAGGTGTTCTTATAATATATCCTTTTCCTACGGTCATTACAGAAGCTGGTGATTCCTGAAACCAATTCGGAGTAGTCGCATCATACGAAAAATATTTATCTGATAAGGTATTTGGAGAGATGTCATACAGTACCTGGCGCCCTATTGGTGCAGACCAGTAGGTATAATCAAAGTTTTTCATTGGAAAAGAAATCCTTTTATAAATAATATCTCCTGTATTACTAACATCATTGGTCTGAACAAGGCTTGCATTGTTTTCAAAAGTTAATGTCCCTCCTGTTGTGGTTACCGCATTGGTAATCGTAAATGTATGTCCCGAATTTACGGTCACTGACACTCCTGAATTTACAGTACAGGTACAACCGCTTAAATCTCCTGTTGAACTATAATTGCCTGCAAAAACAATATAATTATTAATTGTTGGCGCAGTCGACCATGAAGAACCATTCCATGTTGATGTTGTTACCACCAAAGGATTCAGCACAATATTAGCTGAATTAGGAGAATAACATGCATCTGTCTTAACGGCTACAGTAAAAGTGTTATTTGGAGCAAGATCAGATATAGTGACACTAGTTCCACTGCCTGAATAAGTCTGACCTGTTGAAAATTGCAATGTCCATTCTCCGGCAGGAAGACCATTTAAGACTACCTTGGCTGTCGGATTAGCACATGTAGCCTGAGTTATTGTTCCTACTGTAGGTGCAGCAGGACCTGTACTAACTAATATCGAACTGGTATTAGACGGAGTTGCCATCATGCCACAGGCAGCATTAGAGGAACGTAATCTGTAATAATACGTCGTATTAGAACTCAGTCCTGTAACAGCTGCACTCGTAACGTTGCCGACATTTAAAGCATTATAACCTGGAACAAAACTGGTAAAACCAGCATTTGTAGACACGTCCAAATAATAGCCATTTGCACCGTCAACAGCATTCCAATTGGCTGTAAAACTCGTACATGATAACGTTGCAGCTGCCGTAGCAAACAGCGTTTTGGGTTGTAAGGTTTGATATTGAATAGTATTGGAATTGGCACTTACACCGCAGCTTGTATTTCTGCGTACTCGGTAATATATCGGACCCGGAGGAACATTGGTCACGGCATAGGTTGTTACGTTGCCGACATTTAAACCATTGTAGCCTGAAACAAAACTGGTAAAAGCGGCATCTGTAGCTACATCCAGTATATAACTTGTGGTTCCTCCTACTGCATTCCAATTTGCATTAATAGTAGAGGTACAATTGGCACCTGTTCCTGAGGTTGCGGTTACTGTACTTGCTGAGCCAACTGTAAAAACTTTAGCATTTGGGCTGCTTACACCTGTCAATGCTACTGTAACCCTATAGTCCCCGGGTGTCAAACCTGCCAGGTTTTTTGTAGTAGCAATAACAGTGTTGTTTCCTACTCTCTGCCAGGCATATGTATAAGGATCTGCCCATACAGGAGAGTTCACAAAGGTTCCATTAGTACCAGCAGGAGTTGATGTTAGTATTGTTCCGGTACCATCGAAAAAATTATATCCTGCAATTATGCCGGCTTCAACACCAGAATACGTAGTTGGTCCAAAAGCCAGACTCGTAATTCTGGATTGTGAAAGTGCTGTATTATAAAATCCTACTTTTAATACATTCCCGCTAAATGATTCTCCCACAACATCATTAAACACACGACTGCCAATTTTAGTACTAAACGCAGAAGCACCATAATTAGAAGTCGTTGTTACACCTCCGGTCACAGTTACACTAACACCATCAATATATATCCTGATTCTTGTTCCATCTCCAGTTGCTGCTATATGATGCCATTGGCCATTTCCTAAAGAAGCAGGAAGTGATGCAGTAGCTATACCAGATGCATTTGTCCACAACTCAATAGTTGTTGAGTTAACAAACCCAAATTCAATAGCATTATTCTGTCCAAACAAACTTGTTCTTCCGGTAATATCGGCTAAATTAAACTTTATCCATCCCTCGATTGTAAAAGCGCTTCGGTTAGAAAGCATTTGGGATCCTAAATCGATATAATCATTATCTGCTTTTACAAAATTTACACTATTGTTCATGTTCGTGATAGTGATGCTACCATCGGATGCACTGCTACAAGTTGCATCTAAAATCGTTGCCGTAGGCTGCGGCAATAGCGAAAAAATTGTCATTTCTGTAGTAGCATCTGTACAACCTGAGACACTATAAGTGATGGTATAAGTACCACCTGCACTTGCTGCCAGGTTTACCTCTCCGGTTGATGTACTCACAAAAGACAAACCGGAAGGAGTGGCCGAATAAGTACCGCCAGTTGCCCCTGTTTGTGTAGCTGCAACCGTACCTATTGCTATAAAAGCATTTCCAGGATATGAAATTGCTGGAGGAGGTGTAAATCTATAGACCTGTCCTGTGGCTGGTTTCGTATTCAGTGTAAATATAAAAGAACTGGATGTAGTTGTGGGACTTGCACTTGTATTGTTAAGAAGCAAATAATTATTATTTGCATCATATATCCCTATAGTAGCAGAGGGGTTTCGTAATGCACCCGTACCCTGTTTATAAATGTACTCTACAACATTGCTTTTCTCATATAACCATATCTGAAAAGAAATGGCATCAGCAGCACCGGCATAATCCCATTTCTGTTTAGAAAATTCAATCTTAAAAATCCTGTTTGGTGCTGTACCCGAGGTTACATATTTTGGAATTACGGTAAGTTCAATATCATCCCACAACGCAAATAATGCAGGCTTTATAATGTTCGCATTGGCAATATTGTTTGTATAATTTTGTGATGCTGTTGGAGTAGGTGATGCAAATGTAATCCATCCATTACTGGAAACCCGTATACTGGAATAAAAAGCACCTGCAAAATTAAAGGTAAAAGGTAGAGTAACAGCATTCGACAAAGCATCATCTGAACTCGCCGCCAGCCCTGTTACATCTGTAGTAGACAATAGATTATCGTATGTCCTTGAACTTGCAGAAAAACAATAATTATTTGCTTCTAACCCAGCTGCAACCGGTGGACTAAATCTATAAATCTGCCCTGTTGCAGGTTTTGTTCCAATATTAGTTGTAAAAACATCTGATTGTGCAATAGGTATTCCGCTGGAATTATTTAATGTCAAATATCGGCCGGAACCATCGTATACTCCTATTGAAGCCCCGCCAGAAGATGCAGTATTTGCCGCTACCGCCCCCTGATTGTACAAAAATTCAACTACATTGGTGGTTTCAAAAAGCCATACCTGAAACGAAATTACATCTCCGGCAACACCATTATTCCAGCTTTGCTGCATCCACTCTACTTTAAACCTCCTGTGTGGTGCAATTCCGGTCGTTACATATCGGGGTGCAACATTACATTTCAAATTATCCCATAAAGGAAATAAAATCGGTTTTCTTGTTTCTGCATTTGCCTGCGTATTATCATTAGATTCTACAGGAGTTCCCGCACCTAAATACATCCAACCATTGGGGGAAACTCTTATAGAAGTATAAGCAGTTCCTGCAAAAGTAAAAGTAAAAGGAAGGGTTATCGCATTTGAAACTCCTTCATCTGCAGTTGCAGATATTGAAGTGTCTGTAACTCCGGCAACTCCTGTAAGAGAAATGTAATTTCCCTGAATCGCAGTAAAACTATAATTACTTGCAGACTGTCCAAATGAATTTACAAAAATTAAAAAGAGCCCTATTGTAGTGTAGATATTTTTCATTTTGTTTAATATTAGGGGTTAAATACTAAAAAAACACAATTAAAATATTACCTAAATTACCCCTGATAATCAAAAACTTTTAACTCAAATGATTTAAATATTGCCTCAAAAAATTATTCTTGAGAACAACAGGATTCTACTTTCATTTTGATTATGGACAAAAAAAAGATCCGATAACTTTCGTAATCGGATCTTTTTTGTAAATACTATTATCTTACTTAAATAATACTTTTTTAGTAGTTGAATATCCATTTTCTAAAAACACCTTTACCAGCAAAATCTCCTGAGAAGAAGATAAACCCTGAATTATCAACTGTGAATCCCTAATGTTTTCATTCTTTAATAATTGTTTACCCAAAATATCATAAATAAAAATTTTATCAATATTTCCTGCTATTGAATTTACATTAACTATTTGATTCTTAACCCCAATTGTAACCTCATTGCCTGCAGTTTCAAAATCATCAGTAGCTAATGCGGTATCAGCATATCGCAGCACAAATCTGTTGTTGAACACTCCAATAGCTGTATTAAAAACATAATCACCTTGTTTTAAATTATGGATTGTATGCATCAGTTTATCTTCAATATAAATCGCCTGATTTGAAAGAACACCATCGGTATGATCAATTGAAATAGTAAATTCTCCCGCTATGATGCTACGGAAACCTAAAGGGACCACATCTGAAACGGCAAAAGGAAGTGCACGACCCTGAATAACGAGATTTCTTCCTGAATTAATACTATAAAAATCAATAAATGGATTAGCATCTAAGCTTAATCCGTCAAAATCGCTATCAAATCCATTGGTTGCTCCCTCAATATAACCAACTAAAAGCTGTTTAAAAGCCCCGCCTGTATTACTAAGGTTAAGCCATACACGATGTCTTTCCAGCAAACTGGGCTTAGCTGGATTTACCAGCTCTTCTCCCGAAACTTTTAATACGTTATTTACCGATTGCCCAAATGTGCACATAAAAAGCATAAGCATGCTTAATGTAATAAATCTCTTTTTCATCACTATATGGTTTTTTAGTTAGGTCAAAAAATTCCGATCGAAAAAAAGGGGCGATTGTAAGTCTTAATAATTTAACTATTAAAAACCTCAGAATTAAGTTAATCTTTTTTTCTCAAAAACCCGATTAAAAACACAAAAAATCGACGAAATACATAAATCATCTTATTTTGAAGTATGAAATAACCTTTTTAACCCGTTAGATGAAATGATTAAAAAAATAATTTGTGATAAAACAAGTTTATGATTCAGCAATAAAGCATCCCATATTAATTCAGCTTTTTGAGAATAGATTTCTAGAAAGGTTATTTAACCCAAAAGGGCTTCGGCTTTGCTGAGCCTTATTCTAATTTACCGGATACTTTTTTTAATAATTATTTAAAGGCTGTAACAACTTTTTTTGTGAGTGTGTTGTTATTGGCTAAGACAATTTTCACTAATAAAAGTTCATTTTTAAATCTAACATTATTGATTGTAACTTCTGAAGCTGAAATTGTCGTATCACTATAAACAAGCTTTCCGGAAACATCATAGACAAATACTTTATTGATATATTCTTTTTCTGAACGAAGTTTTATGTTTTTATTTTCAACCCAAACAGCAACATTATTATCAGACTCTTCAAAATTATCAGTTGTCAATGTTCTGTTAGTATACCTCAATGCTAATCGGTTATTAAAAACACCTGTTCCCGTATTAAAAGTATAATTACTTTGTGTCAAATCATGAATTGTATTCGTTAGTTTGTCTTCAATAAAAACAGGCTGATTACTGAGCATTCCGTCTGCATGGTCTATCGAAATAGTAAAATCACCCGCTATGATGGTACGATAGCCTAAAGACACAACATCTGAATCAGTAAAAGGTACTGCACGCCCCTGAATAACCAGATTACTGCCCATGTTTATACTATAAAAATCAATAAATGCATTACCGTCAAAAGATAAACCATCAAAATCGCTGTCAAATTCATTAGTTGCTCCTTCAACATAGCCAATTAACAGCTGCTTAAAAGCACCGCCCGTATTAGTCATATTAAGCCATACACGATGCTTTTCAAACATCTCTTGTTTTGATGTTTTACCGGGTTTAAAAAATTGGGTGTTATTTCCTGTAATCCTCATTCCGTTATTAAATACTATCGTTCCGTTAGCACTGGCCAAAGCAAAGAAAGACTGTCCTGAGGCAATTTTACCAGTGGGCAGATCTCCTCCTGAAGCAGAAGGCAAAGTTGCTATGCCTCCCACACCGTTGTAAGATGCATAATCATCCGAAGAATAGATATATTTAGATCCACTATGTGAAATAGCAGTATTATGAGTCCAGAAATAAATAGTTCCGTCTAAAATAGCACTGTTATTCGGATCTGGATTTGCGAATAAAAACTTATCGGCATCCAAAGCTGAAGAATATGGGTTGCCTACTAAATAATAATTTCCAGCTATAACTGTATCACCTGTGATATTTCCATTATTCGGTACACCAACAAACTGTACTTGTTGTGAGTATGGAAACACTACATTTTCACCATTAGGCCAAAGCCCTTCCTTTGGTGTTCTAATAATATATCCTGTTCCGGGTTTCATAATAGTCGATACTGGATTTTCTATTTTCCATGCCGTACCTGTGTACGAAAAGTATTTATCTGCTAAAGTATTGGGAGATAAATTATACAATGTCTGACCTGTCACTGGTGATGCCCAATACGTAAAATCAAAATTTTTCATAGGCTTCGAAGTTCGTTTAAATATAAGATTACCGATATTAGCAACATTCGCTATTTGGACCAGACTGGCATTATTTTCAAAAGTTAATGTTCCTCCATTATTCGTAATTGAATAATAAATAGTTAGAGTGTCAAGACTACTTATTACAACATTAATACCATTATTTACTATACATGTACAACCACTAAGATTCCCTAATCCTGCACCTGCTGAAGTGTAAGCTGATGCAAAAACCAAATTTTGGTTGATAGTAGGAGTTCCATTTGACCAGCTCCCACTATTATATGTATTTGTCACCAACGGATTTACCACAACGCTTGAAGATAAAGATGATGTACAGCTGCCGCTATATTCAACTGTAAATTGATAACTGCCTACAGCAAGAGCAGAAACAGTATAACTGGTTCCTGTTCCTGTATATATTGTTGATGCTGTACCACTTTGTGTTATTGTCCAGGTTACTGCTCCAGGTAATCCATTTAAAATTACACTTCCTGTGGTTAACACACATGTAGGTTGTGTAATAGTTCCAAGTGACGGTGTAGTTGGTGTTGGTTTAATAGTAATTTGTATTGCCTGAGTTGCAGAACAATTGGCATTCTGAATAGTCATAGTACCCGTATACGTATTCGCAGCGACATTAGCCGGTATTGCAATTGTGCTCAAATTTCCTCCGCCTGATGAAAAAGCAAATGCAGTAGTTCCCTGATTTGTCAGTCCCGCTGTATTGGCAGCAGCATCCCAGGTAATGCTATAACTTACAGGCGTATTTGTTGTAGCTGAATAAGGTAAAACAGCCGTTTGAACACTTGTACTAAAACAAATATCCGTAAGTGTTCCGCTTGTTGTAATGGTAAGCAAAGGATTTACAGTTACAGTCGTAGGATTTGAATAAACAGTACTACAAACGCCATTTTTAATAACCGCCCTAAACTGTGTTGTTTCTGTTAAAGAGCCAGAGGTATATGTTGATCCCGTATGAGCAATCGGAAACCATGAAATTGTAGAAAATATTTCAACACCATATTCCCAACCAATTATTGTCCCTGTATAACCTGATAAAGTTAACAAACCACTTGTTTGACCACTACAAATAGCAGTACCGCCAGTTACACTTCCTCCAACACTTGTCGCATTAATGGTAATCTGGATTGCCTGCGTTACTGAACAATTCCCATTCTGGATGGTCATCGTACCCGTATACGTATTGGCAGCCACATTAGCCGGTATTGCAATTGTACTCAAATTTCCTCCACCTGATGAAAAAGAAAATGCGGTACTTCCCTGATCAGCCAACCCGGCTGTATTCGCAGCCGCATTCCAGTCAATACTATAACTCACAGGTGTATTCGTTGTAGCAGTATAGGGCAAGGTCGCAGTTTGCGAACTGGAACTAAAACAAACTGTATTGATTGTTCCTGTTGTAGTAATCGTTGGCAAAGGATTTACTGTGATGGTTGTAACGGCTGAATTTATCTCGCTGCAAACCCCGTTTTTAACAACTGCCCTGAACTGAGTTGTCTGTGTTAAGGCTCCCGATGTATATGTAGTTGTTGTATTTGATATATCAGTCCAAGTAGAAAAAGGGCTTACGGCTGACTGCCATTTTACCACTGAACCCGTATGACCCGATAATGTCAGTAGACCGCTTGTGCTTCCGCTGCAAATCGCAGCAGGTGTGTTAATTGATCCTCCAACGCTTGTGGCATTAATCGTAATTTGTACGGCCTGCGTTGCTGAACAATTCGCATTCTGAATAGTCATCGTTCCTGTATAGGTATTGGCAGCTACATTGGCCGGTATTGCAATGGTGGTTAAATTTCCTCCGCCTGATGAAAAAGAAAATGCAGTAGTTCCCTGATCAGCCAACCCGGCTGTATTTGCAGCCGCATTCCAGTCAATGCTATAACTCACAGGTGTGTTCGTTGTAGCAGTATAGGGCAAGGTCGCAGTTTGGGAACTGGAACTAAAACAAACTGTATTGACTGTTCCTGTTGTAGTAATCGTTGGCAAAGGATTTACTGTGATGGTTGTAACGGCTGAATTTATCTCGCTGCAAACCCCGTTTTTAACAACTGCCCTGAACTGAGTAGTCTGTGTTAAGGCTCCCGATGTATATGTAGTTGTTGTATTTGATATATCAGTCCACGTAGAAAAAGGACTTACTGCTGACTGCCATTTTACCACTGAACCCGTATGACCAGATAATGTCAGCAAACCACTTGTGCTTCCGCTGCAAATCGCAGCAGGCGTATTGATAGTACCTCCAACACTTGTGGCATTAATGGTAATCTGGATTGCCTGCGTTGCTGAACAATTCGCATTCTGAATAGTCATCGTTCCTGTATAGGTATTGGCTGCCACATTGCCCGGTATTGCAATGGTGGTTAAATTTCCTCCGCCTGATGAAAAAGAAAATGCGGTACTTCCCTGATCAGCCAACCCGGCTGTATTCGCAGCCGCATTCCAGTCAATGCTATAACTCACAGCTGTGTTCGTTGTAGCAGTATAGGGCAAGGTCGCAGTTTGCGAACTGGAACTAAAACAAACTGTATTGACTGTTCCTGTTGTAGTAATCGTAGGCAAAGGATTTACGGTGATGGTTGTAACTGCTGAATTTATTTCACTACAAACCCCGTTTTTAACAACTGCCCTGAACTGAGTTGTCTGTGTTAAGGCTCCCGATGTATATGTGGTGGTTGTATTTGATATATCAGTCCACGTAGAAAAAGGACTTACGGCTGACTGCCATTTTACCACTGAACCTGTATGACCCGATAATGTCAGTAGACCGCTTGTGCTTCCGCTGCAAATCGCAGCAGGTGTGTTAATTGATCCTCCAACGCTTGTGGCATTAATCGTAATTTGTACGGCCTGCGTTGCTGAACAATTCGCATTCTGAATAGTCATCGTTCCTGTATAGGTATTGGCAGCTACATTGGCCGGTATTGCAATGGTGGTTAAATTTCCTCCGCCTGATGAAAAAGAAAATGCAGTAGTTCCCTGATCAGCCAACCCGGCTGTATTCGCAGCCGCATTCCAGTCGATGCTATAACTCACAGGTGTGTTCGTTGTAACAGTATAGGGCAAGGTCGCAGTTTGGGAACTGGAACTAAAACAAACTGTATTGACTGTTCCTGTTGTAGTAATCGTAGGCAAAGGATTTACTGTGATGGTTGAAACATCAGAGTTTTTCTCACTACAAGCCCATTTCCGTTCTTAATAACAGCTCTGAACTGAGTGGTCTGTGTTAGTGGGCCAGATGTATACGAAGTTGTAGTATTTGGTATATCGGTCCAGGTAGAAAAAGGACTTACGGCATATTGCCATTTGACTACAGAACCTGTATGACCGGTTAATGTCAGCAAACCACTTGTGTTTCCACTACAAATTGCAGGAGGGACATTAATCGTTCCCCCAACACTTGAGTTATAAACATTAATTGATACTGTATTACCAGTTGTAAAATTATTCAAACAGGCTTCTGAGGTAAGCCTTGTAACCGTAATAGTACAGCTACCATTCGAATTTAATCCTGTGGCCGTAAATTGTAAAGTTCCGGCACCAGCTCCGCTTACTGTTGCATTAGCTGTTAACCCAGTAGCACTTGGATTACTGGTGTTATAAGTAACCACATAATCCCCTTGAGGCAGTCCGGGTCCAGTTAAGGTCACTAAGGAAGTAGTACCATTACTCAAACAAACATCTGCTGCAGTAATATTTGTAAAACTATACGTTGGACAGGTGTAAACAACATTTAACTTTCCGTTTCCTCCACTTCCTCCTTTTCTTCCACCACTAACTGACAGTATAGATGCTCCACCACTACCTCCACCTCCAGGTACGGTACCGTCTGCTCCATCATTAAACAATGCTATTACCCCTGTAGCTCCTGCTCCGCCTCCTGTGCTTCCACCTGTTCCAGCAGTCGCATTGTTTGCATTACCACCATTAGAAGCTGTTCCTGCTGCCCCTCCGCCACCTCCTGAATTTATTGTCACAAGACTTAAAATAGCAGCACCTGCTCCGTTACCTCCTGAAAAAGTTGTTCCAGTTGCTGAAACAGCCCCACCAGCTCCTCCAGCTCCTAATGAAGGATTTCCAAATTTACCGCCTACACCTCCATTTGCAGAAACTGTAGAAAAAAAAGTCTGTTCTCCATTGGTTCCATCTGCTCCATTTGAACTTGTTCCTCCAGCTCCAACTTTATAACTTAAAGTTACTGCAGGAGTTACAGAAAGATTTGCAACTTTACAGTAAGCACCTCCACCACCACCTCCTCCTGCAAAAAGAGAAAGACCTGCAGTTACTCCCCCACCGGCACCTCCGGCTCCCCAACATTCAACACTCATTGATGTAACACCCGCAGGAACTTTAAAATTCCCGGCTGTAGTTGTTGATGGTGAAAAAGTGATTTGTGACCACGTAAAAGAGTAAACAAAAAACAACAATAAGGGTAGTTTTAGTCTCATAATAACAGAGTTTATAGATTAAAAAAATCAATCAATTCTTCGAAATATTAATGAGTGGTATTGAAAAAGCAAACGCTGCAAGGACTATGGGGATCGCCTGAAACAGCCACTTTTTCTCAAAAAAACATATTTTATAAACAACTGAATTCAAGTCGTTTATCATGGGGCTATTTCAAATTTATAAAAAAAATAAATTTCTATATGTTAAATTTTCTTACTTTTTAATACTCTGACAAAAGTTTTATCACAATAATTTTAAAAAAGGTACTTTTGTTTCCAATTAAATTATTTTTCGTTTTTAATTATGTCTATCAAAGAAGCTTTACAAAAATTAGAACATTTTTGTGCCTATCAGGAACGTTGTCATGATGAAGTAGTAACCAAATTGTATTCTCTAAAAATGTCACCGGAAGAAGCAGACATTATCATTGTTAAACTCATTGAGGATAATTTCTTAAACGAAACACGCTTTGCCTGCAGTTTTGCAAGAGGTAAACACCGTATTAAAAGTTGGGGAAAAACCAGAATTGTAAACGAACTTAAACTAAGACACATTTCTACAGCCAATATTAATCTGGCTTTAAAAGAAATTACTGCTGAAGAATATGAAACGACCTTTAATAATCTTGCTCAAAAATGCTGGGACAGCCTGAATGAAACAAACTCATTAAAAAAACGAAAAAAATTTTGTGATTATATGCTGAGAAGAGGTTATGAGAGTAATCTGGTTTATGATAAAGTAAAAGAGTTTGAACAAATCTAAATCATTGCTTCAACCTTCGATTATACCATAAAAAAATCCGGCAACTTTCGCTACCGGATTTTTCAGTTTATTCTCTGTTTTTCTTATTTAAAAATTACCTTTTTAGTTGTAACTGTACCATTTTCTAAAAATATTTTCACCAATAATACCTGTTGCGCAAATGGCAGGTTTTGCATTATGAGCTGAAGATTATTTACATTATCTTTTGTATATAATTGTTTGCCTGTGATATCATAAATAAATACTTTATCAATATTTTCTACACTTGAATCTATTGTAACCGTTTTATTCTGAACCAAAATTGATATAGCATCTTCTACCGTTTCAAATTCTCCTGTACCCAATGTTTTATTGGTATATCTCAATACAAAGCGGTTATTGAAAGTTCCTGCTTTTGTGTTAAAAGTATAATTACCTGCAGTTAACTCATTAATAGCGCCAGTCTGTTTGTCTTCCAGATAAACTCTCTGAGTAGCCAAATTACCATCAGCATGATCGATTGCAATAGTAAAATCACCAGCCACAGTTGAACGGTATCCCAAAGGCACAACATCTGTATCAGTAAAAGGCAAAGCACGTCCCTGAATTACATAATTATCGGCTGCATTGACACTATAAAAATCAATATAACTGTTTCCATCAAAACTCAATCCGTCAAAACTTTTGTCAAAACTGTTAGTCGCACCTTCTATATATCCAATCAAAGCTTGTTTATAGGCCCCTCCCGAATTAATCATATTAAGCCATAAGCGGTGTTTTTCCAGTCTTGTTGATTTGGATGTTTTTGCCGGTTTAAAAAACGTACTGTTATTATCTCCTACACGCATTGAATTATCAAACTCAACATTTCCGGCTAGATCTGCTGATGCAAAAAATGATTGTCCTGCAGCAATGTAACCATCAGGTACAGTCTTGTTTCCTGAACTGCTTGCTGCTGTCCCTGTCCCTCCTGTTAAATTGTAAGAAGCGTAATCATCTGAAGTATATTTGTATTGTGTTCCTGTTGGCGTAATTGCCGTATTATGAGTCCAAAAATATATTGTTCCCCCTAAAATATCCCTGTTATGAAGATTCATAAACAAAAATTCATCAGCATCCATTGCAGATGGGTAAGGGTTTCCTACCAAATAGAAATTCCCTGCTACCATTGTCTGACTGCTTGTAATATTTCCATTATTAGGCACTCCTTTGAATTCAACTGGCTGCGCATAGTTGCTGCCTGTCCAATAATCCTGACCATTAGGATATGTTGAATTTGGTTTAGGAACACGAATGATATAACCTATACCCTTATCCATAATACTTGAAGGAGATTCAGACTTCCAGGCAGTTCCTGTAAAAGACATGTATTTATCAGATAAAGTATTCGGTGATAAAGCAACAAAAGTTTGTCCCGCTACCGGTGATGACCAATATGTATAATCGAAGTTCTTCATAGGCTGAGAAATTCTTTTATAAGTAATAGCTCCGGAATTTCCAACATTATTGATTTGAACCAGACTGGCATTGTTTTCAAATGTAAAAGTACCTCCTGTAACTGTCACAGCATTAGTAATTGTTAAAGTTACTCCCGAACTTACTACAACATTTCCTGAATTTACAGTACAGCTACATCCCGTTAAATTAGTTGACAAAGTATAATTGCCTTCAAAAACAATTTTATCATCAGCTGTTGGCAGCGTAGTGTTTCCAGTTTTTGACCATTTTGTTCCATCCCAGATATTAGCTACCTGACTCATATTTAATGTTGCTGAAGCATCAGAAGTACAACTACCTTCTGTAACAGTAAAAGTATAAGTACCTGATACTAATCCATTAATTGTATAACTGGTTGTATTAGCAGTTGTATTATTATAACTTGCCGTTACTGTTCCTGTTTGATTAATCGTCCAGTTTCCAGATGGTAAACCAGTCAAAACCACGCTTCCTGTTACAACAGAACAAGTAGGATAGGTTGTTGTACCAATAGTTGGAGCATTAAAAGCATCTATATTTATTCTCGACTCTATAGAAGTCTTTGTACAATTACCACTTTGCAATATAACCTGATAAGTTCTAAAAGCTCCTGGAAATGCAGTTGGTGTATAAGAAACTTGTCCAACTGTTCCAGAAATATCCTGCCAATTTGAATTATCAGCATTATCACTGTATTGCCATTTTAAAACTAATGAAGCATCTGGATAAGTAGCATTTCCTGCATCATTTCGCAAGGTTAGAGTTGGCAAAGAACTTCCTTTACAAATATGTGCCCCGCCATTTACCCTACCTCTGTCGATTACAGTTACATTAGTTGAATAAGTAGCTGCTGCCGCACCATTACAGCCATTTGAATTATTATAATTTACAGTTACTGTTTTTGCCCCGGCTGTTAACCATTCAATCACAATATCAAAGTCAGTACTTGTACCTCTTGCAATAAGTCTGTAATCTGTATTTAGAACACCTGAAACTGTCCATACATAATTAGATTGTCCTGACTGAGAGGTATAAGTCTTATGATCTCCTCCACAGGTCTGAGCCTCAGTAGCAGTTGTAAATGTTGGAGTTGGTCTTGAGTTTACTGTCATGGTCACAGCATTTGATGTAGCCGGGCTTCCGGTTAAACATGGACTTGCATTTGATGTCATTTCAACAGTAACCACATCATTATTTGCTAAAGTTGTTGTTGTATATGTTGAAGAATTTGTTCCCGCATTAGTTCCGTTTACTTTCCATTGATAAACCGGTGTAGTTCCAGGATTTGTTGGTGTAGCAGTAAAAGTTACCGAAGTTCCTGAACATATCGCTCCTGTAGGAGAAGCTGCAATTGAAACACTTGCCGGTAAATTAGGATTTACGGTTATCGCTACAACATTACTATATGTTGTTCCGCAGCCATTAGTAGCATAATATCTGATATTCTTGCCGTTATCGGCATAAGCAACTGTATACGGAAGCGTTAAGGCCGTATAGGTACTTCCTCCAGACGCAGTCGAAATCTCCCAGCCTGAAGCCGAAACAGTAGAACCATTAGCAGTAACTGTTGGGGCAGAAGGATTCAATGAACCTCCAGGACACAATGCTGAGGGTGATGAAATTGCTGCAACTGTAGGAACATTATTTACCGTTATCGCTACAACATTACTATAGGTTGTTCCGCAGCCATTAGTAGCATAGTATCTAATATTCTTACCGTTATCGGCATAAGCAACTGTATATGGAAGCGATAAAGCTGTATAAGTGCTACCGCCTGAAGTTGTCGAAATCTCCCAGCCTGAAGCCGAAACAGTAGAACCATTATTAGTAACTGTTGGTGCAGAAGGGTTCAATGAGCCTCCTGAGCATAATGCTGATGGTGACGAAATTGCTGCAACTGTAGGAACATTATTTACTGTTATCGCTACAACATTACTATAGGTTGTTCCGCAGCCATTAGTAGCATAGTATCTAATGTTCTTACCATTATCGGCATAAGCCACTGTATATGGAAGCGATAAAGCTGTATAAGTGCTACCTCCTGAAGTGGTAGAAATCTCCCAGCCTGAAGCCGTAACAGTAGAACCATTGTTCGTAACTGTTGGTGCAGAAGGGTTCAATGTACCTCCTGAGCATAATGCTGATGGTGATGAAATTGCTGCAACTGTAGGAGCATTATTTACTGTTATTGCTACAACATTACTATAAGTTGTTCCGCAGCCATTAGTGGCATAGTATCTAATATTCTTAGCGTTATCTGCATAGGTCACTGTATATGGTAGCGACAAAGCTGTATAAGTACTACCGCCTGAAGTTGTCGAAATCTGCCAACCTGTAGCCGAAACAGTAGAACCGTTAGCAGTAACTGTTGGTGCAGAAGGATTCAATGAACCTCCCGGGCATAATGCTGATGGTGATGAAATTGCAGTTATTGTAGGTGCTGCATTTGGAGTGATACTTCCTGTAGTTGATGCCGAACTTGTCCCACAGGTATTTGTAGCTGTTACAGAAACTGTTCCTGCTCCTGAACCAATTGTAATAGTGGCTGAAACAGTACCTTGTCCTCCAGTTACAGACCATCCCGTTCCCGTAACTGACCAAGTGTAAGATGTAGCACCGGTTACAGCAGTAATACTAAAGATATTTCCCGTTGAACCAGCACATTTATTTGTTGGTTGTGTTATGGTTCCCGGAGTCGCAGGAGTTGTTCTTACAGTAATAGTACCTGTAGCTACTGGACTGCCACCACAACTACCGCCTGTTAACGGAATACTGTAATTAAATGTTCCTGATGCTGTTGGTGTACCACTAATAGTGATTGTATTATTCGAAAAAGAAGCAGAGACCCCTGCAGGCAAACCTGTTGGAGTTCCTATTCCTGTAAAACCACTTGTTGTATGAGTAATGTTGGTCATTGCCGTATTAATACATGGCGTAGGACTTGATGAAGCTACAGAAATGGTATTAATAACTGTTATTAAAACTACTGTAGAATAGCCATTACACCATGGAGCTGATGTCATTTGTGAAGTAACTGCTCTAAAATAAGTGCTTTGAGTTAGATTACCTATAACAGCCCCTGTCAAAGTAGTAGCTGTTGAGGCTATGGTTTGTCTGCTTGAAAATGAGATATCAGTAGAAGATTCCCAACTAGTAACCGGAGAAGAGTTTCCTGTCAATACTAAATTAGCAGGCTGTGTACCTGAACAAATGGTTTGTGAAGAAGCAAGTGTTCCGGAGTTTGTAGATCCTGTCATTGAAATAGTCCCTGTATTAGAATAATTTGATATTTTACAGCTATCATAAGCTCTTATTCTAAAATACGAAGTCCCATTTGGAAGGTTGTATACAGGAGAACTACCATTATTATAGGCAACATTATAATTTTGATACCCAGCAACAAAATTAGTAAAGCCGCTATCTGTTGCAATGTCTAAATAATATCCTGTAGCATTAGAAACCTGATTCCAGGTAAGCATAGCATAACCACAGTTAACTCCTGAAATATTATTTACCGATGGATTAGCCGTACTAATTGCCGTATTGATATATACATAATAATATGTTGCATTACTTGTTCCGCATGCATTTGTGGCAGTTACAGTAAGATTCCCACTTTGTGATGAAGTTCCTGTAGTAACAGTAACACTAGTCGTACCTTGTCCTGCAGTAATTGTCCAGCCAGTTGGTACTGTCCATGTATAACTGCTTGCACCACTTACAGCTGCTATCGAATACACCTGACCAGTTAAGCTTGGGCATGTAGGAGTCGTACCTGATACTGCTCCCGGTTGTGCGGGTGCTGATGAAGCAACATAAACAGTTCTTGTAGCTGTTACACCAGATTTAGTATAAGTTATTGTTGCAGTTCCTGCAGATAAAGCAGTTACAACACCTGTTGAAGAATTTACTGTCGCAATTGAAGTGCTACCACTAGACCATGTACCACCAGATGATGTAGAACTAAAAGTTGTAGTGGTGGTACCAGATGTACAAATATATTGATTACCTGACAAAATCCCGGCCTGATTAATACCTCCATTTGCAATAACGTCAGCAAAAGATGGTATACTTCCGCTACCATTACAATTTGCTACAACCGAGCCTCCAATATAAATTCTGTCAGAAGCGCTACAACCACCACCGCTATAAATATTTGAGCCACTTTGAAGTATAACTGAAGAACCCGAAGCTAGTTTTAAATCATAATTACCTCCTGAAAAATCTAAAGTACCATTATTTCTTACTATAAGCTGAATCGCACCTAAACATTCAAGATCTAAATTTTGGTTCATATTCAAACTCATAGCATTTGTCCCGTCGCCAATATATAAAATTCCTCCACATGAAGATAAAGGTGCGGTGCCACAAGTAAGTGCAGATGCATTAGTTGTGGCTGTGATTGAGCACTGTGCATTTACACTTGTGTAAAAAACAGCAAAAAGCAGAATAAGTAAAATTTTCTTCATAAAAAAAATTTTTAAATTCTTATAAAAGAATAGTTTTTAATAACTAAATTTTTGTTGATTATTTTCTAACATTACTCCCTTACTTCAGGAGCATCAAAATCAAATTTTCTTAAGATTTTGTATTTCCTTTTACCTACGTAAAAACCCTTGCTAAGGATTTCATTTTTTCAATCAATTTTGGCTAAGAATATGAGACAAAATTAGCTTGTAAAATCAGGTTTTTTATGAAAATTCAGACCTTTTAGATGAAAGACATTATTAGTCGATGAGCGACATATTTTGAAGAAAAAAAAGTAAGAAACAGAAGTTTTTACTTACAATAATAAATACCCTAATTTTTATTTTAAATAAGTAATTTACTACATAAAAAAATGTAAAACAGCTGATATTCAATCCTCAATATATTTTTGTAAAAAAAAGTGATTAAAAAGTTAAATTTCTCTAATTCAAATCATTGAAATTTTTCAAAAAAAAGCTTAAGCGTTTTTTAACTTTTGTAATTTTTTCAATTAAAAAATACGGTTGTACCTTTGAAAAAATTGAATACCACAAAATATATGAAATACACTACCCTGCCTAAAACTGACATAGAAGTAAGTAAAATCTGTCTTGGAACGATGACTTTCGGGCAGCAAAACACAGAAGCCGAAGGACACGAACAAATGGATTACGCTCTGGAAAGAGGAGTAAATTTCTTTGATACAGCCGAAATGTATTCGGTTCCTGCGAGTGAAGCGACTTACGGAAGCACAGAAAAAATTATTGGAACCTGGTTTAAGAAATCAGGCAACAGGGACAAAGTTGTTTTAGCTTCTAAAATTGCTGGACCAAATCCGAATTTTGGCTATATGCGTGAGAAACTGGATTTTTCTCCGGCAAGTATTAAATACGCAGTTGAAAATAGTTTGAAAAGATTACAAACCGATTACATCGATTTGTACCAAATGCACTGGCCAGAAAGAAAAACGAATAATTTCGGAACACGCGCTTTTCACGGACATGATGATGTTTGGGAAGATAACTTCAGAGAAATTTTGGAAACTTTCGACGGATTAATTAAAGAAGGTAAAATCAAACACATTGGAGTTTCTAACGAAAATGCCTGGGGAATAATGCGTCTTTTGGAAGAAAGCAAATACAACAACCTGCCTGCAATCAAAACCGTTCAAAATCCGTATTCTTTATTGAATCGTTTATTTGAAGTAAACTCAGCCGAAGTTTCAAAATATGAGAATGTTGGTTTATTAGGTTATTCGCCTTTGGCCTTCGGAGTTTTGACGGGGAAGTTCTTAACTGGAGAAAGTCACCCGAAAGCAAGAATTAACCTTTTCCCGCAATACAAACGTTACAATAGCGAACAATGTACGGAAGCGACAAAATTATATCAGGAAATCGCTAAAAAACATGGTTTAACGTTAACGCAATTGGCAATGGGATTTGTTTTGCAACAGCCATTCTTGACAAGCGCTATTATTGGTGCTACAACTATGGAGCAATTAAAAGAAAATATCGATACAATTGATGTGGTTCTTTCTAAACAAATCTTAACAGAAATTGATTCGGTTCAGGCTATAATTCCGGATCCGGCTCCTTAATTTTAGTAAATTAATATAAAATCCCGATAGTTTTAGAAGCAAGCTATCGGGATTTGTTTTTTGAATTAATAATACATAACCAAAATGATTTTCTTTTTAGAATTGTCAATCAGTTTTTCGAGAATGCCGAAGAACTTTTCGTTTACCATTGGACACCCCAGACTATTGCAAATTGGATAGGGCTGTTCATCAAACGGAATCTCAGAATATTTATGAAGTACTATATTTCGATCAAAAGCATTGCTGTTGGTTTTATCCAAGCCATGCAGTTTGTATGCTTTTCCAAAAGTTCCAACGTAAGAACTGCCAATGGAATATTTGCCCAACGAACTGCAATTGGAATTTTTAACATTGCTGAATTTTAGTTCTCCTGAAATTCCTGTTTCAGAACCAGAGCCGTGTCCGACCAAGCCTTTATTTAGCAGTTTGTTGTGTTTTAAATCATAAATAAAAAACCGATTTCTTCCAGATTCTATCTTCATGTCTAAAAATAGTGCAACATCTGAATTGTATTTTGAAGATTTCCCCAAGAAGCTTCTTATTTCAGCAATTTCACTTTTTAGTTTCTTTTCATAGGAGTAAATCGGTTTTGTAGTTCTTGAATCTTTTGTTTTCTCTTTTTTATTTTCACAGCTCAAACAAATCAACGGAATTGTCACAAAGAGCAGGAAGAAGATTTTCTTTTTCATTAGGATTCTTATTTCTCAACCGTATAGCCTTTTACTTTAGCGAAAGCCAGAATAGAAGAGTTTATCGTATTTCCAAGATCATCTTGCGTTTTAGTTTTTTTAGATTCTGTATCGATATATTGCTGACGCTTTTTTGCCAAGACACTAATTTCTTTTTGAATCGTTTCTCTTTCTTTTTTCTTTTCGTTTACGATTACCTGAATTTCAGCCGTTGTTTTATTTTGAAGTTCTGCCGGAAGTTCTTCTTTCTTCATTTTAGAAATAGCGCCTGCATCATCTTTTACCTTGTCTACCAAATCCCAGCTTTCGTTTTTATAAGCCGCTTTCGATTTACTCACCGCACGATCGGTGTAATTGGAAGCTGAAACTGTTTTGGCATTTTGATCCTGCATTACCTGGTTTCTTTTTTTATCTGCACCTTTAGCACCGTAATTGATATAGGTTTTGTTAATTTTTTCATCACATTTAGCGATTTCTTCATCGTAAGGTGTTGCAATATATTGAACTGCTTTATCTGAATCAATGTTGAAATATTTACCTTTTCCGCGGTCAGCACCGTCTTTCCATAAAATGTTAATGCCTTCCGTTTTGTTTCCGCAGAAAATAGTATTCACATAAATATTGTTTTTTAAAGCATCGCTGATTGTTTCTTTATAACTGATTTTACCCTGATTAAATTCTTCATTTCCTGCAATGTAAATCAGTTTCATGCTGTTGTTTTCTGCTGACCATTTCAATCCTTTGGTTGCATCCTGAATTACTGCACCGCAATATTCACTTCCGCCATTGGTTCTTAAAGCAAATAATTTCTCTGAAATCAAATCCAAATCTGTCGATAAAGGCGTGACCTGTCTGATGTAATTAGACTTTTCAGATAAACCGTCATTTCCATATTCGTATAAAGAAATTTCAATGTCTGGCGTTTTTCCTTCGTATTTCAAAGTAGTCAAAGTGTTTACAATATTCCACAATCTTGATTTCGCCTGATCAATTAATCCGTCCATACTGTTAGAAGTATCCAATAAAAGTGCCACTTGAATTTTGGTTGTTTCACCCGAATCTGGTTTTTCGGTTACATTATTTTTTAGTGGTTTTGCATTAGACGAATTACACGCAGCAAAAGAAATTGACGTCGCCAAAAGTGCTGTTATAAAAAGATTTGATTTCATAATTTTAGTTTTTAAATAGATGATTACAGATCAAACTTAAAAACTAAAAAAGCTCATTTTTTGGACAAATGGTGAAACGGTCTTTTGACTTGGTGAATTAAGGTTAATAGGTCGGTTTTGTAGAATTGACATTAATAGGTTTTAAATCGCCATTTGGAGTAATCAGAATAAATTCTTTGTCTGCTTTGGCAAGTTGTTTCTTTTCTTTTTCTCTGTTAATGAAAATCTTTACTTCGTATTGTATCTGAATAACGGGCTCCAAAACTGTTGGATTAATGATAAAGTCAAATTCTTTGTTGAAGACAGGCTGATAATAAAGTGTAGTCGATTTACTCGCCTGATTAACATCTGCCGATTTTTTTAAGTTTAAAGAAGAACTGTTGTACGCTTCATACGATTTGTACATTTCGACAGGTAAATTCACAATAAAATCATCGGTAATTCTTTTTTCAACGTTTGTGAATGTTTCTCCAAGAAGAAGTTCGTAATTCTTGATTTTTTCCTGGATCAACAGTTTGGCTTTATTCATCATTTCTTTTTTAATGATTTCCAACGAATTAGAAAAATAATCAACTCGCACCAAATCGTATATTTCATGATTGGATAAAATCGAAATAAAATCATTCAGCTGATTGGGATCGGAGTATTTTATGTGGATGTTTTTCTTCAATTCAAATCCCACAGGAACTTCATTATAAGTTTTACGGCTGAAAATCTTTTTCTCGGTTTCATATTCATAAACCGGAACAAAAGAAATCATATCGACAAAAATCTCAACACCTTTTTTAAGTTTTATTTCGTGTAATGAGCGTTCGATTCTCTGGTCAATTAATTCATTGACTTCTTTAGTTGTTTTACCCGTTTGAGTCGTACTGAAAATTGCTGTATAAGAATCAGCTTTGACATTCGCAAGCCCTTTTACACTTGCTATAATTCCTTCGTTAGAAGGGAAACTAATATCAATGGCATTATTATCAGAATATTGATTTTGATAATTGACATTTCCAGAAACTTGTCCAATAATAAACTGAGAAAAAAGGATAAAAGAAGAGTAAAATAGTTTCTTCATAATGATGGTTTTTAAGATTACGAAGCAAAAGTATTGATCGAAAAAACGTATTTTTGAGAAAATGGGTTAACAAGCTGTTTGACTTGGTGAATGCGATAGGATAGAAATTTGAAATTAAGTTACTTTACACTTTCTAAATAACTTGTTTGTGAAACGTCATGTATTAATTGTTTTTAGTCTGCTTTTTTTAGCGTTTTTATTTCCTCAAGAGATAACTGCGCAGGCAATTCCTGAAAAAAGTCAAACAAAGAGTAAGGCCAGAATCAGTAAAACTGCCGAAGAATTATCCAAATCATTGGATGAAAACGATGAATCGAAAATTGCTCAGAACTATGAAAAGTTAGCTAACGATTTTCTTAGCAAAGGCGATAATGCAAAAGCAGAAGAATATTTTAAAAGAGCTTTAAACTCTTATACCAAATTAAAACTGACCGATGATAAAACGCGCGTCACAAGAAGTTTGGCCAAAGTTCAGGAAAATCAGAAAAACTTCGATTCTGCCATAAAAAATTATGAAAAGGCAGGTTCATTGACCAAAGATGCCGCTGAAGAAAAAATCAATTTGAATGATGCCAACCGACTTAAAAATCAATCTAATCCGGAAAGTCAGACCACTTATGTCGATTCGAATATTGAATTGCTGAAAAAAGAAAAAAAAGCTGAAGAGGTTAGTAAAGCGTATGTTCAGAAAGCAGAGAATTCTTTGCAGTTAAATGATAAAGCAGTTGCAATTGAAAGTTATAAAAAAGCCTTAAAATACGCTAAAGACAAACCGGAGGAAGTCAAGATTAAAAACGAAATCGCAAAAGTTTATGTCGCCGATAATCAGTTTGACAAAGCACTTGCCATTAACGAAAAACTTCTTGCAGACGCGAAGAGCAATAACGATTTTACCACCGAAATAAAACAGCTTCAATCGCTGGCTTCTCTTTATTTTGAAAAAAAAGAACCAGAAAAAGCGATTTCTTCGCTAAAAGAAGCTTACAATTTATCTTTTCAAAAAGGAAATTCATCCGAAGCTAAAAAGAGTTTATCTTCTTTAATTCGATATTATAAAACGAAAGGCGAAGACAAAGAAAGTATGGCTTTGTACGAACAGTTTTTTAATAATTTCGAACAGTTAATCAAGTCCGATACAACTTTAATCGATGCCAAAACTTTTCAGGTTACAGAAGATAAAATCCGTCAGCTTGAAAAAGAAAAGATTCTAAAAGACGAATTGATTTCAAAGAAAAACTCCTTCAATTATTTCCTTTTAGGTTCAATTGGTTTGTTGCTGCTTTTGTTTTTCTTCATTGTAAAAGCATTGTATTCTATCCGAATCAAAAACAAGGAAATCGCTTTGCAGTCATTGCGCCGAGAAATGAATCCGCATTTTATTTTTAATAGTTTGAACAGTGTCAATCAGTTCATTGCCGAAAATAAAGAATTGGAAGCCAATAAATACTTGACTTCCTATTCGAATCTGATGCGAAATATGATGGAAAACTCCAATAAAGATTTTATTTCGCTGGATAAAGAAGTAGAACAATTAAAAAAATATCTCGATTTAGAACATCTTCGTTTTCAGGATAAATTCGATTTTGAAATTGTGGTTGATGAATCTCTTGATACCGAAAGAGTTTTTGTTCCAAATATGATTATGCAACCGCATTTGGAAAATGCAATTTGGCACGGATTGCGTTATTTGGAGGAAAAAGGTTTTTTATCGCTTCGATTCGAGTTTAAAAACGGAAAAATTAATGTGATAATTGAAGACAACGGAATTGGTTTAACCAAAAGTCGTGAACTCAAAACGACCAATCAGAAAATCTACGAATCGCGCGGTTTGAACAATACCAAAGAAAGGATTGACCTTTTGAACGAATTGTACAAAAAGGATATTTCGTTTACTGTTTCAGAAAAAGAAGCACCAGAATCAGGCACGATTGTTCAAATTGTTTTTCCATTAATTGACAAAATATGATGACTTTGCAGAAAATAAAAAGTGTAATTGTCGAAGATGAATTGGCAGCGCGCGAAGTGCTTAAAAATTATTTGAGCAAATATTGTCCACAAATTGAGGTTGTTGGCGAAGCGCAGAATATCAAAGAAGCCGTTCCGTTATTGCATGAAATTAAACCGCAGTTGGTTTTTCTAGATGTAGAAATGCCTTTTGGAAATGCTTTTGATGTTTTGGAAGCGTGTAAAGATCTTCAGTTTGAAACCATTTTTGTTACCGCTTTTTCTGAATATTCACTTCGCGCTTTAAACCAAAGTGCAGCTTATTACCTTTTAAAACCAATCAGTATCGAAGAACTGATTATTGCGGTAAACAAAGTGCATCATCAGATTTTAAATCACGAAATCTTCAATCGAAATAAAATCATTGTCGAGAATTTTCATGAGCAGAAACCAGAAAAACAACAAGTCATTTTACCAACGCTTGAAGGTTTTGAAGTAGTGAAGATGGAAGATATTGTACGTCTTCGCGGAAATGGAAATTTCACCGATTTGTATTTAAATAATGGAGCCAAGAAGATGGTTTGCCGATTTCTGAAACATTTTTCAGAGATTTTACCGTTGCCTTTTATTCGGGTTCATAAATCGCATATTATCAATCTCAATTGTGTGAAATCTTATAATAAAGGCGGAATCGTAACATTAAACGACGGGACTGAAATTGAAGTTTCGCCAACTTATAAAGAAGAATTTTTAAAGAACTTTAAATAATGTTTTTGATTTTTTTTTATAATTTAAAATCTCCTTTTATTTTTTGATCGTAATCATAATTAGGTTCATTAGGAAAAAATCCATTTAAGTCTGGAAAAATTAATTGAAGATATTTAAAATCACGATTTTCATAGAATTTAATTGTTGTGAGAATTTCTTCGTTTAGATCACTGTTGTCAACATTTATAAAATAGACTAAAAATGTATCGATTAAGTCATCAACTTTTTCGTTTGTCGGAACATTTTTAAACTTATATTTTTCGGCATAATTCTTAATTATTTCTCCAGAAAGATTTGGTCCAAGTCCCGAAATGAATATCTCAGGTATTTTGAAGTTTTCATATATTCCCGTAGAATAAGCAAAAGGTGTAAAGCCTTTTTCTTCCATCACTGCTGTTGTGTGATAACCAAATTTTTCAATGTTATCATAAACTTTCGTAAAATATATTTCTTTCTTTTCTTCGTTAAATTCCATGTAATAGATGTTCTAAAGATCAAACTCATCATCTACAGCTAAAGAATCTGTTTTGATTGCTGTAGAATCCGGAACTTTAATTTTTATTAAAGAACGTGCATTTCCTGAAATGTAAACAGGCAATAAACCAATTGTATCTTCAGGAACTAAAAGACCTCTTCTAAACATTAAATTCTTTAGGAATTTTTGGTTTTTAATAGCATAATCTTTCAAATTGCCTTCATCATTAAACTGATACATGAATTTTCTCGGTTTCGGAATAATCGTTGCCAAGTATAAACATTCATCTACATTTAAAGCCGAAGGACTTTTCTGGAAATAAAATTGACTCGCTTCGCCAATTCCATACACATTTGGTCCCCATTCTATAATATTGAAATATACTTCCAGCATTCTTTCTTTGCTTACAATTCTATTATTTTCTAAAATGTAAACTAATAGAATTTCTTCAAGCTTTCGCGAAAGCGTTTTTTCACGGGTCAAAAAGACATTCTTTATTAACTGCATACTGATAGTACTGGCGCCACGAGAGAATTTCTTAGTTCGAATGTTTTTAAGAATCGATTGTTTGAAAGCCTCATTTATGAATCCACGATGCGAGAAGAAAGAAGGATCTTCAGTTGTCAGTACACATTTTCTTAAATACGGCGAAATTTGGTCTAAAGGAGTATAATTTGGATTCTCAACTCCAACCAAAACAGGACGCTGCAGCACATTCTGAATAATGGCGCGATATACAAATTCTCCATTTAACTTATTAAGATTTGCTTCTCCGTATTTCGTAATCCTAAGATCTTCTTTATTTAATTTACTATCAAAAACTAAAGTATTCGGTTTGTTTTTATTGAATTTAAAATCCAGTTTATAATTAAAATTACCCGTAGCTTCCATTCCCTGAAAATGAGTAAATAACCCATCAGGTAATGAAACTATGAAATCCTGAGCTTTCATTTTTGGAATATCAACTTTCAACGTATAAACCGTATCCGATTCAGTATTATAAGAAACATACGGCTTAACTTTTATTTTGTTCAACTGCATTGTAGATGTACTGTCGATCGAAATAAAATCAGAACCCAATAAAAAGCGATAATCAAAGCGGGCGTTTTTAATTACTACATCTTTGTTTGCAATTTTAGGATGATTTATCTTCAAATTAGCAATCGAGGTATAACCGTCTATATGTAATTCGCTTCCGTCTTTATCAATATTGGCTACATTCAGACGTATCGAGTCAAAACTTGCTTTTAAGTTATAACGCTCATCCAGATAAGGGACTCTGATTGCACCGGTATCCAAATTAAAAAAACGTATATCTGCCTTTTTATTCCTAGGATCAGCAAAACCTTTAATGTTCCATCGCTGATCAAAATTTTTACTCTGAACATGCAGATTGGTTGTGAGCTGCTTATTATCTAAAACCAGTTTATTGATTACAATTGTTGCTTTTTTACCATTATCATCGATTCTGAAATCAAGATTTTCCAGTTTCATATCGGTCGGAACCAGATTTAGCAATTTTGAAATAATGCGATAAGCATAATCTGCGTATTTTCTTTTTTCATCTGATTTTTCTTCTGAATTGTTCCTTTTCAAAAAAGCATCAAAATTTCTAATTTTTCCTTTTTTGACTAACTGAATATAACCTTTATCTATTTTTAAAGTTCCAATCTGAACATCCCCAATCAGCAAATTAGAAAGACTGATACTAGTTTCTATATTTTTTATATTGAAAAGAGTATCGGCATTTTTTGGCACCAGAACCACATTAGTCAGTTTAATGCTGGACAAACCATCGAAAGAAGCTTCTTTTATTGAAAAATCGCTATTGTAATCAACGGCCATTTTGTGTGTCACTTTGGCGACAGCCTGTTTTAAAAGTGAATTTCGAAAAGAATACAAACCGATGCAAAGCAAAATAAACAGTACTGCTAGTACTTTTAAAATTTTGAATATTTTTTGTTTTGGGAATTTCATAAGTAACTTTTATAAAAACTAACCAAACAGGAAACTCGCCACATCTTCAATTTTGGCCACGAGTTCAATTTTGATTCCTGTATTTTTTAAAGCAATTTTATTATATTTTGACACAAAGATTGTGTTGAAACCTAACTTTTCAGCTTCCTGAATGCGTTGGTCAACACGATTCACAGGACGAATTTCTCCCGAAAGACCAACTTCACCGGCAAAACAAAATCCTTTTGTTATCGGAATATCTTCATTCGAGGATAAAATAGCTGCAACAACTGCCAGATCAATTGCAGGATCATCAACAGAAATTCCACCGGTTACATTTAGGAAAACGTCTTTTGCTCCAAGTCGGAATCCGGCTCTTTTTTCTAAAACAGCCAAAATCATATTCAATCTTTTGGCATTATAACCGGTTGTACTTCGTTGTGGTGTTCCGTAAACTGCTGTGCTTACCAGCGACTGTATTTCAATCATCAGCGGACGCATACCTTCCATAGTTGTGGCAATTGCTGTCCCTGACATCTCTTCATCTTTATGCGAAATCAATATTTCTGACGGATTACTTACCTCACGCAAACCGCTTCCTAACATTTCATAAATACCCAGCTCGGCAGTGGAGCCAAAACGGTTTTTTAGAGAACGTAAAATTCGGTACACATGATTTCGATCGCCTTCAAACTGCAAAACGGTATCCACCATATGCTCCAGAATTTTTGGTCCGGCAATATTTCCATCTTTTGTAATATGTCCAATTAAGATGACCGGAATACTGGTTTCTTTTGCAAATTTGATTAATTCTGCAGTTGTCTCTCTAATCTGAGAAATACTTCCTGCAGTCGATTCAATATAATCCGTATGCAGGGTCTGAATCGAATCTATAATCACAATTTCAGGCTGGATTGCTTCAACCTGTTTGAAAATATTCTGTGTTTTTGTTTCCGTCAGAATATAACAATTGTCACTATTGGGCGTGATCCTTTCGGCACGCATTTTTATCTGTTTTTGGCTTTCTTCACCAGAAACATATAAGGTTTTATAAGGTAATTTTAAAGATATCTGAAGCAAAAGAGTACTTTTTCCAATTCCGGGTTCACCTCCCAAAAGCGTTAAAGAACCCGGAACGATTCCACCTCCGAGAACACGGTTCAATTCGCCATCAGTTGTGTCCATCCGAACTTCCTGAGCCGAATCAATTTCTGTTATTTTTAAAGGCTTCGGCGCTCTGTTGCCAGGAGTCGGCTCACTTTTCCATGCTACTTTTTCCTGTTTCTGAATAATTTCTTCGGCAATAGTATTCCATTCTTTACAAGCATTACATTGCCCCTGCCATTTGGCATATTGAGTACCGCAGTTTTGGCAAAAGAAGGAAGTTTTAACTTTTGCCATTATTTTGTTTTTTTGGCGAGCGTATTCATTTCATCAATTTTCTCATACATCATATCTCTGGTCAGCTCACCAATTGGTTCCATCTGCGAAGCATTTTGGTATTTTTTTGATGCTCTTTTCGGCTCACCCATTTTCTCATACATCAAACCTAGCTCGTACTCCCCCAACATAGCACGCGGATAATCAACATTGGCAATTTCAGCCATTTTACCTAATTCATCATAAGCATTGTTTTTCAGGATAAGATTTTCAACAACTTTAAAATCATTCATCCTAACCGGAATATCCACTCCTAAAACTTCTGACATTGTATTGTATTTATTATCAAGGTAATCTGCAAAACCAGATTTTAACACAGCGATTTTATCCTTAAATTCAGCAGAATTAATTGGTTTATAAACCTCAAAAATGTGATACAATGCACTCGGAATTGAATGTAAAACTTCTGTATAATGAGTTGAATTTTTAAACAAATCGTATTTGTAATTCACAAGAGGATTATTTGCAATTTTAATATTGCTGTCCAGTTTTTCTATTGGCTCTTTGATTTTTTTAATATCTCCGTCACCTGCAGACAAGTAGTAAAAAAACGGTTTTTTTACTTTTTCAAATTTCTCCGGAATACGTATTTCCATTTTTGGAGCAAGTTCCGGACTCAAACAAATATACCCGTTAAAAAGAGGAATATCTTTATACAGGTAAAAATTTATAAAACTTGCCGTTATATCATGTCCGGCTATAATTCTGAAAGGGGATGTTCTGTAATTCTTTTCAATGTAAGGAACTAATTCTGCTCCAATAAATTCGAAAAACTCTGCTCCTTTTTCAAATGGCAGTCCTGCATTCTGATCAATAGTAGAATCATCATAACGTTCACCATCATTATTTTGATGAACACCGATAATAATCATTTCTGGCAAATCATCCCAATAAACTCCATAATTTACAGCTCCGGAAAAAGGGTCAAACAAATATTCTCCATCAAGCAGATATAAAACAGGGTATTTTTTAGAAGGGCTGGTTTCATAAGAAGCCGGAAGACCAATGGTTATTCTCCTTTCGCTTCCAAGTTTTTCAGATTTGATATTATCGAATTTCTTCTGTGAAAAAACTGAAATAGAGATTAGGGTAAGTAATAAGCAAACTTTTTTCATGATTTGGGAAATAAAAAGTATTAAAATTATGGTACCAATATAATACTTTTATTTGCTTTTTGTCAAAGTGTAATTTTAAAATCAAAGAAATTTAGGACAAAAGAAACCGGCTTTGTCCAAAAAGATTTTGACAAATCATAAATGAAGGGTAAATTTAAAAACCGAAGAGAGTTTTTAAGTCAGTGAATTATCATTTTCATTAGGAAAAACAATCCATGGTTTGAAGGTTTTTGCTTCTTCGAATTCCAGAGTTGCATACGAAATAATGATAATAATATCGTCTTTTTGAACTTTTCTGGCTGCAGGCCCGTTCAGGGTTATCTCACCTGAATTTCGCTCGCCTTTAATAGCATAAGTTTCAAAACGTTCCCCATTGTTGATATTTACAATAGATACTTTTTCGCCTTCAATAATATTTGAGGCATCCATTAAGGCTTCATCAATAGTAATACTGCCAATATAATTAAGATCGGCCCCGGTTACTTTAACACGATGAATTTTTGATTTTATAACTTGAATTTGCATTTTGCAAAGGTAATTTAATTTAATGATATGGTGTCTATCAGTCTGATAGAATTAACAAATACTGCTATAAATGCACGGTATTTTTTGTCTATAATTTTATTTTCAATAGGTAATAATGTCGATTCGTCAGCAATTACAAAATACTCTAAATCAAATCTTTCATTCCCCCGGAAAGAATTTTCTACAAATTCAACAGTTTCCTGTGGGCTTTTCGTCTGAAATACTTCTTTTGCTTCAGTAAGGGTTTTATAGATAATTGCTGCTTCCTTTCGTTCTTCAACAGTTAACCGTTCATTTCTGGAACTCATTGCCAATTGATTTTCTTCCCTAAAAATAGGGCAGCCTACTACATTAACAGGCAAATCATACTTTTCAGCAAGTTTTTTTACAATCTGTAATTGTTGAAAATCTTTCTCCCCAAAATAAGCATTGGTAGGTTCTACAATTTCAAAAAGACGTTTTACTATAGTTCCAACCCCATTAAAGTGCCCTGGTCTGAATTTTCCCTCCATTTGATTTTCTAGTCCGTCAAAATCAAATGAGCCAGATATCGTATTTCCTTCATAAATATCATCTACAGAAGGAGCGTATAAAATCATTTTATCACTCAGTCCTCTCATTTTTCTCACATCTTCCTCGAGAGTGCGGGGATATTTTTCGAGATCCTCCGGATTATTAAACTGTGTAGGATTGACAAAAATACTCACAACAGTATCATCATTTTCTTTGAGTGAACGTTGCATTAAAGCCAGATGTCCCTGATGTAAAGCACCCATAGTTGGCACAAAACCTATCGTTGAATTTGCAGTTTTGATAGTTTTTAAATATCCTTTCAGTGCTGCTTTGCCGTAGAAAATATGCATGGCGGTATTATTAAAATTTGTGCAAACATAATATATTAGTTATAAACTGCATAAAATTTTGTAATTTTGCAACGTTTTTATTACCAAAAATTAAGTAAAATACTATTATGAAAGAGAAGAGGATATTATATGTATCATCTGAAGTCGTGCCTTATTTGGCTGAAAATGAGGTTTCATTAATGTCTTATGACGTGCCGAAAATGATAAATGACCAGGGCGGTCAGATAAGAATTTTCATGCCAAGATACGGAAACATTAATGAAAGAAGGCACCAACTCCACGAAGTAATCAGACTTTCAGGGATGAATTTGGTAGTGAACGATTTAGACATGCCTCTGATTATCAAAGTTGCCTCTATTCCTAAAGAAAGAATACAGGTATATTTTATTGATAATGATGAATATTTTAAACGTAAAGCAACTTTTGCCGATGAAGAGGGTGTTTTATACCCTGACAATGATGAAAGAGCAATTTTTTTCGCAAAAGGAGTTGTTGAAACTGTAAAAAAACTAAACTGGGTTCCGGATATCATTCATGTTCATGGTTGGCTCGCTGCTATGCTGCCGATTTATATGAAACATTATTATAAGAATGAAGCCCTATTTTCTGAAACTAAGATTGTGACTTCAGTTTACGGACAATCTTTTGACGAAAACCTAGATTTAGAATTTATAAATAAAGTAAAATTTGACGGTGTCCCACATGAGTCAGTCGCTGATTTAGAAACACCTAATTACGAAAACATATTAAAAGCAAGCGTATTACATTCTGATGCTGTAATTATTGCATCTGAAAATGTATCACCAAGTTTAACAAAATTTATAGAATCTTCAGGAAAACCTTTTTTACCTTTCGTCGCGAAAGATGTATTTGCTGATGCTTATACAAATTTCTACAAAACTATGGGTCTTTAAATTTTAACCATTATATCAAACATGTATAATACTTCTTTTTTTAAGAAAATTCTATTAATAGTAACAGTCGCCTTTTTCTATTCATGTGATAAAGAATTCAATGCTATAGGTGATGATTTAATTGGAGACAATCATTTTGATTTAGAAGCAGAACCTTACACAGTAACTGCTTATAATCAAAAAGTCACTCCAACAGCTACAAATAATTTAGCTGTAAATGCTTTAGGAATTTACAACAATCCAGTTTTCGGAACCTCTACTGCAGATTTCAACACCCAGGTTGCCTTAGCCTCTTATGCACCAACCATTGGTGAAGGAGCTGTAATTGACAGTGTAACATTAAATATACCTTATTTCATAGATCCAACTAAAACAGTCTTTAATTCAGAGGATGGCAGTTCAACTTATGTTCTTGATTCTATTTATGGACCTGAAACGGGAAGACTTAAATTAAGCGTTTACGAATCCGGTATTTTCTTAAATACCTATAATGCCAGCAATTATGATTTAAACAAATTTTATAATACTGACAGAAACAGCGATTTTCAAACACAATCTGAAGCGTTAGGAGCTAGATTAAATGACAGAACTAAAAAAACTATAAAAGACGATGCTGGAAACATTACAATTGTAGATGATGCGTCAGAAAACGACGAATTCTTATTTAGCCCAAAAGAGATAAAAGAAACAACTCCAAAAACAGAAACTACTGCTGAAGTTATTAAAAGAATCAAGCCTGAAATGCGCTTACATTTGAACAAAGATTTTTTTAAAACTAAAATTTTCGATGCTCCAGCAAGCAAATTAGCTGCTGATGATGTATTTAAAAACTATTTTAAAGGATTGTATTTTAAAGTTGAAAAATCAGGCACACTTCCTGGAAGAATGGCAATGATGGATTTTAAATCCGGGAAAATAACTATTTTTTATAAAGCTAAAACTGCTTCAACAACTGATGCTGAAACAGAAATGGAATCAAAAACACTTGTAATAAATTTAACTGGTAATACGGTAAGTTTGTTACAGGAAAACAATTCAACATCTGATTACACAACCGCAACTGCAAATGATACTACAGAAGACGAAAGGCTATATCTAAAAGGAGGACAAGGATCTATGGCTGTTATTGAGCTTTTTGACAAAACTGATTTAGGCAGATATGAAAACGGCGTATTTGTAAACACTCCAAACGGTGTATCAGATGAATTAGATGGAATCAGAAACAATGTTACAACTAACCAATGGATAGCTAACGAAGCTAATTTAGTATTCACCATTGATTCGGAAAAAATGGCAAATACTCCTGAACCAAACAGGATTTATTTGTATGATTTCGATAACAATACTATACTTGCCGATTATTCCGCTGACCGAACAACAAGCCTTACAGGTGATACTAAAAAATCCAGAACAGTTTTTAGTGGTATTATAAATTTAGATACAAATAAAAGAGGAACTACATATAAAATACGAATTACCAATCATATTCGAAATCTTATCAAAAATGCCGATGTTACCAATGTTAAATTAGGACTAGTCGTTACAGAAGATATTAATACGATAACATCCAGTAAATTTGATAAAACCAAAACGATTAATAAAATTATATCTGAAATCCCAACAGCTTCTGTAATGAATCCGTTAGGAACTGTATTATTTGGAAGTAATATTCCTCAAAGTGATACAAATAATTATGCTAAAAGATTAAAATTTGAAATTTACTACACGAAACCAAATTAATAAATAATATATGTGTGGAATTGTTGGATATATAGGACACAGAGAGGCTTATCCTATTGTTATCAAAGGATTGAAGCGTCTGGAATACAGAGGTTATGATAGTGCCGGCGTAATGTTATACGACCAGGAAAACATCAAACTTTGTAAAACAAAAGGGAAAGTTTCGGATCTTGAAGAAAAAGCAAAAACAAACTTCACAAATAACGGAACTATCGGAATTGGACATACTCGTTGGGCAACTCATGGAGTTCCTAATGATGTAAACTCACACCCTCACCTTTCTAATTCAGGAGAACTTGTTATTATTCACAATGGAATAATTGAAAACTATGCTCCTCTTAAAGAAGAGTTGATTAAGAGAGGTTATACTTTTAAATCAGATACCGATACTGAAGTTTTAGTAAATCTTATTGAAGAAGTTCAAAAAAACGAAAATATAAAACTTGGAAAAGCAGTTCAGATTGCTTTAAATCAAGTAATTGGAGCTTACGCTATTGCTGTTTTTGACAAAAAAAACCCTGATGAAATTGTTGCAGCGAGATTAGGAAGCCCACTGGCTATTGGTGTCGGGGAAAATGAATTCTTTATTGCCTCAGATGCTTCACCATTTATTGAATATACTTCAAACGCAGTATATCTGGAAGACGGTGAAATGGCAAACATCAGATTACATAAACCTCTTAAAGTCAGAAAAATAAAAGATGACTCATTAGTTGATCCGTACATTCAGGAACTTCAGATGAATTTGGAGCAAATTGAAAAAGGAGGCTACGATCATTTCATGCTGAAAGAAATTTATGAGCAGCCAAATGTTATCAAAGACACCTACAGAGGAAGACTGCATGCAAATGAAGGAATCGTTCAGATGGCCGGCGTTGAAGATAATATTGAAAAATTCCTGAATGCTAACAGAATTCTTATTGTGGCATGCGGAACTTCATGGCACGCAGGCTTAGTAGCCGAATATATATTTGAAGAATTCACACGTATTCCCGTTGAAGTAGAGTACGCTTCTGAATTTAGATACAGAAATCCAATCATCAATAAAAATGATGTGGTAATTGCTATTTCTCAATCAGGAGAAACAGCAGATACAATGGCAGCTATCAAACTGGCAAAAGAAAATGGCGCTTTTGTATTTGGAGTTTGTAATGTAGTCGGATCATCGATTTCAAGAGAAAGCCATGCAGGTGCTTATACACATGCCGGACCTGAAATCGGAGTAGCTTCGACTAAAGCATTCACTACTCAGATTACAGTTTTAACAATGATTGCTTTAAGATTAGGAAAAGCGAAAGGGACTTTATCAAATACTGATTTCCATACCTTTTTACAGGAATTAGAAATAATCCCTGAAAAAGTAGCAGAAGCATTAGAAACAAACGAAAGAGCCAAAGAAATTGCAGCAGCTTTCAAAGACGCTCCAAACTGTCTTTACTTAGGACGCGGCTATAATTTCCCAGTAGCATTAGAAGGCGCATTGAAACTAAAAGAGATATCTTACATTCACGCAGAAGGATATCCTGCCGCAGAAATGAAACATGGACCAATTGCATTAATTGACGAGCAAATGCCTGTTATTGTAATCGCTCCTAAACAAGGTCATTACGATAAAATTGTAAGTAATATTCAGGAAATCAAATCGAGAAGTGGTAAAATCATAGCTGTCGTAACCAAAGGTGACACTCAGGTACGTGAATTAGCAGATTATGTTATCGAAATTCCGGAAACTTCGGATGCATTATCTCCTCTAATTACTACCATTCCTTTACAGCTTTTATCTTATCATATTGCCGTAATGAGAGGCTGCAATGTAGACCAGCCTCGCAACCTTGCGAAATCAGTTACTGTAGAGTAATTTTAAAATAATTATATTAAAAAGCGGGATTTTAACATCCCGCTTTTTTTATTGCCAAACTTTTTTATTATCAATCTAATTTTTAAGATTAATTCAGTTTTTTTCTTAAAATTATTATGTATGCATACTAATTACCGTATTTATCAATTCTTTCTTGATTTAAATTTAATAAAACAGCCTAATAAATACTCATAATTACCTGTATTTTTATGATAAATATTAATTTTTTTTAACGTTTTTTTATTAATATTAAAAATATTTGTATTTTGGCTATACGAACTAACAAAAAACTAACCAATGAGAGCATACTTACTAATCATGTTGTTTATCAGCGGATTATCATTTTCGCAGAGTACTGTTACCGGTTCTGTTACAGACAACAACAAACAATCTATTCCCGGTGCCAATATTAACGTAATAGGAAGCTCTACTGGAGCATCAACGGACTTTGACGGTACCTTTAAATTAAACACAAATGCCAAGCCTCCTTTTACAATTAAGGTATCAGCTGTAGGATTCGAAACTAAATCAATTAACATCACATCAGCAAATCAAAATGTAAGTGTGATTTTAAAAGAAGAAGAAACCAAACTCGATGAAATAGTAGTTTCGGCATCCCGAACGCCGGAACGCATCTTAGAATCACCTGTAACTATTGAAAGAATGGGTATTCAGGATATTAAAAAAACAGCCTCTCCTTCTTTTTATGATGGCTTAGAAAATTTAAAAGAAGTACAGATGAATACCAGTAGTATGACTTTTAAATCTGTTAACACTAGAGGATTTGCTACAGTAGCCAATACGCGTTTTCTTCAATTAGTTGATGGAATGGACAATTCATCACCATTATTAAATTTCGTTTTAGGAAATATGATTGGAGTATCAGAAATTGACACTCAAAGCGTTGAATTGCTTCCGGGTGCCTCATCAGCATTATATGGCGCAAACGCCTTTAACGGAATCTTGTTCATGAACAGTAAAAGTCCATTTACCCATCAGGGAGTTTCTGCATATTTTAAATACGGAATGACTTCTCAGGATGCAGCAGGAACAAATAATTACTATGATTTGGGCGTAAGATTTGCTCATGCATTTAATAAATATTTTGCAGCTAAAGCCAACTTTACTTATATGGAAGCTACAGATTGGTATGCAACAAATTATAATGATAAAACTATCGCAGGCATAGACAGAACAGACCCAAATTATGACGGTATAAATGTTTATGGAGACGAAGCCACCACAAACATTAAAGTAGTAGGACAAAAATTAGCTGCAATGGGAATAATACCTACAGGAGCTGTTAACTTATTACCCAACAGCAATGTAAGCCGAACTGGATATAACGAAACAGATCTTACCAATAACAAAGCAGGAAATACAAAAATAGATTTCTCATTCCATGGAAGACCTTTTGGAGACGAAAGACTTGAAATTATCTGGCAAAGTAAGTTTGGTTTTGGAAACGCTGTTTATCAGGGAGCGAACAGATATTATTTAAATGATTTTTTTATGCAGCAGCATAAATTAGAGTTTAAAGGAAAGAACTTTTTCTTAAGAGGATACATGACAACAGAAGATGGTGGACATTCATACGATATGGTTTTTACCGGAATCAATGTAAACAGAAAATGGAAAGATGACAATACCTGGTTTGGACAATATGCCGGAGCATACATTCAGGGTACTTTAGCAGGTATGACTCCACAACAGGCTCATGCAGCTGCAAGAACAACAGCTGATACTGGTCGTTTTCTACCTGGAACACCAGAATTTCAAAACGCATTTAACCAGGTAATCAACGATGAAAGTGTATTATCCGGATCAAAATTGGTAGACAACTCCAAAATTTATCATTCAGATGCAAATTACAATTTTAAAGACCTTATAAAATTTGCCGAAATCCAGGTAGGCGGATCTTATAGATTATATGAGTTAAATTCTCACGGAAGAATTTACACAGATGCTGATGGCCCTATTAATTATAACGAATATGGCGCTTATACTCAACTAACAAAAAGATTTCTTGATGAAAGATTAAAATTTACTGGATCGATTCGTTACGATAAATCTAAAAACTTTGACGGAAACTACTCTCCTAGATTATCCCTTGTATATTCAGGAGGAGAAAAGAAAAACCATAACTTCAGGGGATCATTCCAGACAGGTTTCAGAAACCCTACCACACAGGATCAATACATAGGATTTAATATTGGTAGAGCTGTATTAATAGGTTCTGCACCAGATAACCTGACCAGATTTAGCGAAACTTTTACACTGAGTGCGGAAGGACAAAGCTATAATGAAAACAACAGCCCAACCAAAATTATGACAGGAGATGATGCTTATAACAACTCTTATCTTGCAAGTTCGGTTGAAGCATTTAGCGCAATGGCAGGAACTAACCCAACAGCTGCAGCAGAATTATTAAAGAAAACAAGAGCCAATTACGTAAAACCGGAACAGGTAAAAGCTTTTGAATTAGGATACCGCTCAATTTTTAAAGATTTCTCAATAGATCTAAACGGATATTACAATATTTATAATGATTTTATTGGCAACCTGAATGTTGTTTCTACTTATTATGGAACAGCTCAGGATAATCCAAGCTTACCAATTTCATTTCCTGTAACGGATCCAGGAGCTCAATCAATACGAGCCCTTCAGAATGGAGAATACAGAGCTTATCAAATATATACAAACTCAGACGTAGAAATTCATTCACTTGGATTTGGTGTAGGACTTTCAAGAAAAATAATTGCTGATTTTGAATTAGGATTAAACTATAATTACGCTCAATTTGATTTTGATCAGTCAAAAGATCCAAGTTTTGAAGCCGGTTTCAACACTCCAAAACACAGATTCAAAGCATCCATTGGAAATGAGAAATTATTTGAAAATTTTGGCTTTAATGTCAGCGCAAGATGGAACAGCGAATACGAGTGGGAATCAACTTTTGCAGATGGCACAATTGAATCGGCTACTGTAATTGATGCACAAATTAACTATAGCTTACCAAAGTTAAAATCCACTTTTAAATTAGGAGCATCAAATCTGAGAGGAAAAGAATACACTCAGGTAATTGGAGCAGGATTAATCGGTCAACAATATTTTGCTTCCTGGACAATTAATCCGTAATAAAAACACAATATCAACACATTATTTCACTTGTTCAAAACCCCGACAAGCAATAATTTAAAATATAGAAATTATGATAAAAAATTTCAAATGGCTGTTATTGATTTCTTTAGCCTTTGCAGCCTGTAACAGTGATGATGAGACCGTAAAAAACGACAACTCATCTGATGGATTACCGTTAACTTCAGGAACTGCAGATTTCTCAAAGTATGTAGCCTTAGGGGATTCTTTTGCTGCAGGATTTAGCGACAATGCCCTTTTCATTAAAGGTCAGGAAGGAGCATACCCAAATATTTTAGCACAGCAATTTGCTACCGTAGGAGGAGGCACTTTTACAACCCCATTTACAAATGACAATATTGGTGGATTATTATTAGGTGGTAATGTGATCACCGGACCACGTTTGTATTTTGATACTACTACCAGTACTCCTGTTTCTGTTACAGGCACACCAACAACAGAAGTAACAGCACATTTGTCTGGAACATTTAATAATTTAGGAGTTCCTGGTGCTAAAAGTTTCCATTTGCTGGCACCGGGTTACGGTAGCGTGGCAGGAATAACTGCAGGAACAGCAAATCCTTATTTTGCCCGTTTTGCTTCAAGTGCAACGACTACAGTTTTAGCAGATGCGTTAAGTCAAAATCCCACTTTTTTCTCTTTATGGATTGGAGGAAATGACGAATTAGGATATGCAACTGCCGGCGGAGATCCAGCGGTAAATCCTTTAACACCTCCTGCAACTTTTGATGCAGCCTATAAAGGTTTAGTTGCACAGCTTGTTGTCGGAGGAAGAAAAGGAGTTGTGGCTAATTTACCCGTTATTACAACTCTCCCTCATTTTCATGTTATTGCTTACAATCAACTTACTCAAGCCAATTTAAGTTCTGGCGGAGTTAGTTTGGTTAATACATTGAATGCACAATTGTACGCACCGTTACATAACGCTTTGGCCTTTTTAGGGCAAGGAAGCAGAATTAATCTTTTGACTACAACAGGAAACAATCCTTTATTAATTGTAGATGAAACTTTGCCTGATCTTTCAGCAAATTTAAAAGCAGTTTTAATCGGTGGAGGATTAGATACTCCTACTGCTACAGTAATGGGGCAGATTTTCGGAAGAGCCAGACAAGCACTGCCTACAGATTTAATTTGTTTAGGAGCTTCTTCCAGAATTGGAAAAATACCAACTGTTGCGGCTGACGGAATCGCTTCTCCATCTCCATCATTATCACAATTGGGAGTTACTTTTCCTTTACCAGACAGATATGTCTTACTTCCTACTGAAGTGGCAGAAATTGGAGTTGCTACTGCAGCATACAATGCGACTATAAAAGCAGCTGCTGAATCTAATGGCTTGGCGATTGTTGATGCAGAATCAATTATGGCTGATTTAAACAAACCAAATGGAATTTCAATGAATAACTTTACGTTAAATGCAACATTCGTTACAGGTGGTATGTTCTCTTTAGACGGAGTTCACCCTACTCCAAGAGGATATGCCCTGATTGCTAACAAATTTATTGAAGCAATCAATACTAAATACGGCTCAAACTTAAAAGGTGTAGATGTAGGTAAATATCAAATTCTATATCCAAAAACATTATAATAACGCCAATTTTTTTAGTAAAAAGTCACTCATCTTTAAAATGCAGTGGCTTTTTTTGCATCAATAAAAATTGTTATTTTAAATATTAAAACTGACTGTTTTAAGAGTATAACAAAAAACTAAGTATTTTTTATAAAAAAAATATTGATTTTATATTTTAAAAAATTATCTTTGCGCTCTGAAAAAAGAGGTATTTTCGATAAACCTAAATAGCTATTTAATAAACACATAAGTAATGTCAAAAGTAATAGGAAAAGTTGCTCAAATCATTGGACCAGTAGTTGACGTAGTTTTCAACGGTAAGGATGTTGAACTTCCAAAAATTTATGATTCCCTAGAAGTCACTAAAAAAGATGGAACATTATTAGTTCTAGAAGTACAATCTCATATTGGAGAAAACACTGTTCGTACAATCTCTATGGACTCTACAGACGGTTTGTCAAGAGGATATGAGGTAGTTGGAACTGGAAATCCAATCCAAATGCCAATCGGTCCAGATGTATATGGACGTTTATTTAATGTTGTTGGAGATGCAATTGATGGTTTAGGTGAATTGCCAAAAACTGGAGAAAATGGTTTGCCAATTCACAGACAAGCTCCAAAATTCGAAGATTTATCAACTTCATCTGAAGTTTTATTTACAGGTATCAAAGTAATCGATTTGATCGAACCTTATGCAAAAGGAGGTAAAATTGGATTGTTTGGTGGTGCTGGTGTTGGTAAAACAGTATTGATTCAGGAGTTGATCAACAATATCGCAAAAGGTCACGGTGGACTTTCAGTATTCGCTGGAGTAGGTGAAAGAACACGTGAAGGAAATGACTTACTTCGTGAGATGTTAGAGTCAGGAATTATTAAATATGGTGATGATTTCATGCACTCTATGGAAAATGGAGGATGGGATTTATCTAAAGTAGATATGCCAGGAATGAGAGAGTCTAAAGCTACTTTCGTTTTCGGACAAATGAATGAACCACCTGGAGCTCGTGCACGTGTGGCACTTTCAGGATTATCTATCGCTGAGTATTTCCGTGATGGAGCCGGATCTGATCAAGGAAAAGACGTATTATTCTTCGTTGATAACATCTTCCGTTTTACACAAGCAGGTTCTGAGGTATCAGCACTTTTAGGACGTATGCCATCTGCGGTAGGTTATCAGCCAACATTAGCAACTGAAATGGGTGCTATGCAAGAGCGTATTACATCTACAAACAAAGGATCTATTACATCTGTACAAGCGGTTTACGTTCCTGCGGATGACTTAACCGACCCGGCGCCGGCTACAACTTTCGCACACTTAGATGCTACAACTGTATTATCTCGTAAAATTGCTGAGTTAGGTATCTACCCTGCGGTTGACCCGTTAGATTCTACTTCAAGAATTTTAACTCCACATATCTTAGGAGATGAGCACTACAACTGTGCACAAAGAGTAAAAGAAATTCTTCAAAAATACAAACAACTTCAGGATATCATTGCGATTCTTGGTATGGAAGAGTTATCTGAAGAAGACAAACTTTCTGTATCTAGAGCTCGTCGTGTACAACGTTTCTTGTCTCAGCCATTCCACGTAGCGGAGCAATTTACAGGTATCCCAGGAGTATTAGTTGATATTAAAGATACTATCAAAGGTTTCAACATGATTATCGATGGTGAGTTAGACCACCTTCCTGAGGCTGCATTCAACTTGAAAGGTTCTATTCAGGATGCAATCGAAGCTGGAGAGAAAATGTTAGCTGAAGCATAATATTAATTGTGAATTATGAGTTATAAATTATGAGTTCATCTCACTTATAACTCATAACTTATAAATCATAACTAAAAAAAGATGATTTTAGAAATAGTATCACCAGAAGCGAAATTATTTTCAGGAGAAGTTACTTCAGTTACTTTACCAGGAGTTGATGGAAGCTTTCAGATTTTAAATCACCACGCGCCGATTGTTTCTATTTTAGAAAAAGGAACAATTAAAATTGCAGCTCCTAGCTTCAGTTTTTCTAAAGAGGTAGCAGATAAATTCACGAAAGTAAACGACCAGACTTATACTTTAGGGATTAAGTCAGGAACAATCGAGATGAAAGACAACAAAATAATTGTATTAGTTGATTAAGACAATTTAAGAATAATTAAAAAGCCAGACTAATCGTCTGGCTTTTTTTGTAGAATACTCTTTTCATTCTTTTACATATTCCATAATATCTCCCGGCTGGCATTCTAGTATTTCACAAATGGTTTCTAAAGTTGAAATACGAATTGCTTTTGCTTTTCCGGTCTTTAATATCGAAAGGTTAGCTGTTGTAATTCCGATTTTTTCTGCCAGTTCATTTGATCGCATTTTGCGTTTAGCGAGCATTACGTCTAAGTTGATAATAATTGGCATAGCTTAAATAGTTAATTCATTGTCCTCTTCTAATAATCTTCCCCTCTCAATCAGTTTGGTTAGCATTACCAAAATACTTCCTAAAAGTACTGCATAAAATTGTACATCTATAGTTGGATTAAACGAAACTTTAATATTTTCGAAGTAAGTATTTTGCAAAGATGTTAAAATTTGTGGCTCGACAGTTATATTACCAAATAAATTAATATCAAGAAAGCAGTAAATTACAGGGATTAATTGCGAAAAGAGAAACACATATCCTAATCTTTTGATATAAATCGAAAGAAGTTTTGAAAAATATATTTCTTTAGCCAGTTCTCTTAAAATAAGAGCTAAAAAAATCATTTTTAGAATCAAAAAGACACTATTCAGATGCTCTCTTAGAGCAAGCATGATGTTGACAAAAGACTCTTTTGTCAATATCTTTAAATATGATGAATCTCCCTGCGAAACATATTTTATAAATTTGAATCTGCCCGCTTGTTTATACAGATAAGCTCCACTTCCATCGGCCCCCACTGGAGCATGATTGTTTTCAGAACTGACGTTATAGATGTTTACAGCCTTTGCTATTTTGTTATCCTTTAGATATGTGCTGGTAATTTGAGGATAAGAATCTCCTGCATAAACCCCTAAACTCCCTTTATATTTCCTTATTGAATCAGGAATTTGTAAAGTCAGTATAGCCGGCACATAATAGCCTTCAGAAGTTTTACTTCCCATTGTTAAAGTCGAATTACCATTTTTTATGATATATTGCCCATCGCTACCAAACAATTTGGCAGATAAGAATGTTAGAAAAAAAATAGTATAAGCTATAATACCAAATACGACGGCAAAGTAGAGTAACGATGCAAAATGTTTGATTGGATTCATAATGACTGATGTTTAAATTTATTGCAAACATATAATAAATTATCGAAAAACAATAATTTATTATTAAAAAACAGATTTTTGCATAAAAAAATTAGATAGACGCATCATCTACAATGTTATTTAAGCATGAGAACGATGTCTTAACAATAAACTCATTTCTTCTTTTATATTTTTCTTTAACAGTAACAAACTTAACATTTCAAAAGAAGCGCTATTAAAACAGTATTTGAGTCACCAATTAAAATCAACGAATCACATAATCCCCCTGTTTATTTATATTTTCAATTTCATAACTTTGCTTTTATGAAATTACCTGAAAACCTAAATCAGAAACTTGAGAATCGTAAGCTGAACAATTCGCTTAGAAAACTTCCTGCGTTTAATAATCTTGTCGATTTTTCGTCTAATGATTATATAGGTTTTTCAAAATCGGAATCCATTTTCAAACATACTCATGCTTATTTACTGGAAAATGAGATTTTTCAGAATGGAGCAACAGGCTCCCGCCTAATTTCAGGCAACCATTCTTTATACCAAATTGCCGAAACTTTTATTTCGCAATTCCATGACGCTGAATCGGCTTTAATTTTTAATTCGGGCTATGATGCTAATATTGGTTTTTTTAGCGCTTTACCGCAACGAAACGATGTTATTTTGTATGATGAATTAAGCCATGCTTCTATTCGCGACGGAATTACAATGTCGAATGCCAAATCATATAAATTCAACCATAACGATTTTGAAGATTTAGAACGATTAATTATTAAATTTCAATTTTCTAAATCCCAAATTCCAACAAATATTTACGTTGTTACAGAAACCGTTTTTTCTATGGACGGTGATAGTCCAAATCTGGAAGAGTTAGTGCAACTTACCGAAAAATACAATTGTTATCTGGTAGTTGACGAAGCACATACATTAGGCGTTTTTGGAGAAAAAGGCGAAGGGCTTACGCAATACCAGCAGCTACATCATAGAATTTTTTCCCGAATTATGACTTTCGGAAAGGGTTTAGGATGTCATGGTGCTGTTGTCCTGGGAAGCATTGAGTTAAAAGAATATCTCGTTAATTTCGCCCGAAGTTTTATTTACACAACAGGTCTGTCTCCACATTCTGTTGCTACTATCTTGGTTGCCTACCAACAATTAGAAATCGAAAAAGAAACGATTGAAAAATTACGCCAAAACATCATTTTGTTTAATCAGCAAAAAAATCTTTTAGGCTTAAAACCCATGTTTGTCCGAAGTAAATCAGCTATTCAATCGGCAATTATTCCGGGTAACGGAAATGTAAAACAAATTGCACAACAATTACAGGACAAAGGTTTTGATGTAAAACCGATACTTTCACCAACCGTTCCTGAAGGCCAGGAACGTTTACGTTTTTGTATACACAGCTACAATACTGAAGAAGAAATTAATCAGGTTTTAGAATTTCTGAGAGATTTGGTCTTTTAATTATTCCGCAGAAATTCCCAAAAATTTCCACAAAGAATCACAAAAAAACTTCGCAAACCTTTCTGCATTTTCTTTGTGTATCTCTTGTAAAATTATATTTTTTTTCTTCTCGAACCCCTTATATTTCCTCACTTTTCGAAAAAAGTTTATTTTTTTTGTAACGTTTTGAATGTTTGGTCACTTACGAGTCGTAATTAAATAAATCAAAACTATTATGAAATCGCAATCTAGTTTCTCCAAACAAAATACCTACAAATGTGTCTTAGCCGCATTAGCAGGATTTCTACTCGCTTTACTCTTCAAAATCCTGATAAAAATAATCAGCATTGTTTTTTTAGTTCTGATGGGCGCTTTAGTCATGGGAGTTGTTTCTTCCTGGCAACGAAATAAATACAGTAAATAATCAAAAGAGTTTCAGTCGTACAACCAATCAAATCATTTTAATCAAAATCATCAATCAATTAATCATCAACTTAAATCAATCAAAATCATGAAAAATTTAATCAAAACAACATTAGCAGTAATATTATTCATTTTTAGCGGAACAATCGAAGCACAACAAAAATCTCCTAAATTAGAAAATTCCCTATTATGGGAAGTATCCGGAAACGGATTATCAAAACCTTCTTATTTATACGGAACGATTCATATGATATGTTCAGGAGATTATTTTCTTTCTGACAAAGCAAAAAGAGCATTTGATGCATCAAACAAACTGGTACTCGAAATAAACTTAACAGATCCTAAAGAAATGGCAGAGATGCAGGAAGCATCAACGAAAGCAGAACCGATTACCAAAAAGTTAAACACAGAACAATTAGCTAAATTTGAAGATATTTTAAAGAAAACTACTGGTTTGAATGTAGCTCAGATTGATAATTATGGTTTGGCGGGTGCAATGTCATTAGTTTCAATGAAAAATTATGGCTGTAAAGATTTGAAGCAATATGAAATGGAATTTATCTCAAGAGCCCAAAAGAACAACATACAAGTTGGAGGTTTAGAAACGGCAAAAGCTCAATTATTGGCCATTGATAATGCCTATACAAATGATGAAATGATTACATTTTTGAAAGAGTTTGACCCAGAAGTAACCGCAAAACTTGTAAAAGCGTATAAAGAGGAAAATGTAAATGATTTATTTACAATTCTAACAGACAAAAAAATGGCGAGTGAGCGCACTAATAAAGCTATATTAGATGACAGAAATAAGAACTGGGCTAAAGATATGCCTCAAATTATGAAAAATGAAAGCGTATTTTTTGCATTTGGTTCAGCACATTTAGGTGGAGATTTAGGAGTGATTAATTTACTAAGAAAAGCAGGATATATTGTAAAACCAGTAATGAACTAGCATTATTTTGAAAGAGAAAGAACAAGAGTTTTTAAACCGGATAGAAAGTCACAAAGGAATTCTGTATAAAGTCTCCAAGATGTACATGGATAATCCATATGATCAACAAGACTTATTTCAGGAGATTGTCTGTCAGCTATGGAAGTCTTACGATACTTTTCGAAATGAAAGTCAATTTTCAACCTGGATGTATCGGGTGGCAGTAAATACAGCTATTGTTTTCCTAAGAAAAGAAAAGCGAAAAGTAGACAAATATGAAATTGCATCAGAAAACATTAAAGATGATGAAACCGATTCTCATATAAAAGAAAGTCAGCTGGACCATTTTTACAAAGCAGTTCAAAAACTCGAAAAGATTGATAAAGCCATTATTTTTTATCAATTAGAAGGCTTTTCTCATAAGGAAATTGGAGAAAACCTAGGTATCTCTGAAGGAAACGCAAGAGTGAAATTAAACAGAGCAAAAGAAAAATTAAAAGAAATTATAAAAAATCAAGGATATGGATTTTAACGATATACAAAACGCATGGAACAACGAAAAAACAGAAAACATTGTTCTTCCAGACAATTTAGAAAAAATACAATCGGCAAATACGCCTTTAGACAAGATTCGAAAAAATTTAAAAAAAGAATTTTTTTACCAGTTTAGCTCCATTATCCTTATTGGATTAATTCCGGTTATTTATCAATTCCCGGATAAGGCTACAGCATTTTTTTACTTAATATTCAGTATGTTTACTGCCGTATGCGTTTATTACCTCACTAAACTTTACTTTTTTTATAAAAGATTAAATAACATTACACTTAAAACGAAAGACAGTCTGTATGAAACCTATTTCGATATCAGATTAAACATGGAATTGTATAAAACATTTGGATTTGCATTAACTCCTTTTGTCGTAATGGGGTTAATCGGATTTCAATATTACCTACTGTCACAATCATCAGATTTTGAAATAAATCAAATTAGCAATTCACAATTAATCGCTTTTATAGTACTTATCTTTTTTTCCATTATATGTATGGGAGCAGCTTTAGAATGGTGGGTTCATCATTTCTATGGAAAATATGCTAAAGAAATCAAGAAACTGATTGACGAATTAAAAGAAGAATAAACAACAAGCCTATCAATTATGATAGGCTTGTTGTTTTTATTGGTATTTTTGTGGAGAATTTTACACAGAGATTCACAAAGGAAAAGCAAAGATTCACAAAATTTTTATTCTTTGCACTACTTTGTGTATCCTTTGCGAATCTCTGCGAAACAACAAATCTCATGAAAATATTTATCACAGGCATTTCAACAGATGTGGGCAAAACAATAACTTCTGCCATTGTGGTTGAGGCTTTAGAAGCAGATTACTGGAAACCCGTTCAGGCCGGAGATTTAGATAATTCTGACAGTCATAAAATAAAAGCCCGAATTTCTAATTCAAAAACAAAAATCTTCGAGAACAGTTACAAATTAAACACACCTGCCAGTCCGCATTTGGCAGCTGAAATCGACGGAATTCAAATTGATTTAGAAAAAATTCAGGAACCAAAAACCGACAACCATTTAGTTATCGAAGGCGCAGGCGGCATTTTTGTACCGTTAAACGAAAAAGATACGATTGCAGATTTGATTCAGCCCGATTACAAAATAATTATAGTTTCAAGACACTATCTCGGAAGTATCAATCATACATTATTGACTATTGAAGCGATTCAGAATAGAGGTTTTCAGGTTTCCGGAATTATCTTTAGCGGAAGCGAAAACAAATCTACCGAAAACTTGATTCTCGATAAAACCGGAATTAAATATATTGGAAGAATTGATGAAGAACCGTATTTTGACCAAAATGTAATTAAAGAATATGCCGATTTATTTCGGAAAAATCTTTTACAACTTCAATAGCAACTTCAAAAATCAATTTCAACTCTGAAATCGTTAATTTATGTAGTCCATTTAACTCTAATTAAAAAAGCTTTGCGACCTTTGCGATTAAAATCCAGCAGGCATAAAAACAATATTTTGAATACAAATAAAATCTCCATAACAGCATTTTCGTCTATTTCTCCATTAGGAAATAATCCTGAAGAAGTCTGGGAAAAATACCTTAACGATCAGCATTGTTTTTCACAGCAATTCTTAGATCAGCAGGAAACTTCTGTAGCAGCACTTAAAGCAGAATCCAAACAAATTATTGCTGAAGTCCGTGAATCAGATCCTAAATATAAATTTCTGGACGATTCTGTTTTGTTTGCTTTGGCAGCTTCGCGAAAGGCTGTTAAACAGGCAGGCTGGAAATCAGGAGATGCATTCGGAATCAACATTGGCTCTTCGCGCGGGGCAACCGATCTTTTCGAAAAACACTATAAAGAGTATGTCGATACAGGGAAAGCACAGACTCTCGCCTCACCTACAACCACTTTAGGAAATATCTCTTCCTGGATTGCTCACGATTTACAAAGTACGGGTCCTGAAATTTCACATTCCATAACCTGTTCTACGGCACTTCATGCAATTTTAAATGGTGTTGCATGGCTAAAATCAGGAATGGCTGATAAGTTTTTAGTAGGTGGTAGTGAGGCTCCTTTGACCGATTTTACGATTGCCCAGATGCGGGCTTTAAAAATATATTCACGTATTGACCAGACTAAGGACTCGTGGCCCAATCTGGCATTTGACTTTGAAAAAACGCAAAACACGATGATTTTGGGTGAAGCTGCAGGAGTTTGTTGTCTGGAAGCCGGCCAGACAGAAAGTGCAATCGCTTACATTACAGGTGTTGGTTATGCTACTGAAATTTTAGAACATAATATTTCGATTTCTGCAGAGGCTGACTGTTTTCAGAAATCGATGAAAATGGCTTTAAAAGAAACCGATTTAAAAGATGTAGACGTTATCGTTATGCATGCTCCGGGAACTATAAAAGGAGATTTAACGGAACTTCGTGCAATTGAAAAAGTTTTTGGAGAAAATTTACCATTGCTGACTACCAACAAATGGAAAATCGGACACACTTTTGGGGCTTCAGGAATTTTGAGTTTAGAATTAGCGCTTTTGATGATTCAACATGATAAGTTTATCGATGTTCCTTTTGCAAAAACTCAGAGTAAAACAAAGACTATAAAAAAAGTGCTGATTAACGCTGTAGGTTTTGGAGGAAATGCTGTGAGTATTTTGATTGAAAAAGCATAATTATAAAACCATATCAATAAAAAAAGGCTCAAAGTTTAAAACTCTGAGCCTTTTGAATTTTATTAAAATTCTGCTTAGTTGATACTATTCAGCATATCAGCGATTTCATCCAGCCTTGGCGTTAAGATAATCTCGATTCTACGGTTTTTAGCTTTTCCTTCAGGAGTTGCATTGCTTGCCAAAGGAGAAAATTCGCTACGACCGGCAGCAGTTAATTTTTGTTTGTTGATTTTAGTATTTTCACTTAAAATAGCCACAATTGCAGTTGCTCTTTTGGTGGACAAATCCCAGTTGTTTGCAATTGGTCCCGAACCAGCGTAAGGATCATCATCAGTATGTCCTTCAATCAAAACAGAAAGATCCGGATTGTCTCCTAATACTTTTCCTAACTCCACAACCGCTTTTCTACCCTCAGAGCCCACTGCCCAGCTTCCTGAATTGAAAAGTAATTTGTTTTCCATGGAAACATATACTTTACCATTTTTCTGTTCAACAGTCAAACCTTTGCCTTCGAAACCATTTAAAGCTTTTGATAAGGTTTCTTTTAATTTACGCATTGCTTCTTCTTTAGCAGCAATCATATCTTCCAATTCTTTCAAACGATTTGCTGTTTTATCCAAACGTGCCTGTTCATCTGCTAGTTTTTTAGATTTTGCTTCTAATTCTGCCAGTAAATCACGGTTTTTATTCATATTTTTCTCTAGCGCATCATTGCTGTTTTTCTCTAAAGCATTATAGGAATCCTGTAAAACCTTAAATTTATTTTGCGCAGCAGCCAGATCAGCTTTTTGTTTATCAAGCTCAGCTTTTGTACTGTTTAAATCCTTCGTTAATTTATCACGTTCTAATTCTAACTGATTTTTTGCAGTTTTTAATTCGCTGTTTTCATCAGCAATAGAACGGTTTTCTTTTTTTAAATCTGAATATTTTGTTTCCAGATCGTTGTATATTTTTTTGGAAACGCAAGACGTTGAAAGTGCTAAAACCAGCAATCCCAGTGAGGCTTTTTTAATCATTTTTATGGTATTTTAGAATTATAGGTTATTATTCTTTTTGAGTACTCTTATTATCGTGAAACCCTAGCCCTGATTGAAACGGAAATCCTTTGTGTTTTTTCTTTAAAAACATAAAGATTGCAGTGGAAAGCAGGAAATAGCTCCTTACTTTTAACCTTAAAGCCTTCAAATCCGCTCAGAATGACAATTATCCTGACTTAGAACCCGACTTTGTCTAACAATAACAATACCAAAATTATTCGATTTCAACCAAAACCGGACAATGGTCTGAATGTATGGCGTCGGGAAGAATAACAGCACGCTTTAATCTGTGTTCTAAAGGTTGGCTTACCAGATTATAATCGATGCGCCAGCCTTTATTATTTCCTCTCGCTCCTGCACGATAGCTCCACCACGTGTAATGATGCGGATCTTTGTTGAAATGACGGAAACTATCAATAAAACCTGTCTTCATAAATCCGTCCAGCCAGGCACGCTCTGCCGGTAAAAATCCTGAAACTGTTTTGTTGCGAACCGGATCGTGAATGTCAATTGCTTCGTGACAGATATTGTAATCCCCGCAAATAATAATATTTGGAATGGTTAATCTTAATTCATTTATGTAGGTTTGAAAATCATCCATATACATAAATTTATGGTCTAATCTTTCAATATTGGTCCCTGATGGAAGATACAGACTCATTACGGAAACATCATCAAAATCGACACGCAGGTTTCGTCCCTCAAAATCCATGTGGTGAATTCCGGTTCCGTAAACCACTTTTTGGGGTTCAATTTTAGATAGAATGGCTACACCGCTATATCCTTTTTTCGTTGCCGGGTAATAATATTGATATGGATAGCCTGCAGCAGTGATATCTTCTGTCGGAATCTGATCCTGAGTTGCCTTAATTTCCTGAAGACATATAACATCCGGATTGGCCTGTTGAAGCCAATTGATAAATCCTTTTGAAATAGCTGCCCGTATTCCGTTTACATTATAAGAAATAATTTTCATGCGATTTTTTTAGATACCCAAAAGTAATAAAAATGCGGAAAGTTTGTATAACAAACGCTAAAAGTAGAGTTTTTTGTTATCTTTGTTCGCTGTTCTAATAAATTAAAAAAGTACATGGGTTTAGTTACCGCGAAAGAAGTTGCAAAAGCAATAAATGTTGATAAGTACGGAGTTTTTGGTACTTTTTCAGGCTGGATTCTCATGAAGGTTCTTAAGATTTCTACTCTTAATAAAATTTACGATCACAATAAACATTTAGAAGACGTTCCTTTTTTAAATGGAATTTTGGATGAGATGGAAATCAAATTCGAAATCCCTGAAGAAGATTTAAAACGTCTGCCTAAAGATGGCGCTTACATTACTATATCTAATCATCCGCTTGGAGGAATTGATGGCATTTTGTTATTGAAATTAATGCTTGAAAGAGAGCCAAATTTCAAAATTATTGCCAACTTTTTATTGCACAGAATTGTTCCGCTTAAGAAATACATTATGCCTGTAAATCCTTTTGAAAATCATAAGGATGCAAAATCAAGCGTGGTTGGGATTAAAGAAACACTACGTCATTTAAGCGATGGAAAACCTTTGGGAATTTTCCCTGCCGGTGAAGTTTCGACCTACAAAGACGGAAAATTAGTTGTTGATAAACCCTGGGAAGAAGGTGCTATAAAACTGATTAGAAAAGCAAAAGTTCCTGTTGTACCGATTTATTTTCATGCTAAAAACAGCAAACTATTCTATTGGTTATCTAAAATAGATGATACTTTGCGTACAGCCAAATTACCTTCTGAACTGCTTACCCAAAAAGACCGTGTGATTAAGGTTCGTATTGGAAAACCAATTTCGGTAAACGAACAAAACGAAATTGAATCGTTTGAAGAATACTCAGAATTTTTAAGAAAAAAAACTTATATGCTTGCCAATCCTTTTGAAAAGGACAGCAAATTACTTGATACTTCCAATTTAAAAATTCCTAAAGCGCCTAAAAAAATCGTTACGCCTGCCAATGAATCAAAAATGATTGATGAAGTTCAGGCACTACGGAATAGTGACAGCAGGTTCTTGCAAAGTAAAAATTACGAAGTGTTTTTTGCGGGAGCAAAATCCATCCCAAATATTTTGCATGAAATTGGGCGTTTACGTGAAATTACTTTCCGTGAAGTTGGTGAAGGAACCAATGAATCTATTGACTTAGATGAATACGACCAATATTATCACCATATGTTTTTATGGGATGATGAAACTAAAAAAATCGCTGGTGCCTATCGTATGGGATTAGGTTCTGAGATTTATCCAAAATATGGAATCGAAGGTTTTTACCTCACTGACCTTTTTAGATTTGAACCGGAACTTCACGATATGATGCACAAATCAATCGAAATGGGACGTGCCTTTATCACCCGTGAATACCAGCAAAAACCAATGCCTTTGTTTTTACTATGGAAAGGTATTATCCATACGACTTTACGTCATCCGGAACATAAATATCTGGTAGGCGGTGTAAGTATCAGCAATCAGTTCTCTGACTTCTCAAAATCATTGATGATTGAGTTCATGAAGTCAAACTATTACGACCCATATATTGCACAATATATTCATCCGAAAAAGGCTTATAAAGTAAAACTGAAAGACGCCGATAAAGATTTCATTTTTGATGAAGCCGAATCAGACCTGAACAAATTCGACAAGATCATTGACGAACTGGAACCAGGGAATTTACGTTTGCCTGTCCTGATTAAAAAATACATCAAACAAAACGCACGTGTAGTAGCTTTTAATGTCGATCCTTTGTTTAATAATGCTATTGACGGTCTAATGTACATCAGGATTGCAGATATTCCTGAAAGCACAATGAAACCGGTTATAGAAGAGTTTCAGATAGAACTGGAACGCAAATTATCTGAAAAAGAAGATATCAGTTAAAAAAAGAATCTAATATAAAAAAACAAACCCCAATCTTAAGAGATTTGGGGTTTTGCATTTTTTAGAACCAGCCTTTTTTACCAACCTGATAGGTTTGATAAAATTCTTCGTCTGATTTTGTGAGATATAAAATTCCTTCTACAATACCTATTAGACCACCTATCCCGCACATTAATCCTAAAACAAGCTGAATTATACCTTCTTTTGTATAACCTAAATAAAACTTATGAATTCCTAAAGCTCCCAATAAGATAGCAAATATTCCAGAAACAATCTTCTTATTCTCTTCTCGGTTATATTGCGGGGTATTCCAATGTTCTGTTGGTTTTGTGGTTTCCATTTTTATATATTTTTATAGTTATGCATCAGCTTTTCCAATTTCACTAATTTCGTCAAAATCACTTTTAGGATCTGGCCCATAAGCATTTGTTCCTTGATCACCTGCTGTAGCTAATACTACTATCAACCAAATTACACCCGCTAATGGGATTAGCACAATAAAAGCAAACCAGCCACTTTTCCCTACATCATGTAAACGTCTCACTAAAACAGCTAAACCTGGTAAAAAAACAAACAAACTATACAATGATGAAATTATTCCTGATTCAGCCAAACCAAAAGTCAAACCAGTAGTTTTATCAATAATAGAAAGTATTATAGAAATGATTATAGTTGCTAAAGTATAATACCAATATTCGCTCCTTCTTGCACGCCCATTGAAATTCGCATAGTTTTCAAAAACCACTTTTTTGTACCATTCAATCATAATAATATTTTTTTAGTTAATTAAAGCCCTACTCTTTTGGGGATTTTCGGTTTCTCCTTTTTTAAAATTTTGTTAAATTTAACAACAATATTAAAAAAAAATAACTTCAAAAACTAATTTCACGGAAAGCTTTTACAGAAAAAACCTGTTATTAAATCATGAATAGAATTATTATTTTGAATAAAGCATTTTAATCTTATCAACTATAACCTGAGCCAGTCGCTCGTGGCTTTCAAATGTCCACCCGGCAATATGAGGGGTTAGTATTACTTTTTTACCATCCAATAAATACTGGAAAGCTTCAGGAGTATTTTTTTCCTGAAAAAGTGTTTCAAAAGATAATTTTTCATACTCCAGAACATCCAGACCTGCCCCTAAAACCTTCCCTGACTTCATTGCTTCAACTAAATCTGCCGTGACAATGTTTTTACCACGGGAAGTATTTATAATCCAAAATGGCTTTGCAAATGCATTGATGAAATTCAGATCAATCATTTTATCCGTATCTGGCGTCCATGGAATATGCAGACTTAGAACATCTGTTTTTTGCTGTAACTCCTGTAAGGAAACCTGTTTTGCATTTTCATCCCCCATATTATCTGCAATATCGTAACACAAAACGGCAACATCAAAACCGCGGAGTTTTTTGGCAAACGCTTTCCCCATATTTCCATAACCAATAATACCAACGGTTTTACCATCAAGTTCATGACCACGATTACTTTCCCTGTTCCATTCCCCAGAACGGATTTCACTATCTGCCTGATTTAGTTTGTTAAAAAGTGACAAAATCATTCCTAAAGTATGTTCTGCAACAGCGTTGCAATTACCTTCCGGAGCCGCAATCAGGTTAATATCTTTGTCCAGAGCGTAGTCACAATCAATACTTTCAAGGCCTGCTCCTACTCTGGCTATAAACTGAAGATTGACTGCTTTATCTAAAAATGTTTTGTCAATTTTAAAACGGCTTCGGATAACGATTCCATTATAATCCTGAATTTTGGCTTCGATTTCTTCTTTTGAAGAGGTAAAATCGGCATGATTTTCAAAACCCGCTTCTTCTAACTGCTGCCAAAGAATGGGATGATTGCTATCAATATGTAGAATTTTTATACTCATTATTTTAAATTTAGATAAAACAAAAATACAGTTTATTCTTTATTTCTAAATCCGAATCATATCAAACAGAAAATACTTTAAGTTTTTTATTGGGCTTAATTTTTTTTAACTTTGAAAATATCACTGCTAAAAACTTCATAAACAACTTCCATCAGCATAACTCCCTTCAAATGAAATTAACCAAAACTTTTAAAGCCTTTTTAGAAAACAAAAAATCGGAAGGTTTGTTATTGCTTTTTGTTACCATACTATCACTTACCCTTGCCAATTCATCATTTCAGGTTCCCTATATTGCTTTATGGGAAAAAGAAATTTGGGAACATTCCATTACCCACTGGATTAATGATGGTTTGATGACCATCTTCTTTTTAATGATTGGGCTGGAGCTGGAACGCGAAATTTATCATGGAGAACTGTCTAACCTCAAAAATGCCGCCCTTCCAATCATGGGAGCACTTGGGGGAATGTTTATTCCGGCAGCATTGTTTTTAGCCTTAAATTTTGGTACAGTCACTCAGAGCGGAGCCGGAATACCAATGGCAACCGATATAGCTTTTGCTATCGGAATTTTATCTCTTTTAGGAAACAAGGTCCCAGCATCTTTAAAAGTATTTCTAACAGCACTGGCTGTAATTGATGATCTCGGTGCTATCATTGTAATTGCTGTTTTTTATACTTCTTCTATTATTTTTGTAAATCTTGCCATAACCCTGGGAATCTGGGGGATTTTATTTGTTTTGAACAGAATGAAGATTTACAACCTCATACCATATTTGATCGGTGGAATTCTTATGTGGTATTTTATGCTAAATTCGGGAGTTCACGCTACAATTACAGGCGTTATATTGGCATTTGTAATTCCGTTTGGTGATGGTAGTGAAAAATCATCTTCGTATAAATTACAACACTTTTTGCATAAACCAGTTTCCTTTTTAATATTGCCGTTGTTTGCTATTGCAAATACCTGTATCGCTATTGGATCAGACTGGCACGAAGGTCTAAATAGTCCTTATGCGTACGGAATCATTTTAGGGTTAGTGCTAGGGAAACCTTTAGGAATTTTACTTTTTTCCTATATCGGAGTAAATGCCGATTTTTCTTCCTTGCCAAAAAAATTAAAATGGGCTCACATTTTAGGAGCCGGAATGTTGGGCGGAATTGGTTTTACAATGTCAATCTTCATTACTTTTTTAGCATTTAAAGATCCTCAAACTATTGTGTTTTCTAAAATAGCCATTTTAATTGCATCTGCCCTTTCAGGTATTTTCGGATTTCTTTATTTAAAATATATTTTAGGAAAGAAAACACTTTAAGTTCAAATAAATAAAAATTCCAAATCCCAACTAAAAAAATTGGAATTTGGAATTTCCGAAATTTGATATTTTATTTTAAAAGCCCCTTAATCTGTTTCAAAGAAGTTTTGATTCCTTTGATTAAAGACGAACTAAAACCATTATGTTCCATTTCATTTAGACCTGCGATTGTACATCCCTGAGGTGTTGTTACCCGGTCAATTAATTGTTCCGGGTGTACTTTTTCTTCTAATAGCATTTTAGCCGCTCCTTTTGCAGTTTGTGCAGCAATTGCCAAAGCCGTTTGCGAATCAAATCCAATTTCGATTCCGGCCTGCATTGAAGCACGAATATATCTTAAAGCATAAGCTGTTCCGCAGGCACCCAAAACAGTAGCTGCATCCATTAATTTCTCATCGATAACCGGAGCAGTTCCTAAATCCTGAAACAAATCTACGATTGGCAAAGCTTTCTCTTTGTCTTTATCAGGAAATGAAATACATGTCGCAGATTCACCAAATTGAGCAGCGATGTTCGGCATGATTCTAACTACCGGATATTCATTATTCGTTTTTGACTGAAGCATTTCCAAAGACAAACCACTTACTGCAGATGCGATAGTTTTTTCTGAAATTACCGGTAAAATCTCTGCCAAAACAGTATCTACCTGATACGGCTTTACAGTTAAAATAACCACATCGGCTTCCTGAATATTGTGTTTATTATCAGATGAAACCGTAATTCCTAATTCTGTTAAATACTCAATGCTTGCAGTATTTCTTCTGGTAACGGTAACCTGATTGTTTTTAGAAAATTTTGCAATCCCAACGGCAACAGAAACACCTAGATTTCCTCCTCCAATAATATGTACTTTCATGCTTATTTATTGCTGATTAATAGCGTATTTTTTAAGTCACAAATTACACAGATTTTTAGAATCTTAAATCACTGCAATCTGCTAATTTGTTGGAAAAAATTAAAACCCAAGAATCAATTTGGCTACTCCAAAATAGAGCATAATTCCAAAAACGTCATTGGTTGTAGTGATAAATGGCCCTGTAGCAATAGCAGGATCAATTTTATTTTTGTGTAAAAAAAGTGGCACCAAAGTTCCTAAAGTTGCAGCAAATAATATCACCACAATCATAGAAATTGAAATTGCAAATCCTACTAAGTATTGTTGGTACATAATCGAGTGATAGCCCAGTAAAAGCAAAGAAATAATACTTCCGGAAATCATAGAAACGGTAATCTCTTTAGTAAAATAACCGCGACTGAATTCTTTTAAAGTTCCGTTGGCTAAACCCTGTACCACAATTGCCGATGCCTGAACTCCAATATTTCCAGCCGTTGCTGAAAGCAAAGGCACAAAAATAATTAAGGTAGAATGAAGTTTAAAAACACCCTCATTTCCTTTTAAAACAAACGAAGCTACAATTTCGATTACCATTCCGATTAAAAGCCATGGCAAACGTGCTTTTGTGAGTTCTAAAACACTGTCATTCGATTCAACGTCCTGCGTAATACCCGCAGCCAGCTGGTAATCTTTGTCTGCTTCATCCTTAATTACGTCTACGATATCGTCAATAGTAATTCTTCCTACTAAACGCCCCAGTTCATCTACAACCGGAATAGCTTCCAAATCGTATTTTTGCATGATACGGGCCACTTCAACATCTTCCGTATCAACATTTACAAAATTTAATTTTCTAATATAAACATCGCTAATTTGGGTTTTGGTTGAAGAAGTCAGCAAATCTTTCAGGGACAATCTTCCTTTTAAGCGGTTTTCATCATCGACCACATAAATCGAATGTACTCTGGATACATTTTCGGCCTGGATACGCATTTCTTTCACGCAAGTGAGTACATTCCAGTTTTCGTTTACTTTTACAAGCTCTTTTCCCATCAGACCCCCGGCAGAATTTTCGTCGTAGCGCAACAAATCGACAATGTCTTTTGCGTGTTCAACGTCAATTAACTCCGAAATTACCTCGGCTTTAATTTCCTGTGAAAGTTCGGCAATAATATCTGCCGCATCATTGGTTTCGAGCTCATCAAGCTCCTCGGCGATTTCTTTTGGCGAAAGACGGCTTAAGATATTCTCTCGAAGGTCATCTTCTAATTCAAGAAGAATTTCGGCAGTTTTATCACTATCTAAAACCTTAAATATATAGGTTGCATCGTCAAAATCCAGTTCATCAAGGATTTCGGCAATATCAGCATGATGCAGGTCATTAAGTAAAACTTCAAGTTCTTTGTCGTTTTTCTTAACAATATGCTCTTCTAATTGTTGGATTAATTCTTTGCTAACTTTGAACTCCATCGGCTTCTATTTTTTGAGTCAGTTCAATAAATTCATCTACACTAAGTTGCTCAGGACGTTTATCAAAGATAACATCTTCCCGCAACTTATCAGTTAAATTTAATGTTTTCAAACTGTTACGTAATGTTTTTCGTCTTTGCTGAAAAGCCGTTTTTACCACCGTAAAAAACAATTTTTCACCACACGGAAGACTATAATCTTCCTTTCGGGTCATTTTCATCACACCCGATTTGACCTTGGGCGGAGGAATAAAAACATTTTCGTCTACAGTAAACAAATACTCAGTATCATAGAAAGCCTGTGCCAGAACGGACAGTATTCCGTAAGTTTTTGATCCTTTTTTCTCGCAGATACGCTCTGCAACTTCCTTTTGAAACATCCCGGAAAACTCCGGAATCTGATCTCTGAATTCTAATGTCCTAAAAACAATCTGAGATGAGATATTATAAGGAAAGTTACCAATTATAGCGAACTGCTTGTTTTCGTAAACCTGATTTATATTGTATTTCAGAAAGTCTTCTGAAATAATTTTATCTTTTAATTTTGGATAGTTCGCATCCAGATACGCTACAGATTCAGTATCAATCTCGATTACCCGGGTCGTAACTGGTTTGTCAAGTAAATATTTAGTAAGCACACCCATCCCCGGCCCTATTTCTAAAACCTCATCGTAACCCTTTAAACTCAAAGTATCAGCAATTGCTTTTGCAATACTTTCGTCTTTAAGGAAATGCTGTCCTAAATGTTTTTTGGCTTTTACTTTTTCCATTTTCTTACTTGTTTTGCCACGAGGGCGCAAAAGTATTCTTTTTAACTCGAAGGGTCAAAGACTCAAAGCTTTATTTTCAAACTTTTTTGCTAATTAAGACTTAAAGTCGAAATCGTAATGTTCTGAAATAACTTGCAGTTCTGTTCTGAAAGAAAGCATTTTATCTGCAAACAATTCTAAAGCTTCTCTATCAAATTTTGGTTGATCCTCAAGATAGTATTTCTCTAAAGTATCCTTGCTGTCAGTTGTGTATTGTACAGAATAGGTAATTCCACCCATTTCTTCTTCAATCAGAACTTTTACAATTCGTGCTGAAGAAAATTTATTTGTAGCCAGAATTTCAGGTATGTGTTTTTCCTGCATCCATTTCAACCATTGGTCGTGAACGCTTTCGTGTATGTTGGTGGTAACGTTGTAAATAATCATTTTTTCTTAGATTGTTTAGATTGTTAGACTTCTTAGATTGTTAGACATCTAATGATCTAACCTTCTAATAATCTAAAAATCTATTTTTATAAATTCTTATCTCCCCTCAATTCTCGGTATTTTTTTCTCGCATCAACAAAGTAAATGCTGTCCTGATGGTTAAAAATTACCTTTTCATATAAAGGTTTTGCCTTTTCTGTATCTTTCAATTCGTCGTTATAAATTTCTGCAGAAAAAAACAGCGCCTCGTCTACGTAAATCCCATCACTATGATGATCAATCACTTGCTGGTATTGGCTTAAAGCCGAATTATAATCTTTCAGGCTTTCATAGATTTTACCTAAACGCAACATTGTTACAGCTTCAATTTCCTGCCCTTTGAACGACTTTAAGATGTTCTGAAACTGTGTAATCGCCTCCTGCTTTTTATTCTGATAAATTAAAAAATCACCTTTGGCAAACTGTTTTAAAGCGATTTGTGTCGAATCGGCTACGGTATTATCATTAATCAGTAAAAAATATTCAAGGGCATCATTGGCGATTAGTTGTGTATTTGCCGATTTTAATTCTTTGAATTGTTTTAAAGCCCATTCAAAATCGGTTTTAAAGTAACTTGTTTTGGCCGCTTTCAAACTCGCCTCGTGAGACATCACATCATTCTTTAAATCTAACTGGATTTGCGAATAATAAATCAACGCCTGATTGAACTTTTCTTCCAGAAGCAAAATATCACCCAGTTCCATTTTAGCATCTGCTTTCTGATATTCGTTTAAATTAAGTTCTAAAGCCTTTTTTATAACCGCCTTTCCTTCTTCTGTCTTTTTTAAATTAAAGGCCAGGAAATGCGCCTGAATTATTTGCAAAGATAAGGTAAAAGGAGTTATCCCGTAGGTTGCAAGCAACTGCTCAAGTTCAGCAGTAATTATTGGATAGTCTTTTTCCTGCGCTTTATCGATTTTAATCTGCATCAGACTGGAATTGGTCGCAATCAGCAAATCCTGTTCTTTAGTATTCTGTAAAATGAAATTTAAAATTTCTGCCGCTGTATCAGTATCATCTTCATTAAGTGCAAACTGACTTAAATTAACAATACTCAATAAAGATTCAGGCTCACGTTTGTAAATTGCTTTTTCCTGAATAAAAGCTTTTCCAAATTCTCTCTGCTGTACATAAAACCAGCTCAGATAATGATTCCAGAACACATCCTGATTTTGCTGTGTTTTCAGGATTAAAGCTTTTCGCATCGCATCCTTAAAAGCAGTATTATCTGTTTCACCATTCATAAAACGCGATAATTGTGTCTGAATCAGATTCGTATTCTGTGGATTCTGAAAAGATTCAGTCAGCAGAAGATCAATCATCAAATCGGTTTTTCCAAGCTGCCCATACAACATTCCGATCTGGAAATTAAAATTGTAATTCGGCTGCATCTGCATTCCTGTCTGATACGCTTTCAATGCATACTCCAGCAATACCTTTTTTTCAAAAGAATTGGCAATTCCGTAAACTTCATTCGGATTGATTTTAATTTTTTCAATTGCCTGATCGTAGAAATTTTTAGCCTTCGATTCGTTTTTCTGCAATTGAAAATTATATCCCAATTCGACTAATAAAACACCTTGCTTGTAGCGATTGTAACGTTCCTGAATTGCTTTTTCAGCATTAGCAAACTGCTGCAGCTGCTGATAGCACTCAACGGTCCTTAAAAAGTATTGGGTATTAGAAGGCACACTTTTTAAAAGCTCTTCATAACTGATTTTCGCTTTTTCAAAATCGCCTTTATCGTAATAATAGTTAGCGAGCTGCTCATTTTGTGAAAATGTAAAGGAAGACCACAACAAAACGATATAGATAAAGATGTTTTTCATATTTCAGTTTTTAATGTGGGAATTTTAAATAATTAAGAAACCCTAACAGATTTATAAAACCTGTTAGGTTTAACTCTAAATTACTAAAATTAGTTTATAATATCAAATCCGCAATAAGGACGCAAAACTTCAGGGATTACGATTCCTTCCGGTGTTTGGTAATTTTCGATGATTCCGGCTAAAACTCTTGGCAAAGCCAATGAACTTCCGTTAAGTGTATGAGCCAACTGGTTTTTTCCGTCTTTGTCTTTGAAACGTAATTTCAAACGGTTTGCCTGAAATGTTTCGAAATTAGAAACAGAACTAATTTCTAACCAGCGATCCTGGGCCGTTGAAAACACTTCGAAATCATACGTCAAAGCTGAAGTGAAACCCATATCTCCTCCACAAAGACGCAGAATTCTGTATGGCAATTTCAATTCCTGTAAAATATTTTTTACGTGCTCTACCATTCCGTCAAGAGCCTCATAAGACTTTTCAGGATGTTCTACACGTACAATTTCTACTTTATCAAATTGATGCAAACGGTTTAATCCTCGTACATGCGCTCCGTATGAACCTGCCTCGCGACGGAAACATGGTGTATAAGCAGTATGCAGAATTGGAAGATCACTTTCGTTTAAAATAACATCACGAAACAAATTCGTAACCGGAACCTCGGCAGTCGGAATCAAATATAAATCGTCAACAGTAGCGTGATACATTTGCCCTTCTTTATCCGGTAATTGACCCGTTCCATAACCTGAAGCTTCGTTTACCAAATGCGGCACCTGAACTTCGTTGTAACCTGCAGCCGTATTTTTATCTAAAAAGTAATTGATTAAAGCACGCTGCAAACGAGCACCTTTTCCTTTGTAAACCGGAAATCCTGCACCTGTAATTTTTACACCCAGTTCAAAATCGATGATATCATATTTCTTTACCAATTCCCAGTGAGGCTGAGCATCTTCGTGCAGAACCGGAATTTCTCCTTCTTCAAAAACATTCAGATTATCATCCGGTGTTTTCCCTTCAGGAACAATATCAGCCGGAAGATTCGGTAACGTATATAATTTATTGGTTAGTTCAGCGGCTAAAGCTTCTGCTTTTTCACCTAATTCTTTACTTTTTTCTTTTAATGAAACCGTTTTTTCTTTTAAGATTGCTGCTTTGGCTTTCTCACCAGCCTTCATTAACTCGCCTATGTCTTTGGACAATTTATTAGATTCAGATAAAGTGTTGTCTAATTCTACCTGAGCTGCACGACGGTTTTCGTCTAATTGCACCACTTCTTCCACAACGCTTTTAGCATCGATATTTCGTTTTGCTAAAGCCTTGATTACTTTCTCCTGATTTTCTCTAATAAATGCGATTTGTAACATAGCTTGTTTTTTATAACTATTGTATTTTTTATAACGGAAGCAAATTTAAGGAAATGTTTCCTAAGATTACGACAAAGTTTTAGGGTAAAATATATTCAAAAGATTGTTTCACAAAGTTGCACTAAGAAGTGAACAGAGATTCGCAAAATCAATCTCTCATCATGGAATTTAAAACACCAATTCCTATTTTTTAATTGCCTTAATCCGCTCGTAATTCTCTTTTACATTTTTATATTCAGTATGATCCAGTTTTTCAATTTTAAAATCCATCTTTTTGAGATCGGATTTTAGTTTTTTAAGATCGCTGTTTTCATAAATATCGAGCTTTCTCGTTTTCCTGATTCCTTCATTTTCATTGTTGAAATAAGTTATCTTTTCAACCAGAACAGCGTAAGGATCTTCTTTTTTCTTCTCCCCTTTATAAATTATAACATCTATACCGCTGGCTGTTTCAGCAAATAGTAATTTCTCATTTTCATAATAATTAGTATCAAGATCTATAAACTTACTGTAGAGAAATTTTGCATTGACTCTGGTTTCATTTTTAGTCTTGTATTTTTTGACTTTTATTACTCCATCATTATCCTTTTTCTCAGATTCTGCTTCTAATTTACCTTCAGCATTTATTCTTTTTACATCTTTTTTTACATTTTCAGTCCAGTCAGACTGAACGAAAAGGAACATCGAAATCATTACTAAGTATTTCATTTTACTAAAGTTTAAAATTTATAAAAGTTTATATACTGCTATTTAATCTTAAATTTTTTATTGCTTAATAACTTTGAATGTTTCTGAAATATCATCTGTCGAAACTTTAAGAATATAAAAACCTGAAGCCAGACTGGAAACATCGATAGTACCATTGGTTGTACTTCCGTTTAAAACCGGATTTGATTCAAAATCAAACAATGCATAATTGAATTTCTCAGAACTAAAATTCTCTATTGAAATCGAAGAAACAGCCGGATTAGGAAAAACAAACGCCTTTTTCTTTTGGATTATTTCAGGGACAACATTATTACAGGCACTTTCTAACAAAGCATCCAAATCGTTTTCATCAAAAATCAAGCTGTAATTCAGTTCTTTTGCTTTTTGAAACAACTCACATGCTTCTTTGTGTTTTTTCTGGTCCAGATAAATAATCCCGAGGTTTTTTAGGGCGTAGGTATTGTTTTTGTCCATCCCCAATGCTGCCTTCAGGTCCTGAATCCCTTTTTCGGAATCTCCCAATTTGTGATAAAGCAAACCGCGGGTTGTTCTTAAATCTCTTCCTCCATAACCTGAAGAATGTTCTATAATTGTTTTTTCTTTCGTAAAAGCAACATTGATATTCTCCATAGCTTTCTCATATTGTCCCAGATCAGAATACAATTTGGCTATTGACCATCTTGCATGCCCATGTTCCGGTTTTTCTTTTAATATTTTTTCTAAATAAAAAAGTGCCAGATCATTCTGTTTTCTGTTTTGAAGACAATTTGCAAAATTGTATAAAATACGGTAATCATCAGGAGCAGAAGCCATCGCTTTATAAAAATGATGAAAAGCATGATCCTCCATTTCAAGACTCATATAGAGATTGCCCAGAACATCATAAATATTGCTTTTAAATTTTTCTCTTTTTGCCTTTTCGGAATCTGGAAGATCAGTCGTTTTTTTAGAAATTTTATTCATCAGGTATTCCACCCTTTTTAGATCTTCAATTGCCAGCGAAGTATTTCCAAGACGGGCTCTCAAATATCCTCTTTTGGCAATATCTGTAATTTTAACGGGATTATAATTGGTTTTTGCATTTAGGTCTGCAAGTGTCTGAAGCATTTTCTTCATAGTTTCTTCACTGTCTTTATTGAAAGGCAGTTTATGATCGACCCTGCTCATGAGTTTACCGTGCAAAAAGTTCCACGTCACACGTTTCTCACCCTGCATATCATATTGATAAGAATTTGAGTTTTTAAGACCTTTTTCGTCATAATAAAAAACTTCATTTAATTTTCCGTTAGAATGATATGTTTTAAGGCTATCCATTTTATTATCAGAGCCATACCAAATTTCTACCGATGTTACTTTATCATCATAAAAATAACGTGTTACTTTATTAGTTGTTCCGCTATTAGACTGTGCGTACATTAAGACGGGAAAAAGCATTAAAACAAGTACTTTTTTATGCATAATTTTATGATATGATAAATGAATAGTTATGAATTTAATTATAATCAATAAACCTGTATCGGTCATCCTTTTTAAACTCGTAAGCATGACCATTATATTTTATTCTTTCGGATTCTTTTTTTACTTTGATGCTGGACTTTTCTGCCGTACCTGTTTCCTCATCTGCTTCTACAGCAACTTCATACGAAAAGTTTTTTGAAACTATTAAATCCTGAAAACCATGTGTTTTTGTGTCCGAAAGAATCATGCCAGTTTCTAATGTTTCCAATTCAAAAGAACTTCTTCCATTCGAATCTCCCTGTGTTTTTCTGATTGGATATTCGTACAACAGCTTTTTAATTTTATTATTTACTAATGCAAGAATTGTAAATTTTTGCTGTGAATATAAACTGACGCGACTACCTGAAGCTTCCTCTGTGTAAAATGCAACACCGGTTATATTTGCATTGAGCTGAATTAAATTTTTAAGAATATACGTTTTCGAAAAATGCATTCCTTCATTTTCATTGTAACTCAAATTAAAATCTATTAGCTGGTCAATTATTTTTCCATCTGTTTTATTGACAAAGACGTATTTTCTTTCGAAATAATCTCCTAAATCATATTCTTCAGTTTTTCCTTTTTCCGGTTTATCTGTTTTAACTAAATAAGTAATCACAAAAAATGCAATCTCTTCATTATAGCTAACTGAAGTTGTTTCCTTAATTCTCAAATCAGAATATTTGATATTTAGATTTGTGGCTACTTTCTTTAAGAGATTCAAATCCAATTCATCCGATACTATTATGTCATCATTATCTTTAAAAAGAAGTTTTTCAAGTGGTTTCTGTATTAGGTTTACAGGCTGAATCTGCTCTGATAAAACAGCTTCTTTTTCTTCAATGGCTTGTTTTTTATACTTATCACAGGAACTAAAAAATAAAAAAGTCCCGATGAGAATTGAGCAGATTTTAATTTTCATTGTTGCTAATTTTAGAATTTGGGGTTTCCAAATATAAAATTTCTTACAACATCATTAAAAAATAAATTTGATTAAGACCCTTTTTTTAAGCTATTTATGCTCTGCTAATAACTCTTTTAATTCTTTGGCTTTTAAAAATGTGGTAAGACGCCCGGACAGCAAAAGCATTTCTCTTTCTTCGGGGGTGATTTTTAGTTTGGTTTCAACATGAGAAGCAAATTCATATAAAATCAGAATGTTGCCAGCTGTTAATTCGCTAAACTTATCCCGGGTCAAAGTGGCCAGGATTATTTCGCCGTCTTTATCACGTGTAAAACTGAGTTCACCAAACTGCTCTATTAAATCGTATTTGAATTTATCGTAAAACTTTAACCAGTTATCATAATCATCATCTGTATTTTTGAGTTCGGCAACTATTTTCTCATACGATTCGTCCTTTCTTAAAGTAAGTAGATAATCGCGTAAAGTCGTAAAACCGATTATCTGATAATTTGAAGCAGGTATTTTATATCTCTCAAATGCATTTTCAATATCTCTTTCAAAAGTCATATATCGTGTCTGAACCGTATACAAAGAAGTAGTTTCGAGCAATGAAATCAATTTAATTTTTTCATCGGTTATGTAAGGTTCCTTTTTTCCCTGCCCCAGACAATCAATAAAAAGTGCTTTTTTATTTTTATTATCTACTTTAAAATCATTGTGAAGCAGCTCCATTAAAGTTTTATAGCCCATATTATCTGAGGCGCCACCATCAATAATACACAATATTTTATCCTGACCTTTAATTCCAAATTTTGTTTTTGGAAGCACTCCCGGAAAGGCAGAACTCGCTGTTATGCCATATGTCAGTGGAAAATCGTAACCATCGTTTACCTCATTTTCATCTAAACATATAAAAGCTTTATTGGGAGCCAGAGATGAATTTATATTCAGGCCTCTGATAACATGTGGCATAAATGCAATTCGTTCTCCATTGTTATAGGCTGTCCCATTGGCAACCATCATTGGCAAATACGGAATTTGGCTGCTTCCCTTTGGAATAAAAAAATCAGACAAAAGCATTTGGGTTTTACACTTATCAGGATTATCAGGATTCGTGCTGTCATATTGCAAAACCTCCAGATCCAGTTGCTGGGTCATGGATATTTTATCGCCTTTTTCATTTTTGCTATTATTCAGAATCGATAAAATACTAGCAGATTTATTCACATAATCCTTATAAGCATCAGCTTTAGAAAAGTAAAAATCATTAAAGGACTGATGCTCCTGATAGAGTTTGTTTTTCAGAATCGTTAAATAATAACCTGCCGAATAACAGCCTCCCGAAACAGTAGAGAAATAATCGATTTCGTTCAAAAAATTACGCTGAGAATTACCCTCCTTGATTTCTTCTAAACCCAACAGCACGCCCATACTAAAAAACTGCGCTCTGGAACCTCCTCCGGAAATTGCAATTCCTAAAGCTATGTTGGGATTTTGAAACCTTTTATCACGTTCCTGAACCGATTTATATTCATTTAAAGAAACGGGCGGAATCGAATTGTAGCTAATCTCAGAAAAAAGACTGATTTTGTTTTGAGAAAAACACAATTGAAAAAATAAAATTAGTAAGACCTGGCAATATCTGTATTTCATTTTGATTTTATTACATAACTAAACCGCTCAGAGCGAAGTTACGAGAAACTTCAATAAAAAACTATGACTTCTTAATCTCATGCCCCACGAATTCTTCCAAAACCGAAAAAATATCGTCTACCGGAAGCACTTCAAAATCAGGATGATTTTTTAAGAAGGCTGTGTTTAGCTCGACCAGATTTTCTTCCAATTCAAAAAAGGCATTATTATTCAGCAAATCCCTTGTTGGGTTAACGCCTTCAAATTTTCCGTTTAAGAATTTACCAATTTTTACACTGCTCAGTAATTTAACCCTTTTAGCCTGCGCCTGAAACAATTCTAAATGTTTTTCGGCACCAATTAAAGCAAGACCTTCTTCAATTAATTCATTCAGTTCTTTGTTCCAACGGGAATCATATACAAATTTTGCAAAATTACCTTCAGTATATTTTGAATTATAATAGTCCAAGTAATAACTCAACAGTGCATCTTCGTGGATAAATTCGTCATCGACACCTTCTTCCCGCATCAGATTAATTACCGAAATATTCGAATTAATTACATCCTGTAGATTTTCACTGTTTATTGTCGTTTCTGAAACTAATATTCTGCCGAATTCCTCCATTTTGTATTTTGTATTTGAGATTGTTTATATGATCGTATCGTTATTATTCTTTTTTTCATTCATTTTTGCCACTAAGGCTTTCAAACGTAAGGTACGCTCTTTTTTCTCCTCCTGAAGTTTGGCTTTTTTTCGTTTCAGCAGTTTAGTATGCAACGCCTTATTTTTAGTGTTTTTTTCGGGTCCTTTTGCCATGATACAATTTGTTTCTGCAAATTTCGGGGAAATAATAATGCAATTGGTAATATTTTTTGACGTTTCCCTCCAGACAGGGCCATCCACTGCAAGTCCTCGCTCTTTCTTCGTCAGGCTGCGGTCTTTTCGCTACAAATAAAATTCACTGAACTCCAATAAAAATAATAACATGTGAAGTAATCCCTAACGCAATCTCGTTTTCATCAGGAAATATTGTTTTTGTGAGATTATTTTGAAGTAAAAAAGAGTATTTTTAGCATCTGAAAAATTAAAAAAATAATGAAAAAAACACTGTTGCTATTAACCTGCCTATTCGTTTTAAATGCTTTTTCACAGCAAAAAAGACTTTGGGCAAAATCGGTCATTAACCAAAAAGCACCAAAACTGACTGTAGAAAAATGGCTTTCGGACAAACCTGAAACAAAAGGAAAATTTGTTCTGATTGATTTTTGGGCAACTTGGTGTGGACCGTGTAAAAGAGCCATTCCTGAATTAAATCATTTTAAAACAGAATTTGAAAATGATTTGGTTGTTATTGGTATCAGCGACGAAACAAAAGAAGTCGTAAATTCCCTGACAACTCCTAAAATTGAATATTTCAGCGCCATAGATACCGGAAGAACGATGTACAATACGCTCGAAGTTCAGGGAATTCCACATTGCCTTTTGATTGATCCTGATGGAATTGTACGCTGGGAAGGTTTTCCAACACTAACCGGTTTTGAGTTAACCTCAGATGTAATCAAAGACATTATTACAAAGTATAAAAAATAATTGTTCTTTAACCCTGATTTCCCAATCTAACTGATTTGCGATTAATTTGTATTTTTGTTTATACCCGTTTACTAACCCATATAGATTATTAAACCACGAAAGCCAATGAATCCTAAAGTTGATTTTTATTTTAGTAAAAACGAAAAGTGGCAAAAAGAAACCGAAAAATTAAGGGTAATTGTTTTAGACTGCCAACTGACCGAAGAATTGAAATGGGGTACTCCCTGCTATACCTTTCAAAACAACAATATCGTTCTGATTCATGATTTCAAGGAATATTGTGCGCTGTTATTCTTTAAAGGAGCTTTGCTAAAAGACACCGATAACATTCTAATACAGCAAACTGCCAATGTTCAGTCTGCACGACAAATCAGGTTTACGAATCTGCAGCAAATAACTCAACTGGAACCTGTCCTGAAAACTTATATCTACCAAGCTATAGAAGTAGAAAAAGCAGGTTTAAAATTTGAATTCAAAAAAACGGAAGACTTCGCTGTTACCGAAGAATTTCAAACCAAATTAGATGAAAACCCAGATTTAAAAACAGCATTTGAAGCCTTAACACCGGGACGCCAAAAAGCATATTTACTGCATTTCTCTGCTCCAAAACAATCTAAAACCAGAGAATCAAGAATTGAAAAAGCCATTCCGCAAATTCTTAACGGAAAAGGATTAAATGATTCACCAAAATGAACCCTACTTTCTTTTTAACCCAGGATAAATTCAGAACATGGCTGGAAAACAATTATCAGACTGAAACCGAATTATTAGTTGGTTTTTATAAAGTAAGCAGCAAAAAAACATCCATGTCATGGTCAGAATCTGTAGATCAGGCACTTTGTTTTGGCTGGATTGACGGCATTCGAAAGACTATTGACGATGAAAGTTATACCATCAGATTTACTCCAAGAAAAAAATCCAGCATTTGGAGTGCCATTAACATTAAAAAAGTCGAACAGCTCACAAAATCTGGACTCATGAAAGAAGCCGGATTGAAGGCCTTCGAATTCAGATCTGAAGAAAGATCCAGAGTTTATTCACATGAAAAAGAAGCTTATATTCTTGATCCGGAACTCGAAAAACAATTTAAAGCCAATAAAACAGCATGGGAATATTTTAGTAATCAGGCGCCATCGTACAGAAAAGTAGTAATTCATGTTATTATGAGTGCCAAACAAGAAAAAACCAGAATTTCGAGATTAGAGAAAGTAATAAAGTTCAGCGCTGAACAAAAACGAGTATTATAATATGGAAGAAGAAGAACGTGGAAGAATTTTTCAGGAAGATAATTTTATTTTTACTGAATTTGACGGTCTAAAATTACAGAAACTTGTCGTTTGTGAAAATCCGGAATCCAAAGAACCCGTTATTGTTTATTTAAAAGTTGAAAATTATAACTGGTATCAGTATTTCCTAGATGTTGGCATTGGTTTTTGGGAAGACTGGAACATCATTGACCTTGAAATTGAAGAAGATGACAGTTTTAATTATATCGACAAAACTCTTGAATTTAATCTATTAGAAAAAACCATTTCAAAAATCTGGTGCGAACCGGAGCAAAACAACAGCAGGATAACCATCGTATTTGAGAGTGGTGAAAAACTTATTTTAAAAACCCTTCATCCTGAAATTTTTGATTCCGAAAGCGAACTTTTAATCTTAAAGTAATACTAAAATAACCCGTGAAAGGTTAATCTTATAAGTGAAATACAAGAATAAACCGTAATTTTATTTCTTCTAAAAAGGTTTCAGCTCTAAAAAAGGAAAATATGACGGAAAGAAAAGCATTAGAATATTATGTTTTAGATGTATTCTCGAACGAAAGTTATAAAGGAAACCCGCTTTCTGTTGTTTTTACTACCGGAAATTTACCTCTGGAAACCTATCAGGATATTTCTAAAGAATTTGGTTATTCTGAAACTTCTTTTATTTACTATTCAAAAGAACAAAAAGCATTAAATGTCCGTTCGTTTACGCCGACTGGTATAGAAATAGACGGTGCCGGACATAATTTACTGGGTGCAGTCTGTGGCGCTCTACTTAAAAAAATGCCCATATTTGATGAACAATCGGAAAGCAACCGGTTTGTGATCATGAAAAAATCGCCAGTTTCATTGACGGTAAATTTTGATCCGCTTACCCAATATCCCGTTGTACAAATGCATCAAAAACAAGCTGTAAACGAAAAAGAAATACCAACTTATAAACTCGCTGTGGCACTTGGTTTAAAGATTGAAGACCTGGACAGTAACGATTTCGTTCCGACAATTGTAAAAACTGAAGTTGCCCATACGATGGTTCCCATCAAAAACAGTCAGATTTTAAACAGCATCGTACCAGACCACAAGCTTTTAACAGAAATTTCAAAAGAATATAAGTCTGAAGGATTTTATTGTTTCACGATTTCAAATCAAAATGAAGGCAACATTGCCGAAACCCGATTCTTCAACCCCGTAATCGGAATTTATGAAGATCCCGCTACAGGAACTGCAGCCGGTCCCTTAATTGGTTTTTTGACTTCTAAAAAACAGGCAAAACTGAATACCAAATATAAAATTTTGCAGGGTGTAAAATTAAATCAGCCTTCTATTATTGAAGTTATGACAAGGGAAAATGATGTTTTGGTGGGAGGCTCTTCGATTATTACGATGAAGGGAGAACTTTACATATAAAACAAAAGCGACATCTAAAGTAAATGTCGCTTTATTGTATTCAAAGAAATTCAAATTTCTTAATTCGTTTTCATAGGCGGTAAATCAAACGCTACAGAATCATGTTCGAAGTTATTTCTGTGTCCGCCATCACAAAATGGTTTGTTGTTTGATAATCCGCAACGGCAAAGACCTAAAGCAGATCTTCCTTGTAAACCGTAAAGCGTTCCTTCCGGATCCATGATTTCGAAATCTCCTTCAATTTTAATTGATCCGTTTTTATTGATGATTAGTTTTGTCTTGCTCATAAAAGTTGTTTTTTCGGGCGCAAAGATTGCGAAATATATTTTGAAGATTTTACTTGTAGTGTTAGTTTAAACTGGTTCTATTTTATGAGGTCTACCCCCTAGGATTTCACAGAGGTTCACAAAAGATTCATTTTAACCATAGATTAAAAAAATTTTACTTAAATCTGCTCAATATTTGTGAAACAAAACTTTGTAAATCTGTGCCTTTGCGAAATTAATTCGCATTCCTTCAAAAAACTTAGCGAATCTCTGTGTTTTTCTTCGTGCAACTTTGTGAAATTGCAGGTGAATCTCTGTGTAATAACAAAATCTCAATTCTATTGCTTATTTTTGCACTCAATAAATTTGAAAGATGACACAGAATCCAAAAAGATATACGATTACTGCAGCTTTGCCTTACACCAACGGACCAATTCACATTGGGCATCTGGCGGGGGTTTACGTGCCTGCTGATATCTATTCGAGATACCTGCGACTGCAGGGAAAAGACGTTGCATTTATTTGCGGAAGCGATGAACACGGCGTTGCTATTTCGATGAAAGCCAAAAAAGAAGGAATTACACCACAGGAAGTTATTGATAAATATGATGGAATCATCCGTAAATCGTTTGCTGATTTCGGAATTTCATTCAACAATTATTCAAGAACTTCAGCTAAAATTCATCATGAAACAGCTTCTGAATTCTTTAGAACTTTGTATGATAAGGGAGATTTTATTGAAGAAGTTACAGAGCAATTGTACGATGCAAAAGCAAATCAGTTTTTGGCAGACCGTTTTGTGGTGGGAACTTGCCCAAAATGTGACAATCCGGAAGCTTACGGAGATCAGTGCGAAAAATGCGGATCAACTTTGAATGCAACCGATTTGATCAATCCGAAATCGACTATTACGGGAGAAACTCCGATTTTAAAATCAACTAAACACTGGTTTTTACCTTTGGACCGTTATGATGCTTTTTTACGTGAATGGATTTTGGAAGGTCATAAAAATGACTGGAAAACAAACGTTTACGGACAAGTAAAATCATGGATTGATGCAGGATTAGAGCCTCGTGCTGTAACACGTGACTTAGATTGGGGAATTGATGTTCCTGTTGAAGGTGCCGAAGGGAAAAAACTATACGTTTGGTTTGATGCTCCGATTGGTTACATTTCGTCAACAAAAGAATGGGCGGCGCGCGAAGGAAAAGACTGGGAACCGTATTGGAAAGATCAGGACACCAAATTGGTTCACTTTATCGGAAAAGACAATATTGTTTTTCACTGTATTATTTTCCCAGCGATGCTAAAAGCCGAAGGAAGCTACATTTTACCAGACAACGTTCCGGCAAATGAGTTCTTGAATCTGGAAGGAAACAAACTTTCGACTTCTAAAAACTGGGCGGTTTGGCTTCATGAATATTTAGAAGAATTTCCGGATAAGCAGGATGTTTTACGTTATGCCTTAACATCAAACGCGCCGGAAACAAAAGATAACGATTTCACCTGGAAAGATTTCCAGGCTAGAAATAACAACGAATTGGTTGCCGTTTTCGGAAACTTCGTAAACCGTGTGGTGGTTTTAACCAACAAATATTACGACGGAGTAATTCCGACGCCAAATGAATTTACAGAAGTTGACGAACAAACTTTAGCCGAATTAAAAGCGTATCCAGCGGTTATTTCAAGTTCAGTTGAGCGTTACAGGTTCCGTGAAGCTTTGGGTGAATTAATGAATGTTGCTCGTTTAGGAAATAAATATCTGGCAGACGAAGAACCTTGGAAAGTTATGAAAGACAATCCGGAGCGTGTAAAAACTCAAATGTACGTGGCGTTGCAAATTGCTGCTGCGTTGAGCGTTTTGGCTGAACCGTTTTTACCATTTACAGCAGCTAAACTTTCTAAAATATTGAATTTAGCGGATCTTAAAGAGCATTTTGCAGGTTTCAGCAAATTCCTGAAAGAGAATCATCCAGGAGCTACAGATGTTGTTCTTGATAAAACATTAGGCTGGAATGATATTTCTGAAAATTCAGATTTATTACCAGCCGGTCATAAAATTGGTGAAGCAGAATTGCTTTTCGCTAAAATTGAAGATGAAGAAATACAAAAACAAATAGATAAATTGGAAGCTACAAAAACGGCAAATCTTGCTGAAAACAAAGAAGCAGAACCGCAAAAAGATTTAATTCAGTTTGAGGATTTTGCAAAAATGGATATTCGTATTGGAACTATTCTGGAAGCTGAAAAAATGCCTAAAGCAAACAAACTTTTAGTACTTAAAGTAGATACAGGAATTGACGTTCGTACAATTGTTTCAGGAATTGCTGAGAGTTTTTCTCCTGAAGAAATCATCGGAAAACGTGTTTCTGTTTTAGCAAACTTAGCACCAAGAGCATTACGCGGTGTTGAAAGCCAGGGAATGATCCTGATGACCACAAATACTGAAGGAAAATTGGTATTTGTTAATCCTGATGCTAATGCTCCGAATGGAGCAACTGTAAATTAAGATTTTACAAAATAGATAAAATTGCGTGAATCAATTAAAAACATTAATTGATTCACGCTTTTTGATTTTTATTAAACACCTTATCTGCCGTTATTAGAAGAAAAGTAAGAATTCGCAGATTAATAAAAAAGAATAGTTCTAAACCAGCTTCACAAACAAATTTGAAGCAATTTTATTAGAAATAGATAATTCCCTATCATTCACTTTAATTCGTACCGATAAATCGAAAGATTCTTTGGAAATAAAACCGATTTTAGAACCCAAAGCGATTCCTTGTTTATCCAGATATTTCAGAAACTCCGAAGAAGTATCTTTCACACCCACACAAATACCGGTTTGGTTTTCGCTTAATTCAGAAAGTAATTGTTTTTCGATTTTAATAATCCGGCCGTTCGCATCCGGAATCGGGTCACCATGCGGGTCTTCAGTCGGATTTCCAAGAAAATCATCCAGACGGTTAATCAGTTGCTCCGATTTGATGTGTTCTAATTGTTCTGCGATTTCATGAACCTCATCCCAGCTGAAATTTAGCTTTTCAACCAAAAATACTTCCCACAAACGATGTTTTCTAACAATCATTTTGGCTGCCAGCTTTCCGTTTTCAGTTAAAGAAACACCCTGGTATTTTTTATAATTCACCAAATCTTTTTCTGCCAGCTTTTTAAGCATATCGGTTACGGAAGAAGCTTTCGTTTCCATAATTTCAGCAATAGCGTTTGTACTGACTTCTGTTTCCAAAGCCGCGGTCAAATGGTAGATTGATTTTAAGTAATTTTCTTCTGAAAAAGTCATTTATTTTGAGATTCTAAGGTTCTAAGGTGCTGAGATTCTAAGGTTTTTATTTTAAAGCTTTCAAGAAACCTTACCTTAGCAATTCAGTACCTCAGCACCTTATTATTTAACAATCAGCAAAGGTATCGAAATTTTATGTCTCAATTTGTCTACGGTTGTACCAAAAAGAATATCTTTCAAGCCAGTATGACCGTGAGTTCCCATGACTAAAATGTCGAAATTGCTTTCGTTTATAATTTTCGGAATTACTTTAGCAGGTTTTCCAAAACCAAGTTCCGTTTTGATTTTGAATCCTTTACCCGAAAGCATGTCTTTGTACTTCAATAATAATTTTTCATCAATTGTAGTTTCATAATCATGTACATGCACACCATACATTAAGGCACCGACGGTTTCTACAATGTGAATGAGGGTATATTCTGTGTCAATGCCACCCAGTTCAAAAGCTTTGTTCAAAGCAGCTTCATCGGCATTGGAGAAATCAACAGACACTGCAATGTTTTTGATACTCTTGCTTTCTCTTGGGGAGAACTTCAATTTAAGATTATGAGGCGAATGATTTACAGCTTTTGATTTGAATTTTGTAATAAATGGTTTAAATACGATGTATAGCAATAAAGCCAAGAATCCGAAAGCCAGCGGAACTACTGTAAACCAAAGAATCATTGGATTATCTGAGTTTTTCAGCCAGGATGTTATTTCATCATAAACCAATTTGGCATTCAGAGAAACAATAATCGAAGCAATGATCCAGGAAACAATTTGAGTCGTTTTGGAAATATGAAAACCTTTCATTTTCGATTTATCGCTCACAAAATGAATCAACGGAATAATTGCAAAACCAAGCTGTAAACTCAAAATAACCTGACTTAGAATTAAGAGTTTTCCTGTCACACTTTCGCCATAAATCAAAATCACGATTACGGCTGGAATAATAGCAATTAAACGGGTTATAATTCTACGAACCCACGGCTGAATTCTAAAATGCAGGTAACCTTCCATTACGATTTGTCCGGCAAGCGTTCCAGTTACAGTTGAACTTTGTCCTGCAGCAATCAAAGCAACGGCAAATAGAATTGGCGCCCATTTGGTTCCCAATAAAGGTTCAAGAAATTGATGCGCGTCCTGAATTTCGGCAACCTCAAACATCCCGTTTTTATGGAATGTTGCTGCGGCAAGAATTAAAATAGCAGCATTTACAAAAAAAGCAAGATTTAAAGCAATCGTAGAATCAATCAAGTTGTATTTTAAAGCTTGTTTGATGCCTGCTGGTGTTCTGTCAAATTTTCTCGTTTGTACTAAAGACGAATGCAAGTACAAGTTGTGCGGCATTACGGTCGCCCCGATAATTCCGATGGCAATATAAAGAGCTGCTGAATTTGGAATAGAAGGAATAAGTCCAGCTAAAACCTTATGAACTTCCGGCTCTGCAAAAATCATTTCGAAAATGAAAGAGAAGCCAATAATCGCTACCAACGCAATAATGAAGGCTTCCATCTTGCGAATTCCTTTATTGATCAGGAAAAGCAGTAAAAAGGTGTCTAAAACGGTAATTAAAACTGCTTCGAGCAGCGGAATTCCAAAAAGGAGATTAATACCAATTGCCATTCCGAGAACTTCTGCCAAATCACAGGCTGCAATCGCTATTTCGGCAAGAAAATATAAAATATAGTTGATGTATTTTGAGTAGGTTTCTCTCGAAGCCTGTGCAAGGTCGCGCTGGGTTACAATTCCGAGACGGGCACTCAAACTCTGCAAAAGCAAAGCCATTAAGTTACTCATCAATAAAACCCAGACTAAAGTGTAACCAAACTGGCTTCCACCGGCAATATCAGTAGCCCAGTTTCCCGGGTCCATATAACCAACGCTTACTAAATATGCAGGGCCTAAGAAGGCTAAAATTTTCCTAAAACCTTTTTTTTTGTTTTCGGTAGAAACCGATTCGTGGACTTCTTCTAAAGATTTAGTCATTGTAAAAGTATTGTTTTCACAAATATATATAAAAATTATATTCGCGAAACAATATTTTTAGACAAGTCTAAAAGTTAATGTTAGGATTTAAACAATTTGGACACAATCCGGATAATGTAAAATTGATCTCATTTACTTTATAATTATGCGGCATGATGTAACTCGGTTTTACAGTTTCAAGGCAAGTAATCTCATGGCAATTTTCACAGCTAAAATGTGCATGGTTATGAATGTGTACACGCTGATGCGAATGGTTGCATTTTGCATATTTTACTGTTCCGTCGAGATTCGAAATTTTATGAATTACATCTTCGTTAATTAACCGATCCAGAATTCTGTAAATAGTAACGCGATCACACAAATCATTTAATTGTTTATGAATTTCAGTATGTGAAAGAGCGGTCTTAGAGTTCTCAAACACTTCTAAAACAGCCATCTTTGCTGCGGTATTACGTGTAGCTTTCATTTTTTATGGAATTAAAAATTAAACGCAACAATGTTGCAATTGATAAAATTATATATATTTGCAACAAAATTGCATTAAAAGCAAATATACACGAAATGAAGAAAATAACCTCATCACTTTACGATATTTTAGGAATTTCAAGTGCAACCATTTGTCTGGCTCATTGTTTGATTTTTCCTCTCTTTACGGTTCTTCCACTGGGGGTGAGTCATAACCCGATTATAGATTTACTCTTTGCTTCGATAGGTCTATTTGCAATTCTCAAAATTATAAAAAAATCAGGTCTTTTGGTATCGTCCATTTTGGTTGTTTCAATGATGTTAATTTGGATTAGCATTTTGGCGGAACTCTTTTTCGAAATTCACCTCGATTTGATTTATTTCGGAGGAATCGGAATGATCATCGGACATTTAATCAATTATAAATTACATAGAAAACAAAATCATTAAAAATCAGCAATATGGAACAGAAGCATTTTGAAGTGATTATCGTTGGCGGCAGTTACAGCGGATTGTCTGCTGCAATGAGTTTAGGGCGTTCTTTACGTCAGGTTTTGATTATTGACAGTGGTTTACCATGTAACAGACAAACGCCACATTCTCATAATTTCATCACACAAGATGGTGAAAGACCCGCTATTATTTCGGCGAAAGCAAAACTTCAAGTTGACATTTATAAAACCGTTCAATTTTATAATGGATTGGCTGTGCAAGTCATTAAAACAGAAAATGGTTTCGAAATCACGACCGAATCTGGCAATACTTTTACTTCGAGAAAAATATTGTTTGCAACGGGAGTTAGAGATTTACTTCCAGAAATAAAAGGTTTCAAAGATTGTTGGGGAATTTCGGTTTTGCATTGTCCTTATTGTCATGGTTATGAAGTCAAAAACGAAAGAACAGCGATTATTGCCAATGGGGAAATGGGTTACGAATATGCCAAACTCATTTCAAACTGGACAAAAGACTTGAGATTGTGTACCAACGGAAAATCAGAATTAACTTCAGGACAAATGCAAATTCTTAAGAATCATGGTGTTTCAATTTTAGAAGATGAAATAAAATCTTTAGAACATAATGACGGGTATGTTTCAAATATCGTTTTTAAAAATGGAGAAAAAATTGAGGTAAAAGCCATTTATGCAAGACCTCCATTTGAACAGCATTGTAAATTTCCGCAAGATCTAGGATGTGAAATCAGTGAACAAGGATATTTGAAAGTCGATTCTATGCAAAAAACAACCGTTTTAGGTATTTTCGGAAGCGGTGATGCTACAACTCAAATGCGTTCCGTGGCTCTTGCGGTTTCTTCTGGATCTTTTGCAGGAGCGGTAATTAATAAAGAACTTATTGACGAGGATTTTTTATAATTTAATTTTTAGAAACATAGAATATAGTTTCTGAAAAAAGGCGTTTCACGTACATCAATTCACATAGCTATGTGTGAAAGCTAGCTTTTTCTTTTACTCTTTTTTTTCAGTGAATAAAAATCTATGTTTCTATCTGTTTAAATCTTTTTTAACGGATTGAAATTGAAATGTTTTAAAAATTTCATTTGAGAATAATCATTTATCAAATTTAATTTTTAGTTTTGTCTAAATTTAATTTTACAATAATGAAATATTTATTTTTGACAATATTGATAATTTTAGCTACAAGCCTATACTCACAAAACATATCGGGAAAAGTAGAAGGATCTATTTCTTCCGATAAGCAAATTAATGTTAGTTTATTAAATACAAATTTTAAAACACAAACAGATTCTTTAGGGGTTTATACACTCCAAAATATTCCGAAAGGGAATTATAAAATACATGTAACCTCAACTGGATTCAAACCTATAACCCAAAAAGTTTCCCTTTTAGAAAATCAGGATTTGAATTTAGATTTTGAATTGGAGGAGGATCAAAACGAATTGAACGAAGTTGTAGTTTCAGGAACTTTAAAACCTGTAAAACGATTAGAAAGTGCCGTTCCCGTTGAAGTTTATTCTCCGGTTTTCTTCAAGAAAAATCCAACGCCAAGTATTTATGATGCGCTTCAAAACATCAACGGTGTTCGTCCGCAGTTGAATTGTGGTGTTTGTAACACAGGAGATATTCATATAAATGGATTAGAAGGTCCTTACACTTTAGTCATGATTGATGGAATGCCAATTGTGAGCAGTCTTTCGACAGTTTATGGTTTATCCGGAATTCCGAATTCTTTGGTAGAACGAATAGAAATTGTAAAAGGCCCGGCTTCATCTCTTTACGGAAGTGAAGCAGTTGGAGGTTTAATCAACATCATTACTAAAAATCCAACCAACGCACCAGCTTTTTCAGCCGATTACTTTACAACTTCTTATTTTGAAAGCAATCTCGATTTGGGAGTAAAATTTAATACTGGTAAAAAAGCCATTTCGCTGATTGGAGTTAATTATTTCAACTACGATCAGGTTATTGATAAAGACAAAGACAATTTTACTGATGTTACGCTTTCTGAGCGGATTTCGGTTTTTAATAAATGGAGTTTTAAACGAAATTATAATCGCCTTTTTACCATTGCAGCGCGCGGAATGTATGAAGATCGCTGGGGCGGAGACACTCGCTGGGAGAAAAAATACCGAGGCGGTGACGAAATCTACGGAGAAAGTATTTATACGAAAAGAGCTGAATTAATAGGGAGTTATCAATTGCCTTTTGAAGAAAAACTAATTCTTTCTTTCTCCGGAAATGTTCATTATCAGGACAGTCGATATGGGACGACTTCTTACATAGCCAATCAAAAAATTGGATTCTTGCAGCTGACTTGGGATAAAAAGATTGGACGAAACGATTTATTGGCAGGAATTGCAAGCCGATATACTTATTATGATGATAATACGCCTGCAACCAAAGAAGCTGAAAACACCTGGCTTCCCGGAGTTTTTGTGCAGGACGAAATTACATTTTCTCCAAAAAGTCAGGTTTTGCTTGGAATGCGCTATGATTACAATTCAATTCACGGTTCGATACTTACACCAAGATTTGCTTATCGATTTAAAGCCAATGAAAACACAATTTTTAGATTAAATGCGGGAACGGGATTCCGTGTTGTGAATTTATTTACCGAAGATCACGCCGCTTTAACAGGTTCGAGAGATGTAGTGATTGCAAATAATTTGAATCCGGAGCAATCTGTAAACGTCAATTTGAATTACATTCAGAAAATTAATTTTGGAAACGGTACTTTTATGGGAATTGAAACAACTGCTTTTTACACCCGCTTTAGCAATAAAATTATTTCAGATTACGAAAGCGACCCAAACAAAATTATTTACGATAATATTGACGGATATGCATTGAGCCAGGGAATCAGTACAAATATCGATCTTAATTTTCCGTCAGGATTAAAATTTATCGTCGGAGCAACGGTTTTAGACAATAAAAATGTTGAAAACGGAATTTCGCAGCGACCTTATTTAACAGAGAATTTTACAGGAACCTGGAGTATTTCTTATAAAATCCAGCCATGGAATTTATCGATGGATTATACGGGAAATATTTATAGTCCGATGGATTTGCCTTTGTTGAGTGAGTACGATCCAAGAAGTCCAAAATCACCCTGGTATAGCATTCAGAACATTCAGTTTACTTATTCGGGATGGAAAGACTTTGAAATTTATGGAGGAATCAAGAATCTTTTGAATTTTACACCAAAACAAAATAATCCGTTTTTGATTTCGAGAGCCAATGATCCTTTTGATAAAAATGTGCAAATATCAGATGGAACTGCTGTTGGTATTCATGGTAAGGTGGTTCCGCAAGGTCAAATAATTGATACCCCTGATAATCCGTACGGTTTAAGTTTTGATACGACTTATGTTTATGGGCAAAACCAGACTATCCGCGGATTTGTAGGATTGCGATATACTTTTAGGTAATTTTATTAGCCACTGATTAAAAGGATTTTTCGTTTGTCAGGCTGAGCGGAGTCGAAGCCCTCGTTCCAATTGGAGCGCCCTTCGACTCCACTCAGGGTAACAGGTGAGATGAAAGAATCCTTTCTAATCCTTTATCAGTGATTAAAAAACAAATAACAATGAAAAAGCTACTTCTACTTATTTTCTTTTTCGGAATAACTTCAACAAGCTTCTGCCAATTAAAAAGCAGAACTTTTGAAGAGGTAGATAGCTTACAACAAATTCAAAAACGAAAAATCATTGTTTTTATCCATACCGATTGGTGCCAGTTTTGCCAAAGGATGAAAGCCAAAACCTTTAAAAATCAAGAGATTATCCAAAAACTAAACTCTAATTTCTATTTCATTAGTTTCAATGCTGAGGAAAGACGATATATAACATTTAATAATCACACTTTTAGATATCAGCCTTCAGGAAACAATGTCGGCATTCATGAACTGGCTTTGCAATTGGGAACACAAAACAATCAAATCGTATATCCCGTTTTGTGTGTTTTGAATGATAAGAATGAGATTATTTTTCAGTATTCAAATTATTTAGATTCAAATGATTTTAAAGTTCTTTTAGAAAAAATGGAAAAATAAACCTGCTTTGTAAAACAGAATTCTGCTATAATCAATCTAACTATAACAAAACTTTATACTTCAAATTAACTAGTTGCGCGTAAACTTTGTAACTTTGCAGTTCAAAAGTAAAATTTAAAAAATAAAAATATGTATCCACAAGAAATGGTAAAACCAATGGAAGCTGAATTAACAGCTGCCGGTTTTCAAGATTTACATAGTGCAGAAGCTGTAGATAATGCTATCAACGCTGAAGGTACCACATTAGTAGTTGTAAATTCTGTTTGCGGTTGTGCTGCAAGAAATGCACGTCCGGGAGCAAAAATGAGTTTGCAGGGAGCAAAAAAACCGGATCATTTAATCACTGTTTTTGCAGGTGTTGATAAAGAAGCTGTTGATGCGGCAAGACAGCATATGTTTCCTTTTCCTCCATCTTCGCCATCTATGGCTTTGTTCAAAAACGGAGAATTAGTTCACATGTTAGAGCGTCACCACATCGAAGGACGTCCAGCTGAGATGATCGCTGAGAATTTGCAAGATGCGTTTAACGAGTTTTGTTAATTTAAGGAACTAAGGTTCTGAGATGCTGAGGTTCTAAGGTTTTAGGTTCAAAGTGACAAAGGTACAGAGGTACAAAGATTTAAAGCAAAAGCACTATTTTCTTAGTGCTTTTGTTGTTTATAAAGTTTTCTAAACCTTAGAACCTTAGAACCTCAGCATCTCAGAACCTTAAAATTAGAGATTCCATCCCCCGCCAAGTGCTTTGTACAACTCAACCATTGAGGTTAATTGTCTTTCTGATAATTGTGCCAGGCTTAATTGTGCATTGAACAAATTTGTCTCTACGTCCAAAACTTCTAAGTAAGAAACGTAGCCACTATCATATCTTTCACGGGAAAGTTTAAAGTTTATTAAAGCAGCATCAACTTGTCTGTTACGGGCTTTCCATTCTTCTTTATAAGTTCTGACGTTTTGGATAGATTGTTCTACTTCAGAAACGGCTCCAATATAGGTTTTTTGATAAGCATATTTGAATTGTTCGGCTTGTTCTCTATTGATTTCGACTCTTTTTTTGTTTTTTCCGAAAGCAAAAATAGGACCTGCAATTCCCGCAGATGCATTTTGCAAGTAGGAACTTCCTAAAAACAAGTTACTCAAATCGGCACTGGCAAATCCAGCAACTGCAGCCAGATTTAATGATGGAAAACGCATTGCCTGAGCTACACCAATTCTTTCATTTGCAGCTTTGTATCTTAACTCTGCTGCTTTTACATCAGGTCTGTTTTCTAATAATGCTGATGGAAGTGAGAGTGGAATTTCGCTAACTATTCGTAATTCTGTATTGCTTTTTCCTCGTGGAATTTCGGTAGGGAGCTGACCGGTAAGTAAGGCAATTGTATTTTCCTGATAGGTTATTTGTCTTTGAATATTTGGAATGGCAGCTTCGGCAATGGCAACCTGCTGTTCAATTTGCACTTTATCAACTTCAGAAATATAACCGCTTTTGAAACGTTGATTAATAATGTCGTAGTATTTCTCTCTGGTCGAAAGTGTTGATTTTGTAATTTCCAGTTGTTCATCAAGATTTCGCATTTGGAAATAAGCTGCTGCGATGTTGGCAACAATTTCCGAAAGCACTACTTTTCGCGCTTCTTCAGTAGCTAAGAGTTCGCTTTGAACCGCATTGTTTTCATGGCGATATTTTCCCCAAAAATCAAGTTCCCAGGACATACTTGCCCCAACATTTGACGGAGTTAAGTTTTTCTCGTTGCTGTTTATAGTTCCTCCGTATTGAAATGTTGGGAATAAATCGGCTTTTGCATAACCTAATTCGGCTCGAAGCTGATTGATTCTGGAAACTGCGATTTTTAGATCATAATTGTTTTTCAGTCCTTTTTTAACCAAGTCTTTTAAAACATCATCGTTAAATAGATCAAACCATTTTAAATTGGTGACGTTTGCCAAACTATCTAAGTTTCTTTCATTTCTGTAAGAATCAGATTGTTGTTGTTCTGGCTTGCTATATTTTGGTCCAACCATACAACCCACGGGAAATAGTATGAGGACAAATATAACAGCGACTATTTTATATCTCTTAATCATGGTCAGAAGTATTTGATTCCACATTATGTCCGTCTGTCTGAATTGTATCCTCTTTCTTTTTTCCGATGTTTTCGATCATTACAAATAAGCCAGGTACAATTAATACACCTAAAATCGTGGCGATCAACATACCGCTAAATACCGCCATTCCCATTACAATACGTGCCTGTGAACCAGCACCGGTCGCCGTAAGCAACGGAACAACACCGAGAATAAAGGCAAAGGCTGTCATCAAAATCGGACGGAAACGAAGCTTCGCCGCAACCATAGCCGATTCATAAAGCGGTTTTCCTTTTTCGTATTCTTCTTTGGCAAACTCCACAATCAGAATGGCATTTTTGGCCACAAGCCCGATTAAAAGTACAAATCCAATTTGTGCAAATACATTGTTGACATATTCATCGCTTCCAAATCTGGCTAGCATCAGACCTAATAAGGCGCCAAAAACAGCAAATGGAGCTCCAAGCAAAACGCTGAAAGGCAGTTTCCAGCTTTCGTATTGTGCTGCAAGAATTAAGAATACAAAAACCAAAGCCATTGCAAACACCATTCCTCCTCCCGGAGAATGTTTTTCCTGATATGATAAGTTGATGTAATCGTAACTCATATCAGCAGGCAGTGTTGTTTTTGCAACTTCTTCTAATGCATCCATTGCCTGTGTAGAGCTGTAGCCATCGTTTGGAGCACCTCCAATTTCTGCCGACCTAAATAAGTTAAGACGGTTCGTAAAATCAGGACCCGAAACCTTTGTTGCCGTCACTAAAGTTGATACGGGCAACATATCCCCTTTATCATTTTTTACATAAATCAGATTCAAATTTTCGGGTTTAACGCGATCAACAGCTTCACCTTGTATATAAACTTTGTATTGACGACCAAATCGGTTAAAATCATTTACATAAGTTCCACCTAAAAATGTGCCTAATACTTCTGTAACTTTTGAAACTGGTACGCCTAATTTCATGGCTTTATCATTGTCAATTTCTAGTTTAATTTGAGGTGTACCTGCATTATAAGTGGTATAAATTCTTTTTATTTCGGGACGTTTTTGAGCCTCAGCAATAAAAGCCTGAGTCTGGTGGGCCAGATATTGTGGTGTATTTCCACCTCTGTCCTGAAGCATCATACTAAATCCGGCTGACGCTCCTAATCCCTGAATCGCTGGCGGACCAAAAGCCATAACAGTAGCACTTGTAATTTGTCTTGCAAATTGAGCATTGAGTTTATCAGCTATTTTTTTTGCTGTTAATGTTCTTTCTTCCCAAGGCTTTAAAGCAATAAATATAAAACCATTTGCAGGCAAATACGAACTTGTAAGTAAACTGTATCCGTTAATGGTAGTATAACAGTCTAATGTTTCTTCTTTTGCTAAAATAGATTCAATTTTTCTCGTTACTTCATCGGTACGCTGTAAGGAAGAGGCCGGTGGAGAGCTTATATTAACTAATATGTAGCCTTGATCTTCTTCAGGGATAAATCCTAACGGAACTTTCTTGCCCAAGAAGACCACTGCACATAAAATGACTACTAATAAAACAACGATTCGAAGTGCTTTTTTTGCAAAGAAAGTAGCTCCTTTAATGTATCGATCGGTGACATTTTCAAAGATTCTATTAAAACTGGCAAAAAATTTAGCCAGCCATCCTGTTTGTTCTTCTACTGGTTTTGTTGGTTTTAAGAGCATCGCACAGAGCGCCGGACTCAGAGACAATGCACTAAATGCAGAGAATGCTACCGAGACGGCGATGGTTATGGCAAATTGCTGATAAAAACGTCCTGTGATTCCCGGGGTCATTGCTACGGGTACAAACACCGCGATCAAGATTAAGGCAATTGCAATTACAGGTCCGGAAACTTCTCGCATGGCCTGAATCGTGGCTTCCTTGGGGGTTTTACCATGCTCTATATGATGGACGACGGCTTCAACAACTACAATGGCATCATCGACGACAATACCAATTGCCAATACGAGTCCTAAAAGTGAAAGTGTATTTATCGAAAATCCCAATAATGGAAAAACGGCAATAGTTCCAATTAATGATACGGGAACAGTAATCAACGGAATTAAAGTTGCACGCCAGTTTTGAAGAAATATAAACACAACGAGTATTACTAAAAATATAGCTTCAACAAGTGTATGAAGAATATCTTCAACCCCGGCCGTAATAGCTGTTGTTGTATCTAAAGAAACCTGATATTCAACATTTGCAGGAAATCGCTTAGAAATTTCTTCCATAGCCGCTTTTGCTTTTGCGGCTACATCTAAAGCGTTACTTCCGGGCATTTGAAATACTCCAATTGCCGCGCTTGGCTTACCGTTTCTACGGGAGGTTGAACTGTAATTTTCAGTACCTAATTCAATTCTTGCGATATCGCTTAGAAGCACTTGTGATCCGTCTTCTTTGCTTTTTACGATAATCTCTGAGAATTGTTTTTGTGTTACAAGTCGGTCTTGCAGTGTCACGCTATAAGTGAAATCTGTTCCAAGAGGGGCTGGTTCAGCACCAAATTTTCCTCCGGGCGTAATCATATTTTGGTCGTTCAATGCTTTTTTGACTTCATCAACAGTGACGCCAAGACTGCTCATTTTGCCAGGTTTAAGCCAAACTCTCATAGAATATTCACTTCCGGCAAATAGAAAACAGTCTCCAACTCCTTTTATACGTGCAAGTGCATCGATAATATTGATATAAGCATAATTGTTTAAAAAGACTCCATCATACTTAGGATCTGATGATGTTATGGTAAAAATCATCATCGGAAATGACAGTGATTTTTTAATCGAAACACCTTGTTGTTTAACACTTTGTGGCAAAAAAGGTTCAGCCTGCTTTTCTTTATTCTGCGTAAGCATATTGGCATTGTCCAAGTCTGTACCTACATCAAATGTTACTTCGACAGTTAATGCTCCGTCAGAAGTGTTGATGGATTTCATGTATAACATGTTTTCTACACCATTCACTTTCTGCTCAATCGGAGTCGCTACAGCTTGTTCGACATTTATGGCGTTTGCACCTGTAAAAGAAGTTGTAATTTTTACTAAAGGCGGAACAATATCAGGATATTGAGCTACTGGTGTTTTCTGTAAAGCCAGTAATCCAAGTATAATAATGATGATACTGATTACCATGGCAACAATTGGTCGTCTGACAAAAAATTCTCCCATAATGATGTTTCTAAATTAATTAGTTAGTACAGAATTAATTAATTGCTTTTCCTGGAGCCCATTCTTTAGTTTGTGGCGCTATAATATTGCCACTTTTTAATTGAGATGTTCCTCCAAGAGCAATTTTGTCAGAGGCTGTTAATCCATCAGTAACGATGTAGGAGTCTTTGAAAGCTGGTCCAAGTTTTACCTCTTTCATTTCAACCTTATTGTTTGCACCCAAAACATAAACTTGGGTAATTCCCTGCATTTCTATGACAGAGCGCTGAGGTATAATGATGGCATCTTTATGGATATCGGTTACAACATGAATTTTCACATATTGACCCGGACGAATCAATTGTTGCGGATTTGCGAATGAAGCTTCAAAAGTTACGGCGCCGGTAGCAGGATCAATTTGTCTGTCGGCAAAACTGATTTTTCCTGTTTCCGGATAGGGAGTCCCGTCAGATAATAAAATAGAAATTGATTTTGCTTCGCTTTTTAAATCAGAATCTTTCTTTGACATTTCTCTGAAAATCCGAAGGAATTCCTGTTCACTCATTGTAAAACGAACTCTTACATCTCCTAAATCAGAAACGGTATTTAAGACAGAAGCTGGACCCGGACGTACATAATCACCGACTCTTACTTTTGATATTCCGATTAAACCGGAAATTGGTGCAACAATATTACAATAGCTTAATTCTATTTTTGAATTTCTTACATTAGCTGTTGCCGCGTTAATAGACGCCTGAGAAGCATTATAAGCTGCTTTGGCTCCTATAAATTCTCTCTGGCTAATGGCGTTGGTTTTAACCAACGGCTCCATCATTTCATAATCAGATTTGGTTTTGGCTAATCTGGCTTGCATCTCAGCTAGTCTACCTTCTGCTTCTGTAACTTTATTGTGAAACGGCAAAGGATCTATGGTATACAATAACTGTCCTTTGTGTACCAAACCTCCTTCTTTGAAATTCAGACTCAGTATCACACCATCGACTCGAGGATTAATTTGAATATCTGATTGACCATAGGTTTGTCCTGTAAATTCTGATTCCAGTTTTACATCTTGCTGTAGAACCCGTACAATTGGAACTTCTAATGGAGGTGGGGTTGGTGGCGTTTCTTTTTTGCAGGATAATAGTGAAAAAAGTAAGAAAATTGCCGGAGTGTAAATTTTGTTCATTTTTAATCATTTTTTAAATCACATTAAAACTCAACTAATTAAAAATCAAATAATTCCAAAGCTAAGTTAACATTTTTTTTAATTAAAATTTGAAATAATACTTTCATTTCATTTTTTTAGTTAAATTTATATTTATTTGATTATCAGCCAATAACACCAAAAGTTAAATGACGTAAAATACCGTTAAATAATCTCTCTTTGATAAAAATAATTTCAACAGAATCATAACAAACTCTCAAATATTAATACCTATGTCGGAAAAAAATAAAAAACACATAAGCAATTCTGAAACAATTCCTGGCGATTCACAAAAGTTAAATAAAAAAGAACTTCTTCAGCGTGCTAAAAAATTTTCAGAGCAATATTGTGTTGGAGATAATAAGGATTTCAAACTTAGGGATTGGACTACTTCTGATTCGATAAACGAAAAAAAATCAACCGTTAAAAAAACATTGAAAATGGGTGTAAAGGCATTGGCCGCTATGCAGGATATTTTGTATGCTCAGGATAAATGGTCAGTTCTTATTATTTTTCAGGCAATGGATGCTGCAGGAAAAGACGGTGCTATCAAACATGTGATGTCTGGGATAAATCCTCAGGGTTGTCAGGTTTCATCTTTTAAAGCACCAAGTTCCGAAGAGTTAGATCATGATTTTTTATGGCGTTGCCAAAAGCATTTACCGGAAAGAGGCCGTATCGGTATATTTAATCGTTCTTATTATGAAGAAGTTCTGGTAGTTCGTGTGCATGAACAGATTTTAAAAGGTCAAAAACTTCCGGAAAAACTCATAACAAAAGATATTTGGGAAAACCGCTTTGAAGACATTCGTAATTTTGAAAAATACCTGAATAGAAATGGAACCGTTGTCATTAAGTTTTTTCTGAATGTTTCCAAAGAAGAACAAAAGAAAAGATTTATAGAACGTGTTGATAATCCTGATAAAAACTGGAAATTCAGTGCTGCCGATGCCAAAGAAAGAGGCTATTGGAATGATTATATGTTTGCTTATGAAGAGCTGATCAAAAACACTTCAACCAAAAAATCACCTTGGTACGTTATTCCTGCTGATGATAAATCGTATGCCAGAATTGCTATAGCCTCAGCCATTATTCATGCTTTAGATGAAATGGATTTAGAATATCCAAAAGTAAGCGATGAAAAAATTGCAGAACTTAATGTCGTAAAACAGTCATTACTTGATGAAAAAGAATAACATTTTACAACAATCTGCATAGTTAGTTTTTTACTTTTTAAATCTTAGAAACTCCAAAGTTTTTGCAACTTAGTCCCTTTTTCTTTAACTTTGCCACTCATAAAAATAATTTCTAAACTTAAAACTGTTTATAGCATGCAACTGTATAACACTTTGAGCGCAGAAGAAAGAGCCATCATGATCGATGATGCAGGTAAACAACGACTAACGTTGTCTTTCTATGCGTATGCCAAAATTCAAGATCCCAAAAAATTTCGTAATGATTTATTTGTAGCCTGGAACGCACTTGATGCCTTAGGCCGAATTTACGTTGCAACTGAAGGAATAAATGCTCAGATGAGTATTCCTGAAGAAAACCTGGAAGCTTTTAGAGAAACTCTGGAAGTTTATGATTTCATGAAAGGTATACGACTAAATGAAGCTGTAGAACATGATGACCATTCCTTTTTAAAACTGACCATTAAAGTTCGCGATAAAATCGTTGCCGACGGTTTAAACGACGACACTTTTGATGTCACCAATATAGGCATTCACCTGAAAGCCGCAGCATTCAACGAAATCCTCGATGATCCAAACACGATTGTCGTAGATTTTAGAAATCACTACGAAAGTGAAGTTGGACATTTTAAAAATGCAATCACTCCGGATGTTGAAACATTTAGAGAAAGTTTACCTATAATTAACGAACAGCTTCAGGATCATAAAGAAGATAAAAATCTGGTAATGTATTGTACCGGGGGGATTCGTTGTGAAAAAGCAAGTGCTTATTTTAAACACCAGGGCTTCAAAAACGTTTATCAATTGGAAGGCGGTATTATTAATTACGCTAAACAATTGAAAGAAGAAGGTTTAGAAAGCAAATTCATTGGTAAAAATTTTGTATTTGATAATCGTCTTGGTGAAAGAATTACTGATGATATTATTTCTCAATGCCACCAATGCGGAAAACCTTGTGATAACCACACGAACTGTGAAAATGACGGATGCCATTTACTATTCATTCAATGTGATGAATGTAAAACTGCAATGGAAAACTGCTGTTCTACAGAATGTTTAGAGGTTATCCACATGCCTTTGGTTGATCAGGTCAGACTTAGAACCGGCAAACAAGTAGGAAACAAAGTTTTCAGAAAAGGGAAATCGGAAAATCTTAAATTCAAACATTCAGGAGAATTACCAAACTCAGCTTTGGGCGCAGCGGAAAAACCAGCTGATATTCGTCAAAAAGTAAAAGTAAAAAAAGTACTTCTTGGAAAAGCAGAACATTATTATGTAAAAGCACAGGTTGGACAATTTACGGTTGAAAATCACGAATTAAACAGTGGCGATAAAATACTTATTTCAGGCCCTACAACTGGCGATCAGGAATTAGTTTTAAATAAAATCATTGTTAACGGAACAGAAACTCAATCTGCTAAAATTGGCGATAAAGTTACTTTTGAAGTTCCGTTCAGAATCAGATTGTCTGATAAAATATATAAGATTTTAGGGTAAATTTTTATTCTAAAAATGAATTTCAAAACCTATTTTGTGATAAACAGAATAGGTTTTTTTTATAGACATTGGTTACATTTGTTAAAATACTTTACCTAAATATTTATGGCAGAAGATTTAAAAAAGTTTGTATTATACACGGCTCCAAGTGGAGAAATTCGAGTTGATGTTTTGCTTCAAAATGAATCGGTGTGGTTGACTCAGAAAGCGATTGCAGAGTTGTTTGGTGTACAAGTTCCTGCAATTAGTAAGCATTTTAAAAATATTTTTGAGGAAGGAGAATTAATCGAATCTTCAGTTGTTTCCAAAATGGAAACAACTGCTTCTGACGATAAAAATTACATTACAAATTACTATAACCTTGACGCCATAATTTCCGTTGGTTACAGAGTAAATTCTGCCAAAGCCACACAATTTCGAATCTGGGCAACGCAAACTTTAAAAGAATACATTATCAAAGGTTTTGTTTTAGATGACAATCGCTTAAAACAAGGCCAGACTATTTTTGGTAAAGATTATTTTAAAGAATTACTACAAAGGGTTCGTTCAATTCGGGCGAGTGAAAGAAGAATTTACCAGCAGGTAACCGATATTTTTGCAGAGTGCAGTATTGATTATGACAGCAATTCTGAAATAACTAAAAACTTCTACGCCACAGTTCAAAATAAATTTCATTTTGCAATAACAGGCAAGACAGCTGCTGAAATTATCTTTAAAACGGCAGATGCGCAAAAAGAAAATATGGGATTGACCACATGGAAAAACAGCCCAAACGGACGGGTTTTAAAATCAGATGTTGTGATTGCTAAAAATTATTTGGAAGAAAAAGAAATCAAACAATTGGAACGCACGGTAACTGGATTTTTTGATTATATCGAAGGATTGATTGAGCGCGAGAATACTTTTACTATGGAGCAACTAGCAACAAGTGTTAACAAATTTCTCAGCTTTAATGATTATAAAATTCTGGAGGGAAGAGAAAAGATCTCTAAAATACAAGCGGATAAAAAAGCAATCATTGAATATGATGTTTTCAATAAATCCCAAAAAATAATTTCTGATTTTGATAAAGAAATAAAAAAGCTAAAATAACGAGTTTAAAAATCTTAATTAACCTATTTTGTGTAAAACAGAGTAGGTTTTTTTATTTAACAAGTCTTTAGTTTTAATCCATAAAATGCAAACTAAAAAAAATACTATCTTTACCGATCAAACGTTTATGAACTTAAGTTGCACTTTTGCAACACTACATATATAATTATGGCATGTACAAGTTGTTCAACCTCAGATGGCGGCGCACCAAAAGGTTGTAAAAATAATGGGACTTGCGGTACCGACAGCTGCAATAAATTGACAGTTTTTGACTGGCTTTCGAATATGAGTCCGTCTAATGGAGAGGCGATTTTTGATTGTGTTGAGGTTCGTTTTAAAAACGGACGCAAGGAATTCTTTAGAAATTCAGAAAAATTAACTTTAAGTATTGGTGATATTGTAGCAACTGTTGCATCACCCGGACATGATATCGGAATTGTTACTTTGACAGGAGAATTGGTAAAAATTCAAATGAAGAAAAAAGGAGTGAATTACGAAAGTAACGATGTTCCGAAAATTTACAGAAAAGCATCTCAAAAAGATATTGATATCTGGTCTGTGGCACGTGATCGTGAAGAACCAATGAAAGTTCGTGCTCGCGAACTGGCGATTCAGCATAAGCTGGAAATGAAAATTTCAGATATTGAATTTCAGGGAGACGGATCAAAAGCGACTTTTTACTACACAGCAAATGACCGTGTCGATTTTAGAATGCTGATTAAGGATTTTGCTAAAGAATTCAGTACGAGAGTCGAAATGAAACAAGTAGGTTTCCGCCAGGAAGCGGCTCGTTTAGGCGGAGTTGGCTCTTGCGGACGTGAACTTTGCTGTTCTACCTGGTTAACCGATTTCAGAAGTGTAAATACCTCTGCAGCCCGTTACCAGCAATTATCTTTAAATCCGCAAAAATTAGCCGGACAATGCGGTAAACTAAAATGCTGTCTGAATTATGAGTTAGATACTTATATGGATGCTTTAAAAGATTTTCCGGATTACGACACTAAATTAGTGACAGAGAAAGGAGATGCCGTCTGCCAAAAACAAGATATTTTTAAAGGATTAATGTGGTTTGCTTATACCAATAACTTTGCAAACTGGCACGTCTTAAAAATTGATCAGGTAAAAGAAATTATTGCCGAAAACAAACAGAAAAATAAGGTTTCTTCTTTGGAAGATTTCGCTATCGAAGTAACTTCAGAACCTGAAAAAGATTTTAATAATGCGATGGGGCAGGAAAGTTTGACCCGTTTTGACCAGCCTAAAAAGAAGAAAAAACCAAATCGCAAGCGTAAACAAAATGCTGAAGCGGCAAGCGTTGGAGCTCCGGCAAAACCTCAACAGGAGAAAAATATCAACCACGCTAAACCAGCAGGAAATAATACCAATCCGAACAATGGTAATACGAATAAGCCAAACAATCAAAACAATCCGAATAAGCAAAATCATAAGAAAAAGCATAATTCGAATAAAAACAATCCGAATAAGCCCAATTCAAATGAAAATAAACCTGCTGAAGCCAGAAAACCAATAATAAACAAAAATGAGAATAAAAAATAGCGGAATTCTTCTTTTGGCAGCAATACTTCTTTTTTCATGTGATAAAAAAAGAGTATTTGATGAATACAAATCTGTTGGCAGTGCGTGGCATAAAGACAGTATCGTAACCTTCGATCTGCCGGTTTTAGACTCCACAAAACGGTACAATTTATTTGTAAATGTGAGAGATAACAACAATTATCCTTTCAATAATTTGTTTTTAATTGTAGCCATTGAAATGCCAAACGGATTCACAAAAGTGGATACCCTTGAATATCAAATGGCAAACCCTGACGGAACACTTTTAGGGAATGGTTTTTCGGATATTAAGGAAAGTAAATTGTATTTAAAAGAAAATGTGAAGTTTAGAGGTAAGTACAAAGTACACATTAAACAAGCTGTAAGGCAATCAGGAAAAATTCCCGGAGTACAGGAATTAGAAGGGATTACAGATGTAGGTTTTAGAATAGAACAAAAAGATTAGAAAATAGTTATGGCTACTAAAAAAAACAATCAGACAAATACAGTAAAAGATATTAAATACTATCAAAAAAAATTCTGGAGGATTTTTGCTTATGGACTATTAGGTATTCTGGCCTTCTTTTTATTTGCTTCCTGGGGGCTTTTTGGCTCAATGCCTTCTTTTGAAGATTTAGAAAATCCGGACTCTAATTTAGCTACTGAAATTATTTCTTCTGATGGAGTTGTAATTGGTAAATACTTTAAAACCAACAGGTCACAACTTAAATATTCTGACTTGCCAAAAAATTTGGTTGAAGCTCTTGTAGCTACTGAAGATGCCCGTTTTTATGAACATTCAGGAATTGACGGACGTGGTACTTTAAGAGCTATTTTTACTTTAGGAACTAATGGTGGTGCTAGTACCCTGACACAGCAATTAGCGAAACAATTATTTCATGGAGAAGGTTCTAAATTTCTTCCTTTTAGAATTGTACAAAAAATAAAAGAATGGATTATTGCCATCCGTCTGGAAAGACAATATACCAAAAATGAAATTCTGGCCATGTACTGCAACGTTTATGATTTCGGAAATTATTCTGTTGGTGTAAGTTCAGCTGCACAGACCTATTTCTCCAAAGATCCGAAAGATTTAACAGTAGACGAGTCGGCTATATTGGTTGGGATGTTCAAAAACTCAGGGTTATACAATCCTGTTCGTAATCCTGAGGGTGTTAAAAATCGCCGAAATGTAGTGCTTTCACAAATGGCAAAAGCAAAAATGATTACTGATTCTGAAAAAACAAGACTACAGGCATTACCAATTTCCTTAAAATTCAAATTAGAAAGTCACCGTGAAGGTATAGCTACATATTTCAGGGAATATCTTCGTGATTACATGAAAAAGTGGATGGCAGATAACAAAAAACCTGACGGATCTGATTATGACATTTACAAAGACGGTCTTAAAATTTATACCACTATAGATTCAAGAATGCAGGCTTATGCAGAAGAAGCAGTTTCTGAACACATGAAAAATTTGCAGCAGCAGTTTTTTATTGAAATGAAAAACAATAAAAATGCTCCTTTCGTAAATATCACTCAGGCAGAAACCGACAGAATTATGATGCAGGCCATGAAAAATTCTGTTCGTTGGGCTCAGATGAAAGAAATGGATAAAAGCGAAGACGATATTATTGCTTCATTCAAAGTAAAAACAAAAATGCGTGTGTTTACCTGGAAAGGAGAACGTGATACTACAATGACTCCAATGGATTCTATTCGTTATTACAAACACTTTTTGCAATCCGGTTTAATGGCAATGGAACCTCAGACAGGAGCGATTAAAGCGTGGGTTGGAGGAATCAATTATAAATATTTCCAATACGATCACGTTGGACAAGGCGCAAGACAGGTAGGTTCTACTTTTAAACCATTCGTTTATGCAACAGCAATTGAGCAATTAAATATGTCTCCTTGTGATTCTATTTTAGATGGGCCGTTTATGATTCATAAAGGACGCCACCACGTAACTGAAGATTGGGAGCCGAGAAACTCTGATTACAGATACCGTGGGATGGTTACTTTAAAACAAGCTTTGGCAGCATCTATCAACACCGTTTCTGCTAAATTAATTGACAGAACAAGTCCTGAAGCTGTTGTAGAACTCACACGAAAATTAGGCGTTAAAACTGAAATTCCGGTACAGCCTTCTATCGCATTAGGAGCTGTTGATATTACAGTAGAAGATATGGTGGCAGCTTACAGCACATTTGCCAATCAGGGAGTTTATGTAAAACCACAATTTTTAAGTAAAATTGAAAACAAAAGCGGTGAGGTTATTTATGAACCAATTCCGGAATCGCATGATGTTTTAAACAAAGACATCGCTTTTGCTGTAATCAAACTACTTCAGGGTGTTACAGAAAGTGGTTCGGGTGCACGTTTGCGTACACAAGGCGGAGGTAGCGGAGATAACCGTTGGACAGGTTATCCATACATGTTCACAAATCCTATTGCAGGTAAAACCGGAACAACTCAAAACCAGTCAGATGGTTGGTTTATGGGTATGGTTCCAAATCTGGTTACGGGGGTTTGGGTAGGCTGTGAAGACCGTTCTGCACGTTTCAAAAGTTTGACTTATGGTCAGGGAGCTACAGCAGCATTACCGGTTTGGGCGTACTTTATGAAAAAATGTTATGCAGATCCTGCACTTCAAGTTTCAAAATCAGAGTTTGAACGTCCAGCTAATCTTTCAATCAAAGTGGATTGTTACAGCAGACCTGCTGCTGTTGTAAAAGACACAACTCAGACAGAACAAAATACAGAAGAGTTCGAACTATAATTTTAGCTTTTTAGAATATAAAATATCCTTTTGTTACCATCTTTATTTAGATGAATACAAAAGGATATTTTTTTTAATATAACGTTTTTATTTTTTTACGAAATCGTTATAATTCAATCCTAAAATCGTATTTTTATCAAAAATAGCCAGTAATAAAGAGCGTTTGTTATGATTACAAAAAAAGTAAACACTGTTCAGGAAGCCATAGCAGGTATCGAATCCGGAATGACCATCATGTTTGGAGGATTTGGTTTGTGCGGAATTCCTGAAAATACGATTGCAGCATTAGTAAAAACCCAAATTTCAGATTTAACCTGTATTTCTAATAATGCAGGGATTGATGATTTTGGTTTAGGACTGCTTTTGCAGAAAAAACAAATCACAAAGATGATTTCTTCGTACGTTGGCGAAAATGCCGAGTTCGAGCGCCAAATGCTTTCGGGTGAACTGGAAGTTGAACTTACTCCGCAAGGAACCTTAGCCGAAAAATGTCGTGCCGCTCAGGCCGGAATTCCTGCTTTCTTTACTCCCGCTGGTTACGGAACCGAAGTTGCCAAAGGAAAAGAAGTACGTGAATTCAATGGAAAAATGCATATCATGGAAGAAGCCTTCAAAGCCGATTTTGCTATTGTAAAAGCATGGAAAGGCGATGAAGCCGGAAATCTTATCTTCAAAGGAACTGCCAGAAACTTTAATGCATGTATGGCTGGTGCCGGAAAAATCACAATTGCAGAAGTTGAAGAATTAGTTCCAGTTGGCACTTTAGATCCAAATCAAATTCATATTCCCGGAATTATGGTGCAGCGTATTTTTCAGGGAGAAAAGTTTGAAAAGAGAATTGAGCAAAGAACAGTAAGACAGAAGAATTAGATAATGAGATAATTTGTCAATTAGATAATTCTTTACGTTGTTTTAAAATTATCTAATTATCAAATTGACTAATTAGCACATTTTAAATATGGGACTTAGTAAAGAAGATATAGCAAAACGAATTGCTAAAGAAGTTAAAGACGGTTATTTTGTCAATCTTGGAATCGGGATTCCGACTTTGGTGGCAAATTACGTAAGAGATGATATTTCTGTGGAATTTCAAAGTGAAAACGGAGTTCTCGGTATGGGACCTTTTCCTTTTGCCGGAGAAGAAGATGCCGATATCATCAATGCGGGAAAACAAACCATTACCACGCTTCCAGGAGCGAGTTTTTTTGATTCTGCTTTTAGTTTTGGAATGATCCGTAGTCAAAAAGTCGATTTGACAATTTTGGGTGCAATGGAAGTTTCTGAAAATGGAGACATTGCCAACTGGAAAATTCCGGGCAAAATGGTAAAAGGAATGGGAGGCGCAATGGATTTAGTGGCTTCCGCCGAAAATATTATCGTTGCCATGATGCACGTGAACAAAGCAGGAGAATCAAAAATACTTAAAAAATGCACTTTACCATTAACAGGTGTAGGATGCGTTAAAAAGGTCGTAACTGAACTTGCAGTTCTCGAAGTGACCAAAAAAGGTTTTAAGCTCTTAGAACGTGCGCCAGGCATCTCTGTTGAACACATCATCGCTTCAACCGAAGCTGATTTGATAATTGAAGGAGAAATTCTGGAAATGTCAATTAATTAAAAAATAACTCGTTTGTCTTCTAAAAGACATTATTCCTTTTTTGGACATTCGTTAAAATAAAAACAGATTCAATTAATTAGATTGAATCTGTTTTCTAAATATTTTAATAAAATTAGTTGCTAGTAACAGAGTAACTATTACAAGTGTAATTTAATCCGTTTCCGTTAGTACCATAGGAAGAAGTAATTTCAAATCCAAATTGAACATTTCCTACTGTAACATTTCCAATCCATCCTTTATTCTTTATCCAGTTCAAAATTGCTTTTATATCAATAGTGGCATTATTGGTTTTTGTAGTGCGCAAAAATGAATATACATTATTTGCTCCGTTATTTCCTCTAAAAACGTTCCAGGTATGACCGCCAATACTCTGATTTGTATAAACAGGAACGGCATTACCAGCTGACGAATAAGTATAGGAAATAGGTTTAACATTACCCGATCCATCAGCACCTCCCGTATAATTCATCCACAGCATGATTTCATTAGCATTATTACTATCCCAGATGTCATAAGCCGATTCCCAGGCACCGCCAGCAGGTGTAGTAGCACTAAATGTAGTAGTAAGAGTCGTGACTGCACTAAGAACTTTACCAATGTATTTGGTAGAATTTGGGTACGATTTTATTCCGCCGGTATTAGGGTGGTTAGCCCAAACTCCCCATTGGCTGTAACTGTTTGCCCAAATAGACTGACTTCCGGCTCCAGAACCCCAAATGTTGTTATAAACGGTATATCCGCCATTGGACCAACTAGCCCATTGAGCTGATGATGACCAGGAAGCTTTTACTTCTTGATCGTTGTTTTCATCACCTGCTTCACAACTAATAAAAGCAATGCATAACATTGCAAAAAAAATGGTCTTTTTCATAAAACTTAAAAATTATAGGTTAATAATAGTTAAGCTAATTTATTGATTATTTGATAGTTAAATCTTTTAATAATTAAAAAACAATTAACTTTTCAATTTTTTTCATAAAAAATAAAGAATACCAAATTTTAATTCAAAAAATAAATTAACTTATAGTAAAAATGACCATAATGCAGAAGTAATTTTTGAGAATTTAATAATTTGTAAAAAAAATCATTGGATTTATTTTTAAAAGAGTGGGTACACTACAAAGAATTCAGGTTTTACTTTCCTAAATCAGCAACCCATATAGCGCCAGTTTTTCCTGCACCCATTTCAGTATAAGTACTGCTCATGATGGCCTTACAATGTTCGGCACTGTTTTTCCAGCCCTTTACAACTTCTTCAGGAGTTTCATAATTCCGCGCAATCACTTCACCAACATAAGTCCCTGAATAACCTAATGTCGCTGCTCTTTGTATTGGGCTTGTTCCTTCAGGAGATATATGCGAAAAGTAATTTCTCTTATACATATCATTAGAGTAGTTAATTGCGGTTTCAGTTAAAATGGAATTACTCACCAATGGTGGTACAGAGGGCATCTTTTCATCTCCACATGTACAGCCTGTTACTCTTAATTTATTGATTTCAATCAAAATCGGACTTGTCATATCCGTCGTATACTCAACAGGAACTGAATCTTCATGCTCACAAGAGACAAATAATATTGTCAAAATAATATAAAGAGAATATTTTTTAAACATTGGAAGAATGATTGATTAAGCTTAGTAATTAACTGTTTAACAAATAATTAATTTACAGAATAAGATGTCTCCTAAAACGTGAAGAATATTATTCATACAAAAATAAAATTATTTTGATTTAGTTTCTAAAAGGTTTCAAAGAACGGTTATAAAAACACAAAACCGCCCAATCAGGCGGATTTTATATTTAAAAAACTTAATAACTCATTTTCTAACATCATTTGATAATCAAGTTGAAAAAACACATATTAATCAAACCCTCCTGAAACACTTATTTTTTGTCCTGTAATCCAGGAGGCATCATCAGAAGCCAGAAAAACAGAAAGTTTTGATATGTCTTTCGGCTGGCCAACCCTTCCAAACGGAGTATTGGCTACAATGAATTGTTCCATTTCTGTCCCTAAAACCGGATTACCTGCTGTTTCAGTTGGTCCCGGCAAAATAGAATTGACACGGATTTTTTTTCCGCTCAATTCTTTTGATAATGTTCGGGTAATTGAATCGACAGCACTTTTTGTTGCAGAATAGATTACCGTCATCGGAGTGGCTTTGATGCTGGCTACCGAACTGATATTGACAATGCTGCCGCCGTTTTCATTAAAGTATTTCAAAGCTTCCTGTATTGGTAAGATGGTACCCAAAACATTGCTGTCAAACTGACGGCGAAATTCTTCTTCGGTAATCATTTCCAAAGGTTCAAATTTATAAACACCTGCATTATTAATCAAAGTGTCTATTTGTCCGAAAGTTTTATAGGTTTCTTCAAATAATTTTTGGACATCCTTGCTCTTGGTCACATCAGCCTGAATAGTTATAGCGTTACCGCCATTTTCAATAATAGCTGCTGATAAAGCTTCAGCAGCATTTTTATCTGATAAATAATTTAGAACCACTTTGGCACCTTCCTTAGCCATTTCTAATGCAATTTCGGCACCGATCCCTTTTGATGCTCCGGTAACCACGGTCACCTTGTTTTTTACTTTGCTCATAATTTTACTGTTTTCCTGAAGTAAAACTAAATGGAAGAGAAAACATAAAAGTTGACATAAGGCAAGAAATCAGATTTTGGCTCTGATTCTGCTTAATGTATGTGGCGTTATGCCCAGAAATAATGCAATCTGATTCTGCGGAACGCGCTGAATTATAGAAGGCTGCCTGAGCAACAGTTTGGCATATTTGGTTTCGGCATCATCTAGCAGCATTTCGCTTTTTAATTTAAACTTTTCGATAAAAGCTTTTTCTTTTAATAAATGAATGATTTTCGAAAAATTAGTTATTTCCTTTTCAAATAAATCAAAAGCTGAGCTGGTAATTGAGGTAACCGTGCAATCTGTTACCGCTACAACTGATTCATCTGAAGGCGTTTTATCTGAAAAACTTTCCATTGCAACGGCAAAATGTCCCTCACTTGTAAAGTACGGGATGTATTCATTACCTTCAGAATCTATTTTCATTACCTTAAAAATACCTTCGAGAACAAAACCGATTTTAGTACAGATTTTGCCCTGTTCACAGTATTTTTCTCCTTTTTTCAGGGTTTCTGTAAACAAATGTTGTTTCATAAACGTTTGTTCTTCTTCTGAAATAGGAAGGATGGAGTTGAAAACAGTAAGTAATTGATTCATGCTTTAGAAAAAAAAGAGTTTTTTAGGATATAAAAATACCGCAAATCCATTTAAAATTATGAATTCGCGGTATTGTAAAAAGTTAGTTTGTATTTAAACTTTATAGATTTTCAAAGAAATCATTCCCTTTATCATCTGTAATGATAAATGCAGGGAAATCTTTTACAGTGATTTTTCGAACAGCTTCCATTCCTAATTCTTCAAAATCAACGACTTCTACTTTTAAGATGTTATCTTGAGCCAAAATAGCGGCCGGACCTCCGATTGAACCCAAATAAAATCCGCCGTATTTGTTGCAGGCATCAGTCACTTGTTTGGTACGGTTTCCTTTAGCCAGCATCACCATACTTCCGCCATGTTTTTGAAATTCATCAACATACACGTCCATACGTCCGGCTGTTGTTGGTCCGAAACTTCCTGAAGCCATTCCTTCCGGAGTTTTTGCAGGACCTGCGTAATAAACCGGGTGATTCTTAAAGTATTCCGGCATTGGTTTTCCGGCATCCAATAATTCTTTAATTTTTGCGTGTGCGATATCACGCGCCACAATAACAGTTCCGTTTAATTTTAAACGCGTTTTGATAGGATATTGCGATAGTTTTGCTAAAATATCCGCCATTGGCTGATCTAAATCAATTTCAACCGGAGCTTCCAAATGCGGAGCCGTTTCCGGTAAAAATTGTTTCGGATTCGTTTCTAACTGCTCAAGGAAGATTCCGTCTTTTGTGATTTTTCCTTTGATATTTCTGTCTGCTGAACAGGAAACTCCCAATCCAACCGGACAGGAAGCTGCGTGACGAGGTAAACGAATAACACGTACATCATGCGTAAAATATTTTCCTCCAAACTGAGCTCCGATTTCACTTTCCTGACAGATTTTCTGAACACGCTCTTCCCATTCTAAATCACGAAACGCCTGACCGGCCATGTTTCCTGAAGTAGGCAGGTTGTCAAAATAACCCGCAGAAGCCTTTTTAACATTCGCTAAAGTCGATTCGGCAGAAGTTCCTCCAATCACTAAAGCTAAATGGTAAGGAGGACAGGCAGAAGTTCCTAAATCTTTGATTTTTGCACGAATGAAAGCGTCCAGGGATTTTTCATTCAATAACGATTTTGTCTGTTGGTACAAATACGTTTTGTTGGCAGATCCGCCTCCTTTTGCCATGAATAAGAATTCATAAGAACTTCCTTTTTTGGAATATATATCAATTTGTGCCGGAAGATTCGAGCCTGAATTTTTTTCTTCAAACATTGAAATCGGTACAATCTGCGAATATCTTAAATTACGTTTTTGGTACGTATTGAAAATTCCTCTGCTTAACCATTCAGCATCGTCAACTCCAGTAAAGATGCTTTCACCTTTTTTTCCCATTACAATGGCAGTTCCGGTATCCTGGCAGCTTGGCAATTGCCCTTCGGCAGCAACCGACGCATTTTGAAGTAAATTGTATGCTACAAAACGGTCATTGTCTGTTGCTTCCGGATCGTCCAAAATGTTTCTTAGTTTTTGCAAATGTGTCGTTCTCAACATAAACGAAACATCTGTTAATGCTTCTTCAGCTAATAATTCTAATCCTTTTGGGTCAACGAGAAGAACTTCTTTATCCCCAAATTTTTCAACTTGTACAAAATCTGAAGTAATTTTTTTGTATTGTGTTTCGTCTTTTAAAATAGGATAAGGATCCTGGTATATAAAATCAATCATTTCTTTGTTTTTGGCAAAGTTAAAAATTATTTACCTAAGAAAGAATTTGAATTATAAGTGTTTCGGAGTTTATTGTTGGTTATGAAACTCATTAAAACTCATCTTTTTTTCAAAATAAGGTTTGTCCTTTGCAGAAAGCAATTTCTTTTTCCAACGATTTCCTTTTAATGAAAAGGAAATGGAATCAGAATAGGTTACAATTCCGGAATCTTCGTTATCATCATCCCCAGGCTCAAATGAAACAGTTTTGCAATAAAAACTTTCAGGGTCGTTTCCTGATGCATCACTTACAAATTCTGTCCATGTTCCCCAACCGCTGTCTGACATCGATTGCCATTGATGAACAAGCTGTAAATTTTGATTTTTCAGGTAGTACAAATAATTTTCATGTGTATACCCACAGGCAGGATACCCAAATCCAATTTGTATAAAAGAAGAATTTTTGCCGGATGCATTAGTCAAACCAGATGAGCCGCCCCATTCACTACCCTTTTCGTAATTGGTAATGGTGATTCTTGAAGAGGTGACTTTGGTTTTATTCTGATAAAAATCCAGTCTGAATTTTGATGTCAGGATGCTGTCTTTGTCCGCTTTCAGTTCTGTCAAATTTGCCAGGATATGAGTGAATTCGGCATTTTTTTCATTTGAAAGGAAAATAGTATCTGTTCGTAATGCTTTTTCTTCAGTTACTGTTTTATTTGCAATTGCAGAAATTTTTGTTGTTTCAGAAGAACTTGCATCTGCAATCAGATTTTTTTTCTGTTCTTTTTGACAGCTTGCCAGAATCAATAAGATGAAAAGATATTGAATTCTCATACTTAAAATCGTCAAATTTTAAAAAAACCAGGTCGCCACAAAAATAGCCGTAATCACACAAATCAAATCTACCAAAAGCATCGTACCCAAAGCGTAACGGGTATTTTTAATATTTACGGAACCAAAGTAAACCGCAATTACATAAAATGTACTTTCAGCACTGCACTGAAAAATACTGCTCAGTCTTGCTGTTAGGGAATCGGCACCAAAAGTATTCATCGAGTCAATCAAAAATCCTCTTGATCCTGCAGAACTAAAAGGACGAAGCATCGCAACCGGCAGTGCATTCGTGATTTCTTTGCTTACTCCCATATTCGAAAAGATAAATCCAATGGCATCACTGATGATTTCGAATAAACCGCTGTTTCTGAACAATGAAATCGCAACCAGCATTCCCAAAACGTAAGGAAAGATTGTAACCCCGGTCTTAACGCCGTTGTTGGCTCCTACTACAAAAGTGTCAAAAACAGTAGTTTCGGCATCTTTGAATTTCTTTTCATGAACGAAAGAAAAAATAAGGGTAAAAGCAATTATCGCCACTAATATTAATCCGGAAAGGTTAGAAGTGAAATAGTTTTTTCCGATTAAATCTAAATGGTTTACATACATCAATAAACCAACAATAGCAGCAATTAAAGTCATTAAGCCAATAAGCAGCGAAGCACTTTTAAAATTGATTTTTTGTTTCACTCCCACAATTAAGAAAGCAGCAATCGTTCCGATGAACGAAGTGATAATACAAGGCAGCATCACATCGGCAGGATTACTTGCATTGGCAGCGGCACGATACCCGATAATTGAAGTCGCGATTAATGTTAAACCTGAAGCATGAAGGCACATAAACATAATCTGTGCATCACTCGCTTTGTCTTTTTCGGGATTTATTTCCTGTAAACTCTCCATGGCTTTAAGCCCAAATGGTGTTGCAGCCGAATCTAATCCTAAGAAATTCGCAGCAAAGTTTAAGGTCATGTAGGATATCGAAGGGTGGTTTTTAGGGATACTCGGAAATACTTTTACAAAAACGGGACTCAGTACTTTAGCTAAATTTCCGGAAGCTCCAGAAACAATTAAAAGTTCCATTAATCCGCAGAAGAAAGCCAGATAAGCAATCAAAGGAAGTATTAAATCAAGCAAAGTGCTTTTACAAGTTGGTAATAAACCGTCTGATTTTTGAAGACCGCTGTAGATTTTTACGGTTTTGTTTTTGTAAACATAAGTCGTGTCGGCATTCAGCGTGTCACGATTGACAATCATAGTCTGTTCCGGAGCAGTTTTAATGCTGTCTTTGATGAAAGCGGGAAGTTGTTCAACGTATTTTTCAGAAACCAAAATCGGGTCATCTTTCTTTCCATTCAAAACAGAATCAATAGTATAAGTATTGGCAGTAAATAAACTCACCACAATAAACACAATCGAAGAAATAAAAATCGTTAACCAAAATCTGCTTAATACCATAATTGTAATTTTTTGTAAATGTAATAAATCAATTGCAATGACAATTACAAAAGTCAATTTCGTAGATTAGAGAAATTGATGAAAAAAGATCAATTTGAGAAATAATGTCACCCTGAGCGAAGTCGAAGGCTTTTTAACCTTAATGGGCTTCGACTCCGCTCAGCCTGGCATCTCTTCATTCGATCACAATTTTCGTTTCCAGATAATTTTTAAAAGATTTTATTCCTTCAAAAAGAATTTGTTTTTTGCTCATTTCGGTTTGATTAAAAAAGTCAGTTTCAATTTTGACATGATCTTTTTTGATGGTTCTTTTCCAGGTTCCGATAACTTTTCCGTTTTCTACAATTGTCGGTTTAAAAATGCCGTTTTTGGTAAAAGCTTTCGGCTGATGTTCTAATAAAATAGAAGATTCGCGGTTTTTATATGAAATTAAATACTCATCAAAAGCTGCAAGAAAATGTACGCTTTCGCTGAAATTATCTGGATTAGGATGATCTTTTCCTAACCAATATTGCTGATTATCAGTAGTAATAGTATTTAATTGCAACAAAACTGCATTAATTGCAAATCTGCAAATTGTTGTAGAGAAACCGGACCAGTGCGAAAAATCTGCGAGTGTTGCCGGACCACGGCTTTCAAAATAACGTTGTGCAAGTTTAGCCAAAGCTTCTTCTCTGGTTAATTTGGTTTTTGGTTTAGGAACTCGTTCTTCCAGTAACGCATACGTCATTTTTTTGCCTTTCATTCTACCATTGCAGACTACGCCATCTAATTCTGCATACATCATGATCAGAACAGGACTTAATTTATAATCATCGGAAAACTTTTTGACATTGAGTTCCTGTATGATTTCTTCCCGGGTCAAATGATTGTTTCCGGCCAGTATTTTTTCTATTGCTGAGTTGATCTTGTCAAATTCCTTTTCGTCACAGCCATATTTTTTCGTTTCGGCAAGAATAATGCGCTTGACTTGTGGTCCGGAAACATCGAGCATCCAGTAAATATCTTCGGCAGCAACCAAATGCCAGGTGGGACGTAAAATATGAGTCCGGATTATTTTTCCGGAATTAATGGCTACTTCGATTTCTTTTTCAGTTGCATCACATCGTGAACCAATCGCCCATTTTGCCATGGCATAATCCTGAGCCTGTATGGCACCCAGATGTCTGACAATTTCTTCGGGTGAATTATGACTTGTTTTATCAAGTTTTTGAGCAACCAAACGATGATTTGAAATTTCGTGATGTGTCATCCTAGCTGTTTTTTAAACCATATAAGTTGTGTAAGTTCATTTAAGATTTTGCATTTCAAAAACTTAGTAGCTTAGTATCTCAGACCCTTAGCAGCTGAAAAAATACTATACATGAATAATTTCCTCTTCAATCAATAAATCTTCCCTGCGCAAACGAAGAAAAATCTGTGCTACGGCAATTGTATCTTTTTCACAATACGTTATAATTCGGTCAATATCTTTTTCCACATAAAAAACATGGGCAACCTGACTTCCATCAATATCGCCTTTCGGAGAAGGAACTCCGAGAATTTTGGTCAGTAATTTTAAAGAAGTAAAATGTTTGTAATCACCAAACTTCCATAATTCTAAAGTATCCAAGTGTGGAATCTCCCAAGGTTTTTTGCCAAATAAATTCAGTTTGTCCGGAATTGCAATTTGGTTGATAATCATTCTGCGTGCGAGAAACGGAATGTCAAACTCTTTTGCATTATGCCCACATAAAAGATGCTGTGGCTGATTAAAATGATTGTTCAGAAGATTATTAAAGTCTTTCAATATCTTTTTTTCTTCTCCGAAAAAAGAAGTTACCCTAAAATTCCGAATATCTCCTCGAATGGTAAAATAACCAACTGAAATACAAATTATCTTTCCGAACTCTGCCCAGATTCCAGCGCGATCATAAAATTCTTCCGGAGTAAATTCATCTTTTCGCTGGTATTGTGTTTTTAAATCCCAAAGCGACTGCATTTCTGCGTCAAGCGAATTGAAATTTTCTTCTTCCGGAACGGTTTCAATATCAAGGAATAAAATGTTGTTGAGGTTTATTTTTTCAATCATTTTTGGAGACTTCTTAGATATTTAGATTGTTAGACTTTCTTAGATTCTTTTTTACAAATATGCGTAAAATTCTTACTATTTTAAACTTTATTTTATGAATTTACAATTCACTCCAAGTTTGTCTGCTTCCTTAAAAAAATAATTAGCTGAATTTTCATCATCAATTTCCAGAATTATTTGGATGCCATCTAAAAGGTTGTCCAAATTAGTTTTACCTTCTCTAAGGTCTATTCCTAATATTTCCTTTTGCAACTTTACAAAAGAAACTCCTTATATGCCTTCTCTCCAACTTTCTAAAACTATTTTTATTATAACTTAAATGGATTATAATTGTGACTAAAATAAAGTTTGTTGTGCAGAAGGACTTTCATGCTCCAAAAGCCATTTTTTGCGCCATATTTCTCCGGCGTAGCCAGTAAGGGAACCGTTCGTACCAATAACCCGATGGCATGGCACTACAATCCAAAGCGGATTTTTACCATTTGCAGAAGCTACTGCCCGAATCGCTTTTATATCTCCGAGCTTTTTAGTCTGATCCATGTAGCTCACCGTTTTTCCATACGGAATTTCGAGTAAGGCTTTCCACACTTTCTGTTGAAATGCGGTTCCTTGTGGATTTAGTTTTAAGTCGAAATCAGTTCTTTTACCTTCGAAATATTCATTGAGTTGTGAAACAGCTTCTTGTAAAATTTCAGGAATGGTTTCTGAAACTTCGTTTGTACCAACTTCAGAAACAGAAATTACCGAAATACCGTTTTCATCTCCAATGATTTTGGTAATTCCCAGAGGCGAATCGATATAAACTGTTTCCATAATTTTTGGTTTAATCACAAAGTTCGTAAATATTTTTTGAACAATATAGGTTATATAAGTTCATTTAAATTTAAGTATTTTACTTAATATAAAATTCAATGTCAGGCTGAGCGGAGTCGAAGCCTTTTGTTTTCATAAGCCTTCTACTCCGCTCAGGATGACAACTATTTTGAGAAAAGTTAAATGAACGTATATGTTTTAGTAAACTTCCAATTTAAATTGATAATTCAAAACGGTTTCAATTTTCGCGCTTGAAATGACCTTTTTAATATTCGATTTTTCAGAACTAAACTTCGGCAAAATCAGATTTTGCTCTTTTGCTTTTTGCGTGTAATACTCCTCTCTTGTTGGATGAAAAGGCACAACAGCGTTGAAAACCTCATTCCATTTTAATTGGTTTATGATTTCTTCAATGATGTTGATACAATCGTTTTGATGAATCAGATTTACGGGAGCATCCGGATTTTCAAGGTTTTCTTTTCCTGCCAAAAATTTCACGGGATGACGATCTTCACCAATCAATCCGCCGAAGCGCAGAATTGTAGTTTCAAAGTTTTGATTTTTCTGCAAAATTCCCTCTGCCAGAAGCAATTGTTTACCGCTTTCGGTTTCCGGATTTGGAGTTATTTCTTCCGTAATCAAATCATTTTCATCTCCATAAACTGAAGTTGAACTCACAAAAAGCACTTTTTTAACTGAGGAATTCTCAATAAACGGAATTAGGTTTTTGATTTTTTCGACAAAAGCTTTCTTTTCAGAATCCGGATTGACAGCTCTCAGTTTTGGCGGAATGTCAATAATCAGGATGTCGCTTTCCGCTAAAAAAGCATTGATGTTTACAGAGACACTTTCGCTTTCAAGCGCAACCAAAAATGGATTTATTCCAGCATCTTTTAAAATCGGAAGTTTATTTTCTGAAGTTGTGGATCCGTTTACTGAATTTCCTTTTTCGATTAGTCTTTTCGCTAAAGGAAGTCCAAGCCACCCACAACCTAATATGCTTATTCGTCTCATTTTTTGAGTTTGTTTTGAGTAATAATCTCGCAAAGTCGCAGAGGCGCAAAGAATGTTAAACTTAGCGTCTTCGCGACTTTGCGAGAATAAAAAGCCAAAGTTATTATTGTTTATTACAAATCCAGAAAAAAACAAACTTTGTCTTTCCCTTTTGCACCAATTCTGTGGTAGAATTTTATAGCTCTTTCGTTAAACTGAGGAGTCCGCCATTGCATGTTCACACAGTTTTTCTCTTTTCCGATTTGCTTTAATGCATTGATTAAGAACTCTCCAATTCCAAAATTTCTGGCCTTTTCTTTCAAAAACAGACAATCCATGTAAATGTAATCGCCGGCACTCCAGGTGGAGTAAGAAAAAGTATAAGTTGTATATCCTATAATTTCTGTTTCAGTAGTAACAACTAAGCAGAATAATTTAGGATTGTCATTAAATAATTCTTTTTTTAAGCCTTCTTCTTTTCCTTTCGGATCATACTCAGCTTTCTCAAATTCTGCGTGTTTTTGGCATAAAACGACTAATTGGGGTAAATCGGCTATTTCACAGTTTCTTATTGAATATTCCATTGCAGATTGATTTCGGTTTGCAGAAAGTTGATAAAATGATTGAAATAGTCCGGATAATTCTCTTTGGCTCGTGTAGCGATAAAATGTTTCCTCTTCAAACCGTTTTTACCAACTTTAATCGCTTTGATGGGACTGGTTTTTAAATGTGGCTGAACTGCCCATTTTACCATCGACATCACACCCATATCGGCCTTTACCATTTCAAGGGAAGCTTCTGTTAAAGGCATTGGCGTTATTTTCTTCGGACTTACTTTTGCAGGAGCTAAAAGAAACTGATGAATCGTAACGGTTTCCATCGGTAACGAATGGATAATCAGATGCTCATTGATAAAATCTTCTGCAACAACATATTTTTTATCCGCCCAGACATGATTTTCAGAAACGACCATCATAACCTCATCTTGGAATAATTCAGTGTATTTTATATTATTGTCTTTTATTGGGTCGCTTATAATGGCGATATCAATGGTATTATCTAAAAGTTTCTGCAGCGGAATATGGGTAGCTTCAATTACAATTTTAAGTTCTACATTGGGATACAAAAGATGAAACTGCTTTAAAACCGATGGAAGCCAGTGATAACTTGAAAAACATTCGGTACTGATTCTGATTTCGCCATATTCGCCAAAAACCATTTGCTTGATCTGACTTTCGGTTTCAGTTAATTTGTTCAGAATTTCATTAGCGAGATCGTAGATTTTTTCACCCGCTTTGGTCAAAACCAGTTTTTTATTGGTTCGAAGAAAAATGGCTGTTCCCAATTGATATTCGGCTTCCTTGAGCTGATGGCTCAAAGCCGATTGTGTCAGATGAAGTTTATCTATTGCTTTGGTAATGCTGCCTTCTTCGACAATTGCTTTTATCAATTTTAAGTGACGTATTTCCATTTTTTCAGTGATTAATACACAAAGTAACAAAATTTTAGATTGGCTTTTGTATGAAAAAAAGTAATACTCAACATGAATTCTTTTCGTTTTTATGTGAATGTAAAGCATCATATTTTTGAAAAAACAAAAAACTTTAAACATTCAATATGGAAGCACAAATTAGACATTACGAGAATAAGCTGGCATTTGAAATGGATCCGTCAGATTTATTTGAAGCCCTGAACAATGGCGAAAAAATTGTTGTAATCGATGCCCGCAGCGCTTTTGGTTACGATGAAGAGCATATTCCAAACGCTCTTAATATTCCACATCGCGAAATGAATTTAGAAGCCACACAGTATTTGAATAAAGATGTTTTGTATGTCGTTTATTGTACCGGAATTGGCTGTAACGCCTCAACAAAAGGAGCTTTGAACATGACCAGACTCGGATTTAAGGTAAAAGAACTAATTGGCGGACTGGAATGGTGGAAAAATGGAGGTTATGCAACTGAAGGCACAAAAGGAGTGAAAGACGGATTGAAGATTGAATGTGCCTGTTAAATATAAAAAAGGCAGACTGTTTTGATAAGTCTGCCTTTTGAATTTTCCTGAATGATTTAATTTATTCAATTTTAATATCGTTTTGCTCAGCAACTTTTTTGAATAAATCTTCTTTCTTTTCACTTTTCATTTTTTGATAAATAGCACCAATAATTTTTTCCGTATCTTTTATGTAATCGGATTTTTCAACGGTATAAATTCGATGTGCTTTAAAAATATTATCTAAAGCTTTTTCAGAATCATCGAGTGCCAAATAGTTTTTCCCTGCGCCAAAAAAACCTTCTGCATTATTAGGATCAAACCTTATCAGTTTTTCATAATAAGTAATAGCTGTTTTGTAATCTGTTTTTAAACTATAAACAACACCAATGTTTACTAAGGCAAAATCACCCTCAGGATAAATTTCAAGTGATTTTTTATAATATTTAACTGCATTGTCATAATCTTTTAATTGTCTGTAACACATGGCAATGTCATCCAGCGCCAAAACAAATTTTGGATCTTTCTTTAGAGCCATTTGGAAACCTTCAATCGCAAGGTCATATTTTTTGTCGTACATAAAGTCTTTAGCAATAATATAAGAGTTTTGCGCCTGTTCATTTTTTGAATCACTGTAAAAAGGGCTTGACTTACTTATTACTGCTTTTGGTTTGGCAATAATTTTATCACAGGTTTTGTTTAAAACCTCAGCTGTTTTTTTAAAAAGATCCTGAATTCCTTCAACTGTATTCATGGATTCCCTAACCTTTACATCTTTATCAGTCATAACAACCTCAGTCATGGATTCGCTTATACAGCTTGTGTATATTTCTTCGGTTATTTCAGTTTTTTTGTTTAAACAATCACATGTCTGTTTCGCTATTTTTTCTTCAATCGTCTGAGAAAATACGTTGTGGAAACTTACAGAAATTACAAAAACCCAAAATGCTTTTTTCATTAAATACGACTTAAATGATTATTGATTTATGACTTCTTTTTTAATTTTCATTACAGGAGTAAGACTGTCTATTTTAACTGTTGTACTATCAGTTACAGGAACAGCTTCTATAGGTTTTACCGGAGCTGTATATCTTTTAATTTTTTGCTGAATCAGAACGGCATCATTCAAAACAAAAGGAGTTGGCATCATCCAGTTACTTCTTGGTTTGATGTTAAACAACGGATTGGTCATTAAATCGAAAGAACTTTCAATCAAATCCATATCAAAAACAGTCGATTTATTAATAATGAATTCCATTACAAGAGGTTCGTTACCCACAACATAATAGCACAAAACTTTACTGTCCTGTCTGTCTAAACGATTTCCTTTTTGCCCAGAAGCCGAAACACCATTGGCTTTAAAGTTATAAAACGTCATTTTTGGATTTGCATAGATATCGTAACGATTTACTTTACGGTTTGGCGTGATTTTTATTTTCAGATATCTTTTACTTCCAATAACACTATCTCTTACAAAGGAAATGGTTGGTTTTGGAACTTCAATTTTAGGTGCAATGGCACTATATGTAAAATTTGAATTGTATTTGCTTGCTATTGGCAAACCGTTTAAGCCTACGGCTTTCTGATTCATATTACCCAGGTAGCTTCTCGTCCAGTCATCAAGATTAGTATCATAAGTTGCCCAGACAGCAGAATTGGTATCGGCATTGTAAACGTACAATAAACTGTTTGATTTTGCTTTTCCTGGTTTATAATCCGAATGGTAGCCAGCGTAGATAAAAAAGCTGATTGATATGGCAAAGAAAAGCATTGTCCAAACCCCTTTTTTTACAAATGAACCAAATACAGGAAGCAGCAATCCGAAAAGTAAAACGGTAAGTATGGCACTTCCAAAAAGTATTTTTAAACCTAAACCAATAGGAAACATAATAATAAACGGAGCTACAATTGCCAGAGCAGGAATACTAAACAATAAATTTAGTCCAACATTATAATGATGTGTAAAAACAAAAATCCCCAATAAAATAACTCCAAAGTAAACCGGGATAATCAGGAAGCCCGCTCCTGTTAATTGATTCGCTAAAATAATATTGATGATTATCCATAATAATAATGGCGCTATGAAATGGTTCATCGTAATTTTTTCTTCCGAAAAATGATGATAGAAAGCAAAACAGATTGCAATACTAAGTGTTACAAAAGCCCCAATGTAGGCATGACCATTGTAGGTGAATCCATTTAGTAAATCCGAATATTGCGGATAAATCTGGAGCACAATTTTCCATCCTAAAAAAGTTACCAGACCAGCAATTATCATAGATCCCAATAGAGGAACAAATCCTTTAAAAATTTCCCTAAAAGAAATAAGATGTTTTACTTTTCCAACGAAAATAAAGAAAACCAATAATCCTAAAGCAATGATGCTCATTGGAAAAACCCATGAAAAAGGATAATTTATAAAAAATCCGAACGGAACACTAAAATAAACATTGTCTTCTGTGGTGTGAGTAGAGTTTAAATCAATATTAGAAAAGTATTTTAAAAGCGGCATCAAATAGGAACCCTGATGCGCCAGTGTTGTTTTGTTTAAATGCTGAAAATCGTCTTGCTGGGTGTGGTAGTTGTAATGCCCGTCGATAAAAGCAAAATTGAAACCCTGAATATTTCCCTGTTCTCTGAAAACCGTTAAATCAGTATCATTTGGCAACATTTTGTAAATACTGTACATCAGCGAGTTCGAAACCGGATATTTTGTTTTTGCATTCGAAAACTCCTTTACAAGCGTCTGATTTCCTTTGTTAGTTTCCATCAGCATATAACTTGGACCTGAGGAACCTCTCGCCTCAAAATTCAAAACCAGTCCGACATCTTTTGCCCACGGATGCTGATTCACAAATAGTGCAGCACCATTCAAACCTAATTCTTCAGCATCAGAAAAAAGAATAATAATATCATTTTTATGCTTTTCGTTAGCATATAAAAAGGCTCTTACACCTTCAAGAATCGTTGCCACTCCCGAAGCATCATCGCTGGCTCCTTTAGAAAAGGAATGCGGTGCACTATCATAATGTGAAAGTAATAACAGGGCTTTCGAATTATCAGTTCCTTTTATACGAGCCAGAATATTTTTGGATTTTACCAAAAGGCCTTTATCATTCAGGGTAAATCCTTCCTGAACCGAAGTTTCAAGACCAATTCTGTTTAGTTCAAGTTTAAGATAATTCGCAACTAACTCATGATTGGTTGAGCCAACAAAATGAGGCTTTTGGGCTATAATCTGAACCTGGCTGAGTGCCCGTTCTGTTGAAAATTCGGCAAGAGCTTCTTCATCTTTAGAAATGTACTGGGGCATCATCGAGGCAAATATGATGGCCAGAATTCCTAAGACTCCTAAAAAAGCCAGAATTGAAGTAGGTTTTTTTTTCATAATGTGGTATTTACTAAATTTCTTTTTTTACGAGCATAAAATAATCATTGTCCAAAGACCGATATCCCTGATCGTACAGGAAATAGTAGGTATTGCCTGTTTTGGTCTGCAAAATATTGGTAAAAAATTCAAAATCAAAACCTTTATTGAGCATTTTATCACGTGTTGCTTTTGATTTTCCTTCCGAATTTAATTCAGACAAAATACGGTAATTTTTACGCAGCTTGTTGTTTACATTGCGCATAAAATTTGTACTGTCTTTATTTATTTTATTGTTGTAGGCATTGCGACAGCTGTCAGAGCAAAACTTTTTATCTTCCCGGCCTACAATTTTTTCGGAGCATTCGAGGCATGTTTTCATGAATCAATTTTCTTTATTTCGTATAAATCTGTTCTTCTGTCTTTTAAGGTATGTACACTTCCATGCTCATGCAGTTCTTTCAGTAAATTCAAATCAACATCAACAATTAATGTCATTTCAGTGTTTGGTGTGGCTTCGGCTTTGATACCGTTGCTTGGGAAAGCAAAATCCGAAGGCGTGAAAACAGCAGCTTGTGCATATTGAATATCCATATTATTTACTTTTGGAAGATTCCCTACACAGCCTGCAATGGCAACATAACATTCATTTTCTATCGCACGTGCCTGCGAGCAGTGTTTAACACGGGTATATCCATTTTGTGTATCGGTCAAAAATGGTACAAACAGAATATTCATTCCTTCATCTGCCAGTAACCTTGGGAGCTCCGGGAATTCTACATCATAGCAAATCAGGATTCCAATTTTACCGCAATCGGTATCAAAAGTTTTAAATTCGGAACCGCCTTTCATTCCCCAGTGTACTACTTCGTTTGGCGTGATATGAATTTTGGTATACATTTCAGAGGTTCCGTCTCTTTTACATAAAAAACCAACATTATATAAATTACCGTTTTCCAAATAAGGCATACTTCCGGTAATAATATTGATATTGTATGAAATGGCAAACTCCTGAAAACGTTTCCTGATAGGAACCGTATAGCGAGCGAGCTCCCGAATAGCTTCGGCTTCGGATAAATGATTGTAATCCGCCATCAAAGGTGCAATAAAAAGCTCCGGAAAGAGTGCAAAATCACTTCCGTAACCGGAAACCACATCTATAAAAAATTCGGCCTGCTCAAAAAATTCTTCAAGATTATTCAGCTGACGCATCTGCCATTGCACAAGTCCGAGGCGAATAACACTTTTTTCGAGATTAATCAGTTTCGGACTTTCGTCATAATAGACATTGTTCCATTCCAGAAGAACTGCAAATTCCTTAGATTCTTCATCGCCTTCCAGATAGTTTTTAATAATTCGCAAAACATGAAAATCATTACTCAGTTGAAAAGAAAGTACAGGGTCGTATAATTCTTTGTGTTTTACCTTATCAATATAATTTCTCGGAGTCAGTTTTTTAGAATGCTGTGCATAATTCGGAATCCTGCCTGCAAAAACAATTGCTTTCAGATTCAGTTGTTCGCATAATTCTTTTCGGGCATCGTACAAACGTCTTCCTAAACGCAGTCCGCGATAATTAGGATGAATAAAAACGTCAATTCCGTATAAAATTTCCCCGTCAGGATTGTGCGTCGAAAAGGTATAATTGCCAATAATTTGTTTATAATTGTGCCTTTTATCGACAAGTTTTTCATCTACAATAAGGGACAATGCAGATCCTACTACCTTGCCGTCCACGAGAATAACTAACTGGCCTTCAGGAAATATAGAGAGCAGTATTTCAATTTCATCAGCTTCCCAATACGAGTTTGCCATTTCAGGATAAGATTCCACCATTGAATTCTTTAACTGTTTATAGTCGTCAAATTCTAAATTCCGTAATTCTACCTTGTTAATTTGAGTCTGCATGTGGTGTATTTCTCTCAAATATAGTAAAATATTTCCATTTACAAACGGTTACAAACAGTTACAACCGAAAGTAAACAGTTCATTACCGACTAATTTTTGAAACCCGTCACATCTTTGCACTGTTGAATTTGACGGACGAGTTCAATTTTATATAAACCTTAAAAATAGTATACGCCATGAAAAACAAAGTACAATTAATCGGTAACGTAGGTAATGATCCTGAAATCAAAACATTAGACAGCGGAAGAAAATTAGCGCATTTAAGTATTGCAACCAACGAGAAATACACCAATGATAAAGGAGAAAAAGTAGAGCAAACCGAATGGCATCGTGTTACAGCCTGGGGCAAAACAGCCGAAATTATCGAAAAATATGTTGCAAAAGGAAAAGAAGTTGCCGTTGAAGGAAAACTAACACATAGAAGTTACGACGATAAAAACGGAGAGAAACGTTATGTTACAGAGGTTGTGGTAAACGAAATTTTATTGCTTAGCAAATAAGATTCGATTTGTTGGTTAACCCCGACAGGTTTTACAGCCTGTCGGGTTTTTATTTTTCATCAAACATGATCAATTAGACAAGGGGCTTCGACCTCGCTGAGCCTGACACCTCTTTAAATTTCAACCGACTAGATATAAAATTATAATATCGAAGCGCCATTGATATCAGTCGTCAGTATTTCGCTCATGTAATCAAAAAAGGGCCTCATATTCTGCATGGTTTCCAAAGACTGTTCTAAAAAGTGCGGACTCAAAACTTCATCATCCGAAAAACGTTTAATAATCAAAAACTGTTTAAAACGCAATAAATCAATAGCCTTATGGTTGATATCAAAACCTTTTGGTGCTGTTTTGAGCTGTTCACCCTGCAACGCTCCAAAAGTATTTTTAAAAGCTTTTGAATTCAGTATTTTTTGAAATGATTCTGGATCATGATCAAATTCGCTTCGAATGCGTTTTAAATCTGCAGCATTGGGTCCCCAAAAACCGCCTGCAAAAAAACTGTTTCCTTTTTCAAGATGAAAATAATAACCGCCTCGTCTTGCCGCTGTTGCTCGTGTATAACTTCCTCCCCAAAAGGTTTTAAAAGGCGTTTTATCTTTAGAAAAACGAATATCGCGGTAAATTCTGTACACACTTTTTTTACCTGATTTAGTTTCCAGAACATCTGTTTTAGAAAGTTCGTGAAGCAAAGCCTCTGCAAAAGTTTCAATATGATTTAATTCGGTTAAATATTCCTGTTTATGCGCTTCGAACCAGAGTTTGTTATTGTTTTCTTTAAGCAGAAGCAAAAAATTAAGAGCAGATTGGGGAATTATGATTTGGTTTTCCATATAAATTTGAGTCTTTTAAAAATCTGACGTTGACCGCAATTTAAAACTAAAAAACCCACCGGAAAAATCTGGTGGGTTTTGTATATATAAGTTAAGCAGTCTTTTTGAATAAATCGAACATAGGACAACGTGAGCAGCGTTTCTTTTCACTTTTTTTGTATTTCTCACAGCAAGAAGATTTACAGTTTTCAATCTTCTTAATTTTATCAAGGATATCTTTGTTTTTCTTTTTCTTTTTATCCTTTTTCTTGTCCTTGTCTTTTTCTTTCTTGCTCAATTTTCCTCTGTATTAAAAACAGAGACAAATATAAACAGAAAATATTATTTTTATATATTCTAAATAAACTTTAACTTTTTTACTTTGGATTAATAGCAATGGAACTGGTAACTGCAATTTGTTGGATATCACGATCGAACAGGTAAAGTCCGCCTTTGTCTTCGCCTATCAGGTTAATTTTATCCAGAATAGATTTAGCTGTAGCTTCTTCTTCAATTTGTTCAGAAACGTACCATTGTAAGAAATTATGTGTTGCATAATCTTTCTCTTCAAAAGTAATATGAACCAGTTCGTTGATCGATTTCGAAACAAAAAGTTCATGATTGTAAAGTTCCTCAAACATTTCTTTAAAAGTAGAATATGTTATTCTTGGCGCTTTTAAATCTGTAATCTGAGCGTGTCCACCTCGTTCGTTTACATACTTTACCAATTTAAGCATGTGTGCACGTTCTTCGTCTGACTGTGTGTACATAAATTGAGAAATTCCTTCTAATCCGTGTACTTCAGCCCAACAAGCCATAGAAAGATAGGTTTGCGAAGATTCTGCTTCTATGCGAATTTGCTTGTTTAGAGCCGTTTCAATATTTTTTGATAGCATAATGTGTGTCTTTTTTGTAAAATTAACGAAAATAATTCATTCTACTTTTTAGAAATAACTAAAACATTAGGCATTTGAATAAATTCAGTAGGATTTAATTTTCCCAAAAGAAGCCGGTTGCGAAAGGATAGACTTATTTATAATTGGGTTTCTTTCTTCATAATTGAATCCATCTGTGAATTTACGCATGATAAATTGTTTGGAAACACTGTCATAATAACTTAAAATGTAATAATCTTTTAATTTTAGTGCATCAAATAATGAAACTTTTTTATTTGTATTTAAAAAATAAAACAAGTTATCTATTGCTAATGGTTCCGCATATTTGTCTTTTATGAAATCCAGATTTTCATTTAGCATAGCATCAAAATAAACCATTTTATGTGATGAATATGTAACACGTTCTCCAAAACCATCGGGAGAGTCAAAGTAATAATCAGAATAATAATACTCTAAATATTCGCCAAAACCGCTAAAAGTAATAAAACTGTTTTTCTTATTTTTAATAACTGAAATACCTGCAGGTAATCCATCCAAATTTTTAAGGAATTTTGCAGTGTTTTTTAATTGATTGGTTTTTCCGTTATTAATTTGAATAAGGAAGGGAGAGTTTTTAAAAGGAATTGTATCGTTTTTTGAGAAAGAATAATTCTTAAGGGTATTTCCAGAATCAAAATCTTTTACCTCAAACAAAAATTCCTCTTCATTTGCGACCATTTGAAATAGTTTCTTTTCAATGTAAAAGGAATTTGCCCTTCTAAATGTTTCTTTAGCAACTGGCAGTTTAAAAGTTTTTTCCTCAATATCGCCAGTATTCAGGTTAATAGTAAAAATCTGTGTCTTTATTAAATCACCATCAAATGTCAAAACAATTTGATCATCAATCACATATAGTTTACTTTTTTTTGATACTAAATCTATAGGATTAAGAATACCTGATTCCATTTTTTGAATTGGAAAGTATTTAATAAGCGCATTAAAAGAGATGTTTACATTATCCTGATTTTTAAAAATAAAAGTAGAAAAATCAAGCATTTTAATTTCACACTTTCCTTCTTCAAATTTGTAAAGCATAAGATGTTCAAAGTCTTTTTCTTTACCCAGAATATAAAAAGCATTATTTTGTTGAAAATAACTTATAATATAATCGTGATTTCCCGGGAAATCAAAATTTAAGGATTTTGAAGTCTTAGTATCCAGATCATAAGTTTTATTTAGGATGTTTCTGTAGTTTCGAGAAATCCAATAGAGAGTTGGTTTATTTTCCTGACTAATGTGGCAGCCAACCAGATTTCGATTCATTTCATATTTTATAGAATCTGTAAATTGATTGGTCAGAAATAAAGATTTATTGTATTTTAAAATGTTTATGTTCTTATTGTCCCAGGCAAAAACATAAATATCATTCGTTTTTTCATCTTCGACATTTAAAATTTGGGTTTTTTCCAGATTATTTAAATGTAAAGGCAAGGAATTTAATACCGTCTGACTTAGTAAGACCGTATTATAAAAGGTACACAAAAGCAGTAGTAATTTTTTCATATGAATTTACGCTCAAATACTGTTCCATTTATTTCTCCTTATGATCCATTAATTCCTGAAAAAGATCAATAAATTTCCCTAAATGTAAACCGTCCATCAAACCATGATGTACGTGAACCGACATTGCAATAGTTCTCTTTCCTGTTTCAGAAGTCATCATTTTCCCAAAAGAAATTTTAGGACAGCTGTCCGGATAAGTGTAGCTGCGCGCATGCGAAAGCGAAGTAAAATTTATCCACGGAATCGCCGAAAAATGAATCAGGTTATCCTCATCAAACGACCTGGTAAAAAGTCCTGATGTTTTCTGAATCCGTTCAATTTCTGCTAAAGCATTTTTTTCAAAAACACCAAAATCAGCGTTATATTCAATTAACGAAAATCCGAAAGTTCCGTCCTCACGACCAATGGTTGCCGATGCATCTATATGATCATTGATGTAAATTTTGTCTTCTGAAATCCGGTATTTAAAATTCTCAATCGAATTTACCGCTACCAAAGTTTTATGCAGGTAAAAGATAAAAAAAGAAGTCTTTAGATTTTTAGCAGTTTGATACCCTTTTGTACAATCAATTTCTACGGTAGCGCCAAAAAAAGGTTCTTCCATTTTGCTGAAATGTTCAAAATGCTCTTTCCTATTCCAGTTTTCTAAGTCTAAAAGGGTTTTCATTATAGTAAATTAGGAACAACTTCTGCAATAGTTTCGAATGAACTAAAATGCTCATGTTCTACTTTATGATTAATTTTTTCATGTTCCCAGGTCGTATGAAACGGAATGTGAACAGCATAACCGCCAATTCCTAAAACCGGAAGCACATCTGATTTTAACGAATTTCCAATCATCAAAAATTCATGCGCCTGAATATCCAGACGTCCTAACAATTTTTGATAGTCAATTTCCTGTTTGTCCGACATGACTTCGATATGATGAAAATAATGTCCCAAACCGGAACGGTGTAATTTGCTGTGCTGGTCTTTTAGATCGCCTTTTGTAGCTACAACCAGTTTGTACTTTCCATGCAAAGCCTGTAATGTTTCCTCGATTCCATCCAGAAGTTCAATTGGTTTTTCGAGTAATTCTTTTCCGTATTGAATTATTTTTTCAATGACTTCAACCGGAATAGTGTTGTTAGAAATATTCATTGCGGCTTCAATCATCGATAAAATGTATCCTTTAATTCCATAACCGTACAAAGGCAAATTTGCAATTTCGACTTTAAACAATTCCTGAGAAATTCCCTGATGTGAAAGATAGTCTTCCATCAGGGCGCAAAATTTATGTTCAGTTTCCTGAAAATACGGTTCATTAACAAACAAAGTATCATCGGCATCAAATGCGATTACTTTTAAAGCAGGGATTTTATTTTTATGAAGCATTTTATGGTTTCTCTAAATATTTATGTGTAAAGTTATTTTTTCTTATTTCCAAATACAATATTTGATTCAAAATTTATCATTCTGTACTAAAAACCTTTTGTTCAGAAAAATAAACAAAAGACAAACTTATAATAAATCATATCCTTTTGATTTTCAAAATTTTAACATAAAGTTGTTTTTTTATGTTCCATTTTATAAAATGAAACAAGCTAATCCTTAAAAACGCTACAGTTTAGATTATTAATTGGCTAATTTTGAGAATCTTAATTAAAAATTAAGAAAATTCCTCTTCAAAATTTCTAAAAAAGGAATCATAGCTTTTAATCACTTTTCAATAAAAAATTAATCCGGTTTTTTCAAATCTTAATGATGGCGCATGAAAAAATCATTAACAAATTTTATTACCATGAAAAAAAGTAAACTTCAAAATGGATTTAGAAATGCAATGCTATTATTTGCATTAATGTGCTTAACAACTAATGAGTTGAATTCTCAAAATAAAAAGCAGCCCAATATCTTAGTACTTTGGGGTGATGATATTGGAACTACAAATATTAGTGCCTATAGTGACGGAGTCATGGGTTATACCACTCCCAACATTGATCGTTTAGCCAACGAAGGACTACGATTTCTTCATTATTATGGAGAACAGAGCTGCACTGCGGGACGGGCAGCATTTTTAACAGGACAGCATGGCCTTAGAACAGGTTTGACAAAAGTAGGTTATCCTGGTGCCCCAATGGGAATGAGTCAGTTAGACCCTTCTATCGGTGGAATAATGAAACAATTGGGATATGCAACAGGGCAATTTGGTAAAAACCACGTTGGAGACCGTAATGAAAATTTACCAACCGTAAATGGTTTTGATGAATTCTTCGGAAACCTGTACCATTTAAATGCAGAAGAAGAACCGGAATTACCTGATTACCCAAAAGATCCTGAATACCTGAAAAAATTTGGTCCAAGAGGTGTTTTAAAATGTACCGCAACAAATACAGATGATTCAACCACTGATCCTCGCTTTGGAAGAGTGGGAAAACAAAAAATTGAAGATACCGGAGCACTTACCAAAAAAAGAATGGAAACTGTAGATGATGAAACTTCTGCTGCAGCCATTGATTATATTAAAAGGCAAACTGCCGCCGGAAAACCTTTTTTCTGTTGGTTTAATGCTACTCGTATGCACCTTCGTACGCACGTGAGAAAAGAACATAGAGGCAGATATACGCATGGAGACAGCGAATATATTGATGGTATGATTGAACATGACGAAACTATTGGAAGCATCTTAAAAGCATTAGACGATTTAGGAATTGCTGACAATACTCTTGTTATTTATTCCACAGATAACGGACCTCATATGAATACGTGGCCAGATGCTGCAATGACACCATATCGTTCAGAGAAAAATACAAACTGGGAAGGTGCATTTAGAGTTCCATGTGTTGTAAGATGGCCCGGAGTTATTAAACCGGGAACTGTAACGACTGAATTAATGAGTCACAACGACTGGATGCCAACTCTTGCTTCAATTGCAGGAGAGCCAGATTTGGTAAAAAAAGCTTTAACAGGGTACAAAGCAAATGGAATTACTTACAAAGTTCATTTAGATGGTTTTGATCAAAGTGATTTTTTGCGTGGCAAAACACAAAAAAGTGCCAGAGATAAATTCTTTTACACTGATGATGATGGTCTTTTGGTTGGTTTAAGAGAAGGTGATTATAAATATGTTTTTGCAGAACAACGTCTTGCCGGTACCATGGGTGTTTGGGCAGAGCCGTTCACAAAACTTCGTCTGCAAAAAATATTTAATCTCTATCAAGACCCATATGAAAGAGCTGATTTCACTTCGAACACATACTGGGACTGGGTTATGAATCATGTTCAGATGGTGTATGGAGCTATATATGATGTAGGTGTATTTGCTGAAACATTTAAACAATATCCACCAAGATCAATTCCGCCGAGCTTCTCTGCTTATACTATTATGGAAGAGGCTATGAAAGATGTTAAAGCACAACAGTATATAGAAAAAAATGTACTTCCTAAGTTAAAAGAAGATGAAGCAGTATCGAAAAAGAAAAAATAAATAATACTAAAGAGATTCAAATTCATAAACCTGAATCTCTTTACTAAAATGAAAACATCATGAGAAAAAAAATATATTTTTTAGCTCTAGTCGTTTTGCTCCTCTTTTCCTGTAAAAAATCAGACGGCTTAACTTCTCCAACAACAGAAAATAATCAGACAGAAACTGAAGTAAACGGCGACCCATTGCCAAGCTGGAATGAGGGCACTTTAAAAAATGATATTATTGCTTATGTTGAAAAAGTAACCAAAGAAGGGAGTCCTGATTTTATTCCATTAGAAAACAGAATCGCGACTTTTGATAATGATGGAACGCTTTGGGCTGAAAAACCTTTAGTTCAGGAATTATTTGCTTTTTATCGGGTTAAAAAAATGGTAGAAGCCAACCCTGCTTTGGCACAAAAACAGCCTTTTAAAGCTGTAATCGAAAAAGACAAAAGTTATTTTGAAAAAGGAGGCGATAAAGCACTCATCGAATTGGTATCCGCAACTCATACCGGAATGTCTGAAGATGAATTTGAAAAATCCGTTCAGGATTTTTTTAAAGACGCACAAATTCCGGGGAAAAATATTCCTGTAAAACAAATACGTTATCAGCCTCAATTAGAATTATTGAATTATTTGCGTGCCAATGGTTTTAAGACATTCATTGTCACAGGAGGTACCATCGAGGTTGTTAGAGGAATCTCTGAAGATTTTTACGGCATTCCAAAAGAACAAATAGTGGGTACTTCTTTTAAATATAAATATGATTCGGATAAAAATGTAGTGATGAGAGAACCTGCTATGGATCTTTTTAACGACAAAGAAGCTAAACCCGTGGGTATACAACTACATATTGGGCAACGCCCGGTTTTTGCATGTGGGAATGAAGGCGGTGCCGGAGATATTGCCATGCTGCAATATTCTCAGGGAAATAAATATACATCCTTTCAATTACTGGTCAACCATAATGATTCGATTAGGGAATACAGTTATCAGGAAAAAGATAATGCTTCATTAAATGCGGCAGCAAAAAATAAATGGCACGTTGTGGACATGAAAAAAGACTGGAAAAAAGTTTTTTCAGATAATTAGATTGAGTTAGTTAGTGATTAAAGTGAAACAACTTTCATTGGTTTAGTTGTTTCATTTTAATCTAAAAGAAGAATCTGTAAAATTAAAAATATGAAACATGTATCGCATAAAGCTTTCAAATTCCTTCTGGGGATCCTTTGTTTTTTTTTAAGTTTTAATTCTTATGCTCAGGAAGAGCCAACAAAACCGGGAAACAGTGCACAAGAACTTGCTGATAAATTAGCAAATCCTGTAGCTAGTTTAATTAGTGTACCGCTTCAGAATAATCTCAACTACGGAATTGGTCCGTACAATGGTGTAAAATATACTATCAATGTACAACCTGTTATTCCATTTAAATTGAATGACAACTTAAACTTAATAAGCCGATGGATTCTTCCTGTAGTAGATCAACGAAATATTACAGGACTAAATTCACATGAATTTGGCTTAAGTGATGCTACAGTTACAGCATTTTTTGCGCCAAAAAGCGAAAAAATAATATACGGAGTCGGACCGGCATTTTTGGTACCAACGGCCACAGAAAAATTATTGGGAACAGAAAAATTTGGTGTTGGTCCCAGTGTCTTAGTAATGCATCAGGGAAAAGGTCTTTCGGTTGGTTTTATCGCCAATCAGATTTGGTCAGTTGCAGGAGCTTCTGATCGCGCTGATTTTAATAGTTTTTATACACAGATATTTATGTCTCATAGTTATAAAAGTGGTGCAAATTGGGGAGTCAATGCAGAAATTACTCAGAACTGGGAAGGCAATACTACTTTAATTTCTCTAAATCCGATGATGGGAGGAATTACCAAATTTGGAGATCAGATTGTTCAGTTCTCTGTACAGCCCTTAATTCCGATAGTCGGACATCAATCCATAAAACCCGATTGGGGATTGAGAGCCGTTGTAGCTTTTGTGTTTCCGAACTAATATGCATTTTTAAGTTTTCATCTAAAAAAATAAATTATGAAATCAAAAATTTTGTCTCTCGTTGTAGTTGTATTTTTGATCTCCTGTACAAAATCTACAACAAAAAATGAAACTACAAATGTTTCTGACAGTACATCATCATCTCAGTTTAAACCTGCAAGTTTAGACGAACAAGTACTATATAATCGTGCATTTGAAGCGGTAGTTTGGGGAATTCCAGCCGTGAATTTTGAATTGCTAAATGAAAGTTTAGCAAAAGCAAAAGGTAATTTCAATCAAATTATTTATTGGTCAGGACTGATTAATTCAAAAAACCAGACATTAACACCTAACCCTGATGTTATCTATATCAATCCTTTATATGATACTAGGAAAGGGCCGGTCGTTTTAGAAATTCCGGCAGTTGATGGAGCTTCTTCACTTACGGGAAGTCTTGATGACGGCTGGCAGACAGCAATTGAAGACATCGGCCCAGCAGGTGTAGATAAAGGAAAAGGAGGAAAATATATAATTCTTCCGCCAGATTATAAAGACAAAGTACCTTCAGGGTATATTCCGATGCCTTCTTCAACTTATACAGGATTTGCAATTTTGCGTTCCAATCTTACTGACGGAAGCCCAAATGATATTAAACGTGCGGTTGAATACGGAAAACGGGTTAAAATTTATCCTTATTCACAATCAGCAAATCCTCCGGCTACTCAGTTTTTAGATTTATTAGAAGTTGATTTCAGCAACACAATTCCTTATAATTTTCATTTTTTCGAAGTATTAAATGAGTTTGTACAACGCGAGCCTTGGTTACCAAGAGATTTAGTTATGATTGATTTTTTGAAATCAGTTGGTATCGAAAAAGGGAAACCTTTTGAAGCAGATACAAGAAAAAAAGAAATCCTTGAAGCAGCGATAAAAAATGCCGGAAAATGGATTGACAGCAGATATCAAGCTATTTTTAAACCGTCTTTTTATAACGGAACCAATTGGGCATTACCTGCATCTCCGGATGTTCTAAAAGCTTTAATGTCAAATTATACAATACCTAATATTTATCCGGTAAGCGATAGAGCTATTAGTTATTCAATGGCTTATTTCAGTTCTAAACATTTAGGAACGGGGCAGTATTACTTAATGTCAATTAAAGATGATAAAGGTGAAGAGTTTGACGGATCAAAATTGTATCAACTACATTTACCGCCAAAGGTCCCTGTAAAGTTATATTGGTCAATAACGGTTTATGATCGCGAAACTCATGCCTTGATCAAAAACATGAAATATTCCAGTCGAGCTTCAACATCTCCGGGACTTCAAAAAAATGCTGATGGATCGGTTGATATTTACTTTGGTGCAAAAGCTCCAGAAGGTAAAGAAAGTAATTGGGTTCCAACAGATCCGAAAGGAAAATTTGAATTACTGGCTCGTTTCTATGGACCTGAAAAAGCTTTTTTTGAGAAAACCTGGAAAATGGATGATGTTACCGAAGTAAAATAGATTATCGCATATTTCTAAATATTAATAAAAACTCCATTCTGTTTCAATTCTTAAACAAAAGGGAGTTTTTATATTTTCTATTTTTTATAAGATAAAAATTTTAGAGAAATAGTCTTATCGTAAAAAGTAATCCGGATTCCGAAAAGTAGAATAATACCACCTAAAACCATCTGCAATGTTATTTGCTCTTCCAAAAACAGCCAGGCTAATATTGAGGTAATTACAGCCTGACTCAACAAACTCAGAGAAACTCTCGTAGCCCGCATGTGCTGTGTTGCATAACTAACCGAAAGCCACGCACACAACTGGCAAATTACAGCCTGCAATACCAATACAAACCAGCCTGTATCTGAAAACCCGGTGAAAGGTTCATTTAGGCTGTAACACAAAATTCCCAAATAGATACTTGAAGCAAATAAACTGATGGTCATAAACGATAAAACATCCACTTTTGAAAGTACATTTTTGCTGACCAAAAGATAAATTGAATATAAAATACCGGACAATACGGCAAAAAGAAAAGCCTGATCGAAATTCAATTCGACAAAAAATTCAAAGCCAACTAAAGTCACCATTCCGAATAAAGACACTATGGTTCCAATCCAGAAATTAGCTGCAGGTTTTGATTTCAGAAACAAAAAAGAACCGATTCCAACCCACACCGGAGATAAGTTCGTCAACAAAGAAGCCTGTGTAGCACTCGAATCTTGAATGGCGATATTCCAAACCGCTACATCTGATGCAAATAAAATTCCGCAAAGTGCTGCTAAAAGAGTGAATTTTAAAGTTGGCAACTTAAAGTTTTTGCTCAAAAGTACATAAGGTAAAAGCAAAGTCACCGCAAAAAACATTCGGTAAAAAGCAGAAATTAATCCCGGAGTCAAACGTAATTTTACCAATATGGGAAAAATTGAGATGCAGAGAATACCGCAGATTAGAGCTAATCTTGGTTTGGAGAGTTTCATTTTTGTATTATTAAACAGAATGCAAAATTAGCATTTTGAAACTGTTCTTATCATAAAGAAATATTAATCTGAGAATTCTATTTTGAAATTTAGGTGCAAAGGTTCAGAGTTTACAAGTTCTTTAAACTCTAAAAGTAAAAGATATCTTTTCAGAAAATCAAAAAGCCCAAAAAGAATAGAATTTTTCCTTTTGGGCTTTTAAATTAGTCTTTCAAACTATATAATATTTTTTGAAAATCGGCTTTAAATGTATCTTTCTTATCTTTAGATGTCCAGGACATTACTTTGTAAAAAGACTTTTTAGTTTCAACTATTCCAACCAAATAATAGATTTCCATATTGGCTTCTTTATCAAAATAAGTAGCATCCGCCTCTATAAAATTAATATCCCCAATTTTTTTAGAAACAGGCTTTGATATCGTTTTCTTCTCCTCATCTGCTAAAAAGTCTTTCATAAAATCATTATAAAAATCATCTACAGAAGTGTAGTTTAATTCGATGTAACCTAATTCTTCTTTAGTATCATAAATTACACATCCATAAACTTCTTTAACCTCGCTTTTATACTGAATAGCCGCAGAAGTGTTTAACCCTGCCGTTTTATTCATATAATCCGGTAAACTAATATCAAAGGTATGACCGGCTTTATATTGTTTCAATTTAGTCTGGGCAATAGCAACCGTACTCGTAAAAGCTAAGGTCATTATAAAAATGGTAATTTTTCTGTTCATTTTATTGATATTAAATATATTGATTTCTGTAATTCGAGTTGTATTGGAGAAGTTCTTCTTTAAAAATTTTAGACTATCCCCTTCTCTAACATTTCCAGCATTACCGGAGAAGCATTTTTAAACGTCGGGTCCTGTTCAATAATACTTCCGGCGTTCTTTTTATTTACTTTGAAAGTCACATCATTGTCTGTAGTAAAAAGCAAAGCTGTCAGAAACGGTTTTTTAATATACGAACCTAAGATTAGCAAAGCTTCTTCTAAAGTATGAATGCTTTCAATTTCTTCTGTTTTGTAACGTGTTGTCAGCGAAATCGAAAATGTATCATCTTCATTTAGAACTAATCTAAAATATATGTTTTTAATCTCGGTATCGCCCATGGTTTTGGCCAAAGTCAGTTTTGCGAAAGTTCCGCTTTTGATGCTTTCTTTAACCCGTTCACAAAAAAGGGCAAATATTGGTTCGTAGGACATTTTTTAAGGTTCTAAACTTTTACAATCTTTGTTTATTATATAAACACAAAGGTCACATTTTTTAGCTAAAGATTAAATGGATTAAATCTTTGCGAATCCCTGTGTGATCTTTGTGTGACTTTGTGGAATAGCTTATTTTCCTGTAAATTCGGCTTTGCGTTTTTCTAAAAATGCAGTGGTTCCTTCTTTAAAATCCTGCGTTCCAAAGCATTTCCCGAATGATTTTATTTCAGTATCAAAACCATTTTTACCATCTTCAAAATTAGCATTGATTGCTTTTATTGCTTTTCCAATTGCAAAAGGAGCATTTTTAATGATTTTTTGCGCAATGACATTTGTAAAAGACAAAAGTTCTTCTTGTGGCACAACATGATTTACTAAACCGTAATCTTTAGCTTGTTCAGCAGTAATCATTGCTGCGGTCATAATCATTTCCATTGCACGGCCTTTACCTATTAATTGAGGCAGGCGTTGTGTTCCTCCATAACCCGGAATTAATCCTAAGCTTACTTCTGGTAATCCCATTTTAGCATTATCAGAAGCAATTCTGAAATGACACGCCATCGCCAATTCTAATCCACCTCCTAATGCAAATCCGTTGATTGCTGCAATAACCGGTTTTTTAAGTCCCTCAATATAATCAAAAAGAGATTCCTGACCTTCAGCAGCCAGTTGCACACCTTCTACAATAGTATAATTCGCAAATTCAGAAATATCGGCACCGGCCACAAAAGCTTTTTCACCGCTTCCGGTCAAAATTATAATGCGAACATCTTCATTTTTACTTAATAATTTAATTGCTTTGCTAAGATCGCTGATAGTCTCTTTATTCAAAGCATTTAGCTTTTCAGGTCTGTTAATCGTTACCGTTGCTATTTTTTCTTCTATAGAAATTAAAATATTTTCGTAGTTCATGACGCTTATTTTATGAGTTCGTAATAGGCAGGATAACCCTGAATGTAGTTCCTTTTCCGTAAGTTGACTCAAAGGTAATCGTTCCTTTGTAATTTTCGATGATGTTTTTGATAATTCCGAGACCAAGTCCCATACCACTGGTTTTGGTCGTAAATTTTGGTTCGAAGATTCGGCTAATATCTTGTTTCTGAATCCCGATTCCGTTGTCTTTCACTGCAATTTCAACATCCTCGTTTAGCCTTTTTACACTAACTACAATTGATTTCTGAAACTGACTTTCCGGAATAGCCTGAGTGGCATTTTTAACCAGATTCGTAATTACACGGATTAACTGCGTACGGTCCATTTTGGATATAATTTCTTCTTCATCACTTTCAAAAGAAATATATTCTTCGTTGAAAATATCCAAAGCCAATTCAACAACCTCAACAACATTTAAGGTTTCATTTTGCTGTGCCGGCATCGAAGCAAAGTTCGAAAACGCCGAAGCTACAGCCGTCATGGTATCAATCTGCTGAATTAAGGTTTCAGAGTAATCGTTCATTTTCTGCTTTACATCAGGAGCAGCAGGGTCAAACTTTCTTTGGAAACTCTGAACCGTCAGACGCATTGGCGTAAGTGGGTTTTTAATTTCGTGTGCAACCTGTTTTGCCATTTCCCGCCAGGCTTCTTCACGCTCACTTTGTGCTAATTTGATGGCACTCGTTTCGAGCTTGTCTACCATTCCGTTATACGCTCTAATCAGAAAGTTAACTTCTTTACTGTTGGCTTCCAGAACAATCTTTTCATTTTTCTGATCCAAATTGGTTTCTTCTAAACGATCGGAAATGGTTTTTAAAGATTTTGTAATATAAGTCGAAAGGAAATAAGCCAATGCAAAAGCCACAATCAGCATGAAAGAATACACCTGACTTAAACGGATCAAAAATGTATTCAGCTCATTGTCATAATAACCATCGTCCTCTAAGTACGGAAGATTCAGGATTCCAAGGGGTTTGAATTTTTCGTCTTTAATTAAACTGTAGGAAGACCTGTTTTTAACTCCGTCAATGGTTTTAATATCTACAAAACGTTTTTCGATGGAGGAGCGAACGAGTTTTAAAATAAAATCCGGAATTGGCGGCGGTGCTTTATCAACGGCAAAAGACTCTTTTGATGATTTTAATAATTTTCCGTTAAGGCTGTAAATATTGATTTCAATTTTGTGAATCTGAGCTAATTCATGGATTTTATCTTTGAAAATCAAATCCAGATTTTGGGTCTTTAGCGGATAAGTTGTAGTTGAAAGAACATAATTAATGTGTTCTTTCACCGCATTTTCTTTTCGTTCTAAACGTTCCTGATGGTATTCTTTGGCCTCAGTCTTAAACTGAATAATCGAAATGGAAGCTAATAAAAAAGATGCCACAACAATCAATACAATCATCGACAGGAATATCCTGGTACGAAGTGAGAGCATTGACATTTTGAAGTTTAGCATTTTTTTTAATTATAAATTGTGAATTGTAAATTATGAATTATTCGGTTTGCGTTATAATTTACCATTAACAATTCACAATTTATCATTATTTCTTTTCTCTAATTCTTTTATAAAAACGAAATCCCAGTATAATTAAAACCGAGAATAAAATAATTCCGATTACGCCGAAAATCCAGTTGATGGCACTTTTTAAAACCACTAAAAATACAACAGCAAACAAAATAATCGTAGCGCCTTCGTTCCATAAGCGCATAAAATTATTCGAATATTTCACCTCATTATTTTGCAGCTGTTTAAAAATCTGATGACATTTTCCGTGGTATAAATACAACAGGAAAACGAAACATAGTTTTACGTGCATCCAAGGCATTTTAAGCCAGGCATTTCCTAAATCGGTGAAGAGCAGCATCCAAAAAGCAAAAATACTCGCCAAAACCGCCGATGGCCATGTAATAATGTACCACAAACGGTAGGCCATAATTTTGTATTGCGCCTGAAGAATTTCTTTTTCCGGCGAAGGTTTTTCACTGGCTTCTATTTGGTAAACAAACAAACGCACAATATAAAACAAACCCGCAAACCAAGTAATTACAAAAATAAGGTGTAACGATTTTAAGTAATTATAGTACTCCATCATAAAGTTTTTTTTCTTTACTCTTTCTTCTAAAGTCTTTGTTCTTTCTTCTATTCTCTATTTAGCCCAGTCATTAATCCAATTCGAAACCGTCTGACACCATTCATCATCATCATTAAGACAAGGAATTGCCAAGAATTCTTCTCCGCCATTTGCTTCAAAATCTTCTTTGGCACGCATGGCGATTTCTTCCAGAGTTTCTAGACAATCAGAAACGAAAGCTGGTGTAACAACTGCCAATTTCTTAATTCCTTTTGCAGGCATATTGTCAATTTCAACATCTGTATAAGGTTCTAACCATTTATCACCTGCCAAACGAGATTGGAAAGTCAAACTGTATTTGTCTTCCGGAAGTCCCAATAATTTAATGACTTGTTTTGTCGTTTCGTAACATTGGTGACGGTAACAGAATTCATGCGCCGGAGATGGCGTGTTACAGCATGAACCGTCAATTTTACAATGCGATTTTGTTACGTCTGTTTTACGAATATGACGTTCCGGAATTCCGTGATACGAAAACAACAAATGATCATAATCAAATCCTACTAAATGTTTCTGAATAGAATCTGCTAAATTCTTGATGTAATCTGGTTTGTTATAAAATGCCGGAACATCTGTAAACTTCATATGTGGAAATTCCTTTTTACGAATTTCCTCTGCTTTCACTAAAATTGTCAAAGTCGAAGCCATTGCATATTGTGGATATAATGGAAAAAGCATTACATCTGTAACTCCTTTGTCGCTCAATTCCTGAAGTCCTTTTTCAATAGTCATGCTTCCATAACGCATTGCCAGCGAAACAGGAACATTTACTAAAGGTTGCACTTTTTTCTGCATTCTTTCTGAAAGAACAACTAATGGTGAACCTTCTTCCCACCAAATTTTTGAGTAAGCATGTGCCGATTCTTCCGGTCTCTTTCTTAAGATAATACCACGAACTAATAATGCTCTCAATAAATACGGAACGTCGATCACGTATTTATCCATTAAAAATTCATCTAAATAAGGTTTTACATCTTTTGGAGTTGGACTATCTGGTGATCCTAAGTTTACTAATAATACGCCTTTCATTATGTATCTTGCTTTTAAGCTTTTATTTGTTTTTAAAATTTCGGCAAAAGTATTTCATGATACTTTATCGAAATATGATATTTATTACTTTTTAATTATTGTGGAATATCTAAAATCAATTTCTCTCGCAGATTCGGGAGATTGAGCAGATTATTTATTTTGTACTAATTCGTGACTAACAAATTAAACATTCGCATTAATCGACATCAAATATTTTTTTGGTGTTGTTCCGAATTTCTTTTTGAATGCAGCTATAAAGTGACTTCCTGTGCTGTAACCGATTTTCAATCCTACTTCGTTTACATTATAAGAACCGCTGTCTAAAAGTTTTCTGGCGAAATCCATTTTGTAATCGAATAAGAAACCATAAACCGTATCGCCATAAATTTGTTTGAAACCCATTTTAAGTTTTTTCAAATTCAGACCTATTTCATCTGCCAATTCCTGTAATCCTGGCGGTTCGGCCATATTGGCAATTACAATTTCCTTTGCTTTTCTGATTTTCAAAACATTGTCCTCATCAATCAAAAACGGACATTGTTCTGCGTTTGGATCTTCGGTTCTGTTGAAATACAGACTTAATAGTTCGTATCCTTTTCCTTTATAATACAGGTTTTTTATGGATGGATGAAGGTTGTAATGAAATAACTGACTCAGCACAATTGCCATTGATGGACTGATGTTTCCTTCGTTATAATACTTCTTATCCTTATTGTCTGGACTTAAAAAAGTAATATAATCGGCTTCGGCAGAAAATAATGCGTGAAATTTTTTGATCGATACTATTACTGAAATCGCCCACGAGTTTGGAGCGAGTTCTAAATTAAGAGGTAATTCTTTCTGCGGATTATACAAAAGCAATGATTTTTCTTCTTTTAGTTCTAAAGCATAAGTGCCCTGATTGAACAAAAATCTGGCATTGCCTTTTATCCCAAAATGAAACTGTATCAGGCCTGTACCTACAATTTCATACTGTGCAAAAAATGGTTCGGCACCGTCGTTTTGAAAACGGATCAGCGTAAAGTCGTCTTCAATTTTTATAATTTCCTGAGAACCCATAGCGATATTTTTTTGAAACGAAAATCAAAACAAAGTTCAAATGTTATTTAGAACGACTCTAAACTAATCCTTTCTAATGAGTTGATTTTGCTACAAAAGTAGTCCTTTTTACTCAAAAACACCTATTTAGGTTCAAAAAAACATACAGCGACATAAAAAGTACTTTTAGCGTTATTTTTATCAATGGTATAGTAATAATTTTGTTGCACTTTTATGAAAGTGAATTTATGGAAAACAATACCGTACCGAAACACCTTTATTTTTACTCAGTTGGTCTGAGTTATAAAAAAGCTGATGCTGAGGTCAGAGGTCAATTTAGCTTGGATGCCGTTGCAAAGACTCGTTTGCTGGAACAGGCTAAAAACGATGGAATAGAAAGTTTAATAGTAACTTCAACCTGCAACAGAACCGAAATTTATGGTTTTGCAGAGCACCCTTTTCAATTAATCAAATTGATTTGCGACAACAGTAATGGTTCTGTTGACGCTTTTCAAAAAGTGGGTTTCGTTTACAAAAATCAGGAAGCAATCAATCACTTATTTCGCGTAGGAACTGGTTTAGACAGTCAGATTTTAGGTGATTTTGAAATTATATCTCAAATTAAGACCAGTTTTATCCATTCAAAATCTTTAGGTTTAGCGAATGCTTTTATGGAAAGACTGGTAAATGCAGTTATTCAGGCGAGCAAGAGAATTAAAACTGAAACTGAAATCAGTTCCGGTGCAACTTCGGTTTCTTTTGCATCGGTACAATATATCCTTAAAAATGTTGAGGATATCAGCAACAAAAACATTCTGCTTTTCGGAACCGGAAAAATTGGAAGAAATACTTGCGAAAATCTGGTAAAACATACTAAAAACGAACATATTACTTTAATCAACCGAACGAAAGACAAAGCTGAGAAACTGGCTGGAAAACTAAATTTGATTGTTAAAGATTATTCGGAGTTACACCTAGAACTTCAAAAAGCCGATGTTGTCGTTGTAGCAACAGGTGCACAAAACCCAACTGTTGACAAAGCAATTTTGAATCTTAAAAAACCGTTGTTGATTCTGGATTTATCGATTCCGAAAAATGTAAATGAAAACGTAGAGGAATTAGAAGGCGTAACTTTAATCCATATGGATTATTTGTCTCAATTGACGGATGAAACATTGGAAAACAGAAAATTACACATTCCGGCAGCTGAAGCCATCATCGAAGAAATCAAAGAAGAATTCATTACCTGGATGAAAGGGAGAAAGTTCGCTCCAACAATTAATGCGCTAAAAGAAAAATTGAACGCTATTAAAATATCGGAATTGGATTTTCAAAGTAAAAAAATTGCTGATTTTAATGAAGAGCAGGCTGAAATCATTAGTAACCGAATCATCCAGAAAATCACTACTCATTTTGCAAATCATTTAAAAGACGATGATACCATGGTCGATGAAAGCATTGAATGGATCGAAAAAGTCTTCAAAATAAAAGCATCTTAAATAAAAATTTAAACCATATAAGTTATATAAGTTCATTTAAAAACTGTGTTTTACCCAAACTACTTAAATTTACTTATATAACTTATATGGTTCAAAAAACAAAACATGGCTGAAAAAACAATCAGAATTGGAACGCGTGACAGCGAATTAGCACTTTGGCAAGCACATACTGTCGAGAAATTACTAAACGATTTAGGTTATAAAACCACAATTGTTGCGGTAAAATCTCAAGGTGACATTATTCTGGATAAGCCACTTTACGAATTAGGAATCACTGGAATTTTTACTAAAACGCTTGACATCGCCATGATTAATGGTGACGTTGATATTGCAGTACATTCTATGAAAGATGTTCCTACTTCTTTGCCAAAAGGAATTGTTCAAGGAGCTGTTTTGCCAAGAGCCAATGTTCTGGATATTTTAGTTCATAAAGGAAATCCTGATTTTGCGAACCCAAGCACGATTGCAACCGGAAGTTTACGCCGTCAGGCGCTTTGGCTGAACAAATACCCAAATCATACAGTAGTGGATTTACGTGGAAACGTAAACACTCGTATGCAAAAGCTTCAAGACAATAATTGGGACGGAGCTGTTTTTGCAGCTGCAGGTTTGGAGCGCATCAACTTAAAACCTGAAAATTATATCAATTTAGACTGGATGATTCCAGCACCGGCTCAAGGCGCAATGCTTGTAGTGGCAATGGAAAATGACAATTATACATTGGATGCACTTTCTCAATTAAATGATATCGAAACGGAAATTTGTACTTATATCGAACGTCAGTTTTTAAGAACGCTTGAAGGCGGATGTACTGCACCAATCGGATCTTTAGTTACCTATAACGAAGATGAAGACACTTTGCATTTTCAAGGAGTTTTACTTTCTATTGACGGAAAACAAAAAATTGAAATCAATAAAACGGTCGATATTTCGGAGTGGAAAAAATTAGGTTTCAACGCAGCTCAGGAAATCTTGAATAATGGCGGAACTGAATTAATGAAGCAGATTAAAGAATCCCTGAAAAAATAATGGCAAATCCAGTTCAAATAGTATCTACTAAAATATTATCACCTCTTCATAAACAAGAGCTAATGAAATATGGCGTTGAATTAATCGAAGCCGATTTCATTAAAACCGAAAACAAACCTTTCGAATTAAAAGACCTAAACGAAAGTCTGATTTTTACGAGTCAGAATGCTGTTCATAGTGTTTTATCCAATCCCAAATCAGTAGAATTAAAAAAGAAAAACGTGTATTGCGTTGGACTTAAAACCAAAAATCTTTTAGAAGAAAACGGTTTTAATGTTGTGGCTTACACTGGTTACGCTTCAGATTTAGCAGAAATTATCACTTTGATTTACAATAGTGAAAGCTTTACTTTTTTCAGCGGAAATTTAAGAAGAGATACTTTGCCAGAAGCTTTAAAAGAAAACGGAATTAAATTCAATGAAATTCAGGTTTACGAAACTACGCTTCAACCTCAGAAAATAAAAGTAAATCCAGAAGCGATTTTGTTTTTTAGTCCGTCTGGAGTTAAAAGTTACCTGAAACACAATACCATAAATAAACAAATCTGTTTCTGTATTGGTGATACCACTGCAGAAGCCTTATCAAAAATCACAAAAAACATCATCGTCGCAGATCAACCCACAATTGAAGACGTGATCGAAGATGTAATTCACGAATATAAGTAATATATAGCAAACCCGACAGGTTTTAAAAACCTGTCGGGTTTAAATAATTAAATAATAAATACCTACAAGGTTTTGAAAACCTTGCAGGAAAAACAAATAAGAGATGTTAAAAAACGACCTATTTTTAAAAGCATTAAAAGGAGAAACAATACAGCGTCCACCGGTATGGATGATGCGTCAGGCAGGAAGATATTTACCAGAGTTTAGAGAACTTCGTGATAAATATGATTTCTTTACGCGTTGCGAAACGCCAGAATTAGCTGCAGAAATTACAGTGCAACCAATTCGCCGAATTGCTCCTGATGCTGCAATTTTATTCTCAGATATCTTGGTTGTGCCTCGCGCAATGGGAATTTATGTAGAATTGAAAGACAATTTAGGTCCTATTATTCCAAATCCAATTCGCACAATGGAACAAGTAAATCAAGTTTTTGTTCCAGATGTAAACGAAACATTAGGTTACGTTTTTGACGCTGTGAAATTGACTAAAGAAATGCTGAACGATGAAGTTCCTTTAATTGGTTTTGCAGGTTCGCCTTGGACCATTTTCTGCTATGCTGTTGAAGGAAAAGGTTCTAAAAGTTTTGATACAGCAAAAGGATTCTGCTTTTCAAACCCGGTTGCAGCGCATACTTTATTGCAAAAAATTACAGATACTACCATTTTATACTTAAAAGAAAAAGTAAAATCGGGTGTAAATGCCGTTCAGATTTTTGATTCTTGGGGAGGAATGCTATCTCCTGTTGATTATCAAGAATTTTCATGGAAATACATCAACCAGATTGTTGACGCTTTAGCGGATATTACTCCGGTTATTGTTTTCGGAAAAGGATGCTGGTTTGCTCTTGGCGACATGGGTAAAAGCCGTGCTTCTGCTCTTGGAGTAGATTGGACTTGTTCTGCAAGAAATGCTCGTTATTTGTCTGGCGGAAACATTACGTTACAAGGAAATTTTGATCCATCAAGATTGCTTTCTCCAATTCCGACGATCAAGAAAATGGTTCACGAAATGATTGATGAGTTCGGAAAAGATAAATACATAGTAAATTTAGGTCACGGAATTTTACCAAATATCCCTGTAGATCACGCAAAAGCGTTTATTGACGCGGTGAAGGAATACGGGCAATAATAGTTGATAGTTTATGATTGATGGTTGTTGGATAAAATGACTATCAACCATAAACCAGCAACCAACAACTTATAAAATGCTCAACAAAGGTCTAAGAGACGAAGAAAAAATAAGAATCGATAACGTCCTCAAAACGTTACGAACTCTTGTTTATGTCCCTTATCCTTTAAACAATCTGGAAAAGGAAAACATTGAAAACCAATTAAAAGAAATTGGGTTAAACCTCGAAACTTTGTCTAACCAAACTAATGAAGATTTAATCACATTATTAATACGTCTTCATTTTGATTGGGAACATTTAGAGCAATTCGGAGATGTTTTAGTCGAATTTTCTAAAGAAGAAAATTATAATTTTGAAGATAAAGCTTTGGCTGTATACCAATATATTCAAGCTGAAAGCAAAGCTTTTTCTTTTGGGATTAATGCTAAAATAGCTTCGGTGAAGGCCAAAAATAATTACAATGAAAGATAAATTTTACGCATACATACAAAATTTACAAGACCAGATTTGCGCTGGATTAGAAGCTGTTGACGGAACTGCAAAATTCCGTGAAGACTTATGGAAACGTCCTGAAGGCGGCGGCGGAAGAACACGTGTTATTGAAAACGGAGCTGTTTTCGAGAAAGGTGGTGTAAACATTTCAGCCGTTCACGGAAAACTTCCTGAAACCATGCAAAAAATGTTCAATGTTGGAGAGGCTGATTTCTTTGCCTGCGGATTAAGTTTGGTTCTTCATCCAAAAAACCCGATGGTTCCAACCGTTCATGCAAACTGGCGCTATTTTGAAATGTACGATGAGTCTGGAAATGTTATCCAACAATGGTTTGGCGGTGGACAGGATTTAACGCCTTATTATTTGTTTGAAGAAGATGCAAAACACTTTCATCAAACGTGTAAAATTGCCTGCGACAAACATAATCCGGATTTTTATCCGAAATATAAAAAACAATGCGATTCGTATTTTTGGAATGCACATCGTAACGAAGCCCGCGGACTTGGCGGTTTATTCTTTGATTATTGCAAAACAAATGAGCAAATGTCAATGGAGAACTGGTACGATTTTGTAACTGAAGTTGGAAATAGTTTTCTTGAAGCGTATGTTCCAATTGTAGAAAAAAGAAAAAACCTTTCTTATACGCCCGAAAACAGAAACTGGCAGGAAATCCGTCGCGGTCGTTATGTTGAGTTTAATCTGGTCCATGATAAAGGAACTTTATTCGGTTTAAAAACTAATGGAAGAATCGAAAGTATTTTGATGAGCCTTCCACCGCACGTACAATGGGTTTACGATCATCACCCGGAAACAGGAAGTGAAGAGGAAAAATTAATAAAAGTATTGGAGAATCCTGTAGACTGGATTTAATCCTTTACAACAAGACATAAAAAAGCCCTAAAATTGATATTTAGGGCTTTTGCTTTTTATTTATTTAATTCGTCAATTAAATCCAATGTCTGCAGAATAATATTTTTGTCTGCTTTTACTGAATTTAATTTTAACTCAAATTTCAGCTTATTATCAATCAGTTTCTTGGCTGAATACAATGTAACGTCACTGAATTGCTGCGCCAGACGATTCAGGACTTTAAGTTCAGATCCTTTAGCTTCACCTGAATTAGAATAAGCTGTTACTAATTTATCGATGCTTATTTTAGCCGAAATATAATTCTGCTTCAATTCTTTTTTAACTTCCTTAGAAAACGAATTGTCTTTTGGATAAATAGCGTCAATATTATTCCCAACAATTACGACATCTTTTTCCTTAAAAATAAACAAACCACCGTATTCCTGAGTTCCTTTTATTTCGTAATAATTCCCTTTTTGAATTAATACGTTTTTGCGAACTCCCAATTGAATCAGTTTATCAGCAAAAGTAGGATGTGTTGAAGTAAAAATTACTGAAAACTGCGGTATTGCTTTTTTTATCGTTTTCACAACCTCCTTTGATTCATAATTTTCATCATATTCAAAAGTTTTTGTGGTAACCTCCTTTTCGGTGACATCATAAAGAAACATGCTTAAATCACCGTCAAAAAGAGTCGCTGTGGCTTCTTCATCAATAATTGTCGAAATCAAATCGGTTACAACACCAATATCTTCTTTCAAAATATAAGGATTGTTGAAAACCTCGGCACTCAAAGTCGGAAAACTATTCAGCATTTCCTTTGTATTAAAATGATAGGTCAAATAACCAAGCGGTTTTTGAGCAGGAAAATAATTAAAGATGTTTTTATTGACTTTTCGATTACTGATTTTACCCACCAAATCGGCGATTGGTTTAGTGTATTCTACAATTTCCTCGATTCGCGCATTATCATTATCAAAATAAAAATTGACATTCACACCTTTTACAAAATTGCCTAAGTTCTTCTGACTTGGTAAAAATTTATTATACGTCGTAAACTTTGCCAAAGCCATATAAGCCGAATTAAAGCTGCTCATTGCTGTACCATAATCAACCCAACAGGAAATATCCGCATTTTCATGAACTTTGTCTGAAGACGGAACCGTAAAACCATTTTCAAAAAGCAACTTTATAAATCTGTTTTGACTGATAGCCTGAATGCTGTCAAAAGCAGTCTGTTCTTTTTGAAAATTAGCGTAATAATTATCTGTGTACGCAGTATCTACAACAGGCTCTTCAATTGTTTCCACTACCATTTCTGTTACCGGAGATTCCGCTACCACAGCTACGGTATCATCTACCACAGGTGGTGCCAAAGCATAATCATTATATGAATATTTTTTTGTTAAGCCGAAGATCACCAAATAACTATCATTCCAGGCAACGGTTGTCTTTTTATCTGCTGAATTATAAACTGAATACTGACCAAAATCTTCAATCAGTAACTTTGAAGATGAAGCATTTTCCTGATCCTTTTGAATTAAAAAGTTCTTAATGTCGCCTCTGCTTTTTATCGGAATTGTAACCTGATAATACGGTATGCTGTCTGAATAATTTCCATGAACAGTTATTTTTTGGTCTAATTTTATAAGATCTGCATATTCATTGACGTCCAGTTTCATTTTCTCTTTCGCATTTTTTAAGAGAGAATGATTTAAAACCTCAGCAACATTAACTTTTTTAGAAAGCTGACTGCCATTAAACTGAACAAAATAATCCTGCTTTTTAGGAAGTGACTGACTATAAGTCAAACCGAACGTAAAAAGAATTAAAAAAGTAAAAATTTGTTTCATTGTAGATGTTTGAAAATATTATTTGATAATAATTATGGAATTAACTGAATGTTGTTATTCATTAATGATGATTTTTTAAGCACACTGTACATACTCTGCTTCAAAAAAACAGTCTTTTTATTTGGGGAAATTTTGCAATTGGTATTACTTGCTGTTACTATATCACGGTCAAAAGTATAAATAGATATGATGTTGGCTTTTTCCAGATCTTCCTTTTTCTTTTCATCCTTCAGTAAGTTTTCCGGAATTGGGTACGATGCAATTCTTTCGAAACTCCTGGAGTCGGCCGTAAAATGAATCTGATTTTTCTGTTTGTTTAAAGTATTTACAACTTCATTTAGGGCTTTCAGGTTTTTATAATCTAATTTGATAATAAAAACATACCGGTCAAAATCGGTTTTGGTTGATACATTCGAAATTCCTTCCATTTTTGAAACTTTCGATTTAAAATCATTTAGTTTCTGTGCAATTTCCTGTTCATTCGGGATTTTCACGCCATCCACTTCTTCCAGCCAGATAGCCGATTTGGTCTTTAGCCATGATTTCGAAAAATCAACCATCAAAGTGTATTCACCACTCTGATCGTCATGATGTTTAATTCTTTCTGTTATCTCAAAACAGCTTGTTAAGAGCAGACAGCAGCATAATACAAATATTTTCTTCATTTGGGAGATTTAAATTTGAAAAAACATTCCGTAAGAAGATTCTTCATAGAAGTTTAAAAAAGCGATACGAATTTAGATAATATTAACGAATTCTACCGCATTGCTGACTCTTTATTTGGCCGTTTTTTCTTTAACTTTGCGGCACTTATTTTAATTTCACTTTAAAATGAATATGAACTATTTACAGATAAATATTCGTTTTAGATTTTATAAAAAAAACACTCTATGTTCCCATTACAAAGAAACCGCCGTTTAAGAACCAATGAGTCTATTCGTTCTTTAGTTCGTGAAACCAGTTTAAGTCCACAGGATTTTATGCTTCCAATGTTTGTGGCTGAAGGAAAAGATGTAAAAGTCGCCATTCCGTCTATGCCCGGAATTTACCGTCACTCTTTAGACAATACCATCAAAGAAGTAAAAGAAGCCTGGGATTTGGGAATCAAAGCAGTGAATATTTATGTAAAAGTAAGCGACCACCTAAAAGACAATAAAGGTGTTGAAGCCTGGAATAAAGACGGATTGATGCAGCAAACTATTCGAGCCATTAAAGATGCTGTTCCGGAAATGATTGTAATGCCGGATGTCGCTTTAGACCCGTATTCAATTTACGGTCATGATGGAATTATAGAAAACGGTCAGTTGATCAACGACGCAACAGTTGATGCTTTGACACGAATGAGCCTAAGCCACGCAGAAGCCGGGGCCGATTTTGTAGCTCCAAGCGACATGATGGACGGAAGGGTTTTGGCCATCAGAAAAGCTTTGGAAGAAAATGGTCACCACAACGTGGGGATTATGAGTTACAGTGCTAAATATGCTTCAGCTTTTTATGGACCGTTTCGTGATGCATTGGATTCTGCTCCTGTAGACTCTCAAAATATCCCAAAAGATAAAAAGACTTATCAGATGGATTATGCCAACCGAATTGAAGGAATTCGTGAAGCATTATTAGACGTTGAAGAGGGTGCAGACATCGTTATGGTAAAACCTGGAATGGCTTATTTGGACATTGTTCGTGAGGTAAAAAATGCCGTTCATGTGCCGGTTGCTGTTTACCAGGTATCTGGTGAGTACGCTATGGTAAAGGCCGCAGCAGAAAAAGGATGGCTGGATCATGACAAAATTATGATAGAGCAACTTTATTGCATTAAGCGTGCAGGGGCTAATATTATCTCTACCTACTTCGCAAAAGAAGCTGCTGTAATTCTAAATAAATAATCATGAAAAAAATAATACTTTTAGCGGCCATGATAGCTTTATCATCTTGTAAAAAAGAAAGTCAGGAGCCATTTGGTAAAAACACAGAAAATGCGACTGAAACTTATTCTGAAGGAGAAACTGCTGCAGCCAAAACACCTGAAGATTTAGGAAAAGAAATTTTTGAAGGAAAAGGAAATTGTATTTCCTGCCATCAGGTGGATCAAAAAGTAATTGGTCCGAGTATTCAGGAAATCGCCAAAATCTACAAAGACAAAAAAGGAGACATGGTTACTTTCCTGAAAGGAAATGGTGAACCAATTGTAGATCCTGGTCAGTTTGCTGTTATGAAAACCAATTTTCCGGTAACACAGGCAATGTCTGATGAAGAACTAAAAGCAATTGAGACTTATATTTACAGTCATTTGAAATAATTATAAACAAAACGGCGCTGAAATTCAGCGCCGTTTTTCATATTCTTTATCCCCTTACCAGATTTTAACTCTCTTCTCTGGTTCAACATACATTTTGTCGCCTTTTTTGATATCGAAAGCCTTATAAAAAGCATCAACATTCTGAATTGGAACAACAGCTCTGTACATTCCCGGAGAATGCGGATCTGTTTTCACCTGACTTTTAAGAGCTTCATCTCTTGATTTTGTTCTCCATACAGTCGCCCACGAAATAAAGAAACGCTGTTCAGGTGTAAACCCGTCAATTAGTCCCGGATTTCCATTAGCTTTCAAATACAATTGTAAACCGTCATATGCGGCATTGATTCCACCCAAATCTCCAATATTTTCACCTAAAGTGAATTTACCGTCCACATGGATTCCAGGTAAAGGCTCCAATGCACTGTATTGATCTGCCAAAGCACCTCCAAGAGCCGTAAATTGTTTTAAATCATCTGCTGTCCACCAGTCAACAAGGTTTCCGTCTGCATTGAAACGTGCTCCGGAATCATCAAAGCCATGTGAGATTTCATGACCGATAACAGCTCCTATTCCACCATAATTTACAGCTTCATCAGCCTGGTAGTTATAAAATGGAGGCTGTAAAATAGCGGCAGGAAATACAATTTCATTATAAGACGGATTAAAATAAGCATTTACAGTTTGCGGAGACATTCCCCACTCTGTTTTATCAACCGGCTTTCCAAGTTTTGCAAGATTTTCTGAGTATGCCCATTTTGAAATGTCTTTCATATTATCAAAATAAGTTCCGCCTTCAGAAACGTTTTTGAGCTCTAATTTTGAATAGTCTTTCCATTTATCCGGATAGCCAATTTTAATTGTAAGTTTTTTCAACTTTTCGATTGCTTTAGCTTTAGTTTCATTAGACATCCATGGCAAAGCATTGATTCTGTTTTCATAAGCCAGCATTACATTTGCAATCATGCTCTTTGCTTTTTCTTTAGCTTCAGCCGGAAATAATTTCTCCACATACAGTTTTCCCAAAGCTTCTCCGGTTGCACCATTGATAACCTGCAAAGCCACTTCTTCACGAGGGCGCTGTTTTAAAGCTCCTGTTAAGGTTTTTCCGTAGAAATCAAAATTTGCATTTTCGATATCGGTACTTAAAGTTGAAGCAGATTTGTTTAGTAAAGACCATTTTAGATATTCTTTCCACGCTTCAACTTTCTTTTCAGTAAAAGTTTTTTCTAATGCAATCATGTAACGAGGCTGAGCTACATTCACAGTGTCTAATTTCTCCATACCTACTCCGGCAAAATATTTATCCCACTGAATAGAAGGTGTGTTCTTTTTCAAATCAGCAACAGCAGTTGGATTATATTGTTTTCTACGGTCTCTTCGTTCTACACGATCCAGTCTTGGTGCAGACATTTCGATTTCTAAAGCCAGAATTTGTTTGGCACTTTCTTTAGCCTTAGCAGGAGATTCGCCAATAAACTGTAACATTCTGGCAACATGAACTTCATATTTTTCGCGTTTTTCCTTTGAGTCTTTATCATCTGAATTGTAATAATCCTTATCAGACAATCCTAAAGTTCCCGGACTCAGAGAAACCGTATTCTTATTACTGTTTTTAGCATCGGCTCCAACAGACACCCCGAAAAAACCTGTCCCGCCCTGTGACTGCATTTCGATTAAATAATTTTGTAAATCTGCTACATTTTTAATAGCATCAATTTTTTTCAAATAAGGCTTAAGCGGTGTTATACCTCTTTTGTTTCTCCCAACAGTATCCAGGATTGTATTGAACAAAGCAATAGCTTTACCCTGATCTGTGTTCGATTTGTACTTCGGGTTTTTCGAAGCTTCTTTTAAAATCGCTAATGAATTATCATCTGTTTTCTGACGTAATTCATTAAAACTTCCCCAGGCATTTCGATCACTGGGAATTTCGGTTTTATCCAGCCAGGTTCCGTTTACATATTGGAAAAAATCTTCTTTTGGGCTAATCTCTTTTTTCATAAAAGAAGTATTAATCCCGGGTTCTTTTGGTCTTGTGTTTTGAGCTTCAGCAGCTGCAAACGAAAGCATTGCAGAAAAAGCATAAAACATAGGTGTAGTAAGCACTTTTTTCATTTATATTTAACTTTTTAGAGTTTCTGCAAACGTATCGCTAATATTTCATTCTCTATGTTAAAAATTCAGCTAATAATTTATTAAAGATTACTTTTTAATAAATTTCTCCATCGTTGCTATATTCAGTGTTAAAAAAAAGCATAACCAAACATTTTAAAAAGCCCTTTTTGTATTTTTGCGCCAAATTATTTTTATGAAATCGCTTCTTTATAAATATCGAAAATTCTTCATTGTTTTAAGTGTATTTTCGGTAATTACAATATCCTTGTTTTATTTTGCTTTAAAACCTCAAAAAACATTGCCAATTTACAATCCGGCTGATGTAAATCCGGAATTGGTTGACAGTACAGTTCAATATAAAAGTAAATATCATACAATCGCTGATTTTTCGTTCATAAACCAAAATGGTGATACGATTACGCAGAAAAATTACGAAGGAAAGATTTATGTTGCCGATTTCTTCTTTACAACCTGCGGATCCATCTGTCCAAAAATGACAACCAATTTAGAGGAGGTTCAAAAAGCGGTTTTAAATAATCCAAAGGTAATGCTGCTTTCTCATACTGTTTTTCCAGAAACAGACAGCGTTTCGGTTTTAAAATCCTATGCGATAAAACATGGGGTTGTTGACAGCAAATGGAATCTGGTTACCGGTGATAAAAAAGAGATTTATACTATTGCTCGAAAATCTTATCTGGCCGTAAAACTAGGAAGACCAGATCAGCTTTATGATATGGTGCATACAGAGAATTTTGTTTTAGTGGATCAAAAACGACGTGTCCGCGGATTTTATGACGGAACCGACAAAGAGGACATTAAACGTCTTTTGGAAGACATTAATTTCTTGTGCGAGGAGTAAAACCCCTTATTTTTAGAAACATTTAGCATTTGTATAAGTGTTAAATACCCTGAAATAAAGAATAATTACCTATTTTTGCAATCTAAACTCAATCTAAATAAGCTTGCAAAACACTATCCACACCCTGAAAAAAGGCGAAAAAGCCATTATCAAAGATTTTGATATCGATTTGATTCCTTTAAAATTATTAGAAATGGGTTGTTTGCCGGGCAGCTTCGTCGAATTACTTCAAATTGCTCCTTTTGGAGATCCTTTATATTTAGATATTAATGGCTCACATGTAGCCATCCGTGTTGAAACGGCTCGTGAAATTGAAGTTGAACTTATCAAAAGCAATTTATAATGAGCGTTCAGAATATTAATGTTGCCCTTATCGGGAATCCAAACACAGGAAAAACATCCGTTTTCAATCAACTTACAGGTTTAAATCAACAGGTGGGGAATTATCCCGGAATTACCGTTGAGAAAAAAATGGGTTTCTGTAAACTTCCCCACAATATCAAAGCCAACATTCTGGATTTACCAGGCACATACAGTCTGAATGCCAGTTCAATGGACGAAAGCGTGGTTATTGAACTTTTGCTGAACAAAAACGACAAGTTATATCCTGATGTTGCTGTTGTAGTAACTGATGTCGAAAACCTGAAACGAAATTTACTGATTTATACTCAGATAAAAGATCTTGAAATTCCGACAATCTTGGTTATCAATATGTCGGATCGTATGGAACGAAAAGGAATTACCCTTGATATTCCATATTTAGAAGAAAAGCTAAAAACCAAAATTGCATTGGTAAGTTCCCGAAAAGGTTTGGGAATTGATGAACTGAAAGAATTAATTGTTTCTTATAAAAACATTACAAACGAACCGTGTCTAAACGCTTCAGTAATTGATCCGGAATATTTTGAAAAGTTACAACACGCTTTTCCAAATCAATTGATGTATAAATTGTGGCTGGTTATTACGCAAGATGTGAATTTTTCGAATTTAGACCGAAATGAAGTCAGAAATACTTTTACCAAATCACATTCTGAATTAAAGCGTCTTCAACAAAAAGAGACCGTTAAACGTTACCAGTTCATAAATGATGTTTTGAAAAAAGGTTTAAAGGTTGATGCTTCGATGGCAAAAGACATCAGGGCAAAACTGGATCGTGTACTAACCCATAAAATCTGGGGCTACGCTATTTTCTTTGCCATTTTATTTCTGATATTTCAATCTATTTTCAGCTGGTCAACTATCCCGATGGATTTTATTGACAACACTTTTGCTTCTTTAAGCAGCTGGGTTGCAGAAGAACTGCCAAGCGGCATTTTAACCGATTTGCTTTCGCAGGGAATTATTCCGGGAATTGGCGGTGTTATCATTTTTATTCCACAGATTGCCTTTTTGTTTCTCTTCATATCCATTCTTGAAGAAAGTGGATACATGAGCCGTGTTGTTTTCCTTATGGACAAAATCATGCGCAGATTTGGTTTGTCAGGAAAAAGCGTTGTACCCCTCATTTCAGGAACCGCCTGTGCCATTCCGGCAATTATGGCAACCCGAAATATTGAGAATTGGAAAGAGCGTCTGATTACTATTTTGGTTACTCCATTTACCACCTGTTCAGCAAGATTACCAGTTTATGCGATTATAATTTCATTAGTAATTCCGAGCAAACGTGTTTTCGGCGTTTTAAATGTTCAGGGATTAACCCTAATGGCACTTTATGTTTTAGGCTTTTTTGCTGCTATTTTATCGGCATATATTTTAAATAAAGTTCTAAAACTGGAATCCAAAACGTATTTCGTTGTCGAAATGCCAAGTTATAAATTACCACTTTTTAAGAACGTTGGAATCAATGTTGTGGAAAAAACCAAAGCTTTTATTGTTGGAGCAGGTAAAATCATTTTGGCAATATCTATTATTTTGTGGTTTTTAGCGTCATACGGACCCGGAAAAGATTTTAATGAGGCAGAAACTATTGTAAAAGAAAGATTCGCAAATACAACCCTGACAGAAACTCAATTTGAAAACGAAGTAGCTTCTCAAAAACTGGAGAATTCCTATATCGGATTGATGGGAAGAGCAATCGAACCTGTTATCCAGCCGTTAGGTTACGACTGGAAAATCGGAATTGCCTTAATCAGTTCGTTTGCAGCACGTGAGGTTTTCGTGGGAACACTTGCTACCATTTACAGTGTTGGCGACACAGATAATGAATCAACTATAAAAAGTAAGATGCAGGCAGAAGTACGTCCTGAAACCGGAGGAAAAGTATTCAATTTCGCAACCGGAATCTCATTATTACTATTTTATGCTTTTGCGATGCAGTGCGCGAGTACGCTAGCCATTACCAAAAAAGAAACCAATTCATGGAAATGGCCAGCAATGCAGTTGGGCTTTATGAGTGCATTAGCCTATTTAACTGCCTTAATTGCCTATCAAATATTAAAATAATGCATCATGATTCAGGAAATTATTGCTTTTACAATATTAGGATTTGCAGTTGGTTTTTTGATTAAAAAGTTCTTCTGGAAATCTAAAAAGAAAAATGACTGTGGAGATGGAAATTGCGGCTGCAGCTGATTTGTTTATTCCACAGAGTTACACAACACAAAGAAAAAACACAAAGATTCGCAAAGAAATTTAAAATAACTTTGCGAATCTTTGTGTTTATTTAGCGAATCTTTGCGAAACACAACTTACTTAATCCCCTCCCACTCTGCATAAAACTGAGCAAGGAAGGTTTCCATGAAACGGTGTCTTTCTTCAGCGATTTGTTTCCCGGTTTCAGTATTCATTTTATCTTTTAAAAGCAAAAGCTTTTCGTAAAAATGATTTATGGTGGGCGCATTATTCTTTTTATATTCTTCTTTCGTCATATTTATAGCCGGTGCAATTTCAGGATCATATAAAGCTCTGTTTTTAAATCCACCATAATTGAAAGCTCTTGCTACACCAATTGCTCCAATTGCATCCAAACGATCCGCATCCTGAACAATATCCAATTCCACTGAAGAAAACTTCTTTTCGAAATTTCCGCCTTTATACGAGATATTTTCAATGATATTGACAACATGCTGAATAATACTCTCAGATACATTTTCTGCCTCTAAAAACAAACGTGCTGTTTTGGGACCAATGGTTTCATCTCCATTATGAAATTTGCTGTCGGCAATATCATGAAGCAAAGCTCCTAATTGTACCACTGTCAAATCGCAATCCGTATTTCCGGCAATCAAAAGCGTATTTTTATATACTCGTTCAATATGAAACCAATCATGACCTCCTTCTGCATCATGAAGTTTTTCTTTTACAAATTGAATTGTTTTGTGTATTAACGCTGAATTATCCATAGTTTTTTTAATGCTTAAACGTATGATTTCTTTTTACTGACAAATAGAATTCTTCTAATTTAATCTAGCTTTCAAATGCATTTTATTTTAAAAAAGAGGCCCCAAATATTAAAAAAATGTTGATTGTCAAAGATTTAAAAACCCCAACAATCAACACTTTTTATAGCTCACTTTTCAAACGCAGCAAAGTTGCATTTAAAAAGATGTAAGTTTTTTTATCAAAATTATAATCTCGCAGGCTCTACCCATTTGAAAATATGAGACTCTTTTGGAATCACAATTCTTTCGGAGATTCTTGCCATACGAGCCGGTAATTTCATTAAATAATCACGTGCTTTTTCGGCTTCATCTGTTAAGTTAGAAATCTTATCAATTTCCCACTTATCAATTAATTTCTGCAAAATGTCAACATAATCATTTGCAGTGTAAACTCCGATTCGCTGAGCAGAATCAGAAAACTGTTCGAAAGCAGAACTAATCTTTTGACCTGATTCTCTTAAGAAATGCGCAGGCATTACGATTTTTTGTTTCATCATGTATTGAAACGCCAGCATCATTTCGCTTGGATCAACCTGAAAAATGCGGTTCACAAACTCACTGTAGGCATGGTGATGACGCATTTCGTCTCCGGCAATCATTTTACACATTTTAGACAACTTTTTATCGCCAAATTTTTTCGCTATTTGCGAAACTCTGTTATGCGATACATAAGTTGCTAATTCCTGAAAACTGGTGTATACAAAGTTTTTGTAAGGATCTCTCCCTGTTCCGATATCAAAACCATCGTTGATTAAATGCTGTGTAGTCATTTCGATTTCACGCATGTTCACACGACCAGACAGATACAAGTATTTATTCAACAGGTCTCCATGACGGTTTTCTTCTCCAGTCCATTGTTTTACCCATTTGGACCATCCGTTTCCACCATTTTCCACCTGATCAACCTGGTCAATTCCTTCAACATCCATAAGCCACGATTCATACGTTGGCAGGGCTTCTTCAGTTATTGTATCACCAACAAGCGTTACCCAGAAATCATATGGAAGTTCCTTGGCAATTTCACGCAGTTCTTTTACATCCTCAAAGAAATTTTCTCCCTGGGAGTCTGGTAAAAAATCTGACGGCTGCCAAATTGTTTCTACTGGAATTAAATACTGCTCTACGAAGCTGTCTACGTTTTTTTCCAAAAACTGCATCACTTCTAATCTAATGTTTTTTATAGACATTACTTTATTTAGATTTGGGTTTTACATTTTAGCCCGGACTAAAATTTAAACCTGTTTATACTCATTTATTCCTTCTTTTACTGATTTTTCAGTAATTTCCATTAACTCTTCAAATTTATAATCTTTTACCGCCAAAGGCTGATGCGCTGTAAAAGTAAGATGGTTTCCTAAACCCACAGGAAACATTCCGAAACGAACCATTTTCCACGAGTTATTGATACTTACCGGTACAACATACGCAGAAGGCGCATATTTACATAAGATTTTTAAACCGCTTTGCGCAAATTCTTTAGGTTTTCCCGTTTTGCTGCGTGTTCCCTCAGGAAAAATGACAGCAGATCTGGTATTTTTTTCGATATATTCAGACAAGCCTTTGATTACAGGAATCGCTTGTTTAGGGTCTTTACGGTCAATGAGCACTGATCCTCCATATTTCAGATTAAAAGAAACACTTGGGATTCCGCTGCCTAACTCTTTCTTACTTACAAATTTACAATGAAAACGTCTAAAGTACCAAATCATTGCCACGATATCATACATACTTTGATGATTGGCCACAAAAATAATCGGAACACCTGTCGGTATTGTATCCAAACCGGTAACTTTATAAGTCGTTCCCACAAGTCTGGTACAGCTTAAAAGACCTAAATTTAAGTAGTCAACACTTTTTTTATGAGCCTGATATCCAAAAAGATTAAGGCAAATCCATTGTATCGGGTGAAAAATCACCAAACACAATCCAAAACATAAATAATAAATTACGGAGATTGGATATGAAATTATCTTTTGCATGCTTGAAAAATTAAACGCCAAAAGTAGTAAATATATTTTTAGCCGTATAAAATTTGAAAACAATAACCGTTTTTATGGTTTAATTGTACCTTTGTCTTTGAAATTGCAAATTTTTTCTGAATTAAATGAACTTCGCTTACCCTAAAAATGAACGCTTAAAGAGCAAAACCACAATTGGATTACTATTTTCTGAAGGGAAATCGGTTTCAAAATATCCGTTGCGTTTGGTTTACTGCCAGGCAGATGAAAATTCAGAAGAGAAAATCAAAATTGGTGTTTCAGTTTCCAAGAAATATTTCAAAAAAGCCGTTGACCGCAATTACTTCAAAAGGGTTTTACGGGAAACCTATCGACTAAACAAACACTTACTTTGGGATAATGTGCAACAGCCTTATTCCCTAATGTTTTTTTACCAGACAAAAGACCGATTGACTTACGAAGAAATCAATACCAAAACAGTTCAGTTGTTTGAGAAATTTGTAGCGCAAATCAATAAACCACAAGATTCCGGGACTAAAGCAGAAGTGTAAATTTCAAAACACAAGATTATTAATCAACTTAGTCAAAAAAAATTGTAGTTTTAGCTCTAAATTGAATTTTATGCGACATATTTTCTTTTTATCTGTTTTCTTTTTGGTTTTTTCCGGCTGCAATAAATCATATGAACCGGAAGAAGCAGCAATGTCTATTCAAACGGTAAAAATGCCTGCAAAAGCAGAAGATGTTGCTTATGATAAAAGCCCAAATCCAGCATCTCCGCTACCTCCTCCTCCGCCAAAAAACAAACAAGAAATTGAGCAAAAAATAATCAAAGAAGCTACTCTGCGATTTGAAACCGATAATTTAGAAAATACTTTCGCTCAAATTAAAAAAGCGGCCGCTACTAGTAAAGCAAGAATAATAAACGATTCTGAAGGAAAAGATTTTGCTACTCTTTACAGAAATCTTACTGTAAAAGTACCAAGCCAAAATTTTGACCGTTTTATAAATGATATTTCTAAAGGCGTTTCCTATTTCGAAGTTAAAACTATATCTGCCGAAGATGTTACAGAGCAATACATTGACCTGACTTCCCGATTAAAAACAAAGAAAAAATTAGAAGAACGTTATCTTGAAATTTTAAAGAAAGCAAACAAAGTCAGTGAAATTTTAGAAATTGAAGAACAAATTTCGACAATTCGCGAAGAAATCGAATCCAAACAAGGTCAACTGAAATATTTAGAAAGCCGTATTTCTGAAAGTACTGTTACCATTGAATTTTACAAAACAATACCCGAAAAAGAAGGCATTAAAATATCGTATAGTTCCAAACTCTTGACTTCCATTAAATCAGGATTTTTTAGTTTATCCGATTTATTACTTTCACTGTTAAGTGTTTGGCCGTTTATTATCCTGTTTTGTTTATTAGCCTATTTTATTAGAAAAAGATTTAAAAGAAAAAAACCATAATCATGTATCCTTATTTCAAGAAGAAATTCATCATACCGGCCGTTGCAACAGGCTTTTTGTTTATTGGAACCAGTTTCAAAGAGGACTTTTTTGAAATTGCCAAACAAATAGAAATTTTCACAACCTTATTTAAAGCAGTCAACACCAATTACGTTGACGAAACCAACCCGGGTGACCTGATGGACAAAGGCATTAAAAGTATGCTGGGAAGTTTAGATCCGTATACCGTTTACTTTAACGAACAGGATGTTGTCAATTTTAAAATCAATAATACCGGAGAATATACCGGAATTGGAGCTATGATTGCCCGTAAAAAAGACCGTCTGATTGTTCGTGAACCTTATAAAAATTATCCGGCCGACAAAGCGGGACTAAAAGCCGGTGATGAAATCATTCAGATTGGTGATGTTATGATTGCCGATTTCAAAGATGATGCTTCACAATTATTAAAAGGCACTAAAAACACAAAAATTACAATAAAATACATCCGACAGGGAAAAACCAATACAACCGAACTTGTTTTGGATGAAGTAGATATTAAATCGGTTCCATTTTTTGGAAAAATTGATGACAAAACCGGTTATATCGTTTTGGCACATTTTAGTAGAAAAGCAGCAATTGAAGTAAAACAGGCCCTTGAAAAACTAAAAACAGACGGAGCTACTCAAATTGTACTGGATTTAAGAGGCAATCCTGGTGGTTTGTTAAACGAAGCCATTGATATCTGCAATTTATTTGTTCCAAAAAACGAAGTGATTGTAACGACCAAATCCCGAATTGAAAAACACAATAACACTTATAAAACCAATAAAGAACCAATTGATACACAAATTCCGTTAGCTATTTTAGTCAATGGAAAAAGTGCTTCGGCATCAGAAATTGTTTCGGGAGCTTTACAGGATTTAGACCGTGCCGTTGTTTTGGGAAGCCGCAGTTTCGGAAAAGGGTTGGTACAACGTACCGTTGACCTGACTTATGGTACACAGCTAAAAGTGACTATTTCCCGTTACTATACTCCTTCCGGACGTTGTATTCAGGCATTAGATTATGCACACAAAGACAAAAACGGAGTCGCCCAAAAGACCGATGCTAAAAATTTCAACGCCTTTAAAACCAGAAAAGGAAGAACAGTTTACGATGGAGGTGGTGTTTTACCGGACATCGAACTGGATGAAGCCAAAATGAGTCCGATCACAAATGCTTTAATGAAAAATGACGGCATATTTGATTACGCAACCAGCTATTATTATAAAAACCCGAATTTAGGCGATAAAATACCTGTACTTACTGATGCGGATTATTCCGCTTTTAAACAGTTTTTAAAGGCCAAAAAAATCACATTTGACACAGAAACCGAACTGGCACTTAAAAACACTTTAACAGCCGCCAAAAACGAAAAAATAGACGAAACTATCGCTATTGAATATCAGCAGTTATTAACTGCTTTAGAAAAAAGCGAAAATACTTTACTGGATAAAAACCAAAAAGAAATTAAAAACCTGATTCTGGAAGAACTCATCAAAAGATACCAATATCAGGAAGGTTTATATCAGTATTATTTAAAAAACAACTCGGAAATCAAAAGAGCTGTTAGTGTATTAAATAATCAGACAGAATATAAAACGATTTTAAAAATGTAGTAAATCAAGATATCTCTGAACTTTATAGATATAATAAAAACAAATCCCAATTACGCTTTGTAATTGGGATTTGTTTTTTGATGGAATTAACTATTACTTTTTCGTCATTACAATTTCCATGCTTTTATATTCAGAACCATTTTTTACATCATACATCTCAATTTTTCGGGTATTTGGATCTATTATGGTATAAACTTCCCGATAAGGCGTTTTTTTACCATAAACAGGGTCCACCATTTCGCCTTTTAATTCTATCGCTTTTGTATTTTCATCGTATTTCCCCATTGCAACTACCATTCCGGTTCCCATATTGTCAATAAAGGTTGTCGTGTATTCTTTACTGGCATTGTTGTAAGCCAAAGTACTTTTTCCTTCAAAAGGCTGCCCCATTATATTTCCCTGATAATTGGTTTCCTGATAACGTCCACCCAAAACCATCTGAATATTGGCTATCGAAGTAGCTTTTTCAGCTTTTCCGTTTGGTTGTGACCAAAAAGTCATATCGCAGTTCCAACTTCCAACTTCTTCCGCCATTAATTTATGAGCTGCACCAGGAGTTGCATAAACAGTCCAGGCTTTCATTTGCGCAGCAGAATCAATAGGTTCTTCAACAATTTCTTCTTCAGTTTTGATACTGTCAGTTTTATTTGTAGTTGTAACTTCTGTTTTTACTTCTTTTTTACACGAAATAAAACATAGCGTTGTAATTACTAATGTTGCGATTATTTTTTTCATAACTATTTGTTTTTATGTTTGTTATAAATAAAATTACAAAAAAAAAACAGTTTGAAAATTGTTTTAAGTTTCAAGTTTTACATGTTGACTTCTTTAACTTTAAAGTCCACCAGAAAGTTGAAAACCTGAAATAGAATCTCTTATCGTTTGTCGATTTTTGCTGTTTTGATAATGGCTTCTAAATCCAGCATTAAATCCCGTTCCTGATGCGATGGGGAATAACAAAATCCTTCGATAACCAAAACCCGGCTAAAAGTTTCGTCCAGAATTGCATAATTAATAAAAGGCCCGGTCATAAAATCATTTTTGAGTTCCCAGGTTCCTTTGGTTTCAAAAGCGTCTTTATAATCTAATTTTATTTTTGAAAAATATGGAGCGTAGGCCTCACTTGTAATCATCTGTGTGTTTGGTTCGCGACCTTGTATGTGCTTTCCAACTGAGTCACGCATTTTAACAATTGCATTTACCACGTCTTTTTTCTTTTTAAAACTGCGGATCGGAATCTGATAAATTAATAAACTTGTGTTTCCACTGATAATATCTTTCTTAAGCCAGATAAAATTTTGCTTATGCAGCATGTATTCATAACCACTTGGGATTTGCAGGTTAACGTGAAATTTGTTTTTGATAATCGCAGGATTCAAAAGTGATTTACTATTCTCCTGTTGTATTTTTTTAATTTCAGTTTCACGGATTGATTTAATGATTTCTGCCGAATTCATTTCGATACTACAAATAATATCGTCAATCGATTTACCATAAATCCGAAAAGTATTATGGGGTACCGATTTATTATTTGTTTTAACCTCAAATTTGTCTGCAGTCGATTTTTTAACCACAATAATACTCCGACTGTCGGTTACAAAACCTTCCAATAATTTAGCCGGATATTGGTTTATTGTAAAAAGGGGTTCTTCCTGTGTGAGACCCAGCACAGGCGAAGCAAATTTATTTCGAATACTATCCCCTACCTCACCATACCACAGCTGGTCATCGATGATAATAGAAATAGTGTTGGTTTTTCCTGGTTTTTGTTCAGTTTTGCTGTCGTTTTTCTGAAAACAGGATGCGAGCAAAACAGAAAACAGCAGAAACAAAAAATGGGTTTTATTCATTTTTATAATTTTAAAGAATAAAACCCAAATTTAAGTAAGTTATTTTTATTAACCGTTTATTTTAAGCTTCATTCCCGGTTTTATATCCTCGTCTTTAATTCCGTTCCACTTTTTAATATCAGAAATGGTTACTCCAGGATATTTTTTTGAGATACTGTATAATGAATCACCTTTTTTAACATAGTAATCCTGAGACATACTTTTAGAAACTGTTTTTTTCTTGAATGAATCAACAGAAGCAGATGCAACAACTGTAGGTTCTACAATCGTATTTTCTTTTTTAGAAACAACCAAAGTTTTACCTAATGCTAAATTATTTGATGTTAAGCTGTTCCATTCTTTTAATTCAGCTAAAGTAATACCGAATTTTTTAGCAATATTACCCAAATTGTCACCGCTTTTTACAACGTATTCTACCTCAATTTCATTTTTATCTGATATTTCGGCAGCTGCAATAGCTTCTTCAGGTTTTTTAATTACTTCCGGAGCAGTTTTGGCAACAATCACATTAGACTTTAATTTTAAAGATTTTCCTAATGCAACTGTATTTCCTTTCAGGTTATTCCATTCCTTAATCTCTGATATGCTCACATCATATTTTTCTGCAATAACACTTAGATTATCTCCCTTTTGAACAGTATAATATTGAATATCGGCTGCTGGAGAATCAATTGCTTTAGGCTTCGCTTTCACTTTTGGAGTAATTTTTGAAGCTAATCTTGAAGGAACTTTTATAATACCGGAATCATACTTTGCGTAGGCATAAATTTTATCCTCGTTATTTACAAAAGTTGCGATTTTGTCTTTCGGTAGGCGTAAAAAGTGTTGTTCATTTTGATAAAAAGGGACAACTTTTAATTTGTATGAAGGATTTAGAAGTTCAATTTGCGATTGTGGCATATCCAATAAATCGGCAATTTGTTTGAATGTCATTTGGTTTTTTATACAAACCGTGTCTGTTTCAAAATTCTTAACAACTGCTCTTTCCGGATTGATACCATGTTCTTTGTGGAATTCAAAAAGATACATTGTTGCTAAAAAGGCAGGAACATATCCTTGTGTTTCTCTTGGAAGGAAATTTCGAATGTCCCAGTATTTGGTTTTCCCACCAGAACGGCGAATTGCTTTGGTTACATTTCCCGGACCTGAATTATAGGATGCCAAAACCAGTTCCCAATCACCAAAAATATTGAACATTTTAGTCATATATTCAGATGCAGCCGCTGTGGCCTTTAAGGCATCGCTTCTTTCATCGATATATGAGTCTATCTTAAGATCGTATTGCTTACCAGTTCCGTACATGAACTGCCAAAGTCCTGTGGCGCCCATTTTAGAAACTGCTTTAGGATTTAAAGCAGATTCTACAACGGCTAAATATTTAATTTCTAAAGGCACATTTTGTTTTGCAAATGCCTCTTCGAAAATCGGAAAGTAGTATTCTGACAAAGCCATCAATCGTGAAAATGACTTTTTACGATTTTTAAGGAATGACTTTATTATATTTTCTAATCCCTGATTGTATTCTATTTCAAAAGGTGACTTTTCATTCATTACCTGAAGACGCTGTTTCAGCAATTCAGTAGGCAGTTCCTGATCTACAGTCACATCTTTATTGATCGTTTGAATATCCTTAGTTAAATCTTCATAAATATCAAGGCTCGTCAGTTCATTCATCCAAAGGCTGTCAACCCGGATAGCCAAATCGTTTTTTACAAACGTCTTTTTTACTGAATCTAAGTACGAAATCTTTACTTCAGGCTTTATTTCGTTATCGGCTTTAACTACATCTTGTGCAAAACCTGCTATCGAAAAAAAGACTGAGACGACTAAGGAAATTTTTCTTATGATCATATAACATTTTTTTAAAATTCTATAATACAAACAATTACAGAATGTGGTATTTTTACAAACTTAAGCAGAATAAGCGTAAAAAACGTTAAAAAAAATGTTAATTGTTATATTTTTAATCTAAAATAGCAGCAATACCAGGTAAAACTCTTCCTTCAAGCATTTCAAGCATTGCTCCACCACCAGTAGATACATAACTCATTTTTTCTTCAAAACCGAATTGTTTTACAGCAGCAACAGAATCACCACCTCCAACTAATGAGAACGCTCCGTTTGCAGTAGCTTCAGCAATATAATCACCTAAAGCGATAGTTCCTTTTGAGAAAGTTTCCATTTCAAAAACACCAAGAGGACCATTCCATAATATTGTTTTAGATTCTAAAATTACCTTTTTGAAATTTTCCAAAGATTTAGGACCAGCATCAAGACCCTGCCATCCGTCAGGAATTGCAGTTACATCAACAATCTGAGTGTTTGCGCTGTTTGAGAAATCGTCAGCAGCAACTACATCAACAGGAATATGAATCTGAACTCCTTTTTCTTTAGCAGCTTTCAAAATATCAAGAGCTAAATCTAATTTATCATCTTCACAAATAGACTCTCCAATTTTTCCGCCCTGAGCTTTGATGAATGTAAAAGTCATACCGCCACCAATGATCATGTGGTCAACTTTATCCAGAATATTTTCGATAACTGTAATTTTTGACGAAACCTTAGAGCCCCCTAAAACTGCAACTACAGGTTTTACACTATTATTCAGTACTTTATTTAAACTGTCAATTTCTTTTGCCAGCAATGTTCCGAAACATTTTTCAGTTGGGAAAAATTGTGCAATGATAGTTGTCGAAGCGTGTGCTCTGTGAGCTGTTCCAAAAGCATCATTCACATAAATATCTCCAAGTGAGGCTAATTCTTTAGCGAAAGCAACATCTCCGGCTTCTTCTTCTGCATGAAAACGTAAATTTTCAAGTAAAAGAACTTCACCTGGTTTCAAATCTTTTGCTGCAGCCTGAGCAGATTCTCCAATACAGTTTTCAGCAAATTTAACCGGAACACCTAAAATTTCAGAAGCAGTTTTTAAGATATGTTTTAAAGAGTATTTTTCTTCAGCTCCTTTTGGTCTTCCTAAGTGTGACATCAAAATAACACTTCCACCCTGAGCCAAAATTGCATCAATAGTTGGTTTTGCAGCTTCAATACGTGTTGCATCTGTTACATTGAAGTTTTCGTCCAAAGGCACATTAAAATCAACACGGATAATTGCTTTTTTATTTTTAAAATCGAAATCGTTTAGAGTTTTCATTTGATAAAATTTTATGTTTTTTTTGAAAGAAAAACAAATATAGAACTTTTACGGTTCTAATAAATTCGGATAAACTAAAAAACCAATAATTTAAAGAACGAAATCGTTATAATTTCACAAATAAATTCCTTTATTAAATATTAAACACAAATTTTGACATAAAATAAGCTGCTATCCAATATAAAAAAGCCTTTTTTACCAACTATCAAAGTAAAAAAGGCGAAAACAATATGTGGTTTTTGTTTTTGGAAGTAATAACGATTTATTCGTTTTGAATGTAACAGATTGACAAATGTGACTGAACCGGAAACATAATTGTTTCGTATCCATTTTTGCTTTCGGTATTTTTAGAAACCAGAAAATTTCCTTCTATAATTCCGAAATAACTCAATAAGGGAGAATAAAATGTGATTCCGATTTTATGCTTTGAAATATCTGTAACATCGCTGTTTATAATATCGAGCTGATAATTGGTAAAAGGAAAATACTGATTTCCTAATACATCAGAAACTCTGTAAAAATTGCCTTTTAATTGTTGGATATAACCATCGGCAGCAATTCCAACTAAAAAATGCAGCTGAGAAGCCTTTTCATTATCAGACAACAATTCCCTGAAAGTATTTTTAGGATTCTCTGCCGAATTGAATTGCTGACTTTGCATTTTATATTCTTTAAAAGTATCTTCAAAAACATATTTATCCCAGATTATTGTAGAAGAACTATCAATAATCACACGATATGCCAGCCTTATTTTTGATATTTTCATAAATTCTTATTCAACGATTCACTTTAAAGACACTTCAAAAACTAATAAAATGGCATTTTCAGACAAAGCTTCCCATTCTATTATTTCTGTGTTTTTCATACTTAAACCATCCTTCGCTTCTAAAAGTCGGTCTTCAACCTCAAAAGCACCATTAACTACAAATACGAAAACACCATTGTTAGGATTTTTCAAAGTATAAAAGCCTTCTTTCCTTCCATCATAAACACCAATAAAACAAGTCGTTTCTTCAATTTCAATCAATCGGATTAATTTATTACTAATAGTCAAATCGATTTCTGATTTGTGAAAATATTTTTTTAAACATTGTGTTTCCTTTTGAAAATGAATGGTAAGAAAACTAACGTTTTCACTTTCGTACGGATTAAAAATTTCCACAGTCATTTCGTCATCAGCAGCTATAACCCGAATTTGCTCAACTCTCAAAAATTCAGCATTACCAAGATTGTCCTTGTATTCTATTCCACCAAATAAAGGCAAAATAATCAGACTCGAATTTGCTTTTATAACTCTGGAAATACAATGTTGGGGAGCTAGTATTTCTTCGTTTAAAATCTGTAAAGAGCCAAATGGTCTTCTGGACAAATCCTGGTACTGGTCAAAATTAAAGGTGGCAAAACAATTGTATTTTTCTGACCTGAAAATACCTCTTGTTTCTGACTTATATATTTGAGCTGGAATCTGTTTAATCATCTTAAACTGTATTTTACAAGTTTTTAACTCGCAACGTTAATGGTATGTTTTAAAACAAAACCTTCAGCAACACTTCCTGTAACTGTTGCCAGTTCACTTGCTACTGAATCTGAAAACACATTATCAGAAGCATTATATGTATAACCCGACAAACCTTTTGTATATCCATTGGCCGTTGATGCATTTACCAAAGCCACCGCACTGCCAGAACCTTCTGGAAATGCAATTTGCGTAACTAACAATGAAGTTCCGCTTGCATTATAAATATGAACGTGTATGTGCGTGGCACGACTTGTGTACCAGCCAGGAAAAATAGAAGTAAAAGTTACTAATCCATTATCATCTGTAGTTTGTCTTCCTCTTAAAAAGTGTACAGAAGTATAATCAACAGACTGCATCGAAGTTCCTCCATATTCTGAATAATAACCATCTTTATCGCAATGCCAGATATCAACAATAGCACCTTTTAAGGCCGCACAACTTGCTTTTGTGTTTTTTATAGTAATATTAATTGTAAAAGCAACACCCGTTCTGTCCATCACAATATTTGATTTTACCAGAGAAGATGGTGTAATCGTCGGAAATGGACCTGCTGTTTCTGAAGGAGTGACAGAACAATCACTAGAAGAACTTGAACCGGAACCTGTATCAGTGGCCGTTTCTGTATCTGTTGATGTTTCTTCTGAAGAGTCATCATCTTGACTACATGCACTTATAATTGGAATAGCCATGGAACCAATTCCTACTAAACCTAAACCTCTTAAAAAATCTTTTCTGTTCATAACTACTACAATTTACGGTTACAGTTGTAAAAGTATTTAAACACTTAAAAACATTAAAATTTATGAGGTAACGGAATCTTTTTATGCGGTGAAAGCAACCAATTTCATAAAATTTTGCATTAATATTATCGAAACCAAAACTATTCAGTCTTACTTAAATTTTTGTTTTCTGCAAATTATATTCATACAAATGGTTTAAGAATTATACATTGGTTCTATATTATATTTAAAAAAATTAAAACTTATAGGTTACCCCTAGTTTCAGGAAAAAAGGCGTTCCCGGAGTGAAATGGATTTCTTCTACACTCGCCGTTTCATTTTTCAATCGGGATTCTGTTGCAAACTGGGTTTCATTCCACTCCGAATTGAATAAATTCTCGATAGCTATACCCAGAATAACTTTTTTAAAAGTATAATTCACATTAAAATCAGTAATAAAATAGCCTTTTGCTACAATAGAGTTGTCTTCGTTAGCCGGTCTGTCTTTCATATATCTGTAGCGTAAGCCACCTGAAAAACCTTTCCAGTTTTGAAAACTTAGCCCTCCAGTGGAAGTAAAATCCGGAGCCAGTGGAATATAATTTTGTCCTTTTGGATCATCAATGCTTCGTGCATACGTGTAATTGGCATCCAGATTAAAAAAGAAATAATCATTTAACTGATAACGAATTCCTAAATCAAAACCTGCTCTTTTCGTTTTACCGCTTGGCTCCACAACTCCAGCATCTCCGACATATACAAACTCCTGCTGTAGATACAAATACCATAAAGCTGAATTGATAAGCAGCCTCGGGAAGGGTTTCCAAATAGTTCCTAAATCTGTTCCTATTGCGGTTGGTAAAATTTCCTTCCCATTATTTGCAATTACCACTCTGGTATCATTCGAATGAAAACCTGTTCCTGTTTTGAGATAAAACTGCAGATCATTGCTTTGGGAATATACAAAATTAAGTTTGGGAGATAGTTTTGCCTGACTCTCGGTCTGTGTTTTATAATTCACAGCCAATTTATCCTGATAGCCGAATTTAAAATAATCCAGTCGAAGGGCAGGATTAATAAGCCATTTGCCTAAACGAATCTCTGAGTTTAAATAGGTAAAGATATTTGATTCATCGATGTCCCCTAATTTAATTGGTTCTAAAGTGGTTCTTCTGTTAAGTGTATGTGATAGTTCGGTATCTTTTGTGGCATCATTTCTAAGACCAAAGCCTAATTGAAACAACAAATCGACTGATTCTTTATGAATATTTTTATTCAGTTCTGCATTGATTCCATAAATATTGCGATTTTCTTTCTGCTTAATCTGGTCTCCATTTACAGGATCTTCCAGGAAAAAAGTAAAGTTTGAAAAGAGCTCAAATTTATAATTCGAATAGAAAGTGTTGGCTTTCAAAAATGTATTTTCATCAATAGGTTTGTGTATTGACAAATTAAAATTGGCTCTGGAAGTTGATCCGCCTTCGGTATCATCTACAGAACCGAATCTGGAAATAGTTCCATCATCAACCAGTCTCTGTGGTATTTGTCCCGATGCATCCCATTTACTGATAAAGCGGGAAGCTGTAAGTGAAAAACGGCTGCTATCTTCTAAAATAAAAGAATATTTTCCGAATAAATTGATTCGGTTAAAGTTTTGAGGAGAATCAAAAGGGCCGTCAGTAACGATATATTCAGTGGCAATATAAGCGCTTTGCTTTTTATTGTTTCCTAAAAGATCAAACATCCCCAGAGTTCTAAAAGTATTAAATTGTCCTGCTTCAATACGGATACTGCTAAAATCCAGTTTCTCTTTTGTGCCAAAATCAACATAGCCTGCTGTTGCAAAATCTCCTTTGTTTGCATAATAGGTTCCTTTTCCAAAATCTATTTTCTCAACAGTTTCCGGAATTACAAAATGCAGATCAGCATATCCCTGTCCGTGTGCATGTGAGACCATATTTACAGGCAATCCATCAACACTAATGGCAATATCTGTTCCATGGTCGATATCAAAACCCCTTAAAAATATTTGTTCTGCCTTACCTCCTCCGGCATGCTGTCCTATAAATAATCCCGGAACTTTACGCAAAATTTCTTGTGAGGAATTGACCGGAGTGGTTTCCAGATCAATTTTTGAAATCACATTAATAGCTGATATCTTAGACTGAATAATCACTTCTTCTAGTTTAAAGCTATCGCTTTGCATCACAATTTTAATTTCAGTATCTGTAATAATGTAATCTGTTTTTTTATATCCTAATGCCGTTATGGTTAGTGTATCTCCAGCATTGACTTTATCAATATTAAAAATCCCTCCTTCGTTTGTATGGGAGTGTGTATTTAATTTGGGATTGCTAATAGTGGCATTTTCTATTGGCTTTCCGTTTTCATCAACAACAATTCCTTTGTGAATCTGACTAAAAGCGGTTAGATTTAAAAAAGTTAAAAGAAGAAGAAGGTTAATTTTCATAGGGGTAATGATGATTTGGTTTTAAATAAATTCTTAAGCAACTGGATACTGGTTAGAATTCCTTTTACGGCTGCTTCGGTAATGTAATCCGAAAAAAGTTAAAGAAAAAATTGCCAGTATTAAAATTCCCCAGGAAGCATAATGATAATTATTTTGTATCAGATCCGAAACTCGGTTTGGCTTTTCGGAAACACGCTCCATAATCCAGGCTATGGAAGCAATTGCTGCCAAAATCGCCCAAATAATTCTAACCCCTCTATAAATTGATGTCTGGCTCAATAAAATTAACCATGGAATTATAAGTATCACGACAAATAACTGCATAATTTCAATCCCTAGATTAAATCCTAAAATGCTTAAAGCCATTGTACCCACATCTAAATTCAAAACAGAAATAATAGTCGCAAAAGCCAAACCGTGTACGAGTCCAAAACCTGCTGCCACATAAACTTCTTTGTTTGGAAAAACAGGATAAACAGCATGTACCGCAGAAATTAAAATAGAAACTGCAATTAAAATTTCTACAGGTTGTACAGGCAGATTAATCCAGCCTAAAGCACCTATTAAAAGTGTAATGGAATGTCCAATTGTAAAAGACGTAACAATTTTCAGCAGTCGCATAATACTGTATTTAGTCCCACCAAAATTTCCCCATCTTCTGTGATTCATTACAAGAGGTGCAGGTAATAACAATACCAATAGAAATAATAAATGATCTGTACCTTCCTTAATGTGTTCCATCCCTAAAGAAAACATTCCTTTAAAACCAGTCCACCAGTTACCACCTTTTTCTAAGTTTATTTCTAAGGGATAAATAAGCGTAGTCTTTGTATCTACCCTAATTACGCCAACTTCCACAGGCTCTTTATTCGTTTTTCCCAGTTCCCAGTCACTTCGAATGGAAACCAAGGCGCTGTGGGTAACCAGCTGATGCATAATTACATCATAATCAAAAATAAATTTTCGGGTACTTGCTCCATTGGGGGGAGTAAGAATAAGCCGTACAATAATTTCCTGATAAGGCCCGCTTAAGGTTTGTTCTGCTTTTCCAAGTCTCATATCGTTTACTTCAACCTGCCAGGGCATATCTTTAGCCGTCATAGGATGGATATGGGCCAATAGATATTCTTTCAACTGGGGACCAAATTTTTCAATTAAATGATCCGGATCTTTTGTGATTTCATGGCCAAAGGCTAATTCTAATTCCCCCAAAGGCATTTGCAGTTCAACTAAAACCGCTCTAGGATTCACATCCAGTAATACGATAGTACTTGGGGTCTGGTGTGCATATATTCCCTGTAAAGAACAAAGCAGTACGAGAAACAAAAACAACCGCCATTTTTTGAAATGGCAGTTGTTTAAAATTAGTTTTTGAATCATTTTATAATGATTTTATTTGTTTTACAATCCAACATAATCACTTGTATGATCTCTGTAAACACTGTGATAGTGAATCTGATTTGGAACTACCACACCGGTCTGGCAGATAAATTCTATCCATACACGAGGCCCGTCAATACGAACATAATCTGTATTGGCAGTGAAAAAAGAACTTGCATTACCTGAAACACCATTAGAATTACTCGCATACGTCACATATGTATCGGCTAAGGCATTACTGTAAAGCGTTGTAAATGCAGCAGCCGAAGTAGGATCTAAATCTTCAATCCACGGTGCCATTGCTGCTAAAACTTTAGCCTGAGCAGCAGAACTCAGCGTACTCACCTTAACACCCAATTTTGTAGTTGGGAATGTATTGGTAGTAGAGCCCGGAACCATCGTAACATCTGAAAAAGTAGATGAAATCTTTGCACTGGCCAGTTCAGCAGTGGTAAAAGAAGCCAGCATAGCCGCCATTGCTGCTTTTTCAGCTGCCATTGGAGAATAGGTAGTTCCGTTATAGGTAAAAGTGGTAGGCTCAATCCCCTGATGAGAAGGTGTAGTGCTTACCACAGCGCCTGCATTATAAGTAATATTCTGCGCGTAATGATGTCCTCCAAACTGTAATTGCCATTTTCCTGTTGTACTAGGCGTGCCCAGAAAAGCAATTACATAATAACCTGAGGAATAACCACCTGAAGAAAGCGTTCCTAAATAATCATCAGCAGTATTTATGGCAATAAATTCATTATATCCTTCTTCTGTTCCTGTACCGCTTGCAGCAGCTATAACCGCTTTTGCGGCAGTAAGTTGCGCAGATGTAAGACTGCTGAAAGCCAGTCCGTTTCGACAGGATAATCCGCAAGGAAGGTTAGACCATCTTTTCGCATTTGTAAGATTTAATGTAAGTACTACAGATGACTGCTGCGTGGTTGTTAAGGTTGCTAAAAATGCATTGGCCAGACATACCACTTTTGCCACTCCTGTTGCCGAAGAGCAATCTGCTGTTGCAGCTGAGTTGACCGTCAAAGTAATGGTTACGGTTTTTCCTCCAAATGTGATAACAAAACTGGCTGTTCCTGAAGATGTAGGAGTTCCTGTAATAGTATAGGTTAAATTACCTGCGCCGTTTGCCAGTGTTCCGGCCACCAATGTAGCGGTTAAGCCCGTAACTCCTGTTGATGAAACCGCAGTTCCTGCTGAATACGTAGCTCCATTACCACCAGTATAGGGAAGTGTCGCTGTTCCGCTGTAAGCTATATTAATGACAGCCGTAGCCGAAAAAACTGCCGAACCCGAGGTAAGAGCCGTTACAGAAGCACTGCTTGATGAAGAGCTGTCGTCATCGCTTTTGCTGCAGGCAACAAAAACGCTTATCGAGATCAGCAAAATCATTGCAATCGATACAATTAGTTTTAATTTTTTCATAGCTTTAGGGTATTGGTTGATATTTAATAACATACAAAATTAACAAAAGCTTTAATCGGGATTTTTTTTTGTGGTCAATCCCTTTTTTGTAGTGGTAAATAAAATTGAAAAGCTATTAATTGGCATATCAAAATATTTTTACCCACTACATTTTTCAATTTTGCCACATTTATTTTCCGATAGTGATTTATTATATAATTTTACATCATGCCACTCAAAAGACAAAAAATATATTTAGTAACAGGAAGTCTGTTGTTTTTATTTCTTCCGTTATTATTTTCACCGCATCCGCCAGAGGAAGAAAATTTTTTGTTTTCCAGAGCGACCCAGCGTGATTTTTTGGCTAATTTATTAATGCTCTTTTTCTTTTTTTTGAATTTTTATGTTCTAATTCCGGCATTTTATCTAAAGAAAAAGTATCTTTTTTATGGTTGTATTATTATCATTAGTTTATTGATAGTTTGTATTTTACCCTCTCTTATTACTGGTCATAATCCTTTTTCTGTTCAAAATGATTTTCTTCCCAGAGTTCATAAAACTGAAGGTCATTTTATGCCCAAGCGTCCGAATGGTTTTTCTTTTATTGAAGAAATCAGGCATCATATTTTTCTCTTTACAGCCGTAATTTTTTCATCTGCATTTCTTCGGGAAAAAATTCGGAACAAAATCATAGAAAACGAAAAATTACAGGCAGAACTTTCACATCTTAAAACGCAAATCCACCCTCATTTTTTATTCAACACCTTAAATAGTATTTATGCATTGTCAATCAAAAAAGATGATAAAGCAGCAGATACTATCGTAAAATTATCAGAGTTCATGCGGTATTTGCTAAATGATTCCAGTCAGGATGAAGTAATTCTGGAGAAAGAAATAAACTATATTGATAATTACATTGATTTACAAAAATCACGGCTTCGAAATGCGGTAGATCTCCAGTATAGCACCAATGGTGATTTCTCTAATTACAGGATTGCCCCATTATTATTGTTTCCCTTTATTGAAAATGCCTTTAAATATGGAGTAAATCCGGATGAAAATTCAGTTATAAAAATAGGCATACAATTAGACAAAAATCATTTAAATATGACCGTTTTTAATCGCAAAGTTAGTGTGAGAAATATCGAATCATCAAAAATAGGACTACAAAACACTTATGACAGACTAGAACTATACTATCCAAAAAAGCACTACTTAACCATTGAAGAAGATGAACAAACTTATTACGCGAATTTAAAAATTGAACTGGCATGATAACAGCAATTGCTTTAGACGATGAATTAGCTGCACTGGAAGTTTTGGAGGCCTTTTGCATTAAGAGCCAAAGTGTAAGTCTGGTAAAAACATTCACAAAAACACAGGATGCCCGTTTTTATCTCGAAGAATTTCCGGTAGATTTAATTTTTCTTGATATCAATATGCCATCCATTTCAGGAATAGAATTTTATAAATCAATTGAGCAGCAAACTAACTTAATATTTACCACGGCTTATGCAGAATATGCCGCAGAAAGTTATGAATTGAATGCTGTAGATTATTTAATGAAACCTTTTAGTTATGACCGCTTTTTGAAAGCTGTTGATAAAGTAAAAAAGCTAAATCCAATTCAAAAAGCGGATAAACAAAACTATATCCTTTTTCGGGTTGATTACGGACTGACCAAAGTATTGTTATCTGATATTTTGTTTATAGAAGGATTGGATAATTATTTAAAGGTGCACATCAAAAACCAAAAGGCTTTGGTTGTAAGAAAGACCCTGAAGTCACTTTCAGAAAAACTTCCTTCTGACGAATTTATTCGCGTACACAGGTCTTATATAATTTCAATATCAAATATGGAATCCTATCGCAATAAAATTATCTACATAAACGGAGAAGAAATTCCTTTGGGAAACAGTTATGAAAATGATTTTTTTCAAATTTTGAATAGTTAAAGACATAAATACTATTTTAAAATATCACTTTGTGACTTTCCAAATAATGTAAAAAACAAAGTCAGGCTTTATGATTAAGCAAAGCAAAAAAAGCCGCTTCATAACTGGTACTCACCGGAATTTCTTCTTCCTTAATATATATAGTTTTGTTTCGAACTTTCTCTATTTTAGAAACAGGAACGATAAAGGATCGATGTACTCGAATAAATTCTGTAGAAGGCAATTTTTCTATAAGTGCTTTTAAAGTCATTCTGGCCACAACTGTTTTTTGGTTTTGAATGTGAATTTTAAGATAGTCATCTAAACCTTCGATGAATAAAATGTCCGAAAAAAGAATTTTTATCAAACTATAATCGGCACGAATAAAAAGATATTGTTGCTCTAAATTCTGATTTTGGGTTTTCCATTGCTGCAATGCCTTTTCAGCAGCCTGCTGAAATCGGGAAAACGAAATGGGCTTTAAAAGATAATCTGTTGCGCTCAATGTAAATCCTTCAACAGCATATTCAGAATAAGCTGTCGTAAAAATTACCATTGTTTTATGAGGCAGTTTTTTATAGAAATCCAATCCTGAAATGGATGGCATATTGATGTCCAAAAACAACAAGTCAACTGGGTATTTTTTAAGGTATTTAAAAGCTTCATCAGATTTTGTAAAGTTTTTTTGCAAATCGATATATTCAATTTCTGCACATAAACTTTGTAAAATCTCTAAAGCTAAAGGTTCATCATCTAATGCAATCGCTTTTATCATACTACTTGTATACTTAAATTTACAATGTACTTGTCGTAAGTATCTTCAATCTTTAACTGATGTTTGTTTGGATATAATAACGTCAGTCTTTCAATTGTATTTTGCAGACCAATCCCCGTTTCAGATTGTATCGAAAATGTCTTCTTATTTGACACCTGCATCGTAAGTACATCTTCCAAAATATTAATATAAATACAAATCTCCGAAGTCTGATCCGGATTTACACCATGTTTGAATGCATTTTCAATGAATGAAATTAAAATAAGCGGGGTAATTGCCTTTCCAAAAGGACTTCCGTTTACCTGATAATCGACACTTACCGTATTACCGAGACGTGTTTTTTGCAGTGATATAAAATTATTGATGTAATTGATTTCTTTACTTAAATCGATTACTTCATCATTTGCATTGGTAATGATATAGCGCATAAGCTCAGAAAGCTGTATGACAGCATCGGGAGTTTTATTATCCTTTTTTAAAGCCAGCGCATAAATACTATTCAGTGTATTAAACAAAAAATGAGGATTGATCTGAGCTTTCAAAAAAGCCAATTCTGACTTCATTTTTTCTTTTTCAACATTTTGCAACCTTCCCGAAATAGCAAATAATAGACTTGAAATTACTCCAAGCAAATATACCAAAGCTGTATGTCCGTACTGTGTTGGTGGTCCTCCCATAATATCAAAAGACTTTGGTTTTGGGGGCATGTTTCGAAAATCCGGAGGCGGTTTCATTCCGTCTTTAAAAGGTTCCGGATGATTTAAAAAAGGTTTAGGATGATCTCTAAAATCCAGGAAATTATGATCCGGATGATCTAAAAATCTTGATATCCAAAGAAGGAATAAAAGAAAACAAGCAATCATTACAAAATATAATAATTGCTTGTTTTGAAAATAATATCGTGGAATTAAATAATAATAGTTAAAGTAAAAGAAACACAATAAACTAAAATATATAAAAAAATAAATACGGTCGTGTACGTTTGAGTACAAATCGGGCCATACAAAAACGGTCTTCACAGACGTAAATGCGTAGGGCAAAAATAAAAAAGCCAGACATAAGCAAAAATGCAGGGCATAAAACGAAATTTTACTTTTCATAAATCCTATAGATTTATTCAAATTTAGCAATCCTGGCGCTCAGAATCAAATTAATGAGGTAAAACCGGACAATCCTGCGATTCGTTTCAATCTTTGCTTAAAAACTTCTCTTTTAAAATTACAATAAATTAATCATGAACAGGACTTTCTGTACAAGGACAGCTACTAAGCGCCTGAAGAAAATCAAAGCCTAGTGTCACAACATGTGTTCCTGAGTTATAGTATCCTAAATCGTTAAACATAACCTGATAAGAATATGCAAAATAGATTTTAGATTTCATGAAACCAACCATTGGTCCAACCGATAAAGGTTTTGGAAACTGGTCATTCAGCATACGATAAGAAGCTCCAATCCAGTAATACTCTTCATAACGGTTGTAACGTCTGTACTTAAAGTTTATGTCTGTAGTCGAACGTTTATCACTAGCAAAATACTGATAAAACACAGAAGGCTCGTATTCGATACGACCGTTTTCAGCATCCCTAAACGTAAAACCTGTATAGATTTGATAATTAGAAAGCAAATCAGGCTCCTGTACTCTTTCTACGTTAACTTTTTTCTTTAAAACGTTATTAGCGTTAAAACTAAAATAAAAATTCTTGTTACGATACAAGGCACTAAGGTCGAAGTTATTATTGGTTGTGTATCGATCATTAGTTACCGAAGGATCGGGAATTGGATGTTCTATATCAGTACCAAATTTATCCGTCTCTACTCTGAAAGTGTTTAAGTTATACGAAATACCAAATGATAGATATTGTTTAGAATAATAATCTAAAATGATATGGTGTGCAAATGATACCTTGGCACCAGTTTGCTTCGTATAACCATTACTATCATTATAAAGCGACAACCCGACTCCGGAACGATCCAGAAGCCTAAAGTCAATGTAAGCTGACTGATTTTGTGGGGCGTCTTTAATCCCGACCCATTGTGTCAATCCGTTTACCCTGATTCTAAGGTTGTCCCCAATACCGGCATAAGCCGGTGAAAGTACAAAAGGGTTATCTGCCAAATACTGCGTAAACACCGGTAGGTTTAACTCCTGGCTGTAACCTGATGTTACAGCTAGGAGTACTAAGGATACTAATAATTTTTTCATTGTAATAATTTTTTTAGATAACATCATCGGGGCTGCTTATTTGTTATCTGTATAAAGTGAAATGTCCGACAAACTCTCTTGCATCATTCTTGTCATTTAGTTTAAGAACATACCAGTAATCACCTGTTGGCAATTCCTCACCGTTGTACTTACCGTTCCATTTTTGACCATAGTGATATTTCGCAATTGCACGTCCGTATCTGTCAAAGATTGTGAACTCAAGGTTATTGTAAATATTGGTACAACCAGGACCCCATTCGTCATAAATACCGTCTCCGTTTGGTGTAAAGTAATCAGGTACACAGACATCAACATACTCGATATAGTAATCCTGATAATCTGTACAGCCATTCTTATCTCTAACAGTAATTCTGTAAGTACCTGTTTTATAGATCTTGAATTTATTTTCAGAACTAAAGTTTTCACCATCAATACTGTATTGGTAATCTCCACCACCACCTACAGCGGTTGCGGTAAGTACATTCCAAACTCCTTTTTCTTCAGTTACTGTTATATCCAGTTTCGCAACTGCTACAATAGTAAAACTTGCTGTTGGTACTTCACAACCGTTAGTGTGTCTGGCCAATACAAAGTGAGGACCCGGAGCAACATTTGTAAAGATGTTACTTGCCTGGAAAGGAGCAACTCCGTCAAGAGCATAATCAACATCCGCAAGGTTTGTAATACTCGGATCAATAGTAATTGTTACTGAATTAGCAGCAGCATTATTCACACAGTCGTAATTAATTACGTATTGTGGATCAAGCACAACAGCATCCGGCATGATTACTTCAAGTTCATATGTACAGCTTGCTGCATCTTTAATGTAAACTATATGTGTACCTCCTGAAAGATTATCAAAATCAAAATCAGTTTGTCCAACAGCTCCCTGTGTATATGTCCCGTTTTTAGCATCAAGACTCACACTATATGGAGCAGTAGCACCTTTTATTCTAATACTGAAGGTACCATTTTTCTCTCCTTTACATTCTTCAGGCAACATCGTATTCGGAATAAGAGCTGCGCTTAAAGGTGTTGGTTGGGTAATATCAAATTCATACGAAACATAACATCCTAAAACATCCTGAGTAATTACTGTATAATGATCTGGTGCCAAATTATTAAATTCGCCATCATCAAAGAACTGATTCAAATTAGGAGAAATTGCATACATAATTTGTCCTGTTCCACCAGTAGCGTTCATAATGATTTTTCCATCATCATTTCCATTACAAGTTACGTTTGTTACTTTAGGATCTATAGACACCGCAGTATCCGGTGCAGTAATCTCAACAGGAATGTCTGAGTCTTTACTACAATCTCCGCTATCTACATGAACAGTATAAGTTCCTTCAGGCAAGTCATAAAAGTTTCCGTCTGCTTTTGGTCCCTGAACGACTGTAGTTGTTCCAGTAATTAATAAAGTGTATACATAATTTCCTAAACCGCCCTGAGCTTCAGCAACTATAACACCTGTTGCATCACCTTTACAGTTAATTACAGCATTCTCTACATTCACATTAATATCAAGTTCAGGTAATACCGGAACATTAATACCATTTGAAACAAATCCGATACAGCCATTTGCATCTTTTACATAGTATTTATAATCACCAGGTGTTACATTGAAAGTAACTGAACCTGAAGCTGCGAATGAACCAAGTACAGTCGTAAAATTAGGATCTGTACTATATGTATAAGAACCTGTTCCACCTGTTGCACTTAGTGTAAGGCTATCTTGTGTTAAACAAGTTGCATTACCAGAATGAACTAACAATGGTGTAACAATTGTTGGCTCTGTGATTGTTATCTCAGCAGAAGTACCACTACAAGTGAAACCATCAGTAACAGTAATACTATAAGTTCCTGCACCTAATCCTGAGAAACTTGGTGAATTTTGCGGGCCTGAAGAAATTACTTCTGTAGCCGTTATTCTATTCAAAGTATATGAATAATTACTTCCCTGACCACCTGTTACACTAGTTGCTGTAATCGTGGCACTTTCACTTCCATAACATGGTACTATAGTCATATCCGGAGCAGCAACAACTACAATAGGTGTTGGAACTACCAATGATACATTAACCGTTGCAATACAACCTTTTGAATCTTTAACACGTACAATGTAGTTTTCTGCTGTTAAATTAGTATAATCACGTGTTGTTGACCAAACAGAAACCACACCCGTACTATTCTCTAATTGGAATTCGTATCCTCCAGACCATCCTCCGGTTGCAGAAACTAAAATACTTCCATCATTATTACCTGAAATACAAGTAATAAGAGTGTGAGTTTCAGAAATCTCTAATCTTGCATCTGGTTGTCCAATTACAAATGTAGTTGAAATAGTACAGTAAGGACTATCGATTAATGTAGCTGAAACTGTATACTCCCCAGCTGTTAAACCTGATAAGTCTAATGGTCCCGCTGTAGTGGTTGTTCCTGAACTTGCTACAGGACCTGATACAGTATAATTGAATCTTCCTGCTTCATCAGGATTTCCAATATTGTCAACCAAAGTAATAGATACTGAACCTTCATTTGATCCGTAACATACTACATCACTGTTTTTAACAGTATTTAAGTAGAACGTATTTGGTTCGTTTACATAATGAGCTTTTTGAATACTACATCCTGTTGCCGGGTTAAACGCTGTGATAATATACTGACCAACAGCTAAACCTGTAAAGACACCGTTTGTATTAACCGGAGATGTAATTCCTGTATTAGCGTTTGTCAATGTATATTCAACACCTGTTACAGTTGTACCAGCTGCATCAACAGCCGTAGCCGTAATACTTTCCAGGTTATTACATGTAATAGCTGTTTTCGCAACATTTATTTTATCCAGTTCAATGTACGGAACAATTGTTATAGGTGTAGTGTAAGTTCCCATACAACCATTACTATCATAAACATTCACAGTATAACTTCCACCTGATAAATCAAATTCAGTATAAGTATTTGAAGTACCTATTTGAACCTGAGTACCATTTTTAATGAATTCATAAGTCACATATGTACCTGAACCACCACTTACTCCTGTAGCCGGATCAACAGTAAGCGTTGCAAAATTCGATGTGTTACCAGTTGTACAAGTAAACTGCGAAACAGCAACTGCATTTACAGCTACAACACCTGGTTCGATAACCGTAATTGTTTTAGTATCCTCACAACCTCTTTCCGATCTTACTACTACTGTATGAGGTCCGCCTGAAACTCCGGTAAATACAGGAGAATCCTGAGGTGTACCTCCATCCAGACTGTAAGTATATACCGGATTATCGTTAATACCTTCAGCCGGACTATCCATAATTGCTGTAATAATACCATCGTTAGCACCGTTACAACTTACAGGCGTTGATGTCAACGCAAATCCTGTAACTATGGTAGCTGGTTTTATGTCTATAGTTACAAATACTTCACATAAAGTAGTCGTATCCTTAACACCTATAATACGAGAACCTGAATGAACTCCTGTTAATGGTGTAGCTGCTCCGAAAGCACCTCCGTCAATGTTATAAATATAGTTTCCTGAACCTCCTGTTGTTGACACAGCTATAACACCATCACCGTCTGTACAAGAAGGCGAAGTTGTAACGATTGGAGTTAGAACTAAAGGCTCAAGAATAGTAACCTGAGTAACAGCTGAAGAACAACCATTAGTATCTTTTACCGTTACGTTATAGGTACCAGGAGCATTAACTGTAATAACATTGTTTGAATCAAAACTCACACCATCAACACTATATAATAATGCAGTGTTGAATCCGCTTGCTGTAACAGTAATATCATAAGTACCTGTTACACTTGGACATTGTGTTGCTACAGCGTTGGCAATCGTTGGGTTTACATCCACACTTATTAACTGAGCGTTAGTAGCAGGACAATTATTGCTGTCTACTACATATACAACCCAGTTGAGATCTGCACCATTGTTTGTATCTACAGTTAACTGGTTACTTGTAGAATAATTTGTTGGTGCCGAATCGGTAGCTCTTGCTACAGCATATTTGTAAGAACCTGTTCCTCCAGTAGCTGTAATAGTAATCGTAGCGTTATCTTCGTTACAATTAATATTTGTTGCAACTGAAGTTGAACTTAATACATCAGCTGGTTCGTTAATCGTAAAGTTAACCGGAGCTGAACAACCAGAAACATTATCGGTAATTGTGAAAGTATAATTACCATAAGGTAAATTAATATAACTAAACACATCTCCGTTTTGAGTCATCGTACCTAAATTAGGAGACAATGAAGGTGTATAGCTACCTCCCGTAATATAATTCGCTATAGTTAAATTCACAGCACCTGTGCTATCTCCTTTACAATATACATCATTAACAATTTGATGTGTTACAGATATTTTATCAGCTTCTTTAACAATAATTGTTTTAGTTGTACTACAGCCATTGTTATCTGTTACTTTAATAACATACGTATCAGGCGATAGATTAGCAAAACTATTTGTTCCATTAGAAGCAATCGCTATTGGAGAAATAATTTCGTAAATATATGGTGCTACACCTCCTGCTACTGAATTTACTGTTACTGTTGCAACAGTTCCTGGAGTATTACAATAAATAGGAGTCGCCGTAATATCCATATCTGTTGGTGGTAAATATGGATTAACTACCGTTTGTCCAGTTATACTACATCCATTAGCATCAAGAACTACATAATTAATAGTTTTTGCACTATTTACAGAGAATGATGCTGAAGCTTGGAAAGTAGTTCCTCCATCAAAACTATAAGTATAATCAGATGTTCCTCCAGTCGCTACAATTGTTACTATAGCATCCTTAGGAGCATTTGTATTATCGCAACCAAATGGCGTTACAACTGCATTAGCCCCTAAAACAACTGGCTCGGTGATCGTTACCGGAATCGGATCGGAAGGACATCCTTTAGCATCCGTTACAACTACTGAATAACTAGTACCACATTACCTGAGTTACAGCCAAATGGTGTTACAACATCACTAGCTGACAATAATCCCGGCTCGGTGATCGTTACCGGAATCGGATCGGAAGGACATCCTTTAGCATCCGTTACAACTACTGAATAACTAGTACCTGCAATCAGGCCTGTATAGATTCCTGTCGTATTACCGCTTGCATTGGCTCCTGTTCCGCTTAGAACAAAAGTATATGGCGCAACTCCGTTTGAAGGCGTTACTGTGATCGTTCCGTTGCTCTCTCCATTACAGATTACTGCCGTTGGAACTGCTGTACCCAATGGTTTGGCAGGAGGCGTTACAACTGCTGCATTAGTAGTCACTGAACAAACTGCTGCATTGCTGTCTGTAATGACAAATGTATAACTGCCTGTTGCTGAAACTGAAGCTGTAAAGCCTGTCGGTGTAGCCGTTGCAGCTCCTGTAAGAACTCCGTCTACATACATTTGGTAAGTATACGGCGCAACTCCATCTGTAATAACAACATCAATTGTAGCATTAACTGATCCTGCACAATACAAGTCTTTAGTCAAGGTAGCTGTAGCTAACAATTGTTTTTCGATTGTATAACTTACAAATGCCTCACAACCATTGTCATCCTTAATTCCTAATGTATAAGTACCAGGAGATGTAAAGGTAGCTGTTGAGCTAGCCAAAGCTGATCCGTTTAATGTGTATGATTTAACTCCGTTGTATGTCGTAGTCAAAAGATCCAAATCAACTGTCAACGCTGAACCTGCATAACACTGTGGTGCTGCCGGAGTAATAACAGGAGGCGCATCGTTTGTGATTGTCACATTCTCCATATGGATACAACCATTAGTATCTTTTACATAAACATCCCATGACAGATCTGTCAGATTAGTATCTACTGACATTACTGCATTTGTACCATAAGCTGTAGCAACCGGTGCAGTAGCTCCGCCTTGTACAACAGCGTAAGTATAAGATCCTGTTCCACCTGTAACTCCACTAACTGTAATGGTAGAAATATCCTGTGAACAGAACACTTTTGTACCTGCTGCCGTGAAAGCAATAGCAGTTGGCTCTGTTATAGTAACAGCTGCACTCTCTGAACAATGTGTTGTATTGTCTTCTACTGTTACTGTATAAGTACCTGCTGATAAACCTGTTAAGGTAATTACATCACCAACTTGTGAAATCTGTCCTGCTGCAACTACAGGAGAAGTTACAACGCTATAATTACCCGTTGAACTGAAACCTGTAACTGTGTATTGTGCAGAACCATTATTTGTGGTTCCGTCTGCAGCATTACATGAAATATCATTTAACATAATTCCTGCAATAGCAATTGGAACAACAGGAACAACTCTATAGTTCTTCTCTATTGAACAGCCATTAGCATCGGTTACTTTGAATAAATATGTATCAGGTGCCAAACCGGTAAACAACGCATTATTGCCGTTATCAACTGTAATTGGTGAAATGATTTCGTATTTAGCCATAGGTGTATATCCTCCCGATACCGTCAGGGTAACATCGGCAATATTGGTTGGACAAACCGGTGCCGTAGTCAGAGCAAACGTAATATCGGTTAACGGTAAATATTTATTTACTGTAGTACTTCCGTTAAAGATACAGCCATTGGCATCTTTTACTGAATATGTAATAGTCTGGTCCGTTCCGTTATCTGTTACAAATAATGTATTTGCCCCAGCATAAGTAGACGATCCGTTAAAACTATAAGTATATGGCCCTGTACCTGAGCTTGCAGTTACCGTAACAACTGCCGGTTGTGGTACATTACCTGAGTTACAGCCAAATGGTGTTACAACATCACTAGCTGACAATAATCCCGGCTCGGTGATCGTTACCGGTGCAGAATTTAATGTACAATTTCTGGCATTACGAACAGTTACAACATAAGCTGTTCCGGCCGTTAAACCTGTAAACGTATTAGTTCCCTGCTCAGTTAAACCTCCATCTAGACTATATTTATAAGGTCCTTCACCTGCAGTAACATTTACAATAATACTTCCATCAGTACCACCATTACAACTTACATTGGTCACTGTTGTTCCAAACACTGTAGTTGGAATAGGGTCTAAATCAAAACTTGTTATCGTTTGACATAGTGTTGCATTATTAGCATCTGTAACTCTAAACACATAATTTCCAGCTGACGCGGCATAATATGGATTTGAAGCTGTTACGAATGGAGCACTATTATAAGATACTTCATAAGTATAATTAGCAGCAGGTGTTGTATTTCCTCCAGTAGCTGTTAAAGTAATTACTGCTTCCGGATTTGTTGTACAATCTAATTCTTTAGTCAATGAAGCAGATAAGTTTAACTTAGGATACACTTCAAAATCAACATCAGCTGTACATCCGTTTCCGTCTTTGATTACTAAATTATAAGTGCCAGCCGCATTGAATGTAAAACTTGGTGAGCTTTGGAAAGCACTTCCGTTTACACTATAAGTTGCTGCTCCTACAATATCAGGATCAACTGTTCCTGAAAAAGTAAGTGTAAACGCTGTTCCATCATAACAAAGCGGAACTGCTGGTGGAGTAACTGTTGGAGCATCATCTGCATCTAACGTTACAGCTGCAGTTTTAATACAACCATAAGCATCTTTTGCGTAAACAACATAATTTCCTGTTACACTAGTTGCAAAAGTCGTATTTCCGGTCCAACCTGCTGTACTTGCTATTGGTGGAGTAGCTGATGCTAATAAATATTGATATGTATAAGGTGCTGTACCATCTTTAGCCAAAGCAGCAATTACACCATCTTCATTACAATTAACATTTTTAATTTTTGAAGCTGTAACAGATAAATCAATAGCAGATTCTGTAATATCAAATGGAGCCGAAGCTTTACTACAACCAGCATTTGTTGCACCTGCATCTTCTGTAATCAACACAAAATAATTACCAAATGGTAGTGTGCCAAAATTATTTACAACTAATGAACCACTAGCCGGAATAATTGTACTAACTAATCCTCCCACCGGAGTAACAGATTGTGAACTATAAACCTGATAAGTAACAGGTGTTGCTACACCATATGTATGATTCATAGTAAATGTTACATTCCCGTTTGCTGCACCTTTACAAGTAATATTGTTCCCTGTTAAAGGGGTAACTGTAATTGTTGAATTTGTTCCGATCGGGAATTCTGATGTTTCAAAATAGTAACATCCTGTTCCTGTACCTCCATGAGCTGCATCTGCATCATATACTACAAAAGTATAAGTTACCCCTGCTATCAAGTTAGTAAATGTAGTTTGTTTACTTCCCACAGCATCTTCAGCTAACCATGTTCCTGATGGGTATAAAGGAACAGAACCTGTATATAAACTGAAATAAAACGGTCCTGTACCAATAGTACTTGTCGGTGAAGAACTAACAGCTACAAGCGCAGATCCCGTTCCTGAACAAACTACCGGAGATGGTGAAACAGTAATATCTAAATCATCTGGTGGAGATGCAACCAAAATATTCTGATGCAATTTTTGGCAACCATTTGCATCTGTAATAATTAATTCATATAATCCAAAATCAACGATATCAAACACTTGTGAATTACCTGGTTGATTTGTGAACTTTTGATTGTAACCATTTACTCCAGTAACATGGTAAGTATAATTTGGAGTTCCACCTGTTACACCATTAACAATTATTCTTCCTAATGAAACACCTCCGGCCCCACAAGTAATAGGGTCAACATCATAATCAACCACAATAGGGTTTGGTTGAGAAATACTAATACTTCCTGTATCTGTACAACCTTTGGCATCTGTTACAGTAATTGTATAATTACCTGCTGCTAAACCAGAAGTCTGAGTTCCGTAATCAGTTCCTGTTGTTGTATTCAATACATTGAAAACAAACGGAGCTAATCCTTTTGTATTATCAATTGTTATATTAATTGCTGCTGTATTATCTCCATTACAATTAATAGATTGTGTTTGAGAAACACCTGTAATATCTGGGTTAACAGCTGGACTAACTACAATTGCTGTTGTTGTTGAAGCAGAACATAAATTAGCATCCGTAACCGTGAAAGTATAATTACCCGGAGTACTTGTGGTAAATACATTCCCCGCAAAAGTTCCTGAACCACCTGAACTTGCGTATGTAAACGGTCCTGCACCTCCTGTTGGAGTTAAAGTAATTTGCGCAGCTGTTGGAGCTGGATTACAAGTAATATCTTTATTTAAAACTGCACTTAAAGTTAATTGTGGAACTACTGTAACCGGATTACTATCTTCAGTACAGCCGTTAGCATCCTTTACACGAATAATATATATTCCTGCTGATGTTATTGTGAAAGTATTAGCAGCCTGGTAAGAAGCTCCTCCATTAATACTGTAAGACAATGTTCCTGTACCACCTGTTACAGATGCAGAAATAGTATAACCTCCGGCAGTACCTAAACAACCTGCTCCTGTAGCAGTAACTGATGGAGTACTGTCTGTTGAAATGGTAACATCCACTTTAACGGTACATCCGTTTAGGTCTTTCACCCACTGTACCGGTAGCCGTAATCGTAAAACTACTGCCTGAGCCTGTACATTGGTTACTCACCAAGGCAGTAACTGATGGAGTACTGTCTGTTGAAATGGTAACATCCACTTTAACGGTACATCCGTTTAGGTCTTTCACCCAAACATCCCATTGCGTATTGGTCGTTGGATTCAAATCTGCACTGTTGCTGGCAACATAATCCGCTGCTACCGGAGCAACTCCGTCTTGTTTATAAGCATAAGTATATGTTGGTGTACCACCTGTAGCGGTTACGGTAACCTTAGAGGTAGCAACATTACAATTCGCATTTATCTGTGCAACCGAAGCTCCTAATAGGCTTGGCTGGGTAATGGTGATAGAAGTAGAGAATGGACATCCTGTAGTCTCATCTGTGAAAACAACATCATAAGTACCTACACCAAGGTTTGGCAGGGTAAACGAAGCTGCACTCTGAGCCGTAACTGGCGTACCTCCGTTTATACTGTAACTGTAAGTAGTAGTAAACTGGCTTACATCATATCGGATAGAACCTGTAGATCCTCCATTACAATATACATCGTTTAGTTTGGTAGCAGTCGCTGCAATTGGTGTAACAACAGGAACTGTATGAGATCCTGTAGCATAACAGCCACTTGCATCGGTTACTTTGAAACTATAAGTAACTCCTCCGGCCAATCCAGCGAAAGATCCTGTAGTATTTGAAGTCACTGAAGCGGCTGGTGCCGTAATTTCATAAGTAACCGTACCAACTCCTGTTCCTGCTGTCTTGGAAACAGTAACTGTACTGGTAGTACGAGAAGCAGGTGTACAGTAAATATCAGTATGGGTAATATCTGAAATTACCGGTGGGTTTAATCTGTTGATAGTAACTGAACCTGTAAAGGTACAGCCGTTATTGTCTTTTACTATATAATCAATCGTTTGATCTGAACCGTTATCATTAACTGTGAAAGTTCTTGTACCTGTAAAAGCTCCTCCCTCAAAACTATATGTATATGGAGCTGTTCCTGTAGTTGGTACATCGATCGTAACATCTGCGGACTGCTTAACATTAGTCGAATTACAGCTAAAAGTACCTGCAGAGGCTGTAGCTGTTAAAACTGTTGGCTGAGTAATAGTAACATTAACTGAACCTGTACAGCTCTTGCTGTCTTTTACATAAAAAGTATAAGAGCCTGCAGCTAATCCCGTAAAGGTAGCTGTAGCTGTAAAGCCTGTAGTAGCATTATTGCTGTAAGTATAACCTCCAGAACCTCCGGCTCCTGTTAAGGTAACTGAACCATTGGAATTTCCATTACAACTCGCATTCACTTGTGAAGCTGTCACTGTAGGGTTTGAAATCGCATTCACTGTAGCTGTAGTGATAACTGGACAGCTATTGGCATCTGTGATCCTGAATGTATAAGTACCTGCACTAGCTGCTGTATAAACATTACTTGCCATTGCTGTATATGTAGATCCACCGTTGGCAGAAACTTCATAGGTATAAGACGTTCTGCCTCCCGAAGCCGTAACGGTAATTTGTGCCTGAGGGGTCGTTGCAGAACAACTAAGCTCTCTGCTAACCGCTGCAGTAGCTGTCAACTGTGGATAAACCGTAATTGGTGTGGCAGAAGCTGTACAGCCATTGCCATCTTTTACCCAAACAGTATAAGTACCTGCCGAAACTGTAAAGGTTGGACTGCTCTGGAATGCACCGGTAGCTCCGCCGATTCCATATGTCAAACTTCCTGTTCCTCCTGTACCGGTAGCCGTAATCGTAAAACTACTGCCTGAGCCTGTACATTGGTTACTCACCAAGGCAGTAACTGATGGAAGGTTATCACTAACGACAGTAACTGTCCTTTTTGCAATACATCCATTAGCCTCTCTAACATAAACATCCCAAACTAAGTTTGCACCAGAATTAGTGTCAACTGTTAAAATGTTATTATTTCCATAAGTAGATGTAGGAACCGTTGATGGATTTACAGCATACGCATATACGTAATTTGGCGTTCCACCTGTTGCGGTTATTGTAATTTGTGAATTATCGTTATTACAATTAACATTAGTTGCTACTGCATTTGTTATAGAAACGGCTGCTGTTGGCTGTGATAAAGTAACTGAATAAGTACCAGTACATTTTGTTTTTCTATCAGTAACAGTAATTGTATAAGTATTTGCTAGAAGATTATTCAGATCAATAGTGGCAGCTGTTTGATTTGTATTAGAACCAATTGTTACATTAGATGAATTTCTAACAATATAATCATAACCACTAGTAGCAACTCCTGAAACAGTAAACTGAATACTTCCGGTTTCTCCAAAACATTTAATAGTACTAATTACTGAACCTCCAGCTGTAATAGCCGGAATTCCACTAATAGTATGATCTTTCGTAAACTTACAATTGGTTTTAGTATCTGTTGCTTCGAAAATATAACTTCCGGCAGCTAAACCTTGAAAAATTCCCGTTGAATTAGCTGAAGTATTATATCCTGTTGGTCCAGAAATAATTTGATAACTAAATGTATTTCCTGTTCCCGCTTTAACAGCAGTAATCGTAACTTGTCCACCTACTGGTGTTGTAGAACAGTCATAACCATTATCTACAATAGTAATATCTGTAATTGGTACTAAAGCCCCAATTGTAACAGATAAAGGTCCTATCTGACAACCACTATTATCTTTTACATAAGCAGTAACCGTTCCTGCTACAGAAGTAGAATACGTATTTGTAGTTGTAAAGTTTGATGCTCCATTAAAACTATATTGATAAGCTCCTGTTCCTCCTGAACCTGTCACTGTGACAACTGCCGGAACTGTTCCTGATGTACTACATTTTAATTCTGTTGCACTAATTGTAGCAGTAACTACACCCGGATTTATAATAATAATGTCACTTACAGCAGATTCACAACCTTTACTGTCAATTACTTTAATATTATAAGTACCCGCCGCTAAACCAGTAAACTGATTTGTTGTCTGAGTTGTATAAGTAGATGCAGAACTTAGTTTAATTGCATAAGTGTAAACTGTAGTTGCTCCATTTGAAGCAGTAACTGTAATTGTACCATCATTTGCATTGTTACAAGTAATATCAGTTTTAACTGTTGTTAATGTTGGTGTCGTTTTTGGCGTAACAACAATCGTATTACTTGTTGCTGTACAACCCTTGCTATCTGTTACTGTAAATATATAATTTCCAGCCTGAGTTGCTGTATAAGGAAATGAAGTTACAGCACTGGCAGTCCCACCATTTCGGGAAACAGTATAAGTATAAGGCGCTCCATAACCACCTGAAACGACTGTTGTAATTGAAGCATTTACTAAACAAGTCAAATCCTGAGCTAAGCTTGCAGTTAATTTCAATTCCGGCTCAATAATAATATTTGAAATAGTCGCTGTACAATTATTACTGTCAGTAACTACAATTGTATGTGTACCAGCTCCAACATTATTAAATGTATTACTATTAACTGGTGTATTACTATCTAATTTATAAGTGTAAGGAGATAATCCTCCTGTCACAGTAACAACTAAACTAGCAGGGTTAGAAGGTGTATAACACCAATCAGTAGAAGCAGCCAAAGTTGCTGTTGGTCCGGTTGGTCTGGTTATTATGATATCAGCTGATGGCTGAGATAAACATCCATTTGCATCTTTTACCATAATGGTATAAGTTCCTTCTCCTAAGCCTGCGAAAGTTTTACCTGACTGATAAACCCTAACAATTCCTGAAGCATCACTCAATTGATATAAATAGCTACCTGTTCCTCCTGTAACAGTCGTAACTGTTATAGATGCATCTGGGGATGGAGCACAGGTTAAAGCTGTTTTATCTACCTGAACAATAAGAATTCCCTGAGGAGATTTAATAACTGAATCAAATGAAAAAGAACAAGTTCCGGCATTGTCATTTTTCACAATAACTTTATAGGTGCCGGCACTTAATCCTGAAATTGTTACTGGTGAAGTTGTAGAAGTATGCCAATTTAAACCATTATCGATTGAATAATAAAATCCGTTTGTAGTGTCAAAATTAGATGCTGCAATAGTAATTACACCATCATTAGAAGTACTACACTTCGTATCCTGTACACCAGGTGTTGGTACTGCAAATGCACCATTGGTATTAACAACAACAGGTATTTCTATTTCATTTCCACAAGCTTTTGGTACCTGATAAACAAGAATATCATCAATTGCTAAATCATTACCTGTAACTACTTGACTATTTGATATTATTTGGAAATCTAAAGAAGTATTAGTTCCTGGATTTAAACTCAAAAGAGCACCTGCCAAATCGGTACTTGAATGCCATTTTTCATCTCTAGGAATACTAGGCATTACTTGGGAAGCGATAACCGTACCATTTTTAACTAATTGAACCGTCAATTGCGGAGACGGTAAATCATTAGTGATTTTCAATAAATTGGTCATAAACAATGACACATTTATTGGTTGGTTAGGAATCACATCGTTAATTGGCTTACTATATAGTACTGCTCCAAGAGGAATCGTTGAACCAATATTCACAGCCAAAAATCTTCCTCCTGTAACAAGTGGTGTATTATTTAACACCGCAGTATGGTCTTTAGGTAACCACCAATTAAAATCAGGACCATGATCAGGTAGCAACGCACTTGTTACTACATAATCTCCATCGTTCATTAACCATGGATGCCAATCAGAGAGACTACAAGTCGCAAAAGCAAGAGTATTACCATCTTGTTTTTCCCAACAATAAGCCGAATTAATACCCGGAGATTGAGTATCTCCTCCTCTTCCAAAATCTTCCTGCAATAAGTTACTATAAGTAGAAACTGTTTGAATATTATATTTTACAATAACAGTGTGATTTCCGGCAGGAACATTTGTAAATGTATTACTTGTTATTGGAGTATTTGGAACAGCAGTTGCTGAACCATTCTTTTTAATATAATACTCATAAGTATAGGTAGTCCCACTACTTGTAGTAGGAGTATTTACCACAACAGTTGCAGTAGCCGAACCATCACAATTGTATATAGGAGTAATATTATTGTCAACAGACGGATCCTGTGGTTTAGGATCTAAAATAACATTATAAGGAATTTTATAGATACATCCTAAATTATCCTTAACACGTAAATCGTAAGGAACTGTAGAAGATATAACATACTTTTGCGGAGAACTTTGCCAACTTGCACCACCATCAAAACTGTATTGGTATGGAGCCGTTCCTCCCTCAACATTAGTAAACCTAATTAATCCCGTTGGCTGACCTCCTTGTAATGGTCCACAACCCGCTAATTCAGCAACACCAGCCGAAGCAGTTACTGACGAAGTTGGTCCTGTTATAGTAACAGACTGTGCCGGATCAGAACACTCTTTGGTTTCTGTATAAGGCCAATTTGTAATAGGATAAGTGACACTATATTTTACTTTTACGCTATAAGTACCTGGTGTCAAATTTGAAAAAACAGGATTGGTCTGATATGTTGCTCCACCATCAATACTATAACCCATAGTATATCCTGAAGTTGAACTGGTCAGATTAATTCTTATCTCTGCAGCATCATCATAACAATTACTGTTCGTATTAGAAACTGTATAAGTTGGTTTAGGCGTTTTAGGAACATCAATAGTGATAATTTTTTCACAGTTATTTGATCCCACAACTCTAATCGTATAGGTTCCTGCTGTAGTTACCTCAATTTCATTAGAGGTTTGGAAAGTAGACGAGCCGTTTACAAAATAGTAAAAAGAATTACTCCAATTTCTATCTTGTGAAGCCGTTATTTTTATTATACCTGTAGTACAATCTGTTAAAGGTCTTGAAATTGCTGCTGAAGCTTTTATTTCTCCTGCAGATTGATTAATAGCTACATAATAATTTGTATAAGAACATCCATCGTCTGTTTTTACTGTATAGGAATAACCTCCTTCATCTAAATTATTAAAAGTATAATCAGCTGCAGTTACTGGTCCAACTTTTTGAATAGAAGTACCATTTTTAAAAAGTTCATAATAATACTGTCCTCTTACACCAGAAGTGTTAACTTTAATACTTCCTTTGTCTCCAAAACATATTGGATGAGTTACAATTGTTTCAACCTCTAATTTTCTGTCAACAATAGTAACAGATAATTCAAATATACAAGGGTTTGTATCAACACCTGTTTGTTTAATATATACAGTATAGTTCCCCGCTGTATTTATTGTAAAAGTATTAGTGCTGGTATATGTTCCGTTTTTGGTCAGACTATATACATATCCAGTAGGAAGACCATTTACTGTAATTTTACCTTTTGTGTTACAATAGATATCGTTATAAGTTACAGTAGGATTTACTTCGTTTTTAAAAACATTAAAATAAAACTGGTTAACACAATTATTTTGGTAGGTAATTGTTAAGCGATATTGTCCCTTAGTATCGGCTCGGTAATCTGGTCCGGATGCTACTTGCGACCAGCTACAGGATTCATTTTCATTGGCACATTTATCATTTGCGACTGCCGGACAACTACCTTCATTAAGCTTTTCCCAAACTATTGTAGTTCCTGTTGCCGAAATACCTGTTTTTATATCTCTAAAATCACTTGCTCCGCATAAAAATAAATTAGGCAATAATTTTCCGTTATCAGGGCATTCTGTAATACTTCCTGCATATGGGGATCTTGCATAAGGTAATACAGGGTTTTCCAATAAATTATTTGCTAATGTTACTGTAAATTTTTCGGCTATTGACAAACAAGGTGCAGGAGCAGTATTTTTAACATAATATACTCCTTCTTTTACGACTGTAAGTGTTTGACTGGTTCCAATTACAGGTGTTCCTGTCGGGCTGGTTGACCATGAATAACTGCTGTAGCCGTTAGCTGCCTTAATTTGAATACTTGTTCCGCATAAAACTTCGTTTTTTTCAAATTTACAGTCATCAACATCAACCAAAAAGTTTGTTGATTGTGGAATACCCACATTACAGCTTGTATAGGAATCTAAACTTTTATCCCCAAAAATTCCTGTATTGTAAGTACCTGAATAATTTGATAATGCCGTATTCTGAATAATATTAGAACAAACATCACTTATCTCACTACAAGATTCTACAACTTTAACTTTAAATCGAATAGTATATCTAGGATCACTTACTTCAACAAATTGTTTTGGAATCGTAAATGTAATAGTACGTGTTGCAGCATCATAACTATGGGTCACTTTATATCTAACACCACTAATAACTATATCTGCCGGTAGTTCAACTATATCAGTAGGATAATTAAATTTGGTGTTAATAGGTAAAATATCTGTTATGGTAAAATTGGTAGCATTATCATTACCCTGATTTTGAAAACCAATTACATAATTTAACTCCTTACCTAAAGTAACATCCTTATTACCCATATTGGTAGGAGGAGTTGTAGAATAATCAAAAACCTCTTTGGTTAAAGTAATTTTTGGTTCAATAACATCTACCGCAAAAGTAGCCAAAAATGCAGCGTAACCATCTCCTCCCCCTGATTGGTCATTTGTAAACATTCTAAAAGTTCCCTGAGTTGCACCATTAGGAATTACAGAATTGGATGGGTTTGGAATTTCTAAATAATCAATATCAAAACCTAAATTATTCCTGTTGGTAGGATTACGATTCGTAACCTGGGCATTATCAACAGTAATCGAAGCATTGAAAAAGTTAGAACTTGTTTCTGGAGAAAGTGTTGTTGGATTAAGTGTGTTTGTAATGGGTGTAAATAGACTATTTGCTGTAGCAGAAGGAGGAGTTGGTACCAATCCATTTTTAAATAATAAACCATCACCATTTTTGCTATAATCTCCATCCAAGGCAGCCACACCAACTTTTGCTATTACAGGAAATCCAACAGGCAAAGTTTGAAATCCACTAATCGGTATATCAACTTTCAATAATTGATTCGTTCCCGCATCGACATTTGTCATTTGTGCTCCGTCAAAAACAGAAATATACTTACTTGAAACTGTCGGACTTTCGTAAATAACTGCCAAAGTCCATCCACCTGCACTACCTCCCTGTCTAATACCCGTTGTTGCTCTTAAATTAGCTACTGTATAAGTACCATCAGCATCTGCCAATCCCTGCAATATTGAAGTTACATCTTTAAAACAAACATAAACTCCGTTATTAAAATTATTACTATTATCCCCTTTAAAAATTACCTCTTTAGTACCACTAGCAGTCAACGTTTGATAAGTACCTCCCGGAACCTTAAACTTCACCTGGTTCCAGTCAGTTAACGCAGTAGTACCACAATTAAAACAGTTCCCGTTTGTACTTGCTGCATTAGGATACATGGCTGACCAATACAATCCGGCAAAGACAATTCTTTTACAACTATTATTGATAAGTAAATTTGCACTACTTGAACTTACCGTACTATTATCACCATCAATATCTACATAAACAGCATCCAAATCATTATTGTTTCCCGCATCATTAAAAGGTAAACTTTTACCCTTTGGAGTCAAAATTGTGTTTCCAATCAATTTGATATCTCCCTGAACTTTAAGATACTTATTTCCTTTTCCATCATCAAGCCTGGCAGAGAAGGTTGTTCCTACCTGTGCATGGCCAATGTTAAAAGATAAAAACAATAAAAATACAAGAACTGCAAGATTCCTCGTTTTTGAAGCTTTCAAAAACTTTATCTCATTGAAACAACAAAGTATTCTTAGAGCATGAAACTCATTTTTAGCAAACATTACAAGATTTGTAAGGATTGCTAAAACCAATTCTGCAGGTTTAAAAGTAGTAGGTTTTTTCATGGTATTTACTTTTTTTGGGGCTTAGGCTTTTATCTAAGGGGCGTTAGAAAAAGCTTTGGGCACTTTAAAAATATTTATTTTATCGGTACTTTTAAAAGAACCGTATTCTTTATTCCTATTCTAATTAATTTTCAACTTTTACTATTGCCATTTTTCCGTTGTAAGGTTTATTTCCTTTTGCTTCCAACGCCTTTTGAGCATCTGATAAACCTTCAAATTTTTCGTAATAAATGTAATATTTACTTGTTGTTATGTCATAAAAGAAATTAACATCTGAACGTCCGGCAGCAACAGCTTTTGTTAAAAACTGATCGCGTTTTTCAACACTATTGTGAACTGCAAGAATTAAATAATAGCCATTTTCAGAGTTTTTAATATTCTTAATAATCTGCATATTTGACTGATCTTCTCCAAAATCAAAATCACTTTCAGTCAATGGCGTACTGCTTAATTTTGTCGTTTCTTTTATACGTTTAAGAGCTGCAATATCCTGAGCATATCTTCCCTGATCATTTTCATAAGCTGCACGTTTAATTCTACGTTTTTTCTCAATTTCAGTTTCCGTTTTAATACGCTCTAAATTAGCAATCAATGCAATATTATCTTTTTCAGCTTTTATTTGAGCTGCCTTCAATTCATTGATTTTTTCCAAATAAGCTCTGTTTAAAGCATCATCTTTATTAGGAACCTTTTTAAGTCTTTCGTTATATAGATTTGTCAAATTCGCAATAGCATTCTTTTGAGCTCTGTTCGCATCAGCAATCTGACTTTTTAACGACTCTATCATACTATTTTCTGCCGCAACACTCTTAAATGGTTTAGGTTCTTTATAAATACCTTTTTCACTCAAATCATTTTCTTCCTTCATATCATCCAAATCTTTTTGCTTATTCGCAACGGTGGCATTAAATTTCGCAATTAAATCTGACTGAACTTTACCTGAATCTTCAATCGATAGTGTTAAGTTATCAATCTCTTTTGCAGTTTCATCTTTTTGAGTCGAGGCAGCCAGTGCATCCGCTTTAGCTTTTTCCTCTGCTGCTAACTTAGCTTGTAGTGCTTCTGCATCAGCTTTGGCTTTGGCTTCAGCTGCTAACTTAGCTTGTAATGCTTCTGCATCGGCTTTGGCTTTGGCTTCGGCTTTGGCTTCGGCTGCTAACTTAGCTTGTAATGCTTCTGCATCGGCTTTAGCTTTAGCATCGGCAGCTAACTTAGCTTGTAATGCTTCTGCATCGGCTTTAGCTTTGGCTTCGGCTGCTAACTTAGCTTGCAATGCTTCTGCATCGGCTTTAGCTTTGGCTTCCGCAGCTAACTTAGCTTGTAATGCTTCTGCATCAGCTTTAGCTTTGGCTTCCGCAGCTAACTTAGCTTGTAATGCTTCTGCATCAGCTTTAGCTTTGGCTTCGGCTGCTAACTTAGCTTGTAATGCTTCTGCATCAGCTTTAGCTTTGGCTTCGGCTGCTAACTTAGCTTGTAATGCTTCTGCATCAGCTTTGGCTTTGGCTTCAGCTGCTAACTTAGCTTGTAGTGCTTCTGCATCGGCTTTAGCTTTGGCTTCGGCAGCTAACTTAGCTTGTAGTGCTTCTGCATCAGCTTTAGCTTTGGCTTCCGCAGCTAACTTAGCTTGCAATGCTTCTGCATCGGCTTTAGCTTTGGCTTCCGCAGCTAACTTAGCTTGCAATGCTTCTGCATCGGCTTTAGCTTTAGCATCTGCTGCTAACTTAGCTTGCAATGCTTCTGCATCGGCTTTAGCTTTGGCTTCGGCTACTAACTTAGCTTGTAATGCTTCTGCATCAGCTTTGGCTTTAGCATCTGCTGCTAACTTAGCCTGTAATGCTTCTGCATCAGCTTTGGCTTTGGCTTCAGCTGCTAACTTAGCTTGTAGTGCTTCTGCATCGGCTTTAGCTTTAGCTTCGGCTGCTAACTTAGCTTGTAGTGCTTCTGCATCAGCTTTGGCTTTAGCTTCGGCTGCTAACTTAGCTTGTAATGCTTCTGCATCGGCTTTAGCTTTGGCTTCTTCAGCCAATTTCAACTTTTTAGCTTCTTCTTCAGCCTTAGCTTTATTCGTCGCTTCTGCATCAGCTTTTAGTTTAGCATCAGCGATTAATTTTGCCTGTAAAGCTTCCATATCAGCTTTTGCTTTTGCTTCGGCAGCTAATTTTGCCTGTAAGGCTTCCGCATCAGCTTTAGCTTTGGCTTCCGCAGCTAACTTAACTTTTAATATCTCTGCATCAGCTTTGGCTTTAGCTTCGGCAGCTAATTTTATCTGTAATGCCTCAGCATCGGCTTTAGCTTTGGCCTCTGCTGCAATTCTTGATTGTCTTTCTTCAGCATCGGCTTTAGCTTTGGCTTCGGCGGCTAATCTTTCTTTTTCTGCCGCTAATGCAGCTGTTTTCGCTTTGGCATCTGCTGCTGCTTTGGCTTTAATTGCAGCATCCTTCGCTGCTTTAGTTTTAGCTTCAGCTGCTGCTTTCGCTTTAGCTTCAGCTGCTAATCTTGCCTGAAGTGCATCAGAATCTGCTTTTGCCTTAGCATCAGCAGCAATAATAGATTGTAAATCTGCTGCTTCTGCTTTTGCTTTAGCTTCTGCTTTACGTTTTGCTTCTTCTGCATCGGCTTTAGCTTTAGCTTCTGCTAATAATTTTGATTTTGTTGCTTCAGCATCGGCTTTAATTTTTGCTTCTGCTGCTAGTTTTATTTTTAATGCCTCAGCATCTGCTTTTGCCTTATTATCTGATTCTAATTTTGCTTTTGCTGCAGCTTCAGCATCAGCTTTAACTTTTGCTGCTGCAGCCAATCTTGCCTGTAATGCTTCAGTATCAGCCTTAGCTTTAGCTTCTGCTGCTAATTTTGCTTTTGTTGCACCATCTACTCTTGTAATTGGAGCAGTTGATTTTTTAGCTATTACAGGTTTTGGCTTGTAAGTATCTATTAAAGAGCCTTCTTCATCATCTCCATAATAGTATCTTGTATTTTTAAATTTATATGCAATAACAAATTCATGAGAGGCTCCTAAATTGGTGAAATTACCAAAACCTCTTTCATAATTATATTCAATTGCAATATTGGCTGTTATATTAGCTCCTAATCCTGCAGAAACTCCGTATAAAGTATTATAACCAACTTGCCCCCAAATTCCTTTCGGAAGAGTTAACATAGCAAGCCCTGAAATAATGGTATTGTCTTTTTTAATTTCTGTTTTTACAATCCCTGAAAATTTACTTTGATCAAAAAAACCATAGCTATCAATATATCCTGTATACATAGCGTGCAATTGAATGGCTTTTTCAGGATCCTCTTTTACCATTCCTGAACCAAAATTATACAGAATTAAATTGTTCATGGATAAACCGAAATCAAGAAAGGCCGTTCCGTAGTTGATCCCTGGATTTATTGCAATAAGAGTATTTGTAGGATAATCTACATTCAAAACATCGTCAGATATTATTTTTCCTTTATTCAAACCACTTTGGTAAGCACCAACGTTTAATCCAAAAGTTAAATTACTGTCCTCTTGTAATTCAATATTATGAGCAAAATTGAAAACTCCCCCAAAAACTGTCATTAAACCGTAATTTTGCTGAAATAAACCTATAGCATACCCATCATTTTCCTTCAAACGTCCTGAGTAATTAAAGAGATAAGTATTTGGAGCGTCATCAAATTGTACGTATTGTCTTTTGTTATAGAAACTTACCGTAGGATTTTGTTCCCTAACAAAACTGAATGTCGGGTTGATTAAATATCTATTAAACTTTAATGAATTTCTGATAGGTAATGAAAACGAAACAACTCCACCCTCATTTGTATCCTGAGAGTAGAGTAACTTTGGTAAACCGCAAAATAAAGTTAAGAATAGTAAAATTTTCTTCATATTATTTTAGCACCGTTATTGATCCCTTTTTTTCACCTGCATCGCCTTTAATGACATAGTAGAATACCGGATTTATATTTTTAATATCTAATCCTGTCTGAGGCCAATCACCTTGATAATTGACAACATCCAGAACCTTTTCTCCATTTGAGCTTATAATTATAACTTTTGTGCTTTCGTTTTGATATTCTTTAGGAATATTCCAATATGGAGAAGTACTTAATTGAATGATGTTTGGAATTACTGTAGCGTCACTTGGTGGTCCATTAACTTTAAAAGTAAATTCTTTTGTAGAAATACATCCACCTGCCTGAGAAACTTTTACTCTATATTTTCCTCTAAAAGAAACTACATAAGTATCAGATGTTGCTCCTTCAATAAGATTACCATTCAAATACCATTCATAAGTTGGGCTTGAAGCATCATCTGTTACAGTGACACTTAAAGTTTCACCTTCATTGATAGTTGTTTCTTCAGCCACATCAATACTTGCATCAAAGCTATTACTAATTAGGTTAATGCTTCCTGATCCTGAACAACCTCCAAAATTAACATCAACGGTATAAACACCTGCTTCGTTTGTAGCATAAGTACGGCTTGTTACACCGCTTATTACTACACCGTCTTTTTTCCAGATGTAACTATTACCAGACGTTGCCGTCAAAACAGTATTACCCCCGTTTGCACAAAAAGGATTTCCCAAACTAGAACTAATTGAAACCGATGCTCCTGATCCAGATGAACTTGTAACTGTAACACGATTAGAGCTAAAATTATTATCAGAACATTTACCGTAGTCAATTTTTGCATAATAACTACCTGGAGTATTCACAGCTAAACTTGCTGCACTTTGTCCGGAAACCACAACCTCATCTTTATACCAAATGTATTTTAAGTTTGAATAGTTTACTGGTGAAGACTCTTTTACTGACGGGGTAGGATTGTCAATAGAAAGTGTCAGACTTCCTCCACTACAAAAAGTAGCAGTACTAGCCTGATTATTGATAGAAAACGAATCAACATAATTTTTATAATAAACGGAAAAAGTATCGTTATTACTAAAATTTTTAATTCTTTGGCTATTCACACTTTTATTGCTTCTAATTCTTATACTATAAGTGTCAGACCCTTTTAAATCAACGGGAATAGCAAATTTTATTTTTTGCTGGCTAGTAGAAATATTTGTAACTTCAAGCTTAGTGGCCAAAAGCGGGGTAGCTAAAAAAACTCCGTTCTCGTCTGATATTTCTACGTCAAAAGTTACATCAGCGGTAAAATCACTATATGTAAAAGTTACATTATACTCATTAAAGGGTTTGCCGTTTACAAAATCCCCTGCACAAATATTCACAAAATCAAACTTACTTGCTGAGATTGTGGCTTGGGCATTAGATTTGTAAACGGTAAATAAAAAAACTCCTAAAACAAATAATGATTTTAGAGAAAGAGTAGTTTTTTTCATCATATAGTGCGAATTCTTGCCAAATCTATATCTTCAAAAAACAAAATATCTATAAACGTTTCAGAAAAATCATATTTATAATTCTCAATAATATCTTTTGCAAGCGCTGAGTATGTTGCGATATTTTTGGACTGCTTTTCTGTGGTTTTGACATCTGTATTTGATTTATCAACTCCTTCAGCGACTACAGCAAAGCTATCCTTGGGGATGGATAGCTCTACTATAAACTGTTTAGAATTATCTAAAATAATTACAGGTGTAATTGCGGTTGCTTGGTTTAATTTTTTTAACGCACAAGAAGACTTACCAGCAGCAATATTTGAAGAGACAGACTTTTCAATTTTGCTTTGGGCATATAAACTTAACGATAAAGGGAAAACCAAAAATATTGTATATATAAAATACTTTTTAATACTTGGGGCCATATTCTGTTTTGATCTTTATTTGGGTCCTGTACAAGACGTATACATAAATTGTCTGGGGACTTTTTATTAATAAAATTTACGCTTTAAAATAAAAATCTAAATCTCTTATCTGTTACCGCTTGAAGCAGTAATTTTTCCTAATTGAAGTCTGAAATCTGGTTTCTTTGGATTAAAAATATCTATAAATGTTTCTTTGTTATCACTTTGAGAGTACACGTTAAAGAATACACTATTACCATACCAGCTCTCTAAATCTTCATTATTTGAATTGAACTCGGTAAAGATGTTTCCTTTACATAGGTTGAAGTACATTTCCTCAAATTTAATTTTCTTAAGATTCGCATCGTTAATTTCTGTTTTACTGTCTAATAATACAGCTGGGTTAAATCCAGAAATTACACTACGTTTCATTTGAAGTGAAGCGTTTTCAGCAATGTAAACAGCTTCTTTTACCAAACCTGACTGAATATCTGCATTAATATTTTCGCTATCATTAAGCATAGTAATATTCGATGCTACAACCAAAGTTTGTTTTTTAGTAAAATCAGTTTCGCTTTTTTTCTCGTAAGAAGCAACTTCCATACAACGAGATCCGTCTTTATTACTTGATAAATAGGAAGATCTTACTGCTAGTGAATTATGAAGACGACATTGTACTCCCTGAGTAAACTTAAAATCATCATTAATTGATTTATAAGAAACTAATTTAGTAGCATTCACATCACCTCCAAAAAATGCAAATGCGTCACCACCAGAATAGCTTACCATAACATTTTCTACAATAGTTTTATTACCAACTGCTGCTAAAGTTAATCCATTAAAAGTTCCTGAACCTTTTACTTTTTTTCCTGCAAATTCAATTCTAACAAATCTTAAGATACCTGAATTACCTGCTGCATTATCACCACCATAAGTAGTAAGTGTAGGATCAAGATCTAAGTTATAAGAACCAACATTTCCAAATTTATTAATTGGAGCATCACCAAGAATTACGATTCCTCCCCAATCTCCTGCTTTTTTCTGACTTCTGTTAGAAGTAAAAACGATTGGATCTGTTTCTAAACCGTCTGCAATAATTGATGCACCTTTTGTGACTACCAACGTTCCTTTTGTTTCAAAATCACCAATAATTAAAGTTCCCGGTTCAATTGTTAAAACCGCATTATTGGTTAAATAAACATTTCCCTGCAGAACATAAATATTTCTCTTAAGTAGTTTCGTGTTTGTTGAGATATTTCCAGCCAAAATTTGGTTAGCTTCACCATATTCAACTTTATTAGGCTTAAATTCGGTCCAGTTATTCAACCAGTTGGTGTAGCCCATAATTCCTTTTTCTTGTTGAGCACTCATACTGGCAACTGTCAAAAAAACACAGATAATTTGAGTAAATTTTTTCATGATAAGGGGGTATTAGGGTTAATAATAAATTTGGGTATGCGTATGCGTAAAAAACTCATCCCGAGTTTTCCAAAAATTTAGAATACTACGAAAACGAGCTTTAAGACCTTTTTTAAAATGTTAAATGAAATTTAATTCATGGGTAGGCAAACATTTTAAAAAAGGTTTAAAAGTTTATTTTAAAATTACATTTCATTCAATTCGTTGAATTCATGCAAAGATTTCAATGTTCCTTCGTAAAATAAAATTGCTGCAATTAAATTTGCTTTATCTGAATAAGGCATCATTTTTCTTTGAAAATCTACAGTAGTATCCAAGAAAGTTGTAGTTCCTAATGCTTGATTTTCTAAGGATTTTTTATGTTCGTTATCGTCCGGGATACCTAAGTCTGCCATAGTAACTCCTGGTTTTGTAACCAAAGCAATGTAAGGAAGTGTTTTTACCAATACTTTGATACGTTCGATATACAACTCCAGTAATTCTCCTTTTTGCATACCACTTAATTCTTTTTGATCATGGTATTTACGAATAAGAGCTGTTGTACTAATGATACTTTTTGGAGCGTTTTTAGCTTGTGCTGAAATAGCTCCCGTAGTCAATAAAAAAAATGCACTTAAAAAAATAATTTTCCCTTTCATATATTCTTATTAAAAGTTTGTTGTTGATGAAAACAAAAATATGTAAATTAACTTAATCTGCAACTTTAATATTTTTTTTTTTAAAAAAAAGACTTAAAAAAAACTTAAAGAATTTCTTTTATCCCTGTAAAATAAGCTGTTAACAATTACTAGTTATATTTTTATCAAAATTTAATTATGTAAGATTTTTATATTGAATTGCCCTCAAAAATAATTATTTTCAACGAATATATTACACAAAAAAAACCTACTTTTATCCTGTTAAGCAAAAAACTATTAACAAAAAAATCTTAATATCTCGTTTCAAAATTCTCAATATTAACAAAACCTGACAAAATAAAAATTAACAATTATCCAAAACCAACTATCCATTTAAAAATAAAAAATGAATATTTTAAAGTTTAATTTATAATATTTCCGACTCACTCATTTTCTTATATCTTTGCTTCATGCAATTTTCTCAAATTTTAGGACAGGATCATATCAAAAATCACCTGATAAAAAGTGCTTCTTCAGGAAGAATTCCTCATGCACAGCTATTCATCGGGCCTGAAGGAAGTGGTACATTATCTACCGCTATTGCTTATGCTCAATTTATTTTATGCAACAATACAGGCAATGAAAACGAAAATGGAAACGATTCCTGTAATTTAAAATTCCTAAACATCTCCCATCCGGATTTGCATTTTATTTATCCAACCGTTACAACAGAAGATGTAAAAACAAAACCAAAAAGTTTAGACTTTATTCAGGACTGGCGAACTTTTATTCAGGAAATGCCTTATGGAGGTTTATTTGACTGGTATAAAATTTTGGGTGTTCAAAACAAACAGGGCGAAATTCGGGTTGAAGATGCCCAGGAGGTTTTAAAATCACTTTCGTTAAAATCTTATGAAGGCGGTTATAAGATCATGATTATATGGATGGCCGACAAGATGAATATTGCGGCATCAAACAAATTACTGAAACTACTCGAAGAACCTTCAGATAAAACCATTTTTATTCTGATTTCTGAAAATGAAGAAGATATTATTCAAACCATACGATCTCGTTGTCAGGTAATTCATTTTAATGGAATTCCTGAAAAAGTAATGGCTGAGGCTCTTGTTTCAAGAGAAAATGCAGATCCAAACTACGCCAAAAAAATTGCGCATCAGGCTCAGGGTAATTTCAATAAGGCACTGCACTTGTTAAAAGAGGATGATACTGAATATCCTTTCGAGCAATGGTTTGTTAATTGGGTACGTGCGGCTTTCCGTGCAAAAGGAAATGCAGCTGCCATTCAGGATTTAATTTCATGGAGTGAAGAAATTGCAGCTCTAGGCCGCGAAAGCCAGAAAAAATTTATTCAGTTTTGCATCGAAATGTTTAGACAGGCGCTTCTATTAAATTATCAGACACCTGATTTAGTTTACATTGAACCAAGGGTTGACAAATTTAAACTTGAAAATTTTGCTCCTTTTGTCAACGGAAATAATATTCATGAGATTTTTAAAGAACTCTCTGATGCTATGTATCACATTGAAAGAAATGGAAATGCAAAAATAATCTTAACCGATTTATCCATAAAACTGACTCGTTTAATTCATAAAAAATAGTTTTAAAATGAATAATTCCGCCTCTATTCTGCTTTTGATTTTTTTGGCCCTTACATTTTTACAATCTGGCTACGAAAAAATTTTTTACTGGAAAGAAAATATTTCCTGGCTTAAAGAACATTTTTCTAAAACAGTTCTAAAAAACCAGGTACCTCTTGCTTTACTCCATCTCTTAATTTTAGAGTTAATTTCTGGCATTTTATGTTCAGTTGGGGCAATCCAGTTATTTACAAAAAGTGGTCGTGAATATGGTTTTTACGGCGCTGTATTTTCTTGTATCTGTTTGTTAATGATGCTTTTCGGCCAAAGATTAGCTAAAGATTATGATGGTGCGAGAACCATTGTTATTTATTTTATCCCAGCTGTCATGGCTGTTTATTGGCTGAATTAATCAGTCGTTATTTTAAATTTTACCAAAACGAAAATGAATCCAAAACATCCTTCAGAATCCTTAACTATTTTAACCGATTTAGTTTTACCGAGCGAAACAAATCCTTTAAATAACCTTTTTGGTGGTGAATTATTAGCCAGAATGGATCGTGCTGCGAGTATTTCAGCCCGAAGACATTCACGTCGGATTGTAGTTACGGCTTCAGTAAATCATGTCGCTTTTAACAGAGCTATTTCACTGGGAAGTGTTGTAACAGTCGAAGCAAAAGTTTCAAGATCATTTAAAAGCTCTATGGAAGTTTTTATTGATGTCTGGGTTGAGGACCGTGAATCCGGAAACAGGACAAAAGCAAACGAAGCCATTTATACTTTTGTTGCAGTTGATGATACCGGAAGACCCGTAGAGGTACCTCCAATTGTACCTGAATCCGAACTTGAAATACTTCGTTTTGAAGCTGCTTTACGTCGAAAACAATTGAGTTTATTATTGGCTGGAAAAATAAAACCCGAAGAAGCTTCAGAATTAAAGGCTTTATTTATATCTTAAAAATCTTACTTTTTTATACTCTCTCTTTCGTTGTCACATCAAAAAAAAGAAGTATTTTTACAAAATTATAAGCCTAAAAAAACTAAATCAGTGGTTGCTAACAAACTGATTTACCATAAAAAAGAAAAAATTATAACAATTTAGATAAAAGAAAATGAGTTCAGACAAAGATGCTAAATTAAAAGCGTTACAACTTACGCTTGATAAACTTGATAAAACCTACGGAAAAGGAACCGTAATGAAAATGGGCGACAAAGCCATTGTAGAAGTTGAAACGATTTCTTCAGGTTCACTTGGTGTTGACTTAGCTCTTGGAGTAAATGGTTATCCAAAAGGAAGAATTATTGAAATATACGGTCCGGAATCTTCTGGTAAGACCACATTAACCTTACATGCAATTGCTGAGGCACAAAAAGCAGGCGGAATTGCCGCTTTTATTGATGCCGAACATGCTTTTGATCGAAATTATGCTGAAAAATTAGGTGTTGATATCGAAAACCTAATCATTTCACAACCAGATAATGGGGAACAAGCTTTGGAAATTGCAGAAAACCTTATACGTTCCGGGGCTATAGACATTGTTGTAATTGACTCTGTAGCAGCATTAACTCCAAAAAGTGAGATCGAAGGAGAAATGGGAGATTCAAAAATGGGACTTCATGCACGATTGATGTCTCAGGCTTTGAGAAAACTTACCGGAACTATCAGTAAAACAAACTGTACTGTTTTCTTTATCAACCAATTGAGAGAAAAAATAGGTGTAATGTTTGGAAATCCTGAAACTACAACAGGAGGTAATGCATTAAAATTCTATGCTTCTGTACGTTTAGATATTCGCCGTTCATCACAAATTAAAGATGGTGAAAATGTTATAGGAAACAGAACTAAAGTTAAAATCGTAAAAAACAAAGTTGCTCCGCCATTTAAAACTGCCGAATTTGACATCATGTACGGAGAAGGCGTTTCTAAAACCGGAGAAATTCTAGATCTTGCTGTTGAATTTGAAATTGTTAAAAAAGCAGGATCATGGTTTAGCTATGGAGAAACCAAACTAGGACAAGGACGTGATGCAGTTAAAACTTTGATTAAAGATAATCCAGAATTAGCTGATGAATTAGAAATAAAAATTAAAGATTATATGAAAGAGTTAGCAAACTCTTAACTTAAGATATTCTAAATTAATATTTTACAACCCAACAGTTTTAAAAATCTGTTGGGTTTTTTATTTTTTTTAAATAAAGACGCAACCTTTTAGAAATCTTTACATCTAATAGATAACGTAAACTTCGAAATGTATCTGTCATACGTACTTTCGAAGACTTTTTAGAATAAATTTGGTTGGTTATTCAATAAAAATCCGTTAGTTTTTAATTTGATACTAACGGGTTTTTATTAATTTTTTTAAGAATTTTTTAGTTTTTTATACAACCTTTTTATTTTATGATACCCATAATATTATCATGACAATTTGAGTTTTAATCAGACTAACTATTATCAACCGTTAATATTTTTTAATCATGAAAGAAAAAAAAGAAATTCTGTTGAACATAAACCGAAGAAAAACCAAATTAAAATTTAAAAAATTACTAAGATTTATTTCAGAAAAGATAATTCATAGATAAAATTTTGAATAAAAAGGGGTTTTTAATTCAAAATTAAACCCGGTAAGTTTTAAATTTACCGGGTTTATTATTTATTATAGACTTAAGAATCCTTCTTATCTTTTTTAAATTCAAGTAATCCTTTATAAATCAATTGTCTGGTTTGATCACGAAGATCTTTCCTGTTTTCAGATGTAAGTCCTTTTGTTTCGATAAAAGCTAAAATTTTCCCTCTCATCTTACCGGGACTTCCACTTAAAAAAGTATATGAAAAACGCTTTTTATTATCCGCAAAAACAATGGGTACAATCGGAATTTGATGATCAATTGCCAATCTAAAAGCACCGTCTTTAAACTCATCCAGCAAAATAGATTCATCATCGGGTACTCCTCCTTCAGGAAAAATACAAATACTCAGACCTTTATTAAGCCTGCTTTGAGCTCTCTTAAATACTTCATTTTTGCTTTTTGAAGAATTTCTATCCACTAAAATACAGGTTCTTTTATAGAAAAATCCAAATAACGGAATCTTTACAAGCTCTTTTTTTCCAACAAAAACAAACGGATTTTTTATAATGGCAAGCATTAACATAATATCTGTCATTGAAGTATGATTGGCTACAATCATGTAACTTTTTCCCTTTTCGAGTGTTTGCAGACGCTCAATTTTATAATAAAAACCCATTCCAAAAAGGATGAATTTAGCCCAAATTCGAGCCATTTTGAAGAAATATGGATAACCGCTTTCGGTTATGATTGAAGCCAGTAAAAATGGCAGCATAATCAATATTGGAATAGCCATTAGGATGTAAAACCAAATGCGCCACAATATCCAAAAAATAATTTTTAATACTTTCATAGCTTCAAATGTAAGAAAACAGTTGTGATTATAAATTTTTGGACAACAAGATTTTCAGAATATTTAGCCTTTTATGAAAATAAAAAACTGAAATCTGAAAAAACTTTTAGAAAACTTTCTAATTTTTGCAGAAGAAAAAAATAAACCTTGCATGCTTTGCAAAAAAGTTTGCGAACTTTGCAGTTAGAAATAAGAACCAAAATGGCAAAAATACTTACCGGAGTTCAAAGTACCGGAACACCTCACTTAGGCAATTTGTTGGGAGCAATTATTCCGGCAATCGAATTATCGAATAATCCGGCAAACGAATCTTTTTTGTTTATTGCTGATTTACACTCGATTACACAAATTAAAGACGGCAAAACATTAAGAGAGAACACTTACAGCACTGCAGCGGCTTGGCTTGCGTGTGGTTTAAATCCTGATCAAGTAACTTTCTACAGACAATCTGATGTGACTCAAACTGCTGAATTAACATGGTATTTAAGTTGTTTTTTTCCTTATTCAAGATTAGCTTTAGCACATTCATTCAAAGACAAAGCTGATCGTTTAGATGACGTTAATGCGGGACTTTTTACGTATCCGATGCTTATGGCAGCCGATATTTTGTTGTATGATGCTGAATTTGTTCCTGTTGGAAAAGATCAATTACAACATCTGGAAATCACTCGTGATGTCGCTTCAAGATTCAATCACCAAATGGGTGAAACCTTTGTGCTTCCGGAAGCCAAAATTCAGGAAAACATTATGCTTATTCCGGGAACAAATGGTGGTAAAATGAGTAAATCTGCAAACAATATCATCAATATTTTTCTGGATGACAAAGCTTTACGAAAACAAGTTATGAGCATTGAAACTGACAGTACTTCACTTGAAGCACCAAAAAATCCGGATACCTGCAACGCTTTTGCTATCTATTCTCTTTTAGCAGATGAGACTCAGATTGTTCAAATGAGAGCCAATTATTTAGGTGGAAATTACGGTTACGGCCATGCCAAACAAGCTTTGTTTGAGCTGATTACAGAGAAATTCAAAACCGAAAGAGAAAAATACAACTACTACATTAATAACCTTGACGAAGTTGATTCCCTATTGAAAAAAGGCGCTGAAAAAGCTTCAGTTGTTGCCAATGGCGTTTTGGCAAAAGTTAGAGAAGTTCTGGGATTTGGAAAGTAAATATTACAAACCCGACAGATTTAAAACTTGTCGGGTTTTTATATAAAATCTAATTTTACTGAATCACTTATAAAACAAAATGTTTAGCAAAATATTTACAAAATACCTTTCATTCCTCTTAATACCACTTTTCGGATTATGCTTTATATTGAATTATTTATTTGGAAATGAGCAATCATTTGGAATAAATAAAACTGTTGGATGGGCATATGATTTTTCTAATCAGGTATTTTACAATGCAATCCTCTTGCCTATAAGTTTAAAACTTTTCGTAATAGGTTATTTTGTAATATTTATAATTCGAAGAAAGACAAATTTATATTTATCAATTTTTCATTTTGGTGTTATTATAATATCAATTATTTCATCCATAATTGGTTATTATTCAGTTGGTAACACATTATGTTTACTCTCTTTATTTATATTCTTTTTCAATATAATTAAAACTTACAAATAAGTAAATTAAATTGCCTCAAACAATTTCCCTGGCAAAGGTCTCACAACTCCTTTCAATTCCATATTCAATAAGATTCCTGAGATTTTAAAAATGGGTAACTCACATTGAAGAGCAATAATATCAAGCAGTTCTTTACCGTTTTTTAGTAGAAAATCATAAATCTTTTGTTCATCCAGTTCTAAATCTATAAACAATTGTTTTTGAATCGGTTTAATCTCGCTTTTTATATCCCAATTGAGCATATAAACCAAATCAGCGGCACTAGTTATTATATTGGCCTTTTGCGTCTTTATAAGTTGATTACAACCCTGACTGTATTTGTCTGTTACACGGCCAGGAACGGCAAAAACATCCCGGTTATATTCGTTTGCCATATTCGCTGTTATTAGCGAACCTCCCCTATCTGCGGATTCGATTACAATTGTTGCTTCAGACATTCCGGCTACGATTCTGTTTCTTCGCACAAAATTTTCCTTATCTGGATTCGTTGAACTCCAAAACTCGGTTATAAAACCTCCATTTTCCTCCATTTTAGCCATATACTTCTTATGCGCTTTTGGGTAAATCTGATTTAAACCATGAGCCAGAACTCCAATCGTCTGGAGTTTGTTTTCTATAGCCAACTGATGGGCCACAATGTCAACTCCATACGCAAAACCACTAACAATTACAGGGTTTAAAGGAGCCAGATCTTCTATCAAATCTCTGCAGAATTCAATTCCGTAAGATGTTATTTGTCTCGTACCTACAATACTGATTATTTTATTGTTATTTAAATTTATATTCCCGGCAGAAAAAATTAAAACCGGGGAATCAATGCAATGTTTTAATCGATCAGGATAATGTTCTTCCTGAAAAAAAGATGTTTTGATATTGTTTTGATCAATAAATTTCAGTTCCTGACTTGCCTTCTCAAAAACAGTTTTATCCTTTATATTTTTCAATAATACTGCCCCAACACCATCTACAGCAGCAATTTGACTATTTTTTGCCTTGAAGATATTTTCAGCATTTCCAAAATTTGCTAATAGTTTTTTGGCCATTATATCTCCAACACCTTCAACTCTAAGCAAGGCTAATAAATAAAATAAATCTTGTTGTGTCATGGCTTATAATTTTTCAGAGGAAGGTACTTTTAATAAACAGGACTTGTTCATATAAAAAACAAAGATGCAAATAGAAGTAAATTCTTTCAAAAAATAAAATTTTCAGCCATTAAATATATTCTTGATATAATATTAAAATATTTAAATTACTAAATATCAATTATATATAAAATATTTTGAATTGTTAATAAAAATTGTGAATAAATTTTTGATAACTATATTGGATGTATAACTTTGTTATTATGAAAATCGAAACTTACATCTCACAGTTATTATATCGTTATCAGTGTGTAACGGTCCCAGGATTTGGTGCCTTTTTAACCGAAGTTCAGTCGGCACAGTTAAATGAAAGCACAAATTCGTTTTTTCCTCCTAAAAAATTGATCTCTTTTAACAGTCAAATCAAAAACAATGATGGTTTGCTGGCGAATCATATTGCAAATGCAGAAAAAACATCTTATGGTTTTGCTGTAAGTTCCATTACTTTTGAAGTTTTGAACTGGCAAAAAGAATTAGAAGAAAATGGAATTTTATATTTGAAGAATATTGGTGAAATCCGTTTAAATAGTGATAATAAATTGGTTTTCAGTCCAAATCAGCAAAATAATTATTTATCAGCATCTTTTGGTTTAAGTCCTTTCGTTTCACCAATTGTAAAGAGAGAGATTTTTGAAAAAGAAATTGAAAGGATCGAAAAGAAACTACCTGCTCAATTCCATGAAAATGAGGAGAGAAAATCTTCAAATTCTTATCTGAAATATGCCGCTATTTTTGTGTTAGCCCTTGGAATAACCGGAAGTATTGGATATCCTTTATATCAAAAGCAAATTGCTGCAGAAACCTTAGTTGTTGAAAGTTCTGTACAGAAAAAGGTACAGAATAAAATTCAGGAAGCTACTTTTTTGATTCAGAATCCAATGCCGGCGGTAACACTTTCGGTTGATACTTCAAAAACAGAAACAGTTGAAAAAACTATGCCTTATCACATTATTGCAGGCGCTTTCAGAAGCGAAGCAAATGCAAGAAAAGCTTACAATGAATTGATCAAAGAAGGATATGAAGCCAGAATGCTGGGCGAAAACAAACATGGCTTATTTCCCGTTTTGTATGGAAGCTATTCTACCATGTCTGAAGCTGAAAAAGCACAAAAAGAGATTCGAAAAGCTGAAAATCCTGACGCCTGGATTTTAATCGAAAATCTATAAAATTTGAAAAATCCTATTCATTATAAAAACGAATAGGATTTTTTGTTTCACTTATTTAAAAAATTGCTTTCTAAAGTCTATTTTACATAATGTTTTTGCCTCTATTTCGTTCTAAAAGTTAATTTATACTGGCTTTGTACATTTTAAGTTCATCCCATGTAAATTCATCTCCATATTTTTCTTTTAAAGGTCCTAAAGATTCTTCCTGATAGAATTGAAAAGCTTCGCGCAAAGCAAGAATTTTATCATAAGGCAAAACATCTGAAATTTCGATTTTTTTTGCCTGAATTAACTTTACTAAATGAGTTTCTATAGTTTGAACTGTAAGCTTTCGGATACGTGCTATATCTTCAACTGAATTCTTTTCTAACCACAAATCGTGCGTTTCCTCAACAGTCGTCTTTTTTGGGCCTTTTTCATCGTTTTTAGCGACTTTTTTTGATGAATACCTTGTCATGGGTTCATCGACCTGAAACATGTCTGCATTTGTCGTTTTAAATTCTTCTCTGATTTTTGAAACTTTCTCAGCTTTATAATTTTTAATAGCAGGTGAAGTCAGTTTCTCTTTGCATACTGTTTCACGGGAAACCATTATTTCAATCAATAATCTTGCTTTCATGAGTCGTAAAACAGCTTTGGTCTGCAAATCGTCCAAAAAAGCTAATTCTTCATAAAATTCTTTTACTTTTTTAAATTTCTGAATTTCAGCCATTTTATGTAAAAGATCTGTAACAAGTTTATCCATTGGCTTGAAAAAATATTCGTAAGCAGCCTCTACCCTTTCTTTTACAAATAACAAATCGACTGTTTCGGTACTAAATATTTTATTAAGCTGAACAATAAATTTTTGCGAATGATTTGCCAGCCCTTCAATAGAATTTAGACTCTTATGAGCCCAAACCGAGTGTTTTCCTTTTTCTGATCCAGACGCATTTTCATTATAACTAAATCGGTGATTGCGCCATTCCTGTGCCAAATCTGTCCAGTTAAAACTGTTTATCAAATAGTTATGAATAAAATTTTTGGTTTCAAAATGAAGCGAATTTTTTAAATCGTCTTCAGTAGCCTTATTTAAAGCATAATCCATTACATCCTGGTCATTAGAAATACCATTCATACGTATCGGAGAAAGCAAAATAAGCCCTTTTAAAGACGTTAAACGAGAAAGTGCCACATAGGCCTGCCCAGGAAGAAAAACTTGCGATACATCAAGCGCAGCTTTCTCAAAAGTTAATCCCTGACTTTTGTGAACTGTAATTGCCCACGCCAATTTAAGCGGATAATGTGCAAACGTACCTAAAACCTCTTCTTCAATTTCTTTTGTGAGTTCATTTATTTTATACCTAATATTTTTCCATTCGTACTTCTCTACTTCAATGGTTTTGTTTTCTTCCGGAAAATGAACAAAAATTTCTTCGGCTGATAGTGATTTTATTACACCCATTTTTCCGTTAAAATATCTTTTGTCAAAAGAAAGATCATTTTTGACAAACATAACCTGAGCTCCAACTTTCAACTTCAGATTTTCTTCCACCGGAAATATTTTTTCAGGAAAATCCCCAACAATAAAAGGCTGATAATTATACACATTTCCTAATAAATCATTGATTGCCTGTTCATTGATTGAATCAGCTTTTGCATTATGGGTAGTAAGAGTAATATATCCCGGATTAAGTTTTAAATCAAAATCAGGTTTTACATATTGATTTAAAACCTGAATATCCTCAGGTGAAATCGTATTATTCCGAAGATTATTTAAAACTGAAATAAAAACATCATCACTCTGACGGTAAATTTTAGACAATTCAATATAAAGAGGCGGATTATGCTGAATAACATGCGAATGAAAAAAGAATTTTCCCTTATAAAAATTACGCAGCGTACGCCATTCTTCATCTCTGATTACAGGTGGCAATTGCAATAAATCACCAATAAAAAGTACCTGAACCCCGCCAAAAGCCTTTGTATTCTTTCGAACTGTCTGCATCATAAAGTCAATAGCATCAAGCAGATCTGCACGCAGCATACTTACTTCATCAATTATCAGCAATTCCATATTACGAATAACATTACGCTTCACATTATTCATTTTAAAATGACGACGCAAAGATTCTTTATTTTCAAATTTAACGGTTTCTGTAAACTTTGAACTTTCCCCATAAGACGGAATAAAAGCAGAAAAAGGCAATTGAAACATGGAATGAATCGTAACACCACCTGCGTTAAGCGCAGCAATACCTGTTGGAGCAACAACAACCGTATTTTTATGTGTTGTCGCAATGATTTCACGCAAAAGAGTCGTTTTTCCAGTACCGGCTTTGCCCGTCAGAAATATAGATTTTTGCGTTTGATTGATAAATTGTAAGGTATAAGCAGCTGCTTCTGAAACGTTTTGCATTGGGCAGATATTGAAAAACTAAAAGTATCGCATTTTTATAAAATAAAAAAACCTAAATCTGTTTAGTTTAGATTTAGGTTTTTAAATGGTTAGTTATTTTGGCAGTTATTTTTTAGCCTCTTCACCTTCTTTAGCAGGGGCTTTATCTGTTTTTGGTTCAGCTTTATACTTGTCATTCAAAGCTTTAACTATTTCTTTTGTAATATCATACTTATCTTCTGCATATAATACTGTTGCTGCATCACCTGTCCCGTAGATATAAGAATATCCATTCTTCTTACCATAATCTTTGATGAATTTCTTCACTCCACTTACAAGAGAATCCATTTCAACACCACTTTCTTGCTGCAATTGTTGAGCTAAAGCCTGTTGAGCATAGCCTAATTGCTGCTCTCTTTTTTGCAATTCTGCACCTCTTTGCTGTGCCCATTGCTGACCATTAGCCTGTGCCTGACTTTGAAAATTTGCTGCATCTTGTTTAAAGCGATTAATTTCAGCTTGAAGTTGTCTTCCTTTTTCTTCTGATTGTGCTTTGTATTTTGCTTCTAAGTCTTTAGCTTCAGTGTACTCTTTCATTAAAACTGAAGTATCTACGTAAGCTGTTTTTACTTCCTTTACTTCAGCTGTTTTATTACATGAAACAACCAAAACCGAAAGCGCGATAATTACTAATGCTTTTTTCATTTTCTGAATTCTATTTTTTTTATGTATGAAAGACAAAAATATAAAAAAATAAATAGCATCAACATAAAGTTTAAAAAATGCTGTTTTTTAGAGATAAAAAATTTTCAAAACTAATATTTTTAAATTTTTCACAATACATAACCAAAAAAGCAAGCACAAAAAATTCAAGTCAAGAATATTTTCAAAGTTTTGTTTTTAATAATAACAAAAACGTTATACTATTTTTTTATATAATCTTGATTTAAAAATTTGAATTCATAAAACGAAGAAAAACTCACAAAACAGCAGTAATTTCAAAGCATTATTTTTTTTTATGAATACAAAAAAAGCTATAAAATATCATTATTAAAAATGACTTTCATAGCTTATGTTAGAGGTGTTTTCTCGGAAAAGACAATATAAGCCTCGTTTAATCAAAGAAAACATCTTAAATGCGCTTATTTTGCGTTTTAACTGTTTTTTATCACGTAAATGTGAGACGAATACTCTTTTGTTCCCGATGCTTTTAAATTTGACTTTAAACCGATAAAAAAAGCTTTGATATAATTCATTTTTCCCGTTTTATATTTTTCTGATAAAAGGCTTACGTAAAACGAATCAAATTTCATCGGAAGTATTTTTTCTAACTTCATATCTACTTTTTCAAAAAGGAGCTGAATTGATTTTTTAGAGAAATGCCAAAAGTGAATCGGCACATCATAAGCTGCCCAAAAAGTTTGATAATGATTTGCATCAAACGATTTGTAATTTGGAACCGCAACAATTAATGTTCCAGTTGGTTTTAGCAAACGCTTCAATTCTTGTATCTGATGTTCTAAATTTGGAACGTGTTCCAAAACATGCCACATCGTAATTACATCCAAAGAATTATTTTCTAGAGCACTGATTTCTTCTACAAATGAAATCCCTTTTTGTTTTGCACTATTTTTTGCTCTTTCGCTTGGTTCTACTCCAATTGTCTCCCAGCCGTTATTTTTTGCTGTCAAAAGAAAATCTCCTGTCCCAGCACCAATATCCAGTAATTTACCTTTTTGAGGCTGTTCGGCATTAATTAAATTCAATTTATTCTGAAGCGCTATGTTTTTTACAAAATGATAGGCTTTTTCAAATAAGGAACGTTTGTTGTCTGTATGCGAGATATAATCTTCACTTTCGTAATACTTGCCTAAATTTTGCAATTCTGGCTGCGGTGAAGTAATCAGCATGTCTAATTCTTCATCATAATACAAATCGAAAATTTCTTTTGAAACAGAATGATCTTTTACCGTAAGAAAGTGTTTTTTGTTTAAAACGTCCATTTTTAAAATTATAGATATTTGGGTTTAATTTATAGCAAATCCTAAAAACGAAATTTTATCATTTTTAGGATTTTTATTTTTTGTTATTTGTTATTTTCCAATTGATCTTCACAGCTGCAATTTTATCATTTTCTAATCGAATATCATTCAAAACATAAAAACCATTTAGAACATAAAATTTCTAATAGCGATCTGTATTTTTCTTTATTTCGTTTAATATCTCTTTCATGATCGATAACCCAGCCGTTCAAAATTTGATTATAGTTTTCTGTATTTATTAAAGCATCACAATACGATTCAAATTCCTGAAATGTTTCGTGACCAAATTGAATTGGATATTCATTATTCCACAGTTGCCACAATGTTTCTTTTTCTTTTTCTGAAAAACTATTTTGATGTACAACTTTTATTTTTTGATTTCTTTTTAAAAAACGTTTCACGTGGAACATTTGTTTAGTGATCAGTATTCCAGTTTTTAGTTGGCAGTTAACTGAACACTAAAAAACTGAACACTGATCACTACAAATCTATCTTCCCATATAAATCAAAAGCACGGAAATATCACTTGGTGATACCCCGCTTATTCTTGAAGCTTGAGAAATGGTTACAGGACGAATCTTGCTTAATTTCTGTTTGGCTTCAATCGACATGGATTTGATTTTATTATAATCGAAATTGTCTGGAATTTTTACTTCTTCCAAACGATTCAGTTTATCGGCATTATTTCTTTCCTTTTCGATATAACCCGAATACTTAACTTGAATTACGGCTTGCTCAACAATTTCTTCATCCAAATTATTCTCTTCGATATATGTGGCAACTTTATCGAACTTCAGCATATCCTCCAATTCGATTTGCGGACGAGAGAAAATTTTAAACATTTTATCTCCCTGCGAAATTGGGGCAGATTCTTTTGCTTTCAAAATTGGATTTGTTTCAGCAACACTTACACTCGTTTCTTTGAAGAACTGAACCATCTTTTCAGATTCATTCAATTTCTTTTCCATTCTTCGTAAACGAGCTTCAGAAGCTAAACCAATTTCGTATGACATTGGTGTCAATCTGAAATCGGCGTTATCCTGACGCAGCAAAGTTCTATACTCCGCTCTTGATGTAAACATTCGATATGGTTCTTCTGTTCCTTTCGTAATCAAATCGTCAATCAAAACTCCGATATATGCTTCGTCACGTTTTAAAATCAATGGATCTTTTTCGTGCACTTTTAAATGCGCATTGATTCCTGCCATCAAACCTTGAGAAGCTGCTTCTTCATATCCGGTTGTTCCGTTAATCTGTCCTGCGAAATATAAACCTTCAACCAATTTAGTTTCCAAAGTATGTTTCAATTGAGTCGGCGGAAAGAAATCATATTCGATAGCATAACCAGGTCTAAAGAATTTTACATTTTCAAAACCTGCAACAGAACGAAGCGCTTTGAATTGAATATCTTCTGGAAGCGAAGTTGAAAATCCATTTACATAAACTTCACAAGTATTCCATCCTTCTGGCTCCACAAATAATTGGTGACGCTCTTTATCTGCAAAACGATTAATCTTATCTTCGATAGACGGACAATATCTTGGCCCAAGACTTTTGATTCTTCCGTTGAACATTGGAGAACGATCAAAGCCTTCTCTCAAAATATCATGAACATCCAAAGACGTATATGTCATATAACAAGAACGCTGATGCGTTAATGGAGAAGTCACATCTGAATAAGAAAATTTATTTGGCTTTGCATCTCCTTTTTCTTCGTTCATTTTAGAATAATCTAAAGAACGTCCATCTACTCGAGGTGGCGTTCCTGTTTTCATTCTTCCAGCTTCAAAACCTGCTTTAATCAAATCTTCGGTAATTCCGATCGCAGCACTTTCTCCTGCTCTACCTCCACCGAATTGTTTTTCTCCGATATGGATCAAACCATTCAAAAAAGTACCATTTGTCAAAACAACAGATTTGGAACGAATCTCCACTCCTAGTGAAGTTCTAATTCCTTTTATCTTTCCTTCTTCGATAATCAACCCTTTTACCATCTCTTGATAAAAATCAAGATTTGGAGTTGCCTCCAGCATCATTCTCCATTCTTCTGCAAAACGCATTCTGTCGCTTTGAACTCTTGGCGACCACATTGCAGGTCCTTTCGATTTATTCAACATCTTAAATTGAATTGCCGTACGATCCGAAACAATTCCTGAATATCCTCCAAGTGCATCGATCTCACGAACAATCTGTCCTTTTGCAATTCCACCCATAGCAGGATTACAAGACATTTGTGCAATGTTCTGCAAACTCATTGTAACCAATAAAGTTTTAGATCCCAAATTTGCAGCTGCAGCTGCAGCTTCAGATCCAGCATGGCCAGCACCAACCACAATAACATCGTATTTTTCTAAAAACATTTTGTTTTATTATTCTCTAAAAACCGCTAACGCGGTTTTTAGAATTACATTTATTTTTCTCTTGTTCCACGTGGAACGTATATTTTTTTTTGTTTCAAGTTTCAGGTTTGAGATTTCAAACTAGAAACTTTAAATCACAAAACCCAAAGAAACGTTCCACGTGGAACGTTTATAAAATCTTCAATCTAGAACTTTCGAATAGAACTCTCAAAGCAGAACTCTCTCAAAGCAGAACTTCCAAACAGAACTCTCAAAAACAAAATTCAAACTCATGTTCCACGTGAAACATTTTAAATATTTCACTCTAAAAATCCTGTTTTCAAAAATCGTTCCACGTGAAACACTACTTATTTACCTTAAAAATTCAAACTTTAAAATCGTTCCACGTGGAACGATTTTAATTATTTATTCAAACTTCCTATATAACGTTCCACGTGGAACGTTATATAATTTCTTTATTTCTCTTTTAAAATGTTTCACGTGGAACAAACTTCTATTTAAAAGTATTTAATTACTGTTCCACGTGAAACATCTTCATCTTTTCTTCTTCCTTTGATCTCATCAATTGAGCATCTTCGTCGCTCTTATCTTTATAACCACAGTAATGAAGTATACCATGAGCTAATACTCTTTTAAGTTCTTCAGCGAAAGAAACATTAAAATCTTTTGCATTGTCTGCAACACGTTCGACAGAAACAAAAATATCTCCATTCAACTCGTTACCAACAGTATAATCAAAACTGATAATATCTGTTAGGGTATCGTGATCCAGATATTCTACGTTAATTTTATGAAGGTATTCATCATCACAGAATATATAATTTATTTCTCCTTCATTCTTGTTCTCTGAAACAATAACAGCAATAAGCCAGTCATTGAATGCTTGCTCGTCTCCTAAAGTAAAATCAGTTTCGTAATTAAAATTTATCATTTTGTATTAAAGTATTCTTGAACTTTTTGATTAAAATTCGAGCGCAAAGGTAGTGATTGTCTGTTTAATATCTCAACGCTGTTTAAATATTCCAATAGTGAACTTGGTAAAGCATTGGAACGATTTGTAAATTCTGCCTTATTGGTTTCAGATTTTCTTTGTGTATCCTGACCTTGTTGCTGAACTGCATTATTCAATTTCCATAATTCCTGCTGTATATTTAGAATACGCTGTAAGTTCTCATTCTTAAATCCTTTATTTAAAATCTGCTTTTCAGATTGTTTCATCTGATCTATTACAGATCTGCCTTGAGCATCTAAACCTTTCTTTGCTAATTCTTTTTGTAATGCTTCACGAAGCTTAACCTGCTCTTTGTAAATTTCCATTATAGCTTCTGCATCACCTTCTCCATCTTCTCCTTCACTACCATTCTTCTCTCCTTTTCCGTTCTTTCCATCTTTACCAGAATTACCTTTGTCACCACTTTTATTTCCTTGGCCTTCCTTACCTTGTCCATCTTTGCCCTGCCCGCTTTGTCCTTGTCCAGACTTACCATCTTTTCCTGCTCCTGGTTTATCTCCTTGTTGCTGTCCTGGTTTCATTCCGTCTTTCATTTTATCAGCAAGTCCTTTTTGTTTCTGAATAATATCTGGTAACTGCATCCCTTGTCCGTCTCCAGGTTTTGGTTTTCCTGCACCTGGTTTAGACATCGACATCTGCATATTGTTTAATAAATCACTTAAGAAATCAGCTAACTTATTAGCAGATGAAACTGCATATTGCTGATGTGAAACACCTCTAGGAATCTGAACATCGGTTAAAGTTTCTATAGCTTTGTCCATGTTGTATTGTACATTTCCAATTTCTTTGGTAACGTCCTCAGCTACCTTTGGATTACGTAATGATAGTGCAAACAAACTATCATCAACATGTCTGAACTGCTGTTTCAAATTCTGCTGAATCTTAATATTTTTTGTAAATGTAGAAGAACCTAATTTCATTGCTTTAAACTGTTTCATCACATCTTCTTGTGATAAAGAATACGCTAAAAGATTGTCTAGAATCTGACGAAGCATTGCTACATCTTCTTCCATCTGTTCTTGTTCACCACCTTCCATTTCACTCTGCATTTGTTGAGCCATAGACTTCATTTTCTTTGAAGCACTTTTCTGTTTTGGTTTAGCAGATGAAGTATTCTTTTTACTTAATTCTTCAGAAGCTTTATTCAAATCATTCTCCACATCTTTCTCTTTTGAAGCATCAGTTGGAATGTCCAAAGGTTTCTTTAACGTCCTATTTTCCTCTTTCAAATCTTTTAAATCTTCTTGAATCTTATCAAAAGATTTATTGATTTCATCCTGCTTCTCCTTCGTATTTTCTTTTTCTTTATTAGATAATTGTTCTTGCTGATCTGCTAGTTTATTTAGTTTCTCAGCAACCTGTTCAGCTTTCTTTGAAACATAAAAACGTTTGGTTAGCTCTACTAATTGTTCTAAATTACGAGATTGGTTTTTACTGATTTGTTTGAACTTTTCCATTTTATCAAACAGTTCTTCACTGTTTAATTTATCATTCAAGTTCTTTAATTCATCTAATAATTTCTGGTTCTTTTCTAAATCTTTCTCTGCATTATCTAAACGCTTTTGTAAATCTTCAGCTGTTTTATCTTTCTTATCATCTTTAAACTTGTCTAGATTCTGATTCATTTTTTCAGAAAACTGTTTCATCATTTCGTCTTGTTGTTTCTGACGTTTGATAAAATCATTGATCTTCTGCTGATCTTTAAACTCTAAATTATCTTTTTCTTTTCCTGCATTCTGAAGCTTATCCATTTCTGAAATCTGCTTTGTTTGGTTCTTCAAAGATTTAGATAAACTATTAATGTTTTGATTTTGTTGTTGTAATTCCTGATCGTGAACTTCATCTGTTGTAGCTACACGATCTGAAAATGTAGAAGACTTTGTACTCTTAAATCCGTGTGGTGTATCGTTATCAAAAACTTCAAAGTAGTACTCGTATGATACTCCTTCTTCTACAGGAAGGTTACTTGGAAAATTAAAAACAAACTGATCAAATACACCAGACTTCACGGGAATGTTTCCACGTTTAGCAGACTGTGGTTTGTTACGTTCGTAGTATACAATTTGTAATTTCGATAGTCCATAGTCGTCACCTAGTCTACCCAAAATATAGTTCTTATCCAGCTTCAAACTATCAGGTGCAGGGCCAACACTAATACTTGGAAACTGATCTTTGATCACAGACAGCTGATAGTCTAGTTTTTCGTAGTTTTTAACCTTATCGTTTGATGTAAGTATTTGATATTCGGTATTTTGACTTATATTTTTAGCCAATTTAAACTCATTTTCTGCCTTATTAAACTTAAACACTTCATTATCTCTTTTCCATACTACTTCTTGTGTAGATTTGGTGTTCATTTTCCAGGTTACAGTTGTTCCTTCTGGTACAATTGCGTTTCCTGTTCCTTGAATTGTTTCTGATTTTTTCTTTAGATAAGAAGGAAAATTTAAAACCATTTCGAAGTTAGCGATTGACGGAACAGTGATCACTTTCAATTCATATTCTTCTGAAACAACCGAATTTCCTTCAAAAGAAAATTGAATATTTTCTACCGGTTTCTCCACTTTAAATTCAAACTTTCCAGCTTTAGAAGATTCCATAAAATAACTTTCATTACCAATATGAATCATCACATTTTCTGGAACTACGTTACCAACAGATTCCATTTTAATCACGAAATCTTTGTTTTGTTCTGCTTGTAAATTAGAATTCAAAACCACAAATTTGAATGGAGCTGGTGGTAAAAAAGCAGAATTAAAATGCACTACTCTATTCAAACTTTGCGAAATTATATTACTATTTCCAGAAATATAAAACACAGCGAAAAGCAAAATTGGAACTAAAGCTAATGGCAAATACTTTTTATTTGTTTTAAAATTGATCGCATTTCCAAAAGGAATTGGCTGTAAAGAATTTGCTTTTTGTTCGATCGAAGCCAAAACCAATTCTGAACTTTCAGCATTATTATCAGATGCTAATTGCAAAAAGTTAGTCAGCTTATCGCTCACTTCTGTGAAATGATTTCCAATAATTTTTGAAGCCTGAGTATAATCAATTCCCTTTTGAAGTTTGAATAATTTGAATAATGGAAACAGAATTAAACGGACTAAAAGGAAAACTTCAACTCCTATAAATAACCAAAATAGAAAAGTTCTTCCTAAAGGTTTTAGCCAAAGAAAGTATTCGATAAAAAGCGTAAATAGAAAATATAATAATCCAAAACCAGTAAAAAGTAATAGTCCTTTTATCAATTCGTTGGTATAATATTTCTTAATGAAAGCCTCTAATTTTTGATAAATTGCAGATGATGTTTTCAAAATAAATCTGTTTTAATTATAACCTATAAAAGTAGTAATTATAAAGATTCAAATTCCAAAAAATTAAATTCCAAATTCCAAGTATCCACTGCCTTTTTAATTTGGAATTTTAAAAAATTGGGATTTATCTAAAGTTGTATCTTTGCATCAAAATATAAACAAAATGTCAAAGCAAGTTCGTGTGCGTTTTGCACCAAGTCCAACAGGGGCGTTACACATTGGCGGAGTACGTACTGCCCTATTTAATTATTTGTTTGCCAAAAAACATAATGGCGTTTTTTATCTGAGAATTGAAGATACAGATCAGACTCGTTTTGTTCCAGGTGCAGAGGCTTACATTATGGAAGCTTTGGAATGGTTAGGAATTTCTCCTGACGAAACCGTTGGGAAAAATGAAAAATTTGGTCCATACAGACAAAGTGAACGTAAAGAATTATATAAAAAATATGCTGACGAATTGATTAATTCTGGATGGGCATACTATGCTTTTGATACTCCTGAAGCTCTTGATGCTTTAAGAAAAGAACATGAAGCTGAAAAGAAAACATTTATTTACAATCATACAAACCGAGAAAAACTAGATACCTCTTTAGTAATTGCTACTGATGAAGTTTCAAAAAGAATTGCAAATGGAGAACATTATGTAATTCGTTTTAAAACTCCGGTTAACGAAACTTTACATTTAAAAGATATCATTCGTGGTGATGTAAATTTCGAAACCAATCTGTTAGACGATAAAGTTTTATTTAAAAGTGACGGAATGCCAACGTACCATTTGGCCAATATTGTGGATGATCATTTAATGGAAACTTCACATGTAATCCGTGGTGAAGAATGGCTGCCATCTATGCCACTTCACGTTTTATTGTACAGAGCTTTTGGCTGGGATGCTCCAGAATTTGCACATTTACCTTTGATTTTAAAACCAAGTGGAAAAGGAAAATTATCAAAACGTGATGGTGAAGTTGGAGGATTTCCTGTGTTTCCTTTAGATTGGAAAGACTTAAAAGGTTTTAAAGGTGATGGATATTTACCAGAAGCATTAGTAAACTTTTTGTCAATGATTGGCTGGAACGATGGAACGGAAAGAGAATATTTTTCATTAGAAGAATTATGCCAATCTTTTGACTTAAGCAGAGTTCATAAAGCAGGTGCAAGATTTGATATTGATAAAGCAAAATCTGTGAATCATCATTATTTATCAAACAAAAGTGATTCATTTTTAGCTGCAACTTTTCAACCTGTTTTAGATGAAAAAGGAATTAAAATTGAAAAAATTACACTTGAAAAAATAATCTCATCAATAAAAGAACGTCTAGTTTTAACAACTGACATTTGGGATTTGACTGATTTCTTTTTCCAGGCTCCAACATCTTATGATGAAAAAGCAAGCAAAAACTGGAAGAAAGAAACTCCAGCTTTAATGCAGGAATTGATTTCAGTTTTAGAAAACATCGAAGATTTTACTTCTGCAAATATTGAAACAATTGTAAAAGACTGGCTGACTAAAAACGAAATCGGAATGGGTAAAGTGATGCAGCCTTTCCGTATAAGTTTGGTTGGAGCGCTTAAAGGTCCTCACCTATTTGACATTGTTGAAATCATTGGAAAAGAAGAAACTATTACGAGAATTCAAAAAGCAATTTCAAGTTTATAATTAGAAATTCAATCTATAAAAGCAAACGCTAAGTACATTTGTTAGATGTTACTTAGCGTTTTTTTAATGTTTGATAATTTTAATTTAGAAGAATTTTCGTAATTTACAAAAAATCATAAATTAAATAAAATAACCATGAGTACAGCATTTATTATCTTTTTAGTATTGGCATTCTTCATTTTCATGTCGTCTTTCTTTACAGTTAAACAACAAACTTCTGTAGTAATCGAAAGATTTGGAAAATTTCAGAGTGTTAGAAATTCAGGATTACAACTTAAAATTCCGTTGGTAGACAGATTGGCCGGACGTGTAAATCTTAAAATTCAACAATTGGATGTAATCATCGAAACTAAAACCAGAGACAACGTTTTTATCAAAATGAAAGTTTCAGTTCAATTCAAAGTAATCCAAGATAAAGTATACGAAGCATTTTATAAATTGGAATATCCTCACGATCAAATTACTTCTTATGTCTTTGATGTAGTTCGTGCTGAAGTTCCAAAACTAAAATTAGATGATGTTTTTGAAAGAAAAGATGATATTGCAGTTGCAGTAAAACGTGAATTGAATGAAGCAATGTCTACTTACGGATACGACATCATTAATACTTTGGTAACTGATATTGATCCGGACATTCAGGTAAAAAATGCAATGAACAGAATCAATGCTGCCGACAGAGAAAAAACAGCTGCAGAGTTTGAAGCAGAAAGTTCAAGAATAAGAATTGTTGCCAAAGCAAAAGCTGAAGCTGAAAGTAAACGTTTACAAGGTCAAGGTATTGCAGATCAGCGTCGTGAAATTGCCAGAGGTCTTGTAGAAAGTGTTGAAGTTTTGAACAATGTTGGAATTAATTCTCAGGAAGCTTCTGCTCTAATTGTTGTAACCCAGCATTATGATACTTTGCAGGCAATTGGTGCCGATGCAAATTCTAATTTAATTTTATTGCCTAATTCTCCACAAGCTGGAAGTGATATGTTAAACAATATGGTTGCTTCATTTTCAGCATCAAACCAGGTTGGTGAAATGATGAAAAAACACAATAAAAAAATAGAGAAACCAAAACCAATTCATCCACAATCTGGATATGAAGATGATATTCAACCAGATCTTCAATCATAATTTGAAAATAAAAAAGAGGCTTAAATGCCTCTTTTTTTATTTATAAACCAGTTAATAACAAAAGGTATAATCGATTGTAAAATTTGTGGATACGATATTTTAAGAGAATCTGTATATGAAGAAACAAATCCGTTTACAATATTTTGTGGTGTAATACTTTCTTTAGTTCTCTGAAAACTTAAAACCAATTTCTGATAATTGATATCTTTCTCTAATTTTAATATTTCCAAATTCCTATCGATTTCAGCATACGAGGAGTATTTTTTCTTTTCCATAAACTCTAATCATTAAAAAAGATTTCTGAAAATTTCTCTAGAATCGGACCTTCAACAAATTTATCTTTTATAAAGAAAAGTAAAATAGTAAAGAAAAGATAGATCCCTCCTACTGTCAAAAATCCAAGTGCATTACTGTCAAACAAAGAACCAAAAGCGTACGCTGCAGCAAAAGATCCAAAAATTAAAACCATACTAAAACACAGTAAGATCAAAGTAAACTTAAAGATCAAAGTGGTTGATTTCATCGCCACCTTAAAACCCCAAAGTTTATAATAAGCCAAATGGCTTTCAAGGTAAATTTTTGCCTTATCCTGTATGTCCTCTGTATTTTCTTTTAAATCTTCGAAAGCCATATTATGAATATTTAAAAAAGAAACACAAAACTTCCTATAAAAGAGGTATATTTTGTGTTTTTGATATTTATTATTTTTGAAGTTTAGCGTTCTGTTCTTTTAAATCGGCTAATTTTGATTCCAGAAAAGTAATCACTTCTTCTGTTTTATAACTTACATTAGAAAGTAAATCATCAAATGTCCCATCAATATCTTTTGTAGCACTTTTAAATTTATCACGAAGAACTTCAGAACTTGCTTCAAAAGAATCTTTCAAATTATTTGTTATATCATCAAAACCTTCTTTGAGCTTCGCTCTTGTTTTAGAACCTTTATCCGGAGCCAATAAAATTCCGATTGCTGCACCAACAGCAGCACCAGCTAAAATTGCTGCAATTGCTTTTGAATTACTTGACATAATATTAAATTTAAAGTTGATTCATAAAGATACCATTTTTTTAATTTTTAAATTACTTAAAATTTCATATTTGCCCTTTTTTAGAAGAAATATAACCAATTGCATATTAATAAGTCTTTGAATTGATTAATTTCTATTCAAATTTAAAATGAAGCTCATAAATAAACAATTATTTAAAAAATGAGTTATCTATTAACCAACTTTTAAAAACGTCTTAAAATTGATTTATGAAGGCTAAAATAAATTCATAAAAACTATTATTTTATTATTTTAAATCAATTTTACAAATAATAATTAATAACTAAATATTAAAATAAAATAATAATTAAAACTTATAGCTATAAAAATTGAAGTCTAAAATTTAAAAAAATAAGAAAAACGTTAATTCTAGCTTTTTGAGAAGAAAAATGGAACTAAAAAAAGTAAAAAATTTAAATAAAGAGTTTTAATGAATGAAAAACAAAAAAAGGCCTTCTCTATTCGACCATTTTTTACATTAGCTTAAAAACAATTTATGAAAGTTAATTTTAATCTATAAAATTAATTAAAAATTAAATTATAATAGTTTTTATAAATAATAAATTTAATTAATTAAAAATATAAAATAATAGAATTAATTGATTTAAAATGATTTTTGTTTAAAATCTTGACTTAAAAAAGATAAAACTTAAAATAAAGCCTTTTAATAAAAATAAATCAAAAAAATGAACTAGTTATCCAACTAAATTTTATTTTCTATTAAAATCAATTTATGAAAGTTATTTTTAATATATAAAAATTATTAAATTTAAAATTTTAATAATTAATTTATATAATAAAAAAGCGCTTATAAAAGCGCTTTTCAATAGATTGTAATTATTTTATTTTTTTATGACATTTTCCAAAATTTCTTTTTCTCTCTCAGTTGAATTTTTTGGCGGATTAGAATATAATTTTAGAATTTCATCTTGAAATTGATCTCTAAAATTTTCAGATTCTAAATCTCTTAGATTTAAAAGTGCTTTTGATCGAACAAATGAAGATTCACTTTTTAAAGACATTGAATATAATTTCTTAATATCTTCTTCTTCAAAATCAGTTGATTTCCAGTTTGAATATTTTAAAATAAACTGAGAAAACAACAGCGAAGCCTTATTATTGTTGATATTTTTCTTTAATGAATTTTGTAAAAGAGAAAAACTAGAAATATTTTTGATGTTTTCCCCTATTGCACTTTCAATTGCAATACGTTCCGGTTTAGTCTCAACTTTAAAATATTTGTTGATATCTTTCAAAGAATTATTGATACTGTTTTCTTCTTTTTTACCCTTTTCTTCCCAGGCATCTTTCAATCCAACAGTTTTGTTAAATACTAATTTTGAAGCAGTTGAGTCTTTATCAACAGTAAAATATCCTAAACGTTGAAACTGGAATTTATCTTCATTTTGAGCTGTTGCTAAACTTGGTTCAACATATCCGGTTACAATTTCTAATGAATTTGGATTCACAAAATCTAAGAAATTTTTCTCTTTATAACTGTCCGGAGCTTCATCTGTAAACAAACGATCATACAAACGAACTTCTGCTTCCAAAGCATGTTTGATAGAAACCCAATGCAATGTTCCAGATACTTTTCTTTGGCTCGCTTCTGTTCCACTTCCGCTTAAAGAATCAGTATCATACGTTACATGAATTTCTGTAATATTTCCGTTTTCATCTTTTATAACAGATTCACCTTTAATGATATAAGCATTTTTAAGACGAACTTCTTTTCCTAAAGTCAAACGGAAAAATTTAGCTGGAGCTTCTTCTAAAAAGTCTTCTCTTTCAATGTATAATTCACGTGAAAAAGGTACTTTTCTGAAACCTGCACTTTCATCTTCCTGATTATTTTCAGCTTCTAACCACTCCTCTTTTCCTTCCGGATAATTTGTAATTACCAGTTTTACAGGATCTAAAACAGCCATTACACGAGGTGCAATTTTGTTTAAATCTTCACGAATACAGAATTCTAAAACGGATACATTTATTAAATTATCACGTTTTGCAATACCAATTGTATTAGCAAAATTACGTAAAGATGCAGCAGTGTAACCACGTCTTCTTAACCCGGAAATCGTTGACATTCTTGGATCGTCCCATCCTTTAACATGCTTTTCCTTAACTAGTTGCTGTAACTTTCTTTTACTAACAACAGTATGTGATAAGTTACGTCTGGCAAATTCTCTTTGTTTAGGACGTATTTTGTTTTCGTCTATAATCTGATCTAAAAACCAATCGTATAATTCACGGTGAGGCAAAAATTCAAGTGTACAAAATGAATGTGAAATAGCTTCTAAATAATCACTTTGCCCGTGTGCCCAATCGTACATTGGATAAATTTTCCAGGTATCTCCTGTTCTATGATGATGTTTGTGTAAAATCCTGTAAATGATAGGATCACGCATCAACATATTAGTAGATTTCATGTCAATTTTAGCACGAAGAATATGTGTACCGGCCTCAAATTCACCATTTTTCATTCTATCGAATAAATCAAGGTTTTCTTCAACTGAACGATTTCTGTACGGGCTGTCAGTTCCTATAGTTGTTGGAGTTCCTTTTTGAATTGCCATTTCTTCAGAAGATTGACTGTCTACATACGCTTTATCTTTTTTAATTAATAAAACGGCCCAATCGTATAATTGTTGGAAATAATCTGATGCATAACATTCTTCAGCCCAAGTATAACCCAGCCATTCTACATCTTTTTTAATAGCATCAACAAATTCCTGTTCTTCTTTTTCCGGATTTGTATCGTCAAAACGTAAATTTACAGGTGACTGATAATCAATCCCTAAACCAAAATTTAAAGCAATAGAACTTGCATGTCCAATGTGTAAATAACCATTTGGTTCAGGTGGAAAACGAAAGCGTAATTTAGAATTTGAAAGACCTGATTTAAGATCTTCTTCTATGATTTGTTCAATAAAATTGAGTGATTTATCTTCTGATGCCATTATTTATAGTAATTTTAGCAAAGATAAAAAAAAGGTTTCAGGTTTCAGGTTTAAAGTTATTTAAGTGGCGTAAAACCTGAAACTTTAAACCTGAAACAATATAAAAATGGGAATTATAAAATTAAAAAACATTCGTACTTTTTCATATCACGGATGTATGATTGAAGAAGGAAAAATAGGATCTGATTACACTGTTGATTTAAAAATTAAAACCAATTTACAGCAATCTGCACAAACAGATCATTTAGCTGACACTGTTGATTACGTTCATTTAAACAAAATTGTGACGGAAGAAATGGCAATTCGTTCGCATTTATTGGAGCATGTAGCCAAAAGAATCAATAATCGTATACTTGATGAGATAGAAACTGTAGAAAAAACAACTGTTTCAGTTTCTAAAATTAATCCTCCTATTGGTGGTGACGTTGAGTCAGTTACTATAAAAATGACTGAAATCAGAAAATAATTATTTTAGCTAAAACTGTATTTTTTAAAAATAGTTTATTCGAAACTTTTGAATTTTAAAGATTTTAGTTACTTTTGCCAACCGTTCAAGCAATGGCGTCGTGGCCGAGCGGCTAGGCTGGGCTCTGCAAAAGCTCCTACTCCGGTTCGAATCCGGACGATGCCTCTAAAACCTCTAAAGCAATTTAGAGGTTTTTTTATGTTTAAATTTTTAGTAAAAATTAATTAAAATATACCTTCGAATCCGGACAATGCTTCAAAACCTCTAAAGCAATTTAGAGGTTTTTTTTATGTTTAATTTTTAGAAAAAATTAATTAAAAATATTGGTTCGAATCCGGACGATGCTTCAAAACCTTCAAAACAATTTAGAGTTTTTTTATGTTTAATTTTTAGAAAAAATTAATTAAAATATACGTTCAAATCAGGACAATGCCTCAAAACCTTCAAAACAATTTAGAGTTTTTTTATATTTAATTTTTAGAAAAAATTAATTAAAAATTTACGTTCGAAATCATACGATGCCTCAAGAAACTTCAGAACAATTTGAAGTTTTTTTATGTTTAAATATTTATGCAATCTTGTCATTTCTCGTTACTCGAAATGACAGCTTTATGTAAAAAGATTAAGAAGATTGCTTCGTTACTCGCAATTACTTATAAACACAAAAAAACCTCTGAAATTCAGAGGTTTAATTTTATATTTTGAGTTATTAACAAACTACTTTTCTATTCTTTCAAAAGCATTTTTCACCATTTCTTTTTCTTTTGGAAACCAGCCCTGAATCATCAAAGCGATTCCAAAAACCATTAAAACTATACTAATCCCTTTTTTAATTTTTAGGATATTATTTGGTGTCATTTTAGATTTTAATTGTTTAGCCAATACTATTTTAAGACAATCAACCAATAAATAAGTAACAATTACAGAAGTAAAAAAAGTCATCATTCTGGATGTCTGCATCTGTAATTTTGGCCCTACAGAAATAATAACGGCAAGCCAGAAACCAAGAACTCCAATGTTAATAGCATTAAGGAAAAAGCCTTTTACAAACAAGCTGGCATAATTTCTTTTGATGATATCCCGGTCAATTTCTTCATCATTTATTTTTTCTTCTTTCTTTAGTTTTATAAAAGAAATGATTCCGTAAGCAAACATGATTATTCCTCCAAAAATAAAAAGAGCAGGATCATCTTTTAAACTCGAAATCAGTCTGTAACTCCCTAAATAAGCAATAGCTATGAAAAAAACATCACCTAATACTACACCAAAATCAAAAACTATCGCAGCTCTAAATCCCTTTGTAATACTGGTCTCTAATAGTACAAAAAATACCGGACCAATCATAAAGCTTAAAAAAAGACCCCATGGCAGTCCAGCCAGAATATCATTTATCATCAATATATTTTATTTTACTTCTTCTATTTTACCTCCAAAAACTGTTTTTTGGTTTATTTGCTTTGGTTTACCATAAATATAAATCGAGCCTCCTGCGCTAACTTTTGCATCGACAAGGGTCGAAGCATTGACATCGGCTTTTCCGCCCGCAGAAACGCTTACAGTAGTCTGAGAGGTATTTAATTTACTTGCCAGCAAATAACCACCAGCTCCTAAACTTGCAACCTGATTTGAAGCCTTTCCAGTTAAAGTAATTTCTCCTCCTGAAACTGAACTAACTTTAAGTTTATCAACATCCAAATCTACATTAATTTTTCCACCTTCCTGTGCACTTACTTTAAATGAGGTAGCTTTTATTGCATCTTTGCTTGTAACTTCAGCACCTTCATTCACATCAATCAATTCTAAATGTTTATAATATAAAGTAACTTCCAGATCATTTCCAGATAATAATTTAGGGAAAGGCATTCTTAATTTTAAAATACCGTTTTTATTAACAGCTTCAAGTTCTGATTCTCTTGCTCCTTTTATAATAACTTTATTCTCTGACGACGGAATTAATTTTACACTTAATTTATCGTAAACTTTTACGGTATCAAAATCGCCTAATTCTTTGGTAACCTGTCCAAAAGACATTTGTACAAATAAAATGACAGCACCTATAATTAACTTTTTCATTTCTTTTATTTTTAAATTTAACAACTTATTCAGCTCTTCGTAAAAAATGGAAATCCAGTTGTTTTTTGACTAAATCGGCATTTTTAACTTTAACGTAAATTTCGTCCCCTAATTGCAATATACTATCTGATGTCGCACCAACTAAAGCATACTGCTTTTCATCAAAAGTATAATAATCATCCTTAATTTCTCTGATTCTCACCATTCCTTCACATTTATTAGAAACAATTTCAACATAAATTCCCCATTCGGTAACCCCTGAAATAACACCAAGGAATTCCTCATCCTGATGATCCTGCATATATTTAACCTGCATGTATTTGATACTGTCACGCTCAGCATTGGTTGCTAAACTTTCCATATTAGAGCAATGCAGACATTTTGTTTCATACGTTTCTTCGTCTACAGAAGCACCTCCGTCCAGATAATACTGCAATAATCTATGTACCATAACGTCCGGATAACGACGAATTGGCGATGTAAAATGGCTGTAATAATCAAAAGCCAAACCGTAATGTCCAATATTATCTGTAGAATATTTTGCTTTACTCATACTTCTAATAGCAAGAGTATCAATTAAGTTTTGCTCTTTCTTGCCGTTAACTTCTTCCATCAAAGCATTCAATGATTTCGAAATATCACCTTTATTACGGAAATCTATTTTATAACCAAATTTAGCAATTACAGTTGCCATTGCAATTAGTTTATCTTCATTTGGTTCGTCGTGAATACGGTAGACAAAAGTTTTCTTTTGTTTTCCAATGTATTCAGCTACCTTTCTATTGGCCAAAAGCATGAATTCTTCAATCAAATGATTGGCATCTTTTGCAATTTTAAAGTACACTCCTTCTGGTTCTCCTTCTGCATCTAAGTTGAATTTAACTTCTACTTTATCAAAAGAAATAGCGCCTTGTTGCATCCTTTTCTTTCTTAAAATCTTAGCTAATTCATCTAATTTCAAAGTAGCTTCGGTAATTTCATCTGAAACTGTATAAGATTCTCCGATAATAGAAACATCAACCGGAATAGTATTATCTTTTGTTTCAATGATATATTGTGCTTCTTCATAAGCAAATCGCTGATCGGAATAAATTACGGTTCTGCCAAACCATTGGTTGATAACCTGAGCTGTCGGCGAAACTTCAAATACTGCAGAGAAAGTATATTTCTCTTCATGCGGACGTAGTGAACATGCAAAATTTGATAACACTTCTGGAAGCATCGGCACTACTCTATCCACCAAATAAACCGAAGTAGCTCTTTGATACGCTTCATCATCTAGGATTGTTCCTTCTTCCAAATAGTAAGAAACATCGGCAATGTGAATTCCGATTTCATAATTTCCGTTTTCTAACTTTTTGAAAGACAAGGCATCATCAAAATCTTTCGCATCTTTAGGATCTATCGTAAACGTAAGCGTATCACGCATATCACGACGTTTTGCAATCTCAGATTCCTGAATTGAAGTATCTAGTTTTTGAGCATATACCTCTACTTCTACCGGAAAATCTGATGGCAAGCCGTATTCAGCTAAAATGGCATGAATCTCCGTATTGTGTTCTCCAGGTTTTCCAAGAACTCTAATCACAGATCCAAACGGACTATCGGCTCTTTTTGGCCAGTCTTCAATCTTAACCAAAACAACATCACCGTTTTCAGCTTCTCCCAACTTATCTTTTGGAATAAAAATATCGGTATACATTTTAGGATTGGCAGTAGAAACAAAAGCAAAATTTGGCTGCATATCAATTACACCTACAAATTCTGTTTTATCTCTTTCTAAGACTTCAATTACTTCACCTTCAGGTCTTTTTCCTTTTCTTCTATTATAAACGTAAACCTTTACTTTGTCTTTGTCTAAGGCGCGATTCAGGTTATTTGTTGGAATAAAAACATCTTCTTCAAATTCATCACAAATAAAATATGCCGTTTTTCTGCTCGTCATATCAATTGTTCCTTCGTAATAATCCTGACTGACTGCTTTGATTAAGTACTTTCCAGGTTCTGTTTCTATAATTTTTTTTGAAGCTGCCAGAATCTTTAGATCTTTTATAATCTGGTTTCTGCTTTTTGTATCGTCAAGTTCAAGTTTAGCTGCTATTTGTTTGTAATTAAATGTTTTATTAGCACTTTGCGATAAAATCTTAAGTATTTTTCCAGAGAAATCCTTCTCTTTTTTTATCGGCTTTCTAATTTTCTTACTCATATATCTTTTCTTATAAGGTTTAAAATTACAAATAAGATATCAGATAACAGATTTTAGGAATTAGAATTATTAAAATTATAACTTTAAAAGGTCATTTGTAATTCGTATATTTAACTCTAAACGTATGACAAATTTTAAATAATTCTCTTTCCTATTCTCTACTAAAAAAAATTTTATGGAAAGCTTTAAAACAATCGCCATATTCAATTTTGAATACGAAACTGTTGTTCTGAAACATCTGCTCGAACAGGAAGGAATCCCTTATTTTTTTGAAAACGAAATGACCCTCTCAGTCGTTCCGTTATACACAACGGCTCTCGGCGGAATCAAATTGAAAGTTCATCCCAATGACTTTGAACAGGTTCAGGAAATCCTGGACAATTTCAACAATCCTCTTAAAATAGTTTAAAACAAAAAAGCTACCAGTTCATGATAGCTTTTTTAAACAAATTATATTTTTTTAGTTTACCAGTATTTTTCTACTGGCTTTTCCTTTGTCTGTTATTATTTCTAAAAAGTAGATTCCTTTTGATAAAGAATTTACATTTATACTATTTTTATTTTCTGTCTTCAATAATTGTCCTAAAGTATTATAAATGTTTACTTTTTTTAGAATTAAACCTTCATTCAAAGTAATTGTTACTAAATCTGAAACTGGATTAGGATGGACTGAAAAGTGGGACAATACAAAACTATCAGAACTTAAAACAGCCGATAAATCATAAACCCGAACTTGTCCTGAATTACGTCCATTTCCAGCATTAAGAGGAGCACCAATCGCTACCACACTGTCATTTGAAGATAAACTAACACTCGATCCGCTTTTATCATTAGCAGCTGCTCCATCAATATCAAGTCCTAGTTGAGTCCAAACGCCAGAGACATTTTTATATATTCTCACATGACCTGAATATGCTCCATTTTGAGCATTATATGGAGCACCAATCGCTACCACACTGCCATCTGAAGATAAACTAACACTGGATCCACTAAAATCAGAAATTGCTTCTCCGTTGATGTCAGCTCCTTGCTGAGTCCAAACATTAGACACATTTTTATATACCCGCACCTGACCTGAAGAGGAAGAAGATCCAATTAACTCATTAAAAGGCATACCAATCGCTACCACATTACCATCTGAAGATAAACTTATATAGGAACCAATTCGATCATAAGCCGCTTTTCCATCAATATCTGCTCCTATTTTAGTCCAAACTCCAGATACATTTTTATATACCCGAACATGACCTGATTGGGTTCCATTTCCATTATTATAAGGAGCACCAATAGCTACCACATTGCCATCTGAGGATAAACTAACACTCTTTCCACTTTCATCAAAAGCGGCTTCTCCATCGATATCTGCTCCTATTTTAGTCCAAACACCAGATACATTTTTATATACCCGTACATGACCTTTATAGAATGTATATCCCTCACTTCCATCATTACCAGGAGCACCAATCGCTACTACACTTCCATCTGAGGATAAACTAACACTCCATCCACTATAATCTTCAAGAGCTTCACCGTCAATATCAGCTCCTATTTGAATCCAGACACCAGATACATTTTTATATACCCGTACATGACCCGAATCTTTTCCATTACCATCGTTATAACGGGCACCAATAGCTATCACACTGCCATCTGAAGATAAACTAATACTGGAACCGCTATAATCCTGAGCAGCTTCTCCGTTGATGCTTTGTCCTTGTTTGGTCCACACACCAGATGCATTTTTAAATACACGCACCTGACCTGAATCGGTTCCATTTCCAGCCTCAGCAGAAGAGCCAATCGCTACGACATTACCATCTGAGGATAAACTAATACTAGAACCACTAAAATTATCAGGAGATTCTCCATTGATATCACTTCCAATTTGAGTTTGTCCAATACTTAGTAAAGGAAATAAAAGAATAAGTAATTTTTTTTTCATCAATCTGTTTTATAAATTTCAGGTAAATATAAAAACATTTTAACACGTAAATAGTTATTTTCTCATATACCTTTCAAAAGAAAAAGGACAATACAAACGCTTTATTAATATCTCTTAAAAATATTTTTTCCTTTTCAACTTTTTTAGTTTTCAACATATATTAAATACAACAAAAAATATTTTTAAAAATTTAAAAAAATTTGATGGTTATTATAGTGTGTTAATATGTCGAATAATTTTTTTTTTGAAGTCATTGAAATCTCGTTTTACTTATTTATTCTGAGTTATTAACATAGTTATTTTTTGTTAAATGATTAATTTATAAGACTTTTTGTATTTTAATTAACAACGGTTGACAACCAAATTTTAATTGATTTTGTAGATAAGTTGATATGTTCATTTCTGTTGAAAATGGTATTTTTTATATTGATAACTTTTCCAAAAATTCATGAAACTTTTCTTGCATATTTAATTCCAGTTTTGGATTAAGTATTTTTCTGAAATAACCAAAAAAAACTTCTAATTTTCTTTTCGAACTTATTAACATTTTCTGTTAACTTAAAGTTAATTGAATATCAACGAATTACGAACTCCTATTAACACCTTAAAAATTTAACAAATATTTTAAATACTTTTTATTGATTATGAGATAGTTATGAAGTTATTAAAATTGTTGATAACCTATAACTTTTTGAAATTAAGATGGTTGTAAAAACAAAATTTTTATACACCAATTTAGCAATTTCTACAAATTACAATTTCGGATTTTAATAATGTTTAAAACCCTCTATTTAAAAAGAAATTAGTGAAAAATGGTGTAATCCGTGGCAAACATATATTAATTGAGTAAATTTGCAGCACACAACTTAATAGTATTTAAAAATGAAAATTTCGATAGGAAACGACCACGCAGGACCAGAATATAAAAAAGCAATTGTTGGAATGCTTGAGGCAAAAGGATATGAGGTAACTAACTACGGTACTGATACCGAAGCTTCTGTAGATTATCCAGATTTTGGGCACCCGGTTGCCAATGATGTATCTGAAGGAAAAGCTGATTTTGGAATCGTAATCTGCGGGAGCGGTAACGGAATCGCAATGACTGTTAATAAACACCCGAAAGTGAGAGCCGGATTATGCTGGTCTAAAGAAATTGCGGTTTTAGTTCGTTTGCATAATGATGCTAATATTATTAGTATTCCTGCACGTTTTACTTCAATTGCACAAGCGGTTGAAATGGTTGAAACTTTTTTATCTACTGAATTTGAAGGAGGAAGGCACCAAAACAGAGTGAATAAAATTGCCTGTTCGTAAAAAGTAAAAAAATTCGGTGCTTCGCACCTATTAATAAACACACCGGGCCGATTTTTTAATTTGTCCGGTTTTTTATGTTTTTTAATAAGATTGCTGACTGAATTTACATTAATTTAGTCAACGTACTGACTGAATTTACATTAATTTAGTCAACATACTGACTGAATTTACATTAATTTAGTCAACATACTGACTGAATTTACATTTTTTTATTTACATTTGATATTAATTTTAATAAATATTGAAATGGAAAGTTATCTAAAAAGAGCAATTTTTGATAATTTCAACAAAAAGATTCTACCCAGTAAAGTTTTGATTTTGTTGGGTGCAAGACGCGTTGGAAAAACAGCATTTATAAAAAATTACCTATCTACAATTCCCAAAGAAGATTATTTACAATTAAATGGAGAAGATATTCAAGATGCTGATTTGTTAAAAGAACGATCAGTAAGTAATTATAAACGTCTTTTAGCGAACATTAAATTATTAGTAATTGATGAAGCTCAAAATATTTCGGAAATTGGATTAATTTTAAAATTGATTGTAGACTCAATTGATGGTATAAAAGTTATTGCAACAGGTTCATCAGTTTTTGATTTGTCCAACAAATTAGGAGAACCTTTAGTGGGAAGAAAAAATACAATATATTTATTTCCAATGGCTCAAATGGAATTTGAAAAATATGAAAATTTCAAGGAAACTACTCAAAAATTAGAGGAACGATTACTTTTTGGAAGTTATCCTGAACTAGAGCAATATGAGGATTGGAATGATAAAATCAATTATTTAAAAGAGATAGTTAACTCATATTTATTGAAAGATATTTTGGTTTATGAAGGTATTAAACAATCTAATAAAATTTTAGATTTATTGAAATTGATTGCTTTTCAAGTGGGAAAAGAAGTCTCGCTACAAGAATTAGCGAAACAATTAGGTATTTCTAAAAATACAGTCGAAAGTTATTTAGATTTGCTTTCCAAGGTTTTTGTAATCTATAAAGTGACTGGTTTTAGCAGAAACCTAAGAAAAGAGGTTACAAAATCCAATAGATGGTATTTTTATGATAATGGAATTCGGAATGCAATAATAGCCAATTTCAGCCGATTGGATAATAGAACTGACGTTGGTGAATTATGGGAAAATTATATTGCATCAGAACGTGTTAAATTTCAAAATTATACACAAAAAACAATTTCTAATTACTTTTGGCGTACTTATGATCAGCAAGAATTGGATTGGCTTGAGGAAGAAAATGGTGTGTTACGAGGATTTGAATTTAAATGGAATGAAAATAGAAAAGCAAAGATTCCAGCTGCTTTTGCAAAAGCCTATCCAGAAGCAAATTTTGATGTTGTTAACAAAAGTAATTATTTAGATTTTATTAGTTAGTCTGAAATAAATCAGTCCAATTTGCACTAAAATAATCGCCGCAAATTTCACAATAAAAGAAGTTTTACCCGTTTTATGTGTAAAGATTAACATTGCTGTTAATAAACCGATAGATCCGCCAATCAAAGCGAGGAAAAACAAGGTGTTTTCCGGAATTCTGCGTTTGTTTTTTATGGCTTGATGTTTATCATATCCGGCAAGAATGAAAACGACTAAATTAATAAATAAATAAGTATAGAATAAAATCATGATTGAAGTTTGATTGAAATTTAAAGATAGTATTTTAGCAGAAGTATTATAACGTAATAATAAGAATGAAAGATTTAACTAATTCGCATATAGATCGTAAAAATGTATTAAACAATAATACAGCTATTAAAGAAATTTATAATCAGCTTGGATTTAATGGAATTTTTTTTGAAAATAAATTTCGTTATACATTAAATCAAATAGCTAAATTTTATGAAGTAGATGTTCGTACTATAAAAAGATTACTTGAAGATAATGGAGAGGAACTTAAAAATTCAGGGTATGAATTATTTACGGGATTAAGATTAAAGCAATTTAAAGAAGTTGTTTCTCAACTGAGGGACATTAATGTCCCTCAGTTAATTCACGAAGATGATAATGAATCTATTGGATTACGTACTTCAAGTTTAAGTATTTTTACATTTAAAGCACTATTAAATATTGGAATGTTATTACAAACATCAGAAAAAGCAAAAGAGGTTAGAACATTTGTTTTAAATGTAGTTATAGATGTTTTAAATAAAAAATTAGGAGGCTCTACTAAATTTATTAATCAGAGAGAAGAAGAATTTGTTCCAGCCGCTATGAGAGAAATAAATTATAGAAAAGAATTTACAAATGCTATTGATTTTTATATTGTTTCTAATAAATTCAAGTATGGACAATTAACAGATAAGATATATAAAAGTATTTTTAAAGAGGACTCTAAAGAATATAGAAAAGTACTTGATTTAAAAAAGAAAGAAAGTGTAAGATCAACCATGTATTCAGAAGTTTTAGATTTAATTTCAAGTTACGAAAATGGGTTTGCTGAATTCTTAAAAGATAAATTTGAACAAAAAGGAAATCAATTTACATTATCTGAAGCACATGAAGTTTATACTAGTTTTGAAAAATTAACTAACAAAATATATGAGCCTTTAAGAGAAAAAGCAAGAAGTTTAATGGCAAGTAGGGATATGGCTTTTAGGGATGCTTTACATGAAAAGTTGAAAGATTACATAGATACAGTTAGTACTGAAGACTTTGATAAATTTTTAGGAGAGAGGAGTCAAGCTTTAGAAGAAAGATTAAAGGAAAATATAGATGTGTTTAAGAGATTAAAAGACCGTTAATTATGAATTATCTTTATTTTGATACTAATCATGCCATTAAAGAACAAAATTTTATAATTGAAAACAGTGGAGGAAGAAAAGGAATAATTAATATAGGATTGGTTGACAGTGTTTTAGAGCACATTCAAAATGATTTGTATTATCCAGAGTTTGAAAATAAAGTGTGTCATTTATTTTATTCTATAAATAAAAACCATGCTTTTGCAGATGGGAATAAACGCACTTCAATTGTATTATCCGCATACTTTCTTGAAGTAAATGGTTTTGATTTTAAAGTAAATTATTTTATTAATGAAATGGAAAATATTGCAGTTCATGTAGCAGATAATAGAATTGATAAAGATTTGCTTCAGGAAATAATAACATCAATTTTATATGAGAATAATTATGAAGAAGAGCTTCAATTAAAAATTATTAATACAATGTTTTCTATTGAAGAGAATAATCAAGAAGAATCAGAATTTTAAATATAGTAAAAAGTTTCAAATTGCATATAAATGACCAACATTCAATTCATTGCCAAGTCTGTTCAGGCACCGGCAGTCAGCATTCAAAACACAGTAAAATTATTAGAAGAAGATTGTACGATTCCGTTTATTTCTCGTTATCGAAAAGATGCAACCGGAAACCTTGATGAAACTGTTATTGAGTTGATTGCTAAATTGCAGAAAGAATACGATACGTTAATCAAACGTAAAGAAGCGGTTTTAAAATCGATCGAAGAGCAAAAAGCACTTACACCGGAATTGAAGAAAAAAATTGAAGAAAGTTTTGATTTACAAGAAATTGAAGATTTTTATCTTCCATACAAAAAGAAGAAAAAAACAAAAGCCGATGTGGCGCGCGAATTTGGTTTAGAGCCATTGGCAAAATTGATCATGTCTGAAAGCGATGTTGATTTTGATTTTATTTCGACACAATATTTGAATGAAAATGTGATTAATGAAGAAGCGGCAATTCAGGGGGCAAGAGATATTGTTGCCGAATGGATCAATGAAAATATTTATGTTCGTAAACAGCTTAGAAGATTATTTCAGCGAAAAGCGACTATTGCTACAAAAGTCGTTAAAAAGAAAGCAGAAGAAGAAGGAGCAAAAAAATTCGATCAGTATTTTGACTGGGAAGAACCGTTGACAAAAGCGCCTGCACACCGTTTATTAGCGATGCTTCGTGCAGAAAATGAAGGTTTTATAAAAATGAAAATTGATGTTGATATCGATGATGCTTACGATGTGATTGATGAAATCATCATTAAAAAGCAAAATAATTCAACGGCACATTTACAGCTTGCGATCGAAGACAGTTACAAACGTTTACTAAATCCAGCAATTGGAAATGAAACGCTGCAGGAAGCAAAAGCAAAAGCTGATGCGAATTCTATTCAGGTTTTTGCTAACAATTTGAGTCAATTATTATTAGCGCCGCCGTTGGGACAAAAACGAATTCTAGCCATAGATCCAGGTTTTAGAAGCGGTTGTAAAGTAGTTTGTTTAGATGAAAAAGGTGACTTGTTGTATAACGAAACTATTTATCCGCACGCGCCTCAAAATGAGGAAACGATGGCTATTAAAAAGATTCGTTCGATGGCAAATGCGTATCAAATTGATGCGATTTCTATAGGGAACGGAACTGCTTCGAGAGAAACAGAATTTTTCATCAAAAAAATTGCGTTCGATAAACCAGTTCAGGTTTTTGTGGTTTCTGAGGCAGGAGCTTCGGTTTATTCAGCTTCAAAAACGGCGAGAGAAGAATTTCCGGATTATGATGTAACGGTTCGTGGTTCGGTTTCTATTGGACGAAGACTTTCAGATCCGTTGGCTGAATTGGTAAAAATCGATCCGAAAGCCATTGGAGTAGGGCAGTATCAGCACGATGTTGATCAAGCTAAATTAAAGGAAGAATTGGACAGTACTGTAATTCGCTGCGTGAACTCTGTTGGAATTAACATTAACACAGCAAGTAAACATTTATTGAGTTATGTAAGTGGAATAGGAGAGAAGCTGGCGGAAAATATCGTACAATACCGTTCTGAAAACGGCCCTTTTGAAGATAGAAAACAGCTGAAAAAAGTACCTCGTCTGGGTGATAAAGCGTATCAGCAGGGAGCAGCATTTATCAGAATTACAAATGCTAAAAATCCGCTGGATAATTCGGCTGTGCACCCAGAAGCCTATTCTGTTGTTGAAAAGATGGCGAAAGACCTGAATATTTCTTTAAATGATTTAATTGCCAACAAAGAGAAAACAGCGCTTATTAAGGCCGAAAAGTATGTAACACCTGAAATTGGTTTACTTACGTTAAAAGATATCATTAAAGAGCTTGAAAAGCCGGGATTAGATCCAAGAAAGTCGGCTAAGGTTTTTGAATTTGACGCCAACGTAAAATCGATCAAAGATTTGAAAACCGGAATGATTCTTCCGGGAATTGTGAATAACATTACCAATTTTGGCTGTTTTGTTGATATCGGAATCAAAGAAAGTGGATTGGTTCATATTTCGCAATTGAAAGCCGGTTTTGTGAGCGATGTAAACGAAGTGGTAAAACTACACCAGCATGTTGATGTAAAAGTAACTGAGGTTGATGAAGATAGAAAGAGGATTCAATTGACGATGGTACTTTAAAATAAATTCCAAAATCCAAAACAGGATTCAGTAGATTAAAAAAACAAGCCGGTTCATTTTAAGTATTAATGAGCCGGCTTGTTTTTTAAATTCTGGTTTCAATAAAAGAATCTAGAAATACAATACTATAATATGGTTGTTTCAGTCTTTGATTTTAACGATCTATTTTTTGAAATTTCCCTTTATAGTAAGCTTTTACCAGTTTACCATCAACTGTCAAATTTACCTCGATAGTAAAATTATTGTCCTCGCTTTTGGTTATTTTCATCCAATTATCAGTACCTGTGAGTTTATAACCATTATTGTCTTTCCATTCATAAAATAAGTCTCCTAATCTGATTCTTCCATAAGGAAACCATCCGTAAGAATATGTTTTTGATAAATCTATTTTTTGCCCATCGAGTTGTTCTACAGGTATTTCTAAATATAAATGATCATAATTATAGACATCTCCTGTTGGAACATTTTGTGCAAGTATAAGTATATAACCAGAACTGGAATTGTTACTGTAAGCTGCGTAGGAAATATTGGTAATTTTTGTATCACCCAGAGAATAATAGTTAGCAGGAGTTTTCTCAGTATTATCATCGTCTTTACTACATGATAAAACTGTAAAAGTTAAAGCGATTACGTACAAAAATACGATTGTAATTTTTTTCATTTTTAAAATTTTTAAATTAACTAAGGCAAAGGTGTAGATTAAAGCCTCAGTTTAATTTAAGCATTTTACGAAACCGTCTTTTGATGATATGAATAGTTGGTTTGGATTTATTTAAGAAAAATGTTGTGAGCTTAAAAACTCCATTTTACAACCCCATTTTCTCTAACAAAATTGAAACCTTGTCGATAGAAATTCCAATTTCGTGAGAACCAAGCCTGAGTGATCCTCCGTCAGATTTTATATATTCTGAAATATGATTGATATTAACGATATATGATTTATGACATCTGTAAAAGTCAGAATTACCAATGAGAACATTCTCAAAATGTTTTAAACTTTTGCTGGCAATAATAGTTTTTCCGTCTTTGAGAATTACTTTGGTATAAGAACCATCAGCCTGAAAAAAAAGAATCAAATCCAATTCTACAAAACTAATTGAACTAACATTGTTCAATCCTATTTTTTTGGAAGGTGAAGCTAAATTTTCTTTCAAAATATTATATTGTTTCTTCTCTTTTTGTTTTTCGAATAACGAAACAGCGTCAATTAAATCTTGGGTTTCAATAGGCTTTAAAAGATAATCTACCGCAGAAAGTTTAAAAGCCTGAATTGCATATCGGTTATAAGCTGTTACGAAAATAATAGAGAAATCTACCTCACTTTCGTCAAAAAAATCAAGTAATTCCAAACCACTATGGCCTGGCATTTCGATGTCTAAAAATACAATATCGGGTTTGTTTTTTCGGATAGATTTTACTCCGCAAGGTAAATCTTTGCACAAATCAACTACTTCTACATTTTTACAATATTCGGCGAGCATTCCATTAAGGAGCGTTCTTGCCATTTCTTCATCATCAATAATAACTGCTTTATACATCTCACTTTATTTTTTATTCAATTGGAATAGTCAAAATTATAGTTGTTCCTGTCGCTATTTCGTTTTGATCATATTTGTCAATAATTTTTAAAGCTATTTCTGCCAGATTGGTTACATTTTTATTTAAAATCTCTAATCTTTTTTCGTTTGCATCAGACGAAAAAGACTGGTGTTTTTCTTTTTTAATACGGTTAAGTTCTTCTGAACGTTTTCTACCAATTCCGTTATCATTAATAGTTATAAGTAACAAATTATTCTTTTTTTCAAAAGTAATCAGCAAATGTTTTTCTCCTTCTCTATGTAACAATCCGTGTTTTATAGCATTTTCAACGTACGGCTGTATAAGCATCGAAGGAAATTCTATACTTTCTTTATCAAAAATAGTATCCGCTTTAATTTGATAATTAAAATTGTCTGTAAAACGCATTTTTTCTAGTTCCAGATACAATTTCAATGCTTCAATTTCTTCGTTTAATGAAACCATTTCTTTTTCAGACATCTCTAAAATTATTCTTGTAAGTTTTGAGAATTTAGCCAAATATGTATTTGCTTTTTGTTTGTCATTTGTAAAAATGTAAGCCTGAATGGTATTGAGAGCATTATAAAAAAAGTGCGGATTCATTTGTGATCGTATTGAAGCCATCATTGATTTGCTTAAATTTTTCTCTAAAACAACTTTTTCATTTAATAAATCAATGCGGTTTTGCATGAGTTTGTATTGCCATTTAAAATATACATAAAGCAAAACACTAGTAAAAGAAAAAAGTATCAGATAAAACCACCATTTTTGCCAGAAAGGAGCTGTTATCCTGAAATTTATTTTTTCATTACTAATTTTATTTTCTACTTTGAATTCTACCTTGTAATCACCTGAAGACAAAGACGGAAACTGAATGGTTCTGGTTTCTTTGTTTATTAAAATCCAATCTCTTTGATTGATCCGGTAATAAACAGGAGTTATTTTTTCTGCAAATTCTAAAACAGAAAAATGTATTGAAACATTATTTTCGTTGTATTTCAATTGCAGTGATTCACGCCAGTTTACAGTTTTGTTATTGATCGAAAAACTGTTGATATGAAACACCACGTTTTCTTTTTTTCGTTTTGCTTTAAGCGATAATTCCAAAATACCTTCATCAATAAGGACAATCAAAAAATCGTCTTGTTTAAGAATATCATGAATTCTGTTTCCTTTTATCAGAAAATCGAATTTGTAAACAGATTCTGTTTTTAAATCATAAATGCTGATGAATTCTGAACAGACAATCAATAATTCGTTTTTTTCTCTTTTAATTCTGATAATATCCGAATCTGGAATGCCTATTTTTTTGTTGATATTTTCAAACGAATTTTCATTAATTATTCTGAATAAATTTCCTTTAGCATCCAACGAAAAAATAACATTTTCAAAGCAAAAAACTTTGTTGGAATAAAATGGTTTACCGTTTTTTTTGATTTCTTTGATTTGGTTTGGAGACACAGAAAACATCCCGATATTGGTAACGATTACAATTTTATTTTCATTTGAATTATAATCAATTGCTTTTGCCCTAACCCCTTTTTTAATAGATGAGATATTGGGGTAATCGGTATTTGTATTTTCATTAAAAACCTTATCCCAGACAGATTCTTTTTTTAGATTCGCTTTAGGGTTTAGTAATAATCCGAAAAAACCGCTTGCAGAAAAAGCATAGTATTTTTCGTCAATCCTGACGATTTCTTTCAGAGCAATATTATAATTTTTTAACTTCGAAAAATCGTGATCTGAAACGGTTGAAAATCCATTATCCGAAAAAAAAGTATTTTTACTTATACTGTCATAATGAATGTAATATGTTGGCAGGTTTTCTGTTATAGAGCGAAGTGTTTTTTTGCTGTTAAAATTATTATCCAACTGTATCAAATCTCCTTTATTTGTTCCTAAAAGAAAACCATTTTTATTGAAAACCATCTTTGTAGGATAAAAAGAATCAATAAGATATAACTTATCCTGCATTTCGGGGACAATGTAAATTCCGTTATTCACAGATGAAAAAAGATAATTTCCCTGATGATCTTTAATAAGCCCGGAACTGCTATTGGAATGAAAAAAACCGTTTCCGAAAAGTTTTCTGCCAAATTCATTGTAAGCAAAAACACCTTTTGAGGTATGTAGCCAAATAATGTTATCAATCACTTCGCTCCCTTGAAAATATTCTATTTCCGGAATCGAAAAATCATTAATAAAATTCAAATCCAAATCAAAAAAATACAATTTCTTTTCTTCATTAAGTTTCGAAACTACATAAAGTTTATTTTTATAGGGATAAATGTATTTTACTTTTAATCCTTTTTTTTCGAAAAACTTAGAGGATGTAATCTTAAAAGATTTGTCGATTTTGAATATTATGTTATCTAAAATCACATAGAAATTGTCGTTCAGCACAGCAGCATGCTCCGCTTCATCCAACGATATTGGAATGGTTTTTATGAGGTTTAAACTCCGTAGGTCAAAAACGTCAATTCCTTTTTTCTGAACCACAAACAAATTTTTATCTGTAATTCCGTAAGAAACAAAACCTAAAGGAGTGTTTTGTTTGATTTTTTTTAGAGTTTCATTCTCAACAAAATAAATAAATCCATCAAAGTTTTCGTACCAAATCCTTCCGTATTTATCTTCCTTGATATAGCTTCCGGAAATTGAAGTCTGATTTGAAGATTTGTATGTTTTATACTCAAAACCATCATACTTCATAAGACCATCTGAAGTAGCCAGCCAGACAAAACCTTTTTTATCCTGATGAATATTAAATATCGAATTTGTGGGTAATCCGTTAAGATTGTTTAAATGTATTGTGTAGGGTTGCTGTGCTTTTACAGCGTTTATCCATAAAAGCAATGCTAATAGTAACGAATATTTGAGTTTTTTTAGCCACATGTGTCAAATAGCAAAAATACATCTATTTAAGAATTTGTTACAATATGCTTTTGTAAAAACAGAGGTAATCAACACCAAACCTTGTTTTGAGTTTGTAGCGTATCCAAAATCAAATTGTTCTTTCAAAAAAGAAGCATAAAAACTCAAAACCAGATTTGATACTAATTAATAGTGTTTTTATAAAGTAGCCTGAATAAAAAAAAGAAAGTTATTGAGTTTTGTGCCTCTAATTTAAAATATAGAAAACAATGAAAAAAAAACTACTGTTTTTTGTTTTGTCTTTTGCACAATTATCGATAGCTCAAACATCTTGTATTGTTGATATTCCCGATGCAAATTTTAAAAATGCTTTGCTGAATCACAGTCCGGCTATTGATACAAATAGTGATAGAGAAATTCAATGTAGTGAGGCTACGGCATTTAGAGGACTTTTAAATGTTAGTGGTAAAAACATTTCAAACCTTACAGGTATTGAGGCTTTTACCAATATAGCGAGATTGTATTGTTACAATAATCAATTAACCAGTTTAAATGTCAGTGCAAATACAGCAATGCAATATTTATATTGTGATAATAATCAATTAACCAGTTTAGATCTTAGTGCAAATACGTCATTGCGATATCTGGAGTGTATTTCTAATCGATTAACGTCTTTGAACCTCAGTAAAAATTGGGGATTAAAATTATTAGCCTGTACCAATAATCAATTAACCAGTTTAAATCTGGCGAACGGAAATAATACTAATTTCAGTTATTTATATGCTGGTGACAACCCAAACCTTACTTGTATTCAGGTAGATAATGTAACCTACAGTACTGCCAATTGGACCAGTACTATCGGTTGGACAAACCTGGACTTCATAATACCTGCCGGAGCATATTGGAGTGAAAATTGTTCCTCATTAGGTATTTCTGATTTTGATACTAAAACAGTTCAGGTTTATCCAAACCCAACAAACGGAATGGTAACGATTTCTGAACATGCTGATGTTAGTGTATTTGACATTCAGGGAAAAATAATATCAGAAAGTAAAAACACAACTTCTTTTGATTTGTCGGCTCAAACCACAGGAATGTATTTTGCAAAAATTACAACTGAAAAAGGAACCCAAACTATCAAAATTGTAAAAAAATAACCTCCATAAATGTTTTAGTCTTGAATTTGAGCCAGAAAAATTAATGAGTTTGTCTTGTATCTATTCTTTAATTTATAAAAAAGACAATAATTTCCATAATCGATTTATTTTGTTTGATTTTACCTCTACTCGTTTTGGGTAGAGGTTTTTATTTGGTACTAAAAATAAATCTTAAAAACTCAAAACGGTATTTTGTACGAATAAAATCCTCTTTTATAAAGTCCTCAAAAATAAATCGTCTCATCGTTGGAACTTTACTTTATAAAAACGTAATAATGATGAAAAAAACACTACTACTTTTATTGTGTGCCACAACACAATTGTACTTTGCGCAAGACATTCGTAACACGACTCGAACCTATAATTTTAGCGGACATATTGGAGGTGGTATGAAAAACACCTACAACATGCCAACTGCAAGCAACTCGACGACAACATTAACAGAGGATCGAAACGGCAATGCAAACTCTGCTATGATAGTATCGGGTTCTGCAGCTAAAATTACATTACCCGGAGCACTGGGTGATATAGGCCGTTTTGATGAAACTACCATAGGTTTTTGGTTTAAAAAAAGTGCCTCTGGCACCTCTGGAATGACAGGTAACTGGACCATAAAACCCTTTATGGTAATACCTACCCAAAGCCCTGAGGGTTATGGAGAAGGAACATTTATTGGCTTTAACAATGCTGGAAACACCTTTAGATTTGGACACGTAAATTACTCCATAGGAGCTACATTCTATAATGATTATGCTATTCCTACAGGCGTTAATGTTACCGAATGGAACTATTACATTTTAACAAAAACGCACTATACTAACGGTGTTTATAGTGACTACTGTACATTAACACTTTATGTCAACAACATTTTAGTAGGTACTAGAAGCAATATTTCTTTCGATAGTTTCCATAGCTCAAAAAACATCTATCTTGGCGGAAATACTACAGGTCTGTATAGCGGCTATTGCCAAGGTTCTTTTGATAACTTCCGTATTTACAAATCGTTGTTAAGCAGCTCTAAAAGAACAGAATTATACAATTGGGAATTAAATGATACGAGCCATGGCAACTTTAAAGCAAAATATGATTTTAATGGAGCTATCGGCACTGATACTTATGGAAACTTCCCTGCCGTTGCCTACAACTCACCAGAATTAGGACCAGATCGTTTTGGCACACCCAATTCAGCTCTAAAAGTTTCGGCTTCTAAAACTGGCGGAGTAGTTTCGCACAATGGTATTAAAATACCGTATCTAAACGAATATTTTAATAGAGACCAAGGCACCATTTCATTTTGGTATAAAAAAACAGGCAACGGCGTTGTTGATAATATAAATCAAAACCCATTCATAATGCTTCCTAACGAAAGCTACAATGCCGGAAACAAAGGAATTTCTATAGCAGCAGGATATGTTGTTACCCACAATATATTTAGTTATGGATTAGTTGGGGAAACAGGTGAAGATCCTGTAACCACTATTTTAAATGGAGATCTAATAACTGATAATGAATGGCAACATTCTGTTATAACGTTTGAAAGCTATGGCGATGTAAAAATTTACCACAATGGTCAACTAAGTTGGACCAATTGGGGTAGGTATTTTCCATATAAAAATAATGGAGGAGGAATGGATGTATTGATTGGTTTTAACGATGTATTCTCCTATGGTCAAGATACCGGTTTTGAAGGATTAATTGACGAAGTAATTTTTGATACCGATGTTTACACACCGCAACAAATACAGAGTATTTATGAAAACTATTCGTTATCCAAAGATAGTTTTAACGTTGCAGAAACCTTTACAGCTTATCCAAATCCAACTACCGGAATAGTAAATATTTCAGAAACTGCAAATGTTATCGTCTTTGATATTCTGGGAAAAATAATATTTGAAGGTAAAAATGTAACTTCTTTTGATTTATCATCTCAAACACCCGGAGTCTATATAGCAAAAATCATAACTGAAAAAGGTACAAAAACAATCAAGATTATTAGACAATAATTTTTCTTCCAAAAACAAATTTTATTTATTGATAAGCCTCTATCCGTTTCGGGTAGAGGCTTACTTGTAAAGTCAAAACATATAATCGTAATAAATGGTTTAAGTTGTTAATACTTTATACATTTTTGAATCAAATAAAACTGTGAATTCAATAATCCTGTTTAATTTTAAAGTGTTAGTGTTTTTAATTTTTTTTAATGCTCTAAATCAAAATGTAGAACGGGTTACTTATATTTTAAACAGGCTCTTATTATATTTGTAAGAAATCATTAAATCCCAAATCATGAAAAAAATTATTTTAATTGCAATTGCAGTTTTATTTTCGACTATTAGTCATGCAAAATTTATTAAGGCCGTTTTGTATATGGAAGACGGTACTAAAAAAACAGGCTTAGCCGAATTGGTTGAAAGTGGTGACTCCAAAGTAGTTTTCAAAACAGACGAAAAAGCTAAAAAAGAAAAGATTGCAAGTGCCGAAATCAAAAAAATAGAATTCACAGATGATGACAAAAATGAGTTTTTGGCCGAAAAATTATATTTAACTTCTGCAAATGCCTTTACAGGAAAGTTTTCGAAATCAAAAGAGAAAAAATGGTTTTATATTATTTATGACAGAGATATAAAAGTAGGCTGTGTAGATTTTGCAGGAACTATGCAATACAATCCTTCAAAAGGTAAAACTTCGGGCCAATTTGGAGATACAACCTATTATTTTGGAAAGAAAAAAGGCGATGAACTGTATTTTGGTTTTTTAAAATCCAGCGCAGGAATAGCCGTTCATACACAAACAGGTTCAAACATCAAAAAAATGTCCAAAGAGGCTTTTGCAGGATGCCCTAAACTGATTGCTGCGATTGAAAAAGAAGATTTTAAAACCAAAACAGCATTAGAGCAGCTAATTGGTCTTTTTGAAAGAAACAAGTGCAAGTAAGAATATTTACAATAAAAAAACTCCCAAATTACAATTTGTAGTTTGGGAGTTTTAGTTTATTTTAAAATCACTTTTTTGGTGACAGTTTTAGTGCCGTTTGAAATTTTTATCAGATACAATCCTGAGGATTGATTAGTTAAATTAATTTCGGTATTTTCAGAAGATGCCTTTTGTTCTGAAATAAGATTTCCCTGAGGAGAGAATACAGTGATAAATGAATTTTCAGGAGCCAGAACAGTAAATTTATCTGCACTCGGATTTGGGTAAAGAGAAACGGTAGATTTTTCGATATCAAAATCATCATTAGATAAAGTTGCGCTTGGTGGCAAATAAAAATTACCTGTTAATAAAAACGAATACAACGTTTTTAATGTGTGATTAAAGTAATTACCGGGTTCGTCCAGATTTTTTAAATCAGTATAAGAAGCATCTAAATGAGCCTGATTTTCTCCAGCCATCGCTGCACAGGCAAACGCACCGACAAAAGGAGCGTTGTGCCATTGTTCAGTAACTGTTCCGTTTTGGTTATAACCGCTTTTGATATTGGTGGATCCTCCCAAATTTATACGTACAAAGTCGGATGATTTTTTACAGTAGGTTTTGGCATCGGGAGTTCCATACCATAAATAGTCAACTGCTATTCGCCATGGTGTTCTGGCTGCATCGTAACTGTAGGTCTTACCGGCATTTACATATCCATTTGCCTCTGCTGAATAATTTCCTGAAGCTTCACACCAGTCAGATACTAAACCACCAACAGCATTATTTACAGTTAAATTATTGTTGATGATTACATAGGATTTTGAAGCAACAGCATTCCAAAAAACAGTATCATTAGTAAAAGCACCAAAAGCTCTGTAATAAGCAGGAGAGAAATAAGACGGATTTGTTATCTGGCTTCCTCCAAAAGCATCTCCCGGTTTTAGTACAAAAGTATTGGCTTCAATTTCATGGGTTTTAATTGCAGTGATTAAAGTTTTAGCATCATTTTTATAATTGATTGTTCCGATGCTTCCCCATTGATAATCAGCAACAATTAAGGCAAATGCAGCATCAATTTCGGCATCCGTTGCGCCGTTTTGACCAGCAACTCCGGAGCAGCCGTTAATTTTCCAGTTCATAACACCATTACTGTTAACATTATCTTTATAATACAGCCAAAGTCCGTCAAAAAGTGCTTTGTCAGCCGAATAAGCACTTAAAAGCATTCCGTAAGCAATACCTTCGGAAACGGTTTGCGAGGAATTGAATTTTACTCTGTATCTGCCGTTGGTGCAGGTTTCAGTAAAATTAGATTTCCAGGTGTCATAATTAGTTTTAGCATCCTGGCTGTTTTTTGAGGTTGCCATTAAGCCATTACTAAAAACAATATTGGCAGGGAAGGGTTTTGTTTGTGAATAATTTTCAATGCATAGAAAAATACTCATCAATAGAAATAGGTTTTTCATATTTATATAAATTTAGGGACTACAAAAGTAAGATTTTTTACACAAATAAAAAACCCAAAACCGGAATTCCGATTTTGGGTTTTAAAAAAGATGTGAAATATTTTATTTTTTTATGATTAGTTTTTGAGTTTTTATGTTGCTGTCACTGATGCTTTTAATAAAATAAGTTCCGTCAGATACGTTTTCTAAATTTAAAGTGTTGACTATATTTTCATGTAAATCAAATGATTTTACAGTTTTTCCTAATGCATCTATTATAATATAATTTCCTTCATAAGGAGTTATAATATTCACGATTCCTTTGCTTGGATTAGGGTAAATTTTAAATTCATTTGGTTTGAATTCATCTGTGGTAAGATTAGATACAGTAACACAACTTGAAGTTATAGTACATTGTCCCACAGTTATATCTACTTTATAATCGCCATTAGTCAAAGCAGTATATGACTGGTTTGTTTCACCTGAAAGCAAAGTATTCGGACATTGATACCATTGGTAAGTTGCCCCTGTCTGAGTGGCATTTAGTACACCTGAATTTACTGTAACAGCAGAATTAATTGCCGATGAGTAATTTATAGTTAAATCTAAGATTTTGGTATCGCATCCAACCGTTTTGGTATAGACTCCGGAAGTTGTGTAAGTAGTACCATTTTCTGACCATAGATAACTATCACAAGCTGTAATTGTTTGAGTCGATGAGGTTGAAGGTGTTCCGGTAACAGTTTTTACTAAGACCCTGTTGCTTGTACAATAAGCAGTTTCAGAAGCTACATAATAATTTGTATTGTTAGCGGTAGGGGTGGCGGTTACAGAATTTCCAGTAGCAAAACTTTGTCCACCCACGGCATCAGTGTACCAGGTAGCTGTTGTACCAGCAGCAGCAGTTGCATTTAAAGTTACAGGTGTAGATCCTAAACAAGTAATATTTTGGGTAGAATATGCAAATGTAGGATCAGCAGGTTTTATAGAAGTGGTTGTAATATTCGAATTTACGGTTGAAAAATTAGATCCGCTTACAGTTGCCTGGTTTGTAACAGCACATGTATTTGCTGGTAAAGTATTAGCTGCATTGACAGTAGCACTAAACGTTATAACAGTGCTTTTTCCTGCTGGTAAAGTGAATGGCCCTACAGAAATTGTTTCTCCAGATAGCATTTTTGAAGTGTTTTTTTCAGTAGAAACAATACTTTCGCTGCTCTTTGGTGTTTCAGTGATTGGAGCGGATTTTTCCTCTGTTTCTGGAGCAGCAAATTTGGCTGCAGATGGATTGTCAGGTACCAAAGCAGTTCCAGCTATGATTGTCCCTCCGCCTTGTTCGTCAATAGCAGTTCTTGGTCCGGTATTGTTAGCATTCCAAAAGTTGGTCAGAGCCGTTGTTCTGTCACCGCTTCCGCTTGCCAAAGTTGTTGTTCCCTGTAAAATTACCTGACTTCCAGAACCTTGAGAAAGAACATCAAAAGTTCCGGCAGCTAAACCAGTTACAGGACTGTTGGTTGTATTGCCACCGATATTAGCTGCGCTTATCAAATTACTTGAAGCACTAGTTCCAATAGCAATTACTCCAACATGTGTATAGGCATTGGTTACAAGACTAATGTTGTTGTTTTTTATGGTAGCATCCATACGGGCATTACCTATAGAAGTATTATCGTTCGATTCAGAAACAATACCATAGTTGCTGATATTGGTAATAGTATTACTTAATATTTCTGTGATATGTTTCGCATTTCCATAAGCTGCAACAGAAATACCATTAGACGTAGATGTAGTACCGCCTCCCTCAATAGTATTATTGTTGATTCGGCCTTTCATTGTTCCCGTACCCTGATTGCCAATGTTGCAGGTAAAGATGCCATTAAAACTTGATTTTAAGGTATTGTTGATTACATTATAGTTTACAGTAGATGAACCTATTGACTGTAATTCAAAACCATTACTGCCAGGGCTGGAAACAGCTGCATTTATAATATTCCCATCAGCCAAAAGATTTCCTCCAACCTGAATAGTATTGTTGGAGCTGCCACCAAAATCCAATTGCAACCCGTATGTTTTGGCGTTAGAAAAATCATTTCCCTTTAAAGTTACAGTATTATTGGATGTTCCATAACCCTGAAAAATAAAATTACTGCCTCCGTTTGTTTTGTTGAATGAATTTTTAAACTGACATCCTGTAACGGTTAAGTTTAGCGTTGGATTTGTTGACAGGATTCCATTGTATCCATAAAAACCTCTTCCCCATGAGTCATTTACGGTCGTGTTAGTTATAGAACTCGTTCCTCCAAGGTTCAGAGCAAAAATACCGCCCACATCTGAACTGCCGGTATTGCTTCCGCATCCTGTTAAAGTACTGTTTGCAAGTGAAAAACCAGTTACATTGTTTATATTGATACCAGTTGAATTGTTAGTTCCCGTAATTGAAATATTATCTAATGTAACCCCTGTAACTGTTTTTAAATGGATTGCGGCATTACAGCCGGAGTTATCAACAGCTGGAGTGCTACAGGCTCCACCGGTATTTGCGTTTAAAAAATTAATGTTTTTAAGCGTAACATTTGTACATGAAATAAATTCAGCTCCTCTGCTGGCTATATTCTGGATAGTTCCACCTGATCCGGCAGTTGTACCTGTACCAGTAACCTGAAAATTTCCGGTGGAATTAGCTACAGATATTCCTTTCGTAGCACCATTAACTGAAATACTTTTAAAAATACAATCCAGCGCACCTCCAGCACCAATGTTTACCGCAGTTGCAGTTCCGCCGGTAATAGTTACATCTCTTACTTTTAAAGTACCAACACTTGTTCCGGCCATAGTGGCTGTTGTTCCGGAAAGTGTAATTCCTTCAACATCATTATTCAATTTAAGGTTTAAAATTCCAAAATTTGGATTTGTTCCGCCTGTTGATGGTAAAGTATTACTGTAAGCAGGTACTGAAATTCCTAATATTGATGCTAAACTTGCCGTTGCTCCCTGACCAATTAATTTTTGGTTATTTGACAGCGTTAGAGTAGTACCACTGCTTCCGGTACCGGTATAAACGAAAATTGACGCTGTTGCTGAAACAGGTACTTCCTGTACCGTTTTGAAAGGACTTGCTAAAGTCCCATTACCACTTGTTGCTACAGAGCTATCTACAAAAAAGATAGGTGCAGATACAGTAATGTTTACGGTCGCAGTACTTGTTTTTCCGTTACTGCTTGTCAAAGTATAAGTAAAACTGTCGGTACCTGAATAACCTGAGGTAGAATTGTAAGTGAATGAACCGTTAGGATTTAAAACCACATTTCCATTAGCAGGATTAGCTAGAACTGCTACCGTTAAAGCAGTTGCATCCGGACTAACATCATTAGCTAAAACACCCTGAGCAGCATTTACAGTAATTCCAACATTTCCGATACTATTATAGGCATCGTTTACAGCAATTGGAGTTACTTTTAATGAACCTGGAACCAAAGTTAAGTTGGCATCTAAAATATCCTGAAAAGTGGTTCCTAAAGCATCGTCTGCTCCACTATTGGTTATGGTAACTGTAAAATCAAGCTGAGAACCCGGTACGGCATTTCCGCCACCATTTACACTAACTGCATTTGTAACACTAATAGTGGCAGCTACAGCTGAATTTACTTGTGCTCTTTCTTGCTTTATTATTGAAGTATTTTTAACATCAACAACTTTTTTTACAGAGCTGTTTTCAAATTGCGTTAACTGTTTAACTAATGCAGCAACAAAATTTTCTTTCATAAGGTTACCGTAAGATATTCCTAATGAAAGGAATACAAGTAAAACCATTATAATAATTAAGAGTTTGTTTTTTTTCATTTTTTTCATTTTAATGAGTTAGCATTATTAAGAAAAGACAGCTTCGTATCTCATTCCAGCATTATCAAAACCTAACGGAGTCATAAATAATTCTAAATCTCCTTTTTCGGGATGTACAATTGTAAAAATTCCCTGCTCATAATATTCATTTTTTTGATTTGTACGAAAAACGATCGAAAAAGGACTTCTTTCCAATGGTGAATAATTGTTCAGTTTTGTCAGCTCAATTAATTCAGCGTCAAGCTGCACTTCATCTGAAATACGAATTGTAAATACAGTATTAAGTAATGTATTAAAATCGTTAAAAGTAAGTAAAGCTATATCCATGTATTCTGTCTTGTTTCTTAATCAAATTTGTTCAGGACTCCATTCCATCAAGTGATAAACACCATTTGTTTCGCTAATTTTTTTGAATCCCAGTCTTTTGTATAAATTCATGGCAGGATTAAAACTTTCAACATGAATACTCACATTCCTATTTTTAATTCTTGCTTTTTTTAGTATTTCTTCTAAAATTGAACTTCCAATATTTTTTTTTCGCCAATCAGGTAATAAGGTAATGTCTATAATCCGAACGCCTTTTTTTTCAAAAAAGAAATCAATATAGAGTCTTCCAATTGTATTATTCTCCTTTTCAATTATATAAAATTTAGCTCCTGTATAATTTTTTTGATAATAGTCATGCTGTGCAAAAAATTGCTGTTCAATAAAAAACCTTTTTTGCTCTTCGTTCCAGTTGGTTCCTCTTTCCAGTTCTTCTGTACGGGTACTTCCGTATATTTCACACAAAACAGGCAAATCATTTGGCTGAATATCCCGAAGAGTAATAGTATCTATCTTTAAATCCAATTCAAAAAACAATTAGCTTCTGGCAGGAAAAACCCCCTGAAGTGCAATACAAAAACTCATGGTCAAATAAGGCATCATATTATTATGTGGCAGGCTGCCTCCTGCTGTAGCAATTGAATTTGTTCCCATTGCTGTTGTCGGACTACCTGATGTATAAACCCTGACAGGATTACCACGTCCTAAACTATTGTTTGAGGGAGTAGTAGACTGAGAGTTCAAACTTGCCACAGATAAAGTGTGACTATGATTAGGTATTTCTGATTCAAGTAGCGTTACCGTTTCACTGCCTCCTGTTTCTCCTAAAAAATGCAATGATAATCCGGGTCCTTGTTCGGGATGCATAGGTGTTCTGTTTTGCATATCAGGTAATGCAAAATTCGATGCTCCATTACCGCCATATGTTGTGCCTAATAGCGAAAATAGAGCTGTATTTTGACTAATAGGTAAAATCTGCCCATTGCAAAATGCCCAGCCGCTAGGAGCAAAGTTAAATGAGAAAATGCGTATTTCTGATACAAATGGATCTGCCATGTTGATTATATTTATTGAATTAAATATCTAAAGGAGTTAAAAAAATTAGTTTGGTGATGGAAATATTCCAAACAATGAAATAATAAAATTAACACATAAATAGGGTTGAAAATTATCATGTGGCTGACTGCCGCCTACTGGGCTTATTTCCTGTGGATGTAAAGCTGTAGAAGGAGTGGCTGTTGAATATATTTTATTACCCGTAGCAGTTGTACTCAAATAGGCATCAGCAGGACTCGCACTATTAGCTAAATCTGTTGTTGCCAGTAAAGAATGCGAATGTGCCGGAATTTGTTGGGTTGTCAGGGTTACTGATTCAACTCCGCCTTTCTCAGCCAATATATACGTATTACCAGAACTGCCAGTACCATTATGAATAGGAATACGGCCACGTAAATCCGGTAAGGCAAAAGTTTCTTGTCCGTCACCACCATAAGTAGTTCCAATTAATTGAAATAATGCCTCATATTCTGATATAGGAAGTAACTGCCCTTCACAAAACATCCATCCGGCAGGAGCAAAATTCCCTGCAAACATTCTGATTTCACCATAGTAAGGTTGTGCCATAATTGTTTTTTTTTATCGTTATAAATTAATTAGGAGAAGGGAAAATGCCTTGTAAAGCAATACAAAAATTCAATGCCAAAAAAGGCTGCATATTCAAATGTGGCTGACTACCTCCAATATTTGAAACAGAAGCAGGATTCATAGCCGTCAGATTTTGCCCGGATGAATTATATACCTGATTTGGAGCTGTATTTCCTAATGAAACTGTGTTTGAAGGGATATTAGTGTCTACAGCCTGATTGATGTTAATAAGTGCATGTTTGTGTGTTGGCAACTCATTTATTGTGAGTGTATGTGCTTCTTCACCACCTGTTTGACCAAGTGTAAAATTATTTCCAAAATGTATCGGAGTTCTTCCACGTAAATTAGGTAGTGCAAAAGTGGTTTGTCCGTTGCCTCCATAGGTAGTTCCTAACAAAGAAAACAAACCCTGATTTTGGTTTATAGGTAAAAATTGCCCATTGCACATTGCCCATCCTTTTGGAGCAAAACTAAAAGACATAATTCGGGTTTCAGCTAAAAATGGTTCTGCCATGTTGAGATATTTTAGATGTTATTTTTTGAATATTATTAAACCAAAACAGAATTTACAGTAAGACTATGTTGGGATATTATTTCTTTTTCATATACAATACTTGATCCTTCCTTTACAACAATTTTCGTTGAAGTCTGATCATAGCAAAGCTGTGTCTTTAAAAATACACTTCCTCTTTTAGTTTCAAAACCATATGGATTTAACTGATTTGAAGGGCTAGGAAATAAGTAGTTTGTTAAATCAACAGTACTATTTTTTGATTTTAATTCTTTCATAGCCACTTTTATGGCCTCCAAATCAAATCCGGATAATGATTTTAAGGAAATCCATTCTCCTTTTGAATTTTTACCAAGACACAATAAAAGATCGTCTAACTTGCCTGTTCCGTTAACATATAGATGCATTGGAAACATTTTTAGCTGATTGTCAAGAGAACTGAAACAAAAATTTCCGGAAGGCTGATACCCTGTTTTTTCCAGATTCAGGCTAGCTTTTTTATAACATTCTAAAAGCGCAGAATCTGCTAAAAAAGCGTCTGAAGAATTAGATTTTGAAAAATTTGATAAAATATTTTCATCTTCATTATCTGAATTAGAAAAGGAATCGAAGGTATTCTGAGCGAGGAGAGAACTTCCGCAAAAAAGTGTTGCAGTGCCTACAAATCCAACATTTTTGATAAAATTTCTACGTGTTAAATCAATCATAATAAAATGTTTTATAAGTAAAAAATTATCGTAAAATTAAACAAATCCTTAATAAGTATCCTTAATTTTTGATTAATTTTATTCTAAATATATAATAATCAGTATTTTTTATCGTTGAGGAAGTCTTTTTTAAGAAATTACACACAGTAAAATACATTGTAATAGTTTCATCAAAATTGACCAAAAAAAATCCCGGATTACGATAAAGTAATCCGGGATTATAAATTTTGAAAAGCTATATTTTTATTTTGCTTCTTCTTCTTCTTTTTTAGCAGCAGGCTGGTCGTCCTTGGCAGCATTTTTAAATTCCTTAATTCCGCTTCCTAAACCTTTCATTAATTCTGGAATTTTTTTACCTCCAAAAAGTAAAATCACAATACCTACTATTACAAGGATTTCTGTAAGACCTAATCTTCCCATGGTTTTATATTTAATGCCGAAGCAAATTGATTTTAAAATTTACAGCAAAGGTATACAGAATATACGAACAACAACAGATTTTGGCTTAAAATATTTGTTTTTGACAGCGTTAAATATTTTATAAAATCAATAAATAAGTGTATTGCCTTATTTTTACTGCGTTTTCACAATACGATTAATTACTATATTTGCTCGTAATAAAGAAGTAGAATGGCCCATAAAAAGACAAGGAATTTCAGAAAAAAACTATTCATCAAAAACCGTCTGGTTATTTTGAACGAAGATACTTTTGAAGAGATTTTTTCATTCAGACTTACCTTAATGAATGTTTTTGTTGTATTTACATTAGGCGGCATTTTTTTAATTTCTGTTACAACTTATATTATTGCTTTTACACCGCTCAGAGAATTTATTCCAGGATATTCATCTTCAGAATTGAAAAGAAATGCAACCGAACTGGCAATAAAATCAGATTCGCTGGAAACCGCCTTAAAGAAAAATGAAACTTACATTCAGGGTATACAAAAGGTTTTAAAAGGCGAACTGGAATATGCCAAATTCAACAAAGACTCAATTTTAGCAGAAGTTGATGAACCTGCTCCCGAAGTTAATATGAAAGTATCTGAAGAAGAGCTGAAATTAAGAGATGAGGTAAAAACAATAGAAAAAGAGAGGATCGAAAAGACCCAGGATAAAAATAAAAAAGGCAAAAAATAATATTTAGAATAATGTCTATTAAATCATTTGCAGCAAAAATATTTGCACGAAAAATATACAATCAAACAATTCGCTGGGCTAATAAGCCTGTTGAAACCCAATTAGAGGTTTTTAAAAGTCTGATTCAAAATGCCAAAGAAACCGAATTCGGAAGAGACCATCAATTTCATACCATAAAGACATTTGAAGATTTTCAGAAAAATGTTCCAATACGTGATTATGAGGATTTAAAAACATACATTGATAAAGTTAAAGTTGGTGAAGAAAATATCCTCTGGAAAAGAAAACCTATTTATTTTGCTAAAACTTCAGGGACCACCTCGGGGGCAAAATATATTCCATTAACCAAAGAATCGATGCCTTTTCATATAGAAGCGGCGCGTAATGCGATTTTGCATTATATCCACGAAACCGGAAATGCAGCTTTTGTTGATGGGAAAATGATCTTTTTGCAGGGAAGCCCTATTTTGACTGAAAAACACGGAATCAATTTTGGAAGGCTTTCAGGAATCGTAGCACACTTTGTTCCGAAATATTTGCAGAAAAACAGAATGCCATCCTGGGAAACAAATTGTATCGAAGACTGGGAAACCAAAGTAAATGCTATTGTTTCCGAAACGATTAAAGAAGACATGTCGGTAATTTCAGGAATACCATCCTGGGTTCAGATGTATTTTGAAAAATTACAGGAAAAAAGCGGTGGAAAAAAGATTAGTGAGATATTCAAAAACTTCAATCTGTTTATTTATGGCGGAGTAAACTACGAACCTTATCGTGCCAAATTTGAACAGATGATTGGTAAGAAAGTAGACAGTATTGAGTTATTTCCGGCTTCTGAAGGATTTTTTGCTTATCAGGATTCACAAAAAGAAAAAGGAATGCTTTTACTATTGAATTCAGGGATTTTCTACGAGTTTATAAAAGTAGATGAATTTTTTACAGAAAATCCAAAAAGTTATACTATTGGGGAAGTGGAGACAGGCGTGAATTATGCTTTAATTGTTTCTACAAATGCAGGACTTTGGCGTTACAACATTGGTGATACCGTTCAGTTTACGTCTTTAGCACCGTATCGTGTAATAGTTTCAGGGCGTATCAAACATTATATTTCAGCTTTTGGTGAACATGTTATTGCGAATGAAGTTGAAAATGCAATGAAAGAAGCAACCGCAGGAACTAATATTGTAATAAACGAATTTACCGTTGTGCCGCAGATCACGCCAGCTAACGGACTTCCGTATCACGAATGGTTAATAGAATTTGAGAAAGAACCAGAAAACATCGAAACTTTTGCGGAAGCGATTGATGATTCAATGCGAAAACAAAACATTTATTACGACGATTTAATTACCGGAAATGTTCTGCGAAAAGTCGTTATCAGCAAAGTTTCAAAAAACGGATTTCAGGAATATATGAAATCACAGGGAAAACTAGGAGGACAAAATAAAATTCCGAGATTATCCAATGATAGGAAAATTGCGGATAATTTGAAGTAAAATTAACTTTTACTCATGAAATACAAATATCATTTAAGACCGGGATATAAATCTCAAGATTTGTTAATTGAAATATTTAACGGAGTAGAAGACGACTCTTTTCTTACCGATTTATTAGATTCAATAGCTGTAATAAAACCAAAAGTTGATAAAATTAATGACCTTTGGATAAATGATGAAATTTTAATGGAAGTCAGTTCTGAAATTGGTTTATTTTCTATTTCAAAGGATATTTGGGATTTTGCTTTTATAATGTCAGATGACAATCAGGAATGCGTCAAAAAAATAGAATTACTCTTATCAACAAATAAAAACTTTCAAAAAATAGAGGTTGATTTCGAAGATTATAAATGAAGTCTTTGAAATTGTGAATCTTAATTTGAAGTAAACATTATAATTACATTTCTAGTTTTCCAACTAAAATAATATTAATATTTCCTACTTTCGTTTATCGAAAAGATAAATTGATCTTCAGAATTACGAAGATTTTTTAAATAAAATAGCATGAAAGAAACCAAACATATATCGAGATCAAGAGCGCAGGAATCATCTGCCGCGATCGAAAGAATGTACATTACGATGCGCCATTTATTTAACCGTGGTTTTTATAAGCCAATGGGAGTTTCTGGTGATGGCTTGCGTGAATCATTGTTAGCGTTACGTCCGGAAATTTATGGAAATATTGCAGAAGAAAAAGTAGAACTAAACGGACTTTTGTACGTTATTGAGCGTCTCCCAATCGGAATCGAGCAATGTCGTTTTATCAATTTAACTTCTGATGAAGGTTACTCCAAATCACATTTTCAGCCAATCGTTCCTCCAAAAAGAAGAAGAAACTGCTACAGAATAGACGAAGAACAAATGAATGTGGAAATCACTCGTGGACGTTCAGACATTTACGATATCCTGACACATTTGACTTTTATTTTCATAGAATCACATAAAATCAAAAACAGGGTTTTGTTGGATGACGGAGGAGAAGTTTCGCGTGACTGGCTTAAATTGGAACAAGCCGTAACCCAGACTAAAAAACTTCCTTTAGTCGAAAAAGAAAAAGCAATTTCGCATGTGGCCAATATTTTAGCCAGAACATTCGAAGAAGTTTTAGATATTTATGACGCTTTCGGATCTGAAAATGCTCCGGATCGTTTTCTGCATGTTATTTACTGGCTCGGAAAACTGGCTATAGAAGAAGTGATTGATAATAATAAAAGAACGATAACTTTCAGTCCTGTTTTAAGAGAACGTTTAGGGCATCACATTCACGGTGAGATCTGGGCAACGAATATCAAGGAAGTTTTAAAGGCAAATAATCTTTTAAAAAGACCAATTCATGTAATTAGTGCGAATATGCATAGTGTTATGAATTCCATTTTTGCAACACCTTTGCTGAAAACGAAGTTTAAAGACAAATCAGATTTCTTTATTTATGAAGAATTGAGTAAAGCTGCTGCCAAGGAAACCAGAAGTTTAGTTGAAGAATTAGCTCTGAAAAACGGAATGATTTCATTACCTGATACATCGGGAACTAATATTGATGTTCAGATTTTTGATACGGCCAAAATTGACTGGTCAAAAACGGCATTTTCGTATGCAAATGTAGGAGAAGAAAAACCAGTTATAATTGTAATGGATTATGCTTTTGGTGAGCAGGCCTATGAAACAATTGACGAACTTTTAAAACCATTTAAAAAGGAAACTTTATTAAATGTAAAATCAGTTTCTATAATGGGTAAAGCCGGAATTCTGGAAGGTGGAAAAGGAGATATTATGATTCCGTCGGCACATATAAATGAAGGAACTGCCGATAATTATTTCTTCGAAAACGAACTGACAGGCGCTATGTTTGAAGGAAATGATATTGCAATTTTTGAAGGAGCTATGGTTACCGTTTTGGGTACGTCTTTACAGAACAGAGAACTTTTAAAATTCTTTCATGAATCGACCTGGGGTGTAATTGGTCTTGAAATGGAAGGTTCTTATTATCAAAAAGCGATACAGTCTGCCTCAAAAATTAGAAAAAGTGTTCCGCATGATATAAAGGTCAGATATGCATATTACGCATCTGATAATCCGTTGGAAACTGGGAGTACATTGGCTTCAGGCGGTTTAGGGACAACAGGAGTGAAGCCGACTTATTTGATTACAATTAAGATTTTGGAGCAAATTTTAAACAATTAAATTTAGACAATAGCTGAAAAAAGATAAATGTTAATTTTTTTATTAACTGAAAAAATTAAATTTGCTCTCGGAAACAAATTAATATGAAAAGAATACTTATTACAGGTGCAGCAGGATTTTTAGGATCACATTTATGCGATAGATTTATCAAAGAAGGCTATTATGTTATTGGGATGGATAATCTGATTACAGGAGATCTTAAAAATATTGAACATTTATTTAAATTAGAGCACTTTGAGTTTTACCATCATGACATTACCAAATTTGTTCATATTCCGGGTGAATTAGATTATATTTTACACTTTGCTTCACCAGCAAGCCCAATAGATTATTTAAAAATTCCGATTCAGACTTTAAAAGTAGGGTCATTGGGAACCCATAACTTATTAGGTTTGGCCCGTGTAAAAAAGGCAAGAATTTTAATTGCTTCAACTTCAGAAGTATATGGAGATCCTTTGGTTCATCCACAAACAGAAGAATATTACGGAAACGTAAATACCATTGGACCACGCGGGGTTTATGATGAAGCCAAACGTTTTCAGGAATCCATAACAATGGCGTACCATACTTTTCATGGTGTTGAAACCAGAATAGTACGTATTTTCAATACTTACGGCCCCAGAATGCGCCTTAATGATGGACGTGTAATTCCGGCTTTTATTGGTCAGGCACTTCGTGGAGAAGATCTGACAATTTTTGGAGACGGAATGCAGACCCGTTCGTTTTGTTATGTAGATGATCAGGTAGAAGGCATTTTCAGATTATTGCATTCAGATTATGTATATCCGGTAAACATTGGAAATCCCGATGAAATTACCATCAAGGATTTTGCTGAAGAAATTATAAAACTTACAGGAACCAGTCAAAAAGTAGTTTATCATCCTTTGCCAATAAACGATCCGCTACAGCGTCAGCCAGATACTACAAAAGCAAAAGAATTATTGGGATGGGAAGCTAAAGTGAGTCGTGCAGAGGGAATGAAAATTACCTATGATTATTTTAAATCGCTATCAAAAGAAGAACTTTCAAAAGAGGAGCATAAAGATTTTTCAAATTATATAAAATAAATGCGGACAAAAACAGGAAAATATTCAGGCTACATCCGTCCGTTCTCCTATTTGATTGATTTGATTATTATCAATTTTTTTGCGGTTTATATTGCACATTTCCCTGTAGATCAAATTTTATTTTTAGTTGTGCTGAATATTGGCTGGATTGGTATTGCCTCCGATTTAGGCTTTTACGAAGTATATCGTTATACAAAAGTTATCGCAATTTTAAATTGTGCTTTAAAACAGGCATGTTTATTTGGTTTTGTAGTTTTTGCCCTGGCTTTTTTTTACGCGAAGCAAACCAGTTTTAGAACATTGTTGTTTTATTTATGGTTTATATTTATTCTTATCTTATTTATCAAGTTTTCAATCTACTATTTTCTGCAGACTTATAGGGTTGTATTTGGCGGAAATCACAGAAGAGTTGTGCTGTTAGGGAACAAAGAAAGTATTTCTCCTTTGAGACATTTTTTTACTGAGAATCCGGATTATGGATATGAATTGATTCGTGTCTTTGAATTTGAAGAAGTAAGAACAGAACATATTGAACAAATGTTTGAATTTGTCCTGAATAAAAACATGGACGAAATGTATTGTTCTATTATTGGTTTGTCTCAGGATCAAATGAACGAAATTATTGATTTTGCCGATAGTAATTTGAAGACATTGAAATTTATTCCAGAAGGCAATCAAATGTTTTTTAGAAATTTCATTTTAGAATACTATGATTACATTCCTGTAATCGCCCTTAGAAGTATTAGATTAGATGAACATTTATATAAAATAATGAAACGAACTTTCGATGTCGTTTTTTCAATAATTATGATTGTAGCAGTTCTTTCCTGGGTTCTTCCAATCTTAGGAATTTTGATAAAACTGGAGTCAAAAGGACCAATTCTACTCAGACAAAAACGTAATGGACTTAATAATAAGGAATTTGATTGTTATAAGTTTCGATCAATGGAAATGAGTAAGGATGATTATTCGAATCAGGTTTCTAAAAATGACCCGAGAGTTACTAAAATTGGAAAAATTATCAGAAAAACAAGTATTGATGAATTGCCTCAGTTTTTTAATGTTTTGATTGGAGAGATGTCGGTAGTAGGGCCGAGACCCCATATTGTAAGTTATAATCAGGAATATATATTAAAAGTTGACAAATTTATGGTACGCCATTTTATAAAACCGGGTATTACTGGTTTGGCGCAAGTAAAAGGTTTTCGTGGAGAAATCGAAACCGATTATGATATTATAAATCGGGTAAAATATGATATTTTTTATATCGAAAACTGGTCAATTTTATTAGACCTGAAAATTATTGTAATTACCATCTACCATGTTATTAAAGGCGATGAAAAAGCATATTGATGAGCGAGTTAGTATCTATTTTGACCCCCACCTATAATGCTGAAAAGTTTATTCAAGCAACTATAGAATCTGTTCTAAATCAGACTTATCAAAACTGGGAAATGATTTTGGTCGATGATGGTTCTACAGATCAGACAGTTCCAATTATCGAAGATTTCGCTCAGCAAGACAATAGAATAAAACTCTTTAAATTATCTGAAAATAAAGGAAATGGTTTTGCCAGAAATGCTGCTTTAGAAAATGCTGTAGGAAAATATATTGCTTACTTAGACGCTGATGATTTGTGGTTTCCTGAGAAAATAGAAAAGCAAATTCATTTTCTAAAAAGAAATGATTTGTATTTTACTTTTAGTTTTTATGATTCTATTGATGAAGAAGGAAATAATCTAAATAGAAGGGTTGAATCACCCAATCCCTTGACCTACAAAGAATTGTTTTTCTGTAATTATGTGGGCAATCTTACAGCTGTTTATGATGCAGATTATTTTGGAAAAATTATTCTGGAAACTTCACAAAAACGCCAGGATTGGAGAATATGGCTTACCATTTTAAAACAAATTAAAACAGCAGAACCAGTTCCTGAACCTTTGGCATTTTACAGAATTAGAAAAGATTCTATTTCGGCATCCAAATTTAAATTGGTAAAACACAATTTTGGAGTTTACAGGGAATTTCACGGTTATAATTTTGTGTTTTCTGTTTTATTGATGATGAGGTTTTTGTTTACGCAGTTAGTTATAAAAAAGAAATATATAAAGAATATCGTTTAGAATTGGAGGTCACAATTTGTGATCTCCAATTTTTGATTTAAACTCATCTTGAGGTCACAATTTGTGACTTCAAGTTTTTAAGGTCACAATTTGTGACCTTAAAGAATTACTTTTTATATCCTATTTTTACTCTTTCGGCTTCATTTTCTTTTTTTTCTGTTAGTTCATCCAAGTAAGAAAATACCAATTCAATATTTTTATCATGATTCTCTAACTTTTTCTGAATCTGAAGAATATCGACTTTAATTTCGGTTGTATCCAAAAGCATTTGCCTCACTTTCGTAAAAATCCTCATAATTTGAATATTGGTTTGAATGGCTTTATCGCTTTTTAAGACGCTTGATAGCATTAAAACGCCATGTTCTGTAAAAGCAAAGGGCAAATATTTTTGATGTTCTCCTCGTCCTTTCTTTAAGATCACAATTTGTGATCTTAAAGAATTATGCTCAATTTCAGTAAGTTGAAACATAAAATCTATTGGGAATCGAGTTAAATTTCTTTTTACAGCTTGATTTAGAACTCTGCTTTCTATCTCATAAAGCGAAGCCAAATCACGATCAAGCATCACTTTTTGACCACGAATAAAATATATTTTATTAGAAATTGTTTCTTCTGAAAGAAAAGAATGATCATCCATAAGTTTTAATTAAAAAAACAAATGTAAGATTTTATTTATATTAAATATAAGATTTAAATTGTTTTAATTTTCCTCTATTAGTTCTTTCTAAAATAGTTTTTCGGCTAAAAGTGAAGTTTAAATTCGGTTCTAAATACAAAGCAATGGCTTCTTCAATTTTTTGAATTTGTTCTGAAACTAATTCTTTTTCAGCAACATATTCAATTTCAAAAGTATCTATTTTGGTTTGTTTAATGATAAACTCTTTTACATTTCCATCGTCTTCAATTATGCTTTTAGTTACATAATAAAATGTCAAACCAGGTGATTTTTTTCCGCTTGGTAAAAGCGCAACATCATTGGTTCTTCCAACAAGTTTTTTTAGAATTGGTTTTTGCGGTGTACTTTTTTCATCGAGAATTCCCATGTCGCCAATTTCATACCGAATGAAAGGATTTGCCTTGTTGAATAACGAAGTAATCACGATTTTGCCTTCTGTTCCATGTGGAACAGGATTATTGTTTTCATCTAAAATTTCGACAAAAAGTGTTTCGGCATTTACCTGCCATTCTCCTTTCGGATTTTCAAAAGCAATTAAATCCAATTCAGAAGCACCATATTCATTGATAATCGGAACTCCGAATTGTTTTTCTAAAAGGATTTTATCCGATTCAAAAAGCATTTCAGAAGTAACAAAACAGGCTTTAAGGGTTGGACAGACTTCTTTGAGAATGATATTTTTCTTTTCTAAATATTTAGCAAACAAAACGATAGAACTTGTATAACCGTTGAGGTAATCAAATTTTTTAGTTTTGAATTTTTTCAGGAATTTCTCCAATACGACATCTGACAAATCAAAAACAGGAAAGCGAAAACGGCGGCTCAAAAAATCCTTTAAACGCTCTTTTCGATAACCAATGAAGTCCATTGGAATCCCATAAAAACGAGCTTGGTACGATTTGTTAAAATCAATCCCAAACCAGCCAAAACGCATAATATTGGAAGCCCAAGTCAAAGCATGTGAATATTTGTCTTTAGCAAAAACAAAGGGAGTGCCGCTTGATCCTGAGGTTTTGTTTAGGTAAACTTTTTTAATAGAATAGCCTTTCGAAAGCCTTTCGGAAAGCGGTTTTTGAAGATTTTGTTTGTTCAGAATCGGAAGATCTTCCCACTTATCAACAATTTTATCACCAATTAATTCGTTATAAAAAGCATTGTTTTTTAGATGAAAATCGACAATTTCTTTCTTCTTATTTTGAAGAAAAAAAGCATATTCTTCTTCAGATAAATTTATAATTTGATTCAATTCGGTTTTAGCTTCCTTAATAGGAAAACCATTTAAACGAAGTGTAATATCGAAGAGAGAAATCATCTGAGGCTAAATTTTCGTCAAAAATAATATTATCCCATAACTAACGAAGAAGAATGCATAACTTTTTAAGATTAAATTATTTTTTACGTTCAAAAGCAATTATTTTTGCACCACAACTAAATACAACAACACCATGACAATTTTACTATTGGGTTCGGGCGGAAGAGAGCATGCATTTGCATGGAAAATGACTCAGAGTCCTCTTTGCGAAAAACTATTTGTAGTACCTGGAAATGCAGGAACGGCTGCAATTGCTGAAAACGTAGCAATATCTCCAACAGATTTTGAAGCAGTAAAAGCACTTGTGCTTAAAGAAAATATAAGTTTAGTAGTCGTAGGACCGGAAGATCCTTTGGTGAAAGGTATTTACGATTATTTTAAAAACGACGAAAGTTTAAAACATATTCCTGTAATCGGGCCGTCAAAACTAGGAGCGCAATTAGAAGGAAGTAAAGAATTTGCAAAAGAATTCTTGATGAAACATAATATCCCAACGGCAGCTTACGATAGCTTTACTGCTGAAACGGTTGAAGAAGGATGTAAATTTCTAGAAACATTGCAGCCTCCTTATGTTTTAAAAGCAGACGGATTGGCAGCTGGAAAAGGAGTTTTGATTATTCAGGATCTTGAAGAAGCTAAAACAGAATTACGAAACATGCTGGTTCACGCTAAATTCGGAACAGCAAGTTCAAAAGTAGTTATCGAAGAGTTTTTGGACGGAATCGAATTGAGCTGTTTTGTTCTTACTGACGGAAAAAATTATAAAATCCTGCCAACAGCAAAAGATTACAAACGTATTGGCGAAGGCGATACAGGTTTAAATACAGGTGGAATGGGAGCAGTTTCTCCAGTTCCTTATGTAGATGCTGTTTTGATGGAAAAAATTGAAACTCGTATTGTAAAACCTACAATCGAAGGTTTCCAAAAAGACGGAATCGAATATAAAGGTTTTGTATTCATTGGTTTGATCAACGTTAAAAATGAACCAATTGTAATTGAGTACAATGTAAGAATGGGAGATCCGGAAACAGAAGTGGTGGTTCCGAGATTAAAATCAGATTTGGTTGAATTGTTTTTATCTGTTGCAGATCAGAAATTAGGAGACTTTAATTTAGAAGTTGATCCAAGAAGTGCTACTACAGTTATGGTGGTTTCTGGCGGATACCCTGAAGATTTCGAAAAAGGGAAAGTAATTTCTGGTTTAGAAAATATTACAGATTCAATTGTTTTTCACGCAGGTACAAAATTAGATAACGAAAATGTTGTTACTAATGGAGGTCGTGTAATTGCAGTGACTTCTTATGGAGACAATTTTCAGGAGGCCATAAAAAAATCTTACCAAAACATAGATAAACTAAGTTTTGATAAGATGTATTTTAGAAAAGATATCGGCTTCGATTTAATTTAAAAATATTCACCAGCCCTTTTTAATTAAAGGGTTTGGTTTTTTATTTTAAAAATGAATGAGCTGTAGTATCCTGGTTTTCTGTTCCTGCATCATCAAAAATGCGTAATTGTTTAATCCAATATACGATTGCTGCAGAACAGATGATCATGAAAATCCAGTTGATAGTGTTTGCACCAAACCATGTAATCAATTCCAAACGACGTAAAAAGTCAAGTGGAGCAAACAAAATGTTAACGAATAAGTATTGAATTCCTTCGAAAAATGCTGTCATAATTTTAAAAATTATATGTTATTTATTGTTGTGTAATGTCTTGCAGATAAAATTCGGTTAACCAAATCTTTTTTCAACTTGTTAGGTCTTACCTTTTAAACAAGTAGTATCTTTACAAACGCAAAAGTATAAAATATCCTTATGATAACAAGTGTTTTTAAAAAATCTACGCCATTAAATTATTCATTGGCTGTAATTTTAATACTGGTTTTCTTTTTTCTGTTTCAAATTCAGGAACCGTCATGGGTAGGTTCTTATTTTTTGATGTTTCAAAAAATAAGTTTGTTATGCTTTATTCTGGCATCTTTTTTTATGATAAATTTTATTGTAAAAAAAAACGGGCTCAGTAAAGACAACGGTTATTCAATACTTTTTTATTTATTATTTATTTTATTTTTCCCTGCCATTTTGAATGATTCAAATCTGTTATATGCAAATTTCTTTATTTTGCTGTCACTTCGCAGGTTGATTTCTTTACAATCATTAAAAGCATCAAAAGAGAAAATATTTGATGCCTCTTTTTGGATTTTACTGGCTTCTTTGTTTCAGTTTTGGTGTATTCTTTTTTTAATATTGGTTTTTATCTCTATAATTTTTCATGTTTCCAGAGATTACAGAAATTGGATTTTGCCCTTTATTGCACTTCTGGCAGTTGGGATATTGTTTTTAACAACATCATTAATTTTCGATTTTGACGCAGTAAAATTTATTCAGGATAGAGCAGTAATAGATTTAAGTATTGATTATTTTAAAAATAATTACGAAAACGGGGCATTTTCAATCTATGTTTCAGTAGTTTTATTTTTTGTGGTTTCCATGTTGATGACCTTATCCAATCGTCCACAAATAGTTCATATTTCATACAAGAAGGTCGTCGCCTGGTTTTTTATAGCAGTCCTGGTTTTTATTCTTTCGCCAGATAAAAGCAATGATTTATTGCTGTTCACTATTGCTCCTTTAACTATTATGGCAACCAGTCACGTTGAATATGTACAGCAAAAACTAAATAATGAAATTGTGTTTTATGTGCTTATTTGCTGTAGTTTATTTACGTTTTTTTCTCAGTTATAATTTACTTCCGTAGGCAAGATCGCCTGCGTCACCAAGTCCGGGAACAATGTAATTCTTTTCGTTTAATTTTTCGTCTAAGGCAGCTATCCATAAATGGCAGTTTTCAGGAAGATTTTTTTCAAGATAGGAAACCCCTTCAGGCGCAGCAATAACAACAACGATATGTATTTCTTTTGGAGTAGCATTTTGAACCAATTTTTCATAAACCGCTACTATCGATTGACCAGTGGCAAGCATTGGGTCAAGTAATAAAACGGTTTTATTGTTTAGGTTTGAAATTGCCTGATATTCAATTAAAATCTCGAATTCATCATTATTATTCGGATGATGCCTGCAAGCTGAAACAAAGCTGTTTTCGGCATGGTCAAAATAGTTTAAAAAACCGTTATGAAGTGGTAAACCGGCCCTTAAAATTGGACATAAAACTAAATCAGTTTCGATTTCAGTTGTTTTTTTTATACCAAGAGGAGTCTGAATTTCGACATTTTTGTAGGGTAAAACTTTGCTCAGTTCATAAGCCATAATCTCACCGATTCGTTCTATATTTTTTCGAAAACGCATACTATCGTTCTGAATATTTACGTTTCTTATTTGTCCTAAAAAATGATTTAGCACGCTATTATTTTCAGATATATAATGGATTTTCATAATAAATTTTTAGAAATATCAAATGCTTATGACTGGAAATGAAAAATTAAAGGTTTTTTGCCTACTATAAAAGTATAAAAAGTATCTTTGTAACTCTAAAAAATAAATACATGTTTTCAAAATTAGCATATTCAGTTTTCGAACAAAGTATCAAAGATTATCATCAGTTTGATAGTGTTGACCAACCTATAAAAAATCCTTACCCAAAGGATAAATTCGAACATTTATTGTATTTGAAAAACTGGATTGATACCGTTCAATGGCATTACGAGGATATTATTCGTGATCCACAAATTGATCCTGTGGCTGCTTTAACGTTAAAAAGAAAAATTGATGCTTCAAATCAGGAGAGAACTGATATGGTAGAATACATCGACAGCTACTTTTTGCAGAAATACAGCCATATAAAAGCAAAAGACGGAGCAAAAATCAATTCTGAAAGTCCGGCTTGGGCATTTGACAGATTGTCTATTTTGGCATTGAAAATTTATCATATGCAGGAAGAAGCTACACGTGCAGAAGCTACTCAGGAACACAGAGATAAATGTCAGGAAAAACTAAATGTACTTTTAGAACAAAGAACAGATTTATCTACAGCAATTGAAGAATTATTGACAGATATCGAGAATGGTGATAAATTCATGAAAGTGTACAAACAAATGAAAATGTACAACGACGATGAACTGAACCCGGTTTTATATCAAAATAAAAAATAAAATTTTTAGGTTATTATTTTGTCTATGATAACAATTGAAATATTAAAAAAACTCAAAGAGTCAGAAGACAAAGTTGAATTCAAAAAGGGAGAAGGAGGTAACATATCCTACGATGGTGGTTCTAAACCTAAACCTAGTGATAGAAGAAGATGTATTTTAGGATATGTTACCGCTTTATGTAATGAAGGTGGAGGATATTTGGTTATTGGAATGACTGATAATTACCCCCATAAAGTAGTTGGTACTCAGCAGAGTTTGGGTTCAATAGGTGAACTTGAATCTAAAATATATACTGATACTGGAATTCGTCCAAAAATATATGAGCTTTATGAAGATTCTAAAAGAGTATTAGTAATCGAAGTTCCGTGTAGACCCGCAGGAAAAATTTTTAAATTTGAAGATGTAGCTTTAATGAGAGTTGGTGAAGAACTCAAGCCAATGTCAGATGAGATTTATTTAAAAATTATTCAAGAGCAAGAACCTGATTTTTCACAGCAAATATGCGAAGGGTTAACAATTTCTGATTTGGATGAAAAAGCCATATTATTGCTGAAAGAAAAATATTCTATTAAACAAAACAATCCACAATTTAAGTTATTACCTAACGAACAGATTCTTTCTGATCTTGATCTTTTAAAAAAAGGTAAATTAACTAATGCGGCATTGATTCTTTTAGCGAAAAAAGAAACATTACAAGATAGGTTACCACAAACCAAAGTAATGTTAGAATACAGAAATTCGGAAAGTCAGATTCCATTTGATAACAGAATAGAATTTACAGAACCATTTTTTATATTAATAGATGAATTATGGAAGACCATTAATTTAAGAAACGGAAGTTTTCCTATTCAGGATGGAGCCTATATTTTTAGCATTCCTTATTTTAATGAAGAAGTAATTCGAGAATCTATTAATAATGCAATATCACATCGTGACTATAGGAGAACTTCAGAGATTATAATTAAACAGTTTCCTCACAGATTAGATGTTATAAATGCGGGAGGATTTCCTGCTGGTGTGACATTAGAAAATCTAATAAAAATACCAAGCACCCCAAGAAATAGATTATTAGCGGATATTTTGCAAAAAACGGGTATAGTAGAACGTTCGGGACAAGGAGTTGATAAGATATATTATAATACTCTTTCTGAAGGTAAAGCAGAACCCGATTATTCAAAATCTGATAATTTTCAAGTCAATCTTAAATTATCTGCGATAATAGAAGACAGAGCATTTGCTTTATTTATTGATTCAATTCAGAAAGAACTTCCTGAAAATGAAAAACTTTCTGTTCTTGAAATAGTTACATTGAATAAAATTAAAAATGGTATTCAAAAAAGTGAAGTTGATCCAGAACAAGTAAATCAGCTTTTGCAAAAAAAACTCATTGAAAAAAGAGGCAAGACAAATGCAATTTTTTATATTTTATCGAAGGATTATTATGAGTTTACAGATGAAAAAGCAAAATATTATAATCTTCAGGAAATTGATGATAATCAAATTTTAAATAGAATTATTCAATTTTTATCTAAAGAAGGTAAAGCAAAAATGAAAGATTTTGTAGGTTTATTTGAAGATAAGTTATCTAGAAAGCAGGTTCGGTTTCGAGTAGATAAATTAGTTTCAAACAGAACATTAGAACAACAAGGAGAAGGCTCTACATCAACTTATAAATTGAGTGAATATTATATCAAAGAAATAGAAGTAATATCTGAGGCATTTAATATTGGAATGAAAGAGATGATTAAAAAACAAAGCAAGGAAAATGAAATGGCCAAAAAAGGACCAAGAAAAAAGAGCTAAATTATTAAAAACTACGCTTTTTTGTTAATAAACCTCCTCTAATAGGCTGATATTAAGGTTTTTTTTAAAAATGAAATGGCCAAAGAATGGCCAAAAAAACACCACTTTTTAGAAAATTCCACCACTTTTTTAATTTTAAATTGAGAAAAATTGTCCACCAAAATTAAACACATAGCCGTCATGAGACTATCCGCAATGGGAGATGTCGCCATGACGGTTCCTGTTTTACGAGCATTTGTAAAGCAATATCCGACAGTAAAATTAACTGTCGTTTCCCGTCCTTTTTTTAAACCTTTCTTTAACGGAATTCCGAACTTGGAGTTTTTTGCTTTTGATGAAAAAGAAAGACACAAAGGATTTCCGGGGCTTTTGCGTTTATTTAAAGATTTGAAACAGCTAAGAATTGATGCTTTTGCGGACCTTCATAATGTTTTACGGTCTAAGATTGTGAGTTTACTTTTCGCTTTAAGCGGAAAAAAAAGAGCAACTGTTGATAAAGGAAGAGAAGGAAAAAAAGAATTAACTCGTACTGAAAACAAAATTTTCAAACAATTGCCAACCATGTTTGAAAGGCATGCAAAAGTGTTTGAAGAATTGGGTTTTCCTTTAGATTTATCAAATCCGGAGTTCCCTGAAAAAGCAGTTTTAAGTGCAGAAATTACAGATTTAATTGGTGAGAATTATCAAAAATTAATTGGAATTGCGCCTTTTGCACAATATGATTCTAAAGTTTATCCTTTGGATTTAATGGAGGAAGTAATTGCAAAATTAGCAGAAAATAAAGATCAGACCATTTTACTTTTTGGAGGAGGGAAGAAAGAAATCGAAATTTTAGATTCACTTTCAGAACCTTTCAAAAATGTAATAAACGTTGCCGGAAAAATTAAATTTCAGCAGGAATTAAAATTAATAAGCAATCTTGATGTAATGCTTTCTATGGATTCCGGAAATGCACATATTGCCGCAATGTTAGGTATAAAAGTGGTTACGCTTTGGGGCGCAACGCATCATTATGCCGGATTTTTACCATTCAACCAAACTTTAGAAAATGCCTTAACTTCAGATAGAAATCAATATCCAAAATTGCCTACATCTGTTTACGGGAATAAAATTGTAGAAGGTTATGAAGATGCGATGAGGACGATTTTGCCATCAACAGTGATACAAAAAATCCAATCCTTGTTATAAGATTGGATTTTTGTATAATTTCAAAAAATGGGTTTATGGCCCAGGAGTTTTTCTCAAACTTTTAAATTCATCAACGGTACTGTTTCCAACATTAAAACCAAAAGAATATTTGCGGGTTGTAATTATAGCTTTTCCGTTTAGATAGGCAGGTTTATAAACATCCGGGATGCTTTTTATTATTTGTTCGAGCTCGTTGCAAATTTCTGCATTAGGTGCAAATGCTTTTACATTTATGATTTTACCTTTATCATCTATTTGAAACGAAAAACGGACATTAATGACGCCTTTAAGTTTTGTTTTATTTCGGATAGTTCTTTTAAAATTATTAACTACAAGATTTTTAATGCTTTGATTCATACAATCGTATAACTCTTTTGAATTTGATGATTCACAGTCCTTATCAAAAAAAGGGGGTGTATGGATAGATGGTTTATCGCTTGACACAATTATATTTTTGTTAAGTCTGTTAATTATCAAAGGATAACTGTATGAATCTATTGTATTTACAGGTTTTATATTTAATTTTTCAAATGGAAATTTTTTGAAAATCCCAACAAGTTTATCATTAAGTTCTGACGTATAAGCATTGGTTTTAAAATTTATTGGCTTACCTTTTTTGTCAATATTAAAATAGATGTTAATAGGACCTTTCAAGAGAAGAATTTTATCAAGTTCTTCGGCGCTAATATATTTTTTAAAATGAAATGCTAATTCAGTATTCGGGTTTAGAAATTCGTCACTTACATTTAAAAGATTTTCTTGATATTCATTCACTTCCTCTTTATATTTTTCATTGTCAGATTCTATTTCAAGAGAAATGGTTTTTTCATAAACAAAGCTGGTTGGATTACCATTACGGGTAGCTGGAATTTTGGCTTTTGGAAAGAGTGCCACAACATGATTTAATTCTTTGGTCAAACTATCTGTTGGCGCTTTACAATTTACCTGTTCAATTTCCCCTTGTTCGTTTACTGAGAATTTTACACGTAAATTTAATGATCCTAATATTTTTGCTTTTTTAATTTCGGCAGGTGAAATATTATTTGCTACATGTTCAGAAATTTTGTTCAGAAGGCAGTTGGATAGTTTCGTTTTATTTACAGCAGATTCACATCCTTCAAAAACAGGAAGTTTATCAAAGACAACATTTGTGCTGCAATTAATGATCATTTTATCTCCTTCTGTGGAAAGAATCTGTAGCGCATAAGTGTTCAGTTGATTTTTTTCGGGAATATTTAAATCTTCAATATTATAATTTATAAAGGCTTCACGAATATTTTTGTTTAATTCTGAGTATGGCGAATTGACAATAATATTGGTTACTTTATTTTGCTGGTCAATTTTAAAAGTCAGATAAACGAATTTTTTGTTTTTTATTGTATCGTTAATTTTATAGTGATCAAGTAAGCTTGAATTTATTCGTTTTGCAAAATATTTAGAAAGGTTATTGTTTTTATCTGGTTTTGCATAAGAAATAAATTCATCATATTTATCGGCAAATGTTTGATAATCGTTTTGAGAAAAACCGATGATAGAGTTGATAAATAAAATAAAAAACAAAAAGTATTTCATATATAATTTAGTTAGAGAAAGTTCAAATGTATGAAATCACTTTGTAATTTTGTTTCGGATAAATTTAAAATTTGTTATTAAACGGTGAAAAAAAATTCCAAATTCCAACATAAAAATTGGGATTTGGAATTTATATTTTTTTAGAAATTTCAACGATTATACATCATCAAAATCTACATAAATAGTTTCAGAAGTTGGATGTGCCTGACAGCTAAGCACCAAACCATCGGCAATTTCTTTATCGGTTAAGATTGAGTTTTTCGTCATTTCGGCACTACCTTGAGTTATACGGCAAAGACAGCTGCTGCAGATTCCGCCCTGGCAGGAATACGGAGCGTCAATTCCTTGTTTTAAAGCAGCATCCAAAATAGTCTGTTTTTGAGACATTTCAAAAGTAACTTCGTCATCATCAACTAAAACAGTGATTTTTGTGTGTCCTTCAAGCGAAGTTTTGATTTCATTTTCCTGAGAAGAAGAAGTGAAAAGTTCAAACTTAATAGCGGAGTCTTTTACGTTTTTCTCTTTTAAAATTCCGGAAACCGTATTGATCATTTCTTCAGGACCACACAAGTAAAACTTATCAAATTCCAGTTCTTTGTGTTTGTTATTCAGTACAAAATTTACCGCCGATTTGTCGATTCTTCCAAACAAAGCGTTTTCAGCTTTAGCCTGACTAAATACATAATGCACAAAAAAACGTCCTACGTATTGCAATTGTAAATCGTGTAATTCCTGATGGAAAATCGTTTGTTCCGGAGTTTTATTTCCGTAAACCAATACAAATGAACTTTTTGGTTCACTTTTTAAAACCGATTTTATAATCGAAAGTACAGGAGTAATTCCGCTTCCGGCTGCAAATGCTGCATAATTTTTTTGTCTTTCGGCATCCGGTTCAAAAGTAAATTTCCCTTCAGGATGACCTACTTCAAGAACATCGCCTGCTTTTAATTTGGTATTGGCAAATTGTGAGAACAAACCATTTTTAACTGCTTTTACAGCAATACGTAATTCACCGCTTTCAGGCCCTGAACAAATAGAATAAGCACGACGAATTTCCTGATTGTCAAGAGTTAATTTTAAGTTTATATATTGTCCTGCAATAAATTTATAGTCTGATTTTAGTTCTTCGGGAACATTAAAAAGGATGGAAACAGCATCGGTAGTTTCTCGTTTTACCTCTTTAATTATGAGTTTTAAGAATGAAGGCATGATATGATATTTTATGCAAAAGTAGCAAACAGCAACTAATTGAGTAGTACTAAATTATTTTTTTTAACTTTTTTTGTAACGTTTCTCTACATTTGATCTCTTACTACAAAACTGAAAACCAAATAACCATGATTAAAAAGTTTATTTATCTCGAATGGAAAGCCTTTACCAGATCGGCATCTTTTGGTGCTAATTTAGCAATGAAAATCCTGATAGGTTTTTTGATGGTCTATTTCTCCATCATTTTTATCGGAATGGGAATAGGAGCATTTTACATCCTAAAGAAAATGAATCTCGAACCTTTGATAACTGTCAATAAATTTTTGATTTATTATTTTTTATTCGATTTAGTAGTTCGTTTGTTAATGCAGGCTATTCCGGTATTAAATATCAAGCCGTTATTGGTTCTGCCTTTCAAAAAACCAACAATTGTTCATTTCTCATTAGGCAAAACAGCAATATCATTTTTTAATTGGGCACATGCGCTCTTTTTTGTTCCTTTTTCGGTAGTACTTATTATTGAAGGCTATGATGTTTTGGGAATTCTTTTTTGGTTTATAGCTGCTTTTTCCGTAGTATATATCAACAATTTTTTGAATATTATTTTGAGTAATATTGATAAATTATTTGTTGTCTTTATCGCAATCACATTGGGTTTGGGGGCCGCACAATATTATAAATTCTTTGATATTACGTCTTTTACCGGACCAGTTTTTCAGTTATTTTATGATGCTAAAGGACTATTTTTAATTCCGGTTCTGCTATTAATTGGTTTGTATATTTTTACATTCAAATATTTTAAAAACAATTTATTTTTAGACGCTGGTCTTTCTAAAAAAGAAGATATTGCCACAACAGAAAACCTTGTCTGGTTAAATCAATTCGGGACTTTAGGAACATTTCTAAAAAATGATATAAAATTGATTAAAAGAAACAAAAGATCCAAAACGACAATCTTTATGAGTATTCTCTTTTTGTTTTACGGATTGATCTTTTTTGGTAATTCGCATCAGCCTGAGGTCATGTATATTTTTGCAGGAATATTTGTTTCTGGTGGATTTTTATTTGTCTTCGGTCAGTTTGTACCAAGCTGGGACAGTTCGTATTATCAACTCATGATGACACAAAATATTCCATATCGGGGATACATCACTTCAAAATGGTGGCTGGTTGTTATTGCCACTTTTGTTTCGACCATTTTAGCATCATTTTATCTTTTTTACGGATGGGAAGTTTATCTGACAATTGTCGTTGGAGCAATTTATAATATCGGAGTCAACTCACATTTAGTACTTCTTGGAGGAGCATTTACCAAAACTCCAATTGATTTAAGTAATGCCGGAGGAGCTTTTGGTGACAAAAAAGCATTTAATATTAATGCCATGTTACTGACTTTACCAAAATTATTATTGCCTTTGGGATTGTATGGCCTTGGGCTTTATTTAGGGAATAAAGCTCTTGGATTGTCTTTTGTTGCAGGAGCGGGAATTTTAGGTTTTATTTTTAGAAACAAAGTTTTTTCGCTTATAGAAAAAAGATATAAAATTGAAAAGTACAGTACGATTAGCGCTTATAAACAAAAGAACTAATTAGAAAATGTGCCAATTTGATAATGAGATAATTTTATTTGATTAAAAAAACAGATTAACAATTAAACCAAAAGTGATGATAAAAGTAAACCAACTTTCAAAAAAATATAACGGAAATACAGTTTTAAACATAAACAATCTTGAAATTCCAAAAGGACAAAGTTTTGGCTTAGTGGGAAATAACGGAGCAGGAAAAACTACTTTTTTTAGTTTATTGCTGGACTTGATTCAGCCTTCAACAGGAAACATTATCAGTAACAATATTCAGGTCAATACAAACGAAAACTGGAAATCTTTTACAGGTTCATTTTTGGATGAAAGTTTTCTGATAGGTTATTTAACTCCAGAAGAATATTTCTATTTTATCGGAGATTTACGTCATCAGAATAAAGCAGATGTTGATGCTCTATTAGAGCAGCATGAAGAATTTTTTAACGGAGAAATTTTAAAAAATAAAAAATACCTGCGTGATTTATCAAAAGGTAATCAGAAGAAAGTTGGAATTATCGCAACACTTATTGGTAATCCGGAAGTAATTATTCTGGACGAGCCTTTTGCCAATTTAGATCCAACTACAGTAAGCAGGTTAAAAAAAATAATTAAAGAATTAGCCGAAAATCCAAACATTACAGTTTTGGTTTCGAGTCATGATTTACAGCATACAGTTGAGGTTTGTGATCGAATCGTTGCTTTGAATAGAGGAGAAATTGTAAAAGATATTCAGACCTCAAAAGAAACCTTACAGGAGTTGGAATCGTTTTTTGCGGTTTAAATTTCTATATTTCAAAAAGAAGCGTATTTTTACCAGTCATTATACTAAAAATCCTTTTTAGAAGTTAAATGATTTAAACTCTTTTCTATTGAAAAAGAATACTCTGAAATATAGTTTTCCTTTTGTCTTTTTGTTTTTTTTGATAGCCTGTTCTACCAAAAGAGATACTTTTTTAGCCAGAAAATCCCACGCCCTGAGTACAAAATATAACATTTTGTATAATGGCGGAATAGCGCTGGACAAGGGATTAAAAACCCTTCAAAATAATGATCAGGACAATTTCTGGGAAATGCTTCCAATCGAAAAAATGCAAATCGATGAAGATATTTCTGAGAAGGAAAAAACCAAAAATCCGGATTTTGAACTGGCTGAAACAAAAGCGACAAAAGCGATTCAGAAGCATTCAATGAATATTGGCGGAAGAGAAAAAAACACACAGATTGATGAAGCTTACCTGATGCTCGGAAAAGCAAGATATTATGATCAGCGCTTTATTCCCGCACTTGAAGCATTCAATTACATTTTATACAAATACCCAAACAGCAGTAATATTTATACAGCTAAAATTTGGCGTGAAAAAACCAATATGCGTTTAGGAAATGACGCAATTGCAATAAAGAACATCAAACTTTTATTAAAAAACACCGATTTAGGTAAACAAACATTTTCTGATGCAAATGCTTTGCTGGCTGAGGCATTTTTAAATCTGGAAGAAAAAGATAGTGCTGTTACAAGATTAAAAGTTGCTGAAAAATTTTCGAAAATAAATGAACAAAAAGCACGATACCGTTTTATTCTTGGGCAAATGTATCAGGAAGTTGGAAAAAGGGACAGTGCCGTTTATTTTTACAATGCGGTAATCGATATGAACCGTAAGGCTGACAGAAAATATATGATGCAGGCGTACGCTAAAAAAGCACAGATGTTTGATTATGAAAACGACAATGATACCATTTTTTTAAAGACTTACAACAAGCTGGTTAAAGATCGTGAAAACAGACCTTATTATGATATTCTTTTTTATGAAATGGGAGTTTATTATGATAAAAGAAAACAAAAAGAAAATGCTTTAGAGTTCTATAATAAATCATTGGACAGAAATTCAAAAGATTCTTATTTGGTCGCTTCGACTTATAGAAATATAGGTAACATGTATTTTAAAAATACAGATTATGCTATGGCGGCCAAATATTACGATAGTACATTGGCAAAATTAAATCCTAAAACTAGAGAGTTTATTTTCATCGAAAAAAATAGAAAAAATTTAGATGACGTTATCAAATACGAAGCAATAGCAAAACGAAATGACAGTATTATTAAGGTAAAAGGTTTACCTGATCCTGAAAGAAAGCTGTATTTCGAAAATTATATTGCGGAGTTAAAAAAGAAAGACGAAGCAAAGAAAATTTTAGAAGAAAAAGAGAAAGAACGATTAGCTAATATCGAACAAAATACAAATTCGAATAGCGGGCCTGTAGCTGTTAATCCTCAGTCAGCAGGAAATAACCCTCCTGTAGCTCCTCCGGGTGCCTTCAATCCTCCCTCAGGAAATGACGCTGCAAGTACGTTCTATTTTTATAATCCGTCAACGGTTGCGTACGGAAAATTGCAGTTCAAAAAAATGTGGGGCAACAGGGCTCTGGCAAATAACTGGAGAATGTCTGCTGCAAAAGCAAATGCAAATTTAGCAGAAACAGATGCAATGAATGCACAGCAGGATTCGTTGAATGCTTTGAAAGATGCAGTTGTTATAGAAAAATACACAACGGAATTTTACGAAAAACAGCTTCCAACTACTCAGGTTGCCATGGACAGTATCGGGAAGGAACGTAATTTTGCGTACTATCAGTTGGGATTAATTTACAAGGAAAAATTTAAGGAATATGATTTAGCAAGTGGAAAATTTGAACAATTGCTTTTAAATAATCCGGAAGAAAAATGGATTTTACCATCGATGTATAATTTGTATAAAATTTATCAAATTACAAATCCGGCCAGGGCAGAAAGGATAAAATTTGATATTACGACTAAATATCCGGATTCTAGATATGCCCAGATTTTAAATAATACAAATCCTGAAAACGGTTCGAATTTATCACCCGATAAGGAATATGAAAAATGGTATAAATTATTTAAGGAAGAACAATATTATACTGTTTTAGACAATATTGATAATTTGATTAATCAATACTCAGGAGATGAAATTGTTTCTAAGTTTGAGTTACTGAAGGCAAATACTTTGGCCAAAGCAAATGGTTTGGAAGCTTACAAAAAAGGATTGGAAAATGTTGCTGATAATTACCCAAACAGTGAAGAAGGTAAAAGTGCACGCGAAATTTTAGAAAAACAGGTTCCGGGTCTTGAAAAACTTGATTTTACCACAGTTGACACAAAGAACTGGAAAATTTTATATGTTGTTTCTAATAATGACACTAAAACAGCTAAAAAAATTGAAGAAGCAATTAAGGTTTTTTTATTGATTGAAAATTTTGAAAGATTGACTACTTCTGTTGATAAATATAATAGGACACAAAGTTTTTTTGTTATCCACGGTATAAAATCTGAAGCTTATGCCACAGATGTTGCAAAACTTTTAAGAGATGATCAAAAGTATAAAATTGCCCATCCTTTTATTATTATATCAAATGACAATTACAAAATAGTTCAGATGAAGAAAAATCTTCAGAATTATTTAGCGCCAAAAAACCCATAATCCATGTTTGAAAAAGCAAAGAAAAGCAGCACTGAACTTTTAGGAAAAACCAACCGAATTGTGGAAGGTACATCTATTGTAGGAGATATTGTTTCAAAAGCCGATTTCAGACTGGATGGTGAACTGATTGGGAATTTTACTTCACAAGGAAAATTAGTTATTGGACCGTCTGGAATTATTAAAGGAGAAATTATTTGCCATAATGCAGATATTGAAGGAGAATTTCAGGGAAAATTAAAAGTTCTGGAAGTACTTAATATAAAAGCTACGGCTCACATCCATGGCGAGGTGGCTGTTGGGAAATTATCTATAGAGCCGGGAGCTGAGTTTACCGCTACTTGTACTATGCTTACAAATACTAAAGAAGTAACTTTGAAAGATGGAAAAAGAGCCAAACAAGAACCAACGGAATAAGTGGATAGCACTTATAAATATTCCCATTCAGATGGGAGTTATTATTTTTTTGTTTAGCTATCTGGGTACCTGGCTGGACGAAAATCATCCAAGTCAAAAAATCTACTATAATAAGGTATTAGTGATGGTTGGGGTTGGTCTTGCTTTATACAATGTAATCCGGCAGGTAAATGAGATTAACAAAACAAAGTAAATCGCTTTTTAAACAGCTTTAAATAAATGTTGCATCTTTGCAGAAAATTATTTCAAATGCTTTTAAAAAAATACAAGCCTGTTTTATATTTATTTTTCATTACTTTTTTTACCTATATAATACATAAGGTAGTTTTTTCTTTTTTAAAACTTGACGACAGTAATTTTCATTATACAATAGAAATCCTCTACTTAATTTTTTTGGCATTCTCAACGATATTATTAATTGTTATAGTAAAGTTTCAAAAAGATAAATTTGATAGTATAGGAATGTTTTTTATGTTGGGAACTTTTATTCAAATGTTTTTGTCCTATTTAATATTGAAGCCGATTTTATCAGATAAAATTCATAACGTATCTGTTGAAAAAATCAACTTTTTTATAACATTTATTTTGTTTTTGTTATTTGAGACGCTTTTAACTGCCCGATTATTAAATAAAAAGCTATAAAATAGGGATTCTGTATAACAAGGTTCAAAAATAATTTTTCAGATCCTTTTTAATATTAATAAAAAATGTACCTTTGCACCAAATTTTAGAAACGTAAAAAAATAAGATTTTCCACGATATGGTGATTTCAAACAAACCACTCAGATTTATTCTTGTAGCTTTAGTAGCTTGTCTTCCGGTAATGGCCTTTGCTAATTCAGAAAAAGACGCTGCACATACTCAAACTGAAGTAGCTCATGAAGGAGCTTCAGAAGGGCATCATGCAGCTGAGCCAACAGATGTAAAATCTAAGATTAAAGCATTTATTGGTCACCACGTTTTAGATTCTCATGATTTTACTTTAACCCAGGATGATGAAACAGGTAAATATTATGGTTTTCCATTACCTGTAATTATTTGGGATAATGGTCTTCAAATTTTTTCTTCTTCAAAATTTAATCATGGACACGCAATAGCTGAATCAAACGGGAACTATTATGTGATTAATCATCACGATGGTAAAATTTACAAAACAGATGCTGAAGGAACAATTACTGAAGATGAGAAAACTGGTCATCCAACAAATGTGCGTCCTTTAGATTTTTCAATTACAAAGACAGTAATTTCTATTTTTACAGCAGCACTATTAATGTTTTGGTTATTTTCAAGTTTAGCTAAATCATATGCCAAAAACGGAGGTATTGCTTCTGGTATTGGAAGAATCTTCGAACCGCTGGTAGTTTACATTCGTGACGAAGTTGCTATTCCAAACATTGGAGAGAAACACTATAAAAAATACATGAGCTATTTATTGACAATATTCTTCTTTATCTTGTTTTTAAATATTTTTGGATTAACTCCACTAGGAATTAATGCTACAGGTAATTTAACAATTACTTTTTCTTTAGCGATCCTTACTTTCTTAATTACAAATCTTACAGCAAATAAAAATTACTGGGGTCACATTTTTTGGATGCCAGGTGTACCAAAACCAATGAGAATTATTTTGGCACCAATTGAATTGTTAGGAGTTTTTATCAAACCATTTTCATTAATGATTCGTTTGTATGCTAACATCTTTGCTGGTCATATAGTTTTAATGAGTATTATTGGATTAATGTTTATCTTTAAAAGCTGGATTGGAAGCAGTTTATCTTTTGGATTATCATTTGTACTTTCTATACTTGAAATTTTAGTTGCCTTTTTACAAGCCTATATTTTTACAATGCTTTCTGCACTTTATTTTGGTTCGGCTGTAGAAGAGCACCACCACGAAGAAGAAGGTCATCATTAAAATCGGATTTTAGGATTTGGATGATTAGTAATCTAAATTCAAAAATCTATAATCAATTGAATGTTTAATTTTTAATTATATATATTATGGAAATTCCAAATATTATTGGAGCAGGATTAATCGTAATCGGAGCAGCATTAGGAATTGGTAGAATCGGTGGTTCAGCAATGGACGCTATCGCTCGTCAGCCAGAAGCTTCTGGAAAAATCCAAACAGCTATGCTTATCGCTGCTGCACTTATTGAAGGTATTGGTTTCGCTGCGTTATTCGCATCTTAATTAAAACAAAAATGTGAACAATAGTTGCAACGGTTGGTTGTAACTATTGTTTTAAAAATTAATACATTAAAATTGCTTTTAATTAATTGCAATTATAAAAAGACAAAATTTAAAAATTTATAATCATATATAATGGATAAGTTAATAAATCAGTTTGAGTTCGGTTTGTTTTTCTGGCAAGTAATTATTTTTGTTGGATTAATTCTTTTGTTGAAAAAATTTGCATGGAAACCAATTCTTGATGCAGTAAACGAAAGAGAGCAAGGAATTAAAGATGCGTTGCTTTCTGCAGAAAATGCAAGAAAAGAAATGGAAAACCTTCAGGCAGATAATCAAAGAATTTTGAATGAAGCCCGTGCAGAACGTGATGCGATGTTGAAAGAAGCTCGCGAAATGAAAGAGAAAATGATAGCTGATTCTAAAAACGAAGCTCAGGCACAAGGTCAAAAAATGATCGTACAGGCTAAAGCAGCTATCGAAAGTGAAAAGAATGCTGCAATGGCAGAATTGAAATCTCAGGTTTCAACTTTATCATTAAGTATTGCTGAAAAATTATTGAAAGAAGAACTATCTAACAAAGAATCTCAAACTAAATTAGTTGAGAAAATGTTAGGTGACGTAAAGTTAAACTAAGATTATGGCAAGTACAAGAGCAGCAATTCGTTATGCAAAAGCAATTCTGGACTTAGCAAACTCTAAAGGTGTTGCCGAAGCTGTTAATAACGATATGAAATCAATTGCATTAGCAATTGAAACAAATACAGAATTGAGCAATTTTATCCAAAACCCAACAACAACAGTTGAAGTTAAGGAGAGTGCTCTTTTAGAAGTTTTTGCAAATGTAAATGGTGTAACTAAAGGTTTATTTCATTTATTATTCGAAAACAAAAGATTTGAAATTTTAGAAGCAATCGCAGTAGAATACAGTAAAGTATTTGATGAAGGCAATGGAATAGAAGTAGCAAAAGTTACGACAGCAATCCCAATGGATGCTGCTTTAGAAGCTAAAGTTTTAGCAAAAGTTGCTTCATTATCAGATAAAAAAATAACAATAGAAAATATTGTAGATCCATCAATTATAGGAGGATTTATTTTAAGAATAGGTGATCAGCAATACAATGCTTCTGTTGCAAACAGATTACAAGTTTTAAAGAGAGAGTTAAGTAATTAGTTTTTATAACACAAAAAGTGTCTAAATTATAAATTAAGATGGCGGAAATCAAACCTGCTGAAATTTCAGCAATATTAAGAAAGCAAGTAGAAGGTTTTGAATCTGGTGCTACGCTAGAGGAAGTAGGAACGGTACTTCAGGTTGGGGATGGTATTGCTCGTGTTTACGGGTTATCTAATGTACAATATGGTGAGTTGGTTGAATTTGAAAACGGACTTGAAGCTATTGTATTGAACCTTGAAGAAGACAATGTAGGTGTGGTACTTTTAGGACCATCAACAGGTATCAAAGAAGGATCAACAGCAAAAAGAACTCAACGTATTGCTTCTCTTAAAGTAGGTGAGCAAATGGTAGGACGTGTAGTAAATACTCTTGGTTTTCCAATTGATGGAAAAGGACCAATTGGTGGAGACTTATACGAAATGCCATTGGAAAGAAAAGCACCTGGTGTTATCTTCCGTCAGCCAGTAACTGAGCCATTACAAACAGGAGTAAAAGCAGTTGATGCTATGATTCCAGTTGGACGTGGTCAGCGTGAGCTTGTTATTGGTGACCGTCAAACAGGTAAATCAACTGTTTGTATCGATACAATCTTAAATCAAAAAGAATTTTATGATGCAGGAAAACCTGTATTCTGTATATATGTTGCAATTGGACAAAAAGCTTCAACTGTAGCAGGAATCGCTAAAATGTTAGAAGAAAAAGGTGCAATGGCTTATACGGTTATCGTTGCTGCTAATGCTTCTGACCCAGCTCCAATGCAAGTTTATGCTCCATTCGCTGGTGCTGCAATTGGAGAATACTTTAGAGATTCTGGTCGTCCGGCTCTTATCGTTTATGATGATTTATCTAAACAAGCTGTTGCTTACCGTGAAGTTTCTCTTTTATTAAGAAGACCACCGGGACGTGAGGCTTACCCTGGAGACGTTTTCTACTTACACTCTCGTTTATTAGAGCGTGCTTGTAAAGTAATTGCTGATGATGGTATCGCTAAAAATATGAACGATTTACCAGATTCTATCAAGTCTATCGTAAAAGGTGGTGGTTCATTAACTGCATTACCAATTATCGAAACTCAGGCTGGTGACGTTTCTGCATATATCCCAACAAACGTAATTTCTATTACAGATGGCCAGATTTTCCTTGATGGAGATTTGTTCAATTCTGGTGTTCGTCCTGCAATTAACGTAGGTATTTCTGTATCTCGTGTTGGAGGTAATGCTCAGATTAAATCTATGAAAAAAGTTTCTGGAACTTTAAAATTAGATCAGGCTCAATTCCGTGAATTAGAGGCTTTTGCTAAATTTGGTTCTGACTTGGATTCTGTTACTTTAAACGTAATTGAAAAAGGAAAAAGAAACGTTGAAATCTTGAAACAAGGTTTAAATGATCCTTATCCTGTTGAAAACCAAGTGGCTATTATTTATGCAGGATCTAAAAATTTATTGAAAAACGTTCCTGTAAATAAAGTAAAAGAATTTGAAGCTGATTTCATCGCTTACTTAAACAGTAAACATAAAGATACGCTTAATGCGTTGAAAGCTGGTAAATTGGATGATAACATTACTGATGTTATTGAAAAAGCAGCAAAAGAAATTTCAGCAAAATATAACTAATAAGACAATTAGATAATTGGAAGAGAAATTTTTCAATTATCTAATTATCAAATTTTCTAATTAGAAAAAATGGCAAATTTAAAGGAAATCCGTAATAGAATTACTTCCGTTTCATCGACGATGCAGATTACATCGGCGATGAAAATGGTTTCTGCTGCAAAGCTTAAGAAAGCACAAGATGCAATCACTGCAATGCGCCCTTATGCCGAGAAATTAACGGAGTTGCTGCAAAATCTTTCTGCGACACTTGATGGTGAAGTTGGGGGAGATTATACAACACAACGTGAAGTAAAAAAAGTATTGCTTGTAGCAATAACTTCTAACAGAGGTTTATGTGGTGCATTCAATTCAAATGTAATTAAAGAAATCAAAAACCGTACTGAATTTTATGCTGGAAAGCAGGTTGATGTTTTTCCTATCGGTAAAAAAGGAAACGATGTTTTAGCTAAAACTCATAAAGTTCACGGACACCATAATGCAATTTTTGATCATTTAACTTTTGAAAATGTTGCCGGAATTGCAGATAATTTGACTGAAAAATTCTTATCTGGAGAATACGACAGAATTGAATTGGTTTACAATCAGTTTAAAAATGCTGCAACTCAAATTGTTCAGGTTGAGCAGTTTTTGCCTTTGGCTCCTATTAAATCTGATAAATCAGTTTCTGCAGGAGATTATATTTTTGAACCTTCAAAAGAAGAAATCGTGTTGACTTTGATTCCAAAATCATTAAAAACACAGTTATATAAAGGTATTCGTGATTCATTTGCTTCAGAACACGGAGCGCGTATGACAGCAATGCACAAAGCAACTGACAACGCAACAGAATTAAGAAACCAATTGAAATTAACTTACAACAAAGCTCGTCAGGCTGCAATTACTAACGAAATCCTTGAGATTGTTGGTGGAGCTGAAGCTTTGAACGGATAAGTTTAATTCGATAATAAAAAACAAAAAGAGCCTGCAGTTAATTGCAGGCTCTTTTTACTTTTAAGAATTCCCCATAAAAACATTAAACTTTAATCGTACACAATTATAAATTTAATATTAATCCTTAAAATTACTTTTAAAATGGTGATTCCGGAGAATCCTTTTCCCCAAGAATCAATACCATTTTAAAGATTTTAGCGGATTAACCCGCTTTGCTTTGTTTTAATGGGAACAAACTAGCTTTATTAATCCCAGTGCTTTGTTTTTGTAAGGGTTACTTATTAGCTATATCAATCCCGATGCTTTGTTTTAGGGTACAAATAGCTAAATTATCCCGGCTTAGTTTTTTTACGGGTTACATATCAGCTGTATCAATCCCGGTGCTTTGTCTTTTATGGGAACAAACTAGCTTTATTAATCCCAGTGCTTTGTTTTTTTACGGGTTACAAATTAGCTTTTATCAATCCCGGTGCTTTGTCTTTTATGGGAACAAACTAGCTTTATCAATCCCATTGCTTTGTTTTTTTACGGGTCACAGATTAGCTTTTATCAATCCCGGTGCTTTGTTATTTTATGGGAACAAATTAGCTTTATTAATCCCGATGCTTTGTTTTTTTACGGGTTACAAATTAGCTTTTATTAATCCCGATGCTCTGTTTTTTTTTAGGGTTACATATCAGCTGTATCACTCCCTTATTTATTACAATTTTTTAACTAAAAAACATTTAGCTTTTTAGTATTACAAATATTTAATTATATTATTTAAGCTACAATACCCACATTTAGTGATTTTTAACTTTTTTATTTTGTAGGATATGTAACAAATTTAATGTAAGAAGGGATTTTCAGGGTTACATAATTTTTATTAATTTGTTATATAATTACAATGCTTTTGTCTTTAATTATAATTAATAATATGTAAAAAACATATCCGATAAACACTTCATTTTAATGACCTTAAGTATAAAAGCACTTAAGACATTTAAAGAAATTGTATCGCAGATAGATATCATCAGATTTCTTTATCCAAAACTATCGGTTGAAAAATATGAAGCTTTTTTTTGCCGAAATGATACCACATAATTATACCCAGATTGCCGTTTTTGTGAATGATTTTTGTGTTGGAATTACGAGTCGCTGGTCGGCAACAAAACTCTAGACAGGCAGATATCTGGAAATAGATAATTTTGTTGTGCATCCTGAATACAGATCAAAAGGAATTGGAAAAATGTTGATAACTTACATAGAAAAGAAAGCAATTGATTTAGGATGCAGCAATATCGTTTTAGATACTTTTACCGGAAATTTTGCTGTACATAGATTTTATTATAATAATGGTTATGATCCAAAAGGATTTCATTTTGTTGTAGTTTTAGATGAAAAAAAATAACCTAATAAAAATTGTAAGGACTTTCATTTTATTGATGAAACAAATGCGATAATAAACCAAAGAATTGGTTATTTTTGTTTTTGCAAACTTTATTTTTTTTTATTTTGGGATTATATAAAAATCTATTCAAACAGACAGCAATTTACGGGTTGGCGACCGTATTACCAAGGATGCTAAGCTTTTTATTAGTCAGGCTGTATACCGGTATTTTACCAACTGCAGAATATGGTGAAGTTTCAATTGTTTTGTCCTGGATGGTTTTCTTTAATGTGGTGCTTTCTTATGGAATGGAAACCGCTTTTTTTAGATTTTACAGTGCTGAAGATGATAAAAAAAATGTAATTGCAACTGCAACGATATCAGTATTTTGGACTTCAATAGGGTTTTTATTCGCAGCTTTAATTTTTAGAAATACACTTGCCAACTGGGCCGAAGTTGAGACACAATATGTAACTTATTCGGTTTGGATACTGGTTCTGGATGCTTTGGTTTTAATACCATTTTCTAAACTTAGAGCCAATCAGCGGCCTATGGTTTATGCAGCTATTAAAATTGGAAATGTTGTTATAAATCTTTTACTGAATATATTTTTCTTACTCTATTTACCAAAATTGGCAACAGATAACCCCAATTCTGTATGGGACAATTTATATGTTGAAAATTTCCAGATTGCCTATATTTTTATAGCAAATCTTTTGGCGAGTTTAGCTACATTTATTGTGCTTTCGCCAAATTATCTTTCACTCGGAAGAAGATTTGATCCTGTACTCTGGAAAAAAATGATGAAATACGGCCTGCCCATTCTTGTTGCAGGAATTGCATTTGCTGTTAATGAACATTTTGATAAAATTTTACTGGGCTATTTATTACCTGAAAATTTGGCTAAATCAGAAGTTGGAGCTTATTCCGCCTGTTATAAGTTAGGATTGTTTATGGTTTTGTTTGCAACTGCATTCAGACTCGGGATAGAACCCTTCTTTTTCAGTCATGCAAAAAATGAAAATGCACCACAAACGTATGCTGTCATCACTAAATATTTTGTGATTTTAGGATCACTGATTTTATTGGGAGTTATTGTTTTTGCAGATATTTTAAAATTGCTTTTACTGGATAATAAATCATATTGGGAAGCCATGAAAGTTGTTCCGTTAATTATTTTGGCTAATTTTTTCCTGGGGATTTATAATAATTTATCTGTCTGGTATAAATTGACTGATAAGACAAAAATAGGGGCTTACATTTCTATCGTTGGCGCTGTGGTAACACTGCTTTTAAATTATTTGCTAATTCCAAAATACAGTTATTACGGATCAGCAATTGCAACGATTTCAGCTTACGGAAGCATGATGCTTATTTCGTATGTTTTAGGAAATAAATATTATCCGATACCTTATGATATGAATAAAATTGGAGCTTATCTGGGGATTTCAATTGTGTTTTCAGCTATTTCTTTTTATTGGTTTAGAGAAAATTATTTTGTTGGAATTCCGTTATTTTTAGGATTCATTTATTTTGTTTATCATAACGAAAAAGATACAATCAAAGGAATTATGAATAGAAAGTAATTCTTTAAAAATTTAAAATATAAAATGAAAATACAAATTATCAATAAATCACAGCACGACTTACCAAATTACGAAACAATTGCTTCGGCAGGGATGGATTTACGTGCTAATTTAACGGAATCTATAACGCTAAAACCATTAGGAAGAACCATCGTAAAAACAGGTCTTTTTATTGAATTGCCAATTGGTTACGAAGCACAGGTTAGACCAAGAAGCGGTCTGGCAGCTAAAAAAGGTGTTACTGTTTTGAATTCTCCGGGAACTGTAGACGCAGATTACAGAGGAGAAATAGGTGTAATTTTGGTAAATTTATCCAATGAAGATTTTGTGATTGAAAACGGAGAACGAATTGCACAATTGATTATTGCCAAACACGAAAGAGCTGAATGGATTGAAGTTGAAGAATTATCAGAAACTTCAAGAGGTGAAGGAGGTTTCGGAAGCACAGGAGTAAAATAGAAATTTAATAATTTAAAGATTGAAAAATTAAAAGACTTGCTATTTTTTTAATTTTTCAATTTTTTAATCTTTCAATAAAAAAATGAAAATAATCGTTCCAATGGCAGGTCGCGGATCGAGACTACGACCTCATACTTTAACTGTTCCAAAACCATTAATTCCTGTTGCGGGAAAATCAATCGTTCATCGTTTGGTTGAAGATATTGCCAAAATATTAAAAGAACCAATTGAAGAAGTTGCCTTTATATTAGGAGACGAAGCTTTTTTTGGTGATGATGTTGTAACAAGCTTACAGGATTTAGCCAAGGGTTTAGGCGCAAAAGCATCTATTTATCGCCAGGATTTACCTTTAGGAACAGGTCATGCTATTATGTGTGCCAAGGATTCTTTATCAGGACCAGCTGTAATTGCTTATGCAGATACTTTAATTAGAGCAGATTTCGAACTGGATCCGGCTGCAGATTCCGTAATCTGGGTAAAACAAGTAGATCAGCCTGAAGCATTTGGTGTAGTAAAATTGAATTCTAATAATGAAATCATTGAATTGGTAGAAAAACCAAAAGAATTTGTTAGTGATTTAGCGGTTATTGGAATTTACTATTTCAAAGAAGTTGGCGATTTGAAAAAAGAACTTCAGGGCGTTTTGGATAATAACATTCAAAATGGCGGAGAATATCAGATTAACGACGGTATTAAAGCGATGATGGCTAACGGAAAAGTTTTCAAAACCGGAAGCGTAGATGAGTGGATGGATTGCGGAAATAAAGATGTAACCGTTGAAACGAACACCAGAATGCTTGGTTTTCTGCATAATGACGGAGAACATCTGGTTGATTATAACGTAACTTTAGAAAATTCAACTATTATTCCGCCATGTTATATTGGAGAAAATGTAGTATTGAAAAACGCAACCATTGGACCAAATGTTTCATTAGGAAAAGGATGCCATGTTACGGACAGTTCCATAAAAAACAGTTTAGTGCAAACGCATTCACAAATAAAAAATGCCCATTTGGATAATGCAATGATTGGAAATCACGTTAGTTATGATGGAAAATTTACCAGTATCAGTATTGGTGATTACGCTGTTTTAGAATAATATATGATAATTTGAAATGAAATTATGTAAATGATGAAAAAAGGAGTTATAGTAATTTTGTTTTTCGTTTTGCTTGGTAATTCAACAATGGTTACGGCTCAGACAGAGCCGGAAGATATTGCTATGGCTACAGATGAATATCAGGACTCTTTTTATGAATCATTAAAACAGAAAGGAATTGAAAATTATGATAAAGCAATTGTATCATTAGAAAAATGCATTAAGCTTAAACCAAATGATCCTGTTGCTTATTTTGAACTGGGTAAAAATTATTTAAAATTAAAAGATTATCAAAATGCTCAAAATGCATTTGAAAAAGCCATTCAGATAGATTCAAAAAACAAATGGTACTGGCTGGGTGTTTATGATGTAAGCTTCGAAACCAAAAATTATCCTCTGGCAATTGAAACGATTCAGAAAATTATTCCGTTTGACGAAGAGTATAAAGATGATTTGATTTCATTATATATGATTACCAATCAGTTTGAAAAAGCACTTTTGGCAATCAACGAGATGAATGACAAATATGGAAAATCGGAAGATCGCGAAAGATATAAGCAGCAGATTTTATCTCAGGGGAAATATCAAAATACCGAAATTGACAATTTGATTAATCAGATCAAACAAAACCCAAAAGAAGAATCTAATTATGTTAACCTGATTTTGTTATATTCAAAAACAGCAGAAACAGAAAAAGCTTTGGATATTGCAAAACAGCTGGCAAAGGAAATTCCAAATTCAGAATGGGCGCAGCTAAGTTTGTTCAAAGGATATTTAGATCAAAACCAGGCGGACAAAGCGATAAAAGCAATGAATTTTATTTTATCCAGTCCAAAAATTGATTCAAAAATTAAGCACAGAACGCTGAATGAGTTTTTGATTTATGTGAATAAAAATCCGCAATACTCAGCTGATTTAGAAAAAGCTATTGGTTATTTTGACAATGATCCGAACGTAAATGTTGCTAAAGAAATAGGAAAATTTTATCACAATAAAAACCAATTTGAGAATGCGATTAAATATTATGAGAAAGATTTAAGCGCCAATTCAGATACAGATCTCGAAACTAACTTACTTTTGCTTGAAGCATACACACAGGCGAAGCAATTTGAGCCGATGACCAAAAGGGCAATGACTATGATTGAAGTTTATCCAAGTCAGCCACAATTTTATTATTATGCAGGATTAGGAAATAATCAATTGAAGCAATTTAAGAACGCAAAAACCGTTTTAGAAATGGGACTTGATTATGTAGTGGACGATAAAAAGCTTGAAGCAAATTTTAATATTCAGTTAGGAGAGGCGTACAATGGATTGGGAGATGCAAAGAAAAAAGAGGAATACTTTTTGAAAGCAAATGAGTTATTAAAACAAAAAAAGTAAAATTGAGATGAAAAAATATATTGTAATTGTATTGGCAGCAGTTTTTATGATTTCCTGCAAATCAAAAGCAGTTGCCGTACAAAATAATAATACCGAAACACCAACAAAAATTGATAATAAAACGGTAGAAAAGCATTACGAGAACAAATTAGATTTTTCTACTTTATATATTAAGGCAAGTGCAAGATATGTTGACGAAAAGCAAAGTCAGAATGTTACTGCTGAAATTAAAATTAAGAACAATGAACAAATTTTAGTGAGTGTCCGTTTTTTGGGAATTACTATGGCAAAGGCACTAATTACACCAACTGCCGTAAGCTATTACGAAAAAATAAACGGAACTTATTATGAAGGCGATTTTACCAGCTTAAGTAAATGGCTTGGTACTGAACTGGATTATACGAAAGTTCAGAATTTATTAGTTGGAGAAGCTTTAGACGATTTAAGAAAAGGAAAATATACACAGACTATTGTAGAAAACCTTATTCGTCTGGAAGATGAAAAAGAAATGAACCTGAAAAAGAGTTTCTTTTTGGAGCCTGAAAAATATTTGTTACAAAAAGAGCAGATTTCACAGACTGCAGAAAACATGATGTTAGAAATTAAATATTCTGACAACAAGGTTTTTAATCAGGGAACACTTCCAACAGCTATTGAAATTAATGCTATCCAGCCAAAAGGAAAGACGGATATTAATTTGAATTACAATACAGTTTCGTTTAACGAAGAACTTTCTTTTCCGTATAGCGTTCCAAGTGGCTATAAAAAAATTATAATTAAGTAAATTTGCAAAAACATATCAGAAAAATGCCAAAATTTCTCCTAAGCCTAATTTTTATCTGTGTCACAACTTTTGCGTGGGCACAAGATTCACAACAAGAAAAACTGGAACAGCGAAAAGCTCAGATTCAACAGGAGATCAGGGATAATGAAAAAATGCTGCAGTCTGTAAAGAAAAAAGAAAAATCTGCGGTAAACGTTTTTTTGATTCAGCAAAATAAAATTAGACTGAAAGAAAAATTAATTAATACAACTTCTAAGCAGGAAAGAATTTTAGGTAATGATATGTATATTAACCAGTTAAAAGTTAATAAACTAAAAAGAGAATTGGCTGTACTGAAAGAAGATTATTCAAAGATGATCCTGAAATCATATAAAAGCCGCTCTGAACAAAGCCGTGCAATGTTTATTTTATCTTCCGAAAGTTTTTTACAGGCATATAAAAGAGCGCAATATTTAAAACAATACACCAATTACAGAAAAAACCAAGGATTGGAAATACAGTCAAAAACGGCAGAATTAGTTGACTATAATACAAGACTGGATGGACAAAGGAAAGTAAAGAAAAAGATAATTGCTGAAAATGAAAAAGAAAAACAAAGTCTTGAAGTTGAAAAGAAAGAACAGCAAAAACTGGTTAATTCGTTAAAAAAGGATAAAAATAAAATTATTGCTGATACTAAAGCAAAACAGAAAGAATCTAAAGCAATTGATGCAAAAATTAAGCAATTAATTAGAGCTGCTATTGCTGAAGCAAATAGAAAAGCTGAAGAAGAAAGACGAAAACGAATAGCGGAAGGGAAAACTACTGAAAGCACTGATCCGGCACCAGCCAAAACTTTTTCATCAGATAAAATTGCCTTGACACCAGAAGGTAAGCTTTTAGCAGCAGATTTTAAAGCAAATAGAGGTAAATTACCCTGGCCGGTAGAAAAAGGATTTATTTCGTTAGGATATGGAGATCAGCCACACCCATTGTATCCTTCTTTAACGGTTCATAATTCTGGGGTAGAGATAACAACAGAATCTGGTGCAACTGCAAGGGCAGTTTTTGAGGGAGTGGTATCAAAAGTTATCGCTTTGTCTCCGGTAAACAGAGCCGTTTTTATTCAACATGGAGATTATTTTACGGTTTATCAAAACCTAAGTTCTGTTTCGGTTGAACAAGGTGATAAGGTAAATATTAAACAAAGTATTGGAAAAGTAAGAACCAGTGGTGATACAGGGAAAACAATTATCAAATTTCTAATTCTTCAAAATACATCAAACAACAATCCGGAAGGATGGTTACAAAACAGATAAAATTAAAGGAGCTCATGAAGCTCCTTTTTTTTTATGAATTTGTTTTAAGATTTTATATTACAATTTGTAAATTGAAATTGTCATTGCTGCTGCTGTAATTGATCCATATAACTTAATTGCTCTTCTACTTTTTGGGATACTTCCTGTAATTTGACATCGTTTATTTCTTCAAATTGTCTGCCGTCTTCATATCCAATAGAAACACAAACAGAAAGTGTTTGTCTCGCAAGTCCTTTAAAAGTTCCTTTTATTGGAGTACAGTCACTAAAATTTCTTCCAACCGAAAGACGTACATGATTGTCCATTGTCCAAATGTTATTGGTAGGATCTAAACCTAACCAGCCCTGGGTTGGCGTGTAAATTTCGACCCATGCATGAGTTGCTCCTTCGCCACGAAGACCACTTTCATTTGGACAGATATAACCGCTAACATAGCGTGACGGAATACCAACGGTGCGTAAAAGATGCAATAAAATATGTGCAAAATCCTGACAGACGCCTTTTTTAAGAGTTAAAATTTCGTCAACCGTAGTTTCAATATTTGTAATTCCTTTTGTATAGGTAAAATTTTCAAAAACATAGGCATTACATTGTTGGGCAATTTCAATTATCGACTTGTTTTCAGGATTTATTTTTTTCAGGATATTTTCAATCTCTGCTTGTTTTTCGATTTTATCAATATAACTCAGACGTAATAATAAAATACTTTTTTCTTTTTCTGTCTGAATATCTTTCACGTAAGTAGAGTCTATTTCAGGAATTTTAAGCGAATGATTTACCCGAACCAACATTCTGGATTCGATAGTCATTTCAGTATGACTGTCTAAAACATTAAAATTGCCGACCCGGTTTCCGTAATAATCCTGAGAAACGTCAACATTTGGAGCATGCGTAATTAAAAGCTGATATTGCAGTACTTCCTGGTTTTCAAAATGATGAGGGAATAAACGTATTTCGTTAATACTTTCTTTTATAGGATAATTGTATTGGTATTTTGTGAGATGAACTATTTTAAAAAGCGCCATATTGGTTAGGTGTAAGAAAAGAATAATTTTGAAAAATCGGTCGAAAACTGAATTAACTGGTTTTTGGTGTTTCTTAAAACATCCTCTAATTCCTGATTGGTTAAATGCTGATAATCTGTAAAAGCAATATAACTTTTCAAGCGCCCAAACTGATTCATTAATGTTCGGGCTTCACTTAAATCAGTGTTTTTAAACAAACAATCAAGATAGGTATTAATGAAATCCAGCGTATAGATTACAGAATGCGCAAAATCCATATTGAAAATTACCTGATGAACCACTTTTCGATTATGCGAAATGTTACTGTAACTTTTCAGATATAATTCGTAACCTGAAAGAGATAACAATAAACGTCGCCAATAGATTAAATCTTCTTCGCCTTCGAGATTGTAATTAATAGGTGCAAAATACGCCTGAGTCATAGATATGGTCTGTAAACATCTTTCGATATGTTTGCCAATGCTTGAAAAACACCAGCCTAAACCTCGTGGCATTGTAACCTGAAGGATTCCATTATAAAGCAGTAAATCTTTGTTGAGTTTGGTAATTACATTTAAGGCATCTGAGGTCTCTAGCTTTTTGGGCAAATCCGGCGAATTCACAAAATGATACATCGAGTTAATGTGCTCCCATAATTCTTTAGTAATTTTATCCTGAGATCCTCTGGCATTTTCGCGTGCTTTTACCACTAAGTTTTTTACAGAGTTTTCATTTTGATTGTCACAAATAATGTATTTTAAAACATAAGGGGTATCATATTGTATCGAATGGATTTTGGCATTTGAGAGACTTGTATAATATTCTAAAAGTGGTTTATAACCCTGAGAATCATTAATTTCTTTATCAAATGATAAAATATAAGAAGTGTTAAGGGTAAGTAACATTCCGTCGGTTCTTTCCATATATCGGTTAAGCCAAAACATTCCATCTGCAACTCTACTAAGCATATCTTTTATTTTTGAATGGTTATAATTTATTTTATAATCCAGGTGTCTTTACTGCCGCCACCCTGAGAAGAATTTACTACCAGTGAACCTTCAGTAAGTGCCACCCGTGTTAAACCTCCCGGAACAATTTGAACTCCTTTTGGCCCGCATAAAGCATATGGCCTTAAATCGACATGACGTAATTTAAGCTGTCCGTCAATTAAACACGGAACCGTACTTAATTGGATAATGGGCTGCGCAATAAAATTTCGGGGATTATTGGTAATGGCAATTTTAGCATCATCAATTTCTTCCTGAGTTGCTTTGTTTCCCATAATCATTCCGTAACCGCCACTCTGGTTGGTTTCTTTGATTACCATATTTTCCATGTTTTTAAAAACTAATTCCCGTTCATCTAAATTTTCCATTCGATAGGTCGGAACATTTTTTAAAATAGGTTCTTCGTTCATATAATATTTAATCATGTCCGGTACATAAGCATAAACGGCTTTGTCATCGGCAACACCATTTCCAACGGCATTTACGAGCGCAACGTTTCCTTGTCTGTAAGCACTGATTAAGCCTGGAACACCAAGAGCACTGTCTGGTTTAAAAACCAATGGATCAAGATATTCATCATCTAAACGTCTGTAAATGACATCAACTTGCTGTAATCCCGAAGTTGTTTTCATATAAACCCTGCTGTTGTTTACGACCAGATCGCGTCCTTCGACTAAAGGAATTCCCATTTGACGAGCTAAATAGGTATGTTCGTAATAAGCCGAATTATAAACGCCAGGTGTAAGTAAAACCACATTTGGGTTTGGTACATTTCTGGGCGATAATGAAACCAAAATGCTGTGAAAAATCATAGGATAATTGCTCACCATGCTAACATGATTCGATGAAAGCATATCCGGAAAAATCCTTTTGGTAATTTCACGATTTTCCAGCATATAACTCACTCCGCTCGGGCAGCGTAAATTATCTTCCAGTACATAAAACTCACCTTTTGCTCCCCTGATTAAATCAATTCCGGCAATGTGCACATGGATATTATGAGGTACTTTTATACCCTGAACTTCCTGAATGTAATGAGGACATGAAGCAATTAATCCAGCTGGGATGATTCCGTCTTTTACAATGTTTTGCTCATTATAAATATCCTCTAAAAATAAATTTAATGCCAGTAAACGTTGCTTGATTCCCGATTCTACTTCTAACCAGTCTTCTTGTGTTATGATTCTCGGAATAATGTCAAAAGGGAAAATTCGTTCTATTCCATTTTCATCATCACTATAAACCGTAAAAGTGATTCCCTGATTCATAAATAAATCAGAAGCCTGTTTTTGTTTGTTGGTCAATGTTTTGTGATTCAAACTTTGTAAAGTTTCAAAAACCTGTCGATAAGAATCCCGGACACCTTTATTTGAAAACATTTCATCCCAACCATTATGATTTAAACTAGCTGCTAATTTTGCCATAATCAAATTATTAAATAAATATCATTTTAATCTTTTTTGTGTAAATTATTTATTTTTTTAATCCAAAATACAACTTTTTAGGCTATTTGTATTTGTTTTTAATGTGAATTTTATAATTTGTATCAAATTCTTTTTTTGAGGTTTTAATTTTGAAAATATGTTTTTTTAAGGCTGCGTTTTTTTGAGATTTGATATTACTGAAGATGTACTTTAGAAGTGTTTAATTTTTTTAAGCCCAAGAAACTTTTATTTTTTAGGATTTAAATAATCGATGTTTTTGGGGAATCAATAGTAATAAGATAAAAATCATTTGATTGTTGAATGTGAAATAGCAATGATTGAATTTAAAAAGTAGTATTTTTGCAATATGGAAACAAACAGACAGAAAAAAATAGGCGGTGTCATCCAAAAAGATTTGGTTGATATTTTGCAGGGTGAAGTGAGAAAAAACGGAATTAGTAATTTAGTAATTTCGGTATCCAAAGTAAGTGTTACAACAGATTTATCTGTGGCAACGGTATATTTAAGTATTTTTCCACAAGAAAAAGCAAAAGAAACTTTAGAAGCAATAAAAACGAATACAACCTTAATTAAACACGATTTATCTCAGCGTGTACGTTTGCAGTTGCGTCGTGTGCCAAATCTGGTATTTTTTATCGATGACTCATTAGATTATATCGAAAAAATCGACAACGCTTTAGCAGGCAAAGAGAACCCAATCGAAAACCGTGATCTTTTAGAAAAAAGAAGAAAATCGTAAATTGAATTTCCCTCTTTACATAGCCAAACGTTATCTTTTTAGTTTAAGTAAAAATAACGCAATCAATATCATCAATTTAATTGCCAGTCTCGGAATTATTGTTGGTACCATGGCTTTGTTTGTGGTTTTATCAGTTTTTAGCGGACTGAAAGTTTTCAGTCTTTCCTTTACGAATGAAATTGACCCTGATTTAAAACTGACCAGCACATACGGTAAATCATTTTTGATTACACCGGAAGGTGAAAACCAAATTAAGAGAATAGAAGGAGTTGCTTCATATACCAAAATCATTGAAGAACGGGTTTTGTTTTTGTTTAAAGACAAACAACAGGTTACCTATTTAAAAGGCGTAGACAGTCTTTATCCTGTGGTAAATGATATCAAAAAAAAGCTATTTAATGGTCAATGGCTGAAGCCGGACAGTTATCAGGTTGTAATTGGTTATGGAATTTCACAGGATTTTTCGATGGGAATTCTGGACTTTGAAAATCCGTTGCAGGTATTTGCGCCAAAACCTGGAAAAGGTGCAATCGAAAATCCCGAAGAAGCTTTCAATAAAACAGATGTACTGCCTGTCGGAATTTATTCTATTAGTGAAGAGCTCGATTCTAAATATATTTTTGCTGATTTAGGGCTGGTTCAGGAATTATTAATGTACAAACCGAATCAGATTTCCGGAATCGAATTGAAACTGAAACCTAATGCTGATGAGAAAGCAATACGTTCTCAACTCCAGACCATTTTCAAAAATAAAATTACGCTAAAAAACAGGGCCCAGCTGAATGAGTCCTTATACAAAATGCTCAATACCGAAAATATTGTTGTTTATCTAATTTTTACCCTTGTCATAATCGTTGCACTTTTTAATTTAGTAGGGGCATTAATCATGATGATTCTGGAAAAGAAAGGAAACTTAAAAACCCTTTTTAATTTAGGTACTGAAATTAACCATCTGCGAAAAATATTTTTATTGCAGGGAACATTATTAAGTGTTTTTGGAGGTATAATCGGTCTTGTCCTGGGTATGATTTTAGTATTGCTACAGCAGCAATATGAACTGATTATGATAACCCCAACTTTGGCTTATCCTGTTGTTTTCTCATTCGAAAATGTACTTATTGTAATGACAACCATTGTTATTCTTGGGTTTGTAGCTTCATTAATTGCAAGCAGTCGTGTGAGCAAAAAGCTGTTGGATTAGTATTTCTGCCTAAAAAATATTACTTATATTTACCGCCTAAAAATTCTACAGCATATGATTGTTTCTGCTTAATCCTAATTTTATTTTTAGAATAATTTAGGATACTTACGCTTTTACTTTTCAGTTCAGATTAACACATCTGGACTAATTTTATCATTTATCCTAAAATATCATGACAGAAACAACTATAAAGAAAAATCTATTTTCTAAAATTTTTACCACATTAAAACAAGCGCTTAAAGGCGACGAATCATTTGATTACACTTCCGGAAGCATCAAAAAAGCAGTAATTCTACTGGCCATTCCAATGGTTTTGGAAATGATGATGGAGTCCGTTTTTGCCTTAGTTGATTTGTATTTCGTTGGACATTTGGAACACAGCAGTTTTGCGATTCAGACTGTTGGTCTAACCGAATCGGTGCTGACAGTTATTTATTCCCTTGCTATCGGAATGAGCATGGCAGCAACTGCGGTTGTCGCAAGACGAATCGGAGAAAAAGATCCGGTCGCTGCAGCAAAAGCTGGAATGCAGGCTATTATTATTGCTTTTGCAGTGAACAGTGTATTGAGTATTTTTGGAATTATTTATGCGAAAGACATTCTTATACTTATGGGATCGTCTGTGGAATCGGCCGAACACGGTTTCAGATTTACGCAAATCATGATTGGCTCCAGTTTATGCATTATGCTTTTGTTTTTAATAAACGGAATATTTCGCGGTGCCGGAAATGCAGCAATAGCGATGAAAAGTCTTTGGCTGGCGAATATCTGCAATATTATTTTATGTCCGATTTTAATTAACGGTTTCGGACCAATTCCGGCTTTTGGATTGGTTGGAGCCGCATTAGCCACAACATGTGGAAGAAGCATTGGAGTTTTATATCAATTATATCATCTGTTTTCAGGAAAAGGAATTTTAAAAATCAAAATCTCCTATTTCGCTCCGGATTTCACACAAATAAAAGCTTTAATAAAAGTTGCAGCTCCCGGAATTTTACAATTTGTAATTGCATCCTGCAGCTGGATTTTCTTAGCCCAATTGGTTGCAACGACTGGTGGCGATCATGGTTCAGCAGGGTATCAGACCGCACTTAGAATTATGATGTTTTTTATCCTTCCTGCCTGGGGATTGAGCAATGCTGCCGCAACTTTGGTTGGGCAGAATTTAGGAGCAAAACAAATCGAACGTGCCGAAAAATCAGTTTTTACAACTGCCCGATACAATGTAATTTTCATGGCATCGATTATGATTATTACTCTAGTTTTTGGAAACTATATTATTTCTTTTTTCACGAATGATGAAATGGTCAAAACAATTGCTGCTGAAGCATTGCGTACGATGAGCATCGGATTTATTTTCTACGGAATTGGGATGGTTTTGATTAATACATTCAACGGTGCAGGAGACACCTGGACACCAACCGGAATCAATTTCTTCGGGTTTTGGCTGTTCCAGATTCCACTTGCTTATGTATTAGCGAAACATTTCAATATGGGACCAAGCGGGGTTTTTATAGCCATTCCGGTTGCTGAAACTGCAATAACTATGACTGGAATCTTCTTTTACAAAAGAGGAAAGTGGAAACGAGTACAAGTATAATTAAACAAAAAGACCTTCAGTTACGAAGGTCTTTTTTATGCTTTTAAACAAACTCGTATCCGGCATAAACCTGTTCGATTTCTTTCATAATAGCGAATAAATCTTCAGGAGCATCAGTCGTAACTAGTTTTTGTTTGAATTCTTTAAATGAATGAATGCCTTTGAAATAATTGGTATAATGGCGACGCATTTCTACAATTCCCAAACGCTCGCCTTTCCAGTCCATTGACCATTGTAAATGATTTCTGGCAGCTTCAACACGATCAATAACCGTTGGAGCAGGTAAGTGTTCTCCGGTTTTAAAGAAATGTTTGATTTCATTAAAAATCCAAGGATAACCAATCGCCGCACGGCCAATCATGATTCCGTCGATGCCGTATTCATTTTTATATTTTAATGCTTTTTCAGGACTGTCGATATCACCGTTTCCAAAAATAGGCATTGTTATTCTTGGGTTGTTTTTTACACGCGCAATATGCGACCAGTCCGAATGGCCTTTGTACATTTGGGCACGAGTTCTGGCGTGAATTGTCAAAGCCTGAACACCAATATCCTGAAGCCTTTCTGCCACTTCATCAATATTAATGGAGTTGTCATCCCAGCCTAAACGTGTTTTTACTGTAACAGGCAAATCAGTTCCTTTAATAACCGCTTTGGTTAAACGAACCATCAAATCTACGTCTTTCAAAACTCCGGCTCCGGCACCTCTGCAGACTACTTTTTTTACCGGACATCCAAAATTGATATCCACTAAATCCGGTTTTACGGTAGAAACAATTTTAGACGACATTTCCATCGCTTCTTCATCACCGCCGAAAATCTGAATTCCAACAGGACGTTCGTAATCAAAAATATCCAGTTTCATGCGGCTTTTTATAGCATCACGAATCAATCCTTCTGATGAAATAAATTCAGAATACATCATGTCTGCTCCGTGCGTTTTGCATAATCTGCGAAACGGCGGATCGCTAACGTCTTCCATCGGTGCGAGTAATAAAGGAAATTCGGGTAATTCTATGTTGCCAATCTTGACCATCTTCAATATTTTTTGCAAAATTACAACATTTAGTTCAAATCACAGCAAAACATTCAATAAGCTGAAATTAAACCATATAAGTGATATAAGTTCATTTAATTGGAACGTAAATTTCAACACATACAAGTATAGACAATTGAAACTCAAAAAAGGCGTTTCACTAATTTAAAATTCAAATAGTTACGCTGAAATTAAACTATATAAGTGATTTAAGTTCCAATTAAATGAACTTAAATGTTTTCAATACATACAGTACCAGTTATTTAGAAATTCCAAAAAGGCATTTCATTAATTTAAATGTACTTAATTTTGCGATCTGCTATTTACACAAAGTTTTAAATGAACTTATATGACTTATATGGTGAAAAAAAAATCAATATGCTATTATCGATAATCAAAAAACCGAATGGGTTTTCGGCTCATCGGATTAAAAACCAAAGGATTTAAAATTTCTTTTGAAGCAAATTCTATTTTTGGCGTTACTCTCAATTTGGCTCTGAAGTGATCTTTTATTTCCTGTAAAAATTCCGGAGTTTGGTTTTTTACCGCAATTTTAATCAGGATTTCATCGGTACCTAAATCATTCGTAGAAATTTCGATCAGATGATTTTCAATATTATCAAAACTGCTCAAAACATCGTTCATCGCAGGTGGATAAAGTGTTGTTCCTTTGTATTTGATCATTTGTTTTTTACGTCCAACAACGGGTCCGACACGCAAGGTGTTTCTGCCACATTCGCAAGGTTCGTTATGCAGCTGTACAATGTCTCCCGTTTTAAATCGAAGCAAAGGCATGGCTTCAATTCCCAAAGTGGTAAAAGTCAGTTCGCCGGTTTCACCGTTTTTAACCGGCATATTATTTTCGTCCAGAACTTCAACAATGATTAATTCAGGATGATGATGCCCGCCCTGGCCGTGTTCACATTCTGTAAAAGCAGTGCTCATTTCTGTTGAAGCATAAGTCGAAAACAACTTGATGTTCCATTTATCCGTAATTTTTTTCGATAAAATATTCATCGAAAAATCCTGCTCACGTAAAGATTCTCCGATGCAGATGGCACCTTTTATGCTCGAATTATTATAATCGATTCCGTGGATTTCGGCATATTCAATTAATTTTAAAAGGAAAGATGGAACGGTAATTAAATAAGACGGATTGTATTTTAAAATCGAATCCCACTGCATTTCCGGAATTCCGGCTCCAACGCGGATAACGCCGACTTTCAATTTTCGAAGACCCAGAAAATAAGCCAGACCAGCCATAAATTTTCTGTCAATGGTGGTCATTAACTGCACTACATCTCCTTCTGCAATTCCGGCGCAGGCAAATGAAATTGCTTCATTATAAGCCAATCGGTCCAAGTCAGAATCGGTTAAACCAAAAGTTACCGGATCGCCCAAAGTTCCTGAAGTTGAAGCATAGTCGATAATTTTATGCTGCGGAACACACAAAAAATCATCGTTATATTGCTGTAAATCTTCTTTTGTAGTGACGGGCAAAAATTGTAAATCTTCGAGTGTTTTCACTTTTGAAATATCAATATTTTGTCCGGCGAAAAGTCTTTTGTAAAATGGAGAATTCTCGCTGATATAAGCTAAAAGTTCAGCTAATTTTTGTTCCTGAAAAATTTTAATTTCCTCTAAAGATTTTTTTTCTATTGCCGGAATCATTGTAATTTTCTTTTGAGTTTTTTTAAATATTTTTCAATTTCTGCTTTTTCAGGAGCAGTAGTAATTTCTTTTGTCAGTGCTTTTTCAAAATTTGCCTTGGCCTGCTGAAATTCTTTCTTTTGGTAAAAGTACAATCCTGTTTTATAATACACAACCCAATAATCCGGGTTTAACGATTGATAATTTTGAATGAATTCGGCAGAAATAGTTTCTTCCTTTTTCAGATACAAATCCATTTGATGATCTTCAGTTTTAAACTTTTTATAGTTTTGAAAAGCTTCCGTTTTTATAAAAGTATCTTTGGCAATATTTAGATTTTCCTGTTCGAATGAAATTTCCGCATTCGATTTTTTGCCATTAAAAACAGCATCCAGATTATAACAGACAAATTCGCCCAATTGATACGGATTTGCCGAAACCCAAACCAGTTTTTCTTTCGGTTTAAAAATAATTCCGTGATGTGCCATTAACTGATTCAAAGCCTTTTCATTACCGTAACCTAAAGTAAGATCGTTTAAACCGTTTTTATCCCTGAGAATTTCAGAAGCAATCTGTGGATTTATCTTTTTATTTTCTGATAAAAGTTCCTGCATTCTTTCAAATCGGTATTCAGAATGACTGTTTACAATTTGTTCCTGATTTCGTTTATCATTCTTAAACGCTTCTCCCTGAAAATGATTCGAACAAATTAATTGACTCGTATTTGACATATCGTAAACATCCATTTTTTTTGGAGAAACTTCAATTAAAATGGCTTTATTGTCCTGAGCACTTCCGACCATTATGGATTCTGAAACAAATACTTTTCTTTTTTGGGCAATCGTGATCGCTTCATCAATATTTTGAGCGTGCTGTAAAATTTCACGGGTCAGGATCGAAATCGGTGTTTTGGCAACCAGCGGTATTTTAGATTTCGAAGCATTAATAGTTACAGTCAAACCCTGCTGGTTCATGCCGGAAACGGTTCCAATCATTCCGGGCCAGGAAACCATCATAAAATTATGACCCTGTTTCGGTTTTACAAAAGCAATGATTTTATTTTCTGCGAAAGCGTCATTTACATAAAAATCAAAATTTCGTCCGAGAATCAAATTCCCGTCTTCCGATTTTTCATTCCATGCAGCAAATGACGAGCAGCCAACCAATGCCAAATCTTGTAAAGCATGTCCGATGTCGTGCGCCGCATGCAGGTACAAACCGCGTTGATATTGTGGTGCGATGTTATCAAATTCATGCGAAGTATATTGCGAAACTCCGTAAATCTCTGTCTGATACTCTTCAGGAACATTAAGATATAATTTCCGGTTGAACCAGCTCAAAAAATGGCGCAGCATTTTCTGCTGAAATTTTGACGGAACAAGATCTGTTATTTTAGAGAAAAAAATGCGTTGCTGTTTTTGCAAAAGCGAATCAGTTAGTGCTCCCGTTGTAAGTCCAATTTCCAACGGATCGCCTTCAACATACAATTCCCAAAGGCCTTGTTTGTTTTTTGAAAACGAATTATTTCCTGAAATAAAAGAGCTGTCAGAAAGTTTTGTGACAACTGGTTTTGTTGTATTATAACCTGAAATATCAGGCAGATGTTTTTTTGATTTTGCGGTACCGCAGGAAACCAGAGTTCCTAAAAAACCAATGAGTAAAAGATATGAAATACGGTTTTTCATCACAATTAAGCCTGATTGATTTTAGTAATTAAATATTCTTTACCAATAATTTCAGAACAGGTTACAACTGCTCCGATTGTTACGCCTAAAACCCCATGTATGCTGACGCTTTGGCCTGTGAGATACAAATTTTCTAATTTGGTTTTTGAAGGAATCAACGTTTTCATCGGATTGTTGGAATCCTTAACATAGCCGTACATATTGCCTTTATCACCGCCAATATAATCACGGTAGGAAAGCGGACTTGAAGTATGAACAGACTGAATGCAGTTTTTGATTCCGGGAAATTTTATTTCAATTTCATCTAAAAATTTAGCTGCTTTTCTGGCTTTGAATTCTTCATAACTTTCACCACGGTCATTTTTTTCGACAGTCGTATTAAAGGTATTTGTCCAGGGGAGAACATCATCAAATTTCATGTACGTGATAAACGTCATTCCGTCTGCCCAGATTTCGTCTTTTTTAGAAGCGTTCATAGAAGCCATATACATTTTTGGCCACGAATTTTCATCATATTCGTGTGCTGTCCAGACTTCGTCGCTATTTTTAAAATGATAATAATTATGGTTGATGTATTTGAAAGTCTCCGGCTTAAAAACCAGATACAGACTAAAGGCCGAGAGTACGCCTTCAAGATTTTGAATCCGGTTGAAAAAAGGCTTTCTGAAGTTTTCTTCGCCCGCCATTTTCAAAGTCGTTTTCGGTTCAATATTCGAAATAAAAAGTTTTCCTGAAACCTGTGTCCCGTCTTTCATTTTAACCGAATTCACTTTGTGATTTTCGACTTCAAAATGGGTAACTTCTTTGTATTTGTAAAATTCGCCGCCGTATTTTTTAAGCTGTTTTAAAAGCTGTTTGGTGATTTGGCTTCCACCGTTGATGCAGCGCCATGAACTTTCAATATACGAATTTACAATCAGGGCATGAACATAAAATGGAGACTTATCTGGAAGACCAGCGTACAAAAAATTGGAACCTGCCAGAACGGCTTTTAGTTTTTCATTTTCTGTAAAAGAATCAATCGTTTCTTTCGCGTTGCGCCTTAAAATTTCATCGTCATATTTTCCTTCCCATTCTAAATTATAGAGCGGAAAAGAATTGCATACTTCTTGTAAACTTTTACAATAGTTCTCAATATTTTCTTTTTCTTCGGGAAAAGATTTAACTAATTGACGAACAAAATTATCATAGCCCTGCGCGTGCGGATATTCGGTACTATCATCTTCAAAAGAAATAATATCGAAAGCATTTTCGTCTAACTGTTTCAGATTTAGTTTATCGATAATGCCCAGATACTTAAAATACTGATACAGATTCTGGCCTTCGCCCAAACCTCCGATATAATGAATTCCGGTATCAAAAATCGTTTTATCACGAACAAAAGTCTGAAGATTTCCGCCGTACTGATTGTTTTTTTCGAGTACACAAACGCTGTAGCCTTCTTTAGCCAGAATAATGGCTGAGACCAATCCGCCCAAACCACTGCCTACAATTACTACATCGTATTGCTCTTTCATTTTAATTTTTCTTTAAAATGATGATATTATTTTCTTCTAAAACACAATCAAAACCAAAATCAGTTATTGTGTTTTTTAAACGGGAAGAACCGACTAAAATTATTGAAGAAACCGTAGTGATTTTTGAAAAATCGTTAAAGTTTTCATCCGAAATTAATACAACATCATATTGACTTTCAACCGCAGATTCTAATTGATCCGGATACGATATTTTTCTTTTTTTCGCGATATAATTGGTTTTGGCCACGGCTCTTTTTTCTTCATCAGAAATGTACGAATGAATTTTTCGCTGGGGTTCCTGCAAAGTGAGTAATACGTCTAATTGCCCGTAATCATTGGCTAAATGTACTATTTTGGCTTTTGCCGAAATGTGACGGTTTAAGTGATAATAAATCTCAAGGTGCGTTTTCAGATTTTGTTTTACACTTTTTACGACTTCAATTTCTTTGTAATCATAACTGTGAATCAGCATTTTTTTGAAATAATCTGGGCCTTCGATTACCTGTCGGATTTTGCTGAATTCCGTTTTGAAGAAGCTGCTGATTTGTTTGGTTCTTTCAGCATAATTTTTTCCGAAAGAATTATTTTCAGGAGTTATTCTTTCTAAAACAGAAACCGTAATACTGCCGTCATAAATTATAAAATCGCCTTTTGGCAAAACTTCTGAAACACCATGAATTAAAATCGGAAGAATATCTAAATTCAGCTCTTCGGCAAGATAAAAAGCACCTTTGTGAAAACGTTTAATCTGATTGCTTTCAGAACGGGTTCCTTCAGGAAAAATGATTATCGAATACCCTTCTTTTGCTTTTTGGCGTAAATGCTCAACACCGTTTTCAAGCCCTTTTGTAACAGGATAAAAACCTGCTTTTTTAGCAATGGGTCCAAAAAATGGAGAGTTATACACCCAGTCATTTACTAAATAAATGACTTTTGGACTTAGCATTCCAATTGTCAGACTATCTAAAAATGATGTATGATTGGCAATAATTATGGCTGGTTTTTCAAAAGTTTCATTAAAAGCATTGATTACTTTTTTCTGCACAAACGGATTGGAATATAAGACTGATTTCACAAACTTCGAAATCACAAATCGAAAACCTTTCATTTTTGTTTTTTCACTTACAGGTAAAACCGGCATGATAATCAAAGAATAAAGCGACATTAAAATTCCGCCAAGTCCGTAATAAAAAAATGATATGATGCCATTTAAAAAACTACGTAGTGCAAAAGGGGGATTTCCGTTTTTTGACCGGTTCGAAATAAACATTTTAAAAAGAATCGGGTAGAAGATGAACGTGATAATCAATGCGGCAAAAACCCCAATCAATGAAACCGATGAGATAGAAGTCAGTGCCGGATGTTTCGCAAATATCATGGCACCAATTCCTAAAATAGTGGTAATTACCGCCAAAATGATTGACGTTCTGTAAATTGCAATTTCGTTCTTTCCGGTGGTGTATTCTTTTTGAAGTGCGCTCGTCATGAAAATACTAAAATCGACACCGTGACCAAAAATCAAAGTGCAGACGATCATGCTAAAAATATTCATCTGGATACCAAAAATTCCCATAATGCCTGCTGTAACAATTCCGGTTAAGGCAATTGGAATACAGCTTAGGATTACCAATTCGATCCTTCTGAAAAAGAAAAACAGAATTAAAATGACGGCGACAAATGAATAATTGACAAGCGAATTAAAATCGGTTTTCAAAGTGCTGAAAAAGGTTTCGTTCATCTGCTGACGGTCAATTGCAATCAGATTTTCTTTGGCGGAAGCCGATTTTACAAATGTATCACGCTGTTCCGGAGTTACTTTTACCAAAGTCGAAATGGTGTAAAAACCATTTTTTTCGGTTACAAATTCTTTCAGCTGTAATGCCTGAATTTTTAAATATTCATTGGCAGAAATGGGTTTGAAATTAACATTTAAATGATCAAAAAAGATACCGTATGTATTTGGCTTGAACCCAAATTTTGCACCTTCGGAAATTAATTGTGATTGTAAAAGCTGTTTTTTACGGGCATCCCAAAACGAATTCCATTTTTGAATTTTTTGAAGCTGTTCCTTCTGCGAAAGCATGATTCCACCAACAGAACTGAAATTCAATATTTTATTTTGCTGTTTTGCTGCAGATAAATCGGTAAAAAGTTGGCTGTTGTGGTATAAAACTTCTTCCATGCTTTTTCCGTACGAAGCCACATAAATCGTTTTTGAAGTCAGACTTGTACTTTCTTCCAGTTGCTTTTCGGCTGCTTTGATTTCTTTCGGAACAAAATTTAGCTGTGATAAATCGTTATTGAAACCAACATCGTTATAGGTAAAACAGCAGACAATCGTAATTAAAACACAAAATCCAATTAAGAATTTATTATTGTGAAATGAAAAGTGAGCCAGTTTATCAATCACATTTTTTTTGTGTTCAAAATTGTTTTCTTTTGGTTTGTATAAATGCGGAACAATCAAAAGCGAGAAAAATGCGGAGGCCATCACAATAACGGCGGCGAAAATTCCAAGGTCATTCAGAGCATCAGATTTTACGAAAAGCAGACATAAAAAAGCAACTGCTGTAGTCGAACTGCTCATGATAACAGGCATCGTGATGTCTTTATACAATGTTTTTATATCGCTGTTGTGTTTGTAATGTGTAAGAATGTGCAGCGAATAATCAATTGTAATTCCTAATAAAATAGATCCGATTCCGAGTGAAATGGCCGAAATCTGTTCTTTTACGAAATATAAAAAGGCTACAGCAAACAATCCGCCAAATACTGTGGGAATAAAAATGATCAGCGGAATTAATATTTTTCGATAGAATAAAATCAGAATCAGCATTAGCGTAATCATGGCGATGGTTGTCGTAAGGACAATATCGCTTTTAATCTGATTCGCATTGGCAACTGCAATCAACGCCGAACCAAAATAACTGATTGAAGTTTTGCCTTTATATTTTTGATTTAAATTTTCCTGAATCGATTTTAGTTTTTCAGCAAAAAGAGTGTTTTTTTCGGTTTCGCTGGACGGAAGATTCGAGGTAATAAAAAGCAATAACTTCTTTTTGTCTTTGGTCATTACAAAACCATTGTCAAGCGTAAAATCATCACCAATATTTAATTGCGGTAATTTTTTTAAAGCGATAAACGAAATCCCAAGCGGATCCTGAAGTATAAAATCTTTAGTAACAAATCCCGAAGGTGAAATAATCGATTTGTAATTTCCCTGAACGGTTGCCGAAATACTGTCTTTCTGAAGTTTATTCTGAATGGTTTGGTAATCTTTATTCTCTAAAAAAAGAGGCAGATTATTGTAAACAAAATCAATCGTTTCCTGAATATTCTCTTCGTCAATTTTTCCCTGAATCCCGGTAATGTACGGTTTGCAGGATTGAGAAGCACTATCAGAAAAAGCGGTTGCCATTTCTTTTAAATCCTCTTCAGAACCGTTTTTTTCGAGTTTGAAGATCACAGTTGTTTTATCGGCAAAATTTAATTGTTTTAAGACTTTTGCCGTAACATCTGCTTTATCGTTTGTTGGAATAAGTTTGGTAATGTCTTCTTCAAATTTGATTTGAGAAGCAAAAAATCCGAAAATAAAAAGCATCAGCACGGCCAAAAAAACCGAGAGCGATTTTCTTCGGTTTACAAATGAATGAATGGCGTAGAAATATTGATGCATGACGATTAAATTTTTTCAGCCACAAATTCACGAATTTATTTTTAATCCGTGGCTAATTGACATAGAATTTTATTCTGTACGTTTTCTGGCGAAAGCAGTTAAAAGCAAATAACTAATTAAACCAATGGTTAGTGCAGAAACGGATGCTAAAATAAGACTTCCTACGATATATTGTGTAGCATTTTTTTGAATATCGTCGAGTGTGATTGAACTATCCAAAATTAAGGGTGTTTCGCCGGAAACGAAAATACTTCCTACCTGAAGTGAAGCATAAATAATAAAAGGAATAAAAGGGGGGAAACTCACGTTTGAAGTCAGATAAGCAATGACTTTGTTGAGCCTGAATAAAGCTGCAAAAGTAAAAAGCAAAATAGTCTGAAAACCCCAGAAAGGAGAAAGCCCGATAAAAATTCCTAATGCAATTGCGGCAGCTTTTTTAAAATTAGAATCCTTGCTTTCTAAAATATCCTCGAGAAAGAATTTTTTAAAACCTTTTTTTTTTGCTCTTCTGAAAAAATCCCTCGGTTTAATATAGAGTAAAGCATTCGTCACTAAAACGGTATTCAGAATACTGATTCGGGTAAAATCACGAAACGGACGAAAATGCGAAACACGTTCTGCAGGATCATACAAAACCTGTATCGGAATGTTTTTTACTATAATTCCTTTCCACGCAGCACGTACAATAACTTCAATTTCAAACTCAAATTTATTGGTAAAAAATTGTTTTGGAAGCAATTGCAAAGGATACAATCTGAAACCGGATTGTGTATCATCAAGTTTGATTCCGGTTTCAAACTTAAACCAGAAGTTCGAGAATTTGTTACCAAAACTGCTTTTCTTCGGCACATTTTCCTGTGTCATATTTCGACTTCCAATCAACAACGAATTTGGTTCTTTTTGAATTTCGTCAATAAAATTAGGAATATCTGAGGCAAAATGCTGTCCGTCAGAATCGATTGTAATGGCATATTCGAATTTCATTTCGATTGCTTTTCGAAAACCGTTTCTAAGCGCTCGTCCTTTTCCTAAATTTTTAGGATGATGAATTTGTGTAAGCTGCGAATATTGTTTTAAAATGTCGAAAGTTTCATCAGTCGAACCATCATTAACGACAATAATATTTGGAGTGAAATCTAAAACAGAATCCAGTACTTTTTTTAGCGTTTTCCGGTTATTGTATGTTGGGACAATAACACAGAAAGAAGTAGAATGAAGCAGATCGTGCTGCGATAAAATAGGTTTCATCTGGAGTTTTGCTTTCGCTTACTTCACAAATTGTCTCTCCTTTTCAGAGAAACTTTTAGACTGTAAAATAAAATCTTTTAGGTATTCTTTTAAAGCACTGTTTTGTGCTGCATAATGTTCGGTCAGAAACTTTTTGTCTTCTTTAATATTTTTCTTGTAGCCCGTAATACCCGGAACATCTTCCTGAATGCTCAGCCTGATCATTCTCATTTCGATATTACCCGGATCACTTTTTATTGTGGCTTCAAGTAATTTTGCACCTTCTTTAAAACGTTCAATTTTTTCGCCTAGTTTTTTTTCAAACTTCGAATCTAATAAAATTGATGCAGCTTTGTAGGCCACTAAAATTTTATCATCATTCGCAGAAACACCCGCCAGTTTCTCTGAAAATTCTTTGGCCTTATTTTCAGATTTTGACACATCCGCATACATTTTTCGAATAGCAGCCAAATCCGGATTGCCTGCAAAATTGATCCACAAAAGCAAAGTTACTAACAGTTTCATATATCCGTCTTTTTATACACATTGCTCAGTTTCAAAGCAACAGTGTCGTTAAAATAAGTTGTGTTTTTTACTTTAACCAAATTATCTTCAGTTACTGTAATATCAAGTTCCAGACGCAATTCCGGAGTGTTTTCAGGGTTTATGAGCGCCATAAATTTTACATTTGAAAGTGTCTGGATCATTAAAGTCTGCTGTGTGATTTTCTCCGTCAGTTCTTTAATAATCTGAATCATGCAAACACCCGGCATAATTGGATTTCCCGGAAAATGACCTTTGAAAACTTCATGTTTTTCATTGATCAAAATCGTAATATTAAGTTTAGAATCTGATATTTTTTCTTCCGAAAGTATTTTGTAAAAGTCTTTTAAAACCATATTCATTTTTACATTTTAAAAGTATAACTCACTCCGAATTGAAAAACGTTATTTAAAATAACTTCATCATAATTACCATTTTCATTATAGTCGTCTATACCTTCAAATCCATATATATCTATAAAACCTTGTTTTAATCTTGCTTCAAAAGTAAGGCCATTAGGTAAAGTATAACCAACACCAGCAACGATTCCCATATCAAAATCAACTAAATCACTTGAGTAGTTAAAATTGTCATTTGTTTTTAAATCAAAAAATGGTCCCCCCAGAAGATGAAAACCACCTCCTCCAAAATGAAATTTTGCGACAACATCCAATGAAACATAATCTAAATCATAAGTAGTATCAAATGTTTGATAATTTCCGTTATTATCATAATCAAAATAAACGGCGTCGGTTCCTTGTTTGGAATAACTTAGTTCAGGTTGTAATGTGAAATATTTATTGAATTTTATACTTGCCAATCCACCAATATAAAAATTAGAATTGTAACTATTACCTTCGATATTAGACAGTGTTGAAAGATTCAGACCGCCTCGAAGTCCCGGACTTACTTTTACTTGTGCTTGTGATGTGATAAGGCCTATAAATAAAACGAATGCAATTAAGGTTACTTTTTTCATTTGTTATTCTGGATTTTAAGATTAATTGACTTTTACTCTGATTTAAAATAATTTAACTCAATTTTTAATTTTATGTTTTGATGTAAAATGACGACTTTTTTAGCAAAAATATCGTTTTCTAAAGTAAAAGTAATTGTTATTTTATCTTTTGTTTTAGAAGAACGTACTACTTTTTCTAATTTTTGATCTTTTTTGGAGAAGAAAAGATAGTTGTCCCGTTTCCCGTCTGCCGATTTATAAATGTTGTTTTGCTCGTTTTCAAATTGTTCCTGAATCAAATATTTTTTTTTAAGGAGCAGACGAAAATCTTCTTCCAAAGTTTTGATCAGGATTTTTCGGTCGAGTTCAGAAACTATTGAATTGACTTTAAAATCGTTTTCTGAAATTTCAAAATCCATTAATTTATTTCCAAATTCGGTTGTAAAAACCACACGATGTGTACTGTCATTTATTTTTTTTGCGATGAAAATCCCGGACATTTCGTGACCGTAAACTATAATGTTGGTTTTATACACATAATCTGTTTTTGAATCAGAAAAGTAAGGAACTTCTATTGAGGTTTTGTCTAATTTTTTGGGCGTATAATTTTTGGTGACTGAACCACATGAAACCAAAAAAAATGCCAGAAAGCAATTAATTAGTAAAAACTGAATCGTCGATTTTTGCATTGATCACTTTATTTTTAAGTACAATTCGGGTATAATCTTCAGATGATTCTAATAATTTTACCTGAACTACGGTTGCTTCTTCTTTGTCGAAAGTCAGTTCGATTTGTTTGATGTATTTTTTCAGCGTCGCATCTTTGGGAATGAATTTCGCTAAGTTTTGACCTTTTAATTTAAAATATGAAATAGTAAATTCCTTATCATCAAACATATTTCCGCTTACGCTTCCGACAATTAATTTATTGATTCGTGCAAAGATTTTGCTGTTGCCAATATCAACGGCGCTTTTCTTTCCTTCGTCATTAATCAGGATTTTTCCGTTTTTGAAAACGATGCTGTAATTGTATGGTTTTTTGTATTGCCAGGACAATAACGCAGGTTCTTTAAAAAACATTTTTCCGGATGTTTCAATGTCTTTCGACAAAAAATCCAAGTGTTTGTATTGGATGAAATCAGTACTTAAGGTTTTGATTTTTTTTGATACAATATTTACGTCTTCTTTAAACTGAGTAATTTCTGCAGCTGTCATTTTTTGTTCCTGGGCGAACATCGAAAAAATGTTAATGTTCAGGAAAAAAAGAAAAATATATAATTTAGTTTTCATAAGCTTTAAGGTTCAAAAGTTCTTCAATTGAAACGACCTGATAATTATTTTGCTGTAAAAATTGCAAAAACTGTTCCAACACTAAAACTGAATGTGGCGCAGTATCATGCAAAAGTACAATTCCGCCCGGAGAAACCCGTTTTTTAATTCGGTTTAAAATCAGTTCCTGATTTTTTGTTCCGCCGTCAAGCGAACGAATATTCCAACCTATAGTTTTGTGTCCAGTAATTTTTAATGCTCTTCCAATCGATGGTGTTGTAACTCCATAAGGCGGACGAAAAAAGTTGATTTTTTTTGAAGTGAATTTTTCCAGAAGCGCATCTGTTTTCTGAAGTTCTTCGGTTATTTTTTTAGCATCATAAAAATCAAAAAACTTAGAATGCGAGTACGAATGATTTCCAACTAAATGACCTTCTTCAATCACTTTCTGAAGAATTTCAGGATGCGTTTCAATGTTTTTTCCAATACAGAAAAAAGTCGCTTTGGCATTATATTTTTTCAGAAGATTTAAAACCTCTAAAGTGTAAATGCCTGGACCATCATCAAAAGTAAGCACAATTTTTTTCTCAGTTTCTAAAGGATTACTGCAAAATGCTTTTACATGATAATTAGAAGAAATTCTAGAAGAGCCAAAAGCATTTATTCCGATCCAAAGTAGAATTATAACAACAAACCATAGAAAATGGATTGCGATGTAAAGATTCAGAAGAAACAATAAAAGCAATAAAAAGATAAAAAACAGCGATATGTTTTTGTGCGTTATCATTTTGACAGCAGCGTAAAACTATGGTTTTTTCCGTTTAATTGATTGTATAATAAAATCGTTTTGTAATCTGGTTTTTCGACAGCATTTACTTTTAGGATTTCAGGAATTTCCTGAGTTTTCAAAATTTTGGCAGCCATCCAAAAAGCAAAAGCCGAAGCCGTATCGTATTCGCCGCTCAAATGTTTGTAGTACAGCTGAGGTGTTTTCGCGAAAGCATTTTCAGCAATATTTTTATAATAATTTTCGAAAGCTGCATTCCCGTCATAGCCTAAAACAAAAGCATCGATATCTGAAATTTCTAAATTATTAGATTTTAGAAAAGACTTTGCTGCCGCTTCAATTTCGTTTTCTTCCAATGTATTAATGATTGAAACGTCTAAAATTTCAGCATAAGTGTTTTCTTTTCTTTCGTTTTCTAAAACAAAAAAACTGGCGCCTTCTCCATAAACAGCACCACTCGTTGTAGAATTTAAAACATCGTAAGGAGCATTATTATCTGCTTTAATACGACCGTTTAATTTGAAAAGCGAAGTGGTATATTCTCCATTTTCATCAACGCCACCCACTAAAATTGAATTGGCTTCGTCTTCTTCAATCTGCATTTTTGCATCTATTAAAGCCGATTCAAAAGAAACAGCTCCGTTTACATACGTAAAATTATAGCCTTTGCATTGCTGTAAAAGTGCAATTTGCGAACCAACGGTATTATGTGTAGATTGGATAAAAGAAGTCGGAGTTAAAAACTCTTCGTTATTATCTAAAATGCTCTTTAGGAATTTTTCAGAATCTTCAATACATCCTAAACCGGTTCCTGTGATAATTGCATCGACGTTTTCCACATTAGCATCTTTCATAGCTAATGCCGAAGCCACGATTCCGTTTTTTACACCTTTTGCCATGCGTCGGCTGGCAGCTGGCGAAATATATTCTTTATATGCTGGCGGAACAATTGCCAGTACATTTTCGTCATGATTTACAACAGCTTCTTCCAAAAAAACAGTATCAAATGTTTTTTGAGTCGAAATACAGCCTACTCCATTTATATATGTTTTTTTCATTTTAGCTTTTTGAAAATATAAGAGTGGAACAGTTTCCTCCAAAACCAAAAGAGTTGGATAAAACGTGTTCGATATTTTTGTTTTTTAAAGTAGTCTGCGGTTTCAAATCAAATTCCTCCATCGGAATTTCAAAATTCAAATTTGGATAAACCACATTATTCTGAATTGCCAAAACACTATAAACGGCTTCAATCGCAGCCGCAGCCGCTAAAGTATGTCCCGTAAAAGGTTTTGTAGAACTGAAATCCGGAACTTTTTCGTCTTCGTAAATTCTTTTTAAAGCTCTTCCTTCAGATAAATCGTTGTTTGGCGTTGCAGTTCCGTGAACGTTGATGTAATCAATTTCAGAAGGTTTTAAACCTGAAATTTCAAATGCTTTTTTCATTGCCAGATAAGCGCCGTCTCCATTTTCTGAAGAAGCCGTTTGGTGATAAGCATCGTTTGCATTTCCGTAACCTGAAACTCTTGCCAGCACTTTTTTGTTTTGCTTTTTTATAATTTCATCCGATTCTAAAACCAAAAATGCGGCGGCTTCTCCAAGATTTAATCCTTTTCGGGTATTGTCAAAAGGCTTGTTATAATCGTCTGATAAAATCATCAGAGTCTTAAATCCGTTGATGGTGAATTTTGCCAAAGCATCGGCTCCGCCAACAATTACGCGATCTAGTTTTCCTGTTTTTATTAATCTCGCGCCTAACATAATCGAATTGGCTGCAGACGAACAAGCTGTAGAAATAGTCGTAACCATTCCTTTTAAACCTAACTCTTCGGCAATTTTTTCAGCAACATCGCCTCCATCATGACAGGTGATATACTTTACCAATTCCGGTTTTTCGAAATAATCGTAATAATGTCTTTCGGTCATGTCCATTCCGCCTACACTGGTAGCCGAAATAAGTCCGGTTCTGAATTCGTTGATTGATGTAATTCCGGCATTTTCAACAGCTTGTTTTGCTGCCAGAGTGCCAATCATAGCGGTTCTTGAAAAATTATTATTTTCAGAAAGCTGTAATTCGGCAACCAGTTCTTCATTGGTTTTTTTGATTTCGCCAACTTTGATCACATCGGCATGAACCGTTGGGATATTTTGAATACGGGAAATACCGATTTTGTTTTCGGTCAAGGAAACATAATTTTCCTCAACTGAATTACCAATCGCAGAAATAATTCCCATTCCGGTTATTGCGACACCTTTCATTTTTTAGACTTCTTAGATTTTTAGACTTACTTAGATTTCTTAGATTTTTAGACTTGCTTAGTTTTTAAGATTTCTAAATTAAGACAGTTTTTTGTCTAAGAAGTCTAAAAATCTAAGCCAGTCTAAGCAGTCTTATTTAGTTCTGTTAGCGCTAATATAAGCTGCCATCGTTTCGATTGACTGGAAAATAGATTTTCCTTCTTTCGGGTCCACTAATTTAATACCGTAATCTTTATCTAAAATCACGATCAATTCAAGTGCATCAATCGAGTCTAAACCTAAACCGTCTCCAAACAAAGGATCGTTATCAGCAATATCTTCTACTGCAATATCTTCAAGGTTTAAAGTCGTTATGATTTTATTTTTTAATTCTTCTTTTAATGCTTCCATGATTATTTATTGTATAATGTATTGATAGTTTCGTTTGTATATTTTGCATTTTCTTCTGTACTAATTGTACATAAAAAAGCTTTATAATTGTCGTTAAAATATTCTACCCAACCGCACAAAACCACATCGGCTTTATTCGTATTCAGAAGAATATTCGAATAATTGGACATAAACTCGGTGTTAAAGGCATCAAATATAAAGAAAGAATTTTCACTTTTAAGCTGATGGCGAATACTTATTTCGCCCAAACAAATATTTGGCAGCGTATAAACGAAAACCGCCGGACTCGGAAAATAGTTTTCTTTGTCTGAAATAGATTCCTGATATTTAACATCGGTATCTAAACTCGACGATTTATTCGCCAGAACTAAAGCGATATTATTTTCTTCTTCCTTAGAAGTTATCGGACTCAAAAGCAATTCTGAACCTAAAAAAGCCAGTTTGCTCAAAGCGTCCATTTTGAAAAACTTTGGGTACTGCATTTCAAAATTACGATACGTTTGTTTAGAGAAATCGGCAAAATCGGTTGGTTCCGTTTTGAAAACAGAAGTTCCGTTGAGAACAATTTCGTTGTTTTCGATTTTGATGTAGGATTGTATGTTGGTTTTGTTTTGAGTCATTTTATCTATTCTGAAGAGAAAAATTATAAAGTAATTATTCTTTCACTTTTCATTATTTCCAGTGCTTTTTCAGTTTCATTTGATCCATCACTTAAAGAGCCAGGAAGCATAATTAAACGTTTTTTCAGTTTCCCATTTTCGTCTTCAAACATTATTTCAAATCTTGAACGTGTTAAACCAGTTTTTCCATTTATGAATTTTGCTTCTTTAATTTTATTTCTGTCAATAATTGGTGTCGCAGAATTATTGAGACTTTTTGAAATGGAGTAAATTAAGAAAACTGCAAGTAGACTAAAAAATAGTGCAGAAACAGTTTCTTTATTTTGAAAACTTGTAAAAGCATTGTACGCTAAGAAAATTGCAATTCCAGAATAAATAATTAAGATTTTTGTTATTCCATTTCCAACAATTATCTTCGAAACATTTCCAATTATTCCATCTCTGGTCAAAATTATTTTGTCTGATAGAACGTGACAGAATCCAGTTTTAGTCTTAAATATTTTTTCGTTTTCCATATTTTATAATGTAGTAATTGAACTTGTAAATTTTCCTTACAAGTTGGTCTTTTGAATTGTTCGGAATTTCCGAACAGTTCAAATTATTTTATCTTTTCAAAAACAACCGCAGTATTACATCCTCCAAATCCAGAAGCCGTTTTTAAAAAATACGTAATAGCAGTTTCTTCATTTTTCTCAATAACATTTACAGCCTCGCTTACGCCAATTTCATCAAAACCTTTTGATTCAAAAAGTATATTTTGATTGGCAGATTCTATAGCAATTACCGTTTCCAATAATCCCGAAGCGCCTAAGGTATGACCGTAAAATCCTTTTAAACTATTTACAGGAACGTTTTGTAAATCTAAACGATTTAAGGCAATAGCTTCCATTTCGTCGTTATAAGGCGTTGCCGTTCCGTGTGCTGAAATATAATCTAATTTGTTTGCTTCAATTTGAGCTTCTTTTAAAGCATTTTGAATACTTCTAAACAAACCTTCGCCCGTTCTTGAAGGTCCGGAAATATGATTTGCATCGTTTATAGAACTGTCGCCAATTATTTTTATTTTAGCATTTTTGGCTTCCTCCGAAACTAAAACGGCTGCTGTTGCTTCGCCTAAACTTACTCCGGTTCTGTTTTTAGAATACGGTTTGCAAGGCAGTTCGCTCATCGCCTGAAAAGCATTAAAACCAGACAAAACAAATTCTGAAACTTCGTCACCGGCTACAACAAAAATATTGTCGTAAAGTTCAGATTGAATCATTCTTTTGGCAACAGAAACTGCCAAAATTCCGGAAACGCAGGCATTTGAAACTACAATTGACTGTGTTTGAAAGCCGAAGAAATTGGCAACATTTTTAGCCAAAACATCTAAATGTGCGTTGTTGAAACTTTCTTCAGAATCATTTGCCAAAGCCGTTACATTTCCTTTTGTGGTAGAAAGTATAAAAGCGGTTTTTGAATTTAACGCTACTCTAGAATTTTTGATAATGGGTTCTAAAGCCAGAATCATCATTTTTTCTAAACGGGAATATTTTGTTTCAGTGCTGATTTTTGCAAAAGCACTGTTTATTTTTTCATCGCTGATAATCGAAGCATAAAATGCATTGGGCATTAAAGAAACATCGTTATGAAGCTGAATTCCGGAATCACCCCGAAGAATGGCGCTGATATTAGATTCAACATCAAAACCTAAAGGAGTGATGCAATTCGTTTCTGTAATGTATATTTCTCTTATCATTTTATGAATCTCAATTTCTCCTGCAAGGTTTTTAAAACCTTGTAGGTATGTTTTTTATTTAAAAGCTTCATCTTCAAAAGTGGTTTCACGCAGATTTTGCAGATTTAGGCAGATTTACACAGATGTTTTATTTTTAAAATTTGTGAAAATTCGTGTAATCTGTGTTTTATTTTAATAACCCAACTTTTCGTTTCCATTCCTCATAAAAAGGAGGATTTGTTAGCATTAAATTTCCGTCTTTATCTAAAAAAACCTGAACAGTTTCTCCTGTGCAGGCAATTTCGCCTTTATCATCAATAATTTTAAAACGGTAAATCATTTTTGCGGCTGGTGTTTCTACAACTGTTGTTTCAATCGTAACCACATCTCCATAACGCAAAGACAATTTATGTTCGCAGGTCGATTTTACTATTGGCGTTGTATAACCAGTGGCGGCAATATCCAGATATGTAAGTCCGTGTTGACGTCCAAAAGCTTCGCGTCCATCTTCGAAATACGTAATATAATTGCCATGCCAAACAATTCCAAGCGGATCAGTTTCGTTAAAACGAATTCTGATTTCGTGAGAAACGGTCAGGTTTATGGCTTCGTTATACTGTTCTTTTCTTTTTGTCATAAAATAAGGCAATGGAAGTGGTAATAATGAAAAACAAAAATAATAAACTTATTCTTGGAATGATTTCGACGAAAGAAACGTTACGTAATAAAACATCATAGAATGCCTCTAATCCCCAGTTCATAGGAGAAGATTTTGCGATATACTGCATGATTTTTGGCATGGCAAAAACCGGAACCCAGACGCCTCCAATTGCTGCTAAAATAATCACACTTGTAGCACCAAAAGGAGCAGATTGTTCCTGAGTACTGGCGACAGTTCCTAATAAAATTCCGAAGCCTACCGCAGAAAAACCTGAAAATAATGCCACAACGCTTGTCAATAAAAAATGACCTTCAATATTTAAAGAAGGCAATCCGATTGAGGGGAATAAAAACACCGCAACGGCAACCATCATATAAAACTGAATCATACAAATAATCGAGTAGGTGATGGTTTTGCCAATAATGACCACCAGATTTGAAACCGGATTGGTTCTTAACCGAACAAAAGTTCCCTGTGTTTTTTCTTTTACAATATTGATGGATAACGGAATCACAATAAAAAAGATCGCAAAAAGTGTCCACGCCGGAACGTTATGCTGAACCGAATTTGGAAGTACTTCTTTGTTGTTAATTTTCGGAATTATTTCTTTGAAAGTAATGAAGCTTTTTTGCTCAAAATTGATTGTTTCTTCTCCTAATTGTTTTTGAAAAGTCGAATAAATCGATTTGGTTTCAATCTGCGAAATCATTTTGTCAATCGAGCTCATCACCGCATTTTTGAAACTCATCTGAACCGCCGGATCAAAATACAGTTTTACTTCTTTTTCTTTAATGACACGCTGAGGTTCTGAGGTTGAAGTACTGTCAGTTAGACCTAAATTGCTGACGATTTTTTCTACATTCTGCTCGACTTTAGCCTGTAAATCAGAACTTAGATTTTCCGGAATTACAATCGCCAGCTGGAATTTTCCTTTGTACACATTTTCTTTGGCAATTTCTTCGGTAATCGGTTTATTGTCAATTTGTGTTACAACGGTAAAATAGTTGCTTTTTTCTAAATTTTCAAAAACGGTCTTCGAAACAGATCCTTTGTCTTTATCGACCAAAAGAATCTGGATTTTAGAATTGGTTACTGCTTTAAAAGTGCTGTCCTGAATTAAGGTTACGGCAATTACCAAAACTAAAGGCATGACAAATAAAATAATCAGTCCGCCTAAATCTCTTTTTAGCAAAAGAAATTCCTTTACTACCGACACCCAGATTTTATATATCATCTCTCAATGCTTTACCGGTTAATGAAATAAAAACATCTTCTAGATTTCGGGCCTCTTTTGTAGCTTCAATCAATGCTGACGGAGTATTTTGCGCATAAATCTGTCCCTGATCTAAAATTGCGATTTGCGTACAGAAATCTTCGGCTTCAGCCAAATGATGCGAGGTATAAATAATCGTCGTTCCGTTTTGATTCAGTACTTTTAAATAATCAATAATAGCAGTTTTAGAATGTACATCGACACCAACTGTTGGTTCATCCAAAAACAAAACTTTCGGATTGTGCAGGATTCCGGCAATCAGATTCACACGGCGTTTCATTCCGCCAGAAAAAGTCTGAACCTGTTTGTCGGCAAATTTTAATAAACCTAAAAGATCCAAAGCTTCAATTACTTTGTCTTTTAAATCAGCACCTTTCAAACCGTACATACTTCCAAAATATTGCAGATTTTCCCTGGCAGTCAAAGTAGGGTACAAAGCATATTCCTGAGGCACAACGCCTATGATTTTTTTAATTTTTGAAGCATGATGCTGATAGTCTAAACCGTCAATTGTAAAATGCCCCGAAGTAGGTTTTATTAATCCGCAGAGCATGGAAATCAAAGTTGTTTTTCCGGCACCGTTTGGTCCCAATAAACCAAAAATTTGACATTCGTTTATATTTAGCGAAACGTTGTTCAAAGAAAACATTTCTGCTTCTTTGTACTTTTTCGAAAGGGATTCTATTTTTATAATGGGCTGCAAAATATATTAGCTGATGGCTTTTTTTAGTTTTTTGAAAAAGATTTCTTCACGATTGGCGATGTCTAAAAGTTCATCGGCAATGGCGTTGTAGGCATCTTCTTTGGCACTTCGGTTTTTGTAAATTCGGGAAGCTTCAACAGCAAAATCACGCCATGAATCGCCAATTTGAGTCATTTCTTTTGAAAGGTATTTTAGTTCTTCATTATTCAGAATCACCGATGCTTCCTGCAAAAATGCGGCATAAATAAAACGGAAACCACCGCCTCCGGTGCCAATTTCTTCCTGCATACGAACCATTTGTGCCAGATAGTGATTGGCTTTTCTTACTCCATGTTTCTTAGGCCATTTTCGAATTCGACGAGAAACCATTTTGATTCCGCGAACGCCTACAATTGGCATTGGTGCCAGCATATCGCGACAGGTATTTTTTATTCCTTTGATAATGGCACTTTTTAAATCAACATCTTTTGGAATTTGAATTGGATAATACATTTGGCCTCTTGGTGCAAAAGCACCTTTTGCAAAACGTACTTTGTCCATTTCCTCATGCGTTAAAGTCGTAACCGTTTCCATTACCGGATCGCTGATCAGATAATCAGTTTCGGTTTTTCCGTAAACGACTAAATTGTGAGCGTTGAAATGAAAGCGGTATTCATCAGGAAAATAACTCAAATGATACACTCCCACTTGTAATCCGGTTGGAATATTGTTTTTTAGATTTTCTTCTAAAGCTTTATTTGCATTAGCAACAGAAGAAAATTTTTGTCTTTTTATTTTTAGGTTTAACCGATTCGCTACTTTATTGAAAATTTGTCCAGGCAAAGTTCTGTAGCTGATGGCCGGTGCATGATTGACTTTTAAAAAAGGCAGATACACGAAGAATAGTCCCGAACCAATTCCGAAAACCATTGGTTCGCTGATGTTGAGTCCGCTGTTTTTTAAGAGATTTGAAGCTACTCCGTTTTCACAATGAGCAGATTGGTGATGTGTAAAAGTAACTTGCATTATTTTGAAATACTGTTTTTGAGTTCGGCAATTGAAATATCAAAAGCGTCGGCATATTTTTGTAAAGTTTTGTCGCTTAATTTGGCAAAAACGGATGGTTTAAAATGTCTTTTTACACGCCATTTCCACATGTCAACATAGTCGGCAAGAATCGAAAGATCCATTTTGTTGAGTTCCATAAAATAGCAAATCGGACTTACTTCACCATTTTGAACTTTTATTCTGGCTTCTTCGGCGCGTTCTTTTATGTCGTCAATCGCGTTTGAAAGCGCTATGGCTTTTGGTTCCCAGCCTGTACTCAAAGCGGTTGTATAATTGCCGTTTTCGTCAGTAGCGTAAACCAATTCTTTGAGATTCTTTTTGCTTAAATTTCCATCGTGCTGCGGTACATTTTCTTTTTCCATGACGGTCTTAATTTTCAATTTAGCATTATGTTGTTTCCGAAATTGTCTTTTGAATAAACAAATTAATTTCGCATTCTAAGAGTATTTTTTCTTCGAGCAAGCTTTGACAGCTCATAGTGCATAAAGTATAATCATCACCGACAAATTTCGAAACTAAAGTTGCTTTTGTAATTATTGTTTCTCCGATTCCTGGCAGTGCATTAATTTTTAGATTTTTAATGGCGCTTATGAAACCAATTACATTTACGTTTTCATTTTCGGTTCCGTTTTCATCAAAAAAATATTTTTTTCCAACAATTGAAGAACAGGTCTGTGCTGTATTTTCAATTAAACCTGCTTCGGTAAAAATGCCATGATGAACAAAAATATTGTCTTCCCTGATTAAAAATTCGGTTTCAACAAAATTGGCGTCAATATCCAAAATCAAATCGACCATCAGCATTGGCGCACGATGAGGTAAGTAATTCTGAATGTCAACTCCTGTTTCCATAATTTTTATTTGGCTAAAACGGTTTTCATTTGTCCGCTTGCAATTTCTTCATCATTTAAAAAAGTTACAATATCTACTAAAGTTACTCCGGCAAATTCCTGTAAAATAGTAACATTCGACTGAATCGTGTCGTTGATTTGAGGTAGTTTTTTGATTTGAATATCTTTTATAGAACCAATATATCCGGTTGGTGCAGTTTCATTTTTCAAAAAAAACTGATAACCGGTGTGCAGGGCAACAGACTGCGCCATATGTTCAATTAAGCCTGCCTCTAAAAAAATGTTTTCTTCCAAAAAAATATTGCTGTCCTGAATTTTCAATCCCGAAACTAATGCCGTTTCTGAATACGAAAACATACGATCCACCATCACAAAAGGAAACTTTTGTGGGATTAGATTTTCGACTGCTTCTTTTTCTAAAAGTACTGAAGCTTCCATTAGCAAACGGTTAAATACGCATACGCAAATGAAAACCTTCCGCTTTCCGGAACCGACAATAAAATTTTATCACCTTTTTTTAATTTTCCGGAATTCATTAATTCTTCAACTGCAATATAAATTGAAGCAGAGCCTACGTTTCCAACTCTCAGAAGGTTCAGGAACCATTTTTCTTCCGTCAGCACAATACCTTTTTCGTCCAGTCCTTTTTTTAGTCCTTCAACAAAGAAGTAAGAGGAAACGTGCGGTAAAAAGTAATCAACATTTTCGGCCGTAATATTGTGTTTTGCCATAGCATCGCTCATGCTTTCGACACCTTTTGGTAAAATAAATTCGTCCAGTAATTTTACATCTTGTTTTACAGCAAATACAGATTCGTTTAACCACTCCTCCTGAGTAAAATCGCTCCACGGTTTTATATCACCGTTCTCTAATTTGTCACCACCGGCATACATACAGGCTTCTAATTCGAATGCATACGAGTAAGCTTCCATCCATTCGATTTTTAATGAAATTTCACCGTTTGGTTTATTTTCCAATAAAAAAGCACCCGCTCCGTCTGATAACATCCAGCGTAAAAAATCTTTTTTGAAAGCAATAATAGGCTGTTCTTCCAGATTTTTTAAGTTGATGATTTCGTTGTTGTACTTTTGGGCAGAAAGCCAGGTCGAAACTTTTTCAGATCCTGTACAAATGGCGTTTTTAGAATTTCCGGCTTTTATAGAAAGAAAACCATATTTCAGGGCATTCATTCCGGAACAGCAAATTCCCATTGAAGAATTTAACTCAACCGATTTGTTTTTTAATAACCCGTGAACCATTGCAGCATGTGAAGGCGCAATTATATCCGGTGAAGAAGTCCCACAGGACAATACTTCTAAATCCTGATTTGTAAAGTTTTCATCAAACAGCTGTACAATAGCATTTTTTGCCAGTTCAGCATTGGTGTGTGTACTTTTGCCGTTTTTGTCAACGGCATAATATCGGCTTGTAATTTTATTATTGCGCAAAATAATACGTCTTGCCTTTGAGGCAGTATCATTTATCAATCCTAAATACGTCTCCATTTCATCATTCGAAACGGCTTCATTTGGCAAATACTTTGCAGCTTTTGTAATATATACGTCAAACATAATATAATTTTCCTCTTCTAAACTCCCTGATAATGTTGAGTTTCTTTTTTTATGATTTTTAGTTTAAAAGGATAGGTAATAAGGTGCAAGATATACACTATTGGCGAGATTAACCATATAGCTAAGAATAAATAAACATAAAATATTTTGAGCAGCTGTTTTCTCTTTTTTGGATTCTTATAAATGAAGTTCGACCATTTGTTAAAAATCTTATTGGCTGTTTTGTCAACGGTCACCAGATAAGGGCTAATCCGTACAGCATCAGCGGTTACTAATTTGGGTTGTAAATCATTTAATTTGTTCTTACTGAACTGTGAAAGAATAATATCTCCAAATTTCGTTGATTCCTCAATGTCTTTTTCAGAAACTCCAGGCAGAGGAAAAAAGCCTAAATATTTCTTTTTTACGCCTGAAAACATCCATTCGACTATAGTCAAAACGCTAATTAAGTTTCCGACACGATCTACCAAAGCGATATTTCCAACCAAATGAGCGTTCGCTTCTTTTAGCAGGACCTTAATTTTTTCCTGAGCCATAAACCACATATTTCGCGAACCGTTAATGGTAATTACGGGTGTATTGTTTAGGATTTTTTTTCCTTCGGCACTTCTTAAAAAAGAATTGATCGGAATGGATGGCGATAAATACCACACCTGATAATGAAACAAAATTAAATCAAATTTTGTATTGAGAATTTCATCCAAAACCGGTTTTAATGCTGTTGGAATCTGTAGAAAAGATTCCGGGAAAGCATCAAAAAAGGAAGCTTTGTTCCATGGAAAAGGAAAAGGTTTTTCTAATTGGATTTCGTGAAAAGTTACCTTTATTTCTTCAGAATTTAAAAAAGGTTTTGCAATATTTTGCGCGATAGATTTTAATTGTCCGGACTGAGAATAAAAAATAACGAGAACATTTTTCATTTTGGTTTACTTAGGTTGCGAACAAAAATAAGTAAATTTTATTAAACGGATTTTATGCTTTTAAATCATTCCAAAAATCGAAATAATTGAACCATTGCAATGGATATTTTTGCACAATAGTTTCCACACTTTTTATATATTCTTTTAATAATCCTTTTTCGTCACGATGTTTGACGGTGGCTTCTCTCGCGTACAAATGATAATGAAGGTTTGGCTCTTTCATTACATAAACAAAAACCACGGGAACTTTTAATCGGGAAGCTATTAGAAACGGACCTGCAGGAAAATTAGCTTCTTTTCCTAAAAGATTTTCAGAAAGGGATTTGGTACCTTCAAAATAACGATCACCGGTAAAACAAACCAGTTCGTTATTTGCCAAAGCGGCATTAATCTCAAAAATATGAGATAAATCTTCTTTGATGATGATGAATTTTACAGCAGATTTCTGTGTAACGCTTTCGAGGTAATTCTTAATTGCCGAATGTTCTAAATCAGTAGTAACTAAATTGATTTGGAAATCAAGATCGATGTCTCCGAAAAAATGTTCTGCGATTTCAAAATTTCCAACGTGCGCACTTATTAGAACACCGCCTTTTTTTTCGGCCAAAAGTTTTTTCAGGATTTCGATTCCGTCAAATTCATACGTAAATTTATTTCGCAGACCGGCCGAAATAGAAACTTTGTCAATAATGGTTTGTCCAAAAGTATAGTAACTTTTGAAAACCATTTTTTTTGACTGGAAATACGAATAGCGGAGTCTTTCCCTGAAATAATAAAAAATAGCCTGATTGCTTTTCTTTAAAAACAAAAAGTAATAAGTAGCGACAAAATAGAGTAAAAAATAAGCAGATTTTACACCCGCTTTCCGAATCAAAAAAACGAATATTCTATAGCCTAAAACTGTTCCTTTTGATTTGCCATCCCATTGACTCATTAAACGGCTTTAGTTTTTAATTTGGATTCGATAAGGTCATAAAAGTTTTGAAAAGTAGCGATTCCGACAAAATCCACTTCAACCAGTTTTACACCAAAGTTCGATTCGATTGAAACGACTAAATCAACATAATCTAAACTATCCAGCCCAAGTGTATCCTTTAAATTAGCATCTGGTTCAATTTCGTCATTGTCAACTTCAAATTCATCAACTAAAAAACCATTAATTCGTGCTATAATCTCTTCTTTATTCATTTTTCATTAAACTTTTTAACCACCAACGCAGAGTTGGTTCCTCCGAACCCGAAAGAATTGGACAAAAATATATCAAATTTTTTGTTTAACGTACTTTTAACTAAATTTAATTTTAAGGCATCTTCATCCGGATTTTCCAAATTAATGTTCGGGGCAATGAAATCGTGCTGCATCATTAGAATTGAGTAGATTACTTCGCTGGCTCCGGCCATCCAGCATTCGTGTCCCGTCATTGATTTTGTTGAACTTACAGGAGGATTTTTCTCACCAAAAACTTCGTAGATAGCTTTTGCTTCATTTGCATCACCAACTGGAGTTGATGTGGCATGTGCATTTATATACTCAATATCCGATGCTTTCAGGTTTGCTTCTTCAAGTGCTCTTTTCATTGCAGTAGCGGGTCCTTCGACATTTGGAGTTGAAATATGACCTCCGTTTGATGAGAATCCGTAACCGGAAACTTCGGCAATAATGGTAGCACCTCTTGCAATGGCAGATTCGTAACTTTCTAAAATTAAAGTTGCACCGCCGCCACTTGGAATTAATCCGTCACGACCTGAGTCGAAAGGTCTTGAGGCTTTTTCCGGATCGCTTTCTCTGTTAGAAAAAACACCTAAACCGTCAAAACTGCTCATGGCATATTTATTAATTTCCTGTGCACCTCCGGTAATAATGATGTCCTGAAAACCGCTTTTGATTAAAAAATAAGCTAATCCAATAGAATGTGAACCGCTCGCACAGGCTGCACTTACAGTTAAATTAATGCCACGAAGTTTAAAAATCGTTGAAAGGTTCATGGTAACCGTAGAATTCATCGATTTGAAAATTGCCCCGGAACCAATTAGTGCCGTATCTTTTTTCTCGCGTACAATATCTGTAGCATCGATAATGGCTTTGGAAACGCTGTCGTTTCCGTACATGATTCCAACTTCTCGATTTTCAAAAAAAGCATCGTCAATATTGGCATTTTTTAATGCTTCGATAGTAGCCATATAAGCATATTCGGTTTCTTCACCAATGCTCATGCGCTGTCTTCGGTTCAGTAAATTTTTCAGGTCCGTTTTTGGAACCATGCCAGTCAATGCCGACTGGAAACCAAATTCTTTTCGTTCCGGATCAAACTGAATACCAGATTTTCCTTTGTATAATGATTCTTTTACCTCTTCTAATGAAGTACCAATGCAGGAATAAATTCCCATTCCAGTAATTACAACTCTCCTGTTCATCTTCTTTTTAAAGTAATTTTTATCCTTAAAGTGTAATTTTTTTTAATCTCGCAAAGACGCAGAGTCGCAAAGTTTCTTCTTTTTTAAGTTTTAATTTAATAAAAGCTTTGCGACTCTGCGCCTTTGCAAGATTATTTTAAGTTTAAAAAACTTAAAATAATCTTGCAAACATAGTATTCTTTAAGAATATATTCCGCCGTTAATATTGATAATTTCTCCTGTAATATAGCTTGATTTTTTTGAAATCAAAAAGCTTACCAAATCAGCTACTTCTTCTGCTTCGCCAAAACGATTTACGGGAATTAGTTTTAATAGTTCTTTTTCATCTAACTGACTTGTCATATCTGTTTTAATAAAACCAGGTGCAACAGCATTAACAGTAATATTGCGTTTTGCCACTTCCTGAGCCAAAGCTTTCGTGGCAGCAATGATGGCACCTTTTGCAGCAGAATAATTGGTTTGTCCGGCAGTTCCTTTTACTCCTGAAACGGAGACCATATTTACGATTCGGCCATATTTATTGCGTAACATTTTCTGAATGAAAAATTGTGTTACGTTAAAAAATCCGTTTAAACTTGTGTTTACCACGCCATTCCAGTCTTCGGGAGTCATCCACATAAAAAGACCGTCTTTTGTAATTCCGGCATTATTTACAATCGCTTCAACAAGAGCTTCAGGATTTGCTTCCTGCCACTTTGTTAAAACAGACTGTACTTTGTCAAATTTGGAAACATCAAATCTCAGAATTTCTCCGGTTGCTCCTAATTTTTGTATTTCTTGTAATGTTTCTTCGGCAGCCGTTTTATTCGAATGATAATTAATCAGAATATGATAACTGGATTCGACGGCTAATTTTTTACAAATAGCACTACCAATTCCTCTTGATCCGCCTGTTACTAATACACATTTCATTTATGTAAAATTTTATTTTTATCAGAAAGATAATATTATTTCTTCTTTTTTGCTGCTGGTTTTGTTTCTGTCTTTGGTTTTTCAGCAGCGAATTCAGTAGTACTGTTTCTTTCAGCAGATTTAGAAAATAATTCAGCATTTTCAAACCATTGATTGCTTAAAACGGTTCCGTCCGGTTTGAGAAAACCCCATTTTCCTTCGTTTTTTACTCTTGCTACGCCATCAATAAATCCTTTGTCCTGCTGAACAAACATGGCCATCATTCCGTTTGAAGTAATACCGTATTGCGTTGGGATGACTAATTTTCCACTTTCATTGATAAATCCCCAATTATTTTCCTTTACAGGAGCCAGTCCATTTTTACTGAAAACCTCTGCATCACTGTAAGTTGGCGGAATTACAAAATCTGCTTTTGGATTAATGTATCCCCATTTTGACCCTACTAAAACCGGTGCCAGATTTTTTGAGAAAGCTTTTGCCTTATCATATATAGGCAGAATTACCCAATTTCCTTTTAAGTCTATAAAACCGATTTTTCCATTCTTTTTGGCAAACGTCAAATCCTGTATTTCAAAATCCCAGATTTTTTCAGCACCTTCTACCGGAATAAATTTTCCACCGCTTACGATTCCGAACGTTTTGTCTTTTCTGGCCCAGGTTGTGTTCTTGAAATAATTTCCAATTTCAGCATAAGCAGGTTCTACTAATTCTTTTCCTTCGGTATTTATAATTCCCCAGTTTTTGTTTAGTTCAACTCTGGCAAAACCGTTTTCAAAAGGTTTGATCTGATCGTATTTTGGTTCTAAAATAACAGTCATTTTAGAGTTGATTAATCCAACTTTATTTCCTTGCTTTATAAAAGCTACGCCATTATTAAAATCATATAATTTTTCAGAAGCAGGTGCTTTCTGGATTTCTCCTTTTGTATTAATATAAACCCAGTCCTTGTCTTTTTGCACAATTGCGATTCCGCTGTTAAAATCTTTCGCATTTTTGAAATCTGCCGGAATTACCCAGGTTCCTTTTGCATCAATAAAACCCCATTTTCCATCTTTTTCGACAGCAGCCAAACCTTCAGAAAAACTTTTAGCAGATTTGTACTGAGGTTCAATTTTAAAAGAACCGTCTTTAGCGAGATATCCAATTTTTGAATTCTTTTTAACTAGTGCCAATTCCTGACTATTAACAAATTGAATACCTGCCAGTAATAAAAAAAGAAATGTTTTTTTCATGATTTTTAAAATTCAATGTTTAATAATATAAAAGTTAAAACTCGTTGGGGCATAAAACTTTAAATACACAGTATCTATGTATAGAATATTAACTGTTGATCAAATAATCTTTTACTTTTTGAACAAAAGGATACATTACCTGATCTTCCTTAAATGTTGGAATTATTTTTCGAACATCATCATACCATTTTTTAGAAACAGATGAAATTTTATCTTTTTGCTCTAAATAATCAATGGCCTGAACAATTGTAATTAATTCGATTGCCAATACTTCAAAAGCATTTTCGATCACTTTTGAGGTAATTACAGCCGAGTTTGTTCCCATACTTACAATATCCTGATTGTCGTTGTTGTTCGGGATACTGTGAACATACATTGGGTTTGATAACATCTGGTTTTCTGCAGTGGTTGAGGTTGCAACGAACTGAACACCCTGCATTCCGAAATTAAATCCTAAAGTTCCTAAGTTTACAAATGGAGGTAGTAACTCGTTAATTTTTGAATTAAGTAAATAATTCAATTGACGTTCTGCCAGCATCGTTAATTTGGTAATCACGATTTTCAGTTTATCCATTTCAAGCGAAATATAATCTCCGTGGAAATTTCCGCCGTGGTAAACGTGCTGGTTTTTTACGTCGATAATCGGATTGTCGTTTGCCGAGTTAAATTCATCTTCTAAAATAGAAGCTACATTATTAATAGTTTCTAAAACCGGTCCAAGAATTTGAGGAACACATCTTAGTGAATAATACTCCTGAACTTTTTCCTTGAAAATTTCTTCGGTGTTTTCACCAGAATACAAATGGTCTTCTCTTTTACGGATTAAAGTACTATCGGAAAGATTTTGACGCATTTTTAAAGCAATTTCCTGTTGTCCCTTATGACGTTTGGTTTGGTTTAATTCCTGAGAAAAATGATCATCATAAGCCTGAACCAGTTCGTTTATCGCACATGAGGCTTTTAATGACCAGTCTAATAATTTATTGGCATGATGAACATTGACAACACCAATTCCGGTCATAACTGAAGTTCCGTTGATCAAAGCCAGACCTTCTCTGATTTCTACCTGAATTGGTTTTAAACCTTCGATTGCAAAAACTTCCGGAGTTGGTCTTCTTTCTCCTTTATAAAAAACTTCGCCTTCGCCAATTAAAACTAAAGCTAAATGTGATAACTGAACTAAATCCCCACTCGCACCAACGCCTCCATGTTCGAAGATTAAAGGGGTGATATCTCTGTTTATTAATTCAGCCATTAAATGGATAACTGAAGGATGAACGCCAGAATTTCCTAATGATAATGAGTTTAAACGTGCTAAAATTGCTGCTTTTGCACAAACCGGACTTAAAGGTTTTCCTGTACCTGATGAATGGCTTCGGATTAAATTATATTGCAGCTGAATCTGGTCAGATTCTTTAATTCGATACTGAGCCATAGGACCAAAGCCTGTATTTACACCGTATATTACTTTGTTTCCTGAAAATTCTTTTAAGAAGCTGAAGCTTTCACTGATACGATCCAGTACCGAATCGCTAATGATAACTTTCTGGTTTCCAAATATAATAGCCTCAAATTCGGCTAAACTTAAATATTCATTAATTGTATTCATTAAACTCGTTTTGATTGCGCTAATTTAATTTTATTTATCAAAATAAATGTAGTTATTTTGATGAGGGCAAATGTAAGTTAATAAATCAGAACATTTCTTATTATGACAAAGGAGTTTGTAGACGTTTTAATCATTGGTGCGGGACCATCAGGATGTGTTTCGGCATCCTATCTTCATATGAACGGTGTTAAGATAAAAGTGGTTGAAAAAACAAAGTTTCCAAGACTGGTTGTTGGTGAAAGCCTTATACCAAGGGTTATGGACCATTTTGCGGAAGCTAAACTTTTTGAAAGTTTAGACGCCATGAATTTTGAAAAAAAGCTTGGAGCCCGTTTTATCAGGGGTGAAGAAATTTGTGTTTTTGATTTTAGTCAGAAATTTGGAGAAGGCTGGGACTGGACCTGGCAGGTGCCAAGAGCTGATTTTGATCATACAATGGCACAGGAAGTGATTCGAAAAGGGATTGATCTGGAATTTGAAACGGAGGTTCTGGAAGTATCTTTTGAAGGGAAAAATTCGAAAACAATCGTAAAAGACAAAGATGGAAATCTAAAAGAAATCCATGCAAAATTTATTATTGATTCCAGCGGATACGGACGCGTTTTGCCAAGACTTTTAGACTTGGATACACCTTCGAAACTGGATCCGCATTCTTCTATTTTTACACATGTAAAAGATATAAACAGAGAAGAAGGGGAAGAGGGAACACAGATTTCATTTGATATTCTGGAAACCGAAGTCTGGCTTTGGGTAATTCCGTTTTCGAATGGAAATACAAGTTTAGGAGTTGTGGGACCAACGGATTTTATCAATTCGCTTTCAGAAAATAAAGATAACGCCGAGGCTTTGCGAAATGCCATTCAGAAATCCGATTATTATATTAAAAGATTCAAAGGGACTGAATTTTTATTCGAGCCGGTAAAACTGGAAAATTATTCAAGAGCCGTAAAAAAAATGTACGGAGATGGTTTTGCCTTAACAGGGAACAGCTCTGAATTTTTGGATCCGGTATTTTCATCGGGAGTTGCTTTTGCAACAGAATCCGGAATGTTGGCAGCGAAATTATACTTAAAAGAATCACAGGGAATTTCTGTTGACTGGGAAGTTGAATTTACACAATATATGAAACGCGGTATTGCTGTTTTTACGACTTATGTACAGGAATGGTACACCGGAAATTTGCAGACACTGTTTTTCCATCAGCCTGAAAATCCTGAAGTAAAAGAAAAAATATGTTCAGTATTGGCAGGATATGTCTGGAATGAAGAAAATCCGTTTGTGAAGAAACATGATCATGTGATTAAAAATATGGCCTATTTATTAAATATGCAAAAAGAACAAAGCCCTGAATAATCAGGGCTTTTTTTGATTTTATTTATAAGCTTTTTTAGCTATAAGTTTTGATAATGATTTTGCAGTTTTAGCGTAACCTTCTCCAATTCGGGATTCATTGCTGAAATTGTTCCCCCATTGATCTCCAGGAGCTTCTTCACTTGTAATTTCCAACAAAACATTTGATTTATTTGCTGTTTCAACAAATTTTAAATTTGTCGTAACTTTTGCTGGCTGTTTCATGATTCCGGCATCCCATCCAGGAAAAACCCATACTGTTTTTACTATTAAGGTATAAGGAGTGCTTAATCCTTCCTGAAAATTCAAATCTTTTTTTTCTTTAGTTAATACGATATTAGCAATTTCTAAAAACTTAGGAGTCCATATTTGCTCCTTTGCTGCAATCCATTTTTTCTCCCAGAGGTTTCCGTTTCCTTTTGCCTTTTTGTCTAAATCGGCTTTGTGTTCTTCAACATACTGAGCTTCGGGTTTGTTTTCTTTCATCATAGTAAAACTACTATAATCAAATTCTACGTTAACTTCTTTTTGGTTTTTTAAAAAATCAAAATTTCCATTTACGACTTTCATGTCCTGAGCAAATGTAAATCCTGAAACGAATAACAATGCGAATACTATTTTTTTCATAATTAAGGATTAGTTTAGATTTCAAATGTAAATATTTTTTTAAGAAACAACCAGTTTTTTGGAGATTTGTGTCAATTTTTTTTAACAGGATTTATTGTCAATTTCTACTTATAAAGTTGAGTTTTACATTCCTTGTTTTTAGGGAATTTAGAAGGGAAAGTATAAAAATTAACTTTCCTTCTTCTAAATACATAAATCACTATTGCGTAATTTTGCAGGATGTATGCTTTAGTCGATTGTAATAATTTTTATGCTTCGTGCGAACGTGTTTTTCAGCCGGAATTCAACGGAAAACCTGTTGCGATATTATCCAATAATGATGGCTGTGTGATTTCAAGAAGCAATGAGGCTAAAGCAGTTGGAGTTCCTATGGGCGCTCCGGCATTCAAGATCAGGGAATTGGTAAAAGAAAAAAATATCAAATTGTTTTCGTCCAATTATCCTTTGTATGGGGATTTGAGTAATCGTGTAATGAAAATTTTAGAGCAGTTTACCCCAAATGTAGAGATTTATAGTATAGATGAAGCTTTTCTGAATTTTGATGGCCTGAATATTTTGGATTATCAGGATTACGGCCTGCAAATAAAATCCCGGGTGCAAAAATGGCTGGGACTTCCGGTTTGTATTGGTTTTGCCGAAACTAAGGCATTGTCAAAACTGGCTAATAAAATTGCCAAAGAATTTCACGACAGGACCCAAGGTGTTTACGTAATTGATACTGATGAAAAACGAATCAAAGCTTTAAAATGGACGAAGATTGAAGACGTTTGGGGCATTGGTTACCGTACAAAAAAGAAAGCAAAACTGCGAAATATTCATACGGCTCTTGATTTTATTAATCCTATCCATGAAGCGTGGATTAAGAAAGAAATGGGTGTAATTGGTCTTCGTCTGAAATGTGAACTGGAAGGCAAATCAGTTCTGGATTTAGAACCTTTACCAGAACAAAAAAAGAGTATAGCAACGACCAGAAGTTTTCCTAAACAGATTTCTGATTTTGATTTACTGCGTGAGCGTATCGTTACTTTTGCCTCTGTCTGTGCCGAAAAACTGCGTAAACAAAATTCCTGCTGTCATACGATTATCGTCATGCTGGTGGTTGATAAACATTCGATAAAATCATCCCAATATTATTTTAATAGAGCTGTAACGCTGCCATATGCGAGCAATTCGACTTTGACCATTTCGAATGTGGCTATCGAAATGCTGAAGAAATTGCACAAAGAAAATGAAGGCATCCGGTTTAAAAAAGCGGGTGTTATAGTGACAGAATTGATCGATGAGGATAAAAAGCAATTTCAGTTGTTTGAAGAAGAAAATCCAAAACATCTGGCTTTAATGAAAGTGATGGATCAGCTGAACACTAAAATAGGAAATCGGAAAGTAAAACTGGCGACGCAGGATCTTGAGCGGACATGGAATATGAAACAAGATCATTTATCCCCTAAATATACTACTGATTTTAATAAACTATTGGAAGTAAAATGTCTCTAAAAAAAGAACAAAAACTGACCTTTTTTCAGCCTGATTTCGAAAGTGAAATCAGGATTCCTTATATAAAAGAAGGTGTTTCGGCCGGTTTTCCGTCGCCGGCAGCAGATTTTATGGAAACCAGTATTGACCTGAACAAAGAATTAAGTGAAAATCCGCTGGCTACTTTTTACATCAGGGTCAAAGGCAATTCGATGATTGATGCGGGTATTAACGACAAAGATGTTTTAGTAGTTGACCGAAGTCTTGAACCGCAAAACAATAAAATTGCGATTTGTTTTATTGATGGCGAGTTCACCGTAAAACGCATTCAGGTCGAAAAAGACTGTTTGTACCTCATGCCCGAAAATCCGGATTACAGCCCCATAAAAGTTACTGAAGAAAACCAACTGATTATTTGGGGGATGGTTACTTATGTGATTAAAAAAGTCTGAAACCAAACGAATTCAGCTTCAGACTTTTTATAATTTGAAAAATGTATTTTACCAGAACTTAGTCTGTTTATTAGCTATTTTTTAATGGTAGATAAAATGAGAAAATATTTATTCAATCAGCATATATGGGCTTGTATATTCATCCTCGGGTTTGTAGTTTATTCCTTTATAAACAATAGTTTCTGTTTTTAGAGTTTTGTCGATTTTGTATAAAATACCGTCCTGACGTAAATAATAATAAAAATCTTTTGTAGCTTTTATTCCGCCTATGATTTCGTTGTTAAAAAGAAACTTTTTTCTTTTTAGGTCGCCATTTTTTGCATTATACACCGCTATGCACGAGGAAGTATTTGCAATAACTTCTTCATCTATTATTTCTAATGATTTCAGTACTCCAACTTTGTCATTCATTATATCATGAAGATCCTGATCTTCTCTTATATTCTTATTAACCAGAGCGACATCCGTTGGGGACTGCCAATTGATAACAGGTATAGTTGTTAACCATTTCATTTTTCCTGTTTTTTTATCAATACCAATAATATGTTCCGCATCCCCCAATACAATTAGTTTTTCTCCCGCAGTAAGATTGGTTAATGTGTTGATATTAGTATCTGTAGTCACATTAGCATTAGTGTTCTCGTCGTATTGTGTGTCGCTTATATAATTATTTACTTCAAATTGCCATTTCGTGTTTAATTCCTGATCAAGACAAAAGGCATTTCCGTTTTCATCGACAACAAAAATTTCTCCATCACTTACCACTGGCTCATGCGGTAACGGATTAACAAACTTTAGGTTGGTAATAAATTGTCCATTTTTTGCATTTACAGCACAGAGATTATAGCCGGCGTTTACAATAACTTTATCCTCAATAATAGTTGGCGATACAAACACTTTATTTTTTACGTCATATACCCAATTTGGCTGCATTGTTTTTGAATTAATAGATTTTACTTTTCCATTCAAATTAGAAAAAATAAAATCACCCTCATACACAAGCGGGTATTGCGAAAACATAAAAAGTGATGGACTCTCAGGTATAGACTCTTTCTCTTGATATTTTTTTATAACCTTGCCTGTCTGTCTATCAAAAACAATTATTTGGCCGTTTTCATACGATTTTATTATTGTATTGTCTTCAATTTTAAAATAGGAGTCACTTCGGGTGTCTTCTATATTTTTTATGTTTTGCCAATTGCATTTTCCGGTTGCTAAATCTATGCTGTATAGGTTTCCGTTATTGGTTGTGAGAAATAATGTAGTGTTTTTTGAAACGTCTTTCTGTGCACAAGAAAATAAAAACACAGAAAGAGTTATAATTGTTATTTTTAGTAGTAATCTGTTCATGTCAATTTGATAATGGGGGTGGTTGTAAATTTATTTTTTCTGATTATGTGTCATGAAAAAGTTGTGTCAAAAAATCTCAAAACGAGTATTCTCTTTTATACCGCAAAATCTTATATCTAAAACAATTTCTTCTTCTGTTTTTGAATTTTCCAAATACAAAGCAGGCATTCTATTTAACCTTTTCAAAGTTGCTAATCTGTTATATGCTGAATATTCAATATAAACATTATCTTCGATTGGCATTGCTTTAAAGCCATCTTCCAACTCACCTAATATTTTTGAAATTCTATTTTTGGATTCCTCTGAATTTAGATACATTGCGATAGCTGCATTTTTTTCTTTCTTCGCTAATTTTTCTGTAAATAACTTATAATCTTTGTTATTCAACGCATTAATTATTTTTTCGCATTCTTGGATTAAAGCTTTTTTTAAATCGAAGTTCACGTCTTTTAAGTCCACTCCATTTTGCCATGCATCTAATTTATAGGATACATTAGCCATAAAAACACTTTTATGTATAAGTAAAGGAATCTTTTCAACAGGAGCAGTTTGGAAATTTTCAAATTGCTGAACAAATTGAAAATCTCCAGAACTTACATCATATTCTATAACTTTATATCTTACATAAGCTTCTTTATGAAGTTCTTTGCCTCCTGATAGAGGCAAGACTCTAATTTCTATATTTTGTTGGCCTTTTTCTAAAATTCCACTATTTATAGGAATATCCATTGATGCTTGTCCGTCTACATTTAAAGAAAAAACACAAACATCATTTATTAGCACTTCAAAATAACACATCAAGGCACTGCAATCTAATTCGTAATATATCTGTTTCATATTTTTAATTAAAACGACTTTTTAATATCTCTAATACATCAAAAGCATTAGGATTCTCTTCTAATATTTTTTTTATTGTTTCAGGATTATTGCCCTGATCAGGATTTAGTTTAATTCCTTTTTTTAGAATAGTTACTTCTGTCGAAATGAATCTATTTTTATCATTATTGTAATATTCAGTATTTTGCGTTATGTAAACTAATTGATTCCCTTTTTTGTCATCCCACAAATATTGGGATTGAATATGATTGTCTTTATCATATATGTTTTCTAATAAAGGTTTCCCTAATTTAGTTTTTATATATTTTAATAAATTTTCCCCCTCATTTTCATTTTCAATTTTAATGATTAAGCCAGATAATTTATTGTTTTTAAAATTATCAACATAAAGGGACAAATTGCTAGTGTATTTGATTAAGCTATTTTTTGCATTATCTTCAATTGCTAATTTTGAGATATTTACATTGCCATATTTAAAATCATCAATATCTTTAGTTACATAAGCAACAAAACTATATCTGATGTTTTCATCTTTTTCAAATCTTGTTGTATCTTTAATTATTGATGAAATATCAGAACCGAATTTTAATGTTTCTAGATCCGTTTGAGAGTTGCAGGATGTTATCATTATAATAGTTGTAAGTAATAATATAAAATTTTTCATTGTTGTTTTAATTTTTAATTAATGGAATATTGGCACTTATATTAAATAATTCTTCTAATTCTTTTATGACATCAAACGGAGGAATAACATCTTTGATGGTTCCATCTGCGATGGTATATTCACCTTCTTTAGTTTCTTCAACAGACTTTTTGTCTTTGACGATTTTCATTGCAAGTGCGACACTTATTTTAACAATATATTTTGCATCCATTCCGTCAAAGCCTAATTTAGGTCTATAATAAAGTCCTTTATCATCATAAGTTATTCCGTGTCCAAAAGTTACAGATGCTTCCGCACTTGCAGAAGCCTCAAAGTAGGCTTTAACTTTAATGATTACAACAGCTGCTTCTCCTTTTATTTTTACACCTACTTTTAATTCTACCTTTAATTTATTTTCTGCCTTTAATTCAAATTTTGAATCTTTGGCTTTTCCTGCAGTATGAAATTTAAAATCAGCATCAATAGTAATGGTATTAGTGATTATTAAATCCATATAAATATCGACACTAGCACTTAATCCGTTTTTTTCATTACCTACTTTTATTCCTTCTTTTAGTTTACCTTGAATTGCATTATATAATTTAAGAACCCCAGGTCCTAAACCAAAAATCTCTCCTCCGATAAAAACAATTGCTCCCAATAAATCAATTGTAACTTCCAACCCAATAAGAGGTTTTGCGTGTAGTCCTATTGCTACATCTGTTCCTATTATTTTCTTGTTATCTTTAGGATGGCTTAAAAACCAGTTTCCTGTAAACGATAAATTGGGTGGTTTTACAATAAAACTTGCGGGAATACTCTTTGATACTTTATCGCTTATTGTTCCTTTTGTTTTATTTGTTACACCATCTGCAAATGCTCCAATAGAGGCAAAGAGATCGTAAAATTTTTTGAATTTAGTGTCGTATTTTTGTTTTAATTCTTTAGTTTGTTTGTCGTTATCCCATTTTGCTTTTAAACTAAATCCAAAAGAAGCATCTTTTTGTTTCCATCTTCTTTCAGCACCAATTTTACCTGATTTCTTTTGTAATTCCTTAACATCAAATTCATTTTTGTTCTGCCATTTTACACTTAAATCATTAGTTAAATTTAAGAAAAATTCAAAAGCCCATTTTATATCCGGATATGCTTTTAATAGTATTGTGGTATTGGCATCATTTGAAAAATAGCGACAGGAATGAACATGTATAGAATAATTATTTGCGGAATCCATACTTTTTTCAACACTTGCAATGTTAGTCAAATTGTACTTTGGCCAAATGTATTGTAACGGAGCAGGGTTCAGCCACGACAAATCTGATTGAACAGGAAAATTCAATTTATTGGTAACTTTATTTATTGGGGTACTATACTCAGTTGATTTTATTATAATATTTTTCTTGTGTACATTTTTAAGACATGCCTTATTTTGATATTCTGTAATATCTATCGTAATATCTTGAATATGACTTGGAGCAATAGTTTCATAAACTATGGTTTGAGCATCGTGCCCAATAGAGTCAAACGAAATATCCACGCGACGATTTTCAATATATTCTTTTTCGCTTTTATGTTTTATATTATCACGCCCTTGTTTGTCATCTGTTGGATTTACTTCACCACGACCTGTAGATATTATTCTGCGGGAATCTAAACCGCCATCAACAAAAATCTTTTTTACGGCATCACTTCGCTGTTGTGATAATTTTTGGTTGTACTCTTCTTTACCAATTACGCAGGCATGGCCATCAATTTTGATTGTCGAGTGCTCTGATCCCAATAAATATTGTAAAACATTATTGAGGGTAGTTTTGGCATCAGGTGTTATTTCATATTTTTCAAAATCAAATAAAATAGTTTTATTAATTGGTGTTTTTGGGCTGGATACTATGCCTAGATTTTGACCATTATTAAAAAGCAGTGTTGTTTTAGTAGGCTCAGTTAAACTAATGGTTTCAAACTTGCACAATTCATGTCGTACTTTATTTGTTTCCGGCTCACCGTTTTTTAAAGGAGATAAATTTGCAGGAGGTTTTACTTCATGAGAAACAGTTTGTTTCTTGATTCTTAAAAATGTAGCATGATCCTTAAGGTTTTTTTCATCGGTAATATAAACCTTTGCAACAGGGTCATAAATTTTTACATAAAATTGTTCTGTTTCTTTTATTCCTTTTATTGTTGTACTCCATGAATAGGTATTTTTAATTTCCAGATTTATTTCACCATCAATGACTTCTACCCCATGGATTGTACGAATTACAGGGTCAGTCTTGAAATCAAGATGCCTGAAAATTTCAATTTTTATATTTTTATGCCCATTGAGTCCTTCTGTATTTAATTTCAGAAATACACTTTCTCCGTATGAGAAAAAATATTTTTTACGAACATCTTCACCATCTTGTGTCTGAGACCATTTACTGCTTATTAATTTAGCAGGCGTAGAACCAAATATAAGTAAGCCGGTTACATTTTGAAAATCTCTTTTCCCGGAAAGACTAGCTTCCAGATAATATTCAAAAGGCCCACATAAATGTTTTGGAATGTTTACCTCAAAAGGGTTATCGGCTGCTAACGTTAACTGCCTCACAATTATTTGTTTTTTTCGATCCTGAAGTATCCATGTCATGCTCTTTTTTTTCTCTTCTTTCGTGGTACCATCGTACCATAAATCGACTTCAAAGCTCACAACTCCATCAGGATGAACAGCTACTTTTTTATTAGGAACAGATTGTGCGCTTATTACTTTTCCTTTTCCTGTCCATTTTATTCTTTTAACACCTTTTGCCATTTAGTAAAAATTAATTGTTAAAAATTAGACCTTCATGTTTTGCTTCCTTTGTATACATATCCCTAACATCCACCATTGGGTTTACAAGATTATGTACCATGGGCTCGGCATTTTTAAAATTTTGTTCGCCGGGCTCTGCTGTTTGTCCGTGGTCTGTAATTTCGATACAATCCGGAGCACCCATAGGGCAGGTTGCTTTACTGTTTTCGAGAAGTATTTTGCCCTGATTGCTAAGGGTTACATTTTCATAAAAACCGCTCCATTTTGTTATTTGTGCCTGACAAGGCAAAAAACTATTTCCCGCAGGTTGTTTTTTGCATTTTCCAAAAGTGTTTTTTTCTAAAGTCTGCCCAATTTCTTTAGTAGTAGCAATTAGTTTTTCTGATGCTTCTTTATCATTTCCAAAATGTTTTTTGTGTGATTTGACCTTAATTTTATCCGTTTTTGAAGGGTCTTCACTAAACTTGCATTTGCAGGTAGCCCCCTGGACTACAAAATGTTTTTCGCTCATAATTTAGGTTGTTTAAAATTGCCACCACTTTTTTTGAGGCTGGGTTTCTTCAATAAATAATTCCTGTTTCGGCGTTGCGCTGATTTCTTTGCGCTGATTTAAGTTAGAGATCGAAACCGAGTATTGCTGCGGGACATCGAGTTCTAAATTGCAGGATATAAAAATGCTCTCGGGAATATAATCTTCTGGGTTTAAAAAATATTTTGCCCTGTAGCTGCCAACAGCTTTTTGCTCAGAATATTCTTTTACGGGTATTTGCAGGTCGTTTTCAAAGTCAGTTTTGGTGCGGTCATCACAGAGTTTTCCGTTTATGTCCAGCACTAAAAAGTTGTCAATATCCAGACGATCGTCAATTTTTTGATCGACCAGATATTTTATATTTTCAGTTTTGGCAATAAGAGGGAAATCAATTTCTTTCTGAATCGATAATGAAGGCGGATATTGCGTATGGATTCCGTTAAAAAATGCATTGAGAAACCAGTCTTTTGAAAGGGAGAGATATAAGGTATCGCTGTCTTCTAAATTTCTGTCGTAAATAGACAGGTATTTTTCGACATGATCTCCTTCATAATATTTGAGGATTTGTTTTTTGGTTTCCTGCCAGCGTTCTTCAATTTGGTTAAAGTTATTAATGTAAACCCATTTTCCGTTTTGATCAACTACAACCAATAAAGGGTATAGGGCAGCAGAAGCCTTTTCGGCAATTTCTTCGGCCATAGTGCTGACGGCGGTATCATTGATATAAATATTTCCAATACGGTTAACTTCAAAAAAATAATAGCCGTTTTCGTTTTTTGCTTTCCATTCCACATTAATTTCCTGTTTTATGGTATGCGTTTCTGATCCGTTTTCTATGGTATACAGTACACCATATGAGTTGCTGACTTGTGCATTATTCAAAGAGATTTTGAAAGGAGTGTCATTAAAAACTACTTTTTTACGGTTTTTTTCTTTTTCCTCATCAGAAAGTTCTATTTCGGGAGGCGGTAAAATGAGGTATTCAAGCCAGGATGGAAAATCAGCTTCTATCAAATCCTGTAAAGGACAAAATTTGTTATGGTAAGCTCTAAGGGCATAAGTATCAATACCTAAGTTATAAGCGACACTCACTAATGTATCGCCTTTTTTAATGGTATAGGTTAAATAATCCTTATAAGAAGGCTCGGGAATATAAGACATATATTTTTTGACATTTGGGCGATCAAATATATGTTTTTTCTTTCAAATTATTTGTATGATGTAAAAAAAAGACTGCCTTTTTAAAGCAGTCTTTAATTTGAATTTTATGGAAAAAATATGTTTTTACCAGAATTTAGCATATAAAGCTAAAATAACTAATATCGTTATTACGATTAAAACCATTGTCTGTGGTTTTACAGAGAACATTCCAGGCTCTGTTTCAAAAGCTTTAGGGTTAACTTTTGGTCCTGCAAAACTCATTGCTACCATTACAAGCGTTGTGAACAAGAATGATAATCCCATACAGATATGGAATGGAATTTCGTATACAGGAACACCATCTATAACTTTTCCGGTTGGCCATGCAGTATATAATAAAGTTTCGTTTCCAAACAATGCAGGAGCATATTCGTTGAATAATACTGATAACACGAATCCTAAAATTACACCTACAATAGCTGCAGCTCCTGTAGTTCTTTTCCAGAACATACCAAGAATAAACATCGCGAATACTCCTGGACTAATAAATCCGGTGTATTTTTGGATAAAGGTAAACCCTCCTTCGCCACCAATTCCAAGAACATCATTCCATGTAAATAAAACAGCCAGAAGCATCGATGCGAAAACCGCATATCTTCCGATGTTTACCTGATGTCTGTCACTTGCATTTTTCTGAATGTATTTTTTGTGAACGTCTAAGGTGTAAATTGTAGAGATACTGTTTACTTTACCGGCTAATGAAGCTACGATAGCTGCTGTTAAAGCTGCAACAGATAATCCTTTAAGACCTGTAGGAAGGAATGTTAACATGGCAGAATAAGCTCCGTCTTTTCCTCCAACCAATTGTGGTAAGGCATCATTTTGGTATAAAACGTAAGCAGCAATACCTGGTAGCATTACGATAAGAGGCATTAATAATTTCAAGAAACCTGCGAATAAAATACCTGTACGTGCAGTTTGTAAATCAGCACCCAATGCTCTTTGAGTAATATACTGGTTACATCCCCAATAGTTAAGGTTGATGATCCAGATACCTGCTAAATACGACATTAATCCAGGAAAAGTTAAATATTTGTCAATTTCCAATTGAGAAGAATTCGCTGCCGGTCTGTCAATTATCATTTTGAAGTGCTCTGGTGCTTTTTCCATCAATAGATTGAAACCTGCAAGAACATCTTTTCCAAAACCAAAATGTTCTGCTACAACAGTCAAAGCGATATATGAAGTAACCAAACCTCCAATAATTAAAACTGCTACCTGAATAACATCGGTATACGCCACCACTTTCATACCTCCCAAAGAGATAATTAAAGCAAAAACAGCCAGACCGACCATAATAACATGCAGATATCCACCACCTGCTAAACCATCAATAGCAACCGCTCCTAAGTATAAGATAGAAGTAAGATTTACAAATACATATAAAAACAACCAGAAAACCGCCATTATCAAAGCCGTTGATTCGTTATATCTTGTTTTCAAAAACTGGGGCATGGTATAAATCTTGTTTTTCAAATAAACAGGAATAAACCAAATTGCAATAATAATCAATGCAATAGCGGCAATCCACTCGTAAGCAGCAACTGCAATCCCCAGGAAGAAGCCCTCACCACTCATTCCGATAAATTGTTCTGCTGAAATGTTTGAAGCAATTAATGAAGCTCCAATCGCCCACCATGTAAGTGTTCCTTCTGCAAGGAAATAAGCCTTAGCATCGTGTTCGTTTTTTTCGCGTTTGCGATAGATGATGTATCCGTAAATGGACACAACGAGAAAATAAATAATAAATACTGCATAATCTGCAAAAGCAAGGTTTTGGCTCATTTGTTAGTAATATTTGAAATTAATATTAAGTGATTTTTGTAAAGTTTTAAATTTTGTATTGGTTAAAAATGTCAAAAATAATTTATTATGGTTGCGAAACTAAGTAATTTATTTTTTTAATTTGAAAAAAATACGATATGTATTTAAATTTGGCTATTTTATTAAAAAATTGAAAATCAAAAGTAAAATAAAAATAGTTATTGGCAACACAAATAAATGTATTCTTTACATTTATAACAAAAAGATGTTTCTGTATTTAATTTAAAACTTTTTATTGTCTTATTTTTTGTTCCCATTTCCAGGCACTGCCAATGGCTTCGTCAAGTGTCAGATGGGTTTTCCATCCCAGGACATTATTGGCTTTGTCTGTATTGGCATAAGCTTCGGTAACATCACCTTCTCTTCGGTCTACGATTTTATAAGGCAATTTTTGTCCGCTTGCTTTTTCAAAAGCATGGATTACTTCAAGTACAGAACTTCCGGTTCCGGTTCCTAAATTGAAAATCTCCAGTTTGTCGGTATTTGTTTTGCTGATTAATCTTTGCAATGCAATTACGTGTGCTTTTGCCAAATCGACTACATGGATATAATCACGAACGCAGGTTCCGTCAGGAGTAGGGTAATCATTTCCGTAAACGGATAATTCTTTTCGTAGTCCAACACCCGTTTGTGTAATAAATGGTACTAAATTTTGCGGAACACCAAGTGGCAATTCGCCAATTTCGTTTGATTCGTGTGCACCAATTGGGTTAAAGTAACGCAATAAAATAGCATTCAGGTTACTTACTTTAGTTACATCTGTAATGATTTCCTCGCCAATTTGTTTGGTGTTTCCGTAAGGAGACATTGCCGGTTGAATAGGAGTTGATTCTGCGATTGGCATCTTTTCGGCCTGACCGTAAACAGTACAGGAAGAGCTGAAAATAAAATTTGCCTCTGGTTTTTGCTGTAATTCCTGAAGGATATAAACCAAAGAATTTATGTTATTTTCATAATACAGCAAAGGATTCTGAACACTTTCTCCTACAGCTTTGGAAGCCGCAAAATGGATCACACCTTTGATATCTTCGTATTTTTTAAAGAAATTCTGAACAGCAGTTTTATCTCTTAAATCAATTTGTTCAAAAAGTGGTTTTTTACCTGTAATTCTTTCGATACCGTCTAAAACTTCAATTGAAGAATTAGAAAGATTATCAATTACGATTACTTCAAAATTTTCGTTTTGTAATTCTACAACGGTGTGTGAGCCGATAAAACCTAACCCACCTGTAACGACTATTTTCATTTTATTTGTTTTTATAATGTATATCTGAGAGCTCTCTTAAAACGGCAGCACTTTTTTCAGGAGTAATGTCACGTTGTGATTCGCCTAACATTTCGTATCCTACCATGAATTTTTTTACGGTAGCAGAACGCAATAGAGGCGGATAAAAATGCATGTGAAACTGCCATTCTTCATGATCTTCTCCGTCTGTAGGAGCCTGGTGAATTCCTGAAGAGTACGGGAAAGAAGTATTGAAAAGGTTATCGTACTTGGTAGTCAGCTGTTTCAGGATTGTGGCATAAGACGTCACTTCATCTGCTGTAAAATCGGTGATTTTTGTAATGTGTCTTTTGCTGATGATCATGGTTTCGTATGGCCAGATTGCCCAAAACGGAACCAGTGCTGCAAAATGCTCATTTTCGATTACGATGCGTTCTTCCTTACTTAATTCAGCTTTAAGATAATCCTGTAAAAGATTTCGGTTGTTTTTGCTGAAATAACTTTTTAAATTGATTTGTGTCTTTTCAACCTGTGTAGGCAAAGAAGACTGAGCCCAGATTTGCCCGTGCGGATGCGGGTTGCTGCATCCCATAACGCTTCCTTTGTTTTCAAAAATCTGTACGTGGTTGATGTAGTCAATACTGCCCAGATCGGTATATTCTTTTTGCCAGGTACGGATAATATTTTCGATACCGTCAACTTCCATTTCTGGTAAAGTAAGGTCGTGCCTTGGCGAAAAACAAACTACTCTTGAAATTCCTCTTTCCGGCTGTGCTTTAAAGAAAGTTTGTCTGATGTCGTCTTCAAACATGATTTCATCCTGCTTCATCGCAGCAAAATCATTTTCAAACACAAACGAACTTTCGTAATTAGGATTGTTCACACCATTAGCGCGTACATTTCCCGGACATAAATAGCAGGTCGGATCGTATTTTGGTAATTTTTCAGTAGAAATAGTTTCATTCTGACCTTGCCAAGGTCTTTTTGCACGATGAGGTGAAACCAAAACCCATTCGTTTAGCAAAGGGTTATAACGTCTGTGCGGATCTTCGTTAATATCAAAATTTCTCATTCTTAATTTGTCGTGGTATAAAGTGATGTTCCGTTTGAGATCTTCACATCATAAATTTTTAAATCAATTCCAAATGTATCAAAATAAAGACTAGTAAACGCTTCTTTAATTCTGTTTTCGTGTCCTTTTTTGATTAAAGTTATAGCACAGCCTCCAAAGCCGCCTCCCATTAGTCGGGATCCGATTACACTTTCTTCTTTTTTTGCCAGTTCTACTATAAAGTCTAATTCAGCACAGCTAACTTCATAATCTTTTGATAAACCATCGTGAGTATCAAAAAGCAATTGTCCTAAGAGTTCAATATTTCCGTTATCCAGAGCTTCACACGCCTGAGTAACACGCAAAATTTCTTTCACTACAAAATGAACTCTTTTAAAAACAACTTCAGACATTTTATCTTTAAGACTTAAAACCTGTTCTTCAGTACAATCTCTGAACGTTTTGATTTCAGGAAAATGGTTTTTGATAATGGAAAGCCCTTCTTCACATTCTAATCTTCTGTTGTTGTATTCAGATGTAAAAAGAGAGTGTTTTACATTACTGTCAAACAAAACCAGTGAATAATCTTTGAAATCAGCATTGTGATATTCAAATTCTAATGTATTGCAATCTAATTTTATTACTTTATTTTCAAGTCCGTGAACGCTTGAAAACTGATCCATAATACCGCAATTAATACCAACCCAGTGCTCAGCTTTTTGTCCCATCAGGGCAACATCAACTTTCTCAATTTTTAAACCGAATAATTCTTTGATTCCGAAAATCATTCCGCATTCCAGAGCAGCCGATGATGATAACCCAGAACCAACCGGAATATTACTGCTGAAAACGCAGTTGAAACCTTCGAAAGAAAAACCATTATCCTGCAATTGTTTGATAACACCAAGGATATAATTTGTCCAGACCACATCGCTTAATTGAATTTCCTGAGTCAGATCAACTTCAAATTCTTCATTCAAATCAATGGCGATAATTTTTGAGGTTTTCGAATTGCTTTTTTCAAAGGCAAAGCAGATGATTTTATCAATTGCAGCAGGTAAAACATAACCGTCATTATAATCGACATGTTCACCAATAATATTGATTCTTCCAGGAGAAAGTACAATTTTTTGAGGCGTTGTTCCGAATGATTTCTCAAAAAAAGCAGTGGTATTCTGTATTAAAATCTCGTTCATTATTTTTAATTTTCTGTGTTGTTTTTGGTATAATTTCTATTTTATATTCTCGAATTTATAAATGGTCGTCTGCTGGTATTCGTCTCCCTTTTTTAAAACTGAATTAGGAAAATGTGCCTGATTTGGTGCGTCAGGGAAATTTTGGGTTTCAAAACAAATTCCGCTGACAGGAGTGTAATTTACGTTTTCTTTTCCTTTTAAAATATTAAAACAATTTCCACCCACATATATATGTACGCTAGGCTGATCTGTATAAACGCTCATCTTTAAATTGTTTTTCGGACTGAATAACTGAGCAGCGATTTCTACATTTGAATTAACAACAAACGAATTGTCTATAGAAGCCGGACAGTTTTTTGTAGTTCTGAAATCAAAATTATGCCCGTCAAGAGCAGTGAATTTTCCGGTTGGGATATTATCACTATTTGTTTCCAGCATTTTATCAGCATCGATAAACATTTCCTGATCCAGTACATCCGAATCATGACCGTTAAGGTTAAAATAACTGTGGTGGGTTAGATTTATAACGGTATCTTCTGTAGTCGTGGCTTTATATTCGAGTTTTAATTCGTTTTCTTCCGTTAAGGTATAGGTTAAGAAAACCTGTAATTCACCGGGATAATTTTCTTCTAAATTTTCACTGATCAGATGAAAAGTTACAGACTGGTCTGTTAGATCAGTAACATCCCATATTTTTTGACCAAAACCAATATTTCCTCCGTGCAAAGCGTTTCCGTTATTGTTTCCGGCCAGTTCAAATGTTTTGTCGTTTAAAGTAAAACGACCTTTATTGATACGTCCGGCATAACGTCCGACAGTTGTCCCGAAATATGGAGCACTCGGTAAATTATAGGATTCAATATAAGAATTAGGATTGTCAAAACCCAAAACAATATCTGTGAGATTTCCATAAGAGGAAGGAACTTGTAGTGATGTTACAGTCGCACCATAGTTGGTAAGCAGGACTTTCATTCCGTTATTATTAGTCAGTTCAAAAGAATGGATTTCTTCCTTATCAGGAGATAAACCAAACAATTTGAAATTAGAGTGATTCTGGAAATGCGATATATGTTTTAATTTCATGTTATTTTTATCAAAAGTGAAAATTCAAAATTATATTTATTTCTGCTTTTTGCATACCAGTACCTACCAGTTTTTTGTATATTGCAAAAAAATCTTTTTCTATGAGTATCATTTCGATTCAAAATAATCTGGGTCTGCCAAAATATAAACAGATAATTCTTTCAGTTGAAAAAGCAATTGATGAAGAGAAACTGAAAAAAGGAGACAGGCTTCCGTCTGTAAACAAAGTCTGTCTGGCTTTCTCCTTATCGCGTGATACCGTGCTGCAAGCCTACGATGAACTTAAAAAGCGGGGGATAATTTACGCCATTCCGGGTAAGGGCTATTACGTTAAAAGTATTGAAACCAGTATCAAACAGAAGATTTTTTTACTTTTTGATGAGCTTAATATTTTTAAGGAAGACATCTATAATTCATTTTTAAAAAGTATTGGAAAAAACGTTCAGGTTGATATTTTTTTCCATCATTTTAATGTTCCGGTCTTCAAAAAACTAATAAATGACAGTAACGGGAATTATACCAAATACATCATTATGCCGACCAACCTGACGGGTATAGTTGAGACCATAAAAACCCTACCAGTAAACGAAGTGATTATTCTGGATCAGACAAATCCTGACTTAAAAATGTATCCTGCCATTTATCAAAATCACCAAAAAGATATTTTTGAAGGGCTTTTTAAAGGAAAATCAAGACTGGGCAAATACAAAAAACTTATTTTAATTTTCCCAGGTTTCCGTGAGCCGTTAGGAATGAAAACAGGATTTGAAAATTTTTGTACAGAACATAATTTTGATTATGAAATCATTACACAATTTACCGATCATGTAATAGCAATTGGTGATTTATATGTGATTCCAAATGATCGTGATCTGGTTGGAGTAATCGAAGAAGCCAGAAATCACAATCTGAAATTAGGAACCGATTTTGGCATTATTTCGTATAATGAAACTTCTTTGAAAAAAGTTGTGGCAAACGGAATTGCGACTATTTCAACCCATTTTGAAGACATGGGAAAAATACTGGCCGATATGGTTCTTAAAGGGAAAAACGAGCAAATAGAAAACAAATCTTCGCTAATTATGCGAAATTCACTTTAAGATTCTGTTGAATTAAAAGAAAAGGGTTTAACTGCGATTAGAACTCAATCAAAATTTTGTTTTTTACTATGATTCCTTTAGTTTTGGAAAAAAAAACAATGAAAGTATTTGATGTAGCCATCATTGGAAGCGGTCCGGCTGGAGCTTCTGCAGCTTTTGAATTATCGAAAAGCGGAATTACGACTGTCATAATTGAGAAAGAAATTCTGCCAAGATATAAAACGTGTGGTGGTGGCCTGGTGCACAGAGGAAGGATAAATATTCCTTTTGATGTTTCATCAGTTGTTGAAAAAGAATTCTACGAAGTTGATACTTATTTTTCAAACACAAACATCAAGCTTACGACAAAAAGAGACAAGCCCATCATTAGCATGATTATGCGCGATGCTTTTGATAATCTGATTGTAGAAAAAGCAAAAGAAAACGGCGTTACTCTTTTACAAAATCATAAAGTTACCAGTATCACTTTTGGTGAAAATCAAACAATTCATACTTCTGAGGGCGATATACAGGCAAAATTTATTATCGCCGGTGATGGAGCTTTAAGTCCCATAGCCAAAATGGCAGGATGGGAAGAAACCCGAACAGTTATTCCGGCTTTAGAATATGAGATAGAAGTTCCTCAGGCTGATTTTGAAAGATTATCAAAAAATGTCCGTTTTGATGTTGATGCAATTCCGTCCGGTTATGGCTGGTGTTTTCCTAAAAAGAATCACTTATCTGTAGGCGTTTGTATTTTAACAAAAGCGAACCAAAAGATTGATTTGAAAAAATATTACGCAGCCTATTTAAAAACGTTGGGAATTACAGAAATTGTAAAAGAAGATGCCCACGGATTTGTAATTCCGGTTTCTCCAAGAACGGATTCTTTTGTTCGAAAAAATGTTTTTTTAATTGGCGATTCAGCAGGATTTGCAGATCCTGTACTCGCCGAAGGTATTTCAAACGCCATATTAAGCGGAATTTTAGCAGCGCAATCCATTATAGAAGGTAAACTTGATCCTGTGCGATCTTCAGAACTGTATCATGAAAAATTAGAAAACGGTATTTTACCCGAAATAAAAGCCGGGGTTACTTTGGCCAAAATTTTCTATAGCAAAAAAATATTGCGCAACTTTATCGCCAAAAACTACGGTTCTCTTTTAGCGAATGCCATGACAGATATTTTTATGGGGGCCAGAACGTATCCTAAAGATTATAAAAAGACTATACGTGAAAAAATTAAAGGGGCTATTTTTTAATTAAAAGAGTTCTCCAGTTTTAATTAAGTTCAGAATTCATTTCAAAATCAAAAAGAAAAAAACTGAAAGTTAGACCTTTCAGGATTTTTCTTTTTGATAACTCATCCAAAAAAAAGTAAGCATGTCATAAATTCCGTAAAATGAAAATATTTTATTTAGCAATATGAGCGACTTATTTATTCAAAAGCAAATCAATTAGCAAGTATGTAACTATATAGAAAAACAGAAAGTTTTTGACTCTTTGAAATTATAATTAACATTATTTTTTTAGATAAAATTTATTAACACGTTGTAATCTAAATGCATATTATGAAATTTTAAACATTTTAATACTTTTTTGTTAACAATTAACAAGGTATTTTTTATTAATTAGTATGATTTTCACAATTAATCTTTTAATATTAATTTACATCAATTATGAAAAAAATAATTGCATTTATTTTTTTATGCTTTTCTCAATATGTTATAAGTCAGGCTCAATTAAACCCTAAACTACCTGAAATTATTTCAGCATCGCCAGAGGCATCTGCACTAGGACAATACGGCAGTACACCTATAAATCTATCTTCGGGGCAACTAAATATTTCTATACCTATTTACACCATTAAAGTGGGAGAGTTTGAATACCCTTTAACGCTTTCCTATAATTATAATGGTTTTAAACCCGATACAGATCCTACAATGGTAGGTATGGGATGGACAGCAAACTTTGGGGGAGCAGTTATTAGACAGCTACAGGCAGTTGAAGATGAAGCTTTTGGAATTGGTTACTTCACTACAGGAAAAACCTACGAAAATCTAGAAAACTTATCGACAATGAATCGGGTATATGCTTTGCAACAGGCTTTAGATTTAGGTTTTGATTATCGACCTGATAATTTTATTTTGAATACTTCAACCATAAATGGAAACTTTAGATTTAACACAGATAAAGTGCCAATTTTCTCTGAGCATAAAAACTATAAAGTGAATTTGACTTTGGGAAATATGAAAATAACAGATGATAAGGGAATTTTATATGATTTTAATGATCCCGAAACCACAGAACTAACCCAATGGCAAGGTGATATACAATCAACACAGACAAGTGCTTTTATGTTGAGCGAAATTAAGCTCCCCTCTAATGATTCTGTAACATTTGAATACGATGGATATATTAGTTCACATATTTATATGGATAAATATAAAGAAACTAAAAATAATTTTAAAAGCTGGCGCGCTGAACCTAACATTGATCTACCTATGAATGATGGGGGAATTTATAAAGCCAATATTAGCAGTGATATTATTCTTGGAAAAATAATTAAAAAAATTAATTTCCCCGGTGGTTATATAATTTTTGATCAATTAAAAGAAAGTGTTTCTGCCGAAACATCAACTATTAATTTACCAGCAGGGAATACTGAAAGAATTAAATTAAATTCAGTCCGCATTTATGATTCAAATAATGTTTTGCTGCACAAATATGAATTTGAATACTTTGCAAATACGGGATATTATTACTTTTTGAAATCCATCAAGAGATTAGATAGTAATAATTTGAAAAAAGATTTTTATGATTTTGAATATTCTAATTTAGAATATATTCCTTATAAAAGAATTTCAGGTGATAAAGTTGATTTATGGGGGTTTTACAATGAAACAGCTTTTAATGACTCAGATGTTATTGCTTCTACTTTACCGTCATTTGAGAAAACCAAAATTGGAGCATTAACAAAAATAACATATCCTACAAAAGGGAATACTACTTTTGTATATGAACCACATCAGGTTAAAAGAATAGAAACAGGATATTACGATCCTGCAAATCAGGCTTATGACTCTTTAGAAACAGTAGAATTATCTTCACAAGACTCGCCAAATGATTGTGATGAAAATATTAAATCAATTAATATACCTTTTGATCAATATGCTAAGATTACATTAGAAGTTGATGTTACAGCAAATAAAACTTGGGCGAAAGCTGCTTTAAAAACTAATGCCCAAGAAATAGAAAACTTAACTAAATCACAGGAATACTTGCAATTACAAAACGCAAGTAATTATCATTTTGTAGATGAGCGTTTAATATGGATTGCTGCCGGGGCTTATCAGATATCCGCAGAATTATGTGAAATAGCCTTAGGTCTTGGGACAGGCAACCATTTTGCAAAAACTACAATTGAATATCGGAGTACACCATATACAAGTTCTATAAATCCTGTTGAAACTAATATTAATATAGGAGGTATCAGAATATTTCGTACAGTAGATCATGCAGATAATGCAGTTGATATTGTAAAAGAGTATAAATATTGTGAAGACATCAATAGCTTAAAATCCAGTGGCTATTTGATGCAACCCAATCCCGGATTCATCTCATCTGAACAAGCTAAGGGAGAAATTTATGCAAAAGATTGTAACTTTGCCCTTGATGGGGCCGTCTTTTACTCAAATATGCGGAAGTGGGCAACTTATGATTCAAAAGTAGAACATTATCGTCCCGTTACCCCATTAACATCCTTAGGCAGTCATGTATTATACACTAATGTACAAGAAATAAACAATAATGCGTCTGTAGGAAAAACAGATAATGAATTTAAAATATATGTGCCTGTAAATGTAAATCCAGTATTCCCAACATTATTATCTGAAGATGTTGATTTCAAAAATGGCAAACTGTCCAAAAAAAGATTGTTTGAATGGGATGAGCAATCAGATAGCTGTGTTTTAAAGCAAATTACAGAAAATGAATATCAAGAAATTCGTATACATCCTACTGTAAATCCTTCATTTGACTGCCAAATTAAAAGATATCCTGAAGATATTACTTATATAGATGAAAATGGCCAGACATATAAAGACACTAGATTAAGCCGTGTATTAATTAGCGTTGTAAAACATGAAGCTAAAAAATACCAATTAGATGGCATTTATGAAGAATTAAATGAAAAAGGCGGGAAAATCAAAACCCAAAAATTATACAATTATTATTCAGATACTGGATACCCTTCAGAAGAAATTACAAATGATAGTAAGGGAAATAAGATAATAGAAAAATATTATTATCCGCACAATAAATCAATTTTATCAGGATTAAATAACCAACAAGAAACAGCTATTGATAGTTTAAAGTCACGAAACATAGTTGCCAATCCAATCCAGATTGAAAAAATAAAAAATACTCAAGAAGATGTTTTATTATCAAAATCTACACAAAGAACAAATTATAAAATTTGGCCTAATGATATGGTGCTTCCAGAAGCTATACAGATTTCCAAAAATAATGAGATTCTTGAAGATCGAATTCAATACCATAATTATTATGCTAGCGGAAATTTAAAAGAAGTTTCCCAAAAGGATGGTGTCCATATAATTTATTTATGGGGATACAACAATCAATATCCTATCGCAAAAATTGAAAATGCAACAAATTCACAAATTGCTTCCGCTTTAGGCGTATCAAATCTCGACAGCATCAATGAGTCAAATCTGTCTGCCATCAATGCTTTAAGGACGTCACAGCCTAATTCAATGATCACGACATATACTTACAAGCCCCTTGTAGGCATGAGCACTATGACAGACCCTAAAGGTTATACTATCTATTATCTATATGATTCTTTTGGACGATTAGAATTCACAAAAGATGCGTTGGGCAATATCCTTTCTGAAAACAAATACAATTATAAACAATAACCAAAAGTAATATGAAAAAAATACTAAACCTGCTTTTGGTTTCATTTCCAATTATAGCAGCAAGCCAGACCCAAACCGAAAATTACATCAAAACAACAACTTACAAAGAGCCTACAGCCAGCAGTATTACAAATCCTACAGCTTTAGAAGCCAGCCAGAGTATCACTTATTTCGATGGCTTAGGACGCCCTATTCAGCAAGTAGCCCACCAACAATCGCCAGCGGGAAAAGATATCGTAACGCCCATTGAATATGATGCTTTTGGACGTCAGCCTAAAGACTATTTGCCTTATGCATCTAGTGCAGCTGCTTCCCTCAATTATAAAACGACCGCACTGACCGATGTTGGTATATTTTACAATACAGCAACATACGAGAGTACACTTAACCCCTATTCTCAAAAAGAATTTGAAGCCTCACCGCTTAATAGAGTAATGAAACAGGCCGCACCCGGAAATGACTGGAAGCTGGGCAATGGCCATGAAATAAGATTCGAGTATCAAACCAATAGCAATGCTGATCATGTCAGACGTTTTGGCGTTTCTTTCATTGGAGGTAATACAGAGAATCCTTATCTGGAAGATGAAGGAATTTATGATCCTTCAGAATTATACAAAACCATTACCAAAGATGAGAACTGGCAATCGAGTCAAACCTTTCCTAACAACCACACCACAGAAGAATTTAAAGACAAGCAAGGGCGTATTATTTTAAAACGGACTTTTGATGCCGAAAAATGGCATGATACCTATTATGTGTATGATGATTTTGGAAACCTGACTTATGTGTTACCTCCTAAAACACTCACTTATAGTCTCGTGCAATCTATAGCAGGACAAACATATTTGCTTGATACAAATAAGGATGGCATAAGTATCCTTGTAAGTGGGGGATATAGTGAAGTCTATATTGGCCAGTTTGCCCATCAAATAGGCAAATTCATATTGAATTTGTTTGCTGATGGGTTTACCAGTGATAAATTAAAATCAGGAAAAATAGTTGATTTAAATTTTACTCCTAATTTGCCTAATATGTCTTTAGGCGATTTTATGGTACAGGATATTTACGGAAACATGGTAGTGGGGGGAATTGCTTATATTCAGGATGGTGATTTGTATATTAGTTCAACAGGTGTTGATATGTACCCAAATTCTGACGGCTATTTTCAATTCGAAATAGTAAGGAATCTTTCGGACTTTCAATCTTCTTACGCTCCGGGATTGGACAGGACCACTCTAAATGATTTGATCTATCAATACCGTTATGACAAACGCAACAGGCTTATAGAAAAAAAGCTTCCGGGCAAAGA
>NZ_JAAEHL010000007.1 GCF_010614725.1 Flavobacterium ajazii
CAAGCTTTTTTAATGAGTTTTTTTCCTTTTTTTTAAATCTTTTTCTTAACTAACTCATAACAGCTTATTTACATTTTAAAATTTCTCCCAATATTGTACGGGTTTTCTGAATAGCACCGGATTTTTGGCAGTTTTTACCCTTTTCTCTTTATCCTTTTTGAAGAGTTTTTATCCTTTACCAAGCTTTTTAGAGGATTTTTCAGGATTTTAAAACTCTTTCCTACTCAAAACTTCTTTTGAAAACTCAAATCCATAGCCCCCATAGAAGCGAAAATCCTTTTTAGATAAGGGTACCGCCCCAAAAGATTGTAGCGGATAGTGGGAAATAGCTCCTGATTTTTCAAAATTCAAAACTCTAAACTTTAAAAGAACTTCTACCTCCCTCAACCAAACAAAACTTTACTCTTAATATATGATAGTATAATATTCCCTACTTATATATGTATAAAAAACAAACCCGACAGATTTTCGAAAGCTATAAAAGTGAAGACCCTAACAAAAACATACTTATATATACTTCAAACTAAAAAACCGACAAGATTAAAACTTATCGGCTTTTCTTTTCCTATTTTCTAAAGGTTATTTCTTGATCTCATTAATTGTTTGCACAAAAGTTTCTACAGGCTGTGCTCCTGAAACCGCATATTTCCTATCAAAAACAAAAAACGGAACACCTCTTACACCTATTTCCTGAGCTTCGTCAATATCAGCTTTAACATTACTCAAATATAAAGATTCATTTTCAACCACATCCTGCACTTCATTGTTCTCTAACCCGCATTGAACCCCTAATTCTATCAAAGTTGAAACATTACCCAAATCTCTTCCTTCAGTAAAATAGGCCCTGAAGAAAATTTCTTCCATTTCACCTCCTAAACCTTTTGATTTGGCTAATTGGATAATTCGGTGAGCTGTCAGCGAATTTGAAATAATCGCTTTGTCAAAATTATAATCCAATCCCACACTTTTTGCTCTTTCCGCAACTCCTTTATGCATTTCTTTGGACTGTTCAAGTGTAATAGCTTTGTGTTCTGCCAAAAAAGCATAAACATCTTTTCCCGGTTGCGAAGTTATTAATGGGTCAAGCTGAAAACTTTTCCATTCAATTTCAAATTCATCATTTGGAAATTCAGCCAAAGCCGATTCCAACAGTCTTTTTCCGATATAACAAAACGGGCACATAATATCCGACCAAATTTCTATTTTCATTTTTTACTATGTTTATTTATCTTAAAACCTCAGTTTTTGACTTAATACAAAGTACGTACTTTTTTTTGCAAGTCAATCCAACATAGATCAAAATAAAAAACCGCAACTCTGTTTAAGAATTGCGGTTTTCAGGTATAAAAAATGGTTGGTTAATAGCGATATTTTTTTTTACAATGATATGTCTTTAATTTGAAACTAAAAAAAATCCCTGTAACAAAAAGAAGTTTTGATGTTAACTATTTAACATCACGGGCATTACCAACATTGTAACAGTTTCTCCTTCTTCTAAACCATCAACTGGCGTAAGAATTCCTGCCCTGTTAGGCAATGACATCTCCAACATAATCATGTCTGACTGTAAATTAGTAAGCATTTCTGTTAAAAAACGTGAATTGAAACCAATTTGCATATCATCTCCCTGATAATCGCAAGTTAATCTTTCCTCAGCTTTATTTGAGTAATCGATATCTTCAGCAGAAACATTCAATTCGGCTCCTGCAATTTTCAAACGGATTTGATGTGTGGTTTTATTTGAGAAAATAGCAACACGACGAACAGAACTTAAAAATAAAGAACGATCGATCATTAACTTGTTTGGATTTTCTTTAGGAATTACCGCTTCATAATTGGGGTATTTACCATCAATCAAACGACACATTAAAATATAGTTATCAAATGAAAAAGTCGCATTTGAATCATTGTATTCAATTTTTACCTCAGCATCAGAAGTACTTAAAATACTTTTCAAAATATTCAAGGGCTTCTTTGGCATGATAAAATCAGCTACCTGAGATGCTTTTACATCTGTGCGGGCATATTTTACTAATTTATGAGCATCTGTCGCAACAAACGTTAATCCTTCTGGTGAAAACTGAAAGAAAACACCTGACATAACCGGACGCAAATCATCGTTTCCGGCTGCGAAAATAGTTTTGCTTACAGCGGTTGCCAAAACATCCGCAGGTACCAAAGTCACAGAAGGATCTTCAAGATTAACTGCTTTTGGAAACTCTTCTCCCGCAGCGTATGCTACAGCATATTTTCCTGAATTAGAACTAATTTCAACAGTATTATTATCTTCAACAGTAAAAGCTAAAGGCTGTTCCGGGAAAGTCTTTAAAATTTCAAGTAATAATTTTGCAGGTACCGCCACACTTCCTTTACTTGTAGAATCGATTGATAATGTAGCAGACATTGTTGTTTCAAGATCCGAAGCCGAAACAGTTAACTCATTATTATTTAGTTCAAATAAGAAGTTATCTAAAATAGGCAACGTATTGTTGCTATTAATTACACTACCTAAAACCTGTAATTGTTTTAATAAGTACGAACTCGATACTATAAATTTCATCTCTCTTTTTTTATTTTTTGTGCTTATTTAGCAATTTAACCCTAAATAAACCGATTACAAATATATCGTAAACAATCTTAGTTTTGCAATTTTTTTATTAACATCTGCTTGCTATATTTTCTTTTTCGGATATAGGTAAATACAAGCCCGAAAATCAATAAAATTAAGATTGGAAGTCCGACAGTTATGAATTGTGACGTCGTATAGTTTTCATAAACTTTCTCTTTATCCAACAAAGGTAAATCCAAATCTTTACTTCTAATGTTAATAAGTCCCGTATCATCCAGAAGATAATTGATACAATTCATTATAAAATCTTTGTTGTCATATAAATTTCCTGAGCGCTGGTCATACCCCAATTCAACCGGCATCATGTTTTTATCTAATTGATTTCGAGCAATGTCACCATCAGCAACAACAATCATTTTGTTTGGTTTTCCTTGTGATGCAAAAGAATTGTCTTTAAAAGGCAACACCCTATTTTCAAAGGCTGAATGAAAAGAACCTTCTAATAAAACTGCAAGAGGCAAATTTCCTTTGTTAAGATAATCTTTTGGAGAAGTCTGCTCTGAGACAATTTCTAAATTAACCTCAGCTGGCGTTCCTATTTTTTTTGAATAAGGCGATGACTGCAATAAAACCGTTTTTTTAATTCCGTTTTTCAAGGTATCAATTGGACTTGCGAAGTCAAATTTTACTCCACCTAGGTTTTTTACAATTGGATGCTTACTTTCAGGCGAAACAAGCGGAGCAAACTTCCAGACAAAATCCTGGTATTGTGTTGCACTTCCCTGTTCTCCTGTAGCCAGTTTTAATGGACTTCCCTGCTCGTCTTTTACCAAATCCGGATTAATTCTGACGCCATATTTAAAAAACATATCATTAAGATTCAAATCTCTTGGATAAGCTAAAGTCGCTCCTGCCTGATTGTACAAACTATCCATATCTGCTGCAACCTGATCAATCATCCACAAGGTTTTACCTCCATTCATGATAAACTGATCCAAAACTTCCTTTTCTTCATCAGTAAAAGTTTCAGTAGGTTTTGAAATGATTGCTAAATCATATTTTTTAAGTGCATTTAAAGTTCCGTTTGGATCTTTGGCTACCGAATCTAATGTAAAAGGCCCGATGAAATAATTTTCACGTATTTGCAACAACATTTTGGCTATATATTGCTCTTTTATTTCACCGTTCCCTTTGATAATTGCAACCTTCTTCTGTTTGTCTTTAGTAATTTTATTAACAGCATCTGCAATAGAATACTCCAAATGTTGAATAGAACCAATCACTTTTTGGGTAGTCGAAGCTCCCATTCTGTTTTTCAGCAAAGGAATATTAACTTCTTTATTATTATAAACTGCAATCGCCCATGGAAAAACCATTTCCTGTGATTGCTTCCCTTTGTCATCAACAGTAATATTTATTGGCGTAAGCCCTTTTTGATACAATGATTTCATCAAATCCATGCTTTCGTCTGCGTTTTCCATAGGATTCACAAATTCGAAAACAATATTGGAATTATAAGCCTGAAATTCTTCCAGCAATTGTTTTGTCTCCTGTTGCAAACGTCTGAAATCGGCAGGCAGATCCCCTTCCATATAAATCTTAATCGACAACGGATTTTTGACTTGTCTTAAGATTTGCAGAGAGGTTTCGGATAAAGTATAACGTTTATCTTTAGTCAAATCGAAACGGTAAAAAAAGAAAGTTCCCAATACATTCAGGACAACCAAAACCAAAATAGTCGCCCACAAAGTTTTGATATTTATTTTAGCTGATGCTTTCATTAGGCTTTAAAAGATTTTAATTGATAAACTGTAAACGATAAAAACAAAACGGTAATACTTAAAAAGTAAATTACATCACGGGTATCAATTACTCCTCTGCTCATACTTTTAAAATGATCCTGCATACCCAATGCCGGAATAAAACCTGAAAATCCCGGAATCAGAGAAGCAATGCTTTCAAAACCGAAATAAAAGAAGAAGCATAAAAAGACCGAAATAATAAAAGCTACAATTTGATTTTCTGAAAGCGTAGAAGTAAAAATTCCAATAGCCGAATAAGAAGCAATCAGGAATAACAATCCGAAATAAGAACCGATTGTGCTTCCCATATCTATATTCCCTTCCGGTAATCCAAGATCCGAAATTACTTTTATATAAATTAAGGTTGGTATAATCGCCAGAATAATCAAAAATAAAGCTCCGAAAAACTTGCCGTTTACGATTTCCCAAATTGACAAAGGCTTAGTTAAAAGCAATTCCAGTGTTCCTTGTTTTTTTTCATCAGAAAAACTTCTCATGGTAACAGCCGGAATCAGAAAAATCAGAATCCATGGCGCTAATGTGAAAAACGGAGTTAAATCGGCATAACCTGTGTTCAGGATATTATAATCTCCTTCAAAAACCCATAAAAAAAGTCCATTGGAAATTAAGAAAATCGCAATGACCAAATAGCCAACAGGAGATCCAAAAAAGGATTTTATTTCCTGTAAAATGATTGATTTCATGTAAAAACATTTATTCGTTTAATCGTTGATTTGCTTACTTGCTTTAGTATTAACATCCAAAAGCATTACAAGCGCGCAAAAGTACCAAAATTGATTGTCTTTTTAGAAAAAAAATAAAAATTCAGTAATGAATTACTTTACTTGTTTTCCAACGTAAAGAGCCAAATTATATTTCATTTAAAACTGAACCTTAAATCTAAGTTTTAAGAAAACTTAATCATAATCACATCACGATAATTTAATCCTAACAAACTATTTGCAGAACCCACTTTTGAAGGATTACTTCTAAAAATGGCAATTTCAAGAAAACCGGCTTCGTTAAAAATAGCCAGTTTTTCTCCTTCATAAGTTTTGATTGGATATTTATCAGAGGTTGCGATAGCCGAATAATTAGGCAAAATAGTTTTGATACTTTTGGGTTTCATCTCTATTTCATACTGACGCCCTTTTGAAACTTCTAAAAACTGTTTTTTAGAAATATTGGTTACAACGTTGCCAAAATGGTCAATATAAATTACATATCCTTTTAGCGAATTTCCGTCAGCTCCAACAACCGCCTGAAGTTCGGTTACTTCTTTAATTTCAGAAACTTCTTTTCCAATAACATTCAATAAACCGCCTTTTGCAAGATGGCAGGCTACTTGTATAAAAATATCCAGATCAGTAAATTCAATAGGGAAACGGTCGTGAATATTGATTTCTACCATTTTTTGCGGAACGATTTTCTGCGTGAGCATACTCAAAATTCCGTTATCAGCACAAATAAAAAAATGATCATTCCATTGTATGGCGATGTGCTGGTTCTCTTTATTACGCTCAATATCGACCCCAATCAGATGTACAGTTCCTTTTGGAAAACTTAAATACGAAGCACCAATAACATAACTTGCTTCAGCAGTGTTAAATGGATCTATATCGTGCGAAATATCAATAATTTTTGCTTCCGGAATTTCCGAAAGTATTTTACCCTTCAGCGAACCAACAAAGTGGTCTTTCAAGCCGTAATCAGTAGTGAGGGTAATTATTGACATCATTTTGTTTATAACTATTGGTAGTATTTAAACCTAAATTTCATTAAATTTGAGAAATGCAAATCTAATAATACTTAACGCAAATTGAAAGAAAGAAATACAATTTGCCCTTAAAGATATAAACATACCCGACAACAATAGATTTACAAACAAATTTATTTTTAATTTAAAACTACCTCATTTGAACGAAAGAATAATCGAGCTAATAGACATCGCTCCTAAAGAATTTTGGGGCGCTCAGGACAGCCATTTAGAAATAATCAAAAAGTATTACCCAAAGCTTAAAATCGTAGCACGAGGGACCACTTTAAAGGCTTTTGGCGAAAAAGAAGTTTTAGATGAATTCGAAAAGAGATTTCAGAGGCTTATGCTTCATTTTACCCGATACAACAACATTGATGATAATGTAATTGAACGTGTAATAATGAGTGATGGTCAGGACGAAAAAAAAGCTTATGACCACGACAAAATATTGGTTCACGGAGTTGGCGGTAAAATTGTAAAAGCAATGACCCCTAACCAGCAGCTGTTGGTTGATACCATCAAAAAGAACGATATGGTTTTTGCTGTTGGACCTGCTGGAACCGGAAAAACGTACACGGGTGTCGCAATGGCCGTAAAAATGCTGAAAGACAAGGAAGTTAAAAGAATCATATTGACCCGTCCGGCAGTTGAAGCAGGAGAAAATCTGGGATTCCTTCCCGGAGATATGAAAGAAAAACTGGATCCTTATATGCAGCCGCTTTATGATGCGTTGCGTGATATGATTCCGAATGAAAAACTGGAAGACTATATCCTGAAAGGAATTATTCAGATTGCTCCTTTAGCCTTCATGCGTGGACGAACTTTAGACAATGCGTTTGTAATACTTGATGAAGCACAAAACACCACACACTCACAAATGAAGATGTTTTTGACGCGTATGGGGAAAAATGCGAAATTTATGATTACTGGCGATCCGGGTCAGGTTGATTTACCTCGTCGCACAATTTCCGGACTTAAAGAAGCTCTTTTGGTACTGAAAGATATTGAAGGCATCGGAATTATTTATCTAGACGATAAAGATATCGTACGTCACAGATTAGTTAAAAAGGTTATTGATGCTTATAAGCAAATAGAAAATCACGATTAATTTTTATTTTTTTAGTGAAATGTTAAATGTAAATCGTGAATTTGTGTTTTAACATTTATTAATATTCGTTTTGTACATTTTTCAACGAAAGGTGCAAAACGAATATTTTTTTTGGAAAAATTTCAAAACAGCAATAAAATGAAAATTAAAATATTAGCTTACATATCAATTATCTGTTTGATTTCATGTAAAAAATCAGAAATTCCTGTTAACAAATTTATTAGAACTTGGTATGATACAGAATATATTGTTCCGGGAAAATCAAGTATTATAATAAAGAAAGATAGTTCTTTTTATTATAGAAGTGCGGGCTGTGATTGGAGAGTAAAATCTAAAGGTCATTGGAAAATAATTGGAGATTCAATAGAGTTAAACAGTACAACTAGTGATACATGCTATAGAATGTTCCCATTTGTTGAATGTATTTCTTTTGAAAAATACAAAGGGAAAGATTTATTGACTATTCCAAACTGTACCCCTAAGGACGATGCTTCTTTTGCGATTTTCAATAAAGAAATATTTTATATTAAAAATGATTCTTTAGTTTATAAATTAAAAGCTAGTTCTAATTGTCCTGATACTTTAAAAATAGCTTATGCAAGAACTCAAAAAATTAAAAGATAAGATTAAAGATTAGAGTTTTATCTATCTTCATAAATTTTTAAGTAAATCGTTAAATAAATAATAAACTTGTCTTATTTCGGGCTTTCAAACGTTTCAAACTTTGGTCTTCCGGGCTTAAAAGCTTAATTTTGCATTTCATAAATATTTGAATATTAATATGACAAAGCTTAAAAATATAAAAGTTGTAGTAAGTGACCTTGACGGAACTTTACTCAACCCACAACACAGAATTTCAGAATACACCAAATCCATTTTTCAGGAACTTCACAATCAAGGATATTTAATTATTGTTGCTACAGGCCGTCATCATCTCGATGCGATGGCCATTATCGAAACACTTGAAGTTCCGGTTTATCTGGTAAGTTCTAACGGAGGAAGAATTCATTCGCCAAATCAGGAAGAACTTTTTGCTTTCAATTTGGACAGCGATGTGGTTAAATCAGCCTTAAATATTGAAATCGATCCTGATATTACGGTAGTATTATTCAAAGAAAAAGTCTGGCAGACTAACAAATGGAATGAAAGACTGAATTCTTTTCAGGCTGAATTAAAATACCGTCCGGAATTGGTCGATTATAAAACGATAGAAGATTTCAAAGCTATAAAAATCTTTTTTTCATGTGATAATCACGAAAAATTAGTAAAAGTGAGAGATGCTGTTTTAGCTAATTCTTCAGAGCATTTACATCATGCTTTTAGTTTACCAACCTGTCTTGAATTCATGGATAAATCTGTAGATAAAGCGGTTGCTATTACAAAAGTTTTAGAAAAAGAAGGATTTACTATGGCAGAAACTGTTTCGTTTGGAGATGGTTTTAATGACTTACAAATGCTTTCTTCTACAGGAAAAGGTTTAATTATGGGAAATGCTCCTGCTCTGTTAAAAGAAACTCTGCCTAATTTAGAAGTTATAAAAACCAATGCCGAAGATGGCGTGGCAAAATATATTGCTTCTAAAATTTTAGATAAAGAATTTATAGAAGGCTAACCTAAAAATATATTTTCATCAAAATAGAGAATCCCTGAAATATTTATTCAGGGATTTTTTTATTAAATAGATGTTTTACAAAGAATTTCACAAAGAAATCATTTTTTAATACTTTCATAATGTACTTTTGTTTTCTCAAAAAATATGACAATGACAAAAAACATTTTTATCCTTGCTTTTTCATTTTTTGCATTTATTGGAAATTGCCAAAAACTGAAGTTAGAAGAAATAATGAAAGGCGAGTCTTTTATTGGAAATCAACCGACTAACGGACGCTGGTCTTTGGACGGAAAAAAAGTTTATTTTGAATGGAATCCAAAAGATGAATTAGGTACCAGTACTTATTTTTGGCAAAAAGGGATGACTAAACCGGAAGTTGTTGCTCCAAAAGAAGCTGCATTTTCTCAACTGGATTTTAAAACAAAACCAGGATCAGATATAGTTTATTATTTAGAAAAAGGAAGTTTGTATTCGTATTCGATTCAGTCAAAAACAGTAAAAAAACTGATTCAGCAATCTGTTGCATTAAGTAATTTAGAACTAGGCAGTCAATCCGGAATTTTGTTTTTTGAACAAAACGATAATATTTTCAAGTATAACACTAAAGAAGGAACGGTTTTACAAATCACCAATTTTACTAAAGGAACTAAAAAGGAAACAAAACCGGAAAAAGAAACTTTTTTGAATACACAGCAAAAAGAGTTATTCCAGTTTATCAGAGACAAAGAAGCTAAGAAACAATGGAATCTTGCCAAAACTAAGGCATTAAAGTCTGATTTTGCCAAAGAATATTTTTACGGAAAAGATGATTTTTATAATTTAAAAGTGAATCCAAACGGAAATTTTACCACTTTTATGTTAGTAGAAAATACTGAAGCCAAAAAAGAAAAAATGGAGGTTTTTATTACGGCAGATGGTTATAATCAAAGTCCTGACACTAAGGAAAAAGTCTCTGTTAATAATTTTGTAAAAACGAAATTCGGAATTTATTCTGTTGCAAAAGATTCGGTTTATTATGTAAACTTTTCAACGTTAAGCCATATTCAGGACACTCCGAAATATTATGAGCAATATGATAATCTGAAAAACAAAACTAAAGAAGATAAACTAATTGTAGCGCTTGCACCTGTTTATAATGTAAATGGTTCATTGGCTATTGTTGAAATCAGAAGTCAGGACAATAAAGACAGATGGCTGGTAAATTTAAATCTTGACAAAGGGACTTTTGAGGAAATTGAATACCAGCATGACGAAGCGTGGATTGGAGGTCCTGGAATTCCATCGTATTCATTTGATTCCGGTAATTTAGGCTTTTTAGCAGATAATGAAACTATTTATTTTCAGTCTGAGGCTACCGGATACTCGCACTTGTATACCTATAACATAAAGACAAAAAAGAAAACTCAGTTAACCAAAGGAAACTGGGAAGTTCGTGATTTGACTTTATCTAAGGATAAAAAAGTATTTTATTTGAGTACAAATACAACGCATCCGGGAAACAGAAACTTCTATAAATTAGTCGCTGCAGATGGTGTTTTACAGCCTATTTTAACCAAAGACGGTGCGTATGAAGTAGTACTTTCTCCAGACGAAAAATCACTTTTAGTCCGCTACTCATATAAAAATATTCCCTGGGATTTTTATGTGGCCGAAAATAAAAAGAACACATCTTTACAGCAAATCTCATCGTCAGTTTCAGAAGATTTTAAAAAATACCAGTGGAGAGAACCTGAAGTAATTACATTTAAAGCACAGGACGGAACTCCGGTAAACGCAAGATTATATACACCTGCTGCAGAAGTTAAAAACAAAGCCGCAATAATTTTTGTTCACGGTGCAGGTTATCTTCAAAATGCACATAATTTCTGGAGCAATTATTACAGAGAATACATGTTCCATAATCTGTTAACCGATTTGGGTTACACTGTTTTAGATATTGATTATAGAGGGAGTGATGGTTACGGCCGTGATTTCAGAACCGGAATTTACCGTTTTATGGGCGGAAAAGATTTATCTGATCATTTAGACGGAAAAAAAGTATTAGTTGAGAAATATGGTATCGATACCAACAGAGTTGGAATTTATGGAGGTTCTTATGGCGGTTTTATTACTTTGATGGGAATGCTGACTACTCCGGGCGAATTTACTTCGGGAGCTGCATTACGATCTGTTACAGACTGGGCACATTACAATCATGGCTATACAGGGAATATTTTAAATTTTCCTGAAACAGATCCGGAAGCTTACAAAAAGAGCTCACCAATTTATTTTGCAGATAACTTAAAAGGTAATTTGGTAATACTACACGGAATGGTTGATGACAATGTAGAATATAAAGATATTGTACGTTTGTCTCAGCGTTTTATTGAATTAGAGAAAAAGAATTGGAGTCTGGCTTCTTTCCCTGTTGAATCCCATGGCTTTAAAGAAACCTATTCCTGGATTGATGAATACAGCCGAATCTTAAATCTATTCAATTCGACACTTCTAAAACAATAATTTTTTAGTTGATGAGTATTAGCTTTTACACCAAAAACATTAACTATAAACTATCAACAAATAAACATTTGTTTGCTCTTTTAAATAGTTTTAAATTTGCATTCATAAAAAAACAACACAACTATAAAGGACAATGAGCAATACAATCACAACCACAAATTTTAATTTCCCGAATCAGAAATCAGTTTACCGCGGAAAAGTTAGAGAAGTTTACAACATCAATGATGAGCTTTTAGTAATGGTAGCAACCGACAGACTTTCGGCTTTTGATGTGGTTTTGCCAAAAGGAATTCCGTACAAAGGACAAATCCTGAACCAGATTGCAACAAAATTTATGGAACTGACAGAAGATATCGTTCCAAACTGGCTGATTGCAACTCCGGATCCTAACGTTGCTGTTGGACATTTATGTGAACCTTTTAAAGTCGAAATGGTAATCCGTGGCTATCTTTCAGGACACGCTGCCCGTGAATATGCTGCCGGAAGAAAACAAATCTGCGGAGTAACTATGGCTGAGGGTTTAAAAGAAAATGATAAATTTCCGGAACCAATTATCACCCCAACTACAAAAGCAGATAATGGTTCTCATGATGAAGATATTTCTCGTGAAGACATTCTTGCGAAAGGAATCGTTTCTGAAGAAGATTATTTAGTTTTAGAAAAATATACCAAAGCTTTATTTGAAAGAGGAACTGAAATCGCTGCAAAACGCGGATTGATTTTAGTAGATACAAAATACGAATTCGGTAAAACGAAAGACGGTGTTATTGTTTTAATTGACGAAATTCATACTCCAGATTCTTCCCGTTATTTTTATGCTGATGGATATCAGGAAAGACAAGATAAAGGAGAAGAACAAAAACAATTATCAAAAGAGTTTGTACGTCGCTGGTTAATCGAAAACGGCTTTCAGGGTCAGGAAGGACAGCAGATTCCTGAAATGACGGATGCTTATATCGAATCAGTTTCTGAAAGATATATCGAATTATACGAGAATATTTTAGGAGAAAAATTCGTTAAAGCGGATATTGACAATATTGATCAACGTATTGATAAAAACGTATTAGAATACCTTTCTTCTAAATAGTACTTTTCGGGTTTAAACTAACTATTTAAACCATGAATTTTATAACTAATAAAAAATGTGCCCTATTGTTCTTATTTATGACAGCAGGGCATTTTCTTTTTGCGCAGATTGACAAAAAGGCGACAAAAGAAACCAAAAACCTATATCAAAATCTCAAAACCATTTCAAAAGAACATATCCTTTTTGGTCATCAGCATGCGCTCGAATATGGGCATGGCTGGAGTAATGAATCCAATAGATCTGATGTTGAATCGGTCACAGGTTCGCATCCTGCTGTTGTTGGAATTGATTTCAGTGATTTTTCAGGACAGTCAAAAGAGAGAATTGAAAAAACGAAAGAGGTTTTAAGAAAAAACGTTATTGACACTTATGAACGTGGCGGAATTACAACTGTTGCCTGGCACTTTAATAACCCAGCATCTGAAGGAGGTTTTTACTGGAAAGACGGAATCTCGACTGCTTCAATGTCTTTAATTAAGCCGGGAGGTTCTCATCACGAAGAATATAAAGAAATTTTAAAAACAATTGCTGATTTTGCCCATTCTGTAAAAGCAAAAGACGGTAAACTTGCTCCCATGATTTTTAGACCTTACCATGAATTTGACGGAGATTGGTTCTGGTGGGGGAAAAAATATACTTCCCGTGAAGATTTTATAGCTGTCTGGCAATTTACAATTTCGTATTTAAGAGATACTTTGGGAGTTCATAATTTTATTTATGCTTTTTCACCGGATAACCGATTTAATTCTGAAGAAGAATATTTGGAACGATATCCGGGAGACGATTTTGTAGATTTGTTTGGAATGGATGATTATGGTGATTTTGGGCGTGATGGTAAATATGATCTGGAAGCAGCGAAAAGGAAATTAAAAATAATTTCAGACATCGCAATCAAAAAGAATAAATTAGCCGCTTTTACCGAAACAGGCCTAGAATCGGTTCCGAATGCAACATGGTGGACCGAAACTTTATTAAAAACATTACAATCAGAGAAATTAGAACTGGCTTATGTTTTGGTCTGGCGAAACGACACTACAAGTCCGACACATTTTTATGCTCCGTTTCCCGGACAAGTAAGTGTCCCGGATTTTATAAAGTTCTATGAAAATCCTTATACTTTATTTGAGAAGGATTTAAAAAATGTCTATCAGAAGAATTTCAAATTAAGATGAATTTTAGCCACAGATTAAATCAATTAAACAATAATTTTTGAATCTAATCTGTGGCTAAAAATTTAGTTTTCCATTTTTACCTTCAAATTTTCCAGTCCTTTTTGTAAATCGTTGCCAATAATCTGATCCATTTTCATGACAGGCAGCATCATATTCATTGGGTATGGCATAACGCCACTTATCCCCCATTTTACCTTCGTCTGATTTTCGGAAACAGTTTCTGTAGTCATAAAACCAACAGCAGTATCTTCCATTGGTTTCTTAAAACGCAATGCAAAATCCAGACGTTTCCCTTCAGTAATTTTTGTTATTTCCTGTTCTCCTTCGCCTACATCTCGAACATCGCTTTCCCATGCAGAGATGGATCCAACAGTTCCGTCAGTTCCTTTATAAGTAGTCTTCATTTTAGGGTCAATATTAGCCCAAACGCTAAATTCGTTCTGATTTTTTAAATATCTGACATAATTAAAAATCGAATCAGCTGGTTTATTAATGGTTATTTCTCTTGTTACAGCATATTCTCTTGGCATAAAATAAGCTGCAATTAATACTACAGAAATAATTAAAATCAGGATAACTAAAACTCTTTTGATGAATAACATAAGCTGTGATTTAAGTAGTTAGTAAAGATTTTTGTTAGTTAAAGTTAAAAAAAGAACAATTAGGATTTACACGATTTCATTTTTTTATAAGATTTTTTACATTTTTTTGATTTAATCTGTAACATATCGACTTATTCGGCGTCTATATAGAAACAAGTAATTTAACATTTTTGAAAAGCTTGCGAGGGAATTTATTAAATGAATGTTAAGAATTAGTTAAAACATAGTACCTTGTAATACATAATACAAAAATTAGATTACCTTTACATCAGAATTAAAAAATCATCATCATTAATCAATCAACAAACAACAATCGTTATGAAAAAATCAATCGTTTACCTAGGAGTAGCTTTAGTAGCTTTTACAAATGTTTCTTTAGCTTCAAATTTCAAGTCTTTAAATGAAGACAAAAAAGTTATAGTTGCACCTTATGATGCATCACCACTAAATGTCGCAATTTTAAAAGGTGACATTCAAAGCGTTTTAAAATTTATTGAATACGGGGCTGACGTTAATGAAAAAAGTGAGGAAATGACTCCTTTAATGACAGCTGCACGCTACAATAAAGTTGAAATCCTTAAAATTTTATTGGCACAGGGGGCAAAACCGGGTATTAAAAATGAAAAAGGATTTACTGCTTTGAAATATGCACAATTATCTAATGCAGCAGAAGCAGTTTCCATTTTAAAAGATTTGAAATAAAAAATCGCTAAAAGTTTTAAGAGTTTTTAAGTTAGTTGAAACGACCTTCCTGAGCAGAAGGTCGTTTTTATTTTTGGTGCCTTTTTAGCCCCGATGGGACTGGCATCCTATTATGGCGGTGTTCGACATAAAAGATATAAGGGACAGCGGGATCAGCTCCTGAAAATTAATATCCTTTATTTGATATAATGCAAAAAAGCACCATTAAAAATTAATGATGCTTTTATTTGAAATTAATATAACCAACAATGATATCAACTTCTATTCTATTCTATTCTATTGGGGCATGTTTTTTACGATTGAATATCCAGAACAAAATTGGAAAAACCAATAACGTTAAAACTGTTGCTGTGATTAATCCTCCAATGATTACTATCGCTAATGGTTTTTGTGACTCAGAACCAATACCGGTTGAAATTGCTGCCGGTAATAAACCTATTGAAGCCATCAAAGCTGTCATTACTACGGCTCTGGTTCTGGCTTTTACCCCCATCAAAATAGATTCTTCGAGAGAAAATTTAGCCTTCAGATTATGATGGAATTCGGATATCAGGATAACTCCATTTTGAATACAAATTCCGAGTAAAGCGATAAAACCAACTCCAGCTGAGATTCCGAAATTCATTCCGGTTAAGTGCAATGCTATGATACCACCAATTACTGCAAATGGAACATTCGCCAAAACAAGCAATGAATCTTTTATATTTCCGAATAAAATAAACAGCAGCACAAAAATCCCTATCAAACTAATTGGTACTACCTGAGCCAGACGGGCACTGGCACGGACCTGATTTTCAAATTCTCCTGTCCAGCCCGTAGTGTAACCTGCCGGCATTTTTACTTCGGCTACTTTTTCCTGTGCTTCGGCAATTGTACTTCCTAAATCACGATCACGAACAGAGAATTTAACCCCAATAAATCGTTTGGTATTGTCTCTGTAAATAAAAGCCGGTCCTGTAACGGTTTTAATATCGCAGATTTCTTTCAACGGAATTTTGGCACCGCTGATTGTTGGCACTTTTAACTCTGCTAAATCTTCTTCGTCTTTTCGGTATTCTTTGGAGAAACGAACCCTAACATCAAATTTCTTTTCATCTTCATACTTTTGAGTTGCTGTTTTTCCTCCAAAAGCCAATTCTAAAACAGCCTGGGCATCACTTAATGTAACACCATAAGCAGCCATTTTTTCTCTGTCCAAAATCACACTGATTTCAGGTTGGCCAACGTTTCTGAGAATTCCGACGTCTTTGATACCCGGAATATTTTTGATTTTAGCTAAAACCTCATTTGATAATTCATCCAGTTTATCCAAATCATCACCATAAATTTTCACTGCATTAGACGCTTTAAAACCTGCTACAGATTCGGCTACGTTGTCAATAACAGGCTGTGAATAATTATAGGTAATTCCCTGATGCACTTTTAATTTCTGATCCATTTCGTTAATCAGTTCATCCATATTGATTTTTCGCGTCCATTCTGATTTAGGTTTTAAATCAACCTGAAGCTGAATGAATCCAAAACCGTTTGGATCTGTTCCGTCATTGCTGCGGCCGGTTTGCGAAAGCACCTTTTTAACTTCCGGAAAAGTTTCCAGATCTTTTCTGATTAATGCGGCTGTCTGCACACTCTCAGGAAGTGACGTACTCATAGGCAATTCGGCTGTTACCCATAAAGCGCCCTCGTTCAACTGAGGTAAAAATTCGGTTCCTAAAAACGAAGCTGAAAAGAATGTTGCTGCAATAATCGAAATCGAAATGACCAAAGATTTTACTTTGTGTTTGAATGTCCAGGCAAAACCTTTCCCTACAATTCTGTCCCAAAAATTCACGAAAGGATTGTTTTTTTCTTTTACATTTTTATTTAAAAGAATATGTGATAAAACCGGTACAAGTGTCAAAGTGAAAAGCAAAGCTCCCATTAAGGCAAAACCTAATGTAAAAGCCAAAGGCGAAAACATTTTTCCTTCTACTTTCTGAAAAGAAAATATCGGCAATAAAGCAGTAATAATGATTAATTTAGAAAAGAAGATAGCTTTACCCATTTCTGTTCCGGTTTTCTTAATCAGGCTTCCTTTGGCAATCTTGTTGTAAGCCGTCATTCCTAATTGATGGGCACGGTGATCCAAAACCACAAACAATCCTTCAACCATTACCACCGCACCGTCAATAATAATTCCGAAATCGACTGCCCCCAGACTCAGCAGATTGGCGCTCATTCCCATCATTTTTAGACATAAAAATGCAAACAATAAAGAAAGCGGAATCACAATCGAAACTGTAAAAGTAGTCCTCCAGTCAGCCATGAAAAGAAACACAACGCAGGTAACCAGAATAATTCCTTCAAATAAATTGTGCATTACAGTTTCTGTCGTGAAATTCATCAGATTATCACGATCGTAAAAGGTTTCAATTTTGATATCTTTCGGCAGTACATTTTCATTTAAATCTTTGATTTTATCTTTAATTAAAGCCAAAGTTTCCTGAGCATTTTCGCCTTTTCGCATTACGACAATCCCTTCAACAGCATCATCATTTTTACCAATACCTGTCTGACCAACTCTTGGCATTGAACTTTCGTAGACAGAAGCTACGTTTTTAACTAAAATCGGATTTCCACCCGCCTGATCCACGATAATGTTTTCAATATCTTTTCTGGATTTTAAAAGTCCGACTCCACGAACTACAAATGCCTGTCCGTTTTTTTCGATAATATCACCCCCAACATTTAAGTTTCCTGCATCCACAGCATTGTAAACCTGAAGCGGTGTAATATTGTATTTTGCTAATTTAACGGGATCAACTCCCACTTCATAGGTTTTTGTCTGACCTCCGAAAACATTCAAATCTGCCACACCCGGAACTGAACGAAGCTGTTTGTCGATAACCCAATTTTGATAGGTTAATAATTCACGGCTGTCACGGCTGTCACTTTTTACAATATATCGGAATATTTCTCCTGTTGGACCGTAAGGCGGCTGTACATCAGGTTCAACATCGTCTGGAAGCGTAACGTTTTTCAATAAATTATTGACCTGAAAACGTGCGAATGTATCATCTACCCCATCATCAAAAATGATTTTGATAACCGATAATCCAAACATGGTAATACTACGTACACTTGTCTTTTTCTGAACCGAATTCATGGAAATTTCAATAGGAGAAGTAACAAAACGTTCTACTTCTTCAGCACTTTTTCCGTTCCATTGTGTAATAATGATAATCTGGGTATTCGTTACATCCGGAAAAGCGTCAATGGGCATGTTTTTGAAGGAAATAAATCCTGCAACAGCCAGTAATCCCACCCAAAAAAAGGTGAATGCTTTGTTCTTAAGCGAAAAAGCAATAATATTTCGTATGAATTTGTTCATGTCTTATTCGTTTAAAGCACGGTAAATAAATAACTGATTGTTGGTAATGACTTTTTCGTTCTCTTTTAAACCGCTTGAGATATAGGTAGTTTTTCCAACCACTCGATAAACCTCAACTTGTCTGGTTTCGATGTTGTGACGATCTTTAAAAATCATGACGAAGTTTTTACTTTTATCGAAAACAATAGCGTCACTCGGAATTGCAATCATCGATTTATCTTCTTTAAAAGATAGTTTTATGTTTGCATTCATATCCGGTTTTAGTAAAAATCCCGGGTTTTGTAGTTTGACTCTCGCCTGCATTGCTTTGGTTTCAGGATCGATAACGTTGAAAATTTTATCTACTTTTCCTTTAAAAACTTTGTCAGGATAACTTAAAGTGGTAACATCTGCATCGATTCCTAATTTTACTTTATTAATATCAATTTCATTAATGTTTGCCATTGCCCAGACTTCGCTTATTTCGGCAATGTCAAAAATATTTTCTGAGCGGTCACTTCTCAAAAGCATATCCTGATTGATGCTCTTTTGAATCACAAAACCACTGATTGGCGCTGTAACTTCGTAAATAGAACCTGCTTTGATATTGTAAATTTTATACGTTTCCTGAATTTTGCTTAATTGTGACTGTGCCTTATTTACTTCCGATTTTGCCTGAAGCACATCACTTTCAGAATTTAATTTTCCGTCAAATAATTCCTGAGCTACTTTCAGATTATTTTTGGCTACCAGCAAATCACTTTTTGCATCAAGGGATTGTTTTTCAAAATCGGCGATATCAGTACTTTTTATAGTAGCCAGCACCTGACCTTTCTTTACATAATCGCCAAGCTCCACATTTACTTTGATTACGTTTCCTCCTACTAGCGGATAAACATCTATCATTTTATTGTTGTCGGCTGTAATTTTACCATAAAAGCTCAATTCGTTGGTTACCGGTTGTATTTGTGCAACTGCCGTTGTTGTCGATTTCAGCATGTTATCGCTTAAAGCGAAGGAGGTATTAATCTGCGGATTTTCTACTTCTTTTTTACAGCCTGTGATGGATAAACTCACAATTGCAATTCCGATAATTAGTTTATGTTTCATTTCATTTGTTTTTAAAATAAATCTTTGTTGATTGTACTGTTTAATTCTTCGGCAGACAGCGCCAGTTTTTTCTTTAACTCGTTTACCTGAATATTTGCCTGATTGTAACTTTCCATAAAATCAGTAAATTCTAACAAACTGATGTTTCTTTTCTGGAAATTCGTTAAGATTCCATTGTAAACAGCTTCAAAATCTGAGTTTACGGTTGGTTTTATTACTACATAGTTTTTACGGGATTCGTCCCATTTATTCCAGGCGGATGTAATTTCTGTCTGAAGCTGTAGTTCAAAATTTTGCTTTTCAATTTTAGATTGTTCCAGAATGGTTTTGGCGTACTTGATATTTCCTTTGTTTTGATTCCAAAGCGGTAGCGGAATTCCAACAGTAACATTCGCTTCATTATTAAAAGCCCCGCTTCGCTGATCATATTTTGCTCCTAAAGTGATATCCGGAACCGAAAGCGATTTTTGCCATTTTACGTTTAGTTCGTTGGCATCGATTTCCTTTTGTTTTGCCAGATAATCCGGTCTGTTTGCAATAGCTTCGTTTTCGAAAGATTTTAAGTCGAAATCAATTGTTTTTAAATATTTGCTGAATTCGTCTTTTGAAACATTCGGAACAATTTCTTCAGTTGAATTCAAAAGCAATTTCAGATTCGCCTGCTCTTCGATGTTGTTATTTACTACCTCCATTCGCTCATTTTTAAAATTCAGATAAAGCGACTGCAGACGCACAACATCCCTTAGAGGAATATTCCCTTTTTGCGCCTGAACTGAATACGAATTGATTAAATCTTCAATATGAGCCAATTGTTTGTCTGTTGTTTCCAGACTTTTGGTGTTGTAATAAACCGTGTAAAAACTTTTGCGCAGTTGAAGCTTCAGGGTTCTCAACAAATCATTGAACTGCAGTTCTGCCAGCTGTTCATTGGTTTTCGCTAATTTTACTTCGTTACGTTTTTTTCCGCCTAAATAAATCAGCTGTTCAATACCAAATACTTTTTGACCTTGTTTTCCAATGTCAAAAAATTTATCCCTATCCGGATTGTAGGCGTTTAATTCTGCCGTAATTGTTGGATTGTCCCAGATGCGTGCCTGAATTGTAAGTGCTTTTGAGGCATCAACATTGTAATGCGAAGCCAGCAGGAAGAGGTTGTTTTTTAAAAACTGACTTTCACAATCTTCTAAAGTGACTGTTTTTTGAGCCAGAACCATCTGATTCATGGCAATCAGCAGGAATAATGCAAATAACTTTTTCATCGTATCATTTTTATTTGATACAAATATGCTATCGCAGGACTTTAAGACACCTTAAGAAAGACCTTAAAAAGTGCTTAAAAATATTAAGGAGGATTGATTAATGAAAAATCAACTGAAATAAATTGGTGTTTTCTGCAGGAATGCTATATAAGATTTTGGCATCATGAATCGCTAAAATACGATTTACAATGCGTAACCCCAGTCCGAAACCGGAAGTGCCTTTTGAATTTTCGCCACGCATGAAAGGCTGGAAAAGGTTTTTCTGTTCTTTTTCACTCAGCGTTTTTCCGGTATTTAAAACTGAAATTACCAAATGATCTTCCTGAGTACTAATTTTTACTTTTGCCTGTTTGTTATCAGAGTAAACACAGGCATTTTTCAGGACATTACTCAATGCAATTTCCAAAAGGTTTTTATTTCCTTTAATTTCTAAAGCCGTATCCAGATTGTCGCTTTCTTCTATTTCAAAAAGAATAACAAAATCCGGAAAAGTTTTATTTAAATTTTCAATGGACGAAAACAGAATTTCATCCATTCTGTGAATTTCATTGTTTCCAGAAGTATTGGTATCAATTTTTGATAATACCAGTAAGGAATTAATTAATTCCGATAAATGGTTGACATCAGATAAAATAGTTTTTAAAAAAGTTTTTCCTTTAATTGATGTTTCCTGATCTGCAATTGTATTTTCAATTTGAGCTGTGATTCTAGACAAGGGAGTTCTGAGCTCATGTGAGGCGTGGGCCGTAAACTCTTTTTGTTTTTGATATGAAACCTCTATTCTGTCCATCATAAAATTGAACTCATTGGCAATCAGATCAATTTCGTTTTTATTGCTTTTGGATTCTACGCGGGTATCCAAATTGTTTTCGTTTATATTTTTAATCTTCTGATGAAAAATACTTAACGGATTCATCGCTTTTTTTACCATTAAAGAGGTTAAAACCCAGCAGATACAGGTAAAAAAGATGTAAGATATAATTAAGGTATATCGTAAAAAAAGTAGTTTTCGTTTGCCATAATCATCTGTGGCTGATATTAAGGCATAAAAATCCCGGTCTTTAGTATCATAAAAAACACCGTACACTTCATAATCGCCCTGCTGTTTAAAAAACGTTTTATGTTTTTTGAGGTATTTTAAATCGTTGACAGACCAGTCAATTTTAGCATCATCGATACTACTGTAGATGAGTTTGAAATGTGAATCGAAAACCAGTGTTTTTTCATCATACAATTTATTGATTGAATTCTGGTCAATCATTTTTAAAAGCTGATCGTCAACTTCTTTTACATTTACCAGAAGTTTGATATTCGAAAGTGCTTTTATTTCTAAGCGGTCACGAAATTCTTCCTTTCTGAAATTAGAATACAAAACAAAAATCACAGTCGAAGCCAGTCCAAAAAGGATTGTAAAGAGCAGACTTACTAAAAGTGATATCCTGTTTTTTAATGTCATTCCTGATCGCTTAAATAATATCCATAACCGATTTTGGTTCGGATTAATTTTGTTTCGTGGTCTTTGTCAATCTTTTTTCGAAGAAAATTAATGTAAACTTCAATTGTGTTTTGATTGGTTTCGATATGATAATCCCAAAGTTTTTCGGCTATAAATTGCTTAGAAAGCACTTTTCCTTTGGCCTGAGCCAAAATCAGAATCAGTTTAAATTCTTTTGGCGTAAGTTTGATTTCTTCGCCTGCGCGGAACACTTTCATTTCAGATTCTGAAATTTCCAGATCCTGAATCACAATCTTTTCTTCTGCCTGCTGCGGAATTTCTTTTCGTCTTAAAAGAGAAGAAATCCTGGCGTACAACTCTTCAAAATGAAAAGGTTTTACCAAATAATCATCGGCACCACTATCAAAAGAAGCCAGTTTGTCTTCAATTTCGCTGAAAGCAGTCAACATAATTATTGGCGTTTTCTTATCAACTTCACGTATCTTTTTACAAACTTCAATTCCGTTTATACCAGGAACATTGATATCAAGAATGACTAAATCATAATCATACGGAAAATATTTTCGAAGCAAAAAAGCGCCATCATAATAAGGAACACACTCGAATTCTTTTGAAGCAAAGAACACTGCTATTTCTTTGGATAAAGTAAAGTCGTCTTCGAGCAGTAAAATTTTCATGCTTGTTTTTTATTAGTTAATCTGTCAATCTCTGCGATAGCAATATTTCAGTTTTCACAATAATTTCAAGTTTTAAAAAACTTAAAAACAAATCTCAAACCCTCTTGATATAGCAATCTTCATACTAAGATTTTATGTATTTAAAATCTAAGCCCCACCCTGCAACCAAGTCCAAAATTGAATATACTTCCTGAATTACTTTCTAAATCGCTACCTAAGAAAAGAGCATGATTCATACTCCGAGAATGTTTACTTTCATCATAATCAAGATCGGTATTGATTGTATTTCTATTCATATAGCCAAATACTACAAATGGCTCTAAAATAAATCTTGCAAATGAAAATTGATTACCAACAGTTAAATTAATTCCTTTAGCTGTTTTCTTAACTCCAAAATCATCCAAATATTCAATGTGCTCATCTTCATTTATTGGATCAATCGGAACATATTCTATAAAACTATTTCTCTGATTCTCTCTATAAAATATCTGGATACCCGCGTACAACTCACTTCGTTTAGATTTAACCCTTGAATTAAACAGTTTTTGCAAATAAATTCGTCCTTCGATATTTGTTTTAAATCCTTTTTCCTTAAAAAAAATGGTATCCGTATTTGAAAGATCATAAAGTTGATAACCAATTTCAATATTCAAACTTGAATAATAATTTATTTTTCTTTCAACAGACAGTTGTAAAGTTGGAAATGAAGCGATATCAATTAATTGAGCTGTATTAATTTTTATGCCCCAATTTCTTTCTTTTGATTCTTGTGAATAAACAAAAATTGAGAGCATCACAATTAAAATCATTATAATTCTTTTCATCCACTAAAAATATTAAAACAACTGAATTTAACTATTATTTGAAATAAGAAAAAGTCTCATTGTTTTCGATTTTCAGTAATGATTCATAAATCAGCTGAATCACATTCTCTACATCTTCTTTGTGAACCATTTCTACAGTAGTATGCATGTAGCGCAATGGCAGGGAAATCAATGCTGAAGCCACTCCTCCGTTACTGTAAGCGAAAGCATCCGTATCTGTTCCGGTAGCTCTGGAAGTCGCATGACGCTGAAATGGAATGTTTTTCTCTTCCGCAGTATCGACAATCAATTCTCTTAGGTTATTTTGTACAGCTGGAGCATAGGCTATTACCGGTCCTTTACCAATTTTAAGGTCACCTTCTACTTTTTTATCTATCATTGGCGTTGTCGTATCATGACAAACATCTGTCACAATAGCAACATTAGGTTTGATGCGCTGCGAAATCATTTCAGCTCCGCGAAGACCAATTTCTTCCTGAACAGAATTCACAATGTATAAACCAAACGGAAGTTTTTTGTTGTTTTCTTTTAGCAAACGTGCAACTTCAGCAATCATGAATCCGCCCATTCTGTTGTCAATGGCACGACATACAAATTTGTTTTCGTTTAAAATCATAAATTCATCCGGATAGGTAATTACACATCCGACGTGAACTCCAAGCGCTTCAACCTGTTCTTTGGTTTCGCATCCTAAATCAATAAAAATATTGCTCAGTTTCGGAATTTCCTCTTTGTCACGCAGACGTGTATGAATAGCTGGCCACCCAAAAATTCCTTTTACAATTCCTTTTTTGGTATGGATATTTACTCTTTTTGAAGGTGCAATCTGGTGATCAGATCCTCCATTTCTGATTACATATATTAAACCATCGTCTGTAATGTAGTTTACATACCACGAAATCTCATCGGCATGCCCTTCAATTACTACTTTGAAAGGAGCGTCTGGGTTGATAACCCCAACAGCTGTACCGTAAGTATCCGTAATAAAAGTATCTACATAAGGCTCCAGGTAATTCATCCAGATTTTTTGTCCTTCACTTTCGTAACCTGTCGGCGAAGCGTTATTTAGGTAGCTTTCCAGGAAAGCAATTGAGGTATCTTTTAAGATAGATTGTGTACTCATAAAATATTTTTTTGCTAATTTATAAATTTGGTATTACAGTTGTGTATATAATGTATAATTTTACACTTAAATATATATTCCATGAGATTTACAACTTGTATTTTATGTTTTCTTTTAATTTCTTTTGCTGCTAAGGCACAGATTACTCCAAAAGAGAGTGAAATGGGTTATACACTTACCGAAAATGACTCTATTTTGGGTGACACTATTGAATTGCCTGAAATTCTTATTTCGAAAGGAAATTTGGATCTTGAAGCCAAAAAACAGTTTCTTATTCTTCAAAACAGGGTATATAAAGTTTATCCGTATGCAAGACTGGCAGCAGACCGACTAACTGCTTTAAACAATGGAATGGCGCGTTTGAAAACCAGCCGTGAAAAGAAAAAATATTTTAAAATCGTTGAAGATTATCTCAATAATGAGTTCGAAGCAAGGTTAAAAAAACTTTCTCGAAAACAAGGTCAGATTTTAGTAAAACTCATCCATCGACAGACCGGAATAACAACCTATGAACTGGTCAAAACTTTAAAAAGCGGTTTTAAGGCTTTTGTATCGAATGCAACCGCCAATATGTTTGATATAAGTTTAAAACGAGAATACAAACCTTTTGAAGTCAACGAAGATTATCTGATAGAGACCATTCTCGTCAGGGCATTTGAATCAGGCAGGCTGGGCTATCAAAAACCTGCAAATCCAGTTGATTATGGTAAGCTTGAAACATATTGGGAGCAAAAAGCTGCAGAGCTTAATAAGAAATAATTACTTTAAAAAAATACAAAACCCCGACAAGAATTTAAAAATTCTGTCGGGGTTTGTAATAAATTACTTTTTACTTTAAAAACAAATATTTTATAGTCGTATAAAATTCATTAAATTTTCCTTCATTATCTGCCTTATCTTTTAAATAACTACTTATAAACAAAGACAATTCTTCTTCACTCATCTCATCATCTAAATTTAAAAATGGCTCGATAGCACCTTTTCTTAAATTTTCTAATTCATCAAGATTCAATTCAATTATAGTGATTTTAGCTCCAATATCATTTTCATCAGCAGGAAAAATTTGTCCATCAAATGTATACTTAAATCTACTCTCACAATTTGGTTCTAAGGGTGAAATCAAAAATCTTTCATCAAAAAAATTTCCTTTGCTATTACCACAATGTAAAGGTTCTCCATTTATTAAATTGACCTGGCATGAACAAAATAGATTTTCATATTCTAATTGCAATTGAGGAAATTTATGTTTAGGCTTAAAATGTTCAATATGACGATCATTACTTTTCAATTCTTTTTCACAGTAACAACAAATATATCCTTGTTCTTGCAATAAAGAATCTCGTAAATTATCTTTTATGTTATGGTTTCTATTTAATCCTTTATAAGTTTTTTCTGCATTACCGCCTCTGCCAACTTTCCAATTAGTAAAAGCTTGTGGCTCTTCTTGTTTGATTATATGTTTCATTTACCTATAATCTCTTTTCTTTTAATTAATACATTTGCTTTTACAAGTTCAGGATCACCACCTATAATTATATCTGACAATTCATTATACAATTCTTTGGCTTTAATAATCTCTCCTAATTCTATAAATTTATAAAGCTTTTTAATTTTATTTTTAACATCCGAAGGTCGAGAATCAACACCTAATAATTTTTCTAATATTTCATCCGATTGTTTTCCATATGAAACCCTAGCCAAAGAATAAGACAATTCATTATTTGTATTATCAAGCAATAAAATACTCTCAGGTTGAATGTTATTTAAAACCTGAGGTGAATGTGTTGATACAATAAATTGGCAATTTGGAAATATGTTTTCTAATTGAGGAATCATTAACTGCTGCCATTTGGGGTGCAAATGCAAATCAACTTCATCAATCATTATGACTCCATTCCCTTCCAGAGGATTATCACTTTCAGGGTTTGCAATTGCCAATCTTCGAGCAATATCTCCTATAAGAGTAATTAGATTCTTTTCTCCATCAGATAATTGATTAAGGTTAAATTCAATATGATCTTTATCAATAAGCATATGAGGTCTAGGACTTCTTCTAACTCTTAAATTTGTGAAATCTGGAAGAAATTGTTCAATTGCCTTTTTAACAAACAACATTTCCCTTCCTTCATTCCCTTTTAAATTTCTCTTCTTTTTAATTTCATCTTCAATAATTCTAAAAATTGAATTCTCTAATTGTTTAATTTCTAAGTAGAAATCATCTTTTTGATCTTCTGCTCTATTTCCACAAATTTCTAAAAGAAATGTACGTAATATATTTTCAATTTTTTTTCTAGAAATATCGCTGAGCCACCATAAACTTAATTCATTTGCAAATAAAAACAATTCAATAAAAACAGAGAAAAAATCATCCTTAGTTTCTATTTTTTCATTGCTTTTATTAAATTTTTCTAATATTCGATGAAAAGTATCTATATAAACTAATTCAAAATATCTTGCATCATACCATTTTTCCCTATTTTGGACTTCTATTTTATGAAACATATATTCCAAATCATGAAGAATGCGACCATCCAAAGATCTGGATTTAGGATACCTAAAATCTATTACTCTAGAAATTTCATGAAAAAAGAAACGAGGTTCTTCATAAATAAAATCATCTTTGCTAATTCTTCGTTTCAAATAATCAAATTCTTCCACAATAAATTTTTCATCAGAATTCGAAGGTTTTAATAGTTTTAATATTTTATCAACTCTTCTCTTTATCGAAACTTTATTTTGCTGAATCCATTTACTTCTATTTGTGGCCTTCTCATTTAAAATATCATCTTGTTGCCTAAACCATTCGAAAAAAGAACTAAAATTTTGCTTTCCATCTAAGGCTTTATCATAAGCGTCTAATGTAGAAAAAGTATCGTCAAACTTAACTTCGGGGCTGATTTTATCTACGACTCTGGTAACAGGATAATAGCCTATTATTGGTAATCTATTTTCCTGATCTAATATCTTTTGAAAATATAAGGCTAATTCCGAAACTTCAACTAGATCTGATTTTTTTTCAATGATTTTTCCTTCTGCAAACTTTACTAATTCCCAAGAATAATCTTTATCATTTTCATTGCAGACAATTCGTATGCTTGTAAATTCAGAATCATATCTAATATCAGAATCAGAAATCATTAACCCAGAAGAATTTTGTCTTTGAATTCTTTTAATCAACCAAGACATGCATAGAGTCAATGCTTCAAGTATTGTGGTTTTTCCAGCACCATTAACCCCAACGAGAACATTCAAATTATCATCAAAGTCAATCTTTAAATCCTTAGCGCTACGAAAATTTTGTATATGTATGCCTTTTATTTTCATTTTTGATTATCTCTTAAAGATTTTTCTAAATTACATAATTTAAATAAATAATACTTATTTAAAATTTGAATTTAAATACATGTATAAAACCCGACAGGTTTTAAAAACTTGTCGGGTTTAATTTTATAAACTAAGTTTGAATTTTACTTCAAACCAGCTAAACTCTGCTCGATTGTAGTAATTTTTGCTAAAGCATCGGCTTGTTTTTGTTTTTCTAAATTAAGGACTTTCTCCGGAGCTCCGTTTACAAACTTCTCGTTAGAAAGTTTTGCTTCAACAGATTTCAGGAATCCTTTCGTGTAATTCAATTCCTCTGTTAATTTTGCGATTTCAGCCTCAACGTCGATATTTCCAGTAATCGGAATGAAATATTCATTTGATTTTACACGGAAAGATAATGCGCCGTCTACTTTTTCAGAAACATATTCGAAAGCCGAAACGTTTCCTAATTTCGTGATAATTGAATCGAAATAAGTAGAAACATTTTCGCTGTTGATTCCTTTTAATTCGATAGCATCTTTAAACGGAATATTTTTATCTTTTCTGATCGTTCTGATTCCAGAAATCACTTCAATTGAATTTTCAAAATCAGCAATTAATTTAGCATCAAATGGTTTTACTTCCGGCCAGGTTGAAACGATTAAAGCTTCTTCTGGGGTTCTTTCAGCTATTAATTGCCAAATTTCCTCTGTCAGGAAAGGCATAAATGGATGCAATAACTTCAAGTTGTTTTCTAGCATTTCGATCGCTTTCGCGAAAGTTACGCTGTCAATTGGCTGTTGATAAGCCGGTTTGATCATTTCTAAGAACCAGGAACAGAAATCATCCCAAACCAATTTATAAATGGCCATTAATGAATCTGAAATTCTGTATTTCTCAAAATTATCTTCAATATCAACTAAAGTCTGCTGTAATTTAGCTTCGTACCATTCGATTGCTACTTTTGATGATTCTGGTTGTGGAATAGCTTCTGAAACTTCCCAACCTTTAATCAATTTAAAGGCATTCCAAATTTTGTTTGAAAACGCTTTTCCCTGGCTGCATAATTCTTCATCAAACATAATATCGTTTCCTGCAGAAGCGCTTAAAAGCAATCCTACACGAACTCCGTCTGCACTAAATTTATCGATCAAGTCTAAAGGATCAGGAGAATTCCCTAATGATTTAGACATTTTACGACGTTGTTTATCACGAACTAATCCCGTTAAATATACATTTGTAAATGGTTTTTCACCAGCATATTCGTAACCAGCAATAATCATTCTGGCAACCCAGAAAAATAAAATATCCGGACCTGTTACCAAGTCGTTTGTTGGATAATAATATTTAAAATCTGGACTTTCTGGATCCATAATTCCGCCAAAAACTGACATTGGCCACAACCAGGATGAAAACCATGTATCTAACGCATCAACATCTTGTTTAAGGTTGTCAGTTGTTAGTTGTTGGTTGTTGGTTTCTTCTTTTGCTAAAGCTAAAGCGTCTTCGATGTTTTCTGCAACTACGAAATCTTCTTTTCCGTCTCCGTAATAATAAGCCGGAATCTGTTGTCCCCACCATAATTGGCGAGAAATATTCCAATCGCGAATATTGTTTAACCAGTGCGCATAAGTGTTTTCGAAACGTTTTGGGTGTAATTTAATATCTCCCGTTTCTAAAACCGATTTTATAGCCGGTTTTACCAAATCGTCCATTTTCAGGAACCATTGGTCTGATAATCTTGGCTCGATTACGGCTTTGGTTCTTTCAGAAGTTCCTACTTTATTTAAGTGAATCTCTGTTTTTGCTAAAGCTCCAATTTCCTGAAGTTCTTTTTCAATTTCCTTACGAACCACAAAACGGTCTTTTCCCTGATAGTGTAATCCGAAGCTATTTAACGTTGCATCTTCATTAAAAATATCAACGATTTCAAGATTGTGTTTTTCACCCAAAGTTTTATCGTTCATATCGTGCGCAGGAGTCACTTTCAAACATCCTGTTCCAAATTCAACGTCTACATATTCATCTTCGATAATTGGAATTACTCTTCCACAGATTGGAACGATAGCTTTTTTACCTTTTAAATGTGTAAAACGCTCGTCATTCGGATTGATACAGATCGCAGTATCTCCAAAAATAGTTTCAGGACGCGTTGTAGCAATGGTTAAAAAATCTTCTGAACCTTCGATTTTATATTTTAAGAAAAATAATTTTCCTTGTTGTTCTTCGTAAATTACTTCTTCGTCAGACAAAGTAGTTTTTGCTTCCGGATCCCAGTTTACCATTCGGTATCCTCTGTAAATTAATCCTTTGTTGTATAAATCAACAAACGATTTAATTACAGAAGCAGACATATCCGGATCCATTGTAAATTTAGTACGTTCCCAATCGCATGAAGCACCTAGTTTCTTAAGCTGCTCCAAAATTGTTCCGCCGTATTTATCTGTCCATTCCCAAGCATGTTTTAGGAATTCTTCGCGAGTTAAATCATTTTTATTGATTCCTTCTGCTTTTAATTTTGCCACAACTTTAGCTTCAGTAGCAATCGATGCGTGATCTGTTCCCGGAACCCAACAAGCGTTGAATCCTTTAAGACGTGCACGACGAATTAAAACATCCTGAATCGTATTATTCAACATATGTCCCATGTGAAGGACTCCAGTGACGTTTGGCGGCGGGATTACAATGGTGTACGGTGTTCTATGATCTGGTTCTGAATGAAAATAGTTGTTTTTCATCCAGTAATCATACCATTTACTCTCAATCGTCTTAGCGTCAAATTGTGCTGGAATTGTCATTTATATATGTTTAATCGTTTATTTTTTTGTTGATTCGTTTAATCGTTAATTTGTTTAATCGTTTTTGAAATCTATCTTGGAAGATCGGTTAAACGATTTAACAGTTAAACAAATAAACGAAAGTTTGGTTTAATTTTTGTACTTATAACTGACAGCAAAAGTAAATAATTAAGTACACTATAAAAAACGAATTAATAATTTGTGTATTAATTAAAAGAAAGTATATTTACTCCTATCTTAAAAACAATTTCAAAATGAAAAATGTTATTAAATTTATTGTAATCGTACTGTTTAGCGTAGCGGGTTATTCTCAAAACGGTCCTAAAATTGAGTTTTCAGCTCCGGACAATACTATTGATTACGGAAAAATTTCAAAAAGTGACAATGCTGTCAGGTCTTTTGAATTTACAAATACAGGAGATGCTCCTTTAACGATAATTTCTGCTCAGTCAACCCTGAGTTCTATAGTGGTTACAAAACCGGGCTCGCCTATTTTACCTGGAAAAAAAGGTAAAATTGATGTTAAATACAACATGACTGCAGGACCTATTCGTAAAACAATTACCGTTGAAACCAATGCCGTAAATTATCCTGATGGAAGGGTAGCCCTTAAAATTAAAGGTGAGGTTTTATAAAAAATATTTAAAAAAAAGTAAAAGCCGTTTCAACTAATGAAACGGCTTTTTTTATGTAAAGCTGATTTAATTTATTTGTCAGCGCAATCAATAGTGTCAAATTTATATTTTACACGTTCAAAATCTATTGGTTTGTCTTTTACAAGATACGTTACACCCATTGTGGTCTGCATTGTTCCGTTTCCTAAAATGAGCTGTTTGTCTTTTTTTAAAAATGCCATTGGATTTTTAAACGTTTTTTTATCTGCTCCTTCAGTAAAAGTGTAATCTGCAAATAAGGTATCTCCATGAAATTCTCCTTTTATTTCACCAATTCTTTCTGCGGCACCTGAAACTTTCATTGACATATTTCCGCTTATTTTTCCGCTTTTTAAAGTATTTAATTTTAAATCAATATTATCATTCTCATAAACTGCTTTATAACATTGGGTACTTACAACTTTTTCACCTTCGGCTTTAGCTGCTTCAATTTCTTTTTGTTTTTCTTCATTTTTACAGCTTTGCAGTCCGGCTAAAGACAATATCAGAAAGGATAAAACTAACTTTTTCATAATTGAGTATTTTTAATTTCATGGTTATCTTTATAAAAATAATAAAAAAGAAATCAATGAAAAGGCTTCTTGGTTAAATTTATTATTCAAAAATCTATAAATTTTTAATAACAAATTCAGATCTTCTGTTCAGCTCGTGTTCTTCTTCAGAACAGGCGTCATCTGTTTTGCATTTTATAATTGGAACAGATTCACCATAACCTTTGGCAGTTATCCTTTTAGCATCAATTCCTGATTGTATGATAAACTCTCTGGTAGAAGTCGCTCTTTTTTGGGATAAATCTTCATTAAATTTAGCATTTCCTCTCGAATCCGTATGTGAGCCAATTTCGATTACCATTCCGGGATATTTCTTCATTAGCTCTACCACTCTTCCCAAGACTACTTTTGATTCTTTTCGGATATACCACATATTATAATCAAAATAAATTGGATCTGTTTTAATGATAAGTCTGTCTTTATCTTTTACAACATCTTTTTCCTGTGCCAAAATCTGATCAACTTTTTCTTTTTTCCTGACTTCTTCAGCTTCGATTTTATCAGCTTTCGCTTTTTTATCTGCTTCTTTTAAAGCGATTATTGCCAGGGCTTCTTTTTTCTTATTTTCTTCTTCTATAATAAGTTCTTGTTTTCTTTTATTTTCAGCAATCAATTTTTCTTCCTGTTTAATGATTTCTAATGATTTTAAAGTCATTGACGCATCGTTATTTATATTTCTGGTCTTCCCTGAAGTTAACGATTTTGAGTTGTTGGTATAATTTCCCTTAGAAGCCAGCACAGTAAAAGAAGCTTCACAAGGCACAGTAAAACTAAATTTTCCGTCAGCTGTTGTTTTAACTAAATTTAGCTGTTTTTTATACGCATCCTGAAGTTCTACAATGGCATTTTCTAAAGTTAATTTTGTATCAGCATCTGTTATAATTCCGGTAATAAACTGTTTGCAGTCTTCAACAATTAAATCTTTAATTTCTTTTAACTGATAAATATCGTCACTCCCTTTTCCGCCTTTTCTATTTGAAGCAAAGAAGCCTTCTTTTGTGTCCGAATCAAAGTAAAAAGAAAAATCATCTAAATTGGAATTAACAGGCGAACCAACATTTACAGGCTTTCCGTATTCTTTCCCTTTAATTTCTGAAACAAAAATATCCAGTGATCCATAGCCTAAATGCCCTTCAGATGAGAAATAAAGTTTATTGTCTTTTGAAACAAAAGGAAACTGTTCTCTTTTATCTGTATTAATAATTGGGCCTAAATTTTTTGGAGTATCAAATGCCCCTTGGTTTATATTTACTGAATAAATATCAAAAGACCCCAATGTTCCCGGCATATCTGAAGCAAAATATAATACTTTTTCATCCGCACTTAATGCCGGATGCTCTACAGAATAATTTTCACTGTTAAAAGGAAGCGAAACTATATTAGTCCATTTTCCGCTAACCAGTTCGGCCTTAAAAATCTGAAGGTTCGAAATTTTTTCCTCGTTTTTTCTTTTATTACCGTTTTTAGAATTATTACGGGTAAAATAAATTGTTTTGCCGTCTTTGGTAAAAACAGCATTCGACTCATGCATTCCGGTTTTTAATTCATTCGAAAAATAATGCGTGATCTGATCCTGAGAGTTTATACTTTTGATTGGAACAGCAACCAAATTTAGGTAAGTTGCATTATCCCATTTGTATTTTTTATCAAATAATCCCGGTTTTAGTTTCACTCCCGCAAAAACCAGACTGTCATTATATTTTACTGCTCCAAACTCTGAATTTGGTGTATTTACAGCTAAGTTTTTAATTTCGAAACGATTTCCAATTGCAGAAACATTTTCCAACGTTTTGATGTCTCTTTCAAAATTCACCAAATCTTCATTATTGGCAGATTTTGAATAATATGCTTTTAAAGCTTCGGTTGCTTCTTCCAAATTCTCTGTAGCTTTCAGCGTTTGGGAATATTTGAAATAATAATTTCTGTCTAAATCCTTATCGTAGTTTTTAATCAAAAGGCGATAATAACGTTGGGCTTTTATCAAATCATTGGTATAATAATAAGAATCTGCCAGATTTTTAATTACTTCCTGCGAAGGTTTTTCTTCTGCTAATTTTTCATACAAAACAATGGCTTCAATATAAAATGTTCTGTCAAAAAAACGCTTAGCCCTAACCAAATCCTGATTCTGAGCACTTATAAACTGTATAGAAAATACGAATATAATAACGAGTAGTTTGTTCCTATTTTTCATTTTAAAAGAATCTTGGTGATTTATCATATCCTTTTCCTAATAAATCTAAATCAAAAAGCAGCATGATTTCGTGAGTTCCAGAATTAAACTGTCCTAAATTTGAAACTGTATAATCATAGGCATATCCAATTCTCAGAGATGGTGTAACATTTATATTCATCAAAGCACTTACGGCGTCATTTATCCTGTAAGCGGCTCCCAACTCAAATTTTTCATTATACAACACATTGGCTGTAATATCAACTGAAATAGGTGCTCCGGAAACAAACCTTGACATAAATGCGGGTTTTAATTTGAATGCATCACTAATCTGAAAAACATATCCTGCAGTTAAAAAAGTATGGATTTCTTCGGATCCGAAAGCGTTTATCCCTGATCTTTCTTCAATGTGTTTTGAACTTAATAAATTCGGAATAGACAATCCTATGTAATATTTATCTGTAAAATAATAGGCTCCTGCTCCAATATTAGGTTTAGTAACGTTTATATTTTCGGCGAAAGCCAAATCTGTAGCGGGATCGGTAAAACGAAATCCGTTGAAATTAGTCTGTAAAGAAGTAAAACCGGCTTTTAATCCTAAAGAAAGTTTATTTTTTCCGTTTAATTGAAGAATATAAGCAAAATCTGCGTAGAAATTATTTTCCTTTTTTGCACCATCCCCAATATCGTCTGAAATTAATGAGGCTCCAACTTCAATCTTTTCACTCAATGATGTATGCCCAAAAAAAGTAAATGTTTTTGGTGCTCCTATAGCTCCTACCCATTGTGTTCTGTATAGTCCTCCCAGATTTAACATTGCCGGTACACCGGTAGCATAAGCCGGATTTACCACACTCATATTGTACATATAATGAGTATATTCTGGATCCTGTTGCGCAGATACGGCTGTGAAACAAAAAAGGAAACTTATAAAAAGTATTATTTTTTTCATTTGAAATTATATTAATGTAAATGAAGATTTATCTATTCAAATAAAGACGACCCTGCTGAGGCGGTTTATTATCTTTATTAAAATGAATAACATAAAAATAGACTCCATTTGGCGCTATTCCATCTCCAAATCCGCCTCCTTCAGAATTTCTTCCATCCCAATCCGGCTTATTTTTATTCCCTTTAAACAATATATTTCCGTATCGGTTGTAAATTTCGAGCCTGTAATCCGGATATAAGAAATCAATTTTAAGAATTTTAAAAGTATCATTTACATTATCCCCGTTTGGTGAAAAACCATCAGGTACAAAAAATGTTTCATATTCAGAATCATCACAATGACTCAAAGAAACTTTTACCTCTATATGATCTTCAGAAAAGCAATTTGTTGATGCCAGATAATCGAAACCATAATAAGTAGTATTATCCCGAAGTGGTATTGTCGAAGTTAAAAGATTACCATTATTTAACGCATCGTACCAAACTACTGTCGAAGACACATTTGTATTATTAGACAAATCTAAAATAGTCGGATTATCCAGACCGCAAAAATTTTGCCCGGCAGTATCTAAAATTGGTGCCGGCAGATTACTTATCGTAACTGTGATCATTGTTTCCGGAGAAATACAACCTGCAGCAGAAGTCTGTGTTACATAATAATTTTCTGATTTTAAAACATATGAAGCCGACAAAGGTGTAATAAGTGCAGATGAATTATACCACTTATACTGAGATCCGTTTGGAATTAAATTCGCAACAGTCGCTCCATCTGCTTTACAAAAAATCAGATTGTCTGCAACTGGAGCCACAGGAATAGGATTTATTGCAAACGCATCAGAAACAGCTGTGAGATTCACATCGCAAGTCGTATCATTATTTACCAGATTGGTAATTGAAATAGCTGTTGAACCTGTATTTGGCAACAAAGCAGACGGGATAATAAAACTGGCTTTTCCATCAGTGACTACTAAAGTAAGTGTTTGTAATGTTGCTGAATTACTTCCCGACAATATATAAGAAATGGTAATATTTGTTAGTGTTCCTAAACCTGAAAGCGAAGCTGTAAAAGGCTTATTAAAACAATTATCCTGAACTTCTATTTTAAGATTTGCCGTGTCTGGCAATTTATTTATAATTAAATTTCCAATTAAGTTAGCTGTATTTGTGCAGTAGGGAGTTGCCGCATTGGTAATATTCGTAATTATAATAATGGAATTTCCACTGTTTGCATTTAAGTTTGATGGAATTGTAAAATTTGCATTTCCTCCTAAAACATTAATAGTAGCAACCTGGGCTGTTGCTGTATTTGAACCAGAAACATTATATAAAATAGTATAAGTTCCGTCTTCTAATCCTGAAGCATTTGAAATTGATGCCTGAGAGCTTTTATTCTGACAAGCTGCAGCCAGTGTTAAAGTAGCACCATTTAAAACCGGTGTTTTATAAACATGCAAAACATCGGATAAATTATTAATAATATTTACACAACCGCCTTCACTGCTAAACTCATCAATTTTTGTAATTCTGACTGTAAAACTCCCCGGCTGTTGAAAATAACTTCTATCTAAAGGAAAAGTTAAAACTCCATTACTAAATGTTGCTAATATCTTTTTTGTTTCTCCGTTTGGACCTGAGACATTGTAGGTCACATAAAATTGTCCATTCGGGATGTTCTGAATTCCCTGTGTCAATATTGCTGAATAAGTTGCGGTTTGAATATCAGACTCGCAAATATCATTTCTCACTTCTAATTTTGCTCCGGTAAAATCGTATTTCTTTTCAATTTTGATTCTTACAACTGCAGTTTCTATGCTGCACACCGGACTTGTTGGCAAAACTGTATAAGTAAAGTTATATTCCCCTATGCCGTAAGTATTAAATATTTGCTGAACATTTATATTATGATCTTTTATAAAAGTAATCTGTCCTGTACCGTTATTATCCGTCCATGTTCCTCCAGGGTCTTGTCCAGATAACCTGTCATTTAGGTCAAGATTGGAATACACCGAAAAATCACTGTCTTCGCATAATATTAATGGCGCAGGGGTTCCTGGTTCCGGAGACCTGAAGACAGTTACAAATCCTGTTGAAGAGACAGCTGGACAGTTTCCAATAGCAGCAATAGAATATGTAAATTTATAAGTTCCAGGCACGAAGGTTGTTGCATTAATAACACTTGGTGAAGCAGTCTGGTTTGTATCATTGTACCAACTTCCTCCAGATTGGGGGCTTAAATGACTATCCCCATTGAATATCTGAAAAAGATTAAATGCAGTATCATCGCTACACGCTGAAGCTTTTTCTGCAACACCTGCATATCCACCAATAATAACTTCGATAGTTGCAGAATTATCTGCACAGCCATTTATTCCTGCGACCGTATAAGTATAATGATATATTCCCTTAAAAGGAATTATCTGAGCATTTAAAATGCCCGTAGTTTCATTTAAAGCTCCTGAATTATCATCATCAGACCATATACCTCCAGCAACCGGACTCCCTCCCAATAAAGAAAAAAGAGAAACAGCCTGGCTGGATGCAGCAGGAATGTCACAAACTTCAAATACAGAATCAGTTCCTGCACATTGTGCCGAACTTTTTGCAGATAATAAAAAAAGGAAAAAATAAAAGCTAAAAGCAATTAAAGAAAAGTATTTTTTAACCATATATTCTCATTATATTTTGCTAAAAATACTTAAATTATTGAATAAAATAATAAAAATCGTCAAAACAAACTGACTAATTATCTAATTATCAAACACAAAAATTATTTAACTAAGAAATTAACTACAATTCATCCTCCAGTCGAAAACGGAATTTTAGCAGCGCACTATTGCGTTCTATTTCTAAATTAATCCAGACATCTTCTTCCGATTTTAGCAGATTATTAATTTGCTGTAAAGTATATTTATAAGGTTTATTTCCATTTATACTAATAATTATATCTCCTTTCTGTAAACCCGATTTTTCTGCAGCAGAATATTTTCGAACATTTACAATCTCAAAAATAGGTTTTAATTGAAATTTGTATCTAAAATCATTACTTCTTTGGTCTAAGTTATTTTCATCAATCGTAGAAGTAGTATTTATTTTGACTGTTTCTAAGTGCACTGTTTCCTGCACCCACTGTAACCCATTATGCTGAACAGTAATTCCACTTTTATTGTAAGTGAAAGGCTCATTGAATTTACTGTTTTTTTTCAGATACATTTTTTTATCTGCATAATCCATGACAACTGTAAATCGTTTCAAAACTTCACCTCCAACCGAACCTATTCTATTGGCGACCATTTTTACGTTTTTAATGGAACTTGAATCCGGGAAAGAAACAATGGGATTTTTAAATTCGAAATCAGCTAGTGAAAATTTAATCATTTTTGCCCTGTGTCCTTCAATATCTCCACTAAATCCTTTTCCTAAAAAATCAGGAAAATTCTTTTCGGGTAATTTTATCTTATCATTTTCAAAAACCCAAAATGCATCACTGTTTCCAATATCCACAAGCAATTTGGCAGGCATGTTCACATTATTTACCAATACTGATGCCATAACATAAGGCTTCGATCTTTCAATAGTAATAGGCAAGGTTTCAAATTTTTTATCTAAATCATTCCTAACCTTCTCATTGTTTTGGTAAACAAAAATTTTCCTCTTCTGATAATTAACTTCTACAATATTATTTTTAAAAAATTTATATCCAATGATTCCATTAACCGGAATTCCTATATGTGAAGACAAATTAAACCCCTGATCTAAAATAATATAAACCATATGGTTTACAGATTTCATACCATGTGTTTCCAGAATATTATTAGTTGACTTCAGTCCTTCAATCTCCTCTTCGCTTCCCAGTCCCCTGAGCTTAATTTTTTGGATGTTTTTAAAACTAACCTCTTTTTTCTCTTCCATACTAAACAGAATGGTTTCATCAACACCTGAATCCAATAAGAAATTCAGCTCAATTCCGTTTACTTTTATGGGTACAAAAACTAAGTTATTGATTAGTTTAAAAGGAATTACAACTTTCTTTTTCTGCTTTTGAATTAAAAAATCATCCTGTGCCTTTAGGTTAAAAGATGCCAAAAGCCCAAAAAACAATATGATATATCTTTTCATTGATAATTTTTTATGATAAAATTACTAAAAATATTGATTATTGTTACATTTTCACAAGTCCCTTTATTGTTTACGTTAAATTCGAAAAAAAAATGCAAATTTGCACTTCAATAATTTATACTCATGCCAACAATTTCACTCAAAGGCAAAAACATGCCCGAATCACCGATACGCAAGCTGGCTCCTTTTGCAGATTTAGCAAAGAAAAAAGGACACAAGGTGTATCACTTAAACATTGGTCAACCGGATATCAAGACACCCGAAGTGGCCATCGAGGCGGTAAAAAATATTGATTTGAGTCTTATAGAATACAGTCCGTCTGCCGGATATGAAAGCTATAGAAAAAAATTAGCTCATTTTTACCAGCGCCAAAATGTAAACGTTAACACAGAAGACATCATTGTTACTACTGGTGGCTCTGAAGCCTTACTTTTTGCACTGGCCACAATTACGGATCCAGGAGATGAAATCATTATCCCTGAGCCTTTTTATGCTAATTATCATGCATTTGCATCATCAACAAGTGCAACTGTAGTACCTCTTGTTTCTACAATTGAAACTGCCTTTGCTTTACCAAGTATTGAAGAGGTTGAAAAATTAATTACACCAAAAACAAAAGCCATTCTGATTTGCAATCCTGGAAATCCGACCGGATATTTATATTCTGAAACTGAGATCAAACAATTGGCAGGCTTAATAAAAAAGCATGATTTGTATTTGATTGCTGATGAAGTGTATCGTGAATTTTTGTACGATGGCGATGATGTACATTTTTCTGTAATGAATTTAGAAGATGTTCAGCAAAATGTTATTATGGTCGATTCGGTTTCAAAACGCTATAGTATGTGTGGTGCCAGAATTGGCTGTTTAGTGACTAAAAACAAACAGGTTCTGGCTACTGTTATGAAATTTGCCCAGGCACGTTTAAGTCCGCCAACAATTGAACAAATTGCCTGTGAAGCTGCTATTGATACACCACAAAGCTATTTTGATGAAGTAATTTCAGAATACAAAGAGCGCCGTGATACTCTAATTGCAGAGTTAAACAAAATTGAAGGTGTAATTGTAACCAAACCGAAAGGTGCATTTTATTGTATTGCACAATTACCAATTGATAACTCTGATGATTTTGCACGATGGCTTTTAGAAAGCTATGATCTAAATGGTGAAACTGTTATGATTGCACCTGCAAAAGGATTTTATTCCACTCCCGGAATGGGGCTGAATCAGGTTCGAATTGCTTATGTTTTAAACAAAAAGGATTTAATTACCGCAGTAAACATATTAAAAGAAGCACTTATTGTTTACAATAAAAAATAATAAACGCTACATACAATTTCAAAAAGACAATAACTTCCTAAGTTATTGTCTTTTGTGTTTTTAATGCTTTCAATTTAAATTATATCCAAAAAGGAGCAATTAAATAGTAAAAACGATAGAAAAGGTTTCCTATTTATTAATTATCTTTACCGCCTTAAAAAGATATACCCATTATAATAGCAGTTTTTAATGATAAATAACGAAGATTTTTTAGACGAAATAGGTGACAGTCATTTCAGCAGCAATGCAAAAAACCCTCTTAGAGCGGATGCTTTTGACATAACTGATGAAGAAAAAATAGAAAAAATAAAAAAAGATGTTGAAAACATTCTGCAAACTCTTGGAATGGATTTGACAGATGATAGTATAAAAGGGACTCCAAACAGAGTTGCCAAAATGTTCGTAAAAGAAATTTTTGGAGGTCTTAACCCTGCAAAACAACCAAAAGCTTCTACTTTTGACAATAATTACAAATATGGTGAAATGTTGGTAGAAAAAAACATCACTGTTTATTCTACCTGCGAACATCATTTACTGCCAATTATCGGACGTGCTCATGTTGCTTATATTTCAAGCGGAAGAGTTATTGGTTTGTCAAAAATGAACCGTATTGTTGAATATTATGCTAAAAGACCTCAGGTTCAGGAACGTTTAACAATGCAGATTGTTCAGGAACTTCAAAAAGCCTTAGGAACTGAAGATGTTGCCTGCGTTATTGATGCAAAACACCTTTGCGTTAACTCAAGAGGAATTAAAGACATCGAAAGCAGTACGGTAACATCTGAATTTGGTGGAAAATTCAAAGAGCCTCAAACAAAAAGAGAATTTTTAGATTATATTAAACTAGACACTCAGTTCTAATTTTACAATATTTCTATTATATTTATGTTCTAGCCCTGATGGAAGCGACATCCTTTTATGGCGGGGTTCGCCATAAAAGATACAGCGGACAGCAGGAAATAGCTCCCCTAAAAACAATTTAAAAAATATGCCTTTATACAACACTCAACCGTTAAAAATATACAACTCGCTTTCGGGTGAAAAAGAAAATTTCAAACCAATCCATGAAGGAAATGTTGGAATGTATGTTTGCGGACCTACTGTTTACAGCAATGTACACTTAGGAAATGTGAGGACTTTTATGTCGTTTGACGTAATTTTCAGGTATTTTTTACATCTGGATTATAAAGTACGTTATGTCCGAAATATTACAGATGTGGGACATATTGTTGATGATGTTGATGAAGGTGAGGATAAAATTGCTAAAAAAGCGCGTTTAGAGCAATTAGAACCAATGGAAGTTGTTCAGCGATACACTGTTGACTTTCATGACATTTTAAAAGCTTTTAATTTTTTACCGCCAAGTATTGAGCCAACGGCAACTGGGCATATTATTGAACAAATCGAAATCATCAAAAAAATAATTGATACCGGAATTGGTTATGTTGCCAACGGATCTGTTTATTTTGATGTAGTTAAATATAACGAAACCAATAATTATGGGATTTTAAGCGGCCGAAATATCGAAGACATGCTTGCTAACACCCGTGATCTTGATGGTCAGTCTGACAAAAGAAATCCACAGGATTTTGCACTTTGGAAAAAAGCAGAACCAGAACACATTATGAGATGGCCATCACCATGGAGCGATGGATTTCCAGGCTGGCATCTTGAATGTACTGCGATGAGTACCAAATACCTTGGAAATCACTTTGATATTCACGGAGGAGGAATGGATTTAAAATTTCCACACCACGAATGCGAAATTGCCCAAAACGAAGCCTGCACTGGTCAGTCTCCTGTAAATTACTGGATGCATGCCAATATGCTTACGTTAAATGGTAAAAAAATGGCAAAATCCACAGGAAATAACATCTTACCGGGGGAAATTTTAAGCGGAGATAATACTGTTTTGAGCAAACCATTTTCTGCATCTGTAACTAGGTTTTTTATGTTGCAGGCACATTACAGAAGTATCTTGGATTTTTCTGATGACGCTATAACTGCTGCTGAAAAAGGGTATAAAAGATTAATGGAAGCACTCGATGCTCTACCGACAATTTCAGCAGGCAATTCAAGTTCTATAGATTTCAAAGCGTGGAAACAATTATGTTACGACGCCATGAATGACGACTTTAACACTCCTATTTTAATTGCTCAACTATTTGAAGGTGTTCGTTATATTAATTTGCTGAAAGAAGGCAAAGAGATCATTTCTGCTGAAGATTTAAAAACGTTTTCAACTGCAATTAACACTTTCGTTTTTGATGTCTTAGGATTAAGTGATGAAAAAGCTGCCGACAGCAACAACGACAAATTAGAAGGCGTAGTAAACATGCTTATCGGAATGAGAAATCAGGCCAGAGCTGATAAAAACTTCGCCCTTTCTGACCAGATTCGGGATCAGTTAATTACTTTAGGGATTCAATTGAAAGACGGAAAAGAAGGCACCACTTTTTCACTTTAAAAATCTATTCTCTAATAAATCATGAAAGTCATAACTCCATTTGTTTTATTAGTGCGCTTTTATCAAACTGCCATTTCGCCCTTTACACCAGCGTCATGCCGATTTGAGCCAACATGTTCTAGCTACATGATTGAAGCCTTGCAAAAACATGGATTGTTTTATGGTGGCTATCTCGGAATAAAACGTATTTTAAGCTGTCATCCGTGGGGAAAAACTGGTTATGATCCTGTTCCGGAAAAAAAATGTTCACACAAACATTAACTTTTTATAAAGAGGAACTTTGCTTTAAATATTTATTTTTACAACTAATAAAAACACAATATTACATGACACACGCCTTAAATATCGTTTGGAATCCTTCTGAGGGAATCAACTTAGGATTTTTTATGATTCGCTATTACAGTTTAATGTTTGTTATCGCTTTTGGATTAGGATGGTTCCTGATGAAAAAGATGTTCGAACGTGAAAACGAATCAATTGACAAACTGGATTCTTTATTTGTCTGGACTGTTTTAGCAACTTTGATTGGCGCCCGTTTGGGACATGTTTTATTTTACGACTGGGAATACTTTAGAAATCATTTACTCGAAATCTTTCTTCCTTTCAGATTTGAACCAAAATTAGAATTTACTGGATTCCAGGGACTAGCAAGTCACGGTGCAGCTATTGCAATTATTGTTGCTATGTACTATTACAGCAAAATGATTTTAAAACGTCCTTTATTATGGATTTTAGACCGGGTGGTTATTCCGGTTGCCAGTGGTGCTATCTTTGTACGCATTGGGAATTTCATGAATTCTGAAATTATCGGAAATGATACTACTTCTGCGTTTGGGATTCGTTTTTTACACGATCAGTTTAGTAAAAATGAGGCTGTAAATGCTACTCAAATCGCAAATCCTGCAGATGCCTACACTGCAATTGCAACAGATCCAAAATTTTCAGATTTATTAGCTCAGGTTCCTGCAAAACACCCTACACAATTATACGAAGCTTTCTGTTACATTTTTGTATTTGCTATTTTATACTTCTTATACTGGAAAACAAATGCCAGACTTAAATCAGGCTATTTATTTGGATTGTTTTTAGTTCTTTTATTTGTAGTAAGATTCATTGTAGAATTTGTAAAAGAAAGTCAAGGCGGTTTTGAAAACGCATTAGGCTATTTCTCAACCGGACAATGGTTAAGTATTCCTTTTATAATAATCGGTCTTTTCTTCATCATTAGAGCACAAAGAAATCCTTTAGCTACATCTTAAGAAAAAAACATAAATTAAATTAAAAATGCCCAATACAACTGCTATTGGGCATTTTTTTTTATTGAAACTAAAGTTCCGCAAACCTAAACAAAACCATAATTTATATTTCTTCTATAATTTATTAGAAGCAGAAACTCTAATTTCCATAACACACTCTGTGCTGCTGTCCGCTATATCTTTTCACTGCTAAAGAAGCAGTAAAAAGGATACCGCTCCCATCAGGGCTACAATATGACATTTCATTTTCATAAAACAGATAAAACACATAGCTATTAACTCTCCTTTAATAAAATTAAAAAGAAGTTATACCGAGCGGAATCGAAGTCTTTTTATCTAAATATCCAAACGAAATTTATCTTAAGCGAAACAAAAATCGATATAATTTCATCCGTATTTAGCAAAAAAAAGATCCGGCTTTCACCGGATCTTTCAATTATGCAAAATGTAAGGTTTAAATTTGATTACGCCTTATTATGTTTGTCTTCAATTGTGTGCTTCTCATCTTTTGAAATTGTATCAACCAACACCGGTGTAGCAATAAACAATGAAGAATAAGTACCTACAATAATACCGATTAACATTGCAAAGATAAATCCTCTGATTGATTCTCCGCCAAAAATGAACATGGTCAATAATACGATGATCATCATTAATGAAGTATTCAATGTTCTTGATAAAGTTGTATTAATAGAAGCATTTACAATATCTTCAAAACTACCTTTACGGTTTCCAATAATAAACTCTCTAACCCTGTCGAATACAATTACAGTATCATTCATAGAATAACCAATAACCGTAAGAATAGCGGCGATAAAGTGCTGATCCATTTCCATGTGGAAAGGCATAAATTTATAACATAAAGAATAGATTCCTAATACAAAGATTACGTCATGCGCAACAGCTGCAATAGCACCTAATGAATACTGCCATTTACGGAAAGAAACCATTAAGTATAAGAAAATAACTGCCATTGCTCCAAGAACTGCCCAGTATGAGTTAGTTTTGATATCCTCAGAAATAGAAGCTCCAACTTTAGAAGCCTGTAAAACTCCAATCGTTTTACCATCATAAGTATTCGTGAATTTCTCATAAGAAACATTAGGGAAATACTTCGCTAATGCATTATATAATTTTTGATTCACTTCCTCATCGATAGCCACTCCATCTTCTTTGATTTTATATTTTGTAGTGATTTTCAACTGATCGTCATCACCTAAAATTTTAGCCTCAACCGGTGTACCAAAAGCAGCAGATAATTCATCTGAAACAGCCGTTGCATCTACAGGTTTTTCAAATTTAACCTGGAATGTTCTACCTCCAACAAAATCAACACCTTCATCTAATCCGTTAACGAAGAAAATAGAAACTAAACTTACTACCGTAACAATAGAAGAGAAAATATAAGTAACTTTTTTGATTTTGATAAAATCAAAGTGAAAATTAGTAAACCAGTTTTTAGTAATATTTGTAGAGAAAGTCAAATCTGCTTTTCCTGCAATGTTTCTGTCAATAAAAATTCTTGCAATAAAGATTGATGTAAACAATGAAGTTACGATACCAATAAGTAATGTTAAAGCAAAACCTTTAATTGGTCCTGTTCCAAAAATAAACAAGATTGCTCCAGTCAATACGTGAGTAACGTTTGCGTCAATAATAGAACGCATCGCACCGTGCCATCCGTAAGAAGCTACTACCGCTTCAGACAACGACTTACCTTCACGTAATTCTTCTTTTGCCCTTTCAAATATAATAATGTTTGCATCTACCGCAGTACCTAATGTTAATACAATACCTGCGATACCTGGTAAAGTTAATACGAAACCAAAACTTGCCATAATTCCGAATAAGAAAAGTAAGTTTAATAATAACGCAAGGTTAGCATACCAACCCGCTTTACCATAATAGAATACCATCCATAAACAAACTAATAAAAACCCTAATACAGAAGAAATAGTACCAGCATCAATTGCAGCCTGACCTAAAGATGGTCCAACAACAGTTGACTGGATAATATCTGCAGAAGCCGGTAATTTACCTGCATTTAAAACGTTAGCTAAATCTTTAGTTTCCGCTACATCAAAAGAACCTGTAATTTCAGATCTTCCTCCAGCAATTGGTCCGCTTGTTACACCTGGTGCAGAATAAACTACATTATCCAGAACAATAGCGATATAACTTTTTTGAGAAAAAGCTCTCCCTGTCAGTTCTTCCCAAATTTTAGCCCCCTGGCTGTTCATTTGCATAGAAACTGCTGGTTTCCCTAATTGGTCAAAAGTATCTTTTGCATCCGTAACAACACCACCACTCATTGCAGGAGCATTGTCTCTGTTTCCTTTTAAAGCATATAATTCTACAGCTTCAATATCTTTTCCTTTAGCATCTTTTGTAACAGTTGGCTTGCTCCATACAAATTTTGCATTATGCTGATCCGCTGCTAATAAAATTCTGATTTCAGGTCTTTTAAAATACTCATTAACTACTGCAGTATCTTTTGGGGCAAAATAACCTAAAACAGGTCCGCCACCCTGACCAATCATTTTATCAAATAAAGGATTATTTCCTTTTTTAGTATCAGTTGAATCCTTTGCATCAGTTAATAATGCATTTAATGAGTCTTTAGCAACAGTTTTAGTTTCTGTTTTTTTGATTTCAGTTTTTTTCAAAGCTTCATTAGCAGACACTAAGAAGTTTCCGATTTCTTCAATTTTAAAAGTTTCCCAAAACTCTAATTGAGCTTTGCCTCCCAATAATTTTTTGATTCTGTCAACATCTTTAGCGCCTGGAAGCTCAACTAAGATTCTTCCTGTTTCTCCTAATTTTTGAACGTTTGGCTGAGTTACACCAAATTTATCGATACGCTCTCTTAGTACTTTAAAAGCACTTTCAACAGACTCATCAACTTTTCTTTTAATTACTTTTTGAGCCTGAGCATCTGACATTTGAAAATCGATACCACCGTCTCCCTGCAAGCTTCTGTTAGCAAAAATATCAGGTGATGCTAATTTCACTTGCCCTCTTGAGTTAGCCTCAAAAGCTTCAAAAAACTTATTTAAATAGGTTTTATTTCCTTCTAAATTTGCACTTGCATCGGCTAATGACTTGTTGAATACCGGGTTTTTAGAATTATTAGCCAAACCTTTCAAAACATCTTTAATAGAAATCTGAAGAATCACATTGATTCCTCCTTCTAAGTCAAGACCTTTATTCAATTGTTTGTTTTTTACTTCATTGTAAGTAAAATCTGTAAAACCAAGATCAAAAACCTTTACTTTACCAATAGAATCTAAATATTTTAATTCCTTATCAGGATTATCTCCTGCAAAAGCTTTAGCTTCCTCTTTGACATTATTTGCCACAAAAGTGAAAGAAAGTTGGTAAATACTTACCAATGCAAATAGAATTGCGAAAAATTTAATAAGTCCTTTATTCTGCATTATTACTAAAAATTAATTATGTTTTTTGTTTGTTATTTGTTTTAAACTCCCATAAAATAAGCCCTGATATGAGTTTTCAAAACTAAAAAACCGTAATCACGAATTACAACATTTTTTTTAAACCGAGCAAATATATAATTCTCGAAATGATTAAACAATTTATTTATTAATTAATCTCAAAAAAAAGACTGCACTTTTGCAGTCTTGATTCTTTTTTATCTAAAATATTTAAGCCAGAATCGATTTTAGGGCATCATTCATGCTTCTAACCGCATCTGCACTTTTAGCAAACAAATCTTTTTCCTTTTCATTCAGATGAATTTCCAAAATTTGTTCAACTCCGTTTTTACCAATTATACATGGTACTCCTATACATATATCATTTTGACCATACTCTCCTTCAATAAAAACAGAGCAGGCAATCATTTTCTTCTGATCATTTAAAATGCTATCCACCAAAAAAGCAACTGACGCTCCCGGAGCATACCATGCTGACGTCCCTAAAAGACTAGTAAGCGTGGCTCCTCCAACCATTGTATCGGCCGCTACTTTTTGCAGCACCTCTTCTGATAGAAATTCCGTTACCGGTATTCCATTGTAAGATGCCAGACGGGTTAACGGAATCATAGTAGTATCACCATGCCCTCCAATTACCATCGCAGAAATATCATTTGCAGGTTTATCCAAAGCCAAAGAAAGATACGTTCTGAATCGTGAACTGTCTAATGCTCCCCCCATACCAATAATTCTGTTTTTTGGTAATCCAGTAGATTTTAAAGCCAGATAAGTCATGGTATCCATTGGATTAGAAACCATAACAATAATCGTGTTCGGCGAATATTTCAGTACATTCTCTGCAACAGTCTTTACAATTCCTGCATTAATACCTATCAACTCTTCACGAGTCATTCCGGGTTTTCTTGGGATTCCTGACGTGATTACAACAACATCACTTCCGGCGGTTTTGGAATAATTATTTGTAACACCTGACACATGAGTATTAAAACCAGTGTTTGTAGCACATTGCATGATATCCAACGCTTTCCCTTCGGCAAAACCCTCTTTAATATCCAACAATACTACTTCGCTGGCTATTCCTCTATAAGAAATAACATCCGCACAAGTGGCTCCAACATTTCCTGCTCCTACAATGGTAACTTTCATATTTTATACTTTATTGGTTATTAATTAATTTCTAGGTTTAATTTACAAATTGTTTAGACAATTGACTAAACGGTTGCTTATTTTTTACTTTTAAATCAAAATTCTGTGCACAAAAAATAAGCAACTAAATATTATGCATCAATATTTGCGTAAACAGCATTTTTCTCGATAAATTCTCTACGAGGCGGTACTTCATCCCCCATTAACATTGAAAAAACCTGATCAGCTTCTGCTAAACTTTCAATATTTACCTGACGCAAAGTTCTAAAATTTGGATCCATCGTAGTTTCCCACAATTGCTCAGCATTCATCTCTCCAAGACCTTTGTAACGTTGAATAGCAGCACTTCCTCCCATTCTTTCGTTCGCCTGATCACGCTGAACATCATTCCATGCATATTCTTTTTTATTCCCTTTTTTAACCAAATACAAAGGTGGAGCAGCAATGTAAACGTGACCTTCCTCGATCAATTCTTTCATAAAACGGAAGAAGAACGTTAATATTAAGGTAGAAATGTGACTACCATCGACATCGGCATCACACATTATAATTACTTTATGATAACGTAATTTTGAAAGATTCAATGCTTTACTATCCTCCTCTGTTCCAACAGTAACTCCTAAAGCTGTAAAAATATTACGAATCTCTTCGTTTTCAAAAACTTTATGATGCATTGCTTTTTCAACATTCAAAATCTTACCTCGTAATGGCAAAATCGCCTGAAAATTACGGTCACGACCTTGTTTTGCAGTTCCACCTGCCGAATCTCCCTCGACAAGGTAAACCTCACATCTTGCAGGATCCTGTTCTGAACAATCAGATAATTTTCCCGGCAATCCTCCTCCACCCATAACGGTTTTACGCTGTACCATTTCACGTGCTTTTTTTGCAGCGTGACGCGCCTGCGCAGCCAAAATCACTTTTTGAATAATAACACGGGCATCATTTGGATTTTCTTCCAGATAATTTTCAAGCATTTCTCCAACTGCCTGAGAAACCGGTGAAACCACTTCTCTGTTTCCTAGTTTCGTTTTTGTCTGACCTTCAAATTGCGGTTCTGAAACTTTAACAGAAATAATAGCCGTCAAACCTTCACGGAAATCATCTCCTGAAATTTCAAATTTCAGTTTATCCAACATTCCGGAAGCATCTGCATATTTTTTAAGGGTTCTTGTCAAACCACTTCTAAAACCTTGTAAATGTGTCCCTCCTTCGTGCGTATTGATATTGTTTACGTAAGAGAAAATATTTTCAGAATAACTTGTATTATAAATCAGGGCAACTTCTACCGGAATTTCGCCTTTATCATTATCCATACTGATAACATGAGAAATAATCGGCTCACGGTTACCATCTAAATAACGAATGTATTCTTTTAATCCTTCATCAGAATGAAATACTTCACTTTTAAATTCACCTTTTTCATCTACTTCTCTTTTGTCTGTAAAAGTAATTGTGATTCCTTTATTCAAGAAAGAAAGCTCGCGCATACGAGCTGAAAGTGTATCATAAGAAAACTCTATAGTCTGCGTAAAGATTGTATCGTCCGGATAAAAAGTCTGACGCGTACCTCTTTTATCTGTTTCTCCGATTTGTTTTACCGGATATAATGATTTTCCTCTTTCGTATTCCTGTTCGTAGATTTTTCCTTCTCTGAAAACAGTAGATTTCATATGAACAGAAAGTGCATTTACAACAGAAACCCCAACACCATGAAGACCTCCCGAAACTTTATAAGAATCTTTATCGAATTTACCTCCGGCACCAATTTTAGTCATTACAACCTCAAGTGCAGAAACCCCTTCTTTCTTATGCAAATCAACCGGGATACCACGTCCGTTATCTTCAACAGTTATCGAACCATCTTCATTTATTGCAACGCTAATTGCATCACAATGCCCTCCCATCGCCTCATCAATAGAGTTATCCACAACTTCATAAACCAAATGGTGCAGCCCTCGAACTCCCACATCTCCAATATACATCGATGGACGCATTCTTACGTGCTCCATTCCTTCTAATGCCTGAATACTATCTGCTGAATAATTGTTCTTCTTGATTTCTTCGCTCATATAATTTATTCTAAAAAATGTAATTATTGTCTTAACACGCAAATATATGAAAACGCAATTTATATACCTCTTAAAAATACTATTTAAAGCCCTAAGTTATTAACACAATTGTCTGAAAAATCAAAAAATAATCCCAAAAGCCGACTTTAAATTCCAATTTTCTTAATTTCCAAAATCCAAAAATAGGAATAGCATAAAAATCCGTGTTTTCTAAATTTCAGACTTTATTTTACAGTTCCTAAAATTAAATTCCACAAAAAAACCGAAATGCAGTTTGGATGCATTTCGGTCATTATTTTTTTAGTCTAAAACTGAAATTATGGATTTTTATTTACACAAAAAAACAAATCCTAAACTTCAATTCCTGATTTTGCGATTTCGACATCAGCGTTTAAATGCGCTGCATTAGCTCTCCCGCTTGGGTCAGGATTATCCTGCCATTTTGGAATCCATTTTCGAACTGTCTGTGCTGAACTCACCTGAGGGAAGTGTTTATGAAAAATAGATCTGTACAAATAAGCCTCTTTTGTAGTAGGCGAATTATACGGAAATTCTACTGCAGCTCCTACCAATTGTTCATCTGAAACCTGCGCTGCACAATATTCAATTAATCCATTTACCCATTCATACCCTACACCATCTGAAAACTGTTCTTTTTGTCTCCACAAGATATCCGAAGGTAAATATGGATTTTCGGACATATCAAAAGCTTTTCTTAAAATATATTTTTCAACTGCTTCATATGTTTTAGGCTGTTTTTCCTCTGTTTTAATTCGGATTGCAACATCCAGAAAATCTTTATCCAAAAATGGCACTCTAAGCTCTAAACCATGCGCCATTGTCGATTTGTCGGCACGTAATATATCAGCAGTAAAAAGCTTTTGAACCCTCTCAATAGTTTCTTTTTGAAATTCTTCTGAAGACGGTGCATTTCTAAAATACAAATGACCACCAAATACCTCATCAGCTCCTTCTCCGGAAAGAATCACTTTTATTCCTTTTTCCCGGATTGCTTTTGCCAATAAATACATCGGAACACCTGAACGCACCGAAATAATATCATATGTTTCGATGTGGTAAATTAGTTTTTCTAAAATCTCAACTCCCTCTTCAACGGTAAAATGAATTTCATGATGCTGAGTACCTAAAAATTCCGCTGCTTTTCTTGCCGCAATATTATCCGGAGAATCAGCATCTAATCCAATAGAAAACGAATGGAGCTTTTCATTACCTCCTGCTAATAATCTGGATGCAATTGCAGATGTTAATGAAGAATCTAAACCTCCTGATAACAACACTCCAATCGGCACATCGCTCATTAAACGTTTACGGGTAGCCTCAATTAAGGACTGTCTAATCAAGTCTAAATCAAGAGGCTGGTTTGCATTTTCGTACTCCTCATATTCAGGTTCATAATATTTAACAAAACCCGTTTTAGCCGTATAATAATGTCCTGGAGGAAAAGTTGAAAATGATTTACACTGATCTGCAATAGACTTCATTTCTGAAGAAAAATAAATCCTTCCTCTTTCGTCTAATCCATAATAAAACGGTTTAACACCAATTGGGTCTCTTCCGGCAATGTAATCATCACCATTAATAATCACAAAGGCAAAATCACCGTCAAGCAGATTACAAAAATCATAACCATATTCTTCATATAAATGCACTATTACCTCCGAATCTGATTTTGTTCTGAATGCATGATTCTTTAAAACTCCTTCTCTTAATTCCTGATGGTTATAAATTTCACCATTATGTACCATCCAGGCATTTTTTGAACCCTGAATCGGTTGACTACCCAAATTTAAATCAATAATTGACAAACGTTCATTGGCCAGAATACTTCCATTTTCCATAACATGCAAATCACTTCCATCTCCCCCGCGATGTGCCATTCTCTTGGAAAGTTCCTTTACGAGTTGCGGGTCTTTTCCCTTACCGATAACGGCTAATATTCCACACATACTATTCTATTTTGTTGTTATTTTTCCTGTCTTTATTTCGCCAAAATTTATTTTTCAGGCAAAAGCCAAATATAAAAAATTCAAATAAACATTTAACCTGCAAATAATTAAACTCGCAAAATAAAATGTTTTAAATCGTTTTATAAACGAGAAAACGCCCTCATTAGAGAACGTTTTCTACAATATAAGTTCTAAAATTAAACTTTTATTTTTGATAAGCATCATCGTGTACACTCGCAACCGCTCTTCCTGATGGATCGTTCATGTTTTTGAAAGCCTCATCCCACTCCAAAGCAATTTTTGTACTACAAGCCACACTTGCTTCCTGAGGAACACATAATGCTGCAGCATCACTTGGAAAATGTTCTGTAAAAATAGAACGATAGTAATACTCTTCTTTTGAAGTTGGTGTCTGCAATGGGAATTTAAACCTTGCGTTTGCCAATTGTTCATCTGAAACTTCTCTAGCCACTACTTCTTTCAAAGTATCGATCCAGCTGTATCCTACTCCGTCAGAGAATTGCTCTTTTTGTCTCCACGCCACACTTTCCGGAAGCATATCTTCAAAAGCTTTACGAACTACCCATTTTTCCATCGGATGTTCTTTGTTGATCATTTTATCTTGCGGGTTGATGCGCATCGCAACATCCATAAATTCTTTATCTAAGAATGGTACACGGCCTTCAATTCCCCAGGCAGCTAAACTTTTGTTAGCACGTAAACAGTCATACATATGAAGTTTACCTAATTTACGAACGTTTTCTTCGTGGAATTCTCTTGCATTTGGTGCTTTGTGGAAGTATAAATATCCTCCAAACAACTCGTCCGCTCCTTCTCCTGAAAGCACCATTTTGATACCCATAGATTTGATAACTCTAGCCATTAACCACATTGGAGTTGATGCTCTAACTGTAGTTACATCATAAGTTTCTAAGTTGTAAATTACATCACGAACGGCATCTAAACCTTCCTGGATTGTAAATTTGATTTCGTGGTGAATAGTCCCGATATGATCTGCTACTTTTCTTGCTGCTGCTAAATCAGGAGAACCTTCTAAACCAACCGAGAAAGAGTGCAATTGCGGATACCAGGCATCTGTAGTATCATCTGACTCGATACGTTTTTGAGCAAATTTTTTAGCAACTGCAGAAGTAATAGAAGAATCTAAACCTCCTGAAAGTAAAACTCCGTAAGGAACATCACTCATTAATTGTCTGTGAACTGCTGCTTCCAATGCTTCTCTAATTGCAGGAATGCTTGTTTCGTTGTCTTTTACAGCATCATATTCTGTCCAGTCTCTTTTATACCATTGTACAAATTCTCCGTCTTTGCTTGATAAATAATGTCCTGGAGGAAATAATTCAATTTTTGTACAATATCCTTCTAAAGCTTTTAATTCAGAAGCTACATAAAAAGTTCCGTGCTGATCCCATCCAATGTATAAAGGAATAATTCCCATGTGGTCACGAGCAACGAAATATTCGTCTTTATCAACATCATAAATCGCAAATCCGAAGATTCCGTTTAATTCATCAACAAAGTTTACTCCTTTTTCTTTGTAAAGTGCTAAAATCACTTCACAGTCACTTTCAGTCTGAAAATTATATTTTCCTGCAAATTGCTTACGAAGTTCTCTGTGGTTGTAAATCTCACCATTTGCAGCCAAAACCAATTTTTTATCTTCTGTAAATAAAGGCTGTTTTCCTGAAGCCGGATCTACAATTGCCAAACGCTCATGAGAAAGAATCGCTTTATCATTACTGAAAATTCCGCTCCAGTCCGGTCCGCGGTGACGGATAATTTTTGACATTTCTAAAACCTGAGGTCTTAGCGCTTCGGCTTTTTGCTTTAAATCAAAGGCACATACAATTCCACACATAATTTTATATTTTTACTTTTAAATTTTATTTTGACAGGGCAAAGATGAAATATTAGTTACAATCTAAAAACACAAACAACAATATCAATTACAAAAATAAATCAAAACAATCAATTTACACACTAAATGTAAAATTTCAATATAAAAAAAAGCCTTAAACTTGAAAATTTTAATTTGGCGCAGAAAATGAGTTATAAATCCTAAGTTTAATTCCGTTTTTTGAATTAAATTTTAAGGATTTAAAGTTTCTATAAAAGATTCACAAACAAAATAAAATAAAGCTGTTCCGAAATAAATAACCTTTACAAAAATGACATACTTATTGATATTTAATTTTGTAAAAATTTTCATGCAGCATTGATTATCTTAAATTAATCTTCAAAAGTAATTTTAGAAGAAATATAATTAGGCATTTTTGCTACCGCCAATTGCAATTTAGATTGATTTAGTTTTTTTGCATTCTCATCTTTCAAATTATAATTATAATTTCCAAATAAATAATACATTAAAACTCTATTATAATCATCTAATTCATTGTCGCTAATCATATCCAGTAAACTTGCCTCAACAGCTTGTGGATTTACACTTTCAGATAGTGCGCGTCCAACTCTGTTTATACTTGAATAATAATGATTTTTTGACGGATTGTCGATACGTAATGATATTCCTAAAATCAAATCCAGGACATTTATGTCTAAAACTTCTATTTCTTTAATATAAGTACTTCTGGCACCTTGAGCATAACTTCCGTCACTTACTCTGTCAAAACGATCGTTCATTATATTAAGGTGAGAGCGAAGAAAAATTTCCCATTTTATAGTTTCTGCAGAGAGCATTGCAATATTTAATGCATGAATTCGCGGACTGCTATCCATACTGCATCCTCCAATAACCCTTCTGTTTCTCTTTAATTCAAGCTCATCTGATTTGCTAATATAGCGACCCACATAATCTTCAAATTCATCATCAGACGATTTTGTCACTTTTGCTTCATCTAATGCCTCTTTTAAGAAGTATATCAAAGTTTTTATCGGCAATTCTTAATGAGTCTAATCGTCTAAACTTTAAAGATTCCCATTTGTCTAAATTCTTCTGGAAATCATCAAATTCCTTTTCAGCGAGTTCCTTTTTGACAATATCCTCTTTATTTTTTTTCTTTGACTTTTTATCAAAAGCCATTTCATCAAAACCATACATAAAAGAAAGTTTCTCATCACTAAAACCTGGTTTCTTTAAAGCTTTATTAATGTAATCTTCAAACTTTTTAGCTTTTGTAGGCAAAGTATCCAAATAACGAACTCCAGAATCTTTTGCGTTATCATGAAATACCTGTGCAGTTGTATCGACCAAACAATCCGAATATTGAATTAATCTTGCATATTTATCTGAAATAGGTTTTGATTGAAATTCTTCGGTAAAATAAAATGCTTGTACTGTTTCTTTTGAATAACTGGTTTTATCATGAAACACAAAAAGCCACTTTCCTTTGAAACTATTTTTATAAGCATCAACATTCTTTTTGTTTTCAGTAATTGATTCTTCATTATTCCCTTTTCCTAAGGATAAACTTGAAAATTCAACTCTTTCATCGTTTTTATGATTAGTGTAAGTGGATTTTATAATAATCAGATCTTCCTTAAAATCGGCTTTGGGATATTTTGCTTTTAATTCAGAATAAGAAATACCTTTTTCTAAATCTTTTTTAGCTTTTACAGCATCTGATTTTTCTAATTCTACATAATTCGCTTTGGCCTGACTAAAGGCAAAAAATGTTTTATTGAATTCGCACACTTTAAACTTCAAATTCAATGAATCAACAATATGTTTAAGTTTATTGACTGAGTTTTCAGAATAAATCAAACCATTATCATAAACCTTAAATTCAGTATTCTGAGCAGATAAATTCAGGCTCATCAAAATCAAAAAAGCAAAAAGTTTTCTCATAATTTTAGTTTTTGGTTAAATATTCAACATTTTAAATTACTGACTATTTTAACAATTAAAACGAAAATTTGACCAAGGAATTACTTCATTATTCAAGATATTATTAACAAATTATTTTTGCTTAATTAATTTCTTCAATTGTATAATGTGTCTTATTAATTTCAAACTGAAAACCAACCTTATTGCCCATTAAATGATTTCCCAAAGGAGATTGCGGGGAAAGCGCAATAACATTTATTCCGTCAATTGCAATTTTGGGAAGTGCTACACTTACATACAAATAGATTCCGTTGGCTTTTACTAAACTTCCTGCAATGATATTTTCAGTATTTTTTGAAGCATCGATTTTATCTAAAATTGCTTTTTGAGCTATCGCTTCTTTCAGTTTATTGGTTAGTTTTTCCTGTTCAATATGCATCATTGATAAAGCTGTTTCATGTTTATCACCGGCAGAACCTTTTGCATCGTTTTTAGAATCTTCTGTTAATCCAGAAATCATGTCTTTAAAAACATCAATTCGGTCCTGAACCATTTGTGAGTAATGAGAATGTATTTTTTGTTTGAAAGTCATTTTTTAAAGATACTGAGGTTCTAAGTCACAAAGATGCAAAGGTTTTTTACAGCCGCAAAACATGTCCCGTTTATTTTTCGACTGTCGACTATACTAATCTTCTTCTGTATAGAAAAATTAACACGATGTTTTTTATTTTTCGACAAACAATCTATAATTTTAACACTCATTAATTTTAACTATCAATATGAAAAAATCAACAATTATCACGACGATTGCTTTTGCATTCACAATGCTTTTATCATCGAATATGAATGCTCAAAAGTTTCCAGATTTAGACAAAAGTCCAATGGATGCGGCATCTTATCCAAATGACTATAAAGTAAGTGCTAAAATTGCTAAAATCACTTACAGCAGACCTCAGTTAAAAGGCCGCAGTATAAGTGAATTAGCACCTTTTGGAAAAGTATGGAGAACCGGGGCAAACGAAGCTGCAGAAATAACTTTCTACAAAGATGTAAAGTTAGGTGACAGCAAAATTAAAGCAGGAACATACACCTTCTTCACGATTCCTGAAAAAGACTCTTACACTGTTATCATTAGCAAAGACTTGAACGTTTGGGGATCTTATACTTATAAAGAAACTAACGATGTTGCCAGACTAAAAGTACCTGTAACTGAAGCAGCAGATTCTTTGGAAGCTTTTTCAATGGTTTTCACAAAAGCAGACAAAGGAATTGTTTTAAACTTAGGCTGGGATAAAGTAAGAGTGGCGGTTCCTTTTACGGAATAACGACATTTTAAAATCAAAAAAAATAGCTTCCTGATTTTGGAAGCTATTTTTTTATAATTGAATTCTCTTTAAAAATCGAATTTGTAATTCGCACCGCCTAACACCTGAAATCCTTGTACCGGATAATTCAGCCACTTTTCATAATTCTGGTTTCCAATGTTGTTTAATTTCAGGAAGAAAGTCAAACGCTCACTAAATTTATATCCCAAATGTGCATTGGCATCGAAATAACTTTTTAGGGTAATGAGACCATTAATAGTCGAACTTAACAGATCATTCTGCATGTCTTTACGCTCTCCCACATAAAAAACATTTAAACCTGCATACCATTGTTTGGTAATATTTACATCCAGATTAGAACTTAATTTCATAGATGGTAAATTCCAAGCCTCTACTGCTACGTCGGTTTTGTAACTATTGAAAGTTCCGTTGATTCCAAAAGTTACATTTTCAGAGAAATCAGCTTTTAATTCTCCATAAAAACGAAATGTTCTTACATCTTCATAAACAACTCCGAATGAGTTTCCGTAAGCATAATTTTCGTTTGAAAAATCTTCTGTATAATCATTGCTCTTAAACAGTCCTTTATTTTTTTCATTTAAATAAGAACCTGTCAGATTATAACTCACGTTGTTAGCCAGTTTCCCTTTTAAACCAGCGAAAACAGTATATTGATTATTGGTGGGTGTCATTGCCAAAGTAGGCGACACAAATGGATTTTCGCTAACAAAATCTGCGTATGAATTTTGCTTTAATTCACCGTTAACTCCTGTGTAAAAAATCATCAGATCACCAACTAATTTATACGAAGCATTTACTTTTGGATAGATAAAAAATTTATTTCCGCTATTTTCTGAATCTAAACCATAAAATAACCCGGCACCTAATTCAAGCGTCCACTCATTTTCGTGAATTACAAAACTTGGCTCGATTCCAAAATTAGTAAGACTGTATTTTAAAGGTTCTCCAAAATTCTGAAAATAATTATTTTCAAAACTTCCGCTCACATGGTCTACAATAATATTTGTATTGATAGCCTGATCCATCACATCAACTTTGAAAGTTGGTTTCAGGTAAAAACGATTTTCTGAAGAAGAAAAACTATCCGAAAAATGAGTAAATTTTGTTGCCACTTTACTAAAGACACTTTCAGTAAATTCAAGATTTCCTCCCAACGAAATAGTATTATAAGTATGTCCGGGATTTATTTTATTTATTAAATCGATACGATCCTGCGGAAGTAAATCTGATCCAAAATTTTCAGGAAGTCCATACCAATTGTAAATTTGATTTTGATATCCTAATTCTACATTCCATGACATATCTCTGAAATTTTGTCCATAACCTACATTTAATGCCGTATCATAAAATTCATCATTCAGAAGCACATCTTTGATTCCGCCTTGTGATGAATGATGGCGTAACATTGCAGATACAAAATCATCATTTCCTAAATCCTGATTTACAAACAATTCAGCATTCAGGGTACTGTAATTTCCAATTCCCACAGTAGCATAATTATTATACAAACGTTCCTGTTTTGATTTTTCTACACCCTGGGCTTTCCCTTTTGAAGGTGTAAACGTTGAAGCTACGGGAACTGATAAAATACTGTATTTAATGGTTTCTTTTGGCTGATTCCCTTCATCATCAAGCGAAGGAGTTTCTTTCACTTTAAACGCATCTGATATTGTTGGCGAATATGGCTTTACTACGTTTACCGTTTCAGTTCCAATATTTTCATTTTTCTTTTGAGAAAACGAAAGCTGAAAAACAAACAGTAATGCTAGAATTATGGTTTTATTCTGGAAATTAATCTTCATATTTTATTTTTTTGAGAGCATAGAGAAAAGAATATAGACTTTTGCCTAAATCCCGCCCCCTTTCAAACTCTTTTGTTTTCTATTTAAATCTATATTCTATTCTCTTAATTCTATTTTCTTAAACTAAGCTTCCCATTCCCCTTTAGCTATAAATTGTGCCTTTCCTCCTATTTTTATATCAAAATCATTTTCTGTTAATTTTCCTTTGAAATAAATTTGAGAAGGACGGCCGATATAATCTCCCTGATGATTTATCATTTCAATTTCCGGCGAATGATACTTTAAAAGAAACGCCTGCAAACAAGTACTTGCGCTTCCTGTCGCAGCATCCTCTAACAATTGATTGTGTTCAATGTACAGCATTCTGCTTATAATTTTTGAATCTTCTATACAGTAAAAATATAAACCTCTGTGACTGGTTTTACAATTTCTTTTCAGCCATTCATCTGTTTTATCTTTATCTAAAACCAAATTTTCTAAAGCTCTTTTACTATTTAAAGGCACTATCACAAAAGCACTTCCCGTAGAAACTTCCTGAATCAGATATTGATTCTCAAAATCACTGACTTTTAAATTACTGAACGAAGTAAAATCCTCTTTCGAAAAAACATCCCAAAATCTCGGCTGCGCCGCTTTCAGCCAAATTAAATCTTCTTCCTTATGAATGGCAATTGGTCCAATTGGAACATTCAGCTTAATTTCATTGGGCGAATTGTCAAAGATTTTATTCATTAAAACCCATGAAGTTCCAATTATCGGATGTCCTGCAAACTGCATTTCGTGAGCCGGTGTAAAGATTCTGACATCAGCACTATTGCTTTTGAAATCGAAATTTGTAATAAAAGTGCTTTCTGCAAAATTTATCTCTCTTGCTATGATTTGCATTTCTTCTGAACTCAGATTTCCGGCGTCTAAAAAAACAGCCAACTGATTTCCGGCATATTTTTTATCTGTAAAAACATCAACTATATAAAAAGGTAAACTCATAACTTGTAAAATGTGATTTGTGAGATGTAAAATGTAATTTTCTTTATGTTCCTTTTACAGACAACATCTTACTTTTTACTTATAAAACTATTTTGTAATTGACGAATTGGTTTTAGACTCTTCCAATTTGATTGCGCTTAATTCTCTCTTAGCTTCTTCAACCACATCCGGATAATCTGTAAAATTGTTGATTACGTTATCCAAAATATAAGTCGCCTGGTAACTGTCTTTTAAGCCGTAGAAATTTTTTGCCATTAGAACCAATCCCTTCGCACCGTAATATTTATAACCCGAATAATTTTTAGCAAGTTTTTGAACCGCAGCATTCGAAGCATCAAATTTTCCTTCTTTGGTTTTAAAATAAGCATCATAATACAAAGCTTCTGCTGCCAGTTCTCCTTTTGATGTTGCCGATAATTTAGCATAAGCCGTTTTAGCTTTCTCTTCGTCGCCGGTTTGCATGGCTGCACGTGCTACAATAATTTGTGCATCAGATTTTACATTAGCATCTGCTTTTGCATTTTGTAACACCTTATCGGCAAATACAACAGAATTGGTGTGATCTTTTTTATCGTAATAACATTTCATCAAATTTGCCTGAGCAAAGTTTTTATTTTGAGGATAATCAGCTTCGTTTTCTAAGCGAACTAAAACCGGAATTGCTTTATCGCAATCTTTAGCTTTTAAGTAAATCTGAGCCAGTCTGTTTAAAGCCTGCTCTGTAAATTCGCTTCTTGGCTGAGCAATTACATATTGATAATTTGATACTGATTTAGTTTCTGAACCTTCTGCATAAAGCAATTGTGCCAGATAAAAATTTGCTTCCAATGAATGTAATCCCGATGAAAATTTACTTACATAACCTGTAAAACCTGTAATGGCCTGCTTACTATTGTTTTGGCTGTATTGTTTGAAAGCAGCATCATAAGTATCATTGTCTAATTCTGCATCTGTAACCGAAACAAAATCCAGAGTTCTTACCCATGTTGCATATTCGTCCACTTTTCCTGAGTCAACATAAATTAATCTGGCTGTAGAAACTGCTTCAAGAGCTTCGGGAGTTTTTGGGAATTCGGCTGCTACTTTTTTAAATTTCGTCAAAGCCTGTTCATCACGATCTGAATTGTAATAAATCAAACCTTGTCTCAGAATTGATTTTGATGTAAAAGAACCATTTTTATATTCTGAAATTAACTGATCGTATGTTTTAATAGCCTGTTCATTCTTTTTATCAGCGACATAAGTATTAGCCAATTCGAATAAAACATCATCACGATATTCTGATTTCTTATACATCTGAAGAAAATTATTCAACTCGTCAATTTTCTTATCGTTTCTGGACATGAACCCATATGAAATCGCTTTTTGAAATTGCGCATAATCAGCATCAACTCCTTTGGCACTGATTGCTTTTCCGTAAGCTTCCATTGCCTGCGCATACTTTGAAGTTACAAAACGACAATCCCCCAAACGCAGATATGAATCGTTTAATCGTACTTTATCAGCCGGAGCATTATCAATTTGAGCCTGAAATGAATTTCCTGCCTGATCGTATTCTTTCAGTTTAAAATAAGTATACCCAATATTGTAATTAATGTTTTTATATTCATCTGTAGCTTTGGCTGATGACAAGCCTGCAAATTGTTTGTAGCTCAATAATGCATTTTGGAAATCGTCTGTCACATATTCAGATTCTGCTTTCCAGAAAGTTGCACGAGCTGTAAAATCAGGATTTTTTTGTTCTTTGATCGCTCCGTTAAACATTTTTAGCGCTTCAGAATAATTTGATTCATTATATAATTCTAAACCTCTGTAAAAAAGTACTTTTTGATAGGCTAACTTATTTTCAGGAGTTCTGTTTTTCTCCAGTAAAACCAAAGCTTCTTTATAATTTTTAGAAGAAATATAAGAGTCAACTAATAATTTCTCCACTTCTGAACGGCTTGAATTATTTGGATATTTTTTCAAGAAATCAAGCAAAATCCCCGGAACAGTCTGGTAAGCATTCCCTATTTCGTAACTCAGTTTCGCATAATTCAAAGCTGCATCTTCCTGAATCTGTGCATTAAAATCCATTTCGGAAGCATTTTTAAAAGCATTTAAAGCTTCTTGTTTTTTACCTGTGTTCAGGTAGGCCAAACCTAAATGATAATAAGCATTCTGCGCTACGAAATCTTTTCCTTCGATAATTTTATTGAATTGAGAAATTGCTTTTTCGTAGTCTTTTTGCTCGTAATAAGCATAGCCTAACTGATAGAAATCGGTATTATTCCATTTACCTTTCTTGCCTTCATATTTTTCTAAAAACGGAATCGCTTTACCATATTGTTTCAAATTGAAATAACTTTCTCCGATAATTTTATTTAACTCAGACTTTTCAATTGCATTCGACTGCGCCATGGCCGCCTGTCCCAAATCAATCGCTTTTTGAAAATTCCCCAGTTTAAAATTCATATCTGCCTGAAAGTACGACAGCTTTTCTTTGTATTTTTCTTCACCAGAAACCTCATCAAAATACTTGGTTGCTTCTTTATAATCATCTCCTTCATAAGCCATAAAACCCAGGTAATATTTAGCCTGAGAGCCATATTCAGGAGAGTTTGCTACTTTGTTAAAATACGCTGTAGCTTCTTTTTTCTTTTTGGCATTAAAGTAACTGTACCCTTTTTGAAAATTAAATTTATCCAAATCAGATTTACTCATATAACTTTCGTCGACTTTATCAAACCATTGCAATGCTTTTGGATAATTTGCCTGTTCGAAGAAAAAATGGGCTACCTCAATATACGCCTGGTTTTGTTTCGTACTCGTTGGATAATCAGACACAAATTTCTCCATTAATTCATCGGCATTCGACTGATTGGTCCTTATGGCACAATTTGCAATGTAATAAGCACAATCCGACTGAACTTCCTCAGTAGTTTCGGTATTTTTTACAGCTTCGAAAATGTGTTTGGCCGATGCATATTGCTTGTCGTTATATAAAGCCAGTGCTTTGTCAAAATCTTTTAAATCGTAAGTATAAATTGCCGATTTTTGTGCCGACATGCTTGCCGAAACAAGAAGAATCTGAAGAAAAAAGAACCTGGAAATTTTACGCATTTTAGTTATATTTAGTATTCAAATGTATCATTTTATACCGTTTATAACGAAACGTTTTAAGCTTTTATTATGAACAAAAGTTTCAACTTTTCTAAATTTCAAGCTTTATAAAACCCAAAATACTGATTTTAACTTTCCCAAACAGATTAATTTCTAAGAAGATAGTTTAACGATATAAACAAATTACGAATATGACTTCTGACTAAAATTTTTCTCTTCAAATGATCAAAATTTATTTTGAATCCAAGCGTTAACTTATTACTTTTACCATTCAAATCAATTTTATTATGTCAGAAACCGTACTATCTCTTAAAGATGTCACTATATTTCAGGAAGGAAGAAAAATTTTATCACATATCAATTTAGACGTTGAACATGGCGAATTTATCTATATCATTGGAAAAACCGGTACCGGAAAAAGTAGTTTCATGAAAACTTTGTATGGTGATTTGCCTCTTTTGGAAGGTGAAGGACATATTGTAGAATTTGATTTGGTTGCTTTAAAAGAAAGTCAGATTCCGTATTTGAGACGTAAAATCGGAATTGTATTTCAGGATTTTAAATTACTTCCGGACAGAACTGTACAAGACAATATGCTGTTTGTTCTTAAAGCAACCGGATGGGTTGAAAAAGAAGCTATGCAGCATAAAATTGATGAAGTTCTGGATAAAGTTGGGATGAAAGATTTCCTGAACAAAATGCCGCATCAGCTTTCAGGTGGTGAGCAGCAGCGCGTTGCAATTGCAAGAGCTCTATTAAACGATCCTGAATTCATCCTGGCCGATGAACCAACCGGAAACCTTGATCCTCAGACAAGTTCTGAAGTTTTAGAAGTTTTGAAAAAAATCAACGCTAACGGAAAAACGGTTATCATGGCTACCCACGATTACGCTTTGTTAATGAAATTCCCTTCTAAAACACTTAAATGCGAGGATCAAAGAATTTTTGAGGTTGTACAACGAAGTGTATAATCTGATTTATTTTTTGTAAACGTGTGGGTTTTCTTTAATCCCTTTTTTGAAAATTTTTCTAATACTCATCCTTAAAAAAGTATCCATTTTAAGGATTACATCGGTAAATTTATGTTCAGGTCTTCCTCTAAAAGAAGTCACATGAAATGTATCTGTTGCTAAAACCGGTGTTTTTGAAAAGTAGTAATTCGAAATACAGCATCTAAACCCTTCATATACAACAGGTGAAACCGAATGCAGCGATTTATTATGCGTAACCATTACAGCCAGTCTGTTAAATTTACTATGAATTGTAAGCTGCTGTTTTTGTAATCCATTTGGCCATAATTCGAGATTACCGCCGTATTCTTCTTTCCAGCGGGGAGTTACATAATATAATAAATTCAATACACGCCAGCGTTCACGGTCTTTATCGTGTGAATTATCCAGATGCGGATTCAGGAATTGTTTGTCTCCCATCATAGAAAGACCTCCTGCATAAAGAAATTCATCCGGAATAGGATCTTTGATTTGACAAATTTCACCTATCAAGTCTACAATTCTGCGATCCTGAAAAGCATAAATAATCTCCTCTAAAACAGGATTATATAAATTCATTTGAACTGCAACAAATTTATCTTCTTTAATGCTTTTTTTCAGAACCATCTGATCCTGTTTAGGAAAAATTCTATATAACTCTGTTGCTATTTCCTCAGGCAGCAAATCATCCAGAAAAAAATAACCTATTGCTTCTTTTGATTCTGCGAACTGTTTTGAAAGATGAACTTTTTCATCATTAACCTTTTTATAAATAATTTCAGCAAGCTCAATCCTATTTATAAATTCCATATTTTTGAATGTTTTTTTACTTTACAAATATATCACTAAATAGTTTCCTTTAATGCTTTCTATCCTTATTCCTACCTATAATTACAATGTTTATAATCTTGTTTTAGAATTGCACAAGCAATGCACGGAAAGTGGAATTGAATTTGAAATTGTATGTCTTGATGATGCTTCTGTTTATTATTCTGCTGAAAATCAAAAAATAAAAGAATTAGCAAATTGCCATTATTTGGTTAATGATATAAATTCAGGTCGTACTTTCACACGAAATAAACTAGCCGAAAAAGCATTATACAAATGGCTTTTATTTTTAGATGCAGATGTAATTCCAGTAAATTCAAATTTTATCAATAATTACATTTCATTTCTAAATAACAAATTTCAGGTCGTTGTAGGAGGATATTCCTATCAGGAGATAAAATCTGAGCCAGAAATTATATTTAGGCATAAATACGGAAAAGACAGAGAAGAAAAAGTAGCTTCAAAAAGAAACTTAACCCCATACAATTACATCTTTTCTGGCAACATATTAATCTGGAAGGAAACCTTTAAACTAACAAATTATGCCTCAGAAAATGCATTTTATGGTATGGATAATTTCTTTGCATATCAGCTTTTCCTTAACAAAATTAAAGTAATTCATATTGAAAATCCTATTTATCATTTAGGATTGGAAACGAACCAGATATTCTTCGAAAAAAGTCTCAAATCCGTTGAAATGAGGAAAGAGTTTTTGATTGATTGCGATCAAATCGAAAAAATTAATCCATTAATAAAAAACTACAAAAAAATAAAAAGATATCATTTATTACCAATTGCAATATTTTTTTTTAAAATTTCCGAACCTTTTTTAAAAAGAAGAATATTAAATAAAAATCCAAACTTATTCTGTTTTGATATTTACCGATTGGGATACATTTGCACATTAAAATAATCTTTATGTCACACTTTTCGATAATTATTCCTTTATATAACAAAGAAAATTTTATTGAAAACACCTTAAAAAGTGTCCTCAATCAAAATTTTACAGATTTTGAAGTGATAATTATTAATGATGGTTCAACTGATTCAAGTGAAGAAAAAGTTCTCCAATTTAATGATTCAAGAATTAAATATCATCGCAAAAAAAATGGTGGTGTTTCTTCGGCAAGAAACTATGGTATAGAAAAAGCTAAATCCGACTATATTACGTTTATAGATGCTGATGATTATTGGTATCCCGACTTTTTAGACGAAATGTTTAAGAATATTAATGCCTGTCCGGAACTAAAAGTTTTTTCGACCGCAATCGAAATTGAAACTTCTAAGAGTGTGATACCCGCCAATTATTCCATAAAAAAAACAGGTAATTTTGAGGTTGTGAACTATTTTAAAGCCAGTTCAAAAAGAACAGTGCTTTGTTCTTCCTCTGCCGTTTTTCATAAAACCGTTTTTGAATATACTGGTTCATTTGACACAAAAATAAAAAGCGGTGAAGATACCGATTTATGGATTAGAATTGGATTAGCCTATCCGATTCACTTCTCTTGGAAAATACTTACACGTTATGTATATGATCAAAATAGTCTTTCCAAAAAACACAAAATCACAATTGATTCTTTTAATTTTTCTAATTATCAATTGTTGGAAAAAACAAACCCTGAATTAAAAAAATTCCTTGATCTGAATCGTTTTTCATTGGCAATAAAATCAAAATTAATTAGTGATAAAGAAAACTTTAATAAACTTTATAATCAAATAGACTTAAATACATTACCACTAAAAAAAAGATTGTTACTCAGACTACCCGCTTTTTTGCTTACCTACCTAATTAGCTTAAAAACAATTTTGGCCAATTCAGGATTAGGAAGTTCAGTCTTTAAATGACATAAATTCATCAAAATCCCGAATATAATCATCTTCATCAAAAACTGCTGAAGCCAGAACTAAACAAACAGAACCTGAAGAGAAATTATGCAGTTCTCTCCAAACACCTGTAGGTATCAAAAGGCCTATATTAGGCCTATTTAAGGTAATAACAACTTGTTCATCGCCTTTTTTCAATATCACATCAAAACTACCGCTTAAAGAAATCAAAAGTTGTTTAAGATTCTTATGGGCATGTCCACCTCTTTCTGCTCCACTAGGAACATCATATAAATAATATACTCTTTTAATTTCAAAAGGAACAACATCTTTTTCTATTACAGAAAGATTTCCCCTTGGATCTTCAATTTTTGGAAGATTTATGAGTTCAAAAAAAGGTAATTTATTCATAACGTGAATCTAATTTTTTATTTAAAATTAATTTATAATCATATATTCCTGATAGACCAACCCCAAACTTTCTTTTTATTTCAGATATAGACAGTTTATACTTTCTGAGCAAAAAAAACATATACTTAAGCAAAAATAAATATGCGACAACACCATGACTCTTATAATATCCAGCCATTCTTGCGTAAATCACACGATCAGAAGCAGCATCATCACTAGAAGAAAAGGCTTCATGTATAACAATCGAAAGAGGATAAAAAATCACCCTTAATCTTTTATGCCGAATGTTCTTTAGAAAAAAAAATGTTTCCGAATCCTTAAATTTACTCCCTAATCCAAAAAATTCATTAAAAAAACACTCCCTCTTTTTTAAATCCTCAACTTTACAGCTAAGTTCAATAGACAGTACCTTTCTGATTTTTGTATTATTCAATTCCTTTTGATATTTTGGATAATTACTATATAAACATCCCCCTTTTGTAATTGTCTGAAAACATATAGCGGTTGCATTTTCATTCAGATTATGGGCTTTTATTATATTTTCCTGAAAATTTTCTAAAAAAACCACATCATCATCAGCAATCAATACAACCTTACCTCTTGCATTTTTAATCCCTAAATTTCTGCTTTTTGAAAGTCCTTTTTCAAATGAATTAATAACCCGGACAGATGGGTAGTCAGACACTAAAATTCTATTTTCTTGTGTTTGGTTAATAATCAGAATCGAAAAATTAGAAAAATGGGCAAAAGTAAACACTGGAATTAGAAAATCTAATGAGTTTCTATTCATAGTCGAAACTATTATTTCTAAATCTTCATTTGTATATTTTTCTTCCAATTTGTTGCTACATTTGCGCAAATATATATAAAACGATTATGTAAATGAAAATACTTTTAGTTGGTGAATACAGCAGGTTACATAATTCATTAAAAGAAGCCTTAATTACATTAGGCCATGATGTTGTTATCATTGCTACCGGAGATAATTTTAAAAAATATGACGTAGATTATTCATTGTACCCAAGTTTTTTTTGCGACTTTTGGTTCATTAGAAAAATTAAAAATCTTATCTATTTAATCGCTAAAACAGATTTAGAAAGCCTTGAAAAAGGGATTCGCTTTTACTTTTTTCTTTCGAAATTAAAAGATTACGATGTTGTACAATTAATTAATTCCAATGCTATAGAAACATACCCTGTTTTTTCTCGGTTTTTATTAAAAAAACTATTCCGGCAGAACAAAAAAACATTTCTTTTAGTATGTGGTGAAGAAACTCCAATAGTCGAATATCTTTTAAAAAATGAAATGAGATATTCAATTCTCAGCCCTCTATTTACTAACCAAAAACTCAAAGAAAAATACGGCTATACCTTAAAATACATTCAAAAAAACTATCAAAAAACTTTTGATTTCATTAAAACAAAAACTACTGCAATAATCACTTCTGATCTGGATTACAAAATACCAATGGAAGAAATGGGATATAACATACAATTTATCCCTAATCCTATTAATATAGATAAAATTGTATCCACCCCTTTAACAATTTCGAACAAAATAATCATTTTTTTGGGAATAAATGAAAGCAGTTCTATTAAAAAAGGAGTTCTATTTTTTGAAAAAGCACTGGAAATTATTCAGGAAAAATACCCTGATAAAATTGAAGTTATTACAACAAAAAGTATCCCATACAATCAATACATTAAACTCTACAATAAAGCTCATATACTATTAGATCAGGTTTATGGCTACGACCAGGGTTACAATGCACTGGAAGCCATGTCAAAAGGAAAAGTCGTATTTACCGGAGCCGAAACAGAATTTATGGAACACTATAATTTAAACGAAAGAGTTTGCATCAATGCTCTTCCTGACGTCAATTCCATCGTTAAAGAACTTTCTTTTTTAATTGAAAATCCTGACGAAATAATTGCTATTGGAAAAAGAGCGCGAATATTCATTGAACAAGAACACAATTATATAAAAATTGCTGAACGATATTTAAATACTTGGAAAAAGTATTAAATATCACTTCATACTATTCAAAAATGCCGAACTTCCATTTTCGTCAATTGCTTTATAAACTTTAGAAAAATCCGATGAATCATAACAGTTATAACTTGTATTAGGCTGCAGATTTTTCAGCAATTGTTTATTCTCACTCAAATATGAAAATAGAACTCTAAAGAGATTTACCGGAGTTTTTAACTGCCTGTCAAATTCAGCATGTTTACCATCATTCCATTTAATAGCCAATTTGGCTCCAAAAATAGAATACAAAAGTTTTGGGTCTGTAATCCGGTCCTGAGCTTGCAATGTATAATCAAAACCAACAAATCCTCCATGGTCTGCTCCTATAATTATTATTGAATTTGGGTCGTTTTTTCTAATGTAAGAAACCATTATCTTCAACCAATCATTGGCCTTTTTTATTTTTTTTATATATTCTTTACGCTCTTTCTCAGCCCCTAAATTTCCTTTCTTATAAACACCTATGTGTCCCGGTTTAAACTTCTCAATAAAGAAAAAATTATTGGTCTTTTTATTCCTTTCAATTTGATTTTTTATGTCTTCATAAATCGGTTTGTAAATTTCCCATCCATCTTTATAAATGGGAATTTCATCGCATTTAAAATTACAATAATCATAAAATACATTTGGTCTATTCGACAACAGATAAGCTCTTTCGGTTATAAAGAATGTCTTATAATTGTTACTCTTAAAAATTTTCAAAACTGGATTTTCTCCAACTATGTAATCTCTTGCGTACTCAAAATTAGAAAACTCATTTGAAAAATGATGTTTCATATAAAAGCAGGAAGAATTCGAAAACAATGTTGATTCATAATTACTTCTGTAGTCATTATACAAAGTAAATTTCTCCTCTTTAAGCCAATTATCAAACATAGAATTATCGTGTCTATAAAGAGGTCCCTTTAAATTTATATCATTCGCATATCCATCAGGCTGAATATAATAAATATTAGGATTTCTCCTGAATTTACACATTAAAATATTATCTGGTTGATTTTGCCATTCTGTTGAATTAGTCAAATTTAATCCAACAATTTTTACCAACTTATAGACTGGAATTGCTGACATCAAAAAAAGAAAAAAAGCCAGATGTTTATTTTTTTTTATTTTAAATGCCAAAACAATGAAACTCAAAAATAAAAACAAACCTATTTTTTTATATGAGCCCAATACATTTGAAACTCCAAATAAATAAAAAGACAGCAGCAGCAACATCAAAATTGTAATGAATTGCGGTATAAAACCATCCCATTTAAACTTCTGAAGTATTTTATTTAAAACAAAAATTGTGGTAATGGAAATTAAAATATAATAAAAAGTATAAAAAAATAAGTGTTCCCAGGAATTAACTGAATCAAAATTATTAGAAAAATGAAATGCTAAAGCATAAAAACCAACACTAAACCCCGATAAAACAGGGTAAGGATTGGAGGTGTTCAAAAAAACATTTAATTTTTGTCTAATATCTAATTTCATTTTAACGGCGTTTCAGACTATATAGAATTCGTTCAGAAGATGTAATTCTTTCCTTTTTTACAATTTCAAAATAAACAGCAAATTCTTTTTCAAAATTTTCTTCATTATAAAAATCAAAATGATTTTTGAATTCTCTTTTACTGTCCAGTAAAAACTGAACCCAGGAATCAGCTCTTGTCGGGAATTCAATCAAAAGGTTAGAGGCCATTTTAGAGAAAAACTGAGCCGAAAGTGAAAACGGGATATTGCCTGATAGTGTAATATGATGAATAACAGCCAAAGCCAAACAGCCATCAAGATTTAACTCTTTTACTCTGTCGATAAAAGAGAAACGTTCTTCATTATTAAAACCATAATTAGCTGTCGGATTCAATACATCTGCTACAAGAGGCAATATGTTTTTTTCTTTATTTTTTAATACCTTCCTGTAATTTTGCTGTACGGCATTGGGATCAACATCTGCTACAATTAAAAAATCGGCTTCGTTTTTTAATTCTCTTGAAAACGTGCCATCATTACCTCCTATATCAATCAAGGATTTCCCTTTTATGGACAAAAACCAATCTTTGACAAATTCTTTCTTGAATTGGTAAGCGACATCATTATAATTGATTTGGTTGTAATAATGATCCCATTCTGTTTTTTCATTAACTGACAAATTCAGAATATAATTATACAATCCATCAATTAGTTTTATCTGAGAAGCTTTCGATAAATTGTTGTTTACTGTTTTTTTATCTGATTCGTATTTCTTGTCATATTTCGCCAATAAATGAATATTGGTTAATAACATTGGACTAAAATAACTTTTTAAAGGCAATAACTGAGAGAGTTTTTGTAACGAAAGACCTTCAAGATTCTGAGACAACATTTTTAAATGCTCCTGACCAAAGTATTTTGCCAACACTAAAGGCCCTAAAAAATGCATTATAAACTGTTTATAGGCTCGCCATGGATTATTTTCTTTATAAAAATCAAAAGACAGCGTATCTATAAAAACAGGTTTTCCTTCATGAAAAGTAATATTAAAAGCAGATGCGTCTTTTAAAGTAAAATTATTTTCCAGAGACAGCTTTTGGATTTTCAAAGTCAGCAAAGCCGCATGCTTATATTGCAAAAAACTCCATTCATAAGGATAATTGACAAAAGGAATTTTTGAAGCTTCAACAATGATTTCTGAATCTGATTTTGAAATTTCGTGATGTTGTACCAAATACTTTTTATCAAACAGCTTTTGAAAAAAACCGCCAGACATCAAAGCACTATATTGCTTGAAGTAAACAGGATTAATAACCCTTTTTATTTTATTGTCCTCCAAGAAAACATAGCCTGAAGGATCACGAAAAGAGGACGTATTTCTGTTTGAATCCATATTATTACTGCTCTTCCCTATCCTTGGACTCATCCATAAAATCTTCTTCTTCTTTATTTTTTATACCAAAAATGGATCTAATTTTTGCCAGAACCGTTCTGTAAAAAAGTAGAATACCTGCGACAGCTGCCGCAAAAAACTGAACAATTAAGGCTCCCGTTCCGGGATCAAAATATAATGAAATCATTTTTTTTTAATTTTCTCAAAACTAGGCATTTTTTTAGCGAATTCAAATGAGTAATCGAAAAATTGATTTTTGATTTTTAATCTTTAATCAAAACAGACTCTTCCTAAAATAAACTACCAAAACCAGTAAATAAATCAAATTATCCAGTACCTGTGCAATTAAAACACCCTGAATTCCTATAATTGAAATTAAATAAACACTTAAAAAATACAATACCGCAAGTGATGCTATTTCAGAGACAATAAAGGCCTTAGTCATTTTTTTCGCAAAAAACTGATACCCTAAAATTAAAAAGGCCACTTTTAAAATATCCCCGGTCAACTGCCAAAAAAACATTGATGCTACCGGCAGAAATTCTTTAGTAAAAAGTAATTGCACTATAAAAAAACGCAGTACATAAATCAAAGAAAGACCAACAATAAACAGAGGCAAAATACTTTTGTAATAATCCCAAAAAACCTTTTTTGTCTCTTCCCTGCTTTTGGCCCCAGACAACTTAGGCAAAAAATACACCGATAAAATAGTACTTACAAACAGCATATAATAAGAAGAAATTCGGGTCATCGTTTCCCAATAACCAGCTTGTTCAATCCCAACCTCGGCAATAACATTTTTCCGGATTGCCAATAAAACCAGCGGTCCAAACACTGAGGAAATTAACGCCATTAAAGAATAAGAAGAAAGATTTTTTATAATTTTAAAATCAAAATTTCTCAAATGAATAATTTTAAAAAAAGAAATCTCTCTATTTACGAAATAAAAACTCAAAAAAAATAATAAAGCCGGCATAGTCACTATAGTAACTAAAGCACCTAAGGTTTTGTAATTTACTACCAAAACCAAGGTCATCAATAATCCAATAAAATTGCCACAAATAGTAATCCAAATTACTTTCTTGAATTGTCCCAAACCATTAATTACAGATACAAAAAACAATGAAACGCTATACCAGGGCAATGTCATTGCCAATACTTTAAAAACAAAAGAATATTGAAAATGAATTCCAAAAATTTTAGTATTCCAGTAGGCTGCAAAGAAAAATAAAATCCCGCTCAAGACAAGAGCCAACAAAAAAAGACCAATAAAAACAGTCGCAATTATTTTCTGAAGCTGGGTCTTATTATTGCCTGTCTCTGCCACATATTTCACAATACCATTCAAAAAACCCAAGGTAGAAATACTTTCCAGTGATGTCATAAAATTCCTTAAGTTCCCAACCAAAGCCATACCGCCAGGACCAACAAAAACAGCTAAAATTTTGGAGGTTACAAGCCCTATTCCAACTTTCAACAAAACACTTAAACTGTTTAAAGAAGAAATTTTAAACAATTGCGTATTAATGATTTTTTTAATGAAACTCAATTTAATATTTATTTAAAACATCAATAATAAAGCTAACCTCATCGTTGGTCAAAATTGGACTCATAGGAAGACTTAAAACCTCGTTATGTATTTTTTCGGTAATTGGAAAAGACAAATTATTCCATTCTGAAAATGCTTTTTGCTTATGTATTGGAATGGGGTAATGAATCATTGTCTGAATTTCATTCTCTAACAAATAGTGTTGTAAATAATCTCTGTTTTCAGTTCGAACGACAAATAAATGGAATACATGATTTTCAGAGAAGTCCCAAAAAGGCAATGTTATTTTATGATTTTTTATTTCAGTCAAATAACGTCTGGCTACTTCACGGCGTTTTTCGTTATCGTTATTTAAATTTGGTAATTTGACGTTCAAAAAAGCTGCCTGTAATTCGTCTAATCTTGAATTTACGCCAACAAATTCGTTATGGTATTTTTTTTCAGAACCATAATTTCTAAGTGAAAAAAGTATTTTTGCCAACTCAGGGTCATTTGTGGTAATCGCCCCTCCATCACCCAAAGCACCTAAATTTTTACCGGGATAAAAACTAAAAGCTTTAACTTTAGGTTGATGGCTGGTGGTTTGTGGTTGGTAGTCTTGAGTCGCACCATGTGATTGCGCTGCATCTTCGATAACCAATAAATTATTTTGATAAGCTATTTCATCAATTTGATTCATTTCTGCCAATTGACCATAAAGATGAACTACCAAAACAGCTTTCGTTTTAGAAGTTATTTTTTCTGAAATCAAATCGGGATTGATATTGTAAGTTTCCAATTTTGGCTCAGCTAAAACCGGAACTAAACCTGCTTGTAAAATAGCCAAGACACTGGCAATGTATGTATTTGCAGGAACAATAACTTCGTCTCCTTTCTGAAGTTTTCCTAATTTAATGTATCCCTTAAAAATCAAAACCAGAGCATCAAAACCGTTTCCGACTCCAATACAATAATCCGAATTACAATAGGCTGCAAAAGCCTTTTCAAACACCTCAGTTTCTTTTCCTAAAATATACCAGCCATTTTCTAAAACTAATTTCAATTTATTTTGAAAAGCGGTTTCGTAAGGCTCGTTAATTTTTTTTAGATCAAGGAATTTTATCATTTTTTTTATATAGTAATTTTTAAAAAATCCTGGTTATAAACAGAACATCCTAACTCCTCTTTTTGTTTTAAAAGTCCGGGGTTATATCCTTTTTCATTAGCATCGCCAACAATTCCCATGTCAAAAAAAAGCTTTCCTTCCTGCTTGTATTTTCTTATCAGATTAATAAATAGAAAATCCAAAGCTCTTATCTCTTCTCCTTTTTTCGTTGTCGCTCCATATTGCGATTTCACAATTGTTTCTGTTTCAAAAATTGTTATTCCTGCAACAATTTCATGATCATAATAAACTGAAAATTGTTTAATATTTTCAGAAAAATTGTTTTTCAATCTTGTAATCTCTTCTTTTGTATGAACCGGTTTTGCTTTATGTTTTTCTGCAAGCCTTGGTATCAAAACTTCTTCCCAAAACACATCAAATCTTTGTTCTTCAACTATTTCCAAAGGAAGATTTTCAATTCTTCTGAAATGTTTTAATTTACTCCTGGAAATATCCAAAGGAATCATCAGATTTACCGCCAGATTCATTTCTTTTCTTTCCAAGACAGCTCCTTTTTTAAATAAAAAGAAATCTATTTCCTGATTTCCATTAAAAGTATAAAAACCTGGAATAGGTTTATAATAAAAAAAACTAACTGAATTTTCTTTTAGAAAAAAAAGTACTTCATCTAAAACAGACGCAACATTTTCTCCCTTTAATTTTGAAGAAAAAACCAACCCTCCATAAGTCAGTCCCTGATGAGAATAAACAGTGTCTTCAACTCTGTTTGCCGGTAAAACCGCAACTAATTTTTTATCTTCAAAAATCATTAAAGAATAATCTTCAAAACGATCCTGATGATATTCCATAAAATCACGATGAAACAAAAACGTAGCATTTTTAGCCTGAGTAATAAAGTCATTCCAGATTTTAAAATCAGTTTTGTCGTATTTTTTTACGGTGTATTTATTCGATTCCATTATTTATAATCAAAAGCGGGCAAATACCATTTGAATTTTACAGCCATTAATCTCACTGTAATAATGACAACAGATGTTGTTAAATATAAAACATCCTTATTTAAATCTAATTCGCGTAAAACAAAAAATACAATTCCGCCAAAAATACAAATAGTAGCATAAATTTCTTTTCTGAAAATGGTTGGGATTTCTGTACACAAAATGTCACGAATTACACCTCCAAAACAGGCTGTCATGGTTCCTAAAGCAACACAAATTACAGGATGCAGCCCTGTCATGATTCCTTTTTCCAAACCGATTAAAGTAAAGACTCCTAGTCCAATTGTATCAAATAAAAACAATGAAGTACGAAGTTTATCAAATTTTTTCCTGAAAAGAATTGCCAATATAAACCCTAAAATAATTACATACACATATTGTAAATCCTGCATCCATACAACCGGGGTTCTTCCAATCAGGACATCACGCAGTGTTCCGCCACCTACTGCTGTAACAAAAGCAATGATAAAAACACCAAACGGATCCAGTCTTTTATGCATGGCTGTTAAAGCACCCGACATAGCAAACGCCATTGTACCGATAATATCTAAAAAATGGAACATTATTGTAAGATTCTGAGATTAAAAAAAATATTGAATTTGAAATTGTTATTAACATTGTAATTTCCAATCTACATATTCTGCGTATAAAAATTATAATCTTTCAAAACAGTACGGATAAAACCGGCAGGATCTCCAATTGACTGATTTTTGATTCCGGTGACGCTTTCAATTTTATAAACCAGCTTATAAATGATTTCGTAATCATTTTTGGCTTCGGCTTTTAAAAATGTTTCCTTTATGATTCGCATATCATTATCTGATAATTTTATGACTAAAGGATATGTTGGCACATAACTTTCCTCTATTTCTTCTAAAATTGTATGACTGATATCAATCTTATTTTTTAGGGTAATTACTGAAGTTCCTGCTACCATATCACCTAACCGCTGCCCTTTTTTACTTGAAACAACAGTAATTAAGGCTATAATTCCGTTAAGGATAGAAATATCAATTAACCGAAAAAACCATCGCATGAGATAATCTCCAAAACCTGCCTGGTAACCATCTATTTTTACGACTTTTATTTTCACTAATTTTTTCCCTATTGTCTGTCCTTCAAAAATACTTTCTAATGTTAAGGAATAAATTAAAACCGGAAAATAAAATACAAGAATAATTGTCATTACTGACCATTGATCTAAATTTTGAAACAAAAGATCCAGATTGAGCCAATAGAAAAAAATCAGGTAAATCACTATTCCATAGGCTATTTTGATGATCAAATCCAGAAAGTATGCTCCTATTCGCTCACCTGCAGAAGCGGCTATAAAATTTATTTTAACATTTTGTGTTGTGTTTATAGATAATTCTGACATATTTTATATTTTAGCCCTCAATGAGAGAAGTTGCATTCATAAAACAAAATAAAGAAAAATGGCTGGAATTTGAACTGGCTATTTTGGGTAAAGCTAAAAAAAATCCTGATGAGTTAGCTAATTTATACATTCAAATGATGAATGACCTGTCGTATGCGCAAACATATTACCCCAAAAGTAAAACCGTGATTTACTTAAATCACCTTGCATCACAGATTTATCAAAAGATTTACAAAACAAAACGGGCAGAAAAAAACAGGTTTCTGGAATTCTTCAAAACCGAAGTACCTCTGTTGGTTTACGAATACAAAAGATATTTATTGTATGCCTTTGTCTTGTTTTTTGTAACTGTTGCAATGGGTGTAATTTCTGCCAGATTTGATCAGGACTTTGTTCGTTTAATTTTAGGCGATGGCTATGTCAATATGACTTTGGAAAACATCAAAAAAGGAAACCCAATGGCTGTTTATGGTTCCGGAAGCAACTGGGGCAGTTTTGTTGGCATTACTATGAATAACCTGTATGTAGGCGCAAGATGCTACATTTGGGGACTTTTCGCAGGTATAGGTACCTTGTACATTTCCCTCCAAAACGGTATCATGCTGGGAGCCTTTCAATACTTCTTTTACGAACAGAATGTTTTTTGGAAAAGTGTCCGCGGAATCTGGATTCACGGCTCTATGGAAATTTTTGCCATTGTAATCGAAACGGCTGCCGGATTTATTTTAGGAGCTTCTATTTTGTTCCCTAAAACTTTTTCAAGGGTAAATTCTTTAAAAATAGGTTTTAAAAACAGTTTTAAAATATTCCTGAGCACCTTTCCGTTTACAATTAGTGCCGGATTTCTTGAAGGTTTTATTACCCGCTACTCTATCGATATGCCTAACTGGCTGAGCAGTTTTATCATCCTTTTTACATTGAGTGTTATCTCTTTTTATTATCTGGTTTATCCTTTTATTGTTCACAAAAAAATACAACAGCCTTAAACCAAATCGAATTAACCATAACCAATAATGAATAGATTATTACTTATTTTATCTTTTATTCTGTGCTGCAATATCCTGAATGCACAGGATACTTTGGTTAAATCCGAACCTACTAAAGTTGCCCCGATAAAATATACAGAAGCCGATATTTCTGTCGATTCGGACACTATTGAAGCCAAATCATTTCAGAAAAATTTCAAAAAAGAATATACCGACAGTGATTTTGTGTATGAGCAAAAAAAAGCAGAAAAAAATTGGTGGGATCATTTTAAAGAATGGCTGGCTGGCATTTTTGATGAAATGTTCACTTTTAAAGATCCACAGGCTTCACTCAATTTTGTAGCAGTTTTATTAAAAGTATTAGCTATCCTGATTGTCGTTTTCGTAATTTATTTAATCGTAAAAGCTTTGATTGCAAAAGAAGGACAATGGATTTTCAGTAAAGAGGCAAAACAGAAAATAGTTCATTATACTGATGCTGAAAAAAACATCCACCTTCTGGATTTCGAAAAACTGATAAAAGAAAGTATAGAGGCCGGAGAGAAAAGAGTTGCAATACGATACTATTATCTTTGGTTGTTGAAGATTATGGCAAAAAATCATTATATCGAATGGGATATTGAAAAAACGAATACAGATTATTTGTACGAAATTAAAAGTCCTGTTCATAAAGAAGAATTCACCTACCTGTCCTACTTATACAATTATATTTGGTATGGCGAATTTGAAATTGATGAAACTTCTTTCTTAAAAGTCGAAAACCAATTTAAAAAATCCCTAAAAACCTTTAACCATGGGTAAATCGATCAAAGTTTATATCGCTATACTGGTTTTGGTTTTTGCCTTAATTTTAATAGCAGGCAGCAATTCTCCAAAAAGAATTGACTGGACTCCAACTTATTCGGTAAACGATAAAATTCCGCTTGGGTTATATGTTTTCGATAAAGAAATTAACGGTCTTTTAAAAAAGCAAAAACTTGAAAGAGTTTCTGCCCTGACACCTTATGAATTTTTAGATTCTAAATATGTCCCTGACACTGTAGTTGGAACTTACAAAATAAAAGGAACTTTCCTTAACATCACAGAATTTGCTTCCATTGACGAGCAGTCCATGAAAGAGCTTTTTTATTTTGTTTCGCATGGAAATAGTGCCTTCCTGAGCATGAAAACCTTTCCTCAATTGTTGTTAGACAGCTTAAAAGTTGATTTCAGAACCGATTTCCAGTATTCTGACAGTACTAAAATATGGCTGGCTAATAAAAATGTAAGCCACAAAAAATTCCATCTTATTGAAGGGATGGGTAATTATTATTTTTCAAAAATTGATACTTTAAACACTACTGTTTTAGGATATCAGGCCAATAAGGAAAATCAAAAACACATCAATTTCATAAAAGTTCCATATGCAAACGGATACTTTTATTTACATACACAGCCTGCTGCTTTTTCTAATTTTCACTTATTAAAAGACGATCACTATCAATATGCACAAAGTGTTCTTTCTTATATTCCGAAAGGCGATGTTTACTGGTACACAAAAGGACAAAACAGCGAATCGATTTCTGATTCTCCATTACGCTACATTTTAAGCCAGCCTCCGTTGGAATCGGCATTGTATTTATCTTTAATCGGGATACTGATTTTTATTCTTTTTAATGCGAAACGAAAACAAAGGATTGTACCAATACTAAAACCTTTACCGAACCTAACGGTTGATTTTACCAAAACCATTGGAAATTTATACTACCAGGAAGGTGATCATGATAATATTATTGACAAAAAAATCATTTATTTCCTGGAAAGAATCCGAAATGAATATTTGATGGATACTTCAAAACTGGATGACGATTTCATTAAAAAACTGCATCATAAATCCGGAAAAGATGAAAATGACATCAGGGAACTTGTATTTTTAATCAATGAATATCGAAAAAGTTATCACGGAAGCCTTGAAGAAGATTTAATCAAAATCAATAATGCAATAGAGAAAGTTTTACATTAATATTTTTAACTGAAATACATCAAAGAAAACATACCAAACATGGACGATATCAATACAACAGAAACTGAAATCACGAACGAAAATGTGAATTTTGAAACAAGGCTAAATTTAGCGCCGCTTTTAGATCATGTTAATACTATCAAAAACGAAATTGAAACAGTAATTGTAGGTCAGCACAAAATGATCGATCAGCTTTTGGTAGCAATTTTATCAAACGGACACGTTTTACTGGAAGGTGTTCCCGGAGTTGCTAAAACGATTACTGCCAAGTTATTAGCAAAAACGCTAAATATAGGCTTTAGCCGAATTCAGTTTACACCGGATTTAATGCCATCAGATATTTTAGGAACTTCTATTTTTAATTTAAAAAGTTCAGAATTTGAATTTAAGCAAGGACCTATTTTTTCTAATCTGATTCTAATTGATGAGATCAATCGTGCTCCTGCCAAAACTCAGGCAGCTCTTTTTGAGGTAATGGAAGAACGTCAGATTACTATTGATGGTTCAGCCTATCAGCTTGAAACTCCGTTTTTGGTTATCGCTACACAAAATCCAATAGAACAGGAAGGTACTTATCGTTTGCCAGAAGCCCAATTGGACCGTTTTTTATTCAAAATTTCGATTGATTATCCAAAATTAGATGAAGAAATCCTAATTATTCAGAGAGAGCATTTACTACAGGATCACGGAAAATTAGAAGCTATCAAAACGATTCTTTCTGCCGAAGACATCAAAGGTTATCAAACTTTAATAAAACAAATTAGAGTTGAGCAAAATTTACTGGAATACATTGCCCGAATTGTAGTAAATACAAGAGAGAATGCCTTTTTATATTTAGGAGCTTCACCTCGTGCCTCAATCGCTATTCTGAATGCAGCTAAAGGTTTTGCAGCTATTCGAGGTCGTGATTTCGTAACTCCTGAAGATATTAAAGAAGCTGCTGTTCCGGTTTTACAACATCGCGTAATTGTAGCTCCTGAACGTGAAATGGAAGGAATTACAAGCTCTGAAATCATCAAACAGATTATTGAAACTGTCGAAATTCCGAGGTAATAAAAAGTTATGGGTTATAAGTTTGAGGCTAAGAGATAACCGATAACTTTAAACTTTAAACAAATAAACAATGAAATTCATAAAAAGTCTATATCTCAACAACTTCTTTTTCTATGTGCTTTTAGGTATCATAGCACTGTTTGTTTGCGCTTTTATTTTTCCTGTTTTATACAACGGAGTATGGTTTCTTGTCCTGATTTTAATCACTTTTCTGGCGCTTGACCTCCTGATTTTGTATATTGCCAGAACCGGAATTGAAGCTTCGAGGGACATGCCTGAAAAACTCTCCAATGGTGATTTAAACCCGATAAATATTTCGGTCAAAAATCATTATACTTTCCCAATTTCAATTAAAATTATTGATGAAATTCCGTTTCAGTTTCAGGTACGTGATTTTAAAATAGTGAGAACCGTTAAAGCTTCTGGCGAGGATAAAATCACATACGATTTACGCCCGACAAAACGTGGAGAATACTATTTTGGAAACTTAAATATTTACGTTTCTTCTCCTTTGAAACTGATTTCAAGAAGATTTACTTTCGATAAAGACAAGATGGTCCCTACGTATCCGTCTTATATTCAATTAAGAAAGTATGATTTACTGGCCTTTTCAAATAATTTGTTCCAATATGGAATCAAAAAAATCCGACGTATTGGGCATACGATGGAGTTTGAGCAAATTAAAGAATATGTTCAGGGCGACGATCTTCGAACTTTAAACTGGAAAGCTACAGCCAAGAAAAACGCCTTGATGGTCAATCAGTTTCAGGACGAAAAATCACAGTCGGTTTATTTAGCCATTGACAAAGGACGTGTTATGCAAATGCCTTTTAATGGTTTGAGCCTATTGGATTATGCTATAAATTCGACTTTGGTCTTGGCTAATGTGATTCTGAAAAAGCAGGACAAAGCCGGGATTTTTGCCTTCTCTAAAAAAGTAGAAAACAGAGTTTTTGCCGAAAAAAGAGGCTCACAGATGCAAAAAATCCTTGAAACCTTATACAACATCAAAACCGATTTTTTTGAAAGTGATTACAGCCGTTTGTATGTAGATATCAAGAAAAACATCAACCAGCGAAGCCTGATTATTTTGTATACGAATTTTGAAACCATGGACGGATTGAATCGCCAGTTACCATATTTAAAAGGAATTGCGAAAAGTCATTTATTGGTTGTCGTTTTCTTCACCAATACTGAACTAAACGAAATCATCAACAAAAAAACCGAATCAGTTCAGGAAGTCTACGACAAAGTAATCGCCGAAAAATTCATGTTTGAAAAACGTCTTATTGCGAATGAACTAAAAAAATACGGAATACATTCGGTTCTGACTCAGCCTGAGAATCTGACTCTGGATGCTATTAATAAATATTTAGAGATTAAGTCGAGAGGGATTTTGTAGCCAGATTGTAAGATGAGAGTTATAAAATGTGACATGTAAATTGATATGAAAATATTAAAAAAAGAAATTATTTGGCCAGTAGCTTTACTAATCATCAGCTACTTAATTTATAATCCTGATCTGTCTTTCAATTCAAATAATAAATCTACAATAGATATAAATATTCACGATACCTATTTTGTGATAGAATCGCTTAATATTCTTTTTTTGATTATAGCCGTTCTATTTTTTATCGTTTACTTAGTTCGTACAATAGCTTCACGATTAAAGAATAACATTATCAACGGAATGTTCCTATTTTCAAATATATTAATGATTATAGTGGTGGCATATATAATTAAGATAACAAGACTACTTATCGTAGAAGCAGGATGGACAATTTATCCACCTCCTTCCGCTAATATACAAATACATGAAGATAACAGTATGAAAAATATTTTTCGCATCGCCATAGGTATACAAATCTTCTTAGTTATAACTCTAATTCTGGTAGCAGTAAAAACTGCAATAAATATTAAAAAGACAAAAGCATCTAAAATTTAATCTCAACAGAAAAATCTCTATAATTCTGAGCTATTCCTTTTTCAAAAAATCTCAGTACCTTAGCGCCTCAGAATCTTAGTCGCTCAAAAAATGAAACAAATCACTTCAGTGCAAAATCCGCTTATAAAATCGCTTGTTTTATTACAGGAAAAAGCAAAAGCCCGCAAACAAACCAGCACATTTTTGATTGAAGGATTACGTGAAATTTCATTAGCTCAAAAAGGCGGATACGAAATAGAAACCGTTTTATTTTTACCTGAACTGGTTACCGAAAATCAAATTAACAAACTCGTTTCATCATCGATTCAGCGAATCGAAATCAACAAAGAAGTCTATCAAAAACTGGCTTATCGCGATACGACAGAAGGAATTTTGGCTGTAGCCAAAACCAAATCACTGCAATTATCAGATTTAAAGTTATCCGAAAACCCATTGATTCTGGTAGCCGAAGCTCCTGAAAAACCAGGAAATATTGGAGCGCTTTTACGTACTGCCGATGCCGCTAATCTGGATGCTGTTTTAATTGCAAACCCAAAAAGCGATTTATACAACCCAAATATAGTACGCTCAAGTGTTGGATGTTTGTTTACCAATCAGATTGCAACCGGAAGCACATCGGAAATCATTGCCTTTCTGAAAGAGAAAAAAATTGATTTTTACTGTGCAACTTTACAAAATTCAACTTCTTATCATACACAAAATTTCACTACTCCCACTGCGTTGGTTGTAGGAACTGAAGCTACAGGGCTAACTCAGGAATGGCGTGATGCTGCAACACAAAACATCATTATTCCGATGCAGGGCGAAATTGACAGCATGAATGTATCTGTAGCTGCTGCTATTTTAATTTTTGAAGCTAAAAGACAAAGAGGGTTTTAGTTGTTAGTTGTTAGTTGTTAGTTGTTAGTTGTTAGTTGTTAGTTGTTAGTTGTTAGTTGTTAGTTGTTAGTTGTTAGTTGTTAGTTGTTAGTTGTTAGTTGTTAGTTGTTAGTTGTTAGTTGTTAGTTGTTAGTTGTTAGTTGTTAGTTGAAATTAAACGCCTGCAACTTTGCTTTTCTGTTTCCAAACAATTTTTATAAGATTTTTATAAACTTTCAGAATAAAACTAAGCGAAATTGAAATTCTTTGTCCCACTCGATTTACATCTAAATTTACCTTCTAAAACTTAAATTTTAAAATCCAAAATCAGCAATCCATTCCCTTGCGTATATTTAAACAAATTCATATTTTTAAGGATTGAACCATGCCGTTATGACAGAAATAGATATTGAAAAAGAAAACAAAGCAATTGCACAAGAGTACAAAGAATTACTTCGAATCAGTTACCAAACTTTAACACCAGCCGATAAAAAACTAATTCGAAAAGCCTTTGACGTGGCTGTCGATGCCCATAAAGAACAAAGACGTAAATCTGGTGAAGCTTATATCTTTCATCCTATTGCAGTTGCGAAAATTGTAGCTTCCGAAATTGGTTTGGGAGCCACCTCTATTGCTGCGGCCTTATTGCACGATGTTGTCGAAGATACACCGATAACTGTTGAAGATATTGAGCGCTTATTTAACCCAAAAGTAGCGCAATTAGTCGAAGGACTAACAAAAATATCGATGGTTCAAAAAGATTTGAATGCCTCCATGCAGGCAGAGAATTTCCGTAAAATGATCCTGACTTTGAACGACGATGTTCGTGTTATTCTGATCAAATTAGCCGATCGTTTGCACAATATGCAGACAATGGAATCGATGGTCGAGTATAAACAAACCAAAATCGCTTCTGAAACTTTATATATTTACGCTCCTCTTGCACATCGTCTGGGGCTTTACAACATCAAAACCAAATTAGAAGATTTAGGGCTAAAATATACTGAACCGGCTATTTATGATGATATTGTAAGCAAAATAAGGGAGACAAAAGAAGAACAGGATGCTTATATCAAAGACATTTCGGATGTTTTAAAAAAATCTTTAGATGCTGAAAATATTGATTACATCATAAAAGGCCGTCCAAAATCTATTTATTCAATTCGTCGAAAAATGCGTGCCCAAAACGTAAGCTTTGATGAAGTTTACGACAAATTTGCGCTTAGAATTGTCTATAAATGTGATTCTCATGATGAAAAATTTATTGCATGGAAAATCTATTCCATCGTTACAGACCATTACAGACCCAGCCCTAGCCGTCTGCGCGACTGGATTTCGTCACCTAAGTCAACAGGATATGAAGCCTTACACATAACTGTTATGGGACCAAAAGGTCGTTGGGTCGAAGTACAGGTTCGAAGTGAGCGAATGGATGAAATTGCCGAAAAAGGATATGCTGCACATTACAAATACAAAAACGGAGCATCTGAAGAAAGTGGTCTTGACACCTGGCTGAACCTGCTTCGTGAAGCTTTAGAAAATCCGGAAACCAATGCGGTTGATTTTGTAGAAGATTTCAAAATGAATTTGTATTCGAAAGAAATCTTCGTTTTTACCCCAAAAGGAGAAATCAAATCGCTGCCAAAAGGGGCAACCTCTCTTGATTTTGCTTTCAGTATTCACTCTGAAATCGGAATTAAAACTCGCGGAACCCGTGTGAATGGTCGTCTGGTTCCTTTGAATCATGAATTAAAAAGCGGTGACCAGGTTGAAGTAATTACATCAGCAAGTCAAAAACCAACAGTAAACTGGCTGGATTATGTAACGACTTCGAGAGCTAAAAATAAAATCAAAAATGTTCTTAACGAGAATACAAAAAAAATAGCCGAAGAAGGGAAAGAATTACTTACCAGAAAATTAAGACATTTAAAAGTTAATCTTAACGAACAAGTTACAAACGAATTAGTTAACTTCTTTAAATTAAAAACAAGTTTAGATTTATTTTATCGTGTTGGAATCGGTGCTATCGAAAATCAGCAATTAAAAGATTACGCAGCACAAAAGAGCAATACTTTTATCAATTTCTTTAAAAACAAAATTAAAAGAAGTAAAGACACTGCTGCCGAAGATATTCATAAACCTGTAATTAGCAGTAATTACGACATGTTGGTTTTTGGAACTGAACATGACAAACTGGATTACAAACTTTCGCAATGCTGTAATCCAATCCCCGGGGATGATGTTTTTGGTTTTGTAACGATAAACGAAGGAATAAAAGTACATAAAAAAGATTGTCCAAATGCCATTGGAATGCAATCAAACTACGCATATCGCATCATGAGTGCCAAATGGATTGATTCTTCACAGGAAGAGTTTAAAGCTATTATCAATATTACAGGAATGGACGTTTTAGGACTTACCAATCAGCTTACAAAAGTAATTTCAAACAACATGAGTGTAAATATCCAAAGTATTTCACTTAGTACCGATGCCGGGATTTTTCACGGTCAGGTTGCCGTAATTGTAAAAAATAATGCGATTTTGAAAAAAATGATCAATGCCATTAAAAAAATTGATGGAGTTGATAAAGTAACAAGAGAATACAGAACCTAACTTTTTAACGAGTCTATAGGGGTTTTATAACTAAACTTTAAACCCGAAACTTTTATTGATTAAAAATAAAAAATTATCTTTGCCGGATATGACACTCATTTCAACTGACAACACTAGAAATCAAGAAATTGTAAAAAATGTTTTTACAATGTATCTTGAACAAAAAGGGCATCGCAAAACTCCTGAGCGTTATGCTATACTTCAGGAAATTTACGACAGCGAGGAACATTTTGACATAGAAAACCTATATATCAAAATGAAAAACAAAAACTATCGTGTGAGCAGAGCTACATTATACAACACGATTGAGTTATTGTTAGACTGCGCATTGGTGAGAAAACATCAATTTGGGCAAAATCAGGCCTACTACGAAAAATCATATTTTGACAAACAGCACGATCACATCATTATGACAGATTCTGGTGAGGTTATTGAGTTTTGTGACCCAAGGATTCAGACCATCAAAAAAACAATCGAGGAAATATTTGATATTGAGATTACCAATCACTCTCTTTATTTCTACGGTAATAAAAAGCAAAAACAATAATCCGGAAAGGAATATTCAGAAAATAAAAAAAAGAAAATTAACTACATTAATCAGTAGGGCAACAAGGATTGCCTCAACGCAAATTAAAACAGAATGACCGTAGATTTATTACTAGGATTACAATGGGGAGACGAAGGTAAAGGAAAAATTGTTGACGTTCTTACCTCAAATTATGATATTATTGCACGTTTTCAGGGAGGACCAAATGCAGGACATACATTAGAATTTGATGGAATTAAACACGTACTTAGAACTATTCCTTCCGGAATTTTCCACAAAAACTCAGTAAATATCATCGGAAATGGAGTTGTAATTGACCCGGTAGTTTTTCAAAAAGAAATCGAAGGTTTAGAAAAATTCAACCTAGATATCAAAAGTAAATTAATCATTTCCCGAAAAGCTCACTTAATTTTACCTACGCACCGTTTACTTGACGCTGCTTCTGAAGCATCTAAAGGAAAAGCTAAAATTGGTTCTACTCTTAAAGGAATTGGACCAACTTATATGGACAAAACGGGTAGAAATGGTTTACGTGTTGGAGATATTGAATTAGAAGATTTTAAAGAGCGTTACAGATCATTGGCAGACAAACACGAAGCGATGATTGCTTTTTATGACGTTAACATTCAATACAACTTAGCAGAGCTAGAAAAAGAATTCTTTGAAGCTATCGAAGAATTAAAAAAATTAGATTTCATTGACAGTGAGGAATACATGCACCAGGCTCAAAAAGCAGGTAAATCAATTCTTTGCGAAGGAGCTCAGGGATCTTTGTTAGATGTTGATTTCGGAACTTATCCTTTCGTAACTTCATCAAACACTACTGCTGCCGGAGCTTGTACAGGTTTAGGAATTGCTCCAAACAAAATCAAAGAGGTTTACGGAATTTTTAAAGCTTACGTTACACGTGTAGGAAGCGGTCCTTTCCCAACTGAACTTTTTGACGAAGTGGGTGCGACAATGGCAAGAGTGGGTAACGAATTTGGTTCTGTAACAGGAAGACAAAGACGTTGCGGATGGTTAGACTTAGTAGCTCTGAAATATGCTGTTCAGGTTAACGGGGTTACTCAGTTAATGATGATGAAAGGGGATGTACTTTCTGGTTTTGAAACTTTAAAAGTATGTACAGAGTACAACTACAAAGGACAAAACATTTCTCACTTCCCTTATAATATTGAACCGGAAAATGTTACTCCGGTTTACAAAGAGTTTAAAGGATGGAAGCAAGATTTAACTGGATTAACAACTTACGATCAATTGCCAGTTGAGCTAAAAGAATATATCGAGTTTATTGAAAAAGAAATCGAAGTGCCAATCAAAATTGTATCGGTTGGACCAGACAGAAAACAAACAATAACAAAATAATACACTTAAACGCTCTGATAATCAGAGCGTTTTTTTTGAATACTACAATCATGAGAAAAAATCCAGAAATCGAAATTAAAGAAACTAAGTTATTATCAGACAATTGGTATATTTTAAACCGAGTTTCTTTTAGTTATAAAAAAGAAAGTGGAGAAGCCGAAATACACAAACGTGAAGTTTATGACCGTGGTAATGGCGCCGGAATCTTATTATACAATTCAACCCAAAAAACAGTCATTCTAACACGTCAGTTTCGTTTACCAACTTTCCTTAACGGAAATAAAGATGGAATGATGATCGAAGTTTGTGCCGGGCTTTTAGACAAAGACAATGCTGAACAGGCCATAATTCGAGAAACCGAAGAAGAAACGGGGTATCGTTTAAGTAAAGTGCAAAAAGTTATAGAAACCTATATGTCTCCCGGATCAGTAACCGAGATTTTATATCTTTTTATCGGTGAATATGACGAAAGCATGAAAGTAAGTGAAGGCGGTGGACTGGATGCCGAACAGGAAAACATAGAAGTTTTAGAATTTACTTTTAACGAAGCTTACGCCATGATTGAATCAGGCGAAATTACAGATGCAAAAACTATTATGCTGTTGCAGCATGCTAAAATAAAAGGGTTGATTTAAGATTGTTTTTATTATTTTAGATTTGGAGTAACTATAACCAAACCCGAAATTAAAAACTAAATGAAATTATTCAAAAACTGGAGAAATTACATAAAAGCAATTCTATTCATTTTTATACTGATGAATATGATTGCTTTTTTTCATGCTTACAAGTTTACTCATTTTACAGAAGACAAATCTGAAAAAACTAAAAGTCCTGAGAAATTATCATCGCTTGAAAAAATAAAAACATTATGCTTTGGAGTAAACAATCCTAAGCCACAGGGTAGCCAATTTCCTTCTCAGCAATACATAACTTTAAAATTAAAGAGCAATAAAGAAATTGAATGCTGGTTAATCAAAACACCTAATTCTAAAGGCACAGTCATACTATTTCATGGCTATAACTCAGAGAAATCTTCTATGATTCAAAAATCAGATGAGTTTATAAAATTAGGTTACAGCACAATGCTTGTTGATTTTATGGGAAGTGGAAATTCAGAAGGAAATCAGACTACAATTGGTTATAAAGAAGCTGAAGAAGTAAAAACAACATTTGATTATTTACAAAAATCAGGTGAAGAAAACATTTATCTCTTTGGAACTTCAATGGGAGCTGTTGCTATTATGAAATGTATTAATGATTCTAAAATCGAACCAAGAGGAATCATAATTGAATGCCCGTTTGGTTCAATGTATCAAACAGTCTGTGCCAGATTTAAAAAGATGAATGCCCCAACATTTCCTATGGCCGGAATTTTACTTTTTTGGGGTGGGATTCAAAATGGGTTCTGGGGATTTAGTCATAATCCTTCAGAGTACGCAAAAAAAATCAACTGTCCGGTTTTATTACTTTACGGAGAAAATGATAAAAGTGTAAGTAGAAAAGAAATAGATACGATTTATAAAAACTTAAAAGGATTAAAAAAAATAAGTATTTACAAAAGTACTGGTCATGAAAACTATCTAATTAAAAATAAAGATCAATGGATAGAAGATATAAAAAGATTTCTATCTTCATTTTAAACCTAAAAAAACAAATGAAAATCCCGAAACCTATTCAAAAAATTATGTAAGCTCTTTTCGCTTGATGATTTATAACTTTATTTTCATAAAATTTATCAGCTATGAAAAAGTTATATTATTCAGCAAATGCCCTACTTATATTGATACTGGTTTTATTAGTTTCCTGCAAAAAAAACGATACGATAAAACTAACTGAAAATACTAAACCTAAAAAAACAATTGAATACAAGAAACCAAAATCAATTTCTTATCAGATTGAGAATACCAAAGACTGGCTTAAAACAAATGAAACTGACAGTAGTAAACTTGACATTGTTTACGCTTTAAACCGAACTGATAAAACCAATTTCAAAAAACTGGATTCGATAGTGATTCCTAAAGATTTCAGCGGTGATTTGGTTTATTACCTTCCATTCCCATTACATGTAAAAGCTTTAGAAGAAGTATCTAAAATTATTATTTTCTCCTATCCTACTCAGACTTTTGCTGCTTATGAAAATGGAGAATTGGTTCGTACAGGCCCAACAAATATGGGAAGAAAGGCAGATCCAACACCAACCGGATTATTTTTCACCAACTGGAAAGCAGAAAAAACAACCAGTACTTTTAATGATGAATGGGAACTTAAATGGAATTTCAATATTGAAAACAAAAAAGGAGTTGGTTTCCACCAATATGAATTACCTGGTTATCCCGCTTCACATTCCTGCTTACGTTTATTAGAAAAAGACGCCAAATATCTCTATAAATTCGCTGACGAATGGATATTGAAAGACAAAGAAAATGTAAAAGTAAAAGGAACTCCGGTAATTGTTTTCGGAAGTTATGATTTTGATGGTCCTAAACCGTGGCTTCAATTACCAACTAACCCTACGACTTTGAATATTTCTGAAGCTGAAATTGAAAAACAGACAAAGCTTTATATTCCGCAGATTTTAGAAAATCAAACTTTAAGAGAAACAGAGAAAATGACAACCTCGCTTTAAAAATTAGAATACTCTAATTCAAAACTAAAAAAGGCGTAAGATTTAAACTCTTACGCCTTTTGTTATACTAAAAAATTAAAATTATCTAGAATAATTTGGAGCTTCTTTTGTAATTGTTACGTTGTGTGGATGACTTTCAGTGATTCCGCTTGATGTGATTCTAACAAAACGTCCTGTTTCCTGTAAAGTTGGAATATCTTTTGAACCACAGTATCCCATTCCCGCACGAAGACCTCCGATGAACTGAAGCATGCTTTCGTTTAATTCACCTTTGTAAGGTACGCGACCTACAATTCCTTCCGGAACTAATTTTTTAACATCGTCTTCAACATCCTGAAAATAACGGTCTTTAGAACCCGTCTGCATTGCTTCAACAGATCCCATTCCGCGGTATGATTTGAATTTTCTTCCTTCAAAAATAATAGTTTCTCCAGGAGACTCTTTTGTTCCTGCTAATAATGATCCAAGCATTACACAGTCAGCACCAGCAGCGATTGCCTTAGGAATATCTCCTGTATAACGAATTCCGCCATCAGCAATAACCGGAACTCCTGTTCCTTTAATTGCAGCAGCAACTTCTAAAACTGCTGAAAATTGAGGAAAACCAACACCGGCAACGATACGTGTCGTACAGATAGAACCAGGTCCTATTCCTACTTTTACACCATCTGCCCCGCTTTCTACTAAATATTTTGCAGCTTCAGGAGTTGCGATGTTTCCAACAATTACGTCTATTTGAGGGAATTTTGATTTTACTTCTTTTAAAACATTTACCACACCTTCTGTATGTCCGTGTGCTGTATCGATAATAATAGCATCTACGCCTGCAGCAACTAATGCACCTGCTCTTTCTACAGCATCTCCTGTAACTCCAATAGCGGCGGCAACTCTTAAACGTCCAAATGAATCTTTATTAGCAATTGGTTTTTGAGTAAGTTTTGTAATATCTCTAAAAGTAATCAAACCAACTAATTCGTTTTTAGCATTTACAACCGGTAATTTTTCAATTTTATGTCCTTGTAAAACTACTTCGGCTTGTTCCAATGAAGTTCCTTCGGCAACAGTAACAAGATTAGTACTTGTCATAACCTCAGCAATTGGTCTTGAACTATTTTTTTCGAAACGCAAGTCGCGGTTAGTAACAATTCCTTTTAAGATTCTGTTTTCGTCAACGATTGGAATACCTCCAATTCCGAATTCTTTCATCGCTGCTTTTGCATCTGCAATTGTAGAAGTCATTGGTAATGTTACCGGATCTAAAATCATTCCGGCTTCGGCACGCTTCACTTTTCTAACCTTCGCCGCTTGCTGCTCGATGGTCATATTTTTATGTAAAACTCCAATTCCACCTTCCTGAGCCATAGCAATTGCCATTGCACTTTCGGTTACTGTATCCATAGCAGCAGATACGATTGGAACGTTTAATGTTATATTTTTTGAGAATTTTGATTTGATACTCACTTCACGTGGAAGCACATTCGAGTAGTTAGGTACTAATAATACATCATCGTAAGTTAAACCTTCGCCGATGATCTTGGAGTTGTGTGCTATCATGTTGCAATTTGTAGTTGAATTGCGTGCAAATATAGTGAATAAATTGGAAACTTGTTCATTAACTTATTCAGATTTTTTTTGACTCCATCAATTTCAGTAATTCAATTTCAATGACAATAGCAAAAAGCAATATCAATGTTAATATTAAATTCCAAAATTTTAAATTCAAATTCCAAAAGTTAATCGGAATCCTGAAGAACGAAATTAACTCCTAACTGAAATGCCATACTATTGGCTTTGGTGATGTCACTATACTCTAATACATTGTCGACAAGCAGGTACATGTTTACCTTTCCTAATGTTCCTGCCACTCCCAAACCTATATTTGTATAGGAAAACGAATCGGCTGTATAAGTTGTTTTGAGTTCTAATTTTCGAAAAAGTCGTCGTTTATAAAAAGCCGTAAAGGCAACAAAAGGACCTTTTGGCATGGTCATGGCGAAAAACTGCGCACCGATTGCATTTACATATAATCTCTCGCTAGGCGTTTTACAGCTGCATTCATCATCCTCAAATCGGGATTCCCCAAACGAATATTCAACAGAAGTATTAAATTTTACAGGCCGCCAGGTTGTGTATTTACTATAAAGCGTATCGCGAGGAATTGCTTTATCAAAGTCATCCAAGACATTTTCGGGTTCATCTGTAAACTCAAAACTCGGATTTACACCATTGTATTCATAACTACCTTTGTAAGTAAGTGTTTCAATATCTTTTGTGTGTCTGATAAAACCAACATCTATAATGCTTGCCGTAAACTGGAGATTTTTTTTGTAATAATATGTAAATCCGGCATCAAATCCCAGTCCAAGGCTTCCATTAAAAAATGTATTATGAATAAGGTCATCAGTTATGTTTCCATCATATTCATCTTTAGTAAAAGAAGCAAGTCCGGATGTCTGCAATTCTAAGTTGGAAGAAATGTACTGATAATAGATATTTTCATCAGCTGTTCCGTTGGTTGTATAAATAAATCCGGAATTTTTAGTCGAATTGGCATTGGCTCCACTGGAATACAATTTAATTCGTCCGCCTAGTACAAATTTTTCATTCATCTTTTTATGAAATCCAATATGAAAAACTGAAAGTATTTCGGCACGTAAATTTATATCTCCCAAATCAAAAGATTTTCCGATATAATCCCGATTACCATCAAGAGCTAAAATCGCCATATCTTTCGGAACATACATTAAAAAATCAAATTCCTGATATCCTCCGAAAGAAAGATACGACCTGCTCCCTTCTCCTCCAATCCTGAACCCACCGGAAAACAATTCTAACTGCTGATTGGTATATATCTTGTCTTTGCCGGATGATTTATTGACTACGTTTCTTACTTTATCATTAAAATCGACTCCGTTATCTGCAAAAAGATCATAGGCTGAAAAACTGCTGGATCCTACATTTGCTGAAATCCCTGAGAGAACCGGAATCCCGAAAAAATATTTATACGAAACATCTGCGCCAGGATTTACAAGCAGTGACTGTGGAATCGAAGTAAAATTATACAGGATTTGTTTGTTTTGAGAAAAACAAATATTGTGGGCAAGGGCTAATAGAAATACATATATCTTTTTCATATTACTCCTCTATTTCTATGTCAAAATTTAGTGTAGCTGCTGATCGGAGTTTTAAATTTCCCGGACTGTTTTCTGTTAATGGAGGGCCAGCTTCCATAGTTACCACAAAACCTATTTTTTGTAATCTTTTCAGGTTTGCCAAACGCTGGTTTTCGAAAACTTCGGTAAAATTAAAAACACTATTCCCGCCTGAATAAGCAGGAATATCAAAATTTAATGTTTCTATAGTGTTGTTTTGTCCATCGATAAGCAATAAATCAATTTTATAAGCCCTTTTAATTGTGTTTGTTATCTCAAAATTAAACTCGGTCTTTATAAGATCCTCTCGCATTAGCGAGTTTCGGAACGGATTAAAATCCTGACTGTCAAATGCAATACTATGCTCATTTCCGTCATCCACAAAAGCATGTGCCGCAATATCAAAATAGGTTAGATTAGCTACTACAACCGGCTCAAGTTTTAAATCATTAACCTGATCAAAATCTAAATCACTTGAACAGGAAAAAATCAGGAATATCAAAACAAGGAATTTTGCATATATATTTATGGCTGGTTTCATAACTAAAAAACTTTAAGTTATCAAAAAAACAACAACACCTAAAAACCACTTATTGTGACAGTTATAGTAAATATACAAAAAATCTTAATGAAATTGACCGAATAATTTTGAAGCTTCGTTGTAAGCACTTTCAAAGCTTAAAGAGTTTAAACCGGTAGTTCTTTTTTGAGATGTGAAATAAGACAGAAGTTTTTCTGTAGGCATATTTCCGGTTAGTTTATCTGTTGCCATCGGACAACCTCCAAATCCCTGAATTGCACCGTCAAAACGTGTACAGCCTGCTTTGTGTGCAGCATCAATTTTTTCGAACCAGCTGTTGGGTGTTGTATGAAGATGTGCCCCAAACTCTATTTGAGGATATTTTGGAATTAAATTAGAAAAAAGATAGGTTATTACTTCCGGCGTTGAACTCCCAACTGTATCAGAAAGCGATAAGATTCTGACACCCATTTCAGATAATCTTTCTGTCCATTCGCTCACGATTTCAACATTCCACGGATCCCCGTATGGATTTCCGAATCCCATGGAAAGATAAGTTACTACCTCTTTGTTTTTTTTGTCTGCAATTTCAAAAATTTCCTGAAGAGTAATTAAAGACTGAGCAATAGTTTTATGAGTATTTCGCATCTGAAAATTCTCAGAAATCGAAAAAGGAAATCCTAAATACTGAATAACTTCTTGTTCTGCCGCAGCCTCTGCACCTTGTGTATTGGCTATGATTGCCAAAAGTTTGCTTGTTGTCTGAGATAAATCAAGCTGTGACAAAACCTCAGCGGTATCCTGCATTTGCGGAATAACCCTCGGAGACACAAAACTTCCAAAATCAATCGTATCAAAACCCACTCTAAGTAAAGCCTGCAGATACGAAATTTTATTTTTAGTCGGAATAAAAGTTTTGATACCCTGCATGGCATCGCGTGGACATTCTATAATTTTGATCTCTTTGTTCAAAGCTTACTTCTTTAGCAAATGCTAAGTTAGTTTGTTTTTTAAAGAAATAAAAATAAGTCTTTCCTCAATTGTACAAACACTTCTTTTACAGCTGTTGTAAAACTTTTTTATTAATTGCTTTTATCAATGCCGGACCTTCATAAATAAATCCGGTATACAATTGAACCAAACTTGCTCCTGCATTCAATTTTTCTATAGCATCGTCTGCAGAATGAATTCCTCCTACCCCAATAATCGGGAATGCTTTGTTGCTTTTTTCAGAAAGAAAACGGATTACTTCAGTTGAACGTCTAGTTAATGGTTTTCCGGACAAACCTCCTGTTTCTGTTTTATTGGCAGATAACAAACCATCTCTTGAAATTGTTGTATTTGTAGCAATTACACCTGCAATTTGGGTAGTTTTTACAATATCAATAATATCCAACAATTGTTCATCTGTCAAGTCAGGAGCTATTTTTAAAAGAATTGGTTTTACTTTTTGAGTACTTGTTTTTTGCTTTTCCACATTTCTGTTTTGTAATGTCTGAAGCAAAGCGGTCAAAGGTTCTTTATCCTGTAAAGCTCTTAAATTTGGAGTATTTGGTGAGCTTACATTCACGACGAAATAATCTACGTGATCAAATAGCGCATCAAAACAAATGATGTAATCCTTAACTGCATCTTCATTATCTGTCACTTTATTTTTTCCGATATTTCCGCCAATCAAAACACCTGAATTCTTCTTCAAACGTTCGACAGCTTCCAAAACTCCGCCATTATTAAATCCCATTCGGTTAATAATAGCCTGATCTTCTTTTAACCTGAATAAACGTTTTTTAGGGTTTCCTTCCTGCCCGACCGGCGTTACAGTTCCGATTTCGATAAAGCCAAAACCAAAATCTCCAAGTTCTTTATATAGTTTGGCATCCTTATCGAATCCCGCTGCAAGTCCTACCGGGTTTTTGAATTTAATTCCAAAAACTTCTCTTTCTAATCGAGTGTCTTTTACTTCGTAAATTGATTTGATAATTGATGTAACTCCCGGAATTTTTGAAATGAATTTTACAAATGAAAAAGTAAAGTAATGCACTTCTTCAGGATCAAAACAAAAAAGTATCGGACGAATTATCAATTTATACATAAGAGTGTGTTGTTATTTTTTTGGATGCAAATTTAAATATTAAACTTGAAATTGAATCTTTTTTATAAAAAACAAATAATTTGAATTTTGTTCAATAATACACTTCAGCTTCAAAAAAAATGATTCAAATAGTATAATGCAACAAATTTGTTTCAAAAAAACAGTTTTTTCAGGTTGCAAATTATAAAATGAAACATCTTAGAGTCTGGTTTTAACTTCTTTTACTTTTTTTATTATCTAATTTTGAGACACTTGAGTTTTATTCAATATAGTTATCCCATTCAAGCACTTAATCAAATCCTGATAATTATGAAAAACAACACTAAATTAAATTTTAAGAAATTTTTCTTGATTTTATTTTTATTACTGTCTATTGGATCAGTTTCAAAAGTAGCCGCACAGGCAGATCCACGAGAGGTCAGAAAAGAAAACTTTCATGGAGTCATAGAACTTGATATAAGAAAATCCAAAGCCGATTGGAAGCCATACACTCTAAAATCTGCTCCAGAAGGCGCTCCCAACGTATTATTCATTCTGTACGATGACACAGGACAGGCTGCATGGTCACCTTATGGAGGAGGAATAAATATGCCTACATTGCAAAAATTAGCCGATAACGGACTTATCTATACCCAATGGCATACAACCGCTTTGTGTTCGCCAACCCGTTCTACTTTATTAACAGGACGTAATCATCACTTAAATGGTATGTCGTCAATCACCGAAACTGCTGATGGATACCCAGGTGCAAATGCAAGAATACCAAAACAATGTGCAACCATTGGGCAAGTATTGCAGGAAGCTGGGTGGAGTACTTTCTGGATAGGTAAAAATCATAATGTACCGGAACAAGACGTATCTTCCGGAGGATCCAGATCACAATGGCCGACACAAATGGGATTTGACCGTTTCTATGGATTTCTCGGAGGCGAAACTAACCAATGGTATCCTGATTTAACTGAGGACAATCATTTTATTGAACAACCTTATAGTCCGGAAGAAGGCTATCATTTATCTAAAGATTTAGCAGATAAAGCTATTGAATACATTAAAGACCAAAAAGCAACCAACCCTTCCAAACCTTGGTACATGTGGTATTGTCCTGGTGCAAATCACGCTCCGCATCATGCCCCTGAAGAATATATTGCTAAATATAAAGGGAAATTTGATACTGGTTATGATGCGTATCGCGAATGGGTTTTACCCCGAATGATCGCTAAAGGAATTTTGCCGAAAGACACTAAAAACACGCCTTTAAACTTTTTACCTCCAAATATTTCAAATCCGGCAGATTATGTAAAACCCTGGAATAAATTAAGTGCTGACGAAAAAAAATTATTTTCTAAACTAGCTGAAGTTTATGCCGGTTTCTCAGAATATACCGATGCACAAGTAGGCCGTGTAATTGAATATTTAGAAAAAACAGGTCAATTAGAAAATACTGTTGTCATCTATGCTGCTGACAATGGTGCTTCTGGAGAAGGTTCAACATCGGGTTCTGTAAACGAAAATAAATTTTTTAACGGATATCCTGATGACCTTGCTGAAAATTTAAAATACTTGGATAAATTAGGAGGACCTGACACCTACGAACATTATCCAACCGGTTGGGCTGCAGGTTTTACCGGACCTTATAAAACATTCAAACGCTACAGTAATTATTCAGGCGGAACTTGTGATCCATTGGTAATTTCATGGAAGAAAGGAATAAAAGCCAGAGGTGAAGTTCGTAATCAATACCACCATTCTACCGATATTGCTCCTACTATCTTGGATATTTGCGGTGTTCAGATGCCTAAAGAATTTAATGGTGTAGGACAATACCCGCTTTCAGGTGTATCTATGCGCTACTCTTTTGATGCACAGGCCAACGCACCAACACAAAAACACACCCAATATTATACTATGCTGGGAACCCGTGCTATTTGGAAAGATGGGTGGAAAGCAGTTGCTGTACATGCCCCATTAACAGGAAAAGGTAATTTTGATAAAGATGAATGGGAATTATACAATACAGATGTTGACCGTTCAGAATCTAATAACCTCGCTAAAAAAAATCCGGAAAAATTAAAAGAATTAATACAAGTCTGGTTTGATGAAGCTGATAAAAATTTAGTTTTACCGTTAGATGACCGTTCTGCAATGGAATTGTTAAGTACCGAGCGTCCATCTCAGGAAAAACCAAAAACGCGTTATGTATATTATCCTGGCACATCTGCTGTTCCTGAAGGTGTAGCAGTAAATGTTCGAGGCCGTTCTTATAAAATTGTGGGTGATGTTGATATTAAATCCGGAGCTTCAGGAGTAATCTTTGCACACGGTTCTCGCTTTGGCGGACACTCCTTATTCATTAAAGACAACAAATTACACTACGTTTATAATTTCTTAGGTATTCAACCCGAACAATCTTTTGTTTCTTCTTCAACTTTAACTCCCGGAAAACATGCACTAGGCTTTGAATTTGTTAGAGAAAGTACCGGTAAAAATGGAGAGCAAATAGGCAAAGGACATTTATATATAGACGGCAAAGAAGTAGCTCAAGGCCCTATGAAAACTCAGCCTGGTAAATTTACACTTTCAGGAGACGGACTTTGTGTAGGTTTTGATAGCGGTGATGCTGTGAGTAGTCAATACAAAACACCGGGAACCTTTAAAGGAGGCGAAATATTAGGCGTAGGAATTGATGTAAGCGAACAAAGCTACGAAGACCTTAATAAAGAGGCTGCCAGAGCATTAAAACGTGAATAGTTTAATAAAAAAACAAACTAAAGAGGTATTTATAACTGAAAAGGTGAATAAAATACCTCTTTTTTATTAAAGATTGTATAAAAAAACTAAATCAAAATGTCTAGTACCCATCATCTTAAAAAAACATTTTTTCTGATAGCCATTTTTTATCTAATCATTCAAAACAAAATTACCGCTCAGGAAAAAGAAGAGGCTGCTTTTAGTCCACATCATCAAATCGGTATTTCTATAAATCATGTTCATGTTTTTGAGGGTCGTGATGAGGAAGGAAATCGCAAAACTTTAACGCTTCCAGCCTGGGGATTAGATTATACTTTTCAGTTTCATGAAAATTGGGCTATTGGTCTCCATACCGATTTTATAATTGAAAAATTTAAAGTCGAAAAAAATCTGGAAGGCGGAGATGACAAAGAAACCGTAGAAAGAAGCTATCCAATCGCTCCTGCACTAATGGGTATTTACAAACCAAATGAATCATGGAGCTTTCTTTTGGGTTTTGGTGGTGAATTTGCTAAAGAAGAAGATTTTTTCCTAACCCGTGCTGGAGTAGAATATGGTTACGAACTTCCAAAAGGCTGGGAAATTTTCGGCACTGCAAGTTATGATTTTAAATGGAATGCTTATGACAGCTGGGGAATTGGTTTAGGAATTGCCAAAAACTTTGGAGGAAAATAATTGGATCAAGAAAATACATTTTATAAACGGATAACATTATGTACATCAAAAATAAAATTTATTGCGCTTTTAAAAATCTACTCTTGATCTTCCTTTTGTCTTTTGGTTTAAAAAGTATTGCCCAGCAAGAAAAAGATACGACCAAACTAATGAATGTCCGATACGGGAGCAAAGGAATTGAACTGGAAACCCGAGACAAGAAATTCCTGTTTCAATTGCAAAGCAGACTTCAGTTTCGATTTTCAACACCTTATGATACAGATCCGTTAACTTATGACGATTATGGTCAGGATGCTAAAACTACTTTTAAAATAAATCGGGCCAGGCTAAAAGTTGGTGGTCATGCTTTTGAACCCTGGTTAAAATATTATTGGGAATATGAATTAAGTCAGTCCAATTTACTTGATTTTAGAATCATGATTGAAAAATGGGAATGGCTGAGTTTTAAAGTTGGACAATGGAAAACAGAATTCACCCGGGAACGTTTTATTAGCAGCGGTGAACAGCAAATGGTTGAACGATCTCTTATTAACCGGCCATTTACAGTAGACAGAGAGTTAGGTGCTGAAGTTTACGGTCATTTAAAAGGAAAAGGAATTGCCGATTTTAATTATTGGTTTGCAGCCCTGACAGGAACAGGACGTGGAAGCACGTCTAATGACGATAATCATTTAATGTATTTTGGAAGAGCACAATGGAATTTCTTAGGAAGGTTCCTGGATTTTGAAGGTTGTGATCTGGAATTTCATGAAAAACCAACTCCTATTATTGCCTTTTCTGCGATTACAAATCGAAGCCCTTATACTCGTTTTTCACAAGCGGGCGGAGGTTCACTTGACGGATTTGAAGATGGTTTGCCTGGTCAGTACAGAGTAAATCAATGGAATTTGGAAACCGCTTTTATGTATCGCGGTTTTTCATGGCAGAGCGAATGGCATAACAAAGAAATCATCGACAAAATAAACAATAATGACACCACTATTATGAAAGGATACTATGTTCAGGCTGGATATTTCTTTCACAATGCTTTTGAATGGTGGCCAAAAGATTTAGAAATGGCAGGAAGACATGCAGCCTATCGTCCTGATAATTCGGTAAGAGAGAACCTTCAGGAAGAAACAACAATAGCATTTAACTGGTTTTTCAAAGGACATAAAAACAAACTTACCTCAGAGGTATCCTATTTTAGTTTTCAGGACAAAACCCTGCCTTTAGAACAAGGATGGCGCTTTAGAATACAATGGGACATTTCGTTATAACCTATAAATACATTAACTCGAAATATAGTTAAATTTTACAAGAAAGATCTTTTTTTAATAACTTTATAAAACTAAAACACTAAAAATGAAAAACATAACAACTACAATACAAAAAACTGCATTGATGTGTTTAGCCGTATCATTTTCTTTGATTTCGATTGACAGCTTTGCACAGCGTGGCCGTGGAGGTTTTCACGGAGCAGGAGGCGGTGGAGGCGTACACAAAACCAGTGGCGCATCTCCGGCAAGACAAACTCGAGAAGCAAGACCTGTAAGACCAGCCACACAGACCAGACCGACAGTAAATCAGTCTGCATCCCGACCGAAAACTAACAATAGTGCGACCAAAATAAACAGGCCCTCTAGTACTTCTAACACAAAAATCAATAATAAAAACACCGCTAATAACAGAAATAAAAATTCAGGGAACAGAATCAATAATTCGGGTAACAAAAACACCAAAATAAGCGGTAATACAGTTAATAGAAACAGAAACAATGTCAATATTAACGTTAACAACAGTGTCCATGTCCGTAACAATCGCAATACAATTGTGAGACCAGGTCCCAGACCTTATGTTCGCCCTCCTTATATACATGGTGGCTACAGATATAATTGCTATCACCCTTATTATCCGCGTCCTTACAGACCATTTTATTGGGGACCGGTTTGGCATCCATGGGGCTTTTTTGTAGCAACTCTGGCAACTACAGCTATTATTGTTAGTGTTGAAAATAACAAATATCATTATGATCAGGGAGTTTGGTATACCTCTACAAGCGGAGGTTACACTGCTGTTCCTGCACCTGTTGGCGGCACAGTAAATAACATTCCAAGTGGTGCAGAGACCGTCAACACAGGAACTGTTAATAATTATTATTACGGAGGAACATATTATGAAAAAGATGGAGGCAAGTATACCGTAGTCGCTCCAACAGCCGGAACAATCGTTGATAATTTACCCGAAGGCGGTGAAGAAGTAACAATTGGTGATGCAAAATATGTAAAGTTTGGCGAAACCTATTACCAGCCAGTACAAGTTGATGGAAAGGATAAATATGAAGTTGTTTCGGTTGAAAAAGAGAGTTAAAAAAAATTACTCTATAAATTCTATAAAATAAATAGAGTAATTTAATCTTATTTTTATAATTTTATCACCCTATTGACAACCACAATTCGCTTAAAAATTATTACAATGAAAAACAAAACATTTTGGATTTTCGGCATACTTACAATCTCCATTATTTCAATCGCATTTGGATATACAAAATTAGTTCATACACCTAAAAAAGAAGTCGTGGTACAAGAATGCCATGAAACACCTGACACAACCGAGGCAAATGCATTTAAACCAACTATTGAGAACAAAAACAAACCTGCAGGAAAGGCTCCAAAAGGCATGGTCTGGATTCCGGGTGGCGAATTTTCGATGGGATCAAATGTTGAAGACGAAAGCTTATGCAGTATAAAAGGGGTTACAAAAGACGCAGCCCCAATTCATCGTGTGTATGTTGATGGTTATTATATGGATGAAACCGAAGTAACCAATGAAGAATTTGAAAAATTTGTAAAAGCAACAGGTTATGTAACAGTGGCTGAACAAAAACCCACGAAAGAGGAATTTCCAACGGCAAGCGAAGAAGATTTAGTTACGGGTTCTGTTGTATTCACTCCGACCTCATCCGCAGTCAATCTGAATAATTTCCTGCAATGGTGGCGTTATGAACCGGGTGCAGACTGGAAACATCCGGAAGGACCTCAAAGTTCTATTAAAGGAAAAGAAAAATATCCGGTAGTTCATGTAGTGTACGAAGATGCTGAAGCCTACGCAAAATGGGCAGGAAAGAGACTTCCAACGGAAGCAGAATGGGAATTTGCTGCAAGAGGCGGTAAAACCGGTAATCTTTATGCATGGGGAAATAATTTAAAACCTAACGGGAAATTTCAGGCCAATATTTATCAGGGGCATTTTCCTATCAAAGATGGTGATACCGGTGAAGATGGATTTAAAGGGATTGCACCAACAAAACAATATGCTCCAAACGCATACGGTTTGTATGATATCGCCGGAAATGTATGGGAGTGGGTACACGACTGGTACAGTGTAGAATATTACAAATCATTAGCCGAAAGTGGCAAAGTAACCAAAAATCCGCAAGGACCAGATGCTTATTATGACCCAAACGATCCTTCTGAAGTAAAACGTGTACACCGTGGCGGTTCATTTTTATGTACCGATCAATATTGCACCCGATACATGGTTGGAACCAGAGGAAAAGGCGAAATCAGATCAGCTGCTAATCACGTAGGTTTTAGATGCGTAAAAAGTAAATAATAAACTTAAAAACGCCAGGAGGGATTCTTTACAGAGTCCCTTTTTTTATTAATTCAGATATTGAAAACTAAATTTTACGGCAGATTTTTTTTCTATATTTGCTAAAAATTCGAAAAAATGCAGCATATCATCGATCGTTTTATCAGTTATGTAACAATTGATACTGAATCAGACCCAAATTCAAAAACAACACCTAGTACAGAAAAACAATGGAATCTTGCCAATAAATTAGTTGAAGAACTAAAAACAATTGGTCTCCAAGATGTCACTATAGACGACAAAGCATATATCATGGCAACCCTGCCAAGCAATGTTGAGCATGAAGTTCCAACTATTGGATTTGTCTCACATTTTGATACTTCTCCGGATTTTAGCGGCGCTAATGTAAAACCTCAGATCGTAGAGAATTACGATGGAAAAGATATTGTTCTAAATGCTGAGAAAAACATCATTTTATCTCCGAATTACTTCAAGGATTTATTACAATATAAAGGGCAGACAATCATTACAACCGACGGAACGACTCTTTTAGGGGCTGACGATAAAGCCGGAATTACAGAAATTGTTTCCGCAATGGAATATCTGATTCAGCATCCTGAAATTAAACACGGAAAAATCAGAATTGGATTTACCCCAGATGAAGAAATCGGCCGTGGTGCACATCATTTTGATGTTGAAAAATTTGGCGCACAATGGGCTTACACCATGGACGGAAGCCAGATTGGCGAATTGGAATATGAAAACTTTAATGCTGCCGGAGCTAAAATTACTTTTAAAGGAAAAAGCGTTCACCCTGGTTATGCTAAAGGAAAAATGATCAATTCTATGCTAATTGCAAATGATTTTATCAACGAACTTCCAAAAGGAGAAACACCACAGGAAACGAGAGGTTATGAAGGTTTCTTTCACGTACATCACATAAAAGGAAACATTGAAGAAACTGTTTTAGAATTGATTATCCGCGACCATAACAGGAAAAAATTCGAAAAAAGAAAAGAATTAATCGAAAAGATTGCCAAAAAATTCAATAAAAAATTCGCTAAACAATATGGAGAAGATATTGTAATTACTGAAGTTAAAGATCAGTATTATAATATGAAAGAAAAAGTGCTTCCTGTAAAACACATTGTGGATATTGCAGAAAAAGCAATGCGGGAACTGAATATAAAACCAATCATCAAACCAATTCGTGGCGGTACAGACGGCTCTCAATTGTCATTTATGGGATTACCTTGTCCGAACATTTTTGCGGGCGGGCATAATTTCCATGGTAAATACGAATACGTTCCTGCAGAAAGCATACAGAAAGCTACAGATGTTATTGTAAAAATTGCTGAATTGACTGCAATTCCGGGTATTTTTGACAAACCTGAAAAATCAAAAACAAGAAAATAATTGGAATCAAAATCCGAAAATAAAGGCATTTGGAAATACGGCGACAAATGGGAAGAAGAATTACTTTTCCTAAAATCGATTATTGACAAAACCGAACTGACCGAAACTACAAAATGGGGTGGTCCGGTTTATGTTTATGAAAAGAAAAACGTAATCGGTCTTGGCGGATTTAAAGATTATTTCGCCATTTGGTTTTTCAACGGGGTTTTCCTGAAAGACGAAAAAAAGAAACTGATAAACGCTCAGGAGAATCTAACAAAATCTCTGCGTCAATGGCGTTTTACTTCGAAAGATGAAGTCAATGAAAAGGAAGTTTTAGAATACATTCACGAAGCAATTGAAAACGAAAAGCAGGGAAAAGTTATCAAACCTTCCAAAAAAGAAGCAATTATTTCTGAACTTTTAGAAAAAGAAATGACACAAAATCCAGCTTTAAAAGAAGCGTTTCAGAAGTTTTCCCCTTACAAACAATATGAGTTTTTAGAATATATTGAAACAGCTAAACAGGAAAAAACCAAACTATCCAGAATCGAAAAAGTGATTCCGATGATTTTGGCGAATGTGGGACTGAATGATAAATACAGATAACGTTTAGAAATTTCAATTTTTAAATTCCTAATTCCAAACTTATACGAAGCCTTTATCAAAGTTTTAAACTGATAAAGGCTTTTTTGTCATGACAGGATTGTGAAAAAGAATCCAAAAAAAATCCCAAACTCCTTTGGAATTTGGGATTTATATTTTTTTGGAATTTAAAAAAACTTAAGCCTTTTTAGCATTTAAAGCAGCGCTCATTTCCATTGAGATAGCAGAACGCTCTAATTTTAATTTTCCAGACATTGTTTCGATTACAACAGTAGTTTCAGCTAACTCAGCAATTTTACCATGGAAACCACTTTTTGTCACTATTTTATCACCTACTTTTAGGCTGCTTTCAAATTCTTTTTCGTTTTTTGCTCTTTTTTGCTGTGGTCTGATCATAAAGAAATAGATTACCACAAACATTAAAAGGAATGGCGCAAACTGACCTAATTGTCCCATAATTATATTCTGTTTTTGATTTATATTTAAAATATTCTTTTTTTGCTCTTCGACTCCCCTCAGAGAGACATTGGAATTTGTTATTTGATTTTTGGAATTTATTTCAAATTACATTAGACCTCTTCCAACCTTAACCATCTTTTTATTAGCGGTAAGCTCTTTTACAAGATTATCTAAAATTCCGTTGATAAAAATACTGCTTTTTGGTGTAGAATACTCTTTTGCAATTTCTAAATATTCGTTAAGAGTTACCTTTACTGGAATTGAAGGGAATTTGATAAACTCGCATATCGCCATTTTAAGAATAATGGTATCGATTTCCGCAATACGGTCACTATCCCAATTTGGTGTTTTATCTTCGTATTCTTTTGCAAAAGCCTTTTCATTTAAAACTGTTCTTCTAAACAAATCTTTTGCAAAATCCTTGTCTTCAACATCTTTATACAATTTCGGAACTCTAAAAGCATCCGGATCTTCCGTTTTAATTGCTTTTAATTGTTTAACTATATGTGTATTTACAACCGGAATATCATCAACCCATGTCAATTTATCATCTTCCAGGTACTCATATAATTTTTCATTCGGAACAACAACATTTTCAAACAAATCAATTACAAACTGTCTGTCTTCTTCAAACGTATTTACAGAATTGTTCATGTAATTTTTATACAAATCACTTGCTTTAATATCATTCAAAAGCAAAATGATATAATCATCATTTAAAGACCAGTTATTGATTTTACGATTTTCTAAAGCGATACTAAGAGAATTACTTTCTGCCAAAAGCTGAAAAATTTTGTTTTTTATAAATTTTTCATTCGGATTACGTTCTGCTGCAGTAGCAAGGTGCTTTTTGCTTGAAAGATGTAAAAAAACTGATTCTTTTTTGCAAATTTCAATCAATGAAGAGAGCATTATTAAATATAAATCCTGAATATTATCTATGCTGTAGAAAAGGAATTTTTCTTCTTTTTCCAGATTATCAGAACCGCTTTGATGCATTGCATAAATGGATTGCATAACTTTAACGCGTAAGTGTCTTCTATTTACCACCTTGTAAGAACTTTTAAAAATTAGTCTGCAAAAATAAGAATTAAAGCAATTATATTAAAATTTAATCTGATAAAAAAAGTCCTGAAAAATCAATTCAGTTTCAGTCTAAAAAAAATCTCAGTTTCCAGTAACAGCTGCAACAACAACAGACTGAAACTAAAAACTGAGATTAGAGAATTAAACTATTGTTTAAAATTATTTTTTACTGTTTTCGATTTTTCTTTGATCGATACGGTTTTGAGCAATTGTAAGCGCTGCTTTATGAGTTGTGATTCCGTTTTTAGCAGCAAAATCAATAATTTCTAAAGTAGTATTATAGATATTTTCGGTTTTACTCATGATTTCAGCTTTGCCGTAGTTTGCCAATTCAGCATAAACATTGATAATTCCACCAGCGTTGATTAAGAAATCAGGAGCATATAAAATTCCTCTTTCCTGTAATCTTGCACCGTGAACATTTTCATCTGCTAATTGATTGTTTGCAGCACCCGCAATCACTTTTGCCTTAATTTTTTCTATCGTAGCATCATTAATTGTAGCTCCCATTGCACATGGCGCATAAATATCAACATCTGCAGTATACAAATCTTCACCAGTATAAATAGTAGCATTATATTTTTGAGCAACCTGATATAATTTTTCTTCATTGATGTCAGAAATCGTTACCTGGGCCCCTTCTTTCGTTAAATATTCAACCAAAGTTTCACCTACGTGTCCAATTCCCTGAACCAAAACTTTTTTGCCGTCTAAAACATCAGAACCAAACTGACTTTTCGCAGCCGCTTTCATTCCTAAATAAACTCCGTAAGCTGTAACAGGCGAAGGATTTCCTGCTCCTCCTCTTTCTTCAGAGATTCCAGTAACATAAGGCGTTACATCTCTTACAGTGTCCATGTCTTTGGTTTCCATTCCAACATCTTCCGCTGTTATATATCTTCCGCTAAGAGAATGAACAAATTCACCAAACTTACGCATTAGCTCAGGTGTTTTCTGCGTTTTAGCATCACCAATAATCACTGCTTTACCTCCACCAATATTAAGACCGGTAATGGCAGATTTATATGTCATACCTCTTGAAAGACGCAAAACATCGTTCAGAGCTTCCCATTCAGTACCATAATTCCACATTCTTGTACCTCCCAAAGCTGGTCCCATAACCGAATTATGAATACCAATAATTGCTTTTAAACCTGTATCTTTGTCATTGCAAAATACAATTTGTTCGTGATCGTTAAAAGATAACTGACCAAAAACGGGATCCATTTTTTGAAGTTCCTTTCCAGTTGCGAAAGTTGCATCCATAGCGCTAGTGTTATTTAGTTAAAATTACGAATTCGTCAAAAAGACAACTCAAACATACACAAAAAATACACATGTGCTAATTTTTAAACTTTAAATTAATAATTTTACAATGTAATTGTTTTGATTAAAGCGCAAATTATTATAATTTTAATTCATAATAATTCAAAATTTTAAATCAATTCAGCATCACATTTCTTAAAAAAATGAAAGAATTAAGCTATTTAAACAAATATTTCATTAAGTACAAATACAGTTTTTCTTTTGGAATTTTAATCACTATAATCGCACAAATATTTTTCTTATTCACTCCGAAACTGGTCAGCCAGTCTTTTGACACTATTGAAAAATTCTTAAAATTATCTGATGCCGACCAACAATCTTCGATAATTATTGGCTATTACAGACAGGATTTAATTCATAACGTATTACTAATCATAGGAAGTGCGATTGTGGCGGGATTTTTAACCTTTTTAATGCGTCAGACTTTAATTGTAATGTCGCGTCATATTGAATTTGATTTAAAAAATGAGGTTTTCAGTCAATACCAGAATCTTTCTCAAAATTTCTACAAACAAAACAGAACGGGAGATTTGATGAACCGTATTAGTGAGGACATTTCAAAAGTTCGTATGTACGTTGGTCCGGCGGTAATGTACACAATCAACACATTTATACGTTTTGCAATCGTAATTATATACATGTATAATGTTTCTCCGTTATTGACTTTATACACCCTTCTTCCGCTTCCGCTTTTATCTTATTGTATTTTTAAACTGAGTTCTGAAATCAATAAACGCAGTACCACTTTTCAGCAATATTTATCAAAAGTTTCGAGTTTTACACAGGAAATATTCTCCGGAATCAGGGTTATAAAAGCATATTCGTTAGAAAATCAGCATCAAAAGAACATGGTTGATCTCTCCGATGAAAGTAAAAAGAAAAGCTTAGACCTGGCTAAAGTTCAGTCATTGTTCGGCCCTTTGATGATTGCCCTTATCGGAATCAGTAATTTGGTTGTAATCTATTTTGGAGGTGTCATGTACATTAACGGAACAATCCCTAATATCGGAACTATTGCCGAATTTATTTTATATGTAAATATGCTTACATGGCCTGTTGCTTCTTTAGGATGGGTTTCATCAATGGTTCAGGAGGCAGAAGCTTCCCAAAAACGTTTAAATGAATTTTTAAAAATTGAACCTGAAATCAAAAATAACAATCCGGAACCATCAGAAATAGAAGGTTCGATTGCTTTTGAAAATGTAAGCTTTACTTATGAAGACACTAATATCGAAGCTTTAAAAAACATAACATTCTCGGTAAAAAACGGAGAAACGCTTGCTATTTTGGGCAAAACAGGCTCTGGAAAATCAACTATTTTATCTTTAATTTCACGTCTATATGATGTTACCGAAGGAAGAATCACAATTGATCAAAATGAAATAAGCACTTTAAATTTAAATGATTTACGAAACAACATCGGAATCGTGCCTCAGGATGCTTTTTTATTTTCGGATACCATTAAAAATAATATCAAATTCGGAAATCAAAATGCAACTGATGAAGAAGTAATTGAGGCTGCAAAAAATGCAGTAGTTCATGATAACATTATCGCTTTCAACAAACAATATGATACCGTTTTGGGAGAACGAGGCATTACACTTTCGGGCGGACAAAAACAGCGCGTTTCAATTGCCCGTGCACTTATCAAAGATCCTGCTATTTTACTTTTTGACGACTGCCTATCGGCCGTTGACACAGAAACCGAAGAAACTATTTTAAATAATTTATTTGAAATCTGCAAAAACAAAACCACTATAATTGTCAGCCATAGGGTATCATCTGCAAAAAATGCAGACAAAATTATTATTCTGGAAGATGGCCGAATAATACAACAAGGTTCTCATAATCAATTAATAAATCAGGAAGGTTATTATTCATCGTTATATTTAAAACAACTTTCGGAAAAAGAATTACTTTAAATGTTGCGTAATAGATAATTTTTTATGATTTTTGAGTACTATTAATTCCAAAAAATGATAGAACGTATTATGAGAGAAAATGAAATGTTAGAAAAAGAAGAAATTTTTTCTAAAGTATTACGAGCCGGAAGAAGAACTTATTTCTTTGATGTGAGAGCTACAAAAGCTGACGATTATTATATCACGATTACAGAAAGTAAAAAATTTACTGAAGAAGATGGTTCTTTTCATTTTAAAAAACACAAAATTTACTTATACAAAGAAGATTTTAGTGCATTTGCCGAAATACTGGAAGAAATGACTTCTTATGTATTAAACCACAAAGGTGAAGAGGTAATATCTGAAAGACACCAAAAAGATTTCAAAAAAGAATACGGATCTGACAAATCTGAAGGTCAAAGATCAAGCTTTACAGATATCGATTTTGACGATATTTAATATAATATAACTTTTCCAAAAGTACGAGTCCAATATGTTCAGCATTTTGGACTTTTTTTATATATTTAAATTCTATTATTTTTATCGACATAATAATTACACCAAAATAAAATCCACGGCAATGGACACACAACTTTTAATTTTACCCGGACTTGGAAATTCAGGAGAAAAGCACTGGCAGACCTTTTGGCATGAAAAATTTAAAAACTCAATTCGTATAGTTCAGGACAACTGGGATGAACCGCTTCGCAAAGACTGGATTGCACGTCTTGATGAAACAGTTTCTAAACTTCAACACCCTACCATTTTAGTCGCACACAGTCTGGCAGTTTCTTTGGTATTGCACTGGGCACAAACCAATTCGAACAAAAATATTATTGGAGCATTACTGGTCGCTCCCGCAGATGTAGACTCGCCTGAACACACGCCCGAAGTTATCCGAAATTTTTCGCCGATGCCTTTATATACTTTGCCTTTTCCATCCATTGTAGTAGCAAGTGAAAATGATCCTTATGCAACATTTGAAAGAAAAAAATATTTTGCTGAAAAATGGGGAAGCGATTTTGTAAACGTTGGTCAACAAGGGCATATCAACTCTGATTCTGACTTAAAGTATTGGGAAGAAGGGCAGTTGATTTTACAGAAATTGATTGAAAAAATTAATACTTAACAAATTTATTTGGCACATAGAAATATAGATTTAAAACTAAAAAGGGTATAAAAACTATGCTTCTATGTGTTAATTAAAACTATCCAATTCGTAATCCATTTTCTATTTTAAAATCAGGAGCCAGTAAAATTACATCTCCCTCCTCGCCTACAGCTCCAAGAACAAGACATTCGCTCATAAATTTACCTATCTGTTTTTTAGGAAAATTTACAACCGCAACAATTTGCCTATTAATTAAATCCTCTTTTTGATAACGTTTGGTAATTTGAGCCGATGATTTTCGGATGCCTATTTCAGCACCAAAATCAATCGTCAACTGATAAGCCGGCTTTCTTGCCTCAGGAAAATCATTTGCCTCAATAATAGTCCCAACACGCATATCGGTTCTTTCAAATTCATTCCAGGTTAAATCCATAATAATGCTGTTTATTTACAAACCTATAAATTTTGTAACTATTGCTCCTAATTCTATAACCACTTTTTTTAGACTGCGTTTAATTTTACTAATCATTCTTTGAACTTAATTGTAAAAAATATAAAATGGAAAATAGTATACTGAATGCCAGCCCTTCTCTACGAGATTCTGATTTTGACATACAACTTCAAAACACCGATAAATACATAGAAACAGCCAAAAACGTAATGCTTTATGTTAGGGATTACGGAAAAGGAAAACCTGTTTTTCTAATTCATGGCTGGCCACTTTCAAACGAAATGTGGGAATATCAAATTGAGTTTTTAGTTCAGAACAACTTCAGAGTTATCGCCTACGACCGTCGCGGTTTTGGAAAATCCTCTCAGCCGTGGGATGGTTACGATTATGATACTCTGACAGATGATTTATATGAAATCATTGAACAGCTTCAGTTAGAAAATGCTACACTTGTTGGTTTTTCAATGGGTGGCGGCGAAGTGGTTCGTTATTTCAGTCGTCATGGCGGAAAAGGGGTAACAAAAGCAGCTTTAATTTCATCCATAATTCCTTTTTTATTAAAAACAGATGACAATCCGGAAGGACGTCCAAGAGAAAAAGGCGAAGCAACCGCAGAAGCAATCAGAGAGGACAGAATAGGTTTTCTTGAGAATTTTGGTAAAACTTTTTTTGGAGTAAATATAATCAACAAACCTCTGAGCACACCTTTGTTAGAACATTTCAGAATGTTATGTTCTCTCGCTTCACCAAGAGCTACACTCAAATGTGCTGAATCTTTATCGACTACAGATTTTAGAGACGAACTTAATGCTATCAAAGTTCCTACTTTAATCATTCATGGCAGTGACGATAAAAATATACCTATGGAATCGAGCTCTCAAAAAACGGCGGCTGCAATAGTAAACAATACTTTTATGGTCTATGAAGGAGCTCCACACGGACTATTCTACACTGAAAGAGATCGTTTGAACGAAGATTTACTTGAATTTCTAAGCGCATAAAATTTCAATCTATATCCAAAGACTTTATTCACTACATATAATTTCTTTGGATATTTTTATTCCTGTTCTCTTTCTTTTACTGAATTTAAAAGTTATTTTTGAATAACTAATTCAAGTAAAAATGGCAAGAACTCCTTCAAATATGATTCCGCTTGGAACCATTGCTCCCGAATTTTCTTTAAAAGACACTAATTCAAACCATATTTACTCTTTTGAAGATTTAAAAGGATCAAAAGGAACTCTTGTTATTTTTATGTGTAACCACTGCCCGTTTGTACTTCATGTGATTAATGAAATTGTAATGATTGCAAACGATTATCGGGTTCAGGGACTTGGTATTGTTGCCATTTCAAGTAATGATATCGAAAAATATCCAGAAGATTCTCCTGAAAAGATGACCGAGTTTGCTTTGAAAAACAAAATTGATTTTCCTTATTTATTTGATGAAACTCAGGAAGCTGCCAAAGCTTATGATGCAGCCTGTACACCCGATTTTTATTTGTTCGACAATCAGAACCGTTTATTTTATCGTGGTCAGTTAGACGATTCAAGACCCGGCAATGGAATCCCATTGAGCGGAAGTGATTTGCGAAGCGCTATTGATGCCTTAATCTACAATCGTTCACTGAATGAAATTCAAAAGCCAAGCATAGGCTGCAATATAAAATGGAAGCAGCCTGCCTAAACAGAAAAGTTTAACTATCCTTTGCCAATTCGATTATTTAACCCGCTATGGATATTATAACATTATTTACAGTTTTTCTGCTGCTGTTTTCTTACCAGAGAAAACCGCTTGCTGCTGTAGTTATATCACATAGTAAGGCCTTTATTAATTAGGCCTCCGTCTCTTTCATTTGTTCTTTCAGGCGGAGGATTTTCAAAATTTTATCGTGTTTCTATTTGAAAGAGATTTTCTTTCGAATAAAATATTTCCTCTATTCGGCTAAAAATTTCAATCGAAATTCAACACAAATTGAAATTCAACACAAATAACTTTTATCAACCTTTAAATAATAATTTTAGTATGAAACCAACCCCCACTTTTTGTAAAACAGATTATCAGTTTTTAAGAGAATTGATTTTAAAAAGCAAAAATTCAACAAATGCAAAAGAAATCGGATTGCTCTCTCAGGAATTAGATCGCGCTGTGATTAGTAAAGAAAACGATCTGAATTCAGTTATCAGAATTAATTCTTTTGTAACGATTGAAGATGTAAAAGCGAATAAACAAATGAAAATTCAGATTGTTTTGCCGTCATCAGCAGACGTAAAGCAATCTAAAATTTCAATTCTGGCACCTCTAAGCGTTGCTATTATTGGTTTTAAAGAAAATGATCAGGTAGACTGGGAATTGCCTGCAGGTTTAAAAACCTTAAAAATAATTGCCGTTGACAATACTGCTGTTTCTAATTCTTAATTTCTTAAACACCTCATTCTGTGATGGTGTTTTTTTTATATCCTTCTGAAAACAAAAAAACTATCCAATAAAAATTACTGAATAGTTTCTTTCTCTTTTTTTAAAGTACAAATTACTACAATTGCGAATGAATGTAATTTGTTATCGAAGCCATTTTAACATCATCCAATTTCGCTTTTTTCTGCATGCTTACCAAAATTGGTTTCCACTCCTCCTGAGTAAATTTTTTCGGTTCGTATAACTTGTGACATCTTGCACAGCTGTTTTCATATAAGCTTTTACCTTCAGCCAGTTCAGAAGTTGATTCAGGTGGTCCGGCTTCTGTTGCGGTTGCTTCTACAACTGGTGTTGCCGGAGCAGCAGGTGCTTTTTTTGTACCACATGAAACTAAAAGTAACATTGCCGCTGTTAGAGTTAAAATTGTTGATTTCATCCTTAGGTTTTGTTTTATTTTTGAGTAAATATAAAAAAAATCCCATTCGGCTATCGAATGGGATTATTATTTAAAACAAAACTAAATTGCTTTGTAAATCTTACTTAACGTCCATTAATTCAACGTCAAAAATCAAAGTTGCGTGTGGCGGAATAACTCCTCCTGCACCTGATGGTCCGTAAGCTAAATCAGAAGGAATTACAAAACGTGCTTTGTCTCCAACCTGCAATAAAGCAATACCTTCGTCCCATCCTTCGATCACCTGACCAATTCCTAATTTGAACTCGATTGGTTTTTTACGTGGATAAGAAGAATCAAAAACTTTTCCGTTTTCTAAAGACCCTTCGTAGTGAACAGAAACTGTTTTTCCTGCTTCAGCTCTTTTACCTTCACCTTTCTGAATCATTTTGTAACGTAAACCACTTTCTGTTTTATCAAAACCGGCAGCTAATTGTTCCATTTTTGCTTCAGATTCTGCTTTTAAAGCAGCTTCTCTTTTTAAACGAGCACCTTTTAAACCAATAAAAGCTTCGATAGCATTCCATTTTTGAGCTTCTTCCCCAACTCTGATAATTTCTAAAGTTTCAAGAGCATCACCCTGAGCAACTGCGTCAACTACTTCCTGTCCTTCTACAACATGACCAAAAACACTGTGCTTTCCGTCTAACCATGGAGTTGGAACGTGTGTGATAAAAAACTGAGAACCATTACTTCCAGGACCAGAATTAGCCATAGATAAAACTCCCGGACGATCGTGTTTTAAACTTGATACAAATTCGTCATCAAATTTATAACCTGGATCTCCTGTTCCGGTTCCTTTTGGACAACCACCCTGAATCATAAAATCAGGAATTACTCTGTGAAAAGTTAATCCGTCATAAAATTTATTCCCCTGAGGCTTTACTTTATTCTCCATATTTCCTTCTGCAAGAGCTACAAAATTCCCTACGGTTCCCGGTGTCAAATCGTGTGTAAGTTTTACTAAAATCGAACCTTTGCTTGTGTTGAATTTAGCATATATTCCGTTTTCCATTGTTGTTATTTTTTAATTGAACGCAAATTTACAAATTAATTTTTTATCAATTTGTGCTTTCTATTTTTTAGATTTTGATTTATAAGTAAGCCCGTAAACCGCTAAAGATAAAAGTGACAAAACCACACAGCCAATTGTTACTGCATGCCATCCTCCTAGTTTCCATAATAATAATCCATAGGCAGAACCTGCAGCAGTACCTAAGAAACTAAAAGACATAAAAACAGTATTTAATCGGTTTCTGGCCTCAGGCAATAATGCGTAAACACGGGTCTGATTTGAAATATGTACGCCCTGAATTCCAATATCAATAAATACAATTCCGATTGCTACTCCAACGACACTTTCGATTGAAAAATAGAATACCAAAAAGCTGATCAAGATCAACAGACAGCCGTAACCAACTGCAACTCTTGAATTTCCCTTATCACCCATTTTCCCAACCAAAGGCGCTGCCAAAGCTCCGGAAGCACCAACAATTCCAAACAAACCGATTGTTGCACTGTTAAAATTGAACGGTTCTCCTGAAAGCAGTAAAACCATTGTGGTCCAGAAAGCACCAAACTGAGCAAAACTGAATACATTAATTGCAGTTGCTTCACGCAAAACCGGCTGTGTTTTTATCAGTGTAAATAAGGACTGAATTAATTGTCCATAAGTTCCCTGAAACTGTGGTTTATTAATTGGGAATTTACTTTGAATGACAAAAAAGATCAAAAGGCAAATTCCGGCAGCGATATAAAACATCGATCTCCAGCCCAAGACTTCGCCAATGAAACCGCTTAAAGTTCGCGAAAGCAAAATTCCAACCAATAAACCGCTCATGATAGTTCCTATAACTTTCCCTCTTTGTTCGTGACTGCTTAATGAGGCTGCCAGAGGCAAAATAAGCTGTGGCACTATCGAAGTGATTCCGATAAGCAGAGAAGCAATTTGTAAAATCAAAAAGCTTTTTGCAGTAGCTGCAATGATTAACGCAATTACAGAAGCAAAAGTGGTTATTAAAATCTGTCTTTTTCGTTCGATTTTATCACCAAGCGGTACCATAAAAAACAATCCTATGGCATAACCCGCCTGGGTAAGATACGTTATGGTTCCGGCGCTGGCTTCGGGAATTTTAAATTCGTTGGCGATTAAAACAATCAAAGGCTGGCAGTAATAAAGATTTGCAACTATAAGACCAGTGCAAACTGCCATAAACAGGACATTTGTTTTAGATAAATTCATTTTGCAAAAATACCAATCTAATCTTTAGTAAAACTTTAAAAAATGTATAAAATTTTCAAAGCTACAATCAAATCTGTGTTACATTTTGTCGATTCTGCCGATTTAATATTTCATGAAATCTTCACGCATCGGACTAAAAACATCTGTCAGCATTCCTTCTTCAACACATAAAACGCCATGAATTGCATGTGGCGGAATATAAAAGCTATCGCCTTCTTTTAATAATTTAGTTACTCCGTTTATGGTAACGTCAAATTTTCCTTTTGCTACATAAGTTACCTGTGTATGATAATGTTCATGTAAAGCTCCTATAGCTCCAGTTTCAAAATATACATTAACCAGCATGACACGGCTGTCAAAAGCCAAAATTTTGCGTTTTACACCTTCTCCAACTACTTCCCACTGAATTTCTTCCCCAAAAAGGAACTCTTTGCTTGTTTCCATGCTTATTTATTATTTAATTTTTCTAAATCTTTTTTCATTAAAACCAATCCTTCTTCCAGATTATTCTCTTTAAAATATTGTTCTAATTCTTTCAACCTTTTTACATTATCGTATTTGAATCCCGAATGTAACTTTCTCTGACAAAGAGAACATAATCTAATAAAATGACTATCAGTTTCTGTCATACTATTGGTACCATTCATAACACAATTGGCTTCAATACAATGATGCAGACCGAACATATGCCCTATTTCGTGCGAGCAAATTTTTAACAATCGCTCTAAACTTAAATTAAAATCTGCATCTTTTTGCATTCTGTGAATAGAGCTTACCGCAATTCGGTCCCTGTAAGATGCCAGCCCAAAAACATAATTCCATTCGGGTTTGGGATATAAATCCATTTCTGTTATTGCCATTAAAGCAACTCCTTTATCAGGTTCTTCTTCTTTTAAAACATCATTTAAGATATAACCTGCCAAAAATTGTTCTTGCCCCATACCTCCAATTCGTCTTGCTTTTTGCGGAATAATATCGTTCGAAACATTATCCAAAACTTTAGTTTCCAACTGAAAAAATAGTTGCAGATACTGACGAACTAATTCAATTTGCCTGGTCTGCAAAGAGTCAAACTTTCCAATAGGCTGTAAATAAATGATATTCTTCTCTTTGGTTGGAACAACATGTTTTGTTTTTATAAACTGTTCGAAACTTTGTCCTTTTTCTTTATGAGAATCCAGCCAGTCACCATAAACCGGTTCCCTTAGTTTTACATCATTTGCTTTGATATCGGCAAAATAAGGATCTGGTGGAAGCTGTAAAATTGAATCCGACTCCGGATTTTCTTTTTTATTGGATTGACATGAACACAGAATCACAAATAACAGAAAAAGAAGTTTCTTCATAAAGTAGCAAATGAATTAAATTAGATTTTTGAAATAAAATCGCAGCATATTTTGACGGATGCGAAAGAATTTAAAGCAAAATTATTTTCCTGCTCTGCAAAAGTAAATATATTATAAAAAACGACTTTCAAAGTTTTTTATAAAATTTTGAAGAGCTGAGGCTGTCCCTTCAGAGACAATTTTTCCTTCATCATTTACTTTTCCGCGTACGCCCTGAATTAAAAGCTGAGTCTGTTCATCAAATTTTGCCTCGAGGGTTTTCATTATCAACAAAAGCTGTTCATGTCCCATTTCACCTGATGCAGATGCCGTTATCAGTCCTGTATTTTTATTTGAGAAAACGGTAGTTGAAACACACCATTCAAGTGCATTTTTTAAACTCCCGGGAAGACTGAATACATATTCGGGAGTACAAATAATAACGCCATCGGCATTTATTATTTTATTTCTAAAAATGGAAATTTCTTTCGGAGGATTTTCTGTATCCAAATCCGGATTGAAATGAGGAAGACTTTCTAAATTTTCAAAAATTTCTATTTCAAATTTAGATTCTAAGCAATTTGAAATGTATTTAAGAATTTTGAAGTTACTAGAATTACTTCTCGTACTTCCGGATATGGCCAGGATTTTTATTTTTGGTGAAGTCATTAAATGAACTGTTCGTATTTTTAAATTGGATCTAAAAATACGAATTGTTTAAAAATATCTCTAAAAATTATTTAGAAGTCAGGAGATGTAGCCCTTCCATTTTTATCGAATCAATTGCTTGCGGAGGATAATTTTGTTTTTCCTGTCGCGTTGATGTTACTTTTCCTTCTTTGCTGATGTACACATAATTGTAACGCCAGTAATTTGTAGCTACCATTTTAGAACCATCTCCGATAATTTCCTGATCTGCATAAACAAGAATTTCTCCATCTTGCTTATTATCTAAAGTCCTAATTGGGTTCCCCAAAATTTTAATCACTTTAAGTTTAGATTCTCCCACTGCTACGCTAGCAGAATTGGTACTTGCACAGGATATAAATAACGCAAATACTGCAAAAATTAATATTGTCTTTTTCATAATCAGATATTTGAAATTATGTATTGCTTTTAAAATTACTCACTGATAATCAGAATATTAAAAACAAATAAAGTTAACTTATTATGTTTACATAATTTAATAGATATGTTAAATAATTATTGCCAAAAGACTCAATAGCATTATTTGTATCTTTGCACCACAAGAAAATTATCGAATAAAGATGCGAATTGACATTATTACTCTTTTACCTGAATTATTAAGAAGCCCTTTTGAGGCTTCGATTATGAAACGCGCCATTGACAAAGGTTTAGTCGAAGTACATTTTCACAATCTCCGTGATTATAGCACTAACAGACAAAAAAGTGTGGACGATTATCCGTTTGGCGGTGGTGCAGGAATGGTAATGACAATTCAGCCAATTGATGATTGTATTACACATTTAAAAAGTCAGCGCGAATATGATGAAGTGATTTACATGTCGCCTGATGGTGAAACTTTAAATCAGAAAATGGCAAATAAGATGTCTATGTATAAAAACATTATCATTTTATGCGGACATTATAAAGGTGTTGACCAAAGAGTTCGAGATCATTTTATTACAAAAGAAATATCTATTGGCGATTATGTATTATCGGGAGGAGAATTAGGCGCTTTAGTTTTATCAGATGCCCTAATTCGACTAATTCCAGGTGTTTTGAGCGATGAAACCTCAGCACTGACAGATAGTTTTCAGGATGATTTATTATCAGGACCTATATATACACGGCCTGCAGATTATAAAGGCTGGAAAGTCCCTGAAGTTTTAACCAGCGGTCATGCTGCCAAAATTGATAAATGGCGCGAGGATATGGCGTATGAGCATACAAAGAACAGGCGCCCGGATTTGCTTGAGTAAATTCCAAATTTTAAAAATTCCAAATCCCAATTAATCAACCAGTTAAAAAATTGAAATTTGGAATTTATTTTTATTGGAATTTATTTTTTTTGTCTAAATTTGCACCCGAATTTGACCAACCTCTGGCGAGATCCGTGAATGTTGTTCTAATATAAAAACCATAATTTAAATTATCATGGCAGATTTATTAAAATTCGTCCAAAACGAATTCGTTGCTAAAAAAGATTTCCCTGACTTCGGAGCTGGAGATACTATTACAGTTTTCTACGAAATTAAAGAGGGTGAAAAAACAAGAACTCAGTTTTTTAAAGGAGTTGTTATTCAAAGAAGAGGTTCTGGAGTTACAGAAACTTTTACTATTCGTAAAATGTCTGGTGCTATCGGAGTTGAGCGTATCTTCCCGGTAAACTTGCCAGCTTTACAAAAAATTGAAATCAACAAGAAAGGTGCTGTACGTAGAGCTAGAATTTTCTACTTCAGACAACTTACTGGTAAAAAAGCTAAGATTAAAGATAAAAGAAGATAATCATTTATCTCTTTGTTATAAAAAACTCGTTTCAGATAATTTGAAACGAGTTTTTTTTTATGGCTAATTTTTGAAATACCAAAACCGTAATTTTTCACTATTAAAATCATTGATTTGATAATTTAAAGACCCCGAAATAACAATCTGTTAAATTCTGGATTTATCCTTAAAACTAAACCGTTTTCGCACTGTTTTTACTATATTTGCTCCGCTCATTTTGAGCCGACTATACCTTTCACATTGTCACTATATGGCGATACGATTATAAAAAAAAAAAAAAAAATGACACAGAATTCAAAAATTTTTTACACCCTGACTGATGAAGCGCCATTATTAGCGACTTACTCTTTATTACCTATTGTTCAGGCTTTTACTTCTACAGCCGGTATCGCAATCGAAACCAGAGACATCTCTTTAGCAGGAAGAATTTTATCTAATTTTCCTGAATCATTAACAGATGCTCAAAAAACTGGAGATGCATTGGCAGAACTTGGACAATTAGCAACTCAACCAGAAGCAAACATCATTAAATTACCAAACGTTTCAGCATCTGTACCGCAATTAAAAGCGGCTATTGCTGAATTACAATCGCACGGATACAACGTACCAAATTTCCCGGAAGATCCGCAAAACGATGCTGAAAAGGAAATTAAAGCAAAATATGCAAAAGTTTTAGGTTCTGCTGTAAACCCAGTTTTACGTGAAGGAAACTCTGACCGTAGAGCACCAAGAGCAGTTAAAAACTTTGCAAAAGCAAATCCACACTCAATGGGCGCCTGGTCTGCTGACTCAAAAACTAAAGTAGCTTCTATGTCAGGCGGTGATTTTTACGGAAGTGAAAAATCATTAACTGTAAACGAAGCAAACGATGTAAAAATCGAATTTGTTGCTAAAGACGGAACTACAACTGTTCTTAAAGCAAGTACTCCACTTAAAGCAGGTGAAATTATTGACAGCTCTGTTTTAAGTGTTAGTAAATTAAAAGCTTTTGCTGCTGATGTAATCGCTGAAGCTAAAGCTGCAGGAGTTTTACTTTCTGTACACTTAAAAGCTACCATGATGAAAGTTTCTGACCCAATTATCTTTGGCGCTATCGTTGAAGTATATTTCGCAGATGTTTTCAAAAAATACGCTTCTTTATTTGCTGAATTAAACGTTGACACTAAAAATGGTTTAGGTGATATCTACGCTAAAATTGCCGGAAGACCTGAGCAGGCAGAAGTTGAAGCCGCTATCGATCAGGCTATAGCTAACGGACCAGCTTTGGCAATGGTTAATTCTGATAAAGGAATTACAAACTTACACGTTCCTTCTGATGTAATTGTTGATGCTTCTATGCCGGCAATGATCCGTACTTCTGGTCAAATGTGGAATAAAGAAGGAAAATCTCAAGATACATTTGCTGTTATTCCTGACCGTTCTTACGCTGGAGTTTATACTGCAACTATCGACTTCTGTAAAAAACACGGTGCTTTTGATCCAAAAACAATGGGAAGTGTTCCAAACGTTGGATTAATGGCTCAAAAAGCAGAAGAATACGGATCACACGACAAAACTTTCCAAATGAAAGCTGACGGGGTTGTTCGTGTTGTTGATACTAACGGAAATGTTTTAATGGAACAAAACGTTGAAGCAAACGATATCTTCAGAATGTGTCAGGCAAAAGACGCTCCTATTCAGGACTGGGTTAAATTGGCTGTAAACAGAGCTCGTTTATCTAATACTCCTGCTGTTTTCTGGTTAGACGAAAACAGAGCGCATGATAGAGAATTAATCGTAAAAGTTCAAAAATATCTTAAAGACTACGATACTACAAACCTAGATATCCGTATTTTAAACCCAATTGCTGCTACAGAATTCACTTTAGACAGAATCATCAAAGGTGAAGATACTATCTCTGTAACAGGAAACGTTTTACGTGACTACTTAACAGATTTATTCCCAATCTTAGAATTAGGAACTTCTGCTAAAATGCTTTCTATTGTTCCTTTAATGAACGGTGGAGGATTGTTTGAAACTGGTGCAGGAGGTTCTGCTCCAAAACACGTTGAGCAATTTACAGAAGAAGGATACTTACGTTGGGATTCATTAGGAGAATTTTTAGCTCTTGGTGCATCTTTAGAGCATTTAGGTCAAACTTTAGATAATTCTAAAGCGATTGTTTTATCTGAAACTTTAGATCAGGCAAACGATAAATTCTTAGCAAACGATAAATCTCCTGCTCGTAAAGTAGGACAAATTGACAACCGTGGTTCTCACTTCTATTTAGCATTCTACTGGGCTCAGGCTTTGGCTTCTCAGACAAAAGATGCTGAATTAAAAGCGATATTCACTCCAATTGCTGCTGAGTTTGAAGCTAACGAAGCTAAAATTGACGCTGAATTAATTGGTGCACAAGGTAAAGCTCAGAATATTGGTGGTTACTACCAGCCAACTCCTGAATTAGTGAGTAAAGCAATGCGTCCTAGCGAAACTTTCAATGCTATTATTGCTAAAATTGCATAATTAAAAAGCAATCTTATTTATATATTGAGAAAAGACAATCATTTCTGATTGTCTTTTTTTTATGCTTATTTTTTTCAGTCAAATAGTATAAAAAAAACACTTTATAAATAAGCGAACATTCATTTATATTTAATACTTTCGCATTATTAAAATACAATTTATGCGAACAAGAGACACAAACAAAGAAGACCTCGTTAAACAAAAAGCCATTGAAATACTGGTAAAGCTGGGAATTGAAGGTTTTGGAATGAACAGACTGGCAAAAGAATGTGGCGTCTCCGTTGCAACCCTTTATATTTATTACAATGACAAAGATGATCTCATAAAAAAGACAGGAATAGAAATTGGACAAAATTTCTTTAGCGAAATGACCAAAGGTTTTTTACCTACGATGTCTTTCAAGGAAGGATTGCGTAAACAATGGGAAAACAGAGCCAGATTTGCATTAAAACATCCATTAAAAGTTGCCTGTTGGGAGCTCCTAAGCCATTCCAGTTACAGGGAAAATATTTTAAATGAAAGCTTATCCGAATTTAAAGTTATAATGACCAACTTTTTTAACAACGCTATAGAAAAAAAAGAGCTTATCCCTATTTCCAAAGAAGTATTCTGGAGTATTGCCTACGGACCTCTTTATTCCTTATTACGTTTTGAAAATGAAGGAAAAAACTTTAGCGGAGCTCCTTTCAAACTTACCCAAAAAGCCACAGATGAAGCATTTGAACTGGTCATAAAAGCATTAACACCATAAATCAATTTTTAAATTAACCCTACCATGGAAAATATTATAAATAACATATTGATTTTTGCAACCAATATAAAAACCAAAAACGACAAAGAAAAAATAAGTACTGAATTAAATGAAAATCCTGAAATCATTCAGTGGAATATCGATCAGGAAGATATTGATTGTGTTTTGCGAATTGTAAGCGAAACAATATCTGAAGAACAGATAATCAATATCCTTAACAAACATAATTTTAATTGCACACCATTAGAATAAATCAAAAATGAAAAATCAAAATCAGGCAATACCTTTTACAGGTTATCAAAAATTTGCAGTTTTTATACTTGCTATTACTCAATTTACTGTAATTCTGGATTTTATGGTAATGTCTCCCTTGGGCGATATACTCATGAAATCCTTAAACTTAAAACCCGCTCCATTTGGACTAGTTGTTTCTGCCTATGCTTTCAGTGCAGGAATTTCAGGGCTTCTCACAGCAGGTTTTGCCGATAAATTCGACCGAAAAAAATTATTATTATTCTTTTATATTGGTTTTATTGGAGGTACCATTTTATGCGGTTTAGTTAACTCCTACCCTTTACTTGTAGCTGCCAGAATTGTTACAGGTTTATTTGGTGGTGTGATTGGCTCAATTTCTATGGCAATTGTAGCAGATTTATTTACACTTCAGCAACGTGGACGCGTAATGGGCTTTATACAAATGGGTTTTGGAGCAAGTCAAATTCTGGGTATCCCAATCGGTTTATACCTTGCCAATGCCTGGGGCTGGCACGCTCCTTTTTTATGGGTAGCGGGAATGGCTGCAGGAGTAGCAGCATTAATTGCAGTTAAATTAAAACCAATCAATGAGCACCTTGCCGTACAACAAGATAAATCTGCTTTTACACATTTAATACATACCATTCGTAAAAAAGAATACCGAATTGGATTTACAGCTACCGCTTTGCTTTCAATAGGTGGATTTATGATGATGCCTTTTGGAAGCGCTTTTGCCATTAACAACTTAAAAATCACACAGGAAGAATTGCCAATTATATTTATGATTGCAGGTTTATCAACCTTAGTCATAATGCCTGTAGTTGGAAAATTAAGCGACAAAATAGACAAATTCAGAATATTTGTTTACGCTTCTGTATGGACAATTGTAATGGTTGGTGTTTATACAAATCTTGGCGAAACCCCTCTTTGGCTGGTTGCTATTTTTAACGTACTGATGATGATGGGAGTAATGAGCCGTATGGTTCCTTCGACAGCACTGGTAACTTCTATTCCTGATATGCAGGACAGAGGTGCTTTTATGAGTATCAATTCATCTTTACAGCAAATTGCCGGTGGTATAGCTGCTGCTTTTGCAGGAACGATTGTAGTTCAAAAAAACAAATTTAGTCCGCTTGAGCATTATGACACATTAGGGTATATCATTATCGGAATCTCATTTATCACGATATTTCTTTTGTACCGTGTGAGTAAACTCATAAAAAAGAATGCTAAAGAAACTCCTCCAAACGTTGCGGTAATTCAGGAGATTTAATTCAGAAAAAATATCATTTTAGATTTAAGACAGCTTTTTAAGGCTGTCTTTTTTGTATAATTACGACCCTCTTTATCCCAACCAACCATCACGGTCCAAACTTCGATATTGAATTGCCTCGGCAATATGTGATGAAACTATTTTTGGAGCGGCATCTAAATCTGCAATGGTTCTGGCAACTTTTAAAATTCGGTCATAAGCTCTGGCTGAAAGATTCAAGCGTTCCATGGCAGTTTTTAGCAATTCTTTAGATTGTTCGTCAAGAACACAATACTCCCGAATTAATTTACTGCTCATTTGAGCATTGTAATGAATGTTGGCTAATTCTTCAAACCGGGCAGACTGAACTTCACGGGCCGAAGTTACCCTTTGTCTGATAGAAGCACTGCTCTCTGCTTTATTATCATCTGATAGTTTCTCGAAAGGTACCGGTGTTACTTCTATATGAATATCTATTCGATCTAATAAAGGACCGGAAATTTTACTCATATAGCGTTGCATTTCATGTGGAGAAGAAGTATTTGGCATTGAAGGATCATTAAAAAATCCGCTTGGGCTTGGATTCATACTTGCCACCAGCATAAAAGAGGAAGGATAAGTTACTGTAAATTTCGCTCTTGAAATCGTTACTTCTCTATCTTCCAAAGGCTGGCGCATAACTTCCAAAACATCTCTTTTAAATTCCGGCAGTTCATCCAAAAATAAAACACCATTATGTGCCATTGAAATTTCTCCCGGCTGAGGATAACTTCCTCCACCTACAAGAGCAACATTCGAAATAGTATGATGCGGACTGCGAAATGGTCTTTGATTCATTAATCCAACTTCTTTTAATTTACCGGCAACACTATGAATTTTTGTAGTTTCTAATGCCTCTCTCAACGTCATTGGAGGCAAAATACTTGGCAAACGTTTCGCTAACATTGTTTTTCCTGCTCCTGGCGGACCAATAAGAATGATGTTATGTCCCCCAGCAGCCGCAATTTCCATACAACGCTTAATACTTTCCTGACCTCTTACATCAGAAAAATCAAATTCAGGAAAATCTAAGGTTTTATAAAATTCTGCACGGGTATCAATAACAGTAGGTTCTAAAGTTCCTTTTCCCTCAAAAAAATCAATAACTTCCTGAACATTTTCAACTCCGTAAACATCTAATCCAGCAACGATAGCAGCTTCTTTTACGTTTTGCTTTGGAAGAAAAAAGCCTTTGTATCCCTCTTCCTTAGCTTTGATTGCAATAGAAAGCGCTCCGTTTATTGATTGTAAGCTCCCGTCTAACGAAAGTTCACCCATAATAATATAGCGGTCAATTTCTGCTGCTTTTATCTGATCTGAAGCTACCAGAATTCCGATTGCCAAAGTCAAATCGTAAGCAGAACCTTCTTTTCGCAAATCAGCGGGAGCCATGTTTATGGTTATTTTTTTGCCCGGCAAAGTATAACCGTTATTTTTAAGAGCCGCAGCTATCCTGTAACTACTTTCTTTTATGGCATTATCAGGCAAACCAACTAAATGATAACCAATTCCTTTATCCATATTCACCTCTACCGTTATGGTAGTAGCTTCCACTCCAAAAACTGCACTTCCAAAAACTTTAACCAGCATACTTTAATATCTTATTTGTAAATATTTTTTTTAACGCTGACAAAATAAATAAATATTTTAATAAAAAAAGTATTACAATTAAGAATTATTTTTTCTGATTAAAAAATTTTAATCAAATTCTAATTCAATCTGAATTTTTACATTTTCGACCATACTACTTAATTCTAAGCTATTTTGATGAGACCAAAGTTTACTCTCAATTTGATTATTTCTGATACATTCATGGCATTCGATTGCTTCATGCGCATAACCTTTTCCAATATTAGGAATATTGAATTTTTCCTTCTCTTCATTTTTTATAATCGAATAACCATCTGCCATAAACCACGGAGAATTAATTTCCATTCTTCCCAGAGAACCGCTAATCGTAGCTTTCATATCTGAATCAGAAACAAAACTCACATGCAAAATTGCCTGTGCCGACTGATATTGCAGCATCATACTAGTCTGCAAATCAACTCCGGTTTCATGATAAATAGATTTTGCCATAATCTCCATTGGAACACCAAGCATTAGATAGGAAAGAAACAACGGATAAACTCCAATATCAAAAAGCGCTCCGCCTCCTAATTTTTTATCTGTCATTCGATTTCCTTCCAGTTCATTTACATAAAAAGCAAAATCGGCATTAAGATACTTTACATCTCCTATTTCACCATTTTTTACTTTTGATAATACTTCCTTAATTGACGGAATGAAGCGTGTCCAGAATGCTTCCATGAAAAATTTATTATACTTTTTGGAAGCTTCCGTCATACGAACAGCATCTTCATATGACAGTGCAACAGGTTTTTCACATAAAACATGTTTACCATTCTGCATCGCTTTGATGGATAATTCAGCATGTGAATTGTGTGGCGTTGCTATATAAACAATATCAATTTCTTCATCTTCAAAAAGCACATTATAAGAACCATAAAATTTACTGCAATTGTACTTTGCTGCAAATTCACTTGCCTTTTCGATATCTCTGGAAGCTACAGCAGCCAACTCGGCTTCATTTATCAATTCTAAATCAGTCGCAAACTGATGAGCAATGTTACCCAAACCAATTATTCCCCATTTTATTTTATTCATATTTCCATCTATATAAACAGGCTTATTTATAAAGAGCCCAAAAGTTATTCGAAACTAAAGATAAGATTTTATGGATAAAATAGGAAAAATTAAAACTTGTAGGATTACATATATTTTATATTTTTATAACAAAATCCATACACACATATGAAAAAAACAATATTACTACTCTTCCTAAGCTTTTTTATAACAAAAATACAAGCTCAGGATTACTTTCCGGTTAACGAAAGTATACATAACAAAAACAACAATTATACGGTTTTCACAAACGCTGTGATCTACATCACACCAAAACAAAAAATTGAAAAGGGAACTTTAATTGTACAGAATGGTAAAGTTATTAATGTTGGTAACAATATCTCAATTCCAAAAAATGCAATTGTTATTAGCCTTGAAGGCAAAACAATCTATCCCTCTTTTATTGACATTTATACCAGTTTTGGAATTGAAAAGCCTAAACGCAACTTAACACCGGGAAGAGAAGATAATATTTATGACACAAAAAAAACTGGCCGTTATTGGAATGAAAGCATATTAACTGAATTAAACGGATATGAGACATTCAAATATGATCAGCCAAAAGCTGAGGAATTTTTAAAAGCAGGTTTTGGAGTTGTAGGAACCCATATTCATGACGGAGTTGCACAAGGGACAGGACTTTTGGTTGCTTTGAATAATACAGATGGTAAAAATCAAATTATTTCGAACAAAATAACTAATCATTTTTCTTTCAGCAGAAGTGCCTTAACAAATCAGGCGTACCCGAGTTCTTTAATGGGGTCGATGGCACTGCTTCGTCAAATGTATTTTGATTTGGATTGGTATAAAAAAGGAAATTCAGATACGAAAGATTTATCATTAGAAGCTTTGGCTGCAAATGAAAAACTAATCCAAATTTTCGCTTCAGAAGATAAACTAAATAGTCTTAGAGCTTCTAAAATAGCTAAAGAATTTGGTCTAAATTACATTCTGAAAGGAAGCGGAAATGAGTTTGAAAGAATTGAAGAAATTAAAAACACCAATTCAAAATTCATTATTCCAATCAGTTTTCCTGAAGCTTATGATGTTTCTAATCCGTATTTATCCAATCAGATAGAACTCGCTGATATGCGTTTCTGGAATCAGGCCCCTACCAATCCTAAAGTACTTTCTGATAACGGAGTCGCTTTTGCCCTGACAACTGACAAATTAAAAAAAACAGAAGATTTTAGAATTAATCTTTTAAAATCAATAAAATATGGTTTTGATAAAACAAAAGCTCTGGAAGCACTGACTACTGTTCCTGCTGCAATTTTAGGAAAAAGCAACGAAATCGGAAGCTTGAAAACCGGAAGTTTTGCCAATTTTATAATTACCTCGGGTGAAATATTTGACGAAAAAACAATTTTATACGAGAACTGGGTTCAGGGAAATAAATACGTTATAAACGATATCAATGCAAAAGACATTCGTGGCAATTACAATCTGACCATTGGAAATGAAACCTTAAAATGGAAAATCGACGGAACAGCAGAAGCTCCAAAATCCGAAATAACTACTGTGGGTGATAAAAAAGTAAAAAACACTTTTTCTGTTTCTAAAAACTGGATTTCACTTTTGATAAAATCCAATGATACTATAAAATCTAATTTTACCCGTTTAACCGGATTTGTAGAAAATGCTAATAATCTTTCAGGAAAAGGTGAATTATACAATGGAACTCAGGTAAACTGGACAGCTGTAAAAACATCTCCATTTGTAGCTATAAAAGATACTGTAAAACCAGAAAAACCAAATCCAATCATATCTACGACTTTTCCTAATATTGCTTTTGGAAATTCAAAAAAGTTAACAGCACAAACTTTACTCTTTAAAAATACAACGGTTTGGACCAATGAAAAAGACGGAATTTTAACAGAAACTGATGTTTTGATAAAAAACGGAAAAATCGTGTCTATTGGTAAAAATCTTTCAGATGCATCTGCAACAATTATTGATGCTAAAGGAAAACATCTTACCAGTGGAATTATTGATGAACATTCGCATATCGCCATCTCAAAAGGGGTAAATGAAATGGGGCATAATTCAACTGCCGAAGTCACCATTGAAGATGTAGTCAACTCAGAAGATATCAACATATACAGAGACTTAGCGGGAGGTGTGACTATTTCGCAATTATTACATGGTTCTGCAAACCCAATCGGTGGGCGCTCCGCTATCGTAAAATGGAAATGGGGGCTTTCTCCTGACGAAATGCTGTATAAAAATCAGCCTAAATTTATCAAATTTGCTTTGGGAGAAAATGTAAAGCAGTCCAATTGGGGACTTATTAACCCAACCCGTTATCCTCAGACCAGAATGGGAGTCGAACAGGTTTTTACAGACTATTTTCAGCGTGCCAAAGAATATGATGAAAACTGGAAAAAATTCAATGCTAATCCTAAAAAAGAAAAAGCGCCAAGAATTGACCTTGAATTACAAACACTGGCCGAAATCCTAAACAAAAAACGCTTCATTACCTGTCACTCTTATGTTGAATCAGAAATATTGATGCTAATGAGAGTTGCAGATAAATTCAATTTTAATGTGAACACTTTTACACATATCCTGGAAGGATATAAAGTTGCAGACAAGATGAAAGAGCATGGCGTTGGAGCTTCAACCTTTTCAGACTGGTGGGCATATAAATTTGAAGTAAATGATGCCATTCCTTTCAATGGGCCTATCATGCATAATGAAGGATTAGTTGTTGCCTATAACTCAGATGACGCAGAAATGTCCCGAAGGTTAAATCAGGAAGCTGCAAAAGCTGTAAAGTACGGCAACATTTCAGAAGAAGAAGCCTGGAAATTTGTAACCCTTAACCCTGCCAAACTATTACACATTGATGATAAAGTTGGAAGTATTAAAATTGGTAAAGATGCAGATGTAGTACTTTGGAACGACAATCCTTTATCCGTTTATGCTAAAGCAGAAAAAACAATTATTGAAGGCGTTGTTTATTTTGACATAGAAAAAGAGCTTGAAAAACAGGAAGCCATCACAAAAGAAAGAAATCAGTTAATCGGTCAAATGCTTCAGGAAAAAAACAAAGGAATGAGCACACAGGAACCAACAAAAAAAGAGAAAAAAGAATATCATTGTGACACTTTAGAACAATACTAAAGAGATTTCAAATAATAAGACAACATTATGATAGCTAAAAACATATATATAGTCCTGTTGGCTTTCTGTTCTACAATACAGATCAAAGCACAGCAGACTCCCGCGCCAAAACAAACAAAATCGATACTGATATTAAATGCTACGGCACATTTAGGAAACGGAAAAGTAATCGAAAAAAGCGCCATAGGCTTTAAAGAAGGTAAACTCACATTAGTAGCTGATGCTTCAACAATAAGACTTGCAGATAATGCTTATGACAGTACTATTGATGCTACAGGAAAACATGTTTATCCTGGTTTTATCGCTCCAAATTCTACTTTAGGACTTGTTGAAATTGATGCTGTAAAATCATCTGACGATCAGGAGGAAATTGGAAATATTAATCCTAATGTGAGAAGTATTATCGCTTATAATTCAACTTCAAAAGTTACGGAGACTGTTCGTCCAAACGGAATTTTAATAGCCCAAATAGTTCCTCGTGGAGGCAGAATTTCCGGAACATCCTCAATTGTCCAGCTGGATGCCTGGACATGGGAAGATGCTACGATAAAAGAAAATGACGGAATCCATTTAAATTTCCCATCAGGGTTTAGAAGAACCGGTAACTGGTTTGAACCCGGAATAATTGAACCAAACAAAGATTATGCAGCACAGGTTAACGAAATAAATACTTTTTTAATTAATTCTAAAGCTTATTTAGGAGATGCTTCAAAAGAAAGGAACCTGATTTTCGAATCCACAAAAGGCCTTTTTGATGGCTCACAAATCTTGTTCATCCATGCTGATGAAGAAAAACAAATTACGGATGCAATCCAGTTAGCGCAAAGCAACGGAATAAAAAAAATCGTTATTGTAGGAGGCTTTGAAGCTTATAAAACTGCTGATTTATTACAAAAAAATAATATTGGAGTTCTTTTAAGACGTGTCCATGATATGCCAACAAGTGATGATCAGGATGTAAGAGCTCCTTTTAAAATGGCTAAGATTCTAACCGACAAAGGAATTTTGGTGGGACTTGAAAATAGCGGAGACAACGAACGCATGAATACCCGCAATTTACCATTTTTAGCAGGAACCTGTGCTGCTTACGGACTTGATAAAGAAAAAGCATTACAATTAATAACTTTAAATACAGCACAATTATTAGGTATCGATACATTCTGTGGCTCTTTAGAAACGGGAAAAGATGCCACTTTATTTATTTCTGAAGGAGATGCCTTAGATATGAGAACTAATCAGCTTACGCATGCTTTTATCCAGGGAAGAGCTATAAGTCTTGAAACACATCAGACTAAACTGAATAAAAAATACAAAGAAAAATACGGTCAGAAATAGCAAAACATTTTCACAAAAAGGCATCATTGGAATCATCATTCGATGCCTTTTTTCATTAATTATTTAATGTTTTTCAAAAAACACAACAAATAATATCGTAATCAGCTTTAAAACCAAAATTATTTTCATGTTTTTTCCTATAAAACAAAAATAAAATAGATTTTCACAATAATTCGGATTGATAAATTACAAATTTTAAGTCATTTTTAACCAATAGGTGTAAAACTAAGGGGGTGTAAAATGAAAAATTAACAAAAATTAAACATTGAACACTATTTTTATTGGGGGTATTAAATGATTTTATACTTTTATCAAAATTTTTAAAACTAAATAACTATGCGAAAAATTATTTTAAGTGTGATCCTCATCACAATTTTGTTACTATCCATTTTCTCTATCTCATTTGTTGCTGAATCCAAAACATTAGGTGCTCATGTTGTCGAATTGAAAATGGACACAGGAGATACTGCATGGATGGTTGTTGCAACTGCTTTTGTATTATTAATGACTCCAGGTTTAGGTTTCTTCTACGGAGGTATGGTTGGTAAGAAAAACGTAATTAGTACCATGCTGCAAAGTTTTATGGCAATGGTAATCGTTACTATTCTATGGGTAGTTATTGCATTTGGATTGTGTTTTGGTCCATCAATAGGCGGATTCATAGGAGATCCTACTTCAAATATTTTCTTCCAGGGTGTTAGTGCCAATACCGCATGGGAATTAGCTCCTACAATCCCTTTTATCCTTTTTGCATTGTTTCAGGCAAAATTTGCTATCATTACGCCTGCATTAATAACAGGAGCCTTTGCTGAACGTGTACGTTTCTGGGCTTACTTATTATTCATGGTTTTATTCATATTATTAATTTACGCTCCATTATGTCATATGACATGGCATCCTGATGGAATGTTCTTCAAATGGGGAGTTTTAGATTTCGCTGGTGGAACAGTAGTACACATGAGTGCTGGTTGGGCTGCATTAGCAGGAGCTATCTTCTTAGGAAAACGTAAAGTTCAAAAAGTAAATCCTGCAAGAATTACTTATGTATTATTAGGAACAGGTTTATTATGGTTCGGATGGTTTGGTTTCAATGCAGGTTCTGCAGTTGGAGCTGGAAGCCTTGCTGCTCAGGCTTTAGGAACTACAACTGTTGCAGCTGCTTCTGCGGCAATGGCTTGGGTATTCCTTGATAAAATCTTAGGTCACAAATTATCTGCTATGGGTGCTTGTATCGGTGCTGTTGTAGGATTGGTAGCTATTACGCCTGCTGCTGGTTTTGTATCTATCCCTCACGCATTAGCAATTGGTATCATCGCTGCTGTAATTAGTAATATTGTTGTTAGTAAATTCCCTAAAGGAAAAATTGACGATGCTCTTGACGTTTTTGCATGCCACGGTGTTGGTGGAATGGTAGGAATGTTGTTAACAGGAGTATTTGCTTCTAAAAGTGTAAACTCAGTTGTGGGTGACAACGAAGGTTTAATCTTTGGTGATGCTACTCTATTCCTTACTCAATTAAAAGCTTTGGTAATCGTTTCTATATTTGCTTTTGTAAGTTCTTATATTTTGTTCTTCATCGTTAACAAAATTACTCCTCTAAGAGTTACTGAAGAAAAAGAAGAATTAGGATTAGATATTTCTCAACACGGAGAATTCTTATAAGATATTAAAACAACCAAAACCAAAATAGAAAATCCCTCTAAGTTTTAGCTTAGAGGGATTTTTGTTTGAATTAATTTCAACCTTAAAAGATACTTATTATTTTACAATCTAAAGCCATACACTAAATTCTTACTTTCCAAGATAGTCAATCTGTAAATATTTCCTCTAAATGATTTTTCAATCAGCTGTCAATATAAAATCTATCATTTTAAGATCAATTTTACACATCAGATTAGTTAAAGAAACCAGGATTGGAGATTATTAAACAGCACAACAATTAAATTTATTCATGTAAAAACAAATAAATAAGAATGTATAAATTGGGGTAAATGCTGATACTAAAAAGTTAATTACATTACATTCTATTCTAAATAGAATAATATAAAAGACTATATATTCTGAAGCGTCCTAAACACTTTAATAAAGTAAAAATAGCATCAACAACAGCAAAGTGTCGATTTTTTATTAAAAAAATAAGCCACAGATTAAAGCTTTTACAAATATCATTCATATAAAAAATCCATTTGTATCTTTTAATCTGTGGCAAAAAATGTTTTATTTAAAATTCGAAATTCCTTCTTTCAGCCATTGTAAATATTCTTCAGTTGGAACATAACTAATTGTCGGTTTTGATCTGTTCAGATTATTTCCTTCTAAATCTGTTATAACGTATAAAGGCTGTGTATTGGTTTTATATTTCGAAATCATAAAATCGGTCCATTTATCACCAAAAGTTTCAATTTCATCTCCAGCGGCAGTTTTAAATTTCTCGCTTTCCGGTAATTCTCTTTTATCATCAACATAAAGCGAAATAACTACAACTTCATTTTTTAAGATTGGCAATACACTTTCGTCAGACCAGACATTATTTTCCATCTTTCTGCAATTCACACAGGCATATCCCGTAAAATCAAGCATAATTGGCTTATTGATTGATTTTGCATATGCCAGACCGTCCTCATAATCATGGAAAACTACAATTCCGTGTGGACCTAATTCGGCTCCTTTTGGCAAACCGCTTTCTGAAGCAGCATTTCCCTTACCTGATCCCCCTACTCCAAACGGACTTTCGCTATATGTTGGCGGAGGCGGAAAAGCACTGATTAATTTTAATGGCGCACCCCAAAGTCCCGGAATTAAATAAAATGTAAATACAAGCGTAAGCAATCCTAAATATAATCTTCCTACTGAAATATGCTGTAGCGGACTATCGTGCGGTAATGTAATTTTTCCAAATAAATAAAGTGACAGAGCTGCAAAAATAGCAATCCAAATGGCGATAAAAACTTCTCTTTCTAAGAAATGCAACTGCAAAACCAAATCAGCATTTGATAAAAATTTAAAAGCCAAAGCCAACTCTAAAAATCCTAAGACCACTTTTACTGTATTTAACCATCCTCCTGATTTTGGCAAAGAGTTTAACCACCCAGGAAACATTGCAAATAACATAAACGGAAGTGCCAATGCAGATGAAAATCCTAACATTCCAACAATTGGAGCAATTCCTCCATTTGAAGCTGCTTCAACCAATAAAGTTCCAACAATTGGCCCTGTACATGAAAAAGATACAATTGCCAAAGCCAAAGCCATAAATAATATTCCGATAATCCCGCCTCTGTCTGCTTGTTGATCTGCTTTGTTTGCCCATGAATTCGGAAGCATAATTTCAAATGCCCCTAAAAATGACGTCGCAAAAACAATCAGTATCACAAAGAAAATCAGGTTAAACCAAACATCTGTTGACAGCGCATTCAAGGCATCAGCGCCAAATATTTTTGTCACTATTAATCCTAAAATCACATAAATAGCAATAATTGACAATCCGTAGATAATGGCATTACGAATACCTTTTGCCCTGCTTTTACTTTGTTTTGTAAAAAAACTCACAGTCATTGGAATCATTGGAAAAACACAAGGTGTCAATAATGCCGCAAAACCCGATAAAAACGCAATAAAAAAGATAGACCATAAACTTCTTGCCGGAGTGGGCTTTTGTAAATCGTCTATAACTTTTGCCGTTACATTATCTATTTTTTCTAACTTAATTACTTTAGAATCTGCTACTTTTTCTACTGTATCAATAGACAACCCTTCTCGTTTAGTTTCATCTAATTTAGATTCCGTTACAGCTGGAATAGCCTCCGTTTTAAACGTTGACGGAACAGCTATTGAGAATTTTTTATTTGAATTGATACAAACTTCTTTACAAGTCTGAAAATCAAACTCAACCTCAACTGTTTTTAAGTTTGGATTGATGACCTTGATTTCCTGCTCAATATGAGCTTTTCCTTCAAAATAAGTTTCATTTACTTCAAAAATATCGTTGTAAGATGTTTTAGTTTTACCTTCTTTAGCTTTACCAACTAAATCGTAATTCCCTTTTTGGTTTTTAAAAGAAATTTCCAATGCCAAAGGACCTCCTTCGGGAGTGAATTGCGAATACATGTGCCAGTCTTTTTCAATTACGGCATCAAAAATTAGGACAGCATTGCTTCCTTCTTTTTTCTCAATTTTAGCAATCCATTTAACGGGTTCTAAAACCTGAGTATTACTTTTTGCAAAAGCAAAAAAGAAAAACAGTAAAAATAAAATGGATTTACTCCAGAAACTTCTTGGCGTTATAGCCTGATGGAATTGATTAAAGTTCATTATTGCAGTTCTATTTTAAGTATGTTATTTGTGGTCTTTTCTATTTTAAATCGCTCATCCTGCCTAATCCCAACGATCCAAACAATTTGATCGCCTGAACATAATAACCAACTGTTTTCTTTTTCTATCAGAGACAACTTCTCATCCTTAAAAAGCTTGCTTATTTTTTTCTTCTTTCCATTCATTCCAAAAGGCTGAAACGAATCGCCTTCTTTCCATTTTCGCAAAACCAGCGGGTACTGAATTTTTTCAGCATCCACAAATATAACTTTATTTGAATCTAAACTTATGTGACTAACGTTACACAGCTTCAACTTTAAGGGAAAATTAACGTCCTGATCGTTTTCATTAATTTCAAACTCCTCTTTTTCTGGTGTTTCAGCAATCGGACTCAATATCAGTGTATCTCTGTTTTTCAACAATCGAAACTCTGCTGAAAACACCTGTTTTCCTGATTGTCCGTCTACTAAATCATAAATATCATTCCATGCCAGAAATCCAAATTCCTTCAGCCATTGATACAAATACGATCGATAATTCGGTAATTTTTTAAGCTGATTTAAATCAAAATGTATCTCTTCACCTTTTTCTTTTGCTACCTGCTGGTAAATCATGATTGAAGCATCTTCGGCCATTTCATTAGATTCCTGCAAATAAGATTGCGTTTTTTGAAAAGCATTCAGGAAATTAGGATTGATTTCCTTTAAAACAGGAACCAAATCATGACGAATCTTGTTTCGCAGGTATTTATTTGAAGAATTGCTGCTGTCTTCGCGCCATTCAATACTATTATCTTTGGCATAATTCAGGATTTCTTGCCTTGAAAAAGGCAAAAGCGGCCGGATAATTCTATCATTCTGTTCGGGAATCCCAACAAGGCCGTCCAATCCCGTCCCACGGCTTAGATTAATAATAAACGTTTCCAGATTATCATCAGCATGATGAGCAGTCAGAATATAATCGAATTTATGAATTTCTAATAGTTCATAAAACCAATTGTATCGCAATTCACGGGCTGCTATCTGGGTAGAAAGTTTGTAGTCTTTTGCAAAAGCTTCGGTGTCAAACCGGGTTGTAAAAATGGAAACATTATTTCCTTCGCAATAATTTCGAATAAAATCTTCATCGCCAAAACTTTCTAATCCGCGAAGCTGAAAATTACAATGCAAAACCGCAATTTCATATTCTAATTGCTGAAATAAATGCAGCAAAACCATACTGTCCAGTCCCCCACTAACAGCAAGAAACAGTTTTTTATTTTCCAGAAACGGAAATCTTGCCGAAATATGATTTTTAAAATTTGAAAGCATCTGTAAAATTAAAAGATGAATATTTTTAAGGACTTTAAAATTAAGTTTTTTAAAAGAAACTGAAGAATTCTAAGAAAGCTGATCCTGTAATTTTTTAATATCGTCACGCAATTTGGCAGCCTGCAAAAAGTCCAGTTCTTTTGCTGCTTTTTCCATTGATTTACGCTTTTCTCGAATTAATTTTTCTAATTCAGGTTTCGATAAATAGGCTGTCTCTGGTTCGGCAGCAGCAGGTAAAGTATGCCCCAATTCATATTCAACTAATGGATTTTTGGTAAAAGCACTTTCGATTTTTTTGTTTAATGCCTGTGGTGTTATACCGTTTGCTGTATTAAAATTAATTTGTTTGGTTCTACGATAATTGGTTTCATCTATAGTTTTCTGCATACTCGCTGTAATTTTATCAGCATACATAATCGCTTTTCCGTTTATATTTCTGGCTGCACGACCAATAGTCTGGGTTAAAGATCTGTGATTACGAAGAAAACCTTCCTTATCGGCATCAAGGATTGCAACCAGTGAAACTTCCGGTAAATCCAGTCCTTCACGAAGCAAATTGACTCCAATCAACACATCAAAAAGACCTTTTCGTAAATCCTGCATAATTTCGATACGCTCCAAAGTATCCACTTCAGAATGAATATAACGACAACGAATATTAACTTTAGTCAAATATTTAGCTAATTCCTCTGCCATTCTTTTGGTCAGGGTAGTTACCAGAACCCTTTCATCTAATTCGCAACGAACCTGAATTTCTTCAATTAAATCATCAATCTGATTCAAACTTGGACGAACTTCGATAGTTGGATCTAATAATCCGGTTGGACGGATAATCTGTTCTACATAAATACCATCTGATTTTTGCAATTCGTAATCGGCGGGAGTTGCAGACACATAAACAACCTGATTTTGCATGGCTTCGAATTCTTCAAATTTCAATGGGCGGTTGTCCATTGCTGCAGGTAAACGAAAACCATATTCTACCAGATTTTCTTTTCTGCTTCGGTCTCCTCCATACATGGCGTGTACCTGCGAAACTGTTACGTGACTCTCGTCAATAACCATTAAATAATCACTTGGAAAATAATCCAGTAAACAGAAAGGTCTTGTTCCGGCTTCTCTTCCGTCGAGGTAGCGGGAATAATTCTCAATTCCGGAACAATATCCCAATTCGCGAATCATTTCCAGATCAAAATTGGTTCTTTCTTCCAGACGTTTGGCTTCAAGATGTTTTCCTATTTCCTTAAAATAGTCAACTTGTTTTACCAAATCCTGTTGAATTTCCCAAATGGCACCCTGTAATACTTCCGGTGAAGTCACAAACATATTGGCAGGATAAATAGTCAGTCTTTTAAATTTTTCTATTACCTGAGAAGTTTTTACATCAAAGGATTCAATTTCTTCGATTTCATCTCCAAAAAAATGAATTCGATACGCATCATCGGCATAACTTGGGTATACTTCTACAATATCACCTTTTATTCTGAAAGTTCCGGGGTTAAAATCTGCTTCTGTTCTGGCATATAAACTTTGTACCAGACTGTGCAATAATTTAGTTCTGGAAATAACCTGATCTCTTGTGATTTCAATTACGTTTTTTTGAAATTCCACAGGGTTTCCAATACCGTACAAACAAGAAACCGAAGCAACTACTAAAATATCCCTTCGTCCGGAAAGCAATGAAGAAGTTGTGCTCAAACGCATTTTTTCCAATTCTTCATTGATAGATAAATCTTTTTCAATAAAAACCCCTGTTACCGGCATAAAAGCTTCCGGCTGATAATAGTCATAATAGGATACAAAATATTCTACCGCATTGTTAGGGAAAAACTGTTTGAATTCTGAGTATAACTGAGCAGCCAAAGTTTTATTATGTGCCAAAACCAAAGTAGGCTTCTGTACTTCCTGAATCACGTTGGCCATTGTAAATGTTTTACCTGACCCCGTTACACCTAATAAAGTTTGATATTTTTCGCCATCAACAATACCTTGTGAGAGTTTTTGGATTGCCTGAGGCTGATCTCCTTTTGGACTATATTCTGAGGATACCTGAAAATTCATTTCGAACTATGAAAAGATTAGTTTGTAAAGATACAAAGTTTGAATGCTATTAAGTGTTAAGTTCTTCTTATTCTAAAAAGTCAATCATGGCATCATTCACAATTTTTGTCTGATCAATACTCAAAAAATGACCTGCATCTTTGATTATTTTAGTCTTGCTGTTTGGTAGAAATTCTTTTGCTTTTTCCAGACTCTCTTCAGAATTAATAACATCTTTGTCTCCAATAAGCACTAAAACCGGATTTTTTATAAATTTTAATTCATCATTAGAAAAAGGCATCATCTTCAACATGCTTGAATTTGATTTTGCGTACTTATTAGCCAGATAGAATTGTCTTTTGTAAACAGGACTAATTTTTTCCGGATGAGTTGAAAAAGTTTCCAGTGTTTTTCCGAATTTCTTTTCACTTGGAAAAAGTTTCAGCATTAATGCAGAGGATGTTTTACCCACTTTATCAATGAATTTAAAGGTCTGTGCCGGGCTTAACAGCACTATTTTATCAATTGAATTTTCTTTCTGAACCGCCAATAACATTGTAATCCATCCACCACGGGAAGCCCCCACAATGTCAAACTTCTTTAATTTGTAATATGCGAAAATTTCATTGTACCAGATTACAATTTCTTCTTTCGAGAGCGGTTTGGCAGTGAGATTAGATTTTCCGGGTTCCATTATGAAATCAATCGCATATATTCGATGATTTTTTGCCAAAACCTTAATGTTCGGATACCACATGGTTGAGCTGGCATCCATTCCGTGCAGCAATACCAGATCTTTTCCGTTTTTTGGACCTGCAATAATCACATGTGCTGTTCCAAAGCTGGTTTTAACGTTTTCTTCGGTATACGGAACGTCCCAAAGTTTTAAGGCTTTATCGTATGAACTCAGATAATTTTGTTTTTCTTTTTTGGTATGAAAAACATAGTCGTCAAATTTTGCTTTTTTAGAAGAAGCGCACCCAAAAAGCAAAAACAAAAGCACCAGATTAAGAACTTTTCTTGTCATAATCGTTTATTAATTTACTTTAAAGTTACAACAATCCCTTCTCAAAAGAGTTCCAGAATTTTAGTTCAAAATATCATAATTTTAATTTTATGATTTTCTTATAGTAAGATGATAAATTTGCACAAAGGCTAAAATGGCATTCGGAATAATGACTGGTAATAGCCATTGATTGATATCCCTGAAATCTTTTAAAAAGATGCCATAAACTACAAAACAGATACAGCCAAAAAGATTGATAAACCGAATTGTTCTGAGATCTTTGAGCAAAAAACCTCCTACTATAAAAACTGATGCGAGATAACCTATATATTCTGCCATAGTTCTGATATTAAATAGTTTACACTAAATATAGAAAAAGCTAATTACAAAATCAAGATTTGACCCTGAAAATCAATCATTTAAACAAACCACTTATTTTGCTCAGGTTTATTCAAAAAAGTCCACGCAACAATCCGGCTTATTTTTTGACCTTGCGCCATATCGATTGTTTTAACTTCGGCAGCGTTTACTTTTTTTAAGGTTTTGTAAATAGATGAGAGATTCTCTTTTTTAGAAACCAGGGTTGTAAACCATAAACATTGTGAAGCATATTTTACACTTTCGTAAATCATTTGGGTTATAAAACCAATTTCACCACCATTGCACCACAATTCGGCATTTTGTCCTCCGAAATTTAAAACAGGATTGGTGTTTTTCTTTTCTTTCGGATTTAGGTTAGAGATTTTTCGGGAAGTACTTTTATTCGCTTCTTCTGCCGATGCATGAAAGGGCGGATTACACATGGTAAATGTAAAACGGTCTTCTGGTATAATAATGTTTTTGAAAATAAAACGGGATTCTGTTTGTTGCTGTAAACTGATTGCTTCAATCAATTTTGGATTGGCTTCGATAATTTTACTACAATTTTCGATTGCCTTTTTATCAATATCTGTTGCGACAAAACTCCAGTCGTAAATTGCATTCCCTAAAATTGGGTAAATGCAATTAGCTCCGGTTCCTATATCCAGTCCTAGAACTGAAGAACCTAAAGAAATATTTCCGTTGTTGGTTTCAGCTAGTAAATCTGCTAAATAATGAATATAGTCTGCTCTTCCCGGAATGGGAGGACAAAGGTAATTTTTAGGAATATCCCAATTTTGGATATCGTAATAGGTTTGCAGCAAAGCTTTATTGAGCGTTTTTACAGCAATTGGATTACTGAACTCAATGGTTTCGATTCCGTGTTTGTTTATGGAAACAAAAGGCTTTAACTCCGGACAATTTGAAATAAGAAATTCGAAATCATAACGGGAACGGTGTAGATTTCGTGGATTCAAATTGTTTTTATCAGAATTGTCTGCTGCTTTCATTTTGTGGATTTGAGGACAAAGATAGTCATTCCTTTTTTAGAAAAAGTTCATATAAAAACTGCAGTCCTAGCCCTGATGGAAGCGGCATCCTTTTGTGGTGGGGTTCACCACAAAAGATACAGCGAACAGCAGGTATTAGCTCCTAATCAAAACACTCCATTAAGAGCAAATCGCCTTCACGATGTGTTATTGTTACAATTCCGTCTTTTTCAACCGAGTTACTACTTCCTGTTCTGTACCCCATTGTAAGCGTGTCATCCTGCAATTCATATTTTAAATTGTTCGAAAAAATACCGTTTACAACACCAATTGGAATAAGCGAAACCGGTGTTTGCGCAGTGTACCATTTTTCGAATTTATTGGGCAGCAAAAATATTTTAGAATGATCGTCAAGAATAACGATTTTAAGTAAATCCCGATAACGAACAATTTGTGTAAGGTTTGTTATGGTATGATCGGCACGTTTTCCGGTAGCCCAAACTACATTAACGGCCGGAATTTTTCTTTCGATAAGATAATCAAATGCTTTTTCGAGATCTGTTTTTTCCTGATCTTCTGTATGCACAATTTCTATTGGATATTGCTTTGCTTTATAGATTTCCGGGTCGAAACCACGATCAAAATCACCTAAAAGCACGTCAACTTTTATCCCTAATTCAATTACACGCTCAATTGCCGAATCAAGTACAATTACGAGCGGAGACCATTCGAGCAGCTGCCCCAATAATTCGGGACTACAGGCAGCTCCGTTGGCAATAATTAATGCTGGTTCCTGATCGTCGCGGACTATATGATGTGATGACATGCTGAGTTTTTTTGAATGCTTTGCAAAGGTACGGCTACTATTTTAGATTTCAAATTACAGACTTTTTTAGTTTGTATCGAATTAAAAATCCAGCAATCGTCTATGATAATTGATTTGTCCGAGATGGTAAGCCAAATGTGTGGAAAGATGAATTAAAAAGAATCCTGTTGTCATCTCCTTTTCGAATACAATTTGCGGATAAATAACTTCTAAATCCGTTTCACTTAACGAATCAAGTACTCTATTTATCACCAGGATAGTTTCATCAATTTTACTGATTAATTGGTCTTTCGGAATATCTTTTTCCGAAAATTCCAAAGGACGATTGCGAATATAACCTGTTTTTCCAAGTTCGGCTCCAATATAAGTATTGAGATTGCCAATTAAATGCAGACAAAGATTTCCTGCCGAATTAGAAATACTTTTATCAATTACCCAAAGCTGTCCTTCGTTTTGGTACGCTTCGATTTCATCTTTTAATTTGTTCAGGTCCCGGTTAAAGAGTGATTTCAGACTTTCTATTACCATGTTTTTATTTAGGCTTTATTTTTTATGGGAATCCAGATTTCTTCTTCTGAATCAGGATCATCTTTTTTATAATTCTCAGTCATTACAGCAAAATGAGGGCGGTCATCAACGTTGTATTCTGAATTTGGAAGCCATTCTGTAAAAATAAAACGATAAGATTTCTCAGCTTCTGTTGCCGGACCTTTGTGAATAAAAACGGCATACAAACCATTCGGAATTATCAAAGGTTCCATACCTGAAGGAGTTTCGCTGAAATCAGAAACCTCAACTGCGGCCCATTTTTCAAAAGTATTTTGAGGATCAAAATCATTAAAATGCCCGACAGGAAAAACTTCAAGTGAATACAAATTAGAATCGATTGTTTTTTGAATTTCTTTTCGTTTCGGCATAAAACTGCTCCATAACTGAAATGTTCTATTTTCGGTAAACGACATTGTAATATGTTTCCCTATCAGCTTTTTTTCGACTAAGTTTTCAATTCTGGCTTCCATTTTAAACCGGATTTATTGTATTTTATATTTTTTTGTATCAACTTCACTTAAAGAAAAATAACCCAACGGATAATTATCTTTATTCGTTGTATTGATAATATTTCCTCTTACAGTTGCCGGAGGGGACTGAAAAGGCCCACCTACATTGGTTCCTGCAATACTGATCAAAATATTCATATAGTTATAGTATTGCTTAGAAATTCCAATGTGAGTTAATTCTATTTCATCCCCAGGTTTTAAATCCTCATCATCAGATAAACTAAAAAACTCATTGCCCTGAAAAAATTTATCATCATCAACATAATAATTTGACGCTACTTTATCTGAATACACATATTTATACAAATAAAAATTATCAACATCGGCAGGATCGTTATAATAAGCCTTGATTTCAATATCTTTTCCTGTAAAACCTCCTTCGTTATTTTGTTCAATTCGGGTAATTGGCGCAACAGATTTCAGGGTTTCACTTGCCGTATACGTATTGCCATTACTAATCACTGTCAGATAATAGGTCGCATCTATCACCGGCTTAAAGTTATTGCAGACATATCGACCCGTTTTTGCAATTTCAACAAAGTTAAACTGTTGATTGGCGCTGTTTTTTATAAAAATCGTCGCTCCGTTAACAACCGGTATTTCACTCTCAAAATATCCTGTTGTCGTTGACAGGTTTATCGTTTGCTGTGCTCCTGTCGTTCCTTTTTTCCAGTTAATATCTGCTTCGATTACTAGCTTTGGAGCAGCTGTTTCCAAATCGACATCTACAACTTCTTCACAGCCTGTAAAGAATCCTGAGATAAAAACAATAAATAATAAGATTACTTTTTTCATGATATATCTTTTTATTCCCTTAGACGAAAGATTTAAAATTTAAAATTATAACTCACCGCAGGCACAACTCCGAAAATAGATATTCTCACCGCTTCATTTATTCCGGTATCCACATTCTGTCTAAAATTAATCGATGCCGCATTACTTCGGTTATATAAATTATAAATACTGAAAACCCACTCGGCTTTCCATTTTCTGTCTTTATTATTTCGGGGAGTTAAAGTTGCCGAAACATCCAAATGATGATAAGCAGGAAGACGATTTTCATTTCGCAATCCGTAGCTTGGAACCACAATCCCTAAATATTCATATTGTGCATTTGGATAGGTAACCGGCTGTCCTGTCTGTAAAGCAAAGTTGGCTCCAAATGACCATTTATCGTTTAAATTATAAGCAGAAGTAACCGCCAGATTATGTGTTTTATCATAAGCCGAATTGTACCATTGCCCATTATTTATTCCTGTTTCTTCCGGAGTTCTTCCCGGTGTCTGCTGTTCTGATTTTGATATTGTATAAGAAATCCATCCATTAAATCGTCCTTCGTTTTTCTTAATCATTAGTTCCATACCATAAGCACGCATATGACCGTTTAAAATAACCTGTTCGATAGCTTCGTTTGCAATTAAATCAGCACCATCAATATAATCCAGCCTGTTTTTAGTTTTCTTGTAATAGGTTTCTACTTCAAGTGAATAGGCTCCGTTTTTTATATTTCTAAAATATCCCAACGCAACCTGATCTCCAATTTGCGGTTTAATGTAATTATCACTTGGCATCCAGACATCCAGTGGTGTAGGTGAAGATGTATTCGAAATTAACTGAAGATATTGAGACATTCTGTTATAACTTGCCTTAACAGATTCATCATCATTCAACTGATAAGAAACAGACAAACGTGGTTCGAGATTATTGTAACTTTGAATGATCTCATTTTGACTAAAATATTTTGTAGAAGTTGGGGTTCCTTTTTCGTAAATCTGTAAATCCGGATTAAAAACTACCGGATTATTGTTTTCATAATAATTAATTGTTGAAGCCCCTAAACGATAAAACAAACTGTAACGCAGACCATAACCCAACGTTATTCTTTTCGAGATCTGATTCTCACCATCAATATAAACCGAAGGTTCAAAAGCATATTTTTTGTCCATCTGATTCGGATTAATTCCTGAATCACTTGTACTTGGTTTGATAGTTCCCGGATTAAATTCATAATAAATCCCGTTTAAACCGTAATTCAATTTGAACTTATCCGAAATATAATGCTTGAAATCGTATTTTAAATTGTAATTTCTGATTCCCGAATCCCATTGAAATCCTACAAAATCCAATTCCAGTCCGTAATAATAATCACTGTAAATCAAAGATAAATTTGAAAACAGTTTTTCAGAAAACAAATGATTCCAGCGCAGGTTTAAAATTGAGTTCCCGTAAATATTGGTAAAGCTTTTGTTCAGACTAAAAACATCACGTCCAAAATAACCTGATAAATAAAGACTGTTGCTACCGTTTAATTTATAACTGAATTTAGCATTTAAATCATAAAAATAAGCCGAATTGTTTTTCTGGTCTTCTGAAAGTTTTAAAAACAAATGTGCGTACGAAGCTCTTCCCCCAATCAAAAAAGAGCCTTTGTCTTTTACAATTGGTCCTTCCAAAAGAAGCCTGCTCGAAATCAGTCCGATTCCTCCATTGGCATGAAATTCCTTGCTGTTTCCGTCTTTCTGAAAAATTTCTAAAACTGACGAAGCACGTCCGCCGAACCTTGCCGGAATTCCTCCTTTGTACAGTTTCAAATCTTTAATCGCATCCGGATTAAAAACCGAGAAAAATCCGAAAACGTGAGATGAGTTAAAAATGTTGGCTTCATCCAGTAAAATTAAATTCTGATCTGCACCACCTCCGCGGACATTAAACCCCGAAGCTCCTTCCCCCGCATTGGTAACTCCCGGAAGCAATAAAATCGATTTTATAACATCAACTTCACCTAAAACCACCGGCATTTTTTTTATGGTAGCAATAGAAAGTTTATTGACACTCATTTCGGGCGATTTAATATTAATCTTGCCTTTATTTTCCTTAATTACAACCTCCTGAAGCTCTTCTCCTTCTCCATTTAAAGCAAAATTATTTTTGATGTTTTTATCTAAAATGATTGTATGTTCAACAGTAGTGTAACCAACATAACTAAGTTCAATCTGATGTTCTCCCGCAGGAAGTGTGAGCGAATAAAATCCGTATTCGTTGGTTCTAGTTCCAATTTTGAGAACCGGAACATAAATATTGACACCTATTAAAGTTTCGTTATTTTTAAAATCGGTAATAGTACCACTTAAAGTAAATTTTTCCTGAGAAAATGAAGTTAGGGTAATTAAAAAAAGAATAACAAATGCGCCAATTTTTTTTGTAATCATGGTCTGTATTTTGTTTTACATAATTAACAATTACAGCTAAATTTTGTTGCATTACATTTGTTAAAAATGAGTTAAGAATCTGGAATTGTTTTAATTAAACGAGATTCTATCCTATCAACAATTACACAGTTTTTATGCTAGCTTTTAAATTTATTCTGAACAATTATATTTTTTAATTTCACTTTTAAATCCTCTCCCGTATCATAAATCATCTGCTCGTTATTAGGAAACGGAACCGCTTTTTTATTAAAATTAGGCAGATAACTCTCTTCGCAGGCATTTTTATCTCCTTTGTAAGTTGCATACATCGACTCAAAAATAAATTCGCTCGCTACCGGAAAAGTCTGTAGCAGCTGATTACTTTTTGCATTAACGTAATCAATTTTTGCCACAATCTGGCAGGATTTAAATTGTCTGAATTCAAATATATTGATTCTGATGTTTTTAAATTTATCCACCTTAATAGGACGTCCCAAACTGTCTTTTACGGGGTTCCCTCTGGAATCCAATAAAGTTTTAACACCGTCTTTGATTTGTTTTTCCTTAATGAATTCTTTCTCCTTAATTTGCTCCGGCGAAATAACTATTTCCCTGAAATTCACAATCAGACTATAATCGTAAGAGATGTTTTTTTGTTTGACATTATGATAAACCGTCCATTTATCGTTTAGGCCGTAAGTGCTAATATCCAGTAAATCATCCTGAAGCTGTTTCGGAATTACCAAATTCGTTTGGTTTTGGCTGTAAACATTTACAAAATCAGTTCCTTTAAACTGAGCATCTTCCATCAGTTTTTTTACATTTTTATATCCGGGATTTATTTTTTCCAGATAAGCCAAGTCATCATAAGCCTTTCTGTAATCTGTTTTTACTTTCGATTTTAAAAGTGCAGACGCATTATCATACAAATATTTTGACAAAGCATTCTTACTTTCAATAATTCTGTCTGTATAATTATCAAATGCAAAAGAAGCATTTTTGCCTTGTTTTATTAATCTAAGAGGCAGTAAAGGACGAATTTTTTCCTGTCGCTCTTCTAAATTAAGGTAAGTATTAAAAATGCGTTCCAAATTGGAAGGATTTGATTCTTTTATCATCATTTCGATGTCTCGCAAATCTCTTTCTTTCGCTTTTGCAAATGCTTCTTCCAGCAAATACACATAATCCTGCTTTCCTTTAGCATCTTTATTACTCCTCAATGACTCAACAGAACGGTTTATTGCTCCATCGTAATCACCTCCGGTTAACATAGATTGTGTAGTTTTTACCCCACAGGAAAAAGCTAAAAAAACAAATAAAAAAGATAAAGTAATTTTTTGCATAAATTATCGCATTTGAAGGTGTAAATATATCTTTTTTAGTTTTCAACAACCATGCCTTTTTAAAATTTATTTTTAAGAGCAGTAACAATCTTTTTCATCACTGCTCTCTGTCCCGCCCTCGCCTAAATCTTTTGCAGCGAACCCCGCTGCAAAAGGATATCGGCTCGATCGGGGCTAAATAAGAAATTTTATTTTCATAAGATCTAAAAAAACATTTTCAATCAAGCTGAATAAAATCCTGAACCTTAATTTCCTCCAAAAAAACAATATCATGCGAAACCACAATCAATGTTCCCTGATATTCATTGATTGCTGCAGTAATTATTTCTATATTTTGAATATCCAGATTGTTTGTGGGTTCATCAAGAATAATAATGTCCGGCGTTTTAGTATTTATGGTTAAACAACAAAGCATTAAACGCATTTTTTCACCGCCGCTCAAAGCACTACAGGATTTGTCCCAATCATTTTGCAAAAACAAAAACTTATTCAGTTTCATTTTTACAGTATGTTCCTCCAAACCCGAATCATTAAATTTCTGAACCTGGTCATAAACCGTCAGCTGATTTTCAATTAAAGAATAATCCTGATCTATATAAATTATTTTGGCATCGGCATTGTAAACGGTCCCTATTTTGGGATGTAGTTCTCCGGTTATCATTTTAATCAAAGTGGTTTTTCCCGAACCGTTAAAACCTTTTATCGCAATTCGTTCACCACTGGTAATTTGAAAATTCAAGGATTCTTTCCACAACAATTGATCTTCGTAACCATGATTGACATTTGTTGCTGTAAAAAGTATTTTCCCTTTGTGAAGATCTGTTTTATCAAATCCAAATTTCATTTTATCAATTTCTGGCAACCCTAAACGCAAATCCTGTAAATCTTTTGAAATACCTCCAATTTTTTCCGCATGAATGCCTTTCGTTTTTGCCGTGCTGTTTTCGGCATTATTGCGTAAAGTATTCATCATGATTCGGGAAACTCCTGCCTTTTTTTGCTTTTTTTCTCCTCTGGAATCCAGTTTATTCTGACGTTCTAATGTTTCACGTTCTTTTTCTTTCGCTTTGCGCAAAGCCTTCTCTTTGCTCTGAATATCCTGATGCAAAGCATTATTTTCAATTTGTTTCTGAGCAGCATAAAAATCGTAATTTCCACCGTAAACGGTAATTCCGTGTTTATTTAATTCGTAAACAGAATTTAATAAATTCAGTAATTTTCGGTCGTGGCTTACAACAATCAAAGTTACTGACGTATTTTTTATAAAATCATATAACAATGTTCTTCCCGAAACATCCAGATGATTACTGGGTTCATCAAGCAAAACAAGCTCTGGCTGATGAATCGAAATTCCGGCCAGAAAAACTTTTGTTTTTTGCCCACCGCTAAGTGTTTCCAGTTTCTGGTTGAATTTTAAATCATTCAGTCCCCAATATTGCAACGCTTCATTACAGCGTTCTTCGATTGTCCAGTCGTCGTTTAATGTGTTTAGATTTTTTTCAGAAACATTTCCGTCCAGGATTTCCTGAAACGCATTCAGTTTGTCTTCTATACGCAATGCCTGCGAAATAGTAAGATGATTAAACTGCCCAAAAATCTGGGGCACATAATACGGATCTGAATCAATTTTTACCAAACCTTCAGAAGCTTGTAATTCTCTGGAAATAATTTTCAGTAAAGTCGATTTTCCAACTCCATTATTACCAATTAAGGCAATTTTATCATGATTGTTAACTGTAAAAGTTATCGCATCAAACAAAACATTTTTGTTCGCATGCAGGTATGAAATATGCTGTAAAGTAATCATAATTTCTTTCTTTAAGGAATAAACAAATGAGTAAACCGTTTTACAGCTTACCTTATAATTGTCCGAAAGAAATTTTTATTCACATAGAAATTGTGTGCTTTATTTAGTGTGGCAAAGATATAAAAATATTACTTTATGATTTGAAAACTATTTGCAACATCCATTTCATAGTATTCAATTTATCAAATTCTAAACTTGATAAATCTGTTTTTTCGATTTTACTAAATGCTTTTTAATGTTTTCAATTCCATAATTATTTTTAAGCCAAAAGGGTAATTCTTCAAGACTTTTATTCCAGTTTTTTAAAGTTCGGTCAAGTATTAAATCAACACTTTGCTCTGTTTTGGGATTTATTTTCTGTAGAATCAAACCTGCATATTTTTGGTCAATATAAATCGAATCAACTCTTTCTTCATTTTCAAAAAATCTGAAGAATCCCTTCAATAATTATTTGATCCTCTATTTTGGACAGAATTTGAATTAATTGTCGAATTTTCTTAAGTCTCCGACTTTATCTGTCATATCAACTGATTTAAAAAACTCTTCTTTAAAATCTTCTGCCGTTGTGGGAAACTTCATTTTATTATTGGCCTTGAAAATAAAAAAACTTAAAAGAGTTTGAAACTGCCGGATGTAAAATTGTTGCGTGATTTTCTGCAGGCAGATAATCAAAATAGACTTTGATATTTTTGCTTTTTGATGCTTTTATTTTTTCTGCTAATACATTCGCATCAACTTCCATAACTCTCGGAATTTCAGTTGGAGTAAGTCCTTCCTTTCCTACTGCAATATAGATTTCAGTTTGCTGTTTAAAATTATCCTTTAAAATTTCTGAATCTAAATTGAGTAAAGAACCATTATTCCACCACAAACTCGGACTTACAATTACATATTTATCAAAAAGTGAAGGTTTTTTAAACAGGATTTCCGTTTCTAACAATCCCCCTAAAGATTGGCCGATAATAGTTTTGGATTCAGTTGTTTTATATTTTTTTGCGATAAATGGCTGTAATTCTTTTTCGATAAAAGCAATAAATTTATCTGAATGTCCGGCAGTTGGAAAACGCTTTTTATCTGTTTCTATAGTTGTCGGAAATGTAAAATCACGTCTTCTGTCAACAGTTGCAATTCCCACCACAATTGATTTTGGAACCTGATTGATCCATTCGAAACTATTAAATTGTACCAATCCTGAAATATGAATAAAATCTTCATCAGCAGAACCGTCCAGCAAATAAATTACAGGATATCTTGTCGCATCTTCGGCCTTGTAACCTTCAGGCAGATAAATATTCAAAATTCTTTTTTCGTTTAATTCTTTGGATTGAATTTCATCAATAACACCTAATATAAATGGTTTGCTGGTTTCAGCAGATTTTGATTTCTCTTTTTGACTAAATAAAACTGAAGAAAAAAGTAAAAAGATTAAGGCAAAAAATTTATTCATTTAATTTTTAATAAAAGTGATTTGTAAAACGAAAATACAATTTTAAAATGAGTCCATTTTCTTTTATTTTGACCTTTAACACGCCTTTAAAATTATTTCGCTCTCCCGGCAAAAATTTCGTCCAGACCTTCCATTGCAATGGTAAAACCTTCTTTGAATCCCATTTCAATAATCATTTCCAAATCAGAGAGTTTATCATGTTTGATTACAACATCAACAAAGGTAGAATTACCTTGTTCTGAGAAAGTCACATTCCAGTCAGAACGCGGAAAATCTTTGTTTAAATTTCCTTCGCTATCGCTAAAAGCATCCAGATATTTAAAATTTGTTATCGGACTAATCGAAGTATAATCGGCTATTGCCCAATGCTCCTCCCCTTCTGGTCCAACCATAGCGTATAATCTTCGTCCGCCCACTTTAAATTCCATGCTTTTTGTTCTTGACTTCCATGGAGAAGGAGCCCACCATTGATCAAGTATTTCTGCCTCTGTCCATGCCGACCAAACATTCGCCAATGAGGCACTAAATTCACGTTTTACATTTACAGTATTTTCTTCTTTATTAACTGTAAAATTCATTAAAAGATTTGATTTCATGTTCTTATATTTTAAATTCATTTAGCATTCTCTTCAAAGATTTTATCCAAACCTTTCATCGCACTTGTAAATCCTTCTTTGAATCCCATTTCAATTATTTTTTCTAATTCTTCTAAACTGTCTCGCTTAATGACAATAGCAACAATTGTGGAAGTTCCCTTCTCTGAGAAAGTGATATCCCAATACGAACTTCCGAAAGCTGAATTTGGATTCCCTTCGGCGTCACAAAAAGTAGAAGAATGCTTAAAATTTGTTTTTGGAGAAATAGACGTATAATCAAAAACAGCCCAGTTTTCTCCTCCTTCAGGACTGATCATAGCGTATAATCTTTGACCGCCTTCTTTAAATTCCATCTTTTTTGTTTTGGATTTAAACGGAGCCGGCGCCCACCATTGATCCAAAATTTCAGGCTCTGTCCATGCAGCCCAAACGTTTGCAACCGGAGCACTGAATTCGCGGTTTATATTTACGATTTTATTTTCCTTATTTACGGAAAAATTCATTAAAAGATCAGATTTCATTTTCTTTCGATTTTAAGTTCATTAATACTTGATCTAACTGACTAAAACGACTTTCCCAAATTTTCTTGAATTGTTCAAGCCAATGATCAATTTCTTTCATTTTGTCAATTTTTAACTGATAATAAATTTCACGCCCCATTTTTTTTTCTTCCAGTAAATCACATTCATTCAGAATTTTAATATGCTTTGAAACAGCTTGTCTTGTAGTTTTAAACTGTTCTGCAATCGCATTTGGTGTTAAAGCGCTGGAGGAAACCAGTACTAAAATCGCTCTTCGCGTAGGATCGGCAATGGCCTGAAAAATATCTCGTTTCATTTTTTAAACAAATAAGCAATCAATCAGTTGCAAATATACGCAACTTTTTGGTTGCGTAATTAAAAAATTGACATTTTTTTTAAGAATGAAATTTATTTATAAAAAAAAAAGACGCATAATGCGCCTTTTATAATAATATCAATATGCAAATTCAAGATTATTAATCTGCAACTTTTTTATACTCAAAAGTACCTACTTGCGGATTTGTTATCGTACGTTTAGTGCTGTCAAAATAATCTATTGTAAACACAACAGGCAATATAACCGAAATAATCGTCAGTTGCGAATTGTCACTGGACAACTCCCATTTTGCTTTATGTGATTCATCACCAATAACGCTTTCAAAATCTCCATTTCCTTTAAAAACCTAAAAAACCTGGTCTGTCTTGAATTTGTCCTGAATACTTTTTTCTTTTCCTTTTTTGGTCCACTTAACCAATTGCCATTTACCTATAAGTTCTTTAGAAGTCTATGCTGTTACTGATAACCCAATTAAAAAAACGAATACTAAAATAAATTTCTTCATGTTTTATTTTTTTAAAGTAAAGAATAAGTTTACAAATTTTTAAAACTTTAAAAACTGCTTTTAATATTTTATTTAAAAAACTCAAAAGCTGAAAACATTTCTGTTTTCCATTTTATAACTTCTTAGAAAAATGAATATCCTGCTATTAAAGATACTGTACTATATGAAGAATTCCAGTTAGAATATTCATTGACTAAACCTCTGGGAGTTAAATACCTCACCTCTATACTGTATCTGTCTTTAAGCTTACAACCTAATCCTATTCCTAAACTCGTTCCTGATGAAATTTTCAACGAATTTATTGTTGAACCATCATTTCTGGTGAAATTAATTTTAGAATTTGAGCTAAAATCCAAAACCAATGAAGCATTTGTAAATATCTTAAACGCATCATTTACAAAAAAATAACGTCTAACACTTATTGGTAATTCAATTGATTTATAATCTATTTTTCCAAATATCTTTCCTCCCACAAAATCTGAATTTGCTACAGATTTTTCATCTTTAAAATGTTGATAAGTAGGTTCTACAATTAGTGACCATCTGTTTTTATTAAAAGGCATAATAAATTCAGCCTCAACACCTAATGCAAAATAATTAGACCTAAAATCGAACTCAAAATCACCTGACTCGGAGAGAGCATAATCAATAGAGGCTAAGCTGCTATTATATCTGGGTCTTATATTCAAATTAAATAAATCTCTCTTTTCTTTGCTCTCAAAATCAACAACTTCATCAGAACCATTACATTGATTATACTTTAAAAAGATTTTTTTTAAATCACTTTTTCTATAACTTAGCTTTTCGTATTCTTTTTGCCCAATAGTTTCGCATTTTAAATCTATATAAAGTTGCTCTCTGAAATAATTATTATAAGCAATAGAATAATCATCATCAACTAAATAAGGTTTGCAAACTAATTGTTTAATTTCTGAATCATTAGTTTTATAAAAAAAACGTCTTATAGTACCATCATCGAATAAAAATAACATTGCTTTTCCTTCTAATAAAACTTGCAAGAATAATGTTTCTTCATTAAAAACAGGATTCTTTTCTTTACTCATAAGCTCTATTCTTTTATCTGATCTGTCTATTTTGACAAGAGCTCTTATAAATTTATTTTGCCCATAAACTGCAAACTCTTTTACTGTTTTGGTATTAGCACTCATAATATCATGCCCAGTTGACAACTTATATTTAAACTCAACAGGAGTATTCTTCCAATCCACGTTTTCAATTAAACAATCTGTTCTTTTATCATTATCATTAATAAAATATCCTTTTTCAAAAGCTATTTGTGAATAAGAATTAAAACTAGAAATGAAGGCAAAAGTTAAAAATAAAAGTAGTTTTTTCATTAAAAATTAATTTAGCAATCTTTGGGTTATGTTCTTTTAAATATTTAAAAATTAATGTTTTTTTGTCGAAACTGTAAAAAGTCACTTGTTTTTTAAATATGGATGCTCAAATGTATCATAAATTTTATTCTTTTTTATATAAAAAATCCTTCTAAAAGTAACAATCAGAACTTCTTCTGCATGCAAAAAAACAAACCATTAAAAATCAATATTTTAAACAATCGTAGTTTTATTTACAAGACTAAAACTACATTTCCTTTCATCTATTTATTAATAGCTTCTTTAGTAATACAATCTGGTCTAAATAGTAATAATTATGTTCAATCATGCATTCCATATTTCTTTTATAAGTACCGTATTTTTCATCAACAAAATCCTGATTCAGCTTTTCGTCTTGCATTTGTTCTACCAAAGAAGCAAATTCTTCAACATCAGTCCAAAATTTGTTTAGAAATGTTTCCCATTCTTGCTGAGATTGAATCAGAGGAAAGTCAAAACTAAATTTATCTTTTATATCCAGTGTTCCTTCTTTAAAAACGTTGTTTATGCCTTTTATATAATAATGAATATGCTGTGCGAGTACGGCAATTGTATTTAAGTTTTGAACTGGTGCAACCGCAATTTTCCAATCCAGATTTTCCAATTGATCTTTATAATTGGTATTCGCAACCCAGGTTCCGTTTAAAATAACTTCCTTAAATCGATTTGCAATTTCTGATGTATTTTTCATAATCAAAATAGTTTAAAAGTTAATTTTAAAATTACCTTACTCCTGCTGAATCCATTCGTATTTACCATCCCTCAGATAAATAACCCCTCCCCCACAGCTTTCTTCCGCATGAATAAAAATTCCGTTATTTATTTTAGATCTGGAAATAGTTTTAGAGTATCTTCTCCATTTGTGTAGAAATAAAAGAATCTAAGGTATATTTTTTATCTCATTAACCTTTTTTCTTTTTCACCTGATAAACAATCTCCCAAAAAACAATGGACAAAACAGCATTAGCGAATATTGCTGTTTTAATATCGTAAGGATCATACTGCGAAAACAGATGTAAATCTGAAATTTTTAAAGCCAGAAATAAAGCGAGACAAGCTATCGCAATAGCAGATAATACGTTTAATAAAGGCTTCCATCTAAAAACCAAAAAAGCATAAATAATATTAAAAACAGCAAAGCCACAGCTTAAGGTTATAAAAAAATCTGTTTTTAATTTCGATTGGAGCGAAAGTAAAAAGGGCGTTAAAATGAGATATAAAAGAAATAGAACCGAATAAATTAGAATTCGAATATGTGTTTTCATTTTTTATGTTTTGTTGGTGATGATTTTTTATAACGAAAAAATATTAAAAGAGAATGCTTTCCGAATCTTACAAAATTGGAGAGCAAAGGATTTTATTTACTGCAAAATCGCATCGATCTTAGTTTCTGATTTTTCCTTAACAGGGCTGTCCGGACGAAAGCTCCAGATAATTAGAAATTTTCCTTTTACGAGATACTCTTCAGGATGTTCATCTGATGGCTGTCCATTTTTCCCCCATAATAATCCTTGCAGGAATCGATCACCTTTAAAAACGTGATCAAATTCAAAATACATAATAGAACCACGATCGGCATTACTTTTAAAACTTTGCATTGCCTTACTTTTTACTGTTCCAACAATGTTACTGTACGTTTCAATATCGTTATAAAAAGTACAGGCCTGAACAGAAACACAGTTATTACCGTCGCTCAAAGTATAAGATTTAGGAATTTCTTTAGCTTTTAGTTTCAGATCAGCAATTGTCTGACTGAATAAATTAGCTGTAAATAAAAGCAATACAACCGACAGAGAAATCTTAATTTTCATGAATTTTAGGTTTTAGATTTGGGATTACGACAAATACAAAACTCCGAAAACTATTGTAACGGAAATTGAATTTGCACCAAGCTAAAATAGCTTTTTTATTTGAGTTAATTGATTTCGATTTGATTTGAAAGAGTAAAAAAAACTTACGAGATGAGTAATTACATAGCTTTACAAATGTTCTGTAAAACTTAATCTCTGCAAAGAGAGCCTTAAAAACTAATTCACTATATATCAAAACATTAAAACAAAAAACTACAAAACCAAGTAATAGTTTTTTTCGTAAATAACTCTACAACTCTTAATATTTTTGAATCATGACTAATAAATATCAACAAATTAGAAGAAGACATGAATTTGAATTATTACAAAATCATGAAGAAACAGACCGAAAAAAAAATAAAGAAATAATACTTATAACCATAGGTTTAATTAGTATTTCGTTATGTCTGCTATTTGTAATTTGGAGTTATGTATTTTCGATACATAACTTTATATAAGTTTGTTATTTTTAATCCGTTGGGTGAAATTATTTGAAGTAAATTAAAATGATTAAATATTGATCAAGACACTGTAAAGCAGTATCTTGACCAATATACATGTCAAATATAGTTAAAAATTATTTTAAGGTTTTAGAAGTTATAAGTACTTTGAATTATTAATGGGTTTTTAAATCAAGGGTTGCAAAATTGGCAAGATATCTGATTTAGAGATAGCAGCACTTAGTCTGACGGCTGAATTTATGTCTATTGACAGTGAAAATTTGCTTTTTAAACAAATCAATTCCATTATGATTCCTGACTAAATTGAACGTAGTCAATTCAATAAAAGAAAAAGGAAATTGTTTTTATTTTCTGAAGAAATCAGAATTAAATTAGCAAGCCGTTTTTTGGAGTTTGAAAACTATTTCATCCTTGACAGCATGCCTTTAGAAATCTGTAAATTTTCACGTCATAATAGAATAAAAAATATGTAAAGACGAATTTGAAACGGCTCCTTCCAAAGGTTTTTGCACTTCACAAAACAGCTGGTTTTATGGATATAAGCTTCACGGAATTTGTTCTGTATCTCGAATATTTCATTCTTTAGATATTACAAAAGCAGCAGTCCACGATGTTCATTTCTAAAGAATATTAAAAGTCAAATATCTGATTGTGTTATCCTTAAACATAGAGACTATCTCTCAGAAAGCCTTCAATTAGATTTATTCCAATCGGTTAAGATTAAATTGGAGACCCCAAAAAGAATCAATCAAAAAGATTCTAAACCACAGCCATATATTTTTAGAAAATCCAGAAAAAGAATTGAACTGCGAAGCACATCTCGAATTCCTTTAAAAAAACAATAAAATTTTATGAGTAAACATTATTTTCACAACTATGCGACCAGTTTTTAATTCGAAGAAATTATGCTAAATCTTTTGAAGGATTTAAAACAAGAATTTTAGCAATGACCTTAATTCAATATATCAATAAATTCATATTTGACAGACCTATAAATAATATTAAAAATCAACTTATCTAATTTCACCCAACGGGTTTTTATTTAATTATGAGTGATTGCGTAGAATCCCATTACGAATAATCAAAATTAATTTTAATGAAAATTTTGTTGATTTTTTGGGTATTAGATCTTAAATAAAAAAATCAACAATATAGCAATGTTCTGATTGTTTATGGTTTATAATTTATATCAAATGAATTATCATTTATCATAAATAAAATAAATCATCAGTAATATTAAAAAATAATATAATACAGTTTTAATCTGATAATTCAGCATTGAATAACCGTGAAAAAAAATATTATTTTTTTAACAAAATTTGAAATTATATCAAGCTAAAATAGTATATCAACCGCATTAAAAAATAAATTATCAAAAAATGAAAAACCAAAAAAATCATTTTTAATCTAAACAACTATACTTCAAAAACATCCCCCCATAACTATGACTAACAAGTATCCCAAAATTGAAAGCGAGCATGAATTTAACTTGCAGAAAAATCATTCTGAGACAGATTATGATGTAAACAAAAAAATGAATATTATCGCAATTAGCGCACTTATTCTTTTATTTAGTTTACTATTTGTAGTTTTGAGCTATGTGTTTTCTATACCAAAGCTCGGATAAAGGCTATTAAAGTATTAGTATACCTCCTTACTGAAAATTATTGATTTTAACCTGGCTTTATTACTAATTTAAAATCAATAATTTACGTAATCAGATGGATTGAGTTTTTTAATATTTAAAAACTCCCAATAAAATGAAATCCAACCATAGAACCTGAAATTTGAGGAATTAATTGTTTGTGCATTGTCAGTTTTTTAGGATCGTAGTTAAAAGCACTAGATTTATTTCTTTTTGCCCTTTGTTTACGGCTGCTAATCACTATAGAGCGCCCAATTATTGTACCTACTAAGCCTCCTACCAATAAGTCTGAAACCCAATGTTCATGGCTTTTTATATCTGAAAGAAATACTGCTGTTACAAATGTATAAGGTATCCAATAGTTGTTGTACTCCATTTGAAATACTTTTGCAACAGCAAAATACGAAGTCGCGTGAAAAGAAGGAAATGATGTACCGGTGCCTCCATGTCCAAAGTGAACATTGTCGTAATTTCCAAAATCCCAAGGATTTTTTGTAAAGGGTTCTACGACAGGTTTATCATCATTTATTTTTCTTTGTGGCCTGTTTCTTGATGACAACGTTTTTAAAACGATTTGAGTTATAACATAAGAGTAAGCTAAAGATTTAGCAGCATTAACAGCAGCAACTTGTCCTTTTTCGTTGTTAATAATTAAAGAGCCCGCATATAGCCCAATGATTGGATAAACAATATAGGAGTCGGCACCGATTACATGAGGTATTGTACTTTTAATTTCCGGTAAACTATAATCTATATTGGGTTCAATCTTATCATGCAGAAAGTCCGTAGTTTGTTTGTCAACAGCTATTAAACCAATTATTCCTGCGGTATAAAGAGCTGTTCTTTTCCAGTCACTTGATACGGTATGTCCCATGGCCGAAAAATCGCCAGGAATACTAAGAAAACTGTCTGCAAATACGGAACCTGCAACTTTAAATCGATTGTCTTTTTTAACTTTTAGACTATCATGTTTTACGTTTAGACTATCATGTTGAGAAAAGCAGTGAATTGAAAATATGCTAAAAAGGATTATAGTGTGGTATTTCATAGTAAATAATTTTAAATTTATTCAACATGTACTTCCAAAAATTTTGATCGAGACATTAAAATTCAAAAACCATAAAGTCATTTACATAAATATAAAGAAAAATATCTTACAGTTTATAGGAATTATAGTTCTTTGAAATTATAAATTAGAAGAAAGGAATATTTGAAGAAGGTAAAATACAATTGATTTAAAAACAAGTTATATCTAAAGAGTAATTCTGTATCAGAGATAGAGGCTGTATCCTTTTGTGAAGTAAAACGAAACAAAAAATATAGCTGAAAGGCCGACCCGAAGGGAGATGCCCAAAAAAATCCCATTCACCTTTCGGGAATGGGACTTCATCATTGATATTCTCTTTTTTTTTATTTTTAAACTGTTGCTTCTACTGGCAACGGAATTTGATTTTTAAGCAAATCTTCGAATGTTTCGTGTTGGCGAATCAGGATTCCCTGACCATTCATCCATAAAACTTCAGCCGGTTTGTATCTTGAATTGTAGTTCGAAGACATTGAGAAGCAGTATGCTCCTGCATTTCTGAACGCTAAAATATCACCTTCTGTAATTTCCGGAATTCTACGGTTGTTTGCAAATGTATCAGTCTCGCAAATGTATCCTACAACAGAGTAAAAACGCTCTTTTCCTTTTGGGTTTGAGATGTTCTCGATATGGTGCGAAGATCCGTATAACATCGGACGAATTAAGTGATTAAAACCACTGTCAACTCCGGCGAAAACTGTAGATGTTGTTTGTTTTACTACGTTTACTTTTACTAAGAAATGACCTGCTTCACTCACCAGGAATTTTCCAGGTTCGAAAATCAATGTTAAATCTCTTCCGTATTCTGTACAGAAAGCGTTGAATCTTTTAGATAATTTTTTACCTAATTCTTCAATATCTGTTTCGATATCATCTTTTTTATAAGGTACTTTGAATCCGCTTCCGAAATCTAAGAATTTCAAATCTTTAAAATGCTTAGCTGTATCGAATAAAATTTCAGCAGCATACAAGAATACTTCAATATCTAAAATATCAGATCCTGTGTGCATGTGAATACCCACAATACTCATTTTTGTGTTCTCCACAATTCGCAAAATATGAGGAATTTGATGAACAGAGATTCCGAATTTACTATCGATATGTCCAACAGAAATATTAGCATTTCCACCCGCCATTACGTGTGGATTGATACGAATACATACCGGAATATGTGGATGTTTTGTTCCGAATTGCTCTAAAATAGATAAATTGTCGATATTGATTTGTACACCCATTGCGGCAACTTCTTCAATTTCTTCTAGAGAAACTCCGTTTGGTGTAAAGAAAATTTTGTCAGGATCATAGCCAGCGTGAAGTCCTAACTGAACTTCCTGAATTGATACAGTATCTAAGCCAGACCCCATGTTCTTTAATAACTGAAGAATCGCAACGTTAGACAATGCCTTCATGGCATAATTAACTCTTAAGTTTTCTACTTTAGAAAAAGCTTTGGTTAATCTGTTGTACTGAGATTGGATTTTTTCGGCATCGTAAACATACAATGGACTTCCAAATTGGTCTGCTAACTGCAGTAAATCTTTTGCTTGCATTTTTAAACTTATTTTGAGCAAATTTATTACTCTTTTGAAAGTAAACAAATTAAATACAGAAAAATAACAAATTGTAACAAATTGTTTGTTTTTTAAACTTTTTGGAAATTTTATTTAAATTCTAAACAATTCGAAAATTTATTAAAATATATATATAAAGAAAACAAAACGGCTGTCAATAATGACAGCCGTTTAGAAATTTTACAACATTATTGTTATACTCCTGGTAAATCTCCACCTTCTTTCGTTGGCAAATCTGATTTACCCATTAAGTAAATATCAACCTGACGAGCAGCTTCTCTACCTTCAGAAATAGCCCAAACAATTAAAGATTGTCCTCTTCTCATATCTCCTGCAGTAAAAATATTAGGGACATTTGTCTGATAATTAGTTGCTTTATAGTTGCTTCTAAAATCAATTTCAAGTCCTAATTGTTCGCTTAATGTTTTTTCCGGACCTGTAAATCCAAGTGCCAGTAAAGCTAAGTCACAAGGCCAAACTTGTTCAGAACCTTCTACTTCTATTAATTCCGGACGCTGCCCTGGAACCATTTTCCACTCTACTTTTACGGTTTTCAAAGCTATTAATTTACCTTTTTCATCTTTGATAAATTCTTTCGTATTGATTAACCAGTCTCTTTCACAACCTTCTTTATGTGAAGTAGATGTTTTTAACTGTAATGGCCAATAAGGCCAAGGAGTAGATGCACTTCTTCCAACTGGTGGTTTTGGCATAATCTCAAAATTCGTTACCGATTTTGCACCGTGACGGTTTGATGTTCCAACACAGTCAGAACCTGTATCTCCACCTCCAATTACGATTACATCTTTTCCGGTAGCCAATACCTGATTTTCGATTTTTTCTCCAAAAACGACTTTAGTCTGCTGTGTTAAGAAATCCATTGCCTGAACTACACCATCAGCATCAGCTCCGGGAGTAGGTAAACCTCTTCTTTCTGTAGCACCGCCACAAAGTACAATCGAATCAAATGCTTTTAAATCTTCAACCGAATAATTTACACCAACATTCGTATTTACTTTAAAGGTAATTCCTTCTGCTTCTAAAATAGCAATACGTCTGTCGATAATTCCTTTTTCTAATTTGAAATTTGGAATACCGTAACGTAATAAACCACCAATTGCATTATCTCTTTCAAAAACAGTAACAGTATGACCTGCTCTGTTTAATTGCTGAGCTGCCGCTAAACCTGCAGGACCTGATCCTACCACTGCAACTGTTTTACCAGTTCTTACTTTTGGCGGCTGTGGCTTAATCCACCCTTCTTTAAAAGCACGTTCAACAATATTTTTCTCTATATTTTCAATAGCAATTGGCTCTTCAATAAGTCCCAACACACATGCTTTTTCGCATGGAGCCGGACATAAACGTCCTGTAAATTCAGGAAAGTTATTAGTTGAATGCAAAATCCATGAGGCTTTTTGCCATTCTTCCTGGTATACCATGTGATTGAAATCGGGAATTAAATTCCCAAGAGGGCAACCACTGTGACAAAAAGGAATACCACAATCCATGCAACGAGAACCCTGAGTAGTTATTTCAGCTTCACTCAAAGGAATTGTAAATTCATTATAATTCGTTACACGTTCTTTAACTTCTATATATGATTCGTCTTGTCTTTCGAATTCTTTAAAACCTGTTACTTTTCCCATTGTATTATGCTGTTAATTCTTCTACCATTTGTTCTTCTGTCTCCAGACGCTTCAACGCTTTTTTGTACTCTGTAGGCATCACTTTTACAAAATTGTCCAAGCTTCCTGCCCAGTCGTTTAATAATTCTGTTCCTTTCGTACTGTTCGTGTACAGAACGTGTCTTTCGATCAAATTTCTTAAGTCTTCAGCATCAGCACCTTCAACTGTTTCAAATTCGATTGTTTCCGTATTACACAATCCGTTTTTAAACTTGTGTTCAGGATCATAGACATAAGCGATACCACCGCTCATACCTGCAGCAAAGTTACGTCCGGTATTACCCAGTACTACAACTTTACCTCCGGTCATGTACTCACAACCGTGATCTCCAACACCTTCCACTACAGCAATCGCTCCAGAATTACGCACCGCAAATCGCTCTCCGGCTATACCATTGATATAAGCCTCTCCTTCAATTGCACCAAATAAACAAACGTTTCCAACAATGATATTCTTCTCAGCTACAAATGTTGCATTTGCAGGCTTTTTAATAATTAATTTAGCTCCAGATAAACCTTTCCCTAAATAATCATTCGTATTCCCTTCTACAGTAAATGTTAGTCCATGAGCACTAAAAGCTCCTAAACTCTGACCTGCAGAACCTGTAAAATTAATATTTAAAGTATCCTCAGGCAATCCAAGGTGACCGTATATTTTAGAAATTTCATTACTTACAATAGCCCCAACAGAACGATTAATATTTTTAATTGGATAAGCTAAAGTCATTTTTTCTTTTCTGTACAAAGCACGATGAGAATCTCTAAGTATCTGGAAATCCAATACACCTTCTAATCCATGATCCTGCTTTTCAGTATTACGGATTGGCATCTTTTTGTAAGCATCAGGTCTGTGTAAAATTGAAGACAAATCCAATCCTTTTGCTTTGTAATGCTCAATAGCTTTATTAGAATTAATTTTATCCGTCTGACCTACCATTTCAGCCAAAGTTCTGAATCCTAACTGCGCCATAATACCCCTTAATTCTTCTGCAACATAATAGAAGAAATTAATAACGTGCTCAGGAGTTCCTTTGAAATTTTTACGCAGATCTTTATCCTGAGTAGCAATTCCGACAGGACAAGTATTCAGGTGACATTTACGCATCATGATACAGCCCGAAGCTACAAGAGGTGCAGTCGCAAAACCAAATTCCTCAGCTCCTAATAAAGCAGCAATAGCTACATCACGACCTGTTTTTAACTGACCGTCACATTCTACAACAATTCTGCTTCTTAAGTTGTTTAACACCAAAGTTTGTTGTGCTTCTGCCAATCCAAGTTCCCAAGGAAGACCTGCATGTTTTAATGATGTTAAAGGAGAAGCTCCGGTTCCACCGTCATAACCAGCAATTAAAACAACATCTGCTTTTGCTTTTGCAACACCGGCAGCAATTGTTCCAACACCAACTTCAGAAACCAGTTTCACATTGATACGAGCCTCTCTGTTAGCATTTTTCAAGTCAAAGATTAATTGTGCCAAATCTTCAATTGAATAAATATCGTGGTGTGGCGGAGGCGAAATCAATCCTACGAAAGGAGTTGAATTACGTGCTTCTGCAATCCAAGGCAATACTTTTTCTCCAGGCAACTGACCACCCTCTCCAGGTTTAGCACCCTGAGCCATTTTAATCTGAATTTCTTTTGCGCTTGACAAATAGTGAGAAGTAACTCCAAAACGTCCAGAAGCAACTTGTTTGATAGCCGAGTTACGACTGTCTCCATTTACATCAGGCTGGAAACGTTTTCTGTCTTCTCCACCTTCACCAGAATTGGATTTTCCACCAATTCGGTTCATCGCAATCGCTAAGTTTTCGTGTGCTTCTCTTGAAATCGATCCGTAAGACATTGCTCCCGTTTTAAAACGTTTAACAATTTCTGTCCAAGGCTCTACTTCATCTAATGGAATCGGATTTAAATTATCAAATTCAAATAATCCACGAATAGTCATTAAACTCTTAGCCTGATCGTTGATTGTATTAGAATACACATCATAACTATTCTGATCACTCAATCGAACAGCCTGTTGTAATTTTGCAATCGTAGTAGGATTAAACAAGTGTCTTTCTCCATTACGTCTCCATCTGTATTCTCCTCCAATATTTAAACCTAATCTGCTTGAAATTAGTTTATCAGGATAAGCATATTTATATCTTTCTGTAATTTCTTTTTCAATTTCATATAACCCAATACCTTCGATTCTTGAAGTTGTGTATGGGAAGTATTTTTCAACGAATTTAGAATTGAATCCAACGATTTCAAAAATTTGAGAACCTCTGTAAGAGTGTAATGTTGAAATCCCAATTTTGTTCATAATTTTCAATAATCCTGAACCAATCGCTTTATTGAAATTATCAACGGCTTTTTGCTCAGAAATTCCGGTAATAAATCCTTCCTGAACCTGAACACGAATAATTTCATTTACCATATAAGGATTAATCGCACTAGCTCCATATCCAAATAATGTAGCAAAATGATGTGGCTCACGAGGTTCTGCAGATTCCATGATAATATCAAAATAAGAACGCTTACGCAAACGGTTCATCTGATGATTTACATATGAACAAGCCAATAAAGCCGGAATTGGTGCAAATTCTTTATTCACTCCTCTGTCAGAAAGAATAATAATATTTGTTCCTCTTTCTACAGCTTTTGTAATTTGTACAATAATAGCATCTAAAGCATTTTCCAAACCATTCATACCCTCAGCTTTTGGATATAAAATTTTAAAGGTTTCTGCTTTAAAGTTATCTATAGAAATTGTTCTGATTTTTTCTAAGTCTCCGTTAGAAATAACCGGATTCTGAATTCTTAATTTACGGCATTGTTTGCTTGTAATATCAAAAATATTACGATCCTGACCTAAATTCAAAGCAATATCAGTCACAATTTCTTCACGGATTCCATCCAACGGAGGATTAGTTACCTGAGCAAATAATTGTTTGAAATAATTAGGAATTAACTGAGGTCTGTCTGACAACACAGCAAGAGGTGTATCAATCCCCATAGAACCCAAAGCTTCTTTACCTGTTTGAGCCATTGGCGTAATTACATCCTGAATATCCTCTAAAGTGTAATTAAAAAGACGCTCTCTTGTAGGCAAATCACTAGTTTCAACCGGACAAACATCTGCTGTTTCAGGAACATCTCTTAAGTGTAATCTGTATTGGTTTAACCATTCCTGATAAGGTCTTTCAGAAACAATTTTGCTTTTAATTTCTTCGTCATTAATGATACGTCCTTCATTCATGTCCACAAGGAACATTTTACCTGGCTCTAATCTACCATGACTTTCAACATCCTCAGCAGAAACCTCTACAACTCCAATTTCAGAGGCCATGATTAATTTACCGCTTTTAGTAACCGTATATCTCGAAGGTCTTAGTCCGTTACGGTCTAATAAAGCTCCAACGTAATCCCCATCAGAAAAAGGTACAGACGCAGGACCATCCCATGGCTCCATGATACAAGCATTATATTCATAGAATGCTTTTCTTTCAGGAGACATTGTTTTGTGTTTTTCCCATGCCTCAGGAATCATCATCATCATTACTTCCGGCAATGATCTTCCTGTGTGCGTTAACAACTCCACAACCATATCCATAGAAGCAGAATCTGACTTACCAGGTAAAATAATTGGGAATAATTTATCGATTTGTGGTCCGAAAACCTCACTTTTCATAATTTCTTCTCGAACACGCATTCTGCTCACGTTACCACGCAAAGTATTGATCTCCCCATTTTGACACATATATCTAAACGGCTGAGCCAATTCCCATGTTGGCATTGTATTCGTAGAAAAACGCTGATGTACTAACGCCAAACGAGTTACTAAATCTGTTTGCTGTAAATCAGTATAATACGGACCAATATCCTCAGGCATGATAATACCTTTATATATTATAGTCGTAGTAGACAAACTTGGAAGATAGAAATAAGAACTCTGCGAAATTTTTGAATGTCTGATTGTATGTTCCGTAATTTTACGGGCAGCATATAATTTTGCTTTAAAAACAGTGTCTTCAAGAGCTTCGTTTTTCCCAATAAAAATTTGTTCAATAGTTGGTTCTGATGCCAAAGCAATTTCTCCTAATTGAGAAGAATCAACCGGTACTTCTCTCCATCCTAAAATAGAAAGTCCCTGTGCTTTGATTTCTTTTTCAAAAATATCTTTACAAAAATCATATTGATTTTTAATTTTTGGTAAAAATACCATTCCAACAGCATACTCACGTGCAGCCGGCAATTCAAAATCACATACCCTCTTGAAATAATCATGAGGAATATCAATTAAAAGTCCAGCTCCGTCTCCTGTTTTACCATCAGCACTCACACCTCCCCTGTGTTCTAGCTTAACCAGAATCTCAAGAGCGTCATGAATAATTTGGTTTGTCTTTTCTCCTTTAAGATTGCAGATAAAACCAGCTCCGCAATTTTCATGCTCGAATTCTGGCAAATAAAGGCCTTGTTCTTTTAGTTTCATTCTCGATATTTTTTTTTTTACAAAAATAAAGATTTCATTAAACATAATTCATCCAAAATACACTTTAGCTTACACTTTTATAGGAATATTAGAAAAACGGTTCTTAAATGATAATAATATTATATTAGGCATCATGAATTAACAAAATGATAATCCGTTTTAAATTATATTAAGAAAAATCAACAAATCAACGATGAAAATACACTGCTTTTGCATAATTCTAAAACGTTATAGCATCTTGAAATTAACAATAAATACATATTTGTTTAACCTTTTTTAAACTTTGAAACAGATTTATTTAACAAACCGGGCTTCGTTTATTTTTAATTGAAAAAGATTTTACTTTTTAGTTCAATTTTGCTACTTTTGTCGCACTTTTATTCTGAAATAAATTCAGAACCAGACAAATTCTATATTATGAACATACACGAATATCAAGGGAAAGAAATTTTAGCAAGTTACGGAGTACGCGTTCAACGCGGAATTGTGGCTAACAATGCGGTTGAAGCTGTAGCTGCTGCAAAACAACTAACAACAGAAACAGGTACAAGCTGGTATGTTGTTAAAGCACAAATTCACGCAGGTGGACGTGGAAAAGGTGGTGGAGTAAAACTTGCCAAAGGAATTGATAAAGTAGAAGGAATTGCAAGCGAAATTATCGGAATGCAATTAATCACACCGCAAACTTCTGCTGAAGGTAAAAAAGTACACAAAGTTTTAATTGCTGAAGATGTATACTACCCAGGCGAAAGCGAAACTTCTGAGTTTTATGTTTCTGTACTTTTAAATAGAGCAACAGGACGTAATATGATTATGTACTCTACAGAAGGAGGTATGGATATTGAAGAAGTAGCAGAACACACTCCTCACTTAATTTTTACAGAAGAAATTGATCCAACTGTTGGATTACAAGGATTTCAGGCTAGAAGAATTGCTTTTAATTTAGGTCTTTCCGGAAATGCTTTCAAAGAAATGATAAAATTCATTGATGCACTATACAATGCTTATATTGGATCTGATGCTTCTATGTTCGAAATCAACCCTGTATTAAAAACATCTGACAACAAAATATTAGCAGTTGATGCTAAAGTAAATATTGATGATAACGCATTGTACAGACAAAAAGCTTATGCAGAGATGCGTGATATTCTTGAAGAAAATCCAATCGAAGTTGAAGCTAAAGAAGTTGGTCTAAACTATGTTGACCTTGACGGTACTGTAGGATGTATGGTAAACGGAGCGGGTCTTGCAATGGCAACTATGGACTTAATTAAATACGCTGGTTTTGAGCCTGCAAACTTCCTTGACGTAGGAGGAACTGCTGATGCTAAGCGTGTTGAAACAGCTTTCCGCATTATCTTAAAAGATCCAAACGTAAAAGCTATCTTAATCAACATCTTCGGAGGTATCGTTCGTTGCGACCGTGTTGCTCAGGGTGTTGTTGATGCTTACAAAAACATGGGAGATGCTATCAATGTGCCAATTATCGTTCGTTTGCAAGGAACAAATGCTGAAATTGCAAAAGAATTAATTGACAACTCAGGTATGCCGATTTTATCTGCAGTTCAATTCCAGGAAGCTGCTGACCAGGTTAAAGCTGCTCTTTCTTAATTAAACAAGAAATCATTTTATATAGAAAGTCCATTCCTTTTCGGAGTGGATTTTTTTTTGTTTTGAAAAAACAGTTTTTTATTTTACTATGTCTAATATAAGCACAAAGTTCGCAAAGCTTTCTAAATAAAACTTTGCGAACTTTAATTTTATCCTTTGCGAACCTTACGGTTAGACCTTCATTTTACACCTTACATCTTACCCCCCTTACAGTTTACAAATTACGATTTCTTATTCTTACCGTTTTTATAAACCACTTTCTCCACAACCGATGGCTTTCCATTTCCTTTTGGGAATGATTTCTTCTTAGGTTTTCCGGCTGCTGAACCTGACTTTGACGGACTTTGATCGCCTCTGTATTTTTCTGAGTCTTTTGGAGTAGATCTAAATTCAGGTCTGTCTTTAGAGGATTCTCTTTTAGGAATCTCAGCTTTATGCTTTGCTAAAACATCATTTGGATTTTTAGGGTTTTCTTTCGTTCCCCTCAAGTGAATTACCAATCCATTTAGAAAATTACGCAAAACCTGATCACCGCATTCCATATAGTTCGGATGATCTTCTGCTCTGAAAAAAGCCCCTAATTCTGATTTTGAAATTCTAAAATCTACCAATTCTAAAATTTCAACTATTTGATCATCACGGAGCATTAAAGCCACGCGAAGTTTTTTTAAGATATCGTTGTTCGTCATTTTTTGTTTTGTTTCAGGTTTGAGGTTTCAAGTTTTTTCTGTTCTTCCTCAGCATCGTTTATTTTACAAAGGTACACTATTTTAAAAGGAATTATTAGAATAAAATCACTCCCGTTCCATTCGTGTCAGGATAATATGTTTTACCATTTTTTATGGTTACACCAGTCGCAATATCTTCCGCCAATAATAATGAGCCATCCATATCAACATAATCTAATTCAGGGAGTAAATGTGCAATAGCGGAAATTCCGACCGTAGATTCTGTCATACAGCCTACCATTGTTTTTAAACCTAGTTTTTTTGCCTCAGCAATCATTCTTCTTCCCGGAGTAATTCCGCCACATTTCATCAATTTTATGTTTACACCGTGAAAATGATTGTGACATTTTGCAATATCTGCTTCTGTGATACAGCTTTCATCGGCTATAACAGGCAAAACAGCATTTTCAAAAACTTTCTTATGCCCTTCCCAATCATTAGCTTTCAAAGGCTGTTCAATGAATTCAACATCTAAATTCTTTAAAATAATGGCATTTTTCAGGGTTTCATCAACAGTCCAGGCGCAATTCGCATCCACCCTAAAAACTGCATCAGTATGTTTTCGTAACTCGGTTACAATAGCAATGTCCTCCGGCGTTCCAAGTTTAATTTTATAAATGGGCCACGGAAGCTCATTCATCTTGGCAATCATATTTTCTATAGTATCAATTCCAATAGTATAATTAGTCAGCGGATTATTTGTTATACTATAATTCCATAATTCGTAAAGTTTTTTCCCTTTTTTACGTGCATACAAATCATTATACGCATTATCCAAAGCACATAAAGCAAAAGGATTTTCTTTTAAAAACGGATTTATTTTTTGCCAAAATTCTTCGGGAGTTTCCCCAGACGATTCTTCTATAATTTCACGGATTTTTTCAATATCATCCCGTAAAATTTCCACAGTAATATTATAATACGGATTTGAAGTTGCCTCACCATATCCGGAAAATCCATCATCCTGCAATTCAACTATTAGCGAAGGCTGAAAATCGATTGTTTTTCTTGAAATTCTAAAAGTGTGTTTTAATTTTAAATTATAAGTCCTTAAGATTAACTTCATACATAAACACTTTTAAATTATTATTTTCAAAATGAACCTGATAATACCTCAGCCATTGCTTTGGCCTTTAACAAACATTCTTCATATTCTTTTTCCGGCACAGACTGAGCAGTAATAGCACTTCCAACGGAAAACGAAACGTATTTATTTTCCTGATTGTACAAAATACTCCTAATCACGACATTAAAATCAAAATCTCCTTCAGGAGTAAAGTAGCCTACTGCTCCGCTGTATAAACCACGCTTGGTTTCTTCCAGATTTTCAATAATTTTCATTACCGAAATTTTTGGAGCCCCAGTCATGCTTCCCATTGGGAAAGTCGTTTTTAAAACATCCACAGGAGTATATTGCGGATCTAATTTTGAAGTTACTGTAGAAATCATTTGATGTACCTGCAAAAAAGAATAAATTTTACAGAGTTCTGTAACTTCTACTGAACCTTTTTGCGCTGTGTGCGATAAGTCATTTCGAACCAAATCAGTAATCATAATGTTTTCAGCACGTTCTTTTGCATCGTTTTCAAGATTTTGTTTCGACTCTTTATCCTGATTTACATCTGAAAATCGTTTTGAAGTTCCTTTTATTGGCTGAGAAATGATTTTGTCTCCCATTTTTTTCAGGTAGCGTTCCGGAGAAGCAGAGAGCAAAAATTGTTTGTTATTTTTAAAGAAAACCGAGAAAGGAGCTTTTGAAATCTCATTCAGTTTTTGAAATTTTTCCAGCGGATTTATAACTGCATTTTCAGCAAAAAACTCCATGCAGAAATTAGCTTCGTACATATCACCTACGTGAATATGTTCCAGCATTTTTATTACTTTTTGAAGATATAACTCTTTTGAAATTCGTTGCTGTACTTCGACTTTATCCAAAGTTTGAAAAGAATCATTTTTAGTTTGAATAATTTCTTCAAAATCATCTTCAACCTCATCATCACACAACAATAAGTAACTGATTTCAAGCCGATTCCCTTTTAATAAAAAGATTTTTTTTGGCTGAAAGAAAAATAAATCCGGAAAATTCAATCCATCAAAATTGAATGATTTTAAAGATTCTGTATCATTTTTAAGATCATAAGACAAATAGCCAAAAAGCCAGTCTTTTGTAGTTAGTTGATACTGTTTTAAATCCTCAAACGCATTATAAAAATCTGTTTTTAAAGAGGTAAAAGCATCAACAGCCATCATACAATCAAAGCTGGAATATTCTTGCGGATACGTATTACTATCTAAAAAAACAACCTCACGAAATTGTTGTGACCAACTTAAAAGCTGTTGTTTAAAATGCTCCGGATCCGGAATGTGTTTGTGAATGGAAACTCTCAAAAATGAATCAATTTTAGATTTCAAAATTACGACAAAATTATTCCTTCAATAAGGCAATCTTAAAAAAATATTGGCACACTTTTTAGTATATCGAATTAATACTCATTATTAAAAATTTTCCTGCGATTTGATTAGAACATTACTTACCCTTTATCAAAATTATTTATTAATCAACATTTAAAAACTTTATGAAAACAATTGCAAAGTTAGGTCTGACCACCTTAGTAGTTACCGCAGTATTATTTTCCTGCAAAAAAGCAGATGCAACCGCAGAAGCCACAGCAGATTATGCAACAACCGACAGTACAGCTGTTTCAACCAGCACAGCTATTTCATCATCGGCAGCGGTCGAAAAAAAAGACAGTAAACAGAAATTCATCCGAACAGCTGACATCAAATTCAAGGTTAAAAATGTCGTCAGGTCAACTTATGCAATTGAAAATGCCACCCAAAAATTCGGCGGATTTGTTACGTACACCAACTTACAAAGTACTATTCAGGAACAGATTAAAACTAAGATTAGTCAGGACAGCACTCTTGAAACTACTAAATATACAGTAGAAAACAACATCATAATCCGTGTTCCTAATACTCAGCTCGATACGGTCATAAAAACTATTGCCAAACAAATTGATTTTCTGGATTTCAGGGTAATCAAAGCAGACGATGTTTCATTAAAATTATTATCAAATCAACTTTCTCAAAGAAGAAGTGCCAATACCGAAAAAAGAGTCGAAAAAGCGATTGATGAAAAAGGGAAAAAAATTAATGATATTATGGAAGCGGAGAACACCTTAGCAAACCAGAAAGAAGCAAATGATAACCGAACAGTAGAAAATTTATCACTTCAGGATCAAATTAATTTCAGTACGGTTACTTTGCAGCTTTATCAAAACGAAACAATAAAACAAGAAATAATTGCCGGCGAAAAAGATCCTGCTGCTTACAAACCAAATCTTGGAATCCAGATAATAGACTCCCTGAAAAACGGCTGGTATATTTTACAGTCAATCTTAGTCTTCTTCATTAATCTGTGGCCATTTATCTTAATAAGCATTGGCGTATTTTTCCTTTATAAGAAGTATCTAAAGAAGTAATAATGAGCAATAAATTAGCATTTTCATAAGAAAAAATTCGTTATATTTGATATACAATTAAACCAATCTCAAAATTAGATTGGTTTAATTGTAAAATTCTTAAAAAAAGACCACAAAAAACAATTTGTGATTTTAATTTGAGACTTTGGGTTTGCATCTTTTCCAATAGCTTATTTATATTTTTTAACCTTAAAAAATCCTAAGTATTATGAAAATTGCCACGATTATTGTCCGCGTTTTAATTGGTCTCTTACTTCTTTTTGCTTCAATCAGTTTTTTCTTTAAGCTGGCTCCTGAACCAGAAGTAACCGGAAACTTTAAAGCTTTTAATGTAGGCCTGGTTGCCTCAACTTATTTACTCCCTTTGGCAAAATCTATTGAATTACTTTGCGGAATCGCTTTTGTCACGGGACGTTTTGTAACATTAGCCAATATTTTAATTTTACCCATAACGGTAAATATTCTGTTCATCAATTATTTTCTGGCTCCGGAAGGTCTTCCAATTGCCGGATTATTATTCTTAGGCAACTTATTTTTGATTTACAGATACTGGGATAATTACAAAAGCGTTTTTACTCCATGATCCTGATTTTAATTCAAAATACAAAACCCGACAGACATTAAAATCGGTCGGGTTTATTTTTTAATTTGTTTTATCGTGTTTTACCCAAACCAAATCAGATGTTGCATAACCAATTTCCTTAGCTTTTTTCAAAAATTCGGTTTTGACAGTTTCCGGAATTGTCTTTTCTCTTGAAAGTATCCACATATATTTTAAACTTTCTCCGGCAACAAGAGCATATTTGTAATCCTGATCAATTGAAACCACATTGTAACCTGAATAAAAAGGACCGAAAAAAGAAACTTTCAGCATACCTATATTTTCTTTTCCGACAAATTTAGCTTTCCCTATACTCTGCTCCCACTTGCCTTTTTTAAAATTATATCCTTTGTTATCAACTTTAATTGTTTTATCCTCATTCAAAGAATATTCGGCAGTCACATTGTCCAAATCCCTTTCCCATTTATAATCCAGTCTGGCAATTTCATACCATTTCCCGAGATATTTTGCACTTTCAAAGTTTGTTACAGCAGTTGCTTTCCTCGGAATTCCTCCTCCACATGAATATAATGCGAGTCCTATTCCTGCTCCAATCAAAATCGGAACTATATATCTATTTTTCATACTATTATCTTTTTATTTTTCTAAAGATAACATGAATAAAACACATTTCATTTACAAAATTGTTCCTGATTATTATATTATGCGGAGCTCAAAAATGAGCACATAAAAAAACCGCCAGATGAATTCTGACGGTTTTAAAATATCATTTAACGTAAATTTATACGTGTATAGCTCTGTTTTCAGTAGCTGCCAACGCTGCTTCTTTTACTGCTTCCGCAAAAGTTGGGTGTGCGTGGCTCATTCTTGAAATATCTTCAGCAGACGCTTTGAATTCCATTGCAGTAACTGCCTCAGCAATTAAATCTGCTGTACGTGCTCCAATCATGTGAACTCCTAAAACCTCATCTGTTTTCTCATCAGCAAGGATTTTTACGAATCCGTCTAAGTCAGCACTTGCTCTTGCACGTCCTAAAGCTTTGAATGGGAAACTTCCGGATTTATATTTTACTCCGGCTGCTTTCAATTGCTCTTCCGTTTGTCCAACTGCCGCAACTTCCGGCCACGTATACACTACACCAGGAATTAAGTTGTAATCGATATGTGGCTTTTGCCCTGCTAAGATTTCAGCAACCATTACTCCTTCTTCCTCTGCCTTGTGCGCTAACATCGCTCCTCGAACAACGTCACCAATTGCATAGATATTTGGAACACTGGTCTGTAAATGATCGTTTACTTCAACTTGTCCTCTGTCTGAAATTTTAACTCCGGCTTTGTCAGCGTTTAATCCGTCTGTGTAAGGACGGCGACCAACAGAAACTAATGAGTAATCTCCTTCAAGAGTGATTGTTTCTCCTTTTGCGTTTTCAGCCTGAACAACAACAGCATCGCCATTTCTTTCAACTGATTTTACTTTGTGAGAAACATAGAATTTCATTCCTTGTTTTTTCAACACTTTGGTCAATTCTTTAGAAAGCGCTCCGTCCATTCCCGGAATGATTCTGTCCATGAATTCTACTACAGAAACCTGAGCTCCTAAACGAAGGTAAACTTGTCCAAGCTCGATTCCGATAACTCCTCCTCCAATAATAACTAAGTGTTTTGGAACTTCTTTTAAAGCCAAAGCTTCAGTAGAAGTGATGATTCTTTCTTTATCAATTTTGATGAATGGTAAAGAAGATGGTTTTGAACCTGTAGCGATTACAGTATATTTTGCTTCAATAGTTTCTGAAGTTCCGTCAGCTTTTGCAACAGCAATGTGCGTTGCGTCTACGAAAGACCCCAAACCATTGAAAACAGTAATTTTATTTTTATCCATTAAGTAGTTGATTCCACCTACGGTTTGATCTACAACGGCCTGTTTGCGCGCAATCATTTTCTCTAAATTGATTTTTACATCACCGGAAACTTCGATTCCGTGATCTGCAAAATGAGCAATTTCTGCATAATGGTGAGAAGATGATAATAATGCTTTTGAAGGAATACAACCCACATTAAGGCAAGTTCCGCCTAATGAATTATATTTTTCTACAATAGCAGTTTTGAAACCTAATTGTGCGCAACGAATTGCCGATACATATCCGCCAGGACCTGAACCTATAATGACTACGTCAAATGAACTCATAGTTTGTTTATTTTATTTTTAGCGTCACAAATTTAAGGAATAAAGTTTTGTTTAAAGTTTAAATTTGAATGTTTTTTATGTGATTTTATTGTGGATACGTGATTTTTTTGACAGGAAATTTTTCTTCGGAAAGATTCAGAAATATAAACAAAAAGGTTCAGAAAATTAAGGGTTCTATCCGAATTTCTTAAAAGGAGCCGGAAACAAAAATTATCTCAAAATTGTTTAGTGAAATAATTAAGCATTCTATTTAATTAATGAAAGCGAACAAAATGCTTCTTTTTTATTTTAGAACAGTTAAAAAGGAATTGTCTAAATATCTGGTGACGAAATTTAAATACATGATTATACCACTGACTTTTCTTTCCATAAAAAATGAGACAAACAACACATAATTATTGAAGAATAAGACTTTGATAAAATTCCACACGAAAGGATTCCTGCAAGAGTGTAAATATTCCGCTTGCGTACTTTTTTAATTCATTTTTTTATTCATCACTAAATTTTTGTAGGTATTTGATTCCATTGGAAAGTCCACATTACCTATTGAGGTATAACCTTGTCTTTCGTAAAAAGTGATCGCTCTGGTATTGTTGATATAAACTTCCAGATTAAATTCTGTAAATCCATTCTTTCGTATCTCCTTTTCGGCTTCATTTATAAGTCCATATCCAATTCCTTTTCCATAAAACCTTTCTAAAACATATAGTTTACTTAATTCAGCAACAGGTATTTTTCTTATAGGGCAAATACTGTCATAGATTATTTCAGCAACTCCAATTGGATTTCCATTTTGATAAGCAACTAGCAATCTGTCCGGATTATTCTTTATTATATTCTCAATATTTTCAGTTGAGAATCTTTTTGTAATAAAGTTCGCAAATTCAAAAGTAACTCCATCAACAGCATATGTCTGAATATAAACAGTTTTAAGCAAAACAGATATCCTTAAAGAGTCTGACAGCTTCGCTTTTCCAATTGAAAATTCGTTCATTTTAGTTTTTTTTCTTGTGATGCACAATATTAGGTATTATAGGGACTTTGTCACTAAATTAAGCTCATTCTTCGGATTTACTAAATCATCTAAAACAGAACCTTTTCCTTTGAGCTTATTGCCTAAATCTTTTGTAGTAGTTAAGCAATAGCATTTATGACATTGTGCAATTGTTAGATTTGTAATAAGTTCCGTTATTCTTCAACTTAAAATTTCCAATGGAGTCTATTTCTACTTTTATTGATTCCTTTGTTTCGGGACAGCTTTTATATTTCATCATATATAATTCAAATCCATTATTTGTTTTTTTAAATGAGCCCGCTTTTTTTTCTTTCGGGTCAAGCCACAAATCATTCATGTGTAAAATCAGAATTGCTTCAGCAAGATTATCAATTTCACCAATGAATTTTTTCATTTCTACTTCATCTGTGACGTAATGGACATCATCGTTTTCAATATATGTAACATATGAAAAACAACTATTAGGCAAACATTCATTAAAAAAACCTGATTCAGGAGGATAAAAAGTATAATTATTTCTAATTAATGTATCACCATGTTTTCTAATAACCTCTTTTTGGTTATTATGTAAATCTGGTATGAATTTAACATATTCCCAATACACATATTCTTTATTTGGTTTTATCTGTTCGATTAATTTATTTCTATCTTGATATTCATTATCAATTTTAGTAAAACCTTTTTCAATTCGGACAGAATTCTTTCCGCAAGATATTAAACTTAGAAGAATTAATATTGATATTTTTTTCATTCACATTTTGGTTTAATATATTGCCTATCAATCCTATTAATACATATTGACGCAATTTGATTTCGCTTTATACATTTTCAAAAATAACCAAAAAAGATTACAAAATACCAAAAGAAAGTAGCACTATTCTTTTCAAGCTTAATTTAATTATTCCCTAATTGTAAACTTGTGTCATTTAAGAAAGCTCTTTTGATTTACATAATTGTTTGTATGAGTATGAAACTCATGTCAGCAAGGGAACAAGGTTTCAAAAAGCCACACGAAAGGATTCGTACGGGAGCTTTTTTTTGGCAAAGTGGCTTTTATACTATCAGTTTTCCATTTCTTTGACCAGTTTCATAGGATACCCGGAACCTAAGTAGTTGTTTTCAGCTTCTGTTTCTTTTTCACGATCACCGGTCTGAAAAGGCTTTCTACCCACCCCTGTAATCGCTGAAACCATGAAAAGGACAGGCTGTTTAAAATCGAGCCCAGTAAAATGAATACTATCCCCACATACGTGCCTGTTCTCAGATTCAGCCATAGACCGCAGATCAGAAACGTAGCTGCGCCGAGGACGCTAACCCAAAACGGTGTTAATCCATTCCGTTTGTTTCGTGCCCGGTACAGTAACCAGAGGTTGACTCCGATCCCAAGTACGAACAGTGGAACCAGCCAAGGAGAATACGGAATGGCTTTCATGCCTGCAATTCCAAAGGCACTCATGTAAGCAGCCCAGCAGACGGGGCACTTTGGAAATACTGCAATGAGCAAAGGAAAAACTATGGTCCTGAGATTTTCGGAAACAGCTTTTGCAGTCTGACTCACCTTGCCTGCAGGTATCTCTTTTATCAGTCTTCCTATTTTATCCCTGATTTCATCCTCGCTCCATTGAATTCTGATCAGGGTATTCCTGATTCTTCCCTTATAATCCAGAAGATAAGTCTCCACCTGATGCTGATTTACAATAGAGGTGGAATAACCGACCTCCAGACTAAAATGCTCTTTCAGCAATTCGTAATCCCCAGGCGATACACGAAAGGCTTTGAATGAATCTGAAAATTCACAACGACGGGTTTCCGCATACACCCTGATTCGTTCAGGAAGGTCATAGACCGGATCATAAGTAATGAGCGCTACATTTACTTTATTCTGGAGATTTACTTCAAGGAGTGCTTTTGCAAGTCTCCCTGTATTGCCCACAGTCAGAGAACATTTATTAATCGCAATACAACGGGTATAGAAAAAACTAACCACTGTTGGCTTCCCCTGAAAAAAAGAAGAAAACGGAACCTTAGCTCCGTTCTGATCTTCCATAACAATGTTTTTTAACAACGGATTTATCCTGCCTCTTCCCGGTACGGTTTCTTTTCTCCCCGCTAATTTTGGTGAAGGTCCACAACAGGAGAAATCCACTTCATGCGGGTCCCCCTCAATCGTCTCAATCGCCCGCTTTATTTCCTCAAGCACTTCATACTGAAAGTCTGAAGCCTCCGCATATTTTTTTAATTGCGGAATCGCCTCCTGCGCATAGGCACCAAGCCAGGCAAAGGTTTTAAAAACTTCGCTCAGACCGGTAGTAAAATTTGTGACAGGCCAAACTGGTTTGTACGTATCAAATGTAACCGCATCGTCCATATAACGAATGTTTACCACCGCTTCGAGGAGATAAGGTACCACTTCCGGATGGGGCTGAGCCATGCCACGGATTGCTCTGGCAGCACCGGCTATGAGATAGGCGCTGCGGGTATTGTACAGGTCTTCCATGGCGAATATCAAAGCTGCGGGCGGCAAGCCTGTCACTTCAAAAGCAGCCAAAATGTACCCTCTCAGGCGTATACATTCCTGCGTGCCCCTCCCGTTGTAGAGCACATGACTCTCACGCAGCAGTGGGAGCAATTCATTCCTGAGTTCAGGATTTGCCCGAACTTCATCCACAAATGCAGCGATGTTTTCCTCAGAAGTGTGCTTGCCAAATGTTACGAGGGTCTTGTTGTCTTTTCTTTTCCAAAACATGGGACAATGCGCTTTTGTTTAAAGTGAATTATAAAAGTGATTTCAGTCTTTTTAGCAGAATTCCAAAGTCATCTTCTCTGGCTTCGCTGCTTTCTCTATTTGCCTTTAATAGTTTTGGCCGTTCAGCATGCTCCCTGATTTTGTCCAGAAGTTCTCCGTCTTGACGGATTTTGTTGAGGCCATCTTCTTCCTGAAGGGTAAGTTTAGATAACAGTACTGTTAACAAGTGATAATCCTGTTCTTCCTCATCCTTAAATGTTTCAACTGCTTTTGCAAGCATAAGGTTAGGATCTTGAGCTTCCAGCGCATGGGCGGATGCTTCCCGCACTTCCGATGATTCTGTTTTATTCCCGAAAAGAGAAAGCAGAAAATCTTTGCTGGCTGTATCGGAAGACAAAGCGTGGATGGCCATGATTTTTGCCTTTTCATCCGTGGATTCTTCTGCAACCTTTCTAAACAGGTCGAGGAAATTATGGGGATCAAGTGACAGATAATAAACTGCTGATTCGTCTGAAACAATAGCCTTTTCCGGATTTTCCAGTCCCTCTTTCAGCTCCCTTTGTAACCATTCGTCTTTTTGGTATGCCAGCAAATCAATAGCTTCAAGAGCAATGCGTCTGTCCTTGTCCCTGATCAATTTGCGCAGGCCTTCTATCACTATAGGGCGAAACTGTTTAAATGCGGAGCCTTCAAAACCTAAAACCCGGATTTGAAGCATCACCGTTTTTCTTAATTCCGCAGGCTCGGAAAGGTCTGTCAGTATGCTGATAAGAATCCTTACAAATTCTTCCGTATGCCCAAGGTATCTGGTAAGAAGCTGCACTACCCCGCTTCTGACTGCTGCAGGTTCCTGTTTGTCAGTAACAATTTTGGTCAAACCGTCCAGTTCGCCAATAGGTTCTTCAATGGAGTCCAACGCCACAAGCCGCAGCTGACTGTCAAGATTCTTGTTCAGAATTTGTTGAATATGCTGATTTCCTGTCATAGCCATAGTTTTCAGTAAAGGTAAGGAAGGAGGAACGGTGAAATGGAAAGGGACATTGTCGTAGTCAAATCCAATGGAATTATTTGGGTCAAGCCTGCCTTTATAATCAATCACCTCCTCAATGGTGGGTTGTGAAGCAGGGTTAGGTAATACTTTGTATCCTTTTTTAACGGTAGGATATTCCCCATAAGGCGCTTGTGGCGGTCGGGGAGCTTGTGTATCTCCGTTCCATGGCCATTGTGTTTGTTGAGAATATGCCCCGAATCCTAAGTCCCGGTTTGGGCTCAATCCCTGTGGCGAATAACTGTCAGCATCTTCCGGTGTAAATCGATCCCACTGATTCTGCCATAGTGCCCACAAACGGTCCACATTGGAGTGCAACATAAAAAAAACCGGGTCCTGAGGAGCGGTTGGAATATCTGAAATCTGCCCCCTGAAACTCATGTGACCACCTCCATGTGGCGCACTGAAGACATATCCTGGACGGGAGCCCCGTGGTCTGTTCTGATCCCAAAATAAGTTAAGGTAAATCCCTTTCCCCATGTTTATTGCATAGGCCTCCGGAGCTTTCCTGTCTATCAGTACGTCCCAGCCTCCATTGAGAGTCAGATCCCAGTTGAAGGCAGACCTAAGCAGCATAGCAGAACCAGGTGGTTTCCAATTCCGCCAAGGGTTCGAAAGAGAGAAAGTCGGGACAGATCCCGGGTTTTCGTCTTCATTGGTAACCATTATTTTTCCGGCAAAATTTTCACTAAAGAGATTGGGTGCAGGAAAATCCCAGCGCCAATAATGAAGAGATACACTGGAATCAATTTCCTGCAGGTCTCTTTCCAGGTTCAAAAGATACAAGCGGTGCCAGGGAAGAAAATTTTCGTAAAAGTGAATTTCATTATCCGTGTTCGCTATATGCATGTCTGTGAACTGCTTGTAAAATGCGTATCCGTCCTTTTGGTTTAATTGGGCGAATGCTCTGATGAACCGCATTTTCTCTTCTTCAGTAAGGGTCTCGGCATCCTTTCTCACCCGCACCATCAGGGCTTCAGCCACAACAGGTTCGGCAGTGGGGTTTAAATTGGGGTCATCCTGAAAAACACAGATTTCAATGTCTTTGTCACGAGTGCTGGCATTTCCAAAATCTCCGGTGAGATAAAAAGTAGTCCAGGTTTCATCCTCACAAATTAATGTTGCGGTTGGATATACTGTCTTACGGAGTGCATCGGTAAAAACGGCCCGGCCCATGCCCAGATTTCTTGTTCTGAGGTACAGAATTTTGTTGCCACTGTTACCCCCTACTCGGATATGACAAATGGAAGGTCCCCATGCCAAATAGGGAAGATGAAGATCATTTTCAGGATCAGGGCAATTAATTTTAATTTCTATATTCATTGTTGTCAAGTTTTAATGGATCAATAGATAGTATAAGCTACCTCATAACTTATATATACACGAAACAAACATTCGTATATCCACCTCTATTAAGACGGATTGACAGAATTTACTTTCGTTTTACATCTTTCCAAAAATAATCATAAAAAAAAACACCAAACCAAGTGTATACACCTGTTTTTAAACACATTACTTCTTTTTATCTAAAACAATTAAAATATAAAAGTTAATACCTGATATATCCCCGATTTTCATCAGGAACACTTCCAGCAATGGAAAAATTCTTTTTGATTTACATTGTGTGCACAAGTGCGACACCTGCACTTGCGCCAGAGGAACGGGGGTTCAAAAGCCACACGAAAGGATTCGTGCGGGAACGGGGAAAGCAGCCGGAGCAAGAGCCAGTAAATCTTCTTTAGAAATTGAAAACCTTTTAAAAGAATTTAGAAAAGTTTCTATTGAAGAATCTAAAAAGCAATTCATCTTACTTTAAACCCTTTCGGGCTTTCCTAAGGGCTTTTTAATTTTATATTATTACTATAATTTCAATTAAAGCAGGTTATTAAGAGATATCTCTTCTTAATTTAGCGCAGTGCCGGATGCATCATTTCATTTAGAATTGATAACGTAAGAGGATCAAATTGCCCTGAAAAAAAAGCATCTAATACCTCCTGAAAGACAGGATTAGTATTATCTGTTAAACTAAAAAGTGTCATTGAGGATTGCAATTTACGTGCATCGAGATCTCCAAAAATAGATTCTACTGATTTCATTTTAAAACTCAGCAATACTTCTGCGCTTTCAATAATATGCTTTCTTAGTATTGGATGTGCCAGGAATTCTTCGCTTTGCTGTAAATTTTCGATAGCATATAGCTCCGACATTTCACTTCTTCCGAGTCCTTTTATCTGAGGGAATATAAACCACATCCAATGTGTTTCTTTTTTGCCTTTTTTAAGCTCAGAAAGAGCTGTTAGATATAGTTTGTTTTGTGCTTCTAAAAAGCGTGTCAGGTCATTTTTTATTGCTGCCATTGGGGTAGGTGGTTTTAATAATTGGTTTGAAAAGTAATAAAAAATATAATGCCACCTAAAAAATATAGAAGAATAAACGGTTAAATTGACCTCAAATTTTCTGATTGTTTGAAATGGATTACAAACATTTTTTCATAAATCTGACTTTAAGCAATTTAACAATATAGCTATATAAAAAATGACGCTAAACTTATTTATGCTTCCTATAAAATGACTGAACCTCACCTCCTCCTGTGTTAAATTGGTGCAATACATTTTCAATGACATAACACCACAGACAGTATTTAAAGTCAGGAGATTTTAAGAGGTTTTGATTTTACAAAAACATTAAAAAAATATGCGAAGTCGGAAACGTTCGCCAGCAAGATATTTACATAGAGCGTTTCATTAGGAACACTTTGGAGAATGGGCTATGTTCATGATTTTGCAACTTAATTCTACCAATTCTAGCCTTTTTATTGTCCCACACAAGTTTTCTGAACTTCTATTCAAAAAGTGAAGTAAATAGATGGTTTTTGAATCAAATGGATTGCTGTTTGACGCATTTGGTTTTTGGGCTAAGATGTAGATTTGTAATGCATTTTTAGCTTTTAGCCGTTGGCTTTGTCTATTTACCACAAGGGCGAAAAGGCGCAAGGTTTTTTTAGCTATCGGCTTGAGACAATGAACACAAGTTTCTGCTGAAAGCTCATTGCCCACAGCTAATAGTTACGCAGGTACAATTATCTTGAATTCAAATAATAAAATTCACTCAAAAAAAATAATTTAAAAACTACTATTATGGAAAAAAACTACTATTTGAAACAAAAAACACTTTTCACGATACTGATTTTTATTTCATTTCAGACAAATTTTTGGTGTCAATGCGGAACAATTGGTCCTACGGCAAATGAACAACAGATTTATACAAGTTCAGCAACCATTGCTAATTTAACGGCAACAGGTACAAATTTAAAATGGTATGCAGCAGCAACAGGCGGTACAGCTTTGGCAACTACAACGAGCTTAACAAACAATCTAACGTATTATGTTTCGCAAACGGTTTCTGGTTGCGAAAGTGCCCGAACGCCTGTTCTTGTTCGTAGTATAAGTGAAACTGCACAAACATTATGTGGTACAACGAGCCCTACATTTGACAGTGTAATTACAACGCCAAACCCAGGCACTACCGCTGCTTGGTTTAGTAACAATACGGGCGGTACAGCATTGTCAAATACACAAGCAATAATGAGCAGTACATATTATGTTGAACAAAAATGTCCATTGTCTATTCTAACATTAGGGAGTGGCTTTTTAAAACCTTATGTTGTTACAGTTCAGCCTGATGGCAGAATTTTAGTGGTAGATACTTTTAACAACGTAATTAAGCGTATGAACGCTGACGGAACGGATATTGTAATCCTCGGAGGTGGATTTAATTTTCCTGTTTCTGCTGCTATTCAAGCTGATGGTAAAATTCTTGTGGCAGATTATGGAAACAACGCCATTAAACGAATGAATGCCGATGGAACAGGCATTGTAACAATAGGATCTGGATTTTTTTTGCCTGCGGGAGTTGCCATTCAAACGGATGGTAAAATTGTGGTGGCAGATTATGGAAACAGTGCAGTGAAACGAATGAATGCTAATGGAACGGGGATTGTTACCTTGGGATCGGGCTTTAAACCCAATGGTGTTGCGATTCAAGCCAATGGCCGAATTGTGGTGGCAGACTATGGAAACAATGCCATAAAACGAATGAATGCCGACGGAACGGGTATTGTAACACTCGGTTCTGGGTTTAGTAGTCCTACGAATGTTGCAATTCAAGCTGATGGAAAAATTGTGGTGGCAGATTATGATAACAATGCAGTGAAACGAATGAATGCCGATGGAACGAATATTGTTACCCTGGATTCTGGGTTTCCAAATCCTTACGGAGTAGCAATTCAAGCTGATGGAAAAATTCTGGTGGTTGATGCTGATTATGCCAGCAAAGCTGTAAAACGTATTACAGAGGCTTATAGCACAAATCGTGTACCAGTAAACGTAACTGTAAACAATACGCCAGCACCTACCGCTACCGAAACTCAAATTTATACAGACACGTCAACAATTGCTAGTTTAGCAGCAACGGGTACAGGTTTAAAGTGGTATGCAGCAGCAACAGGTGGGAGTAATTTGGCAACAACAACGAGCCTTACCAACGATGCAACCTATTATGTATCACAAACTGTTTCTGGTTGCGAAAGTACTCGTACGCCAATTACCGTTCATAACATAACGGATGGAACTCAAACTTTTTGTAGTATGAGTACCCCAAAAATAGCAAGTTTTATTAGTTCACCGAGTACAAACGCTACCGTTTCATGGTTTAGTGCCAACACAGGTGGTACAGCACTAACCAGCACAGAGGCATTAACAACTAAACCTTATTATGTAGAGCAAAGATGCCCAGCTTTTGTTAGCACGCTGGGAAGCGGATTTAAAACCCCTTATAGTATTGCCACACAAACTGATGGCAAAATTCTAATGGCAGACACTGGCAATGCGCTTGTAAAACGAATGAATGCGGATGGTACTGCCATTATAACGCTAGGTACAGGATTTACAAGCCCATGTGGGATTGCCGTACAAGCCGACGGTAAAATTATTGTGGCAGATGCAGGCAATAATGCCATCAAACGAATGAACGCTGATGGCAGTAACATTGTAACTCTAAGTACAGCATTTAGTTTTCCTACTGGAGTTGCCATACAAGCTGATGGTAAAATTATTGTAGCAGATTATAATAATAACGCAGTTAAACGAATGAATGCTGATGGAACAGGCGTTGCAATATTAGGTACAGGATTTAAAAACCCAAGTGGGATTGCCATACAAGCCGATGGAAAAATTATTGTTGCTGATTTGGGTAATAATACCATTAAACGTATGAATGCTGATGGAACTGGAGTTGTAACCTTAGGATCGGGGTTTAATAGCCCCAGGGGTGTTGCCATACAAAACGATAACAAAATAGTAATTGCAGATCAAAACAACAATGCCATAAAACGCATGAACGCCGACGGAACAGGCATTGAAACATTAGGCAAAGGATTTAAGACACCTTTTGGCGTTGCCCTACAAACAAATGGTAAAATTCTTGTGGCAGATTATGGCAACAACGCTCTAAAAAGCATCACAGAGCCCTATAACTCCAACCGTGCTGTCGTAAATGCAATTGTAAATACAACACCAGCACCAACCGTAGCAACACCAGTAGCCCATTGCTTAAATGCTTCTCCAGCTGCCTTAACAGCTTCAGGAACAAAATTATTATGGTACACGGCAACTGACCTGTCTGGTAGCAGCACTGCACCTACACCTTCAACAACAACTGCAGGAACTACCTCTTATTGGGTAACACAAACAGTAAACGGATGCGAAAGTCCTAAAGAAAAAATTGATGTAGTTGTCACTTCAAGTATAAACAACATTGTAACTCTTACCGGGGGCGAATTGGCCGCTAATCAGGAAAATGCAAATTACCAATGGATAAAATGTTCAGACAATTCAAATGTTGGTACAAACAGCAGGACGTATTCTCCAATAGTCTCTGATAGCTATAAAGTAATCATCACAATGGGATCTTGTTCGGTAACTTCTGCCTGCACAACGGTTTCATCTTTAGGAACAACCGATTTTGAAACCATTACAGGCTTAACAATTTCACCAAATCCAAGCAAAGGCATGATTACAATTCAGTCGAGAACTTCGGAGGATTTCCAAATCATTAACCTTAATGGACAGGTTTTGAAATCATTCACAATAAAAGCAGATACAGACAATTTAATTGATTTGCAAAACCTAACCAATGGTGTGTATATCATTAAAGGGAAAAATAAATCCTATAAGCTGTTGATTGAGAAGTAGGCTTTTAGCTACTCACCGCGAAGGCATAAGGGCGCCAGATTTTTTGGAAGAGCTAAAAGCTTTTTTTGGGCAGCTAATCCGCCTTCCGTTCCCGCTTTTTTTTGTTCCGCTAAAGCTCCACAAAAAAAGAGCTCCACTCAAGTCGGGCTGCGTTGGAATACGTACTCACGAGAAGTGCTCTATAACACTTCACATCTGTAGAAATCCGACCTCGAAGAGGTCAAACGTTTATAGCCAATTTTGCAACGAGAATATGCGACCCCATCGGGATCGAACCACATAAAAAACATTATTTCCTATAAACATTTCATCCCTTGGGATGATGAAAGAAACATCCGACTGTGTCAGAATGCTAAAAGCCAAAAAATTACTAATACCTTAAAAATAAAATAAAATGTTTAAAAAATTACACTTATTTATTGCCTTATTACTTGTTCCGATGAGTTTTTGGGCGCAGACTTTTACACAAGGAAATTTGACTTATACCGTAGTTCCGGGCACGACAAACGTGTCTGTGAAAGCAGCAAATGGGTTTGTAACATCGGTTGCTATTCCTGAATTTGTTACAGATAGCGGCACCAATTATACTGTAACTAGTCTTGAAAGTAATGCTTTTTTATATTGTTCCGGCCTCACTTCGGTTGTAATTCCGAATTCGGTAACGAGTATTGGAGATTCGGCTTTTGCTAATTGTTCCGGCCTTACTTCCGTTTCGATTCCCAATTCGGTAACGAGTATTGGAGATGTGGCTTTTTTTTATTGCACAGGGCTTACTTCGATTGCAATTCCTGATTCGGTAACGAGTGTCGGAGTTTATGCTTTTGCGAAATGTACTGGGCTAACTTCCGTTTCGATAGGTAATTCGATAACGAGTATTGCAGATTATACTTTTTCTAGCTGTGCGGGCCTAACTTCGATTGCAATTCCTAATTCGGTAACGAGTATCGGAGTTTATGCTTTTTCAAATTGCACTGCACTGACTTCGGTTTCGATTGGAAATTCTGTGCTGAATATTGGAAAATATGCTTTTTCAACTTGCACTGAGCTTAGTTCGATTTCGATTGGAAGTTCGGTAACCAGTATTGGCGATTTTGTTTTTGAATATTGCCCTAATTTGTCTTCGGTTGTAATTCCGAATTCGGTAACAACCATTGGCGATTTTGCTTTCCAATTTTCGGGGCTGACTTCGGTGATGCTTGGCAATTCTGTAACCAGTATTGGCTCTTATGCTTTTTCTAGTTGCAAGAAGCTGGCTTCGGTTGTAATTCCTGATTCGGTAGTGACTATTGGCGATTATGCTTTTCAGAGCAGCTCTGGTCTGACCTCAGTTTCTATTGGTAATTCGGTTACCAGTATTGAAAAATATACGTTTAATAACTGCACCGGGCTTGTGTCGGTTTCTATTGGCAATTCGGTAAAGAGCATTAGTGAATTTGCTTTTTATAGTTGTACTGCACTCACTTCTGTCACCATTCCGAATTCGGTAACGAGTATTGGAATTTTTGCTTTTGCCTTTTCAGGACTTACTGCTGCAACGATTGGCAGTTCGGTAACGAATATTGGATTTTCGGCTTTTTATAATTGCACCAGGCTTACCTCAATTTCGATTCCGGATTCGGTAACCAGTATTGAAGCTTCTACTTTTTATAATTGTTCCGGACTTACTTCAGTTTCAATCGGTAATTCGGTAACGAGTATTGCTGAGTCGGCTTTTCAATATTGTTCCAGTTTAGGTTCTATTACGATTCCGGATTCGGTAACCAGTATTGGAGCGTCGGCTTTTCATAGTTGCAAAGCTCTGACTTCAGTTGTACTTCCTAATACATTGACAGCTATTCCGGATAGTGCTTTTTACGATTGTAGTGAGCTCGCTTCGGTTTCAATTCCTAATTCCGTAACGAGCATCGAAAATTATGCTTTCTATAATTGCAAAAAGATTAATGCGTTTACAATTCCTGGTTCGGTTACCCGCATCGGAACTTATGCTTTTTCTAATTGCACTGGCCTGATTTCGATTTCAATTCCAAACACGGTTACCAGTATTGGCACAAATGCGTTTTTTGGCTGCACTTCTTTAACCTCCGCCACGATTTCAGAGACAATTACAAGCATTCCGACGAGTCTGTTTCATAACTGCACTAGTTTGACTTCGATTGTAATTCCAGGCCTGGTTACAAGTATTGGAACAAATGCTTTTAGAAATTGTACGGCGTTAAGCTCTGTTACAATTCCAAATTCGGTTAAAACTATTGGTTCATTTGCTTTTAATGGCTGCAAAGGTCTCACTTCTATAACGATTCCCAGTTCGGTTACCTCCATTGCCAGAGAAGCTTTTGCGAATTGCACCGGGCTAACAGCCGTAACTGCGTTGAATCCAACACCAGTAGTCATCATTGCCAGTGTTTTTGCAAATGTAACTATTGCCGATATTCCGCTCACAGTGCCTAATGGCAGCGAGATCGATTATCAAACTGCCGATGTCTGGAAGGATTTTAAGTTTACTACACTAGGAAATTCCTCTTTCGGGAAACAAGAAAAAATTTCTGTGTATCCCAATCCCTCATCAGGAATATTTAATATCGAAACCAAAGAAAACACCTTCTTAGAAGTGTTTGATGTTTCGGGCAGAAAGATAAAATCACAAAAAGCAACTTCCGAGGCTTCACAAGTGGATTTGTCAAGCTGCAATAATGGGGTTTATTTCTTGAAAACCAATGACGGGACAGCCAAGCTGGTAAAAGGCTTTTAGCTTCCACCGCAGGGGTGCAAGGATTTTTATCAAAGGCTGAATGCTAAAAGTTACGCCGGTACGTACCTAAACGCTGCCCAACCTGAACGGACTGAAAAAGCAGAAAAAAAGCCTTTTTCACCCAAATGTCTCTGTTGCAAACGGGCAATTTGCGCCCCATAGCGGTTTTTTGATACCCGTGGGGCGCCTCTGGCATGACCAAAACGCCTTTGCCTGTGAAAATTAATTTTATGGGTTTCATACTTTAAATTATTTAGATAATTTGAACATTATTAGTCCACGCGATCGGGAAGTTTTTCTTCTCAATAATTCGTTAACCATTTTTTCCAATTGTTTACTTTATCCCCGTCCAATTCTAAAATGTTCTCATTATCGTTATGGAACGGTTCAAATTGCCAGTCCTCTGGTCCAAAACAACCAACATTACTCCACCTTGTAATGAAGTCAATAAAATTATTTCCAAGTCGTTTGCCGTGAAAGTCGCTACCATCATGACTGAGAAATACAACTGGGAATTCATCTGTCGTCACAGAAGTGTCAAAAGCAATTAAGTCCCCAGTTGCAACTCTGATTATTGGCGTCTTGTTATGCCAAACTTTATTGTAGTTGTCGGTTGGGTCGTCAAAACAGCTTTCTACCCAACAATCATATTGTTCTTTCAAATTTCCTAAGTCCTCAAAACTCCAAAGTCCTTCATAACCTGCTGAAAATATTTGTCGATATTCTCCTTCAGTTTCCACTCCTTCAATTTGAAAAGAAAAATTTACTCCACCCGAATAGTTAGTTATTACGTCAATAAAGTCAGGTGGCAATTTAATTTTCAAGTCATCAATTATCTTGTCAACTTCGTGCTTGCTAACAACTGGTTTAATAACTAAATCGTCAACGATGTCCCATTGTCGTTTTTTAGCAATGTCGAGAATCCAGCCCCAATTTCCTTTCCAAATGTCCCAAGTTTTTTTGTCCATTGTCCTATTGTTTTATTACCTGTTGCTGTATCGTTAAAATTATCGTTAACTTATTTATATACGCTAAAAAAAGCGAGAAATCTATCCGAAATTGGGTCTATATACAAATGTTTGTTATGTTTATATATTTTCAAAAATCACCAAAAAAGATTACAAAGTACCAAAGAATATCTAGTTACCTCTATCTTTATAAGTTATTTAAAGTCGGGAGACTTTAAGAGGTTTTGATTTTATAAGAACATCAAAAAAATGTGCGAAGCCAGAGGCGCTTTCAAAGCTTTTATTTAATGTGTGAGTAAAAGTTCTTTTATTTTGATTGTGTGCACGAGTGTGACACTCGCGCCAGCTTCGGGGAACACTTCGTAGAGATTGTACAACAGTCACGGTGTTACCAGTAGTTATTTTTAACCGTAATTAAAATAAATAGTTTTTGAACCATTGCTCAATCCAAAATTAAGAAGGCTAAGGAGATTTCTAAGATCCTGACCCAAATTGTTACCAATATATCCATCACCAGGATTAGTATGAAAGTTTGAAAAATATTTTTCGATTCCTATAGTATCATAACTTGTTTTATCAAGTTTTTGTTCTAAATTTTCAATCTCTCCGAGTTTTTCGATTAATCCTATTAGGTGATTTTTTACTTCTGAAATGTTATTTCCAACTTCAGCATTTTTCTTCAGCATTGATTGTCTTAGGTTCTCTTTTTCATCTTCATCGTCTTCAAATTCAAGCATATCTTCAATTTCCCATTCTTCAGCATATTCCTGCATATTGTAAAGAAAAGTAATGTCTACACCAGTTAATTCACCTATTTGGTCAAGTTCAGGTCTACAATCTTCAACTACGTCTTTTCTGCACATGAAATTACAAAATGTCCTACTTAAATTTGCTACTTCTTGAATTTTTTCAAACTCACCAAGCAAGTAAATATTTTCCTGATTATCAAAATTTACTGAAATATCTAAACCCATGATCTGTTTTTTTATAATTACCGGAACGTTCTGCGGCTTTGTGCTGTAGCGGAAATTCAATGTTAAATATAATAAGAAATTGTAATGTTCCGTTTATTTTTCAAGAAAGAAAAACTAGCCATAGCGCGAGGGCAGGGGGAGTGCGGTTTCAAAAGTCCACACGAAAGGATTCGTGCGTCATCAGGGGGGATCAGGTTTTCTTTAAAAAAAAATGCCCTAAATGGCTAAACACTATCTAGGGCAGTTCAGTCCAGAAAGCTTCCGGAAATACTCAAAACTGTAAAACACTTCGGAGAACAGAAGTTCGTCTTTTTTTTATTCGAGCATTCTTCTTTTCTGTTCATTAAACTCTTCCTGAGTTAAAATTCCTTTTTCAAGTAAGCTATGTAATTTTTCCAAGTCATTTGCTAAATCTGATTTCGTTTCATTGTTTGAGCTTTCTAATTCTACTGAAATTGGTTTTGTAGTTTGTTTGCTTAACAATCTTTTTAATTCTGAATATAAATTTGGAATATTTTTACTCTGTTTTATAAAAATATCACATTCATTTCCGTTATTATTTACTATCAATGTCAATTGATTTTCTTTTCTTCTTTTTCCACCAATAGCAGCACCAGCTAATAATCCAATTCCTCCTGTCAAAATTCCACCAATAATTGCCCCAGTAACCGCTTTTCCTGCAGATCTATAAGATTCTTGATTTAGTCCAACTTCTATGATGTCATCTGGTTTAATAATCTTTTTCACTGATGTAATTTAAATTCAACTTCATTTTCTCTGAATTGAATTATAACAGGTTTCTCACCGCTACTAATATCAGGAAATCCCATTTCGTATTTTTCCGAAAATCTCGGATGCTTAAGTGAATCTTTGAGTGAGTCTAAAAATCCCATTTTGATTTGTTTTTAAAGTTAATTTTATTTTTAAGAAGAACGTTTTTCGCGATGTTTTAATAAATATGACACACAACTTATATACGAAACAAACATTCACTCTTTTATTTCGATTTGTGTGCACTAATGTTACTCTCGCTCCAGCCTGAGAGCAAGGCTTTTTCAAAAGCCATACGAAAAGATTCTTGTGGGAGCGAGGCAGTATTAACCTGAAATTTGGCAAATATTTATTGCTTTACCATTTTTAAACTCAATTTCTAAAATGTCAGGATCAATCCCAAATAATGTTGGTTTAAATCCTAAATAATATTTCCAATTATTGCTTTCATATTTATTGTTTTGCTCACCTAAAATTTCTCTAACCTGTTGTTTCGTTTTTCCTATTAGTATTTCGCTTTCAATCAAATCTTCAGAAAGTTCATAACGGGTTTCTTTATCGGTCATCCATTTCCTTTTTTCAAAATCATGTGATGGATAATAGGTAATGCTAAAAATCCAAATTACAATAATCAAAGCGTATAGAATTGGCGCAGAAAAAATGGTCATTATCCAAGTTACAGCTTTTCTATTTTTCTCATTTTTAATAATTTTCCTTAATAACCATCTCCAAAAGAAGAATAAAGGAACTGCCAGAAAAAGAATAATAAAAGGGACTTCAATGCTCATTTAGAAGGATTTTGATTTATATAGCCAATAACTTATACATATATACGAAATAAACATTCGCCTATCTAACCCGATTAGATAGATTGGCACAATTTCGTTTTATATCTTCTCAAAAATAACTAAAAAAGATTACAAACTATCACAAGAATAATTGGTTGCCTCTACCCTATTCAATAAAACCAAATTATAGAAAACAGTTATTTAAAGTCGGGAGACTTTAAGGGGTTTTGATTTTACAAGAACATCAAAAAAATGTGCGAAGTCATAGACATTCTCACAGCAATGTAGCTTTTCATTAGAAACACTTCGGTGAGCTGGGAGGCTGGTTTTCAAAAGCCACACGAAAGTATTTGTGCGGTAGCATTGTTTTTTTATTTTACGATTCTTGTCATTGTTAAATTGTCAAAATATTTTTCGTCTTTTTTAAAAAAGTTTTTAATTATTCCGTTTTCTTCAAATCCCATTTTTCGATACAAACCTAATCCTAATTTGTTTTCTGTATATACCTGAAGCCAAAGCAATTCAAGAATCGTATTTTCTTTTGCCCATTCAATTGCCAGTTGTAATAAGGCTGTTCCAAGTCCCGAATTCCTCCATTCTTTCAGCATTCCCATCCCAATAACAGCTGTGTGTTCCATAATCTTTCTTCTGTTTCCATTCAAATCAATATTTCCAATTATTTCATTGTCATATTCAGCCACCAAAAGCAAAGAGTTTTCGTTTATTAAGAAAGAATTTATCCAATCCTTTTCTTCTTCAATTGTTAATTTTATTTCTTGTTTAAGTTTTGGAACGTATTCACTTTCCGGAACATAAATTTTTATGCTGTTGAGTAACTTTTCTGCATCGTTAATTTCTGCTTGTCTAATGGTTACCTTTTTTTGATTTTTCAGTTCTATTATCTTGGTGTTGAATTTTTGCATTGTCGTTGATTAAAATCACAGCTAACTTGTACATCCCCTAAACAAACATTTGTATATCTACCATTTCAAAGTAATTTGGCAGATTTTCATTTTGTTTTATATTCTCTCAAAAATAACCAAAAAAGATTACAAAATAGCAATTTAAAGTCTGGAGGCTTTAAGTGATTTTGATTTTACAAGAATATTAAAAAATGTGCAAAGCCGGAGACTTTTGCACAGCGTTTCATTTATATTTAAAAGCCCGCACGAAAGGATTCATGCGGGAGCGGAGGCGTTCGTTTTTTAATATACTATACAATCTTTACTTTTTAAATAATATCCATTACTTTTCAAATTAGTAATACTCCCATTTTTATTGACAAAAAATGTAAAACTTTCTTTTGATATAGGACAACTTTCATATTTCACCATTTTTATTTTAAATCCATTTGTTTCTTGTATGAATCCATTCCCTTTTTCAGAATTAAAGTCAATGGAATAATCGTTTATTAGTCCTATTAAAAACGCTTCACTTACATTATCAATTTCTCCAATAATTTTTTTTAATTCTTCTTCTTCTTTTATAGTTTTCCATTGATCATTTTCAAAATATGTTATTCGGTATGCACAAAAAGCCGGCTGACATCCAGAAAAAAATCCGTTCCAATCTTTGTCATTTGTGGGTATATTTGCTTTTACTTTTTCTGTACATTGCCCTTTTGAATATAATATTTCAAATTTTTTATTTTCGTCTTTAAAGTTTGGAAAATGTTCAAGTTGCCAATATTTGACTTTTATTTCGGGTTGAATTTGTTTTAACAATCCCTCTCTATCTGAATTCTTTTTAGATAATTTTTCAAATTTCTCTGAACAAGAACTTAACATTAAAGCAAAAAGGAATAATATTATTTTTAGAAATTTCATACTGTATTGGTGTTTCCGGTAAAATGATGCACAACTTATATTTATGCGATCTAAATATTCACATATCCACCCCAATTAAGATAAATTGCGCTATTTATTTCGTTTTATATCTTCTCAAAAATAACCAAAAAAGATTATAAACTATCACAATAATAATTGGTTGCCTCTATACTATTCAATATACCCCAATTATACAAAACAGCCAGATAAAGTCAGAAAACTTTAAGAGATTTTGATTTTACAAAAACATTAAAAAAATTGTGCAAAGCCGGAGACGTTTACACAGCGTTTCATTAGGAACACTTCGGAGAGCGATGGAACGTTTGCATAGCATTTCATGCGATATACTTCGGGGAGCGGGGTTGTACAATAGCTACCACCGTTAGCTGCAGGCATTATTTTTTTTCATATTGCTCAATATATTGCTGTATTGTTTTTTCAGTCTGAACAATATCTAAAATTAACATTTTGAAAGTCTGCTTTGTATTTTTATCAGTTTGATTAATATTTGAATAAAGAAAACTCATTAAAAATTCTGTTTTTTTATTCAACAAATCTTTCATTTCTTCAATATTCGAAAGTGCAGTTATTTTTTTATAATCAATTAGATCAATTTTATTGCTAGCAACAGATTTCCAAGCGTTTATTTTAATTTGCGGAATATAAATTCCTTTAGATCTTATTACAACATCTGAAACGTTAATGTTTTTGTTATTTGAATAGAATTGCAAATAATTAATGCCTAAAAATATATACATAATCAGGTAAAAACACCTATATGTAAAATTTAAATTACAACTAGCTTTACATCAGCAAAATAACTAAATCAAAACCATTATTATGAAAACAACATTATTTAAACTTCTTGCATTGGAGCCTATTGATTATAAAAGGCATCTACACAAATGTGTTCATTCCAGAAACCTCATCAAATCGCTTATTCATCTATCCTCTTTAAAGCAACTAACATACTAATGTAGTCATATTATAAGAAGATATTAGTTAAAAAGAACCAGAACAGGATTCTTTTCAACAGTAACTCTATGACTAATACTAAAGCTATTTAGGTTCCTGAGCTATTGATTATTATAACTAAAATTTATATTATGTACGAAAAACTAACCATGGTAACCACTATGCTCTTTATCCTGAGTATGATTAGCGAAAGAGTGGTAACATTCTTCAAGTTATGGTGTACAGAAGGGAATAGCTTTCTATTCTTTATAGTACCAAAAGCACTTGATACATCCAAAAAATATGAAGATGAAGCACTTGAAAATAAAAGACAGAGGGCAATTTTAGCAATTAATTTAACCATATCTTTTCTTATCGCTTTTATCAGCAATGCGAGCTTATTCAAAATGTTCACATACGATACTGATAATAAAAACAATGATGTCGCATTTTTACTCGGATGGGATTTTGCAACATTAACCCCCTATACGTTTGGTTCGATTCTTATTGGCTGTGCCCTGACTGCCTGTTTTATCAGCCTGGGCTCTAAATTTTGGCACGATATGCTCGATATGCTTTTCTATGCAAAAAATTTAAAAGAAAAGTTGGTTGATAAAGCAACTTATGAAACGGCCTCATTAAAGAATCTTGAACAATATCTTGAAACAAACAGTTATGAGCTGGCTAAAATAGCCTTGGAACAAAATAAAATAGTCATCGACAGTTTATCTGGTATCGTAAATAGTTTTGTCGGTTTTTCTTCAAACTCAAAGCCGGTCATAATATTAAACAGTACACTTCCATCTGGTGGATCCTATCCGCAATCACTAAAGGCCAGATTAAATTATGGACAACCATATGCTGTGCCAACTGAAATACGCTATAGCTATGAAACCCCAAAACTTCACTTAAATAGCGGAGACAATGTTTACGAACAGAATAATGCTTACGTCAATGGAACCATTTGTTGTGCTGTCTCAAAAAACAATACCGAATATCTGCTAACCTGTGCGCATGTTCTTACGGGTGGAGTCATCCAGGTAGCCAATACAGATAATGAAGGATGGTTACTAAGTCCTGCTGAAAAAGATATTTATAGCAATGATAATAACGATAGTACAATTGGCAGTTGGAAATACGGGGAAATCAACAACCTGTTTGATGCCGCCTTAATTGAAGTCGATCTTGAAATAGGATCAATAATCAATCCGGTACATACCTTAGAAAGTTATCCCGAGGAACAATTACATAAAAAAGTGTTTGTAAATGGAGACATTAATAAATCTGAGGGGTATATGATAGGATATCAAAAGCAAAAAATTGATTTCCATTATAACGGTAATACCCATCAGTTAAAAGAACTCATTGTGCTTTCAAAAAATACAGTCGGCAATTTACAATCATTGACTGAAGGAGGAGATTCCGGGGCTCTGGTATATTTAACACAAGAGAAAAAAGCCCTGGGAATGGTGGTAGGTGGCAATAGCCAGTATACCTATGCTATCCCTCTTGAAAGAATTCTAAAGAGAACAAAAACCATACTAACCTAAATCAAATTATATATCATGAAATTAACTTTAAAAACCGCTTTACTTTTTTTACTGTTTGCATTCCACATGAATGCTCAAACCAACAATATAGAGAATCATGGAATGAACTTTTCTGTATTTAATGACACAGAAAATTTAATAAGTGCAGATAAAGATACAGCTAAACAAATTGAAATACTTTCGCATTACTTCAAAAATACAGCCGAAATTGTTGACTTTAAGAAGACATATAGCCTTTCGTTACCAACCCCTGATTTTGATAATACTAAAAAAACGACCACTGACAATGTAGTCACACAATCAGGATTGAGTTCAGCTGCATTTTCACAATCCGCGGGAGTTGATGCCTTGGGAACTTTTATAGCCAATCGTTTCAAACAGGAAATCAACATTGCTTTCTTGAATAAATTTAAACAGGATTTGGAAACCATTCCATCTTTGAAGGCGATTTTTCCAACAAGTTATCAGGTGTTGCAAAAAAGCGATCCATACAATTATCCAGTTTTCATCAATACACTAAGAGAAGCTTTTGATAATGATTTAAACAATTTCTCAAAAAACCTACCCGATACTATTAAAGAACTTGATCTTAAAGATCCTGATCTTGAAGCAAAACTAATCCTGATTACTTCTTTACTGGATGTCAAAAGTATTACGAATCTGCCAGTGACAATTACTAATATAATTGATAGCGACACAACGAATTCAGTGTCATTAAAAAAAGAGTTGAAAATTTTGGCAATAGGTATAAATATGCTTAAAAAAAATGGAGTCGGATTAGGCTCTTTTATGAATAATAACGATTTAGTAAAATTGAGTAACCTGAATTTTAATAACATTTACCTCGCCTTATTAATCAGACAAAACGAAAAGAGTTTAAGTGATTTAGGAATAAATGGAGATAGACTTAAAAAATTGACAATCATAACTCAAAGCATACAGTACAATTATTCAACATTAGCAATTGAAATAAATAGAATAAATTCAAATAACCAAACCAATAAACTCTCTTTGTCAGATATTCAGAAAGGAATGGAAGCTATGTTAAAAAGTCTCGATAATACAATACAGACTTTTGAAAAAGAACTAAAAATAGACCCACCAGTTGAACTAAAAGAGGCAATCAGAAAAGGCAAGGATATTAGCACCATAGTAGGCTTCGTAAACGATAAAAAATATGGACTGGCCTTGATTAACCTCACTGATTTTATTTTTGAAATTGATACAGAATTATCCCCAGACCAAAAAACAATGATTAAAAAGTACACATCCTTTATTGCAAACTGTCTGGATGCAAAAACGAAAGATGAACTTATTACTGCCCTTGAAACATCTGCTAATCCCGTAGGAAGTTATCGCATTAAACGAAACTCCACATTCAATATATCCTTTAATGCATATGCAGGGGGCTTTGCCGGAACCAACTTTGAAAAAAGCCAGGTATTTGGTTTTACGGCACCTGTCGGAATCTATTTGGGATGGGGTAATTTGGGTAAAAACTGTAAAAACAGTACAGATACAGTACTCGAAAAAGTCAATGGTAAATCTTTCGGACTTTTCGCTTCACTTATAGATGTTGGCGCAGTTACAGCCTTCAGGTTGAAAGATAGTAAAACCGAAATGGCCGATGTTTCCTGGAACAATGTATTTGCACCGGGTGCATACCTTACCTATGGTTTTGGAAAATGCCCTATTTCTTTAAACTTAGGTGGACAAATGGGACCTGAATTAAAATCGATAGCCGAAGATGGAACACCAACCTTTGTAGAAAAAGAATGGTTTTGGAGAGTTAGTGTTGTTATTGATATTTCTCTCTTCGACTTTTATACAAATCAAAAAACATATAAGACAGCAATCAAATAACATGTAAAAAAATCTTTCATTTGTCTAACAAAGCAAAGATAAAATAGCATTAAAGATTTTACCCTGAAAAAATCTTAAAAAAGGTACTTCATTAAAGAAGATGTACCAATTTAAAAAAATTAAGTTTTGGCAGCAATTTATAATTATTGCCAAAACTTAATTATAATTTTTATTTTTTATAAATGAATACGCTCTTCAATTAAATAGAAAATAAGGTGCAAAACGCTCATTAACCGTAACATGACTTTGTTACGGGCACCGTGCAAATTTGCAACCGTGTTTAATACTACTCCACATTTTTGCATGCTTTTAAGGCAAGCCAAAATGCTCCTTCTTATTTTACAAAATAGCTAAAAAAGATTGTCTAAAAGTGGTTATGAAATTCAAACTAACTCTTGGTTATATTTGATTCTATTTTGATAAAAATGCCCGTAAATTGGGTCTAATTTTTTGAGTCAGTTAGAGACGTTTGCCCGTTTTTCATTAGGTAAACCTAGAAGATTCATGGTTATTTATCTTTAATTACTTTATTAAAATCGTTCAAATTATAAACAGGTTTTTCTAATTGATTTAGTTTATTTGAATTAATTTTATCTAAATCTAAGCTATTCATTTTGTTTAATATTTTTTTCATATCATCAATATCTGTTTTTTTTATATTTTCGGTTTTTATTTCGCCATTTTTTATATCTTTTAATAGCAAAGCATTTTCTATGTCAATCTCTTCTAATTTATTGGTCTTGATTCTATCTAGCAACTCAATTTCATGATGTGTGAAGCCCCCATTACCCGGCACAACTATTTTTAAAGGTGGAGAATCCGTTTTAATTGACCAAGCTCCTAGTGAAGAACCATATTTAGATTTTACCTGATTGAAATAAACATCGCAATCATTAGTAAATGTATAGTCTTCTCTAATCGATTTATACGCACTATAATATATAAGCACCTTGTCTTTTTTATTTTTTTTAATTGATGCGTCTGATAGCTTTGTTAAAACCCGACATATTGTTTGTAATTCCTGCTCAGAAAATTCGTTTTTTTCTTTTTCCTGAAATGAAACAAATATGCATCCACAAATTATTACAATGATTATTAATAGTTTCTTCATGATTATTTTTTTTTTAAGCCGGAATCTTTGGTTTATTTACTGTATCAAGTGGTGTATCATTTTGTATAGATTCAATATTATATGAAGGAAAATGATCTTTACTATCAATTGTCGATGCAACAAGATAAGCCCCCACAATTAATGCAATAATTCCAGGTGAAGCAGTAATTAATTTTAGACTTAATCCTGTCGCCTGCCCGTCAATTGTCATATTTTCTTTTAGTGTATAAAAAGCTATACCAAGCCCAAGAAACATAATTGAAAAACCTGAAAATAGTCCAATTGATCGTTTGATCATACTTAAATGCAAATGATAGGCATAAAATCTATATTCCGGGGTATTTATCCCAATGATAGATTTATCAAAAACTGTCATTTTAAACCAATTGATATTATTTACCAAAAAGAAACCTATAATAACTAACGTTACAGTACAAGCAAGAGTTAAAAACCATGGTGCAAATACTTTCCAACTAATTTTTTTCATGGTATTATTAGTAATTAAATGAGAACTATTCGATGATAGTGGAATGCTATCATTCTAAGTATATATTTGAAAACTTTAAAATAGATTGAACTAAAAATTAAGAGAATTACAGCTCCATTCCTGTGCTTCCTCTGATAGAGGTAATGCATATAAACTTCTTTCTGTTTAAATAAATTAATAATCTAAAGTAAGTCTTAAAACTAAAAACTTTACCAGTATAAGTACCTGTTTTTTAATTAGTATGAAAAGACTTTCGCACTTTTTTATAAAAACGTTTCGGAGAATCAGTTATTCTTGTCCCATTAATTTTCTTGCTACTTCTTTAATTTCTTCAACTGTTTTACCATTCCCGTTTCCACTGTTGATAAAATAATAAATTTTAAGTGTTTTATTTTTTATCCCGACATATCGGGTGATTGTTTTTTGATTATCATATGAACTACTTTGCCTAGTAGTTACAGGAATTTCAAGTGCCTGAGCAAGCGCAAGAGAAATTTCTAAACTCTTATCATTACCCCTGTAATCAGCAAAGATAGCTGCGCTCTTTTTGCCATTATCAAGATTAATTACAAATGCTATATCGCAATTTTTTATTCCTCTGGCTTTCCAAGCCGGGCTTAGTGTAATATATGGGATTGTTTCAGCATCTGCATATTTATCGGGACTGCTATCAGGGTAATTTCTATTGTATGGGGTCGTTTGAGATACAAAATATCCGTCAGATTGGATATAACCTTCGTATAGATTGGTTTGACCAATACGTTTTTTAGCTATTCCGTAGCCTCTGCTTTTCTTAAATTTATTCTGAACGGCCTCTTCTTTAGATATACCTCCATTTAAATTATAAAGAAATCCCTCATTATTCGGATGATAAGCATGTCGTGCCCCATCCAGGTTAAGGGCGAGATTTTTTGTTTGGAATATATGTGTTGTGTCAATTGCGCTAGTTTGTGCTGAAATTATATTCATTGCTATTAGTAAACATAAAATAAAAAAGATATTTGTTTTCATGCATTTAGAATTTAGTTCTTAATTAGTATATCGTTATTTTAATTAGAATCAGGTTTTTACTTTAAAAATTTGATTTTATAATCATAATTGCAAATCCACGCGATCGGATTTTTATAATGGCTTGAGGATCCCTACAAAAATATCAATGAGAAAGTTGAAAGTCATGTCCCCAAAGAAACCAATACTAAATGCAGTTAAACAATGCTGCCATGATAATTTACCTTTATGAAACCTACTTATTACTCTTAGCAACGGAGCAAGCATTGCAAGTCCAATAATAAATGAGGCTACTATGACTCCAACCTCAAATACTGCTGTATTTATCCCATGCATGGGTTCTGGGAAATTCACTGCGCGTCTTAATAAAATTCCCAAAGAGAGAAAAACATAAATCAATGCTGTCCATATTAGAGTCGTTTCTTGTGATTTTTTTGGACCATACTCTATATCTTTAAAATCATTTGATGCTTCGCTTTTTGGATTAAATCCGAAGTTTGTAAAATAATTTTTAAACATGTTATTTGAATTTAGCGTTGTGCAATGTTATAGAATTCTCTATTTTGAAGTAGTTCGTTGAAGCGCTGCCGAAGTTCTAAAATACTATGCTTATCTAATTCATCAATCATTTTCAACACATCGTCACCATTAATTGTATTAGGCGGGGAAACAATTAGGTCAAAAAAATTCTTTTCAATAAGCACCTCTGAAAAAGATTGTATTTTTTTGTTGAAGAAAGGCAGAAATGGTTTTCTTTTATCAAATAAGTTTCCTGTTAAGCAACTAAATAAAAAGGCAACTCGCTCTTTTTCTCTATTTGTTCTTTTAGAAAGATTGGATAATTCTTCAATTGAAATCTTGGAAGAACCAAAGTAAATATTTTTCTCATCACAATGGGCTACGATAAATATAACATCATTTGCTCCATTCCTTAATTCGGTAATGAGTTGTTCTTTTGTTGTAATGGTTGTTGAAGACTTTTCAGCAGCCTTCGCATTTATTTCAGAACGAAGTTTTTGCAGTAGTTCCAAATCGACACCTTCAAATGATTGAAATGTAGCTTCTTCATTTGTGTTAGGTGTGCCATTAAGAAAAGAAACAGAATTTTTGTCAATTTTTTTATCCTTTAATTTTAGCAATGCTGTTTCAGTTTGCTCAAAAGTTTTATCAATACTTGTGCTTCTCGTTATAAGTAAGATGTTTTTCTTTGCTGCAATTTCAGTTATGCTTTTTCCTAGACCAAATAAATCGTCCCCATAAAAATATGCTGCACCTTCAGATAGTAACGTTGAAAAGCTATTTTCAATTGAAGTTAAAACCGTTTGCTTTGTTGTGCTATTGAATAGTTCCAATTCACCTTGTAATTTGCTATTTACAACTTTAAAGGCAATTACATATTTATTAGTCTTTCCTTTTACTGTTACAAGAAAAACCCTATGCTCTATTTCTATTATTTTGCTATTTTGAAATTTCTTTAAAAAGCCATTAAAGAATTTAACGAGTACCTCATAATCTGCTACATCCGTAATTAGTCCACTTTTAACGAAGAGTGTATTTGTAAAGCATAAGTCATTTTTGTTTTTGAGCATTCCTACATATTCAGTAAATACGAACTTCTGGGAGGATAGTTCACTTTCTAAGTCTTCCCTCAATGTTAGTCTGAAGTCTAGTTCTTTTTTATAAATGTCTGATAAACTTTCATTGTATGAAATAATTTCTTTTTTAGGATTGTTATTTTTATGAAACCACCATGTTTTTTGAAGTGGTTCTTTGTCTGATTTATATCTAAGAAGATACGTAGCATCAAATGGCTTATTGTAATGAAGCATTCCATTGTTGTCCATTGCAGGAACTTTCTCAGATTTTACAAAAATGTAATCAAACCCTAACACGATTGGTTTATCAGGGGTTGTTAGTGTCAATAATGCGTTGCAGTCGCTGTTTTGGCTACAAACCTTTTTGCCATTGATTTTAACTTTTGTTTTATTTGATTCCCAAAAAGCTTTCAGTCCACCTGATTTAGAATTGGTAGCACTATGTGGACACAAATTAGGATAAGAGTTGTCTTGTGCCGAAACTGTCACTACGATACTGAAAAAAAGAATTGTCAACATTCTAAATGTTTTGTTGAGATTGCTTTTCATTTTTTATATCATTTTATGTTTTGCAATTATTTGTCAAATGATTATTAGTCTGAAGTTTGCACTGTCCCTTTTAATTCCTGCTAACTTATTCATATATTGTGCAAAATCACACAAAGCATTCTTATTTCCTTATATATGTTATCAATACATGCAAAAATCCATATACGGTATGCAGGCTATTATTTTATATTTTGGGCATAAATAAGATCTCCGTTTGTCAAATAAGTAAAAAAAATATAAATACTTAAAATATATTTGATTACTCCTCTTCTTTTTCAAAAAGTAAGCCGCACAAAAACACAGCTTACAATTAACTAAAAATCAATTATTTACAAACAAATCAATATCAAAAGTATAAATTAAAGCTGTACCTTTAACAAGTAGATATACCTATTTTTATGTTCAACAAAAAAACTAAAAACATTTATAAAAATGAACTTATAGCATTTGTATGTAAATTGCAATTAACAAAATCATTAAAATTCAATACTTTAATCGCAAAATAAAATGTATCAAAACTGTAACTAAATGAACATACTGAAGTTTTTATTTCTTTCGTAATATTTTTTATTGTTGGGCTAATTACTTATCGTAGTGCGCAAGAAAATAAGCATAAGAAAAAAAAGTGAGAAAAGAAAAGACTGCGAAAACTAGAACTGGAAAAACAAAAATTATTTGACTTTTTTAAAACAAAATTTGAAACCATTAACGAAGTAAAAATGTTCTCATTGTTTTTATTATTCAGAGCCCTGAATACTATTTGGGTCGAATCGATGACTTCTGCAATGGAAAATTTAGAGGTGTTCTTCATTTTCAATTCCGCTTTCCAGTCTTTTGTATTTCCCCTAAAAACGTGAGAAGCTGCTCCATCAATCAGGAAAAAGGAAGAATCAAGCACCCGGAGTTAGGTGGATTCAAAATTTAATCTATCTAGTGTACCAGTGATATAATGTTTCTTACTATTTTTAAGTACACTGTCTAATTCCAGAACCAAAGCCGATGCTGTGGGTATTGCCTAAATAAATACTATGCTGATCTGCTCCTGCAAAATAATACGAGTTGTATTTTAAGTCTATAGTATTTTGCCTTTTTACTGATACGGGCGGAAAGATCCTTACAAAATTGTTCCGCTCAAACTGTTTGTTCTCACTGATTTCTAAAAGGATTTTTATTGTACCTATTCCGATCAATGCCAGTAAAGCTAAACTCAGATAACAATTTCTTAGTTCGTATTTATTTTCTTTTTTACAAATCAGCAACAAGCCTGTTACTGCTAAGGCTATAAATAAACAATTGAAAATAAAATGTTCTTTCCATCCCATTTTTTCCAATATTCCACCGCATGAACAGGGAACAAAAGAGCTGAAGTTTAAAATAAAATAAATATATGCCGTAAACAGCACCATGAGTGCAAAAGCGATCATGAGTCCTACTTTTCTGTATTTAGGAATCATCAATAAAACAGCTGTAAGGATTTCAAATAAGGGTACTGACCATGAAATTTCTCCGGCAAAAGGATTTAATAAAGGTGACTGCCCGAGCTGTACCTGAAAGTTTTCAAAATCCAATAGTTTGCTAACTGCCGCATAAACGAACAACAGGACATACAGATAACAGATTATTTCTATAATGATACTTTTAAGACTTCCTTTTGACTCCATAACTTATTTGTCTACTTTTTAAAATCTTATTATTTGTTTCTAAACTCAAAACAAATTTATACAGGTCGTTTTTTAAAAGTGTTGTGAAAAACAGGACAAAAGTTGTGAAAAACGTGCCTTTTTAGTTTTTGAAAAGTTTCACCTCTTTTTTATTCAGAATTCACCATTATACTTATTCTTTTTACAGTTCATAAAAGCTTAAAAAGTAATGGACTAAAAAACTTGTTACAATTTAGAACATGTTAATTTTAAAAACATGTCTCAATCTGTATTAGTTTTGCTAAATATGTGATGCCCGCAACATGGAAAAGATAATGAAGATGAAAAAACAAGAGTATGCCATAGTAGATATTGAAACCACAGGAGGAAACGCCAGTGGGAGCCGGATTACCGAGATTGCCATTATCCTGCATGACGGGGAAAACATACTCGAGCGTTGGGAAACACTTGTAAATCCTCAAAAAGATATTCCTGCTGCTATATTTGCACTGACAGGTATCGATAATGAAATGGTAAAAAATGCCCCTATTTTTGATGACATATCAGAAAAAGTCCTTGAAATGCTTAGCGATCGTATTTTTGTTGCCCACAATGTGAACTTCGATTATTCTTTTGTACGACATGAACTTGAAAAATCAGGCTTTAAATGGACAGCACGAAAACTTTGTACCGTACGGGCAGCACGGAAAATAAGACCGGGACTGGGTTCCTACAGCCTTGGAAAACTTTGCCGTTCGCTGGATATTCCTTTGGAAAACCAGCACCGCGCAGGCGGGGATGCCGATGCTACTGCTATACTCTTTTCTAAGTTAGTCGAATGGGACAGCTCTGAAGTGCTTGCCAAAATGGTTAAAACCACTGCACAGGACCAGCGCCTGCCTCCCAACCTGCCTCCTGAAGATTTTGAGCAATTGCCTGAAAAGCCCGGTGTCTATTATTTTTATGACCAACTTAAAAAAGTCATTTACGTTGGAAAAGCTGTAAACCTGAAAAAGCGTGTAGCATCTCATTTTACAGGCCATAAGATTACACCGCAAAGACAAAACTTTCTCAGAGATATCTACTCTATCTCCTATGAGGTCTGTGCAACAGAGCTTATGGCACTATTGCTCGAATGTGCTGAAATCAAAAAACTATGGCCTCTATACAACAAAGCGCTCAAACGTTTTGACCCTAAATATGGCCTTTTTGAGTATGAAGCCCGAAGCGGATACCGCTATCTGGCTGTTGGAAAAGTGAGTAAGTCCCAGGTCTGCATTGAAGTGTTCAACAACCAATACGAGGCGATTAATATATTGCGGAGCCTTATGCAGGAGTTTGCAATTGATAGCAGGTTCTGCAAATTTCCCATACCTGAAGAAGGAGAAATTTTTGCAAAAAAATCATTTTCCGAATTGCCTGAAGTAATGCTGCACAATGAACAGGTAGAAAACGCCATGACTTTTTTAAGAAACAAAAAGGTCAGTTTTGCGATTATCGACAAAGGCAGATCTCCCGACGAACGCAGCTGTATCTGGGTTGAGAATGGGCATTTTTATGGTATGGGTTATATTGCCTCTGATATTGGATTTACCGATACTTCGGAAATCAGGGATTTTGTTACGTCTTATGCAAGCAATCATTATATCATGCAGTTGATTTTAAGGTATGCCGAGAAATATCCGGGTAAGGTTTTCTTTGGGAAAACTGCAAATAACTAATGAAAGGAAAAGTCGACCTATCCTTTCAGACTACTAACTAAGTATTATGCTTATTTTTTTGTCTAACCCCAAACTTTTGCACATGATCCTTGATCCTGCTTTTAGAACTGCATTACTTATTATAAAAAAGAAACCCTTTAACAAAAGTTAAAGGGTTTAAAATCCTGCGGAGAAAGAGGGAATTGTACCTCTTCTCGTATGCGTTGATATATAAGGATTATATATTTTTTTCCTATTTTAGGGTCTCGCTTTTGCTCCTCTATTTTGACTAGCAAATTTTCGAAATCTTACGAGTGCAAATATAATCAAATAAAACTTACATACAAGTATAATTCAAAAAAAGATGTTCAATCATTGAACATCTTTTTATATCTTTAATTTTACTTATAATTTTTCAACCCATTTACCTATTTCAGTAAGTAACTCATTAAAATCAGGTTGACCTTTATAATATAATTTTGCCGTTTTTCTATAGCGTTCTATAAATCGTTCCCTAAGTTCTGGGTTCTTCAGTAAAAAAGATTCATTTTCAGCAATGGGTATTTCATAGTCTTTGGGTGGAAAACGATTCGCCTTGTGTATTTGATATTCTTCTGTTCCAATGAATGCTTTTACCGTATCATCTTGTAACAGGCTATAGACATCATAATACTGGCGCATTAAATTTTGTCGTTCCTCTTTGTCTTCTTGTTCCTGTCTAAATTTAGTTGCAATGGTCTGTAATTTTTCAACAAAAGTGTAACCAATGTGATAACATGAAATATCTACAGCTCGGTTGTCAATTATATCTACCTCTTGTTGAACAGCTTTTTCATACGCCCAAGAAGAAATTGTTAGCGGATTATTAGGTGTCACAGTGTCAAATCCAACTTCTAACAATATACCTTCTTTAACTCCGTCAATGGCATCCGTTTTACTTTCATAATGTAATCTTATCCCACCGCTACGATATTGTCTTTCGTCATCAAAAGCTTCGTCCCTTACTACTGATATTATGCCTTCTATTTTTATATCGTTTGCCAAACCATCGTAAAAGTCTTTTCTTTTTTGAATATTCCGAGGCTTATTGTTGTTTGGATTTTCATTTATTTCCATTTCAACAGGTGGCTTAATATGGATGTCTATATCTTCAGAGAAACGGTGTATAATTCCATGCCCTTTTGATAATGAAGTACCACCTTTAAGTTCAAATTCAAACCCTTGTTTTTTTAGACCGTATAAAACATGCATAATCCAATAGTCTTTTTCAACAAGACCAAGCTCAATATTTAATTCTGCTCCTACAATACGAAGCAGATCACGGAAGTTTTTGTGGTTATGTAAGTAGTCCGGCATATTATAGTGTGAGAACAGGCTCTAACATTTTTTTCGCTTTAACACTACCATATTCTTGAAGTGATTTTTTTAGTTTACGAACATCCATTGTTCTTGCTTTGGAACGCACTTTTGACACTACTTCATTAGAGTCTTCAGCTAATTGATCGAGATTGTTTAACAAGTCTACTAATAAAAACTCAGGTGTTACTTTATTTGGAAAATGAGGTTTTACCTTAAATGAAAACATCATACCACCAAGATTAAAATCTCCATGACGTTTATGATTATAAACAGTTTTACCATTATATAACTGAGTAGTTCCTACTCCTAAAGAGTTATAAGCGTTTAAGGAAGTTACCAAAAAACGGTTGTCTTTAAGAAAAGAGCGCACCAAAACTTCTTCTTCAGGAGGTGTCTTCCCAAAGACAGTTACTTCAGGATAATAGTATAATCCTTGCGACAGTTTTTGCAAAGTACCTTCCTGTACCAGTTCATCTAAATGACGGTCAACAGATTTTGACCACTTAGATAAATCAGCCCTACGATATACTTTTCCTCGCTTTAAATGCTTTTTTAATTCTTGTAACTTATTCATAAGTACAAAGTTAGTAAATAATATTTAATTGCATATATTTTTATTGAAAATTCATGCAAAATATCTAAATGATTTAATCTGTTTATTTATTCATTTAAAAAGTAAATTATAATTTATCCCATTTTTTCATTTCTTTTTCTTTTACCGAATCAACAATTTTTGCATAAACTTGAGTTGTTCGAATATTTGTATGGCCTAACAGTTTACTTACAACTTCAATTGGAATTCCTAAAGAAATTGAAACAGTGGCAAACGTATGTCTTGCAACATGACAGGTTAGTTTTTTGTTTAATTTTAAATTAGCACCAATATTTTTCAATACTTTATTTGTTACTTTATTACAATATACTCTAAAAATAATATCGTCATTGAAATTAGCTTCAGGAAGAAATTTTTTTGCCTTGTTACTTAGAGGAATATTTACTAAATAACCTGTTTTATGCATTCGAAGATGTATAGAACTATTAATAATAGTTTTTTTAGAAAGAGTTTTTAAATCAGAATATCTAAGTCCTGTGTGACACGCAAATAAAAAATAACTAAGAATCTCTTTCTCTATTGGTTTTGAAAAATTATTCATTAAATAATAATTTGTGAGGCTATTTAATTCTTCAATTGAAAGAAAATCTCGTTTCCCATCAACTTTTTTAATTGAAGTATACTGAAAAGGATTACTTTTTATGTATCCAAATCGAATTGAAATATTGACAAATGTTCGTAACACTCTAAGACTTTTACTAGCTGTATTTTCATTATTTTCTAGAGTATTAAGCATATAGTGTCTATAATCGTTTATGAACTTCTCATTAATGTCTGAAAAGAAAATTTCTCTTTTAAATTTTAAAATTTTAGAGATCTGAGACTTATATCCAAACCAAGTTTCCTCCTTAAACTTTATCTTATTTTCTTCTAAGTAACATAAGATATAATTGGTAAAGTTTCCATCTCCTTCTGATAAATTATGATTTAAACCAAGTAATCTTTCTTTAAATTGCATTAGACTCAATGGAAACTCATCATTAGTAAAATTATTTACCAATAACTTGATTGCTTTCTTATCGATTGCATCCAATAGTGTATTATGACGCTCATGATTTTTATTTTGAATTTTAACTCTTTGATTTCTTAAAGACCAATCTCTTAAAGGAATTGCGACAGATGTAACAGTTTCTATTTTCTTTCCTTTTAAAAAGGCTCTTAAATAGACAGGATATAATCCATATTTATTTTTATCTTTTTTAATTACAAAACGATAGCTTATTTTTATGCTCATAGTAAGTGAAGTATTTGTGAAGTGAAATCATTAATAATTTGCAAGTTGCCATTTTTAAAGTAATAGAAATCAGGAACTATTAACTTAATTTGTGGAGATTGGAAAACCTATGCCTCTATTATCCAATAAAGGAAAGAGTTTTCAAGGTAGTATTGTTCTTGGAAAGGGATTTATACTAACTACTGAAGAAGCTGAAAATCTAATAAAAAAAGACCCTCGAAATAAAGACGTGATATTTCCTTATCTTAACGGTGATGATCTAAATAATGATTCAGAGCAAAAGCCATCAAGATGGGTCATTAATTTTTTTGACTGGGATGAAGAAAAGGCAAAAACTTATCCAGATTGTTATCAGATTATTGAGAAATTAGTTAAACCAGAAAGACAACGATGGAAGATTGATAATCGAGGAAACGAAATTGTTGGAACATTCGCCTTAAGAAAACCATTACCTCAAAAATGGTGGATATATGGAGAGAAAAGACCAGCTTTATATAATGCCATATCTGAGTTAGACCAGGTAATGGTAATTGCTCAAGTAAGCAAAACTTTAGCATTTACATTTGTTCCTAAAAATCAAGTGATCTCTATGATGTGCATTGTACTTACATTTGATGATGATTTACATTTTGGTTTATTACAGAACTCAATACATCAATCTTGGGTACAGAAATATGCATCAGCTTTAAAATCTGACACTCGTTATACACCGTCAGATGTATTCGAAACTTTTCCACTACCAAAAATCCCAGATGATATAAAAAGCAATTTGGAAGCATTATCTAAATCATATTTTTTAAAACGAAAAGAGCTAATGCAACGTATTGAAATTGGTTTAACAAAGACATACAATCTTTTTCATGATAATAATCTGAATGATGGTAACAATATTTGGCTAAAAAAGCACCTCCAAAAATATGATGAGATAAATTATTCCGAAATAAAGGATAATATTAATAAATTGAGAGACTTACAAGTTCGTTTGGATAATATAGTGTTATCATCATATGGATGGAGTGATTTAAATTTAAAACATGACTTTTATGCTCTAGAACATTTGACAGGAAATGATCGAACACGTTTCACTATTCATCCAGACGTACGTAAGGAAATCTTAAAACGTTTGCTTCTACTTAATCATCAACATTATAATGAAGAAATATCTAAAAGTTCTTATATTAAAAATAAAGTCAAAAAAATCAGTAATAAAAATATAGAGGTAAATTCCCCGAAATTATTTTAATCTTCGGGGAACAAAATACTACTTGAAGTTTTGACTGAAGAAACTTTCTGTAGTTTTTTATTAGTTTTTGTATAGTTCATAATAGCTTTTGATTCTTCGGCGTATTGCTGCAAATTGATTATTAATAGCCTTTTTAAAATTTCTTTTCTTGTCTTTGGGTGAATTGTAAATCTTAGACGATCATTCTCTGGAAGATGACCTAATTCATAAAAGTCATGTTTTAAAATTAGATCAGTCCATTTATAAAGTTTAATTACCTCATTATCAACAGCTATATATAGCTCTCTTAACTTTTTTATATCATCAAATATTTCAGCTTCTTTGTTAATATTGATATCATGGAATTTATTTTGTAATTCTGTTAGACCTAAGTTATATTTCTCCATTATTTTCAGGCGCGTTTGATGAAGTTTACTTCCTAAACTATTTAAGAGGTCCGATGATATTGATTTAAAAGGAAAAGTTTCAAAAGCATTAGTGCCAGAATACCTTAATGTGGAAGTACCCATGGTTGAGCTATTTTTCCAAGCCCAAACATCATGAATTGAGGAAGTTAAGATAGAAAATTCTGAAAATGAATTAAGAGCAAATACAACAGTTGCTTCAGAAAATACGATATCAATTTTGCAAATAGAAATTAATAAATGTTTTGCGTGACGATTCAAAACCATTACCTGGTCTAACTCAGATATGGTAGCGTAAAGCTCATTTCTAGGTCTTAAAAACTGCCACCATTTTTCTTTACCTCCTTTGTCTTTTTGAATTAGCCTCTCAGGCTTAACTAATCGTTCCACTATATCAAAGCAATCTGGATAAGTTTTTGCCTTTTCTTCATCCCAGTCAAAAAAATTAATGACCCATCTTGATGGCTTTTGCTCTGAATCATTATTTAGATCATCACCGTTAAGATAAGGAAATATCACGTCTTTATTTCGAGGGTCTTTTTTTATTAGATTTTCAGCTTCTTCAGTAGTTAGTATAAATCCCTTTCCAAGAACAATACTACCTTGAAAACTCTTTCCTTTATTGGATAATAGAGGCATAGGTTTTCCAATAACTTCGGAATCATCTAAATAAGACGTTATTCTCTCTACAAATTTATTATCTAGAGTAAAATTATTTTTCCATTCACCTTTATGGATGGTAATTAAAGAAACTTCAACAGCAGCTTGACCTGGCCACTTCATAGAACGAATAGCATGATTAATTATACCATTATTTGAGCAAATAAAATCTAGCCCCCCTTCACGAGCAGATCCTTGAGCAATAGTATTCGTGGAAATCAACGACTGAAATCCATTTATTTTAATTACATCAAAAATTCTTCTAAAAAAATAAGTTACCAAATCTACAGCTCCAATTGGCTGGTAGTAGTATTTTAGAAATTCAAGAAAATCAGTTCCGTAATTACCACTCAATTTTTGGCCTCCTAAAAATGGTGGATTTCCCAAAATACAATCAAAACCACCATTTTGAAATACTTGTGGGAATTCTAAAAACCAATGAAAAAAGTGTTTATCAGAACTAATTCCCATTGCAGCACCACGATCTATAATTTGAGCTTCGGTTTTCAGGTAACTCATGTATTGGCTGTGAGTGGTGAGTTTTTCTTTATTATCTTCTGTTTTTGGTATAAAGAATTGTGCCACTTGCAAATCGGCAATTTGTTTTAGGCGAAACCACTTTTTACCTTGGGTTAAATCGTGGTATGCCTTTTCTTTTTTTGCAATTTGTTCGGGTGTGTTTTCTGGTAGTTGAGAAAACGTAATAAAATCTTTCTGGATTCCTTTTAAATCATCATCCACATTGGTGACATTGTATGTACTAAGCTGGTCTTTTGTTTTGCGTTCTAAATCATTTCGCTTTTTAAACGCTGTGGCAATTTCTTTATCATCACCTGGCAAAGTTTTAAAGGCTTCGCTGGCAATACCGCTTTCTAATTCTTCAAAATGCGCCAACCCTACAATGGCATTTCCGTTTTTAATGTGGTGGTCTAAGAAGTTGAGTGGTTGTCCCGGTTCGTGAGCTTCTAACCAAAGGGCTACTTTACACAATTCTACGGCTAATGGGTTTAAATCGACACCATAAATACAGTTTTTAATCACATCACGAACGGCTATTCTCAAAGCCGAAGGTGTAGGTTGGTCTTCTTTTCTACGAACACGCGCTAATTCAAAACCAATACGTCGAGCCGCTGAGAGCAAAATATGTCCGCTACCACAAGCTACGTCGCAAACCGTAATACTTAATAAGGCTTGTTCGGGATCTGCTTCTTTTAGTTTGTCTGCAATGATGTAATCTAAAGAGTGAACAATTAATGGTTTTACTAATTCTTCTGGTGTATAGTGCGATCCTGATGAGGAACGATCATCTCCTTGTTTAAAACGAAATTCCCCATTTTCTACTACTGGTTCAAACTCCAGTAAACCTTCATACACCGAACCAAATTCTTCTACATCCAAATCGGCATAGTTGACACGGATGGTTTGTTTGTTTTCATTTTCAAAGGTTACCAAGTATTTGAATACTTCTAAAACAGATTTGTTGTTTAAAACAGTATTGTCTAGACTTTGAATTGCATTGTTGCTAAAAATTCCAGACCCCAAGGCATCAATCCCTAAAGCCTTTCCAGTGTTGGCATCTTCAAATAAACGGAAGGTCATTAGTAACGATTGCCAAAGATCTGTTTTCTTTGGGTCGATGTACACCGCTTTGTTTACCAAATAGGTTAAACGCTGAATGCTGTAGAATTTATAGTAAATGTCTTTGAGTTTCTTTTCTTCATCGGTTAAATTCTCTTTGTAGATAAGGTTACGTTCTTCGATCACCAATAAAAACAACACCCTATATACCGAACGAAGAATGTGTAAATAATACTGCTTAGCGTTTAAAGTATTATTTTCTAATGCATGCTGTAACTCTTGGTTTTCGGATTGTTTTAATAAGCCATTAGCCAAGGTTAGTATCGATCTTTCTACCGCTTGACTTAAGCGTTCCCGAATACGCGAACCGGATGCTAAGGCTTCGTTATGGTAGAATTCTATGATTGCATCTTTTGCTTCTTCTTTGGTTTCTTTTAAACGCGAAGCATGCAACAAACGATAGAAAATAGCAAACTCGGCATAATGACCTTCTTCTACCATTTGCTCTAAGTTGAACTCCAAATAACTCAAACGCGATAAACGAGTGGCATCACGCAACACTCTGAAATGAATTCCATTGGTTACGAAACCATAAATATGCTCTGTAGAATTGATGTATTCCTGAATCAAGGCATGAGGGGACAATCTCGGTCCGCTCTCTGCTTTTCTGTCTAAAGATTGTTCTGAACCTACAATGTGAATAGGGAAGCCATCTTTGTTACTGGCTCTATGCGAAATGGCATACGACTTTCCGTTGATAATTTCAGCATTTGATAATGCTACTTCATATCCTAACTGGTTGAGTAAAGGTAAAATCCAATATCTGCGAGTTTCAGTAACACCATTATCGTTAGCTTGAAAAGCATTGCGTTTTTGCTTGAAAATTTGCCAATGTGTATTGATTAAACTCCAAGCATTACTGATTTCATCACGCACCAATTCATTTGGCTTTAATCCAAAATCTTGTGGCTTTTGATAGCTAATATTATCTTGGCGAATTCGATCCAGAATTTCGCTCGTAAAAATATTTCCTTGTATGTTGATAGTAGTAAACTTCATGGCTTAAAAAAGGTCTTTAGGTTTTGGCAATAAAATATAAACACCCATGACATCGGGAGGCAAAACGGGAGTCGATTTTTCATAACTTCTACCACCAATTAATGCTTTGAATCTTCCGTGTGCTTCTACTAACTTATCAGCTCTTTGTGTTGCAATTTCTATAAAAGCGTCTTTTTTATTTTCAAAGGAATGTAATTCATGCTCTAAAAGTTGTTGTTGTCTTTCTAGTGGTAAATTGCTCAGCGGAATTGCTTTTGCGACTAAATCCTGAGCCATTACAAAATCAACAGACTGTAACGCTCCATTTTGCTCTGAATAACCCCATAGGCACATTTCTTCTGCTACCGATTCGTTTTTAGAACGTACTTCTTTTACCACGTTTCGAACACGAAACATAACTAAAGTAGTTTTGCTTTCTACGCTTTCTGTTTGAATAACACTGGTACGGGCTAAATTATAATTATTTCCTTCTTCTTCAAATGCATTACTAATAACATAATGACACAATTGTTCTATAAAACGATGATTTCTCCCAATATACTGATAGCCTTTGGGTGTTGGAGAATTGAAGGCTATTTTTGTTTCTGTTTTTCCTTTAGCTTGTTCTGTTGTGGTTAACAATGCTACTTGTAAATGCTTAGGCAAATTGGTTACTTGTACTCTATAGCCTTCAAAATCTTGTGCTAGTGAAGCTCCTAGTAATTGCAATGCATAAGTAGCAAAGCTTTCCACTACTTTGGGATCTCCAATGGCTTCATCTACTTCTTCTAAATCTTTTTTGATAGCTTCAGCATCAACTGACTCTTGTGCAAATATAGAACGTAAGTTTTCTCCTTTTTTTCTAGCCAGTTCTAGCTCATTATCAATCTTAATTTTATCCTCTTCAAACAGCGTTAATTGATCAGCTTCTGAAGTAGTTTTTAAGATTTTCTGCGTTAGTTCAGTCATTAGTGATTTGTTGTTTTCACCAATAGGAATGGTAACTCCAATACTTCTTTGAATTTCTCGTACTTTTCGAATTAACACTTCTAAAATGAATTTATCCATTGGGTTGTTTTCACCATAAAGCATGTAGGTTTTTATCTCTGGAGAAGTTTGACCAAAACGATCTACACGACCTTCACGTTGTTCTATACGGTTGGGATTCCAAGGTAAATCATAATGCAAAACGGCATTGAATAAGTCTTGTAAATTAATCCCTTCACTCAAACAGTCTGTTGCGATTAAAACACGTTTTTCATGTTCGCCCATTCGTTGAATTTCTTCTTTACGTTGCTCATCAGCTAATTCTGAAGTAATCGCCTGTATCAAAACACTTTTAGGAAGTACCTCTCTTAATTTTTCTTCTACATATTTTGCCGTTGCTATGTAATGGCAGAAAATAATGGGTTGAAATCCTGCTTTTAACCATTTTTGAATGATATCAATTGTATGTTTTATTTTTAAATCGGTTTCAGGATTTTCAATTAGTTCTTCAGCCTTTCTTAATAAGTTGGTTAAACCTTGTAATTCATTTGCTTTATAGTCTACAGCATTTAACAAATCATTTCTAGAAAAATCTACTCCAAAGTCATTTTCTTCAAATAAGGTATTTTCAACAGCTTCTGTTCCTATCTCAACAGATTCTTCATCTTCAGAAGTTACTTTAGCATACCTCTTTTCAAGCATTTCTTTTGCCATTACTGGACTTGACATAGCGCCTTTAATTAATGCAATAGCTGCCCATGAACGTAAGAGTTTAGTATTCTCATTATCGGTTTCTACTTCAGAAATACCTCGTGCAAAAGCTACCAAATCATTATAAAATGATTTGGTTGTCTCGGATAGTGTAAATCCCACCTCTTTAGAATCTCTTACAGGAAATAGTGTTTCCTCATTTAACCATCTGCGAATATTTTCTCTTTTACGTTGAATGAAATATTTAGCTATTTTTTTTCGATCAGATTGCTCTAATTTTTCAAAATTAAGACCTTTAAAACTTGATTTCAACAAACCTAATAGAGACAAAAACTCTTCGTCTTTTCCACTATGAGGAGTAGCTGTTAACAATACTAAATGACGTTTTTCTTGTTCTGCTATATCATGAATTAGGTTATAACGCTGTTGTTGATTCTTTGAAGTTGAGCCTTTAGGTAAAGTACATGTGTGTGCTTCATCTACAATCACCAATTCAGGACAATCGTTTAAAAAAATGCCTCTGCGTTTATCTGTTTTAATAAAATCTACCGAAATAACTTGATAAGGCAAATGATGGAAAACCGAACGGTCATCTGGTACCATTCTATCTAACCTAGAAGCTGTACTGGAACGAACAATCTCTGCATCAATATCTAATTTATCTTTTAATTCTTGCTGCCATTGTTCACAAAGATGAGGAGGACAAATCACAGCGAATCTTTTGATTTCACCACGCTCCATAAGTTCTTTGATAATTAATAAGGCTTCAATGGTTTTACCGATTCCAACATCATCAGCAATTAAAAGTCTAGTAATGTCCTGTTTTAATGCCATTACTAAAGGAACCACTTGATAGGATCTAGGTCTAAACGATAATTTACCCATGCTCCTAAATGGTCCGGCAGCATTCCTTAAAGAAAGACGTGAAGCATTATATAATAGTTTAGCCGTTTCAAAATTTCCAATCTGATTAGGAGTTGGTTCTTTGAAAGTAGCTTTATCAATTTTTTCAAAATCTTTAGCTAATGGTAAAAAAATACCTGTTGTTTCTTCATCAGATCCACCGAGTGGTTTTACCATGACAAGCAATTCTTCATTTGAAGGCAGAACCATCCAATCGCGATTTCTATAACGTACTAAATTCCCGGGTGTATATTTGTTATTCATTCGATTCGCTATTTCACTTTTCTAAAAATATCTTTTCGTCTTGTAATCAATTCCTCAATTGGCTCAGTATAATGCCAACGAATGACATCACAAGCTCCTTCATTAAGAATTTGATTGATCTTTTGATCCCGTTTTTTCACCTCATCATTATCATGAACAGAGCCATCGCAAAACACAAGTGTATTTCCAAAGCCGTTTTTATAGACAAAATCAGCACTGATGTAATAATGATCTAAATTAACTTGTGCTTTGTCAGGAAGTGTATATCCATTTTCATAAAGATATTTTATGAGTTTAAACTCCGTACTGCTATTTTTGTCGTAAGCAGTCAATAGATATTTGTATTGCTCTTCTCTGTCATTTTCATTTCCCTGAATGATTTCGACTTCACAATCCATTAAATTTTCTATAGTTTCTTTAATATCATAACGATTTAATTGTTGATGATATATTTGATTGTAATAGCTTAATAAATCCTGATAAGTCGCGTGAGGTAATTTTTTTCCTTCTTCTGTTTCCTCTCTTGTATCTGCATTAAAATGAAGTATTTCATAACTAGCTCTGAACCATTCTTTCATTTTGATTGGATCAGAAATCAATTGAGATAAGATCCCGAGAGAGCCTTCAGAAGACTCATTAATTAGAATATTAGGTTTCTCCGGATCACCCATGATATTAACAGCTATTTCGCTCTCTTCAACAAGGAATAATTTTTCTATTCCTCTTTTTAAAGCATAACTTAATGAAACCACTTGCTGAGGCGTAGTACCAATATTTCCTAAAGGTTGTATGTATAACACATCTGAAGTGTCCTTAGTGTATAACATTATCTCTCTAGTATTTTGTTCTAATTCCGGATTATTTTGAAAATTTCTTTCTTGAACCCAAACTCCATTTCTTTGGTCTATTTTAAACCCTTCGTTTTGAGATCTTCTTGCTTTTTTATTTACTTTAACAAGATTAGCCGTTTTACTGAAATAGAGCTGTAATAGTTTTTCACCTCCTTTTTTTAGTAAGACAGATTCTGTATTTTCGATACCCTGAGGGAAGTTAAAATATGACAAAATTTCATAACCAGATCTACTTCTTTCTTCCTCGATACAAGAAATTTTTTGCAGTGGAATTCCTTCACACTCTGAGAATTCAATGATATTTGAATATACACTTATTGCATCTCCTTTTAACTGACTTTTGCTAATGGGATCAATATTGGCTGCTTTAATTTCTTCGTTAAAATAGGCATAACCTGTTTTATTTGAAACCAAGATTTTCTCAGTGGCATTATCCAAATCAGAAACCATCATCCTATTAATTCTAAATTTACTACCAGAATGATAAACAGTGTTGGCAGGGCCAAATTCAGATAATGCTAAATTTCTTGGACGTGAAAGTACCTCAACGTCGTCTCTGTAACTTTTTCCTAATACAGCTCTTACCGGTAAACGTGTAAAATTATAACCAGGTAAAAAACCTTCTGCTGCTAAATATCGAAACACATAGAATTCGGAATTACTTGAATTTTGCTGTGCCTCATTTTTCAACAATGCAATTTGTTTCCTTGCAAATCGTTCTTGTTTAGAAGCCTCTTTTCTTTCTTCACTATCTGCTTTATAAGTATGATTATCCAAAATTGCTTGCGCTTTATTTCTTAAAAAACAAGCATTTTGAAACATTCTGATCCATCTCGTAAATGCATTGGAAAACTGTGAAGGGAATTTTTCAATCTTGGATTCTATCCATAGTTTGGTAAACCAATTGGTGTTTTTTAATTCAGGTAATAATGATAATGTAATTTTTTCAAACTCATCTAATAAGTTGGTTTTGTTTATTGAGCATAAATGTTCTATTCTTTCTTGGATATCTTTTTTAATGAATATTTTTTGTTCATTATTAAGATCTAAAATATCGGCTGCAGATGTTTTTAATTCAGTGATCTCTAAATTCATCAGTAGAAAAGCATTTAAATGCGAGGCTATTAATTCTTCATTAATAAGATCTATTCGCGGAGGCTGGACAGTTCCCGCAACCATTTCGGTTGAATTTTTAAAATAATTTACATCATGAGGAGACATTGTTGAACAATATGTAAATACTAATGCGGTTTGTCCTCCACGACCAGCACGACCGCTTCTTTGTGCATAATTTGCTGCATTAGGAGGCACATTTCTCATGTGTACAATATTCAGATTAGCAATATCAATACCTAACTCCATAGTAGGGGAACAAAACATAGTTGAAATTTCTCCTTTCCTAAAAGCTTCTTCTCTTTCAATTCTTTGACCAGAACTAATTTGACCTGTATGTTCTTTTGCTATTAGTTCTTTATTGATTTTTGTAAAGTCAGTTTTATATAGATTTTGAAAATAGACATTAGGTTTTAAATCTGTCAATTCGGTTTGAAAGTTGAATCGTGTATGATCTAATCTGATAGTCACTTGATCACCTTTCACCCATAATAATTGATCGGCTCTAAGTTTATAATAACTTATTTCTGGATTTCTTTTATCTTGTTCTACTGTTATGAAATTTGTATTGTGTAAAAGATTCAATAAACTTTGAATAAATACTTCATAATTTTCTCTGTTAAATTTGTCCAGTCCTTCTTCAACTAGACAACGATTTATATACTTTCCAAGATTAGAACGATGTCCCATGGAAATTATATACTTCCCTTTGGGTCTCGGAGAAGGAATTGAAACAACCATTTCAGTTGGTTTATCTAATTTCTCGTTATAATCAAGTGACCATAAAGAATCAGGATGAAGCCTATCTCTCATCAATGATTCATTATTCGCAACATCTTTGAAAAACTTATGATCCAATGCAAAATTGGTTCTAAAATAATCTAAAATATTTCTTAGAAACTGTTTTCTTTTTTCTTTAGATATACGAGTTAAATATTCAATACTTTCAAATCGATCATCTAAACTTACTAATTTATCAAGATTCTTATAATCAATTTCTAAAAGAGCTACTTGCTCTAAGTTTGGCAAGGTATAACGCCAACCTCTTTTTAAATCTTGAAATATTCTATACTTTAAATATTCTTTTAACGCTTCAATGTTTCTTTCGTCTGGAAAACTTTCATCTTTAGAAGGATACAACGCATACTGAATTTCTTTTAGATTAAGACTTTGAAATAAAGACTCTGCAATTTCGAATATTTCTAATGGTTTGCCAGAATTTTGCAAAGCATTAAATAAAGCTGCTCTTAAACGGATAGTTGCATAAAAATCATTAAAATGACCTGCTTGCAAAGAAGCATCTTGTCTGTTATCTGTGAAACTTAATAACTTTTGATCTTGAACTGATTCCGCTTGATTTGCTAAGCTTTTCACTACAGCATAAGATATTACAGATGTGGCGGTACTTCTGCCTTCAGATCCTAATCTTGATAATTTTGTGAAGTCACTGGTTTTACTGTCTTCATATACAATTTGAGCTGTAGGATCAATTCTTAATTTTGCCGGAATAAAATAACCTTTAATTGGATAATTTGGTTCAAATGAAAAATGTCCATCACTATTAAAATATATTTCATGAGGCATCAGCATTTTATAATATGGCTGTAAGTCTGTTCCCTGTTTATTTAACCATTCTGAAGGCACCAAATCCCTATAATCAAGATTCCAAAATTCTTCTCCTTCATCTAACAAAATATATCCATACTTAAAGTCTCTGATGTCTGGATTTTTTTGATTTATATCTTCTTTCTTCTTATTAACAAATTCTTTGTTTGGTATTACAGGTATTAATTCACCTTCATCTATATTTAATTCCACACAAATAAAATCATAACCTGAGTAACGAGAAAATAAAAGAGGATATAACTTTTTCTCTTTTCCTTCTATTTTTAAAAATGGTTCATCTGATGAAGCAATTGTTCTGGTGTTTCTTGGTTCAAGTGTTACTGAAATCGAACCTGTTTGTGAAATAAACTGATGGAAACGAAATGGTAAAAATGATTTTCGAGTACCTTTTATCCTATTTTCTTCGTTGATTCGCTCAGCCCATCTTAAAAGATTAATTAAACTTAATTTAATTTCTTCTTTTGCAAGCGAAGTTTCAAGGTTTATTTTTTCCGCAATTTGATCAATATTAAGTGGCTTTCCTCTTTCTAATATACCATGATTAGATTTTAGGGCAACATTTATCTCAAGCCAATTTGCTAGATCATTAATCACAAAATCATCTTCATTGCCATTTAAATCAACACCTTGTCTTACAGCGTTCGCAAGCATAAACGGATTTATCTCTTTTGCTTGTGTACAAGGTTCTAAATACTCATTGATTATATCTTTTGAATTAAATTCTTGTCCAAAAATCTGAGTTGCCACTGCAGCCACTTTTTCCTTTTTCTCTTCAGGTGATCCTTGAGAGGCCATTGTTGCAGATGTACCGATAAATATCAGTTCATTTTTAGCTAAAGCTTGAACTCTTCGATTTAATAAACTAACATCTGCACCTTGTCTTCCTCTGTATGTATGCAATTCATCATATATCAGATATTTAAGATTCTCTTTCATCGAATCTCTTAACCATTTTTCTGACTGACGCGTCATGATTAATTCTAACATCATGTAATTAGTCAAAATGATATCTGGCTGATCATTTTTAATTTTTTCTCTTATATCGCCTGCCTCTTGGCCTGTATATTGAGCAAACGAGATTGGAAAATCTTCCCCATAAGCATTTGCATATTTTTTAATTTCTTCAAATTGAGAGTTAATTAAAGCATTCATTGGATAAACCAAAATTGCTTTTACACCTTTCTTTTTTTCAGAGCCAATTTTGAATAAATCATTAAAAATTGTAGCCAAAAAAGTTAATGACTTTCCTGATCCAGTTCCAGAAGTAACCACAAATCCTTTGCCTTTAACACCCAATTCAATAGCCTCAACTTGATGTTTATATAATCTATAAGATCCTAATGCTTTAGTTAGATTTGGATGTAATACTTTTTCATTGATTAGCTCTTCGAAAGTCTTTCCTCTTTCAAATGAAGGATTAAACTGAATCAAAGGATCTGGTATAATATTTTTAATCAATGTTTCATTTTGAATATAATCTAGTATTCTTGAATCATTAATATTTATAAAAGATTGTAGATATTGCTTGTAATCATTTATTACATTGGCATGTGTAATGAATGCATCCATTGAGTTAGTTCTTGGTATTTATTTAGAAAAAATGTTAATCTGTAAAACTAAATCTTTTTTTAAGAAAAACCTATAAATTTGTTAAGAGTTTACACCATTATTAAAATGGTTAATATATGCATTTATAACATCTTAATTTTAACAAAAACAACATTTTAAGAATTAATATCGCATATCGCAATATGCAATATTAGAACTTTAGTCATGTATTAAATAATACAAAAAACCGGATCACATCTCTGCAACACGGCTTTCCCAATCAACCAAATCAAAAACTATTTCTTTGCTTTAGCTTTCACAACTTTTCCTCCTTTGACATAACGGTAACCCTTTTTCAAAGTCCCGTCTTTTTTAACACCTTCACGCTGAATTACACCACTACAAAGCTTTTTAGCTGAGATTCTTTTTTTACCTTTTGATTTTACTTTTTTTGCTACCATGATTTCTGATTTTAGTTATTTAACTTTAAATGATAATTTCTTTTTTTTGGTTTCGTTGACTACTTTCTTATAGAACATTGAATATTTTAAAGTGAGGTCATTACCTCTGTTTTTCTCCAATGTGGCAAATCGCTGTTTTGGATCTTGATGAGAGGAACAATGAATGACTGAAGTCGGATTGTGTGCCATTTTATTACCGCCGTACATCGCTCCATTTTCTTTTACTTGAGATATGAAGCACCAAATGATTTTCGGATATTTGGTCCGCAAATAATTTAATTGGTCTGCTGTGATTTTCAAATCTGTAACTGAATCCGCTATAATGACTTTAACTACTTTGCAGAATCCTTGTAATTCTTCAAAAGGATTTTCCAAATAGCCTTTTATGGCTATGTACTTTCTACCTACTTCAGTAGTATTTCTGTTGATGCTATCTACCGTGTCCTTGCTTTCAATTCCGCCTTGCTCATAATCGATATAAGCTACTGGCGTTTGCTGTTCTCCAAAAGCATTTGCAATTTGCATAGCCAACTGAGATTTTGAACTGTGCTTGTTGCCTTTTATCAAGATTAAAGCCTTATGAGGCTGTTGTTTTTGTAAAAATTTACCAATTTCTCCACCTAGAATAAATATATCTTTAGCTTCCTTCGGTGCTGAATTAGCTGAAATAAAACCAAGCTTCTCCAATTCATTAAGGCTTTTATCCTGATTGAAAACAACTGGCTTTTCTCTTCTTTTTACAACTACCGGCACAGTTCTTTTTTTCTTTGATTCAGTATTTTTACTTACTTCAATTGAGGCTGAAAGACCTGCTTTTTTAGCTTTAGAAACTTTAGGTTTTACCTTTTTCTTTCCTGGTCTTTTCGATGCTACTTTTTTAACCTCCTCTTTCACTATTACTACTTCTTCACTTTCAGTATTTCTACCTAATATGTAATTGACTGCTTTTTGAGATTGAGCTGAAGCTTTCAAGAAAAAGCGGTTATCATTTTCTAATTCGCTCACCAAAACAGTATTCCAATTTTTAAGATACTTAGCCGAGTTTTCTTTGGTCTGAAATAATATTCCAGATTCGGAACACAAAAAAACCGCTCCGAGTTCTGCAATCAATTCCTCAAAAGCGTAGGGCTTACTACCAAAAGTTCCTGTCATATCCCTGTTCAATCTTTTTTTTGCCCCAGTTGAATGTGTCAACTCATGAAAAAATGTGCAGTAATAGGAAGCTTCCTTTTTGAAAGCTTTGATATTGGGCATGTTTAGTTTATCCGTTGAAGGCTGATAATAAGCTCTATCACCAACAAATGTGTAAGTAGGCGGGTCTTTATAACCATCAATAAGACTTTGAGCCTGCTCAATTGGATTCACATTTTTATTGCCTGTTGCTTCAGGAAATTTCAATCCTGTACAATCATCTGCTCTGAAGACATTGTAATATTTAATTACTGGAATTTTGGTTAGATACTCCCTTAAATCTTCTTTGGTTAATCCATTAGCTTTTACAAACTCGGTAAACTTTTCCCTGTCCGTAGTTTTGAATTGTAAAACACCATTATCAAAGCTGAAAATCATCGTGTAATAAATCACACGTCTTGCTTTGCTGTCTTTCTTTAAACTTGCACCAGCTTCCTTAATCTGATTGAATGTTAGGTAGTAAGGCTGAATGAACTTAATCGGTACTAAATAGCCTTTCCCCTCTTTGTCAAATTTAATATCGAAATTAAGTAGGAAGTTTGCACCTGTATATTCTTTCTTGCTAACATAATTTTTAGCTGCACCATCTGAACCAGAACCGACCCAATCTTTTTGCCAAGGTAAATGCCCGACTTTCTCAATGGTGTTAATGATTAAATCTGTGATGTAACTGTAAATATCATCTGGAGAAACACCATTTAATCCACTTTCAGTATCTTCTTCAGAAATATATTCTAGTGTTGGAAGAATGATTCTTTGTTCAGCCCCGCTAAGTCCATCAGGTTCGATAAAGTCCGCTATCTCAATAGTAAAAAGCGTATCGTTGTTTTGCTTTAAAACATTGCTAATCCGATTGACAATAACTGAATGTTTCTGTTTTCTAGCTCTTGTTAAAAGGGATTTCAAAACGGAACGTTTTACAGTTTTACCGTTAAGATTATTGAATGATGATATTAAATCCATGCTTACTTTATTATTGAATACTCTTTACCTAAAACTCCCAAAATTGTTTCGGTCTGAATATCGTTTACGCTTCTTATCTGTGAAAGACTTTGCCAATTGGAAATATTCTCCAGTATTGGAATTTCTACAATTAGATCCTTCAGAACATGTTTCCCTTTGGCAGGAATGGATAAAAAGGATTTATTGACTGTGATGGTAGCAATTCGTTTGGCTGTTTTATCTTTGAGAATAATTCGTTTAACAGTCGCTATAACTCCATCAGGACTGAAATTGTCGCCTGTAGGGTTGTATATGGTAACATCCAAATTAAAGCGCACTCTTTTGAAATTAATATCGAAGTTTCTAATTCCAGTTGGTAATGCTTTTAATTTTTTCATTGTTTCTTTCCACTTATTGAGTTTGCTCATGTACCATAATGCTCCAATACTTAAAATTGCACCAGTGATTACAATATGTTTAGCTCTTATGCCCATACACTTGATTTTTTTCTAATAAAAATGACAATCTTAAACCCGATGTAGAGTATTGCTAAAATCCCCAATCCTATTAAAATCTTTTCTAATTTTGACAGTGGCTCTTTTACCAAAACAGGAATCTTTTTAACCTGGATTATTGTCTTTATTTTTTCATGTTTTACTACTGTATTTTCGTTTTGGGTTTGAGCAATTTGTGCATAAAACTCTAATTGCTTTTTAAGCTTGTCGTAAATGAGTTTATAACTATTATCTCCAGAATTTTTAGCAGTATTCAGCTTGGATAAAATTTCATCTACCTTGGCATTGACCAAACTATCAAAAACTACATTTCCTGTTTGACTTTGAGTAATCGGAGTAATCAATTTATCATCGACTGCTTTATTAATGAAGGTGTTTTTAATATTGTCTCTTTTCTGAATTTCGGTTTTAAGCAGAATATTTTCCTGTTTCATTTTTTTAGCTGAAGAACAACTTGTCAAAACCATACTGGAAATGAAAAACAAGACGATATAGTGGATTAACTTTTTCATGATTTTGATTTTTTAAAGTAGATTTTTATAACAAAAAATAGTAGTTCCGAAACTTCTACTACCTGAATCAAATCGATTTCATAATAAACACTGAGAATTGAAATAATTTTGTCAAAGGTTTTTCTTTTCATTTCCCTTGTTATTCAAACAGCCTGAACATCGTTTTTGATATTCCTGCAATTGTTCTTTAAGGTTTTTAATTTCAATTGTATTTTCATCAATAATTCGTTGCATTTCCTCAAACTTCTTATCTGTTACAATTGACATTTTAGTGTAAATCGAATCGATAGCTTCCAGCGCTGAAGCTTCCGTTTTCTTTAGTTCTGAATTTCTTGACTTCCAAGCGATATAAATTGAAATCAGGGTCGTTGAACCCAAGAAATAGTTTAGTATGGTTTCTATCGGTAACATATTTTATCCTTTATTTAGTTTTAGAACCAAAATCGAGCACCCTAGTAAAAGGATTGTAGAAGCTATAAACAGGTTTACTCTTCGATTTGACCGGTCTCGGACTCGCTTTTTTTTTTAATATCCCAAGTGTGTCAATGCTAGTGTAATAATTAAGCTGTTTGACCCTCTCGGAAAAATTGGTAAGACCTCCGTTAATTTTCTTGGTAATAGATGTAATATTGTTAGTATCGGCAATCGGATTAAGTTTGAATCTTACACTCCAAAACCAACCTGCTATATCAATTGCAATATCTGGCCGTGAAGCCAAATCAGGGTTTGCAATGACATCTACTCCAGAATAATCTTTATAGGCTTGATAATTTGCTCTACCAGTTAATTGAATTAATCCACGTCCTCTAAAACGCCAACCATCACCAACTTGCGTATTCCCTAAATTTGCCTTTCCCCATTTTCCACCATACACAATATTGGCAATGGCTTCCTGATTGGCTTTGCGTTTAGCTGTTCTTCCGTAAAGATTGGCTTGGGCAACTGAAATCTGATTTATTCCAAAAGTTTCAATCAGCCCAGCAGGAGTATAATTCAAATTTTCTGAAAATTTGATAAATCCCCCTGTCTCCTCGTGAAGTTGCGCTAAAAAATGAGCAACTCGCTTTGGAGTATTGATGGCATACTTCTTAAAAGCCTTCAAAAAAGGCGTACTATTTGATAATAAAAAATCCATTACAATTGTACTTTTTTAGGTTCAACATTGGGTTTTTCGTTTGATTTGGATTCTATTTTAGGTTTAGATTCATCACTCATTGAAGCTATAATGATTGCGCCCAACACGCCTAAACCAATCCATACACCTGTTCTTGCATTCATTATCTCCAGTCTTTAAGTCTGATTTGTTTTAAACCCTTTTGAGTGAAAAGAGCATTCTCTGTATTTCTCCCAAAATCACCATCTACCTTAACTTTTAATAAAGCTTGGAGCATTCGTACTTCCATACCTTTACTACCTTTTTTAAGAAGAATCGTTTTGTCAATTCCTGAAGCTTCCGCCACGGCTTGAATAGTTGGTAAAATCTTTCCAACAGGCTTTATTACAGTGTGATCAGGAATCCAGTAGATATCATTTAAAAAAGTTCCATCTCTTTGAGCTACATAGCGATAAGTTCCATCAGGTCTTTTGCCAACCCAAATGATTTTACCGATTTTATCGCCTTTTTTAAAAGTAGCTTTTCGAATTCCCTCACTGGTGTAATTCCCGTCTGCCATTTTCCGGGCATCGTAAGTCTTTGTTCCGTTGAAGCCTGATGCCATCACTTCCTGACCGATGCTGTATCTAAATGCATCAGCACTTCTAACAGGTGGCTCTGAAACTGTTTTCACAGGGACAATTGGAGCCGTTGCCAATGTTGGTGTTCGTATAGATTTCGGAGTCGCCACTGGTAAAGTTTCATTGCTTAAATCCGCTTCAATTTCTTGACTGATTTCATTATCATTCTTATTTTTTTGAACGAAATAATAAATGCCACCACCAATAGCAAGAGCGATACCGCCACCAATCCATATTTTATCTTCTGTGGTCATTCTTATAAGTATTTTGGATAATTTGATTTTAATAATTCATAATCGCTGTCACTTAATTCCTCTTTAAGCCAAACCTTCAAAGGATGCTTAACTGGTGTTTGCCATAATGCGAAATAGGTGTTACCCGTTAGAGTGTTGTAATATCTGCTCCCAAAGGCTTTAATTACCCATGAAAATTGCGCTTGACTAACTCCTGTGAGCGTTGTAAAAATGGTTTTTCGCTTATCTGTATTTGTAAAATTGGCTTCTTTCATAGCGTCGTAAAGTACGGTGGCTATTTCTTTTGCATTGAAGCTATTTTCTACAGTTCCTTGATTCAAATAAGCATTTCCGTTTTTATCTTTATTTGCTTGAGCTATGGCAAAAAGCAATATTCCCAATCCCGCTACACTAATCGAGATAGGCACTAATTTTGACGCTTCCATATTTAAAAAAAATTGGGAATTAAAAAGCGTAATTCCATTAGTTCATTTTGACTGAACTGGTCTCCAAACCATTCAATCAAAGTCATTTTCTTGGATAAGGGATTGATACCTTTTCTAAGTCCGAAAGCATTATGAATTCTGACAAATCCGTTCGGGTTAACTCCCATAAGATTTTGCTTTACCGATTTGAAACCATTTCCAACACCATACATTGCACTGTAAATCGCTTCGGCTTTGTTCTTTGCCATTCCTGTTGAAATATTACTTGGTCTGTCTCTTCTGTTTTCTTTCAGCGGTGAAAATCCATTAAAAATCTTCTTATAAGCAAAGTAAACCACACCCAAAAAAAGTCCCATTTTCAAGACTCCTTTAACTATTGATACAGTAGCATTAACTCCTGCACTTGTATTTTCTAGGGTCGTTGCAATCGCTTTTTGTCCTTGTGGAGAAGAAGCTACTGCGGAAATTACTGCGGGATTATGTAAACCTTGTCTTTTCATGCTCGTTTCTTGGCTGTAGTATTGCTCCCAATTTCATTTTTACTCCGAAAATTTCATTTTGAGACTTCTAAAGGGTTGTCCCAGTAGTTGGCTCAACTTACTCTTATTATTTCATCTTTACTTTCTTAACTTGGAGCAATGCCTACACCTGTGTTTTTTTATTGTTTCGCCCGCTTGTAAATGGAGCATACAAAACGGGCTACTCCAACTTTCTACATTATGAACTCTTTGATTGTTTGCCAGCTCTGCGGATCGGTAACCATTGCAATGGCTTTTTTGGATTTCTTCAGCTCCACCAATTTTTCTAAAACCTCATTATCCAATTCCGATAATTCCTGAACTAGCTTAGTTTTCTTTTGCAATTTGAAAGGATTGGACTCCTTTGTTTTTATACTTATTGTACTCATACTAACATTTGATGCTTTTGTAATAACCCGAATAGTTCCTGTGAAAAAATATTGTTTTCGGTTTTTTCATTGATTTTCTGATAAATAACTGATAACAATGCTATGGTGTCATCGTCAAGAGTTCGGACGATATTCAAGAAAGCTTTTTTAGCATCCGAATAATTTTCATCTTCCAAATCTTCAGGCGAAGCCATTGCCAAACCGCCACTTTCAACCGGAACATTAAACCCTAATCCCTTTAAAATAATTGGAGCTTGTTTGACTACTCCTAAAAGCATGTTGTTCAAACTATCGTTACTTTCTTTGGTATATTTTCTTTGCAATTTTTCCTCTGTGAGTTCTTCGTTTTTAGCTTTAAGTTCCCGATTGTATTTTTCAGATTCTTCTAATTTTTTAGCCAGTTCATCTCGATCACGAGCTTGTAATTTCAAGTCGAAGATGTCTGCAATTCCTAAACCCATAAGACCTGCATTTTTTTTCTTTTTCTTCTTCTTTTTTGAAGCTGGCATTGGCTCTTCTTCTTTATCTCTCGATTTAGATTGAATCTCACCAAAAGTCACATCAAAAGGGTCGCCTTCAATTTTGAAAGCATTTATTCCATTTTTACGCTTCTCCTGAATGGTAAGTTTGGTAAAACCATCACCGTAGAGTTTTTCAAAGAATTCTTCACTTGTACCATAATCATTTTTTATTTGCTCATGGGTAATATTGCGAAAAATTGGCTTTGAAGTAGTCCTGTCATAAACCGTTACAGCGCAAAATTTATCGCTTGCCAGTTTATCCATCAAATCATCTAATTGCTCCATTTTAAATTAGTTTTTTGTAGATAAGTAAAATCCTGTTTCGTTCCATATCGCTGGTAATTCCCTTAACCAATCTTGGATCAAAAGTTGATTCGCTTGTCACATAATTGACTTCTAACTTTACCCTTGAAAAAGTGCCATCGGGTGGAATTAATATTTGCTTCTGGGTTGGATAAATAGTAACACCGTTGATAATTGCAATTGTAGTTCCTGTGTTTACAACCGAAAGGCAGGTAACTCCCTCTAAAACGGGAATTTGTTCTTCCCTAAACTCTCTTGTTATAAAAGCAGATTCTACAAACATGTTATACTTTGTTAATGTTATTGTTATATAAAAACACTACATGAAATTTTAATGGGACATCACTTTTTAATGGTTCGTCCAAAGCAAAAATGAGTGAATAATCTTTGTTCCCTGTATCGAAATTCAAAGGCTTAAAACTCTTTTCGTATTCGCCACCATTTGATTGTCTCCAATTATCAATATGAACCGAAGGAATAATAGCAATACTGTTATCGTCTTTCATTTCAATAGATGTCATTGCACTGATTTTTTTTTCAACTCCATTAGTGTACACTGCAACACCAGTTGTAAAACCAATAGGAAGCTTAAAATTCTCAGATGTATTACTTTCTCCTGGCTTAATAATTGCCTTTACTACATGTTGAATTTGTCGCATACTTTTTAAGATTTAAAAGCCTCAATTGTTATAACTTCGGCTTTTTTGGTTCTCTTACTTTTTAGCCTCAGTTACTCTAAACTCTAGTCTTAGAAACATTCCAGAACCTTCTTTTGAAATAGGAACTGTAACACCTTTTGGAAATTCTAATTCTAATTTAAACTCTTCTTTTGCTCTTAAAAGAGGGGTTGTTGCAATAGGTCGGTAATCCTCGTTTTTGAAGTTTTGAACATCGGTAAGTGGCAAATCAATAAGCATGTCATTGGTTTGAATCAGCCTTAAATCTGCGTTTTGTAATTCCGCTGGAAGTGTGTCTCTACTTTGCCAGTCAGCACTTTCAATTTTTAGTCCTTTTGTAGTGAACTGAACTCGGATTGCGTCAATAACAACATCTCTTCCTGAGTTAAGTAGGTTCCCATCAAAATTGGTAATCCCAACAACTTTTTTAGTATTGGCATCAACAAGTTCATTAATACCACTCATACCATCAACTTTTACATTGAGGTAATAGGTCTTATCTACCAATTTTGTAGCTTGAGGTCTCACAACTTGACTCGTTTGACGTTGTCTTGCTCCTAAAACTTTAATTGCTCTTTGCAATTGTGGATTTCTATTTTCCATTTTTTTTTATGAATTAAATTTTACTTTTTCTTTTGGTTTACAGAATATAATTCCCATTTTCATCGATATATGCACCTAAGCCATCATCTTCATACGTTCCTAAACCGTCATCTTCATAACCGCTTAAACCATCTTCAACATAGTTTCCATTTACATCAATGTAACCGCCTAAGCCATCTTCATGATAGTTTCCTGCATTATCAAAAAACCCGTTTAAGCCTTCTTCTTCATAAGCACCCAAGCCATCGCCACCATCATAAGCATTTAAACCATTTTCTACATAGTTCCCATTGATATCTATGTAACCTCCTAAACCATCTTCGTGATAATTACCGTAAGCATCGATATAGCCACTTAGACCATTAACTGCTCCTGATAGACCTGCGGTTTTTTGCATAAATCTTCCGATTGTTGTTTCAGGGTTTAGCTTAGCGACAATTTTCTCAGACGAAAAAATATTTTTTACTAATTCCAGACCATGAGCAATGGAAACTCCGATTGCCGAACCTCTCAAAAGTGAACTTTTGGTATCACTCCCGTTTACTTTTACCGCTAAAAATCCAGCACCAATAGCAACCGCTCCATTAACAACACCTTTTACCGTGTTGGAGGATGTCTCGGTCATAGTGCCTGTAAGACCTCTTGAAAGAGCTCCTACAACAACGGCAGAACTGATTGTTATTAATTCTTGTTTCATTTCTATGTTTATTAATTACTTTTTGAACTTGTTGCTAAAAGAATGGCTCCCACAGCGCCTAAACCAATAACAATTGGAATTGTATAATTAGGCTTGTCTGCGGTTGAAGCTCCACTTTCGAGTTGTGCTGTTTCCTTTTGTACTTGGGCTTCTTCCTTTAAATTTTGCACAGGAATATCCTTTACTTTGGAAATTGTTTCAAGTTGTGCATCATTTGGAACTGCCTCACCAGTTTCCGTTGTGCCAGTAGTTAAGGATTCCGCCGGAACTCCTTTTACTTCTGCAATGGTTTCCAATTGAGCAGGCGTAGGAGTCGCATTTGGCATTACTTCTGCTGGTTCGGCAGTTTCAAATGACTGTGGATCACTGATGGTTTGTGGTTGATTACTAATTTTGGAAATAGCATTATTAACCGTAGGTTTTACAATATTGTTTAGTGCAAACTGTCCAACTTTTGTCCCTGCAATTTTTTTGACTTTCATTGCAATTTTTCCAATCTTACCTGCTTTTGCTGCAATTTTGGCCAGTTTACCCGCTTTGGCAATCTTTGAAGCAACTCCAATAGGGGCTGTAGCAGGGAAAAAGCTCATTGCTGTTGTGGCAATCGGAACTACCGCTTTACCAACTTTAACAGCATTTTTAATACTAACATTTTTTAGGCGGACATTTTTTTTGAGCATTTTACCGATTTTAAGCCCTCGGTTTAATCCAGCATTTAATCCTGTTTGTTCTTCTAATATTATCATAATCAAATTATTTAAAATGGAAATCTTCTACGGGATTCAGTTGTCTTTTTTACTACACCTTTAAGTCCTCTTTTACTGCCATAAATACTATTGCTTTTGACATAGATATTATAAGCACCGCCTTCACTTGTTGATTTATGAGCAATTGCATCATTACCTAATGATTCTAGCATATTCTTTGCTTGTTCAGCACTTCTAGCAAAATCATATAACTCATAAGCTTTTTTGCAGGGTTTTTTGGTTACATACCAACCGCTCTTTTTGGGAGCAGGGCAATTCAATCCTATGTGTGGTAATTTCTGATCCATAAAAACATCTTTTTTATCCGTATAACTTGGTTCTTTATTACTCTGTATTGTGCCATCAATAATGCAATGACCTTTATCTAACTTTCCGCTTATTTGATTAAAAGGCACAACCACATAAACATGGGTGAATTGCTTTGGATTAAATTTTGGCTGTTTTATTTGCCTGATGTAATGCTTGATTCCTAAATTCATTAAGACAGAACTGGCGAAAATCGAATAGCTTTTACAATCAATTCCTTCTCTCCGGTTAAACCAACTGTTAGCAGGGCTTCTTAAATTCTGTGTTATCCCATCAGCTTGATACTGGATATCGTAATACAAGAAATAATGAATCTTATCGCAGGTCTCCTGAATCGTTTTTCCTTTTAGGATTTGTGATAATTTAGCCACCTGCTTGTAGAAAGTTTCTATCCACACTTTCATCATCGAAACCGAATAAAACGTATCTCCTTTTTTGAGTTTTACCTTTTGTCCTTTGGGCTTTTCGATTAGATGATTAAACTCATCGCCACTTTTTATCCTTCGCTTTAGAATTAAGTTGATTTCATCTTTAGTCATTTTCATTTCATAACTTTCATGAGCAAATTTTTGAAATAAAAAAAACTCGTCTTGAAGTATGGCGAGGTATAGTGAAGTATTGAAACGGTTTTTCAGGTATTCAAAAGTATTATCAGGTATCATTGCAATTCTATTGCAATGTTATAGTGAACCAATTGCTTTTAAACAAATGGAAAAATTAGATAAGGAATGAATAATTTGAATTAAATTATTATATTTGTCTCAGGTGTTTTTGGTATGCCTGCTCGTTCGTGCAAAGATTTTATCAACCAATAACTAGATAATATAAACCTTCAAGGCTTATTATCCGACAATAGTATACGAACGCAAAACTCAGGATAATAATCTTTGAAATAAAAGGATTTATATTATGATACCTATTGATTACTTCAAACTTCAAGCAAAAAATCTACACAAAGATTTTAAAACAAAAAGTCCTGTTTTGGACAAAACCACTACTGCTTTTCTATACGAATACACATCAAAGTATTTTGATATAGAAATGATTATTGCGGACTTTGACATTGATGAAGACAATTTCAGTCTTATGAATGCTCAGCATGTCATTGCAAAAATTGCAAACTTTGATAAATGGGCTGATCTATTAAAAGCATCGCCAGCTGAATTGGAGCTTGCAAAATTAATGTTTGACTATCAAAACAAAGTTGATAAGGTTGGGTGGTATTTTTATATTCAAAATGCACAATCAATGAATGTAGTCGAGCTTGATACAGAAATTCAAGTTGACATTTTTAAACAAATGGTTATCGAAGAAAACATTTTTGATGATGTGGAAATAGAAAGCTATTTATTGAAGCATAAATATTAGTCATCAAGATAATATCCTTTTGGCAATCCATAAGTTTCCACAAACTCCATGAACTCCAAATGGGGAATTATTTTTGTGTCTTTGGAAATGTTCTTTTCCTTTAGGATTTCATTAATTTGATTTCTAATTTTAGTTTCACTGAACTGATTGCAATACATTGCAATCAGTTCTGCTTTGGTTACAGAATGCGGAAGCGGTTTTTTATTTTTTTTACTCATTTGTAGCTACTTTGCAGGTTAAATTTCTTTTCTCAAATCATTTATTCTGAATAAGATTCTGAAAACCTTATCCTCCAGATACTTCAGGATTCTGTTTTTACCTTTGAAGATAAAATCTAAAAATTGCAATGGAGCGGTTATAATGATTGAAAAACATATCACTAGTGCCAATAAATTCAGGCAAACTATTTTTAAGCGGTTTTTTACTTTCATAATTTTTGGTTTAAATATTGACAAGTCTTTCGTAAATTATATCAGAAATCGATTGCATTACTATTCCCTGTTCTTGCGTTCGTTCTTTTCTTTCCCATTGGCAACAGTAGAGTAGAATAACTGATTGTGTTGGTGTTAAGCTTATATTTGAATCTACTTTTTTGCTTTCAATTTTTGTTCTAAAAATGTAGAACATACTTTGCAGGGTGTCAATGACAATTATATCATTGCAATACTTTTCATAATCCTTGCAATGATGAATATTATCAACCTTGTTTCGGATGAATTTTAGCAATTCAGATTGTATTATCTCAAGATCAATTTTCTTGATTTTCTTTAATGTAATTTTCATATTTTTTTTGTTAGCGTTTGTCTACTGTATTTTTATCAAATGCAATAAGGTTCAGCATCCCTCTTAATCTTGACCTGATTCGATTACCATAAGCTGTTTCTATTTCTGAAGCCGAGAGGTTGGTTGTTAAATGCGTTTGTACTTTTCTTGTAATAAATAGATCATATCTCGAAAGGATGATTTCAGCCATTACGTTACACTCATTGCCATAATATTTTAAGTTTTGCTCAACTCCTAAATCATCGAAACAATAATTCTTATACTCCGTTTGAGAATAACTTCCACGACTGTAGCGGTGTATTATTTCATATCCATCTTTGATAAATTCAAAACTTATATCTCTGCAAGTCTTCAGGTAAAATCTGTTGTTTTGTTTGGCAACATATTTCATCAAAGTCATTAAAGTTGTTTTACCACAACCTACAGGCCCTGATAATAAAATTCCTTTCGTTAAATCGATACCAAACTCATTCGTTTTTGTTTCATCCTTCAAAAAGTAAGCTATAAGCTTAATGATGTTAAGTGTGTCCTGTTGAGCAAAATGAAACTTTTCTCCATAGTCTTGTTTACCTTTCTCTTCCAACCAAGCTAGAATTTCCGGATAGTTGTATTGTAAATTCATAGTTGATTCTCTTACAATGGTTCTGCATAGTCTTTGTCTTCTTGGATGTGTAAATTATTGGCCTTTGAATGTTCTTTAATTTGCGGTGAATTGATTGAAAATTTAGAAGTCGTGAGCATCCAGTTTCTAGCAGCTGCATTCCAGTCCTTCATTTTGGTTTTTCCACCAATTAGCCAACCATTACTCGTATAATAATTAAAAAATCGCTCTGCTTCAAGCTCAGGATAATCTTGATATTTGAAATAATCCTTCACCAAATCCAAACTCGGACTTTCTTTTTTTTTCGCGGAACTTTTTTTTTCTTTTTCATCAATTTCTAAAAAATCTTCTTCAATTGAACTTTCTAAATTGCTTTCAATAGATATGTTTTTATTGTTTTTAAATGTTTGTTTATTATTATATATATGCGGTTCAATAGCCTGTTCAGTAACCTGACCATTAGCTTGTTCACTTATTGGTTTTGTTAGTCCATTCATTGAACTACTTTGAGGCTTTTTCCCATCAGAAAGATTATGCATTATTACTTCTGTGCCGTGATAAGGATTATAGGACGGTAAGTATTCTATAAAACCGAGCAATTGCAATTCCTTAATACACTTGTGATAGGTTGCCTTTGAAGCAATTCTACTGGCTTTCATCATTTCATCCCTAGAAATTGTAATCGGGTTTTTAAACCGATTTACATTCCAGCTTTGAAACAATGCCAAATACAAACTAATGTGAGTTGGGTAAATGATTTCTTCATTGGAAATGCAATTGAAAAAACCTGTCAAGTGCTTAATGTAATTCATTCGCTAAGATTACATTACTTGAAAAGAGCTGTGACCTTTTTTTGTGTATTACCGTTCAGAACTTTTTCAATATCTGAATAGTTGTAATACATTATACCTCCAATCTTGGTAAAAGTAAGTGTACCATTGATTCGAAGGTTCTGTAGTGTTCCTGGGGAAATGTTAAGCAACTTTCTAACTTCATTGGATTTGAGCCATTGCTTTATTTGTTGAGATTGAGGTTGAATGATTTGTTTTAAATCATTCAAAAGAAGACTTCTGAATTCGTTTAAGTCTTCACGTGTAATTACTTCGATTGCCATAACGTATATTTTAGATTGTTATGGAACAAATTTGTAGTATTTGAATTGTTTTATTTCACAACGGAGATTATGCTGTGAACGAATTTTAATTAAACTATATCATCTGCATTGTCCATTCTTTTTAAAAGAGTTTCATTTAAAGATGTAATGAATTTTGTTCTTTCGCTCTTTCTAGCTCTTATTTCAAGGAATGCACGACGATACTGCCCTAAATCAACCTCAAAAATGTGTTCGAAATACTCGGCAATATCTTTTAAATCTAAAGCACCATTATTAAAAACTCCTTCTGAATGCAATGCATACAATAATTCAATCAATGCTACTTTTGAGCCTGTCCACATCAATTTGATGTTCGGTTTGCGTTGTGATTTTTCACCACTATCTTTATTTTCAATCATAACTAATTGATTTTCTAAGTATAATTGAATTAAGTCGTTTGCTAGAATTTGGGCTACTTTAAAGTCATGTGAAGTACTAAACGTTATGTCGGTTTCAAAATAATAATTATCAAGCGCAAGTTTAATGTCAAACTTACCTCTTTGAAAGTATTTATAATCAAGGTAAGTGCTTCCTGATCTGTAATACTGATAGAATTCTAATTCGTTGTCGAAGAATGACTTTAACTTTAAAAGCTCGTTATGGTAATATTTTTTCAAAATTCTATTTCCTCCATTAGGTCTTTTCATTTCAATCTTATAAATCATATTAAAATAAATAAGCTTTGAAGTGAATTGGGGTTTTATTTCTTTGAAAAAAAGAATTTCTTCTGTATCTGTTTTAAAAGAACTTTTAGAAATATTTTTTTTAATTGTATTTATTGATTTTAAAATCATGTCAATTGCATTTTCACATTTTTTGATTTGATTGTCGATTTCTAAATCAATAAAATTTAATTGCTCATTAAGTTCAACTAACTTGTTAAGAACTTTATTATTCAAAATAACTAAAAAAATATAGATTATTATAAGCAGAGTATATAAAGTAAAATGCAATAATTACTATTATAACAGTTAAAATCTCAATACAATTTTCATTGATGATTTTGTGTATTTTATTTTTCATCTATCAAAAGCATTTCGTTCAATCTATTTAATACTTCAATCCAAACAGAGTTTTTCATATTCTTTTTGAAAAAGCCAAAATGACCAATTTGATCTACACCGATTTGATTTGGATTAAAAATTGTGTAAACAATCTCTTCATCACTAATAATGTTTCTCCAAAAATTAGTCACATTTTTTCTCGTAGAAATCTCATCATCTGTAGTTAAAAAAACATGAATTGGAAATTTAATTCTTTTGAAATTTTCTGTAAAAACTGATTTCCCATTAAATTTCTTATCAAAAAAGTAATCTTTTTTTTCTAGCCAATTTCTCCATTCATATACAACGTTTTTTGGTAAGTCCTCCATAAATCCAAAAGATTTTGCTTTTACATATCCTGTAAAAAAAATACTTATTGGAGAAAATAAATAAAAAAAGAAATATGCCTTGATTCTATATTTTAAGGGCATGTATGAATAATAACCCGAAGAAACAGCAAAATTTACAACTCCTTTTATATTTTCCAAACTCTGGATAAAACCAATTTGTTGACCACCAACACTATGTCCCACAATAAAAAAAGGTAACATGATAAATCTTGTTTCTAAGTATTTTTTTATAGCAGTCATATCTTTTAATCCATAATCGGAATAAGAAAAATTCACTAATTTTAAATCCATTAGTTTGGATTCTCCAATTCCTCTATAATCCCAAAGGCAACATAAATAATTATTTTCAACAAGAAAATTAACAAAAGGAAAGTAAAATTCTTTCCTAATACCTGTACCACAATTAAATTGAATAACAGCTTTGGGATTTTGAGGTTTCACAATTAAACCTTTTAAAATAGTGCCATCATCACACTTTACCTCAAAACTTTCTTTTTCCATAAAATCAGTTAAATGTTTCTCTAAACTCTAACGGTGAAAGATTAGTTTTAGATTTAAAAAATTTATTGAAAGATTGAGGAAATTCAAATCCTAATTCATACGCAATTTCGCTTACTGTTAAGTCAGTGGTTGATAGCTTTTCTTTTGCTTTTTCAATGACCTTGTCTTGTATATGGTGTTGGGTACTTTTACCAGTAAGATTTTTTAATAACCCACTTAAATAACTTTGTGAGATTTTCAAGTTTTCGGCAAGGTATTCTACTTTAGGAAGCCCTTTGGTCAATATTTCTTCACTATCAAAATATTTATTCAGTAAAATTTCTAATTGGTCAAGGATTTTGTGATTTGAGATCTTTCTTGTGATGAATTGTCTTTGATAAAATCTTTCGGAATAATTCAAAAGCGATTCAATATGAGAAATAATAATTCCTTGAGTGAATTTGTCAATATTGGTACGATACTCTTCGTCAATATTTTTAACTAATGAATTAATCAACATTTCTTCCTTTTCAGAAAGAAATAATGCTTCATTTACAGAGTAATTAAAATATTCATATTGCTTTATGGCTTTGGTTAAAGGTGTGTTCCAAAGAAAATCAGGATGGATGTATAAAATCCATCCTTCTCTATTTTCATCATCTGATTCTTTACTTTCAAGTTTAATAACTTGCTTGGGTGCTGTAAAAATCATTACACCTTCATCAAAATCGTAAACCTGCTGGCCATATTTAAAATTGAAATTCACCCCCTTTTTTATAGCAATGGAATAGCAATCACAGATAATACTACCAGTCCCTGCTGGTATATTAACTTTTGAATAATCAATAACACTTACAAGGGGATGCTTGGGTTTTTCTAAATTACAAAAACGGTGTAATTCAGTTATGCTTTTAATGTGATGAATTTTTGTATTACTCATAATGCAAATTTAAAAAACTATTACAGTTCTACCTTTTACGCCTTTGCCATTTTCAATTTTTATAAGCTCATCAATGGTATTTTCAAAATTTATTTCTTTGCCTATTCTTGGTTTTAATTTGCCTTTTTCAACAAGTTCGGCAATATCAGCAAGGTGTTTCATACCTGCTGTGGCAAAGGTAAATTTATATTTGGGCTTAAATAAGCCAGTAAGCATTGATTTAGGTGTAGGATTTATATCCACAAATTTGCCATTTGGTTTTAACATTGAAAAGCCGTCTGTTTGTTTCATTAAACCTGCTGTGTCAAACACCACATCAAATAGCTCTGACTTTTTCCAATAATTTGGCTCGTTGTAATCAAATATTTTATCTACACCTATTTTTTTTGCTTCTTCAGTTTCAGTTTTTGAACAAGTACCTGCTACCCAAGCTCCCTTTTCTTTTGCTAACTGTACTGCCAATGAGCCAACAGCACCAGTACAACCATTTATGAGCACTCTTGTATTTTTATGTACTTTAGTTTTTAAAAACAATGCTGCCCAAGCTACAGTTGCACCAATTGGCAAACAAGATGCCTCTGAAAATGAAATATTAGTTGGCTTTTTTGCAATAAATTTTGATTGAGTAATCAGTTTTGAAGCAAATGCTCCAGGTTTTTTTACATCCATAGTGCCAAAAACTTCATCACCTACTTTAATATTTTGCACATTAGCACCTACGGCTTCAACAATACCTGCAAAATCATTTCCTATTCCTTTGGGAAATTTTTTTCCCATAATTAGTTTCATATCTCCTCTCCGTTGTTTCCAATCCAATGGGTTAATAGCTGCTGCTTTTACACTTATTTGTACTTCATCTGCTTTTAACTGTGGTAGTCCATACTCGCCTATGTACATTTCTGATGCACTTCCATAGTTGCTAAACTGTATTCTATTTACTTTCATAATTTCTTTTTTAAATTATTACTTAATCATTGGTTTGTATTTATCCGCATTGGTTACTATAGCCCAAACTACTACAGCAAATAATATATACGCTACCATACCGCCAACAGCATCATAAGCCAAGTGATGGCAAACAATACCAACTAAAACAGGCAATAGAACAATGGCTCCTAAAGCTCTTGATTTAGGAAATACTAAAAGTACACCGCCAATAATTTCAACTATACCTGTTAAAGGTAAAATCCATTTCACACTCATTATTGAACCAAATGCTTTAGTTAGTTCTTCGGACATTTGAGGCAGTGGCATATAATGGAAAAACTTATTGAAGCCAGAATTGGCTAACATTAGACCTGTTAGGATATATAATCCTGTTAAAATTTTTTTACTCATTTTTTTTAAATTTATTTATTAATTAGAAAATTGGTTAACTTATATGAATACTTTGCACTGCATTTGAAAATGCTGTTTCACTAATGCCCGGAATTGATAAACCCTCGACTCTAAATGTTGTAATATCAGAAAGACCAATAAAACCTAAAATAGTTTTTAGATATGGCTCGGTAAAATCGTGGGATTTTCTTGGACCTTGTGAATAAATACCGCCTGATGAAATTGATAAGTAAACTTTCTTGCCCGAAAGCAATCCAACAGGACCTTCGGCTGTATATCGAAAAGTTTTTTGAGCTCTAACTATTAAATCAATCCAAGATTTTAAGATTGATGGGATAGTTAGATTATAGATAGGGACTGCAATTACAATAAAATCTGCTTGTTGGATTTCATCAATAAGTTTGTCAGAAATTTTGATAATATCCTCTTTTATTAGAGCATCTATTTCCTGACTATTGGAAAACGCCCCAAAGTGCTGGTCAGAAAAGTGAGGCAGAATGTCAATTGCAAGGTCTCTAACCGTTAAAATACCAGTAGGATATTTTTTTCGTATTTCCTCTACGATAACATCAGACAATTTTGTGCTTGATGATTTTTTGCCATTTAGGCTTGACTTAATTTGTAGTATATTCATTTTTATTAAAATTATACTACAAAGGTCTTAACCTTAAATGACGTTGAAGTAGCTCAATCTACTTTTATTGTATCTAAATTCGGAATAATTTAAAAGCCTCTTAACCGTAAATAGTAAGAGGCTTTTAAAATTTCAATATTGCAAAATAATATTTTATGGTTCAATTGCAATAATTGGTTAATCAATTATCCATAGCCAACTGCCATCAGTCTGTTTCTTTGAAACTTCTACTGTTACCATAATTCCTGAAACTTTCGTTGATGTTAGTGCAATGTTATCATTAATTATTTTAGGCCTATTTGTAAATTTTCAAATTTAGGTTTACTGGCAATAACTTGCTCATAAAAAGGTCGCATTTGTTCTTTACCACGTAATAACACTTTCCTTCTTCAAGTGCAACTACTGCATCATCTTCAAATAATGATAACACAGCTTCTAAATTTACTTCTACAATGATATTGTAGACATAAGGTTCTAAACTCTTCTGGTGAAAATGCTTTCTTCATTTTTAATAATTTGAATTTTGAAATTCAAAGATCTTAGTTATCTAATTGAAAAATGTATTTAAATCTATTTTTGTTGTAGCTATATATGAGGATATAAAAATTAAAAAAATAGATAATCTAGCATAATTTCACAAGCAATCCTTTAGTGTCTGATAAAATAAATTTGTTTTTTAATATTTTCATATCCTCACTCACTTTTCTATCCAACACTTTAGCATAATGTTGGGTAGTTCTCAAATTCTTATGTCCAAGCATTTTGCTAACACTTTCAATTGGAACGCCATTTGTAAGCGTTACAGTCGTAGCGAATGTATGTCGAGCAATGTGGAAAGTTAATTCTTTTTCAATTTTACAGATACCTGCAATTTCTTTTAAATAAGCATTCATCTTTTGATTAGAAAGAATAGGGAGTAATTTTTCTTCTCCGACACATTGAGGATGATTCTCATATTTATCAATTATCATTTGAGTAACTGGTAAAATTGGAATTTTTGAAGCACTTTCAGTTTTTTGACGGTGTGTGAAAATCCATTTTTCTCCATCAATTCCAATACTTATATGAGATTTTGTCAAGTTTTTGACATCAATATACGCCAGTCCAGTAAAACAGCTAAAAAGGAATATATCACGAACAAGAGAAAGCCTATCATTCTTTAAATCTTTTTCTATAATATTCTGAACCTCTTCTTCAGTTAAATAAACACGCTCAACCTCTTTAACTTTTGCCTTATAGTTTGCAAAGGGATTTTTTTCCAGCCAATCATTAGCCAAACAAATCTTGATTATTTTACTGAAGTTCTTGATGTATTTTACAGCGGTATTATTAGAGCAGTTTCTAACGCTTCTTAAATAGAATTCGTAATCGGTAATGAAAGCATGGTTTATTTTAGAAATCTCAATATCTGAGATATTGTATTTCCATTCCAAAAACTCAATTGTATGCTTTAAAGAAGTAGTATAACGCTCTAACGTTCCTGGAGCATATTCTTTGCCTACTAACTCTTTTATTTTGTTGTTATGGTCTTGAAAGATAGGGACAAGCATGCGCTGTTTTTCATCAGAGCCAAAAAGCAATTCTTTAAAGTTATCAATATTCAATTCTTGATTCTTATGAATTAGTTCCATTTGAATATCTAATACTTTAGATTTTATTACATCAAGATAACCATTTATTGAACGGGCTTCCTCTGTAGTGCCTTTCATTTTACACGCTTCAGATAGCCATCGGTTAGGTTCTATAAATTTTTTAGTACTGAATTCTGTTCTGATACCATTTACAGTTAGACGGACATAAATTGGAAATTGCCCTTTGGCATTAGCCTTTGAAGATTTTGCATAGAAATGCAGGTTTACTTTCGCTTTCATTTTACTGACTGATTAATTATTTATCAATTTAAATTCTCAATCCAAGCCAAACAAGATGTTTAATGAGTGAACTAGCTATTTAATTCATCTTTGAACCCAGTGTTTGCAAGGGTTAAAGGATTTTAGCGAGACCCTAGATTTCTAGTTTTTTCTAGGGTCTCGATTTAGTCCCTTTAGCGATAAGATTTCTTGAATAATTTGGTATATCAGCAAAAGCAAAAAACCCCGAAAATCATAAGATTTTCGGGGTTTTGACACCATTTAGGATTTTTTTCAGCGGAGAAAGAGGGATTCGAACCCCCGGACCTGTTACAGTCAACAGTTTTCAAGACTGCCGCATTCGACCGCTCTGCCATTTCTCCAGTATGTCGCTATCATTGTCTGATTGCGGGTGCAAATATAGAATGTTTTTTTGATTGTAAAAAATTTTTTGGAAAATAATATACTGCTATTATAAAAAAAAGAAACCCTTTAACAAAAAGTTAAAGGGTTTGAAGTCTTGCGGAGAAAGAGGGATTCGAACCCCCGGACCTGTTACAGTCAACAGTTTTCAAGACTGCCGCATTCGACCGCTCTGCCATTTCTCCAGTATGTCGCAATCCTTTTGTGATTGCGAGTGCAAATATAAGATGCTTTTTCGGTTCTCAAAAACTTTTTCAGTACTTTTTTTAATCTATTTTCAAGTACTTAATTATCAGTGTTTCCGAAAAAGAAAATTTAAAAAAAATTATTCTAAATCGTCTAAAATCGGCGTTGGTTTTTTATTTTCGTCTACTGCTACAAACGAAAAAGTTCCTGAAACTACCGTTTCACGTAATTCAGAATACATTTGCTCCATAAAAATATCGACATGAATTTTACAACTGGTCCTTCCGACACTATCCACTTTTGCTACTAATTCGATTAAAGTCCCTGCCGGAATTGCTTTTTTAAAATCAATCTGACCTGTTGAAATGGTCACTACTTTTTTTCGGCTGAAACGTGTAGCACAAATAAAAGCGACTTCATCCATGAGATGAAGGGCCGTTCCTCCAAATAATGTATCATAATGATTTGTAGTACTTGGAAAAACGGCTTTGAAAATACGAGTTTCAGACTTTATGATTCTTTCCTCTAAAGTCCCCATATTAATAATTTACGTATTCTGTAATTTCCAATCCGTAACCGATCATTCCGACACGTTTTGTCTGCTGGGTATTTGAAACTAATTTTATTTTTGAAATATCAAGATCGTGCAAAATCTGAGCTCCGATTCCGTAATCTTTGGTATCAATAACTACTTTTGGCGCTTTCATTGTTCCTTCAGCCTGTAATGCTTTTAATTCTGAAATTCTGTTTAAAAGATTAACAGCTGTCATATCCTGATTGATGAAAACAACCGCTCCTTTTCCTTCTTCATTAATAATTTTAAACATATCATCCAGCTGCTGATCGACATTATTGGTCAAAGTTCCCAATAAATCGTTATTGACCTGCGAAGAATGGATACGTGTTAAAATAGATTCTCCTAAATTCCAGGTTCCTTTAGTTAAAGCAATATGAATTTGTTTATTTGTAGTCTGCTCATAAGCTCTTAACCTGAATGTCCCAAAACGGGTTTCGATATCAAAGTCTTCTTTTTTAACAATCAGACTGTCGTGCTGCATTCTATAAGCTACCAAATCTTCAATCGAAACTAATTTCAGATTGAATCTTTTAGCCACTTCTACCAATTGCGGTAAACGCGCCATTGTTCCGTCTTCATTCAGGATTTCGCAAATTACCCCTGCCGGTTTAAACCCTGCAAGTCTTGCAAAATCAATAGCTGCTTCTGTATGACCTGTTCTTCTTAATACACCTCCCTGCTTTGCAATTAGAGGAAAAATATGTCCCGGACGTGCCAATTCATGCGGTTTCGTATTTGCATCTATCAATGACAATACTGTTCTTGAACGATCAGCAGCGGAAATTCCTGTACTAACCCCTTTGCCTTTTAAATCAACAGAAACCGTAAAAGCCGTTTCCATATGATCTGTATTATTTGTTACCATGGCACGTAAATCAAGTTCCTTGCAACGACTTTCTGTAAGAGGCGTACAAATTAACCCACGGCCGTGTGTAGCCATAAAATTGATCATTTCAGGAGTTGTTTTTTCGGCTGCTGCCAAAAAATCGCCTTCATTTTCGCGATCCTCATCATCTACTACAATGATTACTTTACCCTGACGAATATCTTCTATAGCTTCCTCAATGGTGTTCAGTTGTATTTTTGTTGACATAATTATTTATTGTTTTTGAGCGTTGGAAAATCGCCCGGAAATTTTTTGAAATACTTGTTGAATAGGTGTTGTTATTGCATCAAAATTGACCAATCCGTTATCATTGGTAGCACGATAAGTCAATAGAATTGCCAAAGGAGACAATATAAACGAAGACATCCAGGCTCCTAAAAACGGGGTCATCCCTCCTTCCTGTGAAAGTCTTTTACCGAATGTATTAATGAAATGAAAGGTAATAAAAATCAATACCGCAAATACAATTGGCAAACCAAGACCTCCTTTTCTGATAATAGCTCCTAGCGGGGCACCGATAAAAAACATTAAAAAACAGGCAAAAGCAATTACAAACTTTTCATAAAGTGATGTAAGATGTTTATTGATGTCACGCTGTTTGTCTTTTAATTCTTTTTGAGTTGACTCAATGGAATAAATGGTACTTGTCAAATTACTGCTGGCCATATCTAAAATCCCTTTCTTCTGCTTATTATCATAAAGTGATAAAAGATTATCTGGAAGCGGCTTTTTCTTTTTAGCATTTGAAGTCAGAACCGGTTTTGACAACCCTACTCTTTGGTTTATATTTTCAGTAAAGGAAACCACTTCATTATCCCTGTTTTTATTTAATGAATCCAGTGTGTATCGCAACTCACTAACATTCAACATAGTACTTGTACTGTTAATATTTTCATTTTCAGTATCTACTTTATTCAATTCTGACAAATCAATATTGATGATTTGCTTTTTAAATGCCCCTTTTACAAAAGGCAATTTGGCTCTGTCTTCGTATTTTTTTGGAGTAACATCCTGATAATAATAACCGTCATTAAGCACCAATTTTAAAATACTCGACTTTTCACTGCTTATCAATTCTCCATTCTTCGCTTTTATAACTGTCTTGCTTTCCCCCATATTTGTGGGTTTCTCATGTATGGTCACACCTGTTAAAAGGTTGCCGTTTTCGCCTGATTTTTTGTTAACCTTGATATTATAAAACCCTACATCATTAAACTGACCTTCGGCAATCGCCATTGCCGGTTTGGCCTGAGCAATATTCTTCCGGAAATTTATAAATTTATATTCCGCATACGGAATTACGTTATTGGAAAACCAAAAAGCAACAATACTTAATACAAAGATGAAAATAACCAAAATTCTCATCGCTCTCTGCAGGGAAATTCCTGAAGATTTCATTGCTGCAAACTCATAGTTCTCTGCCAGATTACCAAAAGTCATTATGGAAGCCAGCAAAACCGACAAAGGCAGTACAAGCGGAATGATCCTAGGCATTGAAAAAAGAAGGAATTTTACAACCAGTATCAAATCCAGGTCTTTTCCGGCCAGTTCAGAAATAAAAAGCCAGACTGTCTGCAGTATGAATATAAAAAAAAGGATTACAAATACCGTAGTAAATGTAATCAGAAATGTTTTTAATAAATATTTGTCTAAAATTTTCAACCTCGTAATTAATCTAATTTATTGATGTAGTATTTTGGATATTTACTCGCTACAAAGGTAAATTGATTTTTTGATAAAGGCTGATTGGTTTTAAAAGAATTAACGGTTAAAGTCGTTTTTGTTCCGTTTTTTCCAGTTTCAATCAAGTTATAAATGTGTTTTGTCTGAACATCTACACCTAAAAGAATTTCTTTTCTTTGATCCTTTCCACTGGTTGGCACTAATTTGATGTACTGAATTTTTCTTCCCTTAACATTCTGAACAATATCCATATTGTATTTGTATCCGGAATTGAAAAAAGTAAGCATTTTTGAAGGCGTAACAGCGTTATCGTCTTTCTCGTTTACTTTAGAAATCGTAACTTCCTCATCTTCGGGAACAATAGTATATGTTTTTTGCCCGTCAAATATTTTAGTAACTCCCATGAAATTCAACACATACTGATTCCCTTTCATTACCACATTTCCCTTACTGTCCTGATTGATATTTTCTTTGGCGTTATTCAACGAATATTTAAAATCAATCGAAATGTTGTCATAACTTTTAATCTTGGCCGTAACCTCGTTCAATAAATCTTTAGCTTTCTTATCCTGAGCCTGAATAACATTAAAGCTCAAAAAAAGTAAAACTGTCATTTTAAGACACTTTTTACTCATTTTTGCGATAGAATTGTTTTTGATTTCTTGAAATTTTGTTTTCATGATGGTTTTAATTTTGTTCATTATTAAAAAATTGGTCAAGAGCACTTAAATCAGATATATTAACAGTTCGGGCTTTACTTCCTTCAAAAGCCCCAACAATTCCGGCTGCTTCGAGCTGATCAATTAAACGGCCAGCCCTGTTGTAACCTAATTTTAACTTTCTTTGCAATAAAGAAGCTGAGCCCTGCTGTGCATTTACAATTATCTCGGCAGCCTCTCTAAATAAAGTATCTCTTTCGGAAATATCCATATCAAGATTAATGCCAGTTTCTTCTCCGACAAACTCCGGAAGCAGATAAGCCGTGGCATATGCTTTTTGTGAACCTATAAAATCAGTAATTTTTTCAACCTCAGGCGTATCAATAAAAGCACACTGAACACGAATTACATCATTCCCGTTTGAATACAACAAATCTCCCCTACCTATTAACTGATCTGCTCCCTGAGTATCCAAAATAGTTCTGGAGTCAATCTTTGAAGTTACCCTAAAGGCAATTCTGGCCGGGAAATTGGCCTTAATCAAACCGGTAATTACATTTACCGAAGGCCTTTGCGTAGCAATAATTAAGTGAATACCAATCGCACGCGCCAACTGAGCCAGACGGGCAATCGGAATTTCAACTTCTTTTCCGGCAGTCATAATTAAATCAGCAAACTCATCCACCACCAAAACGATGTATGGCAAAAACCTATGACCGGCTTCCGGATTTAATTTTCTTGACTTGAATTTTTCGTTGTATTCCTTAATATTACGAACCATCGCATCTTTCAATAAAGAATAACGATTGTCCATTTCGGTACAAAGCGAATTTAAGGTATTAACCACTTTTGCATTATCCGTAATAATAGCATCTTCTGTATCAGGAAGTTTGGCTAAATAATGTCTTTCAATTTTATTAAAAAGCGTAAGTTCTACTTTTTTAGGGTCAACCAAAACGAATTTTACTTCTGCAGGATGTTTTTTATATAAAAGCGAAGTTAAAACCGCATTTAACCCTACAGATTTTCCCTGTCCAGTTGCCCCCGCCATCAGTAAGTGCGGCATTTTGGCTAAATCAACCACGAAAGTTTCGTTTGAAATGGTTTTTCCTAATGCAATTGGCAGTTCCATTTCAGCTTCCTGGAACTTCGCAGCTCCGATAACACTTTTCATAGAAACCATTGTTGGGTTTTTATTCGGAACCTCAATACCGATAGTACCTTTTCCAGGAATTGGCGCAATAATACGAATTCCTAAAGCTGATAAAGACAATGCGATATCATCTTCTAAACTTTTAATTTTAGAAATCCTGATTCCGGCTTCTGGAACAATTTCATATAAAGTTACCGATGGTCCAACGGTAGCTTTAATTTGTGCTATTTCAATTTTGTAGTTACGAAGTGTGTCTACAATTTTATTTTTATTTTCTTCTAATTCTTCCTGATTGATTGTAATTCCTCCTGTCGAATATTCTTTTAATAAATCAATCGTCGGGAATTTATAATTGGATAAATCCAAAGTCGGATCAAATAATCCGAAATCTGCAACTAAACGTGATGCCAAATTTTCTTCAATAATATCTTCTTCTTCCGCTTTTTCTATAACAAATTCTTCGTTATGATGAAACGGTGTTTCTGTAACCGGATTAATATTCATTTCAACCGGCTTTAAAACTGGATTTAAATCAAGTTCTGATGCATGAGAGATAGTCGGTTTTAAAGCTTCTTTATTGATTTCGAATTGGCTATCAACCGTTTTAAGGTGTATATTGTCTAATTCAGGATCTTCTTCTTCCTCAATAGCAAATTCCTCTAAATTATAAGCACTTTCAGGCTGTTCCGGCTGAGTTGGTTTAACAGCATTTAATTCTGATTTTAACTCATTTTTAGCAGAATCAAAATAAGACTGGATTTTTTCCGGTGATACTTTGATTTTGAAAATCAGGTAAACGATTAATCCAAAAACCAATGTTAGTAAAGTCCCCGTTTTTCCGATATAATCCTGCAGAAAAAGATTGAGTTCGTAGCCAATTACGCCTCCTAATTCCGGAGCTGAAGTGGCAAAAAAGCCAAATAAAACAGACACGATTATAACGGCAAACAAATCCCAAAACCAGGTGTTTTTTAGTTTTGTAACAGAAAGTTCCAATGCCAAAAACATTCCGGTTAGGAAAAACAAACGTACAAAGACGAACGAAGCAATTCCGAAACCTTTATATACAATCAAGTCAGCAAGATAGGCCCCGAATTTCCCCAGCCAGTTCTGTACCACCTCCGAGCGGTCATCTAAATGACTGACTGCACTTTGGTCAGCCTGCCATTGTCCGTTAACATAAAAGGAAATAAATGCTACTAATAATGCAATAGAAAACAACACCAAAAGACAGCCAAAAACAATTTTTTGCTGTTTGGATAACTTCCAAGATTTTTTAGATTCATCTTTTGGCCCGCTTTTTTTATCTGAAGTTTCTTTTTTTGTTTTTGCCATTCCTGCGTATCCTGTTTTGCCTATATAAATTTTGGTATATAAATAATCAAGCCTATTGCTATTGCTGTCATTGCGGCAAAAAATACTGCTCCGGCAGCAATATCTTTAATGAATCCGATTTTTTCATGATAACTTGGATGAATAAAATCGGCAACTTTTTCTACAGCTGTATTCAACCCTTCTACACTTAATACAAGACCAATTGCAAAGATCTGAAAAAGCCATTCCTCGTGAGAAATATTGAAATAAAAACCGGCAATGGTCATTAGTATTCCAAGTGAAAACTGTACCATAACACTATGTTCGGTACTTATTAATTTAACAGCTCCCTTAAAAGCGTATGTTACGCTTTTAAGTCGGCCCTTAACAAATGTATTGTCTTTTTGAAATTCCATTTAATGGGATTATAATGCTGCTAAAGCTGCTTCGTAATTTGGTTCGTTTGCAATTTCAGCAACTTGTTCTGTATGAAGCACTTTTCCGTCAGCGTCAACTACGATGATAGCTCTTGAAAGCAAGCCTTTTAAAGGTCCGTCAACAATGTCTAAACCATTTGCTTTACCGAAAGAACCTTCCTGAAAATCTGATAAGTTTACAACATTTTCTAAACCTTCTGCTCCACAAAAACGTTTTTGAGCGAAAGGTAAATCTCTTGAAATACACAAAACAGTTGTATTTTCTAATCCGCTTGCACTTTCGTTGAATTTTCTAACAGATGTAGCGCAAGTTCCTGTATCAACACTTGGGAAAATGTTTAAAACTAATTTTTTACCAGCAAAGTTACTTAAAGAAGCAACTGATAAATCGTTTTGTACTAAATTGAAATCAGCTAATTGTGATCCAACTGCCGGTAATTCACCTGATGTGTTTACAGGATTTCCTCCTAAAGTTATTGAAGCCATGATTTTTGTTTAAAATTAATGAGGTTCAAAAGTAAGGATTAATATTTGAATCTAAAAGTATTTGTTATGGGTTTAGGGATAGGAAAATTGTGATTTTTGGATAGCCACGAATTCACGAATTTATTTAAATATTTTAAATTTTAGTCCCGAAGCCCCGGGATAAATTTTAGTTTTATTCCGTCTGTCAGGCTGAGCGGAATCAAAGCTTACGTAAGCAGCACAGTAAACTTAAGTCACTAATCTTTATGAAATTACTTTGGCGGGCTTCGACTCCGCTCAGCCTGACAATTTTTTGTCAATAACTATAAAACGTCTATTGAAACCTTTTGCCTGCGAGAGGGATGGGAGCTGGCTACCGAAGTAGCGCAGACAGCCCGACAGCATCCCGATAAGAGGGCGAATATACACAAAGAAAGTCTGCCCTCTTATCGGGATGGTGGCTCGCCCAAAATAATTAGATAATCTGGCAATTAGACAATTGATTATGATTTTATCGATTTACTTTGCGGGGCTTCGACTCCGCTCAACCTGACAAATATTGTGTGAAAACTGCGACTTAATACTGTAATCTAAAAAAGCGCCTCGCAGAACGAAACGCTTTTCAGTCATATTTTTTTTATTTGAAAAAGAGGTCGATTTATTTATCGATTGAGCCTAATACACGTTTCATGAACGTATTTAGTGCTTCTTTTTTGTCAGTTCCCTGAGCAACTAACTTTTGTACTTCAAGAGCACCGTACATGTTGGAAATCAATTCGCCGATTACATCTAATTCTTCGTCTTTTAATGACGGAATTTCGGTCATCGCTTCCAGAACTTCGATCGTTTCTATAATATAATCCTGATCGTTTTCTTCGATAAATTGCGTTAAATGCTTTATTACTGGTAATTTCATAGTTTAGACTTCTTAGATTTTTAGACATTCTTAGACTTCTTAGACTTTTTTAAAGATTTAGGCAACTTATAAGAAGTCTAAAAGTCTAAGCCAGTCTAACGATCTAAATTTAAGCAATTGCGTTTACAAGATCGATTAAAACTTCTTGTTTGTTAGTCTGCGTTTCGCCAACTAATTGTCCGTTTACGAAAGTTGCGAATGTTGGCAGGTTGCTTACATTAGCTAATTTTCTAGATTCAGGAGCATTTTCTGCATCAACCAAAACAAAAGTGATAGCTTCATTTTCTGTTGCTAATTTTTTGAATTTTGGTTTCATAATACGGCAATTTCCACACCATGAAGCTGAATATTGTACTACTACTTTTTCGTTTTTAGCAACTAAATCTGCTAACGTATCTTCGTTTAAGTCGATTAACATGTTTTTTGTTTTTAAGGTGCTAAGCCGCTGAGGCGCTAAGGTTCTAAGTTTTTTAGCCCTTAGTCCATAAAATGACTTAACGTTAAAATTATTTTTGTGAGATCTAAAGTCATCAAGGTTCTAAGATTCTAAGTTTTAATCTTAGAACCCGATAACTATATTGTAGAATTTTTATTTAAGATTTAAAGTTCAGTAAAAAAGCTTAGCGCCTTAGTATCTTAGAACCTCAGAACCTTAAAAAAGAATTAGTTTGCGCTTAAGTATTCAGCAGTACTGATTCTGTCAGCAGACATAGCTTCTTTACCAGCTTCCCAGTTTGCAGGACAAACTTCACCTTTAGTCTGGATGTGTGTGTAAGCATCAACCATTCTTAAGTATTCGTTTACGTTACGTCCTAATGGCATATCGTTTACGCTTTCGTGGAAGATTTTTCCAGTCTCGTCGATTAGGTAAGTAGCTCTGTAAGTTACGTTTGAACCTTCGATGATAACTGAATCAGTATCTTCGCTGTAGCTTGTAGATTCGATATCAAGAATACCTAAAATGTTAGCTAAGTTACGGTTTGTATCAGCTAAGATTGGGTAAGTAACACCTTCGATTCCACCATTGTTTTTTGGAGTATTTAACCAAGCAAAGTGAACTTCGTTTGTATCACAAGAAGCACCAATTACGATAGTATTTCTTTTCTCAAATTCTGGTAATGCAGCCTGAAAGGCGTGTAATTCTGTTGGACATACAAAAGTAAAATCTTTTGGGTACCAAAATAAAAGTACTTTTTTATTGTTGTTTACTGCTTCTTCAAAAATGTTGATTTTTAAATTGTCACCCATTTCAGAGATAGCATCTACTGCAATACTTGGGAATTTTTTTCCTACTAAAGACATAATTTTCGTTTTACGTTAAATATTTATTTCTGGTGCAAAAGTAGGACACAAGTGCAGGTTTTCACAATAAGATGTGATTATTAATATTTATAAGTTGATAAATTTTGACTATTTTATGCTTTAACTTACTGAATTTCAATATTTACTGGCAAAACGCCATTTGAAGTATTTTTTGCTAAAAATTGAATTCCTGCCGTTTTTTGAAATTCTTCGAAATCCTGATACGCTTCAACCAGTCCCGAGGCTTTTTTAAGATTCGGAATTAATGGCAAAGAATACGGATTTCCAAAAACGTAAATGATGCATTTTTTAGATTCAAGTAAATCTGAAAGTAAGTCTAAAACTTCGTTGTCAATTTCGAAATTATTTAAAGGTTTTGCTTTTGGAACAAATAATGAAATCAAAATCGTTTCAAATTTTTCTAATTCATTTTTAATGGATGAAATATCCGAAACTTCTAAATTTTCAAAAGCAAATTCCGGTGAAGGCAGTTTTGTATTTAAAGTTTTGAAAAATGTGTTCTCGGTATTTTTATATAAACTCAGTTTAGCTAATTTGTTGTTGTTCTGAGCTTCAAAAGCTAATTCTGTGCTTGAGTTATCAATAATAGTTGTAATTGCATTTTGAGCAATTTCCAAGTTTAATTTTGATGTTCTTTCGAAATCTAATTCGCCAGAAATAGTTGTGTTTCCAGAAAGAATTCCCACTTTTTCTTTGGCTCTCATGATTCGGTTATAACTTTCGAAAATACGGTCCGGTGAAGCATTTTTATAGATGGCTTCAATTCCTTCCGGCACATTTTCGGCAAAACATAAAACATCATTTCCCGCGTTGAAAGCTTCCCATTCTAATTGCCCTTTGGTTTCGTATAATTTAGAAACGCTGTGCATATTTAAAGCATCAGAAATTACTAAACCATCATAACCTAATTTATCACGCAATAAATCCTGAATAACTGCTTTTGATAACGTTGCAGAGGTATCTTTTCCGTCATTTAAACTCGGAACGGCCAAATGTCCAATCATAATTGAATCGACATTGTTTTCGATTCCTTTGATGAAAGGATATAATTCGTTTTCCATCAATTCTTCCAGAGTTTCCTTTAAAACTGGTAATCCTAAATGCGAATCGACGTTCGTATTCCCGTGTCCTGGAAAATGCTTCAGACAGCCTAAAACGCCAACTTCCGACATTCCGTTTAAATATTCAACAGCAAAATTGGCTACTTTTTGTTTATTTTCACCAAAAGAGCGATAACCAATAACAGGATTGTTTGGATTGTTGTTGATATCTGCCAATGGCGATAAATTATACTGAATTCCAGCCGCTTTTAAATCTAATCCAATTTGTTTTCCAACTTCATAGACTAAGTTGGATTTGTTTTCTGGTAAAGCGCCAAGTGTAATTGCATAAGGGTATTGCGGTGTTTTTTCGATACGCATAGCCAAACCCCATTCTGCATCAATGCTGATTAAAAGTGGCGTAGTAGCGGCTTTTTGATAACGAGCAATCAGTGCTTTAATTTTTTCGTAGCTGTCGTCATTAAAAACAACTTTTTTCTTGCTTTCGTAATTGGTTGCAGCACTCGCACGACTGTGAAAAAAGGTCAGTCCGCCAATATTATGTTCTTTTATAAGACGTTCCATTTCCTGAATATTTTCCTCTGTATCGTTGATGAATACGGCTGGGAAGAAAAATTGTCCTATTTTTTGTCGTAATGCTTCGGCTGTGATTTTCATTATTATAAAGTCTTTTTCATGCAGACACTATTATCTATTTCCTCGTAAGGGGGATAATTCGGAATTATGGTGTATTGTAATTTTTGATATAAGTTGATGGCTTCGGGCTGGTTTTTTCCGGTTTCCAGAATGGTATAAGTATATCCTACTTCTTTTGCCCAGATTTCGAGTTCTTTTAAAACGGCTGAAGCAATTCCTTTTTTTCTATGATCCGGATGCACATACATTCGTTTGATTTCTGTTGTGCCTGGAACTTTTTCGCGAAAAGCGCCACAGCCAACCGGAACTCCGTTTTCATAATAAACGATCGTATGTTTTATTTTATCAATTTTATTAAACTGATTGTAAAACGCATGATCTTCTCCGTCTCTAATCGCTAAATCCTGATCTAATAAAGCTACCAGTTTTATAAAATCGGGATCATCTGAATTTGTTCGCTTTATACTCATGATTTAGAATATTTAGATTAGTGTCGTTTAATTTTCTAACACATAGAAACATAGTATTTAGTTCTTGGAAAAGGCGCTTCACTTGATTTAAATACACATAGCTATGTGTTGAGAAACGAGTTTCTCTTTTTTTGTTCTTTTTACACAAAAAACTATGTTTCTATGTGTTTAAAAGGATGTTTTTATTTCAACTTTGCTTTTTTCTGTTTAGCCAATTGTTTTTTGGTTTCAACAGCTTTTTCTAATCGGTTTTTAAAGCGAAAGAGTTTTGGAAGTCCTTCTAACCGGTCTTCAATTGTGATTTCTTCGTAAACAATAATTGCTTTTTCTAAAACACGAATTTCGTTTTCCAGATCCAGTTGGTTTTTATAAATATTGGCCAATCTGTCGTAAGGATGATTTCCTTTAAAGCTTTCAGCTACATTTTCTTCATACAATTCAATTGCTTTTTCAAGATTTCCGGTTTTTTCGAACTCAGTTCCTTTCAGGTTGCGTTCGGCCTGCAAATTTTCATTGATTTCCATAGGTAAAGTTTGATTTGGGGGTTAAACTTCTTCTGATTTTTTTCCGAAATCTTTCGGAAAAATTAAAAAACGTGATAAAATAAGACCTGGAATTGTAGCTAAGAAAACCCATATAAAGAAGTTTTGATAGCCCAAATATTGTTGTATAAATCCGCTCAACATTCCCGGCAGCATCATTCCCATAGCCATAAAACCGGTTGCCAGTGCATAATGTGCTGTTTTTGATTCCCCTTCGGCAACGTGAATTAAATACATCATAAAAGCTGTAAATCCAAAGCCATAACCGAATTGTTCTAAAATCACTACTGCATAAATGTAATAAATTGATGCTGGGTGGAAGAATGCTAATAAAATGAAACCAATTATTGGTAAATGCATTGCTAAAAACATCGGAAACATCCACTTGGTAAGACCTTGTTTAGAGATTGCAATTCCGCCCAAAATACCTCCCAGAGTTAATGCCCCAACACCAAATGTTCCGTAAATTATTCCAACTGCTTCTGTATCCAGCCCCATTCCGCCTAATTCTTTTCCATCAAGCAGAAACGGGCTTAACATTTTAAGCAACTGCGATTCTCCCAGCCTGAAAACCAGAATAAAAGCCAAAATTAATCCGATTTGCTTTTTCTTAAAAAAACTAATAAAAATGGTTCCGAAGTTTTGATGATGATGCGCTTGTTTATCTTCGGCAGCGTTGATTTCGTTTTTAGGCGTAAAAATGAAATTGTATATCGTGATGAAAGTCATTAACAACCCAACAGCAATCATCGTGTAAGACCATGCTTTTGTATTGTCACCATATTTATGTTCCAGATAACCCGCAAAAAGTACAATTAATCCGTTTCCGGCCAGCATCGAAAGTCTGTAAAAAGTACTTCTGATTCCGAGAAAAAAAGACTGTTGTTCTTTTGGTAAAACCAATAAATAAAAACCGTCACTGGCAATATCATTCGAAGCCGAAGCAAACGCTGCAACCCAGAATATAGCTAAGGTCATCATAAAAAATCCGTTTATCGGAATCGTAAATCCGACCAGCAAAAACGCAATTGAAATCAATAACTGCATTGCTAAAAACCATTTCCTTTTGGTCCCTGTCAGTTCGATAAATGGACTCCATAATGGTTTTATAACCCATGGAAGGTATAACAAACTGGTATAAACTCCAATATCTTCATTTGAGATTCCAAGGTTTTTGTACATAATTACCGAAACTGAAATAATTACGGCATACGGCAATCCTGAAGCGAAGTTTAGAAGCGGAATCCAAAACCACGGTTTGTTATCTGTTTTCATTTGGCTGAGCTGGTGAATAGGTTTTAAATGTCTTTTTTAAGTCTATAATCGTTGGGGTACTTTCGTTTGCAAAATAGTCGATAAACGTTACCGCACAGGCTTTATACTGATTCAGTTTTCCTGCAGGGAGAGAAAAAGAAATTGTTCCTTCGTTTTCGTTTGTCCTTACCTTCTCAACAATCTGTCTGGCATCGTTAATATCGATTCTCGAAATATGATCGGCTCCGTAAACTACCATGTATCTCACTTTGGTATTGAGCGGGGATTTAATCTTAAATGTATAACGTAAACTGTCTTTTGCATATTCATTAACAAAAGGAGTATCGATAATTACACGTTTTAAATTGGGAACTGCAGCAGGTAGAGCAGGGTATTTATATTGATTCTCTTCTAAATGACGCGTAATATCAAAGTTCTTATCCATAAACCATTTGGCGCTGAAATAAGCACTTCCGGAAACATTTTTAAAGCTTCTGGCAAAATCAATCTGAGTTGGGATTTCACTGGCAAAATTCCAGCTCTTATCACTGTCACCTCTAATTTTATACGATGCGTGACCTATATAAACAGCAGTTTTTTTCGAATTCTCTGACCACCATTTCACCAATTTCGAGTAAGAAGCTACACGATTGTTCATACTCCAATACAATTGAGGCAGGATATAATCAATCCAGTTTTGGTCCATCCATAAAAGCGGATCTGCGTATAAATCGTCATAATTTGACATCGACTGGGTATCGGAGCCTCTCGGGTCAACTGATTTGTTTCGCCAAACCCCAAATGGACTGATTCCGAACTGTACCCAGGGTTTGCTTGCTTTTATAGTAGTAGAAATAGTGTGAACGAAGTTGCTCACATTTGCACGACGCCAATCGGCAAGGCTTAAACCTGCTCCATATTTTTTGTAGGATGCCGTGTCGTTAAAAACTTTTCCGGGAACAGCATACGGATAAAAATAATCATCAAAGTGTATCGCATCGATGTCGTATTTATCTACTACTTCTTTTACCACTTTCGTCAAATGTGTCTGAACTTCAGGCAAAGCAGGATCGTAATACAATTTTCCTCCGTATTCGATCATCCATTCCGGGTGTTTGAATACATCATGAGTCGGACTCAAAAGGTTTTTATTTAAATCGAAAGTAGCACGGTACGGATTCATCCAGGCATGAAATTCAAAACCTCTGTTATGTGCCTCTTCAATCATCCAGGCCAATGTATCGTAATACGGACTTGGAGCCTGACCTTCTTTACCTGTTAAAAAACGGGACCAGGGCGCCAATTGTGTTGGATATAAAGCATCTCCAACACTTCTAATCTGAACAATTACAGCATTGTAATTCAGTTTTTTATATATTTCTAAAATTTCAATATAATCTGCCTTTTCTTTCTCAACCTTGTCTGTGGCTGTTTTAGGCCAGTCGATATTGACAACCGTTGCAATCCAGACACCTCTAAATTCGTTTTTAGGATGCTTTGCTTTTTCCTGAGAACTGACGTTCCATCCAAAGAAAAGTAAAAATATGATAGAGAATATTAGGTGCTGATTTTTATGCATTTCAATCTTTTTTTAACAGAATCCAAAAATAGTTTTTTTAACCGATTATAATCAATAATTGAGAAATTATAATTTTAACGATATGAATTTGATTTTCATATAATTATTTTGGTTTTCTTCACAATTAGCTTTGATTTAATCGAATGCTTTATTCTTATAATGCTTTCAAACACATAGATACATAGTTTTCTTTGTGTATAAAGACGTTTCACTTGCTTAAAAACACATAAGCTATGTGTTAAAAATTAGTCCGGAAACGAGATTTTCCCCATTGTGACTGATGGAATACCTTTGCTGTTTCCGAAATTATAATCTCCTCCTGCAACGGTTTCGTTTGCCAAAAGCGCAAATAAAACCGCTTCTTTTGCATCGCTTAAAATCCCAAGATCATTGCTGGTATGAAACTGGCAAGGCAATAATTCCTTTAGCCATTTTACCAGTAACGGATTGTTAGTCCCGCCTCCTGACATGTAAATATGGAAATCTTCAGCCTGAATCTGAGTGTTTTTTATCGTGAAATAAATTGCTTCCGCAATAGTTTCGGCACTTAAGCGTGTTAAAGTCGCCAGCAAATCTGATGCCGAAATGGCTGCCAAATCTAATTTAACCAAAGCCGACTGTACAAAATCGAAATTAAATAACTCCTGACCAATTGTTTTCGGGAAGCTTTTCTGAAAAAAATTATCTTTTTTGAGTTCGCTTAAAAGTTCCTGATTTATGGTTCCCTGCTGTGCAATTTCGGCATCTTTGTCGTAGCTTTTTTCAGGAAAATAATGTTTGGTATAAATATCAATTAAGGTATTTGCAGTTCCGGTATCGGTTACAAAAACCTCTTCGGCGTTTAATGAGGCCGGCAGATAAGTGTAATTTGCGATTCCACCCATGTTGAGCATGATGCGGTTTTCGCCTTTTTTACCGAATAATAAATAATCCCCATACACCGCCAAAGGCGCTCCTTCGCCACCCGCTGCAACATGTTTTTGCCTAAAATCGGATAGTGTGATAATTCCGGTTTTTACGGCTATATGATCACCGTCTCCAATTTGCAAAGTCGCATTAGGAAATTTTTCCTGCTGATGCAAAAACTTAGGAGCATGTAAAACCGTCTGTCCGTGTGAGGCAATCAGATCGACTTCGTTTCCAAGAATATTCCATTTGGCAAGACTGTCATTAATCATTTCGCTATGCAAAATTCCGATCCATTCATTGAGCAGCGCCAAAAGCTGAAAATCGATTGTTTTTTGAGCAAAAACTTTTCTGATTTCAGTTTTAATATCTTCTGAGTAAGGGATGGTTTCAAATTCCAGAATGGTAACGTTTGTATTTTCGCCCGCTCCCGAAATTTCACACAAAGCAATATCCAGCCCGTCAAGCGAAGTTCCGGACATTAAACCGAGTATTTTTCGGGTTGGTTTTTGGGCGATGTTGTAGAGAGCGGTTATGTTTTTGTTCATTTGAAATTAGTTTTAAAGAAGCTTTGTATTGGTAACGCTAAAATCATATTTATTTTGGGGATAAAGTTATATTTTTTAGTCAATTTTTAGTTGAAATATCAAATTTTCAACATTCAAATTTGTGCCTAAATCTAAAAAAATAAAGAGCAAAACTTATTTCCTTTTCTATATATTTGCCCGTAATCAATTTTAAAAAAAATAAACCATGATTGTTATTTTAGGATTTTTTGTTTTCCTTTTGATTTTTGGAATCTCAATTTACAATTCCCTTATCTTAAAAAGAAATCAGGCTGTTAGTGCTTTCTCTGCTATTGATGTAATGCTGAAAAAACGTTTTGACCTGATTCCAAACCTTGTTGAATTGGTAAAACAATACATCAATCATGAACAAGGTACTTTAACCAAAATAGCAGAGCTACGCTCCAAAGCTACTTCAGGGGGGGTGACAGACAACGAAAAAACGAGTTTAGATGCCGAATTAAGCAGGGCAGTAAAGGGCTTAATGGTAACGGTCGAAAATTACCCTGATTTAAAAGCCAATACCAATTTCTTAAATTTGCAAACTACCTGGACAGAAAGCGAAGAACAAATCGCTGCTGCAAGAAGAACCTACAATGCTGTAGTAACTGACTATAATAATACAATTATGACGTTTCCGCGCAATTTGTTTGCCGGAATGCTAGGTTTTACCAAAACTGATGTACTGGCAACACCCGAAGAAGAACGTAAAAACATTAGTGCAAAAGAGCTTTTCAATAATTAATGAATTCAGAAATTAATCACATTGCAGGCTTTCAGGAAGCTCTGAATACATTAGAAATTGACCGAAAAATAATATCCAAAAACCGTAAATTATCCAATATAATAACGGGTCTTGCCTTTATAACTGCAGTGATATGGCTAATAATTAAATTTCATACTTTAGTACTTTTAGGTTTTTTTTTCGTTTACGGAATTATTCGTTCTGCCATACGCATTAAAACAGAAAATGATATACAAAAATATAAAGCTGTCTACAAAACGAATATTGTAACACCGGCACTAAAAAATGTCAATGAAAATTTAGTTTTTACACCACAAAGTGGAATTTCAGATTGTGAATTTATAAGTTCTGAACTTTTTACCACTAGACCGGATCGTTGTAATTCACAGGATTTAATAACCGGAACGATTGATGAAACTTCTTTTTATTTTGCAGAGGTTCATGCCGAGTATAAAATAGAAAGCGAAAACAAAAAGCATACAAAATGGTATAACATTTTCAAGGGAATTGTTTTTATTGCTGATTTTAATAAAAACTTTAGTACTTCGACGGTAGTACGTCCAAAAAATGCTTTAGATGATATTAGTTCTTGGCTTTCCAAAAACATTTTGAGTTTTGGCAATACTGATAAAGTGCAATTAGAAAATATAGAATTTGACAGCAAATTTGTAACGTATTCCAAAAACCAAATTGAAGCAAGATATATTCTGACACCTGCGATGATGGAGAGAATTCTGGCTTTAAACCGTAAATCTGACGAGACAATTTCAATTTCGTTTATAGATTCTAAAATGTATATCGCCTTTCCGTTATCTCACAATTACTTTGAAGCGCCTATTAGCACTTCGCTTTTAGTTCCTGATTTGCTTAAAGCTGATCTTTCTATCGTTCAGTTTATGCAGGATATTGTTCATGAACTGGATTTGAATACGAGAATTTGGGGGAAGGAATAAAACACTACCCTAACTAGCGCTCGTTTACCAACAAATCTGGTGCTCGATTGCATCGAGTACCTACTTATATTATGTAACCTAAACGTAGCGTTTGCAACGCGGGTAATTAAAGAAAGTTTTCTATAAAAGTGAAATGGTACAGTCCGCTTTCATTAGATTATTTTGTGTCCTGAATATCCGCGTTGCAAACGCTTTGCTTTAGTGTTCAAAAGAAAGTAGGTACTCGATGCAATCGAGCACCAGAATTATTAATATTCGAGTAAATGAATTCAATTACTAAAATGCGTAGTTGGAGAGTTTATGTTATTGCAGGAATTGGAATTCTTGCAATGTTATATGAAATATTTAAACGAATTTATCTATTTATATTTCACTAAATCTTCCCATGAAACCAACAGCCCTAGCCCAGATGGAAGCGGCATCCTTTTTCCGCCGGGGTTCGGCGGAAAAGATATAGCGCACAGCTGGATTAGCTTCTGAAAACTCTAAAAAAAGAAATAGCTACATTAATGCGAAAACCCAAACGAAATACTAAGGATAATGATGCCGATTACGATGGTGGTGATGGCCACATAGAGGTAGTCTTTTTCGAGGAGGAAAGAAAATAACGACAGCAAAACCCGAAATACGGGCGTGAGGAACAGAAGTATGATTCCGGAGAAGATGATTGAGTCGCCTTTTCCCTGAATTAAGCCCTGGTAAATTGCGGCGATTACTTCGAAAATGTTTCTGTCATTTTCTTTAAATACCGAGTAGTCTTCGATTTCCTGACCGTGATGCAGCAGATAAACAACGCCTCCAATGGCGGCTACTGATAATGCCGTCCAAATGCCGTAACGCAATAAATTGCCTATAATGTTCTGAAAATCTTTTTCCTGAGATGTATTGGGTGTCATGTTTTTAGATTTTTCCGTTAATGCCATTGTAAATCATGTTTATCGCCAGTACAAAAATGAGGCAGGCAAAGAAAATGCGCAGTTTTTTCGGGTTGGTTCTTACCAGAATTTTGGCTCCTGCCATGGCTCCAAACAACACCCCGATTACGACCGGCATACAAATTCCGGGTTCGATATAACCTTTCTGAATGTAAATTACGGAACTCGCCATTGCGGTAACTCCCATCATAAAATTGCTGGTGGTGGTAGAAACCTTAAACGGAATCCGCATGATATTGTCCATCGCAATTACTTTGAAGGCTCCGGAACCGATTCCTAATAATCCCGACATCATTCCGGCGATCCCCATCATACTGAATCCGCCAATGACATTTTTTGTTCCGTATGCTACGACTTCCCCGTCATGGGTGGGATACGTACCGTTCAGATGCAGTTTTTTGGCCAGCGGACTGGATTCTAAAACGATGTGTTCTTCTTTTTTTCGCAGGGAATTAACAGCAGAGAAAATAAGTGTGAGTCCGAATAAAACGGCGATAAATGATGTCGGTGCAATGGTGGAAAGCAGTGCTCCGCCAACGGCTCCGAGTGTAGTTGCGATTTCGAGGAATATCCCGAGACGCATATTCGTAATTCCTTCTTTTACATAAGCCGCTGCAGAACCGGATGATGTAGCGATTACCGACACCAAAGCCGCACCAATGGCATAATGAATATCGACTCCGAGGATAACTGTCAGAAGAGGTATAATGATGATTCCGCCGCCTAATCCGGATAAGGAGCCTACAAAACCGGCTAAAAAAGCTCCTAAAAGCATAATCAGCGTAAATGTTAATACTGTCATTGTGGAATGTTTTGCGCTAATTTACAAATAGATACTGTTTATTGCATCATTAAGTTTTGCTGTAAAAGAATAAAAACAGTTTTGTAACAATGAAAGATACTGATTCTTAATACAATAATCACTGACTTAAAAATACCTTAAAAATTTTGAGCGGTGTGTAAAACCGCTAATTTCTGTAAAGAATCAACGTAACCAACAGTGCAAAAAAAACCGCCTCAAATAGCACTTTGAGGCGGTTTTGTATGATAAAACAGAATTATTTTTTAGAATTTATATGTTACACCTACTCTAAAGTTTCTAGGTGGTTCGGTTTGCCAGTAATAAACTCCATCACCAACCCATTGGTAGAATGAACCGCTATACAAATATTCATCTAAGATATTAAAGACATTAGCCGTTACTTTGATTTTTTTGGTTTCATAGGATAATCCGCCATCTAATTTAAAATAATCAGGTAATCTTTCTAATCCTTCACTCCAGGTATCTGTCTGGCGACCTGCAAGATATGTCCCTCCAACAGATGCACCGAAACCTTTTAAGATGCCTGAAGGGACTACGTAATTCAACCATGCATTTGCTACGTGTTTAGAGTATCCAGGAACTATATCACCTTCTTTAATACCTGTCGCCTGAGAAATATCATCAGAAATTTTTGTTACTTTAGATTCTGTAAAGGCATAATTAGCAATTAAGTTTAAACCATCAACAATCTTACCTCTTAAATCCACTTCAAAACCTTCAGCTTTTTTCTCTCCTAATGAAATAGAGTACCCCATTGCTGGAGGGCTATTTGGATCAGATGTTTTTTCATTTTGTTTTAAAATGCTGTATGCTGAAACCGTTGTGCTCCAAGTGCCATTAAACCAATCTTTTTTAATACCGATTTCTCTGTTAGTACCCGTAAGAGGCTTCATACTTTCTCCATTACTTGTAAAACCCGACTGAGGGGTAAAAGCCTGATCGTATACTCCATAAACAGCCAAAGAAGGGTTTACTGACCAGCTTAATCCTACACGAGGAGTAATATGACTATCTACTGCCGGATCGCTATAACTGCTTGTTTGTTTTATCCAGGTGTAACGGCCCGCAAGTGTTAATCTTAATTTATTTTCTAAGAAACCTAATTCATCCTGAACATATCCGGCAGCATATTGCGAACCATATATCCCTCCGGCTCTCAGTCTTAAAGGTGTTGTTTCATCAAAATTTGGCATTCCATTCGCAGGCGGACCATAATCGGGATTTAAGACATCAAATGGATCATCAACAGTATCTAAATTATGAGATTGTCCCCAATCGGCCATATAATCTTTCCTTCCTAAGTCCATACCTCCCAAAACTTTATGACTTACAGGTCCTGTGTTGAATTTTCCATTCACGAAAATCTGACCCAAAAACATATCACTTTCTGCATCCCAAATACCAACATTTCTAATAATTTCTCCTGGTGCCAAAGTACCTTCAGATACTCCATCATAATCTAAATCTACACTTCCCGGGCCAACTGCCGAAGGCCAGGAACTGTAACCATCCTGCAAATATTTAAAATAAGAAGTCTGTGCTGTCAATTTCCAGTTGCTATCAAAGTTATGTTCAAACATCAAATACCCGCTGTGGTCATTCATTTTAGTGTCCGGTAAACCAGGCTGTGTCATAGTGAAATCTACAGGTGTAGTTGCATAGCCTTCACTTGCTGAGCTAAAAACATAATAGGAACCTACTTCAGTCATGTTGGCAAACTGTCCGTTATATTCTAATGTTACTTTGGTTTTATCGCTCAATTGATAAGATAAAACCGGAGCTATTACATAACGGTCGTTATGTTCAAAAGGTCTGTGAGAACGTTTCTTTTGGAAAGAACCATTAAAACGGTAGAGGAATTTTCCGGCTTTATCAAATTTTCCGTCTAAATCAACACTGGCACGGTAGAAATCAAAACTACCTGCTAAAACACTTACTTCACCTTTTGTAATTCCGGTTGGTTTCTTTGTAACCACATTGTACAAACCACTCGGATCACCACTTGAAAGCATGAAACCTGCCGGCCCTTTTACGAATTCAATGTGGTCAACAAAACTCATATCTTCGGTCAAAGGTCCCCAATAAGAAGAAACCACATTAAAACCATTTCTAAAAGCCTGAATTTGAGATCCGCGCATAGTGATGTTAGTATACATGTCTCCCCAGTGTTCCAAACGTACAGCACCACTCACATTACGAATAACTCCGTCGCTCATGCTTGTAATTTGCTGATCTTTTAAAGTCTGAGCACTTACAATCTGAATATTTTGCGGGATTTCAAGTATAGGAGTCTGAAGACGCAATGACATTGACGGCTTGTCTTGTTTATACTTGTTTTTTGTAATGATTACTTCATCAAGATCTTCCTGACTTTCAGAAAGAGAGAAGTTTTTTGTTGTAGTCTGATTTGCTACTACTTCAATTTTTTCTTCTACCGATTTAATTCCGACAGAATTAATACTAATGATATAGCTTCCCGGTTTAACAGACTTAATTTCATATTGTCCGTTTTCATTGGTAACAGCTGTGTACTTTGTTCCTTTTAGTTTTATAGAAATATTCTCAGCAGGAAAATTTCCACTTAGCGATACTTTACCGCTTACTTTTCCGAGTCCCTGACCTATTACAGTTAACGAACTCAAAAACAACAAACTAAATAACAGTTTTTTGATGGTATTTATTTTCATCTTTGGTAAGAGTTAATTTTTTATGACGCAAAAGTAATGGCTAATGTCCTTTTATCCAAATTATTTTTAATTATTCCAAATAAGTTTAATGTTTTTCTAAATTGATTAAACAGTTTTTTGCAACGAAAAACCCTCTGATTTCATTGCTCTGCAGAGTTTCTCAGAAGGGTTATTTAATTGAAATTATTATTGATATGGTATTGTATTATAACACAATAAACTCCTGTTTTTCTCCATTACCTGCATATTTCTCATCTATACAAAAAGACTTTCTGTCTATTTGAGCCAGCCACCTGTCTATTGCATTCTCATAGTTTACAGATAGTTCTGAATTTTGATTCAAATTAAAAAAGTATCAAATGAAAGCCACTGTAATAATAAGTTTTATACTATGCTCTTTGTTCAGTTACGGGCAGGGAACATCAAATACTAAAAAGCAATGGACACTCGAAGATTGTTTTGCTTACGCTAAAGAAAAAAACATCAGCATCAAAACATCTGTATTGAGTAAAAATGCCGCTGAAGTAAATTACGATCAGTCGAAATCGTCAAGACTGCCCAATTTAACAGGTTCTGCATCGCAAAATTTATCTTTTGGAAACTCAATCGATCCGATTACAAGTGATTATGTGAGCCAAAAAATCAATTCTACAAGCGTGGGAATCAACTCGTCAGTTACTTTGTTTCAGGGCAATCAGATTTCTAATCAAATTAAACAGAATAAATTACTGGTTGACCAAAATTCGGCTTTTGTTGAAGAAGCTGAAAACAGCGTAATCTTAAGCATTACTGAAGCTTATGTACAAATTTTATACAATAATGAAGGTATACGAATCGCCGAAAACAATTTGAAAGCCAGCGAAAAAGAAGTACAAAGAGCCAAATTAAGATTAGACGCCGGAAGTGTTGCCCGAAAAGATTATACCGATGCCCTATCGCAGGCAGCAACTAATAAATACAATCTTATTGCTGCTCAAAATGCGCTTTCGAAACAAATCTTAGTCCTGAAACAATTACTGGAACTAGGCCCTGAAGAAGATTTTGAAATTGCTTTTCCGTTAGAAAGTAAAACGGCAGAAACAATTCCCGGTAAGATTGAGGTTTACAATAAAGCCGTTTCAATGATGCCTGAAATTAAATCTTCGCAACTGAATGTGGCCGTTTCTCAAAAGGAATTAGACATTGCAAAAGGAGGTTATCTCCCAACTTTATCGCTTTCGGGAAGTTTGGGTTCAGGTTATACCAATACGCAGGAATTAAGTTTTTCAGATCAGTTGAATTTAAACTTCAATCAAAGAGTAGGTCTATCATTAAGTGTTCCGATTTTCAACAGAAATCAAACCAAAGCACAAGTTCAAAATGCCAAAATAAGCATTGATAAAGCCGAAATAGCTTTGCAGACTGCTCAAAAAGAACTCTACAAAAAGATTCAGACCGCCTGGGAAAACGCAACAGCTTCAAGCGAACAAATGATTTCTGCACAATCGGCAAAAGAAGCTGCGGAAGAATCGTATGCTCTGGCACAAAAAAAATATGAATTAGGTGCTCTGAGTACTACCGATTTGGTGATCAGCCAAAATACTTATACTAATTCAGCTCAAAATTATATTCAGGCAAAATACCTCAACATTCTATACACACAACTATTATCCTTTTATCAGGGGAATGACATTAAAATCTAAAAACGATGAAAAATAAAAAGAATAAAATTATTGTATTATCTGCCGTTGGCTTCTTACTTGTAGCTATTTGTTTTTCCTTTTTACCGGGATCTAAAGAAACTCCGATAAAAGTAGAATCGCTAAAAGCTAAAATTGCAGATATTAAAACGACAGTAACGGCTACCGGAACTGTTCAGCCTATCAATGAAGTTGAAGTCGGAACTCAGGTTTCCGGAGTTGTAGAGAAAATTTATGTCGATTATAACAGCGTTGTTAAAAAAGGACAGCTTTTGGCCGAATTAGACAAAACGAATTTACAATCGGCACTGGTACAGGCGAAAGCCTTATACAACAGCGCTTTAAACGAGCAGCGCTATCTGCAGAGTATTTTTAACAGACAAAAGACTTTATATGACAGTCAGGTTATCAGCCGTTCTGATTATGACGAAGCACTATACAACCTGAACAATGCAAAAAGCACTGTAATTCAGCGTTCATCAGATTTGCAGAAAGCGCAGACCAATTTAAGTTATGCAAATATTTATTCACCAATTGACGGCGTAATTTTATCTAAAGCTGTTGACGAAGGGCAAACCGTAGCGGCAAGTTACAGCACTCCTACCCTATTTACAATCGCAAAAAACCTGACTGAAATGCAGGTTGAAGCGAATGTTGATGAAGCCGATATTGGTCAGGTGAAACAAGGACAGCGCGTAACTTTTACCGTAGATGCTTTTCAGGGTGAAGAGTTTCAGGGTGTCATTACTCAGGTAAGATTAAATGCTACAACCACTTCAAATGTTGTGACTTATACGGTAGTTATCAAAGCTGATAATCCGGATTTGAAATTAAAACCAGGACTTACGGCTACTATTTCTATTTATACTTTAGAATTAAAAGAGGTTTTAACTATAGAAGCCAAAGCAACCAATTTTGAGCCGGATGCTAAAGTTCTGGCTTCGTATCAAAAGCAAAACAATCTTGCAGTAACACCTTTAGGATCAAACAAAAATATTGACAAAGGAAGTGCTCAGGTTTGGGTTTTCGATGGTAAAAATATATTTCCGACAATTGTAAAACTGGGCACCAGCGACGGAATCAATGTAGAAGTTCTAAGCGGATTAAAACAGGACGATCAACTGGTTTATGGTTTAAGAGAAATTACAAAAGAAGATGTTCCGGCTGAAACAGGAGATAATGACAGTCCTTTTATGCCAAAACCTCCCGGAAAAAAGAAATAACGATGGCTAAAACAATTATAAAAATAGAAGATTTAAAGCGTTCGTTTGTAATGGGAGAAGAAACCATTCACGCTTTAAAAGGGGTTTCATTTTCGATTGAAGAAGGAGAATTTGTAACTATAATGGGTTCCAGCGGATCGGGAAAAAGCAGTTTACTGAATATTTTAGGCTGTCTGGACCAGCCCACTTCCGGAGTTTATGATATTGATACTGTTGTGGTAAAACAGCAATCTAAAAAAGAACTGGCTAAAATTCGAAATGAAAAAATCGGTTTTATTTTTCAGTCTTATAATTTACTGCCGAAAACAACAGCTATCGAAAATGTAAAACTGCCGCTGATGTACAATACCAAATATGATTCTGAGGAAATGGACGCATTGGCACTGGCCTCTCTCGAAAAAGTAAATTTGAGTAACAGGTTACATCATACACCCGCACAGCTTTCGGGCGGACAGCAGCAGCGTGTGGCCATAGCGCGTTCTTTGGTCAATAATCCGGTTGTAATTCTGGCCGATGAAGCCACTGGAAACCTGGACACGAGAACTTCTTATGAAATTATGGCACTTTTTCAAGAGTTAAACAAACAGGGGAAAACAATCGTTTTTGTAACTCATGAGCCGGACATTGCCACATTCAGCAGCCGTACCATCGTACTTAAAGACGGGCATATTATAAAAGACAGTCCAAATACTAATATTCTCTCTGCAGCAGAAGCTTTGGCTGCATTAGGGAAAGAAGACGAATAATTATGAGAATTCTAAATTTATTTAAAATCGCATGGCGAGCCATTATCCTGAATAAGGTGCGAACTTTGCTTACCATGCTCGGAATCATTATTGGTGTGGCGTCTGTTATTGCGATGCTTGCCATTGGTGAAGGCTCGAAAGAAAGTATTAAAAGTAAAATTTCGAGTATGGGTTCTAATATGATAACCGTTCGCCCCGGTGCTGATATGCGTGGCGGTGTCCGTTTAGATCCGAGCGCCATGCAGACACTGACTTTGGGTGATTATGAGGCTTTGAAAACACAAACCAAAATGCTTTCGGCGGTTTCTCCTTTGGTAAACGGGAGCGGACAATCGATTTATGGCGCGCACAACTGGCCGACCTCTATTTATGGCATCACTTCAGCATATTTAAAAATTAAAGTCTGGGAGGTCAAAACCGGAAGCATCTTTACGGATCAGGAAATAAAATCGGCTGCAAAAGTTGCTGTGATTGGGCAGACTGTAGCAACAAATTTATTCCCAAATGAAGATCCGATTGGAAAAATGATTCGCTTCAATAGTATTCCATTTAAAGTGATTGGTGTTTTAGAGAAAAAAGGAGAAAGTACTTTTGGACAAGATCAGGATGATGTTATTTTGGCGCCTTATACGACAGTTCAAAAACGTATTTTGGCTCAGGAATATCTGGAATCGATTGTTGCTTCTTCTGTTAGTGAAGAAAAATCGCAGCAGGCTGTTGACGAAGTGACTTCAATTTTAAGAGAAAGACATAAAATTACCGGAGATAAAGAAGACGATTTTAATGTTTTTTCTATGGAAGAAATGATTTCGACCTTTAGTTCAACCAGTGAAATGTTAACAATCTTATTAGTTGCCATTGCCGGTATTTCATTATTAGTAGGCGGAATTGGGATTATGAATATCATGTACGTTTCGGTAAAAGAAAGAACAAGAGAAATCGGTTTACGCCTCGCTGTTGGCGGAAAAGATACCGATATTTTGATGCAGTTTTTAATCGAAGCCATTATGATTAGCGTTACCGGAGGAATAATTGGTGTATCTTTGGGATTAGGGACCACTCTTTTTATCGAAAAAGTACTGCATTGGCCAACAGCTGTAACAAGTTATTCTATTGTAATTTCGTTTTTAGTCTGTGCCATTACAGGAATATTTTTCGGATGGTATCCTGCCAAAAAAGCGGCATCGTTAGATCCGATTACTGCATTGCGTTATGAATAAAACAAGATACTAATGAATTTTAAACAGAATAAATTACTAATAGGGTTTCTGCATGCCATGATCTGGTTTGTATTGTTTATGCTTCCCTATTTACTTTCATCAGGACAAAATCAGGCTATCAAAGCAGTGCTGTTTTTTTCATGGATTCCGTTATTCTGGTATTCCATCATATTTTACTGCAACTACTTTGTACTGATTGAACGCTATCTGTTTTCTAAAAAATTCGTTTGGTTCATTTTGATCAATCTCGTTCTTATCACGCTTTTTATCTGGGCAAACCAATCTATCAAGGATGTTTTTTTTGATCTTCGAATGCCTCATCCGGACAAAAATGATGATTTCAGGCCTTCCAGAAGCTTATTCATTTACAGTGATTTTATATTATTTAGTGTTCCTGTTGTTTTTTCCATAGCAGTAAAAACAACCGAACGCTGGATAAAAACCGAAGTAGAACGTAAAGAAGCAGTTACCATCAAATTAGAATCTGAATTACAGCATTTAAAATACCAGTTACAGCCGCATTTCTTTTTTAATTCACTCAACAATATTTATTCTTTGGTGGACACTTCGCCGGAGCAAGCCAAACAGACTATTCACAGTCTGAGCAAGTTAATGCGTTATTTGTTATATCAGACCAATGATGAAAAGGTCAGCCTGAAAAACGAAATTCAGTTTATTACCAATTATATTGAATTAATGAAGCTCCGGTTTACAGAGAACACAAAAATTGAATATGATTTTCCGATCTTAAAAACAGATCTTCAGGTTGTACCGCTTTTATTTATTTCCTTAATCGAAAATGCTTTCAAACATGGCGTTTCGGCAAGTCAGGAATCTGAAATTATCTTTAAGATGAGTATTGATGAAAACCGCATTGACTTCAGTATCCAAAACCATAATTTCCCTAAAACAGAAAGTGACAAAAGCGGTTCGGGAATTGGTTTGCAAAATATGAAGAAAAGACTGCAGCTGCTTTACCCGGGGAGACATGAATTTTCTACAGTTGTAAAAGACGGTTTTTTTATTGTAAACCTTACGTTAGAAACTTAATTGTTGTATAATAAAAACGAATTTATGTCTGATAAAATAACGTGTCTGATTGTTGATGATGAACCAATGGCTTTGAATTTAGTTGAAAGTTATGTGGTCAAAACGCCTTTTTTACAGCTTCAAAAAAAATGTAACAGTGCCATTGAAGCTTTAGAGTTTTTAAATGAAGAACGTGTTGATTTGATTTTTCTGGACATTCAGATGCCGGATTTAACGGGTCTGGAATTGGCAAAACTGATTCCGAAATCTACCCGGATTATTTTTACAACTGCTTTTGACCAGTATGCTCTGGAAGGTTTAAAAGCCGAAGCTATTGATTATTTACTGAAACCTTTTGACTATACCGAATTCTTTACCGCAGTCAATAAAGCCAGAGAATGGTTTTCGATGACCAAAAATGCCAAAAAGGAGAAAACCGATCAAATGGAATTCATTTTTGTAAAATCTGAATACAAACAGTTGAAAATAAATCTGGATTCGATTTTATACATTGAAGGTTTAAAAGATTACATCAAAATCTGGATCAAAAACGAACCGCATCCTATTCTGACCTTAATGAGTTTAAAAACAATGGAAGAAGAATTACCGGCAGATCAATTTATGCGCGTTCACCGCTCTTTTATTGTGGCACTCAAAAATGTGGAAGTTGTAGAACGTAGTCAAATTATAATTAACAAACAACGCATTACAGTTTCTGATCAATATAAAACACAGTTTATGAATTACTTATCTGAGAATTCATTAGATTAAAATTTTACTTAAAAAAACAAAAAAGGATTTACTTCGTATAAAGTGAATCCTTTTTTTGCTTCCAGCCATCTTTAAAATTAGCCAATTCGTATTAAAAATAATTTATCGACGAAATCTTCATCGATACTATCTCCCGCTTAGTATAGCGAAAATCTCTGTACTTCTACTTTATTATTTTATCACCGTCTTAAGTCATTTCTTTGAATAGCATTTGAAGAGAGCTACTCTGAATATGCCTCAATATTTTCACATCAGAAAGTCCCCAAAAATTCTAAGCCTATTTAACAAAACTACTTCCGGTAACATCCAATCATTCTTTCTTCAAAACCAGTTTGTATCATCTTTCGGATTGTACAAAATCGGGATTTGAATTAAGGCAATTACAATCGTTTCAAAAGCAATAAATAAAGGTTATCGGAATCTGGTAAATGATTAAAAAATTATTTTTTTTTCCGGTATTTTTCTGTGCTTTAACTGCAAACGCCCAGGTAACTCAGGATACTATAAAAAGTGGATTTGATGTAGGGAAAATCGAAATTGAAAACCCAAAAAGCATCGTATCTGCTTATACTTATAATTCATTTACCAACACTTATGTTTATACCAATTCTGTAGATGGCTTTTCAATTTCATATCCTCTGGTTTTAACGCCTGCAGAATATGAAAAGCTGATTTTGAAAGAATCGAGAAGGGATTATTTCAAAAAAAAATCTGATGCTATTGATGCTAAAAAAAAGGACTCACAATCTGCGAAAAAAGATTTACTGCCCAGATATTACATTAATTCAGGTCTTTTTGAATCGATATTCGGAAGTAATACCATTGATGTAAAACCAACCGGAACTGTAGAAATGGATTTGGGATTATTGTATTCTAAACAAGAGAATCCGGCATTATCGGCAAGCAACAGATCCAGTCTTACTTTTGATTTTGATCAGCGCATCAGTATGGCATTAGTGGGTAAAATCGGAACCAGACTAAATGTAAACGTTAATTATGATACACAATCTACATTTGCTTTTCAGAATTTATTCAAGTTAGAATATACGCCTGATGAAGATGACATTGTACAAAAAATTGAAGTTGGAAATGTAAGCATGCCTTTAAACAGTACTCTGATTACCGGAGCACAAAATTTATTTGGTGTAAAGACACAATTGCAATTCGGAAAAACAACAGTTACCGGGGTCTTCTCCCAACAAAAATCGGAAACCAAAACGGTGAGCGCAGAAGGTGGCGGAGCAGTTCAGGAGTTTAATTTGTATGCTCTTGATTATGACAGTAACAGACACTTTTTTTTATCACAATATTTCAGAAATAAATATGATGCTACTCTTAAAAACTATCCTTTAATAAATAGCCGGATCCAAATTTCAAGAATCGAAGTGTGGGTCACAAACAAACAAAGCCGTGTTAGCAGTACAGCCAATAATTTAAGAAATATTGTTGCGATTCAGGATTTAGGAGAATCACAATTAACAGGTCTTACCGACGATCAGGTTGTGGTTTTAAATCCTTCAACGGGGATGTTCAATAATCCTGCTGATTCGCCTTCGGACAATTCAAATAATGATTATGATCCTGCTCAGATCAAATCAGGCAGCGGTTTGCTCAACAGTAATATTCGGGAAATTGCAACTTCAGCATCCGGATTTAATGCTACTGTCAAAGAAGGTCAGGATTATTCAAAACTCGAAAATGCAAGAAAGTTAAGTGCTACAGAATATACGCTGAACAAACAATTAGGTTATATTTCTTTAACCCAAAAACTGGCCAATGACGAAGTTTTGGCTGTTGCTTATCAATATACTTCCGGCGATCAGGTGTATCAGGTTGGAGAATTTGCAGGTGATGGTGTTGATGCTACCGTTGTTACCGATTCTGAAACGGTTACCACACAAAGTTTAGTACTGAAAATGCTAAAAAGCAGTCTGGTCAACATCAAAAATCCGGTTTGGAATTTAATGATGAAAAATATTTATCAGATTCCAAGTGCTTATCAAATTACGCAGGAAGATTTCAAATTTAATATTCTTTACACAGATCCGTCCCAGCTCAATTACATTACACCAGTAACTGCTTTTCCTTCAAACCCAACGGATGAAAATAAAGTCGCCGAAACACCATTATTAAAAGTCTTCAATATGGACCGGTTAAATTCGAATAACGACCCGCAGGATGGCGGAGACGGTCTTTTTGATTTTGTATCCGGAATAACAATAGACTCGTCAAACGGGCGAATTATTTTTACAACCAAAGAGCCTTTTGGTGAACTGATTTTTAAAAAACTGGCTACAAGCACAGCAGAAGATTACAACAATACGGCTTCTTATAATGCCAATCAGAAAAAATATGTTTTCAGAAGTTTGTACAACAATACACAAACCGGCGCTTTGCAGGACAGTGATAAAAACAAATATTTATTAAAAGGAAAATATAAATCGTCGGGCTCAGACGGAATTTCGATAGGCTCAATCAACGTGGCTAAAGGATCTGTAGTAGTTACCGCCGACGGACGAATTCTGGCTGAAGGAATTGATTATAGCGTTGATTACCAACTAGGAAAAGTACATATTCTGGATGAAGCCTTACTGGCTTCCAATGCAAGTATTACAGTAACCTTAGAAAATAATGCTGTTTTTGGGCAGCAGACTAAAAGCTTTATCGGTTTTAATGTCGATCACAAAATATCAGATCAGTTTACCATTGGCGCCACTTATTTAAAATATACCGAAAAGCCATATACTCAAAAATCGGTTTATGGTCAGGAATCTGTCGACAATACCATTTTCGGACTGAATACAAATTTTTCGAGCGAAGTCCCTTTCTTTACCAGACTGGTTAATAAACTGCCGAATATTGATACCGATGTTCCTTCGAATATTTCCGTTCGTAGCGAAGTTGCTTTTTTAAAACCCAACACAGCAAAAGCGAGTGATTTTGAAGGAGAATCGACAATTTATGTAGACGATTTTGAAACCACAGCCTCTACCATAGACTTAAGTTCTGCTTATTCATGGAGTCTTGCATCGACACCCGGTAACAATACTTCGAGCATTTATAATTTTAACGAAAGTGCCAATGACTTAAGTTACGGCTATAAAAGGGCAAAACTGGCCTGGTACACCATCGATCCCGTTTTTTATACTTCCAAACCTTCCGGAATTTCAAATGATGATCTTTCACTGAATTCTACCAGAAGAATTTACACTGAAGAATTATATCCAAACACAGAAACTGCAAGCGGACAATCTCTTGTCGTCAATACTTTAGATTTAAGCTATTATCCGTCTGAGAGAGGACCTTACAACAACGCACTGGATTTTGCTTCTTCACCAAAAGAAAATTTTGGAGGCATCATGAGAGCTTTAAACACCACCAATTTTGAACAGGGAAATGTGCAGTATATTCAATTTTGGGTTTTGGATCCTTATGTCGGAAACGGGAAAACCAATGCCAGTAACTCCGGGAAACTGTATTTTAATTTAGGTGAAATTTCAGAAGACATTCTAAAAGACGGAAGAAAACAATATGAAAACGGACTTGGGACTGATCAATTAATGGTAACACCACGCGGAATCTGGGGAGACGTTCCTGCCTCGCAATCTTTGACTTACGCTTTTGATACCGATGCTGCAAACCGTTCAAATCAGGATGTTGGTTTAGATGGTTTAAAAAACAATCAGGAAGCTCAAATCTATACTAATTATACCTCTGAATCTGACCCCGCAGCAGATGACTATACCTACTATCTTAATACCAACGGCGATATTTTAGAACGCTACAAAAAATACAACGGAACAGAAGGAAACTCGCCCGTAAGCGCAGATGATGCCAATCAGGGATCTTCGACATTACCAAACACAGAAGATATCAATAGCGATTTTACCATGAATACCATTAATGCGTATTATGAATATAGTATTGATATGAAAGCCAATATGGAAATTGGACAAAATTATATTACCGATATCCGAAATACTCAGGTTACCCTTGTCAACGGAACTACTACAGAAGCACGATGGATCCAGTTTAAGATTCCGGTTTCGCAGCCCGAAAATACGATTGGCAGCATCTCCGATTTTACTTCAATACGTTTTATGCGAATGTTTATGACCGGTTTCAGCGAACCTGTAACCCTTCGTTTTGGATCATTAGATCTGCAAAGAGGTGAATGGCGAACGTATACCGAAACATTGGATGCAAATGATACCAATACTGATGATGACAATACCGACCTTGATGTCCTTGCCGTAAATATTGAGGAAAATGACGGAAAATGTCCGGTAAACTATGTCCTCCCTCCCGGCGTTCAAAGAGAACAATCTTATAGCGGAAACACACTGATCTACCAAAACGAACAGTCTTTAGGCTTAAAAGTTTCCGGAAAAGGATTAGAACTTAATGATTCCCGTGCGGTTTACAAAAGCATCAGTATGGATATGCGTCAGTATAAAAAACTGAAAATGTTTCTGCATGCCGAATCGCTTACAGGCCAAATACCGCTTTCAGACGATCAAATGACTGCTTTTATAAGGTTAGGAAATGATTACACCGAAAATTTTTATCAGATAGAAATTCCGCTAAAGGTTACCTTATCTTCTAATTGTTCAACTTTGAGTCCTGAATTGGTCTGGCCCGAAAGTAATGAAATTGATTTGTCATTATCACTATTATCGCAGCTTAAAATGCTGTCAAAAAAAATAGCCGCTGCTGACCTTCCTACTGACGGAATTTACTTTCTGGATGAAGACAATGAAAAATTAGATCCGTCATTAAGCAGCAAAACAAATAAGCTGCGATTGGGCGTAAAAGGAAGTCCGAATTTGGGATATGTCCGGACTTTAATGATTGGAATTAAAAATAACGATCAACAGCAGGATATTAAGGGAGAAGTCTGGTTTAATGAATTGCGTCTCGCAGATTTGGATAATTCAGGCGGAATGGCTGCCGTAGTAAATCTCGACACTAATCTTGCAGATTTTGCTACTATTTCGGCTACCGGAAAAATGAGTACGATTGGTTTTGGGTCTTTGCAGCAGACATCTGTTGAAAGAAGTCAGGAAGACCTTCAGCAATACAGCCTGCTTACCAATGTCAATTTTGGTAAACTGCTGCCTAAAACATGGGGTATTAATTTACCTTTTAATTATGCTGCTTCTGAAACAACAATTACTCCAAAATACGATCCCGAAAATCCGGATGTTACGCTGGAAACTATGCTAAATGCTGCAGAAACGGAACAGGAAAGAGCCAATATCAAAAACAGGGCGATTGATTATACCAAAACCACAAGCATCAACTTTATCGGAATCAGAAAAGAAAGAAAACCCGAAAAGAAAGCACATGTTTATGATATTGAAAACTTTACATTCTCTCAATCCTACAACGAAACCTATAGTCATGATTATGAAAGAGAGAGTTATGTTGATCAAAGAAGCAATACTGCCTTAAATTATGATTTTAGTATAGAGTCCAAAAACATTGAGCCTTTTGCAAAAACAAAATTTATGAAGAAGAATAATTACTGGAAGCTTCTGAGTGATTTTAACTTTAATTATATGCCTTCTAATATTACATTCAACACCAATATTATCAGGCAGTCCAGCCAACAGCAATTCAGGCAGACTGAAGTTGAAGGAATTCCGTTGGAAACTTCTTTCAGCAGAAATTTTGAATTCAATATTCAGTATGGTTTTACTTTTAACCTCACCAAATCTTTGAAATTAAACTTTACTTCATCGACCAGTAATATTGTCAAAAATTATATGAACAGCGATAATAAACCTATTGATGGTTTTAAAATTTCGGATAATTATTTTAATCCGGGTGAGCCTAATAAACATGTACAAAAGCTGGTCGTAAATTATGAAATTCCGATTAATAAAATTCCGGTATTTAGTTTTGTAAAAGCCAATCTGTCTTACATAGGCGATTACAGCTGGCAGCGGTCTTCGGAAGCGTTAACAGAAATAGAAGTTGACGGCATTACGTATAATCTGGGTAATACTGTTCAAAATGCCAGTACCGGCAACTTAACTGCTTCTTTCAACATGGAAACTTTTTATAAATATATAGGCATTTCACAAACCAGTACTACCAAAAATGCTCCTAAGAAAACAACTCCGATAAAACCCGGAGAAAAAATAGTAAAAACAGAAGTTCCTGAAAAAAGAAACCCAAATTCTTTTTTAAAAAATCTATATGGCGTTTTGACGAGTATAAAAAATATTACCCTGAATTTTAGTGAGAACAACGGAACTGTTTTGCCGGGTTATCTTCCAACTTCCGGTTTTATGGGATTTTCAAAACCAACTTTAGGATTTATTTTTGGAAGTCAAAGCGACATTCGTGACGAAGCTGCCAAAAAAGGCTGGTTAACGACTTATCAGGAATTCAATCAAAATTATTCTACTTCAAAAAGCCAGATTTTTAAAGGTCTCGCCAATATAGAACCCCTACCGGATTTAAAAATTGATTTATCAGCAAGCAGAACTTATTCCGAAAATTTTTCAGAACAATATGATGTAAGCAATGGTCAGTACAACTCGAGATCGCCTTATACTTCAGGAGCTTTTGCTATTTCTACCGTCTTGATCAAAACAGCGTTTTTTACCAGCGATGAAAATGGCTCTGAAGCTTTTGAAACTTTTAGAAAAAACCGAATTACGATTGCCAACCGACTCGCCACTCAAAGAGGAATTAACATAAACAACAGCACTAACATTGGCACAGACGGATTTCCGTTAGGGTATGGCAGTACCAGTCAGGCTGTTTTATTAGCTTCTTTTCTGGCAGCATACACAGGAACTGATGCCAATCATGCTGCATTGGGAATTTTTAGGGATATTCCGATTCCAAACTGGTCATTAAAATATAATGGTCTTATGCGATATGCTTTCTTCAAAGACACTTTTAAACGATTTTCTCTCCAGCACAGTTATCAGGCGACATATACTGTAAATGCCTTCAATTCGAATTATAATTATGCTAAAGATCCGAACGGAATGGACGACAATGGTAATTATTACAATCCGACTATAATGTCTAATGTTACTTTGACAGAACAATTCAATCCGTTTTTAAAAGTTGATTTTGAATTAAAAAACTCTTTAAAACTTTTAACCCAAATCAATAAAGACAGAACCTTATCAATGAGTTTTGACAACAACAATCTGACTGAAGTAAACGGGATTGAATATGTTGTAGGTATTGGTTATCGAATTAAAGACGTGACTTTTACCTCCAAACTGGCTGATAATCCTACCAATACCATAAAAAGTGATATCATCCTGAAAGCAGACTTAACACTCAGAAATAATCAGACTATTGTGCGATATCTGGATTATGATAACAATGAATTGGTTGCCGGACAAAATATATGGACTTTAAAAACCACAGCAGATTATTCGCTAAGCAAAAGCCTGACAATGGTATTTTATTACAATCACTCGTTTTCCAAACCTGTTATTTCGACTTCATTCCCGCTTACTACCATAAGTTCAGGTTTTACTTTGCGATATACTTTTGGGAATTGATTTTCTAAACCGTAATCACTGTGATTTAAATATTAATCTTACTTATTATCATGAGTTTACAGTATTCGTCTATAAAATTTCAGGTTAAGTCGATTTATAAGTACACATGGATAAATCTACACTTACTTTTAAATCCGAATTAAAACAGAACTGATATTACCCGTCGTAATCATCTGACAAAAAGAATTTTAAGTAAATAATCCCGCATGAGCAAAATAGAATTTAAAAGAAAAGTTAATGAAGTGAGAAAATCGGTCATGAAGGCATTAACTAAAAATATTGGGCGTAAAAATCAATCCTTTCAAAAAAACGGTGCTGTAACAAATGTAAACAGGGTTTTAATTTGCAGACCAAATCACAGGCTTGGAAACCTTTTGTTAATTACCCCATTGCTTCAGGAAGTCTCGGCAAAATATCCGGACTGCAAAATAGATTTATTTGTAAAAGGCAATATTGCGCCCGAAATTTTTAAAAACTATCATACTATTGACACCATTATTCAGCTTCCCAAAAAGCCCTTCAAACAGCCTTTTCAATATCTGAAAGCCTGGCTAAAAATCAGAACAACTAAATATGACCTGACTATTAATGCAGATAAAAATTCATCCTCCGGAAGATTATCAACCCAATATTCAAATACCAGGTTTAAATTTTTTGGAGATGTACTGAATGAATCTATTGCGTCATTTTTTTGTGATTTTGAACACATTGCCAAAACATCTGTATATGATTTTCGGTTTGCAATTTCTCCTGAAACTATTTTCGAATGGAATGAAAAAGTACCCGATCTGGATTTAAAATTAGATGCTTCAGAGCTGTCACATGGCTACCGAATTTTACAAAAAATAACGCCCGGTGACAAAAAGATAATCAGTTTGTTTACCTATGCCACAGGAAACAAATGTCATTGTGCTGAATGGTGGGAAGAATTTTATGAAAAACTGTGTCTCAGCTTTCCGGATCATACTATTATAGAAATTTTGCCAGTAGAAAATGTTTCGCAAATCGCCTTCAAAGCTCCATCCTTTTATAGCAGGGATATTCGGGAAATAGCTGCTGTCATTGCCAATACGTCCATTTTTATTGGGGCAGACAGCGGAATCATGCATCTTGCAAGTGCTGCCAAAGTACCTGTTGTAGGTCTGTTCAATGTTACAAATCCGAAGAAATACAGACCGTACAATAACAACAGCATCGCTATTGACACAACAGAGAATGATATCGAAAATATTATTGAAGTTTTAGATACTTTACTTCGCCATCGTTTATACTATTAAAAAACGATCTGTGAAGTTTGTCCTTTTCAAAACTGAATATACTCTGCCTGATTTTTTTCATTCAAATAAATAAATGCAAAAAATACACTTATAAAAGTGCCTTAAGGCCAAAATACAGCAGAAGTTCGCAGTATTATGGCATAAACATTGAAAACTCAGTACCTAATTTTCTTAATTTAGAATAAAAACAAAGGAAATAAGAGTATTTTTGTAACCGAAAAAACACATCCGTTTTAGGTTATAAATTCAATCAGAATGTCAATAATTAAGGAGTTAGAACAACTGTCTGCATCATTAGAAGGAACACTTTTATACGATGATCTTCATAAAACGCTTTATTCAACCGATGCTTCGGTATACCGAATTAAACCCAATGCGGTAGCCATACCCAGGACGACTTCAGATATTGCCAAACTGATAAAATTTGCAGCGAATCATAATATTTCGGTTACGCCGAGAACTGCGGGAACTTCTTTGGCAGGACAAGCGGTTGGAGACGGACTAGTTATTGATGTGTCGAAACATTTTACTAAAATTATTTCGTTTGATGCCGAAAAGAAAACTGTAACCGTTCAGCCGGGAGTCATCCGCGATGAACTGAATTTATTCTTAAAACCTCACGGCGTATTTTTCGCCCCGATTACATCAACGTCAAACCGCGCGATGATTGGCGGTATGGTTGGAAATAACTCTTCGGGAACAACTTCGATTCGATATGGTGTTACCCGCGATAAAATTGCAGAAGTTAAAGCAATTTTGAGTGACGGTTCTGAAGTGATTTTTAAAGACCTGACTTCTGAAGAATTTATCGAAAAAACAAAAGGAGATACTTTAGAAAATAAAATATACAAAACGATTTATGATGAGCTTTCGATAAAAGAAGTTCAGGAAGAAATTATAAAAGAGTTTCCAAAGCCTGAAATTCACAGAAGAAATACAGGTTATGCCGTTGATATTCTGCTGAAATCGGAATTATTTGGCGGAACTGAACCGACGATTAATCTGGGAAAACTACTTTGCGGAAGCGAGGGAACTCTGGCTTTTACAACCGAAGTAACGCTGAAAGTGGATGATCTTCCGCCAGCACACAGTATTATGGTCGTAGGACATTATCATACCATTCAGGAATCGTTGGAATCAGTTGTCGTAGCGATGAAACATCATTTGTATACCTGCGAAATGATCGATGATACGATTTTGGATTGTACGAAAACGAATCGCGAACACGTAAAAAACAGGTTCTTTTTACAGGGGGAACCCAAAGCTATTATGCTGTTTGAAGTAGCAGCTCATACTTTGGAAGAAGCCGAAAAACAAGCTGACGCCCTGATCGCTGATTTAGAAAAAAACAATTTTGGTTATGCTAACGTCAAAATTTACGGACCAGATATTGACAAAGCTAATGAACTGAGAAAAGCAGGTCTTGGACTTTTAGGAAGTATTGTAGGCGACGATAAAGCAGCTGATTCGATTGAAGATACAGCGGTTGAACTGAGTGATTTACCAAATTATATTGCAGAATTTTCGGCTATGATGTTAAGCCACGGACAGGAAGCGATTTATTATGCACATGCAGGTGCGGGAGAATTACACCTTCGTCCGGTTTTGAATTTGAAGAAAACATCTGATTTAAAATTATTCAGAACCATTGCGACCGAAGTGGCACATTTGGTTAAAAAATACAGAGGTTCGCTAAGTGGTGAACACGGCGACGGAATTGTGCGCGGAGAATTTATTCCGTTTATGATTGGCGACAAGAATTACGAACTGCTGAAAAGAATCAAACTGGCATTCGATCCGAATTCGGTTTTGAATATCGGGAAGATTGTCAATGCTGGAAAAATGGATGAAAATCATCGTGTCATTTCAGGCAGAATTGAACCGGATATTAAAACATTTCAGGATTTCTCAGACAGTTTAGGGATTTTGCGTGCTGCCGAAAAATGCAACGGTTCCGGAGACTGCCGAAAACTGCCTTCTGGCGGAGGAGCAATGTGTCCGAGTTATCGTGCGACCCGAAACGAAAAAGAAACTACACGTGCGAGAGCCAATGCACTGAGAGAATATCTGACATACTCTGAAAAAGAAAATAAATTCGACCAGAAAGAATTATACGAAGTTTTTGAGCTGTGTGTAAGCTGTAAAGCCTGTGCCAGCGAATGTCCAAGTAATGTAGATGTAGCCACTTTAAAAGCGGAATTTTTATACCAATATCAAAAAGCAAACGGATTCTCTACCAGAAATAAAATTTTTGCCAACAATGCTAAAATGAACAAACTGGGAAGCAAATTCCCTTCGATTACGAATTTTATTTCGAATCAGTCCTTCGTTAAAAAAACAATGGGAATTGCACCTGAAAGACAGGTTCCGTTGTTAGCTAAAAAGACTTTCAGAAAATGGTATAGCAATAATAAACCTTCAGGAACAGATTTCCCAAACGGCAGATTGTATTTATTTGTAGACGAATTCACGAATTATTACGATGTGAATATCGGAATTGATGCCTTTGAATTATTAACGAAATTAGGCTATCAGGTTTTGGTTATCGATCACGAAGAAAGCGGAAGAGCCTATCTTTCGAAAGGATTTTTAGAAGAAGCGAAGAAAATAGCCAATCATAATGTGAATGTTTTTAAAGATCTGGTTTTAGGAAATGCACCTTTGGTTGGAATAGAACCTTCGGCAATTTTGACTTTCAGGGATGAATATTTACGTTTAGCCGATGATAAAGAAGCTGCCGAGAAATTATCCGGAAATACTTTTACGATTGAAGAATTCTTTAAAAAAGAAATCATCGACGGAAAAATCACACCGGAATCTTTCTCTGAAGAAACAAAAGAAATTAAAATTCACGGGCATTGCCACCAAAAATCTTTAAGTTCTGTTGAAGCGACTTTCGCAATGCTGAATCTGCCAAAAAATAATACGGTTACCATTTACAGTTCGGGCTGTTGCGGAATGGCGGGTTCTTTCGGTTATGAAAAAGAACATTATCAGGTAAGCATGCAGATGGGGGAAGATACCTTATTCCCAAAAGTGCGAAACACAGCTGAGAATGTAAAAATCGCTGCCGCAGGAACAAGCTGCCGCCATCAGATTTATGATGGGACGAGTCGTGAGGCTCAGCATCCTGTGAGTATTTTGAGGAATTGTCTAAGGTGAGATGTTTCTTGTAAAACGTGAAAAGTTTTACCACAGATTAGAGATTAAAAGATTTTTGTTTCTCGCAGATTTAGCAGATCAAGCAGATATATTTTTTAGATTTATTTAAAAATCTGCATTATCTGCTAAATCTGCGAGAGAAAAATGTATTGTTGTATATTAAAATCTATGTTAATCTGTGTAAAACCAGTAGCCAAAACTATCTCAAACTTACTTTCTTTCCTGTTTCAGCAGCTTTATAGATGGCGTTGATGACTTTCATGTCTTTAAGTCCTTCTTCGCCTGTGATATGATTTGGAAGTTTTTTGTTTTCTAAAATGACTTTACAAATTTCATCCATTTGCGTCTGCTGTTGATTTATTACAGGGAATTTTAATTCTTTTTTTGATGTTTTACCTTTAAAAGGCCCATAACTCAAAGCCGGACTCAATTCAAACGAGCCTTCATCTGCAGAAGCGTAAAATCTGTCAATATTGTAACTCACCGTAGTATTGCAATTTGCAGTTGCTCCGCTCGGAAATTCCATTTGCCAGGAAATACTTTCCTCTGTCTCGGTAAAAATCTGTTTGTTGTACACGGTACCAAATTGTGCCGTAACCGCTATTGGTTCTTCGCCTAAAACATAACGGCTTACCTGAATACAATAGACCCCCAAATCCATTAAAGGGCCACCTCCTGATAATCTTTTATTCAGTCTCCATTCGTGACGGTCATTGAAATTGACAGTGCTTTTTGTATCGGCCGGGTCATGTATTTTGTAACCAAGAGAAGCTTCAATATAACGTACCTGACCCAAAACTTTTTCCTGTCCCAGACGTTTTATTTCTAAATGTGTCGGCTCATAATGCAAACGATAGCCAATAGCTAACTGCACATTATTATCATTGCAGGCTTTTATCATTTCTTCACAATCTTTAACCGAAATTGCCATTGGTTTTTCGGTAATAACGTGTTTTCCGGCTTTTGCTGCACGGATAGTAAACTCTTTATGCAGTCCGTTTGGTGTTACAACGTACACTAAATCAATGTCTTTATTTTTTACAATTGCATCGAAATTTTCATAGTTGTAAATGTTCTTTTCCGGAATATTATATTTCGTTTTCCATTTTTCAGCTTTGGCTGGAGTTCCGGTAACAATTCCGGCAAGATGACAGTATTCAGATGCCTGAATTCCTTCTGCCAGCATAGAAGCGTAATTTCCTAAACCGCAAAGTGCAATATTTAATTTTTTTCCGGTGTAGGGTTTATGTTGCTTTTCAGTTTCAGTCAAGAAAGAAGGAAGCGTAGTCATTACAACAGAAGCCCCCACACCTACTCCTAATTTATTTACAAAAGAACGTCTTGAAATTTTTTCCATAAAATGATTCTTTAAAAAATTAAATACTTCTTAATTAGTAAGCTGGTTTTTATAAATGTTACATTTATGTTTGAAATCGAAGTTTTACCACAAAGATTCGCAAAATTTTGTTTCTCGCAGATTTAGCAGATTGCGCAGATCATTAAAAATCAGGAAAATCTTTTCACCGCAATAAAAATCTGCCAAATCTGTGAGAGAAAAATATAACTACAGATAAAAAATAATTCGTGAATTCGTGGCTAAAAAAATCACAGAAAAACAAAAACGTTTTATAAATTTGAAATCAGGATAATTTTTGCATTATTTGCAAAATAAAACGATAAACACCTAAAAAATTTAATTTTTAATAGCTAAACCACGTATGGCATTTTCAAGTTTATTTCGAAAAAAGACAGTACAGGATATCCTGAAACAAGTTGCACAAAATGAAACTGATGGACACAATGCATTAGGAAAACATTTGACCACAAGGGATTTGACCGCTTTTGGAATTGCCGCTATCGTGGGAGCCGGTATTTTCAGTACAATCGGAAAAGCCAGCGCCGACGGGGGACCTGCTGTTATCTTTTTGTTTTTGTTTACCGCACTGGCTTGTGGTTTTGCTGCTTTTGCCTATGCTGAATTTGCTTCAATGGTTCCTGTTTCCGGAAGTGCGTATACCTATTCATATGTTGCTTTTGGCGAATTAATTGCGTGGATTATTGGCTGGGCACTAATCATGGAATATGCCGTCGGAAATATAACTGTCGCCATATCCTGGAGTGACTATTTTACCGGATTGCTCCAAAGCCGTGGGATCGTTTTACCGCAATGGATTCAGATGGATTATTTAACTGCTTCTAACGGTTTTAAAGATGCGATGGCATTGATGCAGGGTGGAAAAACTTTTGAAAATTTAGATTCAGGATTACAGGCAGCTTATATGGCCTGGACTACTGCACCAACAATTGGTTCTTTCCATTTTGTTGCAGACCTTCCGGCTTTGTTTATTATTGTTTTAATTACAGCTTTGGTTTACAGAGGAATGAAAGAATCCCGTAACGCCAGTAACTTAATGGTGGTTGTAAAACTTTGTATTGTCCTTTTGGTAATTGCAGTTGGAGCTTTCTATGTGGACACAACCAATTGGGATCCGTTTGCACCAAATGGTGTTGGAGGAGTTTTAAAAGGTGTTTCGGCCGTTTTCTTTGCTTATATTGGTTTTGACGCCATTTCTACAACCGCCGAAGAGTGTAAAAATCCACAGCGTGATTTGCCACGCGGAATGATGTGGGCGATTATCATCTGTACGATTTTATATATTGCCATAACTTTGGTTTTAACCGGAATGGTAAGCTATAACGAATTGAATGTTGGTGACCCATTGGCATTTGTTTTCGAAAAATTAGATTTAAAATGGATGTCCGGAATTATCGCAGTAAGTGCCGTTGTGGCAATGGCGAGTGTTTTACTGGTTTTCCAAATGGGACAGCCTCGTATCTGGATGAGTATGAGCCGTGACGGTTTATTACCTAAAAAGTTTTCTACAGTGCATCCAAAATTCAAAACGCCTTCTTTTGCGACTATCGTAACGGGGTTTGTTGTGGCAGTTCCGGCTTTGTTTCTGAATTTAACAATGGTAACCGACTTATGCAGTATCGGAACTTTGTTTGCCTTTGTACTGGTTTGTGCGGGAGTTTTGGTATTGCAGAACAAACCTGAAATCCCAAGAGGAAAATTCAAAACGCCTTATATCAATTCAAAATATATTCTGCCGGCCTTACTTGCTGCCGGTTTGTATTACGCTTTTGCTTTCAACAATAAAGCGACTATGGCTTTCATCAATAACGAAGCACAGACTTTTGATGCAACCACCATCATTACTTCCTTAAACAAAGAAGAATCGGTAAAAGTTCTGAATTATTTAGAAAGTATCGATGTTAAAAACAAAACAGCCGAAACTTCAGATTTGGAGCATCTGTTAAGCCAATATCAGGATGATGAAACAAAATATGCAGAAGTTGTAAAAGGATTACCTATTCATGATTCTCTTAAATATGAAACCGGATTCAGTTTATTCAAACACAAAATCCCAATGTGGATTTTCCTTTTTGTTTTGGTGGGATTAGCGATCTGGGCATTTAGAAAAAACCTTTCTTTAATTCCGCTTTTAGGATTAATCTGCTGTCTTTACATGATGGCCGAATTAAGTGTCTGGAACTGGATTTACTTTACGATTTGGTTATTAATTGGATTGTTTATCTACTTTACTTACAGCCGAAAAAATAGTAAACTGAACTTTGTGGAGAAGATTTAAGTTAAGAGTTATAAGTTAGTGGCTATTATAGAAGAAAATCATGATTAAAATAGAATTTGAAAAACCGAATATAGAAACTTGTGACTGTTGCGGAAAGGAAACAATAAAACTGACAAGATTTGTTTATAAGGATGCTGATGCTTTTGCAATTTATTACATAAAATTCACCAAAGATCATGACGAAAAAATTGCTACAGGAATAATCAGTATTGGAGATTGGGGAACTGACGAAGAACCGAAAAATAGATTCTCATTTCCATTTAGAATTTGGACGAATAGTGACAATTTTCAAATCGGACTAATCGATAAGGAAGAGTCTCCATGGAAACAAAGTTTACTCGGAAAAATATTGGACAGAAAAGATGCTTTGAAACATCCTTGGATAAGCGAAGTATTCCATATTACAGATCATATTGTTCTTGAAGATAAAGAAGTGGTTGAATATTTCATGTAAAAATAACAGCCACTAACAGCTACAACGGATTTGAGCAATAGACTTAATGGAAAAATGGTTTTGTATTTGGAATGATTTGGCAAATCCGAGGAATGGGCTTAATTTAGTCCCAAACCCGCTATAGTAGCAGAACGTTATACGAAAGCCGTTTTGAGAAATTCTCAGAATGGCTTTTTTATGGATTTCTATTTAACTTATTTACCACCAGCATGTTCTAAAACAGCTTTTATTTTCATAGAAATATTCTTATGTTTTAAAAACGCTTTTTCTTAAGTTTGTTTGTAATTTAATTTTTAATAAATGAGTTTTCTTGATAAAATATTAGGCAAAAAAGAGACTCCAATACAATCTAATAATGATTTTTGGAATTGGTTTTTAAAACATGAAAAAGAGTTTTTTAAAACTGTTCAAAGTGGGGAGAATATACACAAAGGCTTTTTCGATAAACTGGCTCCAAAGCTGGATGAAATTCATGGCGGAATTTATTTTCTTACCGGAATGTTTGATGACCAGACAGCCGAATTAGTTCTAACGCCTGACGGAGTCATCAGAAATATTTACGCAATCGAGGAATTGGTAAATGCTGCTCCTAAAATTGAAGGATGGAGGTTTACTGCTCTTAAACCCGCATCAGATATAAAAGATGTAAGTATTAACTATGAAGGCTTTAAAATCAACAAAGACAATTTAAAGTTCTATCCAAACATTCACGAAAGTTATCCTGATGAAATAGACTTAACTATTGTTTATGATGATTTTGAGGAAGAAAAGAAATCATTTGCGACGAATGGCGTTTATATTTTCTTAGACAATTATTTAGGTGAATTACATTCGGTTACTTTGATTGACAACATGAAAATTGTCGGATCAAATGATATTTCGGAAGAATTAATTCCGATTGAAAAATTAAAAGATTATTTGATTTGGAGAGAGAAGGAATTTGTTGAAAAGTATGAAGGAACAAGACATAATACAGAGAATGATGGTTATGCTAATTTTGAAGGCAAAAAGCAGGATGGTGCTGTCGTTTTAGCGTTAATAAATACAACGTTAATTCAATGGGATAAAAAAGCATCACATCCATGGGTTTTTATTGTTGCAATACCATTTGAAGACTGCAATAATGGCGGATTACCGGATGAAAAAACATATAAACTGTTAGAAGAAATTGAAGAAGAAATTGTACAGATGTTACCGGATTCTGATGGCTTTTTAAATATCGGAAGAGAGACAGCCAATAACAAAAGAGAAATCTTTTTTGCCTGCAAAGACTTCAGAAAACCTACAAAAGTTGCTGACGAATTAATAAAAAAGTACCGTAGCGTTTTTGAAATAAGCTACGAAATCTACAAAGACAAATATTGGCAGTCATTTAGACATTTCGAACAAAATTAAGCTACAAAGCCGTTCTGAATCATTTCCGGAACGGCTTTGTTTTTCTTTAATTGTCTAAATTAAATTTATCAAGGACAATCAAGCTTCTGTTACTTTATCTTTTTTATTTATTTTCAAAAGTTTTCCAAAAGCTACTGCTGCTTTGTGTACCTGAACCGACCAGTCTTCTGCCGCATTATCATCGGCACCGTCTGAAATATATTTTAAACATAAAAACGGAATATTTTCTTTCATAGCAATCATAGCCAAGGCATAAGCTTCCATATCTACAACATTATACAAGACTTCGGCATGAGCCATTTCAAAACTATCACCCGTTCCACAAATTCCTTCCGGCAGACCTTCCATTTTTAAGCCATATTCCAGAACCGGAGGCAGCCCGGACAAAGGGGTTTCATACAGCTGAAAGCCCAAACCACGTACATCCATATCTCGTTGAATAAATTTGGTACAGCAGACAACGTCTCCTTTCTGAAAAAAATTACTTCCGGCAGAGCCCAGGTTAATAATTAATGACGGCTTTTTATGCAAAATAGCTTTAGACAATTCGTACGCTGCATTTACCTTCCCTATCCCTGTTATGATTGTATTGCATTCATCAAAAACATCAGCAGCCTCAGATGCCAATGCAAAACTGAATAATGTGTTTTCTAATAAAAATGACTGTTCTCTGTCTATTGTTATCATTCGCTTTATTTTTTTGAATATGCAAAAATAGCAATATCCAATAACTTTTTTTTTACACCACACTCTTTTTACTCTATTTATAAAATTGAGAATGCCGCTCTTTCACAAAAAAAGTGTTATTTTTACACTTATATCAATTTTTAAAAGAGAAAATTTTACTAACAACCAACCAAAAACCACAATGAGATTATTTCTAATCAGTCTATTTTTTGTGTCTCTGACAAATTCGTTTCAGGCACAGTCTGTATCCGCTTTAAGTCCTGATAAAAACATTAAACTTGAGGTTTTCGTTTCAGACGGAAATGCTTACTACAGTCTGTTTTATCAAAAAGATCAATTCCTTGACAAATCAGCTTTGGGGCTTGTAAGTTCTGCAGGAGACTTCTCAAAAGGGCTAAAACTTGCTGATCATACCTCAGCTAAAATTCAGGAATCTTATCAGCTGAACCGCTCAAAAGTCAGTCAGGTTAATTATAAGGCAAACGAGTTAAAATGCATTTTTACGAATCCTGCAAACGATACCCTAAATATAATTTTCAGAGTTACAAATACTGATGTAGCTTTCAGTTACCTAATTCCAAAAAGCAAAAAAAATAATGCTGACTGTACTGTTGAAAAAGAAATAACAGGTTTTAAACTTCCAATAGGCACAACCACTTTTATTACACCACAGGCTCCGCCATCAAGTGGCTGGCAAAAAACAAAACCGTCTTATGAAGAAGAATACACCAGAGAAGAACCTGTTAGAACAAAATCACAATACGGTCTGGGTTACACTTTTCCGGCACTGTTTCATTTGGATGATAAAGGATGGCTTCTAATTTCTGAAACCGGTGTCAGCGATACTTACGTAGGAACCCGGTTAAGCGATGCCAGTTCAGACGGAATTTACACCGTTACTTTTCCTCAGGAAGGCGAAAACAACAATCAGGGACCTGTTACGGCTACTGCAGTTTTACCAATGCAAACTTCGTGGAAAACCATTACACTGGGCAGAACGTTAAAACCAATTGTTGAATCGACTGCTTCAACAGATGTGGTAAAACCGCTTGTAAAAACTTCAAAAATATTTGATGCAGGCCGTGCAAGCTGGAGCTGGATTGTCTGGCAGGACGAAAGCTGCAACTATAACGACCAGAAGATTTTTATTGACCTTGCAGCCGATATGAAATGTGAGTTTATCTTAATTGATGCACTTTGGGATACTAATATTGGAAAAGAAAAAATGGCTGAACTTATCAATTATGCCAAATCTAAAAATGTTGGTGTTCTGCTTTGGTACAATTCTAACGGAAACTGGAATACTGCTCCACAGACTCCAAAAGACAAAATGAACACCGCTGAAGCCAGACGTAAAGAAATGCAATGGCTGCAGGAAATTGGCGTAAAAGGCTTAAAAATAGATTTTTTTGGCGGAGATAAACAGACCACAATGAAACTGTACCACGATATACTTACCGATGCAGCAGAATTTGGACTGAACATCAATTTTCATGGTACTACTCTTCCACGCGGATGGGAAAGAATGTATCCTAATTATATGACAAGCGAAGCAGTACTGGCATCTGAAAATCTGGTTTTTCAGCAGGCGTTTAGTGACCGCTATCCTTCTACAGCCACTATTTATCCTTTTACCAGAAATGCTGTAAGCTCAATGGATTTTGGACCGGTTTTCCTTAACAAGCGTCTGCACCGAAATCCTAATAAGGGAACAATTCGTAAAACTACTGATGCTTTTGAAATGGCAACAGCTGTTATCTTTTTCTCTGCCGTTCAGCATTGGGGATTAACACCTGAAAATTTAAAGGAAAAGCCTGCATATTTATTTGATTACCTGAAAAGTGTTCCGACTGTATGGGATGAAACCCGTTTTATAGAAGGTTATCCAGGAAAATATTGTGTGATTGCCCGCAGAAAAAACACAAAATGGTATATCGCAGCTATCAACGGGGAAAACAGTACTAAAAAAATCACTGTAAATCTGCCGATGCTTAAAGGTAAAAATGTCTCTATTATTTCTGATATTTCTGATGGTAACGGGCAGGAATCAAAATTTAGTACTCAGAAGTTTGGTAAGGAAACTAAATTCAATCTGGAACTTTCTGCCAATGGGGGAAGTGTATTATACATTCCTTAGAAGATTATCATTCATAAAAACCAAAAAAGTCACTCGTTTTGAGTGACTTTTTTTCGACTAAATCTATCTATTAAAAAAGGGGTATTGGGCATTTATATTGAAATAAAATTATTTTTCTGCTTAGTGCAAAAAGATAATGCATCGCTCAAATTACGCTACAGTAATCTTTTTTAGCAAAGTATAACCATCGATATTATTTCCGGTAACAGAATCAGCCATATTTCCGGTTAAGCTATTCGAAAATATACTATCCTGTGTATTGGATGTGTCAGGCGCCCCATTATAACCATCAGCTGTATACACCGACATATAAGCCGAAACCGGAAAAGCAATTTGAGTGACCAAAAGTGATCTGCCTTCGGGAGTCAATATTTCAACATGAATATGAGGTGCTCTTCCCGAATACCAGCCCGGAAATATACTAATGAAAGAAACCTTTCCGTTTTGGTCTGTAGTCTGTCTTCCTCTTAAATAGTTAGCGCTGGTTTGTGTGTTATATTGAGAGTATAATCCGTCCTTGTCACATTGCCAGACATCTACAAATACATTCGCAAGCGGTGTACATCCGTTGCTTTGGTCTTCTATGGTCAGAGTCATTAAAAGTGCAACACCTGTCCTGTCGCCTATAATACTTGCCCTCACATACTGGACGGGAGTTAATATAGGAAACGGTCCTCTGGTTTCAGTTGGTGAAAGACTGCAATTGTCCCCCGAGTTATTACCTGTATCATCTGATGATTCGTTATCATTATCTTTTGAACAGGATGAAATAACGGCTGGAAGTGCAATAATAGCCCCGAATCCAAAAAGACCACTTCTTAAAAACTTTTTTCTATCCATAATTGGTATTGTGAAGCTAAATCTGAAATAATGCGGTTTGATTATTCTTAAAACAATTTAGCTATAAAAAACCCTACCTTTTTAATTTCATTTAAGATAAATTATTGAGACTTTTTATCATTATCCATCATAATTTACTGATTATAAAACTCAAACGTAATCAGTTCATATTATAAAAGAGTAAAGCAAAAAAAAAGAGCTGTCGTAAAACAGCTCTTTTAGGTTTTTCAAGTTAGTTGTATACGCTTACTAATTCAAAATACTTCTAAATGATATATGAAAAACCGATAATCTTAATATTCCGGAGCAGCAATCTGAGGTTTTGACTTCATGATTACTTCAACGGTTTTGGGTTTCGCAAAAAACTCTTTTGCAAAAGCTTTTATATCTTCTGCTGTAACTTCGTTTAAAGTCTTTTTATAGGTAACGTCATCTTTAAACGTTTCATTGTTCAGCATCATATTATTTAAATTTCCTAACCAAAATCCATTGGTTAAAACCTTCTCTGCCCTTGCTTTTAAAAGCGTCTTCCTAATAGACTCAATATCCTCTTCTTTTGTTACATCTTTTTGCGTTAAATTAATCTGCTCATAGACGATTTTTGTTAGTTTTTCCAGTTTTGCAGGATCACAGTCAAAATTGATGGTCATTGAATACTCATCAGATGGTAAACGGCTAACTCCTGATGAAACATGAACACCATAACTTCCGCCCTCTTCTTCCCGAATTAAGTCAAGATATTTCTTAGAAAGTAATTCAGCCAGAATATGTGATATAAACACATTTTTATAGTTGTACGGAAACTGTTTTACAAACCGGATATAAACGCTCGCCTTCGGGACATTCATTTCACGAACCAATAACTCTTTGGAAATTCCCGGTGCCGGATCAAGATGATTGTCTATAAAATTTTCTTTTTTATTGACATCTGATGAAATACTTCCGATATATTTTTCGATTAATGGCAACACGTTTTCAGGAAGGTTTCCGGTAAAGACGAAAGTAAAATCTGCTGCGTTCTGAATTCTTTCTTTATAAAGTTCTGATGCTTTTTCAAAACTCAATTGTTTCAGGAATTCCTGGTTTACTAACGGAACCCTTTTGTTTCTATTGTAATTCAGCTGTGAAATCGTATCCTGAAAAACTTTCGGATTCGTATTCGCTGCGTTCTCTAACGAATTTTTAAAACCTGTCAGCATTCTTGCGTAAGAATCTTTATCAAATCTTGGCTGTTCAAAATACAGATACACCAATTGTAATAAAGTCTCAAAATCCTTTTGATTCCCTGAACCTTGAAAACCTTCTGTCAATTCTGTGATGTAAGGTTTTACATTAGCAATTTTACCGTTTAGTTTGTCTTTTAAATCGGTACTTTTAAATGCGCCTAAACCAGAACTTTCTACCAGACTTACTGCAATTTGCGAAGACGGAATATCTTCTGTTTTAATTAAGGAACTTCCTCCTAAACTGTAAGCAGAAAACAAAATTTCGTCTTTTGCCAATGTTGTTGGATATAAAACGATCTTGGCTCCATTTCCCAAAACATAACTTTTCGCTCCTTTGATTCCTTCAATTGGCGCTTCTTTTGTTACTTTAGAACCTTTCAATTCTGCCGTAATCAAAGGCTGATCAGTATCAGTTTCTTTGTATTTTTCAAGAGGCATTTTCTTTACCTCAGACATAATTTTCAGATAATCTTCTTTTGTCGGATATACTACATCACTTTTATCTGGACCAGTAACCGTCATGACAATATTATCGGTTGTCTGAAGCTTTTTAACCGCCTGATTGATTTCTGCAAGCGTAATCGAAGCCAATCTGGTTTTTATGTTTTCATACTCCGTTTCGATGCTTTCAAACGGAACTGCTTTTAGGAAATATTCTACTAGTCGCTCAGAAAATTCATCATTATCAATTTTATCTTTGTTTTGAAGCAGGTTTTCAAAATAACTCAAAACGCTTTCTTTGTTTCGGTCTAATTCTTTTTGCGTAAATCCGTAACGAATCGCTCTTTCGGTTTCGGTCATCATTTCTTTAAAACCTTCGGCTGTTTTGTTGTTTTTTGGAACCACATATAAACTGTACGAATTCGTTAATCTCGATACTTCTGATGGGCCTGTTGCCATTTTAAGTACAGCCGTTTCATTGTTTTGAATGAATTCCTGATAACGTCTGTTGATCATATCGGTACATAAATTATTTACCAAATCTCTTCTGATCGTTTCGTTATTCTTTACTTTATCATAATCTTTTTTGTAGTAAAGTACGATGGATGTTTCCTGTGCTTCTTTGTCTTTAGCCAAAACATATTCCATACCCTTATTTTTCGGAATCGAAACATAATAACGTTCCGCTGGATTTTTAGGCATTTCTATAGAAGAAAAAGTGGCAATGATTTTCTTTTCAATTTCTCTCGGGTCAATATCTCCAACCACAATAACAGCCTGTAAATCCGGACGGTACCATTTTTTATAATAATCTCTAAGAACCTGATAATCAAAATTATTAATGATATTCAAATCGCCAATTACGTCACGTTTTGCGTATTTAGAATCCTTATACAATGTTTTATCTGTTTCTAAACGAAGTCTGAAATCTGAATCACGTCTAGTACGCCATTCTTCTCTAATTACGCCTCTTTCGGCATCAATTTCTGCATCTTTCAGCAAAAGAAAACCGGACCAGTCGTGCAGTGCCAAAAGACATGAATCAATCAATTTAGAATCGTTTGCAGGAACATTACTTAAATTATAAACGGTTTGATCCTGTGCGGTATAAGCATTAATATCTGCCCCAAAACGAACTCCTTTTTTCTCCAGCATGTCGATAATGCCTTTTCCTTCAAAATTTTGTGTACCGTTAAAAGCCATGTGTTCCAGAAAATGTGCCAGTCCGTTTTGGTCATCATTTTCTAAAATTGCTCCCACATTTTGGGCAAAATAGAAACACACTCGGTCTTTTGGATATTCATTATACAGTACATAATATTTCATTCCGTTCTTTAATTTTCCTGAAACTACATCTTTGTTCAACAGAATGGTAGTCGAAAACTGAGCGGCACTTTTAAATCCGATTAAAAGGACAAAAAGCCAATATTTTGATTGAAAGACTTTCATTTGATATTTATTTTTGATTGTTGGGATGTTTTTTTAAACACATAGAGACATAGTTTTTTCTTCTTTTTTTGAGAGAGTATAAAAGAGAAACCAGTTTCTCAACACATAGACTAACTATGTTTTTTCAAATTAATGAAATGCCTTTTACGCAATCCAAATTCTATGATTCTATGTGTTTAAAAAAATGACCCAAACAGTATTTGATTATTTTTTAAAATTCCGGACTCCTTCCTGAAGCCAATTGTAATACGCATTAATATCCGGATTGTATGCCGATGGTTTGTTGAGATCTTTTTCGTTATGATCCATTAAAACATAATACGGCTGAGCGTTGGTTTTGTATTTTAAGATTTGAAGTTCGCTCCATTTCTGCCCTGTATATTTCAAGACTTTACCTGTGATTTTAGAAACTACCTGTTCATTTTCCGGTAAGGGCCTTTTGTCATCCACGTACAATGAAATCAGCACCACATCATTATTCAAAACATTCAAAACTTTTGGATCAGGCCATACACGTTCTTCCATTTTACGACAGTTCACACAGGCGTATCCGGTAAAATCAATCATTATGGGTTTGTTTACTTTTTTCGCGTAAGCTAAACCTTCGTCATAATCATGAAAAGCCGGAATTCCGTTTGGCCCGCTTTCTGCTCCTTCCGGCAACGCACTTTTTTCTGCAGTTTGTGCTACTGCATTTCCAAAACCATTTGGTGATTCACTATATTGTTTTGCCGGCGGAAAACCACTTATATATTGTAATGGAGCTCCCCACAGCCCCGGAATCATATACACCACAAACGACAAAACGATAATTCCTAAACTCAGTCTTCCCACAGATATATGAGTTGAAGGCGTATCGTGCGACAACTGGATTTTTCCAAATAAATACAAAGCCAATACAGAGAATATAGCAATCCAAATGGCAAGGAATACTTCTCGTTCTAATAAATGTAATTGTAAAACTAAGTCGGCGTTGCTTAAGAATTTAAGTGCTAAAGCCAATTCCAGAAAGCCTAAAACCACTTTGACCGAATTCAGCCAGCCGCCCGATTTCGGAAGTGAATTCATCCATCCCGGAAAAGCAGCGAATAAAGTAAAAGGTAAAGCAATCGCTAATGAAAAACCCAGCATTCCGACAATTGGCGCAATTCCTGCCTGACTAGCCGCCTGAACTAATAAGGTTCCGACAATTGGTCCGGTACATGAAAATGAAACCACCGCTAATGCCAGTGCCATAAAGAAAATTCCGAAAGCACCACCAATCTCCGATTTCTGATCGATTTTAGTCAGCCATGAACTCGGCAGTACAATTTCGAAAGCTCCTAAAAATGACAAGGCAAAAACCAATAAAAGCAGGAAGAAAACAATATTGAAAACTACGTTTGTTGCCAAAGCATTCAGCGCATCTGCACCAAAAACTGCGGTAACCAAACTTCCTAAAATCACATAAATCACGATAATAAAAATACCGTACATCATAGCGTTTCTGATTCCTGCAGCTTTGGTTTTACTTTGTTTGGTAAAGAAACTCACCGTCATCGGAATCATCGGAAATACGCAAGGCGTAAACAAAGCAGCAAGACCTCCTAAAAAGCTGAAGAAAAATAATGTCCAAAGGCTTTCTTCAGGGGCTGTTTTTCCCGAAGAAGCTTTTTCGGCTGAATTATTTAAAATTTCAGGAGTGTTTTTGCTGACAGTGCTAACAGAGTCTGCTGTGTTGTTTGTGGTATTTTGTTTAGTAATAGATTGGTCTTTTACAGACAAATCAGTATTTTGTTGCTCTGTTTCAGCTGTTTCTTTTTTGATTGGTGTTTCCGACTTTTTAAATGTAAATTTTACTTCTTTTTCAGAAGGAGGCAGACAGCTATTATCGTTGCATACCATAAAAAATACAGTAGCGTCGATTGTAAAAGCATCACTTGTTTTTCGTTCGATATTTTGTGTAAAAGTGGCTTTTTCTTCAAAATATTTAATCCGCATCTGAAAAACAGGATCGTCTACTTCATGTCCTTTGGGCTCAATTACTGATCCTGTTTTTTTATAATTTTTAGATGGCTGAAAAGTAAAACTGGTTGGCGCAGGCCCTCCTTGTGGTACATTCTGCGAATATACGTGCCAGCCCTTGTCAATTTTGGCAATAATAGACAAAGTGTATTTGTTTTCTCCTATCTCTTTTACTGAAGTTGTAAACGAAACGGGATCGTAAATTTGGGCAGTAAGATGGCTTATCGCAAAGAATATTGCGATAAAAAGGAATAATTTTTTCATGATGTTAGAGAAATATACTTATTGTATTTTTTTGTCTAAATGTTGTTTTAAACACATAGAATCATAGGATTTAGATTGTCTATAAAAGGCATTTCATTTGTTTAAATAAACATAGATATAGGGTCTTCAAACTTTGACAAAGTTTTAATCTTTGACAAAGTTCTCACAATACTTACACAAAGCTATGTGTTGAGAAACGAGTTTCTCTTTTATACTCTTTTCAAAAAAAATAAAATCTATGTTTCTATGTGTTTAAAAGTTACTGCGGATTATAAATCATTTTTATTTTTTATATCGATCCAAAATCCACTTTGCAATATCGTTTAAAACCTCTTCGGCAAAAACCTCATCAATTTCTTTGGCTTCGTTCTGCGTGCAAGTTTTACAATGCTGATACATGTGATTTAATCCCGGATAAATCTTTGTAGTTAGATCTTTAGTACCCAAGTATTTTTTGAAAGACTCAATATTCTCAACCGCCGGAACCTGAATGTCTTTATCGCCGTTTGCTATAAATACAGGAATAGTAATTTTGGGCAGAAAGTTTTCAGGTTTGTAATGAATCGTGTAGCGGTACCATTTTCTGTCAGCATCTTTTCCATAGCGATATAAGAAAGTCTGATCGCGTCCGTCCCATATCTGAACTTCTTTTAAAGTTGTCGTGTCTTGCTTCTGCATCCATTCTTTCAATTTCAATTCCATTGCAGGTTGGGCCGATTCTCCGTCTTTGGTATCGTAAACCACTTTAAACATGATGTTGTACATTTCCATCTGTTTGGCTACCACTTTATCTGAAAATTTATAGCTTTTTAGAATTGCTGTATTTTGAAGATTCAGCATTTCGAGTCCGCTTACTCCTACTCCTGACAAACTGATCATGAATTTTACATCTTTGTTTCTGGAAGCTACAATTGAAGCAATCATTCCGCCTTCGCTGTGACCGATTAAACCGATATATGAAGCACCAACGTTTTTATCACTTTTTAAATAGGCAATTTCTTCCTCAATATCATCTGCGAAATCTCCGGTTGTAGCGGCTTCAAAATTACCTGTCGTTTTGCCAAATCCACGGTCGTCTACACGTAAAGAAGCAATTCCGTTTCTTGCTAAATAATCGGCTAAAACGGTGAAAGATTCTCTTCCCATGTACGTATAATTGCGATCGTGCTGTCCCGTTCCTGAAATTAAAATTGCTAACGGATATTTCTTTTTATTTTTCGGAACGGTCAATGTTGCGCCGTAAGTCAGTTTGGTATTTTTTCCTGAAAAGGTAAAATCTTTTACTTCATACGGATAAGGTTTCTGTGGATGCTGTGCAAAAAACAATGGCTGAATACTGTTTAGTTTCTTTAAAACAATCGCAGCATTTGGAAATGAATAATTATTGAATACACCTGTAATTGCAGTTTTATCAGCATTGTATTTTCCTTTAAAAGTAAAATCATACATTTTATTTTTAAAGAATATACTATCCTTGTCTTTTCTGACTCCTACTTTAATTGAATCATAAGACATCTCCGGAATGCTTAATAAAAGTGAATCTTTTTTGCTGTCAAAATCACCTTTAACAATAATGCGGGAAGAATGGTGTTGCCCCTGCCAGATGGTTTGCGAAAAACCGATCTGACAAGACAAAACCGTAATAAGGAGATATAAAAATTTATGAATTTTCATGATTCAGTTCCTTACCGGATTATTTATTTTCAGCTTTTAAATGCTCGACAATAATTGAAATTTCGTCAGCAAGTTCGCTTGGGCTTCCAAAATAGCCATTGGACATCCATCTTAAATTTCCTTTCTGATCGATAATCATTTTTTCTGGAATTCCGGAAAAATGAAATGCTTTTGAATATTTGTCGTAAACTGCATCAAACTTACCCGTTTTAGGATTTTTGCTATCGTAAAGAATGGTAAAATCGAATCCTTTTTCTTTGATAAAAGCCTGAGTCTGTGACTTAAAATCTTTGATATATTCCATCGTATCTACAAAATAGAATTTCACGTTATCATCGGCTTTGTATTTATTCACTGCCATATTCATTCCCGGCATTGCATTTTTACAAGGACCGCACCACATAGCCCAGAAATCAAGCACAACGATTTTACCTTTTTGATCGGCTAGTTTTACTTTTCCGCCACGGCTGCTTTCCATTTCAAATCCGTCAATTGGAAGATTGATTAATTCTGAGATTAATTTCTTTTTGTGCTCTTCGCTGGAATCTGCTTTTAAAGAATGTAAATACGTATCAAAATCTGCTTCCTTTTTACCTTCTTTCAAATAAACTTCTTTTAAAGATGCAATAGTTGCAGGAGTAATCTGGTTTTGTTTAGCTGAAAGTTCTATAAACGTTTTTGCCTCCGCTGTCTTACCTTCTCTCAAAAGCATTCTTGCGTAAACCTCGTTGTAGCTTGCATTTTTATAAGCCATTAATGGTTTAATTTTATCCAGATATTTTCTTTCTAAATCGTAATTTTTGAAGATTTCCTGAATTTTAGCATACGTAAAATATTCTCTTGTACCGTATTGCAAGGCTAATTCCTGCCATTGCGATAATGATAATTCGCCCACTTTATCTTTTGGTAAAAATGCTTCTCTTTTTTCCATTTCCGGAATAATCACATCAGCATATTTCTTTAAAGTCTCCAAATTTGCTTTTTCGCTTCCCTCCTGATCCCTGTCAAACGGAATGCCAACCAAATGCCAGGCATAATCTATTAAGTTCGTGTACGAAACTTTAGGCACACTGTTGATTGCATAATTGTAATCTTTTTTGTTCATGATATATCCGTAAGCAATGCTTTTGAACATTTTATCGTAGTACAAACCTTCTGTATCTGTTAGAACGTCTAAGAATTTTTCTTGTGGAAAGTTTTTCTCAAAAGTGTTGTAAAGCTGTACTTTTTTATCAAAATTCGCTTCCGTAAAAATCTTTTTAATTTCAATATCACGGGCCCAAACTCCTTTTGGATATTTAGTCAATAAAACCTTCTGAACAGAATCTATAAATTGAGTTTCTTTCTGCCAGTCTAAAAGCTGTAATGTTTTTTGAACTTTATATTGATGCTCATTGTCTAAATTATCTCCCAGAACAAATCTAAGTTCGCTTTTGATACGTTTTGTAGGATCGCCCGGTTTTGCACTTTTCATCAACTTTAAACCTTCATAAAAAACATCTTTACGGCTCGCTGGATGGTGCTGTAATTCGTAATTCACCCACATTAAACTGATTGTATCATTAATTGCAGATATTGGATCCAGAAAATTTGGACGCTGATCTGCAAATGACTCATTTCTAAGAATTCCCCATCCAAGATATGACCCCGGAGAATCCTGAAGCATCCAGCTGTAGGTTTCTTTTCCGCCTTTATCAATCAAAGTATCTGAAGTAAAAACACAGGTAATAAGTGCTGCATCGTCGTTCAGTTTTACTTTTGTTTCCCATTTTTTATCGACTGTTGGTTTTAAAGTAATATCGGCCACTTTCCATTTAAAACTTCCGTTGGTGTAGATACGCCCGGAAACTTTTTTGGCATCTTTTAAAACCGTTCCCGAAGGATCGTACGTAATCGTAATTTCTTCTCCCGGTTTTGGAATTTTCGGAGTAACATCAAATCGTGCTGCTTCATTTTGAGCATAAGAAGCCGCAGTAACACTTAAAAAAAGTGCTGCTAATCTTAATAGTTTCATTTTTTCATTTTTGTTTAAGCACGTTCAGAGAAACCTGAACGTGCTATTTTTGAATCAATTCCTTTTAATTATTTTGCTGCAAATCAGGAGCATAATCAAAGTAGCTCTCTGCAAAAGGAAACTGATAACGGTTTCCGTTTGGTTCAAGGGTAAAAGTCTCAGTTAAATACTTGTGTGTAATTGTTTTTGCAAAACGAGAGTCTTTGTTAAGACGTTTTAAATCAAACCATCTGAAACCGCCTCTGCACATTAATTCTCTTCGGCGTTCTGCCAAAACTTTTACCAGTGCATCATTGGCATCAACGGCTGTTAAGTCTGTATAATCTGCTGCTTTGAAACGGCTTTTTCTAACGGTATTAATGGTTGTCATAGCTGCTGCAGTACTTCCTGCTCTTGCTTCGCACTCTGCTTTTATCATATACATTTCAGGAACTGTAGGCCCTGCATTTCTTCCATCTCCTGTTAAAAGTTCTTTACAGTATGCCCTTCCTTGCGGGATAGATCCCCAGGTCATCGTATTTAGAGATCTGGTATACAACTGATATCTTAAATCATTAGGATCAAAAGAATTCAGTAATTCGTCACTTAGCGATAAAACCAAAGGCGAATACATATAACTATTAGATTGTTTAGATAATATGATTTCTGAGTCCTGATACGTTTTTGGCCATGAATAATCTCCTAAACTTGCATAATCTTCTAAGTTCAATAATTTATTTTGTAAAGCTAAAGCCGCTTCTGCATTTTGTTGTGCTTCAGGATATTTCCCCATATACAAATAGGTTCTTGCCAAAAGTCCGTAAGCCGAAGCTTTTGAAGAAAAACCAACATTTCTGCCTGAATTAACCGGTTTTAATCCCGAAGCAATTGCCTCCGTTAAATCCTTTTCAATAAGATCGTAAATCTGCTTAACAGTCGCTCTGGTAATGTTTTGATCCACCGTAGGTGTAGTAAACATAGGCACTCCCAAGTCGGTTCCTGATGTTGCAGGATCGTATGCTTTCCCAAAAGTATTTACTAATGTCAGATAAATAAAAGCTCTGTGTACCTGTGCTTCTCCTTTTATAGCCAGACGTTCTGCATCTGTACCGTTTGTGCTGGACATTACTTCAGAAATAACAATGTTGCAGGTGTACAATGCTGAATACAACGCATTCATATCACTGTCAGTTTCTCCAACCGGAATGATTTCATCAGCCCACTTATAGGTTTGTACAAATGGTCTGTAATATAATGAACTTCCATAATACTTATCAAAATAAGCTGCATGATCATCTCTCATGACAATATCGTCTGAGGCTACATCAACCAGGCTATATGTTATATTAAACTTACTGGCTCCCTGCAAAAGATACCTGTAATTGGCCATTTCTTTCGGAATAAGTTTTCCTTCTGTCTGTATGTCTACATAATTATCGCAGCTTGTAAAAAGTGCCGATAAAATACCTATATATATTAAATACTTTTTCATCATTTCAGCTTTTAAAAATTAAAATTGAATCCTACTGAATACAATGCCGTTGGCGGTAACTTCATCGTTTTACCTGTGTAAGGAAGGAAATCAGGATCTAAATTATCATTGTTTTTTCTCCAGATAATTCCAAGATTTCTGGCCGAACAGGTTAAAGATGCACTATCAATAAAAGTATTTGCAAATAAATTAGTCAAATCATATTTTAATGAAACTTCTTTAAAACGAATATGATCTCCGTCAATCACACGATTATCACTAAATACATAACGTGCATAGCTGTAACCTCCCATTCCTCTTACACCCGGAACATTTGTTGTAGCCTCATCTCCCGGATTTCTCCATCTCTGATCAATTTCTGCATTTAAATCGTATGCGCCAAAAGTTCCATATCTGGTAACATAACTGTTGAATGCCGGTTTAAACAATACATAATCTAATTTGTAAGTCGCTAATAAGTAAAGAGATAATTTTTTATACGTAACATTAGCACTTAAACTTCCGTAGTATTTTGGTGTAGAAGTTCCCATATATTTCATGTCTTCGATGTCTTTCAAAGCCGTATTCGATTGTACAATGTTACCGTCTTTGTCATACACCTGAACAGATCCTGAGGAATTTAATCCTGCATTTCTAAAGGCAAAAATACTGTTGACCCCATAACCTACAATTGGAGGTGTACTTCCTGTTCCATTTAGATATAGCGAATAATTGGTATATCTTGAATCTGTAACTTCATTGGTATTGTATGATGTTACTAAAGTCATATCCAATCCAAAATCTTTCGATTTAACTAATACTCCTGTTAAATTTAAATCGATACCATGGCTTTTCAGCGTTGATGTATTTCTTACTAAAGTGTTATTTGGGATTCCATAAAACGGTGAAACCGGAAAATCCTGAATTAAATCCCTGCTGTCTTTTTGGTAATATTCTACAGTTCCGTTTAAACGATAATTAAGAACACTAAAATCAAGACCAAAGTTCATGATTCCTGTTTTTTCCCATCTTAAAGAAGGATTAGCAGCTGCTGAAACAAAAGCATATGGCTGTTGCGAAAAAGTATCAACATCTGCCAAAGATATATTCGTAAAAGGGAATGTGGTCAAACTAATGTTTCCGTTGTAACCATAACTCGCCCTGAAACTTAAATTATCAATTGCCTTAACACCTTTCATGAAATCCTCTTTAATGATATTCCATTTAAAACCTGTTGACCACAAAGGTGTTCTTCTGTATCTTTTATCAACCCCAAAGTTGTTGTAATCATCTAAACGGGCACTTCCTGAAACGGTATATCGGTCAGCATACGTATAAGAAGCATTTCCGTAGTAAGATAAAAAACGACGAGTCTGGCTTTTTAAGGTATTATTGTAACCAATAGTTTGTGCATAACCATAAATTGTATTAGGCGTATTGGAAGGAAGATCTATGGAAGTCTGAGAGTTTTCATTATAACCGTATAATGTTCCTCCTTCCTGCATTTCTTTAGTTTCCCTAAACTCAATACCTCCAAGTACGTCGATAGCGTGTTTTTCTGCTAAAAGATTATTGTAGACCAACTGTCCTCTTCCCGTATAACTATCTTTCTGATATCTTGTGCTTTGGTCGATTCCTCCAACAGGGACTCCATATACCAATTCTCCTGAACCATTAACAGAAGTATAGCTATTGATAAAATCCCTGACAAAATAGCTGTCTGGATCATTAAATTTTCTGCTGTCAGCATTAGAATGTTCTATAAAATAAGTTGCAACTGCATCTAAACCTTTAAATAGTGGCGCTGTAACAGAAATATTAGCGGAGTAATTTTGTTCTTTACTGCCAGTGCCTCCGTAATTTTGCTCATCCATATAATTGTAAGTCCATGGCAGATATCCCTGACTTTGAAGTCTTTCACTGTCTGCACTGTAAAAACGTCTGTAATACGATACAGAATTTCCGTTTTCATCCACAATCTGATCGTAAGGTAAAAAAGAAGTTAATGAAGACGCCAAAGGAGATAACCCAAGACCATTTTGATCAAAATTGAAAAAAGATCCTTTCAAACTTGTATTTACTTTTAAATAATCAAGCAGTTTAAAATCCTGGTTTACTGTAAAAGTCATACGTTTTCCTCCTGTACCAAGAGTTTGTGTTTTTTCGTTAGAGAAAGAAGCTGAAGTAAAATAGGTATAATCATTTTCTCCTCCGCTGAATGAAAAGTCATAACTTTTGGTCTCAGATGGACGCATAAAATATTTGCTGATCTGGTCGTAATTATTTCTTCCTCTTAAAATATCCAACTGCGCATTTTTTTCTGCAGTTGTAATCGTGCCTCTTTTTTCCTGAAACATATATTCAACTCCCTGACTGATTGGTGTCGAATAATAAAGACTTGTTGCAGCTGCAGGGTCGGTAATAATTCCTTTATCAACCAATTCCTGCTCTAAATTTAAAACCTGAGAAGAATTCATTAAAGGCAAACCTGACAAAGAAGCTTTATTGGCGATTCCGTAATTTTGAGAAGCACTGAATCTTGTTTTTCCTCTCTTTCCTTTTTTAGTTTCGATTACCATAACCCCATTGGCAGATCTTGCACCGTAAATAGAAGCCGCTGCAGCATCTTTCAAAAAGGTAATTTTTTCGATGTCTTTTGGATTCAGGGTTCTAATATCCAATTCAGTCGGAGTGCCGTCTAAAATAATCAATGGCATATCATTGGCACCACTCGTAGCATATGTAGACTGGCCTCTGATTCTGAAGTTATAGCTTGAAATCCCCGCCGCATCGCCGTATAAATTTCCGTAAACAAACGTATTATCAGAATCCATTACGTCGATTGCCAAACCCGCAACCTGACCTTCCAGCTGGTGCATTACGTTTGATACCGGGATTTTCTCCAGTTCTTTTGCTGTAATCGTAGACACAGAACCTGTAGAACGTGTTTTCGCAATTTTCTGGTAACCGTTGTTTACAACAATTTCGCTCATTACCGAGATTTTCTCGTTAGCTATTACTGTTACACTGGACCGACCGTCAAGGTTTACTTTTGTCGTTTCAATAGTTAACCCTGAAGTTTCGATAACAGCATTTGACGGTACGTTGTGTAAAACAAAACTTCCGTCAAAGTCGGTTACTGCCCCAATTCTGGTACCTACAACCCAAACGTTTACACCCGGGTAAGGCTCATTTTTAGAGTTAATCACCTTTCCTTTTACATCTATAGAACCTGTTGTTATTGCTGCTTTATCATCTGAACTGGCAGACGTTACCACAATTGTTTTGTCCTGAATGGTAAAACTAAAAGGCTGTCCGGCAAAAAGAATCCCTAAGGCTTCCGAAACAGATTTTCTCTGAATATTTAAATTTACAGGTTTGGCATTCTCTAAAATTTTGACATTATAAAAGAACACATAACCTGTCTGTTTTGTAATATTATCAAATACTTTTTTAAACGTAAGACTGGTTCCCTCAATGGTTACCGTTTTACTATTTTGCGCTACAGCTGTAAACGCAAAAAGCATAAATAATATAAGGTATAATTTTTTCAAATTATCTGTTGTTTTTGACCTGAACTTTGCCTTACTGGCATAATTCTGATCGTGACTTAATTTTTGATTAGTAAAAAATTTCATTACTTTTGAATCGGCTGGTTAATAATAGGATCGGTTAAAAATTTTATTAAGAACTTCGCTGTAAATACCCAGGGCGCGGGAACGCTTTGGGTATTTTTTATTTAGCGGTTCTTGTTTCACATTCTTACTGTGTCACAATCACCTCCTTTCCTGAAATTTTAAAGTGAATATCTTTGCTTTCAAGCATTTTTAATACCTGATTTAATTTTAGGTCTTTTTGGATCGCACCTTCAAAACGCTCATCCGGAATTTTGCCTTTATAAATCACATCAACATCGTACCATCTTTCGATTTCACGCATGATTTCATCATATCTGGCATTTTCAAAATAGAACAATCTGTTTTTCCAGGCTACAGCCAATTCTGTATTGACTTCTTTGGTACGCATCGAATGTTTATCAGGAGAAACCACAACCTGCTGTCCCGGTTTTACCAGTGATGAATTGCTTCCTTCGGTAATTTTAATTTTTCCTTCCAGTAAAGTAGTTTTTAAAACCGGCTCATTTTCATAAGCTCTAACATTGAAATGTGTTCCCAAAACCTCAACTTCCTGATTATTCGAAAATACTTTAAAAGGCATTTTTGCATTATGAGCCACTTCAAAATAAGCTTCACCGGTTAACACCACTGTTCTTTCTGTTCCTTCAAAATAAGTTGGGTATTTTAATGATGAGCCGGCGTTCATCCAGACGTTTGTTCCGTCCGGAAGTGCAATCTGAAACGTTCTTCCGTTTGGAGTAATCAATGTATTATAAGCCGCTTTTCTGTCGTGCTGACCATTTTCTTCATAACGAATCTGTCCGTCTTTATCTTTGGTAATAACAACATTTTGCTGATTGGCTACAACACCATTTTTCTGGTCGTTCAAAACTACTTTTGAACCATCAGCCAATGTCAGTATAATATCATTACTGTTCTTTTTTTCTTTTTCAACAACTCCGTTATCAGTTACAGGAACTGCATTTTGGATTGTTGTTTTAGTTTGGGTAAAATATCCAATTCCGATAAATAAAATTACAGCTGCTGCAATGGCATATTTGTAGTAAGGTCTTATGCGTGTTTGAGGAGTAATAATTTCATTAATATTTTTCCATGCTCTGTCAAGATCGATTTCCTGAGGCTGAAGATCGGTTTGATAGTTTTTTTGTACTCTTTCAAAATATTCCCTGTTTGAGTCAGACTCATTGTACCATGCAGCAAAAACTGATTCTTCTTCGGGGCTGAGAGTATCGTTGATTTTCTTTATGATCAGATTAAATTCCATTTTGAGAATTCGTTTAAATTAACAATTACCTGATGTAATTTATAACTAAGACAATCGGATTCTATAAATGGGTGACAAAAGTTTAAGAAAAAATAAAGAAAAAATTAAATTTCCTATAAAGAGGAATAATTTTCTTACTGTTTAATTGAAAGCAATGCCAAAATCACAACCAAAGACTGACCGATTTTAGTTTTAGCTCTTTGAAGCTGAGTCTTTACCGTATTGACAGAAATGCCCAGCTCATCAGCGATTTCATTATAACTGTAGTTTTCAATAAATTTTAATTTAAAAACCTGCTGCATACTTTCAGGAAAAGTGGCAATGATTTTTAAAATCTGATTGTATAGGATGTTTTTTTCTTCATCAGAAATCAAATCCAGATCTTCATCCAGAATAAGCATAGAGTTTAAATCTATTAAATTCAAATCGTCTGTGACTTTGACCGCTTTTAGGTAATTGATGCATCGGTTACGAACCATTGCAAACAAATAGGCTTTTAACGAAGTTTTAATTTCAATGTCTTTTGCGTTTTCCCATAATGCAATAAATACTTCCTGTACTACATCTTCACTCGCCTGCTGATCAAACAGAAAATTGTTAGCATACAGAACCAGCCCTTTATAAAAATGATTAAAGACATTTTTATAAACGGTTTTATTTTGTTTTTGGAGTTCTTCTAAGGCGATATTTATTTCCAAAATAAAAACTAAACGCTAATTAATTGTAAAAAAACAAAACTATATAAATTTAGGTTATCTTCAAATATCCATCAAATTTCTTTGAATACTATCAAAAAATACAATCTAAAATGGCCGATATTTAATAAATAGTAAAAAAAGAAGATTTAAATTATTATAAAAAAAGAATATTAGTACTAATCTTACGCTCTTAAATCGTGTTCTAAACTACTATTTTTTTATCAAATAATTCAAAATCATCCGTGAGTGGTAATAATATACGTTTATATACGGAATCTATTGATTTCCAGATTCGTTATGAAGCGCATTCCTGTACGCTGTACCCCATTTGGCAATTTCGTCAATAATTGGAGCCAGGGTTTTTCCATAATCTGTCATTTCGTACTCTACTGTTACCGGCTTTGTATTGAGCACAGTACGGCTAATTAAATGGTTCATTTCCATATCCTGTAATTCTTTCGAGAGCATTTTTGCCCCGATACCGTCAACTTCTCTTAGCAAATCCATAAACCGAAGCTTATCGCCTTGCAGAAGTGTACCCAGAATATGAAACTTCCATTTACCGGATAGAAGCTCCATCGTGTCTTTGATTGCTAAAATTCTTCCTTTGCAAATAGCTGAATTATTGAGAATTGGCTCTTTTTTCATTCTAATAATGTTCATTAAAATTATGCTGCAAAATTATACATTCCAAAAATGGTTTCCAAAAGGAAAGCAGTTTCCAAAAGGAAACTAATAGCAATTATAAACTTACTACAGTTTAGCTTTGCATTATATTTTTTCGAAATGAATAAAAGTAAACTAACCCTCTTCCTGTTTTTGCTTGCTTCTATTTACAATTGTACAGGCCAGAAAGACAATACTAAAAAACACATTAAAATGACAAACGAAACAACAAACAATAATCCGTTACTGTGTGATCCTGCAGAAGGAATCTGTGGTATTCCGGATACTGCTGTAAAATCAGATTTTGCTATTCAGAAAACAGACAAAAAACCGCTAAAAGTAATTTACTTCACAGATCCAATCTGCTCTTCCTGCTGGGGAATCGAACCGCAACTTAGAAAATTAAAACTGGAATATGGCAGCCATATTGAAATTGAGTATCACATGGGCGGACTGCTGCCGGACTGGAGTTACAACAGCGGAGGTATCAGCAAACCATCTGACGTGGCGCATCATTGGGACGAAGCAAGTCTTTATTATGATATGCCAATTGACGGTGATGTCTGGCTGGAAGATCCATTGCATTCTTCTTATCCTCCATCCATCGCTTTTAAGGCTGCTGAACTTCAAAACCATGAAAAATCCATATTGTTTTTAAGAGCCGTAAGAGAAATGGTTTTTATGGAAAAAAAGAACATTACCAAATGGGACCATATTGCCACAGCCGCTAAAAAAACAGGATTGGATGTAAACCAATTAAAAGCTGATTTTGATGGTCAGGCTAAACAATTATTTGAACAGGATTTAAAACTTGCCAGAGAATTTGGAGTAAGAGGTTTTCCTACCTTATTTTTTGTGAATGATAATGGTGAAAAAGAAGTAGTTTACGGCTCAAAACCTTATCCGTTTTATGAAACTGCGATATTAAAATTGTATCCGAAAGCCCTTAAAACAGCATACGATAAAAACTGGGAAACATTATTCTTAAAATACAATTCGCTTACCGCAAAAGAATTCTCAGAACTATCAGGAACATCAAGAACAGAAAGTGAAAAAGTTTTAAATGATCTTGCCATAAGCGGAAAATTAGAAAAAATGACTACCAAAAATGGTTCTTTGTGGACTTTGAAAAGTGCTTCTAATTAAATACTTTACCCCCGTTGGGTTAAATTAAAATAAGTATCAGGCTCAGCGAAGTAGAAGCCTTATTAACTCTAAGGAGCTTCGACTCCGCTTAGCCTGACAAACTATTTATCCAGCCTATAATCTTTTGATTTCGTTTGGTAAAAAGTTAAAAAAACTCTCGTCACTATTTTTTTCTAGAAAATCAAGCCAATAGTACTTTTCCGGAATGTTGATCTACTGAAATCAGATTCATTTCGAGTGTTTTTTTGATAAGCTTTTTCAAGCCGTCAAAAGTGCTTGGTTTCACTGCATAAAACGAAGCTCCAAGTTCGAAAGCCTTATCAATACTCAATGAGCTGCTGCTGGTAGAAAGCATGATAATATTTACACTTTTCAGATCTGTATTGCTGTTTCTGATTTCCTGAAGACATTCAAAACCTCCTTTGCCAGGCATGTTTATATCCAGAAAAATAATCTCGGGAAGATTTAACGAATCAGAGTTTAAAATATCAAGCAGTTGCTGCCCGTCCTTTGCCTCTGTAACAGCTATTGACTGATCAACTTCCTGAATAGCTTCAATAAAAAGCATCCTGTCATCTTCATCATCATCAGCCAAATAAATAGATTTTAGAAATTTGTTATTCTCTGAAGCCATAATTACTCTTTTTTATGGTAAAACATAACACAAGAATTTAAAAATCTGCAAAACGTTTATACCTCGTGTATAAGCTTCTGAAAATCGATAAATGATCGAATTATATCCGTAGAACCGGTTAATAATATCCAAATATAATCATTCTAATTAAGAAAACAGCCATACTAAATAGTTTAACACTATTTAACTGGTAGAGATTTAGCAATTAAAAAAATACAGTGTTAATATCTTAATCTCTTGGATAAAATTAAAAACAGCGATTTTACTTCCAATTCTATATTTTAAATCTATTTTCTCATCTAATCATTTTTCTCAATCTAATTTCACCTGACACGCTTGAAATTTATAGAAATGTTTTCATAAAAAAGCAATTTCTTGTGAAACAAAAAACAATATCGTAATATTGCAATAAATTAATTTAAAAAATGGGAGCAACAAAAACCGAACATTTTACGGATAAGCAAAACCAGATTGCTACGATTGCAAAAGCACTGGGTCATCCTGCACGAATTGCAATTATTGAGTATTTAATGAAAGTAAATGAATGTATATGCGGTGATATTGTAAACGAACTTCCTTTGGCGCAACCCACAGTTTCACAACATTTAAAAGAACTTAAAAACGCAGGGATTATAAAAGGAAGTATTGAAGGAAACTCCATTTGCTACTGTATTGATGAAAAAACAATTGAAATCCTAAATACTTATTTTTTGAAAATCATACAAACGGTTTCTAAATCGAAATGCTGCTAAGCATTTTTTTACCAGCATCATCGTAATATTGCATTTAACAAATAAACAGAAAATCATGAAATTATCAGATGTAAAACAGATTTTACCAACATTAGAAAATGTTGAATTTCAATTAGAAAATGGAACTTATGTACCCGAACATTTTCACGTTACAGAAGTAGGACAAATTACCAGAAACTTCATTGACTGCGGCGGTATAATCCGCACCGAAAAAATGGTGAATTTTCAACTTTGGGATGCAAACGATTTTGAACATCGTTTAAAACCTAACAAATTGCTTAACATCATCAAACTTTCTGAAGACAAATTAGGCATTGAAGATTTTGAAGTCGAAGTGGAATATCAAAATGATACTATCGGAAGGTATGATTTAGAATTCAACGGAAAAACATTTGTCCTGAAAAGTAAAACAACAGCTTGCTTAGCACAAGACAATTGCGGAATTCCTCAGGAAAAACAAAAAAAAAGTTTATCTGAATTATCTGCAGGCAGCTCTGTTTGTACACCGAATTCAGGCTGTTGTTAGCATGAAAGAAAACTTTATAAGATACAAGAAACCCATTATCATCACAACATCTGTTATTGTGCTTCAATTCATCTTCGGATTTGATCCTAAGTTTTGTATCATCAATATCATTTGGTTATTCGTTTAAAATATGACAAAAAATATATTAGTCCTCTGCACAGGAAATAGCTGCAGAAGCCAAATTGCGGAAGGATATTTAAGGCACTTTGCAGGCCAAAAAGCCGAAATTTACAGCGCCGGTGTAGAAACACACGGCGTAAATCCGAAGGCGATCGCAACAATGAAAGAAGACGGAATTGACATCTCAAACCACACATCAAACCACATTGATGAGTATCGAAATATAAATTTTAATATTGTAATTACGGTTTGCGATAACGCCAAAGAACGCTGCCCATTCTTTCCGGCAAAAGCTCAAAAATTTCATTACAATTTTCCGGATCCGGCAAAAGCAAAAGGAACAGACGAAGAAATTAAAGAACAGTTTGCTCTAGTACGTCAACAAATCAAAGATTATTGCGAAAATTTTGTTGCTAAAAACTTGTAATCCTTTTAAAATCAAAAAATATTACTCTTCAATTTCAATACTTTAAAAGAATATTTTTATTTTCGTAAACGATTACGAAAAAATGAAAACAAAAGTTACGATTAGCGATATTGCGAAAGAATTAGGTATTGCTCCAGCTACAGTTTCCCGTGCGCTGAGCAACCATCCTGAAATAAGTGCCAGTACCAAGAAAAAAGTGAAGTCTGTAGCGGAACGAATGGATTACAGACCAAACAAAATGGCTTCTTCCCTGCGTTCCGGAAAAACAAAACTGATAGGCGTATTGATTCCGACAGCCGAACATTTATTCTTCGGATCAGTGATCCACGGCATTTCAAACCTTGCCAGTCAGCATGGTTATGATGTCCTTATTTACCAGTCCAATGAATCGGAAGAATTTGAAAAAAAAGGAATCGACACCTTTATCGGTGCAAGAGTTGATGGAATTCTGGCTTCAATTTCTAAAAACACCACCGATTTTTCACATTTCGAATCGGCAAAAGAAAAGAACATTCCGATTGCTTTTTTTGACAGAACGAATGATACTTTAGGAATCTCTTCTGTCTGTATTGATGACTATCTGGGCGGTTTTATGGCTACGGAATCCTTAATAAAATCAGGCTATAAAAGAATTGCCCATATTTCAGGACCTCTTCATATCAAAGCATTTACAGAAAGAATTCGGGGATATAAAGCTGCGCTAAAACAACACAATATAGACTTTGAAAATAACTTAATTTACAATGGCGACATCAGTATCGAAGCAGGCAGAAAAGGTGTTGAATACTTTCTGAATCTGGAAAACAAACCCGACGCTATTTTTGCTGTAGAAGATTTTACTGCTTTGGGCGCTTTAAAAGAGCTGAAAAGCAAAAACATAAAAGTCCCGGAACAATTTGGCGTAATTGGTTTTTGTAATGATTTATTTGGTGAACATATTACCCCTTCCCTCTCCACTGTTGATCAAAAAACGGTTCAGATGGGTGAGGAAGCATTCAACCTTATTTATGAATTAATTTCGAAAAAAGGAGAAAAAACTAATTATCAAAAACGGGTTTTGATTCCGCTGCTAATAACACGAGAATCTTCAAAAAAGAACTAAAAAAATTTTAATAACCTCCGTAAACGATTACGAAAAATAACTAAAAAATGACTTACCAACCAGCAGCAAACCGATATGAACAAATGGAATATCGCAGATGTGGAAACTCAGGACTTAAACTTTCTGCTTTTTCATTAGGCCTTTGGCACAACTTCGGACTTAACAGTGATTTTGAAAACAGCCGAAACCTGATCAAAACTGCTTTTGACACCGGAATTACCCATTTTGATCTGGCGAATAATTATGGCCCGCCTCCCGGATCAGCAGAAGAGTGTATGGGGAAAATTTTAAAACTGGATTTTAAAAACCACAGAGATGAAATGATTATTTCTTCTAAAGCAGGCTATACCATGTGGGACGGTCCTTATGGAGACTGGGGTTCCAAAAAATATCTGGTTTCCAGTTTAGATCAGAGTTTAAAAAGAATGGATTTAGACTATGTGGATATTTTTTACCATCACAGACCAGATCCTGAAACACCTCTTGAAGAAACTATGGCAGCACTGAATTTAATCGTGCAACAGGGAAAAGCTCTTTACGTTGGGATTTCAAACTACCGCCCTGCCGAAGCCGAAAAAGCATTTAAATTATTAAAAGAAATGGGAACTCCGTGTCTGATTCATCAACCAAAATATTCGATGTTTGAGCGTTGGGTAGAAGACGGGCTTTTGGATTTATTAGGAAAAGAACAAGTCGGCTGCATTCCGTTTTCACCATTGGCTCAGGGATTACTGACCGATAAATATTTAAACGGAATTCCGGCAGATTCAAGAGTCGTTACCAGTGGGCAATTTTTAAAAGCAGACCATATCACTCCAGAAACCGTAAACAAAATCAAAGCATTAAATACTATTGCAGAAGAGAGAGGTCAAAAATTAGCCCAAATGGCACTGGCCTGGATTTTACGCGATCAAAGAGTCACTTCGGTATTAATCGGTTCGAGCAAACCTGAGCAGATTACAGATTCGGTCAGAGCTTTGGAAAACACCACTTTCAGCAAAGAAGAATTAGACAAAATTGACCTGATTTTAAAATAAATTTCAAACTATATCTAACCCCGCCAAAATGAAAAATTTCAATAAACCTGAGGCACAATTTAAACTCGTCTTCTTATTTCTTTTAGTATTTACTACAACAGCGGTCTTTTCTCAAGGCAGAAAAACAATCAATTTTGATGCTGACTGGCAATTTACAAAAGGAGAAACAGAAGGTGCAGAGAAACCCGAATTTAACGACAAAACCTGGAGAACACTTGATGTCCCACACGACTGGAGCATCGAAGGCCCTTATGATCGTGAAAACCCAACAGCACGCGGAGGCGGCTACCTGCCTTCAGGTGTGGGATGGTACCGCAAAACCTTTCAATTGGATGCGGCTGATGCCAATAAACTGTTTTCAATAGAATTTGACGGTGTGATGGCCAACAGCGATGTATGGATAAACGGTAAACATTTGGGTAAACGTCCTTATGGGTACATCAGTTTCAGTTATGACCTTACTTCTTATTTAAATTTTGGAAAAGGAAAAAACAACGTAATTGCTGTTCGTGCAGATAATACCATTCAGCCTGCATCCCGTTATTATACAGGTGCCGGAATTTACAGACATGTACGGCTGACTGCAGTAAATTCAACACATTTTAAACAATGGAGAACACAAATTACAACTCCTGATGCAACTGCTCCAAAAGCTGTAGTGAAGATAAAAACTGAAATTGAAAACAAAGGAACAGCAGGGGCATATAAATTACAAATTGATATTATTGACCAAATCGGAAAAGTTATTAAATCTGTTGAAAGCCAGGAAACTATTGCTGCCAGTACTTCCAGTAATTTATCAAAAGATATTGAAGTTTTAAATCCGAAATTATGGGATATTGAAATTCCTTATTTATATACAATTAACACCAAATTGTATTCAGGAAAAAATCTTATCGATAATCAGACAATTCCTTTCGGAATTAGAAATGCCGAATTTAGAGCCGATACCGGTTTTTGGCTAAACAATAAAAATTACAAAATAAAAGGTGTTTGCCTGCATCATGACGGAGGAGCGGTTGGTGCTGCTGTTCCGCTGGGTGTCTGGAAAGAACGCCTTAAAAAACTGAAAGAAGTAGGCGTAAACGGAATCCGTACCTCACATAATCCTGTGGCTCCTGAGTTTCTTGATTTGTGTGATCAAATGGGTTTTGTTGTTATGGATGAAACTTTTGATACATGGACAGCTGCTAAACATAACGGCGAAAAAGGATATAATTTATACTTCAAAGACTGGTGGGAACAAGATACCCGAGACATGATTTTGAGAGACCGAAATCATCCGTCAATTGTAATTTACAGTATCGGAAACGAAATTCACGATAATCTTAGTTATCCTGAAGGTTACAAAGCCTATAAAATACAGGAAAATGTGGTAAAAAAATACGACAATACCCGACCTGTTACGATGGCTCTTTTCAGACCTGCCAATTCCAAAGTTTACCTGAGCGGTTTTGCAGAACAGATGGATGTTGTAGGCCAAAATTACCGTGAAAACGAACTAATCGCTGCTCACGAAGCACATCCGACATGGAAAGTTATTGGTACCGAAAACACTCATGTGATTAGCCAATGGCTTGCTTTAAGAGACAAACCGTATATGGCCGGGCAATTTTTATGGACGGGCTACGATTATTTAGGCGAAGCTGACTGGCCGGAAACCACCAACAATCAGGGATTATTTGACAGAGCCGGAAACTGGAAACAACAATCTTTACAAAGAGACAGCTGGTGGTCACCTGAACCTGTTGTGCACATTGTGAGAAAATCAGATAATGCGGGAGCGGGTTTCTGGGTTGCCGACTGGACACCAAATGATTTTGACACGTATGACAATGCCAAAGTAAATGTTTACAGTAATTGCGATGAAGTTGAGCTTTTTCTTAACGATAAATCATTAGGTTCTTTGCAAAAACCAGCTGATGATTCACCAAGAGAATGGAATGTTACTTTTGAAGAAGGAACTATAAAAGCTATTGGAAAAAACAACGGAAAAGTTGTGGCTCAGGAAGAACATACTTCTGCCGGAAAACCTGCAAAAATTATCCTGACTAAAAGCAATTCTTCGGTAGCAAAAAACTGGGATGATGTTTCTTTTATTACTGCTACAATTGTAGATGAAAAAGGAGTCAGATGTGCAAATGCTGATAATCTGATTAAGTTTACAATCACGGATTCGGGTAAAATTATTGCTGTCGACAACGGCAATATCATCAGTCACGAAGGTTATCAGGGTTCTGCAACAAGAGCCTATCAGGGAAAAGCAATTGCCATTATAAAAGCTGCCAAAGACAAAGGTATCATTACTATAAAAGCAGATGTTGAAGGTTTAATACAAGGATCAATTCCTGTTGAAATTCTTGTCGAAAGAAAATAAACTAATAATTTGACATATAATTATTTACTAACAAAAATGCAGTTCCAAAAGAGCTGCATTTTTGTTCAATAGCAATTACAATGTCAAAATTCAGATTCAATTGAAGCAGATTCTAAAAAACTTATAAATCAAATTATAAATTTGTAACATTTCACAAACATTGATGTCTATTATATTATCATAATCAATAAATTAGACTGTTTTAAAACCTTCATTATTCTTTCTAATCCCAACTTGTTACTATGCAGTCATTATCTAAAGGTCAATTTTTTGGAGAAACCAACAGAAGGATTAATTTTAATGGTCTTACCTTAACCGATACCGAATATACCCATGAAAAAGTAGACTGGCATTATCATGAAAATCCCTATTTTACTTTTATACTGCAAGGAAATGTTCTGGAAGGAAACCGAAAGGAAATCTACCATTGTTCAGCAGGTTCTTTACTGTTTCATAATTGGGATGATGCACATTATAATATTAAACCTCCCGGATTTACCCGCGGTTTTCAGATTGAAATTGAACAGAAATGGCTCAGCCAATGGGGGCTTGACACCTATGATCTTCAGGGAAGTTTTGCCATTAAAAATCCGGATGTAAAATTGATTTTCTATAAACTTTTCAGGGAAAGCCTTCTTCAGGAAAACACGTGCCAGTTAGCAACAGAAAGTCTTCTTTTAGGAGCATTTGATAATCTAAAATCGCAGAACAAAATACAAACCGGGCCTGCTCCTTTTTGGGTCAATTCTTTACGGGAATTACTTCACGAAGAAACACATAAAAACCTTTCACTTTCTTATCTGTCTGAACTATTTGATCTGCATCCTGTTCATTTGTCCCGTTATTTTCCTAAATTTTTTGGCTGTTCTTTGGGAGAATATCTTCGAAAAATAAAAGTAGAAAAATCCCTCGCTTTATTATCACATCACAATAAATCACTTGTTGAAATTGCTTTAGATGCGGGTTTTTCAGATCAGAGCCACTTCAATCGTTGTTTCAAAGAAAATATCGGATTAACACCTTTGGAGTATCGAAAATGTTTTCTGCGCTAATGTTAATTCTGTTCTATAAACACCCTTTTGATATTATTATGTTTACAAAAATTATAAAATATGAAAACATTACTAACGGTTTTAATAAGTCTTCTTGGAATACATTTTATATCCGCACAAAACATTGTAAATCCTGATAAAATTAACTCTTCATTGTATCCGCAATACTCCGGAAAGATAGTTTTTCTTTCCAAACCACTTGCAATTGAACAAACCTCAGCCAATGATTTTATAAATACGTTTGAACTAAAAGAAGGCAATATACTGGATGCACGTATTTTTTTAGCTAATTCACTAACCAATTATCTTCATGAACTTGACAATTCGCTAAGCGTTGAGGAATTAGTTAAAAACGGAAATTTTCAGTTTTCTTTTTACGGAGACGGAAAACTTATTTATACAGAAAATCTCAATACCGGAGCCGGAACTTTACAAAGCAAAAATCAATGGATCAGTTTTCGAATTCCGTTTATCAGTTCAAACGGAGAAGACAATTGGGGAAGGTATTTATGGGGAAGATTTTTTTATGCTAAAGGCGGTGAAGATGCCCTTTACGGAGGCAAACATACATTGAAAATAGAAATTCGCCCCTATCTTAAATCAACAAATGGCATCAAAACCGGTAAACTGATTGCTGAAGGTGAACTTAATTTTACAACGCCAGTTATCAATTGGACAAAAGAACAAATCGCAGTGCAGCCAATAGCCAGCGGAAGTGACTGGAATCTTTCTTCAATCAAATTCGACACTAAACTGATAGAGGAACTGAATGGAAGAATACTCGAAAAACGTTTCAAAAACATTACCAGCTTTGCAATTATCAAAGACGGAAAACTGTTGCTTGAAGAATATTTTAACGGGGCGGATCGCAATTCTCTTCACGATACCCGTTCAGTCGGAAAATCGTTTGCTTCTACCATGACCGGAATCGCAATTAAGGAAGGTTTTATTAAAGATGAAAATCAACCGCTGACGCAATTTTATAATCTGAAGAATTTCGATAATTATTCTATTCGAAAGGACAGCATTACTTTGAAAAATTTGCTGACGATGAGTTCTGCTTTTGACGGATCCGATTTTAATTCTGACTCACCAGGCAACGAAGAGAATATGTATCCAACAGATAACTGGGTAAAGTTTGCATTGAATCTTTCTGTCGATCCGAATAAAAAAAATGGTGCTCAATGGGATTATTTTACTGCCGGAATTGTTGTAATTGGTGATGTACTGCATCAAAAAGTTCCCGACGGACTTGAAGCTTATGCCGAAAAAAAGTTGTTTAATCCGTTAGGAATACAGAATTATAAATGGCAGTATACTCCGCAAAAAGTAGCCAATACAGCGGGAGGCTTAGGATTGAGAACCCTTGATCTGGCAAAATACGGTCAGTTATATCAAAACCAAGGGAAATGGAAAGACAAGCAAATATTACCAAAAGAATGGGTCGAAAAATCGTTTACCAATTATTTTCCAAATGCTGAAAATGTTCCCGGTTATGGATATTTGTTTTGGAAAGAAGTTTTTGAAATAAACAATAAAAAATACGAGGCTTATGCCTGCAGTGGAAACGGAGGAAATAAAGTATATGTTTTTCAAAACCTGCCTTTGGTAATTGTGGTTACCGCAACAGCCTATAATCAGCCGTATGCTCATTCGCAAGTCTATAAAATAGTCTCTAATTATCTTTTGCCTGCAGTTTTAAATCCGTAAATCAATTTTCTTAGAAATTATAAAACTTAAGCTGAATGAAATCGTTTATATATGCATTCTTTATTTTTTACCTTTCTGTAAAATGCCAAGCACAAAACCTGCCAAGCCTGCTTTTAGAAAAGAATATCAATGCGACCTTTTCAATTCTGGCTTATGACGAAAATGCGCAGGAATGGGGAATTGCGGTTGCTACCAACAACCTTTGTGTAGGTAATTCGACTATCTATATAAAGCCCGGAATTGGTGCTTTTTCCGTCATTGCAGAAACAGAGCCCGCTTACGCTTCAAACGGATTCGGATATCTCCTGTCCGGAAAATCAATCGAAGAAGCTATTAACCTTACTAAAGAAAAAGACGAAGAATGGTTTTATCGTCAGGTTTCAGGCATAGATGCTAATGGAAACGTATATGCTTTTACCGGTTCTGCATTAAAATACTGGAAAGGAACATCTTCACATCTGACCGGAGATAAATTTGTGGTAATAGGCAACCAATTGGCAGACGGAGTATTAGAAACGATGTCTGAAACTTACAAAAATGCCAAAGGAACGCTTGCTGAAAAACTTTTAAAAAGCCTGATAGCCGGTCAGAACACCGGTGGGCAGATCCAGGGAAAACAGTCAGCGGCATTAATGGTAAAAGGAATTCATAACGAATGGTACAACAATATTGACCTTCGGGTAGATCATGCTGCTGAACCGTTTCAGGATCTTCAAAAACTATTAAATTATCACTACGGAAGAATTCGTCTCAATCAGGCAGTTTATGCATTTCGAAATAAAAATGCCGAACGTGGCCAGAAACTGCTCAACGAAGCAAAAGTTATGACAGAAGGATGGAATGGCATTTACAGCAAAATTGCAATGGCTTATCTTTTATACGGAGAAGAAAAAGAAGCGATTGTCTACATTAAAAAAGGTCTGGCTGAAAATCCGGCATGGAAAGAAAATCTTCCTGCTTTTTATATTTTAAAAAATCATCCGGATTTAAAAGGCATGATTGACGAAAATACATTTACAGAGAAAGACTGGTCAAGTGCTTTATTGATGATGCTTAATATCGGCCAGACTGAAAAAGCAGTCAAAATTTCAGAAAAACTAATTCAGAAATACCCAACTTCACTAATGTATTACCTCTACGGAAAAAGCTGTTTCGAACTCGGAGAGCAAAAAAAGGCTGTCAGGCAATTAGAAAAGTCTTTACAACTTGATGAAAGCAATGAAGAAGCTAAAAGATTGTTGAAAGCCTTACTCATAAAAGAATAAATTAGTACAATGTCTTCGGCTAAATTTCAGTAATCTCAAGTACAACGCTGTTTTCTCCTTTGGAAGACGAAACTTTCAATCCAATTTTCATTAAAAAATCACCTGAAAAAACAGTTCCTGATTCTTCAAAAACAGCTTTTCCTTTTGGCATAATATTGATTTCTTTTACCTGATAACGCTTAGCAGGATCAAGTCCGTTTAGTTTCACCAAACCATAATTAGGGTCGGTTAAAGGATGAAGTGTATACGAAAACAGTACCGATTGGGTTTTATTTTCATTGACATACATCAGTACTGCCCGGCTGTCTTCGTAAGGCGAAACCAAGCGATACAAATCACCTTTCCAGATTACGGGGCTCAGTCTTTTGTAATTAGCTACTGCTTCCTGAGTATATTTCAACTCATCTTCTTTTAAACCTCCTACGTGAATATCAAAGCCCAATTTTCCCATCATCGCCACATCTGTCCTGAATTTTATGGATTGATTTCCCATCGAAGTAACGTGATTACAAACCGCCAGCGCCGGGTAAAAATTAGAATATCCCCATTGAATAAAAATACGGTCAAAAGGATCTGTATTGTCACTTGCCCAAAACTCCGTAAAATAGTTCAGCAAACCATAATCTACCCTTCCTCCTCCACCTGCGCAAAGCATCATAGGCAGGTTTGGATATTTAGACTTTATTTTGTCTAAAACTTTATATAGCCCTTTTGTATATTCAATAAATAAATGTGACTGCTGATTTTTTAAATAATTAGAATAAGCACTTGTCATCATGCGGTTGCAGTCCCATTTAAAAAAGGCCACACCTGATTCGGTTTGCATGATATCATCTACGACCTTAAAAACAAAATCCTGTACTTTTGGATTGCACAAATCCAGAACCAGCTGCGTTCTGTAAAGACTTTTTTCTCTATTTGGCAGTGTTAATACCCAATCCGGATGTTTTTCGTACAGCTCGCTTTTTTCGTTGATCATTTCCGGTTCAATCCAGATACCAAATTTTACATTGGTTTCTTTTGCTTTTTGCATTAAAAAACCAATTCCGTCAGGAAGTTTTGTTTTGGTTGCCTGCCAGTCTCCCAAGCCCGAAGTAGAGCCGCTTCTTGGATGTTTATTACCAAACCAGCCGTCATCAAGCAAAAACATATCGACACCCAGCGTTTTGGCATCTTCAAACATATTGCTCAGTTTTGTCTGATCGAAATCGAAAAAAGTAGTTTCCCAATTGTTCAGTAAAGTCAAACGAGGTTTTTCTCCATCTTTAAGACCGTGCTTTCTTGCCCAGTCATGCAGGTTTCGACTTGCCTGCCCTTTTCCCTGATTCGAAAAAGTGTAAATAAAAGAAGGTGTTTTAAATACGGTTCCGGGTTCTAAATTGTATTCAGACGCAAATTCATTAATTCCAGAAATAATCCTTAATTCGTTATTATTGTCAATATCAAATGTGAATTTAAAATTTCCTGACCAGGCAATTGAACCTGCAATGACTTCGCCTGTATTTTCGCCTGATTTAGAATTTAACGAAAGAAAAAAACTCGGTGCAGCAAACATATTGGTTCTGACACCTAATTTTGAGTCGATAACTTTACTTCCTCTCGTAAGCTGACTTTCTTCCATTCGCATCTCTTCGACAACATCGCTGTAAAACTGAGTCAGCCAATATTTATCAGCATCTAAATGCAAGGCTGATGAAGCATAGTTATAAAGCATTACTGATTTTTTCTCCTGATGCTGTATTTCCGACCACGATTCGATTATATTTTCTTTATGGAATGTTTTGTAATGAAGCGTAACAAAAACAGGATACTGCGGATCTTTTAATTTAATAATAGTTTCCGCGGTATTCTCATCGATTTTCTCCGTGGAATAACTTTGATATTCCAGTTCCAATGAAGGATTCCCGTCATTATGAGTCATTCTAATAGCAGGCTCAAATAAATTATTGGTACCAAAAGTAGGGTAAGCCGAATGACGAAGGTCAATTAAAGGATTTCCGTCATTGATGACGAACTTTTTTGTGTTTTCTTTTGAAATGAATTCATATTCTGAACCATTATTCAACCTTGTTCCAAAATAGGTTTGGTACAGCTTTTTGTTTTTACCTACTTTTAAAACCAAAGCCGAAGTTTCAGTTTCAATACTTATCAGTGCTCCATCCTGTGCCTCCATAACTGAATAAATAATTAGCGTTAATAAAAATAGTAATCGCTTCATCTGTCTTTTTTTAAATGTTTTTAATATCCAAAAGGATTTTCCAGACTGTACATTGGCGTAGTAAACCATTTTGGACCGTTTTCAGTCATATAAAAATGATCCTCATGTCTGATTCCAAATTTTCCCGGAATACAAATCATAGGTTCATTGCTTACTACCATTCCTTCAAGTAATTTTATTTCGCTTCCGCGGACTAAATACGGATATTCGTGAATGTCCAATCCTGTTCCGTGTCCTACTCTGTGCGGCAATCCCGGTAAATCATAATCTGGGCTTAATCCGGCTTCCGCCAAAATTTTTCGGGCAGCATCATCAACCGAGCCGCATGAAGAACCAAGCTGTGCGGCCTCAAAAACTGCAAGCTGTGCTTTCTTTTCTAAATTCCAGATCGTTCTGTATTCTTTTGAAGGTTCACCGTACACATACGATCTTGTAATATCAGAGAGATAACCTTCTAATCTGCAGCCTGTATCAATAATAACAGCCTGATTTTCTTTTAAAGGCTGAGGAACCGAAACGCCATGAGGATATTGTGTATCATCGCCAAACAAAACAATACAAAAATAAGAGCCCGAATTTATTCCCGCTTTGATATGGGCTTTATTGATAAAATCTGTTACTTCGCTAACCGTAATTCCGGGTCTTAATATTTTTGCTGCGGCTTTTTGCACTTCAATTGTAATGTCTTTTGCTTTTTGAATGATGGCAATTTCATTTTTAGACTTTTGCATCCGGCAGGCAGATGTAATATTTTGTGCTGTTATAAAATCATAAGAAGTATTTGCTTTTGAAATTCCATCCACTAAAAAATAAGCTGCAGATTCATCAATAGCAATTTGCCCGGAAACATTTTTAGCGGCTAATAACTGTCCAAACAAAATATAAGGAGATTCATGTTCTTCCCAACAATTAATAGCCGACTGAACTTTCATGTATTTTTTAAAAGTTCCTTCTTCAAATTTTGGAACTATATATTCTAAAGAGCCGTCATCAAAAAGTATCGCTCCCACCATTCTTTCTGAAGCACTCCAAAGCGTTCCGGTAAAATAATACAAATTCGTTCCGGCGTTAAGATACAATGCTTTAACAGAAAGCTTTTTCATTAAGCTTACTGCCTTTTTGATGCGTTCCTGATATTCTTCTAATTGAATAGGCTGAACATCCTGAGTTCTGTTTTCTATTTTTTCTAATTCGATTTCAGCGCTTGATCCGCCTATACCTTTTGTCATTTTTTAAGTTATAAAGTTGAAAAAATTATTCTGCGCCAGGTTTTGTCTGTTTCATCAGTTTAAGCAAATCTTCCTGTGTAAGCGCATAATCATACATACGCAATGAAGCTATAAAACCTGTGAAATTTTCTCCGATGTCGGATGAACCAATTATAATTTTGGCTTTATCTATCGCCGAGGACAAAAGCATACTTTGCGAATTATCTAAAACACCGTCTACATAAACTTTCTCCACAACGCCATCAAAAGTCAAAACAATATGATGCCATTTATTGGCTTCGGGAACTTTGGCATACTTCATATCAAAATGACCGTCTAAATGAACTCCTGCACCATAATTCCCGCTATTATATGCCAATGCATTGTATGAATTTGCCAGACCAAATTCGGTTCTGTCACACCACGAAGCCAAAATTTCTCCTTCTTTTGCTATTTCAGGATTCTTAACCCAGGCTGCAATGGTGTAAGAGCCATTCCATGCTAAGCTTTTTGGTACTGCTTTATCTAAAGTAAAAGCACCATTTTTAAAATGAAAAGCTTTAATTCCGTCTACTTTTTCTAAAGAAACATCACCATTTTTTGTAAAAATTCCTCCGATCGATCCTTTATTAGAAACAGAATTTATGGCTGAATTAGTTTGAATTTTATTGGCATCAAAATCTACTAATAGTTTCTTAGAACTTTTTACCGCCGGACTTGTTTTTGATGCTGCATTATACAATTGCAACGGAAGGTCAAATAAAGAACTATATACTTTAATATTCCAGACAGCTGCATAAAGTCCGGTTTTTTCTGTGGCTAAAACAGTCAGTTTTAGATAACGTGCCGTAACATCATTATCATCAATCATCGGGCTTCCGGCTGTACGGTTTTTAGATTTATCGGCATATAAATTCCACCTTTTTCCATCAGCAGAATACTCCAGTTTATATTGATAATAATAACTCGCAAATTCAAACTGGGTCATTACTCTTTTTACTTTCTTCTCAGCACCCAAATCGATAATTAAATATTGAGGTGAAGTATTATCAGCCGCTTTCCATAGCGTTGCATTATTATCATCAGTTGCAAAGGATGGCCCGTACTCATAATCATACTGAGTAGATTTTAAATGATAAAATGAAGATGCCGATGTTTTGGCCTGAAAAGCAATATTTTTCGGAACCTCTGATTTTAATACATCTTTTATTCCTTTACTCGAAGGCACTACTTTTTGAATGGTAGAATCGTTTTCAAAAATCATTTTATCAATGCAGACTTGTCTTGCCAGTCCGCCTCTGGTCATCGGATAATCGTGTTTGTGATAGACAATGTAATAATCGTCATTTTCCTGTAAAACAGAATGATGTCCCGGACCATGAACGGTTTGATTTTCATTGGTACTTAAAATCGGATTGTTTTTTCCGGGTGTAAAAGGACCATAAGGAGAATCTGAATACGAATAACGAACATTATACGTTTCATCATGACAAGATGCTCCGGAATACATGAGAATATATTTTGAGCCTTTTTTCATCATATAAGCGGCTTCAAACGGAGCGGGAGTCTGAGCTAAAGGAATATTTTTAGAATGAACCATTTCGCTCATATTCTTTTGGTTTAATTCCCCAACGGCGTAACCTCCATTGTAATGTACCCAGGTTCCCCAATAACCATATATTTTACCATCTGAGTCCTGAAAAAACTGTGCATCAAGCGATGGAAAATTTTCTCTTGGATATCCGTTCGAAATTACCGGAGTGTCGTTTTCGCTTAATTTTTTCCAGGGTCCAACGGATGAGTCTGAAACATAACCATAAATATTACAGCCTATTTCACAGTTTCCAAAATACAAATAATACCTGCCATCATTTCCCTGAAGGATATCCGGAGCCCAAAAATTGGTAATCGATTTTGCTGAAAAAGACGGGATTTCCATGATGTAATTGTACCAGTTTTTAAAATCTTTACTGTACCAGACCGTCGGAGCACCTGATGCCAGCATTTCATTATCTGTCGTGGCATAGATGTAATAAGTATCACCAAACTTTTTAATCGTTGGATCAGCAAACCAGCCCGGTAAAATAGGATTTCCTGCTCCGGGACTGTTTACATCAATATCTTTTTGAGCGAAAGTACTTGTCGCAAAAACAAATATGACGAGACTATATAGCAGTTTGTTTTTCAGCATTGTATTATTTGTAAATTAATTTGTGTAAAGTATTTTAATGCTTTTTCATAAATCAATGTGTCGTATCCTAAGCCTATTCAGCTTCGCTCAGGACAAACTTCGTCGAAGGCTTTTTTACATAAAAAGGAGCTTCGACTCCGCTCAGACTGACAAAAAATCAATTAATTCATTTTGTGCGCAATTACTTATCTTTAATTAAACACATAGAAACATAGTTTTTCTTTATCTAAAAAGAAGCTCAAAAGAAACTAGTTTCCCACACATAGTCAACTCGACTGACTATGTTTGTTTAAAAAAGTGAAACGCCTTTTTTAAACTTTCTAAATTCTATGTTTCTATGTGTTAAAAATTTCACTCAACGTTTCTCTTTAATACTTCCAAACCAGTACATCAGCGGTTTTTATGGCTTTTGTTCCTATAATAATTTGGGCACTTTCCGGTAAATTAATGTTGTAAATTTTATCCGAATAATTGACAGCTATACCAAATCCGTCACGATATTCTACCATAACTCCTTCTGGATAATCTTCTATAGCAGCATTTTGTTTTTGGTACAGCTTCCTTACTACTTGTTTCTCTAAATCTCCATTTTTCGAATCTACACCAACATACGTTACTGTTCCTTTACCTAAATTACGTGAAATAACAGTTGGCGTTCCAGCGTAAAAATCACCCTCGTAAGTTCCCCAAACGTCTGTTTCTTTATTGGGTTTCAGTAAATCGCCCCAGCTTGTCCAGCCAAATTCCTGATTATTAAATTTTATAATACCCGGAGATTGCGGCATTAGTAAATCATACGAGTCTATTTGAGAGCCAATTAAATTCCACATGGGCTCATAAAATTTAGCTTCCCAAAGATGTCCCTGACGATTCTGAATTCCGGATCGGCAGCTCATGATTAAATTTCCTCCGTTTTTAGCATACAAAGTCAGTTTATCAATCATTTTTTGATCAATCATTTGATAAGCAGGTACGATTAAAAAAGGATAATTGGAGAAATTAGCCGTATCCCGGACAAAATCAACCGGAGCACCAATAGATTTTGCGGCTTTATAATATTTTAAAAAATGGCCAATCGTATTCCACTCTTTTGTCTGTTTGTTTAGCTCAATACCCATTACATTATCGGCATTGAAGAGAATTCCCGTTTTACGTTTTAAATAGTATTCCGGCAATTTTGATTTGGCATCGTATTTTTTTCGAAGTGTATTAATTTCTTTTATAAACTGCTTAAATTCTTCACCTCCCGGAGTTGGTGTTACGCCATCTGTACCAACTATACCGTAGTGATACTGCTCATATCCGTACAAAGGCGCGCGAAAACGATAGGTACAAGCAAACTTACTTCCTCCGGCAAAAACATGCCACAACCACATACGTACACTGCCTGGTAAAGGCTGCGGATTAATACTTCCCCAGTTTACTTGTCCCGGCTGCAGTTCCATACAGCCATACATGCCTTTGAGCGGTCTGAAAAAATCATTCGCCATTCCGATAGCGGTATAATCTCCTAAACGGTACCCATTTTTTCCGATTCCCAGACTTCCTCCATATACTAAATAACGGGTGTAACAATCAAAATCCAGTTCCTTGCTCATTCCAACGAAACTTTCATTATAATTGGATCTGTAATTAGAAGTGATCCATTGGTCTTTACTCACATATTTGCGAATTGTAATGGCTTGTTCATCCAAAAAAGTTGCAGTTTCCTCATCGGCAAATCGGTAATGATCTAATTGTGAATGCAAGTTCATTCCCCACTCTTTGTGCAGCGGAATATTAATCTCATCGAAACTACCGTAAATACCGCTCCAGAATTTATTTCCCCAGGCATCATTCAGGGCGTTAATGTTTTTATATTTTTCCTTTAACCAGTTACGATAACGCTGTTGTGCATCTTTGCCATAATCCAGAAAACGCGCCGGTTCATTGTCTACCTGCCAGCCTATTATATTTTTATTATTGCCGTATTTTTTTGCCAATTGTTCAATCATTTTCATCGAATAGCTACGATAATAATTACTTGAAAACGATGCGTGCTGTCTCGAACCATGATCTGTTTTTGTACCATCTTCATAGGTTGCAAGTATATCGGGATGCTTTCTGACAAGCCAAACCGGAGGCGTTGCTGTCGAAGTGCACATCACAATTTTTAATTTATATTTTACAGCAATTTCTACTGCTTTATCCAGCCATTTAAAATCATAAACACCTTCTTGCGGTTCTAACTGTGCCCAGGCAAATTCTGCAAAATGAGTGAATTCAAAACCCATTTCGGCAATTTTTTTCAGATCACGGTCCCATTGACTTTCATCCCAATGTTCAGGATAATAGTAGACCCCAACCGTTGTCAGGTCTTTTTTAGGGAAATATTTGTCAAACTTTTGACCAACTGAATTTAAACTAACCAGTAATACAAATACAACAAATAGTACTTTTTTCAAGAAAGGTGTTTTTGATTTTTGATTCATTCCATATTATAATTTAATTTGAATAGGCTTGCTTTTCAACGCAATTTTGTAAGCACCTCTCACTTTTTCGTAAGGCAGTTTTACCTCCTGATCTACTCTTAAATAAGCATTTGGAGTATAAGCCGTTTTTGCATCTAAAGTAATAGTGATGGCACCTGTTTTACTATTGTAAGTTACTTTATTAAAAGTTCCTGCATCTAATGTTAACCCTATTTTTTTAGGCGCAATAAACACTTTAGATTTTGCCGCTGTTGTAATTTCTACCTCAACCTCATCTCCTTTTTCTTTTACATTACCTCCAAAAGCAAGCCAGCCATATTCTTTTTCATTGGTAATAAATGTAGCCGTATTGACCGCATAACCAAAGAAACCGGAACCATAATCTCCTGATAAATAATCAATCTGCAACGTTTCAGGATATGAATGAAAAGCAGCAGGCCCGAAACCATCCTGAGTGATATTTGAAATTCCGCCTAATAATCCTCCGTAACCTACTTTTAGCAAATGAAAATCATCCGGTGTTTTTTTATACTGTTCCAAAACCGGAATCGCATTCAGTGCCGAACCATAATGATGAATCTGACGCTCTACTCTTGATAATTTTCCTCCGTATAGAAAATCCCAATACCTGCGGGCGTTACCATTATACGCCCAATGTGGCATCGTAGGCATATAAGCCAGGATTGCATCAAGCGTAACCTTTGCTTTATCAGTATATCCAAAATAATCTGACCACATGTATACTTCTTCCTGTCCTGTAGAATCCCAGGGCATTTCGCTTCCAAAAGGATAATTTAATGTTCTCCAATGATCGGCTCTCAATTTCATTTTTGCTTCCAGATTATTGGCCATTTCTGTATATCCTTCCGTTTTTAAATCTTTTAAAATCAATAAAAACACCGTTCCTTCCATTTGTCCAAACTGCGCATAATATGGCGCTAATGTGGTCATTGCAATACTGGTTTCATAAGCATTTTTCAGATACCAGTCCCAGGGATGATTGGTTACTAAACCATCGTGATATCTGGCCAGACGGTACATCGTCCAGTGTGCAGCGGCCACGTGCGGATAGTTGTAGGATCTTCCCGGATCATCAGAACCTTTTTTGTCCCATGCAGCCCAGGTTTTATAGTTTACATCTTTGCTGTAGGTTCCTTCCGGCATTAATTTTGGCTCGTAATAAAAAACACTTTTTTTAACACCGTATTTCAGCGTATCGGCAGTATTGTACTGAATTCCGCCCCACAATGTTTTATCTACAAACCGTTCCAGTTTTTGTATTTCTTCTTTTTTCGGATCAATCAATTGTTTCATAATTGCTCCTAACCAGCCACCTGCTCCGCCTTCATCACTTAGACCCGCAATCCAGACACGACTGTCCTGACTAACTTGTTTTTTTGTTTCATAATCGTATGAAATTACAGAAGGATTTCTATGAAAAGGATCATTTTTTTCATCAAACCATTGTGCTGTTGTCGAGAAATGTCCAAAATCAGCCACTGTATTGGTTTCTGATTTGATGACTTTATAATTGATGGTTTGCTCTAGACCATCTTCGTAGGTTACCGTTAATCGGGCTCTTCCCCATTTTTTTCCCTGTACTGCATATTGAAAATAACCGTTCTTGTTTTTTGATTTTTCGGTTACTGTCAAAGCGCCTTCCGGTTCAATTTTAAAAGATTTAACTGCCTTTTTATACTTCAGAAAAAGCTGTCCGTTCACATCCAGCGGTAACACATAACCCGGAACACCAACTGCCAAAGTATGTTCGTTCTGAACTAAAGCAGACTGAATATTGTTGATTTGATCTACGAGTACAAATTTCAATGCAAAACTTTTCGATTCACCCGCCTGAAGGGTTAGAGATGTTGGCGTATTCCATTGTTCTGCTTTTTTCCATTCCTGCTCTGCATACGCTTTACTTAGCGGCATCCATTCGTGAAAACCTTCAAAGACAATACTTCTCGGGGTTTCATCATCCAATAAAGGACGATAGGCTTCAAACGGCATATTTTCTTCAGGAAGCAGCAATAATGCAGGTCCGTGACCACTTAATCGTTTTACTTCCAGATAACCGGCATCTTTACCAATATAAGGATCAAAAAATACATTGTGAAGGTGGGTTTCGTCTAAAGATTTACCTTCAAGAATATTGTTAAAAATCATTGGAATACCCAAAGCTCCTATCTCTACAGCTGCATTGGATTTGTTTTTTATTTCGAAACGCATAATCAGGTTTCCGTTCTTTTCTTCATAAAAACGCTGTATGCTTACCGGAATATCAGCAGGCAGTGTATTCGAAAGATCGGCTCCTGCCAAAACAGTTCCGGAAACATTTAAAGCCGTTACAGCTGCTCTTTTTGAAACTGTCGAATAGCTTTTCCAGCTTCCGTCTGTTGCTTTAATTCGAAGATTGATATCTCCTAATTGATATAAACCATCTTTATCACGAATTGCCAAACGGTCACCCGGTGTAAAGTCGAAGGTTTTCTCTGAAATTGGTGACAAAGCCGCAACAGTTTGTGATGCTTTTACCAATTTTAGTTCAAAAGACTTCGTGTTTAAAGTCGTAAATCCCTTATCGGTTTCGAGGGTTGATTTCTTCGCTTTAATCTTATCCCAATATTCCTGCGCCTGTACATTGTTTGAAGCGATGAAGCAGCAAATCATTAAAGCCAATACTTTTACTTTTTTCATAATTCGTTATTTTTTAGACCTGAATAAAAAGCTATTCAGAAATATTTTTTACTATTTAAAATCAGTCGAAAACTTCCAGTTTGTTTTATAATCTTCAGCAACGGGTAAATCTTCTAACAATATTCGGAGCATTTCTACCGGCATTATATTTTCTCTTAAAACCCGGTCATGAAACTGTTTTTCTGTCCATCCTTTTGCTAATAATTCGTTTCTTAAAGCATAAAACTGTAATCCTCCCGTCATATAAGCTACCTGATACAATGGTGCGTCTCCACTGGCAAAGGAACGCCTTACTTCTGCTTCTGCGTTTGCGTACTCATGACCAACTTCATTAACTAATAAATTGATACATTGCTGAGGCGTCATTTCTCCTAAATGATATTTTAATGAAAAAATGATTCTGGCACAGCGGTGAATTCTCCAAAACAGCATTCCTAATTTCTGTTCCGGTGTCTGCGGAAATTGTTTGTTCCAAAGATTGATTTCCCAGTACAAAGCCCAGCCTTCCATCCAGAATGGCGTATCAAAAGGCTGACGGTACGATTTGTAACGGCTGTTCATGAAAAACTGCAGATTATGTCCTGGTAATAATTCATGCTGAACGGTTGCAAAAGAAAAATTAGGATTGTTCCCACGCATACTCATCAATTTATCTTTCTGATCCATGTCTTCAGTCGGATACGAAATACTGATTTCCCAGCCTCCGGTAAAAAACGGATTTATTTTTTGACGCTCCGGTGTCATCATGATCATCTGCCAGGTTTCTTTGGTCAGTTCCGGAAAGGTTATCAAATCCCTGTCTTCAATAAATTTTACCGACTTATTGTATAAATCTGTTATGGCCTGAGGCTGTTCTCCTGCCGGAACATAAGTATCTTTTACATGTTCTAATGCTTTTTTCCAGTCTTTTCCGTAACCTAATTCGGCTGAAGCTTTGATCATTTCATTTTTACACCACTCAAATTGATTCTGCGCAGCGGCAATTAATTCTTCAGGAGAATACGGAATATATTCATAAGACAAACTTTTGATTATAGCATCTCTTCCAATTGGTTTTCCAATAATGCCGCTTCCGTCATCTTTTAAACTTGTTTTAGAATAATTGGTTCTTAGAAAATCCTCGTAGACTTTGAGTTTCTCCGATAGTTTCTTATACGGTTTTTCCATCCACCAGGTAAAATCGGGATCGTAGCTATAATAAAATTCATAAGCTTCTTTTAATGATTTTTCAAAAGACGAAACTATTTTTGAAGCTTTATCGGCAGCAAACCAGTCTTTGAAAGGTTTATTTTTCAGCTGTTCTGTTTTTTTATCAATCGTAATTCCGGCAACATCAAATGCTTTTGCCAATTGACTCGCAACGGGCCGTTTTCCTCTTCGTCTTTCGGTTATAAAAAGATTGATTTCATCTGTAAAATCCAATACCGAAGCCACTTCTTTGTATGCTCTGTATTCGATTTGTAAAAAATAATCTCCTTTATCAATCAAATTTTGTAATAGTAAATAATCTACTTTTCCGTCTTTAGATAAATTTTTAAAATCAATATTTTTTACTGTTTTAGACCAATCTGCATAAAATTTAGAAAACCGAACATAATATTCCTCCGATTCATTATTGGAATAAAAATTCTGCAGGGCAGTTTTATCTGCCTGAAATGCGTTGACTACATCTATAAGTTCGCTGGAAAACGAGGGTGTCATCATAAATAAAAATAAAATAAGGCTTAAAATTGATTTTTTCATGCTTTTGATTTGATGATTTTTAATGTTTTGCTACGTTATTTGAATGTAATATCAAGATAAACTGAATGACGTCCGTAAGTTTCGTAAAAAGGTTTGTAAAGAACGTCATCAATAGTAAATTCCAGTTTTTTAGGATCTCCCTGAATCGATTTACTGATATCTTTTACATCAAAAATCACTTTTCGCCAGTCTTTTCTTGGTTCGGTTTCCTGTGCTGCTAACAAAACCGGTCCATAAAACAAACTGGCAATATTTTGCTGATCCATTACGGGTTCTAAATGGAATTCAAACGGCATGCGCAATTCAATTGTATCACCGTCTTTCCATTTGCGATTCAATTTCAGATAACTTCCCGGCTGTACTTTTACTTTTTCTTCTTTGCCATTTATTTTTACAAAAAATCCTTTTGTTGCCCAATGGGGCACACGAACATTAATATCAAAATTACCGTTTCCTTTAATCGTTAATCGGGTAAAATCTTCTTTAGGAAAATCTGTTGTCTGTGTGATTGTTACCTTTTTCTCTGTCCAGTTTAAAGTAGACGGCACGTAAAGATTTACATAAAGCGCTTTGTTATCTGTACTTTTAAAATAAACCGAATTTTGAAATTTTGTATTACTTTCTATCGCTGTTCCGTTGCAGCAGGTAAAACCTGTCATATGCGGATTTCCAAACTGTTTTACTGATCCGGGCCTTAACGGAACGTGATATGTATTGGCAGGACTGTCCTGCGCTACAGAAGACAATATATGATTATAAAGTCCGCGTTCGTAATAATCCATTAATTCACCTCTTTGTTCGTATAGAAACAAATCTCCTGTTAATTTCAGCATGTTATAAGTCGCACAGGTTTCGTTTTGACCACCTGATGAAAAACCATTTTCGTAAATCGTAGCAGGCTGACTGATAAAACATTCTGCGTTAGCCGGGTTTCTGGCTCCTGCAACTCCGCCAATGCTGTACATATAATCGTTTACTGTTTTGTACCAAAAGTTTTCGGCTACATGATAATAATCTGAAGTATTAGAATCACGGTACATTTCAAGCGCTCCCATAATCTGCGGAATATGCTGATTGGCGTGTAATCCTCTAAAAGTATCCACATTTTTTGCCAATCCGTGCGAATGATTTGCATCGCCGTAAAATACTTTGATATTGTCAAATAGTTTTGCAACTTCTAAATAATGAGGATCTTTTGTGATTCGGTATAAACGTGCCATCGCTTCGTTCATTCCTCCAAATTCTCCGGCAATGTAACGGTTCCACATACTGATCAGCGTTTCTGTCGGCAGTTTTTTCATTCGGGCATACACCCAGTCTCCCATACCTTTGGCAGTTGCAAGCGCTTTTTCGTTACCGCTTACTTCGTAAACATCCATTAAACCTGCCAAAATTTTATGCAGCGTATAATAAGGCGCCCAAATCTGAGTTTTTTGCCCTCCGTAAGTAGCTCCTTTTTCCAGCATAATAAACTGATCCGGCGGATAAGCGCTTATAAATCCTTTTCCCCAGTTCTCATAATCAGTACGAATACCTTCAGGACTTAAATCTGAATCATAGTCTGTTTTTCCGGGGCCCGGAGGCACCGCTGTCGGATCTGATACAAACTTCCCTCCTGCCACTTTTGGCTGTCCTGATAATTGTGCTAATTGGTACAGTGTATTTACCATGTACTCCATCTTTTGAGCAAAATTTGCCTGTAATGTTTTATCATAACCCGTACTTGCATAAGCCTGAGCAATAGCAGTCAGGTAATGTCCTGTAGCGTGTCCGCGCAATTTTGTTTCCTGAGTATCCCAAACCCCAAGCGGTTCTGCCTCTTTTGGCTGTTGCTGTCCAAAAGTATTACGAAACATATAAAGGAAAGAATCCGGGTCTGTAGTGGCAAGTGTTGAGATAAACTTATTACGGTTTTCAATAAATTTAGTTTGCTGTCCGTCAATATATTTGTTAAGTGTAACCTCATCAAGACTAAAAACTTCCAGTTTACGCTTTGGTGCAGCTGCTGTTTTTGCTTCTTTTACGGTTATAACTGCTTTTGGTTTTAAATCGGTTCCGGAAACAATTCCTGTTACGGTATATTGCCCTGCTTTAAGCACTTCGTTATTGTCTTTTGGCGAAGGCCAGATCACACGCACTTCTGGTCCATGAACACCATCACGATAAATTCCTTTTAAATAAGAAGGTATTCTTGGCAGGTATCCTGTTGTCGTCTCTACCTGAATATCCGGTACGCTGGTCAAATATTGATTGTACAGTTGTGGAGCTGTTTTTGAAAATTTTGGCAAATCTGTTACTTGTTCTTCCTGTGCTTCTTCTTCCTGTCCTTCTTTTAATGCATTATTATAAATTCTGTTGATTTGCTTTTCATTTAAAGGAACTCTGTAAATCCTGAAATCGTGTAGTTTAGCGTTCAAATAAGGTTCTTCTTCTGATACTGATTTCCCTATAAAAAGTTTCGATTTACTGTCAAATAACTGACTTAAATTTAATTCCGCATTCTTTGTTTCGCCAGCCAATACACCATTCACGTAGGTGCTAACCGTTTTTGACGGAATATTAAGTACGACAGCTATATGATTCCATTTATTTATGGCTATGGCAGGTGAAGACGTATTGTATTGAATACCTTTTCCGTTTGTAATTTCTGTCTGAAGCCCTTCTTTCGTCTGAGTTCCGGCTGGTGCGGCATAAAAATGTGAACTGATACTTTTTCCGAAATCAAAAAAACGCTGGCCTTTTTGAGCAGAACGCAAGTAAATCCAGCCTGTTATACTGAGTGATTCTTCACCTATGATTCCTTCACCCGGAATAGAAACAAAAGCTTTGCTGTCTGCCAGTAACGAAAGTACTTTGCCAAACAAGTCATCGTTTACGAACTTTGCTTTTACATCCTCAATTTTACCGTGCAGATTATTTCGGGACCAGTCTTTTGCATCGCCATCAAAAACATAGCGCGCAATTAATCCTGTTTCGCCAATTCCGTCCAAAATCTGATCACCGTTTTGTGCCTGTAAAACAGTCGTGCCGATTGCAAAAAAACTGATTACTGCACAAATAAATAACGTCCCTCTTTTCATACTTAACTTAATTTCTTTAAGATTTACAAAATCTTTATTTCTATTTTTCTAAGAGTCTTACTTATAAACTTCGCTCCATGCAGGAGGTGTAACGCCCAACAAATGCTGTACAAAATAATCTCTTCTTTTTCGTTCGCCGTAATCTCCTCCGGCAGAATGTCCCATACCGGGAACAATCACCAGTTCAAAATTTTTATTGGCTTTGATTAAAGCATTAGCAAACTGCATTGTCGATGCCGGATCAACATTATCATCGAGTTCTCCTAAAATCAACATTAGGTTTCCGTTCAGTTGTGCGGCATTTGCAGTATTAGAACAGGCTTCATATTCCGGACCTATTGGATATCCCATCCATTGTTCGTTCCACCACATTTTATCCATACGATTATCGTGGCAGCCGCATGATGAAACGGCAACATCATAAAAATCAGAATTAAAAACCAGGGCTGCTCCTGCATTTTGTCCTCCGGCAGATGTTCCGTGAATGCCCACTTTATCAATATTCATATAAGGATATTTTGCCGCCGCTGCTTTCATCCAAAGTTTTCTGTCTGGGAAACCACCGTCTTTTAAATTTTTCCAGCACACATCATGGAAAGCCTTCGAACGGTTTGAAGTTCCCATTCCGTCAATCTGAACCACAATAAAACCTAATTCTGCCAAAGATGACATTGCCCAATAATACGGCTGGAAATTCTTCGGAACAAAAGAATCCTGAGGGCCTGCGTAAATGTATTCGATAACTGGATATTTACGATTTGGATCAAAAGTAGTCGGACGTACAATTACTCCCCAAATATCTGTTTTGCCGTCTCTTCCTTTTGCTGAAAAAACTTCCGGTGCCGTCCAGCCGGTTTTCTTCAATTCAGAAATGTCCGCCTGCTGCATTGCTAAAACTGCTTTTTGAGTATCTGAATTTTTTAAAACCGTAACAGGTGGTAAATCTACTCTCGAATACTGATCGACATAATATTTATAATCCGGTGAAAAGGTAACTTTATGATTTCCGTTTTCGGTAGTTAATCGTTTAAAGTTTTTTCCGTTAAAGTCAATTCGGCAAAAATGAAGCAGATACGGATCCTGATCGTTATCTAAACCACTTGCAGTAAAATAAATCTGTTTGTTTTCTTCGTCTACTTTGATCACTTCACGAACCGGCCAATTGCCTTTTGTAATCTGATTTTTTACTTTTCCTGTTCCTGCATCATACAAATACAAATGATTCCAGCCGTCACGCTCCGAAGCCCAGATAATTTCATTGTTCTTTTTTATGTTGTGACGAAATCTTTTTCCGCTGTATTCCACAAAAGTCGGACTGGTTTCTTCAATTATCACCCTTACTTTTCCTGTTGTGGCATTTACTTCCAGAACACGATACACCTGATGTCCACGCTGATTGTATTCAAAAGTAAAAGCGCTATTGTCGTCTTTCCATTCAATTTCTGAAAGATCATATTGCTGCTGAAATAAATCTGTTGCAACTGTAATTTGTTTTTTTGAAGTCACATCAAACAACTGCGGACTTTTAAATGGCAGCTGATCTCCAGGTTTTAAATATTCTCTCGTTTGTAATTTTGGCTGAAACTGATCTTTTGGACTCGATTCTACAAAATAGATTTTATGCTCCTCGCCCGGTCTTACCTTATACGCCATAATTTTCCTGCTGTCAGGCGACCACTGCAAATAAGACGAATAGTAAAATCCTTTTGAGCCGTCGTAACTCAACTGGGTTTCTGTTTTTGTCTTTTTATCTTTTATATACAAATTATAATTTTTGATAAAAGCGACATACAAAGAATCTGGAGAACCCACAGGTTTATTTCCCAGTTCATCAAAACTACCGCCCCAATAGTCATTATTTTTTAAAGGCTTTTTATAACTGCCTATTTCAGTAAGTTCATATGTTTTTAAATTACAGGAAATCTTTACCGTATCTGTTGTAAAAACAAGAGCTGACAAGGTTTTCTCAAACTCCAGATTTTCGATAGGCAGTTCTTTTGCTTTTACTTCCTTCTTTAAAAATTTTGATAAAGACTCCGCAAAAAGAGTATGATCAAAAGCTGCAGATTGTTTCTGCTGTTTGGTATCCACCAAAAGAAACTCTTTGCCTTTTTGAATATTGTTGCTGTACCATACATACTCGTTCCCAATCCAATGAAATTCTTTTGGACTGTTGATTACCTTATTTTTAAATAAAGAGTCGACAGCAATTGCTTTCTTGTACTCTTTCAGTGTACCCTGAGCATGGCTGACCAAACACCATGAAAGTGTTAAAAACACACTTATTTTTTTATTAGTTGTCTTCATAATTTTCATATCAATAAAAATAGATAATAATTATTGTTGTCTATGGGTTAATATTATCAAATAGTAAGACTATATTACCTATCGAAACCAGAATGTGAATAAAAAACAGATATTAAATACTAATGTGTCATTCAAATAACGCTTTTCTTAACACTTCAGCATACATTAGAAGTAGACGCACAGTAGTGCGTCTCTACGGATAGATTTCATTAAAAAAATTTTAAACAAGGTTTTACATTACCGCATGGTAGAAATGCACAGCAGTGCATCTAATCTATCGCCTGATTTAATCCTGAACCTAATTAATTCGATTAATTACCTTAATTTGAAGGTTTTTCGTTAATTAAATAATAAACCGGAATACCGATCAGCATAATTAAAACGCCCCAGCCACAGGTTGATACTTTTGTAAATAAAAGTGAAACTGAAACAGCTGAAGCGATTATGATATACAGCCATGGTAAATAAGGATATCCGACAGCTTTGTACGGACGTACTGCATCCGGTTTTTTCTTTCGAAGAATAATTATTCCGTAAATCGTCAGGATATAAAAGATAAGTACAATGATAATTACAAAATCTAATAAATCACCATATTTACCCGTAAGGCATAATACACACGCCCAGATACATTGTGCCCAAAGTGCCCATTCAGGAACGCTGGCGTTGTTAAGTTTAGCTGCTTTTTTGAAAAACAAACCGTCATTAGCCATTGTATAATAAACTCTGGCTCCGGCCATGATTAATCCGTTGTTGCAGGCAAACGTCGAAATCATAATCATGAGCGCTATGATGAAAGTTCCGATGTCTCCAAAAATATATTGTGAAGCGACTACTGCTACCCTGTCGGATTTTGCGCCGGCAATTTCGTTAAGCGGAATAACCGCTACATACATCACGTTTGTCAGTACATAAATAATGGTTACGATCAACGTTCCCAGAAACATACTCAGACCAACATTTCGTTTCGGGTTTTTAATTTCTCCTGCAATAAAAGTTACGCCTGTCCAGGAATCACTTGAAAATAAAGTTCCGACCATCGCTGCCGAAATTCCCGAAATCAAAGCTGTTGTTCCAATTGGAAACCATGAGCCATTTTCGGTATTAAAAGAGCGAGGGGTCCAGGCATCTGCCCAGTTGGCATTCCAAACAGAGAATTTGGCTGCCAAAGTAAATCCGAAGATAATCAGTCCTGAAATAGACAGAATTTTTATAATCGTTAAAATTGTCTGCAGAATTTTACTGTTTTTGACGCCACGGGTATTCAGATATGTCAACACAATAACGATTACTATCGAAACAATTTGTGCTGTATTCAGTTTAAAACTTCCGATTTCGTACAAGATATTTTCATCGCTCACAACCGGAATTAAATAAGCTGTAAATTTTGAAAATGCAACTCCCACAGCCGCAATAGTTCCAGTTTGAATGACTGCAAAAAAACTCCAGCCATACAGAAAGGCAGTTAGTTTATTATAAGCTTCTTTTAAATAAACATACTGACCGCCGGCATTAGGGAACATAGCACTTAACTCACCGTAACTAATCGCTGCAATCATAGTAATTAATCCCGAAATCAGCCATATCAAAATAAGCCATCCTGTTGAGCCTACCTGTCTGGCGATATCGGCACTAACGATAAATATTCCGGAGCCTATCATGGAGCCTACCACGAGCATGGTTCCGTCGAGAAGGCCGAGTTCTTTTTTAAATTCTTCCTGGTTATTGTCTTTCATTTTTTGGTTTGTTTTTTGTTTTTTGTTTGTTTGGCGATTTTAAAATATCACAAATTCTAAACCTGGTTAGGGTTCAGCATTTCTTTCGATTAATAATTTAAAATCAAAATAGCATTATCAAAAAAAATCAGCTTCATTTTAAGGTAAGATGAAGCTGATTTTTTTAGAGTTGAAACATTTGTGTATCGACAGAAGTTGGTTTTTCAGAAATAATCTCCGATACTATTTTTCCGGTTGCCGGTGCCAGACTTAATCCCATCATGGCATGTCCCGTTACCACCGTTAAATTTTTAAGTTTTTTGTCTCTGGCGATTATAGGCATTCCCGAAGGTGTACAAGGCCTGAATCCGAACCAGGTATCTTCTTCTTTAGGCATTTCGATTTTTAAATCCGGGTAGAAATCGTTGATTGAGTTTACGATTCCCTGTAACCTGTTCTGATTGATTTTAGTGTCTTTTGTATGCGTAATCTCCATTGTCCCACCAAAACGGATATCAGTATTCATTGGCGTTACTGCCACTTTCCCTTCGCATAAAATAGACGGAACTGAAGGTTTATGATTTTGGTCTTTCAGTGTAAAACTGTATCCTTTTCCCGGCAGGATTGAAATATTCACATTCAGTTTTTTGGCAATCTCCGGACTCCATGAACCGGTTGCTAAAACTATTTCATCTGTTGCAAAAGTGCCTTTATCTGTTACGATTTCTGCAACGGTATTATTCTTCACAACAAAATTATTTACTGTGGTCTGCGAATGAATTTTTACGTTCAGTCTGTTCAGTTCATCTTTGATAAACTGCATGAATTTTTGTGGATAAATATGGGCGTCACTTTTATAATGTACACCACCGATAACATTTGTCGCAGTTCCGGTTTCTAATTTTGAAACTTCTTCTTTGGAAAGAAAATCAACTTCTAATCCTAATGCTTGGGCCAGTTTTCCTTCGTGATAAATTTCTTCGGCTGTTTTATCTGTTTTATAAAGCATCAGAAGTCCTTTCTCTTCATAAAAAAAAGAGCTGCTTTCTTTAGCAAAATCCTGATACAATTCTTTACTCAAAAGTGATAAATCACAAAGTGCGGGCATTGCTTTTTCAACATGTTTCAGGTTCGCATGTTTATAAAACTGCAGTCCCCATTTCATTAAATCTGCATTTAACCTAGGTTTTACATAGAACGGACTGTGGCTATCAAACATCCATTTTATTCCCTGTGCAATCATGCCCGGCTGAGCCAGTGGAATAATATGCGAAGGCACAATCATTCCGGCATTTCCGTAAGAGCAGCCGTCATTCATATCAGATTTATCAAAAACAACTACTTCATAACCTTCTTTAGCTAAATAATAAGCCGAACATAAGCCTATTATTCCCCCGCCAATTATACTTACTTTTTTCATTATGATTCTAAATTTAAAATTTGGCGACAAGATTTTTGTTAACCGCTGAGTTATAGTTTCTTTTTAAATTACCTGAAATCCAAAGGCATAAGGATCATCATCTTCATCAATGATTATATTATTGTAGCCATACACTTTTGCCCAGCCCTGAATACTCGGAACTATGGCTTTTATATCTCCAATGGAGGTCTCTTCTTCGACTCTTCCAATAAATTTGCTTCCTATAAAACTTTCGTGAATATAATCTTCTCCTTTTTTCAGTTTCCCTTTGGCATGCAACTGAGCAATTCTGGCAGAAGTCCCGGTTCCGCAAGGAGAACGGTCAATTGCTTTGTCTCCATAAAAAACGGCATTTCTTCCTGAAGAAGTTGGGTCAATCGGGTCGCCTGTCCACAACATATGGCTTACGTCACGTATGGTGTCGTTTTCAGGATGAATGAAACGATTTGGGTATTTTTCGTTGATGCGTTTACGGACTTCCTGACTGTACTGTACAATTTTTGCTGCCGTAAAATCCTGAATTCCTGAAAAATTACTTTGCGGATCTATAATGGCATAATAGTTCCCGCCGTAAGCAACATCGAAAACAATTTCGCCCAATTCCGGGCAATCAATGGTAAGACCTTCGGCAGCTAAATATGATTTTACATTTGTCAGGCGCACCCAATCTACTTTTTTTCCGGTTTGCTGGTATTCTATCTGAACCAAGCCTGCAGGTGCTTCCATTTTTATTTTCCCCGGAATTTTAGGCACAACCAATCCTTCTTCGATGGCAATAGTTATTGTTCCGATAGTTCCGTGCCCACACATCGGCAGACAGCCGGAAGTTTCGATAAATAAAATTCCGAAATCATTTTCAGGATTGCTTGGCGGATACAAAATACTGCCGCTCATCATGTCATGACCCCGCGGTTCGAACATAAGACCTTTGCGAATCCAGTCGTATTCTTTTAAAAAATGCTGGCGTTTTTCGCTCATATTATTCCCAACGAGATTGGGACCGCCTCCGGCCACTACTCGCACCGGATTTCCGCAAGTATGTGCATCAACGCAAAAAAATGTTTTTCTAGGCATATATTAAATAGGATTCTGGGTTACTATATCGTTCACTGTTCTATTAATATTCAACGGATTTTTATCCTGTAATGCTTTCGGTAATAATTGATCCGGCCAGTCCTGATAGGTTACAGGACGTACCCATCTTTTTATGGCTGTTAATCCTACCGATGTAAATTTACTGTCGGAACTGGCAGGAAACGGCCCGCCATGTGTCATTCCGGAACAAACCTCAACTCCTGTTGGTACATTATTAAAAATTAATCGGCCTACTTTGTTTTTGAGGTTTTCGATTACTTCCTTAAAGTCTTCGTATTCTTTTAAATCCGAATTTAAAACGGTTCCTGTAAGCTGTCCTTCCAGATCGAGAATAATTTCATTTAGCTGTTGGATATCATCACATTTGACTACAACAGAAAAAGGACCAAAAACCTCTTTATGAAATGTTCTGTTTTTCAAAAAAGTATCCCCGTCAACCGTTATGATACTTTGCAGGGCATAATTGGGTTTTGTTTCTTTTTCTACAATAGTTTTTTTGGTATATCCTTCTTGTTCGAGAACTTCTGATTTTAGACTTTCGTATTGCCTTTTTATGTTCGGATGCAACATGCAAGTCGGGTCTAATTTGTCTGTCTCTAAAGCTAAAATAGTAATAAAATCCTCCAATTCCTTACTTTTCACACCTAAAATAAGTCCTGGATTCGTACAAAACTGACCAGTACCGGCTGTGATCGATGCAGCATAATTTGTTGCCCATTTTTCACTATCAGATTTTAAAGCCGAAGGCAGAATCAATACCGGATTTATACTTCCCATTTCGGCGTAAACCGGAATTGGAACAGGTCTGTTAGCCGCAATTTTGCAAAGTGCCGTGCCTCCTTTTATACTTCCTGTAAAACCAACTGCTTTAATTGACGGATGTTCTACCAGCGTTTTTCCAACTGAAATACCACTGCTGTTAATATTAGAAAAAACACCATTTGGCATTTCGGTTCTCTTTGCCGCTTTTATAATAGCCGAAGCAACCAATTCTCCTGTTCCGGCATGAAGCGGATGCGATTTTACAATTACAGGACAACCGGCTGCCAAAGCACTAGCAGTATCTCCGCCGGCAGTAGAAAAAGCAAGCGGAAAATTGCTCGCCCCAAAAACCACTACAGGCCCAATCGGAATCTGAATTCTTCGGATATCAGGTTTTCCTTCTGTTTTATTGATAATGGCTTCTACCCAGGAACCTTCTTTCAGCATCGTCGCAAAGGCTCTTAACTGTCCGGTTGTTCTGGCACGTTCTCCATTGGCTCTTCCGGCAGGAAGACCGGATTCCTGAATATAAGTCGTTAATAAAACATCGCCTAAGGCTTCTATTTCATCAGCAATGGCTTCCAGAAATTCAGCTTTTTTGACATCCGGGATAGTCGAATATATTTTAAAAGCTTCATCGGCCAAAACTGCTGCCTGACAAATTTCATCCTCAGAAGCTTCATAAAAAACCGTTTCATTTTCCGAATTCAGTTCCGGATTTATGGTTTTAAATTTTGTTTTTCCTTTTGCGGAAAGCAAGTCTCCAATATAATTTTTACCTGTTATCATCGCTTTCGTTTAAAATTAAATTAAATGTTTTTGTAATCCGGTAAAGACGGTCTGTTTTTCATTGCGTCTTCAATGATTGCCAAAACTCGTTTTCTGTCTGCTCCCTGTAAAGGAAGTCTCGGTGCTCTTACATTTTCTGTTCCCAGTCCTGTTGCTACTTCTGCCAGTTTTATATTTTGAACTAATTGCGGTGAAATATCCAGTTCCAACAATGGCATAAACCATCTGTAAATTGATACTGCTTCTTCAACTCTTCCTGCTTTTACCAGTTTATAAATCGCTACCGTTTCTTCAGGATATGCTGCCACTAAGCCTGCCACCCATCCGTCAGCGCCGGTTACTAAACTTTCTAATGCTAAAGTATCAACACCACAAAGCACTTTTAATCGGTTTCCAAAACGGTTTCTAATTCGGATTACATTGCTGATATCTCTTGTAGATTCTTTTACAGCCTCAATATTATCGAGTTTCAAAAGCTCTTCAAACATATCCAGTGTTACTTCAATTTTATAATCTACAGGGTTGTTGTAAATCATAATTGGTAATGAAACACTTGTTGCGATTTCCCTAAAATAAACAACTGTTTCATAATCTGTTGCTTTGTAACGCATTGGAGGTAAAAGCATTAAACCGTTTACACCTAATTCCTCTGCACGTTTTGCCAAAGTAACGGCCTCACTGGTACTTTGCTCCGCAATATTTACTATAACGGGAATTTTTCCTTCGACTAATTTTAAAGTTGTAGTAATTAAAACTTCTTTTTCGTCTTTGGTTAATGTACTGGCTTCTCCAAGTGTTCCGCCAAGGATAATTCCATTAACTCCGGCATCAATTTGTGCTTTAATGTTTTTTTCGAACATTCCGAGGTCCAGTTGACCTTTATCTGTAAACTTAGTCGTTACAGCCGGCATTACGCCTTCCCATTTTATTTTCATATTCTTAATTTTTATCAAAAATAAAACTTATTCAAAGAGGCATCTTTGTCATTATTAGCTTATATCAGGACTATATTACCCCATCTATTGTATAATCTGATTTTTTTGATAATATTTACATAACAAAAAAACAATCCGTTGAAAATCTTACCATTTAAAATACCAAAAACAGAGAAAGAGGCCCTGATTTATCAGGAGGATATTGAACGTGTTTTTTATGACCAGCTGCACCAGCACGAAGAAATTCAGATCAGTTATATTTTAAAAGGTGCCGGAACACTCATCGTCGGAGATTCTATAAACGATTATAATGAAGGGGATATTTTAGTACTTGGCGAAAACCTCCCACATGTTTTCAGAAGTAATATTGAGGCAAGTCCGGAATCTGTAATGCTGACTCTGTTCTTTACAAAAACTTCTTTCGGGAAAGATTTTTTTGCTCTTAATGATATGAGCAGTGTAGATGACTTTTTTAAGGAATCTGAATACGGAATGAAAATCCTTTCGAACCACAAGAAAATAGTCCATCATTTTCTTAAACTGAAAAAGCAGAATAAAATACAGCGTATTGCTTCTTTCCTAAAAATTATAAACATCATTATTTCTTCTGAAAAAACACCTCTTTCGTCTTTTGTCTACAAGAAAAAATATACTGATGATGAAGGTAGAAGAATGAGTGCCGTTTTTGAATATGCCATTGAATATTTTCACCAGAACATTACGCTGGAAGAAGTGGCAAATAAGGCAAATATGAGTAAAAATGCTTTTTGCCGTTATTTTAAAAAGCGCACAAATAAAACCTTTTTTGAATTTCTGATTGAAATCAGAATCGAAAATGCCTGTAAATTGCTGCATCATAAAAAAGACCTTTCAATAGCTTCTATATCCGAGCAGTGCGGATTTCAGGACATTGCCAATTTCAACAGAAAGTTTAAGGAACTGAAAGGGATTTCTCCGTCACATTATCGTGCGCAGTTTTAAGTTTTTTTTAACTCGCAGATTTGGCAGATTCTATTTTAATCCTTTTATTTTTTAATTTGTGCCTTTAAAATTTAAAAATAGATTTTCTGACTTCTAATTGTAAACCTGAAGCTTCAGGTAATTATTCCTGAACCATTCATTTCTTTTATAGAAATTTTGACAACGGTTTTACTCACTACCACTTACAATATCATTGAGCGGTTCTTAAAACAACATTCTCTTTATTAACAGTAGCTTTTTTTTTGTTAATATTTATTTCATCAACAATACAAATTTTAACAAATATTAACTTATACTTGTGTTCTCTCATAAAAAAAGACATACTTAATTTAAATGTTCTACAAATCTTCTTTTTATACATATATAAAGGAAAATAAAGATCGTAAACACAAGTTATTTTTAAGAAAAAATCTATTAAAATAAAACATATCAATACTTTAAAAACTTTATCAATTTAAGTTTAACAAAAAAACAAGATTACAATGAAACAAAAATTTCAAATTATTCTATTGTTTTTACCTTCTTTTTTGATTGGACAGACAATAAAACTCCCAGAAGTTATCAAACCTTCCCCTCAGGCAAGTGAAATGATTAAATACATTGATTACCCAATGGATTTATCTTCTGGATTACCTTCTACAAGCATACCAATTTACACAATTAGTTCAGGAAATCTTTCCCTGCCTATCACAATTAGCTATAATAACCCAGGTTTTAAGCCAAATGAAGATGAAAGTGGAATTCTTGGGCTTGGATGGAATTTGAATGCTTTTGGAATAATAAGCAGGTCTATCAATAATGAGCCTGATGAGAATCATTGGAATAGAATAATCCCATTAAAAGAAAATATAACAGGGACTCAAACGGATGTTTTAGCTGACGATGCAGATGTAACATTATTAAGAGGTATTGAAAAATATGGACTAGATACTTCACCAGATATTTTTTCATACATTTTACCAAATAGCCAAAATGGCAAATTTGTTTACTCCAGAAATACTGTCGTGAGTGAATTTAAAAAAGCTGTTTTACTTCCTTATAAACCGGTACAAATTATTTCTTATCCAATTGACAAAAGTACACTTGACTTTTATGAAGTAACAGATGAAAAGGGAACACTCTACAGATTTGGAAAATCACTAGCTACTGGACAAGAGGTTAAAGAATATTTCAAAGTTACAAGTAACACGACTAATTCAGGAGATGGAACCACTTCCTGGTTATTAACAGAAATAATATCAGCTAATAAAAAAGATACAATATATTTTGAATATGATGATGTTATTGGACCAGATAACTACAATTCTATAAGTAAAACCAATATTCAATATAACTCACATGTTACACTCACTTCTTGTGCTTCTCAAGGTGGATGTCCACTAATGCCCGCTTCTACAAAGGAAAATAACATCATATATACTGGTTTTCAATATACTCAGAAAAAAATCACAAAAATAATTTTTAATTCTGGTTATGTGAAATTCAGCTATAAAAGCAACTTTTATCCAGATCATTTACTAGATAAAATTGAAGTTTTTAGTAATGGAATAAACAATCCAATAAAAACATTCAAGTTTAATCAAACAAAATATCAAAAAACAGATTCTCCACCAAAATATAAATATTGGTATAAATTAGATGAGATTGAATTTCAAGACACTGGAAACCTAAAGGTTAACAAATATAGTTTTGAATATAATTCAGCAGGTTTTCCAGGTTTAGAAATAAACCCCTCATTTGCATGGTTAGTAAATACAAGTTCCATAGATTATTGGGGATTCTATAATGGCAGGTGGACTAATACTAACTTAATGCCATCAGAGTTCACTTGGGAAGGTATGTGGGGCTTAGCATCAAGCAATATGTTTGGCAGCGCTGATCGATCAGCAGACTATACTTTTGCACAACAGGGAGCCTTAAAAAAAATAACTTTCCCTACTGGTGGAGAACGTATTTTTGAATATGAAGGAAATACAGATGTTTCTGAACGACCAGTAGGAGGTTTACGTATCAAATCGATCAGTAATAAAACAGATGGAAAAGAATACAAAAGAACATTTAGTTATATTGGATACTCAAAAGTGTTAAGATATTTTTATTTTGCAAAACATTTCATGAGTCTAGTGACGGAACCATCTTACAGCTATTATACAAATGAATTTGTTGCATCTTCTTCACCTAATCTCGATATAACCTTCAATGGCAGACCTGTAGTATATAAAAAAGTAGTTGAGTATGATGGTGATGCTATTGTTAATAATGGTAGTATTGAACATCTATTCGATACTTCGTTTCTTCAAATCGGCCCTAACTTTTATTCGAGATCCTTGTTACCGCCTTCTTTTCCATGGGATTTTAAGCATTCTTCTGGGAATTTACCGATTTTCTATCACGATGTCATTTTTGGGGATGTATTAGAAAATGAGACTAACTATTATGACAATAAGGGACATTTAGTAAAGAAAATTAAAAACAATTATTCTCATAACCTCAAACAAAACATAAAAGGGTTTTCTTGTTCTCCATTGGTCAACTATGTTGGTGGAAAATTTTGGAAATCAGGGGCTTATAACTTTTACAATTATGACATTCAACAATTAAGTCAAAAATTGGATAGCACCGAAACTACAGAATATTTAGAAGGTAACTCTCCTATAATTAACAAGGAAGAATATAAATACAATGATAATTTGTTTGTGACAGAGCAAAAAAGCCAAAAAAGTAATGGGCGCACAATAATCTCTAAAAAAGTATATCCGGATGAAATTACCACAATTACCTCTTTAGGCAACGATGCTCTAACTTCAGATGAATTTGATGCTGTAAAAAGGCTTAAAAATTCAAGTAATGAGCCTAATGGATTAAATAAAATTAGTGAAGTGATACAAACAAGTGTTTATGAAGATATCAATTCTGATGGTCTGACTCAGAGCAATGAGTTACTAAATGTACAACGTACTAATTACAAAGATTGGGGTAATTATAATGTGCTGCCAAAAAACACGCAAAGCCTTAAAGGAGTGTACAATTCTAGTACTAATAACTTACAAGATCAGATTATTTTTAATGACTATTACACCAATGGTAATATAAAAGAAGTTAGTACAGCAAACGGTATGCATATAATTTATATTTGGGGTTATAGTGAGCAATATCCAATTGCAAAAATAGAAAATGCAACATTTGTCGGTTTATCTTCGGGTATACAAACAACTATTAACACCGCAGTAACAGCATCAAATAATGATATAGATGAAGCAACTGAAAACAGTTTAAGAACAGCATTAAATACTATTCGAAATCAGTTTCCAAATGCTATGGTCAATACCTATACCTATGATCCGCTTATAGGTATGACCAGCGTGACTGATGCGAAAGGCTATACGACATATTATACGTATGATAGTTTTAATAGACTGCAAAAAACAAAAGACCATAGTTCTAATATTCTAAATGAATACAGTTATAATTATGCGAGTATACCACTGGCACCAAACGGTTTAGCATTTTCAGGCTCAACTGCTACAACATTAAGTTTCGTGTGGAATGCAGTTGAAGGAGCTACTGGATACAAAATATATAAAGATGGAGTATATGTAAGTTCTACAACTTCTACATCGGGTACTTTATACGGATTATTATCTTCAACATCTTATAATGTTCAGGTACTTGCCTATAATTTTATCGGTGATGGTGCTTTATGCTCTCCTGTAGCAATGACAACTGCGCCTCCTATTCCCCTTCCAGTGCAGCCAACAGGATTAGCTTTGACAAGTGCTTCCACCACATCTCTAAATTTTTCCTGGAATGCTGTTAACAGTGCTACTGGTTACAAAATATATCTAAACGGAACATACAGGAGTGATATAACTTCTACATCGGGTTCTATATCGGGATTAATTCCTGCAACCTCTTATAATATCCAAATTCTTGCTTATAATTCTAGTGGTGATGGGCCATTATGTTCTGTTGTAGCAATGTCAACGGCTGCAGGTCCTCCAACATCATCACCTACAGGATTAGTATTTAAGAGTGCTTCTACTTCAGCTATCAATTTTTCATGGGATGCTCTGGCCGGTGCTTCGGGTTATAAATTATATGTAAATGGAGCATATGTTAGTTCTACAACTTCTACATCGGGTTCTGTTTCAGGATTAACTGCTTCGACATCTTATAGTGTTCAGGTACTGGCTTATAATGCTAGTGGTGACGGTACTTTATCTTCTTCCGTATCTATGTTTACTACAGGTACTCCTGTATTTGGATTCAATAAAAAATCAGGAACCTATCCTACTACTAGTCCAGCCTCGGTAGAAGGCACTATCTTTAATGGTTCGGGATCAACGATCTATGTTTATTTGGTTGCTCAGTCTGGAACGGCAACATCTGGTTCAGGTACCGCTATTATGAACATTTATGGCACTAGTATCAATAAAACCGGAACTTTTACTCAAAGTGGACAAAGTTTTCCATCTACAAGTTATGTTGCATTACCTAGCAATAGTACAATTTCATATTATGTAAAAGGTAATTATTTTGGAACAACATCTGGTTCACAAATGATTTTAGCATATTCGTGGTCACCGGGAGGTGCTTTGACTTATTGGTCAACTTCAAATTAGCAACCACAAAACTATTTCAAAATCTATTAATAAAACCATGAGTATTATGAAAATATATATAACTTTTTTTCTTATCCTGCCAATACTATTTTTTGGGCAATCGCAGACTGAGAACTATATAAAAACGACCATTTACAAAGTAGAATCAACCAGCAGTATTACAAACCCTACAGGCACACAAGCAGATCAAAACATCACTTATTTTGATGGTTTGGGACGTCCTGTCCAACAGGTAGCACACCAGCAGTCTGGTACAGGAAAAGATATCGTGACCCCTATAGAATATGATACTTTTGGACGTCAGACAAAAGACTATTTGCCTTATGTACCAACTGCAGCTGCTTCGCTCAATTATAGAACCAGTGCACTAACTGATGTTGGTATATTTTACAATACGGCTACATACGAAAACACTTCAAATCCCTATTCTCAAAAAGAATTTGAGGCATCACCGCTTAACAGGGTCCTAAAACAGGCAGCTCCAGGAGAAGACTGGAAACTTGGTAACGGTCACGAAATAAGATTCGATTATCAAACCAATACTGATGCGGATCAGGTAAGACGTTTTGGGGTTTCTTTTATTGGTGGCAATACAGAAAACCCGTATCTGGAAGATGAAGGTATTTACGATCCTGCACAATTGTACAAAACTGTTACCAAAGATGAAAACTGGCAGTCCAACCAAAATTACCCTCGTGACCATACAACGGAAGAGTTTAAGGATAAAGAAGGGCGTATTATTTTAAAACGAACTTTTGATACAACTAAATGGCATGACACCTATTATGTATATGATGATTACGGAAACCTGACTTATGTACTACCTCCAAAAGTATTTACCTACACCTCAATAACACAGGCATATGAAGGATTTCAATATTCTAATTATTACAGCGATATGCAGAATTTTGACATTTTTACAAGTGGAGACAATAACTTTTGTCAAATTGATATAGGTTTAACTTCGGAATCCCTTATATTATCTTTATATGCTGATGGTTTTGTTTTTGGAACAACATTAAAATCGGGAAAAATTCTAGATTTGAATTATAATCCTCCTTTACCTAATATGCCATTAGGAGATATTATGATGGCAAATTCACAAGGCTATCCTGTTTTAGCAGGTACAGCTTATATACAGGATGGTGATTTGTATTTTTCTTCAACTGGAGCCCAAATATATCCAAATGCAGAAGGCTATTACGAATCTAGCAGAATTATAAATCTAGCAGACCATCAGGCTAACTACATTGCCCAGCCTATAGACAGAACGACCTTTGATGATTTGATTTATCAATACAGGTATGACAAACGAAATCGACTAGTAGAAAAAAAACTTCCTGGCAAAGACTGGGAATATATTGTATATGACAAACTGGACAGGCCAGTTTTAACCCAGGATGCCAATTTAAAAGCTTCCAATAAATGGTTGTTTACCAAATATGAAGTTTTCGGAAGAACAGCCTATACAGGTGTGCATACCAACAATACCTATTTAGGACGCACTGACATGCAAAATTATTTTGACATCCAGAATGATACAGCTGCTAAAATGTATGAGTCAAAAGCGAGCACAGGAACAGGTTATGAGAGTACCTATTACACTAATGTTAATTTTCCAAGCACGGGTATTGAAATCTATACCGTAAACTACTACGATGATTATAATTTTGATACAAATGGCAGCACTCCAATTGTTCCGGCTGTCAACACCAAAGGTTTGGCTACAGGAAATAAGATTCGCATATTGGGTACAACGAGTTGGACAACCAATGTAAATGGTTATGATACAAAAGGCAGGCTAATTTATAACTATAGCAAAAATGATTATCTGGGTACTATAAGCTCTACCAACAGTGAGCTCGATTTTGTCGGACGGATTTTAAAAAACGTATCTACCCATCTCAGAAATAGCGTTACCACAACCGTAGAAGATATTTTTACATATGATCAGGGAGGAAGGATAACCAAACAAACTCAGGCAATTAATGGCGTTGCAATACCAGAAGTGATTGCAGAGAATGAGTATGATGAACTCGGTCAGCTCATTCAGAAAAAAGTAGGTGGAAAAACAACTCAAAGCCGTTTGCAAACAGTAGACTACACCTATAACATTCGTGGCTGGCTGAAAGGAATAAATGATAGTGATACCACTAATAGTACTATTACAATGGGGTCAGGGGATTTATTTGGTTTTCAGCTAAATTACAACAAGCCATCTACAGGAACAGCTTTATATAATGGAAACATCAGTCAGACTTTTTGGAAGAGCTCCAATCCAATGAGCAGCAGTTTGAAAAACTATACCTACACCTATGATGCATTAAACAGATTTAAGAAAGCTATGTATGCTGAAAATAATATTTCAAACTATAAATTTGACGAGCAAATTGATACATATGATCGTAATGGAAATATTATGAACCTAAAGCGTTACATGCAAAATCCTAGTAATGCCAACTCTTACACTACTACTGATGAATTAAGCTATAATTACGACAAAGGAAATCGCCTAATGAAAGTGGTAGATTATGCAAAAACTTATACTTATGGTTCTGAAGGCTTTAAAGACGGGACTAATACAGGTGACGATTACAGTTATGATACCAATGGAAATATGACAAGAGATTATAATAAAGGGATTGGAACATCTACAGCTGATGGCATAACGTATAACCACCTGAATCTCCCAACCAAAATAACATTTGTAACAGGGGAAACTATTGATTATATATACGATGCATTAGGCATAAAACAACGTAAAATTGTCAGTACAGGAACAACAACCGATTATGCAGGAGGATTTCAGTATGAAAATAACACTTTGAAGTTTTTTCCACATACAGAGGGATATGTTGAGTATAATGCTGGAACTTTTAGTTATATTTACCAATACAAAGATCATTTAGGAAACGTACAATTAAGTTATAAAGACATTAGCCAGACATCTACACCATCTTTACAGGTTTTAGAAGAAAATAGTTATTATCCTTTTGGTTTAAAACACAAAAGTAACGATGTTGTGAATTCTACCAATCCGGGCTTGAAGTATAAGTACAATGGAAAGGAACTGCAAGACGAGCTGGGGCTTAATGTTTATGACTACGGAGCAAGAAGATATGAGCCAGCATTAGGACGTTGGTTGTCTATGGACCCATTAGCTGAGAAATACGAAACGTTAAGTCCATATAATTATGTATCTAATAATCCTGTAAATGCTATTGACCCCGATGGTAGATTAATTGTTTATGTAAATGGTTTATTGTTTTCCCAAGCATTAGGAATGAAACTTACCTCAAATAACTACAGACCAGAAAGATGGGGAACTCAAATACAAACCAATGGTTTATCATTTAATGGCAAAACTATTAATTATTGGGATGTAGACGAGTATAAAACAGGAATCACTACAAGAGGCGAAATTAATAGATTTTTTGGTGATGAACATAATGTATATGTAAACGGTAGCCATCATTTTAGATCAAAAGCTTCTGAGCGTTTTGAAATGGGTAAAAAAGCAGGTAATGAATTGATTGCCCAATTACAGAATGGAACGATTGAATTGACAAATGAAGAAACTATAAAAATTGTAGGTCACAGCCAAGGTGCAGCTCACGCTGCTGGTATGCTTACTCAATTATTGGATAGCGAATATGCAAACAGATTAGAGGCAGGTATTTATTTATCTCCACATCAACCAGGAGGCTTTTCTCATCCAGATGGAGTATTTGGAGCACAATTTTCTACTAAAACAGATAGAGTTTCTTCAAGAGCTGGTGTACTAGGGCATTTAATGGAATTATTTAATGGTTCGTCCGAATTAAAAGAAATCAAGGGTTCTGATTTTCTTATGATTAGACCAGAGCATAAAGGCAACAAAGGTGGTCATGATGCAGAATCTTGGAATAATATTTTAAAACAAATAAATGATTTCCTTAATAATTAGTATCATGAGAAATTACATAATCCCATTTATAATTTTAGTACTTATATTCAGCTTTACATCTTGTGGTATGTTTGTAAAGAAAATAAACTTTACAAAAGAAGAGTTAGAATTTTTTAATGTCTATGATGTCTATGATGTTTTAATTTATCAAAGTTTAACAACCAAAAAAAAAGATAGTAGTATAATTGTTTCTAAAAGAATATATCACGAATATGATTGGTTAAGACACGACAATAAGGTTCATTGTGTGAATATTAATTATAAAAACAGTAAGTATAAATATCCTGATTACCAAGAAAAATCTGAACCAATGTTTGGTTATTGTATCGGAAAAAATGACCCAAAATATTGTATAAACTTTACATATCTGAAATCAAGTTTTAAAATTTTCAACGACACAGAAACTAAACCCGTAGAAACCTTAACCCTATCACAGAAGAGTTTCAATAATGTTTATGAATTAACGTATAAAAGAATGAAATTCCATGAAGGGACAGATGATGATCCTGAAATACTCTACTGGGACAAAAAATACGGAATCATTAAATATATAACTTTTAATGGAGAAATTTGGGAAAGGGTTAATTGGGATTAATAAGTATAAGTTCCAAGGTCAGGAGCTCCAAGACGAGCTGGGACTTGGTTGGTACAATTACAAATGGAGAAATTATGA
>NZ_JAAEHL010000008.1 GCF_010614725.1 Flavobacterium ajazii
CTTCAGGCTGGGAAATTTCGACAACTTCAGGTGGTAGCACTTATACAGCTTTATCGCTTCCATATACAGTGGCTTATACTGATAATGGCAAGAATATTAGATATTATGCTACAAATGGCTGCGGAACAACTTATAGTAATGTTGTAGCGATAACAGTAAATCCTCTTCCCGGAACTCCAACTGCTACTGCTGCTACTGATGTTACTTGTTCTAGCTTTTTAGCCAATTGGACTGCAGCTACTAATGCGACAGGTTATTATTTAGATGTATCGACAGTTAATAATTTTTCGAGTATTGTTGCTGCTTATAATAATTTAGATATTGGGCTTGTAAGCTCTTATAATGTCACGGGATTAACCAAGAAAACTACATATTTTTATCGATTAAGGGCATATAACAGTTGTGGCACAAGTGTAAGTTCTAATTATATTCAAATAAAAACACTAGATGTTGCTACTGCTACAATAAGTGGAACAACAACTGTCTGTAAAGACGCTGCTTCACCTGCTATTACTTTCACTAATTCTGAGGATAATGCCATAACGGTTACTTATAATATTAACGGAGGCACAAATTTAACAATAAATGTAGGCGCAAATGCTACAGCTACAGTTAGTGCTCCAACAGGAACTTCAGGAACGTTTGTTTATAATTTAGTGAGCGCAGTGTATCAGTCAGTAACAACTTGCCTTACTAGTCTGTCAGGTTCTGCTACAGTAACTGTTAGATCTACACCAACGGCAACGATTAGTGGTACAACGACAGTATGTCAGGGAGTAACATCTCCAAATGTAACTTTTACAAATCCGCTTAGTTTACCAGTAACAGTTACTTATAATGTTAATGGAGGTACAAATGCCACTGTAAACGTAGCAGCAAATGCTTCATCAACTGTTGCAGTTTCTACAGGTGCTTCAGGGGTATTTACTTATAATTTGGTTAGTGTAGCATATCAGTCAGGATCTGGCTGTTCTGCAACTTTAATAGGGTCAGCAGTTGTTACTATTAATTCAGTTTCAACAGCTCCAACAGTAGGTACCATAACAAATATTAGTTGTACAACGAATACCGGTAGTGTTGTATTGAGTGGTTTGCCAACAACAGGCACTTGGTCAATAACAAGTACACCAGCAACAGTAACAACACCAGGGTCTGGTAGTAGTACAACAATTTCAGGTTTAGGATTAGGAAGTTATACTTTTACTGTGACTAATACCAGTGGATGTCCTTCAGCAGCTTCAGCATCGGTTACAATTTCAGATTTTTCGTCAACCACCTGGAATGGATCAGGATGGAGTAATGGACTACCAGATGCGACCAAAAATCTTATTATTGCTTCGTCTTCAGGGGCTCCTTTTGCAGCTGATTTAGCAGGCTGCGCCTTGACGGTTAATAATGGTATAGTAGCATCAGTACCATCTGGGGTAACTTTGACGATTACCAATGCTGTAACGGTTACTGGTACTGGTTCCCTAACATTTGAGAATACAGCCAGTCTGGTTCAAATTAATCACATTTCGAATTCCGGAGCAATTGTTTACAAACGTAATTCAGCTCCAATGAAAAACTTTGATTATACGTATTGGTCATCACCAGTTGCAGGACAAACATTATACAATTTATCACCAAACACGCTTTGGGATAAGTACTTTTCATTTTCAGGTACAGCCTGGGTGCAGATCACCAATGGAGCGGGAACAATGGAGCCCGGAATTGGATATATTATCCGTGTTCCTAAACCAAATTCAACATATACCAATGGTAAAGATAACTGGACGGGTAGTAGCTATGTGCAACCAGTAGAATTTATTGGGGTTCCAAACAATGGAAATATAACTAGTAGTCAGACAATGGTAGCAGGGAATTTATATTTGATAGGGAATCCATATCCATGTGCAATGGACGCTGATGAATTTTTATTTACGAATCTTCATAACAGAGCTATTTTAGAGGGAACTATATATTTTTGGACACACAATACGGCTATTACGCCAACAGGAACACAATACAAATATACTTCAGATGATTATGCTTCTTACAACTTAACGGGAGGAACAGGAACAGCTGCCAGTAGTTCAGGGAATAAAACAGTACCAGATGGTTATGTAGCTGCCGGGCAGTCTTTCTTTGCAACAGCACAAGCACCCGGAAGTGTTGAGTTTAATAATTCTATGAGAGCTGTGGCTTATAATAGTACTTTTTTCAAACCTGGTAAAACATCAAAATCAGTAAAATTAGAAAAACATCGTTTATGGCTTAACATGATTAATTCGGAAGGTGCTTATAAACAGGCTTTAATAGGATATATAGAAGGTGCTACTAATAGTTTTGACAAAAGTTTTGACGGACTAAGTTTTGACGGAAATAGCTATATTGATTTTTATAGTGTTAATGCAGCTGATAATTATGTAATTCAGGGACGCGCTTTGCCTTTTAATGATACAGATGTTGTGCCTTTGGGCTATCGTTCAACTGTGGCCGGTGATTTTACCATTGCAATCGATCATGCCGATGGTAATCTGGCAACTCAAAGAGTTTATCTGGAGGACAAGCAAACTGGAATAGTTAATGAATTGACAGCAGGAAATTATACTTTTAACACAAAAGCCGGAACTTTTAATAACCGTTTTGTATTAAAATATACTAATCGAACACTTGGAACAGGAGATTTCGAAACAGAGGATAATTCGATTTCTGTAATTACACAAAACAAAACGATTACCATTAATTCTGTGAAGGATAATCTTGAAAAAGTTTTTATTTATGATGTTACCGGTAAACAATTATATACAAAAGATAATGTAAACAATCTTCAGCTTATAATGCAAAACCTGCCATTCGCACAACAGGTTTTATTGGTAAAAATATTTTTAGAAAATGGTACAGTTACAACTAAAAAGGTAATTTTTAAATAAGAAAAACCGAGAAATAAACCGAAAAATCCGGCAGCGAAAGTTGTCGGATTTTTTTTTGAATAATATAAAAGGGATTCGTTTCCGGAAATCCTAATGAAGTAAAGTAGCTTTATTCTTTCTTTTATTTAATCAAAAAACAACAAAAGGAGGTTTTATATCGAATAAATATGCTTTTAATCGAATTTGCTTTTTTTTATAGTTACGACGAAATCATTACTGCTATTTTTGCGCCCGTTAAATACTTCTTTTTAAGACTATAAGAGATGTTTTAGTAGTATTAATTTTGGTATTAACATACTGCCCCGAAAACCAATTTAAAATAACCTGCTACAATGATTCAAAAAATACTTTTGAAGGAGCGCCTTTTGCTACTAAAGGCTGTCGTTTTATTTTTTTTGTTTACTACATCTAAAGCTTTATCTCAAACTAGTGCCACCAGAATTTATACCGACTGGAATGGGTATTTTACATCAAGTTCAACTACTAGTGTTGTGGCTGACCAGCCAAATAACGAAAATAATTTATTAGCTTTTTCCTGGAATGGAAAGACTTATGCAACAGGTGCTAATAATGCTGTTTTAACTAGTCATTCTGTTAATTTTGAGAATAGTCGTTTCAGGGCTTTAAAAATCCAGTCTTTGCCATATGATGCTAGTAGTTATTATTTGCAAGGTTCTTATATTGATGGTTCTTTAACCAATAGGGTATTAACACCTGCTTTGGTTGGAACTCTGTCAACTCCTGCAGAATTAGCTTCCAGACTTACAGATGGTATTAATGGTTTAGCATTAGGAACAGGAATTGCAAATATAAAAGCAAATACTTCTGCTGAATTTAAAGTGGGTACAAATAATATACAATTAGGGATAATTGGAGATGGCATTCCTGATATCATAGTTACTCAGGTTGCTCAGCCTAGTTCAGTAGTTGATAAATTTAGTTTTGTTAATGCAGCAGGAGTCATTATAGGTAATTCTGTTAATATAGATTTTACTTCTAGTTCTATTCCCGCTGTTGGGACTTACAGACTGGATTTATTTAATACCAATAACGGAGCTCCAGCATCTGGTTTTAGTGCAAATGACACCCGTGATATTCGTTTGCTTGCCTTTGATTTAAGTGCCTTTGGAATTACAGATGCGACTTCATCACAGATAGATCGTTTTGTAGTTAATTTTTCAGGTAGTTCTGATTGTGCTTTTATCGCTTTTAATACAAATTCATTAAAATTAGCAACCGTAGCTTTAGTAAAAAAAGCAACATTGCTGGGATGTGGTGTAGGAAGTAAAATTCAGTATACTTTTGAAGTTACCAATACAGGGGAGGTTCCGTTAACAAATATAGTGGTAACTGATCCAATGATTGGTGCAATATCAGGTTCCCCTATTGCTTCTTTAGCTGTCGGGGCAACGACAACTCTAACCGCAGATTATACTATTACAGCAGCGGATGTAGCTTTAGGGAAAGTTACCAATTCGGCAAAAGTTACAGCTCTCGATCCTTCATCAAACACGGTCGAAGACATTTCAGGTTCTTCAACGGGGAATGACATCGAAACAGTTACTAATTTATTGACTCCGCCAGCAATTGGAACAGTAAAAAACATCACTTGTAATTCATTAGGGACTATTGATTTAAGCAATTTGCCTTCTACAGGAACGTGGACTCTTGAGAGAAACCCCGGAGGTATTACATCAACAGGTACAGGATCTACAACCACAGTATCAGGTTTGCCAATTGGAACCTATAGTTTTAGAGTGACAAACAGTACCGGATGTAAATCTCCTTCGACAGCAAATATTTCTATAACAAGTCAGACTACAAATACGTGGGATGGAAGTGCATGGTCAACAGGTTCAGCTCCAACATTAGACCAAAATATCGTATTTACCGGGAATTATCCTCCTGCAACAGATCCTAATGTTGATTTAAATGGCTGTACTTGTCTGGTTTCAGGAAGTACTACAAAAGTGACTATAAAATCAGGACGTACTTTAACAGTTACGAACTGGGTAAATGTAGCAACAGATGAGAATTTAATTTTCGAAAATAATGCAAGTCTGATGCAAACTACCAATGTTGTCAATACAGGTAAAATCATATACAAACGAATTTCTCAGCCAATGAAAAATTTTGATTTTACTTATTGGTCATCGCCTGTAGCTGGGCAAACGTTGTTTAATTTGTCACCCAATACACTATGGGATAAATATTTTTCATATTCAGGAACTGGCTGGCAGCAAATAAGTAACGGAGCAGGAACAATGGCATTAGGAATTGGTTATATTATCAGGACGCCTAAAGCGGGTGTTTGGTCTGCACCTTATCCTGAAACAGTAGTTTTTCCTTATGCACAGCCTGTTCAGTTTATAGGGGTTCCTAATAATGGAAACATTACAAGCAGTCAGTCTATGACGGTCGGAAATTTTTATTTGATAGGAAATCCTTATCCATCTGCACTTAAGACAAATGATTTTTTATTTACAAATACTAATAATCACAATGTTTTAAACGGAACTATTTATTTATGGACTCATAATACGGCTATAGTACAAAGCGGTTCAAAATATATTTATGTTTCTGATGATTATGCTTCTTTAAACGGGACAGGAGGTACTGCTACAACCAATGGTGGCAATAGTGCTATTCCATCCGGTAATATAGCCGCAGGACAGTCATTTTTTGCCAGTGCAAAAAGTAATGGAAGCGTTGAGTTTAATAATTCAATGCGTATTGGCGGAAGTAATAATGCACAATTTTTTAAACAGTCACAGGAATCAAAATCTGGAGATTTAGAGAGACATCGTTTATGGCTGAACATGACCAATTCTGGTGGTGCTTTTAAACAAACCTTAATTGGTTATGTTGAAGGGGCAACTAATGACTATGATGATGATTTTGACGGTCTCAGTTTTGACGGTAACAGTTTTATTGATTTTTATAGTGTTAATGCAGCAGATAATCTTGTAATTCAGGGCCGTGCTTTACCATTTTTAGATACTGATGTAGTTTCTTTAGGCTATCGTTCAACTGTGGCTGGCGATTTTACGATTGCTATAGATCAGGCCGATGGTAAGCTAGCTGCTCAGACTGTTTATCTGGAAGATAAGCAAACAGGTACCACCAATGAGTTGACAGCAGGTAATTATACTTTTAATACAAAACCAGGAACTTTTAACAACCGTTTTGTGTTAACATATACCAATAAAACATTGGGTACAGGCGACTTTGAAACTGAGGAAAATCAGATTTCTGTAATTGCTCAAAACAAAAGTATTACGATTGATTCTGTAAAAGAAAATATTGATAAGGTGTTTATTTTTGATCTTTCGGGAAAACAATTATCTAAAATAGAAAAAGTAAATAATCTTAAGTTGACAATGCAAAGTTTACCCTTTGCCCAACAAGTTTTATTAGTAAAAATAGTTTTGGAAAATGGATATGAAACGACAAAAAAAGTAATCTTTAAATAAGTTTCACCTTGAAAATAACAAAGAATCCGACGGCGAAAGTTGTCGGATTTTTTGTTTTCAAGATGTTTTATAATGAGTTGAAAATCACTAAATGTTGGTATTGTCAGATGCATGTTGTAAATATATATTGCATGTAAATTCTTACTAATTGATATTGTTGAATCATACGTGTAATCCAAATCTATTTATTTTGAAATTAAAACTGTACCATCTGCTAACTATTGTTTTTTGTTTTTTATCTATTGAAAATAATGCCCAACAGGGAAAATTAGATACCACTTTTAATACCTATGATGATGGTCTTAGCGGAGATGGTTTTAACAATACAGTCAGAACATTATCAATGCAGACTGATGGTAATTTAATTGTGGGTGGGGATTTTTTGAGTTTTAACGGAAAACCACTTTCTTATTTAACCCGATTGAAAGCAGATGGAACTGTAGATACAGATTTTGATACAGGATTTGGTTTTAACGGAAAAGTATATGCTTCATGTATTCAGCCTGATGGTAAAATCATTATAGGAGGTAATTTTACAAGTTTTAACGGAGTAAGTGCCGGCAGGTTAATTCGTTTAAATAATGATGGTTCGCAGGATACTGCTTTCAATACATTAGTAGCTGCCACAACAGGGATTATTAACCAAATTGCATTGCAGCCTGACGGAAAAGTTATAATTGTCGGAAGTTTTACAAAGTATAACGGAGTCACCGTAAATAGAATAGCCCGAATTTTAACTGACGGAAATTTAGATGCCTCTTTCGTTACAGGCTCCGGGACTCCTGCCAATATTAATGCAGTACAGATTCAGCCGGATGGTAAAATTATCCTGGCTGGAAATTTTATCAAATTTAATGGCGTTGATGCTAATAAAATTGTACGTCTTAATTCTGACGGAAGTATTGATGTCGGATTTAGTACCGGAACTGGTTTTGATAATGACATAAATGCAATGGTTTTGCAGCCCGATGGCAAAATTATTCTGGGAGGAGAGTTTACAGCTTACAACGGAACAGTATCAAACAGAATCATCCGACTGAATTCAGATGGAACAATAGATGCAACTTTTTTGTCAGGTACAGGTTTGAGTAATGGTGTGGTTCATGTTATAAAAACCGATTCATTAGGAAATATTATGTTGGGCGGCTCGTTCACAGATTTATACAATGGTTCAGACGTAAACCGATTACTTTTTTTAAATGTAGATGGTACTTTAAAAAGTGATTTTGATATTGGTTCTGGCCCGGCGTCTGCATCTGTTTTGGCATTAAGTAATTCATTAGAGGGCTCCTGGTTTGTTGGAGGTTCTTTCTCAGTTTTTGATTCACAAAATCAGGGGAGACTGGCTAAAATTGATACAAACGGAATTCATGATATTGGATATCTGTCTGCCGGAGTTGGTTTTGATAATTCGGTTTTAAAAGTTCTGCCTTTGTCTGATAATCGAACAATGGTGTTTGGTAATTTTTCCAGATTCAATGGAACTCCTTCTTCAAGAATTGCCCGACTTTTATCAAACGGTGATTTGGATATGACATTTAATATTGCTCAGACTGGAGCTAATAATGTTATAAAAACTGCAGCGCAACAGTCAGATGGCAAAATAGTTATAGCAGGAGGTTTTACCGCTTATAATAATACAATATGCAATCGTATTGCCAGAATCCTTCCGGATGGCAGTTTAGACAGCAGTTTTCTTTCCGGAAGTGGATGCAATGGTCAGGTGTATTCAGTAGTTATCCAAACAGATCAAAAAATCGTAGTTGCAGGAAGCTTTACAAAATATAATGGAGTTAGTGTAGGTCATGTTGTAAGATTATTACAGGACGGAACAATTGATAGCAGTTTTAACACTGTTTCAGGTACAGATGGAACAATAGATGTAATAATGCTTCAGCCGGACGATAAAATTATCTTAGGAGGAAGATTTGATACGTTTAATGGCACGGCACATTCCAGACTAATTCGTTTGAATGCAGACGGAAGTATTGATACCAGTTTTTCCGTAGGTATTGGATTTGATAAAAATGTATATGCTTTAGGTTTGCAGTCAGATGGAAAAATCATAGTTGGCGGCTCTTTTTTAAATTACAACGGAATTTCTAAAAAACGAATTTTGAGACTGCTTCCAGACGGAACTTTGGATACAACTTTTGATTCAGGTACCGGTTTCAGTAATAGTGACGTACGAAGTATTTTAATACAACCCGATGACAGGATTTTAGCAGGAGGTGGTTTTTCAGGTAATTACAACGGTACGACAGCTTTGCGTTTAGTACGTTTGACATCAAATGGAAGTATAGATACGTCATTCAACGTAAATCTGAACAGTACTTTATTTACAATGGAATTTACAGTTGACTCGAAACTAATAATTGGCGGTAATTTTAATTCGGTTTCAGGAGTTGCAAAACACAGGATTGCACGTTTGAAATTGTGCAATAACAGTTCAAAATGGAATGGTACTGACTGGTCTAATGGCACGCCTTCAGCAGGAAAAGAAGTAACATTTGAAGAAGATTACTTGTTTTCATCTTCAGTAAATGTATGCTGTTGTATTATAAATTCAGGGAAAATAGTAACTGTTACCGGTGGCAAAACTTTGGGACTGAGTTTTAATTATTCAGGCGCGGGAACTTTGGTTTTAGAAGACACTGCTTCTTTATATCAGTCAGATGATGATATGATTAATTCCGGGATAATTCATCTTAAACGTAAAACAGCACCTGTTCGTAAATTCGATTATACGTATTGGTCTTCTCCTGTTGAAAATCAAAAGTTGGTTGATGTTTCTCCAACAACACTATCTGATAAGTTTTTTTCTTTTGACCCCGACGTAAATTATTGGAAAGGGGAAACATCATCTAATATCATGACAACCGGAAAAGGATATATTATTCGGGGGCCACAAGAATTTTCGACTACAATTCCTGAAAAATATGAAGCGGTTTTTAAAGGAATTCCGGTTAATGGAAAAATAAAAACTCCAATTAGAAATTCAGAAAGTTTCAATTTAATAGGGAATCCATATCCTTCGGCTCTTGATGCGGATGCCTTTTTAACTGTTAATTCGGTAAATATAAAAGGAACTCTTTATTTCTGGACTCACAATACGCCAATAACTAATGGAAAATATGTTTCTGATGATTATGCCGTTTATAATCTATTAGGAGGTGTAGGTACAAGATCTGCACTTGCCTCAGGAGAAAATAATACTCAGCCGGATGGTACAATTGCTTCCTGTCAGTCTTTTTTTGTGCAGAGTATTACAACGGGAGAAGTAAAATTTGAAAATAGTATGCGAATTTTAGAACAAAACGCATCATTTTTTAAACCGGCTAAAATTACCGAAAAGAAAAGGGCTTTTGAAAAAAACAGAATCTGGCTCAATTTAACTAATGAAGAAAATGCATTCAAACAGATTTTATTAGGTTATATTGAAGGAGCGACTAACGGTTATGATACAGCTTTTGATGGCGAATCTTTTGACGGTAATCAGTATGTTGATTTTTATACTTGTAATGAAGAAAAGAATTGGGTTATCCAAGGGAGACAATTTCCTTTTCAGGAATCAGATGAAGTTGTTTTGGGATACAAAACTCAAATTAGTGGAAACTTCAGTATAAGTATTGATCATCTGGATGGAATTTTTAGCGGTCAGCAAGAAGTTTATCTTGAAGATAAAGAACTGAAAATACAGTATGATTTGAAAAAAGAACCTTATAAATTTTCAACTCAAAAAGGGATTTTTAATAATCGTTTTGTTTTAAAGTTTAGCAATAAAACATTAAATCTTATTGATATTCAAAAGAATAAAACTGGAGTCGTTATTTTCCAAAAGAAAGGCCAAATTGTTATAGAATCTGATTCAGCCATCCAAAAAGTTCAAATTTATGATCTTGCCGGTAAATTGATTTTAGAACAAAATTTCAATCAAAACTCAATAGTGATTTCTAATCTTAAGTCAAAGAATCAGGTTTTGGTATTTAAAGTTAAAACAGAAAATGGTTTAGAAACGAAGAAAGTAATCTATTAAGTTTCATTAAGTAATTTTTCATGAGTATTTGTAATTGCCTTTTCATTTTTATAATCAATCCATTTTTGACCTTTGAATTTTCGCATCATGATATCAAAATGCCGCATGATAAAAACATTATAAGCTGCTTTTGACAGATTGGTAATGTTTTTAGGGAAAGAGCGCAAACTCATAGAAAAACCTGGAGTCAGATATTTCATGTAATGCCAGTAGCCTTCGGGCATATACAGCATTTCGCCATGTTTTAAATTGGTAATATACCCTTCGGCGTTTTTCAGGGCAGGAAATTTTTCATAATCAGGATTGTCAAAATCAATGTCTTCTCTTGAAATCAAAGCATGAGGAACTTTATACATATATTTTGACTGATCTGGAGCAAAAATCATACACTGTTTTTCTCCATGAAAATGAAAATGAAGAATATTCGAATAATCAATGTCAAAATGCATAAAAACCTTTGCATTTTCTCCCCCAAAAAATAGCATCGGCATTTGTTTGACTAATTTTAAACCAATATCAGGCCACAAAAAATCATCTTTCAAAAGAGGAACTTCTTTCATTAAATTATAAAGAAAAATGCGGTAATTGGTTGGTTTGGATTCTAAAAGAGCAATGTAATCGCTCATTTTCATTTTAGTATGAGCTTCATTAAAACCATCTTCATGATTTACAGGCCTGTCATCGTATAAAGGAACGATAAGATCTCCTGCAATTTCGTTGATATAGGATAATTTCCATTTATGATAAGCGGGCCAGTCTTCAGTAAGCTCTTCAACAACTACGGGTATTTGGTTTTTTACATATTGGGAAATAAAATCAGATTTTGAGATTTTTTTTACCCTTTCGATTTGTTTTAACTTCATCTTTTAAAATAAAAAAAATGCTTATAACTCTGTGTAACAAGCAATTTAAAAATATTTACTGAAATAGATGAACTCTTTTAACTAAATTTTTAATTCGATAGATGTGTAATAATTCAATAATTGAGAACAAAAGGCTTGATTTAAATCCTTTTTTGTTCTTCAGTTTGTACTCTGTTTTTTTCTTTCAATTTTTGATTACCGAAGTTGTATTTAAAACCAATTTTAAAACTCTGGGTGTCGCTATAATCTGTAAAATAGTTATATTGATTTGCATATTTGGTAGTAACTGTTTGTTTTTCTCCACGATAAACATCAGAAAAAATGATGTAAAATTCCCAGTTATCATCAAATAGCTTTTTTCGAAACGCAAAGTCTAAACTGCTAGACTGGCTGATGGTAAATGTGCCCTGAACGGATGGTGAATTATAATAAAAATTAGCTTCCGCTGTAAAATCTTTTTTCTTATTGAATGTAAACTTATTATTGGTACTTCCGTTAAATTGAAACCGACTGTTATTATAAAGTTTTTGATCAATTCCCTGAAAAGTATCCTGAGTATAATTGATGCCGGTTTGAATTCCGGATTCCCACCAGTCAAAGAAAATGAGATTAGTGTTGAATTCTAAACCCAAAGCAGTATTTTTTTCGATATTGGTAAGATGATATACAACTGTAGTCGTTTCATAATCCTGATACGAAATTTCCATTGATGGATTTTTTTCATGTCTGTAATACAAATCAAAATTGTATTTATCTTTTAGAATATAAGTCAAATCCAAATTATGAATGATCGTGGGCTGCAATTTTGGATCTCCAACAAAATAGGAATAGGAATTGTAATATGATCTGAAAGGATTTAGCCAGCTGTATTGCGGTCGGCTGATTCGTTTTCCATATGAAAATCCAATTTGATGATTTTCATTGGCTTTGTAAAGGGCATAAAACGTTGGAAAAAGTTTAAAATATTTTTGTTCGTTTATTTCGGTTACCGTAACCGAATTGCCTTTTAGTTGAGTGTATTCTCCTCTCAATCCGGCTTTCAGTGTCCATTTTTCTATTTCTTTGTTATAGCTTGTATATCCTGCAAAAATGGTTTCATCATACAAAAATTGGTTAGTTCTGTCAGCGTTTTCAATTAATTCACCATTAATTTCATCTTGAAAAATAAGCTGGCTGTCGGCTTTTACTTTTCCAAACTTCATTCCCATCTCAATTCCGTTGTCTTCATTCGAATAATCTGATTGTGCTGAAAAAAGCTGAATTTTTTGCGTATTGTCGCTTACAAATCGAGTTTGTCTGTACGGAAGATTGTCGGGAAATGAAAACGATGAAAAAATATCCTGATTTTCATTGTAATAGTAATGCGTATAATCTGAAGAAAAAGAAAGTTTTTCTTTCTCTTTAAATTTATGATCATAAGAAAAATTGTAATCGCTGTTTCGAGATGATTTTTTTCTGTTATTTTGAGTAACATACAGAGAATCCGGATTTCGGTTACGGTCATAAATATAAGTAGGAACATTATAAAATCCATGGACATTTGGAGTCATAGAGTCGGTGACACCAAAAGATATTGTATTTGAACTGTCTATTTCGTATTCTGAATCCAGACGAAATGAATTTTGTGATGGAGATTTATTTTTTCTTCTCATGGTGCTTTCCCAAATCGAGTTGGTTTCGCCTGAACTGTCCAAATAATGAATAAAATCTTCTCCCTCTCTCACATACGTACCCGAACCAAAAGTATAACGTCCCGACAGTGAAAGTTTTTCTCCTTTGTAAATATGACTGGTAGAAATATTTCCTTTTGCATAAATAGATTGAGTGTAGGAGCCACTCAAAGTTCCTTTATAACCCAATTTTACATTTTTCTTCAGCTTGATATTTAAAACGATGGCTCCCTGTGCTTCATATTTAGCTGGCGGATTTGTAATTACTTCAATTGATTTGACATCTTCACCATTGGTATTTTCTAAAAATTGTTTCAATTCATCTCCGGTTAAATAGACCTTTTTGTCATTAATAGTAACCAGAATACTGTTGCTTCCTCGAACAGTCATGTTGCCGCTGCTCATAGTTGTTACGCCTGGCGTTTTACCCAGAATTTCCCAGGCATTATTAGTAGAAAGTGATGAGTTTTCTACGGTAAACTCTATTCGGTCAATTTTTCTTTTTAGAATTGGTTTTGATGTAGTTATGGTGACATCATTGAGTATTTCTGCATTTTGTTCCAGTATAACTGGTGAAAGTTGAGAATCTGACTGTACATCAATATTGAGGTGTTTCTCAGCATATCCATAAGAACTGATTTTCAAAATGTACTTTTCTTTTTCAACGTCAAATATTTCAAAAAAGCCTTTTTCGTCTGTTTGAGTGCTTTTGTAAAATACTGAATCCTGCTGTTTTAATAAGGAAACAGAGGTAAATTCTATCGGAATATTCTTTGAATCCAGGATAGTTCCTGAGATTTTGTGTTGCCCAATTCCAATAAGTGGAAAGAGTAAGAATAAAAAAAGAGGCTGTTTCATGATGTGATGATTTGTTGGGAGCAAATCTCTGAAACCTCTTTGGAGTATTGGGTTAATAGAGGGTTAATGATGGGTTAATGACTTATGGGTTATTTAGTTTGATAAAAATGAAATAAAGCTGAACCCCGATTTTTATGATATTCAATTTCAGCATTCGGTTAATAAAGGGTTAATCACTTATTTATTGAAAGCTGAAAAGAATTATTCAGGTAAATTTGTTTTGTTAATTGTTATATCATGCAAAACAAAAAGAAAATTGCGTATTTAATAGGGGCATGTATTTTTACGGTAATGGCTCTGGCGGCTATTCAGGGCTATTTTATATACAATACTTATAAATTAACTGAAAGGGAAGTCAATACCAAAATCAAAAAGCAAATTGCTGAGTTGGAAGACCATCCTGAATTTGAGGCGATAAAAGACAATTGGATGGAGCAAACCGGAAAATTAGCTGAAGAATATGTTTATAAAAAAATAGCAAAAAAAGAATATTTAAAACTCATTCAGAAGAATCAGGACTCCCTTTCCGATGTTATGAAAAGATATATGGAAAAGTCTAAGAAACCGGAAGATTTTGAAATAGGTTATAGTGATTATTTAACGTCTCTGGTCATTATAAACAACAATAAAACGGATTCGGTTTATAATGGGAAACTGTTGATTTTTGATAACAAAGTAAAAAGTGACAATGAAATTTCTTCTTCAACCGGAAAGTGGCAAAACACTAATGAATCAGAATCCGATAATCCAGGTTTGGTAAAGTCAAAATATGCACTATTATTGAAAACAGAACAATTTTACAGTTTTGCAAGCTGGCAAAAAACAATTCTGAGTCAAATGGCAGGATTGTTATTGTTTTCTCTGGTTTTAATGTTTTTTGTCGTGTATCTGTATTATCTCTCAATTAAAAATTTAATCAATCAAAAAAGAATTGCAGATATAAAAACAGATTTTGTAAACAACATTACGCATGAATTTCAGACTCCTTTGGCAACAATGGATATCGCAATCAAAACATTACAGCGTAAGGAAGACCAAATGTCAAAAGAAGAATATAAAACGACTTTATCTTTAGTAGAAAGACAGAATAACAGACTTCAGAAATTGTTTCAGCAGGTCGCGAATGTTTCAGTTAATCCAGTCGCCGATACAAGTTCTTCCATCGAAATAGGTTGTAATGAAATCAAAGAAATAATAGATGATTTCAGACTTTCTAAACCTGATATTTTAATTTCCTGTGAGCAGAGCCAAGAAACCATTGCTCTAAGAATAGATCGCTTCCATCTTAATACAATTCTGATCAATCTTTTAGATAATGCTGTAAAATATGGCGCTACGCAAATAAATATTGAACTGAACTGCATTGATAATAAATTTTTACTCAGTATAAAAGATAATGGAAAAGGAATCTCTCCAAAAGAACACGTAGCCATTTTCGATAAATTTTACAGAGTAGAAAAAGGAAATCTTCATAATACCAAAGGTCTCGGCTTAGGATTATTTTATGTAAAACAATTGGTTGAAGCTTATCGTGGAGATGTAAAAGTAATCAGTGAAGAAAATAAGGGAGCTTTATTTTTAATATCAATTCCGTTATGATGAAACATATTTTATTAGTAGAAGATGATTTTGATTATGCTTCAGTTTTGAAACAATATCTGGAATTTTCAGGGTTTAAAGTATCCTGGAAAAAGAACGGTAAAGGAGCTTTGGAATTTCTTCACGTTACGAAACCTGATATTTGTATTTTGGACGTAATGATGCCGCAAATGGATGGTTTTACTTTAGCTGAAAAGATAGTTGACCAGTTTCCGGAAACGCCATTTGTTTTTTTAACTGCAAAATCGTTACAGCAAGACAAGATTAAAGGCTTAAAATTAGGAGCCGATGATTATATCGTAAAACCTTTTGAAGTAGAAGAATTAATTTTAAGAATTGGTAACATTTTAAAGCGTTCTCAAAAAAGTGAAGAAAAAATTGTTTTAAAACAGAACTTCGCAATTGGGAGTTACACTTTTGATTCTGAAAATTACTTGCTGAAACATCAGACAATCACATATAGAATTACTGAAAAAGAAGCCCAATTAATCTTTTTTTTATATGCAAACAGAAATAAGCTAATTAAAAGAGAAGAAATTTTAAGGGAAATCTGGGGTAATGAAGATTTCTTTTCAGGCAGAAGTATGGATGTTTTTATAAGCCGTTTAAGGAAATATTTTAAAGAAGATTCTGCTATAAGTATTTCGAGCGTAAGAGGTTTGGGGTTTGAGTTTAAGATTAACAATTAAATCACAGATTATGAAACTTATTATAGTACTTATTTTTATGGCTATTAGTTTTTTAGCGAATTGCCAAAGCAGACCAGCAGTACCAAATCCTCCAAAAGTTAAGAAGTCTGAAACAAAAACTACAAGTTCCAGTTCATCTGTTTCGGTTCAAAACTCAGATTCGTCTTATAGTTTCAAAGCCTCTTTTGATTCTGATAAGAATGAGAAAGTAAAAAAGATAATAACAGATCATTTTGATAATCAATACCTTATTTCTAAAGGAGAAGTTTTGATGTGGAAAAAAATGGATTCAGATGAAATTGTTTACAGTGTTACTTTTAAAAACGGGAGTTTAAAAATGAATGTTGACAAAGAATTAAGTTCCGGAAATACTGTTAGAGAATTTGAAAAGCTCGGAAGTAAGTTAAGAGAAATGATCTCAAATGATTGAAATAGAAAAAAGCTTCATCAGTCTCAAATGGATTTGTTGTATCAAACGCTCCCCAAAAGGATGTTTTGTTCTTTTTCATAACGGAAGATTTTAAAATTAAAAAAAGAAGTTCTATTTTTTCAAGACGATAAACTATTCTATATTTAGATATGATATCTGACAAAATGGATGTTTTACAGGATATTTTTTTATCTTTGAGATTCATACTTTTTAATCCGGATGGCTTTATCTTTGAGCCTATAGAAAAAATTAAACTCATTATGGAACAGAAAATTCATCAGGGAAGAAACGTAAAACGCTTCAGAGAAATGCTTGGAATCAAACAAGAAGCATTGGCTTATGATCTGGGGGAAGATTGGAATCAGAAGAAAATTTCTATGTTGGAGCAAAAAGACGTAATTGAAGACAGTCTGCTTAAACAAATCTCATATTCATTGAAAATTCCTGTTGAGGCTTTTCAAAATTTTGATGAGGAACAGGCAATAAATATTATCTCTAATACTTTTAACGACCAATCGAATGGCTACAATTACTATCCAACATTTAATGTAAATCCTGTTGAAAAATGGATTGAAGCTTTAGAAGAAATTAAACGATTGAATTTAGAACTTTTAAAAGCAAAAGATGAACAGATTAAAGTTTTAGAAAAATTACTAATGCAAATTAAGCATTGATAAAAAGATAAAATACTTGTAGAACAGGTTAATTGATTCAGGGACTTGATACCTGAAAAAAAGATAGTTTTTAAAATGGTTCATGATTTCCTGGCTCAAATGAAGCTTTAAGATTTCTTTGAGAAATTTAGCTTCACTATAAAATACAAAAAGACCTCGCAATCAGCAAGGTCTTTTTTTATACTTTGTCGAGTTTCTTTATGAACGCCAGCCAGAGGAATTGCATTAATCGTTGTGGTTATTTCTGATCGAACCATTCTAAAAGTCCACACGAAAGGATTCGTGTCTGATAGGGATAAAATAATATTCTTTTTTGGTTTATTACATAGTTATTTTACAAAAACATCTAATCTGAAAACACTACCGGAAAATACTTATCATCCTTAGAACGTTATTTTTTAATACGCTTCAATTCTCCTGTATTTTTAAAATATAGATGACTATCTTCATACCATTTTATAATTGCTTTTAAATAGTCAAATATTTCCTTATCAGGTTTATCGTTTAGTAAATTCAGACTTTTATCAATAATTAATTTTAAATCTTCAAAATCTAGTATAAAAAAATCTTTACCATTTTTGAAAAGAAGATAATCTGTGCCATTAGTTGAATAGACAGTTCTAATTATGTAAATACCTTTGTTCTTATATCCTAACTCAGTTCCATCTATAATTTCATACGCACCAATGTCCAATCTATTTTCTATCGTTATTTCCCCATTTTTGATAAAAAACTCTTTAATAACATTTTTCATTTTCCTAATGGTTTCATCATCATCTACTTTTTGACTTAGTGCTGACTGATAAATAGTAAGAAAAAAAACTAAACACACAATATTTCCCAAATTTATTTTCATTTGATTTTCTTTTCTAATATTTCTTTCATAATTTGATCCGCAACTTCTCCTGGTTTTTTTTCAATTTCTGCTCTCGTTGCCCCAGATTGTTGCAGTTTAATATTTTCTGGAGTTGCATGCTCTACTTCTTCCCCTAAAGTTACCGCAATGAAATCTTTCATTTTCATTCCAGAATAATCAATACCATCAATTATATTTTTAGCTCCTTGACCTTCAGCTGTGTTTTTTGCTACTTGTTCTGCTAAATAATTTTCACTTGCTGTATAAATTGTAATAGTAGACTTTCCTTCTGGATTATCGGTTTTTGGTGTAGTCGTTTTTCCTTCCAGAATGTTACCATTTTTACTAATAGGAATTTCATCTCCAATTACCTTTATTTCAATTGGCTGGGCTGATTTTACCAGCTTGTCAAATTGTTTCGCACCAGTATCTGAAGAATTCCTTAATGCGTTTCCAAGATAAATATCCTGTTTTGTTGTATGTTCAGTGTATGCTCCTTTTCCTCCATTCGCTTTAGGATCATAAATTAACTTTCCTGCGCTATTTATCCAATCATTTGGAGCCATTCCATCAGGATCAATAAAATAAACGGGATTATTAAATGCATAATTATAAGGACTATGTCTTCTCATTTTCTCCGCCAACGGGTCAATATTCATCCAGCGTCCAAGTGCAGGGTCGTAATTACGTGCTCCATAGTCGTACATGTCAAGCCCCCAGTTCGTCTTCAAGCTCTTTTGCATTAAAGCGAGACCTCCAAAGCGATATTTATACAAGATATCTTATTAGGTTTTAGTCGTATTACATAAAACCTAATAACGAATTACTGTAAATAATTTTATAAACTTTTTTTGTATTTAAAATACTGTCATTCCCAACTCCATCTTTTAAATATTGATTTTTTTCTACATAAATAAATTTATACGCTTTAGCTAAATCACTTTTAACTAAAACTTTAATATTCATGTCTATATCTTTAATTTTTACATCATGATTATTATCAACTCTAATCATTTTTGCTAATCCAAAATTTTCCATTGTTTTCATAGAATCTTGATATAAAATATGTTTGTCATTTTCTACAATTATTTTTTCGCCATGATAAAAATTGGTAAAAATTAAAAGTGAATATTTTTCTGCTTTAGCATCATATTGTTTTAGAGTTTTCTCAACAACATGTTTGAATGATGCATTTTCAAAATCTTTTATCTGAAAATCATAACTTTTACAGCTAATTGCAAATAAAATCAGTAAAAAATATAATAATTTCTTTTTCATTTTTTAATTTTTCAAAGGTTGTTCAATCTCAACTTTCTTTATTATTTCTGTTCTTTGTTCTTGAGTAATATTTGTACTGTTATCTTTATTATTCATTAAATTAGGTTTATCACCACCAGTATGCTTCAATCCGCCAACGTGTCCATCTTCATGACTACCTGTTTTTGTAGCAGTTGGGTTACTTTTATCAGATATAATTGAGTTCCCATTTTTATCAAATTCAACATTATTAGGGACATTTACTTGAGTTTTATTTACCTGAGTATTACCATTTGCTGAAGTATATCCTTTTCCTCCTGGTTCACCTGCTTGACCATTTTCAACAGTTATAGCATCATTATATTCCCAAGTTATCGTTGCTTTTGGGTCATATACTACTTTTGCAGTAACGGTTTCTCCATTTTTTGTTTGTCCACTAAAACTATTTTCTGTGGAGCACATTCTTTCAGATACCATTTGACTAACCTGTGCAGAAGTTGCATTGTTTGTATTATTAACTATATTTACGGTGTAAGTCAAAGTGATTGATTTTCCATCTTGAGAACGTTCAGAATATAGTTCTAGTCCTTCTAATTCTCTACCCAGTCCTAATTTGTTTTCTTGAAATGCATAAGGCGAATTATAAGCATATTGCTCTGCCAATGGGTCAATACACATAAATCGTCCTATTGCATAATCATAATTTCTCCATTTAAAGCTGTCCCAGTTCAGTCCCAGCTCATCTTGACGCTCTTGACCTTGGTACTTATATTTCAAAGCAGGATTATTAGTTGATGTCACTACATTATTATCTTTGTGTTTCATCCCAAAAGGATAATAATTGTTTTCTTCAATAATCTCGTTATTAGGATTTACTTTTTTGATGCTAACATCATCAAACCAAACCGTTCCTCCTCCATTGTTGTCTATTCTTAAATTAATACTTGTAATATTAGATGGTACTGACACTTTTTTCTCTAGATATACCCATCTATTTATATTGTTAGATCTCACGTAATCAAAATTAGTATAATATCCTGTTTCTGCATTTGTTTTCATAAAGAAAAATATATCTGCAGAAGGGCCATTGCTATACACCCAACCAGAAAAAATATAATCTGTTGTTTCTGTATTGTTAATATTTATCCACGTATTACTATGCACATACAATTCGCCAGTAGTTAATTTCTCTATTTTTGCACTTATATTTCCAGAGTATTTTTTGCTTGTATCATAAGCCGTTACTGATGCCCCATATTGAGCGTTTAAACTATCCCAATTACTGCTAGACTCAAAATCATCTTTATAAATTTCAGTAGCAGCACCCAATATCACCCCATCATTATTATTATCAGAATAACTCAATCGTACATTCCCTAAATGGTCTTTGTATTGATAGATATAATTAAAATTTCCTGAATTGTATTCTACATATCCTTCGGGTTGTGGAAAAAACTTTAACACATTATCTTCGTATTGGAATCCGCTGGCATAGTCAGTCCTAACTCCGGGATTAACTTTTTTACTTTGTTTTACCCCAGTTGCATCATACACATAATCAATAGTACCGGTTGCCAATGTTACCTTAGTGGGAAGATTAAGATAGTTGTAAACGATATCTGTTATACCTTTATTTTTGTCCAATAGTAAATTTCCATTAGCATCATATTGATAATCATTACCTAATTTATTACCGTCAAAAAAACCTTGATCTATATATTGAGTTGGACTATAAGGATCATTAACACTCATTAATTTATTTCCACTATCGTAGGAGTACTTCAAATTATCCATAACGGTCCCAGGGGTCTGATAAGTTGAACTTACAACAGGCATGTTACGGATCATTTCCAAAATATTTCCATTACGGTCATATTGATGAATATATTCTCCAAATTGATTATTAAATATTTCATTTTCAAAATATTTACCTTCTTTAAATCTATTCAGTGCATCATAGGAATAATTATATTGTTTTGAGTTGGAATTTAAATTATTTGTTTTCCACGATATACTACTAATATTTCCATTATATAATGGAATGCTGTTGAAAGTATCAAGTGATGAGTTTACTACTACAGTATTATAATATAATCCATAACCAAACAAATCTGTTCCTAGATTATTTGTATTATTAATACTTTTAAGCCATCCCCGAATATTATAAGCATAGTCAACGGTTTGTAATCCTTGTGCAAGTTTCCCTCCTACTTTTTTACTGATTAATTGCCCCAACTCATCATAGGTGTTTGCAACAATAATCTCCGGTGTTGCTGCTCCGTTTACAGCTTGTGTTTGTTTTAATAATCTTCCGGCCTGGTCATAGGTAAAAATATCTTCTACAGTAACAGTATTTATAACTGTGCCGTTAATAGCCGTTTTTTTAGTATGTGTCGAAAATGTTTTCTCTATTTTACCAATAAAATCCAATTTGCTTTGTAGAACATCTGTAGTAAATAAATAGTTGTTCGTTTTTGCAGTGTATATGGCACGTCCCTTTGCATCATAACCTGTAATTGTAGTAATCCAATAGGGAGCAATAGGATCTAGTATTCTGACTTTAGTTCCTGTTGACAGACCTTTCGTCAAATTTTGTGTATTAGCAGCATTATTGTAATTGATAATATCTATCCCTAAAACGCTTGAGGGAAGTGTCAATCCGTCTGCATCAAAACTATAATTATCAAAGTAATTGATCGTATGTAATTCCAATATATTAGAATTTGGATATACATTGGTATCATTGGAGTAATAAATGGTGGTCCCTGCTATGGTTGTTGATATTGCACTTTTTGTTACATATTGAGCAGTTATTGCATCAGCTGCAATCTGCATATCTGCTCTGGAACTATTACTGTTCATTACTCCGGTGTATGCTACTCTTCCAAAAGCGTCATATTTGGTAAAAAGCCATTTGTTTTGCCCTTTTAGATTAGAATCCCTGGTCAAAATAGGCAGATCTAATTTATTATATACAATTTCTTCCCACTCTTTTCCCGGAAGTTTCTTTTCTATTAATCGATTGCGTCCATCATATTTGTATTGATAAATTAAATCAGAAAAGCTCGATCTGTCTAAAGAAGGGGGAGTATAATTGCCTTGGTATGGAGTGAGTTCATTAGAAAAATAATCTACATAATAGCCAGCTGAGTTTGGATATACCATTGCTCCGGTTGAACTAAAATACAAATCACCATCCTGAATGTATGCAGTACCTGCTAAAACAGGATTTCCTTGCGCATCGTTCATCATAATATTTGCCAAAGGCATATTAGGTAAAGTGGGTGTAAAATCTAAATCAATAATTTTTCCAGATTTCAATATTGATCCGGGAATAAAATCGTAAGCATACAGGTCTAATTGTATAGTATTTGAATGTATATATACATTAATGTCACAATAGGTGTTGATTCCGTTTGTAAAAAAGTTGAAATTATAAGATTCATTATCGGCATAAAAAGAATAATTTTTTTCATATCCCTGTGTTATGGAATTATAAGTAAAGACTTTAGGAGGCAATACATAAGTCAGATTTCCATAATCATCGTATACATAATAAGTGTCAAGCCACTTTTCGGCATTGAAAGTACGTTTTAAAACAATTCTGCCTTCCTTGTCTTTGAATTCTTCTGTTGTATGGTCGTTAGGATAAGTCTGGCTGGCCTGCCAGTTCTCGTCTTTGGTAATAACTTTGTATAATTGTGAAGGATCATAAATGCCATTATCTTCCAAATAAGGGTTTTCTGTATTGCCACTAATAAAAGAAACCCCAAAACGTCTCACCTGATCAGCATTGGTATTGGTTTGATAATCCAGTCTTATTTCATGACCATTTCCAAGTTTCCAGTCTTCACCAGGAGCTGCCTGTTTTAAGATCCTGTTAAGAGGTGAAGCTTCAAATTCTTTTTTAGAGAAGGGATTACTGGTGTTTTCGTATTTTGGAACGTTGTAGAATGTACCAACTTCTGTCAGTGCAGTAGTTTTGAAATTGAGTGAAGCGGCTGCCGTTGGAACATAAGGCAAATACTCTTTTTCCTGACGCCCAAAAGCATCATATTCAATAGGCGTAACAATATCTTTTCCTGAACCCGACTGTTGATGGGCTACTTGCTGTATAGGACGCCCCAAACCATCAAAATAGGTAATGTTTTGGTCGGCCTGTAAAGCAGTGGGATTTGTAATACTAGTGGTTGATTCTACTTTATAAGTTGTCGTTTTTATATAGTTCTCTGTTTGGGTTTGGCTAAAAAGTAAAACAGGAAATAAGATAAATAGTAATAGACTTATATTTTTCATATTTCTTTTTGATTAGTTTATTGCAATGTTATTTATACTTAAATTGTACTAATTGGTCGTTTCTGCAGCTCCGCTTACCGGAAAAGTGTTAATACCTGCTGTCTTATCTGAAAAGACATTAATTGTTGAGTCATATGAATAATAAGGATTAGAAGGAGGACAAAAAGAAACTGTGACATTTTTGCTTTGTCCCGGAGCTATAGTACCGTTGGTCCAGTTAACAGCAAACGGAGCTCCAACTTGTATTCCGGTAATGGTTAATATTGTATTTCCTGAATTTGTTATAGTCATGGTTCTAAAGGAACAACCGTAGGGGTTGCCTGGCATGGCAAACATCCATCCAAAATTCAGATCACCTGAAATATTAATGATTTTAGATATTACCCCACTTCCATTAACCGCAATCGTATTAAATCCTTGCGCATCTGATAAAACGGTTATAGTACCCGAATAACTTCCGGCTACTGATGGAGAAAATACAATTGTAATATCTACTGATTCGCCTGGCGCAAGAGTATTGGAACCATTAACAGTATAAGTGTAACCGGAAGGAACTGTTAATCCACTAATTGTAAAAGAAAGACTACTGGAATTTGTAACTCTTATGTTTTTTGAAACAGAAGTTCCGTAAGGTACATTTTCGAAACTTAAATTATTGGTTGATAAGCTTATTCTTTTGACTTGTTTATAATTATATTTATAATCCTTTATAACTTTATTAAGGTTGTCCTTAACTAAGTCAAGCCTGCCAAAAATATCATAGTAATAATTTTTAGTGTTGTTATTAGGAGAGCTTTCAGATAATATACCAATAGAGGGATTATAAGTATAAGAATACACCTGTGAGTCTGGTAATTCTTGCCTTAACTGATCTGTAACGGACTTAATATAAATATCATTATAACTTGTACTTAAAGAATTAAGAACTGTTATGCCCAGCAAAGTTTCTATCTGATTGTAAGTAGAGTTAACAATCTTAGCTACAGGATAAGTTTTATTATATGCCCATAGATAACTGGTTGAAACACTACCTCTTGGTTGTATTTCTAATAGATTTCCTTTATCGTCATATCTTGGAAAAGATATTTTCTCTTTATATTTGCTATCTGATAAAAAACCTGATGTGTTAATAGTTGAAAAATTAAAACTGTTACTATTAATAAGGCTGTTAACTTCTAATTCCAAAATCTTTTCTAATTTTAAGTTTTCAAAATAATTTAGTTTTCCTCCTGTTATATATTCCACTCCTCCTTTTACTATAGAATTATTCACTTCTACAGGTACATTTACAATATTATTTATTTGCAATGCAGCAATATCATGAGCCTCATCTGTAGCGGGTATTGGGGCTAAAGGTACATTAGCATAATCAATAGGGTATTTATATCTCGTTTTAATTTCATTCCCTTCAGAATTGATAACCGATGTAGTTCGGAGTAAATTACTACTAGAATCATAAGTATAGCTGGTACTGGTATTAGTTAACGTACCATTTCGAAAATATTCTTCAATAGTCTGATTTTTTAAATACGGATAAAAAGTATATATAGGGAAACTTATCTGTTTATATCCACACACATATGCATCAGTAACATCTTGATTTGACCTGACATAAGTGTTATATCTCGCCGGGTCATCGTTGTATTGATTTGAAACTTTTTTTAATAAAAACTTATCTGCTGCATAGTATTTTGTATCTATTAGTTGTCCACGTTCCAAATCTAATTTACCAAAAAGTTTTTTGGGATTCGAGGTAATCAAATTGTAAACATTAGATTGAGCAAAGGGATTTTTATCTAAATAACCATTATCCTGATTTGTGTAGGAATATACAATATATCCTTCACTGGACTTTTCAGTTACCTGAGAATAGGTAATATGATTTCCGTTTGTGGTATTTAAATAATTTAAAGGATTACTGCTAAATTTATAAAATGGAAAGCTAGTTCCTGAGCTAATTAATTCTCCGGATTCATAATATAGAGGTTCTCCGGATAGAACACCACTTGAAAACAAACCTCCATTGATATAATCATTGGTATAAAAATATTCTTTAACCTGAGGAACAATAGAAAACGCGTCATAAGTATCTATTTTTTTTATTCTTAAACCTCCTGCTATTTTATTTACGGATAATGTTTGCAAGGCTATATTAGGATTTTGTTTTACTAGTTTAGAGTAATTGTGAGGTTCAAATGTAAATTCGGAATATCCTCCTGTAGGATAAATTATTCTTTTGATAATTTCGGCATCCATCAAAGCCGGATTGGATTCTCTTGATTGAGAATAATCAGTCATCATATTGGGATTTTGGAATATAACAGTATTATCTCCATTTTGTTTATTTATAGTACCCCAATAATTAGTCCCGTTATAAAAACCCCAATGATCTTCCATCCCTGAATTATAAAGAGGGAGAAGTTTATCATTATACTCCATTCTATAAATCGATTCCGTTTGATTCCCTGATAATGATAAAAACTTTACAGCTTTGAGTTTAAGACGTTCCGTATTCTTCTCAATATATTCTAAAGCTATTTTTTTTGTTGTTTTGTTATTAGTTTTTACCTCTATACCATCGAGTTTATGATAACGCCATGAATAAGATGGTTTCATCATAAAATAATCATGATTCTCTGACTTAGATTTAAATACCCAATTTAGCTCATTGGATATTGACTTAGAAAAGCTACAGATTAGCCCATTGTCTGTTTCAATCTTGTCAAGGTAGGCACTTTTAATCAAATACTTGTTGTTTTGATTAATATCATGAGTAGAATGGTAAGCATCAACTCCACATTGCCGACCTCCTGATATTTCAAAATAAGTAGTTTGTTGAAAGCTAAAATCTGTGGTATAGTAAAACGTAACATGATTTCCTGAAGGCGAAATTATTTCTGACAAATGCCATGCTGAAGGTTGAATATAAGTTTCCCAGCCGTCATCAAGAGATGAATAGTCAGGCATATCAGGGGGATGCGTACCAACATATGTAGGAAAAGATATAGTTGCAGGAAGGGAAAATTCTATAGCATTAGGCTGTCCTCCAAAAATATATTGAGTACCATCTCCGGTTGTCAAAATAAATTTGGTGAAACTCCTAGGTAGAATTGCATTTCCTGAACCAAAATTAACGGAGTAATTAGTTTGCATTTCATGTACTACTTTCAGGTTCAAATTTTCTTTTGATTGTACAATCCATTTGCCCTCATGATTAAGCATGAATTTTCCAGAAATATTATTAACATTAAAACTAAACTCATCAGGAGATAAATCTCTACCTGATAAAGTACTCCAATTATTAGCGTTTAATGTAGTGTATGAATCATAATAAGAAGCTGGTGTACCACAATAATCAGAGAGGTTCGTATATGTATTATAATATATACAAACATTTTCATCAAATTTACCATTTGTATTTCTCCTTATAACTCCTCCTGCTTGTAAACTCCAGTTCAGTCCCACCCAGGTTGGATGCTGATCTGGTCTGCAACCTCCGGCATCATATTGTAAATAAATCGGTACATTAATCGAACCATTTTTAATTTCAGTTAATGGAATATTAATATTAGGGGCACCAGTAAATAAAGAAACAGGAATATCTCCAAATTTTCCTAAACTAGCTGCATTAGGGCTTTGAATACTCGGTTCAGCTGCATAGTTAGGTGCGGGTGCTGGATTAGGAGCTTGTGAAAATATTTTTAGATTAATAAATAAAAGGGATACGGTAAAAAAAAATGACTTAGGTAATTTGTATTTCATATGGTTTTGGCTATGTTTCTTTTAATTGTTGGAAAATAATCAAACTGCAAAAAAGAATGTAAGATTTTATTTTGTAAAAGTAACAATTAGGATTGATTTTTAAAATTTATTTATTCTAAATAAAAAATAAAAACACTGTTGGAAAACTACTTTTTATGCTTGAAATGAAAGAAACTACCTTAATTTAAACTACTTATAGATTTTTAAAACATTAATAGTTGAATATAAATTCTAATAAAAACCAAACTTTATCTTGAAAACAGATATACAAATATTGAATCAGACGAAAAGTTTAGTTTCTTAAACAGATATTAGAGTTTTGAAATATAAAATTTTAAAATACATAAGTAATAATTCTTTTAGTTATATAGTTAGAAAACATGAATTAAAAATTTACTCAATTAGGCAACAATTTTTATTAATATTAAATAATTTCAGATAATAACATCAGTAAAATTAACATTTTCGAAATGGGATCTAAATATATAACATCTTACTCGTCCTCGTTTGTGAAAGACTCAGATGCTAGATTATAAAGTGTGCCAACTTAAATTGAAAGTCAAAAGGTCGTGTTTGCAACCGATAAAATAAAGAAAGTCAATTCAATAAACGAATTAGTTTTTGTTTTGTAAGAAAAAAATGATTTCTGTATTCGGGTTCAAAATAGCATAGATTTACTATTATACTCATAATTAAAAACAAAAAAAAATGCTTTTGACAATTGTATGTCAAAAGCATTTTTATTTATGGTTTGAGAAAAAATCTTAAACTTTTGATTTAATCGAATGTTCAACATTTCTTTCAATAGTATGTCCAGGTCTTGTCCATTTTGGTTTTTCGCCTAACGGAGCAAATTGAGAATCTGCTGCTTCAACTGTTTTAGGCTGAGAAATTTTGGTAAAAGGCTTTTGCGGAATCAATCCTAACATTTCAAACATTTTCATGTCTTCGTTTACATCCGGGTTAGGGGTTGTAAGTAATTTGTCTCCTGCAAAAATAGAATTTGCACCGGCAAAAAAGCACATAGCCTGTCCTTCACGACTCATATTGGTTCTTCCTGCAGATAAACGAACCTGTGTGTCAGGTATTACGATTCTGGTAGTGGCTACCATACGAATCATCTCCCAGATTTCAACCGGTTTTTCATCTTCCATCGGAGTTCCTTCAACAGCAACCAAAGCATTAATTGGCACAGATTCCGGTTGTGGATTTAAGGTAGAAAGCGCTACAAGCATTCCGGCTCTGTCTTCGATACTTTCTCCCATTCCGATAATTCCGCCGCTGCAAACCGTAACATTGGTTTTACGAACATTTTCAATTGTTTCTAAACGGTCTTCAAAAGCACGTGTCGAAATAACATCTTTATAATAATCTTCAGAAGTATCTAAGTTGTGATTGTAAGCATACAAACCTGCTTCAGCAAGACGCTGCGCCTGATTTTCTGTAATCATACCCAAAGTACAGCAAACTTCCATATCCAGTTTGTTGATGGTACGAACCATTTCCAACACCTGATCAAATTCCTCACCATCTTTTACGTTTCTCCAGGCAGCTCCCATACAAACGCGTGATGATCCGCTTGATTTTGCACGCAAAGCCTGAGCTTTAACCTGACTTACACTCATTAGATCATTTCCTTCAACACCAGTATTGTAACGGGCAGCCTGAGGGCAATAACCACAGTCTTCAGGACAGCCACCGGTTTTGATTGATAATAATGTAGAAACCTGAACTACATTTGGGTCATGTTTCTGTCTGTGAATTGTCGCTGCTTCGTATAGCAGGTCCATTATAGGTTTGTTATATATGGCGATTATTTCGTCTTTGGTCCAGTTGTGTTTTTTAATGCTCATTGATACATTGTTTTTGATGCTCCAAAAGTAGTTAAATTGTTCTAATCAACCAATGTTGAACTCCTTTAATGAATATTTGACAGATAATTTCAAAAAGAAACGCTTTAAAATCATAGAATTATATTTTTTTATGATTTTAAAGCGCTTAAATAATAGCTTTTTTTCTGAAAATTTAATCAGCGATATATTTGTTGTTCCAGTATAACATCGTCATTAAGGTAACAATTACGCAGGAAGCCAGTCCTTCAAACAACAAACAAATACAATAAGTTGGTACCGAAGGGTTTCCTCCGAACATAAAAGTTGCTGATAATGACTGAACGTAAGCATCTCCTCCTCTTGCATAACTATAAACCAGTAATCCGAAAACGCTCATGGATACACCTACTACAGAAGTCGCCATTGCCGAAACAGCATTGGATACAAAATTGTTTTCCCCTTCCTGCAGGTTCATGTGCATTGTCCTGTTAACGCCATAAAAAATAAAGAATACATTCAGGGTACGTAAATAAAACAAATCAGCTAAACCTAATACATTCATCAGTAAAAAATAAATGCCTATGCCAAGGAATATTAGTGATCCGTTGACAATTTCTTTTGGTAATTTCATGATGGTTATTTTTAAAGAAGTTAATAGTAAATATTTGGTAAACAGTAAAGTATATTAAATTTACTAAAAAAATAAATACAATGATTTAAAAATAACGAAAAGTATTGGTTTTGAGTTTTTTATAATTGACTCACAAATTCTAAAGCATTCTTTTTGTCCAGGTTTAATTGTTCTTTCAGTAAATCAACCGAGCCAAATTTTTGTTCTTCGCGCAAGTATTTTAATAACGAAATTTCAAGTTTTTCTCCGTAGATATCAGCATCAAAATCAAAAAGATTTACTTCGATGGTTTGTTTTTGACCGTTTACAGTAGGATTGAAACCGATATTCATCATTCCGAAAACTTCTTTATGACCGATGATAGTCTTAATCACATACACACCGTTCTTTGGAATCAGTTTGTAATCTTCTTCAATCTGGATATTGGCCGTAGGAAAACCAATTGTTCTGCCTAATTGTTTTCCTTTTACAACTTCGCCGGTTAAAAAATAAGAGTATCCCAGATATTCATTGGCCAAAGTCATATTACCATCCTGTAGTGCTTTCCTGATTTTGGTTGAACTTACCGAAACATCCTGGATTTCCTGAGCTGAAATTTGTTCCACTTCAAAACCATATTCTGCTCCAAAAGCGATTAAATTGTCGATATTGGCAGTTCTGTTTCTTCCAAAACGATGGTCGTGACCAATGATTATTTTATGAATATGAAATTGGTCAACTAAAATAGAATGTACAAATTCTTCGGCGGTCAGTCTTGAAAAACTTTCGTTAAATGGATGGATAACAAGGTTTTCAATTCCTGTTGCTTCCAGAAGTTTGGATTTTTCGGGAATAGTATTTAAAAGCTTTATCTCTGATTTTTCCTGAAGGACCATTCTTGGATGCGGAAAAAAAGTAAGTACGAGGCTTTCATATTTTCCGTTTTCAGTGTTTTGAGTAATTCTTTCCAGAATTTTTTTATGACCAATATGTACGCCATCAAAAGTGCCAAGAGTCAAAATGGTTTTCTTGGTCGAGTGGAAATCGTTAATAGAATGAAAGAGCTTCAAAACAAATTATTTAAGATGATGCAAATTTATACTATCTATTTTAAATCTGATAGCAACCTGAATTGATTTTTTGAATTGATTCGTCTGGTTTTTGTGAAAAAGAACTAATTCGTCGACAGGAAACAAATATCTGTCGATAATAGATAAGAATTTAACTTAATTAATTTAATTTTGATTCTCTAAATAACCTCTTGATTATGAAAAAACAACTACTTGTCCTGCTTTTTATTTTTTGTTGTATTGCAGCTCATGCTCAGACAAATGTTCTTTGGGAAAAAGTGAATTCTGTTTCTGCTAAAAAAGCCGGAAGTGCTTCTGGTCAGGATAAGTTATATTACAAACTGAATGAAAATCTTTTTACTCAGAAAGTTTTGGCTTCAGGTAAAATATCAAAAAGTGCAGCGTCTGAAATTACCATTCCAAATGCAGAGGGTGTTTTAGAACGATTTATGGTTTGGGAATCTTCAAATTTTGATCCTGAACTGCAAGCAAAATACCCGGAAATCAGAGCATATGAAGGAGCCGGTCTGGATGATAAAACTGCAAAAATCCACTTCAGTGTGGCACCGATTGGGGTTCAGACGATGGTACTTCGTGCAGACAAAGCAACTGAATTTATTGAGCAAAATCAGGATGATAAATCAGAGTATGTATTGTTCACTTCTAAAAATAAGGACACTTCAAAATCGATGATTTGTGCAACCAAAGATGATAGTAGTAAAAACTCTTCAGGAAGTACAGCCAAGACAGCATCCAATACAAAAACTTTAAAAACACTTCGATTGGCAATATCATGTACAGGAGAGTATACCGCTTTTTATGGGGGTACAAAAGCAGGTGCATTAGCAGGAATGAATGCTACAATGACAAGAGTGAATGCTGTTTTTAATAAAGATCTGGCAGTACAATTGAAGTTAATAGCCAACAATGAAGATATTATTTATACAAGTGCCGCTACGGATCCTTATTCTAATGCTAACACTGGTGCAAAAGGTGCATGGAACTTAGAAGTTCAGCAAACTTTAACAACAGTTATTGGAAACAGTGCTTATGATATTGGTCACTTATTTGGGGGTTCAGGAGGTGGAGGAGATGCAGGCTGTATAGGCTGTGTATGTGATAATCCTGTTTCGGCAACAGATGATCAGGCAAAAGGAAGTGCTTTTACCTCGCCTTTAAATTCTATTCCGCAGGGAGATACTTTTGATATTGATTATGTAGCTCACGAAATGGGGCATCAGTTAGGAGCTACCCATACTTTTTCTTACGCAATCGAAGGGACCGGTACAAATGTAGAGCCGGGAAGTGGATCGACTATTATGGGGTATGCAGGAGTAACAGGTGATTATGATATTCAAAACAATTCTGATGATTATTTTGCCTATGCGAGTATTTTACAAATCCAAAATAACCTTGCGACAAAAACTTGTCCGGTAAGTACAGCAATTGCAAACAATCCTCCTGTAATAAATGCAGGTTCAGATTATACAATTCCATTTAATACACCTTTTGTTTTAACAGGAACAGGTTCAGATACTGAAGGGGATTCTATTACCTATTGCTGGGAGCAGAATGATAGTGCAACTAACGAGGCATCAGGAAGCAATAGTATTGCTTATCCTTCAAAACCAGACGGATCATTATTCCGGTCACTGCCGCCTACGGCATCATCAATTCGTTATATGCCAAGTCTGAATACTGTGCTCCAGAACAGATTAACGACAACCTGGGAATCAGTTTCATCAATACCAAGAAATCTGCATTTTTCTTTAACAGGAAGAGACAATGCAGTCTTAGATACTCCTCAGACAAATACTGGTAATATGGTCGTTACAGTAAGTTCTGTTGGACCATTTGTAGTAACTTCTCAAAATACTACAGACATTGGCTGGCAAAAAGGCTCTTTTCAGCCTATAACCTGGAATGTAAATAATACCAATACATTAGGAGGTTCTGCTAATGTAAATATTAAATTGTCGACAGATGGGGGACTGACTTTTCCAATAACCCTGGCCGCCAATACACCAAATGATGGTTCAGAGACTATTACAGTGCCTTCAGATGTTACTGCTACAAATTGCAGAATTTTAATTGAACCAACTGCTAATATTTATTATGCTTTAAATACAAATTCGTTTGCAGTAGGTTATACATCGGCAACGACTTGTAATTCTTATAGTTTTGGCAGTGCGTTTAGTATTCCTTTCTCGAGTTCTTTTACAACAAAGACAGTCACTGTACCGGCTTCTACCGGAACGGTATCAGATGTAAATGTAGCTATAAATGTAACGCATGACAGATTTTCGGATATCGAAATTCAAATAGCAAGTCCACTGGGTACTGTTGTAAAATTGTATGATAAAGATTGTGCTATTGTTAGCTCGACATTAATACTTGGTTACGATGATTCGGGAGTTGCTTTGGATTGTTCTAAAACTACCAGCCAGATTGTTTTGCCGATAGAATCATTAAGCGCATTTAATGGGCAAAATCCTCAGGGAACATGGACGTTCAGGGTTCGTGATGCCGTTTCCGGAGCTTTCGGAACTATAAATTCTGCTTCGGTAAATATCTGCACTCAAACGTTCACACTGGATAATTCTGAATTTGAAAAGATAGATTTTGTATTATATCCTAATCCAAATAAAGGAAATTTTACTGTTCAGTTCGACAGTGATTCAACCAAAGTAGTAGAAGTAACAGTACATAACATTTTAGGAGAAAAAGTATACAGTAAAACTTTCAATAAAACTCCGTATTTCTACGAGAATATTCAGATGCAGAATACTACAGCCGGATTGTATCTGGTAACGGTGACAAATGGTGATCGAAGAATAGTTAAAAAAATAATCGTAAACTAAATTAGTGTGCCATTGCCATACAAACAATACTGATTTTAGCTCCCGGAATTTTAAGTAATGAACGGGAGCAGGCTTCAAGAGTGGCACCGGTAGTAAGAACGTCATCAATAAGCAAAAAATGTTTGTTGTGGTTCTCTTCTGAAAAGTTTACATCGAATACATTTTTTATTCCTTCTGAACGACCTAAAAGATTTTTTTTGGATTGTGTTTTGGAGTATTTGGTTCTAAATAAAATCGAATTATCATAAGGAATATTTAATCCTTCAGACAAAGCTTTCCCAAAAGTAGTGACCTGATTATAGCCGCGTTCTTTAAACTTTTTTTGGTGTAAAGGAACAGGGATTACAACATCAAAAGCAGTTTTGAGATTGATGTTTTTTAAATCTTCCACATACCAGTTTCCCAGAACGGTTCCGATTTCCTCGTTGCCTTTGTATTTCAGATTATGAATCAGTTCCTGAACTATTCCCTTTTTGTTGAAATATAAAAAAGCAGAGGCATGTTCAATTTCAATTTTGCCATAAAACTTTTTTACTGCTTCATTATTAGAGTCTAAATGATATTGTGTGAGAGGCATTTCATGACGGCAATTAGTACAGAAAACAATTTCATTAGTCATTAAAAGTGTATGACAACCTGCACAGACTTTAGGGAAAAAGAGGTTTTTTAAAGATTCAAACATGTTTTGTTTTTAATAAAAGTAAGAAAAATATTAAAAATAAAAAAAATGCATGTTGAAAAGTTAGATGTGTAATTCAAAAAAAAGAAAAATCAAATTAAAAGATTTTAAATGTAGATTATTTGAAAAAATATTCTGAAGTGTAAAAATCAGGATTTATTTATAAAAAATTAGAAATCAAGGGGCAATCTTCAGTTATTTTTCTTTTTTTTAAATTCACTTTTTATATTTTTGCACCACTATGGCAAAACAAGAAGATATATTTAAGAATGTGGTTTCGCACGCAAAAGAGTACGGATTTATATTTCCGTCAAGCGAAGTATACGATGGATTGAGTGCAGTATATGATTATGCACAAAATGGTGTCGAATTAAAAAAGAATATCCGTGAATATTGGTGGAAATCAATGGTTCAGATGAATGAAAATATTGTAGGTTTAGATGCTGCAATATTAATGCATCCAACAACCTGGAAAGCTTCAGGCCATGTTGATGCTTTTAATGACCCATTAATTGATAATAAAGATTCTAAAAAAAGATATAGAGCTGATACTTTAGTTGAAGATTATTGTAAAAAACTTGAAGATAAGGCTGATAAAGAAATTGATAAAGCAAGAGCTCGTTTTGGTGATGCTTTTAACAAGGAAGAATTTATAACGACAAATGCTCGCGTAGTTGAATATCTTGCAAAAAAGAAAGAAATTTTATCAAGATTAGCAAAAGGTATGACTGATGATCTTCAGGATGTGAAAGCATTGATAGAAGAATTAGGAATCGCCGATCCTGAAACCGGTTCTAAAAACTGGACAGATGTTAAGCAATTCAACTTGATGTTCGGAACAAAATTAGGAGCTTCTGCAGAAAATGCAATGGATCTTTATTTACGTCCGGAAACGGCTCAGGGTATTTTCGTTAACTTTTTAAATGTTCAGAAATCGGGTCGTATGAAAGTTCCTTTTGGAATTGCTCAAACCGGTAAAGCGTTTAGAAATGAAATTGTTGCACGACAATTCATTTTCCGTATGCGTGAATTCGAACAAATGGAAATGCAGTTTTTTGTGCGTCCGGGAGAAGAAATGAAATCATACGAATACTGGAAAGAAACTCGTTTGAAATGGCATTTATCTTTAGGATTAGGAAAAGAAAATTACCGTTTTCACGATCATGAAAAATTAGCACACTACGCAAATGCAGCTGCAGATATCGAATTTAATTTTCCTTTTGGATTCAAAGAATTAGAAGGTATCCACTCTCGTACTGATTTCGATTTGAAAGCACACGAAGAATATTCAGGAAGAAAATTACAATATTTTGATCCTGAACTGAATGAAAACTATGTGCCATACGTAGTGGAAACTTCAGTTGGTTTGGATCGTATGTTTTTGGCTGTTTTTGCAACTTCATTGCAGGAAGAAACTTTAGAAGACGGTTCAACAAGAACAGTTCTGAAATTGCCGGCAGTTTTAGCACCAACAAAAGCGGCAGTTTTGCCGTTAGTTAAAAAAGATGGATTGCCTGAAATTTCAAGAAAAATCATTGAAGATTTGAAATGGGATTTCAACGTAGCTTATGATGAAAAAGATGCTGTAGGACGTCGTTACAGAAGACAGGATGCTCTTGGAACTCCGTTCTGTATCACGGTAGACCATCAGACACTTGAAGACGAAACGGTAACAATTCGTCACAGAGATACAATGAAACAGGATCGTGTAAAAATTACTGAATTAAGAGCTATTATCGAAAATGAAGTTTCGATGAAAAACTGGCTGATGAAAATGTAGTTTTTTAATTTTCAATATATTAAATCCCAAATTCCGATAGGAGTTTGGGATTTTTTTATGCTATGCATCCGGTTGTTTTTTTACAGATGCTCGTTATACGTTTCAATATTTTTTATAACTTTAGATGTTTTCTTTTACAGAAAATATTCTTCCCCAAATAAATAGATTAACCCCCAAAATTTAATCACAGAACAAATGAATTACACCTACATTATTTTAGATGATGATCCGGAAAGTGTTGAACGAATCAGGACAATTGCAAGTGAGTTTTCGGAGCTGAATTTTATAGCTTCGGCCAATAACTACAACGATGGACTTAACCTGATTCTGAAGCATACACCTGATTTGGTTTTTTTAGAAATTGATCCCAAAGACAAAGCCAGTGGGCTTGGTCTGACCTTAATTAATGGCTTATTGATGTATTTGAAAGAATTGCCAAAAATTATTGTAACAACAAAAAGTAAGGATTTAGCGTTTGATTGTATTCAGTATGAAGTAAACGATTATTTTCTTAAACCGTTATCAGCTATAGATTTTGTAAAATTGATTCATAAACTGAATAAATTATATAACGAAGATGAGGTACTCCTGGTTCAGAAACTGAAACCAAAAGAAAAACAAAATCTGGAAGAAGGTATTCAAATGAATAAAAACCGTAAATCTTTCATTTTATGTGTAAAATCATATGGAGACCATCGTTATATTGATTCAAATGAAATCTGTTATTTTCAGGCCGATAATAACTCGACAGATATTCATTTGAAAAACGGAGAAATGATTACGGCTTTTAAAACACTGAAGCATTTTGAAACAGTTTTGTCAAATCCTTTTATCAGGATACACAACAGTTATATTGTAAACCGGAATTATATTTCGAGAATTCATACAGGAAATTCTTTATGTTACATTAAAAAAACAACTATAAAACTGCCATTTTCCAAGTCTTACAAAGCAAATGTGGACTTCATAATTAGTGAATTTGCCAATGAAAATTACATAGAAACTTAAAATAAAACCATCTGCCATGATTTGCTATCTATTCACTCATGAACGGGTAGCATTGACCATAAATGCCTTTTTCTAAGGCGATTGTTGAGCTTTACTGTATTAGTTTTACAACAGAATTCCGAACGAAACGGAATCAGAAAATGTAAAAAAGTATAACAATATAAAACTCAACGGTCATGAAAAAATTAGCTTTAACAACAGGATTATTCTCTTTAGTAATGGTATTAACTTCATTTAATACTTCTGCAACAACTACTAATGATACTATAATAAACAATACAACAATCGGTATTGATGGAAATCAGTCAGCAGGACAAAGCAGAAAAGTGGATATGATGGGTTCTGACTTATCAAATCAAAAATTAAGTATTGATGGAAATCAGTCAGCAGGACAAAGCAGAAAAGTGGATTAATTACTTGTAATTCATTTAAATATATCAAAGGCCGTCTAATTTAGACGGCTTTTTTGTTTAAGGCTAATAGATAGTTTTGTATTTTTGATTAAACATTACAGACGAAGTTGAAAAAACACTACCTGATATTACTTATTTTTTTTATTGGTTGTAGCAGGCAAAATGAGGGTACTCATGTGTCTGGTGGCTCCAAAGACAGCCTTGATTTGTATTTATCCCTTGCTAATGAATACAAATTGCCTGTAGAGGTAAAACAAAAATACACTCTCAAGGCTTTTGAAGTTATCATGAGCCAGCCCGATGATTCTCTCAAAAGAGTCAATCTTTTCAAAGTTGCCAATCGTTACTTTAATATGCGCGACTGGAACGGTTATAACAAGACGGTTAAAATTATCTTAGAAAAATCACAAAAAGCAAAGGATTCTGTGTCAATGTCCAAGGCATATATTTATCTGGGAGATTATTATTCATCTCAGGCATCATCAGACAGCGCTTTTGCCTGTTATTATAAAGCAGAAAAGCTATATCTGGCGGTTAATGATTTTTATAATCTTGCCAAAACCAGACTTAGCAAGGCTCTGTTGCAATTTAATGAAGGTGATTATTATGGGAGTGAAAAAGCAGTTTTTAATGCGCTGAGTGTTATTAAAGGCAATAAAAACAATGATGTCTTATATGAAGCTTATAATCTGCTCGGAATTTTAAATAATGAATTAGGCGAATATGACAAAGCGATAGAATTTCATAATAAAGCAATTGCCAGTATTGACAATAACCTGATTCCTGCTGAATTTCAGTCGAAGGCGACTTCGTTAAATAATATTGGGTTTGTCTATCAGAATCTTGATGATTACAAAAAGGCTAATTTCTATTTTAAAAAAGGGCTGGAAGAGAAAAACCTCTATAATCAAAAGCCTGAGTTATATGCAATTTTGCTGGATAATTTAGCGTATTCAAGATTCAAATTAAACGAGAATAAGGAACTTCCGGATTTGTTTTACAAGGCCCTGAAAATAAGGGACAGTCTCCAGTTGACAGCAGGTATAACAGCTAGTAAAATGCATTTGTCGGAATATTTTGCTGCTAGGAAAGACACGGCAAAGGCACTTCATTATTCAAATCAGGCATTGTTAGTTTCAAAACGAACTAAAAATTTCCGCAATGTTTTGGTGGCTTTAAAACAGTTATCATTGATTCAGCCTGAAAAAGCTTCAAAATATTCAGAAGACTATATTCACCTGAATGACAGTCTGCAAAAGGCAGAACGTAAAATGGGGGATAAATTTACGCGGATAGAATATGAAACAAATGAAATAAAAAGCGAAAATTCGAGTTTAGAGATACAGAATAGAACTTTGGTGTATGTTTTTAGTATATTTTCGCTCATTGTTTTGTTCTTCTATATTTATAAAACACAGCAGGCGAAAAACAGGGAATTGCTTTTTAAACAGCAGCAGCAGGTTGCAAATGAGGATATTTACAATCTGATGATTTCGCAGCAAAATGCAATCGAAACAATGCGAATCCGCGAAAAGAAAAAGGTTGCGCAGGAATTGCATGATGGTGTTTTAGGAAGAATGTTTGGCGTGAGAATCAGTTTAGACAGTCTTGATAAACTGGATGAAGAAACTGCAAATGATAAAAGGAAAAAATATTTGCTTGAACTCAAGGAGATTGAACAGGATATAAGAGAGATTTCGCATGATTTAAACAAAGAAAAATCAGGGCTGATCAATAATTTTGTGGCAATTTTAGAAAAGCTGTTTCAAAATCAGATGAATACATTTGATACAAAACTGGTTTATAACATTGATTCAAATATCAAATGGGATTTGGTAAGTAATGTGGTGAAGATTAATTTATACAGAATAATTCAGGAAGCACTTCAAAATGGTAATAAATATGCACAGGCAGAAACAATTACTGTTGAGTTTAAAAATGAAATTAATTACCTGGTTTTATTAATATCTGATGATGGGGTCGGATTTAATACACACAAAACAAAAAAAGGCATCGGGCTGCAAAATATTGTGTACCGAACGGCAGAATGCAACGGGAATGTTGAAATACATTCGGCGAAAGGAGAAGGGACTTCAATTATAATAAAGATACCAATTGATCAAAAAATAAATAAAATTCATAATGAAAGCTGATTCAACGCTTAAAAAAACAAATAGGATTCTCATAGTAGACGACCATCCGTTTATTATTGAAGGGTATAAAAATGCCATTACGCGTTATAATCCTGATACCCATGAGTTTTTGATTTCTCAGGCAAAAGATTGTAAGTCTGCTTATGAAATTATTACAGATCCGGAAACGGTATCTTTTGATATTGCTTTTTTAGATATCAGCATGCCGGCTTATGATGAAAAAGAAATTTTTTCGGGAGAAGATTTAGCTAAGTTGATTTCGGAATACATGTCTCATTGCAAAATAATTCTGCTCACGATGTATACCGAATTATTAAAAATAAAAACAATCATTCGTACCATAAACCCAAACGGTCTGATTATCAAAAACGACCTTACCTTTGATGAATTGCTCCTGGCTTTTGATAAAGTATTAAAAAGCGATAAATATTACAGTCAGTCGGTTCAGAAAATGCTGAATCAGTCACCTCATAATTCGATTGAGGTTGATGAGTTTGACAAACAGATTTTGTTTCACTTATCTAAAGGAACTTCTGAAGAAGAAATGCCGCACTATATTCCTATTTCAATAAACGCTATAAAAAGACGGAAAAAAAGTCTTAAAGAACTGCTCAAAATAAAAAATGATTCAGATGATGATTTGGTAAAAGAAGCCAAAAGCAAAGGTCTTTTTTAAACTAAATCCCAAAATAAAAAATCCAAATTCCAATCGTAATATATCATTGGAATTTGGATTTTTTTTATTTGAAATTTAAAAAGTTTATTCGCTCAGCGCATCCCAGCCTCTGGCTTTCAAAGTGATTTTGGTATTTGCTCTTGTTACCAGGTGTACTCCTTCGCTTTCCTGTGTCATATGCCCAATAACAGAGAAGTTTGGATTTCCTTTTATTTTATCAAAATCATTAATATCGATTGTGAATAAAAGTTCGTAATCTTCACCACCGTTAATCGCAACGGTTGTACTGTCTATATTAAATTCTTCACAAGTCGAAATAAACTGAGGATCCAATGGTAGTTTGTCTTCATATAAATTACAGCCTACTTTTGATTGTTTGCATAAATGAATAATTTCAGAAGATAATCCGTCAGAAATGTCAATCATGGAGGTTGGTTTTATTTCAAGAGCATGTAAGAGTGTACGAACATCTTTTCGGGCTTCAGGTTTTAATTGTCTTTCGACCAAATAAGTGTAAGGATCTAAATCCGGCTGATTGTTTGGATTTACCTGAAAAACCTGTTTTTCGCGTTCCAAAACCTGTAATCCCATGTAAGCCGCACCAATGTCTCCGGTCACCACTAATAAATCAGTTTGTTTGGCTCCGTTTCTGTACACGATTTCATCTGCATCTGCTTCACCAATTGCTGTGATGCTGATAATTAATCCTTTTTGAGATGAGGTAGTATCACCGCCAATAACATCTACTTTATACTCCTTTGCAGCGTGTGTAATTCCGTCAAATAATTCTTCTAAGGCTTCGAGAGGGAAACGGTTAGAAACCGCCACAGAAACCGTTATTTGCGTTGGTTTGGCATTCATAGCGCAAATGTCAGAAACATTTACAACTACAGATTTGTATCCTAAATGTTTCAAAGGCATATATGCCAGGTCAAAATGTACGCCTTCAATCAGTAAATCAGTAGAAACGACTACTTTTTTATCCTTAAAATCAAGAACAGCCGCATCATCGCCAATGCTCTTTAAAGTCGATTCCTGAGTAACATCAAAATTTTTGGTCAAATGCTCAATAAGGCCAAATTCGCCTAATTGCGCTATACTGGTACGTTGCGGATTTTTATCTTCGATCATTTTTCTAAAGTTCCAAAGTTTGTAAGCTGCAAAGGTACAAAGTTGATGGTGGAATAACTATAAACGGAGCCTGATTATTGATTTATCAAAATGAGTAAAATAATCAAAATAGAAAAATGGATAATCAATGAACTTAAATGCTCCTTATTGAGAAATGTTTTTATCAGATTAACTATTGTAAATATCCCAACTACAAATGGTGCCAGCAAAATTAATATTGCATTTGGTCCAGGCGCACAGATTCCACTAGGGAGTACATAAAAAAGAATGGATGCGATTAAAACATAAACTAAATAAAATGCCAAAGTTTTTAAGCTGTTTTTTTGGCAGGCAGTTAGATTTTTAAAAATCATTTTTCAATACTGATTTGAGTGCAGGATTATAATATTTATTTTTTCAGTTTCAAATCACTAAATACTTCTTTAAACATTTCACCGGGATCAATATCAATGGCCAAAGCAATCAAATACAATTCGTCTGCTCTGAGTTTTGTTGATTCATTTGAAGTCAATTGAGACAATCGGGCCTGACTGATTCCGGATCGTCTGGAAACCATTGCTCTATTCACAGATTTCTTGGTGAGATATAGTCCTAAAGGAGTCATAAGATTTCGAATTTATATCCGTAAATATAGTTTGATTAAAGAAAAGTATAGAATGTCTAAAGTTTTATCTTGTATTTATATAGAATATCATTATATTTGTTTAGAAAGTCTAAAGATTTATTTTTAAAGCTTACATTATGAGTAGAAGGTATACTAAAGCCGATTTGGAACAAATCGTTTCTGTGCAATTGGAAAATTTAAATGCGATGCATGATTTATTAAATATCATGAAACATCAAAATGAACTACTTAATAATGCTAACAATAAATTGAAAGATGAAATGACTAATTTTAAGCAGAAGGTATATCCAACTCGAAAAAGAAATTCTTAATTCAGTGAAGACTTTATATAGCATTCAGATTTTTAAAAATTTCAATCTGGTGCTCGTTTGCAACGAGTACCTGTTTGTTATAAAAACTAAATAAAGCGTTTGTAACGCGGCTATTTAAATAATTATTTTAAGGAACTTTTGAGTTAATAACCGCGTTACAAACGCTACGATTTATCTTTTAATTTATGTAGATACTCGTTGCAAACGAGCACCAGATGAGTTGAATTTAGTACTTCAATTTCTTAGAAGCACCAAACCCCGCTTTTGCAATATGATGTTAGCAGAGGTTTTTATTTCCAGAACTGCCACCATTTCTTTTCGTCATCACTATTTGTTGTACTATTTAGAACATAATTATTTGTCCTATTATTTATCATATTTAGTTCCTTCAACATTTGTAAGTTTGTTTTAGAATCAATTTTATCAGGGTCGAAACGGCATAGCATCTTAAATCTGTCTAAAGGCATTCTTTTATTTATGTTATTAGATAAATTTGGTCGATTTGAAATTTCCGTAATAATAGCAAACAAATTCATGAACTTTCTGCTATTATTTTTATGAGACCACGGATTTACAAAAACATTAATTTCATTCTTTTGAGCAAACTCTATTATTTGGTCAAAATATTTAAATAGTTCGTCATCTGAAAATTTATTTGATAAATCTTCTTTAGAAATTGGCTCATCAAGGCTATATTCTTTCTTTTTTTCCTCAACAGTATTATTGTTTTTAGTAAACACATATCTTATAGCTTTTTCATTTGGTTCAATGTCCCAAAATCTTTTACCGATAACGACCTCAATTTGATTCCAAATAATTTCAGATGTGTCTTCAGATTTTTCTTCTACTTCTAACTTGTCTCCTTCATCAGTCATTCTCTCCTCATTAACTTCCATAATAGATCTTTTCTCAATTCCATTTTCGCAGTAGTTAATGTTGAATGCCATTGAGGTTTCAGAAAGTGCAAATGTTAATGTATTGTCATTTTTTAATAGAAAAGACTCAGTACACATATCCATTCCGATAAATATTAGAGTTCCTTTTTCTGAAAAGTAGACATTACAGATTTCATCTTCAGTCCAATTGGATGAAGCAGTTTCAAAGTCAATTTCAGATTGCTTTTCCAGATTCCAACCCAATTCCTTTTGTAATTGGTCAAATTCTTTTTCATAATTTTTGTTTATTGCTAAACCTGATATATTAAATCCCATATTTTTTATGTTTCTTGTTTTTGAAATCTCTGCTAAACCATGTATACCCGTTACAAAATAGCACTAAACTACCCATCATAAGGTGTGTAAACAAAGTTTTTTTCTTCCAAATATAAAAAAATAATAATCTCAACCTTACAAAAATGTTCTTCTGCCTGCGTGAAGGATGGGAGCAGGTTACCGAAGTAACGCGGACAACCTGACAGCATGCCGGTAAGAGGGCGAATAATCGCAAAGTATGTTGCCCTCTTACCGGGATGGTGGCACGCCCAAATGATTATCGTTTCATGCTAAAATGAGCTTTGAATACCTGAATTGTTCCGTTTTGAGTATAGGTGGCCTGAAACCAGTAATCTGAAGATGGGAGCGGACTGCCATTGTAATTGCCGTCCCAGCCGGAACTTGAAGGTTTGATCGTTTTTAAGAATTTACCATAACGGTCGAAAATAGTGATGACGGCATCGGGTTGATAAGCGAGGTCAGGGATATTCCAGGTGTCGTTGTAGCCATCGTTGTTTGGAGTGAAAAATTTGGGGTATTTGAGTACTTTGGCAAACAAAATCTGATTGTCGCAATTGGCTTTTATGTCTCGTATCGTAATAGCGTGCTCTCCCGAATCGACATCGTGAAATATATTGCTGGTTTGAAAATTGCCGTCATCCAGCTGATATTCATAGGTTCCGTAACCATTTGTCAGGTTTACGATTATATCAATAGTATCTTGAAAATCATCGGAAACGGTAACGGTTGCAACCGCCGGACTGGATTTATCGACGGTAACTGTGGCAGGATTGTAACCGCAGTCATTACCTATATCAGGCACGTTTTTGACAGGTACAACGGTGTAAACTCCTTCCTGAAGTGCGGTGTAAGTTGATCCTGTACCCATTTTGGCTCCGTTTAAATACCACTCAACAGTATAATCGGGAGAATTAATTCCCGAATTCAATTGTACCGAATGCTGTAATTCTCCGGTTTTGAAATCGACACAGATGATTCCGTTTTGTACTGTGAAATTTTTCAGCGGATAAATGGTAATATTAAAATCATCCTGAGCAAAGCAGCTTGAATTTGTTGCTGCCGATGCGTAAATATACATTTGCTGACTGGAATTTAATTTTTGTCCTGCGGTATATTGGATTCCGGTTGCATTGGGACCGCTGTAATAATTTCCGACCGTCAAAGGAGGCAACGTATAACTTTCGCAAATAGCAACATCAGGAGTACTTACCAATATAGGAGTTGCGGAAATGGTAACTGTAAAGCTCTTTTCGCTAACGCACGTCAGACGTGTACCGACAATAGCGTAAACATAAATGGTCTGAGAAGTTTTTAAGATGGTGCCGGCAGGAATAACAGAGCCTTTTCCGCCAGGCTGTGTATAATAATTTCCTAATTTTAGAGGCGGTAATGTATAACTGTCGCAGGCATTTATATTGCTGAAATCGCCAACATCTATTCCGTTATAATTGACTTTGAAAAACGTTTCATTGCTGCAGGACGTAAAATCTGCCCATTCGTTATAAATATAGATGGTCTGAGTGGTGTTGATGGCAGTTCCTTCGGGAAGCTGAGTTCCCGTACCTCGAGGACCTCCTGTAGCCGTATAATATTTTCCATTTTTTAGTTTCGGGAGTTTAAAATCGGTACAGGTTACCACATCTGTAAAGCTGTCAACCAGAGGAAGAGGTCTGATTTCGATAGTAAAACTATGCTCGTTTGTACATTCCGTCCCTACTGAATATACATAAATAGTTTGTGTTGACGTAATGATGTCGCCCGCTTTTAATCGTGTGCCTCCACCATTGGTTTTTGTAAAATAGTTTCCATTTACCAAAGGCGGTAAGATATAATGGGTACATTCCAGCCTGTTGGCCGGAGTATCTACTAATGGCAACGGTTTTATGGTGATTTCATATTTCAGGTTTTCGGTACAATTGGGCGAAGTTGTTGTTGCAGCATAATAATAAACGGTTTGAGAACTGGTAATCACTGTTCCGGCAGGAATATTTTTGCCCTGACCACCCGGACTGTCATAGTAACCGCCAATGGCCACTGGGGGCAAAGTAAACCTTCCGCATCGTGAAACCGGAACAAAAATCGGAGAATTGATAATATCGATTTTAAATGAATGTTCATTGGTGCATCTTCCGTCATTTGCAAAAACAAATACTTTCTGGCTTGAAGTTATTTTGTCTCCGGCCTTAAGAGCTTTACCTAAACCTCCGGATAATGTAAAATAGTTTCCGTTTGCCAAAGGAGGCAGTGTATACGAATCACAAGTGACAACATTAGCGGGTTTGTCTATTTCGGGTAAAGGATAAACCGTAAAAGGGACAGCTATGTCACGGCACACTGCTCCATTAATAACGGCATAATAATAAATTGTCTGACTGGTTGTAAATGCAGTGCCTTGCGCGATGGTATCTCCTTGTCCTCCTGGTTGGGTAAAAAAGCCACCCGCTGGCACCCGTGGAACGATGTATTGACCGCAGGCTTCTTTTTTAAAACCAATTTCGTAAATCAGGGTTATATTAAAGTTGGTCTCATTAGTGCAGTTGTTTGCGTTGGGACCTCTGTAAATATAGTAAACGCCTCCTTTGGTGATGATATCTCCGGCATTCAGTTTAGTTCCTGTTCCGTTTGGGCCAGTATTATATTCGCCATTTGTAATTGGTGGTAACGTATAGTTATTGCAGGCAATAACATCCTGAATTTTATCTACTGCCGGAAGTGAATTAATAATTATGTTAAAATTGACTGTAGTATAACAAGCCGTACTCGAAACATTCTCAATTCGTACCCAGATGGTTGCAGGCGATTGTGATAAAGACGTAATGAATGCTTTGGGATCCGTAATATTGTTTCTGGAGCTGTTGGCATCTGTTTCACTATTGTAATACCGGATTTTATATTCGGAAGGATTTAATCCGTTTAGAATTGCGGTTTCCTGAACAGTTAAATCAACGGATACTTTTTTAGAGATATTGTCACAAACATTTAAGTCCGTTGGTTTTACAACATTGATGGGGTTTGTTACCAATAAATTAAATGAAATTATATTATTGCAAAAGAAAGTTTTGTCATAAACAGGTACCGCTTTTATGTATATGGTCTGATTACCAGAACTGGAATAAGAGCTTAGTTGATTTTCGGGTATTATTGGCGCATTTGCATTGGCTGCAGTTAAAGATTCAAAATAGTAAACGGCATATTTTGTTGGGTCAATTCCTAATGCAACCAGATTATTCTGAGTCAAATCATATTGATAAATACCGCTTGCATTATAACAGGCAGTTAAGTTTTTTGGAGATTTTATAATTAAATCATTAATGACAACTTCGTCTTTAACCACACAGCCTGAAAGTGTTGCCGTAACTCCGTAAGTTCCGGATTTATCAACGGTCAAGGTATTACCGGTTTCGTTTGGAATTATGGTTCCATTCAGCGTCCAGACATACGAGTAATTGCCAACAATATCAGATTTAAGTGTAATTTTTTCGCCTTGGCAAATGGTTCTGTCGGGACCTAAATCCATAGTGGTCATAAAACTGCCTCCTTTTATAAAAACTGCCGAATCGTAATTGCTGTCGTTATAATCGCCAATAGCCAGTTTTATACGATACGTTCTGTTTGGAACTACCGTTGAAGAAGCAGTTAAAACTTTGGTTTCGCCTCGCATATTAATCGCGGACTGAGTGAGGTTTGTAACATTATAGCGGTCAAATAAATTAGCATTGGCAGATAAACAGGACGAGTTGTATTGCTGATCTCTGATGTTCTTAACTGAAACAGGCGTGGTTGTTCCCGGCAGAACGGCAAGATTTGTAGAAACACCGGTTGTTAAATCCGTCAGTATAAAAGCAAAAACATCACTGAATCCACATTGAAATTCACCGTATTCATTTGATGCAAAAAGAAAATCAAAACTAAAATTGCTCGACAAAGGGGTAAAATCAAACTGAAGGAAACTTACATCCGTGATTGGAACAACTTGTCCGTTGCTGTCACTGATAATTTGTAAATCGCTGTCAGTTGAATTGTTTAGTTTACTGCTCTCATTGATTCCGGTATAAGATCCTTCGGTATATTTGGCATTTCCGTTTCGAATAATGATTCCGTTTGCAATAGGGAAATTAGGATTGGTGTTTGTGAATTTACCGATACCCAAACGTGAAGAAAATTTGAAGTTACTTTTGTTTGAACAGCCATTTTGCATTAACTCCGTTCGTATTAGTTCAGGTATGCCCAAAGTTGTGGTGTCGACTATTATTCCTTGTGATGAAGATATTGCCGAATAAAATAATAAAATCAGAAGTAGAGCAGATCTCATAATTCATTATTTTATAAATTTGGGTATTTAAAATTACGAAATTATTTCTTTTTAAATACATGTTTGTCAGTATTTTATGATTTTGTTAATCTATCGTAAAAAAATGATTTACATTTTTGATTTTGTTAAAATGACGGATAATTTCTTTGTAGAGACGCACTGTCGTGCGTCTAATACCTTGTGATAATATTAGAAGTTAGACGTACGACAGTGCGTCTCTACGGCAGGAAATAAAAAATATTTATTTTTTTATTTCCTGCTGACAAACTGTTGTCACCGGCCCTAAATAATTTTGAAGTATCAACAAATTAAAACTTTAAAATCATGAAAACATTAGAAGCACAAGTAATTACTTCAGAAGATTTATTGAAACACTGGCAGGGACACAGAGCATTAACACGTCGTTTAATTGAACTTTTTCCGGAGAAAGATTTCTTCGAGTTTTCAATTGGCGGAATGCGTCCATTCGCAAAATTAGTCGATGAGCTTTTGGCAATTGCTGCTCCGGCTCTTAAAGGAATTGTAAATCGTGACAGCCAGCCTTACACTGAAGGAGGAGAGGAACTCATTTTTAAAGCGCAGTATCTTGAAAAATGGGATGAAGCGACTGAAGAAATCAACAAATACTGGGAACAATTAGCTGTAGAAGATTTTAGCGAAACTTTTAATCTTTTTGGGCAATACGAATTTCCGATTATTCAGAATATATTGTATTTTATTGATAATGAGGTGCATCATCGTGGTCAGGCATATGTTTATTTAAGAGCTTTAAACATCGAGCCGCCATTTTTCTGGGAAAGATAAATTCCTGAAATAAGTTAAAAACAACTCCCAAAGACAGAATCTAAAATTCTCTTTGGGAGTTTTTTTCATAAAAGTCTTTGTCTGTTGATTTCCAGTAATTCAAGAGTTCGTGTTTTTAAACTTTCCGGTTCCAGAATTGTGGCGTGATCTCCAAACATTAAAAACCATCTTGGAAAACCGCTGTCGATATCCCGGCACATAAACGTCATTTCTATTTTTCCGTCGATTTCTTTTTCAGAAATAAAACCGTGATATTTTCTTTCTGTTGACAGATATCTTGCAATTTTTTTATCAATTAAGATGCGAACTTTTGTAGTTGGACATGTTTCTGTTTTAGTCAAATAGGTTTCCAAAGAATCGTGTTCGATGGTGAAATCAAGATCTGTTTTTGTGATGCCCTGAATCCTGTCGGTTCTAAACTGTCGGTAATCTTTTCGCAAATGGCAGTATCCCAGAAAATACCAGTTGTTATTATCGTGAAAAACACCAACAGGTTCTAAATTTCGCTGTGTAGTTTCGTCTCTTTCATACGTTTTGTACGTCAGAAGAATCTGTTTTTTCTCGGCAATTCCTTCAAAAAGCACCGCTAAAGTATTTGGGGAATTATCGTTAAACAGCGGTTCGGCAGTTTGCATCACCACTCGCGATTCAATATTCGAAAGATAATCTTTATCTGTACTCCTTAAAACCGATTTTAATTTATACATCGCCGATGCATAATGTGTTCCCAAAGACGGATCGGTAAATTTCTGCATCAGTTTTTCGGCTGCAATAAAACTGCTTACTTCCTCGCGCGTAAACATAACCGGAGGCAATCGGTAACCTTCCATCAAAGCATAACCAACTCCCGCTTCGCTGTAAATAGGAACTCCCGAAGCTTCAAGAGTTCTGATGTCCCTATAAATGGTTCTCAGACTGCATTCAAAACGATCTGCCAGTTCCTGCGCTTTTACAATTTTCTTGGATTGTAGTTGGATTAGGATGGCGACAATACGGTCAAATCGTTTTGGGGTTTCGTCGAGCATTTTTTTCTTTTGAAGGTTTTGAGGTTTTTTGAAAAGTTACAAAGTTTCAAAGATACAAAGGTTCAGAGTTTAAAGAAATAAAAAATCTGTCCCAAATTAGGACAGATTCATTGGTTAAATTATCCGCAATTTGCATCTGTAGAGATGCACAGCAGTGCGTCTAACACAATCATGTTTTAAGCTTTAAATTTTCTGAAGGATTGAATCATTTCATAAATGCCGAAAGCAATTACAATTTTTCCAAATATGAAGATTAGCCAACTTAATGGATTTGTTAGATAAACTCTATCTGTTTCTAAAGGATTAAAGAAATCTGTAACAAGAAAAAATCTGAATAAACCAACAAAAAATGCATTGATTTTTTCAGGATCATAATTGCCAGGATTTTCTATTCTATATAAAATTGAGTACCAGAATAGTCCAGAAAATAAGGTGAATCCTAACGACCAAACCCAATTTCCGAAGTTAGAAGACCATTTTGTTGCCCAAAGAATTGATGTATCTTTGAAATTTTTAAATAAACTTAATTCTTTATAATGAGCTGCGAGTTCATAATTTCTGTAAGTATTAAAGTCAATTTTGTTTTCCGTTTTTTGGAGTTCTTGTTTTATCGCTCTTAAAGTTCTTTTCCATTCTAAAATTTTAGATTTATCTTTTAAATATGACTTATCTAAAACCTTATTTATTTTCATTTCATCAAAGTATGCACCTCCGCCAAATTTTACTTCAAATAGTTTTAGTGTATTGAATTCGGCATCAGTAAATGAAGAAGATTTACCAAAGGTACATCTCTCTATTTCTAATAAATCTATGGAAGAGTTATTAAATAATGAAAAACCTTTAAATTCACAAGCATTAAATTTTACATAAGAATTGGTTCCGTTTTTACAATTTTCAAACCAAATAGTACTTAAAAAGTCACATTGTTTAAATTCGAATTTACCAATAAAATTAGAACTTGAAAAACTTGCTTTAACAAACGTGTTATTATAAAAGTAGTTGTTTTTATAACCTTTATATGATTTTAAATTAAAGTTGAAGCTATTATTTTTAAAAGTTATTTGTTCATTAAAACAGTTTCCACTAAAAAAAAGGTTTGAAAGTGTAGAATAAGTAAAATCGAAATGTCCAGTTTTTTTTGTTTTGTCACCAAATATGTTTTTGATAAATTTAAATATTCCTCCTATGTGATTAATATTTTCAAATGAGAAAATCTCTTTAATTTCTGTATTTGTTATTTGAAAATCAGTATTTAATTCTATTTTGCTATTTATTTCATTTGAAAATTCAAACACATTAAATTGTGATATGCCACTGTCTAATAATCCTTTTTTTATTTTAAGAGATTTTAAAGCCTGAGTATTGTTAAAGAGTAATTGGTCAAAATTACAGTTTGAAAAAGTAATGTTACAATTGAAAGTGCAGTTTTTGAATTCTAAAATTAATTGATTATCCTGAATATTGGTAAAAGTCAATTGGTCGCAATTAATAGTGCAATTCTCAAAAGTAACCCACCCAGACTTAATTTGCTGAATATTTAGCGATTGTCCAGACAAATCAAATAATTGTCCATCAAAAATGTCCTCTCTTGCTAATTTGTTGTAAAAATCTAAAGTGTTAACCATATTGAAGTTCTCCTAATTCAAAAATAAACAAAAAACCCAACAACTTTTACGTCATTGGGTTAGTCTATATTCTTTGTTCTTTACTCTATTCTCTAAAAAAACTAGTCGTTAAGTTTCAAAACAGCCATAAACGCTTCCTGAGGAATCTCAACATTTCCGACTTGTCTCATACGTTTTTTACCTTTTTTCTGTTTTTCAAGAAGTTTACGCTTACGCGAAATATCTCCACCGTAACATTTTGCGGTAACGTCTTTACGAAGTGCTTTAATGGTCTCGCGAGCGATAATTTTTGCTCCAATTGAAGCCTGAATCGGGATTTCAAATTGCTGGCGTGGTATTAATTCACGCAATTTTTCACACATTTTCTTGCCAATAGTATAGGCATTATCTGCGTGAATTAAGGCTGAAAGAGCATCTAATTGATTAGCATTTAGTAAAATATCCATTTTAACCAATTTTGATTCTCTCATTCCAATTGGAGAATAATCAAACGATGCATATCCTTTTGAAACTGTTTTTAATCTATCATAGAAATCAAATACAATTTCCGCCAATGGCATATCAAAATTCAATTCAACACGTTCTGTTGTTAAATACGTTTGATTGGTAATTTGTCCACGTTTTTCGATACACAAACTCATCACATTACCCACAAAATCAGCTTTAGTAATAATAGTTGCTTTGATATAAGGTTCTTCTACCCGGTCTAATTTTGTAGCCTCTGGCAAGTCACTTGGATTATTTACGATAATCGGAGTATCTGGTTCTTTTTTAGTATATGCCAAATATGAAACGTTTGGAACAGTAGTAATTACTGTCATGTTAAACTCACGCTCTAAACGTTCCTGGATAATTTCCATGTGTAACATTCCTAAGAATCCGCAACGGAAACCAAAACCTAATGCGGCAGAACTTTCTGCAGAAAATACTAGCGAAGCATCATTTAATTGTAGTTTTTCCATTGATGCACGTAAATCTTCAAAATCTTCCGTGTCAACAGGGTAAATTCCGGCGAAAACCATTGGTTTTACATCCTCAAAACCTGTAATCATGTTGGTAGTTGGGGCTTTGGCATCAGTTATCGTATCACCCACTTTTACCTCTTTTGCTTCTTTAATACCCGAAATCAAATACCCAACATCTCCTGTCGAAATCACATTTTTCGGAACCTGATTCAGTTTCAAAGTACCTACTTCATCAGCAAAATATTCATTTCCGGTTGCCATGAATTTGATTTTCTGGCCTTTTTTGATTTCACCATTCATTACTCTGAATATTACTTCAATTCCACGAAACGGATTATAATGCGAGTCAAAAATCAAAGCTTGTAACGGTTCTTCAGGATTTCCTTTTGGAGCAGGAATTTTTTCGATAATGGCAGCTAAAATATTTTCAACCCCAAAACCTGTTTTTCCGGAGGCGTGAATAATATCTTCTAATTTACATCCTAATAAATCGATAATATCGTCGCTAACTTCTTCAGGATTAGCACTTGGTAAGTCTACTTTGTTTAAAACCGGAATAATTTCCAGGTCATTTTCTAAAGCTAAATATAAGTTTGAAATTGTTTGTGCCTGAATACTTTGTGCAGCATCCACAATCAAAAGTGCACCTTCGCAGGCAGCGATAGATCTTGAAACTTCGTATGAAAAGTCAACGTGACCGGGAGTGTCAATTAAGTTTAAGATATATTCTTCGCCTTTGTATTTGTATTCCATCTGGATGGCATGACTTTTAATAGTAATACCACGCTCACGTTCTAAGTCCATGTTGTCAAGCAACTGCGCTTTTTCTTCACGAGCTGTAACGGTTTGTGTAGCACTTAGTAATCGGTCAGCTAATGTGCTTTTACCGTGGTCAATGTGTGCAATAATGCAAAAATTACGTATCTTCTTCATTTTAATATATCAATTCTCTTAATTGAGTTTTAAGTCTTTTTTGGGTATAAATTGCACTGCAGCAATTGCTTTGGTACATGTTATTAAGGCGCAAAGATAGCGCAAAGTTTTGGATTCTGGAATGAAGTTGACTGATTGTTGATTTCAGTAATTTAAAAGAAGACTTAAAACTCAAAATTAAACCCTTTTTCAGTCAGTTTTTTATAGATTTCAGGATCAAATTTGTACAATTTTGCGGCTCTGTGAGAAACGTCCTGTTGCTTTTCATCTAAGGCAGCCAGCAATTTCATATGTAGAATTTTTCTGCGGAAATTAGACTTGTCCAGTTCGATTCCTAATATTTCTTCGTAAAGATGCATTAATTGTAATAAAGTAAATTTTTCAGGTAAAAGATTGAATCCGATTGGAGCCTGACGGACTCTGTTACGAAGTTGCATTAAGCTGAATTGCAGAATTTCCTGGTGGTCAAAAATCAGTTCTGGTAATTCATTTATTTTGTGCCAGGTCGCTTCCATCAGGGTAAGACCGGCTTTTACGTTATAATCTTCGCGATTTACCAAAGTGTAATAACCAATGGTAACAACCCTTCTTCCAGGTACGCGGTTTGGGTCTGTAAAAGCTTTGAGTTGTTCCAGATAAATGTTGTCCAGACTTGTAAGCTCATATAAAATTCGTTGTGCTGCATCATCAGAACTCTCTTCTTTTTGTAGATATCCTCCAAGAAGTCCCCACTTTCCAATACTTTCCCCTTCGGCATGATGTGCCAGAAGTACTTCAAGGTTTCCTTTGTTGAAACCAAATATGACACAGTCAATCGTAATTCCGTCTATAACCGGCTTTTGGATTTCTGAAACACTTCTGTTATCAGTTCTGGAAGTTTTTTTAGAGTGTAAAAATGCCATTTTGTGTGCTTTTTTTATAAGCGGGTTTTAAAATTCAAAATTAAATCCTTTTTCAGTAAGTCTGGTATAAATTTCCTGGTCAAATTTATATAATTGTGCTGCCCTGTGTGAGACATCCTGTTGTTTTTCATTAAGAGCAACAAGTAATTTCATGTGAAGAATTTTTCGTCTGAAATTAGGTTTGTCCATTTCAATTCCTAATATTTCTTCGTACAAATGCATTAACTGCAACAATGTAAATTTTTCGGGCAGAAGCTCAAAACCAATTGGTGCCTGACGAACCCTGTTTCGTAAATGTTTCAGACTGTATGTTAGGATTTCATTATGATCATAAATCAGATCCGGAATTTCATTAATCTTATACCATTTGGCATCAGATGCTGTAAAACCTGCCTTAATGTTGTAATCTTCTCTTTTGATTAGGGCATAATATCCAATCGTAATAACCCGTCTGAGTGGAAAACGATCCGGATTTCCAAATGCTTTTAGTTGTTCCAGATAAATTTGGTCTAATGCTGTCAGTTCATTCAATAATCTGTGGGCAGCATCATCAGTACTTTCTTTTTTATTGATCCATCCTCCGGGAAGTCCCCATTTTCCTTTGCTAATTCCTTCTGCGTGCTGTACTAAAAGTACTTCAAGGCTTCCTTTGTCAAAACCAAATATAACACAGTCAATCGTAATCGCATTCATTGCTGAATAATCGTTTTTTACGGCAATGCTATCATGTAAATTACTAACCATGCTGTTAAAATTTTGACAAATTAAGTAAATAAAAATAATAATAAGTACTTAGAGAGGGATATATTTTTAAACATGTTATTAAAAAGCCTTTAATTTTAAGAATAGTCGTTTGGTATTGTAATAATTGTTTTAAATCATTAATAATATATGTTGTAAAATGGTTATTTATTGATAATATTTTATTGTTAATGAATTGATATTTTAATTAATAAATAAAAATATTGCTATAATTATTTTAAATGAAAAAAAATACTGCCAATATTTTGTTAATATAGAAAAATTGCACTACACTTGTAGTCAAATTAACCATAAGATAAATTCGTTTTGACTATAAGTGAATTGAAAATAAAAAAGTATTAACTAAAATTTTATCAATGCTTTTATAGAAATTAAATCAGAAGCTCTGGTATTGATTTGCAGAGAAGGCTTTTTTGAATAAAGTTTAATCAAAGAATCTTGGGGAATAAAATTCTGCAAATGGCAATAGCAGTATTTAAGAAATCAGATTTACGGACCATTTGATGTATTGTTAAATTTCGAAAAGGGAGCGTTCTCCGGAAAGGAATTTGAAAAACCAATATGTGCAAAAGGAGCTCTTCAACCCTTTGTGGCAAATCAAAAATTATAGATAAAATCCCGAATGCGTTTTACTTAAAAAAATTACTAACAACAAAATTTAACCAAATTATTAATGATTATGAAAAGCAATTATTGTATTAAACCGACAATGCTCCAGTTTTTCCTGGTGCTGCTGCTTAGCGTATTTACGATGCAATCTGGTTTTGCACAGGAGCAATCCCAATTTGTAAGCGGAAATGTAAAATCGGCAGACGACGGTATGGGAATTCCTGGTGCGACGGTAGCAATTGAAGGAACCAAAAAAGGAACATCAACAGATTTTGATGGGAATTTCAGAGTAGAGGCAAAGGCAGGTGATGTGATAGCTGTAAGTTTTATGGGATATAAAACACAGCGTATAACAGTAGGAACACAAAAAACGATTACGGTTACTTTACAAACAGAAGCCTCAGATCTTAAAGAAGTGGTAGTTATTGGTTACGGAACACAAAAAAAGTCGGCAGTAACAACTGCGGTAACTCAGGTAAGTGGTGAAAATCTTGCCAAAACAAATACTATAAACGCACTTCAGGGGTTGCAGGGTCAGGCAGCTGGTCTTCAGGTTACTTCTACTTCAGGGCAGCCTGGAGAAAAAATGAACGTAGTTATCAGAGGTTTGGGAACTACAGGAGGAAGCAGCCCGCTTTATGTGGTAGATGGTATTCTTACTGGTGATATTACTTATCTGAACAACTCTGATATCGAATCGATTTCGGTTTTAAAAGATGCTGCTTCGTCTGCTATTTATGGGTCACAAGCTGCTAATGGGGTTATTTTGGTAACAACAAAAAAAGGAAAAAGAGGTTCTCCTGGAAAAATTACTTTTGATCAGTATTACGGAGTACAGTCGGTTGCCAGAAAAGTTGATTTGTTAAATGCTAACGAATATGCTGTTATTTTAAATGAAGCTGCTGTAAACTCAGGTAAAAATCCATATTTTACTAATGACCAGATTGCTGCATTAGGAAAAGGTACTAACTGGATGGATAAAATGCTAACGGATAATGCAGCTACTAAAAACTTCTCATTTGGTGCTTCAGGTGGTTCAGAAACTTCTGTTTATTCTACCTCTTTGTCTTATTTAGGACAGGAAGGAGTAGTTGGAGGAAAGGATTTGTCCAACTATGAGCGTTACAATTTCAGATTCAACTCAGAGCATAAACTTTATAAGGATATCCTAACCTTAGGACAGAATCTAAGTTTTGCTTATGTGGATAAAAACGGTATTGGAGTTGGAAATCAATATAATAATTCTTTGAGAAGCGCATTCCAGACCACTCCATTATTACCAATGTACGATGCCGATGGAAATTATTATAATACTACAAACAACAGTGAACCATGGCTGGCAGGTGTAGCAAATCCGTATGCAATGATGGATTATAACAATCAAAATGAGAGTAATAATCAAAAACTGTTAGGGAATGTTTATTTGCAGGTTGATCCTATTAAGAACTTAACATTTAAGACGACTTTAGGACTTGATTATTATGTTTCAGAAGGACATTCTTATAAGCCTGTATATCACTTATCAACTTATGCAAATAATGATTTTGATACAGTAAATCAAAATATGAGCAAAAACAGAAGTATTAACTGGGATAATTTAATAACATATAAGTTTAATGTGGCAGAAGAACATCGTTTTGAGGCGATGGCAGGAACATCTTATATTAATTATGCAGGAACTTCAGTAGAAGCAAATAATGCAAATTCTGTTTTTAATGATTTAGAACATGCCTGGATAGACAATACAACTAATAAAGATGGTTCAAAAATAACCATTAAGGGTAAAAAAGAAGAGAATATATTGATGTCTTACTTTGGTAGATTAAATTATAATTTTAAAGACACCTATTTGGTTAATGCAACTTTGAGAGCAGATGGATCGTCTAAATTTGCTCCGGGTAATCAATGGGGTTATTTTCCATCAGTATCTGCCGGATGGGTAATTTCAAACGAAGGGTTTTTGAAAGATTCACAAGCGATTAATTTCCTAAAATTAAGAGCAAGCTGGGGTCAGGTAGGTAATCAAAGTATTAGACCATTTCAGTATCTAGCAACGATAAAATCAAATAATACTAATTATATTTTTGGTAATACCGAGGGAGCTAATAATCTTGTACCAGGGGCATATCCTGACAGATTATCAAATCCGAATTTAAAGTGGGAAACTTCTGAGCAGATTAACTTTGGTTTTGATGCGAGATTTTTAAACAATGCTTTGAATGTAACTTTTGATGTTTACAAAAAGACAAATAAAGACTGGTTAATATTAGCTCCTGTGTTAGCAACAGCAGGTGCAGAACCTCCATATATAAATGGTGGTGATGTCGTAAATAAAGGGGTTGAACTGAGTCTGAATTACCAAAACAACATTGGTGATTTTAATTACAGCATTAGTGCAAATGGTGCTTATAATAAAAATACAGTTGGAGAAATACCTACAACAGACGGTATCATTCATGGATTAAGCAATGAATTATATGATAACGCAGGTGAATTCTACAGAGCGCAAAACGGATTTCCATTAGGATATTTCTGGGGCTATAAAACGAGTGGTGTTTTCCAGAATCAGGAGCAAATTGATAATTATAAATCGGCTAATGGTGTTGTATTACAGCCTGGTGCTGCTCCTGGGGATATCATCTATGCAAACACGAATGGTGATGATAAAATTGATGCTGATGATAAAACCAGTATTGGGGATCCTAATCCTGATTTTACTTATGGATTTTCTTTATCGGCAAACTACAAAGCTTTTGATTTTTCATTGATGGCAAATGGAGTAGCTGGAAACCAAATCGTACAATCGTACAGAAATCAATCGGGAGCTTATGGAAATTATACTTCCAGAATATTAAGCCGTTGGCATGGAGAAGGGTCTTCGAATTCAATGCCAAGGGTAACGGAAGACAACAGAAACTTTACACAATTTTCAGACTTATATGTTCAGGATGGTGATTTTTTGAGAATTAACACCATTACTTTAGGATTTGATTTAGCCAAAATGAATAAATCTAAATCATTCTTTGCAAGCCAGTTCCGAATTTACTTTTCAGTGTTGAATCTTTACACTTTTACGAAATATGACGGTATGGATCCTGAAATTGGTTTCGGATCTTCAAATGATGATCAAAAATTTGCTTCAGGTGTAGATGTAGGATATTATCCAAGACCAAGAACCTATATGTTAGGATTAAATGTTAAACTTTAATAAATAAGATAATGAAAAATACATTTATATATATTTTCTGTTTGAGTTTATTGTCTTTGGGTTCATGTAGTTTAGAAACGGAACCGCTAACACAGCAAACAGATACAAATTTTTATAAAACAACTGAAGACGCCTATTCTGCATTGGTTGGTTGTTATGACGGAATGCAGGTCGCTACAGGAGCATCTGGTAAGGGGGTGCCAGTTGCAAGTGAGATCATGTCAGACGATTGTTTTGGAGGTACCGGTGCTTCCGACAAATATGATTGGGCAGCAATAGATGAGTTCGATATTTCACGAGCACCAGCTGAAGTTGATTTGTTTAATGATAATTGGAAAGCTTATTATAAAGCAATTTATCGTTGTAATATTTTCTTATCTAAAATGGATCAGATTGACTGGGAAGGGGATACTGTGTTAAGAAACACTTATGAGTCTGAGACTAAATTCATCAGAGCTTATCTGTATTTTGAAATGGTACGCTTGTGGGGAAATATACCTTTATTAACGGTTCCTTCTACAGACAATATTCCACAGGCAGCCCCTGAGGAGGTTTATAAAGTAATCGCACAGGATTTGGTTTTTGCTGCAGACAATTTACCATCAACCGCATATACAGCTTCACCAGGTGGAAGGATCACCAAATGGGCTGCAAAATCTTTATTAGGTCGTGTGTATTTGTACTATACAGGATATTATGGAAAAACAGATTTGGCAGGGATAGTAACAAAAGCACAGGCTTTAGTACATTTAGAAGATGTTATCTCATCAAGCGGTCACGGTTTGGTTGATGATTTTTCTACTTTATGGCCAGCGGCTTCGGTAGATAAATATGCTGGAGAGAGTAACAAAGAATTCATCTTTTCTATAAAATATACTTATACAAGTGATTATAACGGGAACACAGACGGTAATCACTGGATGGTAATGTTCGGAATGAGAGAGTTCTCCTCATACCCTTACGGACGTGGTTGGGGAGTTACAGTAAATTCAAAATTATATGATGCATACAATGCTAATGATACAAGACGTACTGCAACCATTATTGGAATCGAAGAAGAAGATATAGAATTCGACAAAATAAACAACCAACGAGAATATACAGGTTATTATAACAAAAAATACTCGCCAATGGTAGATAAAGACGGAAAAGATCTTCCGCTTGTTTTGGGTAGCCAGTTTTGGGATATCAGCCAGTTTCAGGATTATGTAGTATTAAGATACGCAGATGTTTTGTTAATGGCAGCTGAATTAGGCAGCGGAAGTGCCCAGTCTTATTTTGATCAGGTGAGACAAAGAGCATACAAAGCAAACTTTGCTTCATTACCAGTAACCCAGGATAATATTATGAACGAAAGACATTTAGAATTTGCTCTTGAAGGAGTGAGATACTGGGACTTATTGCGTCAAGGCATCGGAAAAGCTTCTTCGACTATCGCAGAAACTACAACTTTGTTAAGTGGTGGAGTTTCAGGAACAAAAACAATATCGGCTGCTAAAATTCAGGAAACAAAAGGATTGCAGCAAATTCCTAATACTCAGATTACATTATCGGGGAATGTTTTAAAACAAAATGCCGGCTGGTAATTTTAACTAAAAACTAAAGAAAATGAAAAATATTAAAATAGTAATTACAACATTTTTGACATTAGTACTTCTACTGTCATCTTGTTCACCAGACACTTATTCGTTAGATGCTGTGACTGATAAAGCGGATATTCATTATGATATTAAACAAGATTTTGCTGTAGATCCGGGAGGAAATACTGTAATATTAACTAATAAAACCCCAGGAGTTGTACTAACCTGGGATTATGTTACAGGAAAATCAAATAAAGCTACAGAAACTGTCAAATATGCTTTTAAAGGAAATTATACCATTAAAATCACAGCAGTTACAGGTGGGGGAATTGTTGAATTAGACCCTGTTACAGTTACAGTTACACAAGACAACCTAAACTATGTAGACGACCCTCTTTGGAATTTACTTTCCGGTGGTGTTGGAAATTCTAAAACTTGGCTTTTGGATTTAGATGCCAATGGTGTTTCGAAATATTTTATGGGACCTATGTATTTTTACGGTACTAGCAACGGATGGCTAGAAGGAGGGGATAATGGCTGTTATGGTGCAGATTGCTGGAATTGGAATCCAGAATGGAAAGGAAATACCTGGGTTGCTGCTCAGGGCGATTACGGAAGCATGACATTTAGTTTGAAAAATGGTCCATTTTTAACGACAGATCATAAAATGATGCCAGGTTATGGTCAGGAATCAGGATCTTACTTTTTAGATGCTACCGCAAAAACATTGACAACATCAAATGCGACTATTTTGCACACTAATGAATATGAAAATTGTGTAGACAATTGGTATTCTATGAAGATCATGTCTTTAACTGAAAATACATTACAGGTTGGTGTTTTAAGAAAAGGAAGTTGTGATGGAGCAGCAACATTGGTTTATAATTTTATATCAAAAGAATATAGTGATAATTGGGTACCGGCAGTTGTTGTAGATCCAAATCCTGCAATTGATCTCAACGGAGGTACTGTGGATGATTTGTTATCAACGACAACGACAACAACTAAAACCTGGGCCTTAAGCAAAGATACCCCTTTTAACTGGACAGATTTGAATGGTACATTTCTAAATAATTGGAATTCAGTTGCTGATTATGAAGCCGCAGGATGGCCAGGATATGTTTCGGGTGATCAGGCTACAGTTGTTAAAAACAAAATAAGTTTCTCAGACAATGGTAATATAAAAACTGTAGATAGCAATGGTGTTGAAAAATCAGGTACTTATTCTACTAGTACAGACGGTACTAACATTATTACATTTAACGGTATTTCTCCTTCATTTCCAATAGGCAGCTCATGGGCAACAGTTTCCACAACCGATAAGAATCAATGGAAAATTGTTAAAACTGCAAAAACAGGAAATGTAGTTACCGATATTTGGTTTGGTAAAAGAGATCCAAACAAGAGTGAATATATGGTTTTCCACTTTGTGTTAACTAATTAGTAATCTTAGGATTTTGAATTAAAACCACTTTTTTAATAATTAAGTCATCTCTAAATACAATCTTAGTACTATTTTTTTGAAAGAAAGTGTTTAGGGATGTCTTATTATTTTTTACTTTTTTGACAAAATCAAATCAGGTTAAGATTAAAAAGTACAATAATAATTATATGAAAAATGATAATTTACATGCCCAGTAATTAGTTGAAATAATTATCGGTAAATTTATTTTTGAACTAATCAAAACAAAAGATGAAACATTTGAATTTTTTAAAGACATTGCCAATTTTGGGACTTTTTGTAGTTTTTAGCTGCAATAAAAAAAATACTGATTTTGAAAACAGAAAAGTCTCTTTTAATTCAGACTGGAGCTTTCATCTTAACGATAGTATCGTCGATAAAGATACCATCGGAGCATCCACAAAATGGAGAACTTTAGACGTTCCTCACGATTGGAGTATCGAAGGAAAATTTAATGAAAAAAGTTCTGCAGGTTATGGCGGAGGATCACTTGACGGAGGTTTAGGCTGGTACAAAAAAACATTTAAAGTTGCTGCAGAAGACAGCACAAAAATAACTTCAATCACTTTTGACGGTGTTTACAAAAACAGCGAAGTCTGGGTAAACGGGCATTATTTAGGAAAACGTCCAAACGGATATATTGGTTTTCAATATGAAATTTCTCCATATTTAAATTACGGAGACAAAAACAACGAAATAATTGTTAAGGTTGACAATTCAAAACAACCCAATTCACGCTGGTATTCGGGTTCAGGAATTTTTAGAAATGTCTGGCTTGAAACAACCGATAAACTTCATGTAGGACAATGGGGAACATATATTACAACTCCAAAAGTTACTGCAGAAAAAGCTTCTGTAAGTATTGAAACAACAATTAAAAATCAATACAAAGAAGGTAAAAAAGCAAAAGTAACGACAACTATTTTTAAAGATGATACCAAAGTAACATCGGTTACTCAAGATATAACGATTAACGCCGACGAAAACCAAACTCTGAATCAATCGGCAGAAGTTGAAAATCCAATTTTATGGTCAGACGAAAAACCTGAATTGTACACAGCAGTTACCGAAATTTCGCTTGACGATAAAATCATTGACCAATACAAAACCACTTTTGGAATCAGAGATTTTAAATTTGATTTGAACAAAGGTTTTATTTTGAATGGAAAACAAGTCAAAATAAAAGGAGTTTGCATGCACCATGATTTAGGTCCTTTGGGGTCTGCAATAAATACTCGTGCCATCGAACGCCAGTTAGAGATTATGAAAGAAATGGGAGTAAACGGAATCCGAACTTCTCATAATCCGCCTGCCCCTGAACTTTTGGATCTTTGTGATAAAATGGGTTTCATTGTCATGGATGAAGCTTTTGATATGTGGAAACAAAACAAAACGAAATATGATTATGCAAATGATTGGGATAAATGGCATAAACAAGATCTAATCGATCAATTGCTTCGCGACCGAAATCATACTAGTATTTTTATGTGGAGCATTGGAAATGAAATTCCGGAACAATGCAATGAAACAGGTATCGAAATTGCAAAAGAATTAGTGGCGATTACTCGTGAATATGATAAAACTAGACCAATTACTGCAGGAATGAATCCGCCAGTAAATATGAATATTGATGATGTGACTTTGCAATTTGAGAAAAAGAATGTTTCAATTAATCCACTTGCCGGATCTGGAGTTTTAGATTTAATCGGATACAATTATGCGCATCAGACTTTTGAACATCATTTGCAAAACTTCCCGAAAACCCCTTTCATAGCAACCGAAACAACTTCAGGTTTGCAAACTAGAGGTTATTATGACGCGGTTTCAGACACCATCAAAAAATGGCCGGTTAGTTGGGATAAAAAATTTGAAGGAGGAAATCCTGGAAATACAGTTTCAGCTTACGATCAGGTACAGACACCTTGGGGATCTACGCATGAGGCGACTTGGAAAATCATTAAAAAACACGATTTCTTAGCTGGAATGTACGTTTGGACAGGTTTCGATTACATCGGAGAACCAACTCCATACGAATGGCCATCGGTAAGTTCATATTTCGGAATTGTCGATTTAGCCGGTTTCCCGAAAGATGTGTATTATATGTACCAAAGCGAATGGACAGATAAAACCGTTCTTCATATTTTCCCACATTGGAATTGGAAAGTTGGACAAACGGTTGACGTTTGGGCTTACTATAATAAAGCCGATGAGGTAGAGCTTTTCGTAAACGGAAAATCGGTTGGAAAAAGAAGTAAAAAAGGAGATGATTTACACGTCATGTGGAGAATTCCTTTTGAAGCAGGAACTCTAAAAGCAGTTTCTCGTAAAGATGGAAAAGTGGTTTTAGAAAAAGAAATCAAAACGGCTGGAGATCCTTCGCAATTGAAATTAACCGCTGATAGAAGTACCATCAAAGCTGATAAAAATGATTTGTCATTTATTACCGTTAATATTTTAGACGAGAAAGGAACGTTAGTACCCAATGCGAATAACGAAATTAATTTCTCTTTAAAAGGAAACGGAAAAATCGTAGGTGTTTGTAGCGGAGATCCAGTTAGTCATGAATCGTACAAAGGAAATAAACATACGGCTTTGGCTGGAAAATGTTTGGTCGTTGTACAATCTGGAGATAAATCTGGAAGATTGGAATTAACCGCAAAATCAAACGGATTGAAACAATCGACAATTGTAATTACAGCTGAATAATTTTTGAAATTTTAAATATAGCCACAGATTAAAAGGATTAAAAAGATTTAAATCTGCGAGAGAAAAAAAAGAAAAAAAATCCTTTCGAATCCTTTTAATCTGTGGCAAAAAAATAAAAACTAACCCATGAAAAACTCACAATTAACCGCATTAGTTTCTGCTTTTGTTTTGGGATTTCTAGCTGTGCCAAAAGCGACTGCACAAATTCAAAATGCAGATGTGCTGAACGCACCAATCGATATCAGTAAAGATTTTCAGAACTATCTGAACACTTTTTATTTTGCAGACGAATTGGCTTCTTTTGATCCTGCAACAGGAAAAGGAACAATCAAATACCTGCGATACAATTATAAAACGCGTCAGGCTTTCAACAACATGATGATGAAACCGGATGTGGAAAAAGCAAACGAATTTCCAACGACAGAATACGCAGAATCTCCTGTTCTGCCATTCGAAATTCAGTTTGTATCGGATAGAACAGTTCGTATCAAAACGACCTCTGGTCCTCAGTTTCATCCTCAGGCAGCATCTTTAATGTTGGTTGATGGCGTTGCACCAAATCATCCGGAATTATGGAAATATGCTAAAATCGAAGGCGGTCACAGCTATACAAGCAAACACGGAAAAGTGGAGATTTTGACAAAACCTTGGCATGTTAAAATTTACGATGAAAAAGGAAAAATGCTGACAAGCACACTTCACGATACCGATTTTAAAAATACCTATACCCCAACGCTTCCGTTTTCTTATGTTCGCAGAAACAGCGATTATTCAAGAAGTATGGGCGCGGCTTTCAGTTTAGAACCAGACGAAAAAATATTTGGTTGCGGTGAATCATTTACACAATTCAACAAACGCGGTTCAAAAGTAGTTTTATGGACAGATGATGCAAACGGAATCCAAAACGAAACCATGTACAAACCAATTCCGTTTTACATGAGTAGCCGTGGTTATGGAGTTTTCATGCACCATTCAACACCAATTACGGTTGATTTTGGAAAATACTTTTCAAGTGCCAACGAAATGTACATTGGAGATGATGAAGCCGATTTGTTTTTCTTTATCGGAGAGCCAAAAGAAATTTTAGATCAGTACACGAATCTGACAGGAAAAGCTGCTATGCCGCCACTTTGGTCTTTCGGTTTCTGGATGAGCCGTATTACGTATTTCTCAGAAAAAGAAGGAAGAGATGTTGCGAGAGATTTGCGTAAATACAAAATCCCAACAGACGTAATTCACTTTGATACAGGCTGGTTTGATGTAGATTGGAGAAACAACTATGAGTTTGCAAAGTCTCGTTTCCCTGACGCTACAAAAATGATGGCTGATTTAAAGAAAGACGGATTTCAAGTTTGTTTATGGCAGTTGCCTTATTTCACACCAAAGAATACTTTGTTCCCTGAAATTATGGATAAAAACTTAGCCGTAAGAGACAGAAAAGGAAATCTTCCTTACGAAGATGCGGTTTTAGATTTCTCAAATCCTGAAACAATTTCTTGGTACCAAGGAAAATTGAAAAAGTTATTTGATGAAGGAGTTGCAGTTTTCAAAGTAGATTTTGGAGAAGCAGCACCGCCAGACGGAATTTACCATTCGGGAAGAACGGGTTTCTATGAGCATAATTTATACCCATTACGTTACAATAAAGCGGTTGCAGAAATCACTCAGAAAGAAAAAGGTTATACTTTAATCTGGGCAAGAAGTACCTGGGCAGGATCGCAGCGTTATCCGTTACATTGGGGAGGAGATGCCGAAACTTCAAACGGAGCAATGTCGGCAGAATTACGCGGCGGACTTTCTTTAGGTCTAAGCGGATTCAGTTTCTGGAGTCATGACGTTGGAGGTTTTGCAACAAAATCACCTGAGAATTTATACAGAAGATGGGCGCCTTTCGGAATGTTTACTTCACACGTAAGAAGCCACGGAGAACCGCCTCGCGAACCTTGGTTGTACAGCAAAGAATTTTTAGAAGGATTTAGAAAAGCTGATAATATGCGTTACGAATTAATGCCATATATCTACGCTCAGGCAAAAGAAAGTTCTCAAAAAGGACTGCCAATGATGCGCGCTCTTTTTGTAGAATATCCAAATGATCCGGGAGCTTGGTTGGTTGATAACGAATATTTATTTGGATCAAGTATGTTGGTAGCACCGCTTTTTGAAGAAGTAGAAGAAAGAGACGTTTACCTTCCGGAAGGAACCTGGATCGATTATCAAACAAAAAAAGTGTACCAATCTGGGTGGCATAAAATCAAAGCGGGTGAAGTGCCAATTGTAGTTTTAGTAAAAGACGGAACAGCGATTCCACATATCGGTTTAGCACAGTCTACAAAAGATATGGATTGGAGCAAATTGACTTTAAAAGTATTTGTAAGCGACAAAACCACTTCGGCAGCAGCCAAAGTATTTTTACCAGAAGGCGATGCAGTTCAAGAAATAAAAGTGAACAAAAACGGAAACAGTTTTGAAGTAGCTGCAAATCCATTAAACGGAAAAACCACTTTTAAAACTGAGTGGGCAAAATAAAAAATAGTTTGCCAAAGATTGCACAGATTAAAAGGATTAAAAATTGAGGATTAAAAATCTGCTTAAATCTGTTGAATCTGCGTGAAAAAAAATATTTAAACACATAGAAACATAGTCTTTGTTTGTGAATAAAGAAAGCAAAAAGAAACTAGTTTCTAACACATAGAAAAGCTATGTGAATTTAAACAAGTGAAACGCCTTTTTTAAGTTTCCAAAGAGCTATGATTCTATGTGTTTAAAAAATATAGCCACAGTTTTAAAATTCATTTAATCCTTTAAATCTGTAGCTAAAAAAATATAATTCCAAAAACATGAAAAACTATCTAATTCTTCCAGCCGTACTGTTTTCAATAGCAGTTGGCTACAGTCAAAAAACAAAAAACGCTTACGAACTGGCATCGCCAAACGGACAAAATAAAATCAAATTTGAGCTGGTAAAAAATGCTCCAAAATACGCAGTTTCTCACGGAAAGACAGAAGTGATTTCTCCGTCTGATATGGGATTTGTATTGAAAGGAAACGAAGACTTAAGTTCAAATTTTGAAATAAAAGGAGCCAAGACTTCTACGTTTGACGAGACTTGGGAACAAGTTTGGGGAGAAAAGAAAAACATCAGAAATCACTACAATCAATTGGTGGTTGATTTAGAGCAAAAAACAGGAAACAAAAGAAAATTACAGATTCAGTTTCGTGCTTTTGACGATGGAGTAGCTTTTAGATACGTTTATCCAAAACAAAATGTAAAAGACAGTATTTTCATCATGGATGAAAAAACGACTTTCAACCTAAAAGAAGACGGAAAAGCATGGTGGATTCCTGCAAACCGACCAGATCGTGATGAATATTTATTTAAAGATGCGCCAGTAAGTACATTAGATACGGTTTTAACTCCATTAACAATCGAAAGTAAAAGCGGATTGGCTTTGAGTTTTCACGAAGCAAACCTGGTAGATTTTGCCAGTATGACTTTGGTTAATAATAAAGGAACAGAATTAAAATCAGATCTTGTGCCTTGGGCAGATGGTGTAAAAGTTCGCGTAAAAGATTCGTTTACATCTTCTTGGAGAACAATTCAAATTGGAAATAATCCAGGAGAATTGATTACTTCTTACTTGGTTTTAAACTTAAACGAACCAAACAAATTAAAAAACACAAACAGTTATTTCAAACCATACAAATATTTAGGAATTTGGTGGGGAATGCACATCGGAAAATATACTTTCTGGGAAAGCGACAAACAAGGCGCAACGACAAAACACGCCGAAGAGTATATTGATTTTACTGCAAAAGAAGGTTTCCACCATTTACTGATCGAAGGCTGGAACAAAGGCTGGACGCCAGCTTGGTATGAAAACCGTATGCACATGTTCAGCTTCACGAAAAGTGCTGACAATTTCGACTTAGAAAAAGTAGTGGAGTACGGAAAGAAAAACAATGTTGAATTAATCGGTTACCACGAAACAGGTTCCAACTTAATTAACTATTTAAAAGAAGTTGACGAAGGTTTTGCTTTGTACAAAAAACTAGGAATCCACACAGTCAAAATTGGGCATGTAGGTTCTAAACTGAATATGAAACAAATGCACTTCGGGCAATTTGGAGTAAACTATTTCAGATACATTTTAGAAAAAGCAGCGCAATATGATTTAGCCGTTTTATATCATGAATCAATTAAAGATACAGGAGAAAGAAGAACTTTCCCAAACATGGTTTCGAGAGAAGCAGCACGTGGACAAGAATATAACGCTTGGAGCGAAGGAAATCCGCCAAACCATTTGACTATTATTCCTTTTACAAGATTACTTTCTGGTCCAATGGATTTTACGCCTGGAATTTTTGATGTTGAGGTAAAACAAGGTTATCCAGGAAAAAGAATTCAGGGTACTGTGGGGCAGCAATTGGCATTGTATGTGGCGCTTTACTCTCCAATTCAAATGTTGGCAGATCTTCCTGAAAACTACGAAGGAAAACCTGCTTTACAATTCTTAAAAGATGTTCCAACAGATTGGGAAGACACTAAAATCTTAGAAGGAAAAATTGGTGAATACATTACAACAGCAAGAAAAGACAGAAACAGTGCTGATTGGTATTTAGGAACTTTGACTAATGAAAAAACAAGAAATGTAGAGGTTTCATTATCATTCTTAGATCCAAATGCCACTTACGAAGCACAGATTTATGTCGATGCAGAAGGAACAGATCAAACACATAATCCGGAAGCAGTGGCCATTTCGAAAAAAACGGTAAAAACTTCGGATAAATTGCAATTGAAATTAGGAGGAGCTGGCGGTGGAGCAGTAAGATTCAAGAAATTATAATCCACAAAGATTTTCTGTAGAGACGCACTGCAGTGCGTCTAACATATAGTTAGAAAATAAAATATTTAGTCACAGATTAAAATGATTAAAAAGATTTTTATGTTCTCGCAGATTTAGCAGATAACGCAGATTTTTTATTCTAATTCTGTGTAAATAAAATATGCACACAGTTTAAAAAGATTTAAATCTGCATGATCTGCTAAATCTGCGAGAGTAAAAAAAGAAAAAAATCCTTTCGAATTCTTTTAATCTGTGGCAAAAAAATAAATAAAACCATTTCCAGATGAAAAAACTTTTAATAGCAGCAGTTTTATTTAGTTCAGTCCATTTGATGGCACAAAACCGAACGATAAAAGTGGATTATAAAAAAGAAGCAGGAAAATTAAACACCATGTTCAAAGAATGCATTGGAGCTGGAAGAGCAAATGAAGGTCTTCGTGCAGACTGGCAGCAGCAATTGAGATTGGTAAAAAAAGAATGCGATTTTAAATACATCCGTTTTCATGGTTTATTGACCGATGACATGGCAGTTTACCGTGAAGACGAAAAAGGAAATCCAGAGTACAATTACCAATATGTAGACGTTTTGTTCGATTACATTGTGAGTCTGAAAATGAGACCATTTGTAGAATTAGGTTTTATGCCGAATGCTTTGGCGAGCGGAAAAGAAACTATTTTTTGGTGGAAAGGAAATGTAACGCCTCCGAAGGATTATAAGAAATGGGAAGATTTAATTAAAAACTTAACCCAGCATTTCATAGAAAGATACGGAGCAGAAGAAGTAAAAACATGGTATTTTGAAGTTTGGAACGAACCGAATTTATCACCGGGATTTTGGACAGGAACGCAGACAGAATATTTTAAATTATATGAATATAGCGCTCGCGCAATAAAAAGTGTAAACAAAGCTTATAAAGTCGGCGGCCCTGCAACAGCAGGAGCGGCTTGGGTTCCTGAAACAATTGATTTTTGTGCAAAAAACAATGTGCCAATGGATTTTGTTTCAACACATACTTATGGTGTAAAACATGGATACTTGGATGAATTTGGGACTTCAGGAACGATTTTAAGTCAGGATGAATTCAGCGTAAGCGGCGATATTTTAAATTCAAGAAAACAAATTGCAGCTTCGGCAAAACCAAATTTAGAATTGCATTATACAGAATGGAGTACCTCGTATACGCCAGCAGATCCAATTCATGACAGTTATCATTCGGCAGCCTATATTCTGCAAAAAATAAAGCAAGTCGGCAATGCAGCAAACTCAATGTCGTATTGGGTTTTTACGGATATTTTTGAAGAAGCGGGGCCAAGATTTACACCTTTTCACGGCGGTTTCGGATTACTGAATACACAGGGGATTAAAAAACCGGCTTATTTCGCGTATTATTTTTTAAACAAATTAGGAGAAACAGAACTGCAAAATACAGATAAAGCTTCATGGGTGACTAAAAATACAAAAGGCGATGTGCAGGTTTTATTGTGGGATTTTACGAATACCCATCCGGGAGATAAAGAACTGAATCAAACGTATTACGTAAAAGACCTTCCATCAAAAGAAAAAGGAACAGTAAAAGTGGAAATTGATGAAATGCAGAAAGGAAAATATCTTTTAGAAATTTATAAAGTGGGTTACAAAGTAAATGACGCTTATGCGGATTATTTAGCGATGAATAAGCCAAGTCAGTTAACGCGCCAGCAGGTTAATTCAATAAAAGAAAAAAATAACGGCGCGCCAATTTCAACAGAAAAAATAACGATAGGTGTTACGGGAACTTTTAGTAAAAAAATTAACGTGAATGAGAATGATGTTGTTTTGTTAAATTTTATAAAACAATAATTAAATAATTGATTTATATACAATTAAAAAAAGCAGGTAATGAAAAATGCAATAAAATATTTTGTTATAGCAACTTCAATTTTTGGATTGGTAGATAGTAACGCTCAGGTAAACAAATCAAAAGTGGCACAAAATACATACATAGGGAAAGATATGAAAAACGATAACGATGCCGAAATAGATAAGTTAATTTCGCAAATGACGCTTGAGGAAAAAATTGGTATGTTGCACGGTAATAGTATGTTTACTTCGGGAGGTGTTGCACGTTTAGGAATACCGGAATTAAAAATGGCTGATGGTCCATTAGGAGTTCGTGAAGAAATTTCCCGTGATAATTGGTCACCGGCCGGGTGGACTAATGATTTTGCGACCTATTATCCTGCGGGAGGTGCTTTGGCAGCAACCTGGAATGATGATATGGCTTATATTTTTGGGAGTAGTTTAGGAGAAGAATTACGTGCCAGAGATAAAGACATGCTGCTTTCACCGGCAATCAATATAGTAAGGACACCACTTGGAGGAAGAACTTATGAGTATATGTCTGAAGACCCGTTTTTGAATAAAAAAATTGCGGTTCCTTTAATTGTTGGTTTACAAGACAAAGATGTTATGGCGTGTGTGAAACATTATGCGGCTAATAATCAGGAGACGAATCGTGATTTTGTAGATGTGCAAATTGATGAACGTGCGCTACGCGAAATCTATCTTCCTGCTTTTAAAGCGTCTGTTAATGAAGCCAGAGCTTATAGCATAATGGGCGCTTACAACAAATTCAGAGGTGAATATTTGTGTGAGAATGATTATATGCTGAATAAAATACTTCGTGACGAATGGGGCTTTAAAGGGATTGTAGTTTCAGACTGGGCAGCAGTACATTCAACAGGAAAAGCTTTAAAAAATGGTTTAGATATCGAAATGGGAACACCAAAACCTTTCAATGAATTTTTCTTAGCCGATAAATTAATTGCAGCAGTTAAATCAGGAGAAGTTTCAGAAACAGAAATTAACCTGCATGTAAAACGTATTTTACGAACTCTGTTTCAGGTAAAAGCAATGGGAGGCGGAGAACGTGCAAAAGGAAGTATCGCAACAGAAGTACATTATCAGGATGCATACAAAATTGCAGCAGAAGCAATAGTATTATTAAAGAACGAAAATAATGCCCTGCCGTTAAAAGTGGATGGAATAAAATCAATTGCAGTAATCGGAAACAATGCAACCAAGAAAAATGCATTGGGTGGATTTGGTGCAGGGGTAAAAACCAAAAGAGAAATCACTCCGTTAGAAGGTTTGAAAAACAGATTGCCTTCATCAGTTAAAATTAATTATGCAGAAGGATATTTAGAACGTTACGAAGAAAAAAACAAAGGGAACTTAGGAAACATTACTTCAACAGGTCCGGTAACAATCGATCAGTTAGACCCGGCAAAATTACAAGAAGCTATAGAAGCAGCTAAAAATTCAGATGTAGCTGTGGTTTTTGCAGGTTCAAATCGTGATTACGAAACAGAAGCTTCTGACCGCAGGGATTTAAAATTACCATTTGGACAGGAAGAATTAATTCAAAAAGTATTAGCTGTTAATCCAAATACCATTGTGGTTATGGTTGCCGGAGCTCCGTTTGATATTGACACAGTAAGCAAAAAAACGAAAGCCTTGGTTTGGACCTGGTTTAATGGTTCCGAAGGAGGAAATGCTTTGGCAGATGTATTGTTAGGAAAAGTAAATCCATCAGGGAAATTACCTTGGACAATGCCTAAAAAATTAATGGATTCACCTGCTCATGCAACCAAGAGCTTTCCAGGTGATAAAGTCGTTAAATACAAAGAAGGAATTTTGGTAGGATATCGCTGGTTTGATACTAAAAAAATTGAACCATTATATCCTTTTGGTTACGGATTGTCATACACCAATTTTACTTTAGATAATGCTAAAACAGATAAAGATTCTTATAGTTTAACAGATAGAATTGTAGTTTCTGTTGATGTTAAAAACACTGGAAAAGTGGATGGAAAAGAAGTAGTACAATTGTATGTATCTAAACCAGATTCAAAAGTTCTCCGTGCAGCACAGGAATTAAAAGGTTTCCGGAAAGTGGATGTTAAAACAGGGGAGACTACTACGGTAAAAATTATTCTTGAGGTTAATGAGTTAGCCTATTATGACACGGAATCAAAAAAATGGGTGCTGGAACCTGGAAAATATACTTTGAGACTTGGGAATTCTTCTAGGGATATCCAAAAAGAAATTGTAATAACCATTAAATAAAAACTCACATTAGATTTAAATGTATTTAGTGTAAAACAAAAACAACTTTATTAACTATAACAACCAAATTAAAATGAAACAAATAGTGAAAAGATACTTGCTAAGCACAATATTGTGTTTATTCTGTATAAGTTTCTGGTCCTGCAGTTCAGATAAGGAAGCCCCTGAAGAGACAGAGCCAATAGTAAAAACCCTTACCGTTGATGTCAATAAAGTTGACCTTGATAGCAAAGCTAACAGTGCAGATGTAATTATAGCAACAAACACTACAGCCTGGTCAGTAAGTACATCAGATGCAACCTGGATAAAATTTACACCCGGAACAGGGGTTTCGGGCAGAACAACAGTTACGATTTCTGTTTTAGAAAATACCAGTTCTGTAACAAGAACGGCAGATGTTACAATTAGCTCCAGTGATGTGGCTTCTGTAAAAATAACAGTTACTCAAACAGGAAAAACAAGTTTGTATCCGAGCTATAATACGAATCCAATTGCGGCAGATGCAACAGGTATGAGCAGTACTGCAGTGCAATTGGCTGCTAAAATGAAACTGGGCTGGAATATCGGAAATACATTAGAAGTAACACCTGGAAGTGAAACAAGCTGGGGAAATCCAAAAGTTACTAAGGCCTTGATTGATCTGGTTAAAGCTAATGGATTCAACGCCATCCGAATTCCTTGCTCCTGGAATCAGTATGCTAATGGTACAACAGCAAAAATAACTGATACCTGGTTAGCCAGAGTAAAAGAAGTGGTAAAGTATTGTACAGATAATGATATGTACGTAATTGTAAACATCCACTGGGACGGAGGATGGCTAGAAGAAAACTGTATTGAAGCCAAAAAAGAAGCAAACAATGCGAAACAAAAAGCATTTTGGGAACAAATAGCAACTAACCTGCGTGATTTTGATGAGCATTTGCTTTTTGCTAGCGCAAACGAACCTCACGTAGATGATGCGACTGAAATGGCAGTGTTAAATTCGTATCACCAAACTTTTATCGATGCGGTACGTTCTACAGGGGGTAAAAACGCTTATCGTACGTTGATCGTTCAGGGGCCAGCTACAGATATAGAAAAAACAGCTAAACTGATGACTACTTTGCCTACCGACAAAGTTGCAAACAGAATGATGGCTGAGGTACACTTTTATCCGTATCAGTTTACACTTATGGATAAAGATGCAGACTGGGGTAAAATGTTTTACTATTGGGGAGCAGGAAATCATTCAACTACAGATACTGCACACAATCCTACCTGGGGAGAAGAGGCGTTTGTAGATGAAGTTTTTTTATCAATGAAAACGAAGTTTGTAGATAAAGGAATTCCGGTAATTTTAGGAGAGTTTGGTGCAATCAGACGTGATTTAACCGGGGATGCGTTAACATTGCATTTAAAATCTAGAGCTGCTTTTTTAAAATATGTTGTAAAACAGTCCAAAGCAAACGGTTTAGTTCCTTTTTACTGGGATGCTGGAAATTTAGGGACAAATACAATGTCTTTATTTGACAGAAGCAATAATACCGTATATGATTCTCAGGCATTAACAGCGTTGCAGGACGGATTGAAATAAAAAATGTTTTTAGTATCTGCAGTTGGTTTTATATATTGAAATTTTAAAATAAAAAATATTTTTCGATAGATAAAATTAACTGCAGATTCCTTTTTTAGTATCATTTTAAAATACCAAAAAATAACAGATTCCAGTTGAATTAAGTTTTTATTATTTTAATGTTTAAGAGAAAATTAAATAGTATGAAAAAAGCATTTATGGATTGCCAAATAACAGTTTTTCTGTGTTTGCTTTTATTAGCAAATTTATCCTGCAGTAATGATATCCCTGAGCAAAAAATCGCAGCAGATACAAATTCAGTTGTTCAGGTCTCAACGTCAAAACTACCTAATTATAATACAAGTCCATTGCCTGCAGATCCTTCAGGTATGGGGAGTGATGCCAAAACAATTGCATCAAAAATTAAAATAGGATGGAATATCGGTAACACTATGGAAGCCACCGGAAGTGAAACTGCCTGGGGAAATCCAAAAGTTACCAAAGCATTGATAGATTTAGTAAAAACAAAAGGCTTCAATGCGGTACGTATCCCGTGCTCATGGAATCAATACCTAGCCAATTCAACTACGGCTCAAATAAAATCAGACTGGATGAACAGGGTTAAGGAAGTGGTAAAATACTGCAACGATAATGCAATGTATTGTATCGTAAATGTACATTGGGACGGCGGATGGCTGGAGAATAATGTTACTGTAGCAAAACAAGCTGAAAACAATGAAAAACAAAAAGCATTTTGGGAGCAGATTGCAACAAATCTTAGGGAGTTCAACGGATTGTTACTTTTTGCAAGTGCCAATGAACCTAATGTAGAAAATGCAGAACAAATGGCTGTACTCAAATCGTATCATCAGACTTTCATTGATGCGGTGCGTTCTACCGGAGGAAGAAATGCCTACAGAACTTTGATCATTCAGGGACCGGGAACAGATATTTTAAAAACAAACCAATTGATGACTTCTTTACCTACCGATAAATTAGCGGGACGCATGATGGTAGAAGTACATTATTATGCACCATGGCAATTTGCCGGCCTGACTCAGGACGAAAGCTGGGGCAAAATGTTTTACTATTGGGGAAATGGCTATAAATCTACAACTGATACAGGCAGAAATGCAACCTGGGGAGAAGAGGCAGCAGTAACAGCCGATTTTAAATTGATGAAAACTCAGTTTGTAGATAAAGGAATTCCGGTAATTTTAGGAGAGTTTGGAGCTATTAGACGTTCGTCATTAACAGGTGATAATCTGACGAAACATTTAGAATCACGTGCTTATTATTTAAAATTTGTTGTTCAACAGGCTAAGGCCAATGGTCTGGTGCCATTTTATTGGGATGAAGGCAGTATATCAAATAATGGATTTGGAATCATTAACAGAACTAACAATACTGTTTTTGACACCAAAGCACTTACGGCTTTAATGGATGGTTTAAAATAGATTTATAAAAATTGAAATGAAAAAAAACATAGTAACCTTCATATTGTTTTTTTCTGTACTAGCAAATGCTAATGTCAGAATGCCTTTGCTGTTTTCTGACGGAATGGTGCTACAGCGCAATAAGGAAATTCCGGTCTGGGGCTGGGCTGATACCAATGAAAAAGTAACGATTCATTTTAATAAACAAACCAAAACCATTCAGGCTGATAAAAACGGGAAATGGATGGTTAAATTAGATTCTGAAAAAGCTGGTGGTCCTTTTGAGTTAACTATTGCCGGAAAAAACAAAATTGTTATCAAAGATGTTTTGGTAGGAGAAGTATGGATTTGCAGCGGACAATCGAACATGGAATTTCAGATGTATAAATTGCCCGATTTTGAAACTAAAAAAGAGCAGGCTAATTATCCGATGATTCGTCAGTTTGGAGTTGTGCAAGATTTAAGTGGGACTCCAAAAGAAGATTTAAAAGCCGGAAAATGGGCGGTTTCTAATAAAGAAAATATTCGTGATTTTACTGCGGCAGGTTTCTTTTTTGCGAAAAAATTATATGATGAATTAAAAATCCCAATAGGAATTATTAATACTTCCTGGGGCGGAACCTGTGTAGAAACCTGGACAAGCCGTGAAGCATTCGAAAAAAGTACTGCTTTTAAAGATATGATTGCCGAAGTTCCAACTGTAAATATGGATGAAATTTTCGAAAATTATAAAAAATCACTTTTAGGAAATATTAAAAAGATTCAGGGTTTTGATGTAACACTGGACAACGAAGATCAGTTTAAAGCATTTGAATTTAATGATACCAATTGGCCTGAAATTAAAGTGCCTTCCCTTTGGGAAAACCAGCAAATAGGTAATATTGACGGAATTGTCTGGATGCGAAAAACAGTTGTTTTAACTGCTGAACAGGCGAAAAGGAATGCTGTTTTACATCTGGCAAAAATTGATGATGAAGATATAACCTACATCAACGGAGTTCAGGTTGGGACTAACAATATTTGGGAAAAACTAAGAGTGTATAAAATTCCGGCTGGTGTTTTAAAAGAAGGAAAAAATGTAATAGCTGTCCGAATTACCGATTATACCGGAGGTGGCGGAATTTACGGAGATTCTACCGATTTAAAAATTCAATTTAAAAACAGCAACGTAGCACTTGAAGGACTTTGGAAATTCAATGTCGTTCAGGTAAAAATTTCAGTTTCGCCAAACAGTTATCCGTCACTATTATACAATGCTATGGTAAATCCGTTGGTTCCGTATGCGATTCAGGGTGTTTTGTGGTATCAGGGTGAAGCAAATGTATGGAGGGCAAATCAATACAAAAAAGCTTTTCCTTTGATGATTCAGGATTGGAGAACAAAATGGAATCAGGGTAATTTTCCTTTTTATTTTGTACAATTATCAACTTTTGATGAATTTGGCGGGAATAGTAAAAAAGGAAGCCGTTGGGCAGAACTTCGCGAAGCACAATTTGAAACTTTAAAAGTATCCAATACCGGAATGGCTGTTACTACCGATATCGGTAACGCAAAAGACATTCATCCAACTAACAAGCAAGACGTTGGATTTCGTTTGGCAGCAATCGCATTAAATAATGTGTATGGTAAAAAACAGGCTTTTAGTGGACCAATATATAAATCTCAGGAAATAAAAGGAAACCAAGTCATTCTGACTTTCGATAGTGTAGGAGGCGGACTTACAACACCAAATATTACTGCATTAAGAGGTTTCGAAATCGCCGGTGCCGACAAAGTTTTTTATTCTGCAAAAGCGATAATTAAAGAAAATAAAATAATTGTTTCCGGGGAAAATGTTCCAAATCCGGTTGCAGTTCGTTACGGATGGGCAGATGATGATACAGAAATCAATCTTTTTAATAAAGAAAAATTTCCGGCATCGCCCTTTAGAACCGACAATTGGGAAATGATTACGGCCAATGAAAAATATAAAATAAATCCGTAGGTAGAGACGGGTTTGAAACCCGTCTCTACAAAACCCGTCTGTACTGAATGTCTATATGAATTCGTCTGTTCGGTAAAAAATAAAAGTTTATGAAATTTCTAAAATCAAAAATCCAGTTGTTATTGTTTTTCTTATCGCTTATCGTAAATGCGCAACAACAAAAGGACAATATAAAAGACGGATTTTATCAAAACCCGATATTTGTAGGTGATTATCCTGATCCGTCTATAATAAGAGATGGTGAGGATTACTATATTGTACATTCGTCATTCAATTATTATCCCGGATTGTTAATCTGGACATCAAAAGATCTGATTAACTGGAAACCTGTTACACATGCGCTCAAAAAAAGCGTGGGTTCAGTCTGGGCGCCAGATTTGGTGAAAATCAATAATAAATTTTACATCTATTTTCCGGCAAACGAAACCAATTATGTCATTTGGGCTGATTCGATAAACGGTCCGTGGAGCGATCCCATAGATTTGAAAATCGGAAATATCGATCCCGGACATTTTACAGACGAAAAAGGAAATCGTTATTTGTATTTCAGTAACGGAAGTTATGTTCCGCTTTCAAAAGACGGTTTAGCAGTTTCGGGAGCAAGCAAACACGTTTACGATGGCTGGAAAATTCCGTCAGAATGGTCGATCGAGTGTTTCTGCATGGAAGGGCCAAAAGTTTTTAAAAGAGGCGATTACTATTATTTAACAACAGCCGAAGGAGGAACCGCCGGACCGGCAACAAGTCATATGGTAATTTCGGCAAGGTCAAAATCGCCTTTAGGTCCTTGGGAAAATTCGCCTCATAACCCAATTATAAGAACAAACAGTGCTTCTGAAAAATGGTGGTCAAAAGGGCATGCAACTTTAATTGATGATGTGAAAGGCAATTGGTGGATGGTTTTTCACGGCTACGAAAACGGTTATTACAACATGGGGCGCCAAACGTTATTGCAACCAGTAGAATGGACAAAAGACGGCTGGTATAAAATGAAGGAAGGCATTAAAACCGAAGAGCAAATTAAAAAACCGGCAGGCGAATCTGCAAAAAATAATTTCACACTTTCTGATACTTTTACTGGAGCAGAGCTTAATCCGCAATGGCAGTTTTTTGATGAATACGATTCCAGAAGAGCCACATTCTCTGCAAACGGAATAAAAATTATAGGAAAAGGAACGGGCATCGGTCAAAGTTCGCCCTTGTTATGTACACCTTCGGATCATTCATATACGGCTGATGTAGAAGTTGAAATCGAAGGTAATGCATCAGCTGGATTAGTTCTTTTCTATGATACTAAATTATTTACAGGAATCGCTTTTGATAAAGAAAATATCATGGCAATCCTTAGAGTATGGCAATTTCCTACTGTAAAAGGAGTCAATAAAACACATTTGTTTTTACGTTTGGAAAAAAAGGAACAGGTAGTCAATATGTTTTACAGTCTCAATGGAAAGGACTGGCTAAAAATCGAAAACTCGGCTGAGGTAAGCTCTTTTAATCATAATGCACTAAGTGGTTTTATGAGCCTTCGTTTAGGGCTTTCAGCTGTTGGAGAAGGTTCGGTGATATTTAGAAATTTTGTTTATTTACCTATAAAATAAATAATATGGTTAAATTTCAAGCGAAATATCGAATAGAATCTGCCAGAGCTAAATGGTGGAGTTATGAAAATCCAGGAGATTATTTTATCACAATTTGCACCAAAAATAAAACCCATTTATTTGGACAAATAAAGGATGGTGAAATGATATTGAATGAATATGGGCAGATTGTATTAGATTGTTGGCTGGATTTACCGAATCACTATAATAATATTATTTTGGGAGAATTTCAGATAATGCCGAATCATATTCATTGTATCGTTGGAGTGAATGATTCAAAAATAATGATTCCCGATCCGGATAGCGTAGAGACGGGTTTGAAACCCGTCTGTACTGAACCCGTCTGTACCGCAGATAATGCTACGAATGGAAATCCCATTAAAAAAAATCACGGGGTATTTGAATTTATTAGGGCATTAAAATCATTTTCATCCCGGAGAATAAATGAAAAAAGAAATTCAAGAGGAGTTACAAATTGGCAGGAAAGATTTCACGATCATATTATCAGGAATGAAGCAGAATATGATAGAATTAGAAATTATATCATAAATAATCCTAAAAAATGGGATGAGGATTGTTTTTTTAATAGATGATTGTAGAGACGGGTTTCAAACCCGTCTTTATGGATGAATTGAAAAAGGAATCCTGTTTGTACCCGAAGTAGAATTTTTAGATTAAAATCATATTTTTTATGAAAAAGTTATATTTAGTTTTTGTCATTTCCATTTTTTGTGGAAAAATTATAGCACAGTCCAGTCATGTTTTGTGGTACAATCAGCCTGCTGAATATTTTGAAGAAAGCCTCGTTTTAGGAAACGGAAAAATGGGCGCAACCGTTTTTGGCGGAGTGAATTCAGATAAAATTTATCTAAACGATATTACGCTTTGGTCGGGCGAGCCTGTAAATGCAAACATGAATTCCGAAGCATATAAAAATCTTCCGGCAATTCGTGAAGCACTTCAAAATGAAAATTACAAGCTGGCTGAGGAACTCAATAAAAAAATACAGGGAAAAAACTCAGAGAAATACGCACCTTTAGGAACAATAGAAATTACCAGTTCCAAGAAAGGAAAAGCAATCAATTATCATAGAGAACTGGATATTTCGAATGCAATTTCAAAAGTAACTTATGAAATTGACGGTGTAAAATTTACAAGAGAATATTTTATTTCTGCACCAGACCAAATTATGATTATTAAATTGATCAGCAGCCAAAAGGGGGCTTTAAATTTTGATATCAATTTGAGCAGTTTACTAAAATCAAATGTTGAGGTTAAAGACAATGTTTTGTCATTGAACGGAAGGGCGCCAATAAATGAACATGCAGGTTATACTGTTCTTCCAAAATATCTTGAAATAAAAGAAAGAGGAACACGATTTACAACTTTGATGAAAATCAAAAATACGGATGGAGAAATTACTACTTCTGACAAGACATTAGGTATAAAAAATGCGAGTGAAGCTGTAATTTACGTTTCGATTGCCACAAGTTTCAATGGTTTTGATAAAAATCCTGCTACAGAAGGTGTAAACGACAAAGCAATTGCATCAGAAAATCTTAAAAAAGCTTTCACAAAACCATTCGATAAATTAAAACAATATCATATTGCCGATTACCAGAAATTTTACAATCGGGTAACATTAGACTTAGGGAAAACAACTGCTCCGGATTTGGCTACAGACGAACGTTTGTTGCGTTACGCTGACGGAAAGGAAGACAAAAACCTTGAAATTCTGTATTTCAATTTCGGACGTTATTTGCTCATCAGTTCTTCGAGAACCTTAGGTGTTCCTGCAAATTTACAGGGACTTTGGAATCCGTATTTGAGTCCGCCATGGAGCAGTAATTACACGATGAATATTAATCTGGAAGAGAATTACTGGCTGGCAGAAAACACCAATCTTTCAGAAATGCATCTGCCATTGCTGAGTTTCATTAAAAACCTTTCGGTAACCGGAAAAGTTACGGCTAAGACTTTTTATGGAGTTGATAAAGGCTGGGCAGCAGGACATAACTCAGACATCTGGGCAATGACGAATCCGGTTGGTCAATTCGGAAAAGAAGAACCAATGTGGGCTTGCTGGCCAATGGCAGGAGCATGGCTGAGTACTCATATTTGGGAACATTATATTTTTACTCAAGATCAAAATTATTTAAAAAATGAAGGTTATCCGTTAATGAAAGGTGCGGCCGAATTTTGTATGGGATGGCTGGTAGAAGATAAAAACGGAAAGTTAATCACTTCGCCATCAACGTCGCCTGAAAATCAGTATAAACTGTCGGATGGTTTTGTTGGAGCAACCTTATACGGAGGGACAGCTGATTTAGCTATGATTCGTGAATGTTTTGATAAAACAATTAAAGCTGCTAAGATTTTAAACGTTGATGCCGATTTTGTAAAAAAACTAGAATCTGATTTGGCCAATTTACATCCGTATCAAATAGGTAAAAAAGGAAATCTGCAGGAATGGTATTTTGATTGGGAAGATAAAGATCCAAAACACCGTCACCAATCGCATTTATTCGGACTTTTTCCTGGAGATCACATTACGCCTTTGAAAACTCCGGAATTGGCAGAAGCTTCGAAGAAAACATTAGAAATAAAAGGCGACGAAACCACAGGCTGGTCAAAAGGCTGGCGAATTAATCTTTGGGCAAGACTTTGGGACGGAAATCGTGCTTATAAAATGTATCGTGAATTACTTCGTTACGTAGATCCGGACGGAAAAAAAACCGAAAAGCCAAGAAGAGGAGGAGGAACGTATCCGAATTTATTTGATGCACATCCGCCATTTCAAATCGATGGCAATTTTGGAGGGTCTGCTGCTGTAGCCGAAATGCTGGTTCAGTCTGATGAAAACGAAATCAGATTATTGCCGGCTTTACCTGATGCCTGGGAAAGCGGTTCTGTAAAAGGAATCTGTGCTCGTGGCGGTTTCGAAATTGAAATGACATGGAACAATAAAAAGATTCAAAAAATGATTATTTCTTCTAAAAAAGGAGGAAAGACAACATTAATCAACAGTGATAAAAAACAAACTATTACTTTGAAAAAAGATCAAAGGCAGGAAATTAACTGGTAGATAAAATGTTTAAAAATACTTAAACCCGACAGGTTTCAAAAATCTGTCGGGTTTGTTTTTAATAAAGCTATTAACTAAATCAATCCAATTTGTAATTATATCCAATTTGCAAATAAAAAGGAACCAAAGGAGAAGTCCTGAAATCCTCGGTCATTACTTTTCCTGCTCTTATAGTCAGGTCGCTTCTGTTAAACGAATAACCACCCTGAATTCCGAAATTGAAGTTTCCTCCAGTCGTAGGTTCGTACCAGCCATTTTTTACTTCAGGATAAACGTTTTTGTAAATATCCTTATGTTTAAAATGTGTAACAATGGCCTGGTCAAAACCAAATTCACCTGCTGAAAACCATTTAGGTTTGTAATAACCGATTATTGCCGTTGCATCTGCACCAAAATTTTGTAAAGTGACCAACGGATTTCCATAGTGCCTGTAAATTCCGTGAACAGCCACATTAAAATGGAAATTTTCAATCTGGTACAGGTTAATTTGTCCGCCTATTTTGGTTTTAAAATCATCAAATATTACTTCGCCTGAAGCAAAAGAAATAGCGCTTTCCAGTACAATTGGTATTTTGGTTTCTAATTTATAGCCATATCCTATTCCGTATACGAAACCATATTCCCAGCCTGCATTTGCATTCAGGATGTGTTTTTGTTCCTTTTGAATGCTTTTCCAGTTAATAGTCTGTGAGTGTAAAATGTTGAATGTAAAAAGTGAAATGAGAAATGTAATGAGTGTCAATATTGCTTTCATTGCAGGTTATTTTAAATCGTTTAAATAATTCAATACTAAGGGGTGTACATTCTCCCATTTAAAATATATCATTTCGTGTCCGGTACCTTTCACTTCAGCAATCTCTGAGCTTGGAAAAAATGCAGCTTCTTTTTGAGCAAAATGCAAACCGTAGGACTTATTTTTCTCTCCGTATAAAAACAAAACTTTGGTTTTATATTGGCTTAAATTGGTCGTAAAATCAAAACCGTCATTTTCGGCAATACCAATAAAACTATTTAATACTGCTGTGCCCATTCTCCAGAAAGGCGAGGGGCCTTCAATTCCCTCTTCGTTTCCTTTGGCATAAGAAAAACTGGTAGAAATTCCCATTTTATAATCTAGGACTTCATGTTCGTTTTCTTTTCCGGTTAAGAACTGATCCATGTAAAATAAGTCACTTGTGGCTTCAGAAAATAAATTTAATTTTCGGCTTGATTCCCCATATTCATCCAATAACTTTTTATTGAGTCCGCCGGGTTCTGCCAGAATAACTCCGTTTATAAGGGTTGGATAAGAATTTACATAAGCCGCAGCAAGCATGGCGCCCCAGGAATGTCCAAACAGAAACACCTTTTGAGTATTAGAAGTACGGTAATGTGAGATGACTTCTGTAAGATCGTCAAGAACCAACTGAATGGAATAACTGTTTTGGTTGTGCCTTTTGGATAATCCGGAACCTCTCTGGTCGTAAAAAATGATATAATAACCATCGTTTGCCAGTTCTTTTGCATTTAGTGAACTGCGATAATCAGAACCTGGACCACCGTGTAGAAATACCACCATTGGATTGTTCGGGTTTCCGAAAGTTTCAGCGTGCAACTGCGTACCATTAACAAAAATAGAAGGCAGAGATACATTCTGATCTACTGTTTTTGGAACCAGATTTCCGAGTTGATTGGTGTACTTTTCTTCTTCACATCCTAAAAAAAAGAAAAGAGAAAAAGCGATTGCTATCGAATAGAATACTTGATTTTTCATTGCATAGTTTTTTAAAATTTTATGCAAAGATGTATTCTGAAAGGGTATCGGTCGCCCCAACTTGTAAGGTGGTTCTCTTTTATTTCAAATATTCTGATGGAGAAAGACCTGTTACTTTTTTGAAATTGCGGTTGAAAGCAGTTTTAGAATTAAAGCCACATTCAAAAGCTAAAGAAAGCAAAGTAAATTTTTGGTTTTCCGGAAGTGTAATGATTTTTTTAAATTCTTCTACCCGCTGATAATTGATGTAATCATAAAAGTTTCTTTGCTCCACAGAATTAATTACTTGTGAAAGTATGTTGGGATGCACTTTTAATTTTTGGGATAATTCGGCTAACGTCAACTCAGCGTTTTTGTAAAGTTTTTCATTCTCCATGAGGTTAGTTAGATTTTTGTGAATTGCCAAAAGTTCTGTACTATCTAATCCTGATTTTTCATATTTAATTTTCTCCGCTTGAGGTTCCGTCGGAATGTTTTCTAATGCAGAAACTACAGTTTCATTATTTTCAGAAGCAGGTTTATTAGTAAAAATTCCAACCTGTTTTATTCCGAAATAACCAATAAAAAACAAATACAACACAACGGTAGAAAATATATACGGATCATCGCAAAAAATAACTACTACCCAGATCACACCGGATCCTAAGATTAAATAACTCAGCCATCTCAGGTTAATTTTTTCGGTAAAGGAAAATTGCTCGGTAATGTTTTTGCGGTGTTTCGAAAGTTTTTGCAAAGAAAGCAACGCATATAAAATTCCTGAAATAATCACTGTGATGTATACAATGAGAAGTAATTGTTCGTAACCCTTGCCTTCATTTTTATAAATATCTATTTTTTCATCAGAAGACAATCCAAAAAACGGAATGAGTAGCAGTATGGCAATTATAAAAGGGATAAAATGAAGCAGGCTGTATTTTTTATTCTGATTCTGATTCGTTAAAGCTGAAGTATATAAGTATAAAAAAGGTCCCTGAACCAATGGCATCGGAATTTCGAATCCGAGTAAAAAAGGGAATTTTATATGTTCATTATTAAAATGGAGGTAGAATAAAATCAGGTGAAAGCCTGTAAAAAATAACCAAAGCGCTAAAATTTTATCAGCTTCGCTTTTGTTTTTTTTGCTGGTTAAAATAATAACTAAAAAAAAGGTAATTATAATTCCCGTTAAGTAAAGCATACTGTTGTAAGGCTTTTGATTAAACAACTCTTAAGACGAAGCAATATAATTTATTTATACCGGATAATAGTTTTGAAAAGGTAAAATGTTGAACAAAGCATCTCATTAGCAAAACAATAGAATTGATGATTGCAGAACAATCTAATTTTGCTAACTTTGATAAATATATTTTATAGTTATGTCTTACAATCCAACAACAGTTGCGAATTATTTTATAGGGAAATATTCCAAAACCGGAAATCTTACTCCTATGAAAATAATCAAGCTAACTTATATTGCGTATGGCTGGTATCTGGCGCTGACAGATAAACAACAACGCCTGATTGATGAAAACCCGATTGCATGGGATTTTGGCCCTGTTTTTCCATCTTTGTATTACAGTATAAAACAATACAAGAAAGAAAAAATAACAGAAAAAATTCCAAATCCGACTAAGAACGAAAAAATCTCACCTGAAGACGAAAAATTTCTTGATAAAATATGGGATCTTTACGGGAGATATGATGGGATTTATTTAAGTGCATTAACCCATATTGAGGGAACTCCGTGGCAAAAAGCATATCAAAAGGATTCTAATATTATGATATCCGATGATGAGATTTATGAGCACTATAAAACCAAACTAAAACCACTTTCTTAAGATGTCAGCATCATTTGACTTAAGCCGTATCTCAATCGAAAACACTCCGGCAGTTACACCGGAAGATATCACAAATGCCCGTGCACAAAATCAGATTCTTGAAGATCGGCTTGGGAGTGCTAAAATTGGCAGGTTTTTGGAAGATACCCGTTTGAGGAGGTATCTTACCTATATTTTTTCATTTATTATTTTTCTTTGGCTTTCAGCAGTTATTTCGATTTTGTATTTTAATAATAACGTTTTGAATTTGAAATTACCCGAAAACGTTTTGATTACTTTGCTGACAACAACATCAATAAATGTAATCGGGATGATGCTGATTATTCTGAAAAATTTATTTCCCCAAGTACCGAATCAGGATTAATAAACGGTAAAAATTAAAGAAAATGTCAGGCTGAGCGGAGTCGAAGCTTCTCAAATAGGATGAATTATTCTTTTTCTACAGACTTTTCAGCATTAGCTTTTTTTAAACTTTCATATCCTTTTTCAATCGAAGGATATATAAAAGCGGCTACTTTTTTAATTGGATTATAAAAAATATAGTTGTCTAAAGTTTCTTTTTTAGCAAAAGTGTGATTGAAATTAATTTTTTCAAACAGTGCTATAAAAATACTTACGATCAAAACAGTTTTCAAAACCCTGAAAAAGCCCCCGCCTAACTTATTCGGTAATCCTAAATAAGCAAAATCAGCTATTCCGGTTAAAATTTTTGCTAAGAAATAAACTCCGATGACTACTAAAATAAAAGTCAGGATAAAAGCGGTAACCTGAACTGTGTTCGGATTCCAGGAAACATATTTGACAATGATGTTTTTTAGAAAAGAAGAGAATTTAATAGCTATATAAATTCCTAATAGTAAAGAAATAAAAGAAGCAACTTCTACAAAAAGACCATTTTTGATGCCTTTGTACAGGCTGAAGGCCAAAAGTGCCCCTAAAATTATGTCGAAAAAACTCATATTTACAGTTGTTTTAATGAGGCGCAAATATAAAAGAATTTATCAGGGATATGTTCTCAAATTTCAACTCCGTATCTTTGCAAGCTAAATTTTATGGTTTAATTCACAATTCATAATTTATAATTTTTAAAAATGTCAAGGGATACACAACTAAAAGAGCGTTGGGAAAAGCTCGTCGATATATTGTCCAACCAGTTTTCGCAAGGCGAAGATTTAGATTTGGACTCCATAATTTACCTGATCGGAGTTCAGGAACTGGGGAAAGTACATCGTGAATTTAAAAAAGACGAAAAATTAAACTTAATGCATATTGCCATTTGCAGATTATTAGAACCTTACGGGTTTTATGAATTCGAATATTTTGACGCAGAGGGCTGGCCACATTATAAAGTAAAAGAACAGCTGCCTGCATTAAAAGCCGGTGAACAATCGGTTTTGATGAAAGAAGCGATTGTAAATTATTTTTTAGAGAGACAACTTATTGATTAAAAAAAAGATATTAAAGAGAAGATTTTAGATTTTGGTCTGAAAATATAACAGAACTTTAGAAATACTTCTGACTTCTCACACCTAATATCTGACTTTTTTCCTTAAATTTGTACCCTCAATTGAAGAATGAAAATGATAGACAAGATAAAAGAACATATCGAGGAAGCTAAAGCCTTTAATGATAAAAATAAAGAATCTTTAGAGAAGTTCCGTGTTAAATATTTAGGAAGTAATGGTTTGTTGAGGGAACTTTTTACAGAGTTTAGAAATATCCCAAACGACCAGAAAAAAGATTTTGGACAGGTAATAAATACTTTAAAAGCAGTAGCTGAAGAAAAAGTAAGATCTATTCAGGAAGAATTGGAAAGCAAAGAAGAGGTAAAAAGCTTTTTTGGAGACTTAACGCGTTCACCTGAGCCTGTAATTATTGGTTCGCGTCATCCTATTTCGATTGTTAAAAATCAAATTATAGATATTTTTGCCAACATCGGCTTCAACGTTTCCGAAGGTCCGGAAATAGAAGACGACTGGCATAATTTTACTGCACTGAACTTGCCTGAATACCATCCGGCGCGTGATATGCAGGATACGTTTTTTATCCAGACCAATCCTGATGTGCTGTTGCGTACGCATACATCATCTGTTCAGGTGCGTTATATGGAAAACCACAAACCGCCAATTCGTACGATTTCTCCGGGACGCGTGTTTCGTAACGAAGCGATTTCGTCTCGTTCGCACTGTATTTTCCATCAGGTAGAAGGTTTGTACATTGATAAAGATGTTTCTTTTGCCGATTTAAAACAGACGTTGCTTTATTTTACAAAAGAAATGTTCGGGAAATCTAAAATCCGTCTACGTCCATCATACTTTCCGTTTACAGAACCAAGTGCCGAAATTGATATTTACTGGGGTTTAAAAACCGAAACCGATTACCGTATCACAAAAGGAACCGGATGGCTGGAAATTGGAGGCTGCGGAATGGTAGATCCAAATGTTTTGAAAAACTGTGATATCAACCCGGACGAATACAACGGTTTTGCTTTCGGAATGGGAGTAGAGCGTATCGCAATGCTTTTATATCAAATTGGGGATATCCGTATGTTTTACGAAAATGATGTTCGCTTCTTAGAGCAATTCAAAGCAAATATTTAAAAAATAAGTTATTAGTAAATAGTGATTAGTAAAGAGCTTTCTTTCTAATCACTATTTACTTTTTACTATTCACTAAAAAATGAAAAAAGATATAATAATTCCCGAAGTTGAAAACGTATTCTTAGCCGCCGTTCAGGAATGGAGCGACGATTTTATGGAAAAAGTGTGGTACGCTTATCTGGTAAACGACAGCGATTTTAACTTAGATAGTGTAATGGTGGTTTCGAAAGCATTTGGAACTATTGATGGCGAAATGAAAAAAACATCTATCCTTCGACATGCTTTTGTTGAGGTTCCTGCGGTTTCAGTAGTAAAAATCGAAATGATTGAAAAGAGTCTTTTAGTTTTAAACAACGAGTTTATGGTAACTTTCTTCATCGGAAACACTTTATATGACAAGAAATTTATCTTCAAATCAAACTTAATCAACGAAAACAATACCGAAGAAGTGCCGATTCTTTTTGTTGAAGGAATTATGGTGAAATAATTTTCTAAAACCTATAAACCTTCTCCGGCGTTACACAATAATCTAGTTTGATATCCGATTCAAAAACATCATCAATCTGCGCTACAGCTTCAAAAAAAGAAAGCCCTATTTTGATGGTTTCAGGTTTGCATTCGGCTAAAAATTTATCGTAAAACCCTTTTCCGTAGCCAATACGGTTTCCAAAAATATCAAACGCCAAAAGTGGCACAAAAACTACTTCAATAGTTTGAGAAGGGACAGACAAACCATTCATAGGCTCGGGAATATTGTATTCGTTTTTTTTGATTTTGGTATTGTCTGTCAATAAAAAATGAGACATAATCCGGGTTTCAAAATCACTTTTTGAAATCACGATTTCTTTATCTTTTCCAGAAAGCAGATGCAAAATAAACTCAGTATTCACTTCTTTTTGTTCTTCGATAGGAAGAAAAACATGATAATACGTTTTATCCCAAATTGGTAAGGAGATTAACTGATTGCTTATTTCAAGGCTTTTTTCTTCAATATTTTTCTCAGTAAGTTCTTTTCGTAGACTTTTATAGTGTAATCGAAGTTCTTTTTTATTCGTCGGCATTTTTATCAATATTTTTAGAGATATGGTAAATAGCATCACCCTGATAAACTATAGGAGAATGATTGGCGTTGATGACAAAGCCGTCATGAGGTGCCTTTACTTTTTGTTCAAATTTACCAAAAGGGTCTGTAATTATGGCCAAAATAGTTCCTTTGGTAACAAATTGGCTTACCATATTATAATCGTGCAGCAGTCCGGATTGTTTTGCACGCAACCAAACGGAATTTTTAATATAAATAGAAGGATCTTCAGCTTCTTCTGCAATATGTTTTGGACTGAGCATGTTGAGATAATGCAGTAAACGTTTGACACCTTTTATGCCTTCATTAGCAATAGAATCGTTTATATCCAAAGATTTTCCGCCTTCAAAAAGTAGCATTTTGACATTTGCTTTTTCAGAAGTACTTCTAAAAGAACCACTGATATTTTTAGAGTATAAAGTAAACGGAGCGTTAAAAATATCCGCAAGAAGTTTTAATTCGGAATTATTTTGTGTAATTCGGATTTGAGGAGCGTTAAACCTGCTTGCTCCGCCGGCATGAAAATCGACTGCATAATCAATAATAGGTAATATTTGATTCGTAATATGAAAGGCGAAACGACTGGCAAGAGACCCTTTTTTACTTCCCGGAAAAACGCGGTTCAGGTCACGTCCATCAGGGAATTCTCTAGCCTTATTTACAAAACCGTAAATATTGATAATCGGAATGCAGATAATGGTTCCTCTTGTTGGGCGGTTTATTTTTTTGCTGATAATCTGGCGTACAATTTCGACGCCATTTATTTCATCGCCATGAATTCCGGCCGAAAACAAAACTACCGGTCCTTCAATTTTAGATCTTCGAACAATAATTGGGATATTAAGTTTGGTTGTGGTGTGTAATCTGGCGATTTCTACATTTATCGTTTTGTTTTCTCCGGGCAAAATCGATTCGCCAAAAAGAACCATTGGGGCATTGTTTTTCATGTCGAATTTTAAACAGGTCCTAAATATAGAAATTATTCTTTTGATTTTGTAAATTTGAAAAGAATTCAATGTTAAGCTTTTCTAATGTAAATTGGAATGTTATTGACAATGATATTTTTACATTCTTCAGAAATAAAACAGCATGCCAATACCGTCATTAGAACTTCAGATTCAGACCCTGCCGGATAATCCCGGTGTTTATCAGTATTATGATAAAGACGGAAAGATTTTATACGTAGGAAAAGCCAAAAACCTGAAAAAAAGGGTTTCGTCATACTTTAATAAAATTCATGATACGGCAAAAACCAATGTGCTGGTAAAAAAAATCATTACCATAAAACACATTGTTGTCCCTACCGAAACCGATGCGCTTTTGTTAGAAAACAACCTGATCAAAACTTTGCAGCCACGTTATAATGTGCTGCTTCGTGATGATAAAAGCTACCCTTGGATTTGCATTAAAAAAGAACCTTTCTCGAGAATATTTCTGACCAGAAGAATGGTGAAGGACGGATCTGAATATTTTGGTCCGTATACCAATTTCAAAATGGTTCATACGATTTTAGATTTAATCAAAGAACTATACCCGCTTCGAACTTGTAATTATGATTTGAGTGAATCCAATATCAATTCGGGTAAATTTAAAGTTTGTCTCGAATATCATATTGGCAATTGTAAAGGTCCTTGTGAAGGTTTGGAACCTTTGGAAGAATACCAAAGACAAGTCAATGCCATTCGCGAAATCCTGAAAGGGAATTTTAAAGAAAGTTTAAAGGATTTCAAAAAATTAATGAATAATTATGCGCAGAATTTACAATTTGAAGAAGCGCAGAAAATCAAAGAAAAAATAGAAGTTTTAGAAAATTATCAATCCAGATCTACGATTATCAATCCGAAGATTACCAATATTGATGTTTTTTCGATTGTGTCTGATGAAAGCGCAGCCTATGTCAACTTTTTACAAATTTCGCATGGATCAATCATTCGTTCGCATACTTTAGAAATGAAAAAAAAGCTGGATGAAAGTGACGAGGAATTATTAGAATTGGCGATTGTAGAATTACGGGAACGTTTTCAGTTATTATCAAAAGAGATTATTGTTCCTTTTGAACTGGACTTAGGCGAAAACATAAAAATAACCGTTCCCCAGCTTGGAGACAAAAAGCAGATTTTAGATCTATCAATTCGGAATGCCAAATTCTACCGAATTGAGCAACTGAAACAATTACAGATTGTAGATCCGGACAGACATGTAAACCGAATTATGGCCCAGATGCAGAAAGATTTACGTCTTCCGTCTGAGCCCCGGCATATTGAATGTTTTGATAACTCAAATATTCAGGGAACAAATCCGGTAGCAGCCTGTGTCGTTTTTAAGGATGGAAAACCAAGCAAGAAAGATTACCGTCATTTTAACGTAAAAACCGTGGAAGGTCCGGACGATTTTGCCTCAATGACCGAAATAGTATATCGTCGTTACAAAAGACTGCTGGACGAAAACGAACCACTTCCACAGCTTATTATTATTGACGGAGGAAAAGGGCAGTTATCGGCAGCTCTCAAAAGTATTGATGAATTAGGACTACGTGGTAAAATTGCTATTATCGGAATCGCAAAACGTCTTGAAGAATTGTTTTACCCCGGTGATTCGATTCCGCTGTATCTCGATAAAAAATCCGAGACATTAAAGGTTATTCAACAATTACGAAATGAAGCTCACCGCTTCGGAATCACTTTTCACCGTGATAAACGAAGTAAAGCTGCTCTCAATTCGTCTGTAGAAAGTATTCCCGGAATTGGAGAAAAAACAATGCTTACATTAATTCAGTATTTCAAAAGTGTTAAAAGATTGAAATTGGCTACAGAAAAAGAAATTTCTGATGTAATCGGAGCATCAAAAGCCAAAAAAATTGTCGACTTTTACAAAACCAATTAGTATTTTTTTATGCGCCTAATCCAGCTGTACATTTCAAACACTCGGTCAAAAAGCTTTTTTTCTGATGCAAAAAAAGGAGCTTCTATGGTCGCTCTTTTTTTACAGGAAAAAATAGTTTTTTGTTTCTCGTTTTTTTTCATTTCCATCTGGGGCAGGACGTTAGTATGTCTAATGATACTGTCGATTTTTCCGCAAAACTCGTTTTCACAAGAGATAAAACAGGATAGTGTCAAAAGACCAAAAATAGGTTTGGTGCTGAGTGGAGGAGGAGCCAAAGGATTTGCTCATATCGGAGTTTTAAAAGTACTCGAAGAAGCCGGAATAAAAGTTGATTATATTGGCGGAACCAGTATGGGAGCCATAATCGGAGGGCTTTATGCAACAGGATATAATGCGTCACAAATTGATTCCATTTTTAAAAGAACCAATTTTGACGAACTGATTAATGATTATATTCCAAGGGCGTCTAAAAATTTCTACGGCAAACGAAATGATGAGTTGTATGCGCTTGTGCTTCCATTTAGTAACTTTAGAGTCGGAATTCCGGAAGCGCTTTCAAAAGGAATGTATAATTATAACTTGTTGAGTAGTCTGACCCGTAATGTACGCCATGTACGCGATTTTAATCAGCTGCCGACCCCTTTTTTATGTATCGGGACAGATATAGAAACCGGTAAAGAAGTATTGCTGAACAAAGGAAATCTGGCTCAGGCTATGGTAGCCAGTGCGGCTTTCCCATCCTTATTTTCGCCAGTTGAAGTAGACGGAAAATTATTGGTTGACGGTGGTGTCGTAAATAACTATCCGATTAAAGAAGTTCGTGATTTGGGAGCAGATATTATTATTGGGGTTGATGTACAGGATGACTTACTGACAAGAAAAAACCTAAAAAATGCTACAAGGATTTTAGTTCAGATTACTAATCTTCAGTCTATCGAAAAAATGAAGGCAAAAAGAGAAGATACTGATATTTACATAAAACCTGATATTCGTGATTTTGGCGTTATTTCATTTGATAGGGGTGGAGAAATAATCAGAAGAGGAGAAGATGCCACATTTGAGTTATATGAAAAAATCAAAGCACTGGCAAACGAACAGAATTTTTATAAAAAACCTAAATTAAAATTAGCTGCCGATACACTTGAAATCAAGAAAATAAACAATACTAAACTCGAGGATTATACGAAAGAATATATAACAAGTAAACTTCGGTTCAAACCGGGGAGTACAATAACTTATGATGAGCTTAAAAGGGGAATTAATAATATAAATTCGACACAAAATTTTAGTGCCATTTCATATTCGCTTGACCCGAACGGAGACAAGGAAGATTTGAATCTTACCCTGAAAGAAAACCCAACGCATACCTATCTGAAGCTGGGATTGCATTATGACGGACTTTATAAAAGTGCTGTTCTGTTAAATCTGACACACAGAAAAACATTTTTGAAAAATGATAATACTTCTCTGGATATTATTTTAGGAGATAACTTTAGGTATGATTTTAATTACTATGTAGAAAACGGATTTAATATCAGTTTTGGGTTTAATTCAAGGCTTAATCAGTTTAATAGGAATATCACACAGAGTATTAATGACCAATCTGAAGGGAATGATGATAATTTGATTAATGTTGACTTTATGGATATTACCAATCAGGCCTATTTTCAAACCATTTTTGTGCAAAAATTCCTTATGGGAGGTGGTCTGGAACATAAGTTTCTTAAAATTAAATCACCAACATTGGAAACAAACTCAACAATTGATGAGAGTAATTATTTTAGTGTTTTCGGATATTTAAAATATGACTCTTATGATAATAAAAGTTTTCCAAGGTCAGGCTGGTATTTTTCCGGAGATGTTCAGACCTATCTGGCTTCGTCTGATTATACAAATCAGTTTAATCCTTTTTCTACAGCAAAAGCAGAGATTGGAATTGCTAAAACTGTTTTTAACAAAGCAACAATAAAATTTCAGTCTGATGTGGGATTTGCTTTCGGTAATGACAGCGTACCTTTTTTTGATTATATTCTGGGAGGATACGGTTATCAGAAAATAAATAACTTCAATTATTTCTACGGGTATGATTTTTTAAGTATCGCAGGAGATAGTTTTATAAAAGCTGCAATAACTTTTGATTATGAGATATTTAAAAGAAACCATCTTAATTTTTCTGCAAATTATGCCAATTTGGGCGATGATCTTTTCAGTACGGTAGACTGGATTGATATGCCAAAATATTCAGGTTATGCCGTAGGATATGGCTTAGAAACCATTATTGGCCCTATTGAAGTTAAATATTCATGGTCGCCTGAAAATCCAAAAGGGTATACCTGGTTTAACATCGGATTTTTGTTCTGATTTTTAATTTAACTCAATAAAAATTACGATATTTGTTGTGATGAAAACAAAATGGACAGGTTTATTAGAGTATCTTCAATTCCTCATCAAGAGAAATCCTGAGTGAAAACGGCCGAATTGGGATAATTAGTCAATGATACAATTGAGCTGATTGTCTGTTCACACAATTCAAATTTTTCGAATTATCTAATTTATAAATTATCTAATTGAAAAGCCATGCCACTATATCACAAACTCGGAAACTTTCCACAAAAGAGACACACCCAATTCGAAAAACCTGAGGGTGGTTTTTACTACGAACAATTGTTTGGTACCGAAGGTTTTCATGGACATTCTTCCTTGTCTTATCATATTCACAGACCTACACAGGTCAAAGAAATTTTAAACTCGTATTCGGTTGAACCAAAAATTGCAATCGGAAAAAATATAAAATCATTATTGTTTAAAGGTTTTGAATTGAAACCTGAAAATGACTTTTTGGACAGCCGAAAAGCAATGCTGGTCAATAAAGACTGTATTATTGGATTGGCAGCCCCAAAAGAATCACTTCGAAACTATTTCTACAAAAATGCCGATGCCGATGAAATGCTGTTCATTCACAAAGGCAAAGGAAAATTAAGAACAATGCTGGGAAATATTCCGTTTGAATATGGCGATTATTTAATTATTCCGCGTGGTATTATTTACCAAATCGAATTCGACTCTGAAGAAAACAGACTTTTTTACGTAGAATCCTATTCTCCTTTTTATACTCCGAAACGTTATAAAAACCAATCGGGTCAGCATTTAGAACATTCGCCATTTTGTGAGCGCGATTTTATTTTGCCAAACGAACTGGAAACGCATGACGAAAAAGGTGATTTTTTAATTAAAATCAAAAAAGAAGGAATGATTCATGAGGTGGTTTATGCCACACATCCATTTGATGTTGTAGGCTGGGACGGTTACAATTTTCCATATGGGTTTTCGATTCACAATTTCGAACCTATAACTGGTCGCGTTCATCAACCGCCTCCGGTACACCAAACTTTTGAAACGGCAGCTTTTGTCGTTTGTTCATTTTGCCCAAGACTTTACGATTATCACCCAAAAGCGATTCCGGCGCCATATAATCACAGCAATATAGATTCTGACGAAGTACTCTATTATGTTGATGGCGATTTTATGAGCCGTAATAATATTGAGCAAGGCCATATTACTTTACATCCGAAAGGAATTCCACACGGTCCGGCACCTGGTGCAATGGAACGCAGTATTGGCCACAAAGAAACTCAGGAATTAGCCGTTATGGTGGATACTTTCAGACCACTTATGGTTACAGAAGAAGCTATGGGGCTTGATGATGGTCAGTATTACAAGTCGTGGACAGAATAATTAGTCAATGTGCCAATTTGATAATTAGAAAATGCTTTTAAAACCTCACAAGTGAGAAAAATTAAATAATTATTTATGTAAATTTAAACCTACAATTAAATTATTTAATTATCACATTTTCTAATTAACTAATTAAAGAAATGACTTTCAACGAAAAATATAAAGATAACGCTCTTTTAATTAAAACTTTCAATTTCGCATTAAACATTATTGATTATACAACAGAACTTCAAGAACAAAAAAAGTTTGTTATTGCGAATCAATTATTAAAAAGCGGTACATCAATTGGAGCAAATTCAAAAGAGTCTCAAAATGCAGAAAGTAAAGCAGATTTTATTCATAAATTAAAAATTGCAATTAAGGAGGCAGACGAAACGGAGTATTGGTTATTCTTATGTGATGCACATAAAGCGTATCCTGATTGCAAGGATTTATTAAATGAATTATCAGAAATTTTAAAAATTTTAAATAAAATAATATCAACATCTAAGAAGAATTAGAAAATTAGTGAATGTGTCAATTAGAAAATTATTTTAATTGTCGAATTTTCAAATTATCTAATTGATAAATTATCTAATTATGAAACAAGTAAAATCAGTAGAATACGGATTAGAGAAAATATTTGAAGGAGCACAGGATTTCCTTCCATTATTAGGAACAGATTATGTAGAGTTTTATGTGGGGAATGCCAAGCAATCTGCACATTATTATAAAACAGCTTTTGGTTATCAGTCATTGGCCTATGCCGGATTAGAAACAGGAGTAAAAGACAGAGCATCTTATGTTTTGAAGCAGGATAAAATCAGAATTGTTTTGACAACGCCTCTTACGGCAGATTCTCCAATCAATGAACATTTAAAAAAACATGGTGACGGTGTAAAAGTCGCAGCACTTTGGGTTGAAGATGCAACAAAATCTTATGAAGAAACTATAAAACGTGGTGCGCGTTCTTTTATGGAGCCAACTGTTGAAGAAGATGAATTTGGTCAGGTAGTGCGTTCCGGAATTTATACATACGGTGAAACCGTTCACATTTTTGTAGAGAGAAAAAATTACAACGGAGTCTTTCTTCCGGGTTACAAAGAATGGAAATCAGACTACAATCCGGAGCCAACCGGATTAAAATACATTGACCACATGGTTGGAAATGTAGGCTGGAACGAAATGAATACTTGGGTAAAATTCTACGAAGACGTAATGGGATTTGTAAACTTTTTATCATTCGATGACAAGCAAATCAATACAGAATATTCAGCGCTGATGAGTAAAGTAATGTCAAATGGGAACGGAAGGATTAAATTCCCAATCAACGAACCAGCAGAAGGAAAGAAAAAATCACAAATTGAAGAATATTTGGATTTCTATGGAGGGCCAGGAATTCAGCATATTGCCATTGCGACAGACGATATAATTAAAACCGTTTCGCAATTAAAGGCAAGAGGAGTTGAATTTTTATCTCCGCCTCCTCATACTTACTACGAAGCAGTTCCGGAAAGATTAGGCGTTCACATGGATATGATGAAAGAAGATTTAAACGAAATCGAAAAACTGGCTATCATGGTCGATGCTGATGAAGACGGGTACTTATTACAGATATTTACAAAGCCGGTTCAGGACAGACCAACGCTTTTCTTCGAAATTATTCAAAGAATGGGTGCAAAAGGCTTTGGCGCAGGTAACTTTAAAGCTCTTTTTGAGTCAATTGAAAGAGAACAGGAGTTAAGGGGAACTTTGTAAAATTAAGTTTTTTTTACATTATGTAAAAAAATCCCCTGTAAATTGATGATTTTAATGCAAATGTTTTGTTAAACTCACTTTTTGCTATTTATTATTTAAACTTTGTATCTATCTTTGCACTCGCAAATCAGGAAGGGGTGGTTTCCTTCCGAATTGATATAAATTTTCATAATTTATAGTTTTTTGGTTAGTTAATAGCATAAAAACTCAGTCATTCCTTGACTGAGTTTTTTTGTTTTGGTACATTTGGAATAAAATTTGCTTTTATTGCTTCGTAAATAGTAAATACCTTATTATGAAAAAACTAGCTCTATTCATATTCATACTCTCCACCTTAAGTTTTGATACCTTTAAAGAAGATGCCTTTGATGTGGGTGAATATTTTAAACTCAGGATTCACTACGGAATTGTTAATGCAGGTTATGCCACTCTTGAAGTGAAAGAGGCAGTTGTAAACAATAAAAGAGTTTTTCATGCAGTGGGTAAAGGTTACACGACCGGAATGTCTAAGTTCTTTTTTAAAGTAGAAGATTTATATGAGAGCTATTTTGATAAAGAAACGGGCGGGCCTTATCGATATATCAGAAAAATAAATGAAGGCGGTTATACTAAAAATCAGGAAGGTTTTTTTAATCAGTCTCAAAACAGGGTTTTGGTAAAAGACTACAAACGAAAGACCGAAAAAACGATTGTAGTTACTGAAGAGGTGCAGGATATTATTTCATCTTTTTATTATTTGCGTAATCATCCCAACATCGATAAATTAAAATCAGGTGAATCAATTGCAATTGATATGTTTTTTGACGATGAGATCACAAAATTTAAGTTAAAATATATAGGTCGTCAGGATATTACAACTAAATTTGGCACCGTTGCAACTATGGTCTTTAAACCCATGGTACAAACAGGGCGTGTTTTTAAAGAAAAAGAAAGTGTAACGCTTTGGATTACAGATGACAATAACAAAGTTCCGGTGAGAATAAAAGCAGAATTAGCTGTAGGTTCGCTTAAAGCCGATCTTGATGAATACAAAGGATTAAAATATCCATTTAAAGTAAAAAAATAATGAATACCACAGACAATTCTGAATCAATCTTAAAAGAAATAGATCTTAAATTTCAGGCGATAAATCAAAAAACCGATGTGCAGTTAGAAGGGCTGCTTTGGTCCAAGCCAATTACATACTGGGATTATATTCAGACTGATGCTCTTTTAAATCTGCAAATACAAAGAACAACGCTTCCTGACGAAATGGTCTTTATAATGTATCATCAGGTAAACGAGCTTATTTTTAAAATGATTCTGTGGGAAATTGATCAAATTGCCGATACAGAAAATATTCAGGTTGATTTTTTTAGTGAAAGGCTTTCAAGAATTACGCGTTATTTCGATATGCTGACAAATTCATTCAGCATTATGGAAAACGGGATGGAAGTGGACCAGTATATGAAATTCAGAAATACACTTACACCTGCGAGCGGTTTCCAGAGTGCGCAATACAGAATGATTGAATTTGCTTCAACAGATGTTATCAATTTGACAGATAGAAGATATAAAGCTAATTTTGATGAAAACACCGATTTAGAAACTTCTTTTGAACATCTTTACTGGCAGGCAGCAGGTAAAGATTATCAAACAGGTGAGAAATCATATTTGCTTCAGGAATTTGAAAAGAAATATAAAGGACAGTTCCTGCGCCAGATGTCAGATTTTAAAACTAAAAATATCTGGAAAAAATTTACTCAGTTACCGGTAGAAGACCAGCAAAATCCTGAATTGATTAATGCAATGCGTCATTACGATCATACCGTAAATATTACCTGGGTAATGCAACATTTAAATACAGCTATAAAATATATTTTAGAAAGCGGAAAAGGAAACGGTGAAGCAACCGGTGGAAGCGACTGGCAAAAATATATGCATCCAAAATACCAAAGACGCATCTTTTTTCCTAAATTGTGGACCGAAGAAGAATTGTCCAATTGGGGAAAAGAGCCTACAGCTTAGATTTCCAGAAAAAATTAAAAGTTTGAAAAGAGTATTCGTAATTATAATTATCTTATTTTCAATTGTTTCATGTAATAAAACCGAAGAAAAAGTTGAAATTAAAATTAGTAAACCAAAAACTAAAAAGGTAGAATTTGGATTTAATTACGCCGATTTTAATGTAATTCATGATACTGTACAAAAAGGAGATTCTTTCGGATCAATTGTTCAAAGTCAAAATATTGGAAATAAAGAGGTTTATAAAATTGTTGAACAGGTAAAAGATTCTTTTAATGTAAGGACTATTCGATATAATAAACCTTTTACACTTCTCAGAGCAAAAAATAAAACCAATAATCTACAGGTTTTTATATATCAGCCTGATGCACTTACCTATTATGTAGTAGATTTCAGGGATAGTATTGCAAAAGCTTACAAAAAAGTAAAACCTGTTACTTTAAAGCGAAAAATGATTGGCGGTGTTTTAAAAAGTTCACTATCTGAAACTTTAGGAAATAACAGTGTAGAAGCCGCTCTCGCAAGTAGAATTACAAAAGTTTTTTCATGGTCTATCGATTTCTTTAAACTTAAAAAAGGGGATCGTTACGGATTAATTTTTACCGAACGATTTATAAACGGTAAAACATATGATGGAGTAGAAGATCTTGAAGCTGCTTTTTTTGAATACAAAGGAAAAATTATTTATGCTTTTCCGTTTGAAAAAGATACTATTTCAGGTAAAATCGAATATTATGATGACGAAGGTAAGACACTGAAAAATTTCTTCTTAAAAACACCAATTAAATTTAGCAGAATTACCTCGAGATTTACTATGAATCGTTATCATCCTGTACAGCATACCTGGAAAGCCCACAAAGGAACTGATTATGCTGCTCCAAGAGGAACCCCGATTTCAACCACTGCTTCAGGAGTTGTAGAGGCTACAGGTTATACAGCGGGTAACGGAAACTTTGTAAAAGTAAAACACAACGGTACGTATTCGACTCAATATTTACACATGTCTAAAATTCTGGTTCGTCGCGGACAGCGCGTTACGCAAGGACAGACTATCGGACTTGTGGGAAGTACAGGCTTGGCTTCAGGACCTCATGTTTGTTATCGTTTCTGGAAGAATGGCGTTCAGGTAGATGCGCTTCGTTTAAATCTTCCAACAGGAGAATCTTTGACCGGAAATGACAAAAACCGTTTTTCTAAACAAATCGAACCATTAAAAAGAGAGTTAGACAGTATTGGGAATCTTTAATCAACTGTGAAAAATGAAAAACAAACGCATTAAAGAAATTCTTGATGAGACTTTTTCAGATTTAAAGCTATTTTACAGAGATACGAATCTTCCCGAAAACCTGATTTTAAATTATAAAATTGGCCAGATCATTAAAGAAAAAGGTTTTACTGATATGACCAGTATGGGTGGTGGTCTTTTTGGAAATTTCAGGTATTTAATCGCCAGCGCTAATGCAAAAGATTTATCGAAATTCAATCCTGATTCTTCAAAAATCGGGCATTTTCTTTTAGATGAAATTTCATTTTTTAAAGTTTTGGATATTCAGAAAATAGAAAATAAAACACAAGTTTTTTTGCTCCATATTCCCGATAATTCGCTTTCTCTTTTTAAAAATTCAAGTTCTAATCTTGAAGAAGAAATATCTGAAAAGGCAAGACAAAAATTTACTGCTAAAATCAATTCGGCTCTAATTCCGGAATTACAAACCGAAAACTGGAAAGAAAAAACAAAATCACCAATCGGAATGAATGATCAGGGTGAAATGTTCTTCGATGATTCAACCATAAAAATAGAGCAACCAAAAAGAATTGAAGTTAATAAGCATAAAAAGATTATTGAAATTAATAAAAGACCATGGTGGAAAATCTGGTAATTGTATTGATGAAACTTATCCAAAGTTTTTTTGTTTTAATTATTTGTTTTGTATTTGTGTCTTGTAAAACCGACGAAGGACGAACTGGGACAAAAAAGATATTTCTGGAGCCTATTGAGCTTTCTTATGATTGGCAATTAGTAGGTGTAAAAAATGGCATGTCTGAAGATTCTGTTTTATCGAATGATATTGAATTCATTAATGATTCAATTCTTAAAGGAAAATTCAAATTAGACATTTCAAAGTATGAAATTGAAAATAGAAAGAAAGAATGTTATCCTATTAGACTTCAGAAGAAATTGTTCGATGAATTTTACAACGAGGGATTTAATAATTTAGGTGATTTAAATGGAGACAAAAAAGCAGATTCGGTATTCGTTTTGCATGCACTGAATTATTGTGAAGAAGGTGATTCTTATTATTTTACAGATAACACAATTCCACGAATTTTAACCGATTCAAATTGTTGCCATCCATATAGTATTGTAAATATTGGGGATATTGATGAAGATGGAAAAAGCGAAATAGCAGAGTATTATTCTTCATGTGCAAGCAGATACAAAGCCATTACGATATATAGTTTAAAAGAATCCACGTGGAAAGAAATCAAATCATTCTCTTTTGTTTTAAATGATAAGTATTTTATTGAAAAGGACTTTAAAAAACTATTTAGAAAAACATCTAAAAATCACCTTGAATATTATGAAATTTCAGATGTAAATATTGAAGGTGAGGTAGTTGCTAAATGGGAAAAAATAAAAATAGAATAGTTTTATACTTTATAAATCACATAAAACGTTTTCGTAACTAATTGCCCTGCAAAGAAGTATTAAAAGCTAATTTCAGTATTTTTGTGTTTCTAAAAAAACTACAATCTTATTAAAATGGCTTTAAACAAAACAAATCCAACCGGGACTGAAGCGTGGAAAAATCTTCAAAACCACTTCAACGCAATTCAGCAAACTACGATACAGGAACTATTTCAGCAGGATACTGCACGTGTTGAGAAATTCAACCTGCAATGGAATGATTTTTTGGTAGATTATTCTAAAAACAATATTAGTGAGGAAACTATTTCGCTTTTGCTGGAATTGGCGAATTCAGTTGGATTAAAAAATGCGATTGCTGATTATTTTGGAGGAGAAATCATCAATCAGACAGAAAACAGAGCGGTTTTGCATACGGCTTTGCGTGCGCCTGAATCGGCAGTTATAAAAGTAGACGGAGCGAATGTAATTCCGGAAGTTTACGAAGTAAAAAATAAAATTAAAAAGTTTACAAATGAAGTAATCTCTGGAGAAAGAAAAGGTTTTACAGGAAAAGCGTTTACTGATATCGTAAATATTGGTATCGGAGGTTCTGACCTTGGTCCGGTTATGGCAGTTGAAGCTTTACAGTTTTATAAAAATCATTTAAATGTACATTTTGTTTCTAATGTAGACGGTGATCACGTTAATGAGGTAATCAAAAAATTAAACCCTGAAACTACTTTATTTTTAATTGTTTCTAAAACATTCACGACTCAGGAAACCTTATCTAACTCAGAAACTATAAAAGAGTGGTTCTTGAAATCAGCTTCTCAGGAAGATATTGCCAAACATTTCGTGGCAGTTTCAACTAACATTAAAAAAGTAACCGAATTCGGAATTAATCCTGACAACATTTTCCCGATGTGGGACTGGGTTGGAGGAAGATTTTCTTTATGGAGTGCAGTTGGTTTAAGTATCGCTTTGGCTGTTGGTTTTGATAATTATAACGAATTATTAAAGGGTGCTAATGAAATGGATGAGCATTTCAAATCGGCTGAATTTGATCAGAACATTCCGGTAATTTTAGCTTTGTTAAGTGTTTGGTACAATAATTTTTATGGTGCAGAAAGTGAAGCTTTGATTCCATACACACAATATTTACAAAAACTGGCTCCATACCTGCAACAGGCAACGATGGAAAGTAACGGAAAAAGTATTGGTCGTGACGGGAAACCGGTTAACTATCAAACAGGAACCATTATCTGGGGAGAACCGGGGACAAACTCTCAGCATGCTTTCTTTCAATTGATACATCAGGGAACAAAATTGATTCCGACAGATTTTATCGGATTTGTAAAACCATTATACGGCAATAAAGATCATCACGATAAACTGATGTCAAACTTTTTTGCCCAGACAGAAGCGTTGTTGAATGGGAAAAAGGACGCACAGGTTCAGGCAGAATTTGACAAACAAGGACTTTCTGCTGAAAAAGCATCTTATTTATTGCCATTTAAAGTTTTTGCCGGAAACAAACCAACTAATACTATTTTGATTCAAAAGCTGACTCCAAAAAGTTTAGGATCTTTGATCGCTTTGTACGAGCATAAAATATTTGTTCAGGGTATTATCTGGAATATTTTCAGTTATGATCAATGGGGAGTAGAATTAGGGAAACAACTGGCAAATTCTATTTTGGATGAAATAAATACCAAAACAGTAAAAACTCACGATAGTTCTACTACTTTTTTACTTAACCATTTTTTAAAATAAGGAAGGAGTTTTTGTTAACTTTTTATAAAATGCAAACGTCTTGATTTTTCTAAATCAAGACGTTTTTTTGTTTAAATTGTAAGATTAATACAGATTAAATGCTTGTTTTTGTAACTTTAACACATTTTAATCTTGTTTATTTTTATGTTTTTAACAAAAATAGGCGGTTTAAATTTAAAAAACCATTATTTAATTTAATGAAAATAAAAAAAATCATTTTAATGCTCAACAGAATGCATAAAACTTCTGTTTCTTAACACTTTGATAACATTATCTGATTAATTTGTTATAATTTTGCCAAAAACAAATAACGAAACAAACGCAAAAATGAAAAAAATTATTTTTATTTTGATTATTTTTCTAACGGCTCTTGGACATGCTCAGGTAACTGGATCAGCTATGTCGGGAAAAGTTAAATCAAACAAAGGAGAAGCTCTTCCAGGAGCAACAGTGGAGATTATTCACAAACCAACTGGAACAAAGTATTTTTCTACAACTGATTTTGACGGAGGATATTCTGCACAGGGTTTAAGACCGGGTGGACCGTATACTGTTAAAGTAAGTTATGTTGGTTATAAAACAACAGAGATTACTGAAATTAATGCTGCTTTAGGTAGTAATTTGACTGTGAACATTGTGATTGACGAAGAGTCTAACACATTAGAGGAAGTTGTAGTTACTACAAAATCAAAAGGAAATTTTAATAAAGGACGTACAGGTGCTTCTCAACAATTTACAAATAGAGAGATAGCAGCTGTTCCTGTTTTAGGGGCTCGTTCAATTAATACCGTTACAAAATACAATGCGAATGCAGGTGCTAATGGTACTTTTGGAGGGCAGGATTCCAGATTAAACAATTTTACTATCGACGGTTCTGTTTTTAATAATGGATTTGGTTTAGGAAGTGATTCACAAGCTGGTGGTAGAACTGGATCAACAGCAATTTCATTAGATGCTATCGAACAATTGCAGGTAAACATTGCACCTTATGATGTGCGTCAATCAGGATTTTTAGGTTCTGGGATTAATGCTGTAACAAGAAGTGGAACAAACGAATTTGAAGGGTCTGTTTATCACTCTTTTAGAAATAATAAAAAAGAATTTATAGGTACTCATGCCGGAGATGTAACAATTAAACCAGGTAAATTTGATGAGACAATATGGGGAGCACGTATTGGAGCTCCAATTATCAAAGACAAATTGTTCTTTTTTGGTAATTTTGAAACTCTTGAAAATATCAGCCCGGCAACAACCTGGACATCTACAGGATCACCTAATTCTAGCGGACAAATTTCTGCTCCAACTTATGAAGAAATGGCAACTCTTTCTGCTTTTATGAAAGAAAAATTTGGTTACGAAACAGGGCCTTGGGAAAATTATGATGCTGCAAAAACTTCAAAAAAATTCTTAGCCAGAATTGACTGGAATATTAATGATAACCATAAACTTAGTGCTCGTTACGTATTTCATGACTCTTCATCTGATGAGTTAACTTCAAATTCAAATTCATTAGGATTTGGTAATAGAAGGACAAGTGCACTTGCAATGTCTTTTCAAAATAGTGGTTATACTATTATGGATAATACAAGATCTATTGTATTAGAGTTAAATAGTAAGTTAAGCAATTCATGGCATAATAACTTTATTGCTGGTTACGACAAACAAATCGAAGACAGAGGTTTACAAGGAGGAGGTTTGTTTCCTACGATAGATATAAAACAAGGAACAGCTACTTATATTTCAGTTGGATTAGATCCTTTTACACAAGGAAATAAACTTAGTTATTCAACCTTGCATTTTACAGATAATTTAACCAAAACTATTGGAAAGCATTCTTTGGTATTTGGCGCAAACTTTGAGTATTTCAAATCAAGTAATTTGTTTTTCTCTGGATCAAACGGAGTTTATATATTCAACTCTTTGACTGATTTTTATGCCGCTGCTAATGAATCTGTAGCAAATGGAGGGGCACCTTCTTCTGCAACAACAACATCTCCTGCTCGTTTTCAATACAGATATTCTGCTTTGCCAGGTGGAGAAGATCCAATGCAGATAATGAAATCTAATAAATTGGATATATATGCTCAGGATGAGATGAGATTGAGCGACAGATTTAAATTAACTGTTGGATTAAGAGCTACTAGGGTATGGTACGCAGATACGGCAATTGAAAACCCAGTTGTTACTGCTATGACTTTTGCAAATGGAGAAAAATTTAATACGGCTGATATGCCAGATCCTGCATATTTATTCGAGCCTAGAATTGGATTCAATTTAGATTTGAACGGAAATGCTTCGACAATAGTTCGAGGAGGATCAGGGATTTTTACGGGTAGATCTCCAGGGGTATACATATCAAATCAAATTGGAAATAATGGTGTGCTTACGGGATTTGTTGATGTAAGTGGTGCTGCTTTAGCTGCAGGAGGATATGGTTTTACTCCAAGACCAGCAGATTATTTTACTCCGGCGACACCTACAGCTCCATCTTCTTATGATTTATCTTTTAATGATAAAAAATTCAAATCTCCACAAGTATGGAAAACTACTATGGCAGTTGACCAAAAACTTCCTTTTGGATTTGTTGGAACTGTTGAGGGGATTTTGCAAAAAAATATCAATGCAATTCAGTATTATAATGCAAACTTCGATGCTCCAGTAGGTACATTTGGAGGGCCAGATAATAGACCAAGATTTGCACGTAATGACGCTGGTGTGAGAGTAAATGATAATGTTTCAAACGGAATTGTGTTAACTAATTCTGACGATGGATATTTTTATTCTACAACATTTAAGTTAGAGTATCCTTATCAAAGAGGTCTTTGGGGGTCATTCGCGTATACACACTCAAGAGCTACAGATTTGATTTCTCCTGGATCAGTTGCTTCTGGTTCCTGGACTGGTGCAAGATCAGTTAATGGTAATAATGATTTAGAAGTTTCTGCTTCAAATAATAATACTCCACATAGATTGGTTGGGGTTATTGGATATAAAATTGAGTATGGTAAAGGATTAGGAGGAGCAACTTCTATCAACTTAGGATATATTGGAGAACAAGCAAATCCATTTACTTACGCTTATGGAGGAGATATGAATGGAGACAGAATTAATGGAAATGACCTAATTTATGTTCCTAATAGTGCTAACGAACTTCGTTTTGCACCATTATCAGTAACAAATGTTGTTAACGGAGCAAATGTAGTAACTGTATATAGTGAAGCAGACCAACGAGCAGCATTTGATGCTTATATAGATCAGGATAAATATCTTCGTGACAGAAGAGGTAAATATGCTGAAAGAAATGGTGCAATTTTGCCAATGTTACACAGATTAGATTTGTCTGTTACACAAGATATTTATATTAAGATTGCTGGTAAAAAGAACGCATTTCAGGTTAGAGCTGATATCTTGAATTTTACAAATATGTTAAATAGAGACTGGGGTGTAACACAAAGAGCAACAAATGCAAACGTGTTAGCTTATAGCTCAACAGCTACAGGTAATATCCCTGTTTATCAATTAGCTACACAAACGGATGTAAATGGAACTAAAACTTTAATTAAAGATACTTTCCAGAAAAACTCTTCTACATCTGATGTTTGGCAAGCACAATTTACGCTTAGATACACATTTGGTAACTAATATTTGCTAAATAAGAACCAAAATAAATAATAAAAAGCGGCATTGACTTTTAGTTTAATGCCGCTTTTTTTTAACCTTTTTTGTTATATTTGTTTCAAACAAAAAAATAATCTATGTATCATTTTCTACAAAAGTTCCACTCTGGCTGGGCTTATCTGGCATTGCTGCTTTTATTAGTTGCAGTTGTAAATGCTGTACTTGGTTTTACTTCAAAAAAAGAATTTACAGCCAAAGACCGCAAAATTGCCTTATTTGCTTTAATCGGAACTCATACACAATTATTAATCGGATTGATACTTTATTTTGTATCTCCGTTAGGAAAAGATTCTTTTGGTCAAATGTCTAACGCAGCACTTCGATTAACTTCTTTAGAACATCCGCTAATCAATATCATCGCTATTGTGTTAATTACAATAGGATGGTCAAAACATAAAAAGCTAGTCAACAGCGAAGCAAAATTTAAAACTTTTGCTATTTTTTATAGTTTAGGATTGCTACTGATATTAAGTAGAATTCCGTGGAGCCTTTGGTTCCAGTAAATACCAATTAAAGCCCTCCTACAGGGCTTTTTTTATCTCGGCATATTATTTGTACAAACTCCCCAAGTCTGAAAAAAAATAAATTATGAAGAATAAAAAAAATATTATACTTTCTATTCTTTCGGTGACTTTATTTAGTTGCTTTACCTACATTACAAGCCAAAGTAAACAAGTTGAAAATAAAGTGTCTCAGGATACTTTAAAAACTGATATTTTGAAAATTACAACCCCTGTCGACTCTATTTTTAGTGTTAAGGGTTTAAAATTAAAATTGTATAAAAAATCGGCCCATGCTTCCTACTACCATGATCGTTTTAATGGAAGAAGAACTGCAAACGGCAGCAGGTTCAATAATAATAAATACACAGCAGCCCATAAAAAACTCCCTTTTGGAACAAAAGTAAAAGTAACAAACGAAGCGAATGGAAAATTTGTTATTGTTGAGATAACTGACAGAGGCCCATTTGTAAAAACAAGGGATATCGATTTGTCTAAAAGGGCTTTCATGGAAATTACCAGAAGCAAAGGAGCAGGAGCAATGACTGTGACAATAGAAACTATTGAGAAATAAAAAATCCGAAAGTTCTAAACAAACTTTCGGATACTAAATATAATTCCGGTATGGGTACCTTCATGGTAATTATTGAAAGACAATGCATCTTCAACGTTTCGAAGTGTAAAACCCATACTTGTTGTGTATTCTGTATAATTTAAGAAAATTTTATCCGAATAATCTTTTTCGGCCTGATGTAATGTCTCTGAAAGCAATCTTCTGATTTCATCAACTTCTGCTTGTGAAACATCGCCTTCCGGTTTGGATCCTTTTCTATATTTGGTAATAAATTCTTCAGAAACTTTGGATGGCAAACCCGATAGTTTATAAACTAAACTTTGCTGTGCAGATACACAATGAGCTATATTCCAAATCAAATTGTTGTTGAATCCCTGAGGGATTTTGTTTAGTTGTTCTAATGAATGATTGTCTAAAACTTTCAGAAAAATTTCCCTGATTGTTTTTTGTACTTCGAAAACTGAATTCATAAATTTATTTTTTTTAATAAAATTAGGCAATTTTAAGTCGCAATGAATTTTCTTTGTACTGAAATAAATTAAAATTATGAACAAAATATACTACCTGGCATCTTGTGATACGTGCCGAAAAATTATTAAAAGTCTTCCTGAAAATCATAATCTGGTTTTTCATGATATCAAACAAAATCCGATTACTGAGGCTGAACTGGAAGAAATGTATAAACTTTCTGGAAGTTACGAAGCGTTATTCAGCAGAAAAGCACAATTGTATAAATCGATGGATTTGAAAAACAAAGCTTTAACTGAAGCTGATTTTAAAAAATACATTCTGGAGCATTATACTTTTATAAGCCGTCCGGTCTTTATCATCGATGGTAAAATTTACATTGGGAACAGCCAGCAGAATATTTTGCAGGTTATGAAAGCTTTAGAAGGAAAGTAAACCCGAAATTTCTTCAGGACTCGGGTTTGCGTTAGGGATAATAGCGGAAATCCTTTTTTTGAGCTTTTTTGCTCAAAATAAAGATTGGGAGCGGATAGCCCGGCCTTTAGGCAACGCCCATATTTTAAAATTTAGACGTAATAAAACCATAAAACTTCACTGTAAAGTTTTTTAGTATCTTTGCGCCTTTATACTCAATTATATGATACAATCGATGACAGGTTTTGGCAAGGCTTCTTTGCAATTGCCAACGAAAAAAATTACTGTAGAAGTAAAATCCTTAAACAGTAAAGGTTTAGATCTGAACGTAAGAATGCCATCGCTTTACCGCGAAATGGAATTGGGTCTGCGAAATCAAATTTCGACAAAACTTGAAAGAGGGAAGGTTGATTTTGCAATTTATGTAGAAACTACTGCAGAACAGACATCGACGAAAGTAAATGTACCGGTTGTAAAAATTTACATTGCCCAGCTAAGAGAAGTTTATGCCGAGGCAGATGAAACCGAATTGATGAAAATGGCTGTTCGTATGCCGGATGCTTTAAAAACGGAACGAGAAGAAATTGATGAAAACGACTGGGAGCAGATTCAGGTTATTATTGATGAAGCGTTACAAAATATTTTGAGTTTCAGAAAAGACGAAGGGGAATCGCTTGAAAGAGAATTCAATCTTCGAATTGGAAATATCCGTCAGTATATGAACGATGCCCTGGCATTAGACCCGGAACGTATTCAGGCCATAAAAGAACGTTTACAGACGGCAATTTCTGAATTAGAAGTTAATGTTGATGAAAACCGTTTTGAGCAGGAATTGATTTATTATTTGGAGAAATTAGACATCACAGAAGAGAAAGTTCGTTTAACCAATCATCTGGATTATTTTCTTGAAACCTTAAACGGAAACGAAGCAAACGGTCGTAAACTTGGTTTTATCACTCAGGAAATGGGAAGAGAAATCAATACGATGGGTTCAAAATCGAATCATGCGCAGATGCAGAAATTGGTGGTGATGATGAAAGATGAGTTGGAGAAGATTAAGGAACAGGTTTTGAATGTTTTGTAAATTTAAGAATCTTTGTTCTAATAAATTCTTTTAGAATAAAATCTATCCTTGAAATTATGAAAAACATCTCCTTATTAATCTTCATAATACTTCTAACGAACAGTTGTAGTTTTCAGACTAAGGAATTTACTGTTATAGGAAAATGGAAAGCGATAGAATCAAGCGGACTTGATGTATCCAAAATGTTTCATATTGATATTGAAGATGGGGAAGAAATAACTTTTGAGAAAGGAAACATTGCAATTGATCATCTAAAAAATAAAGGCACATATGAAGTTTTTGAAGATAATCTTCATATTGTCTTTCCAAAAGACGAATACTATTACATCATTCATCGTCATGAAACTGACCCTGAAAAAATGTATTTACAACCAGTAGATGAATATGGTCAAATTATGTGCGATGAAGGCTGTTCTACGTTATACAAAAAAATACAATAAACGATCTCAATATAAAATTATATATTGAATAAAGCTGAAAGCATATAGCCGAAAGCCTAAAGCATAAACACACAATGAACAAAGGAAAATTAATTGTTTTTTCGGCGCCATCAGGATCTGGAAAAACAACTATCGTAAAGCATTTATTAGGGCAAGAAGATTTAAACTTAGAATTTTCAATCTCAGCAGCTTCACGTGCACCACGCGGGGAAGAAGTCAACGGAAAAGATTATTATTTTATTTCGCTGGAAGAATTCAAAAAACATATTAAAGCAGAGGATTTCCTAGAATGGGAAGAAGTATACCGCGATAACTTTTACGGCACTTTAAAATCTGAAATTGAAAGAATCTGGGCTTTAGGAAAAAATGTCATTTTTGATATTGATGTTGCTGGCGGACTCCGAATCAAACATAAATTTCCAGAGCAGACTTTAGCTGTTTTTGTAAAGCCTCCAAGTGTTGACGAATTAAAACGAAGACTAAAAGAGCGTTCTACAGAAAGCGAAGATAAAATCAATATGCGTATTGCTAAAGCTTCTGTAGAATTAGCAACAGCTCCTCAATTTGACGTGATTATCAAAAACTATGACTTGCCTGTAGCTTTAGAAGAAGCACATCAGCTTGTAAAAGATTTCGTAAATAAATAATTTTTATTCCGCAGAGATTCACAAAGACAAACGCAAAGATTCGCAAAAGGTTTTTTAAACTTTGCGAATCTTTGTGCTATCTTAGCGACTCTCTGTGAAACTTTAGAAAATGAAAATAGGTCTTTATTTCGGCACATATAATCCCATTCATGTTGGTCATTTAATCATTGCCAATCATATGGCAGAATATGCCGGTTTAGATCAGATTTGGATGGTGGTTACGCCTCATAATCCTTTAAAAAAGAAAGCGACTTTGTTAGACGATCAGCAGCGACTGCAAATGGTTTATCTGGCTACAGAGGATTTTCCAAAAATTAAACCTTCGGATATTGAGTTTAAATTGCCACAGCCCAATTACACTGTGAACACACTGGCTCATTTACAGGACAAATATCCAAACCATGAATTTTCATTGATTATGGGCGAGGATAATTTAAAAACACTTCACAAGTGGAAAAATTACGAAGTGATATTAGCTCACCATGATATTTATGTTTACCCGCGTATTTCAAATGAACCGGAAAATATTGAACTAAAATCACATCCAAAAGTTCATGTTATTGACGCACCAATTGTAGAAATTTCATCTACTTTTATTCGGGACAATATTAAAAAAGGAAAAAACACCCAGCCACTTTTACCTTCAAAAGTCTGGGAATATATTGACCATAATAATTTTTACAAGAAATAAAAAAGTCTGAATTTCATCAATTTCAGACTTTCAGTTTTTAAGCGATTAAATTTATTTTACTTCAGTTCCTTCAAACTTTATTCTCGGATCATTTACATTAACTAATTCGTCCAGTTCGTAGATGTTTTTATAACCGTATCCATAAAGATTGATGTGTGTTGGAATGTTTAGTGCCAGTATAACCGGTTTTCTGTTCGATAGAATTTGTGTTTCTGGATTACTCTTAGGTTTAGCCATTTTAGAAGCAAAATCTATAGGATCTCCATTAAAATTATTATTGCAGTAGATCAATATTCTGGTATTCGGATCCGGAATTAATTCTAAAAGATTTTCCTGTGTGAAATCGGTAAAATCTAAATGAATTGCACCTTTTAAATGTTTTCTGTTGAAACGGAAATCAGAACGTGAGTCTAAGATTACGGTGTTTTTTTCTTTTGCCATTTGTAGAAACACATCCAGACTAACTAAGCGCTCGTCACGTTTTTTTTCTAATTCGCTGACCAGATTTTTAAAATCATCATAATCAACCAATGCTTTTGGATAATGATCTTTTTCCTCTTTCATCTTTTTCTTTGATGCTTGCGAAAGAATAATGCCGGTTATTAAACAGCATCCGGCTAAAATTATAAGGGCTGTGATTTTCATAGTTTATATTTTAGTGTATTATTTACTCTGTTTTATAACCGGCATTTTTAATGTTATGCCTCAACAATTATGTTTGCACTTACAAGCGTTCTGATTTCACTTAGTGATTGATCAACCAAAAGTTTTCCATCTCTAAAAACTTCTTTCAATTCACCTTGTTTTTCTTCTTCCCAAGAAACATTATCAGTTAAATGATACTTGCCGTCGATCAAATCAATTTTCATCAATCCTTTGGCAGATTTTTTAGTTCCATCGTCTGTAATTGGATCTTTGAAGATGGCTCTTCCCTCTCCGTTTACTTCACCGTAAGTCGCTTTCATCGCAAAACCAAAAGTATCTCTGGTATTATATTGATATGTGAAAGATCCGATTCCTAAAACCACATTGGTAGAAGCGAATCCTTTTTCTTTTAATCTTTCGCAAATTTGAGTTGCTCTGGCTACCGTAATACTGTCACCGTAAATAGCTCCGATTTGCGGCACCAGTTCTTTAAATCCTTTTGCATTTGTTGTTCCTCCAAAAACATCCCAAAGCAATTCGATAACACCTTTTTTCTCTTGTTCTGTTTTTCCATTTGGATTTCCGCAGATAATATCAACCGGATCACCACTGTCAGGACGAATTACAACTTTACCTTCTCTTAAAATGATTTCTTCTTTCAATCCTGGCAGATAATCAGTTAAAACTTTCCATAAATCCCAGGTATCAGAAACGATAGAAACGATTCCTTTTGGATAAACTTCTGTAATTAATCTCTTGAAAGTTTCATACTCTCCTTCTGTTGTTCCCATACACATTACAGAATGTTCTGTAGCGGCAACTGAACCTGCCACTAATTCCTGATCTGAATTGGCTTTGTAATATTCTTCTAAGAAATCTATTGCTGGAATCGTATCAGATCCTGTAAAACTCAATAAATGTCCTGCTGCAGAAGTTAGCGCAGCTTCAATTCCGCCCATTCCTCTCATTGAGAAATCATGTGCCTGCCAGTCTACAAATTCTGGCACAGAAGAAGTTTCTCCCGCGTACTTATCTAATACTTTTCGATATTCTTTAGCAATAGTCGCTGAATTACAAGGAAGCCAGATTACGGCTGAAAGCAAGGTTTCGAAATAATTCGTCAACCAGAAAAATTCCGGAATTGTATTGTACATCGTAAACATAGGAACTCTTAACGGAACACTTGCTCCTTCTGGCAATGCTTTAAAAACCATCGGAGTATATCCTAAATCGTGTAAATCTTCGATATGTTTGGTACCAACTTGGTTTTCGCCTAAATAATTATTGATTCTTCTAGCGTATTTTGCAACAACTTCTTCTTTTGATTTTTTAAAGAAATACTCTTCAAAATCGTGAATAATATATTTTTTAATGAAATACTGTAATCCGAAAAACACAACTTCGTCAAGACCTTCAATTCTTGATTTACGAGGTGTCCAGTTAGAATATACTAATGTTGTTCCGTCTGGGTATTGTCTTCTGTGGTCAACTTTGTAACCGTCGGTTAATAATAATGGGTTCATATATTTTTATTTAGGTTTTCTAATAATCTTTCTGCTAAATCTTTTATTTCATTGGATTTGACTAATCGGTCAATCCATTTTTCGGGAATATTTTCAATTCCATAATAAATACCTGCCAATCCTCCGGCAATTGCGCCAGTTGTATCTGTATCTTCTCCCAAATTAACTGCTTTTAAAACTGTTTCTTCGTAAGTATCAGAATTTAAAAAACACCAAAAACTTGCTTGTAAACTATCCAGAACATAACCAGATGAATGAATATTTTCTTCTAGATATCTTGAAATATCATTCATTAAAATTCTATCAAACAATTGAATTTCAATAGGATTGTATTTTTTATCTTCTAAAAATTTAGAAAGAATACTTTGCATTTCTTTATAAGCTTCGAATTTATCTTTCCCTTTTAATATTTCCAAACAATAAATCACATAAATAAAACAAGAAAATACCGAACGGAAATGCGCATGAGTTATAGATGAAACTTGTTTTACTTTTTGATAAATAACTTCATCGTCTTTTTCATTTTGAAGATAAAAAACCAATGGCAAAATACGCATTAAAGAACCATTTCCGTTATCTCCTTCTGAAAAACCTCCGCATAAATCTGGCTGATGTCCTTTTGCTATATTAAGAATAGCGTGTTGAGTAGCAATTCCGATATCGAAAACTTTTCCATGTGGTGTCCATAAATTGCCACTATACCATTTCACGAAATTCTTCGCAATATCATTTAAGTCATAACCTGAGCATAAACTTTCTGCAAGACAAAATGCAAGTGAGCTGTCATCGCTCCAAGTTCCAGCCGGCTGATGATGTGTGCCAAAACCAAACATTTCTGTAACTGGGTTTTCTTTTAAATAATTTCTTGATTTAAACTCAACGGGAACGCCTAAAGCATCACCCACTGCTAAACCAAATAATCCAGATTCTATTTTATTCATTTTTTAAAGTTTTGGAGACCTAACAGGTTTTTAAAACCTGTTAGGTCTGAAAAGAATAATCTCTTCTTATTCATACTTTTAGTCAAGGAGATTTAGGATTAACTCGCCTAAAGTTTTAAACTGCTCTATTCCGTATCTCTCACACACAACATCTATATTTCCCTTGCGCCAAAAACCTTCTTCTACAACCACTTTCATTTTATTAGATTGAGCATAAAGTCCGAACTCCAGTAAAGATATTGGTGACATTGTATTTCCTACAAAAAACATAATAATTATGTCTGCTTTTTCTAATGCATTTAATTCCCAGTTAACCTGTTCTTTAAAATTATCATTTTCGATCGTTTGTAACCAGCTGCCGTCCCATTCATTTCTTCTAGGGTTGAAAATAATATATTTGTCTTGCAATTGCTCTTCACAATGTAATTGCCAGTTCACCGCTTTATCCATTTCTATAGAACCAGCCAAAAAGATGGTTTTAGCATCAGTCTGTAAAAGTATTTCTTCAGGTGCTCTAAAAATTCTTTTCATGATTACTTATTTCTTCCTTTTTCATTTGGATAAAATGACTGGACAACATCACTCTGCCAAAATTCTTTTGTTTCAATATCCATACAACTCAGTTTTCCATAAAAACCTGCTCCGGTATCCACATTCCAAACATTACAACCCTGCATCGGAATTTCTACATCATAATGTAATGTTGGTGTATGACCGATATAAATTTCATTAAAAAGCAATAATCGTTTTGGGTAAGAAAGAGAATCTTTTTTGATTCTTTTATCCATTGTTAAAGCCATTTCCCACAATGTTCTGTCCCAGGAATAATTGGTTTTATAATGCTCTTTTTCCGGACCGTGCATGGATGAGAAACCAGCGTGAATGAATAAGTTGTTATTTTCATCTACAAAGTAATCTTTCATTGCATTGAAAAAATTACGATGTCTTTCTTTTTCAGAAAGAGCAATTCCTGTATAACTCTCTATTGTTGACTTTCCTCCGTGCAGAAACCAAATATCGTTTACAACATTGTCTTCTAGCCATTCCTGACACCAGGCATCATGATTTCCTTTTATAAAAATACATTCCTGTTTTTGAGACAATTCAATAAGAAAATCAATCAATTGTTTTGACTCGCTCCAACCATCAACATAATCACCAAGAAAAATAAAACGGTCACTTACTGAATATTCAATTCTTTCCAACAATTGAGTTAAAGCTTTCAAACCGCCGTGAATATCTCCAAAAACTAAGGTTCTCATTATATTTAATTATAAATAAAGTAGTGGTTTTTAGTACTTAATAATCCCAGATTAATCCTTTTTCGTTTAGTGTATATTGGTACTTTTGGGCATCTCCGAAAGTTTTATATTCTTTGTAATTTTTATTTATAATTTCATCATAAGCCAAAAACATTTGATTTGAAGCTGTATGAAAAGGCATTCTTCCACATCCAGTACATAACCCCGGAATTGTGACTGTTTCTATTTTAGGATTATTTATACAGGCTATCAAAATTGCTTTCATAGCTAGATAGGCATTTACTGAAGTTGCAATATTAAAGCTCATTGGAACTCGCATAGTTGGAGCTGAAATCAAAAAAGGAACTTCACTATCTCCCGTTTCTAATGTGATTGATCTTCCAATTAAGAGTTCTCTTTCATCAAGTTGAGCAATTTTTGTTTGAAGTTCATCTTGCAAATGCCATCCAAATCTTTCTGATAAATGCCAATCTAATCCACCGTCCATGAAGCCGAATGAATTTGCCGGACTTACAACTGCATCCGATTTTATTTTTGTAATATCCCCTTTTATTATACTGAGATTCTCACATTCTGAAAAATCATTTCTCCATGAATTGCCAAGTTCATCTTCTAAGTAAACCAATTTTATATGTAGCATAATTTTGAATTAAAATTGAATATATTTTGCCGGAACCTCATCTGTCAGCCAAACATTATTTTCAGACAAATAAAATTTGAATCCGTCTCTATACATGGCACCGCTTCTAACGGTTAAGATTTGAGGAATTCCACGACGGCTTCCTACTTTTGTTGCCGTTTCTTTGTCTTTGGAAAGATGTACGTGCTGACGGCTCATTTTCTTCAAACCTTCTTTTCTGATACTTTCCATAAATTTTCCAACGGTTCCGTGATATAAATATTCTGAAGGTTCTGTTTCAGGTAAGTCTAATTCAACCGAAATAGAATGTCCCTGACTTGCACGGATTTTGGTTTTATCTTCGTTATAAGCAAAACGCTTTTTATCGTTATTTTCTACAACGTAGTGTAAAAGGACTGCGTCTAATTTATTTCCTTTTTGTGAGCATTTCAAGATCAATTCTTCTACATCTGCCCAGCCATTTTCGTCTAATTTTAAACCGATTTTTTCTGGCGAATGTCTAAGTACGAGACTTAGAAATTTGCTTACGGTTTTTGCTGTTTGTTCATTCATTTTTATTTCTTTATCTAAAAGTCATATACAATGACTTCAATATTGTTATCTAAAAGCGTTTTAAGAATGATTGGTTCAATCATTTCCCATTTTCCGCCTGCTAATCCGCATCCAATTCTTGGCATATGAATAGATGCTTTATTTGTTTTTGCAAAATCAGAAACCGTTTTTAATCCCTCTTCAATAGCGTTATATCGAATTGGAGCGCCGCCGTTTTCGTCTTTATTTATTTTATGCTGTCCTATTAAATTGGCTACCCATAAATCTTCTTCGACTTGGACAAACTGCACTTTACCTAATTCAAAATTATTTTTCGTTTTAAACCATTCACGATATTGTTTTTCAGGTTCTTTCCATCTTTTTGAAATTGCCATAACAAATCCTTTTCCCCAACCACCTATATCATTACAAACATGAACGATTATTTTGTTTCCCGAATTCTTAGGTGATGTTGCATCTCCTTTTATATATTGAATGTCTTTCATTTTTATTCTTATTACAATCAAACGTTCCTACGAAACGTAAATAACAACTGATAATTTTTATTCTACCGACGAAATGTTCCGATGGAACATTTACAATAGGTTTTTGTAAATTTTGTAATTTTCATCATCGAAACAGACAAATATTACTTTTTCTATTTCAATCGATTTTTCAAAATCTTTTACTGTTTTTACTGCTATTTCTGCGGCTTTATCTTTTGGAAAATGATAAATTCCAGTACTAATATTTGGAAAAGCAATAGATTTTATTCCATTTTGAATGGCTAGATTCAGACTATTTTTATAGCAGTCAGCCAACAGCTTTGATTTTTCTTCTTTATCACCATTCCAAACTGGTCCAACAGTGTGAATTACATATTTAGAAGGCAGATTTCCTGCTGCTGTTATAACAGCTTCTCCTGTTTTACAACCTCCTTGTTTATTTCGAATTTGAATACATTCATCTAAAATTGCTTTACCTCCTTTACGATGAATTGCTCCATCAACACCTCCGCCTCCAAGTAAGGAAGTATTAGCTGCATTTACTATTGCATCAACCTTGATTTCTGTTATGTCTGCTTTTAGAAGTTCAATTGTCATTTTCTGAATCTGTTTAATCGAAGCATTAATTCTGCATTAGTACTTTCGATGGAACGATTTGTAAAATAAACGTTTACCAATTCAATTTCTCCAACAATATTAGAATTGAAATCATCTAAATCTTCAGACGGAATCCAAAGTTCATTATGATTTTTATCGCCTACATTTTGAATTTCATATTTCTCCAGAAAAGCAATTTTTACTTCAAAGACAGTTACAATTCCAATAAATCCTGAAAATTCATCGACGGTATTCCATTCAAAAGCAATTTGATCTGCATATTGCTGATTCGTTACTGGATAAAAAATAGGTTGCCATTCTAATCTTGGCGGAAATGATTTATAATCGGACTCTGCGATTAATTCCATCTCTTTTAATCCTACCGGACGATATAATCTTGTTGTTTCCATAATCCTTTATTTCAATTCATCCCTAACTTCCATCAAAGCAAAACCTAAAAGATTCAAGCCTCTCCATTTTTCAGGAATTAAAATATCTTTATGATCTTCAGCCATTCCAATTCCCCAGATTGGATCTACGGGGCTTGCTTCAACCAAAACTCTTTCTTTTGTATTTAAAAGAAATGTTTTTAAATCTTTATTTTGGCTGAACTTATGATAGTTCCCTTGTTTTACAATCTCAAATCGGTTTTCTAGCCAAAGGTTGTCATCATAATTTCTTACCTCACGACCCAATTTTTTGGCTTCGGCAGGAGAATCCGCTTGAAGGATTTTTTCTAAGATTTCTTCATCCTGAAACAATTCGGCTTTTTTGGCCATCATCCAGTGTTCGGCCGTTTTATAGGTCACTTTTTCAACTTTAAAAGAACTTAACCACCATTGACTAAAACAGGTTTTGGTAATTTTTCCGTCTTTATTAGGTTGATGTCCCCAGAAAAATAAAAACTTACTTTCTGGAGCTATATTTTCTGTATTGTATTTCATTTTTTTCAAGTTTTAGGTTTCAGGCTCTTAGAGAACTTGAAACTTTTTAAATTAATTGATCTAATCCAATTACTTGAACATTTTCTCCGTCAAAGTCTTTAAAAGAGTTCGTTGTAAAAATGCCGTCAAAGCAATTTAAAACTTCGAATCCTTTGTTGAAAATTCCGTGGCTTACTGCTAAGTAAAGTTTTCCGGCATTTTTCTTTTTTAGTTCTTCTGCTAAACCAACGAAAGTTCCGCCGCCGTCACAGATATCATCTACAATTAAACAATCCATTCCCTGCAAATCCTCTTCATAAACTTTAAATCCAGATAATTTTCCTGTTTTTACATCTCGGCTTTTACTACATTCTACAACTTCAACTCCGCCTAAATATTCAGAAACTTTATAGATTTTCTTCAAAGCACCGCCGTCTGGAGAAATCAATTTTACGTTTTGACCAATCTTATTTAGCACTTCTTTTATAAAAGTATAGTTCGGAATTACGGTACTATTATTCAACAAAGCCGGAGTTACTTCAGAGTGAGCATCAAAAACAAATACTTTATTCAATTGCATGGCATTGATAATATCAGCATATACTTTTACAGATAATGGCTCACCGGGAATCATAACACGGTCTTGTCTCGCAGCTGGAAAATACGGAATAAAAAGATCGATAATCTTAACGTCCATTCTGCGTAACGCATCTACTGTGATACACAACAATCCCAAATCGTTGAAAGAATTTAATCTATGTGTAATCGTTACTTTCTGGTTTACATCAAAATCCGGATTAATTTTGATATGAGGTTCTCCTCCAGAAAAGGTAAAACTTTGAAATTTGATTTCTTCCTGATCTTGAATAGGAGCAAATTTTGGGTCGAGATTTAGTATCATAGTTTTTTAGTTTGCGTTAATTATAAGCAAATGTAGAATTAAATTTTAAATAAACAATTTATTTTGTGTAAAAATTACGCAAACTTTATTTCGAAGTGAAAACCTTTTTCAGTTAATTCATTATATTTCAATTTATTAAACTTAAAAAGCTTGGCTGGACGACCGGTTTTTATGGGTGAAAATTTTTCGGTTTCTTCTAAAATTCCGTAACTGAGTATTTTTTTTCTGAAGTTTCTGCGGTCAATTTCTTTTTCTAAAATCGTACAATACAGGTTTTCGAGATCTGAAAAAAGGAATTCTTCCGGAAGTAAATCAAAACCAATTGGCTCGTATGTCAATTTTGATTTTAATCTGTCAATTGCTTTTTGTAATATCAAATTATGATCGAATGCCAAAGGCGTAATTTCATCAATTTTAAACCATTGTACTCTTTCGGCATCCGTATTGGCTTTAATATCTAAATTAGAAGCATCGACTAAAGCATAATACGCCACCGAAATAACACGATTTCTGGAGTCTCTGTAAATATCATCTCCAAAAGTATAGAGCTGCTCCATAAAAGTAAGTTTTACATTGGTTTCTTCGTGCAGCTCGCGAATAACAGCATCGCTCAAAGATTCTGAATTTTGAACTAAACCGCCAGGTAAAGCCCAATATTTTTCTGAAGTTCCAAATTGCTGTTCAATCAATAGCACATATAAACCATTGTTTTTATATCCAAAAACAATCGCATCTACAGCAATTCTAATATTTTGTAAATTTTCCATAATCAAAAATCGTATCAAACAAATATAACGAATGAGAGCCAATTTTATAATCTAAAGCTTTCGCCTAAATCATAAAATTGACTCTCCGTATTTTTTATTACTATTTATTTAATCTATCACTACATCTTTATCTAAAGTCATTGTACAACTACTTCCTAATCTTGAAAGTGTTATATCGGCTTTAACCTGATAAGTTCCTGAACCGGCATAAGTATGCGGAACAGCACCTGGTGTCTTAATATTTTTTACTGGTGTTCCATCGCCAAAAGTCCATTTCACATAAGTTATTTTGTTGGTTCCGCTGTATTGTATAGAATAATTAATAACTTTTGAATTGGATGGATCTGGCGAATGTTTCAGTTCTGTCAGAAGTGAATCTTCAAGACAATCTACTATATGTTCGTCATCGTGTTTACAAGAATTCGCGATGAAAGACAATGATACAAGCATCAAAATTGCTGTAAACTTTTTCATAATCAGTTTGTTTTTTTAATCCCTATATCAAATTTATTCTTTTTAGAAACAAATCGGGAATAAAATTCTGATTTTCAAATAGTTTATCACAGTCTGTTTCCAAAAAACAATTTAAGTTCCTTTTCAATAATATCAAAAAATGATTTCAAGTTATTGTTTTTGGGAGCCAGCAAATACACAAATTCTTCAGGTACGTGAAAACTATTCCACAATAACTGCAATTTGTTTTTCTTAATAAAATCTCTTGCGTTACAATTCCATGTAGCAGCAACTCCTTCATTTTTGCCTAAAAGTCGAAGCATTTCAGATTCTGAAGGAATAATGTAATTAGGAACCATTGAAGGTCTCTTTTTATTGAAAGCATGAAGCCAAAATAACTTTATATGCGGAATTCTCGCATCGTGACTGTACCATTTTTGCGCATTCAGCCATTGTTCGATTTCGGTAAAATTATCTGATTTTAATTTTTGACGGAATTCGGTTATATCTAAAGAAGTTGGAGCAACTAATATCAATTTAATTTTTCCGACAATTTCATAAGTAGTATCAAACGTATCAAACCTTTTTGTTGTAATGGCAAAATCCAGTTTTTTGGCATCGACCAATGCAAACAGTTCATCATTTTCTGCGAAAGTAAAATCAATTAAATCAAATTTTGAAATTAGAAGATTTCCAACGCATTCAAAAAGGTGTTTAGAGATCCCAACAGAAATTAAACGATTTGCATCTTCTGCTTTCGCTCTAAAACTGGTTTCGACACTTTCGAGACGATCAAGTGCATCTATAATCAAATTATTCAGTAACTTAGCGTATTCTGTTGGTTCAACACCTTTTGATTTTCGGTTAAATAATTTATTACCAACATGCGCTTCTAACATAGAAATTTGCTGACTAACCGCAGGCTGACTCATAAACAACTCTTTGGCGGCAACCGAAAAATTACCATTTTTATAAACCGCTTTAAATGTTCTGTACCATTCTAGATTTACCATGATATAATTTTATTTATAACAAACATAGTTTATTTTATTTTTACTGATATCACTTAAGGCGTAAATTTGTTAAAAATTTTAATCTTATGAAGAAAATAGCATTACTCGCAATAATTGCATTTACAGCTGTAGGTACGTGTGCCTTTGCTCAAAAATCAAATAAAAAAGGAATGAAAAAAGTATTATTTGTTGTTACCAGCAACGATAAGCTGGGCAACACTGGAGAAAAAACTGGGTTTTGGTCTGAAGAGTTTGCTGCTCCTTATTATGAATTGTTAGATCAGGGTGTAGAAATTGCAATTGCTTCTCCCCTTGGAGGACAACCGCCAATTGATCCTAAAAGTGCTGATCCTTCTTCGGCAACTGAAGACACAAAACGTTTTGACACCGATAAAGTTTTACAGCAAAAATTAAAAAACACTTTAAAACTTTCAACCGTTAATCAAAAAGATTACGATGCTGTTTTTTATCCGGGAGGTCATGGTCCGCTTTGGGATTTGGTTGAAGATAAAAATTCAATTGCTTTAATCGAATCTTTCTACACGCACAACAAACCGGTAGCTTTTGTATGTCACGCTCCTGCTGTTTTGAAAAATGTAAAAGTAAAAGGAGAGTATTTAGTAAAGGGTAAAAAAATAACCGGTTTTACGAATGCCGAGGAAGAAGCAGTTGGTTTAACGAAAGTGGTTCCGTTTTTATTAGAAGATGCCTTATCTGCAAACGGAGGAATTTTTTCGAAAGGGCCCAACTGGCAGCCTTATGCTGTAGCAGACGGACTTTTAATTACAGGTCAAAATCCGGCATCATCTAAATTGGTGGCTGGAAAATTGCTACAGAAATTGAATTAAGAGGTGCTAAGTTTCTGAGTTGCTAAGGGACTAAGATTTCTTTTAGCAACTTAGACTTTATTAAAAAATTAAAAGAATAAAATTAACCCGATGCTAAGAAAAACTTAGAATCTTAGTAGCTTAGCATCTTAGAACCTAAAAAAAAAATGCTAAACTTTGAATTATATAATCCGACAAATTTAGTTTTCGGAAAAGGACAAATTGAAAAACTTTCAACTCTGGTTCCAAAAGATGCCAAAATTCTTTTGGCTTACGGAGGTGGAAGTATCTTTAAAAACGGTATTTACGATCAAGTAATCGCTAACTTAAAAGGTTTTGAAATTGTTGAATTTGGCGGAATTGAGCCGAATCCAAGATTCGAAACTTTGATAAAAGCCGTTGATGTGATCAAAGCAGAAAAAATCGATTTTATTCTCGCAGTAGGAGGTGGATCTGTAATTGATGGTGTGAAATTTATTTCGGCTGCGGTTAATTTTGAAGGAAATCCAATTGATATTCTTCAAAAGAGAATTTTAATTAAAGAAAATGCAATGCCTTTCGGAACTGTTTTAACTCTTCCTGCAACGGGAAGCGAAATGAATTCAGGATATGTGGTAACGATTGAAGCGACTCAGGAAAAACTATCTTCAGGAGGAAGTGCTTTGTTTCCGAAATTTTCAATCTGTGATCCAACTGTTATTGCTTCTTTACCAAAAAGACAAATCGAAAATGGTGTTGTAGATGCTTTCACACACGTGATGGAGCAGTATTTAACCTATCCGCACGATGCTTTCCTTCAGGATAGAATTGCAGAAGGAATTTTGCAGACTTTGATTGAAATTGGTCCCGGAGTGGTTCAAAATCCAACCAATTATACTTTGGCATCCAACTTTATGTGGAGCTGTACGATGGCTTTAAACGGATTAATTCAAAAAGGGGTTCCGAGCGACTGGGCAACTCACATGATTGGTCACGAATTAACAGCTTTGTATGAAATTGACCACGCCAGAACTTTGGCTATTATTGGCCCAAGTTTGTATACAATAATGTTCGAAACTAAAAAAGGAAAACTGGCTCAGTACGGAAGACGTATTTTTAATCTTTCCGGTTCTGATGAAGTAGTGGCAAAAGAAGCCATCAACAAGACCGTTGAGTTTTTCCATACGATGGGAATGGATACCAAACTTTCTCAATACACAAGCGATTACGACAAAACAGCAGAGTTTATTGTAGACCGTTTTGAAGAAAGAGGATGGAAAGGTTTAGGAGAAAATCAACTGGTAACTCTGGATAAAGTAAAATCTATCGTAGAAATGAGTTATTAATAGAATAAATTCCAAAGTTTTTTAAAGTTCCAAATTCTAATAATCTTGTGTTATTGGTTTTTGGGATTTTTTATTTGGAATTTAGGAATTGACATTTAAACAAAAAGGCGCTCTTAAAATTTTTTAGGAACGCCTTTTTAAAATACTAAAACAAAACTAACTAACTCAAGTCTTACTAAATTCATTTAATAATCTAATTAATAATAGGTTACAACGCAACTGTTTGTTTTTTATTATATGAAGAAGAAAATATTTTTTAATTTTTTTGAAATTCTTTAAAAAGTCTTGTATTTAAAAGCTGTTTTTAAAATTCTTAAATCACATTTTGTGATATTACTGCATTATTAAGTACTTTTGCTTTAAATTATCTGAATAATGAGTCAAAATTTAAAATTTGCAGTAATTGGTGGTGGGAGCTGGGCAACAGCTATTGCAAAAATGTTATGTGTGAATCTGGATGAAATTTCGTGGTACATGCGAAATGATGCTGCGATAGAGCACCTTTTAAAATACAAGCATAATCCAAATTATTTAAGTTCAGTAGAGTTTGATACCAATAAACTCAAATTAACCAACAATATAAACGAAGCAGTTGAATATGCAGATTATTTAATTTTTGCGATTCCTTCCGCTTTTTTAAATGCAGAATTAGAGCAGTTAACTGTTTCTTTAGAAAATAAAATTATCTTTTCAGCTATTAAGGGAATTGTTCCTGAAACGAGTTTGATCGTTGGAGAACATTTTCATATTCAATATGATATTCCATACTACAATATTGGTGTTATTACAGGACCTTGTCATGCTGAAGAAGTTGCTTTGGAGCGACTTTCATACTTAACGATTGCATGTGGTGATCCGGAAAAAGCATGTATGGTTGCGAAATCCTTATCCAGTAATTATATAAAAGCTAAAATTTCAGACGACATCATCGGAACAGAATATGCTGCAATGCTGAAAAATATTTATGCGATAGCTGCGGGAATTGCGCATGGTCTTGGGTATGGCGATAATTTTCAGTCTGTATTGATGAGCAACGCAATCCGTGAGATGCGAAAATTTATCAAGAAAGTACACAGAATGAAACGAAACATCAATGACTCTGCATATTTAGGAGATTTATTGGTAACAGGATATTCAGTATTTTCAAGAAACCGAATGTTCGGTAATATGATTGGAAAAGGTTATACCGTAAAAAGCGCCATGATGGAGATGAGTATGGTTGCTGAAGGTTATTACGCTGCTAAAAGTGCTTATAAATTAAATCAGGGCTATGGTGCTAAAACGCCAATTATTGATGCAGTGTATGCTGTTTTATATGAAGGTAAAAACGCAAAAACTGTATTTAAAAAGCTAACAGAATCTTTAGATTAAGATATAAATTCAATACATAAAAAAAGAGTCCGTTGCTGTATAGAAACGGACTCTTTTTTATATATGATTTATTTATTTTACTTCTTTGATGGCAGAGGCATCAATCCAGCCTTCGGTACCATCTGTCAATTCGATTTTTTTCCAATTTTCAAGGCTTTCGGTTACGTAAACTTTTGCGCCTTCGTGTAATAAGAAAATGCCAGAAGCTGCCTTTTGAGGTTCGCTTCGCACTTCTGTCATTTCAGCAAAAACTATAGCAGGGCGGTCATTATCGTAATGTCCTTTTTCAGACATTCCCGCTGAAGCACTTAATAATAAAGCAAATAATAATACAATCATTCCGATAAAATAAATCCTTTTCGAAAGTGTAAGCTGTGAAAAATAATAACCAATAAAGCTAAGCAGAAATGCAAATGCAATTCCTACCGAAATCCATGCCCAGGTATTGTAATTAAAAATGCCTGTAAAATTCTGAATCAGTTTTGCAAAACCAACTTTTGGAACTTCCTTAATTTCGTCAATAGTTAGCTTTTTGGCAAATTTCAGGTTGTTCAAAGTTTCGGGATCATGTGGTTTAAGTACGAGTGCTTTTTCATAATTATAAATAGAAAGAGCTACTTTATTAAGTTTATAATAACAATTTCCTAAGTTAAAATACAATTCAGCCGAATGTTGTTTGTCTTCTTTAACAATGCTTTCATAAACCTGAGCAGCCTGCTGATATTGTCCCTTCTGATATAAAGCATTTCCTTTTTCAAAGCTGCCCTGAGCAAAGAAAACCTGTGTGATTAATAAAAAGAGATATACTATATTTTTCATTTTCGTGGTTTGTAAATTTAACCTTCGCAAACTTGCGGCTGAGTTTAAACAATTTGTTTTTCTAATTCTGAGATAATCAAAACAGCTTTGTCATAATCCTGTTGGATAGAAGCACTTGATGCAGGTGCATAACGGGCAAATTCACAGTTTTCGGTCAGATTAATAAAACTCTGAACTGTTTCAGGATTCGCATTTCTTGATAACAGCAATTCGCGGATATTGTCTTTGCTCATTTCTGATGTTTCAATATGTAATTTGGCTTTCAGGAAATTATGCATTGCTTTTTCCAGTGCAATATAAAATGGTTCTTTATTGTTAAGCTGTTTTTTGGCTTCAGATAAATATTTTTTCGCCAGTTTATTATTCATTTTAATTCGGTTACCTGTAACATCACTGTCAATTGCCTCTTTTTTCTTCTTGGCAATAATAATAATCGGTAAAATCACGAAAGGCAATAATAATAAGCTGTAATATAAATCAGAGCCATAGAAATCATCTTTTACTGTCGAAACTAAAACAGTTTTTGGCTTAATGTATTTAAACTGTTCTGATTTCGTGATTACATTTTTCGATGCATTGTTGGATCCAGCAGCTTCAGCCTGAACAGGGCCATCTAAGACATCAATCATAATTTCAGGAGAAGTTATGGTTTTATAACTTCCTGAATTTAAATCGAAATAAGAGAATTCCATCGGTTTTATAGCATACTTTCCTTTGAATTGAGGTATAATGGTATACTTGTCTGAAATTTTTCCAGACATGCCGGCAAGTGATGTATTTACTTGTTCGTCATGAACAGGGTCATACATTTCTAATGCATTTGGTACAACAGGTTTTGGCAATGTAAACAATTTCATGTTGCCAGTTCCTGCTGCACTAACAATTAAATCAAGGCTTTCTCCGCTTTTTAAAGTAGTTTTTGAAGGGGTTACTTTGAAATCAAATTTACCAACTGCTCCAGTAAAACCAATAGGTTTATTTGCTTCCGGAAGTGCTTTTACATTAATTGTTTTGGCGCCTGCAGAAACTGTTTTGTTTCCGTCATCAAATACAATCTGACCAAACATATTACGACCTCTCGGTATCTGAACACCTATGTCTAAAGAAAGTGGTTCAATAGTGAGATTCCCTGATTTTTGAGGGTATAAAATTGTTTTTTTAAGCACAACAAAATAACAACGTTCCCCTTTGAATATTCCTTCTTCAACCTGTAGTTGTTTGATGTCAATGTTCTGATTCCAGAAGTCTTTGTATTTTGGTTTTGCAAGTTCTTTAAAACCGGTTACATTAATACCATTGAAATACAATTTATAAACAACCGTTATAGGCTGATTTATATAAGGATTTGTTTTTGAAATCTCTGCTACAAGATTCAGAACCTCATTTCCACCTCCTTGCTGTTGTTGCTGATAATTAGGATCTCTTTCCTGAGCTACGGCATTGGTAACGGTTATTTTTATAGGAGAGGTTTTGTAAACCTGGCCGTTGTATTCAATTGAAGCCTGTTTAATTGTAAAAGTTCCTTTTTGATTAGGTAACAAAAAGTAGGAGTATATTTTTTGGAATGAGCTGCGTCCGTTAACCCATGACTGACTTATCTGCTGGCTTGGTCCGGCTACAATCCTGAAACCGTCAAACGAAGGCTGATCGAAGTTATCTCCATCAACATTCATGATAAAGTCAATACGAAGTCTTTCATTAACCCCAAGTGTATTCTTGCTTACTCTGGCTTCAAACTGAACCTGAGCCATAAGCCCCTGAAAAGTAAATAGTAATAGAATTAAATATCTTTTCATTACTTGTTTAATCGTTTGTTTAAATCTTTTTTAGTTAAAAAATATATCCTTTTTTGTCCGGTTAAATGGATTCCAAACCTCCATTTAGGACGATAATTTTACCAGTCTTTTTCTGCTTTTCTAGGGCTTCCTTTTACTTTTTGTGCATTTACCTTGTCCTGAATTTTCTTTTCTTCATTATTTACAGCATCGAGTAAATTTTGGACACGATCTTTTGAAATTCCGCCCGGCATAGGTTTTGGCTCTCCGTTATTGTTTGATTTATCATCTTTTTTCGGATCGTTTTTACCGTCTTTTTTGTCTTTGTCCTTATCGCCTTTGTCGTCTTTCTTCTGATCGTCTTTCCCGTCTTTTTTATCTTTATCCTTATTGTCGCCGTCCTTTTTCTGGTCGTCTTTTTTGTCGTCCTTTTTATCCTTGTTCTTGTCTTTGTTTTTATCGTTTTTAGGAGGATTCTCTTTTAGTTTTTGTTTGGCCAAAGCATAATTATAACGTGTCTCATCATCTGCAGGATCATTACGCAGTGCATTTTTATAAGCTTCAACAGCTTGCGAATAATCTTTCTCTTTCATAAGTACGTTTCCTAAATTATGAAAAGCTTTGTGTTTCTCAGGTCTGGTTTTGGCATTTTTAATCGCTTTTGCATAAGCATATTTTGCCTCTGATATCTGATTTTGTTTGTAAATAGTATTTCCTAAATTATACGAAGCAGTAGCTTTTTTAGGGAATTTTGATTGTGAAATCCTATAATCTGCCTCAGCATCAACAAATTTATTCTGTTTATATTCTTCATTGGCTTGAGGCAATGTTTTATCTTTTTCCTGGGCACTAATTGCCAAAGAAAAGCTTAGTAAAATATAAAGAAGTAAATTTTTCATTCTGTTTTTTTATTTTTTGTTTCCGTAATTTATCCGAAACAATTATTTCTTTTCGTTAAATAAATTCAACTCGTTTATCCAGTTTGTTTTTCTTTCCAGAAGGAAAATATCCAAAAACAACAGTAGGAAGGCAAAACCTAAAAACCACTGAAATTGAGATTGAAATTCGGCCATTTGTGTAGCTTCAAATTCTGTTTTCTGAATATTATTTAAAGCATTCTTTACGTATTCCAGAACTTCTTTTGTGCTTCCTCCGTAAACATACCCGCCTTTGGTTGCTTTTGCAATTGCTTTTAAACCTTCCTGATTTAATTTGGTAATAACAGTTTCACCGTTTTGATCCTGCTGATAGCTTCTGATTACACCATTTTCTTTTAACGGAATTGTAGCTCCTTTTTCTGTCCCAATACCAATAGTAATGATTTTCATTCCAATTTTATTGGCTTCTTCTGCTGCGATTTCAGCTCCTTCTGAGTGGTCTTCACCATCAGAAATCAGGATTAACAGTTTACTCGTTTTGCTTTTTTCATCAAAATAAGTTGCTGATAATTTTATTGCTTCGTCAAGTGAGGTTCCCTGCGATGATACCATTCCGGGATTCATGCTCTGAAGGAACATTTTGGCAACACTGTAATCTGTTGTAATCGGTAAAACCGGAAAAGCACTTCCGGCATAAGCAACAATTCCAATCCTGTCGCTTCCTAACTGATTGATGATTTGAGAAACCAACTGTTTGCTTTTTTCCAAACGGCTTGGCGCCACATCTTCTGCAAGCATACTTTTTGAAACGTCAACAGCAAAAACAATATCAATTCCTTCACGCTTCACGGTTTCCATTTTAGTTCCAATTTTTGGATTTACCAAAGCTATAATCAGACAGGTTATGCCCAAAAGAAACACAATTAATTTTAAGACTGGTTTAAAAACAGAGCGTTCAGGGCTTAGTTTTTTTACCATTTCCAAATCACCAAACTCACGTTGTTTTTTTCTTTTCCAATATAGATTAAAAAGAAAAATACATACCACAATCGGGATGAGAAATAATAGATATAAATATTTTTTTTCGTCTAGTTCCATATAATTTTTAAATTCCAAAAATTAAATTCCAAATTCCAATCTTTGTTATATCTAAATATTAATTTTTAAATTTCAATTTTTTGTTTGTTTTTACTTTTTATATTCCTTGTTTGAAGCTCAAATTTGTTATTTGGAATTTCAAAATTGGAATTTTTTGATTTGAAAAATCAAATAAAGCTTCTGTAAACTGTATTTCTTAAACCAACTTCTAATAGTAATAAAACCCCGGCAATCAATACAAAAAACCTATATTTTTCATCGTAATCATAGAATTTTAATTCCTGAATTTCAGTGGTTTCAAGTTTGTTGATAGAATTGTATATTTCGGCTAGTTTATCGTTACTGGTTGCTCTGAAATAAGTTCCATCTGTTTTTCTGGCGATGCTTTTCAGTAATTGTTCGTCAATTTCTACCTTTTGCATTTTGAATAAAAATCCGCCATTTGGAGCGTATGCATAAGGAAATTCAGCCATTCCGTTAGTTCCGATTCCAATGGTATATACTTTTATTCCGTATTGTTTTGCAATGTCAGAAGCTGTTTCAGGCTCAATGAATCCTGCATTATTTACACCATCTGTCAAAAGGATGATAACCCTGCTTTTTGCTTTACTGTCTTTAAGTCGGTTTACGGCAGTTGCAAGTCCCATTCCAATTCCGGTACCGTCCTGCAATACATTATCGTATTTGATTTCTTTAATAGCTTCTAAAATGATGGCTTTATCACTTGTAACAGGAGTCTTGGTATAGGCTTCAGAAGCATATAAAACCAATCCGATTCTGTCATTTGGTCTTTCGTTAACGAAATCAGCAGCAACTCTTTTCAAAGCTTCCATACGGTTAGGCTTTAAATCTTTTGCCAGCATACTTCCGGAAACGTCAATTGCCATTACAATATCGATTCCTTTTGTTGTTTTAGTCTCATTGCTGATGTCAACCGTTCTTGGTCTTGCCAAAGCAATAATCAATGAACACAAAGCGATAATTCTGAAAACATATAAACAAGGTTTTAATTTTGTTAAAAGGGATTCACTATTTTTGAAACCCTGAGTTGAACTCATTTTTAAGGTAGCAGATTGCTGGTTACGTTTCCAGAAAAACCATCCTATTGCAATTGGGATTAGTAAAAACAGCCAAAAAAATTCCGGATTTAAAAAAGTTATTTTTTCCATTAGTTGCTCGCTCTTTTAAGTTCAACAGAATTTAAAATTCGATCTGAAATATCATTGGCATAGGTGTCTCCTTCTTCATGGAATATAGCAATTTGCTGCAATCCGCCTTCTTGTTTAAACATTAGGACTTCATAGTAAATTTTAGTACTCGATTTTAGGGTTTCGTTAATAAGAGTAAAAGTTCCGTAACCTTTTATACCAGTAATTCCTTCTTTGGTTTCAAAATCTTCCTGCTTAACAATCATATTTCTGGCTCCCTGGCTTTCGATAATTTTCAAATTACCTTCAAGCGCTTTTGATAAATCAATTTCTGTTTCGGCTTTAAATTTTGCTGTAGAAACCGTAATGTAAAAGTTGTCTAATAAGCTTCCATAACCAAAAAGCTGCATTTCTTTTATGAGTGCCATTGCTTCTTTTGGCAGTACTTTTTGAGTATCTAATCGTTTTAAAACTTTAGGAGTTTCAACTAAAACCCCGGGATTTCCGTATTCGCTTTTTACCCATTCTCCTTCCAGTAATTCCTTTGTTGGATGCCCAATCAAATTGTCTTTTACAAACTTGAATCCTTTTGTAACAATAAAGTAAGTAGTAGTAGCAGTTATTAAAAACAATACTGTGCCCACTGTAATTGCAATACGTTTGTTTTTTTGTTTTTTTAACTGAAGCTTGATTTGTTTTTGTTTTTGCGCTTCATTTAATAACTGATCAGCTTCCTCAACAGGAACTTCTGTTGGAATAGCATTATCCAGCGTTAAAATTGCCTTCTGAATTTTATTTCTGTCTTCTGTAATTTCGAATTCTAATGGTTTAGATTTTGCAAATTTTACCAAATCGGCCTGTCTTAAAACGCGTTCCAGGTTTTCTACAGTTTCAGGAGTCAGACTCATTTTCTTTTTAGTAGAAGCCGCTTTAAGTCCCTGAATCAATTCAGAAGTTGTGCTTTCCATCGCTGGAATCTGAATTGCCTCTTCGATATAATTTCGGGCAATATCAGTCAGTTCGCTATAATATTCTTTCACTTCACCTTTTTGCCAAAGTTCTTTTTTCTCTAATACATTTAGCAAACTCGTAGCTTTTTCGATTGGTGTTTTATAAACCTCCTCTTCAATTTTTTTCTTCTGATGTTTTTTGATGTACCAGTAAACAAAAGCACCAATTCCGATGATTGTAATTATTGTTAAAAGATAAATCCAGCAGTCACCAATGCCATTTTCTACAGTAGAAATGTCTTTAATGTCATACATTTTTTGCTGAAGGGTATCTACTTTTATGCTGGCAACTTCAACAGAAACAGGGTCACTTAAATGAGGTTTTTTATCAATCAGGATTTTAACCGGAGGAATAACATATCTTCCGGAGTCAAATTGTGTTAAACCATACTTTTTAATAAGCTCATAAGTGCCGTCTTTTTTAACGGTATCAACTGGATACGATTGAATAACTTCTAACGGGCCAATGTTTTTTAAAGCAGGAAATACAACTTTAGATTTTGAATTTACTATGGTTTTAAGGGTTAGCTTAAACTCGGCGCCAATTTTATTTTTTGTAGTATCAATAGTGGTCTCAATCTGCTTGCTTTGTGCAAAAACAGCTGAAGAAAGTAAAAATAGAAATATGTAAAATTTTAATTTCATTTGGTTTTGATTTCAGATTTTAGTCTAAAATGAATATTTAAAACGGATTCAGCTTAAGCGATTTTATTTATGATTATTTCAAATTAATCTAATATTCTAACAATCTAAGATGTCTGATAATCCAAATTATCTCGATTTAAAATAACCCAGTAATTTGGTTACATAACTTTCGTCCACTCTTGTATGCACAACTCCGGCTCCTGATTTACTAAAAGTTTCTTTGAAATAATTTAATCTTTCCTGATAATGTTTTTCGTAATTCAGGCGTACTTTTTTTGAACCGGTATCTACCAGCTGAATTTTACCACTTTCAGCATCAAGCATAGAAACCATTCCTAAATTCGGGATTTTTTCCTCACGGATATCATATACACGAACACCGGTAATATCATGTTTTTTAGAAGCAATTTTTAAGGTATGCTCATAATTTTCAGACATGAAATCTGAAATCATAAAAACAATAGCTTTCTTTTTCTGTGTTCCAGATAAAAATTTCAAAGCTTCACCGATATCGGTTTTCTGGCTTTTTGGTTCAAATTCGATTAACTCACGAATGATTCTCAAAACATGTGAGCGGCCTTTTTTAGGAGGAATATATAATTCGACATTATCAGAAAACAATATCAGACCAATCTTGTCGTTATTTTGTGTAGCCGAAAAAGCCATCGTTGCTGCAATTTCGGTTACGATGTCTTTTTTAAACTGACTTTTTGAGCCAAAGCCTTCAGAACCGGAAATATCTACCATTAAAACCATGGTGAGTTCGCGTTCTTCTTCAAAAACTTTTACATGGGCTTCGTTATAACGTGCGGTTACATTCCAGTCGATGTTACGAATATCATCGCCATATTGATATTGACGGACCTCGCTAAATGTCATTCCTCGTCCTTTAAATGAAGAGTGGTATTCTCCCGAAAAGATATGATTGCTCAGTCTTTTGGTTTTGATTTCTATTTTCCGTACTTTTTTTAAAAGCTCTTTTGTATCCATTTTTTAATTTGGTTTATGGTTTATGGTTGTTGGTTGATGGCGTATATACCATCAACAAAAAACTATCAACCATCAACTTTTAAGGTACTTCAATCTCGTTTATGATTTTGTTGATGATGTCTACAGAAGTAATATTTTCAGCTTCAGCTTCATAAGTGATTCCAACCCTGTGGCGGAGAACATCATGTACAACGGCACGCACATCTTCAGGGATTACATAGCCACGACGTTTGATGAAAGCATAACATTTTGCTGCATTGGCTAAATTGATACTTCCACGAGGAGAAGCTCCAAAACTGATAAGAGGTTTTAGATCTGCCAGTTTGTATTTCTCAGGATAACGGGTTGCAAAAATGATATCAAGTATGTATTTCTCAATTTTTTCATCCATATAAACTTCACGAACAGCTTCCTGCGCACGCAAAATCTGATCAACAGAAACTACAGGATTTACTTTTTCAAAAGATCCTTTTAAGTTCTGACGGATTACAAAACGCTCTTCATCGATTTTAGGATAATCGATTACAGTTTTAAGCATAAAACGGTCAACCTGAGCTTCGGGAAGCTGATAAGTTCCCTCTTGCTCTACAGGGTTCTGGGTTGCTAATACTAAAAACGGACGGTCAAGTTTGAAAGTCGTGTCACCGATAGTAACTTGCTTTTCCTGCATCGCCTCCAAAAGTGCAGACTGAACTTTTGCAGGAGCACGGTTAATCTCATCGGCAAGTACGAAGTTGGCAAAAATAGGTCCTTTTTTTATAGAGAATTCGTTTGCTTTGATGTTGTAAATCATTGTTCCGATAACATCAGCTGGTAATAAATCCGGCGTAAACTGGATACGGCTGAAAGAACCTTGTACTGCCTGAGACAATGTGTTTATCGCTAAGGTTTTTGCTAATCCCGGAACTCCTTCCAGCAAAATATGCCCTTGTCCCAAAAGCCCGATTAATAAACGCTCGACCATGTGTTTCTGACCCACAATAACTTTGTTCATTTCCATTGTAAGAAGGTCTATAAAAGCACTTTCTCTTTCAATTTTTTCATTTATCGCTCTAATGTCTAAAGTCGTTGTATTTTCTTCCATATAAATATTTTTAAAAACCTTTTAAAACTCTTGATTTTTATGCCTGATTTTTGAGAGTGCAAATTGAATATTTTTTGAGAAGTAAGATGTTAAAGAATGGTTAAAAATTCGACCAAAGACCTAATTTTAAGGACGAATTGTGAATCTATTTTTATATTTTTAAGAACTTTGATGATTATGCTTTAATGAAGCATGTTTACTACTAAAAATAATACAGCAAAACCATGAGCAAAACGTTACTATCACCTGTAATTTCAGGTATCAGGAATTGGGGGGTGTGGGATAAAAATCTGTCTCCTAAAGAAATGGAAAGTATGATACAGCTTTGTATCGAAAATAAAATTACCACTTTTGATCATGCCGATATTTATGGAGATTATACCACTGAAGCCGAGTTTGGAAAAGCGCTTCAGGATAGTAAAATTTCACGTGAAAAATTACAGTTAATTACAAAATGCAGTATTCAGATGGTGAATACAAACCGTAATAATAAAATCAGACATTATGAACATTCTAAAGAATACATTATCTGGTCTGCAGAAGAGTCCCTGAAAAAATTAAGAACAGATTATATTGATGTTTTTTTACTACAAAGACCAAGTCCGTTGATGCAGGCTGATGAAATTGCAGAAGCAGTAGAAAAATTAAAATCAGAAGGGAAAATTATTGATTTCGGGGTTGGAAATTTCAGCAATTCACAAGTTGAATTAATTCGTCAGAAAACAGAAGTCAGTTATCACTCTGTACAGTTTTCGGCAACGAATTTTGAACCGATGACAGACGGAACTTTTGATTATGCACAAATTCACGGTATCTGTCCATTGGCATGGAACCCACTTGGAACTGTTTTTAGGGAAGATACCAAACAAACACGCCGTCTGAAACAATTGCTTTCGGTTCTTGTAGAGAAATATCATTTAGGTTCAGACACCCTTTTGCTGGCATGGATTTTAAAACATCCGGCAAAAATAATTCCAGTTGCAGGTACAGTAAACGTAGCCAGAATTCAATCACTGATGAAGGCAGTCGAACTGCAAATGGATAAGGAAGACTGGTTTGCCATTTGGGCAGAAAGCAGAGGAGAAGAGTTGCTTTAAATAAGTGATTTTCAATTATACGAAATTTTTAAGTTTCGCTTAAAGCGAAAAAATATTTGCCACAGATTATCAGGTTTTAATTTGTAAAGTATACGTAATCTGTGGCTCAAAAAACTCAAACAGAATGAAAAAAACAATTTTAATCACGGGTGCTACAAGTGGTATTGGCAAGTCAACAGCACAAATATTTGCGCGTAACCATTATAAAGTGATTATTTGCGGAAGACGAAAAGAAAGGCTGACCGAACTGGAAAAAGAACTTTCAGAATATACAGAGGTGCATTCATTAGCTTTTGATGTCAGGGATAAAAATGCTGTTTTTGAAAGTATAAATTCATTGCCGGAATATTTTTCGGAAATTGACGTTTTAATTAATAATGCAGGGAATGCCCATGGATTAGACCCAATTCAAAATGGAGATGTCGAAGATTGGGATGCCATGATTGATATCAATGTAAAAGGACTTTTATATGTTTCGAAAGCTATTATTCCGCAAATGACAAAAAGAGAATCCGGGCATATTATCAATATTGGTTCAACAGCCGGAAAAGAGGTTTACGCCAACGGAAATGTATATTGCGGATCAAAACATGCAGTAGATGCTATTACTCAGGGAATGCGAATCGATTTGAATCCATACAAAATAAAAGTAAGCGGAATCCATCCGGGTTTGGTTGAAACAGAATTTAGTGAAGTACGCTTCAAAGGTGACGCTGAAAGAGCTTCAAATGTCTATAAAGGTTTTGACCCTTTGAAAGCAGATGATATAGCTGATATTATTCACTTTGTGATTTCACGACCATATCATGTAAATATTGCCGATTTGATTGTTATGCCGGCAGCACAAGCATCATCAACAATTGTGAAAAGAGACTAGCTTAGATTTTAGACTTATTAGATTTAGCTGTTTAATAATCTGAGAAGTCTAAAATAAAACAATCTAAGAACTCTAATAATCTAAGCCAGTCTAATATCTAATAAGAAATGATTAACAAACGCCTTTTAATTAAAAATCTTCTCGCTCACAATGACGAGAGTAGTTTTTATGATAAAAAAAGGCAGCTGAATTTACATTCGCGTGAAGGAAAAGGAAAGTTCCTGAAACACATTTGTGCATTGTCAAATTCAAATCCGGCAAATAATTCTTATATTGTTGTTGGTGTTGAAGATCATGATAACGAAATTGTAGGGGATGATTTTTTTGATGACAGCCGGATTCAGAATCTTGTCAATGCGTTTTTAGAAAATCCGCCTAAAATTCAGTACGAAAATGTACCTTTCCCAAACCTGCCGAAAGACAAGGTTATTGGACTGGTTACCATTAAACCCAAAAGCCAGATTTCATTTTTCAAAAAAGGAATTCATACTATTCCTGCTAATAGTATTTTTGTCAGGCGCGGCAGTAATTCGGTTCCTGTAGAAGGTGAAGTTGAAAAAAATTATCAGAATACAGAAACCGTTATTGGAATAGAAAACAGTTCCCGAAACAGTATTCAGTATACGCTTGACGGTGTTTTTGATTTTATGAATTTCAGACATAAAGATATGTCACCAAAATATCGGGTTTTTAAAGAATTGTTTGTGATTTGCTGGGCTGGTGTCCCAAAAAAATCAAGAGATAAAACTTTTCTTTCACGTGTCGATATCGAATTGATAAATGAACAGATTAAGCTTTTTTACTCAGCACAGGATGTTGTTACAATTGTTTTTGATGATGATACTTTTACTATAACTGAATATGTTCCTCTGGGATTAAATGATAAAACCAGTTATTATCCATTGGAGAAGCAAACCATACATTTTTTTGATAACGGATATTATAAAATTGACCGGCAAATGCTTTTTCAGCCTCCGGAATTCAATAAACGAATGTTGTTTCATATTTATAATTCAAATATTGCCCTGCTTCAAAAATTACAAAAAGGTTTTGCTTTATCAGAACGTGAATTAAAAGATTTAGAGAACCTGCCTTCTACTTTTATGATTTGTTATCTGAATGGTTTTGATGAAGCCAAACAAAAACTGATAGATGCCAAATTACTTTTAAAACCTTTTGGGCATGTGTATTTGTCTTTTAAGGAAGCATTACGGGTTTTACGTAAAATGAAATACGACGTTCAATAATCTAATCAATTTATATTTAGATCTATAGAAGTTTTAAATATTTACTCACCTGTTCATACGGAAATAAAATCTCTTTTGGCCCGTCTGCATAAGAAGCTGCTTCATAAGAGTTGTAATATAAAAGCAGGCCTTCTGTAGTATAAAAAATATTCTGTGGCAGTTGAAACTTATCATTTTCAAACATCAAACCGGTTGAATTTATATTTACATTGTACGGAATTTTATATTTTTTTCGGAATTCTTTTTCGGCAAAATCTTTAAATTCCTTTTCGCTTTTAAACAAATCCTCATTAAAAATGGTTTTTCCGGTATTGGGGTTAAAGATAAGAGAGCTATAACCCTGATAGCCATGAGCACCTCCGGTAAAAGTATAGTGATCAATTTTTATGTTTAAAATCTGATCAGATTGATATTCGATATTTCCTGTGATTTTTGCTTCCCAGCCAAAAGTTTCAGTTGGAAATTTTTTATGCATTTCTTCATATGAAGCAATAAAAGAGTTAGCAATCGAATTATAATCTTTTACAGTTGATGGTTTTTCACCAAAATAGGCGATTTCTTTTAAAGTATTTAATATTTTTTTGTTGATGCTGTCAGCGGTTACAGGAATATTTTTTGCAACTGGTATATCGATTGTTATTTTAGGGCAATCTTTTTTGCAGGGTATTTTGGATTCTTTTTCAAAAATCTCGTTTTCAATTGTTAGCGTTTTGGTACAGCCGGTGAGTAATATAATCACTATGAGAAGAAGAGTTAAGTATTTCATCTTAAGAAGTGTTAATTATATACAAAGGTAGTGAGTTGTGTCAGGATTTGAATAAATTTAGAGGTAAATTTGTGAAAGAATTATGTAATAAAAATTTGTAACTATATGAAATTCAATACTAAAGTAATACATGGTGGACAACATCATGATCCAGCCACAGGAGCAGTAATGCCTCCGGTTTATCAAACTTCAACTTTTGTTCAGAGCAGTCCGGGAAAGCCATTAGGTGATTACGAGTACAGTCGTGCATCGAATCCGACCCGTACAGCATTAGAAAATGCTTTGGCAAGTATTGAAAACGGTACCAGAGGGTTAGCATTTTCGTCAGGTTTAGCAGCGACAGATTGTATTTTGAGATCTTTTAAAGCCGGGGACGAAGTAATTGCTATGGATGATTTATATGGCGGAACTTACAGAATGTTTTCAAGAATTTATAAAGATTCGGGGATTAAATTTCATTTTGTTGATATGACTGATATTGCAAAACTGAAATCATTAATCAATGAAAATACCAAATTGATCTGGATAGAAACACCAACCAATCCTTTGATGAAACTGGCCGATATCGAGGAAGTCGCCAAAATCACAAAAGGAAACAAAATCTGGCTTGCAGTTGATAACACTTTTGCAACACCTTATTTGCAAAAACCGCTTGATTTAGGAGCAGATATCGTAATGCATTCGGCAACTAAATATTTGGGCGGGCATTCAGATGTTATTGCCGGAGCTATAATTGTAAATGATGAAGCTTTAGGAGAACAATTGCATTTTCAGCAATTTGCAACGGGAGCTAGTTTGGGACCAATGGATAGTTTTTTGGTTTTGAGAGGAATTAAAACGCTTTCATTGCGAGTACAGAGGCATTGTGAAAACGGAGAAAAAATAGTTGAATTTTTAAGTAATCATCCTAAGATTAAAACGGTTTATTATCCGGGTTTAGCAAGTCATCCTTTTCATGAAATTGCAAAAAAACAAATGAAAGCTTTTGGTGGTATGGTGTCTTTTGATTTTGTTTCAGGAAAAAAAGAAGATGCTATTGCGTTTTTAGAAAAGCTAAAAGTATTTACGCTGGCAGAATCCTTGGGCGGAGTAGAATCTTTAGCAAATCATCCGGCTTTAATGACCCATGCTTCCATTCCGGTAGATAAAAGAGCTGAAGTTGGAATTACAGATGATCTGGTACGCTTGAGTGTAGGGATTGAAGATGCCGAAGATTTAATAGCTGATTTAGAACAGGCTTTAGCATAAAAAAATAACCCCTAACTCGAAAGAATTAGGGGTTGTTTTTATATCGTTTTTTAGAATTCTAAATAATGTGAATATCCAAAATTAAACCAGACCTGTGAGTCATTTGCTTTATTTTCTTTGTAAAGATCTCTGTTAGGGTTTAATCCATCAATCCAGTCAGAATTGAATCCCTGGTAACGAACTTCAAAAAGTAAATCGTTCATTTCATCCAGTTTATATTGTACGCCAACTCCAAGAAGTACAGAGAATGTTATACCGCCTTCACTTGCAAAACCGTATTGATGACCGTCTGAAGGTGTTAGATATTTATTAAAAGTTGTAGCTGATGTTCCTAATGGTCCAAGAGAAGAATTGGCTTTAGTGTCATAATAACTCGCCATAGCGCCTACACTAAAGTAAGGGTAGAAACTCCCCACATGTTTTTCAAATTCATGAATTGTCATAAAAGGAGAATAAGTTAACTGAGCACCAATGTTTAATGTGCTAGTTTTTCCACTCATGGCTTTTAGTTTATCTTTTTCCACTGATGGTTTGCCTTCAATCCATTTTCCATAATGCTGGAAATTGGTGTGAGTGAAAGAAATTTCAGAACGAACTTTAAAGTGTTCGTTGAAATATTCGTTTCCGTTTGCTGCAGATGAAAAATTTATCCAGTGTACCGCTCCAATTCCAAACCCGGTATTTCCGATGTTGGTGGATTGATCGTTTCTTTGTCCATAGTCAGACTGAAAAGCTACAGGACCGGCAAAGAATCCAATTTCGTAGGCTAATTGTGCATTTGATACCGTGGAAATACCAAATAATGTAAAAAAAGTAAATACTATTTGCTTGAACATGAGTTTTTGGGCTTTCAAATCATTGGCAAATATATAAAAAACATAACCGACTTTGAAATAATTAATTAGCCAATTAAAAAATAACTAATAAAACACTTAAAAGGCTAATCATAATTTTAGGTTTGATTTAGAATATAATAGTTGCTTTCATGTATTGTAGTTTTGTTTGAAAAATATATAATTCTTATAAAAATGTTATAAAAATGAATTTTGAAATATGATTTTGCTTTACCTTTGTTATTAATAACGAAAACGTTTTCTTAATGATGTTTTCTTATTTAACTGATACTATAAATGATTTGTCAGCGTAATTTATTTCAAAATGATGAAACAAAAAATAAATGAATTTATGGCTCTCATAGAGTCAAAAAATCCAAATGAACCTGAGTTTCTTCAGGCAGTAAGAGAGTTTGCAGAAACGGTAATTCCGTTTATCGCAGAACAAAAAAAATATGATGGGAAAAACCTACTTTTAAGAATAGCAGAACCCGAACGCTCGATAATATTTAGGGTTCCATGGGTAGATGATAAAGGTGAAATCATTGTAAATAGAGGATTTAGAATTCAGATGAACTCAGCAATCGGACCATATAAAGGAGGAATAAGATTTCATCATACAGTAAACCTTTCTGTGCTGAAATTTCTGGCATTCGAGCAGGTTTTCAAAAATAGTCTTACGACCCTGCCAATGGGAGGAGGAAAAGGAGGGTCTGATTTTGACCCGGAAGGAAAATCTGATGCTGAAATTATGCGTTTTTGCCAATCCTTTATGACAGAGTTATGCCGTCATATTGGGCCAGACCTGGATGTTCCGGCTGGGGATATCGGTGTCGGAGCAAGAGAAATCGGTTATTTGTTCGGGCAGTATAAAAGGATTAGGAATGAATTTACAGGAGTTTTAACTGGAAAGGGTTTGGCTTACGGAGGTTCATTAATAAGGCCTGAAGCTACTGGTTATGGCGTAGTATATTTTACAGATCAAATGCTCCGTACTATAGGGCATGAAATTAAAGGTAAAAGAGTTGCTATTTCAGGTTTTGGAAATGTTGCCTGGGGAGTAGCTTTAAAGGTAAATGAACTCGGAGGTAAAGTAGTGACACTTTCTGGTCCTGATGGCTATATTTATGATGAAGAAGGAATTTCCGGAGAAAAAATCGACCATATGTTGGAGATGAGAGCAACCGGGGATAATAGGGCAGAAAGATATTTAGAGAAATACCCGAATGCTGTTTTTCATAAAGGGAAAAGTCCCTGGGAGGTAAAAGTGGATATCGCAATTCCATGCGCAACACAAAATGAATTAAATGGTGAAGATGCCCAAAAACTTATTGATAATGGCGTTTTGTGTGTAACCGAGGCTGCAAATATGCCTTCGACATTAGATGCAATTAAATTATTTTTAGATAATAAAGTGCTGTTTGCACCTGGAAAAGCTGCAAATGCCGGTGGAGTTGCTGCTTCCGGATTAGAAATGACGCAAAATTCTATTCGTCTTAACTGGACAAGTGAAGAAGTGGATTTGAGACTAAAGGACATTATGATTGGAATTCACAATCAATGTAAAAAATATGGAGTTGAAAAAGATGGTTATGTGAACTATGTAAAAGGAGCTAACATTGCCGGATTTGTTAAAGTTGCTGATGCTATGCTTGCTCAGGGAGTAGTGTAAATATTTATAGAATTTACAAAATGCCTTCATTCATTCTTTAATAAGGATAGAATTGGAGGCATTTTTGTTTTCCGAATTTTGTTCTGCTTTAAAAAAGAATAATTTAAAACAGAACAAAAATCAAATACTTTCGTTTGTAGTATATTTGTCAATCTGAATCTTTCAAACAAATGAAAAAAAAGTTTCTATATATTCTGTTTTTTATAGCTGTTCAAAATTGTTTTTCGCAGGGATCATCTTCCTGGCAAGGTTATTTTTCATATAATGCTATTAAAGATATTACTACTGGGCCTACAAGCATTATTGCTGCTTCTGAAAATGCTCTGTTTTCAAAAAATTTAACGACTAATGTTCTTAAAACTATAACAACTATTGACGGGCTTTCAGGGCAGACTATATCAGTAATGCATTATAGTGAAGCTTTAAAAAAAATGATAATAGGTTATGAAAACGGGTTGATTATTGTTGTAAATGAAGATGGGAGTATGCTTAAAGTGGTAGATATAATTAATAAACAGTTACCGTCTAATCTAAAAAAAATCAACCATTTCATGGAATATAACGGATTGATTTATGTTTCCTGTGATTTCGGAATTGTGCAGTTTAATTTAGCAACTTCGAAATTTGGAGACACTTATTTTATTGGTGATGGCGGTGCTGAAATTAGTGTAAAACAAACTACTTTTTTTAATGGCTTTATTTATGCGGCTACTTCAAGCGGGATAAGACGAGCAGATAGTACTAATCCAAATTTAGTCGATTATAATCAATGGGCCGTTGTTAATTCCGGTAATTGGTCGAGTGTAGAAACGTTAGACACAGAACTCATTGCAATTAATTCTTCCGGATACATTCATAGGTATAATTCAAATTCTTTTGTTGGTTTTTTTCAGCTTCCACAATCTTCTTCAGATATGAGGGTGGTAAATCACCAGTTGTTTGTTACAACTCCAGGTACAGTTTATATTTATACTAATCAAATGATTCTGAGTCGTCAGATTTCTAATACTCAGGTTCTCGATGCTGGGGTAAATTTTAGCTGTGCAACTGCAATTGGAGATACGATTTATATTGGTACAACAGAAAACGGGGTGTTTAGTTCGTCTTTGTTTGCTGTGTCTGTTTTTGAGAATAGTACGCCAGAGGGACCTTTGCGAAATAATATTTTTTCAATAGATGTATTTGCGAATCAGATATGGATGGTTTATGGGGATTATACTATGACTTATAATCCTTATCCTTTAGATAGTTACGGAATAAGTAAATATAGTTCTTCTGGTTGGCTCCATATTCCTTATTCTCAGGTTTTTGATGCTAAATCAATGACTAGAATTATAATAAATCCGAACAATGTAAATCAGGTTTATGCCAGTTCTTTTTTTTCGGGATTACTTAAAATTGAGAATGAGGTACCATCGATTTTATACAATGAAAAAAATAGTGGCTTGGAAAGCTTAACATTTGCCGGGGCGAACTATATAGATATCCGGATTAATGGAACTGTATTTGATAAATCAGGGGATTTATGGATTACCAATAGTTTAATTAAAAATGGATTAAAAGTTTTAAAAGCCAATGGTCAGTGGCAAAGTTATTCAATGACAGGAATTCTTGATAATGCAGAAGGTACTTCTTATTCTGATATTGTTATTGATAAAAATAATACAAAATGGATAGCAACAAATATAAATGGGGTTGTCGGATTTAACGAAAAGTCTAATACTTATAAAAAGATAACTACAGGGACTGATGATGGCAATTTGCCAAATCTTTATGTAAGTTCACTGGCAGTTGATATTAAGAATCAGCTTTGGATAGGAACATCAAAAGGACTTCGTGTGTTGTCCAATGTAGGGAATTTTCAAACGGATTCACAATTAAAAACGAATCCAATTATTATAATGGAAGATAATTTGGCTCAGGAGTTGCTCTATGAACAATTTATAAGTTCTATTGTAGTAGACGGTGCCAATAACAAATGGATAGGTACTGCTGATTCGGGTGTGTTTATGGTGTCTTCAGATGGTCAGGAGACAAAATATCACTTTACTATAAACAATTCTCCTCTTCCAAGTAATACTATAAATGATATTAAAATAAACAATATTACTGGTGAAGTTTTTATTGTAACAAATAAAGGTATGATTTCCTTCAAAGGTGTATCAACAGAAGCAAATGAAAATTTAAACAATGTTTATGTTTATCCTAATCCCGTACGTCCTGCTTATTCAGGTACAGTAAAAATTGCGGGATTGATTGATAAAGCCAATGTAAAAGTGACTGATATAGAAGGAAATTTAGTTTATGAAACAATATCAGAAGGAGGAACAATCGAGTGGGATACAACTGCCTTTGGCAAATATAAAGTAGCTTCGGGAGTTTATATGATTTTTATTTCTGCACAGGATGGTAGCGAAACTAAAGTTAAAAAAGTGATGATTATAAGGTAGTTAAAAAGTCTGAAAGTCAAAAGTCGGGAAATTTAAAATAGTATAACATCTAAGAAGTCTAAAAATCTAGAATTTTGCTTGTCAAAACCAAAGCCATAGTAATTTCATCTTTAAAATTTCAGGAAAAAAGTCTGATTGTAAAATGCTTTACACTTTCAAACGGACTGAAATCTTATTTTGTTCGTGACGCTTTTTCGATCAGAAAAGCAAGCCAGAAGATTGCTTATTTTCAGCCTTTTTCGATTTTAGAAATTGAGGCCGTTCATAAGAATAAAGGAACTTTAGAAAATTTTAAAGAAATAAAAAGTGCGGTTCCGTTTCAGAGCATTCATACGAATATTGTAAAAAGTACGATGGTGATGTTTCTTTCAGAAATGCTTCATTATTCCATTCAGGAAGAAGAAAAAAACGAACAGCTTTTTCTATTTTTAGAAACAGCGCTGACCTGGTTGGACCATCATCACGAAATTTCTAATTTTCACTTAATACTACTTTTAGAGATTACTAAATATCTCGGATTTTATCCTGATGTTTCAGAAACTGATTTGCCTTATTTTGATATGAATGAAGGTGTTTTTACACTTTTTCAAAAAGGGAATGTGCTATCTGAACATGAGACTAATTTGTTTAAAAAATTATTGGAATTAAAATTCGATAACGATCAAAAAGTCTTTCATGTTTTAGAAAGACAAATTCTTCTGAGAGTTCTAATTGAGTATTACGGTCTGCATCTTGACGGATTCAAAAAGCCCAAATCATTAGAGGTTTTAAAAGAAATTTTCTCTTAAATCAATAAAAGAGTCAATTTTTGTTGTAGGTTCTGTTCTAAATTTACCGAAATCGGTCTTTTTTACTACATTTTTATCTATTTTCCTCAAAATTCCTTACTTTCGCACCTCGTTTAAGAAAAGGATAAAATGAGTACAAAATTTACTGAATACAAAGGACTTGACTTACCAACTGTAGCGTCTGAAGTTCTTGATTTTTGGAAGAAAGAAAATATATTTGAAAAGAGTGTAACAACTCGCGAAGGTGCTGAACCTTTTGTGTTTTTTGAAGGTCCGCCTTCAGCAAACGGATTACCTGGAATTCACCACGTAATGGCACGTGCGATTAAAGATATTTTTTGCAGATATAAAACTCAAAAAGGTTTTCAGGTAAAAAGAAAAGCCGGATGGGATACTCACGGTTTGCCTGTAGAATTGGGTACCGAAAAAGAACTTGGAATTACAAAAGAAGATATTGGTAAAACAATTTCGATCGAAGAATATAACGAAGCGTGTAAAAAAATCGTTATGCGTTATACCGATGTATGGAATGATTTGACCGAAAAAATGGGGTATTGGGTTGATATGGATGATCCGTATGTGACTTATAAACCGAAATATATGGAATCGGTTTGGTGGCTTTTGAAACAAATCTATGATAAAGGTTTGTTGTACAAAGGTTATACAATTCAGCCTTATTCTCCGAAAGCAGGAACTGGATTGTCTTCTCACGAGGTAAACCAGCCTGGAGCTTACCGTGATGTTACGGATACTACAATTGTGGCACAGTTTAAAACACTTTCAGAAACTTTGCCTTCATTCTTGCAAGGTTTTGGAGATATCCACATTTTAGCTTGGACGACAACTCCTTGGACACTTCCATCGAATACCGCTTTGACAGTTGGTCCAAAAATCGATTATGTTTTAGTAAAAACTTTCAATCAATATACTTTTGAGCCAATCAATGTTGTTTTGGCGAAAAACTTAGTTGGAAAACAATTCGGAAAAGGATTTTTCTTAAGCGAAGACGATGCTGATTTTGAAAACGTTAAAAACGGCGACAAAAAACTTCCTTACAAAATCTTAACCGAAGCAAAAGGAGCAGATTTAGTAGAAATCCGTTACGAGCAATTATTGCCTTATGTATTGCCATACCAAAATGCTGAAAATGCATTCAGAGTAATTTCAGGAGATTTCGTTACAACAGAAGACGGAACAGGGATTGTACATACAGCGCCGACTTTTGGAGCAGATGATGCTAAAGTAGCAAAAGAAGCAAAACCGGAAGTACCGCCGATGTTGGTTTTGGATGAAGAAGGAAACGCGGTTCCGTTAGTTGATTTACAAGGAAAATTCACTTCTCATTTGGGTGATTTAGCTGGTAAATATGTTAAAAACGAATATTACGATGCAGGGCAAGCACCAGAGAAATCTGTAGATGTTGAAATCGCTATTCGATTAAAAGAAGAAAATAAAGCCTTTAAGGTTGAAAAATACGTACATAGTTATCCACACAGTTGGAGAACTGATGAGCCGTTATTATATTATCCACTAGATTCTTGGTTCATAAAAGTAACCGATGTAAAAGATAGAATGTTCGACCTGAACGAAACTATCAATTGGAAGCCTAAATCTACTGGTGAAGGACGTTTTGGAAACTGGCTTAAAAATGCCAACGACTGGAACTTATCTCGTTCTAGATATTGGGGAATTCCGTTGCCAATCTGGAGAACTGAAGATAAAAAAGAAGAAGTTCTGATTGGTTCTGTTGAAGAATTATACAATGCGATCGAAAAATCTATCGAAGCTGGTTTTCAAAAAGAAAATCCATTCAAAGGTTTCGAAATCGGAAATATGTCTGAATCAAATTATGATTTAATTGATTTGCACAAAAATGTAGTGGATGGAATTACTTTAGTTTCAGCTTCTGGGAAACCAATGAAGCGCGAAAGTGATTTGATCGACGTTTGGTTTGATTCTGGAGCAATGCCTTATGCACAATGGCATTATCCTTTCGAAAACAAAGATAAAATTGACGAGAATAAAGATTTTCCAGCGAATTTCATCGCAGAAGGTGTAGATCAAACTCGTGGATGGTTTTATACTTTACATGCTATCGGAACTTTGGTTTTTGATAAAGTAGCGTATAAAAATGTAGTTTCAAATGGTTTGGTTCTGGATAAAAACGGACAAAAAATGTCTAAACGTCTTGGGAATGCAACAGATCCTTTTGAAACAATTGCAGAATACGGCCCGGATGCTACTCGTTGGTACATGATTTCAAATGCAAATCCTTGGGATAACTTGAAATTTGATATCGAAGGAATTGCTGAGGTACGCCGTAAGTTCTTTGGAACACTTTATAATACCTATTCATTCTTTTCGTTATATGCGAATATTGATGGATTTAAATATGCAGAAGCTGAAATTCCATTAAACGAAAGACCAGAAATCGATCAATGGATTATTTCTGAACTTCATACATTGATAAAATTTGTTGACGAATGTTATGAAGATTATGAGCCAACGAAAGCTACAAGAGCTATTTCTGACTTCGTGCAGGAAAACTTGAGTAACTGGTATGTTCGTTTATGTCGTCGTCGTTTCTGGAAAGGGGAATATGCAAAAGATAAAATTGCAGCTTACCAAACGCTTTATACTTGCTTATTAACGATAAGTAAATTAAGTGCTCCTGTTGCTCCTTTTTTCATGGATAAATTGTACAGAGATTTAACTGCTTCGACAGGAACTGAGGATTTTGCCAGTGTTCACTTGGCTGAGTTCCCAAAATTTGTCGAAAACTTTGTTAATAAAACGTTAGAGAGCAAAATGCAGAAGGCGCAAACGATCTCATCTTTGGTTTTATCGCTACGTAAAAAAGAAATGATAAAAGTTCGTCAACCTCTGCAAAAGGCAATGATTCCGGTACTTGACGAGAATCAGAGAGCTGAAATTGAAGCTATTTCTGACTTGGTAAAAGCCGAAGTAAACGTGAAAGAAATCGAACTTTTAGACGATGCTTCTGGTATCTTGGTAAAACAGATTAAGCCTAATTTTAAAGCATTAGGACCACGTTTTGGAAAGGATATGGGATTGATTTCTAAGGAGATACAAGGTTTTTCTGCAGAACAGATTAATCAGTTGGACAAGCAGGGGACGTTAGATATTGTTATTTCTGGAAATAATGTAACTTTATCACTAGAAGACGTCGAGATAACATCTCAGGATATCGAAGGATGGCTGGTTGCTAATTCAAACGGAATTACGGTTGCGCTTGATATTACAATCTCCGAAGAATTGAAAAACGAAGGTATCGCGAGAGAATTGGTAAACAGAATTCAGAATATCCGTAAAGATTCAGGATTTGAAGTTACTGATAAGATCAAAGTACAAATAAAGAGAGACGGTATTTTAGAAGAAGCTGTTTCAAAAAATGAAGACTATATTAAGTCTGAAACATTAACAGACGAACTGGTTTTTGCTGACACGTTAGAAAACGGCACAGAAATTGAGTTTGATGACATTAGAACCATTATATTAATTTCAAAATAGTTAGAAAATGATAGATGAAATTACAAGATACTCTGATGCAGATTTAGCAGAGTTCAAAGAGATAATCCAAGCAAAAATTAAAAAAGCACAAGAAGATCTTGATTTGATCAAAAGTGCCTATATGAACGATTTGAATAACGGAACTGACGATACTTCTCCAACTTTTAAAGCTTTTGAAGAAGGAAGTGAGACCATGTCTAAAGAAGCAAACTCTCAGTTAGCTATCAGACAAGAGAAATTCATTCGTGATTTAAAAAATGCTTTATTCCGTGTAGAAAATAAAACTTACGGTATCTGCAAAGTAACAGGTAAATTAATTAGCAAGGAAAGGCTTAAAATTGTCCCTCATGCTACAATGAGTATCGAAGCTAAAAACTTGCAGAAATAATATAGAAATTTCTATTTTAGATAAAAGAAACGCTCCTTGTAGGGGCGTTTTTTGATTTAATTGTTATTTTTGCCACATTAAAATTCAAAAAATGTCATTAAGAAAAGCATATCTCCTTATATTTCTAATATTATTAATTGATCAGGTTTCTAAGATCTATGTAAAAACGAACTTTATTCTCGGTGAAGAAACTCATGTTTTTAATTGGTTTAGGATACATTTTATTGAAAATGAAGGAATGGCCTGGGGAACTAAGATTCCTGGTGAATACGGAAAATTAATTTTGACGGTTTTTAGGATTTTTGCTGTTTTTGGAATAGGGTATTGGCTTTACGATTCTGTAAAAAAGAATGCTTCTTCTTATTTGGTTGTAGCTATTGCACTTATTTTGGCAGGTGCGGCAGGTAATATATTAGACTCAGTTTTCTACGGTGTTATTTTTGATGACAGTTATAATAATCTGGCAACTCCTTTTGCAGCAGAACCATACGGAACATGGTTTCATGGTTTAGTTGTGGATATGTTTTATTTTCCTATTTGGAAAGGGAATCTACCTGGTTGGATACCATTTTTCGGAGGAAAAGAATTTGAATTTTTCAATGCTATTTTTAATGTAGCCGATGTAGCGATTTCTACTGGAGTTGGGATTTTGTTAGTTTTCAACAAAAAAGCTTTTCCAAAGCACGGATAATCAATTTAAAATTTTAGAAATTCTAAATTCCGAATATCAGTTTCAATTGCGGCAGATATTCGGAATTTGGAATTTTGCTTTATTGGGTTTTAATGTTTAATGTGTTATTTTTACCATATTAAAACCAAACTTATGCAAAGTCCGTCTTTTTCTATTTATGATGCTTCTGCAGGTTCAGGAAAGACTTATACTTTGGTAAAAGAATATCTTAAAATTATTCTTTCCTCTCCAAAAAACGATGCTTATCGAAACATTCTGGCGATAACCTTTACCAATAAAGCGGTTCATGAGATGAAAAGCCGTATCGTTGGAAGTTTGTCTGAATTTGCGAAGGACTATCCTTCGGCAAAAGCTAGCGATTTAATGGAAGACTTGTCTCGTGAAACGGGGCTTTCGATAATTCAAATCAAAACAAAATCCCAAAATATTATCAAGCATCTTATTCATAATTATGCTGCTTTTGATATTTCTACTATTGATAAATTTACACATAAAGTAATCCGGGCTTTTGCGCACGATTTAAATCTTCCAATGACTTTTGAGGTTACTTTGGATACCGAAAATTTATTGATTGAAGCTGTGGATGCTATTATTGCTCAGGCTGGTCAGAATGAAACTTTGACAAAATTGCTGGTTGATTTTACGATGGAAAAAACCGACGATGATAAAAGTTGGGATGTTTCTCGTGAAATTCTTGAAACAGGCAGATTGGTTTTGAATGAAAATAACCGAAATGAAATTTTGCATTTTCATGACAAATCAATTGAAGAATTTGTTGAAATCAAAAAGAAAATGGCAGTTTTGTGCGCTGATTTAGAAAAAGAAAATGCTGATTTTGCGATAGAAGTTCTGACTTTGATTGATGAAAACGGAATTGATTTAAAATCATTTTCAAGAGGAACTTTTCCAAATCATTTAGAAAGTATTCGGGATGGTAAATTCAATCCAAGAAACAAAACTTTTCATGAGTTTGAGGATATTGCAATCAATAAAACAGCAAAAGACCGGGCTTTGATTGAAAATATTATTCCTGATTTTCTTAAAATATTAGAAAAGGTTTATAAAAATTTCGAGAAGAGAGATTTTTATAAGGCGTTTCTAAAAAATATTACCCCTCTTTCTTTGCTGAATACGGTTAGTAATGAATTGTCAAAAATTCAGTCCGAACAAAATATTTTGTCGATTTCAGAATTCAATGCCATCATTCATCGTGAAATTCAAAACCAGCCGGCGCCTTTTATTTATGAGCGTTTGGGCGAGCGTTACCGTCATTTTTTTATTGATGAATTTCAGGATACTTCAGAAATGCAGTGGCAAAATTTAATTCCTCTTATTGACAATGCACTTTCCGGACAGGATGATTTCGGTAATAAGGGAACTTTGATGATTGTTGGTGATCCGAAACAATCTATTTATCGCTGGCGTGGTGGAAAAGCAGAGCAGTTTATCGAATTAAGTAAAGATGTAAATCCGTTTAATAATCCTGATAAATTAATTAAACATTTAGATACAAATTATCGAAGTTATAGTGAAGTTATTGAGTTTAATAATGCTTTTTTTAAGCTGATTTCGAATGAATTTTTGAATGAAGATTATAAAAATTTATATGAAAATCATAGTTTCCAGAATACAAATTCTAAAAAAGGAGGGTATGTCAATATTTCTTTTCTGCCCATAATTGAAACGAATGATTTTGCCGATGAAGAAGAAATTATTGAAAAATCAGACTTGTATGTTTTGGCTACTCTCAATACGATTCAAAATGTAGTTCGTGAAGGTTTTGAGTATAAAGATATTGTAATTCTAACCCGAAAAAGAGATCAGGGAATCGTAATTGCTAATTACCTCACGGAACAAAATATTCCAATTTTATCGTCAGAAACACTGATGATTCAAAATGCAACTGAAGTGCGTCTGATTATTCATTTGCTAAAATATCTGAATAATAGTATTGATTTAGAAGCAAAAGCGAACTTTCTGCATTTTTTAGGAAATACAAAAGAAATTGAGATGTCGATTCATGATTTTATTGCGGAAGGAATGAATCAGAGGCTTGAAAATGATTTTGAACAATGGCTTTTGGCTTTCGATGTTTCGCTCTCTTTTGAAAACATCCGAAAAAAATCACTTTATGAAGCGGTAGAAATTATTATATCAAAATTTATTCTTCCTTCGGAGGGAAATGCCTATGTGCAATATTTTCTTGATATTGTTCTGGAACGAGATATGCGGAATCAGGCAGGAATAGCTGATTTTTTAACTTACTGGGATAAGAACGGAGAGAAATTCAGTATACCGTCACCGGAAGGAAAAAACGCAGTGCGGATTATGACTATTCATAAATCAAAAGGATTGGAGTTTCCTGTCGTAATTATGCCTTTTGCAGAAGAAGATTATAACAGAAAACCAAAAGACAAGTTATGGCTTGATGCAGAAGACGAAGGTTTGGGAGTTCCAAAAGCATTAGTTGATAACAGCAGTGCGGTGGAAGGTTTTGGAGAAAGCGCATCGGCTGTTTTTAATTTGAAAAAGCAAGAGGAGTTGCTGGATAATATTAATGTTTTGTATGTGGCGTTAACGCGTGCAGAAGAACAATTATATATTATTTCGCAATCATTGAAAGAAAGGAAAGATGGGGATTTTCCAAATAATATGGCTTCGTTTTTTATTAAATACTTAATTCATAGAGGTGTTTATAATTCAGAGAAATTGGAATATGAATTCGGAAACAGATTCAAGCTTTCTGCTTCTGATAAATCTTTAGATCAGGTAAAAACAATTCCGATAGTTACAGAAGTTTTAAATCCGAAAAATATAAAAATTGCCCAACGCGAAGCTTTAATGTGGGGTACACATCAGCAGGAGGCAATTTCGTACGGAAATATAATTCATGAAATTTTGGCTTTTATAAAAGACCGGTCGGATATTGATTTAGCACTTACCAAAGCAATAGAAAACGGATTGATAACTTTCAGCCAGCGGGAAGTTGTTTTGAAAACCCTGCATGAAATTGTACATCATCCGGAAATTAGTATTTGTTTTGATGGAAAAAATATGATTTTAAATGAACAGGCGATTATTCAGAAAGAGGGTAAAACATTAAAACCGGACAGAATTGTTTTGACGGACAACAAGGAGGCTTATTTACTGGATTATAAAACCGGAGCAAGAAATCCTAAATATATACAGCAAATTCACGAATATCAAAATGCAATTGAAGAATTAGGATACAAAGTGTTAAAAAGGGCTTTGGTGTATATAGGAACCGAAATTGATGTGGTAAATTTGTGATAAAATTAATCAGATGTTAAAGGATTTACGTAGCTTAATTTTTGCTAATGTATTAATTTTTAACATTTTAAAAATATAAAGATGTACGGAAAAATTAAAGAATATCTGCAAAGTGAGTTGCAGACTATTGAAGAAAACGGGATTTTTAAAAAAGAACGTATTATTACTTCAGCACAGGGTGCAGAAATCACAATTTCTACCGGAGAAACAGTTTTGAACTTTTGCGCAAATAATTATTTAGGACTTTCTTCGCATCCAGAAGTAGTTCAGGCTGCAAAAGAGGCAATGGATACTCATGGTTTCGGAATGTCGTCAGTTCGTTTCATTTGCGGAACTCAGGATATTCATAAAACATTAGAAAAAAAGATTGCAGATTTTTATGGTACCGAAGATACGATTCTTTATGCAGCAGCTTTTGATGCTAATGGAGGTGTTTTTGAACCTTTATTGGGGGAAAATGATGCTATAATTTCGGATAGTCTTAACCATGCTTCAATTATTGACGGAGTGCGTTTGTGTAAAGCTGCACGTTACCGTTATGAAAATAATAATATGGAAGATCTGGAGCAACAATTAATTAAGGCAAACAAAGCAGGAACTCGCTTTAAACTGATTGTTACTGATGGTGTTTTTTCTATGGATGGACTCGTTGCGCCGTTGGATAAAATCTGTGATTTGGCTGATAAATATGATGCCTTAGTAATGGTTGATGAATGTCATGCTGCCGGATTTATTGGTGCTACTGGAAAAGGGACACTAGAGGTAAAAGGGGTTATGGGCAGGGTTGATATTATAACCGGCACGCTGGGAAAAGCTCTGGGAGGAGCAATGGGTGGCTACACCACAGCTAAAAAAGAGATTATCGAATTATTACGCCAGCGTTCAAGACCGTATTTGTTTTCAAACTCCTTAGCGCCTGCTATTGTTGGAGCTTCGATTAAAGTCTTTGAGCTTTTGGAAAAAGATACTTCCTTAAGAGATAAGTTAGAATCGAATACCAATTATTTTAAAGTTGGAATGAAAAAAGTCGGTTTTGATATTATAGACGGAGATTCGGCCATTGTGCCAGTTATGTTGTATGATGCAAAATTATCCCAAATGATGGCTGATGAACTTTTAAAACAAGGGATATATGTAATTGGATTCTTTTATCCTGTTGTGCCTAAAGAAAAAGCAAGAATCAGGGTTCAATTGTCTGCGGCACATTCAAAAGAACATTTGGACAAGGCAATTAATGCTTTTGAAGTTGTCGGGAAAATGTTAAAAGTTATATAATTGCCATTTTATTCAATTTTTGTAGGTTTTTTTTAACATTACATTTTGTATTTAAAAAATTAGGTGTTACTTTTGTCTGTAATTAACTAAATTGTAATTAAAAAAAATAAGTATGAAACATCTTAACAAACTTTTTGTTGCTGTGTTAATGGCGATGGGTTTAAATTCCCAGGCACAAGACAGTAACAACCCATGGGCGATCTCTTTTGGGGTTAATGCCGTAGATACCAGAACAAGTTCTGGTTCAGGAAGTGGTTTTTTTGATCAACACTTTTCTCAATTATTTGCTGTAAAAGATAACTGGAATATTCTTCCTTCTTTGTCTTACATCGGAGTTAACAGATATGTAGGGCATGGTTTTTCTGTTGGCCTACAAGGATCTGTAAATAAAATTGATAAATATGTTATTTTTGATCCATCTAATGCAGATGCTGATTCAAGAGGAAATGTTGTGTACAATCCAGGTGATTTAATGTATTACGGGATTGATGCGACTATTAAATATAGCTTTCAGGAATTAATTAAATCTAAGGTGGTTGATCCTTCGTTATCTGTTGGTGGAGGTTATACTTTCTTTGGCGATAGTAGTTTTGGAACGGTAAACCCAGGTATTGGTGTGACTTTCTGGTTTACAGATGCTATTGGTCTTGAGCTTGCTTCAAGATATAAATGGGCTGTAGGTGGTGATAGAGATACAAATGGTGAGCCAGATGCTCCATCTCACTTCCAGCATACTGCAGGTTTAGTGTTTAAATTCGGAGGTAAAGATACTGACGGAGATGGAATCTATGATAAAGATGATGCTTGTCCGGATGTTGCTGGTTTGAAACAATTCAACGGATGTCCTGATACTGACGGAGACGGAATCGTTGATGCTTCTGATGCTTGTCCAGATGTATTTGGTTTAGCTGCATTAAACGGATGTCCTGATACTGACGGAGACGGAATTGCTGATAAAGATGATGCTTGTCCAGATGTTGCTGGTTTAGCTGCTTTAAAAGGATGTCCTGATACAGACGGAGACGGAATCGCTGATAAAGATGATAAATGTCCTACTGTTGCAGGTCCGAGAGAAAATGGTGGTTGTCCGTTCTTAGATGCTGACAAAGATGGTGTAGCTGATAAGGATGATGATTGTCCTACTGTAGCTGGTCCAGCTAGTAACAGAGGTTGTCCAGAAGTAACTACAGAAGCTTTAGAAGAACTTAAAGTTCAGGCAAGAGCGGTTTACTTCAACTCAGGTAAAGCTACTTTCAAAACAGGAGATAAAGAAACTCAGGCTAGATTAGATGCTATCAAACAAATCCTTGTCAACTATCCAAATGCTAAATTCAGCATTGAAGGACATACAGATAGTACAGGTTCAGCTAAAGTTAATCAAAAACTTTCTGAAGACAGAGCTGCTGCTGTTAAAAATGCTTTAATTGAAAGAGGTGTAAATCCTGAAAACTTAGAATCTAAAGGATTTGGATCTTCTCAGCCAGTTGCAAGCAATAAAACTGCTGCAGGTAAAGCTCAGAACAGAAGAACTGAAATTAGACATATTGGTTCAAAATACGAAGGTAAATTATAATTTACTTTTAAAATAAATATTAAAAAGCCATTCTTAATTGAATGGCTTTTTTTATTTTTATCAAATGATAAACACTTCTTTTTTGCAGAAAATTGCTGCTTCTGTCATTCATAATTATTCTGGCAGGTTAACGGAGCTTACGATTATATTGCCTAATAAAAGAGCAAAGGTGTTTTTGATCGAAGCGTTAAAAAAACAGACTGCTGAAACAATTCTTTGTCCCAATATTGTTTCAATTGAGGATTTTGTACAAGAAATCGCTTTTATTCGTTCTGTCGATTCGGTTGAATTGTTATTTGAATTTTATGAAGTGTATCTTTCAATCACAGAAAAACAGAATCAACAGCCGTTTGAACTCTTTGCTAATTGGGCAAAAACACTTCTTCAGGATTTTAATGAAATTGATCGTTATCTTTTAGATCCGTCTCATGTTTTGTCTTATCTGAAAGATATTGAAGATATTAAAAGATGGGGTATCGAAGTGGAGAATAAAACAAAACTTCTCGAAAATTATATTGATTTTTGGAAACTTCTGCCAAAATATTATGATGCGTTGTATCAACATCTGCTGAATAAAAGTATCGGTTATCAGGGGCTTATTTATCGAGAAGCAGTAAATAATCTTAATCATTTTTCGGATAGAAAACCCGATAAATTATTTGTTTTTGCGGGTTTCAATGCGTTAAATGCTGCGGAAGAAAAGATAGTGCAACATCTTTTAGCGTTGGATCAGGCTAAAATTTATTGGGATGCTGATCAAACTTTTTTGAATGACCCCTATCATGATGCAGGGCTTTTTTTAAGACGTTTTAAAGAAAGCTGGAAACATTATAAAATGCATCCTTTTGAATGGATTATGAATGATTTTTCTCAGTCTAAAAATATTAGTGTAATTGGTACTCCAAAAACTATTGGACAGGCAAAACTTGCAGGAAGTATTATTGAAAAAATTATTAAGGATAACCCTGTTACAGCTCTCGACAAAGTTGCAGTTGTGTTGGGGGAAGAAAATTTATTATTGCCTGTTTTGTATTCATTACCTGATGCAGTGGGGGCATTAAATATTACAATGGGTTTCTCTGGAAAAAATAATCCATCACAAATTTTAATTGCAAAATTGTTCAGAATGCATGTTAATGCACTTTCCAGAAATAATACAAGTTATGTTTTGTATTACAAAGAGGTACTTGAAATCCTGACACATCCTTTGATTCAGCCTTATGCCAGAACAAGCCAATTGGTTAAAATTATAAAAGAGAACAACTATACTTTTATTACACATTCTAAATTAAATGAACTCAATTTTAATCCTTCTGAGTTGTTTAATTTACTATTTCAAAAATGGGATAATGGGGCTTTGGCTGTTCTGGAAAATATTTCTGAACTTTTGCTTTTGATAAAAGAAAATTTTAGTAACGATAATGAAGAGGAAAAAATCGCTAAAACTTTTGTGTTCTCTGTTTTCAAAGTGATTAACAAATTGATTAGTTATTACTCCAGATATAATCATATCGATGATATACAGACATTGTATGCAATCTATAAACAGGTTATTGATGTTGCAGAAGTGTCATTTGAAGGAGAGCCTTTGAACGGATTGCAGATTATGGGTGTTCTGGAAAGTCGTGTTTTGGATTTTGATACAGTGATTGTTACGTCAATGAACGAAGGAAAGTTTCCGGCTGGGAAATCTCAAAATTCTTTCATTCCGTATGATGTGAAAAGAGAGCTTGGCTTGCCGACTTTTAAGGAAAAAGATGCTATTTATACCTATCATTTTTATCATCTTTTGCAAAGAGCAAAGAATGTTTATTTGATCTATAATACTGAAAATGATGGATTAGACGCTGGGGAACGCAGTCGTTTTATCACGCAACTGGAAGTAGAGAAGCAGTCAAATCATAATTTAACCTTTGATATTTATAATCCGGTTTTGCCTGCTACTGCTTATCAGCCGATGGTAATTCCAAAATCTAAAGCTGTTATGGACAGGCTGAGAGAAATTGCCTTGTTGGGTTTTTCTCCTTCGGCATTGACTAGTTATATTCGGAATCCAATCGATTTTTATTTTCAAAAAATTCTTAGAATTCGCGAGGTTGAAGAAGTTGAAGAAAACATTGCTTTAAATACCTTAGGGACGATTATTCATGAAACATTAAAAGTGCTTTATGAACCTTTTATAGGAAGATTTATTTCGGAAACAGATCTTTTAAATTGTTTTAAATTGTTAGATGATGAGGTTCTCAAACAATTCAAATTGGTTTATAAGGAAGGCGAAATTAAAAAAGGACGAAATTTACTGGCTTTTGAAGTGGCGAAACGAAATGTTTCTAATTTTTTGAAAATGGAATTGGAAGAGGTTCGTAATGGTGATGCAGTTAAAATTATAGCTTTAGAGAAAACATTTGAAAGGTTTTTAGAACATCCGGATTTGCCTTTTTCGGTTTTAATTAAAGGAAATGTTGATAGAATAGAGTTACGTAATGGCAAGGTAAGAATCATCGATTATAAGACCGGTAAAGTAGAAAAAACGAATGTGGTTCTGAAGTCCTGGAAAGGATTGACTCAAGAGATTAAAAACGATAAAATTATTCAGGTTCTGGCTTATGCTTTCATGTTTGAAAAGGAGGCTGGAGATTTGCCTATTGAAGCTGGAATTATTTCTTTTAAAAATTTAAAATCGGGTTTCATGCCATTTGGTTTTAAAGAAGATAAGGATTTGTGCACTACGATCAGTAATGATGTTCTGAAAAGTTATCTGGAAGAAATCGTTTTGCTTCTGACTGAGATTTTTAATCAGAATATCTCTTTTAAAGAAAAGATAAACTAATTTTGATGTAATAATATATTAGACAAAGAGCTTCGATTATACATGATCGAAGCTCTTTGTTTTTTACGAAATATATTTTTGAAAGGTTCTCTTTTGGTTTCTGAATATATTATTTATAGGCTTGTTTTTTAAAACGAAATCTTCTTAATTTTTATAAGTCAAATGAGTTAAAGATTATTTGTTTAACGGTTTTCATATTGCAATTTTCCTAAAATTTGGAAAAACTTCTTTACTAACCGGAATATTTATAATTTCTACATTAAATTTTATTAAAAAAATACTTCATTTTTTAAACAGATTCATTTTTTCAGTAAATTTTTTTTATACATCTTATTTTAAAAATCAATAAAAATTAAGGGATAAATAAAAGTTAATCAATGAGTTATAATAAGACCTGTTTTTAACATATGTTTATAGGTGGGTTTCTGTTAAAAAAAATAACTTTGGCACTTCTAAAAATGATTATTTAACAAGTTATTTTTACCCAAAAGGATTAGCTGAATATTAAGGTTGGAAAGGCCTATTAGGTGTTTAGTATGTAGATCAGAAAAAGGATTAATTTAGCATTGACAAGAATAGTTTTGTCATAATTTAAGAAGATATAATTTTAAAGTTATAATAATTTTTGCCCCCAATTAATGAGGAAAAGGCTGTTTCATTTATTTTGAACAGCCTTTTTTGATTTTATTAATTGCTGAAAAATTCCAGGAGCATGGTTTTCAGTTCTTCTTTGTTTTCAATGTGGCTCATGTGGCCATCTTCGAATGAAACAAGTTCAACTATTGTATTTTCAATCTGAGAAAGACTCTCTTCGTAACTTAATACAGGATCCTTTTTGCCTAAAATCAGTAATACCGGAAATAATTGTTTTTGTAGTAAATACTGTCTGTCTTTTCTGGCTTTCATTCCTTCCAAAGAAGCAATAATTCCCTGTAATGGTGTTTTTAAAGCCTCGGTTTTTACTTTTTCAATTTCGTCAGCGAGACGAATTCTGTTATTTTCACTGAATAAATTGGCAATCGCCAAACTAACAAAGTTGATATAGTTTTGTTTTACTGCTTTAATCGCACGTGTTCTGTTTAGTTTTTTCTCGGCACTGTCTTCTTTTGAAGTTGAATTAAGTAAAACCAGTTTTTGTAGTTTTTCAGGGAATAATTCGGCGAAAGCCAGAGCAATATAACCACCCATAGAATGTCCAAGAATTGTGGCTTTTTTAATTTTTAAATGTTCTAAAACTTCATTGACAACTTTAGCATTGTCTTCCATTTCGTGAACATAGCCCAGGGAGTCAGATTCACCGTGACCTAATAAATCAATCGTGATTACACGATAAGTTTCAGAGAACAAAGAAACATAATCTTTCCACATTTTTTTGTTTTCGAGAAAGCCATGAAGTAAGACAATTGCAGTTCCGTTTCCGGTATCGGAATAGGATATTTTGGTGTTTTTGTATAGGATTTGATTCAAAACGGAAATTTATAGCAAAAATAAGCTATTTTATGAGCCACATGAAATATATGATAAAATTTAAACGTGAGGTGTTTTTTGATTCTCTCAGGGATGCATAAGCTCTTTTCATTTGTGTTTTTACGGTGTTTACAGAGATATTACAGTTTTCTGCAATTTCTGCATAACTAAGTCCTTCAACAACATGAAGCATAAAAATTTCTCTTCTGGACTGAGGAATCTTTTCGATTAAAGTCTGAATTCCGGATTTTTTATCTTCTGTATTTTCAAAAACAATTTGTTCTTCAGATTTTGGAAGTACTATTTTGTTATTCTGCAAGCTGATTGTTTTGTTTTTTTCTAAGTGTTGGAGGCTTAAATTTTTTACTGCTTTTGTACCGTAAGCTTTAAATGAAATACTAAAGGTTGGAGCTTCTTCTTTTTCCCATAGATAAATAAAAAAATCCTGAACAATATCTTTTGCGACATCTTTATCCTTGACTATGTTGAAAGATACTAAAGAAAAAAAGACAAAATGTTCTTTGTATAAGGTTTCAAATATTTTTAAATCTTTATGGTTCAGCATCTAAAAATAAAGTTTATTCTTTTTGTAATGGATTACACGGTGTCAAAAGTAGAATAAAAAGTTAGTTTTTTTTTGTAATGTGTAAAAAAAATCAAAATTTATTGATTAGTTGTCACCCTAAAAAACTTTTTTTCTAACATAGATAAATAACCATTCATAATGAAACAATGAATCCAGACCCAAAATTGATTAATATTCTAAAGGAAATAGCAGGTAAAGGAGATCTTGATACTTCTAAAATGGCATTGCTGTCTCAGGAAGAGCAGGAACTGATAAAAGATCTTCAGCGTAATGGCTTGCTTGAAGAAGCATTGGCATATGTAGAATCCATGGATACCGATAAAAGCTGGGAAGAATTAAAAGAGAAAATAAATGGAAATGAAAAGCCAGTTGTAATTAACTGGAGAAGTATTTTTCAATATGCAGCAATTTTTCTCTGTCTGTTAGGTTTGGTTTATGTTTTTCAATACAAAACGGGTAAACAGACTGAGATAAAAGTTCCTTCCGATGCCATTCAATTGGTTTTAGAAAATGGCGATATCCAGATATTGAGTCCTAATGGAGAGCAGCAGATAATTAAGAAAAACGGAGAAGTAGTTGCTTCTCAAAAAAATAATGAAATTAATTATCGTTCGTCTAATTCACTAAATAAATTGGTTTATAACGAAATTAAAATTCCTTACGGAAAAACCTTCAGAGTAATGTTATCGGATGGTACAATGGTAAATATGAATGCAGGTTCTTCTTTAAAATACCCAGTTCAGTTTATTAAAGGACATAATAGGGAGGTTGTGTTAGATGGAGAAGCTTTTTTTGATGTTGCAAAAGATAAATCACATCCATTTATTGTAAAAACAAGGGGTGTTGCTATAAAGGTCTTGGGGACAAAGTTTAATGTGAGCTCTTACAAAGAAGACATGGATATTAATACAGTTTTGGTAGAAGGTTCAGTTAGTTTGTTCGCTATTGCTGATGCAAATAGAAAAGCAATGCTGGCTCCGGGTGAAAAAGGATCCTGGAATAGTAAAAACACTGAGATAGCGGTAGAAGAGGTAGATACCCGTTTTTATACGGAATGGATAAATGGGGAAATTGTTTTCAGAAAAACTGCTTTTAGGGATATTATAATAAAATTAGAACGAACCTACAACGTCACTATTGAAAACAACAGAAAAGATATTTTAGATAAAAAATTCAATGCCAGTTTTAATAAAAACATTGAAAGTATAGAAAAGGTATTAGAAACAATGAGCAAAATTCAGGGCTTTACTTATCAAAAAGAAGGAAGGCTTATAAAAATAAACTAACTATTTATTAACCAATTAAAAAACTTTATATGAAGTGAGGATGTAATTTTTTTAAGAAATACAAAAAAGAAATCGGAAAATAGTACCAGTATTTCCCGATTTAGTAATGTGTTTTTAAACGACGTATCGAGATTAAATCATTTAAAATCAATCCAAAATTATGAAAAAAATAATTAAGAGGAATTGGCTTAGTCCTTATTTGCCTAAAATTAGCCTAAGAATGAAACTAACCACACTACTATTGATGCTTTCTTTGATGAAAATCCAGGCAAGTGTCTATTCGCAAAATACAAAGCTGACATTAAATATAAATAATGCTCCTGTTGAGAAGCTGTTCAACAAAATAGAGTCTGTTTCTGAATACAGATTTATTTTTGAAAGCAGTATAATTGATCTAAACAGAAAGGTTACTATTAATGTTAAGAAAAAAGGAATAACTGAAATACTCGATAAGGTATTCAGAGAGACTAACATTTCTTATACTATAAATGATCGTCAGATTATATTGGTAAAGAAAAAACAACAGGTAAATCCGCAAGAAAAAAGCACTGTTCAGAAAGTAGCTGAACAAGGTATTGAAATTACAGGAGTAGTAACCGATTCGAAAAATATGCCGATACCCGGAGCTAATGTTACAGAAAAAGGAACTACTAATGGAGTACAAACTGATTTGGACGGAAAATTTACAATCCGTGTAAATGGATCAAACAGTGTTTTGGTTGTTTCTTTCATAGGGTTTGAAACCTTAGATGTAACAGTGGGTCAAAGTAAGTCATTGAGCGTAATCTTAAAAGATCAAAATTCAGCATTAAATGAAGTTGTGATTGTCGGGTATGGGGCGGTAAAGAAAAAAGATTTGACAGGAGCTGTGGCGACAGTGAAATCATCTGATATTGTTCTGAATCCTGTGGCTAGTCCAATGGAAGCCCTTCAGGGAAGAGTTTCAGGTCTTGATATTCAACGTGGATCAGGTAAAGCAGGAACTGCCCCAAAAGTCTTACTGAGAGGAAACAGATCTTTGACAGCCAGTCAGGATCCGCTGTATATTGTGGATGGAATTCCTTCAAGTATCAATAATCTGAATACGAATGATATTGAAACTATTGATGTTTTAAAAGATGCTTCATCTACTGCAATATATGGTTCTTCAGGAGCCAATGGAGTTATTATTATTACAACTAAAAAAGCAAAAGCAGGAAAACTCCAAATAGACTTAAACAGTTATTTTGGACTTAATGGTTTTTCGTCTTTTCCTGCTCCGCTTACGGGAGATAAATGGCTGAATTACAAACGCGATCGGTTTTATCTGGATAATGGTTACGAAGCTACAAATTTAACCGATTTAGGTTTGAATGCTGCGGCTGTGGCTGCAATTGAAAAAGGACAATATGTAAACTGGATTGATGAAACTTTGCAGGTAGGCACACAGCAAAACCATAATCTTTTTATGAGAGGAGGTTCAGAAAAAGTTCAGGGTTATTTCTCTTTAGGATATGTAGGTGAAGAAGGAATTTATAAAAATGATAAAGTAAACAGTATAAATTCAAGAGGAGGGGTTGATCTTAAATTTAGTGATAAATTCAAGACCGGTTTTCAATTGATTTTAAATTATCGAAAAGGAACCACTACAAACAGTAGAATTAATAAAGCGTATAGTGTTTATCCTTTGGGAGTACCATTTGATGAAGATGGTATTGTGAATCTTTATCCGTTAGAAGGAGACCCTAACAACATCAGTATTTTGGCGAATAATTATCCGGAGGCTTTTGCTGACGAATCTATGAGTTATAATATTCAGTTTAATCCTTATATGGAGTTTGAATTTGCTAAAAACTTCAAGCTGAGATCTAATTTAGGAACAAGATTTTCAGGAAGCAGAGCGGGTACTTTTCAGAATAAAAATTCATACAATTTGTTAACGGAAGGAAGAACTGCAAGTGAAGCAACGTACAACATGGAATTGGATTACAGTTATATTTGGGAAAATATCCTGAATTATAATTTTAAACTTGGCAAAGATCATGATTTTGGTTTGACAGGAATTACTTCATGGGCTGATAGCAGATCCGAAGGAACTTATTTAGGTGGGAACGGTATAGATTATGACGACTTTAAGTTTTATAACATGGGAGCGATAAAAAATCTAACCACCAGAATGAATACATATAGCCAGTTTAACAGAATGTCATTTGCCGGACGTTTTAATTATAGTTTTAAAGGAAAATACCTGTTTCAGTTAACCAATCGATGGGATGGAGTTTCTCCGTTAGCAGAGGGTAATAAATGGGCATCGTTTCCATCTGCGTCTTTAGCCTGGCGTATTAGTGACGAAAGCTTTATGGAAGGAACAAGTTCATGGTTAAATAATTTAAAACTGAGACTGGGTTATGGAATTTCAGGATCGGCAAATATTGATCCGTATTCCAGTTTGACCCGTACTTCAACTAAAACAAGCAGCCTTTCTCTTGGTGGTGGTACAGCATTGCCTATGTATGTGCCTACTGAGCATATTTCAAATCCGGATTTAACATGGGAGCGTTCAACCAATACGAACTTAGGTTTGGATGTTTCGGTATTGCATAATAGAATTGATCTTGTAGCCGAATATTATTGGACGCATACCGACGGTATTTTATGGGATCGCCGTTTACCTACCAGTTCAGGTGGTTATGATGCCAAAACACCTTATAAAAAGACTTCTAATATCGCTTCTTCTGAAAACAGAGGATTTGAACTTGCCATTAATACTAAAAATGTTGATAATGAAAATTTCAAATGGAGTACTTCGTTTACCTACACAAATGCTGAAGAAAAGCTTACTAATATAGATTTAGGAAATTTAAGCGTTACTCAGTTAATTTCAGAAGGTCTTTTTATCGGAGAAACTCCGGCATCACAAGGGGTATTTTATGATTATAAAAAAATAGGGATCTGGCAATTAGGTCAGGAAGCAGAAGCGGCGCTGTATGGTGCCAAACCGGGAGATATTAAACTACAGACTGTAGAGCAGTTTGATGCCAATGGTGTGTCTGATAATGGCGTACATGTTTATTCTACAAAAGACAGAATGATTGTAGGGAGTAATGTTCCGGATTATTTCTTTGGTTTACAAAATACATTCAAGTATAAGAATTTTGATCTTACGGTATTTGTAAACGGAAGATATGGCGGAATGATGCGCGCTCAGGTACTTGGATACTGGAATAAAGAAGCACAGCCGGAAACCTATAATTACTGGACACAAGACAATCCTACAAATGATTTTCCAAGGCCGGGAGGTAGTTTTAATACCCAATTTCAGTCGGCACTAGAGCTTGTAGATGCTTCTTATGTGAAAATCAAGAATATTACTTTCGGGTATTCAATGCCGGAAGAATTTCTTAAAAGAACAGGTATGAGCAGTATGAGGCTTTATCTGACATCTTATAATCCTTTTGTTTTTAGCCGCAGTCATTTATTGAAGGATGTAGATCCGGAAAACGGAGGATCTGATTCATTCCCATTATTTAAACAAGTCGTTTTTGGTCTTAACCTATCATTATAATAGTATGAAAAAATATATAAACTTAAAAACAGTAATTGTTTTACTGTTTTTTACTGCCGGATTACTTCAGTCCTGTAGTTTAGAAGAAGAAAACCTTACCACTATTTCCCTGGATAAATCCTATAGTGAAAGACCGGGATTCGAAGGATTAATTAACAGCTGTTATGAGAATTTGTATTTCTTACACGGAAAGGTTGATTATATAGCACCAACAGAAGCAGGAACTGATTCCTGGGAAAATGTAAGTACTAGCGGAATTGGTTATGCACAATATGCCAGCCAGTTAAATCCGGACGATGGAAACATTAAAGTGATTTGGGGAACGACATATGCGACTATAAATCTTTGTAATACGGCGATTTATTATTCAAAAGATGTTCAGGGTTATTCCTCTACAGATGAAATGAATGCTAAATTGGCGGAAGCCTATTTTCTAAGAGCTTTTTGTAATTTTATATTGGTAGAACAATTTGGAGGTGTCGTTTTAAGAACAAAATCATCCATTATTGAAGGAGCTGATAATGCCCCTGTGCGAAGTTCTGAAGAAGCGTTTTACGATTTAATTATAGAGGATTTAAAATTTGCCTGTACACATCTTCCGGTTCAGCAGACTTTACAAGGGCGTGTTGCCAAAAAAGCGGCGTATGGTTTGCTGGCCAAAGTTTATCTGCAAAGAACACGATTAGGAAACGTTTCGGAATATGCAAAATTAGCGTTGGAAACTGCTGAAGAATTAATTAATAATCCTTCCAAATATAATACTGCTTTGTATTTAAGCGATAATACCAAATCGGGATTTAAGAAGCTGTGGGAGGGCAACAATAACAAGAAAAATACAGAATTTTTGTTTACCCAGGGAATTGATCCGGGAGGTCTTAATCCGGAAGGTTTCAACAGAGGAAGAACAAGACAGTATTATTTGCCTGATTTAGCAACCAGAGGTGCCGAATGGGGTGCAGGAGCAACCAGTATTTTGTACGGAAGAGCCAACAGTCGTTTGCTAAAACCAAGTAAATATTTGCTAACAGAGGTGTTTTCTCCGGTAGAATCGCCTGCAGATACACGTTTTGCGGAAACGTTTACGTATAAGTTTTATGCCGTAGCAAACAAAACGATTACACAAACAATGGCTACTGCTTATAAAAAAGATGCCTCAGTAGTGGGTTATACCATTAAAAATACTTTAGCTCAGGCACTTCCAACGGTTAATTTTTATTCGCAAAAAATAGAGGAACAAATCAATATGAATAATGATGAAGGTTTGTCTGTTTTTACGCCTAACTGGAACATCGATCCTGCTGTGAAAAGTAAAATGCCTGTACTTGTTGCTGATCCAAGTGATCTCTTTGAACCGGGAACAAATAGATATAAGGATCCAACATTATATCCAAACGACCCAAATCTTATCAATATTTTTCCGGCTATGCGAAAATTTTCTGCCGCATTGTATTGCCAGAGTAATCAGTATTGGTTAGGTGATATCCCTATTATTCGTTTGGGAGAAATTTATCTGGTTGCAGCAGAGGCCGCTATCTTAAATGACAATAATCAGACTAAGGCTGCGGGTTATGTAAATACTTTAAGAAAAAGAGCTGCTTTGACATCAAGAGAAAACGAAATGTTAGTCTCAGATTCTCAAATGAATATTGATTTTATTTTAAAAGAAAGAGCAAGAGAGTTATCCGGTGAACACACAAGATGGATTGATCTAAAACGTACGGGAAAATTAAACAAAGCTTATCTGGAGCAGACAAATCCAATTGCAGGAACAAATTTTGTTGACAATAAACATAAGGTTAGGCCAATTCCAAGATCCTTTTTGGATGCCATTTCAAATGCAAAGGAATTTGGTAATAACGGATATTAAAAATAATTTTTGGTTGGTTGTTGAAGGCAGGTCGAAAGGTCTGCCTTTGGCTTTTTATGAAAAACGGCTTCCATTTCTGAATCAGAAGGAGTAAAAGGTTTTAAAACAACAATTCGTGAGAAAATTTTAGAAGTGCTAAGTGAAAAGAAATAAAAAAAATCTGCTCAATCTGCAGAATCTGCGAGAGTAAATTTTTCACGCAGATTTAGCAGATCAGGCAGATAAAATGCATCAGCAATAAACCATTTTTATAAATTAGAATCGATTGTCCCCATCCAAAAGATTTCCTAGTCCGCCCAGCAGGCTTCCTTCGTCACGGCTATTTCCACCGGATCTTGGTGCTGATGCAATAATGCGGTCTGCCAGTCTTGAAAAAGGCAATGATTGTATGTAAACTGTTCCCGGACCTTTCAGGGTAGCATAAAATAAACCTTCGCCACCAAAAATGGAGTTTTTAATTCCGCCAATAAATTCAATGTCATAATCAACGTCTTTAGTAAAACCAATAATACATCCTGTATCTACTTTCAGGACTTCGCCGTGAGCTAATTCTTTTTTAGCCATTGTTCCTCCAGAATGTACAAATGCCATTCCGTCTCCTTCGATTTTCTGCATGATAAAACCTTCACCGCCAAATAAGCCGCGTCCCATTTTCTGAGAAAATTCTATCCCAACAGAAACACCTTTGGCAGCGCATAAAAAAGAACTTTTTTGACAGATAAATTTGCCCTGAAATTCGGTTAAATCAATCGGAAGGATTTTTCCCGGATATGGCGATGCAAATGAAACTTTACTTTTTGTGTGACCCTGATTTAAAAATGCGGTCATAAACAAGCTTTCACCGGTAAGAACTCTTTTACCTGCATTTAAAAGTTTGCCAAACAAACCCGACCCCTGTTGTTGTGAACCATCGCCAAAAATGGTTTCCATCTGGATATTGTTTTCCATCATCATAAAGCTCCCGGCTTCGGCAATTACAATTTCCTGTGGATCAAGTTCTATTTCAACATATTGCATTTCTTCTCCAAAAATCTGATAATCTATTTCGTGTGCCTGCATAATTTCTAAGTTTTTTATTTTTAAAATTAGACGAAACATGATTCCGAATGTTACAGTTCTTTGTATTCTTTGTTTTTAGATAAAAAATTATTTAAGGAATAGTGTCATCCTGAGCGGAGTCGAAGGCTTTAAACAAAAATTCTTCCGGCTAAATTTGTCTTTCACAAAGCGGAATGAATGAGGTTTAGACCATCTTTTTTAAATTTTAAAAACATTAACAGCTTTTGTTATTTTAAATTAGTCTTAATTACGTGTTTATTTGATGTAAATTATATATTTTTGCACCGTTATAATTTTATCAGAATGGCATTAGTTAGCGATTTGACCACCAACATATTGTTTGAAACCGAAAAAGGATACAGTTATCAATGTGATTTGACAAACAGTATCATCATTAATTTTATTGATACAGTATCAAATTATAAAATTCATGATTTTTTGATTTTCCAAAGAAAGGTCAATAGCGTTGATATTCTGGATATGCTTTATGATTTGTCTGATCAGTCAGATGCACAGCTGATTGAAACTACTAAGAAAAATTTCTCCAGAAATCTTACCATCTGCGAAATAGTTCAGCTTCGTGAATTATTAAACGGAACTAAGTTTACCCTCAATTTGCATTCTATGCTCTGCAATATTGTGAATGTTGAGCTTATTTAGAATCTTACTTAGATTAAATCCAAATTTTCAGACATTTAGGGCTGCTTTCTTAAGTTTTTGTAATTTTACAATTATAAAAATTAAAGGTTATGAAAGATTTACTAAGAACAAGCACTTCATTAACTGAAGGCGTAGAAAATATATTGAATTTACAGGCAAAATTAGAAAGTGACGCTTCTAACAAATATTTGGCTATGGCTGCATGGCTTGATAGAAATGGTTATGCAAATACCGCATCGTATATGTATAAGCAGGCAGAAGAAGAAAGAGAGCATTTTCTAAAAGTTTTCAAATATATTACAGACATGGGAGGGATTGCAGTTACGCCATCTATTCCGGAAGTACAGCAGGAATTTGCTTCTTTCAGAGAAGTATTTGAAACTGCTTTACAAAATGAAATTGCAGTTACTCAGGCTGTAAACAAAGTAATCGCAAAATGCAGAGCTGAAAATGACTATGCTACAGAAGATTTTATGATGTGGTATGTAGCTGAGCAAAGAGAAGAAGAGAAAAATGCAAGAAGAGCATTAGAACTTTTCGAACTAATCAACGGAAACGAAGCTGACGGTAAATTCCAATTAGACCTTCAGATTTCAAAAATCGGATAATAACCGGTTTATAAAATTTAAAAAGCCCTTAATATTGTTTTATTAAGGGCTTTTTTATGTGTTTTTAGGAGCAGAAATATCAGGTGTTTTAGAGACATCGTTCCTGCTCTCCACTATATCTTTGCTTTTTTAAAGAAAAAAAGCAAAGGATGCCGTTGCGATCAGGGCTAAGACAAGTAAAGTATTCTTTATTTAAATTAAAAAAAAGACAGTTTTCAGTAATGAAAACCGTCTTTTCTCTTTATTCTATTCTCTAATTAAGAATTCATCAAAGTCTCAATCTCATCCACTTCAACCGGAATATTACGCATCAGGTTAAAAGGTTCTCCTTTTTCCTGAACCACAACATTGTCTTCCAGACGGATTCCGAATTTCTCAGCCGGAATGTAGATTCCAGGTTCAACTGTGAAAACCATATTTGCCTTCATTGGCTCATGAAGCAAACCGTAATCGTGAGTATCCAGTCCCATATGGTGAGACGTTCCGTGCATGAAATACTTTTTGTAAGCAGGCCAGTCCGGGTTTTCGTTCTGAACATCGGCTTTGTCGATTAAACCCAAACCTAATAATTCAGAAGTCATGATTTTTCCCACTTCAACATGATATTGTTTCCAAAGCGTTCCTGGCGTAAGCATTTTTGTAGCTTCGTTTTTTACTCTTAAAACCGCATTGTAAACCGCTTTCTGACGATCAGAAAAACGTCCCGAAACCGGAATCGTTCTCGTCATGTCGCTGGAGTAATTGGCATATTCAGCAGCAACGTCAAGCAGAATCAAATCTCCTGCTTTACATTGCTGGTTGTTTTCGATATAATGTAAAACGTTCGCATTGTTCCCCGAAGCAATAATTGGCGTGTAAGCAAAACCTTTAGAACGGTTACGGATGAATTCGTGTGCCAGTTCAGCTTCGATTTCGTATTCGGTAACATTTGGTTTTACGAATGACAATAATCTGCGGAAACCTTTCTCGGTAATATCACAGGCGTGCTGAATCAAATCAATTTCTTCGCTTTCTTTTACAGAACGGATTCTTTGTAAAATCGGGTTACTTTTTGCCACATTGTGTGCCGGGTATTTTTCTTTCCACCATTTTACAAAACGGGCTTCACGTGTTTCAGTTTCAACAGCAGCGCGGTAATGCTCGTTGGTATTGATGTACATCGTATCAGCATACGTCATCATTTCGTTCAAAACTTTATGAAAATCCTGCAGCCAGTAAACCGTTCTGATTCCCGAAACCTGAAAAGCACGTTCTTTGGTCAGTTTTTCGCCTTCCCAAATGGCGATATGCTCGCTGGTTTCTTTCAGAAAAAGCATTTCTTTCTGGTTTTCATAAGGTGCATCCGGAAACAAAAGCAAAATACTCTCTTCCTGATCCACACCGCTTAGGTAAAAAATGTCTCTGTGTTGTGCAAAAGGCAAAGTACTGTCGGCACTAACAGGGTAAATGTCGTTTGAATTGAAAATGGCAACAGAATTAGGTTTCATTTCTGCCGTAAATTTTCTGCGGTTTTTTACAAAAAGATTGCTGTTTATTTGATGATATTTCATAATTGTTTCATTTTTGAACTTGGAATTTCAAAATTACATATTTTAAGTCATCAACGTAAAATTGATTTCTTAAAGTTTTATTATTTGTTTGGGATTTTTTATTCGTTCTAATTTTAGCCGCAAAGTTCGCTAAGGTTTACCAAAGCACGCAAGTTTTTTTGCTCGCAAAGACGCGAAGTCGCATAGTTTTTCTTCAATCTTGTCATTCGAGGGATGAGGACATGAGCGAAAGCGAATTGGCGAAGTTAATCCCCGCAAGTAAACTCGACAAAGCTTAATAAGCGCAAAGTTCTGTCAATTTCGACGGAGGAGAAATCACACTCGTAAATCGACAAATATTAGTTATTCTCTTTGCGGAGTTTCTGTTATGATTTTTCCTACTTCGAAATGACAATATTGTGAAAATCCCAGCAACTTAGTTTCTAAGTACTTTAAAAGTTTTAGAATGGCGTGTCCCAAGAGCCGGGGCTTTCGGTTTTATTACCAATTAACAAAAAGTAGGGTTAAAAAACTTGTTTTTCTAAGTTGGGAGATACTGCCTCTATCCCTAACGCAATTCTCAATTTCATAAGGAATTTATTTTTTTAATATAGGAATAATTTTTTCAATTGTGGGAATTTGTATATTGGTGTAATAAAACAACAATAATAATGATAGAATTAATTATAGAGAATAAATTTGACAAGCTAAAAGAATATTTGAAAGATTCCAAAGATTTTCAAATACATAAATTTCTTTTAGAAGTTTTAGAAGGCAATGAAAAAATTGAAATTGATGGTGAAAGTTTTGATGCTGTAAAATTTCAGGAAGAATTTTTAGAAGGTTTGAGAATATATTTAACTCTTCAAAAATCAAATCTAAACGATTTTCAATTTAAAGCATATTCTTCAGTTTTGGTTGAATTGACTTTTAAAATGTGTGGATTTATAAGATTAATGGCAGATAAAGCAATGGAAAATGGAGTTTATTTGTCTGATCTGGAAGATGTCTACAAAGTAAACCCTGTTATCAGACAAGAGTTGCAAGTTTTTATTGATGTTTTGAAAAGTAAAAATGAAAGTAATTCAGTTGCAAATGTTGCTGCAGGTAAAGCGCAGGTGACTAACTCAATTCAAAACTTACTTGAAAAATTTGAAATAGGTGAAGACATGTTGCAATTTGCTGAAAGTTACGAGAAGGTGGGACAAATAGAATTTGCTGCTGATATTTATAAAGGTATAATCAATGATTTTGAATGTGACTCTGTAAAATTTTCTAGTGGGATATTTCCTGAAATTTCCCATATTGATACTCGTTCACAAAAAGAAATTGATGTTTTTGAAAAAGCTAAATTAAATTTAGTAAGGATAATAGGGGAAAATGTCCAAAATGAAGCTCCGAATATTGAAGATAATGATAAAAATAACAACAAATATTTAAATGATAAAAGAATCAACGATAGACTTTATCAAGAAATATATGACTCATCGGTATTACTTTTAAAAAGCGAAAAGGATGCTAGTTTAGGGCTGCTGGATGCACTAAGCTATTTTAGTAAAGTTTCAACAAATGAGGATTTAAATGATGTTACTGATATTTATATATATGAAGAATCTTTTAGTAAAAGTGATGATCAAATAAAAAACACATTTTTACATGCAATAACTGCTCTAATTACAGATGATTATAAAGTAGATAATTTTAAATATCTTGAAGAAATTATATTAAAAGATAAAACAAGATATGGAGAAGGAGCATTGCGTTTTATTTTGAATATTGGTAGATATAAAGAAAAATTCAAAAGTGATATTTTGAATTTTTTAGATAAAAATTTAGCGTCACTTTCAAAAAATCAGACAAGTATACTGGCTTACTTTTTAGTTGAATTATATGTGAGTGACTATAATGTTGTTAATTTACTTAATAAAATAAATAAGAAAGAGGGAGTGTCACTTCCCACAGTTCCCCAAAAAAAATTAAACCCGATAGTTGAAGAAAAAACTATAGTTACTCAAACAAAAAGTTTTGAGATGGCAACACCATGGTGGAAATTCTGGTAGTTTAAAAGAAAAGTAAATATTTTACAAATTATAAAAAAAAGGTGGATTTGTAATCCGTGCCCAAAAAGAATATAAAAACCTGTAACAAACCCCAACTTCACAAGTCTTTACAATAAACCAAAATCTATGAAACCAAAAACCATCTGCTTAATCGGACTGTTCTTCTTTGTGCTGAGTTATATTATGTTTTCAAACAGTGCTGCTTTTGAGTATTTCAAAAAACCGGTCGATTTTGCGCATTGGTTTAATTTAATTGGGGCTTGTCTGCTGTTGTCATTCAATAATGTATTTCCAAAAAACAGATTAAATTCGGTTGCTTCTTTCATCACAGCTTTAGGAGTTGCGGCTCACGTAGGACTTTGTACAATCGATTTTATCATGTGGAGTTACGGCGACAACGAAGCTGCAAAAGCTCTCTTGACTGAACATATCAGTAATACGCCTTCTATTTTGTTTCCGTTTGTTGTTGTAGGGCCATCGTTGCTTTTTGTAGGGTTGGCGGTACATGCTGTAAACTTTATCAAAACGCATACAATAAATGCTTTAATGGTAATTGTGGGAGCGCCATTGGTAGGGGTTTCATTCTTTGTATTAAAAAATGGAATTTTAATGTTGTTGAGCTGTCTTGTTTTTTCTTTGGGATTGGTTTTGCTTCTTCATAGAAAAGAAAACAGAGAAGCGGTAATTGTTTAAAATTAATCTACTTTTGCAGTATTCTTTTAAAGTACACGGATTTGAAAAACCACTTAAAATACCTGGTTTCGCTCTTTATGGCTTTAGTCGTGATGACAGGTGACGGTATTTTGTGTTCTCAGTCTCATGTTCCCGAATATTACCAGTCTTCTTATGTCACTTCTGGAAAAGAAACTGATCTAAAGAATATTCGGTTATACGTTTTCAATCGTATAAAATCATTTGAGAAAATTTTATTTCCGATACTTTTAAGTTACCTTGAGTTTAAAGAAGTTTTCAGTCTGCAGACTAAAATTCTTTTGCAGGTTTGTAGCAATCTTCATCAAAATATTATTTCATTTATAAAGCAGTTTGTTTTTATAAACGAACATACTATTTCAGCCAACTTCAGAGAAAGTTTATACAGCGCTTAAGGAATTTCTTCCTCAGTAATTATGCTATTTCAAAGCATAAGATGATTCATAATGTCTAATCATTTATCATTTTATAATGTATAAACAAAATCATAAAAAAGGTTTAGAGCAATCTAAACAGCCGCTTCATTGGCTCAAAAGAAAAATTATTGTAATACTAACCGCCTTCATGTTAGGAATGGTAAACGGAATGCACACAGAAGATACCAGAATTAAAGGCAATCAAAATTATACCGAACAGCATAAAAAAGATTGATTTCAGTTGTTCAGAATTTCAGAGTGAAACCGAAGTAATTTCTGCTTCGGTTTTTTTTGTAGAGTTATTCAGAGAAATGCTAAATTTGAGTATTTGTATTTTTATAAGTGATATATTATTTGCAATTTAAGGAATAGATGTCATCCTGAGCGGAGTCGAAGGCTTATGAATCCGAAAAGGCTTCGAATAAGTTTATCCTGAGCGAAGCAGAATGGACTCAGCCTGACACTCTTTAATTTAATAAACCAACTTGATATGGCAGGAAAAACATGGAAGCTGAAAAAAGTTTTAAAAACAATCTGGATTACAACAGGAGTTCTGTTTACCATCTGGCTGTTTTATTCTTATGAATCGGATGGTGTGGACAAGTCTTTTTTGCAAAGCAATGATTTGGTTAAAGTTGAAGAAGTTTCCGATTACTATTTATTTGCGCCTAAAAAAGAATTTAAAAATGTTGTTATCTTTTACCCCGGTGCAATGGTAGAAGCAGAAGCTTATGTTCCGCTTTGTCGAAAATTAGCTGATCAAAACATGAAGGTTTATTTAATCAAAATGCCATGGCGACTAGCCTCAAAAGGATATAATAAACCCAAAGATTTACATCTTTTTGGCGATGATTCTAAAACATACATTCTGGCAGGACATTCGCAGGGCGGAAAAATGGCAGCGCAGTTTGTATATGAAAATCCTAAATTAATAGACAAACTGATATTGATAGGAACTTCGCACCCAAGGGATATTTCTTTAGCAGATGCTGAAATTTCAATATTAAAAATTTACGGTTCAAAAGACGGTGTGGCAGATGAAGGATCTGTTTTGAAAAACAAATCGAAACTGCCTGAAACTGCAAGATTCATAAAGATACAAGGAGCAAATCATTGTCAATTTGGTTATTATGGGTTTCAGTTAGGAGATGACAAAGCTGATATTAGCAGAGAACAGCAACAGAAAGAAACTTTAAGCGCAATGGTTTCATTTATAAATGAATAATCAAATGAAAAATTATGCCATCAAACAATATTTCAGCAAAATCCGAAAACGAAATCGTATCAACCAGAATTGTAAATTTCGCTCAGCAACTTGTTTACTCCGCATGGACAGAACCGGAACATTTAAAAAGCTGGTGGGGACCAAAAGGTTTTACCAATACGTTTAATGAATTTGATTTGCGCCCCGGCGGGAAATGGAATTTTATAATGCATGGACCTGATAAAGGGAATTATGCCAATGAATGCGAATTTCTAAAAGTAGAAAAACCTGATTTTTTAAGTTGGAAACGATTCTCAAAACCGCTTTTTCAGGTGGCTGTATCATTTGAAAAGGTTTTAGATAATGAAACAAAAATTATTTTTAAAATGATTTTTGACACTCCCGAAGAATGCAATAAACTGAAACCATATGTAGTTGATAAAAATGAAGAGAACTTTGATAAACTGGAAGCTGAATTATCTAAAATGATTTAATGAAAGTCAAGATATAAAAAAACCGAAGCCTTAAACTTCGGTTTTTTAGAATTTGAATTTTAATTCACCCATTTATAATAACGAGCGCCAATTAAGGTTGAAATTTCTTTTTCGATTCGGTCTAAAACCCATTCGTTTTTTGGAGTTCGAACACTTTGCTTTTGTTCTTTTTTGTGAAGACTTTCGTAAGTATTGAAATCAATTTCTGTGCTTTCTGCTAAGTTTTCAAAAAGTTTCACATTTATTAAAGCTGATTTCCATTCCGGTTGAATTGTACCTTCAAAAACTTTTGATTTTGATCCGCTTCCGTAAGCTAAGAAACCAAATTTAGTTCCTGTAACTTCTTTGTTTGTATCATTAAAATGAGCCAGAGTTGATAATAATCCCATGAAAATAGAACCGGTGTAAAGATTTCCAATTAAAGAAGAAGCTAATTCAGCAGGCTGTAATTTCTCGGTTACAAATTTTCGGTATTCATCAGATTTTGCTACTTCCTTAATTTTAGTCTGATAATCAGCAGAGGAAATGCCATCAGCAATAACTTTTTCAGCACCGTCTAAAGCATAAATTTCAGATAACATTCGTCGCCCCTGAAAAGAATACGGCAAGTGCATCACAATACTATGCCAGGTGTTGTATAAAGTTTCGGTAGTATTTTTTAATTTTTTGAATGAAAAGTAAGCGTTTCGTGTACGATCCATATAACATTGGTTTGAATATTGTCCGTCAAAAACCGGCTGATCTTTATGGATTTCGATTTCAGCTTCTAAATTGTCAAACCAGGAATCGTTATTTGTGTTTTGTGTAATGGCTTCTTTTGAAATGCTTCTGTAAGGTTTGAAAAAGTCAAAAACACCTTTTGTGCTGGTTGCCCAATTGTCATCAAACGCAATGATTTTTGGATCTGAAGTAATCAGCATCGCAACAGCTCCGGCACCCTGAGTGTATTCTCCGCCAGAATTTAAATCGTATTTTGCAAAGTCACTCGTTACTACGATTGCTTTTTTAGCCGGATTTAATTTTATAAAGTCAAGACAGTTTTGCAAGGCATCAACTCCCCCGATACAAGCGAAAGTAAAATCGACAACGTCGCATTCGGCTAAAGCGTCTTCACCAAATTTTTGCTCCATTAAATTGATCAGATAAGAAGCAATTGGTTTTGAACTGTCAATACCACTTTCGGTACCAACATAGATTCGGCTTATTTCGTTTAGATTGATTTTATTGTCAATGATCAATTTTGTTAAGGCGTTTGCTCCAAAAACTACTGCGTCCTGATGAACGTCAGGGAAAGTCATTTTTAGTAATCCTAGACCTTTTTCCAGTTTTTCTGGTTCAATATTTCTGGCAACAGCCAATGTTTTTATGGGTAAGTGTATGTTGGCTACATCAAAAGAAATAGCATCAATTCCTGTTTTCATTCTCATTTTTTTTGAAGGCGGTAAAGGTAAAGTTATTAGAATGGAATGGCAATTTTTTACGTGTATAAAATTCCTGTTGAACAGTACTTTTGTAGAAAACAAGTCAAAAGTTGGAGTAAAATAATAATTTAGTAAACTTTTGTTATTTTTTTGTGCGATGCATATTTTTTGAAATAAATCGACTTAATTATAGATTTGAAAATTTTTATAATAAATTAATGAGTAATTCATTTTTTTATACGTAAAAGTACGTATACGTAGTCTATTTTAAAATGATTATAAATAACAACGAAATGGTTGTAGTTGACGTGTATTTGAGTTATTTTTGCCTAATTTTTAAAACAAAACTACTTAAACACTTATGGCACAATCTGCACTATTGAATGCTTCCATCTTAAAGAAAGTAGCTATGGCTCTTTCGGGAATATTCTTAATCACGTTTTTAGCGCTGCATGTTACCTTAAACTTCATTTCTATTATTAGTGAAGACGTTTTTAACGAGGCTTCACACTTTATGGGTTACAATCCGCTAATACAATTTGTAATGCAGCCAATTTTGGCAATCGGAGTAATTTTCCATTTCGTAATGGGATTTATACTTACTGCTCAAAACAGAGCTGCAAGACCTATTGCGTATGCGAATTACAATGGGGCTGCAAACGCATCATGGAGTTCCAGAAATATGATTATTTCCGGATTGGTTATTTTAGCATTCTTAGGACTGCATTTTTATGATTTCTGGTTTCCTGAAGTTACGTATAAGTACATAGCAGGTACAGCGCCAGATGCTACTAGGTATTATGGAGAGTTAGTTCATAAATTTCATGACCCGATCCGTACAGGATTATACTGTGTGTCTTTTATCCTTTTAGGATTCCACTTATGGCACGGGTTTGCATCTTCTCTTCAGTCTGTAGGGATGCACAACAAATATTCTAGATTTTTAGCAAAAGTTGGTTACTGGTTTTCAGTTGTAGTTCCTGGTCTTTTCGTAATTATCGCTTTATTTCATCATTTCAATAATTAATATCAATTATAATGGCATTAGATTCAAAAATTCCAAATGGTCCTATAGCGGACAAATGGACAAATTATAAAGATCATATTAATTTAGTAAACCCGGCTAACAAACGTAATTTAGATATTATCGTTGTTGGTACAGGTTTGGCTGGAGGTTCTGCTGCGGCTACTTTGGCTGAGTTAGGATATAACGTAAAAGCATTTTGCTTTCAGGATTCTCCACGTCGTGCACACTCTATCGCTGCACAAGGAGGTATTAATGCTGCAAAAAATTATAAGGGAGACGGTGACTCAGTTTACAGATTGTTCTACGATACTGTAAAAGGAGGTGACTACCGTGCACGTGAAGCAAACGTTCATCGTTTGGCTGAGGTTTCTGCAAACATTATTGACCAGTGTGTGGCTCAAGGGGTACCATTGGCTCGTGAATATGGTGGATTATTAGATAACCGTTCTTTCGGAGGAACTTTGGTTTCACGTACATTCTACGCACAAGGGCAAACAGGACAGCAATTGTTGTTAGGAGCTTATTCTGCAATGAACCGTCAGATTGGTCGTGGAAAAATAAAAATGTACAACCGTCATGAAATGCTTGAATTAGTAGTTATTGACGGAAAAGCGAGAGGAATTATCGCTCGTAACTTAATTACAGGAGAAATTGAAAGACATTCTGCTCACGCGGTAGTAATTGGTTCTGGAGGATATGGAAACGTATTTTTCCTTTCTACAAATGCTATGGGAAGTAACGCAACAGCAGCCTGGAAAATTCATAAAAAAGGAGCGTTTTTCGCAAATCCTTGCTACACACAAATTCACCCAACATGTATCCCGGTTTCAGGAGATCATCAGTCTAAACTGACTTTGATGTCTGAATCGTTACGTAATGACGGTCGTATTTGGGTTCCTGCAAAATTAGAAGATGCTCAGGCAATCCGTGAAGGAAAGAAAAAAGCAACTGATTTATCTGAAGAAGAAAGAGATTATTTCTTAGAAAGAAGATACCCTGCTTTTGGTAACTTAGTACCTCGTGACGTTGCATCCCGTGCAGCAAAAGAAAGATGTGATGCTGGTTTTGGTGTTAACAAAACCGGTGAAGCAGTTTACTTAGATTTTGCAGCAGCGATCAAACGTTACGGAACTGAAGATGCTTACGTAAAAGGTTTAGATGATAAAGATGCTGCTTTGGTCACTAAATTAGGAGCTGCAATCGTGAAAAGTAAATATGGAAACTTATTCCAGATGTATTACAAAATCGTTGATGAGGATCCTTATACGACTCCAATGATGATTTACCCGGCGGTTCACTACACAATGGGTGGTACCTGGGTTGATTATAACTTAATGACTACAATTCCTGGATGTTTCTCAATTGGAGAGTCTAACTTTTCTGACCACGGAGCAAACAGACTAGGAGCTTCTGCTTTGATGCAGGGATTAGCTGATGGATATTTCGTATTACCTTATACTATCGGAGACTATTTAGCTCCGGATATTAAAATGGGTGAAATTTCTACAGACTTACCAGAATTCGTTGAAGCTGAAAAATCAGTAAAAGATTTAATCAACAATTTTATCAATAACAAAGGAACTCATTCTGTAGATTATTTCCATAAGAAATTAGGTAAAATTATGTGGAATAAAGTAGGTATGGCCCGTAACGCTAAAGGTTTAGCTGAAGCTATGGAAGAAATTGCCGCTTTACGTGAAGAGTTTTATAAAGATGTAAAAGTTCCTGGAAGCGCTAACGAATTTAATCAGGAATTAGAAAAAGCAATCCGTGTTGCCGATTTCTTGGAATTAGGAGAATTGTTTGCGAAAGATGCTTTACACCGTAACGAATCTTGTGGAGGTCATTTCCGTGAGGAGTACCAGACAGAAGAAGGAGAAGCACTTCGTGATGATGACAACTTTGCATACGTTGCAGCCTGGGAGTACAAAGGAAAACCAAGTGATGCAGTGTTGCACAAAGAGCCTCTGAATTACGAAAACATTAAATTAGTTCAAAGAAGTTATAAATAAGAATTTGGTCGAAAGCCCAAAGTATTAAAGTCAAAAGGCAGAATGTGCCAGCGACTTTCGACTTTCGACTTTATGACTTTCAAACGAAAAAGGTATGAAACTTACATTAAAAATATGGCGTCAAAAAAACGCTCAAGATAAAGGAGGGATTGTAGAATATCCTATCGATGGAATCGAACCAGACATGTCTTTCCTTGAAATGTTAGACGTTCTTAACGAAGGTTTAATCAACAAAGGAGAAGAGCCTGTAGCATTTGACCACGATTGTCGTGAAGGGATTTGCGGAATGTGTTCTTTGTTCATCAACGGTGAAGCACACGGACCGGACAGGGGGGTTACAACTTGCCAGTTGCACATGCGTATGTTTAAAGATGGTGATACAATTTTTATCGAGCCATTCAGAGCAAAAGCTTTCCCTGTAATTAAGGATTTAGTTGTTGACAGAAGTTCTTTCGACAGAATCCAGCACGCAGGAGGATTTATCTCGGTAAATACTTCAGGAAACACAATCGATGCGAATACTATTCCGGTACCAAAAGTGGATGCAGATAAATCATTTGATGCTGCAGCTTGTATTGGTTGCGGTGCTTGTGTGGCAACTTGTAAAAACTCTTCAGCAATGTTGTTCGTTGGTGCAAAAGTATCTCAATATGCTTTATTGCCACAAGGTAAAGTTGAGGCTACAGAGCGTGTATTAAACATGGTTCACCAAATGGATTTAGAAGGTTTTGGTAACTGTACCAACACAGGAGCTTGTGAAGTAGAATGTCCTAAAGGAATTTCTCTTGAAAATATTGCACGTATGAACCGTGAGTATTTAGCAGCAAGCTTAAAAGGATAAGTAAAATACAACTTAGTTATAGAAAAACGCATTCAAATTATGAATGCGTTTTTTTTATCTTTATATTAAAATAAACAACATGAAAATTGCCCTTATTCAATCAAATCTTGTTTGGGAAAGCTCAAAGGATAACAGAGTTAATTTCGAAGCTAAAATAAACGAAATAAACGCTTCTGTTGATTTGATTGTACTTCCGGAAATGTTTTCGACAGGTTTTAGTATGAATGCTTTAAAAATGGCTGAAACGATGCAGGGAGAAACTGTTTTGTGGATGAAGGCTTTAGCGAAAAGCAAAAATTGTGCGATTGCAGGAAGCCTGATTATTTTTGAGGACAATAAATACTATAATCGGTTATTGTTTGTTTTTCCGACTGGGGAGATTCAGTATTATGATAAAAGACATTTATTTACACTGGCAGGAGAAGATAAAATTTATACTGCCGGGACTAAAAAACAGATTGTTGAGTATAAAGACTGGAAAATTTGTCTTCAGGTTTGTTATGATTTACGCTTTCCGGTCTTTGCCAGAAATGTAGATAATTATGATTTGCTTTTGTATGTTGCCAACTGGCCAAAAGTAAGGATTAATGCGTGGGATATTTTGTTAAGAGCCCGAGCTGTTGAAAACCTTAGTTATGTCATTGGAGTAAACAGGATAGGAGAGGATGCGAATAACTTTGAGCATAACGGTCATTCGCAGGTTATAGATTATTTAGGTAATTATATTTTAGAACCTCAGGAAAATGAAGGTGTTTTTCTAGTAGAATTAGACAAAAATATAATGCTCGAAACTCGTAAAAAAATGAATTTCCTTAATGATAAAGACAGCTTTGAAATTAAAAATTAAAACGCAGTTTTCTTTTTCTTTTTTTCTGCCTTTAATTTTGCTTCTTCATTCTTCTTCGCCAGTTCAGGACTGTAAGGAATGCTTAAATCTATAGATTCAACTTTGTCCCAATTCGCATGTAAATCAATTTCTTCCTGATAATAAAATACCTCTTCTGCATATCTTTTTTCTAAATAGCTTCCGGTATCGTATGTCCTGTTTTTATTGTCGTCATAAATAACTCGTACAGTATATACACTTGGTTCTAAAAGAAGAAAATCAAATTTAGTCTGGTTTTCAGAATAATCGCTCGCCATTACGACGTCTCCTTTTTTATTGGTCAGTTCCACTATAACCGGGAAACGTTTCACATTTTGTAAATTCAGTGTAAGATTACCGTATTCCTCAATTTCTCTTGTTGTGAGTTTGTATGATAAAGTGTCATTCGATTTCTCGTAAAAATCGGTTAATGCACCCGGTAAAAAAGTAAAATTGTACTTTTCAGAAGGCTCTTTTTTTAAATCGATGTATAGTTTTTGTTCAAACTCATCATATTCTGTTGTATAAGCCACTGCTGTAGAGTCTTTATTGACTAATTTTATTTTTGATTTATCAAATTTAATAAGCGGTGTAGCAGTTTCCAGTGTAAATCGGTCTCTGAAATTTATAATCCCATTTTGTAAAGCAGTAATATTCAGGGTGTCTTTTTTCTGGTTTTTAATTTTAAATGTAAACTTTTTATCATAGTTGTCCTTGTTGATTTCTAACGATAATGAATCTACTTTTAAAGGTTTGTACCAGACTTGTAAAGAGTCCTTTTTTGGAAATTGAGTTATAATGGTTTCAAGAACATCATTGCCATTTTTAAGCACAATTTTAGGTTTCGAATCTTTAAAGTTTCGTTTTCCTTCATACGGAAGTAATAATCGGTTTCCGGAAGCCTGTATTGGTTTGAATGCTTTTAAAGGAAGCTGCTCCTTGAATAATTCCAGTTCAAAAACAGTATCGTTTGGTATGGTTATAGGTTGTTTTAGGAAACCTATTTTGTCATCTTTTGGATTGAATTTATTATTGCTTCCCTTGTCTTTTAATGCAACTAAAAGATATTTTCCGGCTTTAAGGTTCTCTAATCGGAAAGTGGTTAAACTGTCTAAAGTATTGGTAATATAACGTGGATTTTCTTTGTAGATAACAGAGTCTTTGAATTTGTCATTAACCTCATATAACATTACAGATACAAAGTTGTCTGCATTTTTTTCATAGGAATCCTTAATTCTTCCGTTTAGCGCAAGTGAATCAATATAAGAACCTGTTGAAAAAACGTATTTGAATTGATTCAACGGATTCCCTTCGTTGTTGTCAGCAATACTTTGCCCGAAATTAAAGCTGTAAGTGGTATTAGGCTGTAAAGTGTCTTTAATCTTGATGCTGATAAATTTACTTGCGTTAGTAGGTTCAATAATTGGTGGGTTTTTCAAAGGAGGAGAAACAATCAGCTGTTTATTGGCGTTTTTAAGTTTTACATATTCATCAAACGTCAGAATGATTTCATTAGCCTTGAAATCAGTACTGAAATTTTTAGGAGAACTTGATTTTAAAATTGGAGCAAGTGTGTCTTTTAAACCTCCTGTTATGCTGCCACGCTTTGCGCAGCTTATCATTAAAAATACGAATAAAAAAGAAAAATATTTTAAACTGTTTTTCAGCATAACGATTTGTGATTTAATTCCACAAAATAACAATTATATTTGCTTTAATCGAAATTTTTTATCGTTTTATTGGGTTTTGAAACTTAGCTTAAATTCAATATTTTTTTATGGTAATCTGTAATCAGTCTATAATATTCTTACATTTGAGTTAGAATTTAATATTGCAGGTTTGAAAAAGAATTCCTTTTTGGTATTGCTCTTCCTTTTGTTGGTTTCGTGTAATGAAAATACTAAACCAATTGTTTCATTTTACTATTGGAAAACTATTTTTAAGTTATCGGAAACTGAAAAAGAAGTTATTCATGAAAATGATGTCCGAAAAATTTATATCCGTTATTTCGACATTGATTTAAATTCGAATGATCAAAGTCCTATTCCTTTAGCTCCGGTTCGTTTTCAGGAAGCAATGAATAATTTTGATATAGTTCCTGTGGTTTATATCAAAAATAAAGTCATGCTAAAGCAAAATATTGATTTAGAAGATTTGGCTCAAAAAACTATAAAACTGATAAATGAGATCAATTCAAAAAATAAAATTTACAACAAAGAAATTCAAATCGACTGCGACTGGACGCTTTCAAGTAAGGACAATTATTTAAAATTTATTGAGGTTTTGAAAAAGCTTTCGCAGAAGAAACTCTCTGTAACAATACGATTGCATCAGGTAAAATATTTCATGAAAACCAAAATACCAAATGCTGATTCGGGAGTTTTGATGTATTATAATATGGGATCAATTGCTCCTGATTCTTTAAATTCTATTTACGATAAAAAAATCGCAGAACGTTATCTTAAAAGTTTGAAAAGATATCCGCTGCATCTTAATTTTGCTTTGCCTATATATTCCTGGGCAGTTCATATCAGAAATAAAAAAGTGATTGGACTGTGTTCAAAACTGAATGTTTCGTCTCTCAAAGAAGATAGAAATTTCGAGCAAATTAATTTGACTTTTTTTAAAGTTAAACACTCTAATTATAAAAATGGCATTTTTTATGAAGAGAATGATTTGCTGAAAACAGAGTCTGTTTCTCAAGAAGATTTGAAAGAAATGGCTCAGGATTTGGAAGAGAACCTGGTAGAGTCTCCAAATGAAATTATTTTTTACGACCTAGATGAATTCAATATAAAAAACTATGAAAAGAATATTTTTAAACAAATTGTTTCTTATTTCTAGTGCTTCTTTGCTTTTTGCTTACGGAGTAATATTCGCCTGTGCAGACGGAGATTTTGGGTATTTTGGAGGAGATTCCAATTTTACACCTGAAACATTTGTTGATGAATCCTATACGCCGCTTTTTTTGTCTGGTGATATTTTTTACGGAATCGGTTTTGATACCCGGCATAATTCCAGATTTAATAATGAAATCAAATCAGACTGGAATAAATATTTAAAATCAAAAGTTGATACAACTGCCGTAAATTATTTTTTGATAGGAGAAATAGAGACGCGCTCTTATTCTGAAGAAAAGAAAGTTTCTCAAAATAAAAAGGATATTACACATCTGCATGTTTTTCTTAAAACCAAAAAGCAAAATCAGGTTGCTTTAAAATGGGGTAAAAAAATGGATTTGAAAGATGCGAAAGTTAAAAGCTTCATCGAGTTTCTATATTTGGCGCAAAAAATAGAAATGGTTTCTGTAAATACAGATTATTGGAGTTATGAGCCCGTCGTGGCTAAAACGTTTAACGATTTGAAAATGATTCAGTCTATTGAAAATGTTTACAATACAACTTCAGATCCTTTCCTGAAAAACAGATATTGGTTTTTGACTATGAAGGCTTATTTTTATAGTAACAACAAACAGAAAGCAATTACATTTTTTAATAAAACTGAAAAATCAGTGCCGAAAAACAGTTTGTATTACAGGGCTCTGGCTTATGTTGCTGGAATTCAATATAAATCAAAACAATATGCTGTTTCGAACTATTTGTATGCTTTGGTTTTTGATAAATGTCCTGAAATGCGAATTGTTACGGCGTATAGTTTTCGTCCAAAAAATGAATCTGACTGGAATAAATCATTGGCAATGGCTAAAAATAATGATGAGAAAGCGGCACTTTGGGCTATTCATGGTTATTATAAAGATGAAATTCAGGCGATAGAAAAGATATATGAATTAAATCCTAAAAGCCAGCATCTCGATTATTTGTTAACGAGATTGGTAAATAAACAGGAGCAGCAAATAAATAATAACTTTTATGAAAGATCTGCCGATTATAAAATTTCAAAATATCTGACTGTAGCAGAAAATAAAGTGGAGAATAAAAATAAAATAAATGCAAAAGCTTTTGAACTGGTTACCAAAATTGCAGCAGGCGGAAATACAAAACAGCCTTATTTATGGGATATTGCTTTGGGGTATTTGCAAATTTTAAAAGCAGATTATACAAAAGCAGATACAAATTTTGATAAAGCCGAAAAGACAATGCCAAAAACAGAACTTTCACTTTATCAACTGCGGTTGCTTCGATTTGTAAATAATCTGAGCAAAATTGACAAGCTTACGACTAAAAATGAAAAGACAATTTTAGCTGATTTGAATTGGTTGTATCAGGAATTACCTAAGACATATAGGGGGCAGGAGTTTCGTTATGAAAATGCTTCGGCGTGGAGCAAGAGATATCTGGCAGCACTCTACAAAGAAGAATCAAATCCGGTTATGGCAGAATTGTTTGGAAACTCACAGGATTATTATTGGGGAGAAGGAAATTCTTTTTATGATAATGAAAAAGATTTACTGACCATGAAAAAGTTTTTGGCTAAGACAAATAAAACTGAAATAGAGAAAATTGGTTCGGAGATTTATAGGTTGAAGCTAAAAGATGTTAATAATTTTCAGGCTGTTCAGGCGACTTTCAAAAATAAAATTAATGAAGCTATTGGGTTTATGAAAGAAACAGATTCGATTCAGAATATTCTCTTTTTAGGAAATCCGTTTAACGGAAGTATAAAAGATTGCCACGATTGTGATCATGCTGCTTATCAAAAGAAGAAATATTCGTTTATTGATTTTTTGAATACTATAAAAATAATGCAGGATAAAGTTGCTCAGAAAGAAGATGAGTATATGAATAATTTACTGCTTGGAAATGCATTTTATAATATTACTCATTTTGGAAACGGAAGAACTTTTTATGAAACGAATATTGTAGGCTATGGCTCAAGTCCATATTCTTTTAGAGATCCAATGAAAGAAATGATAACAAATTGCAGTGTTTCGAAAATGTATTATCAAAAGGCATTTGAAGCGGCTGCAACAAAAGAGCAAAAGGCAAAATGTGTTTATTTGATGGCTAAGTGCGAACGCAATCAATATTATAATGATAAATACAGTGCAGCTAAAAGCTGGTGGGAAATTCAGGATGATAAAATTAATTTTATAGCCTGGAACGGATTTAAAACACTACAAAAAGAGTACTCAGACACAAAATACTATCAGGAGGTAATTGCAGAATGTGGTTATTTTAATACTTATGTCAATCAATAAATTGTAATAATATGGTGAACAGAATTGAACATATAGGAATCGCAGTGAAAAACATGGATGATGCCAATGTTTTGTTTGAAAAATTATTAAGTGTTGCATCATATAAAACAGAAACGGTAGAAACAGAAAAAGTTGTGACTTCTTTTTTTCAGACAGGAACTAATAAAATTGAACTTTTGATGGCAACCGACCCCGAAAGTCCAATTGCGAAGTTTTTAGAGAAAAAAGGAGAGGGAATACATCATATTGCTTTTGATGTTGATGATATTTTTAGAGAAATAGAACGTTTGAAAAAAGAAGGTTTTGTTCTTATAAACGATGTTCCCAAAAAAGGTGCCGATAATAAATTAGTAGTTTTTTTACATCCTAAGAACATAAATGGTGTTCTTGTTGAACTTTGTCAGGAAATTAGATGATTTTTTTGAATGTAATAATTGATTGATAATCAATTTGATTTCAAAGAAGAATTGTTAATATTGAAATTAAGTATAAATGATAGTGCAAAATATTTGGAGCAAATAAAAAATAGTAGTAATATTGCAAACTCTTAACCGGTCCTATAGCTCAGCTGGTTAGAGCACCTGACTCATAATCAGGTGGTCCCTGGTTCGAGCCCAGGTGGGACCACAAAAAAAAAGCTTCATAATTTTTTATGAAGCTTTTTTTGTTTTTGGGTAATGTTTTTTGAATAAAAAGCATACATTTGTGGCAGATTTTTGTGAAAGAACCACGCTTTTGTAGAAATTCAAACAAAACATTTTTAGTATTATTCTAAGATTTTAAATTGTCCCATTCTATGAAAATACCAGGTAAAATTGCAATTTTGTTGCTGATGTTGTTTAATGCGGTAATGGTTTTTGCTGAATCAGCTTCAACTCCCCCGCCTCCTTCTACTGCTAAAGGAGCTGCAGTTGCAGCAGGTCCTCCTCCTACTCCCGAGGTGCCAATTAATGGTGATTTCTTGTATGGATTAATTACAGCAGGTTTGTTGTTAGGGATTTGTGTAATATATAAACATAAACTAAAAATAAAAGCTTCAGTATAAAACTGAAGCTTTTTTTATAAATGTTTGTCGGGACTATTTATTTATAGCGTATAATTTTGAAATATATTTTCCGACAACATCAAATTCTAAATTTATTTTAGTACCAATTTTAAAATTTTTGAAATTGGTGTTTTCAAAAGTATAAGGTATTATCGAAACGCTGAATTCGTTGGTTTTAGAATTTACGACAGTTAGACTGACGCCGTTTACGGTTATTGAGCCTTTTTCGATGGTGATGTTGCTTAAATTTTTGTCGTATTCAAATGTGTAATTCCAGCTTCCGTTTGCTTCTTCGATTTTGCTGCAGGTTCCGGTTTGGTCAACATGACCTTGTACAATATGTCCGTCAAGACGGTCGCCAAGCTTCATTCCTCTTTCCAAATTAACAATATCATTGATCTTCCAGTCGCCAATGTTGGTTTTTAAAATAGTCTCGTTAATAGCTGTTACGGTATAAAACGTGTCTTTTATGGTGACTACTGTCAGGCAGATTCCGTTGTGGGAAACACTTTGGTCGATTTTTAATTCGTTTGTAATAGAAGAGTCTATCGTAATATGGAGGTTGTTCTGGTCTTTCTGTATTTCGTGAATCCTTCCTAAGGTTTCTATGATTCCTGTAAACATTGTTGGTTTATTTTACTAAATTTGCACATCAAAATTAGTAATAAATAATTGGAGGTCATGAATAAAAAAGCAGAAAATATAATTGTTGGAATTTCAGTCGGAGATTTAAATGGTATTGGAAGCGAAGTTATCTTGAAAACATTCGAAGATTCCCGTATGTTAGAATTGTGTACGCCCGTTATTTTTGCAAATGCCAAGATACTTTCTTTTGTTAAAAAGAGTTTTACCTCTACGGTTCAGTTTCATGGCGTAGATAAATTAGATCAGGTGATTCCGGGAAAAGTAAATGTTTATAATCTTTGGAAAGAAGGGGTTGATATTAATTTAGGGACAAATGATGAAAAAATAGGTCAATATGCTATTAAATCGTTTGTTGCAGCTACCAAGGCTTTGAAAGAAGGAGAGATTGATGTTTTGTTGACAGCTCCAATAAATAAATATAATATCCAGTCGGAAGATTTTAAATTTCCCGGGCATACAGACTATCTGGATCAGGAGCTTGAAGGCGATGCGCTAATGATGATGGTTCATGATGATTTGAGAGTTGGGTTGCTGACGGATCATGTTCCTTTGAATGAAGTTTCTTCTCATTTGACTGAAGAATTAATTGCAAGAAAAATCGAAACTGTCAGAAAATCATTAATTCAGGATTTTAGTATTGTAAAGCCTAAAATTGCTGTATTGAGCTTAAATCCACATGCTGGTGATGGAGGTGTAATAGGAAAAGAGGATGATTTAGTGTTGAAGCCAGTTTTAAAGAAAATATTTGATGCCGGGACTATGGTTTTTGGCCCTTTTCCTGCAGATGGTTTTTTTGGAAGCGGTCAGTATGAAAAATATGATGCAGTTGTGGCAACATATCATGATCAGGGATTGATTCCTTTTAAAACATTGTCATTTGGGAAAGGAGTAAATTATACTGCAGGTCTGAATAAAGTAAGGACTTCTCCTGATCATGGTACAGCTTATGATATTGCAGGAAAAGATATGGCAGATTATAATTCTTTTAAAGAAGCAGTTTATCTGGCAATTGATGTATTTCGTTCGCGCAATCAGTATGAGGAGATTAGCAAAAAAACTCTTAAAATAAAAGAAAAACAGTTATAAACAAAAAAAGGTGAATAAGATTATTAGTTTTATAATAATTTTATATCTTTGCACCCCAATTCAGGTATCTGAGTTTTAGATCCTAATTGTACAAATTGATGTTGAAATGAGCAAGACAAAAGAATTTTTAATTCCTTTCGTAGGGTTAAAGCTGGGAAAACACAATTTTGAATATCAAATAAATAAGAAGTTCTTTGAGGACTTTGATTACGATGAATTTCAAAATTCAGATATCAAAGTCGGTTTAGTTTTGGACAAGAAAAGCAATATGCTGGAGTTGGATTTTAAACATAAAGGTACGGTAAATGTTCCTTGTGATCTGACCAGTGAAGATTTTGATTTGCCTGTGAAAGGAAAGATGAAACTCATCGTTCGTTTTGGAGAAGAATTTAATAATGATAATGAAGAATTGCTGATCTTGCCTCATGGTGAATTTGAAATAGATGTGGCGCAGTACATTTTTGAGATGATTGCATTGTCAATTCCTCAAAAAAGAGTTCATCCAGGAGTGAAAGACGGGACTTTAAAAACTGAAGCCTTGTCAAAACTAAATGAGTTAAAAGTCAGAGAAGCAAAAGAAGAGAGTAAACAAGAAGAAGATATTGACCCGCGTTGGGAAAAATTAAAAAAACTATTAACGGATAAATAATATAGTAAAATGGCACATCCTAAGAGAAAAACCTCGAAAACAAGAAGAGATAAGAGAAGAACACATTATAAAGCTACTGTAGCTCAAATCGCTACATGTCCTATTACAGGTGAAGCGCATTTATACCACAGAGCTTACTGGCATGAAGGTAAAATGTATTACAGAGGGCAAGTTGTTATCGATAAATCTGAAGCGGTTGCTTAATATATTTTTGTAAATGATATTGGAACTCTCACTATGTGAGAGTTTTTTTTGTTGGATAAAACTTTATTTTTTAAAGAAATTTACGACAATACGTTTAGATTTTTTTTTGTAATTTTCACGTCTTTTAAAAATTTTTCAAATAGAAATATTTGAAAGGAAATAATAGAATATAATGAATACAATCACAGCCGCAATTACCGCTGTTGGAGGATACGTTCCTGACTTTGTACTTTCTAATAAAGTACTAGAAACAATGGTTGATACCAATGATGAATGGATTACTACCCGTACCGGAATAAAAGAAAGAAGAATTCTTAAAGATGCTGATAAAGGAACTTCCTATCTTGCTATAAAAGCAGCACAAGATTTAATAGCAAAAGCCAATATTGATCCGTTAGAAATTGATATGGTAATAATGGCAACGGCAACACCGGATATGATGGTGGCTGCTACAGGTGTATATGTTGCTACAGAAATTGGGGCAACTAATGCATTTGCCTACGATTTACAAGCTGCCTGTTCAAGTTTTTTATACGGAATGTCAACTGCTGCAGCCTATGTGCAATCTGGACGTTACAAAAAAGTGTTATTAATTGGTGCTGATAAAATGTCATCAATTGTAGATTACAAAGACAGATCTACCTGTATTATCTTTGGTGATGGAGCGGGAGCGGTTTTGTTCGAGCCAAATTATGAAGGTTTAGGTTTACAGGATGAGTACTTAAGAAGTGATGGTGTAGGGCGCGATTTTCTTAAAATCCCTGCAGGAGGTTCTTTAATTCCTGCTTCTGAAGAAACTATTAAAAACAGACAGCATAATATTATGCAGGATGGTAAAACAGTATTTAAATATGCTGTTACTAATATGGCTGATGCAAGCGAATTAATTTTGCAAAGAAATAATTTGACAAAAGAAGATGTAAGCTGGTTAGTGCCACATCAGGCAAATAGACGTATTATCGATGCTACCGCAGGCAGATTAGATCTTGAAGATTCTAAGGTGCTTGTGAATATCGAAAGATATGGTAATACAACTTCAGGAACTTTGCCATTAGTGTTAGCAGACTTTGAGCACAAGTTCAAAAAAGGAGATAATGTTATTTTTGCCGCTTTTGGAGGTGGATTCACATGGGGATCTATTTACCTGAAATGGGCTTACGATAAAAAATAAATTAAAACTAAAAACGAATCATTATGGATTTAAAAGAAATTCAAAACCTAATCAAATTTGTAGCAAATTCGGGTGTTGCAGAGGTAAAGTTGGAAATGGATGATGTGAAAATTACCATCCGAACAACTTTGGAGACAAATTCAACTGAGGCTACTTATGTACAGCAATTACCAGCTCAGGCTGCTTTACCTCAGGTTGCAGTTCCTCAGGTTACTGCTCCGGTAGTTGTAAATGTAACTCCGGAAGCACCGGTTGCTAACGATTCTAAATATATTACTATAAAATCTCCTATCATTGGAACATTCTACAGAAAACCTTCTCCTGACAAACCTGTTTTTACAGAAGTAGGAAGTACTGTAGCAAAAGGTGATGTTCTTTGTGTAATTGAAGCAATGAAATTATTCAACGAAATCGAATCTGAAGTTTCTGGTAAAATTGTAAAAATTCTTGTTGACGATATGTCTCCTGTAGAATTTGATCAACCTTTATTCTTAGTAGATCCATCTTAATTTTAGATCGTTAGATTTTTAGATTTTAGACTTTTTCGAAAGTGCTTAAAATCTAATTATCCAATTGTCTAATTATCTAATTATATAATTTTAAAAAGATGTTTAAAAAAATATTAATTGCGAATAGAGGAGAAATTGCACTTCGTGTAATTCGTACTTGTAAGGAAATGGGAATAAAGACTGTAGCAGTTTACTCTACAGCGGATGCTGAAAGCTTACATGTGAAGTTTGCTGATGAGGCAGTTTGTATTGGTCCTCCTCCAAGTAACTTATCGTATTTAAAAATGTCAAATATCATTGCTGCTGCAGAAATTACAAATGCAGATGCAATACATCCAGGATATGGTTTCCTTTCTGAGAATGCTAAGTTTTCTAAAATTTGTCAAGAGCACGGAATCAAATTTATTGGTGCAGCTCCTGAAATGATTGACAGAATGGGAGACAAAGCTTCTGCAAAAGCTACAATGAAAGCTGCAGGAGTTCCATGTGTACCAGGTTCAGATGGATTATTAGAATCTTATGAGCATGCACAAAAAACAGCAGCAGAAATTGGTTACCCGGTTATGATGAAAGCTACTGCTGGTGGTGGTGGAAAAGGAATGCGTGCGATCTGGAAAGAAGATGAGCTTTTAAAAGCATGGGAAAGCGCACGTCAGGAAGCTGCTGCAGCGTTTGGAAATGATGGAATGTACATGGAGAAACTTATCGAAGAACCACGTCACATCGAAATTCAGGTTGTTGGGGATTCTTACGGAAAAGCATGTCACCTTTCTGAAAGAGACTGCTCTGTTCAGCGTCGTCACCAAAAACTTACCGAAGAAACACCTTCACCTTTCATGACGGATGAATTGCGTACGAGAATGGGAGAAGCGGCTGTAAAAGCGGCTGAATTCATTAAATACGAAGGAGCCGGAACGGTAGAATTTCTTGTAGACAAACACAGAAACTTCTATTTCATGGAAATGAATACACGTATTCAGGTTGAGCATCCTATTACTGAACAAGTAATTGATTACGATTTAATTCGTGAGCAAATTATGGTTGCTGCCGGAATTCCAATTTCTGGAAAAAACTACCTTCCAGAATTACACGCTATCGAATGTCGTATTAATGCCGAAGATCCTTATAATGATTTTCGTCCTTCACCAGGAAAAATTACTACGCTTCATATGCCAGGAGGGCACGGAGTTCGTTTAGATACTCATGTTTACTCAGGATACAGTATTCCTCCAAATTACGATTCAATGATTGCGAAGTTAATTACAACAGCACAGTCTCGTGAGGAAGCTATCAGTAAAATGAGAAGAGCTCTTGACGAATTCGTAATCGAAGGGGTGAAGACTACAATACCTTTCCACAGGCAATTAATGGATGATCCAAAATACATTGCGGGAGATTATACGACTGCTTTCATGGATACTTTCAAAATGAATAGTCCGGAATAAATACCTAAAACCTCATTGAAAAATGAGGTTTTTTTATGTATTGGTTTAACTGAAAAATGCCGATTATTTAATCCAGATTTAAAATTAGGATGAACTAAAGAAAATATTTTTGCAGACAAAAAAATATGAAATCTTTTTTGTTCCTCGGTATTGCACTTTTTACAGGTTTTGTAATAATGTCATTTAATCCCGGAGATAATGAATATATCACAACAAATGCATTAGTTAACCACGGTTTAAAGACCTTTAAAGATCAGTTAGGTGTTTTAAAACTGGATGTCCGTCTCTTTCAGCGACATAAGATTTCAAAAGAAGACTTACAGGAATCATTAAAAAAAACCAGAAATTCATATAAAGAAATAGAATTTTATATCGCTTATCATTATCCTGAATTTTCCAAAACGCATCTTAATGCTGCACCATTATTTCATATAGAAGGTACGGGAACCGCTTCTAATACTTTGCCTCCGGAAGGGTTACAGGTTTTGGATGAACTTATCTTTTCAGATGAAGTTAGCCTGAAACAAGACAAGATTGTTGAAATAACAGACTTTCTTTATAATAGTTATAATGATTTTTACCTGAGCGCATCAAAAAATGGCTTTTCAAAAGAAAACAATAAAACACTGCCATTGCGTATAGAACTTATCAGAATTTATACAATGGGGGTTACAGGGTTTGATACACCGGGATCACTTAATGTTTTTGAAGAAGCTGTCCATGCCCTGACTGGAATCGATAATTACATTAAAAAAGACGATTATTTTAAAAAATTTGATACTCAAAAAGTCGAAAATTTATTGAAAGGCTGCATTGATTATCTTTCTAAAAATACCAATTTTGATACTTTTGACCGAATAGAGTTTTATAAAGTTTATCTTCAGCCTTTATATGAAGAATTAGGAAAATGGGATAATTCTCCAGATGATTTGAAAGAGGTTTCGGGCTGGAACATCAATAATAAAAACTTTTTTAATGATGATTTTCTGGATCCTTATTTTTATACACTCTTAAAACCATCTGAAGATAATGCTGCATTAAGGTCTTTAGGAAAAGAGATTTTCTATGATAAAAGTTTAAGTAATAATGAAAAAATGAGCTGTTCCTCATGTCATTTACCTGAAAATGCTTTTACCGATTTAAAAACAAAATCCTTAAGTAATGTAGAAGGTAAAACTGTCTTAAGAAATTCTCCTTCTTTATATAATGCTGTTTTTGCTAAAAGATTCTTCTATGATTTACGCGCTTTCTATCTTGAACAGCAGGTAGAACATGTGATTTATAATGAACAGGAATTTAATACCAGTTACGAAAGCATTATTAAAAAACTGAGAACAAATCCGCAGTATAAAAAAGCTTTTAAAAAGGCCTTTAAAAATGGAGACATCACTAAACAAAATTTCTCTAAAGCATTAAGCTCTTATGTGGCTTCGTTATATTCTTTCAATAGTGATTTTGATAAATTCATGAGAAACGAAAAAGAAATTTCTGAAGATGCCAAAAAAGGATATAATCTTTTTATGGGTAAAGCTGCCTGTGCAACTTGTCATTTTGCTCCTCATTTTTCAGGATTGGTACCTCCGTTTTATAATGAAAATGAATCTGAAGTTTTGGGGGTAACAAAACAACCATTACAAATATTTCCGATTGAAATAGATGATGATAAAGGCAGAATAAACAGCAATGTGAAAAAAGAAAATTCATGGATTTATGAAAACTCTTTTAAAACAATGACAGTAAGAAATGCGACTCTTACAAAACCGTATTTCCATAATGGAGCATTTTCAACCTTAGAAGAAGTGATTACTTTTTATAACGAGGGCGGAGCCGAAGGAATGGGGCTGGAAATTAAAAACCAGACGTTAGCTCCGGATAAACTTAATCTTGATCAAAAAGAAATAAAACAGCTTATTGCTTTTATCAATTCTCTGACTGACATTAGTAAAGTGCAATACTAACTTAATCTTAACAGATTAACATTAAGTTTAAGATTTACTAATTTATCTCTATAGTTATTTAAAATAAGCTTAATATAAAGTCCGGCAGAGGAAAATAACTTCGCACTGTATAACAAAACAAACTATACCGTGAAAAGAAAATTACTTTCAGTTGCAGCTTTTTTATTAATGACTAATTCAGTTATTCAGGCTCAAACCACAATTTTTGATAAAGGTTCATCATGGAGTTATGATGATAAAGGGGTACAATTGGCAGACCAATGGAAAGATCCTGGATTCGACATTTCTGGCTGGTTATCAGGAAATGGACCATTAGGATATGGTGATCCCGTGACTACAACCATTACAAAACCTTTAAATACAGCTTATTTTACAAAAGATTTTACCGTTAATTTAGCAGATCTTACTGAGACAGTGGAGCTTGGAGTGATGAGAGATGATGGTATCCTTGTCTTTTTAAATGGAGTAGAAGTAGTAAGGGATAATATGCCTGCCGGAACAATTACCTATGCTACACTTTCAAGTACAACAATTGACGGAGCAAATGAAAGTGTTTATAATGTTTTCTCTATCCCAAAGGCAAATTTTGTACAGGGAACCAACAGAATTTCGATTGAGTTACACAACAGAGGTGCAAGTAGTTCTGATTTGAGAATGGATGCTTATCTTAAAAATACAACGCCACCAGTAGTTATACCACCGGATACTTCTTGTAATGACGGAAACCACATTAGCTGTTTTACATCTATAGTTCCTACAGCGCAGACTTCAAAATTAATTATTCCTATACAGCATAAGTTTCAATTGATTCTTAAGGAGGGGGATAGTTATACTGAAGGAGGAGGATTTGTTGGTGGACAAAATGATTTTACAGGGTATGTTGCTAAAAAAATAAGTGGTGCGCCGAGCAGTACAGATGGATATCTTTCTGTAAATCATGAAACAAATCCTGGAGGTGTTACAATGGCGGAAATTAATTTTAATGCCACTACCAAACTTTGGGAATTGACAAAATCAAGAGCTGTAGATTTCTCATCTGCTAGTTTAGTACAAACTATAAGAAACTGTTCAGGAGGTGTTACGCCATGGGGTACAATTGTTACTTCCGAAGAATCTGTAGCTGGAAATGATACAAATGGAGATGGTTACAAAGATTATGGCTGGTTAGTAGAAATTGATCCTGCAACTGCTCAGGTTATTTCTAAAAATACTAATGGGACTAAAGGTAAACTTTGGCAAATGGGTATTATGAATCACGAAAACGTGGTGATTAATGATGCTGGTACAACAGCTTATTATGGTGAAGACGGAGGAACTCACATGGTTTACAAATTTGTGATGGATACACCAAACGATTTGTCTTCAGGGAATTTATATGTTTTAAAACTGGATCAGGGTTTAACAAATGGAGATCCTGTAGCTACAACTGCAGTTTGGATTCAGGTTCCTAATAAAACACAAGCTGATCAAAATAATACTGCCTCCTTGGCCGAGTCTTTAGGAGGAACTAAATTCAATGGAATAGAAGATGTAGAAATAAGTCCGTTAGATGGTAAAATATATTTTACAGCAAAAGGACTGGATAAAGTATATCGTTTAAAAGATAACGGAACGACAGCTTCGGAAGTAGAAGTTTTTGTTGGAGGCGGATCAACGGTTTATAATTTGTACACAGCTGATGGGGTTAAAACAGAAGCTTGGGGAGATGGAAATGACAACTTGACCTTCGATGAGTTAGGAAATCTTTGGGTACTGCAGGATGGTGGAAAAAACTATATTTGGGTAATAGCTCCGGATCATACTCAGGCAAATCCTAAAGTTAAGCTTTTTGCTTCAATGCCGGCTGGTTCTGAGCCTACTGGTCTTACTTTTACACCGGATCATAAATTCGGATTTTTCTCTATTCAGCATCCAGGTTCTGGAATTGATACAGATGTTGATGCAACAGGAAACACTATCGATTACAAAGGGAAATCGGCGACTATTGTTATTGCACTTAAACAAAATCTTGGTGGCGGCTCTTTAGGAACTATCGATCATACAATAAATAATGTGGTTGTATCTCCTAATCCAACTTACGGAATAGTAAACATTAATACGGAGAATCTTAAAAACCTAAATGTTACCGCATATAACATGCTTGGTCAGATTGTATATAAAAAATCTTTTGCTGAAACAAATGCTGTTTTGGAATTAGATTTCACAACACAGCTGCAATTTTCAAATATGCTGATTTTAAATATAGAGGCAGACGGTTTCCAAAAAACTGTAAAACTTCTTAAAAAGTAAGTACTAACTTTATTTTTTAGCTGCCGGCAGTAAATGCCGGCAGCTTTTATATTTATGAAATCGCTACTAACAAAGCGTTTGTTGAAAACAAACACCAATAAGAAAAAGCGATACCATATATGACTTCTTAAAAATAAAAAATTACATATATGAAAAATATACTTTTATTTATTGCAATTGTTTTTTCAGTCTCTAATGTAAAAGCACAAATTGATCCGGTTAAGTATCCTACATATACCGATATTGATATGGCGCTTTTAAGTAAAAAAACGGTCTACAGTATGAGTTTTAGGGATAAAGGATTATACAACCTTCCTCCAGATCTTGCAAAAATGGATTCCCTTTTTTTTCTGAATATAATGGCAAATCATTTAGAGAAAATGGATAAAGTAATATTCTCTCTAAAAGAACTCGAAATTTTGAATGTAAACGAAAATAGTATCCGATTTATTCCGGATGGAATTGGCGAGTTGAAAAAGCTAAAAACATTATCGATGAATCTTAATAGTCTGACGGCTATAAATTCAGAAATTTCAAAACTTAATAACTTAAAGATTGTACATTTTGACTCCAATAATTTAAATGTTTTTCCTGAAGCGCTTTTAAGCTTACCATCACTGGAAGAAATAAATCTGCACAGTAATCAGATAAGTAATGTTTCTGATCGGTTAGACAAAATAAAAAACTTAAGATACCTGAATCTTTCTTCCAATCAAATTAACGATTTAGGAGAAATGAAATTACCGAAATATCTGAAATATTTAGAATTACAAAAAAATCGTATTGTAAAAGTTCCTGAAACAGTATTTCAGTCAAAAAATATTGAATATCTGAATATAAGCGATAATGTCATAACGCAGATTTCTCCAAAAATAGGTCAATTGAAAAATGTAGTAAGTATGAATTTGGCCAATAATAAACTAAAAGAGCTGCCGGAAGAAATTAAGTATTTAAAACAACTCAAAACTCTAATCCTGGTTGGGAATCCGATGAGTAAAGAATCTGTAGCTAAACTGAAAGTTTTGATGCCTGAAACAACTATTTATTTTTAATAATAGTTTGCAAATTAAAAGATATTTGGATAAAGATAAAACCGCACAGTAATATGCGGTTTTTTATCGTGTAATTATAAATCCAACTTTTCAGTATAAAAAAAGCTACATCTTCATTGATGTAGCTTTTGATTGTAAGCTTTAATTAGCTAATATTAGTTCTTAATTTTGAAAGTAACTCTTCTTGCTAATTTTCTAGCCAAAGCAGAATCCTTGTCTACAGAAGCATCTATACCTCCACTTGTAACAGTTATTCTTTCAGGAGCAATTTTAGCTTTCGTTAAAATGTTTTTCACATTGTCTGCTCTTTCGTTTGCTAACTTTTCGTTGTATGCAGAATTTCCAATCTCATCTGCATAACCGGTAATTTCAACAGTAGCTGAAGGGTTGTTTCTTAAATAATTTAATACAAAGTTAATTCCGTCTAAAGAAGAATCCGTTGGAGTTGATTTGTTGAAGTCGAAATAAGCTGCAACATAACCTCCGTTAACAAATTTTGTAATTGATTCTTTATCACTTATAGGGTCATCACCGCTTGTAGCTCTAGGATACGTTTTTGTTAAGTAACGCTCTAATTCATCAGGTATTCCGTTATTATTATTGTCAACAGCTCTTCCTTTAGAGTCTACCATAAGTCCTGCAATAGTATTTGGTTCTAAATCCAAGTAATCAGCTACACCATCTTTATCAGAATCTATCAGCATTTTTTCAAGTTCGTCAACCCTGTCTTTTAAATCAGTAGCTTCTCTGTCAGCAAGGATAATCCAGTCTGCATGTTTTTGATTTTTACCCAAATATACTGTTAAACCTAAAGTAGTATTAAATAAAGCTCCTGTAAAACCTTTACTTTTTTCAGTGTTTTTAGCTGCCCCATCATAGGTATATTCCTGAAGTGCGTTAAAAATTGTTGTGAAATCAGCTGTCAGTGCTAATCTGTCTGATAATTTAATTTGTGTTGTTACACCAAGCATGTAGTTGATCATTAGGTCGTCTAATGAAGAATTTTTGTCTTCAAAATATGCGGCTCCAAATCCCGTATGTAATAATAAACCAACAGTGTTAGTCCAGGTTTCAAAATCCATAATTCGGCCTAAATTAGACACACCCTGGATATCAAATCTGTAATACTTTGTGTCAAAAGGTTCTGATCCTTTTCCTTCCTGAAAACTGTTGTAACCCAAATCAGCTTTTAAACCGAATTTAGTGTTAAACATATATCTCGCACCGAGATCTACAACGTACGGACTTACCTTTTCCGTGTAGTATCTCATTGGCTGAACTGGCTTGTTGATCCCACCAGCAAATTCGATAGACCATTTATTGAAATCTACATTTGTTAAACTTTCACCAATGCTTGTCTGAGCGTTAACTTTCCCCAATGTTGCAATTAGAACAAGTAATAGTATTAATTTTTTCATTTAAATTACAATTTTTAAAATTTGACGTAAAATTACGATATAAATGTTAATAATTAAGGCGTTGGACGCAATTCTACCCTCAATGTGGGCAATTATGTGAAAAAAAAGGTCAGACGATGTTTTTTTTGATAATATGCCTATTTAAGATGATTTTTTTTAATTAAAATATGCTTCTTAAATTTCTGTTTATCAAACGATTGATTGAAAAAGTAAGGTTAATATTTCAAATTGTATAAAATTGAATTAACATCTGTAAAATGGTGTTTCTTATTCTGTCTAAAAAAGAAAGGAAATATTCGAAAGTAAATTCTTATTTTATGTGTTTTTGAACAAAATTGTAAAGTATAAAGTTTTGCTGAAAATAGATACAATCACCACAGAAACTCTTTTTTTGTATACTTTTTACACACTATGTTTTTAAAATTACACACAAATGAATACTCTTAAAAAAGAATGTTTCTTTGCTTAATTCCTTTAAAAGTAGTACTTTAGGATGTTTTGTGTATGTGTTTTAAGTTACGGCATAATAATTTCTTTACCTCATGTGTAAAAACAATTATCAATTTAAAATATACACATTATGAAAAATTTATTTTTATCAGCCGCAATCGTTTTGGGAGGTTTCACTTCATTCGCATCAACTTCTCCAGTTTCAAATACTATCGTAAAAGCAACTTCTGTTCAGGATGAATATACAGAAATTAAATTAGAAGAAGTACCAACAGCTATTACTGATGCTCTTAAAAAAGCGTATCCGGATGCCGTACTTTCAAAAGCTTATAAAAATGCAAAATCTGAATATAAATTAGATGTTGCTGTTGGTGACAAAATAGGTAATCTTTTTGCAAATGCAGACGGAACTTGGATCAAAAAATAATCACAATAATCTTTAAAAAATATTATTATGAAAAAGTTAATCTTATCGGCAGCGATCCTTTTAGGAGGGCTGTCAGTTCAGGCAGCTACATTAAATTCAATAAATTCAGTTATTGAAACTGTAAAATTTCAGGATGAATATAAAGAAGTTGATGCTGTGCCTGCAGCGGTTAAAACAGGTTTAGATAATGCTTATCCGGGAGTGAAACTTGAAAAAGCATATGTAAACGATAAAAAAGAGTATAAAGTTGAAATAACAGTAAGAGGTGAAAAGTCTACTGTTTATACAGACGACAAGGGAAATATCCTTAAAAAATAACTCAAATAAAAACAACTAATTATGAAAAAGCTAATCTTATCTGCAGCAATTATTCTGGGAGGGTTATCGGTTCAGGCAGCTGTTCCGGCAATAACAGCTTCGGTTGTTTCGGTAAACATCCAGGATGAATATACAGAGGTTACTGCTGATGCAGTTCCGGAAGCTGTAAAATCTACGATTGAAAAATCTTTTCCGAATACGAAGCTTGACAAAGCTTACAAAAATCAAAAAAACGAGTATAAACTTGAGATTTCCAGTGGAGATAAAAAGTATACCATTTTTACAGACGAATCAGGAAACATCATTAAAAAATAATTTTTAAAACTCAGTATTATGAAAAAGTTAATCTTATCAGCAGCGATAATCCTTGGAAGCTTATCTATTTACGCATCAACAGCTAATGATGCAGAAACCGTAAAAACTACTGTAAATTTTCAGTCAGCATATACTGAAATTAAAACAGATGAAGTACCTGCTGCTGTAAAAACAGCTCTTGAAACTGCTTATCCTGGTGCTAAACTGGACAAAGCATATGTAAACGAAAAAAAGGAATACAAATTAGATATATCAGTTGGAGACCAGAAGGCTACTGTTTATTCGGATGCCAATGGAAACTGGTTAAAAATATAATTAGGTGAATTAGATTTATGTTTTTGGTGAAAAAGAGATTGCTCATAGCAGTCTCTTTTTTTGCATAATTTTGTGAAAATACTGTATTAATAGTGGTATTTTAGCAAAAAAGTCCCAAAAAGCGATGCCAAAGATATTATTAATTGAAGACGATATTTCATTCTGCAAATTATTAGAAAAATTTCTGGTAAAAAAAGCATTTGATGTAACTATTGCTTTCTCAGCAGATGAAGCACGGTCATATATCAAAAAAGAATCTTTTGATTTGATTTTGACAGATCTTCGTTTGCCTGATGCAGACGGTATTGTTTTAATGTCTGAATTTAAAACGGCGCATCCAGAAATCCCTGTTATACTTATGACAGGTTACTCAGATGTAAATACTGCCGTAAAGGCCATAAAAAATGGAGCTTCAGATTATATTTCAAAACCATTTAATCCTGACGAAGTTTTATTGGTTATTACAAATGCATTGCAAACTACTCCAATTGAAAAAGAAGCTATAAAAGAAAAAAAAGTTCCAAAGAAACAGGTTTCTGCTGAAAATGAGTTTGTAAAAGGAATTTCTGTTGCTTCCAAAAAATTATTAGAACATATTAAACTGGTAAGTCCTACCGATATGTCGGTATTGATTATTGGTGAAAGCGGTACTGGAAAAGAAATTATTGCTAAAAGTATACACCAACAAAGCCATAGAAAAAACAATAATTTTATAGCTGTTGACTGTGGTGCAATCCCGAAAGAATTAGCGGCTAGTGAATTCTTCGGGCATTTAAAAGGATCTTTTACCGGAGCAATAAGTGATAAAACAGGTTATTTTGAAGCAGCAAATGGCGGAACTATTTTTTTGGATGAAATAGGAAACCTTTCTTATGAAAATCAGATTCAGTTGTTAAGAGCACTTCAGGAACGAAAAATAAAACCGGTTGGAAGCAATAAAGAAATCAATGTTGATATCCGGATAATTACAGCAACCAACGAAGATTTGCGTGAAGCGGTTAAAAACGGAGATTTTCGTGAAGATTTGTATCATCGAATTAATGAGTTCTCGATCCAATCTCCTTCATTAACAGACAGAGGTGAAGATTTGATGGTTTTTGCAGATTACTTTTTAGAGAAAGCAAATCAACAGCTAAATAAAGATATTATTGGTTTTTCACCGGAAGTGGTAGCCATTTTTCAAAAATACAGCTGGCCGGGAAATTTACGGGAACTTCAAAATTGTATTAAACGTGCTACACTTTTATCTCAGGGAGACTTCATTGAAAGTGATGTTTTACCAATCGAATTTTTTCAAACAGAAAAACGAGGTAATTCAGATAGCTTCTCTTTATCGGATAATGAAAGAGAAGCCATTATTCATGCTTTATCCAGAACCCAAAATAATAAATCTGAAGCAGCAAAGCTTTTAAAGATAACCCGAAAAACGCTTTACAATAAACTGAAGCAGTACAATATTGATTAAAGATTTTCTTTTTTCAGACTTTCAAAAAGCAAGTCTATTTTGGTTTTTAAATTGTCAAAAAGAGATTCCAAATCTGAATTGTTCAAAGTGTTTTGTTCTAATTTGTTCAGGATTTCCCCAATTTCGTGTGCCTGAATTTGTCTGAACATTGGTGCCATTCTGTGGCTGATTGCATTTACTTCAGCTATGTTTTTTTTCTGAACTGCATTTTTCAAAGCATTTAAATTTTGCTTTGTACTTTCTATAAATGATTCAATAAACTCTTTTGCTGATGCAGCATCGTTTCCTAAAAACTCTTTTAAAGTTTCTAAAGAATAGGGTTTTGAAGAAATTCCCTCTTCGGTTTTTACAATTTTATTATCAAAAGTTATAGTGTTGTCTAGAACTTTCTGTATAGCTTCAATTAAGATTTTTGGAGAATAAGGTTTGTTTATTACTGTCGAAAAGCCGGCATTTGTATAAGTAGAAAAATCTAAATCTGTTCTTCCTGTGATGGCAATAACAGGTTGGTTTTTATAAAATGTATCAGTTTCGTTTTTCAATTTTTTAACAAACAAAAAACCATCAATTTCGGGCATTTGAATATCCGTAATAATGAAATCAAAATCAGTATTCTGGATAGTTTTCAGTGCTTCGGCTGCACTTGTAAATGATAAAACCTGATGTTCCTGTTGTTTTAAAACGGTGCTGGTCAAATTCAGTAAATTAATATCATCATCCAAAACAATAAAAGTAAATTTTTCAGAGGTAGGAATAATTTCTTTTGATTCCGGATCTGGCAGGCTTACACTCGTATCAAATAACAGGGGCAGTTTAATTTTAAAAGTACTTCCCTCTCCAAATGTACTTTCAAGCTTTAATTTTCCGCCTAAGATCGAAATGATTTTTTGGCAGATTGCCAACCCTAAACCTGTTCCACCATATTTTTTTTCGATGTTTTCATTCGCCTGAGTAAATTCTTCAAATACCAGTTTCTGATTTTCCTTTTCGATTCCAATACCCGAATCTTCAATGGTAATGGCAAAAAAGTTATTGTCTTCTGCAACATAAGCACTGATTCTTATAAAACCCTGCTCAGTAAACTTATAGGCATTTCCGATAATATTGCTCAAAATTTGTTTTAGACGAAACGGATCGCCAACAATCTTAGAATTCAGCTTTTCATCAGCATTAATAATCAGGTCAATGTTTTTTTGTTTATAAACGGTCTGTATACTTTTAGCAACTTCATCAATGATTTCAGGGAGTAAAAAAGGAACTTTTTCAATCGTAATTTTTCCGGCTTCTATTTGAGAAAAATCCAATAAATCCTTAACCAGCTGGGTAATATATTCAGAAGAATTCTTTATGTTTTTAATAAAATAGGACTGTTTGGTATTGACTTCAGAATTACCCAAAAGTTCTGAATATCCTACAATTGTACTCAACGGAGTTTTTAAATCATGACTTACCGTTGATATAAGCTGTTCCCTGCTTTTTAGAAGGTTCTTAGTTTTAAAATTGGCAATTTCCAGCTGTTTTTTATACAACTGTGATTTAGAATAATCGCTTACAATTATAATCGAAAAAAGAACAGTTAGAAGCAATCCAACAATGGCTGAAACTGTAACGATTTCATTCACTTTTTTAAGTGATTTTTCTTTTAATGAATTGTTCTTGATTGAGTTGATAATAATTTCTCTTTCAATAATACGAAGTACTTTTCGAAGTTGTTCCGAGATTGCAATTTCATTTTTAAGGAGTTTGTTTTCTTCTAAATTCAGGGACTCCTTTTTCTTTTCAGCTTTAAGTTTTACATTGCTTAAAAGCTTTTTTGAGTTTGCTAAAATTGAATCAGAAGCTTTTTTACTTAAAGTGTTGGTGCTGTCATCAGGAATATTCTGGTTGAGGTAATCAACATATTTCTGCAATACGCTACGCTGATAACTTCCCATTTCATTTGGATTTTGGGTAAAATCCTGAAGTTCCAGTTTTCGGAGTTTAAACTCCATCTTGGTAATTTCATCGATGGCCGTATTTACAGAAACCTCGTCGTCTGCTTTATTTTTTATCGTTTTTAATTGTCTGATATTATTTGTTTTTTCAGATAATAAATACGTTACACTATCTAATAAAACCTTTTGATATTCGGTGGTTACAATCTGTTTTAGCGTGTCAATCCTTGATTTTAGTGAATCTGTTTCAATCAGATAATTTTTAAAATCTTTTTCAGAATTGGTCTGAATTGTTTTTCTTGCCAGACTTTCGGTTTTATAGACGTTTGAGAAAAGCTTGCTGACTCTCAGAATTTTGGTTTTTTCATGAGCAATCTTGTTTTCCAATTGATTATAAACCTTATTTTCAGAATATAAAAACCATCCCACAACTACTACTAATCCTACCAGGGTAAGATATCCGAAAAGTACTTTAATAGGCATATAGCTTCTTTTGCTCTCCATGAATTAGGTATTGAGGAATTTATTTTTAGAAATGATTACTGCAATTTATTCAATATTTTCTGTTTTAAAAAGCCAAACTTTCTTTAAAAAATAAGGCCACAGACTGTAAATCTGTGGCCGGTTCTATTTGTTTTTTATTAAAGGGTTTCGCTGAGCCATTTAAAGAATTCGTTTTGCCAAACCTGCGCATTCTGAGGTTTTAAAACCCAGTGATTTTCATCAGGGAAATAAAGAAATCGGCTTTTGATACCTCTTAACTGCGCTGCCTGAAAAGCTTCCTGACTTTGACCAATCGGCACCCGGAAATCTTTTCCTCCCTGAACAATTAAGATAGGTTTGTTCCAGTTTCCAACCAAAGTTGCGGGATTAAAAGTAGTGTATGCTTTTTGCGCAACGGAATTGTCTTTTTCCCAATAAGCGCCGCCAAAATCCCAATTGTTAAAGAAAACTTCTTCGGTTGTTCCAAACATACTTTGTGTATTGAAAACACCGTCATGAGCTATAAAAGTCTTAAAACGGTTTTTGTGAATTCCGGCCAGATAAAATACTGAATATCCTCCGTAGCTTGCACCCACACATCCTAAACGGCTTTTGTCAACGTAGTTTTCTTTGGCAACATCATCAATAGCAGACAGGTAATCATCCATAACCTGACCTCCCCAGTCTTTACTGATCTGCTCGTTCCATGCTACACCATGACCCGGCATTCCACGACGATTTGGCGCTACAACAATATAACCTTTGGCAGCTATTAAAGAAAAATTCCAACGGAAAGAATACGATTGTGTCAATGCGCTTTGAGGCCCTCCCTGACAGAACAGTAAAGTTGGATATTTTTTTGAAGCATCAAAATTTGGAGGCAGAATTACCCAAACCAGCATTTTTTTGCCGTCAGTTGTCGTTACATAACGCTTTTCGGTTTTGCTTAGGGCTAAAGTTTTGTATGTTGCTGTGTTTACATTTGATAATTGCTTCCAGGTATTTTTCTTCAAATTAAAAGAATAAATTTCTGAAGCGTGATTCATATCAGAACGTGTTACAATAATATCATCACCAGCGAACCCAATTAAATCATTGACGTCAAAATCGCCGTTAGTGATTTGGCGAACATTGATTGCAATTTTAGTTAAACCCGGAAAATTTACAATAAAAAGCTGCTTTGTACCGTCAACAGGTGCTACAAAATAGACATTTTTTCCATCTTTGCTCCAGATAAAATTGTCTACAGTTCCGTCCCAGTTTGCTGTTAAGTTTTGTTTGATTCCTTTAAACTCAACAATAATATCATTTTTATCAGACTCGTAGCCGTCACGTTTCATTTGCAGCCACGATAAATTCCCTGTTGGAGAAAATTGCGGAGCCGTATCGTAACCCAAATTGTCTTCAGTTCTGTTTACTGTTTTTTGAGTTTCTAAATTATACTCATAAATATTTGTGTTTGTAGAAACGGCATAATCAGTTCCTGCTTTTTTCTTGCACACATACAAAATGCTTTTGCTGTCCGGGGACCAGATATAATCTTCGTCGCCTCCAAAAGGCTTTTGCGGGCTGTCAAAATTTTCATCTTTTAAAATGTCTATTCCTTTTGCTCCGTTTTTGTTTTCCTTATAAAAAACATGATTAAATTTTCCTTCATTCCAGGTATCCCAATGACGATAGTCCAGACCATCATAAATTTGTGCATCCGATTTATCAAGATTTGGATAAAAATCTTTTCCTAAAACTTTTTCCAGTTTTACCTCTTCATTATACGCTAAAAATTTTCCGTCTGGCGAAATGTTTTTATCTGTTAAAAACTCTTTAGTGTCTTTGATTTCAGTTGTATTTCCTCCATTTACTGGTAAAATGTAATATTTCGAGTTTGATTTGTTTTCCTCTACAGAAGGGATAGAAACCTTAAAAACAATATTTTTAGCATCTTTCGAAAGTCCAAGTGGTGTTACTCTTCCTAATTTCCATAGTAATTCCTGCGACATTACATTTTGTCCGATAGTGTTTAAACTCATCATTATTAAGGTTATAAATAATACTTTTTTCATAATAAAAAATCTAATTTTCGTGACGCTAAAAATACAACATTTAAGCTCCGATTAGTTAAATTTAAAACCACAATAATTGTTAAAGTTTAAACAAGAAATTCCAATTTTTTAAATTCTAAATTCCAAACGGTTTTCCTAAGCGGAGTCGAAGCTTTCAATTCCGCTCAGCCATACAAAGTTCTTGAAGATTAAGTTTTTGGAATTTTGTCTGAAGATTGGAATTTGGAATTTAAAAAATTGTAATTTACACCAAGATTGGAATTTAAAATTTGGAATTTAATAAAAATGCAGATGGAACTTAGTTATTGGGAGTTAAAAAACTGGTTTACAAATGTAGAGTATACCATAGTTGGGAGTGGAATTGTAGGACTTCATGCAGCATTGCGCTTACGCGAAAGATTTCCGGAAGCTAAAATTCTCGTGTTAGAAAAAGGAATGCTGCCTCAGGGAGCCAGTACAAAAAATGCCGGGTTTGCCTGTTTTGGAAGTATTTCTGAAATTATGGAAGATTTAAAAACACATACAGAAGAAGATGTTGTCGAACTGATAGAAAAGCGTTGGAAGGGTTTGCAGCTGCTGCGAAAAAGACTGGGGGATGATGCTGTAGATTTTAGGCCTTATGGTGGTTATGAATTGTTTTTGAAAGAGGATGAATCGGGTTTTAATGAATGTATTTCTAAAATTCCTTTTATCAATGAAGTTTTAAAGCCAGTTTTTAAAGCAGAAGTTTTTACCAAAGAAATTGACCGTTTTGAGTTTAAAAATATTCAGGAGTATTTGATTTTTAATCCGTTTGAAGCACAAATTGATACTGGAAACATGATGCAGGAATTACTGAAACAGGCTGTTGCCGCTAATGTCTTAATTCTGAATAAGCAAACAGTAACTTCTTATACCGATGCCGGCAATCATGTTGAAGTTGTATTAAATGATTTTAGTTTTAAGACACACAAAATACTTTTTGCAACTAATGGATTTGCCAATGCTTTGACAAAAGGTGCTGTACAGCCTGCAAGAGCACAGGTTTTAATTACAGAACCGATTCCAAATTTGGATATTAGGGGAACTTTTCATTTAGACCGTGGGTATTATTATTTCCGAAATATCGATGACAGAATTTTGCTTGGAGGGGGAAGAAATTTAGATTTTGAAACTGAAAATACTACTGAATTTGGACAAACGGAAATTGTACAAAATAAATTGGAAGATTTGCTGAAAAATGTAATTTTACCAAATCAGGATTTCCGGATTGCTCATCGTTGGAGCGGTATTATGGGAGTCGGAAACAGTAAAAAACCTGTTGTGTCGCAACTATCTGAAAACGTGTTTTGTGGAGTGCGTTTGGGCGGAATGGGAGTGGCAATAGGCAGTTTAATAGGAACAGAATTAGCAGATATAATATAATGGCAACTAAAAAACCAATACAAAAAAAAACAACCGCAAGTAAATCTAAACCAGCTTCAAAGAAGTCAAACCGCTCTTGGGGAGAAAAAATAAAATGGTTTTTTATTAAACTCATGTTGTGGTTCTTTGGACTTTCAATAGCATCGGTTATAATTTTTAAATACGTACCTGTACCTTTTACGCCATTGATGCTGATTCGTGCGATTGAAAATAAAATGGCAGGTAAAGAAGTTTATTTTGATCACGACTGGGAACCGATTGAAAAAATTTCGAAAAATCTTCAGAAAGCAGTTATTGCCAGTGAAGATGCTACTTTTTTGTATCACAACGGCTTCGATTTTAAAGCGCTTCAAAAAGCCTATAAAAGCAATGCGCGTGGACGCAGAATTCGTGGAGGAAGTACGATTTCGCAGCAGACAGCCAAAAATGTCTTTCTCTGGCAGGGAAAAAGTTATTTCCGCAAAGGTCTGGAAGCTTATTTTACCGTTCTGATTGAAATCATCTGGGGTAAAGAACGTATCATGGAAGTTTATCTGAACAGTATCGAAATGGGAGACGGCGTTTACGGGGCTTATGCTGCAACTGAGCATTGGTACCGACGTGATGCTTCTAGTCTGACACCGATGCAGGCAGCCGGAATTGCCGCTATTTTACCAAATCCAAGAAAATTTAAGGCAACCGGATCTTCGAGTTATATTGTGAGAAGAAAAGAAAGAATTGTTCGCGAAATGCGTGCAGTTGGTAAAATAAATTATGATGGAAAGTAAAAAAAGCTTTTTTCTGCTTTTCATATTGATAACAGCTTTTGGTTTTGCCCAGGGGAGAAAAGCTGAAATTGGTATTATCTCTGATAATGATTTATATACTTCGTCTAAATATGATATGTATTACACAAACGGGATGGAGCTTTTTTACCGGTTTTTGTCGAAAAACGAAAATGAAAAAATCAGTAAAGAAATTACCGAATTTAGAGTTGGACAGTACATTTATAATCCAAGATTTATTAATAAGGAAGCTGTTGCGATAAATGATCGACCTTTCACAGGCTATCTTTTTGCAGAAGCAGGACGCAGTTTTTTTTACAAAAGTGAATCGGTTTTAAAAACTGATTTTCAATTGGGGTTTATAGGACCGAATGCTTTTGGTGAAGAAGTGCAGGAGAGTTTTCATCATTTCATTGGGTACAAAGAAGTGTATGGTTGGGAAAACCAGCTTCATAATGCATTGGCGGTGCAGGCTCATGTTATGTATTCGAAGAAATTATTTCCAACAAAACATCATGATTTTGTAGATATCCATTTTCAGTCGGAAGCCAATTTGGGAACTGTTTTTACAGGTATTTCTACAGGTGTTTTAACCCGTTTTGGATTTAAAAAGTTACTGCCGGTTTACGATTCTAATTTGCATGATGCTTCGGTAAGTTATGAACCTCAGTATAATATTAGGGAGTTTTACTTTTATGCGATGCCAAGTGTCAATTATCAGTTTTATGATGCTACTATTCAAGGCAGTATGTTCAGTGATACCAGTCCGTTGACTTTTGATCTGGTACCTTTACGTTTTAATGCCGAAGCCGGTTTAAAGTATCGTCACAATAATTTCAATATATCATATTCCTTTATTTACCGCGGAAAAGAACTCAAAGATCCTGATACCAATACCAATACAGGATATTTTTACGGTTCTATTCGTTTAGGTTTTTTATTGAAATAGTTTATAAAATCGACAATTTACGGTTAACCTTAAAATCATATTTCTAAGTTTTGTAATTTTATATAATGCAGAGAAAAAATATTTCTAATTTATAACTTAAAAGTAAAAAACAGCATGGGAAAATTTGTAATCACTAAAAGAGCCAACGGGGAATTTCAATTCAATTTAAAAGCCGGTAATGGTCAGACCATTTTGACAAGTGAGGGATATTCAAGCAAAGCTGCTTGTTTAAACGGAATAGAATCTGTAAAAACGAATTCGCAGGACGATTCAAAATTTGATAAAAAAGAATCTGCAAACGGAAAACCGTATTTTAATTTAAAAGCATCAAACGGTCAAATCATTGGAGCAAGCGAAATGTATGAAAGCACAGCGGCCAGAGACAACGGAATAGCATCTGTAAAAACTAACGCTCCGGATGCAGCTACTGATGATCAGGCATAGGTTTGATTTGTAATACTATAATTGAAAGCTCTCCTTTTTGAGGGCTTTTTTTTATGCTGTAAAGTTTCTTAAATTCTTAAAAATAGATAGTCTCTAACTTAGCCCTGATGGAAGCGGCATCCTTTTTATTGCGTTTTTCAGCAAGAAAAAGATATAGCGGACAGCAGGACAAAATTCCTGTTTGAAAACGAAAACAACCTGCTCCTGAAATATTTAATAATACAATCTAAAATCGAGAAGTTTACAAAGATCGTAATGCTTTTCGTAGAGGGTCTCAACAATTTCAATAAGATCGTCTTCTTCCTGACATAATTTGAAAAATGCTTTGTCAACAGAGCTGGTACTGGTAAATTTATTAGAAACCGTTCCGTAGCCCGAAATAGCTCTTGCTCCGGTAATATCCAGAAAATATTGTGCCTCCTCTTCGTTTAGATCCAATATTTTAGAATTGGCAAAATGCAGGATTTTGCCTTTCATCTTTCCTTCAAAAAGTTCTGCGATTTCTTCTAAACTGTAATAGTAGTCGTGAAGGCAGATGTTGTTTGCTTCGCCTTTCATTACGAGATAGATGATTTCGTAATCTTTAAAATTATGATCGTCATAAAGTAAAGTGTTCAGACTTTCTTCGAGTCCTTCAATCGTGTCACAGGTTTTGTAAATACTTGAAATCCCCTGATTAAAAGCTAGTTTTTCCAGACTTTTAACCACTTCGGTAGCTGTGTTGTTTTCTATATCTGGTACGCCTTCAAGGCAGAAAATAAATTTATCAGAATCCATGACGATTGATTTATACTGTCAAAGTTTTAACCTTTAGTCAGCAATTTAATTATAATAGCTCAGATATAAAAGGCTAGAAAAGCAGTTTAACACAATGATGAGGTTTAACTTTTACATAATACGCTGAAGTTTTAATTTTTTTACTTTTAATTGAAAATTAAAAATATGGAAATCAATTGGATAGTATTAGGAATTGTAGCAGTTGTATTAATTGCTTTGATTTTGTTTATGATTAAGAAAAATCAAAAAGAGAAAAAGAAATTAACGGATCTTTTGAATAATGACTTTAAAAAAACAGAAGAAGATGAACCGGATTTTGAAGATACGGCAAATGAAAAATAAAAACAATAAACCCCCTTTAAAATGAATTTTACAAGGGGTTTTAAATTTGTGGAGAATATCGAAGTTTCTATTCAAACAGCTTTAAGCTACTATTGAATATTCCAATATTTGAATTTGGGATTTCATTTATTGAAATTTTTAAAATCTTAAGGCTTAAGAATCAAAACAGATGGCGTGTTATTCAGCCAGATACTTTGAGACTCGATCAGTTTTTTCCAGCTCTCTAAACTTATAATCATGATGTCCTGAGTTTCCAGAAATTCCTTCTTAATGGTTCTGTCGTGCATAATCATGATATGGTTTGGAGCAATTTGTTCAATAGAACGGATTGTTTCCTGAATATCTCGTGTATTTCTAACCTCTCCGCTTGCATCAAGAACCGTAATCTGTGATCCGTTGTTATTGATTAATTTCTTTGCATAGTCAATTAAAAAATCATCATCTTTGCTAAAAATCGGAATGAAAACCTGATTTACTTCCTCTAAATCTTTATCAATAAAAATTCCAACAGGCATTTTTGTTTTGGCAATAATATGGCGGGTTCTTTCGTCGAAAGGCGAATTTTCAAACAAACCTTCTTTTCCTGTAAACTTATCAATCAACCTGTCCGGGTTTACAATTCGGGTGGTAAAGCCTAAAATCTTTCCAAGAAGAGTTCCGTCAAAAATAGATTGCCCTAAACCAACCAGTAATAAGTCATATTCACTCTGGTTTGCCGTATCAATAATATCGGTATCAATATCATTTGTTACTTTAAAAACACTTACCATATTCTGATTCAGACGTTGTGATTCTTCAATAACCGGAACCAGCATTTTGCGCTCATGGTCTTTCACATCAAATGAATGTATTTCGGTACTCAGCGATAAATGCATTGCTGTAACCATCGAATTATCGCCTTGTTTTTTTACCAGGCTGTTTGCAATTTTAAGTAGTTTCTTCCCTTTTTCAGGAGTAGCAAAAGAAAGCAGGATTTTATATTTGCTTTTATTTCCAATTTCCTGTGGAACTACAGTTGTTTTATCTTTAAAAATAAATGCTATAAAATCTAAAGCCGGTCCGGTCATAAAAGTTGTAACCAAAGCCATAATAACCATCATGGTGAAAATCTCTGTAGATAAAACTCCCAAATCGTAACCGATATTCAGAACTACAAGTTCCATCAAACCTCTTGTATTCATCAAGGCACCGATAGCCAGGCTGTCTTTCCAGCTTTGCCCTACGAATTTTGCTGCCAAAGCACTTCCAAAGAATTTACCCACTACGGCAACTACGATTATCAAACCTGTTATTTTCCATAATTCAGGATCATTTAATAATCCGATTTGGGTACGCAGACCTGTAAACACAAAGAATAATGGTAAAAGGACAATGATGGAAACATCTTCGACTTTTTCGATAAAAATATTTCTGAATTTATTGTTCTCAGGCATAATTGCACCAGCAAGGAAAGCTCCAAATAAAGCATGAATTCCAATTAATTCAGCAGCATAAGCTGAGAACAGAAGAGATAAAAAGAAAATTGCAACAACCGGTTTGTTTAAACTTTCTCGGGTTGAATTTAAATCACCCACTCGTTTTAAGAAAGGGCGAACAATTTTCAGCATAATAATCACGTACAAAATTGCTAAACCAATCACATATAGCGAACTTGCCAGTGAACCTGCTTTTACAATTGCAATTACTACAGCCAAAATACACCAGGCTGTAATATCATCTGCAGCTGCACAAGTTATGGCAATTGTTCCTAATTTGGTTTTCTGAAGACCACGCTCCTGTACTATTCTAGCAAGTACCGGAAACGCTGTAATACTCATGGCAATCCCCATAAATAATCCGAAAGAAGAAAAAGCAACTCCATCGGGAGCAAAAGTCCCATAGATAAAATAAGCTAAGACCAATCCTAAGGCAAACGGAATAACGATACTGGCGTGACTGATAACAACAGCGTCATGAGCTTTATTTTTAAGCACTTTTAAATCCAATTCCATCCCAATCACAAACATAAAAAGAATCAAACCTATCTGGCTTAAAAACTGAAGATTTCCTAAAGATGCCGCCGGAAATAAAGTAGCTGAAAATTCCGGGAAGTACATTCCGACCAAAGAAGGCCCTAAAACAATTCCGGCAATCATTTCTCCAATTACAGACGGCTGTCCTATTTTTCTAAAAAACCACCCAAACAATCGCGCTACCAAAATAATAGTGACAATCTGAGCTAATAATATTGCGAGAGGATGTTGCAGGTTTTCAACCATTGAATGGAGAAAATCATTCCAATGATTACTTTCTATTTTTTTTTCTGCAACGTTTCTTCCGACTTCCAGCGAAGCTCCCTGAGAAATTACCCAATAAATTAAAGCGGTAAAACCACCAATTACCGTAATATAAAATAAGGAGTTTTTAAAGTTATTCATAATTCGTTTTTTAAATTATGAAGCAAATATCAGAAGTAGGGTTTACCTGAAAAAGTATTTTTAAAGGTAATTTTCAATCTATGTAATAAGTCTGCAAAACTTTGTAATAAGTTATAGAAATGATTTCCATCCTTAGCGGAGTCTAAGGCTTAACACCCTGAATTGGACTTTGACTCCGCTCAGCCTGACAAAAAACAATTTGTTACAAAAGGCTATAATTTTACCTTTTTTAAAAATTCGGGGCGATAAGTTTCGCTCAAAATTAAGGTGGTGTTCTTATTATTTTCTTCCTGATGATGTAGTACGATTTCGTTATGATTAAAAAATTTAATTGCTTTTACGGCAATAATTTCTTTTTTGTTCACACGGCAAAAATCAGCTTCCGGTAGTTCATTTAAAAGTGTATCAAATTTTATGTTTTTCAGATTTATAAAGCTTCCGTCTGTCAGTAAAACAGTTTTATCACGGCTGTCACTAAGAGCTGTTTTTATATATTGAATCTGATTGAAATAAAGCAGTGTTTTGCCTTTGTCTGTATTTAACTGAATGAATTTTTTACCCGATTCAGATTTATCCAAACGTTCTATTGTTTTCAAAATCGCTTTTTGAAGACGTTCTAGTTTTACCGGTTTTGTAATATAATCTACAGCATCAATATTAAAAGCATCAGCAGCATATTCTTTGTAAGCTGTACAAAAAATTACCAATTTATTCTGTAACATTTCCGCAAGATGAAGTCCGTCGATTCCCGGCATTTCAATATCAGAAATCAGCAGGTCAAAATCGAGATTGGCAATATCAGATAAAAGTTTCTCAGGATTATTAAATGTTTTTACAATTTCTACTTCGGGAATTTGTTCACAAAGCATTTTTAAGTATGTTAATCCCGGAAGCTCATCGTCCAGCAGCAAGCATTTCAGTTTTGTATTCAAGTAAATCTATTTTTAGATGAGCAATATAGATATCATTTTCTATAAACTTATCGAGTTTGAAATTATTCTTATAAATGATACGAAGACGATGTTCGAGAGTCGCATGTCCAAAACCGCTTCTCTCTTTTTTTAATACTTTTTTATCAGAGATTTTATTCGAAACCGTCATAGAGAAAGCATTGTCCTTAAACTCAAAAACTACCGAAATAAAAGCATCAGCACTCTGAAGATCGGCATGTTTAAAAGCATTTTCAATTAAGTCTATCGAAATTAAAGGCGCCAGTAAAGGCTGATCGTATAATTTATCTTCTTTATTGATATTGGTTTTGACTTTTAATTCAAAAAGAGGACTGATTTTGATTTTGTTGATTTCGATTAGATTCAATGCAAAATCAATTTCTTCTTTGGCAGTCACAAATTTCTTTTTGCTTTCGTATAAAATATAATCCAGAACATTTGCAAGTTTATCGAGGGCAAAATAAGTCTGATAAGCATGTGACTGAATCGAATTTAGAATATTCTTAAACAAATGCGGATTCAGTTTTGACTCTAAATTTTCTAATTGCAGATCGTTTACTTTTGCTTCTAAAGCATAAAAACTTTGTTCTGCATTCTCTTTTGCTTTTTTTGACTGCATTAACAGATACATCATAAAGCAAATGATGATAACAAGCAACACAAGAATTGCTAAAAAAATAAAAGTTATGGTATTGTTTTCCTGCATTGTAATTTATTGTTGACTACAGATTTATACGATTCTGAACAGATTAAAATTAACACTTTTGATATTAAAAAAGCCTGATTCATTTCGTTTCCTTTTTAAATTGATACAAATATGAGAAAAGCTGACGGAGAATAACAGAAAAACAGACCTATTTCATTTAAAGAAGTTTGTTAATTTATGTTAACATATCGTAAAAACAGAACTGCTTTCTAATGATTTTTAGCACTTTTCATTACATTTGCATCCATTTTACAAATTTTATGAAAAACACTATACAAGTTGGATTTTGGGAAAAATTAGCCCGAATCATACTTAAAAACAGAATTACAATTCTAGTTATCCTATCTGTTTTAACCGTTTTCTTTGGTTATCAGTGGAAAAATCTCTCTATGACTTATACTGAAGCTAACCTGCTTCCTAAGGATCATATTGCGAACAAAGAATATCAAAAATTCCTCGATAAGTTTGGTGAAGAAGGAAATCTTGTGGTTATAGGTTTTCAGGATAAAAACTTTTTTACACCAAAAAATTATGCTGCCTGGAACGAATTAATGACTGGTTTAAAAAAATCAAAAGAGGTTGATTTGGTCGTTTCCTTAAATGATTTGAAAAAACTGGAAAAAGACACCATTAACGAAAAATTTGTTTTAACACCTTTTATTGACCAAAGCAAAGTTCTGGATCCAGCTTACTTAAAAAGTGTTCAGCATGAATTGTTCAACAATTTACCGTTTTACGAAGGACTTTTATTCAATAAGGAAAGCGGTAGCGTACGTTCTGCGATTTATATCAACAAAGCTTTAGTAAATACGGCAAACAGAAAAACTTTTATTCTTCAAAATCTGGTTCCGAAAATCGACAAATTCGAAAAAACAACCGGAATTGATCTTCGTGTTTCGGGAATGCCTTACATCAGAACGATCAATGCGGACAATATGAAAGGCGAAATAGGACTTTTTATTGGGGCATCTTTATTGACTGTTTCGTTGATTTTCTTTTTCTTTTTTCGTTCGTTCAGAGCTACGTTTATTTCGATTGTTATTTTAATTGTCGGTGTAACCTGGTCATTCGGAACACTTGGATTATTTGGTTATAAAATCACGATTTTAACGGCTATTATTCCGCCGCTGATTATCGTAATTGGAATCACAAACTGTATTTTCCTGATTAATAAATACCAGCAGGAAATTAAATTACACAACAATCAGGCAAAAGCATTACAGCGTGTTATTTCAAAAATTGGGTCTTCAACTTTAATGACCAATTTAACGGCTGCAATTGGTTTCGCAACCTTGATGATTACCGGAAACGAGTTGCTTTTTGAGTTTGGATTGGTAACATCTATAAATGTACTTTCGGTTTATACCCTGACACTTTTCATCGTACCGATTATTTACAGCTTCATGCCATTGCCAAAAGCAAAACATTTATACCACTTAGATAAAACATATATTTCAACGTTATTGAATGTCGTTTCAAATATAGTTAAAGGTAAAAAGACAATCGTTTATATCATTTATGCGGTTCTTTTTGCTGTCAGCTTAAATGGAGTCAGACAAATGAAAGTTTCAGGAAGTTTGATTGGAGAAATGCCAAAAAGCGCTTCTTTCTTTAAAGATATTTTGTTCTACGAAAAAGAATTTAACGGAGTAATGCCTCTTGAAATTATGGTTGACACCAAAAAGAAAAAAGGTGTCATGAAAGCTTCGACTATTCGTAAAATGGATGAATTGCAGAATACAATTGCTGAAATTCCGGAATTGGCAAAACCGGTTTCAGTTGTGAATCTGGTAAAATATTCTAAACAGGCTTTCTACAATGGAAACCCGGAATATTACCAGTTACCAACTTCGCAGGAACAGACTTTTATTTTGAGTTATGCTAAAAATGCGACTAAAAACAGTAAAGAAAATCTAATGAAAGCTTACGTTGATTCGACTGGACAATACGCACGAATCACAACTTTCATGAAAGATATCGGAACAGATGAAATGGCAAAAGTAGAAGGGAAATTGCGCAAAAAAATTGATGAAATTTTTCCAAAAGAACGTTTTGAGGTTACTATTACAGGAAAAGCTCTGGTTTTCCAGAAAGGAACAACTTACTTGGCTCATAACTTAATTGAATCATTACTTTTTGCGATTTTAACTATTGCGATTTTAATGTTGTATTTATTCAGATCTTTTAAAATGGTAATGGCTTCTTTGATTACGAATATTTTACCGTTATGCATCACTTCTGGGTTAATGGGATATTTCGGAATTCCGTTAAAACCTTCGACGATTTTGGTATTTAGCATTGCTTTCGGAATCTCGGTTGATAATGCGATTCAGTTTATGGCTAAATACAAACATGACCTGATGCAAAACAAAGGAAAAGTGAAGAAATCTGTTTTCAGCGCTTTGAGAGAAACTGGGGTGAGTACTTTTTATACTTCTGTAGTTTTGATTTTAGGTTTTGCGACTTTCACGTTATCAAGTTTTAGCGGTACAATTGCTTTAGGAGGATTGATTTCCTGCACTCTGGTTTTTGCGATGTTTGCAAACTTGGTAGTTTTACCTTCTTTGGTTTTAACTTTTGAGAAGAAAAAAACCAGAAAAGAGGATTTAGAAAATTCACAAAAACAAGGACATTAATTACTTTGGTAAACAGAATATTGAGAGGTGGTTCTTTTTAGAACTGCCTCTTGTTGTTTTATGTCAGACTGTTTTTATGCTTTTAGAAGCTTTAATAAATGGTCTTATTGTAATTTTGCCAATTGTCTGAATGACGTTAAAATAATAGAGTTTATAGTTTGTGGAAAATATCGGGCTCGAACCGATCACTTTCCCGAATGCTTTCGGGACGCTCTATTCAAATGAGCTATTGCATAAAAGATACTCAATATATTTTCTGCTTTTCTTTTTCTTTATTTCTAATTCGCGTCGAACAGCTTCTGGTCTTGTTTGAAAATTTTCGAAATATTTCAAAACCCAATCTTTAGCAGTTTTGGTAAAAGTACTTCTGCCATTCAAATGGTCATTTAACCTCTTTTGTATATTTTCGCAAGACCCGATATAATATTTGTCTAATGTTTCAGAATACAAAATATAGGTGTAAAACATAGGGGGTGAAATATAAAAAAAAACTCAAGCCTTTTGGACTTGAGTTTATAGTTTAGTGGAGAATATCGGGCTCGAACCGATCACCTCTACGCTGCCAGCGTAGCGCTCTAGCCAAATGAGCTAATCCCCCAATTCGATAGCAAATAAAGTCAATTAATTTTCAAAAAACAAATTTAAGGGAGTTTCAGTTAAAATATTTTTCAAAACCGTAACTTTACGTTAAAAACCATTTTTATGAGTTTAGAAAACGTACAAGGAAGTTTAGAAACTTCTTTTCAAGATACAGTTGCAACCGTTCAGTTTGGTCATCCGGCAAGTAATTCTTTTCCCCGTCAATTATTAGACAAATTAACTGCTGAAATTAATTCGTTAAGCCGAAATGAAGACGTTTCAGTAATTATTTTAAAAAGCGAAGGAGCAAAAACGTTTTGTTCGGGTGCTTCGTTTGATGAACTTTTGAAAATTGAAAATCAAGAACAGGGCGTTGAATTCTTTTCAGGGTTTGCTCATTTACTGAATGCAATGCGAAATTGTAATAAAATTATAATTGGCCGAGTGCAGGGAAAAGCTGTTGGTGGAGGAGTCGGAATTATTTCGGCTTGTGATTATGTTTTTGCAACTCCGCAATGCGATATTAAATTATCTGAACTTGCCATCGGGATCGGACCTTTTGTAATTGAACCGGCCGTTTCACGTAAAATCGGTAAAACAGCCATGACCGAAATGACATTGGCAGGACATGAATGGAAATCGGCTGACTGGGCTTTGCAAAAAGGACTTTTTTCAGTTTTGTGTGAAGCTGAAAATCTAGATGCTGAGGTTGCAAATTTTGCTCAAAAACTAAGTTCGTACAATCCGGAAGCTTTAAAAGAAATGAAAAAGATTATTTGGGAAGGAACCGAAGTTTGGGAATCACTGCTTTTTGAACGCGCTGCAATTACGGGAAAATTGGTGCTGTCTGATTTTACGAGAAAAGCATTGTTGCAATTTAAGAAGTAGTTTTTTCAGTAGCTGATTCCTGCTCTCCGCTATATCTTTTGTGGCGAACCCCGCCACAAAAGGATGTCGCTTCGATCAGGGCTAAAAACCGTAAACCAAGACCTTTTTTTATTAAAAGACCATTTCTCAACATCTATTTCCTAAATTTGCAGAAAAAACAACCGATGAGTAATATCAGAATTACAAAACAATTTAGCTTCGAAACCGGACACGCTTTGTACGGTTACGACGGAAAATGCAAAAATGTTCACGGACATAGTTACAAATTATCGGTAACCGTTATTGGTTCGCCAATTACAGACCGATCCAATGTAAAATACGGAATGGTAATTGATTTTTCGGATCTAAAGAAAATTGTAAAAGAAGAAATTGTCGATCAGTTTGATCATGCAACTGTTTTTAATGAAACTACGCCACATATCGAATTGGCAAATGAATTAAAAAATCGTGGACATCATGTAATTTTAGTAGATTATCAGCCAACGAGCGAAAATATGGTAATTGATTTTGCTGAAAGAATCATTTCACGCTTACCTGCCGGAATTTCTCTTTTTTCCCTAAAACTTCAGGAAACCGATTCTTCATTTGCAGAATGGTATGCTTCTGATAATCAATAGAATTATAATTTTTTAAATCCCAAATACCAATTCTTTACTTCAATCAGGATGACAATAGACTAAAGTCTAAAAATCTAAGAAGTCTAAGATCTAACAATCTAAAATCTAAATGAAAAAAATATATTTCGCTTCTGATCAGCATTTCGGTGCTCCAACTCCCGAATTGAGTTTGCCTCGTGAAAAGAAATTTGTTGCCTGGTTGGATGAGGTTAAAGAAGATGCCGAAGCTATTTTTTTATTAGGTGATTTATTTGATTTTTGGTTTGAATATAAAACAGTTGTTCCAAAAGGCTTTGTTCGTATTTTAGGGAAACTTGCTGAACTTCGCGATAGCGGAATCCCAATTTATTTTTTCGTAGGAAACCATGATTTGTGGATGAATGATTACTTTGAAACTGAATTGAATATTCCGGTTTATCACGATAACAAGGAGTTTACTTTTAACGGAAAGACTTTTTTAATCGGTCATGGGGATGGGAAAGGCCCTGGAGACAAAGGTTATAAAAGAATGAAAAAGGTATTTAAAAATCCGTTTTCAAAATGGCTTTTTCGCTGGCTGCATCCTGATGTCGGTGTGAGTCTGGCACAATATTTATCAGTGAAAAACAAATTGATTTCAGGTGATGAAGATGTGAAATTTTTAGGAGAAGAGAACGAATGGCTGGTTTTATATGCCAAACGTAAACTCGAAACCAAACATTATAATTATTTCATCTTTGGACACCGCCATTTACCTATGATTATTCCAGTTGGAGAAGACGCCAAATATGTAAATCTGGGAGACTGGATTGGTTATTTTACTTACGGTGTTTTTGATGGCGAAACTTTTGAACTTAAAAAGTTTGACAAATAATTAATTCTTAGCTACTGGATAAACAGCTATTTTGTGTGTTCTTAGCGAATAATTGTTAACAGCTGAACTATTTGATTGCTGAAAACGAATTGCTTTTGAATCTTGTTTTGGCATATGACATTCTACGCAATTATTTGCTAGTCTGGATTTTGAAATTGTTTTCAGGGTTATGGCTGTGTGTTTAGTACTTTGATGACAGCTCATACATATTTTAGAATAAGAAATACGATTTTGTGGTTTATCCTGATGGGGATTATGACAGGTAATGCAATCCATAGTCTGACTTTTCTGAAAGCATTTACTTTGCGAAAGCAAACCTAATTGATTGCCATGAACATCATAATTTAAAGTGTCTTTTGAACGGGGGTTTTCCTGAAAATAATCGGAAAGATTTTCTCCGGGTTTAAATTGAAATCGTGATTTTAGTTTACTTTTATCATTTCCAGAATGGCATAAGGCGCAGGCATCTATTCTTTGCTGTCTGTTTAGATTACGAAAAGATATCATATTTTGGGCTTTCTTTAAATCAGGAAATTTCAAATGTGTCTGAACATGTGTTTTTGCCGGGCCGTGGCAGCGCTCACAATCGATTCCGTAAACCAGAGTATTTTTACTCATAAAGTCATCAACTTCCATTCCCATAAAAGTATAAGTTTCTGAACTGGATGTAGTCACATATTTACTTGCGATATTAGAACTGTGGCAGGCAAAACATTCTTTCAATATTTTTCTGTTAAAGTCGGGATTTGTAGCAGAATAATTTGGACTCGTTGCCCAATTGTTTATTGATTTATAATAAGAAATGGGCAATTCATAAAAGTAATGATTTTTCCAGTAACCACTGGTTTGTGCATGTTTGGCACCAAAGAGAATATCAAAAGGATAAGCTTTAACTTCTTTTCCGTTTTTATACAAAACCTGATAAAGTGAATCATTGCGTTCTTCCATGACTACTTTAGTGTTTTTGTCATAAACGAAAGCACTTTTATCATCTGTAAAATGTCCTAAGATATTTTCTTTGGTAGCGGGTAGAGTGGCTTTGTAATGAGCGCTAAGGATAGAGGTTTCGTGTTGTTTTTGATGACATTGAATACAGCTTTCAGAACCTGCATAATCGGTTCCGCGTGGATCTGTGTAATTGTCTGAGTCATTTTTGCAGCTTGTTAAAAGTACACCCCAGACAAAAATGATAAAAAGAATATGTGCTTTTTTCATTATTGTAAATATACTTTTTTTGAATAAATATATTTCAATTATGAAAAATAACTGTTAAATAATTTTGATTTTGTTAGTTTAATCCAGGTCCGTATACATATTCATCAAGCTCAATTTTGAATAGTGTACCTTCAACTAAATCTTTTATAGATTTTATTTCTTTCATCGAAACGGCTAAGTCTACCTGAGATAAAGGTGTTTTTAGTAAAAACTTATGGCATGAGTTTCTCATTTCGCAAGCTTTGCAACAAGTATTTTCGATAAGGCTGTTTTCAATCAAATCACAAAACTGATTTAATTCTGCAATAGAAAGATAAAATCCGGTTTCCCTGAAAACTAATTGTACTTTATCTAATATTGTTTTGTTTTCCTTTTTCCAGTAAAAGGCCACTCCAAAGTTATTATGGTATATCTGTTCAATATCTTTCATTATAAAATCCTTTATTTCAACAAATATAAATATTATTTATATTAATTCTAAATAAAAAAATAATAAATAGAGTGAAATTTTTTTATCATATAAGTGATATAAGTTTATTTTAGTTTACACGGCAATTCTCTTTAAATAAATTTATATCACTTAATGGTTTAAAAGTTATTTTTTATTCTATTTTCTGATGATCTTCCATATCTCTATTTAGATCCAAATTTCTAAAAGTTGGTGATTTGAGTGCGGTTATAATAACCGTCAAAAGCGTCACACTTCCACCAAAAATTACTGAAGTTACGGTTCCCATTAATTTGGCAGTTGCACCGCTTTCAAAGGCCCCCAGTTCATTAGAAGATCCAACAAAAATTGAATTTACAGCACCAACACGACCACGCATATGATCCGGCGTTTTAAGCTGCAGGATAGTTTGTCTGATTACAACCGAAATTCCGTCAGCAAGTCCACTCAAAAATAAAGCGAAAACAGAAAGCCAGAAATAAGTTGAAATACCAAATAAAATGATCGACAATCCAAAAACAAATATGGCTGCTAAAAGTTTCTTTCCTGCATTTTTATTTAAAGGTACATAAGCAGAAACGAGTACTGTGATAAAAGATCCTACTGCAGGAGCAGCTCTTAAGATACCAAAACCTTCAGAGCCCACTTTTAAAATATCCTGAGCAAAAACAGGCAATAATGCTACGGCTCCTCCAAAAAGTACCGCAATCATATCAAGTGATAACGCACCTAAAACAATCTGATTTTTGAATACAAAAGTTAAACCTTCAGTAAGACTGTCTTTTATAGATTCTCCAATTTTCGGATTTAAGATTGGTTTTTTACTGATTTGCGATAAGGCAATTAAGGAAAGAATAGAAAATCCGAATACCAGACACATAGACCAGTGAACGCCAATCCAGTTAATTGAAAATCCTGCCAATGCCGGGCCCATAACGGCTCCAATCTGCCAAACTGTACTGCTCCAGGTTGCCGCATTTGGATATGCTTTTTTAGGAATGATCAATGATAAAAGAGAGAAAATAGTTGGTCCCATAAAAGCACGTACAATTCCGCCGACAAAGACAAGAGCATAAATTGAATACAAAATGTAATCTTTAGACCAACCTCCGACAACTTTTGGCCAGGTTAACAAGAAAAGTCCAAAACTAATAGCTGAAAATCCTAAAATACATTTTACCAATAATCCTTTCTTTTCTCTCTGATCGACAATATGTCCTGCAAACAAAGCCATTGAAACGGCAGGAATAATTTCCATCAAACCAATAAAACCTAATGAGAGCGGATCTTTCGTCAAACTGTAAACTTCCCATTCAATCACAATAAACTGCATCGACCAGGCAAAAACCATAGCAAAACGCAATAATAAAAACACATTAAATTCTCTATAGCGTAACGCCTGATACGGGTCGTTTTTCTTTTCGTTATTTTTCATTACTTCTAATATCTTTCAGCATCAGCTGAGTTGAGATGTTTCCGTTCCATTCATTTTCAGCAATGCAATAAGCCAGTTGAAACGGATTTTGATTTTGTACAATATTTATTTTTTTTCCGAGTCCAAAGCCAATAGCGGCAATTCCGTCGGAGTTATTTTGTTTTACAAAGAGCCTTAAATGTTCTTCTTCGGAACCAAGGTTTTTGGCGTATCCCGTATCTTTTGCATTCCGGGTCATAAAAACCGGAGTCATGTTTTGTGGGCCAAAGGGTTCAAATTGTTTTAGAATCCGGATCAGTTTTGGCGTTATATCTGCGAAATCAATTTCGGCATCAATTTCAATTTCCGGAGTACGCATTTCGGGATGAATGGTTTCTTTTACACATTTTTCAAAAGCGGCTTTAAAAGCCTGGTAATTTTCTGCCTTTAAAGTCATTCCGGCAGCGTACATATGGCCCCCAAATTGCTCCAAATGTTCTGAACAGTTATCTAATGCATTGTAAACATCGAAACCTTTTACAGATCTTGCCGAGGCAGCGTATTTATCTCCACTTTTAGTGAAAACCAGGGTAGGACGATAATACGTTTCAATCAATCTTGAAGCCACAATTCCGATTACGCCTTTGTGCCAGTCTTCCTGAAAAACAACGGTTGAGAAACGTTCTTCTTCATTGTTTTCTATGATTTGTTGAAAAGCTTCTTTGGTAATCTTTTTATCTAAATCTTTTCGGTCTGCATTGTATTGCTCAATTTCTGAAGCAAATTGCTGTGCCTGTTCCAAATCAAATTCGGTTAAAAGCTCAACTGCATGATTGCCATGTTTAATTCTTCCTGCGGCATTAATTCTTGGCGAAATGATAAAAACAACATCAGTAATATCTAATACTTTCTTTTTTACCTGATGCACTAAAGCTTTGATTCCGGGTCTTGGTTCGCTGTTAATTACCTTTAAGCCGAAATAAGCCAGAACACGATTTTCACCCGTAATCGGAACAATATCTGCAGCAATTGCGGTAGCAACCAAATCCAGATACGGAACCAGATCTTCTATAGTTTCATCTCGGTTTTGGCCAAGAGCCTGAATCAGTTTAAAACCAACTCCGCAGCCACACAATTCATCGTAGGGGTAGGAGCAGTCTTCTCTTTTCGGATCTAAAACGGCCACAGCATCCGGAAGAAATTCTCCAGGGCGGTGATGATCACAAACTATGAAATCGATGTTTTTGGCTTTTGCGTAGGCGATATGATCAATAGATTTTATTCCACAGTCTAAAGCGACAATTAAAGAAAATCCATTGTCGTCTGCAAAATCAATTCCTTTATATGAGATTCCGTAGCCTTCGTCGTAACGGTCCGGAATATAAGTCGCAATATTTGGGTAATGGGATTTTAAATACGAAGAAACCAAAGAAACCGCTGTTGTTCCGTCAACATCATAATCACCGAAAACCAAAATATTTTCCTGATTTTTAATTGCCAATTCGATTCGGGCAACAGCTTTGTCCATATCTTTCATCAGATACGGATCGTGAAGATGTTCTAATGATGGGCGAAAGAAATTTTTAGCTTCATCAAAAGTTTCAATTCCACGCTGAATCAAAAGTGTGGCTACAAAATCTTCTACATTTAAGGCAGCTGCAAGATGTTTTACCTTTTCTTCTGAAGGTTTTGATTTGATGGTCCAGCGCATAAATAATGATGATTGAAAATTATGAATTTATGTGAGAGAACAAATTTAGTTTAAAATAGCGAATCATTTTAATCTTCTTCAATGCAAATTGAATCATATGTAAACCTTAAGATTAAGGCGGTTTGAGAAAAAGAAAAATGAAAATTTGTTATTACTTTTGACTATATCATTTTTAAAACAAACAAAAATGCAAATTCAGGGACAAATTATAGACATCCAGAACCGACGAATTTATGCTGGGGAAATCACTGTCGAAAACAAAAAAATCATTTCGATAACTGAAAAAGACCACAATGTAAAAAAATACATTATGCCAGGATTTATCGATGCCCATATTCATATCGAAAGTTCGATGCTTGTTCCTTCAGAGTTTGCAAAAATTGCCGTACTCCACGGAACAGTGGGTACCATTTCTGACCCGCACGAAATCGCAAATGTTTTAGGAACTGAAGGCGTTTATTATATGGTTGAAAACGGTAAAAAAGTACCGTTGAAATTTCATTTTGGTGCACCCTCTTGTGTTCCTGCTACTTCTTTCGAAAGTGCAGGCGCTATTATAGATTCCGACGGAATTAAGGAATTACTGGCTTCTCCCGATATTTATTATTTGGCAGAAATGATGAATTATCCAGGTGTTTTATTAAATGATGAAGAAGTTTTAAAGAAAATTCAATGGGCGAAACATTTCAATAAACCTGTTGATGGACATGCGCCGGGACTAAGAGGTGAAGCGGCTAAAAAATACATTTCAGCCGGGATTTCTACCGACCACGAATGCTTTACTTTTGAAGAAGCCGAAGAAAAATTATCTCTGGGAATGAAGGTAATTATTCGCGAAGGAAGTGCTGCCAGAAATTTCGAAGCACTCATCGATTTACTTCCGGAAAATTTCGAAAACATGATGTTTTGTTCAGACGATAAACATCCTGATGATTTAATCATAAGTCATATTAATTCGCTTTGCGCCCGTGCAGTTGCGAAAGGAATTGATGTTTTTAAAGTCTTACAGGCTGCTTGTGTAAATCCTGTCAACCATTATAAGATGGATGTAGGTTTGCTGAAAGTAAACGATGCTGCCGATTTTATCGTAGTCGAGGATTTGGTTGACTTCAAAGTGAAACAAACTTACATTAACGGCGAGTTAGTTGCCGAAGATGGGGAGTCTTTTATTAAACATATTCCATTTGAAACTCCTAATAATTTCAATATCACTTCTAAAGAAATAAGTGATTTTAAAGTTTCGGGTTCGGGTTCAAAAATCAGGGTAATTGAAGCTTTAGAAGGACAATTAATTACTAATGAAATTCACCATCAATCCTTAATCGTTGATGGAAAAATCGTTTCAGATATCGAAAATGATATTCTGAAAATGGCTGTTATAAATCGTTATCAGGATACCACACGAGGTGAAACCGAACTGAGCGAAGCTAAACCTGCAATTGCCTTCATTAAGAATTTTGGACTGAAAAAAGGTGCTATTGCCAGTTCTGTAGCACACGATTGCCATAATATTGTTGTTGTGGGAACTTCTGACGAAGAAATTTGCAATGCGGTCAATCTGATTATTAAAAATACTGGTGGAGTTTGTGCTGTAAATGGTCCTGAAAGCAAAATATTGCCGTTGCCTGTTGCCGGAATTATGAGTGACAAAAACGGTTGGGAAACAGGAAAATTATATCAGGAAGTTGATGCAATGGCAAAAAAATTAGGAAGCAATCTGAAAGCGCCTTTTATGACGCTTTCATTTATGGCTTTACTTGTTATTCCCGATTTAAAGTTATCCGATAAAGGATTATTTAGCGGAAATAGTTTTTCATTTGTTGATCTGGAAATTTCTTAACCATATAAAGGTTAAGAAGTAACTTATTTTTCTTAATAGTAGTGAAAATTCCTTTTATCTGTGACCAAAATATTTAAGATTTCAAAGTTAAAGCTTCTCCTTCAAACTGAATTCCGTCCCAGCCTAAATTGATGAAATTTCTAATATTTTGGTGATTTGTGCCGTTTAGATCGCCTAAAACTTCTTCAAAATAAAAAGCGCCAAAGCATGCTAAAGTTTCTTCTTTGTTTAAATTCTGCAATTTTGCAAAAGAAAATAATTTGCAGGAACCCGAATTTTCACCTGCAGCATTATGTTGTGTCCCGTTTTGAAAAGCAGTTGGAGTAAAGTTGTAGTTTTCTTCAATTACTGCAATAGTTTCAGGAAACGTGATTTGTGTTGGGGTTTGTTTTACTTTTTCTAAAAAGGTTTGAATGCTCATGATTGTATGCTTTCTTTAATATTAATATTTTAAGATATTCAATGTCTTTTTCTCATTAATTACCTGATAATAAATTTCATTATTTTAGGGTAAAATGAGGTTAAAAACTCATCATTTTCTTTTAATTGTTTTGAGTTTTTGATAACGTCTAAAGAATTTTTAAAGTCTAAAGGATCTATTATGGAATTTGGATCTATATCATCATTATCCCAGCCTTTGCCTTCATTAAAATCTTTGATGAAGTTTGGTAATGATTTATATTCATCTTCTGTTATTCCTTCGTAGTGCCAAAATGATAAATATCTTTCGAATTCACCATCTCCAAAGTGAAGTGCTAATTTTTCATTGTCAAATTCAGCCCAAACATATTTATCATCTGGACCTCCACAATTTTCTGCACCACATACCGGGCAAATTGTGATTTGATCAATGAACCGTTCAACTATTTTTAATTTGTGTTTGAATTGTTGACCATTAACGGTACAGGAATAACTAAAATATTCATTTTGCATTATTCTTCTTCCTCGTCTTTAGAATATTTACTTCTTTTACCTTCTTTCTCTATTGTTTTTCCCGCAACCACAACGACAATTTCGCCTCGTGGCGCTGTTTTTTCAAAATGCGTTAAAACTTCTTTCGCAGTTCCGCGAACGTTTTCTTCGTGCAGTTTTGATAATTCACGTGAAACGCAAACTTGCCGGTCTTCCCCAAAATACTGAATAAATTCACCTAAAGTTTTAATTAGTTTATGTGGCGAAACATACAAAATCATCGTTCTGGTTTCTTCGGCTAAAGCCAAAAATCGGGTCTGACGTCCTTTTTTATCAGGAAGGAAACCTTCAAAAACGAATTTGTCGTTTGGGAGCCCGCTGTTTACCAATGCGGGAACAAAAGCTGTTGCGCCCGGAAGGCATTCGACCTCAATTTTATTTTCAACGCAGGCGCGCGTCAGTAAAAATCCGGGATCTGAAATTGCCGGAGTTCCTGCATCAGAAATCAAAGCGATGGTTTCGCCAGCTTTCAAACGGGCAATTAGATTTTCAGTGGTTTTGTGCTCGTTGTGCATATGATGACTGTGCATGTGTGTGCCAATTTCAAAATGCTTTAAGAGTTTACCGCTCGTTCTGGTGTCTTCGGCCAAAATCAGATCGACTTCCTTTAAAACCCGGATGGCCCTAAAAGTCATGTCTTCAAGATTGCCGATTGGCGTTGGAACGATATATAATTTTGACATATTTTTTTATTCGTGAAATGTAAAATGTGAGATGTGAAAAGTGTTATGAGAATTTTTTCTCGATGATTCCCAGAAAACGTTCTGCGTAATCGTCTTTTCCATCCCAATCGTTATAATCAGGTTTTACCATAGTTTCGATAAATTCTTTCGCTTCACTAAAGCTGTCGAATGTTAACAACTGATTCAATACACGACTGTAATCTTCAGTACTGTTTCCGAAAAGGTTTTTGGTAAAGGCAATTCGGTCATTCAGATCAATATGGAAACCTTTGGCTAGTTTTTCGTTTAAAGGAACTGTTCTTGGTTTTGCCGGTTCTGTAATTACACTTTCAGTTACAGCTTTTTTCTCTTTAAATTCATTTATCGATGGAGTAGGTGTAGGAGTGATATTTTCAAAATCATCTACTTTTACAAATTGAGCCTCGGCATAATTAACGCCTAAAATATCTTCAAACGAAATCGAAACAGCCTCTGATTTTGTAGGAGTTTCAGCTTTTGGTTCTTCTGCTTTCGGTTCTTCTTTATCTAATTCAAATGAAGGTTTAAAATCTGGAATTGGTTTTAAATCACTTACGGTTTTAAACGAAAGTTCTTCAGCAGGTTCTGTTTCTTTTTTGGTTTCAAAAACCGGTTCTTGATTTTTTACAGCAATCTCCTCGGTTACTTCTGCCTGAATTTCAGCAACGATTTCTGCCGGAGTTTCTTCAATAATTTTAGGTTCAGCAATAGTTTCGGCCTCAGTTACAGTTTCTTCAACGACAACCGGAAGTATTTCTTCTGCTTTAATTGCTACAGGAAGATTTTCCTCTTTTTCAAAAACAGTTTCAATTTGAGATTCTATTTCACTGTATCCGATAGTTGGTTTTATATCATCGAAATTTTCTTCTACAAATTTTAAAACAGTTAATTTTTCATATAATTTCTGTGTTTCCAGATACAATTGATTGATGTCGGATTTGTTCTTAAGTTTTAAAATTCGATGTGCGATGCTGATTAAATCGGCTTCCAATTTTTTTTTCATAACTATTGAAATTATAGTGAATAGGGTATTTTTAGTATATTTTGATGTCTTTTTAATTCGCGAAGGGAATTCGCCTGATATTTATTTTCTGTTAATAAACGTGAGCGAATCTTCAGTTTGATAAAAATTCTCTACTTTTGAAAAAGTGTAAAAACAGCAATTTTTTGCATTGATTTATTACCAGTACAAAGTAATAAAAACTATTCATTTTTAAAGGCAGAAAAATACAAAATGTTTCTCGAAAATACAGTAAATCACAAAGAACAATTTGGGTGGATTGAAGTTATTTGTGGATCAATGTTTTCGGGTAAAACCGAGGAATTAATCCGAAGATTAAAACGAGCCCAATTTGCCAAACAAAGAGTTGAAATCTTTAAACCTGCTATCGATACCCGCTATCATGATGAAATGGTAGTGTCGCATGATGCAAACGAAATTCGGTCAACACCAGTTCCCGCTGCTGCTAATATTGCCATTTTAGCCCAGGGCTGTGATGTTATCGGAATTGATGAAGCGCAGTTTTTTGATGATGAAATTATTACCGTTTGTAATGATCTGGCGAATCAGGGAATTCGTGTAATTGTTGCCGGACTGGATATGGATTTTAAAGGAAATCCATTTGGCCCTATGCCAGGACTTATGGCTACTGCTGAATATGTAACCAAAGTTCACGCAGTTTGTACCAGAACCGGAAATCTGGCCAATTATAGTTTTAGAAAAACAGATAATGATAAGCTGGTAATGCTCGGCGAAACCGAAGAATACGAACCGCTTAGTCGTGCGGCGTATTTTAATGCTATGAAGAAAATTCAGGAAAAATAGTTTTCAATTAATCCGTAAACTGCAGAATGAGAAAACAGAATATTTTATTATTAGTGTTAATTGGAATTGCGGTTGCTTTTGTCGGTTACTTTCAGTTTTATCTTTCTGAAAATGCCAAAGAAGTGAATACTCAGATAACAGAATTAGTTGCAAAATACAACAAAAATTGTCCGTTGACCATTCAGGAAGGAATTCGTTTGGACAGTGTAAGTTTACATGAAGAAAGAATTGTACGGTACAATTTAACTTTATTAAATGTTGTAAAAGAAACTGCTGAGATAAATATTATAAAAGCAGAAATTGAAAAAAGTCTGATTAGTACTGCCAAAGCAAATCCCGGGCTTCAGGTTTTCAGAGACAATGATTATACATTGATTTACCATTATAGCGATAAGAAGAAAGCTTTTTTATTTGATGTAAAGATATTCCCCGATCAGTATAAATAATTTCAAAGATCATGAAACAACAAACCCGACAGTTTTCAAATGAAATGTCTGTCGGGTTTGTTATAGAGAAACTTAACTTTTCTTAATCTCTTAATGGTAAAAAAATTAAATCTTCTTTCTCATTCTTGCTACCGGAATATCAAGCTGTTCGCGGTATTTTGCAATAGTTCTTCTCGCAATCGGGTAACCTTTTTCTTTTAAGATTTCAGCCAATTGATCGTCTGGAAGCGGTTTTCTTTTATCTTCTTCTTCAATGGTGTTTTTAAGAATCTTTTTGATCTCTAAAGTTGAAACATCTTCACCCTGGTCGTTTTTCATGGCTTCTGAGAAGAATTCTTTGATAAGTTTTGTTCCGTATGGCGTTTCAACATATTTACTGTTTGCCACACGCGAAATTGTTGAAATATCCAAACCAACCATATCGGCAATGTCTTTTAAGATCATTGGTTTTAGCTTGGTTTCGTCGCCGTCTAAGAAATATTCTTCCTGATAGTGCATTATGGCATTCATTGTTACAAAAAGTGTTTCCTGACGCTGTCTTATTGCATCGATAAACCATTTTGCAGAATCTAGTTTTTGTTTGATAAACTGAACCGCATCTTTCTGTGCAGTCGATTTATCACGAGATTCTTTATAGGTCTGCATCATTTCCTGATAATCTTTAGAAACATGCAGGGAAGGAGCATTGCGTCCGTTTAAAGTCAGTTCTAACTCCCCGTCTACAATTCTGATGGCAAAGTCCGGAACTATATTCTCGGTTACTTTATTATTTCCTGTGAAAGATCCACCGGGTTTCGGATTTAATCTTTCGATTTCGTGAATCGCTTTTTTAAGCTGTTCGTTTGAAACACTGTATTTCTGTAATAATTTATCGTAATGTTTCTTCGTAAAAGCATCAAACTGATTTTCAATAATGTCAATGGCTAAATCAACATATTCGGTTGGCGTTTTGTGTTTTAACTGGAGCAATAAACATTCCTGCAAATCACGAGCGCCGACTCCCGAAGGTTCTAATTCGTGAATTACCGTCATCATTTTTTCGACCATTGCTTCATCAGTATAAATTCCCTGGGTAAAAGCCATGTCGTCTACAATATCCGGAATGCTTCTGCGGATGTAACCCATATCATCAATACTTCCAACAAGGAATTCGGCGATTTCGCGTTCTTCATCGTTCAGAATAAAAGTATTCAGCTGATTGATTAAATCCTGATGAAAACTGATTGGAGCCGCAAAAGGAGTTTCGCGCTCTTCATCGTCACTGTAATTATTAACCTGAGTTTTGTAATCAGGTGTGTCGTCATCACTTAGATATTCGTCAATGTTAATGTCATCCGCTTCGATTCTGTCCGATTCATTATCATCATAGTCGTCGTAGTCGTCATTATCGTATTCATCAGCTTCGTATTCGTCTTCTTTTCCAGCTTCAAGTGCCGGATTTTCGTTCATTTCTTCTAATAAACGCTGTTCAAAAGCTTGCGTAGGCAATTGAATTAACTTCATCAGCTGAATTTGCTGTGGAGATAATTTTTGGGATAATTTTAAATTTAAAAATTGCTTAAGCATTATTATGTTTAATCGTTTATTTGTTTAATTGCCAAATCGTTGTTTCGTGAAAATCGGTTAACCGAATGAACGATTAACCGATTAAACTTTTATTAAAATTCCGCACTTCCAGGAGTTCTTGGGAAAGGAATTACATCTCTAATGTTTGTCATTCCAGTTACAAACAATACCAGACGCTCAAAACCTAAACCGAAACCTGCGTGAGTAGCAGAACCAAATCTTCTGGTGTCTAAATACCAGTATAATTCTTCTTTATCAATTCCAAGAGCTTCCATTTTCTGAACCAAAACATCGTAACGCTCTTCTCTTTCAGAACCGCCAACGATTTCTCCAATTCCTGGGAAAAGGATATCCATTGCGCGAACAGTTTCTCTTCCTGGTTCAGTATTGTCGTTCAAACGCATATAAAATGCTTTAATGTTTGCTGGGTAATCAAATAAAATTACCGGACATTTAAAGTGTTTTTCTACTAAATAACGCTCGTGTTCTGATTGTAAATCAGCCCCCCATTCGTTGATGATGTATTGAAATTTCTTCTTTTTATTTGGGGTTGAATCTCTTAAAATGTCGATTGCTTCTGTATAAGAAACACGTTTGAAGTTGTTTTCTAAAACAAAGTTTAGTTTCTCTAACAAACTCATTTCGCTTCTCTCAGCCTGAGGTTTTGATTTTTCTTCTTCAAGAAGTCTTCCTTCTAAGAATTTTAAATCATCTCCACAATTGTCTAAAGCATATTTAATTACATACTGAATAAAATCTTCAGCCAAATCCATGTTGTCATCAAGGTTGTTGAAAGCAACTTCCGGCTCGATCATCCAAAACTCTGCCAAGTGACGAGAAGTGTTTGAATTCTCCGCTCTAAAAGTTGGGCCAAAAGTATAAATCTGACCCAAAGCCATTGCAAAAGTTTCGCCTTCTAACTGTCCGGAAACGGTTAAGTTGGTATGTTTTCCAAAGAAATCTTGTTTGTAATCAATTGCTCCTTCTTCTGTTTTTGGAAGATTATCCAAAGGCAAAGAAGTTACCTGGAACATTTCTCCGGCACCTTCGGCATCAGCTCCAGTGATAATTGGCGTGTTTACGTAAACAAAACCTTTATCCTGAAAATATTTGTGAACCGCATAAGACAATACCGAACGCACACGCATAATTGCTCCAAAAGCATTTGTACGTACGCGCAGATGAGCGTTTTCACGTAAAAATTCTAAAGAGTGTTTTTTAGGCTGCATTGGGAATTTCTCCGCATCAGAATCTCCAAGGATTTCCAATTTAGAAACCTGAATTTCGTATTTCTGACCAGCACCTTTACTTTCTACCAAAGTTCCAATTACAGAAACCGCTGCTCCGGTTGTGATTCTTTTTAAAGTTTCTTCAGGAGTATTTTCAAAATCAACAACACATTGAATATTATTAATGGTAGAACCGTCATTTAGTGCGATGAACTGATTATTTCTAAAAGTTCTCACCCATCCTTTTGCATTCACTTCCAGTAACGTCGTCGTACTGTTTAATAAGTCTCTAACTTTTGTGTGTTTCATTTTGTTTCTAAAATTGATATTTGTAATAGTATTTCAATCGAAGTGCAAATATAATTGATTTGTTTGTAATTGCCACATTGGATATACAAGTTAGAAGCTATTTCCGGCTATCAACTATATCTCTTGTAGCTAACCCCGCCACAAGAGGATGCCGCTGCTATCCGGGCTAGGGCAGTTGGTTTGATGTGAGCTGTTTTAGGTGAAATTGTTATTCCTAATAACGAGGAATCATATTAATAATTCAGCAAAAAAAGTCGTTGTCGAGTTTCGAGTAGGGCTTCTCGTTCCTGGAAATCACATACTTTATGGATTATATATTATTCCATAAATATGATATAAAATCGTCATCAAAAAACATTGTTGCTAAAATTGCGATTAAAAATGAAATAGAAAATGCTTTACAAGTTTGATTTTGTACCAAAAGATTTGATTTTTGCAAAATCAATTTTATTATTGCTCCTCCAATCAATGTATAAATAAAAATAGACAAACAAAGAAATATAATTTGGATAAACATCATAAATCGTGCTAATCCATATTGTCCTTCAGCTAAACAATTGTTGCAATATAAAAACAGTAGCGGAGTTGCTATAAACTTTTTCTTTATCATTTTAATTTGACCTTCTTTTAAAATTTAGTAGTAAAAGGAAAGTTTACTTCTCTAAAATTCTCTCTTTCAATTCATTTTTTTTCAAAAGTAAAAATTAGTAAACATCTATTGAGATATAAGGAACAAATATATCGTTACAGTTTAAAATGCCAAAACACAAATAAATCTGCGTGTTTTATAAGAGTATGAAAAATTTTTATGAATAAAAAAAGCTACAATACTAAGTGTTGCAGCTTTTGAAAATATGATTTAATTAATTTTTAGTTTTTTATAAACTTAAATGTTTGTTTGTTATCAGTAGACAAAATATACAATCCACTGCTTAAACCCGAAAGATTAACAGACTGAATATTTTGAGCGTCTTTAATGGTTTTAACTGTTCTTCCGGTGCTGTCACTGATAATTAAAGATTTTACGTTTGAGTCTGAACTAATATTCAGGTTGTCCTGAACAGGATTTGGATAAAATACCGCTTTGCTGGTTTCGTTTTCAAATTTTTCATTTGCCAGAGTAATATTGGCTCCAATAAAAGTTATATCATCTATATAAAAGGTTGTAGTACTTTTTCCTAAATCAAGATTAAGTCTGGTTGAAGCACTTTTTGCAGCAAAAGTATAACTTATTTGTTGCCATGTTGTACCGATTGTTGTGTTTGGCCCGTAGCTAGCACTTGTAGCAGTAGTTGAAAATCTTACGGTGCTTCCGGCTGCAGAGGCCTTAATCCACATGCTTGCAGTGTAATTTCTTCCTACTACCAGATTCATAGCATCACTTACAAGTTGTACATTGTATTCGTTTGCGCCGGTAGAAACTGCTTTAAGAGCTCTTACGCCGCCATGTACTTCTACGGTTTCTGCTGTCAAATTAGCAGCTCCATTGTATTTTGACCAGTTGGTGAACGTATCTCCCGTTCCGGCTTCAAGATTACCATTTAGAATAAAATCTAAAGTTGGCGCAGTAGTTATGTCATATACTGCGACATCATCAACATAAAAGGTATCGGTTCCTTTTCCTAAATCTAAGTTTATTTTAGTTGCTGTTGCAGTAGCGGTAAAACTTAAAATACATGCTTGCCATCCTGTAGTAACGGTAAAAGCGTTTCCGTAAACAGCAGTTCCTCCTGAAGTAGAAATACGAACTGTATTGCCACCGGCAGTTCCTTTTATCCACATACTAACTTCATAACTGTGTCCAATTACGGTAGCGATATCATCAGATTGAAGCTGGACGCTGTATTCATTTGCTCCTGTAGAAATTGCTTTTAGAGATCTTGCGCCGCCATGTACATTTGTAATATCTGCTGTTAAATTAGCTGCCCCGTTGGTTTTTCCAGTTGGTGAAAATGTCTCCGGTTCCTGCTTCAAAGTTTCCGTTGAGAATCAAATTTTGGGCACTTAATGAAGTAATGCCCGTAGTGAATACTAAAAAAAGTAGTTTTTTAATCATGGTTTAGTTTTTTAAAGGTTTATAGTTAATAAAATTTCAAACAATCGATTGCGTAAACAACTAATGGTTTTAACAAATGTAGGGATTTATTTTGTTCTTAAATTAATTTTAAATATTAATAATCAGTATGTTGTGTAGAATTATTAAAACTTAAAATTTTAAAGCAACCGTTTGTGTAATTTTGATTATTTTTAATGTAAAAAGCCGAAATACAATGATTTTTATTAAACTTTTTTAGTGATAAAGACAAAATGTCTAAAAAATAAAAATATCAAGCAAAATTTAGAGTTTAGATATTAAAGCCCCAAATCAATTACATAAGAAATCTTTACAGCAATGTTATCTTCAAATTTCATCAGTTGATTTGGACCGTAGCGATAGAAACCACCTAAACCAAAACCTTTAAAAATTTTGTTTAATTCAATTCCTGATTCAAAGAAGCCTTTGTTGAGTGTTTTGTATACCGGACCAACATGCTGTTCCGGTTTTTCCATATCACCCCAGGCCATTCTTGTAACTAATACTAATGATGGACGTACTTTTCTCATGATTCTGATTCGTTCAAAGCCATGTTTAATTTGAAAGAAAATATACTGGCTGGAAAAAAACTCATTAAAATACATGGTTTCAAAACTGTTTCTTCCTGCAAAAGTAATACGCTGAAAAATAGTTTCTTTGTTGAGGTTATTCGGCATAGTGTTGTACAAATGTGTAATTGGTATATCGCCTATAGCATAACCACCCTGAAGTAAAAAATTGGTTTTCTGACCATTTAGGTGTTTTTTCTCGTACTCAGTTTTAAAATCTATTTTGCTGAATGTGAAATCATTGTCCAAAACATTAGGCAAAGACTGGGTGAACTGAAAAGTAAATCTCGGAAAACGTTTCTCAGTTTCGGATCTGCCGGTTGGTGTCTGCATGAAATCACTAAACGGTGCCCATACTATAGAAGCCATTGCAGTGGTCATGACATAGTTTGAATACAATTGACCGTTGAAATTAAAAAGATAGTCAAATTTTGGTTCAACATACGTTCTTGCTAATTCAAAAACTGCTTCCGTTTTCGGAATAATTTTCGTCTGCAAATTGGTTTTCCAGCTAATGTAATGGTAAAAAGTACTAATGTTGATCGGACGTGGATCGTAAATTTTAAAGACACGTTTATCAACTGCAAAAACTGTACTCGCAATTTCCCGGACATCATCGGTATAGGATCCGTTTAGCCAGGTATTCGAGTTCTTCTCCAGTAAAAATCCGGAACCCAGATTGTATTTGAAGTTACCGTCTTTTGTTCCATAAGCGCCATAACCCTCAATCCTGTAATGTTTAGAAAAACGATCGTTCGTAATTCCGCCAAGTCCTAAACGAAAACCTTCATAGTTGTTATAACTGATTACCTTTTTTAAATCCAAATCAATTGGGCCCAGAGGGAGATAACCGTTTATAATTTTTCGGCCAAGTCCCAAACGTTTTTCGATTCTTTTTTTGATAGAGATACTATCCAGTAATTGATACGTTCTCTGACTTTTCAAATCAAGGCTTTCTTTTCGGTATTCATCCCAGAATTCTTCCGGTTTTTTACTGGCATCTTCTTTAATTTCGATATAAAGGGATGGATCTTTTATCGGAGCAGTTGTATTGTAATGAATATCAAAATTGTTGCTTTCTGAAAACAGGTATGTAAAATCAGAAGCGGTTTTTTTTCTGGTTTCGAAAAGATTTTCCTCTTCACCGTCAAACTGAATGGTTCCTCCTAAAAAATTAATATCATCATTATTTCTTCCTTTTACAATTTTAAAAGAAGTATTGACAGGAAACCATATTTTTTCTTCAGGAACATATTCAAATTCATGAATTCCGCTTATGTCAAGTACGCCTTTTATACGCATTATAGCTTTTGCAATGGCAAAATTTTCCTGATCGATATACAAAACACCTTCTAAGCCGGCAGCCTTTCTTTTTTCTTTATTCTTAAAATAAATCATAAAAGTATTTCGGCCTTTAATATCAACAGTATCCAGCAGCTTATAATTATAGTCCTTTAATGCATTATCCGAAACAGGATTGTTGTATTTGGTTTCAAAAAGTTCATATTTTGAGTCATAAATAGAAATCGACTGTAAATTAAAGGCAATGATTTCGTAAACTGGTTGTTTAAAACCTGCCATTTTTGTGCCCAGAATGGTTTCTTTGAGTTTTTTATTTCCGAATTGGTATTGTGAAACTTTTTCAGTCTGAAATAAATGCTGTTTGCTGATGACTTCTTTAAACTTATAGTCAGAAGAGTCAATATTTATTCTTTTTTTCTTTAAATCTTTATAAGAAGCAGACGAATCGATCCTGCCGTTAATAGAATCTGGATTAGCTGTTACAATAAGTTTATTGTAGGTTTTATATTCAAAACTCTTGAGCTTTTTCTGCGGATTATTGGTGTTTTTGTATGCAATTACTTTTCTTAAAATAGTCAGTGCAGGATTTTCATTAGAAACAACAACTTCTTTCAGATTATCTGTTTTTTGCTTAAGATAAACTGTGTAAAACTTTTTGTTGTCTGAAATCGCAATGGTTTTAGACTGAAAGCCAACGTACGAAACCGTAAAAGAATTGATTTTTACCTTTGATGTAAGTGTGAACTTTCCATCAACATCTGTAATCGTATTATTGTTGTCTGAAGTTGTAATCGTAGCAAAAGGAAGAGGATCATTGCCTGAATCGTTTACAATTCCGTTTATTTGAAATTGCGCCTGTAGGGTAAGCGTAAAAAACAAAGTAAATAAACAGAATAGTTTCATACAAAGTATTATGGTTTCGAAACCGGAAATTGATTTTTGGTATGCAAAAATAGTAATAAAAAAATCCGTCTGGTAAAAATTTAACCAAACGGATTCTTAATTTTATGTCAAATAAGTTACACCTTCATGATTTCAGCCTCTTTAGCAGCTAATAATTCATCTATTTTTTTGATGTAAGTATTTGTTAAGTTCTGAACTTCTTCTTCGGCAGATTTGCAAATGTCTTCAGAAGTTCCTTCTTTTTCTAATTTTTTAATATCGGTATTAGCATCTTTACGTGAGTTACGGATACCAATTTTTGCATCTTCTGCTTCAGATTTTGCCTGTTTTGCCAAATCTTTACGACGCTCTTCTGTCAATGGTGGTACACTGATAATAATTACATCACCGTTATTCATTGGGTTGAAACCAATATTGGCAATCAAAATTGCTTTTTCGATTACTGATAACATGTTTTTTTCGAAAGGCTGCAACGTAATTGTTCTTGCATCAGGTACACTAATTTTAGATACCTGAGAAAGTGGTGTAGAAGCACCATAATAATCAACAAAAACACCTCCAAGCATAGCCGGAGAAGCTTTTCCAGCACGGATATTTAGAAATTCTTTTTCTAAATGCGCAATCGTACCATTCATTGATTCTTCAGTACTTTCTAATATGAAATCTATTTCTTCAGTCATTTTGTTCAGATTTTTAGATTCTTAGAAGATTAGATTTTTAGGCTTTAAAAATGGTTTCTTCTAATTTACTAACTAATATTATTTTCTTTTTTTGATTGTCTTAATTGTTGTTAAAATTCAGAAATTCTATTTAATCTAAAATTCTAACAATCTAAGCAGTCTAAATATTTACTACAGTTCCGATGTTTTCGCCTGCGCAGATTTTTAAAAGATTTCCAATTTTGTTCATGTCAAAAACAACAATCGGTAATTTATTTTCCTGACTTAAAGTGAAAGCTGTGGTGTCCATTACATTCAGTCCTTTTTTGATTACATCTTCAAAAGAAATAAAGTCAAATTTTACAGCTGAAGCATTTTTCTCAGGATCACAATCGTAAACCCCATCTACACGTGTTCCTTTTAAAATAACATCGGCATTGATTTCGATTCCTCTTAAAACTGCTGCAGTATCAGTAGTAAAATAAGGGTTTCCGGTTCCGGCACCAAAGATTACAATTCTTCCTTTTTCAAGGTGGCGGTCAGCTCTTCTTTTGATATAAGGTTCCGCTATAGATTCCATTTTTAAGGCAGTCTGCAAACGAGTTTTCATCCCTTTATCTTCAAGAGCACCTTGCAAAGCCATTCCGTTTATAACAGTAGCAAGCATTCCCATATAATCACCCTGCACTCTGTCCATGCCTGAACTTGCTCCGGCAACTCCTCTAAAAATGTTTCCTCCTCCGATAACAATAGCAATTTCTACTCCTTTGTCGTGAATCTGCTTAATTTCATCTGCATATTCAGCTAATCTTTTAGGGTCAATTCCGTATTGTAAATCCCCCATTAAGGCTTCTCCACTTAATTTTAGAAGAATTCTTTTATATTTCATGTGCGTTGCATTTGTTTGTGCAAATATAGACATATTCTGTTTTTTTAAAATAGTGTTTTAAAAAATTAATTGTTTCTTTTCTAAATTAAATTCTGACTGATTTTTAGTTGTTGATTTCTTTTAAATATGATAAAAGTCATTCAGACATCTTTTTAAAAAACGTAATTTTATGTTACCAAAACGAAATAAACATGAAAAGTATTGTAGCCAAAGCGTTATTCAATAGTCATTCTTATGCTGAATACCGAAAATTAGTAACCGATTTATTGTCTGAAGGAAAATCAACAGGTGATGAGCAGTCTGAGAGCCTGACAAATTATTCCAAACTGAACGAAGCCAGGATGAACAGGCTTGAAAAAACAATTAAAATTTCTGAAGATGTTATTTCGAAGCTGCAACATCTGGACAATCATTACATCTGGCTTGTAATTTCTGAGGGCTGGTGCGGTGATGCAGCCCAAATACTTCCAATATTAAATAAAATGGCTTTGGCTTCGGATAAAAAGATAGACTTGCGAATCGTGCTCCGTGATGAAAATGACGATTTAATGAATCGCTATCTAACCAATGGAGGAAGAGCTATTCCAAAAGTAATTGTGATTTGTAAAGAAGCCGGAATTGTTCGTGCCGACTGGGGACCAAGACCAGTAGGAGCCACAGAATTAATGGCAAAGCATAAAAGGGAAGTAGGGGCTATTGATGAAAAAATCAAAACCGATTTACAATTGTGGTATCTGACAGATAAAGGAATTTCGGTACAGGAAGAACTGATTCAGATTATGGAAAACATCAAATATAATCGGTTATAAAATGAATTTGGGTGTAATTGTTTGAAAACAAGTGTTTTGGTGTTAAAAATAAATTAAAATATTTTCTGGTTATTTGAAAAAATGTTAACTTAGTATATAATCCCATTTCTATTATTAACTTTCTGATTTACTCTTTTTATTGGTGTTCGTTAATGTCTAACTATTAAAAAACCAATATTATGAAAAAGTTATTCGAAAAGTTTTATGATTTCTTTTCTAAATTTTTATTTGGAGGAAAGAATGTGCCTCACTATTAACTCAGGAAAGGTATAGGGTAAATTTACTTTAATTTCCGGGAGCCTGGCACATTACTTTTTAACTGTGATGTGCTTTTTTTATGGATTATTACTTTAAACTTTCTTCGAATAAAGTAATGTCAAAGGCATCTTTTACGTCATAATCACCAATTTTAGTGCGACGCAAAACGGTTAAATGTGAACCGCTATTCATTGCTTTTCCAAAATCATAAGCCAGTGAGCGGATATAGGTTCCTTTGCTGCAAACAACTCTAAAATCAACTTCGGGTAATGCGATTCGGGTAATTTCGAATTCGTGAATGGTGGTTTTTCTGCTTTCAATTTCTATCGACTCTCCTGCACGTGCATGCTCATACAATCGTATGCCATCTTTTTTTATGGCAGAGAAAATTGGCGGTTTCTGATCAATTTCGCCTAAAAATTGTTTTACCGTTTCATGAATTAAAGCTTCATCAATATGTTCTGTTGGAAAAGTCTGATCGATTTCTGTTTCTAAATCGTAAGAAGGAGTAGTGGCTCCAATGTAAAATGTTCCCGTATATTCTTTTGCCTGTCCCTGAAGTTCAGAAATTCTTTTGGTAAATTTTCCGGTACAGATTAATAATAAACCAGTTGCTAATGGATCTAAAGTCCCGGCGTGGCCAATTTTGAACTTTTTTGGAAGCCCAACTTTATTAATCAAAAGGTATTTTAATTTATTAACAGCCTGAAACGAACTCCATTTTAAAGGTTTGTCAATCAGCAAAACCTGTCCGTTTAAATATTCTTCAGGTGTCATTATATAATGGTAAGCGGGTGAATGAAAAAGTGAATCAATAATAAAATGATTCCGGCAAGGATTCTGTAATAACCAAAAACTTTAAAACCATTTTTAGTTAAAAATCCGATGAATGTTTTGATTGCCAAAAGCGCAACGATAAAAGCAACAATATTTCCAATAATAAGGATATTGATTTGGTCATGCGATAATTCAAAACCATCTTTATAATAATCGTAACATTTTTTTGCTGTCGCTCCCAACATAGTCGGAACAGCCAGAAAAAAAGAAAATTCGGCAGCTGTTGTTCTGGATAATTTTTGAGACATTCCGCCTACGATACTGGCGCCACTTCGTGAAACTCCCGGAATCATAGCAATACACTGAAATAATCCAATTTTGAAGGCCTGTAAATAACTAATCTCCTGAGAGGTTTCAGATGTGTTTGGATTGTTGAACCATTTGTCAACTTTTAGTAAAATAACACCTCCAACTAAAAGTGAAATAGCAACTGTAACCGGATTTTCCAATAACCCATCAATAAAATCACTCAATAACAGTCCTAAAACTACAGCCGGAATAAAAGCGACTAAAAGTTTAAAGTAAAAATCGAATGTCTGAAAGAAACGTTTAAAATATAAAATGACAACCGAAAGAATGGCACCGAGCTGAATTACAATGGTGAAAAGTTTTGTGAAATCTTCCTGTGCAATTCCAAAAAAAGAGGAAGCAATAATCATGTGTCCGGTCGAAGAAACGGGTAAAAATTCTGTAATTCCTTCGATAATGGCAAGAACGATAGCTTGTAATGTGTTCATTTAATTTAGATTTTTAGATCTTAGATTTTTAGACTTCTTAGAAAGATTTAATCTAAATATCTAAGATGTCTAAGGAGTCTTAAAAAAGTCTATTTAGATTTTTTGAAAATAGAATAAATCGTGATTCCAAAACCAATCAAAACAGTTGTTGGAGCTAAACGAATACGTCTAAAACTGAAAATATCCTCATTAAAAACATTAGGATCTTTACTTCCTCCGCCAGACATTAAAATAAATCCTAAAGCGATAACAGCAATTCCAATCAATAAGATTTTGTAATTGATACTGTCAAAAAGGAATTCCTGTTTTTGTTCTTGCTCGTTTTTATTATTTTTCATTATTCTTTTTTTTTGTCACCCTGAGCGGGTCGAAGGGTTATTTGTTTTGAAAATCTAAAAATCTGAACAGTAATCTAAAATTAATAAAGATCGTCTGTTCTTAAGTTAAGGAAGCGCTGTGTTGCAAAGTGTGTGCTTACCCAGGTAATTAAAACACCTAATCCGAAAACACCCACTAGAACTAATCCTATTAAGGCTTTGTCTTCTAATATTCCTAATCCCGGAAAATTCGTTTCGACATACATTAAAAGTGCAATCAGAGCTACGATGGCTAAACCTGCTCCCAGCATTCCAAGTTTTACGCTGCGCATTACAAATGGTTTACGGATAAACGCTTTTGTTGCACCAACCATTTGCATGGTTTTGATGATAAATCTGTTTGAATGAATGGATAAACGCAATGAACTGTTGATTAATAAAACTGCAATTACCGCAAGGAAACCACTTATAATCAAAATCCACATACTTACTTTTTTGATGTTATCGTTTACCATGTTTATTAATTGCTTGTCATAAACGATATCTTCAATCATGGTATTTTTGCGAAGATTACTTTCAATTATGCGGATACTGTCTCTTTCAATATAATCTGCTTTTAAATGAATATCGTAGGAATTCAATAATGGGTTTTCTCCCAGAAAGGTAAGGAAATCTTCACCAATGATATCGGTGTGTTCTTTAGCAGCTTTTTCTTTGGAAACATAAACAAAAGTTTTAGCAAAAGGAGCTCTTTTTAATTCAGTATTGAAGGCTTTGATAACGCTGTCATTTGCTTCGTTTTTAAAGAAAACCGTCATAGCGATTTTCTCTTTAAAATCATTGGCCAGCTTTTTGGAATTAATAATGAATAATCCCAGTACTCCCAAAAGGAATAAAACCAGAAATACACTTAACACTACCGAAAAATAAGAGGAAATTAACCTGCGCTTTTGAAATTTATCAAAGTTAGAACTCATAGTCTGCTTAAATTATGTGGTAAAAATAATAAACAATTTCTTTATTTAAAGTTATTAAAGGTCAAAGTTTTGACTTTGGTATAAAAAAGCTGCTTTTACAAATTAAAAATTTCTGTTTTAAAAGAAAATTTAATTTAAACTGGGAAAATTTTTTGTTCCCGCTTTAATCCCTTTGCACGACAGCGGTACTGAAATTATTATAAACAATCTGTTGTCTAATCAACACTGAATAAAATATTTTTATGGATTTGTATTAATAATTTTATAGTTTAGTAAAATAATAGAAAGTAGAATATAATAAATCAGTTTTTTTATTATTATATCCATAGTAGAAATATAGAAGTATAAAGTTTAACCCTAATAAAAAAATGAAAAAAAATATTATTTTCTTAATTTTAATCAATTCAATTGCTTTCGGGCAAACATATACAATAGATAATAGTTTTAACCCTTCTGACACAGGAGTGTACAGTCAGTATGTTGGAAAATTTGGAATCCCGTTAAATGATGGAAAAATACTTACCACGGAAGGTTATGGATTGGGATATAGAGATATCTACCGCCTTAATAATGATGGAAGTATCGACAACTCGTTTTCTAAATTGCAAATACCTTATCCTGTTGATTATTTATTTGCAAATCCAATTTCAGGAAATTTTATTACAGTTATGGGTAATTCGTATTCAGATAGCACAACTATAAAAAGTTATGATGCTAATGGTGTCCCTGTATCATATTTTACAAGTCCTATATTTACAAAAAATCAAATGACAAGCTATAATGGAGCAGGAATAAATAAAATATACTTTTTAAATGATGGAAAATTTTTAATTTTTGGAGATTTCAAATTTGTTAACGGTGTTTCTTATAATAATATTGTGAGACTTAATGCTGATGGATCAGTAGATACTGGATTTACTATAGGTACTGGCTTTAATGCCCCAACAACAGCATTTGCTATTCAATCTGATGGTAAATATTTAATAGGTGGAAATTTTACAAGTTTTAATGGAGTGACAAGAGCAAGAATTGCGCGTCTAAATCCCAATGGTACTTTAGATTCCTCATTTAATGTAGAAAGGATAACTAATCCTTCTGCTATTGTGAAAGGATATGATAATTATGGTTCTATGAACGATATTATAGTTCAGCCAAATGGAAAAATACTAACCTCTGGTTGTCATTATCTCTCATATGACAGAAGATATTATAATATTGTTAGGCTGAATTCTGATGGAAGTATAGATACTACTTTTTATTTGAAATATTACTCTGATTATTTCTCAAGAAATATTTGTTATGATAATCTAGATGGGAGTATTTTTTTTAAGGATTATACCTCTATCAAGAAATGTAATAATTCCGGAACTATCATTTCCACATTTAAAGATACAAATGTACAAGGAGATGCCAGTTTCACTTCAGAAGGAACAATCCGTTTACAAAACAATAAACTTCTTGTTGTTGGAAACTATAAAAATACAGCTGGTATAACCAGATTAGGTTATCACAGATTAAATTCTGACGGGACTATAGATTTAACTTTTAATCCGAGTTTTGGACCAAATATTAAATATTTTGGGAATCTTACTAATACTTCGGCAACTGGAATTAGCAGTTGTACTTTATTACCCGATAACAGAATATTCCTTACAGGTGGTTTTACGACATATAATGATGTTCCTGTAAAAGGATTACTAATGCTTACAGAAAATGGAGAAATTGATTCTTCCTTCAATAAAAATGTAGCACAGAGTTATAAGGATAATTTTTCAGGTAGTTCTTTCTTAAGAACCAAAAAAAACTATGATGGGAAATTATATGTTGCAGGACAATTCAGTCTAGATGGTAGTGGAAATTATAAAACAATTATAAAATTAAACGATGACGGATCCATTGATACTAGTTTCAATTTTCGTGATCAAGCCAATGATTTTGTTGTAACTGATAAGAATGAAATTATAACGATGAATTATGGCATAATTACTAAATATAATTCAAATGGAGTTGTTGATAATTCATTTAAAGCCCCAAATTATGGATACCCCATATTCCCCCGTTCATTTGAATTACTAGATAATAATCAGATTTTAGTTTCATTAGGAGAGTATTATTTTTATAATAGACACTTAAATAGATTAAATGAAAATGGAACACTCGATACAACTTTTCAACCATATGTGGGTTATTATGGAGTATTAAATACTAAAACATTAAACAACGGAAAAACTTACGTTTTAGAAGAAAAGAGCTCGAACACAGGTCAATTAACTAGATACAATGCCGATTGGACGTTAGACCAATCATTCACACCAATTCCAACATACGGTTATGCATTTCTTTCAAACGAAAGAATTCTTACAGTGGCGGGTGGTGGTACATACAAAATAAATGATTCAAGTGGAAAACAATTGTCTGCTTTTTCATTAACAACGGATCTACCATCTTATTCTAGTCCATCTTTTTATTCGCAAAATTGTGAAAACATTATTTTCTGTGGTGCATTTAATAAAGTAAACGGTATAAATAAGAACTACATTGTTAGATTAAAAGTTCAAGGCTCAACAACAACTTCAGCTCCTGTGGGAGCAATAACCCAATCATTTTCTCAAGGACAGATGTTGTCAGATCTGATCATTAATGGTCAAAATATTAAATGGTATGATTCTCAAAGCCAATGTGCATCCAACGCATTAAATGGGAAAACAAAGCAAGGGAATACCCCTTTACCTGATACTACGTTACTAATTGATGGAATAACGTATTATGCTTCACAAACAATTAACGGTTTTGAAAGTAATTTTAGATTACCGGTAAAAGTCAGTCTAACTTCTTTAGGTATAAATAAATTGGAATTAAAAAATTTAAAATTATATCCTAATCCTATAAAAGATAAACTAACGATATCCAATTCATCAAATATTGAAAAAGTTGAAATCTATAATTTACTTGGACAGAAAATTTTCGAAAACAATTTTAACATTAATGAAATCAATATTGATTTCACTAATTATAATCAGAATATTTATTTAATAAAAATTTTTTCTGAAGGTAAAATTCAAACGAGTAAAATAACAAACGAGTAAATTAACACCGTTCGTGTGTGAATCCTTTCGCGTTCGATTGTACTTGTTTGTATAGCACCCTGAAGGATTCGTGAGGCAAGGGTGTATAAAGATAATTTTCCCAATGAAATTCTCGGTTTTAAAGGTCAAATTATTGTTGTCCGATTTGTGAATCCGAGAAATCCAATTATTCGAAATTAGCAGAAGATTTCAATTATTTGGACCGATAATAATGTTCTTAAAACAAATAAGATTTTTATTCTCTGCCTTATAATACTTATTTTTACAATAACAATAGAATACTAAAAATGAAGATTACAAATAGATATTTATTTACCTTAACGGCACTTTTATTATTAGGGTTTGGAACAGTACAAGGACAGCAAAAAATTACAATTGTTGCTGCCGCTAATCTTAAAGTTGCTTTAGATTCTATAAATACCGTTTTTAAAATTCAAAATCCTGCTATAAATTCTCAAATTACTTATGGAGCTTCCGGAAAGTTATTTGAACAGATTTCTAATAGTGCCCCCTATGATTTATTTTTTTCGGCTGATATGGATTATCCCAGAAAACTGGAAGAAAAAAAGCTGACAGCTTCTAAAATCAAAATGTATGCTACAGGAAAATTAGTGATCTGGAGCAAAAAAACAGATCCTAACAAAAGTAAGATGAATAGTCTTTTAAATCCTGATATTCGAAAAATAGCTATTGGTAACCCGGCAACAGCTCCTTATGGCGAGAAAGCTGTAGAGAGTTTGAAATTTTATAAAATATACGATAAGGTAAAAAGTAAATTGGTTTTTGGCGAAAACATTACTCAGGCGACACAGTTTATAACAACCGGAAATGCCGATATAGGAATTACTGCTCTGTCGCTTGTACTTACGCCAAACATGAAAAAAGAAGGGGGAAAGTATTATATTATCCCTCAAAAAAGCCATACTGCTTTAGATCAGGGTTGTGTAATTTTGAAAAATGCAAAGGGAAATGCAAGTGTAATCAAATTCTATAATTTCATATCTTCAAAAAAAGCAGCAGCAATTTTAAAATATTATGGATATGATACAAAAACAAAATGAACATATTAAACGGAAATATATCTCAAGTTCAATCTCATGAAGGTCTTTCACTTGTAAGGGTACAATCAAAGGATGTTGCATTTTCTGCAATTGTCCTCGATACACCGGAAACTTCTGATTACTTAAAAACAGGGAATGAAGTCAGGATTATTTTTAAAGAAACCGAAGTCATGATTTCTAAAGACTTAAACCCAAATATCAGTATTCAGAATAAGCTGCTGTGCCGTATTGAATCTATTGAAAATGGTGCAATTCTCAGCCAGATTAATCTGATGCATGATCAGCAGGCTATAAAATCTATTATTACAAGAAACGCTTGTGAACAATTAGACTTAAAAGAAAATGATACTGTATTGGCTTTAATAAAAACAAACGAAGTAAGCTTGTCTGCTCATGATTAATCTGGAACCCTTATGGCTTACGGCGAAATTGGCTTTGATTACCACAATAATACTTTTTGTTGTGGCTATTCCGCTTTGCTATTGGTTGTCTTACAGTAAATTTCGGTTCAAGGCATTCATTGAAGCCTTAATAAGTTTACCCTTGGTTTTACCACCTTCAGTTTTAGGTTTTTATCTTTTAATAGCCCTTAGTCCAGAAAATGCTTTCGGTAAATTTTTATCTGATTATTTTTATCTGAGACTGGTATTTACTTTTCAGGGATTAATTCTGGCATCTGTTTTATACAGTTTGCCTTTTATGGTAAATCCTGTTTTATCAGGATTAAAAAATCTGCCGGCCGGTCTTCAGGAAGCTTCTTTTACACTTGGTAAATCAAGATTAAAAACCTTAACGAAAATTTTACTGCCTAATATCCGCACTTCAATACTCACGGGAATTATTATGACTTTTGCCCATACGATAGGCGAATTTGGTGTAGTTTTAATGGTGGGAGGCAGTATTCCCGAAGAGACAAAAGTAGTTTCTATTGCTATTTATGAAGAAGTAGAATCGATGAACTATCAAAGTGCCAATGTATATGCCGGAATTTTATTTGCATTCTCTTTTTCTGTTCTGTTGGCAGTTCATTTAATCAATAATAAATCCAGAAAAACGACTCTTTATTAATGATACAGTTTAATGCTTATAAAATGCTGCAAACGGCTGATGGGGAATTGCCATTAGATGTTTCCCTGACTGTTGAAAAAGGGCAGTTTATTGCTATTTATGGGAATTCAGGAGCCGGAAAAACAACTATTCTTAGAATATTGGCGGGACTTACTGAGGCGGAAAATGTATATATAAAAGTTGGAAATGAAGTCTGGGATGATTCTCAAAAAAAATACCATCTTTCGGTTCAAAAACGTTCTATTGGATTTGTATTTCAGGATTTTGCGTTATTTCCGAATCTGACTGTTCGGGAAAATTTAGAGTTTGCCTTACCTAAAAATGATGTGACAGAAATTGTTTCTGAATTAATAGACCTGATGGAATTGCAGTCGCTTCAGAACAGTAAACCACATCAATTATCAGGAGGGCAAAAACAGCGTGTTGCTTTGGCGAGGGCCATTGTTCGTAAACCTGAACTTCTTCTGTTAGACGAGCCTCTTTCTGCTTTGGATGATGAAATGCGGTTTAAACTTCAGGATTACATTTTAAAAATTCATCAAAAATATCAATTAACCACTTTGATGATTACTCATTCTATTGCTGAAATTTTCAAACTCTCTGATAAAGTTGTGGTTCTTGATAAGGGAAAAATTATTAAAGAGGGAACTCCGGATACAGTTTTTGCAGCACAAAAAATAAGCAGCAAATTCCAATTAACCGGAGAAATAATCAGCATAATCAAAAGTGATATAGTTTATATAGTACAAGTATCTTCTGGAAATTCTATCATAAAAGTAGTTGCGACAGAAGATGAGATAAAAGATTTTAAAATAGGACAAAAAGTACTCGTGGCTTCAAAAGCATTCAATCCGATTATTCAGATTCTGTCGTAAAACTTAAATATTGGTTGTTATTTTGAAAGAAAATGTATTGTCTTATTCCAAAAACAAGAACAATATAATTTTATAAGTTAATCTTTCGCAAACCGAATTATTAAATGGGTTACTTCGTGAGCAGATCGGGCAGGTTTATTTTCATCCGGAACAACTAAACGAAACGGACCTATTCCATCAGCTAATGGTTTGCCATCTTTAGCATCTGCTAAAATAACCACCCGATTGGTAAAACTGGGATCCAATTCTGCTAATGAGAAAACGACTTCATACCCATCGCTGCATCTTACCAGCAAATATTTGGTGAGATTTTCGCCTTTTAGTTCTTTTCCAACAGTAACTCCGGCTTGTTGCAAGAGGTCAAAAATAGCAACTCCTGAATATTGCTGAGCCTTACCATCACGGTCTTTCATACTAGCTTCTACGTGTTTCATTTTTGCGAAATCTGAAAGACTTAACGATAATGGTTTTAAAACTTCTCCTTCAATTTTCACAACAGCTTCTTTGATAATGTTTTGTGCCATTATATTTTGGGAGAAAACACCCAAAAACAAGGAGACTAATAGAATAAGTAATACATAATGTTTTTTCATTTTTTTCTAATTTTAATTGTTTTAATACTTTAGAAGCAGACGATTTATTTTTGACTTAAATGCGGATTAGAAAATGCAGGATTATTAATAAAAGTAGAATCGGTAAGCATTTTCATAAAACTAATAATATTGGCTTTTTCTTTTGCAGTCAATCCCAAACTTTTCCCTCCCATTTCGTTAGGCCGGTTTTGTAAAACTACGCTTAGAGACTTGCTTGGCTTAATATGTTCATTATAATGATCCATTACTTCTTCTAAATTTTTAAATCTTCCGTCGTGCATGTACGGAGCAGTAAGTGCAATATTGCGGAGTGTTACAACCCGAAACCGTCCCCTGTCATTTGGCATCCCGGTAAGTTCTTCTCTGCCTTTATCTTTTGGAATACTATCTAAACCGTTGTTGTGAAACAATTCCATGTACATTTTAGGTGTTCCGTGGCACTGTGCACAACTGGCTCCTCTGATATTTTTACTTGGTTCTGCCGAATTCATAAACAGTTCCATTCCGTTTGACTCTTGTTCAGTAGGGTTGTATTCTCCTCGCAGATATTTGTCATAATTAGAATTGGCCGAAATAAGGGTGCGTTCAAATTGGGAAATGGCTTTTGTAATCCTGTCTGCTGTAATTTCCGGTGTTCCAAATGCATCTCTAAAAAGGACAGGATAGACTTTCGTTTTTTGAAGATCGATAATGGCTTTCTCCATGTAGGCTCCCATTTCGTGTGGATCATTAAGCGGAATTAGGGCTTGCGCTTCTAATCCTTTGGCTCTGCCGTCCCAAAAAAAGTTTCGAACCCAAAGCAAATTTGCCAAAGACATCGAGTTGCGTTTCGTTGGCATATCATTTATTCCGGAACTAAATGTCTTGCCGTCAGTGAATGCCAATTTTTGCTGATGACAACTGGCACAGGAAATGGTTTTACTGGAAGATAATTTTGTTTCATAAAATAACATTCTGCCCAGATAAACTCCTTGTTTTGTTGTCGGATTATTTTCCGGAATACTAATCCTGTTACCGAAATAATCCGGATATTCCAGTTTGTATGGATCAGTATAAAGGGAATTTTTGCCAGTGAATGCAATTAATGTAATCGCAATCACTAAGATAGATAACAAAGTAAGCTTTTTATAATGTGATCCTATTTGCATTATTAAGACTTTCAGAATTGTAAAGTTATTTATTAAAAAGTTGGGTGCAATTATTAAAACGGTCAAATTGCACCCAACCGTTTTTAATTGAAAAATCGAAGCGTCACGAAGAAATTGCGTCCTTCTTCAGGATAACCTTCTACCAGACTATAATTTTTATCGAACAGATTATTTATACCGGCATCAAGGCTAAAGTTTTTCAGTATTTTGCCCGAAGCGTAGAAATTTAGAATCGTATAATCAGGAACATCGGTGCCGTAACTGGTACTGTAACGGGAAGAATTAAATTCGGAATTTGAAATTAGCCGCAATCTCTTAATCGGACTGTATTCTAAAGTTCCTATTACTTTCGTGTTCGGTACATCTGTAAAATGAATGTTTGGGCTGGTGATATTTTTTCTTTCGATATAAGTGTAATTGGCATTAAAAGATAAATTATCTAAAATGGCATAATTCAGCTGTGCTTCAATTCCTTTGTACTCAGCTTCACCAAAATTCTGCATCTGCGATTTCCCGGGCTGAACATTGCTCACACTTAAAATGGCATCGTTAAGCGAACTGTAAAACACTGCGGTTTGAAAAGTCAGTTTGTCATGAATTTTTCCGGTATAGTTCACTTCATAGTTTACCGCTGTTTCCGGTTTTAAATCCGGATTTGGGATTGCTGTCCCCATTCGGTACGAGTAACGGTCTTTGATGGTTGCAAATCGTGTTTTTTGTGAAATTGTTGCGCCTAGTTTCTGTTCATCATTGAATTGGTAAAAAAGCCCGATTTGGGTATTAAAAGCATCGCTGGCATCAGCTGTTGGATAATCTGAAATGACTTTTGTCGTACTGTTGTAATCTTCGGCTTCGATATTTTTTCTGATATTGTAACTCGCGCCCGGGATTACGGTTAATTGAGTCGAAATTTTATATATATCTTCAATTCCGATTAAAATAGTGTTGTCTGTAAAATGACGTACCGGTTCGCCAACATTGTTTTCACGGTGTACATCTTCCTTAAAATGTACGGCAAGTTTAAAATCATTTTTCGGAATTATTTTGGTATTGAATTCCAGATTTCCTCCATAAGTATAATCGTTGTACAAACTTTCAAACGCATACGGTTTTGTTATTGTCGAATAGGTTGCATCGTCATAACTTTTCAAAGTGTTTTTGAAACGGTCAAAATACAATCTGGTTTTAAAACTGTTTTTATCGTCGAAATCTGAGTTTGAAATGAAGTAATAGCTTTCTTTGTTCCAAACAGGCCATTGCCAGAAACGGGGCTTTGCCAAAAGAGAATTTTGTGTGTCACTGCCTGCATAAACGGGATTGCCTTTTTCGCCCTGCTGCTTGATGTATCCCAGCACATATTCATTTTTTTTGTTTGGAGTCCAGCCAATTTTGAAACTTATTTTCTGGTCATTTCGGTATGAATTATCTCTTTCACCGCCATCTTCGTTTTTCATCGGAACAAAACCGGATGACATTCGGGTTGAATTTCTGTCGAAATAGGAATAACCTCCCTGAACATAAAATTTACCTAAATTTGAGCCAATGTTGAGATTTCCTTTGTAGCCATTTTCATTAATCATTCCAAGTGATCCATCGTATTCTAATTTTTTTGAAGGTTTTCTCGAAATCAAATTGATTGCCCCGCCAAGCGAATTTGGACCATAAAGCACTGATGAAAATCCTTTTGAAACATCAACTGCCGAAAGATCAAAAGTGGTAAATCTTGCTAAATCAACATAGCCGTCATACGGAACATACACCGGAATTCCGTCCATATAAACCGGAACCTGTCTTAAATCGAAACCGCGAACAGAAACCATAGATTCGTTTCTTGGACCTGAAGCCGTAAGACTAACTCCCGGAAGCAGATTTAACGCTCTGGAAACCTCCATTCTGTTTTGTGCTTCCATTGTTTTTGATGTAACCCTGTTCAAAGTATCTTTATTTTGATGGCTCGTTACGATTACTTCTCCCAACATGAAAACATTTGATTTTTTAATAGAATCAAGCGTTGCAGGATTGTTTTGCTGACTGAATCCGATCAGTGGAAGGAGTAAAAAAGGGATGATTTTTAATTTCATAAAATAGAAAATAATTCAGTATGTTTTAAAATGAATACTGATGGTTAAAATTGAATTTGGTTTGTTGTTTTTATTTTTTCCGAAGAGTAAATTTTAGATTTTTCGAATTTCCCACACTAATGATAAATAGTATAATCCACCAATGGATGGTCCGCCAAGGATAGAAGTATAAGGTTTGTTTAAAATATTGGTTCCGCCCAGTTTTGCTGTAATTCCTTTTTTGAAATTGTAATTGACCTGCGCATCCATAGTCCAGTAAGCCGGTACATTTCCGCTAACAAGGAAAGAAACATAATCAAAATTGTTTTGGTAGCGGGTACTTACACTTGCACCTAGATTTTTCCAGATGTTTTGGGCAATTAAAGTTCCGTTTACATTAAATTCTGGAGTGTTAAAGCCGTCTTCCAGTCCGTCTTTGTCGTCTGTTCTGTCAAGTTTGGTATAAGTTACATTTGTCAATGCGGTAAAAGTTTGATCAAATCGGTATTTTAAACCTAAACTTCCACCGTAATTGTAAATTTTACTTTTCGAGTTGGTCCATAAACGATATCTGTTTTGGGTTGTTCTGGAATATAAAGATGTCGGAATAAGGGCAGGGTCGGTAGTGTTTGGAATACTGGCTTCGACCTGAGCAATGAAGTTTTTATAAGAGTTGTAATAGAAATCGGCATCAATGAAAAGGTTTTGGTTTAATGCCATTCCTCTAAAACCAACTTCAAATGATTTCACAAATTCAGGTTCCAGATACGTGTATGGATTTTTCTGAATGATGTTTTTATTCTTTTCAATAGCCTGTGCCTGAGTTAATCCAAGTGTGTTTACATCACTGTTAACCTGCGCCTGAAATTTATCGATAGAAGCTTTGGTATACGAATTCTCAAAAATACCGTCAGACATAATTCGTAAACCGCCCACACGTTTTACGCCGCCCGAATTCACATTGGAAAATCCTTCAAAAATACTTGGAAAACGATAACCGTTTTGATACGAAGCTCTAAAGTTGAGTGTTTCTTTTGGAGAATAAACAGCTGTAAACTGCGGAGTGAATTTAGCATCAAAATAATCGGCTTTGTCCATTCTGATTGTTGCGCCTAAGCGTAGTTTTGAATGAAATAAATCTTTTGTCAATTGTGTAAAACCTCCTGTTTTTTGATACGTCAGATTTTCAGAATCGCTTTCGGGATTGATAAAATAATTCCCATCTGGAACAATAATGTAGTTTCTGTAATCAAAACCGCTTAAAAGTTTAGCGTCGATTTTTTCGAAGAAAGAAGTAAAAGCTTTGTCCCAATTGATCAATCCTTCACCATGAACCAAAGTCGATTTTACACGCAAAGCCGCTCCAATATCCCAGTTATTGATGTCAATTAATTCATTTTTCTTTGTTTCATAAGTATCAGTTCCAGGTTCAAAACGACCATTGTCAGATGTTGTTCTGGCAATTCGATGTGCATCAGCAACACTGGCACCATTTGTTACGGCATTTTTATAAGCAGTACTATAATCTGCAAACCATTGGTTATCTGATTTAAAAGCACGGTCCATGTTTTCAGCCAATGATCGTATGTTGTATGAATCACCGGTATCTTCAGTTGTGGCGTAGGCTTTTACCTGAAAAACAGGTGTGTGATAATCAACAGTAAATTGATTTAGCGTATAATTGTCAAGCCTGAAACGGTTTGAACGCTGATAAATCGTATTGATTAATGCCGTTTTATATGTCAGAGAAAGTTCATGACCTTCTTTTGGACGAAAAAATAATCCAAGATCTGCTTTGTAATTTTTAATTTCATAGTCCGAAATATCAGTTTCACGATAACCCGTTCTGGCAACAACGTAATTTTTACCGTTTAAGTTTAAAGTTTTTCGGTTGGCCGATTCATTTCCGTAACCGTTCACTTCATCGTATGCCGGATTATCTGCTCCGAATAAACCAGTTGAAGCGTTTGCATTTGGAGCCAAATCGGTTCTGTCATCGGCAACCCAATCTGTTCCTCCGGTCGTAGAAGCATTTATTTTAAGCGCCAATTTCTCATTGAAAGCTTTGGCAAATCTCAAATTAAATTGTGAATAGACTTTCGGTGAAAACCGATCCATATTTCCAACATGATTTACGCCCGTTAATTGCTGTACTGAAATTCCCTGATATTCAAATGGATTTTTGGTTTGGATATTGGCTAAACCATTAATGGCATTCATTCCATATAAAGCGGCGGCCGTTCCGGGAATAATTTCGATTTTATCAATATCCAAATCATTTGTGCCAAGAGCATTGGCAATTGGCGTACCCAGATGTGGTGCCTGATTATCGATTCCGTCCACCAATTGTGCAAATCTAACGTTTGTCGTGTTGGCAAAGCCTCTTGTGTTGATGACTTTGAAACCTAAACTTGGCGTAATTATCTGAACTCCTTTTACATTTTCGAGTGCTTCGTAAATACTTGGTGATCCCATTATTTTGGCTTCCGCCGATTTTAACTGTTCGATACTTATCGGGGAACGCATTAAATTTTCAGAACGTCTTGAGGCTGTAATGACAATTTCGTTTAACACTTCTTTTTTGATACTGTCCTGATTTATTTTTGAATTTTCTGCCTGAGAAAAGCATTTAAAGCTTATAAAAAGCAGAAACAGGTATAATTTGATCTTCATAAATAGATATTTAATTTCAGTATGTTTTAAAATGAATACTGAAAATTATTAAAACTGGTTTTGGTTATTTAATTTTTTTAAATGCACAACCATTGTGTTTTAAAATGAATAGTGCTGTTTAAATTTTTAAAATTTCAGATTTTGAGTTTCTTTAATGGCAAAATCCTTAATTCGTTTTTCGATTTCATAAAAAACAGCTATGGCTCTTTCGCCGGCTTCTGTTAATCGGGCACCGCCGCCGCCTTTTCCTCCAAGCAGTTTTACAACCAGGGGAGATTCGGCACGCTGATTCATTTCTTCGACCAATTGCCAGGCCTGACGATACGCCATTTTCATTTCTTTGGCAGCATTGGTAATCGATCCGGTTTTCCTGATATTTTCAAGAAGCCAGACTTTTCCAATACCCAGAAACGGACCATCAGATTCTTCAATCCAAAGCCGGACTTCGACATTGTATTTTTTATTCTCACTCATCGATGCAGATTTAAAAAGAAACTCTTTTGATAATCGATTATCTTAGATACGTATTTGCAGTTGTAATATTACGTATTTTTACTTAAATAAAATACGTATTTTGTTATTTTATTTGTTTGTCAATGAAATAGCTTTGCTACAATGCGCAATAAATGTAAATTTGCGCCATAATTCACAAAGTGAGAAAACCTTAGAGTCTTTGTCACTTTGCAACTTTGAACCTTTAAGATGAAATACAATCCAAACGAAATTGACGCCAAATGGCAAAAATATTGGGCAGAAAATCAAACTTTTGCAGCAAAAAACAACTCTGAAAAGCCGAAGCATTATGTTCTCGATATGTTTCCTTATCCATCAGGAGCAGGATTACACGTAGGACATCCGCTGGGTTATATTGCTTCAGATGTGTATTCTCGTTTCAAAAGACATCAGGGCTTCAATGTTTTGCATCCCATGGGTTACGACAGTTTCGGATTGCCGGCAGAACAATATGCGATTCAGACAGGTCAGCGTCCCGAAGATACAACACGCGTAAATATCGACGGTGGAGTAGATAAAGAAGGAAAACAAATCGCTGGTTACAGAAAACAATTAGATAAAATCGGATTCTCATTTGACTGGGCTCGTGAAGTGCGTACGTCAAATCCGGATTATTACAAACATACACAATGGATTTTTATCGAGTTGTTCAATTCCTGGTACAATAAAACGACAGACAAAGCAGAAGATATTTCGACTTTAACTGCGATTTTTGAAAAAGAAGGAAATGCTAGTGTTAATGCAGTTTGTGATGATACTGTAGAAGCATTTACAGCTATTGAATGGAACGCTTTCGCGAAAGAACAGCAGGAGAAAATCTTACTTCAATACAGATTAACGTATTTGGCAGAAACCGAAGTAAACTGGTGTCCGGGCTTAGGAACGGTTTTGGCAAATGACGAAATTGTAAACGGAGTTTCAGAGCGCGGAGGCTTTCCTGTTATAAGAAAAAAAATGACACAATGGAGTATGCGAATTTCTGCTTATGCCGAGCGCTTACTTCAAGGTCTAAATGATATCGATTGGAGCGAGTCTATCAAAGAATCACAGAGAAACTGGATTGGGAAATCGGTTGGAGCTTTAGTTAAGTTTCAAGTTTCAAGTTTCAAGTCTCAGGTTGACGCGCAAAGTGATGAAACTTTAAACGTGAAACCTGAAACAAATTTTATTGAAGTTTTCACAACGCGTCCTGATACAATCTTCGGAGTAACTTTTATGACTTTGGCGCCGGAACACGATTTGGTTGCAAAAATTACAACTCCGGAACAAAAAGCAGAAGTTGAAGCGTATATCGAAAAAACAGCTAAACGTTCGGAACGTGAGCGTATGGCCGATGTAAAAACCATTTCAGGAGTATTTACCGGAGCTTATGCAGAACATCCATTTACAAAAGAACCAATTCCGGTTTGGATTGGTGATTACGTTTTGGCAGGTTACGGAACAGGCGCTGTAATGGCGGTTCCTTGCGGAGACGAAAGAGATTACGCTTTTGCTAATTTCTTTAAAGGTCAAAACGGAATGCAGGAAATCAAAAATATCTTCGCAAATGTTGATATTTCTGAAGCCGCTTACGGATCAAAAGACAACGTTGAAATCGCAAATTCTGATTTCTTAAACGGATTAGATTATAAAAAAGGAACTCAAAAAGCGATTGAAAAACTAGAAGAAATCGGTCAGGGAAAAGGTAAAACCAATTACCGTTTGCGTGATGCTGTTTTCTCTCGTCAGCGTTATTGGGGTGAGCCGTTCCCAGTTTATTATGTGAATGGATTGCCTAAAATGATCGAGTCTCAACACTTGCCAATTATTTTGCCTGAAGTGGAGAAATACTTGCCAACAGAAGATGGATTACCACCATTAGGAAATGCAGGAGTTTGGGCTTGGGATACCAATCAAAACAAAGTTGTAGCAACTGATTTGGTTGACAATGCGACTATTTTTCCTTTAGAATTGAACACCATGCCAGGTTGGGCGGGAAGCTCATGGTATTGGATGCGTTACATGGATGCACACAATGAAAATGAATTTGCAAGTAAAGAAGCTTTGGCTTACTGGGAAAATGTAGATTTATATATCGGAGGAAGCGAACACGCAACAGGTCACTTATTGTATTCTCGTTTCTGGAACAAATTCTTAAAAGATAAAGGTTTTGCTCCAACCGAAGAACCATTCAAAAAACTGATTAATCAGGGAATGATTTTGGGAACTAGTGCTTTTGTGTATAGATTAAATGTTACAAGTGTTTCGGGAGGAAGAGATGATTTTGGAAATGATACTGTTGGAGATGGTATTTATGGAAAATCATTATTTGTTACATCAAAATATTATAAAGAATTCATTAAGCATAGAGATAGATTTTATAACTCAAAGGAATATTTGGATTTTATTAAAAATCCAGAGAATGTTAGTTCTGAATTTAGAATTGATTTGAGCAGAGGAAATAAAGTTGTTGTTTTTAATGAAGAAAGCGAAATATTAAAAGAATTGTCAGATTTATTGTTTGATAAAGCTTCTATTGAAACTTCTACAATTAGAATTTATGATCAATCATTTGCTAAATTACATGTAGATGTTTCCATCGTAAATTCTTCTGATGAATTAGATGTTGCAAAATTCAAAGCGTGGAGAGAAGATTATGCTGATGCTGAATTTATTTTAGATGATAACGGAAAATACATTGTAGGTCGTGAAGTCGAAAAAATGTCTAAATCGAAGTACAATGTAGTAACTCCAGATGATATTTGTGAGGAATACGGTGCAGATACATTACGTTTATACGAAATGTTCTTAGGGCCTTTAGAACAAGCAAAACCTTGGAATACTGCTGGTATTTCAGGAGTGTTTGGTTTCTTGAAAAAACTATGGAGATTGTATTTTGATGATAACGGTTTAATCGTAAACAACGATGAACCAACAAAAGACAACTTAAAATCGTTACACAAAACCATCAAAAAAGTGGCAGAAGATATCGAGAATTTCTCTTTCAATACTTCAGTTTCTCAGTTTATGATTTGTGTGAATGAATTGTCTTCTCAAAACTGTCATTCAAGAGCAATCTTGGAGCCATTAGCGATTTTGGTTTCGCCTTATGCACCGCATATCGCTGAAGAATTATGGTCACAATTAGGACACACAACTTCAATTTCTGAAGTAGCTTTCCCTGTTTTTGAAGAGAAACACTTAGTTGAAACGAATAAAGAATACCCGGTTTCTTTCAACGGAAAAATGCGTTTCACCATCGAATTGCCTTTGGATTTAACCAAAGAACAAATCGAAGAAATTGTTATGAAAGACGAAAGAACTCAAAAACAATTAGATGGTAGGACTCCAAATAAAGTGATTATCGTTCCTGGGAAGATTATTAATTTGGTTGGATAACCAAATAAATTCCAATATTTAAAATTCCAAATTCCAATTTTTACGATTGGGGTTTGGGATTTTTTTATACACAGTTTTTTGCCACGAATTAACGAATTGATTGAAATAAAAATTCTTGAATTGCTTTGCCTGTTTTTTTTCGCTAGAGTATTGGAGGAAAATTTTTGTGGGTTTTTGACTTCGCCGAGACTGACAAAGATTGCGGAAAAAACTTTACGTGATAACCTTTGCGAGTAAAAAACTAAAGTTCTTTGTGTAACTCTTCGTGGACTTTGCGGTTAAAAAAAACAACATTGGAATTTGGATTTTTTTTATTGAAATTTAGATTTTAATCAACTAAAAGAATTCATAATTAAAATCTAAAGTTATGTGTCATTTTGGCATTTTACAAAAATGGTTCGTAAATTGTTGTGATTTTACAAAGACAAAACATAAACTAATAAAAATATAAAAACATGGGAAGCGGATATTTAATTCTTGCCGGAGCTATTATGTTATTTAGCTGGCTGGTAAGTTCAAGGTTAAAAAGTAAATTCGAATTGTATTCAAAACTGCAATTGCAAAACGGAATGAGTGGAAGGGAAATTGCTGAAAAAATGCTGGCAGACAACGGTATCCGGGATGTTCGTGTAATTTCGACTCCGGGACAATTGACCGATCACTATAATCCTGCCGATAAAACAGTTAATTTAAGTGAGGCGGTTTATAATCACAGAAATGCTGCTGCAGCAGCTGTTGCAGCACACGAATGCGGTCATGCCGTACAGCATGCGATTGGTTATGAATGGCTGACAATGCGTTCGGCATTAGTTCCAATTGTTAGTGTAGCGTCAAATTATGTACAATGGATTTTACTGGCCGGAATCCTGATGATTAGGACTTTTCCGCAGTTATTGTTAATCGGAATCATCATTTTTGCTGCCACAACCTTATTTACTATTATAACATTGCCTGTTGAATACGATGCGAGTAATCGTGCACTGGCGTGGTTAGAAAATAAACGAATGCTGACACAACAGGAGCAGGCGGGTGCAAAAGATGCCTTAAAATGGGCTGCAAGAACTTATGTTGTTGCTGCAATTGGTTCGATTGCAACTTTATTGTATTATATTTCGATTTATTCAGGAAGCAGGAGAAATTAATTTTTAATGTGACAATTTAGATAATTAGTCAATTAGATAATTATAGTAAACCCCGACAGATTCTAAAATCTGACGGGGTTTATGTTTTTTTATGAAGTTTGTCTGGCTAAGCGGAGTCGAAGCCTTAAGTCTTTTGAGTTTATTCAGGCTGAAAGTTCTATAGAAATTATCTAATTATCAAATTGACACATTATCTAATTTTACAGCTGTATCTGCCTGTCAATCTGCTGATCCAGTGAAATAAAGGTTTCAGTTCTTGAAACACCTTCAATTGCCTGAATTTTGTTATTTAAAAGCTGCATTAGATGTTCATTGTCGCGACAGATAATTTTAATTAAAACAGACCAGTTTCCTGTCGTGTAATGGCATTCTAAAACTTCAGGGATTTTTCTCAGTTCTTTTACTGCTTCAGAATTTCGTGAAGCTTTATCGAGGTAAACACCAATAAATGCCATGGTATTATAGCCTAAAACCTTAGGATTTACAGTGAATTTTGATCCTGAAATCACACCCGATTGTTCCAGTTTTTTCAATCGCTGATGAATTGCGGCTCCCGAAATACCAATCTTGTTGGCAATTTGAAGAATAGGTTTTCGGGCATCATCCATTAAATAACGAAGGATTTCTTTGTCGATTCCGTCAATTTCGATTAATAGCGAGTTGATTTTCATAACTTAAAATTTGAAACTATTCTTGGGATTTGCGTTTAGAACAGAAATCAAATGTAATTAAATTACAATAGAAAAGGAAATTCCAAATCTCGAATTCCAGGGAGTAGGATTATTGTAAAAGAAAAAATCCAAATCCCAAGTGTAAAGTTGGAATTTGGAATTTTTAAGATTGTATATTTTTAGAGTTTATTTCGCTTTGTTTGCTTCGGCGATGTATTTTTCTAAAGCCATTGTCATAGAAGGAGTTTCAGGAGTTGGGGCAAGAATATCGATTCTTAAACCGTGGTCCAGAGCTTCTTTTTGGGTTGTGCTTCCAAATACAGCAATTCGGGTGTTGTTTTGCTTAAAATCAGGAAAGTTTTTAAACAATGATTTTATTCCGGTTGGGCTGAAAAAAGCTAAAACGTCATAATAAACATCGGCTAAATCAGATAAGTCGCTCATTACAGTTCTGTAAAAAATTGCTTGTGCCCAGTCTACTTTTAAACCATTTAAGGTTATAGGTGCGTCAGCATTTAATTGATCAGAAGCAGGCAATAAGAATTTTTCGTCTTTATACTTTTTAATTAAAGGAGATAAATCTGCAAAATCTTTGGCGCCAACGTAAATTTTACGTTTTCTGTACACCACATATTTTTGCAGGTAAAATGCAACCGCTTCAGACTGACAAAAATATTTCAGTCCTTCAGGAACTTTGTAACGCATTTCATCAGCTACCCTGAAAAAATGATCAACCGCATTTCGGCTTGTTAAAATAATTGCAGTGTAATGATTAAGATCGATTTTTTGTAATCTGATCTCTTTTGCACTAACTCCCTCCACATGAATAAAAGGTCTGAAATCAATTTTTATTTTGTGTTTCTGTTGGAGCTCAAAGTAAGGGGAGTTTTCCACTTTAGGTTCAGGCTGTGACACCAAAATTGTTTTCACTTTCATATTATAGACATTTACTGAGCCACCTTTGTAATCCAATAATACATGAAATAATAAGGGGCTATTTCAAGAGCGCAAAGATATAAAATAAAATAAAATAACTTGTTGATTATTGTATTTTGATAAGTTTTAATTGAAATAAAGTAGGAAAACAGGTTTATACATGCTGAAACCCCTATTATTGCTAGTGGTACAACTTTAGATACATCGTCACGATAAAACAAAACTGCATTGACAGGAAGGATTAAAAGGCCAATATAAGTCCTGTAGGTTGCTTTTTGCAGGTTAAAAAGATCGACAAACTCATCAATATTGAAAGCAGTTCCTATAATTTTTTCGATTAAATATTTTGCTAAAATAAAATAGCTCAAAAAAGTAGCGATTCTGGCAAAAAGCATCCAGTCTGTTTTTTCAGTGCCGGCAAATCCAAAAATAGATAGTGTCAGCTGTATGAAAAATGCATAGGAAATGATTTGTACAATAAATAAACCTACGGTAAAACTGCTTTTTAGATGTGAAACATCACGATAGATTTTGACGTATTTGTCCGAAAAAATAAGTTTTGTAAACTCACTGAACCTATTTTCGTAAGCTGTTTTCGTAATAGCTACAACAGCAAAAGCCAACACAAACAAAAGTGTTGCCCAATCTTTGTTTTCAATAATTCGTGGATGAAGTTGTTCAATCATAACGATACAAAATTAGTAATTTTTTGTCGCAATACTTTTATTATATATTTATTGTGAATGAAATGGCATAAAAAGTTTACTTTTGCGATGAAATTACCCGAAAAAATGAATGATTGTATTGTCATAATCCCCACTTATAACGAAATTGAAAACATAGAAAGTATAGTTAGAGCCGTGCTTTCGCAGCATAAACCTTTTCATCTTTTAATTATTGATGATAACTCCCCGGACCGTACTGCCAATAAAGTAATTGCATTGCAGGAAGAATATCCGGGAAGATTATTTTTAGAAAAAAGAGAAAAAAAATCAGGTTTAGGAACGGCTTATGTGCATGGTTTTAAATGGGCTTTAGAACATAAATATGATTTCATTTTTGAGATGGATGCTGATTTTTCGCATAATCCAAACGATCTTGAGAAATTGTATGATGCCTGTCATTTTGGAGGGGCAGATCTGGCCATTGGTTCACGTTATGTAACAGGTGTAAATGTTGTAAACTGGCCTTTAAGTCGTGTTTTGATGTCTTATTTTGCTTCGGTTTATGTGAAGTTTATTACCGGAATGAAAATTCACGATGCGACGGCAGGTTTTGTATGTTATAAAAGAGCGGTTTTAGAAAAAATAAATCTTGATAAAATTAAATTTGTAGGCTATGCTTTTCAGATTGAAATGAAATACAGAACCTATTGCAATAAATTTGAAATTACTGAAGTTCCGATCATTTTTACAGACAGGACGAAAGGAGTCTCTAAAATGAGCAATGCAATTATTAAGGAAGCAATTTTGGGTGTAATTTCACTTCGATTAAAAAAATTATTCAATACACTATAAATAAAAGGCGATGAACAGGATTTTAATTAAAAATGCCAAAATTGTAAACGAAGGGTCCGTTTTTGAAGGAGATGTTTTGATAGAAAATGACTTAATTGTTGAAGTTGCCGATAGTATCAGCCTAAAATCATCAGATTGTAAGGTAATAGATGCAGAAGGAAATTATCTGATTCCTGGTGCAATTGATGATCAGGTACATTTTAGAGAGCCGGGTTTGACACATAAAGGAGATATTGAAACTGAGTCGAGAGCAGCTGTTGCAGGTGGAATTACTTCTTTTATCGAACAGCCCAATACAGTTCCGAATGCGGTTACTCAGGAAATTTTAGAAGATAAATACCAAATTGCTTCTCAGAAATCATTTGCGAACTATTCGTTTATGATGGGCGCAACCAATGATAATCTGGAGGAAGTTTTAAAAACGAATCCCAAAAATGTTGCCGGAATTAAGATTTTCCTTGGTTCTTCAACAGGAAATATGCTGGTTGACAGAGAAGAGACTTTAGAAAAAATATTCTCAAGCACGCCAATGCTGATTGCTGTTCATTGCGAAGATGAAACTACGATTCAGAATAATTTGGCCGAATTTAAAGCAAAATATGGTGATGATGTTCCAGTAACGGCTCATAACTTAATAAGAAGTGCCGAGGCTTGTTATATTTCTTCTTCAAAAGCGGTAGCACTGGCGAAAAAAACAGGTGCAAGACTTCATATTTTCCATCTTTCTACTGCTAAGGAAATGGAATTGTTTACGAATAAAATTCCATTAGAAGATAAAAAAATTACAGCTGAGGTTTGTGTACATCACCTTTGGTTTACAGATGAGGATTATAATACAAAAGGAAATTTCATCAAATGGAATCCTGCTGTAAAAACGGCGGCAGACCGTAAAGCGCTTTGGGAAGCTTTGAATGACGGCAGGATTGATGTCATTGCAACAGACCATGCGCCACATACAAAAGAGGAAAAAAGTAAGTCCTATCTGGAAGCCCCTTCCGGAGGTCCGTTAGTGCAGCATGCAGTAGTTGCTATGTTCGAAGCGTACCATCAGGGAAAAATCACGGTAGAGAAAATCGTAGAGAAAATGTGTCATAATCCTGCGAAGATTTTTAAAATCGAAAAAAGAGGATTTATCAAAGCGGGTTATTATGCAGATTTAGTTATTGTAAACCCAAGCTTGCCATGGAGTGTAAAACCTGAAAACATATTGTATAAATGTGGCTGGTCTCCGTTTGAAAATTTTACTTTTAAATCGAGAATTACACATACTTTTGTAAATGGCGAAATGGTTTATAATAACTTTAAAGTAAAGGATGTTCGCGCCGGAAAACGTTTATTATTTAACAGATAAATTGTAATGAAAAATTTTGTAGTTATACTATTGATCTTGCTTCTTTCTGTAAGCTGTAAAAAAGAGCTTGTCAAAGAGCCTGAACATCTTATAGAGAAAGAAAAAATGGTTAATATTATTTACGATTTGTCTCTTTTAGATGCGATAAAATACCAACAGCCTTTGTCGCTGGATTCACTTGAATCTAATCCTAAGAAATTTATCTTTAAAAAATATAAGGTGGATAGTCTTCAATTTGCTCAGAGCAATATGTATTATGCTGCTGATTTCGATACTTACAAAGAAATGTTTGACGAAATAAGTGCCAGGATGGAAAAAGAAAAAAAGAGAAATGAGAAGAAATTAAAAGCGGAAGAAAAAAAGGAAGCTAAAGCTAAAAAAGATGCTGAAGCGAAAAAAAAGAAGCTAAAAGAAAACTCCAAAAGATTCAATAAAAAAGACAGTAAAAAAAGTAAATCTCGATTCTATAAAAAGAGTAAAAAGATTACAGCATAAAGGATTATAACTTAGACACTTTTACGTACTGATGTACATCTGAAAAAACCGTTCCCAGAGCGGTTTTTATTTTTTTATTTGAATACAGATTTTTAGAATAAGAAGCTTTTGCGGTTGCTTTTGTAATAGTTCTTTTTTGGAAAAATAAAGTTGAAAACAGAGTGTCAGCAATCCAAAGTAAATTCATAAAAAAAGGAGTTGCGTGAATGCGGGGTCTTTTAACTTTAAAAGTGTCTGCAATTGTATTAAAGATATCTCTGAAAACAATATTGTCTACAATTAAAGTAAACCGTTCGTTTTTAATATCGCTTTTCATTAGCTGATGAGCTGTTTGTACAACATCTTCTACCGTAATAAAACCAGTGCTTCCAAGCATATAAAACGGAAGTCCGTCAGCAATTTTTGTATATAATTCGGCGCTTCCGTCAGGATAAATTTTTGCAGCAGGAATCGAAGCTAAAATAACGCCCGGATTGATTATAATTACATCTAAACCTTCCTGAACACCTCTCCAGACTTCCATCTCGGCACCATATTTTGAAATGGCGTAATCGCTGTGTGGTTTTTCCGGATTCCATTCGGTTTCTTCGGTAATGTGTGTTTCGTGTGGGGCAATATCTCCTAAAGCAGCAATAGAACTTACATGACAGAATTTTTTGATTCCATATGCTAAAGAAAAATTAACCATATTGGCTGTTCCTTCGATATTGGTTTTTCGAAGAGCATCTTCATCTTTTGGGGCGAATGAAATTAAAGCAGCGCAATGGTAGACGTATTCAATACCGGTAAAAGCAGTTTCTAATGAAGGAATGTCTAAAATGTCGGCTTCAAGCCAGTTAATTTTTTCAAATAAATCGCCTTTTTTATAAAGTTCAAAAATCGATTTTGTTTTTTGAATGTTATTCAGGTTTCTGTAAATAGCCCGGACGTTTTCTCCATTTTCAATTAAATGAAGCAATAAATGTGCGCCGACTAAGCCTGTTCCTCCTGTTACTAATACCATTTTGTAAAGATACCTTTTTGGCTGAAAGGAGCAAAGTTACAGAGGTACAAAGTTGCAAAGGTTTTTATGGAGGCTCAAAATTGGAGAGGCTCAAAGGTTTTGTTGTTTTTTTTGAAATTTGAAATTGTTATTGCTTTTTGAATTTGAATCTGAATTTGCCATTGATATTGTAATTGTTTTTTGACATTGCCATTGACATTGATTACATTTGCGCAAAAATATTTTAAAATGAAGAATCTAGTTGAAGAATTAAAGTGGCGCGGTTTGTACCATGATAGCATGCCAGGAACGGAAGAACAATTGCTAAAAGAGGTAACATCGGCTTATATTGGTTTTGATCCAACAGCAGATTCACTGCATATTGGCAGTATGGTTCAGATTATTTTGCTGGTTCATTTAAAGAATTTTGGTCATCAGCCAGTTGCTCTTGTGGGCGGTGCGACCGGAATGATTGGTGATCCATCCGGGAAATCTGACGAAAGAAATTTGCTGAATGAAGAAACTTTGGCTAAAAACGTTGCCGGAATCAAAAGTGTTTTGTCGCGTTTTTTAGATTTTAATTCAAATGAACCAAACGGACCAATCATGGTAAATAACTATGACTGGATGAAAGAATTCTCGTTTATTGATTTTGCCCGTGAAGTTGGAAAACGTATCACGGTAAATTACATGATGGCGAAGGATTCTGTTAAAAAGAGAATTAACGGCGAAGGGGAAGGAATGTCTTTCACAGAATTCACATACCAATTAATTCAGGGATACGATTTTTATCATTTATATAAAAACAATAACTGCCTTTTGCAAATGGGAGGTTCTGATCAGTGGGGAAATATTACCACAGGTACAGAGTTGGTGCGCAGAATGGGAGGCGAAAATGCGAAAGCTTTTGCATTGACAACTCCATTAATTACAAAAGCAGACGGTTCTAAATTCGGAAAATCTGAAGGAGGAAACGTTTGGTTAGATGCGGATAAAACTTCGGTTTACAAATTTTACCAGTTTTGGGTAAACGCTACAGATGCTGATGCTGAGAAATACATTAAAATTTTTACTTTTTTAGATAAAGAAACAATTGAAGCCTTAATTGCAGAACATCATGAAGCACCGCATTTAAGAGTTTTACAAAAGAAATTAGCCGAAGAAATTACGATTTTTGTTCACAGTAAAGAAGAATTAGAAAAAGCGATTCAGGCTTCGAATATTTTGTTTGGAAATTCTACTGCGGAGGATTTGAAGAAACTGGATGAGAAAACCTTTTTAGAAGTTTTTGACGGTGTTCCTCAGGCAGAAATTGCAAAAACAGATTTAGAAAACGGATTAGAAATCATTACAGTTTTAAATGAAAAGACAGGTTTTTTTAAATCAAACGGAGAGGCGAGAAGAGCTCTGGCGGCTAATTCTATTTCGGTTAACAGAGAAAAAATCAAGGAAGATTTTGTATTGACTGCAAATGATCTGATTAATAATCAATTTGTATTATTACAAAGCGGAAAGAAAAATTATTTTGTGATAAGAGTTGTTTAACTGTTTAATCGGTTAATTGTTTAATCGAAAAACAGACTCTATATGAATTTAAATGTCCCAATAGTTTGAAAGAGCTGTTGGGATTTTTTTATTTAATATCAAATAATATTTTTAGTATGTTTATCAGCTAAAAACAAAACTATGATCGGATTTATATTTATTTACTGGATTTGGAAGGCGTTTAGCAATTTGGCTATTACGTATGATAAAAATAAATGGAAATATTTCTTTATTGGGTTAGGGTCTTATTACGGAATTACTTTTTTGGCAGCCACCCTTTATGTGATCATAATTGCAGTTATAAATGGAATTGATGCTCTGGATGATCAGAGTTATTACAACTCAGGTCTGGATTTTGCATGTGCCGTTTTAGGAGGTTTGGGATGCTATGGTATCTATAAATTTTTAGAAAATAAAGGACTTGAGGAAAAAGAATTATTAAGAAAAGAAGGAATTGATAGTATAGGACTGGCAGAAGAAAATTAAAGTACCATCAAATTACACCCACGAATATCAGAATTATCAAAGCGTCCCAATACCTCGAAAGAGTTGTTGGGATTTTTTTTGCCTAAATCCTGTGTAGCGATAAATGAACACGAATTGATATTGGCTAAATCAATAACGTTGATTCCGCCGGTTTTTCCATCTTTTACGTAAGTGAGAGCGTCTTCGGGATCACGCATTAAGACATGCATCCAGGAAGGACATTCGAAAACACCTTCGCCTAAAGAATACGCTTGAGCTAAAAGTTCGGTCATGCCGTATTCTGAATGAATGGAAGATACTCCAAAACCTTTACATAAAATTTCATGCAGTTCTTCGCGAATCATTTCTTTGCGTTTGCCTTTCATTCCGCCTGTTTCCATAATAATGGTATTTTGAAGGTTGAATTGGTGTTTTTCAATCAAATCTAATAATGCATAGGTAACACCAATCAAAATCACATTCTGTCCTGATTCATCCAAAGCGGTCAATTTTTTGATTAAGTCGTCGTGATTGTGTAAATAAAACCCGCTTTCAGGCTGATTGGATTGTTTTATTAAGTCTTCGACCATATAAATTAACGAAGAGCCATCGCGTTCCAGATAAGACGGCAAAAGGGCTAAAACAACGTAATCTTCGATATTGCCGTAGAATTGAGAAAAGCCTTTTCGGTAACTTTCTTCGTAAAGTGAAACATCGGTAACCAAATGCCGGCTTGTAACCATTCCGGTAGTGCCGCTGCTGGTAAAAGTCACTTCGGCAAAATCAGAATTAGAAACGACTTCGTGGCTTTTGAAAAACTGAATAGGCAAAAAAGGAATTTTTTCCAGAGATTTTACCTGTTGTGGATTTACGTTTAAAAAGTCACAGAAATCACGATATACTTTGTTGTTCTCATGCTGAAAACGAAACACTTTAAGCGCTATTTTTTCAAATTGTTTCTGACCCGAAATGGTAAATATATCGTTGGCTGTAATCAAAACTTTTTTTATGCAAAGGTATAAATAATTGTAGGATGTAAAGGCAATAAAAAAGCCCCAAATTATTGGAGCTTTATATGAATTTTATGTTTTACCTGACAATCAGTTTTCGTGTCGCTGAATTGTTTTGTTCTGTTATTTTTATAATATAAACACCAGGAGTCAAATCTGCGACGTTTAATTCTTTTGTGGTTATATGTGCCTGAAGTATCTTTTTTCCTAAAACATCAAAAATTATAATATCTTTTTCTAAATCATTTTTTGAAGATACATATACTTTTCCGTTTGTCACAGGGTTAGGGTATAGGCTCAATCCTTCTATTGTGACAGCATCACGGGTTTTCGGCAACTGCTTACTGTCCTGAGCTGAGCTGCTCACAGTAAAGAAAAATGCCAGTAAGAGAGTAATATAAAAGTAATTTTTTGCCATCGCATTAATTTGGATATGTAAATATACAAAAAAAGTTTTCAATAATTACGCCAAAAAAAAACATCCTAAATTTTTAGGATGTTTTTAACAATTTATGTAGACTAAGATTAGTTTAGATTGCTCAATAAATTTACACCATCAACAGTAGCCCATGCACCAGGAGTTAAAGTAGCTCCTGTAGCAGTAGTACTAGTTGTCCAGTTTGATGCAGGAACAAAACTAGCTGCAGTTACTGTGAATGAAGCAGGAACTCCTGAAATGAAAGTAATAGGAGAGTTAGTAATTTTTACGTTGTTTAATTTGATTTTTCCTGCAGCAACCTGGTGATCATATGTAGCTTTATCTAATATTTGAATCACACCGCCATTGTAAGCAGTTGGAGTAGTCTGGCTACCAAAACCATCAATTACGATGTTGCTGTAATCACCATTTCCTTCTTTTTTAAATTGGATAGCATCCAATTGAATTTCACTTTGTGCTTCTGTAGTTGTACCAACAGCTCTTTTAAGAGTGATGTTAGTAACTTTTGGCCAGAACGCATTGTCAACACTTTTAGCTTCTACTTCTAAACCGTAGTTAGCAACACCTGTTTGATAAGCATACCAGTTTGTGTTGTCTTGACCTCTCCATCCGTCTTGCCAGTCAAAAGAGTCGTCACTATTACCGTAAGAGATTGCATTTGTTAAGCTTACTGTTCCTCCGTAAAATTCAAAACCATCATCATTACCTTTGTAAGAAACCAAGTGATCTAATACAGTTCCTGTTCCAACAGAGTAGAATGAGAATCCGTTATTTTCTTTACTGTTAGATGTAATTACCTGTCCAGCATATTCAACTCTTACATATTTCAACGAACCTCCATTGTGTGTAGAATTTGAACCTCCGTATGTCAATCCTAAACCGTCTTCTGAGACAGCTGTTTGTGGAGCAGCAGCAGTTGCTGAGTTTACGATTGGAGCATCACCATACATAATAATACCAGCCCAAGAACCTCCTACTTTTGATTTTTCAGTAAAAACTATTGGTTGATCAGCAGTACCATTAGCGATTAGTTTTCCTCCATTTAATATAACAAGACCATTTTGTCCTGTAGATTTGTCACAAGTAATTGTAGAACCAGCCTCGAAAGTAAGAGTTACACCACTGTTAACTTTGATCATTCCTTTTAAGGTGTAATTACCATAAGCATAAGTTGTATTTGCTGTAATGTCTGAAGATATTTCTCCGGTTACTGGTTGTTTTACAGGTGTATCATTATTGTCGCTTGAGCAACCTGTAAAGATACTTCCCAAAACTGCTAAGCAGAATACTAATTTTTTCATAATTGTGTTTTTTTATTTGATTTTTAATCCTGAACAAATTTAATTCGAGTCTCTTTTAATCTATTTAAGAGAATGTTACCAAATTGCAATTCGTTTTTTAAGTTTGTGTTTTGTAATTGTTAAGTGTGTTTTTAAAATGTATAAGATACATTCATAGAGAAGCCAACTCCTTTTTTGTATTCTCTTATGGTTAAATCACTTTCGGTTATTGGAATTCTGCTCTTTTCACCCATTTCTATTCTATAAGCAGGGTTTAATATGTTGTCTACAGATAATTTAACATCGAATTTGTCTGAAATTTTGTTTTGCCAAATAAAGTCAAGCTTACCAAATGGCATTTCATAATAATGATCTAATTTATTTGTTCCTACAGCATAGATTCGTTTACCATAAAGATTGTATACCATAGTCATAGAGCTTTTCCATTTTTCACTAAACTCAGAATCGTATTTAAGATCAGCATTTATTATCCATGGTGATGCTCCTTGTAGTTTTCTTGATGGATCGGCATCAGCTGCAATAGTTTCGGGATTGTTAACTCCATTTGCAAAAACTTTTTCAATAGTTACTTTTGTATCCATTAAAGAGGCATTTGCACCCAAAGAGAAATTAGATAATGATTTTGAAATTCTTTCTAATTGGAATAAGAATTCGAATTCAGCACCATAAAGAAACGCTTTTTTAGAATTACCATATGTCATAATCTGCCCGCCGCTTCCTGCTGAATTTGTAAATAATCTTTCAATAGGGTTTTCTATTATTTTAGAAAAAAGTGTTGCAGAAATTAATTCCTTACTGGTTGGGAACAACTCGTATTTCAAATCAAAGTTATAGTTGTCACTGTTGATTAATAAAGGATTACCTTGTTCTATGGTAGCGTCTGGATTTACAAACTCAAGAGGATATGACTCCATAATTACTGGTCTTGTAATTGTTTTTGAGGCAGCAAATCGTAAGTTTGACTTTTCGTTTACAATGTATTTTGTATTCAAAGAAGGCAAAATATCTGTTTTTTCAACAATGTCTTTTATATAAGGATCGTCGAAACTTCCTGCCTCTTTATATGTTGTTTTTCTATAAGTTTGTTCGACTCTTGCTCCTGCATTTAATTCTATTTTGTCAGAAAATTTGAAGGCCATGTCTACATATCCGGCGTTAATGAACTCATCTAACATTGCTTTGTATGTTGGATTGGTTCCATCAGTATAGGTGAAATTATTTTTTAAAATCTCATCTTTTAAAGTCGCATCAGGAGTATTAGTTGGGAAAGTAATACTGTTTGAGTTTAGTCTTTGTGATACTAAAAATCTATATTCAGATCCCATTTTGTTCATATAGCCGCTATATCCTGCCGTAAGTTTGTGTGCTTTGCTGATGTCTTCATTGCCAAATTTCCAGCTGTATTCCAGTAAGCCAGAAATGTGCTGGTCACCTTTAACATCGAAATATTGTCTAACTATACTATTTCCGGAGTAGCTTATTGAAGTGTTGTTGTCATCAATCTTAATACCGGAAAACGACTTTCTGTCTGGAAGTTCATATTTTGTTGTAGAGAATGAAATACCGGATTTTATAGTTTGTCTTTCGTCTTCGGTTAGTTTGTAATTACCGAACAATTGTGTGTTTAAAAAATTAGACTCCTGTAATTGGTTCATTCTGATAAAACCATTAGTCTGGGCCGCATTAGAATTCGTATAACCTAGCTGATCTTGTATTGAATTTTCAGTTGATTTTAAATAGAGTGTATTTGAAGTTAAAGAAAGTCTTTTTGTTTTATAAGTTAAAGATGCTAATGCAGATGAGTTTGTTATAAATTTATACTGTGTTGTAACTAGATCATTACTATAGTTTCCTTGTCCTGGATTAAAAAATCTATCAGCTCCACTTCTAATTTGAAATTTATTATCATAGTTAATAGAAAACAAATATTGTAATACGTTATCTTTTTTGCCTACATTGAATTTTTCTGAATGAAGGATTCCAAAACTGGTGTTTAAAGGGGATACATCGCTTTTAACATCAAAACCAGATCCAAACCCATTTGCAGCCTGATCTGCAGTTAATGTTTGAAAATTAGGATTTTTGTTTATAAAAGACGGCAAATCTCTTTCGTTGCCTGAAAATCCAAAAAAATCTCCTGTTGAAGTTGCATCTTCAGAGATGAGGAATTTTTTTAGGTTATTATTGATAGTGTAACCAACTCCAAAATTAATTTTAGTCTGGCTTTTCCCAGAGCCTGCTGTTACGATATTAAAGGTAGCTCCTGCAAAATCACCGTATAAATTAGGATTGAAAGTTTTATATGTTTCCAAAACACTTACAATATCGGTTGGAAAAATATCTAAAGGAATGATTTTTTTGAACGGATTGTTTGATGGGATAGCCAAATCATTAAGTAAAAGGGTATTGTAGCGATCTTCTAAACCTCTTACAAACAAACCTCTTCCTTCTACTTTTGTGATTCCGGTAATTTTTGTTAAACCTTCTTCAACATCGCTAACTCCTTTTCGGGACATTTCTTGTGCTCCGATACTTTGTTTAATAACGACAGCATTTTTTTGTTCCAAAAGTAAAGCAGTTTCTTTTTCTCTGTTGCCTCCTGTTGATTTAACAACTACATCTTTAAGTGTATAACCACCGGCAGATAATACCTGGTTAACAGTAATTGTTTCGTTTGCTTTAACAGTAACAGGTTTTTCTACAGATTCATATCCAACGAAACTAAAAATAAGAGTATAGTTTCCCGGATTTACAGATAAGGAATATTTTCCTTCAATGTCAGTGTTGGCACTAATGTTTGTTCCTTTAATTAAAATATTTGCAAAAGGAAGTGCTTCATTATTAGTTTCTTTGTCGGTTAGTACACCAGAAATCGTACCTTTGTTTTGTGCGATCGAAATCGTACAGATAAATAATGCAATAATTAGAAATCTTAAATTGAATTTCATTTCAGTGTTGTGTTTAATTTATTTTGGTGCAAAGAAATATACACACTGTAAAGTTCATGTTAGGCACTTGTTATGTTTTTGTGTCTTGTAGATTATCAAATTGTTACCAGATTAAATTACCGTTAACACAACTTTTTAACCGTTGTTTTTATATTATATTTACCATCGCAATTCAAAAACATCGAATATTTAATGAAGAAAATTTGATGTGAAAATTTCAATTTTTGCTATTTATGAAAAAAACACAAACCAAGATTTTGTTAGTTGATGATGAGCCGGATATTCTTGAAATTGTAGGTTACAATCTCGCTCAGGAAGGCTATCAGATCGTTACCGCTTCAAATGGAAAAGAAGCAATCACAAAAGCTCAGAAAGAACTCCCGGAACTTATTATTATGGATGTAATGATGGCCGAAATGGACGGGATGGAAGCTTGTGAAAACATCAGAAAAATTCCGGAGCTAAATAACGTTATCATAACATTTTTAACGGCAAGAAGTGAAGACTATTCACAAGTAGCTGGTTTTGATGCCGGTGCTGATGATTACATTACTAAGCCAATAAAACCAAAAGTACTGGTAAGCAAAGTAAAGGCTTTGTTAAGAAGGTTAAAAGAACAGGAAGTGGTTACAGATACCTTAAACGTAGGCGGAATAGAAATCAATCGCGAAGAATATAAAATTATCAAAGATAATGTTGAAATTTCCCTGCCAAGAAAAGAATTCGAACTATTCTATTTGTTAGCTTCAAAACCAGGTAAAGTATTTAAAAGAGATGAAATCTTAGATAAAGTCTGGGGAAATGAAGTGGTAGTTGGAGGAAGAACTATTGATGTGCATATCCGAAAATTACGAGAAAAAATTGGTGAGGACCTTTTTAAAACCATAAAAGGAGTCGGCTATAAATTTGAAGCTTAAACATTCAATATAAAATGTTTTAAATCATCAAAAATTAGGTTTAATTAAGCTTTAAACTGATTTTGGATTGGTAAAAACATTAATTAGATTTAAACCATATAAGGAATTGAAGTTCATATGATCTTCGATTTTTTATATGGTTTTTGAGTTAACTTTGTTTTGACTTCTAAAATTATTATTAAAAAGCAAGCTTAATTTTCTTAATACCTTAATGGTTAATTAATTTAATTTAAATGAAAATCAATTTCAAAAAAACCTATAGATTCGCTATCAAATCAGCATTGTACATAAGTCTTTTTACAACGGGATTTGTGTTGTTGCTGATGAATATATTTTATAAAAACCAATTAAAATATCAGGCAGGATTTGGAATAATCTTTTTAATTTCAGTTTACATCTTTTCATTTTTGGTACTTCAGTATCGGGTGGAGCGTTTTATATACAGAAGGGTGAAGAAAATCTATGATGAGGTTTCTTTACTTGAATCAACCCCTCTTATCAATCAGCCAATCACAACTGATATGGAAACGCTTTCACGCGAAGTGAAAAAGTTTGCGACAGATAAAAAACTCGAAATCGAAATGCTTGAGATTAGGGAACAATATCGAAGAGAGTTTTTAGGAAACGTTTCGCACGAACTTAAAACACCACTTTTTACTGTTCAGGGTTATGTTTCAACTTTGCTGGACGGTGCTATGGATGATAAAACCATTCGAAAAAAATACCTCAAACGTGCAGAAAAAGGGGTAGAACGTCTGATTTACATTGTTGAAGATCTGGATATGATTACGAAATTAGAATCAGGAGACCTTGATTTGAATATAATCGAATTTGATATCGTTGAATTGATTCGCAATGTTTTTGAGTTATTGGAAATGAAAGCCGATAAAAAGAAAATCAAACTGGCATTTGAAAGCAAAAATTTGCAATCCTTAATTGTAAAAGGTGATAAAGACAGAATTCAGCAGGTTTTAGAAAATTTGATTGTAAATTCAATCAAATACGGAAAAGAAGGCGGTTTGACGGAAGTTGGGGTTGTAAATCTGACTAAGAAAAAAGTCCTGATTCGTATTAGTGATAATGGTGAAGGTGTTGAAAAACAAAATATTCCAAGGCTTTTTGAGCGTTTTTACAGGGTTGATAAAAGCGGAACACGTTCTGAAGGAGGGTCTGGCTTAGGTCTGGCAATCGTAAAGCATATTATAGAAGCTCATAAAGAGAAAGTATACGTAGAGAGTGAATTCGGAATAGGTTCTGAATTCTCTTTTACACTTGAAAAAACACAAAAAGCACAAAAAGCTGAAGTTAAATAATTGTAAGTAGAGTTTTCTTAAAAGCCGTAAAACAAGGGTTTTAACAATAAATCAACGTACAGATTTGACTCGTAACATTAAATTTTTATTATAGTAACATCTGGTTAATGATTTCTTAACATAGGTGATACATCTTTGCATCCTGAAATTAAGGGCATTAGAAAAAATGATAAAAAGAACAATTATGGCAGTTTTAGTACTGCTTGCCTGTGGAACCAACGCACAGGAATTAAATAAACAAGATGTGAAAAACGAAGTAATGCGCATTTTGGATTCTATTAATAAAGCAAAACTTCCGGATACTAAATCGGGAGGTGGTGTCGAAGAACACTGGTATGATAAAATCTCTCTAAGAGGTTATGCACAAATCAGATATAATGGTTTGTTCTCTACAAACGACAAAGTTTCCTGCGACCAGTGTGATAAGTCCTGGGGAACAACTTCTACAGCTCCGGATGCAAAAGCAAACAATGGACTTTTTATCCGTCGTGCACGTTTGGTATTTTCAGGACAGGTTCATCCAAATGTATTTTTCTATTTTCAACCGGATTTTGCGAGTTCACCAAGTAGTGGAATTAATAATTTCGTTCAGATCCGTGATTTGTATTTCGATGTTTCTTTCGATAAGAAAAGAGAATATCGTGTTCGTGTGGGGCAAAGTAAGATTCCGTACGGATTCGAAAATATGCAGTCCAGTTCACAGCGCTTAACATTAGATCGTTCTGATGCTGTAAACAGTTCGATAGCTAATGAACGTGATTTGGGAATATTTTTTTATTGGGCACCTGCCAAAATAAGAGAACGTTTTGCAATGTTAGTAAAAGATGGTTACAAAGGTTCCGGTGATTTTGGAGTTTTTGCTTTTGGTGCTTATAACGGACAAATTGCAAATAAATTAGACGGAAACAGAGATCTGAATGTAGTGGCAAGGGTTACTTATCCCTTTGTTATCGGAAACCAGATTATAGAACCCGGAATTCAGGCTTATACCGGAAAATGGGCTTTTACCGGAGAAGTTTCTTCTGGAGTTATTGTTAATGGCGATCCCCAATATATAAAAGACCAAAGAATTGGAGCAACTTTTGTTTTATACCCAAAACCTTTTGGTATTCAAACGGAATATAACATTGGGACCGGGCCACGCTATAACCCTGCAACAAACAGAATCGATGTAACGGATATAAACGGAGGATATGTACTGCTGAATTATAAATGGGATTTTAAAAAACAGCATGTTTATCCATTTGCCAGGTTTCAATATTATGATGGTGGAAAAAAATATGAAAAAGATGCCCGTACGTATGTCGTCAGAGATTACGGATTAGGTGTGGAATGGCAGCCAATCAAAGCATTTGAGCTGACAGCAGAATATGTTATTGCTGACAGGACATTTGAAGACAGTGCTATCTTGGTTAACAGGCAGCAGGGAAATGTATTGCGATTACAGGCGCAGTTTAATTTCTAATTTACTTCTCAAAAACTGTAAATAACGAATCCCAGTCGATATTATTTTCAAATTGGGACAAACCTTTAAACGATTTTACTTTTGAAAGATCTTCAATCGTAAAGTCGTTTTGCGTTGCATAAGGTATCAATTGTTCCTCCTGAAGTTTTATGGCTAAATATTCCTGTTCATATTGGCCTGGTGTTGGGATAAAAAAAGCTTTTTTGCCCAGTTTTGCCAAATCCATAACCGTAGTGTAACCAGATCGACACAAAACCAAATCACTTTCGTTAAAAGTCTGTTCCAGCTGTTTGGTATTCATGAAATTGTAATACGTCACATTTTTGATTTGTTGTTTGGTTTGTGTTTTTTCCACAACACCTTTTACAAAAACAATTTCGCCTCTGTAACGTGTGATTTCTTTTTGTAGTTTCTCTTCCAGCAAAGTGCGTTGAGGTTCCGGACCGGACAAAATAATCATTAAATCATATTGTTTCTGAGTTTCTTTTTTGCGCATTCTGCTCAAAGGGCCAATATATTTCAGATTTAAATGATTGCTTTTAAGATGTCCCAGGTCACCGGTCAGATTTGGATTTTCACTAGTGTCGGGTACCCAGCATTCATTATATTTTTTTATGAAATATTGATGACATTTACTCGTAAACTTTGTGGTGTTTCCTGTCATCACATTCAGTTGATGCGTAATAAATACCGAAGGAACTTTTTTACTGAAGACACCAAGTCTGTTATCTGAGATGATACCGTCAATATCATATTTTCTTATCCATGAATTTACAATTTTCTTTTCATCCAGAATAGCAGTAATCATTTTAGGTAAACTTTTGATAAGTTTCCATTTAAAGTTTTTGCCGTTTTTGGCATATTCAATATGATAAGAAGGCAATTCTAAGGTCTGTATATATGGAAATTCTTTTTGTAATAATGCTAATGCAACACCATCCGAAGCAATTATGGGAATATAATTGTTCTCCTGTAAAGCCTTAATTATCGGAATACATCGGGTCGCATGACCTAATCCCCAGTTCAAAGGAGTTATTAAAATAGTTTTATTGGCAGTATATTCGATGCTCATATTGGGCGATTTTCAAACGAAGATAAAGAAATGATCTTTTTCTGTTATTTCGAATATATTACTAAATTATTAACTCTGAATTTTCAAAATCAAAAATCAATTTCAATGAAAATTAATATCTAACCTGATGACTGAAATTGAAAGTGTCAGGCTGATCGGAGTCGAAGCCCTTCAAAGTTAAAAAGAGCCTTCAATTTAGTTTTGTATGATTTTCTTAAATAAATTAAAAAAGCCCGGACTTTCATAATGGAAATCCGGACTTTTATGGTCAGACAGAAAGTTTTTAATCCTGAATATACGTTTTGTTACCGTTTTTATTGATGTAGTATTTTCCGCCTTTTGGTCCGGTGTATACTTTTTTACCATTGTATTCTCCCGTAACTTTATCAGCTACTTTTGGTGCTTTTTCGTTTGTTTCTTTTAGAGTTTTAGCACCTGTTTTTGATGCAGATTTTTTAGCTTTGTCAGTTTCATTTTTAGCTTTATCAGCTGTAGTTTTTACATTCGAAGCTTCTTTTTTAGTTTTTGAAGCTTCTTTATCTGCTGAAGTTTTAGCTTTTGCTGCCTCTTTTTTTGCTGAGGCTTTTGCACTGGATGCTTCTTTCTTTGCTTTTACGGATGTTTCGGTTGCTTTATCAGAAGCTGCTTTAGCTTTGTCGGCTTCTTTTTTGGCATCTGTTTTAGCTTTTTTTGCTGAAGCTTCGGTTTTGCTCTTAGTTGCTTTTACAGCTGTTTCCTGTGCGTAAAAATTAGATGAGAAAATAACTGCAAAACAAAGGAATACTAATTTTTTCATGAGATTAGGAGTTTAAATTTCAATTAAAATTAATCAATTTTAGCATAGCTTTTCAGTAAAGTGTTAAAAATAAGCACGAAGCTGTATATTTCCGGTATGTACGGTAACACCTGTTTCGCTTTTTCGTCCCTGATAATTTAAATTGACATCTAAAAATTGCGTGATGTTTTTCTGCAAAAGTAGTTTCCATACTAAATTTTCACCCGCCTGAAGCCCTTCGAGCATCTGAAACCCAACAGAGGAAAATTCGTCTCCGACAAATTTGTTTTCATAAAAAGAAAACTCTCCGTTTACAGTTACTTTTTTATCTCCTGCATAAGAAAACGAAGTTCCCAATCGGTTTTGGGTTAAGGTTTCAAAGTTTCCAATTTGGTTTTCTTTTTTTTGCAATTCATAAAAAAAGTCAAGGCTTGTATTTTTTGAAAATAAATAACTGATTTTAGGTGCAATCTGATAACCGGTTAAATCATAATTTTTGGTTTCAAAATCTTTTGAATTTAACGAAGTCTGAATTGTTTTGGTAAACAAATTCAGTAGCCAGCTTTTTTGATATAAATGGGTGTATTGCAATTGATGTGAATAGTTTTTTACTGATTGTGAACCAATCGAAAGCAGATTTTTTCCGTTGTTAATCAAATATGAATAAGTTACAGAATGCTTTTGCTTGCCCCGGTTATAAAACAAACTGTTCCTAAAACTCGAATTTAATCCTAAGATGTTTTCTTCAGAAGAGTGAAACGGATTCAGTTCAAAATTATTTCCATCGCTTTTTACTTTTCGATCCATAATAAACGAGGTCTGATTGTAAAAATAGGAAGCCATTTTTTTGAAGCCTTTTGCGTTCTGCCACTGTAGCGGATTTATAGTGAGGGATTGCGAAAATTTGTTCTGGTTGGTTTTGATGTAAATCTGATTAGGTAAAAAAACACGGATGAATTTTGCCTGATCAGGAAAAGGAGCGGTTTCAAATTCTTCCAATTCCTGAATGCCATTACCATTATAATCATTCCACGCATAGACACCCTGACCTGCTGAAACTTCCAGATAGGTATATTCCTGTTGCGCTATAGTTCCCGAACTGGTTTCGTAAACTGTTCCAATTTGAACAAATTGATTGAAGAAACGGTCGTTGTATAAAATCCTTGAATTTAGAGAAGGCTCATTTTTCCGGTCAGCAGCTGTAAAATCCAAATTTCGGTAACTGGCATAAACGGCCAAATCTGTTTTTTTGTTCTGAATTAGTTTCGATTTCAGATAATAAGTTTGTGAGTTGCTTACATGCTGCAATAAGCCATTTTGTAAACTATCGTTTTTTCTACGTACATAACCCAGCTCCACAAAAACTTTTGTGCTGTCACCTCGTCCAACAAAAGCCCCGTATTCTGAAAACCGCTGACTGATAGCCGAAAATTGATTGGTAGCTTTGTCTTTTTCCTGATTATCTTCTATCTGAATATTTCCTCCAACCCAGTTTTTACCAAAATGATATTTGGTTTTGGCAAGGTTTCGGATAAATTTTGAAGTTGAAGCCGTGGCATCACTATTTAAAAAACTTCCCTGATTTTCTATCGTCCAGTTTTTTATTTTAAAAGAGGCTGTAGTAGTATGTCGGTTTCCCGAATAACTTTCGGTAAAATCTAACTTTTCAAACTGATAGGTCAGCAAACCAATATTATTTGTTTTTTTATTTGAAAAGAAATCAAAATTTAAACCAGCAACTAATAAGCTCTGATTGCCCAGAAGTGTAGGGCTTAAATTCCAGTCACGATTAAATTCAATATTATACAAACGTTCTATTGATTTGAAATCCTTATCGACATACTGGTAATTAGCATAACCGTCAAGTGTCCAGCTCTTAGTGAAAAGACGTTTTTTGGTATTTAATTTTAAAGCTATTCCGTTGTTATTGCCATCATCAAGATTCGAAAATAAATTCTGGTCATTGTTACTAATCCCGATTTCAAAATCAACCAGTGTTTTTTCATTCGGATTGTATTTGCCTAAGAAAGTTGCTGCCTGAAGTTTCATAGGAGCTACTAATTGTACAATAGGCTCGTAATTTCCCTGAAGAATTCCGTTTACAGGAGCAACATATTCGTAAATTCGTTCAACCGAATTTGCATTCTGAATCACATAATTTCCTGAATTGGCTCCAACAAGACTAAATTTCACATTGTATAAAACGTCTTCTGGATTGTTGGAATATTGGTAAATCTCAACTGAATTTTCAATTGTTTTTTTATACAAAATCTTATTGTCAGCATAAGTGTCTTCGTAGGCTGAAGGCGCTTTCATCAAAGTGGTGTCATCTCCTGCTTCATTTAAAATCTGAACTTGCTCTGTGGAGAGATTTTGCTGTAAAGGCTGGTTTTTTAAATCGTTTTCTGAATATAAATAACCGGCAAAACTCCATTTTTTATTTTCATGTGAAGCTCCTGCGTACGTGACCATACGGTTGTAATTCCGGTCTGAATATTGGTATTCAATGTTGATTCGCATTTCAGAAGTAATCGTAAAAAGCGATGTAAAAACAATTTCACCCGCATTGTAATCAATCACATAATCATTGTTTTCACCTCTTTTAAGCAAAACACCATTCACATAAACACGCTCAGATCCTGAAATTACCAAAACATACAATTCGCCATTTTGTCCTTTTAGTTTATAGGGACCCTGATTGCCTTCCTGTCCTGTAAAAGTACTTTTAGCATATTGCCCTTTTGCGAAAGCTACCGAGGCAAAAACATTGGTTTTATTGTCTTCTTCGCCAAAATCAAAACTGGCCGAAAGTCCCTGAACTTTTTTATTAAAACTTAAAAATTGCGCCTTTCTGTTTTCTAAAAATACATCTCCCGCCCGAATATTCCAGTCATCGCTGAACAATTCCATAAAAATATTATCAAACTGATCCAGTTTTTGCGAATATCCGCCTTCCTGCAGCGGAATATTATTGTCCTGTAATGAAGCCCTCAGACTTATTTTGTCTGAAATTTTTCCTGTAATCTGAAGGTCTAAATTGGAGTTTAAAACAGTATTTTGATTGTTTCCGATTGTAAGACCTCGGGTAATACTACCTGAAGTATTCAAACCATCAAACGGAGTAGCTTTTTTAGTGCTGGGATTATCTATTTTGTACAGCTTTTCAGAACCAATATCACTGCTCACAATCTGACTCGAATTGTAAAGACTGTATTCTTTGGTTAAAAAGTCAGGATATTTTAAATAATTGACAATTAAACTGTCTGAATCTGAAGTGAATTTTTCGTTTAAAAGAAGATGCCCTTTTTGAAAATCGATTTTATAAAAAGTCGAATCTATAGGTTCATTTTTAGAATTCAAAAGCTGAAAAAATCTGGAGTTGATACTCACATTTTCCAGATGAATGGTATCCCGTGTGATCTTTACCTTTTTGGTTTTGTAGAGCGGATTGGTTTCCTGGGCATGAAGCCAGGAAGAACAAATTATAACCAATAAATAAAGTAATTTTTTCAGCATAAATACTTTAACTCTAAAAAGCCAAAAGTAGTATTTATAATTGGGAATTGTTATGTAGTATATTTTAGTTTTATTGGTTTCGGTAGGTAATAAAACAAGAAAGGTTTCACTGTATTAGTGAAACCTTTCTTTATAATCTGAATTGAATAATTACCTGTTTACAAACTATTATTTTAATTCTTTAGTTACAATCTGCATTGTTTCGCGACTTACCTGTTTTAGTAAAACCTCTTTGTTTTTCTCAACAGTTTCTGCAGCCTGCTCATTAAAATGACGAATCGTGTACAATGTTACATTTTCGTTATAATCAACCTTGAATTTTTTCGAAAGAATAGCATTCAGTTCATTAAAGTTTCCAAATTTATCTTCGACACAAACAGAAAAACTAATCGCAGAGTTCTGAATCAGGTTTACTTTCAGTTTAAATTGATGGAATAATCCGAAAATTTCGCTAATGTTTTCTTCCATAATGAATGAAAAATCAATAGAAGAAAGCGAAATCAAAAGCTGCTCTCTTTTTACGATAAAACAAGGAAGATATGGTTCTAAATCTACTCCTTTAGAAACGGAGGTTCCTTTTAGTAACGGATTAACAAACGATTTTACATATAAAGGAATTTCTTTTTTCTGTAAAGGCTGCAAAGTTTTCGGGTGAATAACTGTTGCTCCGTAAAAAGCAAGTTCAATAGCTTCACGGTATGAAATCTGGTTTAACAGACTTGCATTTTCAAAATAACGCGGATCTGCGTTCATAACTCCTGGGACGTCTTTCCAGATCGTTACACTTTCTGCATTTAGGCAATAAGCAAAAATTCCGGCAGTATAATCAGAACCTTCACGACCTAAAGTTGTAGTGAAATTGTTTTCATCTGCACCCAAAAATCCTTGTGTAATGTTTAAGATTTTGCGAGGTACATTTTTGCTGATGTTTTGCTCGGTTGTTTCCCAGTCAACTTCTGCATCTCTGTAATTTGCATTGGTTTTAATGAAGTTGCGAACATCAAGCCATTGTGTCTGAATGCCCATGAAGTTCATAAAATGACTTAGGATATTTGTTGAAATCAATTCACCGAAACTCACAATCTGGTCGTAAACAAAATTGTAATTTGGAGATTTGTTATGCGCCAGAAAGTATTCTAATTCTGAGAATTGCTCATTAACAGCTGCAAAAACTGCATGCTTTTCATCTTCAAATAAATCCAGTAATATTTGATTGTGATATTTTTTTATCTCTTGTACAGATGAACTAAGTTCATCCGATTTATCAAAATAATTTTTAATAACTACCTCTAATGCATTTGTGGTTTTTCCCATCGCTGAAACGACCAAAATCACATCTTCATACCCAACTTTTTGTAGAACGTCGTAAACGTTTTTAATTCCTTCGGCATCTTTTACAGATGCTCCACCAAATTTAAATACTCTCATCTTTAATTTGTATTGTTGAGATGCACGGCTGTGCGTCTCTGTCTGTTTTTAAAATTTTAATGTTTGACAGATGTTTACTCCTTATTGATCTGTCTGTTTTTTATAATTAATTAATTTTTTCTAAGTACGAATTAATTCCTGTTTCATCCATTTGTACTACCCTCCATTCTTCGATAACTTTTGCGCCAGAGTTCTCGTAGAAATTTACGGCAGGAGTATTCCAGTTCAGAACATTCCATTCGATTCTTCGAACATTATCTTTTTTTCCTTGTTTCATTATTTCAGAATAAAGCACAGAGCCTAAACCCGTACCTCGCATTTCTTCTTTTACAATTAAATCCTCAAGGTGAATTGTTTTTCCTTTCCAGGTTGAATATCTGTAGTAATACAATGCTATTCCGACAATCTGCTTTTCAACTTCAGCCACAAAAACATGAAATAAAGGTTTTTCACCAAAACCATCACGTATTAAATCCTCTTCGGTTATTAAAACGGCATCAGGCTCTTTTTCGAATATTGCAAGCTCCTGAATTAGCCCTAAAACGGCTTTCATGTCTTCAGGTTTTCCTTTTCTAATATTCATAAATTCATATTTTTAATCTGTTATTCACTAATTAAGTATTTTTTTATTGAATACTTATTGCATTTAATTAGCAAATATACAATAGTAGCAAACTAACGAAATAATTTTTGAATCATTCTCACAAAAAAAGCGATATTTGTGACTTATAATTAAAAACTACAACGATATAGCAAAATGGAAGAACGCAATAAAACACTGGGAGAGTTTATTATTGAGAACCAAAAAGCATTTCAGTATTCATCTGGGGAATTATCCCGGATTATCAACTCTATACGTCTGGCAGCAAAAGTTGTCAACTATAAGGTAAATAAAGCTGGATTAGTGGATATAATAGGCGCCGTGGGCGAACAGAATGTTCAGGGAGAAGACCAGCAGAAATTAGATGTGTATGCAAACGAAGTATTCATTCAGACGTTAATAAACCGTGAGATTGTCTGTGGAATAGCTTCAGAAGAAAACGACGAATTTATTACTGTCAAGGGGAGCGACAACAGTAATAATAATAAGTACGTGATCTTAATGGATCCGCTTGACGGGTCATCAAACATTGATGTAAATGGTTCTCTTGGAACTATTTTTTCTGTTTTCAGAAGAATTACTCCAATAGGAACTCCGGTAACGAGCGAGGATTTTTTACAGCCGGGAATTAATCAGGTTGCCGCTGGATATGTGATTTACGGAACATCAACCATGTTGGTTTACACAACAGGTCATGGGGTTAATGGCTTTACGCTAAATCCTGCAATTGGGACTTTCTATTTGTCACATCCAAATATGAAATTTCCGAACAGTGGACATATTTATTCTGTGAATGAAGGAAATTATGTGCATTTTCCGCAAGGAGTAAAAAATTACATAAAATATTGTCAGCGTGAAGAAGAAGACAGACCTTATACTTCCAGATATATTGGAAGTCTGGTCTCAGATTTTCATCGAAATATGATTAAAGGCGGAATTTATTTATATCCAACTAGTTCAAAAGCACCAAAAGGGAAATTACGACTCTTATACGAATGTAATCCAATAGCATTTATTGCAGAACAAGCTGGAGGAAAGGCAACAGATGGTTTTGGAAGAATTATGGAAATTCAGCCAACCGAATTGCATGAACGTGTTCCTTTTTTCTGTGGAAATTATGATATGGTAGAAAAAGCTGAAGAATTTATGAAGGATGAACAATAGCCATAATATTTTTTTAACGCAACCTTTTTATATTTTCAATATCTTTTAAGTAAAATAAACCTTATGAAAAAAATATTGATTTTAGTTCTCATAGTCCTGGCCCTATTTGGTTGTTCTAATGACGATTCGTCCGAATTAAGAATTCGATTGTCGAATGCGAGTAAATTTAATTTTCAAAATATTACAGTAAATACTTCAACTGGAAATGTGAATTTTGATAATATAAATCCCGGACAGAATACGGGATATAAAGTGTTTTCGAAAGCTTACAGCTATGCATTTGTTGAATTACAAATTGATGGAAAAACGTATACATTGCAGCCTATTGATTATGTGGGAGAAACAACACTGGAAAAAGGAAATTATACTTATGAGATTACTGCAAATGACTCTCAGGAGAGGTACGGGAAATTGATGTTGAAATTAATTAAGGATTAAAGCACGATTCAGTTTTTATGATAATGAATTGTTTAAAATTAAAATATTATAAAAAAAGAAACCCGACAAGTTTAAAATTGTCGGGTTTTATAATTTAATTTCATATTTAAAATAAAATGAAAAAGCAGAATATTATTTATTCATGTTTTGCATTTCAAACATAAAAGTATCCAAATCTACTTTTTTATCAACCAGTGATAATGCTTTTGATATAATGTAATTTACGTTTCCTGGCGTAAAACCTAAAGCTAATCCGATACGTCTCAACATTACTTCCTGTTGGTCTCCCAATTGGTGGTCGATGTGGACCATTCTTGCTAAATCGTATAAACGCTCTAAACGTTGGGCATGCAAGTATGGAGGATTTATATCGTGACTCCACGGATCTTTAAGGATTTCCTTGTATTCGTCTTCTGAAATTTCTAGTCTTGTCGCTAATTTATCAAGAAACGCTTGCTCGTCTTCATTAATTCTTCCGTCAGCAAAAGCTACACGCACAATTGCAGAGAAATGGCCTCTGTTTCTTTCTTTGAATTCGTTATCAAATAATTCTGAAAATGGCATAATTAAAAGGGTTTTTTATTGAACAAAGATAAATTTTATTTTAAATTATTAATTTTAAAGTTCTCATAAAATTTAACTTATTTTTATCCGTTGATTAGCTTAGGGACTTATTTGGCTTTTCAAAATAAATCGTAAGTTTACATCCCCCAATCAATTAATATAATTAGCCTAATGTCAGAATTTTGGATTTATTTTCAGATAGGTTTAAAGCATGTTTTGGATATTCATGCGTATGACCATGTATTGTTTTTAATTGCTTTAACAACGCCGTATGCTTTTAAGGACTGGAAACGGATTTTATTACTTGTTACAGTTTTTACAGTCGGTCATACACTGGCTTTGCTGCTTTCGGTTTTTGGTATCATAGCTGTGAAAGCAAATTTGGTTGAGTTTTTAATTCCAATTACCATTTTGATAACGGCAATTTTTAATCTTTTTACAGCAGGAAAAACATTTAAAAACGAAAGCCTTAACCTGGTGTTTTTTCTAACATTGTTTTTTGGAATTATCCATGGTCTTGGATTTTCAAATTATTTTAAAACTATTTTAGGCGGTACAGCTTCCTCAAAATTACTACCTTTAGGGGAATTTGCTCTTGGAATTGAAGCGGCACAGCTGATAGTTGTTTTTATAGTTTTGATTATATCCTATATAGTTCAGACGGTTTTCCGTTTTTCGAAACGCGACTGGGCTTTGGTAATGTCGGCTTTTATTATAGGAGTTGTAATTCCGATGATTGTGGAGAGTCCAATTTGGAACAGATAAATTTTAAATGGAAATAAAAAAATTAAATAAATACGATAAAGCTTATTTGCGAATTGCAAGGGAATGGGGTTCATTGTCGTATTGCAAACGTAAGCAGGTAGGTGCTATAATCGTAAAAGACCGTATGATCATTTCAGATGGTTACAACGGAACACCAACCGGATTCGAAAATTGCTGTGAAGATGAAAATGGTTTAACTCGCTGGGATGTTTTGCATGCCGAGGCAAATGCAATTTTAAAAGTAGCAAGATCAACACAGTCGTGCGAAGGGGCGACATTATATATTACACTTTCGCCATGTAAAGAATGCAGTAAGTTAATACACCAGTCAGGCATAAAAAGAGTGGTATATCAAAACGGTTATCGTGATGATTCCGGAATTCAGTTTTTATTGAAAGCAGGTGTCGAAGTAGAGCATATTCCTGATTTAGAAGAATAAATGAAATTCAGTTCAAAATATTTACCAGTTATTGTAGGAGCAACCTTTGCTCTCGGAACCGTATTCGGAAGCCTTATGAATGCTCCCGTTGAGGATCAGCTTTTGGCAAAAAACAACTCCAAAACCAAACTGAATAAACTGATTGACTTTATTAATACTGAATATGTGGATAATGTCAATACAGATTCGATTGTAAATCTTACGGTAGATAATATTTTGTCGAAACTGGATCCGCATTCGGTTTATATTCCGCCAAGCGAACAGGCCGAAGTTGCCGAAAGTATGAAAGGGGACTTCGTAGGTGTCGGAATTAATTTTTACATGTATAAAGATTCGGTTGCGATTATTAAACCTGTTGAAAATGGACCTTCAGCAAAAGCGGGAATAAAATCGGGAGATCGTATTTTATATGCAGGTAAAACAAAATTGTTTGGTAGAAAATTGCCTTCAGATAGTTTGTTTTCTAAACTAAAAGGAACGAAAGGCTCAGAAATCGAATTGACGGTTTTTAGAAAATCAGAGCATAAGAAACTTAAATTCAAAATAAAACGAGATGTTATTCCTATAAAAAGTGTTGATGCTGCAATGATGCTTTCCAATAATACAGGTTACATCAAAATAAATCGTTTTGCTGAAACCACTTATGATGAGTTCAAAGCCGGATTAACAAAATTAAAACAAAAAGGAATTCAGTCTTTAGTAATTGACGTTCGTGATAATGGAGGCGGTTATATGGAAGAAGCTGTGGCTATTGCCGATGAGTTTTTGAAAGACAAACAACTAATAGTTTTTACCAAAAATAAAAATGGTACAACCGAAAAAACATACGCTACAAAAAGCGGAAGTTTTGAAACCGGCAAGGTAACAGTTTTGATTAATGAAAATAGTGCTTCTGCAAGTGAAATCCTGGCAGGGGCTATTCAGGACAATGACCGCGGAACTATCGTAGGAAGACGTTCTTTTGGAAAAGGACTGGTACAGCGGGAAATGGATTTTAATGATGGATCGGCTGTTAGATTGACTGTTGCTAGATATTATACGCCTACCGGAAGATCTATTCAAAAACCATATGCCAAAGGGAATGATGAGTATTTTAAAGAGTCAGAAACAAGAATAAAAACAGGTGAATTATATGCTAAAGATAGTATTAAAGTAGCAGATTCATTAAAATTTAAAACGCCAAAAGGCAGGATTGTTTATGGCGGCGGTGGAATTGTTCCGGATGTATTCGTTCCTATGGAAGCAGAACATGGTAATGAAAATGTAGCGTATTTGCTGCAAACCGGAATTGTAGGACATTTTGTTTTTGAAGAACTGGATAAAAACAGAAATGCATTTGCAGGACTGCATTTTAATGAGTTTTTAATTAAAATGAAAAATTCAGATACATATTTCAGGAAATTCAAAAATTATATTTTTATGACTGGTCTGGATCTTAAATTAGATAAAACTAAAGATTTAGTCAATCGTTATATTACTGCTGAATTTGCCCGACAATTATATGGTGAATTGTATTATTACGATGTGATTTTAAAAGAAGACGCCATGATTAAAAAAGTTCTGAGCTTAAAGAAATAATCTTTTAATTTTTTATAATGAACACAGAAACTATTGTAAATGCTGAAATTCAACTTTTGACAGCTATTAAAAATGCTGATGTTTCGGTTTTAGAAAAGATGCTGCATGACGATTTGCTGTTCAATTTGCCAGACGGGAATACCATTACAAAAGAATTTGATTTGAATTCATATCGTTCCGGTAAAATGAAAATCGATTCACTAGAGGCTTCTGATCAGATTATAAATATAATTAATGATATCGCGGTGGTTGTAGTAACCATTTCTTTAAAAGGAATGTTTGATAATAATTTGATAAATGGTACTTTTCGTTACATCAGAGTCTGGAAAGAATATGGTGAAAGTTTAAAAGTAATAGCAGGAAGCTGTGTCGCTTTACAATAAAATTAATAAAACTAAACATGAAAAATCTAATAAAAATAAGCTTTCTATTCGTTTTAATGACTTTTGTAATTTCATGTGCAACTATGAAAGAAAATAATAGCGTTTCGGGAAAAGTTGATTCGATAGAATCAGGAAAAGATGGTTATACGGCTAAAATTACTACGGCTGCAAAAGAAGTATATTTTGCGACAATCAGTATTGTAAATGTGGGCGGGCCTCAAAACTACAAGCAATTGAAAATTGGTGATGAGGTTTCGCTAAAAGGAGAAAAATGGAAAACCAACGATGAGAATCATATTAAGGTATCGGAAATCGTTTCTGTTAAATAAATATAGAAATCGTAGAAAAAATTTAAACCATTAAGAAATTAAGAGAGTTTAGCAAGAATGCTTTGTAAACTTAATTTCTTAATGGTTTGTGATTTTATAAAAAAGAAACTTATTTTGAAATTTATCGGATACTGTCATGTGAATGGGTCTGCACACCGTTGTTCCATAAAGTAAGAATGTCTGTAGCAACAGCAGCGCCACTTCCTGCAGCAATGGCCAATTGACTTCGCCAGCCGGCTAAAGTCCCAATAACGTAAATGCCGTCTGTAACTTTATGGTCTTCATTTTTAAGTTGAATACGCTGTTTTTCAGGTAAAGCCTTTTTGTGAGGTTCAATATATTGCATTAAACCTTCGATGTCGAAAGTGTTTGCGGAACCAATTCCAACTACGATATTTTTTGCTTTGTATGTGTTTTTGTTTGTAACTATAGTAAATTCGGGATAAGTACCCTCGATTTTAATTACTTTTTCATTAGGAATCTGAGAAATATGCGGATAGGTCTGGGCTAAATCCTGAGTACTTTCGAATAATAATTCAGAACCTAATTTACCTGGTTTTATGCCGTAAGCATTATAGAAAATAGCTTCCTGTAGAGAAGAATTTTTCTGATGTGTAAAAATTCCGATTTTTTTATCGGTTACAAAAGCTTTCTTTTTGGCAGATCCTAATACCAGTGCACACGAGATGCCTGAAACACCCCCGCCAACAATTAAAACATCAAACATATTATCTGCCGTTTGTTTTCTCTTCGATTTTTTTTGAAATCCTGAAAATCAAAAGAATCAAAACAGCACAAAATGAAGCGGCAATTCCAATAAGGGCAACAGCGCTGTCTCCTTCAAAAGGGTTTTGAAAGTCAAGCTGCGTAATGTTAAAAACAATTAAAGCTAATGCCAAAAGCACTAAGATGGAAGTAAAGATTTTCATAAGTTGGTTGTTTGTCTAAAATAATAAAGAAGAGCTCTTTGAGCTGTATTTTAGAATTTTATGGAGCAAATTTAAAAAAATATCCTTTAGACGAACAAACCTTTAACATTAGCGGCAAATAATTTAACAGCTATTGCCAAAAGTATTACTCCAAATGTCTTGCGAACTACCCCAAGACCGTTTTCGCCTAATAAATTTTCGATTTTTTTAGACGATTTCAAAACAATATAAACTAAGATGATATTCAGTAAAATGGCGATAATGATGTTAATGGTGTGAAATTGAGAACGCAACGATAATAAAGTTGTCATGGTCCCCGCTCCGGCAATCAACGGAAAAGCTAATGGAACGATAGAGGCGGATCCCGGTTCTTCATCACGGTAAATACGGATTCCGAGAATCATTTCCAGTGCCAGAAAAAACAGAACAAAGGAACCCGCTACGGCAAATGAATGTACATCAATACCAATAAGGTTAAGCAGACCTTCTCCAACAAAAAGGAAAACAATCATAATCGTTCCGGCAACAAGAGATGCTTTCTCTGATTCGATATGTCCAACTTTTGCTCTTAGATTTACAATAATAGGGATTGAGCCTACAATATCAATTACGGCAAAAAGGACCATACTAACTGTGATGATTTCTTTAAAGTTGATTTCCAGCATATTGCTTTAATTTTTAAGGTTTAAAAAACTGCTGCAAAAGTAGTTAATAAAGTTATGTGTTTTTTCATTATAGTATTTTTTGTTATAAAAACACGTTTTAAAGATTAAATAAGTGATATTTGTAACTTTTGTGAGTTTTATCACAGAGTTTCACAAAGATTTTTCGCAAATATTCACGAAGTAATATTTTTTAAATATCCTTTATAAACAGAAAATCTGTGAAAGTTTGAGGAAGCCTCTGCGAATATCTGCGGTAAATTTTTTATGTCTATTCTTTGACTATCTTTGCACTTTATAAATCTCAGTATTTTATTATCATGTTTCAATTAGGGAAAACTATTATTTCGGAAGATATTCTTGAAAAAGAATTTGTATGCAACTTGTCAGCTTGTAAAGGAGCTTGTTGTGTTGATGGAGATGCCGGGGCGCCTTTGAATGAAGCGGAAACTAAAATTCTGGAAGAGATATATTCTAAAGTAAAACCTTTTTTACGCAAAGAAGGAATTGAAGCTATAGAAGCACAGGGAGCCTGGGTAAAAGGGACTGATGGTGATCTTGAAACACCCTTAATTGACAATAAAGATTGTGCTTATGTAATTTTTGACGGTAAAACCGCTCTTTGCGGAATCGAGCAGGCCTACAATCAGGGAATCGTTGACTGGAAAAAACCTGTTTCCTGTCATTTGTATCCCATCCGTGTAAAAGACTTTACAGAGTTTGCGGCAGTAAATTATGATAAATGGGATATTTGCGATGACGCCTGTTCTTTGGGTAAAGAGCTGGAAGTTCCCGTTTATAAATTTGTTAAAGAAGCCTTGATTCGTCGTTTTGGCGAAGACTGGTATATGGAACTGGAAAAAGTAGCTGAAGAATATAAAAAAGTGTAAAATTCACACCCTTTTTTACTGCTTTATTTTGGTCTTTTTTAACTCAAAAAATAAAACTTTTAACTCAAAAAAAACTTTTTAAAACAATCTTAAATTGCTTGCTTTTTATTCCAAAAAGTCTATATTTTACGGGGCTTTAAGGTGTAAGTATGTTATTTAAGTGTTTCATTTGCAATAAATTAAATATTGTGTGAAAAAAGTTTCAATTTTCAGCCTTTGTTAAAAACTACGCTCGATTGTGAATAAGTTTGACTTTTATTTTTGGCGATAAATGACAATCTTTGTAATCGTTCTGAATAAGGGGAAATTCATTATAAAAATTAAACAAAAATACAATGTCACAAGTTGAACCAATTTTACAAGAAAATAAGAATCGTTTTGTTATTTTTCCAATTAAACATCATGATATTTGGGAATGGTATAAGAAAATGGAAGCTAGTTTTTGGACTGCCGAAGAAATCGATTTGCATCAGGACTTGACAGATTGGAACAACAAATTAAATGATGACGAAAGATACTTTATCAAACATATTTTAGCATTTTTTGCTGCTTCTGACGGAATCGTAAATGAAAACCTTGCTGAGAATTTTGTAAACGAAGTACAATATGCGGAAGCGAAATTTTTCTATGGTTTCCAAATCATGATGGAGAATATTCATAGTGAGACTTATTCTTTATTAATCGATACGTATGTGAAAGATGAAGCGGAAAAAGCAGAATTATTTAATGCTTTGGAAGTTTTTCCTGCAATTGCGAAAAAAGGAGAGTGGGCTTTAAAATGGATCGAATCAGATTCATTTGCTGAAAGACTAATTGCTTTTGCTGCAGTTGAAGGTATTTTCTTTTCAGGTGCTTTCTGTTCAATTTACTGGCTGAAAAAACGAGGTTTAATGCCAGGGTTGACTTTTTCTAATGAATTAATTTCTCGTGACGAAGGAGTACATTGTGATTTTGCGGTTCACTTGCATAATCATCATTTGATTAACAAAGTTCCAAAAGACAGAATCAAAGAAATCATTGTTGATGCTTTAGACATCGAAAGACAATTTGTAACCGAATCCCTTCCGGTAAGTTTGATTGGAATGAACGCTGCTTTAATGACACAATACTTAGAATTTGTTGCTGATAGATTATTGGTGGAATTAGGTTGTGAGCGTGTGTATGGATCAGCGAATCCGTTTGATTTTATGGACATGATCTCTCTTCAGGGAAAAACTAATTTCTTTGAAAAACGTGTTGCAGAGTATCAAAAATCTGGTGTGATGAACACTGACAGTGATGCTCAGAAAATTTCATTTGATGCAGATTTTTAGACAACAAAAATACTTTTAGCGTTTACTTCTCTTCAAGAGACGCTGAAAAAAAGATTAACAGAATATTTTAAGGTTGAATCTCTTTCCCAAATCGCAGATTCAATAGCAATTTTTGACGTATTTAAATTCGGTTTTCGGATTTGAAACGAGTAACTATTGAGAATTTGGTAATTCTCGAAAAATAATTTTAAAACACGCAATGTTTAAGTGCCGGAAAACGTTTTTCCAGTGTCTTTCATTTTTTCAATAACTTAAATAGTAAGCTTATGTATGTAGTAAAAAGAGATGGCCACAAAGAGCCTGTAATGTTTGATAAGATTACAGAACGAATCAAAAAATTGTGTTACGGCTTGAATGAGCTCGTAGATCCTGTTAAGGTAGCGATGAGAGTTATCGAAGGATTGTATGACGGTGTTTCTACATCTGAACTGGATAATCTTGCAGCAGAAACGGCAGCTTCTATGACTATTGCGCATCCGGATTATGCACAATTGGCGGCGCGTGTGGCAATTTCTAACCTACATTCAAATACCAAAAAATCTTTCTCTGAAACGATGAAAGATATGTATCACTATATCAATCCAAGAAATGGTCAGGAAGCACCATTAATTGCGGATGACGTTTTTAAAGTGATTCAGGAAAATGCTGCTTTTTTAGATTCTCATATCATCTATACAAGAGATTTTAATTACGATTACTTTGGTTTTAAAACTTTAGAACGTTCTTATCTTCTTAAAATAAACGGAAAAATTGTAGAACGCCCACAGCACATGTTAATGCGTGTTTCTGTTGGTATTCATTTAGATGATTTAAAAGCAGTTATTGAAACTTACGATTTAATGTCTAAAAAGTTCTTTACGCATGCAACGCCAACGTTGTTTAATGCGGGAACTCCAAAGCCACAAATGTCTTCTTGTTTTCTTTTGGCAATGCAGGATGATAGTATCGACGGTATTTACGATACATTAAAACAAACAGCAAAAATCTCGCAGTCAGCGGGAGGAATTGGTCTTTCTATTCATAACGTTCGTGCTACAGGATCTTATATTCGCGGAACGAACGGAACGTCAAACGGAATTGTTCCGATGTTGAGAGTATTCAATGATACAGCCCGTTATGTAGATCAGGGTGGTGGAAAACGTAAAGGAAGTTTTGCGATTTACATCGAAACATGGCATGCTGATATTTTTGATTTTTTAGATTTAAAGAAAAATCACGGAAAAGAAGAAATGCGTGCAAGAGATTTGTTCTTCGCTATGTGGACTTCAGATTTATTCATGAAACGTGTTCAGGAAGATGGTCCCTGGACGTTAATGTGTCCTAATGAATGCCCAGGATTATACGATGTTTACGGAGAAGAATTTGAGACATTATATCTTGATTACGAATTCAGAGGAAAAGGTAGAAAAACAATCCGTGCCCGTGAACTATGGGAGAAAATTCTTGAATCGCAAATCGAGACCGGAACACCATATATGTTATACAAAGATGCGGCAAACCGTAAATCGAACCACAAGAATTTAGGGACTATTCGTTCTTCAAACTTGTGTACAGAGATTATGGAGTTTACCTCTAAAGATGAAATCGCAGTTTGTAATCTGGCTTCTATTTCGTTGCCAATGTTTATTGAAAACGGAAAATTTGATCACGAAGCACTTTACAATGTTACAAAACGTGTAACACGTAATCTAAATAAAGTAATTGACAGAAACTATTATCCGGTAAAAGAAGCAGAAAATTCTAACTTCCGTCACCGTCCGGTAGGATTGGGTGTGCAAGGTCTGGCAGATGCTTTTATCATGTTGCGTATGCCGTTTACAAGTGATGAGGCTAAAAAACTGAATCAGGAAATTTTTGAAACATTATATTTTGCAGCCGTAACCGCTTCTATGGAAATGGCTAAAGAAGAAGGATCATACTCAACTTTTGAAGGTTCTCCAATGTCTCAGGGAGAATTCCAGCACAATATGTGGGGGATGAAAGATGAAGAATTATCAGGTCGTTGGGACTGGGCTTCATTAAGAAAAGAAGTAATGGAACACGGAGTTCGTAACTCATTATTAGTTGCGCCGATGCCAACAGCATCTACTTCTCAAATTCTGGGAAATAACGAAGCTTTTGAACCATATACATCAAATATTTACACACGTCGTGTATTGTCTGGAGAATTTATCGTAGTAAATAAACATTTACTGGAAGACTTAGTAAAACTAGGTTTGTGGAACGAAGATTTGAAACAGGAAATCATGCGTCATAACGGATCTGTTCAAAATATAGATAAGATTCCACAAGATTTAAAAGATCTGTATAAAACCGTTTGGGAAATGTCGATGAAAGATATTATCGATATGTCCCGTCAAAGAGGATATTTTATTGATCAGTCTCAATCGTTGAACTTGTTTATGCAGGATGCCAACTATTCTAAACTGACTTCAATGCATTTCTACGCATGGCAGTCAGGGTTGAAAACCGGGATGTATTATCTAAGAACCAAAGCGGCTGTAGATGCGATTAAATTCACATTAAATAACGATAAAAAAGAAGAAATACCAGCTTTAGCAGCAGAAACTGAAGAAATAAATATTGAGGAATACAAAGCGATGTTGCTAAAAGCACAAGCTGCAGGTCCGGAGGATTGTGAGATGTGTGGGTCTTAATTTTTTTTAGAAGAAAGAAAATAGAATAAAGAGGAAAGATTTTATTCTCGATTAATAAAAAGCAGTTATTGTCATGATAGCTGCTTTTTTTTGTTGCTATATCTTATTGTTTTAAATTTTAAAATAACAATGCTAAATTATCGTTTATGTTGTGTTATTCATAATGTTATTTAGGTGAAATTGTAATATTTATTTTTTATTGCGTATTTCGTTAAACCTTTTTTAAAAACAAAAGTCTTATTCTTAAATAATTCTTAGTTGTATGAAAAAAAGTAATCTTTGGTCGTTACGATTGGGCTTCTCAGGAAATGAAGCCAAAATAATTGAGAAAATTGGATTAGAAAAATTTCTAAAGCGATCATACGATTCAAAGTTTGATACACAGCTTCCTGCATTTTTGCAGGGACATCCCCAAACGCTTCTTCAAATGAAAGAATTTCGGGAATCCATTAAAAATCTCGATAAGGAAGAAAAAAAGAAAATCCAGAGAGAAGAAATCTATGCTATAGGCGAACTTAAAAAATGGTGGATTGCCAAAATGAATACGGATGAATTTCCTTTGCGTGAAAAAATGGTTTGTTTCTGGCACAATCATTTTGTATCGACTTCACAAAAAGTAAAAATCAATTACTGGATCTATCAGCACAATATGATTTTACGCGAAAATGCTTTTGGAAATTTCAGAGAGCTGACCAAAAAGATGGTAAAATCTAACGCAATGATTAAATACCTGGATAATGTCGATAATAAAAAAGGTAAAATCAACGAAAACCTGAGCCGTGAACTACTCGAATTATTCACCATTGGAATTGGAAATTATACTGAAGAAGATATTAAAAACGGTGCAAGGGCTTTGGCTGGACTGACTTATGGTGACGAAGGAGGAGTTTACAAAAAAGGCACAGAGGATAATAGTGACAAAACCTATTTTGGAAAGACAGGAAACTGGAAATCCGATGATTTGGTTGATATTATTTTCGAACAAAAAAATATTCCGTATCTCATTACCGGTAAAATCCTAAAATGGTTTCTTTATGATAATCCTTCAGAAAAAATGGTGAAGTATTATGGTGATTATTTTAGAAAAGTAAATTTTGAAATAGCACCGTTACTGACTAAAATATTTACTGAAGAATATGCTAAGGATATTTCAGGTAATAAAATCAAAGATCCGCTGGTTTATATTTTTCAGCTTATTGACGAATTGCAGTTAAAGGATTATGATGAAACCATGATTGCTTTTTTCTTAAAACAGCAAGGAATGGATTTGTACAATCAAGTTAATGTGAAAGGCTGGGATGGAGGAAATTCCTGGCTTACTTCTCAGGTCTATCTGCAGCGGAATAATACTTCTGATATGCTTTGCAGTGGGAAGAAGCTTTCAAAAAGGGTTATCAATTCGATGAGTAATGAAAATTCAAAACCTAAAGTAGAGTTGGAGAAAAGAGAAGTCAATATAGAATTTGATGCCAATGGAAATAACAAAACCATTATAGCCGAATTATCCAACAGGCTTTTATTTAATGTAAATGAATCCATACAAAAGGATATGGAAAACTTACTTAAATATGATTTTGATCCTAAAAATACTAATGCTAATTACGCAGTTGTTCGTTTGTTTAATTATATCACTAAATTACCGGAATACCAATTAATTTAAAGTTTATCATTATGAACAGAAGAAATTTTCTAACCTTAACGGGGACTTTTACCGGCGGGATGCTGGTGCTTCCAAGCTTTTTGCATGCATTTGGTGAACAAAGTAATTTGGTAATCGGTGAGCAATGTCTGGTTTTTGTTCAGCTCAATGGAGGAAACGACGGACTGAATACTTTTATTCCGTATGAAGATCCTTTGTATTACGACTTTAGAGCCAAAATTGCTTTAAATAAAGATATAGTTGTAGGTAAAAACAAAGGCATGGCGTTTCATCCGGCATTAAAAGATTTTGCCCAGATGCAGCAAAACGGAGATTTAAGTGTAATTCAGAATGTGGGGTATCCTGAGCCAGTTCGATCACATTTTCGCAGTCAGGAAATTTGGCAGACAGCTGTTGATTCTAATAAATATATAAACGAAGGCTGGTTAGGAAGATATTTAGATTTACAATGTCACGATCATCAGCCAACAGCCGGAATTAATCTGGATGCCATAGATAATCTGGCATTGAAGGGATTGGAACCAAACGTGATAACGGTCAAAGATCCTGATCGATTTAAAATAAAATCCAATAAAGAAGATGATGCAAAATTATCCGATAATCCACAATTAGATTTTGTTCGAAAAATAGCCAATTCGGTAGTAGAAGGTTCAGATGATATTCAGAATGCATTGAAGCAGTCCAAAACTGAAATCAGTTATCCGAAAACCGGATTATCTAAAAATCTGGAATGGATTGCAAGACTGGTAAAAGGAAACCTGAATTCTAAAGTGTATTATACTTCCCTTGGTGGATTCGACACGCACGATAATCAACTTTCTATTCATGAAAGAAAATTGACAGAATTAAATGATGCGTTATTTAGTTTTTATACTGATTTGAAACAGGCTCAATTACTTCAAAACGTAACGATTGTTGTGTTTTCTGAATTTGGAAGACGTGTAAAAGACAATGGAAGCGGAACTGATCACGGAACAGCCGCTCCAATGTTCATTATCGGAGGTAATAACAAAGGAACAATTTTAGGTAATAATCCAAATTTAGCAGATTTGGATAATGGTGATTTAAAACATCAAATTGATTTTAGGTCTGTCTACGCTTCGTTGTTACAGCAAAAAATGGGTTTTGATTATTCAAAAATCGGGATTAAAAATAAACCGGTTTCGGGATTGTTTTAAATTTTGAGATGTTTTTTACTCAATCATGTTTCTATTTCTTTTTTCTGCCACAATTTTATATGAAATAATTTTTATTGAAATTAGATTTGACAAAACATGCTATTTCAAAATAATTGATTTTATAAAATAAAAAAAGAGCCATTGGCTCTTTTTTTAGGCTTTGTTTAAATGGGAACAAATAGCTTTATAGTCCCTTGCTCTGTTTTTTGAAGGAGAAACTTAGCTTTTCCTTGTGCTTTGTTTTTTTGGGACAAATAGCTTTATGAACCCAAGTGCTCTGTTTTTTGTGGGCTAAACTTAGCTTTGCCCATGCTTTGTTTTTTAGGGATCAATTAGCTTTATAAACCCTTGTTCTATTTAGTTTAGCAAATTTCATTTATTATGATGAGGTTTGCAATACCTGTTTTTAGTGATTTTTTGTTATAAATTAAATTTTAGGTTTGAAACAATTTAAAGGAGTGTAATAATGAAGTTAAAAACGTATTACTAATATTTTAAAGAGAAAATGTGTTTATGGTTTAAGAAGAATGTTTAAATGATCTGGATTTACAAATTGGGTTTTTATTTTTTCAAAGGATAAAATTTTTAAAATGGGCTTATAGTCAATTGAATAAATGGTGTTTCGAGTGTTCTTTGTTGAAATATCATACAAAACCGCCTAAATTTGTTAAGAATTCCTTTTTTGTTTCATAAAATGCATTATTTTTTTTGGTGAGGTTAAAATAATTTATACATTCGCACAGAATTTAAAAAATAACACAAACAAAATGGCGACTAACCGTTTTTATTTTAGCAACAACTTTTATTTCTTCTTTAGTAGAAGTTAGGATTGTGCTATGGTTATTTGAAACAGAATTAAAGACAAATAAAACTAATATACAATCCTGATGAAAATCAGGATTTTTTTTTGACTATATGACATCTAAAATTGCAATACAAGGTATTAAAGGTTCTTTTCATCATCAGGTTGTGAAAGAGTATTTCTCTGAAAATGTAGATATTGATGAATGCCTGTCTTTTGAAGAATTGATCGACAGCCTTATTGCCGGAAAATCTGATCAGGCCGTTATGGCGATCGAAAACTCAATTGCGGGTCCGATTATTCCAAATTATGCATTGATTGACAAGAACAATCTGCACATAATTGGAGAACATTATTTAAATATTCAGCAGAATTTAATGGCTTTAAAAGGTCAGAAGATCGAAGATATAAGAGAAGTTCACTCACATCCAATGGCACTTTTGCAGTGTATGGATTTCTTAAAACAATATCCAAATATCAAATTGGTTGAGGATAAAGATACGGCCGAAACAGCAAGAAGAATTCAGGAAAAGCAGTTAACCGGAATTGCTGCAATTGCGAGTGTAACGGCTTCTGAAATGTACGATCTGGATATTATTGCATCGTCAATTCAAACGATCAAAAACAATATGACGCGTTTCGTAATCATCAAAAAGCAAAATTCATTTTTGCCGGAAAGCGAAATCAACAGAGCTTCTGTAAAATTTGAATTGGATCATAAAAGAGGAAGTCTGGCAGCGGTTTTGAATGTAATGAGCGACTGCAAACTGAATTTGACAAAAATCCAGTCGCTTCCAAAAATCGAAACGCCTTGGAAATATTCATTCTTTGTAGATGTAACATTCGAAAAATATGAAGATTATGCAAAAGCAAAATCGCTCTTAAATATAATGGCAGAATATTTTAAAGTATTAGGAGAATACAGAAACACAAAACCTTTGACTGAGTCATAAAGTTGAAAAGTCGAAAGTCTTAAAGTCAAAAATAAAAGCATATAGCCTAAGGCATAAAGCATACAGCAAAAATTAAAACAATGAGTACAACAGCAAAACGATTAGACACAGTTGAAGAATACTACTTCTCATCAAAACTTAGAGAAGTTCGTCAGTTGATGTCTGAAGGAAAACCGATCATCAACATGGGAATTGGAAGCCCTGATTTGAGTCCGTCAAAAGCAGTAATTGAAGCAGTCGCTGCGGCAATTCAAGACGAAAACGGACATGGCTATCAAAGCTATCAGGGATTGCCAGAAATGAGGCAGGCGATGGCGGATTTTTATCGTGATCAGTTTGGTGTTGAAGTGAATCCGAATAATGAGATTTTACCTCTTATGGGTTCAAAAGAAGGAATTATGCACATTTCGTTAGCATTTTTAAATGAAGGCGATCACGTTTTGATTCCGAATCCAGGTTATCCAACTTATACTTCGGTAACCAATTTGGTTCAGGCAGTTCCGGTTTATTATGATTTGAAAGAAGAAAATGGATGGGAACCGGATTTTGAAGCTCTTGAAAAATTAGATCTTTCGAAAGTTAAAATTATGTGGCTGGGTTATCCGCACATGCCAACAGGAGCGAGAGGGAGTTTAGCGTTATTTGAAAAATTGGTTGCTTTTGCTAAAAAACACAATATATTATTGATCAACGACAATCCGTATAGTTTTGTTTTGAATGATAATCCAATGAGTTTATTGCAAGTTGAAGGTGCGAAAGATGTGGCTTTAGAATTGAATTCATTAAGTAAGACATTCAACATGGCAGGCTGGAGAGTCGGAATGGTTTTAGGAAATCCTGAAATTATCGACGCGGTCCTAAAAGTAAAAAGCAACATGGACAGCGGGATGTATTACGGAATTCAGAAAGGAGCAATCGCAGCTTTAAAATGTGATAAATCTTGGTTCGAAGACCAAAACAAAATTTACAGACGCCGAAGAGAATTAACGGAGAAGTTAGCAGAAAAGTTAAACTGTAAAGTATATAAAGAAGGAGTTGGTTTATTTGTTTGGGCAAAACTTCCGGAAGGAATAGCATCAGCAGAAAAGTTCATTGACGAAATATTATATGAGAAACATATTTTCATCACGCCGGGAACCATTTTCGGAAGCAGTGGCGAAGGATATATTAGATTCTCACTTTGTGTAAAAGAAGAAAAAGTACAAGAAGCTATTGATAGATTTTAGAAGCAAGAGCCAAGACTTTTTTTAAACTTGGAATTTTTAAAAATTATGAAAGTATACGTAATAGGAATAGGATTAATAGGCGGTTCGATGGTGCTGGACATCAAAGAACAACATCCTGATTCGACCATTTTTGGAATCGATAATAACGAGAAACATTTGCAGGAAGCAATTGATCTTGGAGTTATCGATCAGGCAGGAAGCTTTGAAGATCTGGCTCATGCAGATTTTGTAATTGTTTCGGTTCCGGTAGATGTGGCGCTGACGGTTCTGCCAAAAGTTCTGGACATTGTTGGGGATAAAACAATTGTTTTTGAAGTAGGGTCGACTAAAAAGCCAATTTGTGATGCAGTTGCCAATCATCCGAAAAGGAGAAATTTTATTGCTACGCACCCAATTGCAGGAACAGAGTTTTCAGGACCTTCGGCAGCAATAAAAGGTTTGTTTAAAGGAAAGACAAACATTATCTGCGAAGTGGAAAAAACCGCTTTCAAATTGCAGGAAAAAGCGTTACTGCTTTTCAGCGAAATAGGAATGAGGATTCGATATATGGATCCGGTTTCGCACGATAAACACATTGCTTACGTTTCGCATTTATCGCACATCAGTTCGTTTATGCTCGGAAAAACAGTAATGAACAAAGAAAAAGACGAACAGGATATTTTTGATATGGCGGGAAGTGGATTTGAAAGTACTGTTCGTTTAGCAAAAAGCTCACCAGCGATGTGGACACCGATTTTTAAGCAGAATAAAGAACATGTTCTGGAAACTTTAGAAGCTTATATTGCAAATCTCAGTCGGTTTAGGGATTTGTTAAAAGAAGAAGATTACAATGCCATTTTTGAAGAAATGGAAAGTACAAATAAAATAAAAGAGATATTAAACGGATTAATTAAAAAGTAAAAACTATAATAAAATGGAAAATAAGAAAGAAATGAGAAAGTGGTTAGAAGATTTCAATTTAAATCACCCACTTGTGATAGCTGGACCTTGTAGTGCAGAAACTGAAGATCAGGTATTGAAAATCGCTCACGAATTAAAAGATTCTAAAGTAAGTGTTTTCAGAGCTGGAATCTGGAAACCAAGAACTCGTCCGGGAGGATTTGAAGGTATTGGAGAAATTGGATTAAAATGGTTGCAAAAAGCAAAAGCTGAAACTGGTTTATTAATGGGAACAGAAGTTGCGACTGCAGCTCACTGTAAACTAGCTTTAGAATACGATATCGACGTTTTATGGGTTGGAGCACGTACAACGGCAAACCCTTTTGCAGTTCAGGAAATTGCAGATACTTTAAAAGGAACTGATAAAATAGTTTTGGTTAAAAACCCTGTAAACCCGGATTTAGCTTTATGGTTGGGTGGTGTTGAGCGTTTACACATGGCTGGAATCGAGAAATTAGGAGTTATCCACAGAGGTTTCTCTACTTACGAAAAAACAAAATACAGAAACATTCCAGAGTGGCAGATTGCTATCGAATTGCAAAATAAATTCCCTGATTTACCATTAATCATCGATCCATCTCACATTACTGGAGATCGTAAAATGATTTTCGAAGTAACTCAAGAGGCTTTAGACTTGAACTACGATGGTATGATTATCGAAACGCATATCGATCCAGACAACGCTTGGTCTGATGCTGCGCAGCAAGTAACTCCAGACACTTTGAAACAAATCATCAAAGATTTGACGATTAGAAAAACAGATGACACTACAGATGAGTACAGCCAAAAAATGACTAAACTAAGAGCTAATATCGATGTTTTGGATGCTAACTTATTAGAATTATTAGGAAAGCGTATGAAAGTAGCTGACGAAATCGGTCAAGTAAAAAAAGATGCTAACGTGGCGATTCTTCAAAACAACCGTTGGAACGAAATCTTAGGAAAAATGATTTTAGAAGGTGAGAAAAAAGGTCTTACTGAAGAGTTTGTTTTAAGAATGTTCAAAGCAATTCACCAAGAGAGTATTGGTCACCAAGAGAAAATTTTTAACGCATAATTTTCTTTAAATCCTATAAGTGATATAAGGTAATTTAAGTCTGACTTAAAAGTTGTTTTTAAGTTTTGTTATATCACACATTTAAAATTAGATTGTTTTTTAAAAAATCCCTATTGCTTTGAAAAAAGTGCTGGGGATTTTTTTGTTATAAAGAGCCACTATTTATATTCACTTATATAACTTATATGGTTTAAATTATTCATTTATCTTTGTAAAGAAATTTGGTTTAATCTAAAATCTAAAATCCGCAATCTAAAATTAAAGAATGACAGGAACCGTTTATAAATCTACAGGAAGCTGGTATACCGTAAAATCTGAAAATGGAGATTTTATAGAATGCCGTATGAAAGGGAAATTCAGAATAAAAGGAATTAAAAGTACCAATCCTATTGCTGTAGGCGATATAGTTGATTATGAATTAGATGAAACTTCGGATACCATTACCGGAACAATTCATAATATTCAGGAAAGAAAAAATTATATCGTTCGTAAATCGGTTAATTTGTCTAAACAGATTCATATCATTGCTTCAAATATTGATCAGGTTTTCTTATTGATTACCATTGATAATCCGCCGACAACAACCAGTTTTATAGACCGTTTTTTGGTTACCGCAGAAGCTTACGGAATCGAAGCAATTCTTGTATTCAACAAGATTGATACCTTAACAGAACAGACTTTAGACGATCAGCTTTATCTACAGCACATTTATACTGAAATTGGATACAAATGCCTCCGAATTTCATCCACAGAAAACAAAGGTGTTGATAAACTGAAAGAAATGATGATTGGTAAGGTAAGTATGTTTTCCGGACATTCCGGAGTTGGAAAATCAACTTTGGTAAATGCAATGGAAGCAAGTCTTCACTTAAAAACTTCAGTAATTTCAGAACAAAGTAAACAAGGCCAGCATACAACCACTTTTGCAGAAATGTACGATTTGTCTTTTGATGCCCGAATTATAGATACACCAGGAATAAAAGGTTTCGGAATTGTTGACATGGAGCCATCTGAAATAAGCGGTTATTTTCCTGAATTCTTCAGACTGAAAGATCAATGCAAGTTTAACAATTGTCTACATAAGGAGGAACCACATTGTGCGATAAAAGCAGCTTTAGAAAAAGACGAAATAGCCTGGTCGCGTTACAACAGTTATCTTAAAATCCTTGAAGGTGACGAAGAACATTACCGTACAGATACTTATGGGGAAGATCGCGCTGCTAGTGATGAAACGAGAAAATAATCTTTTGAAATTCCAATTCAAAAAATCCAAATTCCAATTTAAAAAAATAACAGCAATATTTTGTAGAGATGCACCGCAGTTCATCTAACATTAAAATTTAAAATCTTTATAATCCTTTTAATCTGTGGCTAAAAAATAAAAAAATGAGAGTTGTAATTCAAAGAGTATCTGAAGCATCAGTAACCGTTGATGGTCAAAAAACAGCAGACATACAAAAAGGATTGTTAGTTTTAGTCGGAATTGAAGATGTCGATACTCAAGAAGATATTGACTGGCTTGCTGGGAAAATTATAAAAATGAGAATTTTTGGTGACGAAAATGACGTCATGAATTGTTCGGTTCAAGATGTAGATGGCGATATTATTGTGGTAAGCCAATTTACACTTCATGCTTCTACAAAAAAAGGAAACCGTCCTTCGTACATAAAAGCTTCAAAACCGTCCTTTGCAATTCCAATGTATGAGAACTTCGTTAAGGTATTGGAAAAAGAATTTAAAAAGAAAGTTCAGACTGGAATCTTTGGTGCAGAGATGAAAGTCAGTCTGTTAAATGATGGCCCTGTTACTATCGTAATGGACAGCAAAAACAGAGAATAAAATTATTAAACATTTGTTAAGGAGTTTTCAGAAAATATATATATTTGGTGAAAATACTTACTAATGAAAATTCCTTGTTACGCGTTACTTTTTTTCTTATTTACTTTAGTTTCTTCAGCTCAAAAAGGTACTTATCTTATCTCTACAATTAAAGACAGTCTCAAAGAAAATGCCAATTCTGTTGTTCGTTTAGATCAAATGGATATTGTTATTGCTTCACAGCGAAGTATGAACATCAAAACACAAAGGGTAGTATCGGTTTTAAATGAAAAAGGGCTGAATGATATTGATGCGTATCAGCACTATGACAAAACAACTGCTATAAAAAACATCGAGGCAGTAGTCTATGATGCATTTGGTAATGAAATAAAGAAAATTAAACGGAAAGATTTTAGAGACCAAAGTGCTGTAAGCGGAAGTACTCTTTTTTCAGATAGTCGTGTGGTTTATTTAGATTATACACCTATTTCATATCCTTTTACTATTGTTTATACCAGCGAGACAGAAACTTCAAATACAGCATTTATTCCACAATGGTATTTTTTGGGAGGATATTATCTGAGTATTGAAAAATGTGTTTTAAATGTTGCTTTTCCAAATGATTTAGGATTTAAAAAGAAAGAATTTCAGTTTTCAGGATATAACATTAAAAAGACAGTTGATACCGATACCAGATTAAGTTATGAGGCTGTTAATATTTCAGCTCAGAAAGCAGAAGATTTAAGTCCATCTTCACGTGATCTTTTTCCGAGGATAATGATGGGGTTAGAGCGTTTTCATCTTGAAGGTGTTGATGGAGCAGCCACAAACTGGACTGATTTCGGTAAATGGTATTCGGATAAAATATTAGCAGGAACAACTGATTTACCTGAAAGTACAAAACTCAAAATCAAAGAAGTTGTTGGAAATGAAAAAGATCCAGTAAAAAAAGCAAAACTGGTTTATGATTTTGTTCAGAAAAAATCAAGATATGTTAGCATTCAGGTTGGTATAGGCGGTTGGAAACCTATGCTTGCAAGTGATGTAGATCGTTTAGGATATGGAGACTGTAAGGCATTGTCAAATTACACAAAAGCACTTTTACAGGTAGTAGACGTTCCTTCTTATAATACTGTTTTGTATGGAGACCGTTACAAATTTGATATTCAGTCTGATTTTGTTTCGATGCAGGGGAATCATATGATATTGGCAATTCCAACAGGAAATAATTATACTTTTTTAGAATGTACAAGTCAGGATGATCCGTTTGGATATCAGGGTACATTTACAGATGACAGGGATGTTCTTGTTGTTAAACCTGAAGGAGGGGAAATTATCAGAACAAAGATTTATGAAGATAGAGGAAATATTCAAAGAGATAAAGCAGTCTATACTATAGATGAAAATGGTCATTTTTCAGGTTCGATATCGATACTTTCTGAAGGTTCTGTTTATAGTAAAAAAATGCAGCTGGAACATTTACAGCCCACAGAAAAAGAGGCGCATTATAAAGAATATTGGGATAATATTAATAATCTGAAATTAGGGAAAGTTACTTTTACTAATGATAAGGAAAATATTCGTTTTACTGAAGATATTAATGTTACTGCAGCAAATTATGGAGCAATTTCAGCTAATAAAATGATTTTCGTAATAGATGCCTTTAACCAATATACCGGAAGTGTTAAACGTATAAGAAATCGTAAAAATCCATTTCAGATTCAGCGTGGTTATTTAGATACAGATGAAATTGAAATTAACCTGCCAACAGGTTTTTCTATCGAATTCCTGCCTTCAAATTTTGAATTAAAAAATAAATTTGGAGAATATAAGACCGAAATCATCAAAAGCGAAAATAATAAGCTCATTTATAAACGCTCGATGTTTTTAAACAAAGGAAAATATTCAAATAAAGAATATGACGAATACCGTCTTTTTATGGAGCAGGTTTCCAGAAATGACAATGCCAAAATTATATTAACCAAAAACTAACCCAAACCAATCAAAAACTAATTAAATGAAGTCTATTAAATTTTTCAGAATTCTATTTCTATTCTTTATTTTTTTCAAAACAACTGCACAGGAATTTAAATTAGGAAAAGTATCTGTTGCAGAATTAGAGCAAAAAGTACACCCGAAAGATTCATCGGCTGCAGCAGCAATATTATATAAAAAAGGAAAAGCTAGAGTTGAATATGATACGAATGATGGATTTATTTTAGTGACACAAGTAGACACTCGTATCAAAATTTATAAAAAAGGGGGGTATGACTGGGCAAACCAAGGGGTTGTGTATTATGTTGGCAGTAATGATTCGAGAGAAAAAGTTGATTTCTCAGATGTGAATACTTATAATTTAGTAAATGGAAAAATTGAAAAGACAAAGCTTAAAAGTGATGGAGTTTTTAATGAAGAAGTGAATAAATACAGATCAAGAAAAAAAATTACAATGCCTAATGTAAAAGAAGGGTCTGTATTAGAATTTAGCTATACAGTTAGATCACCAAACATAGGAATGATGAGAGAGTGGGCATTTCAAACAGGTATTCCGGTAAATTATTCTGAGTATGCAACCTATATACCTGAATATTTTACTTTTAATGTCAGACAAAAAGGATATATTTTTCCTAAAGTAACTTCAGAAAGAAACAATAAATCAATAATGATTAACAGTAAAGAAAGATCTGAAGGGATAGGGCCTACTACAACTACATTTTATACAGATAAGGTTGATTATATGGAAACAGAAACAACCTATATTGCTCAGGATTTACCAGCAATGAAAGAGGAATCCTATGTTAATAATATAGATAATTATACCTCAAGTTTAGAACAGGAACTTTCAATGGTTAAGTATCCTAACAGTCCTATGGAAACTTTTTCAACCGATTGGAATTCAGTTGCAAAGACAATTTATGAATACAGTGATTTTGGCCCTGAATTAAACAAGACAGGCTACTTTGAGAACGATTTAAAGGTTCTATTGGCAGGAGTTACAAAACCTGAGGAAAAAATATTAATTATTTTCAACCATGTTAAATCAAATGTGAAGTGGAATAAATATTATGGTTATTCGTGTGAAAAAGGGGTACGTAAGGCATATCAGGAAAAATCAGGAAATGTTGCAGAAATTAATTTGATGCTTACAGCAATGTTACGTTATGCAGGTTTAACGGCTAATCCGGTTTTGGTGAGTACAAGATCTAACGGAATTGCTTTGTTTCCAAACAGAACAGCTTTTAATTATGTGATAGGAGCTGTTGAAACACCAGAAGGAAATATTTTATTAGATGCAACAGATAATTTTTCTGTACCGAATGTTTTGCCTACTAGAGCTTTAAATTGGTATGGCAGATTAATCAGAAAAGACGGATCTTCAGATGAAGTTGCATTAATGCCTAAAAAACCATCGAGTGATATTGTTTTTATGAATTATAGCGTTGATGCTGATGGTAAAATTACCGGAAAAGCAAAAAGACAATGTTCAGATTATAATGCTATGATTTTCAGAGGAAATATAAGTGAACAAAAAGAAGAAGCTTATCTGGAAAAACTGGAAAATGATAATAACAAAATAGAAATAAGTGAATACAGCCGGGCAAATGAAAAAGAACTGCTTCTACCGGTTTCTGAAACCTATTCCTTTACCGGCTCAAATTTATGTGAAAAAATAGGGGATAAAATTTATGTATCTCCAATGTTGTTTTTTGCCGATGAAAAAAATCCTTTCAATCAGGAAACAAGAGAGTATCCGGTTGATTTTGGCTTTCCTTTTTTAGATAAATACAACATAACAATTAAAATTCCGGATGGATTTGAGATTGAAACTTTGCCGGTTCCTGCGGCTATGAATATGGAAGGAGATCTAGGGGCTTTCAAGTTTAACATTGCAGCCAGTGAAAACACTCTTCAAATGAGTGTTTCACATCAAATTAATGAAGCAATTTTTTCTACAGAACAATATGAAATGCTTAAAGAATATTATAAAACAATGATTGCCAAGGAAAGTGAGAAAATTGTTTTAAAGAAAATTTAGAAAATGAAATTAAGTACCATAATTATTTCTATAGTTTTAATTCTTACTTCTATTATTGCCAAAGCTCAAAATTATGAGTTAGGAAAAGTAACAGTTGCTGAATTAGAAGAAAAAGTTCATCCAAAAGATACTGCAGCTGCAGCAGCAATTTTATTTAAACGGGGAAAAACTTTTTTTACCTATTCATCCGAGAGAGGTTTTACGGTTAATAATGTATATGAATTCAGAATCAAAATTTATAAGATAGAAGGCTTAAGCTGGGCAAATCAAAAAGTTTCCTATTATGTAGGATATGAAAATCTGGACGATGACAGTGTTAAATTTTCAAACGCTGTGACCTATAATTTGGAAAACGGAATAATTGTAAAAACAAAATTAGACAGCGAAGGACATTTTAAGAATAAAATAAATAAATACTGGAATCAGGAAACAATAACACTGCCGAACGTAAAAGCAGGTTCAGTTATAGAATTTAAATATATTCTAAAATCAGAAAACATTGTCAGGCTTCCTGATTTTGATTTCCAATATGAGATTCCTGTTAATTTTTTTGAATACAAAACCGAAATCCCGGAGTTTTTTATTTACAAATCATTACTAATAGGAACTACAAAAATTCAAGCGAATGCAGAAGTTGTTGAAAGCAGACAAGTTTATGCAAGTGGTTATAAACAGATTAATAGTTTGTATACCTCTCAGGATATTCAGCCACTCAGGAATGAAAAATTTGTTGATAATATAGAAAACTACAGAGGTTCGATACAAAACGAATTAGAAAGAAAAAGATTTCCCGATATGCCGGTTGTAGACTATACAAACACATGGGAAGGTGTTGCAACTACAATTTATAAAAATAAAGATTTTGGAGAGGAGCTCAAACTAAAGGATTATTTTTTAAATGATTTAAAAGGGCTGTTACAAAATGTCGATTCTCATGAAGAACGTCTAAATGTAATTTTTAAGTTTGTGCAGAATAAAATGAACTGGAACAAGGAAAAAGGCTATTATGTAGACAAAGGCGTTAAAAAAGCATATGAAGCCAAAACCGGGAATGTTGCTGAAATAAATTTTATTCTGATTGCAATGCTTAAAAGTGCCGGTATCAATGCAGATCCGGTTTTGGTTAGTACACTTGAAAATGGTATACCTGTTTTTCCAAACCGAACGGTTTTTAATTATGTCATTGCCCAGACTGAAATCGGCGGTAAGAAAATTTTATTAGATGCAACAAATAAGCTCACAGTGCCAAATATCTTGCCGTTAAATCTTTTGAACTGGAAAGGAAGACTTATTAAAGAAGATGGCTCGTCGGAAGAAATAGAAATGATTACTTCAGTGCCTTCTAAAGATAATTATAATTTAACAGCAGCGATAAATCCCGCTTTAGGAAAAATTGAAGGGCAGCTGAGAATAAAAAGATCAGATTATTCGGCATTTAACTTTAGAGAAATAAATTCAGGCAAAAGTGAAGATTCTTATCTTGAAAAATTAGAAAATGATTTAAATAAAAGTGAAATCACGGCTTATACAATCGAAAATAAAAAAGAGGATTTATCAAAACCTGTTATTGAAAACCTTAGCTTTACATTAAACAGCCCGTATGATATCATTAATGGAAAAATATTTTTAAAGCCATTACTTTTCTTTACAGACGCTAAGAACCCATTTGTACAGGAGCAAAGACAAGCGTCTGTTTATTTTGGTTACCCACACCAGTATGTATATAATATTTCTTTTGAAGTACCTGAAGGCTATATAGTAGAATCTATGCCTAAACCTAAGAGAATTTCGCTTGAAAACAAGGAAGCCTCTTATTTGATGAATGCTGTCTCGAATGAAAATAAAATACAAATTCAGGTTATAAAAGAAATAAACAAACCTATTTTTGCAGCAGAAGATTATGATATGTTAAAAGAGTTTTTTCAGAAAATAATCGTCAGTCAAAACGAGAAAATTGTTCTTAAAAAAGTATAACGATGGATTTGAAAAATGCACAATTAGACGTTGACACCTGGATAAAAGAACACGGTGTTCGCTATTTTAATGAGTTAACGAATATGGCTCAGCTTACAGAAGAAGTAGGTGAAGTGGCCCGGATTATTGCCCGCAGATACGGAGAACAATCTGAAAAAGAAAGTGATAAAAACAAAGATTTAGGTGAAGAATTAGCCGATGTTGTTTTTGTAGTTCTTTGTCTGGCGAATCAAACGGGAATCGATTTGCAAGCAGCTTTCGATAAAAAAATGGACTTAAAATCGGTTAGAGATAAAGATCGTCATAAAAACAATGATAAATTGAAATAATTGTGAAATATCAGCGTAGATTTTGATTTAAGGGCGAGGAGTGTTAAATTGCGAGCCTGAATTATATTTACTCATAATTCACAACTCATAACTAATATCATGAATTTAAAATTAACGACGAATTCACCATTTACAATTGATAATTCGCAACTCAATATCACAGGTTCTAAAAGCGAAACAAACCGCTTATTATTACTAAAAGCATTATTCCCAAATATTACTTTAGCCAATACTTCAAACTCAGATGACAGCGAAGTAATGCAGAAAGCATTAATTGGGAATGACGAAATTGTAGACATTCACCACGCCGGAACTGCAATGCGTTTCTTAACTGCTTATTTTGCTGTAAGCGAAGGAAGAGAAGTAGTTTTGACAGGATCTAGCAGAATGCAAGAACGTCCAATCAAAATTTTGGTTGATACTTTAGCACAATTAGGTGTTGAGATCTCTTATGAAAAAGAAGTGGGTTATCCGCCAATTCGAATCAAAGGAAAAAAAGTAACACAATCAAAAGTTACGTTGGCTGCCAATGTAAGCAGCCAGTATATTTCGGCTCTTTTATTAGTGGCTTCAAAATTAGAAAATGGTTTAGAATTAACTTTAGAAGGAGAAATTACTTCGATTCCATACATCAAAATGACTTTGGCTCTGCTAAACGATTTAGATATTCAAACGAGTTTTGAAGGCAATGTGATCAAAGTTTACCCAAAAGAATCTGTTGAATCAAAAGAAATGGTTGTAGAGTCTGACTGGAGTTCAGCTTCTTATTTCTTCAGTCTTGTTGCTTTATCAGATGCTGCAAAAATTACTTTAAGTAGTTATAAAGAAAACAGTCTTCAGGGAGATTCAGAATTGGTCTCTCTTTACGAAAAAATGGGTGTGAAAACGACTTTCCAAAACAACAAAATGACTTTGGAGAAAGTGGCAGGTTTCAATTATCAGGATGTGAATTTTGAATTGAATAATACGCCAGATATTGCTCAAACGATTGTTGTAACATGCCTAGGTTTAGGAATTGGATGTCATTTGACTGGCCTTCACACTTTAAAAATTAAAGAAACAGACAGACTTGAAGCTCTAAGAATTGAGTTGACAAAATTAGGAGCCAATATTTCTGTGACTAATGACAGTCTGACTTTAGAGCGTTCAGCAAATATTAATCACGATGTGCATATTGCGACATACAACGATCACCGTATGGCAATGGCATTTGCGCCTTTAGCAATCAAAGTTCCAATTATCATTGATGATGCAGAAGTAGTTTCTAAATCATACCCGGATTTTTGGAGCGATCTAAAAGCATTAAACTTTCAAATTTCAGAATTGTAAAATTTTTTGAACCATATAAGTAATATAAGTTCATTTAAATAAAGCTTAATAATATAGCCTCTGGTTTCAATCAGAGGTTTTTTTATGTCTTTCTAAAAGCAAACCTAACAGGTTTTTAAAACCTGTTAGGTTTAATATGTAAAAATCCAGTATTTAAGAAACTCTAGTTAATATGAACTTATATTACTTATATGGTTCAAAAAACACATTTTTAGTGGTTCTCGAAACCTCACAAAATCAAGGACTTTTGAAAATAAACGTCAAAACACTTGACAACGCCTATCTCACAATCGTATATTTGCATCCGATTTAAATTTTTAGATAAACAAATCTAAAAGCTACACTCTAAAATCAATAATTCAAATATGAAATTATCACACTTCAATTTCAATTTACCGAAAGAACTTTTGGCTGAATTCCCGGCAGAAAACAGAGATGAATCTCGTTTAATGGTAATTGACCGTAAAAAAAATACGATCGAACATAAAATGTTTAAAGATGTTATCAATTATTTTGATGACGGGGACGTTTTAATTCTTAATAATACAAAAGTTTTCCCTGCACGTTTGTACGGAAACAAAGAAAAAACGGGAGCTAGAATTGAAGTTTTCTTATTAAGAGAATTGAACTCTGAGCAACGTCTTTGGGACGTTTTAGTTGATCCGGCCAGAAAAATTCGTATCGGAAACAAACTTTACTTTGGTGATGACGATTCTTTAGTTGCTGAGGTAATTGATAATACAACTTCTCGTGGAAGAACTTTACGTTTCTTATACGATGGTTCTTACGAAGAATTCAGAAATAAATTGACAGAACTTGGAGAAACTCCAATTCCTAAATACATCAACAGAGATGTTACTCCTGAAGATGCAGAAAGATACCAAACAATCTATGCAAAAGAAGAAGGAGCTGTAGCGGCACCAACTGCTGGTTTACACTTCTCAAAACACCTTTTGAAAAAATTAGAAATAAAAGGAGTAAATTTTGCTGAGGTAACTTTGCATGTAGGTTTAGGAACTTTTAACCCAGTTGAGGTTGAAGATTTATCTAAACACAAAATGGATTCTGAGGAATTGATTATTACTCAAGCAGCTTGTGATATTGTAAACGAAGGAAAAGGAAAGAAAAAACGTATTTGTGCTGTTGGAACAACTTCTATGCGTGCAATCGAAAGTTCTGTTTCTTCTGCTAATACTTTAAATCCTTACGAAGGTTGGACAAATAAATTTATTTTCCCTCCTCACGATTTCAGTATTGCAAACTGTATGATTACAAATTTCCACACACCAAAATCAACATTGTTAATGATGATTTCTGCTTTCTGTGGTCACGATTTAATGAAAAAAGCATACGAAGAAGCGATCAAAGAAGGATACAAATTCTATTCTTACGGAGATGCGATGTTAATTCTTTAATTAGAATTCATATTATAAAAAGACCCGACAAGTTTTATAACCTGTCGGGTCTTTTGGTTTTTAATGGTTTCAAGTTTAAGGTTTCAGGTTTGATGTTCGTTATGAAATTTTGACCACAATCCTATAGCTATCGTGTAATGTCATTAAGTTAAGAGTTTCCCTCTAAGATTTTCCTTAATCTAACTCTCGCAAAGTAGCGAAGATGCAGACAAAATCGTTCTAAACTTTGTGTCTTTGCGCCTCTGCGAGAAAAAAATCAAGTTTAACTTAATGAGATTGAGCTATCGGGAGCAAAGTTTTTTTTGCTTAGTTTGTGTTTGAAAAATGTAAAAGAACGCAAAGCATTTCAACTTGAAACTTTAAACCTGAAACAAAACAAACAATTTTTGTTATTTTAGCAGGCAAAACAAAAACACAATGACTTTTCAAAATACACGCGAATTCGCGAAACAACTTGATGTACAAGACACATTGAATCATTATCAGGAGCAATTTATTTTTCCAAAAGTACATGACAAAAGAGTAATTTATTTTACTGGAAACTCATTGGGATTACAGCCAAAACGTACCAAAGCTTATATTGATGAAGTAATCAATGACTGGGCAGAACTTGCTGTAGAAGGTCATTTTTATGCAGAGAAACCTTGGTGGGATTATCAGGAAAGATTTGCCGAGCCATTGAGTAAGATTGTGGGAGCGCTTCCGTCTGAAGTTACGGTGATGAATACTTTGACAGTAAATCTTCATTTACTGATGGTTTCTTTTTATCAGCCAAAAGGAAAACGTTACAAAATTATCTGCGAAGAAAAAGCTTTCCCATCAGATCAATATATGTTTCAGAGTCAGGTGAATTTTCATGGTTATAAACCAGAAGATGCAATTGTAGAAATCAAACGCCGTGAAGGAGAACATAATATTCGTTTAGAAGATGTTTTGGCAAAAATTGAAGAAGTTGGAGACGAACTTGCTTTGGTTTTAATTGGAGGAGTAAATTATTATACCGGACAAGTTTTTGATATTAAAACCATAACTGCTGCAGGACAAAAAGTTGGTGCAAAAGTAGGTTGGGATTTAGCTCACGCTGCTGGAAATATCAAATTAGAACTTCACGATTGGAATGTAGATTTTGCTGCTTGGTGCAGTTATAAATATATGAATTCAGGTCCTGGAAATGCATCTGGATGTTTTGTTCATCAGAAACATCATAATTCAGATTTGCCAAGATTTGCTGGCTGGTGGGGACATAATAAAGAACGGCGTTTTAAAATGGAACCAACATTTGATCCCGTTCATGGTGCAGATGGCTGGCAAATTAGTAACCTTCCAGTTTTATCTTTGGCTTCCTATTTAGCTTCAGTAGAAATGTTTGCTGAGGTTGGAATGGATGCTTTAATTAAAAAACGTGATCATATTACATCTTATTTAGAATTTATCCTTCACGAAATTGATAAAGAAGTCGAAAGTACTTTTGAAATCATCACACCTTCAAATCCTGAAGAAAGAGCTTCGCAGTTATCTGTTTTTCTTCACGGAGAAGGAAGAGCTTTATTTGATTATTTAATGAAAAACGGAGTTATTACAGACTGGCGTGAACCAAACGTAATTCGTCTGGCTCCAGTTCCGTTATATTGCTCTTATGAAGACATGTACGATTTTGGACAGATTCTTAAAAAAGGAATTTTAGGGAAGTAAATAACATTAGTTTGTCATTTCGAGGAACGAGAAATCACACTAGAAACTCCGTAAAGCATGTCGTCAATCTTTGTCGAATCTCGAGTGTGATTTCTCCTTTCGTCGAAATGACATAAATGAGAAACATCATAAAATCTGCTAATAATATAAATTTTCTAAAAAATTCTGTAATAAACATTATATCAGATCTTTCGAATTTTGTAGTGTATAATTTAAATAACTATAATCATGAAAGGCTTATACATTTTATTAGTAGCAATAATTTTTACTTCTTGCCAACAGCAAAGCAAAGAAGATATCAATAAAGCCAAACAAGCCAGTATTGATTCAATGAAAGTTGAAATTAACAAACAACGGGTTATCGATTCAATGAAGACTGAAATGGCTAAATTAAATGAGGAAAAGATTGAAGCTCAAAAAGAGAAAGTCGTTGTAGTACATCAGCAAGACGCAACAGCAGCTGCACCGGCTAAAAAGAAAGGTTGGAGTGCAACCGCTAAAGGTGCTGTAATTGGTGCAGGAGTGGGTGCTGCGACTGGAGCAATTGTAAGTAAGAAAAAAGGGGAAGGTGCTATTATTGGCGGTTTGGCCGGAGCCGCAGTAGGAACCGGAACTGGAGCTGTTATTGATAGCAAAAACAATAAGAAAGAGTAGTTATTCTATAGATAAAAACAACCCCCAAATTAGATTCTAATTTGGGGGTTTCAATTTTAAATAAATTCTAAAGCGGGAATTTTAATGCCAACTAATTCTGATTTGCAAGAATCGAGTTGATCAAGGTCACCTTTAAAGACTGTCGTCGATTCAAATAAATTTTTATAATACTCAATTCCATCTAACAGATTAGACTTAAAAGTATTCCATTTTTTAAGCTGAGCCGTTGTAAGTTCTCCAGAAATAGACTGAATTTCATTTCTAAAATAAGTAACATACATTTTAAGCTCTTTTATAAACAAGTTTGGGCGTTCAGTTCTAATAATTGATTTTCCTTGATAAATATGATGAATCATATCTTTTAAAGAAACTTCCTGATCAAAATAAGCCAAATTTGGGCCCGGACAAATTACGACACCTTGTGCCTGACCTTTTATTTTGATATCATTTTCAAGATAAGAAGCATTTGCTAAACCTACGCACAAACATGATTTCTCGGTAATCCTGATTTTACTTTTTTCGAATTCGTCAGCAGATAAAGAATCTTTTTTTGCTTCTAATTCTTCTAGCTTTATATCCTGATACTTTTTTGATGCAGTACAAATTCCATGTGGATCGTATTCTTTGCTTAAAGCTAAAAATTTCTTTGGACACGAACTTCCTGCTTTGTTTTCCTGAATTCTTTTTTGCTTTAAAAATTCGTTTGTCGTTCCTTTCAAAGTATTAAACGGAACTCCCAAAGGCGAAATGTTGCTTAAATAAAAATCATCTTCTTTGGCATTCATTAATAAATTACGAGTTTCCTGATCTACAGAAGTAGCTTCAGGAACCAATAAAAATGGTGATCCCCAGCCAACAGCGTCTACTTTGTATTCATCCAGTAAAAACTCATGTTCTTCTGCGGTTCCAACACCGCCCTGAACTGTAATTTTTAAATCTAAAGGCTTTTCTGGGAAAGCTTGATTTTTTACCTGTAAAGCTTTAATCATTAAATCATGAGCAGATTGTACTAATTGCTCTTTTTTTTGCCTGAATTCTTCTAAAATGGCACCTAAAAGAAGTCCATCGGTGGCAAAGGCGTGACCACCGCAGTTTAATCCTGACTCAATTCGGTATTCTGAAACCCAAAGTCCTTTTTTTGCAAGGAAATTTCCCTGAATCATTGCCGATCTAAAATCGCTTACTTTTAGAATGATTTTCTTTTTAAGCTCATTATTTTTATTCGGAAAAAAATCTTTAAAGTTTTCGAAATAGCCAAACAATCTTGGGTTCATTCCGGCTGAAAGTACAACTGAAGATGCCAAATTACTATTTGCAAAACCTCTTAAAGCGGCATGGGCATCGTTAAACTCAATCGGAAGCTGTTCGTTTTTCACGAAGTTATCTTTGTCCAGTTTTGTCATAATGTTCACATCAATTTCGCCGGGAAAAAGATTTGATTCGATATAATGCTGCATGTTTTCTTTAAATGCAATTCCGTCATCTATTAAATTCTGAAAACCTTTTTTGATGTCCGAAGTGTTTGGCAACATCGATATGAAATTTTCAAGAGCAGTTTTGCTCTCCACTAATTCGGTTTTGAAGCTTTCGAATTTTTCTTTGACAATTTTGTCAACTAAATTGAGATAAGAAGTAATTCTTTCTGCTCGGTAATCGTGAAATTTCTGTGTAATTTCTTCGTAAGGGATATTGAATTTAGTGCTATAAAAGTTACGCATCTTTTCAATCAAGTCGTCATCAGCAAGTGCGATAACAGACGAAATCCCGTATTGCGCTACACGAATCGGACTGTCAATCGTGTACGCAAGCCCCATTACCGGAATGTGAAAAGTGTGTAAAGGCGTTTTTGTCATTTGTCTTCCAATTAAAATAAAGACAAATATTGAAAAAAGCATTTTTCTAAAACCTGATAATTGTCAGGTTTGTGGGTAAAGTTTTTATCGCTACGAATTCACGAATTATTTTTTATAATGCTTCTTAGAAAAAATAGTGTAAATTAATGTAATTCGGAGATTGTTTTATTTACCCAATCATTTTAAATAAAATACGTGAATTCGTGGCTAATAAACTTATATCAAAATCTTCTTCAAAGACTCTGCAATGCTTCGCCATAAAAAGTTGTAGAATGATTTTTCCTGAATTCTTTCGAGTTCAACATCGGCGGTTTTGGCTTTGTTTTTCGAGTCATTTTTGACTAATAAATTAGCAATTGCCGATTTAAGTTTGGCTTCTTTCTCTGGATCTTTCTTTTTGTATAATTTCACTTTTAGATCATCATAATCCAGCGATGCATTTCCTTTTGAGATATTATCATTTCCGTAGAAATTAAAGCGATATTTATGGAAAGTTCCATTAAATGAAGCGTTCATATACGGTTTACTGAATTGTCCCATTGCCGAAACATCAAAATTGGAGATTACACCCTGAATATGAAAACCATCGTTTTTGTCCAGAACATTAAAACTCCAATCCACATCAAGCGGAGAGTTTTTCATGAAAATGGTTTTTACTTTGATTTTTACGTCATCGGTTTTTTTCAGGCCAAAACCACTTCGAAGATTGGTTGCCTGCAAGTTGAATTTATCAAAAGTTAAAACTCCCGGACCTTTAGAAAAATCTATTTCTTCTTCGTAAACCAATTTTGATTTCAAAACTTGAAGTGTGTCAATTTGAAGTGGGAATTTTATATTTCGAAGTAGATGATTGTAAAGATATTTTTTACTCAAATCGTCTTTTGGCATTTTCCCTCGGTAAATATTCGCATCAAAATGATTCATTACAATGGAGTTGGCTTTAAAGAAAAAACGATCATCTTTAAAACCCCAATCCATTTTTTGAATGCTGACCGAATCTACTTTTAACGTATAAATATCTTTTTCTGTTTTTAGTCTTTTTACAAATTCAGGACGATTAAACTGCGGAATATTAGCAAAATTATTAATCTTCATAAAGTTCTTTTCGGTGCTGATTTTTCCAATTGTGATATGATAAAACTCACTCGGACGATAAAACAAACTATCACAGACTAAAGCATAACTTTTATACTGAAGCGGAATCTTTTCTTTTAAAGTAGCATCAGTTATTAGAATTCCTTCCAGTTTCAGAAGGATTTTTTTTATGCTAAAAATTGGTTTCTCGGTATTCAAAGAAACAACATCGATAGTTCCGTCATTGAGATAAATATTCGAAACACCAACGATTTTTCGGAATGGTTCGACGATTTCGTTTTTGATACTTTTGCTGTTGTTTAAAAGTTTTTCGCCTTTTTTATATAAAATCACTCGGGGTTTGTTAATGATAATACTTTCGGCCTGAATAATATCACGAAAAGCCAAATCCCAAATATTAAAATGTTTTATCGTAATAGATTCTATTTTGGTAAAAAGCCCATTTTTACTGTCTTTTGGCTCGTTTTTCGGATTTACCAATAAAGTTTGTGCGTAGATATTTCTGGAAAAAAGAGAAACTTCAATTTTTTCGTAATTGATATTATAAGCCGTTTTGTTTTTTTCGTGAATAATAATCGGAAGCTGTTTTCTAATCCAGTAATTCAGACCAATATTGGTCAAAATCACAACAATAAACATAGAAATTACTCCAATCGCTATTTTTTTATAGACTGACATTTATAGTATTAATTTTAAATACATAAATTTAGATTTAAAAAAAGGAATGCTTATTACATCATTCTGTAATTTCGTTATATCATTTCAAATTCATCTTTTATACTTGTTGCTTAATATGAGAATACTTAAAAAAATTCTTTTGACTTTATTGGTTGTGGTTATTGTGCTTGCAATTGGTTTGTGTGGTTATATTTTTCATTTAAAACCGAAATACGAAGGGGAAATTCAATTAAAAAATCTGCAAAAAGAAACTACAGTTTATTTTGATGATTTTGGAGTGCCGCACATTTATGCAGATTCTGAAAAAGATGCGATGACAGCGCTGGGATACGTTCATGCGCAGGAAAGACTATGGCAGATGGAATTGCTTCGCCGAATTGCTCCGGGAAAATTATCCGAAATTTTTGGAACGGTGGCACTTAAAAATGATAAGTTTTTTGCAGGCATTGGAATCGATGAATCTTCTGCTAAAGCCATTGCGAAATTGGATAAAAACAATGAAAGTTATAAACTAACTGAGGCATATTTAGATGGAATTAATCAATATCTGGATGAAGGAGTTACACCAATAGAATTTACCTTGGTGGGAGTAAAAAAGCAAAAATTTACCATAAAAGACGTTTATAATATTTTTGGATACATGTCTTTTAGTTTTGCGATGGCTCAGAAAACAGATCCATTATTAACAGATATTAAAAATAAATATGGCGTTGCTTATTTGAAAGATTTAGGTATTGAAGGAGAATTTAATAACACGAGAATTAAAATTTCAAAAGAGAAAGCAGAAGAATACAGCGAGATTTCAAAATCTATTTCGGCAATGTTGGATCAATCTCCGATTCCGCCATTTGTTGGAAGTAACAGTTGGGTTGTCAGTCCTCATAAATCGAAGACTGGAAAAGTTATTTTTGCAAATGATCCGCATATTGGATTTTCGCAGCCTGCTACTTGGTACGAAGCGCATTTGGTAACGCCGAAGTTTGAATTATACGGTTGTTATCTGGCAGGAACTCCGTTTCCTTTATTGGCACACAATCGTGATTATGCCTACGGATTAACAATGTTTGAAAATGACGATATCGATTTTTATCAGGAAAAAAATAAGTCTGATGATGCAAGTCAATATCAAACACCAACTGGTTTTACAAAATATGAAATCAGAAAGAAAACAATTAAAGTAAAAGATTCTTCAGATGTGGTTCTGACAATTAAATCGAGCCGTCATGGGCCAATCATGAATGATTTTATGGAACGATTAGAAAAGAAAAATCCAATTGCAATGTTGTGGACTTATACGCATCAGCCAATTCAGATTCTGGACGCGGCTTATGGGCTTTCTCATGCTGAAAATACAACCGATTTTAAAAAGTCTGTTAGTTTGATTGCTTCGCCAGGACTAAATGTAATGTACGGGGATGTCAAAGGAAATGTAGGTTGGTGGGCTAGTGGAAAATTGTACCGACACAATGAAGGCGTTAATACACATTTGATTTTAGATGGCTCAAGCGGAAAAGATGATATTACGAAGTTTTTAGATTTTGAAGAAAATCCATCAGCTGAAAATCCGAAATGGGGCTATGTATATTCTGCAAACAATCAGCCCGAAGCTATCGATAATGGTTATTTATACCCAGGATATTACCTCCCGGAAGATCGTGCTAAGAGAATTTCAGGGATTTTAGATGCAAAATCAGATTGGGATAAAGAGGCCATTGGCAAAATGATTTTTGATAATACTTCTGATGTTGCGGTTGAGGTTTCGAAAAATTTAATGGCAAGTTTAGATAATAAACCACTTTCTACTACTGAAAAAGAAATTTTGAAAGTTTTAAAATCCTGGAAAGGAACAACTAATTTGGAAGATGTTGCTCCAACGATTTACAATAAATGGATTTATCTGTATATGAAAAATACATTTGAAGACGAAATGGGTAAAGACAACTTCAATTTGTTTTTAGGGATTTCTTTAGGGAAACAAGTTATTGCGAATCAAATAAAAAACGAAAACTCGGTTTGGTGGGATAATATAAAAACAAAAAATGTAAAAGAGACAAGAAAAGATGTTGTTTCAAAATCATTTCATGATGTTGTTATTGCATTGCAAAATCAGTTAGGAGAAAATATTTCAGATTGGAATTGGGGAAAAGTACACACCGTAGAACATGAACATCCGTTAGGCAAAGTTGCAGCACTTCGAAAATTGTTTAATGTTGGTCCGTTTAATTCTTCAGGTTCAAATGAAGTAATCAATAATTTGTTCTTTGGATATAATGAGGAAGGAAAGTACTATGTCAAAGGCGGCCCTTCAACAAGGAGGATTGTTGATTTTGGTGATGTAGAAAACAGTTGGAGTATTTTACCAACGGGGCAGTCAGGAAATCCGTTTAGTAAACATTATGATGATCAGGCAGAAATGTACAATGCAGGAAAGTTTAGAAAAATGAAACTGAACAAAGAGGAGATTATAAAAACATCAACAAAATTGGTTTTTAAACCTAAGAAGTAAATTTTGTTTCAAGTTTGAGGTTTTCGTATTCACTTCAAAAATCTAAAAAGGTTCAATGATTTTTTGAATAGAAATCATTGAACCTTTGTTATTTTGTATTTCTGAACCTTATTTCAAAAGGTATTTCCCCTTCACAATATCCCTGGCATATATATCAAGGTTAAAATTAAGGACCTTGTTGGTTGTCATGATATTTGTAGTCTGGTATATTTTGTCTTTTTGGTAAGTTTTTAAAAGAGTTTCCAACTCTATTTCATCGTGAAACGCAAATAAATTATAAACAGCGTCACGGAAGTTTCTGAAATTGATGGTTTCTGTTATTTCCAAAGTTTTTTGTTCATTCCATTTTTCCTTGTTAGCAGTTTCATTTATCTTATTGAGGCAATAATCTACAAAATAAGTTTTGTAATTAGTGGCTTCAATAATTTTATTGACAATAATTGTATTTTGCTGGGTTGGCATTTGTACAGCATTCCTGTATTGTTGGCAAGTACCAGAATAAGGAATAAGTGTCAAAAGTAATAGAACGAAAAAGAATTGCTTTTTAAAGTTTTTCATAGGTTGTTTAGTTGTTTTCGGGACAGGGCTAAAATATATTTTTATGATAAATTTTCAAACGGAAATAGAGATTTAATCGAGAAAATAATTGAAGAAAAGTATATTTTAAAAAAGGCTTTGGAATTGATTTCTAATTTTTCGGGCTGCTTTTTTGTCTAAAGAATTGATTAATAGTTAGTTTTATGCTTTGTTTTCGTTATTATTTTTAGTTGATCGAATTCTGCGATAATTCTTCCCTATTTCTAAACAGATGGTCAGATATTTTTGAAACAATAAATCAATTTGTTCATGCTTTATGTTTTCAATTCCTGATGCTTCTAAATAATCTAGTTCAGCAAGGAGGGTTATGAATTCATTTTTTGAAATTTTATATTCTATCCACAAATCTTTATAATCAAAAAAGTTGAAGAGCATATTTCCGCCGGCTGTAATTGCACTGCAAATGAGGGCTATATTAGTGAGCATTGTATTGTCTGTTGTTTTCCATCCAATTAAAATAGGAGTAGCTACAGAGAAAATAATAATACAGATTTGTGCAGCAGAAGCTCCTATTTTATTTTTTTTCCCTTTGTGGGTTAAAACTTTTATTTTATTTGTCACAGAGTTTCGTAACGAATTTATTTTTTCTTCAGTAGTACTGATTTTTTTAGGCGTCTCCATAATGTATTGTTGTTTATTTGGTTAGTGTTGTTTATGTGCTAAAATACTTATTTAATTTAAATTTTTGATGCATCCCTGAACACATGGTTTTATTATGAAAATGATTGTGACATGAGGGATAGGAGCGGTATCCTTTTGTGCAGGGGTTCGGCGCAAAAGATATAGCGGATAGCCCGACCCGCTTTTTCGGCGGGTCATGCCTAAGCAAATATTAGACTTTCGGGCAAATAAATTGTTTTATTTTAAAGCTCATGTATAATTATTACTTATTTTTACGGCCCAATATATTAGATTTTCTCCTTGATGCAAACTTCACTTAAAATTGCTGTTGTAGGTTCCGGACTTGTAGGATCGCTTTTGGCAATTTATCTTAAAAAAGCCGGTCATGCCGTTCATGTTTATGATCGTAGTCCAGATATTCGCAAAATAAATTTCTCTGGCCGTTCCATTAATCTGGCGATGTCAAATCGTGGCTGGAAAGCTCTTGATGCTGTTGGTGTTGGTGATTCGGTTCGTGAAATTGCAATTCCGATGGATAAACGTGCAATCCATTTGATTGATAAACTGAATTTTCAGAATTATGGTCAGGAAGGAGAATCTATTTATTCGATTTCGAGAGGAAAACTAAACCGGAAAATGATTGATTTGGCGGAAAATGCAGGTGCTGAGTTTTATTTCGAACAGAAAATCTGGGATGTAACACTTAACGATGCTACTTTGCATATTGGAGAAAGTGAAAGAGGCGAGTGGGAAGAAAGAAAGTATGATATGGTTTTTGGAGCCGATGGAGCTTTTTCGAGAATCCGTCACAGAATGCAGCGTCAGAGTATGTTCAATTATTCACAGGAATTTTTGAATATGGGGTATAAAGAGCTTAACATTCCGGCAAATGCTGACGGGACTCATAAATTAGATAAAAACTCTTTTCATATTTGGCCAAGAGGAGAGTATATGCTAATTGCGCTTCCAAATCTTGATGGAAGTTTTACCTGTACCTTATTTATGCCTTTTGAAGGAGAAAATTCTTTTGAATCACTGACAGACCGAAAAATGGTGGAAGATTTTTTCGAGAAAAATTTCCCTGATTCTATTGAAGTGATTCCGGAACTTGCAAATGATTTCTTTAAAAATCCAACAAGTACACTGGTTACAATGAAATGTTTTCCATGGACTTATGAAAATAAAATTGCTTTAATTGGTGATGCTTGTCACGCTATTGTTCCGTTTTATGGACAAGGAATGAATGCGGGTTTTGAAGATATTACCGTTTTGAATGAAATGATGGAGAAATTTGGCGATGACTGGAAAAAAATATTTTCAGAATATCAGATTTCAAGAAAGCCAAATGCCGATGCAATTGCAGAGCTTTCGTATCGAAATTTCATGGAAATGAGTACAAAAACCGCAGATGAAAAATTCTTACTGCAAAAGAAAATCGAAAAAGTTTTTTCGGATAAACATCCTGATAAATGGATTCCGCTTTATAGTCGTGTGACTTTTAGTGATCGTCCTTATGCAGAAGCTTTGGCGATTGGTGATTTTCAAAACGAAATCATGGAAGAAGTTCTTCGAATGGACAATATCGAAAATATCTGGAATACACCGGAAGTAGAAGGTAAAATTCTGGAGTTGCTTTCGAAATAACAATTTCAAATTTCAATGACAATTTCAAAATTCAATAGCAATCTCAATGAAAATACTAATTGTTATTGCTATTGAATTTGAATTTTAGAATGGTTACTTTTTTAAGAATTTTGATAAAACGCCAAAAACGCCTCTTATAAAGGTAGCACTGGTAACAACCTTAAGAACAGATTTTGTAACTACTTCTGTAGTGCTTGGCTCTGTTTTTGAAGATTTTGCCTGAGTTTGTTCTTCTTTTTGTTGTTGTACCTGAGTAGCTTCTTCAATTTTTTTGTTCAGAATTTCATAAGCGCTTTCACGGTCAACTTCTTCACTGTATTTTTTAACGAGCTTAGACTTGCCGTTTATTTCTTCAATTTCTTCTGACGTTAAAATATCCATCCGGCTTTGTGGGGCACGCATCATAGTAGCCACAAGAGGAGTCGGAATACCTTTCTCATTTAGTGCTGTAACTAAAGCTTCTCCAATTCCTAAATTAGTCAGCAATTCATCAGTTTTATAATATTCAGAAGTCGGGTAATTATCAGCTGTTTTTTTAATGGCCTGACGATCGTTTGCGGTAAAAGCCCTGAGTGCATGCTGGATTTTTAAACCTAATTGTGCCAAAACACCGCTAGGCACGTCCATTGGATTCTGTGTTATAAAATATATACCAATTCCTTTTGAACGAATCAGTTTTACGATAGTCTCAATTTGTTCCAGCAAGACTTTACTGGCTTCATTGAAAATCAAATGCGCTTCATCAATAAAAATAACCAGTTCAGGCTGAGGAGCATCTCCTTTCTCGGGCATCTGCTGATAGATTTCGGCCAAAAGGCTTAACATAAATGTAGAGAATAATTTAGGCTTGTCCTGAATATCCGTCAGGCGGATAATGTTTATATATCCTTTTCCGTTTTCATCAATTCGCATCAAATCGTCAATTTCAAAAGATAATTCCCCAAAAAACAAATCACCTCCCTGTTGTTCCAGTTCTATTATTTTTCTTAAGATTGTTCCTGTTGTAGAGGTCGAGATTTTACCATAGCTTTCTTCGATTTCAGCTTTGCCTTCTTCTGTAATATAATTGATTACTTTTTTAATGTCTTTTAAATCCAGTAAAGGCATTTTGTTATCATCACAGTATTTAAAGATAATAGCAATCACACCTGCCTGTGTATCGTTCAGGTCTAAAATCCTTGAGAATAAGACTGGTCCGAATTCAGAAACTGTTGCACGCAGGCGAATCCCGCTTTGTTTAGAAAGGGACATGAGTTCAACAGGAAAAGCAGATACATTATAAGGTATGTTTATTTTGGCATGCCTCTCAGTAATAAAACCTTCTTCTTTTCCTTCTTTAGCTATTCCGCTGAAGTCTCCTTTTATGTCCATCATCAGGACTGGGATTCCGGCATTCGAAAGCTGCTCAGAAAAAACCTGAATGGTTTTAGTTTTACCTGTTCCTGTTGCGCCGGCAATCAATCCGTGACGGTTTAATGTTTTCAAGGGAATCTTTACATGGCTTTCTGCTATAGCCTCCCCGTCAAGAATAGCACCACCTAATGTAATACTGTCGCCTTTAGACAAATATCCGTTGTTTATATCTTTAATGAAGTTATCTTTTTTACTCATTTTTTATTTTGTAATTTAGAGGTTTATACAAGAATTACTTTAGTGTTTTGATATTTTTATTTGTTTTTTTTAACATTAAAAGCACTTTTTTGCTTAAATATGTTGTAAAAAATGATTTCGCAACTTTTTAAGAAGATAACAAAGGAATATTTGAATATTTACTAAAACGTTGTAATTTTTTCATAATTTAACCATTTTTTTGTTTTATCGAAAAAATGATGTAGGCAAATTAATGAGAACTTTTTTAAATTCAAGTTAAATTTACTTCAATTAAATTAAAAAAAGTTTTTTTATTTGAACGAAACGTATAAATTTGCTACCCTACAAGTTAAATATAACTAAAAATAAAAATTATTTAAAACTATTAAAATTAAAAAAAATGGCAAACGTTAAAGTTAAAAAAGAAAGCACTTCGAATGGAGGAGGAATGGTTTCAGGAATCATTATTGCAGCATGTGTTTTTGTTGGTTGGTTAATTTGGAAATTCGTTATGGGATCACCTGCAAACTTTGAAGGAGGGAATCCAGAAACAGGTCACCCAATCAATACTTTAGGGATGGTATATAAAGGAGGTTTCATTGTACCGGTATTATTAGGTATGTTTTTAATGGTTGTTGTTTTTTCTATTGAAAGATATTTTGTTATTTCAAAAGCTGCTGGTAAAGCTAACTTAGATGCATTTATGAAAAATGTACAAGGAAGTATTAAAGAAGGAAACATTGAGGCTGCTATCGCTTCATGTGACAAACAACAAGGTTCTGTTGCTAACGCAATTAAATCTGCTTTGATTAAATATCAGGATGTTAAAAAAGAAGGATTCAATAGTGAAGAAGCTTCAGAAGTAATCCACAAAGAAATCGAAGAGGCAACTTCATTAGAAATGCCAATGTTAGAGAAAAACATGACTATCATCTCTACTTTAGTATCATTAGGAACTTTAGGAGGATTGTTAGGAACTGTATCTGGTATGATTAAAGCGTTTGGTGCGTTAGCTTCTGCTGGTACTCCGGATCAGGCTGCCCTTGCAACAGGTATCTCTGAAGCACTTATCAACACTGCAACAGGTATCTCTACGTCTGTAATGGCAATTATTTCTTATAACTTCTTTACTGCTAAGATTGATGATTTAACTTACTCTATTGATGAGGCAGGTACTACAATTGTAAATACTTACAGAAAATTCAGAGGAAGCTTAAGACAATAATTAATTTTTGATATTAATAATTAGAATTAATTATCAAAATAAAACAAAAAGAGAATGGCTAAAATAAAAATGAAAAAAAAGTCAACATCGACAGATATGACTGCCATGTGTGATGTTGCGTTCCTTTTGCTTACGTTCTTTATTTTGACCGCTACTGCTAAGGTGCCAGAGGCACTTCCTGTTGATACGCCATCATCTACTGTACAGACTAAATTGCCGGATTCAGATTTGGCCATTATCTCAATAGGTAAAGGAAAAGACGGAAAAAGTAAAGTGTTTTTTGATATAAAAGGAAGAGAGTTACGTAAAAAAACTCTTGAAGGGATGGGTGCGAAATTAGGAGTTCCTTTTTCAGAAGAAGATAAAGCGAAATTTGCATTAATGGATGACTTTGGTGTACCGCTTACAAGTTTGAAGCAAATCATCGATATGAAAGCTGCAGACAGAAGTAAAGCAAATCAGCCTGGAATTCCAATCGATTCTTTAAATAATCAGTTAAAAGAATGGCTTTTAGTTTCAAGAAGAGCAGCGATTGACTTAGATGAGAAAGAATTGCAGATTGCAATAAAAGGAGATGCTAAGGAAGATTATCCACAAATCAAAAAGATTATGGATATCCTGCAAGATCAAAAAGTCAATACCTTTAACTTAGTTACAGGTATGAGAGGGAAAGATTTTTAATTAAAAAAGATACACTAAAATGGCTGAATTAAATACCGGCGACGGTGGCGGCGGGAAAGGTGGCAAAGTAAGAAGTAAAAAGCAAAACTCGAAAGTCGATTTAACGGCGATGGTAGATCTAGCTTTCTTATTAATCACATTCTTTATGTTGACCACAACGTTGTCAAAACCTCAATCGATGAATTTAGGTTTGCCAGATAAAAATGAGAAAGAACCTGAGAAACCAATTAAGGTAGATGAGAAACGTACGATGACTATTATGATGGGTGAGAATAATAAACTTATCTATTATATGGGATTGTTAGAGTCTCCTATAGCTGGTCCGAAAGATATCGAGTATGGAAAAGGTGGTATTCGTAAAGAATTGTTAGCTCGTAAAAAATCTGTATTAGCTTATACTGGTGACAAAACAAAAGGGATTATTGTTATCATAAAACCAGGGAAGAAATCTAAGTACAAAAACTTAGTAGACATTTTAGATGAAATGGCTATTACGGGAGTTGAAACTTATGCAATAGTTAATGATTTTCAACCTAAAGAGAAAGAATTGTTAGAGAAAGAATAAAAGTAATTTTATTTTATCAATAACCTAATAATTAAGAGATATGAAATTAGATATTATTAAAAATCAGTGGCTTGATATCGTATTCGAAGGACGAAATAAGATATATGGAGCATACGAGCTGAGAAAATCAAATACCAAAACCACGGTAAGAGCGCTTATCATTGGTTCTGTTATTTTTAGCTTGGCTGTTGCTGCCCCTCTTATCGCCAGCCTTTTACCTGATTCTGAGGAAGAAGTGGTAGATAACGATATTAAAATTATTACGGCAAAAATACCTCCTAAGAAAAAAGAGGAAGTTAAGCCAAATACACCACCGCCACCACCTCCTCCTCCAAAAGTGGATCAGGTGAAGTTTGTGAAGCCTGTAGTGGCTAAAACTGAGGAAATTACGGAAGATCCACCAAAAATTGTAGATCTTAAAGATAAGAAAATCGGTTCTGAAACAATCAAAGGTGACCCGGATGCAGTTTTAACTGTTGATGAGCCTGTAGGTAAAGGTCCGGTTGCTGAAATCGTACAAGAAGATAACAACGTATATAACACAGCTGGTATCGAAGTAAAACCAGATTTTCCAGGAGGAATGGAGAAATTCTACAAATTCGTAGGAAACAATTACAAAACTCCGGAAGAAGAAGGTTTAAAAGGTAAAGTATACGTTACGTTTGTTGTTGAAAAAGATGGTTCATTAACAGATATTAAAGTTTTAAGAGATATCGGTTACGGAACTGGTGCAGAAGCTATCAGGGTTTTGAAAAAATGCCCAAAATGGACTCCTGGCGAACAAAACGGTAAAAAAGTAAGGGTTCTTTACTCTCTGCCTATTACAATACAATCTGCAGAATAATGTTGAAGAATTTACTTAATAACATTCAGAAGAAATCGCTCAAAGAGCGATTTCTTCTCGTTTTAGGAATATTGTTTTTTTTGATTTATCTTGTGCTGGGTTTAATGATTATGTTCTGGAAAAGCCTGCCATTGAACATGGATCCGATATACAGATATGCATTTGGGATTTTACTGATAGTATATTCAGCGATTCGATTTTTGAGATTAATAAATTCTAACACAGAATGAGCATGTTAAAGTATGTTAAAGTTTTAGCATTAGTTGTTTTTATTTTTTTGTTTGCAATGTGTAATCAAAAAAGTAAAAATGATTTAAATAAGGAAACAATTTTAAAAGGAACAATAGATATTGCAGTTGATGAGACTGTTAAGCCAATTGTAGATGATCAGGTTGCTGTTTTTGAAGGAACATATTATGATGCGAAAGTAAATGTTAAAGCTAAATCTGAAGCAGAGTTGATTAATGACCTGTTAAATGTGAAAACAAAGGTTGTTATAACAGCAAGAGATTTAACTCAGGCAGAAAAAGATAAATTTACAAAGCTGAAAATTAATCCGAGAGTTACCCCGTTTGCAGTTGATGCAATTGCTTTTATTTCTAACAAGAGCAATAAAGATACTCTGATTGCGTTGAAGACAGTAATTGATTTTATGAAGGGCGCATCAAATACGGGAATAAAAGGTTTAGTGTTTGATAATCCAAATTCAAGTACAGTTCGTTACATGAAGGATTTGGCTAAAGTTAAGGATATTCCAACGGCAGGTGTTTTTTCATTCAAAACAAATGATGAAGTAATAAAATTTGTTTCAGAAAATGACGGAATGATTGGTGTGGTAGGAGTCAATTGGCTATCACAGCCGGCGCCTGAAATGCAGGATATAGTTCATAATATAAATGTTTTAAGTGTTAAAGGATTAAATGATAATAAATATTACAGTCCTACACAAAATGACTTAGCCGAAGAGAAATATCCTTTGGCACGTGAATTGTATATCATCAATTGTCAGGGATACACTGGATTAGGAATGGGATTTGCATCATTCATTGCCGGAGACATTGGACAGCGAATTGTTTTAAAATCAGGCTTAATGCCGGTTAAGACTCCAGGTAGAAAGCTGCAAATTAGAAATCAAATTTCAAACGATAAAGAAAATAATTAATTACAATAAAGATGAACAAATTTAAAATTTTAAGTCTTGCCTTAGTTGCTTCAGCTTCTGTTGTAAAAGCGCAAGATATCAAAGAAGCTAAAAAAGCAATTGATGCAGAACAATTTCAGAAGGCAAAGTCTTTACTGAAATCTATCATAAAGGCTAAACCTTCTGATGGTGAAGCTAATTTTGTTTTAGGGAACATATATTTGAATGAAAGTGTTGTTGACTCTGCCAAAATCTATTACTTAAATGGATTAGAGGCTTCAGAAAACAAGAATTTGAATTATATTGGATTGGGTCAGCTTGATCTTGATCAGAAAAATACTGCCGCCGCTCAGGCTAACTTTGGCTTGGCAACAAAAGACATGAAACGTAAGGATGTAGAAGAGTTTATCTATATCGGAAGAGCATACATAAATTCTGAAAATCCTGATTACACTAGTGCTATTGCAGTTTTACAACGTGCTTTGGCTTTAGAACCACAGAATGCTACTGCTCTTTTAGCTATAGGAGATGCATATTATGGTGCAAATAATCAAAATGATGCTTATAAAGCTTACCGTGATGCATTTACGGCTGATCCAACACTTTTAAGAGCAAAAATGCAATTAGGAGTTTTGTTGAAAGGGGCTAAGTCTTATGATGAAGCTATCAAATCTTTTAATGAGGTTATTGCTTTAAATGCTAATTATGGTCCTGTTTACAGAGAGTTGGCTGAAACTTATTACAAGTGGGCAAGAAATAAGCCTTCTACTGCTAAAGTAAATCTACAAAATGCAATTACGAATTATGAAAAGTATTTAAGTCTTACAGATTATTCTTTAGATTCTAAAATGCGTCATGCTGATTTCTTAATCTTAGTTAAAGATTATAAAAAACTTGAAGAAGTAGCAAATAAAATGATTGCAGAGGATAAAGTTAATCCAAGAATTTTTAGATATTTAGGGTATGCTGCTTACGAAAATGGTAATGCTGATGTAGCAATTAAATCTATTGAAGATTTTATAAAAACTCCTACAAACAAAGTAATCGGTAGAGATTATTTATATCTTGGTTTATCTAAAATCAAAAAGGGAACAAATGCTGAAGGTGTTGTTGATCAAGCGGCTTTTGAGGCTGGATTAGCAGATATCAAAAAAGCGATTGAGTTGGAACCATTAGTTGTAGAAGAACTTGCTGATTTTGGAAAAGCTTTGTTTGGTAAAAAACAATATCCTCAGGCTGCAGCAATTTTTGAACTTGGAGCTGCTAACGCAGAATCTAAAAATTATTTAGATGATGCTGTATATTATGGAATTTCTGTTTACTATGGTAATGCAGGTAAACCTGCTGAAAGTCGTGATAAAGCTGCTTTATCTAATGCTGATGCTACTTTTGATAAAATTTTGGTTGCTTCTCCTTCTTATACTGAAGCATTTTTGTATAAAGGAAGAATCAATAGTTTATTAGATAAAGATGATATGATTATTAAAAATTACGAGCAATATGTTTCTGCCACAACTGCAAAGGGAGCTGAGGAATTAGCTAAACCTGCAACAGTAAAAAAAGTAGTTGAATCGTATAATGCAATTGGTGCTGCTTATGCCAATACTGATAAAGCTAAAGCTGTTGAGTATTTTAATAAAACTTTAGTTTTAGATCCTGCAAATACTTATGCTGCTCAATCAGTGAAAGCTTTGAAATAATAAATTGCAATTGTTAAAATATAAAACCGATAGTTTTCAAAAGCTATCGGTTTTTTTGTTCCGTATTTAATTGACTATCTTTGCACTTTAAAATAAAATAATGTTATCAAAAGAAATACAATTAGAAGTAAATAAAGGAGCAATGTTGCCTTTGATGGAAGAATTTTATACCATTCAGGGGGAAGGTTTTCATACAGGTACAGCTGCTTACTTCGTAAGAATTGGAGGGTGTGATGTTGGATGTCATTGGTGTGATGTAAAAGAAAGCTGGAATGCAGAATTACATCCGCCGACAAGTATTGATTTAATTGTAAAGAATGCATCAACTTATGCTGATACGGTTGTTGTTACAGGTGGAGAGCCTTTAAGTTGGGATATGAGTTTGCTTACGGCTAAACTAAAAGATAAAAATTTAAAAGTTCACATAGAAACATCGGGTGCTTACCCTTTGTCTGGATTTTGGGATTGGATTTGTCTATCTCCAAAAAAAAATAAATTGCCTACACAGACTGTTTATGATAATGCAGATGAGCTGAAAGTAATTATCCATAATAAACATGATTTTATTTTTGCCGAAGAACAGGCAGAATTGGTAAATAAGAATGCGATTTTATTTCTTCAGCCCGAATGGAGTAAAAAAGAAGAAATGACTCCGCTGATTGTTGATTATGTAATGAATAATCCAAAATGGCGGGTTTCTCTACAGACACATAAGTATTTGAATATACCATAAAAAACAAAAATCTCTTCATCTGAAGAGATTTTTGTTTTTTATGATTGAATATAAATAATGATAAATCAAATTTTCCTATTGGTGCTAAATTAATAGTCTGGCTAAATAATCATAATGTTCACCTTCTAAAATCAATTCACATTTTAAGCCATTGGCAATCGCAGCATTTTGAAGGGTATTGTAATCTAAGTAAAGCCAGTCAAAGGGTTCTTCTTTTTCTCCTTTATATGATATATTAAAGACAAGTTCTCCATAATAATCATTATCTGATGGAATCCATTTTCCTCCGTCTTCATCTTCATCAAACATATAAATGATGTCTGAGCTGTCTATTAAAATCTGACCGCCTTCATTTAAAAGAGATTTTAGTTTAGATAAATATTTATTGCAGTTGTGTAGTTTACCAAAAATCCCGGTACCGTTCATTAATAAAAGGATCGTATCAAATTTTTCTCCTTCAAAATCTAAAATGTTTTGGACTTTGGCATTTTTCACACCTCTCAATTTACAGGTTTCAACTGCTTTTTCTGAAATATCAATCGAAGTCACATCTAAATTGCGGTCTTTTTGTAATGAAAGAGAATGGCTTCCTGCCCCACAGCCTACATCTAAAATTTTTCCGAAAGCTAACTCCAAAGCTTTTTGTTCAAGTTTTGGCATTTCATTATAGGAACGGAATAGATATTCAACGCTCATTTCGTCTTCTTCAGAAATTGAAGTTTCAGTAATAATATCTTCTGGTGAATTATTGGTTTGAAAATCAAACATTGCTTTTCCGAAAAGATCTTTCATTGTAATTTAATTCAAAGTTTAAGGTTTCAAATTTAAAGTTGTTTAATTTTGCAGATTAATTTAATTAGTAAACTTGAAACAAATTTTAAACAACTTAAATAAGTTAGCCAAAGATAAGCATATCGAAAATAAAAAGTATTTTGATAAGCTGAAAAAGAAACAACCTAAGAATTTGGATTATGTGATGCAGGATCTGCATGACGCAGAATTCAAAAAGACAGATTGTTTGCAATGCGCTAATTGTTGTAAAACCACCGGACCTTTATTTACTTTGGCTGATATTGAGAGAATATCCAAATCTTTCAGACAAAAGCCACAACAATTTATTGAACAATATCTTCGAATTGATGAAGACAAAGATTATGTTTTAAAAAGCGTTCCATGTACTTTTTTGGATAATGAAAATTACTGTATGATTTATGATGTCCGTCCAAAAGCATGTAGAGAGTTTCCGCATACTGATAGAAAAAAGTTTCATCAAATTGCAGATCTTACCTTAAAAAATGTAGCAATTTGTCCGGTAGCTTATAATATAGTTGAAGAGATGAAAAAGAAAATGCCTTTGTAAGAGACTTAAATAATTTGTAATTGTTTTTAGTTGTAAATCATTTTTGTTTTTTTAAATGTATTTTTGACCTGTGGTAAATGAACGGACTTATAAATTAACTTGAAGAGATAAATTGAATCTGGAATATTTTATAGCTAAAAGACTGATTACTGCTAAAGATTATAAAAGCAGTATTTCGGCTCCTATTATTAAAATTGCGATTTCGGCAATTGCGATTGGTATTATTATGATGTTGGTTTCAGTTGCTACCGGAATTGGTCTGCAGGAAAAAATTCGCGAAAAAGTTTCAGCTTTCAACGGGCAGATTGTTATTTCGAACTATGATAATAATAATTCAGATGTAACATTGATTCCAATTTCAAAAAAGCAGGATTTCTATCCTAATTTTAAATCCGTTCCAGAGGTAAGCCATATCCAGGCTATTGCAGCCAAGGCAGGAATTATTAGAACCGAAAATGCTTTTGAGGGAATTATTTTTAAAGGAGTAGGTGCAGATTATAATTGGGATAATATTGGTGAATATTTAGTAGAGGGTAAATTGCCTGACTTTTCTAAATCCTTAAATGAAGAAGTAATAATTTCTAAATTTCTTGCAGATAGACTCAATTTAAAAGTTGGGGATAATTTTAACACCTTTTTTATTAAAGAAGAACAAGGTAAATTGCCAAACAGTCGTCGATTTAGGATTGTGGGGCTTTTTAATTCGGGCTTTCAGAATTTTGATGCAACTTATATCCTAGGAGATATTCGTCATATTCAAAGAATAAATAAATGGACACCGGATCAGGTTGGTGCTTTTGAAGTTTTTGTAAAAGATTTCAAAAATATAAAAGCAACCGGAGATCAGATCTATGAACAAACTTCATCGAGTTTAGATACTAAAACGATAATTGAAAAATATAGTTATATTTTTGATTGGCTACAGCTTTTTGATTTTAATATCATTATTATTTTAGCAGTGATGATTTTAGTAGCAACGATAAATATGGTAGTTGCTTTATTGGTTCTTATTTTAGAACGTACTCAAATGATAGGGATTCTGAAATCATTAGGTGCTAATGACTGGACGGTTAGAAAAGTATTTCTTTATAATGCTTTTTATTTAATTGTCCGCGGGTTATTTTGGGGGAATCTAATTGGAATTTCAATATTGCTTATTCAGCAACAATTTGGAGTAGTTCAACTCAATCCTGAAAATTATTATGTCAATCAGGCACCGGTTTATTTAAACTGGGGTTATGTTATATTGCTAAATTTATTGACCGTTACAGTTTGTTTTTTGGTTTTATTGATTCCTTCATATATAATAACAAAAATTTCACCTGTAAAAGCGATTCGTTTTGACTAAATAGAAATTGTAATTAATGTACAACCCAACAGATTTTTAAAAATCTGTTGGGTTTGTTTTTTATACATATATAAGTAGGGAATATTATACTATCATATATTAAGAGTAAAGTTTTGTCTGGGTGATGAATTCGAAGTTCTTTTAAAGTTTAGAGTTTTGTATTTTGTATAATAATCAGGAGCTATTTCGCACTATCCGCTACAATCTTTTTGGGCCGTACCCTTATCTAAAAAGGATTTTCGCTTCTATGGGGCTATGGATTTTCGTTTTCAAAAGAAATTTTGAGCAGGAAAGTGTTTTAAAATCCTGAAAAATCCTCTAAAAAGCCTGGTAAAGGATAAAAACTCTTCAAAAATGATAAAGAGAAGAGGGTGAAAACTGTCAAAAATCCGGTGCTATTCAGAAAAAACTTACTATAAATAGAAAAAACTCAAAATGTAAATAAGCTGTTATGAGTTAGTTAAGAAAAAGA
>NZ_JAAEHL010000009.1 GCF_010614725.1 Flavobacterium ajazii
TCTGCCGGGGTATAAGTCGTTCCTGAGATGCTTCCGCCTCCTGAAACTACCGACCAAGTCCCTCCTGCCGGTGTAGCCGATAAGGATTTGGTTGTATTCTCACAAATTGCTGTTGTTGAAGTCGTATTGCTGGCTGTACCTGAAAAAGCATTCACAGTGAAAGTTGCATCGGAACTTCTAGCGGCACATGATCCGTTGGCTGCAACCGTGTAGCGGATTGTTACCGGTGTATCTACTGTTACATTTGCCGGAGTATAAGTAGTCCCTGAGATACTTCCTCCTCCTGAAACTATCGACCAGGTTCCGCCTGCCGGTGTCGCTGACAAGGATTTGGTGGTATTCTCACAAATTGCTGTTGTTGAAGTGGTATTGCTTGGGGTACCAGAACTGGTATTTACAACCACAGTCCTTGTAACTGTTATTGCCAGACTGCAAGTTCCATTACTTACATTAGTTAAATTTAATGTAGTACTAGGTGAAACTCCTAATGTCGTCACAGTTACAGTGCCTCCTGAACCTATTGTTGCTGTACCTGAAACTGCTCCTGAGTAAGTCACTACATCTCCAGCTGTACCTGTAATCGTGAAAACAGCATTACTCCCTGTACAAATTGGAGTCGGCGAAGTCAGAGTTGGGGTTGTTAAAACGCACAAATTTGCAACCCTGGAAGTGGGTCCGCAAGCCAAATTACTCTGTTTAACTAAATCCCTATATTTATAGCTATTCATTGCTGCAGTAGCCGCTGTGATAGTTAAAGTAGCAGTTGTTGCTCCAGAATAAACACCTCCATTGGTAATGTTGGTCCAAGTAGTACCATTATTTGTGCTCACTTGCCATTGATGTTCTGTTGTTCCTGAACCTGAGGTTGTAACAGTGGTTGTAAATGTTGTATTTCCTCCTGCCAATACAGATTGATCTGCGGGTGTCGCAGCATTTAAAACACTTGAAACACCACCACCAACAGTTACATTTGTATAACTTCCTGTATAAGAAGCCGCAACCGGTCCGGTTACAAGTCCTGTACTGCTAACCGTTGGAGTCCCTATACCATAAACACCTCCATCATTACCATCGGCAGAAGCTAAATGATAATACTCATTAGCATCAGAACAGCCATCGTTATCGGAATCTAAATCAAATTTATTTGCAATTCCATCACCATCACTATCACACTCCCCTATCAAACTGGCATTATCAAAATTAATAGCATTATCCATTGATACCACATATGAATAAGTACCAGCAGGTAAACTTACCGTACCTTCAATAAAGGTCCAGCTAGTATTATTTGTAACTGAAATATTACCAGTGGTAGCTCTTACAGTTCCCCCTGTTCCAGTACCATTTACAATTCTTATAGATCCTATACCTGTTGCAGGAGCAGGATTACCACTAGCAATATTTCTTGAAGAGAAAAATCCACTAAAAGTTAATAAAGTAGTTCCTGATCCTGTTATTGTAAAGGTTTGATAAAAATCATTAGAACCATTAGCTATATCTAAATAATGTTGGGGAGTATTAAGATTAGCCAACCCTGGATCTGCACTGCTCTCTGGCCCAAAACCATTTCCGTATACATAAGGACCTGGCCCATCAACTTTAACTACATTTGCATTACTTGTACCTCCCAGTACCCAAGGAGCTATATTTACACCTATGTTATTTCCATTGTTTAGTCCTGTAAGATTTTCAAAACTTCCTGATAAGATTAAGTTATTACACTCATCAGTATCTAAAATTCCATCATTATCATCATCCAAATCCTGAGAATTGACTATACCATCTCCATCAAAATCATCCGAAGGACCGTATTGAGCATTTGCCGAAACAATAAAACAGAATAGTATAGCTGTTAGTGTTGTTTTTGAAATTAAAACTGATTCTATTTTTTTTATCAAATTATTATTTCCTATTCTACAATTGCATAAAGACGATGCAATTTTTTTGAAAACGATAAAAAACACATTAAAAAAAGTAAAATTATACATAGGCGTTTAGATTTGGAAAGTGAACTAAAATCCAAAATAAATATTTAGAAAAGAATAGCTTTTTGAAGGGAAAATAAAGTGTTTACGAAAAAAATATTTCGTGAAAGCAGAAGCTTAATTATAGTAGGTATCATAAAACAGAATAAGGACCGACAATAGTTTTTGTTTAATAATCAGTAGTTTGAGTTGCACAAAACTAAATAAACCCTGAATTAATAAATATCTTAATCGGTAATCTACTTGAATAAACGTCGAAATACGTTTTTAAAAAAGAATACGTAACTTTTTATTTACAAATAAATGTTAATTATCAATGTTTATAAGGTGATTGGTAATAAACAGCTGGAGCCGGTAAATCTAATTTTAGATAACATAGCATATTAAAAAACAGAACAAATCAATCAATTTTAAGAAATAAAGTAACTCATTTTGAGTCAAAAAACTAAAACAACGATTGGTTAACAACTAAAAACAAACACTTTTACTTTTACGGAAAAATCGTGGCCTTTCAGTTTTGATAATCATATATTTTAACTCTAAAAGGACTAATAAACTACCTTCTGCAATTTCAGGATAAATTATTCTACAAACCGACTTCAAAACAAGCTATTTTGTTTAAATTCTGCATAAAATGGTCCGAGAATTGTACTGTTCCAGCTACAATAAAAAAGATAAAACCTGAAAAATCTTATTCTCAGGCTTTTTTGTGATTCAACAAATTTTACTTTTCTTCCCTAAATTTAAAACCCAATGTTTACAACAAAAACTGGTTCATGCTTAGTCAAGTAAATCTAAAAAACAAAACTACAAACTAATACTTCTTTATATAGTCAGCATTGATTTTCAATTAAAGTGTTTTAATACCAGAAATCAATGTTGCATTTTCGCTTAATTGGTTGCAAATTAAAATGTGAAACAACCTTTTCTCTTAAAAATTCTGTCCCCTATTATTTTAAAGTTAATTTCGATACACACTATGATATAGGAATCAACATTATAATATATAATAACTTAAAATAAGATATTACCATGAAAAAAGCATCGAAAACAGCAGTCAGGTTTTTATTTTTTATAACCTTAAATTTACAGCAATGCTAAAACTTCCGGAATCGCTGGATAAAAAAATCTACAATAGAAGAGATCATATTTTTCTGTTTTCTGTTTTCTACACTTCTAATTATGAGCCAATTTAAAAGAGTTTTCATTTCTTTATGTGCAATATTAACTGCACAAATTTCAAGAGCACAGCTGGATCCACCTTATACAATTGGATTCATTCCGGCTTCTATAACAGAAGGGGATATTGCTTTTCCAATATATGAAAAATGGAACTTAAGTGGCCAGACTGATGTACAATTGGTGACTCAGGGTACTTATGACACTAAAAATCCTTTTGAATATACACAGCGAGTGGTTGTAAGACCGTGGCTGATATATTCTGGTTTTAAAAATATTAAATTGTGGCTGGGATATGCGCACAATCAGAAATATGCCGTTGAAGAAATGGGAAATTATGAAACACTCGAAAACCGCTTGATCATAATGAGCACCTTTTCACAAAATATGCCGAGAGGGAATATGTTTGAACAGGTTCGTTTTGAAACCAAATTTTTTGATGACCGAAACGGGGTTCATCAAACGATACCAAGAATTCGAATGAGATTTGGCGTAAATCATTTTCTTCCTGAAAGTAAGAGTAAAGCATTATTTTTAGCTCCAAACATAGGTTACTACGCAGAGCTGATGCTTAAATTCGCCTCAAAAGATTATGCGAAAGAGAATTTTGACATTTTCAGATTGTCAGTATATTATACGGCAGGAATTACTCCAAATATTCATTTTTTGGCTGGAGTAATCGGGCAAATGCAGCTTCGCACAAATGGAACTCAATTCGATATTTACTATGGACCAATGGTATCTGTTAAATACAGTATTAAACCCAAAGAAAGAGAAACTTTTGACAGTGTAGATGGGGGAGCGGATTAATCTGTGCCTTTCTATTTTTTAAGAAATTAGGCCTCAATCAGTTAATACCTAGCTTGCTTTTATTTATCCTTACACTGCCAAAAAATTAAGTATCTTCGTGTACGATCCATACTTTATTAATACATTTCCATAAAGCATTTTTTTATACAGATAAACAAAACTTTTTATAATGCAAATAAAGTTTAGGTATCTTATAAATACTTAAATAGAGGTAATGATAAACTCACTTCGTCTATTCTCCTGATGTTCCTCTTCGGTACATTTTACTCCGTCAGAACATTTGTTTACTAACTGAGTTTCTCCATACCCTCTTCCGGTCAGTCTTTCCGGATTTATACCGTTTCTTACTAGCCAGTATATAATAGATTTAGTTCTCTTATCTGATAAAATCTCGTTGTACTTAAATGTTGCCCGACTGTCTGTATGCGAACGGATATCAAGTTTAACAGAAGGATTCTCTTGTAAAACAACTAATATTTTTACCAAATCTACCGCTGCTTCCGGTCTGATATCTGACTTATCCAAATCAAAATAAATCCTTTTAATTCCAAAACATTTTGCTAAATCACCTCCCACAACTAATTTACAGGCATCTTTATCTAAAGCGATAGGTAAATTGGTTTTGCCGTTTAATTTTGGTATTATAACATTAACTTCCTTTGTGATGTAATCCGGATTTTCGGTTCTTACGGAATAAGATTTTCCACATTCGACAGGAAAACTGTAAAATCCGGTTGATTCAGCAATGGTGGAGTTTTTGATAACCTGATTTTCATACAAAATGACTTTTGTTCCCGGCAGGATAATTTTGGTTTCAGCATCCGTTATGATTCCGTTAAGTTCCTGAATACATTTTAGCTTTTTGGTTTCCAGAAATTTGTAAATATCATCACTCCCCTCTCCTCCTTCTTTATTTGAACTGAAATATCCTTTTCGGGAAACCGGATCGATGATATAGGCAAAATCATCCTGAGGGGAATTAACATCGGTACCTACATTCTGAATATTGCTTATGTTCCCGTTACTCTCAATCTGAGCCACAAAAACATCCAGTCCGCCAAGTCCTGGGTGACCGTCTGAAGCAAAATAAATTTCATTTTCAGATGTTACAAACGGAAATGTTTCTTTGCCTTCTGTATTAATCGCTTTTCCTAAATTTATCGGCTTTCCGTAGCTTGCATCTCCATTTATACTGACTTTATAAAGATCCGATTGTCCTATACTTCCGGGCATATCAGACGCAAAATATAATGTCTTTTCATCAGGGCTTAATGCAGGATGTGCAGTACTGTAATTGTCACTTGCAAATGGCAGGGCGCTTATATTAGTCCACTTATCATTTACCAGAGTAGCTTTATAAATTTTAACTAAGGTAACTTTTTTATCGTCTTTTCCTTTTTTACCATTTAGATAATTATTTCTGGTAAAATAAACTGTTTTTCCGTCTTTAGTAAATACAGGTGAAGCTTCATTAAATTTAGAATTCAAAGAAGTTTTAAACTTGGTTACCCGAGCAGAATCAACATCAGCAGTATATAAATTGGTAAAATATTCTCCTGTCCATTTATGCTTGCGCTGCGTGAAATTACCGGTATCTCTTGCCGATGCAAAGTATATTTTATTCTTGTATATAAAAGTTCCATAATCTGAATATTTTGAATTGATTCCGGCGTTTTCTATAACATAACGTCCAGAATTTGCCTTAATCTGATCAAGATAACTCACATTTTCGTCATAAAGCTTTGCTCTGCTGTCGGTTTGTTTTTTTGAGTTGAATTCATCCAGTATTTTGTTGGCCTGCTCTGTTTGTCCTGATGATTTTAAGGATTGGGCATATCTGTAATAGTATTCAGATCCTATTTCATCAGTATTCATTGCAAACAGCTCTCCATACCATTTGGCAGCACTTTCAAAATGCGAGTTGAAGTAATGAGCGTTTCCCAGTTTTTTAAACAGCTCTTCCGATTTATACCCCTTTTCTGCTACTTTTTCGTAAATCTTTATAGCATCAATGTAAGCATAATTGTCGTAATCTTTGCCTGCAGTTTTTACTTTTGATTCCTGTGCATAACCGTTAAACGAAAAAATATTTATTATAATCAGGGATAGGATAAAATTTTTCATAACCTTTATTTTTTAGAAAAAACGAGGAGTTGTCATTTTGCCGTTGTTTTTGAAGAATTCGTAACGCAGGAAAATTTCGTGTGATCCTGAATTGTAATTATTAAGGTTGCTGGTTTCACGATCATAACCATAACCTATATAAAGTCCATCAGTAATCTGGAATCCAACCATAGCGCTCAATGAAGCGCTCCATCTGTAAGCAGCACCCAGTACAAATTTGTCCACAAACATAAAATTTGCCGAAATGTCAACCTGAAGCGGTGCTCCTTGTACCATTTTAGCCAAAACTGCAGGCTTGAATTTGAAATATTCATAATGATCCAGATTGAAGACATACCCACCCATTAAATAATAATTGATTTTGTCTTTGTAAATAGCAATGTCATCGTCATCATAACGGTTTGTTTCTATGAAATTGGGTACCGAAAAACCAATATAAGCCTTGTCAGAATGCCAGTAAACACCTGCTCCTACATTGGGTGAGAATTTATTGTCGAGATCCTGAAACTGTGGATCGCCCTGATCTTCGGGATTTAGTTTACTGATATCCAGATTGAATAAATTAGCGGTTCCCTTGATTCCAAAAGAAAGCTTAAAATCTGCAGATACCTGCACGGTGTAGGATACATCTGCAGAAAAATTGTTCTCATTGGTAGGTCCTATTTTATCATTTACGAGCGAAACCCCAACACCCAATCTACTATTGTTTATAGGAGTATTGACAGAAAAACTACTGGTTTCAGGAGCTCCGTCCAGACCAACCCATTGTGTACGATACAGACCGAAAATACTCAATGCTCCACGAGAACCCGCATAAGCAGGGTTTATATTGATGGTGTTGTACATGTATTGTGTGTACTGAGCATCCTGCTGTGCAAAACACGAAGCTGTTACAAACATAACGACCAAAGAAAATAGTTTAGTTCTCATAGCAGATAATTTATTTTTCGATTATTATCATTTTTTATATAGTGCATATATCAATTATTTCCTGATAAATACAGGTATCCTGTTTTGCTTACGGGTTCATTTAAATATGTTGTGTAAGTAATAACATAGAAATACGTACCGTCTGGTAATCCTTTTTGTTTAGCGACAGTTGCCCTTCCTTCAGAAATTCCTCTAAAGGCTACTGCATCATTATCGTAACCGTAAGCATCATAAACTAAAACTCCCCAGCGATCATAAATTTGTACATAAGCATTTGGATAACATTCGATTCCGTCGATTTTAAATACTTCGTTTTTACCATCACCATTTGGAGAAACAGCATTATGAATTGTAACCAGACAGGCATTTAAAGGCAATACTGTAGGATCATCTTCCAGATTAGAATTATCATCAGAAAGATCTGTTGCCATTACTCCGTCCGGACTTACAGACTCTGCAACGGCCTGATTTTCTACTTTTCCTAATTCAATATCTGCTGCTGTTAAAACATAAGTTCCTGTAAATGCAGTAGTATTTGTTTCTCCTTGTTTCAAAATAATTGGACCACCTGTTATTTTCATTCCGGGTTTAGGATCTTTTACAACAACATTTACCAAAACAACATTTCCGGTATTGGTTACAGTAAAACTGTAAGTAACAGTTTCTCCAATTTCTGCATAACCATTTTTGTTTTCATCATTAAATAATGCCGTTTTAATGACTGCGATTGATGGCTGAAGTGTTAAGTCAATTACTGTCGGGTCATCATCACCTGGCAAAGTAGGATCTGTACTGTCTGAAACATCTGTAACAGGATCTCCTTGCGGATCATCTCCAATAGCCAGCGCCGTATTAATTACCTCTCCGTTTGCAACATCAGCCACAGTAACCGTATAAGATGCTGTTGCGGTTCCTGTTGCGCCTGGTGCCAATGTACTTGGTGTCACGGTGATTGAACTGGATGATAACATTGGATCTGTAATCTCAACATTGGTCAAAATAACGTTTCCGGTGTTTCTTACTGTGAAGTTATAGTTGATTACAGAACCAACTCCTCCACTGCCGGTCAATTGTCCGCCTTTAATTAATGTTAATTCTTTAAACTGAGTAACAGGTGTAACTGTCGGATCGTTATCCCCAATAAGAGTTGGATCATTACTATCGGATAAATCCTGAATAGTACTTCCTGTGACAGGCTGAGCGGTAACCAAAGCCTGATTTACGACAAAACCTAAATTGATATCAGCTTGTGTCAGAATGTAAGTCCCTGTATAAGCTGTCACATTCACCTGACCTACCGCAAGCGTAATCGGACTTCCTGAAATGGTTGCTTTTGGATCTGTAACCGTTACATTGTTTAGATTTATTGTTCCTGTATTGGTAATACGGAAAGAATAACGAATCAACTCTCCAGGCTGTGCATAACCATCTCCGTTTGTATCTGAGAAAACTCCTTGTTTAATTAATGTAACAGATAGCTGAACTACAGTTATTTTTATAACTGCCTGATCGCAGTTTGTCGCATTCAGATTTTCACAAATTTGATACACAATAGTATAAATACCTGATGATGTGCCGGCAGGAACATTTACCAATCCTGTAGCAGTATTTAATACAGGAACTGCTCCTCCTGAAATTGCATCAGCAGGTGACAAGACACTAATTGTAATTTGTGATAAAGCTGGTGTCGCATTATCTAATAAATCGTTTGTTAAAACATTTGCAACATTTACAGCTCCGTCCAGCCCGTTAATTCCCGTTGCGGAATCGTCATTTGCAATAATTGATCCTGAAACAACCGTTACAATAATATCTGCCTGGCTGCAATTCGTTGGATTTAAAATTTCACAAATTTCATATCTGATTGTATATGTTCCGCTTGGCGTACCTGCCGGAACACTTACACTTCCGTTAACAGTATTCAATGTTGGAACAGGTCCCGCATTAATTGGTGTTGCCGGCGTCACAACATTCATAGTGATTTCAGCCAATTGAGCTGCAACTCCATTAAGATTATCATTTGTTATGGCATTAATCACATTAGCCTGACCCTCAAAGCCATTGATGTTTAGCACTGTATCATTATTTGCTTCGATTGCAGTCGCTGTAACGGTAATGAATACCATTGCATCATCAAAATTTGACGGATTTAAATTCTCTGTAATTCGATACTGAATTCGATATATTCCTGCTGGTGTTTGAGGAGGAACACTTACAATTCCGGTAGCAACATCTAAAACCGGCACATTTGGGCTGCCGTTTACAGGATCAGCAGGATCCAGAACCGTAATGGTAATCTGACTGATGTTAATAGCCACTTTTGCTTTTTTAGACGTAATCGAAGAATCATCAAAAGAGTCGTTACTTAAAACATTCAGTGCATTTACAGATCCTGTATACCCATTTACATTAAGATCAATGTCGTTATTAGCTACAATTTGTGCAGCATTTACCTGAATTACAATATCTGCCTCACTACAATTTGCAGGATTTAATTTTTCGCAAATACTATAATGAATCGTATATGTTCCTCCTGAAGTTCCTGCCGGTACATCTACCCTTCCGTTTGTTATATTTAATACCGGAACAGGGTTTCCTGATACATAATTTGCAGGTGTTGTTGTAGTTATTGATGAAATATTAATTTGAGACAACTGAGCTGCTGCCCCGTTTAACAAGTCATTTGTAATTGCATTTACCACATTGGCTGCGCCGGTGTATCCGTTAATGTTTGCTGCATTATCATCAACTGCAAGAATTAATGGGCTTATGACTGTAATATAAACAGTCGCATCATTACAATTCGCAGGATTCAATTTTTCACAGATATGATATTTAATTTCATAATTTCCTGCCGGAGTACCTGCCAAAATACTTACTTTTCCGGTAAGAGGTTCTAATACCGGAACTGGTCCACCGTTGATTGGCGCAGCCGGAACATCTACAGAAACAGTAACATTGTTTAAAGTTGTTAGTGCGCCATTAAGCGTATCATTTGTCAAAACATCAAGAGCATTATTGGTAGCTACATAACCGTTGATATTTGTCAATGTATCATCATTGGCTTCTATCGCTGGCGTGTCAACTACAATTGTAATAATAGCCGTATCACTATTCAATAAAGTTGTTGCTTCTCTAAGTGTGTATGTAATTGTATAAATTCCTGCAGTTGTTCCCGCAGGTACATTCACAATTCCCGTTGCAGCATCTAATACCGGAACAGTACCTCCATTTATTGGTGTCGCCGGAAGAACATTTGTAATAAGAACATCTGCCGGATTTACCAATATGCCGTTTAAAGTATCGTTATCCAAAGCATTTAAGGCATTTGTAGTTCCTGTAAATCCATTGATTCCGGATGCATTATCATCGACAGCATCAATTGCTGCAGGTACAACTCTGATTCTTATTACAGCTTCGTCACAATTTAACGGATTTAATTTTCCACAGATTTTATATCCGATAAAATAGTCTCCTGCATGCGTGCCTGGTGGAACATCTACATTTCCGGTAAGAACATTAAGCACAGGAACCGGAGCGCCGTTAATTGAAGTTGCCGGAGTAAGTAATGTACCGCTGAAATTTGAGAAGTTTACCGGATTTCCATCTAAGATATCATTATCATAAGCGTTCAATACATTATTTACTCCCGTATTACCGTTAATGTTATCTACAAAATCATCATTGGCAATAATTGGCGGTTCAATTACGAGTATGGTAATAACTGCTTCATCACAATTTAACGGATTTAGTCTGTCGCATAAAGCATATCGTATTTGATAAACTCCCGCCGGAGTACGTTCAGGAATCGATACAAGTCCTGTTGCAGGAATCAAAAACGGAACGAAACCTCCATTAATAGGAGTTGCCGGAGATATTACTGTTCGTAATACCAAATCTAAATCACTCAAAGGCGATCCGTCATATCTGTCATTGCTTGTCATCGCATTCAATACGTTTGGAGCTCCAAGATATCCGTCAATATTTGTAATCGTATCGTCTTCGGCAACAATTTGTGGTTGGTCTACAACCACATAAATTGAAGCAGTACTACAGTTAGCAGGATTTAATTTTTCGCAGATTTCATATTGAATGATATAGGTTCCTGAAGATGTTAATAATGGAACATCTACATTTCCTGTAATGGTGTTCAATACCGGAATATTTCCGTTAATAGAAGTCAAAGGAACAATAGTACCAATATGGCGAATATTTACCTGAAGTAACGAAACCGATACACCATTCAGCTGGTCATTTGTCAAAGCATTTACCACATTGTTTCCGCCTCTGTATCCATTAATGTCCTGTGCAAAATCATCATTGGCAACAATACCGGTAGCCAAAACTGTAATTACAATATCAGCTTCACTACAATTTGAAGGATTCAGTTTTTCGCATATTCTGTAATGAATAGTATAAGTTCCCTCTGAAGTTCCTGCTGATACATCTACGCTTCCGTTTGTTTCATTTAATACCGGAACAGGGTTTCCTGCAACATAATCAACAGGTGTGGCTGTACTTATTGAAGTAATATCAATTGCTGCTAAATCAATATCCAAACCATTCAGTCTGTCATTTGTAATAGCGTTGACCACATTACTGGCTCCAACAAATCCATTAATATTACTTGCAGAATCATTATTGGCAATAATACCAGGAGCAATAACATTGATAGTAATAACTGCTGTGTCAAAGTTGGTCAGATTCAGATTTTCACTCAATCGGTATCCAATCGTATATGCTCCTTCTGCCGTACCAGCTGGAACACTCACATTTCCGGTTGCTGCATCTAATACCAGAATTGCCCCTCCGTTGATTGAAATGGCCGGAACAATATTACCGATAGTAACTTGCGAAGAAATTACTGCAACTCCGTTTAAGATATCGTTTGTTAATGCGTTTACAACATTAACTGCACCTGTAAATCCGTTAATATTTGAAACAGAGTCATCAACAGCATCAATTGTTGCTCCAACTACTATTATAGTAGCGACAGCATTATCACAATTCAATGGATTTATTTCCTCACAAATATGATATTCTATTGTATAAGTACCCGCCGGAGTACCTGCCGGAATACTTACTATTCCGGTTAACGGTTGTAAAACAGGAACAGGACCAGCATTGATTGGTGATGCCGGAGTATCAACTGTAATATCAACTTTTGTTAAATCTGTTACTGCTCCGTTAAGTCTGTCATTTAATAAAACATCAATAGCATTAGGTGTAGCAACATAACCATTTACATTGGTCAGAATATCATCATTGGCTACAATAACCGGAGCTTCAACGGTAACGGTTATTACACCATCATCACAATTGGTTGGATTTAGTTTTTCACAAATGCGGTAACCAATACTGTAAACTCCTGCAGTTGTTCCTGCCGGAATACTTACCAAGCCTGTTGTGGTGTTTAATATCGGAACCAATCCGCCGTTTATTGGAGTTGCAAAACTGGTTACTGTCGTGTTGATTTCAGCAAGTAATGCAGGATTGCCATTCAAAGTATCGTTGCCTATTGCATCCAAAACATCTACTCCACCCACATAGCCATTGATTCCTGAGACAGCATCATCATTCGCCACTATTGCCGATACAATGACTGGAATGGTAATCGTTGCCTGATCACAATTGGCAGGGTTTAAAGTCTCACAGATTTTATAGGTAATGATATAAGTCGCTGCCGGAGTATTCGCCGGAACACTTACTATTCCTGTTGCTAAATTCAAACTTGGAACCGGTCCGCCTGATATTGGAACTGCTCCGGAAACAATCGTTCTGGTAATCTGGCTCAATACCAAAGCTGATCCCTTCAGGGTATCATTTGTATAAGCATTTAATGCATTGGCTGTTCCGGTTTTTCCGTTTACCGAAGCAGATACATCATCAACAGCATCAATTACAGGAAGCGATACCTGAACCAGAATCGTAGCCTGATCACAATTTGTTGGATTTAATTTTTCACAGATTTCATATACAATCGTATAAGCTCCCGCTGGTGTATTCGCCGGAACACTTACATTACCTGTATTTGGATTAAACACCGGAACTGGACTGTCAGTAGCAGAAAGAGCAGGTTTAATAATCGTAGTTTCTATTTTTGAAAGTACTAATGCAACTCCATTAAACGTATCATTAGCATAAGCATTTATCACACTTGTATTACCTGAGTAGCCATCAATACCGGTTACCATTTCATCATTGGCTTCAATTGGTGCTGCCGTTACCTGAATTCGCACAATTGCATTATAACAGTTTGTCGGATTCAATCGTTCGCACAATTGATAACCAATTGTATAGGTTCCGACCGGAGTTCCTGCAGGTACACTGACTATTCCCGTTGCAGCATCCAATAAAGGAACATTAGCTCCCGGAAATCTTGGTGAAGCAGGATTTATAATCACAGCTTTTACTAACGCATTGGTAACAGTAGCCCCATTAAAAGTATCATTCCTTAAAAAGGCATTAGCCACATTCAGATTTCCTTCATAACCATTTATTGGTCCTAAGAAATCATCATTGGCAATAATTGGAGCTGCAGCCACCTGAACTAATACCGTGGCAATATCACAATTCGCCGGATTTTGTTTTTCACAAATTTGATATTCTATAGTATAAGCTCCTGCCGGTGTTCCTGCCGGCACTGATACCGAACCGCTGCTTAAGTCTAAAGTCGGAACTAATGCTCCTGCTGTTAATGGAATTGCCGGATTAATCAATGACAAATTGATTTGACTTATTGAAACAGTACTTGCATGTAACCTGTCATTGCTTAAGACATTGATAATATTTGGATTATTATTCGTTCCGTTTACAATTGCAGGCGTATCATTTACTGCATCAATAACAGGAGGCACAACAATAACGGCTATCGAAGCATTGTCACAATTAGCTGGATTCAGTACTTCACAAATTTGATAATTAATTAAATAATTACCCGCTGAAGTTCCTGCCGGAACAGATACTAATCCGGTTGTGGTGTTTAGAACCGGAACCTGACCACCATTTATTGCTGTGGCAGTTTGGGTAACGTTTATAGTAATTTGTGAAAGATTTATTACTGCCCCATTTAATCTGTCATTCGTGATGGCATTCAGGACATTATTGGCACCTACAAAGCCATTAACTCCTGTAATGGCGTCATTGTTAGCTACTATAGCCGGGCTGGTAACCGAGATATAAGCAATTGCCGTATCGCAGTTGGCCGGATTTAGTTTCTCACAGATTTGATATTCGATAGTATAAACTCCTTTGGCAGTGCCTGCAGGAACAGAAACTTGTCCCTTAGCACTATCTAATACCGGAATTTGTCCTCCGTTGATCGCAATTGCTGGCTGCACCACACTAATTGTAATGTCGCCAAGTACAACCGGACTCAGATTCAGGTTGTCATTTGTGATTACATTTACCACATTTGCAGCACCTGTAAAGCCATTGATTCCTGTAACAAGATTGTCATTGGCTTCAATTGGAGCTGCCATAACTCTGACTGTAATTAAGGCATCATCACAATTCGAAGGATTCAGTTTTTCACAGATTTGATATCTAAAAGTATACAATCCTGCTGGTGTTCCTGCCGGTACGCTTACAATTCCAGTTGTCGAATCAAACGCCGGAATTCCTACTCCTGGAATTGGTGACGGTGAATTGATAATGCTTACATTCACTTCGCTTAGAATTAAACCAGCACCATTTAAAGCATCATTATCAAATGCATTAAGTACATTGGCTAAACCTGTTTTACCATTTACAGGTAAAATTCTATTGTCATCATTGGCTACAATTGGAGGTGGAAGCACGTCTATTACTGCCGTAGCAATATCGCAGGAAGCTGAATTTAAGATTTCGCAAATTCTGTAGGTAATAAAATATTTTTTAGCCGGTGTTCCTGCCGGAATACTTATCAGTCCCGTTGTTGTATTTAATACCGGAACCGGAACTCCTCCCACAGAAACTGCAGGCATTACAACTGAGATTGAAATGTCTTTTAATTCCGCAGGAAACCCGCCAACTTCATCATTTGCAATGACGTCTAAAGCGTCAACTGCACCTATATATCCGTTAATTCCTCCAACTGCATCATTATTAGCAATTATAGTTGATGCGCCTACATTTACTTTTATGCTCGCACTATCGCAATTAGCTGAATTTAAATTTTCACATATCTGATAAACAATTGTGTAACCTCCTGCTGTTGTTCCCGCAGGTACAGATACCATTCCTGTTGCAATATCCAAATACGGAATTTGTCCTCCCGAAATTGGAACTGCCGGGTTTAATACCGAAATTGTAATATCTGATAATGAGACAGCTGTTCCATTTAGTGTATCATTTGTAATGGCATCTAAAACATCACTGGCTCCCGTAAATCCATCAATTCCTGATACTGTATCATCATTTGCAACGATTTGTGCCGCAGTTACATCGATAGTGATAATTGCATCATCACAATTGGCTGAATTTAAAATTTCACAAATTCTATACGTAATGGTGTAGCTTCCAACTGGTGTGTTTGCAGGAACATTTACTTGTCCTGTAGCAGTATCCAATACCGGAACCGGACCTCCTAATGAAGTTGCAGGAGTTACTTCTGTAATTTGAATTTCTGCAAGCTGAACAGGTGATCCATTCAAATTGTCATTGTTAATTGCATTGATGACATTCGACGCTCCTGTTAATCCGTTTATATTAGAGACAAAATCATCCTGTGCTTCAACTACTGCAGGGTTTACTGTAATTGTTATTGTTGCATCATCACAATTTGATGCATTTAATGTTTCACAAATTCTATATACAATCGTATATGTGCCCGCAGTAGTTCCGGCCGGAACAGATACAAATCCTGTCGCAGTGTCCAATACCGGAACAGCTCCGCCTAATGAAACTGCCGGAGTTACTATGCTCATATTAACTTCTGCAGCCACTACATTGGTTCCGTTTAACATATCGTTCTGACCTGCATTCAAAATGTTCGATGCGCCTGCATATCCATTTATTCCGGTTACCGAATCATTAACAGCATCAATCACTGGTGCGGCAACGGTAATCGTAATTTTGGCATTATCACAATTTGAAGGGTTTAATTTATCACAAATCTGATATCCAATTTCATAAGTCCCTGCCGGTGTTTGGGCAGGTACATCTAAATTTCCTGTAAGCGTATTTAAGACTGGAACAGGTCCTCCATTGATAGGGATTGGAGATGTAAGTATAGAAATTTGTACATCTAATGCTTTTGCAGGGAGCGCATTTAATAAATCATTATTAATCGCATTAATCACATTCGAAGCTCCGGTATAACCATTTACATTTAATACTGAATCATCATTGGCTGTAATAATTGGTGCTATAACAGTAATGGCGACATTGGCATTATCACAATTGGCAGGATTTAATTTATCACAAATACTATATTCAATAAGATAACTTCCTGCCGGAGTGCCTGCCGGAACATTTATTCTTCCCGTATTTGTATTTAAAACAGGTACAAGTCCTCCGCTAATTGGAGTCGCTGGCTGGACAATGCTCAAATTAACATTGAATAACTGAACCGGCTGTCCGTTGAGCGTATCATTTGGCAGAACATCCAAAACATTATTTGCACCTGTCATTCCGTTTATATTCGTTACCAAATCATCATTAGCTACAATTGCCGGAGCATCAACGGTTATGGTTATTGTTGCATTATCACAATTGGCAGAATTTAATTGTTCGCACAATTGATAATCTATCGTGTAAACGCCTGCTGGAGTTCCTGCAGATACGGTAACTTTTCCGGTGGCAGTATTCAATGTTGGTACTAATCCTCCATTTATTGAAACCGCTGGCTGTACTATTGAAATAACAGTTTCTGATAAAACCGCTGGCTGTCCGTTTAACAAATCATTCGTCATTACATCCAAAACATCATCGGCTCCTGTAAAACCATTAATATTATTGACAGTATCGTCATTGGCAACAATAGAAGTTGCCCCAACAGAAATTGTGATTCTTGCATCGTTGCAATTCGCCAGATTTAATATTTCACAAATGCGATAATCTATAAAATAATTTCCTGCCGATGTACCCGCCGGAACATTCACCTGCCCTGTTACGGTATCTAAAAATGGTACAGCCCCTTCGTTTATTGAATTGGCAGGGGTAATAACCTGAGTCTGAATCTCGCTTATATTTACAGCGCTGTTATTTAAGGTGTCATTGGTAAGGGCACTCAGAATATTCGATTGACCTGTGTAACCATCTATCCCGCTTATGGTATCGTCATTGGCAACAATTACAGGAGCTACAACCGTAATACTAATAGTAGCCTGATCGCAAACTGTCGGATTTAGTTTTTCGCAAATTTGATACACAATAGAATACGTTCCTGCCGAAGTTCCTGCCGGCACATTTACCAATCCTGTTGCAATATCCAGTTCCGGAATATTTCCTGTACCGATAGCTGTTGCAGATGTAATAACTGTCAGGTTCACCGTTGTTAATGAAGCAGGAAATCCTGTTATCTCGTCATTTGTTAATGCATTAACCACGGCATTTGCTCCAACATAACCATTTATATTTGTTGCCTCATCGTTATTTGCAACAATTGTTGAAGCACCAACCCCTACTTTTATCGTGGCAATATCACAATTACCGGAGTTCAGGTTTTCACAAATACGATAGACAATTGTATAAGTTCCTTCTGTAGTTCCCGGTGGCACATTCACTTGTCCAGTTGTAATGTTCAAAATAGGTACATTTCCTCCTAACGAAACTGCCGGAACGACTACGCTAAGTGTAATTTCTGACGGATTTACCAAAGTACCGTTTAAAGTATCATTTGCTAAAGCTGCGACCGCATTAGCCTGTCCCAATAAACCATTTACATTGGTTACTGCATCATTTACAGCATCAATTATTGGAGGGTTTACAGTTATTGAAGCTGTAGCTGTGTCACAATTTGTTGGGTTTAATTTTTCGCAGATTCTATATACAATCGTATAGTTTCCTGCTGTGGTTCCTGTCGGAATACTTATTAATCCGGTTGTCGTATTTAATGTTGGAACTGCTCCCCCGTTTATAGATACTGCCGGAGTAACAACAGTCATATTAATTTCTGAAAGTGTTACTAAAGTTCCGTTTAAAGTATCATTCGGAATCACATCCAGAGCGTTTGCTGATCCCGTATAACCGTTTATTCCGGAAATTGTATCATCATTTGCAACTATTGATGCTCCTGTCACATTTACCGTTATGGTTGCTTGGTCGCAATTGTCAGGATTCAGGTTTTCACATATTTTATAGGTTATGGTGTAAACTCCCGCCGGTGTATTGGCAGGAACACTTACGTTTCCGGTAACAGTATTTAGTGCCGGAACTGGTCCTCCAAGAATTGGTGAAGCCGGAGTGACTACTGTTCTTGTTATTTCACTTAAAATCAAAGAAGCCCCGTTTAAACTATCATTTGAATAGGCATTCAATGCTGATAATGCTCCGGTTTTTCCATTGATTGATGATGAAACATCGTCATCAGCTATAATTGGGGCCGGCGCCACTCTAATTGTAATTAATGCGACATCCTGATTATCCGGATTTAAATTTTCAGTTAGCAAATACTCTATTGAATAATCATCTGCAGGAGTACCTGCCGGTACACTTACTATTCCTGTATTGACATCCAAAACCGGAACCAAAGCTCCCGGAGTTACCGGAACAGCAGTATTAAGTATTGTTGGTGTTACAAATGCAAGATCAACTACTTTTCCGTTAAAAGTATCATTGCTGTAATAAGCATTTCCTACGTTTGAGTTTCCTACATAACCGTTAATTGGTCCGGCATTATCGTCATTTGCAATTAATGGCGCTGCAATTACAGTAACAGTTGCAAAAGCATTATCACAATTGGAAGGATTTAATTTTTCACAAATCTGATAATTGATAGAATAGGTTCCCGATGGAGTCCCTGCCGGAACACTAACAATGCCATTTGCCACATCCAGAACCGGAACTAATGCTCCAGGTGTTTTTGGCGTAGCACCTGCTATTTGGGTTAAATTAATCTGACTGATTGTAAAAGTAGCTCCGTTTAAACTGTCATTTGAAAGAACAGTCATTACATTCGGATTTCCATCAACGCCACTTACAGGACTTGCCGAGTCATCAACTGCATCAATATTGGGAGCTACTACCGGAATCACAATCGTAGCGATATCGCAATTAGCAGGATTCAGTTTTTCGCAAATTTGGTATTCTATCGTATACGTTGATTCCGGAGTTCCTGCAGGTACAGAAACAGTTCCTGTTGTAGTATTTAATGTCGGAACAGGCGCGCTTCCTATTGAAACTGCAGGGGTTACAACAGTAATAGTAACCTGAGAAGCAAGAACAGCATTACCATTCAGCTTATCATTTGTTAAAGCATTAATAGCTAATGGTCTTCCAATAAAACCATTCACATTCGGAGTCACCACGTCTGCCACCGCATCTATTAAAGATTGGGTTACCTGAACCGTTTCTGTAGTAGAAGAGCAATTGGACAGATTTGCTTTTTCACAAATGGTATAATTAACCGTATAAGTTCCGGCTGGTGTTCCCGGGGCAATTGTTATTAATCCTGTGGCTGGATTTAAATTTATCTGAGGAGATGAAGCAAAATTGACTGTTATATTTACCGTTAAAAGTGATGCCGGATTTCCGTTTAAGGTATCAGATCCTAAAACTGTAGTTGTATTTCCGCCAGTTGCTCCATTTATAGAAGCATATACTTCCGGATTCGCACAGATTCTTTTATTAACAGTAAAATTAGTTCCCTGAGAAACACAGGTACTGGCTCCTATTTTTCTAACGGTTATGGTTTTAACACCATCTGTCAAACCGCTAAAAGTACTACTTGCCTGATAGCTCGTACCGCCATTTATTGAATATTCAAAGCCAGTTCCTTCTGCAGGAGAAGTGATTATTATTGTTCCAGTTGCAATACTGCAATCAGGCTGTTGAGTCACGGTTCCAACTGGTTTTGCAGGTTGTGCTGAAATAGTTAAGGTAACTGTATTTGATAAAGTTTCACAGCCCGAAGTTCCTTGAGATATCACAACTCTGTAATATCGTGTTGTTGTAGTGTTAAAAACAGGAGTTGTATAATTAGCTGTTGTTCCGCCTGTGCCATCTGTAACATTGGCAAAAAGCCCCGTTATTACAGTGGCAGTCTGCCATTGATATTGCACTGCTCCAAGACTTGAATCTCCTGATGCAGCAACACTAAAAGCATAATTATTCCCCACACAAATTGCTCCGTCCTGAGGTTGTGTCGCAATAATTGGATCATCTACCACTGTTACGGTTGCCGGATCAGAAATTACAGTTGTACAACCATTTCCCGAAGCACTAACCTGAACTCTGTAATAAGTAGTTGCCGTTAAAGCCGGTGTTGTATAATTGGCACTTACAGCTCCTGAAATATCCGTATAGGTTCCTCCTAATGTTGATGCTGATTGCCATTGATATGTTAATGATGGCGTACCATTCGAAGCAATTACAGACAAATCGTAAGTCCCTCCCTGACAAACAGAACCATCTGCAGGTTGTGTAGTAATTGAAGGATCAGGAATCACAGTTACTGCCACGACATCAGAAGTTAAACTACACGTTGGTGTTAATGAAGTTACTATTGCTCTGTAATAAGTGGTTGCAGTTAATGCCGGAGTTGTATAACTGTCTGAATTGGCAGAACCAATAGCCGTCCATCCGTTTACGCCATCAGTAGAACTCTCCCATTGGTAAGCAAAAGTCGCTGTTCCTCCATTTGCAGAAGCTGTCAAAGAAACCGTTGCAGTACCTCCCGAACAAATTGGATCTGGTGCGACAGGCTGTACATTAATATCTCCAATATAAACAGTCGCAATATTTGAAATGATATCATCACAACCAGAGCCTGAATTAGCAATGACAACCCTAAAATAACTGGTAGCTGAAAGGTTTGAAGTTGTATAAGTATCTGATGTTGCTCCGCTTATATCAGCATAAGTTCCTCCTAATGTTGGTGCTGACTGCCATTGGTATGAAAAAGAACCAGAACCTCCAGAAGCTGCTACAGAAAGCGTTGCTGTTCCGTTTTTACAAATTGTAGTATTGCCAACTGGCTGTGTTGTAATAATTGGATCCGGAATCACAGTGACCTCAACCTCAGCAGAAGTAATCGTAGTACAACCATTTCCGGAAGCTGAAACAAGCACCTGGTAGTAAGTGGTCTGTGTTAAATTTGTTATGTCTAAAGTACTATTCGTAGCACCTGAAATATCTGTAAATCCAGCTCCCGAAGTCGTACTCGATTGCCATTGATAAGTTAATGACGGAGTTCCATTAGAAGCCTGAACGCTTAACGTAAAATCTCCTCCTGTACAAATAGTGCCTCCCAAAGGCTGTGTATTTATTGTCGGATCAGGAACAACGGTTGCAGTTACTTCATTAGAAGTCAAGGTGCAACTGGTTGCTGAAGAAGTGACTATAACCCTAAAATTAGTGTTTACTGTTAAAGCATCAGAAGTAAAATTGGCTGTAGTTGCCGTTGGATTTGTTTCATCTGTAAAACCTGAACCTGAATCGCTTTGCCATTGATAACTTAATACTCCTGCTCCTCCATTTAATGAGGCTGAAATGCTTAAACTTACAACGCCTCCAACACAAATATCTGCCGGTGTTACAGGCTGTGCTGTAATTGTTGTAACAAATACCGGAACAGCATCTGAATAGGTTTCACAGCCATTTAACGCCTGTGTAATTCGTACTCTGTAATATAAATTTGAAGTTAAAGCTGTTGTTGTATAAGTGTCTGTTGTTGCTCCTGTTCCTCCTGAAACATTCGCCCAGCCAGATGATCCGTCAGTTGAACTCTCCCATTGATAGGCTAAAGCACCTCCTGAAACATCTCCTGAAGCAACAACATTCATAGTATGTGTTCCGCCAGAACATATTGTATTTCCAACCGGCTGCTGGGTAATAAGAGGATCCGGAATTACATCTGTCAAAACACTCGCAGAAGTTGCCAAACCACAGCCGTTTCCGGTAGCTGAAACTTCTACTCTGTAATATGTATCATTTGTCAGTACTGGTGTAGTATAAGTGCTTGAATTTGCCCCGGATAGTAATGTAAAACTAATATTGTCTGAACTGCTATACCATTGGTAATCCAATCCCGGAGTTCCGCCTGTTGCTGTAACCGATAAATTGTAAGTTCCGCCTGTACATATAATTCCGCCCGTTGGCTCAACAGTTATTACAGGATCTGAAACAACATCGGCAGTAACACTATTTGAAGTCAAAGTACAGTTTGTTTCAGATGAAGTAACAACACATCTGAAATTAGTATCTGCCGTTAAAACATCAGAAGTAAAATTGGCTGTGGTTGCTGTCGGGTTCGTTTCATCAACAAAACCGGAGCCTGAGTCACTTTGCCATTGATAACTCAATGTTCCTGAACCTCCATTTAATGAAGCTATAATACTTATGTTTACTGTACCTCCAACACAAACTGGTGCAGGTGTTGCGGGTTGTGCTGTTATTGTGGTTACACTAACTAACGCCGGATCTGAAAAAGTTTCGCAGCCGCTTCCGCTTTGTGAGATTCTGACTCTAAAATATAAATTTGAAGTCAAAGTAGCTGTAGTGTAAGTATCGGTTGTGGCTCCTGTTCCTCCTGAAACATTTGCCCAGCCTGAACTTCCGTCTGTAGAGCTTTGCCATTGATAAGCAAGTGTACCGGCTAAAATATTGGTGGTTGTCGCAACTACGCTCATAGTATGGGTTGCGCCTGAACAAATTGTATTTCCTGCTGGTTGAGATGTTACCACAGGATCAGGAATAATCGTTAGTTTAGCAACATTACTTGTAATTTGAGTACATGAATTTGAAACATTAACTCTGTAATAATATTCGCCCGAAGTTAACGAACTGTCTGTAGTATAAGAGGCATTTGTCTGTCCCGAAATATCTGACCAGCCTGATATTCCATTTGCAGAACTTTGCCACTGATAACTATAAGGTGTCAGACTTCCTGAAGGTGTTGTGTTTAAAGTTAATGTACCGCCTTCGCAAATGGTTGAATCATTTGTTAAATCGGATGTTATTAAATCGGATGCTTTTTCAATATTTACTTCATCAGAATAAGGTGCACAGGAACCATTTGAAATCGTCCATTTCAACCTTGTTGTTCCAACAGAAATATTTGTAACGGTGGAATTAAAAGCATTTGGATTTGTTATAACAGCCGTATTCCCGGGGTTTAAAACAAATGTCCATGTACCTGTTGCTGTTAAAGGATCATTTCCGTTTAAAGTGGCTGATGATGTATTACAAATCGTTTGATCTGCTCCTGCATCTGCCAAAGGAGGCAATTCATTAATCGTTACTGTAACATCGCTGGAACTGGAAGGGCAGGTCCCGCTTGAAATAGTCCATCGAAAAGTATACATTCCAGATTGTGTTCCCAAAACAGATGTAGTTGGAGAAGCTGCATCTGTAAATACTGCCGTTGTAGGACCTGAAACTTGTGTCCATAATCCTGTTCCTGTTGTTGGAGTATTAGCATTTAGAGTTACGGCTTCAAATTGACATACTGATAGCGGAGTTCCTGCATTAGAAGTTGTCGGCAAAGGATCAACCGTTAAGGTCATATCATCAAAAAAAGTACAGCTAAGATTTGTTGCCGTCCAGCGTAACACATAAGTTCCGGCAAGAACTGGTGTGAATGTGGAAGTCGGACTTGCTGTATTGGAAAAAGTCCCGCCAACTGGTCCGCTAAACTTAGACCACGCCCCCGTTCCTACAGTAATATTGTTTGCAGCCAGATTTGCGCTTCCGGATACGCAAATGGTCTGGTCCGGTCCAGCATCCGGTGTGGTTAAATCGGCTGTTACTGTAATCTGAACAGTGTCGGTTGTTGGTGTACAAACCGATCCATTACTGACAGTCCAGCTAAAAATATAAATTCCTCCTGTCTGGGTCAAACCAGAAACAGTCGTTACAGGCATAATTTGAGAACTAAAAGTTACAGGTGTTGGTCCGGAAACCAGTTCCCATTTTCCGGTTCCAACTGTCGGAGGTGTTGCGGTAAGCTCTGTAGTTGAACCACAAATGGCATTATCACCTTCTGCAACAGCAGCTGATGGCGGCTGCGCATTTTCTATTCTTACCTGATCAGAGCTATTACAAGTTCCTGAACTTACTGTCCAGTTAAAAACATAAATTCCATACCCCGGATTTGCAAATATCGTATTAGGATTTGTATCATTAACAAAAGATCCTCCTGTCGGACCTGCTAAAACAGTCCATTTACCTGTTGTGCCAGGATCAAGAGGTGATGCTGATAATTGAATTCCTAATACACCGAATACGCTGGTAACATCACACAAAATCTGATCTGGTCCAGCATTGGGAGTCGTTGTTATTTGTCCGTTTACATCTACACTAATATCATCAGATGTTTCCGGGCAGGCACCTTCAGCCGCTATTGTGTATCTGAATACATAAGTGTCCGGAGTTAATCCCGTTACAGCTGCACTATTACTTCCTGTTGGTGTAATTGTTGGCGGAGTACTGCCTCCTGAAACATAACTCCAGGTTCCCGTACTGCCATCATTACCTGTTAAATAAAGAGGCCCTTCCAAACAAGTTGAATAATCAGATCCTGCAGCAGCTACTTCTGTTATTTTTATAGTTACCTGATCTTTACTTTCAGGGCAATATATTCCATTGTATGTTGTCCATTCTAAATTATATTCTCCTGTTATCAAATTTGATAAAGTTGAAGTTGCTGATCTTACATCAGAGAACACAGGCGAATTTGGTCCTGAAATTAATGTCCATCTACCGTTTCCAACTGCTGGAGGTGTTGCAGCCAGTGTAACACTATTTACATCACATACTGTTTGGTCAGGTCCTGCTATAGCCGTAGACGGCGCTTCGTTTATATTTAATTGTACTGTATCTGATGAGGCTGCACAAACACCTCTGGAAATTGTCCATTTGTATACCCATGAACCTGCTGTTAACCCCGTAATCGTTGTTGTTGGGCTTGTCGGACTGGTTATAACAGGCCCGTCTCCTCCACTCACAAATTCCCACAACCCTGTTTCTCCCACAGCAGGAGTATTTCCGGTTACCGTTACACTATCACCACATACATTTTGATCGTTTCCGGCTTGTGCAATAGTAACATCGGGCGCAATTGTAATGGCAACTGTATCATCTGCATCTGTACATCCCACATTCGAAACTGTCCATTTAAATTCATAATCTCCATCGCTTAAACCTGTAATAGTTGTATTATACTGACTGGGAGTTGTTATAGTAGCAGCAGCCCCCGAAGTCTGTGTCCACATACCAGTTCCGGGTGCAGGATCATTTGCTGCTAAAGTTATTGATGTAGTTCCGGCTGCAGCACATTGGTCGGGACCTGCATCGGCGGTAGCTCCTTGCGAATTATTAGTATTTACATCAACCATATCTGATGATGTACCGCAGCCGTTTTCAATTGTCCAGGTAAAAGTATAAACGGTATTTTGTGCTAAACCTGAAGCGATTGTATTAGGATCGTTTACATCGCTAAAAGTCACACCAGTATTTGGCGAAACTGTCCAGGTTCCGGTTTCACTGTTAACTACTGCATTTCCCTGCAACTGAACTGGTGTGCCATAACAAACAGACTGGTCATTCCCGGCATTTGCAGGAGTTGGTGTTACACTGGAAACTACAACTTCAGAAATACTTTGTGTAACCTCACATGCTGAACCTCCAGAAATAGTCCATCTAAATTCATATCGACCGTTTACTAATGACGAAACTGTTGTCGTTGGATCAGTTATATCTGAAAAAACTGCTGCTGAAGGCCCCGAAACCTGCGACCATTTTCCTCTTCCCCGGGTTGGAATATTTCCTGCCAAAACAGCTGATGTTAAATTACATGCCAAAATCTGTGTAGTTCCTGCATTAGAACCTGATGGCTGTGCCGAAACCACTATTGCTACATCATCATAAACGGTTTCGCAATGACTTCCGGGATCTGGATTTTTTATAACTCTTACAATATAAGTACCTGAAAATGTTAATTGATGTACAATAAAACTATTACCAGAAAAATTCACTAAAGGTGTTGGAAAGGAAGGATAAGGCGGATTCAAAATTGGATTTATAGCCGGACCATCCACGATTTGCCAGCTCATTTGCCCGCTACCTGTCGAAGTTACCGGAATTATTGCTTCGGAAACACCACAATCAAGAGCCTGATCAGGTCCTGCTGATATGGATATCAAATTTTCCAAAACAACTTTATGTGTCCCCGTTGATACACAGTTTGTTGTACTATTAGTCAGAGTGTATATGAAAGTATATGTTCCTATAGTATTCATTCCTGAAACAACCGTCGATGGAGAATTCGGACTTTCGATTGTTGCAGCCGGCCCACCTGTTTGTATCCATTGTACTGATTCATTTACATACAAAGGCACTGTACCCTGTAAAACAGTAGAAGTCCTCCCGTCACAGTAATATAAATCTGCATCTCCAACATTAGTGACATCTGCGGTTGGTGGCGGAACAGTAACAGTTACTTCATCAAAACCATTTGCACATGTGCCAGCAACTGTCCATCTAAAAACATACGTTCCTTCAACTAAACCGCTAACATTTGTATTATTATCATTTACATCCGAAAAATTAGGAACATTTGGTCCTGAAACCACTGTCCAGACTCCTTGCTGCTCTCCAGCTGTGTTTCCTCCAAAACTTCCATTCAGATTAACATTTTGGGTAGCCGAATAACAATTAGAGAGTGTAATATCAGCTCCGACAGTTACAGGTTCTACCCCTCCTAAAGTTGTAATCACAATTTCATCAAAAGATTCACAATTTGAAGCAGAATTTTCTATGGTCCATCTTAAAGTAGTAGTACCGGAAGTGGTGCCTGAAACAGTAATTGTTGTATTGGGAGAATTAGGATTATTAATCGTGATTCCGGCATTATTTGAACCAACAACACTCCATGTTCCTGTTTCAGATGCTCCGGGTACATTTCCGTTTAAGGCATACGTCCCCTGGCAATAGGTTTGGTCTGTATCTGCATTTGAAATTGTAATAGGCAAAACAGTAATATAAACATCATCAAAAACTGTTGAGCCGTCCGCACATTGAGCTGTTAATCTAAATCCATATGTATTTCCGGGAACTGCTCCGGTCACTAAGGTCTGAACTAAAGTTGGAATAGTAATATTGACTGCGCTTCCTGAAATCTGACTCCAAACCGGATCCTGTAAATAATCAAACCCAACATCTGCATTGGCCGTACCTAATAAATAAAACTGATCCGGAGGCAAAACCAATTGACCGCCAGGACACAATGACCTGTCTACATTTGCATTAACGGTACAATTTTGTGCAAATGAATATACAGGTAATATAAAAAGTATAGATAATAAAAATTTTCTAAGAATCTGAAAATCAACAAAAGTGTAAATTAATTTCATATACTTTTTGTTTTAAAATTTTAATAAAGAATACTACTTAATTACATAATCAAAGAGAAGTATAAATAAAGAAGTGGCTTTTAAAACAAAACAGAAGGCATAAAGTGGCTTTGATAAAAAAGTAAGAGAAGTAATAAAAATCTAAAAGTAAGGCTTAATAAAGTGTGAAAAGAATCTTAAAACAAAAATGCGTTTCATATTATAAAATGAAACCGAATTTTATAGTATTTAAACAATATGCCTGTTTTTATATCTATTTTTGAATAGCAATGCTGTTTTTTCTTTTACTATTTGAAACAAAAAATAACTCCATGTCGAAATAAAAAATCAATTAATTATGAATAAATATTCACTAATTCAGACTGAAGCCTGGGTAATTGCCCTGCTACTTTTTACATTAATGGTAATTTCTAGTTTTATAGGGAAAAAAACAGGAAGTTATATTCGGAGTAAAAAACCATCCAAAGAAAAATCTACTGAAACTTCAGCACTTATTGCACTACTTTTTTTCTTATTAGCCTTTACATTTGGCATGAGTGGTGATCGTTACGATTCACGAAGAAAAATCGTTGTGGAAGAAGCAAATGACATTGGTACTGCCATATTGCGAAGTGATTTGTATCCGGATTCAATACGAACATTATTCCGCAAAGATTTTAAAGAGTATGTAGAAGTTCGAATATCCTATTACGAAACAGGTCCTGATTTAAAAGGAATTTTAAAAGCCGACAGCCTGTCTCAGGTCATATCAGCAAAATTATGGAAACGGGCAGCCAATCTTTCGAAAGATCCTGATAACCTGGCTGCAACCCAGCAAATGATTCCTGCGCTAAATACCATGATTGATGTAACCACATCCCGTCTTTCAGGAGAGAAGGCAAAAGTTCCGCAAAGCATTCTGGTCATGTTGTTTTTTCTGTCCATTATAATTGCCTTTTACAGTGGGTATTCTGAAGGGCGTAATGGTAAAATTGACTGGTTAGTGCAGATTGGATTTTGTCTGTTAGTTTCTTTGGTTGTTTTATTTACACTGGATTTAGACAGACCACGAAGAGGATTTGTAAATCTGGATGTTCCAAATCAGACTATAATAGATTTAAGGAAAAACTTTGAGTAATAATCTCAAAAACCATTGTTGGTGGATTTTTCATTAATTAAAATCTAAAATTCCTTTGCCGCATGACTTTAATGATGCATTAAAATCTTCTACTGAAGTATGCGGCAGCCTTTTTATAAGATCTGAATTTACTATATAAATTTGTCCATGATCTGAAAAAGGTACAGTTGGAACAAAAACAACGGCTTTTTCCTGATCTGACTCCTCTTTCAAAAGCGCAGGCTGCCAGTACTCTCCGAATTTTAGCAATATTGGAAGATCAGTATTGCTTTTTTTTACTTTGGCATTTAATTTCTCTTCCGCTATCTTTTTATTTTTCTCATAACCCGGCAGAAAAATCATTAATTGATTGTCAATCCAGCTGGTAAACTTTTTCAAAAAAGCCAGCCGCATTAAATAACCACTGAAATAGAACAATACCACTAAAAAGAAACCGCCCACAATATCTCTTGCAGCAATACCTAATATATCATCCAGCCGCAGAAAATGAGCCGCTTTTTCTCCATAAGTCTGGAAGAATGACCAGATTTTCTGCATTATAACAAAAAAAACAATTAAAGGAAGCAGTACCAGCGCTCCGGAGATAAAATTTCGCTCAGCCTGTTTAAAGAATTTTTTCATAATATTGATAAATTAAGATTAAAAAGCTTTTATTTCAATTTTAATCAGATATAATCAGGATTAAAAACGTATTAGTTTAAAAGCAGCGAAAAGTGTAACACTAAATATTCTTAAGAATATAAAATAAAATCTCCTCTTCTAATTCCTGTGATAAGTTTTCGTTTTCCAGCTGCTGGTATAGATATTTATCGCTTTTTTGCTTATTTCTTTCTGCCTTCATTTTACTTACGCAATATTGATCACAGATCATTTTAAACCTGTCATCAATTAGATACATTATTTTTATAGACTCCATATACTGTTTTAGTTTTGAACTATGTAATTCTTTAGGTAGAGACATATTTAGATTTTAGTTAAGTATGATTAATGACTACGGCCGTGATGATTCAATTATATCATTAATTATTCAATATTAAACTACTGTTTATCAAAATATTTTATTTTCTAAAATATCTTTTCATTGCAAATAGTCAACTTAATACACTATAGTAAAAAAAGGTGAAACTATATATTTCAGCTTTTCAGCCTTAGAGTTTGTATTTCTTAATATTTTACATCTTCAGGTAGTTTCATATCTTTTTCTTCAAGCATTTTTTTAGCTTCCTGGATATTTCTAAATCTGGCAATACTTTCATTACCCATATAAGTTTCGCCTTGCAATTGTCTAGGAGGGCATTGAATGTAGGTTTTTATCAAATCCTGAATTGCTTTATTGAAGACCGGGAACGTCCATGTTTTCTCTGTAAAACTATTCATAAATAAATCATAACGCTCCTGTGGATCCTGCCATAAGTCATAAATAGCCGGAACAGTTGCAACATACGTTTCATCTCCTCTCCAGCCTAATTGCTGTCCTAGTGCGTCGCTTCCTGCTTGGGCTCCATTATCCCCTAGTTTCTTTAGATACTCTAAACGGGGTATAACCAGCATTTTTTACTACTATCAAATTTAGAAAAGAGAATCAGGCAGTTATAAAAAAACACGTTCCATATTATAAAATGGAACTTGTTTTTGAGATAATACAAAGTTCATAATAGTTGAACTCCTTCAAATAGTTAGGTTATCATCTAATTAAACCCGTTAGGTGAAATTATCAAAAACGTCAGTTTGAGTGTTTTTTTTTGCATAATCGCTACTTTGCTCAAATTCTTATGTGTCTGATTTTGTTCCTAAAAATTATGCTGTCTCCACAACCAAAACAAATTTTTGCTATAACAACAATTTTTATTTTTTTATCACCTCTATCAATGCCCATAAACGTTAGGACTAAGTCAAAAATAGATTTTATTCTGCCGGTTAGATACTCCCTGTTTTCAAACATAATTGACAATCCCTCCGGAAACACCAAATTCTGCATTCTTATTTTACTCTCAATCTCTCTCCTCTGTATTTAATAATATTTGAAACTTTTTCTACTACCTTATCAATATAAATTTTGTGGTTAGATATTTTTTTCTGTTGCCGGCCATTACCTGTTCCTTGACTTCTCCTAATTCCTTCTCAAATTGTTTGTAGGTATATATTATATTTCTAATCACGGAAATTTGGATTACCAAAATAACGTCTATCCTAATTTTCAATTTTAATTTCTAAATCCTTTTTCTTGATCAAAAAAACATCCATTTCTTCCCTGCTTTCACTTTCCATAATATCAAAAAGTTTATCCAGTTGCAGTTTGAAAAGTTCAACAAATTGAGAACTTAGAGAATATCTGGCCTATAGCTTTTCAAAAGAATTATTAAGCTCTTCCGTTTGGAATTTGGAGCCGTCAGTGCATTGAAGTTTGCATTCTTACATTTCTGGCATTTGTAATAATGTTTATTTTTATGTGGACTTTCATAGTTCGTCAAAAGACATCCGCATAGCACATCCAACCTTATTGGATATAAAAAATGTTGATATATTTAAACATTATTTAGAACCCTTATAAATAAAAACATATATTTGTATTACTTCAACAAGTGATACTACCGCATAAAACCAATAGAGATATGCTAATCAGAGCTAAAATAGAAAATTATAATGAATGGCTTTTTCTGGAAGAAATCCCTGAAAAATATGTGGCGGGACATAGGCTGTCCGAACGTCAGATCAGTATCAAGCATTTACCGGTTGATATGAAAAATTATCAGCTATCTACAAACGGCATGTTCCTGCTTCATTCTGAAATGAGTTTTAGTGAAGCTGTAAAAATTGAATCAGAAGTAGAAGGAGATGCGATTGCCTGCCAGTTCATTTTTAGCAAAGAGAAAAATAGCAATACTGTTAAGGGAAACGGATATGGACACAGTCATCATAATATTCGTTATATTCCTTCAGGAAAAGAGTCGCATGAAATTAAACCTGAATTGGAGTATGTTTATTTTCTTATTGTACTCTCAAAAGATTATTATTTCAATTTAGTAGATACAGCATCACCTCTGCACGAAGATTTTGTAAGGCAGATGGAAAAAGGTGTCAGTACTTCATTTATTGAAGGAGATTTGTATGTTACACCAGAAATGCGTCATTCGATAAACAGTATTAAGGAATGTAAACATGAAGGCCATCTTAAAAGAATGTTTATCGATACCAGAATCATGGAGCTGATTATGTTTCAATTAGAACAATTTGGTCAGTATCTTCACAATGATAAAGAAGTATTACATGAAGAAGATATCGAAAAACTGGAAACTGTTCGTGAGCTATTAGAACGGAATTATGTAAATCCGCCTACACAAAAAGAACTCGCCAGATCAGCCTTGATTAATGAATCTAAAATGCGTACTGGTTTTAAGAAATATTTCGGCACTACCATTTATGATTTCGTTACCCGAATACGTATGGTAGAGGCACGCAGACTCATCACAGAAGAAAAGAAAAACAATATGTATGAAGTAGGCACAATGGTTGGTTTTAAGCATCAGGCCAGTTTTACCAATGCTTTTAAACGTTATTATGGACTACCTCCAAGTGAAGTTAGACTTTAGCCTGAACATCTTAACTCAGGTTATTTATCAATACTTTCTTCCAGCTCTCTAATTCTGGAATACCAGGTTTACGTTCACCAAAAAACTGAACAATCATATTGCCATTTGCACCATACAATTCTAAAGAATTAACATCACCATCAACAGTTGGTTTAACTACATGCCATACACTATGAACATCATCTTCATTCAGTCTGGTTTCTCCTCCGGATCTTTCTGAAAGATTTAACCAGGGTCCGTTACTGTTGACATTGCATAATTGTCCTGTATTAATCTGTACGCATCCTTCATTGGCAGTAAACATCATAACCGGAACTTCAATGTCTGAACAATTTAAAATAGTACGACGAAAAGATTCTAAACTTACCTGTACTGCTCTGCTTGGCGGCGCCAGTCTTAATGCCTGGGTACGTGTTAATCCAAAACGTTTTAGTAAACCATAGAATTCATGAGTATCCAGCATATTATTCCATGCCTGATGAAAATCGCTGATATCAATTTCGGCATCACGTTTTTCCTCCCTTTCTTTTTGTTCCGTCTTTTCTAATAAAGGAGCAGATTGGTCTTTTTGCTTAAATTCCGCTATCAAATCTAAATAAACCTGTCTGTAGCTCCCTCCTGTTAAATAAATTTGGTGCAGAGCTTTTCCGTTACAGTCAAAAAACTGTAGGCTTTCTTTACCTCTATCTTCTACAGCCAAGGCTATCTTCCATCTATCTGCAAAAATTCGAAGATCAATATCTTCTCCTAAGAAAAGTGTTGTATATCCCTCTTTTGAAAAATTTCGGTAAACACCTATTCGTTCTGCTTCACAGTGTTCATTATAAGTCACCGCTTTCACCAGTCCTAACCCTTCTATTCGCTGCAGTATAGCGTCCATTTCTGGACGCAGCAAAATTACATTGTCGCCTAGTCCGGCAAACATTATTTCTGCCGGAGTGACTCCCAGAATTTCTGCTATCTGCCATAATGGTTTGGCTGGATATTCATCGCGATACGAAATAAACCGTTCTTTGAGTGAACGCTTATTATGAGATGCTGCCAGATTAGAATTGAATACAGCCGCATCTAACTTGAAGCCGTTGGGTGTGATTTGCGTTAGTAAAGTCCTCGGATCAGTATGTACCTGAGTATGTACACCAAAAGCAGTAAATATATTTCGGTTTGTCAAAACTTCTTCGGGAGCACCGTCCCACCACTTTCTTCCTCCTTTAAGCATAATAACACGGTCTGCATATTGTGCGGCCAGATTAATTTCGTGCAGTACACACACTACCATAAAACCTTTTTTTGTCAATGCATTGGCTATTGCTAAAGTCTGATGTTGATAGAGCATATCCATACTTGAAACTGGCTCATCTAATAATAATAAGGCCTCCTTATTATCCCATACTTGAGCCAAAACTCTTGCCAGGTGTACCCTTTGCTGTTCTCCACCTGAGAGCGTAAGCATTGAACGATCTGCCAGATGGCTCACACCACAGATTTCCATAGTTTCTTTAAGTACAAGCTCATTGGATATATTAGTATTGTCTTTTTCTTTGACATAGCGTCCCATCAATACAATTTCCTCAACGGTAAAGGCCAGACTCACCGTATTTTGTTGGTATAAAGTAGCGCGTTTACTGGCAAGTTCCTTTGCCGAATAATCATCTAAGTTTTTAGCATCATAAACTACTCGCCCTTCAGAGGGTTGTTTTTCTCTGCACAGTATTTTCATCAGTGTAGATTTTCCCGCTCCATTAGCGCCCAATATTGCTACCATTTCTCCTTTTCGAATGCTGAAGGTAATATCCTTCAGTAAATATCTGTTATTAATTTTATAACTAATTGATTCTACTCTTAACATAGACTTTCCTTAATAGTAATTATTGCAATATCTTCTTTTTGTCTTTATATAATATGTAAAGGAATATAGGAGCTCCTAATAGTGCCGTAATTACACCAATAGGCAACTCAACCGGAGCAACCAATACTCTTGCCAGCATGTCTGATACGGTAAGTACTAAGGCTCCTAAAAGTGCCGATGCGGGTAAAACCAGTCGATGGTCTGCCCCTCCTATTAATCGGATAATATGAGGAACCAGTAATCCCACAAAACCAATAATTCCTGTTACTGATACACAAGCTCCAACTGATAATGTCGAAAGAATGACTACTCTGTTTTTTATTTTTCCGGGATTCATTCCTATTTGTTCTGCCTGATGTTCCCCAATTGCAAATAAATTTAATCCTTTACCATAAAGAGGTAATAAAAACACCGGAATTAGAATAAATGGCGCAATACCGATAATCATATCCCAATTTGCTCCACCCAGACTGCCAAGCATCCAGAAGGTAATGGTACGGAGCTGCTGTTCATCGGCTGTATAAGTTAGTAATCCTGTGAGTGCACCTGCTAAGGCATTTATTGCAATACCAGCCAGTAGCATAGTAGCTACATTGGGTTTTCCATCTGTTTTGGAAAACTGATATACCAACATTGCGGCCAATCCAGCCCCGGCAAAAGCGCCAAACGCAAGTAGGTAGAAACCTAAAAATTCACTTAAAGAAACAAACAAAAACGACTCCATTCCAATGATTAATACTGCAAATAGTGATGCCCCAGCTGAAATTCCGATTAATCCCGGTTCAGCCAAAGGATTACGAAAAATACCTTGAATGGCAGCGCCCGATATCCCTAAAGCAGCACCTACTAATACTCCCAATATTATTCTGGGGAGCCGTACATGCAGCAGTACATTTTCTGCCAGATCATCAGCAGCTGCAAAACCGTTAATCCCTATTCTTTTCGCCAGTATGGTAATTACATCTAAAACAGGAATATGCATTGCTCCCAAACCTAAAGAAAATACTACAACAATAAAAAGTCCCAGAGTTAAACAGGTATATATTGTTTTTTTATTTCTCATTATTTTATTTAATTTTTTATAAATTCCTTATGCAGAGCTAATATAGCCTGATCCAGCCTTGTTGAGAAATTGATCATCAATGGACCATCCATAGCTGCTATTCTTTTATTTTTTCCGGCATTGGTATAAGCAACTCCGGGCATTTTAAGTAATCCATTACTGCCGCCAAGACTCTCAATTCCAAAATCAAACAAAAACAGGACATCAGGATTAGCACTTACAAGTGCTTCTGTAGTATAGGTTTTGTATCTGTTAAATTCCTGTATTGCATTACGCCCTCCTGCCAGTGCAATGATAGCATCCATGTTGCTGCCTTTTCCTGCCACAGTCATTGTTCCCATTCCTCTGGCATATATAAAGAGTACTTTAGGTTTCTTTTTATTTAGTTTTACTGTCTCCAATGCTTTATCAATACGTTTTTCTGTTTCCAAAGCCAGTTTATTCCCTTTATCTTTCTCTCCGAGTGCTATACCTATTTCGCGAATAAATTGTAACGCTCCTTTTACGCTATATTCCTGTTTAACTGCAATAAATTTAATTCCTGCCCCTTTTAAAGACTGGATAACTCCATAAGGCACATCACCATAGGGAGCAATAATTAAATCTGGACGATATGCCATTAAACCTTCAGCTGAAACCGAACGATTCTTACTTACTTTAGGCAGTTTTTTTATCTGCTGCGGATATTCGCTGGTAACATCTACGGCAATAATCTGCTTTTCAAAACCAAGATCAGCAACTGTCTCGGTAATAGCACCGCCTAATGTAATGATGCGTTTAGGCTGGGCATGAATAAGGAAAGAACAAAAAAACAAAATGCTGCCAAGGAGCTGATTTCTCCAAATTCTCATCTTCATTTCTATAGGTTTTTAATGGCTAAAATAGTTACTGTTATAAATCATTATCAATGCAAAAGAACTATTTAATTGATCTAAATACAAATAAAAATATTTGTTAAAAAACGCATTGAACAAATTTGAATCTCCTAAATATTACTCATCAAAAAACACTCAAACACATAAAAATCAAATACTTAAAACCCTAAAAAAGATAAATTCTTCTGTTACTATTTCCTTGTCTTTGGTAAATAAAAAACGGATAGAACAAAAGAAAAAACGGATAGAACAAACCTTCTACGGACTGTTATGAGTAATATTGTAAAATAATTCTTGTTTAGAATGAATAAAAATAATAACCTGGTTTTGAGATTGAAATTTAACACTATAAAACATATTTATTTTTTGTTCCCATTATTACTATTTCCAGTTTTAATTCATGCACAAATGATTATAAGAGGAAGCCTTACCGGAAAAATAACGGATAAAAATGGTCAGCCTATTGCTAGTGCAAATCTTATTTTGCAGCCTGATATGCATCAGGTTCAGACAGACAAAAATGGATACTTTACCTTCAAAAATATTATTGCAGGGGAGTATAATATCACAGTTTCTTACATTGGACACCAACTTTACCAAAGCAATGTGCAGATAGAAGCTGATAAAAAAAATAATATCAAAATTATCTTAGAAGAAGAAGAAAACACTTTGAAACAGGTAACGGTATATAGTAAGGAAACTAAAGCAGATAATTTACTGGACATTCAGCGCAGTGCTATGCCTGTTACAGTTATAACTAAAGAGACCATTGCCCAGATGGGCAGCCGCAGACTGGATGAAGTATTAAAAGAACAAACTGGGATTGCTGTAGTCAATGATATTGGCGGAGGTGCAAGAGCTGTAGGAGTTCAGATGCAGGGTTTTGGAAGCGATTATGTTATGATCCTTATCGACGGTCAGCCTATGGTGGGACGAAATAGTGGTAATTTTGATCTTTCCAGAATCAGTGTGAGCAATATCGAAAGAATCGAAATCATCAAAGGTGCTTCTTCCTGTCTTTTTGGAAGTGAAGCATTGGGAGGAGCAATTAATATTGTGACCCGCCACGGAGCATTTCAGCCGCAGGCATTGGCATCTGTACGTTATGGTTCACTCCACATTGTAGATGCAACACTAGAAGGAGAAACTCCTTTTCACCACCAGCGAGGCTCTGCCAATATATCTGCTAATTATTACCGTACAGATGGTTTCAATACAGACCCTAACTTCCTGTCAGGCGGTACAACAGCACCACCTTATGACGATTATACCTTACAGGGTCGGGTGCGTTATCGTCTTACGGAAAACAGCACTTTAGGCGCTTCAGGCAGATATGCACTACGAAAATCTTTTATGGAGCAGATATTTGGAAATAATGAAAATCAAAATTCAGCAGCTGACAGCCAAAACATTACAGATATTAATGCTTCCGTTACTTATGACAATCTTTTCGATAATGGACTCAGAAGCATGAGCCGATATTATCTGACCCGATATGTATCCGATATGAGTATACTATGGCAGGAAAGCGGTTCACAGACAAGTGCCGAAAAGTTTGCCCAGACGCTGCATCGTTTTGAGCAGCAGTTTTCTTATGCGCCAGTTACAGATTTGAAATTGACAGCCGGACTAGGCGGTACTTCAGAACAAATGGACAACCGAAATTTTAATGTCCCTGGCGGTATGTGGAGTGGCTTTACCTACTTACAGGCAGATTGGAAAATGAATGATAAATTCGAAGCCGTAGGCGGTTTTAGATATGACCACAACAACAGCTACGGTGGTAAGCTCAACCCCAGCCTTGGACTTCAATATCATATTATTCCAAAACTTACTCTAAAAATAGCTATGGGCAGCGGTTTTAAAACTCCTGATTATCGCCAGCGTTATCAGGTATTTATGAATCCCACAGCCAATTATCTGGTCATTGGTTCAGAAATTCTGCGAGCTACTCTGGAAGAAATGAAAAATAACGGGCAGATTAGTGAAGTAAGAGAATATCTGGTCAATCAGCTGGATCAAAACTTGCAGGCTGAAAAATCGCTTTCATTTAATGGCGGCTTTACTTATACTCCTAAGAAAAACATCAAGCTCGATGTCAATGCATTTTACCATAACATCTCGAATCAGATTAATAGTATTCGTGTTGCGACAGGAACTAATGTAAGAGATATTTATACCTATCAGAATCTGCCAAAATCCTTCAATACCGGATTAGAAATGTCATTGTCCATAAGACCACTTTCCGGATTAGATATTAGTACAGGATATCAATACCTCATAGCCAAAGACAGAGGTGTGATGGACAGCATAAGTAATGGAACCGGTGCTTATGCCTCCATTAGGGACAATGCTACAGGATTGTTCCGCAAGTCCAGATTATCGGATTATTTCGGTATAGAAAACCGTTCCCGTCATATGGCCAATCTTCGTGCTGCCTATAACTATACGCCTTGGGACATTACAGGAAATATAAGGGTTAACTACCGTGGAAAATACGGCTTTGTAGACAGCAACAACAATCGCTTTCTTGACCAATACGACATTTTTGTAAAAGGTCATTTTTTACTTAATGCTGCAATAGAAAAAAAACTCATGAAACAGCGTCTAAGCCTGCAGCTTACGGCAGATAATATTATGGATTATACAGACAGGCTCATGCCCGGACAGCCGGGACGTGTATTATTACTGGGGCTAAAATACCGATTTTATAAAGAATAAAACAAAATAATTTAATAACCAGGTGGTAACCACCATAAATAAAATGAGGGACGAAATGAAAACATGAAAACAATAAAAATTATATACAGACTACTGCCTGTTCTTTCCCTTTGGCTGGCATTTACTTCTTGTAGCAATAACGAAAATAGTGATACTTCGGCGGGACTTGAAGATGGTAAAAGTACTGTCATTAAAGATTTGGCAGGAGATACTAACGGTTCTATGGGGGAAGGAGTAGATGGAAAAACTAAAAAAGGTTTTGATACCTTTCTTTTCCGGTTCAGCGATAAAAAGCAGATATGGATTCGCAATGCTGCTGATTCTGCCCAATATTTAAAAACCAAAGATTGGGACATTGCTTTTACAGGGCCTTATAACAGCGAGGTTTATGTTAATAAAGGAAGCTATGAATTTAATCCGGGTTATGGCGGCACTGCTACCAGTGCTGTAGTAAAAATTGATAAGCCATATGCTGAGGTCGATACTGCGCCATCAGATGAAGCATTTGCCGCCAGCGAAATAAATAAAATTGGATGGGCAGTAAATGAAAGTGCAGCCGGATGGTTTTTTTACAGCCTGAATACTCATATTATGATAGCCATTAAAAACAGAACCTATGCTATAAAGCTTCCTGACGGGAAATATGCAAAACTGGAACTCATTAATGCTTATCAGGGGAATCCTCCTACGGTAACCAATCTGAACTGGCCGGCTCCTTACTTTACTTTTAGATACTATGTACAGAATGACGGCAGTAAAAATTTAAATACTAAATAAGAATGAAAATAAAAAACAATTTTAAAAATAATGTGATGTTTAAGGCATTGTTATTGTCTTTTTTCAGTATTCTGTTCTTAACCTCCTGTTCAAGTGACAGCGGTAATCCGGAATCAGGTACAGACGATGATACTCCATCCACAGCCACTAATTATCATAAACTGCTTAGAGTAGAAAACTTTGGCTACACTTTGGCTGATGGAGATAATTATGCTGAGAAAAGCATTTTGTATTATAGCTTAGTTGATAACAAAGAGATAACAGCTGATTATAGAAAAACTACCCGATGGGATCTGGCTTTTAGCGATTTATACAGCAGTTTTATTTCAGGAAACAATGGATCAAATAGTGGAAATTTAGGTGCAGGAACTGCTGCGATTGGCGGTGTTTATATTGTAGAGCAGAACTTTGATGATGTTATTGATGTTCCAAACGATAATGTATTTCAAACAGGGAAAGGAATCTATGGTAACGATATCAATGGTGATTTAGCTTCTGGAACAGGTTGGTATCTTTATGATTTTGACGGCATTCTTGTGAGAGATGGTGCTTATGATAATAAACACATTGCTTATGCTTTAGGAGAGCCATTATTATTAAAAAGTGGTAAGACGGTTGGAGCACGTACTCTTATTTTAAAAACTGCCAAAGGCGATTATGCTAAAATCAAAATGATATCAGTTTATAAAAACATTTTTAAACGTGAAGATTTTACCAGAACAGCACCTAAAATGTACTTTACCTTTGAGTATGTACTTGTTCCTAAAGGAAGTACTAAGTTTGAAATTAAAAAATAAATTGAATAAAAGAAATTAAAAATAAGGGATTTTATCTTTTTCTGAAAGATTAATTAACTTTTCTTTTGGAATATAATATTATTAATTATTTTGATTAAGTCTAAATAAATAAAAATAAATGAGAAAAATATTAAACTATTGCACATTCTTACTAATGACTAGTGTATTCCTATTGAGTTGTACTAAAGAGGAAGACGTGACAGAAATCACTATTGACCAGACTAAAAACAAGATCATTAGTTATGGCATTACCAATCCAGGAAAAAAAGATGCTATTTATAGTGCTATAGATCATGAAGCTAAAATTATTACAGCCTATTTACCTGCTTATTATGAACTAGAGTTTATGGAAGTAGGAATAGAGCTTCCTCAGGGAACCACTATTTCACCTTCTACAGATGAATTAGTACCGGTTTTCAGTGAAAAACCATTTGAATATACGGTAATAGCTGCCGATGGTACAACAGCAAAATATAAACTAAATGTGGTAATCCAGTACCCTGATATGGTTTTAAATGAATTGTCTACTATAAATGCATCGACGGGAGCAGTTAGCACGGCAAAATTAGAATCTATAATCACATTGTCAGGTAAGAATTTTCTACCTTCTGGTTCAGTGACCAAGTTATATATTGTGGATGAAAATGGCAACAAAATATGGGGAAGTTATGTAATGGATGAGGTAAATAGTACCAGTAAGTCTTTGACGTTTACTACCGATCCTAAATCGGAAACATATATTGAATTAATAAAAGATAAAACTAAACAATACTGGGTACAGTTAGAGAGTTATGGTATGATTAAAAAAATGACTCGACATGTAACCTTTAAATAAAAATTAATAACTATCGGGCAGCATTATTAATATTGTAAAGTAAATAATTATGAAGAAAATATTTCTAACATTATCTTTAATGACTGCTATGTTCTTTGTTTCTTGTGATCAAAACTCAGCAGATGATGGGGTACAGGGCGGTACCTCAGCTAATCGATCAGCAGTAAACAGTCAGGCTAACTTAGCTTCAAATGCTTTAGTGGCAGATTGCGAAAATCCAGTATCTGACAGTGCCGTTGTTACTAAAGCATTGACAGGTTCTTCGGGAGACTATTGTGTTTGGAATACAACGACCAAAACAATAGGTAGTACAACTGTACAATTTGAAGGAATGTATGCTAGTGGTATTCGTCCTGCTGAAGAAGGTTGGTATGTAGGAGTGGTAGATACCTCTTATGTTTGTACAAGTGGCTGGAGTACTATAGCTGCTGCTATAAATGTTAAGAATGCTACAGGTAACGTAGGTACGTCTCCTAATTGTACCAGTGTGATTGTACCCCAAAACGTAGTTAGTGCTCAAGGAACTATTGGTTCACTTAACTTTGGATTAGGTTATTATACTTATGCATCACAAGCGTTTAGTATTACTAAAAAAATCGTGATATGGAAAGATGACTTCGAAACAGACCCAACTGCATATTCTGATCCAACAAAAACAAATGGGGATATTACAGAAGCTTATTTAATAGAAGTTACCAGCATTGTACCTACATTTGGCACACCACCTTTCTATGGTACAGTAAGTTATACCTATACTAAAGTATTATAGTATAAAAAAATGCCCGAGCTGGCGGTTCGGGCAAAATGTCTAATAAAAAACAGCTGCCCGATAGTTTAAAAAATAACAGACTTTAGTTTGAGTCTGTAAAAATAATAAAAAAAGCCTGTCCTCTTTTTTTGAACAGATAATTTAGAACCGTTTTAAATTTTGATTACGTCTTAGTCCGGAGTGTACCTAATTTTTTAACCATATAAGTCATATAAGGTAAAAAAACTTAAGCAGGATAAAACTTAAATAGGCTCATATAAGACTTTTAGAATAACTAAAAATAGCTTAAATGTCTTATATGTTAAAAATATATGCTTTAAAAAAACCAGACGTTAAATAAACAACACTTAATAAAAAAATAAAATGAAACAGAATCAATATAAAAATAACTTTTTTTCTTTTGTAGCAGTAGCCATTACAGCATTAGGATTTATGACTTCCTGCGATACCGAATACAATACTACCTATGTGTCAGGAGATGCCTATATAAAAAGCTTTACCATACAGGAGTTTGAAGACCAGGAACCTATTCAGGCAGCTATTGTTAATGATACGATAAAGGTTTTATGGACAAGTTATCATGAAATGCCTGAAACTATAACCCCTACTATTACATTAGCCGATAAAGCAGCAATAAGCCCTAAAGCAGCTGTTGAAATCCCTTTTAAAACAGGTGAAAAATACACGGTAACTTCTGAAGCTGGTACAACTAGGCAATATACTTTAGAGGTTGATTTCCGTCAGCCACAACCTAAAGTATATGCAAATAGTATTACTACAGGGACTTTAGGCGGATGGAATAATTTGGGATTTACAGCAGATAATCTTTGGTATAATAGAGAGCAAACCAGGTTCTATTTGGTTTCGGCAGTAGATAAAACTACGGAATACGATTGTGAGATTGTCTATTTTAATGAAGTAGGTACAGGTGTAGCAGGAGATCCTTTTAGAAATGGGGGGATTTATTATTACCTGCCTACTAATATACCAGTGGGTAAATATGATTTTCGTATAAAAAACGGTGAATATGTTTTAAGGGATTCTAAAGAGGAGAATTGGTTTAATTATACAATTACAGAGCCTACTGCTGTAGCTCTTTCTCTATTTAATCCTATTTTTACAGTAAAAGGAGGTGATACATTTAGTATTAGAGGGACAAAATTAGATACTGGTAATAAAGTACTTATTTCGATAGGTACTAATGGTACACGTCGTCAGTTAGAGATTGTTTCACGTACGGCTTATACAGCTACTTTTAAGGTACCAGTAGGTACACCAGCAGGGACCTATAACAGAATCTTTTTTGAAGATGAAAATGCTGTAGCTGTAAGGGTATCTACACATATTAATGTAACAGAATAAAAACCTAAAACCTCTATTCTTATTAAAGAATAGAGGTTTTAGTGTTTTGCAAAACACAGCTTAAAAAAGATAGATTACTCATAAAGTATTTGTTTAAAATTAGGCAATCTATAGAAAAAAATCCGCTTAGCGGTTAGTTAGGAAACAAATTAAAATAAATCAATATGTTAAGCACACAAATTAAAGAGGCTACAAAAACGGAGCATCAGGAAACGGAGAAAAAAGTAGTTCTTCGTATTAAAAACATCAGTACTAATGAAGACTATATAGAGTTACTAAAATGTTTTTATGCCTATTTTAATACTGTTGAAAAAGCAATAGCACCTTATATCAATACGGTATTGCCTGATTACAGTGAACGCCGTAACTCGTCTTATATTAAGGCTGATATAGAGGAGTTGGGCGGTACAATTGACAAATTACCATCAGCCACAGCGGCTGAAGTAAAAGATGCCATTCAAGCAATGGGTGCTTTATATGTACTTGAAGGATCGATCATGGGAGGCCCATATATTGTACAGATGCTACAGAAAAAAGGGATTGAAAAAGGATTTTCTTTCTTCAGTGGCTATGGTGCCGAATCCGGACTGAAATGGGCTTCGTTTACCTCAGCTTTGAATGTTCTCCCGCAGACAGAATCAGATGTTGCAAAAGCAGTAGATATAGCTCGAGAAACTTTTAAAAGGTTTGGTGATGTATTTGAAATAACATCCTTGATTCAAGCAAAATAAATAATCTTTCTTTAAATATTATTTACTAAAAAAACAGAAATGATAATCGTTTTGATGTTTGAAATAGCCAACCGTCGAAGTGGGCAGATTTTACGAAAAATGAATAATCAATGAAACTTAACTGAATTAATAATTCAAAAAATCATTTAAATTGGAACAGAATTGACTCTGTTCCAATTTATTTTGTCTTTTTTTAGGTAATATATCAGATATCCAGGTGATTAATATCGCCAACAAACCGGTTAGATATTTCTATACTTCTCAATACTTATAAAAAACGTTAAAACTTGTATTCTAGCATTTTTTTTATGTTTCTAAAGATTATTTGATAAAATGTTAGTCTATAAAAAAGGTTTGAATGTCTCATCTAGGAAACTTAACAGAACATAAATCTCCTAAATATAAAAAACAACAAGTTAATCGAATGCTGATTTATATCCTTAATTATTTAAAAATCTTCCCAATAATTTTACCAATCTCTGCAAAATCATCCAGATTATTTACAGACCTCTTTTCGCTTACTGTACTATTTTCCTCCAGAGAAGGATAAATAAGTATATAATTGTTATTAGTAAGATCTCTGCTTAAAATTTCGGGTAACTCTTTTATTTTAGAAAAATACGGATACATTTCCCTGTCAGCCATCAGAATTATCAAACCTTCATCCTTCTGTAGAGTAAAAGCTGTTTTTTGAGCATCCTGCCAATTTTGAAAAGTGTTAAATACCGCTTCAATATTTGATTTTTTTACTATGCTGGTTAAGATTCTGGCTGTTTTCTCATCTGCATAGAAATTCATTTTCGCTCCTGAGTTTTTTGCGAGATTCCATACTTTTAATAAAGAGTGAAAAAAGCCATTTTCTCTTTCAGTATTTACAGGAATAAGGACAGTGTATTCTTTGATTGTTGAAACAGGCTGAACTTCATGATAAACAATTACACTGATTTGCTTGTTGCTTAAATAACCTTTGTAAAGGTTATAAATGAATGAAGATGAAATTTTTTTTTCATCTTCAAGTCCTATAACCAGATCAGTTATATTTTGTTCTTTTATTACATTATTTATACCTGATGCTACATTATTGTCGTAACGTGTTATCGGATTTAATACCACGTCTGCTCCTGCGGCCATGTCTACAGCCGTACTAAGAAGTTTTTCAGCATTTTTTGAAGATGATTCGCTTTTATCTTCATTAATTACATTTAGTGCAAAAAGTTTGTGGCTACTATTTTGTGTTCTTATGAGAAGCGAAAGATTAACCATTTTTTCCACAGTATCTTCATGATTTAAGGCCAGCAGAATGTTTTCGTCTTCATCACTAACTCCTGTCGCTGTTTCTTCTTTGTCAGTATCAGCAATTCGCTGTGCGCTGGCCATGGCAACAAAAGATGAAATTGTACAGGAAATTAAAATGAGCAGAATACTTCCGTTAAGTACATGCTCATTTAAGAGCCTCACTGGTTCACCGGCTTCATTTTCTGACAAGATAATATTATATCCTACCATCACAGAGGCCAGGGTTGCTGCCGCTGAAGCTGTACTCATTCCAAAAATAAGCTTTCCTTCATCGTCTGTAAAACGAAATGTTTTTTGTGTGCAAATTGCTGCGACATATTTACCTCCAATTGAAGCTACAATCATAACTGCAGCAACACCGAGTGTTTCCCAGCTTTGAATAAATGCATTAAAATCGATCAGCATTCCTACGCTGATAAGAAAAAAAGGAATAAAAATAGCGTTTCCGACAAATTCTACCCGATTCATAAGAGACGAGGTATGTGGTATAAGCCTATTCAATGCAAGGCCTGCAAAAAAAGCTCCTATGATAGCTTCTATTCCTGCTAATTCAGCCAGTAAGGCTGCGAGATAGATCATAACAACTACAAAAATGTACTGCGAAATTTTATCTTCAACATTCTTAAAAAACCAGCGTGCTATAATTGGAAAAACCAATAAAACAATTAAAGCAAAAACCAGCATAAACACGGACAATTTAATCCAGAATGAAGTTCCTACCTCACCCTGTGACATACCTACTACTACTGCCAATACCACAAGCGAAAGAACATCTGTGATCATGGTCCCTCCTACCGTGATATTTACCGCCATCTTTTTTGCTACTCCCAGTTTGCTTACCATTGGATATACAATAAGGGTGTGTGATGAAAAAAGACTTGCAAACAGCACTGTTGTCAAAATAGAAAAATGCAGTATAAAATGTCCTCCGATAAGTCCGAGTACAAAGGGTATTATAAAGGTGTATAATGAAAAAGTAATGCTTTTCCATTTATTCTTTTTAAAATCTCCCATGTCGATTTCCAGTCCTGCCAAAAACATGATATACAACAGCCCTGTTGTACCGGTTACAACAATACTACTATCTCTGGCAAGTACATTAAATCCGTTAGGACCTATCACCGCTCCGGCTATTATAAGTCCCAAAAGGTGTGGTACTTTTATTTTATTCAGCAAAAGCGGAATACACAGAATTATAATTAATTCGATAAGGAATTTTAACAGCGGGTCTTCAATAGGAAGGCTAACATGTTGGATACTAAGCAACATACATTATTTTTTTTGAGGAAGTGTAAGCTCTACAGAAAATCTGGCAGAGCAGTTGTTTTGTCCTGTTATTGTCTGTGTACCTTTAATAACATTTTCTTTGATATCATCAAGAACCACATTCATTTTTACTTTATTTTTTGAAATACTATCACTGCTGAATTCAAATAATATTTTATCCTCTGCATATTTTGCCTTAAAAACACGTACCAGTCTTTTATTATTTAAAACATTAGCATACAGTCCGGTTGAATCAGACAAAAACTGCCAGACTTCGTTACGTTCATCTCCTATTACATAATTGTTACAATTTGATTCCCTGCATAACAATTTACCATTCCAGGTACCATAAAGACTTTTTGGCCATTTCTTTATGGTTATATCATTTTTTATAGTATCATTTTTAGCGGCAATTATACTGTCGCGCATCAGCAGGAGTGATTTATAGTCTGCTTCTTTCTCTGCCAATTGTTCTTCTCTTAAAACCAGCGCTTTCTCTCTCTTTTGTAAATCAAGCTCTTTTTTATTTTCACACGAAATGAATGTACAAGCGGTTATTAATAATAGAAACAGCTTTTTCATAAATTATTTTTTTTGACATACAATTTAAACAAAACATAACTTTAAAGCAAAAAAACAAATTCAAAAGAGACAATTAAATGTAACCCTGTTTATTGTTTCTCTCCAGTGTTTAGATTTTCAATAAAACAAGAAACCCTGTAAATCCGATTTGCAATCCGACACAAAAAAACAAAAAAGTACAAATGCGTTTGACCACATCCGTCTTTGATAAAAAGTAAGAGAATTAACAAAAAACTAAAAGTAGGTCATAATAAAATGTGAAAACAATCTTTAAAAAAAATGTGTTTCAAATTATAAAATGAAACCGAAATTTAGAGCATTTAAACAATATGCCTGTTTTTATATCTATTTTTGAATAACAATCCTGTTTTTCCGCATCGTAAACTAATAGCATTATATATTCTTAATAATGTAAAATAAAATCTCCTCTTCTAATTCCTGCGACAGGTTTTCGTTTTCCAGCTGCTGACATAAATATTTTTCGCTTTTTTGCTTGTTTCTTTCTGCCTTCATTTTACTGACACAATATTGATCACAGATCATTTTAAACCTGTCATCAATTAGATACATTATTTTGATAGACTCCATATACTGCTCAAATTTTGAACTATGTAATTCTTTAGGTAGAGACATATATTAATTCAATTAAATATGATTAATAATTACTTCCTTGATGATTCAATTTATATCATTAATTAATTATTGCTAAAACTTCAGGCTCTCAGAAGGCTGGATATTGTTTTCACACACCAATTTACAGGTTGTTTTTTTGCACAATAAATTTAACGCTTATAAGCAGAGTTCGAAAGCTTATATCATTTCACTTTGTTGCAGATTATAATCTGCAACATCTTTTACTTTATTAAGTATGGATTTAGAAAAGAAACTAGGAGAAATTAACTAAATAGCGAACAAAAATAATAGAACAACAAAGGATAAAATTATCTTAACTTTTAATTCCTTTTTTTGTTTGTATATCTATTTGGATAAGCAAACAAATACTTATATGCTTAGAAAGAAAAATATATTTTAACTTTACTCTTATTTTTGTTTGCCTATCCGGGACATCTTACCTTGTCCATCTAACATTATGTAAACATATGTACAGTAGTAATAATTTTTGCTAAAAATGAAAAATTTATTATGCCTGCCAAGAACAATTTCTTTATTACTATCGCTGTAATTATGTTAATTATACCTTCATTCGCATTTTCTCAAAAAATGTGGAATAGGCAAAAAACATTAATGTCACAGCTCCAGAAAAGTACTGCAGATACAAGCCGTGTGAATATTTTATTGAAATTGAGTCACTATTATCTTTATCGTGAATATTACCTTTACAAAACCGGCAGCCCCACAACACAAATGGACAGTGCTTCCTATTTTGCGAAGAAAGCTCTTTTTCTTAGCAATAAATTGAAATATGAATATGGAAAAAATCAGGCAAATTTATTAATAGGTGATACTTATATCCGAAAAGATCAAATACCATCTGCTGTAAATCTATTAGGAACGTTAAAAGATTCGACCCGTTTTTCTATGCTGGTTATCTTAGGACGGCATTATCTTTTTCATTTAGACAGATCTCCAAAAGATTTAAAAAATTCTCTGTATTATCTGGAGCAATCAAATAAAATTACTGAAATTCAGGCCAATTCAAGACTGCAAGCAGAAAGAATGCATGTAAAAGCAATGTGTTTATTTATTACAGAAGGCTTTCAGCAAAGTAAAAAGCAATACCTAAAAACTATCAATGAAGTAGATCTTCCCGGCAACGAAGAAAAAACAGCTCTTTTATGGCATGAACTTGCCACACTGATACCAATACGCGAAAAAACGGGATTAACTAAATTGAATTGTTTTGAAAACATGTTTGCTCTTTATAAAAAGAGCGGTAATATAGAAAGACAAGCATGGGTTTTAAAAACTATCGCTGATATACATTTGGTGAGCGGTAAACCTGATCTTGCTGAAACAGAATTATTGCAGGTACTTGATCTGTATAAATCAATAGCTTATAAAGATCTTCATTATATTTATGATTTGTTGTCTGTTACCTATCGTTACAAAGGTGATTCCGGTAAATGTATTTCTTATGGTTTAAAAGCAATAGAAAGCATGGAAGCAGCAAATGATTCAACCTCTGCCCTTACTTTCTACAGCCGCCTTGCCCATATGTATAAAGAACTCGGTCAGCCTGACAAAAGTATAGAATGGTATTTAAAGATTTTTGATAACCAACACTTTAAAAGTACTGATAATTTATACAAATTCAGAGAAGCAAGACTTTTTGCAAAAGAACTTATAAATCTAAAAAAAGATAAAGAAGCACTATCCTATATTCTTGACATAAAAGCTAAATACAAACCTGTTGGAATTTATTCTAAAGCATGCCTTATTAGTTCCCTCGCCTATTGTTACCACTCGATGCAGCAGGGCAAAAAGGCTGAAAAATATTATCTTGAACTAATAAAATTGTCAGGAGAAATGGAACAAGGAAATGAAATAACCGCAAATATCGATTCAGAAATTGGTGAGTATTTTATAAATAAACGACAATATGACAAAGCGTTACCATATCTACAAAAAGCGTTAGATTATTCAGAAACAACTAATAAGCTATCTTTTACTAAAGATATTCATCTCATGTTTTTTAATGCCTATTCAGGTTTGAAGAATTTTAATTCTGCCATTAAACATTTACTTAAGCATCAACAATTAAAAGATTCCATGTTTAATGAAACCAAAAATTGGCAGATAGCAGAATTACAAGTTCAGTTTGAAACCGCTAAAAAACAAAAAGATATCGAACTACTTAACAAGCAAAATCAATTACAATATATCAGAATTGAAGAAACTAAAAAATTAAGAAATATTACACTAGCAATAGCAATATTGCTGCTAATTATAGTCGGGTTACTTTATAATCGTTATCTCATCAAACAAAGGACTAATCGTAAGCTGGAAGCTAATAAAAAAGAGCTTGACCAGAAAAATTTCTATCTGGAAAATCTAAATACAAAACAAGATAAACTTCTAAAAGAAAAAGAATGGCTGGTGAAAGAAGTACATCATAGAGTAAAAAACAATCTCCAGATGGTTACCAGTCTGCTCAACTCACAATCATTATACTTAAAAGATAATGAAGCTAAAATGGCACTTAAAGACAGTCTTCGCAGAATGCAGGCTATGTCAATGATACACCAAAAACTTTATCTGGATGAAAATGTTTCTATAATTGCAATGCCCGAATATGTTAACGAACTTGTAGATTATTTACATGAAAGTTTTGACAATGAAAATCAAATAATTTTCAAAAAAGATATCGAAGCAATAGATCTGGATGTTTCGCAGGCAATTCCATTGGGGTTAATAATTACGGAAAGTGTCGTAAATGCCATAAAATATGCTTTTTTAGAAAACCAAAAAGGAATTATTGAAATCAGTTTATATAAGGAAGCTAATGATTTGATCCTTAAAATATCTGATAACGGAATAGGTTTACCTGATTTTGACAATAAAACAGATACTAATTCTTTGGGGCTTAGTCTTATAAAAGGCCTTGCAAAACAACTAAAAGGCAGTTTTAGCATCGAAAATAATAACGGCGTACATATAATAATTAAATTTATGCCTCAAAATATCTGATTTACGATGAGCAGCAAAGTATTAATTGTAGAAGATGAATTTATAGTCGCAAATGACTTACGGCTAATATTAAAACAAGCTGGCTATATTGTAACCGAAATTGCTGTTTCTGCAGAAGATGCCTGCGAAAATATTGCAAAAAACAAACCCGATCTCGTATTGCTGGATATTCATTTAGAAGGAAAACAATCAGGAATTGATCTGGCAAAAAAATTAAAAGCAGAAAACATTGCCTTTGTTTATCTTTCTGCAAATTCCAATCAAAAAATACTTGAAGAAGCAAAAAAAACAGATCCTTACGGATTTCTTGTAAAACCATTCAGAGAAAAAGATTTGCTTATTACTTTAGAAATAGCTTCTTACAGGCATAAAAACAGCATCGAATCTCGTTTGAAACAAGAAGAGCTTTTACAGAACAAGTTAAAAGCAATTAAAAAGCAAACTCTTAAATGCGAAGAATTTCTTCAGGAAACGGCTCGTGAGTTACAAGCCTTTATTCCATACGATTTGATTGTATTTGAAATGAAACAGCAAAATCAAAAAACATGCAAAAGCACTGCTTATATGCGTATAGGTTTTGATGAATATCAATATATAAGTGAAAAAGAATTAAACAACATTACCAATTCAAAAAACAATTCTTTTTTTACCGAAATTAATTATCTGGAAAATGAAGCTGTTATTTATGAAAATGACCTGGAACATATTAATCCAAATTTGTCTTTTCTAAAAAATCATTTTAAAGCAGAATCATTTCTCGTATTTCCTTTTTTACTGAATAACGGATTAAAGGTTCAATATATCTTCTGCAGTAAAAAGAAAAACAATTATTCGCAAAACCATCTTGATTTGCTAACGAATGCTAAAAAGGAAATTACAAATCTTATTGTTCAAGTTACCGATCAGCAGAAACACTTGAAATATAACTATAAAGATAATTCTAAAGAAACTGTTTCTTATCAATTTAACTCTATTATTGGGAAGCATCCTCTTTTATTAGATGCTCTCGACCTTATTACACAGGTTGCTCCATACAGCACATCGGTTTTAATACTGGGAGAAAGCGGAACCGGAAAGGAAAAAGCGGCTCAGTCTATACATGACCTTTCAAAACGAAAAAATGGTCCTTTTGTAAAAGTGAACTGCGCTGCGATATCCCCCACTTTAATAGAATCTGAATTATTTGGTTATGAAAAAGGTGCTTTTACAGGCGCTGTTGAAAGCAGAAAAGGAAAATTTGAACTGGCCGATAGCGGAACCATTTTTTTGGACGAAATCGGAGAATTATCTAATGAAATGCAGATTAGGTTATTAAGAGTTTTACAGGAAAAAGAAATAGATTCTGTTGGAGGAAATACGGCCCGAAAAGTAGATATACGAATTGTTGCAGCAACAAACCGAAATCTAGAAAAAGAAGTTGCTTTGGGCAATTTCAGAATGGATCTTTACTATAGACTTAATGTTTTTCCTATCACTATGCCTCCATTAAGAGCTCGCAAAACTGATATTCCGGAATTGGCCGATTATTTTGCAGATAAATTCTGCAGGGAATTCAATAAAAATTTTAACGGGATAACTCCAAAAATGATTCAGCAGATGAATGACTATGACTGGCCGGGAAATATTCGTGAATTAGAAAACTTTATCGAAAGATCGGTCATACTCAATAATGGAAAAACAGAATTAGAACTTAAACTGAATTCTTCCGGAATTTCAGAAATATCCAAAACAGAAAATGTTCAGACTTTAGGAGATGTAAAAAACGCCCAACAGCAAATCGAACGTGACTACATAATTTCCATTCTAAAAAAAGTAAACGGCAGAATACGCGGAACTTCCGGCGCAGCTTCTATATTAAATATCAAGCCTACGACTTTAGAATCTAAAATAAACAAATTGGCCATTAAAAAAGAAGACTATACAAACTAGAAATCTATTTTAAATACTCCACTTTTTTAGGAGGTATTTTTCTGCTTCTCCAAAATTTTCGTAGAAATATAATGTTTTGATTTTCTATTATTTAAAAATCAAAAACAAAAAGAAATAGCAGTAACAACAGGTGAGATACTATTTCTGTTCTTTTTTCTTCCACATAAAATTATTGGCATGTTCTTGGTCTTTTTCGGCAGCATATTTATATCTAAATACTTATTCACCCAAATGATGTATTGTCTATGGATCAGCTGCGAAATCATATTGAAGAAATTACTCCTATAAGTGATGAAGAGTTTGCTTATATCAAAACTTTCTTTACCAAAAAGAAAATAAAAAAGCATCAGTACTTAATTCAAAGCGGAGACAAAGTACAATGCGAATATTGGATTATAAAAGGTACGCTAAGAGCATTTTACATTAATAAAGATGGTAAAGAGCATATTCTCCAGTTTGCTATAAAAAACTGGTGGATTTCAGATTATAATGCCTACTTCAACCAAGCTGAATCGAATATAAATATCGTATGCATGGAAGATGCCGAAATATTATGTCTGACACTTTATGCAAGAGAAAAACTGGCTTCTGAACTTCATAAAATGGAGCATTTTTTTAGAATGAAATTAACCCTTCTCTACTCTTCTCAGCAAAAAAGAATTATTTCCTTGTTATCAGACAATCCAAAAGAGCGTTATGAGAAGTTTGCGAGTTATTATCCAAGCATTCTTCAGAAAATACCAAAAAAATATATTGCAGAATATCTCGGAGTATGTCGGGAAACGCTGAGCAGACTTTATCTCAATAACTAATACAACATAACCAATGGTTTCAACCATTGGGATGCAGCAATAATCACCCCTCTTTGCGTTCTTAAGGTTGAAACCTTGGGCTATGTTGAATAAAATTGTCAAGAAGTTAATCAATTTCACATTTCACAATTCACAATTAAAAAAATTCATTCTTAACCAAAGTCAATGATTTGGAAAGAATGACCGATATACTTTTGTCTTGTTTTAAAATTAACGTGATTGTAATCACACTTTTAAAGTGAGTTCAATCAACTTCTAACGAATATGCAAGATGGAAATTTGTCTAAGAGATAACCGAAAATTTAAACCGAGAAAATATGAAAACAATACAATATAATTCAATCGCTCAAAAAGTTTTGATAGTCGCACTCTGTGCTTTTATGACTATTACAGCCAGTGTTAAAGCTAAAAAATCTGACAGCATGAAAAAGAAAATTTTGTTCGTGGTAACCAATCATGAAAAAAAGGGAAATACAGGAGAAAAAACAGGTTTTTATTTTTCTGAAGTGACGCATCCGTGGGATGTATTAACAAGCGCTGGCTATGAAATTGATTTTGTTAGTCCGAAAGGAGGCAAAGCTCCCATAGAAGGATTTAATTTAAGCGATTTGATAAACAAAAAATTTTGGCTCAACACAGCATACAGACAAAAAATAGAAAACACGCTGAAACCAGACAGCATCAATCCAAAAGATTATGCCGCGATACATTATGCAGGCGGACATGGCGCTTTATGGGATTTGCCAAACAATAAACAGCTTACTGCAATCGCTTCGAAAATATATGAAAACAACGGATTTATCAGTGCGGTGTCTCACGGTTCTGCAGGGCTTTTAAATATTAAGCTTGATGATAAATATCTTGTTGACGGCAAAAAAATCAATGCTTTTACAAATGAAGAAGAAACGGCTGTAAAACTAGACAAAGCCTCGCCTTTTTTATTAGAATCCAAATTAATAGAAAGAGGAGGATTTTTTGAAAAATCAGGTTTATGGCAAGAGCACGTAACGGTCGACCAACGCTTGGTTACAGGGCAAAATCCGCAATCGGCAAAAGCAGTTGGCGAAGCACTTTTAGAGCAATTAATGACTTCTGAAACCATTGCAAAATTAACAATGTATGAAGTGCCAGAGAATGTTTCGGAGCCATTTAAAAAAGCATTGAAAGATTATGTAATAGCTTCTCTTTCATTCAAATATAATATCATGGCAGAAGCTTTTTACCAACAAGAAAAACCCAATATTTTGTGGCTGATCGAAAGATGGAATGGAAAAAGTCAATTGGAGAATTTCAGTAAAAAAACTCAGGCAAAAGCACTACAAGCTTTAACCGAAAAGTCATTAAAAACAGCACCTAAAATCTATTATGTAAAAGATCTGGAACCTCTTACTAAAGAGCAATGGCGAAAAACTTCTAAAAAAGAAGACCATCAGCTTGTGATTATGCTTTTTGTTGACGGGAAAAAAGGAACCGAGCAGTATTTTAAAGACACGTATCATATCGCGATGCCGCAATTTCGCAATGAGCCTGGGGTAGTAACGTACCAGCTTTCCGAAATTGAAGGAGATGAAACTCAATTTGTAACCTATGAGAAATTCAGAAGTAATGATGCCTTTCAATATCATCTCAACTTTCCTCCTATCAAACCCGTAATCGAATATTTAGAAACCAGTATCAAGAAACCTCCTTTTCAAAACGGACTGCATAATCTCATAGAACTTGCTCCGATGACAAGGGAATAAAAGAAAATCAGTAGTAATAGTTAAAATAAAAAATCATGAAAAAATTAAGACAAATTATGACAGCAAGTTTATTAAGTGCAGCAGCATTAACAGATGCACAAGCACAAGATATTGATCATAAATTAGATGTGATCAACCAATTAACAACACCGTCTCATGTTTCTGTAATGCCTGTTTCTTCACTTTTAAATGCACCTGGGAACGAAGCATTAAGAGCTTTCTTTTTTGATCCTGTAAAAGACAAAACCGTTTTAAAAGGCAAAAAAATAGCAGTTCTTGCAGCAGATGGTTTTGAAGAAATAGAATTAACAGGTCCAGTCTGGTATTTTAGAGAATTGGGCGCACAGGTCGATATTGTATCACCAAAATACAATCCTGCTCCAGCAAGATACGGATTAAGCAGTCCAGAAATGGCAAAAACACACGTTATGGCGATTCAGTATTTACAGCCTGTTGGATGGATAAAATTTGACCGCACTGCAGATCAGATTAAAGTGAGTGATTATGATGCCGTTTTTATTCCGGGTGGCGCATGGAATCCTGATAATCTTCGTTACGACAAAGACGTTATCAAATTTATTCAGGATTTTAATAAATCTGGAAAATTGATCGCTGCTATTTGTCATGCACCAGTTGTATTGGCTTCGGCCGATATCTTAAAAGGAAGAAAACTGACGGGATACTGGAACATTCAAATCGATCTTAAAAATGCAGGCGGAATTGTATCCGATCAACCTGTGGTAATTGACGCCAACATTATAACAAGCAGACACCCAATTGATGTAGCTAATTTTTCGAAAGCAGTTGAAAACTGGTTAGTTAAGAAGAATTAATTCTGTTACATTACTGCTGAATAAAATATAACGGAAGATAAATTTTGTCTTCCGTTATATTTTATTTTAATGAATCACTTACCGATCATTCGTTTACGAAGTCTGCTTAGAGATTCAGGTTTTATACCTATATAAGATGAAAGCTGGTTTTGCGATACCATCTGAAAAAGATAAGGTTCTTTTTTTAGAATGGTTTTGTAACGTTCTTCGGGAGTTTGAAAATGCAGCATTTCTTCTCTTTCGATAATAATCAAATAAGCATATTCAGCAATTAATCTTCCAAATTTTGACCAATTTGGAGAACTATGGTATAAGTTTTCTACTTGTTCATATTCTAAAGCAATTACTTTCGAACCTTCCATCGCTCTGCAATAGTATTGAGCTGTTCTTTGCGTAATGAAACTAGCGAAATCTACCAGAAAATCATTTGGTTTTGCAAACCTGCAATTGATTTCGTTTCCCTTATAATCCACATAAAACATTCTGAAAAAACCACTCTCTATAAAGTATATATGACGACAGATTTCTCCCTGCTGTAAAAGGTCGGTATCTTTTGGCACTTCTCTCCTTTCGATTATGGGAAGCATCAAATTATACTCTTCATCAGACATAGGAACAAATGATGTTATAACATTTTTAAGTGTATCCATAGCAGAAAGTTAAGAGAAATAACTTCTCTAAAATTAGATTTTATTCTGCTAAATACAAAATGCTTTCTTTTTAAATCTAAAAGATTCGTTCTTAACCAAAGTCAACGATGTTCGTCAAATACCCGCTCTACCTTTGTCATGTAAATAAATTGATAATCAAACCATTAAAAACATTTCAATAAAAAATATTCTATTACTAATCATTTAAAAAACTTAATCATGAAAACTAAATTCAACATCGACACTAAAGCACACAATCCAAAATTAGGATTCAAAATTCACTTTCTTGTTTTCTTATTAGCAACTCCCATAATCTTTCTTATTTGGTATTTAACAGATACTACTTATCCTTGGCCACTTTGGTCAACATCTGCTTGGGCAGTTGGAGTTCTTTTTCACTATTTAGGTGTATTTGTATTCAGAAAAAATAAAATCTAAATCTCGATAACCATGGAAACAAACACAACATTCAGACGCATCGTAACGGGACATAATACAGAAGGAAAAGCTATTATAGTTTCTGATGAAGTTCCAACGAAAACTTTTATGATTGGCGGCCCAAATGGAGCCAAATTTCATGAGGTTTGGAATACGAAACAAACTCCTGCTATAATAGACAGCATATCTACAGATCCAGAAGAAAATGGACTTATTCTTGGGCCTCCAAAACAAGGAACAAGAATACGAGTTATCGATTTTCCGCCAGAAAATGATGAAATTCGGAACCTTACAAAAGAACAAGCTTTTGAACATTTTAAAACCATGAGCGGAGAACACGCTTCAAAAGCTGGTGGAAACGCACCCCATCCTTTAATGCATAAAACCGAAACTATTGATTACGGAATTGTTCTCGAAGGCGAACTAACTTTGATTGTGGACGAAGGCGAAACAACAGCAAAAGCAGGAGATATTATTGTACAACGAGGCACTAATCATGCCTGGAGCAATCGATCAGGAAAAGTTTGTCGCGTAGTCTTCATTTTGATTGACGGACAATTTGAAGAAAATCTTCGCTAAATCTAATAACTACTATCATGCGAGTAAATCCTATAATTCCAGAAACAATGAATACCGAAGTGCGTTATGTGCACGACGAAGTGGTAAAACTTATCACGACAAGCCAGAGTCCGGTTTCGATGCTGAATAACGAAGGCGCTTTAACGGGCCCATTTCCTCCCATGCTTGGCTTTCCGCAATTTGGAGTTCCTGCTTTAAGCTTTGTCCGTTCATTAGACAATCATGCAACACTTTCTAAAAAAGTGCGAGAAGTGGCTATTCTAACTGTTGGTGCTGCGTTTGGCGCTCGTTTTGAACTCTATGCTCACGAAATCATGGCCAGACATTTTGGCTTTTCTGCCGAAGCTGTTTCTTCACTAGCATCAGGAATTCGTCCAAACGAATTAAATCAGGAAGAAGCTATAGCATATGAAATTGCTACTGTTTTAGCCAAAGGCAGAATTGTTCCCGACTCTTCTTATAATCTAGCCAAAGAAATTTTAGGGCAAGATGGAGTTGCCGAACTTATCTTTTTGGTTGGCGCTTACACTTTGCTTGCAACCGTTTTAAATGGTTTTGATGTACTTCCATAATGAATAAAAGACATCCAAATTTTAATAAAAACAACAATAAATATAAAACAATGAAAAAATTGAAAATGAATTCTCAAACTCCCTTAAAATCAATATCAAAACTTTTCTTGCTATTGTTTACTTCCATAGCAAGTGCTTCATGTTCAAACGATGATAATGTTGCCAAAAAATCTCCCGTTGTATTAGTGCATGGCGCATGGCAGGCATCATACGTATGGGATCAAACCGAAAAAGACTTAAAAACTGCCGGTTATCCTGTTACGGTTGTAAAATTACCAGGACACGGAGACGATACTACTCCTGCCTATCAGGTTTCTTTTCAGGCCTATGTTGATGAAGTAAAAAAAGCGGTCAATTCATACAACGAACCTGTAATTTTAATTGGTCATAGTTTGGGAGGAGCTGTAATTACTCAGACTGCTGCAGAAGTTCCTCAAAAAATCAAAAAACTGGTTTATGTCGCAGGTTTTATTCCGCAAAACGGAAAAAGTGTTTTAGATTATTCACAAATGGATACTGCCTCACTTTTGCCAGCGTCATTACAATTATCCGAAGATCAAACTTTAGCCGGAATTGTAAATCCAGAAGTGAATCTTCCAAAAATATTTGCTCAGGATGCAACTGATGTTCAAAAACAGTTTCTTGTAGCTCGTTATAAAGCAGAGCCAACAATTCCGCTTGGAACACCATTAAATTATAAAACAGAAAATTATAATGCTGGCGGGAAAAAGTATTACATCTTTACAACTGGAGATAATACTATTACTTATAGTTTTCAGCAGAAAATGGCACAAGAAGCAGGAATTACAAATACTTATACGGTAAATTCTGGGCATAGTCCGTTCATATCAAAATCTGATGAACTTATTAAACTCATAAAAAGCATTTTATCAAAATAATCGTCTTACAAAGTTAACTTGAAAGTGAGGTTGTTTTTTTAAATCATTCATAAAATGATTTGTAATTTGTTCCATAGACACTTGGAGGCAGCTATATAATAGTTGTCTCTTTTTTACACTTATAAAATCTATTTATCAGATTTTTACAATCTAATATTTATGGTTCGTTTTTTATAGAAAGAATCCTTAGTCTGTTTGAAATAGGTAGTCTAAAAGCAGTTTTAAAAGAATGAAGATGTAAAGTTTCATCAGTAATTTTCGTAATTTGACATAAAGCTTAAATTAAACAATAATTTTATAACTCCTGCATAGCTAATTGTAACAATCTGAAACAACTTTGAAACGAATCCTTTTACTAAATCTAAAGCAAAGATTTTATGCATTGTTCATCAAGCATTTTTTAGCCTCTAAATTTTTATCAATTCTGAACTGCTTTATTGAAGACCGAAGACGTCCATATTTTTTCTATAAAACTATTCTTCAATAAATCTATACTCTTATGTATTCAAATACAAGAACCTTTATAAACAAAACAAGTCTGTACCCAATAAGGCACAGACTTGTTCTTACTATATTCAAAAATTATTAAATTACCTTGGGCCGGTGCTCCCTCCTATTTTTGTCACCATCGATGTCAATGTAAAACTTGACGATACTGTAGGATTACTAAATGTTCCTCCCAGATACAATCCGTTAAAATCTGAAGCGCTGGTCACCGTAGAAACCGTAACCAATTTATAGGTTTTACCAGAGCTGAATTTACTGCCGGATAATAGTAATGTTGTAAAACTCACAGGAGATTTAAACGTCATCACCTCTGCATTGTCACTATCTAATACACTAAATATGGTTCCTGCATTTCCGCTCCCCAAAATAGCAGAAGCCTGGGTAGATACGCTGGCAGTTGGCGAGCTGGTTGCTCCTCCGGCGCCAATCAGCAGTCCGCCTGTAATTTTGAATGTATTATTATCACAGTCAAAACCTTCTTCCGGGCTTTTAGCTCCAATAGCAAATACTTTTCCTCCGGTTACAGTCAGTGTTCCATTCGAATCGATACCATCATTTGTCGTACTGTACGCCACGATAGTTCCACCGTTGATATAAATCGCATCTCCGGCATTGATGGCGTCATCTATAGCCTTGACATAAATAGTACCGTCATTGATGGTCAGGGTACTTTTACTCTCTATTCCTTCGCCGCCTTCACCTGTTGTAGTAATTGTAATAGTACCTCCATTGATAACCACATAAGGATCGATTGTATCATCTGTATCGTATGAAGCAACTATTCCGTCATCAGCCACAGTTGCAGTTATTGTTCCGCCATTGATAATAATATGCCCCTCTTCAGCTTCGATTCCGTCACTGGACGCAATAATATTCAGGTTACCACCATCGATATAAACCGCATCGTTTGTATGGATTCCATCAGAAGCAGCTTTGGTAATGTTAATCGTACCGCTTTGTACACGCACATAGTCATCAGCTGCAATACCATGTTTGTTGTTACCAACAATAGTAATGGTTCCACTGCCTGAAAAAATAAGCTGTCCCTCACTAAAAAAAGTTCCTTTTTGGTCTTCTGTTGAAGCAGCATAAGTTGCTCCATCTTCTAATGTGTTTGTCCCGCTCAGTACAATAAAAGCCCTCTTGCCTGACTGAATATTGACCGCCGGTCCATCATTGTTTTTGATAGAAACGCCATTCAGTGTGAGCTTATATTTTTTATCACTGTAAATTTTAAGCATTCCGTCTGTTGTGGTGCCGGTTACTTCATAAGCTACTCCCGCAACAGTAGAGGTCACTATAACATCTGCACCGGAAGTGGTAACTGTTACACCCGTTACCGCATTTTCTATCGTTGCACTTGTACCGCTAAATGTTATTTTTACCGTAGAAGCAAACGTTGAATTGGCCAGTATATCCTCCTCGTTTGCTCCGGTCTCCGAAGATCCTTCTGCTGTTCCCTTTGCAACAGTTGCACTAATTGTAACAGGGTTATTTGTCGTAACGCTGGTTTCGTCATCATTACTATCGTTGTCTTTTGAACAGGATAGAGCTAAAATGCCTAAACAGAGATAGAAATATCTATTTGTCTTCATAATATTGGGTATTAATAAATTAGTAATTGCAAAAAATGCGTCTAAAAAAAATCAAAATGTGAATAAAATAGGAATAGCGGTTTTTAGCATGATAAACTGCTGTCCCTATAATATTCTTTTAAAGTCATAATTGCAATACTATGTATATTCAGGAACTCCGACAATAAATTGAGGTAAACGTGCATTTTTTTGTGGTAAAAGAAATCATTAGCTTAAATTAGCTTCCTCTGGTGTTCATATCTGAGGAGGAACTATATTTTTTTTCAATGCAGTTGTTTAACGAAAAAGCCTTAGTTTAGTCCCCACACTCAGTGTAGTAACCACACTTTAGAAACAAATATTTAAACAATGACAGAACTTATTCAATTTATAAATCGTTTTCAGCAATTAGATGATGCAACGATAAATGCTATAAAGAATAGCTTCGAAGAGCATTTATTCAAAAAGAATGAATATTTACTTAAGGAAGGAGAATTCTGCTCTAAAATCTTTTTCATAAAAACAGGATTAATCAGAAGGTTTTATATAATTGATGGCGAAGAAACAACTAAGTGGATTTATCATGATAACCATTGGGTAACATCATTGGCAAGTTATTTTAGCCAAAAACCATCATTTGAGTATTTACAGGCAGATCAGGATACAGTCGTTTATTATTTAACCAGAGAGAAAGAGCAGGAATTACTAAAACATCCATTATTTATCCAATTTCATCTCAATTTTTTAAGATGCTCTTTGGCTGCATTCGATGAATTTCATTTTGTTTTAGATGCTATGCCGCCCAAAAAAAATATAAGTACATACTTGAAAATTTTCCTTTAATAATTCAAAGATCTAAGCAAAAAAACATCGCCTCGCTCTTACATGTAAGTCAGGAAACATTGAGCAGAATCAGGGCTGAAATTTATTGACTTTATATCAATAAATATATTTTTGGGTTGACTGAAATTTGCATAATTAAAACTGTAGTATGATTTCAGAAAACGCAAAAATTAGCACCAAATCCCAAATAGGGGAAAACGTATCAATTGGAAATTATTCCACAATTGAAGATGATGTCATAATCGGAGACAATACAATTATAGCAAATAATGTTTCGTTGTTAAACGGTACCCGAATAGGAAAAAATTGTTTTATTCATTCCGGAGCAATTTTATCTGGAATTCCTCAGGATTTAAAATACAAAGGAGAATACACAACATTGGAAATTGGCAATTATAATATTATCCGGGAATATGTAACAATTAATAAGGGAACCAATTCAAAGAAAGTTACAAAAATCGGAAATCAAAATTTGATTATGGCCAATACACATATTGGACATGATTGCTCAATAGGTAATAACTGCATAATTGGTTTTAATGTAGGAATTGCCGGAGAAGTCATCATAGAAGATTTTGTCAATATCAGCGGACTGACCGGCATACATCAGTTTACAAGAATTGGAGAACATTCTATGGTAACCGGACTAAGCAGAATAATTAAAGACATTCCTCCATATATAATGGCTGCGAAAGAACCTCTGAGTTATTCCGGAATAAATGCTGTTGGATTAAAACGGAAAGGCTTCGAACAATCTAAACTTAACGAGATTAAGGAAATTTATAAAATAATCTTCCAGCAAAAGCGAAATACCTCTCTGGCTTTAGACTTTATAGAAAACAATTTTAAGGAAACAATTGAGAGGGATAAAATTATTAATTTTATCAGAAATTCAGAAAGAGGAATTATCAAAGGAAATTAGTGATAGCTTCTCTAAGAGCTAATGGAGGTATTTTAAAAACCATTTAATAGAAGTTAAAAAGCCAGAAATTACTTTCCGGCTTTTTAGAATTTCTGAAATGAATCGAAAGTTATTCTTTTTCAACGAAAACATACAATTTCTGAACCTTACCATTTTCAATTACAAACAAATCCATTCCGCTTACAACAGCCGGTTTTGCTTTTGAACCAAACTGCCAGTACAATCGAACGATATTATGATTGGTTTCTACTGATTTGGAAGTAAATCTAAAATCAGGTTTTTTAGTCTGAAGCTCCACAATAAACTTGCTGATATCTTCAATTCCTTCAGCAATAAAATGACGGTCTACCATTTCTACATCAGTAGCATAAACTTGATTTAATAAAGCTTTACGTTTTACCTCATCTTTTTCATTCCAGATTTTAAGATGCTTTTCAACTATTTCCGTATTCTTTTTAGAATCGAAATCATCGGCAGATACTTTTTCCACTGCTGCATTTTTTGGTGACCATAATACAGTTTTGGGATGGTTGTTTTCATATCCTTTTCCGTTTGGGTAAGAAACCAATTCCATTTTAGAACCCCATGGTGTTTCAAAATAAACCCAGGTTTCTCCAGCCGTATCTCCCGATGGCATTGTAAAAGGTTCTCCCAGTATTTTTACACTTTTACTTTTTAAATACTGCACAGATGCATTAATATCGTTTACATAAAAAGCAATATGAGATGCTCCAATATCATCCGTATTCGGATGCGTTTTGTTCCCTTTATTATCTGCATATTCAAACACTTCAATACTGGCACCGTTACCTGCATTAATCATTTTGATCGTAACGGCTCCAGTATTAGGATTAATATGATTTAATTTTTTCCAGTCAGCGTCAAGCGGAATTGGTCCTAATTGTGTAACAGGTGTAAAACCAAGTACATCGCTAAAAAATATAACCGCTTCATTGAGATTTGGAACATTAATGCCGACATGATCGATTCCAACTATCCCAACATTATTTTGCGCAACTGTTTTTTCTGAAGCCGAAAAGAGTATTAATAAATTAAACATTGCTGCTGCTGAAGCCTTTACTTTTTTATTTGATTTTTTATAAGTTGTTTTCATGATTGTATATATTGATATTTGATATTGTTATTGTTATTGTTATTTAATTCGTATAAGCTGCTACCCATTTTGCTTTAATAGTAGCACGCGCTTCTATAAATTCTTTGTCAGTTCCCTGAGCAATAGCATCAAGTGGAAAACGAAGCGGTCTCTCCCCTTTTTTCATGCTTACTAATTCTAAAATACCATCAGCAATAGTCTGTGGGTTCATATCAAACTGTGCCATTTTACCGAATAATGCTGTTCCTAAAGCGTTAAATTTTGCTGTTGCTGCTTCTCCGTATTCTTCTATAATTGCTGTTTTATCAGCATGAATACCGGCTTTCGATCCGTTATTCATTTCTGTTGGGTAAACTCCCGGCTGAATACTTACGTTTTCAATTCCGTAATCCGCCAATTCATCCTGTAGTCCTTCTGTAAAACTTTCAACTACAAGTTTTGAGGCGATATACGGAACCATAAAAGGAAGAGTGTGTCCGCTTGCTCCGGTTGTAATGTTAATCACAAGTCCGTTTCTTTCTTTTCTCATAGAAGGAAGCACCGCCTGATACATACGGAGCACGCTGTAAACATTTACATCAAACATTTTACGAACCTGGTCAATTGAATAACCTTCAAGCAGACCAAAACCACTTACCGCTGCATTATTGATTAGAACATCAATTTTTCCGTATTTAATTAATACTTTTTCAATTGCCTGACTAACTGATACATCATCTGTAATATCGATATCTACTACTTCAATGTTTTCTATTGCTCCCAGTTCTTTAGCTGCAGCGGCATTTTTATCATTTGTGTTGCGCATTCCTGCAATTACTGAATGGCCCGCATTAGCTAATGTTACAGCTGTTAATTTTCCAAAGCCTGTACTTGTTCCTGTAATGAAAATTGTTTTTGACATGATTTCTAATTTTTAAATGTTTATAATGTTTATTTCTTTTGAACATTACAAAGTTGCGTCGAATGCAAAACCTGTACATTGATTAGAAATAAGTAAAAACTTGATCTAGATCAAGAGTTTGAAGAAGGCATAAAAAAAGGAGCTTTTAAAGCTCCTGATATATTTATTTTTTTGCCGTTTGTTTACGAATACGGCTTAGTGTTTCTGGCGTCATGCCCAGATATGAGGCAATCATAGTTTGAGGAATCCTTGAAGCAAAGCCAGGATATTTATTTACAAAGTTCAAATACTTTTCTTCTGCTGTTAAAGTTAATGAGGCTTGAATTCGATTTTGAGCGGCTATAAAACTTCTTTGTAGAATGTTATTTACCATATTATTGAAAGCTGGAATTTCTCTACACAACAATTCAAAATTTTCATGGGTAAAAAGTACAAGCTCGGTATCTTCAATAGCATCGATATTAAAACGCGACGGCTGCTGCATCATTAAACTCTCGCGGTCACCTGTCCACCAATTTTCGATACTGAAGCTGTTTACATGTTCCCCTCCTTTTTCATCAACCGTATAAGTTCTAACACAACCTTGAGTTATAAAAGCATCGTACTTCCAGACATCTCCTTCCTGAAGCAGATATTGTCTTTTACGAAGTTTTTTAATAATAGCAAATGATTGAATACGCTCTGATTCTGCTTGCGTCAGTTCAGTTTTTTCTTCGAGATACTTTTGGAATAAGCTTGTAAAATTATGCAAAAGGCATCTGATGAACAAATTTTTCAGAGCATGCCAGTCAATTAAAATTATATCAAAGAATAGGGTCCTGCCCCCAGAAATAGACGCATAAAAAAAAAGAGGCTGCCACCTCTTTTTTCTATTCAAAAGTATATTTTACCTGTAATTTTGAAAAAGAAAATCATTTTTCTTAATTACAAAATTCTAATTATTAACGTTTTGACTTCAAACTAATTTTACCTGTCTCAAGTCCTTTCCCCGTTACTTCCAACTGGATTGCACCCGGAGTTTCAATTGCTTTTACCAAAACCACCAGTTTACCGCTGAAAAGCTTCATATGATCCTGATGGAATATTTCTAACGATGTAGCATCGCCATTACATGCAGCTCTGTAAGTTCCGGCACCGGTTACTTTAAACTGCAGTTCATTATCGGCTACAGGACATGGAATTCCGTTTTTATCTACAACCGAAACCGTTACAAAAGAGATATCCTCGCCATCTGCTTTGATTGTTTTACGATCTGCATTGAGTACAATTTTATACGGGTCTCCGGCCGTTTTAACCTCACTTTTGGCAGCTATTTTTCCATTAGAATCAAAGGCTACTACTTTTACTGTTCCCGGCTCATACTTCACATCATTCCACATTAAACGATAACGGTTTTGCGGAGTTGAATTGTTTTTCTTCTGCACGCCCATACTTTTTCCGTTTACAAAAAGCTCTGCACTGTCGTAATTGGTGTAAACGAAAACCGGAGTGATCTCTCCTTCTCTTCCTTTCCAGTTCCAGTGTGGCAGAATATGAAGTGTTTTATCCTCCTTATTCCATCTGCTTCTGTAAAGATAAAAACGGTCTTTAGGAAGTCCCGCCAAATCTGAAATTCCAAAATAAGAACTTCTTGAAGGCCATTTTTCATCATAAGGTGTAGGCTCTCCTAAATAATCAAAACCGGTCCAGACAAATTCACCAATAACCCACGGTTTATCATCCTGCAATACAAAATCTTCATCAGGGACATTAGACCAGCTGCAGGCTTCAAGATCATAAGAAGAACTTTGAAAATCATCATATGTTTTGTTTTTTCCCTGAACAACCGGAAATTTATAAATTCCTCTTGAACTTACTGTCGACGCCGTTTCTGAGCCTAATATAAATCCTTGTGGAAATGTTTTATATGCTTCTTCATAAAGATGAACTCTGTAATTTAATCCGGGAATATCCAGCAAAGCTCCGAAACCAGATTCCATAGTTGCTTTTACCTGATCCATACCAACAGTCACAGGTCTTGTAGGATCTTCACGATGAAAAATGTCCTGCAGCCATCTGGCACGTTTTACTCCTTCAGCTCCCCATTGATCCGGAACTTCATTTCCGGAACTCCACATTACAATACACGGATGATTTCGTGTAGCTCTTACCAAATTTACAATATCTTTTTCCGCATATTCATTAAAAAAACGATGGTAACCATTTTCAACTTTTGGCTTTGCCCATTCATCAAAACTTTCTGCCAGGAACATAAATCCCATTTCGTCAGCCAGTTCAAGCTGTTCAAAAGAAGGCATATTGTGAGAACTTCTGATTGCGTTACATCCTAAATCTTTTAGAATCGTAAGTTGTCTTCGAAGTGCCGCTTTATTTATAGCTGCACCAAGAGGGCCTAAATCATGATGAAGACAAACTCCTTTAAATTTTGTCACTTTACCATTAAGGCTAAATCCTGTCTTAGGTTCGTATTTTATAAATCGTATCCCAAACTTTATGTTTTGTTCGTCTTTTAACGTTCCGTTGGCTGCATATAATTTGGTCACCGCTGTATACAAATAAGGAGTTTCGGGACTCCATAAATGAGGTTGGGAAACTTCCATTGTCTGATGGAATTTCCCATCCTTAGTTACTATGCTTTTTTGTGTTGCTATTACCTTATTAGCAGCATCTTTTATTTGAGTTACCATTGAAACATTACTGCCATGAAACTCCGCTTTGATATCAACAACGGCGTTATTCCCTTTCATGTCAGGAGTGGTAATAAATGTACCCCATTGTGCAAAACGTTCCTCCTCATTCACTACAATGCTCACTTTTCTGTAAAGACCTGCTCCGGGATACCATCTTGAAGAAAATGGTTCATTGGTTAATTTGACTGCCAGTACATTTTCTGCACCAACAAGAAGATCATTAGTTATATCAATATAAAAATAGCTGTATCCATACCCCCATTGCCCCACTTTTTTTCCATTTAAATAAACCTGAGGTTCGCTCATGGCGCCTTCAAAAACAAGAATTGCTTTCTTTCCTTTTTTAAACTCCGGAATAGAAAATGTATTACGATACCATCCCGTTCCAATGTGCGGAAGTGCCCCGGTACGACCTGTTTTTTCAGTCGCTTCTTTTTCACCGTTTTGTTCAATGATACCGGTCTGAAGATCCCATTTTTTATCAAAAGGTCCATAAATAGCCCAATCGTGGGGTACACTGACTTTCTCCCACTTCGAGACATCAAAATTTACGGCAGAAGCATCTTCTTTTACCTCTTTAGAAAAACTCCAGTTGTCTTTTAAAACAACAGTAGTGGACTGTGACATCATTTTTCCGTACGAAAAAAGCAGAAATAAGAATAATGTTGATTTAAAGAATAGTTTCATTCTGTTTTAATTTTTTTCACCATTAAGGTATTAAGTTAATTAAGACTTGGATTTCTTTTGTCATTAAAAATCAGGTTAACTAAGCTAAGCTTAATTAACTTGACAAAGCTTGACTTAATTAACTTAATACCTTAATGGTAAAATTTAGTATTTAATTATTTGAAAGCATCCAGTGCAGGTGACGGTTTTCCGTTATCCAGCCAGGCATTTAGCTGATACTGACTCCAGCTTTTCGCGCCCTGAGGCTCCCAGTAAATAACACCTAACCCTTTATTATCAGGAACGCTTTTTACAGCTTTTATAGTAGCCTCAAGCATTTCTTTTGTGTTTTGTTCCAATGTATAATCACCGCCTACTTCGACTACCATCACTTCTTTATTATAACGGGAAGCCATGTCTTTTAGATTGTTTTCTAAATCGGCAATGTTTTCTTTATAATCTGTTTTTAACCAAAACGGGTAATATGAAAGACCAATTACATCGTATTTTACATTCAGTTCCGTTGCTTTATCAAAAAACCATCTGAATTTTTCGTTTTTGTTTCCTTCGTCCAAATGTACAATAACTTTGATTTTTGAATCGATAGCTTTTGTAGCCTCATATCCTTTATTCAGCAATTGTGCCAGTTGAGCAAAGTTGTCTGTATGACCTTCCGGCCAAAGCATTCCACCCGGAATTTCATTTCCAACCTGAACCCATTCCGGTGTAACTCCTGCTTTTTTTAACAATTTCAGCACATCATACGTATGCGCATAAACATCATTCAGCAATTCAGGAAAAGAATGTTTTGCCCAGGCTGCCGGTTTATTTTGTTTGCCGGGATCTGCCCATGAATCACTGTAATGAAAATCGATCATGATACGCATTCCCATATTTTGAGCGCGAACTGCCATGACAACCGTTTCCTCCGGACTGCAGTGCCCGCTCGCTTTATCATCATTTGGATTTACCCAGACACGCAAACGGATGGTATTGATTCCTCTGTCTTTTAATAATTGCAGACAGTCTTTTTCAGAACCGTCTGCATCATAAAACTTATAACCGGTAGCTTCCATCTGTGGCAGCCATCCCACATCGGCTCCTTTTGAGAAAGAGCCTGTTTCACTTATCATTTTTGATTTGCAAGAAGTAAAGACAACAGCAATGACAAGCAAAAAAGGGATAATTTTAAAATGTTTTTTCATGTTTTATTCTTTTGCAAAAGCCTGCATTACAGACAAAGCATTATTATCGAAACTATACAAAGCCTGGTTTTCAAAAGTAGAACCGCTTTTTGACTGCGTTCCTTTAAAAGCAACCCATTCTCCGCCCCAATAAGCAAAACCTTGTCCGTATTCTGATGCTTTTACCTGAGCCCGAACTGCCATTACAAAAGCTTTTTGTCCCGCAGGAGTTGCAGGATAGTCTGAAATTAACTGAGAAGCTTCACCTACTATATTATTGGTAAAGTCATTATAAGAAAGTGTAAACGGGTAAGCAGTTTCGGCAATCAGGACTCTTTTACTGTATTTTTTTCCTAAGGCATCAATAGTCGTTTTTATCTGATTAACATCTTTTCCGTGCCATACAGGATAGTATGATAATCCGATATAATCGTAATCAATAGTTTTCATTTTGTTGAAGAACCAGTCGGTTCCCCCAGCGTTTACACCTGCATAATGAATCATGATTTTGGTATCAGGTGCTTTAGCGCGAACAGTTGCACTTGCAGCACTTAAGATAGCGATACACTGCTGCTCATTGTCGATTAGATTTCCCTGAGGCCAAAGTAATCCGCTGTTGATTTCGTTTCCAATCTGAATAATATCAGGATTTATTTCTTCTATAATGTCCTCTGTATAATCAGTTACAGCTTTTTTTAATTCTTCAAAAGATAAGTCTTTCCATTCTTCAGGAGTAGTCTGAACTCCCGGATCTGCCCAGTGATCAGAATAATGAACGGTTAACCAAACTCTAAGACCGGATCGTTTTATTCTTTTAGCGAAATTTTTCACTTCTTCAAAACCGGAATATCCGAATGCCGGGTTTTTCCATAAACGCACCCTAACCGTATTACAACCTGCATTTCTAAGGGTTGTAAGCATGTCTTCTACTTTGCCGTTGTTGTAAAATTTAGTTCCGACAGCTTCCATTTCTGGAAGGTACGAAACATCCGAAGCCCTGATGAAAGTGTCATCTGCAGCAGGCGGATCTACAGCCGGAGTATCTGAACTGTCGTTATTTGAACATGAAAACTGAATTACTGCCAGAACAAGTAATCCAATTGATTTTATATATTTTGTCATAATCAACATTATAATGATTAAAATGTATACGTTGTTTTGAATTTATTTCTCTTCTTTTTTCAAAAAATAAAGTTGAATAATAAGCCTCAAAATCTCAGTTTGAGGCTTATTATAAATTCTGTAATTACTGAACTTTGATGAACATATATCTTCCATCTAAATCGTTCAGCCAAATATCGTATTTACCTGCTTCAACGATGATATCTCCCCCGTTATCTCCCCATTCTTTAGCCCATCCACTAGTGTGAAACTTCATTTTTCCTGCGTTTAGGGTTTGAGCAGAAACTTTCCAGATATGAGGATCAAATGTTGATTGTGTCAAAGCAATATTCTTTGACCAGCCATCACCGCCAGGTATTACGTCTCCGGAATAACTAATCTCGCTATTGGTAGCTGTAGATCCTGTGTAAGGGGCAATAGTATAGGTCAGACTTTCAAGGTTTATTTCAAAAGAATAATAACCCGCAGCTGTTGTAGGAAAAACAGCCGGATCAGCATCACCTTCAGTCGCTCTGTACTGCACTTTATCTCCATTAGTACCATACATTGGTGCCCAGAAGCCAATTTGTTCGATTAATTTGAAACCATCTTTGTTTAAATAACCTGTATAATAATGTTTTGCATTCTCTCTTGGATCTCTAAAAATTGGCATAAGGTTGTCTGTAACGCTCCATCCTGCTGCTGTTCCAGGGCCAATTAGGTATAAATCTACCGCAGGCGTAACACCTTCGTAAGGAGTGACTACAATTGTAATGACATCTGAGAACTTTGGCTCTGAACCCGTTGTTCCTACTGTTGATTTAATTCTCATTTCAATAGTTCCTTCAACACCGGCTTCCAATCCAAGTTCTAATGCTTTTGCATTTAATTCTGCAACACTTACCGTTGCGTGTGTAGAAGTTGAAGAAGAAATATCTACCGGTACAGCAAATTCAGTATCGGCTTTAGCAAATTGTAAAGCATAAGTGATAATTGTTGGCGCTCCGTAACTTACCTTTTCCCATGTTACTGTCAGTGCAGTATTGTTTGGGGTTTCTTTATTAAGGATTGTAGAAGAACCGGCCTCCGGGGTAATGATGGCAAAAGCAGCCTCCTGAGGTTCTAAAATCATTAAATTCTCTTCGTTTTCACAAGACCATAAGCCTGTAAGCATTACAATTGCGATGAATATTTTATATATATTTTTCATTTTATTATCGTTTAGATTGTTCAAAAGATATTTTTAGTAACCTGTATTTTGAGTTAAGTTTTTGTTAGCTCCCAATGATCCTTCCGGGATAGGGAAAACACTTCTGTAAGCCGGAATCGAAATTCCTTTTGCCGCATTTCCTTTCCATGCCCAGTTGTACGTTCCGCCGGTATATTTTCCAAAACGAATCAAATCCTGTCTTCTGTGCGCTTCCCAGTGCAGTTCACGTGCTCTTTCATCAATTAAAAAGTCAAGAGTCAGATCGATTGAAGTGATATTTCCAACAGTAGAACCGCTATTGGCTCTTTCTCTTAAATCATTTACATATTCAAGTGCCTGAGCTGGTGTACCATTTCCGCCTCTTAAAGTCGCTTCTGCATACATCAGATAAACATCGGCTAATCTGAATAATGGAAAATCAGTATCTGCATAAGTTGAACTGGATCCGTTTACTCCTGCTGAAGTTTTATTCGAGAATTTAGATAAAATGTATCCCTGAGTTTTTACACCAATATCAGCAATATCAATTGTTCTTTGTTTTGTCGGATCTCCGGCAACACCTGTTCCAATAGTATTTCTGTCATCCTGAACAAATTTGGCACCATCAAATTTTTGTGCAAATTCTTTTCTGATACGAAGTGCTCCGGTCCATCCGCCCACTCCAAAATCGGCAGCATTGTTTTCCCATGCTCCAATCTGGCCATTGGTTAAAACCGTTGTAGCACCCCAGTTTTGAGATACTTCACCATCAGACTGAATTCCGAAAATAAGTTCCTCAGAGGTATTATTATCTGCCATAAAGTTTTCCAGATATTTAGGTTTCAGAGTATAACCGCTGGCAATAATTTCGTTACACATTGTAATACAGTCATTAAAACGGTTTGCCTGAATGTATACCTGAGCGTTCAGATATATTTTTGCCAGAATCATACGTGCCATAGACTGGTCTAATCTTCCGTAAACATTGGTTCTTGCCGGTTTTAAATTTGGTAAAACAGCTTTTAATTCGCTCTCAATAAAATCAAACAATTGCTTTCTGTCATATTGAGGTCCTCTAAAATTGACAGGATCGTTTTCAGTATACATTGGTGCTTTTCCAAACAAATCCATCATATTATAGTAGGCATAAGCTCTTAAAACACGTACTTCATTTCTGTAAAGTTCAATTTCAGCCAATGTTGCAGCATCTGTAATTTTTCTGGAACTTAATTTTTCCGGAGTACTCTGACGTAAAAATTCATTAGCATAGGATACAGATACCATGGTACGGCTAAACATTCCTAAAATTACAGGGTTGGCAGCTGTCCAGATATTTCGTTGTAACTCTGCAGTTCCCCCGTCATTCTCATAACTCCATACCAATTCGTCTGTTGTTAATTCCTGCATATAGAGCAAACATCTTGTAAACTGGCTTGTTCCTGCATCGACACCTTCTAATGAAGAATCATTAGGCCCTATAACTCCTGTCAGGGTAAGATTTCCATAAACTCCTGCAGCGGCTTGTCTGTATCCCTCCGGAGTAGAGAACAATACATCAGATGAAAGTACATCATCATCTTCTGAGACTACGTTTAAATCATCCACACAAGAATGAAAAACAGTAGCCAGCATTATAACTGTTAGTAAAATATATTTTTTCATGGTTTATTTTTTAAAATTTCAGATTAAGACCAAATAAGAAAGATCGCTGTCTTGGATAAATAGTTTTATCTACACCATTATTTGTAATTTCCGGGTCTAAACCACTATATTTTGTAAGAACAAAAACGTTCTGAACTCCTGTTGATACTCTTAAAGTCGCTTTGTCATTTAACCAGTTTTTAACTGTATATCCTAAAGTAATGTTGTCCATTTTTAAGAAAGAAGCATTTTCAATATAGATATCCGACATAGACACATTTGAAGCTGTCTGGAAATTTGTACCCAAAACAGAAGACGGAATATTGCTTAAAACACCACCATTTTCCATAGAATCATATTGTGCACGCGATGCATCAACGGCATTAAAAATTCGGTTACCAACACTTGCTCTTAAATTGAAAGAGAAATCGAAATCTTTGTAATTCATATTCGATGCAAAACCTAACGTAAAGTCTGGATCCGGATTATGATAGATATATTTGTCAGCATCATTTTTAATGTTATCCCCGTTCAGATCAGCAAAAGCACCATCGATAGGTTTTCCGTCTGTATCATACAATTGCTTGTACACATAGAAAGCATAAGGCGTATATCCTTCTCTGAAAATTTGTCCCGGAGTACCTGTTCCGGCAATGTTGTCTCCCAAAAAGATATCTGAACCAATTGCTAATTCTTTGATTCTTCTTTCAAATTTGGCACCATTAAAATTCATATTCCAGTTGAAATCCTTTGTTTTAATAGCATTGGCATTAATGGTAAATTCGATACCTTTTGTGGTAAAGCTGCCTATGTTTTGGTATACCCTGTTAGAATAATTACTTCCGTCGGCAGTTGCAACGTTCGCTAATAAATCTTTAGAATCTTTATAGTATACATCTACACTTGCAGTAAGACGATTGTCTATAAATCCGAAATCAATACCTGTGTTATACGTTGTCGTTTCTTCCCATTTTAAATTATTGGTTAATTTTGAAGGAAGTGCTATAGGTGTTGGAGTCGTTCCAAAATAATATTGAGAGTTTCCGCCGCCCAATTGGTATTTCTGAAGGTAACCGTTTGGTTCAGGAATATCCTGCTGCCCTGTGATACCATAACTCAATCTTAATTTTAAGTCAGATATCGTATTATTGTCTTTCAGGAAATCTTCTTTGATTTTCCATGCAAAAGCTGCTGCAGGGAAATTACCCCAACGATTATCTTCTTCAAATCTTGAAGAACCGTCTCTTCTGTAAGATAAAGTAAGTAAATATTTATCTCTGAAATTTAAGTTCGTTCTGGCAAAAAAACCAATTAAGAACGTATCTGTATCGGTTGTTGGCTCAGGAAATGTTGATGGCAGATCCGGATTTAAAATGTTACCTGTTTCAAATTTTGAACTTTCAAATTTCTGATAAGAATATCCGGTTGTGAATTCAAAATTCAATGAATTAAATGTTTTATTGTACACCAAATAAGTGTCTAACAATTTATTTTGTCTTCTTGCTCTGGTGTATTCATCTGTTCCATACGGAATGTTATTGTTATTTGGAGCTGAACCTGCATCTGCACTAACATCTCTGTTTCTTTCTCCTTTTGATTCGTCAAAACCAACATTAACTACCGCTCTTAATTCAGGAAAAAAGTGAAATTTATAATCTACTTCAAAGTTTCCAAAGAACCTGTCACTTGTTCCAATGTCGTGTGTATTCACCAATTGTGAAACCGGATTTTTGGCAGCGGTAGAAACTAATGGATAATTCCCATCGGCATCCATTCCTGTAGTATATTCAAAATAACCGTCATATGGTGCGCCCTCAACTTTTATAGGCTGTGTCGGGTCAAAACCAATAGCAGATCCTTCAACACCGTCTGTAAATCTGTTTTTTTCGTAAGCATAATTGGCTGCTAATTTTACTTTTAAATGATTATCAAAAAATGAAGGGTTCATTACCAAACCAACTGTATTTCTTTCAAATTCATTCGTTAATCTCAAACCTTGCTGATTGGTATTTCCTAAAGTTAAACTTGTTGGAACAACACCAAACAGACTTCCTCTGATGGCTAAACTCTGGTCAAGTGAACCTGTATCTCTGTAAATCGCTTTTTGCCAGTCTGTATTTGCAGTTCCTAATTTGTCTAAATCATCCGATCTTCTGTCTGCAATAACTTTTCTGAATTCATCAGCACTAAAAACATCAACTGTTTTAGTCAGTTTTCCGATAGCATATTGCACATTGTAGTCAACAGAAAATGTTTTGCTTCCTTTTTTAGTAGTAATGATAATCACCCCGTTTGAAGCTCGTGAACCATAAATAGCAGTAGCCGAAGCATCTTTTAAAACGGTCATCGATTCAACAGTAGCAGGGTTTAAAGAGGCTAAAAATGAAGCTGAACCTGTGTTTGTTGTATTGTCAAGCGGTAATCCGTCAATAACAATCAATGGATTGTTGCTGGCAAAAAGAGAGCTTCCTCCCCTGATTCTTATTTCTGATAAAGAACCAGGAGCTCCCGAAGAGTTAATTGTTAAACCTGCCACTCGTCCGTTAAGCAGATTTTCGGTTGTAATGTTGTTTCCTTTATTGAAATCCTTTGTGGTAAGTGCTGTAACCGAACCGGTAGCATCTTTCTTTTTAACAGATCCATAACCTACCTGAACGACAACTTCTTTAAGCAAATTGTTGTCTTCTGCCAGATAAATCGTGATGTTTTTTTGCGTTCCAATAGTTACAGTTTGTGTAGTGTAACCTGTGTAAGAGAAAGTAATCTGATTTTCCGGTTTTACACCTGAAAACTGAAACTTCCCGTCAAAATCGGTAGAGGCATTTAAGTTTCCTCCTGATACTTTTATGTTTACTCCCGGTATCGGCTGTCCTGTCGTTTTTTCCAGAACAACTCCTTTAATTATGTTCTGAGCAAAAACACAAAAAGGAAGTAAGAATACTAAAAGTAAAAATTTGTTTTTAATTCTGTTCATACTTTTTAATGAGTTTCGTTTAAGTTAGTTTTTTTCATTCTAGCGGTTACAAAATAATAGCAGGGATTATTAAAAAGAGTTCTCCCTGTAAATTTCAATACTGTTCATGTTTAAATTGTTTTTGGTTAGATAATTTGGTTTGTGTTTTTTATTGACCCTTAACAAAAAGTAAAGTATGTTACTTAAATGTTAAATTCATCAACTCCTGCAAATTAAGCGCAGAACAGGATATTAAGACAGGGAAAAATTCATTTATAAAAGGGGACAATTTCGTAAAAGCAGGTCCACAACGCTCAATAAAAACATATTCTTTATTTTTTAACCGTAAAATAAATGATAATACCAATTATTAACCATTAAAATAATCGATTTAACAATTACCTCTACTCACTGTTTTTAGTCAGAAAATAACTTAAAAAATCTCCAGAGGCTCATTCTTTAGCCTGAGCAATCCAAAAAACAAATGTCATTTTTTTAAAACATTATATAATTGTGCTATTTTCGCAAGGCATACAGCTATCAAATGATTCAATCTGATTTATAACCATATCTCTTTAATTTCCGTATATCAAAGAACAGCACTCTTTTTAAAAATTTTCTATGAATAAGTTAAAGTTCTTTCTTGTCATTAGTCTTCTCTGCCTGCATGCATCGGGACAAAATTACCCAATAAGGCATCTTGATATTGCATCGGGACTTTCTAACAATTCTGTGGCAACTATATATCAGGATCAAAATGGCTATATGTGGTTTGGAACTTTTGACGGACTTAACCGATATGACGGAAATGATTTTAAGATTTATCGCCATGTTCATACGGATCCAAATTCAATTCAGGGAAATGCCATTAGCTGCATAGAAGGTGATTTTGAAAATAATTTGTGGGTAGGAACAACAGCAGGACCAGTGATTTTTAATGCGGAGCGATCTTCTTTTAGTCCGTTACAATATTATGATGCGAACAAAAAAATCAAACCTTTAAACGTTACCGCTTACGAAATAATTGCTGTACATCCTCTTCATATTATTCTCGTTGCTACAAAAGGCGCCATAGTACTTTTTAAGGAAGGTGAAAAAATTGGAACAGCAATACCTTTCAACGGAAAATTAAATTATATCGCAAGATCCATATCGTATAATGCGAAAAAACAAATCTTCTATGTTTTTATAACCGGAACCGGTCTTTGCCAGTACGATATTAAATCAAAAAAACTAACGCTTCTCAATAATTCAATTACAGGTGCAAATTGCATTAAACTGACCCATGAAGGGCTCTGGATTGGATCAGACGAAGGGGCTTACTTATATAATGACAGGCTGAACAGCTATTCTAAAAATTACTTTCCGGAAAAAACTGTCGTACGTGATTTTTTCCAACAGGAAAACCGACTCTGGATCGCCACTGACGGAGCTGGTCTTTATACTATTACAAAAAATCAGACTGCTCCTGTTTTATATCGCGCCGGCGGTCCTGTTTCATTGCTTAAAAGTAAATCCCTGTATGATATATTTCAAAGCAAAAACGGAGAAATGTGGTTCGGAACCCTGCGCGGAGGTGTAAGTATGATGGGGAAAAAACCGCTTGATTTTAATCATTTTAAAAGTAAAGATCCACTGACCAATAAAGAAGACGAAGATCCGGCTGCAAACTTCATGCAGTCTTTCTGCGAAGATGAAAAGAAAAATATCTGGATTGGTACTGATGGTGCAGGAATGCGATATTGGAACAGGAAACAAAACACTTACGACGTTTACTCGACAACCTCATCTCCAGGCAGAAAAATTCAGAGCGATTTTGTGACCAGCATCGTCAGGGATTCTGATAATGCCATCTGGGTTGCGATGTGGAAAGGCGGAGTCTGCCGTATTGATCCACAATCAAAAGCAATTCAGAATTTTTCGATTTACAATCAATTCACTAAAAAAGCAGAACAGGAATCCTGGCTATTGTTTTTAGATTCGAAAAAGACATTGTGGCTTGCTGTTACTAACAACGGGGCATTGTATCAATTGGACAGAAAACAAAACAAATTTGTCTGCTACAGCAACACTTTGCGCGATGTTACCTGTCTCTACGAAACCACAGACGGAAAAATCTGGGGCGGAACTTTTAATTCTTTTTTTGAAATAGAACCCATCACAAAAAAAGTAAAAACCTATCATTCAGATTACACTATCAGATGCATCACTGAAGATCAAAACAAAAATCTTTGGATTGGTACTGTTGAAGGTGGTTTACTTTTGTACAACAGAAAAAATGGCACTTTCAAAAAATATACGACACAAAATGGTCTTTCCAGCAATACCATACTTCGACTTTTAGAAGATCAAAAGGGAAATTTATGGATGAGTACCTATCACGGAATTTCAAGATTAAATCCTAAAAACAATACTTTCAGGAATTTTGGAGTCTCTGACGGACTTCAGGGTACTCAGTTTAGCTGGAATTCAGGTACCAGACTCTCAACAGGGGAATTTATTTTTGGCGGTATAAACGGATTCAATGTTTTTGATCCTGACAATATCAAAGACAAAAAAAATACGGGCAAATTTTTATTAAATGATTTGCTGGTAAACAATCAGCCTTTAAAACTCGATAGCCCTTATATCACAGAAAAGAAACTCAATATGATAAGCGAAGCCGAACTTCCTTATGATAAGTCCGCATTGAGTTTTGATTTTGTTTATCTGGATTATGTCAATTCAGAAAAAATCAATACCGCTTATTTTCTCGAAGGCTGGGACAAAGACTGGAACTATACTTCAAAAAATAACAGGGCAAATTATTCCAGACTAACCGAAGGAACCTATGCTTTTAAAGTAAAAACAACCGATGTTTTTGGAAACTGGACTAATGAGGTAACGCTCGCAACGGTAAAAATCCTTCCGCCCTGGTATAGAACATGGTGGGCTTATACTTTTTATCTAATGGCTATTGCCGGAGCAATTTATGCCTACGTAGATTATCATAAAAACAAGGAAAGGCTTCGCTACGAAATCAAACTTACACGTATGGAGCATACAAAAGACAAGGAACACGCCGAAAAACAGTTTTCTATGTTTACGTATATGGCGCATGAATTGCGTACTCCCCTGTCTTTAATTATCAATCCGCTAAAAAGTACCATCGACAGAAAAAATGCTCCTGAAGATGATCTTGACCTGAATCTCGCTTATAAAAATGCTAAAAGGTTATTGAGCCTTACCGATCAGTTACTGTTGTTCAGAAAAGCAGAAACAGATCTTGATGAACTCAAAATTTCTAAGATTAATTTAAATAGTCTTTGTCGTGAAATCTATGACAGCTTTACGCAGATGGCAGCGGTTAAAAATTTAAATTATCAGTTTATTGAAGAAAAAACACCTGCTGAAATATATGGTGATTATGAAAAAATAGAAATTACGCTTTTTAACTTAATCTCAAATGCTTTCAAATTCACACCCAATAAAGGAACTATCAGTATTCAGATAATCGAAAAAACCGATGATGTTTCTATCATTATATCGGATACCGGCAGCGGAATTCATGAAAATGATATTGACACGATTTTTGAAAAATTCAAACAGATTCAGTCCAAAAGCAGCAATGGTTTTGGAATAGGTCTTTATGTTGCTAAATATTTTGTGAACAAACATCATGGCGAAATATCGTGTACAAGTAAAGTCGGAAAAGGGACTTCGTTTACTATTGTACTTCCAAAAGGAAAAAGCCATTTTGCAGCAATGAGTATCAATGAAAATCATCCGCAAATGTCTCCTCTTGTAGGGGAACTTTTGGAAGGAATGCCTGCAGATAATCAAAATACACTCAAAAATCAGCCCTCAAATCCTGAAAACATACAGGAGGAGCTAATCAGTACAAAAAAAGTATTACTGATTGTAGAGGACAATCCCGAAATGAATCATTATCTGGTACAGCTTTTCTCCAAAAACTATATTGTGTATTCGGCAGCAAACGGACTCGAAGGGCTGAAACTGGTTCAAAAACACATGCCTGATATTGTATTGAGCGATATTGCTATGGAAGGCATGAACGGTTTGGATTTATGTAAAGAAATCAAACAAAATGATGATTCAGGCCATATTCCGGTGATACTTCTTACGGCTACCACCAGCAATGACATTCATTTACAAAGTATTACCGAAGGCGCAGACGACTATGTTACCAAACCTTTTGACAGTAATATACTTTTGGCACGTGTAGATGCTGTTCTTCGAAACAGAGGACAATTACGCAAGTATTTCCTGGACAGCATAACACTTCGTGAAAACGTAAATAAAGTTCCTCTCGAATACAAAGAGTTTCTGGATAAATGTATCGAAATTGTCGAAGCCAATCTCGAAAACAGCGAGTTTAACCTAAAGAGTTTCTCTGCAGCAATGGGTATGAGCCATTCAAGCCTTTACAAAAAGATCAAAGCAATTTCGGGACAAACTGTAACTGGTTTTATCCGGTCTATCAGAATCCGCAGAGCCGCAGTAATTATGCTGACCGAAAACATCAATATTGCTCAGGTTGGCCCTCAGGTAGGTATAGAAGACCAGCGCTATTTCCGCCAGCAGTTCGTAAAATTGTTTGGCATGAAACCTTCTGAATACATCAAAAAATACAGAAATTCTTTTAATAAGGAACTGAATATTATTCAGAAGGGAGAGGATATTGCGTAATTAAATAGTAAGAAATTTTTTATTTTTTTTTAAAATTGTAGGCTCCTGAGGTTCACCCTGCATTCCGGTCTCTCCATTTTTAAACTCAAGTTTTCCAAATTTATAACTCAGAGAAATTCCAAAAGACTGAACCGGTACTTGTTTGTTATTTATCTGATAAAAACTTTCTCCGTAACTGGTCGATCTTTGATTCAAATATTTGTTGAACAGATTTGCCATTGTAATTCCCAGACTTGCTGCTTTGTGCAGAAACTGTTTTCTTAGTGCTATATTATAAAAAAATGAAGCTGGACGAATTCCCTGAATATTTTTTTGTGACGAACGATAATTTCCATAAAAATGCCCCCAAATAGTGTCTAACTTTTTGGGGGCAGTCTAAAATTCTTCTTTGTCCCTTTTTTATTAAGCTATGTAATCAGGAATACTTCAAAAAACAATAGATTATAAAACTACCTGTCAGGAATATTTATTTCACACTTACCAGCATTGGATTTTTCAGCTCCTGCGAAAAATGATTCAGGTAATCAAGCCATTGAACTGAATTTGTGATTTTACCTGCTTTATCCCATGAAGCTCCTGTATAATAAACGATTGGTTCATTATTTTTTACTTCTGTAACTGCTAATATCTGCTCGTTATTTACGAACATATTTTTTACAGGAGTAGTCAGAATTGAGCCAACACCAGTTGTACCGTCTTCTTTAACTGTTGGTTCCCAATACCCCAGGATTCCTCTTTTCTCATCTAATGAAATCACACCTTGCTCTGGTCTTTTAATAATTCCGACCACAACCGGCATAAGTTTATTGTCTTCAAAAGTATATACGTTTTCTACACGACTAAGTTGTGATCCTGCATCCAGAGAAATTGTTTTTACAACTTTTACTTTTATACCTCCCGCATTCCATGCATCGTAAATGAGCTGAAAAGTGGAGCGTAAAGGTCCGTTGTCTAACACTTTCCATTGGTGGTAATTGGCTGAATAACGAATGGTATCTTTAATATAAGGAGCCATATTTCCTGCACCTAATGTGTGTCCCACATGGTAATAATCCATTCCGTTACCATTGTCTTTGTGATAATTTCCTATTTTATAACGTTCGTTAATCACCATTTTATCGGTTCTTTTCACCCAAACGTCAAAACCGTATGCATCTTCGTTCGTATTCTCTATAGCTTTTCCATAGGTACGAAAAGCAATTTTATCATTTTCCCAGGCAAAATCGTCTTTACGCTCCGGTACAAAACGTGCATAGGTTTTTACTTCAACGTCATTAGGTTTCCCTTTTTGTACAAAAACACGAAGCGTTGTTTTTGCCTTTACACTTACTTGTACCAGCAAATTCTGAATTCCCGGAAGCCCTTTATGCTCTAACTGATAAGGAATCTGTTTTTTAGTCGCAGCATTGATCACTACAAAATTTAACGTGTCTATTTGAGGAAAATGAGACAAGACTGTTTCCCATTTAACAGCCACTATGGCTTCACTTCTTTCTAAATCTGAATCATTTTGGATTTCTATCGTTGCTTTGTTTTGGGACAAAAGTATTAATGGCAACAAAAGGAAAAATAAAGAAATGCGTTTAGTGTTTTTCATAATTGTAAAGATATAATTCTGATATAAAATTTCTGCTCATATTTTTTAACGCAATAAATATAAGCAGAAAATTAAAGTATTGTTATTCATTAGACGGTTTCCCGATTGTGGCAAGAATTCCTCCATCAACATAAATAACCTGACCGTTCACAAAGTTACTCGCATCTGAAGCTAAAAACACAGCTGTTCCGGCAAGATCTTCAGGATCTCCCCAGCGTCCTGCAGGTGTTCTCCCAATAATAAATTCATTGAACGGATGACCGTCTACACGGATTGGTTCTGTCTGAGAAGTTGCAAAATAACCCGGACCAATACCATTTACCTGAACATTGTGTCTTGCCCATTCTGTAGCCAGACTTCTGGTAAGCATTTTCAAACCTCCTTTTGCAGAAGCATATGCGCTCACGTTATCACGTCCCAGTTCACTCATCATGGAACAGATGTTAATGATTTTTCCTGATTTTCTTGCAATCATTCCTTTGGCAACCAGTCTTGACATGATGAATACTCCCACCAAATCAACATCAATTACTTTTCGGAAATCCTCAACTTTCATATCGATTGCCATTACACGCATGATAATTCCGGCATTGTTAACCAAAATATCTATTTTTCCGTGTGCAGCTTCCATCGCTTCTACCTGTTTTTCAGCTTCGACTTCATCGGTTACATCAAAAACATAACCTGTCGCTTTATATCCTTTACTTTTATAATATTCAATGGCAGTTTCTAAAGGCTCCAAAGTATTATTGGTAATGATTAATTCGGCTCCTGCTTGTGCCAATCCTTCAGCCATAGCCATTCCTAAACCATGAATTCCTCCTGTAATTACAGCTGTTTTTCCTTTTAAATCAAATAAGTTCATTCTGTTTTTATTATTGTTTATGTTATTTATCTATTACAAAACCGTCTTTTGTTTTTTCAAGCCATTGTACCAAAACAGGCTGTAATTTCTTTACAATTGGTAAATCCGATTTGTAAATATTATTTAATTCAAAAGGATCTGCTTTTAAATCGTATAATACATATTCGCCCTTCCCTTTTTTCTTCACAAAAGCCAGTTTGTAATCGTTTGTACGAATACCTCTAAAGCCGGTATTTATATTGACATTGTTACTGACAATTGCCCCTAAAATATATTGTTCCTTTGGTTTCTCACCTTTTCCGTTGAGATAGTATTTTGCGTAGCTTTTTCCGTCTAAGTCTTTAGGAGTTTTATCTTTCAGTCCCATTAATTCCAAAAGAGTAGGATAAATGTCCGGAAGGCTTCCTAAGAATACATTGTCTTTTCTTGGCTGGATATGTCCTTTCCAGTTGACAATAAACGGTATCCTTAGCGACTCTTCAAAAATGTTGTTTTTAGATATTTCTGAATGTTTTCCGAGACAATTTCCATGGTCAGCCATAATCACAACAATAGTATTTTCATCCAGTTTTTGGTCTTTTAAACCTTGCAGAATTCGGCCTATCTGTTCATCAACTCCTGTTATATTCGCATAATAATAACGAACATCTTTCCGGTATTGATCTCCTAATTCTGTTCCTGCTGCCGGAATATTAGGATCTTTTACCAAATCTTCCAAAGGAACATCCTTGTATAAATCATAATAGTTTTTGGGAACGGTCTGATATTCCGAATGTGGCGGATTCATTGAAACTACCAGTGAAAAAGGAGCATCAGTTTTACGAATGCTTCCATTTTCATTTTTGAAAAAAGCCAGTGCTTTATCCGCTTCATGAATGGGTCCCCATTGATTCACATATTTAAAATCGTCTCTTTTATCATTGGTATCCCAATACATTGGCTTGTCATGCTCATCGTAAGTTCCGTAGGCATACCAATAATCAAAACCATGTCTTTTGTCCGGCGAGGTCCATTCGTTCCAGGCTACCGCACCCACATTATTGGATGTAGGGATATAAGGTTTGTAAGGAGAATCGAGATGCCATTTTCCGATATAGCCATTAGAATAGCCATTCGATTTTAAAACATCAGACCAGCAGACAGCGTCTTTTTCCAGTTCGATTCCAAAAGGAGCAGATGATGAATTTACATTACTGTACACATGATTTTTTATCGGATACTGACCTGTCATCAGCATGGCTCTTGCCGGGGAACAAACAGGATAGTTGCTTACCATTTGCCCCAGCACCAAACTTTCTTTGGCATAATTATCCAGAAAAGGAGTCATAACCGGCTCTTTACCTTCAAATCCTAATGCCTGACCTCTCCATTGATCGGCTAAAATAATCAGCAGATTGGGAGCTTTTTTAGACTTAGATTTATTTTGTGCAAAAGCCGTAAGTCCAAATATAATTGCAACTAAAAGAAAAAACTTAGAATATTTTATCTGTTTCATAATTATCTTTTTTATTGAATTTCCTTAATCCATTTTGGCAGTTTTTTGAATCTTAATTTCAGTTGAGCCAAATACAAAGAAGCGGGTTCAACAGCCTGATCAAGTGATTCCGACTGACCTAACTGTCCTGTCTTAAAAGTAGTTCCACCGCTTGTAAAACCAGCCACTATCGGATTAGGAATTCTCCACCATTCAAATACGTCCGGAGAAGGCCAAAACTCAAAATCTTTTACAGCTTCATTCGTTTGTTTGTAATTCCACAATACCAGACCCTGCATATGATTGGGCATATTTTCTTTTGCACCGCCTGCCCGGCCATTCATCAAACCGCCTTCGACATTATCCAGCAATGTATTTCTGGGCTGGCTCGAATGTGATTCAAAACAAGTAGTCGAAGGATATTTACATTTCCAAATTACCGTATTCATAGCTCCATGTGAAGAACCGAAAGAGTGCCATTGCGATGCCTCGTCAATACATCCTGCGATTAACACATTCGTAGAACCATTCGAGTTTATCGCCTGATGCCCGGCATTTCCGTCTATTTTACAATTCAAGACAGAAATATTGGCACTTTGGGCAATTGTTACTGCAACGCTGCAATCTGTAAAACGGCAATTTTTCATCTATGAATTAGTATTTCTTCTAATATTCAGCATGGTATAACCGCTATCGTCTTTCCATGAACGGTGGTGAACAAATTTTTCTGTCCAGTTACCCACAAATGCAATATCTTCTATCCCAACCTCTTCACTATTAGCAAATTTGAAAACTTCCCATTTGTATTTTGGATCAATTGTATACGAAACAGGTGTAGAAAGTGTTACTGCCTCTTTCTTTATATTTTTAATTTGATAAAAAACTTTGACATCGATTCCTTTCTCAATAAGATAAGTCCATTCGGGTTCGACTTTATTGTTTTTTAATTCTGATGCAATTAAATCTTTATTGTTGTCGAGTAATTTTAGAACAATCCAATCCCCGGGTTCTAAACCTTCGGTGGTATTTAATTTTATAGTGAATTCTCCAACAGCAGCTGCCTGCGTAACCTCACCTATTTTTTTATCGGAACCGCCACTTCCAAAAATAAATAACGGCGCAACTGTCCACATTTTGGCTGGATCAGCTGGTGGAAGAGCATTTTTCATATACAACTCTGTTCCTCCTGTCCCGGATCCGCTTCCTCTGAAAACGATATGTCCTTTTTTTGAAATTACTGAATTGGCCAAATCATCATCTTCATTAACTAAGAATCTTCCTTTCGGAAAAAAAACAATTCCCGAACCGTTTTTATTCGCTGCATCAATTGCTTTTTGGATGGCTGCCTTATCTGAAATTCCATCATCAGGTTTTGCACCAAATGAAGTAACATCGAAAATTTTATAATCTGTTATATTTGGAATTCCCTTTTCACCATGGTGATAGCCAGCATAAGAGAAATCAGGTAAAACACTTCGGTCTTTCTTGTAAGCTTCAAATATTTTGGATTCTTGCTGAGCGGATAATGTGACAGCAAACAAATTCAAAGCCGCAATAAATCCTGTTCGAATATGTTTTTTATTAAAATTATACATCTTATCGTTTTTAGTATAAACCGAACATCCTTTAAAACAGCATAATGCGATTTATTCAACACATAGAAGATAGCTTTAAATTATAATTTTCAGCTAAAATTATAGATAGATTGAGACCAGCAAAAAACCTTTCGCAATTTAAAAGCTATCCTTATGTATTGAAATAGTTAACCAAACAATTTATAAATACCACTTTTTATAACGTAACAATGCTTCCAGGAAATAATAATCGGCATACGTTAACGGAACATCAATTTCGCTTTTATGCGGAATCGAACCAACGCTATGCATTAGTAAAAATCCTCCATTGGTTCCTAATGGAGCACGATATTTTGAACCCGATAATGATTTCAGAATCGTTTTGGCTACATCAACATAATTTTGTTTTTCTTCTCCTGAAGTATATTGCCCTAATTCTAACAAAGCAGAAGCATAAATAGCTCCAGCCGATACATCCCGTAAAGCATTTGGAATTTCCGGAGCATCAAAATCCCAATACGGAACTTTATCAGCCGGTAAATTTGGATGATTCAGTATAAATTTTGCAATTCCCTGTGCCTGTTTTAAGTAAGCCGGATCTTTTGTAAAACGATACATCATAGTGTAGCCATACAATGCCCAGCCTTGTCCCCTGCTCCATGCACTTGAATCTGAAAATCCCTGCGCTGTAACCTTTTTACGGACTTCACCTGTAGTTAAATCGTAATCCAGTACATGATAACTGCTGTAATCAGGTCTGAAATGATTTTTTATGGTGCTGTTTGCATGGTTTCTGGCTATGTCTGCAAAACTTTTATCGGTGCTGTTCTGGCTTGCCCATTCCAACATTTCAATATTCATCATATTGTCAATAATAACCGGGCCAACAAAGCCTTTTTGTCTTAAACCTCCATCGGTAATTTCCCAGGACTGAATCACTTTGGCATCCGGACGATATCTTGTTGCCAGTGATTTTGAAGATTCCAGAATTACTTTTTTATACTCTTCGTTTTTTGTCAGACGATAAGCGTTTCCGAAACTGCAAAACATCATAAAACCTAAATCATGATTTTTAGTAAAATCTTTTACCGTATCTAAAATTGCCAGTCTTTTTTTGGCTTCCTCCAGAATCAATGGCTTTTTAGTATACTCATAGATATACAAAAGTGTTCCCGGATAAAAACCGCTGCACCACCAGTAGACATCTGAATTAACATTCCTATTGTCTTTAAAAGTTTTAGGCATTGAATCTACGGGTGTAGCTTTCTCCAGATATTGGTATTGCTTGGCCGCAAAATCAAAATTATTAGCAATTAATTTTTTCATTGCAGCATAATCCTTTGACTTTTGAGCAAAACTGAAAAGGCTAAAAAAACACAGGAATACTAATATGATTTTTTTCATTTTTTAATTGTTATGAGTTTGTTTCTTTCAAAATGCAATTTCGGGAATTATTTAAAAAACCGGAAGAAATGCTCTTCCGGTTTTATTTTATTGTAACCAGAGTTCACTTTGCGTTAATGCTTTATTAGACAATATTTCTAAAGAAGGAATCGGAAACAATAAATTTCTTGCTGTAACACTTTTACCTCCTAAACCGCCATATTGTTGTGCCGTAGCATTTGTATTAGCTCCTATTTCAGCTCCTACTGAATTCATTGTTGCAACAAACTTATTCCAACGAATTAAATCCATTTTACGTAATCCTTCAAAACACAATTCGCGCATACGTTCATCTTCGATAGCCAGTTGAAAAGCTCCGGTATTAAGTCCGGTCAAATCAGCTGCTGCGCTTGGCGTATTAATTGGAAGTCCATATCCTCTGCGTCTTACCTGATTCATGGCTTCATATGCATTTGTAGTTGGTCCATTAACCTGGTTTTCAGCTTCAGCATACATTAAAAGAACGTCTGAATATCTTAAAACAGGAAAATTGATTGGTGTATAATTTTTATTTTTAGGAGTCAGCGTTTCATATTCTCTTCTCCATTTTCCACAGTCTCTTGTATAAGGCTGCGTCTTAGAAATAGCTGTTTTAGTGGCAACATTAGTCGTATTATTGACAGCAAATGTATATGTAGTTAATACCCAGTCACGACGCAAATCACCTGTACCATACTTACTCCATAATCTTCCTGTTCCTTTTACAAAACCGTAGCAATATCCTAAGTTAGTTAATAAAACTGAAGTAGCAGATGATGGCGCCATTGTAATACCATTTTGGCTTCCTAAACGTCCTGCATCAGAATAACCATCGGTACGATTTCCTTTAAATTCAATTTCCCACATACTTTCTTTGATATCGTAAACATCGCTTGCATGATTGATGAATATCTGACGGTATGCGTTATTTGAATTGGCCGGAACTGTTACTATAGTCTGATTAAAACTATTATAAGCCGGATCCGTATTATAGCTAACATTTAAAGCATGCTCTCCTGAATCTATCACTTTTTTTGACCAACTTAATGCGTCGGCGTATTTAGCAGTATCCATTAACGGATAACCTGCCATTTGCAGACATACCCTTGCCAAAATTCCCTGTACAACCGTTTTTGAAACACGGCTTGGATAACCTATAGAAGTAGAAGTAGCCACTTTTGCTTCAGCATCTGTCATGTCTTTCAAAATTTGAGTATAAATATCTGCAGTAGATGATCTTGCTATCTGTACTCCATTAGGACTCGTTGTAGGCGTTAATTTCATAGGAACTTCGCCAAATCTTGTTACTAACATGAAGTAATAATATCCTCTTAAAAACAAGGCTTCACCCAATATGATATCTCTTTTTGCCTCATCCATTTGCGGTACTTTGATATGCGCTATCAAATCATTCGCTCTGTTAACTCCATTATAAAGTTCTGTCCATAAATTGGTAACCTCTGTAGAACTCGTAGTAAAATCAAAAACCTGTACACCTGTTGTTTGGGCAGAGCGGGCATAGTATCCTTCGTCTGTACAAACCTCAAGATAAGTATACAAATTATTTCCATAAATTTTCTCTGAGCCAAGGGGATCATAAACTCCTGCTAATGCCTTCGTTAAACCTTCTTCATCAGTATAATATTGTTCTAAAGCAATTTTGTCAGTTGGTTCAGTATTTAAAAAATCCTCACAGGAACTTGTGATAACACCCACCAAAACCAGTAGTACTATATATATCTTTTTCATTTGAAAATAATTTTGTGTTATTAAAATGTAATGTTTGTACCAAAAGCAAAAGTACGTGCACGTGGATAAGCAGAGAAATCAAATCCAGGTGTTAAGGCTGAACTGTACGTATTTACCTCCGGATCTAAACCTGAATACTTTGTCCAGGTTATTAAATTTTGTCCTGATACGAAGAATCTTAATGATTTCAAGCGTAATTTAGTCACAAATTTTGAATCCAGATTGTACCCCAAAGCCACTGTTTTTAATCTTAAATAAGAACCGTCCTCTACATAATTTGTCGAATATCCTCCACCAAAGAAACCTCTGGTACGAAACATATTAGAATCCTGGTTTTCAGTAGTCCATCGGTTTTGATAACTCGCATACTGATTCAAACTTCCCTGAGCATTTGCATTACCTTCAAACAAAATACGATTTGCATTTAAAATGTCATTTCCATAAGACCATTGAAAGAAAACATTTAAATCAAAACCTTTATACGTAAAATTGTTACTGAAACCTCCGGTATGTATTGGCAAACCGTGACCAATTGTAACATAATCCTGTGCATTAACGACGTTATCACCATTTTGATCTTTATATTTTATATCTCCTGGCTGAATATTGGCTCTTGTGTTTCCGTTAGTCGCAACACCTTCTTTTAACAAAAGAGTACCATTTGCCTGCTCATCAAAATCTTCCCTCTTATAGGTTCCCAGCCATTCATATCCATACATTAATCCTAAAGGCTCTCCGATTTTTGCAATGTATGCACTTGTATTTCCCCATGTATTATCCCATTTAATAACACTTTCAAGGGTATTTTGTCCTTCGCCTAAAGCGATTAATTTACTTTTATTAAATGCAATATTAGCACTTGAAGTCCAAGTGAAATCTTTAGTAACAATATTTTTAGTGGTTAAAGTAATCTCTAAACCTTTATTTTCTACGCTACCAACATTTTTGAATGCAGTGCTAAATCCTGAAGTAGGCGGAAGCTGCGTATTTAATAATAAATCTTTGGTAGTTTTTTTATAAACATCTACACTCAATGCGATTCTTTCTTTGAAGAAACCTAAATCAATCCCCGCATCAATCTGTTCTGTTGTTTCCCATTTAAGGTCAGAGTTCCCTAATTTTGTTGGCACTACACCTGATACATATTGGTTGTCAAAAACATAACTGTTTATTATCGGATCATAATAGTTGGTAAGATAGTCAAAATCGCCTACACGGTTATTCCCCGTTTGTCCGTAACTAATACGCAATTTACCCGTTGATAACTGTTCGAAATCTTTAAGAAAGTTTTCCTGATCGAATTTCCATGCAAATGCCGCAGACGGGAAGTATCCCCAGTGGTTTTTTGAAGGAAATTTAGACGATCCGTCAGCTCTGAATGAAGCCGTGAACAAATATTTAGAATCGTAACTGTAATTCACCCTTGTTAAAAAAGAAGCCATTGTCCAGTCTGAAGCTAAAGGATCAACCCTTAACTGAACTCCCTGATCGAATCCGTCAAATCTTAGGTCTTCATTAGGCAATTGGTTTACAGCTCTTCCGTTGCTCCAGGTTTTTCTTTGCTGTGCAGTAAATCCTCCTAAAGCAGTTAATTTTGATTTTTCTCCTAATTTTTTATCCCAGGTCAGGGTATTTTCATTCAGCCAATTGTTGTAGTTAGTATGCGAAATTTTTCCGTTTACACCGTTTACACTGCCCGGGCGTCCGCTTGAAGTTTTTGTATTGTAGAACTCATCTCTTTCTGTTCTGTTTTCAATAATTCCATACGTTGACCTCCATTTTAAATCTTTGGTAAACTGATATTCTACATATCCATTCACGTTGATATTATTGGTTTTAGTTACGTCATAAGTATTTTCCAGACTCATTACAGGATTGATTCTATAGTCGTTCGATGCATTCATATCCGGATCCTGAAATTCATTAACCAAATCAAATTCATCAGAAGGAACTGGTCGCATCCCCCAGATAGAAGTCATAACATTTGTAGTCGAACCGTTTTCTCCTTTAGTCGGGTCGATTCCTGTTTGCTTTAAAAGACTGTAATTTGCATTAATACCTATTTTAAATTTATTGGTAATCGCATAATCAACAACCGCGCGTCCCTGATATCTTGCATAATTTGAGTTTAACAAAATACCATCCTGATCTGTAGCAGATGCAGAAAAGGCATATTTAAGCTTTTTTGTTCCTCCTCTTACTGCAAAATCATTATTGCGGTATAAAGCAGTACGGCTGGTTAAATCCTGCCAGTCAATACCTTTTTGCGTTTTATAATAATCAAGTGTTTTTCCGTCAGAAAGATATATTTCGGTTGGAGTCATCGGCGTTCCTGTAGCTGCAGGGTTAAACTCTAACTGGTATTTTACATACTCATAAGGACTCATTAAGTCTAACTTATTAGCCATACTCTGAATCCCGGTAGTACTGTTAAAACTAAATACTGCCTTACCTTCTTTACCTTTTTTAGTAGTAATTACTACAACACCATTGGCTCCTCTGGCACCATAAATAGCGGTAGCCGATGCATCTTTTAAAATATCGATAGATTCGATATCAGCAGGATTGATTACATTGTTGTTAGGGTCTTCAATTAAAAAACCATCTACAACATACAACGGACTATTACCCTGAGTAACGGAGTTATTACCTCGGATAACAATATTAACACCAGACCCCGGTCTACCATCTGCAGAAGTTACCTGAACTCCCGCCACACGGCCAGCCAAAGCATCATCAAAAGAACGAACAGGCGCTTTATTAATATCTTCCATAGTTACACTGGAAACGGATCCTGTTAAATCTTTTCTTTTTACTGCTCCATATCCTACTACTACAATCTCTTCCAGAGTATTGGTTGAAGATTTTAATGTAATAATCATTGAAGTCTTATTTCCAACAGGAGCTGTAAAAGTTTCAAAACCCATATAGCTAAAAACCAATTGAGATGAGGCACTCGCTTTTATTGTAAACTGACCTGTAAAATCAGTCAGTACACTTTGTTTTGTTTCTTTTACAATAACTGTAACACCTGGTAGCGGATCTTTTTTATCATCATACACAGTTCCTGAAATCGTTTTGGTTTGTGCTTTTGCAAAAACGGGTATAAGTATCAAAAAAATACCAACAAGTAAATGTTTGAAAACCTTATTAAAAGGCGGGTATTTTAAATTCAGTTTTTTCATAATTTTTGTTTAGTTATTTTGGTTAATTCGTTGGTTGTGCATTACAATATTATGTAAACGTTATAATAAAAACAAGAAAAGAACAAAAAAATGTGCTCGAACACATAAAATTAATTTAAAAATCATAAAATCCCTACATATCTGGGGTTGTAAAAATGTGCTCGAGCACGTTATTTAAAAAATAATAACGTAAAAACTCACAAAATTTACATATCTAAAACCTGAGTATCAGTAACAAACAAATCACGGATCTTAAATCCTAAATTATATTAGGAAAATAGAAATATGTCTTTAAAAAAGCTTCAAAATATACTCAACAATAGAGTCTAAGGTTTAAGTTACAACGAAGGTTTATTTGGATTCTTCATAAAATAAAAAAAGGGACATAATGCCCCCTTTTAATTCATTTTGTATTTATAAATTTTAATTCAAAAATGGTATTGCCAAAATACCTGAATAGGTTCCGTTTTCAAAACCGCCTTCGCCATCCATCGTAGAAAAATACATACAGCGCGGTTTGTTATTTTCAAAAAGTATAAACGGTCTTTCTAACTGACCTCTTTTTTCAATTGTCTTGTCATCCCACTGAATTGTTTTAGAGTAGGCTTTTGGATCATTATCCATTTTCCAGTCTGTTCCGTTAACAGAATGTGCCAGAACGCCTCCACCCCATTCTCCTGTGTATTTTCCTTTATGGTCTTTAAAGACAACGTGATAACCTCTTTGATCTCTCCATAAAAAAGGATCTTCGAGTTCGCCCATTACTTTAGCATCAAAAACAGGCTTTTTATTATTTAATACGGTATAAGGTCCTTTGATGTTTTTTGCAGAAGCAACGCCAAGCGACATTGGTCCATGTATATTGCCTTCGTATGCCCTGGCTTTAAAAATCATCAAAACCGAATCGTCTTCATTAATCACCATAGTCGGATTAGAGGTCAAAAAGCTGTAAAAAGTATTGGGTTCTGTTGCAAGAATAGGTTTGTCCATTCTTTCCCAGGGTCCGTCAAGACTATTCGAAACTGCCAGTCCAACACGTTTATTGCTTCGTCCTACGATACACCATTTACTTTCAACTGTAAGTTCATCATGTTTGGCTTCTTCAAATGGATGAGTAGAGCCTACATAAAACATATAGTATTTGCCCTTATGTTTAAATATCTGCGGATTGAATGTGGATCGTCCGTCCCAATATTGTGCGCCTCTCGCTTCAAGTGCCTTATTTGCAAAATGGAAAGGTCCTTCGGGTTTATCGGCAACGGCATGAATAATTTCTGAAGAAACCATCCAGCCCGGATGAAAAGGAATCGTATCCGGATAACAGGACGAAAACAAATGATATTTACCATCGTCTCCTTTTATCACCGTATTATCCCAAACCCAATATCCTTTTAGGAAAAAACCACCGTTTTTAACCGCCAGTCCCTGGTTGTGGAAGATTTCATTTTTCGATTTTTTTTTCAGTTCTACTAAATTTGTTAACTTTTCCTGCGATGACACTGACTGAAAACCAATTAACAAAAGACATAAAAAAAGCATTCTTTTCATAAAATCTTATTTTTTTATTAAATTAATCTGATTCGAAAATCCATGTCTGCATTCCATTGTAATTACTGTATTTCTTCCATCAATCACAATAGATTTTACTGCTGAATCAGCCGCAAGTTTCCACTCTCCTTTCAAAGTAATTGTCATCTCAACAGGCATACTGTAGTTGCTAAAGCCTTTATCTTTGCCTGCAGAAAAATTAAGATCCGGCTGTACAGCACTTACTGTTAGATTTTTCGCTTCGTTCTTAATCATTAAAAGTGAAGGAACGGAAACACTTTTTAAGATAGTATTGTCTAACTCTTTACCCGAATCAAAGATTACGAATCCAGTTGTTTCAGTATCCTTATCTTTTACAATATGAGCAACATTATCAGCTCTCAGAATTTGATAGGATTTATCATTTTTAATTTTCTTTTCGAAAGAATTAATCGCCTCTTTTTGAAGCCCCGGATAAATAACATACTGATACGAAGCGTCTTTTGGAGTTTTTCCGTGTTCTATCCATGAAGAAGCAAAATCTCCGTTTGTAATTGTAGCATCTTTTGCTTTTGGATTCATTTTACCTGTATTGATCGAATAGGCATTGTTATAAGATTCCTGAGACTGTCTTTTGATTTCGATTGTATTGGAAGATAAAATGTAATATCCGTTCTGATACGCATCAATCAGCCATTTACCTGATTTTCCTTTGGATTCCATAGTTGCCTGATAAGGAAATTGTGAAATATTTTTACTTTCAGACGAAAATATTGGCATCGATTTGTCTCCTATAAAATTTTGGAACAAATTAGTCTGAACCGGATTTACAGTGTCAATACTTGAAATTCCGGTACCAATACATATTAATTTATCCCCAAAAGAAAAAACTGATTTATTAGCTTTCAATTTTCCCGGAAATCCTGCTTTGCTTTCTGATGTTTCTGCATCAGAACCTTTGGATTCATTCAATTTCATTCCAAAAACTCCATTAGAACCCCAAGTCACAGCTCCTGCGAAAGTCTCATCAGACCTGAACATCAGTAAGGGTGTATCAGGCTCTAGCTCTTTAAATGGTAAATAAATAACCGTTGTTCCCGGATATCTGTTCCAGTCCCAGCCTTCCTGCTTAAAACCGCTGCCCTGGTCGCCGCCAATGTTATTTATCTGGATACTTCCATTTGCTGGATATCTTCCGTATCTGTTGGCATCAACATAGATTTCAGATGCCCAGACATATTTGCTGTATCCTTTGATGATTGCTGCCCAGTCATTTCTTCTGTGAATTGAAGTTGCAGCATACGGCAGCACGTGGTAGCCCGGCAGAATATCCTTGCCAATATTATTTGCCTGAAACAAAGCGGTATTTGATTTATTGCTATCGCCCCATAATCTTAAATAAGCGGCAGCGACTTCAGTATCTATTTTAGAAGTTCCCTCTGGGTTTCCGGATTGCGCCATGAGCAAAAATCCGTTTTTTAATGATTTAATAGAATCGTCTTCTAAGGGATGACGCCCCGCATTTCCAAAGCCAAAACTGTACAACTGACTGTACAAACGGGTTGTCATAAGTGCTTTTTTGAAGTTTTTATGACCTGCTTCGTTAATTCTGAACTCAGTTCCTGAAAGTGTAAAAATTACTGGCGGAATACTGGCAAAAGCCCCCAAGCCATAAGCCGGATAATGCCCGTTGTGATGCCATGAAGTCCCATCAATCTTGAAAACTCCCAGCTCATTGTCCTGAGCTAAAGTTATCGAAATATATTTTGAATATGCCTCTAATAAAGCTGCCTGCTTTTCTACATTATCCGACATAAAAACCAGCATCAAATGATAGAAAGACTGGGTGTTGTAATAATCGATATTGGAATGAAATTCTTCTTCAGGCCCGAGAATCTTACCCAGGTTAAAAACCCATTGCAAACTATTTCCAATTTCGTTCAGTAATCCTGCTTTCTTTAGTGGTTCTCTCATCATAAAAAAAGCTTCTGTAACTTCTCTTGTATTATAGCCAATATGATGTCTCGTTCCTCCGGATGCACCTTCCTGCCAGCCCTGATCTAAATAATATCGGGCTGCATTGATAAACATTTCTTCTATTTGAGCTTTATTATCATCTGTACTTTTAAGGTAAAAAGCCGCTATTTTTTTTATCGTTTTACCAAAGGTTCCGATATCAGTAAAATTTTTCTGATCAGGATGTACCTCTTCAAGCTTAAAGGTCAAAGGAGGCCCTAAAACCGTTTCTTCTTTTACCAAATTTAATTTAGCATATTCTCCTTTTGCCTTTAACAGATTATCGCTTTTTTCAGCATTTTTATTGAAAGTATCATCAATGCGTTTTTTGATAATAGTGATTTCATTTTTCGTTGCTTCCGAAACTGTTTTTAAAGGCAGTTCCTGAACCCGTTTCATATCCCTGATCAAAGGCATCCAGTGATCTGCTCCCTCTTCTAAATTTCGTTTAATAAACGGTACCATTACATCCGGATACGAATGACGGTCATCCTGATATTGGGAAAAAACAATATCATCAAAAAATAATTTTCCTTTCCCTGTAGCCGAATTGGCACTTATCCTGAAAGTATCATAGGTTACTGCATCTTCTTTTTTGGGCGGATTTCCATTCATTTCATAAAAAGGAACCCTGATGGTTCTCCAGCCTGTAAAATTTAAACTTATCGGAAACCAAACTTCTTCATTACCATTTTTTCCATAAGAAATTTTAATGGTTTCATTCTGTGCTTTTTCATTGTATAAAGACATGATCAAAGTCGGACTAGCAGGAAAATAATCCCCGTATTGCAAGGGACTGTCTTTTTTGCTTATTATTTTAAAATTAGAAGTTTCGAAAAAACTTTCTCCGGACCATTCCCATTGCAGTGAAGATTTCCCAAATTGATGGTGCTTATTACTAATCGATAAGCTGCCTGAATTATTCTTTTTATAAGTAATAATTGAAGTTTCATTTTCAAACGATTCTTTTACAGGAACGTTAGCTGATTGTTGTGAAAAACCTAAGGTTCCTGCTAAAAAGATGTTCATTAAAAAGAGCTTTTCAACAATTTTAATCTCTATTTTCATTGCAATTAAATGGTTTAAATATTCAAAATTAAGGTTATTTATATTTCTGATACAGTATTCCTCAATCTGAATTGAATTATTAATTCCCAATCAAAATTTCAATGTATCGTTTTGATTGGGAATATAGTTAAGTTTTATTTTTTAATGATTTTAGTTTTAATGGTTTGGCCTCCATTCTGAATAACTACAAAATAGGTCCCAACTGATAAATCGCCAACAAAAACTCTTTTTGGCACATTGTTAAAACGAACTTCACGAACCTTGTTGCCCAAAACATTGTATACACGAATGGTTGCGTTTGCCTGTAATTCAGCTACGTTGATGTTAAAATAGTCCTGAACCGGATTCGGATATAAAACAACATTTGGCGTATTAAACGTTTCCTCATCAATCTTAAGTGTATTAGAAACTAATGCTAATTTTATTTCGACCGGAAGACCATCAGCAACGGTAAATGCAATTGTGGTTTCTGTAGCCGTAGCTGAAACAATGTTCGCATTTGAATTTAGTTGTGACAAATTCCATTCATTACTTAATTTTAAGGTAATCACTTTTGGTGTAGAAGGCGCTGCTCCCATGTCCGGATTACTTACAGACAGCACTATTTCAGAAAAATTTTCATTCAAACCTTTATACATAACCAAACACGGTGTGTCATTTGCTTTCAGCAATCCGTTAGTAATTGTGGTATTGGCAGCCGGTAAAGCATACGCCCAGGTTTTAGCCCCTTTATGCTCAATTATCTGCTGATTGGTATTGTTTTGATAAACGGTATAAGGTTTATTAGAAGATTGCATTTCCAGAGCAAATTGGGTCATTTTAGCCGAATCTGCCAAAGGCAAGCATACAAATTCATAAGAACTGTTTGTTGGTGCATTTCCGTGATCAAGGTAAGCAAGATGGTAATTATTTGATGAATTGGCCGCTATAGTTGCTTCAGTAGGTGTCGTCTGATTTTGATAAGGTGTTGTCTGGGCTGAATTTTTAATTTTTAAGGTTCCTGAATTTGGTAAAATGTAATAACCCGTATTGTAATTGTCAATGATCCAGTTAGGCGAAGTTGCTACAAATGACTCCGTACTTTGGCTGGTTTTTACATCGCCATTTACCAAAACATCTACAGTATTGTTATTAAGCCTTTGAAACAATGTCGTAACAGTAGGGTTGACAGTGTCGTCATTTTTAATACCGCTGGCCAGACAGATAATAAAATTGTCGATGGCAAAATATGTTTTGGTAAATTCAAAAGTAGCATTATGGGTAATTGCTCCATAAGTACCTCCGAAACCTAAATTATTACGCTCTTTAAATTTCATCGAAAACAATCCTGATTGTCCTGTAGTATTGGATAAAACACCATTATTTAACTGATTTAATGCTAAAGAACCTGCAAAACCATAGGTATTGTATTCATCAACACGTTCTTTTTCGGCATGTAATTTATCCCATGGCAATACAATTGTGGTAGCTCCGGGATTGTAATTCCAGTCCCATCCTATTTCGCTGTAACCGTTTCCTGTAGAACTATTTCCCGGATATATAATTTCTAATGCTCCATAACTCTGGTACCTTCCAAATCTGTTCTGATTGATATAAATCTCAGACCCCCACAGCACATCAGATTGTCCTTTCATCGAGGCAACCCAGTTATTTTTTCTGTATATTCCTAAATTACCGTAGTTGAACTGAATGAAACCTTCTTCAAACGGAGCAACGGTAGCATTATTAAACTGACTGTTAACTCCGTATTTTCTATTGTAAATTCCGCTTAAGACAGGATCAGCAGTACTTAAGCCTAAAATTTTTCCGCCGGATATTGCAGTATTGGCCAAAGTCCCTGATGCCAGCGTACTGTTTTTTGACTGCGGATTTCTTCCCGCCATTGCAAAAGGTTTTACCCCCGAATCGTTAGAATACATGGTTTGTGCGTAAACTGCATCCCTAAATCTAAGATAAGAAGCCTGATCAATTTGAAAACCGGTACCTTCTAAAGATTTCAAAGCTACCGAAACGGTATTGTAGGCATACATATATCCATCATAAGCGGCGTTGTGATGATACCCTAACCCATCTTTTTTCAGACCATCTTTGGTACCATAAGTATAGATTAGAAAACGATCCAGAAATCTTTTAACTGTTTTTAAATATCGGATTTTCTCATCATTGGTTTTAAACCAATCCGCATAAGCCAGTAAAACGTCTATATCGAGATACATGGTATCTGTATTAATGGCATCGGTTTGTGTTGTGCTAAAATCGTAATTTACATCAAAGAGATTCTTAAATAATTCCGTTTCCTGATAAAGTGTATTTCCAAATATCGCTTTTACCGTATCCGGAAGGTAAGAATTCAGAAAAATGGCGCCACGTGAAAAGGTAGGATAGCTATAAAAAGTCAAAGCAGAATTCGATTTCGGGCTGCAGTTCAGACTCGCTATATACCAAACCGCTTTCGCCGCTTTGTCGCTTACACCGGTATCCGTTGGATTAAATTTCAAATACCTCGCAAACATTTTTAAAAAACTGATTTGTGAATCGTCAGTTATAGCATTTCCGGTTATGTTCGTCCCTGTTACCGTTATGTTTAATGCATCGTATTGCGCCAGAGCAGTATTTAGCTGAGCTGTTGTTGGAGCTGTTGTGCCTAACAGTTGATTTGACAAACTAGTACGAATAGCAGCTAAATCATTAATCTCTGCAGTTGTAGCAGTCGTAAGAGGTAAATCAAAATTAAATATAGGTTTACATACTTCAATCATATTAATAAATTCTCCATTTACCTTCAGATAATCCAAAGCTGCCACGCGAACAGTATTCAGGTCATCTGCACGAACAAATCGTACAATAATCTGATCACCAACACTTGCAGCTGTAAAAGTATAAGCTAGTGTTGATGTACCAACAACTCCTGTACTAGTAGTAATTTGAGCCGTTTCAGATAAGACAAGATTATCGGTTACATTATAAACCTGCATTTTGAATCTGGCATATGATGCCGCATTTTGATAGTATTTTACTTCAAGATTAATCTGCTCGCCTGCTAACGGGCTTCCTCCCAGTGTATATTGAACACCCTGCAATGCTGGTGTAGTGGCAGTTCCTTTAATAAGCGTCGCTCCGTCATTAAGTCCATCTCCATTGTCTGCATCAGTATATGCCAGGGTTACAGGGGTAGTATTTTCAATTCTTGCCCAATTATAATTGAATCCGTCAATTGTAATTTGAGCACTGATTCCATTTGAAATTAAAAACAAACAAATCAGTAACAGAGTAATATTATATTTCATTCTTTTAGTGATTTTTAATTAGTTAAAAATTTTCATTAACATTTAAATCGAATCGGTCAATATAAATACAAGAGCCATTTAATACTTTCCACAGGTAATAAAAAACTACCCGACAGGAAACAATTAAACACACTTGTTTCAAATCAAATTAAAATGATAATAAAGAGTTGGTTATAACGCTTAAGCCTCACAACATTACAAAAACGTTTTTATAAAAACAAGCAAAAACACAAAAATGTGCTCGATAACACTAAAATGTACTCGAGCACATTTAAAAACTATAGGATAAAACTTAATGGATTAAAATTTCGCTTCTGAAGATTCTAAAAAACAAAAAGACCCTTAAAATCAATTTTTAAAGGTCTTTTGAATTCATCTAATTTTTTTGGGGCAAAATAAGATTTCTTTACACTAATATTCCCATCGTACAAAAGCTTCCATGGCCGCATAAGTAGCAAGTCCGAGCTGTTTGTAAAAATGTGCTGTTTCACTATTTCTGTCTTCGGCTCGCTGCCAAAATTCCCTTGCATCTGAACCCTGAAACACAACACCGTCTTTTTGAGACTGGTGCTTAAATATTCCGTGTCTTTTTGCTAAAACCTGATCAGGACTCATAGGAACGGCCATTTCTATTTCGTCAATGCCCCACTCCTGCCATGCTCCTCTGTATAGCCAAACCCAGCAGTCTTTCATAAAATCTTTTGGTTTAAGATTTTTTACAGCTTCAAAAATAGCATCCAGACAGACTTTATGTGTTCCGTGCGGATCTGCCAAGTCTCCTGCAGCATAAATTTGATGTGGTTTGATTTTTTCGATTAAATCCATTGTTAACTGAATATCTTCCTGACCAATCGGATTTTTTTCAATCTTACCGGTTTCATAAAAAGGAAGTTCCATAAAATGAATTTGTTCGTCCGGTAAACCAACAAAATGACTTGTAGCACGGGCTTCTCCTTTTCGGATTAATCCTTTTATATATCGTACTTCCGGAATATCAATTTCGCTTGCTTTTTTGTTCTTTAAAAAAGCTAATGCTTTTTTATAAATCGTTTCGGCTTCTTCGCTTTTAATTCCAAATTTATCATTGTAATCGCAGACAAAACTTGCAAATCGTAACGCTTCATCATCAGCAACGGCAATGTTCCCGGACGTTTGATACGCCACATGCACTTCATGCCCCTGCTCCTGCAATCTCATAAAAGTACCTCCCATACTAATAATATCGTCATCAGGATGCGGGCTAAAAATCAACACTCTCTTTCTTGAAGGCTCCGCTCTTTCTGGTCTGTGTGAATCATCTGCATTGGGTTTACCTCCAGGCCATCCCGTAATAGTATTCTGTAACTGATTGAATATTTTAATGTTGATGTCGTATGCAGGACCCGAATCTGCAAGCAAATCACTCATACCGTTTTCGATATAATCAGCATCTGTAAGCATCAAAATTGGCTTTTTCAAATCAAGGGCAAGTCCTAAAACGGCTTTTCGGATTAATTTATCTGTCCAGACAATTTTCTCCACGAGCCATGGTCTGTTGATTCGGGTAAGTTTTGAGGAAGCTTCTTTATCCAAAACAAAAACAGCGTCGTCATGCTCCTGCAAAAATGAAGCAGGGATTTGATTGGTTACTTCACCCTCTACGGATTTTTTAATAATACCTGATTTTCCTTCTCCCCAGGCCATTAAAATAACTCGTTTTGCTTCCATTATCTTTTTTACTCCAAGTGTAATAGCTGTTCTTGGCGTATTGCTTAATCCTGAAAAATCACCGCTTGCAGCAACTCTCGTAATGTGATCTAAAGCCACCAGACGTGTTTTTGAATTCTGCAAAGATCCTGATTCATTAAATCCGATATGACCGTTACCTCCAATTCCTAAAATCTGCAAATCAATTCCGCCCAAAGCTTCAATTTTCGCTTCATAATCAGCGCAATAATCCGCAATTTCTTCTTTAGATAAAGTTCCGTCCGGAATATGAATGTTTTCAGGCAAAATATCAACCTGATTAAACAATAACTCCTTCATAAAACGCACGTAGCTGTTTATAGAATCGGGTTCCATAGGGTAATATTCATCCAGATTGAATGAGACTACATTTTTAAAACTCAGACCTTCTTCTTTATGCAGACGTACTAATTCAGCGTATAAACCTTTTGGTGAAGAACCTGTTGCCAAACCTAAAACACATAATTCATTCTTTTTTTGTTTGGATTGAATCAGTGCTGCTATTTCTTTTGCAACCGATACAGAAGCAGCAGTTGAGTTTTCAAAAACTACTGTATTGATGTTCTCGAATCGCTTTTCAAATCCTGTAGATTTGTCTATATTACTTTTTAACATTGTAAGTTAATTTTAAATTTTTATTTATTGTGAATCTACGCTCTGGACCAACTGGTAATTTTATGTCCTTTTTGGGCGAAGAAGATAATCATTAAATAAGCGGGCAAAAGCATTAAATACGCTATCTGGTTTCCGGTTTTTTCTGTTGTTAAAATGTGTTCAGTTCCATTTGCCAGATTGATACTTTCTGCTAAAAGTCCGTATAATAATGGAAATATTGCTCCGCCAATGATCGCCATAATTAATATTGCACCGCCAATTTTGGTGTGTCCACCTAAATTCTGAAGCGCCAATGGCCAGATTGCCGGCCAGCAAAGCGCATTGGCAAGTCCAAACAGGGCGACCAAAATAATTATCAAAGGCAAATCCGGTAATAAAGGTAATTGAATGATAATTCCAGGAGATAAAGAAACTATTAAGATTACCAAAACAACTCCCAAAATACCTGAAATTTTTAATGCCATAACCTGAGATAAGTATTTTGGTATTAAGGTAATTCCGACAATATAACCTACCAGCATTGCGGTCATGGTAAATGAGGTCAGGTTAAGATAGAAATCACCGTTTTCTCCGTAAACTCCCAGCTGTTTTCCAAAAGTTCCAATGGTATCGCCTGCAATAACCTCGGCTGCGACATATAACATAAGGGTTAATGCGCCTAAAACAAGCTGTGGATATTTTGATGCGCTTTTAATTTGTTTGTAAATACTTAAATCGGCAACATGACCATCTTCATCTAAATCTATTTCAGGAAGAGGGGAAAATTTCGCTAAAACTGCCAAAATCAAAATCACAATTCCCATGTAGATATAAGGTGTCTGCAATTGAAGTGCAAGTGCATCCAGTGTATTTGATTTGGCAACTGTATCAAGCAACGCTATTTTTTCCTTTGTGTACTGTTTCATATTCGACAATACCAAAGTGGTCAGGACTAACGGAGCTATAAATCCTGCCAGTTTATTAGCAATTCCCAAAACGCTAATCCTTGCTGCGGCACTTTCTCTTGGGCCAATTACAACCACATACGGATTAGCAGCGGTTTGCAAAATAGCCAACCCCGTACCCATAATAAACAAGGCAATCAAAAACAAAAGAAAGGTTCTGGTTTCTGCGGCCGGATAAAACATAAATGCCCCAATGGCAATTACAATTAATCCGAGTGAAATACCATTTTTGTAACCTGTTTTTTCTATAATCCACGAAGATGGAATGGCCATTACAAAATAAGCAATGTAAAAGGCAAAAGTTACAAAATAGGCTTGTGATCCGGTTAAATCACAGGCAATTTCAAAAAATGGAATTAACGGCCCATTGAGCCAGGTAACGAATCCTAAAATAAAAAATAATAGGGTCAGAATTGCCATAGGGATTAAAACATTACCCTGACTTTTTTCTAGTGTGTTTTGAGTTTGTGCCATTTGTTCAATAAAGTATTAATCCTGTAAATCTATTCTTTTTGAAAATATCAAATCTATCTGATGAATCAAATCATCCGTTTTTATTTTAACAATTCCTGATGGTAAAAGGCGATGGTTTCTTCTAAAGCAGTTTCGATAGAATGACCCGGTTTAAATCCTAAGTCATTAAATTTTGACGGATCTGCTTTTGAATGTTTAATATCTCCCGAGCGCTCTTCCAGAAACTCAATCTGCGATTTAGAATTTGTAATTTTAATTATTTTTTCTGCCAATTCTAAAATAGAAGTACTGTATCCCAAAGCAACATTATACGTTTCACTTCCTGTTTGAGATGCCAGAATATTTGCTTTTACAACATCTTTCACATAAATAAAATCCCTTGTTTGAGAACCGTCACCGTATATTGTTAGCGGTTCATTTTGAAGTGCTTTATTGATAAAAATAGGCACTGCCGCCGCATACGCCGACTGAGGATTTTGTCTTGGTCCGAAAACATTAAAATAGCGTAGAGAAGTAGTGGGAACATTCCATTGATCCTGATACATTTTCAGATAAAATTCGCCATCTAATTTTGTAATGGCATAAGGAGTCATCGGTTCCGGAATCATACTTTCTACTTTAGGTAAAACCGGATTATTTCCATAATTAGCAGCCGAAGAAGAAAGTACCACCTTACAGCCGTTATTTTTTCTTGCAGCCTCCAGAATATTAATTGTTCCGATGGTGTTAATGTCAATGCATTCGTCTAAACGCAATAACGATTCAGGAACACTAACTAAAGCTGCCAGATGAAAAATACCGCTCGTTCCCTCTACCAACTCTTCTACAAGATTTTTATCCCTTATGTCTCCATGAACAAACTGAACATTCAGCCCGTTGAGATTTTTTTCGAATCCGGTTCTTAAACTATCCAGCACAATTACTTCATGCCCTTCACCGGATAGCTGTTCTGCAATATGACTTCCTATAAATCCCGCACCTCCTGTGATTACATATTTTTTCATTTCGTTTTCAGTTAAAAATTATTAATTCCACTCTAAAACCGGGAAATGTTTTTTCAGATAAGCCTTTACTTCTACAATATCCTCTTTTGCCGTTAAGTCCGGAACATGTTCAGAAAACGGAATTCCTAATGCCGTATTCGGAAAATCCTGTAATAAATTCAATAGCACGGTTGGTAATTCTTTTTCGTCTCTTTCAGGATGAACAGGGCAATTTTTAAGATAAGGATATAAAGATTCCCCTTTAAACTTAAAGGCGTTCATGCTTACCCTGATTTTACCTTCGGCATCTTTAAAAGATTCTACAACAGCAGCTTCGGGTTTTTCTACAATATCCAGAAGAAAGTTGTCCTTATTCAATTCTGCAACTGCAAAGCGAGAAATACGCTCAGAAGGAAATTCCATTGCATCACGGTCATAGCTTATAAATGCATTAGGACTATCTGTTTTACGAAGGGCGTACAACGCTTCCGGTGAATATAAATTATCACTATTGCAAACCGAATAAAATTGAGAATTCAATTCAGGATATTGTTCTACAGCCTGAAACAATGCATCAGCAGTTCCAAATGGCTTTACCCTTCCTTCAGGAATATACTGAACGGCAAATGAAACATTCAGACCATGAAAATCATTGTCATTGTCTTTACTTCCATAAAAAGATTTGAATAAATCTCCCTGCTCTCCTATGATGATATAGATGTTTTTGTAGCCCGCTTTTTTGGCATTTACTAAAAGATAATCCATCAGTGGTCTTCCGTTAGGTCCTACTCCTATCAGCCCTTTGCTTCTTTCGTTGGCCTGAGCAATTTCTTCCGGGCTCAGATTATCTACTTCAGCGGGCTTTTTCATTCTTGAAGAAGCACCTCCTGCTAAAATTACTAAATTGTCATGCATACTCTTTTTTTTAAATTTTAAATAATCTATACTATTCTCGCTCCCGGATCCACATTTACGGCGTAAGCTGCAACAGCTCCCGCTGCCAGCATTGCATCTGCAACCTGTGATTCTTTGCCTGGTTCAGCCATTGCTACAATACTGCCTCCGCCTCCTGAACCCACTATTTTGGCTCCGTAAGCACCGGCTTTTAATGCTGCATCAATCATCGCATCAATTCTTGGAACTGTAATTTTTAATAAATCCCTTAAAACAGCATGATGACCATTCATTAACTCCCCTATCTTTTTTAAATCAAGAGAAGCTTTTTGAAATTCTTTCAGAGCCAGTTTCGTATAATGGTGATTTTTAACGGCTGCTTCAAAATAAGGAATCAGTCTGTCCGGCAAAAAGTTGGAATACTTTTTTAGATCTTCGATTTCGGCAGTATTCAAGTCAAAACTTTTATCATTTTGTTTTACCAAATCAATAGATAGCAGTGCATTGTTTTTTAATTCGCCAATTAATCCGATAGTTTCCTTTGGAACTCCCGACACGCCTGTAACAAGGCCATTCAGCTCTTTTCCAATCACTGTAACAGCAAAAGGATTTACGGTATTTATGTAAACCACATTTCCAACACCAATACTATAATGGTCCATCATCCCTCCCGGCTCACCGTGTTCAACAACTTCAGACAAATACCCCATTTTAGAAATAAATTCAGGAGTCACTTCTTCATCAACTCCATAAGCTTCGATCAAAAAATTGATCCATGCCAGTAACAAAGCCGATGAACTCGACGTTCCCGAATTGATTGGAATATTTCCGGTTATATTGATATCGTATCCAACATTTGGAATACAGCCATACCTTCTGAGCACTCTTAATGAAGAGGCAAAATAATCTCTGGGGGTTAGTTCAGGAAAAGTTTCATCAATACTAATAATTCTCTCTTCATTAATATCAACCATATTTAATTTGAAAACACCGGTATTATTTTGTACTGCTGTCAGCCTTATGTCCCTGTCAATTGCACACGCAATAACAGGTAGTCCGAGATAATCCTGATGGTCACCAAACAAACATGTCCTCCCCGGTGCTAATGATATAATTTTTTTCACTTATTAAACTTTTAAAACATTATTAAACAACAACTTACAATAACAACCAACATTAAAAACCTAAAGCTTTTTTAGATTTCATAATGCGAAACTATAGATTTAATTTTACTAAAGCAAGGAAAATACACAAAAATGTGCTCGAACACACTAATTTTATGTTCTCGAGCACAAAAAAAACTTCGAAAAGCAAAAAAAAAGCCGTATTATTGAAAATTATTTTACTAATTGTCTCAAAATATTAAACCAAAACTCAAATTCTCTTTCATCCCTCAAATAAATCGCTATTTAAAATTGTACACCTTAGATTTTCCGAACAAAACCAATAAAAATCTATAAGGTAAAACATAGTAAGTAATCTAAATTGAGAGAATTTGCAAAAATGAATAAACCAAACTTTTATATATTTGTGTGTTATGGATAAAAAACTTACAATAAAAGATATTGCTCAATTGGCTGGTGTTTCTAAAGGAACAGTTGACAGAGTTTTACATAAAAGAGGTAAAGTTTCTCAAAAAGCGCTGGACAGTATTAATGCTGTATTAGAACAAATAGATTATGAACCCAACCTGATTGCAAGAAATCTTAAAAACAATAAGATTTATTCTATCTGCGTCGTACTTCCAAATCCGGAATCTGATTCTTATTGGCAGCCGTGTATAAAAGGAATAGAACAGGCTAAAAAAGAATTTAAAGCATTCAATTTATCAATTAGTTCCTATTACTTTGATCCAGAAGACACTGAATCGTTTATAGCTGTAAACAAAAACGTTTTGAGTTTAGCTCCGGATGCCGTTTTACTGGCTCCGTTATTTTATAAAGAAGCGCTGGAAGCTGTCGAAAAATATACCGAACAGGATATATTAGTTAATACTTTTAATAATCAGCTGGAATCTGAAGAAATTAGAAATTTTGTGGGCCAGGATTTACACCAAAGTGGAAGGGTTGCAGCGAAATTAATTGATTCTATTGCCCAAAAGGGACAAATAGCCATTGTTCATTTTGATGAAAAATTCAAGAATGCCGTTCACATGCAGGAAAAGGAAAAAGGGTTTCGAAATTATTTTAGTCAAAAGGGGAATTCAGATTACGAAATCACTACTTTAAAACTAAAGAGAAAAAACTACGAGACAAAATTCGAAGACTTTCTTAAAGAAAATGGTAATCTAAAAGGTATATTTATCACTACTTCAAAAGCGTATCAAATAGCCGAAATTATTGAAAAAACCAAAAAAGATGATATCTCGCTTATCGGTTATGACTTATTGGACAAAAATATAGCTTTCCTAAATCTGGGCACAATTGATTTCCTGATCAATCAAAATCCTAAACAGCAGGTTTATTTAGGATTAAGCTTTTTAGTAGATCATTTTATTTTTGGAAAAGAAATTAACCACTCGGCACTTTTACCAATAGATATTGTGAATTCTGAAAATGCGAGCTATTATATGGAATAACCTATTTAGTCCATTAGATCGAACACCCCAAAAGAAGATGCTGTATGAAAATTTGGGGTTTCCGTTTCGGGGTTAATCCAGGTAATCCAGACAGGCTCAAAATTGGTATTATCCTTAGAATTGTATTTGGCCCTAAAAACACCTGTTTCTATTTTATTGTCTTTAATCAAATTTAATTTGTTTAAAGAATCTACACTAATAGCCCCTTCTACAATAAAACTACTTTCGCTTTTTGATGATTTAACCATAATATCATCCTTTGGCCAATTCCAGTTAAAATCGAATTTTTTATTTGGATAAGCTATAAAATCCATTATTCTTGCCTGAGTATCAATCTCTAAACAGTAGTATGGATTTAATGTCTCATCGGGTCTGAAAAAAAGCTCAACCCTATCAGAGTTATTGATACTGTCCGCTGTATCATCTGTTTTGTCAATATGAATTTGCGCATCAAAAACAGTAAAACAAAAAAAGAAATGGATTCCATCCCATAAAGCCCTAAATTCAATTTTAGAAGGTTCCTGTGAATCCCATGGAGAAATGAAATTCGTTAAAACTTCTGATCTCCCCCAGGCAGCACTCTCCCCTTTTCCTGTAATTTTTAATTCGCCATTCTCAATAAGACGTACTTTATAAGTATTACTTTCCTTTTCCATAATGCCCATTTTATTCTATAGAATTCTATGTTGATTTATATTTCACAAATATAGTGTGCTCGAGAACATTTTTAGTACAATTCCTTGTTTTTTTTATAGTGTCTCGTTATTTTTGCCTCTTAAAAAGCTAAAAAACATAGTATTTAAAAATTTAAACCACTAATAATAAGTGTGTTAAATGAAATTATTTGGTTTTTAATTTTATTACAGGCTCTTGTTTTTTTTCAAAAAGTTTAAAATCTTCTTTCCGATTTAAAATTTACTTTAAACAGAAAGAAATAATTTAAAAACAGCGCAACATAATCATCGACAACAACAACATCAATAACCAGCAAACACAATTTATTTTAATTCAAAAATTACAAATCATGACTTTAATAAAATCCATCTCGGGAATAAGAGGAACCATTGGCGGAGCTTCAGGAAATGGCTTTACACCAAACGACATTGTGTCTTTTACAGCAGCTTTTGGTTATTGGCTGAAAACAAAAGACACAGCAACCAAAAAAATAGTAATTGGCCGTGATGCCCGAATTTCGGGAGAAACAGTTTCTAAAATTGTAAGCGGTACTTTGCAGCTGATGGGACTGGATGTTGTTGATTTAGGATTGTCTACCACTCCAACCGTAGAAATGGCAGTAGTTGCCGAAAAAGCCCTTGGCGGTGTCATATTAACAGCCAGCCATAATCCGAAAGAATGGAATGCTTTAAAATTATTGAACGAAAAAGGCGAATTTATTTCAGCCAAAGATATAACCTTCATTTTAGAAAGCATAGAAGCTGAAGATTATCAGTATGCCGATGTAGATAATTTAGGCAGTTACACCATAAACAATGATTATTTCAATTATCATATTGAAACTATTAAAGACTTGCCTCTGATTAACACTGAAGCAATCAGTAAAAGAAAATTTAAAGTCGCTGTTGATGCGGTCAATTCAACCGGAGGAATTGCGGTTCCTATGCTATTAAACAGTCTGGGAATTGATCAAATTGAATTATTGCATTGTGATCCTACAGGTAAATTTGCACATAATCCAGAGCCGCTTACAGAAAACCTGACCGATTTAATCAAAAAAATGAAGGAAGGCAATTTTGATATTGGTATTGCCGTAGATCCTGATGTAGACAGATTGGTTGTAATTTGTGAAAACGGTGAACCCTTTAATGAAGAATATACTTTGGTAGCTGTTTCGGATTATGTTTTATCTCACCAAAAAGGAAATACGGTTTCTAACTTATCCTCTACCCGTGCTCTAAAGGATATTACGGAAGCACGAGGCGGAAAATATTACAGTGCTGCTGTTGGAGAAGTAAATGTTGTCGAAAAAATGAAGGAAGTGAATGCCATAATTGGCGGTGAAGGAAACGGCGGCGTGATCTATCCTGAACTACATTATGGAAGGGATGCTTTAGTTGGAATCGGATTTTTATTAAGCTATATGGCTGAATCAGGTCTTTCATTATCAGCACTGAAAGACAAATTTCCGTTGTATTTTATGTACAAACACAAAATAGATCTTCCGGACAATTTATCTATGGAAACCATTTTGGAAAAAGTATTGAATAAATATTCCAATTACACAATTAACACTATAGACGGTATCAAAATCGAAATGGACAACAGCTGGGTTCATCTGAGAAAATCGAATACAGAGGCTATTTTACGTGTTTATTCAGAAGCTAATACTTTTGACCAAGCTAAAGCAATTGCTTTAGAAATTAGTGATTTGGTGGTTTGATTTTTTTAGTTATTCTCAGAATAGTCACGTAGAATTAAAGTCTAAAAGCTTCAGAGAAAATCTGAAGCTTTTTTATTTTATGAATCCGGCAAAAATTGCAGATATAAAGTCAAAAAATATTGTTCAATACCAAAGTTTTTGGATAAAAAATATCGAAAAAAAGCCATAAAAATAAAAGAATATTCTTTCAAAAAGAATATTCTTTAAAATTTTTATTTTTTTTTCGTTTTATAAAAAAGAAAAAAACTTCCCTGGCTCTTTTTCTCATGCAAAAAACAACAAATTATTAATCAATCCAATACATCTTAAAAAAACGTAATTCATTAACATTTTTTCATTTCTAAAAATGATATTCTCAGGATAATCGAAACAGTTTATTGAAAAAATAATTTTGTCTATTCTAAAATTAATTGCACCTTTGCACCACAATAACAAAGCAGGTCCGTTCGTCTATCGGTTAGGACGCCAGGTTTTCATCCTGGTAAGGGGGGTTCGATTCCCCCACGGACTACTTACTAAGACAAAAGCTTCAGAGAAATCTGAAGCTTTTTTGTTTAGATTATATCACAAAGAGCTTAACCTGCAACATTGATTTAAAATTCAATTCAAAAGAAAAAACATAAATAGCGGTTACAAGCCACACAGCAGTACATTAAGACTTTTTCAATAAGTTGAATTTAACAAAATAATCGCCATTATTTCCCCCAAAATCTTCAAAATGATATGAAATATTCGAAAGATTCTCCAATTGACTGATAAAAGTCATAGATTTGCCATTAAATACCAATAAGCAATTTTATTCCTTAAATGGAGAATACCACAGAAGATATTTTATTATGGCAACAGATCAAAAAAGGCGACATTAACGCCTTTGAAAAGCTGTATGATATCTATGCTGATGTTCTGCTTACTTTTGCTTTACAATATACTAACGAAGAATCTTTTGCCAAAGATGCTATTCATGATGTCTTTCTTGACATTTATAAGTATCGAACAGGTCTTGCCGAAAGTGTAAACGTAAAATCTTATCTCTTTAAAATTACGCAGCGAAATGTTTTAAAAAAACACAAAGCTTCACAGAAAATATTCTCTTTAAGCACTGATTACGATTCTGTTATATTAAAAGAACTTTCTTTTGAAGAAATTTTAATCGAAGAAGAAAACACACTGGAGCGGAATTCAAAACTGGCTTTTGCCATGGAAGAACTTACCGAAAAACAGCGTACAGCCTTATTCTACAGATTCAATGAAGACAAACCTTATGAAGAAATTGCTTCAATTTTAGACATCTCTGTCGAATCTTCCAGAACACTGATATACAGATGTTTGAAAGAACTTCGAAAAAAACTTTAAAAAAACGTTATTTTTTTGTCTATGTTTTTGACTTTAGGTTCTCTAAGTAATTATAGAGAATCTAAAAGAAAAATATTTTGTACCCAAATTTCAAAATTTTACCAAAAGAAACCAAAGCAGATTTAAAAGCAAAAATTGCAGAAAGTATTGCTTTGGAAAAGAAACGAACCCGACGTAAAAAGCTTTATGTGTTTTCATCGAGTGCTGCAGCTGTATTTTGCCTGTTTTTTGGACTTGTCACAATTTTTAAGCAAAAGTCACAGTCAGTAGAAATAAATGCGATTGAGGAGTTTGCAAAGAATACTGCTAATGAAGGTTCTTTTGAAAAAAGCAACAAAGTTCAATTAGTACTGTCAAATCAGGAGGCTGTAACGGTTGGAGACAGTACAACAATTGCTTATGATGCTTCAGGAAATAAAATTAATGTAAACAACAAACAGATTCAACAGGAAATTTCTAAAAAATCTCAATACAATACAGTTTTAGTTCCTTACGGCAAACGAGCACAGCTTAGCCTCGCAGACGGAACTCAGGTTTGGCTTAATTCAGGATCTAAGTTAATTTATCCGACTTCTTTTGATGCCGAAACCAGAGAAGTATTTTTAGAAGGGGAAGGAATTTTTGATGTATCGCATAATGTTACAAAACCATTCTTTGTAAGAGCTGCCAATAATTATAGTGTACGTGTACTGGGAACGCTTTTTAATGTGAGTTGTTATGCAAAAGATGCAAAAGTTTCTACTGCCCTGTTAAGAGGAAAAGTAAAAGTTGCATATGCTAAAAAAGGCTTTTTTAAGACCGATAGCATTCAGACCATTCTTAAACCTGGAATGATTGCATCTTTAGACAAAAAAAGAGAAACAATCAAAACAATTGCGCAGGATGTAGAACCTTTATTTTCCTGGAGAAAAGGATATTATGAATTTTCAGAAGAAAGACTTCCATCAGTATTGGAAAAGTTAACCCGATATTACAATGTTGATTTTGTTTTGAATAAAAAAATAAGCCCGAACGAAACCTATTCCGGGGCTTTTAAACTGAATGATGATTTAGATAAAGTAGTTGAAACATTAGAAGCTACAACAGGTTTTGAATTCGTTTATAACGAAGCCGCCAGAGAAATAACTATTAACTAATATTAACGACAAAAAAACATAAATGCCTATGATTTAAATGAAAATTTGAAATAAACTAACATAACCCTACCAAAAACAAAAAAACCAAAAGATGCTGGAACATCTTTTGGCTATGTGAAATTTTAATTGCAGATGCAATTATTGATAACTAAAACAAAATTATGAATAAAAATCATGATAAAGGCTTTCTATTGCCTAAAAAAATCATCAACCTTACTTTTATTTTTTTTATGAGAGTATTCATTTTATCACTGTATTTAGGAATAACCAGTATTTATGCTCACAGTGTAGAAGCGCAAAATGAAATATCGGTAAAAGTACAGGGAGCTTCTCTGAAAACCCTTTTTACTACAATTCAGCAAAAAAGCGATTACGTCTTTTTTTATAATGATGATTTGCTGAATACCTCTAAAAAAGTGAGTATAAATCAATACAGTACTGTTCCGGAAATTTTAAATACAGCTTTAGCTAATACAGGCTTGACTTATACCATTATTGACAAGCAGATTGTAATTAAAAAAAGTAAAATTAAAACTTTATCAAACGAGCTGGAACCATATGAAATTAAAGGAACAGTAACCGATAAAAAAGGAAATCGTTTAATTGGGGTAAATGTTTTATTGGTAGGTACTCAAATTTGGGATGTAACCCGCGAAAAAGGGGATTACAGAATTGAAGTAATTGCTACAGACTCTCTTAGATTTTCCTATTTAGGATATAAAACCAAAACACTGGCTGTTAAGGATAAAAAAGTGTTAAATGTAATATTGGAGCCTCAGGTTGAATTATTGAAAGATTTAGTTGTTGTAGCTTCAAACGGATATACAGATTTACCTAAAGAAAGAGCTACGGGATCATTTGGAGTTATTGGAGCGAAAGAACTGGCAGAAGTTCCAACCGTAGATATTCAGTCAAGAATTGAAGGGAAGATGGCTGGTGTAAAAGTAGATCCAAGAACAGGTTCTATAACGGTAAGAGGAACGAATAACTACAGTGGTTCGGGTAATCCTCTAATTGTGGTTGATGGTTTTCCGCAGACAGAAGCTTTTGCATTTAGTAAGAGAGGTGTGCCGGGATCATCTATTTTAAGTTATATGAATCCGGATGATGTAGAAAGTATCACGGTTTTAAAAGATGCAGCAGCTGCTGCAATTTGGGGATCTGCCGCTGCTAATGGTGTGATTGTGGTAGTCACTAAAAAAGGTAAAAGAGGTGAACCAGTAATCAGTTTCAATACTACTACTACTATTGGTGAGAAAATGGATTTGAGTAAACTTCGTGTTATGAACACAGCTCAATATGTTGATTATGAGAAAGATTTAGTAAGTGGCGGGTTTATTGTAGATAATATTAATAGTTCGATTAGTTCGGGTTATGCAAAAAATCCAAGTGCAGCTCAGGAAATTATGTTCAGACAGCAAAGAGGTCAAATTTCCTTGTCAGAGCGCGATCAGTTATTAGATCAGTTGTCACAAAACGATAATTTGGGGCAGATTAACAGATATTTGTTAAAAAATTCACTGACAACACAATATGATTTGTCTATTAATGGAGGAACAGATAAAAGCACATATTATTTTTCTTTAGGCTACAATAATGATCAGGCAGCTATGAGAAGTAACGATTCTCAGTCTTATAATCTGACACTTAATAATACGTTTCAGCTTAAGAGTTTTTTAAAATTAAATACGGGTGTAAACTACGTAAATTCAACTTTTCAGGTAAACAATACAGCAAATGAAGCATTATCTAATGTTTCGGATTTTGCTTTGCGTCCGTATGATATGATTGCTGATGAAAACGGAAATGGTATTGACCGTTATATTATTTTCAGGCCTGAAGTAGCTCAAAGCTACGAAGCAAAAGGATATTTGCCATGGACGTACAATTATTTAGATGAGTTAAACTATTCTAATGTAGTAACAAAAGGGAACAATATAAGATTGAATGCCAGTTTGACAGCTACAGCTACCAAATGGTTAAATTTTGAGATCTCTGGTATGTATACCGCAATAGGAAATAAAACCAATTCGCTAAGTGAATTAGACAGTTATTATACACGAAACATGATTAATCTGGCTACTTCTGTTAGTTCGGCTGGTAAATTAGTTTACGGAATACCGGTAGGATCATATTTGTATAATACTCTATCAAATAGTGAATCTGTAAACATGCGTTTCCAAACCAATATCAATAAGAACTTTAATGATAATAACAGCCTTCACTTTTTGGCCGGTGCTGAAACCAGAGATATAAAAGCAGAAGGATCCAGCCAAAGATATTATGGGTATAACTTAGACACAAATTCTTCCATAACAGTAAATCCAACAACCTATTACACGACTATTTATGGATGGCAAAGTATTATCGGTAGTTCCGATAACAGCATCAGTAAATCCCACGTGAGAAATTTATCTTATTATGGATTAGGCTCTTATGATTTCATGAACAAATATCATATATCTGGAAGCGCACGTTTTGATGATGCCAATATAATTGGAGCTTCAAGAAGTGAGAGAGCAAAACCTTTTTGGTCTGTAGGAGGGAAATGGGATATTAACAAAGAATTTTTCTTAAGAAATGTTAACTGGCTAAATGACCTTGCATTGAGAGTTACTTATGGAGCAGGGGGAAGTACACCAACAGCAGGATTTGGTAGCACAAAACCGATTATAAGTGTAGGGTCAGTAGATTACAATACAAATTTACCAACTGCTTCTATTTCTATACCGCAAAATCCAAAAATGACATGGGAGAGAACCAAAACATTAAACTTTGGTTTAGATTATGGTTTCTTTAATAATCGTTTACGTGGTTCTTTTGAATTTTATAAAAAGAAATCAGATAATATTATAGCCAATGTACCATTTAATCCAACTTACGGATGGTCTTATCTGAATTATAATGCAGCTTCATTAAAAGGACATGGTATTGATGCTACTTTGTCCGGAGTAATAGTGAACTCAGGTTTTAAATGGAACAGTACTTTTAATTTTGCATATAATACTAATGAAGTTACAGATTCGCGTTATAAAGTGACAACAACCAATCAGTATTTAAGCGGGGGAGCAATGCTTGGAGAATCAATAGGAACAGTATATGCTTACAATTGGGCTGGTTTAGATGCTACAGGTCAGTCAACCGTTTATAAAAAAGACGGAACAATTATAAATGCATCTCAGGGTATAACAAATATTGATAAAGATGATTTGAAAAAAATGGGAAATACATTTGCTCCTTATTTCGGAGGATTAATGAATGATTTTTCATACAATAATTTCAGATTAGGCGTTCAGATTACGTATTATGCTGGTCACGTATTTAGAAATCCGGTTCTGCAAAACTATCCTTCTTATTCAGGAGTTCAGTATGGTGCAGTAGCTAAAGATGAATTGATTGCACAAAGATGGAGACAAGCCGGAGATGAAGCGAATACAAATGTACCAGGGCTTACTAATATTAGTTACAATAGTTTAAACCGTTATCAAATGGCAGATATTAATGTGCTTCCTGCAGACAACATCAGATTACAGCAAATTTCATTAGGTTATAATGTTCCAAATAAATGGATAGAGAATACTTTTATTAAGTCATTGAGTTTCAATTTTGCGGCAAGAAACTTAGGTCTGTTATGGGTTAAAAATGATTTAGGTATTGATCCTCAATACTTATCAAGCAATAACTATAATACACTTCCGCCTCAACGTAATTATACTTTACAGTTTAATTGTAGTTTTTAATTTAAAAAAATAAGACTTATGAAATTTCTAAAATTCACATTATATATATTTCTTCCGGTACTTTTATTAAACTCATGCCGAGATTATGTTGAAGTAGAACCGGTTGGTAACAGCAGAGTTTTAAAATATACTTCTGACTACAGAGGGCTTGCAAATAATTACAGCAGTATGACTGCATCAGGAGGTGTCTATCTTCTGGCAAATGCCGATGTTGAATTCCCAACCACTTACCAAAGTAGTGTTAGTACTATTTGGGGAAACAGCTACACCTGGAAGGAGACAATCTATGATGTCTCACAAGGAGATAGTGACTGGATAAATTTGTATAAAACAGTTTATTACAGTAATGTAATTCTTGACGGCGTAATGAGTAGTGAAAAAGGAACTGAAGCAGAAAAGAAAGAAATTTATGCCGAGGCCTTTGTACACAGAGCTTTTGCTTATCTGCAATTGGTTAATACTTATGGCCCACAGTTTAATCCTGCGTCTGATAACTCAGAAAAAGCAGTTCCGTTGTTATTAAAACCATTATTGTATTCTTCACTAGAAAGAAATACGGTTGGAGAAGTTTACGATCAGATTATTTCTGATTTAAAAAATGCTTTAGCAAATAATATTCAGGATACTCCGGATTTCAATGTACTCCCTTCTAAAAAAGCAGTTTATGCATTATTAGCAAGAACTTATTTATTGATGGGGCAATATGATTTGAGTCTTGAAAATGCACAAAAAGCATTAGCTATGCAAAATACCTTAATTGATTTAAAAGGATTGGCATCTGCCTATAGCTATCCAGTTTTACTTCAGAATCAAGAAGTTATATTTTCAAAAACGCTTTTACTTACCTATAATGGCGCACCATTGGCACAGGACTTATTAAACAGTTATAGCGCCGATGATCTTCGATATAATTATTATACAGCAGCAGGAACTAGTTTTTACCCGAGTTATACTGGAAGAGGATTTGGAATTTACACGTATAGCTACACAAACGGAATTAATATCGGAGTTTCGGTTCCTGAGATGTATCTGATTCTTGCTGAATGTTATGCCCGTGCCGGAAATACGCAGAGTGCTATTGATAATCTTAATATTCTTAGAGCCAAAAGATATAAGACAGGAACGGTATATGCTGTATCTGCTTCTACAAGTAAAGAAGCTTTAGATTTAGTTTTATTAGAAAGACAAAAAGAGTTTATCGGTAGAGGATTCCGTTGGTTTGATCAGCGAAGATTGAATTTGGATCCGCTTTATCAAAAAACGTATACTAGAGTTTTTAAAGGAGAAACTTATACTCTTGAACCAAACAGTGATGGATATGTATTTCCAATTCACCAAAATTACATCGATTTAAACCCGGAATTGGGTAATTAAAACACACACAATGTTTACAAAAATTAAGAATATCAAATTACTGGTATTGGCGTTTTGCGCCTTTACCTTACAGGTTACAAGTCAGGAAATAAAGTCCAGATTAACAGGTATGGTGGATATCCCCGTACCTGGAATGACTTTCAGTATGACTTATGATGCAAAAGGAGGACCTCTTGAGAACGTTAAAGACATCAAAGGATATGCCTATGTTTTCAATGACTACAGATGGGAAACCGAAGACATCAAAATGAAAAAAAATGGCGCTGTTTACAGCGCCGATTTTACAGTTCCAAAAAACTGTGCTTTTATGGCTTTCAAATTTTACGGCAATACCGAAAATGGTTTAGTAACCGACACGAATCAGGATACGGGCTATATGCTTGTTGCTTTTAAAGAACCAAAAGTAAAAATGCCGGGAGCAGATTTGGCTTGGGCGACTTTTAGAAACAAAGATTTTAACGGTCAGTTTGGTGGTTACTTCAAAGATTTTTCTATTGATGGAGATGCTACAGAATATTGGTTAAAAAAAGAAGTAAAAGATAACGGAAACAGATTTCCTGAGTTTTTTGACACGTATTTCGATGTATTGAAAAAACAAAAACCTGAAAAGTTTCAGGAATTGGGTAGCAAATTTTTAGCAGACTTTACAAAGAATATGAAAGGACTTCCTGAAGAAGTGTACACAAAAGTGCATCATATTTATTTGTTTGATCTAAAAAATAAAACAAAGGCGGATTCTCTTGAAGCGGTAATCGAAAAACAATTTCCAAAAGGAAGCCACGTAAGATTCAAAGCATATCAAAAAATCATGCCGATTCAGGATGCTGCGGAAAGAAATAAAGTAATCACACAGTTCTTAGCCGATTTTCCATACAATTCTGAAGTACCGCCACACCAAAAATATTTTTATGATAATATCGTAAAAATGCAGTTTGGTTACTATTTTGAAACTAAAGATTATAAAAGCATTTTGGCAATGATTCCAACAATGAATTTTGCTAATCTAAACGATGCTTACCATCAGAATATTTCTAAAGCTTTGTACTTAAAAACGGTAGACGCTGCAACTATAGAAACTATGGCCGTACCAATAATTAAGCAGATGCAGGAAAAAGTAAACGATCTGTCTTATATGCAGGGAATTTACTGGTCTCCAAATCAAGCAACAGAAAACGCAAAAAATCAGCTGAACAATGAGCTGGTGATTCAGATTCGTATGTACGATATGCTGAAAAAATACAAAGAAGTTCTAGAAACTTTTGATTTACTGCCATTTCAAAAACGTTACGAAAAAGCAAGTGTAAACGATATTTATGTAAGAGCTTTAGAAGCTTTAAACAAACCAACTGCTGATGTTTTAAAAAATGCTGCAAGAGCCAATACCTTATCAGAAGGTGCAACGGCTAAGCTGAAAGAAATCTATTTAAAAGAAGGTAAAAAAGAAGCTGATTTTCCTGCTTATTTAGAGCAATTGAAAAAAGAAAACAAAGCGGAAGAAAAAATCGCCTTGATTGATATCGCAGCTCCTGCAATCAAAGTACAATCAGCTGACGGAAAAACAAAAGACCTGGCTTTAAACAGCGGAAAAATCATCGTAATTGATTTTTGGGCAACCTGGTGCGGGCCTTGTAAAAAAGCTTTTCCAGCGATGCAGCAATTGGTAAACAACTTCAAAGATGACAAACAAGTTGAAGTGTATTTTATCAGCACGCAGGAAACTAAAGAAGGCTATAAAAAAGAAGCTTTGGCTTATCTAAAAGAAAAAGGTTTAAAAATCAATACGTACTTTGATTTGGTTAAAAAAGGTGGCGGAACCAATAATGCTTCTTTTACCAGCTATGCTCAGATCTTTAAATCAAGCGGAATCCCAAGAAAAGTGGTGATTAAAGACGGGAAAATCCGTTTTACATCTGAAGGATATTCTGGAAACCCAGGACAATTAGTTGACGAACTTACAGGTGTCATCAATGCTTTGAAAAACGAATAATTGCTTTTGGAAAATCAAAAAAATATGAAAAAAATAGTTTTGCTATGTACACTCGCTTTGAGTGTGCATAGTTTATCTGCACAGAAAAAAGCAGTAGACGAATCGGCATACCAATCATGGCAAAGAATTAATAGTAAGTCTATTTCTTATAATGGAAAATGGATTTCGTACAGCACTGTTTTTCAGGATGAAGAAAAAGAAAACAAAAAACAAATCATTATTCAGGAAGCTCCAAAAGGAAAACGTTTGGTTCTGGAAAATATCAATGATCTAAAATTCATCGGGAAAAAAGACTGGATTCAGTACAGTAAAAATGACAGCACACTGCTTCAAAATTTAAAAACAGGAGTTAAAAAACTTTGGAAAAGCAAGCATTACACCAATCCGCTTGAAGGAACGGATTTCCTGTATTACACACGTCCGGAAACTCCAAAAGGAGCAATCTTTTTACAGCGTTTGGTTTGTTATAATTTAGAAAGCAATGACAGTACTTTTGTAAGCAACATTAAGTCTTCTCGTTTTTTAAAGAACAAATCGATTGTGTATGTTCAGATTGAAAAAGATCAAATTTTCCTAAAACACGGAGCAATCGGTGGCAAACAAGAAACAGTCTACAGCGGAAAAGCATCCGATTTTGGAGATTTTCAATTAAACGACAAAGAAAACGGCGGTACTTTTACTTTAAAAGGTGCAAACAGCGCTGATTTCAACATGGTTTATTACTTCAATCTGAACACTAATTCTACCAAAGTTTTATTCAATTATGATGATATTGCTTTAAACGATTCAAATTTCTCAATTTCAAGAGTAGCCTATTCCATCAATGAAAATAGTAATTTAATTTCGTTGGTAGTAAACTCTAATAAACGTCCTGAAAACACACAGATTCCAAAATCGAATATTGAAATCTGGAAGTATAATCAAGGAACTATGGAACGCAGACAAGAGTTATTAAGAAGTTCTAAAACACTTCCAAGCGAGCCAAAATTTCTTTATGACATCCAAAACAAAAAAGTAATCAAAGTAGCTGCTACTGGCGAATTTGATCAAGTAATTATTCCTGAATCAGGAAATTCTAAAGGTGTTTTTGCAGTTGACAAAAAACCTTATACTGTAGAAGTTGACTGGACTTTTAATGAACGTAGCGATATTTATTGGATTGAACTTGCTACAGGAAAAGCCACAAAAGTACTATCAGGTGTTTTTGGCGGTTTAAACTGTAATCCACAAGGAAGCTTTGCCGTTTTTTATGATGAAAGTCAAAAAAAATGGTTTGTGTTTGATTCTTCTTCTCTGAAATTTAAAAACATTAGCGACCAGATTCCTTATCCGGTTTCTAATCATAATGTAGATATGGCAAATCTAAACACGCAATACGGAATTGCAGGCTGGCTCAACAATGGAAACACTGTTGTTTTGTATGATCAATTTGATTTGTGGGCAATCGATTTAACCAATCAAAAACCTGCATATACAATAACTCAGGGATATGGAAGAAAAAACAATGTGGAATTACGTTACAGTGAAACTGGATTTATTGGCAACTTAGACCAGAAAAAAGAAATCACTTTAATTGGTTTTGATTTTGAACATAAATCTAAAGGAATTTACAAGTTAGTAAACAATAATTCGGTAACTAAGGTTTTTGCCAACCCAAATTACAATGTGCGAATTGAAGCGCTTTCAGGAGATAAATCTTCTGTTTTATTTATAAAAGAAAGCTATACTACTTATCCCGATTTATGGTGGGGAACTTCTAGTTTTGGCTCACAATCGAAAATGACAGACATTAATCCGCAGCAAAAAGACTATGCTTGGGGAACTTCAAAAGTTTTAACTTGGAAAAGCTACAGCGGAAAAGAAAATCAAGGAAACCTTTATCTTCCAGACAACTACGATAGTAAAAAAACATATCCAGTAATTGTTCATTTCTATGAAAAACATACTGAAGATTTTAATGTTTATCAACAGCCTGAAGTAAGCTCTGCCAACATTGATATTCCAACATTTGTAAGTAGAGGTTATATTGTTTTTCAACCCGATGTGCATTACGTTTATGGCGAAGTTGGAAATAGCACTTACAATGACGTTATAAGCGGTGTTGAATATCTAATCTCACAAGGTATTACAGAAAAAGGGAAAATTGGAATTCAAGGACATAGTTTTGGAGGTTACGAAACTTCTTTTTTAACTACTAAAACCGATATTTTTACTTGTGCTATTGTCGCTTCAGGAGTAAGCAACTTTACAGCCAATTACCCAATTATGAGATCTAATGGTATTTCGACTATGTTTAAATATGAAGCAGATCAATTGCGTATGGGAAGTGCTATGCATGAAAACCTTGACGGCTACATCAAAAATTCGCCTCTTTTTGGAGCGAAAAATATAAAAACACCAATTTTGATTTTCCATAATGATAATGACCGTGCGGTTCCTTATCAAGAAGGACAATCACTATTCTTTGCACTCCGTCGTTTAGGAAAACCTGCTTACTTGCTAAACTATAAAAAAGAAGGGCATAGTTTGGACAATCCCGAAAACAGAAAAGACTGGACACTCAAAATGCAGCAGTATTTTGATTACTACTTAAAAGGTGCCGCAAAACCAGACTGGATGTAATTTAATTAAAATTATAAAACACATAGAAACATAGATTTTTTTCTCTTTTTCACTTGAGAACAAAGAAGAAGCTAGCTTCCATACATAGTCCCAATGGCTATCGGGAATGTGAATTAATGTAAGTGAAAAACCTTTTTTAGGTCTGCTAACTATGTTTCTATGTGTTTAAAAAAACTGTTATTTGAAGGTTTCTCATAAAACCTTCAAATGAACAGCAAGGGCTTCTTATACCCTATTCCAACTAAAATTCAATCAAAAAAAGAACAATAACTATCAACAATGAAAACAAAATTAATTTTAGCGCATTTACTGTTTTTGGGATTAACCCAGGTTTCTGCGCAGTTTAAAACTACTTTTCCGTTACCCAAAGAAGTCGCACACGGAACGCTTCCAAACGGAATGCAGTATTTTATCATGCACAACGAATGGCCAAAAGACAGAGCCGATTTCTATTTTGTTCAAAATGTAGGAGCTATTTTAGAAAATGATGATCAAGACGGATTAGCGCATTTTCTGGAACACATGGCTTTTAACGGAACTGAACATTTTAAAGGAAAAGGAATCATCAATATGCTGGAAAAGCAAGGTGTTTCTTTTGGAAAAGACATCAATGCTTACACGGCTTATGACGAAACCGTTTACAACATCAGCAATGTTCCTGCAGACAATAAAACTTTGCTGGATTCCTGCATGTATGTATTACACGATTGGTCAGGTTCGCTGCTTTTAGCGAATAACGAAATTGATGCCGAAAGAGGCGTAATTCGTGAAGAATGGCGTACTAGAAGAAACGCAGATTACCGAGCTGGAGAAAAAATTGATAAAGTCGTTTTTCAAGGTTCTAAATATGCTAAACGAAATGTAATTGGTGACTTGAATGTCATCAATAATTTCAAATATCAGGTTTTAAGAGATTATTATAAAAAGTGGTATCAACCGCAAAATCAGGCTGTCGTTATTGTGGGGGATATCGACGTAGCTTTAATCGAAAAACGTGTTAAAGAGATTTTCGGTTCGATACCGACCCCAAAGAAAATCAACAAAAGAGAATACGAAAAAATTCCGGTACAGAAAGAAAACCGTTATGTGCTGGCAACTGACAAAGAATTACAGCGTTCGGGAATTTCACTTTCGTACACTATGCCAAAACCTTTAGTGCAAGACGAAGCCGAAATGACGAAAAGCATGCAGGAAAGTCTTGCGATGCAGTTAATGAATACTCGTTTTGGAGAATACATCATCAACAATGAAACGGCAGGTTTATCTTTTGGTGTTAGAAATGATAATCTTTCAAGATTAGACAGCAAGTTTTCATTGTACATCACACCTAAAAAAGGTAAATTCTTAGAAGCTTTTTCGGAAGCCTACAAAGAATACGAAAGAGCCATTCAAAACGGATTTACACAGCAGGAATTAGATCGTTTGAAAACCAAAATGCGCAGCAATTATGATAATCGTTTAGCGAATAAAGACAAAATCAGCAACGGATACTGGGCAGAACAATTACAGATGTATTTCTTAGAAGCCAATCCGGTAATGACTTTAGATCAGGAATACAAATGGATGAACGATTTTCTAAGTAAAGTTACTTTGGAACAAGTTAACAGCGCTTTTAGAGCTTTAGAACCAAAACAAAACTTAATCTTATCGGTTTCTGCTCCAGAAGATGCAGCAACGAAATTTCCAGAAGCAAATGACTATTGGAATGCAATGAAAACCATTTCAACCAGCAAATTGGAACCGTACAAAGAAGAAGAATTAACTGCTTCTTTAGTTAAAGAACAGCTGACAGAAAAAGCGATTGCAAAAAACAGCGACATTAAAGCTTTCGCCAATGCGAAACAATATACTTTGGCAAACGGAGCAAAAGTGATTATTTACCCAACGACACTGAGCAAAGACCAGATTTTGTTTTCTGCTTACAGCGCAGGAGGAAATTCTTTGGCAGATTGGCAGGATCTTCCATCAGCACAAATTGCAACGGCCGCTGCGGCTTACTCTGGTTTGGGTGATTATAAGTTTACCGATTTAAAAAAGAAACTGGCAGGTAAAACGGCCAGCGTGAGTCCATATATTGGAGGTTTATACGAAGGTTTTAACGGAAGCAGCAATAAAGAATCTTTAACGACATTATTACAGTTGACTTACCTTTATTTCCAGCATCCAAGATTTGATACGACTACTTTTGATAAGATAAAAGAGCAATACCAAAACAAATTAAACAACGCTCACAACAGCAACGAAAAAGCATTAAGCGATACTATTTCGGTTTTAAACACCAATTACAGCAAACGTAACTGGTTATTGAATCAAGATTTCATCAATGCTTTTGATTTGAATAAAGCCAAGAAATTCTACACCGAACGTTTTTCTAATGCCGGAGATTTCACTTTCTTATTCGTTGGAAACATCTCTGAAAAAGATATTGCAGTAATCAATACCTATTTAGGCAATCTTCCGTCAACTCCAAAAACAGAAAAATATGTTGATCATAAAATTTTCATGAAAGACGGAAAGATAGAAAAAACGATCTTCAGAACGATGGATACGCCAAAAACAACGGTTTATCTTCATTTAGAAAACAAAGATGTTACGTATTCTAAAAAGAACAAAATCTTAAGTTATATGATCTCAGAATGGCTGACTAAACGCTACTTAGAAACCATTCGTGAAGAAGAAGGCGGCAGTTACGGAGTGCAGGTTGGAGCCGATTTATCGCAGTCTCCATCTCCATTATTCTCTTTAGAAATCAATTTTGATTGTAATCCTGACAAAGCCGATGCATTGGTAAAAATTGTTCACGCAGAATTGGCAAGGGTACAAACCGAAAACATTCCAACGAATATGCTGGAAGACATTAAACAATCGATTATCAAGAATTATCAGGAGCAGATCAAAGAGAACAGTTACTGGCTAAGCCTTCTTACAGCTTATGTTCGTAACGACGAAACACCTCTTGATATGGAACTTCTTAAAAATACATTGAGCACCATCACTGCAAAAGATTTAAAAGAATTTACTGTAAATGCTTTAAAGAAATCAAACAGCGTACAGGTGCTTATGAAAGCAAAATAAGATTTTTTATAAACCTGTTCAGGATTATAATTTTCTTATTGATTTTTTATTTTTATTTTAATTAGTTTTTAAAGGCTGTCTATTCTGGGCAGCCTTTATTATGAATTTGCCATCCGAGCGATAGCGAACAGGCAAAGTAAATCATCACAAATACAGAATCACTTTTCCATTAAGCCCATTGCCCAAATCTGGTTAGCATCTGTTATAAGCCGTTTTTATTTTCCTTTTCGCCAGTCTTCCAATGTCATTACAGTTTTAGTTTTTGGATTGAAGTATTTTATTTCAAAAGTATTTTGGCCTACATAATAATTTAAGATAATAATATACCCAGGTTACCACATAAAAATCATTCAAAGTTAACTTAAGAAGGTAATTCTGTAGACAATAAAATATTCTTAATTAGTTTTTGTGAAGTAGTAATATATCCATAGAATTCTGCTATTGGTAAAGATACTTCCCCATAATCAACACCTTCATTAAATTGCAATCCATATTTTATATTTTCTTCAGTAAGATTATATTCGATTGTGATCTTAAATTTTTTTCCTTGGTATTGAAATACTATGAAGAATTTATAAGGTATTGATTGATAGTTTTTCTTATGTGGTAAAATTACAGCATTTACTTCATTAATGACAAATAATGATTTTTCATAATTCATTTTTATGAAGTTAGAAATGTCTTTTGAAATATAATCCGTTATATTCTCTTGATCTATTGTCATGTATTTAAAGTAAATTTTGAAATTACTAAAAATCTTATGAAAATACCACTCAACTTCTCTAATTTTTTTTAAAATATATTTCATGACAATTAAAAATTTCAAAACCACCTGTCTCTAGCGGGTGGTTTTATTTTATAAATTAAACAACATCCTTGATTTACTTCGAAAGCTTTCAAACTTTTCAAATCAGATTAACTTCATTTTCCAATGTTGTTTCATTGGCCATAATTCAAACTCTAAAATTATGGCTTCTATTAAATATGACTTCACAACTTGCTACAATTCATACGATTTCTCACAAACTGATTATGAAGAAATCTATCAAGATTTTGAACCAACTTCATTTCAAGAGGCTTGCGAAGATATTCTAAGATATTTACTTATTAAATGGGGTTTAGAAGAAGCACCTGAACCCACACGAACACTGTTCCCTGACCCAGTAAAATTGTTAACAACTCGTCCAAAAAAGACAAGAAAAACCTTACCTATAACACCAAAAAGTATTATTTTTAATAAAACAAAGATGAGCAAACATCCTGATATTGAACTTAATACTGCACAGATTTTTAAATCTGTATACGACATGGGAAAGGTATTAAATACAGAGATAGCATGTCGAGAACACCTTGAAAAATTGCGTTGGAATGGAGAACCAATTTGTCCACATTGTGGAAGCCAACGTGATAATCATTATAGAATTAAAAAGAGAGGATATGACAATGGCTACTACAAATGTAAAGATTGCAGATTACCTTTCAGTGTTACCAAAGGGACAATTTTCGAAAAATCAACAGTGCCATTACAAAAATGGTTCAGGGCTATTTTTAAATTCACAACAAATAAGAAAGGTATGAGTAGCTATGAATTAATGCGAGAAATAGGTGTAACACAAAAGACTGCATGGTTTATGTTAAGCAGAATTCGAAATGCGGTTCGAATGAGAGACGATTTCGAATTTGACGGTATCACTCAAGTTGATGAGACTTATGTCGGAGGAAAAAACAAAAATCGTAGCAAAGGAAAAAAGATTGATAATACACAAGGCAGAAGTACTAAAACAAAAACACCTGTATTTGGAATGCTAAATAGTGGTATAGTATATACTCAAGTTATAGAAAATGCTAAAGGAAAAACATTAAAAGGTATAATTGATGGAAAAGTTAAAAAAGGTTCAACTGTAGTAAGTGATGGATGGAGAGGGTATCGTGGATTGGAAAGACATTATAGCCATGAAGTTATTAAGCATAATTTAGGGCTATTTAAAAAAGGAGCATATCATACAAATGGTATTGAAGGCTTCTGGGGACTTTTAAAGCGTGGTATTGTTGGAATATATCATAAAACAAGTGACAAGCACTTACATCGTTATTGTGATGAATTTGCTTATCGATATAACATCCGAACAATGAGTCTGGGGGAACAGTTTAATCTAACTTTGATTAATTGTGATGAAAGACTGAGGTATAAGGAGTTGATTGCAAAGGTTTAATACATAAATAAAAAACTATGAAAACATTAACTCAACACATTCAAGAATCTTTAAATAATAAACCTATAAAAGAAGTTTCCAAAGAGAAACTTTTAGATGAAAATTCAGCTAGTTTTAGGAGAGTAGGTCCAGCTAAAGACAGTTTATTAACAAGGGTGACAACTGGCATTGAGGATGATAAGAAAGAATAATCTATAAAAAATTACTCATGTGGTTTTTCTTTATTAAAAAGATACTCTGTTACTAATTTGAAGAAAACAAATACATTAATAGTAGTTGAACCTATAAATGCCGTTATAACTGTATCTGATAATTTAAGTTTTTCCAACCCACACCCTACTAAAATTATAAACAATCCAAAACACCAAAGAACAGTAAATTGAAATATTAATGATGCATACATTTTACGTTCTTCCATATTTTGTTTGGAGTGAGCCATATCATGTAGATGTCTCTCATAAAACATCCTTTCTTCATTAGAACTTGGAACATTTGGCATAGATGCCACTTGTCCAACAAGATTATTCAAACTATTTAAATTTATCAAAATAAAGAAAATTATATAGGATTAGTTTCTTCTTCATCAGGTTCTACCACAGGACTTACTACAACAGGAGATGTAGATGGAGGTACACTTACAGTCACAGAATCTGATGGTGGTTGATCTAGAAATTGATTAAAAAAGTTTTTCATCAATTCTTCTGAAATTATTGATTCTCCATTTAACCTAGCTATTGACCATGGAGATTTTTCATCATGAGTCCAATTTGACAATTGTATCGCATTTAGTTTTTTAGCTACTTCTATTACAAATTCAATTGACAATTTAGCATCTTTGTCTAAATCTACATTGTGGTTATAAAGTTGATATTCCAAGGGAATAGAAGTAATATCTTGATTTCCGTACCTTTTAAATTCATGATAAACTTTTTCAATAACTGGTCCATACTTCCATGCTTTAATAGGCTCTTCTATCAATGATGTACCACTTTTTGCTAAATATAAGCCATTTGCTATATATAAAAGCTTCTGAAGTTTCATATTAGATATTCCTTCGCCTTGTTCTTTAGCACGTTTTAATATCTCACCAGACATATATAATGATGAATAGGGCATTTTTCTAGATTTTTTTAAGTAAAGATATAAGTATAAAACTATTATCAAGACCATTACTACTAATATCAATACAAATTTAATCATTTTTTAATTATGTATCACTTTCATTTCTCTACGTTACCCTTTTTATTTATTTTTGTATTGTAAAAATATTCGTGCTTAATTACGTTATTGCTAAATCCAAATTACCACCCTGAAGTTCAACAGCTTCTCGATTTAACAAGCCAATAATGTATGTGAGGTACGCCGCTATGGCGTGGCTTTACATCATTGCTTGTTTAAGGGTGTGGTAACCCTGGATTTGGTTTGGTGTAATTGTCCACGCTTCTTTTTGCACTAAACATTTATAAATCCAAATTACCACACAATGAAAAAGCATTATCAAAAGTACTGCATGCATTTGGCGTACGCCATTATTTCCTTTTCCACATTTTTATTTTCCACACGTGTATCAGCTCAGAAAAAATTGACTATCACTCCCGAATTGACAAAACAAATCATCGAGAAGTACAACATCGAACCTTTCAAAATTTATCCTGTAGTTTCTAAAGAAATTGATTATTACCCTTATGTTGAAGGAGAGGTTGAAACAAATCAATACAAAAAGGAGTTAAGGAAACTTGAGCAATACAAACCTGCATTCGATCAATACAACAATGCTTTAAAAGAGAGCAAAGAAAAACAGGAAGTCATAAATACAATTTCACAAAATATCAATACATTTCTGTCTTCAGATGAAAAGTATGATATCAAAGAAAAGTTACTTATCGATTCTCAAGCATTAGCAGACAAATGCAATATAAAAGTTACTGTAGCCGATGATAGAATCAAACTAAATGATTTCGTCAAAACTTCAAACTCTAATCAACAATCATCTACAAGAAACATCCTTGTTCACGAACAAGGTAAACGTTCAAACAAAAATGATCTAAAAACTTTCCAATCTGAAATACAAAAAATCAAAATATCAGAACCCGAAAAGACAAACGATTATAGATATTATCTGGAAACATTGAATGAGATTTCTAAGATTCCTAAAACAGAAACTGGAAAAGTATTGTCAGATAAACTTTCAAAGAAGTCCGTATATGTTATTGAAGAAAATCTTGTTGATATGAAAGCTTTATCAGGAGACTTCACAAAATCATCAGATAACTATATACTAATTAATAAAGAAGTTGCAAATACGTTTGTAAAAAACGAGCTGATCACAGAAAAACATGACGACTTTATTAAGGCAAAAGAAAACATAGACAGATTTCCAATTCTCAAAAAATCAGGTACTGATGAAATGTATTATGTTATGTCTCAGAAATTCATTGGTCAATTAGAAATTGTCCTTGATGCAATTAATTATCAAAATCTTGGTAATACAGTTGAATATAAATCATGGAAAACTAAATATCTGGGATTGTTACAATCAGCACAAACAAATGTAAATTCTTGTAATGCTATAATCAAGAAACATACATATTTGAATCGATTGGGTCAAAAAAGATATGATTCTGATACTTTCACAAAACAAGAAAAAGCAACCTTTAATCAAAACCTTGATTTACTTAAAGAGAAATTAGAAAAGATTGGAGATTTGGAAGATGAACGTGATTTCCTATCTTTTTATAATGATAAAGCATCTAATGAAGAAGCTGTCAAGTCTTATAGTATTTCGAGTTTTTATAATAGCACGAGTAGGTGTTATTAATAGATTCAAATATTTAATTCTAAACAGTAAAAACATGTTAAAAATTAACATGTTTTTACTGTTTAGAAAGAATTGATTATCTTTGTGTTAGTAAATAATTACGGACGAAGATTTTTTCCAAATTCCTATACTTAGCCTTCGCGCGGTACATATAACAATTGAGAATCTTCTAATGATGCAGTTGGGTGCATTTTAAATTATATAACACATTAAAGACCGTCTGTCCCACCAGACGGTTTTTCTTTTTCTACAGCTTCTTCATTAACAACTTCTTCTTTGTTATCATCAAGATTCTCTATAACCGTTTGTTGATCTTCTTTAACAGGAGTAAAACTTTCTTGGATGTGTTCTGAAAGTGTTTTCATGATGTTATTGTTTAAAAATTATATTTTATATATAATTAAACAATTATCAAGGTTATTCTGGAAGGAATTCAAGATGGTAACCTGGGTATATTATTATCTTAAATTAATATTAAAAAGAAGTTCTTCATAAATGATAGGTCTTGAAAACGGCTTATAACTTGCTTATATACGAACCAAACATTCGCATATCTTCCTTCTTTTAAGGTAGATTGAAGTAATTTCATTTCGTCTTATATTTTCTCAAAAATATAAAAAAGTTAAGATTATTACTCTATAATCGAAGACGAGGATACAATTTTAATATCAGCATATTGCCATGAATCGTTAAAAGCCGTTTTAATTTTTAAAGCTTCTTTTTAGGTCAAAAAAAAGCTAAATCTTTCGATTTAGCTTTTTTTATATTTATTACTGCCTTCAAACATGGAAGATAAATGACAATGAACGTTAAATTTATTTTTCAAATTCCAGACTTGCTAAAATAAAAGGTCCTGTTCCTTTTCCATCGTTAGAACGGATGGGTTCGTTGATATAATATTCATAAGAACCGTCTCTGTAAGGCTTACCGCCTAAACCTGCAACTGCGCAGCATTTATTTAAATTAACAATACCGTTCGCCTCTACAGAAATAAGATTTTTGATAATTCCGTCATAGCCTTTTTGAGCTGCTTTTTTATATGATTTAGGAAGATATCCCTCGTTTACAGATTTAATCATTACATAAACAAACATTGCTGAAGCCGTTGCTTCCGTATAGTTTCCTTTCTCTCCGGCTTTATCCAAAACCTGATACCAAAGTCCGTTATCTTTATCCTGAACTTTTATTACAGCATCGGCATACGATTTTATGTACGAAATTAATCTTGCCCTTCCCGGATGATCTTTCGGTAAAAAATCCAGCACATCAACCATAGCCATACCGTACCAGCCCATTGCTCTTCCCCAGAAATTTGGTGAAAGACCCGTTTTTTTGTCAGCCCATGCCTGTTCTTTACTTTCATCCCATGCGTGATATAACAATCCTGTTTTTTCGTCTAACAGATTTTTTTGAACCTCGTCAAATTGTAGCACCACATCATCATACGCTTTTTTTGCATCTTCTCCTTTTGTAAAATCATGTGTATAATGTGCATAAAATGGCATTCCCATATACAAGCCATCAAGCCAAACCTGATGAGGATATACTTTTTTATGCCAAAAAGAACCGCCTTTGGTTCTCGGCTGTCCGTCAATTTGCAGACGAAGTGTCTGAAGCGCTTTTAAGTACTTTTCTTTTTTCTCTTTTTCGTAAAGATAAAGAAGAACATTGCCACTGTTCAGTAGATCGATATTGTACTTTTCTAATTCATAAGAAATAATAGTACCATCTTCATTGATTAGTTTTGCTCCAAAGTCACTGATGTAATCGTAATATTCTTTTTTACCTGTTTTGGCATATAATTTTTCAGAAGCATCCAGAACAATTGCTGCGGGATAAGTCCATTTCGGACTTTTACTGAAATCAAGCATCCAGGACTCCGGAAATCGCTGCATTTCTGAAAGCATCATTCTTTCAGACCATTTTAAATTAGTTGGAACTACTTTTGCAGATTGCGAATTTTCTTTTGAAGGTTTCGAAACAGCTGTCTGGGCATTTCCCAAAAACATTCCTGCACCTAAAGCAGCAAAGACAAGTACTTTTATGTTAATGAAATTCATTTATATATAGTTTTTAAATTAATTGAAAGGTTTCCGAATACCGAAATAATCATGCCAAAAATATTCAAATAAAATAATAAATGCCTTTCAAATTTTAAGAGTCTAAACGAAGATATTTTTATTAACTACCTGAAAATTTAAACTACTATTCAGGCTGAAATTATCAATCTGTTTTTTTCATAAAAATGCCCCAAAATAGTTTTACCTTATTTGGGGCTTTTTAGATTCTGTTGCAGCTTTTAGTAAATCTTCAAAAATGGATCTGTAGCAATGTAAGTCTTATTAAGCAGTAACTTTTTAACAGTATGAACTGATTTTTGTCTTCCAGTTCCTTTCAAAGCTTTATTAAGTAAGATTTCACGTATATCTCCCAAAGGGAAAATCTCCATTTCCTGTAATTCATTTAATTCGATGTTTGGGTTTATACCTGATGTATAATTCCCTTCATTGCGCGCGTTAAACAATTTATAAATAACAGGATATAAAACCCATCCCCGCTTATCGGCAATCCTGTCGTCTTCAATTGCAAAACCGGCTGCATCTTTACCCGTTGTTTTATCACCAATAACGATAACATTCATATAAGGTTTTAAATTATTAATGATAATTTCGGAAGCTGATGCTGTATGATTGCCACTTAAAATATACACTTCCTGAATCGTTGGATGAGCTGTCCTAAGTGTTTCGAAATTTACCTGAGATTCGTTCATTTCCAGAGCTTCTTTGAACGTCTTGTTTACCAGACCGCCATTTTTATTTCCTTTAAATTTGATAAACAAATCGTCTGGTTTGATATTTGGAGCCAAAATAATACTTAATGCCGCTGCCGATGATACATCCCCGCCTCCGTTATATCTTAAATCAACAATTATCTTAGTTACAGACTCCTTCTGAAATTCTTTGAAAACCTTAAGAAAAGTAGCTGCCAGTCCAACATCAAAATGAGGGATTTCCATGTATCCTACTTTTTCATTATCTGAAAGTAGAACATTATATTTTACAGGTTGTGAAAAAGTAAAACTCCTTATTATTTCAACATTTTTTATAGCTGAAAAACCTGCCGTCGCAGCATATTCTACTAATTGTAATTGTGCATTGCCTGAAGAAGCCAATTCACTATATAAATTTTCAAAATTCTGATGACTGACGGTCGTTCCGTTTATACTTTTTATAAACTGCCCCCTCTTCAGACCGCTTCTCTCTGCCGGAGAATCGGTTAGTACAAATAAAACAACACCAAAAGCCTGTCCGTTGTATTCGATAAACGAGATATCAAATCCATACGTATTTCTGATACTTTTTGGTGCTGTTTCGGGATCTGAAGGATTAACCGCATAAGAAAAACGATCATCTGTATTCAATAACTTCTCAAAATAATCTTTCGGACTTAAAGATAAATTGGTAAAAAAAGGCAATTCCTCATTCCAATAATAGTATTTCTTCATTTGTTCGAGCATCCAGATGTTCGTGTACTGATTACTCGCCTTTTCGTAAGATACGGGGTTATCATCACTTTGGCAGGAAATAAAGAAAATTCCAATAACAAAAAAAAACGCTTTTACGGAAGAGGAATATCTTTTCATTTATCTGTATTATGTAAGTTTATAAACAGGATGATTTAAAAGTAATTAAAAAGTAAAAAAGTCTACTAAATTGGTATTGGCATCAACCCCTGAAAAAATTCCGGCTTCATTCGCTTTTTCATCCAAAACAATCAATTTTGATTTATTGTTTTGTATTGCCATTTGAAACTTAACCTGCATTCCGGGAACATACGATTCGGTTGTTCCGTGTTTTACAAGTTCTACATTTACAATTGGCGGGGCACCATAAGTAAATTCCAGAAAAGAATTAAAGCTGTCTTTATTGATATTTTCAGCTGTTGCGATTATTTGTCCGTTTGTCTTTTTAATAATTGCATCAACTGAACCTGTATGGCCACTATTTGAATACCGGTTAAAAGTTGGAAAAATAAATCTAAAACCTACACGCCCGGTGGTACTTAAAATACCCGGTTTATTTGATAAAACGTTGTCAATCCAAATGTTTTCTCTGATATAAAAAGCCAGTGTATCAACCGGTTTAGCAATTGTAAAGCTATAAGAATGTAAAATATTTTTTGTCTTCTTATGGATTAGATCTATAGTCTTTACCCTGCTATTATCGTAAAAAACAAAATTATGGTCATTTTCAATCTTCTTTACAAAAGCATCTTTATTATTGATTACCAATGGTTTTCCGTCTATAGAAATCTGGATTGAATCCTGTAATGCGTTATATCCACGGATGACTATTTTTCCTGCTTTCTGTTCCTGAAAAACCGGTACTAAATCTTCATTGACACATGCCGTAAAGAATAAAACCGGAATTAAAAAAACTAAAACCCTTTTAACTGTGTTTTTCATTAATTATGAATTGAGTATTTATTTCTTGATAAATTTTATTTTTTCTATTTTGTTTCCTTCCTGAACAACAAGGATATATACACCAGCCGATAAATTACTGATCAAAAGACCTGACTCATTATACTTTCCTTCTTTAACTAATATTCCTGTGGTGTTATACACACTTAAAGTAACCTGCTCTTCATTTAATTTGCTATTTAACTGCAATTGCAAATAATCTTCTACAGGATTTTGTTTTAATACTGTTGTAGTACTGTTTTTTACATCCTCTATTCCTAATAAAGTTGTAGCCGTTATTTTAACATTGTCTATTTCTAAACCAACATAAGATGTCTTGGTCGTGGTTAAAAAAGCAATATATACCTTAGATTGCCCTGAAAATTGTGAAAGATCAACTGTGTAATCTGCAAATGCAGTTCCTTTGCTTGATTTTCTTATCAATTTTAAAGTTCCTATCTGGGTAAAAGAACTTATATCTGTATTCGTTGTTGAAGCATATACATAAATATCCTGATTACCGCTAAGTATAGATGGCTGTGCATTTACGACTAACTGGATACCTGAAGCATAATAAGATAAGTCAATTTCCGGTGCTATTGCCCAGTTCTTTTGTACTACTTTATAACCTACCCCAGTTGCCTGATTAAGATTATAAGAACCTAATATATTGAAACTACCGTTAATAGTCTGATTGTTTGCATCTATCTGCCAATCCATGGTTGGTATCCAATTATGACTATCCCCATCGGCATCAATTAAGGTCCAGTCGGACACATCTGAATCATTAAAATCATCTTCCCAAATTGTAAATTGTGCAGAAGCTATTCCTGTAATAAGCAATAATAACGATACCAGTAATTTTTTTTTCATTTTGTATATTTTTTTTAAAACAAAGGCTGCCTAAAAAGTGAGGAAAGGAAAACACAACATAAACCTTTCCTGCAGCTTTTTATAAAAAAACAAAACTTTTTAGACAGCCTCGTTGATTATTTAATAATTATGTATGCGTATTAAAAATTTGTAAACTTTGTCCATGTGTTTGTCCAGTTTGCTTCAGTTGTGAATGCTCCTGTTGAACCTGATAAGTTTAAAGTCCCATTATTAAAAAATGGCTGTGTTAAACCCCAGTCATCAGCAGGGTTTGCAGTAGATGTAGAATAACCAAATAACGCAGCTGTAGGCAAAGAAGGATTAGTAAAACCGTGGATATCCAGACCGATATAGCTAGAGTTTGCAGCCAATGAAGGAGAATCCCATCTGATACCTGTAACATATCCTGTAACAGTAGCATCAGTAAGATCAATTTCTCCTAATCTGCGTACGTGAATACCATTTTCATAAAGAGCACCATTTGTAGCTGAACTGGCACCAATGATAGATAATTCAGAAATAACCGGTCTTGTAATTAATGTAGCAGGAGTACCTGTTGTACCTGTTGCATTATTATCCAGTTCGATTCCGTTTGAGTCAGGAGAACCACCACTTAAACTGTGTGTAGAATTTACGTCTGCAATAGCTATTGCTTTTGTAATAGATCCTGTATAACCAAAATCAAAATCAAAATTGTCATCGTCCGGTGCAAAAGAAACTAAGTGACTTGCGTTTACTGTTCCTCCGAAGAATTCGAATGAATCGTCTCTTCCGTAAGATACCTGTACGTGGTCTACCACTGTACCTGAACCCACTCCGCCAAAAGTTAATCCGTTGATTTCAACACCTGTAGTTGCATTCAAAATACGACCTGCAAATTCGATACGTACATAGTTTAAAGAACCGGCATTGTGTGCATTATTTGATCCTCCATAATAGAAATCAGATACATTTGACTGATCGCCCAAACCTTCTATAATGTTTTGAACAGAACCAGTATTCGTCTCAGCATCCCCTAAAAGAACCACTCCTCCAAAATCACCAGGAGAGGCAGTTGTAGCAAGACCATCCAATAAATTATAACTTGTAAATATAACCGGAGCAGCAGCTGTACCCTGTGCATCAATCTGACCTGTTTTGGTAATTACCAACACTCCTGTAGCAACACCCGCAGCAAGTGGTTTTGCTTTAATAAAAGTCCCTGGCTCTATTGTTAATTTTGCCCCTATAACACGAACTACACCATCTATTTCCCAAACTCTGTCATTGGTCCAGGTAGTATTTGTTGTAATGTTACCGCTTACAGTCTGTACTGTAGAAGGATAACCTGAATAATCTGCACTGGCAGATTTCATTGCAAATGATGAATCGGCTACAGCGTCATCATTTTGGCAGGAATTGAAGAACATAATTGCAATCGCTAACAAAAAAACTTTTTTCATGATTATTGAAATTTGATTACCTTTGCTGCTAAGTTTTTACACTTGAGGTCGTTGGGAGGAGCAGCAAATTTTCTTCCCTCTGACCTTTCCTTTTTTTGGTAAAGCTTTTAATAAGCTTTCCGTTTTACCACCGGAGGCTTATCCCTATCAATTATCTTTCACTTTTAGGGCTGAAGTGAAAGGATCATTTTCTTAAAAAAATCAAACAAATAAATGCGGAATTATTTTTGAACGTGAAATCCAATTTTACCATATTAGTCTATCCTGACCTGGATTTTTTTGCTGATTTCTGACGTGTTAATCTTCCTGTTTATTGTTTCGGCTTTTCAAAGAAATTACTTTTGAACAGATCTGTTTAGAGCAAGAATATTCTCTTATTACCTACATTAGATTTTAAAAGACAGAAAAATCACTTGTTTTTTTATCCTTAACGGTTTCTTAATTTTAGTCATCCATTATTGCTGAAATCAACAATTTAATGTTACTAAAAAGAATAAGTCATAGAAAGACTAATGGTTCTGCCTGTCCATGCTTTGAATATTCTCTGGTCAATATCCTGATCAAATTTTTTTGTCGCTCCGGGACTAAGTGAATAAAACTCTCTGGGATTTGAACCAGTTGATGCACCGGTTTCTTCCCGATAACTGTTAAAATTGTTATAGGTTTCTATGGCAGAGTCAAAAAGGTTTTTTACTCCCAGTTTTACTTCTAAATTTTTCTCTTTATAAAACTTATAGCTTATCTGGGCATCTGTAACGGCATAAGGCATACGAATTTCTTCAGCATCATAACCAAATCCTACCAAAACATACTGGTCTCCAATAGCATTGTGCCTAATACTAAACCCCATACGGTCACCGATAAAATCAAGGCCCAAATTGTAGTTATAGGGTGCTTGTCCGTACAAAGGGCGATTGGCCTCATAGAGTCCGCCCGTACCATCAAATCGTTGGTATCCGACTACTTTTGTGTCATTTAATGAAGCATTTGCACATATAAAAACTTTATTTAGAAGATCTCCCTCTCCCAAAAAAGACAGATTTTTATAGATTTCAAATTCTACTCCAAAGAGCTTGGCACTATCAGAATTCATGGTGTATATCACTCTTGACGATTCTGCCCCGACAACTGTAACATCTTCAATTGGCTTATCAAGCTTCTTATGATAAAGTCCAAAAGAAATAATTTCGCCCGGAGAAGGAAACCATTCTGTTTTAAAATCATAACTCTCGACTACCGTAGAAACAATTCCGTCAGTAGCATTAATGACCTGCGAATTACGTATCGGATCATAATAGGGCATATTAATACGCTCTGCAAACTGAGGACGTATTACCGATTTGTTATACCCGAGCCTGAAATTAGTTTTGTTTGTGGGACTCACTGTCAGGTTTACAGAAGGCAGATACTGCCAAACGTCATCGTCAGGCTGAACGATACCAAAATTAGCAGCAAGATCCGACTGACTGGCAATATGTGTGTAGATATAGCTTTCTGCCCTTAAACCCCATACCAGCCTTACATATTTGCTAATTTTATTGTCAAGCATCAAAAAAGGAGAATGTACTTTAACATCTCCAATATATTCATTACCATAAGTAGTTGTCTTGCTCCAGCCAAAACCACCCCAGCGGTAATAAGACCCATCCAGCAATTGCGAAACAGGAAAATCAATATTAACTGTATTTGTTCCCTGACCAATCACCCTCAATGCGGCAGATGTCTGCTGATTTTGTGCTTTTTTATACGTTCCGAAGTAACCGGCTTTGATGTTATTTTTAAACGATTCGCCAAACTCAAAAGCGTAGTTAAAATTTATCCCGACATTATAATCTTTTTCACTGCTTGTAATATTAAGCCTTCTAAAATTGTCCCCGCTATTATATACCTCTGAATAAAGCTGTACATCCTCTCCTGCATATCTTCTGTACTTTGTAACAAAGGTGGCGTCTTTAGTATCTTTTGATGTACTTGCATAAGCACCAAACCAATTGATTTCTAAATTTTCAAAACGATGATTTCCTTCTATTTTATTCTGGATAAAAGTCTGATAAACCGGATAGTCTGTTTCTTCTGTAAAAGGGAGATGGGAGCCGTCTAAAATATCAGAAACATTTTCTGCCAGTCGCCAGCCTGTAATCTGAGTTAACTGGTTGTCATACATGTGCATGTAGCTGTTTCGTGTGGTAATTTTATGTTTTCCTAACTGAACACCTGCATTCAGCATTCCGCTTAAAACAGAGTTGAAGTCATAAGAAGCTCCAGAATTTTTAAACCCGTATTTCTCGTAAGTCGAATAACCGTTTTCCGGTGCAGGCTTAAAATAAGTATTCGATATATAATTTCCTCTTTCTGTATGATCAATCTGTAGCTGATCCTGTCTGTTTTTAAAGTTTAAGGATCCCACAAAACCAAATTTGTTATTGTCTTTTAGTTCATAAGCCCTCCCTATAGCAAACTGCAGTGAAGTTCCCGGAGCAGCATAAGTTTGATAAGTGCTGAAATTATCCTTAGTAAATCTTCTGGACTGTTCTAAATAAGGACCGGATGCTGCTTCTGTTGCAGGTTCCTCTATATTAATCAGATTAGAAGGATAATTCCTTGTGCCATCATCATATCCTATATAATCGTTTGCCCCCTGCTGTTTGGTCAGACGTTCCTTAAAAGTGCTTCTGCTGTTGTATGCCGTTCCTACGTAAAACGACAAGAAATTTTTCTTTGGGATATCCTTTGTTTTGATCTCTACCGCTCCTCCTGCGAAATTGGCATACATATCCGGAGTCGCATTTTTACTGACAACGATACTTTCTACCATAGCTGTCGGAATAATGTCAAAATTAAATTGCTGCTGATTAGGATCTGTACTTGGGAGATTAACACCATCCATAATAGCCTGGTTCCATCGCGCAGCCATAGAGCGCACCACTACATATCTTTCATCAATAGTCGTTACACCTGTAATTCTTTTTAGGGTACTTCCAACATCTTTATCCGGTGTTCTGGCAATTTGTTCAGCAGAAATTCCGTCTGAAAACTGCGCTGCTTTTTTCTGCTGTAAAAGCATTCCTTCTGTAGTAGCCGTGGCTTTTTGAAATGTCTGCGTTACGATTACCTCATTTAGTGATTCTGCATCATCTTTAAGCACTACATTTAGTACCACATCTAATCCATCAGACAATTTTATTCCGGTAATTTTTTGAGTCTGAAAAGAAACATAACTCACTTCTATAGAATATATTCCGTCTTCTAAATTAAAAGAATAATTTCCGTCAAAATCAGAAACTGTTGCGTTGGCGGTTTCTATCACTTTTACTGAAGTCCCGGGAAGTGCCAAACCGTTTTTGTCGACAATTTTTCCTGAAATACTCCCTAGTTTTTTCGAAGACGACTGCTTTTTATTGACTGCAATATTGGTATTATTTCTCCTGAAATTTAAGCTGGTAAGCGTTTGAAGTTCCTTTAACAATTCATCTATCGCAATATCACTCCTTTTAAGATTAATAAGCGGTTTACTTAAATCGATATCTTTCTGATAAATAAACCGATACGGTGTTCTGGCTTCTAAATTTTCGAAAACTTCTTTCGGGGATGCATTTTTAAAATCTGCCGATACAGTACCCGACTGAGAATAGACATTAGTAATTCCGAAGAAAATGCTAAAAAACAGCATTTGTATGGCAATAGGGAATTGCCTAAAATAATCATTCATAATTAAATAATTTGTTTTTGGTTGTATATTTTTAAAAAGTATTTTAGGTTCAGGTTCAAAAAAACCTCTCTCCGACTATCTGCTTACCACATAAGTATTATTATCAGCAGGTTTAATGCTAATTTCTAAAGCAAAAGCAAGAGTCTGCAGTATTTCTGAAACACTTTGTCTGGTATCAAGCGTTCCCTTTACCTGAAGTAATTTTAAGTCTTCGCTGTTATATTGCAGTGTAAAATGGTGAGTGGCTTTCAGTTTTTCGATAACGGCTTCAAAAGTTAAACCGTCAACATCTATAAGTGCTTTTTTCCACTCAGGTTCCAGAATAAGTGCTTTACGTTTTTGCACCATATTTTTTATCGGTACAAATACTGCGGCGGTCCCTCTTTCCAGAAAAACGGCATTTTGTTCGGTTTCTACTTTTACCTTTCCGGTTCTAACATTTACCTCAGCAATATTTCCATAAGCTTTAACATCAAAAGAAGTCCCTAAAACGGTAGTTTTTATGTTTCCTGAACTAATAACAAAAGGGCGTGTCGTATCTCTTGCTACTTCAAAAAAAGCTTCTCCTGTCAGTTTTACGATTCGCTCATCCGAAGCAAATTTTTCAGGATATTCAATTTTCGTATTCTCGTTTACCCATACACGAGTTCCGTCTGACAAGCGAAGCAATCTGATATCCTGCGGGAAGGTCTGCGTAATAATTTCAGGTGCTGTTGAAGAATTAAATTTAAAAAACTGATAACCTGTAACAGTAATCAAAAGTGCTGCGCAGGCTGCAATTGCTTTTCGATACCTGATTTTGCGTCTGTTGATGGTAGCCGACAAAATAGCATTCCACATTCTAAATTTCACTTCATCCGGAAATATGCCTTTCTGCGGCAGCTCGTTCCATTCTTCCTGTAACCTGTCTAATTTCATTGCTCTGAGTAAAAATTAATACTTAAGGTAAGCCCTCAAAATATCCTGTCTACCTGCATTAGACCGGTTTACTCAAAAAAATCACGGGTCGTTTCACTCTTAATGATTTATTAATACAAAAAAGGAGTGATTTTAAACCAACATCATAAAAATCAAACACTTAAACATTACAACCAGAAACATTGCCTTACATTTACTTTACATATCGGATACATTTGGACACAAATCTTCATTATAAAAATTATTAGAATTTAGAAAAATTAATTCTGATAGTGGTTTAAAAAGACCAAAGCAAACCAGTAAAGTTCATGGCTTTTTACAGAATGTTTTTTGAGATATTGCAGTGTTTTTGAAATCTGATTGGCAACGGCACTCTGAGACATGCCCATCTCTTCGGCAATCTCTTTGTAGCTCATTTCATCAAACTTATGAAGTGTAAAAATTTTTCTTCTTTTTTCGGGAATCTGTTGTAGTAAATGCTCAATTTTTTCCAGTTTCGAAGAAAAGTCAATCTCGATTTCTTCCTTGTTGTCCAGCTCCTTAATCAATTGTTCATCTTCAATTGAAAAAATCCTGTTTTGCTTTTTGTACCATTTTGAAATTTCCTGCTTACAGCTTTTAAACAAAATAGCATCCAGCTCTGTTGACGGTTCTATTTTGTTACGATACTTCCAAAGATGTATAAAAACATTTTGTGTTATATCTTCTGCATCTGTCTGCTGACCGGCATATTTTTTTACAAAACAAAATACTTTAAAATGATATAATTCGTAGATCTCCTTAAAACAAGCATCATCGCCATTTTGTAATCTTGTAATCAAAACAGTACTCATAATATAATTTTAAATTTGGAAGGAATCCTTACAAAATTACCTCAAAGAGTGTTTCCTTATTTTGTTACAATATTCATTTAATGATTTATTAATATTGCGAAAGCTTATAATTGTTATAAACTGAAATTATACGATTTACATACCTGATATTTTAATCATTCGCATTATTTATCATTTCCCAAATCACATCAAGTTTAAACAGGGTTTTTAAGCGGGTTCCACAACTTAAATAAATCCATGTACCCTGAGATTCTTCAGCTGCAAACATACAGGTAATCTGCGAAATATTAACGGTATACTGTGTCAGGTCGTCGGTTCTAAACTGGATTGTTTTCATATTAAATAAGATAATTTTGGCTTAAAAATGTAAAAGAGCGCATTAAAAACAGATTCTTTTATTACCTGTATTAGTACCAAATTTATTTAATGAAGCCGATTTGTCCTTTAAGTACTATTTAAAATAACATTATTATTACTATAGAAAACTTTGAATATTATAAGAAAAGCCACATTACTTTTTTCCAATTGATACTTTACCATTAATAAGATGTAAAATTATTTTAAATTTTGAACTTTGAAGAAAAAATCATAACACCCTCAATTCCAATAGATAATTAAAAATATTTCAATAACTTTATAAATAGAATCCGACAAAATATTATGCCTTTATTTCTAATTTTAATCTTTTAAAACTATGAAGAATAAACTCAAATTTTTATCAGGACTATTTTTAATTACATTATCACTGCTTACTTCTTCCTGCAAGCAAAATGACAGGAAATCAGCAACTGATGCTCAAACCGTAAAACAGGACTCAGCCATTGCAAGTACTGATTCATTAGCTTCGAAAAACGGCATTCCTGTTACTGCAGCTAATTTTAACCGGGCTGAAACCGATCTTTATTTTACAACTTCGGTTAAACAATCCGGGGGTGTCGGTTCTCTTTTTCATTACAGGACTCTGATGCCAATCGACAAGCAAAGTGTTATTCGTGCTAACCGTGACGTATTATATTCTTCAGGTGTTTTTGATCTCGATGCCGGACCTGTAACCGTAACCCTTCCTGATCCAGGCAAACGTTTCATGTCTATGCAATCTTTTGATGAGGATCAATACTCTGAAACTTATTATGCTCCGGGAACTTTTACTTTTACTAAAGAAAAAATCGGAACACGGTATCTTATGCTGGGCATACGAACCTTTATTGATCCTAATAATCCTAAAGACCTTCCTTTAGTTACGGCATTACAGAATGCCATTAAAATCAGCCAAAAAGACAAAGGAACTTTTACTGTTCCAAATTGGGACAAGGTAAGTCAGAAGAAAGTTAGGGATTCCTTAATTGAAGTTTCTAAAAAACTATCTGATACAAAAGGAATGTTTGGTCCAAGAGGTAAAGTTGATGAAACTCTTCATTTAATTGGCAGCGCTACCGGCTGGGGTGGAAATCCTGAAAAAGACGCACTTTATCTTTCTGTAAATCCTAAGAAAAATGACGGAAAAACAGTTTATAAACTTAAAGTAAAAAATGTACCGGTAGACGGATTCTGGTCTGTAAGTGTATATAATAAAGAAGGTTATTTTGAGAAAAATGCTCTTAACATGTATACCCTGAACAACATTACTGCAAAAAAAGATTCGGATGGATCTGTGACGATACAATTTGGAGGATGCGACGGAAAAACACCAAACTGTATTCCGGTTACAGCGGGATGGAATTACTGGGTACGCCTTTATCGTCCGCATAAAGAAGTGCTAAATGGAACGTGGAAATTTCCTGAAGCTGTTGAAGTTAAATAATTTTAAAAAACAATAATTTTTATAATTTATATTACAGCATCAACCAAAAAGACAAAGGTCCGGATTATTCATTCGGACCTTTGCTTGTATATTTTCATCAACTTTATCTTAGAAGCCCCAAACAGACGTTTTATTTGCATAATATTTAGTGTTTAAACGACTGTTTTTTAAATCTGCTTTTAAGCTTATCTTCTTTCTGTTTTGTATTGGCAGCACTGCATTTTCAGTAGAAGTAATAAAACCTCTGTAAGCCTATGACATTATTCTTCAGATGGTCTAAAACTGCCCTCATCAGGATATTTGATGCTGTTCTTTAATTCTTCAATTCGTTTTGGATCAAAATTAGGCAATTGCAATTGATTGTCTTTTTTCCATTTCTTAACGATTTCTGAAACTTCGGCAGATTTTTCATCGGACGAGGAAATATCACGGGCCATATAAATCGTCTGCGAAGGATAGGCCAGCGAAGTACCGCTTTTTTCTATTATATCCATCATTCGAAGTAATAAATCTTCCTGTACTTCCTGTGATTTTTCAAAATTTACCGCTTCAATATATGCCGTAACTTCAACTTTCAGCGCATCCGCTGTTATACCGGTAAATCTAACTATAGGCGGTGAATCGAGTACTGCAGGATGCGCATAAAGCAAAGATCGGATCTCTACCAGTAAATAACGCATCTGATCCGGAGTTGTTTCCATTCTAAAACTTAATACCGGATTAAAAATAAAACGGTCACGATGCGCATAATTTTCTATTTTACTGGCTGATAATTGTCCGTTAGGAATGGTCACAATGGTTCTTGCCGAAGTTCGCAGCGTTGTAGAACGCATTCCTATAGATTCTACGGTACCTTTAATATCATCCACTCTGCAATAATCGCCTACGCGTAGTGGCTGGTCGGCAATAAGGCTTACGCTTCCCACAAAATTTTCTATTGTTTTTTGTGCTCCCAATGCCAAAGCAATACCCCCGATTCCTAATGCTGCAAGTCCGGCTGTGACATCTACTCCAATAATTCCAAGTATAGCTATAATTCCGATAACAATAATGGCTGCCTTGGTTGTACGATTTAAGAATAAGATAGTGGAAACAGCCGAAATACGTCCGCTTTGACTCATTCGCCTGCGGGTGAAGGTACTAACAAAGTCTGTCAGTCTCCAGAGCAATATTAAAAAAGCAATTATGCCTATAGTGATTATAATGATACTATAACGCTGGCGCACCACAATAGAAATCCCCATGCGTTGAGTAAATACAACAAATAAAATTACGGCAAGAAACATGTGAATCGGCAATTCAAAAGCTTCAATTATGGCTCTGCCTCTGTCACTCTCTGCTTTCTTCCATAATTTTTCTACCATAAATACAAATGCAAACAGCAGCATTCTGGAAAGTAAATAGGATATCACCATCATAATTACCACTACTGCCCAATGCCCCAAAGGAACATTTCCTAATTTCTTTTCTAATAAAATAGTAGGCAGAACTCTGTCTAAAAAAGTCTTTTCATTTGTAACATCAGCAGATACGATCGCTTCTACTGTTTCTGCAGAAAAAAGCCATAAAGCGGGCTGGCTGTCATCTGACTGGTTTTCTACATACAGCTGAATTACTGTTTTATTGGTAGATATGTTTCCAACTAGATCTACACCAACTGCCAGATCGTCGTCTGTACGCCCTGTTTCTTTATTACTGATAATTGAAGACGGAGACAAATTCCCGCCCTGATCTAAAAGCTGCTGAAAAGTCTTTGCAATTTTTATTCTTTCTGCAGTTTTACGATACGAACGTTTACTTAAAACAAAATACTGGCTGGCACGCAAATAGTTTTGTTCTCCAATTGCTCTGATGAAGCCGTTTACAGTTCCCTGAGGTGTTCTTCGTCCAAGAGAATCTTCCGGTACTTTTTCAGGTTCTTCGGTAACTGTTTTGGCTGAGCCTAATAATTGAGAAGATACTGTATTGGGTATAACCAGCAAAGTCAGCAATAACAGTAAATTAGACAGAAAACGCTTGATACCTAAAATCATGACAAATCTATTTTAGCAGTTTAATCTACTAAAAATAAGAAATATAGAAACCAAAAGAAATCTTTGGGTAAGAAAAAATATTTATTTTTATAATGTTTTCTTCAGCAACATCACAAAATATTTAAACAATAGAACTTATGACTGGTAAACTACTATTTGCATTTCTTTTTTTTCTATCAATAACTACTGTTTCTTTTGGACAAAAAACTGATTTTAGAAATGGTACCATTCTGCAGAAAAACTTTTGTGATAGTATTCCATTTGAAATTGTGAAAAATAAAATCATCATTTCGCTTCAATTAAATGGATCCGAAAAGCATTTTTTATTTGATACTGGTGCTGTATTAGTGATTTCAGAAGAAATACAAAACGTGATGAATTATTCTAAAACCGGTTCTGTTACTGTAGATGATATCAATGGAAAATCAAATGATTCGAAAATTGTCACTGTAAAAGAATTGCAAATTGGAAAGCTGACATTTCAGGATATTCCTTCGGTTGTAGTTGACACTAAAAAAAATCACCTGATAAACTGTCTTAATGTTGATGGAATTTTGGGTAGTAATTTATTCCGAAATTGTATCGTTCAGATTGATCTGCAAAAGAAAATAATCATTTTGACGGATGATATACAAAAATTAGCATTACAAAATGCTTATAAGGCTCCTATAACACTCAATCAAATAGGTAAACCTTATTTAAAAATAAACCTGACTAGTGAAATTAATATTGAAGTTCTCTTTGACAGTGGCGCTGATAAACTTATAAGCCTTTCTAATAAAACATTAAGTAAAGCGATTAAAAATAAATCGATTACTATATTAAATGAAGGTTTTGGAGTAACATCTGTTGGACTTCATGGCATGGAAGAGCCTGAGGAAAAAAATAGAATTTTAATTCCACAGATAAAATTTGGGCAAGCAGGGATAAACAATGTGGTTTCTATTGTCTCTGAAAGAACAAAAAATGCTCTTGGAATACAACTGGCAGAATACGGAACGATTACGCTTGACTATATTAATAAAGCATTTTACTTTCTTCCTTTAAAACAAATTCAGGACTACCAAAACCAAGGAACATTTGGTTTTAAAGATAAGATTGAAGAAAATACATATTCAATTGGTATTGTCTGGACAAAAACCCAGGCTGAAAAAATTGGCTTAAAAAACGGATTTCAGATATTAAAAATAAACGACCTGGACTTTACAACCAGAACTCCTGAAAATGATTGCTCTATTTTCTTTGCTGATTTCTATAAAAATCCTAAAATAAATCTGACTTATAAAGACGATAAAGGAAATATTAAGAATGCTGAATTAATTCAGGAATAAAAATAAGATTTTAAACATTTTTATAAAATTTCAATTTATTTAAAAACAGTCTCCTCGCTCTTCAAAGTATTCCGGAAATAACTTAAAAATGTTGCGCATTCTATGATAAAAAACACTTCAGAGAGGAAACATGATTTTGCAGGATAAACTTACTGTTTTATTGCTCAAATCCAAAAATAAATCTTTAAAGCAGCCGTAAAAATCACTAAACTTTTACTGAAACAGATTGTACGTCTGTTGAGTCTTTTCAGATGAGTTCTGAGAGTCAGATTCTTCCTTTCAATATGATTTGTTCCAAAACGCCTGACAGAATGCATTTCCTCATCAAGCAGATATCGATAATTTTTCAATCTGTCTGTAAATATCTTTTTGGCTTCTGATAATTTCAGAGTTTCCAAAACACGGTTCAGCGTTTTATTGGTTCGTTTACCAACATTAAAACTCACAACTGCTTTAGAATTCTTTTCCAATGCATAAACCAGCCACATATAATTTTTCTTGTGTCTGATATAAGTGCAAAGTTCATCAACTTCATAAATTTTGCCTCTGCTGATAATCGGCTTGACAATGTTTCTGGCAATTGAGATGATTCTTTTCAATAGTGTTGTGGCTGAGATTTTAAGTATCCTTGCTGTACTTCTTATACCTAATCCCTCTTTGGTTAATTGAACAATCTTTTGATTAATATCTAATTTGTAAGCTTGATTTGTATAATTTTCTATAAAACGGTGAAAGCACATTTTACAATAATACTGCTGTTTATTGTTTTTTGTTCTCCCATTTTTAATAACCTTTTTCTCTTCACATTTTGGACAATTCATACCATCACTAACTTTGGAACACTATGTCGCATTTTTACTCATTTTAGCTCATTTAAGGCAATATTAAAACAAAAAAGATGAGTATTAAAGCTCATCTTTAAATTATTTATTTCTAAAATTTGTTCAATTTCAAAAGGTTATAATTTCAAAATCTCATATCACTAACTTTGAAACACTACCGCAGTTAAACAAAACCAGATAGCTATTATGATTATAATTGAGGAAATATTAACCCACAAATATCCTTTAAAAATTATTTCGATACTTGATAATTCTTTTCTTTGATTCATCACTATATAACTTTAACCAATTCATCAAAATGTTGTTTCAAAACTTCTATTGAATTACTTTTTTGTTTATCAACAATATTAAATTCATCTACAAACTCAATTTTTTTTATGAATCTCAAACTATTTTCTTCACCTATAACACTTTCCAGAACTATATCAGCAATTAACATTTGTTCTTCCTTAGTTGATGAATTCAAATTTCTAGTTTTGAATATTATGTCAAAAGTTCCATCCTTAAATTTGTATAAAACGTATTCCCAATCTTTCACATCAAGAATTTTTTTAACATTAGATTCTTCATATAAAGTTAATTGAAAGTCCCAATTTTTAGAAGGCTTGTAATAGCAAAATTCCCAATTTTCAATTTTCGGTGCTAATTTAATGACTTTATTTGTTTCTGGAAGTAAATCAACATCTCCACCAGGTGAAATTATGAGCATATTTTCCTCAGTATCTCCTTCTCGAATTTCCCAGCTAAAATCTCCCAATGATAAAATCTTATGATCTAGTTTTGATATTAAATTATCAGATATATTTTCTGGAGCTAAATCAGTTTTATGTGTTGTAAACCAACTCCAAAATTCATTAATTGTTTTTTCGTTATTTTCCATTTCCATACTTCTTTTTTAATGCCTCCATTCTCTTTGGCGAGGCTTCATTTCTCTTATTATCTAATTTAGTTACTCCCCCATGTTCATCAATTGCCTTCTGTTCTTTATAGGCTCCCTGTCCTGGCTTGTTTGGGTCATATCTATCAATTATTTCTGCATCCGTTCTATCTCTTCCATCTTTTGCACCTTCACCTCTTTTAGCTGGTGATGATTGCTTTGTCCTTCCAATATACGGTTTTCCACTTTCTGTTTTCTCCCCTGGCACTTTGTATATTTTCCCTGTTTCCTTAGAAGCATTCGAAAGTTTATGTAAAGCTGATGCGTCTCTTACTACGGGAATTGTCGATAAAATTACTGTATTTTTTGCTCCTTTCGCTTCACCCATTCTTTTTCCATCCATAGGGTCTCTCGTAGGTGCCATAACAGGCTCAGGAGTCAGCAAATAAATTGCTAATGCTATAATAGGACAAATTGGACATCTACCATCTGGGTCATTAAAATTTACAGGGTTATTATAGCCATACTCATAAGGATTTAGATTATCAGGATTGTAAATTCCACCACCTGTATCAATTTTTGTAATTATTGATTCATAAACTTCATCTTCATCATCCCCGTCTACTTTATTGTGGTCAAAGGTAAATTTTAAATCATTTAATAGTGGGTCAGGATTAATCCATCTTCCAATTGCAGGGTCATAATTGCGCCAACCATAGTCGTAGAAACCAAGCCCCAGTTCATCTTGGAACTCTTTCGAACTATACTTGAACTTATTATTCGTAGGCGTATAATCATTATACCCTTTATGTTTTAAACCAAAAGGATAATAATTATTTTCTTCAATAATCTCAAGAACGTGGGTTATCGGGTTCTGTGCGTAGCTTAGTCGGATGTTTCCTAAATGATCTTTGTACTGGAACACATACGAAAGTACATTGTTCTCGTTTTTAACATAGCCTTCTGCTGTGGGGAAAAACTCCAAGACACTGTTCTTGTACTGATAGCCTCCTAAATACTGCGTCGTGGCGGTTACAGTTCCTTCTTTTACAATTTTCTCCAGTTTCTGCCCTGCTGCATTGTAAATATACTCAATTGTGTTTCCGGTGCCAAAAATTATTTTTTTCGGCAGATTGAGGTGGTTATAACTAATGGTGGTGATGTTTTTGTTTTTATCGGTTATCAAATTGCCATTATCATCATAGCTATAATCATCCCCCGTTTTATTAACATCATTAAAACCACTGGTATTGTTACTGCTGTCGCTTACTTTGCTTAAACGATTTGAATTGGTCGTATACGTATAACCTAAGTTATCAATTTCTATAGGCTGGATCTGAGGGTCGGTATCTCCGTTTCGCACAAGAGACAAAATGTTTCCGTTTTTGTCATACGTCAGGCTTTCATTATAAGCATTGGTCGTCAGGCTGTTTTTTTCGTAAACTGCGTTTTTTAGCCTGTTCAGTTTATCGTATTGGTATCCGTAAGCCCTTTCTGTGGCATCTGATGCCGTTTTCCAGAAAGTCTCTGAAATATTGCCATTGTACAAGGCATTGACATCGGTAATCCCTGTTTGTGTGGCATTATAATTTATCTTAAAGGCAAACTGGTCAACAGGATCTGTTCCCTGCTGCAAATTATCAATTTTATTGATTCCTGTAAGCCAGCCTCTGATATTGTAACTAAAATCAACCTTCTGCAATGGGTTTCCTGTACTGTTGCCCACTTTTTTGCTTTCAAGCTGTCCTAAGGCATCGTACTTATTGTCAGCCATAAGCTGTACAGTACCCCCATTAATCTGATGGGTATGAGTCAGCAGACGATCCTGAGCCGAATAAGTAAACTCCTCTCTAACGGTAATTTCTGCAGCTGCTGATGTGTATTTATGTTTTGTAACTGTATATTGGGCTTTCCCAACAAAATCGAGCTTGCTGTCTGAATAGGTATAACCGCCTAAATGATTCTGGGTATAGATCCTGATTGGCCTACCCTTGTCATCGTAGAAAGTGGTACCGGTCTCTCCCGCTGTAGAAGACGGTATCGTAATAGCCCTTGTCCAGCTTCCGGTAGCCAGCGTTTTTACATTGACCAAAACCGTTTGTCCTTCGATATCTGTAGGTACGGAAGGAGCATTGGGATACACATAATTATCATAATAGTTAACCGTTAACAATTTAAAACTCGTCGGGGCTACAGCATTGCTGTAATTCGCACTTATACCGTCAATAGAGCCTGAGGTTTGTTTAGTTTCAAATAAAACGGTTGCTGAGTTTTGCGCTGTCTGCAGCGTATTTCTTGCCGCAGCATTGCAGGTGGTGTTGTTCCAGCCTGTATAAACCGGTCTTCCAAAAACATCATATTTTGTAATAATCCATCCAACAGCGGTCTCATCTTTAAAGGGCGATACCGCAGGGCCTGTTGCTACCGGCCTGTCGAGTTTGTCATAGACAATAAATTCCCATTGTTTGCCCGGAAGTTTTTTCTCGACTAAACGATTGCGGTCATCGTATTTATACTGATAGCACAAGCCGTCTAATATCTCCTGGCTAATAGTCCCTTCTGCTTTTGGAGGAATTACATAAGTCAGGTTTCCGTAAATATCGTAGACATAATAGGTATCATGTTTTGAATTCAGATCATATGTTCTTTTTAAAATGACCTGACCTTCCTTATTTTTAAATTCAACGGTTGAACCGGAAGTTTCTGACGGATTTGCTGCCGTATTTTCATCATAGGTAATATTCTTATACAATTCGTTTTTTGCATAATATCCTGCATCTGTAAAAGCAATTTGATATAAACCTGAACCGGAATCCCAGCTTGCCGTTGCCTTATATAACTTTACCTCCTCAGCTGTATTGGTTTGATAATCCAGTTTGATTTCGTGGCCATTGTTCATTTCCCATGAAGCTCCCGGAGCTGCTTGTTTTTGAACCCTGTTTAGCGGGGAAGATTCAAACAATTTTTGAGAAAAAGGGGTTGAAGTATTATCATATTCTGGTTTATTATAAAAAGTGGTTACATCATTCAGGGCTGTCGCTGCATCTATTCTCAAATAGCTGCTGCCCCCATTTGCAACAGCATAGGGCAAATATTCTTTTTCCTGACGCCCAAACGGGTCATATTCTATCGGAGTTACAATATTCTCGCCATTCGCGCCCTGATTGATTGATATGGTCTGTACCGGACGTCCCAAACCATCAAAATAAGTGACATTTTGTGTTACCTGATCTTTGGTGAGTGTAGTAAGTTCTGCAGTCTTGACTGCTTTTTTTGGCGCCACTGTATAAATAAAGTTATCATCGCTAAAAGTCTGAGACTGTAAGCTCATAACTGTAAATGATAACAAAATCAATAGTATATATTTTTTCATGTAGTATTATTAAAATTTAATAAAGCTTGTTCATCAGCTTATTGACAATGATTTTATTTGATAATCAAATTTTATTCTATTGCATAATATATCTCTAAGGCTCTGTAGCAGTAGTACAATTTATGGTTATTACTTCTGAACCCGTTTTTGTAAAGGTTGGAGAAGTTACAGAACTGCCAGTTCGAATAAGTGTATTATACAATACTCCCCTGACTGAACTTGAAATAACGATACCCTTATAATAAGTACTTGACGCACTTACCATCACATAAAAAGTATCCCCTGTCGCCAGTGTCCCGCTCGAGGTACCCGATGTTGATCTGGTTAAATAACTCGAACCATTTTTGTACATATAGCTGGTTCCCGATTCTCTCTCGAAATTCAAAGTACAGGTATTGGATACTGGGGCAGATGCGGTTGTCATTGATACCGCCGAACTTAAAGTACTATTGCCAGAGGCATTAACAGCCATCACCTGGATACTATAAGTCGTTGAGGCCGTTAATCCAGATAATGAACCTGTGTTGGTTGCCGAAGTTGTCCCGGTATCTGTTCCGTTTTTATATATTTTATAGCTTGTCGCTCCTGAAACTGCTGTCCATGAAAAATTTAATGATGAAGCCGTAGCACTGGTAAATGTTAATCCTGTAGGTGCAGCTGGCGGTGGTATACTACAGGTTCCGTTGGTGTTGGCATACGCCTGTCCATCCGTATTGAACCTCGTAAGTCCTTTTGAATCTGCATCAGCTTGTGAAACTATAGAGGTTTCGACCCCTTCTGCCTGATTATACGTTACACTTGACCCAACTTCTCCGGATGCGCAGTTGTTTCTTGTAAAAGAACCACTTCTGGCAATACTTTTATACACAGTTCCACTTGCAAAATTAATATCACAGTCAATTTGCTGACCTTTATAATTATAACAGTATTTCTGAAGGACGTTAAGATCTTTATCCTTTACAAACTGTAATCTACCAAGAGCATCATATTCGTAGTAGGAAACATTTCCTCTCGGATCGGTTATACTGGTTACTCCTATCAGAGGGTCATAAGTATATGTAGAGATAAAAGCATTGGGTAATGTAGCCCGAAAAGTGTCTAAAGCATTTCGGAACAATTGCTCTTTACAGCTCGCTGACACACAATTATCATTATCTGCATCTGAAAGAGACTGTAAATTTGTTATTGTCCCCACCGGAATTGAGCTATAAACTGCATTTTCTATTTTGGCCACAGGCTGTGTTTTGTTATAACCCCAGATTATAGATACAGGCATCCCGCTTTCTAATGTATACTGCAAAATGTTTCCTTTGTCGTCATATTGATCATAAGTAACTTTTTTGTCTTTTGTACTATCAATTGCATCTGCTCCTTTGTTAGCATAGACATATTTGGGAAGCAATAAATTTGAAGTTGAAGCATCTTTTGCGTAAACTGTTTTTTGATCGGATAACTTGTTTGTATTATAACTTCTTACCGCTAAAGGTGTTCCAATCCTGTTTTTACTGATTAGTTCACTCACAAATGACTCACCTGACATTTCAGAATCTGTTGGATACAAATATTTGGTTTCGAGCGTTTCGCCTTTTGAATTGACCACTTTTTTGCTTTTGAGCAAAGTCAGATTTAAATCATAATCAAATGTTGTTGACTGAACTATGGAATCATTTGCATAATAATTGATGTTTTCTTCTTTTTGCAGCATATAATTTCTGGGCTGATATCTAAACCATGCTGCCTGAAAATCTAAAAGAGGTCTTGGATACTGCATTGCACACCCTGAGCCAGAACTTCCTCCTCCAGAAAAATTAGCCCTTGTTTCACGAACAATTTTAGAATTCAAAACATATAAAAATTTATCATTATTAGGAGGAACTAAAGAATTTATATAATCATTTTGTTGCTTTGCAACTTTAGTATTATTCTCATTTTTAATTATTTTTTTATCTAATAATCCTATAGTAAAATAAACTTGCTCATCCTGTAATGAATTTGACACTTCTTCCCCATGATAATAAAAAATTGTTTTTCCATTACTGACTGACAGATTATTTTTGTCCTTGCCAGAATCTGTTTTTTCAACAATTTTATAAACTACCGGACTGCCTCTGAAATTAGATAATGGCAAAACACTTGTGAAATTATAAAAGTCTCTTCTGACATAAATTGATGGAGAACAATTTAAACTATTCTGAATATGATATCCTGAGTAAAACTTCGGTTTTTGGAGCATTAGTCCGGTGCTTTTACCATCCTGTGAATAATTATAGGCAGTTGTAATACATGAACCGTTAAAGTCACAATTTTTGACCTGCTTTACTCTTAATCCTCCAACTGTCTGAGTGATAAAGTCAGGAAGCTGTTCAGCAGATATACTAATTCTGGCTCTTGATCCAATATCTGAAATCGCTTTTAAACGATATGTACCCGGAACACTAATTGTTATATCGGTTATTGTACCGCTAAAACTTGTAGTTTGCGGAATCCAATTCCCTTCTGGCAACCATGTTTTACTATATGTGAAAAGAGAATTTGTTTCAGCATCACCATCTTTTAAAAATAAGACTTTTGTATATCTCTGATCCTGATATTCACTGCCTACTGGCATTTGGAAATCAGGCTGATTCGCAACATAGTAGTTAAGCTCTATTTTTGCAGGAACTTTAGTTATAACAATTGTTTGTTCCGAAGTTATTCCGTCCTGAACTAAAGTTTGTGCAGCTGCAGAAATCGTAGCAGTTTCATCTGCATCATAAGGAAAATTATAGGCACCCGAATTTAAATAAATAAAATTCGGCTCGTATTCTATAGTCGAATATCCTTTGGTCTGATAGGTTACTTTTGTTAATGCTCCAATTTTGGTACTTGCAAAATCTGGTTTTAATTGTGGATTATTATCAGGATCAATAGTTCCGCCAACAGTTGCCGGTCTGCCATTTTGGTTATAATACCCCCACAAATCTTTTTTTGCATAATCACTGTCATCAGCCATTACCGGATATGGTGTACTCATATCATATTCCATCTCGTTTATAACCTGTCCATTAAAAGCAACGTTTAACAGGTTTGTTCTTTTTCCAGTCCATCCAGAATAAACAAAATCATAACTTTTAATTGTTGTAGCTGATTTATCCTTAACTGATAAATTACTTATTACAGCTATTCCAGGTTCCGCAGAATTATTATTATACTGCAATTCAATGGTGTAATCGTTTGTTATAATCTTCTTTAATTTATTGGTATCTAAAATTGTATATGTTTTATTAGTATTTAATAATTGGCTTTGATTGGTGAGATATTGAGTGCTGTTTAGTGTCAAGGTCTGAGAGACATTGATATCATTATAACTATCCGTAACAGTATCGTATTCGAATATAATTTTATTAGTACTGGTAGGGAAATTGATTTCTCTCAATAAAAAGGATGAAATATATTCAGATGATTCTGCTCCTAATGATTTAGTTGTATTTTGTACTATATCAAAAATATAATTAACTCCTTTATCATCTGTTATAGTGAAGCCACTATATGAATAGCCTGAAACTTTATAATTGGAATTTTTTAAGAAAATAGGATTATTGTCTTTGTCTAAGTAAAAGCTACAATTAAGATTTCCGGCATTTACATTATATTTATCAGGTTCTCCATCGAATACTCCATTGCTGACCGATTCTAAGTACTGAGTAATTGTTGTCAGTCCAGATGAAGAAATATAATCATCATATGGTGGAAGTTTATTTACATATTTATATACCCATTCCTTTTGGTATTCACGATTTGTATCATCTAGCCCATTAATAGAATGCAGTATTGAGCCTCCAATATTAAATGTCCAGCCCACTCCGGCATATCCGGGTGCTTCATCCAATAAAAGCCCTGAGTAATTATAGGACAGATTAATAGGCATTGAAAAATCGCCTTCTTTTATTTCAAAAATAGGAATCGTATAATTCATTCTCCCTGTCGAAATATCAATCGGGATTTCTCCCACTTTAGAAATTGAAGCAGCCTGAGGTGAAGCAACATTAATATTTGGAATATGAGATTTTAATGCATCTGCTTCCTGTGATTTTACCTTTTGAGAATTGATTAATAAAATAATGATATAAAAAATAAGAGCGTATTGTTTCATCGGTGTTTTATGTCTGTTTTCTTTATTTAATTTCCCCATCCCTTAATAACTTTCACTGTTTCTGTTTTTACATTAGTTTTTATCTTTACCAGATAAACTCCCTGAGCGTAATTGCCTAAATTAATTGGTACCGTTCTGCCCGAAATAGCAAAATGCTGTAAAGTATGCCCCATTATATCTATAACTGTGGCTGTTCCTTCTTTAAAATCATGACCTATTATAACATTTGTAAACGATCCTGCAGGGTTGGGAATAGCCTCGATTGTAGCTTTTACTTTCTCTACTTTAGCTTTGTCTTTTAGCTTTACTACCCAAAAATCATTGCTGCCTATAGCTGAATTTTTATCTTTGGATGAATCGGAATTTGAAGTACCAGCCATTAAATATCCGCCATCACGGGTTTCAAACAATTTTCTTAGAATATCTTCTCCATTGCTTCCGACTGTTTTGCTCCAGAATTCTTCTCCATCCTTATCAATTTTCATTGCGATATAATCATTAATACCATCTTGTTCTTTTCCAACACCTGCTTTTTTTGCCATATCATTGATCAACGAACGCTTTGCTTCTGTTTTTGCGTATCCCCCAATGAGATAACTTTGGTCATCATTTACAACCATAGAAGTCAAAATATCTACTTTACCAAAATCATAGGTTTTACTCCAGATAACTCCTCCTTCCTTATCTAATTTAAGAACCCAGTAATCTGTTCCATTACTTACAATTCCTCCTAAAGGCGTTAATGGATTTTTACTGTTAGAATTTCCTCCTACTATATAACCTTCATCTTTAGTCTGATAAATAATATAGGGCTGGTCATCTCCATCGGCGCCATAAGTTTGCTGCCACTCGATAGTTCCAAGATCATTTATTTTGATTATCCAATAGTCACCAGCTCCTCTGTTTCCCTCTGTTTTATCTCCTGAAACAGGCGAATTTGAATAGCCCAGCAAAATATAACCGTTGTCTGTGGTTTGCTGCATGCTTCGAAGTATATCTGCATATTGTCCGCCAAAAGTTTTTTGCCATTCTATATTCCCTTCTTTATCTAATTTGACAACCCAATAATCCATATTACCCCTGCTTTTCTCAGATTTGTTAAATGAATTTTTGCTAGTATTTGCTTTAGAGGTTTCAATTGGTTTATTGTCAGCTATTGGACCCGATCCTGATGAACCACCTAAAATATAACCTCCGTCTTTTGCCTGAAAAACGCACAGTAATTCATCCTGACCACTTCCTCCTATTGTTCTTTGCCATTGTTCTTCTCCTCTTGCATCAAGTTTAATTACCCAAAAATCGGCCAGACCTTTACAGGGTTCTTTTTTCTGAAACCCTTCAGGTGAATCAGAAGTACCAGCCAGTATAAATCCGCCGTCGCGGGTACCTTTTATACTTTGCAGTAAATCAAATCCACTTCCGCCAAAACTTTTCTGCCAGTCAAGATCCCCTTTTTCATCCATTTTCCAAATCCAGTAATCCAAATCACCATGATTGTCTTCGGTTTTGTTCCCGGTTTTGTCTGACAAAGAACTTCCTGCCAGAATAAAACCATAATCGGCTGTAGGTATGGCGTCAAAAAGATAATCTGCATGTTTGCCTCCATATGATTTTTCCCAAAGGATATCCTGAGAATAATTTGAAGCCGAAATAAGAATAAGAAGTGATAAGTAAAGTTTTTTCATAAGCACTTTTACAGGTAATTGAATCATTTTATTTTCCGCAAATCTAATGAAGATATATGTAAAATTTTTCTGCTTTTTGTCCGTACCCTTCAGTTTTCTAATACTTTAACAAAACAAAAAAACCAACACATTGAATACGAATAATTTAAAAACCAGGCAGTTTAAAAAACAGGTATTTTTACTTATGATTTTATAGACAGAAAGAAGCTTTATCACTAATTCAAATTTTCTTCAAAATTCATTCGTAAATTGCAGCATGAAGATTTTGATAATAGAAGATGAGCGCGAAATTGCGCAAAGTATTCAGGGGTACTTTAAAACGAACGGCATTCAGTGTGAAACAGCCGAAAATTATAATTTGGCCCTCACTAAAATTAACAGTTACGATTATGACTGCATATTATTGGACCTTATGCTGCCGGACGGAGACGGATTTGAGATACTAAAAGAGTTAAAATCAAAAAACAAAACGGAAGGTGTTATTATTATTTCGGCAAAAGAAAATCTGGAAACCCGTTTAGAAGGTTTCAATCTCGGAGCAGATGATTACCTTACCAAGCCTTTTCATCTAGCAGAATTACTGGTTCGGATGCAGGCGCTTATAAGACGAAAAAACTTTAAAGGAAGTAACAGCATTGTTTTTAATGAAATTGTAGTTGATATTTTTTCTAAAACGGTTGCTGTAAATGATACCAAACTGGATCTCACTAAAAAAGAACTGGATTTACTGCTCTTTTTGATAGGCAACGAAAATAAAGTATTGTCTAAATCGGCTATTGCGGAACATCTTTCAGGCGATATGGCGGACATGCTCGACAATCATGATTTTATATACGCACACATTAAAAATCTTAAAAAGAAACTAACACAAGCCGGTGGTGGAGATTATATCAAAACAGTTTATGGTTTGGGATACAAATGGGAAAATGAATAATAAAAAACTGCTTCATAAAACCACCAACAGCTTTCTTATTTATGCTGTTATCATATTGCTGACAGCGGCTCCGGTATTTTATTATATCTGCCAATGGCTTTATATTTATGAAACCGATGAAGTGTTGCTTTTTCATAAAGGTGATTTTGTCAACCAAAGCCACCAAAATTATACAGCTAATGATATCGCTGCATGGAATAAATACAACCAAAATGTTACGATTGTGACCGATATGGGGGTAAAAAAAGACTCAATCGTAGGCAAAATGCTGTTTGAACCTGAAGCCAATGAAGAGGAACCCTTCAGAATTTTATACGCTCCGGTTGACATCAACGGAAAAAGGTATACCTACATAGAAAAGCGCAATCTGGTGGAAATGGAAGGAATGGTTTTTAGTGTTGCAGCCATGTTCCTTTTCATCATTATGATTCTGTTAATTGGTATCATCTGGATTTCAAAACGATTAGCCGCAAAAATCTGGAAACCTTTTTATAACACACTCGGACAGATACAGGATTTTGAAATTGACAAAAATAATCCCCCACATTTTATTCCGACTGATATAGACGAATTTGACCGCCTTAACAAAAGCCTGGAACGCCTAATTGAAAAAAATACAGCCATATACAAAAGCCAAAGGGAATTTGTAGAAAATGCCGCTCATGAACTCCAGACGCCTTTGGCATTATTTCAAACCAAAATTGATACGCTCCTGCAATTAGATTTAACCAAAGAGCAGGCTGAATTAGTCGGGGCTCTAAATAAAGATGTTTCAAGACTCAACAGACTCAATAAGAACTTATTATTGCTTTCTAAAATTGATAATGAAATTTATCCGGAGCAGGAAACTATAGTTTTAAATGACTATATTGAAAAACATCTCGACTTCTTTACCGAACAGGCTCAGGCAAAGAATTTGACGATTACTACCAACCTTAGAAATACCTTAAGCATCAAGGGAAACAAAGCACTTGCAGAAGTATTACTTAATAATTTATTTCTGAACGCTATTCGTCACAATGTAAAAAACGGTGTAATCGAGATTGTAACAGATAATAATACCCTGAAGTTTATTAACACCGGTCCTGAAATACTCTTGGCTGAACAAACTATTTTTAATCGTTTTTCAAAAGTAAATCCTTCTTCGCAGGGCAATGGGCTTGGTCTGGCTATTATTAAGAAGATATGTGATATCAGTCAGTGGAATATCCGTTATTCATTTGATAATAATCTGCATATTTTCGAGGTTACCTTCTAAAATTCAAACTTCCTACAGAATCGGGTCTGAGCTTTGTACTATTCTTTTTTAAATAGTACGAATGAAACTTAAAAAACTCCTGTTGTTATCTTTTTTGCTGATAACAATACTGCAGTCAACCGCTCAAAAAAAATCCGTAACCATTTCCGGAATCATAAAGGACAGCAGTTCTAAAATTGCTGTTCCGTATGCTAATATCATTTTGAAATCTCCAAAAGATCCAAAGATTTTTTTTGGTACTGTAAGCGGTGATGACGGACGGTTTACAATCGCAGCTGTAAATTCCGGAAACTATATTTTGGAAATAAGTGTTATCGGTTTTAAAACTAAGTCGAAAACCTTATTCATAGGTACACTTTCTGATTATTTAGACCTCGGAAATATCGAAATTGAGGAAAATATTAATGCACTTGCAGAGGTAATTGTCAACGGAACAACCAAACAGACTCCTGTAACAATGGATAAAAAAGTGTTTGCGGTTGCTGATAATATTACCCAAAGTGGTGGTTCGGTACTGCAGTCTATGCAAAATCTTCCGGGAGTTACCGTCAATAATGGTAAAATTCTGCTTAGGGGAAATGATAAGGTAATGGTTTTAATTGATGGCAAACAAACTGCTTTAACAGGTTTTGGAAACCAGTCAGGACTTGACAATATTCCTGCTTCTGCAATCGAAAAAATTGAAATCATCAATAATCCATCCTCCAAATATGATGCAAACGGAAATGCCGGAATCATCAACATCATTTACAAAAAAAACAAACAGGATGGGTTAAACGGAAAAATAGGTATTGGCTCTGGATATGGGGCATTGTGGGAACGGCAGGCAAATCTTCCTACTGTTAGTCCTCAATATCAGATGACTCCCAAAATCAATCCGAGTCTTTCGTTAAATTACAGAAAAAACAAAATCAACACCTATTTACAAGCCGATTATCTTTATACAGAAACACTCAATAAAAACGAGTTTGTTACCCGTACCTATGATGACGGAACGATAATCAATCAGCAAACCAGACGAAACAGGGATACCCATTTTACCACCCTTAAAAGCGGAGTTGACTGGAATTACGATGACCGGAATACTTTTTCTTTTTCCGGTCTTTTTGGAAGCGAAAAAATTATAGACCACGGTGAAGAACCTTTCTTTAACCATGATTATTCGGAGCGATTGCGTTTGTGGCAGTTTTTGGAAGATGAACTCAAAACGACTATCATGGCCAGTGCTTCTTATCAGCATAAATTCAGTCAGGCAGGACGCAAACTGAACGCAGGTATCAATTATACCTACCACAGAGAAGATGAAAAATATTTCTTTGATAATATAATGCCAACTTTTACAGGTCACGATGCTTTTAAACTGCTTTCGGATGAGAAAGTGATCGACCTTAACTTTGATTATGTTCAGCCCTTAAAATATGGACGTTTTGAGACCGGAATAAAATTCAGAAGCCGAGAAATCCCTACAAATATGCAATTTTTTCCGGGAGAGAATTCGCCTATCGATGCTGATGCCGGAGGCTGGGCTACATACAAAGAAATTATTCCTGCCTTTTATGGAAGCTATATTTATGAAACCGAAAAAATTGAAGCAGAACTCGGACTGCGTTATGAATACGTTCATCTTAAGTACGATGTAAATCCAGATCATCCTACTTATAAAAGTGACGGCTACAGTTATACAGAACCTTTTCCGAGTGTGAAACTGGCTTATAAAATCAATGACAACAATAAAATCACAGCTTTTTACAACCGCCGTGTAGACAGGCCTAACGAAGTTGACATCCGAATTTTCCCTAAATACGATGATGCCGAAATTATCAAGGTAGGAAACCCTGGCCTGCGCCCACAATTTACAAGTGCTTTTGAAGTAGGTTATAAAACTGATTTTGAAAAAGGATATTTTTTAGGTTCATTTTATTACAGAGTTATAAATGATGCTATAACTCGAATTGCCACAACTGTTCCGGGAAGTCCGCTTATCTACAATGTCTTTCAAAATGCCAAAGAAAGTTCTTCTTTTGGGGCAGAACTAGTTTATACAAAAGAACTTAGCTCCTGGTATTCTTTTAATCTGAATGGGAATATCTATAAAAATACAATAGACGCTTTTACTGTGACCAATTTGTATCCTGTCGCATCGACCTATCACGGCGATCTTCAGGAAGTAACTTCCGGAAATTTAAAATGGAACAATACTTTTCTGTTCAGTAAAACACTTTCGGGACAGGTTTCGATGGTTTATCTCGCACCGGATATTATTCCGCAAGGAAAAACTGATTCACGGTTTTCTGCAGATCTGGGTATAAAAAAACTGGTTCAAAAAGGAAAAGGCGAAGTATTCCTTAACGCTACTGATATTTTCAACACCCTAGTCATAAAGAAAGAAATACAGGGCGAAGGATTTAGCTATACCAGTAAAGATTATTATGAAACACAAGTAATCCGTTTTGGTTACAGCTATAAATTCTGATTTCATAATAAAAACTAAAATTCAAAATAAATTCAGAATTGGGTTATAAAATTTGCCTTTCCTTAAATAATAATCATGAAAAAATTATCTCATAAATACGGCAGATACTCGCTATTACTACATTTTGTGATCTGGTTTTTAATCCTTTCACAATGTTTAAGAATCTGTTTTTTTGTCTGGCAGTATGACGAAGTTTCCCTGAATGTGATAGATTTTTTAAGAACACTTATAACAGGTCTCTTCTTTGATTTGGGAACCGTTGTTTTCATATCAATCTGTAGTATTTTATATTACAGCATCATGCCAAATAAATGGGTTGGTTCTGTTTTGGATAAAGTCCTGATTTATTTTTTCACATCACTAACCGTTTTTATACTTGTTTTCACCTTTTTTGCCGAATTGACATTTTGGGATGAATTCAAAACACGATTCAATTTTATAGCCGTTGATTATCTGATTTATACACACGAAGTTGTAGCCAATATTGAACAGTCTTACCCGCTTCCGCTTTTAATTGGCGGTGTGCTGCTGTTTACTTTGGCATTTTTGTTTCTTTTTTATAAAAACAGAGCTTTCACAACAACTTTTAACTCTAAAGCCAGTTTAAAAATCAGACTTTCTGTTTTATTTCCTACGGCTTTTACGGCCCTGTTTTTTGCTTTTTTCATTACTAACAATCAGGCAGAATGGTCTTCGAACCGCTATAATTCGGAAATTTCAAAATCAGGTATTTATTCTTTTTTTGCTGCTTTCAGAAACAATCAGATGAAATATGTTGATTTTTATACTTCAACCCATAACAACACGGCTTTTGGCATTATCAGAAAAAAACTAGCTTCTTCAGATGCGGTTTATTCTAAAAACAACTACTCCATTCACAGAAAAATTACAGAAACTACACCTTCTCTTCAAAATAAAAATGTTGTTTTTATTCTTGTGGAAAGCCTTAGCGGAAGCTTCCTAAAAGAATTTGGCAACAAAGAAAACATCACTCCGTTTCTGGACAGCCTTACGCAGAAAAGTGTTTTTTTTGAAGATTTATACGCTACCGGAACCAGAACTGTGAGAGGTATGGAAGCCGTTACTTTGTGCATTCCTCCCACTCCGGGGCAAAGTATTGTAAAAAGGCCCAATAACCAAAATCTTTACACAGTATGCAGTGTATTTAAATCCAGAAAATATGACTGTAATTTTTTCTATGGCGGAGACGGCTATTTTGACAACATGAATGCTTATTTTGGTGGTAACGGTTTTACCATTTACGATCGTGGACGAGGCAGTGTTTTAAGTGACGAAATCAAAACGATCCGCAATAATATAAATGATGACGAAGTAACTTTTGAAAATGCCTGGGGAGTCTGCGACGAAGATATTTTTAATAAACTGCTGAAAGTTGCCGATGTACAATACAAAAACAGAAAACCGTTTTTCAATTTTGTAATGACGACCTCTAATCACAGGCCTTATACCTACCCTTCCGGAAAAATTGATATTCCGTCAGGCACAAGCCGTGAAGGTGCTGTAAAATATACTGATTTTGCACTGAAAGAATTGTTTAAAAAAGCTAAAACAAAACCATGGTTCAAAAACACGGTGTTTGTAATCATTGCAGACCATTGTGCCAGCAGTGCAGGAAAAGATGAAATCGATGTGGCCAATTATCACATTCCGGCATTTATTGTCAATCTTCCTGAAGAACAGAATCAAAAAATTACCAAACAGTGTTCGCAAATTGATCTCTGGCCAACTCTTTTCTCACTTTTTCAGTGGAATTACGAGTCTGATTTTTTTGGAAAAAACGTACTGGCACCAAAATTCGAAGAACGTGCCTTAATGGGAACTTACCGAAAATTGGTTTTGATGAAAAAAGAAAAAGTAATGATTCTTTCTGACCAGAAAAAGCAGGCATTTTATTCCTGGAACAAAAAGGATAACAGCCTGACTAAGATTCCAATGAACCACTCTTTTCTGAAAGAGACAATTTCATGGTACCAGACTGCGGATTATCTCTTTACCAATAAGCTTTTAAAATAAATAATGACGTATATCCATTTTATCATAAATCCTATTTCAGGAACCGGAAAACATAATCTTTCCACTTCTTACATCAAACAGTATTTTTCTGCCGACGAGTATAAAATAAAAGTAGATTATACAAAATATAAAAAACATGCCATTGAACTTACCAAAGCCGCTATAGCATCAGCACCTGACTGCATTGTTGCGTGCGGAGGTGACGGAACTATTAATGAAGTGGCTTCGTGCTTAATTGGTACAAAAATCAGACTGGGAATAATTCCGGCAGGGTCAGGAAACGGGCTGGCGTCAAATCTGAAGATTCCGCGTGATTTTGAAAAAGCTTCCACTGTTATTAAAAAAGGGAAAACGGCTTTAATTGATGCAGGAAAAATTAATCAGCAGTATTTTATCAGCAATACAGGAATCGGTATTGATGCTTTGATTATAAAAAAATATGAGCGTTCAGGCAAAAGAACATTATCTTCTTATGTTAAAGCGACAATCGCTTCCAGTTTACAATTCAAAACACAGCCTGCTGTTATCACTTTTAACGGAAAAACCATAGTGAGCAAACCTTTTATGGTTTTTATTTCCAATTCAAATGAAATGGGATACAATATGAGTCTGACACCAAAAGCTTCCCTGAATGACGGCCTGCTTGACCTGGTTGTGATTCCTGAACTTTCGTTTACAGAAAAATTAGCTCTGGGGTATTACATCCTTCGAAATTCAATTGAGAAATTTAAAAAAGCAGAGCATTTTTTAACACGTGACATCCGTATCGAAATGCCACATAAAATATTTACCGATGCCCAGATAGACGGCGAGCAGCATAACCTGAAATCCAATATTGTACAGGCTTCGATACTGCCCGGAGCACTGACTGTACTGGTCTGAAACTTTTAAATTTGGTTGCTTTCCGGATGTACTGCCCAGCTGAAAGGGAGGTCATCCGGATTTTTTTTGTAAATTTTTCTATTTCGTCTGAAAATACAGAATTTCTTCAAAATTGATTCTGAATTTTGTCCTGTATTCTTAACATATTCAATTGTACCTATGAAGCAAAACTACGCTTTTGTTTAACGTTTTAATTTTACTGAATATGTTCAAGACGACTTTTTTATTTTTTCTTGGTACAATTGCTCTGTTTGCACAACATACCGTCAATGACAGTATTATAACAGCTGATACTATTCAGCATCTGAAATTTAACTACAAACAGTTAATTGTTCCCGGACTGCTTATAGGTTACGGGGTAATTGGTCTGGAAAGTGACCAGCTCAAAAGCTATAATTCTGATATAAGAGAAGAAGTCCAGGAAGACATCGACAAGAAAATTACAATTGATGATTTTTCTCAATATGCTCCTGCAGCTGCTGTGTATGGACTGAACGCCCTTGGTATAGAAGGCAAACATAACCTTAAAGACAGGTCTATTATTCTGGCGAGTTCTTATTTGATGATGAGCGCTACCGTTTTAGCTTTAAAAAACATTACGCATGTAGAAAGACCCGATGGTACCTCCAATAATTCTTTTCCATCCGGTCATACTGCTACAGCTTTTATGGGAGCCGAATTTTTATATCAGGAATATAAAGACCAGTCTGTCTGGTATGGTATAAGCGGTTATATTGTGGCTACCGGAACAGGATTGTTCAGAATGTACAACAATCGCCACTGGCTTACAGATGTTGCCGCAGGTGTCGGAATCGGAATTTTGAGTACCAAAGCTGCTTACTGGCTCTATCCTTATACTAAAAAACTCTTTCCTTCAAAAGAGAATAAGGTTTCTTCTTTAATTACACCTTTTTACAATGGAAAACAGATTGGATGCGGGCTTGTAATGCAGTTTTAACAACTCAGAATAGCTTCTAAAGGAAGTTAAAAAAAGAATAAATCAATTTATATCATTAGCTGTTGTAATTTTTAGAATTATATTTGTTGCTATGAATAGAAAAGGCTGTCTTCCTCCTCCTTGATTTTAATAGTATCTCCTGATTTAACAGAGCATACTTTCAGCACATTAGCCTAAAGGTTTTGTATGCTTATTTGATAATATTAAAATCTGCCTTAATTGGCACAAAAAATTCATGAAAAATTCTTATTTCTTATTACATCTTGCTGTATTTCTGGCAGGATTCACTGGTGTATTTGGTAAACTTATAACTCTTAACGAAGGGTTATTAACATTCTACAGGGTTCTCTTTTCGGCAGTGATATTATTTATTATTGTCCGGTTTTTGAAAATCAGCAATGATACAACCAACAGCGAAAAAAAATCTATTGGCACAATCGGAATATTAATTACTGTTCACTGGGTATTTTTTTACGCCAGTATCAAGTATTCCAATATTTCGATTGGTGTAATCTGCTACTGTCTGACCAGTTTTTTTACAGCTGTATTCAAACCTATAATTGACCGTACCAAATTCAGATTTACAGAATTATTGCTTAGTGCTCTCACGCTGGCTGGTATTAGTCTTATATTTCATTTTGATACTTCTTATCAGCTGGGTATTATACTGGGCGTGATTTCCTCTGCTTTTGCGGCTCTTTATACTATTTATAATGAAAGGCTCGTACAATTTTATGACAGCAGACTAATAAATTATTATCAAATGATTAGCGGTTCGGCTTTTCTCTTACTATTACTGCCTTTTTATCTTTACTTTTTTCCTGTAGAAACTGTCATTCCTAACCTAAGTGACACCATTTACCTGATTCTGCTGGCATTATTTTGTACTGTTGGGCTCTATGTATTATTTGCCGAAGTATTAAAAAAAATTCCGGCCTTTACCGTTAATCTTACTTTTAATCTCGAACCGATATATGCAATTGTAATCGCTTTTCTCTTTTTTAATGAAAGTAAATCCGTAAACACTTCATTTTATGTTGGAATACTTTTTATTATAAGTTCTGTTGCATTGCAGACTTATACATCTTCAAAAGAAAAATCTTTGGATTAAAGAATTTATAAAATAAACGAGGCTGCCATGTGACAGCCTCGTTTATTGTTTTGTATATCTATATTATGAAGATGAAATCCCTATTCTGAATAATAAATTAATTCATAATCTCTTTTACTCCTTCCGCCAATACCTTATCCAGTCTTTTTTGCAATTTTCGCAGAAATAAAAAATCAAATAGCAGTGTCCATAACCTGGAATTAATTTTAAACTCAAAACACAATTCAGCTTTAATTAAACCTGATTTTGATTTTGAAAAAGAATAATGACAGCGCATTGCATCCAGAAATTTAAGTCGGTCAGAACTGAAATCACCAATATGAACGGAAAATGAAGTTCCGTCTACAAAATCGAACAATTGGTAAACAGCAGTTGAATCATCTTTAAAATAAATCATTTTTTCGCTTCCTATTTTTGTTGATACTTTCTTAAAAAAAGTAGTATCTGCTTCTGGCATAAACCAAAGTTCCCCTAACACAGAAGCCGGATTAAAAGAAAGCAAATAAGCGAACAGCTCTTCTGAAGGATTTGATATGTCTATAGACGAACGTATTTCCTTTTTCATAATGCAAAAATTAAAAAGGGCTGTCGCTAAACAGCTCTTTTAAGTCTTTCAAAAAAGAAGTATGAGTAATTGAAATCGAAAGACTGTATTAAAATCATTTTAAAGGATTGCCGTCTTTGTCAAGAGAACCTGATTTAACAATAATCATTTTATCCAGTTTTACATATTTTTTGATGGCATTATTAACCTCATCAAGTGTTACTTTTTCTACATCCTTTGGATATTGTTCGATATAGTCAGGTGAAAGTCCTCTTTCTACAAAACTTAAAATTGTTTTGGTAATTCCTGATGTGGTAGACATTCCTACTTTAAAACTTCCAATAATATTCGATTTCTTATTGGTCAATTCATCCTGAGTAATTCCCTCATTAACCCATTTTTTAATCTGAACCATTGTAGCATCAAGTCCTCTTTGAAATAAAGCCGGGTTAAACGAAGCGTTTACATACCAGTAGCCGCCTGTTAGCGAATTTCCGCCTACCGAAGAAGTAATATTATACGTTAAACCATCATTATCACGAACGGTCTGCATCAGACGTCCTGCAAAACCGGCACCTAATGTATAAGTCCCAATGTAAAACGGAATAAAATCAGCATCTGCTCTTTTAAGTCCTGTGTACTGTCCTATAAACAATTCGGCACTAGGCTTTTCAGGGATTGTAACAACTTCTGTTTTTGCAGCTGCTTTGGTTACATCGTTAAATTTAAGATTACCCGATACACCTCCACTCCAGTTTTTAAATGCTTTTTTTAGCGAAATGTTTAAGTTTGCCCCTTCTACATCTCCCGCAATTACTAAATGCATAGATGCAGGTCCAAAATATTTAGCATGAAATGTCTTCACATCATCAAGAGTAGTATTTTTTATAAGAACAATCTCTGCTTCTGTCCCCACTTCATAATTTGGATTATCATTTGGGTATATCGACTGTAACAAAGCTGTTGAACCTCTTTGCGCCGGATCATTTAAACTCTGCTGTCCGTTTCCAATAGACTGCTGTTTTAAATTTTCGAACTCTTTACTATCAAATAAAGGATGACGAAGCTCTTCTGCAAGCAAAGTAATTACCTGATCTAAATCTTTTTTTAAGCATTTAAAACCAATTGACACCTTAGTTGAATTTGCCGAAACACTTAAATTCACACCCAGTTTTTCTAATTTTTCAGAAAACTTAAATTTGTCGTTTACTTTTGTTCCTTTCGAAAGCATGGCTGCCGTGAGTGCAGGAAGCATAGTGTTTTTATTTTCGTTTACATAATTTCCTAATGAAATACTAGCCGAAACTGTCACAAAATCTTTAGCAGAAGTTTTTACAGAAACCACATCAATTCCCACAACTTTTTCTCTTTTATAAACAGATGCACCTTTTTCAGTTGCAATCTGATCATATTCCTGAACCTGAAAGTTTTTACTTTCTGACTGAAGTCTCTCAGCAGGAGTGCTTTCTTCGTGTCCATCATGTTCAGGATGCCTGAAATAATACGGACCGTTTTCTGCTGTAAGCTTGGCTGCATCCGAAACCTGCTGTCCCGGATTTGCACCCGGCATCTTCGGTACAAAATAACCCGTTGTACTTTGGTCTTCCACTAAATATTTTTGTGCTACACGCAAAACATCTTCAGGAGTCACTTTTTTAAGCCTTTCTATTCCGGTGACATAATCTGTCCAGTCGCCTGCTGCGATTGCTTCTGTTAATTCTGAAGCAACTACTCCAGAACCGTCTCGTCCTAAAATTGTCTGAGCGCTGATTTTTGCGATGACACGATTTACTTCTTCCTGAGTAACGCCATTTTTCTGAAGATTGGTAATTACTTCAGTTATCTTGGCATCAATATCTTCATGCTTTGAAGTTGTTGAAAAACCTACTCCAATCGTAAAAAGACCAACTTCTTTAAAATTTGTCGCGCTCGCATACGCATAGATTCCCAAGCCCGTATCTACAAAAGTTTTGTTTAAAATTGCCGAAGGTCCTGCTCCGATAATTTCACTTAAAACATTCAAAGCAGGCAAATCTTCATGCAGAGCACCCGGAATTTTGAATGCTTTATTGATAACACCAAGCTGTCCCGGCTTTTTGACTACAATTTTACGAGGGCCGTACTGAACAGGTTCTTCCGTATAAGGCTGTGGCATTGTATGTGGAGCTTTGGTAATCTTACCGAAATACTGTTCAATTAACTTAAAAGTATTTTCTTTATTAAAATCTCCAATAATCGTCAAAGTTGCATTATCGGGCCAGTAGTAAGTATTATAAAAATTACGCAGAACCTCAATTGGCGCTTTCTCAATATCTGATTTCCATCCGATTGTAGAATGGTGATACGGATGTGCAATATAAGCTGAAGCCCATATTTCTTTACCTAATAAACTGTTAGGGTCGTTTTCACCACGCTCAAATTCATTTCTTACCACCGTCATTTCTGCATCTTTGTCTTCTTTCGTGAGAAGTGAATTTCGCATTCTGTCCGATTCGATATGCATGGCCAGTTCGATTTTATCACTTGGCAATGTTTCAAAATAATTGGTTCGGTCATTCCAGGTCGTAGCATTTAACTGTGCTCCGGTGTTTTGAAGCAAATCTGTTATACTTGTACCGCTCTTTTTATTGAAAGTCGGAGTTCCTTTAAACATTAAGTGCTCCAAAAGATGTGTTGATCCCGTATTTCCTAATACTTCGTGTTTTGATCCAACGCGATATACAATTTGTACGGTAACCACCGGCGATGAATTATCCTTAAGCAGAAGTACTTTAAGTCCGTTTGGCTCAAAAGTATATTCTTCTATACCTCCAAGCTCTTTTACTTTTTTAAAGTTTGGATTGTTCTGAGCTGTCAGTACATTAAGAAAAGTGAATGCACAGATACTCAATATGAATTTGTTTTTCATTTTTTGATTAATTGATTAGAAATAATTTGTGACTGCAGACTACTTTAAACCCAAACTTTTATCGGTTGTGTCTACCAGCCATTTGAAACCGCCCGCTTCTGTAAAAAACAGTTTAGAAGAGTTCTCATTGTACCATTGCTGCCATTCCTGAGCACTCTTTTCCATTCCGGTGTAGCGCAAAAGTAAGCGTGAAGCTGTTTCAGTATCTTTTCCTTTGTTTAAAAGGTCTATACAATGTTTTAAAATTTGTTTGTCTTCGTTCTCGATCCCTAACTTTTTGGCATCTTCATCAATTTTTAAAGAATAGAAATCGTCCGGCTCAGAATACAGGTACTTTCTGTTTTCAGTAAGGTATTTTTTTAGTTTGTCTACATTTTTTACATACTCCGGCTTATAAAAATTCTGTGCCGTTTGTTTTACGTATGCTTCCCATGTCGGAATAGCAATAGGTTTTGACTGTACTGACAAAATAGCTTGTTCCATTTCGGACAATTTTTCGCCTTTTGCCTTTTTTGCTGATAGTTCGCTGACCGTTTTTTCCTGCTGTAAATTAAGACTAACCATGTATTCTTTATACTTTTCGAAAGATTCAGTGTTAAGACCTCCAATTATAGCATCTGCAGCGCTTTTTGTTGCAATTTTATCATTGTATTTTCGGACAATTGGCTTTTGTCCTTTAAATTTATTAATATACACTACGGCATTGGCAAAAACCTGTTTTGCTTCATCGGTCATATAATCCGGTGACGCTGAAAATCCCCATAGAAGGAAATTTCCATGACGTCCGATGGCTACTGCTCCAACATCTTTTGAATTTACACCACTCGAAATATATTCGGCGTCAGGTGAATCCAGAAAACCTTCGCCTCTGGATACCATTCCGACACGATACCCTTTTCCTTCTGCATAACCTTCTGTCTGAACACGCCACATCGGAATTTCTTTTGGTACATTTTTTCCAGATGGATAATGAAAAATTCCTTCTGGTGTTGGTTTTGTAACCATGGTAAGACTTACCGGAAAAGGACCTTTAAAAATAGGATGTTCATTCTTTAAATGATGCGCCTCGGCATCCAGGCATAAACACAGCCAGTCTATTTTTAAACCTATACTACCGCCCATTACAGGAGCTGTATGACCAATAAAAATGGTTGGAAAATCGAAGTCTTCTTTTAAATATTTTGCCGGTTTGTATTTAGGAGTAGTCTGCATTTTTTCCCACGGATTAATGTTCTGATCGAAAATAGTCACATCATATTGGGCAGAGAGATCTGCAGTATAGCTTCTGGCATCAACTGATTTTACTTTTGCAAAATATTTTTTCAGATACGTTTCAAAAGCACCAAATCTGGTCTTAAGTTCTTCTTTAAAACGTTCAGGAGTCATTCCTCCATTTCCCGTAGGTGAACTAATTATTTTTTCATCCGCTGGTACGGCAGGATCGTATCCTACATAAAGAACCGACAAATTCTCTTTTTTTATCTCCTGAGCAAAAGCCGGAATACAAAACAGTATCAGAACCAGTACTGTTCCTTTTATAATTTGTTTTATCATGGTATTACGATTTTAATTTTAATTCTTTTGTTTTATTTCGTGGTGGCAAACATTGCCTCAAATCACAGGTCTGGTAAAAAAGTCCGACTGTAATCACAGCATCCTTTTCGGGGTTATTTACAGTAAAGATTCGTGTAAAAACAATTTCTCCTTCATAAATAAATATGTTGTCTTCGTACGGATAGGCACTTGGTTTTGTCCATTCTTCCAATGGTGTTATACCTTCCGGAAGCTCCAATACTATATCTGTTTTGATGTATGGCTGGTCTGCGGGAACATAAGCATATATGTGCCAGCCTGAAAGTATATTTGCTTTTATGATAACTGCAAGCCGGCTTTTGTCTTTATTCCAGATCAGTTGTGAATTGACAGAAACAGGATCGGAATTTTGAGGTTTTTCTACAGAAAGTGAAGCAGCAGCTTTCTGTACTTTTTTAAGGAAGGCCGTATCAGGATTCTGACTGTATGTTTTTGCAGCGAATCCTAAAAGCGTAATAAAAAGATATTTTTTTAAAATATTCATATTGAACACATTTGTATAGTTTCTGTTTTTCTGCTTTAAAAGAGCTGTTTTCACAGCTCTTTCATTAGGTTTTCTGTTAGATCATTTTTTTTGCTTACTAATTCAAAATAAAAATTGAAACATAGAGAAACCTTCTTTTAGTAGTTTTATTTAAGCTTAAAAATAAGTTCAACAGATTTAGGAGGCAGGCATTTTGAGTCGTCGCAGGCCATAAATTCTACTGAAGATTTGATCTGCTTTGCGGCTTTATTTTTCAGTTGAACTCTTTGTTTAAAAATGGTTTTACTTTCAAAATATTTAATTTTCATGTTAAAGATTTTGTCATCAACTATATGTCCTTCCTCCTCTTTCGTGTTTCCTTTTTTTAAATAATCCCCTTTTCCGTCAAATGTAAATTTTGTAGGCAAAGGACCATCTGGCGGAACAGTCTGAGAATACAAATGCCACCCTTTCTCAACAGCTGCTTTTACTACTAAATCATATTCATTTTCAGAAACTTTGACCGCACTTGTTGTCCATTTTACAGGATTGTAAACCTGTGCTGTACTGCTGAGAGCGTAAAACAGCATTATTAATGCAAAAAGCCTTCTCATTATTTTATTTTTTATTGCAATAACTGCTGTTGACAGCATCACTTATCTTAGTATCACCCATTATTTTCCGCTGAAAATGGCAGCCAGATCAGCATCCATTTTTTTATCATCTTCTTCACCTCCGTCATATCTTGCTACAACAATTCCGTTGGGATCCACCAAAATTTTGGTTGGCAGCACGTGAATGTTGTAGCCTTCGCTGATATCTTTGTCAATATTTATCCTTTCATAAGTTCCTTCTTTGTACTGCAGGCCTCTAAGTACATGCCTCCAAACTCCAATCCCGTCTTTTTCCACCGCTTTTCTCCATTTGTCATGATCTTTGTCATCATCAGAAACACCTAATATTTCAAGTCCTTTAGGCTTGTACTGGGCATATAATTTCAGCAGATGCGGATTTCCTTTTCGGCATGGCACACACCAGGAAGCCCAGAAATCCACCAGCAGGTATTTCCCCTTAAAATCATCCAGCTTTATTGGTTTTCCATTAATATCTACTGTATTGAAAGTTCCTGCCTGCGCTCCTGCAACCCCCTTCTTCATTTTCTCTATATCAGCTTCCAATTCCTTAGCCAGTACACTTTTTTTGTATAATGGATTGAAAGTTTTATAAAATGCCGCCGCTTCATCGTAACTTAAAAATCTGCTGTTGGATATCAATAAATGCATGCTGTAATAGGACATAGGGTTTTCTTTCATAAATCCTACAGACGCATTTTGGTATTCCTTATACATTGGCTCCAGGGCTACTCTGGCTTTCTGGTCTTCCTCTTTAATTGCTTCGAGCTCTTCCTGGCTCTTTTTAGCCGCAGCAGCATCATTGTATTTCTTTCTCACAGCATCAAAATGATCCTGCTCTTTCTTATATTTTAAAATAATTTTATCTGTAATGGCATTGTACCTGTAGACATCATCCTGTGATTTGGATCCTTTGAGTTTTGCAGCGGCAAAATCTGAACCGTTTAACTGTAAAGTCATCGATGCCGGTTCTATGTAAAGTGTTGCACAAGTGCCCTTGACCAATTTTCTCTGATCAGAATGTTTTGCAACCGCAATAAACTCAACTGGCTCTTCGAGTTCTCCGCTGATCTGAAACTTTCCTTTGGTAACCTGTACAGAGTCTATTTTCTTTCCAAGGAAAACATAAATTTTCCCATCACTTAACCCTGTTGCAGTCCCGTCAATTTTAAATTTTCCCTGCGCTTGACATTCATTTGCGAAACCTTGGAAAAGCAAACATAAAAAAGTTGTTCTAATTAAATCTAAACATTTCATATTCATTTATTTTAAATTACCTTACCCTATAAATTTTCAATTTTGGATTTAAGATCAATTACCCTTGAACTGGGAGCTTCACCTTTTGCTTCGGATTTTTTGATGAAAGCGTTTATGTTTTCCAAAGCCTTGCCTTTATTTTTTGTTTTTAGATACAGACTTGCCAGACAAAAATTTATCGGCAGCGATTCGGGATCAGCATCCTTAACATTTTCCACCATTGCAATGGCCTTTTGCTCAAGTCCCGCCTTTTCCAAATCAGGATTCACCGTTACGCTGTATGCGGTATTGATATAGGACGACAGGGCTTCCTTAGGTTTTTTGGCAAACATTTCATCTGCTTTCTGCTTGCTGAATTCAAACCATTTATCATATTGTTTCTGCGCCAAATAGTGCTGGCCGTAATAGTAATTTATGATCAGCTCCTGCTGAGGGGAAACAAAATCTTTTTCTGTCTCGGCAACAGCTTTATCCAATTCTGCCAATGTCTTTTTAGCAGCAGTCTCTTTTAGATAATTTGAAGTCGAAGTGCCGATCACATATTCAAAAGTCTTTGCGCCGATATAGGGCTTATCAATAAAAGCCTGTTTATTTTTGATCAGATAATTGTACGCTTTGCTTTTGAATTCAATTCCCGCATAGCCGATTACCGTAAAACCATCCTCTGTCAAATACTGTTCAGGAGTCATTGCCGGTATCACCTCGGCTCCCACTTTTTTTAGGGCTTCCAGATTATAGGCCGCATAAAGTGCCTTCACATATTGGGCAACAGTTGCCAAATCACGTTTCCCTGACTGGTACTGCTTTTCCAGATAGCTGACCTGTTTAGTCGGATCAAATGCAATCTTTGCCTGCTCTATAAACTCTTCCGCCGTTCCCGCTCCTGTGCTCCTGTGTACCACTTTGCCGTCAGCATCTATAAAAAGCAGTGTCGGGTAAGCGCTTACGCTGTAGGTTTTGGTCAGTTCAATCCCTTCCCCTTTCTCCATATCCATCTTCACACTGACAAAATTGGCATTGATATATTCACCGACTGTCTGCTGCGGAAAAATCTCTTTGGCCATCTTTTTGCAGGGACCGCACCAAGTGGTGAAACAATCCATAAAAAGCAGTTTTTTTTCTGCTTTTGCTTTTGCCAATGCTTCCTTAAACGTACCGTGCTCAAAAGATATTCCCTGCGCGTTTAGCCTTGGAAGCATCAATAACATTACTATTACAATTGTGACTTTTTTCATTTTTTGTTGATTAAATATTTGTAGTTATTGTCTTTTTAATGCCTTGATTAAATGACATGGCTTATGCCGTTCGCCTATTAACAAATAGGTAAATTCTTATTTTTTTTTTTAAATTTGAAATAAAAGGGGAAGATCAGAGAAGCCTGCAGAGGAAAATCAAGCTTCTCTGATCTGTATTCCTAAAGTTTAGTAGGATGGATTCTGCTTAATTACATTATTTCCCGCATCGATAGATTCTGTTGGTATCGGAAGAATAAACTTATCAGAATCTGTTGCTGTCGCTTTTACATCTGAAACTTTAAAACCGGTTCCAAAACCGTCAGCATAATCATATCTTACCAGATCAAACCAGGTCTCTCCGCCTTCGGCATGAAGTTCCGCTAATTTTTCAAAACGAACCGCCGTTAGAAACTGGGCTAAAGAAATGGTGCTAGGATAGGTTACAAAACCATTACCCGCCGAAGCTGCGGCTCCTGCTCTGGTTCTGATCGTGTTTAATGCCGTAAGCGCTTCAGGGGTAACCGCATTGTTAGCTCGCGCGATGGCTTCGGCAAGAATCAGGTATACTTCCCCCATACGCATATGGTAAAACATTTCATTAGTTCCAGTCGTAAAATAAGACCTGTATTTTGTAGTGTAATACCCTCCATAAGAAGCATTTAAAACAAAAACTGCAGTTCTCGAGTTATCATAGGTAATAGTTTGCGACCCCACTGTCATGCTTGCTGCAATGGCACTTTTATATACCGGAGAAATGGTAGTAAATAGTCCGCTGTAATAGTTCCCTAGTCCCAAGCCTGCGCCAGTTTCCCCTGGAGTTCCGAAGAGAATTTCCGTGCTGGTAAAAATAACCGCTGAATCATGCTGGTCAAAAATAGCTCCATAAGTCGGCTCCAGCTTAAAGTTAGCTCCTCCATTTGCAATTACGTCCTGACATAGTGTGACAGCATTTGCATAATCTCCTTTGTAAAGCAACACCCTTGCTTTGAATGCTTTTGCAAAACTTTTGTTAGAATATTTTTTGCTTCTAAGCGCCGGTGCATTCGCAATTCCCTCATCCAGGTCTGAAATTATCGCCGCATAGGTTTCTGCAACCGTATTTCGCGGACTGATATCTGAATTTTTTACCGGTGATGTTCTCACTAGAACCCCGAATTCCGAATTCACATCATAAAACTGTCCAAAGGTTCGGAGCAGATAAAAATGCCCCATCGCCCTTAGGATTTTTGCTTCGGCCAAAATCTGTTCCTTTCTGCCTGCTGTAGGGAAAACGCTTTGATCAAGCGGGGTCACTTTCTCTATCAGCCAGTTGGTTCGGTTAATCAAATCGTACAGCCCTGCATAAATGTTCTTTGTATCGGAAGCTCCCGCCGCAATGGGATTATTGGCTGCCCAGCCCAAGGGTTCTGGACCTGTACTGACAATACCATTACCGCTGTAGCCGCTCATGATATCCGGCAATATGTAAAACAAGGGGAAGGCACCTCCAAGGCTTTTCTGCCTGAAGGCCGCATAGGCTCCTGTCAGCGCTAATTCTGCCGACGCTTCGTTATTAATGGCAGTCTCCGCATCAAGGGCATATGGAGGGGTGTAATCGTCTAATTCTTCTGTCAGCTGGCAGGAAGCAGCAGTAAGCATGGCAGCACTTACTAAACCAAGGTATATATATTTTAAATTTTTCATTTCTGTCTTTTTTACAATTATTTACTATGAATTAGAAAGCAACATTTAAAGAAAATGTAAAAGTTCTGATGTTTGGATAAGATCTTCCGTTGTCGCTTGAAAAACCAGCCGATCTGTTGGCGAAAGAAGTCGAGATTACATCTTCCGGATCAAGTCCCGGATAATCAGTAATCGTAATCAGGTTATTTCCGCTTAAAGACAATCGCACTTTAGAAAGGCCCGTGTTTTTAAATATGCTGCTTGGCAGATTATAGCCAATAGAAGCCGAACGCAGCTTAATGTAGGAAGCATCTGAAACCGATCTTGAAGTCGCTATATAACCATGCGTCGGCGAACCGTATCTGGCATAAGAAGCATTTGGATTCTCTGCTGTCCACGTGTCAAAGACCTCACGGGTAGGATTGGTGAAAGGATTTACAGTATATAGGTTAGAAATCTTCTCATACTGCCTTTGTGCCCCCTGCGAGAAGTTCCAGTTCATCGTGAAATCCCAGTTTTTATAGTTCACGCTATTGTTCCACCCTCCGAAATAATCAGGATTGATATCCCCAATCGGCCCTCGGTCTGAAGTAGTGATTTTTCCGTCACCGTTAATATCTTTAAAAATATAATCTCCAGGTTGCGTCAATGTGCTTTGATAAATTCCGCCTGCAGCCGTGTTAAGAGCCGTGATTTCATCCTGGCTCTGCGCAATCTTAACCACATCATATCCCGTAATAACCCCAAGAGGCTGTCCCTGCAGTACTGTCTGGGATCCTGCATTTGCCCCGTATAAATTATCTACATTATTTTTTACTGTGGAAATATTGAAAGAAGAATTCCATCTGAAGTTTTTATTTCTGATGATATCAACTCCGATCAGAAACTCCCATCCTTTATTGGAAACATCAGCAACATTGGTGTTCCAGCTCACAGAACCGGTTTCATAAGGAAGAGGGGCAAATAAAATGATGCCAGAAGTGTTTTTTTCGAAATAAACCGCCTCCCCAGTGACTCTGTTATTAAAAAGGCTGAAATCAAGCCCCAAGTCCAGCTGATCGGTCTGCTCCCATCTAATGCTTGAGTTTGGCACGCCTGTAACTGCAATACCATTCACACCGTCATAGACAGAATCCCCATTTTCAAGAGACTGGTAATAAGCCAGATAGGTAAATGACGGAAGATTATCCGATCCTGTCCTACCCATTGATGCCCTTACTTTTAACTGATTGATAAAAGACACCTCTTTCATAAAATCTTCATTGTGCATGTTCCATGCCAATGCTCCAGACGGGAAGAATCCGTATCGGCTGTCCGGTCCAAACTTGGTAGAGCCATCCCTTCTGGCTGTAAAGGTAGCCAGATATTTTGACTTGTAGCTGTAATTTACTCTCCCAAAAATAGAGTTCAATCCCTGTTCCAGACTTTCGCTGTCTCCGGCATCAATATAGGTAGCTGATCCGATATTGGTCAAAACATTGTCATCTGGAAAACCTCTGTAATTTTGGGATTCCGCATCATAACGGGTACGGTTCCAAGAAACGCCGGCAACGGCATCAATTCTATGATCTTCCCTTATGGTCTTATTATAGCTTAAAGTGTTTTCGAAAGCTGTAGTCCAGCCTTCATTGCGCTGCACAGCTAGTCTAGCGCCCGGACGTCCGTAATAAGCCCCTTGCAGTATTGCTACCGAGCTTTTTGAAGTGCTGAACTGATTTGATTCATCTGAATTCACAGAAGCATTCAGCTGGGATTTAAATTTAAGGCCGTCTATAATGCGCACCTCTCCATAAATCGATCCGATCAAATTCTTTGACAGGGCTTTTTTTCTGGTCTGCATGGCATCTCCTAACATAGTATATTGTTCTCCATAACTTCCCATGTAAGTCGAATAAGACCCGTCTTCATTATAAGCGGGAAGGTCCGGTCTGAAGCTTCCAAGATCCAGAGAGGTAAACAATTTATTTTTGTTTACTGAATAATTATAGTTTACAGATCCTCCCACCTTGAAAGAATCGGTGACATTAACATCCAGATTTGTGCTGAAGGTATAACGCTTGAAATCATTTTCTATCATCACCCCTTCCTGATCAGAAATTCCGGCTGACATCATATAGCTTACTCTTTCGCTTCCTCCATTTACATTAAAGCTGTATTGTGTCCATAATGCATTTTTATTGGTAATAAGATCCTGCCAGTCGGTATTGGCCTTTCCAAAATATGTATCAGGATTGTTTACAATGGCATACTGCTGCGGAAAATACGGCCAGTATACCTCCGGGTAAGCATTTAAATAATCTTGGGCTTTTTCTTTAGAAAACTTTATATACTCCTCGGCTGAAAGGTAGTCATACATTTTTACCGGATTCTGAAAGGTGCTTGATGCATTGAATGAAAATCTTGGTGCCTGGTTTCTTTTTCCTCTTTTGGTGGTTACGATGATAACCCCGTTTGCGGCCCTTGAACCGTAAATAGCCGCGGCCGATGCATCTTTCAAAACATCGATACGCTCCACATCATCTGGATTTATTGCTAATAATGGATTTTCTCTTGATCCGTAATTGATAAGTCCTAAACTTTCTGAATTAGGCGTAATACTAACAGGAGTTCCGTCAATAACATACAAAGGCTGGTTATCGCCCCTAATTTGCGTTAAACCTCTGATATTTACACTTGCACCCGTTCCCGGCGCTCCGCCTCTACTCGACACATTAACGCCCGGTAATTTACCAACCAGAGCATTGTCAATAGTTTGGGTTTTTATTTGTTGAATATCTTCCGAAGTTATTGAACTTACTGATCCTGTCAAATCTTTCTTTTTGGTAGTACCATATCCTACTACCATAACCTCTTCAAGTGCGCTTACTGCTTCTTTCACAACTATAGCATAAACTGTTTTATCCTTCACAATCTGTTCTGTGTAAAGTTCAAAACCGATACCACTTACCACAATATAGTGTCCTTCTTCAGCATTAAGTGCAAAAGTCCCGTCAAAATCAGTTGTTGTCCCTCTTATAACAAAATTCTTTGGCACTGCGCCATCACCATTAGGTTTTATACTTGAAACGTATACGGTTATTCCCGGAACTGGCTGACCGCTTGAATCGGTGATTTTCCCTGTAATTTTTATTTCAGGCTGAGCTTGCTGTTGCGCTTTTCGTGGAGGAAGCTCCTGAATAATAATGGTATTATTAGAGGACTCCTCATACTTAAAATTGCCGTTTGAAAGGGTTTTGTTTAAAAGTGTTCCTAATGTCAAAGTCCCTTTTTCAAGATGTACTTTTGGCAGGTTATTAAACATATCCGAACGGTATGCAAATCTGTATTTGGTTTGCTGTTTTATTAAATCAAACACCTGATTTGCTGTCAGGGAACAGTTATTTTTAATTACAATTTTAGCGTTTTGCGACAATACATTTTCAGGCGTAAAACTGAATAAAATAAAGGATAAAAAAATAATAACTGCTTTCATAATGTAGTTAACTATGCTTTTTTTCTGGCATAAAAAAGCACTGGTAAAATTAATTTCCATAAATTTGGTTTTGGTTTTTGATTAATCTTCTGTTAATTCTAAGCCTTATCACAGGAAAAGCCGGTTAGTATTTTGCAGATCCGAACCGCTTTTCCTTGTTATCAAAGACTTATTTAAAAATAATTGTCTTTTGGTTTATCTCATATGGTATCTTGTTTGTGTTACTAATAATTGTTAAAATCTCTTCTATTTTCTGGTCTTTATCTAAAATTCCGTTGATTAGTACATTTTCATTTTCAGTTTTTTTGAAAACCACTTTTACATCGTACCATCTTGACAATACTTTCATTATATCCTTTAGTTTCATTTCATTAAAACTGAAAACCCCTTCTTTCCATGAAACCTCATTAAAGACATCAACTTGTCTGATATAAAAAGCAGTATTCCCCTCTGAATCTGTAACAGACTGCTGACCCGGCTGCAGTATTTTACCGGTAATATTTTTATTGGATAAACTTACCTTACCATTTACAAGAGTGGTATAAACAGACTCTTCGTCATTATAGGCCTTAAGATTAAATTCGGTTCCCAGTACTTCTACATTTTGACCTCTTGAAAGCACTTTAAAATGAGAGCCTTTGTGAGCCGTACTATGCGAAACCTGAAAATAGGCCTCACCATATATAAGTTCAACCTGTCTTGTCTCTCCGTCTTTGAATGCTACCGGAAACTTTAATTTTGATTCCGAATTAAGCCACACCCGGGTTCCATCGGCAAGCTCAACGTTAAACTGACCTCCGGTTGGAACGGTCAAAATGTTTGAGGCTGTAAACTGGTTTCCGGAATTATAAACAATACGTTTACCATTACTGCTTGCATTGCTGTTTTTATAAATACTGTCTTTTTCCAAATCCACAACAGATCCATCTTCAAGCGTTAAAGTCGCTTTGTCTTTCCCTATTTCAATTATTGTATTGACAACTTCATTTTTCTTAACAGAAGTATTGTTCTTAGTAACCAAAAAATAAGAAACAGAAAAGAGCAAAACCAAAGAAGCTGCTGCTGCATATTTATACCAGGAACGTCGCCCGGATTCATAAACTGGTACAGGATTTTGTTGTGATGTTCTGTTCACAATAGACCTCCAGGCTTCCTCTTTGTCTATCAAAGCATAATCTGATATTTTTTTTACGATGTTTTCAAAATCAGTTTTCTTTGAAATAGAGTTTTCTTTTCTTAAAGATTTCAAAAGGACTTTTTCATCCTCTTTCAAAATCTTTAGCTTCTTTTTAATTGCCAGGGTTGATAAATGGAAAATTTCTCTCATTATGTTATTCTTTTTTTAATATAGAACAACTAAAGAGTAAAAAAGTACTATCGATTTTTCATTTTTTTTTACAAAAAGGTAAAATAATAGTTAAAATAGAGTAAAATAAGGATATTTTCTTATGATAATAAGAAGTACAAAATGATGTCCATGTCCTGAAACTGTTGTCTTAAAATTGCATAAGACTGCGATTTCAACGTTTTTACTGTCTGCAGTTTAATATTAAGTATTTCTGAAATCTCCTGATTTTTTAGCCCTTTGAGACTCATTTTTATAATCTCTTTTTTACGGTCAGGAAGTAATTCAATTGCCTGATGTAGCTGTCTTACGATTTCTTCTTCGAGAACGTGCTCTAAAAACAGAGTATCATCTTCTAAGATATTTATCGACTGTGACGTTGCATATTTATCTTTGACTTTACTATGTTTTATAACATTAAAACATTTATTTCGGGTAGATTTATACAGAAAGATTTTAAGTGAAATTTCATCAGGAAAAAACGGGTCTTTTTCCCATAAATCCACAAACAGATCCTGAACGAGATCTTCACATTCATCAATAGCAGGCAAAAATCGATTGGCATAAAGTACGAGCGCCTCGTAATATGCATCAAATACATTTTTTAAACCATCCTTAATACTTGAACTGCTAACTGATTTCAATTTTTTGTTGCCTTTTAAAAAGTTCATGTCCGGATGTAAAAATAGTAAATTAATAATATGAGCATTAATATCCTTCATCATTTGCTATATATTGTTTTTTAGACTGCTAAATTTTAATAATTTTTATTTTCAGGTTTTTCTTTTGCTAATTTGAAAATTTCGACCAAATCTTAAATTCTTTATACAAATTTCGGCTAATTGTAAACTGTTGAGTTTTCCTGTTAAGCCGGAGATCAATTTCAATTCATCTTAAAAATACATCTGCTTAAAGAAATAATTCTGATACATAATTTTACAATCTGTTCAAAAATTTCAATAAACCCATTTAGATTTAAGCAATAATAAAACCTCTATTTTTTAAATTGATGATTATGCAGATTAACTAAGGAAATCTTTCTTATCTGTCCGTATCGGCAGGATTTAGCACCTTATTAAGCAACAGGTTGCTAAGACGTCAAAGGGCCTAATCCCTCGGTCTTTCTGGATAAGCATCATTACAGAAATTTTCTGTGCTGCAAAAGTATTATATTAATTCTATAAAACTACTATACTTATAAAGATATTTTTTAAACATTAAAAAAGTTGATTCTAAACGCAAATCAAATTCGACTCAAGAATTAGAAAAGCGTTTTAGCAAACAAAAAAATATTCCACACAAAAAATGTCCTTTTCGGATGATCTTTTGTATGGAATATTTACAAACTATATAAACAGACAAATACGGCTCTTTTCAGAATACCGTATTTATCCAACTAATTCAACCTTTACAGACTTGCTTTTACTTCACCGCAAGTCAGCATATTTTTAGGATAGTAAGGGTTTTTGATTTCCTTACTGTCGCTTGTCCAGACTGCCCCGGTCATTGGGCAAACCTGAAGATATAATGTAGCGTCTTCAGCTTTGAATTTTGGAGCTAAATCCCAAAATTTAACTGAAAGTTCCTGAACGATTTTTCTTTGTTTATTGATATTTTTAGTTGCTGTTACCTGAGTTGCAAGATCAATAATATCCCTTCTTTTTGTAGTAGCCTCGTTCATTTTTTCAAGAGTCAGCTTTTTAAATTTGAAGTTTTTTAATGAACTCTTTAGTGCCTCTGCATTTTTAACAACCGCAAGGCTATCTGAAATTATAAGGCTGTTTTTTAAAGCCAGGTAATTTTTTGTGATTTCCTTTTTTTGTGCTTCACGTTTTTCAACCTGATCCGGAGTTACTTCTTCTTTTGATTTCAATTGAGCTTGTCCCAAAGCACTTAAGAAGATGAATGCTATAACTAATATTCTTTTCATATATCTGTTTTATTTAGTTTTGAAATAATTTTGTCAATCTCGATCAAAATATTTTCGAAATGATCTTTATTAAGCCCTGTTGATGCATTCATTGATTTGGTAACATCTGCTCTTAATTTCAAAATATGCTGTTTACCATATAATCTTACATCACTACGCTGTGCTGCATTTAAAGCTTTTCCTGGTTCTGCTTCTTTAGGCAACAACAGCATACCCAATTTATCAATATAGCTTCTTTGTAAAGATCTTCTGTAATAATCCTGTTTTACGTCACCGGTAAAGTTTACCCATACCGTTTTCTGTACATCGTTTAAAAACTCAGGAACTGTATAAGCACCTTCAAACTGCATCGATTTAAGGTTGATATTATAAAGTATTCCTGAACTTAACAATATATTTAGTACCTGATTCTGCTGATCTGAAATCTGATCTTCTGTTTTTAAAGAAATAAGCTGATCAATATTTTGTGGATACATCCAAAGAGGTGCTACAAACAATTGTCTTCCTACATAATCAATGGCTGCTTTCACTTTTGCTTTTGGAACAGGCTGGTTTACGATACCTTTTTCATCAACAGTTCTTTTAGTGATATAGTTATTACCAATATATTTCAGCACATGATACAAGTATCTTGAATATTGCCCTACAACCGCTTTATGCATATCTTCTAAATTATTGTAAGCATCATTTGGTTCGTAAGTCCATTCTACAAGATTTGGTACTACGCGTTTTAAGTTTTTAATTCCGTAATCACTGGCAAGTACAGCGTCATCACCCAAATCTTCTGCCTGACTACGCGGGTCTTCATCTTTTCCTTCGCCTCCAAACCATAATTTAGGATTAGCGGTCAGACTGTCTGTAGCCATTTTGCTGAGTATTTTTTCTTCTTCAAACTCATCTTTTGCATTTGGAAGATAGCTATACCCCCATTTAACAGCCCATTTGTCGTACATTCCGATACGTGGGTAGATACCCGCCGGACCAATATTATCTTCTGGCTGTGCCACATAATTAAAACGTGCATAATCCATGATAGAAACGGTATGACCATTTGCTTCAACCCAGTTTTTATCACGAAGTTTTTCTACCGGAGTAGCGCTGCTCGCTCCCATGTTATGACGCAAACCAATGGTATGTCCGATTTCATGAGAAGAAACAAAACGGATTAGCTGTCCCATTAATTCATCATCTAATTGCATTTTTCTGGCTTTTGGATCTAAAGGTCCTGCCTGAATCATGTACCATCTTTGCACTAATTTCATCACATTATGATACCAGCCAACATGGCTCTCCATAATTTCACCGCTTCTTGGATCGCTAATTCTCGGACCGTAAGCATTTGGTGTTTCAGAAGCCAGATATCTTACTACAGAATACCTTGCGTCTTCCAGGCTCATTGTTTTATCATCTTCCGGCCATTCTTTACCAACAATAGCATTTTTAAAACCTGCTGCTTCAAAAGCTTTCTGCCAGTCATTGATACCTGCAATTAAATAAGGTCTCCATTTTTTTGGCGTAGCCGGATCAATATAATAGACGATTTGTTTTTTAGGTTCAACCAATTCGCCTCTTAGGTATTTTTTGATGTCTTTGTCTTTTGGCTCCAGACGGTAACGCTGAATGATGAATTTTTTCTCTGCACGCTGCTGGTCGTCATCAAACAAAACATATTTATTAGCAAAAAAACCTACTCTTTCGTCTGCAAAACGTTTGCGCATAGGCACTTTTGGAAGCAATACGATTGAGGTGTTCAATCTTAGTGTCACGGTTCCGCTGCTTGCTGTAGAACTTGTATAGGTTCTTGTTGATTTTACCTCAATGTTAATCGGATAAGTATCTATACTTTCAATAAAAGATTTGTCGTCAGCAAGAGTGGTTAATTTTTTTTCTGTTTTCTCTTTGCTCTCTATAGAAAACATGGCATTATCTTTTTTGAAGGCATCTGTTACGTCAATAACAACATTTCCATTATCAGGATTGGTTGTTTTGATTGGAAACGCTGCTACAATCGGATTTTCGTTACTGCCAGCCAATGCTTTTGCCAGCATAGAATCTGCATTACGAACATCCTGTCTGTATTGTAATGATCTTAAAAAAACGGTATTATTAGGTCCTTTTTCAAAATAAATAGTCTGCTCATTGGCTTTTTCACCACCAAAAGTTCCCATCCCTTCAGGAGTCGAAAGAAATCGGGTAACTACCAACATGTATCGGTTAAACAAACTGTCCGGAACCTGAAAATAGTATTTCGTATCTACCTGACTTACTGTAAAAAGACCCGTTTTACTTTTCGCTTTATCGGTAATTACTTTGTTGTAAGCCTGCATTCCTTTTGGCTGCGTACTGGTACTATCTGCTTTTTTTTCAGCAGTGTTTTGAGAAAAACCATGCTGCTGCGTGGCCAGCAGCATGGTGAAAATTATAAATAATTTATTCATCAGGATTAAAATGGGACTTTTTCGTCCGTGTTTAATGTAAGTTTTGGATTTTTCATCAAAGCCGTTAAAGGAAACGGTACAATGTACAATCTCGAGTTAGGCTGTAATGTATACGTTTTTTGCTCTACCGTTTTGTTTACAAGTGGAAATACCCTTGTAATTGTTTTTGCATATTCCGTTTCAGTATTTAATCGTTTAAGATCAAAGAAACGATTAAAACCAAACATCAATTCTTTTCTGCGTTCGTTTATAACAAGTTCCATCGTTTCTTTTCTGGTAGCCGGAACAGTTAAATTTACGGTACCTGATAAAATACGTTTTGCTCTTAATGTATTTAAAACATCAACTGCTTCAGTAAGCTTATCTTCTCTGGCATAACATTCTGCAAGTATCAAGTATACCTCAGTCGTTTTCATACCAACAGTAGGATAAAAGAATTTGGTGTAAGTAGTTCCCCAATATGCTGTATTTGAACCCTGATCCAGATTTGTTGTGCTTGTAGTATTAAAAAACAAATTAAAACGTGCATCATTAGTTCCAAATAAAGTTCTCAACTCCGGACTTATGATATATTGATATCCAAAACTCATCTCATTGTAACCTGTCATATACTGGTAGCTAAGTACCTCTATATTATTTGCTGCCGGTACAGAAACTACATTTGGCCCACCTTGTGCATTATAAGCTACCATATCAAATATTTTATTATTGTAGCTTAGTGATTTTTCTGCTGCTTCTTTAGCTTTTGCAATTTCACGTTTAAACAAATGAACTTTTGCTTTGAAAGCATAAGCAAATGCCAGTGACGGATGGTAAACATCACGTGGAGTTTCCTGAAGATAAGGCAATGCATCTTCGATATCTTTCTGAATAAAATCGTAAACCTGTTCAACTGTAGATTTTGCCGGCTGAGCTTCTAGATCAAATTTATCCATAATACAAATACCTCCATCGGTAGCTGCAGTTTGTGGGTCATACCCTTTTGCATAATGGTTTACTAACAAAAAGTGATCGTATGCTCTGTAAATTTTTGCTTCTGCTTTTGCTAATTGTTTAGTACTTCCTTCCCCCTTACTATCATCAACTAATGAAATAATAGTATTCCATCTGTTGATATAAGTGTAAGCCTGGTTATAAAAGCTCGATCCTGTCATCAAAGAAACCCTGTCAGTTGTTTCATCAAAAGTAAAATTGATCGTATTGATATTAGGAGTTACTCCTATTACATTTGATTCTTTCATCCACTGGTCATCTACCAGATACTGAAAGTTGTTGATTGGATAACCTCTTCCTGGCAGGGATACCATTTCGTGAAATTGGTCTGCAGTCTCTACTACCAAAGCTCCCTTAGGTGTAAGATCTGTATATTCTTCGCATGATGCTGCACCAAACATTACCAGCGACAGCATTATAATATGTATCTTTTTCATTTTTTTTAAAGGGTTAGGTTAAAACCAAATAAGTACGTTTTAGGCAATGGCAAATTACGTGTGCCTGAATTCGCTGAATAAACTTCCGGATCAATACGGTTTCCGGCTGCACTCCAATACCAGAGATTGTTTACCTGGAAAGTGAATTTTGCTGATTCCATTTTGATTTTGTTTGCGAAAGATTTTGGAAGGCTGTAACCTAATGAAATGTTTCTAAGTTTGATGTAATCTCCGTCTACAACATTCACATCTGAATTTCTCCATTGGCTGCTGATTGTTCCTGCATAACTTCTTACATTTTCTGCTAAATCTACATATAAACGTGTATTACCATTTGGATTAGCATCTGTATAACGATCTGCGATACCTGAAAGATTTACCGCATCAGAGCTCATATCGATCGTTTCTTTACGCATTACGTTACCTCCTGAGAAAATAAACATCATGTTCAAATCGAATCCTTTATATGAGAATCGCTGTGAAAGTGAACCTGTATAAGTTGGGGTCAAACTTCCCATTTTTACAAGTGCATTTGGATTACTTACTGTTTTTATACTTGTTGATATCGGATTTCCATTAGCATCAAAAGTGATTGACGGATTTCCGTTTTCATCCAGAACATAAGGATATCCATTAACTGTACCTCCATATTTGTAAGCATACAAAGTATTGTATATATCTCCTTCGAAAAAGTAGTTCGATGGCGCACTTACATATACTGAAGAAGTCGATTGTGCTCTGGTAACTTTATCAACAGTTGTACTGTTGAAACCAAAAACCACATTAGAGTTAATACGGAAATTACCATTATTATACCATTCAGAACCAACTGTAAATTCAACTCCTCTGTTTAGTAAAGCTCCGGCATTAATTCTTCTGCTCGTTGCTCCAACTGTAGGATCTAAATCTGTTGTTGCTAATAAATCACTACTGTATTTACGATATACATCAATACTACCTGTTAGTTTGTGTTTCAACACAGTATAATCTAAACCTAAGTTGGTAGTTTGTGTTTTTTCCCATCTTAACATTGGGTTAGGCTGAGACGAAATATTTATGTATTGCAATGAAGAATATAAATTATCATTTTTTCTTGTAGCAGTTACATATGGCGTTGTACTTTGATCAATATTTCCGCTTACACCATAAGTTGCTCTGAATTTAAGCATGTCAACCCATTTTACATCTTTCATGAATTCCTCGCTGCTAACATTCCATCCTAAACCTGCTGACCATAATGGACGGTTTTTATATTTAGAATCTATTCCAAATAAATCGGCACGGTCAACACGATAACTTCCCGTTACATTGTATTTTGATAAATAAGTATAACCCGCTGTACTAAAAACAGAAAAATAGTGATGTAAAACTTCTGTCTGAGTTCTTGATAAAGCTGCTAAAGTATTGCTATTTCCATAGATATAACTGGAAACTCCAGTTTGACTAAGCGAAAGATTATTCAATGTAGCAGAAGTAAGTGTAACAGGGTCATAACCATATCGTAATTGCTCGATAGTTCTCGGAACAAAAGTTTCACGCATTTCAAAACCTGCTATAGCATTTACCGAATGTTTCCCTTCACTAAAATCCTGATTAAAATCTAACTGGTTTCTAAAAGAATAATTACTCGCCTGACTGCTCCATTGTTTGTAACGTCCTCCTGTAGAAAAACCGTCCACATAGGTGTAAACATTTGTAGTAGCATTATATCCTGTTAAACCATTAATTGCATAACGCATTTTATAAGAGTCTACAGCATAATACTGTTCGTTATCATTTTTTCTTAATTCGTACTGAAGTTGTGTATTAAAGCTTAAGCCTTTCCAGATTTTAGCACGAATGTTTGCAAAAGTTCTTAAACCTAACGAGTTTTCATGTGTTATACCTTCCTTAAGTGCATCCAAAACATTAAATCTTACAGATTTAAAACCACTTAAGCTATTGATTTTTTCAGCCATAGCAGGGTTAATAACACTACTGCCGGTAAAACCATCTTTAATACCTACAAATGAAGACATTACAAGATCTCCATTATCATCTGTTATACGTTCGTATCTTTTTTGGATGTCATAATTACCGAAATCAGAATCAGTAACATCTTCATTCGTATAAGTTGCATTTACCCCGAAAGTAGCATTTAACCAGTTATTGATCTGAAAACTGCTTTTTGCATAAAGATTAAATGCCTGACTAGTGTTGTTTTTAATACGATTATCTGCAGCATCATAATTTAATGACACATATGTATTTTGCTTACTTGTACTTCCTGAAAATGCTAAATTGTAACGTTGTCTGAATTCATTTTGCCATACATTATCACGATAATCTTTTATGTAATCGTTCTTTCTCCATTGAGCGATAGTAGTATCGTAATCTGCACTGCTGATTTTCCCGTCTTCCAAATTCCTGTTAAGCTGGTATAAAGGGCTGTAATATTTTGGGCTGCTGCTTCCAATATCACCATAACTGCTGAACATAGTAGCTGTATTGGTAAATCTGGCTCTTTCCCTGTTGTACACTGCCTGTTCAAGATCAATAATATCACTGGTAGAAGCGTAATTCATATCTTTAAGATTTGGTTTGGTACCAACAAAGAAATCAGAATTTATACTTACTTTCAGTTTTCCATTTCCTTTTTTAGTAGTCAAAACGATAATACCGTTTGCAGCTCTTGAACCATAAATAGAACCGGCTGCGGCATCTTTAAGAACGTTTACACTTTCAATATCATAAGGATTAATCTGATCCAGAGTTAATTCGGTTGGCAGGCCATCTATAACTAAAAGCGGGCTGTAACCTACTTCTAAAGAAGAATAGGTTCCAATACCTCTTAATATAGGTGTATCTGCCGAAGCTCCTGTTGGATTTTTCTGAAACATCAAACCTGCCACACGCCCTTCAAGAGCAGATGCAAGATTGGTATTGATGTTCTCATTTAAAACTTTTTCACTCACCTGAGCAATTGCACCTGTAGAATGACTTCTGGTAAGTGTTTGAAAACCTGTAACTACCACCTCTTTCATGGCAGATACTTTGTCTTCAACAACCAAATTCATTGTAGTGCGCCCGTTGATGCCAAACGATTTTTTTTCGATTGTTAATCCGGAACATTCAAGAATACCGTCCAGAGGCGCGTTTTCTAAAGTAAAGCTACCGTCAAAATCGGTAATTGTATGCTGATTCGTTCCCGCAATTGTAACGTTTACTCCCGGAAATGGCTCATTTTTACTATTTAATACTTTTCCCTGTATTCTTCCTGATCCGTTTCCCCGTCCTTCCTCTTTTGCAGCAGTTACCACAATTGTCTGGTTGGTAATCGAATATTTTAAATTCTGAGAACTGAAAATCTGACTCAGTGTTTCTTTTAAAGTAGCATTCTTAACATTAATTGTTACAGGGCTTGAGTCTTTTAGCAGTTTCTGCGTATAAAAAACTTCATAATTAGCCTGTTTAGCTACTTCTTTTAGCACTCTTTCAAGAGGCGCATCTTTAAAATTAACAGTTATGTTCTGCGCTTGTCCCGTATAGCTGCAAAACAGCATAAAAAGGGCACTGAACATCCAAAAATGACTGGAAAAATCAAATCCAAAATTTTTTTTGACTTTTTTGTAAGGTTTTTTTTGTTGTAAATTAAATTTCATACATTTACACTTGGTTTTAGTTAAACAATGGTGAACAACTTATATTTGAACTACTGCCTTTTAACAACCAGAAGCATCGCAACTGCTTCTGGTTTTTTAGTTTATAGTCCAGATATAACCGGGTAAACCCAAAATCTAAGGATATACAATAATTGTTTTTCCTTCGACTTTAAATTTGATATTGCTAAGCTCAAGTACTTTTAATACTTCAGATAAATTTTTATTCATAAACGTACCGCCGTTAAATCTTACATCCGATACATCGCCACGATATTCTACTTTGATTCCGTACCAGCGTTCCAATTGTTTCATAACCGATTTCAAATCGGCGTTGTCAAATTTAAATCGGCCATTTTTCCAGGCAATGGCTGCTTCGGTATCCACCTGTCTAATTGCAATCCTGTTTAATTTATCAGACACATTTGACTGCTGGCCCGGTTTTAAAACCGCTTTTTGATTTTTATACGTAATCGCTACGCTTCCTTCCAGTAAAGTAGTTTTTACAATTGGCTCATTATCGTAAGCATGTACGTTAAAATGAGTTCCAAGGACTTCGATAGCCTGATTTTCTGATTTTACGATAAAAGGCTTCTCTTTATTTTTAGCCACTTCAAAATAAGCCTCTCCGTCTAACTCAACCACTCTCTGATCTCCATTGAAACGGGTCGGATATTTAATAGATGAAACCGTATTTAAATATACTTTGGTTCCGTCTGCCAAAACAATATTGTATTGTCCTCCTGTTGGTGTTGAAAGCGTATTGAAAGAATTGGCATCATCTGCCGGAATATCCGCATTCGGATTTATAACATAGGTAATAACTCCGTTCGCATCCATTTTAATCGTAACTTCATCCCCTTCATTTGCAATTGTGTCTTTTGCCGAAATATCAGACAGCACAATTTGCTTTCCGTTCGAAAGTGTCAAAATTCCCCTGTTACCTCCGGGAGCAATTTCCTGTGGTTTTTCAACTACCTGAGGAAGCTGAAGCTGCTGTTCTTTTGATTTTGTAAAATAAAACAGACCGGCACCCAATAACAAAGCTATTGAAGCGGCAACGGCTACACGCGGCCAAAGGCTGATTACTTTTGGCTCACTGTATAATGGTAATTTCGATCTCAGATGTTCATAACTGTCTTCCAGCTCATATTCGCTAAGCTGTCTGTTGCTGTTAGAAGCTTTATGCAAATACCATGCATCCAGTTTGTCCTTATCTGTATCAGATAAAGTACCTTCACTGTGTTTTTGCAGCAACGCTAAGATTTCAGTTTTATTCATAATTACAACACGAAATTTTGTCCCGTTTTTAAGTAAGACAGTTAGAAATGATTTTTGTCATAGATAATGACAAAAAAAAATTAAAAAAATATTATCAGATTATTAAAAAACCAATACCGGATGTTATCCTTATATTTGTTAATGAACACGTTACATAAAAATTGAGGTAAAAAATTTAACATAAAATATTTTTAAATTTTACCAAATAAAAACATTCATTAACGATTTTAGCTTCTCTCTTAAGATCTTAAGCGAATTATACACCTGCTGTTTCGCTGTTTTGTCTGTGATATTCAACTGAAGTGCGATTTCGTCGTATGAAAGTTCTTCTACCTTTCTTAAAAGAAAAACTTCACGCATTTTTGCAGGAAGCAAAGCAACTTCTTTTTCAATAATCGCTTCCAGTTCTTTTTCTCTCAAATTAGAATCTGCGACAACGTAATCATGTTCAATAAAGTTTGAAATGGAGTCAGCATAACGTGAAACCACTTTTTCGTGGGCGATATGATTGAGTATTCTGTTTTTTACTGCTTTGTATAAATAAGCAGAAAGAGAGCCGACAACTGTTAATTCGTAACGTTTGTTCCAGATATAGAGAAAAACTTCCTGAACCACATCGTTGGCTTCGTCAGGATTGCCAAGCATTTTATAGGCATGATTTACGAGAATTCTGGAATATCTTTCGAAGATTTCTGTATACGCTAACTGATCATCTTCCTTAAGAAGATTTAATAAAATATGATCAGCATATTTGCTATAAACAGACATTATATAAAGAGGTGATAATCCGAAAGCAATATTAGTCATTTTTTATATTAAAAACTAAAACCTATACGGTTTGACAAAATTGCCTTGCCTTAATACTCCGTTTGAAATTTCCCGTGTCTTAAAATTACTTATTATATTTACGAAAACAAAAATAATCTATTTCAAAAAAAACGGAATTCATAAATGAAAAACCTTCTGTTTCATAAATTCTTAATTGTCTTTTTATTTATTATTTGTATAAATAATTTGAATGCGCAGATAAAATGTAAAATAGAGAACTATTCTACAGAAAACGGACTCTCTCATGACAACGTCAGGGATATGATAAAAGACAAAGAAGGCTTTATGTGGTTTGCTACCTGGGATGGCATTAACAGATTTGACGGAAAAAATTTCATTACTTACAAAGCAAGTGCGGGTGACAAAAGTAGTCTTGGAAACAACCGTATTGATCTCATGAAAGAAGATGCTTCGGGCTATATTTGGCTTAAAGCCTATGACCGTCAAATTTACAGATTTGAAAAAAGCACTGAAAAGTTTCTGTCGATAGCCCATATATTAGGTACAAACAAAATTGAATTTGACGAAATATTTCCTTCTGCAGATGGAAACGTCTGGCTCACTACTATCGATAATGGTATTTACTTAGCCCAAAAAACTTCTAACAATCAAATTAGGCTTTTACATTTTGGAAAAGGATTGCCGTCTGGTTCTGCTTTAAACTCCAATGAAATCAATTCTATAGTATTAGATAAAAACAATACACTTTGGGCAGCTTCTGAAAAGGGTGTAAACATTATTTCAAAATCCGGAAATCAAAATTACAAAAGCAGCAGTCTTTTAAGGAATAGTAATATAAAGTGCATACTGCCACTGGATAAAGATATCTGGTTTGGAACTGATGACGGTACCTTAATATGCTATGACAAAAAATCCAAAAGAATAACCAAGCTAAAAATTTCTTCGACAAGCATCAACTCAATCATAAAATCAAAAAATGAAACTGTTTTATTCATTAGTACGAGTGCCGGAGAGTTGATCACTTTTGATATTAAAACTTTAAATACAAAATCGATATTTAAAATTTCAGATTCTCCTGTCTACTCTATTTATCAGGACAAACAAGGTCTGTTATGGGTTGAACCCGATAAGCATGGTGTTTTGTTGGTTAATCCGAAAGTAAAAAGCGTACAGTTTTTTTCGCAGCAAAACGACGCTACTTTCCTGCAGCTGGATCATAATTTTGGTGTTTTTGAAGATAATTTCAATCGTGTCTGGGTAAAATTAAAAGGAGGAGGATTTGGATACTTCAATCCAAAAAGCAAAATGCTGGATTTCTTTTTTAATAAACCGGGAGACGAAAATCAGAAGTTTTCGAATATTGTGGCCTGCATGTATTTTGACCCTGCGGGAATTCTATGGATGAGTACCAACGACCGCGGCATAAACAAAATCATTTTTCAGAAAAATGTCTTTGAGCAGAAGCTTTTGGTTGACAGCAGAAAAAATAAATCTGAAAATGAAATCAGAGCTGTTTTTACCGATAAAAAAAACAGATTATGGATAGCCTCAAAAGCAGGAAAATTAAGGGTTTACCAAAATAATCATGAAGTAAAGAACCTGTTTGCTAATCATAACGATATAGGAATTATATATACTATCACCGGCGATACAAAGGGAAATATCTGGTTAGGAACCAAAGGAAATGGTTTGTTTAAGGCTGTTCCTGCTAATCCGGAGAATTCTCAATATATTTTAACCCAGTTTAAATCCGACAAAAACGATCCTTATAGTATTGGCAGTAATTCCATCTATTCTGTATTAGTCGACAACAACGAACAAATCTGGATCGGAACTTTTGGTACGGGAATCAATTTATTGAAAGAAGCCAATGGTAAAACGCTTTTTATCAAAAATTTCAAAAATTTCAAAAATTACCCGACAATAGAATCTAATAAAGTAAGGCATTTAACCAAAGGTTACAATGGACAAATCTGGGTTGCAACTACAAACGGATTAGTGACTTTCAAACCGGGGAATTACAATCCAAATGAATTGAAATTTTCACGATATGTAAAAGTCTCAGGTGATAAATCCAGTCTGGGCAGTAATGATGTCATATATATGTATAAAGATTCCGAAGGTAAAATCTGGGTTTCGACAGCAGGCGGTGGACTTAATCTGGCCAGAGAAACAAAAGGCCTTATAAAATTTAAGAATTTTTCAAAAGAAAACGGTCTGCCAAATGATTTTATCCTGAGTATGGTCGAAGATGACGAGAAAAATTTATGGCTTGCCACAGAAAATGGTATTGCAAAATTTGATTTAAAAAAGAAGACTTTTAGAAATTACGATTCTTATGACGGACTGGTTAAGACCGGTTTTTCAGAATCATCAAGTCTGAAACTTCCAAATGGGAATTTAATTTTTGGATGCAGAAACGGCTACATTGAGTTTAACCCAAATAAAATTGAAAACCAGAAAATTACAACCAAAATGGTTTTTACCAATTTTGAAATCAACAATAAGAACTCTAATGTAAAATCTGCTGAATATCCTTTAGAATTAGACATCAATTACAATGCGGACATTCAATTAAATTATCAGCAAAATACCATTAGTATTTATTATACCGTCCTGGATTACAGATCAAACAACAGGCAATTATATGCTTACAGATTAAAAGGACTTGATGACACCTGGCATGAAGTTAAAAATCAGACAAAAGCAACCTTTACCAATTTACCGCCCGGTTATTATCAGTTTGAAGTAAAATGCCTTAATCCGGAATTATATACCAATGTTCCGCAAAAAACACTAACTTTTACCATTACTCCCCCATTCTGGAAAACCGGCTGGGCTTACTTTTTATATTTTATTATTTGTGTTGCCCTACTGGAAACAGGCAGAAGGATCGCAATGTCTATGATTCAGTTACGCAACAAAGTTGTGGTTGAACAGGAAATGACGGAGCTCAAATTAAGTTTTTTTACTAATATTTCCCATGAGCTGCGAACGCCTTTAACACTTATTGTAAACCCAATAGACGAAATTGCTAAAAACGAGAATTTAAGTCCGCTAGGCAATGATTACATTGCAACAGTGAGAAAAAACACGAATAGATTAGTACGTTTTGTAAATCAGCTATTGGATTTCAGGAAAGTACAAAGCGGAAGTGAAGAACTTCATGTCCAGTCTGTCGAAATGGTTTCTTTTATAAACGAAATCAATTCTTTATTCTCACAGATTGCACACGAAAAAAACATAAAAATCAAAACCATATCTGATTCAGAAACGCTTTTTGCAAATCTGGACAGGGAAAAAATGGATATTGTCATCTATAATTTATTGTCGAATGCTTTTAAATTTTCTCCGGATAACAGTACTATTACCATTGAACTTCAAATGGACGGCAGTTTTCTCAAAATTAATATCGCAGACCAGGGTATCGGTGTAGAGGAAAACAAACTTGAAGACATTTTTAAACTGTATTACGAAACAGAAACCGGTAAAACAAAGAATGTAGGAACCGGAATCGGATTGGCTCTTTGTAAAGAATATATCAGATTACACCACGGAAATATTTCTGCAGCAAACAACAGCAATGGAGGATTAACGATTTCGATAGCAATCGATTTGAATAACGAAATTCTTCAAAACAGTAAAGTTTATTCACAAATTGAAAAACCTAAAAAAAATACATTTCTTAGTCCTCAAAACAAAGAAAATGAAACCGTACAAACCCAACACGACACAAACATACCTGTTGTGCTGATTGTAGAGGATAATAACGAATTACGAAACTTATTAAAAATTCAGCTCCAGAGTTCCTACCGCGTGCTTGAAGCTTCCAACGGAAAAGAAGGACTTGAAACTGCTATAAATAAACTGCCTGATCTGATCTTAAGTGATATTATGATGCCCGAAATGAACGGAATCGAATTACTTGATGCACTAAAAAATAATACTGCGACCAGCCATATTCCAGTTATCCTTTTAACAGCCAAATCTTCTGTCGAAAGTCAGATTGAAGGGTTAAATTTCGGCGCCGATTATTACATTACAAAACCTTTTGACACTGATTTCCTAAAGGCTTCGATTGAAAATTTAATCAAACGCAGGAAACGATTTTTCGAAAACCTGCAAACCGATATTAAAACCATAACATTAGAACCGGGCGAAATTGTAATTACTACCAAAGACGAGCAATTCTTAAAAGATATTATAGCAATCGTAGAAAAAGGTTTGACTAATCCAGCATTTAATATTGATACGATTGCCAACTCCATGAACATGGCAAGGGTTTCATTTTACAGAAAATTTAAAAGTCTTACCAACATGAGCCCCGTAGAATTCGTTAAGGATATGCGGGTAAAAAGGGCCAGACAATATTTTGACGCCGGCGAGACAGATATTGCCGATATCGCTTATAAAGTCGGGTTTAACAGTTCAAGTTATTTTAGCACCTGCTTTAAAGAAATTTTCAAAATGTCTCCTTCGGATTATCTTAAGCAGAAAAATGAGTAAGCAATATAATAATCAGAATTTGATTCTTTTTTGAAGCAGAAACATTTGGCATTTTCAACACCAATCGTCCCGCTTTCCGTTGCAATCTTATAAGTGTCAGGCTAAGTTTTCATTCTGTAGAAACAGGAAAGTTAAATTTTTAAATCATTATTCAAACGTTATTACAGAAGGCTTTACTTTTTCACTAAATATAATTGGTTTATCAGTAGTTTTAAAATCCTTTTTACTGAAAGAAATGTTTTGAGTTTTATTACCAAAAACTTTGACTTTTGCGTCAATATCCTTATCAAACAAAATCGATTGGAACTTTAAATTTTTCCCGTTATAAATTGTCACCTCAGCAGACTTCGGAGATATAATTTTTACGTTGTTAAACTGCATTCCGTCAGCGTCTATGATTTCGATTCCCTGATCTGCTTTTAATACAGAATTTTTCAAATTTATATTTTTCAGATTCATTTCGGGCAATCCCATAAAAAATGCTGCTTTCTGTGCGCCTGACACGTGGATATTTTCCATAAAAATATTTCTGAAAGATGGTGTTTCTTCAGCAATATGATGCTGATCTTCTTTTAAAGCGGCTTTTTTATCGTTTTCTTCAAAATTTGGCGTAGTGCCACCATAAAAAAGATTAAAACCAATGGCCTCTGTAACAATGTTGGTCATATTAATATTAGAGATATAAATATTTTCAACAACACCGCCTCTTCCTCTGGTACTTTTAAAACGCAGACCAATATCTGTCCCAATAAAAGAACAATTGGAAACGTGAACATTTTTTACTCCGCCGGACATTTCACTTCCCACAACAAATCCACCATGAGCATGATACACCACGTTATTTTTTATAACGACATTTTCAGTTGGAAGATTTCGATCCCTTCCGTCTTTATCTTTTCCTGATTTTAAACAAATAGCATCATCCCCAACATCAAAAGTATTATTGTAAACCAATGCATTTTTGCAGGATTCTAAATCCAAACCGTCGCCATTCTGCGAATACCAAGGATTCCTAATCGATAAGTTTCGTATAATAACATCTTCACACATTAAAGGATGAAGATTCCACGCCGGTGAATTCTGAAAAGTTGGTCCGTCAAGTAAAACTTGTTTACATTCTATTAAATTTACCATAACCGGACGCAGAAAATCCTTTATTTCCTTTAATTCCTTATTGTTTTCGTCTACCTGAAAGTTAATAGTTGAAATCACCTCATTTCCTTTCCTTGCCCCTGCAGAAGGAAACCACATTTTACCGTCTTTAGATAAAACACCTCCCGAGCGTACAATATTATTCCACTGGTTGTCTGTCATTTTCATTTTTTTGACAGGTCGCCATGCATCACCACTTCCATCGATAATTCCGTCTCCCGTGATAGCAATGTTTACTGCTCCCTGTGCATTTATCGGAGAAACACATCGATAGGAATTTAAGCCTTCAAAACTCACTTTCTGCAACGGATAATCATTGAAATCTCTGCTGAACAGCAATACAGCACCATTAGCAAGCCACAGATTAACGTTGCTTTTAAGTGTTATCGGACCAGTTAACCAGATTCCCGACGGAATAATGACTTTACCTCCTCCTTTACCCGAAACGTGATTAATAGCTTTTGCAATAGCTTCGGTGTTTTTGAATATTCCGTCACCTGTTGCGCCAAATTCAGTGATGTTAACCTCGAAATTCGGGAAGGATGTTTCTTTTACTACTGGCATTGGAAATTCCACATTTTTATAGACTTCCTCTATCGTTAATTTTCCATCAGCTGATTGTGCATTACCATTTGATGAAAACAAAACAAGGCTTAAAATGGTAAATATTATTTTGACCGGATGTTGCATTTCTGTTTTTTAAAATTTGTTATTTATTCTTTGGATTCCTATAAACATCCGTTCGGATACGGGTTTGAAACCCGTATTTACGAACAACAATCGGTTTAGGATTAATTAGGGAAAACCTTTTTCAGGAAGTTATCAATGTATTGAATCGTTGGTTCAAACCACGGATTAAAAAGACAGAAAACATGTGGTGAATTTTCGAACTCATGAACTTCTGAATAAATACCGTGTTGATCCAAAACCTTTCTGAAATCATCGCGTCCGGCGTGCATTCTGGCGACAGAACTGTTAATAAACAATGTCGGTGGCGTATTGGCACTTACATAACTTAATGGCGAAGCAGCTTCCCAAAGTACAGGGTTTTCTTTTCTAGAATAACCCGACCAATACTTTCCTGCCGAAACCTTCTTACTTTCATCACCTTCACCTGATTCAGGATGAACAAACGACAAAGTTCCGTCAATATCTACAACAGCATTTACCTGTGATTTTGAATTGGAATTGGTAACAACACCTTCAAAAAGAGGCATATTACCTGTGGTTCCCATAAAAGCAGCCAGTTCACCACCTGCAGAAAACCCCAGCGATACAATCTGATCAGGATTGACATTGTATTGTTTAGCATTTTCCCTAACCCAGCGAATAGCAGCTTTTAAATCATAAACAGCTGCCGGAAAAAGTGCTTCAGTAGAAAGTCGGTATTCCGGCGTAAAGCATACATAACCTAAACTCGCCAGCTTTTGTGCCAGCTGATGGTGCTGCTGTCTGCTTCCCGAACGCCAGCCACCGCCATGAATGATGATGATTGCCGTTTGAGTTTTCTTTTCATTTTTAGAAAAAAAAGCATCCAGCTTCATTTTACGCTTTCCATAAGAACAGTACACAATATCATTTTTTTGTTTTACAAAATCAAAATGCATTTCCGGAACCATCGTAATATTCGGAAAATTTTTCAGTGTTTTTTGGAAAGCAGTGTAAGTAGCAAAAGAAGTGTCTCTTACATTTGTTATTCCCTCAAGGTATTGCGCATTTAAACTTTGGAAAGAAATTACCAGAAACAATATTGTTTTCAGGCTTCTGCTTTTGTGAATTTTTTGTACTATTCTCATTATCCTTATTTAATCAGTAATTATTTTATAAACCATGTTTGGATTTCCAGGACGTGTACTCAGAACCTATCAAAGCTGAAGGCCAGTTTCCGTACCACGAATAACCTACTCTTCTTTCGTTTTCAATTTCAGCCAAAGTTGCTTTCGGAATTCCGTCACGCCCGCAGAACAAAGGTAAGTTATTTTGTAAATCATAAAATCTTGCCCAGATCACATTCCCCGGAGAAGATACAACAATTACATCCTGACCTGAAGGCTGTGAGCTATCTGTTATTTTTTGGGTTGCAATTCCTGTAAGTTTAGCCCCGTTGAACCAATCCACAGCATCTTTAACAGCTTGTTTTACTTCTGCAGAAGGCTGCTCAACCAGCATTAAAACACGTACGATCCCTACAGATTCAGATCCGCTGAAACTTGGCAGTTCATACGCTCTCGCCAGTGCAGGAAGCAACGTAACTTCGTCATGCTGTGCACACCAAACCGTTTTTTTGCCTTTGTACGTAATTTGTGTTTTTAAAATAATATCAATTCCTTTATTGAAGGCTGTTATCGCCTTTTCTTTATAAGTCGGGTTAACCAATTCCATATTGTTTTTCCCTTTCGAAATATCCCACATCACATTCATTACATTAGCTATTGCACCGTCATTGTAGGTGATTTGATGTCTGTAACCGCTTTTATCAGGATAATACTGAGGCCATCCGCCATTAGCATATTGAGCCGTAAATAAAAAGTCAAGTGCTTTTTCTACAGCCAGTAAATAATTTGGATTGTTTGTTGTTTTGTAATCTGCAAGAAGCCATCTCAATTCTGTCACTACGTGACCGTTATCAATAGTAGTATCTGTACTATTTTTTGAATTTAAAGCTGTCGTTATCTGTGATTGCGTTTGGGCCGTATTATAATTGTTTAAATCTGCTACGGCTTTACCCCAGCCTCCATTGTTTCTTTGCCATACCAGTATACTTTCTGATCTTACTGTTGTTGCATACGTCGCTGTTACGCCTGAGATAGTGATTTGAAGCTGAGCACTTTTCCCGCTTCCGTCAGCAGAAGTTGCAGTTACCGTAACCGTACCATTCATTTTAGGAGTTAATACCCCTTCGGCATTAATTGGTGCTATTGCCTGACTTGAAGTGGTCCAGGTTAATGTTTTATTCGTTGCATTTGCCGGAGCAATTTGTGTACTTAACTGAATTGGTTTTCCGTCAGTAATCGAAACCTGATTAATGGTGATACTCTGAATTAAAACTACAGGTTCCGTAATTCCTGAAACCGTATAATTTTTTTCAGCCTTAATCCCTGAACCGTCTTTGGCTGTAGCTGTTACTTTTACATTACCATTTTTTATTCCGGCCAAAAGACCCGTTTCGGTAATTACGGCAATTGTTGGGTCAGAAACGCTCCATGTAACTTCTTTGTTTGTTGCATTATTGGGAGTTACTACTACACTCAGTTGTTTTGATTCGGTGCTTAATGTATTGTCACCACTTATTACCATTGACGTGACTTTTACTTCTTTAGGGTCACTATCTGAAGAACAGGAAAGGGATAAAAGCACAAAAATGATGCTTATCACAGATTTTAATTTTTTCATATTGAATATATTAAGTTATTGACAGTTATTCTACTTTAAAAATATACGTTTTTCCAGCGGTAGTATTAAAATCGTACAATTTAGTATCCGGGGTTTTAAAACCCTTCAGGACTGCTTTTTCATTGATTAGCGGTTCTTTTATCAATTCTGTCTGATAAAAAAAGTTTGTATTTTCTCCTACAGCTTCTTTCAACTGAATTTTTCCGGTAAGTTTTATATCAGAAGAAATACGTAATCTGCAGTTTCCTCCTAAAGCAGATTTTACCATCAACTGTTTTACTTTTCCGTTTTCCCATTCCATATTGATTTCAAAACCTCCTCTGGCTTTCAGACCGCTAACTTTACCATTTTTAAAATCATCCGGCAAAGCAGGAAGCAAATAAATTGAACCGTCATAACTTTGAAGTAACATCTCGGTGATTCCGGCAGTACATCCAAAGTTACCGTCAATTTGAAACGGCGGATGGGCATCAAAAAGATTTGGATATGTTCCCCCTGATTCTCCCTTGCTTTCAGTAGGTGCTGGGCTCAACTGATCTTTTATCAATTTAAAAGCCCTGTTGCCATCTAACAATCTCGCCCACCAATTCACTTTCCAGCCCATAGACCAGCCTGTTGAAACATCACCTCTGTAAATCAGTGTGTTTTTTGCCGCTTCGATAAGCTGAGGCGTTCTGAATGGTGAAATTTGTCCAGACGGAAACAATCCGTATAAATGTGAAATATGTCTGTGATGATCATCAGGTTTGTCCCAGTCATGAAGCCACTCCTGCAATTGCGAATACTGTCCAATCTGCATTGGAGGAAGCCTTTTTAAAGCCACCGCAACCGAATCGGCAAATGTTTTATCTTTTTCTAAAATTTTAGAAGCATTAAGAATATTATTGAAAGTATCAAAAACCAGCTGATTATCCATAGTTGTTCCTGCAGATACAGCTACGCTCTTTTCGTAGGTATTCTCAGGAGACATCGAAGGAGCTACAACCAGCCATTTGTTCTCCGGTTCTTCCTGAAGTACATCGAGATAAAACTGAGCGGCACCTTTTAAAACAGGATAATATTCCTTTAAAAATTCCCGATCTCCAGTGTATAGATAATGCTGCCACAAATGTTGGGTAAGCCATGCTCCTCCCATTGGCCAGAGTCCATAAAAACCGCCATCTACAACTCCCGTCATTCGCCATAAATCGGTGTTGTGGTGCATATTCCAGCCTTTTGCGTGATACATTTCGGATGCACTTTCTTTTCCTGTTACTGCCAAATCCTTCAGCATACTAAATAAAGGCTGATGCATTTCGCTCAAATTCGTTATTTCTGCCGGCCAGTAATTCATTTCAGTATTAATGTTTACCGTGTATTTGCTATCCCAGGCCGGGTTTAATTTATGATTCCAGATTCCCTGAAGGTTCGCAGGCTGATTCCCAGGCTGAGAGCTCGAAATCAGTAAATATCTTCCAAACTGAAAATAAAGTCCAACCAATTGCGGATCATAAGCACTCGCAAATTCCTTAATTCTTACATCAGTTGTTTTATTGGACTGAGGAGAATCCCCTAAAAATAATGATACTCTGTTAAAGTATTTTTGATAAGCTGTTACATGGTTTTTAAAAGATTCAGCATAACTTTTTTTAGATGCTTTCGCCAGAACCTCAGCAGCTTTTTCTGTTGGATTAGCAGAAAGGTCTTGGTAATTTTTAAAATTAGTCGCAATTGCGATACGAATGATAACTTCATCAGCATCAGATACAGAAAGTTTGTCAGCTGTTGCGGTTAGTTTTCCTCCTTTTTGGGTACAAATAGCTTCTCCGACATATTTTACCTTACCTATTTTGTTATCTGTGCTTCCGGTAGTTCCTTCAAAAAACAATTTATTGTCCTGAGTTCTGGAACTGTTTAATACTTGCGGACTAGATGCTGATAAAGTAAAACTTATACTCTTTTTCCTGTCAGCGGTTAATTTCACTAAAATAATATCATCTGAAAAAGAGGTTAGAATCTCTCTTTTATAAATCACGCCATTCACTTTATAACTTACAGACGAAACTGCTTTTTCGATATCTAAATCTCTATAATAATCTGAATAAGTTTCATGCCCTGGAAATTCAATCCAAAGGCTTCCAACAGTTTGATAAGGCATTCCGTAGTTTAAATCTTTGGGAGCCTGTCTTGGAAATGTCTTGTTGGCTAAATCCTGCGCCTGCTTATTTTTTCCTTCAAAAATTAACTTTCTGATTTCTTCAATATCTGAAAATACATTTTTAGGCACGTTGTTTCCCGGCTCACCGGCCCAGACAGTTTCTTCATTTAGCTGAAGTTCTTCTTTTTGAGGATTTCCAAAAACCATTGCACCCAAACGACCGTTACCTAATGGTAAAGCTTCATTCCAATTGGCAGCAGGTTTATCATAATGCAGTTTTAATTTTTGCTGGGCACTGACCTGAAAAACTCCTATCAGTACCCACATAAAAATTACAGTGATTTTAATCTTATTCATTGATTTTATTTTAGTCAATCCATTACTGAATTAGTTTTTAATCAGTTTCAGGGTTGAAGTTCCTTTTTCGGATTTTACGTTTATGATGTATAGCCCAGACTGAGTTGATATATCTCCAATTTCTACTTGATTTTCTCCTTCTCCGGATTGTATTTTCTGACCTAACGAATTATAAATGGTATACGTAAATTTTCCTTTTGCTGAAATACCAAAAGACTGATTTGCAGGATTTGGATAAACTACGGCATTTGCTGAAGACTCTTCTTTTGAAAAATCATCCGTTGCCAGATTTCCTGCATTTACGGTCACAATATTTGGCTGTGTCTGTGGCGCCATATCTACACCCAAATAAAAACCAGGATGAGGCGGCTGATTGTATGCTGAGTTTTGCCAGGCTATCGCTACTCTGTACTGAGGATCATGCATCAAAGTATACAATTTATGTGTAGTAGGAATATTAGTCGTATAAATCCTGATAGAAGTATTATCTAATTTACGAAAGATTACTTCTTCTCTCCAATCTCCAAAAAGATCGGCACTCAAACATGGAGTTGCTTTAGTAGTATTATTTGAAGTATATCCTGTAGCAGTTAGTATATTAACCGTTTTCCCATCAAGAAAATTCCATTTGTCTATTTTATTTGAATCTAATAATTCACGGTTTAAGTCAGCATCCCACCAGATAGAAAAATTCTGTGTTGGTTTTGTATTACTGATCAGGTTTCCTTTACAATCCATTAAATAGTTTCCGCCATTTGCACTTCCAAAACATTCATATCCCTTGTAGCGAGGGTCAATATCTGCAGCATTGCAGCGTCCTATATCTCCAGTTGAAGGAATACCCCATATTGTAGCTCCTGTCTTGGCATCTAAGAAAACAAGACCATTTGTTTTGTACTTAGTCGGTTCTTCCAGACATTGCCATATCTCCAATCCAGGACGTTCCGGATCCATATCGGTCATGTGTAAAGCATCACCATGACCTAAAGTATTAGCATATAATAGTGTTCCATCATCATTAATAGCACTAGATCCATTAAACACTTCGTCTTTTCCATCTCCGTCTGAGTCACCAACCGTCATTTGGTGGTTTCCCATACCTGTTGCAGCAGTATTTCCAGAAGTTTTGCTGTCAAAAATCCATCTTTGTGTAAGGTTATTGTTTCTCCAATCCCATGCCACACGAACCATTCTACCACCAACATCATTTCTTCCAGTATAATATCCACGTCCGGTTATCAAACTTGGTTTTGATCCATCAAGATAAGCTATAGCGTCAACAAAACGTTCTGAACGACCACCATAAGTGTCTCCCCAATCAGATAGTGATCCACGTGCTGGCAAATAATTAGTAGAAGCCATTGCTTTTCCAGTTAGTCCGTTAAAAACAGTTAAAAATTCAGGTCCTGATATAACGGCACCATAAGGGCTGCCGGATGTAGTAGTGCTGCCAGTAGTATTTCTGTAATCTGCAGCTGCATCGCCAATGACAACTCCGGTTCCGTCTATCGTTCCGTCAGCGGTTCTGCAGGTCATTTCAGCTTTTCCGTCAGAGTCCAGATCATACACCATAAATTGGGTATAATGTGCACCGGCACGGATATTTTTTCCCATATCAATTCTCCATAAACGTGTTCCGTCTAAACGGTAGCAGTCAATATAAACATTGCCTGTAAAACCAGGTTCTGAATTGTCTTTTGAATTGGAGGGATTCCATTTAACGAAGATTTCATATTGTCCGTCTCCATCTACATCACCTACACTACAGTCATTTACTTCATAGGTATAAGCCACTCCATCCCGATTAGTATCTCCGGGAGGAATCTGCATGGCTATGTCTAAATATTGGTTCGCCCATACAGTTGCCGGCTCTGAAGCCGGTTCTTCTACTCCGTTAATAATGGCACGAACTGTATAAGTTCCGTTGACAGTAGTAGCATGAGTATAGTTTGTGGTAGTCGTGAACGGGCTTGCTGCCAGTTTTACCCCATCACAATATAAATTGTAACTTACATCTGTGGGTTCTGTTCCCAGCATTCTCCAGCCAATATAGACCTGACTGGTACTGAGCCGCATAGCGACTAAGCCTCTGTTTAATTTTTCAACATTCCGCTGAGCAGTTACCTGAGCGGTTATTCCAAATAGAAAGAGCACTAAAAAGACTCCCTTTTTAAAGAAAATGGTTTGTAATTTTTTGTTCATGGTTGGTTTGATTGGTTAGTAAAGTTGGTAGTGATAAAGTTTTTAATACATAAAATGTTATTTTGATACGTTATATGAAATTGATTGAAATTTGATGAAATAATATCTCAAATAAATTGTATTTGAAAACATCTGTCATCCTGAGCGGAGTCGAAGGCTTTTAAACAAAAAGGGCTTCGACTAAGTTTATCCTGAGCCATTCGCCTTCATTCACTATAAACTTTTGAAAGGGCTTCGACTCCGCTCAGCCTGAAACTGATTTTAATTTTTATCTTTATTTTTTATATAAAGCAATGATTTTCTTTGGGTTCCAGTTATCAACAACTGCTTCCTCTGAACAAGTAGATTTAAAAACATTTTCTACAGTATATTGTTTTACATCATCTGTAGTTAAATTTTTCATCCATTTTACTCTTTCATTTGGGTAAGCACCCGTGCCGGCGGATTTGTATTCGGCATATCTCGCAGTCTGTTCATTTTCAGTTTTGCCCCAGTTGTTCCAGCCAGCAGGTTTTATCGCATTCGACATTTCTGTGTTTAAAAAAACAACTGCAGCATAAGGACGCCAAGGTCTCCCTAACGTTGTAATGCCTGCTCCTGTTCCGGTAATTTTACAGTCATTAAATATATAACCATATTTTACCTTTTCTTTGGTTGAAGCAGCTGTAATGGCACTGCCTCCTTTGGTATGTAACACACAATTGTCAAAAAATGCTGTAGAACTTCCAAAAATAAAATCGGTAGAACCTTCTAAATAACAATCTTTAAAATACTGACGCGCATCTCCTCCATAAACTGTATCTTGAAAACCAAGGAATTTACAGTTGCTAAATACTGCTTTATCTCCTACAATATGAATCGCCAATGCCTGACCTACAGGACCTGAGGCATTTTCGAATGTGATGTCTTTTGCGTAAAATCCGGAGCCTTTTATAAAACAGCTGGATGAACCGCTTGTTCCGTAATTTTTATTGGTTTCTGGATTGATTCTGTTAGCATAATTGTCGTAGGTCAGGATTACTTTATTTACATCTTCGCCAATTAAAGTCACATTATTTTTATCTGCGTCTAAAGTGATGACTTGTTTGTATGTACCGTTTTTTACAAAAATAACCGTACGATCCGATTTTAATTTCGGAACGGCATCAAAAGCTTCCTGAACCGTTTTATAATCACCGCTTCCATCCTGAGCAACCACTATATCGTATTTAATTTTTCTTTTATCTACATTTTCCGATTGTATATCATTTCCTATTGCAGCATTTGCATTAGAAAAGACACTTATAACTAACATTAATATTGTACTCAGTCTCATTGTTTTATTATTCTTTTTTTATTTTACCAAACTATTAATATATACTTCAATATTTTCATAATCCTCAGTTAAATCATGACCGTTTGGATTATATTTTGTTATATCTAACTTATTTTTCTTTTTCCAGTTATCTGGAATACCATCACCAGAACTGTCTAATGGTGCTTCTTTGGATTTTAATTTTGGCCAGCCGCCAACATCTTCCTGAGAATCAATAATCCCCCTTGTACTTCCTTTGGAGCCTTTGTAGGTGTAAGTTCCTTTTTTAACTTCATCGACAATTCTTAAATCAACAGCATCCCTTACCAAAGATGCTCCTCCAAATTTCAAAACCTTTTCGTAAGCTTCTAAAGCTGTGTCTGTATGAACATTGTCATTAATATTATGAGGAACAGTCATTTTCATAGCTTGTTTATCAGCCTGAGAAACTATTCCGTAACTGCCATGAAATTGATTGTAAACTCCGTAATTCCAGTTATCTTTTGTAACAGTCTCACTTCCTTCTACAACATTACCATCAATATAAAACCTGCCCCAGAGATTGTAAACTTCTGTTCCCGGAATCTTGTTTTTATCGATACCAATAATTTTACCGGATCTGGCTGTAGCCGGGCCTGGTTTATAATAACAATTGACAATATTTACATTCATCGCTTCACCACCATAACAGCTGTTGGTTCCCCAGTTATAAATCACATTATTTCGTACATCGACCAGATCTGTAAGTGCAGAGGCTTTACCGGCCTGTTCACCCAATCTCGGATTTCTGCTGTCGTGATGTGCTATTAAATTATGATGAAATGAAGCATTTTTGCCTCCCCAGATTGCCCCATAACCATGAGAACCTTTTTGATGTACTGAAACCTTCAGACTTTCGGTGACAAAACACCATTGAAACGTAGTCTTTTCATTGGCATAAAAAGAAGCGGTTTCATCTGTTGACCAGCTTAACGAGCAATGATCTATGATAATATTTTTGCGAAATCTGGCTTCGAGAGCATCAGCCTGCTGGTGTCCTGCATCGCCCATTCTGAATCTTAAATAACGGATAATAACATTATCTGCATTGATAAGTACAGGATAATCTTTAATACAGATTCCGTCTCCCGGCGCGGTCTGTCCGGCAATTGTAACATCATTATCATTAATGGTCAGTCTGGATTTTAAAGCGATGGTTCCTGATATTTTGAATAAGATATATCGTTTCCCCTTAGTGGTTGCAGCAGCCCTGAAACTTCCCGGACCTGAATCATTTAAATTGGTTACAAAAAGTACTTTTCCTCCTCTTCCTCCGGTTGTGTATTTACCAAATCCTTCTGCTGTTGGAAATGCTAGAGGTTGTTCTTCTAGAAAAATTGGTTTTTCAATTTTAGATTGATTTTTAAAATCTTCTTTATACCTGTAAGCACTACAAACAAGGAGAGAAAAACTCAATAGAAAAAAAACATGTACTTTTTTATAATTCATTATTTATAAAATTATTAAAGGTGCCTGAAAAATTTATTCACTTCAACAAACATTTTGTTTAAAAAACCAATTAACCACTAAAAACTTAAATAAACATTTTATGAAGATCTATCAAAATGATTAATCAGACACCTTTTAATTAATTCAAAACCTAGCCACAAATTTTATACCACCAAATCTTTAAATTTAACTTTTCGTTAAAAAAATCAAAAGAGAGAATTCAATTGAATCCCCTCTTTCAATCAAACACTAAATATAAACTATATTTTTACATCAATTAAAACCAACGCGGATCACCTGCAACTCCGGCACCTGCAAAACCAATACCCGGCTTGATATGGAAATCACCAATAAGAGGATCTACAAAGAAATCTGCTATAGCAAGCGGAACCTCTGTAATTCCGGTTAAAGGTCTTGTGCCGATGGTCAGATCTTTTGTTTTGTAATTGCTGTTGTATGTAATACTGATATTGCTGTAAGTACCACTTGTACTATTTAAAGCCATACCGCCGTTTGGACCGGCTATGATACAATTCTGAATAGAAACCTGTACCGGATTATTGTTATCAAAATTCCAAAGATGCCCCATTCCGATAGTAGTATTCACGCAAGTGATATTTTTGAAATTGATGCTTGTTTTTACACGAACATCTGCAAAACGAGTACTGATTTCAGTAAGCGTACAATTCGAAACATTAATCGATTTTACCGTACTTCCTGCTGCTACATTCAGTACACCATAACCTCCTGTCTGAGAAATAAGGCAATTATTTACATTAATATTATTCACAGTACTTACGCCGCTAACCCTAACAATAGAATTGAGTCTGGTAATATTACATCCTTCTATCTGAATGTCGTTTACTGTTTTAGTCCCTAAATCAATAAAGAAACTATCTGCAGAATTAGTAGTCAGGTTTTGTACTATAATATCGTTTACTTTGTCCTGAACCCTAAATCTGACATTCCCTAAACGTGATGGCCCGCTGCTGTTTCTTGACCCCACAAATGCAATATTATTTACTCCTGTTGGAATAGTGATATCACCTCCAATTGTGTAGATTGCCCCTGCTTCAAACTCCACCGTAATATCTTTTGCCCCACCGGCTACAAGCCCCTGCAAAGCGGTGTTAATACTTCCAGCTGTGTCGGTAAGCAAAACTTTATAAGCTGTACTGTTAAACAAACCTGTTGTTTTTACCTCTAAAGTTCCGCGAACATTGGTTTCATTAAAAATTTTAGCTGTGTAATTGGTTCCATTAGCCAGATTATCGATTGTAGCTGTACCAGCAGTTTTTTGTTCCTCAGTTAACACAATATTTTTCACTAATACCGAAGCTGCGTCGTACAAACTGATATTGGTAACTTTGGGCGAAACAATCCAGCCTAAAGTTACACTTGTGGTTGTAGCGACATATCCTTTAAAAATCTGCTCTGCAGGCGTAACAAAATAAACCTGGCTGTATTTGGACTCCTTGCCTGTTTTTTCGTCGATGCTTTTCATTCGGACAGAATACTCAGTAGTTCCGTCAAGATCATCAAAAATTTCCCTGTATTCTACTTTGGCCTGATCTGAAGAATTGGCAAACGGAACTAAATTCGCAGCAGAAAGCTCAACCGTTTTTACAATTTCCTTAAACTCTAAATTATCCTTGCTGAACTCAAAAACATATTTTGTAGCCGAAATTGATTTTGTAAACTTAAGTTCAACAGCCGTAGCCTGAATAGCTGAAGTTTCAAAAACAATAGATTTAAAAAGCCTATCGTAACTGGAATCTATCGGCCAGTCATTATAATCTTTTTCACACCCGGTCATCATTGCAAAAAGCAATAAAACACCGGAAATTGCTAATATTTTTTTCATTATAATTAAAAATTAAATTAATGTCATTTATTAAAACCCGTATGAATTGCTTATTTTGCCTTTAGACTCAAAAATATCCTCATAGTAAATGGCGAAGAAATGTCTGTAGTAACAATTGCCGTTACCCTTTGAGTATTGCGCAAGACTGCTTTGAATTTCAGTTCCGTTTGTAAGTGAACTCAAAAAGCTGGAATAATCATATTCTTTAGCCAGTCCTGTACCCGCCAACAGCGTTTTTACCGGCCAGTCTATATAATTTTTATTTGTACCCGAAACCGGCTTTTGCGCAGATGTTGGAAACCAGGTCACACTTTTATACTCAGGACCCGGACTTGCAGGAAGATTTGTATAATAATTGAGTGAACTCTTGTCGATATATTCAGCATCTTTAAATTTATAATAAACCGTTTTTGGGAAATCTGTTGGCTGATACGTTTTGTCAAAAATCTTTACAGGCTGCTTATTATCAAACATCAGGCAAAGTGTTTTTTTCATTGTTTCTAACCTGTCATACAGCAACCCCCAACGAATTAAATCGTGTTTACGAATGTTTTCACAGCCAAACTCCCAGGCACGTTCGTTTACAATTGCCTCAAAGAAATCAGGATCATACGCCTGAATTTTGGCAGATCCTGTACCAAAAGCTCTTTCACGAACCTTCTCTAATGCCTGTTTTGGAGACATTCCGACAACAGGATTTACAGCCTCAGAACCATTTAGGGCGCTTTCTGCTTCAGCATACATTAAATAAATATCAGAGTAACGCATTAATATCCAGTTAACTCCGGTTGCTATACGGGAATTTGCTGTTTTATGCATTGCCAGATAAGAGCTGGACATCCAATAGATTCTCCATTTTGCAAAATTCACACTCAACGGATCCGTTTTTACACCTTCAACATTGTCTTTTGTATAATTTAACCAGCTTAGCGTAACATCCCTGCGTTTGTCTTCGGGAGTAAATGAATAGAAATAGTAAGCATGAGAGCCCACATAAGTTCCTCCAAAACCTCTCGCACCGTATCTGCTGTTACCGGCTACTTCATATCCCATTAAAGAACCGATATCACCGTTATTACCAAGACCAAATGCTACTTCAAATAAATTTTCGTTGTTTACATTTTGCTGTAAACCACAAACTGTTTTCCATATATTTTCATAGTCCGGATCTAAACGGTGTGGATTTGCAGGGTTTCCAATAATTTCAGCTGTCTGTTGTGAAGCTATCGCATAGTAATCTCTCCAGTTTTTAACCCTTCCGACAAAATAACCTCCTGTTTCCGGAATTGTAGGATGATGTTCTAAATCTTTTCCGGTAAATAAATTTCCGTCACGCAACGACCAGCCACCTGCAAAAAGAGCTACCCTTGCCAAAAGTCCTTTTGCAAAACCTTTAGTAATACGCTCTACAGTTGCATATTCTGCAGATGTTTTTAGCCATGGCAAATAACCTTGTGCTTCTGTTAAATCTTGAACTAAATGTTCATAAATAACATCTCTGTCTACTTTTCCTATATAAACATTTGATAAATCGGATTTTGAAGTTCCTTCTTTAAAAGGCACATCTCCCCAATAACGAACCAATTCGAAATATGCCAGAGATCTCATCACTAACGCTTCTCCTAATAATGGTTTCATTTGAGCAGCCTGACTTTCAAGAATTGGAGAATTTCTGATTCCATCTACAGCAGAGGAAGCCAATTCTGCTAACTGAAATAAAGCCTGCCACTTTGTGGTCTGATTATAAGGATCATCGTAAAAGTTTCCTGCTCCCTGATCGCTCGTTGTAGAGTTGTAAGCTGTTGCCGTAAATCCCTGATTACTTTCAATATCTGAAAACCCCTGCCAGTTAACCGATAACTTTTGTCCGTAGATATAACTGTCAGTCATTTTACCGTACATCCCCATTATAGCTGCTTTAGCCATTGATGATGTTTTAAAAACGGTTTCTGAACTCAGTTTGGAAGGCGATGTAGTGTCTAAAAAATCATCTGCACAGGAAACGCATGTCAGTAGAAAAATAAAGCCTGAATAATATAATAGTTTTTTCATTTTTTTTAAATTTAGAATGTTACATTAACTCCAAAAAGGAATGTTTTTGCCTTTGGATAAGCAGACCAGTCAACTCCCGGTGTTAATGGTGTTGTACGGATACCGTCTACTTCAGGATCCTGGCCTGAGTACTTTGTCCAAATCATTAAATTATTACCTGTAAAATAGCAGCGAACGTTTTGTACGAAACCATTTTTTGTAATGCTTTCGGGTAATGTGTAACCAAGCGTTAAGCTTCCAAATCGTAAAAATGAGCCGTCTTCAATTGCCCAATCCGTTAAAATAGTTGAGTTCGAAAGAGGATGCCATAAGGTTTTACCCTGATTTATTTCCTGCAGCAATTCCGGATTTGCATTTTGACCAAACATAATATTGTAACCCGTAGCCGGATCAATTGTTGTAAATCGGTTTTGGATGCTCATTTCAGCACTCATATTCTGGTATCTCTTAGAACCACTGAAAGTTGTGTTATCAATTTTGTTAGCATTATAAATATCATTACCATAAGACCAATTGAACATTGCTGATAAATCGAAACCTTTGTAAGCAGTGCTTATAGAGAAACCTCCGGTATGTTTAGGCTGAGCCCTTCCGATAACTTTTCTGTCTTTATCAGGTGAAATTACATTAGTACCATCATCTGTTAATTTCTTTAACTTGATATGTCCCGGTCCAAAATAATTTCCTGAAGTTGTAATAACCTTAGAAGCATCAGCTACTCCTGGGTTCAAAATCCATTTCTTTTGTACATCATCAAAGGTAAAATCGTCAAAGGTGTAATATCCGTCAGAAACATATCCATACATTAATCCAACCGGCTGTCCTACAATGGCTCTGAAATCGTCTCTTCCCACAGCAGGTGCCCAGTTAGAAGCTGCAATCATTTCGCTGGAACCGTCTAATTCTTTCACAACATTATTATTAAATGCTATATTAAAACTGGCTGAAAGCAGAAACTTATCATTTTTGATAATATCTCCTGATGCTGTAATTTCTAGTCCTTTGTTGGAAGTTCTTCCGATATTCTGATACTGTGTGTCATACCCTGAGTTTGAAGGTAAAGCCACTCCCAGGATCAAATCTTTAGTATCGTTTTTATAGGCATCCACAGTTAATCGTAAACGCTGGTTAAAGAAACCCAAGTCAAGCCCTATATCTGAAGATATGGTGGTTTCCCATGTTAACTTTTCATTTTTTAATACGTTTGATGTAACAAGGGCACTTTGAGGCTGATCGTTTAAATAATATAAATTTTTAGCCGATGTCTGAAAACCATACTCCTGTCTCCAGTAAGACCCTACACGTGCATTACCAACTTCTCCGTAACTCAGACGTACTTTGGCATTTGACAACCATTTGCTCGTTGGTTTCATAAATGACTCATCTGATAATCTCCATGCAAAAGCTGCTCCCGGAAAGAATCCCTGACGATTTTCTTCAGAAAATACATTTTTTGAATCTAATCTGGCTGTTAACGTCAAAATGTAGCGCTCGTGGAATGTATAATTAACACGTCCAAATAAAGATGAAGTTCTGGATGGTTCCAATATTGTAGTATAGGTTGGCTGCGGTGTACCGTAATTCCACATCGCCAATACATCTTTTGCCGTAAAATCTACCGGATAAAATTTCGACTCGCTACGCATTTCTTCACCTTCGGAATTATACATTTCCTGTCCGGCCATTATATCGAATTTGTGAATATTATTGTTGAAATCGGCATTATACGAAACCGTATTTTGAATTGTCCACAGATATCCTTTAAAATCAGTACGTCTGGCTACCGGCTGTCCCCCATTGGCACTTGCTTCTCCGGTTTTGTTCAGCCAGATATTATCCGTGTAATCTCTGTTGGCTCCATAGCTTCCTTTAGACGAGACGGTTAATCCTTTTACAGGTTTCCAGATTATACCAGCGTTAATTGTGGCATTAAACCTGTTCTGTTCTTTGTATTCATTTGTAATATTATAAACCGGATCGTTTAATGTACTTAATGCTTCTGCTGAAGTAATATCGTCTGCACCGCCTAATGCATTCCCCGGCTGACTGGTTAAACTATAAACCGGAGCATATTTGATTCCGTCTCTCAGTTTACTTCCGTTAGAAACACTTGGTCCGGTAATAACGGTATTTGAAATTCTGGTATTGAAATCAAATGTTAGTTTCGTACTTATTTTTTTATTCAGGCTGACACTTAAATAATCTCTTTTATAAGCTGAATTGAGCATAATGTAATCTTCATCATCGTGAACGTAATTCACCTTATATTTTAAACTGGATTCTCCTCCTGTTATACCAATATCAAAGTGTTTTTGAACTCCGGTATTACCGTATAGTTTTTCTTGCCAGTCAGTACCTTTTTTAGATTTATAGATATCAATATCGTCCCATGAACCATACATACTGTAAAAAGAAGTTCCCGTAGCACTTACGCCCGGATCCAGCTCTTTTTGAAAATATACAAAGTCATAAGGTGATAAAACTTCTGTTAGGTTGTAGGTGTTTTTGATACCGGTATAGGCATTCATATTGATTTCTGTCTTGCCTGTTTTTCCGGATTTGGTCGTAATCAGAATAACACCGTTTGCTCCCTGAGCACCATAAATCGCAGTTGAAGATGCATCTTTAAGTACATCAATTGATTCAATGTCGCTTGGTGCAATATCATTGATGTTATTTACCTGAAAACCGTCAACAATATACAGAGGAGAGTTGTCCTGCGTTATAGATCCGCCTCCTCTTACACGCACTTTGATTGGTGTATCCGGAGAACCGTCTGCTATAGTTACATTAACCCCGGCAAGACGTCCTGCAATTGCCTGTAAAACTGAAGTTGCCGGTATATCTTTCAGCTCTTCCATACTTACAGAAGCTACAGATCCTGTTAAATCTTTTCGCTTTGCGGTACCATATCCAATTACAACAACTTCATTCAGGTCGTTTAACGCCTCTTTCATGATGACATTCAGGGTCAATTTGCCGTCAACTGTAATTTCCTGTGTTTGCATTCCAATAAAAGAAAATACCAAAACAGATTTAAGAGGTACTTTATCCATTTTAAAATTTCCGTCAAAATCACTTACAATTCCTATTTTCGGACCTTTTATCATAATAGAAACACCCGGTATTCCTATTCCTTTGTCATCGGTCACCTTTCCTGAAATAGTGATTTCTTTTTCCTGAAAAGTTGTAAAATCTGATTTATATCCAAAATTTAAATCAATTTCTTTGGATTTTAGATTTTTTGCCTCCTTTGCAAAAAGCGAAAGCGAAAGCATTAAATAAATTAATAACGTAATTTGAGTTTTCTTTTTAACTCCGATAACTGAGTCAAAATTTTCTCCTGATAACTTTTTTTTCATACATTTTGGTTGGTTTGGTTAGTTAGTTTAAAATGGCATTATTGAACACAGATTTCAGTTGTATCACTTGAAAACTGTGTTTTTAAGTATTTCACATATACTTATTTTCATCATATTTATTCTGCTATATTGAATGTATACTGCTTTCCTTTTTCTGTAGTAACATCATATTCAAAGACTTTAGGAACATTAACTCCTTTGAAAACAGCTGCTGAAGAAATTACCGGATTTGCAATTGGCTGTGATTTAAAAAGGATATTAGAATTCACCCCTTTTGCTTCCTGAACCGAATTTCCCTGTAACTTAGAATAACTTCTTAGCCGAAGATTTCCTCCAATATTTGATTTTATGGTAACCGATTTTAGCTTTCCGTTCGTCCATTGCATATTTTCGATTTCAAAACCGCCGCGGGCTTTTAAACCGGAAATCGATCCATTTACCCACGCATCAGGCAATGCCGGCAGCAATGCCACGGCCCCATCATGACTTTGCAGTAACATTTCGGCTATTCCGGCACTGCAGCCAAAATTTCCATCAATCTGAAATGGCGGATGGGCGTCAAACATATTCGTATAAGTTCCCCCATCCGGGTCTTTGATAGTTGCAGTTGCCGGTTTCAGATTCAGTTGGTTTTTAATCAGTTGGTATGCGTGATTTCCATCCAGATAACGAGCCCACAAGCATACTTTCCATCCCATCGACCATCCACGGCTTGCATCTCCTTTTCCGATGAGTGTATTTCTAGATGCCTCAAAAAGTTCTGGCGTCTTAAATGGTGAAATTTCTCTTCCCGGAAAAGCACCCCACAGATGCGAAATATGACGGTGCGCATCATTCTTTTTATCCCAGTCTTCCAGCCATTCCTGTAACTGCGTATGCTTGCCTACCTGCATTGGAGGTAATTGTGAACGGATCTCTTTTAACTGCTTAGCAAATTCAGTATCTGTTTCTAATATTTCACTGGCATCAATTGTGTTAGATAACAGATCAAAAATCATTTGGTTATCCATTGTAACACCTGCAAAAACATTACATCTTTCTTTCATCACAGTGCCATCAGGTTTTACAACATCATAAGTATGCAAACCCGGAGTATGTTCAGGAGAAATAGATGGTGATGCTACCAGATATCCCGTTTTTTTATCTTTAATTAAAAAATCCTGATAAAACTCGGAGGCACTTTTTAAGATTGGAAACACTTCTTTCAAATAGGTTTTATCCCCAGAAAAAAGGAATTTCTCCCACAAATGCGCAGAAAACCAGGCATTACATGTTGGCCATATTCCGGCGGTCTTATCCACAGCTCCTGTTGATCGCCATAAATCTGTGTTGTGATGCAATGTCCACCCTCTGCTTCCGTACATTTCTGAAGCGGCTTGTTTCCCTGTAACACTTACGTCTTTAATCAACTGAATAAAAGGCTCATGGCATTCGCTCAGATTGGTCACTTCTGCAGGCCAGTAATTCATTTCTACATTAATATTGGTTGTATATTTACTATCCCAGGCAGGATACTGACCCGAATTTGGATTCCATATTCCCTGTAAATTAGCAGGCTGTGTACCCGGCTGCGAAGATGAAATCAATAAATAGCGCCCAAACTGAAAGTACGTTGCAACCAAATCAGGGTCTTCAAAATCTTTAAACTCTGCAATTCGCTGATCTGTAGGTTTATTAATTTGTGGAGACTGTCCTAAATCAAACTGTACCCGGTTAAATTGCTTTTGATAGAATACAATATGATCTTTTTTGGCTTTTTCGTATCCTTTTGAGAATTTCGACAAATACTCTTTGGCACGTTTTTCAGCATCTCCGGATATGTCTTTATAGTTTTTAAAATTAGTAGCAACCGAAACATAGATTAAGGCTACATCAGCATTATTAACTACAATACTGTTCCCTGATCCTTTTTGGATTCCGCCTTTCGCAGCAACTTTGATTTGTGCATTAAAATTTAAAAGGTTTGGAATATTTTCTTCTTTTTCTTTAGTGCATTTTCCGTTGACTACGAGCAGTTTGCTTTGTCCTTCAGGTACTTTTGAAGATACCGTAACCATTTGAGTTTTTAAAGGACCTGCAAAAGAGGCGTTGAAATTTATTGCTCCTTTTTTGTCTGATGTAAGCCTTATGATAACAAGCTGATCTGTAAATGAGGTAAACACTTCTCGTGTGAAGGAAACTCCATCTACTTTATATTTAGTAGTAGCAACAGCCGTTTTTAAATCCAGTTCTCTGTAATAATCAGTACATTTTTCGTGTCCGGGAACCTTTAAAATAAGATTGCCAATAGACTGATATACCTGACCGTGAGAAGTAATTTTCCTGTCGGCTATAATATTATCAAGCGCAGACTTTTGTGCCTCGATATAATTGCCTTCGCTAATATAATTCTGAATTGCTTTTAGGCACTTTTTTGCGTTCGGATTTACATTTTGGTAAGGACTTCCGGACCAGAAAGTATCTTCATTTATTTGAATAGTATCCAGCTGAGGCCCTCCATATACCATTGCTCCTAATCTTCCGTTGCCGAGTGGTAATGCATCTGTCCATGCTGCTGATGGTTTATTATACCAAAGTGTTAGTTTTTTTTGTGCTGATGCATTACAAAATATTGCAATACATATTACTGTCAACAGCCATTTTTTCATTTTAAAATTCAGTTTTTGGATCTTAATTCTTTCGTTTGTTTTTGTATTTGAACAGATTTACCCCGAACCTGAAACCAAAGCTTACATTAATCTAATTACAGGTCCTTTTTTTTATCGATTATTAATTTTTAATCTAAAAAAATTACATAATCAACAATTAAATCTGTTCGCCAAAAGTATTTTATTAAAACAGGAACGATGTTTAAATTTTGTTCATTTACTTTAAAATTTTGTTCAAACACCTTTGTTCATAAGGGCTTAACTACAAATTTTCCAAAATCTGAAGTCCGTCAAAAAATCCTCTTCTTTTTTATCAAAAGAAAAAGACGGATGATGCTATTTAAAAATTGAAGAAAAGTCTCTTCCGAAATTCGAAAGGAAAAATATTTCAGATTGCTTTTTTAGCATAGAAATATTTTAAATAAAAAGAATCAAAAACTGCCGCAAAAAGATTTGAAAAAGGATAGTCTTATAAACTTGAAAAAAGACAAAAAAAAAGCCCTTCGTAAATTTTCGAGGGCTGCTTAAAAGCGGTAATTCTTAAAGTATTTTTTGAACTTATAGAAGACAAATTATTTATTTAAAAATAGTCACAGTATCCATAAGCTGTGCATTACTGATAAATGTATTTATAAAATTCTGGACTTCGACCCTGTTTTCAACAGACGTCTCAAAAGAATTCATATGAAATTCATCATCATAATCATTGATGTGGATTATTTCGGTATATCCATTAGAAATTAAACTGCCTTTTAATTTGATTACATTTAGTTGTTGCTGACCGTTCAACTCTTTTCTGATCTGCAGTTTTATCGCCTTTTCCATATCAGTATTTTTAAATTATAATTGATAGCACTACTACATAAAAGTAGAAAATTAATACACTAAAAAAAATATTTTAACACCAAGACAATCAACATTTTATCAACATTGTTAAATTAATAAAAAACCTGCGAATACCATAATTTTCACCCTCCAAATACAGTTTATAAACAAAAAAACGATTTTTAAAAAGCCTTATAATACTGAAAAATAAACAATTAAAAGTTTTATAAACAAGATAAATCTATTTTAGAAACATCTGTATGAATTAAAACCGGATTTTTTAATGATAAAACATAACCGAATTTCACCAAACCCTGTTTCGGTTATGGCAATTCTGTAACAATTTTTCCGCATTATATAAAATCTATGTGTACGCATCTTATACTTTTGCCCCTTAAACCATTAAACTTCAGAATCATGGACAACAAATTAAAAACAGGAAAGGCTGATGATTTACGAATCGATATCAGCCAAATGTACGAACTGCAATATTGGTCACAAAAACTAAGTGTTACTACGGGAGAATTGAAGCAAGCCGTAAAAGCTGTCGGCTATAATCTTAATGAAGTAACAAAATATCTCACAAAAAACCAGTAACCTACCCATTTTACAAAAAGAATCCCGGGAATCTTAAAACAAAAAGAATCAAATTAGTCTCATAAATAAATCCTGAAAAAGAATGCTGTATTTAAAAAACACGTTCTCTTTCAGGATTTTTACATTGAAGCAAGTTTAAAATATTTATTAAAATTATCAAAATATGCACTCTTTTTTTACACAATCATTTTAAAAAATTATAAAATACACTGTAAATTTGTCTGAAGAATTTGGCAACTGCCAGACTAAAAATGTATATGAAGAATTTGACTGGATTTAATGTAAGAGCTTACGCTATCTGTGAAAATGACTCTAAAATTTTAGCCCTTTATGAGTATCATAAAGGCAAAATTTACTGCAAACTTCCCGGAGGCGGCGTAGAATTTGGCGAAGGGATACTGGACTGTCTTCATAGGGAATTCTTAGAAGAACTGAATGTAAAAATTGAAATCATTGAACATTTATATACTCAGGAACACTTTGTAGAATCAATTATTGATGATGGAAGACAACTGCTTTTAATTTTCTACGTCGTAAAAATTATCAATCCAGAAGACATGATGGTAAACAGCCCAGATATCAACAGATTTGAATGGATTGATTTAGACACAAATCCTTTTGTATTGCCAGTCGATAAAATTGCTTTTAATAAATACAGAGAAAAGTTTGGTTTTATAAAGAACTAATTTCAACCCACCAATTCGTTTATTAAACATTCCTCCCACAGAAAACGTTTTCAAAATCTTTAGCTTTTAAAGATCTTTCCGTACATTTGATATCAATCTGTACCCTTTAAAAAATACTTTTCTGTATCTGTACCTAAACCTGTAACTGATTTAATTTTGCTAAAAAAAGAAACAGTTATGGAATCAGGAACAACAAAGAAAGAATTAAAATTTAGCGAAGTTTATGTGTCTGATATAAAAATCCTGAAAACTATTTTTGATCAGGTCTCAGATATCAATTCTACAGATCAGAAATCTTTTGGAGTCCCTTACCTAATAGCTAAAAAAGGAGATGAAATAATTGCCTTCGCTAGTTTAATTGCAGACCAAAACCATAAAATCAATTTGGGTATTTACGACAACGGAAACCTTGACAATGAAGACAAAAAAGAATTTAGTCAATACTCTTCTGATTTTTTAAAAGAAAAGAAAGAAGCGACTTTTAATAATGCAGAACTGCTGATAAAAAACACAGAACGCATATCTCAATGGCTTAATTTTTAAACGCTTAACCGAAAAGCAAAATGAAGAACAATGAAACATTATATTTAAAGATTGCCAAAATCATTGAAGATCAGATTCATCATGAAACTCTGGTAATGGGAGACAAACTGCCTTCGGTACGCAGTGCGCAGAAGCTTTATAATGTGAGTTTAAATACTATTAAGCAAGCTTATCTGGAATTAGAAAGCCGTTCTCTGATTGAATCACGTCCAAAAACGGGTTATTATGTCAGCAAAAGTGCACTGAGAAGCATGGCGCTTCCAACAATTGCCAATATAAACCATCTTGAATCAAAAAATACGCCCGAGGATTTGATTGATAAAGTTTTCGGTACCATCAATAAATCAGATGTAACGCAATTTGCACTTGGTATTCCGGGCAGTAATTTTCTGCCTATTGCCAAACTGAACAAAGGGATTGCAAATGCTGTCCGTATTCGAAACGATGCCGGAACTGCTTATGAACCTGTCCAAGGCACTGAAGAACTTCGGCGGGCGATTGCAAAATGGGCGCTTGTAATGGAAGGTAAAATTACCGAAGATGACCTTGTGATTACCTCCGGAGCTATGAGTGCTATTTACAATGCTCTCATGGCTACTACATCTCCCGGCGATAGTGTGGCAGTAGAAAGCCCTGCCTATTTTGGAATTCTTCAGGCTATTAAAATGCTGGGATTAAAAGCTGTTGAGATTCCAACTCATCCTTTGTATGGGTTAGATCTTGATGTTTTAAAAAAAGTAATGCCCGAAATTTCGGCCTGCTGCTTTGTGAGCAATTTTAATAATCCAATGGGATTTCAAATGCCTGATGAGAATAAAAGAGAACTCGTCAGAATGATAACAGCCTATAATATTCCGCTTATTGAAGATGATATTTATGGTAATCTGTATTTTGGTACAGAACGTCCTAAACCCTGCAAATTTTATGATGAAGCGGGTTTGGTATTATGGATAGGATCGGTTTCAAAAACACTGGCACCCGGATACAGAGTGGGATGGATTGCTCCCGGAAAATTTAAAGATAAAATCATACGCCAAAAGCTGGTTCAGACAGTCTGTAATTCCTCATTATATTCTGATGTTATTACAGATTTCTTAGAACATGGGCGTTATGACCACCATCTTAGAACATTTCGCAATAAGCTTTATTCGAATTATCTCCAGATAAACCGTGCTGTGGAATCTTATTTTCCGGATAGTACCAAAATATCTCAGCCAAAAGGAGGCTTTATGCTGTGGCTGGAACTCGATGAAAGAATATCGACTACAGATTTACACAACACAGCCTTAGCTCAAAAAATCAATTTTGCACCCGGAAGAATCTTTTCGCAGCACAATCAATACAATAATTGCATGAGACTGACGTATGCGCTGGAATGGAATGAACGTGTAGAAAATGACTTAAAAAAATTAGGGCGATTAGCCAAAAACAGTATATAATTTACAATATGAACAATGATTTAATACAAATAGTAACCTACAATCCCAAATACAAAAAGCCTTTTAAAGACCTGAATATAGAATGGATTTCACATTATTTTGAAATTGAGCCAAGCGATCTTAAAGCCCTGGATCATCCGCAGGAATACATTATAGATAAAGGAGGTGAAATTTTTACTGCAATTTCAAATGATGAAGTTTTGGGTGTCTGTGCACTCGTTAAAAGTGATAATAAAGATTTTGATTACGAATTGGTAAAAATGGCCGTAAGTCCCAAAGCACAAGGAAAAGGAATCGGTTTATTATTAGCCGAATCAGCTATAAAATGGGCGGCTGAAAAAGGAGCTTCAAAAATTTATCTGGAAAGCAGCACCAAACTCAAACCTGCCATTAAATTATACGAAAAACTGGGATTTAAAGAAATAAAAGGCGTGCCTTCTCCTTACAAAAGAGCAGATATTCAGATGCTTCTTACGATTAATTCTTAGGTCTTTATTAAAAGTAAATCCCTTAAACAGACACTGTTTAGGGGATTTACTTTTGGATTTAGAATTAAAAAACAAGTAATTCTTTTCTAAAATGAAATTAGTTATATATTAGCAATTAGAACTAAAACATGAATTTCAAATAAAAAAGAAAATGATAGCACTACCCGGTGAAAACAGCATTTGTAAAGAAAAAAATGTTCTTATTGTATGTAAAAAAAATATAGAAATTACCTCGGAGCTACATTATCTAATTGAAAACTTTTGCGGAATAATTGTTGAAAATCTTTCAGAAATCAAAACTCCTTTAGATGACAAAATAATTTATGCTTGCGGAGATATTGGTCAGCTTCAATGTGATGATATTCCATTGAATGTCATTAAAGAAGTCTCCATAAACTATGAAAACCGTAACGAAAAAAACATTCAGTTTACAACACTTGGAAAAATCCCGGTCGTAATTAGTAATGCCGGTGTTTATTACAGGGATTTATTTAATGACAATGACTATTTCGATGCCATTAAATCAGAGCACGCTTTTCAGCATTTAACAGAATCAAACAAGGGATCCAAAGCGTTAAGAACCGGAATTTATTTAACGGAAATTCAAAAAGAGAAAAACGTAGATAAAAACGACATCTTCCATTTTCGCCTTTTAAGATGTTCCAGTAATTTTACTGGACCAACTGACAATTTCAGGACTACTGATCAAATTATAATAAATACATTAAATAATGCTATTCAATATACTTTCGGGAAGCCAACAAAACTCAATCATGTTCTGGCTCAAATCTATGAGAATAAATTAAAAAACAAAGACAATCCGAAAGAAGTAAAATCTAAAATAAAAGCACACTCTGATAAAACAAAGGATATGCCTAAAGATGGTATTATTGCCTTCTGCACCTTTTATGACAAATCTAATTTCAACCAGCTTACCCCATCAAAAACAGATCGTTATGATTGGTGTTATAAAAAATCAAGCGGATTTACCCGACTTCATTTCAAATTAAAAAGTACGGTTAATGATCCAAATTTAGAGAAAGAATTTAGTGTCACATTATATCCGAATTCGGCTTTTTTAATCCCGCTTTCTACAAACAGATTGTACACACATGAAATTAAACCTTCTGTCTTAAACGTCGATCAAATTCCGATTAGGATGGGCTATGTGGCACGTTGTTCCAATTTAGAAGCTGTTTATATGGACAATCAGACGTTTATTAAAGAAAACGGAGAATTGATTAAACTTGAGCAAATGACTTCAGAAACAATGGTTAATTTAAGAAATACCTATTATGAAGAAAATATTAGTGAAAAGAATGTAGAATATGGAAAAATTCATTTTAGTATGAACTCCGGAGATTATGAAAAACCAATATACTAAATCTGATATATAGATAATGAACAATTCAGGTTTTTATAAAATTTCGCTTTCATTCGAAAACAATTTATTTGATAAATTATCACATTCTGTCAATTTTGAAAATATCACCAAAGGCAGGATTGGGAATCATTTAGTTTATCTAAAAAATGAAACTGTTCCCATTGTCAGAACTACGACTATTTACAACATTCCTGCACATAATTTTTCTTCAATCCATCATCAGATAATAGAAAGTCTTAATACTGAAATTCAAAATTCTTCTTTAGATTATTTGTCGTTTTTAGATTTTAATAATGCTTTAATTGAAGTATATGACAGTAATTATGCAACTATGAAATATCATTCGGACCAAGCTATGGATTTAGAAGCAGATTCTTATATTGGTCTTTTTACCTGCTATGAAAAACCAAATGAATTAACTGAGAAAAACATTCGGAAACTGAAAATCAAAGACAAATTTACTGATGAAGAATTTGATATTCCGCTGACACATAATTCCATTGTTTTGTTTTCATTATTTACGAATACAAAGTATCTGCATAAAATTGTACTGGAATCAATTCCGGGTCAGAAAAAATCGGGCGAAGATAATAAATGGATGGGCATAACTTTTCGAAAATCTAAAACATTCATACAATTTAAAAATAATATGCCTTACTTCCCGGATGGAGAATTGTTGACACTGGCAGATGAGGATGAAAAAAAAGAGTTTTTTAAATTAAGAAGTGAAGAAAACAATAATATGAATTTTGAGTATCCGAAATTAAAATATACTTTGAGTGTAGGTGATACTATAATACCTGAGAGATGATAGAAAATTTTGTGATTTTAGCATTCGATACTTATTATTTTGACGGAAAAGCCAAAACAGTTTGTATCGAATTCAATCAATGGAACCAAAGTGAAAACTATAAAATTCATACTGAAACCATTGAGAATGTTGAAGAATATATCCCTGGAGAATTTTACAGAAGAGAACTGCCATGCATCCTAAGCCTTTTAAATCAAATTGGTTTACAAAAAATTGATGCTATAATTGTTGACGGTTTTGTTTACTTAGATGATAATAAAAAACATGGTCTTGGAGGGTATTTATATGAAAAATTAGGAAAAAACATTCCAATAATTGGTGTTGCCAAAACTAATTTTGCAGCTATCAATAAAGACAAAAAAGCTTTGTTAAGGGGAGACAGTCAAAAACCACTATTTATTACATCAATTGGAATCGATTTAGAAGATGCTTTCGAAAAAATTGAAAGCATGGCTGGTGAATTTAGAATTCCAACTTTACTAAAAGAATTAGACAGGCTGACAAAAGAAATATAGATATAACTTTATCAATATTTATTCTTATCAAATAAAAAACACCAGATTTAATGTAACATTTTCCAGCAATAGCGTCAAAGTATATAATTAAATACGGTTCTTTGCAATTCTATTTTGAAATCAGTCATTTATTAGAATGCAATAATATTCAGCTCAATGAGTTTAGACTAGGTAAAACTAGCTGTGCTATTTGTTATGGACAATAAAAAGTTTATTTTAAGTTTAAAAAAAGGTAATGAAGCGGCCTTCAAAGAGGTTTACTTCAACTACTACGACAAACTGATAAACATTGCCAGACGATTTAATTTCACGGTTCTTACTCCCGAAGACTTTGTGCAGGAAACATTTTTGAGACTTTACAACAAAAGAGAATTACTCAACGAAGATGTTTTGTTTGACAAACAATTGTTTACCATCTGCAAAAACATTATTATCAATCACGTTAACAGAGAAAACAAAATAATTCAGCTTGATCCTGCACAGGTAAGCATTCCTGAAGAACCAGCCGATTCAGGTTTATTTGAAGAAAGACAGGAAAAATTACAAAACTTCATCAGCCAGCTTCCGGAACAGCAGCAAAAAATATTTACTTTACACAAACTGGAAAACCTTAGCTATAAGGAGATTGCAGAAATTACAGATCTTTCTGAAAAGACTATTGCCAATCATATTTATCTCGCCAGTAAATTTATTCGAAAAAAAATCGAAAACCATTAGGAACTTTTCGGTTCTCGTTTGTTATACTTAAAAACGAGAACAAAAAATGCATATTGAAGCGTATAAAACGAATGTCAGAACAAAGAAAGACGCCAGCCTTCTGGTAGCTCTTTTACAATTCATCATTTCTGATTGTATTATAAATTTTGATTTCAAAAAACGGGAAAGAATTCTCAGAATTGAAACCAACAGAGATATTCAGGAAATGGTTTATGGTGTTTTTACGAAACAAGGATTTTATTGTAAAAAACTTTAACCCTGAAAACCATGGATAAAGAAAAACTAAACAACGAATTTGAAAAATTATGGAATGAAACTCCTCTTTCGCATTCAGACAGCAAAAAGGAAGCTTCGTGGGAGCAATTTCATTCTAAAACTTTTGCTGCCGAAAAAAAGAAATTCAAACCCTGGCGTTATTATGCCGCAGCATCTGTTTTGCTTTTTGTGCTGATTGGAACCGGAATTTACTTCAAAGTTCAATCTGATAGTGAGAATGCAGTTCTTGCTGAAAATGTAATTGAAAACACAAGCTCAACAATAAAGTATGTCGTTTTACCAGACAGTTCAAAAGTAGAATTGAGTCCGAATTCTAAAATTATTTACGGGCAAAATTTTGCTTTAAACAGAAAAATTAAAATGAATGGTGAAGCTTATTTTAAGGTTAAAAAAGACAAACAGCATCCCTTTCAGGTTTTCTGCGATGAAACTACTACTACTGTTTTAGGAACTTCTTTTACCGTAAAAGAATTTCAAAACGAAGAAGTAACAGTTGAACTTTACGAAGGAAGCGTTCAGATGAATATAAAAGGCCAGGATCAAAAATGGATACTCAAACCGGGTGACAAATTCACGTACGTAAACCAGTCTGCTTCAGTAACTGAATTTAGCCGTTTTGTAGATTTTGATAATGAAAAACTTTCTACTGTCAGTCAGTATATCGAAGACAATTATGGTTACAAAGTGATTCTTCCAAAAGAGAACCTCAACCAGAAAATTACCATCAGAATTAATAAAAAAGAAAATTTAAAAACAATTTTACAATTAATATCAGAAATGTATAACCTAAACTTTGAACTAAATGAAGATTTAAAACAGATTACTTTTCAATAGAAAAGAAAAAAGGATGCAAGCCGCGAAACTACACATCCTCCTTATAGTCAGAATAACACGAGGTTATTCCAATTAATAAATCAAAAATACAAAATTTCATGAAGCATATAATTTCAGCATGCTTTTTTTTACTCAGTTGGTGTATGTCTGCCCAAAACGTTACCGTAACTGTAGATCAAAATGTAACCTTAAAAGAATTCTTCAAACAGATTGAAAACCAATCTGATTTTAAATTTGCCTTTACAGATCAAATCGATACCAATAAAAAGTATTTCACAAAGAAAACTACTTACAAACAGATTGAAATCGAGAAACTTATCTCTGAATTAAACAAAAATACTGCTGTACAATTTTCAATCGTAGGTCTTAATATTTTTGTGAAACAGAAATCCCAATCTGTAAAAACGACTAAAAAAAAAAGTAAGCTAACCGGACAGGTTTTTGATGATACCAAACAATCCGTTATTGGTGCCAATGTTTATATTCAGGAACTGGAGGTTGGTACCGTAACGGATTCAAACGGAAAATTTAGTCTTGAAATTCCAAACGGAAGTTATACGGTTTCCATTAGTTATATTGGTTTAAAAAATAAGGAGAAACAAATTACAGTTTCTGACGATGTTACGATCACTTTTAATATGGAATCTGACAGCCAGCAATTAGGAGAAGTAATTGTAACCACCAACAAAGCTGCAGATATTAAAACGCCTCAAATGAGTGTTAATAAACTGTCTATGCAGGATGTTAAGAAGATTCCGGCTGCAATGGGAGAGCCGGATCCCTTAAAATCACTATTGACATTGCCTGGTGTTACCAATGCAGGCGAAGCTTCGTCTGGCTTTAATGTCCGCGGAGGCGCAGCAGATCAGAACCTTATTTTACTGGATGGCGCCCCGATTTTTGGAGATTCGCATATGTTTGGTTTTTTCTCTGTTTTTAATGCAGACATGATGAGTGGTTTAGAATTATATAAAGGAGGTATTCCTTCTAAGTTTGGAGGAAGAGTTTCTTCTGTCCTTGATGTAAACCAACAAACAGGAGATCTTGAGAATTATAAGGTAAACGGAGGAATAGGCGTAATCTCAAGTCGTCTTTTGGTGCAGGGACCTATAAAAAAAGGTAAAGGTTCCTTTATAATAGGCGGACGTACTTCTTATGCAAACTTATTTTTAAAATTAGGTGATGTTAATGCCGGCATTGGTTTTTATGATCTAAACGCTAAATTGAATTATCGTCTTGATGCTAACAACACGGTTAGTTTTTCAGGTTATTTTGGACATGATGGTATCCGTTTCAATGATCTGGTAGATATCAAATTTGGAAATACTATGGGAATTTTTAACTGGAAGCATAAATTCTCAGATGAATTAAATAACAACTTATCCGTTTTCTACAGTGATTATAAATTTAACCTGAACCTGAATTTTCAGAAATTCAAATGGAAAAACACTGTTCAAACGTATGGTTTAAAATACAATTGGAATCAGTCCGTTACTCAAAATTTTAAACTAAATTATGGACTTGAGGGGACTTATTATAATTTTAATCCCGGAACAGTTCAGCCCACCAGCTCAGATTCACAATATAATTACCAACAATTGGATAAAAAATATTCTTTAGAATCTGCTGCTTACCTAGACTTTGAACATCAGATTACTGAGAAATTGAATCTCCGATACGGACTTCGTTACAGTTTATTCTATCGTTTAGGAAGCGAGGAAATCAGTACTTATGAAGATGGCCAAGCAGTAGTATACAATCCAAAATACAATATTTATCAGGAAGGTACTCCAACAGGAACCATATCTTATAAAAGCGGTGAAATCATAAGTAAATTTGACAATTTTGAGCCTCGCGCAGCTTTATCATACGCTTTTAGCGAAGATGCATCTGTAAAAGCAAGTTATAACAGAATGGCGCAATACATTCATATGTTATCCAACACGCAATCGCCTTTGCCTATGAATCTCTGGACACCAAGTGGTCCTTTTATGAAACCGCAACTACTGGATCAATATGCAATAGGATATTTTCAAAATATAAAAGATCGTGATTATTCTTTTGAAGGAGAATTGTTTTATAAAAAAATTCAAAACCGTATTGACTATGTAGAAGGCGCCAATTTACTGGCAAACAACAACATAGAACAGGTAATCCTGAGTGGTAAAGCCAGATCGTATGGTATGGAATTATTGTTTAGAAAAAACACTGGTCGATTCAATGGCTGGGTTTCTTATACTTTGTCCAGAGCAGAGCAAAAAACTCCGGGAAGAACTCCTGAAGAACCAGGAATTGCCAACGGTAACTGGTATTTGTCAGGATATGACAAATTACATAGCTTAAGCGCAGTGGCTACTTATGAACGAAGCGCAAAGTGGTCTTATAATGCTAATTTCTCTCTGCAATCGGGACAGCCTGTTACCTATGCTAATGGATATTATGATTTTGGCGGATTAAACGTACCTAATTTTTCATTACGAAACGGAAACCGGCTTCCTCTTTACCACCACTTGGATTTAGCCGCTACTTACACCCCTAAACCAGATAAAAAGAAAGGGTGGCAAAGCTACTGGGTATTTAGCATTTACAATATCTACAACAGAAAAAATGCTGCTTCGATAACATTTGCAACAAATGAGGATACAGGACAAAATGAAACCAAAAAATTATCCATTTACGGATTAGTTCCAGGGGTTTCTTATAACTTTAAATTTTAACAATATGAATAAAACGGCAAAAAATAATTTTAAAAATAAAGTACTAATTTTATGTAGTCTTCTTTTTATTTTATTGTTATCCTCTTGTGAAGAGGTGGTAAATCTTGATCTTGAAACTGGCGAAGCTAAAATAGTAATTGATGCTGAAATCCTTTGGAATAAAGATACAGACGGAAAGGTCCAAACTATAAAAATAAGCAAAATGGCTCCTTATTATAGTACCAGCACACCAAAAGTTTCGGGAGCGCAGGTACGTGTTGAAAACAGTGAAGGTGTAACTTTTACTTTTACAGAAACAGAACCGGGCATTTATGTTTGTAAGGATTTCGTTCCGGTACTAAATATGGATTACACCCTTTTTGTTGAGGTTGAGGGAAAAAGTTTTACAGCCGTAGAAAAAATGATTTCTGTAACACCAATTAAGAGAATAGAACAAGAATACAGACCTGACATATCAGGGCCGGATTTATTGGTGCTCTCCATCTTTTATGATGATCCTGCTGATCAGCAAAATTTTTATCTGTCTTATTTTACAACCGATTTTTTGAAAATTCCTTATACTTTAATGTCTAATGATGATTTGTACAACGGAAACGAAGTAAAAGACGAATTTTCAGATACAGATTTAAAACCGGGAAAAACAGTTCAAATTGTACATCGTGGTATTTCAAAAAATTTTCATGATTATATGAATTTAATTTTTGAAGCATCAAGTGCAAATCCCTTTGGTACAACACCAGGCAATATTAGAGGAAATATTATCAACACTGGAGATACAAAAGATTTTGCGTTAGGATATTTCAGGCTTTGTGAAGCTAATACTGTTACGTATGTTATGAAATAATTTTTTGAAAGAAATTTATTTATATTTTTTAGAAAAGCTTTGGAGTAATCTGAAGCTTTTTTCGTACCTTTAAGTCAGTTTTAAACTATACTAAAAACGATAATCTATAATAAGGTAAATTCAATTTCACTGAACTGTTTTTGGAAAAAACATTGAATCTTATCTTATGCCCTGATTATCGTTTTTTTATGCACCAAAACATCCCGTTTACCATTTTTTATCTTTTTAAGCATCTGTACTTTCTACCGATACTTTATATTATCTTGCTGTTTATTACTTATTTTAATTATGCATAAGAAAGCCTTAGACCCGTTGGTAGACAAGTCAACTAAAATATTAATTTTAGGAACTATGCCCGGGGATCAGTCAATAGCCCATCAGCAATATTATGCAAATAAGGGCAATCGCTTCTGGAAAATTATATTTACCATTTTTGAAGAAGATTTCAGCGACTCTTATGAGAATCGAAAAGCACTTTTAAAAAAACACAGAATTGGATTATGGCACGTACTGGCTTCCTGTGTAAGAGATGGAAGTAGTGACTCTAAAATTAAAAACGAAGAAGCAAACAATTTTGCAAACTTCCATAGTCAATTTCCGGACATCAAACATATTTTTTTCGAAAGTAAAGCTGCAGCACTATTCTATCAAAAACATCTTGATCATCAAAGTGGTATTTCCTATCAAATATTACCATCAACAAGTGGGTTGAATGCCGGAACATCACTCAGCCAAAAAATTGAAATGTGGAAAGTTTTAGCAGAAACAGCACAAACCTTAATTTAAATCCCTGAATAAATTACTAAAAACCTCAGTTCGATTAATACAGCACAGAACTTGTTTACGAATAAATTATACCATTTAATGTTCCTGCAAGGTCTTTTTTGAGACCTTGTAGGTATTTTATCATCAGTATGCATACCTACAAGGTTGAAAAAACCTTGCAGGATATCTAATAAATAACAAATTATTGAATAATCGAACTCGGGTTAAAATAACAATTTGTACTTTTAATTTTCTCCAATTGACTATACGAAAATACCCGGTACTTAACAGACCTGAAAACAATCTAACATAATCATTTATAAACAGATATTCAGCTAAAAGGTTGTAAATTTGTATATGAATTTATTCGGCATTTTACAGAACAGAATATTCTTCAGACATATCATCTTATTCATAATGAGGATTCTTTGAAAAAAAAATACAAAGACAAGAATTTTGCCGGTCGTGACTATTGCGAAAAAATGGATATCAAACTTGTTTTTAATAAACGGAATCATCTTTTTCCCGCAACGGTCTTCAAAAGTGTGAATGCTTAAAATTAGTGTGACATGATACATCCTGATACAGAAATCCGTTTTATAAGTAATGAAAAAGGATATGGTATTGTAGCAACAAAACTTATTCCGAGAGGTACTATTACCTGGGTTCAGGACGATCTGGACCAAATATTTACCCCAACACAGGCTGCAAATGTGAATCCTTACATAAAAAAATACCTGGACACCTACTCTTTTGTAAACAAAAATGGAGAAATGGTATTGTGCTGGGATAACGCAAAATTTGTAAACCATAGCTTCAACCCCAGCTGTTTTAGTACTCCGTATGATTTTGAAATCGCTATCAGGGATATTCTGCCGGGAGAAGAACTTACAGATGATTATGGTTATCTGAATGTCGAAAAACCTTTTCCTGCCATTGATGAAGGTACTGCCAGAAAAGCTGTTTATCCGGATGATATTTTAACTTTTCACAAAGAATGGGATGCTTTGATCAAAGAAAATGCTCCAAAAGTCTTAGAAACAGAACAGCCTTTACTACAACTTATTCCTGAAAAAGTCTGGAACGATTTTGTAAATGGTATCCATAATCCTAATCAGATGAGATCAATACTGGAGTGTCATTACCATCATGGCATTCAGGTAAAAAAATGATAAAAATTTACAAACATCCCGAGCATAATTTCTACATTAAACAGATTCTAAAGTCTAAACATTACATTTTGAAAATGATTACATTTAAGCTCTAAATCATTTGTAATGAAAAACCACAATCTTTTCGAATCCAATTATAAAAAACTGGGATTTTTAACAATAAATCAGGAAACTGTAGAAGAAATCAATGGTGATTATTACAAGCCATACATCAAAGTAATTTATTTACCTGAAAATTATTCGGTTACCATTGATTTTAAACATTACCAAACTACCATCCCTTCCCTGTTTTTCATCAATAGCAATCAATACCTGCAAATTGAAACAAAAGGGGAAAAAGAAGGCTACTTCATGTATTATAACCGTGATTTTTATTGTGTACAGATTCATGATGCGGAAGTTGCCTGCGATGGGTTACTTTTTAATAATATTTTTGAAATGCCGATGACCATTCTTCCGGAGAAAGAGATTTCATTTATTTGCGCCATTTATCAGCAAATTCAGGGAGAATTTGAAACACCAGATTCTTCGCAGGAAGAAATGATCAGAACTTATCTGAAACAGCTGATTATAAAAGCTACCCGAATCTGGAAAATTCAACAGTTGGGTGTTTTAAACGAAGAACCATCAAAAGAAATGGATTTTTTCAGGGACTTTAGCCGACTGGTCGAAATTCATTTCAGAACCAAACACACCGTTGCCGATTATGCGGATATTCTGGGGGTAGCGCCAAAAACACTTTCAAATAAATTCAATCGTTTAGAACTTTCCCAGCCTAATGATATTATTAAAGACCGAATTATTCTGGAAGCTAAAAGACTTTTAGGCTATTCGAATTTAAGTGTAAAAGAAATTGCTTATCAACTTGGCTACGAAGATCCGGCCTATTTTAACCGTCTTTTCACCAATAAAGTTGGCGACACTCCGTCTAATTTCAAGAAAAAATACCTTCAAGGGAAAAATGTACAATTGGAATAGACTTTTGTCTATTTTTACAGCCTTATCACCACCATATCTTTGTCCTGTCAAATTATAAATGATAAAACATAAAGATATGAAACGTAAAGCTCAGGCCGTTTGGAACGGTGACATCAAAACAGGAAACGGAACTCTAACTACAGACAGTACCGTATTAAACAAAACTCAATATTCTTTCAACAGCCGTTTTGCTGACGGTGTCGGAACCAATCCTGAAGAATTACTGGCAGCTGCACACGCCGGCTGTTATACCATGAAATTAAGTTTAGACTTAACTACCGCAGGATTTACACCTGAAGAGTTGACTACACAATCTACAATTACTTTAGACAACGGAAAAATTACACAATCACTTTTAGTTTTAAATGCCAAAGTTCCTGGAATCTCGGAAGAAGCATTTTTAAAAATTGCCAAAGGTGCCGAAGAAACTTGTCCGGTGAGTCAGGCATTTTCTTTCGAAATCATATTACAAACAAACCTTATCAATTAATTATCAGAAAATTACATTAAAAATATAACATCATGAAAACAATAAAATCAATTCAAAGAAGTATATTTATAGTTACATTATTAACTCTAAATACAGTAATTATGGCACAGGAAAGACCTTATAAAGGACAAAATGATCCCGAAATATTTACAGAAGTCCGCAGTTTTTTAAACGCATTAAATTCCGGTGACGGAAAACCTCTGGAACAGTTACCTGTTGCTGACGCAAGAAATGTTTTAGTCGGTGCGCAAAAATCGGTAGAAGTTGATTATTCAGGTATTGAAGAATCTGAGAAAGTAATTTCACAAAACGGGTTAAAAGTAAAAATTCATATTACAAAGCCTAAAGGAGCCAAAGAAAATGCTCCCGTTTTTATCTTCATTCACGGCGGAGGCTGGGTTTTGGGAGATTACCCAACTCACAGAAGATTAGTGAGAGATTTGGTTGTCGAAAGCGGCGCTGTTGCAGTTTTTCCTGACTACACACCTTCTCCTGAAGCTAAATATCCCGTAGCAATCAATGAGATTTATGCAGCAACACAATGGGTATCCGAAAACGGAAAAGAAATTGGTGTAAACGGTAAAAACCTGGCTGTTGTTGGAAACAGTGTGGGCGGTAATATGACTGCCGCTATTACTCTGATGGCAAAAGATAAAAAAGGTCCACACATTAAACTACAAGTTCTTTTATGGCCGGTAACCGATGCTAATTTTGAAACAGAATCGTATAATTTATATGCTAATGGACGTTTCCTTACTAAAAATATGATGAAATGGTTTTGGGATAATTACCTTCCTGATACTTCAAAAAGAAACGAAAAATATGCTTCTCCATTACAGGCAAGTTTAGCAGAACTTAAAGACCTTCCCCCTGCATTGGTTCAGACTGCCGAAAATGATGTTCTGAGAGATGAAGGCGAAGCTTACGCAAGAAAACTAAACGAAGCAGGAGTTCCTGTAACCTTAACAAGATACAATGGACTGATTCATGATTACGGACTTTTAAATCCGATTGCAAATGTTCCCGCAATCCAAATTGCTGTTCAGCAGGCTGCTGTAGTTATCAAATCAACATTGAAATAAGCTTCCTAATCAATTGGATAAAATTAAAAATAAGTGTCAGGCTGAGCGGAGTCGAAGCCCTTTCGATTTCCTAAGCCTTCGACTCCGCTCAGGATGACAGCAATTTCTTAAATTGTAAATAACATTTTTTACTTATAATTTTACATTAATATAAAATCTTATCAAACAGGTCAAAAAACAAGGCTTCGGAGAAATCTGGAGCTTTTTGTTTTAGAGTCAAATTCAAAATGTCCTGGATTGAAATAAATCCTATCTTAGCTAGAGAAATACAGTTTGATCCAAAAAAAGCAAACCTGAAACCAAAAGCTTCATGAACAAAAAAACACTCATCTTAACTGCATTCATCCTTTTAAAGTTTATTCTGCAATATATATTACTTAGCCCAGAATATGATTTGCAGCGTGATGAATACCTGCATCTTGATCAGGCACATCATTTGGCATGGGGTTATCTATCGGTTCCGCCTCTAACCTCCTGGGTTTCTTATCTTATTTTTTTACTTGGTAATTCTGTTTTTTGGGTTAAATTTTTCCCTGCCCTATTTGGTGCTTTGAATTTGTTAATTGTCTGGAAAACCATTGAGCTTCTCAAAGGAAATTTATATGCTTTAGTTTTAGGTGCAACTTGCATTGTGTTTTCATCATTGCTGCGAATTAATATGCTGTATCAGCCCAATTCGTTTGATGTTTTAAGCTGGACTGCTTTTTATTTTGCCGTTATTCAGTATGTCAAAACAAAAAATACCAAATGGCTTTACATTAGTGCCATTATATTTGCTTTTGGATTTTTAAACAAATACAACATTGTTTTTCTGCTCATTGGTCTGCTGCCTGCTATTTTATTATCGGGCGAAAGAAAAATACTGGCTCAAAAGAATCTCTATTTTGCCCTGATGTTGGGAGTAATATTGATTTTACCTAATTTGCTATGGCAGTACAAAAACAATTTTCCGATTGTGCATCATATGAAAGAACTGGCCGAAACACAACTGGTTAATGTTGACCGAATTGAATTCTTAAAAGAGCAGTTATTGTTTTTCATCGGTTCTTTTCTGGTAATCCTTTCGTCTTTATATGCTTTATTATGTTATAAACCATTTTCGAAATATAAATTCTTTTTCAGTTCGATAATTTTTACGCTCATCGTTTTTATTTATTTCAAAGCCAAAGCCTATTATGCGATTGGTTTATATCCAATTTATATTGCTTTTGGGTCCGTTTTTCTGGCAGAATTGCTAAAGACAGGCTGGAAAAAGTATTTACAACCGGTTTTTATTTTAATTCCGTTATTGTTTTTTATCCCGATGTACAACTTAGCATTTCCAAATAAAAGTCCGGAATACATTGTGCAGCATCCCGAAAAGTATAAAAAGTTGGGAATGCTGCGTTGGGAAGACGGAAAAGATCATGCTCTGCCACAGGATTTCGCCGATATGCTGGGATGGAAAGAATTAACCCGAAAAACAGATTCGGTTTATGCTTTGTTTCCTAAATCAGAAAACACACTTGTACTTTGTGACAATTACGGACAGGCAGGAGCCATAAATTATTACACTAAAAAAGGAATCAAAGCCGTTTCTTTTAATGCTGATTACGTTAATTGGTTCAATTTGAATGTGTATTACAAAAACCTCATCAGGATTAAAGAATTTGAAGAAAACAGCACTGAATTTACAGAAACAAGTCCATTTTTTCAGTCAGGTTTAATAGCAGGTGAAATAACAAATAAATATGCCCGGGAATACAAAACCACCATTTTTGTTTTTAAAAATGCTAAAATCAATATCAACAAAAGACTGGAACAGGAAATTAATGAAGAAAAAAAATATACCGAATAAATTAATAATCAATGTCATCCTGAACAGAGTCAAAAGCTTTTGAGTACTAATGGCTTCAACTAAGTTTAATTCCGGGCAAAGCCAAATAGACTCAGTATGATACATATTTTAATTTCACGCAACAGATTCTTAAATCTATATTTTTTACTTTTATGCTAATTTCTAATTTACCTTCAAAAAACTAACCGCTATGCAAAAATTAACCAAAGAAGATATTTCCCAAGAGGTATTCGATTTATACGACGACTATGCTCACAACAAAATTGAGCGAAGACAGTTTATCGAAAAATTATCACTTTTTGCTGTCGGAACCCTTACTCTTCCGTCGCTTTTAAGTTTTATGATGCCTAATTATGCAGATACTATTTTAATTCCTCCAACTGATCCAAGATTAAAAACACAATACATCAACTATGATTCTCCAAAAGGCGGAGGCAGTATCAAAGGGCAATTATCCCAGCCTGCTGAAACCAAAAAAAAATTACCAGGAATCATTGTCGTACATGAAAACCGCGGATTAAATCCTTATATCGAAGATGTAGGAAGAAGAGCCGCCATGGAAGGTTTTATTACACTGGCACCTGATGCCTTGTCACCATTGGGCGGTTATCCCGGAAATGATGATACCGGTCGTGAACTTCAAAAAAAGCGAACCCGTGAAGAAATGCTGGAAGATTTTATTGCAGCCTATGAATACCTGAAATCACATAAAGACTGCAACGGTCATGTAGGTGTTGTCGGATTTTGTTTTGGCGGATGGATTTCGAATATGATGGCTGTAAAGATTTCTTCTTTATCAGCTGCCGTTCCGTATTATGGCGGACAGCCCACAAAAGAAGAAGCCGAAAAAATAAAGACTCCGCTCCTTTTACACTATGCGGGTCTGGATACCCGTGTGAACGAAGGCTGGCCTGCTTTTGAAGAAATACTTAATAAAAATAAAGTAGAAAACACCGCTTATTTTTATCAGGGGGTCAACCACGGTTTTCACAACAATACAACACCCAGATACGATGAAACAGCCGCCACTTTATCATGGAAAAGAACTATTGATTTTTTCAAGGAGAAACTGGTGAAGAAATAAAACGAAACCATAAATTTATTTTTGATAAACCAATAGAAATAAAACAGTTAAAAGAAATAGTTATTTTTTTGAGGGAATAAACATTCCATTTTTATAACATTTTTCAAAAAAAGAGTTAATTTAGTACAACAGCTTTGCCAGTTTTTAATACACGGCAAAGCTGTTGTTTTCTAATATAAATTCTAAAAAGTTTTTCAGTAAAATAATAAATTAATAATACACAAAATGAGATTAGAAGATTTTGATAATGATGAGGATAAAGTAATTCAGGATAGTTTCAAACAAAAAACATGGAATGAAATCAGGACCAATGACAGTTGGGCAATTTTTAAAATCATGTCCGAATTTGTAAACGGATACGAAAGCATGGGACGTATTGGACCATGTGTATCTATTTTTGGATCGGCAAGGACAAAACCGGAAGACAAATATTACCAACTGGCAGAAAAAATTGCCTTCAAAATCAGTAAAGCCGGTTATGGCGTAATTACAGGCGGTGGCCCGGGAATTATGGAAGCCGGAAACAAAGGTGCGCACTCCGGTGGAGGGATTTCTGTTGGTTTAAATATCGAACTGCCTTTTGAACAGCATTTCAACCCGTATATTGATCATGATAAAAACCTGAATTTCGATTACTTTTTTGTCCGAAAAGTAATGTTTGTAAAATATTCTCAGGGTTTCGTTGTAATGCCGGGAGGATTTGGGACATTAGACGAAATGTTTGAAGCAATTACCCTGATTCAGACAAAAAAGATTGGAAAGTTTCCAATTATTTTAGTTGGTGTTGAGTTTTGGTCCGGATTAATTGATTGGGTAAAAACGGTTCTGGTAGAAAAAATGCATACCGTGAGTCCTGAAGATTTAAACTTATTTAAAATTGTAGATAGTGAAGATGAAGTAGTTGACGAACTGAATAAATTCTATAAGAAATACGATTTAAGTCCGAACTTTTAATAGATGTAAGTTCTGACTTTTCTATTAAATGTTTAAATAATCTTATCTGGTGTAATTTTCATAACTTATGTAAAAAATGAGAGCTGTTTTTTTAAACAGCTTTTTTTATACTATTTTTACAATAAAACCGATATAGTACTATGCCGATAACTTAAGTTATATCCTAAATTTAAAGCCATCATTGAAATCATTATTTAAAATTATCCTTTTCATTTTCGTTTTGATGTTTTCATTAAAACCGTATGCGCAACATCAGTCAAAGATGGAGGTGGCAGTGAATCTTGAACTCAAAACACTGCATGTAAAACAGGATATTAGTTATTACAATACTTCAAACGACTCTTTGGATTCTATTGTTTTAAACGACTGGAACAATGCTTTCTCTGATAAAAACACTCCTCTCGCACTTCGGTTTTCAGATGAATTTTACAAAGGTTTTCACTTAGCCAAACCCGAAGAACGCGGAAATACAACAGTACTTGAACTGACAGATGCTCAATTTATGGCTTTGGAATGGCAAAGAACCATCGAAAATCCTGATTTTATTGTAATTAAGCTTAAAAACAAATTGCCTCCCAACAGCAAAATTGATTTACATCTTACTTATATTTCTAAAATTCCAAGCGATAAATTTACGCATTACGGTTATACCCAAAATGGCGGAATGAACCTAAGAAACTGGTTTATGAGCCCTGCGCGTTATGAAAATCATAGCTTTATAAAATATCATAATCTCAACCTCGATGACATCGCAAATGCTGTAACTGATTATGAATTAGAAATTAAAGTTCCGAATCTGTATACCATTACCACAGATTTGGATTCTGTTTCAAAAGACACTTCTTCACAAACATTCAGCACCTATCTTTTTTCAGGGAACAACAGAACCGATTTTAATTTATTTATCGAAAAACAAAATACTTTCAATAGTTACAACAACGGTACACTTGAAGTTCTTTCGAATTTAAAAAACAAAAGACTGGACGAAATAGAAAAAGCAATAATTATCAACAGGGTAATCTCTTTTGCTAATGATTTTATTGGAAAATATCCACATAAAAAAATTACCGTTTCCCAGGCAGATTACGACCGAAATCCTTTTTACGGACTCAATCAGCTGCCTTCGTTTATAAGTCCGTTTTCGGATGAATTCATGTTTGAAATTACTTTCTTAAAAACCTATTTAAACAACTATCTCCAGTACAGTCTTCGTCTGGATCCGCGAAAAGACAACTGGATTTATGACGGAATCCAGATTTATACGATGATTAAATTCATGGAAGAAAATCACATTGATCAAAAGATGCTGGGCAGGCTTTCTGAAATGAAACTCTTTAAAAGTTATAACATTACCAATCTGACATTTAATGAGCAATACAGCTATTACTACATGCTGATGGCCCGAAAAAATCTGGATCAGCCGTTGGGAGATCCAAAAAATGCGCTTATTAAATTCAATGAACAGATTGCGAGTAAATATCGTGCGGGTTTAAGCCTGAGTTATCTCGACAATTATTTAAATCACAATATCGTGCCCGAAAGTGTTCAGGAATTTTACATCCTAAACAAAACGCAGCAGGCAAACCGATATGATTTTCAAAATATACTAACCCAAAAAAGTCCAAAAAAAATCGGCTGGTTTTTTGAAACCATCATTAGTTCTCGTGAGATTATCGATTATAAATTTGATGATGTTTCCAGAACCAAAGACAGTATACGCTTTTCGATAAAAAACAAAACAGACATTTTTGTTCCGATTCCCGTTTATGGACTTAAAAAGAACAATATTGTTTTTAAACAATGGATTGAGCCTAAAAGCAATGATTCTGTATATGTTTTCGAAAGAAAAAATGCTGATAAAATTGTTTTGAATTACGATAATGAAGTTCCCGAATACAATCAGCGTAACAACTGGAAATCATTAAAAAGCCTGGTAATTACAAATCGTCCGATTAAATTTAATTTTGCCAAAGACTTAGAAGATCCTTACTACAATCAAATATTGTATGTGCCAACACTGGCTTACAATTATTATGATGGTATTGCACCAGGTATCCGTTTTCATAACAAAACCATTTTAGACAAGCCGTTTACGTTTGATATCAACCCTTCTTATTCTATTAAGGCCGGAACCTTTTCCAGTTCATCCGCTTTTTCGTTAAATCATTATTATCGTGACAGTAAACTTTATAATGTAAGGTATTCTATAAGTCAGAATTATTTCCATTATGCACCCGATGCAACCTATTTCAGATTGAACCCAATGGTTCAGTTTCGAATTCGGGAAGAAGATTTCAGGGATAACCGAAAACAATTTATTATCGCTCGTCAGATAATTGTAAATCGTGAAGCGAGTGCGTACATAACCGACAATTCCAGTCCAAACTACTCTGTTTTTAATCTTCGCTACCTAAATACTAAAACCGAATTGATTAATCATTTTAGTTTTATGACCGATGTACAATTTTCAGGAGATTTCGGAAAACTGGCAGGAGAAATTGAATACAGAAGACTTTTTGAAAACAACCGCAAATTAAATGTGAGATTGTTTGCCGGAGCTTTTTTATACAATAGAACAAATTCAGATTATTTCAGTTTTGGTTTGGACCGTCCTACTGACTATTTATTTGATTACAATTTTTACGGAAGATCAGAAAGTACCGGATTTTTCAGTCAGCAGTATGTCATGGCAGAAGGAGGCTTTAAATCTATGATCGAACCACGATATGCCAATCAGTGGATGACCACTTTAAACACAAGTTATTCGATATGGAACTGGATTGAAGCGTACGGCGATCTTGGTTTTACAAAAAACAAGCAGCAAAGTGAACACTTTGTTTATGACAGTGGTATCAGGCTGAATCTTGTACAGGACTATTTTGAACTTTATCTCCCTGTTTATTCCAACAATGGGTGGGAAATTACACAACCAAAATATAACGAAAAAATTAGATTTGTTATCACATTGTCTCCCAAAACATTAGTCAATCTTTTTACCCGAAAATGGTTTTAATTATTCATTTTTTAAACAAAAACATGAATTATTACCATATTAATATCATTTTCAATGAAAATTACTCAAAAAAAATACGTAGTTTTTTGAATTTAGCTACAAATAATTAAATTATATTTATTTTAATGAATTATGATTATTGGTAGATTTTGAGTAATTTCGCAACCTAAACATGACCCTTCCAGATTATGATTACAGAAAAAAGCAATACTACATTAACCTTCGAGGATTTTAAAATTGAAGTATTAAATGACTATAAAGTTGCGGTTACCAGTCGGGAATGCAGTCTGTTAGGCCGCAAAGAAGTATTGACAGGAAAAGCCAAATTTGGAATATTTGGTGACGGAAAAGAAGTACCACAGCTTGCCATGGCGAAAGCTTTCAAAAACGGTGATTTCCGTTCGGGATACTACCGTGATCAGACTTTTATGATGGCTATTGGCGAATTTACCCCTAAACAATTTTTCGCAGGATTATACGGCCATACCGATCTGGACTTTGACCCAATGTCTGCCGGAAGACAAATGGGCGGACACTTCGTAACGCACAGTTTAAACGAAGACGGTTCCTGGAAAGACCTTACTAAACAAAAAAATTCAAGCGCAGATATATCTCCTACAGCCGCACAAATGCCAAGATTATTGGGATTGGCACAGGCTTCAAAAATTTACCGAAATGTTGACGGGATAGAGATCAAAGATAAATTTTCTGTAAACGGTGACGAAGTTGCCTGGGGAACTATCGGAAATGCAAGTACTTCTGAAGGTTTGTTTTTTGAAACCATAAATGCTGCAGGAGTCCTGCAGGTTCCAATGGTAATGAGTGTTTGGGATGACGAGTACGGAATTTCAGTACACGCAAAACATCAAACTACAAAAGAAAACATCTCTGAAATCTTAAAAGGTTACCAACGCGATGAGGATTCAGAAGGATATGAAATTTTCAGGGTTAAAGGCTGGGATTATGCCGAACTGGTTTCTACTTACGAAAGAGCCGGTGCTATTGCACGCGAACAGCATATTCCGGTTTTAATTCACGTAAACGAACTGACACAGCCTCAGGGGCATTCAACCTCAGGATCACATGAGCGCTATAAAAGCAGTGAAAGACTGACCTGGGAGAAAAATTACGATTGTATCCGTCAGATGCGTTTATGGATGATTGCCATTAATATCACCTCTCCTGAAGAACTGGACGAAATTGACGCCCAATTGAAAAAAGAAGTTCTGGAAGCTAAAAAAGAAGCCTGGAACCTCTTCATCACCCCAATTATTGAAGATCAAAAAAATCTTTTGGCTTTATTGGAGCAAATTGCAGAAGCAAGCATCAACCATAAAGACAGAATCAGAAAATATATCTCAGAATTAAGCGCTATAAAATCTCCTCTAAAAAAGGAAATACTGGTTTATGCCCGAAAAATTTTGCGTTTTATTGAAGTTCCGAACAGTAAGTTGTTATTATCGGAATGGATTAGAAATTACATCGGAATTACACAGGAAAAATTTAGCAGCAATCAGTATTCTGAATCAGCCCAAAATGTTTTGTCTGTTGAAAAGATACTTCCTGAATACGCAGAAAATGCCAAACCTGATCTGGATGGAAGAATGATTCTTCGTGATAATTTTGATGCTTTATTCAGCAAATATCCTGAAGCATTGATTTTTGGTGAAGATGTTGGAAACATTGGTGACGTAAATCAAGGATTAGAAGGCATGCAGGAAAAATACGGTGAACTGCGTGTTGCCGATTCCGGTATTCGTGAAGCTACGATTATTGGTCAGGGAATTGGTATGGCTTTGAGAGGTTTACGCCCGATTGCCGAGATTCAGTATTTAGACTATTTATTGTACGCCATTCAGATCATGAGTGATGACTTGGCTACATTACAATACAGAACCGTTGGAAAACAAAAAGCTCCATTAATCATCAGAACCCGTGGACATCGTCTGGAAGGCATTTGGCACTCAGGTTCTCCAATGGGAATGATTATAAACGCTATTCGTGGTATTCACGTTTTGGTTCCGAGAGATATGACTCAGGCAGCAGGATTTTACAACACCCTTTTAGAGTGTGACGAACCGGCTTTGGTAATCGAATGTTTAAATGGTTATCGTTTAAAAGAAAAAACACCTTTAAACTTTGGTGAATTCAAAACCCCAATTGGAGTTGTAGAAACCTTAAAAGAAGGTGCTGATATTACTTTAGTTTCTTACGGATCAACTCTGAGACTGGTTCAACAGGCTGCCAGCGAACTTTTAGATTTAGGAATTGACTGTGAAGTAATCGATATCCAGTCTCTACTTCCTTTTGATGTAAATAAGGATATTGTAAAAAGTATTGCCAAAACAAATCGTCTTTTAGTAATTGACGAAGATGTTCCGGGCGGAGCTTCAGCATTCATTTTACAGCAAATTCTGGAAGAACAGGATGCTTACAAATATCTTGACAGCAAACCACAGACTCTTGCCGCAAAAGCACACAGACCAGCTTACGGAACTGATGGTGATTATTTCTCGAAACCTTCTGCCGAAGATATTTTTGAGAAAGTGTATGATATGATGAATGAAGTTAATCCGGCTAAATTTCCAAGCTTGTACTAAGAATTAGAATATTTTAAATATCGAAAAAGCTCCAAATTGATTGATTTGGAGCTTTTTTTATGATAATTTGAAAATTAAATTGAGATTTTTAGAAGCTATTTCCTGCTATCCTCTTATATCTGGACTATGGCACTCGTTTTTCAAAAGAAACTTATTTTTTTAATCTAACATCTGTATAGCGAAAATCACTATCAGTCAATGAAGTTTTTTTAAGCAAATCCTTTCTCATAGCCAAAACAATATTACCAATAGCTTTTCTACCTTTATCTACGTCTGGTGTTTTACCATCTTGATCAATAATTAATTGAACTAATTCATTTATAGCAATAACAACTTCATCTGAAGAATATATCCAAGATTTATATTGTTCATCAAAAAATTTCAATTTTGTTTCAGAATTTGCCGTTTCACCTACAAATCCTTTTAATAGAATCAACAAATTAGAATATTTTTCTTCTCTAAATTTAATTATGGCTTCCTCTTTTTTCGATTTAGAAGTAAAGTAAAATGTAATATAACCTCCAAATACAGCAGATAAAAAGGGTATTATTATTGAAATTGCTATTGCCATTTTATCAATTTAATAAATTAGTAAAATTAGTGTTTTACTTAGAAGCCAAAACCTCCCTAGCCTTCTCCAAATCCTCAGCCGTATCAATACCAATTCCAACATGGTTGGTTTCGACCATCTTAATTTTTTTACCGAATTCCAAATAACGTAATTGTTCCAGTTTTTCAGAAGCTTCCAGGGATTTCATTGGCAAACTGTAAAAGTCTAACAACGCCTGTTTTCTAAAAGCATAAATTCCGATATGTTGAAAATAGCGCACACCGGCATCTTTTTCTCTCGGATACGGAATTACAGAACGCGAAAAATACAAGGCAAACTGCGACTGGTCTACTACTACTTTCACATTATTCGGGTTGTTGATTTCGTCTTCATTTGTGATTTCACGCATTAACGAAGCCAGATCAATCTTTTTTTCTTCATCATTTTTAAAAACAGACAAAACCTGTTCTAAAGGTCCAGCTTCTGTAAAAGGCTCATCTCCCTGAACGTTTACCACGATATCAACGTCAAGATTCGCAACAGCTTCTGCAATTCGGTCACTTCCAGATTCATGCTCTTTGATGCTCATAATGGCTTTTCCTCCATTCGAAACAATTTCATCAAAAATCAAATCAGAATCGGTTACAACAAATACATCATCAAACAATTTTGTGGCAACAGAAGCTTCATACGTTCTTAAAATTACCGTTTTACCTCCCAGGTCCTGCATCAGTTTTGCAGGGAAACGTGTTGATGCATATCGTGCCGGAATTACAGCTATTATTTTCATTTTTTAATTATTTAATCTTGAAACAAATGTAAGTATTCAAAACTTAGATAAAAAACATAATCAGAAAGGCTTATTATGCTTTGAACTATTTTACCAATTTTATTACGTTTGGATACAGGCTTTCGGTCTTTCCCTGGCTCATTTTAACTGCAAATAATACAGGTAAAACTACATTTAAGACATAAAGTGCAATAAAAGCATAGAAGAAGATTTCATATGGACCATAATGCAAAATTTTGCATAAAGCAAAAGCAGTTATCGAAATAAAAGCAAAAACCGTCCAGATTATTTGAAAATTCAGGAGACTTGCGCCAGTTTCTTTTAGTCCAATGATTTTATCTTTTTTGGTAATCCATAGAATTAAAGGCAGAAGAATATTTCCCAACGGAATAACCAAAAATGCGATTACTGAAAGATGAAAAATGACCAGATAACTTTTATCAGGCTGTTTTCCGTAATCTAAAATATCTTCAGCATTTAAATCCAGAACCTCACAAATCAGGTTCAGCGTTTTTCCACGTGGTTCACTTTCGTTGTTTTCAATTCGCTGAATGGTTCTTAAATTTACTTTTGAAGATTCTGCCAGCTCTTCCTGAGACAAGCCTTTTTTCTTTCTTACTTCTCTAATTTTTTCTCCGATTTCGTTCATAATTAATTTTGATTTATTATTTCGGCAAAACTACTTATGAAGCTTTCCATTTGATAACGGTTTATTTGCGACATTTTTACGACATTCTTGTCAATGTATTGATTTTATTCAGGTTTCCGTTTCTTCTTTTGAATATCTTTATCTAATTTATACTACAGAGATTCGCAAAGATTTCATGAAGATTCACAAAATTTATTACATGATTTTTACTGAAGTCATACTCAGTGAACCGGCCAATAACTTATCATTGAATAAATCCAATTCATCCGTTTTATCTTTTAAGCCTAACGTATAAAGCAACGGAAGATAATGTTCCGGAGTTGGAACTGCTAACTGAATCGCCTGATTCATTTTTTCGAAATCAATTAAAGGCTGAAAATTTCCGTCCAGCAGATAATTATTCACCGTTTCACGCGCTTCAATTGCCCAGTCGTAACCGTAATTATCTTTATCAAAATTTCTGAAATCAACCAATCGCAAGTTGTGAACAATATTTCCGCTTCCTATAATTAAAACACCTTTGTAACGAAGTGCTTGTAGTTTCTTTGCCAGTTCAAAATGATACTGACCCGATTTGGTATAATCTATGCTCAGCTGAATTACCGGAACATCAGCATTTGGATATAAATGTTTAATGACACTCCACGCACCGTGATCTAACCCCCAATGCTCGTCTAAATCAACCAAAACCGGATCCAATATTCTTTGAGTTTCCAAAGCCAGTTCAGGACTTCCTTTTGCGGGATACTGCACATCAAAAAGCGCCTGTGGAAAACCTCCAAAATCATGAATTGTTCTTGGCATCTGCATCGAAGTTACTTTTGTACCTTTTGTAAACCAGTGCGCCGAAATACATAAAATAGCATTCGGCTGTGGCAAAGTTTTGGCCAGATTTCGAAAACCGGTTACAAACTGATTTTCTTCAATGGCATTCATTGGGCTGCCGTGTCCTAAAAACAGAACAGGCATTTTATCGGTATTCGAAAACGTAGATGAAATCGAATGCAAGTCGTTTAGTGTTGCCATGTGTAAAATTATTAAACACAAATTTTACTAATTTTCACAAATTATCTTGCGAAATCTATTTGTGCTAATCGTATAATTAGTGTTTTTATTCTTCAAAACTCTCATCTTTAAACCCTATCAAATATAACTTATTTTTAGCACGTGTCATAGCCGTATAAAGCCATCTGATGTAGTCACGGTCTATTCCGTTTGGCAAATACGGCTGTTCAATAAAAACGGTATTCCACTGTCCTCCCTGCGATTTATGACACGTTATCGCATAAGAGAATTTAACCTGCAAACCATTGAAATATTCGTTCTCTTTAACCTTTTGAAACCTTTTGTATTTGGTCGGCTCGTCTTCATAGTCTTTCATTACTTCTTCATACAAACGATTCGATTCTTCATAGGTTAAAGAAGGAGATTCACTTTTAATAGTATCCAAAATCAAAACCGTTTCAAAAGGCTTTTGATTCGGATAATCCACCATTCTAATTTTGACTTTTGCAAAAGTAAAACCGTATAATTCTTTTATTCCAAAAAGTTCCAGAACCTCAATAATATCACCATTAGCTATAAATCCGGCTTCATCGGTTTCTTTGAGCCAGAAATAATTATTCTTTACCACCATCAAAAAATCTCCGACAGAAAGTTCGCTTTCCTTAAACAATATTCTTGTTCTAATCTGCTCATTGTATTGATTGGCACGTTTATTAGAACGGACAATAAAAGCAGTATCTTCAATACTCCAATTACTGTAAGCTGTATTTATAGCATCCTGAATATCGTAACCATCAGTCAAACGAACTATATCTTTAAATTTTTTTACATTAAATCTAAATTCGGTTATAAAAGATTCTTTTAACAGCTCACGCAATTCAGTAGCATTAAACAAAATCCCTGAACTTTCTTCCTGACGCATTACCTCATCCAGTTCGATATGCTCAATTTCTTTATCATAATGAACTCCCAAAGTCTGAATATCAAGCGCCGGGCTAATATCTAAATTTACCGGTGGCAGCTGAGCTGTATCTCCCAAAAGAATCATTTTGCAGTTGGTTCCCGAATACACATAATTAATCAAATCATCCAGAAGAGAACCGCTATCCAGCGTACTGTCTGAAATCATCGAAGCCTCATCAACTATAAAAATGGTGTTTTTATGTTTATTGACCTGTTTGGTAAAAGCTACTCCTCCGCCCGATGACTTCTTTGGAAAATATATTTTTTTATGAATTGTAAATGCTGGGGTATTCGAATAATTGGCAATTACTTTTGCAGCACGACCCGTTGGCGCCAGCAAAACATACTTTTTATTGATATCCCCAAGATTATTTACAATGGTCGAAATCACAGTTGTTTTACCCGTTCCTGCGTATCCTTTCAGAACAAAAATCGTATCGTTTTGAGGTTCGGTTAAAAAAATGGCAATTTTCTGAAAAAAAATATCTTGTTTGTAGGTTGGTGCAAAGGGAAATCGTTTTTGCAGAACGCCATAAAATAATGCTGAATTCATAGGGTAAAATTGAGGAGCAAAGTTCGGTTTTTTAAATGGCAATTTCAATATCAATGGCAATTTCAAAAATCAATTTCAATCTCAATAGTAATTCAATTCAAAACATTTAAAAACATTTATTTGATTGACATTATACATTCAATTGATTTAGAATGTGTTTTGGTCATTGATAGTATTGTTTGGGAATTGTTTTCTCATTGTTATTGAATTTTGAAATTGATATTGTTATTTATTTTATTTGTAAGTTTGTGTTCGAATTAAATTCTTTCTTGACACTACAACGGGTAATGAATTGTAAATCAAATTATGGCATTGCAAAACACTAATATCACATCCAAAAACTATAAAAAACTTTCTATTCAGGTTTCGCTGACCGGATTTTCTTTTTGTTGTTTCGATACCCTCAATAATACTATTACTTCATTTAAAGAAGTCGTTTTTGATACTTCAAAAAAAACAATTAAAGTAGAAGAAGCTTACGGAGAAGCTTTTAAAAAACATCCGGAACTTAAAGATACTTATGACGAAATTATGGTTATTCATAATAACAATCTTTCGACTTTTGTTCCTTCTGCTCTTTTTGATGAGGATTACCTTGGAAGCTATTTGCAATATAATACAAAAGTTTTTCAAACCGATTTTTTTACCTACGACAAAATTTCAAATTACGAAATGAATGCTGTTTATATTCCGTATATAAATATCAATAATTTCCTGATTGACAACGTTGGATCTTTTGATTACAAACATGTGAACAGTATTTTGGTTGAAAAAATTCTTGAGGCTTCAAAAAATAATGACGCTAAAAAAATGATCGTCAATTTTAACCCTGTCCATTTTGAACTTATTGTTGTTCAAAACCAAAAACTTTTATTATTCAATTCGTTTGAATATCAGACACCCGAAGAATTTATTTACTATTTGCTTTTTACTGCTGAACAGCTGAGTTTAAACCCGGAGATTTTTCCACTTGAATTATTAGGCACAATCAGTAAAAATGATCCCTATTATGCCATCGCATACAAATACATCCGTAATGTATCCTTTGTGGATATAAACACTTTACAGCAAAAAAACAGCTTCCCGGCTGCAGAAAATCAAAAACATTACATCTTATTTCAATCATGAGAATCATTTCTGGAAAATACAAAGGGCGACGCATTTTTCCGCCCAAAAACCTTCCTGTAAGACCTACGACTGACATGAGTAAAGAAGCATTATTTAATGTCCTGAACAATCATTTTAATTTTGACGGTTTAAAGGTTTTAGATTTGTTTTCGGGAACAGGAAATATCAGTTACGAATTTGCTTCACGCGGAAGTGCACCCATTACATCTGTTGATGGTGATTTTGGATGCGTAAAATTCATTAAACAGGTTTCTGCAGAATACGATTTTGATATTGCAGCGACCAAAAGTGATGTCTATAAATTTCTGGAAAACTGCAAAACTTCTTACGATATTGTTTTTGCCGACCCACCTTACGGATTAGATCAGGCGGCTTTTGAAAAAATTGTTCTGACTGTTTTCGAAAAGGAATTACTCTCTGAAGACGGGATGATGATTATTGAGCACTCTAAGTATACCAAAATGGATCATCTGAGCAATTTTTCATTCCAGAAAAGTTATGGAGGATCTTATTTTAGTTTCTTCGAATTAAACTCAACCGACGAAGATGAAGAACTTCCCGGAGATACAACTATAAAAGTTACTGAAGAAGACGAAGGGTAGTTTCTTTTTTTGAATCATAAAAAATTCCCTTGAGATTTAAATTTCAAGGGAATTTTTTGTTTTTATTAACTGTATTTATAAAACTTATTCAAATCAATATTGATATATAAAAACATCCTCTATTTAAGTCTTTTTACTCCAAAATAATACTTAAATTCCATTCCATAAACTCCAATATTACCAGTTGCTTCTGTACCTGGATTTAATTTATCAAAAGGTTCAGAAACCATAATCGAATTATAACATACATTTATTGCCATAGAATTTGAATACCATGTATCAAAATTAATAACAATTCCTAAACCTAATCCTATATTATGCCTCCAAACTGACATACTTCTTTCTGTTATGGGCGAACCTATTGTATTATCCCCTTTGGTTTCAGTAACATCAATTAACGAAATCATGTACTTAGGAAGTATTTGATAATAAACACAAGAAGATGATATTTCAACAATTGCCTAAAAGTATTTTAGGACAAAAACCAAAATTTACAGTTGAAAAAGTCTTGTCAGAAGAAGTTGTAAGACTTCCTGAATCAATCTTATTTTTAAACTTTCCAAACATATAATTAACTTCTATTTCCGGCGATAAAAAACTAACTGCTTTTTTATATTCCAATCCTGCAGAAAGACTAAGAGCCGGTGATGATTGTAAATCTTTTTCAAACGAATACAAATGTACAAAGCCTCAAATACCGACAAAAGGACGTAATTCCTGTGCATTACTATTCCATATTGTAATTGTATTGAAAAGAAAAAAAGCAATCTTTCTTAAGCTGTTATATATTTCCTTTTTCATAAATGCTCATTATGTAATTTAAAATAGAAAAACCTTGACAAATCAAGGTTTCCCATTATTTTTTTCGAATTTATTTCCCAATAACCCAACCTAAAGTAAAGTTGACAGGAAGTTCAAATTTTGTTTCGATTTTACTAAAATTTACACCCGGACCAATATTAAATTCCAAATTAAACCTTCCTTTATAAGTACGCTGCAATCCCCAAAGCACTGCTACTGTAGATGAGGGAACAAACGTAAAATACTCCGTATCACCTGAAAGAGGTTTGAAGTAATAAGAAGCATTTAATGCTAAATAATTCCCGGAATTACGTTCAGTTCTTTTGCCTTTATTTGATCTTTTTTGCAAATTATAATAATGACGAAACTGCTCTGTAATTACAGGAACTATATAAACACTTGATTTGTCATAAAAGTCACTATGGCTATATCCTAAACTGAAACTTGCTTCAGAATATAACGTGTTTTTTTTCGAGAAACCGTGCTCATAAATAAAACCCGGAAACAAAACATTTATTTTAAATTGATTTTTCACTACAGAAACCGGAGCTTCATCCTGCGCCTGAATGGCATTTGTTAAAAAAATAGAAAACAATACAAATAAGTAAGTTTTTTTCATTTTTTGGTTTTTAAATTGGTTGCGCAAAAGTAGTATTTAAATAGTATGAAGCCTTAAAAAACAATATTATTTTCTTATATTTTGGTTTTACTAAAAATACATAAGTCCTTTTTTTCTGTAAATAATATAATCTTTCAAAATAATTATGTAAGATATTTTTGAAATTCTGAAGATAAATTTGTTAGAAACTTTAAATCCAAAACACCATGAACCTAAAAAGATTTTTCGGAGGATTGCTTACAATTCTCGGAATAGTAGGACTTATTTACACTGCTGTAATTTTTGCTGGTACATCCGGAGATACCCGCGATATAAAATCACTGATTATTTACGGCGTACTTGGAATAGTTTTCTTTATGTCGGGAATTAGTTTAGTACGCACAACCAAGGACGAATCCTAGTTTTTTAAATACCACGCTCTAAATACCACACAAAGTCACAAAAGCGCTTAAGCAGGAGATACAAACGTATGAAAGCTTAGCGCTTTGTGCATTTATACAAAGGATATTATTCTTCCAAAACAGGATTGAGATTAAGTTCTGTAAAATCCCTTTCCGTTTTCGAAATTACAATGGTTGCAACCGTATTTCCAATCAGGTTTGTAATAGCTCTTGCTTCACTCATAAATTTATCAACACCGAGTAAAAATGCCAGACCTTCTACCGGAATTTTATGTAAAGCTGTTAAAGTCGAAGCCAAAACAATAAATCCGCTTCCGGTTACGCCTGCCGCACCTTTTGAAGTAATCATCAGGATTCCGATAACTGTCAGGATTTCAAAAAAACTCAAATGGACATCGTATAGCTGAGCCAGAAAAATAACCGACATTGATAAGTATATAGAAGTTCCATCCAGATTAAACGAATATCCAGTCGGAATCACCAAACCTACAACCGATTTGCTGCAACCCATTCTCTCCAGCTTTACCATTATACTTGGCAAAGCAGCTTCTGATGATGAAGTTCCTAAAACCAGTAAAAGTTCTTCTTTGATATATTTTAAAACTGAAAGAATATTGATTTTATAATATTTCAGAATACTTCCTAAAATCAAAAAAACAAAAAGCGCCATAGTGAGATAAACACACAGCATCAATTTTCCCAACGGAATCAAAGTCTCCAGTCCAAACTTTCCAATCGTGTAAGCCATTCCTCCAAAAGCTCCAATTGGTGCTAGGTACATAACATACTTTAAACCAATAAAAACAACGTTTGAAAAACGCTCTAAAACCAAAATAGTCTGTTCTCTCTTTTGATAAAAATTCAGTGCAATTCCGCAGACAATCGCAGCCAGTAAAACCTGCAGCGTAAAATTAGAAAAGAAAAACTGCAGCCACGAAAAATTCTCTGCACCGCCTTTTGTATATTGACTTGCATCACCCAAAGCCAATCCTGATTTGTCAATTTTTCCGGGCTGAAAAAAATACGCCACTCCAACTCCTATTGCCAGAGCCACTGTCGAAACCACTTCAAAATAAGCCAAAGCCTTCACACCTATCCGGCCAACTTTCTTAAGATTCCCCATTCCGGAGATTCCTAAAACAATTGTCAAAAATATAATTGGACCAATAAAAAGTTTAATGATATCAACAAATGTCTCACCTACAATTTTCATTTTCACGCCATTTTCAGGTGAAAAATGTCCAAGCAGAATACCCGCAATTATCGCAATTAAAACCCAAAAAGTAAGATTGGTAATTATGGCCTGAAAGGTGCTTTTTTGAGTTTCCGAAACCGGTTTTTGAGGTGATATATTCATGAATATAAGGTTAGAAGAGTTTCACAAATATATAAAAAATGCAGACCTGTAAGCCGGATTCTGTTCTTGCTATTACTAACAATACCTTATCATTTATCTAGATTCAGAATTACTCCTGAACTCAAGCTACCTACCCTTCAACAACGGACGAGAAGCCCTTAAATGCTGATATACTTGGTATTTCACCGCATAGAGTTTACCTGGTTTCACTACAGCATTACCTGTACATACTTTCTGTTGCACTTGTCCTTGCGCCATTTCTAACGCCGACGGGTGTTACCCGCTATGCTACTCTGTGGTGTCCGGACTTTCCTCCCTCCCGATGAATCGGGACGACGATAAGGCGGTCTGCGGTGCAAAAGTAACACTTTATCATCGAAGAAGCCAAAATTTAAAATTCCGATTTTAACTAAGTTTCATAACTTTTTAATTTTAAAATAGTTACCTTTAAAAATCTATAAATATCAAATACAGTTATTATGAAAAGAATGTATCATTACGCAACTGTTTCAAAGGCTTTAGATCAATTGCATGAAAAAGGGTTTACGTGCGATTTCAATCGAAATGCAGACGTGATTAAAAAAAATCCTGAGAAATTTGAAATTGTACATGTGTATCGATACGAGGGGGAATCAGACCCGGGCGATGAGGCAGTTGTATACGGAATCAAATCTACAACAGGTAAAAAAGGGGTCTATGTAGCAGGTTTCTCTGCCCATTCAGATCAGGAAACCGCTAAATTTTTATTTGATTTAAGCATTAGGGGAAGATAATTTTCAGGAGCCGGGAACCTGCTGTCCACTATATCTTTTGCGGCGAACCCCGCCACAAAAGGATGTCGTTTCCATCAGGGCTAGAGTCTAAGGTTTCAAAAGAAAATTATGCATTTCAAAATCAAAAAAACAACAAACATTTTTTATAATCTATGTCATTTCTTTAATCGTTATCAAATAAATTTCCTTTAAAGAAATGACATAAAATACTAATCTTTTTAACGATTAAAATGATTTAAAGTTTACTTTTCAAATCCATTCTTCCGTGCAGGATTCTTATTATTTCGATTTCACCATCTGAAATCATCTGATAAAAAAGAATATGTTCATTAGATTTATAACCTAATAAGTTAGTCGCTACAATATCATATTTCTTACCTAAATCTGGATTATCTGCAATTTCCTGACAAGAATCCAAAAGTAAAAAATAGTATTTCTCAGCTTGTTTTTCTGACCATTCTTCGTAAGTATAATTCCAAATATCGGTTAAATCTTCGACAGCTTTATTAGTCAAATAATATTTAGCCATTTATTTTTTTGCCTTTAAACTTTCAAGATGTTTTTGGGGATCAAAGTTTTCAGCACGACCACTATCGATACCTTCTTTAACTGCTTTTTTTAAGATAAGCAATCTATTTTCTTCTTCTTCTAAAAGGCGCAATCCCGCTCTGACAACTTCACTTGCATTTTTAAACCTTCCTTCAGAAAGACTATTTTCAATGAAATTCTCAAAATGATTCCCTAATGATATTGAGGTGTTTCTTCCCATGAGTTGTTTTTTTAATACCTACAAAGTTACCTATTTTTGGTAATTTACTAAAATCTTATAAAATTAAATAGCATTAAAACTTTACAAACTTTAGGTTCCAACTAAAGTCCTTGCCATTATCTCAACTTATTCATGCTGCGAAACATCGTTGTATTGCCAAAGCACATTTATAATTTTCCATTCACCATTAATCTTTACAATGTGCATATAATCAATCCATTCATCTGCCAGTAATTTTACCGATGCCGTTTTAGCCGAAACATCTAATAATCTAACTTCTTTTCGTGGATTTTTCGGAAACTTATCTCCTTTTACATTATACGTTTCAGCAAGTATTACCATGTTCTCGGCAAAAAACTCGGAAACATAATCTTTCTTAGCTCCTTTACTTCTAAAAACCGATCTTTTAACCATTCTCGGATGCAATGCGCCTTCCATCAATTTCGGATTTGGAGTATGCTGTGCCTCGATATAAGCTAAAGCCACACGTTTTATGTCTAAGGTATCCTGGGCGGTTTGAGCCTGAATTTTAAACGAACAAAATAGAATTGTAATGAATATTAAATACTTTTTCATCTAATAGTTTTTAGAATTTATTTTTTTGTAAAATCACAATTAATTCTTCCATCTGTATTGTTGGCATTTTTACCACTGACTCTATTTTCGATTCCTCAGAAGCAATAACCAAAACTGATTCGTTATCTTCTTCGTATCCCGCTTGTACCGAAAAATAATCCGGATTTGAGATTAAAGTTTCCTTTTTCCCATCTTTAAACCAGCCATAGTTCGCTTCATAAATAATTTTATTTTCTAAAATTTGAATAGTTTCTTCTCCATATGTATTCCACAGAGAAACTCGTAGGGTATAAAATCCTATAAGAGAAAATATACCTATTGCTATGAAATAACCAAAATGTAAACCGCTGCCGCTTGTGATACTAAAAATTACTCCTAATACTGGAAAAACAAAAAAAGAAAAAGCCAATAAAAACATTACTGTTCTAACTAAAAATGGAGATTTTTTTACTTTTAAGTTTAAAATGTTATTTGTGAAATTATATTGTTGCATAAAAGTTAATTTGATTTTATCATTTTATTTAGAATAAACGAACTAGCTCCCGATTTTCCCATAACGCTGTTCTTCAGAAAAATACAAAATAATTTTCTTTCCATTTTTCTTATAAGGATAAAATAATTCGTAATAACCATTATGAGAACTATAACGTAATTCGTTACTTTCTTTTTCAAAAACATTATTTAAATAATCCCTTTCTTCTTTAGTAGTTTGATAAATATATCGCTTTTTTTGTGGGTGAATTGTATCTTTCAAACTCCCTTCATAATAATCACTAAAACCTAAATAAACCTTAGAACCTTTTACAGAATCTTTTACGATGACAGTAACATTGGGAAAATTTTTATCTGTTTTTGACAAAATATCCAAAATATCAGCAGTCTCTTTTATATAGCTCTCAGAAAAACTATAATTTACCAATTTATCGCTATTCATTTTATTTACTGCAATAATAGATTCAGCTGATTTAATCAATCGCTCTTCTTTTTTAGCGGATGTTAAATAATCCCCACCAAATAAAATTATAGCTATAAGTGGAAAAATTAAAACCAAAGTCAAAATCCTAAATTTATTTGATTTATCGTTTACAGCATCTAGATTATGCTTTTCAGCAATCCTGGTCAAATTAAACATTAAATTGACAATCAGAGACCCTGCCATCAAAGCGAGAATTCCCAAAACACTTAAATAAAAGGATTCTGTCATGTTTTCTCTAAACACTTTTAATCCAAAAACCTCAATTAGAATAAAAGTAAAAACCCAGTATACTAATAAAAGTATGGACGTAATCCCGATAATATTGCTTAATCTGACAATTTGTTTGGCATTCATTTTTTGAAGTTAATGTTAATAAAAAGACTTAGTGAATTTAGGAATAAAAATATTATTTTTTTTCAATAAACCTAATAAACAAATCTATTTCTTTCTCCAAGTCAATCACTTAAAATCTTTCAATTTTTAAATTTTTAAATCATTAAATTATACTCTATATTTGCTATCGAATAAAAAAGAGTATGGAACAATTTGTAGTATCGGCACGTAAATACCGCCCGCAGACCTTTAAGGATGTTGTGGGACAAAAAGCCATTACAAACACATTGCTAAATGCTATTGAAACCAATCACTTAGCCTCGGCTCTTTTGTTTACAGGACCGCGTGGAGTTGGAAAAACGACCTGTGCACGTATTTTGGCCCGTAAAATAAACCAGCCCGGATATGATGATCCTACTGAAGATTTTGCTTTTAACGTTTTCGAGTTAGATGCCGCTTCAAACAACTCGGTTGATGATATTCGAAGCCTGATTGATCAGGTTCGAATCCCGCCACAGACCGGACAATACAAAGTATATATCATTGACGAGGTTCATATGTTGTCTTCGGCAGCTTTTAATGCTTTTCTGAAGACATTAGAAGAACCACCAAAACACGCTATTTTTATTTTAGCAACAACAGAAAAACACAAAATCCTTCCAACGATTTTATCTCGTTGTCAGATTTTTGATTTCAAAAGAATTACGGTAAAAGACGCCAAAGAACATTTGGCTGATGTTGCCGAAAGTCAGGGAATCAGTTTTGAAGACGATGCACTGCACATTATTGCACAAAAAGCTGATGGTGCGATGCGTGATGCTTTGTCTATTTTTGACCGTGTGGTTTCTTACTGCGGAACTAATTTAACGCGTCAGGCCGTAACTGAAAACCTGAATGTTTTAGATTACGAAACCTATATTTCTATTACAGATTTACTTTTAGAGAATGAAATTCCAAAGCTTTTACTGGCTTATAACGACATACTTGCAAAAGGTTTTGACGGACATCATTTTATTGCCGGTCTGGCTTCTCATTTTAGAGATTTACTGGTAAGCAAAACGCCTTCGACTATTACTTTATTGGAAGTTGGAGAGCAGGCACAGCAAATGTACGGCGTTCAGTCACAAAAATGCTCTCAGGAATTTTTACTAAAAGGAATTGACATCGCCAACGATTGTGATTTAAAATATAAATTGAGTCAGAATCAACGACTTTTAGTTGAATTATGTCTGATGCAACTTGCCTCTATCAACTTTGATGGAGAAAAAAAAAAGCTGAGCAATTTATAATTCCGCCCGTTTACTTTAAAAACGGCGGGTATTCAATAGTTGAAGTTCCAAGTTCTAAATCTCAAATTCCAAATACTGAATCTGAAAATTCAACTACAAAATCCCAAATTCCAAACGCTGAAGAAAAAATCAATGTCAATCAAAATGACAATGACAATTCTAATATTGCTCCAATTTCTATAGCTTCCAAAGTTCAGACTCCTGAGGTTTCTGAAAAAGAAACAAGTAATACGCCTAAAGTCTCTGCTTTTTCTCTTGCCAGTATCCGCAAGAAAAAAGAATTGGAAGCTAGCAGTAAATCTTACGTAAAACCTACTTCTGTTTTTCTTACCGAAGAGTTTAACGAGACCGACATGCGTTTGCATTGGAATAAATATGCAGAACGTTTAGGTCAAAAAGGCCTTAAGATTATGGAATCAATTCTATTGATTAGTGATCCTGTTTTGAATGGCACAACAATTTCTTATGAACTTCCAAATGAAGGTTCTAAATTGGATTTTGAGGGACAAATGAATGGTTTATTAGGATATTTAAAAGGTCATTTACACAATCATGACATTACAATTGAAGTAATTGTAAACGAAGAAATTAAAACAGTAAGATCCCTTAACGATCAGGATCGATACAACCGTTTCTTAGAAATCAATCCAAATATTGAACTTCTGCGTTCCACATTTGGTTTGGAATTGAATGATTAAATTAAATTGTTGGGAAATTAAACTGGGCGAAGAGGATTTTAACTTGTAAGGGCTTCGACTCCGCTCAGCCTGACATTTATTCCCTTGATCATTTATTTTTTATTCCAAAAGCATATACTTTTTCAAGCCATTTTTTTCTTTGTTTTTCATCAGAGCCTTTTATAATTCCGATATAACTGACTTTTACAGGTTTTACACCGCAGAATTCTAAAGTAGATTTCTTTAACTGATTTACACTCGGCCTTCCAAAAAACAACCTGTAAAACCATCCGGGCTGATCTAAAGTTGTAATGATATGTGCTGTTTTTCCTTTTAAAAGTTTATCCCACCAAACTGAATTTTCGCGATATTGAAACGTCTTTCCCGGCAAAAATAAACGATCGATAAAACCTTTTGTAATTGCAGGAAGCCCTCCCCACCAAACGGGATGTACCCAAACCAGATGGTCTGCCCTTTTTATTTTATCCCAGGATTCCAGTAAATCCGGTTCTAATTCTATTCGTTTTTGGTAACCAAACGCCAGATTTGGATTGAAATTTAAAGATGCGATTGTAATCATCTCGACAGTTGCTCCTGAAGCAAGCGCTCCTTTTTGATATTCATTGGCAATGGCAAAATTAAAGCTGTCCGGATTTGGATGTCCATTTATAATCAGTATTTTTTTCATATTGGTCTTTTTGTCAAAAATACTATTTGGACTCGCTTATTTTACCAGACAAATGTCCTGAAAAACAGCTTTCCTAATCCGGCTTAAATGTCTTGGTGTGATTCCTAAATAAGAAGCTAAATACTGAAGCGGAATCAATTGCAGGTATTTTTGATGATTCTGATACAGTTCTTCGTAACGTTGGGTCGCAGATAATTTCTGAAACGAAACCATTCTTTTCTGCAGGTTTACAAACTCTAATTCAGTCAGTTTCCTTCCTGTTTCCTGCCAGTTAAATCCGGATTGATAAAGTCTTTCGAAAGCTTTACGGTCAAGGACTTGTAATTCGGTATCGGCCAAAGCCTGAATACTTTCTTCTGCTGTATCTTCTGTTATAAAACTGGCAAACGATGCCATGAATTCATTTTCAAAAGCAAAACAGTTCGTAATTTCGTCTCCTTTATGATTAACAAAAAAAGAACGCAGAATTCCTTTTTCAATAAAAACAATTTCGTTGCAAACCTGATTTTCTTTCAGTAAAAATTCGCCTTTTTTAAGTGTTCGAAATGTTATCAAATCGTCTAAAAGCATTAATTCTTCTGAAGAAAAATCCTGAATCGACTGAAAAACAGCTTTCATTTAAACTTCTGTTAATTTTTAGGAGCAAAAACCTTTTCAATTCTCTTATCCGGAATCAGCCATAACATTGCTACAATGAAATAAGCTGCACCGGAAATCCATTCGCTGTAAAATGAAGCTATAATTCCGATGATATATAAAACTACAGACGCTTTTCCTTTAGCATCTTTTTTTAAAGCTTTTCGCAACACAGAATCTTCGCCTTCACTGCACATTATTACATATTGTAAAATGAAGTACGAAATCGCCGAAAGCAATAAAACAATACCATAAAATGCCATAGAAGCTTTTCCAAAATTACTTTCTCCCATCCAGCCTGTTGAAACCGGAATTAAAGAAAGCCAAAAAAGCAAATGCAGATTACTCCAAAGTACCTTTCCGTTTACTTTAGACAAACCATGAAGCAGATAATGATGGTTGTTCCAGTAAATTCCAACATAAATAAAACTCAGAATATAGCTTAAAAACTTAGGAATAAGCGGTTTTAAATCTGCAAATTCATGTCCGTGAGGCACTTTAATTTCCAGTACCATAATAGTGATAATAATTGCTAAAACGCCATCACTGAAAGCTTCAAGTCTAGTTTTGTTCATCTATTAAATTCTAATTAAATTTTACCGTAATACATTGCTTTTACGATTCCGTCAGAAAGTCCTATTTTCGGCACATAAATCTGTCGGGCACCGCTCCATTTCATTGCGTTCAGGTAAATACGTGTTGCGTGTATAATTACGTCGGCACGGTCAGAGTTCAAACCTAATTCGGTAATTCTTTGCTCGTATGTAAGGGAGTTTAAAAAAGCATATTGCGAATTGACGTAAATGTACGAAAGCGGTTTTTCCTGCTGTTTTCCGGACATTTTAAATAATTTATTGATGTTTCCTCCCGAACCAATAAGTGTTACCTCTTCGTAATCTTTGGTATTGACTTTGATCCATTTTTCAATTTCATCCCAAACCACATCATGCACCATATTGTTCAGTAAACGAACCGTACCCGCTTTGAAAGATCTTGAATTCACCATTTTTCCGTTAGAAAATAAGGTAAATTCGGTGCTACCACCCCCGACGTCTACAAAAAGATACGTAAGATCAGTTTTAAGCAAATGATGTAAATCTGTCGAAGCAATAATGGCTGCTTCTTTTTTTCCATCAATAATTTCAATTTTGATGTCGGCTTTTTTCTTGATTAGCTCTACAACTTCCTTTGCATTGTATGCCTCACGCATTGCCGAAGTTGCAAAAGCCTTATATTTTTCTACTTTATGTACTTTCATTAAAAGATTGAATGCTTTCATGGCATCAACCATTCTGTCCGTGTTTTCTTCTGAAATCTCACCAACTGTAAAAGCGTCCTGCCCCAGACGAATTGGAACACGGACAAGTGAACTTTTATTAAACTGCGGTTCTTTACCCTCTTGTTCTACAACATTCGATATCAGCAGCCTCATGGCATTCGAACCGATATCTATTGCTGCATATTTTTTTATTTTAATCATGCTCACTTTATGATTTGAAATTTAAAATTTATGTAATTAATTAGTCTGTTTTCTGAACAATTTCTTCAGCTATTTCTATTTTATTCTGGTAGTATTTATAGGTTTCAAATTGTGCCCTGAAAGGTGCATGATGATTTCGCGGTTTATATTTATTGTCTAATTTATAAGAATGATACCTCACTTTTACATTCCCTTTCCAGGCAATATTAAAATTATCTATTAGCTCCTTTTTTATGGCATGATCGTAAATCGGACAAGTCACTTCCACCCTTCCGTCAAGGTTTCTGGTCATAAAATCGGCAGAAGAAATATATACTTCTGTCAGACCGGCATTTCCAAAAATATAAACTCTTGAATGTTCCAGATAATTATCAACGATACTGATTGCCTCAATATTTTCGCTCATGCCCGGAATTCCCGGAATCAATGAACAGATACCTCTTACCTGAAGCTGAATTTTCACTCCTGCATTGCTGGCTTCATATAACTTATCGATCATTTTAAAATCTGACAAGCTGTTCATTTTTAATTTTATATGTGTTTTTCTACCGGCAAGCGCATGTAAAATTTCACGATCAATTAATTTGATAAATTTGGTTCTTGTATAATGCGGAGATACAATTAAATGTTTGTAACGATGTACTCTGTAATTAATATCAAAGAATTCGAAAATTTTGGAAACATCTTTTAAAATTCCCTGATGACAGGTCAAAAGTGTTACATCTGTATAAATTTTTGCTGTTGATTCGTTAAAATTTCCGGTAGAAATGAATCCGTAACGACGAGTTTTACCTTCTTCAGCTCTTTCAATCACACATATTTTACTATGAACTTTCAAACCTTTAATTCCAAAAATAAGTTCGATTCCTTCTGTCTGCATTTGTTCTGCATAGGAAATATTCGAAGCTTCATCAAAACGAGCCTGAAGTTCAATCTGAACCACTACTCTTTTACCGTTTTTGGCGGCATTAATAAGCGAACTGATAATCTGCGAATTCTTTGCCAGACGATATAACGTAATTTTGATACTGGTAACTTTCGGATCTAAGGCAGCTTCACGTAAAAACTTTGTCAGATAGGAGAAAGACTGATATGGCGCATGTACCAGATAATCTTTTTTATTGATTTTTTCTAAAATACTTCCGTCTAAACTCAAGCCCAAAACCGGCAAAGGTTCATTTGGTTTATACAATAAATCGTAACGTCCTAAATTTGGAAAACTCATATAATCACGGCGGTTGTGGTATCTTCCGCCCGGAATTATACTGTCTGTTTCTTCAATTTTCATTTTTTCCAAAAAGAACTGTAAGGTATCTTCTTCAATCAAATTATCATAAATAAAACGAACAGGTTCTCCAATACGGCGTTCTTTTACAGAAGATGCGATTTTTTCGAGCATACTTTTACTCAAATCGCTGTCAATATCTAATTGAGCATCACGTGTAATTTTGATCATGTGTGCCGAAACACTTTTAAAATCAAATATATTGAAGATGTTTTTTAGTTTTAAACGAATAACATCATCAATTAAGATTACATATTGTTTATCGTCTTCTGAAGGAAGAACAACAAACCTGTTGATATTTTTAGGGATTTCAATTAAAGCATACCGAACTTCATCATTTGCTAATTCTAACCGAACCGCCAAATAGCCTAAAGTATCTTTAAGAACCGGAAAAACTGCCAGATCATTCAGAATGATGGTTACCAGTTCGGGACTCAGCTTTTGCATATAAAAGTCCTTTAAGAAACATTCCTGCTTTGGAGTAATTTGGGTTTCGTTTATAATAAAAATATTTTCAGCTTCAAGTTCAGCTTCAATATTACCGAGAATACGTAAACTTTCAGACTGCTGCTGAATCACGATTTCTGTAATATCTTTAATTAACTGATGTGCGGACATACCGCCTAAATATTTTTCGGCCGAAATACCCGAAAGGCTCAATCGCCGGATTGCAGCATATCGAACTCTGAAAAACTCATCTAAGTTGTTTGAAAAAATTCCGACAAAACGCAGTCTGTCTAAAAGCGGAACCGTATTATCACCGGCTTCCTGAAGTACTCTCGCATTAAACGCTAACCAGCTTTTTTCTCTGTCGATATATTTCTGTTCGTGCACGTTATTTATTTTAAATCTTTGGGGAATATTGTTTTATGGGTTTTGCCTTTATCTATCGTATCCCAGCTTTCTGAATCAAATTGCAGTGATACAAAACCGGAAGTTGGAACATTATCAATAAAAACATCCCCAAATTTATTAACAAAATTTGTAATAGCCTCGTTATGTCCGAAAAGAATAACGCTTTCTAAACTATTATCACATGATTTAATAACTTTTTCAAGATGTCTTTCATCGAATGTGTAAAGCTCATCTTTGAATAAAATACTTTCTAATGGATACGATAAATTCTGTGCAAAAATAATAGCTGTTTCAGTTGCCCTTGCGGCAGTACTGCTCCAGATTGTATAGGTTTTAGGGAGAAATTTTGAAATCGCTCCTGAAACATTATGAGCATCTAAAATCCCTCTTTTCATCAAAGGTCTGTCAAAATCCTTTAATGGGGCTTCCCAACTTGATTTTGCATGTCGTATTAAAATTAAATTTTTCATAGAAAGATATTTTTAAATGATAAATACCAACAGAAGTACAATCCTAATTTACAAAAGAAATTTCAATAGACTATTGTTTTTTTATTCTGTTAACATTTTTACTAAATTCTTAACAGTAATGAAAGAATTAAACTAAAAATAAATTTAGGAAAAAGTGCTTTTCATCTGTCAAAATTATCACTTCATCGATATTATTTAGCGGCATAATAAAAATATACAACTAACTGATTTATAGTAACTTATAATTATTTTTAAAATTTAAAAAATAGTTCAAAAGTCTACAAAATGCACTTTTAGACTTGTTATAATTCTATTAAAAAAATCATTTTGAGAGAATTATTTAACAAAAAAAACGCATTTAAACGATTTTTCAGGTTAGTTACAGATAAAAAAAACATAATTAAATCAATCTATATAATTTTGATTCATAGATTTTCTGTTAAAAATTTGAAATAATCGCAATACTACATTATTCCAAATCGCTAGATCTAAAATGTCTTTTAACTGAATAACCCCAAAAATTCATTTTAAGACAAGAAGTCCAAAAACATTTTAATCCTAACTTAATAAAATTAGAGATTATGGAAATCATTACTTATTTTTTTAAAAATATTAATATTAAAGGCGTTTTGACAGCGTTGCTTTTTTTAATATTTATTACAAATGGCTATTCTCAAAATACATTTGATGGAGATTATTGCCCGGGTCCGAGTACAGTTGGTGATGAATATGCAACTGGCACTGTTTATAGCAAAGTATTATTAGCTAGTCCTTCTTCAACGTGTCAAATTGGAACGATTCACGCTAAAGTTGACACTCAAAATCAAGTATTGAGATTAGGTATGGACATTGGTAATGGTGGTTCAGCACTTTTTAGGTTGTACTTAGACACCAATAATGACCCTTTAACCGGATTAACATCAGACTCATTTGGAGGTACCATTAGTGTAGCTGGTGCTGAATATATCTTAGAGATTAATTCTAACGGAAATGGTTTTACTTTATATACAGGAAATGGAAATGTTAAAACTCAAACTAACGTTATCCCTCCAGGTCTTGCTGCGCAGTCTGGTAACGCAAATTGTAATTCCGGTGCTACCTTTTTAGAGTTTAATATTCCTTTTGGAAGTTTGGGAATTAATATTTGTGATCCAAATAACCCTGGTATAATCAATGTTACAAAATTAGCATCGGTTAGCGGTAATTCTCCTAATTCAAGTCCGTGTATTAATACCCCGCTTACTTTTGGAATTCCTCTAAAAGGAACTGTTGGACCAAGCACGACTATTTGTTCAGGGGCTAGCAGCGCCTTAACAATAACCGGTCTCACTGCTAATTCTACTGTAATTAAGTGGCAATCATCTGTTGCTCCATTTTCTGCTTGGGTAGATATCCCTAATACTGCAGGTTTAACAGCATATAATACAGGTAATTTAACAGAAACCACATTATTCAGAGCAATATTTTCTAATTCAGGTTTATGCTCTGGAAATGCTATTGCTACAAGTGAAGCAACCGTAACGGTTAATGTTCCTGTTGGTTGTTCCATTACTGGTACTTCTGGTCCTGTATGTTTATCTTCTTCTAATATTTATACGGCTCCGGCAAATATGACTACTTATGCGTGGTCTTTGCCTTCAGGAACTGCAAATGGTGCTACAATCACATCTGCTTCTAATGCACAAAGCGTAACTGTTTTAGCTGGCTCTACTTGTAATACAACGTTTAAATTATTATTAACGACTACTTTAAATGGATGCAGTTCTACTTGTGAAAAAATAGTTACTGTTAACGATACAACGGCACCAATCTGGACAACGACTGCAAATGCTTTGAATGTGACTTTACAATGTAGTGACCTTTCCGGTTTGGCAACTGCTCAGGCAGCAGCACCAATTGCTACCGATAACTGTGGTGGAACTGTAACCTATACCAAAACAAGTGGAAGCTTTGTTGCAGGTTCTTGTGTAAACTCCGGAACTTATACTAACACCTGGGTAGCTAAAGATGTTTGTTTGAATACTTCAACTACTTTCACTCAGGTTATTACCATTCAGGATACAACCGTACCAATGTGGACAACTGCTGCAGCTTCTCTAAATGTGACTTTGCAGTGTAGTGACCTTTCCGGTTTGGCAACAGCTCAGGCAGCAGCACCAATAGCTACCGATAATTGCGGAGGAACTGTAACCTATACCAAAACAAGCGGAAGCTTTACAGCAGGCTCTTGTATCAACTCCGGAACTTATACTAATACATGGGTTGCCAAAGATGTTTGCAACAACTCATCAACTACTTTCACTCAGGTTATTACAATTCAGGACACTACTGCGCCAATATGGACAACTGCTGCAGCTTCTTTAGATGTAACTTTACAGTGTAGCGATCTTTCAGGTTTGGCAACTGCTCAGGCAGCAGCGCCAATCGCTACCGATAATTGTGGAGGAACTGTAACCTATACCAAAACAAGCGGAAGCTTTACAGCAGGCTCTTGTGTAAACTCCGGAACTTACACTAATACATGGGTGGCTAAAGATGTTTGCAACAACTCATCAACTACTTTCACTCAGATAATTACAATTCAGGATACTACTGCGCCAATGTGGACAACTGCTGCAGCTTCTTTAGATGTAACTTTGCAGTGTAGCGACCTTTCAGGTTTGGCAACGGCTCAGGCAGCAGCGCCAATCGCTACCGATAATTGTGGTGGAACTGTGACTTATACCAAAACAAGCGGAAGCTTTACAGCTGGTTCTTGTATCAACTCCGGAACTTACACTAACACCTGGGTTGCCAAAGATGTTTGCAACAACTCATCAACTACTTTCACTCAGGTAATTACCATTCAGGATACAACCGCGCCAATGTGGACAACTGCGGCAGCTTCTCTAAATGTGACTTTACAGTGTAGCGATCTTTCCGGCTTGGCAACTGCTCAGGCAGCAGCACCAATCGCTACCGATAACTGTGGAGGAACTGTAACTTATACCAAAACAAGCGGAAGCTTTACAGCAGGCTCTTGTATCAACTCCGGAACTTATACTAATACATGGGTTGCCAAAGATGTTTGCAACAACTCATCAACTACTTTCACTCAGGTTATTACAATTCAGGATACAACCGCACCAATGTGGACAACTGCTGCAGCTTCTTTAGATGTAACTTTGCAGTGTAGCGACCTTTCAGGTTTGGCAACGGCTCAGGCAGCAGCACCAATAGCTACCGATAATTGCGGAGGAACTGTAACCTATACCAAAACAAGCGGAAGCTTTACAGCAGGCTCTTGTATCAACTCCGGAACTTATACTAATACATGGGTTGCCAAAGATGTTTGCAACAACTCATCAACTACTTTCACTCAGGTTATTACAATTCAGGATACAACCGCACCAATGTGGACAACTGCTGCAGCTTCTTTAGATGTGACTTTACAGTGTAGTGATCTTTCAGGCTTAGCAACGGCTCAGGCAGCAGCACCAATAGCTACCGATAATTGCGGAGGAACTGTAACCTATACCAAAACAAGCGGAAGCTTTACAGCAGGCTCTTGTATCAACTCCGGAACTTATACTAATACATGGGTTGCCAAAGATGTTTGCAACAACTCATCAACTACTTTCACTCAGGTTATTACAATTCAGGACACTACTGCGCCAATATGGACAACTGCTGCAGCTTCTTTAGATGTAACTTTACAGTGTAGCGATCTTTCAGGTTTGGCAACTGCTCAGGCAGCAGCGCCAATCGCTACCGATAATTGTGGAGGAACTGTAAACTATACCAAAACAAGCGGAAGCTTTACAGCTGGTTCTTGTATCAACTCCGGAATTTACACTAATACATGGGTAGCTAAAGATGTTTGTAACAACTCATCAACTACTTTCACACAGACTATCACTATTCAGGATACAACCGCTCCAACATGGACAACTGCTGCAGCTTCTTTAGATGTCACTTTGCAGTGTAGTGACCTTTCCGGCTTGGCAACGGCTCAGGCAGCAGCGCCAGTCGCTACCGATAATTGTGGTGGAACTGTGACTTATACCAAAACAAGCGGAAGCTTCGTAGCTGGTTCTTGTATCAACTCCGGAACTTACACTAATACATGGGTAGCTAAAGATGTTTGTAATAATTCATCAACTACTTTCACTCAGGTAATTACCATTCAGGATACAACCGCGCCAATGTGGACAACTGCGGCAGCTTATTTAGATGTGACTTTGCAGTGTAACGATCTTTCTGGTTTGGCAACTGCTCAGGCAGCAGCACCAGTCGCTACCGATAACTGTGGTGGAACTGTAACCTATACCAAAACAAGCGGAAGCTTTGTTGCAGGTTCTTGTATCAACTCCGGAACTTACACTAACACCTGGGTAGCTAAAGATGTTTGCAACAACTCATCAACTACTTTCACTCAGGTTATTACAATTCAGGATACAACCGCACCAATGTGGACAACTGCTGCAGCTTCTTTAGATGTGACTTTGCAGTGTAGTGATCTTTCAGGTTTGGCAACTGCTCAGGCAGCTGCGCCAATCGCTACCGATAACTGTGGTGGAACTGTAACCTATACCAAAACAAGTGGAAGCTTTGTTGCGGGTTCTTGTGTAAACTCCGGAACTTATACTAATACATGGGTTGCAAAAGATGTTTGTCTAAATACCTCAACAACATTTACTCAAACCATCACTATTCAGGATACTACTGCGCCAATGTGGACAACTGTAACAAATTCTTTGAATGTTACCCTTCAATGTAGTGATACTGAAGGTTTGATTAATGCTCAGGCTATGGCTCCAATCGCTACTGATAACTGTGATGGAACAGTAACTTACACCAAAACAAGTGGAACATTACAAAGAGGAAGCTGTGGAAGTACAGGAACATATACAAATACATGGGAAGCTAAGGATGTTTGCCAAAATACTTCAACTGTTTTCACACAGGTAATCACCATTGAAGATAATGCGGCACCAACATGGATCACACAGCCAGGTACTCTAAATGTTACTTTACAATGCAGCGACACAGGAGGATTACAAGCTGCTCAAAACCAGGCACCAACTGCAACTGCAAATTGTACAATTGTTACTTATACTAAAACCAGTGGTGATTTTACTGCCTCTCAGGGCTGTGCCAATGCAGGAACTTATACTAATAGCTGGATTGCAAAAGATGATTGCGGAAATGTTACGGATAGTTTTATACAAGTAATTACTATCGAAGACACCACGGCACCAACATGGGCTACTGAAATGAATTCTTTAAACATGACTTTACAATGCAGCGACACAGCTGGTTTGACTCTAGCTCAGGCTTTATTCCCAACAGCTTCTGACTTATGTGATACCGATGTTTCAAACATTGTAAAAGTAAGCGGACAGTTTATGGCTTCTGAAGGTTGTGGAAACTCAGGAACTTACACCAACACATGGACTGTAAAAGACGACTGTGGTAATACTTCTGATACTTTCACGCAAGTAATCACTATCGAAGATACTACAGCGCCTACATGGGCTACTGAAATGAATTCTTTAAACATGACTTTACAATGCAGCGACACAGCAGGATTAGCTTTAGCTCAGGCTTTATTCCCAACAGCTTCTGACTTATGTGATACCGATGTTTCAAACATTGTAAAAGTAAGCGGACAGTTTATGGCTTCTGAAGGTTGTGGAAACTCAGGAACTTACACCAACACATGGACTGTAAAAGACGACTGTGGTAATACTTCTGATACTTTCACGCAAGTGATAACAATCGAAGATACCACTGCACCAACTTGGGCTACTGAAATGAATTCTTTAAACATGACTTTACAATGCAGCGACACAGCAGGATTAGCTTTAGCTCAAGCTTTATTTCCAACAGCATCTGACTTATGTGATACTGATGTTTCAAACATTGTAAAAGCAAGTGGTCTGTTTATGGCTTCTGAAGGTTGTGGAAACTCAGGAACTTATACCAATACCTGGACTGTTAAAGACGATTGTGGCAATACTTCTGATACTTTCACGCAAGTGATAACAATCGAAGATACCACTGCACCAACTTGGGCTACTGAAATGAGTTCTTTGAATGTAACTCTACAATGCAGTGATCTTTCAGGATTAGAAAACGCTCAGACAATGTTCCCTGTGGCTTCAGATCTTTGTGATACTGATGTTTCTAATATCGTAAAAGTAAGTGGTCAGTTTATGGCTTCTGAAGGTTGTGGAAACTCCGGAACTTATACCAATACATGGACAATAAAAGACGATTGTGGAAATACTTCTGATACTTTCACTCAAATAATTACTATCGAAGACACCACCGCTCCTACATGGGCAACTGAAATGAGTTCTTTGAATGTAACTCTACAATGCAGTGATCTTTCAGGTTTGGAAAATGCTCAGGCAATGTTCCCAACAGCTTCTGACTTATGTGATACTGATGTTTCTAATATCGTAAAAGTAAGCGGTCAGTTTATGGCTTCTGAAGGTTGTGGAAATTCCGGAACTTACACCAACACCTGGACTGTAAAAGACGACTGTGAAAATACTTCTGATACTTTCACGCAAGTAATTACTATCGAAGACACCACTGCTCCTACATGGGCAACTGAAATGGGTTCTTTGAATGTAACGCTACAATGCAGCGATCTTTCAGGATTAGAAAACGCTCAGGCAATGTTCCCAACAGCATCTGACTTATGTGATACAAATGTTTCAAACATTGTAAAAGTAAGTGGACAGTTTATGGCTTCTGAAGGTTGTGGAAATGCAGGAACTTACACCAACACCTGGACTGTAAAAGACGACTGTGGAAATACTTCTGATATTTTCACGCAAGTGATTACTATTGAAGATACTATAGCGCCTACATGGGCTAGTGAAATGGGTTCTTTGAACATGACTTTACAATGCAGCGACACAGCAGGATTAGCCTTAGCTCAGGCTTTATTCCCTA